>CAVTBU010000001.1:0-81123 GCA_963733035.1 Pirellulales bacterium
CGCCCGTGTACGATTCGTCACTCTTGAAAATCCGAGTGCGTATGACAACCGAACCCGTGTTAATCGCTGGCAGCTGGCGTTCTTCCACCGCCAGTGGAACGTTCCAAGCCGACAATCCGGCCACCAAGTCCCCGCTTGCGGCCGAATTCCCGATAAGCAGTTGGGCCGACGTCGATGCAGCGCTCGAAGCCGCGGCCGTAGCGGCGGTCCAATTGCGGCAAATGCCCGGCGATCAACTCGCGCGCTTCCTGGAACGATATGCCGAGAACCTGGAGCAGCGCAACGACGAGCTTGTGGCAAGCGCCCACGCCGAAACGGCACTGCCAAGTCAACCGCGACTGGCCGACGTCGAGTTGCCGCGTACTACGGGGCAACTGCGAGCTGCGGCCGGCGCAGTGCGCAGTGGTAGTTGGCGCCTTCCTACGATCGACTCGCAATTGAATATTCGCTCGTATCACGCGCCGCTTGGTCCAGTGTGGGTGTTTGGTCCAAATAACTTTCCGTTTGCATTTAACAGCATTTCGGGGGGAGATTTTGCGGCGGCCATCGCCACCGGCTGTCCAGTCATCGCCAAGGCAAACACATCACATCCCGGAACGACTAAGCTGCTCGCCCAGCTGGCACACGTCGCGGCCAACGAAACGGACATGCCACCTGGCTGCGTTCAAATGCTGTATCGCACGAGCCATGCCGATGGCGCTCGCGCCGTCGCCGACCCGCGCACCGGCGCTACCGGTTATACCGGCAGCCGCGCCGCCGGTCTGAAACTCAAGGCGGCCGCCGATGCCGCGGGGAAACCTATCTACTTGGAGCTCTCGAGTATCAATCCAGTTGTTGTCTTGCCCGGCGCCATCGCTTCGCGTGGCGACGAGATTGCCGCGGAATTCACCGCTAGTTGCCTGATGGGAACCGGACAATTCTGCACCAACCCCGGTCTGGTACTGTTGTTGGCCGACCCTCATACCGAGCGGTTCGTCCCCCTGCTTGCCGAACGTTTTCGTGCCGCTCCAGTCGGTACACTGCTCTCGCGCGGCGTGGCTGACTCCCTCGCTACGAATGTGGAAAGACTGGTCGGCGCCGGTGCGAAGGTCCTCGCCGGCGGAGCAACGGGAGGCGGCAGCGGCTACAGCTACGCCAACACGCTCCTGTCCGCCACGGGAGAACAGTTTCTGTCTAGCCCTGCGGAATTTCAGATCGAGGCCTTTGGCAACGCGTCGTTGCTCGTCGTTGCGGATGGCGTCGATCAGGCCGAGCGTATTCTGCAAACGCTCGAAGGCAACCTCACCGGGTGCATCTACTCCGATTCGAGTGGAAGCGATGAGGCGCTCTACGCGCGATTCGAACCAGTGCTACGGCTCAAAGTCGGACGTTTGCTCAACGACAAGATGCCCACCGGCGTGGCCGTCAGTCCAGCGATGAACCATGGGGGACCCTATCCGGCAACTGGTCATCCCGGTTTCACCGCCGTGGGAATGCCCGCGGCGCTACGACGGTTTACGGCGCTTGAGTGCTACGACAACGTGCGGGGCGCACGATTGCCGGAAGTGTTGCGCGACAAAAATCCCGCGGGTAGAACCTGCGCACTGATCGACGACGTCTGGACACAGGACGACGTTGAAATCGCGACGTAAGCAGCCGGCCGTTTCGGACGGCTATGTCGGGCTTGAAACCGCCGCGTCGGCTTTGGCTTTTGCACGAGCCGCAGCTTCCGCCTTGCGTGCCTCGGCGCGTTCGCGTGCTTTGCGTTTTCGCTCCTCGCGAGCCGCCTGGTATTCAGCCTTCTTTTCCGCGACGGTCTTCTTGTCACTCGCCAGGTTCTGATCGGCCGGGGCGTTTTGCGCGGCGGGCGCAGCCTGATTTTGCGGCATCTGATTCTGCATCATTTGGTTCGGCATGAAGTTATTGCCGAAGGGAGAGAATTGGGATGCGCCCCGTTGCACGTAGCCGTTGCGACCGCGCCGAGCCTGCAAGTAACGCAACAGCATGATCTGCTGAAGCTGCTGCGAGCTCACATTGCTAGGTAGCTGCCCGAGGCCCTTCGTGATCGTACTCATACCTGGAAGCGTCGTGTTTCCCGGCTGAAAGAACTGCGCACGAGCAGGGCTGGCACTGATCAGCATCAGCAAGCCGAGTAGGCAAAGCACGCCAACGGTCGTAGGTAGATTTCTCCGCATGCTGATACCTCCCTTGGGACTCCCCCGAAGAGTCGCTCTATTTGCCGTGAACACCGCATTTCCACTGCTTTTACAATATCCGCGTGAAGGCGGTGTTGCAAACGGGACCAGCGGGAAACCGGCGAATCTTACGGGTTTTTTAGCCGAATTGGGCCGAGCGGCCCCAGTGAATTTAGTCAACATGCGACGTCCAACATGCGACGTCACGCGGCCCGGAAGAACCGAGATTTCGACGCAAGTTGTTGTCTTCAGGATACCTACGTCGCCCGGCCCAGGCTTGGGCCCAACCCGGGAAAGCCACGCGGTTGATTTGTCCAGGCGCCGGTTCAGCGGGGCTCCTTGGCCGGTAGCTCGACGACGACATGGGAGCCCTGGCCCGGCTGGCTTACGATCGATGCCCAACCGCCAACCAGCCGCGCCCGTTCCCGCACGCCGTCCAAACCGTAGTGTCGTTCGCCCACACCCTCGACGTCGAATCCGGCCCCACGGTCTCGAACCTCGATGCGAATCGTGGCTCCCCGCTGACTGACTCGGACCTCGGCCTGCTTCGTGCCGCTGTGCCGTTCGACGTTGGTCAGGGCCTCCTGCACGATGCGAAAAATCGTGGTCTCCAAATCGGGTTCGAGCCGCTCGGCATGCATTTCGTGGGAATAGCGAATCGCCATTCCGCGGGCATTGAACTCACTAACCAGATAGTCAATCGCCCCAACGACTCCTTGTTCATCGATGACAGGGGGCCGCAATCCGCTGATCATCTGCCGAGCCTCGTCGATGCACTTACGGAGCAACTTACGCGTTAGCTCGAGTTGCCGACCGACGCTGCTGCTGGCAATGTTCTCGTTGGCGTAAATCGTATCGACGTACATCAGGGCCCCAATTACTTCCTGCAAAATCGTGTCGTGGATTTCATACGCAACTAGTTTGCGGTCTCGCTCCTGCACAGCCAACGATCGTTCCATGAAGCGCTGCTTCCGTTGCAGTTCGACATTCTTGCGGGTTAGCTCTTCCGTTCGCTCGGCAACGCGGTGTTCCAGTTCGTCCTTGGCCTGTCGCAAGAGTTCCTCGGCACGGCGGCGTTCAGTTACGTCCAAGGCGATGACGATGCGGTCGCCAGATGACAGCACAATATTGGCCCACGAAAGGAGGCGCGTGCGTCCGTCAGCAACGTGTACGCGAAAATCCCGCCAGCCGGGCATGGCGGCTTCCAGGTAATCAATTGCCTGCTGCCGTTCGGTTGGGTCGGGATAGAATCGCTTCAAAAGTTCGACGAGGGGCACATCCTTGCCCCAGCCCGTGACGCGTCGCCATTCGCGATTGACGGCCTTGGCCCGCCCATCGGGTCCGTAGATTCCCACCAACACTGGAATTCGCCTGAAGAAAACGCGGAGAATCTCCCGCTGCCGTCGCAACTGGCGGTCCATCTTCTTGCGTCGTGTAACGTCGCGAAACACGGCCTGCACACACCGTTGGCCGTCGTAGATACACGAAGTACCCGTCACTTCGACCATGACTGGTTTGCCATCGAGCCGCACGTGGCGTTGTTCGATTAGCGGTGTATATCCTCCGGCCATTGCCGCTTCAACGCGGTGCGACGCGTTTTCGCGATCGCGCGGGTGGACGAAATCCAAAATATTGCGGCCGATGAAGTCTTCACGCGAACGGCCTCGCCACAGTTTCACTCCCGCATCATTGATAAAAACGATCGGACCGCCCCGATGTACGACGATGGCGTCAGGCGAATTCTCGACCAGCCGCCTGTATCGGTCCTCGCTCTGCCGCAGGGACTCTTCAACGTGCTGCGGTTGGGTGCTGCCGACCACCGTAACAAGTGCCGCCTCGGGGCGTCCCGTTGTCGGATCGAGCAACGGCTTGGCCGTGACGGTCACCCACAGAATGCGTTCGCCGGTCAATTTCACCCCCAGCGTCACTCCAATCTGGAGTTCGCCGGACTGCATGCATTTAATCGGCGGATAGTCGTCGTAGCCGAGTGGCGTGCCGTCGGGCAAGATCGTAAAAGGTTCGAACTCGTGCAGCGAGATCCCCACCAGATCTCTGTCCGGAACCGTCAAGATCCGCCGTGCCTGCGCGTTCACATAGACAATTCGTCCGTCCCGGGAAATCTTCGCGATGCCAGCCGCCAAACAGTTCAACATTTGCCGCGCTTCATCCGCGCTCGGCTCACCGTCGGGAGGATCGTTGATTGACGGGACCCTGGAACCTACCGGCGAACGCGGAGTCTCGCTCGGTTCGCGACTCGCCAGCTTTTCAGACATGACTCGACCTCTCTTGTCGGCAAGGCAAGGTCGCCATCAGCACCACAGCCGCGTGCAGTTGGGAGACCGTCGAAATTATACGCCCTGTACGCGGACTGTCGTGACCCGCCCCAAAACCGCCCGCGGATCAAGCCGCGCCGGCAGCAACTGTCCGACGTTTTCCGCCGCCGCGGCGACACCCCGGCGCAGACACTCCGGCATCTCACGTTTCTCGACGATGCCCCACGCCACGCCGGCCGCCAGGCAGTCGCCCGAGCCGATCGGATTCACGACCTCAACGGTTGGTGGAACGAGCGAAAACTGGCCCGTTGGTCCGCTGACGAGCATGGGTCGGCCGCCATCGGTAATTGCCACCCACTGAGCGCCGCGCTGGTGCAACTCGGCCACGGCGTCGCGGACATCGCTTTGATTGCTTAGCTCTCGTCCGACCGTCAGGGCGAGTTCCTCTCGATTCGGTTTGACCAAGAGCGGTTGGAATTCTAACGCCGCCCACAATTCCGGACCTCGAAAGTCGAGAATGGCAGGGCAGGGGGTCTCGCTGAGCAGTTCACGATAGAAGTTCGGCGGAGCGCCCGCTGGCAATGAGCCGGCCAGAACGACCAACTCGGCGCGCTCGACGACTCGGTGGTAAGTCACCCGAAACGCGTCGAGCTCCCGTTGACTCGCGGCGGCCGTGTTTTCGACCAGTTCAGTCACCTTCGCCGAGCCCGCTTCGAGAAGTGTCGTGCAAACCCGGGTGGACGAGGCCGTGCGCACCCAGTGTCCGATGACCCCGGCATTCTCAACGTCGCAGCAAACCTGATCGCCTGACGAGCCGCCATACATGCAGACCATTTCGACGGGCACTCCCAAGCGTGCCAGCGCCAGGGCCACGTTGACGACTTTGCCCGAGGCACACCAATCCACCTTGGAGGCGCGGTTGACCTCGCCGAGCCGCAGCACGTCGAAGCGCATGATCTGTTGCCAGGCAGGCGAAAGTCCAGCAACGACAATCACAGTTGCGCCTCGAGAATGTGTTCCAATTCATCATCGGAAAGATTTCGCGGGTTGCCGCTCATACTATTGCCCCGCGAGTCACGCACCAGCGCAGGTATCTGATCGGCCCGTACGCCCAGCTCGGAAAGTCGACGCGGAATGCCGATTCGCTCGCAAATCGCCTTGACTCGGTCGATGAGTGCCTCGGCCGCGGCGGCGTGAGAGGACGAATCAGTCAGACAGGCCGCGCGTGCCAACTCGGCCAACCGTTCACTGGCCACGGAACGATTCACTTGCAAGGCCGTCGGCAGCATCACGGCGCATGCCAGACCATGAGGAACATTGCAATGGACGCCCAGCGCCGCGGCCACGCCGTGGGCCATCCCCAGCCCGGAATTGGCCAGCGCCATCCCAGACAACAGCGCCGAGTGGGCCATCGCTTCGCGCGCCGGCGCGAGGTTCCATTCTCCACCGCCTCGACGATTGCCGGCAACGCTAGCTTCAAGCCCCCAACCGCGAGTGCTTGCGGAATTGGCCTGGCGCGAATCGAGATGTAACTTTCGATCAACTGCGTGATCGCGTCCATGCCGGTATGGGCCGTCGTCTTCGGCGGCAGCGTGACGGCCAATTGCGGGTCGACAACCACAGCCCTGGGCATCATGCCATTGTCGCGAAGACTCTTTTTGACACTTGGAGAATCGACCGAAATCACCGCGTTCTTCGTGGCCTCGCTGCCAGTCCCGGCGGTGGTCGGCATCGCCACTACAGGCAGCGGCCTCAACAAAAGCTTGAGCCCACGGCCGACGCCTTCCAAGTAATCACGAACAGACTCACCCTCGGTGTTGGTTGCCAGGGCGGCCAGCGCCTTGGCGAGATCGATCGCCGAGCCGCCGCCCAGTGCCAACACAACGTCTCCTTCGCGGGCACCCCTTCCGCGCAGCCGCGCCGCGGCCTGGTCGACCTCGGCCACCGTTGGCTCGCCGCGCGATTCGGCGAGCGCAACGGCCTCGACGCCATGGTCGTGTAACACGTCGTGCAGTTCCGCCACCAGCCCGGCGGCCTCCAGCGACCGCGATCCGGAGACGACCCACGCCCGACGGCCCAACGACGCCGCAAGCGGCCCGACCTCGCGCCAGCGTCCCCACCCAAACAGAATCTGCGGCGGCGCGAGGAAATCGTAGCTGGGCAGAGGTTCTTGGCTCATGCTGCGTATTATCTTGGTCTTACGATTTCTGGCAACCGGCAGGTGGAGGGCGCGACTTTCTCCTTCTGAAGCACTTGTCTAGGATATTGGTATGAACATCGACGGTACGCGACGTGTGATGGAAACCTCTTGCCAAGACACGGCCAACCAATATCTGCGCTTTGGTTGGCGGCTGATAAATCAATATGTCGTCGCGGCCACGGCGGATACACCGGCAAGAGTCATCTACGTACTGGCAAGCGTTCTCCGCCTGGAGGACACACGGCGGGTGGTCCCGCTCACCAATCCCGATTCACTCAATCAGTATCTCGAATTGGGCTGGAAATTGATTGAAAAGTATGTCACGGCGTCCAGCGACCCGAATCGCCGCGACGAAGTCTTGCACTACGTCGTTGCCTGGCAAACGGACGATCCGCCCCTGCATCCAGGGTCCTCCGGGGGCGGCAACAGACAGTTCGATTCCATTCTTCAACCCGACGACCAGCTATACTAGTGCGATGTCCGCGTTCGTTTGCGAGTGGAACGCTCTGTTGGACGCCGCGGCACATTTCGACCCGTTTTCCAAACTCAGCCCAGTCGCCACGCAACGCCATGCCCTCTCAGCCCACACGACGCCAGATGCTCAGTCAATCGCTGACCGCTGCGGCCGCCGCCACCGTTCTTTCGCAATCGGCCATGGCCCAGGCCGCGGAGCGCCCGGAAAACGAACCGTTTGGCTATTGCTTTAACACCAGCACAATTCGCGGGCAGAAGCTCCCGCTGGTCGAGGAACTGGAGATCGCGGCGCGAGCCGGATTCCAGGGGGTTGAGCCGTGGGTGGCCGAACTCGACGAATATGTCAAGGGTGGCGGATCCCTCTCGGACTTACGAAAACGGATTGCCGATCTCGGCCTTTCCGTCGAAAGCGTGATTGGCTTCTCGCCCTGGATTGTCGACGACGATGCCAAACGGGCAACTGGCCTCGACGATGCCAAGCGGGTGATGAATATGACCGCCGAGATCGGCGGCACGCGCATCGCCGCACCCGCTTCGGGAATCTCGGATGCCGATCGACCGGATCTGCCCACGATCGCCGAACGTTACCGCGCCCTGCTCGATGTGGGCGACCAGTGCGGCGTCGTGCCGCAGATCGAACTTTGGGGATTCTCGCCTCTGCTCAGCAAGCTCAGTGAAGTGAGTTACGCCGCCATCGCCAGCGATCATCCACGGGCGTGCATTCTGGCGGACTCCTACCACCTCTACAAAGGCGGCACGCCATATGAGAATCTGCGGCTGCTCAATGGTGGCGCGATGCATGTGTTCCATATCAACGACTACCCTGCGACGCCTGAGCGAGCCGAAATCACTGACGCGCACCGCGTCTTCCCCGGAGACGGTGTGGCGCCGCTCGGCCCGCTGTTTCGCACGCTGCGCGACACGGGCTTCCGGGGCATGCTATCGCTGGAAGTATTCAACCGCGAGTACTGGAATCAAGACGCACTTTATGTCGCCCGCGCCGGATTTGAAAAGACGCGTGAGGCGGTTCAAAAGGCGTTTGCCTAGAGCGCAAAATGCGTGATGAAGCCAGCTATATCTGCGATTCGTGCGGAGAGGAGATCGTGATTCCGATCGATCCGTCGGCCGGCAGCGTGCAGCAATACGTCGAGGATTGCCCCGTTTGCTGTCATCCGCACGTGCTCCACGTCGAGTTCGACGACGAGGGGAACGCATTCGTTCATAGCCAGCACGAATAATCGCGCGGCGAAACTGACGCTCACGGAATTCAAGAAGGGCGCCTGGCCTTTATCGTCGCAATCACCCGCGCCCTGCCAGGCCAACGGCACGCTGTCTACGTTAGCGCCTCCGGTTGGCGTGTGCTGTTCTAACTTGCCGTCGCGCATGCGGAGCGTGCGGTGGGCTGCGCGGCAATGTCGGGTTCGTGCGTAACCATGATGATCGTCTTGCCCGCCCCGTTGAGCGCTTCGAGCAGTTGCATGATTTCCTCGCCCGTGGCCGAGTCGAGGTTACCGGTGGGTTCGTCCGCCAGGATGACGCGGGGGTTGTTCACCAGGGCTCGGGCGATCGCCACACGCTGTTGTTGACCGCCCGATAGCTGAAACGGCCGATGGTCAAGACGATCTTGAAGTCCTACCATTTCCGCCATATCGAGGCAGCGCTGTTTCGCCTCGCGAGAAACGTCCCCCTGGTAATAGAGCGGCAGCTCGATATTCTCGACGACGGTCAATTGGGCAATCAGGTTGTACGATTGAAAGATGAAACCCAAATACCGGCTGCGGATTTCCGACAACTCGTCGTCGTCGAGCTGGGAGACGTCTTGCCCGGCGAGGACGTACTGTCCACTGCTGGCACGATCGAGACAGCCCAGAAGGTTCAGCAGGGTACTTTTGCCGGAACCGGAAGTACCCATGATGGCGACGAAGTCGCCCTCGGGAAAATCAATCGAAACGCCCCGCAATGCGCGCACGGTAATCCCGCCCTTCAGGACATAGTCCTTATGGACATCGATCACTCGGGCTGCCATCTTCACTTCGCTCACTCGGGATCTTGCTCCGCAATCAAGTCGTGGGACGCTTTCAGTCTAGTCCTATTCGTGCCGCAATGCCTCAATTGGATCCATTTTCGCGGCCCGCTGGGCCGGATACAGGCCAAACACCACGCCGACGCCGACCGAAATCAGGAACGCGGCAACGATCGACCACCAGGCGAGGCGGGGCTCGAGTTGCTGGATATTGGGTGGCAGCGAGGCGACTACATCCGGGAACAATTGTCCCATCACGGCCCGCGTACCCACGATCGCCGGTCTGCAAAGAAATCCGAGAAACACTCCCAGCGCGCCGCCAGTGGCTGACAGCACGATGGTTTCGCTGAGGAATTGCGACACAATATCACGCTGTTTGGCGCCCAGGGCCCGACGAATGCCAATCTCGCGGGTGCGCTCGGTCACGGTAGCCAGCATGATATTCATAATCCCAATGCCGCCAACGAGTAGCGCGATGCCGGCAATCAGCACCAGCAACAGGTTAAACATCATTTGCAGCACTTGAGCCTGCTGCAGCAGTTCCTTGGGGACGACAATCGCGTAGTCCTGCACCGGATGAAACCGCGCCAGCAAGGCGCGAATGATGTCGGCCGTTTCGTCCACTTCTTCCATGTCGCGAACGGTGACGGTGATTTGGCTCAACTCGACTTGCTCGCCCTCGCGGCTGCCGGCCCGCGACGTGATGACCATGTCGCCAATCCGCGACCGCAAGGTTGACAGCGGGATATAGACGTCGAGGTTGAAGTCCTGCGCCGACATGCTGCCGCCGATCCCAGCCGAGGGCGTCTTCGACGCGGTCTGGCCGATGATCACGTAAAACGCGTCTTCGATCTGCAGAAACTGGTGAATGGGATCCTGATAGGGAAACAGCAGCCGTGCAGTCTCCGAACCGATAACGCAGACGTTTTCACCGGATTCCAGGTCCTTGTCCGAGATGAAACGTCCGCGTGCCATCTTCAGGTTGTTCATCTGCAGGTACTTGGACGTACAACCGACAAGGCGAACGTCCGTGACGTTGTCGAGGTAGCGCGCCTCGCGGGTAATCTCGCGCATCGGTACCGCCTGCGTGAGCGTGGGCACGTTAGACGAGATTCGATTGAAATCATCTCGGAGCAACCCGTAAGCAATAACGAAGCCGCCGCCTCGCAACGTGTCGGCCGGGGGTTTCGTGCTGCGAATGATGATGTTATTGGCGCCCAGGTCCTTGATCTGCTGCTGGGCCTGGTAGCTGACGCCTTCCCCCATAGCCACCAGCCAGATCACGGCGGTGACACCAATCAGAATGCCCAAAATTGCCAGACCCGAACGGAGCTTGTGCAGCAGCAAGCTCTTCAGTCCCACATTCAGTGTTAGCCAGATTTTTGAGCCCAAGGACGTTCCCTTGCTGTGGGAAAAAGACCGCGGCAGGCCCGCACGGCGGAAAGCACCGCAGACACGCGTTTGGTCGAGCGCTAGTTACTGACCCGCGGCTCCGCCCGGACCCCGCGGTTCGCCTCCTTGCCGCGACATCTCTTGCATTTTACGGCGTAGCGCGGCAAGTTCCTTGGCGTCGATAAAGCCGTCGCCGTCGGTGTCCAAGCGGCTGAAGCCGTCCTTCATACGGCCGGGGGCTTCGTCCTGGCTGATCTTGCCATCGCCGTCCTTGTCAAGGGACTTCAGATCCAAGCCGGGCGGTTTGCCTGCCGGCTTACCAGCCGCCGGGTCACTGGCGCTTAGGGCGGGCAAATTGGCGGGCTTGTCGCCGCCAAAGCGATCCTTCACGTTGACAGTCTCTTCCGTGTGATCATCTTCGCGGGCGTCCGCGATGCTCGCCCGTGGATTTAGCAGTACGTTTTCGCCATCTTGTAGTCCGCTCTTGATCTCAATGCGCGTGTTGTTGCCCAGGCCCAATTTCACTTCGCGTTTCTCGACCCCGCCGCGACCATTGACCCAGCAATAGAAGTGCCCCTTCTTCTCGACAATTGCCTGCACGGGCACGCTAAGCACATTGGGCAGATTCGCGACCAGAATCTCGACGGCCGCGGTCAAGCCGGGCCGCAATCCGGTCGGGTCGCTTTCAATCGCCACGACGCAGGCGTATTCCTTGACGTTGCCTGAGAACCAATTGCTGGGTTCGGGCTGGTTCTTAACCGTGGTGACGACACCCTGAAACTCGTGGTCTTGAACTTTGATTCGCGCCCGCTGACCGCGCTGCATACTGTCGATCTTCGACTCGTGCACGGTGCATTTGACCTGCATGTGCGAGAGGTCGGGAAGTTGGATGATGGTCTGCCGCTCGCGAACCAAGGCGCCTTCCTCAACGACGGTCGCTTCGCTGCTGCGGCGGCCCTGCTCGTTGGCAAACACCACCATGCCATCGGCGGGCGCGGTGATGACGCATTTTTCCAACTCGACCTCCAACTTTCGCAAGCGATCCTCCTCCAACTTGAAGGCCGCGTCTTCGGAGGCCATTTTTGCTTCGGCGGCGTCTCGAACGCTTTCCAGCCCCACCACCGTCTTGGCCTTGGTGAATTTTTCCAGCACCTCGATCGCCTTTTCGGCGACATCAAGGTCGAGCTGCGCCCGCTGCACGGCAAAGGCCTGCGCGTCACGCTGCAGCGTGGTCACATATCCCTTACGGTGCATGCGGTTCGTAAACAACAGATTGTTGCGGGCGCTTTCCAGATTCTCTTTGGCAACCGTGGCGGTAACCTGCAGCGTTTGCAACTGCTGAACGTACATGCCTTCGGTGTATTCCTGGACCGAGATCTTCGCGGCCTCGTAATTCTTCTCCGCTTCGATCTTGATGGCCTTGGCCTTCTCGTACGTAATCCGCTGCAAGTCGATCTTTTCCTGAATTCCGGCCGAGTCGAGCCGCACCAACTCATCGCCTTTCTTGACTTCCGTACCGTCGGGAATGATCCACAGGATCGTGCTTCCTCCCTGAACTTCGCACTTGATGTCCAGGTTGTGGGCACTTTCCAACGTGCCATCCTCGGCGATCGAGACGACCAGGTTCGTGCGCCGCGCCTTTTCCGTCAGGATGTTGCCGCTGACGGTCGTGCCCGAAAGCATGCTCGAGCCCAAAGTCGCATAGGCCAGCCCACCGGCTGCCACCACCAGGACGCCGATGATCAACCAACGAGATATGCGGCGGCGCCGACGGGGTGGTGGAGAGACGGCTGCGCCGCTGGACACGTTCTGCACGATTGCGGCAAACTTGGACGTGTGCTGCTGATCCTCACGTGTGGTGGTGCTCATCGTCGAGCCTCAGATCCTGGTTCAGGTGCGGGCGGGACTGGGTCAGGTAGGATGCACACGGCGCGGGGGCGATTGCACCGCAACCTCATTCTCACCTGTTTGGGGGCCAAATTCAAGCCAAACAACCAACTTAAGCGGCGCCGGCCTGATGCCCGATTAGCGCCGTAACCGCAGGTTCTGACCTGCTGAGACAGCTTTGCTGCCGTCCGCTCGAATCTCGATCGGAACCGGAACGGCAGATTCATCCTCCGGCAGTGCCATCAAACCCCTGTACTGCCCGCGTGATGCTCTCTGGGTCGAATCCCGCTCGGTGCTTTGCTTCGCTTGTTGCGCCCGACTCTCGGCGGCCGGTACCTCGTGATTCACTCGCAAGATTGACAGCAGTGGAACTCCGGCACCGATCGGTCGAGCCTTGGCGGGGACCCTTTCCGACTCGGCCAACTGCGAGCCCTGCAGTTCCGTATTTGCCGGGTCGGCCCAGTCACGCTCCGGCGCCGGAATCAATCCGGCGAATTGCCGACGAACGCCGCTCCGCCGCGCCTGCCGCATCTTATATTCCTGCAACAGGACTTCCGGATCCGCTTGCTCCACGTCGGTCGGACTGACGCCCGCATCATCCATCCATTCATTCGGTACTTCCGGAGGCATAGGGCACTCCGCTTCGGTCAAACACTCGGCATCCTCGATCGGACGCTCGATCCACATTCCGCAATCGTCAAGCTCCATGATTCCCAAGTTGCGGTACAGGAGCATACGGCTCTGATAGTAATTCAACACCACGCTCATCAGATTGTTCTGCGCGTTGGTGAGATCATTGAGGGCGAAAATCAGGTTTTGCCCCACCGTTGGGCCAAGCGCCTCAACCGGCATGCCCGGCTCGACCGGCGCAGGCGGTTTGTTCAGGTCCTCGCGGGTCTTATCCACGCGGCGAACGGCGATCACCACGGCGCGGCGCTGAATCTCCATGTTGGTTTCCAACTGTGCCAACGATCGGAGCAGGGCACGCAGGGTGAGGTTCACACCGTCTTTGTACTGGTACAAAGCCCGCCGCTGCTGCTGGTAGAAAATCAACGCCGAACGATAGTTATTTCGCTGCAGACGGCGGGTAAAGGGCGCATCGAACGCCAGGCCAACTCGCAGGTTGCCGTCCTTCCCGTTGAACGCCACGCCGTTGTTGCCGACCGTGCCCATATTGCCGTCAAAAGTCAGGTCCAATCCGGCCTTGAGCTGATTGGCGTTCCACGTGATCAGTCGCCACTGATCGACCAGGCTAGCGCGATTGTTCATCCAGTCCAGGCGGTTTGCCCGAGCGATACACAGGGCTTTCTCGCTATCGAGATCAACGTGCGGAATGGTCACGGTTTCCAGGCGGGTGCGGGCTTTGACGAGCGCGAGTTCCTGCGTCAAGCCGGAAAGCCCCACGCCGAGCGCAACGATCTGGTCGATCGCTTCGCCGCCGGCCCCGGCGGCCAGGTTGGCATGCAAGTTCTGCAACACCCCTTCAGTGTCGTTGAACCGAGTTTCGACGTCGCGCAGACTTTCGGTAAGTTTCTGGCGTTCCTGCTCAAAGTCCTGCCTTTGACGTTCCGTCATTTGCTTTTCGCGTTCGGGCACGGCGGCCGTCAGTTTCTCCATGTCGCCATGTGCCGATTGGAATTGCCCGGCCAATCGTTCGCGCAAGGCGGCCAGCGTCTCAGCGGCCTTGGCCAATTCGGCCGGACTCGGCTCCTCGGGCAAGTCTCCCACGACGCGCACAAACTCGTCGATCATCCTCTGCACGGCGATCGTATCAGGATCGAGAAACTGAAACTGGGCGAGCATCGAGTCATCCAGTTCGATGGCCGTGTCTGGAGGCAGACCAATCGTGCCAGCTTTGAAGGAATCGAGCGAATTCTGGTAGCTAATTTGAGCCGAGAGCAGGTTGGCGCGCGTGGTCTCGATATTTTGACGGAACTGGTCAACTTGCACGATGTCGATCAATCCGGCATCGAGATTCGCCTCGAGCAGACCCAGCGTACTGATGAGTGAGTTTAGATTGAGTTGCAGGTTGGCGATTTGCTGTTTCTGCTGCAAAAGTCCGACGAAACCGCCCACCGTGCCGGCGCCTCCGCCCACGAAACCAGCACCGGCCTGGGCGCCACCACCGCCGTTGCCGCCGCCGCCTTGAATGCCGAACGTATTGCTACCGACACCACCGAAACCGCTGGCACCCTGGCCGCTAAACCCGGTTAGTCCCGTGCCGCCGAAGAAACCACCCTGACGCTGCGGACCCGACCCAGCGCTTCCGCCCACCGCGACCGAAGTGTAAAAGCCCTGACGGTAGAATTGCATCGCGCGCAGGTTCGCCAGCAGGGCACGCTCCACGATGGTTAGTTGCTCCATCACGTACGCGCGGCCGCCATTTCGTAACAGCGGCTGGATAAAGCTGAAATTCAACAACGACGAGGTAAAATTCGTGTCTGGTCCGGCAAACTGCCACACGACCGAATTGGCAAGCCCGACGATCAACTCACCGCCGGCCGAGAACTCGCGATGGACCGAAAGATTCGACGTTTGCGTTAGCGAATTTTGCTCGCCGAGGGCCGGGTTCTTCAGCGGGCCCTCATGATCGAAGACCGTGTCTGAGTTACCAAAGAACTGCGAGTCGAAGCGGAAACGCTCCGTGCTCACGTCCAGGGCCGAGAGGTAGATCGTCTCGATTTGGGTGCGGTATGAAGCCGAATGCACTTGCGCAAGGCAAACCGCTCCGTTCATCGTCAGCTTGATGTTTCCGTCTTCGGTTACCTCGTTATACTGCGTCAGCAGATCCTTCCATCGCGGGTTTTCCAGGTAGTCCCAATGACCGTACATGTCCCAGCAGGGCCATTGCCGCCGCCCGGCAATGCATTTCATATAGCGATGCGAAGCCGGGTCGTCGTAGGGCATTGCTGGGCCGTCCGGGTTCGTCGGATCGAAGTAACGAGCCCTCGGGTCCATGCCAATTGTGTAGTTAAGAAACTGCCACCTCGGGTCGTTCGACTTCTGCGTCACCAGGTATTTGACTTCCTTGTCGGCGCGGAGCCGGAAGAACTGCCGGGTGCAGCCGGTGAGCGTGGAAATCAAGCCTGCCAGCACTCCACAGGCCAGCAGCGTTCGTTTTGTCGTTCCCGTCCAGTGCACGATGTGCCGCCCGTTGTTCAGAGGATTTGGCGTTTTCCAACCGCATAATCCAGCCGAGGCGCAAGATCATTTCGTCGCACCTCGATGGGATTGGTCGGCTGTTGAAATGGGTCGACTTTAGCGATTACATGAAGACTGCCGATAATGGCGACTCTGCGGACAGTCCAGCGTCGCAGAAACCCGCCATTTCTTCCCAAACCACCACGTCAATCCGACCACTCCGACCGATTCCTGAACACGCTCTCGTCCGCATTGATAGCATCGATGACTCGAAGTTGATGGGCCTACCGGTACACCTCAAGGCAACGAACGCCACCCGCCACAGCGGCCGCCTGATCGCCAATGGGGACCAGTTGGTCCATCGTCTGATTGATGGCGGTCTCGAGGTCGATTCGTTATTGCTAGCGGCCCGCCACGCGGAGGACTTCCTGCCACGCGTCTCGGCTGCGACGTGCCGGCGGCAAATGACAATTCCGATGCGAACGGATTTTGACTCGCCGAACGCCGCCATCGCGGCCGCTGTTCCGCTCATCCACCTGGCTTGCTGAGGGCGTTTCCCAGGGCAAATTCGACGCTCCTAGATGGTCGTTAAACCGGGATGGCAGCGTGAAATTTACTTGCTAGCCCGGGCCTCGCCAATTATCCTATTTATTAGGCGCCAAGCACCTTAGGGCGTTTTTTCGGGCCTTCGCTTTTCGGCGCCTTGGTACGGAGTTCAATGGCATCTCCTGGTCGCCCGTTCGATCTCGGTAACGTGCGCGATACGAGTTTCTTAAGGGACCCTCGCATGTCGATCCATCGCCAAAGCAAGTCGCTTTTGCGACCGTGGCTCTTCGTCGTCAGCGCCGTTGTCGCTAGCCTCCTTGCTCCTGCCGCCCAGGCCCAGTTCTTTACACAGCAGGTGGGTGGCGTCTCGATTGACCCGAATGGATTGCTGTCGACGATCGAGCTGGATCAACTGAACGAGTTGAAGCGGGTGCGACAGGAAGCCTTTGCTCCGGTGCCCGATGCCTTGCAGGACCAGGGCCTGCGGAAGATCTCGCTCCGCGGCCTGGAGGCGGCCATCGCCGAGTTGCACCGCGACGGCCTGCCGCTGACCGATGAGATCCGCTACCTGGGCGGACTACAACGCATTCAATACGTGCTGGTCTACCCCGAGCGGAACGATATCGTCATCGCCGGGCCGGCCGAAGGCTGGAAGCTCAACGCCCTGGGAGAAGTCGTCGGCCTGACGACCGACCGCCCTGTGTTGCTGCTCGACGATTTGCTCGTCTCGCTCCGAGCGATCGAAGGCGCCCAAGCGACGGGGATCCTCTGCTCGATCGATCCGACCAACGAAGGCCTGGCCCGGTCGGCCGCGCTGATCAAACGACTGACCAACCCGGGCTCGAACATCGAACCGGTGCTGCGGCAACTGGAAGAGGCCGTCGGCCCGCAAACGATCACCGTCAAGGGCGTGCCCGACACCAGCCACTTTGCTCGCGTGCTGGTGGCCGCCGACTATCGCATGAAGCGGATCGCGATGGGCTTCGACGAGTCGCCCGTCCGTCAGCTTCCCAGCTACTTGCAAATGCTTAGCGTTTCCAGCGCCCGCCAGGCTGGCAGCATGCCGCGGTGGTGGCTGGAACCGACCTACGACGCCATCCTCGCGGATGCCGACGGTCTGGCTTTCGAATTCCGGGGAGCCAGCGTGAAGGCCATGACCGAGGATCAGTATCTGGATGCCAACGGGCAGCGGAAGGCCAGCGGCCGCGTGGACGGCATGGCCCGCAAGTGGTCGGACCTGATGACCAGGCACTACGACGAACTATCGCGGCAGGACGCCATCTTCGGCCAATTGCGCAACTGTATCGACATGGCCGTGCTGGCCGCCCTGATCCACAAGGAAAACCTGGCCGAGAAGGTCCATTGGAGCATGCCGCTATTGCTCGATACCAAACTGCAGGTCGAGCGGCACTATCCCGCCCGGCAGGTCGCCTCGCAGGCCAGCGCGGTGCACAAAAACGGCGCCTGGATCCTGAGCGTCTCGGGTGGCGTGATGATCAACCCCTGGCAACTGGTAAACCACGTGAAACAAAACCCCGAGTTGGCCACCCTCCGCAAAACGACCACCCCACCAGCTGAACATTGGTGCTGGAACTAATTCAATTAAGCACGCAAGCCGGCACGCATCCTTCGACGTTTGCCGGTCGTCGCAGATGATCGAGCGTACAAGACAATTGAGTCGCCCGTCAGATTTCGGGAGGCATCACGAAATTCGAAATCGGAAGGGAGCCTCCATGTCGATCCAGCGAGAAAACACGTCGCGGCCATGCGCCTTGCTATTGGTGGCCACGTTCGTCTTAGTCCAGGCGGCGTTTACGTCGACTGCGCAGGCGCAGCTCTTCGGCCGTCAGCAGGTGGGTGGCGTCTCGATTGACCCGAATGGATTGCTTTCGAAGATCGAGTTGGATCAACTGAACGAGTTGAAGCGGGTGCGACAGGAAGCCTTTGCTCCGGTGCCCGATGGTTTGCAGGACCAGGGCCTGCGGAAGATCTCGCTCCGCGGCCTGGAGGCGGCCATCGCCGAGTTGCACCGCGACGGCCTGCCGCTGACCGATGAGATCCGCTACCTGGGCGGACTACAACGCATTCAATACGTGCTGGTCTACCCCGAGCGGAACGATATCGTCATCGCCGGGCCGGCCGAAGGCTGGAAGCTCAACGCCCTGGGAGAAGTCGTCGGCCTGACGACCGACCGCCCTGTGTTGCTGCTCGACGATTTGCTCGTCTCGCTCCGAGCGATCGAAGGCGCCCAAGCGACGGGGATCCTCTGCTCGATCGATCCGACCAACGAAGGCCTGGCCCGGTCGGCCGCGCTGATCAAACGACTGACCAACCCGGGCTCGAACATCGAACCGGTGCTGCGGCAACTGGAAGAGGCCGTCGGCCCGCAAACGATCACCGTCAAGGGCGTGCCCGACACCAGCCACTTTGCTCGCGTGCTGGTGGCCGCCGACTATCGCATGAAGCGGATCGCGATGGGCTTCGACGAGTCGCCCGTCCGTCAGCTTCCCAGCTACTTGCAAATGCTTAGCGTTTCCAGCGCCCGCCAGGCTGGCAGCATGCCGCGGTGGTGGCTGGAACCGACCTACGACGCCATCCTCGCGGATGCCGACGGTCTGGCATTCGAATTCCGGGGAGCCAGCGTGAAGGCCATGACCGAGGATCAGTACCTGGATGCCAACGGGCAGCGGAAGGCCAGCGGCCGCGTGGACGGCATGGCCCGCAAGTGGTCGGACCTGATGACCAGGCACTACGACGAACTATCGCGGCAGGACGCCATCTTCGGCCAATTGCGCAACTGTATCGACATGGCCGTGCTGGCCGCCCTGATCCACAAGGAAAACCTGGCCGAGAAGGTCCATTGGAGCATGCCGCTATTGCTCGATACCAAACTGCAGGTCGAGCGGCACTATCCCGCCCGGCAGGTCGCCTCGCAGGCCAGCGCGGTGCACAAAAACGGCGCCTGGATCCTGAGCGTCTCGGGTGGCGTGATGATCAACCCCTGGCAACTGGTAAACCACGTGAAACAAAACCCCGAGTTGGCCACCCTCCGCAAAACGACCACCCCACCAGCTGAACATTGGTGCTGGAACTAATTCAATTAAGCACGCAAGCCGGCACGCATCCGCCACAGCCCAGCCAGAATCATTCCACAAAGCAGTAGATACGCTGAGCCGGGCTCCGGCACGCTAAACGCGTAAAAGTAAATTGGCCGCGGTCCGGCTGAGTCCCATTCACTGGTGGTAAAAAAGCCGGAGCCGTCTGCAGCCCAGCCAATCGCCTCACCCTGCGTCTCCGCGGCCAGCGTTACGGGAAGCGGCGTCGTCTGCAGCGCATCGGTCACAGATTGACCGGGACTGCGATTCCACAGATAGGCCGTGGTTGAGCGATTGCGGATGAGAATATGCAGTCCGTCGGGCGAAATGTCGGCGGCACTCGGCTCTCCGATGGCCACGTCGACGTTGCCGGCAAATTGCAGCACGTTCGTTTTTCCTGGCACATCGAAAACATCGGCCGTGGCCCGGTAAATTTGTCCGCCGGGATTCTTGGTCACAATAAACAAATCGCCGGTTAGCGGGTCGACCATCAACGACTCGGCGTTCCGCGGACCGGTCGGGTATTGCAACAGCGCGGTCTGATACTGCGTGAAGACAATCGAGCCGCCGTTTGAATGGGTGGGCTCGGTCGTCCGATAGATCTCGATGGAAGTGCGCACACTATCGTTGTCGCCGATGTCGCCGAGATACAGGTAGCTGCCTCCGCCGGCCTTCGGCCCGATGGCAATGTCCTCCCAGTCCACGTTCGTCGCACCGATGAGCGAGAATTGGCCCAGGAGTGATCCGTCGGTCGCCACGGCAAAAAACCTCGCAGTATCGCCCGCGTCGTTGTGCATCCAGAGAACGCCCGGCATCGAAACGCTGCCCGCCAGCCCGGAGGTCTCTTGCAGGCTAGTCGAAGTTGTCGTGCCCACTTGCACGGCGGGACCAATGGTCGTGGCCCATGCCGCGCCGCTCACGTATGTGCTCAATGAGAAAACGACACCAGCGAATACCCGCGGAATGTGCAACACGGCGGCAAGCCTTTCAAAACTGCAAACGACGGCCTCGGCGCGGAATTGTTCGGACGCCGGATGCTTCCCACACCCGAGCCAGTCGGCCGACTGATTGAGCCACAACACGCATTTCACACCTACGTGAAGGCATGCAGAGTAAGTGTCGCCGCATAAAGAATCAATTCGATATTGCGTTAGGAACGTGTTACGAATTGATGAGGGGCAACTACAAATTGCGATTTTCGATGGCCTGTCCGCAGGTCGCGTCAATCGACGCGTTGCAGTATCACAACGCCGTAGTCCGGCACGTTGAGCCAATCACGGCGTCCGATGCGGCGGTCGCGGCCGCCATTGGTGTGCTCGTCCTCGTTCTCGCAACGTACGGCAAACGCCGGCCAGGTCGAATTCCATAGTTCCCGGTAGGTTCCCTCTGGCAAGTTCAAGTCACTTGCGCCGCGGTATCCGGACCAACCGCCGAAATTGAGCAGCACGAAGAAATCGTGCGTCTGACCTCGCGTGAACGTCAGCACTTGTTGCTCCGCCGCGCGCACTTCCAATGGCGCGGGCCCGTGAATCGACTCGTCGCGGTGCAACCAGCAGAGCGTGCGCCACCACTGGCGAACTCTCGAGCGATCCTCGTCCTGCAAATAGCCATCCAAATCCAGGGAGTTTGTGCCGCCGAACGTGAACTGGCGGTCTTCGGCCGACTCGGCCCCCATGAACAGCAGCGGGATGCCACGGGAGAGGAGCGTGCAGGCCGCGGCGACCTTCGACATCCGCAAACCTTGCGACCAGCCAGCAACGTAGGCCACGCGGTCGCGAACGTTGCCAACCTCGTCGTGGCTCTCCGGGTAGTTCGTCACCTTGTACCAATCATCGCAAGCAGTGTGGCTCAGTTGCAGAGACGCCGCCAGGCGGGCCATGCCAAACTGGCGCCGGCACGCGTCGACGACGCGGTCGTGAAAATCGTCGCACCACTGCGTATCCATCGGGCCGCCATCGTTTGTCAACGACCACTCGTTGGGAAGGTGTTCGGCCGCCAACAAACACTGTGCTCCGGCCTGCGTTCGGACCGCATGCCGGAGCGTCTGCAGGAACTCCCAACCGCCGCCCGAGCCGAGCTGACGCACGAAGGTGCTCCACGAGTCCCAAGCACCGGAGTGTACGATCGTGGCGGTATGATCGAGGCGGAAACCGTCGATGTGATATTCCTGGGCAAGGTAAACCAGGTTCTGGGCAAAGAAGTGCCGGCACTGTGGATGATCGAAATTGATCATCGCGCCCCATTGGGTATCGCCGTCGAAGAAGCTCTCTCTCGCAATTTGCCACAGAATGTTGTCGATACTTCCGGCGTGATTGAACACCACGTCCAACAGCACGGCAAAGCCATGGCAATGACACGTGTCGACGAATTCCTTGAGCGCGTGCGGCCCCGCCTCGCCACAATAGCTGCTTTCGACCGCATAGAAGAACGCCGGGTCGTAGCCCCAGGAGTGCGTACTGCCAAACTCGCTGACGGGCAGCAACTGGATGGCCGTCACGCCCAAGTCGCGCAAATAGCCGGCCTGGCTGTCGATCTCGCGGGCGAGGCGCAACAGCGGGGGCAAATCCTGAAAACGGTTCGTGAAGCGGCTGGCATGCAATTGATAGACAATCAGGTATTCCCAACCCGGCCGTTGCCATTGCTGATCGTGCCAGGTGTACGCATCGGAGCGCACGAGCCGCGAGCATGCCGTTTCATTCCAGGTGTCTTCGACCCATCCGGCGGCCGGATCCTGCAATCGCTTCAGACCGTTGAATAGATACTGATACTTGACCCCGTGGTAGTCGGCGGTGCCGTTTCCCAGACCGTGCATCACCTGGCCGATCGGAACGCGAGCCCACCAATAGGTGTCGTCGCACGTCGAGTGCATCGGCACCGCGCCAGTCGACTCGCCGGTCCAGGGACCGACCACGTGCACCGTCGCTGCCTCCGGCGCATGCACGACGAAGTGCAAGAAGCCCCCTTCGGCATAGGCACCCGGACGCCGGATGGTGAACGGCGGATCCTGAAACAAATCGTCGGGCGGCGGAACTTCCAGCAGCGGTGGGCGGTCCAGCACGACATAGCGACGCACTTCCGCGGCCTCGGGCGCCAGTCGCAGTGCATGCCGCGTACGTTCCCATTGACCGTCGCCATCGTGAAATTTCAATGAGATGGTGACCTCGGGGTAGACGTCAACAGAAACGTTGCCCTCGGCGTCGACCGGTACGTCCGCAAGCAACGCGCCGCGGGCTTGATTGACCCAAAGATGGACAAATCGGCGATTGCCGTTGGGCCAAGCCCTCGAACACGAGGCAATGCTCAAGTGCAGTCGACAATTTTGATGAGGCAACTCGCTGAAAAGGTGGTTGTCTCCCTCGAGCGTCCAAAACTCACAATCCTCGACGAGGCGAATTGACCTACGTTTGGCTTCCGCATGTTCCCACGAGTCGGGCGCGTCGGGATTCCAGAAAAGCACTCCGTAGGGGAAGTCCTCAAACAAGTCGGTTTCGAAGCATTGCCACCCGCCGGGCTGCTCGCTGCCGCTGACGTCGATCTCATAGTCACCGCACTCGGACCACAACCGCATCTTCGTTGGGGCTTCAAACTCCTGCCGGTAATGGAGACGCAAAGTCCGCAGCGCCGGCCGTGTCGGAGTCATCTCCGCGGCTCCGCTGTGTGTCCACAAGAGCGGTCCGTCCTGCGCGGTCCAAATCCGATTGGCGCTTTCGGCCTCAAACAAGGAGAACTGCCCCGGTTCGTCCAGTCCAACAAACTTGAAGTTGAAGAACGATTGTTCTTGGCCAACCAGCTCGACGTCGAAGAATGGGCCCGATTCATCTTCGCCGCTGGCATCCACCCGGCGGCCCGCCAGCGTCGCCGCGTCCCACAGGTACATCTGACCGGGACGGTACTTTCGCTGTGAAATCAGATGCACGCGAATTCGCTCGTGTCGCGTCGCGCGAGGATCAGCCAGCAATACGCGCAGCGCCCTCGACGAACCACACTGTTTCAGGAAACGTGCCCTCGGCGGCGCGGGGCATTTCGCGCTGATGGGCGTCGGGTTCAAATGCGCCGGGTGACCCTTCAACAGCGAATTCAAACAACATAAATCGCACATGTTCGAAAACGGCGGGCTCAAAGTCGTAATCGAATTCGACCCAACCGGGACCCTTCGCGCCGGGAAGTGGCGGCAGGTAGAGTTTGACGTTGGTGCCTTCGCGCCAGACGTGTAGGCCAGGGTTTTTCAGGTGCGTATAAGCGATGAATCGCGACACAGGACCGATGCTCCACGGACCCCTCTTGGCCGCATCCGCAAGTTCGCCCCAAGAATAGCATGTGGGTGATAAAAGGAAAGCGAGAGCAGGGAATCGCCCTGTTGTCGACCTTCGTGACGCTCTGGTGCGGCAAGCCGTTGAGATACGGTAGACTGGTCACACGTCGCGCAACGGAATGCAGTGGCTTATTCCGTGCGCCCATTCGGAGAGAAAACGCGATATGCCCAACACCAACAAAATGCAACAGGACGTCGTCGCCAGCATCCGGCAGTTTGTCGAGCGAGTTATTCTTCCGGTCGCCAGCCGGCTCGAGCATGCCGACGAGTATCCGCGCGAGATCGTCGAAGGGATGCGCGAACTAGGGCTGTTTGGCTGCAACGTGCCGGTCGAGTTTGGCGGGCTGGGGCTCGATTACACGACCTTCGCGAGGATCGTTGAGGAAATCTCGCGCGGCTGGATGAGCGCGGTCGGTCCGCTCGGCACGCATTCGGTCATCTGCGACGTCATCGCTCGCTTCGGCACCGCGGAGCAACGAGGGCGGTTTCTACCCGGTCTTGCCAGCGGCGAGCGCCGCGGCGGTCTGGCACTTTCAGAAACCGACGCCGGGACCGACGTGCAGCGAATTCGCACCACGGCGACGCTCGATGGCCACGGTTATCGCATCAACGGTTCGAAGATGTGGATCACCAACGGCCGACACGGCAACACCTTCGTGCTCGCCGCGAAGACCGACACTGCCGCCTCTCCAGCATATGCCGGCATTTCGGCATTCATCATTGAGAAAGGGGGCGAGGGATTCCGAGTCGGCCGCGACATCGACAAGCTCGGCTACAAGGGCGTTGAGACCTGCGAGTTGTTCTTCGAGGACTTCTACGTGCCGGCTGCCAACCTGATCGGGGGCCAGGAGGGGGAGGGCTTCAAACAAATCATGACCGGCCTGGAAAGCGAACGCATCAATGTCGCTGCACGGGGCGTCGGTCTGGCCCGGGCCGCGTTCGAGGACGCGATTCGCTACGCCCAGCAGCGGCAAACGTTTGGCAAGCCAATTTGCGAGCACCAGACGATTCAAATCAAGTTGGCCGACATGGCCACCAAGATCGAGGCCGCCCGGCTGTTGGTCTATTCAGCCGCCGAAAAGAAAGATCGGGGAGAACGTTGCGATTTGGAAGCAGGCATGGCGAAACTGTTTGCCACCGAAACAGCCCAGGAGGTGGCCTTGGAAGCGTTGCGCGTGCACGGCGGCGCTGGTTATTCCAAGGACCTCAACGTTGAGCGCTATTATCGCGACGCTCCGCTGCTCATCGTCGGCGGCGGCACGAACGAACTGCAGCGTCTCGTAATCGCCAAGGGACTTATCGCCAGGTACGCCATTTAGGCACCGAATTCAGGCGATAAACTCGCGGTAGAAGTAATACCCCGCCAAACTGAAACCAATCGTCACGATCAGTGCCCGGGCAAGCCTTTTGTCAACGCGCCGAATCGTACGGGCGGCCAGGTAGCCGCCGAGCATCGACGCGACCGCCATCATGGCCGCGATGCGCCAGTAGACGTTCCCGCTGCTCGCGAACACAATTACGCTGGTCCCGTTGATCACCAGATTCAGCAACATCTTGACGGCGTTCATCCGGTGAATGTCGGACATGCCCATGATCGCCAAGGCGCTGAGCATCAGAATGCCGATGCCGGCGCCGAAGTAACCCCCGTAGATAGCGACCAGGAATTGAAATCCGATTGCAGCCGCGATTGGAACCGCGGAACTGGGAGGACGAGCCCGCCCAGGGTCCGCCGCGCTGCCGTCCGGGAGCTGTTGTGGTTGGTTGAGCCCAATCCACCGCGCGATCTGCGGCTGCAGCGCGAACAGCATGGCGGCCACGAGAATCAGCCAGGGCACCAGATTCTTGAACGTGGCGCCCGGAAGCATGACGAGCAGCAGAGACCCGATCAATCCACCCACCAGGCTAGGACCAATCAGGAGCATCGCCCAGCGCAGTTCTTGGCGAATCTCATCGCGATAACCGGCCAGCGCGGCGACCGCGCCAGGCACCAGCGCTACGGTGCTCGTGGCATTGGCCATCACAGCCGCCTCCCCGGAAGTACCGAGCGCGGCATAGAGAACCGGAAACGTCAAAAGCGTGCCGCCCCCCGCGACGGCATTGATCGCGCCGGCCAAAAACGCGGCGAGGCATAGTAAGAGATACTCGGCCAGCAACGACGGACCCTTCACACACAATCCGAGAGCGACGTGCCGAGTATAACCGGCCCCCAGGTGACCTTCTACCGGAAACGCAAGACGCCATGCAGGTTATTGCGGGCCAAGTTTGACGACGCTGGAGGCCCTGCCTACGATTCCGTTGGCAACTGTCCTTCCATGAATCGATTTCAAACGAGTATCAATTTGCGGCAGCGAAGGAGAATGCAATGAGTCAAGACCAGCCGGCCACTAGGAGCGACCCGACGCGCGACGCCGCTCAACGGCAGGCCGAGTTGGCCCGCAAACTTGCGGCCAGCAAACAGCCGGACGCGGTGGATGAAGCGTCGGACGAATCATTTCCGGCCAGCGATCCGCCAGCCTGGACCGAGACGACCGCCAGCAAAAACCGCGGTAAATGACGCCGCCAATTTGTTGACGGCAAATTACGTTGCGGGTGCCAATTGAAGCACCCACTGCTGAAAGTCGCGATCGAGCTCCTCGATCGCGACGTTGGGAAATGCCTCGCTTAACGATCGCTGCCCGCGGGGATCATTGGCGTGCCGCTGACGAAAGGCGCGATAGAACTCCGCAAGCAGGCCCCGTTGCTGCAAGTATAAGCAGAAGTACCTCGCCTGGGCGTAGTTGGTGCCCTCGCCTGGACCGCGAAAATACGGGTTCTCCATCAGTCGAGACAACGAGGCAAGCTGCCCGGCACGAGTTACGGCCTGCAAACCCTCGAGCCGCCAGTTGACCAGCCCCTCGATCCAGGGTCCGTCGTCGCTCGAGCGGAATCTCGACTGTTCGTGCAAACTCGCTAGCCCTTCGTTGAACCAATCGGGAGCCTGCGGAAAGTCGAAATCCATCAGCGCGTGCGTCAGTTCGTGCAGCAGTGTTCCCTGGCCGGTTCCCAGATTCAGCACCAGCGTGCGCAGCTTCGGCTTGTAGTAGCCGTAGATCGAGATGCCGCGCTCGCCGAACAGCTTTTCGCAATAGCGATTGTAACTCTCCTCACCGCGAAACACGAGCACCGTGACCGGCGCGTCGGGCTTGGCGTCGAAGTAGCTGTGATGCATCGCGCGGACGGCCGGCTTGATTGTCCGCTCGTGTAGTTCGGCAAGTGCCCGTTCATCGAAATCGCCCGCCAACACGAACGGTGCTCGCACAAGCACGCGACATTCGGCGTCAAGCGCTTTGTCCAAATCGTCCGCGGCCCGCCGACACGCTTGTTCGAGATCATCAACAACGATCTCCCGCGCAGGCACGTCGCGAGCAGCCAACGCCCACTCGCCCGTGTGTGTTGGCAGGAGGCTGTTGCGCATCACGACGGCCGGTGGTTCAGACTTAAACCACGCGGATAACGCCCAGGACGAGCCCACAATCGGCAGCGGTCCGAGGATCAAAATTAACCAGCGGAGGCGATTCAAACGCGCGGATTCCTGCACCTGGAAACAAGAACTTTGTTGCGTGAGTTTCAAGCTAGCCGAGGCTCACGCGACTCACAAGTCGCGTAGCATGCCAATTGCGAGCCGGTCAGGCCGGCAATTTTGAGGGCAGCAGGTAAAATCCTTAAAACCGCTCGACCTTCCGCCGCCTGCGCCTCAACCAGTGTAGCCCACGCCAATTGCAAGTGGCGCACGGTTTGCAACCGAAGTAGACCGGATTTTCGTAAGTCCTTGTGCATTTGTACTGTTTTGGCCCGAACGCGGCGGCAATGCTAGGTTTGAAAGCGCAAATGAGGCAGTTGCCTGCTGCCGCGTCAACCACGATGGCTGGTATTCTGCCATTAACTTGTGAGTGCGTTTTTGCAGCAAATTCACGCTTGTTTACCTGCGGAGGAATGAGGCCATGCCCACAAACCGAAACCATATTGGCGCCCACGCTCGGAATGCTGTCGCGGAGATGCAAATGGAAGCCAAGACCATTAAGAACAAAGCTCAAGAGCGCGCATGTGAACTGAGCGAAGCCGCTCGGGAGCGCGCTGCCGGAGTTCAAAACCAGTTGGAGCAGCGCATTACTCAAAATCCGCTGAAGTCGATTCTGATTGCCGCCGGTGTCGGCGTCGTGTTGGGATTCCTCTGGCGGAGGTAAACGGCGCTAGCGTTCCATTGGATTTGTTTCGTTGAGCGAAGGGTGCGAGGATGCCAGTCAATCGCTTTGACAGAACCGCCTCCGGCGACGATGCGGATCCCGAGGAAACCGACAAGGGATTCGATCGCGGTGGGCCCGAGGCGGTCCACCGCCTGCAAGCCCAGCTCGAAGAATTGGGTGAGCATGCGCGGATGTATGTCCAGGCCAGGAAGGACGCGATGTTGGCCACGTCCCGCAAACTCGTCTTGTGGGCTCTGGCCGGCATCATTGGTTTTGCGGTTCTCTGCACCATGCTGATCACAGCGACCGTACTCGGCATGACCGGATTGGCACAAGTCATCGGCGTCGGTCTGGGAGACCGGGCCTGGGCTGGAAATTTGATTGCCGGCTTTGGCCTGCTTCTGCTGGTCGCGGTCGGACTGGTCGTGTCTATCCGTCTGGTTCAAAGCCGCTTCCACAAACAAACGGTGAAGAAGTATGCCCAGCGACACCAGGCACAACGGTCACGCTTCGGACACGACGTCGGCCAAGCCGGCAGCGAAGCTGAGCGAAACTGAATACCTCGCGCGCGAAGCCGACGACGCCCGCGGCGCCATCTCCGAGACGATCGGCAACATGCGCACGTCGCTCGTCGAGGCGGCCGATGTGCGGGCGTGGGCGCGCAAGTATCCCTGGGCAACACTCGGTGCCGCCACGGCAGCCGGTTTTCTGGCTGCCGCGGCTCTGAAGCCACGGCGAACGACTGCAGAAGAAGAGGACGAGCCGGCATTGCTCGAGCGGATCCTCGCCGACGAGCAGATCGCCGAGCGGATTAAGAAACTGGCCGAGGAAGACGAGAAGGGTGCCCGCAAGCGTTCCAGCATGCTGCGGTCCGTGGCCTCCACGCTGCTCGATACCTTTGGACCGGCAATCCAGCAGTCGATCGCCACGGCTCTGGCCGCCCGAGCCGCAACGCCCGAACCGGAAGAAGTTGCCGAGGCCGCCGAACAAGCAGACGGCGAAACAAGCGGCGCGGATGAGCCCCCGCCTACGGGACACGCCGGGAGTTAACCTCCGCCAATCGCCGGCAGGAAGTGCACCTCGCCATCGGCGGGCACCGGCGACCGTAGGCCGCGCGAAGCAATCGCGCCGTCAATCGAAACCGCCAAGCCCGAGGCAATTGCCTCCCCGTCGCAAAGTCGCTCGCGGATCCCCGGGAATTGCCGTTCCAGGCCGTTGGCAATTTCGCGAAGCGTGGCTCCGCTGAGTTGCAACTGATCCACCTCGCCCGTCAGGTCTCGCCATTGCGTAGGAATGAAGACGGTTGCCATGGGCCTGCCAGTCCGCGCACTTCAGAGATCGCTCTTGGTGGCCATCGCGGCCCACAACCTGGGCGGCGACATGGGCAACTCCGTCATCCGCACGCCGGTGGCGGCGAAGATCGCATTGGCGACGGCCGCCGGCGGGGCGATGATCGGCGTTTCGCCCACTCCCCGCACTCCGTAGGGATGATCGGGATTGGGCACTTCGACAATGATCGTTTCGATGTTTGGCACGTCGAGCGTCGTCGGCATGCGGTAATCGAGATAGCTCGCATTTTGCATGTGCCCTTGGCCATCGAACACATACTCTTCGTTCAAGGCCCAACCGATGCCCTGCACGGCGCCGCCTTGCATCTGGCCTTCGACATAGCTGGGGTGGATTGCTTTGCCGGCATCCTGAATGGCCGTGTAGCGCAGGATGGTCACCTTGGCCGTATCCGGATCGACTTCCACGTCGACAATGTGCGTGCCAAAGCCGTTGGTGGGTCCCTCGGGATTGACCGTCGCCCGGCCGACGACCGGTCCGCCGGTATGGCCTAGTTGACCGGCCAATTGAGCGAAGGTCATCGACTTGTCGTTGTGCCGAAAAACCCCGTCCTCGCACTCGACCAGCGAGGCGTCGCACTCCCAGAGAATTGCTGCCCGCTCGCGCATTTGCCGCAGGATGTCGAGCCCTACCTCATAAGCCGCCAGCCCGGTGGCAAATGTAACGCGGCTTCCGCCGGTCACGTCGGTGTAGCCGACGCTATCGGTATCTCCCACGTGCGGCTGCACGGCCTCGGCCGTAATGCCCAGGGTCTCGGCCAACTGCATCGCGACACTGGTGCGCGTGCCGCCAATGTCGGTCGAACCTTCGATCAAGCTCACGGTGCCGTCCGAGTTGACGTTGGCCGCCGCGCTGCTCTTGAGCCCGATGTTAAACCAATAACCGCTGGCGATGCCGCGGCCGCAATGCTTGCCCGTGAGTTTTGATTTCCAATGCGGGCTGTGCTTGGCGGCTTCCAGAGTCTCGACCAGGCCAACGCGGGGGTACACAGGACCATCGACGCGTCGCGTCCCTTCCTTGGCGGCATTGCGGAGGCGAAACTCGATCGGATCGAGACCGAGCTTGCGGGCCAATTCATCGATGACCGACTCGCAAGCGAACGCGGCCTGCGTGGCACCGGGGGCCCGGTAGGCTTGCGTTTTGGGCTTGTTGTCGAGCACGTCGTAGCCGTCGACGCGGGCATGCGGCAAATCGTAACAACTAAACACGCACATCGCCCCCGGCCCAATCACGCCGCCGGGGAACGCACCTGCGTCGTAAGCCAACCAGGCTTCGCCAGCCACGAGCTTGCCGTCCTTCGTTGCGCCGAGCTTAACCCGCATGAACGATCCCGGCGTGGGACCCGTGCCTTCGAACACTTCGTCGCGATTCATCACCATCTTCACGGGTCGACCGCACTTGCGGCTAAGCATTGCCGCCACGGGTTCGAGATAGACGGAAATCTTTCCGCCGAAGCCTCCGCCGATTTCGCAGGGCACGACCGTTACTTGAGAAACGGGAATCTGCAGCAATTCGGCCGTCTGTTGCCGGGCCGTGAATGAACCTTGGGTTGCTGTCCAGATCGTCACGTGGCCGTCCTGATTCCACAGCGCGGTCGAAACATGCGGTTCGATGTAGCCCTGGTGCACGCTCGCCGTCTTGAACTCGCGCTCGATGACGACGTCGGCGGACTTAAAACCGTCTTCCACGTTTCCCTTTTCAAACCGCAGGTGGGTCGAGACGTTGCTGGGCTTCTCGGACTTTTTTCCCATGCTCTTGGTGTGGACATCGTCGTGCAGGAGCGGCGCGTCGTCTTTCATCGCGTCGAGCACCCACGTGACCGACGGCAACTCTTCATATTCGACCTTGATCCGTTTAACTGCCGCCTCGGCGATGTTGCCACTCGTGGCTGCCACGGCCGCGACGGCATGTCCCTTGTACAGCACCTTGCCGTGTGCCAGCACGTTGGCACCCAAGTGCGCCAGGTTGACCGAGCCTTCTCCCAGGTCGGCAATCTTGTCCTTCAGGTCCGGCATGTCCTTCGCGGTCACCACGGCCAGCACGCCGGGAAACGTCTCAGCTTCCGAGGTATCGATCGACTTGATGCGTGCGTGAGCGTGCGGACTGCGCAAGATTTTGCCGTGCACCGTTCCTGACAGGCGCATGTCGGCCCCATAGATCGCTCGGCCGGTGACCTTGTCGGCGCCGTCGTGCCGCACGGGGCGCGTGCCGATTACTTTGTACTGCTTCTTGCCCGCTTTCGACGACGTCATGGCCTACGCTCCTGCAAATTGAAATCAATTGGTGCTAGTTCCCTGCCTCGGCCGACATCCGGGCCGCCGAATCCTTCACGGCCCTGACGATCTTGTCGTAGCCCGTGCAGCGGCACAGGTTTCCCGCCAGCTGGAAACGAATCTCGTTCTCGGTAGGGCTTGGGTTGCGGTCGAGCAGCGCCTTGGTCGACATGATGAAACCGGGCGTGCAAATACCGCATTGCAGCGCGGCGTCTTCCAAGAAGCATTGCTGGATCGGGTGCAGACGCGCGTCTTCGGCAAGCCCTTCGATCGTGGTGATTTCGGCTCCGTCGACTTCCACGGCCAGCACCAGGCAGCTATCCACTGGCTGACCGTCGAGCATGACGGTGCACGCGCCGCAGTTGCCGTTGTTGCATCCTTCCTTGGTTCCGGTCAACCCGAGCGTATCGCGCAAAACTTCGAGCAGACTCTGCCGCGCCTCGCACAAGAATTCGACCGTTTCGCCGTTGATCGTTGTTGCGACGTGTGTTTTGCGAACCACGTGAGATCCTTTGCTAAGGGAAACGGTGAAATGTCAGTTAAATCGCGGCCGAACCGCAACTAGTGACCCGCGGTTTTGTGGCCCTGGGCTCGATCCAAGGCAAGGGCCAGCGTGCGCTCGGTGAGCACACCGGCCAGATGCTTACGGTACTCGGTGGTGCCGCGTTTGTCGCTGATCGGTCGGGCTGCGTCGCGGGCCATCGCGCCAGCCTGGGCAAAGCTTTCGTGAGTTGCCCCCTTACCGGCCAGCCAGGCCGACGCTTCGGCCAGGAACAGTGGCGTGGGAGCCACCGCCGCCAATGAGATGCGGGCCGCCTGGATGTTCTTGCCAGACGAATCAAGTTGCAGCCAACTCGCCGCGCCCACCACGGCAATGTCCATTTCGTTGCGCGGAATGAACCGCTGGTAGGCAGACGAGCTGCCTTTGGCGACGGGTGGAAATTCGAGCGCCGTCAGGATTTCGCCCCGCTCGAGGACGTTGCGTCCAGGCGCCGTGCAAAACTCCGCGGCCTTAACCGTGCGGCGCCCTTCGGGTCCGGCCAGATGGCATATCACGTCGTAAGCGATCAGCGATGGGATCGAATCCGCCGCGGGTGACGAATTGCATAGATTGCCGCCGACGCTCGCCCGACTCTGGATCTGCCAGCCGCCAATGATTCGAGCCGCGTCGATCAGAGCCGGGTAAGCCTCGGCCAACGTGTGGTCGCCGTAGATCCGATAGCAGGGAACCGCCGCGCCCAGCCGCAATCCCTTCGCCGGACTGTAGCTGACTTCCATCAACTCAGGAATCTTCTTGACGTCAACAACCAGGTCGGCCTCACGCAGTCCCTCGCGGAGCTGCACGATCAGATCGGTACCGCCCGTAAGCACCTTGGCTCGATCGCCTTTGGCCGATAGCAGGCTGACGGCCTCATCGACAGTCGTAGCCGTCTGAAATTCAAAATCGTTCACGAAACAATCCCCGCCAGGGCCCCAGGTCGGAACAGGCAATAGCAATCAATATGTGGCCCGGCGCGTGCGACTGTCAAGCGCGGGCGGAAAGTGCAAAGGCCTGCGAGCTGCGGCCTCACTTGCCTGCTTCAGCCAATGGGCTGGGACGGCGCACGTGAATCGTCACCGGTGGCGAGCATTGGCCGCCGGCCTGCTGTTCGACGGCGAAGCACAAGCGGGTCGTCTCCGGCACCCAGGCGTCGGCCGTGAGAAAGATTTGGCGTTCGTTCTCGCCCTTGGGCATTAGCACCCCGCTCAGGCCGATGTTGTCGACGATCACTCCGTGCGGCAAGTTCTGCACCTCAAACTTGATCAGGTCGTCATATCCGTTGCGCTCCACGCGCAGGGTAGCCGTGATCGACGTGCCGGGCGCGATCACCAGTTCGGCCGGCTCGAGCCGCACCATGAGCTTCGGCTTGGCCTCGAGTTTGAGGCCCGCAAAGGCCTGCACCGGCTTGACGACCTCGGTCCCGGCGATTTTCGCCTTGGCCTCGACCTGGATCTGTTTGAGCTGCTCGGTCGTGGGCTGCTTCGCATCGGCTTCGGCAAACAGCACACCCTGCGCCTCGCGGTGGCCTGCTTGAATGACGATCGGCGAAGAAACGCGAAATCCTGCCGGCAGATTCGTGATGGTGACTTCCACCTCATCGTTAAAGCCGTCGATCCGATCGACCACGACGGCGAACTCGTCGCCGCTGTCTGCGCCCGGCCGGTCTCCGCCTCGCAACGTGACGTTGAAGTCAGGGCGCGGCTCGCGAATGGTCAGGCGATAACCAAATCGCACGCCGCCGTCACCGCGGGCGTCGCGCACTCGCACGAGGTAAGTGCCATCGGCCGGCGCGGTGAACGCTAACCGCGAGTCGCTTCCCAATCGGCGGTCGGCGTCGTCGTCATTCGCATAGTAGACCGGAAACACCGGTAGTCCCGTCGAAATCAGCTTCGCGCCCGGTGCGTGAGGCTCCACGATAAAGCACGGTTCGTCAACGGCGTGCACCGTGGCACTCGTATCGAAGTACAACAGCCGCTTGCCACCGTCTCCTTCGTAGAACATGAATCCGGAGTCAGGGCCGCGCAGAGCGCGAAACAGCTTGACGACCTCGCCGTTCAGATACAGCCACTGATTGAGCTGCATCTCCTCCCAGTTCGTCAGCCGGCAGTCACGCGTATTTCCGTCGATGCCGCGGAACGTCACCGTCGAATCGCGCACGGCCTGCAACAACACCCGCTCGATTTGTCGCCCCTCGGCATCGAGCACTTCGATCACGGTATCCACCGGCGAGCCGCGGCGGGCCGCATCGGTTTCCAAAATCCAAGTTTTGCCGGCTTTGCTCTCGAAGCGATAGTAATCGTCGTCCGGAGATTCGCCCTTCGAAAAAACGCGGCCGTTCGCAGTGATCGGAACCGCTACCGCTGTCGCACTGGCCGGTGCGTCGTTCGGCTCGGTTTCCAATATCTCGGGCAACGTGCCGACGACGACCTTGAGCGGCTGGCGCAGTCGAAAACGCTCGCGATCGAGCGGAACCTCGACGTCGCCTTGCGCCGCGGCCGGCACCTGCACTTTCCAGTTCGAAACGTTGAACCCACTGACGGTGACTTCCGTCTCCTTGTTCGCCGGAACACTCAGCGGGAACACGGCGGTCGGCACGGCCAACTCGCCGACCGTCAGGCGATAAAAGTGTTCGCCGCCACCATCGAGCATCAGGTCGCTCACTTCGACCACGTACTTGCCGTCGGCCGGAACCTTGAACGAGAGGAGCGGGTCGCTGGAACCGCCAAAGTCGTTGTTGTCGGCCAGCACGCGCCCCGTCGCGTCGGAAAGGGTCACGACGATGTTCGCCTTGGAACCAATCGGAGAGGCCGTAACGTCGAGCACGAGGTTCTGGCCAGCTTGGGCATCGAATGCAAAGCGATCAATGTCCCCTTTGGCTGCCAGCACGCCCCAGACGCCGGACTCCAGCGGCATCGCGTTCGCATTGGCCAACAAATCGTTCGGTTCAGTCTCGATCGCCTGGGGCAGTTCGTCCAGATAAATGCGATGTTTCTGACTCTCGCCGGCGGGCGAGACCACCCACAGCTCATAACGACCGCGCGGCAAGTCCACCGCCGGCGTAACGTCGACCTGCAGCTGCGTCTCCGTTTTGTCGCCCACCAGGACGGTAGCAATCTTGTCGTGGCTTGCCTTGATCGACGTGGCGTCGGCGAAGTGTTTGCCCGCGAGCGTCAGCCGCGTGGTCGTGCCTTTCTGAATTCCGCGGACGCCAAGCGATGCGAGTTCCGGCTTTGGTGGCGGCGGAGGGGGCACCAGGTCTCCACTGGCCACGTCGTAGAATGCCAGGCTGCCGTCGAGCCGGCCCACGGCGATGCGCTTGCCGTCAGGACTGATCGCCAGCGCCGGCGCCCAGTCGCTTTGCGGTTCGAGCGCCAACCGCTCGTGCATCGTCTCGGCATCCCATATTTTTACGGTCCGGTCCTCACCAGCCGAGACGATCGTCTTGCCGTCGGACGAGTAAACCAGATTCACCACCGCCCCCTCGTGCGCAAATCGAGCGTAGACAAGTGGGCTCGTGTTCTCCTTACCGGTTTCGCTTACCTGCCATACACGAATGCGATTGTCGGCGCCGCCAGCGGCCACGCGTTTGCCGTCTGGGCCGAACGCCAGGCAGTATTGTTCCTTGGTTGGCTGGCTAAGTGTGTCGAGCCGCTGGCCAGTGGCCACGTCCCACAGCTTGACCGTGCGATCGCCACTGGCACTGGCCAGAATCTTTCCGTCGGGCCGAAAGGCCAGATCGAACACCGCATCGTTGTGTCCGGTGAGCGTACGCAATTCCTTTTCGCCGGCCACGTCCCATAGCTTGATCGTTTGGTCGTAACTGCTCGTGGCCAGCAACTTGCCGTCGGGACTGAGAACCGCGGCATAGAGACTGTCGGCATGACCCTGGAACGTGCCGGCCGGCTGGCCATCGGCGACGTTCCATATTCGCACTTCGCCGAAGACGCCCGGCTCGCCGGCCGCGGCCAGGACGCGCGCGCCATCAGGTGAAAACTGCACGGCGTTGACGCGTCCGCGATGCGGACCCAAGCGCCGCACGAGCGAACGTTCGGGAAGCGAGAGAATTTCGACTGCGTCGAACCGCGCCACGGCCAGCGACTTGCCATCCGGCGCGAAGGCCAGCGCTGAAACCGCTTCGTGGACCGGAGCCGTCGGCTTGATCTTGGGCACCACGACGACGGTCGGGTCGGGCGTTTCGCCGAGCGGCTCCTTCGCACCGGCATTGATCCAGGCGGCCAGCTTCGCGATTTCGTCGGCCGTTGGCCTGGCGTTGTCTTCCGGCGGCATCGACGGTTCTTCCTTGCCGGTAAGAACGCCGATCAGCCGGCTTTCGTCGGCCTTGCCCGGCACGATCAGCGGCCCGCTCGGCCCTCCGGCGAACAGGTTGGCATAGCTCTCCAGCACGAGCTCGCCTTCCTTGTCCTGGGCATTGTGACAGCCGGCGCAGTATTTCTTGAACAGCGGTGCGGCGCTGCGGTTGTAGTCCTGCGTGGCAGGAACGTCAGCCCACGCCGGCACGGTCGCCAGCGTGCAGACGATTCCGATCAGAAGTTGGCACCACTTGCACATCACACTTGTCTCCATCGGGCAAGCCGCTGTCGTACGGCACGCCCGTCCGCCTAGTGATTGAATAGGAATTCCTTGCTACTGAGGATGCTCCAGTAGAGATCCTCAACGAGAAGTCGGCGCTCAACGTCGGGCTCGCTGAGTGCCGCTGCGAGCCGCGCCTGCTCGGACTCAGTCGGGTATCGCGACAACGCCGCCAGGTAGGCTTCCTCGATGATCTCCTCGTTTGAGCGTCCGGCGGCCAATTGCTTTTCCAGCCGATTACCTTTGTCTTCCAGTTTCTGGTTGACCGTGTCACCGTTCGAGATGTGCAGAACTTGCACCATGCTGGGCTGGGCCGTGCGTTCGCATTCGCAGGTAATCTCGCGCAGCGGCCGTCCAAACGACTTCAGGAAGTAGGAATTGACGTTGACGTCGGGCAGTTGAATGGCCCGCGTTCCACCCGCATAACCTGGAAACTTCGTCTCCGCACCGCTCACCTGCGAGAGGGCGTCGAGCAGCACTTCGGCCATGAGTCGGCGGGGATAGTAGCGCGAGTAAAATCGCTCGTCCTGCATGTTTCCCGGCAGCGGCTGGCTACTGCGGGCGTAGGTGGCGCTAGTCAAGATCGCCCGCATCAGGGCTTTCACGTCATAACCGCCTTCGACCAGATAATCGGACGCGGCGGAAAAGAGTTCCGCGTTGCTGGGCGGGTTAGTCAGCCGCAAGTCGTCAACGTTCTCGACCAGCCCGACGCCAAAGAAGTTTGCCCACACGCGATTGGTGATCGCCCGGCTGAAGTACGGGTTGTCTGGCGAGGTGAGCCAATCGGCCAGATGTTCACGGCGATCGGCTTCGGCATCGAACGGCACGGCCTCGCCGTCGAGCGGCCTTGGCGGTTGCGGTTTGCCAGTCCGCGGCTGGATCCACTCGCCGCTCGTCACCGGATAAACGACCCGATTGCCCGCGCCGCTGGCTTCCTTCGAACGAACGCGGGCGAACAGGTTCGCCATTCCGTAGTACTGGTCGTTAGTCCATTTTTCGAGCGGGTGGTTGTGGCACTTGGCGCAATTGATCGACATGCCCAGAAAGGCAACTGAAACGGTCTCCGCCAGATCGGGCGGATCCTGATGCAACACAAAAAAATTCGCGGCGCCGTTTTCCAGCGTGCTGCCGGTGGCCGTCACCAATTCTCGGGCAAACCGATCCCAGGGCGTATTTGCGGCGACGTTGTTGCGAATCCAGTGATAGTAGGCCCACATTGCCGCCGGTTGCAGCTTCTCGCTATTGACCAGCAGCAGGTCGCTCCACTTGTAGGCCCAGTAGTCAACGAACTCCGGCCGCGCGAACAACTCATCGATCAGTCTGTCACGTTTGTCGGATGAGTCGTCGGCCAAGAACTTCCGCGTCTCGTCCACCGTCGGCAACACGCCGATTGTATCAACGTAGGCTCGCCGCAAAAACTCGCCATCGCTGGCCGGTGGAGAAGGGGGGAGGTTCAGGTTCTTTAGCTTCTGGAGCACCAGTTCGTCGATGAAATTGCGCCGCGGAGCCTTGGCGAATAAATCCGGGTCGACGTCCTGCTGATACGGCACGCTGACCGTGCCGACCACATTCCAACTCAGATACCAGGCCCTAATTGCCGCTTCGCCTTGCCCGATGACCTGCACCCGTCCGGCATCGTCGACCGTGGCGACCGACTCATTGGTGGAGGTAAATTTGGCCCACCGTGTCACGTCTTCGGTATGTCCGTCACTGAATTCGGCGCGCACGATCAGCGGCTGATTGGTTCCCGACGACAGGACCGAGGCCTCGGGCAGCAGTTCCAGGCGCGTCAGGCGAGGATCATCGTCGCGCGGCTCCGGCGCGCCGGCGGCCAGCCACTCCACAATGACCCGGTATTCGGGCGAGTCGACTTCGAACCGCACGCCGCCTTTGTGCGGGACCGCGCCGGTCGGCTTTTCGAGAACCAGGCTGCGGCCGGGGTCGCTCAGCACGACACGGCGCGCGCGGGCCTGGCGGGTAATGTAAAAGTAGTCGGCCACCGGATCGAACGCCCCGAGCGTGAGTTTGAATCCCTTTTTTCCGGCCAGCGCCCCATGGCACGCGCCTCCGTTGCAGCCGGATTTCGAGAGCACCGATTCGACATGGTTGCGGAAGTTCCAGACGAAGGGTTCGGACATGCCGGCGACAGTGGCTTCGAGCGACGCGCTTCGCTCGCCCACCGTGGCCGTGATCGTGGCCGCGCCGTCGGCTACCGGCAGCGCCACGCCGTCTTCAATGCGCACCACGGCCGGGTCACTGGAGATGAACGTCACATCGTTCGTTACAGGTCCCGTGGCATTCCTTCCGTCAAAGCTCTCGAGCACCAGCGATTGCCGCGCTGCCGAACCGGTGAGGGTGAAATCGCCTGGCAGCAATTGCAATTCCTCTGCCACGGCGCCGGTCATGGTGAAAACGATTGCCCATCCGGTGAATAGAACCGGCGGTAAGCATGATCGTCGCATGGTTCGCCCTTTGTTCGTCTGCGCCGCGAGCTTCGTGATGAAAGCTCCGCCTTACTAGTCCGTCGCCGGCGAGGAAACGTCGCTTCCGGCCGTCGCGCTGGCGCGTGTGGCTGGTGGGGACACCTTGCGGTGCCGTTTGCCAGGTTAAAACAACTCGTGTATTTCGTGCTTGCCAAAGTTGACCAGCGGAAACGGTCGCCCCTGAGGACCGGGGAGCTTGGTTTCCAGGTCGAGCCCCAAGCTGCGATAAATCGTGGCCACGACTTCCGGCGGCTCGACCGGACGCTCGGCCGGCACACCGCCAATGGCGTCGCTCCGACCCACCACGCGGCCGCCCTGCACGCCGCCACCGGCGAAGTAAACCGTCCAGCACTGCGGCCAATGATCGCGACCGCCCGCCGGGTTCACGCGCGGCGTGCGGCCGAACTCCGCCAGATTGCAGACCAACGTGTTGTCGAGCATGCCCCGCTGCGTGAGATCCTCCAGCAGCGCCGTGTAAGCCTGATCGTACATCGGTGCCACGATGTTCTTCATCCCGTCGATTGACGTGAAGGGGCTCGAACCGTGAATGTCCCAGGTGATTTCGTTGAACACCGTGAGGAACGTGTTCACGGTGACGAACCGCACGCCGGCCTCGATCAAACGCCGAGAAAGCAGGCAGCACTGACCAAAGCGATTCATACCGTACCGCTCGCGCACATCCTTCGGCTCCTGAGAAAGATCGAACGCGGCGCGCGCCTGGGGGCTGGTCATCATGCGAAACGCGGCTTCGAAGTTGCTATCCAGCAGCTTTGCGTTGTCGCTGGCTTCGAAGCTGGCCACCGTTTCGTCGACGATCGACCGCAGCTTGCGACGCCTCGCCAGCCGCGCCTCGCCAATTTGTTGGGGCGGCAAGAGGTCAGGCACCTTGAAGTTGGGCTTCGAAGGGTCGGTCATCAGGGCAAATGGATCGTACGCTTTGCCCAGGAAGCCGGCATCCTGGCCGTGCGGCAAATTGCCGCCGGTCGGACCCATCGGCTCGGGCAGAATCACGTGGGCCGGCAAGTCGCTCTTGCGGCCACGCAAGTAAGCCAGGGCGCAGCCGGCATGCGGCGAATTGATGCCGCCGGTGAATAACCGGCCGGTTTGCAGCATCTGGTGCCCCGTGTCGTGCACGGCGGCCGCCGTGTGGTAGCAACTGCGAACCAGCGAGAACTTGTCGGCGTGCTTGGCGTGCAGCGGCAGAATCTCGGAAATCTCCATTCCCGGCGCCGCGGTCTTGATCGGCTTAAACGGACCGCGAATCTCCGCCGGCGCGTCGGGCTTCATGTCGAACAAATCGAGCTGGCTGGGAGCCCCCAAATTGAAAATCATGATCACGCTGCGTTCGTCGTGATCCTTGGCCACGGCCCCCTGGGCTTTGGCGGCCATCAGTTCCGGCAGCGAGAGGCCAACGGCGCCCAGGGTGCCAACCTGCAGAAAGTCGCGCCGCGAGATACCGTCACAGGTGTGGGCTTGTCCTTTTCCGGTCACGTTGAGCATGGGAATGACACTCGGCGGGGTGGCGGGGAGGGCCCTCTCTGCGCGCGAGCGCAGTGCCAATCAGACTAACACAGCTAGCACGCAAGATCAAGAAGCCGCGATAGTTAGGTGCGCACGGGGAAATGCCGTTGCCACCTGGTCTTACTCTGCGAGAGTCGCTCGATCAGCGTGCGGAGCCAGCCGCTTGGCGGCTGCGGGCAACGGCGGTCTTTCGCGGTCGCCCCAAGAGCATGACCTGCTCGTCCTGACCCGGCAGCTGGCGAGTTTCCAGCACGCCGACGTCTGAGGGCAGCGTGCCGGCGAGCTTCGTGTATTGCCGGTCATTCGTAATTACGAAAGCGGCTTTGGGATGAGACTCAAAAAACACCCGCACATCGTCAGGCGATTCGATCTTTTCGACCACGCTCGACGTGTAGAAAACGTAACTCGGGCGAAAGTGATGAAACGAACGAACGACCGGCTCCGATTCCCCGCTCTCCGCGGCGATCCGCGTAGCGAAGGCGGGACTCTCCTGATAGCGGTCAACATAAACCGCGAAGAAGCCAAACACTATCATCCACATTCCGGCGCCGGCGGCGGCCAAGGTCCACGCCGAGCGACTCGGTTGCGAGCGTTCGCTATAGACCCAGCCGAGGATGGCGGCGACCAGCGGAATCAGGCCCAGCGTGCCCAGGAACCATTCGTCTTGCAGCACCAGGTGGGCCGCAATCGGCAGGCCGATAAGCAATCCAATGCCCGTCAATGCCACGCACCCCCAGGCCAATCGAGTAAAGAGGCGTGGCACTGCGGCGGGCTCGCGAATCCAACTGGCCACAAAACACCCTGTGACCAATGCCAGAGCCGGGTAAGCCGGAATGATGTAGCTCGGCAGCTTGGTGCCCGCCAGCGAAAAGAAGCCAACCCAGACCACGATCCACGAACAGACCAGCACGTAGCCCGGTCGCCAGGGATGGTTCGCACGAAGTAGCCTTCGCATATGCAACAGCGTGGGACTGGTAAACACCGACCACGGAAAAAAGCCGATCGCAATCGCCAGCAAATAGTAAAAGATCGGGCCGCTATGATCGTCCATCGCGTGAGCAAAGCGGCCAAAGTTGTGCACTCCGAAGAAGCCAATCAGCCACTCGCCATGCGTGGCCATGCCAACCAGCACGTACCACGGCGCGGCTACCAGCAGCACCACCGCCACGGCCGTGAGTGGCCGCATGCTCCAGATCGTGCGGGCGACATACAGCGGTGCCAGGATGCGTGCCAACCACTGTGCCTGGTTCGCTGCAACGCCTTTCCAACCAGTCGCATCAACCGGTGGCAACCGCTCGGCACGCATGACGAGCAAGAACAGTCCAATCGACGCCGTGGGTAGCACAACGCCAACAGGCCCCTTGGTGAGCACGGCGGCGCCCATCGCGGCGTAAACCGTGCACCAACCCCACCAACTCGGCTCGAAGCGGGTTTGGCCGGCCCAAGGTACGTTCCTTTCGTTTTCCTCTCCGGAAAGCGGGCGAGCCTTGGCTGTCGCGGCCACGAATAGCAGCATGGCCAGCGTGCAAAAAAACGTCAGAAAAGAGTCGGGCGTGGCGGCCCGCGCGATGACGTTGAAATTCAAACTCGTGGCCAGGATCAAGCCAGACCAAAAGGCGACGCTGGGCGAAAACACAAGACGCGCCAACCGGTACGTAAGCAGCACGCTACCCACGCCGAACACGGCCGACCAAAAGCGTGCCGCGAACTCCGTCGTGCCGAACGCCTCGTAGGCGGTCATCATCAGCCAATACATCACCGGCGGCTTGTCTGGAAACACCGCGCCGTTGAAGTAGGGCGTGACCGCGTCGCCGCGCTCGTACATCTCCTTGGCGGCCTGCGAGAAGATCGCCTCGTCGACGTCCCACAAATGGGTCGCACCCAAATTCACAAAGAACAAAATGCCAGCAATCGCCGCTAGCAACAGTTGAGGTCGCACGAAATGGCATCCTTGCCAGGAGATTCGGTCATGCCGGACATTCCCGCAGCCGCGGCATGCCCAACGTCCGTCGCGGAGTCTATGAAGGAGACCGGCAGAACGACAACATCAGTTTCCGTCGAGCCGGCGAATCTCGACGTCGCAGGTGGGCTCGAAACGCGCGTTAGAAAGCCCTCATCCACGAAAACAACCAGTTCGACACTTCGTCAAATCGTGTCAGGATCAAAACGACGAGCGGCGAAGCATACGCGGCAAAGCTAAGCGCCAAGTCTCTATCCATCGTCAGGTAAAAGGGGGCCGTTTGCGAGATGTAACTAAACGTCTCGTCGCGATTGATCTGGACAATCAATTTGAGCGACAACAAAACGGACGCAATGATCAGCCCATCGACAACGACCGTCAAGAAGTATTGCGGCTCGAAGCGGTACAAGGTGACAGCCAACAGCATCATGATGGGTGCCACGGTAACCATGAACATCTGATGACGCAGATAGACCAAGAACTGACTGAGATAGAGCATCGTGCAAATGGCCACGAATTCCTCGAGTTGCTCGAGTTGCTTGTCGAGCGAATTTTGCGCAGGCGCGGGGGGCCCGGCATCAACAGCGGGATACGCCGCCCGAAGGGAACTGCGCGCCCATTTCCCTCGACTGAGCTTAACTATGCTCCATAGTGCAAATGCCCGCAACAGCCTTGGAGTGACGAGCCGCGCCGGCGGCGTGGTGGCGCCGTCCGCTCGCTGAAGATCGCCCTTGAATGCGAAACGAAGCCACGGTACACCCGACAGCGCATCCCATTGCTGCACGGCAAATTCGAATTCTTCCAAACCCGGGCGGCGCGCGGTAAAGAAACGCCCGTATCGCTGACTGGCTTTTTCCGGCAGTCGGCGAAATGCGTTTTGCAGGGGGTAGTAGCCGATCGCTTCAGTCAACCGGAACAGGGCGCTCGCTACCAGTTGAATGTGGAATAGCCCCGCCACGGCAGCCGCGGCCAAGAAACTAAACAGGGCATGAAAGATCAGCGAAAAGAGCACGCCTTCGTAGGTCATTCGCAGGCGCAAAGCACACAGCAGCAACAGCAAGGCGGTGACCGCCAACCAGGGCAGAAAGTACCGTCGTCCGTGCTTGCCCCAAGGCCACAGGATGGCTGCGAATAGCGTTTGATCCGCCCGGTACGGTTCCGAGTTCTTGGGAAAAGGACTTGGAATTCGGTATTGCGCGAGTTGCTGAGTAACCAATAGCTGGCTGCGACCCCAACCAAAAACAATGGCCCCCAGCAGCGTGACACTCAACAGTGGCGACAGTCCACTCTCAAAGTGGATCGCCCGAGCGAATCGAAACGCCTGTTCGTTTGTCCGCACGGGCATGGTCAGAGCATAGACGCCCAGGATGCCAATTCCACCGACGGCGCAGCCGAGCAAGAGGAATGCCTTGCCCTTGGGCGCCACTCTTCCCTGGAGCATCTTTCCCAGTTGAACGGCCATGGCAATCGAGAACAAGGCCACTGTGACAAATAGCTCGGCCATCAAACAAGGGAGCACGAAACGCGGCCGGAGATCGACGGGGCTTTTCAGCGGGATGGTCCAGACAAGTAGGAAGTAAAGCGATACGCCCAATATTCCCGCGATGCACAACCCCCCCCACACCGCACGCCGAATGACAAGTTCGCGGGACGCCAAGACGGGACGGGGCGTCGCAACGCGGTCCCAAAAGTACTTCGGAAGGCCCCACAAGGCCGTGATACAAACCATGCCCACGATCAGAGAAAACAGCGACTCCACCGTCGAGTAGTCCAGCGTCAGGGGTTCGCCCCTCAATGGCGGTTTCTCAGGCACAAACAGGTAGGAAGCGCCCTCACAGCTTTCTGAACAATACTTGAGAGGCCAAAAACCGCTTTCACCGACGACGCTCAGCCAGATCCCCGGGTGGTTTCCGTCTTTGACTTCTGCGCCACAATCGAAGTACGGCGGCGCATACTCGATCATCTCTGTTGGCTTGTTCAACAGTGCCAGTACGGCGTTGTAGGTGCCGTAACCTTCCTGGGAACCAAACGTCACGTGACGAACCGCGGGTAGTTGATCCAAATTCTTCGGAGCTTCCCAGACTTTCGATCCTTGGTACAGCGGATAGGTGTGAGCGCAGATCGTGCCAGCCAGGTAACGCCGGTGCTCGCGGTTCGTCAGCAAGAGTTCCGTATCGGTGGTAAACAGCGTCGTCAAAGGGCAATACTTCTTCACCAGGTAGGCTAGAAATATCTTGTCGCGTACGTCCGTGGCCACCAATCCGACCGCATCAAACTGGCCCTCGGAGAGCAGCTCGACGAGTTGCGTCATGAGCTGATCGGAGGCGACGGCCGTCATGCCGCCGTCCATCGTGGGCACGACGTCCCGGGTTCCATGACTCGTATCGAACGGAATGGGCACCTGCGATGCAAAGGGATCGTACTTGGAGACGAGCTGGCCGCGCCTCGATCGCTCCGCCTCGTACACCGGGCGCAGCGCGGCAATGTGCATTGGGAACCGAAACGTGACGACACTGTCATCGCTTTCGCTGTCATTCGCGGTCGCCCTGCCATAGGCCGTATTGGATTCGCTTAACACCGCGATTCGATGCCGCCCCATCTCCTTTCGCAGGAACTCTCGCAGCCTTTTCAGCACTGCCGTGTCCGGATGCACCGTGGCTGAGAAGGAGATGCCTTGGTCTTCGTCGGCAAAATCCGAGACACTTGTCGCCGACGGAGAAATGAAGCGGAACTTGTCGCCGTGATGACTGCGTCGCCATGCCGCGATGGCGATGCGTAGCGAGTCGACCGTACCGGAGCAGGTCGGCCCCAGGACGCTGTACTGTCTTGGTTTCCTGGTTTTGTCGAGATGGCCGATAATTTCCAAACAACTGCGAAATGCCGTTTTGTGAATTCCCGCCGAGGCGGTCTCGCCAACCAAAAACACGACGAGCAGCTCGATTTGGTTGTTGCCGGGCGATTTCTCTTTGGAGTCTCCCTCATCGTGTGACTTCTGCTTCTCGGCGGGCGACATCGGACGGAACAAGAGTATTCCCGGAATCGACTCGAACTCTCGCGCCGAGCTTCCGGCTGTCGTCGTCTTGGACAATTGCTGCTTCATCGCGGCGGCGCTCGTCCCGCCGCCAGTGTTCGGCCACGGAAGCCACCACCGATCAAAGGTGTAATCGGCCGCCTCTGCCGCAGCGCAAATGGCATCAAGTTGCGTATCGAACGTATACGCCAATCGAGAATCGACGGGGTCCATGACCGTCGCAATCAGACATGTGTATTTAGCATTGCGGGGAATGCTCGCTTGATTTGGAAGAACCCCAGAACTCATCGATAAGTTTGTCGAACTGAGCCTGCGCGCTTGAGATGTTCCGTGCCGGTCCGCTCGCGGAGTTGGATGCCGCACTTGCCAGAGGCGTGCTGGCATCGCCCCCTTGCTGGCCCGTGTTGCCGGTCGGGAAGACGGGTCCGCCGATCACGTAGGCGACGATTGCCGCCAATAGCATCAAGAGCAGCCCCGATGGCTGGCGCGAAGCATCCTTCGTGCTGGCTGTCATCCCCCCGGACATACGATGCCCCCCAACGGAAATAACCGATCCCCCTGAAAGTATAGCCAGCGAGTTGAGCTTCACAAGAGGCCGGACCTCGACGACGAATCCGCCCAAGTCGGTCTTATTCCACGCGAGCAAGTTTGCTATTTTTCCGCCGCGTTCATTTCCCCGCCGGACTCGGTCGAGGCATTGGTGGATGACTCCTGATCCTTACAGCGATTGCGAAATCCCCCTGCCACGCCTGCGAACCATCTCGCACCTGTGGAGCTGCGCAGCCGTGCTGGCCGCCATGGGCGTGGCCATGCTGGCGATCGATGTGCCGCTGGCCGCTTGGTTCCGCGCGGGGTACACGCCAAGCATGCTCGAAAAGGTGTGTGGGCTGGCGGAGATATTTGGTCACGGCCTTGGGGTTGTGGCGATCGTGGCCGTCATCTTCGTGCTCGATCCCTGGCACCGCTATGGCATTCCTCGAATCTTGGCGGCATCGCTAGGGGCGGGTTTGGCGGCCAATATGCTAAAGCTGCTGGTGGCCCGCGTGCGCCCAAATCACGTCGATTTCACCTTGATCGACCACGGCATCGATACGTTCGGACGTTGGTTTCCGCTGGCCCGGAATCCGAGTTGGGAGCAAGGGTTTCCTTCGTCGCATATGGCAACCGCGGCCGGACTAGCCATTGTGCTCTCAGCTTTCTACCCGCGGGGCCGCTGGCTGTTCCCGACGTGCGCGGCACTGGCCGGCATGCAGCGTTTGTTGCACGGCTCGCATTTCGCCAGCGACGTTTTCTGGGGAGCGGCCATGGGGTGCATTTTTGCGCCGCTGTGTGTTTACGGCAGCCGGTTATCACAAACCTTCGATCACTTGGAAGACGCTCTGCTGGCGCGGCGCGAACGCGTGGCGCGAGCGCGACGCATCCGGCCGCGGGGTTCCGCCCCGGCGCCGGTCGCCGCCAAGCCGATGGTTTGATCTCAGAGCGATACGCCGGCGCCAATTTCGCGCTTTCTTGATGGGCATCCGGTATACTGACCGTCGGGCTGATGGTATCGCATGTCAAGGAGGCATCCGCATGATGACGAAGCCAATTGTTGTCGTGCTGTTGGCTGTCGTGTCGGCCACGCCGTTTTTGTGCCAGGCGGCGGAAAGGTCGGCCCCTGCTCTGCGCGGAGCCGTGCACGACGCCTTGCGTCGTCACGCAACGACTTGCGGAACGGAACAAGAGGCGACCATCCGCCAGCTGGTGGCCCTCTACCGAGAAGTGCAAGCCAGCACAAAGTTCAGCGACCGCTCTCGGCAACAACTAAGTGGACTGGTTCGCAATCGGTTGCGACGCACCCAAGAGGCTCTCGCGAAGCAAGTCTCTGATGATTCCGTCACGCCCGCGCGAAACGGTGGCTCGACATCGCTGTCAGAACCCGCCGCAGGGGGAAACTCGCCTGCCCAACGGGCAATCCTCGCTCAAAACGCGGGCATCGCAGCCGGCCAAAAACCGCTAGCAGGTGCCGCCGGCGGAAATTTTCAGCCGCCCGGCGGCGCCGTTCGCGCGGCCGCAGGCCAAGCGGGCGGTTTTGAGGCCGCGACGACCCAAAATGCGCAGGAACTGGTCGACCTGATCCAGACCACGATCGCCCCCAAGTCTTGGCAAGCCAATGGCGGACTCGGCTCGATCATGTACTTTTCGCCGTCGCGAATCCTCGTCATCCGCCAAACCGACGGCATCCACACGAAAGTTGGAGCGGCGCTCAACGAGATGCGCGGCGCCAGCCTTAGGAACGCTCAATTCGAGCGGCCGAGAAACTGTTCCGCATAGTGCTCGGCCAATTGCTTGTTGGCAAACGGCATGATCTGAAACCGAGTTGCCGCGCGAATTTGCGGTGGAAGTCGAGTGAGCGCCTCTTGCTGGAATTTGCGGGCCCCGGCGGGCGAAGTCGTGACGCCCGCGGTCCGCCGCGTCGTCGAGTCGAGCAACACCACGTAGTGCGTTTGATTGGCGACTGGATCGACATAGGGCAGTGACTTGAGATGCTCCACGAGCGCCTTCTCGATCGCCGCGTAATCATCGCCGAAATACTTCACGAAGAGTCGCCGGCCCACGACGGCAGAGCGGCCATCCGGCGGTTCGAGCGGACCTAGCTGTGCCACTTCACGCAGAAAATCCTGGAATTTTTCCTTCTGCCGCGATGCCAGGTAATGCGTGAGCGACCAGGCGGCCGCATAGCCGCTGGATGTTAATCGCTCGGCACCCACAACTTCGTCGATGATCTGGCCATTGGTTTCAGGGCGCGCCTTCATGAATTGCGCCAGTTCATGCATCCGCAGGTCATGCGGCATGCCGACGCCCTTCCAGCGCAGCCTGTGATCTACCGACGTGGGGGCGAAGTATTCCGCCAGCCCCTCGGAAACCCACATCGGCCACCGCGACAACCGCTGTTGGGCGCCAATGTTGTGAAGGATCTGATGGATGCCCTCGTGAGCGATGGTGCCAATGGACTGCTTCATCGCCAATTCCGGAGCCACCTCCACGAGGTCCGATTGTTCGTACATCACGATGTGATTCGAGATCGTGTTGTAGTAGGCGGCGATGCCGGCTGGGATGGGTTCGAATTTCTGAAACTCTTCCTCCGTGCGAAACATGATCGCCACCAGCGGCACTTGCGGATGATCGACCGGGAGCTTCAATCGCTTGAAATAGGCCAAAACCGCCGGATACATCGTCTCCAGAATCCGACTCGTACCCTTATAGAAGGCCGCGCTGGTGTTGTAGACGTAAATGAAACGGGCCGTGCTGCGAACGTTGAAATTTCGAAACCCCTTGGCCTTGAGCTGCTCGGCAATTTCCTCCTTCGTGGCGGGTCGAAACGGCTCGCTCGTGATTGGAGCGCGCGACGTGGCCACCGACTCGAGTCGGCCATCGGACAGTATGACCAGCCTGCGGTCGCCAACGTCGGCATGCAGCAGCGCAACCACGTCTGCTCCGGCCGAGTCCTTCATCAATACGTGCTGCCCCTGCCCGCGACGAACAGGCGCACCCTCGGGCACAAACAGCGCCGAATCGCGAGGGTCGGCTTGGGGCCGACGATCTTGCGCGTCTGCCTGCTCTCCGACGGCTGCGCAACCTACCAAGAGGGCGATAATCCAGCCAAGCGCGGCTGCGATTCGGCGCCATGCACGTGTCCACCGTTGGCAATCCATCTGGTTTCTCCGTCCAAAACTTCGCAAGCCCGCAATCTCGCTGATCTTCGGGCCACGGTGGGTCTCTTGCAAATTGCGCCGATCTCGGATACTTGTGGAGGCTTATATTTTACCGTATTAGCCAGCCAAACGCCTACATTTGGGGCGTCCCCAGCTCACAAACCTTTCTCCGAGGTCCACCGCAAGATGGCAGAAGACAAGAGTGAAACGAAGCGGCAGCGCGTGCTGATCGTCGACGACGACCACGAAATCGTCGAAAGCGTCCGCTTCGCCCTCGAGGCCAACGGCTACGACGTGCTCGTGGCCCGCGATGGCAACCAGGGGTTGGCCATGGCCGAACGGGAAGATCCCGACCTGGTGATCCTCGACATGATGATGCCCAAGCGGAGTGGCTTTTTAGTGCTGGAAAAGCTGCGGCGCTCGCGCCCCGTGCCTTTGCGAGTAATCATGATCACGGCCAATGAAGGAAGTCGGCACAAGGCCTACGCCGAGATGCTGGGAGTCGATGACTACATTCGCAAGCCGTTTGCAATGGACCGGTTGATGGAAAGCGTCAATCGGCTGCTCAGCTAGCCGCCGGCCGCGCAAGAGCGGGTCAAAGGATGCCGACGTGACCTGTTTCGACCACGGGTCGTGGGCCCAGCTTCGCATAGATCGTCGAATAACGACTTACACCGCTTGTTCGCCGTTCGATTGCTTCACTACACCGATAGCCCGGTTGCACCGGACTTCGTGCTTTTTCGCACGGTTGGTAGCCCCAAATACCTGCCCAAGTGTCCAGGTGCAAAATCGCTACAGGCCTCGTGGGTGGAATTCGATTCTTGAGAATCTGGCCGGCACCCCCTACCAAGCAAAACCGGGCCGGGATTCCGGAATAAATGACGTACATTGGCAAGCCATTTGCTGGTGGGAATAACGTTGTGCGGCTGGATTGGCCGCAAAGTCGATATTGTCGACCCCCGGGGTTGTAAGCATACTTGGCATAGGTAAGAGATGGTCGCGGCAAGGATCGCACGGCCTCGCAATACCCGACGAAAGAGAAGTAGGCTTGCTGTAGCATCCTGCCCGCCGCGCCTCGAGCGTTCTTTTCCAATTTCTCTCTCTGCTGGCCATCAAGTTCGCGTCGCTGGAACTTTCCCCTGTGCGCTGCGAACGGGTGCGCCCTGGTGCCGCTTGCCAAGCCGTCGCACGTGCATGGCGCGTGCGCGCATCGCCAACGGTAACAGCAGAACAACAATCAGGAAACGAAACTCGGAGACGCGGTAACTAAACTAGTAACGATAGGCGACAAAACGCAACGCAATTGATTCGGGCCGCTCGGCGCTATTTCGCCGCGAAGCCCCTGGCGTTCAGGGACACTCCGGCGAAAGGTGCCATTTGGCGCCCTTACCGGAGGATCATTCATGAACAGCGGACGCGAGATCATTACCCTCGTGGCCGAACGCCAGGACCTGGAACAGTTCCGCCGCAAGAACTGGGAAGGCACCTTCGAGCAATACCTCGATATCGTGCGTTCCGATCCCCGGGTGACGCGCAACGCCTTCGAACGCGTGTACGACATGCTCATGTCGTACGGTACCGAGGACTACGACGAGTTTCGCGAGAAGCGCGTGCGGTACCGCTTCTTCAGCGATCCGGATGATCACGGTCGCGACGCGGTCTTCGGCCTCGATGGCTCGCTGTGGAGCCTGGTCAACGCCTTCAAAAGCGCGGCCCAAGGCTACGGCATCGAGAAACGCGTGCTCCTGCTGCACGGCCCGGTTGGTAGCAGCAAGAGCACGATCGCGCGGCTGCTCAAGAAGGGGCTCGAACGCTACAGTTCCAGAGACGATGGTGCGCTCTACACGCTGGGGTGGAATACGCCCGAAGGCGTGCAGTGGTGCCCGATGAACGAAGAGCCTTTGCATTTGATTCCCGAGCGTTTCCGTGCGGAAGTCTATGCCAAGCTGAACGCCGACGTGCCGCCGGGCGGATATCGCGTGAAAGCCACCGGCGAGTTGTGCCCGTTCTGCCGCTACGTCTACAGCCAAATGCTCAAGCGCGTCGACGGCGACTGGACCAGGGTCATCGACGACGTCCGGGTCAAGCGTTTGATCCTCAGCGAGAAGGACCGCATCGGCATCGGCACCTTCCAGCCCAAGGACGAAAAGAACCAGGATTCGACGGAGCTGACCGGCGACATCAACTATCGCAAGATCGCCGAGTACGGCAGCGACAGCGATCCACGCGCGTTTAACTTCGACGGCGAATTCAATATTGCCAACCGCGGCATCGTTGAGTTCGTGGAAGTTCTCAAGCTGGACGTGGCGTTTCTCTACGATCTGTTGGGCGCCAGCCAGGAACACAAGGTCAAGCCGAAGAAGTTCGCCCAAACCGATATCGACGAAGTGATCCTGGGACACACGAACGAGCCCGAGTATCGACGCCTGCAGAACAACGAGTTCATGGAGGCGCTTCGCGACCGCACGGTCAAAATCGACGTTCCCTACGTCACGACGTTGGCCAGCGAAATCAAGATTTACGAAAAAGACTACAACAAGGCCACCGTGCTCGGCAAACACATCGCGCCGCACACCATCGAAATGGCCGCCATGTGGGCCATCCTCACGCGACTCGAGGAACCGAAGAACGCCGGCCTCACGCTGTTGCAAAAGCTCAAGCTCTACAACGGCAAGAGCCTGCCTGGTTTTACCGAGGACAACATCAAGGAATTGCGCGAGCAGACAACCAACGAGGGCATGCAGGGCATTTCGCCCCGCTACGTGCAAGACAAGATCTCCAACGCCCTGGTCGCGCACCCCGAGGCCCGCTCCATCAATCCCTTCATGGTGCTCAACGAGCTCGAAGCCGGTTTGAAACACCATACCTTGATCACCAACGACGAGTTGCGGTCCAAGTACCGCGAACTGCTGGGCGTGGTCAAGGAGGAGTACGAGAACATCGTAAAGAACGAAGTCCAACGGGCCATCGCCGCCGACGAGGACGCCCTGAAGCGTCTCTGCGGCAACTACATCGACAACGTTAAGGCCTACACGCAGCGGGAGAAGGTGAAGAACGCCTTCACCGGTCAATATCAGGAGCCGGACGAGCGGTTGATGCGGTCGATCGAACAGAAGATCGATATTCCCGAAAGCCGCAAGGACGACTTCCGCCGCGAGATCATGAACTACATTGGTGCGCTCTCGATCGACGGTCGAACATTTGATTACAAGACGAACGAACGCTTGTACAAGGCCCTGGAGCTCAAGCTGTTCGAGGACCAGAAAGACTCGATCAAACTGACCAGCCTGGTGTCGAAAGTCGTCGATGCCGATACGCAAGCCAAGATCGACGTAGTCAAGCAGCGTTTGATTCGCGACTACGGCTACGATGACGAAAGCGCCACCGACGTGTTGAACTACGTGGCCAGTATTTTTGCCCGAGGAGATGCCAAACCAGGTTCGTAGTGCCCCGCGGCGCGATTCGCGAAAGCGTCGCGTTCATCCATCAGCCCCCGGCTCTGCCGGGGGGCCTCGCACTGAGAACGGCGCGAGACTGATCGAGCGGGCCACTGCAAACCGAATAAATACGAAAGGGCAGGGGTGCGCCAGCCGGCGCGTCGCCCCCGAGAACGAGGCGACGAGCGGCGGCGGGTATTACCCCGACCAACGGAAACCGCCTATGAGAATCGAGCACGACCTGTCGCGATTCAAGCAAATCGTACGCGGCAAGATTCGCCAGAATCTGCGCAAGTACGTCACGCACGGCGAGATGATCGGCCGCAAAGGTCGCGATCTGGTCAGTATTCCAATTCCCCAGCTCGACGTCCCTCACTTTCGCTACGGCAAAAATGGCTCAGGTGGCGTCGGCCAAGGCGATGGCGAAGAAGGCACCCCGGTCGGCAAAGCCGGTGACTCGGAAAATGGCTCCGGGGCCGCCGGCAGCGATCCGGGCGCCCATCTGCTGGAAGTCGAAGTCTCGCTCGAGGAGCTGGCCGCCATCCTTGGCGAGGAACTTGAACTGCCGCGCATCGAGCCCAAGGGTACGGCCAACATCGAACAGGAAAAATCTCGCTACACGAGCATTCGCCGTAGCGGGCCCGAGTCGCTTCGCCACTTCAAACGGACCTACATGGAAGCCCTTCGCCGGCAGATCTCTTCCAATTCGTATGTGCCCGATCGCCCCCGCGTGGTCCCCATTCGCGAAGACAAACGCTACCGCGCGTGGAACGAAGTCAACCTGCCCGAAGCCAATGCGGCAATCATCTACATGATGGACGTGTCGGGCTCGATGACCGACGACCAAAAGGACATCGTTCGCACGGCGGCCTTCTGGCTCGATACGTGGCTCAAGAGCCAGTACAAGGGGCTGGAACGCCGCTACATCATTCACGATGCCGCGGCCAAGGAGGTCGACGAGGAAACCTTCTACCACACCCGCGAAAGCGGCGGCACGCGAATCAGCTCGGCCTACAAGGTGGCCGCCGAACTGATTTCCCGATCGTTTCCCGCCAGCGAGTGGAACATCTATTGCTTCCAATTCTCCGACGGCGACAACTGGGGCGAAGATAACGAACGAAGCCTGGAACTACTGAAGAATGAGATCTTGCCGCACGTCAACTTGTTCTGCTACGGCCAGGTCGAAAGTCCCTACGGCAGCGGCGAGTACATTCGTTCGCTCGACTTTGCCGAAGACGAGCCGCGGCTGCTTACGGCCGAGATCGAAAACAAAGAGGCGATTTACGGCTGCCTGAAGGAATTTCTGGGCACCGGGGTTTAGAGCGAAAGTCGAGCATCCCATGGCCACCGTGAGCTTCGAACCACTGCCCGCCAATCTGGCCGAAATCCAAGTCAAGATCGAGGGCTATGCCCGCGACTACGGGCTTGATTTCTATCCCACGATCTTCGAACTGATCGACGCCGACCAGCTCAATGCCGTGGCGGCCTACGGCGGCTTTCCCACGCGCTATCCGCATTGGCGATTCGGCATGGAGTTCGAACAACTCAACAAGGGATATACCTACGGGCTGCAGAAGATCTACGAGCTGGTGATCAACAACAATCCGTGCTACGCCTATCTGATGCGCTGTAACGGATTGGTCGATCAGAAGTTGGTGATGGCCCACGTGTACGGGCACTGCGACTTCTTCAAGAACAACTATTGGTTCAGCCAGACCAACCGCAAGATGATGGACGAGATGGCCAACCACGGCAATCGCATCCGTCGTTACATGGACCGCTTTGGCGTGGAACCGGTCGAGACCTTCATCGACGCGTGCCTGAGCATTGAAGACCTGATCGACATTCACTCGCCGTTCGTCAAACGCTTCGACCAGCCGAACCGCTACGACTTTGATCGGGGACACGACGAGGTGGAAGAGTCGGTAACGCCAGGCCGTTTTCAGGCAAAAGATTATATGGACTCGTTTATCAACCCGCCGCAGGTCCTCTCGGCCGAAGCCGACCGTATGCGGCAGGCGCAGGAAAAGCAGCTGCACTTTCCGCCGGAACCAGTGCGCGACGTGATGTTGTTCGTGCTCGAGAACGCGCCGCTGCGTCCTTGGCAGCTCGATGTGCTTTCGATCGTCCGCGACGAAGCCTATTACTTCGCGCCGCAAGCGCAAACGAAAATCATGAACGAAGGCTGGGCCAGCTACTGGCACTCCACGATCATGACCCGGCAGGGACTCGAAGCCGCCGACGTGGTCAACTACTGCGATCATCACTCCGGCACGCTGGCAAGTTCCCCCACGAAGCTCAATCCTTACAAACTGGGCATCGAGCTGTTCCGCGACATCGAAGAGCGCTGGAACAAGGGTCGCTTTGGCAAGGAATATGAAGAGTGCGACGACCTGGCTCGCAAGCGAGACTGGGACACCGGCGCGAACCTGGGGCGGCAAAAGATCTTCGAGGTCCGCAAGATCCACAACGACCTGACGTTCATCGACGAGTTCCTCACGCTCGACTTCGTCCGGCAATACAAGCTGTTTTCATTCGGTTACAACCCGTCGAGCGATGCCTACGAAATCGAAAGCCGCGAGTTCCCCAAGGTCAAACAGCAATTACTGTTCAGCCTGACTAACGTCGGTCGGCCGTTGATCGCGGTTCGCGACGGCAACTACAAGAATCGCGGCGAGCTCTATCTGGAGCACACGTTCAACGGGGTGGAACTGAAACTGAATTATGCGCACGACACGCTGGTCAATCTGCATGCCCTGTGGTGCCGGCCCGTGCACATCGAAACCGTGCTCGACGGAACCCGCACGATTCTCTCGTTCGACGGAAGTGAGCACAAAACCGAGAAATGTGAAGAGGCGGAACCATGACGCTCAAAGACCAACTGCAGCAAACACTGGCCGCGCTGCCGCTGTTTTCCAGCGGCCAGCAGAGTGTGGACCTGTGCGAAAACAACCAGCATCTCAGTTGCCAGCTGACAGCCCTCGACACGCTGGCCTGCGCCTTTACGCGGCTCGCGTTGCGGGCAGACAGCCTGGCCAACCGTGCGCCAGACGACCTCAAGTGGATTGCCGAAAACCTCTCGGCTAAGCTCACCTACCTGCTCGAACCAATCAGCCCCATCGAGACCGACTCCGAGGGCTGCGTCGTTCAGATGCGCTCCAATCCGCCTCAAAAAGACGCCGACCGCACGAGCTACTACGAACTGCTCGTCGCGCGGACCGGCGAATTGAGCCTCGCCCGCTACACGCGGGCAGTCGGCCAAGCGCGCGAGGTGGTGCCGGCCGAGGTAACTCGCGAAGTCTTGTGCCGCCTGGCCGGCGACCTTTCGGTCGCTGCTGTCTAACGATTCAGACCGCCGTACTGACACGCCGAATCTTTTTGAGCGTCGTGGTCTCTCTGCGCACATCGTCGCAATTGGTAGCACCGCAACTTTCGCTGACGAAATCGTTCGGATGCGGAATCCGTCCCAATACGCCAATTGCCACAGCCTGACGTTCCGGACATTGGCACCCACCATTTCAGGGCATACAATCGCCCCAGAGACAGCACTCAGCTTGCCTCGATGGTTCTCGCCCGCATTAGGAGCCCCTGAGATGTCTGATAAGGTTGAACGAGTCGCCGAGGCCGAGGAACCTGCCGAAACGGAATACTCGAACTGCGAGGTTGATGATTCTGGTGCAACTGAACTTTCCCCGCCTAAGGCTCGAAATGCCGATCAGGAAGATCAAGAGACCGTCGACCAACCAGACACCGCTAGCGCCCACTCCGACTTGTGTGACGAAGCGACAGAATTAGACGCGCTCGAATCGATTGAGAGTGACGCGCGCTCGACCGAAACCTGCGACGACACCCACCAACCGAACCGAGAAAGGAAGCTACACAAGCGTAGGCGAGTAGTACAGGCCCCGGCCGAAGCTCGGCTTCGCGGTCGGCGACAATTCTGCAAACGGATTGCCGATATTGCGCCGTACATGCTGAAGACAGTCAAATTGAGGATCCTTGGGAACTACCTGAATTCCACGAAAGGACTTTCCGACGACGCCCTGACCGAGCAGTTGAGAAAAGACGCGGGCAAGATAGCGGCGAGGGATCGCATTCTTGGCGCCTTTGAATCTCTCGATTCAACGGCAGACTTACGAAATCTGAAGTGGATCATCCTAATTGGAGTACTCCTCCAAGAGGAAACCTACAGCCTCGAGGAATCGCGACTGGAAGAGAAAGTAGTCGATTTCGAAAAGCGAGTCGTAAAACGAGCCCGCACGCTGGATTTCTTCGACAAGAAGAGCCACGAAGAAACGCGATGGCACTTCTACGACACGTACCGAATCGTTCTCGAAGCGGCCTGGGCAAAGGACGAGGACATCTCTGTCGACGAAGCCAACCTTTTGGCGGTCTTGCGAGACCATCTCAGCATTACGATGGAGGAGCACTGGGCCATTGGAGCGTACATAAAACGATTCCCGAAAACCAAGTGCCTTCTTCACACACCAGAGGAAATCCATGACGCCCGTAAGCAACTTCAAAAAGAATCGCTATTGTGGAACTACCGCGACGAACATGACCGCCGAATTGATGTCATTCCATACGAGGTCGTACAACTATTGGCTCAGGAAGTTGCGCGCAGGAACTTCAACGCACAAACTATCATCGACTGCTGCAAAACGACAGCATCAAGCTCAGCGACCTGCGCGATGTCCTACAGGCCAACAGCATGGACCGCAATGGAAACAAGGACCTGTTGATCACCCGGATTGCCGAGAGCGACGTGCGGCCGAGCGATGTGTTGGGCGCGTTGGACAGCGATAAACTTGCAAAAATGTGCAGGGCTGTCGCCTTGCCTTCATCGGGCTCAAAATCCGAGCGCATCGTTAGATTGATCGACTTCTATGATGACCTTACGTTCGAAGAGCGCACTACTCAGGATGCTCGAGAGGAATGGTACAGCAACTATGAACTTCTTGCTGCGAGGAGCTATTCGGATTTAAAAGCCAAGAAGGTCATCAACAGGGACCTCGATATCGAGCACCAATTCGAGAGGGCAACTGATTTCTTGTTTGAGACAAAACTGCGAGTGCCCGTCGACCACAAACGGAAGGGCACCAAGGCCGACGGACGCATCTTGCTTGAAAACCGACAGTCCATTCTTTGGGATTGCAAGTCAAACGAGAAGTCCGTCAACCTGCAAGACCATCTGGAGAGCCAGTTTGATGGCTATCTTAGAAGGGAAGCCGCCTGCGGCAACCAATGTCTCGCATTCATCGTGATCGGACCCGCATTCACCGCGCAGTCACTTAAGCTCTGTCATCAATACAAGGCCAGAACAAACTGGGATGTTGCGCTCGTCACGGCAGAGGCGCTGAAGCATCTGGCTGAACTGTGGAGCACCACCTCTGGCGGAAAGCAATTTCCAATCAGGCTCCTCAACCGCACCGAGTTGATCGACAAAGAAAAGGCGGAGTATTTACACAGCTTGGCGTAACTAACGGCGGGCAAGTGTATTGATTGACACCGCAGACGAACACGCGACCCTAACGGTTGCTCACTATTCATCGTAGGCTTATGATTCGGCATTCGTTCGACGAATTCGCGCCGGACAGCGTTACTCCGTAGGAGAGCTTTAACCCACGATGAGCCACTCGCCAGGAACCGAAATCTCCCTCAAGCCGGCCGAAGGCTGGCACTGTAGCCATTTATATTACCGATTCAACCGCGCCGAACTGAAGCAGCTCAGTGCGGCCGAATTGACCGCGGGGCGGGAGCAATTCGCCGCCGTGCTCGATCCGCAGGCAACGGGATCGCCGGCTCGACTGCAAACATCGGTCGTTAGCGGCCACAAGGCCGACTTCGGCCTGATGATTTTGGACGCCGATCCGTTGGTCGTCGACAACGTGCATCAGCGGTTGATGTCTGGACCGCTCGGCCCGGCGCTCGAACCGAGCTACTCGTTCGTCTCGCTTACCGAGGTTTCCGAGTACGTCCCCTCGGTCGAGCAGTACGGCCAGCGGCTGGTCGCCGAAGGCGAGGATCCAAACGGCCAGGCGTATGCCGCCAAGCTAAAGGCCTACGAAGGCCGCGAAGTCATGATGCGCCGGCAGCGGCTCACGCCCGATCTGCCCCCGTGGCCCTCCACGTGCTTCTACCCGATGAACAAGAAGCGAAAAGTCGGCGAGAACTGGTTCCTGCTCAATTTCGACGAGCGCAGCCGGATGATGACCGAGCACGGCCGCACCGGCATGACCTTCGGCGGCAAGGTGACACAGCTCATCACCGTCGGACTTGGCTACGACGACTGGGAATGGGGGGTCACACTCTGGGCCCGCAACCCCGAGTTCCTCAAGGACATCGTCTATCGCATGCGATTCGACGAAGCCAGTGCTCGCTATGCCGAGTTTGGACCGTTCTACGTCAGCTACGTAATGAGCCCCGAGCAGGTGCTGAAGCACTGCCGGATTTGACGTGGTGGGCCGGTTCGGTCCCCTTCGACCGCGGCCGATAACAAATCTACTTCTTCGTCTTCGGCGTCAGCACCATCCGTACCCGAGTGCCGACCGGCGGGATATGCTCGGTAAAGGCTTCGTACAGCAGGGCTTCGTTCGACTGGCTGCTTTCGACCGGCAGGTCGAGCATGGCGGTGGGAAAGTTCGAAACACAGATAAAGTCACCCGACTCGGCCAGGTAGGCCTTCTCGCCAGTTACTTCGTCCTGCCAAAAGCCGCTGCCGCCGAATACCCAGGGATGCGCAAGCGCTTTGCCAGTCTTGACGTTGCGAACCCAATCCTGGGCTCGGTCGCGGTGAACCTTGCCGTCTTTGTCGGTCCAAACGAGCTCGATGTCGATCTCGCTTCCCGTGGCCGGCTTATAGTCGGGCTGATACTGTACCGGGGTCCCCGCTTCGGCGCCTACGGCCAGCAGGCCGGCATGTACGGCATAGGCCCGCGTGTCGGCGGCGATGATTGACTCGTGCTCCTTGGTGCCACGGGGGCAGGCGAACATTTCGAGTTGCCCCTCCCGCAGGCAGACGGTGCCGTCGACGACGACCCGCTTATGCGCGGGATCGATCCAGACGTCGTAACCCTTCATCAGCCGCTTCATGCCGGCCGGATCCTTGGAAAGCGAACGTCCGGTTGCCGTCTCTGTCATCGGCTGTTCCGTCGCCGGCGATCCATCGGCCGCGGGCGGTTGCTCTGCCCGGAGCAGCGTCTGGACGCCAAACAGCCAGGCAAAAATGCCAAACAGGACGGCCAGACAAATCAAACGAGGCGACGGCAATCCTTGCATGAGGGGCTCGCTGGAAAGAGCTGCAAAAAAATCGGGGAAGGGACGCGATAAGCAGGCCTCTGATTGCTAAGATACCGACTTGTCGCACCCCCGTCCAATTTGAGGAAAAGGAAGGAGCCACGCTCGGCACGCTGCACTGGCCGTCTCATTTGACAGCTCTGCACACTCGGGCAGTTCCACTGCAAGAACATGGCCACGACGACCACCTCGACTAAACGTTCCAAAAAGAATCGTGCCAGCTTGGCTTCCGGACCAGGCGGCCCGTGGAGCCCCGCGGCTCCCGACCGCGTGCGCGAAAACTACCAGGGCGATTCGAGCGGCGCCGGGTGGTCGATTTGGAAGAAACATCTCGCCAAGCGTAAAGTCCGGCCGCTGGGCAAACTTTTTCCAGGCCATCAGCCGGCACTGTTTTGGGCTTTGCCCAACGATTGCAACGTCGAACCGGCGGTGCGGACCGTCGATTTGCTGCGTCACCCAACGGCCGCCGAGCGAGAAACGGCGGGCTTGGAAAACGCCGCACACTGTTGGCTTAGCGGGGTCGAGGTGGCCGCCGCGGACACAGCCTTCGCGTTGGATTGCCTGGCCTGGGCCGGGGCATTGCCAAGTTTGGTCCACTACCTGACGGAACGAACCTGGTGGAGGCTCTGCAATCGCCTGGTGCAAATTGCCGCCGATGAGCGCCGCGCTGCCGGCCCCTTGGCCGTCCAATTGCTGAACGCCGAATTGCCGGTGCTGCTTTTATACTGCTTGCCGGAGCTGGCCGAGTGCCAATCGCTGGCTGGCGTTGCCCACCGCACGCTCGAACGAACCGCCATCGAGCCGGTCGACGACAATTCGATCGTGCACGGCCAGCGTCTGGATCTGCTGCGCCCGATGCTCGCCAGTTGGACGCGCATCCGGGTTTTGAGCCGCGGGCTGGAAGACAACCTCTGGAGCGACGAATCGCTGCAGCAATATTCACGGCTGGTTGAATATTCCCTGCGGTTGTCGCGCGCCGATGGCCGCATCGTTTTCGGTGAGGACTCGCCTCGCTGGAACAAGCGGCTGCTGAAGACCGCCGTGCGACAGGCAGACCACGGTAAGATCCGCCGCCTCGCGGAGCTAATCGACAGCGGCGACTCGAAGGCCGTCCCATCGCCTCGCACGCCCCGTCCGCCACTCCAGCTTGAAGCCGCCGGCCTGGCCATCTTGCGGTGCGACTGGCAACGGCGTAGCCCGCAATTGGCGGTGAACTACAGCGCGCCGAAACTCGTCAGCGAGCTATCTCTCGGCAAGCAAATCATCTGGTCGGGCGCGCACGAATTGGATCTGCGCATCGACGGCCGACAGCTCGTCGGCCAGCAGCCCTGGGACCAGATCTGTTGGGAATCCGACGACGAGATCGACTATCTCGAATTGGAACTCGACCTTCCAGACGGAGTCCACGTTCAGCGGCACATAGCTCTGGCGCGCGAAGATCGATTCCTGCTGCTGGCCGACGCCGTGCTTGGAACTCACACCGGAAAGATCGAATACCGCAGTACGCTGCCTCTCGCCGCCGGCGTCGACTTCCAGCCGGAAGCAGAAACCCGCGAGGGAACGCTGGTGGCGGCCAAGACGTCGCTGCGCGTGCTGCCGCTCGAACTCGGCGAGTGGCGTTGTGGATCGACCTGCGGCGCGCTGCAGGCGGCGGACGGACGGCTCGAGTTAACACAGTCGACGACGGGCCAGCGCCTGTTCGCTCCCTTGTTTGTCGACCTCGCCCCGCGCCGTCAGGCGAAGGAGCTCACCTGGAGGCAACTCACCGTTGGCAAGGATCGTACGGCCGTGCCCCGCGACGAGGCGGTCGGCTATCGCGTCCAGATCGGGCGCGCGCAGTGGCTACTGTATCGGGCCCTCGGCGAAGCGGCGACTCGCACGGTGCTTGGTAAGAACTTGTACAACGAGTTGTTGATCGGCCGATTCAACACGGACGGCAAAGTTAAAACGCTGGTGGAAATCGAGGCATGAGCCAACTCGCCAGGCGGATTGCCGACAACCTGGCCAAAGTTCGCGAGCGCATCGCCGCCGCGGCCGAGCGCAGCGGCCGAATTGCCGAATCCGTCACGCTGGTGGCAATCACCAAGTATGTTCCACCGCAGGCGGCCGCCGCGGTCGTCGAAGCCGGTTGTCACGATTTGGGCGAAAGTCGCCCCCAGGAACTCTGGTCCAAGGCGGCGACGCTGGCCGATTCGACCATTCGCTGGCACATGGTCGGACACTTGCAGCGCAACAAGGTCCGCCGCACGCTCCCGCTGATGCACCTGATGCAGTCGATCGACAGCCTGCGTATTTTGGAAGCTCTGGAGGAAGAATCCCAGGCCCAGCAGCGTTCGCTTCCCGCGTTGCTCGAAATCAACGTCTCGGGCGACGCGACCAAGACCGGCTTACCTCCGGACGAACTTGAACTTGTCGTCGAGCGGTCCGCGACGCTCCGCTACGTGGAAATCCGCGGATTGATGGGCATGGCCCGCCTTGAAGGTAACGACGAAACCGCGCGAAACGACTTCATTCAGCTGCGCAGCCTGCGCGACCGCCTGCAATCGCGGGTCGGCACGAATCTGTCGCTGCGCGAACTCTCGATGGGAATGAGCGGCGACTTTGAAGTTGCAATCGAAGAGGGGGCCACGATCGTTCGCCTCGGATCGATTCTGTTCGAAGGCGTCGACACATGATCGCGCTGGAGCCGCATGCCGAGGGAACGATCCTGCCCGTCCGCGCTCAGGCCGGCGCGCGTCGCAACGGCATCAAGGGCATTCACGCCGGCGCGCTGCAGGTGATGGTCACGCAGGCCCCAGAAAAAGGCAAAGCCAACAAGGCCATCATCGCCGTCCTTGCGGAATCGCTCAGCCTACGCAAGAGCCAGTTCGAACTGATCTGGGGCGAAACATCACCGCTGAAGCGGTTCTTGGTGCGTGGCATCGCATCGGATGAGCTGAACGAAAAGGCTTCCGCAGCCATGCGAGCCGGCGACCACGAAACGCTGCCCTAGCCGTCGAAGCGAATTTCGAGAATCTGGAAACTCATCGTTCCCTTGGGCACGGGGATTTCGACCTTTTCACCCTTTTTCTTGCCCATCAGGCCTTGGGCCAGGGGGCTGGTGACGTTGATCTTGCCGGCGTCGTAGTCTTCTTCGCCGGCGCCCACCAGAATGAAGATCTCCTCGTCGTCAAAGTCGAGGTCCTTCACTACCACCGTGGCTCCAAAAACCACTTCGTCCTTGGGCAGCTTGGACACGTCAACGATGCTGGACCGGGCCAGCTTGTCGCGAAGCAGATTGATCTTGGCTTGCAGCATGCCCTGCGACTCGCGGGCACCATGATATTCGGCGTTTTCGCTCAAATCGCCTTCGCTGCGCGCCTCCGCAATCCGGGCGGCGGCGGCCGGCATTTCGACTTGCTCCAGATGGTCCAGTTCGGCCTTGATCTTGTCGTAGCCGACTCGAGTCATGGGAATCAGGTCAGACATAGGTGCACCCAAGCATAATCGTAGAGGCGAAAAAAAAGGGCCTCCTCGAGCGAGGAGACCAACTACACCGTGCATTTTGATCGAATCGAGCCGTACTGTAAACCGCGAAATTAGAGGCCACTCACCGACCGCCGCGTGTCGAATCATGCGCCCGGCTGATCAACCCGCCCCGGGCGTTCGATCTTCGGGCTTGTAGATTAACCGCCCGCAATTTCGGCAGACAATTGCACGCGACATTTGCAATTCCGAAAGGTTGTTGGGCGTGAGCTGCTGATAGCAGCCGCCGCAAAATTCCCCTTGAACTTCGGCCATGGCGTCCTCGCCCTTGCTTTTGACCAGCCGCCGATACGTTTCCAGGAAGTCGGCGGGCAGGCCGCTTTCTGCCTGCTGCAGGTCTGCTTCCAGGCGTTTGATATCGTCGTCGACCATGCCCGCCTGCTCGCGAACCGTCTGCTCCGTTTTGCTAAGCTCGGCCTTGGCCGCCTCGATGTTCTTTTGCTGCTCGTGCATGTGGGCGGCCAGCTCGTCGATCTTTTCCATTGCCTCCAGAATCTCGTCGGCCAGCACACTGCCGGCCATCTGGTCGGCGGCAATTTGATCCTTGAGGGCCTGGTACTCGCGATTGCTGGCTGCCTGGTTGAGCTTGACCTTCAGATCCTCGACCTTTTGCTCGCCGGTTTTCAGCAGCAACTGCTTCTGATCGCTACGGACGCGGGCCGCCTTATGCTCACCCTGAAGCCGGGTGAGTTCCTCGGTTTGCCGTGCAACGTTGGCCTCGCGGGCCTTGATTTGCCTGGGGCCGCGTTCTTTGCGCTCGCGGAGATCCCCTAGTTGTTTATGGATTCGGTGCAACTCACGGAGTGCACTCGCACTAACACTCATCGGTTTACTTTCCAGGTCTCGGTTTCGAACAAAAGGTGCTGTATTGTATCAGCCCGCCGGAGATTTCCAGGCAAGAAAACAGGCCGCCGGCTCAAATTAGCCGACGGCCTGGATTTAACGCAAACCAGGTGGTTATCGAAACGCCTGTTGCGGCGGGTAGACGCCGGGTCCCTGTTGTGCGCTACCCCGCCATGCTCGTGAGGAAGCCCTCAAGCTGCTGGCTGCGGACCGGATGCTGGAGTTTTCGCACCGCCTTGGCCTCGATCTGCCGGACACGCTCGCGCGTGACCTTGAAAATACGGCCGACCTCTTCGAGCGTGTAGGTATAGCCGTCGCCCAGGCCGTATCGCAGGCGAATAATCTCCCGCTCGCGATACGTGAGCGTTTTGAGCAGACCTTCGATCTTGTCCTTGAGCATCGCCTGCGTGGCCGTGATGAGCGGACTCTCGGTGCCGCCATCTTCGATGAACTCACCGAAGCTGCAGTCCTCGCTTTCGCCCACCGGGCGGTCCAAACTGACCGGATGGCGACCAATGTTAAGCACGCGCCGCGTTTCCTCGATGCTCAAATCGGCCGCCGTCGCCGTTTCTTCGGTCGTCGGTTCGCGACCGAGTTCCTGCTGTAGCCGCTTGGACACGTTTCGCAGCCGAGACAGCACGTCGATCATGTGCACCGGAATGCGAATCGTGCGCGCCTGGTCGGCAATCGCGCGCGTGATGGCTTGTCGAATCCACCAGGTGGCATAAGTCGAAAACTTGTATCCGCGACGATATTCAAACTTGTCGACGGCCCGCATCAGCCCGGTATTTCCCTCCTGGATCAAGTCCAGGAAACTCAGCCCGCGATTGCGGTATTTTTTGGCAATCGAAACCACGAGCCGCAAGTTACCACTCGAGAGCTGCCGCTTGACGAGTTCATAGTCGTGATACTGTTTGTCAATCGTGGCGATTCGTTTCCGCAAACTGGCCGGGCTTTCCAGCGTAACCAGCATCAGGTCGCGCAGTTCCTTGCGAAGGCTCGAACGCTCGTCCTGCAAGGCCGGTTGGCTCTTGAGTTGGTCGAGTCGCCCGCGAATCGCGTCCATTCGCCGTGAGAGTTCCTTAAGCTGCCGTACCAGCGGTTGCACGCGCCGCGTCCGCAGGCTCAGCTCCTCGACCAACGACAGGCACTTGAAGCGATCGCGAATGAACTGTCGGCGGGCGCGCGAGTTCTCGCCCCCCTCGGTGCCCCGGCTGATCAGTTTCTTGAAGTTCGCTCGGTTCTGATCGAGCAGGTGGTCGAGGGTCCGCAGGTTGTACGGCATGCGGGCCATGATCTGCTCTTTGGTCAACTGCTCGGTGAGTGAAACCTTGATCGTGCGGTCGAACGGCAACAATCCTTGTCGCACGTCCTTGAGCACCCGTACCGTCGCCGCCAGAGCATAGTTGCAGCCCAGCACGCTGCGACGGAAGCGTTTCCGCGTGACCTCGATCTTTTTTGCCAGGGCGATTTCCTCGGCCCGCGAGAGGAGCGGGATTTCGGCCATCTGCGTCAGATACATCCGAATCGGGTCGTCGCTGAGCTTGGGAAGCTCGCGGGCGGGGAGCGGAGCGAGTCCACCGATTTCGCCCTCCTCGATGGTCGCTTCGCTGACGATCGTAAGCGGCGCGACGCCGTTTTCCGTGGGGACCTCGCTAACTAATTCGATGCCGAGTTCATCGAGGGCAATCAGCAGGCTATCGAGCTTCTCCGGATTAACTGCCTCATCGGGCAAGTAGTCGTTGACTTCGTCGTACGTTAGATATCCCTGGGTCTTGCCCTTGGCGATCAGTTCCTGCAATTCCGTATTGGAATGGTCCACCTGTCAAATCCTCCCTGGCACTGCGGGTGCCCTGTTGACATGAGATGGATCGACGACAGCATACTGAAGCTTCGTGCTCGTTCAGCAGTCGTGCGACCAGCCGGCGATGTTGGTGCATCCTACCCTTCCGTGGGATCGGAAATGCCCAGCCGGGATCGTTCTTCTCTAGCCTGTTGCTCGGCGCGGTGGTGTTGTTCGAGCTCCAACAACACGGCCATTGCATCCTCCTCGGCGAGTTGCCGGTCTTTAAGTGCCTCGGTGCGACCGCGAAGACTCTGTTCTCGCCGCCGGCGCTCGAAGCCGGCCAACACGTCTTGCAGTCGAGGTTCCGTCTCGGACGACGCTTTCGCGCGACCCGTTTCGTCAAGCTCAACGAGCAACGTTTTAACCACTGGGTCGTCAATCTCCAACAACAGTCGCTCAAACTCTGGCAAGACTCCACGCGACCACAATGCCATACTCCGCGAGTAGACTTCCCGACACGTCGGGCTGACAAGCTGCGCAGGTTGCACGGCATTCGCAATTCGCTCGATCGTTTGCGGATCCTGCAGCACGATTTCCAGCAATTCGCGCTCCAGCGGCTCAATTTTTTCGCGCACGCTAGCAGTTGCCTCAACAACTTCACGGCGTGACGCGGTTTTCCGCCGTAACTGCGTCATTAACTCGCGGACTTGCCCCTCCGATACGCGAAAATCGACGGCCAGCCGTTGTAAAAACTTCTCTTCCCTTAACCGATCTTCAACCTGCGTGTCGGATCGCAGGCGCGGCGCCTTGGCGATCGTGGCCACAAGTTGTTCGAGCGCCGCCGTGGCTGCATGCAAGTCTGCTTGCAGATCGACGCCTTCGGTCGCCGTCTCAAAGGCGTGCTGCAGCGCGTCGGACGCCCGCTCGGTCAGCGCTTGAAATGCCTCGGCGCCGTGAGCCAGCAGAAAGTCGGCCGGATCGGCGTCGTTGGGCAACGTGAGCACGCGCAAGTCGACGTTCGCCGACACGAACAATTCCAAAACTTCCTTGGCGCGGCGGCGGCCGGCTTCATCGCCGTCGAGCACCAACACGACACGAATGCGATCGGCATAGCGCCGCAACAATTGAATGTGTCCCGCGCCTACGCGCGGTTCCCAGCACGGCCACGCAGTTCTCAAAACCAAACTGGTGAGCCACGAGGCAGTCGGTATAGCCTTCGGTGACCAGGGCCACGCCGGTCTTGCGAATCGCATCCCGGGCGTGATTCAGCCCATACAGCAACTTGCTCTTGGCAAATAGCGGCGTCTCCGGCGAGTTCACATACTTGGCGGCATCGGCGCTCGCCAGTTGAGGCAAAACCCGGCCGCCGGTCCCCACCGCACGTCCCTGGGGATCGAAAATCGGGAACATCACCCGGCCTTTAAACCGATCGTAGTAGCCCGGGCCTTGGCGACGGCGACTGATCACGCCAATCTTTTCCAACACGGCGGCCGAGTAGGGCGTTTGACGGGCTCGTTCCAGCAGCCAACTCCATTCGTCGGGTGCAAAACCGAGTTGGAACTTGCGAATGCTTTCCGGAGTAATGTGGCGATCGGTGAGATACTGCCGCGCCGCTTCGGCAGCCGTGGATTTCAGCAAGTATTCGTGATATTGCTCATCGACCCAGGCCATCGCCTGGTAGAGCAGGCGTTTGTCGTCAACCGGCGCGCCGCCGCTCGTCTCCTTGAGCGAAATATTCGCCCGATCGGCGAGCATTCGCAGGGCTTCGGGGAATTCGACCCCCTCCATCCGCATCACGAAGCTGAAGATGTCGCCGCCGATGTCGCAAACCCAACAGCGAAATGATTGCCGTTCGGGATTGACTTGCAAACTCGGGCGCGAGTCGTCGTGCCAGGGACACAGCGCCTTAAAGCCGCGTCCCTCGCGCCGCAGCGGCAAATAGCTCCCCACCAAGTCGACGATATCCGTGGCCTGCTTCACTCGCTCCTTCGTTTCGTAGGCCACGCCAAACGACACCAGCATCTCCTTAATGAGGGCCACGCAATGTGACCCGAGGGACGTTCCGTCAACGCCAAAACCAGATTATAGCCGGTATGGTTTTCAACCGGCAACGTGCCCGGCATTCAGGTCGACCTGGCGCACTTTGTCATAGCCTACTGGGGCAACCTTGCTGGGCGTTCTTCCACCTTGACGTCCACCGTCAACGGTTTGCCATCGCGAATGATCTTCGCTTCGACGGTCTTGTCGACTTTGGTCTTGCCGACCAGCAGCGTAAGCTCCGTGGCGTCGCGGATCGGCTGGCCGTCCCATTCGACGACGACATCGCCAGGTTGAATGCCCGCCTTCGAGGCCGGCGTATCCGGTTGGACTCCGGCAACGAGCGCCCCCCCAATCGAATCAAGTCCCAACTCCTCGGCCAGGTCGGGCGTCAATTCCTGCAACGCGACCCCCAGAAAACCGCGCACGACTTTCCCGTTCTCGCGCAACCGCTCGTAGACTTCCTTGGCAATGCTGGTGGGAATCGAGAAGCTGACGCCTTGATAGCTGGGGCCGACAATCGCGGTGTTGATGCCCACGATCTTGCCGGAAACATCTACCAGCGGCCCGCCGGAGTTGCCAGGATTGACCGCCGCGTCGGTCTGCAGAAAGTCCTGATAAGGGCTGGCACCCTGAAAACCACGGCGGTTTTTGGCGCTGATGATCCCAAACGTCACGCTCCGATCCAGACCGAAGGGATTCCCCACGGCCCAGACCAGCGACCCGTCTTCTAGCGCGTCGCTGTCGCCCCACTCGGCGGCAATCAGGCCGCCGGAGGGAATCTTCAGCACGGCCAGATCCGTCGTTTCGTCGAGCCCCACGATCTGGGCCGAACGACTTTCGTTGCCGCTCAGATTGACCTGGATCTGCGTGGCATTCTCGACAACATGGTTGTTGGTCAGGATGTAGCCCTGTTCGTCGACGATCACACCAGACCCCTGCCCAACGGCCTGTTGACGTGACCGCGCGCCAAGCGGCGTGCCGCGAAGATCCAAATTCTGCACGGTGTCAATATGGACTACACTGGGCCCGATGGCTTTGGCCACCAGCGTGAACTGTCGCGAAATCTGCGTCAGGGTGGGCGTGGGAAGCTGATCGCGGGCGACTTCCACTTGGGCCCGCTCGCGGCCGACGGTCATCGCGTAGAAAATGCGCTCCACAAACGTCGGGAGCAACAGGAAAAAGAGCAGGACGGCAAGAAGAGACAACAGCCACGGCAGCCCGGAACGTCCGCTGGGCGCCACAGTCGAGCGGCTCTCAGGCGGAAAGAATTCGTCCATCAGTGGCACTTGGGTCGGAACGCTGGGAATCATCGCCGCGACGACTCGACCGTGACGATAGGAGGCTGTCGCGAGGGGCATGCACTTGCATCGAGTATAGCAATCGGCGATGCGATGGCCTAGCATTCGCAGAAGGCACGGTGACGAACCCTAAGTGATCCTTCGAGTCCGAAAAACTTGCCACCCCCCCTTCCCAAATCGAAGTTCTTTCCGCCGGCCGAACTAGCCGAGCCCGAAGGCGTCGTGCTGTTTGGCGGCAAGCTGACACCGCAGTGGCTGCTCGACGCGTACGCGCATGGGATTTTTCCATGGCCCATCTTCGACGGCACCGACATCATGGTCTGGTGGTCGCCCGATCCGCGAGCCGTGTTCGAATTCGACCGTTTTCATGTCTCCCGGCGGCTGGCGAGAACGTGCCGTGGCGGCCGGTTCGAGGTCACTTGCGATCAAGCCTTTTCCGGCGTGATCGAAGGTTGCGCAACGGCCGACGATCGCCGCCACAATACCTGGCTGACGCCGACGATGATCGAAGCGTATGTGAGGCTCTTCGAACTGGGACATGCGCATAGCGTGGAAGTTTGGAGCGATCGCCAGCTGGTCGGGGGCACCTATGGCGTGACGCTTGGGGGCCTGTTTGCCGGTGAATCGATGTTTCATCGCGCACGTGATGCCTCGAAGGTGGCCCTGGTACGGCTCGTGCATCACCTCCAAGTCCGCGGCTATACGCTCTTTGACATCCAACAGTGCACATCCCACACCGCAAGTCTGGGAGCCACCGAAATACCGCGCAGCGATTATTTGCGTCGTCTGGCCGAGGCGCTTCAAACCGAGGTCTCCTTCGGCAAAGAACTGGCGCCTTGGCCGGGGGACGATGCGTCGGAGGATTCCGCCGCGTCCTAAAGGAAACAAGTCTTCGCCGGCCCGGCGCGTGTACACGCGCCCCTAGCCGACCCAGGGCCCGCGCGGATAGCATGGTAAACGGTGCCGGCGTGGCACCGTTTTTCAAGGTCCACCGAGCCCGCGATGAAAACACACTCCACGACGATCCTGACCGTTCGCCACAAAGATCAAGTCGCCATCGGCGGTGACGGGCAGGTGACGCTTAACAATACGGTCATGAAAGGCGACGCTCGCAAGATCCGCCGGCTGATGGAAGGCCGCGTGATCACCGGCTTTGCAGGCGCCAGCGCCGACGCGTTTGCGCTACTCGAACGATTCGAAGCCAAGCTCCGCGACTTCCCCGGCAACGTGCCCCGGGCAGCCACCGAGCTGGCCAAGGAGTGGCGGACAGACCGCGCCCTGCGGCGGCTCGAAGCATTGCTGACGGTGGTCGATGCCCAGCACACCCTGCTGGTGACCGGCAACGGCGACGTCATCCAGCCGACCGACGGCGTGCTGGGCATTGGGTCGGGCGGCAATTATGCCGTCGCTGCCGCCCGGGCACTGGTGGCCCATTCCGACCTGGATGCCGAGTCGATCGTGCGGCGGAGCCTGGAGATCGCCGCCGGCATCGACGTCTATACGAACAGCAACATCGTGTGCGAGGTGCTCTCATGCGCGACCTGACGCCACGACAAATCGTCGCCCAACTCGATGCTCACATCGTCGCCCAGCACGACGCCAAGCGAGCGGTGGCGATTGCTGTCCGCAACCGCTGGCGGCGGCAACACCTGCCGGAAGAATTGCGGAGCGAGGTGGCGCCCAAGAACATCCTGATGATTGGTCCGACCGGCGTAGGCAAGACCGAAATCGCCCGTCGGCTGGCCAAACTGACGGGCGCGCCGTTCATCAAGATTGAAGCCACCAAATACACCGAAGTAGGTTACTACGGCCGCGACGTGGAAAGCATGATCCGCGAGCTTGTCGAGAACGCGATTGCCCTGGTGCGCGAGAGCGAGCGGCAGGACGTCGAGGCCGAGGCTCGGCAGCGGGTCGACGAACGCCTGCTCGATTTGTTGGTCCCCCGGCCGCCGGCCGTCGACGTCGGCATCGATTCGCCTAATTCGCCTGAGCGCTACGAGCGGAGCCGCGAGAAAATCCGGGCTCGCCTGCAAGCCGGACTGATGGAAGATAGCCGCGTGGAAATCCAGGTCGAACAAAAGGCCTCACCGATGATGCTCGGCGGCATGGGCCTCGAGCATTCCGATATCGACTTGCAGGGCATGTTCGAAAAGTTGCTTCCCAAGCAGTTGCTGCGCCGCGAGATGAGTGTGGCCGATGCCCGGCGAATTCTCTTCGAGCAGGAATGCGACGCCCTGATCAATCAGGAAAAAGTCAACGCCAAGGCCGTTGAACTTGCCGAGAACCTGGGCATCGTGTTCATCGACGAGCTCGACAAGGTGGTCGCCAGCGACTCGCGGGGGGCCGACGTCTCGCGGCAGGGGGTGCAACGCGACCTGTTGCCCATTGTCGAAGGCACCACCGTGCAGACCAAGTACGGTTATGTGAAAACCGACCATATCCTGTTTGTGGCCGCGGGCGCGTTCCACCGCGCCAGTCCCAGCGACCTGATGCCGGAGCTGCAGGGCCGCTTTCCGATCCGCGTCGAACTCAAGGATCTGACCCAAGAGGACTTCGTGCGGATCCTCACCGAGCCCAATAGTGCCCTCACCAAGCAATACCAGGCACTCTTGCAAACCGAAGGAGTCGAACTCGACTTTCAGGACGATGCGATCGAGATGTTGGCTGAATACGCGTTCGCGGTGAACCAGACCAGCCAAAACATTGGTGCGCGGCGGCTGTACACGATCATGGAACGGCTCTTGGAAGAACTTAGCTTTGAGGCGCCCGACATGGGCGCTGGACGCGTCGTGGTCAATGCCGCCTACGTGAAGCAGCGGCTGGAAAAGGTCACCCAAGACGAAGACCTTAGCAAGTTCATTCTCTAGGGCTTTGAGAGATGGCTATCGAATCACTGGCCGAGTTGTTGTTTGAGCACGGCCAGTGATTGCTCTGGCACTGCACCGTGCGCGACAAAGTTAAACTCTCGAAGATTGTCTCCGAGCACACTGATGGCAACGTCCAGCCGCTCGGGCGGCATGCAGCGCTCGAATCGGCCGGCCCATTCGATCAACACCAGATTGGGAGGACCAAAGTGCTCGTCAACACCTAGTTGCAGGAATTCATCGTCGTCGCGCAGCCTGTAGGCGTCGACGTGGTAGATCGGACGAGTCCCCTGGTACTCGTGCATCAGGACGAACGTGGGGCTCACCACCTCCGTGCGATCGACTCCGCAAGCAACCGCCACGGCCTGCACGAGCCGCGTCTTGCCGGCCCCCAACGGACCATCGAGTGCCACCACACCGTGCGGCAGCGCAGCCGCCAAGGCAACGCCAAGCCGCTCGGTGTCTTGCTCGCTCTCGGCTCGAAAAGAATAGACGATGGCCATCGTTCTGCAATTCACACGGAACCGAACAGAAAACATCACGGCAGCGACCGGCGCCGGACTGTTGCCGTTCTAATGCTCAAACCCCCGCGGAACAAGTGTCTCACGACGCCCGTCCGCGTCGATTTGCCAGAGACCCGACGGTTCGACAAACCGCCCGATGCATGTCAAACCGCAATCCAGCGGCTGCCGCTCGACGAGCTCCCTTGCGGCGTCGGGCGGCACGGCCAGGATCAATTCGAAATCTTCCCCGTCACCCAGCGCATGCCGAAGCGCCGTCGAACCGTCGCTGAGACGACCTGCCCACTGTTGTGCCGCCTCGGCCACGGGAACCTTCGACAGTTCAATCTCGGCACCACAACCGCTGGCCTCGCACAGTCGAAACAGATCCAACGATAGTCCATCACTAACATCGATGCCGGCGTGCAGCGGCGCGTTTTCCGCCAGCCAGAGAGCTTCGGTCACGCGCGGCTCGAAGTCGAATTGACGTCCTAAGCGGCTGCCGCCAAATTCGCCGGTCACCAGGATCGCATCACCCGGCTTGGCGCCGCTTCGCACGAGCGGGCCTTGGGCAGTCACTTCTCCAACCAAGGTGACACTGATGACCAGCGGCCCGTCCCAGGTGTTCGTATCGCCCCCGGCAATTGACAGTCCATGTCGCTGAGCCAAGGGGATCAACCCCTCGTAAAGCTGCTGCGCCAGCGTCAAGGCACCCGCGTGCGGCAAGGCCAAAGCGATCACCCCCGCCACCGGCCGCGCCGCCATGGCCGCCAGGTCGCTCAGGTTGACCGCCAGCGCCTTGCGGCCAATGCGCCCAGGCGTGTCAGTTCGCAGTTCGAAATCCACTCCATCGGTGAGCATGTCGACCGTCAGTGCGAAACTTTGGCCACCGGCCAAGCGGAGCAGGGCGGCGTCGTCGCTCAAGCCGAGCGGCGCGCGCATGTCGGCCGGCAGTCGATCGCGCAGCCACCGAATGAACTCGAGCTCCATAACAAAACCACCCGCCACCGGAACCCAAGGTCTTCGATTGGACCCAGCCCGGAAATGCTCGCGAGGCTCAGGCACCTCGGCAGCCAATCACACAACGGGCAATTCTACCGCCGGCGTCCGGCCAAGGTATACCCACGACAGGCTGATCGAGTGCGTGGCCGTCGCGGCCGGACGCTCAGCGGCGGGTCGTCGTGGACAGATGGCCGTAGTAGGTGGCTTCGTTCCTGAGAATCAGAAACTTCACCGGCTGCAGCGACACGAACTCATCGCTCTTGAGAATGTAAATCACGTTCTCGAGCGAAATCGTTTCCCAAATATGGATTCCTAGCAAGATATCGCCTTGGCGGATCCCGTCGGCGGCGGCCGGGCTGTCGCGTCGCACGCTCGTTACCAGCAAGCCGCCTCGATATTGCTTCTGGTAGCTCCGCAGTCGCGAAGCGCCGACCGCCTCCAGCCGCATGCCTAGCGTTTCCCAGATTCGGTCTACGTCGCTGGCCCGACGCGGCGCCGAGGCCAGCACCAGGTTCACCTTCACGGGCTGCTTGTTGCGGTTTACCGTGAGGGTGACTTCTTCGCCCACCTGATGACCGAGCATCGCCCGTTCCAAGTCGAGGGCCCGCGTCACCGGGCTGTCGCCGATCCGAGAAATCACGTCTCCGGCCTGCAGGCCGCACTTGGCCGCCGGGCTTGACTCGTCCACGTCACCCACGACGCAATAGCGTGTGGCCTGCTCCTCGGTGAGCTTGGTGACGATGCCGTGCCAGGTGTTCTGCGACCGTTCGCGTTCGGCGCTCATGAGGTCCGCTGCCACACTGACGGCCATGTCCACGGGAATGGCGAAACCAATGCCCTGGGCACCCTGCCGCACGGCCACGTTGATTCCGATCATCTCGCCGTCGATGTTCAACAGCGGTCCACCGGAGTTTCCGGGATTGATGCTGGCGTCGGTCTGAATCAAATCCTTATAGCTTTGCGTATCGCTCACCTGCACGGTTCGGTCGAGGGCGCTGATCACACCGCGCGTGACCGTGTGCTCGTATCCATATGCGTTGCCCACGGCCACCACGTCTTCGCCGATCATCAGATCACTCGACGATCCAATCTGAATCACGGGCAGCCTGCGAGAGACATTGATTTTGATAATGGCCAGATCGGTTGTCGGATCGTGTGCCACCCGGGAGGCGATGTATTCCTCTTTGTCCGCGAGCGTAACTTCGATCCGTTTGACGCCGTCAACGACGTGATGATTCGTGAGAATGTACCCGCGTTCGTCGATGATCACACCCGTGCCCATGCCGTTGACATTTTGGGCCTCGCCACGGCGGTAGTTATCGTCGCCGGGTCCCAGAGTTTTCTGGCCGTGAATGTTGACGATCGCCGGACGCACTTGTTTTACCAAGCGCACCGTGGGCGACATGCGGCGTTCGCTGCACTCGGCGGTCGACATCGCGTTGGACAGCAACAGTCCAACTGCCAGAAGTCCACAAAACAGTCCGCCTCGGGTGCGGATCCAGGCGCAAGCAGATCGGACGGGCATGGCGGGAAACGGCTGAGGTTTCGAGGTCCCGGACGAGAGCCAGGACCAGGGACTTGCCTGTGCGCTTTCACGACCCCGCTATCGCCCGCAGGCGACCAGTCGCAAGCGTTATGAAACCTAGATCGGCCCCACGTCGCAAAGGCATAAAGGGCGGACATTTCAGCCGGAATAAACGTCCCAAGTTCACGCGTTCGTAATCGGCAAATGCGGGCCTATTCGCCCACGTTACCAGCCGCCGCTAGCACCACTGGCCACGACGCCCCAAATCCGTATCGATCGAACAAGCTAGAGCAACTTGGAAATCTTTGCGGGCGGCAAAGCGGCCGCCGCCGGCCGAACACTTAAGAGCCGTCATCGCCGGCCTTCTCAAGCGGGGCCGGCCTTGTCTTGCCGGAGGTCAGCATAATGAGCTGCACCAGCAAGAAGATGACGAAGACGCCGAGCAACCCATAGCGCCATACGCCCACATGAGGAATCTTCATCTGCTCGGCCACGCCAGCCAGCGCCATCACGAAAATGGTCAACACCAGCAGGCCGCAACCAACCGAGGCCATCGTGCCCTTGAAAGTCGCGTCTTCCGTGTAGTCTTCGTAGTAGAGTTCGACCGTACGTGATTTTTTCAAGCTGCGGTCGATGGTCTCTGTGAGTTCGATGGCACGGCACGCATCGACCCAATCGGGCGTCGGTTGGCGACCGTCGATGATCGCCGCGAGTTCGCCCAGAGAGGTAGCGGCCGCGTCCCAGTTGGCAAATTCCTTCTTCTCGGAATGGTCCCCGGAAAGGATCTCCAGCGTCCAGGGGAGTCCGTCCTCCTCGAGTTCGACCGTCGCTCGACCGCGCGGGCCAGTAAGCGTAAGTTTGGCTCCCGCCGAGGAGTGAATCGGCACGACCGACCACCGCGCGTCAATCCCCTCGGGCCCTGACATCTGCACGCCCAGACTTGCAAAATTCGGATCCGCCGGCTGACCCGCCATGGCGCCAAGTCGAGTCATGTCGCCGGCCACCGCCCGCACCAGGTCGACGTCGCGGGCAAACTGCTTTTGCACGTTCTCCTTGAGCGGCGCCGCGACGCAGCGTTCGATCGTCAAATGCTCGACCTTGCCGATCGGCGAGGCTTCGCCCTGCCGCACGAATTCGGCAAGCGTTCCAATTGCCGGGTGCTGCCGCTGGGCGAGCTCCGGTACCACCGGTGCATCGGTTTCGCGGCGGATCATGTCAAGCTCGTAGTACACCAGCATCGAGTCCACCACCGGATGCGAGGCCAGCACCGGCATTTCGACCTGGATCAGCTTGCGTAATTGCTCGGCCCGCAAGTCTTGATCCGTGCCGCGCGCCACAATCACGGCATCGATTTGACTGTTGTCGAGCAAATCTTCCCAATTCGCGATCGGCCGGATTTTACCTACCAGCGGCTGCAATTCGTCGGCGGCCTCGGCGGTGCCGCTTTCGAAGCTGCAAATACCCGTCAGTTCGAACCGCGGATGTTCGAGGGTGGCGCGGATTAGCCCGGGTGTCGCGTCATCGACTCCCAGAAAGGCCACACGAATTAATGCGCCCGACTGCACCATGTATCAATCATATCCAGTTGGCCAACCGGTCGTCGTCGCCAGCGGCAAGAAGCGGGTTATTCGTGCCCCTTAACCACTTTGGTCAGGGCTTCGACAAAGAAGAATTCACCCCACATGACCGATTCGTCGACACCTAGATTTTTTTTGGTGTGATAAACGCCATGTTTGAGAATCCCTTCCCATCCCGGCGTGTCGATGGCCAGATACTCCGGCGTCACCAGGGCATCGAGCATGGCCAACGCCGTTTGACGATAGTTCAGCGCCCGGTCGACGTCGGCCGTTTGCCGTTCGAGATCGAGCAGGGCGCTGGCGGCGATGGCTCCGGCCGACGAGTCCTTTTGTGGCCCCCACGGAAGCGGCTGCGACAAATCAGCGTGGAAGTCCCAATACGGAACGTGGTCCTTGGGCAGGTGCGTGAGCCAATAGTCGGCATTGCGCTCGGCGACGTCGAGCCACTGCCCCTCGCCAGTCAATCCGTACACCTGGCTGTAACCATACATCGACCAGGCCAGGCCGCGGGCCCACGCGCTGTCGCCGCGCAAGCCCTGATGTGTCGTTTGAGCAAGCAGTTCGCCCGTCTCGGTATTGAACTCTCCCTCGTGGGCCGTGGAGCCGTCTCGCCGCACGAGCCGATCGCGCGTGGTCGCACAATGGGCATTTGCCACCCGCATTAGCTCGGCGTCGCCCGTTTCCTTGGCGGCATAAAAGATAATGGGCACGTTCATCATGATGTCGATGAACAGCGAGTGCGGTCCGATGAAAGAGCAGAGGTATTGTCCGCGCTCCTGAAACCGCATGGCCAGGGTACGTCCGGCCTGGATGAGGACCTTGTGCAGGTGCTCTTCGCCCGTGAGTTGATACCAGGGAAGGTACGTATTGAGAAAGATAAACCCCAGATCGTGCACGTTGCGGTCGTGCTGCCGGTGTTCGAGCAGCTTGCTGTAGTGCTCGGCCCGCGCGCGCCACTGCAAATTTCCTGTGCGGCCGGCGAATTGCCACATCATGCCGGCCAGAAATCCACCGGTCCAATCGGTCCACAATTCGCCACCGTGTTGCCAGCGGCCGCCGGTCGTGTAGATCGGAAAATAGTCCGGAGTTCGTTCGATGATGCCGGCTACTTGCCGCTCGGCAAAATCGAGCGCGGGGGCGTATTTTGCGGCGTGCGCGTCGGTCATGGTCGCTGTCGCGGGCAAGCGGCGCATGCCCAACGTTTGTCTGGAGACGAGAACGGTCGAATGGCGGAACGTTCATGTTAACGCTCCGGCCGCCTCCGGCAAAGGAGGTGCCGCGCAGGCGTGCGACAACAATAAAACGGGGGCCGAACACCAGTGGCATTCGACCCCCGTTCGGTTTCCTGCGTGCGTTTGTTAGCGACGCGATTTCGACTTCGAGACCCCAGAATCAATTCTTGTCGTCATCGTCATCGTCATCATCGTCGTCGTCGTCATCATCATCGTCTTTTTTGTCGTCGCCTTTGTCGTCGTCGCTCTTCGACTTGTCACCCGCTTCGGCTGGAGCCGACTCTTCGGGCATGTCGAAGATCTTCTCGTCGACTTCGCCGTTGACCTTCGTCTCGGTGAAAGTCGTGTCGATCTGCAGGACTTCGCCCAAAGCGATCTTCTGCTTCGTGGGCAGCTTGACCGGTCCAAAATCCTCGTAGTCCGACACTTCCGTCACAATTTCAATCTCGCCAAATTGCGGATTGTTCTGCGTCAGCGTCATGCGACGGAACAGGTCGGTCGCCTTGTCGATGAACAGCTTGATAGCCGGTCGCTCTTCGGCGGTGACTTCGAGCACGTAGTAGTCGACGTCGTCAACCTTCTCGTCGTCGAGCTTCTTGGCCGAAGTTCCTTCCTTGCCGATCATCATCAGCGGGTTCAGCACGACCGACTGCTTGATCTGCATGGCTTCGTCGTCTTCGATTTCCTGAATGCCGTTCATGCCGTCGCGCCAAGCGACCTCGCCGTTCCAGGCGTCCTTCTGCACGAACACGGCCAGGTCGAGCGCACGCAGCGCTTTCTTACCGGGAATGATGATTTCTTCAATCGAGCCTTCCATCTGGCCGAACGCGCCGTCGACGTCTACCTCGCCCTTGCGCTCGATGGCCTTGAGGCCCACCAAGGCTTCACGGCCACCCTGGGCCTTGAGGCTCTTATCGATGATCTCGTCCACCGTTTGGGCGTTGGCGGCACTGGTCACCAGCGCCATGACGGCCGCCCCCAACACTATGCTCAGCTGTACAAACCGTCCACCTGACAACACGTTCATTGCAGTAACCCTCGTTGAATTCTGTTGGTAGTCCCGATCCGGATTTGGCATTCAGCCGTGCACATCGCGAGCGCTGGGGGTACACCCGCGACGCTATGAGCATACCAATCCTCTCGCCCAGATGCGACAGGTGCGCAAAAAGCGACCGGAGCCAAAGTTTAGCCCACGAATCAAGGCAGCAAAACCCGCCAGAAATTCCACCCAGGAGGCTGGCAACGCGAGCCCACGGGGGATGTGTCTCGGTGTAAGATCCCGGGAGGAAAGCTTGTCCGCCGCTCCCGTACCAAGACGCTATCAAACGGCCATGTCGACCGCGGCTGAATCTCCCGCGGCTCTGTACCCTTGTTGCTCGGCACGCCCGGCTGGTCGACGACCGCCCCCGCGCGGCAGATGGGCTGTTTGTCCGCAGCCCGGAATTGGCATGCCTGTAGGGGCGAATGTCGCGGGTCACCCCCCGTTTCTGCGGTGGGTGTTTCGTTCGCACCTCGCGGTTTTGCCGGAGAAATCCTCGCCGGCGCGTACGAAAAAAGCTACGTTTGCTACTGAAAACGGTCCAAGACCAAGTGCGCAACACCTCGGCAGCGACGCTCCGCGACGCCCTCGACCGCGAAGAAAGCTCTCGATCGATGCAGTACCAAGCCCTTCCCTGGTCAGCGTGCGGCGGCGAGCTTCGAGAAGCCTGGGATACGATCGCATCTCGAAACGCGCCGCCCGCCAGCCCCTTTCTTACGTGGGGTTTCTTTGACAGCGTGGCCCAGGTGCGCGACGACGTAGAGGCAGTGGTCTTTCGGCAAGCGGGAGAGATTGTCGGCTGCTTTCCGTACCAGAGAAAAGCGAAAACCCGTGCGATCCCAGTGGCCGGATTCTTGAACGACTTGCACGGGCCTCTGCCCGAACGGCTCGGAGCCGAAGAATTCTCGCGCCTGTTGGAGGCAGCCGGACTCGATCGCTTCGACTTTCACGCGTCACCGGCCTTGCCTTGGAATTCGCCGGCGGCCATGTTGCACGAGGTCGCGGGCTACCGGGCGCAACTGGGGACCAATCCGGGCGACTACACGGCGCATCTATTGCAGACGCACTACTCGGTGCGTCAGCAGAAACGCAAAACTCAGTCCGGCGAGCGCAAGTTTGGCCCCATCAAGTTCGTTTGGCAATCCACGGACTATGCCATTTTGGACAGGCTGCTGGAGTGGAAACGCCAGCAGTACCGGAGGACGGGATTCGTCGATGTCCTTGCGCCTTCGTGGACAAGACGACTACTACACGACCTGCTTCACCGAGATCGCGACGAAACGCACGGCCTGCTGAGCGCCCTGTTCGCCGGTGACGAGCTCGTCGCCGCTCATTTTGGAATGCGATCCGGTCCCTTGCTGCACTGCTGGTTTCCGGCCTATTCGCCGGCCCATTCTCAAATGTCGCCTGGCATGGAGCTGTTCTTGCGAATGGCCTCCCATGCTCCCAGTGAAAACGTCGTAACGCTCGACCTGGGGATCGGAGCCCAAAACTTCAAGTCCAAGCTCACCAACGAAAGCTACTCGCTGGTTTGCGGGTCGATCGATCTGGTCCCCTGGCGAAGCAAGTTCCGCACCATCAGCCGCGCAGCGCGCGACCAGGCGACGAAATTCGCGTGGTACCGGGGAGCCAAACGGGCGGTGCGCCGGGCGCTAACCACCTTGCACCTGGCGTAGCAGCCTGCTAGCCGCATTCCAGGCAGCCGGTGCTAGCGAGACAATCGGCCCATCGACGATCGACCGGTCGCCACACCCAAATATAAACGCGGTGGCCGGGTGTTTCGAAAAACGTCGATCTGGCGTGCGCTCGAGCATTTTCCAGCTACGCGAGAACGCAAGCAATCGTGATTGGCTGTCGGCGGCGGGCATTTTTGCCGGCACAGCGTAACGAGCTTTGAGCGGGTCTATCTTTTGCCAAATCGGCGAGCGAACACGAGGGCCAAGAGGCCGAGCGCGGCGAGGGCGTAGGTTGAGGGCTC
>CAVTBU010000002.1:0-91272 GCA_963733035.1 Pirellulales bacterium
TGTAACGTTTCTTCTGTAAACAGCACTCAAGGAATTCGCGTGTGAGGCTTGGCGGAGCGAAGGCGAGCGTCAGCGAGCCGAAGCGGAGCCAGGCCTCACACGCGGCGACGAGCTTGAAAGGGGTGGGCCAAGGTGGTTTCCTTTTGATTTTGTTCTCTACGCAAAACGAAAGGAGTTCGCCCCCATGGCCCACCACGATCAATCTAACGCCCGTGACGAAGTTGTCCACCTCCTGGCCGAGCACGGATTCGAAGGCATGGCTCAGGCACTCGAAACCCTGTTCAACGAAGCGATGAAGCTCGAACGCTCCGCGGTGCTGGGCGCCTCCCCTTATGAACGCACCGAAACGCGACTCGGTTATGCCAACGGCTTCAAGCCCAAGACCATCACCAGCCGTCTCGGCAAGTTACACTTGCAGGTGCCCCAAACCCGTGGCGTCGAGTTCTACCCGTCGGCGCTCGAACGCGGCGAACGCAGCGAACGGGCCTTGAAGCTGGCCCTGGCCGAGATGTACGTGCAAGGCGTCTCCACCCGCAAGGTGGCCGAGATCACCCGCGATCTGCGCGGCTGTGAGGTCTCCAGCATGCAGGTCAGCCGGGCGGCCGAGCAGCTCGATGCCGAGCTGGAGATTTGGCGCAAGCGGCCGCTGGGCGCGACGCCGTACCTGATCCTCGATGCCCGTTACGAAAAAGTTCGCCACGGCGGCAGCGTCGTCGATTGCGCGGTGCTGATCGCGATCGGTGTCACGCCCGATGGCCGGCGTTCGATCCTGGGAGTCAGCGTCTCGCTCTCCGAGGCCGAGGTGCACTGGCGTTCGTTCCTCTCCTCGCTCATCGACCGCGGTCTGCACGGCGTGCGGCTGATCACCAGCGACGATCACGCCGGGCTGGGCCAGGCACGCCGGGCTTGCTTCCCCAGCGTCCCTTGGCAACGCTGCCAGTTCCACCTGATGCAAAACGCGCTGCACTACGTGCCGAAACTGCCGATGCGGCGCGAGGTGGCTCGCGATCTGCGCGGCGTGTGGGACGCGCCCGATCGCGGCGAGGCCGAGCGGCAACTGGACGTGCTGGTTCAGAAGTACCAGACCACCGCGCCGAAGCTGGCCACCTGGCTGGAAGCCAATGTGCCCGAAGGACTGACCGTGTTCGCCTTGCCGGCCGAACATCGCCGCCGGCTGCGCACGAGCAATCCGCTGGAGCGCCTCAACGAAGAAATCAAACGCCGCACCCGCGTCGCCACGCTGTTCCCCAACGAGGCCTCGCTCCTGCGGCTCGTCACCGCCATCCTCCAAGAAACCAGCGAAGACTGGGAAACCGGAAAAATCTACCTCAACCTGGAAACCAACTAGCCCACCCCAAACAAGCTCCCGAAGCTTTTACAGAAAAACGGTTGCTCAATCCAATTTCGAAATGATGCTGTCAATATATGGGCGACTCATTACCAGAGTATCGATCCAAAACGAGGCGACTTTGCTCAAGTCTTGATGTCGCCAGTGGACCAGTGCAATCCCGAGAGCAAGCAAGAGGGTGCTTTTGACAAGCTTGAAGACGCCGATTGCGACCAGTGTGAAGCTGGTTTTCTCTGGCCGGGACTTCGAAGGGGCGAGCCGTCGTGTCGCCATTATATGGACGACCGCCGCCCCATGACTAACGAGACGATAAACAGCACGATGAACACAAAGAACAGAATCCTGGCGATTTGCATCGCAATGCCTTCTAGCCCCCATAAGCCGAACACTCCGGCCAACAGGGCAACAACCAAGAATATGATTGCCCAGCGAAGCATTGGTAGCTCCCTTCGAAAGAAGAACAGGGACGAATCAGGCGAGGCGCAGTCTAACACACATGGAGGACCAAATCCAAAACTGCCGCAAAAACGATCCCTCACCATAGAGATCGCCAGTTCATCCCAATAGCTTGGCCAGCGTGAACGCCGCCGCCGCCGCTAGTCCGCCGACCGCCATCGTTTGCCACGCACTTCTTAGCGGCTTCTTGACAGTAAAGCGCCCCTTCACGTAGCCGAATACGCCCAGAGCGATCAGAGTAACGAAGATCGACACGATCAACGCCTGATGGACTGAAGGCATGAAGAAGTAGGGAGCCAAGGGAACTAGCCCACCGACGATATACGAGATTGCAATCGTTAAGGCGCTGAAACGTGCCCGCTTGGGGTCGGGTTCCTCAAGTCCCAATTCAAACCGCATCATAAAATCGACCCATCGATTTTGGTCGCTACTAATTGCACCAACCACGTCTTGCACCGTTACCTCGGGAAGTCCAAAGGATCGAAAAATCAAAGCGACCTCCTCGGCTTCCTTGTCGGGCATCTCCTCCGTCTCCCGAAGCTCTGTGGCTCGTTCCGTAGCGTAATGCTCGGCATCAGTCCTGGCAGCGAGATAACCACCTAGCCCCATCGCAATGGCTCCCGCCGCCACTTCCGCAAGGCCTGCGGTGATGATGACGCTGCTGGCATCCACGGCACCAGACAATCCTGCCGCCAGAGCGAATGGGACCGTCAAACCGTCTGCCATGCCGATGACAACATCTCGGACGGTTTCGGATGCAGTGAAGTGTTTTTCAACGTGCGGCGTGACGGGCATTTGGCGACCTCAATCGCAAGGCTAGTTGATGGCAACAGAATTGGGCCTGTCTCACCGTGAGGTGATCCGCAGGTAGTAGCCATCAGGATCAGCAACTCGGAAGTCGGTTGCTCCCCACGACCGTTTCTGTAGCGGCGTCAGGATGCCTTTGTATCCAGTGGCTTGACTACACGATAGACGCAGGGGGCGCGTTGCTACGATCGTGGCCAGTCCGAGCCCGGATCGTTTCCAGGCTGAGCCCATCTGGGACATGTCGGCTTAATGCATTCTTAATGCGAACCTGATTGCAGCGCGCGCGGTGTCTCTACACTCCAAGGATGAATTATTCGTAAGGAACTGCGCGACCGTTGACGCCAGCCAGATCGCCTGCCTACTGTCATATCGTTTGTCCTGGTAGGCGGAACTTGAACGCGTAGTAAAAAGCAGCTCATGAAGTAAAACCACAATTCGGTTGAGGACATCCCATGTCAAAGGCACCCGTGCTCGGTCGCTTGACCCAGTTGGCGATTCCCTTATGCGCGGTTTGGGCCGCCGTGCTCAACCCTTTCGTAGCGCTCGGAGAAACGATCACCTATAGTGTCGTCGACTATCCGGCAGCCGAAGCTGATGTGGTTAACCCCGGCAATCAGGACCGAGTTTTGGGTACCATCACGGCATCGAGCGCCGACCCTCTCGGCTCGTATACCGCCGGAGCAGCCTCTGGTTCGCCGGCGAACCCGATCAACGTCACGTTGTCGTACGCGATCACGCTCGAGTCGCTGGCGCCGGGAGGCGCGACAACGGCGTCGGTTAGCTACACCGGTTCCGGTCCACTGTCCTACTACCTGGGCTCGGGTACGATTACCTTTGATGCGACTTCGATTCAGCTCGGTGGGTACCTCTCGCTCGGCGCCAGCACAGTTGCGCATCGGAAGAGATGTATTGGCGACCCGATCTTAACTCCTACTTTGGTCGCTACACGACGAACAGCGGACCGGTGATTTACTTCAGCCAGAACCCGGCCAACGATCTCGGTTCCTCCCCCTGGACCGTCGCCGTGGCGGTTCCCGAGCCGGGGACGCTCGCTCTGTTCGGTTCGGCCGCGGCGTTGCTGCCGCTGGCTCGCTTGCGGCGCGGGCGACGCATTCGCGGGTAAGCCGAGAATCGCTTCGCAGTGCTATAACGCCTCCCCGTAGGGAACCCTTTCCGAAGGCGCATATTGCAGCGACCGGCTGAGGTGCGAAAAGTTTCGGAGTCAGTCTCGGCCCGGCTGGCTGCTCAAAACCTACCGTCTCGCCGCATGAAGCACGCTACTATTCTGCCGACACCAATGGATCGAAAAGCAGCACCACTACGCTCGCTAATAGCCGGACTGGCTGTGGCAATATATTTGTCCAGAGCTGGGCTTGTCTAATTTCGCGTGCACTATTTTTGCTCATCAGCCGCGCAGGGAATATGGCCGCCGTTGTGCAAATCCCGCCAGAGCGAAAATGCCGAGCCCCGCCAGGACGAGCGTCGACGGCTCTGGAATTAAGGTGACGCTCACATCATCCAAAGCGAATGTTCCCGACCAGTTCGCTCCCACGAATCGCAACTCGGTCTGGGCCTCGGTAGCCAGCAGCGTGTAAGTGTAATGGGTATACGGAAAGCCCGATGCGTTCACCAAGGTGAGAACGGCCACGCCGTTCCACGCGACTGTGAAGTCATTGTCAGGGGGCTCCCAAGGTTCGTTGATCAACCAGAAATCGAATTGGTATTGGCTGCCCGGCGTGGTGGGTATGGTTTGTAGGAGGGTGTCGTCGGCATGGTATATGGCTGAAAACCCGGCTGCCAACTCCCCGGAGTGCGGAAGCCATATGGGCAAAAGATTCGTAGTGAAACCCCACTGCACGGTCCAATCGGCAAACGGCTCACCAGGGGCCGGCCAGATTTCTTCAAATCCACCGTTTAGAACCAAGTTTTCGGCAACCGCAAGGTTCTCTAACGACATCGCGGCCAACATTGCCGCACAAGTCGCGGCCACAACTGAGGTTCTCATGAGCGACCCTCTGCGATACGCACATCTGGTAGGATCTCACCTCAATTATCGTACAACGTCCTTCCCTGTCAAAAAAAGACTTCGCATAATGTCCCGGAACCGACGGCTGATGTATGCGGGCCGACCGGGCTTTTCGAAGACGGGCCTTTCGGAGCCAAGCTCCCCGTAAAAAATCCTCTTCAAGCCAATACGCGCAAGAGCGATTTCGAGAAAAGTTTCTGGATCAAGGAATTGGCAATCGGCTGATTGGCGCGGACGATTCCGACCGGCCGCCACTGATTGAGAGCGTGGAGCAGCTTGAATGCGAGTCTCGGCTGGGCCGGTTGCTCAAGAGCCATCGTCACGCCGCCTGAAGTAGTTCACCTTCGCCGATAGGGTTCGCGGGGATGCGCGCCAATTTCTCGAATTGGCAATTCTGAACCGGCAATTGGCGTAGATGTAGATTCGGCCTCGGACAGTGGTTGGGCCGGATCGGTGGTCGATGAGCTTTTTTCCTCGCATGATCGCTTCGGCGTGCGGTTGAGGAATGGTCAAGGCTCTCATGCTCGACGACCCGCTTGGTGGTAATACCTGAATCGAACCCTAAGAACCAACCGCCATCAACCTGTTCCTGACTTCTCGAACAATCTCGTCAATTTGGAAGGGAAGCAACGAACTTGGTTCCTTTTCCAGCTTGCTCCGCCAAACCGTCAGGACTTTGTTCTTGCCTGATTCCCTGCTTTCCATGTTCGATTCCGAGACGATCTGTTGGATCGTGGCCTCCCAAGGCAGAAGATTCATCGGTAATTCCTTGTGATGTTGGTCCACAGCTCATCTTGAACCAAAAAGCCCGCTCGATCCTGCAATCTGATCGAGCGGGCCAATGGTTTGGAGTTTCTGCCGAGAATCTCCATATTGAGTAATCGGAGAAGGCGGTACGGTCGCATGAGGAAGACTAGCTGCTAGCAGACAATACAGCCAGTAACTGATCGTTAATTTCTCAATTCGACCGATGTTCAATGGCCCCGAGCTTCAACCGGTGGCGAATCAGGTCGAGAGTGCGATGATCCGAATCATCGATGCGGCTTGTGAATAGCTGAGCCTCCAGTCGCCACGATTTGCTTGCTTGCTCACTTCTTCCGCAGGATACCGACGACCTTCTCCATTTCGCTTGAGTCAAATGCACGGCTGGTCGTCGCGTGAACATTCCCTTGAGACGACAGGTGCAGCATGGCGGCAGTTGCCGTCTTGTCGTCCGGTGCATCGAAGATGATTACGCCATCGAAGTAGCCCAGGGTCCAATAGATTTCCTTGACCGTGACGCCCATCTTTTTTGCCGCTGCTTGGAATGCAGCCGCCCGCTTGGGTGATTTGTTAATGCCCTGAACGCCTTTTTCGGTAAACTTGATCGTGCTGATGAAGGTTGCCATTCGTTGTTCTCCAAGGGAGGTGGGAACACTGAGAGTACTTCCTCCTCTTTTGTTGTACTTCTTGATATTGTTCTGTTTTGGCGGTTACCGCCCCCAATTCATCCAGGTGATCGAAATCTGCAAGGTCGTAGCCAGGGAGACCCAGACGAAGTAGGGCACCTGGGCAACAGCCACCCAGCGATACCGCCGCCAGATCGCAGCCGCCAACCAGATGATTGTGCCCCACACGATCAGGATGTCCACAGTCGCCAACGGCAGATTGCGCATCCCAAACTCAATGGGCGTGAAGATCAGATTCGCCACGAGGTTGATGCCGAATGGCAAGGCAACCAGCCACGGAAGTTTGCCCCGAAGCGCCTGCACGAAAACGAAACCGAACGTGACGAGGATGATGGGATAGAGAATGTTCCAGATCAGCCCGATGGTCGAAGGTGCAGGCGTCCATCCTGGCTTCTCCAGCGTGTTGTACCAGGTCATCCAGTCCATTTTCGCTACCGAGCATTTGAGCTTGAGGGCACCTTCATTTCGACTTTATTATAACAAGTCTTGGCGATCACTTCCCCGGAGCCGCTCATGCCAAACCTCTACGACTTCGAGGTCACAACCATCGAGGGTGGAAAGCAGCGACTGGACGCTTATCGGGGACAGGTGCTGCTAATCGTCAACGTGGCGAGCCGATGTGGGTTCACACCGCAGTATGCCGACCTTGAGGCGATCTACCGAAAGTATAAGTCTCAAGGTTTCGCCATTCTGGGATTTCCCTGCGACCAATTCGCTCATCAGGAACCAGAGAACGAAGCAGAGATCAAGAACTTTTGCTCGTTGAACTATGATGTCACGTTTCCGATGTTCGCCAAAATCAAAGTCAACGGAGTCTCAACGCACCCGCTCTACAAATACTTGAAATCCTCTCGCCGAGGCATTTTGTTCACGAAGGCAATCAAGTGGAACTTCACGAAGTTCCTGATCGACCGGCACGGTAACGTGCTTCGCCGCTATGCGCCTAAAGACGCCGTGGACCGTATTGAAAAGGACTTGCAGCGGCTCTGAAGAAAACTGCTCTGCTGTCTTGAGCTGCTAGCTCGGTTGGGTGCGTAATGGGTTTGTGGCACGCACCAGCAAATCTCCGAAGGCGGTGGCGCGGGCGGCGCTTGTGGCCGCTCAGCGGGTACTGCCGTTCTACACGCATCCCAACAGCCCGAAGAAGTTTACGCAGCATCAATTGTTCGCTTGCCTGGTGCTGAAGAACTTCCTGCGGACCGACTATCGCGGCGTGGTTGCGCATCTGACCGATCTGAGGTGGACCCCAAAAACTGGGCGCGCTGATAAGGTGTGGTTTCCGGGTGCGGAGACGACCGAATCAGGAGTGTGCCAGCATGACGCGGAAGCGGCGGGTGTTTGGAGCGGCGTTCAAGGCCAAGGTGGCGTTGGCGGCGGTCCGGGGCGACAAAACGACGGCCCAGTTGGCTAGCGAGTTTGGTGTGCATGCCAGCCAGATCACGGCCTGGAAGAAGCAGCTCTTGGAGCAGGCGGCCGGACTGTTCGAGGACGGCCGCGCGCGACGCGACGAGCAGTCGGCGGGCGAGCAGGAACTTTACGAGCAGATCGGCCGCTTGAAGATGGAGGTCGAGTGGTTGAAAAAAAAATCTGCCGAGCTCGCCTGAGGCCAAGCGAAGATGCATCGACACCCATCACGCCCCGTTGAGTATCGCCCGACAGTGCGAGCTGGTCGGCCTGCCGCGCAGCACCCGGTATTACGTGCCGAGCGGCGAGACGGCCGAGAACCTGGCGCTGATGAAGCGGATCGACGAGCAGTATTTGCAAACGCCGTTTTACGGCAGCCGCAAGATGGCGATCGAGCTTGGCATCAATCGCAAGCATGCTCAGCGACTGATGCGGTTGATGGGTTTGGAGGCGGTGGGCGTCAAGCGACGCACCACGCGCCCGGCCGCCGGACACAAGATTTACCCGTATTTGCTGCGGAATCTGGAGATTACGCGGCCCGACCAGGTGTGGGCCAGCGACATCACGTACATTCCGTTGCGCCACGGCTTTTTGTATCTGACGGCGGTGATGGACTGGTTCAGTCGCTACGTGTTGGCCTGGCGGTTGTCGAACACGCTCGAAGGAAGATTTTGCCTGGAAGCACTCGACGAGGCACTGGCCACCAAGGCCCGGAGATTTTCAACAGCGATCAAGGAAGCCAGTTCACGGCGGCGGCCTTCACGGGCCGATTGGAGAAGTGTGGCGTGGCGATCTCGATGGACGGTCGCGGTCGGGCGCTCGACAACGTGTTCATCGAACGGCTGTGGCGGAGCGTGAAGTACGAGGAGGTGTACCTGCGGGACTACGCCGATGGTTGGGAGGCGGAGCAATCGCTGGCCCGCTACTTCGAGTTCTACTGCCAGCGACGAATCCACCAGGCCCTCGGCTACCGCACGCCGGCCGAGTTGTACGGGCAGAAAACAGCGCGAAACGTTCGGCGCTCAAATCCCTGTTGAGGCAGGGTTAAAGAGGAGAATCAAACGGAACCCAAACCGTCGTCAGCCGTCGCGGCCGCGCGAGACCCGTGAGAGGTCTCACGGGCCGCCAGACCCGGCGACCTACATCTTATCCAAGCCCCAAAACTGTCCAACAGTTGGGGTCCACCTTAATCATCCGGAGCTGTGCGAGTTGCTCAGGCTCAAGAGCGTGCCGCACTTTACGACGCTGCAAAAGGCGAGTCAGCATTTGCTGGCTTACGAGCCGACCCGTCGAGTGCTGGAAAGCACGATTCGCATGCACTACGGTCAGCGTCGACGGGTTGCTTCGTCGGCCGTCGATTCTACCGGCCTGGAGTGCACGTCGGCCAGCGGCTACTTCGTGCGTCGCCGCAACCGCGTCAGTCTGCCCTGGAAAACCGTGCTTTTCTCGGAGTCCGCGAAAACGATTGGCTTGATTGGACTTGGCGGAAGTGGTCGGTTGATAATACTCGTTCGAGGATTGGACGTACGCAATGACACGTGCCGGGAGGTGTGGCGTTGGGCCGCCGCATGGTTCCCGACTTCTGAGCGCGAGGTTAAGGCCGATGGCGACACCAATTTCATTGCTCCCTGCGTTGACTAAGAGCAGGGGCGCCGCGCGCCGCAGGCTCGCCTGCCGACGAAGACAGGTCGCCCGATTGGCGGCTGTGGTGCTCCTGTTCGGCCTCGTCACCAACCAGTCGTCCCATTCGCGCGCTGCCGAGCCAGAGCTTCCGGCGGCTCGTTTCCTCCTAACCTGGGGAAAAGAAGGAACAGAGCCCGGTGAGTTCCATTTCCCAATTGGGATCGCCATCAATCCGGCCGACGAAATCCTGATCACGGACCATTACAACAATCGCGTGCAGAGATTCGACCGCGGGGGCAAGCTCTTGGGTCACTTTGCCGTCCTGCCTCGCCCTGGCGGCATCGCGCTGGACAAGGCGGGAAACATCTATCTCAGCCATTTTCCAACTGCGGTCGGGAGCAAAGAAGTCAACCCCGACCGTCTCACGGTCTACAGTTCCGCCGGCAAGTTGCTTCACGAGTGGGGCAAAACGGGCACCGGACCGGGTGAATTCAACTATCCGGGCGGGCTAGTGATCGCGCCAGACGGCCGCGTGTATGTGGCCGATCAAACCAATCACCGCATCCAAGTCCTCGATCCCAATGGCCGGTTTCTGGTCACTTGGGGAAGGCACGGAACGAAGCCTGGGGAGTTTGGCGGCAATACCAACGTCAAGTCACGCGCCGGAGGCCCCGATTTCGTTGCTCTCGACAGTAAGGGCAACGTCTACACGACCGAAGCCATGGACGGCCGTGTGCAGAAATTCACGGCCGAAGGTGCCTTTCTCTTGGCCTTCGGTGATCTCGAAGACCGGCCCGGCAGCTTCGGCCGCGAATTTGAACCGCTAAAAAGCATGCACGGACCAATCGCCGTCTGTTGCGACCGCAACGACCGCCTGTGGATCAGTGCCGCCGGCGGCCGGGTTCAGCAATTCACCAGCGACGGCCGCTACCTGCGCGGCTTCGGCGAACAACAGGGAAGCGAACCGGGCCAGTTCCTGGCCCCCCACGGGCTGGCGATCGACAGTCGTGGCCATCTGTACGTCGTGGATGCCTACAATCACCGCATTCAGAAGTTCGATGTTAGTGAGCCATAGCACTTGGCCTGCTTTCGGCCGCGGCTCGCCGCAACAATCAACGCAGAACCGAGACGTTCTGACGCAGGTCCCGAGCGTCATCAAAGGGTGGTTTCTTCAGTATTCCCAAGAATCAACTGCCATTTCCACGGATTTACGGGGTTCGATGCCGAGCGACTTTGTGACCCCGACGAGTATCCCGCGAGCGAAATCCGTTCGGGCGAGGAATCTTCTCCATGAAACGAAGACAATTGCTGAAAGCAGCCGTAGCGGCTCCCTTTGTCAGCAGCACGGGTTGGCTGCAGGCGGCGACGGGCGCCGAACCGGGCGGCGCGGACTCGACGTTTTCGCGCGTTCGACCGGGCGATGCCGAGTGGCCATCGCAGGAGAAATGGGAAAGGCTCAGTCAGCTGGTCGAAGGACGGTTGATCAAGATTGAGTCCCCCATGACTGTCTGCGGCGAGGTGCCCGACAGCCCCGAGTGCAAAGAGTTCTTCAAGTCGCTGCGAAATCCTTTTTACATCGGAGACAATCCTGGCCTGACGCAAACCTCCGGTTGGGTCGACGCGTGGACGTCGGAGCCCAGCGTTTACGCAGTGGCGGCCGAAACAGCCGGCGATATTGTCGCGGCGGTCAATTTCGCCCGGGAAAATAAACTGCGTCTGGTCGTCAAAGGGGGCGGTCATAGCTACCAGGGAACGTCGTGTGCGCCCGATTCGTTACTGATCTGGACGCGGAAGATGAACGCGATCGAGATGCACGATGCGTTTGTCGGCCAAGGGTGTGAAGGCGCGGCAGGCTCCACAGCCGGCCGTGTCGGTCGGTGCCGGTACCATTTGGCTCCAGGCCTACGACGCCGTCACGACGCGCGGCGGCCGATACGTGCAGGGCGGGGGGTGCACGACGGTCGGCGTGGCCGGACTGGTGCAAAGCGGCGGCTTCGGCAGCTTCTCAAAAGGGTTCGGCACGGCCGCGGCCGGGCTGCTTGAGGCCGAGGTGGTGACGGCCGACGGCGTCGTGCGGATCGCCAATGCGCGCACGAATCCCGATTTATTTTGGGGCCTCAAGGGGGGCGGCGGTGGAAGCCTCGGAGTCGTCACGCGTCTCACGCTGCGGACGCGCGCGCTGCCGCAATCCTTCGGAGCAGCCTCGGCCACAATCAGGGCCTCGTCCGACGATGCCTTCCGCGAACTCATTACCCGCGCTATTCGCCTGTATGCGGACCGACTTCTGAACCCACACTGGGGCGAGCAGATGCAGTTCGGGCCCGGCAACCGATTCGAGATCAAGATGGGATTTCAGGGCTTGAACCAACGCCAGGCCGAAGAGGCGTGGAAGCCGTTGAGCCAGTGGTTGAGCGAGTCGCCACACGACTTCAAGTTCGCGGCGCCACTGAAATTTGTCGCTGGTCCGGCGCGGATTTTCTGGAATGCTGAAATCCTCAAGAAGTTTGCGCCCGAGGCGGTAGCGATGGATGATCGTCTCGGCGCCCCCGCCGGCAATTTCTTTTGGGCCGGCAATCGCGGCGAGGCGGGGCAAGTCCTCTACGGCTATCGCTCCGCCTGGCTGCCCGTCTCCTTGTTGGAGGAAAGCCGGCAACCGCGTCTGGTCGATGCGCTATTCAAGAGCACGCGGCACTCGCGCATGTCGCTGCATTTCAACAAAGGGCTGGCCGGGGCTCCCGCTGAAGAGATTACGGCCGCCAAGGACACGGCGACGAATCCCATCGTGTTGGACGCGTTTGCGCTGGCCATCTGTGCAGGGGGCGGACCGCCTGCATTCGCGGGAATTAAGGGGCACGAACCGAATACGACCGTTGCCCACTACGTTGCCGCGGCGGTCAGTCGATCGATGGACGAGCTGCTTAAAGTCGTCGACAAACCGGGCTCCTACGTCTCGGAAAGCGACTATTTCGAATCCGATTGGCCACAAGCGTTCTGGGGGTCAAACTATGCCCGGCTGGCCGCCGTGAAGAAGAAGTACGATCCCGAGGGGCTATTCTTTGTCCATCATGGAGTCGGCAGCGAAACTTGGAGCGCCGATGGATTCAGCCGGATCAACTCCGCCAGGTAAATCCGCCCGTCGCCTGAGACGTTTCATCGCCTGGAGGTGGACGATGGGCCCTATCTCGAATGCGGCAGCGCCGGCTGCTTGCCAGGATGCGACCGGCTCTGCGGCGGCATGGCGGATGGGAGGTCGATGATTTGACCCCGTGTTCTTCGGTTTGGTTTGGCCTAGTTTAGAAGCGCTAAGCGTTGGGGATGCACAAGGAGGGCGTGTCATGGGGCGCCGAGCGTTCGGTTGCATTCTGCCCAATTGCACCACTGATTCAGGATAGCCGGCTCGGCACATTGCTGAATCAAGCAGTGGAAAAAAACGTTCGTTTTTCGGTGTTCGTCGCCGCAAGTCGTGTTATCTACAAATCTTCGGGCAACGCGCCCTGAGAACTCATCTCGGTATTCAAAGTCCCGCATCGCCGTCAAATCGGCGGTTTTCGATTCTGTAGCACCTGGCAGCCCCGCTACCTCGACCAGGACCGACGCGCTGCGGGGTGCGCCGTCAGCCAAGCGTCAGGAAGTAGCGCCGCAGCCGCGGGCGGCGTATGTCCTGACAACTGGACGAGCAGGTCGCGCACGTAAGCAAACGGCTCGACCTGATTCGCCTTAGCACTGGCCAGGAGGCTGTGGAGAACCGCCGCAACGGTGCCCCCATTGTCGCTCCCCAGGAACAAGTACCGAAGACTCGGCCCGGTTCCGACGTTGACGCTTAACCATCGTTCGCGCTCCCAAGGTAGGGGATCGAAAACCTCAGGCTAGCAGGTGCGTCAAGATGTGGTTCGTGTGACGGTTACCCATGTCGATTGCCGGGCATTCTCGGGTGCACTCGTCGAGGATCGTCAACACGCGCGCGGCCGGAGTATCTTGCCTTCGGGCCAACACGAAGTCGTAGCTCTGAACATAGTCTCGATGGACAGTCCGAAGCCGAACGCACGATCCGCCATTCAGCCTTCGCCGTCAGTGTTTTGGCTGCCGCTTCGGTAGTTTGGCACCCTCCAGTCGCCACGGGCGTTTTTATCGGCTTATTGTTCACTTGCCGCTGCTCCTGCTGAAGCAGCGGCGTGACTTGACGAGACCGAAAGCGCGACGCTCCGACGCTTGCTCACGCCCTACGACCCTGCGGACAGACTCGACTACCTTACGCCGTTTTGTTGGTCTCGGAAGTTTCAAAGAACCCAGCACCTAGCTGGTGTGGCGTAGATGACGATTAGTTCCGCTCTTGGCACGACGGTTTCGCTCGCGCGGCTGCGTGCTCACTGCCCTTTTGTCAATTCGGTGAGCACCCAGTCTTCGTGGTCTATTGTTCCTTCTACGAGGATTTCGTAGCCCCTGGGGTACCGCCCCTCGTAGCTTCTCCGCAATGCCGAGTGTCGGTAGATTAGATTAGTGGCGGCCGCTTTTCTGAAACCCAGTTCTGCAAGCTCTTTTTCCGAGAGCAGAGGCACCTCCCGCCAGGATATTACCAAGACTGAGATTCCAAAGAGGTTCAGGGCAGCCTCTAGGAGGTGCTGGCTGCAGTCGAGGATGTCTGGGTGGAGCACCATCCGCTCGAGCACCACCACGTCATCAATGTGGGCATCGGCCTGGAACTCATCTCGCAAGGTTCCGTGTCGGTCCATCAAGTGGGCGTGGATGGCTTCGAGGTCTCCCGACAACTCGTCACACACGACGTAGGCGTTCTGTCCGTCTAGTTCAATTTCAGACCACAGAATTTGCTGGCATTCGATTCGTCCGAGCAGAAACTCCTCGGCCCCTGACTCGTCATATTCCAAAACGTGTATGCAGACATCTCGGATGTAATCATCGCTCGAAGTCCTGGCAATCGAAGCAGCGAATTTACAGCAAAGGTGCATGGTGACCTCGTATTTGGAAATGGAGGATTTTCAACCGTTTGGGTCGCTGAAATGATCGACCTCGTCCCAGGGAGCGGGACTCTGTCGACCGGACGATTTTTCGATCGCTCGCTCGAGAGCTGCGGCAAATCGCAAAATCCGGTGATAGCTTCTCCGAATCATTGCATCTCCAATAAGCACGCTCTCAACTTGTGCTCTGCGCATGACTTCCTCTTGGCGCGAGATTCGTTCAACCGCCTTCACTAAGGGTTTGGTCATTTTGGCAATTTGCTCCGGCGAGTACGGATGTCGAACATTCCTTCCCATTTTGAAACTCCTGAGTTTATTGGAAAGCATTCATCTCGAGTTCAGTCATGCAGCACACTTGCGGGCCATGCGGTACGCCTACGGTGATCGCGATCGGTACCGTAAATCCTGACATTGCCTGCACAGGAAATAGGATCCTCGGAGGTAGAGCTTCGCGGCACGCCGCGAACAGCAAGCGCCAGCATTCTGTCCGGGACATCTGAACCAATGTCGCACGCCTCCGAAATGAGGCCGGCTATACAGAATACGGATCGATGCTTGAATCACGAGGTTGTTTTCGAGCGCGTAATTCAGTCGGAGAGTCAGATTGCCGTGGATGTCGAGTGTCGTTGCGCACCAAATGCTGGCTAATAATTCGTCAAACCAGGGACTCTTCCAGCGAAGCAGTCCGCGCCAACCCGGAATCAGTATCCGGTCTCTGGCGAGTTGATTCACGTCGAGACTCAGACAGTCATCCGTCGACGGTCGACGGACTCTTTCAGGTCGCTTTCCGCTGCCGGGGCCACCCATGGTCTTGTTTCTCCTTTTTATGCGGAATCGTTTGGGTTTAAATGCGCGACCGTCCCTTGGCGGGCGTTCATTGGGTCTAAAGAGGAGCCCTGCCGTGCCGCGTCCAGCAAAAGAACTAGCCAATCGCGGTCATTCGACGAGAGCGCTTGCAACTTTTCGGCTAGCGTCATGAGTGCCTTCAGAACGCCGGCGATCTGCGGATGCGAAGCTCCGCCAGATTGGCGAAGCTCGATCTCTTCAGCTTTCGCACCGCTGGTGCAAGCCGCGGTGCAAGCGGGGAAACTGGTTGAGGTAAGTCCTCTAGCAGCGGGACTTAGGACTTGTGACTCGCAGCCTGTCACGCTAGAGGCCGAGGGTTCAAGTCCCTTCACCCTCGCTGATTCTGAAGTGTGCGGCACGGCGACGGCTGTTTTGGCTGTCGCCGCGTGTGTTGACACCGGTCCCCCCAGTTGGTTGACCACAGACCGCTGCTCCACGGTCGTTCCCCTCGAGAGGTCCGCTCGCCCGCGAAGTTATCTTCGCCCAGTCGTCCGCCACGGTTGGATCAACATGCGCGTACCGCGCGCAAGGAACCTCGTGCGGTTATAATACTGGTGAACACCAGGAGAGCTCGGGCCGGACTTGCTGCTTGGCGGTGTGAATCTGGTCGAGCATCTGGAGGGCGGTCAGATGCACATGACATCCGTGACGATCGATTCTATTCTGCCGCGACTAACTTCTCATGGCCGCGCGGCGCTGGGGGCGGCCGACATCGTGATTGCCGTCGACAACGGCAGCCAACGCGAGTTCACCGTTTTCGGCACGCCCGCGCTGGAAAGCACCAGCAGCCTAAAAAAGCTTTCGGCCATGCAGGTAGCGCGCGTGCTGTTTGATTACGACAGCCAACAACTCGCCGAGTTGACCGCCGTCGTCCGCGGCATAAAGGGCCTTGATGCGCGACCCACCGGAAAGGCGGCAACGAAGTGACACGATGCACGTCGTATCCATTCTTGGGCCGCGGCTAGGGAAGTCGCCAGAATCGAGGTCCCAACTTCGCCGGGGCATTTCAAACACAGGGATGCAATGTCGCTCATTCGCCCACCACATGCCAGTCTATGCCCGTTCGTAGAAACGCTTTGGGCGAGCGAGGTTCCAACTTCATTTCCAACCAGCGGGGCGGATCGCGAGCGGAACCTGCCGACCGGCCTGATGCATCTGGCCGTGCGGCTTGCTGCTGAGCCTGTGCGACTGTTCGATGATGCGGACGACCACGCCGGTCATGCGTTGGGATTTGCGGTTGTCTGCGGTGCTCGCGATACCGCCTACATTCGCGATCGAACAGAGTTTGCGCGGACGGTGGGCGTCCAGTTACGCCCCGGCGCCGCCGAGGCGCTGTTCGGAGCGACCGCCGCGGAACTCGCGGGTCGCCATACCCCGCTCGAAGACCTGTGGGGCCGGTCGGCAGCTCGACTGCACGCGCAGTTGTTGGAGGCTCGATCGCTTGAAGGGCGATTGAACATCCTCGAAAGCCTTTTGATCGAACGTCTCACATGCGCGCGAGCGTTGCACCCGGCAGTCGCTCAGGCCCTCAACGCATTTGCCACTGGCGCCGATATTGGGAAAGTAGCCAAGTCGTCGGGCTATAGTCATCGGCGTTTTCTTACCCTGTTTCAACGCGAAGTAGGCCTAACGCCGAAACGCTATTGCCGGGTAAGGCGATTTCAGCGAGCAACGCGGCGCCTGGCCGCGGCTCCAACAATGTCGTTGGCTTCTTTGGCTGTCGAGGCCGGCTATAGCGACCAGCCGCATTTCACTCGTGAGTTCCGGCAGATCGCCGGAATTACGCCGACCGAATATCGTGCCGCGGGGCCGATATCGACAAACCATGTTCCGATCGCCGCCCGCCGTGGACGGTAGGTTCAATTTCATTCAAGACTCAACCCGTTCGTCGCGGGTACATTCAGGCGTATTGACTCGCCACCCGGAGAAATCCCATGAGCATTCACGAGCTTTTTGCGTACCTGATCGTCGACGGAGCGGCCGCAGCCATTGAATTCTACCAGCATGCATTCGGTGCCAAGGAAAAGTTCCGGCTCACGGAGCCGAGCGGCCGGATCGGCCATGCCGAATTGACGTTCGGCGATGCTACGCTAATGCTGGCCGACGCATTCCCCGAATCAGGCTTACGCGACCCGAAGTCGATCGGCGGCACATCGGTTTCGATTCACCTGCACGTCGACGACGCAGACGAGGTGATCAAGGCCGCCATCACGCATGGAGCGACCGTCGAGCGCGAGCCCCAAGATCACTTCTACGGCGAGCGCTCCGGTTCGGTATTCGATCCGTTTGGCCACCGTTGGTTGATCGGCCACCACATCGAAGACGTCTCTCCCGCGGAGATGCAGCGACGATACGAGGACTTGTTCACGAAGTGACCTGGGCTCGTTTCCCCAGACGGCTCGTGGCAGCAACAACCCTTGGCATGCGCGCGTGTTCGCGGCCCCGAGGCGCCCTGAGCACTGGTTCTACTTCGCAAACCTGGCAAACGGATCGTCATTTGCGTTGCGATGCCACTGGTACTCGGTGGCGTTGGCGATCCGCTCGGCGATTTCACTGCCGAACAACCGCTCGACAACATGCAGCGACATGTCGATGCCTGCCGAAACGCCGGACGACGTGACCACGTTTCCGTCGTCGACCCACCGGGCCTGCTTCACCCACTCGACGTTCGCCGCCCGTGACGTGGCAAGCCTGAAGTACTGCTTGTTCGAAGTGGCTCGCCGGCCGTCCAGCAGCCCGGCCTGGGCCAGAATCGACGAACCCGAGCAAACCGACATTACGATTTCCGCCGACTTCGCTCGTGCGCGGAGCCAGTCGAGCAATGCTTCGTTTTTCAATTCGGCCAGCGTGCCGAAACCACCCGGCACGAGAATCAAGTCGAGCGGCGGACAGTCGTCGAAACCAAAGTCGGCCAGGCCTTTCAGCCCCTGCGCGCTTGGCACGGGCCCCGCCTGCTGGGCGACCGCCACGACTTTGACTCGTCCCGCCAGATTGCCAAAGATTTCCGCCGGCCCGTAAGCGTCGAGCAATTCGAATCGCGGATAGAGCACAATGCCGAGCGTGCGCGCCGGCTTGTCCGCGGACTTGGACGCGCCCGCATCGGCGGTCGGGCTGTCGTCGGCCACGGCGCATCGGCCAGCCACAAACAACATGCATGCCAGCACGAGAACGGTCGACCGCGTCGAGTAACGGCGTTTCATGACAATCTCTCCGCAAGGTTTTTGGACACAGAACGGAGGGGGGCGGCAGCTCGCGAGGCAGTGGCAAGTATAACGACAGTTCTCTGGTCAACGACAGCCGGATATACTGAATTTGCGGCCCCGGCATGCTCCAACATGTTCTATTCTTGTGGGGAGTTTGCCGCCGGGCAGCCAATCTCTACCAGGTAAGATCACGAATCGCGCCAACCGGAGTTTTCGATGTATTGCCAACCGTTGTCCAGGATCACGATGATCGCTTTGTGTTGCCTTGCGGCCGCGGGCCAGTCGGGCCACGCTGACGAAGCGGCCGACCGCACGCAAGCGGCGCAAGCCATCCGCGAGGCTTCGCGGCAGTACACCGACGCCCTGAAACGCGGTGATGCGGCGGCCATGCTCGAAATGTGGGCCGAGGGGGGCGACATCGTCGACGAGTTCGGCAATTCCACTCCGGCCCAGGACGTCGTCCAGCGCGAGACTGCCGCCCGCTCTGCCGCGGTCAATGTCGACCCCACGGCGAAAATCGAGGTAGTCGACAACGCATTGCGTTTCATCACGCCCGACGTGGCGGTCGAAGATGGCAAGGTCGAAGTCAAACGCAACGGGATCGAGAGCTCGCCCCTGCACGGTCGCTTCACGGCTATCTGGGTGAAGCAGGGAGACAACTGGCGGTTGGCCAGCTTGCGCGAGATACATTTGGTCGCGCCACCCACGAACGATCTCGAGGCTCTCGATTGGCTGGTCGGCGAGTGGAAAGGGGAGGCCGGGGAGGCGACCTTTCAAATCTCGGCTAAGTGGAACGACAAACACACCTACCTGATCCGCGAACTAGTTGTCACGCACGGCGGCAAGACCGTGCTCAACGGGCAGCAACGCATTGGCATCGACCCGCTCGACGGACAGATCAAGAGTTGGATGTACGACGCCGACGGCGGACACGGTGAAGGCGTTTGGACCCGCCACGGCAATAGCTGGGTCGTGCAGGCCACGGGCGTGAGCCCCGACGGACACCGCACGACGGGAACGAACATCTACCAACCCAGTGGAGCGAATCGCTTCACCTGGAAATCGATCGGCGCAACGGCCGACGGACATAGCGTTCCCGATTTCGAGATGACGCTCGATCGCGTCGAAAGCAGCAAGTAACAAATACCTTCATCGAACAACCATTCCAGAGGGCGGCCCGGGCCGCCCGGCGGGAGACTACAATCATGCCGCGGATCATGACTTTTGTGCTACTTGCATTGTCGCTTTCCGTTGCGTCGAGTTGCGTGCGAGCCGAATCCCCCAAGGAACCCGCCAGCGCGGACGCCCCCAAATCGCAAACAACGAAAGCCGCGACTCCACCCACGCCGCGGCCGGAGGCCGCCGAAGCGAAGCCCGAAACGGTGCAAATCGCGCAAAAGACGCCCACGGCACTTGTGGCCGAATCGAGCCCGCCGACCAGCGAGGTGGCGGCCGCTGAAGCTCCCACGTCGCAATCTCAGCCGGCCCCCTCCTCAAGCGAGGCGGCCGCCGAAGAGAAGCTGCCCACGAAGCAGGAAATTCTCAACAGCCCACAATGGCGGCGGGCCATGTTCGAATTCAACGAGTGGCTTACGGCCCAGCCAATTTATACGCCCGAGCAGGTCAAGCAAATCAAGGACGGGTTTAATCACCGCGTGGCGGCGATGGACGCCAAGGAACTGGTCTACATGTTGGCCGACATGGAAGCCAAATTTCAAGTGATGGATACGCCCCAGGCCAAGGAGGCCCGCGCGTGGATGGCTCAATACTTGTCGGTGATGTCCGACAAAAAGCGGGCCGAGGTGCTCAAGAACGTACCGAACATCGCCACCATGACCGCGGCGCAATTGAATGCCGAGATCCAAAAGATCATTGCCAAGCGGCAAACCATGGACAGTGAGCAGGAGGCGTTTCAGCGCGGCCAGGCTCAACAAGTGGCCAATCAATTACAGACCGATCGCATCAACCAGCGGAACTACGTCCGCGATTGGAACACCGGGCCGGTTTCCTATTCGCCTTATCGCAATGGCGGATCCAACGTCAACCAGCGGCTGAACAACACGCCCACCGGTGCCGGCATGGGCTTCTACGTCGGCCCCCTGGGCGGCGTCGGGATGACGTTCGCGCCCAGCAGCTGGTAGGCATTTCGCTGGCTGGCGGGTGTTGGTCCTCGCAGGCTTGCGAGCGCGCGTTTCTCATTCGCCCCGCTCGGCGGAATTCGCTTGACTCCTTACGGCAAATGCCGTAACATGAGCCCTTGTACGGCAGATGCCGTAAACATGGCGTCAACGGAGTCGCTCGATCATGGCCAAGGAATTGCCTTCCCTGGGAGAACTTGAACTACAAGTGCTACGCGTCGTGTGGCACGAGCAGCCGTGCACCGAACGTGCCGTTTGGGAGCAAATTGCCGCCGAGCGAGACGTCGGCCGCACCACCGTTCTCAAAACACTGCAGCGGTTGGAAGCCAAGGGGCTGCTCAAGCGCCAGGCGGGCGAAGGTCCGGTCCGCTATCGAGCCGCGGTGACCGAGGGCCGGGTCCTGCCGGACGTCGTGCGGCGGTTCGTCCAGGGCACGCTCGGCGGATCGCTTGAACCCCTGGTGCATTACCTGGCCGATAGTGAAAAACTCTCAGCAAAAGACCTGGCGGCCCTCCAAGCAATTGTGCGGAAGATGGCCGCGGATGATAAAACATAAGCGTTCGCCTGTCATTCAAAACTGCCGTTCGGCAAAGGCTGGAGTCGCGTCATGACTTGGCTCGTCGATGCGTTGAACCGCTGCGGAACAGTCTGGGCTTCGCTCGTGGGAGTAGCCCTGTGGCAATCAACCATCGTCGCCATCCTGGTCGCCATGGCCGCGTGGGCACTGCGGCGCTCGTCGCCCGCGGTGCGCTTTTGGCTCTGGCAACTCGTGGCCATCAAGCTGCTACTCGTTCCGCTGGGAACCTGGTCGGTGGGCCTATCGTGGCTTCCGGCTATCGAGCCCAGTCCCGCGCAAGTGGAGCTAGCCGCGATTGTGGCGGAGCCCTCCCCTGCTCCGCCGCTCGACATGCCCACGAAGCAGGAACCAAAACCGGCCGCAAGTCTTGCGTCCGTTGCTTCGGCAACATCGGTTCAACCGGTCACGTTTCGCGACCTGACGTGGCAAGGCTGGTTGTTTGCTGGTTGGACGGTGATCGTGGCAATGCTTGGTTTTCGGTTGTGGCTACAGCGGCATCGCCTGAACGCATTGCTACGCGCCACGACAGATGCCGACGAGGCCCTTTGCAGCGTCGTCGCCCAGGTGGCCGAGCAACTGGGCCTCAAGAACCCGCCCCGGGTGCGGATCACCAACTTGGATTGCTCGCCCTTCGTATGCGGCCTGCTGCGGCCAAGCATCGTGCTGCCCAAGTCGCTCGTGGGGGAACTCACCGCGGCTGAACTGCGACAGATACTCGCCCACGAACTGGCGCACCTCAAGCGGCACGACCTGACGTGGGGCTGGATCGCCGAGATTGCCCGTGTGGCGTACTTCTTCCATCCGGTCATTCACTGGGCGAGCTACCGCATTCGTCTGGAACGCGAACTGGCCTGCGACCAAATCGCGATCCAGCACAGCGGCCGCACCCCGATCCAATATGCCGAAACACTAGTGCGGGTGCTGAGCGCCGCCTCGCTGCCGAGTTCGCTTCGCGGGGCGGTCGCCTCACTCGATGGCGGTGCGCCACCGCGCGGACATGAGGGGCCTAAATCATGAGCCGCACAAAGTCTGCGAAGCGAATCAAACGACGAGAGGCTTCCTTCGGCCCCTGGGCCACGGCGCTGGACATCGAGCCTGGCGCCGCATTGAGCACCTTTTGGCAGAGGAGAATGGCAATGTTGGCGATGCTAGACAGGAGCGACTTGAAACCTTCCTGGCGGTTGCAGTTGTTCCTGGTGTTCGTCGGAGCAGGCTTGCTGGCTCTGCCCGCGGTTTACCTTTCGCGGGCGGAAATGGCGTACGCAGGTGCCGCGACAAATTTCGGGGGTGCACGTCGGAGTGATCCGGAATCGGCCGAATCTACGTTCAACACGCAAGCCGAAACCACGAAGACCATCGTTCCCGCGCTCGATATTAAGTTGCCCGACCCCGGCGCCGAGTACTACCCGAAGCCGAGCGAAGCCGAGCAGCGGATTGCGGATGCCTTTGAAATGAATGCGTCTTTCGAGTTTGTCGAGACACCCTTGATTGGCGTCGCAATGGCGATTCAAGAGAAGCTGGGTGGGGATGTCGAGATCCAACTAGACAACCGGGCTCTTCAGGACGCCGGCATCCGCGATGATTCGCCGGTAACGCGTAAAATCAAGGATTTACCAGTTCGAACCGCCCTGCAACTCATTCTCAACGAATACGATCTCACTTACCTGCTTCGCGAGGAAATGATCCTCATCACGTCCCAGGACAAAGCCGAAACGGAGTTGATCACCCGGACCTATCCAGTAGGCGACTTGATCCCCTTGATGCCGGTGCAATCAATTTCTGGAGGAGGACGGGAGAAAGCTCGTAGCGGATACGAAACATTGATCGAGGCCATTACCACGACGGTCCGCCAGGACACATGGCAGGAAGTGGGAGGGCCGGGAACTATCGTTCCCGTGTCGGTGTCACACAGCCTCGTGATTTCCCAGACTAGTGACGTTCACGAGGCCGTGCTGGAACTGCTTCGCGCGCTGCGGGCCGCAAAGCAAGATTCAACGAGATGAGTCGGGGAGGTGCGTCGAAGACCATTGCGTAAGGGGAATTTCTACCGGCCCTACGTGGCGGCCGTCTTGCCGGCAACCGACGTGCAGGTTTGTAACAGAGGAGAATGGCAATGGCAGCAAATCTAGGAACAAAGAGCGGTCGGGCGGTGTGGCGTCAATGCCGCCTCGCTGCCGAGTTCGCTTCGCGGGGTGGTCGCCTCGCTCGACTGCGGCGCGCCACCGCGCGGAAATGAGGGACATGAATCATGAGCCGCACAAAGTCTGCGAAGCGAATCAAACGACGAGAGGCTTCCTTCGGCCCCTGGGCCACGGCGCTGGACACCGAGCCTGGCGCCGCATTGAGCACCTTTTGGCAGAGGAGAATGGCAATGTTGGCGATGCTAGACAGGAGCGGCGGTCGGATAACCTGGCGTTCACGCGTGTTTCTTGCGATGACTGGGCTGGCGCTGCTCGCGCTGCCGGCGGTGTACTTGTCGCGACAGGAGTCGGCACATGCCGAAAGCCCATCACAAAACCAGTCGGCGGACCAATCAAACGTCTTCGCGCTGGACGAGAAGTCTGCACGGGAGAGCCCCACCGACAACCCGTTCGCCAGTCGGACGTTCGAAGCAAGTCGCCAAATAGCCAGCTCGGTCGCTGCGCGGCCCACCGCTGAGTTCTTTCCCAAGCCCAGCGAAGATGAGCAGAGCCTGCAGGCGGCCTTGGAAAAACGCGGCGGGTTTGATTTCGTGCAAATGCCGTTAAGTGACGCGATGGCCTTTATCCAAGATGCCCATGAATTGCAGATCCAGCTCGATACACGCGCCTTGGAAGAAGCCGGCGTCGGATCCGACACTCCGATTAACTTGAAAGCCGAAGGCATCCCGGTTCGCTCGGCGTTGCGGCTCCTCCTCGACGATCACGACTTGAGCTACATCATCCGCGAGGGGTTACTGTTGATAACGACCGAAGACAAAGCCGCGATGGAGTTCGTTACCCGCACTTATCCGGTGGGCGACTTAGTGCCGGAGACTCCGGTCGAATCGATTCCGGGTGGCGGCAGGGGCAAACCTCGCACGGGCTACGAAACGCTAGTCGAGGCCATCACCAGCACCATCTACCCTCAAAGCTGGCAGGAATTGGGGGGCGCGGCATCGATCGTACCGGTTCCCGTCTCCCGGAGTCTCGTGATTTCGCAGACGCGCGACGCGCACGACGAAGTGCTGGAACTGCTTCGCTCGCTACGGACGGCAAAACAGGAAGGCTCGACCACGGGAACTAGCGATTAAAAATCGGAACACCTTTTTGGAAGAGGAGCATGGCAATGGCAACGACCTTCGAAAACCACAGCCCGAGCACAAAGTGGCGTTTCCGGATCCTGCTGGCCGTTGTCGGGCTGGCACTGCTCGCACTGCCGGCAGCTTATCTGTCGCGAGTCACGCTGGCGCAGACGGAGAGTTCGAAACCGGCGGCCGACCAACAACAAGCCGTCCCGACAGGGCAGATCAGCGAAACCGAAACAGAGATTGACGTGAAACTCGTAGCGTCGCCCACACCGGCGCGCACTCTGCCCGAACCGAACATCGAGTACTTTCCCGAGCCCAGCCAGCGCGAGCGGCAAATCACCGATGGTTTGGACCAGAAGGCCTCGTTCGAGTTCGTCGAGACGCCGCTGATCGGTGTCGCCCAGGCGATCGAAGAGAAGTTGGGAGGCAAGGTCGAAATTCAATTGGACTATCGGGCGCTTGAAGATGCGGGAGTCGGCAGCGATACACCACTGACTCGCAACGTCAAGGATATGTCCGTGGGTGCGGCGCTCCGTTTGTTGCTTGGTGACCTCGATCTCACTTATCTGATTCAAGACGAAATGATTCTCATCACGACGCAGGATAAAGCGGAAACGGCATTGATCACCCGCACCTATCCGGTCGGTGACCTGGTGCCAGAATTTCCGGCTGCGCCCGTTCCAGGGGGCACGAACGGTGGTGCGAAAGGCGGCGGGATGTTTTCCGTACCCGATCGCGCCAACTGGCTCGCTCAAATGGCCGGAAGAACCTCAAAAACGTCGCGACCTAGTGCTCCATATCGCCGCGACTACGATTCGCTGATCAATGCGATTACAACCACGGTCTACGCGGCAACCTGGGATGATGTTGGCGGGCCGGGCTCGATCGTGCCGGTGCCAGTCTCGCATGCATTGGTTATATCGCAAACCGCGGAAGTGCATGGTGCCGTGCTCGAATTGCTTCGCGCACTGCGCAGCCAAACGCGAAGCCGGTGAAGCGGGCTGACACGTACGGCTGGCATTGGATCTCACGGCTTGCGAAAACAGGCTGTGTAGGTCCAGAAACCCCCTTCAACGCGCTCGGGAGCAAAGCCCGCGGCCTGGGCCAGTTCGCGAACTTTGCTTCGCGACTGATAGTGTGGGTCTCCCTTGATTTCGGTGATCGCCAGGCTTCCGCCGGGCTTGAGCACTCGGAAACATTCGGCCAGTGCCGCCGCACGGTCGGGCACCTCTCCCAACACCGTGCACAGGAACGCCAGATCGACCGAGTCCGAATCGAGCTGCAGCTTCGTCGCATCGCCAACCTGCGTCGTGAGATTGGTGACCCCGGCCCGCTTCGCCCGGGCGTTCAAACGCTCGATCATTTTCGCTTGCAGGTCGATGCCGATCGCCCGGCCCCCAGGCAAGATGCGAAACGACGCGGGAATGAGCAATCGTCCCGGCCCGGGTCCAACCTCCAAAATGGTTTGTCCCGGCCGCAGCCGCATTCGCTCGAGCGTGCGGTTCGTACCGGCCACCAGATCGACCAGCGAGCCTTCCAGCCACCAACTGAACAGCGAAGGACACGGCAATTGCCAGCGTCGACTGGCAAATCGCCACGCAAGGCTCACCAGTACGAAGCCCACTACAAGTATCAACAGGGTGACGATCGCAAACTTCATTGATTGGCCCCACGCGCGTGCGGTTGTGCTCAGTCCGCGGATCCACGCGGCCCACGAGCGATCCGCTGGAGTTCTTCCTCGCCGAGGGCTCGCGTCCAGACGGCCGCCTGCTGCATTTGTCCGGTGAATGGCCGTACGACCTGGTCCCCGTCGGTTTCGGCGCCAATCAACAGCGGCTCGGAGTTTTGCGTGAGATTGCCTCCGGCAGGCTCGGCGGCCAACCGTTGACCATCGCAATAGAGGGCGAGCATCTCACCGTCGTAGCGACCAACCAGATCGTGCCAAGCGGTGGCATCAATTTCCGAGATGGGGAACGCGACCTGAAAGAAGCCCTCGTCGGTGTGAATTTCGAAGCCGATATCCGTCCCCGGCTCGCCGGACAAATCCACGCCAAAGAGGTTAAAGTTCATGCGGTCGTGACCACCACGTTTGGCAAACAGGGCCTGCGACCAGTTGCCGTCTGGCACGCGGGCGCGCAAATATACCGTCAACTGGTCGCCCGGCGTGTTCCAATCCTGGCCGGCATCGAACCAGCCCTGCTCCAACACGGCCACCGGCAGGTCGTCTCGTGCATGCTCACCTGAAGGAGCCACCTGCGTCGCAATTTGGCCGTGCGTTGCGAGCGGCGGCTGATGTGTTTCGGGCCGATCGCCCAGCGTCCAATACAGCGCGGCAGTGTCAAACAATCGCTCGTACGGCGTGGCCTCTGGCTGGCGTGGCAACTGCTTGAGCCGCAGGCTGCGAAACTGTGCCTTCATCGGCGGGCCGGTATGAAGCTGCATTGCCAGCACGCCCGCGGGCTCAAACTGCTGCGGGTCTGCGTCCAGGCAGTCGGCCACGAGCTTGCCGTTGATTTTCAGCGACAAATGGGGGCCATCGGCAATCAAATGGTACTGGTGCCACTGGTCAAGCCGGAAGTCACGCGCGCCGGGAACAAGTTCCAAAGGTTCAATGTGCCGCTTGCCGTCGGCGTCGAAGCGGGTTCGCTCGCCTTCCAGCGCCAGGTTATGCCGGCCGAATTCGTCGTACAGCCTCACCTTCCATGGCTGCCCAAAGTTGTTGTCGACCTGGTAGCCGGCCACGTCGCCGTTGGGCGTCCTCCGACTGCGAAACTGGAAACCGCCGTTGGTGTTCGGCGTGGTGGACCCCGTCAGGCGAAACTCAAGCTTCAACTCGAAGTTCTCGACGAGCTGGGGCTGATACACAAGATACTGATTCATCGGTGGCGCATGCTCTGGCGCGATGGTGCCGGTAATCGCCTCGTCCTCGACGCTCCAGAAGCTCATATCTTGTCCACGCCAGCCATCGAGCGTGCGACCATCGAAGATTGGCACGAACCCGTCGTTTGCCGCTTGCTCGTCCGCAGCCTGCGCAGCGAACGAACGCGGAAACCGCGACCCAGATGGCTAACACTCTCGTTAAGTGCCGAAGGCTGCAAAACATTTGTGAGTAATCCTGAATTGAACCGGACAGCGATAGCGAACCTCCGCCGGCGGCTGACCGTCTGCCTGTCGACTAGATTAGCCTCAGGTGCGACAGATGAACAGACTTGGATCGGTCTGTACGCTTGTGCGGTGGACATTGAGTACACCCGACTTTGATTGACATTGGGGCACCGTTCGGGCAAGTTTGTGTATTCGGTCATCGCCGCCCCAAGCGCGGTCCGCATGCACGTCGTTTTGTCTCGTCACGGTCCTATGACCACGGAGCCCGGTATGAACACCCTACGAATCGTGCTGACGATCGGCCTGCTTAGCAGTTGCTCCACCGTGCTGGCTCAGCATAACGCCGCTAAACCCAGCACCCCGATACCGCCGCTGATGGAAGGCCTTGGCCCGGCCGATCACAAGATCACGACCGCCGATCCGGTGGCCCAGGCGTATTTCAACCAGGGGCTGCGGCTGATGTTTGCGTTCAATCACGACGAGGCCATCAGGGCCTTCCGCGCTGCCAAAACAATCGACCCGGATTGTGCGATGGCACAGTGGGGCATTGCCGTCGCGCTGGGGCCGAACTACAACCTCGCGGCGGACCCTGAAAAGGCCGAGGCAACCGTGACCGCTCTGCGCAAGGCACAGCAACTGGTCAAGGATGCCACACCGCAGGAACAAGCCTATGTCGCGGCCCTGTCGAAACGGTATTCGGAGAATCCCAAGGCCGACCGCCAGGCCCTTGACAGGGCCTATGCCGATGCGATGTGCGACTTGTCAAAACAATATCCTGACGACTTGGACGCCGCCGTGTTGGCAGCCGAAGCGATGATGCAACTGCGGCCCTGGGATCTGTGGACCGCCGACGGCGGCACGCCGCTTCCCGGCACGGAAGAAATCGTCGCCATTCTCGAGGACGTGCTGGCGCAACCCAAAGCACACCGGGGCCAATCACTATCACATTCACGCTTGTGAGGCATCACAACATCCGGAGCGGGCGCTGCCCAGCGCCCGGCGGCTGGGCGGGCTGGCTCCGGGAGCCGGCCACCTGGTGCACATGCCTTCACACATCTACTTTCGGCTGGGCATGTATGACGATGCCGCCAAGGCCAATCGCCAGGCCATCGAAGTCGACGAGGCATACATCGCCCGCTGTAAACCGACTGGTCCGTATCCGATGATGTACTACCCCCACAATATTCATTTCCTGTGGGCGGCGCTGTCGATGGAAGGCCGCAGCGCGGATGCGATCGCCGCGGCCACCCGGCTTTCGAAAAAGCTGACTCCCGAGATGGCCAAGGAAATGGCGATGGTCGAGTATTTCCTACCCGTGCGGTGGTACGCGCTGACCAGGTTCCAAAAGTGGGACGACATGCTGAAGGAAGACGGACCGCCCGAAGAGTTCACCTTCGCCCGCGGCATGTGGCATTACGGGCGCGGCAAGGCCTTCGTCGGCAAGGGGCAAACAGCCGAGGCCGAGGCGGAAATGAAGGCTCTCGAGAAGAACCTGGCGGCAACTCCACAGGACTTCAAACTGATGCGGCATTCCGCAGCGCGGCTGTTGGGCATCGCCGAAAACGACCTGGCAGCGGACCTGGCCATGGCGGCCGGCCGCACAGACGACGCCATCGCCCGGCTGCGCGTGGCCGTGCTATTGCAAGACCAACTGCTCTATGACGAGCCGCCCCCCTGGTACTACTCGGAGCGCGAAGCGCTCGGCCGTCGGCTACTTGAAGCCGGTAAACCGGACGAGGCCGAAGCGGTCTTCCGCCAAGACCTCAAACGCCATCCGCACAGCGCATGGGCACTCTACGGACTGGAAAGAAGTCTTCGGACCCAGAAACGCGCCGACGAAGCCGATGCCGCGAAAGCCGAGTTCGACAAAGCATGGCAGCGGGCAGACATCGATCCGCGCTGATCGGGCGTGCTTAGGCGGCCTTGACCAGCGCCGGCAGTGCAACCGGCTGAACCACAGGCGCTTGGGCCTCTGGTAAGAGCGAGAGTGCGGCAACTACGACGTCCGCCTCCAGCTCAAAGAACATCGCAACTTGACGAACCGTGCATTCCCGCAGTTCGACGATCGACCGCAGGGCCTTGGCCCGGGCGTTTAGAGCCTGGAAGTCGCAAACCAAAATGGCGATGGCTTCCGCCTCCCAGCGTTCGGCCTGCCGCTGCTCGGCGACGTTGCCTGCAAGGGAAGCAAACAGGTGTGGAAAACGTTGGCACCGTTTTCGCCATTGGTGAACTGGCGCCGTGCCGGAGGTGGTCTTTTTGTTCATCGCTTCTGGTTGCCCGATTCGCTTCCGCCTCGAAGGACACATCATCGTGTGGCAGCTCTTGCAAGCGAACTTGAGTCGAAACTGTCACGCGATTCTAGTTTGTTTATCGACTCGGCCCGTTTCGAGTCGTGAGCACAAAGGCGTTCGCAGTAAGCATTTCGGCTCGTGGCTCTAGTGTTTGTCGGCAAGCTGACGAATTTACAGAAACTGCGAATTCGGGCGGTTTGTACGGTGGCTCCGCAATATCGGTCCCCCGATTCAAATCAATCCGCACCTTCTTCGTTTGCCTTCCGACCGCCACGATGTCTGGCCGGTCGTCGCCGCTAAGGTCTCCGCAGGCCAGATTTTCGATCGCGGCACGACCGCGATCAACTGATTGCTTGCTCGACCGGGGCTGGCACGGGCGGTTTTGCCAGCGTGGTACCGAGGGATTGCGAGTTCGAAGGCTACATGGATTGAGACGGGCGTTGCTATCACGGATGCCGACGAGGTGGACGAACCGCACGACGTATTTCCAATCGAGTGGAACGTCGGGAATTGGCCATGTCCGTACCGGCGGCTCCCCCCCTGGCTGGAGCGGTTCGAATCGGGCAGTTCTCTCGGGATGCCAGCCGGCCGTGTGAAAGCGTCACAATGGAAGAGAAAACCGCACTTCTTGAAGTCGGGACGCATGCTGCGATACCATGACGATCAACGGTGATCTACGTGTGAGCAACGAAGGCGGCATGCTCGCATCGGACAAGTAATCAAATAGACCAACTCGATACCGATGGAGAAACCGCCATGCGAATCCTGACTTCGATCGTGATTGTGGCCGCGATGTTGGCCAGTTGCCAAACCACCATGGCCCAGCGAAGTGCCGGCAGCAAGATCACTGGCACAGCCTACGAGTACCCCTATTTCTATCAGTCGGCCGGTGCGTACCAGGATAGTGCCTACCAGCACGCCGACCTGTTGCGCGAAACCACGAGCTACGGCCAGCCAATCCCGCAAGCCATTGCCCAAGAGCACACGGCAGCCATCCGACAAAACATCCAAGCGGCCAACAAAAAGTACGCGGCCTTGCGCAAGCTGGCCGGCGATCATACCCAGGTGAACAAGCATCTCGACGCGATCGATGCCTACCACAAGACCGTGCTCGAGCATGCCAACAAGATCGACGCCCAAGTCAAGAACGGTCCTGGCGATGCCGCGGCGGTCGGAGCCGCCAGTCACGCCGCTGCCGAAGCGCTGAAGAGTGCGCAGGCCGAGCACGAAAAATTGATGCAGTATTTTGCGAAACCGCCTGCCAAGTAGGAACTGGCTGGCGGGCCAATACGGATATCGCGACAATCCGTTCCAACGCGACGCATACCATCGTCGCCAGCAAAGTCCCCATCGCAAGCGACACGTGCCGCCGCTTCCGCTACTGGTCGACGAACGCCGTACCGACGAACTGACCGCCGCTCAGATACCAACCCTCACCACACGGCTGACACCACAGAATTCTGGTGCGGACTCGGATCGAGTAGCCTTTCTTACTCGGAATCGAGATTTCGACTTCGCCGGGCGTTAACTGCAGATTGTGAAACAATCCGACGCCCACCGTCGAGATTTCCCGAGTGAAAGCCACGCACGGCGTGCCCGCGGGCACTTGCAGTACAATCTGGCGAAAGAATGGGTAGCGAGTTTCCGTACGACGGTCTTTGCGCACGTCTTGATGCGCTTCCACGACCAGTTCGTGGATGCCCATTCCGGATCGCGGACGGTCTTGCAGCGTTGGTTCCATAAATAGTCAGCCAATCAGAGATGCGACGCCATCGATGCATGGCCCGAATCGGCCGTGTTAAAAACATAGCTTGCGCCTGGAGTACGCCGGACGACTCATCCCTCGAACGCGAAATCGCGCCAACCCGCAGTCCAATCGTAGCAAATGGACGGGTTGTTCGGGCCGCGCTAGCGCGACTCTGCTGACACGAAAGTGGCTAACTGCAGCCCCCGCATCCGCCGCAGCCTGATTCGCAACCGTCGGTACCCACGTCGTTGGCAATGAGAATGTGGCCGGCAAGAAGCCGGGGCCAGCGAGGCTTTGGCAATCGCCAGTAGCGAACGCGCTCCACTTGCCGCGCCGCCACGGGCCGGGCGAACCGCGTTTCGACGTCGGGCCAAATATCGGCCGGCGGCCACTGGTCAAACGCCGACCGGTAGCTGGCCAGCGTGTCGGCGTACATCCGCACATGCTTGGCGTATTCCGCCGGCCCACCTTTCGACGGTTCGTGGTGCAGCGGCTGATCGAGCACCTCGCCACAGAACCGCTGCCAATACGAGCGGGTGTAAATCAAATGCAGGTGCCAGACTTGATCGACCGTCTCTGACGGGCAAACGGGATGTCCGGCCGTGCAGGCCAGCAAAACGAAGCGGCGATATTCATCGATCGCCCGACCCGTGAAGCCGGCGGTCCATTGCGCTTCTTGAGCTAGCCGCTGCTCGAACGGCCGTGCGTCATCGGACAAGTTAAACTCAAAGTCACAAATTCGCCGAAACAGGACCGCTTGATGATGTTCCATGGGTGCCACAATTAGTGATGGACGTGATTCCCATGTTCATTATACGCACGCGCCGTGCGCCACGGCGGTTTGCTTCTCGTACGAACCAAATCTCTTTCCGGATAGCTGCCAGCATTTCCCATTCGATTCAATTCGCGCACTAACCTCCTATGGCAGGTCAGCATCAAATATCCGCACGCCGGCCCAGCGTGGCTTGGTTTCTTCGATGAACTGCAAGTGTCGCGGATGGGTCTGGTACCGATCGTGGCTGGCGCGGTCGGCAAACACGACGTGCAGGCCCACGTCAAACTCCTTGTCGTTCACCTCGCGATTGAGATCGGGCACGCGCGTTCCCACGGCGAAAAACGACACCCCCTCGTGACCGTCGAGGAATTTGTTGCAGGCGTCGACGTGTCGTTGAATGCTTTCGGGCGATTTATCCTTTAGAGTGAAATACACCATATGGGCCAACATTGAATTCGTTTTCCGCCGTAGCGGCCTCCTGGTAGAGTAGGTCTTGGTTCCAAGGTCGGAACGCGAGAATACCACCCTCCTCCGGTCCTCACAAGGATCCCAGCCATGCGATACGACGCTCACCTCCCGCTGCTGTTTGCCCCGCTCATGCTCGTCACGTCCTCCCTCCCCACTGACGCCCTGGGCGAAGAACTACCTCGCGTGGTCCGAGATACTTTTTCCGCGGCACCTGATTGGGAGGGCTTTCGCAATCGGCTCCGACCCGAACATCCAAGTATTGTGCGACAAGACTTTGGCTACCGCGGCACGAACAACGCGGGAGGTCGCGCAGCTGGCGAGATCGGCGGCACCGTGCAGCGGTCTCCCTCCCCGGCTTTCTACGCGCTGAAGATCAGGCCCAAATCACTGGACGATCGACTGAGCGCTTCGGGCGTCGTGTCCGTGCCAAAGGCGGGAGGAGGCAGCGGCGTGATGATCGGCTGGTTCGGAGCTCCCCCGCCGTCCTGGCGGACGCCCAATTCGCTGGCCTTCCGCATCGACGGCAATGGCGGCAAGTTCTGGATGTTCTACGAATACGGCACGTCCAAGTGGCGCACCGGCGGCGGTGGCGCGTTCGCGGGAGAACAGTATCAGCGGACCTCCACCCTCCCCTTTCCCGCCGACGGCAAACCGCATCAATGGTCGCTCGACTACGATCCGGCCGGTGCCAGTGGTCGCGGTCTGGTCACCTTTCAGGTCGACGACCGCAAATACGCACTGGCCCTCGGCAAAGAACATCGCCAGGACGGCGCCGTGCTCGACCACTTTGGCATTTGGAATGTGCAAACACCCGGCGATCAACTCGAAGTCTATCTCGATGATCTCGTAGTCGATGGACGGAAACTATCATTCGACGAGAATCCCGATTGGGATGCCATGGGCAACGACGTGGAGTTCGCGGAGCGATTGATTCGCCCCTATCATGACTTTGGATTTAGCCCCACCAGCCATGCCGGAGGCGCGCCGGGCGAGATCGGCGGCATTGTTTTTCGCGACGAACAACCGACCTATTATGCCGCAAGAGTGGGGCGCCTGACGCTCGACGACGAATTGCAAGCGTCGGGTAAGTTGGCCCTGCGAATGGCCGCTAGTGACAGCGGTGTCTACCTCGGTTGGTTTAACGCCGAAAGTAAACAGTCCAAATCCACGCCCGACTACGAATCGCCGCAGAACAATTTTCTAGGCGTACTGATCGAAGGCCCTAGTCGCGCCGGACACTACTTTCGGCCCGCCTACGGCTGTAGCGCGGGGCGCGGACAGATCGCGGGCGAAAAATCCGCTTCGGGCGAGTCTTGGCCCGTGATTTTTCCCAACGGAGCGTCCCACGCCTGGGCCCTGCACTATCGACCCGAGGCGGCGGGCGCTGGCGGCCAAATCGAAATCACATTCGACGGACACACCGACGTGCTCGACCTCAAGCCGGGCGACCGTGCCGCCGGCGCGATGTTCAACCGTTTTGGCATTTTCAATATGCAGTCGGGGGGCCACGGCGTTGATATCTATCTGGACGACGTCTCTTACACGCGGCGTTAGGCCATCATCCTGTAGTGCAACGTCTCGAAGCAGCGACCCACCGCGACCGCGATCTACAAATCGCTTCCATTCGGTTTGGAAACCTCGTCCGACAAGTCCGCACCACGAGTTTGGTCGCCCGTGGGTGGAAACACGCGTATCGTCCAACTACTCGCGAGGTCCAGTGGCGTGGGTGGACGCTCGTGCAATTGAGTGAGCACTTGCTGCGCTTCCGCCGCAATGACCGGGTCTGCCGAGGTGGCTAGCCGTTGCAATTCCGCAACCGCGGCCTCGCCCAATCGATACAACGACGCCTGTGCAGCCTCGCGAACTTGACCATCTCGATGCGCGAGTAAATCTGCGACCTGAGACACCAAAGTGGGAAACGGGGCGATTGTCGCCTCGCTGTTGGGCAAGCCAACCAGGCTTCGCTTGACGCCGCCGACCAATGCCAGCGCGGAAATCACCTCCGCCGAGCTACCGGAGGCCAGGCCATCGTGCAGGGAGCTTGCCAGGACGGGTGATTCATGGGCAATGGCAGCTGCACCGATGCGAGCGGCTACTCGAACCCTTGGATCTTCATCCTGGAGAGCGTCGAGGTAATGGGGCGCCCAGTCTCGCGCCTGCCAATTTGCGACCGGCAGCATGCACAGTGCAAAGAGCCGTTGGTTCGCGTTGTCGGAGTGCAAGGACTCTTGCAGCAGCCGTGTCGTTGCCTGTCGCGGAAATCGATCAATCGCGGACACCGCCGCCAACTTGAGTTGACCGATCGGACCTTCGTCGAAGGTTGCGATCGAGTAGTCTCGCATCAGCTGGATCAGTTCGCCAATCGCCTCCATTTCATAACCTTCGAGTGCAAACGCGGGGAGGCTCTCGATCGCCTCGCGGCGCACGAGCGGGTCGGAGTTCGATGCGATAAGTTCCTTCCACTGCTCGAAGGTCTTGCCGCTGTAACGGAATCGCCCACGCTCCTCGTCTGACGCGCCGGGCATTGCGGCTCGCGGCACCGCCGGTGCGTCGACCATGCCTGCGTTGCGGTTGAACGCCCGCACTTGCTGACGCTGAAACTCGGTCCAGTGGTAATCTCGAATCGCTTGCAATGCCGCGTCGCGTTGCACTCCGGCCTCGGCACTGGCTTGCAGGCGAGCTAAAATCGCGTTAGCCCAAATCGGATTCAGTTCCGTCCCCGCTCGTTTCGTCAGTTCGCCGACCGTCAACTCGTCCAGTGACGCGACGTCGAACGCAGTCGACGCAGGCAGTGCGGTCAGGCCCCGTGCGTCGATCGCGGCTGTCGAATTTGCAGTACGATCGAATGCGGCCGCTTGCTCGGCAAACATTGAATCCTGAGGTGCCAGGGGCGCTGTTTCGCGCGCCACCAGTCTCACCCTGACCGAGGCCAACAGCAGGACGCACGCGGCGGCCAACAGCAAGCCGTTCTTTTTCCAAGGGGAATCGTCGCTGTGATGTAGTTCAAGTACGCGCCGAATACGGGCGGCCAGCGGGCGGCCACGCCCGGCACTGCTCAGGTGCATTCGGCTACTAACCAATTCCCCTAGTCGAACCAGGGTGTTGGCGTAGACGGTGGGCTGGCTACCGCCAGCCTCGCGGTCGCAGGCCCACTCGGCCGCCTCATCGAATCGACGAACGGCCAGCCAGGAAACCGGATTGAACCAATGCGGCAGTGCTAGCAAGCGAACGGCCAGCGACTTCCACACATCGCCCCGCTGCCAGTGTGCCAACTCGTGTCGTAAGATAGCCTCTCGCTGCCGTGCGTCGAGCGTTTTCCACAGACTCGCCGGCACAAACAGTTCGTATCCTCGCGGAAGCCGGCAAAGTAGCGGCCCCGTGCTCTCCGTGACTCGCAGGCGCACCCAATCTCCCCGGCCCCCCTCCGCAAGCAGCGCGTGCCACTGGTCGCGCCAGGCGCTATCCGCGGAAATCTCAGGCGGCAAATGCGTAACAAACCATGCATAGCCGACGACCATCGACGCGGCCACGACCGCCAGGCCGCCGATCCACGTCATCCATGCGAAGTTGCGCCACGCGAAGTTCGCCACGGCCGTCTCGACCGGCTTGGGTGCCGCCCCAACGGATTCCCCGGCGAGTGATTGCCCACTTGCCTGCCATCCGTGATTGTGCACCGTGGCGGTTTGATCGTTGCTCGTGACCGTCGCGCTCGTCGACCAGCTTGAGTGGGTCTCGGCCGCTCGCAAGTCAGGCGTCGCGATGCGTGACGGCGGATCGAGCCAGGGGACATCGAGTGAGAGGCCGTAGAGCGTCCAGCCGGCCAGCAACACGGCGCACCAAACCATGCGGTGCAATCGCGGCGATCGTATGCGCGCAACGCGCAACGCGACCCCCGCAAGCAGTCCGACAGCGGTCATCCACAACGTGGCCCGTCCGATCTCTTCCAGCAACGAGGACTCGAAGTGATGCATGGGGGCCTCTTCCCTCGGGGGTCACTTCTTCGACTTCGACTGACGCTCCACGTCGGCAATGATTTTTTTTAGTTCCGAGATCTCGTCCGCTGACAGAGTCCAGTCCCGCACCAGATGCGCGACCAGCGGCACGACGCTGCCGCCTGAGATTCGTTCGACTAGCAAGCTTAAATGACCTGCGCTTACTTCAGACGGTTCGATGGCGGCCGAATATTGGGCCGGACGCTCCGAGGTGCGGGCCACCAGTTTCTTTTCCACCAGGCGATTCAACCGTGTCTGAATCGTCGTGTAACCGATGGCGCGGCCCATTTTCGCCTGGGCTCCCGAGAGCGTGACCGGCCCATGGTTCCAGAGCATTTGCAAGATTTCCATTTCACCGGCCGACAATCGGCGCGGCTTCCGACGCTTCCGCATGCGGTTTCTCCCTTACGCGAGCCCTTGCGGGGGCAGTTTTCATGATACTACTAGAGTAGTATGACGCAAGCCAAAACGTAACCGATTTGGCCAACACAAAATACCCGGCGGAAGAGGAATCGTCTCCCCCGCCATCCGCTGCCCGCCAGACCCACCTTCCCGCCATCCCGTAACCGGCTATACTTGAAGCACTTGCGCCCGTAGCTCAATCGGATAGAGCAGCGGACTTCTAATCCGCAGGTTGCAGGTTCGATTCCTGCCGGGCGTATTTGCGTGGCTTCGACCTGTCGGATTCATAGCAAGACAAGGATCGTTGTTGCCAGCAACTCCGTGTCATTGTCGGTTCGTCGATGCGACAGTTGGCTACCTGTACTGACACTACGTTCTCCGCTTTGGACAGGGCTCGACTCGCAATCCCGCGGGCAGTCTTGACGGAGACGTCCTCATGAAGCGCGTTGAAGAGTTCGACGGGCTGGTGCGTCCCATGGGTGCCACATAAGAATGGCGGCGTAACTCATTATTTTGCGAGCCGTGCGGAGCTGCGCTCCGCACTTGTTGAGTTTAAAAAATGCCGTCGTGTGCACGATCGCATTTTTCAACAGGCCGTTAGGCCTGCGACGTGCTTTGGCGGGTTGCGGCCGGTGTGGCGGTCCCCAATCAGGTGACGGCCAATGTACTGGTTCGCAATCGCATAGTACGCGCTTTCCCGAATCCAAACTGCACTCGAATCTCGCGGTTCCGCCAGCCAATCAAATTCACGAGATTCCGCAAGCTGGGTGACCCGGCCGAAGCAGCGGGCTTCACTCGCGCGCGTTCAGCATCCGCAAGGTCGCCCTCGCATCGCCAGCACGGATGCGGCAACTTTGTTTCCTGCCTTCCCGTCTGCTAAACTCGGAAAAGAGGTCTCGTCGGCGACCGGCCGGTCTCCCCATGTCACACACCCGATACAACGTAGACGAGCGATGTCGACCGAGGCGGAGCTATTGCAAACGGCGGCCCATTTGCACCAGGCGGGGCAATTGTCGCAGGCCGAGCAAATCTATCGCCAGATCCTCCACACCCATCCTTGGCAATCCGACGCGCTGCACCTGCTGGGCCTGGTAGCCCTGCAAAGGGGCCGGCCCAAGTCCGCCATCGAATACCTATCTGCCGCGCTGGTCCCCCAGCCGGCACATCCCAATTACTACAACAGTCTCGGCAGTGCTTTGCGGGCTATCGGCCGCCTGTCCGAGGCGCAAATCTGTTTCGAGCGGGCGGTTGGGCTATCGCCGGACCACGCTTTGGCACACGACAACCTCGCCCGCGTGCTGCGATCACAAAACAAGCCGGAGGAAAGTCTCGCCGGGTTGCAAGCGACGTTGGCCCGCGAACCCGATTGCGTCGAGGCGCTTTCGCAACTCGGCGTCGCGCTCGCGTCGCTCGAGCGATTTGACGAAGGAATCGAGCTACTGGAAAAAGCCGTGCGGTTGGACGAGCAGTCGGCGCAAGCGTTCTCGAACCTGGGTGGCGCGTACGCGGCGTCCAAGAATTGGGACCGCGCGGCGCAATGCTTTCGAGAGGCCCTGCGGCGAAATCCCGAATTGGTCGACGCAAGCTGCCGTCTGGCCAGCGTGCTGCGGCACCAAGGAAAAACAGATGCGGCGGCGGCGACGCTCGAAGAAACGATCCACCTCCATCCGAATCACGTCGAAACGCTGCTCAACTACGCCAGCCTGTTGGAAAGCCAGGGCCGCGCCGCGGAGTCTCTCGAATGGGCTCAACGAGCATTGCGCATGGAGCCCGGTTCCGCCCGCGCGCGTTTTGAGCGCGCCAAGGCCTTGCTGGGCTTGAAACGGTCCGACGAAGCACGGCGCGAATTTCGCGAGGCGATCCGCTATGTGCGAATTAATTCGCAGACGCAGCCCAACCTGATGATGTTCTGTCTCAACGCCTCGCACGAGCGTAAGTGCCTCTTCGTGCACGTTCCCAAAAACGGGGGCACCAGCATCAAGCGAGCCCTCGACATGCCCGCTGGAGGTCATCTTCCCTGGACCGAATACGCCGCCCATTTTCCGTGGATTTGGCGGAACTACACGAGCTTTGCCGTGGTTCGCAACCCTTGGGATCGATTCGTGTCGGCCTATCATCACTCCAGGATGGAGTCGACTCCGTGGCACAACGAGCAAACCGGCAAATTGCACCCCGACTATCTCTTGCTGCGGGACAAGTCCCTGGCCGAATGCGCGTTGATGCTGTGGCGTGAGCCCGACCGGCTGAAACACGAAGCGTGGCAGCCGCAATCCCTATTCGTCGTCGATTCGGAGTCGCCCGACAAGCGAATCGTCGTGGACGCATTGCTACGCTTCGAGCACCTCGCTGAAGATTTTTCCGAGTTCTGCCGTAAGCTGGGCATTCAACAGGCGAACTTGCCGAAGGTAAATCCCTCCGTTCGGTCGCACGACTATCGAGCGTACTACGACGAGCAGACTAGACGAATCATCGAGCAGGTTTATCAGGTCGATATCCAACGATTCGGCTATTCCTTTTGAGCCTTCCCGGAAGGCCACGCGCGGAACGAGTCAACTGAGGCGAACGTGCATACGGAGCCGCGGCATGCTGCTATCCAGGTTCGAAAGGTGCAATCCCACGCGCCGGCGGGTTTGCGCGTGTTCCTACATTCCTTTTTGATGTACTCGACTTGGATTTGGTAGGCCACGCGTGACGGCGGCTTGCACGCCTAACCGAACCGGCTCACCGACCAGTCAGGATCTCGATGCCTTTCTCCAGGGCCGCATCACGGCCATCTTTTAAGTCCTTCTCCGGGAACACCCGTGCCTGCACATGTGGCGGAATGCCGGAGCCGTCGAATGCCTTGCCGTCTTTAGTAAGGAAGATTTCATTGGGCAGGGCGAATCGAAAACCGTTGGGCAATTGTCTAGCGAGCTCGTCGGAGAAAACGCCTTGCGTGTTCTCTCCCACTCGCGTCACTCGTGGAGTCCTTCCCATCAGGGCCATCGTGAACGTTTCGCCCGCGCTCACCGTGTTGCTGCCCGTCAACAGCACGACGCTTCCATGAAAATGCGGCCTTGCGCTTGCTCGAACTTGCGTTTCTTGTAAGTCCGTGAAGTGACTTGCATCGGCCGGGTCATTGCGCGCTTTTTTGGCGAAGGCCAGGTAATCGTGGGTAGTGAGCCTCGCGGCAACAGCCACGCCGAGGACATCCGAACCGCCATAATTGATACGCACATCGATAACCAAGCCCTCGAGCTCCTGGGCATTGGTGAAGACTTCATCAAGCGCCTTTTCGAGCGTGAGAAGCTGATTCTCAAAACCACCTGGCGCATAGTCTCCGAAGCCCGTAATTCGCAGATAGCCGACTTTGCCGGGCAATTCGCCGTAGCCCAGTTGGCCGTTGCACCAAGTCTTGAGTTTATGGTGTGTATAGTTGTTCTCGATGATCTCCACGATTCTTCGATGTGTGGCATCATCGATTCGTTCCGTGTTTGCCCGTCTGCCGCGAAATCGCTGTCGCTCCGATGCATCCGAGATGTGAGTATGGGCGTCATGCAGCGGTTTAATCATTGCCTTGAGCACGCCGAACAACTCGTCTGAGGTCGAATCGCTCGTAATCTGGGCTCGATACTTGTCCCGGACTTCTCGCCAGTTAACGCCGTGCATCTCAAAGAAAGGATAATGCTCATCGAATGTCGTCCAAAAGACGTCAAAGTTATTGAGCGGATCGTCAACGGTTGGTTTCGCGCAAACGGCCGGCGGTCCGTCGATTCGGCTGAAGCGAATGCTGGAAGCCTTACCCTGGGGCAGCATCAACTTGCGGTCGGCTGAATCACCCGGCTTGACCGAAACAACAACGTCTGGGCCTGAGGAGAAAACCGCCTCGGCGCCTTCCAACGTCATTACTTGCCGCTTGGCGGCAAAAGATGGCACGCAGCTGATCGCGGTCGTCTCCGACACGTCAATCTCGTCCCCGCTGATATGCAGCAAAAGACCGTAGCCCTCAGAAACCCACCAGCCGTCGAGCGAATCGGCGGCCGCGGCGATCGGAAATCCGCCGACGAGCGAGCTGAGCAGGATACAGGCGATGACCGCTCGAAACCATTGAAGGGGTGACATTGGGAGGTTCTCGGCAGTGGGAGAGGCGTGGAGCTTTACGCGCGGCAGATTTGGCGGGGAAGCTATGGAATGTGCGATCGCACCGGAAACGTCACAGCCGAACCCAGCTGGCCGCTTTCGGTACCTAGGTTCACTGAGTATCATTCGGCAGCGACGGTAGATTATTGGCCGTCGCCTGATTTCTCGTAGAGATTCATACGCCACATGTTGCCGCGCTCCGTCGACCGCCTCGTACGGCCTGGGGCTACGGCAAAAACCTCACTTGTCGCAACCGCTTGCAGCCGCGTAGTACGAGCGCGATGAGAGTCACGAACGGCCGCGCGACCCGCGCGTCGCGAATCGCGTCATCCCTCACGTTTTTGCTGTTTACTGGCCGTCGCATTCGCCTGGTCCGACTGGCTGTGCGCTGCCGGTCCAGCTCCATGGTTAGCGCGGTTAACCCTGCCATGCCCCCCAGTTGCATGGACTCCACCGCGGTGCTGGGAACAACAACGATCGTGGCATTCTGCTTGAGCCCCTCGTACAGCATGTTCATGGCGCGCAGGTGGAAAGCCGTCGGATTGTCCGCGTAAGAGTTGGCGGCCTCTTTAAATTTCTCGGCGATCTGTCGTTCGGAATCGCCCAGGGTAACCCTGGCCTGGCGTTCGCGTTCGGCTTGTGCTTGCATGGACATAGCATCCTCCAAGCCCGGAGGTATCAGCACATCCTTCACCTCGACCGAAATCACGTTGATCCCCCACGGTTCGGTACGCTCATCGATGATCTTTTGAAGTTCGCCACTGATCTTTTCCCGCCCTTCGAGCATGTCGGATAGCATTGTTTTGCCAATCACGTCGCGCAGAGCCGTTTGCGAGGCCCAACTGATTGCGCTCCGATAGTCGGCGACGTCCAGTGCCGCTTTCTTCGCGTCGATGACCTTCCAAAAAAGCACGGCATCCACGTCCACCGGAACCGTGTCCTTGGTGAGCGTCTTCTCGGCGTGGAATGCGGTCGTGATCACGCGAAGATCAATCCAGTAGGGGATCGTCTCAACGACCGGAATGATAAGAAAGAGTCCGGGCCCTTCAAGACTTCGGAACTGTCCAAGGCGCAAGACGACCGCCTTTTCCCATTGGTCCGCCACACGGATGGCGGAAGAGACAATGATCGCGGTCAGCAGAGCGCAGCCCCCGATCCAAGCGCTGCCCACATAAGCGTGATTGGCAAAGGCGACGTATGCCAACCCCAGGCCAGCGCCAAGGATGATAAGGAAGATCAACGCCGGAAACGCGCTGGATGTTCGCATCGTATTGCCCTCCAAAAGTTTGTCGATCTACAACCTTCCGCCACCTCTTCCGGCAAAACGCTGGTTGAATTCTTGTCCTCGCGACACGACTGATTGAGCAAGAGCAACTAGCAATTCCCCAATCGCCAGTCTATCGTCTGAAACGGTCAAAATCTCAGGACACACGATCAACCGGGACTGCGATCGAGCACGTTCCCCAGGCTTGCGGAATGCAACGCGGCACGAGTTCGATCGACGACAGCGCCAAAAGACCCAGTGGCGCCCGCGCAATCATTTGACGCGGAACCACGCTTACCGAAACGCTTGAGTTTAACCGTCGATTGGCTCGTGATCCGCGTCCGCCCGAGCTAAATGCCGAGATGAGCAACCCAAACGAAACACGACCGCAAACGCAGCGATACGTTCGCGGGCGAGCGAGTTGGCGTTCGGTCCCCAGACCGACCCGCGGAGTTCGTTCTTTCGGTACTTCGGTAGCGCTGGCACCCGAATTCGCGCGGGAAACCGGCAACCCCACGTCGTTTCCTGCCTCGCCTACCGTGCCGCCGTCGACGTCTGCCGGCGGCGCCGGCGGGCGACGAAGGCCAACACGATTAGACCGCCGCCGGCCAGGACGACGGTCGCAGGCTCGGGTACCGCGGCGGGGTTTACGCCCAACACTGCGGGCGACATGCTGTTGGTGGTGAACGCAATCGTGTGGTTAATCGTGTCTACCGTTCCGCCCCATTCCCAATCGCCGGCGCCACCGTTCAGCGTGCTGTTGTAGTGCCAGATGACCAGGTCGTTCGGATCGAAATTTGCCGGAAGCAAACTGGGATCGTAGTTGAACACCAAGGTCACATCGCCACTGAGCGTGCCGTCGTGTTCGAGATTCCAGATCTGTGGCGCACCAATTTCGGTGGTGGACGTCGATAGAGCAAAGACGGGCACGTTTTGGGCCGCCGTTACAGCGGCTTGCGTCAGGCTGGTGATTCCTGGCAGTTGTTGGACCGAGACCTCCGTGACCGTCGAAGCCGGGTCCAATTCGACTGACACACCGCCGGTCGTACTCGATCCTCCCAATACGTCAGCCACGTTGACGATTTGATTGCCGACCTGGGTTGGCACGACCGGCGCGATGTTGGACGACGGACCCGACAGGGCGAAATGTGCGGTGGCCGCAACGTTGGCCGTGAAGACCATGGAACTCGTGAACGTGTAAGCGCCATCGAGAGTCAGAGACCAATCGCCTGTCGCGCTGTTTCCTGTCAGGTGCCAAACGGATCCGGGGTCCATTACGACCTGGTCGGAACCGGCATAGTCATGGGTACTCTGACCGACAACGTCGAGTTGAGCGCTATTCACATAGAAGTAGCTTTGAGTTCCGTCGAAATCTCCGTTCGAGCCGGATATCGAGGTGTTGGGCGCGTTGTAGTAGTTCCAAACTATGTTTCGCCAGGCATAAGCCGTACCCCCGTCAACGCCGGCGAAGTTGGCCGGTGCCGGGGCGTTCGGGTCCGCGGATAGACCATCTCCCGGCGTGGCAGTCGAGGTGCGCGAATCGAGTTGAAAATAGCCGTTGTCGGTAGGAAACGAGAGACTCGTGGGAATATCGGTCGACGGGTCAAAGTTGACCACGAAATTCCCGCTAACGCCGGCCGTTAGGCTACCGGGCGACTGGGGCGTCGTTCCGCCCAGCAAGTCGAGCGTGCTCGACGGTTGAATCGTGAAAACGACACTGTGATCGTCGCCAGCAGCTTGACGTGCCAACACAAAAACTAACACCGTCGACAGGGCGGTGCCAAATGCAACCAGCCGCGCATGGTTCATTGGGGGCCTCCAAGGAGAAGAGCAAGACAAATGGTTCGTTCCTCGTGACGAGGAAAAATATCGAGCCGGCTCTTACACCATGCAGCGTCACCCCCTAGGTTGGTAGAGCGTATGGTACCATCCGCACCGGAATTGTAAACCAATTTTCGCGAAGGATCCCGGCCGCCGATCTTTCACCGAGCCCGAAAGAACCCGCTGCCCCGCCCGCTCACGCACGCGGCATCGGGCAGCACACGTCGAGATTGATTGAACTCGGACCATTGCCCAGTTAAGCTGCCCCTGGGCGGTCTGGGGGAAACCTGGCAAATCGTTTGAGGCCCCAAGCGCGCTGCACTTCTGCACTTACGATCTAGGGCGGGCACTTCTCATGCGACGTTCATTTGTGGCACACGCTTCACGATTGGTTCGATCACTGCTTCTGTTGGCGTCAATCGCCGCGTCTGCCACGGCGGATCAACATCCGCTGGCCGCGCAGGTAACCATTCGACGCACGCAGTATGGCGTGCCGCACATTCAGGCCGACTCGCTCGAGGCGGTGGCGTTCGGTCTTGGTTATTGCCAGGCGGAGGATCACTTGCCCAACATCATGCGGGGAATCGTCGGCGTAAGAAGTCAACTCGCGGCGACCTTCGGCCCCGATGCCGAAAAACCGGGCGACGGCAAGAACCTCGCCGCCGATCTGTTCAATCGCCAGTTTCGCGTTTATCGCCGCGCCGTCGATTCCTATCACAAACTCGACCCCGACTATCGTGCCATGTGCGAGGGTTTTGCAGCGGGATTGAACTACTATGTCGCGCTGCATCGCGACAGCGCCCCCGAACGGGCGCCGACCGTCACGGGACATGACGTCGTGGCCTACGGCCTGGCAGGCGTGATGCGGTTCGCTTTCAATCGCGGCAAAATCATCGAGGAGTTTCTCAAGCAACAGGGCGCCGACACCGCTTCAATTCCCAACGATTCACTTGCCGCTGAAGTGGGCTCGAACATGTGGGCGCTTAGTCCCAGCCGCAGCCGGTCCGGCCGCGCCATCCTGATGGGCAATCCGCATCAACCATGGGCCCCCGTGTCGACCTACTACGAAGCCCATCTCATTGTGCCGGGCCAGTTGAACTTCTATGGTTCCACGTTTATCGGCCGGCCGGTGCTGACTACGGGCTGGAATGAACACCTCGGCTGGTCGCACACGGTGAACTACCCCGATCTCGAGGAAATTTATGAGTTAGAGCTGGACCCTGCGAAGCCAGACCACTACCGCTTCGACGGCGATGCGATACCGCTCGAGAAGGACGACGTGCAGGTCGGGGTTCTAAACGGGGACCAAAAATCAGTCGTGGCCCGCACGTTTTGGCACACGCCCTTGGGGCCGGTCATACACCGCACTCCGAACAAAGTCTACATTTTGCGGAGTGCCTGTTGGGAGAATTATCGCGCGTATGAGCAGTGGTTGAAGATGACTCAGGCGCAAAGCTATGCCGAGTTTCGCCGGACGCTGGAAATGAACCAATTGCCGATGTTCAACATCTGCTATGCGGATCGGGCTGGAAATATTTTCTACCTCTGGAACGGCACCGTTCCGAAGCTGCCGCATGGCGCGCACAAAGCCGAAGCGGTCCCAGCCAGTCGCACATCCGACATCTGGACCGAGTTCCTCGCGACCGACGAGCTGCCACAATTGTTCAACCCGCCGGGCGGATATGTGCAGAATTGCAATTCACCGCCGTACTTTACGAACCTCCGTGCCCCGCTCGACCCCGCGAAGTTCCCACCGTACTTTCCGGCGAACAACGTCAGCCTTCGCAGCCAGCACAGCCTGCGCTTGGTTGACGGCGATCAAAAGTTCACGCTGGAGGAGGTGCGCGACCGCAAACATAGCCCCGGCATGCTGTTGGCAGAGCGTGTGAAAGGCGATCTGATCGGAGCCCTGCGAGAAATGCCGCCCACGTCGGAAATCGAAGTGGCGATCGCGGCGTTGGAAGCCTGGGACAACACCGTGGCGGCCGACAGCCGCGGCGGTACGTTGTTCAACGCCTGGTGGGACCGCTACTCGGATGCGGACGGCAAGTACGCTGTGGAATGGTCGGCCGACGAACCGACATCCACTCCCCGCGGATTGGCCGATCCCCAGCTCGCCCGCCGAACGTTCCTCGCCGCGCTCGCCGACGTGCAACAACTTTACGGACGATCGGACGTCAGCTGGGGCGAGTCGCATCGCATTCGCAAGCAAGGCGTCGATCTGCCGGTCAGCGGGGGCTCTGGGCTGTTGGGGTGCTTCCGCGTGCTCGGTTTCCGCCCAGCCGAGGATGGCAAGCAAGTGGCCAATGGCGGCGACAGTTGGGTCTTCGCCGTGGAATTCAGCGAACCGCCTCGCGCCTACACGGTGGTGGCCTACAGCGAAAGCGAGATCGCCGGATCTCCATACTACGCCGATCAATCGCCCCTTTTTTCGGCAAGTCAAATGAAGCGGGCCGCGTTCACCGATGCGGAAATTCAGGCCCAACTGCTCAAGACCTACCATCCCGGCGAAGAGTAGTTTGCCGGTGGATTCGATTCCGCGTTAACGAGTGGCCGCTCCCAGGTAGTGCTCGGCGGCGACGGCGAGCGTGCCGGGCATTTGAAATCGCTCGAGCCGATTGATTTCCAACCCCGACGAGGTGACAAGCTGGTCGATGGCGCGATTCAGGTTGCAGCCGCAGCCAATGACGCGTTGCACGCCGTTCCAACGGTCCTGACGGCGGGAGATTCGCTCGTCGTTGCTACGGCCGTGTTCGAGAAACAATAGCTTCCCGCCCGGCTTGAGTACCCGGCGCACCTCGGATAAGGCGGCGTCCACATCGGGAATTGTGCATAGCGTCCAGGTGGAAACGACGGTGTCGAAACGCTCCATCTCGAACGGCAGGCGTTCGGCGTCAAGAAACGCCCGCTCGACCGGCATGTGGGCCGCGGCAATGCGCCTATCGACGCGGCGCTGGAGGTGCCGGGCCGGGTCGATGACCGTTAGCTGTTTGACCGCGTCCGGGTAGTAGCTCAGATTAAGTCCCGTACCGAAGCCGATCTCCAGGACGTCGCCCTGCGCATCGGCCAGCGCGCGGCCACGATATTCCATTGGGCGGCGACCGCCCAGAGCCAGTTCGAGCAGATGCGGAAAGATGAAGTCGCTGTAAATCCCCACGACAGGTTCTCGACGCAGCACGGGCGAACGTTCATCAGCAGGCAAATGCCATCGTAAAGCACCATGACGAGCGAAACAAGCGAGCGTGGAACGCCGGCGTTGGACCGTCGCATGCGCATCCAAGCCTCCTTGCTGCAGCCGGCGCTACCGGGCTTTGCGAATATCAATCGAACTATTGCTGGTTGTCAATTCCAGTGAGAACTTAGGATCCTTGCCGACGACGCCGGACTTCTTCCGTCGACTGCGCGAGCCGTTGTCGTCAAAGTCAAAATCGCAATCAATTCGACCGTTGGAGGTCACTGCCTCGAAGCGGAACTCGCTATCCTCGGGAAGCACGGCGTCGACGGGACCGTTCGACGTGGACAACTCGTGATCCCCGTTCGCCAGGCTCCCTTTAAAGCGGACGCCAGCATTTGACGTGCCGGCATCGACAACCGCGTCCTGCGCTTCAATCAAGATCGGACCGTTGCTCGTGCGGACGTCAATCCTTCCGCTTGCTTCGACGACGTCGACCTTGGCGTTCGACGTCTTGGCTTCGATGCTGCCGTGCATGCCTTCGCAAACGACATAGCCGTTGCTGCTCTTGAGTTCGACGGTTGACTCCGGCGGCGCGGCAATAACTACCGAAGCACCGCTGTCGCCGACCGTGTGGCCAATGCGTTTGATGTGAATGCGCACTTCATCGTCATCACCGGTCATCGTCACTTCAATAGCTTCCAAATTGGCCAATGCCGCCTTTTCGTCAAACCCACTGGCCCGCTTGATCACCTCGACGACGACCTCGTCCTGCTCTCCGTTGCTAATGTCGATCGAGCCGTTGAACGTTTCGACAATGATCTTTGGGTGGGGCCCGGTGGAAAAGACGTCGGCAACTGTTTCGCTGGCCCGATGCAGCGGCAAGTCGCACCCTTGGAGGTTCGTCACGAGGAGCAACAGGCCAAAGGCCGCAAGGATGTTTTGTAGGCTGGGTTGCAAGCGTGTCATGGCAATGCCTCGATGCAAATACGGCAGAATAGTTGTTCCCTTCAGGCGGTATTCGCTTGCCCCGCACCGTTCTTGGCACTTTCGGCAAATTTTCTTGCGGCCAGCCCATGCCGCTCCTAGCCGTTGCGGCCAACGAGCGATTGCCTGATATTAACACCTCGTCGCAGAACTCCCAAGTACCAGTGGGCATCGTCGCCCCGGGGCGCTCGAAAATCGCAGAAGGTGCCACATATGACCGAAGGTCGCGCCCTGGGCATTGATATTGGAGGCACGAAGATCGCCGTTGCCGCCATCGACCAGACGGGCACGATTCATGCCCAAGAGGCGTTCGCCACTGAAGCAGAACAAGGATTCGAGCGTGCCGCCGGGAGGATGGTCGAAATGGCCGACCGTGTGTTGTCGCTTGCCGGCTGGCGGCGCGAACAACTCTGCGGTGTGGGAGTCGGCTGTGCCGGACCGGTCAGCGCCGAGCGCGGCACAATCAATAACCCATACACGCTGCCGACATGGCACGATTGCGACATCGTTGGGCGACTTCGTCGCGAATTCGACCGGCCCGCCTATCTGGAAAACGACGCCGACGCCGCGGCATTGGGAGAGTGGTTCGCCGGCGCTGCGCGAGGGTCCAACCGCGTGGTCATGCTTACGCTCGGCACCGGGGTCGGCGGCGGGGTGGTGATCGACGGTGAAGTCTATCGCGGCGCGGGAGGCGAGCATCCAGAGTTGGGGCATATGCCCATCGCCGAGAGCGGCCCGGAATGCTACTGCGGCACGCGCGGATGCCTGGAGACCATCGCTTCGGGAACCGGAATCGCGCTGGCCGGCGCGTCAGCCGGGTGGTCCGCTAGCCGTGCTGTTTTCGAGGCAGCCGAGGGGGGCGATGCCGCGGCTTTGGCAATCATCGAGCGCGTTGGCGACGCGCTGGCGATGGCCACTTGGACCATTCTGCACACCTTTCTGCCGGAGGTGATCGTCCTGGGTGGCGGCATCGGAGACGTGCATTTCGAGCGGTTTGCACCCGCGATGGCAGCCCGGATTCCGTTGGCCACGATGGTACCCGCCGGGGGCACTCGCGTGGTCCGGGCCACGCTAGGCAATGATGCCGGGCTGGTGGGCGCGGCGAGTTTGGCACTGCCAGCCCGATAGAGAACGAGAAATGGAGAAATCGTCGCGCGGACCGATCGCATGCAGAGCGGCGAAAAATATCGAGTCCCAATTGTTGCCGGTTGGTCCGCCGGCGAGCGATGTGCGACGGAGAGGAGTGGGCTAGAGGTTAACCGACAAGAAAAGCAGGAACATGATCAGGATGACCAGGGCGATCGCGCCGCCGACGCCCAGGGCCAGGACCATTCCCATCCGCGACAACATATTGTCGGACTGCGACTTGCCGGCGCAACCCAATGGGGCCGGCGGTAGTTGCTGTTCCGACGGAGGAAGGGCGGATGCCGTCAGCAACTCATCCATGAGGTCGTCTCCCCCGCCCAGGTCGACCTGAGGTACCGTCGGCGCTTTAGCAGCGCTTTGCACTCCCGATTTCGGCTTGCCGGCAGACGAGCCCTGTTTGATTCCCGACGACGATGCTCCTTTAAGTCCAGAACTTCCAGCCTTCCTGGCTCCGGACTTACCAGCCGCGGACTTTCCAGCCGCGGACTGGCTCGCGGCGGATTTGCTGGCTGCACTGCTCTGAGCGGCGGACTTGCCGGCCTGCGAGTCCTTCAGCTTCTTCTCGCGGCCGTTGAGTTCATCTTCGAGCGGTGCCAAGTCGAGGTTTTCGTTTAGCGACGGACCCGACGGCGGCGGCACCAGCGTGTCGCTGGAAATGCCCGAACCGCCCGTGTCGTAGCCGAGCCAGTCGGCCAGTGCCTGGGCCACCTCGTCGCCTGACTGAAACCGCTCGTCAAGGCTTTTGGCCATCATCTTGCTACAGATGGCAATCAATTCTTCCGGCGCGTCCGGGCGAAACTGCCGAATGTCGGTCGGTTCGGCCGACTGATGCTGCATCAGCCGCTGCGGGATCGTGCCTTGCGGGAAAGGGGAATCGCCCGTGAGCATGAAATACAGCGTGCAGCCCAGACTATAGATATCGGCCCGGGCATCGACCTTATGACTGTCGAGCGCCTGTTCCGGGGCGAGATAATCGACGGTCCCGATCATCTTTTGATCGTATGCCATCGTGAGCGAGCCTTGCGATTCGTCGGTGAACCGCGCGAGGCCCATATCCAGGATCTTGACGGTGCCCTCTTTATCGACGAGTAGATTGGCAGGCTTGATGTCGCGGTGAATCAACCCCATGCGATGTGCGTAGCCCAAGCCCTCGGCGGCCTGACGCGTGTAATTGGCCGCCGTTTCGAACGGCAACGGACCGGTGCGACTGACGATGGCTTGGATATCGGTGCCGTCGACAAATTCCATTACCAGGTAATGGAAGTTCTCGTGCTGGTCGACGTCGAACGCGCGAATAATATTCGGATGCGACAGCGCCGCCGCGGCGCGAGCTTCCTGGTGGAAACGCTCGATGTACGATGACTGCGCCGCCAGGTGAGCCGGGAGCAGTTTGATGGCCACACGGTGACGCATGACCTGATGCTCGGCCAGATAGACCGAGCCCATTCCACCCGTGCCAATGTGGCTGAGCAGCTTGTACTTGCCGAGGTGGAAACCCTTGTGACGCCCCTGCAACAGCTTCTCGCTCTGCCATTCGGTCAACAGTCCGGCCTTGGTCAGGCAGGATGCGACAATACCGCTATCCTTGACCGACTGGTCGACGCCCGAGAGCGCTTGGTTCAGCCGCTCATCGTCGACCAACCCACTGCGCTTGACCAGGTCTACGAACTGTTCGACCTTCAATTTGGCCATCACTCACGAGTAAGAAAAAACGGCTTTTTTCTGCGATCATTATCATATCACGAATCCCCCGCGTGGGTAGACGACGATCTTGCGTCACCGCCGAGCAGCCCAGGGGCACTGTGGTGGGGGATCCGAAGTTGTTCCGTGCAGCCGTGCCCGACCGGATATCTAGTATCTAAGATCGGACTTTTTCCTTCCCTGGAACGCCGGCTAAGTCTCCATCGCTTGGGAAATTCTTATCGGGTGCTGTCGCCCGCACCGCCGGTGGACCACGTACGGCCCCCCGGCTCGCAGCGCATGACCGCGTTTGTTATTTGAGACTGGTATTTGTTTGCGCGAACAGGCAAATTCCTCGACACGCTACTTGGGCAATTTTCCTTCGCCAACAATCAGCGGCACCGGCCTGATGAAATGTGATTTCCAAGGAGGATTCGCAGGTGTCGGCAGATCGTGCGCCACGAGCGAATCAGCAATCAATTCCTTCTCCTCCGTTGTTCATCAAGTCCGTCCTGGAGCAAGTAATACAAAGGGGATCGGGGAGGCCGGGAAATATCCGGATCATACCCGTAATGTCAATTCGGTCAAGTAATTGGGACGACGGGCAAAAGTTCTTTGCGCCGATCTGCAAACTATCGTTCTGCTCCCCAGCCGGGCAGCGACCGCACACCACCCATGGCCGGAACGGGACCTAGTTGGCGAATGCCAAAATTACGACGTGAATAAGGATACTGGCGCTGTCCATAATTATTGTAGCGCACCGGTCCCCACTGGCCCAATTCTGGATAGCCCGACTGCGAGCCTCGGTACGAGTACACGCGATTGCGGCGCGAAGCGCGTAACTGCGCGTAGGTCTCAGGATCGTAGTTCACCCACTTGCCGTCGGACCAATAGACCCATTTCTCACTCGGTAGCCAGTACCACCACATACCCTGGTGCTGACGATAGCGCCATTTTTCTCCGCCTTGGGTCGGCGTCTGATCGGTCTGACTATCCGCGGAGGCCGCGCTCGGGGCAGGCTCAGCCGGTTGCGGCGTCGCCGGCTCTTCGGCATTGGCCCTGGCAACGGCTACCAAACCCAACAGCGCCGTGATCGTCGCGGCAAACATGAGAGAGCGCATTGAAATTCCTCCAGTCTTGGAGTTGCAAGTTCGTATTTCTCGCCACATTCCATTATCTCCTACTCCAGGTTCCCGGGCAAAAAAGCTGCGTGGCGGGACCCCGGATTCGCGGAAACGTCACACTTCGGCGACCGCGTTGCCGATGCATGCCCGGGGGACAATCGGGGCTGTGCTGCCCACCTGATCAACCGGCACAGGTTGTCGCGCGGGGCTGTCTAAGGTGTTCTTGGACAGGCGATTAAGGAAAAACCCGTGCCCCGCGTGAGCTGTCGCCCCTCAGCCGGGCCATAGTTGCCGCATCTCGAATCCCGATACACAAACCAGGGCCTTTCGACGTCGCGGCAGGCCAGTTGCACCCCTGGAAACGACCGCCGATGTCGACTGCAACCAAACCCGAGATGCGTCGGATGCTGGTGTTCACCGCGGTGGGCGCGGTGAATACCGTGATCTGTTTCGTGGTGTATGCCGCACTCGTGGAGTTGGGCTGGCACTATAACCTGGCGCTGTTTGTCGATTACGGGTTTGGCGCAATCTTTGGCTACGCGCTCCATCGCGTGGCCACCTTTTCCGACCGCACGCACCTGCGGCTGGCGTTCGGCAAGTATGCCGTGACGCTGGCGATCATGTTGATGGTCAACTTTGCGGTTCTCGATGCGCTCGTTGCCGGCGCTTGGTTGTCGCCGCTGGCGGCGCAAGCGGTGGCCCTGGTCGTGGCCACGTCGGTCAGTTACCGCTTGCAAACCCATTGGGTTTTCCGATCACACGAACGACCCGATTCGACGACCATTGCGGCCGGCCAGGAATTCTCGGATCGGCGCGCCGCTTGATCGGCCCGTAAACGACGCGAGGCAACCGGCGCCCACGGGCACGGCTGCCTCGCCTGAAATCTCCTGTGGCACGCAAAAAACTTGCGTACGCTGGCGCTACTTCAGGTCTTCCTTGGCCTTTTCGGCTTCGTCCTTGGCGTCTTCGGCGGCGTCTTTCACGGCGTCGCCGGCGTCTTCGGCGGCCTTCTTGGCAGCTTCGGCGGCGTCTTCAGCCCCCTTCGCCGCTTCCTTGCCAGCTTCGACCGCGGCGTCACCAGCCGCTTCGGTCGCTTCCTTGACTTCCTCGGCGGCATCGGTAGCCGCCTTCTTCGACTCGCTGCAACCGACGGCCAGCGGAGCCACGGCCACCAGCGCCAGCAAAACCCAAAACTTCTTCATCGCGGAATCCTCCGAGCGGACAAACCCAAAACAGCGACCGCCAAGCCCCCTGGCCCGGCACGATACGTAAATCTACATCATGGGCCGCTCGAAGTGAGGACATAATGATCCGTAAGATCGCTCCAGCCGGCACGCGTGGCGACGATCAACTACCACAATTCAGCCGACATGCCGCAACAGCGTCACACGCCCCGTGGGAACCCATTCCACCACAAAGATATTTCCATCCTTGTCGTAGCAGGCGTCGTGGGGGTGGATGAAGCGGCCGGCTTGCCAGCGCTCAGGCTGGGTGCGCATTACGAGCTTGCCGCCGTTGAGAACCTGATCGGTCCACGACTGGTCGTAGCCCAGGTGCGTGATTACTTCGTTGTTGTCGTCCATGATCGTGACGCGGGCGTGCAAGTCGGGGACCAGTAGCTCGCTGCCGCGGATGTCGAAGTGGGCCGGGAAACTCACGCCCTCAACGATCTTGATAAACTCGCCGTCGAGCGTGAAGTACTGCAGCCGGGCGTTGGCGCGGTCGGCCACCACGAGCGCCACGTCGTGGCCAGGGCGATTGTCGAGCCAGATGCCATGCGGCGTGCGCATCTTTCCCGGTTCGGTCCCGGCGCCGCCCCAGGTGCGAATCCACTTGGCATCTTTGTCGTACTGGTGGATATAGCTGGAGCCGTAGCCGTCGGCCACGTAGAACCCGCCGTCGGGCGCGAAGGCCACGTTCGTTGGATTGAACTGCTTGAGGTCCTGATAAACGCCGGCCTCTTCCGGAAAGTGCATTTTCCAAAGTTGCTCGCCGGTGAGCGTTGCCTTGGCCACCATGCGATTCTTGACATCGCACAGGTAGAGGAACTCCTCGCCATCCTCCTTACGGATGTCGATGCCGTGTCCGCCGCCGGAGTACTCCTTGCCGAACGAGCGAACGCACTTGCCGTCTCGATCGAACACGACGATCGAGTCCATCGGCTCGGCGACCATCGTGCGGTGCTTGATATAGATCAGCCCGTTCTCGTCGACGGCCACGCCATGCGTTTCGCCCCACACCACCTCGGCCGGCAACTCGCCCCAGCCGTGAATCGCCTCGTAGGTGTGCTCACCGCTCCCCAGCACCGGCAGCTTGCTGCCCGACTTGTCGTCAGCCCGCAAAATCGTAGGCAGCGTGGTGGTCGCCAGTGCCGCGGCGGCCGACGTTTTCAAAAAAGCGCGACGCGAAGCGGCGGTGGGATTCGAGTTCGGCTTGTCGGACGACATGGCAGGCTCCTGGTTGGCAGTTTGGGGAGGAAGGCCGGTTCGCCTCCCATGATACTCGATGGCAACCGGCGGGCTCAATCGGCACCAACGGTGAATTCAATGGCCAGCCGAAGAGCCCGAGGACTTCAAGTCCGCGATTTCCGCCCAGGTGGGAATCGAATCCATCGCGCCCGGCCGGGTTACACAGATGGCTGCGGCGCGACTGGCAGTGCTCAGGCATTCTTCGTTCGACCGGCCGCGCAGGCGGGCCGCCAGGAAGTAGCCAAGGAACGTATCGCCGGCAGCCGTGGTGTCGACGGCGTTTACTTTGCAGGCGGGCACGCGAAGCTCGCTATCGCTTTCCTCCGCGTCAATTTCCCAATATCGCAGCACGCTCCCTTCTTGGCCCAGCGTGACCAATAGTTCGCACTCGTCCAATTGTTCGATCAGCCCGTCTTCGAACGCTCTCCACTCCGATCGATTCGCGCAGAGGAGATCGACCAATGCGAGCGGATAGCGGCTGACTCGACGATCCAGCGGAGCCGGATTGAACGCCACGTACATTCCGCGCGCGTTGGCAACTTCGATCGCATGGCCCACGCCGCTGGTTTCGTTCTGCGCCAGCAGCCACGAGCCCGGCTGCGCATCCCTCAGTGCCTCATCGATTTCGGCCGGCGTGATCTCGGCATTCGCCCCGGCCAACAGCACGATGGAATTCTGTCCGCCGTTGTCCACCTGGATGATCGCCTGCCCCGTCGGCGAGTCGCCAACCAGTATGCCGCGCGTATCCACCCCCTCGGCCGCCAGCTTGTCGCGCAGCCACAAACCGTCAGCACCAATTTTGCCGATGTGCACCACCCGCGCCCCGGCACGGGCGAGCGCGACCGATTGGTTGGCCCCCTTGCCCCCGGCAAATTGGGCCAGCGACGTCGCGGCGATCGTCTCGCCAGGCTGCACGATGTGCGGCACGCGAAATACGCGGTCGATGTTTAGCGATCCCAGGTTGTAGACTGTCGGCGAAATCATTGCGACTGGGACCAAAACAGATCGACCGTCTCGTGTGTGGTGTAGAGCCGCCACCGCTGGCCGTCGAACAACACCTGGCCGCTCGACTTGTCGCGCACCAGCGGGTTGCCCGCGTATTTCTCCCAGTGCACTAGGTCGCTCGAGCGGGCCACGTTCGTGTTCCACTCCGAACGAGGCCGTGCCGTGCCGTGGTAGTAGGCGTAGTACTGCCCGCCGAGTTTGATCACCTGGTTGAGCGCGATCATGTGCCGATCGTGCTCCTCGGGACCTGGAACGATAATCGGCTGGTCGCTCACGTTCGTCCAGGTTTTCAAGTCCGTCGACGTAGCCAACCAAATGCCGGTATCGATTCGCTCATAGAACAGGTACCAGGTGCCGTTTTCAATCCACACCGTCGGCGTGCCGAATGGACCGGGCGAGAGCGGCTTGCCGTTGGTGTAGCGAATGTCAAGCGTGCCTTGCGGCTGCCAATGCACGCGGTCCGTGGAGGTGAGCCAGTGCGCGCGATCCTGCTCCCCTTCGGCGAACATGTAGTACGTGTCGCCGTGATGGACGACCATCATGTCTTCCACCCACACGCCAGCGAGCAGCGGCTCATCGGAATAGCGCTGCCAGTGGATGCCGTCGTTGCTGGTCGCGTAGCCAAGTTGCTTAATCCCCGCGCGCGTGCCGTCGTAGCCGGTGTACCAGAGATGCCAGCTGTCGCCTTCGCGCAAAATCCAGCCGCGTTCGCGAATTTTGGCATCCCATTGTCCGGGCCCCGCGCCGGTAAATAGTGGGTTGTGCACGTCGGGCGTGAACGAAACCAACTCGCGCGGAAACCCGTCCGGGGTCTGGCTGCTGGTCGTCTGGCGCAAACCAACCAACAGTGCGGCCAGCGCGGCGCAGAGGATCAACAGTGACTTGAGGGAGGTGGTGCGACGCACCATGATGTAACAGCTCCGGCGCAAGCAGAACAGCCAGCGGCCCTTTATCATACTCCTTTTTTGTCGGGATTGTCGCGAACCCAAGCGCCAGGAGGTGTGTCGGGGAAACGGTTACCACTCGACCGCGCCCTGCCGCCGCACTAAAATCGCCGGTTTCCGTTGGCGGCGTTGCCGCTCTTGGCACTTGGATTCTTTTTGTACGAAGGAACGGGATGTCGCTGGCAATCCGCTGCTCCAACCTGGTCAAACGCTACGATGGCCGACCGCCGGTCGACGCCGTGCGCGGCCTTGATCTGCATGTCGAGCGGGGCGAATGCTTTGGCCTGCTGGGCCCGAACGGTGCCGGCAAGACGACGACCATCGAGATCCTCGAAGGCCTCCTTAAGCCCACTTCCGGCGAAGTCGAGATTCTGGGCTGGCACTGGGGAAAGTCCGACAACGAGATTCGCCAGCGGATCGGTATCTCGCTGCAGGAAACGCGGCTCTCCGAAAAACTCACGGTGCTGGAAACTCTGCGGCTATTCCGTAGTTTCTATCGCGAGGGTCCCGAGCCGCGCGAAACGCTGGCCCGAGTGTCGCTCGAAGAAAAGGCCGACGCCCGCGTGGGCAAACTATCGGGCGGGCAGAAACAGCGTTTGGCCGTGGCCTGCGCGCTAGTCGGCAACCCAGAGCTTTTGTTTCTGGACGAGCCGACGACAGGACTCGACCCCAATTCGCGCCGGCAACTATGGGATATCATTCGCGAAATCCGCGCGGGCGGCCGCACCGTGTTGATCACGACGCACTACATGGACGAAGCCGAACGGCTCTGCGATCGGGTAGCGATTGTCGATCAGGGCAAGGTGATCGCGCTGGGCACGCCACGCGAACTAATTGCCAGCCTGGGCGGCGAACACGTCATCGAGTGCTCGCTGGAGGGAAACGGAAAGGCCAACACGATCGATCCACAAGCCCTGGCCGATTTGCCGACCGTCAGCGAAGTGCGTCGCGAAAACAGCCACATGAGTCTATCGGTCGGCGAGCCACACGTGGTGTTGCCCGCCCTCTTGAATCGACTCGACGAGTTGCACTGCCAGCTAACCAGCCTCACGACGAGGCATGCCAGCCTGGAGGACGTATTTGTCAAACTCGCCGGCCGACATCTTGACGACCAGGTGCAAACGCCATGAAACAAACCGCCGAAGCACCGCCAAAACGGTACTGGCCGTTGGCCGAGCTGACGCTGGCGCGCCTTCGCGAGTTTTATCGGGAACCGGAGGCCCTGTTCTGGGTCTACGGCTTTCCCATCATGCTGGTTGTGGGACTGGGCATCGCGTTCCGCAACCAACCAGTGGAGCACATCGCCGTCGACGTCATCGAGGGGCCGCGAGCGAAGGCCGTTGTCGATGCGCTCGCCACACACGAGAAGTTCGTGCCGCAAGTTGTGACGAAGGAGGAAGCCCGAGTCGACTTGCGTACCGGTCGAACGGAGCTCGTCGTTACGCCCGGAACTGAAACCACGCCCAGCTACGAATACTCGTACGATCCCTCGCGTCCCGAAAGCGCGCTCGCCCGCAATGCCGTCGACGACGCGCTGCAGCGCGCCGCGGGCCGCCAGGATGTAGCCCAGGTGACGATCGAAGAGTTCGACGAGCCGGGCGGACGGTACATCGACTTTCTGGTGCCGGGACTGCTGGGCATGAGCTTAATGGGGGGCAGCATGTGGGGCGTCGGATTCGTGTCGGTCGACATGCGGATCCGCAAATTGCTCAAACGGTTCGTGGCCACACCCATGCGGCATAGCGAATTCCTGGGCGGGGTGATGCTCAGCCGCTTGCTATTTCTGGTCCCTGAGGTGCTGCTTCTGCTGGTCTTCGCGCGGCTGGCCTTTGGCGTCGTGATTTACGGCAGCCTGCTGACGGTGGCATTTCTGATTTTGCTGGGCGCCGTTACGTTCGCAGGGCTAGGTCTGTTGATCGCCAGTCGGGCCAAGACGCTCGAAGCCGTCTCAGGTTTGATGAACCTGGTGATGATGCCGATGTGGCTGCTCTCGGGCATCTTCTTTTCGTCAGACCGATTCCCGGCGGCAAGTCAGCCCTTTATTCAAGTGCTGCCGCTCACGGCGCTTAACAATTCGCTACGGGCCGTGATGCAGGAAGGGGCGAGTCTTGCGTCGCAGCTTCCCGAGATTGGGCTGCTGGGCGTATGGGCCGTCGCGACGTTCGCGCTGGCACTCAAGTTGTTTCGCTGGGTATAGCACGCAGCGAACTACTGGCCGCTGGCGGTGGACTTAGCGGACCGGGCCGTGCGCGCGGCAGGCAAGGCCGCTTTGGTCTTGGCCGGTGTGGCTTCCATGAAACCGATCAGCATTTCGTCGAACGTTTGTTCGCCAAAGTGAACGAACCGGTCGGGGTTCGGGTTGGCAATGTTTTCCGGCGAGTTGTCATAGTGGGCAACGCAACGCATCCGGGTTCCCTTGGGAATGAACTTCGGTTCGGCAAACTCGTACGTCATTTGCCAATTGAAGTCGTAGTTGGGCACATCGAGCAAAACTTCCTGCGTGCCGTCCGGATAATAGGCCTCGTAACGGAACGATTTGCCGCGCAAATGCATGTGCGGAAACAGGCTTAATAGTTCCGTGTCCTGTCGAAACGTCCGCCAGCAGGTAACGCGGTAGTTGGGAAGCCGCGGCGGAATTAACAGCAATTGCGTGTCAACCGCCATCGTGCTGACTTCCTGGCGGACGGTTTGCGGATCGGCAAACATCAGTCCGATGCTGCTGCGGTCTTGCTGCGGCGACCCGTTTGGCGTGTAGTGCATCTGGAAGACTAATTGCGACCCCGCCGGCACCTTCTTGGCCAGGCCGTCCTCCAACAGCATCGGAGTGGCGCCCGGCGCCGTGGCGGCCAGAAATCCCCGGGAGATTCCTTCGCCCAATCCGCGCCGTTTTCCGTCGGGCGGCCGAATGAACACGATGATGTGATGCACGATCGACCGATTGCCGGCCTTGCACTGGGCTCCTTGCAGCCAGACGTCTTCGGTAAAGCCCGGGTCGACGGCGAAGTACTTGTAGTCAACGACCCCCTCGGCCGGAACGTCGATCGCGTGGTCCGACATGAAGACTTCCTTGTCGACCCGCGGCAGACGCCAACCAGTGGCATAGTGCTTCGGCTCGGGCAGTTTGCCTTCACCCTCGGGAGCGCCGGCGGCCACCCAATCGTAGATCGCCTGTTTCTCGTCGTCACTCATGCGGCAGTCGTTGCGCCATTTGCCGTGTTTTGGATCGGCGTACCAGGGGGGCATCCGCTCGTCACGTACGACCTCGGCGATCGTTTCGGCCCAGCCCACTACTTGGTCGTAGCGAGTTAGCGAAAATGGCGCGATCTCGCCTTCGCGATGGCATTCGACGCAGCGATTGTTGAGAATCTCCGCGACGTCTTTGACGTACGTGACTTCTGCATCCTCTGCCGGCTCGTAAACCCGACCGATGAAACAACCGGGAGCTTCCGTTTGCGCAACGCTGACCGGCTTGCCCGCCAGAAGTTCCTCAATTGCGACAGCCAGATCGTGACGCGTCGCGGCGTCGCGCTGCCGACCGACCACGTACTTGTCGTCGATGCGGCCCCAATAGCGAATCACCCGGTCCTGGTCGAGAAGAAAGACTTCCGGCGTGCGTATTGCGCCCATCTGGTCGGCGACGACGTTGCCAACATCCTTCAGCAGCGGAAAACTGAAACCGTGCGTCTTGTAATAGGCTGCCAGTTCGGAAAGTGAGTCCTGCTGATTTGCGTTGATGGCAACGAACGCGACTCCGGACTCCGCGAAGCGAGCGGCCAGTTCCACAAGCCGCGGCGCATAGAGCTTGGCCAACGGACACTCGGTGCCGAGGTACGCGATGACCACCGCCGGTTTGTCAGCGAAGTCCGCCAACTCGTAGGGCTTGCCCTGGAAATCCTGGAGCTGGAAATTCTTAACCTTGTTGCCGACCGGTGAGGCCGCCTCATCCGCCGATAGCAGGCTTGCGGCACACGCTAGCATCAAGGCGGCGGCCAACAGCACGTTGGTCTTCCTGGCCAACGATTCACAATACTTCATCGCGTCACTCTCTCCGTTCGTCAATTCGGGCCGGTGTTCACGTTAGTCTGTACCTGCCAGGCAGCCGCATGGATTCAAACGGGAGCCTTTTTTTAGTGCCGAAACCGGCAAAGCGGAACGGAAGCCATCCCTTCGGGACGTCGTGCTACCCCGTTGGAATTCCCGGGTTTTGCGGCATTTTTCAGAATTCCGAGGCAGAACGGTTGGCGGTTTGGCGGCGCCGGCTCGCGTGGTTGACTTGAAGACAAATCTATCGACGCCGGCTAAGCTGACTGTCACCCGTTTCGGCAATTCCCCGTAACTTCTCCAGCAGACATTAGAGATTTTTATGAAACCGCGGACATCCTCTACGCTTGCGGTGTGCGTTTGGGCACTGGCGACACCGCTGCTCGCAGGACAAGTCGACGGCCGACTCGACGTCTATTGGATCGACGTGGAAGGCGGCGCAGCCACGCTCGTCGTCACGCCGCGCGGGCAATCGGTGCTGATCGATACGGGCAACCCAGGGCATCGAGACCCCGACCGGATCATCAAGGTCGCAGCAGAAGAAGCGGGCTTGCGTCAGCTCGACCACGTCATCATCACGCACTATCACACGGACCATTTCGGCGGCGCCGCGACGCTGACGAAGGTGCTGCCGATCAAGCACCTGCACGACAACGGTATCTTCGAAGGCATTGTCGATCGGCCGGATAAGCCGTATCTCGAATGCGATGTCGAACGTCGCTCGGTCGTTTCACCCGGTGAAGAAATCGACCTTGCCCAAAGCAACGCGGCCCATCTAACGATCAAATGCCTCGCCGCTCGCCAGCGCTACATTGATCCGCCGGCGGGCGCCGAACCCACACCCGGGTGCGCGGAGTTTAAGCCCAAGGCTTTTGACGGCACCGACAATGCCAACAGCGTCGTCACGCTGGTGACGTTCGGCCGCTTCGAGTTCTTCGACGCCGGCGACCTGACTTGGAACCTGGAAAAGGAACTGATCTGTCCGGTCAATCGCGTGGGCCAAGTCGACGTCTATCAGGCGAGTCATCACGGAATGGACGCCAGCAACAATCCGCTGTTGATCCGCGTGCTCCAGCCGCGGGTGGCCGTCATCAACAACGGCGCAACCAAGGGCTGTGATCCAGGCACCTTTGCGGCCCTTAAGGAAACCCCGTCGATCGAGGCAATCTACCAGGTACACAAGAACGTCCGCGACGACGGCTCACCAAACGCGCCCGATGAGTTCATTGCCAACCAGACCAGGGACTGCCAGGCGAACTTCATCAAGCTTTCGGTCGACCCCAGCGGAGCGACCTACACGGTGAGCATACCCTCGCATGGCCACGCGCGGACCTACCGCACCAAGTAGTGGCAATCTATAGCAGGGGATCGTTGACAAACCGTTTCAGCAATGTGTTCGGCGGCACGGCCTGCGGATCTTTGACCTTCTGCGCGCCTTCGGCGCCGACGATCGGCAGCTTGCTGGGATCGAGCAGCCCTACTTGAGCGAGCGCCGAGGCCTGATCCCACAGAATATGCTCGTGATGCATCTTGCCGTTCTTGAAGGCAATGATGACGATTAATGCGAGTTCAACACGCCGGCCCGTCGGTGGCACGCCCGGAAGCAGCCAGTCAATCGGCGTGGTGTGCGTGAATCGGAGGATGATTTCGTCGACGATCTGGTCGCTTCCCACCGTCCTCGAGACAAGTTCATTCTCAATATCTGGAGGCATGCGGGGGATGAAGTATTTGCCATAGAAATGTTCGAGTTGCTTGCGCCCGTGGCCGCCGGCCAGCGTCGGCACGTGATTGACGTAAGCGTCCGGCACCATCGTGTCGCAAGAATCGACCGCATTCTTGTCGACGAACTCGGCCCTCATGTGGGCTTCCCACAACTCAACCATCGCCCGTTGTTCGGCGCTGAGTCGGTCGGGATCGTAGCTAGACATGGCGTCCTCTCAAGTTTGCTTGCGAAATCAGGGGTATTACATAGCGTGCTCCGCCGGACAAATGCAAAATGAATTCGATGTCGACCAACGCGTCCGTCGCTACGACGAGTCGTTGCCAATGCACACACCCGAGGGGCAACTCATGATTCCCTTTTCGATCCTCGACTTGGCACCCATCTCGCAAGGCTCGACCGCGGCCGACGCCCTACGTAATACGCTCGACTTGTCCCAGCACGCCGAGCGCTGGGGCTACCGTCGCTACTGGTTAGCCGAACATCATAATATGCCCGGCATCGCCTGTGCCGCGACGTCGATCGTGATCGCCCACGTCGCCGCGGGCACCAAGACGATGCGGGTCGGCTCGGGCGGCGTGATGCTGCCAAATCACGCGCCGCTGGTCGTCGCCGAGCAGTTTGGCACGTTGGCTTCCCTATTTCCCGATCGCATCGATTTAGCGCTCGGCCGAGCGCCTGGCACGGACGGACTAACGGCTCGAGCGCTCCGCCGCGATCCGGCGGAAAGTGCCGAGCAGTACCCGCAGGATGTGCTGGAGTTGCAGCAATACTTCGAACCACTGACGCCGGATCAAAAAGTGCGGGCCATTCCTGGTGCGGGGCTGCGCGTGCCCATCTGGTTGTTGGGGTCCAGTCTGTTCAGCGCGCACCTGGCATCGATTTTTGGATTGCCGTTCGCGTTCGCCTCGCACTTCGCCCCAGATGCGATGCTGCGTGCCATGGAAGTCTACCGCGCAAATTTCCGACCGTCGCGGCAGCTTGAACGCCCGTACGTGATGCTCGGCGTCAACGTCTTCGCGGCGGATCGGGAGGAGGAAGCCCGTCGGCAGTTCACCTCGGTGCAACAGGCGTTTGTGCAGTTGCGTCGAGGCCAACCGGGGCCAGTGCCACCGCCGATCGACGACATTGACGCGCTGGCCACGCCGAGCGAAAGGGCCGGCGTCGACCATGCGCTGCGTTATTCCTTCGTCGGCTCACCAGACACGATAACCCAGCCCCTGCGCGACTTCATCACGGCCACGCAGGCGGATGAACTCATTATCGCGGGTCATTTTTTCGATCATGCGGCGAGACTCCGTTCGTTCGAACTGGCTGCGCAAGTGCGCGACCGACTCGCTGATGAAGGTTTTGGCTGAAGACCGAACGTCGGTTGGCCCAGCTTGAGCGGGCCGGGCGCGACACGGACGACTTCGATCCAACTGGTTGACGAAGTACTCAAAAAATGGTCTCTGTGGCCCATTCAGGCCGCATCAGGCCGCGCGTATCAGATGGACTACCGAGCACGGATCGACGGACGACACGGTCATGAAAAAGCTTCGTTGGGGGGTTTTGAGCACAGCCAAGATCGGCACGGAAAAAGTTATTCCGGCGATGCAGCGCGGAGAGCTGTGCGAAGTCGTGGCGATTGCTTCACGCGATATGGCGCGGGCCCAATCGGCGGCCAAGCGACTCGGCATCCCGAAGGCGCATGGTTCGTACGACGCGCTGCTTGCCGATCCCAATGTAGATGCAATCTACAATCCGCTGCCAAATCATTTGCATGTGCCGCTGTCGATCGCCGCGCTCGAGGCCGGCAAACACGTGCTGTGCGAGAAGCCAATCGGCTTGACGGCCGCCGAGGGACAACAACTTGTCGACGCGGCCAACGAACATCCCGACCTCAAAGTGATGGAAGCGTTCATGTATCGCCATCATCCCCAATGGCAGCGAGCCAAGCAGTTGGTGCGCGACGGGGCGATTGGCAAATTGCGGACGATCCAAACTTTCTTCAGCTATTTCAACGACGATCCCGACAACATCCGCAATCAGTCCGATATTGGCGGCGGCGGTCTACCCGATATCGGTTGCTACTGCGTTTCCCTGTCTCGGTTCGTGTTCGAGGCCGAACCACTGCGCGTCATCGGCCACGTCGAATACGATCCGGACTTCGGCGTCGATCGCCTGGCCTCGGGCATCCTGGAATTCCAGGAGGGGACGTCAACCTTCACGTGCAGCACTCAGTTGGTTCCCTACCAGCGCGTGAATATCTTTGGGACGCGCGGCCGCGTCGAAATTGACGTGCCGTTCAATGCTCCGCCCGATCGTCCCTGCACGATGCGGCATCAGCACGCCGGCGGAATCGAAGAAATTCAGCTGCCGATTTGCGATCAATACACGATTCAAGGCGACCTATTCGCCCGCGCCGTTTTGGACAACCAACCGGTACCAACACCACTCGTGGATGCGGTGGCGAACATGCGCGTAATCGAGGCCCTTATCGTTAGCGCCAAAGCCGGCACGTGGGTCTAAGGGGCAAAATGGCCCGCTGGGCGACGTCGGCTCGCGGTGCAAACCAATGCCCGGCCAGCATTCGGTGAGCAATTTCCGCGCGCCTGCGGCGTTCGCGAGGAGACCAATGGCGGCGAATCTCGGCCGCCGCGGCAAGAACTTGCTCGGGATTGGGAATTGTAGCGACGGTCGTGTCGCTTCCGTCCACGTCGGAAAACCTTGACCTAAACCGAACGGTGGCCATCGTTGCCTCCTTTGCAAAGCCCCGGCCCGAGGTGTTTCCAGTGTACCGCGTTGGACGCAAACAAGCGAGTTTTCGCCACTGTGTGAGCTAGCACCGGAAAAATTGGGCCAGAATTGCAAGGTTTCGCAACTCGCCGTTCCACAAAAAAAGGACCCCTGCCGGGCCGAGGCGCGACAGGGGTCGAAAGCCGTGTAAAAATTTTGAGCCGCTAGGATTTTCGCCGTCGCTTGCGCCGCGCAAGTTTTGCCGCTTGTTCCTGAGCCAGGAACCAAGCCGCTGCCTGACTAGGCGCTTGCGCAATGATCCAATGATTCCGCCGCTGGCCAGTGACAATCCAAACCCGTCCGCCGGGACGTTCGACACATAAATCCCCCATCGCCCAGCCACCGCGCTTGAGACGGTCCAACGAAAGATCGACTTTTGGGTAAGCGAGCATAGTTGAACTCCCTGGATGTACGCGCTTGCCCCGCGCGCCACTTCGTCCTGAAAAAAGCGATCAGATGAGATAACTGAAACGATCTCTGCCCGCCCCGTTCCGCGTCTGCTAAGAAAGGAAGCAGAAGATAGGCCCGCGAATCTGGGTTTATGCTAACTTCGCTTTGGAAGCATTTCGAGTGTCAGGCAAATTTTCCTGAAAATAGCAAAGCTGTCGAACAAGAAAAATGGGCCGCCGACAAGACCCACACTGCGATTTTAGAAACGTGCATGCCTCCAATTGGTTCGTGCCGCTGGCACGTGGTTATTCCTGAATTCCGGTACATTCGATAGCACACGAATCAGCTCGGCCCGCGGACAAATCCGCTCACGCCTCGCGCGCCTTGCTCACCTGCGAGCGCACGTGATGAGCTATTGCTTGCAAGCCTCGCATGCGAACCATGCCCAATGATTCGGTCAGGCCGAACCGCCTCACGATGTCGGGTGGCGCCGCCAGCACTTCGCTCGGGTCGGCACCGGAGTAGAGGTCTGCCAGAATGCTTACGAAGCCTTTGACCGTGGGAGCTTCCGGGGCAACGTCCGCCAGGATACGGACTTTACCGTCAACAATCTCAGCCCACAGGAAGACCGGCGTTTGACACTCATGTACGCGGTGCACGCCGGCGTCGCGCTGCGCTTGATATTCGGGCGGCAACGGCGCGAGCTTCTCGGAAAACTCCAATAGCAATTCAAGCCGTTCGCGTGGATCGAGTTCCTGAAATTCGGCAACGATCTCCTCGATCCGCTCGTTGACGCTTTCGCTCACGAACTTGTCCCCGCCGGTTCGGGCTGAGCGGCTGGTTTGCCCGGCCCCTTCTCGATGGGCACTCCCACGGTGTTGCCCCATTCGGTCCAGGAACCGTCGTAGTTTTTCACTTTAGGAAAGCCGAGCAGATAGTGCAGCACGAACCAGGTGTGACTCGACCGCTCACCAATGCGGCAGTAGGCGACGATTGGCGTCCGCCGCTTGAGCCCCGCTTCGCCTGAATAAATTTTCTCGAGTTCGCGGGCGGACTTGAATGTGCCATCGTCGTTGACGCTCCGCGACCAAGGGACGCTCGCCGCGCCTGGAATATGGCCACCGCGCAACGCTCCCTCCTGCGGATAGTCGGCCATGTGCAACAGTTCGCCCGTATATTCGCCGGGCGAGCGAACGTCGACCAGCGGCTTGCCCTTCTGCTGGTGCTTGAGTACTTCCGCCTGAAAAGCACGGATCGACAGGTCTGGCTCCTTGGCTTCGTACCGTGCGCGAGGGTATTGGGGCTCGGGATCGCGCGACCAAGCGCGGCCGTCCGCTTCCCAGCGTTTGCGCCCACCGTTCATGATGCGGCAGTCTTGATGTCCGTACAGTTTGAATACCCAGAAGGCGTAGCAGGCCCACCAGTTGTTCTTGTCGCCGTAAAAGACCACGGTGGTGTCGTTGCCAATCCCCTTGGATGCACACAACTCGGCAAAGCGGTCCTTGTCGATGTAGTCGCGGACGATCTGATCCTGCAGATCGGTGTGCCAATCGATTTTGACCGCGCCGGGCACGTGGCCCGTCTGATACAAAAGCACGTCTTCGTCGGATTCAACGATCCGTACGTTCGGATCTTGGTGGTGCTCTTCGACCCAAGCCGTGCTTACGAGCACGTCGGGATTTGCATATTGCTTGGCCATGGCGTGGAAGCCTCCCAGGCGTTGGCGATTGAAATCTGCTCAAGACGTAGAACCGTCCAGTCCGGAATTTTAGGGGTTCGACGCGGCGATTAAAAGGGACTCCCCAACCAGGGCGATCTGAGCCGGTCCTTGACCCGCGCTCGTGGCCCACGCACACTGAGGACCGTACCGCAGTGCAAAACCGCCGCCATGGGTGCGGTCTGTTTTCCCTATGAGCAACCGGGAGAGTATCCAATGCGAAGTCTGGCGTGGGCTGTTTTGGGAGGTGTTGTCATGATGGCCACGCCGGCGGCAAGTGTTCATGGAGACGAGCCCGGCGACAAAATCATCCGAGCCGGCGTGATCGGGCTCGATACGTCGCATGCTCCGGCGTTTGCCGAGTTGCTCAACGGCTCCGAAGCCACTGGCGAGTTGGCCGGCGTGAAAGTCGTCGCGGCCTATCCCGGCGGCAGTCCCGACATTCCGGCCAGCGCCGATCGCGTCGCAGGTTACACGCAGAAATTTCGCGAGTTGGGGATCGAGATTGTCCCCTCGATCGACGAATTGCTGAAGAAGGTCGACGTTGTGCTACTTGAAAGCGTCGACGGCCGGCCACACCTGGATCAGGCCATTCCGGTGCTAAAGGCCGGCAAACCCGTGTTTATCGATAAACCCGTGGCCGGATCGCTGGCCGATGCGGTTGCGATTTACGCGCTGGCCGACGAATTGAAGGTTCCTTGCTTCTCGAGTTCGTCTCTGCGATTCAGCAAGGGCATTTTGGGCATGCGCAACGATGAGAAGGTTGGCAAGGTCGTCGGCTGCGATTCGCGCGGACCATGTAGCCTGGAACCCCACCACCCAGACCTCTATTGGTATGGCATTCACGGCGTGGAAATTCTGTTCACGATCATGGGCCCCGGGTGCGAATCCGTAAGCCGCGTGCAGACCGACGGCACCGAATTTGTCATCGGGCGCTGGGCCGACGGCCGCATCGGCAGCTTCCGCGGGCTGCGTGAGGGGGCCCACGGCTATGGCGCCACGGTCTATGGCGACAAGAGTATTGCCCAAAGCGGCGGCTATGACGGGTACGCGCCGCTGGTGGTCGAAATCGTGAAGTTCTTCAAGTCCGGCCAGCCGCCGGTCAGCGCGGCCGAGACGCTGGAGATTTATGCCTTCATGGAAGCGGCCGACGAGAGCAAGCGCCAAGGCGGCAAGCCGGTGACCCTCGAAGGCGTGATGGAAAAGGCCAAGCAGAAAGCCGTGGAAAAGGAATGAAGGGGTGGCCTGGAAGGGAGCGCAAGGAGGTCGGGGATGGCATCTTCTTTTTGCCGCCGCTGACTTCATCCTTCACCGTTGGCGTGTTATGCTCAAAAGCGGTCTGAAATGAATGTTTGGTGCCCCCTGCCCTTTGGCGCCTTGAACGGCCGTGCACGACGCCGGTCGCTACTCGCAACTCCCGGTTGCGCGGAGGAAAACATGACCCTGCCCCCGTCGACTCGCAAGACCTCCCTCATCGGCTGCAGCCCCGTGGTGACCCGACGTCAAATGCTGCAAGTGGGCGGACTGGGTTTAATGGGACTTTCGCTGCCGCGATTGCTGGCCGCCGAGGCGGCAAATGCCAGCGCCGGCATCCAGCCGCGAGCTGATGCCTGTGTGCTGATCTTTCTCAATGGCGGGCCCAGTCATCTCGACATGTGGGACATGAAGCCCAATGCCCCGGACGGCATTCGCGGCGAATTCAAACCGATCGCCACCAGCGTGCCAGGGATGCAGTTTTCCGAGCACATGCCGCGGCTAGCGAAGCAAGCCCACCTGGCGACTGTCGTGCGCTCGATGCACCACTCGGTCAACAACGCACACGCGGCCGCGGTCTATACGAGCCTCACCGGTCACGACCGAGGCGACAATGTCCGCTCGGTGGGCGGCGGCCCGGACGAATATCCCTCGATGGGTTCGGTGCTCGGCAGTTTGCGCCCACCGCAGCGTGCCATCGTGCCGCATGTCTGCTTGCCGTACATCACCAAGGAAGGCGCGGGCGGACCTCCGCAGTCGGGCTTCTTTGGCGGCATGCTCGGCCGGGCTTACGATCCGTTGTTCGTGCTCAAGGATCCCAATGCGGCCGACTTCGCCGTACCAGAATTGACACTCACGGCCGACGTGTCGCAGCAGCGCCTCTCGGCTCGAGAGGCCCTGTTTCGCACGATCGAAGAGCAGTTCGATCGTGGTCCCGGCCGCTCCGCCTACGATGGCATGGACGGATTCCGACGCCGCGCGCTAGGCCTGCTCACTTCCGAGCGAACGCAAAACGCGCTCCGCATCAGTGACGAGCCGGAAAAAACTCGCGACAGTTATGGGCGCAACATCTACGGACAAAGCGTGCTGCTGGCGCGGCGGATGATTGAAGCCGGCACGCGCATGGTCACCATCTCGTGGGCGCCCGACGCCAATGCCACGTGGGACACGCACGGCAGTAACTTTCAGTCACTCAAAAACACGCTCTTGCCGCAATTCGATGCGGCCTGCAGCAGCCTGGTAAGTGATTTGGCCGAGCGCGGGATGCTGGAACGAACGCTGGTCGCCGTGCTCGGCGATTTCGGTCGCTCGCCCAAGATCAACGCCAACAACGGCGGCCGCGACCATTGGAACTATTGTTACAGTCTGATGCTCATCGGCGGCGGGTTCAAAGGCGGTTTCGTCTACGGCGCAAGCGACAAGATCGGCGCCTTTCCGGCCCGCGATGCACTGGTGCCAGGCGATGTTATCTCCACGGTCTACCACGCCCTGGGCATTGATCCCGCGTACAATCTGCACGACCACCTCGATCGCCCGCATCGATTAGTGCCGGCCGGCCGCATCGTGCCCGAATTGCTCGCCTGAACGACATCTCTTGAAGCACTGAATCGGCGGATTTGAAACACCATGATGCGTCGCCTGACCTGTTGCCTATTGCCACTGATGTTGCTTTTGGCGTCCGCCGGCGTGACGGCCGCGGGCGCCGCTCCGCCCGACTATACGGATCACCGTCAACTCATGGTTTGGCGCGATGCCACGGGGGAGCATCCGGTTAAGACCAAGGCCGATTGGGCCAAGCGCCGCGCGCACATTTTACAGGGCATGCAGCAGGCGATGGGGCCACTGCCCGACCGCAGCCATCTGCCGCCGCTCGACGTGCAAATGGAAGAGGCCTTTGACGGCACGACCTTCACACGCTACAAGCTTTCCTTCCTCGCCGAAGGCAAGGATCGTGTGCCTTGCTATTTGTTCGTGCCCAAAAACCTCGACGGCAAGCGAGTGCCGGGCATTCTGGCACTACACCAGACCACGCCGCTGGGCAAAAAAGAACCGGCCGGGCTGGGACCCAACGAAAACAAGCACTACGGGCTGGAACTCGCCAAGCGCGGATACGTCGTACTCGTGCCCGACTACCCGAGCTTTGGAGACTATCAATACGACTTCAACGCCGACGACTATGTCTCCGGCTCGATGAAGGGCATCTTCAATCACATGCGGGCGGTCGACTTGCTGGTCAGCCGGCCGGAAGTCGACCCGGCGCGGATCGGCGTAATTGGGCACTCGCTCGGCGGCCACAACGCCATGTTCGTCGGACTATTCGACGAGCGAATCAAGGTGATCGTGTCAAGTTGTGGCTGGACGCCGTTCCATCATTACTATGGCGGAAATTTGAAGGGCTGGACAAGCGATCGCTACGTGCCGCGGATTCGCGACGAGTATGGGCTCGATCCGAATCGCGTGCCGTTTGACATGTATGAGATCGTCGCCGGCTTTGCCCCGCGCGCGTTCTACTCCATCTCGCCCCTGCACGATAGCAATTTTGATGTTGAAGGTGTTCGCAAGGTGATCGCCGCCGCCAAGCCCGTTTATGAGCTGTTTGGCGTGGCAGAAAATCTCCAAGTTCGCTATCCCGACGCCCCGCATGACTTTCCTCCAAAAGAACGCCACGAAGCCTACGCGTTCATCGATCGGGTGTTGCACTACACGCCGCAGGAAGACTTTGCCGCCGAGCTGCCGCGTATTCCTCCCCACGAACCGCCCGACGCCCTGTCGACATTTCAGGTGCTCGATGGGTTTCAGATCGAGCAAACCGCCGCCGAGCCGTTGATTGCCAGCCCCGTCGCCATTGCCTTTGACGCCGACTCGCGGATGTATGTCGTGGAGATGCGAGACTATTCGGAGCAGGACACCGAGCGCCTGGGACGCATCCGACTCGTCGAGGACACGGACGGCGACGGCAAATTCGACAAGGCCACGATCTATGCAGAAGACCTGTCATGGCCCACGGCCCTTACCTGCTTCGACGGCGGCGTGTTCGTCGGCGCGGCGCCGCACCTCTACTACCTCAAAGACACCGACGGCGACAACAAGGCCGACCAGCGGCGGCTGGTTTTCACCGGTTTTTCACGCGGCAACGTGCAAGGCCTGCTGAACAGCTTCCAGTGGGGGCCCGACAACCGCATTCACGGCACGGCCAGTTCAGGCGGCGGTACGGTCACGCGTCCGGATGCGCCGGACTTCGAGCCCGTCTCGCTCAGCGGACGAGATTTTTCCTTCGATCCGCGAAAGCTTGACCTGCGGCCCGAAAGCGGCGGCGCACAACACGGCATGACGTTCGATGATTGGGGTCGCAAGTTCGTCTGTTCCAACAGCGATCACATCCAAATGGTGATGTTCGAAGATCGTTACATCGCCCGCAACCCCGACGTGTCGGCACCCGGGGCACGCGTCAGCATCGCGGCCGACGGGCCGCAAGCCGAGGTGTTTCGCACCAGCCCGATCGAACCCTGGCGGATCGTACGAACGCGATTGCGCGTGACCGGCCAGGCCAAAGGACCGGTGGAAGGAGGCGGCCGTGCCGGCGGCTACTTTACCGGCGCGACGGGTACCACGATTTATCGCGGCGACGCGTTCCCCCAAGAGTACGTTGGCCAGTCGTTCACCGGCGACGTCGGTTCCAATATCGTCCACCGCAAGATCCTCGAACCCAACGGCGTGGGCTTCGTCGCCCGGCGGGCCGATGCCGGCAAGGAATTCGTATCGTCGACCGACAATTGGTTTCGCCCAGCGCAGTTTGCCAACGCACCCGACGGTGCTCTCTACATCGTGGACGTTTACCGCGAGGTTATCGAGCATCCGCTGAGCTTGCCGCCGGAGATCAAGCAGCATTTGGATCTGACCAGCGGCCGCGAGCGAGGACGCATTTATCGCGTAGTACCCAAGGGCTACCAACAGCGACCGCTGCCGATGCTGGCCAAGAGATCGACGGTCCAGCTCGTGGCCGCACTTGAAAGCCGCAACGGCTGGACTCGCGACACTGCCGCGCGTGTGCTTTATGAACGGCAAGATAAATCGGCCGTCGCGCCGCTGAAAAAGCTCGCCGCACAAGCCGAGCTTCCGCAGGCCCGTATGCAAGCGCTCTACGCGCTCGCCGGACTGGAAGCCCTGACCGCCGAGGATCTGGCAGCTCGCTTTACCGACCAGCACCCGCGCGTTCGTGAGCACGCCGTACGGCTTTCCGAGCACATTGCCAAGGGTGACCCGGAATTGCAGGCAAAGCTAATTGCCCTCGCCGATGACGACGATATGCGTGTTCGCTACCAGCTGGCATTCACCTTGGGTGAAATCGACAACCGCCAGCGCATCGCGGCACTGGCGGAAATCTTGAAACGCGATGCGGGCGACCGCTGGATTCAACTCGCGGTGTTCAGTTCGTTGGCCAACGGGGGTGGCGACTTATTTGCGGAACTCGCGGCCGACAAAGGCTGGCGGTCGAGCGATGCCGGTCGCGCGGTCCTGTTCGATCTGGTTCGCTACCTCGGCCGGCAGAACCATCGCCAGGAACTGGCCAAGGTGCTGCCAGTGCTCGAATCGCTTTCGCCGGAAGATATTTCCGTGTCGGCCGCGATCGTGCGTGGGCTGGGTGAAGGCCTGCCCAAAAAATCCGGCACGTTGCAAAGTCAATTGACGGCAATCGGAAGCGATAAGGCGGCAAGGATCCTCGACAGCATGCTCGTCGCCGCGCGGTCAACCGCGGCGGACGAGGCCCGCCCGCTAGCCGATCGCGTGGATGCAATTCGCCTGCTGGCACTCGATACCTTTGCCGATGCCGGCAGCGTGTTGGCAGGACTAATCTCGAACCGCGAGCCGCAAGACGTGCAGTCGGCCGCCTTGGTCACGCTGGGAACGTTCAACGACAATAGTATCGCCAAGGCACTACTCACCGCCTGGCCGAATCTCAGCCCGCGCTTGCGAGCCGAGGCAACCGAAGTTCTATTCGCCCGTGCGGAGCGGCTCAATGCGCTGCTCGGGGCGGCCGAGGCGGGCACCTTCTCTTTGGCCGATCTGGAAGCCGCCCGCTTGCAGGCCCTGGCAAAGCATTCCAGCGAGTCGGTTCGCAGTCGGGCCAATCCTCTACTGGCCAAAATCAAGACTGGTTCCCGACAAGACCTGGTCGCAGCTTACAGCGACGCCTTGAAAAGGCATGGCGACATATCCCGCGGTCGGCAGGTGTTTCAGAAGATTTGTGCCGCCTGTCATCGACTCGACGGGGTCGGCCATGAAATTGGACCTAGCCTCGCCAGTTTCCGCACACGCGGCCCCGAGGCAATCTTGGTGAACGTGCTCGATCCGAATCGCGAAGTGAACCCGCAGTATCTGAACTATTTGCTGGTGACGGCCGATGGACGCTCTGTCACAGGAATGATTGCCTCGGAAACCGCCAACAGTGTCACACTCAAGCGAGCAGAGAACGCCACCGACACCGTGGAGCGGACGGACATCGAAGAACTCCGTTCCAGTGGGCTGTCGATCATGCCCGAGGGGCTCGAAAAGCAAATCGATCCGGCCGGGATGGCCGACTTGTTGGCTTACCTGATGACGGCATTGTGAGACACCAGCATGGCGAAAGTGCGCGACTCAAAACGTTGGAATCGCCGCCAATTCTGCCGCACTAGCCTGGCCGCTGGCCTGGGTATGGCGCTGGCCAGCACGAAGGTCGCCGCCGGCGCCGAGTTTCCGCGCGGTCGCTATGTCGACGTCCATACGCACCTGGGTCAAACCTGGAATAACACCGAGCCGCTCTCGGCCAGGTCGCTATTGGCCTGGATGGACCAGAACGACATTTCCCAGGCGGTTGTGTTGCCCTTGGTCTCGCCCGAATCATCAAGCTACCCGATCACCAGCGATTTTGTCCTCGAAGCAACGCGTCCGCACCGCGATCGGCTGATTCCCTTCTGCAGCGTCGATCCGCGCACGAGCTACTCCGGAGGACTGAAGGGCCTCACCGACATGCTGCGGAAGTATGCCGACGCGGGTGCCAAGGGTTTTGGCGAGCATAAGCCGGGTGTGCAGTTGGACGACGCCCGTAACATGACCATCTACGCGGCCTGCGGAGAATTGAATCTGCCGGTGTTGTTCCATTTGGACCAGCTCCGCAACACCGATCAGCCGGGACTGCCCGGACTCGAACACGCGCTGCAGGAGCACCCGAACACCACGTTCATTGGCCATGGTCCCGGTTGGTGGGCATCGATCTCGGGCGAGATCACGGCCGCCGACTTGGCCCGCTATCCGGACGGGCCCGTGAAACCGGGGGGCGCCCTCGATACCTTAATGGAAAAGTATCCCAACCTTTACGGCGACCTTTCGGCGGGTAGCGGCGCCGGGGCAATCAGCCGAGACCCGCAGTTCGGCCGCGAGTTTCTCATTCGTCGCGCGGACCGGCTAATGTTTGGCACCGACTACCTTTCGCCAGGACAGAACGTGCCCCAGCTAGAACTCTTTCGTTCGATCGACCTGCCCGCCGAGGTCCAAGCAAAAGTCTTTCGAGACAATGTGCGCGGACTGCTGGGCCTGGCCTAATTTCATGAGAGCTTTCGCATGCCCGCGCTTCGCACGCTAGTTGTTGCCGTCATTACCCTTGCTGTTCCGTGCGTTGCCCTGGCAGGCGGTTGGAAGGCAGGCGCCGCCGAAGAGAAGATTACGCCCGACCAATACATGTCGATGGCCGGCTACGGTTCGCGCTCCCATCCCGCGACCGGTTTTCTGAACGACCTGTACGCCAAGGCCCTCGTACTGGAAGACGCCACTGGCACACGCGCCGCAATCATCACGCTGGACCTGGTGGGCATTAGTCCAGATCTGGTCGACCCGCTGCTTTCACAACTCGAAGCGAAGTACCGTCTGCCCCGGGCCGCGATCGCGATCTGTTGTTCGCACACGCACAGCGGGCCCGTGGTGGGCAAAAACCTGCGGACGTTGCATTACGACCTGCTTGACGTGTCGCAGCAAGAACTGGTCGACCAATTCGGTAATCAGTTGCAAGCGAAGATCGTCGAGGTTGTTGGGCAAGCCGTCACATCGCTGGCGCCGGCTGAGCTGTCTTACGGCCACGGGCAGGCAACGTTCGCCGCCAACCGCCGAAACAACAAAGAGGCCGACGTCCTCAAATTGCGTGCCGACGATCAACTGGCGGGCCCGTTCGACCACGACGTTCCAGTGTTGAAAGTAACCAGCGATTCGGGAGACCTCAAAGCCGTGCTGTTTGGCTATGCCTGCCACGCCACGGTCCTCTCAGACTACGACTGGTCGAGCGATTACCCGGGCTTTGCCCAGAGCCAGCTTGAGAAGGATCATCCCGGCTGCATTGCCTTGTTCTTCGCGGGATGTGGGGCCGATCAGAATCCCCTTCCCAGGCGCAAGGTCGAGTTGGCCAAACAATATGGCGAGCAGCTAGCCGCCGCCGTGGAGGAGGTTCTTCCGCAGACGCTAGAGATAGTTTCGCCGCAGCTGGCCGTCGCGTTTGAGACGATTCCCCTTGAGTTGGCTCATGTCCCAGCGCGAGCGGAGATCGAAGCAGACGCAAAGTCCAACGACAAATACATTGCGGCGCGTGCCAGCCATTACCTCAAGCAGCTCGATGCGGGCCAAGCCATCCCGGCAACATACGACTATCCGGTGCAGGTGTGGCGGCTCGGCTCCAAATTGAAGTTCATCGTGTTGGGCGGCGAAGTCGTGGTCGACTATGCCCTGCGGCTCAAGGAGGAATACGGCCGCGATACCACCTGGGTCGCCGGCTACTCCAACGACGTGATGGCGTACATTCCTTCGCGCCGCGTGCTAGCCGAAGGGGGTTATGAAGGCGGAGGCGCGATGGTCTACTACTCGCTCCCGTCACCGTGGGCGCCCACCGTCGAGGAAGCCATCATCAAAGCCGTTCGCGAAACAATGCCAAAGCGATAGCCATCGCCTCAGCCGTTGCCACCAGAAACGCCGTCCGGTTTTGGCTTTCGTCGGTGCGGGCATTACAATGCCTGCGAATGCACCGACGCTGTGCGTTTCTAGCTTTCGATACTCAGGCGGGCACTTCTCATGCGGACAACCTGGACGTTCAGTTCGGCCGGACAAATCATCTTTGGCGCGGGCGCCGTGCAGCGGCTTGCCGATGTTCTGCAACGTTTGAGGCTAAGCCGCGTGCTGCTCGTCACCGATAACATGCTAGCCAAAGCCGGAGTCGTAGACGAAGTCGAACAAGCAATCGGTGAGCGGGTTATCATCGAGCGATTCACTGGTGGCGAACCGGAGCCGTCGCTGCGCGCCGCCGAGACATGCATTGCCCACGGCAAACAATTCAAGCCTGACGGCCTGATTGGCCTGGGCGGCGGAAGCAACATGGATCTGGCCAAAATCGCCGCGGCCGCGCTCGCGCATGGCGGCAGCCCGCGAGATTACCTCGGCGAGGATCGCGTGCCGGGGCCAACGTTGCCACTCATCTGCATCCCCACGACCGCTGGGACGGGTAGCGAGGTTTCGGCCGCCGGTGTGTTCACCGACCAGGAAAATCACATCAAAGTCGGCGCGATGAGCAACTACTTGCGCCCAGCGGTGGCCCTGGTCGACCCGCGGTTGACGCTCAGTTGCCCCCGCAAGGTGACCGCCGACAGCGGCATCGACGCCCTGACCCATGCCATCGAAGCCTACACGGCTGTCGACAATGCCGATTTCCCGCTCCCGCCAGGACAAACATCGCTCTATCAAGGTCGCCATCCGCTGGGAGACTGTCTAGCGGAGCGGGCAATCGAGGTTATCGGGGCCAACTTGGTTTGTGCCGTCGAACAACCCGACAACCTTGAAGCGCGCGAAGCGATGTCGCTCGGTGCGATGCTGGCGGGCCTGGCGTTTTCGAACGTCGGCGTCGCACTCGTGCACGCTCTCGAGTATCCGATTGGCGGCGCGACGCATTGCTCGCATGGCGCCGGCAACGGCCTGCTGCTCCCGCATGTGATGCGCTACAATCTGCCCGTGCGGCAGAAAGCCCTCGCCCGCGTCGCAAAATTGCTGGGAGCGGACACGGACGGCCTCGGCGAAGAGCACGCGGCCGAATGCGCGATCAGCGCCGTGGAGGAACTGAATCGCAGGATCGGGATCCCGGCCCGGCTCCGCGACTTGGGAGCCAGGCAAGAACAAATCCCGGAGTTTGCCGAGAAGGGCCTCGGCATCGCGCGGATCGTCCGTGTCAACCCGCGCGTGCCAACCGTGCCCGAAGTGATCGAATTGCTCAACCAGGCATACTAATTCAACTGCTGCACGAGGTTTGTCATGGGTCGCACGAGCCGCCGCGAGTTTCTCGAACAACTAGGCCTGACCACGGCGCTCGTGGCAGGCTATTCGGCAACCGCGCGCGGATTCGCGGCCAACGAAACAATCGGCGTTGGCTGCATCGGCACCGGCGGACGCTGCCGGCATCTGTTGCAAGCGCTCAAGGAAGTGCCCGGGGCAAAGGTCGTGGCAGTCTGCGACGTGTGGGATCAGAACCTCCAAACGGCACGCGAGATGGCGGCACCAGGCGCATTTGCCACCAAGGATCATCACGCGCTATTGGAACGAAAGGACGTCGACGCCGTGATCATCGCCGCGCCCGATCACCAACACGTGTCGCTTACCATCGACGCTTGTGCGGCGGGCAAAGACGTCTATTGCGAAAAACCGCTAACGCACGACTTGTCAGAGGGCGCCGCGGTCATCGACGCTCAAAATCGGCACCGCCGCATTGTGCAGGTGGGCACGCAGCAGCGGAGCATGCCGCAATTCCAGAAGGCCTACGAGATCGTCAAATCGGGGCAACTCGGCGAGATCCACAAAGTGCATCTCACTTGGAACCGCAATCAACCGCGTTGGGTACGCGATAAATACAACATTGATCCGGCAAGCGTCGACTGGCAGCGATTTCTCGGCACGGCGCCCGAACAACCGTTCGACGAATACCGCTTTCGCCAGTGGCGTTGGTTCTGGGATTTTGGCGGCGGCATCTTTACCGACTTGATGGTGCACCAGATCGACATTGCGCATTGGTTTCTCGACCTGGATCATCCGCGAACGGCCGCGTCGATCGGCGACAGCTTCAAGGCCCAGGACCTGTGGCAGACGCCCGACACCGTGCAAACGCTGCTGCACTATCCCGACCGCGGAGTGCAGGCCTACTTCGAGGGCACGTTCGTCAATGCCCGCAACGCGGCGATGTTGGAGTTCATGGGCAGCGAAGCAACGCTTTACTTGGATCGCGGCCGCTACGAAATCCATCCGGAGCGGAACAAGAGGATCGCCGCCAGCGAGATGATTTTGGGAAGTGGACCCCGCGGCGCCGACTTTTACGACCTTCCCAAAGGCGAGGTACTACACCTGGCCAATTGGCTCGAGTGTGTCCGCAGTCGCGCTAAACCCAACTGTCCGGCGGAAGTCGGCGTGAGCGCGGCCAGCGCCGGCACACCTGGCCAACCGGGCCCTGCGCAGCGGCGAGACGGCCAAGTGGCAGACCGCGTCAGCGTAGTGCCAGGTTCGGCGAGCGGCGCGCCGCTCACTTGGAAAAATGCGCCGCGGCTTTGAGAATCAGAAGTGCGCTGGGCGAGTGCGAAATTCGTCCATCAAGCGCCATCTCCACGGCTTCCGCCAACGGCAGCTTGCGGCAACGAATCTGCTCGGTCCCCTCTTGCGTGGCCGGACCAAAGCACAGACCCTGCGCTAGAAACAATCGCGTTGGCGAAGTGACGACCGAAGTGAATGGATCGCAAACGCCCAGGTCGGACCATCGGCTGGCCGTGATGCCAAGCTCTTCCTGCAACTCCCGGCGGGCCGTTTGTTCGGGCGACTCGCCGTCGTCGATGCCACCGCTGACCGCTTCGAGCGTTGTACGCCCTACGGCGTAGTGAAATTCCTCGGTCAGGTAGGCAACTTGCTCATCGTCCACCGCCAGCACCGACACCCCCGCTTTTAAGCGCACGATACAATGTGAGCCAGGCTGTCCGTCGGGACGAATGACCTCGTCGCGCGTCACGTCGATCCACGGGTCGCGGTAAACTTCGCGGCGTGCGAGGATTTGCCACGGACCATGTTGTTGGGGCAGGTTCATGCCGAGTCATCTTAATCGCCTGCATTCGATGCGGCCAGCGGCCACAGATTTCGTTTGCACTGTTGCGCTCTGGCCTGGCTTCTATAATTCCGGCATCGGGATCGGCGGAACCCGTCGCGCGTTTGATGCACATTACCCCCGACCAAGGAGTCCGATCATGCCAACACGCAACGCGAGTGCAAAGTGGGAAGGCGACCTGAGGAGCGGCAAAGGCTCGATGAAATTGGGCAGTGGCGCCTACGAAGGACAGTATTCGTTTTCCTCGCGGTTCGAAAATGGCACCGGTACCAACCCCGAGGAGTTGATTGCCGCCGCTCATGCCGGCTGTTTCACGATGGCCTTTTCGAACGGCCTGTCGCAGGCCGGCCACGTGCCCACCAAGGTCGAGACGACCGCCAAGGTGCACCTGGAAAAGACCGACGCCGGCTTTGGCATCCCGCGCATCGATCTGGTGACGACGGCCATCGTGCCGGGAATCGACGCGGCAAAGTTTCAGGAACTAGCGCAAACGGCCAAGCAGAACTGTCCGGTTTCCAAACTATTGGCGGCCGCCGAAATCACGCTCGATGCCAAACTGGAAGGTAGCGCGTAGCGACCTGCTGAATGCGCGGCGACTAGCCGGCAGCGTGGCGTTGCGGACGTCGGGGGCAGCCGATATAAAGGCCCTGACGTTCCCGCTCCGTTCGCCCGCTATGTTGCCCATCAAGTGAATGCGCCCGCCCCCGATTCCGGCGTTCCTCATTGGCTGCGCTTGCCGTGGGATCGCTTGGGGATGGTGCTCGGGCCGGCAGCGATGGCCGCGTGGTTGACGTTCGGGACAACCGTCGACATTTCACCCGAGGCACACCGTTTAAGCGGCGTACTCCTGCTCGTCATCATTTGGTGGGTCACCGAGCCCATCCCGATTCCGGCGACGGGGCTCTTGGGCGTGGCTCTGGCGGTTGTGTTTGGTGCGGTGCCGGTCCCCGAGGAAGGGTCTTCGGGGCTGAGCCCGGTAAAGATCGCGCTGGCTCCCTTTGGCAGCCCAACGTTGTTTTTTTTGCTGGGCGGGATGTTCATCGGTCGCGCGATGAGCCGGCACGGCCTCGATCGCCGCATTGCCCTGGGACTGTTGAGCGCGCGTGGCGCGGTTCATTCGCCCGCGGCCCTGTTGGCGGCGATTGGCCTGACGGTTGCCGTGCTATCCATGTGGATCTCGAACACGGCGGCCACGGCGATGATCTATCCGGTGACGCTCGGCATCATCTCCGTGCTGGCCACGAGCCAGGGGCCTGACGGCGAAAACTTTGCCCACGGTCGCTACGCTTCGGCACTATTGTTGATGACGGCCTATGCGTCGAGCGTCGGGGGCATTGCCACGCCAATTGGCACCACCACCAATGTGGTGGCGATGGGGTACTTTCGCGAAGAAGCTTTCTTCGGTCGTTCGGTCGACTTCGGCCGCTGGGCGCTCGTCGGCCTGCCGATGACGCTTGCGCTGGGCCTGACGCTGCTAGTATGGCTGCGGCTGTTGGCGCCGCCCGGCAAACTCGACTTGACCGCCGTGCGCGACTACTTGCGCGGCGAGCGAGCCAAGCTCGCCGCCTGGTCGGCCGGCGAACGCAACACGCTGGCCGTATTCCTGGCGGTCGTCACTTTGTGGTTGGCACCCAGCGTCTCTTCACTATTGGGCGCTCGCGAAGTGGCGGCATTTCTGCGTGCGCACTTCCCGGAGGAAATTGTGGCACTGCTCGCGCCGGCGATGCTATTTTTGCTGCCCGTCGATTGGCGGCGGAGAAAGTTCTCGCTCGAGCCAGCTGATTTCGGGCGCATTGACTGGGGAACGCTAATGCTATTCGGTTCCGGTCTGGCGCTCGGCAACCTGATGGTCAAGACCGGATTGGTGGGCTCGATTGCCGACAGTATCTTCGCTTGGCTCGGAACGGCAGACGTGTGGTTGATCACCGCCGCGGCAATTGTAGGCGGTATCGTGTTGAGCGAGTTCACCAGCAACGCGGCCGCGGCCACGGCGCTCATCCCGGTGGTGCTGGCCATCTGCAAACAGGCGGGAGTCGATGAGATTCCGCCGCTGTTGGGAGTAACGTTTGCCGCCAGCTTTGGTTCGGCGCTGCCCGTGTCGACGCCCCCCAACGCCATTGTCTACGGTTCCGGCGTGCTTCCTCCCCGGCGGATGATACTGGCGGGCCTCGGTTTTGACGCCGCCTGCGGCGTGGTGATCTGGATCGTACTGCGCGCCGCGTTTTCGCTGGGCTGGTCGCCGTTTCCGGCGGCGTGATCGCCGCCGCTACTGGTCCTTACGCTTGAGTTTGCTTTCGTTGTTCTTGATGAATGCGCGGACTTCGTCGGCAAAATCGAGCAGCCGCCCCCATTGCTCCATATAGAGCGTGACGGGCATTCGCTGCAGTCCGTAAACACTGACGGCCCCCTTCTCGCTCACTTTGCAGTACAGGCTGCCGCGTTTGGATGTTTCCAGTTCCGCCAGCATTTTCGAGGCTTCGTCTACCGCCAGTTCACCGGCAGCGAGCTTCGAAAGAATTTCTTCTTTCTTCATCGACGTTCGAGCTCCAAATGTTCGGTTAGGCCACGCGGGCGTTTACCCGCCGCAACATCGGACTGACTTGCTGGCCCGGCGCAAATCCGCTCGCCGGGCGATAAGCCAACTGCACGTCGATGTTTTCCCACAAAACCAGGTTGTCGGCAATCCGGGTCATCGCCCGAATGTCGCCGTCTTGCGAAACGACGAAGCCCAGCGCCGGGCTTGTCGAAACAGTAGCGCATCATCGCGCGGTGCCGCGTGCCGAATTGTGTCAACTCGCCGGGCCGCATCAGCTTCGGGTTGGCATGGGAGTCGCGCGCGATGGAAATGTCCGACAGCAGGTTATCGGTTCGCACCTCGACGCCGAAGCCGTGCACGACCATCCGCCGGTCGAGCAGCACGAATCCGTCGACACACGACAGCGAGGCGATGAACCGCACGGCACCCAGCACTTCCTTCATCCGCTCGACCAGTTCGCGGTCGAGCACGTTTTCGCCCTCGAGCGAGTACGGCAAAATGGCCTCGGTCGTCTCTTCCAGCGCTAGGCTGTTCGGCGAGGAAATCGACGCCAGCAGTTGGTTTTCGACCATCCCCCGCAACGACTTGAGCAGGCGGTCGTAACGGATCTTGTATTTGACGTTCAGGCCGTCGAGATTCTGCTGCGGCGTGATCAATAGCCCACCGCCGTGGCGATAGCGCTGGATGTTCATCAGGATGCGGCAGATGGCGTTGATCCACCGCATCAACAACTCGGCCTCGAGCCTCTCGGACGTGATCGGCTCGGGGCGCTTGCCCGCCGTGTCGACAAGGTAGCCCCGCAGGTAGTTGACGAGCAGCTCGTGGACCGGGCCAGCCCACAACACGTCGTGGTACTCTTCGACCAGCGTGTTCTGTTCCAGGCTGCCGACCAGCGAATCGTTCTGATAAACCGAAATATTGCCGACGGCGGTGATCGTGGCCTGAAACAGTCCCGGTCGGGCCGGCGTGACACTGGCGCTAAGCGTGATGAACTCGCTGTGCCGCGGCTCCTGGTCGACCATGCCCCAAATAAACAGTTTGTTCCGCTTGTCGCGATAGACCGCCAGCGACGACACCGCCGGATCGGCCGCGCGGGCCAGCTTGGCCAGCGTGCGAACGTCGAAGGGTAGCGGGCGCTCGAACGGCACATGGCTCCAGCAATCGGCCGGTCGCCGTCCGCCCGCGGCCAATTGTCCCTCCTCGGGATCGACGTAGTTGACCGTGCACAGAATGGGCCGTCCCTCGTCGGTTTTGAGGCTGGCGAAGTACAGCGTTTCCAACAGCCGCGTCAGCACCGCCTCGGGTGGCGCAGCGCCGTGCTGGCTGCGCAGCCGCGTGGCTACCAGCTTCGCCAGATGCGAGGGATATTGCGTCGTCCGTTCCGTCATCCGCTGTCGTCCAACGGTGCCGCCAGAAAAAGTCGAGAGGAGGGCGAAGGACTATCGTAAAACCGCCACGGCAGGTCAAGTGCGATATCGCAGCTAGCACTCCCTCGCAGACGTGAATCCCACGGACCGTGATATATGAGCCGCTGCCAGGTTCGCTATACTCCCCCGGGTGAGGTTTCACGCTGCCTGAATCGAAGGAGAAATCGAAGATGCAACTCGCGAAAATCGTCGGCGCTATCTGCCTGGCGCTGGCATTTGTGGGATCGCTGTTGGCCAGCGCGCCCGCTGGAGAACAACCGAAGTACGCGGCCCCAAATCCGTACCAACCAACTCCGCCAGCGCCGTACGCGCCGCCGGTGCAACCGTACGCAGCTCCGGTCGCACCCGCATATCCTAGCGCGCCAAATCCTCTCCCGTCTCAGGTTGGCCGCTACCAGGCAGTCGTTGTTGACGCCGAGCTTTGGATCCTCGATACGGCGACGGGTTTATGCGCCCAAAATCGGCCGAGCGGCTGGTACCTACAGGACCCGTTCAGCCAACCCACTCCGCCCGTCGCCTCCGAAGCACAGCCGGTACCGGCCGAAGCTCCCCACGAACAGCGCACGAGCCGCAAGCAAGCGCCAAACGTGCTGGAGGGTCGTCGTTAACGGCGGTAGGCGCGTGACGGCACGCAGCTGAAGAGTCGATTGCCTTCACAATTTCTCCCGCGCTTGCATTGCGCGCCTCGCTGGCTAGTCTTTACTACCAGGCGGACGTGCCACTTCGCGCTCCTCCTGATTCTCATCCCCCTGCCTTCTGACTTCATCCTTCGCCCGGAGCCGCAGATGCGAAGCCCTTCACAACATCCGCTGTTGTTGTCATTGATCCTCTTGTCGGTTGTCGCCACCGCGGCTGCCCAAGAAGCTCCCTCGCGACGTGAACACACCGAGCAGGTCGAATTCGCCGAACCCATTCCCCTGCTCACCGCCAATGGCCGATTGGCGGCTTGGGGTTGGGCTCGTCGGGCGAACATGCAGTACGATCGCGCCGCGATTCCAGCGGCACGGCAGGGACGCGTCAAGGAGTGGGAGCACTACACGATCATGTCGCCGAAGTTCACCGTGGGAATCACGATCGTGCAGCTTGGGCCGCTGGTGATTGGCAGTGCCGAGCTGATCGACTATCAGGGGCAGTCGATCAAGAATGCGATGTTCATGAGCACAACCAAGAAGGACAAAGCCGTGCTACCGGCTGATCCCTACGGTCAGACCCGCTTGGCTCGCGGTGCCGACTTCATCACGCTGGCCTTCTCCGGCAAAGAGCGGCACATCGAGTGCAGTTTTGCCAAGACGGCCGTGGCCGTGCCGTTCACTGCCAACATTTCGCTGGCCGACGACCCAAGCCACGACAGCGTGGCGATCACGCGGCCGTTTGCGGGCGAGGGTGAATTCTTTTACGAGAACAAGATTTTCGGCATGCCCGCCAGTGGCTCGGTAACGGTCGAGGGTAAAACCTACGAGCTACCGACGGGCAATGCCTGGGCGATCTATGACTGGGGGCGTGGCATCTGGCCTGTCGAGTCGTCCTGGTTTTGGGGGCAGGCCGCCGGCAAAGTCGGCGAGAAACAAGTGGCGATCAATCTCGGCCATGGCTACGGCGACGACTCGCACGGCACGTGCAACGCAATCCTCGTCGACGGCCGCCTACACAAGCTCGACATCGTCGACTGCCAGTTCGACGAGTCCGATCGCATGCAGCCCTGGCAATTTACGAGCAATGACCATCGACTCACGCTGACCTTCCGCCCCATCTACCAGCAGCATAGCAATCAAGATATCGGCTTCGCCCGCGCCGAGCTGTACAAGATCCACGGCTACTACAGCGGCACACTCGTGCTGGACGACGGCACAAGGCTCGAGGTGAAAGATTTGCTGGGCTTCGCGGAGCACATGAAGCAGCGGTGGTAGGCGGCTTGTCACACGTCGGTGGCGTGGCCTCACGATACGACACACTGCCCACGTAACCTGCTGCTTCTGGCGCCCCCCTTGCTCTCACTGCCGATCGAACTGCACCGGCTCTCTTCCTTGGTGGGTAAAGAGCTTGTTGAGCGTGTCGTCGTCGATCGTGTTGGGGACCAAAACGACTGACGCGTCTAGGAAAGCGGCCAGGAAGCCCTCGGCATTCTGGCCGCCCAGGCCGTCTTTTGGTTTCTGGGGGTCGAGCTCGTAATCGTCGGGCTTCGTCCAAATGACGGCCCGTGCGTCATCGACTTCCAAGAGTCCCAGCGTCTTCGACGTGCCGTCGATGATATCGCGGATGCGAACCGCCCGTTCGCCCGGGAAGGCGGTAGCCTTGCCGCGCGGCGTAAGGTACACCGTACGGCCGTCGTTGAGCTTGGACAGCGGCGATTGGTAGACCTCCGGCATACGTTCAATCAGCTTCTTGTTATGCTCGCTGTCCCATGGCTCATCGAGGTGAAATTCGTTGTAAAGCTGCTGAACTCGAGGATCTTCAAAAAGACGCAGAAGTGTCACGCGCCAGCTCAACAGCGGCTTGCCCTTTTCGGTCATGATGGCTGCCGGAAAAGCTTTCATCATGTCGTGATGGTTTTGCATGGCAATCATGATCCGCTTCATATTGTTCTGGCTCGCAACTAAGGCGGCTTCGCCGTCAAGTGGTTCCTCAGCCGCGGCGAGGGTCGCTGCCAATGCAAACGCAACGCCGAATGCCAAGAACAAACACGCCATTGCGATGCAACGATTCATGGGAGTTCCCTCTGTTACCAGAACTGAGACTGCTACCTGAACTCAGACCAAGGACACGGGCCGCAAACGCATTCTACCTCGTTCGGGGTGGAAAGAAACGCCACACAGAGGAGCGGCGCTGACCCACCGTGTCGTCGTTATCGGCGACTCGAGTGGGCTGCACAAGTGTCCTGTCTTGCTAACAAGTCTTCGATTGGAACGCTCATCGCCGACATGGGCTACCGTTTCAGCATTTCCTGCCCTGCGAATTGGCGCATCTCTCAACAATCGCGCCCTATAATGGCGAAACGCCTCCTCGACACGCGAACCCGCCAGGTGACCCTCATGACAGAAGAGCCATTTGTTCCGCTGAACCCGCTCGAGACCGCCTTGGTGGATGCGATGGAGGGGCGGATTGACACGCTTACCTTGCTGCAAACACTCGTGGGCAGCGAAGTGGCGATCCCCAGCGGCACCGAAGTGCAGCCCGACGGAACCGGTCTGAGTCCCGTGGTGTATGAGAAAGACGGCGTGAAGCTGATGGCGGTCTGCTCCGACGTCGAGCGGGCGAAACTCTTCGGCAAGAACGCCCCTTACCACTTGGTCATGTCGGGCCGCGACCTGCTCGATCGGTATCCGGACAATCTGGGCATGATCGTCAACCCCGGCTGTTCGCGCGGCCTGGAAATCCTCCCCGAGGGCATCCCGGGCATCCGCCAGGACTTTTGCCGGCCGCAATAGCCACCGGTCGAGGAGGAATTCCAAGTGCGGGCACGCGACGGATCACTCGCCGCGCCAATCGACGACAATAATCTGCGTCGGTATTGTCCGCGGCCGAAGTATGGTGGCTAGTTGCTCGAGTCGAGAATCTCGTTGCCATTCCGCGTCGACATGGTGCGCCAGGCCATGGTATCGATGTCGTCGGCGATCGCCCGAACCGAGCCGTCCATCATCACGGCGTTGACGATGCCCGGGTGATGACTGCGCGAAGTAATGGCGGCATAGGTCGGATCAGTCAACGATCCCCCCTCTTTCATGCCGACGAAGTCCACGTCGTAGCTGAATCCGTTGTAAGTACAGGGGACTTCTGTATTGGGGGGAAAGGTCGCCGTGAACCCGGATTGCTGACACTTGCCGTCGCCCCACTCGGTATGTCCTTTGTTATCCGTGAGTTGGGGTCCCATTTTGGCGGAGCCACCGAGTGCGCAGATCTCCGCCGCCGCGTTTGGGATCGTAGCGGTCGCGGACGTGGAGCCGGAATAATACGGTTGCCAAGCTTTGACTTCCGCGGCCATGACCGTATGGCTCAGACCGTCGGTAAAGTTCGCCGCACGCAGTCGGCTGTTGGGAAAAAATGCGCCCTGCGGCGCGCCTTTGTCCGCCGGGTCGAAAACAAGCCAGGGCCCCAGATTGGCGGCGTAGTTCATCGGATACGAGTTGATGCTGCCATCTGACTTGAACCTGATCATGTCATTCATCTCCGACGGGCACAGAAAACTAGCCACCCGAATACTTTGAACGGGCCTACCGTCGGCCAGGGTCTGGTCCTCGTTGCTCGTCGACGTGAAATTGACGGCCAAAGAGGTCTCTTCCAAAAACGGCAGGATGCGGACCCAGGCCGACAAGCCGTTCGTATGGTCGCCGAGGACGCCATTCCACATTGTGCTTGGCGGAAACACCTTTCGGCTCCCTTCGAAATTGTGCATCGCCAAGCCCAACTGCTTGAGGTTGTTGGTGCAGCTCGAGCGGCGTGCCGACTCGCGAGCGGCCTGGACCGCCGGGAGCAAGAGTCCGACGAGGACGCCGATGATCGCGATGACAATCAGCAGTTCCACTAACGTAAATGCTTTTCTGCCAATGGACTTATGCATTGTTGTTCACCCCCGGTGGCCTCTCGGACGAGGTTTCATGCAATTGAGACTCAGTATCAATTTCACCCATGATACTGGGCTCATTGGCCGTGTCAATGCCCTTGGGCAGCCCCGCTCACGAGTTCCTCGGCACGCCGGCAAAGCGACCCGTGCACACCGAGGTTGACGTCCGGCTCCGTGCCGCCAAGATCATTGGACGGGGGGCGAAGTACCTTTAACTTTTTGTCCAGCGGCTCGGGAGGTGGCCATGGCGACGGCTTATTACACGCCGCGAAACACGCATTCGCTGCTGGTGGGCTACGTGGTGTGGCTGTTTGGCATCTTCGGCGCCCACCGCTTCTACTATGGCAGGCCGATCACCGGCACGATCTGGTTCTTCACCTTCGGCCTCTTGCTGGTCGGGTGGATCATCGACCTGTTTCTCATCCCTTCGATGGACCGAGAGGCCGATTGGCGCTACGCACCCGGCCCACTCGACTACACCGTGGCCTGGATCCTGCTGACGTTCCTGGGGGTGTTCGGCGTGCACCGCTTCTACCTGGGCAAGTGGCTCACCGGTATCCTCTGGCTGCTGACCGGCGGACTCTTGGGCCTCGGCTGGCTCTTCGACCTGTGGACCCTCAATGAGCAAGTCGATGCGATCAACCGCCAATACGAAGTTGCGTGACCGGCCCTCGAGTTCAACAAAGACTGAAGTCGCGCGAATTTCCTCAGCGACGCCCGCGACGAACGACTAAGAGCGCCACCGTTGCGCAAGCCAACAATCCAAGACTGGTCGGTTCAGGTACGGCGGACAAATGGAGCCGCGGGTCGCCTACGATGATCTGATCGAGAAGAAAGTCATCACCAGCATTAGTCGAAACTAGTGTCAAAAATTGACTGCTCGACGTAAGCGGGACATCGATCGAATAACCGGTTCCTCCAGGCGAGTTAGTTTGGCTCTGCACCAGCGCGCCATCCACAAATACCCACCAGTCGGCTGTCCCGTATCCGCCGACCAAATGACTTAAGCCTGCAACTCCAGTAAAACGGTCCAATGCGTAGCCTGGGTTTGCAGCTTCAATTGCCTGCAAGTCGAACGTGATTCCCTTGTTCGCGTGCAAACCAATTAGAGAATGCGAACCGCTGGCATAGTCGACGGCATCGAGCATGGTGCCGGAATTTTGATTTGCTCCGTCGCGAATCAAGTCCCACGATAGGCTGTCGGTGTTGGGAAACTGCGAGTAGTTGTGGCCCGCCGAGTCCAGCGTCACAGCACCCGCTCCACCATCTGGAATGAAAACGCCATCGACAAAGTTGACTCCCGAAGCGTGGTAGCTGTTCGCGTTGTCAGACTGAGAGATCTGATACACCCCCGGAAAGATGGTACTGCCGTTCGAGGGATCGATCCCGGCGCCCGCCGTGCCTGTCCCTGCGCCGTTTCCGCCCCCCACGATGTCGGCCAAACTGATTTGCAGTTCGGTCGCCGACGCTCGGCTGGCCAAGAGCATGACGGACAGAACTGCCAACGCATGAACTTCTCGGCGAGCGATCGCGGCAATGTGCGTGTTCATTAGACGTCCTTTGGTTCTTTGTACGAATTCTCGTTGATCGATTCGTGGTGGCGGACGAATTGTAAGTACCCAAAGCCCCCTGCCACGGGTCGGTGCAATCGGGAGGTTTCCGGCGCGTGCCTTCGTCGGCACGTCTCCCAACTCACCGTGCCATCACTACCGCGAGCGGCCAGCCTTTGATGTTAGAAGCCGCCCTCCCAACTATAAGCGACCGGCCATCGCAGTGCACCTTGCTCGAGACGGGCGCATGATTTCCGCGATATCGCCTTCGAACACCAGAGATCAGAGACACTCTTTGTTGCAACCCTAGCGAGAATTGTCTACTTCGCCAGTTCCAATCCCGCGGCCACGGCGGCGACGATCTTGTCGGTGAGGCTGACGAAGAGTTTGGCGTCGGCTGGTGCCGGGCTCAACTGCGGTGGGCTGGCCGGATCGCTTGTCGGCAGTTCGCGGACGACCATCGTGCCAATGTCGCACACGCCGTAGTACGCCTTGACCTGGCTGCCGGTCGCGCTGCGGGCTTCGCGCTGCAGGTCGAACGAAGCAATGGCCGCGTTCAAGTAGACGGAGGCCTCGATCAGCGCTTCGCGATACGCGGCGTGCTCATGAACGAGATGGCCGCATTGACGTTCGAAACCGTTGGCCGCGCCGCGGACGGCGATCATGATCCGATCGATCAAGCTTCGCAACGGGTGCGTCAGCGCGATGTCAGCGAAGTCGTCGGGGCTCAAATAGGCGTCGACAGCCGCCGTGACGGCCCCGCAGCCGGTGTGTCCCAGCACAACAACCGCTTTCAGGCTGCCCCCCAACTGCCGCACGGCATAATCGAAGCTGCCGATGCACTCGGTTCCCAACACGTTGCCGGCGATGCGGATCACAAACAGGTCGTTAAACGTCTGGTCGAACACCGACTCGATGGGCACCCGAGCATCGGAGCAGCCAAGCACCAGCGCGAACGGTGCCTGATCGCAGGGCGCGCCTGGCAAGAACGGAAGTCCCATGGAAACCAGGTCGACGGGGACCACATTCGATCTGCCGGCGCCATCTCCATCGAGGGCGGCATGCTGCATTTGCTCGATCAGATCGATGAGCCGCCGGTTGCCGTCCAACAGCACGCCGATCGCGGCTTCAGCACTTCCCGGCCGGCGAACAGTAACCGGTTGATATGGATCGTAACGGTAGATGAGTTCCATGTTCGTCCGGAGCCGTGGTAAATAGGCGAAGGGAAATTCGATCGAACGATCAAAAGGCGCCGCACAATCATAACGCATCCGTGGCAATTCGCCAGCGATTGGGCGAAGAACCAGCCGAACTTATTCTTGCTCAAGAAGGACCGAAAGGTTAGGACATGAAAGGGCTGGAATTTGTAGCCTCCGCAGCACTCGACGGCTAGCCAAATCAATCAAATGAAATCCCAAACCGAATACCTCACCTTCAATCTCCCTGCCCGGATGGCATTTCAGAACATCACGCCGGAGGTCGAACGCATCGTGCGCGAGAGTGGCGTGCGGGAAGGCCTGGTGCTGGTCAA
>CAVTBU010000003.1:0-85634 GCA_963733035.1 Pirellulales bacterium
GCGGGAATCGAACCCGCGTCCCGCGACATTTCCACGGGGGCTTCTACGTGCGTAGTCAGATCATTTACGCGTCTCGCCCACCGACCCCTAACCGACGAGGTGCCTGGCAGGCCAGCCGGGAACAGTTTTTAGCCGCGAGCGTGCCCAGCAGTGACCCGCGGCGATTCGGATTTGGTGACGAGTTTTTGGGCCTCTCCGACTAAAGCCCGCAACTCGGGTTACCTATCTCTAGGCAGCCAAAGCAAAGTTATCTTCGGCAATTGAAGATATTTGGTCAGCTTTTTAACGTGGCCCACTGACCAACCACGGCACGCCACCCACGCTTCAGACTATCCGGTCGAACCCAGTTCGCCCCCGAGAATAAAGCTGAAAGCATCCGGCAGACAACCAATTATAGCAGATCGGCCACCGGAGCAAGGCAGCTTGAATTGGGCCACCGGTCGAACGGGTCGATTTTTAGCCGGCTGCCAGACTGCCGGCAGACAGCCAGTACAGAATTAGCACACCAAGGACAATCCTGTACACAACAAATAGATACGTCGTGTGCGTCTTGAGATAATACAACAGAAACGCAATCGAAGCGTAGCCCGAGACCAAGGCCGCGAGCGTGGCCACCGTGATCGCGGCGACATCCTGTTGGCTGCCGAGCAAGGCCTGGCGTTCGGAATAAAGTTGGTACACCCCGGCTGCCAAGACGCTGGGAAGCGATAGCAGAAACGAGAAACGCGCGGCCGTGTCGCGCGACAAGCCGGCGAAAAGGCCCGCCGTGATCGTTACCCCGGAACGCGACGAACCGGGGACCAACGCCATTGCCTGGGCCAGTCCAATCGCGATTGCGTCGGGCCAGGTGATCTCGGCCAGCGACTTCTGCGGCTTGCGGGCTCGTCGGCGAGCCTTCATGTAGATCTCCGCGATGGCCAAGACGATCGCCAGTCCGATCAAGGCTGCGGAAACAATGTATAAGGACCGAAGCGTCGTTTCGATGGCGTCCTTGAACAGCAAACCACAGACGACGATCGGCATGGTGCCGACAATCATCATCCAGCCCATGCGGGCGTCGATGTCCTGGAATGGCTTCCGCCTGCGCAAGCCATGGAACCAGGCGTGTCCAATGCGAAGGATGTCTCGTCGGAAGTAGGCCAAGACGGCCACCAGCGTGCCAATTTGAATCACTGCCGTAAACGCGGCGCCAGGATCTTCCCAACCAAGCAATGCCGGTACGATGCGCAGGTGCGCAGAGCTACTGATCGGTAGGAATTCGGTCAGTCCCTGTACGATGCCCAGAACGAGCGCCTCGAACAAGCTCAATGCTCTGACTCCGGAAGGCCTGCCAAGCGGTGTCCGGCCACCGAGCCGGCTGTCGTAATATAGCTTGCCGGCCGCACACGTCAGAGGCAGCACAAGAAACTAACCTGGTTCGTAGGCAATCGGGTCGATGCGAGTCCGCGAGGCAAGGAACCACCAGCCCTTCATCAGACAGCTCGAATCTGGCATAATGGTGGCTTCGGCAATCACTAATTCTCGGCGGCATGCTCTGTGGGCAGCGGCGGGGTCAGCCTACTTTTGGGTTTCGAAGGAGTTCGATGTTCAAGAATTTGTGTCCGGAAGCGTTAGGGGTGTCGGGGCGCGACAGCGAAATCATCGAGTTGGCATTGTCGTATGGGTTCAAGGGATTGGACCTCGATTTGGCTGAGTTTGCCGAGCAAGTCAAATCGCAGGGATATGCAAAAGCCTCGCGGTTGCTCGTTAGTGCTCGTCTCAAGTTCGGCAGCTTCCGCCTGCCGGTACGGTGGCATGAGGATTCGCCGAAGTATCAATCCGACCTGAACGTGTTGCCGGCGCTCTTGGAATTGGCCGTACAGCTTGGTTGCACGCGGGCGATCACGACGATCGAGCCGGGGAGCGACAGCCGACCGTTTCACGAGAATTTTGAGTTTCATCGCCGCCGGTTGACGGAGTTGGGTGATTTGCTGGCCGAACGAAAGATAAGTCTGGGCGTTGGGTTCTTGGCCCCTCTCGAATGCCGCGCGAACCATGCATTCCAGTTCATGCAGCGCGTTGACGAGGTGATGATGTTGCTGGGTTCGATCGGTTCGACGAACGTCGGCCTGGCCCTCGATACTTGTCACTGGTATCTGGGGGGCGGCACGATCGAGCAGTGGCAATCGCTTGGCGTCGAGAAAATCATCACCGTCTCGATCGGCGACATCGAGCCGTCGGTTGATGCGGCCGAGGCCAAACTTGCCGACCGGCGGCTGACTTACGACGGCGGCGCGGTCGACAACGCTTCAGTGCTCACGGCATTGGCCGACATGCGCGTATGACGGACCCGTTACGCCGGCAGCCGATCCAAGCCAATTCGAAGGCCAGCGGCGCGAGCAAATCGTCAAAGCGGCCGCAGCCGCATTCGACGACGTGTGGAAGGCCGCGGGATTGAATCCTGCCGGTAAGCGGGCCACGGTCAGCGGCCGTTAGCCAGGCGCAAAGTGAAGTTTCCCTCGACCCGCTGCCTCGCTGGTATATTGACCTCTGGCGAAAGACACAGGTTTCACTCTAAACCGTCGGGCGCTGCGGAGGGGCATGTTTCACTTTGACCGCGGACTCAAATTGACGAAGGCCGACCTGGCCATCGACTTTCGTCGGCGGCAGCCGCGGGCGTTCGTCTCGCACGCCCATGCCGACCACATGGCCCGGCACGAATACGCCCTGTGCACGCCCGCCACCTCCGCGTTGTATCAGGCGCGCTACGGGCCGCGGCCAACGCGCGATTTGCCCTATGGCGAACCGCTCGAATGGGGTGGCCTGCGGCTGACGACTTTTCCGGCGGGGCATTGCCTTGGCTCGGCCATGCTCTTGGCCGAAGACGGCGATCAGTCGCTGCTTTACACGGGCGACTTCAAGCTCGGCGAATCGGCCACGGCCGAGCGCGCCCAACTGCCGCGGGCCGACATCCTGGTCATCGAAAGCACCTACGGCAATCCGCTCTATCGTCATCCGCCGCGCGAGCAGGTGCTCGAACAGCTATTTACTCTGGTGCGCGCTGCGCTTGACGGCGGCGCTACGCCGGTCGTCGAGGCCTACGTGTTGGGTAAAGGCCAGGAGATAACGCGCCTGCTCACTCAGGCTGGATTTCCCGTACTGCAGCACCCGCGGATTTATGCGATCAGCCAGATTTATCGCGCGTGCGGTGTCGACTTGGGAGATTGCCATCTGTATCCAGGGCACTGGCTCGCCGGGCACGTAGTGATCGTGCCGCCGAGGATGCATCGTCACGGTCGATTGCCGGGGCTGAAGAACACGGTCACCTTTGCGGTGACCGGTTGGGCCACGCACCAGCGGACGCGTGGGCGATTGGGCGTCGATCATGCCGTGCCGCTGTCGGACCACGCCGATTACGACGAACTGTTCGAAGCCGTGGAGCGGGTGTCGCCAAAAGTGATCTACTGCACGCACGGCCCGGCCAGCTTCGTTGAGTGCCTCCGCGCGGCCGGACACAATGCGTATCCGCTGGAGCGGCCTGCCTCCCACAAGTCTCGGCGCCCGTGCAGGGGCGGTTGTTCTGAATCGGCTTTGCGCCGTCCGACGCCTACGGCGGAATTTTCAGGACGGCACTGTGCTTTCTTGTGGCTGGATGACAAAAAATTACTTGACGGCATTCCCGCCCGTTTTGTGATACTGCCGGGGTCCACCACCCCTCTCTCGGAACAATGAGTCCGCTGCTGACGACCCAGGCCCTGTCCGTCGTTCCCGAGCCATCGAGCCTGCTCTTGGCAAGCTTGGCGGCAGTTGGACTCTGCGTGAGACGCCGCCGCCGGACGAAGAGGTGATGAATAAAGTCGAATCGCAAACCGCGACCTGTGCAGAAAAGGAGCGGGAATCGCACAAGACGATTCCCGCTCCCAACTGTGCCAGACGGGGTTAACGAGGGGCGAACGACGTTACGCCGTCTGGTCCATCTGCTTTTGCAGGGCGTCAAAGGCCTGTTTGACCTGGTCGCGGTGGTCATCCCACTTGAGCACGTTGGCCGACTTGACATCGTTGAGCGCGCTTTTGGCCTTGTCGTGCGCTGCCTGCAACTGGTCGATTTGCTTTTGCGTCGCGTCCTTCGCGTCGCCCTTCTGATTGGCGGCTTTCTCCTGAAGTACCTTGATTCGGTCAGCCGCCATTTGTAGTTTTTCCTGGTGGTCGGCCACGAATACGTCGCGCGCCTGCGTGGCGTTGTACTTTGCTTCAGTTTGCTTCAGATCCTGTTTGGCCTGGGCTGTCTGTTGCTTCTCTTCCTGAACGGCCTGGGTGCCTTCACGCTTGGCCTGGGCAATGCTTTCGGCCGATTCGTGTTGGACTTGTGCCGTTTGATGCTGTTCTTCGGCCACATCCTTCCGGGCCGCCTGCACATCCTTATAGCTGGTACCTCGCGAGCATCCGGCAGCCGCCAAGGCACAACTCGATAGCACGAAGCTCAGTGGAACTTTCTGAAAGACGTTCATTGCACTCTCCTCTTTCTAAATTGTTCAGTTGTGATCGGAGCATTGCCCCAAAACTTTTTCGACGGCGACGACTAGTCTTCGCGCCTCGGCCGATTGCGAAGTTTCTTGGGTTCGTGTTAGAGGCAACCTGCGTGCCAATCTCCCGCATGGTGGCGAATGCGGAGGTTTTCGCGTTGTATCGCGACGAGTCGCCTCAATTCGTTTGGAATGGCTGGCTGTCCGCGAGGCGAATTGGCGGCGAAGCGGTCAGCGAAGCGCCAATCGAAAACAGCGACGAGAATCGAATCGGCGCGGAAGTTTCGACTACGGGCACGGTACTTGCAGCCCACGGCGACTGAACGCTCGACGGCTGCTCGCGATGCCGGCATCGCGTCATTTCGAAGTCAGTGCGATGACGCCCGTCCAGTCGGCCGGCGGAGTACGATCATGCTGGGCGATCAGGACGGTGAGAAAGTCTTTCACGCGGTCCGTTGCAGGGACGCGATGCAGACGTTCGAAGGCAGCGGACCAGCGTCCGGCAACAAAATCGTCGAGCGCTACCTCGTAGTCTGCGATTTGCTGGTCGCTGAGTGCCGCCGCCTTGTCGAGCGGCGGCAAGAGTTCGGCGACTTCGAGTGATTGTTCCATTCCGTAGGGCCGAACGACCGCCACGCGGCGCAGTCGGCCCTCGTCGCGCGGAAGATCGGCACGCAGGACCGCCGCGGTCCGCTCGTCGAGCAAAATCGGCGCATGGAACGTTTTGGTCATTCCTTCCAAACGCGATGCCAGATTCACCACCGGACCGAACACGGTAACTTTTACCTGGTCGACCGTGCCAATCTTGCCGGCGACCGCGCTTCCCGTGGCGATGCCGATGCCGACTTGAAAATCGGCAAGCGGATCGTCGGCGTCCTGTGCTTCGGCAAACTGGGCGCGAATGGCCAACGCCGCCCGGGCTGTGCGTACGATCGCGTCTGGCTGGGCCAGCGGCCAACCCCAAAAACCCATGGCCGCATCTCCGTGAAAATCGCCAAGTACGCCGCCCTGATTTTGAATATGGTGTGTCGCCACTCCGAGCGCCTGGCTGACGCGGTGCAATAAGCCCAGCAGATTGGAAGCCGCCTGCTCGCTGGCGCGAAAAGCCGCGCAAATCGCAAAACAACACGGTGACTTCGGTTTCGCGCGGCGCGAGGACCTCGTCCGGATCGACTCCTTGCATGGCTTCGAGCACTGGCGGCGCAAAGAATTGAGCCAGGCCGGCGCGCTGACGCTCTAGAAATCGCACGTCACAAAGCGCGCCGAGCGTGGTGGCGGTCAACTCGGTGAATTTCAAATCGTCGCGCAAATCGCGCGGATCGGATACCGGCACAACCGAGGATTGCGGTCCGCTAAAGCGTCCGGCCACGTAGAGTGCCCAGCCGCGACACGCTTTGCCCGCCACCGGCGTGCAAAAGGCCCAGTCAACGCCCTGATTGACGGTGAATTCGCTGGTTGGACCTCCCAGCGCCGTGTTCCAGACATGCAGTACGCTTTCACCGCGGCCAATCGCACCGAGAATCAATCGCTCGCTGGGCTGAAAGTCGCCGGCCGACAAATGCCGACGATCCCAATGCACGACGTCCACCTGCGCTTCACCAATCGAGGACTCGCGCCGGGCGACAAGGGCGGCCGCGCTCGCGCGGGGCAATCCACTGAGCAGCAAGTTCACCAGGCGAACCGACAATTCGGCATCGCTGTCGGCCCCCGAGATCAACTCCGGCAAGCGGCTCAACACATCGATGTGGGGTCCAACATGCCGAAAAGGCAGATTCTGAAGATACTCGGTGCTGAAGGTCTGTTCTTGGATCGGGGCGGGTACGTCCAGCGATACCTGCACTCGATCGCTCGTTAGCGTGAACGTCGTATCACCGATCACGAAGTGCTCGCCCGGCGAAAGCTCAAAGCGGTCGACGGGCCGGCCTCGGTAAAAGATGGGATTGCGGGCGTCTGGCAGGCGTTGTACGAGCAGGCGGCCGCCGGTCCAGGAGAGTTCCGCGTGGCGGCGTGAAATTCGATCGTCCCAGGGGGTTGGCCAATTGGCCGTTCGGCCGAGCACAATGATTCGCTCCGGCAAGACGGCTCGCCGCCAGCGATTTCGCGAGTCAGAACCTTGTGCGATGAGGTCGGCCACGGTCGCAGTTCTCGCGTGGTAAAGCAATCGAAAAACCGGCTAATGTACGGCGATGGGTCGCTCGGAGCCTGCCGCGGGTCGCCTCCGACCCAGCGATCGAACGACCAGGGCCCAGAGTATTCCCGTGGCCAAGGCAATCGACACGCCCGCCACCAGGCTTGTGGAAAACAAACGGTCTTCGAGCCGTTGCAGCGTGCCGCCGATGGCGCCTTCGTAGGACTCTTGCACGATGACGACAAACCCGGTTTGGCCGTCGTGCAACGCGACCGGGGCTGCCTCGGCCAACCAATGCACGTCGTATGCCTTTCCCTCGGGATCGCGCGAGAGCGGATCGACATAGTTCTCGCGCAGGCGAGCAGCCGAAAGATCGGGCAGTTCGTCCTCGCGCAGACGATAGGACTGGAATCGCCTCGGCACTTCCCGGTTGCCTCCGCGCAATTTTTCGAATAGCGGGTGTTGGAGCACGAGCCCCTTGTTCGGCCCGTCGCGCCAATCGACCAGGACTGCGAACTGCTCCGGCCGCGCTTCGGGAATATCGAGGAATCGATCGACATTGGCCGAAGCGGCCAGGATGCCGAGAAAACGTTTGACCGGTTTTCCCGCCTGACTCATCTGTTCGTCGTCGATGTACACCGGACTGGAAATCGTCACCGTCCAGCGGTCTGTCACCTGGCTGTAATAGACGGCCGAGAGATTTGTCTTCGTGATGTGGTCGTTCGGGCCGCTACGCCAATCAACCGGCTGGTCCTCGGCGCCCCCTTGAAAATAGGACCGCCAACTATAGTTGTCGCCCACTGTCTTTTCTTCCGGAGCCCGCGCCAGTTGAATGCCGCTCGGACCGTTGGCAAACCAGCTTTCCACGCGAACTAGTTCCGGATCGGCGAGCAGTTCTTCGAGCCGCTTTTGCAACGCCTGGCGGCCTGGGCAGGCGCGGAACTCGCGCGCGCGGCTTCGCGCTCGCTGCCAGTCAGGTTGGGGTCATTCATCCGCTCGCTTAGCTTGGCGACCTGCGGATCGGCGAGCGTGGCGGCGAGCAGGGTTTGAAATCGATAGTTCGCGGCGACTTCCTCGACCATCGTGGCATAGCGCTCGAATTTGTTGCTGACGCTGGCGGCGACATACTTGGCCGCAAAACTGTTGCTCTTAAGCGCGCGCAACCGCAGGGCAGCGTCCGATTCGTCCATCACCGTGGAAAACCAGCTCCAGGCGAAAATCAGCATGACCGCCAACAACAGCGCCGGTCCGATGAATCCCATCAAGACCAGCGGTCGGCGAGCGCGTCGCTTGGCCCGCTCGGCCAACGCGTCGAGGACTTCCTGAACGTTGGCGAAGCGTTGCTCACGATCCGGTGCCAGACAGCCGTCGATGATGTCGGCCAAGGCACGGTCGACGCCTGCGATGTGACGATGTGCTGTTGGGGGCGGCGTATCGGCGATCAAGCGGCGATAGCGAGCCAGCCGTTCCTCCAGGTCGGGCGACGCAAACTCTTCGGTCGTCGTTTGGTCGCGATATGGGGGCGCCCCGGTGAGCATACAGTAAAGCAACGCACCCAAGGCATACACGTCCCACCGCACGTCGGGTACGGCCCGCAAGTCGGCCTGTTCGGGGGCCATGTAGAAGAGCGTGCCGAGCGCCGGGGTTTGCTCGTGCGAAAGACGCGATTGGCCAAAGTCGGCCAGCCGCGGACGGCCGTCCTGGTCGATCAGGATGTTGGCTGGCTTGAGGTCGCAGTGAAGTACCCCCTTGCCATGCGCATGCAGCAAACCGACGGCTACCTCGTGAAACAGCGCCAGGGCGTCTCGCGGCGGCAGCTTTTCTTGCCGAGTCAACAAGTCCTCCAGCGACCCTTGCTCGACGTATTCCATGACATAGTACGGCGGCTGAGCGTCCCATCCGACGTCGAGCAACTGAACCACATAGCGATCGGCCGACAGGAATGCCAGCTTCTCGACTTCGCGCGACAGGATCGACCAGTCGAGACCGCCTTGGTGGGCGTAGAACTTGATCGCCACCAGTCGCCCCGTGTTGCGGTCGAGCGCGACCCAGACTTCGCCGTAGGCACCACTTCCCAGAAACCTTCGCGGCTCGTAGCCGGGCAATTCGAGCGGGGGTCGGGCCGGCTCGAGACTGAGGGCCTGGGCACGCCGCAGCTCGTCGCTCGATTGATGCTGTGTGTGGTGAGATTCCATCGGCGGCTTGCCAGAAATGTCGAATTCGGCCGCCGCGGCGGCGCCCTAAAGTTATAGTATTACCCTGCTGGGCTCTTGGAAATTGTACTTTCGCGCTGAGGGGGACTTGTTTTGATGGCCAAGCTGGGAAAGATGGCGCTGATATTGGCGGGATATCTGGCCACCTGTTGCGAAATCGCGTTGGCCCAGGCCCCAGCCGCGCCCGCCGGCGGTCGAAGCTCTGATCAGACCCAATCGTCGGAACTGTCGCTGGATGCGTTTCGACCGAAGCCGATGCTCAACGTTGAGCGGCATCTGCTCACCCGCGCCAAGTTTCCGGTTGTCGACGTCCACGTGCATCCGCGGATTCGACTGCGGCACTCGCCGAACTTGCTCGCAGGGTTTGTGAAGCTGATGGACGCGCAGAATATTGCCGTTTGCGTCAGCCTCGACGGCGGCCTGGGCGAGGCGCTGAAGGAGCACCGCAAGTACCTCTGGACCGACTATCGCGATCGCTTCGTCATTTTCGCCAACATCGATTGGCAAGGTACCGGCAAGCGCGACGAACCGGCTACGTGGGACTGCCAGCGCCCCGACTTCCCGCGCCGCATGGCCGATGCACTGGCCGATGCAAAGCAGCAGGGGGCCAGCGGCCTCAAGGTTTTCAAGATGCTGGGACTCAGCTACCAAAACCCCGATGGCTCGCTCATTCGCGTCGACGACCCGCGCTGGGATCCGATTTGGCAGGCTTGCGGCGAGCTGGGTTTTCCGGTGCTGATTCACACGGCCGATCCCAAGGCCTTCTTCCTGCCGATCGACGAAACCAACGAGCGGTGGGAGGAGCTCAAGCGGCATCCGGACTGGAGCTTCCATGGACCGCGATTCCCTAGCTACGAGGAGCTGCTCGAACAGTTCATTGCCGTCGTCAAACGTCATCCAAAAACCACGTTCATTGGCGCGCACGTGGCATCGAGCTCCGAAGACCTGGGCCAGGTGGGCGAGTGGCTCGATGCGTATCCGAATCTCTATGTCGATATCGCCGCGCGGATTGCCGAGCTTGGCCGCCAGCCGTATACGGCCCGCAAGTTCTTCGAGCGCTACGCCGACCGCATTCTGTTCGCCACCGACGGCCCGCGCGTGGCCGAGCGGCTCAACTACCACTGGCGGTTCATGGAGACACAGGACGAGTACTTTCCCTACGCCGAGAACGAATTTCCTCCGCAAGGCTTTTGGCGGATTTATGGCCTGGGTTTGCCGGACGACGTGCTTCGCAAGGTCTACTACCAAAACGCCGAACGCCTGATTCCCGGCGTGCGCGAGCGGTATCAGAAGTTCGTCAAGCGCGAGGCGGCTTCGCGCTAGCGGCGGTTTGGCGGATCGAGGGGCCGCGCAATTGTTCGGTGCCTGGCCGGCCGCCGGCGCATGCGGCCTTTGAACTTGAAATGGTGCGAATGGCCCGGTTCGGAATTCGCAAAGTTTTCGAGTGGCCTTTTTTCGGGCTGAAAGTTGCGAGCACTTTTCTTTTCGCCTTTTGTAACCTGAAAAATGACACCTGTCGTATCCCGCAGCTTTCGTATTTTGCCCGGTATGAAACATGACGGTCCTCCGCGCGGCCCGTGTCCAGAATTTGCCGACCGTAGGCTAGCCCAGGTGCTGGCCCGATTGATAGAGGCAAAGTCGTGAAGGGGCTTACCTGAGGCGACACGGCGGGAAAAATGTGGGAGAAGACGCGACGCGGAGCCGCCGCAAGTCGCAGCCATTCAGAGAGCCAAGTCACCATCCGCGTAGGGAATGGGTTAGAATGCAAGTCGGTGCCAGTCCTGAAGATGCCTGGCGGGCGTGCGGTTGTGCTTGTGCTACAGCGGCCGATCACCTTGCCCAACGGAGCCAGACCGGCATAGTGATTCGTAAGTGACCCGACAAACAGAAAACGGCTCGCGTCGTCGCGTCGCGTTTAGTTACTCGTAGAATATGTCGTCTCAGCTTGTACTAATCGTATGGCTTTTAAAGCTCTCACTTTAGGGACGTTTGTATTTACACGGGCAACCGCCAGACGGAGGGCACGGAAAAGGGGACATCACTGATTGGTGACCAACCCGAGGAGCCGAGGAGCGAATATCAGTGATGTCCCCTTTTCCGGTCCCAAATCGCGGCAGGGCAGCAAAATGGCCGACTTCGAAGCCCTCTACCGGTACAAATCCGAACTAGACAAAAAGCTCAATCGGGGCGACTGACATCTGTTTCCGGCCTTCTCGGATTAGACTGACCCACTACCCATTTTTCTTGCGAACGTGCGTGGTATTGGTGTCCAATTGAAATGGCGACATGCGCTGACAGCAAGCAGGCCGCTCGGCTCTGATGAACTCCAGCGCCCTGCTAGAATACCGGAATGAGCGAACCGCAGCAGTCCGAAACCACTCCTGAGCCAGAACCCAAGTTCGGTTGGAACTGGATCGCAATCTGGTGGTACTTCGTCATCTCGCTATGCGGTGCAACGATCGCGGCCTATACGATGGGGCAGCGAGTGTTGGACGAGCTGGCCAAGCGTCAGAAAGACCCACAAGCGGCGGAACTCATCGCCCAGATTCGAGAAGGGTTCGATCGCACGACAACTATCACGTCGTACGCAGCTCTCGCGGCACTTATCATATCGGGCTTCCTTTTGCCCAAGTTCTATGGGCAGATTCGGAAGAAGTAGCCCCAATGGCGGAAATAGCCTGCACACACTAATCACCCACTACCCAGCCCCGTCCTAGTGACGGGGCTTTTTCATGCGCCCCCGTCCCCTGCTAGAATGGCCCATGCGAGCCATGACCATCCTCGGAGGTGAACCATGTTTGGAATCGGGCCAGTGGAATTATTGATCGTGCTGGTGATAGGTGGCATTGCCCTGCGCCGTCGTCGGCGTCATTGTTGCTGCCGCAATCAAAACCTTGCGGCAGAAATAGCCCCATGACCCCGCCCCCAAGCGCCGCTGGCTACGCTGGTCCCTACGGACGCTGTTCGTGGTGGTGACGGTAGTTGCCTGTTGGCTGGCATATGCAATTCCTTGGATCAAAGCGCGCCGCGAGTTTTTATGCCGCCAGTGTTCGGTGAATTCAACGACACGCCACCCACAACCCTCAATCGGTGGGGCAATAACTGGCCGGTAATTCGCATCGGCAGGGCTGCGCCTGCTCGGAGAGCGGGGCTTGGTTTCCGTATGGCTGCCGCCGAAGTTCTGGTCACTGGAACGTCAGGCTGAGGCAGCAAGTCTATTCCCAGAAGCTGTGATCTATAAAACCGATTCCAAAGGAATGTGGGTGAGCCCGCGAGAGCCCGGTTATTCAGACACGTCGCGTGAGTCCCGCTCGTGTTCAACAACAAGTCCAATTTCAGACTAACGCACTAGCCGGCAGCGGCGTAACTTGAACCCTGTGAAAATACTTCGCATAGGCTCTGTCGAAAACTCCTCCGCTAGCTTAGTCCGCTATCGCGGCGGCGTGCGTAGCGATAGGTGTGGCACGTACCAGCAAGTCTCCCAGTCGAGTGTTGCGAACTGCGTATCGCATCGCGCAGCGGGCGCTGCCGGCGTATAGTCATCGGTGCAGCCCGAAGAAGTTCACACAGCACCAGTTGTTCGCGTGCCTGGTGCTGAAGGAGTTCTTCCGGCTCGACTATCGCGGCGTCGAAGCCTTGCTGGCCGAGAATGAATCGTTGCGGAAATTATCGAGCTGCGCGTCTCGCCCGACTTCACCACGCTGCACAAAGCCTGTCGGCGCCTGCTGAAACTGCCGGCCTGCAACCGAATGCTGGACGAGACCGTGCATTGGGCCCGTAAAACGCCGCTGCTCACCTCGCCGGTCGCGTTGGCTGCCATCGACGCCAGTGGCTTCGAGGCCCATCGGGCCAGCAACTACTTCGTGCGTCGCCGGGCCGCAGTCGGCAAAAACGCGGGAATCTGGCGGACAATCAGCTACCGCCGCTTTCCCAAGCTGGGCTTGGTCTGCGATTGCTCGTCGCATCTCATCCTGGCCGCCGTGCCGCATCGCGGACCGAGCCCCGACTTCGATCACTGGTCCAAAGCAACGGACCAAGCTCGCGGGCGAGTGCGGATGAAGACCTTGTTGGCCGACGCCGGCTATGACGCGGAATGGATTCACATTGCTGCGCGGATCGTGTTTGACGTCCGCACGCTGATCCCGCCCAAACATGGCCGACCTACCAACAAACTGCCCCGTCAGTACTTCCGCCGTCGCATGGCGCGAGTGTTTCAAAGCAAGCGAAAGCGCCGGCCCTACCGTCAGCGCGCCCAGATCGAAACCGTCTTCAGCCAAGTCAAACGCCGCCTCGACTCGTCCGTCAACGCACACTCCCACTGGAGCCAGTGCCGCGCGTTGATGCTCAAGGCGCTGACGCACAATATCATGCTCCTCAGACGAAGGCAGGTTTTCGACAGAGCCACTCCCGTCCCCTTTGTGCCTCCCCCCCTTTGTGCCTCCACAGGATTTTTGGTTGCGACCACGACGGATAATCCCGGCGGCGGAGAAATGGATATTGCGGTGGCAAAGAAGAACGATTTGGGAGCGCAGAGAGGTGAAACAATATTCGTGCCGGTACGTCATACGCTACCTGGTGGCTAAGGCAGTCATCGTGGGAGTTGTATCGACCGTTTGCAATGTGCTGGCCGACGAGCCGAAGAGCGAGCGCGTCGTGAAGGAGTACCCAATGATGGAAGTGGCGAGGCGCGCCTTTCACGTCGCCAGTGGCGACGTGACCTTGAAACTTTTTGCCGGCGAGCAGGTCCCGCTTACTGGCAAGACCGGATTCACAGGACCCTTTTTCAAACAAGGACGTTTTTTCGAACTTCGTCTCGTTCCAAGCACGGACAACGGCATGTCCGAACGCATTCTATGGCGCAACTTCTTTGTGGATGCCACCGGTCACGAAGGCAAGTATTGTTACGATATACTGCTCGAGCCAAATACCAAGGACGTTTTTTTGTGCGTGGGTCGCGACTTCAACCTTGTCGTCTTTACGATTCCGTGGAACGCAGCACCCAAGCTCGCGCTTCCGACGATTCCGTTGTCGCCAGAGGAATCCATCAAAATAACGCAATCGTGGTTGTGGACGGAAAAAGAGCGTGGGTTTTCGTCCAATGGACCTCCCTTTGATGTCCTGCGTCAGGCTGAGCTGCTGGGGACGAATATTGAGAAGGTGGATCTCAAAGAGGACGGCGCCGACCTTCGCTTCTCCATCACGATTCGCGAAAAGAAAGCCCCAACGGTGCTGCACTTTTCAATTGGAAAAGGCACTTGGTCGTACAACCTGCCGACAGACGATGATGCCAGCAGTCGGCAGACGGAATGACCGCACTGCGAATTCTTGAGTTGCTAATAAGGACCGAAACCGAGCCAAGAGACTACTACGCATAGAATGTCATCCAAAAAGAAGGAGTAACCAAAGGGTACGCAAAGGCTCAGTAGAAAAGTTCCACGCGTACGAGGATCGTGACGTGGTGCGTTATCGCCATCAAGCGGAGATCTCGGCATTTGGCTTGGATGGTGCGGCCGGAGGCGCAATTGCCTTGGCGGCGTTTGATCATTGAGATCACCGTTTCTACTTGGGCGCGACGCTGGTACTCCGCCGTTGGCGCAAGAAGAATCGCCGGCCCGCTGACGGAGCGCGAGGTTTTAAATAAGCGACGGCCTTCTTCGCCAAGCACTTGTGACCGGACCGTTCTGGCGGCGTTGAATGCAGGTCGCTAGATTTTGCCGGTTTGCGCCGTGATCAGTGCGCTTCCATGCAATAGAATTTGCCACCGTTTGGCGATTTGTAGCAGGCTACGCCGATGACGGATTTGTGGGGATCGAATATCTGCACGGCGTGCGGCGGATCGTTGACCCAGGCTTGCACGGCGTTGGCTACGTTGCTTTGTCCGGCCGCGATGTTCTCGCCGCTGCGACCGCTGTGCGTCATGGAGCCGGTGCGTGCCATCCAATAGCAATGTGCCCGGCAGCGCTCCTGAACTTGGGGATCGATCTTGACGGGCTTCATCCCGGCGCGTGCCCGGTGCCAATTGACCATGTCCAACATCCAGCGTTCGCCACGCCATAGGAGAATCTCGCCTTCTTTGATCTCGCTATCGGCTGGCGAGCTGGTCGCTCCCGGCATGTACGCGAAAACACTCGAAGCGGCAAAGCACAGACCGAGACATGCAATCATTCGAATCATCATCGACTCCGTTATGGGGTTTTTGTTTCCGGAGGCAGCAGACTTACGTCGCACCTGCGTAAACGAGCTCTTCGAGAGGATCTTCGCGATCTCGATAGTGGGCTACAACCCGCCATCTTGGGAGAAAGACCGAGGCCATGTGGGGCCTTGCATTTGCTTGACCGCGCAACGGCCGGCGACAGCTTGGAATAACTACAGGGAATAACTACAGGGGACGCAAACCTTTTCCCTGTTTCATCGCCGGCGGATGAGTTGGCGGTTCGCTGCGCGTGATGTCTCGCCCGCTTCTGTGCGGATGTGCAAGTGTCGGACTTGTTCCGCTGGCTCTTGATCACGCAAGCCCAGCGCTGGCACGCCGACCACGGCACGGCTTGCATGGGGCAGGTCTACCAGGGCCGCTTCAAGTCGTTTCCCGTGTCTAGCGATGAGCACGTGCTGAGGGTGCTCCGCTACGTCGAACGGAATCCACTGCGCCCGGCGTGAGGCAGCGGCGGGTGTTAAGTTAATTCAGCAGAATGCTGAATCACCGAACGTGTTGTCGGTCCGAATGCTGCCAAGGGTGTGAACCGGCATGGAGCCACCTGCATCTCGCCGCACAATGGCGCGAATTCATTGCCCTTTTTCGAAGCGCTGTCAGTGCAATGACTTGAGTAAATTGAGTTGGTATTGGGTTCATTCCCGCCACTTGTTGGCACGCAAAATGCTTCCCAGAGCACAAAGATACTGAAGAACTTCCTTGTCTTTTTGCAAAGGGGACCACTCATGCTTTCCTGGGCGCTTACATTTCTGATTATCGCCTTGATTGCCGGTGCGCTTGGCCTGTGGGGCCTTCAAGGAATTGCCATGCAGGTTGCATGGATACTGTTCGTCGTCTTCCTGGTGCTGTTTGTCGTCTCCTTGCTGACCGGTCGCCGCACGCCTATGGCTTAAGAAGGGTCGTCGACGGCTGGGCTCCGCAACGGAACTACATCGTTCAGGCCAAAGGACGCACTGCTCCTGATTGGAATGACGGTTGTGCCGTGCGCTGTTCCGGCGAAGGAACTCGACTAGCGAGGAGGAGGTAAAGGGGACGCAAGGCTCAGTAGAGAATTCCCACGCGTACGAGGATCATGACGTGGTGTGTTCGCGCCATCAAACGGAGATCTCGGTCGCTCGGGGCGGTTTGTCCGCCGCGGGTCGGCACGCTCTAGCGGAACCGATAGACGGTGCCAAAGCCATGCACGTCTTGCTCGTTTCCGGGGCCTAAGTCTCGCGCAACTTCGAGATACTCCTGGCGGTGGTCTTTCCACCAGGTCTTTACGTCCGCCGGCGTGATCGGGATTCCGTGTTGATGCTCGGCGTCAATCACAAACACCCATCCACCGACTTGTTCGGCTGGCTCGGAAATGGAGGAGTTCGTGGTTCTTGAACTGCGTTTGTGAGTCCACACCGCCCCAATCGTGTTGGACGCTTCAATGGTGTCGAGCTGCTGACCGTTCCGATCGAAAATCAACAACGATGCATAAGCCCGCCCGGTCCCTTTCCGACTGTCATATTCCGTGAATAAATGGAGATTGAAATGAAGAACGGGACCATCGTCCGTGTCGTGTTCTTCGACGGTCAGTATTGCGTCAGCCGAGGTGTTTTCATGCTTTTCGGCCAGCTTATCGGTGACCAGTGGTTCGGTTGCGTTAACGACACTGCCCACGGCGAGCAACAGGCATAGGCTCGGAATCGCTTTGAACATAACCGCCTCCCTGCAAGATCGATCAATCGGACCGAGACAACTCTGCAAAATTCTATCAGGGGAACGAGTTATTTGACCATGCGTCAATCGGGCCGCTAGCAGTTTCGCCAAGAGACTGGTAGAACCAAGCGTCAGGGTTCGAACTGCTGGCACACAGCCTGAGCGGCGCTTGACTTCGATCAAGCCTTCCTGCGAAAAAGCAGAGTGGATTCGCGCCTTGTGCGTTGTTGCAGTTCTCATCTAATCAGGGCATCGATCGAGGGAGTGCCATGTCGAAATCCGCCGCAGAGTATTACGAGCACAATGCCGCAACGATGAAACCCGTGCGAGAGTCGATGCCGGATTTGATGAAGGGGTTCAGTGGTCTCCATCAGGCGGCGATGAAGGCCGGCTCGCTGGATACCCGCCAGAAAGAATTGATTGCCCTCGGCATCGGGTTGGCGCTGACCTGTGAGAATTGCATTTACGCTCACGTCCGCGCGGCAATCAAAGCTGGGGCAACACGAGAGCAGATCTTGGAGACCGGGGCTGTCGCCGTGATGATGGCCGGTGGTCCCGCCTACACCTATTTGCCACGTTTGAACGAAGCGTTGGACGCACTTGCCGCTCGTGGTGAACTGACATGACAAGGGAGAACAGATGCTCTACGAGAAGGAAGCCAAAGGCACGGTTGATGAGGTGACAGCGAGAGTCCAAGAGGCGGCCGTCGCCAACCAATTCGGCGTCTTGGGCATCCACAACCTCAAGGAGAAAATGAAGGCCAAGGGGATCGACTTTGGGCCGGAATGCCGCATTCTGGAGGTTTGCAATCCGGGACAGGCCAAAACCGTTCTCGAAGCCGACATGTCGATCTCCAACGCCCTCCCGTGTCGCATCTCGGTCTACGAACAGAGTGGGAAGATCAAGGTGTCGATGTTGAAACCGACGCAGCTTTTGGGGATGTTCAATCGCCCCGAGCTCCAACCGGTGGCGAATGAGGTCGAGAGCGCGATGATCCGCATTATCGATGCGGCCTGCGAATAGCCGCACCGCTTACACGCCGATGTCTTCGTTCCAGCCAGTTGGATTGGCGACGATGTAATCCCGCATCAGCTCGATGCAGGTGGGGTCGTTGAGGATTTCGAGCGATACTCCGCGGCTTTGCACGTAGGCTTCGGGGCCGGTGAAGTTGCGGTTTTCGCCGACGACGATCTTGGGAATTTTATAGAGCAGGGCCGCGCCGCTGCACATGTCGCAGGGGGAGAGAGTCGAGTACAACGTCGCGCGACGATAGTCGGCGGCGGTCAAGCGGCCGGCGTTTTCGAGGCAGTCCATTTCGGCGTGCAGGATCGCGCTACCCCGCTGCATCCGCTGATTGTGGCCCCGGCCGACAATTTGGCCGTCGATGACGAGCACCGAGCCGATTGGGATGCCTCCTTGGACAAGTCCTTGCTTTGCTTCCTCAATGGCCGCTTGCATGAATGGGTCCACGTTTGCGTCTCCTTGTTCGTGGCTGCGTGGCGGTTTGCTTCAGCTATAGCATCTTAACCGTTGAAGTCACCGGGAGCCCATGCAACTTTTGGGTCTGCCGCCCACGATGGCGGATGGTCGGCGCCGCGAATGTCGCGGAAAACTCCCGGGATTTTCGTGGTTCCATCCTGCTTGTTGGACTCTCCCAGACGGTTCAATTACAGTTGACCCGGGCCGACGTTCACCCACTTGGTGGACGTTGGTGCATCTCTACGGGGCAATTCGGAACGAGAGGGTGTCATGTTTTTCACACGATCACTTGTGGGCGGTCGCGCTGCGCGCCGCGGGAACGTTCGTAGGCACAAACTTTTGGAGAAGCATTCGCCGGCCCGCTTCGAGCCGCTTGAGTGCCGCACGCTGCTGGCAGTTGATGTGACGCCGAGCTTCGAGGTGACCGAGGATTGGACCAGCGGCTTTCAGGGCGACATCCGACTCGAGAGCCATCAGGCCGCGGCCATCACTCCCTGGCGACTCGAGTTCGACTGGGCGGCCAACATCAGTTCGATTTGGGATGCGCAGATCGAAAGTCACGTCGGCCAACATTACACGATTGTCGGCGCGTCGTGGGACAATTCGCTGGCTGGCAATGGCGCGGTGCAGTTTGGTTTTGTGGCGAGTCCCGGCGGTTCGCCGGCCGCCCCGACCAATTACGTGCTCAACGGATCGGCGCTCGGTGACACGACGCCGGCGCTGCCGACGATTTCGATTGGCGATGTCAGTTTGAGTGAAGGTAGCTCGGGAACCCACAACGCGACGTTTACCGTCAGCATGTCGCAATTGTCGGACGTGCCCGTGACGGTGGCCTGGCAGACCAGCGACGGAACGGCGCAGGCTGGCAGCGATTATCAGTCAGCCAGCGGCACGGTTCAGTTTTCCGTTGGCCAAACCGTCAAGATCGTGAACGTGCCGGTCTATGGCGACGGCGACGTCGAGCCGGACGAAACCTTTTTCGTCGATCTTTCGCAACCGGTCGGTGCGACTCTGACGCAGGCGCGTGGCACCGGCACGATCAAGAATGACGACGTTTCGTCGGTGCCGGGAGACACGGAGTTTCAAGTGCTCACCGATTGGGGGTCGGGCTTTACGGGTCTGGTGACGGTGCGGAACACAGGGACCGCGGCCGTGGACGATTGGCGCGTGGAGTTTGACATGGCCGGCACGATCAGCTCGATCTGGAACGGCACGATCGAAAGCCATACCGGTTCGCACTACGTGGTGAAGGCGGCCAGCTACAACCAGGCAATTCCGGCCGGAGGCACCGCGTCGTTCGGTTTTCTGGCCAGTCCCGGCGGCGGCAGCGCAGCGCCCACCAATATGGTGCTGTACGTGAATGGGCAGTCGCCGGTGAATCGCGCGCCGGTGGCCGCCGCCGACGCGGCGTTTACAACCGTGGATCAAAACGTGCTGGTGGACGTGCTGGCCAACGATAGCGATCCGGATGGCGACGTCATTTCGCTCATCGCCGCACAAGGGGCGGCACACGGCACGGTCGTGCTTCAGGGGAACGAAGTTCTTTACACGCCGTCCGCCGGCTACACCGGCAGCGATTCGTTCAGCTACCAGATTCGCGATGCGCAAGGAGCGGCGGCCACGGGCACGGTCAGCGTCACCGTGTCGGACGTCGTGGCGAGCACCGGTCAAATGTTCGCGCCGTACGTCGATATGACGCTGTGGCCGACGTACGACCTGGTGTCCGCGGCGCGCGACCATAATATCCAATTCTTCACGCTCGCGTTTATTACGGCCGATTCGCAAAACCAACCGGCTTGGGGCGGCTATGACGCGTACGCGCTAGGCAGCGACTTCGATGCCAATATGAAAGCGCAAATCGACGGAGTACGTGCCTTGGGCGGCGATGTCATCGTGTCGTTTGGCGGCGCGGCGAACCAGGAAATTGCGGAAGTGATTACCGATCCGGTCGCGCTGCAGGCGGCCTACCAGTCGATCATTGATGCCTATGGAATCACGCACATCGACTTCGACATTGAGGGGGCCGCCGTCGCCGATCACGCGTCGATCGACCGCCGCAACGTCGCGATCGCCGGCTTGCAGCAGGCCGCCGCGGCCGCCGGACGCACGCTCGACGTTTCCTACACGTTGCCGGTCCTTCCCACCGGTCTGACTGCCGACGGGCTTTACGTGTTGCAGTCGGCGGTCGCGCGAGGCGTGAACATCGGCGTGGTGAACATCATGGCGATGGACTACGGCGACGGGGCCGCGCCCAATCCGCAAGGCCAGATGGGAGACTACGCCATCCAGGCCGCGACCAGCTTGTTCAGTCAGCTTCAGAGTGTTTACGGCACGGCGAAGACCGACCAGGAGCTGTGGAAGATGGTGGGCATCACGCCGATGATCGGCGTGAACGACATCACGACTGAGGTATTCGACCAGCAAGAGGCCGAGGAGGTGCTGGCGTTTGCCGAGCAGCACGACATCGGCCGCTTGAGCTTCTGGTCGCTCAACCGCGACCAGCAGAACGCCAATGGCCAGCTAAACTACGTCGACTTGAAGTCGAGCAGCATCCTGCAATCGCCGTTCGAGTTTTCCGAGATCTTTGGAACGTTCGACGATTGAACCGAGGCGTTTGCGTCGTAAGTAAGATCGGGGTCGGGAGTGATTGGCACTGCCGACCTCGATCGCATTTAACGATTCGGCCAGGAGAACAGCCGCACCCGGTTGCCGTCGGGGTCGAGGGTGTTCACTTCGCGGAGGCCTTCCGGGTCGTTGGGGGGATGGTGCATCGGCGAACCGGCCTCGTCGAGTCGAGCCACCAGCCGCGGCACGTCCTCAACTTCGAAGGCCAGACTGATCCGACCGCTGGCCGGATGCTCGGCCGGACGCGAAAGCAGGGCGATCCGAGTATCGCCGGCTTCGAGCAGCGCGTAGCCATCGTCGACCACCCGCACTAACACCCGCAAACCGAGGACATGGCGGTACCAGTTGAGCAATTGGGGCCAGTTGGCAGTGCGCAGCTCGACACAGTACAGGCCCGGGCGGACGTCGCGGCGGAGGTCTCGATTCATGGTGTTTCTCTGGCGCAAAAGCTTGTGCTGGGGCAACTTGCATGGGGTCAACCGCGTCGGTCGCCGATGCCGCGTGGCGACCAGATGACATTGACCACAACTCCAGTTGTTCTAGAATGTTGCGATTCTTTCGCCGATTTGCAAGACGACCTATGACCTCGATCGACCGAGCCAGCGCCCAGGCCTCTTCCACGATGACTGAATCCGCCAATGCTCCCGGCATGCACGAGGCTTCGCGCCGAGAGAAAATGCGCAAGATTCAGGAGCTGGGCATTGATCCGTGGGGCGCGCGGTTCGACGGCCACATGCCGATTGGCGAAATTCGCGCCCGCGAGTCTGAAATCAACGTCGAGCCGATTCCCGCAGGCTCCGAGCAGCGCCAGCCGGAGCAGCATGGCCCCAAAGTTCGGGCCGCCGGCCGGGTTGTTTTGCAGCGCAAGAAAGGGAAGCTCATCTTCCTCGACATCCGCGATTGGACCGGGCGGGTCCAACTCTTCGTCGGTCGCGGCCAGGTGGGGGAGGAGAATTGGGCCCTGGCCGAATGCCTCGATCTGGGCGATCTGGTTGGCGTCGATGGCGAACTGAAACGGACCAAAACCGGTGAGTTGACGATCTTCGTCGAGAAGCTGCATTTCCTCACCAAGAGCATCGAAACGCCGCCCGAGAAACATCATGGGCTGACCGACCCGGAGCTGCGGCAACGGATGCGGTACCTGGACCTGGCGTATACCGAGGGCGTACTGCCTCGATTCGTCAATCGCACGAAGATCGTGGCGTCGGTGCGGAGCACGCTGGCCGGTTGTGGGTATATCGAAGTCGAAGGGCCGACGCTGCACGCGATTGCCGGCGGAGCCGCGGCTCGACCTTTCAAGACGCATCACAATACGCTCGACATGCCGCTGTTCATGCGAATTGCCTTGGAGTTGCACCTGAAGCGGCTGTTGGTGGGTGGCATGGAGCGGGTTTACGAGCTGGGTCGCGTCTACCGCAACGAGGGGATCAGCCCTCGGCACAATCCCGAGTTCACGATGCTCGAGGCCTATCAGGCCTACGGCGACTACCAGACGATGATGGACCTTACCGAGCGGATCATCGTCGAAGCGCTGGCGGCCACGGGGCAGGGGCAGCAGATTGCCTGGGGCGAGCGGACGATCGACTTCACGCCACCGTTTGCGCGCCACACGTACGACGAGCTGTTTGAAACGCACACGGGCGTCAACCCGGCCAATGCGGAGGCGGTGAAGAAGCTGGCCGAAGGGATGGGCTTTGAAACAGCCGGCAAGCATCCCGACGTGATCAAGAGCGAAGTGTTCGAGGAGCGGGTGGAAGACCAGCTGGCCGGTCCGGTGTTTGTGCTGGATTATCCGGCCAGCATTTGCCCGCTCACCAAACGGAAGGCCGACAACCCGGCCGTGGCCGAGCGGTTCGAGCTGTTCGTGCAGGGGATGGAAGTGGCCAATGCCTACACCGAGCTGAACGACCCCGACTTGCAGGAGCAACTTTTCCGCACGCAGCTCGAAGGCCAGAAGGACGAGGATTCGATGGCCAAGATGGACCACGATTTCATTCGGGCACTGCGGCACGGCATGCCGCCGGCCGGTGGGTTAGGAATCGGCATCGATCGACTGGTGATGCTCCTGACGGGCAGCCAGAGCATTCGCGAAGTGATTTTGTTTCCGCTGTTGCGCACGGAAGAACCGAAGCAGTAGGCGTCGGCTGAGTCGGGGGGCGGCCGACCGCGTTGCTAGAGAAAAACGCCGCGTAGCCAAAGGACTGGCGATGTACAAATTCCTGCTCTGTTGGCGCTATCTGCGAACGCGCTGGATCGCGCTGGCGAGCATCATCAGCGTCACGCTGGGCGTGGCCACGATGATCGTCGTCAACAGCGTGATGGCGGGCTTCTCGCGTGAAATGCAGGGACGCATTCACAGCATCCTCTCGGACGTGACGATCGAGAGCCACGGGGCGGAAGGGTTCTCCGATCCGGACGATCATATGCGGCGCATTCGCAAGGTTGCCGGCAAGTACATCGCCGGCATGAGTCCCACGCTCACCATCCCGGCCATGCTGTCGTTTCAGGTGAACGGAAATTGGCACCAGCGGCAGATCACGTTTATCGGCATCGATCCGGCCAGCTACGGCACGGTTGGCGACTTCAATCATTACTTGCAGCATCCCGCCAATCGCAAGGCGCTTGAGTTTGTGCTCCGCGACGGGGGATACGACGTTGTCGACCACGACGGTGACGAAAAGTCGCTGCCGCGTCACCGGATGGACATCGCTGGCTGGCCGAACCGCCGCATGTGGGGCCAGTTTTATAACGACATGCAGGGTGACCGACAGTCGATCGAGGAGGTCGAGACCGATCCTGTTTCGCTGGAATCGCCGCCCGAGGAGATTGAGGAATCGGGCTGGGTGTACGAGCGTGACGGACAAATCGCCGAGGGTGTCGGCGCGGGCCGGGATTTCGATCCGACGAAGCAGACGCACACCGGCATCGTGATGGGGATGGCGCTGGCTTGTAATCGGATGCCGGACGGCAGCGACTTCTTTTTTCTGCTGCCGGGCGATGACGTCGAAATCACGGTTCCCACGGCCGGCACGCCGCCGAAGGTCGTGCCGCAATTGTTTACGATCGTCGACGTCTACGAGAGCAAGCTCAGCGAATACGACAGCAACTACGTCTTCGCGCCGCTCGAGGCCGTCCAGCAAATGCGCGAGATGATCGATCCGGCCACGGGAATCGGCGCGGTCACTTCGATTCAGATCAAGCTCAGGCGCGAGGCGGACGGCGAACGGGTGCGCGACTTGTTGCGGGCCGAGTTTCCGGCGGGACAGTATGCCGTGCAAACCTGGCGCAACAAACAGGGCCCGCTGCTGGCCGCCGTGAATCTGGAAACGGCGATCCTCAATGTGCTGTTGTTCATGATCATTGCCGTGGCCGGGTTTGGCATTCTGGCGATCTTTTACATGATCGTCGTGGAGAAGACGCGCGATATCGGCATTCTGAAATCGCTGGGTGCCCCGAGTCGCGGGATCATGGGCGTGTTTCTGGCCTACGGACTGGGACTGGGGATCGTGGGGGCCGGCGCGGGAATGGTCTTGGGGCTGTTGTTCGTGGCCAACATCAACGGCATTGCCGATGGGCTGGCAAGTCTCACCGGGCAACAGGTCTTCGACCCGACGGTGTATTACTTTCAGGAAATCCCCGCGATTGTGAAGCCACTGACGGTGACTTGGATCGTGCTGGGGGCGATGCTTATCGCTGTGTTGGCCAGTGTGTTGCCGGCCCGTCGAGCGGCACGGATGCATCCGGTAGAAGCCTTACGCAATAAGTGACGGACCACGATGTACAAGCTCTTTCTTTGCTGGCGATACTTGCGAACGCGCTGGATCGCGCTGGCCTCGATCGTTAGCGTGACGCTGGGCGTGGCCACGATGATCGTCGTCAACAGTGTGATGGAGGGCTTTGCCGCGAGATGGAAGGCCGCGTTCACGGCATTCTTTCCGACGTGGTATTCGAGAGCCAGAATCTGGAGGGTTTTTATGACGCCGAAGCGCACATGGCGCGGATTCGCGAGATCGCCGGACCGTACATTGCCGGCATGACACCCACGGTGGCCGTGCCCGGGCAGCTACGGTTCGACGTCGACGGGCACGAACAGACGCGCCACGTGAGCTTCATCGGCGTCGACGAGAACACCTACGGCACCGTGAGCGATTTCAACCGCTACCTGCGGCATCCGCAAAATCGACAGCAGTTGAGCTTCGAGCTGCGCGACGGCGGCTACGATGCACCGGAAGGAGAAACCGTTGCGGCCGATTTGCGCTCCGCCGGTTGGCCCCGCCGTTGGCGCGATGCCGAGCGCAAGAAACAGCGGCAGCTCGCGGCGCCGGAAGCCAGCGCGGCCGAGACCGCAGCCGACCAGCAGCTGCCCCCCGAGACGATTGTGCGCGACGGCTGGAGCTACCATCGTTCGCGAGAATCGCTGGCAACCGTCGAGCGGAACGTGGCGGCCCCGGCGCCGAATAATCCTTTCGAAAAGTTCGAAACGCAGGGAGCCTTTGATCCAGCCCGCCAAACGCATACGGGCATCGTGTTGGGGATTGGCATCGCGCGCGTCGCGGCGGCGGACGGGCAGAAATTCCTGGTGTTGCCGGGCGACGATGTAAAGGTCACGGTTCCTACAGCCGCCACGCCCCCCAAGCCGTCGAGCGATACGTTCACGGTCGTCGATCTTTATGAAAGTCAGATGACGGAGTACGACGCCAATTTCATCTTCATGCCGATTCGGAAGTTGCAAGTGATGCGGGGCATGATCAATCCGACCAGCGATGTGGGGCATGTGACGTCGATTCAAATCAAGCTGCACAACGAGGCCGACGGGGAGACAGTTCGCGACAAGCTGCGCGAGGCCTTTCCCGGTGGCGCCTACGGAGTTTACACCTGGCGCGACAAGCAGGGGCCCCTGCTGGCCGCCGTGCACATGCAAACCGCCATTCTCAACGTGCTGTTGTTCCTGATCATCGCGGTGGCCGGCTTCGGCATCTTGGCGATCTTCTGCATGATCGTGGCCGAGAAGACACGCGACATCGGAATCCTCAAGTCGCTGGGCGCCTCGAGCGACGGCATCATGGGCATCTTTGTCAGCTACGGACTGTCGCTCGGAATCGTCGGCTCGGGAGCGGGTCTGCTGATCGGCCTGCTATTCGTGGCCAATATCAATCGGATTGCCGACCTGCTGGCGCGCGTCACCGGGCGCGAAGTGTTTGACCCGTCGATTTACTATTTCCAGCAAATACCCACGATCGTCGAGCCGCTGACGGTGGCCTGGATCGTGACCGGCGCGATGGCGATCGCAGTCGTGGCCAGCATTGTGCCGGCCCGTCGCGCGGCTCGCTTGCACCCCGTGGAGGCTTTACGCCATGAGTGACTCCAGCCGTCGTCTCATTCAACCGCGCCGTCGTGACGAGCAGGCGGGACCGCACCTGTCGCTGGTGGGCGAGCAGGATACGCCTGCCGCACCCGCTGAAGTGCAATTGGCCGCCATCGGCTTGTGGAAGCGCTACCAGAAGGGACGCGTCGAGATTCCAGTATTGCGGGGGGTCGACCTGGAGATTCGCCGCGGCGAATTCGTTTCGATCATCGGGCAAAGCGGCTCGGGAAAAAGCACGCTGCTGCATCTGCTGGGCATGCTCGACGCTCCCGACGAAGGCGAAGTGTGCTTTCGTGGACAACGGATCGACAACCTGCCGATGACTCGGCGCGACATGCTGCGGAACCGCGAGTTCGGCATGATCTTTCAATTTTACCACCTGCTGCCCGAATTGACCGCGCTTGAGAACGTGCTGTCGCCGCTGCTGATTTCCGAGGGAGTGTTCGGCTACTTCCGACATCGCAAACGGCACATAGCGCGAGCCACCCATCTGCTGGAGATGGTCGGCCTGTCGCACCGCCTGAAGCATCGCCCGAGCGAACTGTCCGGCGGCGAAATGCAGCGGGCCGCGATTGCTCGGGCGCTGGCCGCCGAGCCCGAAGTGCTGTTGGCCGACGAGCCGACGGGTAACTTGGATAGCGACACGGGTCAGGAAATCTTGCGAATCCTGCGAACCTTGAACGACGAGCACAATGTCACTATCATCATGGTAACGCACGACCGCAGCATCGCAGCCGAAGCGGATCGTACGCTGCGGCTGGCCGCGGGCCAGATGGAAGTCGTGTAGCCAACCCTCTTTCGTACGCGGCTCGCATCCGTCATCCTGACGCTTCAAACGCGGGAACAGTCCCGGAGGTTCTCTTGTCGATCCATAGCCCTTCGTCCCGCCCGGATTCCGCCACGAGTGCCCGACCGGACAGCACCGCCGACTTCAAGATTTGGATCAACGGAACACTCTTTGCCAAGCAGGACGCCAAAGTCAGCGTCTATGACCACGGGTTGCTCTACGGCGACGGCGTGTTCGAGGGCCTGCGGAGCTATGGCGGCAAGGTGTTTCGGCTGGAGCAGCACCTCGAACGATTGTGGAATTCGGCCAAGGCCATCTTCCTCGAGATTCCGATTTCGCGGGCCGAGATGGGCAAAGCGATTAACGACACGCTCAAGGCCAACGGAATCGAAGACGGCTACATTCGTTTGATCGTCACGCGCGGAGCCGGCACGCTTGGGCTCGACCCGAACCGGACCAGCAATCCGCAAGTGATCATCATCACCGATTTCATCGCGGTGTATCCCGAAGAGTTATACGCGGCCGGTTTGGAAATCATCACCGCCAGCTCGCAGCGGAACCATCCGGCGGCGCTTAGCCCTCGAATCAAGTCGCTCAACTATCTGAACAACATCCTGGCCAAGATTGAGTGCACGCAGGCCGGTTGCATGGAAGCCCTGATGCTCAACCACAAAGGCGAAGTGGCCGAGTGCACGGCCGACAATATCTTTCTCGTCAAAGACGGCATCCTGCTCACGCCGCCTACCGACGCGGGCATTCTGGAAGGTATCACACGGGACGCCGTGATCGAGTTGGCTCGCCAGTCGGGCTACGAAGTGCGCGAGGTATCGCTCACGCGGCACGACGTCTACATTGCCGACGAGGTGTTTTTGACCGGCACCGCGGTGGAAGTTATCGCCGTGGTACGGGTCGATAGCCGCAAGATTGGCGACGGCGCTCCAGGCCCGATCACCAAGGAACTGAAAGAGAAGTTCCACAAACTGGCGCGGTCGTAGGCAATGCCTACCGATTCGTTTAGCCCGGAGCCAACGGCGATGGCGTGTCCTGATTCCGCGACTGGATGGCAGGCAGGTCGCGATTGACTTCGTCCCGCCCGAATCGCGAAATCGATTTGCCATTTGCCCGCGACTGGCGACAATATCGGGGACACCACGCGCCGTCGCCGTTGGCTCCGGGCGAAACGTTGCATCTTTGGGAGAGCGCAATCATGGATCTTGGGCGAACTTTCCGGTTCGTGTGCTGTTTCGCTTTGGCACTTTCGATCGGTGGTACTTTGGCCGCGGACGAGTGGCCGCAGTGGCGGGGGCCGAATCGGGACGGCGTGTGGCGCGAAACGGGGCTGTTGGATAAGTTTGCCGGCGACGAACTGAAGATCCAATGGCGGCAACCGATCGGCAGCGGCTATAGCGGACCGACCGTGGCCGACGGCCGGGTGTTTGTCACCGACCGGCTCGTCGAACCCGAGCAAGTGGAACGGGTTCACTGCTTCGATTGGAAGACGGGCGAGCCGCAGTGGACCTATAGCTATGCCTGCCCTTATGTCAACGTGGGCTACACGGCCGGGCCGCGCGCGAGCGTCACCGTCGATGAAGGCCGTGCTTACGCGCTGGGGACGATGGGCAACTTGTATTGTTTCGAGGTCGCCAGCGGCAAGCCGTTGTGGAACAAAGACCTGAACGCCCAGTACAAGATCCGCATGCCGATCTGGGGTATCGCCGCTTCGCCGCTGGTGGATGGCGACCTGGTGATCGTGCAGATTGGCGGAGAGGAAGCGTGCCTGGTGGCCTTCGACAAGAAGACGGGGGACGAACGCTGGCGGGCTCTCGACGACAACGCTTCGTACTCGGCCCCCATCATCATTCAGCAGGCGGGCCGGCCGGTGATGGTTTGCTGGACCGGCGGGAGCATCGTCGGCATGAATGCCCAAACGGGCGAAGTGTATTGGCGGCAACCGTTCAAGCCGGCCAAGATGGTGATCAATATCGCGACGCCAGTGTTCGAGAAAGGCCGCTTGTTCTTCACCAGCTTTTACGACGGGTCGATCATGCTGGACGTCAATGACAAGCAGCTGGCCGTCAGCGAGCTGTGGAGTCGCCAGGGTCGAGACGAGCAGCATACCGACGGCCTGCACTCGATTATCAGCACTCCGTATCTCAAGGGCGACTATGTGTACGGCGTCGACAGCTACGGCGAATTTCGTTGTTTGGACGGCAAAACCGGCGAGCGAATTTGGGAAAGCCTGGAACCCACGCCCAAGTCGCGATGGAGCACGATCCACATGGTCGAGAACGCCGGCCGGATGTGGATGTTCAACGAACGGGGCGAGTTGGTCATCGCCAGGATTTCGCCGTCGGGATACGAGGAAATCAGCCGGGCGAAACTGATCGAGCCAACGAGGGTTCAGCTCGGCCAACGCGGCGGAGTCTGTTGGGCTCACCCGGCTTATGCACATCGGCACGTATTCGCCCGCAACGATAAGGAGATTGTTTGCGCGTCGTTGGCCGCTGGAGAAAATTAGGCGGTGTCAGTCGTGTGATAGCAGGGACATGACATCGACGAGCGTCTGGCAGCCCACTGTTTGGCGCGCTGTTAGCGGTAGAGCGATTTGAGCTCCTGGCAAAAAGTGCGATTTCTCAATTGACGCCTTGTCCGGGTTCGTTACAATTCGACTCGGTTTAGCAGGCGCCGCGTCTTATTACGGGCGGTTTGTATGTAATTTGCTCGCGGTCTTGAACTGAAAATCGCCGCGTCGCGCAAGCAGGGATCGCTTGTCATGTACGTACACCGGCTAGCATCGAGCGTGGTAGTTCGAGCGCCGGCGAAGTTGAATCTCTTTTTCGAGGTGCTGGCTCGCCGAAGCGATGGCTACCATGAGATCGAAACGCTCATGGTTCCGATTGGCTTGTACGACACGCTAACTGCGCGCGTCGAGCCTAGCGGAGCGGTGCATCTCGACTGTCGCTGGGCCAACGGTGGCTCCGGGAGCGATTCATTGGGCCAGTTGCCCGCGGCGGAAAACAATCTTGCTTTTCGCGCCGTTACGCTGTTGCGCCAGCATGCCGGAGTCGACCTCGGCATTTCGATGACACTGGCGAAGCGAATTCCCTCGGCGTCTGGCCTTGGAGGTGGTTCGAGCGACGCGGCCGCCGCGCTGTTGGCGGCCAACGAGGTTTGGAATCTTGGCTATTCGCGTCCGCAATTGGGGGAACTTGGCGCCAAGTTGGGTAGCGATGTGCCCTTTTTCCTGGGCCAAGGGGCCGCGGTTTGTCGCGGTCGCGGCGAACGGATTGAATCTCAGCGCGGGTTGACGCCGTTGCACGTCGTCGTCGTGCGTCCACCGGCCGGGTTGTCGACAGCGGAAGTCTATGGGAAGTGCGAAGTGGCCAATCAGCCGCGTCGCGTAGCACCGCTGTTGGCGGCGCTACAACAAGGCAACGTGCGGAACTTGAAAAAGCTGGTCTATAACCGGCTGCAACCAGCAGCCGAAATTTTGTGCCCGTGGGTCGAGCGACTGCATCGCGAATTGGCCGGCCAGGATTGCCTGGCGAACCAGATGAGCGGCAGCGGGACAAGCTATTTTGGGATTTGCCGTCACGCTCGGCACGCACGGCGTGTCGCGGGACGATTGCATTCGCGGGGCGTGGGTCGAGTCTATGCCACTAGCACTTGCAATTAACGCCAGTTCGTAAGGAGAACGGCCGTGGAAATCACCGAGGTCCGCATTAAGCTCATGGAAGAGGCCAGCGAACGGTTGCAAGCCTTCTGCTCAATCACGTTCGACAATAGCTTCGTCATCCGCGATCTGAAAATCATCGACGGCGTCAACGGTCCGTTCGTGGCGATGCCAAGTCGCAAACTCACGGCCCACTGCCCGCATTGCGGATGCAAGAATCACCTCCGCGCGGCGCATTGCAATCAATGTGGCGGGCGTTTGAGCGAGGACCGCTTGGTGAAGGATGAGGATGGGCGGGCCAAGCTGTATGCCGACATTGCGCACCCGATCAATTCTGCCTGCCGCGAAATGATTCAGGACCGCGTGATTACGGAGTTTCGATTGGAACTCGATCGGTCGAAGATGCCGGGCTACAAGTCGACTTACGACGACTACGACCACGACGTGGACCTCCCGCCGCCCAGCAGGGAATCGCGCGAGCGGGAGGCTGCCCAGCGCAAGACGACGCACGTGCAACCGGCCGAACCACAGCCGCGCAGCCCGCACAAAAAGGCCGTGCCGCAGCCGCAAGCAGGCAACTCGGTCCCGCATTCCGCTCCTTCGCAGCAAGGCGCGAACCGCGACGGATTCGGGGCGGGAATCTTTTAGGCAGTTTTCGCGGCGGAAGCGATGATGCTCGTTTTTCCGACGCGGACCGGCCAATCCGCAATCTCGTCACAATCCGCGCGTACGAACGCACGTCGAGGCTGCGTTGCCGAAACGCGACGCGATGCGTTTGCACATCACCGGGCATGAGGTATGGTTCCCTAGCCTGCCTTTCGCGCTTCCTTATGCGCGAAGCATGAACCCACCTTAACTTTCCTGCCCGGAGAGAGAACGATGCGTAAACTACTGATTTTGACGGCCCTCGCGTTGTTGACGGCTGGCACGACCGGCTGCTTCCACAACAATTGCGGCACGGGTTGGCGGCCTGGCGGACTGTTCAGCAGTCGTCAGCCGACTCAGGCCCCGTACCAATGTTGCCAACCTGTTCAATGCTGCGATCCCTGCGCTGGTGCAACCATGGTTGGATCGCCGATGATGGCGGCTCCGATGGCCGCGCCGGTATCGGCACCCTGTTGCCCGTAACCGCGGCCAAGGAAGTTTTTGAAACCGGGCCTGCGAGCCCGGCGCGTTTCGCAGTCGCCAGCACGTTTGGAGACGGGGGCGGCTACGCGAAGTAACGCACGGCATTTTGAAACACGCGCAACCCGTCGCCGGCCTCTCGTGCCGGCTGACGGGTCCAGCGTGGATGCTGCGTGAAATCGATATGACGCTCGGGATGCGGCATCAGTCCGCAGACCCTGCCCGTGACGTCGCACACGCCCGCCACGTCGGCCAGCGAGCCGTTGGGGTTCTCGGGATACGGGACCCGCGGTTCCATCCGCGCACTCTCGCCGACCTTCGTGCCGTAGCGCAACACGAGCTGCCCGCCGGCATCGAGCTCGCCGAGCACTTGCTGGTCGCGCGGTACAAACTTTCCCTCGGCGTGGGCGATTGGCAGATACATTTGCTCGATGTTGCTGAAGAACACGCTCTTGCCGCCGCAGGTGACCAGCGGCACCCAACGGTCCTCGAATTTGCCAGAGTCGTTCCAAGTGAGCGTGGCCGGTGCTGAAGTGTCGTCTTGCAATGGCAACAGCACGCCGCTCTTGATCAACACTTGAAAACCGTTGCAGATTCCCAGGATCAACTTGCCGGCGGCGTGGAATTCGCGCAGGCAGCCAAACAGGTGGTGGCGGATCTGGTTTCCGAGAATGCGCCCGGCGGCCACGTCGTCGCCATAGCTGAAGCCCCCGGGCACGCAGAGGATCTGAAAATCGTTTACGAGCGCGGACGATTCGAGTAGCCGATTCACGTGCAACCGCTGGGCGAGTCCACCGGCGCGCTCGAAGGCGAACGCGGTTTCCTCGTCGCAGTTCGTACCGGGGGCTCGCAAGATTAGCACGCGTGGTTGTGCCATGAACGTCGACCAACAGTTCTTCGGGGTTTGCTGTGCTTAGGTCCAATCCAGCGGTGCCAGCCAGGCCGCCTTCAGGCGGTCGAGGCCAACGACCATCACGGGGTGTCCGGCGTGCGACACCTGTAAGTCTTGCTGGGCAATCACTTCGCCGAGCCGGCCGAACGGAACGCCCTCGAGTTGCTTCTCGAACGCAGCGGCCTGCTCGGGCGGAACTTCGCACAGGAAACGGGTGTTCGATTCGGAAAACAAGAGCACGGCCGCCGTGTGTGGATCGCTGGCGGTTGTGTGCGGCACGGCGGCCAGGTCGACTTTGGCTCCCAGCCCTCCTGCAAAAGCCATTTCGGCAAGGGCCACGGCCAGGCCACCTTCGCTGAGGTCATGACACGACCGCACTCGCCCGGCGGTGATCGCGGCATGCACGGCGTCGAACGTTTGTTTGGCGACTTGAGCGTCGACGCGCGGCACCTGGCCGCCGGGCAGATGGTGGATGGCGGCAAAGTGCGAGCCGCCTAGCTCGTCATGCGTCGTGCCGACGAGATAGATGTAGTTGCCCGCTGCCTTGAGGTCCATGGTGACGGCTCGGGCGACGTCGTCGATCTGCCCGAGCGCGCTGATCAGCAGCGACGGCGGAATGCCGATCGATTGGGTTTGGCCCGCCTGGTCGACGTAGCGGAATTCGTTGTTGAGGCTGTCCTTGCCGCTGATGAACGGCGTGCCCAGGGCCACGGCCAGATCGTGACAGGCCAAGGCCGCGCGAACCAACGAACCCAAGGTTTGCGGTCGGTCGGTGTTGCCCCAGCAGAAGTTGTCGAGGATAGCGATACGGCTCGGATCGGCTCCCACGGCCACGCAGTTTCGCAGGGCCTCGTCGATGGCGCTGGCGGCCATGTGATAGGTGTCGAAATCGCCAAAGCGGGGATTCATGCCGCACGCCACGACCACACCGCGCCGGGAATTGAGCACCGGCCGCACCACGGCGGCGTCACTCGGACCGTCGTTGTTTACGCCCACGAGCGGCTTGACGACGCTGCCGCCTTGTACCTCGTGGTCGTACTGGCGGATTACCCAGTGTTTGCTGGCTACGTTGAGCGATCCGAGGATCCGCGTGAGCGATTCGGTGAGGTTGGTTCCGGCCTCGGCGGTGATGCGCAGCGGTTCGACACCGGGAGGATCGTAGGATGCCTCGCGGACCACGGGCGGTCGGCCGTCGTGGAGAAACTCCATCGACAGTTCGCCCACCACGTGTTCGCCGAATTTCAATTGCAGCCGGCCGGTGGGCACGAACTGGCCGATGACGGTTGCCTCCACGCCTTCGCGGGCGGCCAGCTCGCAAAACTCCGTCCACTTATCAGGCGGCACGGCCAAGACCATCCGCTCCTGGGCTTCGGAGATCCAGATTTCCGTGTAGGAGAGGCCTTCGTATTTGAGCGGAGCTTTGTCGAGCCACACTTCGGCGCCGATTTTTTCGCCCATCTCGCCCACGGCACTCGAAAAACCGCCAGCGCCGCAATCGGTCACGGCGTTGAAGAGCCCCCGATCGCGGGCTTGCAGCAGGACGTCGAGCACCATCTTCTCAGTGATGGCGTTGCCGATCTGCACGGCACCGCCCGAGAGGCTTTCGCTTTCGTGCGTCAATTCGGCCGAACTGAACGTGGCGCCGTGAATCCCGTCGCGACCCGTGCGTCCGCCGAGGGCCACCACGTAGTCGCCCGGTTTCACCTCCTTGAAGGATTTGTCGCGCGGAATCAGGCCGACGTTGCCGCAATAGACCAGCGGATTGCCGAGGTAACGCCGGTCGAAGTAGATCGCTCCGTTGACCGTCGGAATGCCCATGCGATTGCCGTAGTCGCGCACGCCCGAGACGACGCCCTGCATGACGCGCTTGGGGTGCAAAGCTCCTGTGGGAATTGCCGCCGCGGGGGTATCGGGCGGGGCGAAGCAGAACACGTCGGTGTTGCAAATTGGCTTGGCGCCGAGTCCCGTGCCAAGCGGGTCGCGGATCACGCCGCCAATGCCCGTGTTGGCGCCGCCGTAGGGTTCGAGCGCCGAGGGATGATTGTGCGTTTCGACCTTGAAGACGATGTTGTAGTCGTCATCGAAGCGGACGACCCCGGCGTTGTCGGCGAACACGCTCACGCACCAGTCCTGCTCGCCGAGCGATTGCCGGATTGTGTTCGTGGCGGCGAAAATGGTTTCCTTGAGCATATTGCCGAACGACCGCGGGCCGTCGGGCCCACGGTAGGCGATGCGGCCGGCCAGCGTTTTGTGGCTGCAGTGCTCGCTCCAGGTTTGGGCGACCGTTTCCAGTTCGATGTCGGTTGGATCGCGGTCGAGCTGGCGGAAGTGAGCCTGGATGGTCTGCATTTCGACGAGTGACAGATATAGCTGTCCCTCGCGGCTGAGTCGCACGAGGGCATCGTCGTCGAGCGACCGGAACGGCACGCGGACGAGCTCGAATCTGTACGGCGAACCAAGTTCCAGATGATCGAACGGCAGGCCGCCCACGATCACCTGTTCGATGGCATCGTTGGCCAGCACCTTGGCGCAAATCAGCTTCAGGTCGTCGTCGCTGATTTCGGCAAACCAATATTTCCGCAGCGTTCGCACGGCATCTGGTTTTCGTCCGAAGTCGGCGATCGCCGTCATGGCGCTTTGCGCAACGGGGTCCATTACTCCCGGCTTGGGGAGCACGTGCACCACGCTGCGATGCCCTGGAGCACTGTCGAGTCCGGCGGCCAGCGGGTCGACGAGGCGGTGGTCGCCGACCGGAGCGATGACAGCCCGCTCAACGACGCTATCAGCGAGCAAATGGCGGCTGATGCGACCGACTTCGATGTCGTCGAGGTCTCCCTGGATCAAGTATCCGGTGGCGGCGGACGCGACGAGTCCGTCGGGAAGCCCCAATTCCATGGCCGCGGCAGCAGCGCTCTCCGCGGCTCGATTGGGTTGGCCGGCGGCCGGATAGATGTCAACTTCCCACAGCATCGCGGATGCGCTTGGCCTCAGTAAGGAGTCGTTCCAGTTCTGCAGCGTCCCGTGCCTCGATTGCATGACGCCAGGCTTCGAGCAGGGTCGAAAACTCGGCGAATGCCGCCAGCAGGTTTTCCCGATTCGCCAGCATGATCTGTCGCCACAGCGCCGGATCGCCGGCGGCAATGCGGGTCGTGTCCTGCCATCCGCCAGCCGTAAGCGTAACGTACCGCTCGGGCGTCGTGCCCGCAATGGCCGCGGCTACCAGGTGTGGCAGGTGACTGGTGACGGCCAGGGCTCGATCGTGCTCGTCGGCCGGCATTTCGACGACTTTGGCACCCACAGCGGCCCAGAATTCGTTCAGGCGACGGACGTCATCTGGGCGCGAAGTTTTCACCGGCGTGACCACGACGGTTCGACCCGCGAACAGCTCGGCGGTCGCATGCTGAGGTCCCTTTTTTTCGTTTCCCGCCAGCGGATGGCTGCCGATGAAACGAACGTCGGTTGGCCAATTTGCCTCCGTGGCGGCGTTGGTTAGTTCGGAGACAATGGCGCCCTTGGTACTGCCGGCATCGGTGACGAGCGTTCCCGGATCACAATGCGGGGCCAGTTGCTTGACTTGCTGAACGATATGATCGACCGGGCGCAGACGACGACCAACTGGCTGCCGGCGACGGCTTGTTTCGCATCCGTGGCGACTTCGGTGATCGCGCCGAGTTGTTGGGCAGATTCGAGCGTCGCCTGACGCGAGCCGTAACCCACCACGCGGAGTTTGGCGTCACGTCGGCGCAGCGCCAAACCGATCGATCCCCCGATCAGACCCACGCCAACGACGGTGACGGAACGCACGGTATTCATTTGGAGAAGCGGCGATTGTAGCAGATTGGGCGCAGACTGTGCAGGCGGGGGCATGCCAGAGCAGAAGCGAAACTCGAGTGCCAGAACGTCGATTCGGATGGCGCCGCCTGTCGCCTGTTACGGCAACAGTTCGTCGACATCGTCTTTTTTGGGGGCGCTTAGCAGGGCGCGGTTCTTGGCGAGGAACTGCCCCAGGAAATCACTCAAGGCGTAGGCCGGCGCGGCCCCGACGGTTTCCCTGGCCGCCAGATTCTCGACGCCCAGCACGTCGGCTTCGGCCTGCATGAGCTGCTTCTTGGCCGACGCCTCGCGCTGGGCAATGAGCGGCATGTAGGCCGACTTGCAGGCTTCGACGCATTGGGCGTGAATCTCAGCCGGCAGCCGGACGTTCTGCAGCGTCACTTCGTGTACTTCGATGCCATACTGCGAGACGCGCTCGCGCAAGGCACCATAAATCCGGCCGGCCAAATTGTCGGTGCCCGAGCGGTAGCCCCGATCGGTTGGTGAAAACTGGGCGTTTTCGGGAACGTTTACCTGCAACTTCTGCCGCAGGTCGGGCGGCAAATCTTCGGCTACCTGATCGGCCACAAGCAAGCCCGTGTTGAGCCGCGAGACGACAGCGCGGGTTTGTTCCTCGGCGGTCCAACGGAGCCATTCGACGGCCAGCGCCATTTTGCGGCGCGATTCGACTTCGTAACGGGGTATGCCTGCTTCGTGCATTTGCTTGAGCTCGCTCTTGAGCTCCGGCCGCTGCCCGACTTTGCTGACGTCGCTGCTAACCAGCAGATAGAAATGCTCCAGCGAGACGATGCGCCATTTAATGGTGCCACGCACGGTGATCGGCAGGTACTCGCGGGTCAGGACGTCTTCGTCCTCGAAGATGAGCGACTGCGGTTCGAGCGGCACGCGGAGCGCGATTTCCTCGCCGAGCATGTGGCGAATCAGCTTGATACCGCCGCCGTCGTGCAGGTTGTCGTCGACATAGTGCACGACCTTGTTGCGCAGAATGAGAATGCCTTGCGTCGGGTTCCAGCCGACCAGGCTCATCAGACCGAACAGCAGCGACTGGTCTCCCTTGCGAATGACTCGCGACTTGGCAGTCAACAGGATGATGCCGTGCACGGCCAGCACGAGCGAGGCGAGCATCAGGAAGCTAATCGCGAGCCACCCCAAGAAGGGGACCAAGGCCACGACACCCATGCACAACAAAAACAGCAGCGCCCACAGCATGAAATAGATCAAGAGCACCTGGCCGATGCCGGTGGTCGTGGGGTAACCTCGCTCGGCCTGGGAAAAACCCTCGATCGGTCCGATGCGGGCGTCGGGCGGGGCGAGGATGGGGTCGGCGAATTTGCGGGGAACATTGTCGAGCGTGGCCGGCATCTGCGCGGGTACCTCGATCGGTCGTCCGCACTTGGGACAAGGATAACGCTTTCCGACCTGATCGTCCCGAGCGGCGACGCGCTGACCACACGAACAACGGAGTTCAACCGGCATCAATTTCTCCCTGGCCGGGCGGACTTCGCGTCCCGCCGGCCGGAACTTGGCGGAGGGGCGAAATCCTCCTGATGGACAGTACATTCAACTCTAGGAGAGGGCCGTGGCCTTTGCAAGCAAGGCGCGACCGAGGACCAGGCGGCGGCCAGTGCCGGAACAGCGGTATGAAACCCGATCGGCAAGTCCCGCTCATTTCGCTAACCGACAAAGCCGGGTATTCTGGAGTCAGGAGAATACGATCATGATCGGCCAGGCGCGGATCGGGACCAAAACGCTCGCCAACCTATGCCGGCGGCTGGCGATTTCGCTTTCGGCGGGTGTCGACGTACGCAACGTTTGGATGCGCGAGGCCGGCAGCGCGCATGGGGCCGCACGCAGGCACTTTGGCCAAATCCGTAGCGCCGTGGCCCGCGGTTCGACAATCAGTGACGCGCTCGACGAGACCGGCAACTACTTTCCCGAGTTCTTTCGCGAAATGGTTCGTGTCGGCGAGGAGACGGGCAACCTGCCGGAAGTGTTTCGCCAACTGGCCGAAAACTACGAGCACCAGTTGCAGATGCGGCGAACGTTGCTGACCGCAATCTCCTGGCCGATGATTGAGTTGGGACTGGCGCTCGGCGTGGTGGGGCTGGTCATCTTTGCGATGGGGGCCATTCCGCAGCTTGCCAAATCGAATATCGACATGCTGGGGCTGGGGCTCAAAGGCACCAGTGGGCTGATCGTCTATCTCGCGGTGCTGGCGGCGATCGCGGGAGGGTTGGCCGCGCTTTATCGTGCCGCCGTCCGCGGCGCGCTATGGACCACGCCGATTCAACGCGCGCTGATGAACGTGCCGAAGCTGGGCACCGCGATGGAGACATTTGCCCTGGCACGGCTGACCTGGGCGATGCACGTGACGCTCAACTCCGGGATGGAACTGCGCAAAGCCATGGCGCTTTCGCTACGGAGCACGCAAAACGTGCTCTACACGCAACACGTCGATCGCGTCCTACGTTCCATTCGGGCAGGCAACGAGATTCACGAAGCACTGGACGACACGCGCGTGTTTCCGCCGGGCTTTGTCGACGCGGTGCACGTGGGCGAGCAGAGCGGCATGCTGTCTGAAACGATGGCCAATCTGTCGACCCAATATCAGGCCGAAGCCCGGCTGGCGATGACGGTGATTACCGCGGCCTTGGGGTTCCTGGTGTTTGTGCTGATCGCCGGGATCATCATCTTCTTCATCTATCAGATCTTTATGAATGCCTACCTGGGGCCCATCAACGATGCGCTCAAGCCGATTTAGCGGGCGGCTTGGACTGGTTCGCTTGAAGCGGGGGCAGCAGTCCTTTTTTCGACGTTTTTCGCGGCTGCGAAGCAAAGAGATTCCCGTCGAAATCTCGCCGGGCTTCAGGCCGTGATGCCTGCTTCGTCACGCTTTGGCGCGGTTGCCCAAAGAGACAACAGGGCCAAGGGCAGCGGCAGAAGGCCGAACAGCAGTAGCGCCGGCCCGAAGTTGCCGGCGCCGTCGTGGATTACGCCGGCAATCAGCGGGCCCAGGCTCGACGACGCGACATTGCCAGTGGCGAGAATGCCGCGGATTTTGCCCAGGTGCAGTCGGCCGAAGAAGCGCGCAAAAAGCGGTTGCGACGCGCCGAAGAAGAGGCCCTGCGAAAAGCCGAGCAGTGCGGCGGCGACGGTGGCCGTGGCGACGGAGTTCGTGCCGCGGATGATGAAGATGCCCGTGCTCATTCCCACCAGGCCCAGTGACAGCAACAGCCGGGCCGGCAGGTGGTCGGCAAGCGTACCGCCAACAAGTTGCATTAGGGCCAGGCTGCCGGCGAATGCGGTGAGGGCGGCCGCGGCGTCCTGGGCGTCCAGTCCGCGCTCTTGAAAGATGGGCACCAGGCAGAAGAACAGGGCCGTGTGGACGAGCGAAAAACAGGAGGTGCCGCCGGCCACAATCCAGAAGGAATACTTTCGCACGGTTTCCTCGAGCGTCAGCCCCCACCAATAGTTGGCCGGCAACTTCTGGTGTGCTTCCTCGCTGACGCCGTCGAGACGCTGCCCCATGTCTTCAGGGCGGTTGCGAAAGGTAAACCAGAAAAGCGGAAACACCACACACCAGATCGTGACCCCCAGCAGCACGTACGAGCCGCGCCAGCCCCACCGCGAAAGCAGCCACAAGTTGACCGCCGGAATGAAGAGCATGGCCATGCCCATGCCGAATTGGCGGATCCCCTCGACCATGCCCAGCCGGCACTCAAACCAATAGGGCAAGATGTTGCCGCTGGTAAATCCCAGCGCCCCGGGGCCGAGCATCCGCAACATGCAAAAGGCAAGCACCAGGGTGATCCATCCCTGGACGAAGGCCGTAACCAGGCAAGCCAGGCAGAAAAGCGTGATGGTGACGAGCGTGGTTAGACGTCCGCCATGCCGGTCCATCAGGGCCCCGAAGTAAGTGATGGGCAGTGCGCCGAGCAGCGTGCCGATCATGTAGGCACCGGTCAGCTGACTGTAACTGAGACCGAGCGCCAACCGCATCGGTTCGTTGAAAATCGAGACGCCGAACGTCTGGCCGGGGGAACTGGCCACCAGCGCCACCATCGAGAGCGGCACCATGATCCAGCCGTAGTAAAGGGTGCCAGTGCGGCGGGGGACTTGGGTGGAATTCGGTTCCAGGCAGGTATCGGTGAGCACGCTCTTCAGGTTCCAGGCAGGCAATAGTTCTTGTGAACACGATCATTCACATTTTCACCCGCTGGGACAATGCCGGATTTGGGTGGGTTCGTGGAATTCACCGAAAGCTCACGTTTCGCCGCCGGCCGACCTGCGCAAACACGCAGCGGGCAGTTTTTAGCGCTGTGCAAAACGTTGGGCCTGCTCGATGACGTCGACTCCCACCCGCTGGCTCCAAGCGGACATGCAGTCGACAAACACCGGGCCCGGGTGTCCCTGGGCAATCGGCCGGTCGTTGAACCGCAACACAGGCAGGATGCAGGGCGACGTGCTGGTGAGAAAGACTTCGTCGGCCGCGGCGACGTCGGCGGGCTGCAAGTCGCGATGCGCGAATGGGATGTCTAACTCCGCGGCGATCTCGAGCAGCACGGCCTGGCTGATGCCTGGCAGAACTTTTTCTGCAGGCGGTAGCAACAGTCCTTCTGCTGGCCGGTAGATCAGGATGTTGGCAGTGGTCGTCTCGAGAACCGATCCGCCTTCGTCGAGCATCAGAGCTCGACTGCCAGGCGAATGGCGACGTGCATGAAGATCGGCCAGGTAATAGTGCATGCGGCTGCGACACTTGAGTTCCGGTGGCCAGCAGGCGGCGGGAACCTGCGCCACGTCGGCGGCTACGAGCGACTCGCCCTGTTCGAACTTTGCGGCCCACTGGGCAAAACGGAGCGGAAACGTATGCAAGCAGACCGTCGCTGCCGGCGGCTCGGCCGACATGGCCGCGTAGGGACCGGGAGTGACAAACATGGAGAGTCCCAGGTCGTCGCCGGTGGACAGCAACGGGTGATTGCGCGCTACCAACTCCAGGGCAACCTCCGCCAACGCCTCGCGCGTGAGGCCAGCCTCGACTTCGACAATCGACAGCGAGTGGAACAACCGCTCGATATGTTGTTCGAGGCGAAACAGGCGGCCGGCGAATGTGCGAAGCTGTTCGGCGACGGCCGTGCCTTGCACAAAGCCACCATCGGAAACGGGCAGCTGGGCTTGAGCGGCGGGGACGTAGCGGCCGTTGAGATAGGCGAAGGGTTGGGGCATGTGGCGCTTGCGCTGTGAGGGACTGAGTGCGGCGGGAGTCGTCACGGGTGGACGGCCGACGCGGCAGTTTTTCGATTCTTGACCGGCATTCGGGTTCGTTCGTTCAGGGAATCACGCAGTGTTTGCCTTGACACGTGTCGCGGCGCTGGAGTTCGGCTTCGAAGGCCATGCGCACGGCCGGTTTGTCGAGGCACCAGGCCGGTCCGACAAAATAATCCGGCGGTGCGTCGCCGCTGATGCGTTCGACCATCGTCGTGCGCGGCAACAGTTCGAGGAAGTCGACGAGCGTGTGGATGTATTCCTCGCGATCCATGAGCTGCACTTCGCCGCTGGCGACCTGCTCGGCCAGGGGGGTGTTCTTGACGGCGTAAAGGTTGTGAATCTTAATGGCGTCGAGACCCAGCCGCGCGACTTCGCGAGCCGTCTCGAGCATGTCGGCATGCGATTCGCCGGGCAACCCAAGCATGATATGGGCGCAGATTTCGAACGATCGGCCGCGGCTGCGGTTCATGGCGTCGATCATGGCATCGTGGTGGTGGCCGCGGTTCATCCAGTCGAGCGACCGGTCGTGCATGGTTTGCATGCCATATTCGACGGAGAGATAGGTGCGGCGTCCGATCTCGTCGAGCAATTCGAGCACGTCGTCCGCGACGCAGTCGGGCCGGGTGCCGACGGCCATCCCGACGATTGCCGGATGTGCGAGCGCCTCTTCGTAAACCTCGCGCAGGCGGTCGAGGGGGGCATAGGTGTTTGTGGCGGGCTGGAAATACGCGAGGAATTGCTCCACTTTGCGGTACCGCAGGCGGAGTTGCCGGATGCCGGCGTCGATTTGGTCGCGAATGTCCCGCCGCGACACGCGACGGCTGGGGCTGAAACTGCGATTGTCGCAGAATGTGCAGCCACCGGTGGCTACCGTGCCGTCGACGTTTGGACAAGTAAACCTGGCGTCGATGCTGACCTTTTGGACGCGGCCGCCGAATTTCTGCCGCAGGAAGTGGTTGTAGCCGTAGTAGCGTAGCCCGGCTGCGTGCCAGTCGAACGTCGGGGAGGCGGAACCGCGAGGGGTCGGGTGCCTGCCGTTTGGGCAAAGGGGGATAGCCACAAACCCTTACCTTGTGGTGAGTTATTGACGAAAAATGGTTGACTGCCAAGGGGCGGGTATCTACACTTCAAGTTAAGACTCCCCGCACGATCATAAGTCTTGTAAATAGGTGTCACAAGGTAAAGACGGACAGACATGCACGGCGAACTAGTTCCCCTTGGAGGAGGCGACCCGATCCCGTTGCTCAAGAAGAACCTGCTGGTCGGACGTCGCGAGAGCTGCGACATCGTCTTGCGGTTCTCGAATGTTTCGGCCCACCACTGCCAGTTGTACTGCAACGGCGGTTATTGGTACGTCAAGGATCTGCAAAGCCGAAACGGGATCAAGGTCAACGGATTGCGAGTCACGGAAAAACGGCTCGATCCGGGCGACGAGCTCTCGGTCGCCAAGCATCGCTACGACGTTCGGTATTCGCCGTTCGACCTGGGGGCCATTGGGCCGCCACCGGTCGACGACGAGACCACGAACGTGATGAAACAGTCGCTGCTGGAGCGCGCCGGCCTGGAGTATCGGTCGAGCAGCAAGCCGTCATCCGCTCCCAAACAGCCGAAGAGAATGGGCGAGCGGTTCGATATTCTCGACGACAGCGAAGGCCAGATCAAAGATCCGAACCGCCCCGTGTAGGATTCAAGGAGCCCCTATGGGATCAAGGGTGAAGGGTGAACGCCGACGGAACCTCGATGCGGTTCGGTTGCCGGGTCGGTTTTCACCCCTCAGCCTTTATCCTGTAGGACGTCCTCTCTGAATGGCGGCCAAAAAAAAGCAGAAGATTCGGGCTCAGTTTCGCAAGAACCGTGCGGAGCGGGCTCGGAGTGACGAATGGACGCGTCGATTCCGCGCCGAAGGGGCCGAAGGGGTCGATGACGCCGCGCTGGCCGAACGCATCAGTGGCAAGGGCGAGCTCAATCGTCGCCGCACGGTTTTGGTCGAACTTGCCGCAGGCGACGCGGCAGCGCAGCTCGACGTTGACGACTCGCTGGTCAAGTTGGGGCGTGTGTTGGCCGTCCAGGGTTTGTTGAGCACTGTTCAGGCCGAAGACGGCGCCGTGTTCATGTGCGCCACGCGGCGGCTGCTGAAGACAATGGCCACCGACGAACGCCACGTGGTCGCGGCCGGCGACTTCGTGATGTTTCGGCCGGTTACGGCCGACGAGGGTATCATCGAACGGGTTGAACCCCGCAAAACGGTGCTCAGCCGTGCGACGCGTGGTCGCCAGCACATTTTGGTGGCCAATGCCGACCAGCTTCTGATTGTCGGCAGCGCGGCCGAACCTTACCTGAAACCGCACCTGATCGATCGGTTCTTGATCAGCGCCCACCAGACCGGTCTGCGGCCCTTGATCTGCATCAACAAAATCGACCTGGTCGATCCGGCTTCACTGGCGCCGCTGGTGGGCACCTATAGTCAAATGGGCTACCGCGTGCTGATGCTCTCGGCAGCAACCGGCTTTGGCATCGACCGCTTGCGACAGGAGTTGAACGGGCGTGCTAGCGTCGTGGCGGGGCAAAGCGGCGTCGGCAAATCGTCGCTGTTGAACGCCGTGGACCCGGCGCTCGTGCTGCGCACCGCTGCGGTCAGCACCGAAACGCAAAAGGGACGGCACACGACGACTACGGCCCGGCTGTGGCCCCTTTCGACGGGCGGCTACGTCATCGATACGCCGGGAATCCGCCAGTTTCAATTGTGGGACGTGATCCCGGCGGAAGTGGCCGGCTATTTCCGCGATTTGCGCCCGTATATCAATCACTGCCGGTTTCCGAACTGCACGCATACCCATGAGTCGAACTGCGCCGTGAAAAATGCCGTGGCCGACGGTTGGCTCGACCTGCGTCGATACGAAAGCTATTGCCAGTTATTTGCCGGAGATACCCAGTAACGACGAACCCCAGGCACCGCCAGACTGTCCAGCTAGTTGGTTTTACCCAGTGAACCAATTGCCATTTGCGGAGTAGAATTGAATACGTGGCCGAGCCGAAACGAGCTCGCATCAGGCTACGTTGAACCCTTCAGGAACAACCAATAGGAAACGAGCGCCTGTGACAGAAAAAAACCGGGTTGAGAGCGTCGCCAGCGAGGCGGCCATTCTCGTCGGAGTGTTACTTCCACATCAAGAATTTCACGGCGATCCGCTGGAGGAATTGGAGGGGCTGGCCACGACGGCCGGTTCGCGCGTGGTTGGTCAATTGACTCAACGCCGTCAGACGCCCGACATCACCACCTATCTTGGCAAGGGAAAGGTGGATGAACTCAAGCAACTGGTCGGAGCGACCGACGCCGATGTCGTGTTGTTCGACAACGATCTGACGCCCGCTCAAACCCGGAATCTCGAAGAAGCCTCCGGCATCAAGGTGCTCGATCGGAGCGAGCTGATTCTCGATATCTTCGCCAGCCGCGCGAGACGTACCAGGCCCGACTGGCCGTCGAGCTCGCGCAACTGCAATACTCGCTACCGCGGCTGAAGCAGATGTGGAATCACTTGTCGCGGCTCAAGATGGGCATCGGCATGCGTGGTCCTGGCGAGAAGCAGCTGGAAGTCGACCGCCGACTGGTCGAGAAGAAGATCAGCGAATTACGAGGCGAACTCAAGGCGATCGAACAGCGCAAGGAGCGCGAAGTTGCGGCCCGCAGCGAACGGATGACCGTTTCGTTGGTCGGCTACACGAACGCTGGCAAGAGCACGCTGCTCAACAAGCTCACGGGGGCCGACGTGCTGGCCGAGAACCGGCTGTTCGCGACGCTCGATACGCGGACCCGGCGGTGGCAACTTCCCGGCTGGGGACCGGTGCTGCTGAGCGATACAGTTGGTTTCATCCGCGACTTGCCCCACCATTTGATCGCCAGCTTCAAGGCCACGCTCGAAGAGGCACGGCATGCCGACCTGCTGCTGCACGTGGCCGATGCCAGCAATCCGGCGGCGCTGGAGCAGATTGCCGTGGTCTATCAGGTGCTCGAGGAGTTGGGCATCAAGGAGAAGGATACGCTGCTGGTGCTCAACAAGACCGACGCTACGGATCGAGGCCAGCTGGCAGCGCTTCGTAGTCGCTATCCGCACGGGCTGTCCGTCAGCGCCTACACCGGAGACGGCATCGACAAGCTGTCCGCGGCCGTCAGCCAGGTGCTCAGCAACAACTTCCTCGACATCGACGTGGAAACCGGGGTGGAAAATGGCCGCTTGTTGGCGTTGCTTTCAAACCATGGCGAAGTGCTTTCCAAACGCTACACCGACTCTCGCGTGATCGTGCACTGCCGAATTCCAGAGCGCGCGATGGGACATCTCCGCGGCACGGGTGCGGACATCCGCCCGCATGGCCGTGCGGCGATGGGTTCGAACGGCGCAAACGGTCACGCACCGCCTCATTATGCCAACGGGCAGCAAGCCAGCCAGTAGTCTGGCTCGCGGCGGCCCGCAATGAAAATCCAAGGCAAGTTGTGGCCCGGATTTCTTCATTGACCGGTGTGTCACTATATTGTTCCGCATGGCACGTCGAGAAATCACAGGGCTACGCGGCATTCTGACTGGCGCTTCCAGTGGCATTGGTCGGGCGCTGGCCGTGGAACTGGTGCAACAGGGAGCACGACTCGTCGTGGTCGCCAGGCGGCAGGCGCGTTTGGACGAGCTGAAGCAGAGTCTGGCGGGCGCAACGGGGGAAATTCTGACGCTGGCCGCGGACGTGACGGAGCCGGTTGCGCAACGCGCCGCCATCGAGCGGGCCAAGGACGCCTTTGGGGGTCTCGATTTCGTCGTCAACAATGCCGGCGTCGGGGCGATGGGCCGATTCGAAGAGGCTTCTCCCGAGCGGCTGCGGCAGGTGATGGAAGTCAACTTCTTTGCCGCTGCCGAGCTGACGCGCGACGCGGTCCCACTACTGAAGCAGGGGCGTCACCCGATCGTGGTTAACGTGAGCAGCGTGTTGGGGCATCGCGGCGTGCCGGGCTACGCGGAGTATTGTGCCAGCAAGTTTGCTCTCGAGGGCTTCAGCCAATCCCTGCGAGCCGAGCTCGCCCCACAGGGGATCGACGTGCTGGTGGTGAGCCCCGCGCGAACTCGCACCGAGTTTTTTGAGCAAGCAATCGGCGCCGAGGCCACGCCCTGGCCGCTGATAAAAGGCATGACCTCCGAGACAGTAGCCCGGCGGATCGTCCATGCGATGCGGCGGGGAAAGCATCAACTGATTATCAGCCTGGGCGGCAAAGCCTTGGTATGGGTCAGCCGATTGCTGCCGGGAATCGTCGACCGGATCTTAGCGCGGCACGGCTAACCTGGCTGAAGGAGGCCTTTTTCGCTGGTTGAAAGGCCCTCCGCAACCCTCGGCGGCTGGGCTGACATCCGGAGGAATTTGCGTTATTCTAGGAGTTTGCGATCCTGGCGGAGCCTAACGCCGGGTTCGTTTGGTTCCCGCCCTCCCAGATTGCAGCCAACCGATCTCCCCAAGGAGCCCTTCCGATGTCGAAGCGTACACGACGCCAGTTTCTGGAAGATTCGATGTTTGCGGCGGCAGCCGCAGTTGCGGCCAGTCCGGCCACCGCGGCGTTTGCAGCCGAGAAGGCCCCTAGCGACAGCCCGAGCGAAAAGCTGGGCGTGGCCGTGGTTGGTTGCGGCGGGCGCGGCGGCTCACACTTGGATGCCTTTGCCAGCCGCCCGGACAGCGAAGTTCTGTACGTCGTCGACGTGGACGAAAACACCGCCAAACGTCGCGCCAAGTACGTCACCGAAAAGCAGGGACGCGAGCCGAAGATCGTGGCCGATATGCGAGACGCGTTTGACGATCCGGCCGTCGACATTGTGACGACGGCCACTCCCAACCACTGGCACTCCTTGGTGGCCATCTGGGCGATGCAGGCGGGCAAGGATGTGTATGTCGAAAAGCCGGTGAGCCACAACGTGAGTGAAGGACGCCGCGCGGTGGAAGCGGCTCGCAAATACAACCGCATCTGCCAGACCGGGACACAGTGCCGGTCGAACAAGGGCATGCAGGATGCGATGCAGTACATTCACGACGGCAAGCTTGGCAAGGTCAACGTCGCCCGGGGATTGTGCTACAAACGCCGTCCTTCGATCGGCGCCAGGGGAGACTACCCGGTGCCGAAGGAGGTGAACTACGACCTGTGGTTGGGACCAGCGCCGATCGCACCCGTCACGCGTCCGCGGTTTCACTACGATTGGCACTGGCAGTGGCCGTACGGCAATGGCGACCTCGGCAACCAGGGGATCCACCAGATGGACCTCTGCCGGTGGGCCCTGGGCGTTGACCGCTTGAGCGATTGGGTGCTGAGCTACGGTGGCCGCGTCGGCTACGAAGACGCCGGCGACACCGCCAACACCCAGATGATCGTGCACGGCTACGGCGATCAGGCTCTGGTGTTTGAAGTGCGTGGGCTGGTAACCGAACCGTATAAGGGCGCCAACGTCGGCATCATCATTGAAGGCGCCGACGGCTACCTTGTGATGACCAGCTACGACGACGGAGCCGCCTTTGATCCGGACGGCAAGATCGTGCAGGAATTCACCGGCGGCGGCGATCACTTTGGTAACTTCGTCGCGGCCGTGCGTAGCCGCAATCATGAGGATCTGAACGCCGACATCGAGGAGGGGCACCTCTCGAGCGCCTTGTGCCACCTGGGTAACATTTCCTACCGCTTGGGCGAGCCGCTGTCGGTGCCGCAGATTGAAGAGCGGTTGCAGGATCTCAAGTCCGCCGAGCACGCGGTGGCGAGCTACGAGCGATTTAAGGAACATCTGGCACACAACAAGCTCGACCTGGATACGCTCAAACTCGGCTATGGCGTAAAGCTGGACTTCGACCCGGCCAGCGAGACCTTCAAGGATAATTCGCAAGCCGATGCGATGCTGACCCGGGAGTATCGGGCGCCGTTCGTGGTGCCGGCCAAAGGCCAGGTATAGTCGAACAAACGAATCGAGGAGGAAGGCTGGAGGATACATCGTCCTTCAGCCTTTCTTTATTTCATGGCGACATCAGAACCTGGTTTTGGGATTCTGTTCGAGGACGAGCATGTCTTGGCGGTCAACAAGCCAACCGGCATTACCACGCAGGCACCGCGGGCGATTGAGAGTCTGGAGTCCCGTATCCGGCGGTACCTGGCCGCAGCGGACCGCTCGACGGAAGAGGTGTATCTCGGAATTCCGCACCGGCTCGATCGGCCGGTATCCGGCGTGATGGTGTTTGCCAAGACGCGCCGCGCGGCGCGCCGGCTTTCCAAGCAGTTCGCGCGGCGCCGCGTGAAGAAAGTTTACTGGACCTGCGTCGAGCGAACGGTCGAGCCGCTGGATGGAACCTGGGTCGACTTTCTCTACAAGTTTCATGGTCAACCGAAGACGGCCGTGGTCGAGGCCACGCATCCGGACTCGCAAGAGGCGATTTTGCATTACCGCACGCGAGGCTTTCACCAGGCCGGGTCGTGGCTGGAGATTGAACTCGAGACCGGGAGAACGCACCAGATTCGCGTGCAGTCGTCGACGCGGGGACACCCGGTGCTCGGCGACGAAATGTATGGTGCGAGGATCCCGTTTGGGCCCTATCACGACGACGAGCGACAGCGATTGATTGCGCTGCACGCGCGGTCGCTGACGTTCTTTCACCCGTTGAGCAAGGAGGCGATGACGCTGGAAGCGCCCTTGGGTGACGCTTGGGCGGCACTGACGTTAACGCGGCGTAACGGTGTGGGGTGTGGCGCGGGTGAGTTGGCAACTGGTACCGAGAGACGCGAGGAGCTTCCCGACAAAACGGGGGGCTGAAGGCGTGAGCATCGCCGGGACGTCAGGTGATCCATCCCAGCGAATGCAGGAAGTTCCACAACCACGGGTGCGTCCATGGATTCCATGTCGGATAGCTAGCCGACATGACGCTCAGCGCCAGCAGCACCGAGGCAAATACCTGAGCGGCGCGACAACATGCCAGCCGGTCGGCGGCCGGCAAGAGGGCCACGAGCCAGAGCGGCGCGAACCAGAACATCCAGCGAAAGCCGCTCGTCATGCCGCCGTAGTTGCGATCGATTTCCGGCCGCAGCATGTAGAACGTCAGGCAGACGACCGACAACAGCCCGATGAAGATCGCCAGCGCCGGTAAATCGCGGCGCCACAGCAGCCATAGTCCCCATACGCTCAGCAGCCAAATGGGTGTCAGCGAGAAGATTCCATGATGGCCAATCGTGGAATGCAGGACGTAGGTGCCCAGGCACGGCTCGCCACGATCAATTCCCTGTGGATTCCGCCAGTAGCTGTCGCGCAGTTTCCCACCCCGCATGTAAGAGTAGTCGTACCAGTTGTCCTCGGGGATTGTCGCGCTGCGGTGCATGTAAGGGGGCGCAGGCTGCCGTGCGCCAGATAGTTCGTCCCCAGAGCGGCCGCCGCGACGATGAGCGCCGGCGGCGCGAAAGCAACGAGCGCCGGTCGCGGACATTTCCAGAGCAATACTGCGCCGGTTAGCGCAAACAGCGACAGAGCGGGCAATTCGTTGGTGACCGCCAGTGCCGAGAAGAAACCAGCCAGCACAAAGTATCGTCGTCGCCGCTCGCCGTCGTACCAGATGCGCACGAGCGCCCAAAGCACGACGGCAGCGCAGACGGCGGCGGGCAGATGGTTGTTGATCGATACGGCAAACGTCGTGAGAAACGTGCCAAAGCAGGCGGCGGCAACCATGAACATGCGGCCGAAGTCTGTCGTGCCGAGGCGTTCGGCCAACAGCGCGAGCACGAAGAAATAGAGCACCAGCGGCACGACGTTGAACAGCACCAGCAGCGAGCGGCCGACCTCGTACGGGTATTCGCCGAGCGTGGCGCCAGTCGTGTGGTGGATCAGCCAATAGGGGCCCGCCATCACCGTGGCGAAAAGGGGGGGCTTGCTCGAGTACTGGTGTAGCTGGCCGTCCCACCCTCGATGTTGCACCATGTCGATGGTGTCCCAGCCGCGCTCTTGGATCACATCGTCGATCGTATAGGTGCCGTGTTCAACCAGTGCTCGGACCGTAGCCCAGCGGCTGCGATCGTTGGCGCTCAGGAAAGGCCGCTGTCGCTGCCAGTCCTTGCGTCCCTCGCGATAGAGCTGGGCTTCGACGGCAATCACGTCCACGGAACTGACGGCCAGGATGCGACCGAGCATGGCACCGGTCGACAACGCGATGAGCAACAGATACACGCCCCAGCGGAGCGGGCGCGTCGGGTCGCTGGTTTCATTCATGAGGCGTGGGCGTGGCGCGGTCGGCGTGCTCGGGCGTGCGCTCGGCCACCGAGTAGGTGTCGGTGTCGCGCACCTGGTAGGCGGTGATTAACTCGGCCAAAAAGCCCATCGACATGAGCTGCGCCGAGCAACAAGGCTCCCAGAGAATAGAGTACCGCCGGCCGCTGGTGCAAGGGCGTGATTTCCCAGCCTGGAATGGTATGGCCCAGCACCCAATTGACGGCCAGCGCCGCCATGCCCAGGAAGCCAAGCGTGAACGAAATCACTCCGATCGTGCCCAGCACGTGCTGCGGGCGCTGGCCGAAACCGGTGAGGAACTTCACGGTGAGCAGGTCGAGAAAGCCCTTCATGATCCGCCGCACGCCGTACTTCGATTGTCCGAACTTGCGGGGACGATGATGAATGGCGATTTCGCCCACGGAAAAGCCACGCGCCGCGGCCAGCACCGGGACGAAGCGATGTAATTCGCCGTACAGCCGCACTTCGCCCAGCACGCTGCGGCGGTAGCATTTCATGCCGCAGTTGTGATCGTGCAATCGCACGCCCGTCATCCAACTGACCAGGGCGTTGAAGGCCCGCGAGGGATAGACCTTGTGCCAGGGATCGTGGCGCACCTGCTTCCAGCCGCTGACGACGTCGAGCTCCTCGGACATCGCCGCGAGGAAACGGGGGATTTCGTGCGGATCGTCCTGCAAGTCGGCGTCAAGCGTCATCACCAACTCGCCGCGCACTGCCCGAAAGCCGGCCGACAGCGCGGCAGCCTTGCCAAAGTTGCGACGGAAGCGAATGCCCCGCACGCGCGAATCCTGGGCTGCTAAACGGCGGATAACACTCCACGAGCCGTCCTTTGAACCGTCATCAATGAAGATGATTTCAAGATCATAGTCGCCCGCACGCGCAACTTCGTCGAGCTCCTGGTGCAAGAGTTCGAGGCTTTCGCGTTCGTTGAAGACGGGGATGACGATCGACAACATCGACTTGCCGGGTCGGGAGGAGGGAGTCACGGGCCGTCGACGGCGTTGGGGGCGCTCAGCCGCCGCTTTGGATGCTCATTTCGGCTTCGGCCACTTCGGTCACGCGGGGCATGCGCCGCCAGCCGGCCACATATAGGATAATCGAAATGGCCAGCTCCGACACGACCATCACCAGGCGGTAAAAAATGGCTGAAACGACGGCCATGCTTTCTCCGTACATCGGCTCGATGAGCTGCGCCGAGACCCATTCGCGAACGGCCAATCCGCCCGGAATCTGCGAAAGAAACCCGGCCACGAGCGACAACGCGACGGCCGTCGTGTGCAGTGAAAGTTCGTGAAACGGCCCCTGATCGGTTGCTCCCAGTCCCCGCAAGGTCGCCCATAGGCTCATGCCCTGCAGGAGCCAGCCGAAGGCGATGGTCAGCCAGCCGACGACGAGCATGTTCCAACTAATCTTGCGGAATTTCTTGCCGGCGGTCGGATTCAGCCGCGTTACGCCCAGGGTGCGCAACAGAAACTCAAAAAAGAACGGGGCGGTCGGCGCACCCAGCAAGACGATCGACCCGGCGGCCGTGGCGATGAGCAACGTTTGATTCGGATGCCAGATCACGAGAACCAGGGCGGAAATCGCGGAGCCCACGGCCAGCATCGTGAAGGTGTCAAAAAAGACGCTCGCCGCGACGACCGTGTGTTCGACCTTCGGATCGCGAAGCAACACGCGACGCAGCAAGATGACCATCCACTTGCCCGGCACATACTTGCCAAGTTGCGAGATGTAATAGGCCCGAATCGACTCCATTGGTCTGGCAGGCTGATCGGTGGCCAATAGGATTCGGTACCAAAAAAGGGCGAACGGGAACATTCCGGCCAGGTACAAGAGCCCGGAAACGAGCAGCCAAACCGGCTCCACGTGCCATTTGTGCTGGCTAAGTTGCTGGTTGCCAGTATGGAGCGCATGGTAGATGGCCCAACACAGCAGACCGAACACTCCCAGCTTGAGAGCTACGACGAGCCAATGGGTCCAGCGCTTTTTCGATTCGCTCACGAGGGTGCCCGTCGAGTGGTGTTGGCCGCGAAACCCATATTCTGTCGTTGGCCTGAGAATCAAACAAGAGCGGTCGCGTAAGCCTGGAGGGATAGTAAAGGGTCGGGCAAGCTGTTGGTTGGGGACAGCTGCTTCGACTACATCAGATGCTCCTCGGGTGATACCATGAGTTGAGCACTTGGTTTGTAAACCCGCAGGTATCGTTATGAATGCGCTTTTCGTTGTCGTTGCCACCGCCGCGCTGGGCATCGAAGTGGGCTGGGAGCCGCTACCCGGTGGAGGCCACGAATATACGATTCAGATCGAGCCCCAACTGCTCGACGTGCTGGAAAAGGGGGAAGACGAAATCTACAGCGACGTGCCCGCCGGGATCGACGTTCGACGCTATCGAATTGTCGTTGGCGTGGGCAAACTGCGGCGTGAGGCCGGTCCGCTTGTGCCGGAAGCTGCACCGGCAGCGGGTGCTCATTCGCCAGCTGACAATGAGCCAACAGCCAGGTCTCCAATGGCGCAGCCACCTGTCGACCGTGGGACGGTTGTCAACCAACAAGTCCCTCCGAGTGCCGCACCTGCCGTCGAAGTGCCGCCCGCCGCTGCCAATCCGGCGGAAAGCCATGTTGCTGCCGGCCACGATCCATTTGGGACGCCTCCGAGCGATGATCGTGGCCTCGGCGAGATTCCACCGGCGACGGGGCAGCATCACGACGGGCAGCCGACGGTCGCCGGCAACGATCCCTACGAATCGTCGGGCGTTAGCGGAGAGCCGGCTGAGAAACCTGCGGTTGACCCCGACTTTCCGCAACATCAAATGCCCGAGCTGCCGTCGGCCAGCGAATCGCCTGCGACCGAGCCGCCTCCGGCCGGACATCCAGCGACCGACAAGCCCCCGGCGGTTGACCCTTGGGCCAAGCGTCAAGACGCGCCGTCTCCGAGCGATGCGCAGACACCGCCGCTGGCCAACGTTGATCGCAAGGACGCACCAACCGCCGAACAGCCGCCCGGCAAGCTTCCGGCCGATAGCGCCGTGGCGGGGCACATCAAGCAAACCACGTTTGGCGATGCGAAGGTTTCGTCGTCGGAGGCTGAACCTCGCGACGCGGCCAAGCCGGCCTTGGACGGTGAGCCGCCTGGTAAGGGGCCAACCGAGGCGTGGCTGCCGCTGTTTATCGCCATCGTGCTGCTGGCTTGTTCGCTGGGTGGCAATGTATACCTAGGCTGGGTGGCTGTCGATGCGCGCGCCCGATACCGCAACGTGGTTGCGAAGTTTCGCGGCGCCGCGGCGTAGGACGCAGCGGACCTGTCGGTTGCAGCGAAGGCGAGCTTAGAATTCCAGTGCGCGAAAGGCCTTCAGCCCGAGCCGCATGGGAACGACCGTGGCCACGGCGCCGGTCAGGCAGGCGGCCACGATGCCACCGATCAGCCAGTATTGGATGCGGAGCGCGTCGGCGTCGGTCTGACGAACCGCCAAATAGAAATGGGTCGGCAGCGCGGTGAGCATCACGATGACGATGATGTAGATCGCGCTGATCACCAGATTGAGCGTGCCGCCGAAGCCGGCGGCGATTTTTGACGGCGACTCCTCGCGCAAATCCGGCATCTTGGCCCCCAGTCCCACCGCTATTCCGGATAGCCCAAGGCAAAGCAACAGGCAGGTCAGCTGGTGGATTGCCAGCACCAGTGGCGCCACTCGCAGCATGTAATCGCTCAGCAGGATCAACACGCAACTGGGAATCGTGGACCCGGCGGCCGCGAACAGAAACTTTCCCCACAGCACCGATTCTCGCCGCACCGGCAACATACTGAGGATCCAAAACCGCCGTCCCTCGAGGCTCAGCATCGGAAAGATGAATCGCGTCGTGAAGGTCGACAGAATCAGCCCCACGACGGCAAGATTCAAGAAGCTGATCATGTTGACCCAGGCCGTGTAGTTCACGTCATAGCTGAACCGCCGAATATTGGCGAAATACAACGCCAACAGACCAAAGAAGATCAGGAATTGCGACCACTGGACCGGGTCGCGGCGAAACAGCCGCAGATCCTTGACGATCAACAGCCGCATCTGCGGGGTCAACAGCGGCGTCGCCCGCATCACCAGCCGGTCCAGCCAGAAGTCGCGGCGTGGGCGCCGCCGGGCATGGTCGGTGCGTAGTTCGCTGTAGCTCGAGCGATAGATCCGACTGGCGAGCCAAACGGCCAGCACGCGCAGAAACAGCGCGTTGGAAATCAAGAGCGACAGAAACAACAGGCTTTCGGCCCAGGGTGCGCTTCCCAGCCGGCCAGCGTCGTTGCGCGACGCTTCCAATAGCCCCGAACTTAGCCACCAGCTAGGCAGCAGTCGGTGCTCGCTGAATTGCAGTCGGCCGAGCATCTCCTGAAACCAGTTGGCGGTGAGCAGATTTCCTTCCGTCTTGGCGAACAGCGACCAGCCGACGGCCAGTATGCCGAATATTGTCAGGCCGCCAACCAGCCACAGCGCCTGCCGTCGAATGCCAGCCAAATGGTGCACGAAGAGCATGCATAGAATCGCGCCGATGCCGCCCGGGATGTAGACAAAAGCGGCCATGAAGGGTAGCAACAGCACGAAGTAATACCAGGGCGCGTCGACTTGCAGTCCGTAGGCCACGAGCATGGGACTTCCGAGCAGCAGAAAACCCCAACTGCTAAACACAATGGCCTCTTGAAACTTATGCAGCACGATTCGCTCGGGCGCACCGGAGTTGTCAGCAAGAACTCGGCTTCGGAGGAGCAATACAGCCCGCCATAGAAAATGATGGCCGAAGACAGTACGAGCATCACCAATAGCGAGGCGAAGAACACGTTGTAAATCGCCTGCACGGTCTCGGCCCGCGTGACGGGGTGGTCGATCGTCATGTCGAGAAACTGGAAGCCGCCACCAAACAATCGAAACAACCCGTACCAAAAAAGGAGACTCAACAACACGACCAGGGAAACCCGCAAACGAGCTGTGCTCAGCGCTTGCCGAAGCATGGTCCGAATCATTTGAGCGCGGATACGCCACAGCAGCTGTGCTTCGGCTTGGGGCGAAAGCGGCGGTTTCAGCGGCGTGGCGGGATCCACGGCTACCTGGCCGAGCTGTCCGGCAAGGGAACTCATTGCGGGTGTCCCTCCGGCAGGGACTGGGAAGACGGGTCCACCGGGGCGGCGGCAGCTCCTTCGAGCGACGTGAAGCTGAGGTACAGGTGTTCGAGTGAAGTTTCGTGCGTGGCCAGTTGTTTTCGCAACTGATCAATCGTACCGAGAAACCGCAGCTCCCCCTGGTCGACAATTCCCACGCGATCGGCAATTTCCTCGGCGATCGACAACAGATGCGTGGACATGAAGATCGTCTGGCCGCCGCGGGCCTTTGCCCTGAGCAAATCCTTGATGATCCGCACGCTGCGCGGATCGAGTCCGACCATGGGTTCGTCGATGACCAAGACCTTCGGATCGTGCAGCATCGCGGCGGCAAACGCGACCCGCTGTTTCATTCCATGGGAGTAGCTTTCGGTGAGATCATCGACAAAATCCCGCAGCTGAAAGACGTCGATTTGTTCGGCGATGCGCCGGTCGGCTACCTCTCGCTCCATTCCGTACATGTCGGCAATGAATCTCAGAAATTCGGCGCCGGAAAGCTTGTCGTACAGATACGGTACGTCGGGGACGTATCCCAACAGTCGATTCGCCGCGTGCTGGCTGTCACTGACGTCGTGTCCGCACAGACGAATCGAGCCCGAACTTGGATGCAGCAGCCCCACCATCATCTTGATGGTGGTGGTTTTGCCGGCCCCGTTGGGCCCCAGAAACGCGAACAACTCTCCGCGTGGGATGTGCAGGTTCAAGCGGTTGACGGCCAACTTCGCGCCGTATCGCCGCGTCACGTTTTCGAAATCAATCATGCCGACGACGAACGCTCCAGCGCGTGGTTCCGGGCAAGCCCCGCGCCGACCGGACATGCCGCGCGCGAATCGACTTGATGTTCCTAAGATGGTTCGGCCATCAATTCCTCGAGTTGCGCGGCCTGTTCGAGCAGCAGTCGGTCGAGCAGTTCCTGGCCCAGACCGGGCGGCAGCCGCGTGCGCCAGTTGTCTGGCAGGGCTTCCCAAACCTGGCGCGCCTGTTCGTCAGAAAGTCGCTCGAACTGGATCGGTGACTTGAATGCGTTGACCTCCTGCCGCAACACGAGTCCGTCGTCGCGAACCCACATCCGCCCGCGGACTTCATCGCTGCTGCGGCCGGCCCCGGCGTCGCCGCGATAGACGACGACTCGGGCCTGAACGATTTCGTGATTCCACCGGAGCGGGTCTTCGCGTTCAACCGAGGCTTGCAGAATATCCATGGGACTGTGCGGAGAACGGAAGGGGGAATAGAGCGGCACGGTCCAAGTTTGCCCAACGCGGAGATTGGGAAGCCGCGACTGCGGGGAGAGTTCATCGTTCATTGGCGAGTTGGGCGTCAGCGGCTGATAGATGGTGCCGCCGATGTCGCCCGACTTGACCGTTAACTTGAGCTTGGAGTCTTCTACCTGCCCCTGCACGCGAATGGCATCGGGGATGTCGGCCAGCCCGACGCGCGACTCGAACTCCGAGAGCCGCCCCAGCGGATCGATGACGAACCAACTCTGCTTGTCGACGTCGAGTAGTTTCAGATTCGGGAAGACCGGCTTGAGCACGCTGGTCAACCAGCCGGGAGCAAGTTCATCGAGCGGCAACTGCGACAGATAAACGCGGTTGTAGAGTTCGCTGATGCCTTCGGGGCGGTGGACGAGTTTCGTTGCTGCCCAGCCAACGGTCCGGCTCTGCATGCGAATGGTCCAGCACGTGGGCGGTCCGTCGTCGCTGTCCTCAAGGATCGTGGCGTAGCTCGGAGGCTCTCCGACCCGCAGCGGCGGAACAATCTTCGCCACCACCAACCAACTCATGGTGGCCAGCCAGAACAGGACTACGATCAGATTGAAAGCCGGGTTCCCCATGCGCTGGCGACAACGAAAAACGGGAACGGAAATTCACAAAACACTTGATCCAGTTTAATTCATTTGCAGCATCCTCGCGAGGCACTAGAGCTGGCAGTTCCGGCAAGCTGGGACGTCTGATATCCAACATACATGTTTCCCAAGTACCACGTTTTAGCGACCGGCTGGCGAACCTGGACAAATTGGCAAGTGTCTGAGGGTAAATTGAAAGGCGAGAGGAGTTTCGTGCCGTGACGGATGACGGTGACGAGCGCATTGAGAAAACCGTTTGGATTGTGATTTCTTTCACGAATTCCGCGGGGATTACACGCAAGTAATGTCGCTTATGATTGCTGAAAATCACACGATGGCGTACGATGATGGGACTTCGCAGTGCGGGCAAGGTAACGGAGGTACCCCGATGTCGCGATCGACTTATTTCGTTCAGGAATGTCCGACTTGCGGCCGTAGCTTGCAGATTTGCGTCGAACATCTCGGCCGACAAGTCGTCTGCCAACATTGCCACGGACGATTTGAAGCGAGCCAAGGAATGCGGACGCCCCGTGGAACCGCCGCGGATCTTCTCCGGCGCGCCGACGAGCTCTTGGCGTCGTCGATGAATCAGCGACAGCCGCCCGCTGCCTAGTGAAGCGTCAGCTGCCAAGCGAAGATTGAGGACGACGCTGTGCGCCTCGAGCTCGTCTGCAACCCTGCAATTGTCCACGCCAGCGGGTGAATTTCTGTCTAGCGGCGAAGTTGCTCAAGGTCTTTCCAAAAGCCGGGGTACGTTTTGGCGGTGCATTGTGGGTCGTTGATGATGACACCGGGGATCGCCAAACCCGGCAAGGCAAGGCTCATGGCCATGCGGTGGTCGTCGTAGGTGTCGATCGTGGCGCCGTGCAAGTCATTTGGCGAAATCCGCAGTCCGTCGGCACGCTCTTCGACGGTCGCTCCGAACTTGCGCAGCTCCGTTGCCAGGGCTCCTATGCGATCGGTTTCCTTGTGGCGGATGTGGCCGACGTTGCGGATGTTGGTTGCGCCCTGGGCAAAGAGGGCTACGGCCCCCAGGGTTTGCACGGTGTCGCTGATGGCATTCATGTCGACGTCGACTCCCCGCAGCGGCCCGCCCTCGACGGCCGTTCCGCCCTGCTCCTCGCGGACGCGGCACCCCATCTGGGCAAGCACGTCACAAAATGCCACGTCGCCCTGCAGGCTGTGCCGGCCGAGACCCTCGACGCGGACGCGCCCAGCGGTAATTGCCGCCGCCGCCCAAAAGTAACTAGCGGCCGAGGCGTCCGGTTCAATCTCGTAGCGGGCCGCCTGATATCCCTTTGGCGCAATCTGAAAATGCTTCCAGTCCGCGGTCACTTTCAGCTCGGCGCCGAACGAGCGCATGACGGCAACGGTCATTGCGACATACGGCACCGACACCAGTTCGCCGACAATTTCGATTTCAAACGGATTGCCGGCCTCCGCCGCCGCACAAGGTGCGGCCAGCAGCACGGCGCTTAGAAACTGGCTGGAGACGTCGCCACGAATCGACGTCTTTCGAGCGGGTAGCCCGTTCGCATGCACGACGACCGGCGGGCAGCCGGTGGCCGCTTCGCTCTCGGCGCGGACGCCGAGGCCGCCGAGCGCGTCGAGCAGGTCTTGAATGGGTCGCTCGTGCATTCGCGGCGTACCATGCAAGCGATACGTGCCATGGCCCAGCGCCACCAGGGCTGTCAGAAATCGTACCGTCGTGCCGCTGTTGGCGATGTATAAGTCGGCGCTCGCTACGGGTAGGCTGCCATTGCAGCCATCGAGCTCGGCCGTGTGACGCTCGTGATCGACACGCACTGGCAGGCCGAGACGGACAAGCGCGTCGAGCATAACGCGGGTGTCTTCACTATCGAGCACGCTGGTGAGACGGCTCGTGCCTTGAGCCAATGCCGCGCAAACCACGCGCACGGTTCGTCAGGCTTTTCGAACCGGGTGGTCGCACATTTGCGTTGGGCGGCGCGGCTAGGGGTTCGATTTCGATGCTCGACATGGAACAGTGCGAGGGACCAAGGAGAGTCTAGGGGGCGGCGATCTTCCAGAGGTGGCCGTCGCTGCGGATATAGAGCGCGCCACCGGCGAGCGCGGGTGAGCTTTGGATCTCACCGTTGAATTGTCCGGTTCCGATCAATTTGCCTTGCTCGCCGTCATCGGCAATCTCGACAACCTGTCCCAGACCCTTCTTGCTGACGGCATATAATCGGTTGCCGGCCAGCACCGGAGTGCCCCAGAACTCACCATCCAGCCGTGTGCGCCAGAGAACTTTGCCATCGTCGGCGCTTGCGCAAGTGAGCACGCCGGCGCGGTTGATGGCAAGTAGCCGCCCGTCGCCAACCACGACGCTGGCCGCCCCTGGTTGTAGATTCTGCGAGTTCCAGAGGATTTCGGGCTCGGCCCCGGAGCCGGGCTTGAGGGCCGTCACACCCTTGGAGGCAACATAGATCGTTTGGTCGGCAACCGTGGGTGACGAAATCGCATCGCAAGCGACTTCATAGGCCCACGCTTGCTGGCCGGTATCAACGCGGTGCGCGGTGAGGTGCTTGGGTGACTGCAGCAAGACGAGCGTGTCTTTGGGTTTTGAGCCGCGGAGTAAGACCGGGGACGACCAACTGGCGTCCTTGGGGCGCGGAATCTTCCAGCGCGGTTCGCCGGTCAGCTTGTCGACGGCTGTGGCGAACGAGTCGCCTTGACATTCCACTTGCGCGATCACGACGTCGTCGGCAACCACGGGAGAACTCGACATGCCCACGTCGTTGCCGGCAGCCGGATAGTCGTGAGCCAGTCCGCGAAACCACTTCAGATTGCCATCCAAGTCAAGACAAGCCAGATCGTTGGATGAAAAGAACGCGAAGATCAGGTTGCCATCGCTGGCCGGAGTCGGCGCCGCGTTGGCGCTGCTGGGGTGGGTCAACGTGCGACCGGTAGCCCAAAACTGGCGCTCCCAAAGTTGACTTCCGTCGGCGGCATCGAAACAAAGCACGTGCAATCGATCCTGATTGACGCCGCTTGATGCCGTGACGAATACCCGCGATCCGACCACGATCGGGCTCGACGGGCCGCGCCCTGGCAACTTCACTTTCCAGGCCACGTTCTGGCCATCGGAGTCCGACCACTGGGCCGGAGGTTGCGCCGAATCGCTCACGCTGCGGCTGTCCGGCCCCCGAAACTGCGGCCAATCGGCGGCCCGGGCTGCCAGGACGAACACTCCCGCGACGGCCGCGGTCGCAAACGCTAGCTTCCAGGTCGCGAATCTTGGCTGGTGGATCATCTCGCAAGGTCTCCCTGGTGGGCGAGGAAATTAGCGGGTGGCGCTATCGGTTTCGAGTTTTTTCGGATTCGGGTCGCTGGGGGGACGATTCGTGGCCAGTACGGCCTTGCCCGTCGGGTCGCAGACGCGGAGTTGAAAAGCCCAATTCTGCGCCCAGTCGACGGTTTGCTCGTCTTGGCAGACCTTAAGCAGGATGACGTTGCGTCCCTTCTGCAATTCGCCGTGGCCCGTGTATTGATCGATCGCTGAGTTGGCGTGATATTTTTCCGCCTCGAAGAGCAAGTGGCCGTTGAGCCAGATCTTGCAGGCGTTTTCCGACCCCAGGCGCAATTCGATGGGCTGCTGTCGATCGCTCTCGAAATCCGCCACGGCATAGCCGACGGCGCCCATGTGTTTGCCGATGGCCTTATTGAGGTCGACCGAACCATAGGGATCGTCGGTGTGGTGCGAAAACCACTTCAACGGACCAGCGGGAGATTCGTAGGTTGCCTGAAGGTCAATTTTTTCCTCCGGAGGATAAACCGCGTTGAAGCCTTTGCCTCCGCGGTTGTCGAATGGGCCGACGAGTTTCCAGTCGACCAGGAAGCCGTAGTGGTGGGCCAGATCGACGGGCTTGCCCAGTTTTTCCAACGCCTCGGTGATCGTTTTGATCTGGTCCAGGTCGCGGGCCGCATCGAGGGCCTCACGATATTTCTCGATCGCGATCTCGGGTTTTCCGTCGCGGTCAGATTGTTCCGCACTGGTGAGCAGCCTCGCCACGGCGTCGCGGCGCATCTCCAGGCTCGGATCGTCGAGCATGTCAGGGATCAGACGCTCGGGCGCCGTTTCGTCGACGCGAGCAATCCATTCATAAGCCAGGCGGCGTGCGCGCGGGTTGTGTCCGGTGTGCGACAGGAATTTCTCCAGTCGATCGACCGGGAGTTTGCCGGTCCGCTGAACGTTCTTTTCCGCGATCGAATCGACCGCGGCTCGGAGCCAATTTTCCGCTAGCGGGCCGGCACCATCCATGCCGGCCAGAATGGTGGTCAGGTCGTCGGCGTCGGCTCGCGAAGTGAGTTCGGCCCAGGCATAACTTGCTTCGCGGTGTCCGTGCCCTTCGGGCTGCACGTTGCGGAGCGCTTTCAGCAAGGGAGCGAATTCAGGCGATTGGCCTGGCGCCGGAGCCAACCAGGACGAGATAAATAGCAACAGGATCGAGGCGCGTAGCACAAGTCGCATGCAAGAGTCTCGGCGGGGTACACGGCGGCGGTGGCGATATCGGCGACATTGTACCGGATGGCTCGGCACTTGGGAACGCGGCGCCGGGGGCACTAGAGATGCGTCGTTGGTCGGCGTCGCAAGCGGTTTCGTCATTGTGCAATGCGGTTTGCCGCGACGGGCTGGCCCACCGCGCCAGCGTAGTGTGTTTCGCCGCGCGGGACTACAATAGAGACCGAACGCGGAAAAATGACCGGGAGACGCCATGAAACAGGTTGATCGCGGAGGCGGCTGGCCGGCCGTCCGGTACACGCTTGCGAAAGCCTTCGAGGTCGGCGGCATCTACAAGTTGTGGAATGCCATGCGCTCGAAGAACGCATGCAAGACCTGTGCCTTGGGTATGGGCGGGCAGGCGGGTGGCATGGTCAACGAGGCCGGACACTTCCCCGAGGTGTGCAAGAAATCGCTTCAGGCGATGGCGTCAGACATGCAAGGCGCCATCCGCGACGACTTCTTCGAAACCTATTCGCTGCCGCAGCTGCAGGCTTTTACGCCGCGCGAGTTGGAAACCTGCGGACGGCTGACGGCGCCGATGATTCTGGAACGGGGTTCGCAGTATTATCGGCCACTTGGCTGGGATGATGCGCTAGGCCGCATTTCCGCGACGTTGGCCAAACTGTCGCCGGGTGAAACCTTCTGGTACGCCAGCGGCCGCAGTTCGAACGAGGCCGGTTTTTTGTTGCAACTCATGGTGCGAATGTACGGCACCAACAACGTCAACAACTGCAGCTACTACTGCCACCAGGCTAGCGGCGTGGGGCTGACCAGCGCGGTCGGCGTGGGCACGGCTACCGTTTCGCTGGACGATATCGAAGGTGCGGACCTGGTGTTCGTGATCGGTGGTAATCCGGCCAGTAATCACCCCCGACTATTGCGCACACTGGCCAATCTTCGTCGCAAGGGCGCTGAGGTGATCGTCATCAATCCGGTTGTCGAAACCGGGATGGTCAATTTCGGTGTCCCGAGCGACGTGCGGAGCCTGCTGTTCGGTTCGCCGATCGCCAGTCTGTATGTGCAACCGCATATCGGCGGCGACCTGGCGCTGCTGGCCGGCATTGCCAAGCGGATTGAGGAAGTTGGCTGCACGGACGCGAATTTCCTCGAGTATCACTGTGAGAATTGGCCCGAACTGCGCGACCACTTGCGATCGCTTGGTTGGGACGAAATCACAACCAAATCGGGCATCGATCGAGCGACGATCGACGAGATCGCCAAACGCTATGCGGCTGCCAAGCGAGTCGTCTTCTCCTGGACGATGGGGATCACGCATCACGTGCACGGCGTGCAAAACGTGCAGGCCATTGCAAACCTGGCGCTGATGCGCGGCATGGTCGGTAAGCCGCATTGCGGGCTGTTGCCGATTCGTGGCCATTCGAACGTGCAAGGCATGGGGTCGATCGGTGTGACTCCGGCGCTGAAAGACGCGGTTCTCAAGCGGCTTGAATCGCACTTTGGGGTTAGGATGCCGATCGAAGCGGGGCTCGATACGATGGGCTGCATGCAGGCCGCTGACGCCGGCAAGTTGAAATTTGGGTTCTGCCTGGGCGGCAATCTCTACGGTTCGAACCCAGACGCGACGTTTGCCGGCCATGCACTCGGCAAGCTGGATATGCTGGTTTATTTGAATACAACGCTGAACACCGGTCACGCCCATGGTGTTGCGGCCCAGGACACAATCATCCTGCCTGTGTTGGCCCGCGATGAGGAACCGCAGCCGACGACGCAGGAGTCGATGTTCAGCTACGTTCGCATGAGCGACGGTGGACCACGGCGACACGCCGGTCCGCGGAGCGAAGTGGAGATCATCGCCGAGATTGCCGGGCGCGTATTGGGTTCGACTGGTCCCATCGATTGGCAACGTCTTGCCCAGACGGGCGAACTTCGCGAAGCGATTGGGGCGATCTTTCCCGGTTGGGAGAAGATTCGCGATATCGAACGCACCCGGCAGGAATTTCAAATCGGCGGGCGGCGGTTGGCCGAACCACACTTTCCTACCGCCAGCGGCAAGGCGCGGTTGCATACGCACACGCTCCCGGACCGGGTGAATCAGGAGGGCCACTTGCGGCTGATGACCGTGCGGAGCGAGGGGCAATTCAACACGGTTGTCTATGAAGAGTACGATCTTTACCGAGGGCAAGATCGCCGCGACATCGTTTTGGTGCACCCCGATGATTTGAAGCGGCTGGGCCTCGTGACGGACAAACCAGTGACCGTCCGAAGTGAGGTTGGTGAAATTCGGGTGCTTGCGCGATCCTATGAAAAGATCCGTCCGGGGAACGTGTTGATGTACTACCCCGAGGCGAATGTGCTGGTTCCCCGGACCGTCGATCCGGCATCGAAAACGCCAGCGTTCAAGAACGTGGCAGTGACGCTTGAGTCCGCCGAGGCCGCCGGGCCGCGCGACCATTCGGCAGCCGAAATCGTGGGGGCCGGAGCCTCGCGAGGGCAAATGCGGGCGTGCTAGGGCCTTCTCGACCCTGCAAAATCTACCCAGACTAGCAGGTGCAGCTCGTGCCCCCCAAAAAGTACCGGAATTTGAGCTCTCTGACCTGTTCAGCCGACACTTGTCGTGTAAGATAGGCGGTCGCTCCATGCTTGTGGAGCCGCATGCGGCAATGGTCCACGAATTGTCGCACGCGCCCGTGATTGTGTTGCGTGGAGGGAGAGCTACCGCTATGTCGTCGGGTAAGATTAAAAAGTTGGTTCAGGACAAAGGTTTCGGATTCATTCAGACTGACAATGGGCAAGACGTGTTCTTTCACCATTCGACTGTCGCCGACCACGGCTTCGACGATCTGACCGAAGGTCAGCGTGTGGAGTACACGGTTGAAGAGGGGCAGTCGGGTTCCGGCAAGGGTCCGCGGGCTGCGTCCGTCGTTCCCGCCTGAGCTGAGGATTCAATTCCCCCCCAGGACAACGAATTCTTAAGTCAGGAAGAACCAAAAGCGAGCCGGAGTCATTCCGGTTCGCTTTTTTTGTGGAATCGCTCCGCGGTCTTCGACCGGCGGGCGCCGCACCAGCCGCGGGAGATTTTGCCACGCCGGCCGCAGTCGCTTCTCAGTCGGATTCGGCGGTTGTCGGGTCGATCACGGCGCGAACCTCAGCGATGCTATTTGCCGGAAAGCCGCCTCGCTGGGCATGCTCCTCGATCGCTTGCTTGTCAGGAGCGATGTACACGCAGTAAATCTTGTCGTCGGTCACATAGCTCTGCACCCATTGGATCTGCGGGCCCATGGCACGCAGCACGCCACACGAGGTTTGCGAAGCAGCCTCGAGCTCTTGGGGCGAAAGTGAACCTGCCCCTGGCATTTCGCGTTCGATGACAAATTTCGGCATGTTCCTGGCTCCTGAGAGTTCTCTAATAAAGGTTTCCACGCGCCGTTGCGCGGCACAACGATTGTGTGAAAGCTGCCGCGGTAATGCAAACGGCCAGAGGGTGTGGCGATTCAGAGTTCAATCCATCTGGGATTGTTGAGCCGGGCGAACAGGGTAGCCATAATACACTTCATGCAAAAACCAACTCTCGCGTTTGCCGTCGTTGTGTTGTTGATGAGTACCGCGCCCATTGCGGCGCAAGAATCGCGGCACGTTACCGTCTATCACCAGCCCGGACGCTTCGGCGGCTGGCCGGCCAATCATGGTATGTGGGCCTGGGGCAATGAAATGCTGGTGGGCTTCAGCGCCGGATATTACAAAGACAATGGTCCCGCGCGGCACGCGATCGATCACGACAAGCCGGAAGAGCATTTGCTGGCCCGCAGCCTCGACGGCGGTGAAACCTGGACCGTCGAGAATCCAGCCGAGAAGGGCGCCCTCATTCCCCGCGGCAAGGCGCTGCATGGAACGGAGCTGCCCGGTGTCGCGGACGGGCCCTGGGTCGACTGTCCGGGTGGAATCAACTTTGCCCATCCGGATTTTGCCATGACGCTTCGCATGAGCGACGCCGACGGCGGCGCTTCGCGGTTCTTTTACTCGCTCGATCGCGGTCATCGCTGGGAAGGACCGTTTCTATTTCCAATGCTGGGGCTGAAAGGAATTGCTGCCCGCACCGACTACCTGGTGCAAGGCCCCAGCGATTGTCTCGTGTTTCTTACGGCCTCGAAAACGAACGGCAAGGAGGGTCGCCCGTTTTGCGCGCGGACAGTCGATGGCGGCAAGAGTTGGACGTTTGAAGGTTGGATCGGACCCGAGCCACCCGGCTATTCGATCATGCCCTCGACCGTGCGTTTGGGCGAAGGCGAACTGTTGTCGGCCGTGCGCGTGCGCCAGGGGGAACCGAGTTGGATCGAGGCGTACTTTTCCGCCGATGATGGCAAGTCCTGGACCCTTCGCAGCACGCCCGTGCCCGACACGGGTGAAGGGAATCCGGCCGCTATGCTCAAGTTGGCCGATGGCCGCATTTGTATTACCTATGGCGTCCGCAAGCCACCGTTCTACATGGCCGCTCGCATGAGCAGCGACGACGGCAAAACGTGGGGTGACGAAATCGTTATTCGACCAGACGGCGGGGGCGCGACCTCGGCTATCCGCGCAGCGTGCAGCGGCCGGATGGCAAAGTCGTGACGGTCTACTATTGGAATCACGATCCCAATGAAACGCGCTATATCGACGCGACGATTTGGGATCCGGGCCAATCATCGAGTGAGTGATGAGCGAAGTTTTGCGGGCGGTTCGCGACTTGCTCAATTCCGCCGGCGTTGCCTTCGTCGAAAAGCAGCACCAACCAACGTTCACTTCCGAGGAGTCGGCGCTGGCACGCGGCGAACCGCTGGGGATTGGCGCGAAGGCCCTGGTCGTGAAGACCGACGACGTGTTTCGACTGTTTGTGCTGCCAGCCGACCGCAAGCTTGATTCGTCGGCCGTCAAACGCCAGTTGGGCATCAAGAAGATGCGTTTTGCCGACGCCGCGGAACTGCTTGAGTTGACCGGCCTCGTGCCCGGCAGCGTGCCGCCGTTTGGTCCCCCCGTGCTTGAGCTGCCGTTGTGCGCCGACCCGGCACTGTTAGAGCACGAAAAGGTCGCCTTCAACGCCGGCACTCTTACCGACTCGGTCATCATGGCTTCGGCCGACTATCAGCGAGTGGCCGGTGCCCAATGGTTGCGACTGGCGGTTCAAGGCCCGTGACTCGCCGCGTGCGGTGGAAGTGCGGCCATCGGCCCCGAGGCACGCGGTCGCCCGCACTTGCCGATTTCGCCGCAATGTTGTTCTGCGCGTGCCCTGAGACGCCGGTGGTGGCACGTCGACGGCAAATATGTGCCAACAATTTTTGTCCGGTTCGGCGAAATCGACGCCCTAAGGGGAGTAAGGGAGCGGCGAACGTGCGGAGATGGGGTATTTTCAGCTCGTTCCCTTAGTAAACAATGTTTGTCTGGACAAGTGTTGTCCGGATAATTAATCTGGCATTACATGGCGACAGTCGTGGCGCGCACCCTGTAAGCCTTTGGCCCAATTTGGCTTAAGCCGAGGATTCCATGATCAATTCGAACCAGGCGGATGTGCTCGTGATTGGCGGCGGACCCGCTGGCGCCACCGTATCGACGTTAATTGGCCAGAAAGGGCACCGTGTGCAGCTTTTCGAACGGGCGAAGTTCCCGCGGTTTCACATTGGCGAATCGCTGATTCCCGAAACGTACTGGGTTCTGAAGCGACTAGACATGTTGGAGAAGATGAGGGCCAGTCCATTCGTCAAGAAATACAGCGTTCAATTCGTCGGTTCGAGTGGCCGATTGTCGGAGCCGTTTTATTTCAGCGAGCATAAGCCGCACGAGTCGTCGCAGACCTGGCAAGTGCTGCGGAGCGAGTTCGACAAGATGATGCTCGACAATGCCCGCGAGCATGGCGTCGAAGTGTTCGAGGAGACGCGCGTGCTGGAAGTGTTGTTTGAGGGCGAGCGCGCCGTGGGCCTGCGGGTGGCTGGACCGGACGGCGTGCCGCGCGAAGTGCGCGCCCAGGTGGTTGTCGACGCGAGCGGGCAGAGCACGATGATTGCCAGCCGGCTTAAGCTTCGCGTGCCCGACCCCGAACTCAAGAAGGGCGCGTTGTGGACATATTTCAAGGGTGCCTACCGAGACGAAGGTCGCGACGAGGGTGCAACGCTAGTGCTGTCGACCGCGGGTCGCAAGGGCTGGTTCTGGTACATTCCGCTGCACGACGACATCGTCAGCGTCGGCGTCGTTTCCGATTTTCAGGAGTTGTTTGGTAACCGCGACGATCACGAGAAGATCTATGCGGAACAACTCGAAAACTGTCCGGCCGTAAAAGAACGCGTGTCGCAGGCCAAACGCGTGGCGGGATTTTACGCCACCAAGGACTATTCCTATCACGCGCGTCAGGCCGCCGGCGACGGCTGGGTGCTTGTGGGCGACGCATACGGATTTCTCGATCCCCTGTATTCGTCCGGGGTTCTGTTGGCACTCAAATCTGGCCAGTTGGCCGCCGATTCGATTAACGAAGGGCTTGCCAAAAATGACACCAGCGCTGAGCAACTCGGCGGTTGGTCGAACGATTTCATCCGAGGCATGGACCGAATGCGTCGGCTGGTTTGCGAGTTCTATAACGGCTTCAGCTTCGGTCGCTTCGTGAAAACCTACCCGGAACTAAAAGGCCATCTCACCGACCTGTTGATCGGCGACCTGTTCGACGACCATGTCGACGAAGTCATCGAACCGATGGAGTCGACGAAAGCGAACGGCGCCTACACTTACGCCAGCATTCCTGAATGAGCGCGATTGCTACCCGCGGTTGAGGCGAGCCTGCTGTTCTTGCAGCCATTGCAGGGCCGCGATCGGTGTTGTTTGGTCGAGGTCGAGGCGGCGCAGTTCGTCGAGCAGCGGAGGTTCCTCGGCCGCGAACAACGTAAGTTGCAGGTCGGAGGTCTTGATGCGGCGACTGCGGCGCGTTCCCTGGGCGCGACCGGTGGAATCGACTTGATCATTTTCGAGCTGCGCCAGAATCTGCTTGGCTCGCTCGACGACTGGGGCCGGCACGCCCGCCAGTCGGGCGACGTGAATTCCGTAGCTTTTGTCGGCCGCGCCGGGCAGAATCTTGTGCAGAAAGATGACCTGGTCCTGCCACTCGCGCACGGCAACATTGTAGTTTCGCATGCCGGCCAGCGAACCGGCCAGGGTCGTGAGTTCGTGATAGTGCGTGGCGAAGAGAGTCCGGCAGCCGATATGATCGTGCAAGTGCTCGACCACGGACCAGGCCAATGACAGGCCATCGTAAGTGCTCGTGCCGCGGCCGATCTCGTCGAGGATGACCAGGCTTCGGTGCGTCGCGGAGTTTAGAATTCGCGCCGTCTCGATCATCTCGACCATGAACGTACTCTGGCCGCGGGCCAATTCGTCGCTGGCTCCCACGCGGGCAAAAATGCGGTCGGCCACGCCGATGGTTGCTTGTTTGGCCGGAACGAAGCTGCCCATCTGGGCCATCAGTGTGATCAGCGCCACCTGTCGAATGTACGTGCTCTTGCCGGCCATGTTCGGTCCGGTAATCAGCAGCGAGAAGCCGTGCTCGGCGTCGCATTGCACATCATTGGGCACGAAGGTTCCTGCGGCCAGCATGGCGTCGAGGACCGGATGCCGTCCTTCGGCGATGTCGAGCACCGGATCGGCCGAGATGGCAGGACGGCAGTAGCCACGGTGCCGGGCCAACTCCGCCAGTCCCACGAGCACGTCGAGCCGTGCCAGAACCGCGGCCACCTGCTGCAGGCGGATTGCCTGGCCGGCCAGAAACTCGCGGAGTTCGAGGAAGATCGTGTACTCGAGTTCCTGCGCCTTTTCGTCGGCCGACAAGACGCGCTCTTCGTATTCTTTGAGCTCGGGCGTGATATAGCGCTCGGCATTCTTGACGGTTTGCTTGCGAATGTAGTCGGCGGGAATCTTATTGCCGTGCGTGTTGGTGATCTCCAGGTAGTAGCCAAAAACCTTGTTGAAGCCGACCTTGAGGTTGGGAATTCCCAACCGTTCCGCCTGTTCGGCCTGATAGCGCGCGATCCACTGCTTGCCGCCGCTGGTCAAGTCGCGGAGTGCATCGAGCTGGCTCGAGAATCCATTGCGAATGAAACCGCCGTCACGGCTGACCAGCGGGCACTCGTCGGCAAGCGCGCTTTCCAAGCGAGCACGAACGTCGCCGCAGAGATCAAGCTGCTCGTCGAGTTGTTGCAGCAGCGGGCTTTTGCGGGCAGTGATCTTGGCCTTGATTTGGGGAAGCTTGCCGAGCGTGCGGCCGATGAAGCTCAAATCGCGGGGGCTCGAGCGGCCAGTGGTTACGCGGGCCAGCAAACGTTCAAGATCGTAGATGCCGCGCAGTTGCTCGCCCAACGACGTACACAGCGAGCTGTCGGCGACCAACTCGGCCACGGCGTCGAGCCGCTCATTGATGCGATCGACGGCAGTCAGTGGATTCGCAAGCCAATCGGCCAACAACCTCGAACCCATCGAGGTGACGGTGCGGTCCATGACGCCTAGCAGCGAGTTTTCGCGCCGCGCCTCGCGGAGCGTGGCGGTAATTTCCAGACTACGTCGCGTCGCGGCGTCGATTTCCAGTGCTTCGCCTGCCGAATAACGCAACAGGCGATCGATATGGCCCAGGGATGCCTTTTGAGTTTCCTGCAAGTAGCCGAGGACGGCGCCTGCGGCACGCACGGCGGGGCCATCGTCGTCACCAAAGCCAAATCCCTCCAGGTTGGCCGTGCCAAAGTGTGAGACCAATGTTGCGTGCGACGTGGCCGCGGCAAACGCCCAATCGGGACGACGCGTGACCAGCGGACCACCGCCGGGAACGCCGGACGGCAATTGCGTTTCGTCGGCGGCCAGGCACTCGGCCGGGGCAATGCGGGCCAACTCGTCGTCGACGCGCGCGGGCGGAAAACAAGCCGCGTGGAAACGACCGGTCGAAAGCTCCACCCAGGCCAGTCCCACGGCTTCTCCGTCGGGCACGACGGCGGCCAGGTAGTTGCTCGTACGCGGATCCAGCAGGGCATCGTCGGTCACGGTGCCGGCGGTAACCACGCGAGTCACTTCGCGCCGTACGAGCCCCTTGGCGGCTTTGGCGTCCTCGACCTGATCGCAAATCGCCACCCGGAAACCGGCAGCGATCAGTTTTCCCAGGTAGCTTTCAAGCTGATGGTGCGGAAAGCCCGCCATCGGCGTAGCATTCTCGCCCTTGTCTCGGCTCGTGAGGGCCAAGTTAAGCACCCGGGCCGCGGTCTTTGCGTCCTCATGAAACAACTCGTAAAAGTCACCCATGCGGAACAGCAATAGCGCATCGGGACACGCGGCTTTTGCGTCCTGATACTGCTTCATCATCGGTGAGATGGTCATCCGCGCGATCGCTCGGGGGTTCGCAGCGCATGCTAGCAAACACCAGCACCGAGCGGGAGGGGGCGTGGCGTGGCGACGGCACTGCCGCAATGCGATCCGGTCGCGAAAGCGGACACGAGTAGAGAGCCGTCGCGGATGGGCGGCGGTCGTTGCGAGCGGTGTGCCGCGGACGGCGAAAGTTTCACGACGCCGGCACGCGACGTCAACGATCGTCCTGCCGGAGTGTCGCAGGCCGCGCATCGGCCGACAGGTCCAAATAGGGCATCCGCTGTTCGTGTGGAGTGTTGAAGTCGATCAACTTTCGATCGGGTAGCGAATCGATGGGCACATTGCGAATCAGAAATAGTCGGATGCCAAAGTTTCGGATTTCAACTTTTGTTCCATCCGCCAGTTCGAGAGTCATAAGGTTTTCGTACGCTGGCGAAGGAGGATTGAGCAATTGTGAGCAACCCGGTTCGCACCAGGCCGGGCCGATGGGACCGATGCGCTCGATCGCCGACGCCTTCTTGTTGCGCAGATTTGCGAACGCATGGGCGAAGCCCGGAAAGTACTGGCGGTAGTTGTTCCAGGCCCAGCTTTGGAGATCGACGGCGGCCAGATTCGTGCGTTCGGCGTCGGTCAGGAGCACGTCGAGCGGCGCGGTCCGATAACCCGGTTCGGCCGCGCGCCGCATATCGATCTGTTGGACCACCTGCAGCATGCCGCGCACGCTGGCTGGAAAGATCGTGTGGTTGCCAATGGGAAACAGCACCGCCGAGACCCCCTGGCCGTCGTGAATTGCGCCGCCAGACTTGTACACTGCTTCGCTGGCGGTATACCCGCGCACCTCTTCATAGTCGGCGACAAACGTATAGTCCTCGACCGGCCCGCCCAGCATTTTCAGGTGATCGATGCGCAATTCAGGATTCGCCGGATCATAGGGCACCATCCGCACCAGCCACCGGGTGGGCTTGTTGGCCTTGAGGTTCTCGAAGGCCTGCTGGGTCGGCATCGGGGCAGGCAGCGAAGAGATTTCCCCCGCCACGCAGAACTGCGCCGCGAGCGCCATTCCGACCAAACAGCAATGGAACCTATCTCGTCTCACGAATGGACGTGCTCCGAACGACAATTGGGAAGCCGCATTTTCAGTTTAGCCTATTGGGGGTGGCCCGAAGCGGGGCCGAATTTGCCACGGAAGTACGCGGTGATTTTTGCCAGAATCTTCTTGTCGGCGGCGACGTAGCGGCATTTCTGGCGTTCGGCCAGGCCATGAGAGTTGCTGCCGGCGGCAGCTTGGCAAGGGGTGCTTGCATGACTATATTAAATCCCAGACAGGTTTAGGCGGCCTGCAAGTTTGGTTTTTTAGCCCTTTCATGCAAAGTCGTCTATGAAACTGTCTTTCTTTTTGCGCCCTCTCGATCGCTATCGTCCCCAGGTTTTTCAGGTCGTTGTTGTCGCCGTGATGTTTGCCATCGGCGTGTGGGGCCATAGGAGCCATTGGCAATTCACGCCCCACGCACACGCCGACTTTGCAGGCAACGAACAGGGGCCCGGTGACGCCAAACCCAGTTCCGCCCTCGTGGAGGGTGCCAAATCCGGTGCCGTGGACGCGCCAGACGCGTCCCTTATCGAGTTTCCGACGCCCGAGTCGGTTGAGGAGTTGGGGGTCAGAACGCTAAGAGTGGTGCAGCGCCCGGTATCGCGCGAAGTAACGGCGGCCGGCGTGGTCACGTACGAACCGACTCGCTTGGCCCAGCTATCGGCGCACGTGGCCGGTACCGTGTGGCGCGTCGAGAAACAAGTTGGCCAGACGATTCGCGCCGGCGACGTGTTGGCGATCATCGATGCTCCGGCCGTCGGCGATGCCAAGGCGGACTTTCTGCATTCGATTGCCGACGTCCAGATGTGTGAAATTGCCGCCGACCGCCTGAGGGGCTTTGCGAAGGGGGAAGTGCCCTATCGCCAAATCCAAGAGGCGGAAACGGCGCTCCGCAAGGCCCGGGTCGACCGGTTCAACGCCCAGCAAGCGTTGATTAGCCTTGGTCTGCCGATCAATCTTGACGAGTGGCAAGCCCTATCGGAGGACGAGTTGCAGCGCAGGATCAAGTTTCTCGGGCTGCCTCCTTCGCTCGTTTCGCAACTCGATCCGAATTCCACGACGGCCACGCTGCTGCCCCTGGTGGCACCGTTCGACGGTATCGTAATCGGCCGTGAGCTTAGCAAGGGTGAGGTTGTTTCGCCTGGAAATGGGCACTTTGAAATCGCCGACGTCAGCAAGATGTGGATCGTCTTGCACGTGCGCGAGCAGGACGTTGACGACCTGCAGCTGGGGCAGACCGTCACCTTCCGTTCCGGCAGCGCGTCGGCTACCGGCGCGGTCTCGTGGATGAGCACCGCCGTTGATGAAAAAACCCGTACCGTCGAGGTGCGCTGTGAAACTCCCAACCCCGAGATTGCCGACGCCGAGGGGAAATCGACCGGCAAACGCCTGTTGAGGGCGAATCTATTTGGCGTGGGTTCGATACAAGTGAGCCGGAGCCAGTCGGCCTTGGTTGTTCCGACCAAAGCCGTGCAGCGCAGCGCGTTCGGGCCGATTGTGTTTGTTCCGCGGGGTCCCAAGACATTTGCCGTGCAGCCGATTCAGTCGGGCGTGGTCAATACCGACGACACCGAAATCGTGGCAGGCCTGACGCTGGCCGATTCGGTCGTCGTCGATGGTAGCCACATCCTCAAAGCGGAACTGCAGCGGTTGAGCGCGGCGGAACAATCTCCGTGATGCATGTTGTCGCGCTGGGCGACGCCAATACAGTACAAACATAGTGAACGAGATAAGTCGGGCGAGTCTGGCGGCCTCCCGACAGATTTGAAAGAACCCTTTCGCGGCTGCCACCGTGCAGCCCTTCACTCCGACTTTCGATCCCCATGGCCGCCCGCATCATCATCTGGTCGCTTAACTATCGTTGGTTGGTGGTCGCGATCGCAATCGTCTTTGCCATTGTCGGAGTCTTTTCCGGTCGGTCGTTGAATTTCGACGCCTTTCCGGACACGACGCCCGTTCAAGTGCAGATCAATACGCCGGCTCCGGCCCTGGTGCCCGAAGAGATCGAGCGGCTGATCACGTTTCCGGTGGAACTCGCGATTAGTGGCATGGCGGGCTTGGAGCAGGTGCGCTCGGTCTCGCAATTTGGCGCGTCGGCGGTGATCGCCACCTTTCGCGATGGGACCGACGTCTATCGCGCGCGACAGCAAATTAATGAGCGGCTGAGCACGGTCGAAGTGCCCGAGGGCATCGAGCGACCGACGATGGGGCCGGTTGCCACGGGTTTGGGAGAAGTTTTTCAATACACCCTTACCAGCCGCACGCTCGATGCGACAGAGCTGCGCACGCTGCACGACTGGGTGATCAAGCCCAAGATGCGGGCGGTGAGCGGTGTTGCAGAGGTCAACTCCTGGGGCGGCCTGGAGAAGGAATATCAGGTACGCATTGATCCGACGAAGTTACTGCGTCATGAAGTTTCGTTCGACGAAGTCGTGGATGCGGTTCGTGAGAACAACCTGAACGTTGGGGGCGGCAACATCAACGAAAACGCCACCGGCGAGATGTTGCTCGTGCAGGGCGTGGGCCGGACGTCCAGCGTCGACCAGATCGCGAACATCGTCGTTACCGCCAAGCAGGGCGTGCCGATCCGCGTGGCCGACGTGGCCGACGTCGTGATCGGTCACCAGTTGCGCAAAGGGGCCGTGACCGCCAACGGACAAGGCGAGGTGGTGCTGGGACTCGGGTTCATGCTGATGGGCGAGAACAGCTATGCCGTGACCCATCGTCTGAAAGACAAAATGGAACAAGTCAAGCAGACGCTGCCTGCCGGGGTCGAAGTCGCCACGGTGTATGACCGCACGCGGCTGGTCGACCAGGTGATTGCCACGGTGCGGGCTAACCTGTTCGACGGGGCACTGCTGGTTACGGCCATCGTGTTTATCTTTCTGGGCAACCTGCGGGCCGGGCTGATTGTGGCGCTGGCGATACCGTTCTCGATGCTGTTTGCTTTTTCCGGCATGCTGCAACTGGGCATCGCCGGAACTCTCCTGAGTTTGGGGGCGATTGACTTTGGCATCGTGGTGGATAGTTCGCTGGTCGTGATTGAGAGCATTCTGCGGCGAATCGCCCATTTGGGCGACAACGATCCGGCGCTGGTCCGCGACGCCACGATCGAAGTGCGGCAGCCCACGACGTTTGGGCAATTGATCATCATGATCGTCTACCTGCCGATTCTCAGTTTGCAAGGGGTCGAAGGCCGCATGTTCCGGCCGATGGCCTTGACGGTTATCCTGGTGCTGATTGGCTCGTTGATTTTGTCTCTGACGCTGATGCCCGTCTTGGCGAGCTTCCTGTTGCCGCGACGCATCGAAGAAAAAGATCCGTTGATCGTGCGGTTGGCAAAGCGGATCTATCAGCCACTGTTGGGTGCAGCGCTCAAGTCAAAACTTGCGGTGCTAGGTTTCGCTACCGGCGGACTCGCGACGGCGGTCTATTTGGCGATGGGGCTGGGAACCGAGTTCGTGCCTCGACTGTCAGAGGGCGACGTCGTGGTTGGCGTCCTGCGACCGGCCGGAACCCACTTGTCCGAGGCGATCGCCATTAACACCCGCATGGAGCGTCTGCTGCTCGAACACTTCCCGGACGAAGTCGATCACTTGTGGTGCCGTATGGGTGCGCCCGAGGTTGCTACGGACGCGGGCGACGTGCAGATATCAGAGATCTTCGTGTCGCTCAAGCCGCGCGAACAATGGAGCAAGGCCCAATCGCAGGCCGAACTGATGGGGCTGATGAACGGGGTTATCGGCCGATTTCCGGGCCAGACCGTGTGGCTTACCCAGCCAATCGAGCAGCGCATCAATGAGATGGTTTCCGGCGTCCGAGCGGACGTGGCCCTAAAGCTATTCGGCGACGACATCGACACGCTGGTGGCCAAGGGACGCGAACTCGAAAAGGCGTTGGGCTCGGTGCCTGGCTGTGTCGATCTGGCGACCGAGCAGATCAAGGGGCAGCCAATCCTGCAGATCAAAGTCGACCAGGACAGCATCGCGCGATATGGCCTCTCGGCGCGGACCGTGCTCGACCTGGTGGAGTCGGTGTCGAGCAAACCGCTGGGGGAAGTCATCGAAGGGCAACTTCGCTTTCCGCTTTCGGCCCGCTTGCCCGAATCGATGCGTGACAGTCCGGAGACAATAGCCAACATCATGATGTTGACGCCAACTCGCGAACAGTTGCCGCTGTCGATGCTGGCCGATGTGAAGCGTGCCGAGGGGCCGAAAATGATTTCGCGCGAATGGAGTAAGCGGCGGATCACCGTGCAATGCAATGTGCGCGGACGGGACATCGGCAGTTTCATTGCCGAGGCCCAACAGCGCGTGTCCAACGGCGTGCAGCTTCCCTACGGCTATTCGATCGAATGGGGCGGCCAGTTCGAAAACATGCAGCGGGCGCAACAGCGGTTGGCGGTGGTGGTGCCCTTGGCGCTGCTGTTGATCATCTTGCTGTTGTACGTGACGTACAAGAATGTCACGGACACGCTGTGCGTGTTCACCAGCGTGCCGCTGGCCTGTATCGGTGGCATTGGACTGCTTTGGCTGCGGGAAATGCCTATCTCGATTTCCGCGGCGGTCGGATTCATTACGCTTTCGGGCGTCTCGGTGCTGAATAGCATGGTCTTTGTTTCGGCGCTGCGAGACCTGCTGCGGCAAGGCGTGGATCCAGGCGAGGCGATCTCGACTGCCGCGATGACGCGTCTCCGCACTGTGATGATGACCGCGCTGGTGGCCAGCGTTGGGTTCGCGCCGATGGCGCTTTCCAACGGGATGGGCGCCGAAGTGCAGCGCCCGCTGGCTACGGTAGTGATTGGCGGCGTCATTTCCAGCACGGTGATGACCCTGTTCGTGATGCCCGCCCTGTACCGGTTGCTCGTGCGAGCCCGCTCCGAGCCCGTGGTGGTTGCCTAAACCGAGGCGGCAAGCGGTTCACCAACGCTTCTGATGACACCATGCCACTTGGCGGCATAGAAATCTGACCGCCCGCGGTGTTGCTGTCGTCGCTCCGCACCTTGGATATTCCGCCACGGAATGGCCAGAAAGAACAGATGCAGTTCAAGTGCGGTTCCTCGAAATCCGATGCATCAAGTGGCGATTTGCGCGTTTCTGCCAATCCGGCGAGCGCGTACGTCGTCAACGCCCTCCGAATCGGCAAAGCTGTCCTAGACTGCCGACGTTCGCGATCAAAAGCCTGCCCTCGTCCCGCCTCGATTCACTTCGCATCGTTGCCTGAGTGCCTGGCTGACAGTTCGACGCGTGTTCGAGATGCGCGGCACGCCGCTGCTTGCGCCTGAGTTGGGTAGGGAAGCCCAGATGCATTCACAACGTCCACTTGCCAGCAAGTTGCTGATGGCAATCGCCATTGCGATCGCCTATCCATGCGCTCTTGAGGCACAGCAAGCGGGCGAGAATGCCCCGGGGCCAGCAGCCGCGGCCACCGATTCAACACAATCGGAAGCGCAATTGGGCGGCGGCCTCTCGACGGACATGAAGCTCGACGACCTCGTCAAACAGGACGTCGTCGTTCCGGCATTGAGCCAGGTGGTCGAAACGGCTGAACGCCAGGTCAGCACCGTGGGCCGAACGCCGGCGGCGGTGTTTGTCATCACGCAAGAGATGATCAAGCGGAGCGGCGCACGCTATGTGCCGGAAGTCCTGCGAATGGCTCCGGGGGTCTCGGTGGCCAAGATCGATTCCAGCACGTGGGCGATCACGGCGCGCGGTTTCGAAGGACGGTATGCGAACAAGCTGCTGGTGCAGATCGACAACCGCGTTGTCTATTCGCCCACGACTTTCGGCGGCGTCTTTTGGGACGTGCAGTACCTGCCGCTGACGGACATCGAGCGGATTGAAGTGATTCGCGGTCCGGGAACCACCACCTGGGGTTCAAACGCCGTGAATGGCGTGATCAACATCATCACCAAGAAGGCCAGCGATACGCAAGGGCCAATGATTCAGTCGGGAGGCGGTAATCAGGAGCAGGATTTCAATACCGTGCAATACGGTAGCAAGTCGGGTGATATTGCCTGGCGAGCTTGGGGCCAGCAGTTTGATCGGAACAAGGGCTGGAGTCCTAACGATATTCAGGACCAATGGCGCCAACAACGCACGGGCTTCCGGGCCGATTGGAGTTTGTCGCGCGAGGAGAATCTGACCGTTGAGGGCGATCTCTACAACGGCTACGAGGGACAGCAGTTCACCAATACGATTCGTGATCCTCCCGGCCGAGCGACGGTGGCCGACCAAATCCATGTGAGCGGTGGCGACATCCTGCTGCGCTATGACCGCATGCAGGACGAAGACACCGGCTGGAAGTGCTGGGCGTACTACGACAAGATGCGGCGCAATAATACCGCGTTTGCGTTTACCCAGGACATGTACGACCTGGACTGTCAGTACCAGTTCAAGACCGGAGAGAATCATAGTTGGATTGCCGGGGCAAACTACCGACTGGTGCAGGACTTCACGCGAGGCAGCTTTTCGTTTTTCATGACGCCGCCGTCGTTCACGACCAATTGGGCGAGTGTCTTTGCGCAAGACACGATTACCCTCGTTGACGAGTACATGTATTTCACCGTCGGCGTTCGGTTGGAATACAACACGTTTGGCGGGTTCCAGCCCGAACCAACCGCGCGCCTCCTGATCTTGCCGAGTGAGCGAGAAAGCTTGTGGCTTGCCGTCTCGCGCAGCGCGAAATCCGACGCGGTGGGACACAGGGGTGAATGAACGTGTTTACGCCGGGGGAAACTCCTTCTTCAACGCGCAGGGTAACCCCAACCTGAGAGCCGAGGGGTTGGTGGCCTACGAGATCGGCTATCGTGCCGCCCCGACGGACGATTTCACCTGGGATATTGCCGCGTATTTCAACGACTACAACAGTCTGCAGGGCTTCGGCAATCCGGGCACGCCATACGTCATTCCGCCGCCGCCGAACGCGGTCGTGATTATTCCGGTGCCGTTTGCCAACAACACACGAGCTCAAACCTGGGGTGCTGAGCTGACGGCCACGTACGAATTCACCGAGAAGTGGCGGCTGACCGGCAACTACACGGTATTCGAGGCGAATGCACAATCATCGGAGCCGGCACTGATCGACACGACGGTGCGAATCATCGAAGGGGGGACGCCACACAACCAGGTTTATCTGCGGTCGTCATGGGACTGGGGCAGCAACGTTCAGTTTGATTTGATCGGTCGGTACATGGATCGGGTGACGGCGCTCGACGTTCCCAAGTACATCGAAATGGACACCGTTCTTTCGTGGCACGCGTCACCGGCATTGGACCTGAGCCTGGTCGGACAGAACCTGCTGCAGGCGCACCATCTCGAATACACGGATTGGCAAACCGGCATGCAATCGACGCAAGTGGTTCGGGGCGTCTATGGAATGTTGACCTGGATGCACTAGATTTCCACGGGGCAATGGACTGTTTTGGAATCTACCGCCAGATATTTTGAGCAGATCCCTCGAAGCGCGGTGCGCGTTGCCACACTGGCGAGCGCCATGCGGTGGTGCGCGCAGCATGCGCCCTGCCGGCTGCTGCTGAGCGGGGTCCTCATTTGTCTCCTGGCGCAATTCGCAAGTGCCCAACCCGACGTCATCAATCGAGAGCACACGCTGAAGGCTCTCTTTATTTACAACTTTGGCAGCTACGTCGAGTGGCCCCCGGCGGCGTTTAGTAGCGACGGTCGCTCGTTCGTCATTGGCGTGCTTGGATCTTCACCGGTGGAGTCGACACTACGGGAAATCGCGGCCACCAAGACAATCAACGGACGGCGCATCGCGATCGAAAGGTTCAACTCGGCAGCCGCGGTTCGGCCGTGCCAAATCCTGTTTGTGGCCGGTGAAGTTAGCCCAAGCGAACAGCAGGCAGCCATCCAGCGACTGGGCGATGCACCGGTATTGGTCGTGGGGGAGTCCGCGGGTTTTGCGCAACGTGGCGCCGCGGTGAACTTCTTTATCGAGGCCAATAAGATTCGATTCGAGATCAACGTGGACGCCGCGCGGCAGCGCGAATTGAAGATCAGTGCGAAGCTCCTGGCGCTGGCCAAAATTGTGGGTCAAGGCAGCGCCGCACGCCGTTAGATTTGGATCCAAGTTATGCGCAGTTATAAAGACCTGGCCATCAATACGAAACTGACGCTGTTGGTCGTGCTATCCGGCAGCGCGGCGTTGATGCTGTCCTGCGTCGCGTTTGTGATCAACGATATTCGCATGATCCGTTTTTCCATGATCAATGAGATGTCCACTTTGGCCGAGGTGCTCGGGTCGAACAGCACTGCGGCCCTTAGCTTCGACGATGCGAAAACGGCCGGCGAACTATTGATGTCGCTCGAAAAACAGCCCGACGTCGAACTGGCCTGTATCTACGACGCAAGCGGCCGCGTGTTTGCCACCTTCTACCGTGGTGTTTCGCCCCCGATCGCTCCCCCGGCGCCGCCTCCGACGGGCTATGAGTTTACCGCCGACGGCTACTTGGACGTGACGAGACGGATCGACCATGATGGTCACAAGCTTGGCACGATTTACTTGCACTCAAGCATGGGCAAGCTCTACGACCAGGTCTTCTGGTATATCAACATCGTCGCGGTGGTCATGATCGGGTCGCTGGCGGCGTCCATCGCATTTTCGTCACGACTTCAGCGGGCGATCTCGACGCCAATTCTGCAACTGGCCGACGCCGCCGAGCAGGTTTCGGCGGAAAACAACTATGACATTCGCGTAACGAAGATTGCCGACGACGAGCTGGGAACTCTCTACGACCAGTTCAATGCAATGTTGGAACAAATCCAGCAACGCGACGCCGCGATCAAGCGGGCCAACGATGAACTAGAGGCCAAGGTCGACAAGCGCACGCTGGAACTTTCGAGCGCCAACCAGGAACTGAAACACGAAATTTCAGTTCGTTTGCGCGCGGAAAAGGAACTCGCCGCGACACAGCAGCAGCTAATGGACTCGGCGCGGCGGGCGGGGATGGCCGAGATCGCCACCGGCGTGCTACACAACGTGGGCAACGTCTTAAACAGCATCAATGTATCCGCCACACTGGCCTCAGACCGCTTGCGGCAGTCGAAAGTGAGCGACCTGGCTCGCGTGGTGCAACTCATTGAGCGGCATCACGACGATTTGGCGGCGTTTATCACGGCCGATCCCAAAGGCAAGCAGCTGGTGCCCTTTCTGGGATTGCTTTCCACGCACCTGGCTGACGAGCGCGTGGACATCCTCAAGGAGCTCGAGCTGCTCAGTTCGAAGATCGACCATATCAAGGCGATCGTTTCCACGCAGCAATCCTATGCCGGGGTTTCGGGCGTGACGGAGACGGTCGACGTTGGAACGCTGCTCGACGACGCCATGAAACTCAATTCCGCATCGCTCGAGCGCCACAACATCCGTATTCACCGCGAGTACGGCGATTTGCCGCTCGTGCGGCTCGACAAGCAAAAGACGCTGCAGATCCTCGTCAACTTGATCAAGAATGCCAAGGACGCCTGCGCCGAATCACGTGAGCCCGATCGTCAGGTAATACTCAAAACTCGGTTGGCCGAGGGCGGGACGATACAGATCCAGGTCATCGACAACGGCGTCGGCATTCCGCGCGATTCGCTAACACAGATCTTTTCACACGGCTATACCACCAAACGGACGGGCCATGGATTCGGACTGCATAGCTGCGCCAACGCTGCTCAAGAACTGGGAGGCTCGCTGATGGCCTACAGCGAAGGCGTTGGCCGAGGCGCAACGTTTGTCCTGGAACTTCCCTTCGAGCCAGCGGAGGTCATGGCATGAACCAGCCTCCGGCGCACCGCATCCTGGTGATCGACGACCAGGCGGCGATTCACGAAGACTACCGCAAGGTTCTCAGTAAGCAGGCCGCCAGCTCGACGTCGGCTCTCGAGCGAGCCGCGGCGGAGCTGTTTGACGACGACCCTGAAACGATCGTTACTTGGGAAGGATTTGAAGTTGACTCCGCCTTTCAGGGACAAGAAGGACTTGAGCTGGTCGAGCGGGCCGTCGCCGAGCGACGACCGTATGCGCTGGCATTCGTCGACATTCGCATGCCGCCAGGCTGGGACGGCGTGGAAACCGTGCGTCGAATCTGGGAGGTCGACCCGGAAGTATTGGTCGTCATTTGCTCGGCCTACTCGGATTACTCCTGGCAGGAGATGGTCCGGGAATTGGGAAGAAACGACCGTTACCTGATTCTGCGAAAGCCGTTCGACAATATCGAAGTTCGCCAGTTTGCGATGGCGCTCACCGAACGCTGGAGCCAGTCGCGAACGGACGAACTAACCGGGCTGCTAAACCGACGTGCCCTTGGCAGCTATCTTGATCTCGAATGGAAGCGTTCGGTGCAGCAACGCCTACCGCTATCATGTGCGATGCTCGACCTGGATCATTTCAAACGAGTCAACGACTCATTCGGCCATCAGGCGGGCGATGACGTTCTGAAGCAAGTGGCGCATGCGCTATCGGCGAAGTGTCGTGCCAGCGACTCAATCTATCGGTACGGCGGCGAGGAAGTTTGCGTGCTGTTGCCCCAAACGTCCGAACAGGACGCAGTCGCTTGGGCCGAAAGAGCCCGCCGGGCCATCGATGCGACTCCGTTCCTGCTGGGCAATCGCCAGCTGCGGGTGACGGTCAGCATCGGAGTTGCCGAACGGTCGGCCGAGGATGGCACTCCCGAACTCCTGATCGATCGCGCAGACCAGGCGCTAATCCTGGCTAAGTCCGCTGGACGCAATCGTGTCTGTGCCAATTCGACCGTAGGCACGGCGGGCAGTCAGGCCCACAATCTGTGGGCTGAAGTCCCACTGGCCGAATTGATGAGCACGACGTTTGTCGCCCTGCGATCGTCTGCAACCGTGGCCGACGCCTTGCAGTTATTGGTGCATTCTCCAATGGGTGCGGTCCCTGTCGTGAATGCAGAGGGTCAACTGGTCGGTGTTCTGGCAGAACAGGATTTGCTGGGTCTGGTGCCGACCGGCAAACAATTGCAGGAGCCCGTCGAGAATATCATGAGTGAGGAGTTTGAGACCCACGCGTTCGACTCCCCCGCTTCCGCAGTTGTCGCCTCGCTTGAGCGCCCGGGCGTAAACTTCGTCTTTGTGCTGCGCGACGGACGCCCGCTTGGCATCGTCAGTCGTGGCAGCCTATTGCACTATTGGTCCAAACGCTCCGTCGTGCAGACGAACGTGAACGCGGCTGGCGGTTTATGTCTATTCGGCCAGGTTGAACCCGCCCGCCTGACTCGTTGTGCGGAGCGTTTGGCCGAATTGGCGGCACAAATACTGCAAGAAAGCCGGCGTTCGACGGTCGAGTCTGGGCAGCTGTCGATTGCACAGCTTGCAAGTCTTCAGTCGCTCGTGGGCAACACGTGGGAATTCTTGCTGCGTGACAACCTTCCGCCGGTTGTCGGGCAAGGGCCGGATTTCGGTGGTTTTGGGGCACCCGACGCACCACTGGCCCCTTTGGGGTAGATTTTCAAAAGAGGGCGCCATCGTGAGTCAAGAAAACCGCCGAATTCTAGTCATCGACGACAACGAGTCGATTCACGCCGATTTTCGCAAGATCCTCATGGCCGACGGCCGGTTGACCGAGGCCGTGGAAGATGCGGCGGCTGCCTTGTTTGACGACGACGGCACGCACAAATCTGCCCGCGTGGACTTCGACCTCACGTCGGCCCGACAAGGGGAAGAAGGGCTGGCGCTTGTGCAGCAAAGTGTTGCGCAGGACCGTCCGTTTGCCCTGGCATTCGTCGACGTGCGCATGCCGCCGGGTTGGAATGGTGTGGAGACAGTGCGAAGAATTTGGGAAGTTGACAGCCGCATCCAAATCGTAATTTGCACCGCCTATTCCGACTATTCGTGGCACGAGATGATTGACGAACTCGGCGAGAAGGACAATCTGTTGATCCTCAAGAAACCGTTCGACATCATCGAGGTCCGGCAGCTCACCTCGGCGCTGGTTGTGAAGTGGAATCTAGCTCAAAAGGCCAACCGCACCGTTCGCGAGTTGGAGAACATGGTGCAGGAACAGATGCGCGCCGTGCATAGCGCACAGGAGGAAACGATCTATCGTTTGGTCAGGGCATCGCTGTGCCGTGACGAGGAGACCGGCTCGCATATCCGCCGCACGGGACTGTGCAGCGAACTACTGGCCGCGACCGCCGGCTGGGACGCCCAACGCGTGAATCAGATTCGGTTGGCGGCACCCATGCATGATGTGGGTAAGATTGGCATTCCCGACGCGATCTTGCGCAAACCCAGCGAATTGACCGATCAGGAAGTCCAGACGTTGCGCGAGCATACGATTTTAGGCGCCAAGATGCTCGCGGGATCCACGTCGCCCGTGCTGCGGATGGCACATGAAATCGCGATGTACCACCACGAGCGTTGGGACGGGACCGGCTACCCCACGGGGCTGAGCGGCGAAGCGATACCAGAAGCGGCGCGGATTGTCGCGATCGTCGACGTCTATGACGCCTTGACCCATGATCGGGTCTACCGCAGGGAAATGCCCGAAGAGAAGGTCATCCAGATAATGCAGGATGGTCGCGGCAAGCATTTCGATCCGCGGCTCCTCGATGTGTTCATGTCCGTGTTGCCAGAAATGCGGGCCATCGCGCAAGCCACTCCCGACGACGAGAATGATAACGTCGTGGCAAAATG
>CAVTBU010000004.1:0-485618 GCA_963733035.1 Pirellulales bacterium
CTCTTGCCATGCTGGGGTGGCATCGACACGACCAGGCCTTCCTGCTTACCGGCCGCGGCCGCATCGATCAACTGCGCAATGGCTGTATCCAGATAGGCGAGGTGCCGGGCCGGACGCCAAGCTCCCTCAGTCACCAGCTGGGCGAACATCCCCGGGCTGGTCGAGGCTAAGAGTCGCTCCAACTGGGCCAATTGCGGGCCGCTGTTCAAGGCTGGCGATAAGCGCAACGACTTGTGATCGACGTTCTTCAAAGGTGACGTTGGAACGGGCATGGCTGCCGGACTCCATGGAAGCCGGGGCGAGATCGAGACCAAGTACGCGCACGACGCGTGGCGATGCACTGATTTACAAGGGCCAGGAAGCGCGGATCGCCGTACTGATTGCGGATCCCTTCCTGTTCGATCAGGGCCAGCTTCTGGAGTTCGTGCTGGCGACAGAGATCAAAATCCCGGACCGCGTCGGCCCGCCATTGTTTCTCAATGATCTTGAGATCTCCCCGGAAAGAACCCTCTTCGAACCTGTACGCGCGAGAGTGTTTTCGAGAAGTGCTTGTCCGGAACGGACTTGCTGAGTTCGAGTCTCTTTCGGTCTCCCTCAAACCGAAAGGAACCCTTTCGAACTCGGCGCTATCGGGTTAACAGCAATGTCAAGCTGGGCTATTAACTGCGCGACTCTTTTTCCGCACGCCCAAACTTTTGACGCTCCAGTTAACAGCCGCGCGCGACTTTGAGAGCTTCATCCTGCTGGTTATTTGCCGGTCTACCATGTACAAAAATGTATCCTTCCTCCAACCTGACAACGACTTGCGGATTCTACAGGGATGTTGAAGCCTTACCAGGCCCTGATGGTTCTCCTGGCCCAAGCCACGGACCGCCAACTCGCCAAGTACGTCCAGTTTCTCAAGGCCGAGAACGAAATCCTGCGGGCGCGATTGCCGCAGCGCATCGTGACCACGCCCGCAGAACGGCGCCGGCTGGTCAAATTGGGCAGGCCGCTCGGTCCGGCGATCAAAGGCCTGATCACGATCGTCAAGCCGGACACGTTTGCCCGCTGGCTGCGAAGTGCACGGAAGACCAAACCCGCCAGCAAACTGGGCCGGCCCAAGCTGCCGCTGCCGATTCGCGAGTTGGTCCTGCTCATCGCGCGCCAAACCGGTTGGGGCTACACCCGCGTGCTGGGGGAATTGCGGAAACTGACCTCCCGGAAAATCTCCCGGCAAACGGTGGTCAACATCATGCACGAGCACGGGCTCGATCCTGGACCCAAGCGCGGCGAATCAACCTGGGACGAGTTCATCCATATCCACGCTCAGACGCTCTGGCAGTGCGATTTCTTCAGCAAGCGCATCTGGACACCCAAGGGTTTGCGCGATTACTTCGTCCTGGTTTTCCTGCACGTCGCCAGCCGACGAGTTTTCATCTCGCCGGCCACCGCCCATCCCAATGCGGCCTGGGTGGTGAACCAGGCCGACCGCTTCTGCGAACACCTGCGATTGACCGGCGAGCGTGCCGACTTGCTGTTCCACGACAGTGACACAAAATTCACCCGCGTGTTCGATGAGGCGATTCAATCCTATGGCATCCGCGTCCGCCGGCTGCGGCCCATGTCGCCCAACTTGAATGCCTTTGTGGAGCGTTGGATCCAATCGATCAAGCACGAATGTTTGAATTATTTCATCGTGCTGGGCGAAGCTCACTTGAATTACCTCGTGGAGCAGTACGTCAAGCACTACCACACCGAGCGGCCGCACCAGGGTGTCGGCATCGACAATGCATTGCTTTGTCCACGCAGTCCGCCTGACGAGGGTGTGCCCCTGCTCGACGAGATCGACTGCCACGAGCGGCTCGGTGGGCTGTTGAAGTCGTACTCGCGCCGGGCAGCGTAGCGCGGCTACGTTCGCGATCGCGGGCCGGCGGCTCGCATTGCTGCTGCGCGGTTTGCTCGAAGTCTTCCGCTCCACTCCACATCGTGCCATTCCTCGGTGCCGCGACCGGCTTCCGTCGCCTACTGATTCGGAGATTCTGCGATCGCCCCCCTTGCAGATCCATCCGCAATCCGTCGATCCGATCGACGGCAATCATTTTTTTACGGGAAGGACACCTGTACACTACCGAAAATACCTGTTTTCTCCGAAGCAAACGCGATTTTATCACGTCCAGAACGCATTTCAACGCGTTTCATATCGCATCGCGTTTTCGCGGGGAATTACGGTCATTTTGAAAAGCAATCCGGTAATTACCGGATCAAGATTTCGCGTTCGGGCTGATCGTCGCCAACTGGCAATAATGCCAGTTGAGACGGACGGACGCGACCCCTCAGAGTGCACGGGCTCTTCATTGCACCCAGCGATTGGGGTGATTACACTCCCTCGTATCGGACCCGCATGCCCGCGCCATCGAACCAGAGAACAGCTAACCTCCTAGCCTCTCAACCTTAAGCGGCCCGCAACCTGGGCTGCTTTCTCGGTGTTCTGGTTCAAATCCCTACCTTCGGAGAGTACGCAATGCGCGCGCTTGGAATATCACTCGTCCTGTGGTTTTGCGTGGTGTCGTCGGCCACGGCCGTCACGATTGATTGGTCGCCAGTGGGCAACCCTGGCAATGCCCCCGACTTCACGGGCTACGGCGCTATAGGCTACGAGTACAACATTGGCACGTACGACGTCACGGTCGGCCAATACACCGACTTCTTAAATGCGGTGGCGAAGACGGACCCCTACGGCCTCTACAACACTTTGATGGCCACGGACCTCAACATCGCCGGCATAGCACGCAATGGCTCCTTGGGCAGCTATACGTACAGCATCATCGGTTCTTCGGCGAATCTACCGATCACCTATGTCAGTTGGGGCGACGCGGCCCGCTTTTCCAACTGGCTACAAAACGCGCAGCCGACCGGGACCGAAGACGCGGGTACCACGGAAACCGGTGCGTACACCCTCAACGGGGCGGTTACCTACACCGAACTAAACGCGGTCACACGCAACGCCGACGCCACGGTCTTCATCCCCAGCGAAGACGAGTGGTACAAGGCGGCTTACTACGATCCGGGTAGCAATTCGTACAACCAGTACCCGTTTTCCAGCAACACGGTGCCGACATCGGCGCCTCCAGGCAGCACGCCCAACACAGGCAATTTTTATGACTTCGCGACCGGCTTCGCCGTTACGGGGCCCACGAGCTATGACCCCAACCAGAACTATCTAACTGATGTGGGAGCGTACACCGCCTCGGGCAGCCCCTACGGCGCGTTCGACATGGGAGGCAACGTCTGGCAATGGAACGAAGCCTTGATTGACGGTTCGTATTTTCGGGGTCTGCGCGGGGGTTCGTGGTTCTACCCGCACTCCCTGGCGTCCTCGGACCGGTACGCCGAAAGGCCGGCGGACGAGTCCTTCTACATCGGGTTCCGCGTGGCAACCGTCCCTGAGCCAGGTACAGGAGTGCTGGCGATTGTCGCGTGTGGGTTGATGTGGTTGCTACGAAAACGGTTCGAGTAGCACTTTATCCTTTTTCTCTTTTACCCTTTTCCTTTTGTTCCCGCCGAAGGCTGCGCCTTCGGCGCGCGATGGTTTTTTGGGATTTCTATCGTCGAAGCATCCCGGCACGCTATACTTGCCGCGTCCCGCCCCCTCACGCCCCGGATACCTTCCCGATGAAATCCCCCCGCCGGCAACACTACCGATGCGCAAGTTGCGGAAAAAAATACTTCTCCGGTCCCAATGAGTTGCCATTGTGCGAGGGATGCCGCGCGTCTGCGGAGCCAGTCACGATTCAACTATCAGTTGCCGAACGCAAGCGACTCAAAGCGCAGGCGACGATTCGCGATTGTACGGTAGAGCAAGTACTCCGGGATGCGATCGCGGCTTTCTGCGACCATGGGAAAGGTGAGCCGAAATCGAGCCGCTAGAGTGGCCCGAAGCTCAAGCGGAAATAGTGCGGCGTATCTCCGGCTAGGCAGCCTCCAATCGTGAAAGTTTCGTAAGGGTGCAATTTTCGCATTTTCGCCACTTGTCACGTCCAGTGACAATGTCGGAATGCTTACGCGGATGATTGTTGCCACCGAAGTTCAGCATGTTTTGCCGCTGTTCGGTTTGAGCGTGACTACGCAACAGGCGGCCGACATTAGCGACATCTATACTGTCGAACGGCCGCGCATGACTTTGGAGCAGCTGACCGGATTGATTCTCCGCCTTCCCGATCTCCCTTGGCTCGACGACGACACGAACGCCACGAAGGAACTCACCGTCAGCACCTTGATTTCGCACCTCGATACGATGTACTTCGTAGCGACGTTCGAGCACGATCGGTAATAGCCCAAACTTTCTAACGCACGCCCGCGCTACGCGGCTCAGATTTCACGCGGTGCCGTTTGAACGCGACATGCGCAATACTGTGCGGGCCGCTTTCCTTGCATCGCGCTGGCGGGTGGCCTATTCTGCCCCCATGCAAGCAAAAACCATCCTCGCCGCCGTCCTGCTGCTTTTGGCGACTGTTGCCAGCGCCGCCGACACCTTCACCGGCCGAGTGGTCAAAGTCATCGACGGAGACACGATAACCCTACTGGTCGACGGCAACCGGCAGGTCAAAATCCGCTTGAGCGAGATTGACGCCCCGGAACGTCGACAGGCGTTCGGACGCGTGAGCACTGAAGCACCGGCCAACATGGTGTTTGCCAAAGACGTTCGCATCGTCGACCACGGCAAAGACAAGTACGGGCGGACGATTGGCGACGTTTTTATTGGCGACACTAACGTCAACTATGCGACGGTGGCTCTAGGGCTCGCTTGGCAATATCGACGCTACTCCAAGTCAGAACGCCTTGCGGAACTTGAACGCGAAGCCCGCGATGCTAGGCGCGGCTTGTGGAGAGATAACGAGCCGGCGCCGCCTTGGGAGTATCGCGCGATAGAACGCGAGAAACGAAGCCGGCGCGACTGACCAGCAACATTACGTGGTTTGCTGGACAATTGAAATGTGGTCCTGGTTTTGCTCCGACAAAAAGCTTTCGGATAAGCAAGGGAACTTCTGTCAGGTTTGTCTTGTCAGGGAAATAGTGGCAGCGGCCTATAACGTTGTATAAGTTATGTTCCCGTCGTTTTTTCAGGGGCTTCTTGCTCATGAACTTTCGATGCGCTTGCCACCTCCTCGCCGCTGCGGCGATGCTCGCCGCGCTGTCTCCCGCCCACGCCGTCACGATCGATTGGGTGCCCGTCGGCGACCCAGGCAACTCGCCCGACGTGACCGGATACGGCGAAGTTGACTACAGCTACACGATCGCCAAGTACGACGTTACGGTCGGCCAGTACACGGCCTTCCTGAACGCCGTGGCCCAGAGCAGCGATCCCTACGACCTTTACGTGACGACGATGAGCACCGACCTTACGGTGGCAGGTATCGCGCGCAGCGGCTCGTCAGGCAGCTACAGCTACAGCGTGATCGGCTCAGCCGACCATCCGATCACCTACGTCAGTTGGGGCAACGCAGCGCGGTTCGCCAATTGGATGGAAAACGGGCAGCCGACCGGCTCGGAAGGGCCAGGCACCACGGAGACCGGCTCGTACACGCTCAATGGTGCGATGACCGACGCGGCCCTCAACGCCGTCGGGCGCAACCTCGGCGCGACCTACGTCATCCCCACCGAAAACGAGTGGTATAAGGCCGCCTACTATAATCCCAACACCGCCACGTATTTTCAGTATCCGTTCTCCAACAATACCGTGCCTACCTCCGCACCGCCGGGCACCACACCGAACAGCGGGAACTTTGTCGGACCAGGTGGATACGCCGTCACCGGCTCGGGCACCCTCGATCCCAGCCAGAACTACTTGACTGACGTGGGTGCGTACGCCGCCTCCGCCAGCCCCTATGGCGCCTTCGACATGGGCGGGAACGTATCTCAATGGAACGACGCGATTATTAGCGGCACCCAACGAGGGACGCGCGGCGGTTCGTGGGATGCCAACTCGATCTACATGTCCTCCGGCTTCCGTAACGGCAATGTGCCGACGTTCCGCAACCAGCTCATCGGCTTCCGCGTGGAAACGGTGTCCGTCCCCGAACCGGGCACAGTGGTGCTGGCTGCTTTCGGCTTCGCGACCCTCATGCTCATGCGACTGCGTAAAGCGCGATGGGCAAAGCGATAAAAGTATAGAGCCGCAGATTGCCAGTCCACGGCTCGCCGAATTGTCAAAGAACGTCCGACGCTTCCGCCCGGCGTATTGCCTCGTCGACCAGCGAACCGAACGGGTCCAGCGGGTTAAGCTTGAACGCTAGGCCGGTCGTTACCGAGTTGGCCACCGCCGCCCAGACTTCCGCCGTACTCGTTTCTTTGTATGAGGTCCGTAGGTGCTCGATAATCTCGGCGCGATGCTTTTGGCATCCTTCCGTTCCCCTGGCGTACATCTTCGCGGCCATTTTCTGGCAGCTACCGTTCAGTTTGTCGAATGTGAATGAAAACCCGCCGGCCAGGAGGAGACGACTGGCGACGGCGGGTGTGGATTTATTCGTAAAGCGCTCCCCGTAAAGAACCCTCTTCGAACCAATGCGCGCGAGCGCGATTTCGAGAACTGCATCGCCATCAAGGAATTGGCACTTGCCTGATCGGTGCCGACGATTCGGACGGGCCGCCATTGATTGATGATGTCGAGCAGCTTGCGTGCGAATCTCGACTCGGTGGGCTGCTCAAGACCTATCGTCGTGCCGCTTGAAGCCAGCCGAATCTCGGTTGATGTGATTCTGCCGCACGCTGGCGATGCGGCCGATCTCTCGAATGGGCAATTCTGAACCGAGATTTCGGACGCACGCTGCCATGCTGCCGACGCAAAGGGCTAGGGATTCAAAGCACAACCACGCTCGCGAAGTGCCGAACAGGCTGTGGTATTCTTTTTGTACACAGCGGATTGCACACATGTCGTGTCGAATTAGGCGGTACTCACTAACCTGAAACCCGTGATTTAATGGTTTGGTTGCCGTTCCCGGACGCATGGTCGCAGAGATTTGACCCTCCCCACCCGTTCTCGAACGACCGCAATAAGTTGGCGTGGCCACAGTTCCGACGTAGAATTGACCCCGGCCTAACGAGTCGGCAAATATATCGGAGAGCGTAGGATGATCGGGCGATGCTTCGCTGTGGCAATGCTTGGGTTGACGATTGGCTTTCTGGCTGAACCGTGGCGCGCGATTGCACAAACGCCCGCGGAGGATGAAGCCGCCCGAGCGAAGATTCTCGAGGGCGCCTCGTGGCGGTGCGCAATGTTTGAAGTTAACGAATGGCTCATGAACCAGCGGGTCTATACCCGCGAGCAGGTGGATGAGATGCGCGAGGAGTTTCGAGAGCGCGTGGCGGAGATGGAAGCCGACGAATTAGCGTTAGTGCTAGCCGACCTGGAGACTAAGTTGCACATCATCGATAGCCAGGAGGCGCGCGAAGCTCGCGCATGGATGGCCGAGTATGTGTCGGTGATGTCTGATCGGAAACGGGCCGAAGTGCTGAGGGATCTGCCAAACTTGGCTCAGATGACTTCAGCTCAACTGCATCAAGAGGTCCTGCGGATCATTAAAAAGAGGGCGAACCTCGACCAGAGGCAGTTAGCCTTCAGGCGGAGTCAGGCGCAACAAGTTGCGTCCCAAGGACAGAGGAATCAATTTGCGCCGCAAATCCCTGCCCGTGCCCGTGCTGCGACAACCTTCTCGCCCTACCGATCGCAATCGAACGTCAATGAGCGTTTGAACGCGGCGCCGGCGAATAGGCGTCCTTCGTTCTTCGTCGACGCATGGGGTAACGTAGGGCGGACTCTACCGAGTAGCTGGTAGGGTGCACTTCCTATTCCGGGAAGTGTCCTCCCAGTAAAGAACCCTTGTCGAACGAATTCGTGCGAGTGTACTTTTTCCGAAGGCGCATGCTGCCGCCACTTGCTGTGTTGTGAACAGTTTTGAAGTGAGTCTCGCCTCGGCGGCCTGCTGAAGACCTATCGCCGAGCCGCGTGAAGTCGTGTCCCGGTGGCGCAGTTCCGTTCAGGCTGGCGATGCGCGCCCGTTTGTCCAATTGGCAATTCTGAAACAAAATCTCGGCAACACTCGGCCATTCTGCCAGCGTCAATGGGTCGATAGTCGCGGCACAACTTCGCTCGCCGAGCACCAAAATCATTGTGGCATACATTTTGTACATGACAGGTCCTTGGCATGTTGGCCTATGCTCGCCGCGCCTGTCGCTAGTTATCCCGCAGCGGCCCCTGGGATTTGTGCGCCGCCGCGCAAAAAAGGCTTATAATCTATCTCGGATCTGGACGATAAGGATTCACCGGTGCACCATTGGCAACCGGTATGCCCGCATGCGTTGCTGCCCCGCGCCATGCGGGTGTTTTTTTGCGCTGGCTCAACCTAAGAAAACCCCCGCTGCCTCACGAAGCCCGGTGAACCAGCGGGGGTACTGCCATCAGTATCGGAAGATCACGTCGACGTATAGTCGATTTCGCAGGATATCGGTTCGAGCAGTCATGGGGAACTCGTAGCCGGCACCGACCTCGCAATGTCGACTCGGCTTCCACCTCGCACCCACCACGCCCGTAACAACGTTGTTTCCGGCCGCACTGCCAGCAGGCAGGTTCATGATATCGAGTCCGGTGAGATCACCATTGAGATTCAACCCTGAGCTACGCATCCAGTGGTACCAGTTGATGCCCACCAACCCGTAGATGCCATCGGTGACTTCGTAGTCCCACTGGTTCGACCAGTACCACATCTGGGTACCCCAGTTTGAGTTGGCGGGCAGGCGGAAGCCCGTGGCACTGAGCCAATGGCCGCGATCGAAAATCTGCTTGCCTGCCGTGAGAAATAGATGGAAATCACCATCGCCGAAATTCGAGAACACATTTCCCGAGCCTTTGATGAAGTACGTCAAACCGCCACTGACAAGCAGTTGTCGTTCCGCATCGCGGATGAAGTTGTATTTGAAACCAACGGGAGCTGCGAGAAAACCGTTCGGCGCGCCTCCACCGGCTTGATTTGCGTTCAAGAATCCAAGCCGCGGAACGATGATGCTGACCCGCTCGGTGACGCGTCCGCGAATCTGGCCCGCGTAGAGTTGAAAGTCGCCACCGCCAATGCTCGCGGGCAGGCTATTATCAATGAAGATCCCGCGCACTTCCGTCAAAGAACGTGGATCCTCAAAGTAGAACGGATTGGAGAGCGGGCTAATGAAGCTATCGAAGCAGTGGTCGCTGGGGAGTAGGCCGAAAATGCGTTGGCGACCGTTGAAACAATCACAACAGTCGTGGCATTCTTCATCGCAGCCGAACGAGGGACAGTTGAGCGGATCGCACAGCGTTGACGCCGAGCCGGCATTGTCAGTTGTCGCGGGTTCGCTTGATCCGGAGTCCGCGTAATAGGCGCTAAACTCGTTGGCGGCGATTGCCACGCTGCCGAACGAGAGAGAAACAGCTAGAGAGCCAAACACCCAGATCCATCTCATAGGGGTCGCCTTTCCTCAGCAATGCCAGGAATAGTGCGCCCCGCATCCTGGTCATCGGCTAGTTGCGCCACCCAAATTGCTCGCGCGGCGACCAGATTCGTGTGGGATCGATTGCGTAGAGTCTGACGCGAGAAGAGGCTCACGGCGAAGTGCTGGGCTCTGCGCAATCGGTTCCGAATGAGCTGGTTGCACCTATGACGGCTTACGTCCGTGTACCAATCGTGCCAACCTTAACCTGGTGGTAGCCGTTGGTTGCCACGGCGCCTCCCCGTAAAGACCGCTTTTTGAACCAATGCGCGTGTGAGCGATATCGAGAAGTGCATCGCCATCAAGAAATTGGCACTTGCCTGATCGGTGCCGACGATTCTGACGGGCCGCCACTGATTGAAGGCATCGAGCAGCTTGAGTGTGAATCTTGGCTCGGCGGGCTGCTCAAGGCCTATGGCCACGCCGCCTGACGTCAGGCAAGTTTCGATCAGTTGTGATTCTGCCGCAAGCTGGCGATGCGGCCGATCTCTCGAATTGGCAATTCTGAACCGGATTCTCGGCCGGCCGCCACCATGTTGCCGCGCCAATGGCTCGAGAAACGCGGCACAACCACGCTCTCCTGGAGCCGAACTGGCCGTGGCATTCTTTTTTGTACGAGGCGGCCTTTCGTCGTGCGAGACCCATACTGGCGAGGCCGAGCGGCGCATCAAGAGCACCAGAGCGGAACAACCCCGCCCCGGCCCTCGGTGCGTGATTGTAAGTTCGCGTGATGGAAAGCTAGGCTGCACGCTTGTGTCGTCGCCACCAGCCTGCACCACCGATCGTCAGACCTAGCAGCGACCAGACGATGACGCTGGCGGGTTCGGGGACCGAGGACGTAATCAAGGTCGCATTATCGACCGCCAAGCCATCGCTCATGGTAAGTTGGCTGAACCAAGCATAATCGGGGCCGCCCGGCTGGTGGGCGGGGTCGAGGGCCAGACCCTGGTAAGTCTTGGTGTTGTCATAGGAGTAGATCTCCGCGCCATTGAGAGGTTCCACAAAGACATGGCGGTTGAGGAAACTGCTTCCAGCCGTCCAAACGACCCCGATAGTGTACCATCCGGAGGTGTCGATCTTCGTACCACTGCCAAGGGGGACATTATAGGAGCCACCGTTGCCCGTATAGTCCACGTACCACCCATCACTGGCCTTTCCGGCACCGAGGCCGGTATCGTCGAGCCAAGTTCCGTCCGAGGCTCTACGGATGCCGAAATCGAGGTTCCACTTGTCGCCGACGATCCCGGCAGCGGTGTCGATGTAGACGTCGATGCTCTGGGTGTAGGGCCCGGTCCAGACGGTGGACGGTGTCTGGTCAAAGTACGTGTAAGCATCCTGCTTGGCGATCGCGTAGTAGCTGCCGCCAGCAGGGGAAAGCGGAGAACTCACCCGATTAATCGTCCCGGCCCAGTCCCCCGTGCCTGATTCAAATCCCTGAACGGAGATCACCGCCTGCGCTGTGCTCGCCAGCGTCGTCACCACCAGCCCCATAAGTGCAATCGTAAAAAGTTTCATTCCGAGTCTCCTTTGGCCCTCTGCTGGCCGTTTCGTTGTCTGCAGATCCGACTCTCAAATCAGTGCTCGTGCGATCGAATCGGACATAGCCGAGGCCATTGTGCGAGCCAGCGGTGTGAAACCGGCTTCATCGCTGGCGGACGCATATACTTTGCGTGCTCAGGCCACTTGCGCTATACACAAATAGTCCGCTCAACAAGCATCCCTGACACAATCTAGGAAAAAACTGTGATTTTGAATGGCCGTAACTCAGAGATTGAGGTCGTGAGCCCCAAAGTCAGGCGGAACTGAAAAGTTGAACAGACAAGCGAACGGCGGCTCGTGGCCTGGAATGTGAACCTACCCACGTTTGGTGGGCGCGCTGTGGGGTTATTTGTTGGACATTGGGTTTGAGTTTGGGGTATTGGGTTGGCGACCCGCGAGACCCTTCGCGGGTCTTGCGCGGTCGCGGTGCTCGTGGGCGGATGATGCTTGGAGAGCGGTATCTGCCAGAGTCCGCCGGAAGGCTGGGGCGCCGCTGGCGAGGCTTTCTTCGTACTCCACCGGGCTCAAGTGCCCCAGCGACGAATGACGCCGCCGACGATTGTAGAACACTTCGATGTATTCAAACAGGCTTTGTCGAGCGACCTCTTGAGTCGTGTACTGTTCGTGATACACCAGCTCCGTCTTCAGCGTGCCGAAGAAGCTTTCCGCGACGGCATTGTCGTAGCAGTTGCCACGGCGACTCATGCTGGCTTGCAGGCCATACCGCGTGAGCAAGCCCTGGTAGTCGTCGCAGGCGTACTGCACGCCCCGATCGCTGTGATGCAACACCTCGTTCTGCGGCCGCCGCTGCTCGATCGCCAACCGCAGCGCCCGCAAGCACAAGTCCGCAGCCAGCGAATCGCTGGTGGCCCAGCCCACGATCTTCCGCGAACACAAGTCGATCACCACCGCCAAGTACAGCCAGCCCTCGGCCGTGCGGACGTACGTGATGTCGGCCGCCCAGGCCCGATCGGGCTGCGGCTGGCAAAACGCCCGATTCAGCCGGTTCGGAGCGATCGGATGGGCGTGACGGCTTTCGGTCGTCCGGACGCGGAACCGGCGATGCATTTTCGAACGCAGACCGGCGGCACGCATCAGCTTGGCCACCGTGTTCTTCGAGCAGCGAACGTCTTCTGCGATCAGGTCGCGATGCACGCGCGGCGAGCCGTACACCGCGCGGCTCCGCTCGTGCACGCGGCGGATCTGGTCGGTCAGCTTCGCCCGCCGCTCGGCGGTTACGCTCGGCGCACGCTCCCGCCAGGCGTAGTAACCGCTCCTGGTTACCTGCAAAACTCGGCACATCACGTTCACCGGAAACTCCCGCATGTGATCCTTGATGAACGCGAATCTCAGGGCTGGTGCTTGGCGAAGAAGGCCGTCGCTTTTTTTAAAATCTCACGCTCCATGAGGAGCCGCTTGTTCTCCTCGCGCAGCCGCCGCAGTTCCGCCCGCAAAGCCGAGTCACCGCTCGCGCTGACGCCCACTTCCGGCCCGAACTTCTTCAGCCAATTGCGGATCGAGGCGGCGTCCACGCCCAGGCTCTTGGCCGCCTCCACGACCGTATAGCCCTGCTGGTTCACCAACTTGACCGCCGACACCTTGAACTCACGCGAATACACTCGACGACCCATGACACGCTCCTTTCACCGGCATTATGCCAGTTCTGTCGCGCGCCACGAATCGTGGGGAAGGTCAATGTCTATTTCTTAGCCCCCTCTTTCGCAAGCATTTCTTCCGCCAGCTTGGCGTCGAAGATTTCTAGCACCGGCATAGAATTATCAAGCTCGATGACTTCATAGGCGCGACCATTGCTCACAAAGTATCCGTTCGTATCTTCCGTTGAACGGACAACCATTGGCCTGCCGACCTCGACATCCTTTGCGGAGAAGTTGCCAGCGCGCTCTCCGAATTGATTCGTCGGAGCGACAAATGCGTTGATTTGAGAGATGATTACGAGCGAGTCCTTTCGTTTCTCTCGCACCTTCCAGCGGATTTGGCTCTTTCCCATAGAAGTCGGCAGCGTTCCAAAATCGCCGACTTTCGGTTCCGACATGAGTTGCGGAATCCCGGAGATTCTCGCGGCTTCCTTTTGCGCCTGCGACGCTTCCTTCACCTTTTGGGCATGGCTGGATATGTCTCCGCCAGAACGACGAGCACGTGCCAGATTTGTTCTCGCCTCCTTCAGTTGCGCTTTGGCACGGTTGGATCGCTCGATTTTGTAGACCGCCTTGTAGTCCGCATACTGCTGTAGCTTCTCCGGACTGAGAGAAACGCAAAGCAGAGAAAGCATAATTGCAGTCAACATGTCGTTCTCCTTTTGCTTGTCGATGAGGCAATCCGACGGCCTGGCTTCGGCGATTACGTCGCTCGCGCTCGTGCGCTCGAAATTCCCAAGGCGGCATCGGCTCTTTATCAGACCACAAGCCACGCCTAGCATCGCGGGCTTCGCGTTCAAGTTCCGCAAGGCGTTCTGACTTGGAGTAGCGCCGATATTGCCAAGCGAGCCCTAGTGCCACCATCACCTAGTTGACGTTCGTTTCTCCAACGAACACGTCACCAATTGTTCGCCCGTACCTGTCTTTGCCGTGGTCGACAATTCGGACATCTTTGCCGAACACCATGCTGGCCAGTGCTTCAGTGCTCACGCGTCCGAACGCTTGTCGACGCTCAGGGGCGTCAATCTCCGCGAGCCGGATTTTGACCTGGCGGTTGCCGTCGACCAGCGCTGTCAGCGTTCACCATCGACAACCTTGACCACGCGGCCGGTGAAGGTATCGGCTGCTTTCGCTAATTGGGTTGAAGCCAACAGCAAAAGCACGACGCCGAGGATGAGCTTCATCAGGTTGTCCTCAATTGGCTTGTACGAATCGACAAATTGTATGTTCTATGGATTGTTGATTCCACCATATATGGGTGATATGGTTGGCTAATCTGCGTGGAAATCGGCTGATGGTCCGCGAATGCATCACGCGCGCCAAGCCAGGATCAATTATCGAATTGAGTTTCCCGAGGGACACAACATCGATGAGTAATCGCAGTCCTTCTCAGCAGCTAACCATCAAGAGACTCTTGGTGCTGACTACGTGCGTTGCTGCCGTTTGTGCAATGAGCAATCTCGGTGAATTTCCGATTGCGCTATCTCGTACAAAGGGCCATAATCCGATCACGAACAAAGAAATAGTCGAGATCAGTTACATACTGCGACCTGCCACTGCCATAGAAGTGCAGTGGCGCACACTGCTGTGCGTCTGCACCAGCGTACTCGTCACGCTTGAGTATTTCTATTCGTCCATTCCGAAATCTCTTACGTCACGTTTGTTGCTGTACTCTGCACTTGTATTGGCCTTTAACGTTGCGTTCGTGGTATCGCATCACCCGCAGGCCTGGAATGGTATTTTTGCGTCCCTGAGCGCGACTCTGACGCTACTCTGCGTTTCCTTTCAACCTTCCGGGCGATTGCCGTTCAGCTAGTGTCGCCTCCTGCCTGATATAGACCAGACAACCTCTTGAATAGCGACAGGTGAACCATGAGGCGACGGGGATTGTCCGATCTTTCTTTGCTCCTTGTCGGTGTCACGATTATTCTGGTGCTGGCCACCTATTTCATCCCTTTTGAGTTTCCAGTGATCGACTGGAAGCAAAGCCGAGCATCGGAGCTTCGTCCTCCCACCCCCGAGGAATCGGGAAGTCGGCTAATCATCATGGTCGTGATCGACCTGATAGCCTACATAGGGGCGTTGACTTTTTTCAATTGGCGGGAGGGGGACAAGATTCTCCCGGATGACGGATTGCTTCCCATTGATGGGGAACCAATCGAAGGGGAACTGCTGCTGCCCGTTAAGGTTCTTGGTTGTTCACCTGAGAAGGATGGCACGCTCGATGATGACAAGCAGGGCGTCGAATAATGCCGTTACATCGGACGGAAGCAACACTTTAGCCAAGCCGGAATTACTCAGGTGAGATAGCGTTCCTTGCCGTTGCCAACGATTCGCACGTCTTTGCCGAAGATCATCGCGGCAAGGGCTTCGGTGCTCTTGCGCGAGAACGCCTGTTTGCGTTCCGGGGCGTCAATCTCGCTGAGTCGGATCTTGACTTTAAAGATCCACTAAACTTCGTCCGCCAGTGACCCCCTCCCGATTTCAGCATGTCTGGACGCTCCAGGGGTCGCGGCAAGTCTTTGCAATGGCGTTTATTCATGTGGCAACACGGCGCGTATTTGCCACGCCGGCGACCTTTAAGCCGGACTCCACCTGGATGACAGCGCAGGCGCATGCGTTCCTGGTTCATGCCGAGCGACAGGACTTGCGTTGTGAAACCATCATTCGTGACCACGACGGCAAGTACACTTCCGACTTCGACCGGATCTTCCAGAAGCGCGGCATCAAAGCGAAGCCGGTCGGCCCTCGGGCGCCGAACTTGAATGCCTTCATCGAGCGGTGGATTCAAAGCCTGAAGCACGAGGCCCTCAACCACTTCATCGTTTTTGGCCTGGCGCACTTCGACCACATCGTCAGCGAGTTCGTCGACTACTACCACGACTGCCGACCGCATCAAGGAATTGGCAATCGGCTGATTGGTGCCGAAGACTCCGACGGGCCGCCACTGATTGAAAGCGTCGAGCAGCTTGAATGCGACTCTCGGCTCGGTGGGCTACTCAAGACCTATCGTCGAGCCGCGTAGTGACGACCCACGTCGAGGCGTCTCGGCCTGACAAAATTGGTGTGCGCACGCTCGGCGAATTGGCAATCTCGTCACGAAAAAGGGCCGAGTTGCTCGCCGGACGGACCCGCCCTGACTGCGTGATCGCCCGAAGATGGGCATGAATCGCCCCTCGAATTCGCTGTGGCAACCATTTTGTACATGACGCGCGGCACGCGAAGTACGTGACGTTCCAACTGGCCGAGGTGGCGGTCGCGCGGAACTTGTTCGCCGCGATTCTAGCCAGGATCGCGCGGCTGGCAATTCCGCCGGCGGTTGTTGGTCGGATCCAAGTGTAGGAGCGGATAACTGGCCAACGAGGACTTGTCCCGGGGGATGCCCTGCGCCGCAGCCCGCCGAACGACGCTGGAGACCATGATTCCAGCCGTGGAAACTCAGAAACCGGAGCCGTACGCGAAAAAATGGAGAAGAATTCAGTACGCGCTAGACGCGGAGGGGGGGCGCGTTGCTACAATCGTGGCCAGACCGAGCCCGGATCGATTCCAGGCTCAGCCCATATGGGAAATGTCGGTTCAGGGCAGTTTCTTGGAGCGCGAAGATGAACACCGAAGCTTTCCCCTCTCCCCAAACCCCTCACCCCTGTCCATCCACCCACGCGCTCGCGCAATCAAATTTCCTATCCATGTGGGGCCTCGGGAGTGAGATGATACGATCCATTTTGCACGGGCAGTTATTTCTTCTGATCGCAGTCTCCAGTGCTGCGGCAGCGGCGCCGTATTACGTATACGATGGGGCCAGTGCGCAGGCGTCGGCGGGCGGCGACGGGGCTCCCGATAGTGATTCCCATTCGTACAACAGCGGCAAGCTGGTTCAACAATCGATAAACGGATCGACCTTTGCATCCGCCGTGGGTCAGGTGATGGAATACGGCGGGCCCGACGTGGTGAACGTGCCGCAAATGGCGTACGGAACCGTCACCGACACCGCTGAGATCGGCGCGCTCCACGCCAGCCTCTCAGCGCACAGCGATTCGGGGCTTGAAAATGTGAGCGCTGTGCCGCTCAACGTCGGGGTCGCGGCGGCTAATATGAGCGACACTGTGATGTGGTCCGACACCGTCTATTTTAACACGGCCAATCCGGCCGGCTCCGATTACCTGCTTTCACTGCACGTGGACGACTCGATTGTGGCTGCGGGAGAGTTTTATTTCTACGAACCGGGATTTTACACCGGCTCGGTGCTGGCGCGGGTGGATTTCACAAACAGCAACTTTGGGTTGGGCGCGTCGCAGTCGCTCGTCGTTCAAGACGTCTACAGCTACAATCGTAATGGAACAACTATCAATCAAGTCGCCCAAAGCCACGATGTGTCGGTCCTCGTCCACGTCGGTTTCGAGCAGGGCGCGATGGCGACGGTCACGGGCGAGCTCGTCACCACGGCCGGTGTTGAGAATGGAACGAGCTTTGCACTTGTGGACGCCGGCGACACCGCGCTGTTCACGATCAACTCTGCCGACCCGCTGGCGAGCTATACGACCAACTCGGGGACGGTTTTCGCAACGTCCGTTCCCGAGCCGACGAGCCTGTCGCTGCTGGCCTTGGGCGCATTGTCCCTGCTTGCCCGCCTGCGCCGACCATACGTGGGGAAGTCCAATCAGTTAACCCCTCACCCCCCAAGCCCCTGACGCCGGCCCGCCTGGAATCAAATTTCCGATCAGTGATTGTTGGCCGGTGTCATACAAGTTCGGATGCGGTAATGAAAATGAACAAGCATGTATTTCTCACGTTTGTCTTTGCTATCGCGTTGTGCCCCGCCGCCGCGCTTGCCGTGCCGATGTATTCCGTAAATTTGACCGGCGTCACCCCCGTGTCCAACAGCCTCTCGCCCGTCACGCTCCAGACGAACGTCAACTCCGGCTCCGGCGGGCACATGGAAGGCATCGCCACCGCCTCCTCATCGCTGCATTCGAAAATCATCGCCTCCCAAAACGCCACCGGTCTCAACACCGGCATCTTCGCTCAGTCCGATGCCAACCTCACTTCCATCTACGACGACATCGTCTTCACCGGCCCCGGCTCCGGGCTGATCTCCGTCACGACGCACATACCCTTCCACGCCGAGGTGTATCAGTCTTTTAATTATCTTGATTCCCTTGAAAACGGTCACGACACCTCCTACGTCGATCAAGGCATCGACCTCGACGCGACTTTACAATCCGTCAGCGGACGACTCGTCATCAGCGGTTTCAACGAAGCGCTAGGCAATTTGACCATCACGCCGAGTACAACCTCCGGCGCCGCCGTAGTCGGCCATGCCACCGACATCGATCCCGTCGGCGACGGCGGTTTCCTCAATCGCGTCTCACACACGGCCATACCCATCATGACGCCACCCAATTTCGTTCCCGCCGGCGCCGGCGAATCCATCGACGATGTCTTCGCGCTCAACGGCGAAATTATTCTCACCAGCTTGGTCTCGCTCAACACGCCCGAAACGCTCGTGCTCCAGATGAATCTCACCTCCATCGCACACGGCGGCAATAACGGCTTGCTCAGCTCGTTCGGAGAAATCAACGCGCTCAACACTTTCGGCCTCGAAAACGGTCAAATTGCCTTCGACCTGCCCGACGGCTACACCGTTAATTCTCCTTCGCTGAACATCGCGAACAACGTGGTCGTACCCGAACCCCCCACTCTCATCCTCGCCGCCCTTGGCCTCGTCGGGCTGGCCGCCTGGGGCTGGCGGCGGCCTTCGACGTGATGCAGGCCGTCAGCCGCGCGCGTGCGCCAGCGGACAGCGTTGAGCGTCGCCGGCACCGGTGCTTTCATGTTCAATTCGAAGATACAAGGCCAGTTCCCCGTCATCGCCCGAGTACTCGACAGCAGCGGAGACCCTGTGGCGAGTAGCTTAAAGCCCGACTATGTTGCAGAAATCCTGTCGCCCGCCGTTGAGGACGCATGATGGCCGTGTTAATGCTTGAAGACGCGTTGAGAAATGCAAATTCCTGCAGAGGAGCTGATGATTCGGACAGGAGCCAATTGTCTCCGTCCGTGCAATTTTGTTGACTCGATGCATTTATCGCGGCAAGATGACGGCCGGTAAAAGATGCTAGCGGAGGTCGGTCTTCTGGAGAGCAGCGTTGGAAGGTATTCCGTAACGAGCGAGGGTTTCCTATTAACGCGGAGGATTCACGATCATGATGCGACATGCGAACACCCTGAAACTTTTTGGCGCGGTCTGTTTCGCATTTTTGTTGACGAATGCGACGGCGAGCGCTGCCGACCCCAACGGAACATGGACCTGGACGTTCTCACGCAATGGCCAGGAATTCGAGTTCTCACTGGACCTGAAACAAACGGACGAAAAGCTGACCGGAACTCTGATGTTACCCTTCGGCGACGGCGTGAAGCTTGACATCGAAGATGGTACTTTCAAAAACAACGAAGTCAGCTTCAAAACGGTCTTCGAACGCAACGGCAACAGCTTTGAAACGAAGTACAAAGGCAAAGTCGACGGAGATACGATCAAGGGTACCACGGAGCGTGAACGCAACGGCGAAGTAGTGAGCCGTGATTGGGAGGCAAAGCGGCAAAAGTAGTAGCCGACCCGTGGTCCGCCTTGCAGTATGATGTCATTGGTTGTCTTCGGCCTGGCGCACTTCGACCACATCGTCAGCGAGTTCGTCGACTACTACCACGACTGCCGACCGCATCAAGGAATTGGCAATCGGCTGATTGGTGCCGAAGACTCCGACGGGCCGCCAGTGAATGATGATGTCGACCAGCTTGAGTGCGAGTCGCGCCTCGGCGGCCTGCTCAAGACCTATCGCCGCGCCGCCTAACGTCAGCCAAGTCTCGATCAGTTAAAATTCTGCCGCACGCTTGCGATACGCGCCGGGGTGTCGAATTGGCAATTCGGAACTGACATTTGGCAGCTCGCTGCCATTCTGCTGACGCTAATGGCAGGAAAATCACGCAAAACCACACTCGCCAAGAGCCGAACTGGCTGTGGCATTCTATTTGTACAAGGCGGTGTTTTCGAGAAGTGCTTGTCTGACAAAGACTTGCTGAGTTCGAGTCTCTTCCGGTCCCCCTAAAACCGAATGAGACTGTTGCGAACTCGGCGCTCTCGGGTTAACAGCAATGTCAAGCTGGGCTATTAACTGCGCGACGCTTTTTCCGCACGCCCAAACTTTTGACGTCCAGTTAACAGCTGCGCGAGCGCGGAGACTCGACGGCTGGCTCGGCTCCGCGGGCTGCCAAATAAGTATCGTCGCGCGGCATGATGCCGTTCAATTCAGTTGATGGAGTTCGGTCACGCGCTCGTGATGCACGCCGATCTTTCGAATTGGCAATTCCGAAACAGAATTTCGTCGGCCGCCGTCATGTTGCCGACACCAATCCCTCGAAAATCACGGCAGAACCACGCTCACCAAGCGCCGATCTCGCTGTGGCATTCGTTTTGTACACAGCGGTCTTTACACTCCAAGGATAAATTATTCGTAAGGAACTGCGCGACCGTTGACGCCAGCCAGATCGCCTGCCTACTGTCATATCGTTTGTCCTGGTAGGCGGAACTTGAACGCGTAGTAAAAAGCAGCTCATGAAGTAAAACCACAATTCGGTTGAGGACATCCGATGTCAAAGGCACCCGTGCTCGGTCGCTTGACCCAGGTGGCAATTCCCTTATGCGCGGTGTTGGCCGCCGTGCTCAACCCTTTCGTAGCGCTGGGAGAAACGATCACCTATAGCGTCGTCGACTATCCGGCAGCCGAAGCTGATGTGGTTAACCCCGGCAATCAGGACCGAGTTTTGGGTACCATCACGGCATCGAGCGCCGACCCTCTCGGCTCATATACCGCCGGAGCAGCCTCTGGTTCGCCGGCGAACCCGATCAACGTCACGTTGTCGTACGCGATCACGCTCGAGTCGCTGGCGCCGGGAGGCGCGACAACGGCGTCGGTTAGCTACACCGGTTCCGGTCCACTGTCCTACTACCTGGGCTCGGGTACGATTACCTTTGATGCGACTTCGATTCAGCTCGGTGGGTACCTCTCGCTCGGCGCCAGCACAGTTGGCGCATCGGAAGAGATGTATTGGCGACCCGATCTTAACTCCTACTTTGGTCGCTACACGACGAACAGCGGACCGGTGATTTACTTCAGCCAGAACCCGGCCAACGATCTCGGTTCCTCCCCCTGGACCGTCGCCGTGGCGGTTCCCGAGCCGGGGACGCTCGCTCTGTTCGGTTCGGCCGCGGTGTTGCTGCCGCTGGCTCGCTTGCGGCGCGGGCGACGCATTCGCGGGTAAGCCGAGAATCGCCTCGCAGTGCTATAACGCTATAACGCCTCCCCGTAGGGAAGCCTTTTCGAACCGCTTCGCGTGAGCGCGCTTTCCGAAGGCGCATATTGCAGCGACCGGCCGAGGTGCGAAAAGTTTCGGAGTCAGTCTCGCCTAGGCGGTTTGCTCAAGACCTAACGCCGTGCAGCCTGAAGTCAGCCAGGCTTCGGTCGGTTGGGATTCTGTCGCTCGCTGGCGGTGCGCGCCGGTGTCTCGAATTGGCAATTCTGAACCGAGATTTCGGACGCACGCTGCGACTGATGGCTCGAGAATCAGGGCACAACTACGCTCGACTAGAGGCAAACTGGCTGTGGCAACATATTTGTGCAGAGCGGCCGATGCGCTTACGAAAGCGACGAACAGCGACCGGAGCGACAACTGTCGCGGCCAAGCCGAGCAGGACAAACGTCGCCGGTTCAGGAACCGTGCGGACGCCCACGATTGTGCCGCTGAGGCTGACCGTTCCCACAAGACCATTGACGTCGAGCGGAAACGCGGCATTGATCGGCAGCGTCAAGGTTTCGGTGATGCCGGAGACTGAAAGATTGCCGATAGCCGAAGCATCGGGTGCCGATTGCCCTGCCAGAGGTGTCGTCCCCATCAGCGAAGCACCAAGCACGACCGCGTTATAGTCGAGGTCGCCTGCGGTGATTCCCAGCACATATCCGGTGGCATCGAAATCACCGGTGCCACCGATCGTTGAAGGGCCACCGCTAACGTCAAACAGAATGTTGCGAAACGCGGCAGTACCACTGGCAAGACCGCCAAGCGTGAAGCCGTAGTCAGCGTCGGCCGACCCGTCACGGCCGCCTACAATCGGCTGCCAGGTGCCATTTACAAGAGCGTTCAGCGCTGCGCTTGTCAGCGAGATGGAGCCTCCCGACAGGTCACCGCTGATTGTTCCCTGGTAGTTTGTTTGATCGGCTCCAGGCCCCTGGGGCACGAGCGTCACGATGTCGTTGGGAAAGGTAGTCGTGACCTGAATGTAGGATGCTGACGAATCGACATTCCACGAGACCATGCCTGCCGTAGCTGAGGGGGCGTTTAGAGCGACGCCGAATAGCGCGACGAGAAGCAGAACTTTGCCATTCACAAGCGATGCCCTTATGGCCGTAACAGAGCGGCAGGGCAACAGGGGTCCAAAACTTAGAGCACGACGCAGGCGGGAGGTCGCTGTCATCATGACGCGCCTCCCGGACACAAGCTGGCGTCCTCCAAAAGTTGCATTGCGACAGCGCATGGACGTCTTGAGCCGTCCGAGCAAACTCCAAGGGCTATGCGGTCGCCGCAGAGTGATTAGCAACAAGGCCGATAGCCCAAGTACGATCGATGCGGGCTCGGGCACGACGGTGACTTGCAACGTCGCAGTGACCGGGAAGTGGTCGGAGGGATAAAGCCCGTTATACGACGTGTGTACGATCTGGGCGGCTGTGGCCGTGAATGTCGACGCGTCGTAAAAAATGTGATCGATTGAAGCACCATACTGGTCTCCGGTAAAATGGTGAGACGTCGACTCGTCGACGCCGATCGTGGGATATACGTTCCGATAGGCATCGGTGAGCTTAAAGCCGCTGGCGATGCTGCCATCGAGCGTCTGCAGGCTAGAACTTTCGAGTTCCGCGTTGAAGTCGCCGATCACCAACACCGGCAGCCCGCCCGCGAGCTGGCTGATCTGGTCGCGCATGAGCGTGGCCGACTCGTCCCGGGCCAGCGAATCGAGCGACCAGTGCGTGTCGACGGTAAAATACGTCTGGTGGCTTTGATTGTCGTTCAGCTTGATCCAGGACACCATGCGCGGATTGCTGGTGTCGGTCCCGGTTCCGTAGAACGTCGTCCCAGGCACGGTCGGAGTATCGCTCAGCCAGAAGTCTCCATGCCCTAGGTCGGTGAAACGAGAGGTCAAATAGAAAATGCCATTCGTCTCGCCGCTGTTACTGCCGTTGCCGCCGCGCCCTTGCCCGTAATACGTGTATCCGGGGAGAGCGGCCTTCAAGTCATTGACCTGGTTGGGCAGCCCTTCCTGCTCTCCCAGGATGTCCGGCGCGTAGCTGGTAATCTTGTCGATGGCTTTGTCGCGGCGATCGCCGGTAAAGATTACTGATTTGTCCGTGACCCAACTGTTGGGGGACAATTGATTCGTGGCGTCGTCTTCCTTGATGTTGAATGTCATGACGTTCAGATCCGCGGTCCCGGCCTGCGCCAGTGTGCCGGCCAACAAGACCGTGGCCGGCCCCGCCCATGAGAGGACGAGATTTGCAAGGCGGGAGGAATGATCACGGTGGGGCCATCGATTCCTGACCGGGGCCCCGCCCCCGCCGGCGCTTGAACGATCCGAACGCAGCCACGCTCGCCGCCACCGAAATAGGAAGGCCCCAGGCGCTGGCTGCGGCACCTCCAACCGGTCGAATGAAGCACGACCCGTTACGTTGCGATCTTGGGCCAATGGCAGTCTCAGAGATTCCCTGAGCCGAAAAATGGCCGCGCCGGCCAGCAACACCAGCGCGGGCGCCTTCGCCGCAATGCGACCAGCAGCAGAGTCAGCCCGCCAGCGCCGGCCAGCACGGCCGTGCCGGGCTCAGGGACACTTGCCACGCGGAACCCGATTTCGTCGTACCCCTGCGTCGGGTATAAGGTGTAGGTGTAGTACCCGCGGGCCAGGGTGTCGTAGGTGCCGTTCCACGCGCCACCACGCGCAGCTAAGCCGTCTTCGTTCCATTGAAAGACGTCGCCTCCCATGTCGTACGCGCCGTAGGGGCTGGCTGAGCCCGTGTACGCTCCCACATCGGTTAAATAGCTCTGATTGGGGTCATAGGGCATCGAGGGGCCCGTAAGGGAGAAGCCCGTTGAATTGCTGAAGAAGTTCGCAGTGTTGGGCGTGCTGCCTGGAGGCGCGGAGGTCGGCGCTGTGTTGCTGGAAAATGGGTATTGGTAATACGAGCTCGTGGCCGGGTCGTAGTACGCCGCCTTGTCCCATTCATGTTGGCTGGGGATGTAGACGGTGGCGAACGGACTGCGTTGGACTTCGAGCAGTGCAAGGTCGGTGTTCGCTCCGTTGAGGGCGTACGCACCCGTTTCCGTAGTGCCCGGGCCTTCGGCTCCGGTTGGCTGGCCGTTTTGCAGCCAGTTGCAGAAGCGGGCCGCGTCGACCCAACTCACGTAGGTGATCGGCAGATTCGCCGAATTGCCGATCACGCTGTAGGTGTAGCTGCCCGAGGAGCCGCTGCGCAATACCGGCAATGTTGAGGTCCGTGCCCATCGGCGGGTAGTACAGCCCGTACGTATCGGTGGCCGCCACGGCGTTCAGGAACTCAGTGTACTGGGCGACCGTGACATCGTACTTGTCGATGCTGTAATTGTAGGGGACCGAGCCGTAGCCGGCGTTGCCCACCGGCACCCAATCGATCGTGACGGCCAAAGCGGGGGAAGCGAACGCGCACAGGGCCGTGCAGCCCAGGAACGCCAACGCGCGGCGCCTTCGCCGCAGAACAACCAGCAGCAAGGCCAGCCCGCCAGCGCCGGCCAGCACTGCCGTGCCTGGCTCAGGGACGCTGGCCACGCGGAACCCAATGCCGAAGCTCTCGTCCCCCGGGTTGTAGGAATCCCGCCATGAGGAGGCCGAGGTGTTCGAGCCGTAGCTATACGAACCACCCCGCATGACCTTATTATCCCCGTTTCTGGTTTCGGTCCACTGCCACACGTCGCCTCCCATGTCGAACGCGCCATAGGGGCTGGCCGAGCCTGTGTACGCCCCCACATTGGTCAGGTAAGGTGGGCCCGCTACGGCGTAGTCGCTGCCATAAAAATTGCCTGTGTCGGGCGTGCTGCCTGGTGGCGCCGAAGTCGGGAGCGTGTTGCTCGAAAACGGATATTGATAGTAAGCTCCCGCGCCGCTGTTGAGCGTCGGGTCGTAGTAGGCTGCCTTGTACCACTCGTTCTCGTTGGGAAGGAAGATCGTGGCGTCGGCGTTGCGTGTGATGGTCCGCAGCAAGATATCGTTAGTGATACCGTTGAGCGTGTACGCGCCGGTTTCGGTCGTGCCCGGGCCTTCCGCTCCTGTTGGCTGGCCGTTTTGCAGCCAGTTGGCAAACCGAACCGCGTTGCCCCAACTCGCGTACGTAACCGGAAAATTGGCCGAGTTGCCGATCACGCTGTAGGTGTAGCTTCCCGAGGAGCCGCTTTGGGCGATGCCCGCAATGTCTGCGTCCGTGGCCATATTGCCGTAGTAGAGCCCGTACGGGTCGGCCTTCGCGACGGAGTTGAGGAACTCGGTGTACTGACCGACCGTGACGTCGTACTTATCGATGTTGTAGTCGTAGGCCACGGCGCCGTAGCGGGAGGACGTGTTCGGATCGGCCGCATTGCCGGCATTGCCCACGGGTGCCCAATCGATCGTGACAGCGGAGGCAGGTAACGCGAAAACGCACGCAAACGTGTAGGCCAGCCAGACCAAAGCGCGGCGCCTTTGCCGCAGAGCAATCGGTGAGGGCTGCAGAGCCGGCTTCCGTGGTGGGATGGTCATGCCTTTTAGCAAGGCGGAATGAGCAAGGACGAGGTCCATTAGAAGCCTTCCTTTCTTTGTCGAGAAACATGCCGATGCCCAACCGCCACTTGTCTCAGCAATACGGCCAGCACAATCAAACAGCTACCTGCCAATAACAGTTGACTGCTTGTCGGCTCCGGAACGGTGGCCGTGCGCAGCTCGTTGAGGTAAAGATCGCCGTATCCCGGGTACGAGTATCCCTGCGTCAACGTTCCCGAGGCGTCGTCGGCGCTGGTCGGAGCGGCCAGGTTCGTGGGCTCGATTTGCGTGTCCTCGTGCCACTCGTTGAACGAGTTAACCATCAGGATATTTGCAGCCGCCGGATCGAGGTTGGGCAGCGCGGCGCGATTGAGCTCGTCGGCAAACAACGATCCCTCGGCCGAGCCAGGGACATCGGTCTCGTAGCGCGGCGCGGCCGCGTGGCCCGAGCGGACCGCCGCGTCGTTGAAACCCGGCGAGACCGTGGGAATGAACCCGATATTGTCCGCGTGCGCCATTTGAGCGGCCGCCTGGTATTGACTGGCCAGCTCGGTCACGGCGGCCGTCGTCGAACCAAGACCTCCTAGCGCGCTTCCGTAGACGTCGAAGTCGGTGATCGCGTCCCACAATCCCGCCCGCTGGGCGTCGTTCTGGCCGGGAAACACGTCGTCGCCGATCAAGTAGGGATCGACGCCGAACTGCTGCTCCATCGCTTGGCGCAGGTCCGCGACCGCCTGCTGTCCGCCCGGACCGTTGAAGTAGGCCCGCGTGAGATACATGAACACGACCGGGCGCCCGTCGATTTGCAGGTAATTGGGATTGTTGAAATAGTCCTGCGCCAGGTATTGAAAGTCGGGGATCAGGTTCGTGTAGTTGGGGCGGCTGAAGCTTCCCAGCCGTCCGGTGGACTCGTAGTGGATCGCGTATTTCAGTTCGCCGGCGCGCGGATCGGTCAACACGTAGTCCTGCAACGTCGTATCTTCGGCCGAACCTGACCCCCACCAGCTCGTGGCCCAAAAGCTGATGTTCGCCTGGTGGCTGGCGTCGATCTGCGACTCGATGGCCGCGCTGCTGCGGCTGCTGTAGTAGCCCTGCGCGGGCGACTGCTGCGGCGCCAGGTTCTCGCGCAGCGTCTGCGTCCAGCTATGGCCGCCTGGGTACGGTCCGTACCACGGATAGTAATAGGCTCCTACGAGGGGAGCCGCCTGCGCGCGGATGCCCGACAAAGCCAGGCAGGCAATAAAGCCCAGCGCGAGGAGTCGTGCGGCAAGCGGACGAAACGCGATCTTCAACATGGCTAGCAACTACGCGAGGATTTCCCCGTCCTTTCTTTTTTGAGAGACGAGACGTTCGCCAGGACCGAGAAGGAAATGCTTCTGTGCCTGTCGACGACCGATCTGCGATTGAATGAAAGGGTAATGTTCTTGTGTGCAGGGCCGTCAGCCGGGCTCGTCCGCAAATTCAACCGGCTACCATTCAATGCGTGAAAGCCTTCCCCCTTGCACCGACTTTTTTGAGAATTGCCGCCAGGAACGAACTGGACGGGCGTCCTGAGGTGCTGCCCGGCTCCGCGGCACACTCGCCGGGCTCAGAGGTTTGGAAGGCGCGAAACGTCGCTTTGCGCGGGACTTCCAAGAAAGACGAAACCGGCGGAGTCCTGGTTTACAATGGTGCCTTAAGGTCAGTCTGTTCCGGCGGTCCATTGAAGATGGATAACGTTACTCAAATCCTATGCGCGATCCAACAGGGCGACCCTCGCGCCGCGGACCGGCTTCTTCCGCTGGTGTACGCCGAGCTGCGGCGGCTGGCCGCACAGCGTCTGGCCCAGGAGCAGCCGGGACAGACGCTTCAAGCAACGGCGCTGGTTCACGAAGTTTACCTGCGACTGGTCGACGTGGAGCTCATCCAGAAATGGGATGGGCGAGGTCACTTTTTCGCGGCCGCGGCGGAAGCGATGCGGCGAATCCTGATTGAGCGAGCGCGCAAGCAGCGCACGCTCAAGCGCGGGGGGCGGGAAACCGGCTCGATTTCGAGGAGCTTTCGCTGGCCGTCGATGGCCCGTCCTTCGAGTTAATGGCAATCGACGAGGCTTTGAGCGAGCTCGAGCGCAACGAGCCGCAGGCTGCACTGCTCGTCAAATTGAGGTTTTTTGCCGGATTGTCGCACCAGGAGGCGGCCGAGGCCATCGGGGTCACCCGCCGGGCCGCGGACCGGCTTTGGACCCTGGCTAAGGCCTGGTTGTATCGACGTTTGGACGGCGCTTAGGCAGCATCGATCCGACAAATAGCGTGCAAACTCGCAGCGGCTGACGCATTAGAGGGTAGAGCCCCATCGCCCCCAAAGAAACGCCATGGCTGACTGGAACCCGAAAGCGAACGAAATCTTCCTGCGGGCGGTGGAAATCGACTCGCCCGACGACCGCGGGCGCTACCTCGACGAAGTGTGCCAGGCGGACGTAGCACTCCGCGCCGAGGTGGAATCCTTGTTGGCGGCCTCGGAGCAAGCCGGCAGCTTCCTGGAGTCACCACCGGCAGGCTTGACGGCCGCCGCGATCGGCGAGTCTCTCCCAGAACACGTCGGTTCGATCGTCGGCCCCTACAAGCTGCTGGAGCAGATTGGCGAAGGCGGCATGGGCGTGGTGTTCATGGCCGAACAGACCCAGCCGGTACGTCGCAAGGTGGCCCTGAAGCTGATCAAGCCGGGCATGGATACGCGCAACGTGATCGCACGGTTCGAGGCCGAGCGGCAGGCGCTTGCCGTGATGGATCATCCGGGCATTGCCCGCGTCCTTGACGCGGGCGCGACGCCCGCGGGTCATCCCTACTTTGCGATGGAACTGGTTCGCGGCGTGCCGATCACCGCCTATTGCGACGAGCAGAATCTGCCGATTCGCGAGCGGCTGGAGCTTTTCGCGTCTGTCTGTCAGGCGGTCCAGCATGCGCACGGCAAGGGGATCATTCACCGGGACATCAAGCCCAGCAACGTGCTTGTCACCCGCCAGGACGGCAGGGCGGTCGTCAAGGTGATCGACTTTGGCGTGGCCAAGGCGATGGGCCAACAGTTGACGGAGAATACGCTCTTCACGAACTTTGCCCAAATGATCGGCACGCCTCTCTACATGAGTCCCGAGCAGGCGGAAGCCAGTGGCGTGGACATCGATACCCGAAGCGACATCTATTCCTTGGGAGTCCTGCTCTACGAGCTGCTCACCGGCACGACGCCTGTGAGCACCGAACAACTGCAGAAGGCTGGATTCGACGAGATCCGCCGCATCATTCGCGAGCAGGAGCCTCTCACGCCAAGTGCGCGCATCAGCAGCAGCCAAAGTTTGCCGGCGATCGCCGCACACCGGCACATCGAGCCTGTGCGCCTGACGCGACTGATGCGCGGAGAGCTGGACTGGATCGTGATGAAGGCGCTGGAGAAGGATCGCAATCGGCGTTACGAGACGGCCAACGCCTTTGCAGCGGATATCCTGCACCACTTGCACGACGAACCGGTCCAGGCGTGCCCACCCTCGGCGAGTTACCGGTTCCGCAAGCTTGCCCGCCGCAACCGCGCTGCCTTGGCGACCATCAGCGTGGTAGCCGCGGCGCTGCTTGCCGGAACGGTGCTCAGCACCTGGCAGGCAGTCCGTGCCAGACGCGCCGAGCGCTTGGCCGATGCTCGCCTAGTCGCGGAAAAAAAGGCGCGTGAGGCGGAGACGGCCCTGCGCAAGCAGGCCGAAGCCCAACAAGCCGCCGCGGAGGTTTTCGTAAAAGACGTTTACCAAGCGGCCGAAAATATGTCCAAGACGGATGACTGGCGGGAACTATTGTTCGAGCGGGCTCTCGCGCTTACCGAGGAGCTGGCCCGCGGATTCCCCTCTCAGCCAGACCACTTGGAGCGTGCGGGCCACATTCACAGGTTCCTAGGCTGGATTGCCGAAGCCGACGGCCGATTCGACGAAGCTCGCTCGCACTTAGAAAAGGGCGCCGCTGCGTTCAAACAACTCGCCGCAGGTCACTTTCCAAAGGGGGACCGGTACTACGGCGGTTTACATGGCGATGCACTCGCGAGCTTGGCCATCGTGCTGCGGAAGGCGGGAAAGCCCAGCGAGGCCGAGGAGACGGTTCGCGAGGCCATCCGCATTTGCCGCGCTGCGTCTGGGGACGAGAGCCAACCCTTGGCCTTTGCGCTGTCTGCGCTCGCACAGTTGCTCGCCGAGCGCAAAGAATACCTGGAAGCCGAGGCGAGCTACCGCGAGGTCATTCCCATTTGGGAGAAACTGGTCACCCGGTCGCCAACCAACGAGTTCTATCGCTGGCATCTCGCGGATAGTCACAGAAGCCTGGGCAATGTGCTGCGTGCCGTTGAGCGCTACGACGAGGCCGAGGCGAGCTGCCGCAAGGCCATCGCCGTCTGGGAGAAACTGGTCGCCGAGTCGCCGACCAATCAGGGCTATCGCTGGCACCTCGCCGGAACTCACGACAACCTGACCTACGTGCTGCGTGCCGTCGAGCGCCACGAAGAAGCCGAGGCGAGCTGCCAGAAGGCCATCGCCATTTGGGAGCAGCTGGTCGCCGAGTCGCCAACGAACCAGGACTTTCGGCATCATCTCGGCTGGAGCCGCAAATCGTCGCGAAATAGCGATTCAGGCAATCTCAAATCATGTAGCGACTTGCTTAAGCAGCCCCCTCAAACGAGTCCGCGCTGAGATGAGTAGTCTTGGCGGGCACAGATCGCAGGAGGTCTTTCGATACGATGCGGCAAGAAGTACGGAATGGGTTAGGATTATCCCGAAGTTGCGAGACGCTGAGGTGCTAACCCCCCCTGGGCAGGTGAGTGAAACTGGATTGGACGGTGGCGACGTCCTTATTGCGCTCCCAGTACAGAACCCTCTTCGAACCAATGCGCACGAGTGCTATTTTGAGAAGTGGTGTTGGGCAATCCGTGGTCGCCAGGTTCGTCTGCATATCACCGGTCCGAACGACGGTGTGGGATGGCGAGTTCGTCGACTACTATCACGACTGTCGACCGCATCAAGGCATTGGCAATCGGCTGATTGGTGCGGACGATTCCGACGCGCCGCCAGAGTTTGAGTGCGTTGAGCAGCTTGAGTGCGAGTCTCGGCTCGGCGGGCTGCTCAAGACATATCGTCGCGCCGCCTGACGACGGTCAAGTTTCGATCAGCTACGATTCTGTCGCACGCTGGCGATGCGGCCGATCTCTCGAATTTGCGATTCTGAACCGAGATTTCGGACGCACGCTGCCATGCTGCCGACGCAAAGGGCTAGGGATTCAAAGCACAACCGCGCTCGCGAAGTGCCGAACAGGCTGTGGTATTCTTTTTGTACACAGCGGATTGCACACATGTCGTGTCGAATTAGGCGGTACTCACTAAGAGCCTAGAGACAAAACTAATCTCTGATCCAGATTCGGTAGCAGATAATGGCGGCTGCGAGGGAAAGGAAGGCCTGATGGATTTCGGGTTTTCGGTCCCAGCGGATGCGTAAGCGACGGAACTGGTGGAGCCAACTGATCGTGCGTTCGACAAACCAGCGTTGGACACCCAGTCCGCCTTCATCCTCGCCACGTTTGGGCAGCAGCGGTTCGATGCCGAGCCACTTCAGGATGTCGCGCAGCGGCTGGCTATCGAAGCCCTTGTCGGCGAGCAGCGTGGTGGGTTTGCGTTTCGGCCGCCCGGGCTTTCCAGCAACGGCAGGTAGGTCGATGACCAGTGGCAACAGCGTGGTGACGTCGTGTTGGTTGGCCGCGACGGTCTGGACCACCAACGGTACACCCTCGGCGTCGGTCAGCACGCAGTGCTTACTTCCCTGGCGGCCGCGGTCCGTCGGGTTCGGGCCCGTTTTGGCCCGCCCAGCGGGGCCTTCACCAGACCACAATCGACTAGCACTCGCGACCAATCCAGCAGGTCCGCGCCACGCAGCTTGGCCAGGAACAACTCGTGGATCTGCTGCCAGATACCCTGCTCCGTCCACTCGTCGATCCGACGCGTGCAGGTCTTGTAGGACACGCCGAAGGCTTCGGTGGGCAGGTCCTTCCAGCCGATGCCTGTCTTCAGCACAAACACCACGGCGGTCAGCACCAACCGCGCCTCCTTTGGTGGCCGACCGCCATCCGGCGATGGCTCGTACTCCGGAAACAACTGCTCGATTTCGTTCCACAACTCGTCCGGTAAAAGCTTGCTCGACATGGTCGTCCCTCCGTGAACCGCTCTTGCCTCCAACACGAAAGGACATCATCTTGAACCAACCTCGCCGATCAGGCCAACACCAGTTTTGTCCCTAGGCTCTAACCTGAAACCCGTGATTTAATGGTTTGGTTGCCGTTCCCGGACGGGCTGTGGCAAGCAGTTCTGGTCATCTCCAAATGAGTTGCCGCTATGCGACAAATGCCGCAAGTCGGCCGAAACTGTCACCATTGCGCTATCGGTTCGTGAACGCAAACGGCTCAAAGCGCAGGCGACGATACGCGATTGCTCAGTTGAGCAGGTTCTCCGCGAGGCGATCACCGCATTCTGCGACCAGGGGAAGGGTGAGCCTAAAGTCAACAAGTAATGTTCCCGGCATAAAGGAAGCGCGGCGATATCGCCGCTCAACTCGGGCAGTCGCTCAAGCCGTGACTGCTTAGCTCGGCTATACTGGCCGTATGAGCGACAAGCCACCTAGCACTGACTTAGTAGCGAAAACGAGATTAAAATGGCATTAAGCCGATTGCCGGACAGGACAAACGCGGCCGATTCTATGAAGTCGAGATCCCGAGCTACTGGTAACAGCGTCGACGCACGATGTTTGAGCTGGCGATGAGCCAGGCGAGCGACGGCGCAGTCAAGCAGATGTGATCTTACGCCGACGCATGGCAAAGACGGTGAGTCCGATAAGCCCCATCACTGCGAGCGCGATGCTGGAGGGCTCGGGGACGGCCAACACGTCGATCGAGAAGGACAGGCTCTGAGATGTAGCATAGGAGTAGTTCTTCGTGGTTGTTTGCTGGGCAGCAGAAATGCCAAGAAACCTCGACGCCACCACGTTGTTCAGGACCGTCAAATCGGCAGTAATTCCGGGTACGGTTTTGTCCGTGAGAGTTCCGGCCAGTTGAAAGCCGGCCAGCGTGAAGTCATAGACCCCTGGCACCGGTAAATTGACCATCACGCCGTTGGAGCCTGCCAGCGAAACGGGCACCATGCCCGTGACCGCCGGCATTGTCGCGTGATGGTACATCAGCATGGCACCGATGCTTGATCCAACGTCTACCGTCGAGGTGCCCGTGACCGTCGGCGTGGCACCAGCTGTACCCACGTCGACCAACGGTACGGCGATGCCAACGGCGACGCGTCCTGCTGAGGCGGTGTCGCTGTCGCTGAGCGAGGACCCCAGTGCTCCACTGTTGCTACCGGAAGTTGCGATTGACAAATCCGTATCCAGCACGTTCACCGGAATACTGAAATTGCTCCCGATAATTGGGTCCAGAAAAACGTCCGCGCCGGCCGTGAACGCCACGCCGGGCGACGTGTCGGAGAAGGTGTTCGACAGCCCGGATTGCTGAAAGCTGATCGTCGCCATCCCAGGCGCAGCGAGCTGGTCGGGGTGGTCGATCGAGATCCTCGATTTGTGTGACGCTTGGAAGGCTCCCACCGTGGCGAACGAAAAACCGGCCGAGAAATTAACGCCCGTCACGGAGGCAACTCCCAGATTGATATTCAGAGGCACCGACTTGCTGGCGTTAAAGCCGGTTGCCGGCGGCGCCGCGGAGCTGTAGGAGAGCGTCACGTCACTTTGCACCAGCGACCCGACAACTCGATCCGCGCTAGCGACAAGCGACCATTGCGCGGCGATGAAAAGCGCCAAGAACGTCGCTGGTCTGGATAGTGGCCTCATGCTCGCGAATCTAAAGGTTGACTTATCCATCATATCTCTCCCTTAAGGAGGCTAGCGCACAGGGCGCCGCGGTGCGTATTTCGAAACCGTTTGTCTGCGACCTGCTCCGGTCAACAGGCGGGGCACTCCGGCACAAGCCGGAAACTAGAAAGGCCTCCGAAGTTCGCTCCGCTAAGCGGGAGAACCCAGAAGCCTTGAGTGAAAACCAAGCTAGATTAGCGTCGCCTCTTTGGGCTATGACTCCAGCAAATCAGCCTCGCGAGACAATAATGAGAAACGAGTTGCTCGTCGTTCGAAGTACACAACTCTCAAATCGTTGAATTTGAAAACTCAAGACAGCGTCAGCGGTGAGAACCGCTTCGCACCAGCCCATGCTAGCCGCTAGCTGACGTATTGCAAGTAAATTCTCTGTCAAAAGCCGAGACACGAGTCGGCGAGACACGAACGGGCAACTCCACCCACAGACAATAAAGTTGGGCCGCGACGGTTCGCGGTCCGATGGTGGCGACCCGGCCATCAGTGAGAAGGGCCGCTGTCGCTGGGCCACGTTCGGCACCGCCAAAGAAAAAAGCCAGAGCAGAGTTGGCACCCGTCCTGGCTTTTGGCGTTGTACTGAAACTGAAGTAGTGCACTACGCGGCGGCTTTGCGTCGTCGCCACCACGTTGCGCCGATGGTTAGCCCGAGCAGGGACCAGACGATCAGGCTGGTGGGGTCTGGGACGGCCGCGCATGCAAAGCCGGGCGCGGTATGCCATCCTGATAATCAATGTGACTGATTGCCCAAGGTAGTGCACCACGGCTGAAAACCGGCGTGTTACGCGGTCATGACACGACGTGATCGACTTCAGAGCTCGTCAATAATACGGGTGGCCTCGTCAGTTCCAATCCAGAACACTCCCCACCACCACTTCCTGCGGCTGGTTCAGCATGTCACCAGCCAGGCGGACAGCCATTTCCAATGCATCAGGGCCGTCATCGTGGTCTCCGTTCGGGAAGTCCCGAAGCTGCTCGACCAATAACCGGGCTCCAGGCGAATCCCCTTTGAACCGTATCCGTCCTTGAGCCAGATAGGGAGTCAAGCGGCGAATCCGCACGGCCTTGTTCACGCGATTGTCCAGCGTATAGAGCGGGAGCAGAACGTCTCGTTCCCGGCTCAACCGGTTCAACTCGTCAGCCAAAAGCTGTTGGAATTGGTTCACCTCGACGCCAAAGCCATCCGGCCGAAACCCGCGCTGAATCTCCAGGGCCGTTTCCCCGATGATCGCCGTATTGCGGATCGCCAGGTCCGCGTCGACGTACAGCACTCCGTCGCGCCCCAGCATCATCATCGCGAACGCCGAGTAGTCTCCGAACTTCGCATCGGTCCCCTTGCTGGGATCAAGCGCCACGGTCTTGATCGACCACTCCCTGGGCCATTCGTCGAACCAGACGTGCGGACCAAAGTATTCACTCGGCCATTCGGCTCCGCCCTCGGCCTGAGGATTCTGCTGGTAGAGTGACTGCCAGTAGTACGCCGTGCGCGCTGATTTGGCAGCCTCCAGTCGTTCGATCGAGTACATCTCCGGCCAAAGTGCTTCTCCTGGCTCTCTGCCTAGCAAGTCGTGCTCTTCGGCAATGGCTGGGAACTTCACCTGTCGCCAGTTCTGGCCCTTGCGGTGGGCCTGCTCGAGGATCCGCCCGGTCAGGTCATCTCGATGCCAGCGGGTCTGAATAACGATAACCAGTCCACCAGGTCGCAGACGTGTGGTAGCCACCGACTGCCACCATTCCCATTGCCGCTGCCGGGCGCTGGCGCTGCGTGCCTCTTCGTCGTTCTTGATCGGATCGTCGACGATCAAGCAGGTGGGCGCCTTTGCCGGTGATCGGACCTCCCACGCCGGCCGTCATCATGCCGCCCCCCAACCCCTCAATCTCCCAGCGGCTGGCGGCCGACGAGCTGCGCGACACACGCACGCCAAACAGCTGACCATGCTGGTCCAATAAGTCGCGTGCCTTGCGTCCCCAGCTGGCCGCGAAGTCGGCCTCGTAGCTGGTCAGGATCACGCGTCGGTCGGGATGGACACCCAGATACCAGGCCGGCAGGTACTTGCTGCACAGTTCGCTCTTGCCATGCTGGGGTGGCATCGACACGACCAGGCCTTCCTGCTTACCGGCAGCCGCCGCATCGATCGACTGCGCAATGGCTGTATCCAGATAGGCCAAGTGCCGGGCCGGACGCCAAGCTCCCTCAGTCACCAGCTGGGCGAACATCCCCGGGCTGGTCGAGGCTAAGAGTCGCTCCAGCTGGGCCAATTGCGGGACGCTGTTCAAGGCTGGCGATGAGCGCAACGACTTGTGATCGACGTTCTTCGAAGGTGACGTTGGAACGGGCATGGCTGCCGGACTCCATGGAAGCCGGGCGCGAGATCGAGACCAAGCAAGCGCACGACGCGTGGCGATGCACTGATTCACCAGGGCCAGGAAACGCGGGTCGCCGTACTGATTGCGGATTCGTCTTGCGATTGGGGCGGTTTGAGCCATCGCCCGCCAGGTCTGCCGACTGCTGGGGTTTCTGGGACCGCTCCCAGGCCTGCCAGGCTTCCTGCTCGATCAGCGCCAGCTTCTGCAGCTCATGTTGCCGGCAGAGGTCAAAATCTCGGACAGCGTCGGCCCGCCACTGTTTTTCAATGATCTTGAGATCGCCGCATACGGTGGCCTGGGATACGCCCAGGCGCTCAGCGATCTTCGTCTGCGTGTAGCCCTGGATATGGAGCTGCGCCACTTCCTTGCGGCGGGATGCCAGCTCGGTCCGTTTACTGGTTTTTTTGATCAAGGTGATCTCCTTGTTCAAACAATCTGGGCGAACAGGTTCCCCAAAGCTTCGTCGTCGTCCACCGCCACATGCAGGTAGCCGCTGGTGATCGTGATATTCGAGTGACCAGCAGCGTCGCGGACCTCGGCCAGCGTGCGGCCACCAGCCAGTGCGTGGCTCAGGAACGTGTGGCGGCCATGGTGAATCGTAAGCGTGGCCAAACGATTGGGACCCAGCACTTTGCACGCTGTCCGAAAGCGCTTGCGAAGCGTATGACGCGATAGAGGCGTCGGTTCATGGCCGGGTCTGAGCGATGCGAGATAGACCGCACTCCGACTTCGCTCCCTGCACAATGCGATGCTTCTTCCAGGCTGCCAGGTCGGCCAGTGTTCCCGCGTCCCACCACAGCGGAACAATGCGTGGTCGGCCACCCTTGGCCGCCCCGGCCCGAATGCGCAAATGTGGTCGCGGCAGTTCCGTTCGCACGTCGCCTACCTGCAACTGGGCGATCTCGCTAGCCCTGAGGCCACAGCACGCCGCCAGGCGAAAGAGGACTAGGTTCATGCGGGTATTCGGCGAACGCGGTGCCTTGCGCGCCAGGTCGGCCAACACGGCCCCGACTTCGCGGCGCGTGAGGATCTTCGTGGGGTCGGCGGTTCGTGATCGGTAGATCGACATGGTCTTCACCTTTTTGCGGAGGATTCTGGATTGCTCTTAGCACGGCGCTTGCCGCGTCGCGCTGTCAGTCAGTTACCTCCGTTTGCCACCAAGCTCAAGCGAGTTCGGACCCAGTTCGCCCATGTTGGGTCCTTCCTCGTAGCACACTTTATGCTTGAACGAGCGCACCCGGTCGCCGGCGAACCCGATACCATAGAGTCGATATGGCGGCCGGGATTTTGGCGTTTTAGAAGCCTTTGGAGCACCGCTGGCGAATTGCCAAGCGCACTGCGGCCATGTAGCAAACCGTTTCACGCCAGGCGGTTTTGCCTTGTCCCTTCGGAATTGGTCGAGTTGAAGACCTTTTACCGTTGGCGCACAAGTCGCCCCAAATGACATCTAAGTAGCGGCTACATCGGGCCTAGATCACGCTAAGTCAGGGCAACTTGGGGCCAATTCGCCAGGAAGTGGCGAATTTCACCGGGCCTACGCCCCACTCAATTCAAGCCAGGCCGCAGAAGAACAGGCTCGATGTGCATGATGCCGCCGGCCATACCGTATTGAGCGTGTCCCGCCGCGTAGGCGGCCGCATCGATCTGGTCGGACGGTTCTTCCTCGAGGCCCGTCCAGGCCAGCCATTCCTGTTCCAGGTCGGCCAGCCAGGTGCTGTTGGCACTGGGGAAGAAGATCTGGCCCTGTTCGAGCTTCGTGAGCAACGGCGTCGCCCGCTCCACCTTGCCCGGCCGGCCGCTCTGGCCACGCATGTACTGCGTGACCGGGTTGACCAGCTCCGCATTGAATTCGCCTCGGAGCTCATGGTACAGCGGTGGCCCGTGATGCGCGTTTTCCACCAACACCACGCTCGGCCGCCAGTCGCGCAGTGTACGCCGCACGCCAGCCTTCAGCCCGTCCCAGTTGACCCGTTCCCGCCACACGTGCCTCAGAAACATGAACTCGTGCTGCGGCCAGTAATCCCAAACCTGGCATACCGACCAACTCGGTGGCTTTCCCTTACGCTCCTCCGCCTTCTGCTTGCTGGTGCCGGCCGTGTCGATGGTCGCCAGCCGTGTGCATTCGTGCATATTGATCACGGACCCGAGGGATTCCCGGAACTTGTTGAGGGGGACCAGGATCTCTCCTCGGACATCGTAGTACCGCAGCCAATCCGGACGAATAATCGCGTCCTCGACGACCGACCAGTCCCCCTGCAGTAGACGGGCCCGCGTCACGGAAGGTAGATGCAACAGGTTCTGGATGTACTGCTCCCGGTCGATGTGGGGATTGTCGGCCAGCAGGGCCGGCACAAACGCCCGGTCGCGCTGCTGGGGGTCGGCATAAAATACCCGGGGCTGATCGTCACGTAGCGCCTCCAGCGCCTCATCGGTGATAAAACGGCGTTTCACGTAGAAATGCCCGATGTTCCCCGGGTTGCTGGCGGCTCGCATCCGCAAAGGGACCTGCATGCCAGTAGGTTTTCGGAGCCGGCTGAACATAAACTCATACGGATTGTCGTCGCCGACTCCCAGTCGGAACTCGGTCAATTCGTCCCAGCCAATGTATTGGTACTCGCTGGACGCGTAGCGATAGCGGTCTTCCGGACTGTCGATGTACCCGAACTGCAGCACCGCCGATGATGGGAAGCGGTAGGTCTTGCTCTGCGCGTTCCAAACGGCATCCGTCCCCCGCAGCCACTGGTGAGCACGGTCCATGATGGCGTTGGGGAGCGACAACCGGGGATAATCACGGCGCAGAATCAAGGCCGAGTACCCAGGCACATGGACATACTGTAGCGCCGCCATCAAGAGTGCCTCACTCTTGCCAGGGCCGGCACCGCCTCCGAATAGTGCTTCGCGGCAGTCCAGGTCCAGGAACGCTTGCTGCTTGGGGAACGGCCGATGCGGGCAGTACTGCTCAAGCCCTGACTTCGCCTGCGGCGCCAGCGGGCTCATCCGCAGCAGCTCTTCATCGCTGAGCTTAGTCAGCCGCCGCCTCAATTCGTCGAAGTCCATCTGCTTCATCCACCGTGATGACTTGGGATTGCTTGAGCGCCAGAATAATGGCTTCCACATGCTCGTTCCGCTGTTCGGCGGTCAACGGCACGGGTGCCGGCAACACCGGCTCGACCTGCGCCGGTGCGTCCAGACCCAAGATGGCCCGGCGCGACGCAATGCACTTATGCACCTGCTCGAGGAACCGAGGATCGCCCACCTGGTTCTTGATCGTCCGGTCCGCATTCTGGTCGGACTGCGAAGCCTTGACGCGTGCCTGCTGGGATGGCTTTTGGGAGCGTTCCCAGGCGGCCCAGGCTTCTCGCTCGAGGCGATCGATCTTCTGCAGCTCCATGGTCACCCGGGCGTCGAAGTCCCGGATCGTCGAAGCGCGCCATTGCTGCTGAATCCGCTTGAGGTCGTTGGAAATCGTCGATTGGGCAGCCTGCAAGTGCTCGGCGATTGCGCCCTGGGCCCAGCCCTTGAGATACAGGTCGGCCACCTGCTGGCGTCGCTGGGTGACGATGAATTGGCGACGCGTGCGCTCACCCATGGGATGCCTCGGCCAGGCGTAGAAGTCCTCGCAAGTCAAGCAGGATTTCGTGCATCTCAGAAGCTTAACACAGCCACCACGACCGGCCCCGACCGAATGCGCCAGAGTTCCCCGGTCGAGCGCCAAAGCGTGGAATTCTTTTGCCTCCTGGCCAGAACCGCGCTTGATGTTCCCCACCCGTCATGGCTGTGTGTGACTGTCCGAGCGGGACATTCCCACACAAACCAGGAGCAAAACCAATGATGAACGCAAACAACGACAACCATGAATCCGGGGCGGTCGACCAGGAGGCCTTCGAGAAGGTGATCCAGGACAACCTTTCGCCCGAAGGCGTGGCCACGATCATCGCTTTCCTGCAGCCGGCGGCGTTCCACAAACCGGCCCATGAAGGAGCGCTGCGCGGCTTGCGACAGGCCGAATGGTTCGCCAACACGCTCACGGAGATGCTGGGCGTCGACGAGCTGAACCGCCTGATGGAAGAACTGGGGCTGTAAGTCCAAGGGAGGCCACCGTGCGCTACTACCTGCAAAACCTGGCACCCGGCACGAGGTTTCGGGTAGCCGGAATGCCAGAGCTCACTGGCATACTGGTCCGCTGCTCCGACTCGAGCGCCGTCGTCCGTGTTGATGGCGGCGTGCGCGATGTCGAGTTTGAATCCGCCGACGGCACCTCGAGGCGTTTTCGCGCCAATCGTTCCATGACCACTACCTGGGCCCCGGCCACGTTGGTCGAGCCCGTTCCCTTTGATGACGAGGAGATTTCCATGTCGCCCAAGAAGACCACCAAGAACCCTGCTACGGCCGCGAAGAAGACCAAAAACCCGCAGTCCCGAAAACCGGCTGCGAAAAAGACGGCCCAAGCCACTGCCCCGCCGCAGAAGCCGAAGGCAGCTCGCAGCGCCAAGCCGACGAAGCTCAGCGCACTGGACGCCGCCGCCCAGGTCCTGGCAGCATCGAAGGAACCGCTGAACGCCAAGCAGATGATCGACGCGATGGCGGCACAGGGCCTGTGGACAAGTCCTGGCGGAAAGACGCCGCACGCCACGCTCTACAGCGCCATCCTGCGTGAGATCGGGACGAAGGGCAAAGAAGCCCGCTTCAAGAAAACCGAACGCGGGCACTTCGCCGCGAACGCCTAGCCTTTGCACCAGGGCCCGCCCCAACGCCTCGCGTTCGCCACGTCGGGGCGTTTTCTTGTGGGTGGCCCCAACGGCTAGCTGAGGCCATCGTTTGCCACACGGACCAAACGTCGCGTTCACTTGGCCACCTCCGAGAGCCGCTCGGCCTTTTGGCCAGTGAACTTCTCCCACCGCTCGACGATCACGTCACAATAGAGCGGATCGAGTTCCATCAGGTACGCATGCCGGCCGGTTTGTTCTGCGGCAATCAGCGTCGACCCGCTGCCGCCAAACAGGTCGAGCACGTTCTCGCCCGGGCGTGACGAGTACTGCATCGCGCGAATGGCAAGCTCGACCGGTTTCTCGGTTAAATGCACCATCGACTGCGGGTTGATCTTCTTCACGCTCCACACGTCGACGGCGTTGTTCGGGCCGAGCCATTGGTGTGCCGCGCCTTCGCGCCAGCCATAGAAGCACCACTCGTGGTTGCCCATGAAATCCTTGCGGGTCAGCACGGGGTGCTCCTTGACCCAGATGATCGCCTGCGAGAAGTACAGCTCGCAGGCCTTCAGCACCGGCGGGTAGTTGGCACAGTTCGCATAGCCGCCCCAGATGTAGAACGCACGGCCGGGCTCAAGCACGCGGGCGATGTTACCGAACCAGGCGGTCAGCAGTTGGTCGAAAGCCTCGTCCGAGACAAAGTCGTTCGCCAGCGGCCGGTCTTTCGCCCGGAGCTTCTTGCCAGTCGGTTTGGACTTCTCCGGATGCCGAGCCAGGTCGAGCGACTGGTGGTGCTTCGGACCGGCGAACGAACTCAGGCCGGCGGCGATGGCGTTGTTGCTGCGTGGCTCGACTTTGACGTTATACGGCGGGTCGGTATTGACCAGGTGAATCTTGGACCCATCGAGCAGGCGGTCCAAGTCCTCGGCCTTGCTCGAGTCGCCACACAGGAGCCGGTGGTTCCCCAGGATCCACAGGTCGCCCGAATGCGTCGTGGCCTCGTCGGGAGGTGCAGGCACGTCATCCGGGTCGCACTGGCCTTCTTTGAGATCGGGATTGAGTATCTTGATCAGCTCGTCCTGATCGAATCCAAGTAGCGCCAAATCGAACTCCATCTCCTCCAAAGCGGCCAGTTCGATCGGCAGAAGCTCGAAGTCCCACTCGGCGAGCTGGGCGGTCTGATTGTCGGCAATGCGGTACGCCCGGATCTGAGCTTCTGATAAATCCGTCGCGACGTGCACTGGTACTTGTTCGAGGCCCAATTTACAGGCCGCCTTCCAGCGGGTGTGCCCCACAATGATCACGCCGGCCTCATCGACCACGATCGGCTGGCGGAACCCGAACTCGCGCAGCGATGTTGCCACTGCGTCGACCGCCTCGTCGTTGTGCCTGGGATTGGCTTCGTAGGGCCGGATTTGCGAAACCTTGCGTAATTGGACTTCCACATCAGACTCCCTTGAGGTGCCAACTCTGCTCACTCCAAGGCCGCGGCTGGAACCATCGGAACCTTGGAACCACACTTCCGGTTTGTTCACCTATGCGCTGCGCGTAAGGACTTATCTGGCTTTCAGGTTCCAAAGTTCCAATCCTTCCGCCCCGCAACGATCGAGCCCTAATGCTCATGGCCCACAATCGAAATCCCGTCATACCAGACGCCGTTGCTCTTTCGGCGATGTATGCCACGACCACACATCACTCCACCGAATGTGCGCTGGCTCATGGCACGCTCGCCGGTTGTCTCACACCATCGGCAATACTCGCCATAGAGGTCGCTGGCTTTGACCGAAGATTGGGCGCCTTCGACGCAACGGTCTTCAATAAATGCACCGAGAACGTCTTGACTTTCACGATACTCGGAAGTCGCGTTGGCAATCACCTTCGACTGCCCCAATCCGTCGTTCTGCCATGCCAAGCAGCCCTCGACGAGCCATGCCAGAATGCCGGGATGCTCTGCAGCAAGATGATCTCGAAGATGTTTGTCCGCCCGTAAACGCTCTGAGCCCGACTCGCCGCGATCGGGGTCCCAAAATCGCTGCTGAAACGGAATGAGCACTAGACGGCGCCAAATCCCGTGGTCCGTGCCGTGCACCCGCGGTTTCTGATTGGTCAGCAACAAGAGAGTGTGAGATGGCCGGAACTGCCAAAAATCTTCCCTCATACGCCGGGCTTTTAGCGTATCGCCACCGGTGATTTCCTTCACAAATCCCTCTCGAAGTCTTCGGCCGTCATCGGTCTCACTTGCAACGACGAGGCGTTTCCCATGCAAATCCGCGAGCTCCGTTGGATGTCGATCGTTCGGACGCGACATGAGCATTTCCGCATTGATTTTGCAAGCAAAGTCCGATCCAAGAACGTCCATAATCGTCTCTATAAATAAGCCTTTGCCATTGGATCCGCCTCCATAGAAGATGGGGAGCAAGTGCTCAACGACCGTTCCGGTGAGAGCGTAGCCTAGAAGCCGCTGTATGAAACCGATTAATTCGCAGTCGTCGTCGAAGATCGTTGACACAGCCCTCGTCCATCGCTCGCAGCTTGCGTCAGGGTCGAATGGCACGGGACAGATTTTCGTCAGTAGGTCACTTCGATCGTGACGTCGTAGCTTGCCGGCCTGAAGATCTAACGTGCCGTTCAATACATTGAGCAGCGACGGTTGACGATCGAGTGAGTCGGGCAGAACCGACACTCCGGGCTCACTTTTTGCCAGCGAAAGCATGTTATTGATTCCGCGAGCGCTTGCCGTATGGCGGGCGAAGTTGGTCAGCCATCTTCCCGTCGTCGAGTCAGCGTCTGGCATTATCACGCCGACCGCCTTCCAGACGTCGCTTGCAACCTGCTTGGCCAGCTGTTCGACCTTTTTCGTCTCATCGACCTTCCATCGTTTACCGTCCCACACGAGCCACTTGCCCCAGGGTTCGCACCAGCGCACGTTCGTCCCATGCGCTTTACTAAACCGAATAGCGTTGGCAATATCAGTTCTTCCAGAGGGCAACCTAAGATCGATTGGTTCGGCAATGATCCTGACGTGATCAGGATCGCCGGTCACACTGTGACGCGATCCGTTTGTCTCAAAGCCGTTAGCCCCGTCGCCCCACGCGGCCTCCTGTGCCAACCTATTGAAATCCATTTCGTCGCTCATCGTGCAACCCTGCGAGTAAGTCTGATTCCTTGGCTCAAGGCGTAGCTCTCGATGGCATCGAGGGCGACAGAGAGGCGAGAAAGGCGCAGGACGAGCTTGCTGGCTGTTTCAATTGTTGCCTGCGAAGCGCCGGTAAGAGCCCTGATTCGCCGCCCCCAGACGTCTACAGTGCAGAATTCCGCGTCGCGAATCTCTTCCGCTCGCTCATTGATAGCGATCTGCGCCCAGTCAAACGCTTCCGCCACGCCGCCGGGACCCCTTTCGTCGTCGATGCGCACTAAGGCGCGGTATAGCCGCGTGCACAGCCATACTTCCATCGCGTCGGCTTGCCCAACGTTATCAAGTTCTGGCGTTCTCACTTGTGTAACCTCCTTCGAGGACCTGACCTCTACGACCCGATCCGGAGGGTCACCCACATCCGGCGTTGTTGAGTCCAATCGACGACCGCCGCAATGGGCTGCAACTGTCGCAGGTGTATCTGTTCGCGTCCCCGCTCAATCTCCGGAAGAAACAGAAGCTCTTCCTGAATGTCCGGGGCGAGCAGGAGCAGATTCATGATTTGCGTGACCCGAGCTCTGCTGACGTGACCCAGGCGGGCGATTTCGGCGTAGTCCCGAACCTTCCCAGCGCGGATCAAACCATCGAAGTGAACGGCCAGTGCCATCAAGCGAGCAACTCGAGGAATTCGGCCTGAGGGCGACTCGGTTACCCGCCGTGGCCCCTTCTGCAAAACCTTCCGACCATGTGCGCATCGCGCCACATGGAACTCACAGTCGACGGTCAGACTGCTCATGCACTTTGCTCCTGTTTGTCCACGAGGCATTGCAGGCCCGTTGGATGGAAGGTGATCGACACCTTGCCGGCCACACCGTCGAAGTCGACTCGCTTTACCACCAGTTGGATCAACTGCACCTGCTCGCGCGGAGTGAGCGCATTCCACACGGGATCGAACTGCGACAGGGCCTTGGCGGCTAGCTGCTCGTCCAATGCCTCTCGGCGAAGATGGTCGAGTTGATCGTCGATTTCGGCGAGGCGAGCTTCCCCGACGCGGATTCGCTCTAGCAGGTCCGCCAGGCGAGCAACGGCTGGCGAGTCGACGTCTCCCGAAGTCGCTGGCCCCAATAGGCCACGGCTGTCGGCACTACGGCGCGACAGTTCACGCTCGAGCGCACGCCGTTCCGACTTCAGCTCAGTGGTACGCAATTCCGACTGTCTGCGGGCCTGCTGCAGCGTTTCAGCAACCAACGTCGGATCGCCGCCCAGGCTCCCAATCTGGTCGACAACCACCTGCTCGATCTGATGCGCGGGCACGGACGGGGATGGACAGGCTCCGCGACCGTTCTGCTGACCGTGCTGACAGCGATAATATCGGTATCGCTTTTGGCGATCCTTGGTCGCATACGTGGGCGTCATTAAACAGCCGCAGGCCACGCACCACACAATCCCTTTGAGCAAAGCGTTCGACTTGTTTCTGGCGGCCGAGCCGCCCCGTTGGCTGTTCCGGGCAAGCTGTTCCTGGGTGCGCTGCCAAGTTTCCGGGTCCACGATCGCGTCGTGCTGGCCATCGTAGATTTCACGCTTGTACTGCGTTTTGCCGATATACGTGACGTTGGTCAGCAGCCGGTGCAGACTCGTCTTGGTAAATGCCTTTCCCCCAAGACGGCGGCCATCCTTGGTCGTTGATACCTTGCCTTTCCGGCCTCGCCTAACCAGCTCTTGGACAACTGAAATCAGCCCTCCCAATTTCAGGTACAGCCGAAATATCTCCCGGACCAGCTCAGCCTCCGGTGCATTGACCACCAATCGCCTATCCACGACGTCATAACCCAACACGGGCCGGCCACCCAGCCAATAGCCCCTCCGTCGTGCCGCGGCCATCTTGTCGCGTGTCCGCTCCGAAATCATTTCCCGTTCAAATTCGGCGAAGCTGAGCAGCATGTTCAGCATCAGGCGTCCTGACGGCGTGGTCGTGTTGAACGCCTGAGTGACGCTGACAAACATCACGTTGTGCTTCTGGCAAAGATCCATCAGCCACAGAAAATCGCGAAGCGACCGGCTAATGCGATCGACCTTGTAGACAACAATGCAGTCGATCTTGCCCCCAATAAGGTCTTCCTTAAGGCTGCGAAGCCCAGGTCGTTCCATATTGGCGCCGGAATACCCCAGGTCGTCGTAGCGCTTCTCAACGCACTCCCAGCCTTCCTGTCGCTGACTGGCGACGAACGCCACGCCCGAGTCTCGTTGGGCTTCAATCGAGGTGTAGCCCTGGTCGGCACCTTCGGATGTGGACTTACGCGTGTAAACCGCGCACCGATAGATGGTTTTGAACTTCCAATGCTTCGGGTCTGCTTTCATGGCTTACCTCCAGCCAGTCCAAAGAACTGGTAGCCATTGCAGTGCGAACCGGTGATCTTCTTGGCCAACCCCGAAAGGGATTTAAAACGCTCGCCTTCGTACTCGAATCCGTCGGTGACGACTTTCACTTGCAGGGTTCGGCCCTTGTAGGTGCGAGTGATGACCGTACCTGGTACAGGCAACCGGTGGTCACGGGTTACCACGGCGTGCCTCGGAACTTCCGGTACGGTTCCGTTCTGCTTCGGAGGCGAAAGTCGCAGGTCGGATTCGCGCCAGTTCGGCGGCTCGCCGCTGTGCACGTTCGGACAGGCCGCCTTCGGCCAGAGCTTGTAGTCGCCACGCGATACGCTTGACTAACCAGTTCTTGTGGCGAGCCCCCGTCGGTTCGCCAAAGACTTCGGCGTACTTTGAGCGAAGCTCGTCGACCGTCATTTGCTGCAGCTCAATCAGCGTGCTCGCAAGGTGCAATGTCACGGGTCCTCCTTTCTCGGCTCTCGTCGGCCGTTAACCCCATGGACACTGAGCACGGTTTCCGACGAAACCTCAAGGCATGTTTCCGGCTGGCCGCAACGAATGTCCGCCGCGTTACAAGATGCAGCCGATTTGCGTTGCAATCGCAGCAATCCTGTCGCCAGGATGTTCGCTAGTTCGGCCCGTCGAGGTTCGACTTCTGGCGGCAAAATAAACCTCCTCCCTGATGTCTCTTCGTTACGGTCCGACTCAGCCCGGTCGTCTGATGACAGCCGGAGTGAACACAGCTCAGTCTAGCGCCCGACTACGAATCGTGGGCGGCCGAATGCGCCAGGTGGGGCCTCGTACGTCAATAGATGGGTTTCTCAGGCACGCCAGGCGCGCTTGCGCAGCAAGACGATCTGTTAACTCGTCGCCAAAGTCGGTCAGAGAGTCCGAGAGTTTGCGGGTGTCTCGCGCGGGGTTCGATCGATACCATGAAGGTTACGAGCGGGCCCCCGAAAGATCTTTTCAAACCCGAGAGAGGACCTAGAGAGACGGCGATTGACAGAAGGTCGGCCGACGTAGCGGGATAAACGCCAAACGCCCGCTCACCGGGGATCGGCGACGGGCGTTAACTCAAATGGAGGCGGGATTTTGCATCCCCTCAAGAGGCTCCCCCGGTAGGACTCGAACCTACGACAAGCCGGTTAACAGCCGGCTGCTCTACCAACTGAGCTACAGGGGAGTGTGGTAAACGATCTAATTTAGTGCGATTTTTGTCATTCGGCAAGCCGCAATCTTGGCCACGGCCAGCAGGCCAATAAGTGCCAGTGGTGCGGGTTTTGCCTTTCATGACAGGCGCTTTACGACGGAACAACATGTCCTTGCTCATTTGTTGCCGGCGCCGGGGAAGTTCCCGTGGTAGGATCTAGAGAAACCTTCCCGATTTGATAGAGTTTCCCGCCGCTAGTTGCTCCTCGCCGAATCGGAACCGGTAGTTTGGAGCTCATTCCAGGTTTGTAAACTGGGCATCCTCTGCCCTGGTTCGATCCCTAGGACACGCTGATGATGGATGATTCGGTCTTGTCAGCCATCGAAGGTCGGCGCCGTGTGGTCGTCGAGAATGTGCAGCCGACCGTCGATTGCGGCCGCTTCCCAATCAAGCGTACGCCAGGCGAGCAAGTGGTCGTTACGGCCGACGTCTTTGCCGACGGCCACGACACCGTACGTGCGGCCCTGCTATGGCGGATCCGGGGAGAAACCGTCTGGCGTATTTCGGCCATGACAGGCCTGGGCAACGATCGATGGCAAGGCTCGTTCCCGATCGACACGATGGCGCCGTATGAGTATGCCGTTCGCGGCTGGGTGGACGCCTTCGAAACATGGCATCACGACCTCAAGAAGCGGATCGATGCCGAGCAGGATATCGATATCGATTTGCAAATCGGAGCGAAACTCCTGGGTGAAGCGGCAGGGCGTGCCGACGGCGAGGATGCGGCACGTCTACGACATTGGCAAAGTGTCTTGGCGACGAACCACAATGTATCTGCCTATCAAGCGGCCGCCGCCGAGCTGGAGGAGGTGGCGCTACGACATCCCGATCTCCGATTTGCCGTGGAATCGACTCCGTTGGCGGTCGACGTCGAACGACAGCGGGCTCGCTTCAGCAGCTGGTACGAGTTTTTCCCCCGTTCGACGACTGGCGACCCAAATCGCCATGGCACCTTTCGCGACTGCATTGGTTGGATACCCCGAATCGCCGAGATGGGCTTCGATGTGATCTACCTGCCGCCGATCCATCCAATCGGCCAGCAGTTTCGCAAAGGCAAGAACAACCGCACCGAGGCCCAAGCTGACGACGTGGGTTCTCCGTGGGCGATCGGGTCCGAAGAAGGGGGCCACAAAGCAATCCATCCCCAGCTAGGTACCCTCGAAGATTTCCATGCCCTCGTGGCGGCAGCTAATGAACGAGGCATGGACGTTGCACTGGATATCGCTTTCCAATGTTCACCCGATCACCCGTATGTGAAGGAGCATCCAGAGTGGTTCCGTGCACGTCCCGACGGCACGATCCAATACGCAGAAAACCCGCCCAAGAAGTATCAAGACATCTACCCCTTCGACTTCGAAACGCCTGAGTGGCAGTCGCTGTGGCGCGAGTTGGCGGACGTCTTCCTTTATTGGTGCGAGCAGGGCGTGCGGATGTTTCGCGTCGACAATCCACACACGAAATCGCTTGCATTTTGGGAATTCTGCCTGGCGGAAGTGAAAGCAAGATTTCCAGATACGATCTTTCTCTCCGAAGCTTTCACTCGCCCTCGCGTGATGTATCGCCTGGCGAAACTCGGCTTTTCACAGTCCTACACCTATTTCACGTGGCGCAACACTTCGCAGGAACTGACCGAATACTTTACGGAGCTAACGCAGCCACCTGTCAAGGATTTCTTCCGACCCAACTTGTGGCCAAATACTCCCGATATTCTGCCCGAGCATTTGCAAGTCGGTGGCAGGGCGGCATTTATCGCGAGATTGGTGTTGGCCGGAACTCTCTCGTCGAATTACGGCCTCTACGGCCCCGCGTTTGAAACGATGCAGCACTTGCCGCGCGAGGCCGGCAGCGAAGAATACCTCCATTCGGAGAAGTATCAGATTCGAGCCTGGGATTTCAGCAGCCCAGGTGACCTTGGAGACCTGATTAGCAAGCTCAATCGAGTTCGGAGAGAGAATCCAGCACTGCAGTGGAACGAAAGGCTGGTCTTTCATCGGACCGATAACGATCGCATTTTGTGCTACAGCAAGCGGAGTGAGGATGGATGCAATCTACTTCTGATCGCCGTCAATCTGAATTTTCGCGACACGGAGCAAGGCTTCCTCCGTTTGCAGATGGACCAGCTGGGGCTTTCGCTAGACCGCCCTTACCAACTCCACGACTTGCTCACGGACCAGATGTTCACCTGGCAGGGAGACCGAAACTTCGTCAAGCTCGACCCACAAAAGCTGCCAGCTCACATATTTCGAATCGCGCAAGCGTGAAACGCGTGGCTGGTGGAACTGGCCTTCTATAGTAAAGACACATGGACGACACCGCTTTCACCGGCACGCTGCCGACGCTGGCAATTGAGCCCCCATGGAACTGGGACAAGGTGCTTGCAGGGCCGGCCCGAGAATTGTTGACGAAGGCCATGGCCGAGGCGATTGCTACGCGGCGATGGTTCGGTTCCAAGGCCAGGACCGTTCGCTCGCTTGAAATCCTCGATGCGCTCGCTCTGGACCAACGCATTCGCGCGCTGATCGTTCAAGTGCACTTCGCCTCCGGCCCGGAAGAAGTCTACCAGATCCCCCTGACCTTTTTACCCGCGGGTGGAGAGGCGCCGACATCGGGCGATATGCTCTGGATCCAGGTTCGATCGTCGTCCGGCGAACTGCTCGGAGGGTTCGTCGATGCGCTCGGAGATCAACAGTTCCTCAAGCTTTTGTTGGAACTATTCGACCAACCCGGCGTACGAGCAGGAACAAACGGCAAGGTGCTGATTCAGCGATCCGCGGCATTTTCCGAGGCTCGGGGTGACGCGAAGCAAATTCTCGCGCCCAGGTTGGTGCAGGCGGAACAAAGCAACAGTTCCGTGATCTATGGCGATCGCCTCATCATGAAGATCTTCCGTCGCATCGAAATGGGACTGAATCCGGATGTTGAAATCAGCAATTTCCTGACTCGGCAACACTTCGCAAATACGCCGCCACTGGCGGGATCCGTTGACTATCGGCAAGATGGCGAGCCTTGGGCGCTGGCGATGCTGCAGGCGTATGTGCCGAACTTAGGCGACGCCTGGAAGTTCACACTCGACTGGCTCAGTGCATCCTTACCCTCGTTCGGTGCGGGCGGCCTTGGCAACGACATACCGGCTTCGCCAGATACGAATCTTCTTACCGCGGCTCAGGAAGTCGTGGCCGAGCCCGCCAAATCTGCGTTTGGCAACTATCTAACGCGATTGGACCTGCTCGGTCGGCGGACGGCGGAAATGCATCTCAAGCTCGCTTCCGACTCCCAAGATGCGAACTTCGCCCCCGAACCGTTTACCGAGATTGATCGGCAGCAGTTTTGCCGACGTGCCAGCGAACAAGCGGGCAAGACGTTCGCCCTGCTACGCGAGCGAGCTGGCAACATGCCAAGCGATCTCAAGCAACAAGCCGAACGTGTGGCATCACTTGAACCGTTATCACTAGCACATTTTGCGCGGCTGGCGACCGAGGCGGTCGAGGTTGACAAGATGCGCATCCACGGTGACTACCATCTCGGCCAAATACTTACCACAACGGATGACTTTGCCATTATCGATTTCGAGGGGGAGCCGATTCGAAGCATTTCAGAGCGCCGCCAGAAACAACCTGCACTGCGCGACGTAGCAGGGATGATCCGCTCGTTGCACTATGCCAGTTGTGCGGCAGCCAGCGAGGCGCGACCGGCCGCATCGCGCGCTGAATGCGCGGAGGCCTGGATGCGCGCCTGGTATGAATGGAGCAGCGTCGCGTTTCTCGCCGCCTATCGTCGAAAAGCCGGTGCCGCCCGTTTCCTACCTGCATCCGATGATGCATTTCTGCTCTTGCTGGAGAGCTGCCTGCTCGACAAGGCAATTTATGAATTGCGATATGAACTCAATAATCGGCCGGACTGGGTCTATCTGCCGATCGCGGCACTTGTAGACTTGCTGCGGAAGCCTGAATGAGTTGCTGGGGGTCTATTCGAGGCGCATCAGCAGGTCGTTTGTGTCCACTTGCGTGCCGGGGGTTACCAACATCTCAACGACTTTTCCGGCTCGTTCGGCATAGAGCGTGGTTTCCATCTTCATCGCTTCCAGCGTCATCAACTTTGCACCCGAGTCCACCTTGTCACCCAGCTTGACCGACACGGTTACGACAAGGCCCGGCATTGGAGCGCCGACCTCTGACGGGTTGCTGCGGTCGGCCTTCGGTCGATTCTTCTCCTCCGGCTCTAGCGACAAGTCCTGCACGTTAATGCTGCGCGGCTGGCCATTCAAATCGAAGAATACGGTCCGCCGCCCGTCGGGATGTGGATCTCCTACGGTCAGGTATTTGACAATCAGTGTCTTGCCTGTCTCGATTTCGACGGCCACTTCCTGGCCCGGCTCCTGTCCGTAGAAGAAGACATCGGTCGGCAACACACTGACATCGGCATACTTCTGCTGATGCTCGACAAAATCCGTAAACACTTTCGGGTAGATTGAGTACGAGAGTACCTCCTGCTGGTTCGGCTCGCGACCGAGCATTTGCGTAAGCTCTGTGGCGACGGCCTTAAAGTCTGCTGGGGGCAAACTTGCACCCGGCCGATCGGTGAGCGGTTCCTGTCCCCGCAGAATTCGAGCTTGCACGTCCTGGGGAAATCCACCCGGCGGTTGTCCCATCCGTCCCGCCATCAGATCCACCACCGATTCAGGAAACGACAGCTCGCGGCTTGGGTCGAGCACGTCATCACACGTGAGATTGTTTGTAATAAGAAACAACGCCATATCTCCGACTGCCTTCGACGATGGCGTCACTTTCACGATATCGCCGAACAACTGATTGACGTCGGCATACATCCGGCAGATTGCGGGCCAGTGCGAAGCCAAGCCCAGCGACGTCGCTTGCTGGTACATATTCGTGTACTGGCCCCCGGGGATCTCGTTAAGATACACGTCCGTCGTACTAGCCATCATGCCCGTTTCGAACGGCACGTAGAACTCACGCACAGCTTGCCAATAACGATTGATATCTTGCGTGCTCTCAAAGTCCAGCTCGGAGTCGCGGGGAAGAAACCGCAGGGCCTCGACGACGGCATTCAGACTGGGTTGCGAAGTAAGCCCCGACAGCGATGCCATCGCACCATCGGCAATGTCGACGCCCGCTTCGGCCGCCTTGAGAATCGCACCCGTCTGCATTCCACTTGTATCGTGCGTGTGAAAATGGATTGGAATGCCGATTTCCTGTTTCAATGCGCTTACCAACTTCTCGGCCGCGTATGGCTTGCAGAGACCGGCCATGTCCTTAATGGCCAGGATGTGTGCCCCCATCTTTTCAAGCTGCTTCGCCATTTCGACGTAGTACTTGAGGTTGTACTTCGTCTTTTGCCCATTGAGGATGTCACCCGTGTAGCAGATGGCCGCCTCGCACAGCATTCCGCTTTCGAGGGCCGCATCCATGGCGACTTTCATATTGGGCACCCAATTGAGCGAATCAAAGACGCGGAACAGGTCCATGCCCGCCGCCGCCGACTCCTTTACGAACTCCTGGACCAAGTTGTCTGGATAGTTCGAATAGCCCAGTGCGTTCGAGGCCCGCAGTAGCATTTGAAACAGGATGTTCGGAATACGTTCTCGGAGGTCCGCCAGCCGCTGCCAGGGGCACTCCCGCAGGAAACGCATGGCCGTGTCGAAAGTCGCCCCTCCCCACATTTCGATCGAAAAGAGTTCCGAACAGGTGCGGGCATACGTCTCAGCAATTTCCAGCATGTCATAGGTTCGCAGCCTGGTGGCGAGCAACGATTGATGTGCGTCGCGAAACGTCGTGTCGGTCAGCAACAGACGCTTTTGCTCCAGGATCCACTTGCTGAACTTTTCCGGACCAAGCTCTTGAAACTTCTGACGTGTGCCCGCCGGTACGGGACGTTCATGGTCCAGCGTGGGTACTGGAGCCGGTTCGCGGCGAATTCTCTCCGGACGTCTCTTCACCAAAGGATGCCCGTTGACGATGATTTCGCCCAGATAGGCGAACAGCTTAGTGGCGCGATCCTTTCGCGGCGCCAAGTCCAACAATTCCGGCGTGTCATCAATGAATTTCGTCGTGAAGCCGCCTTCGATGAATTTGGGATGCGTCACCAAATTGATCAGGAACGGAATGTTCGTCTTCACGCCGCGGATACGAAACTCCGAGAGTCCCCGTTCCATTCGACGCGCCGCATCGGAGAAGCGAGGCCCCCAAGCGGTAACTTTCACGAGCAGTGAATCGTAGAACGGCGTTACGGTGGCACCGCTAAACGCCGTGCCCGCATCGAGTCGCATGCCCATACCACCAGCCGATCGATAGTGCGCAATGCGGCCATAGTCGGGCAGAAATCGATTTTCGGGATCCTCCGTCGTGACGCGGCATTGCAATGCATAACCGTAAGTACGCACATCCTGCTGTGAAGTCAGACCCACGTCCGGATCAGAAAGCGTACGACCCTCGGCCAGCAGTATCTGGCACTTCACGATATCGACACCCGTGACAGCTTCTGTAACCGTATGCTCGACCTGTATTCGAGGGTTAACCTCGATGAAATACTGTTTTCCCGTATCGGCATCGACCAGAAACTCGACAGTACCCGCGTTCTGATAGCCGGCCGCTCGACCGATCCGCAGCGCTGCTTCGCAGATGGCCTCGCGCAATTGGGGATCAAGATTAATCGCCGGCGCGATCTCTACCACCTTTTGATAGCGGCGCTGCACGGAGCAGTCACGTTCAAATAAGTGCACGAGGTTGCCGTGTTGGTCGCCCAAAAGCTGAACCTCGATGTGCCGCGGACGTTGAATATACTTCTCCAGAAACACGTCGGAACTGCCGAAAGCCGCCATCGACTCGCGTTGTGCTTGTTCCAGTTGACTAGTCAACTCGCCGGGCTCGTTTACTACGCGCATACCGCGACCACCGCCTCCTTTGGCCGCCTTGAGCAACACCGGGAAGCCAAGCTTTTCTGCCAGTTTCAGCGCGGCCTTGGGCTCGGTGAGCGGTTCGCTACTGCCCGACAAAATCGGCACCTTGGCCTTGGCAGCAAGTGCCCTGGCGGCAATTTTGTCCCCGAGCATTTCCAGTATTTCCGGTGTCGGGCCGCAGAAGATGATGCCTGCCTCCTGACACGCCTTCGCCAAATCCGGATTCTCGGACAGAAATCCATACCCAGGGTGAATGGCATCGACTTCGTATTGCTTGGCAAGGTCCAGAATTCCGGCGATGTCAAGATAGGCCCGGATCGGTTCCCCTTGCTTGCCCACCTGGTAGGCTTCGTCAGCTTTGAAGCGGTGCAGTGCGTAACGGTCCTCGTGCGAGTAGATCGCGACGGTACGGATTCCAAGTTCGTGGGCCGTGCGAAAGACCCGAATGGCGATTTCGCTACGATTGGCGACCAGGATTTTGCGGATCGATTTCGACATGGGAAGCTTGCGTCAACTCGCGTTTGAGAGCTCGCGGCGGGCTAGGAACTCGGTCAAAATGTAACAGCGCCCGGGGGCGAACGACTAGGGGCAAAGTCGACTCGACAACCCACGTATGCCAAGCTTAAGGTAGAGCTTACCGCACGATGCCGCGCGAGCGGACTCGGGATTGCGCGGTGGCCGTCGAGCAGCATTCGAAATGGTCCACAGACCGCAATCGTGAAGAGAGCCTATTTCCTATGAATCCACGCACGCTGTCGGATTTGCTTGCCGGTTTTGCCTTGGCGCAGGCGATCCTGACTTCATACGCCGCTGCGATCGAAGCCGACGCACGAGCCGCGGCCCTCGAGTCGATCACCAAGGATGAGGTCAAGCATCATGTAGACGTCTTGGCCGACGACACGTTCGAAGGTCGTGAGGCCGGTAGCCGGGGAAACCGCGCGGCTGGTCTTTACATTATTGAGGACCTCAAAAAGTACGGAATCCCCGGGGGTGCCGGCGACGGCAAGTTCTATCAGACGGGCCCCCAGTCGAACAGCATTCTGGCGATCGCCGAGGGGCGTGATCCGGAGTTGAAGAACGAAGTCATTCTCGTTGGCGCACATTATGATCACGTCGGCTATGGCACGCTGCGCAACAGCCACGGGCCGATTGGCTACATTCACAACGGGGCGGACGACAACGCCAGCGGCGTGGCCGCACTGCTCGAAGTCGCCCAAGCCGTGAGCCGGTTGCCCGAACGTCCTAAGCGAACGATCTTGTTTGCCTTCTGGGATGGCGAAGAGAAGGGCCTTTGGGGATCCAAATACTGGATCGAACATCCTACGATTCCGCTTGACCATTTGCGCGTGGCAATCAACGTCGACATGGTGGGACGGCTTCGCAACTCAAAGGTCACGGTTTATGGAGCCCGCACCGCCCCGGGCTTTCGGCGGCTTGTCAGTCGGCAAAATGCCCCTGCCCTGCTCCTCGACTTCGACTGGGACGTCCGTGGCGATAGCGATCACTACTCGTTTTTCAACCGCAACATCCCGTTCATCATGCTGCACACGGGTTTGCATGACGACTATCACCGTCCCAGCGACGATGTCGAAAAGATCAACAACGAGGGGCTCAAAGAGATCACTCGCTTGATATTTGGCATCGTCGTTGAGCTGGCCGACGCACCCCAGCTGGGTAGTTTTCGTAGCCAGTCGCGGTCGGAGTCGAACTTCGTTCGCCGCGGTGTGGAGGTGTCGCTGTCTTCGCCGCCAGGACGGTTGGGCGTGCGCTGGGATGAGGCGCAAGCCCGCAATGGCTTGATCGTCGTGCGTGCGGTGACCCCCGACTCGGCCGCGGATCGCGCCGGTATTCGCCCGGGCGATCGCATCATCTCGTTCGACAAGCACGAGGTTCACGATGCCCGGCAGTTTCGCATGGGTGTGCTGGCTGCCGAAAGTCCGGCACCAGTCAGCGTGGCTCGCGAAGGCGAGGAGGAGCCACTCGAGTTGAGCATCCAGCTGCCCGGCTCGCCGGTACGCCTGGGCATCGCTTGGCGGGTGGATCAAGCCGAGCCGGCCTGCGTCATCGTCAACCGGCTTACCCCCGGTTCGCCGGCCGATATGGCGGGTCTGCGGCCCGGCGATCGGATCCACCGGATCTGCGGCCGCGATTTCAGCGGCAGCGACGAGTTCCGCGAGCTGGCCCACTCCCTTCCCAACCCGCTAGTTCTCGAAGTAGAAACCGGTGGCCGCGTGCGGGCCGTGACGATTCCGAGCTTTGAGCAGGCATCGCAAGCGAACTCGCCGGCCGAAGACGGCAACGCATCTTCGGCCGACGAATCCTGATCGCGCGTCGTTTCCGGCTTAACGCGTTCGCGGCGGGGCCGTTTTGCGAATCGCTCCAGTCGTGGCGCCGGGCTTGGCAATGTCGATTAGCTCTAACTCGAACACCAGCGTCGTGTTGGGCGGAATGGCCGGCGGTGAACCCTCGGCACCGTAGGCCAATTCCGGCGGAATGAACACCAAGAACTTCGAACCGGTCGGCATCAACTGCAACGCCTCTTGCCAACCGGGAATGACCTCCTTGATCGGCGTGGCGAACGGCTTTTCGCCGTTGTTTTCGAACTCGGTGCCATCGATGAACATGGCCTTGTAGTTCACCTGCACCATGTCATCAGCCTTGGGACGCGGTCCCTTACCGGCTCGCAGCACTTTGTATTGCAGGCCGCTCTTGGTGGTTTGCACGCCCGGCCGCCGCTGGTTGTCGACCAGGAATTGCTTGCTCTTGCCAGCCTGTTGGGCAATCATCTGCTGCTCGAACTGCTGCATGGCCTGCATGGCCTCTTCCTCGGTCAACACGGTCTTGCCGGCCGTGGCATCCCGAAGGCCCTGGATGAGCAGGTTGATGTCGATGTCGACGCCTTGCTTCTTGAGCGTGCTGCCCATGCTCATGCCGAAGCTATAGCTGGCCTTTTGACGCAGGTCTTTCAGACCACCCGCCTGCTGGGCTTGGGCCTGGTTGACAACGACGGCGGCCGCGACGGCCACCAGTAAAAGCAATCTTCGAAGGTTCATGCGAGGTCCTTTCCGGCACATATTTGGCTGGAGTCTGAGCGGGAACGCATGCCGGAGGCCACCTCCTGCAAGCGAGCCAGATAATAGCCAAAGGGCCCAATTCCACCTAGACCGCTTCACCAGCCTTCCACGCGCAACTCCGCTTCCGCACCGCGACCTATGCGCACCGCGCGGCACGCGGGCCGCTCCACATTGTGCGACGGTCGCTGGCCCGAATTCAATCGACGATTCGCGGCGCAAGTTTTTCGGTGTCCCATACACGTCCGGCATGCCACGTTTGGGCACCGCCTCGGTACCGGTTGGCCCAATTCGGATTTTCGAAGATTTTTGAGTGGCCCATTTTCGTGCGATTTGTTCGTGATTCTTTTTCTTTTCCATGGGAGCCCGATAAATTGTCGACCAACTCAATGCCATATTTCGCAGTTTGCCCTGTTTGAACATCGACGCCTGGCCTCCCCTCGCCAGTCCAGAATCTGCCGACCGTAAGCTACCTGAACCGCTGGCCCGATTGAAAGCGCTGGATGGGCCCGGAGGTGCAAAACGCAAGCCGCAGCGGGAAAAATGCAGCGGTTCCGCATGGCGACGTTCACCGACCCGCGCTGACGAAGATCCGATCGCCGGGGAACACCTGGTAGTTTTCGGACGTGGCGCCGGAGGTGATTTCTTTCCAGTCGACTGGCAGGATCAGGTCGCGGCCTTCGGCTCCCGGCGAGGGACGCGCAATCCAGATCCGTTTGTTCGACAGGTTGCTCAAGCTGTTTGTCTCGGCCAGCGCGTCGAGCACGGTTTCGTTGCCGGTGATGGGGAAGCGGCCCACGGTGTCGCCCAGGCCTTCCCCTTCGGTTACCACGTAGTAGACCCTGCTGTTGTAAGCGAAGACGCTCAGGAAGACCTGCGGCTTGTCGAGAAACTCCGCCAGGTGACGTTCGATGGCGGCGCGGGCTTCGTCGAGTTTCAGACCGGCCACGTAAACGCGGCCGTAGGTTCCGAGGTTGACCGTGCCATCGGGGGCCACCAGGTGCTCGCCCGTGATCGGCTGCATGCCGGCCGACTGGTCGAGTTGCACCGAAACCTGCGGATCTTTGACGACTTGCCGGAGGCTCTCTTCAACGGCGTGAGCGGCCCCCTCTTCGGTCAGGCCGGCAACCTGCACGCGCCCCGCCTCGCCATATGCGGGTCCCAAGTCGATGCGGCCCGAGGGGCGGACCGAGTATTCGTTGTGGTTGGGCCCGCTGCCAATGGGAGGTGTGGGAAATCCGCCCTGGAGTTGAATCGTCAGCGTGTCGGCCGATTGAATCTTGTACGGAGACTTGGGGACAACGCGAACCGCCTCAATAAACAGGATGTCCGGGGGCTCGATGGTGTACTCGGGCAGCCTAACCATGTTCTTTTCCGACGGCAGCGCCGCTTTTTCCACAGCGCTGAGCGGAGTGGCCGCGCCGGTCCAGTCGGGCCATTTATTGACGATGCCCGTCGGCGGAGCCGAAGGTTTGTCCAGCGCGGCGACGTTGTTTTTCTCGCTCGTCGCATACATCACCAGGAGCCACGCCAGCGAGGCCGCGGCAGCGCCGACGAGCGCGCACGTGAGCCCGTAAAACCGACCGTGAACACGCCGCGAAATTCCTAGCACGTTGCGGACCCGTTCGAGTAGCAGCATCTTCGAGCCTCCAATTCCGGCCGCCAGCATTGGCTCCCACACGGGGCCCTGCCGCGCGGCTAAAAAAGTCAGCGCTTCGACGTAAACCAGGCGATCTCCGGTCGCCCAAGCCGCCCACTGGTCGCAGCAGAGTTCTCGTTCGATTCGCATTCGCCGCGAACACCACCACACCACGGGATGGAAAAACAACACCGTTTCCACGACGCGCTGCAGGAGATTGATCGGCAAGTCCCAGCGGCGCAAGTGCGCGAGCTCATGCGCTAACACCGCTTCGAGCATCTCGGGCTGTAATTCCCACACCCAGGCGGCAGGGAGCAGCACCATCGGCTTGAGGACGCCGACGGCCAGGGCCTGCGAAATGCGCTCGGTAACGTAGACGGCCGGCCGCGTGCGAAACGCCATCCGTTTGACAAGTCGCTGGACGACGTGTTGCAAGTCCTCCGGCAGCGGCCGGCGCCGGCGCGTGATACGCCAGACGCCAATCGCACCCAACGCGAGCCTGACAGCGAAAAACACGACGCCAACCAGCCAGGCGGCCACTAACCAAGACTGGCTACGAATCAGCCATGCGCGAAGTACCACGTCGACTCGTTGCGGCGGCTCTCCCGCTGCGTTTCCAGCTAGTGCGCTTTGTGGATCGCCCGCATAAGGGGAGACGGCAACTTGTACGTCTGAAATTCTGGTGCCCGACCGCGCTGACGCACCGGACAACGTGAGAAACGTGGCCAGCGGGCACAACAGCAGAAGCAGCATCAGTCCGCATTGAATCGAGTAGCGAATCTGAGCACTTAAAGGAGTCAGAACGTGGAGGACGCTCCAGGCCAACGCGCCCAGCAGGGTCGCTTGCCAAAGGAAATGCACGATCGTGGACGCCAGGGCGTGAACCATCTGGTCGCCGAGCGGTAAGCTTGCAATCATGACTCTGACTCCTGCTGGATTGCGTAGTCAGCGATGGCGCGGCGGATTTCGGCAAGTTCCTCGCCAGTCGGGTTGGCTTCTTCCAACAGGTGAGCGACCAGCAGGCTCGCCGAGCCTTCGAAGGCGCGGCCTAGCAAGTCGCCCAGCATGCGGCGCATGGTTTTCTGGCGACCGGCTTTCGGCGAGTAGACAAACGCCCGGCCGCGCGGCTTGCGGGTAACCAGGCCTTTGTCGGTCATCACACTGAGCAGGCTCATGACCGACGTATAGGCGCGGGGCCGGCGGCTATTGAGGACCTGCATGACCTCGCGAACCGAAAGCGGGTGCTGTCGCCACAAGACGTCCAGCACTTCCAGTTCGCCGGGCGTCGGATGTTCGTATTTGGGACGCGGCATGACGGCGGCCAACGAAGAAGCGGCGTTCAACGTTCACGCGTATCGCCGCCTAGTCTACTGTTTAATCCGTAGATGTCAACGGCAGAAACAGTAGATAGATTGTGGAAGCGAAGCGAGCCAGAGGGATGAACTGCAACGAGCTGTCGACCGAATTATGGCTGATTAAGCAACTCCGCGATGCAGCGACGTCGCGGTGAGAGGCAGGTAAATTGCCGCGCGCTTCATCGCAGGGACCGGGGACGAGCCAGGCAGGCCCAAACCGCTGCGAAGCGGTTCGGCCGATGGCGGAATTGAGTGAGCTTGCCGGTAGGTTACGGCACCGCGGACCGTCGTCCCAGGCCAAACTAGGAACGTCGCTTTCGGCGGCGACGAATCAAAATGGCCGCGAATCCGGCGATGGCCAACGTGCCAAGGACGATGCTGGACGGCTCGGGGCCAGGAATAAAGATGGTGCCATCGATCAAGTTCGTGGCAGGCGCGTAAAACGGCGGCAAGTCCGACGGCCCCAGGTCAGGATGCGTCAGCGAAATCGAGTAGACGCCGGGCAGGGCTCCCGTTGTGTCGATGGTCACGAACGCCAACACGCCATTGGGCCCGACGGTGCCGCTGAGCGTGGTGATGAACGCCTGGGGTTCACGACCGGGTGCTTGCCACGGTGGATTGCCGTAGTCCTGCTGACCATTGTTGTTGCCATAGAACAACGTGCCGGGACCAACCATATCGAGGGCTGTTACGACTGGGCCGACAACTCCACCACCGATCGCAAATTGCAGGTCGGCGCCCTGAAACTCATCGCCAGGGTTGCCAGTAGTGGTAATCTGAATCACCGTCGTCGTGTTCGTACCAATGATCCAGTCACCGGCGACGATCGTCGGAGCCGCCGTCGCCACGGCCGATAGGCAAGACACCAACAGCGCCGCTAACAGCGCTTTTCGACAAAGCATTTAAAAGTCTCCTTCGGTAGCTGATCCTCTCCAGCACCCCAATTCCCGGCCGGCGTCAGGATCGTGAAGAATATGGGCCCCCCCGACCTTTACCAATCACGCCTTCGGCGTCGACGCATTGCAACAGCCGCGAACCCGGCGATGGCCAACGTGCTGAGCAGGACGCTAGACGGCTCGGGCTCAATCCAGATGGTGCCATCAATCAGGGGCGTATCCGGCGTGAAGAACGGCGGCAGGTCCGACGGACCCAGCTCGGGATGCGTCAGCGTAATCGCGTAGACGCCCGGGCCGACTCCCGTCGAGTCGAGCGTTACGAAGGCCAGCACGCCGTTGGGACCAACGAAGCCGCTGAGCGTCGTAATGAAGGCCTGCGGCTCACGACCGGGCGTTTGCCACGGAGGATTGCCGTAGTCTTGTTGACCATTGTTGTTGCCGTTGAACAACGTGCCGGGACCAACCATGTCGACGGCCGTTACGACGGGGCCGACAAGTCCGCCGCCGATCGCAAACTGCAGGTCGGCGCCCTGAAACTCGTCTCCAGGGTCGCCCGTGACCGTAATCTGAATCACCGCCGTCATGTTCGTACCCATAATCCAGTCGCCGGCGACGATCGTCGGAGCAGCCGTCGCCACGGTCGATAGGTAGGACACCAACAGGGTCGCTAGCAGCGCTTTTCGACAAAGCATTTAAAAGTCTCCTTCGCCAAGTGAATCGCGTGGGTCTTGTGAGTCATGGCATGCACGGAACTGCCAATAGCAGGGCTACAAGCGTACGAACGCCTGAGTCCAAAGGCAGGGAATACGGCGAATGCAATTCAGAATGGCCTGCGAATCAGGCGGTTCACATTCGCGGTGCGAGGTGTTGCAATAGCGGCTCGTGCGGCAGGACACCAAAATGAGCGTTGCCGGCAGTCTAACCGTGGGGCGGCATCCGTGTCAAGAAAAAACCGATCCGCCGTGCCGCTGGCGGCGACGCCTTTTCCCATCGCGTCCCAACTGTCCCGGCGGCCCCTTCCGAATGTTTGATTGGCAGACATTGCGGCTAGCGAGAGTCGCCGGTTCATTCGTTGCATTGATCGAAGTAGAAACGATGGAGTTTCCGCACGGCGCGCGCATTTCCGCCCACCCTCCGCAATTCAGGACGCGCCGAAGACTCGCTCCGTCGTACGCGGCCGAAGTCGTTGTCGCGTGGATGCAAAACGATCAGTCCACCCAGCCGGCTTAAGTCGCCGCTGGGTTCCATCGGTTCGCGTGCGAGCCGTTGTTCAACCGACCAACCGCGTGCGAACTAATGTTCGTGTTCGAGCGCTTTGCAAAGTGCGCACTCTGAGTTTCCTTGGTGAGTAGAATGTATTTAGGTGCCGAGGCGTTTCCACGAAAAACGCCGGAGAGGGCTCTGCCATGACTCGCTGTCAAAGAGTATTCGGCTACGCGATTGCGGTGATCGGCTGTGTGCTTGTGCTCCTGTTTCGCCTGGCCATGAGCGAAACGCTGCAAAAAGAGGCCGTGTTGTCACCCTTCGTTCTTCCCGTGCTGGCGGCCGCCTGGTGCGGCGGGTTCCGGCCAGGAATGTTCGCCACGCTCCTGAGCATGGGTTGCGCGATTGTGTTTGTCTTGTCGCCGGACATGTCCCTTTCGATTGCAACGATGGCCGACGGATTTGTCGTGGGTATTTTTGCCGTCACCGGCACGACGATCAGCTTGTTGTTCGACGCGTTGTACGAAGCGCGTCGTCGCGAGACGGAGAAACAATTCCGCCGGCTGGCCGACTCAATGCCTCAGATCGTTTGGATCGCGCAGGCAAATGGGCGCTCGGTCTGGTTCAACCAACGCTGGCATGAATACACGGGGACGTCACCTGACCACGTGGGTAAATCTCCCGTGCGGCCCTTTCACGACCCGGCCGTCATCACGTTTCGAGATAACGGCCAGGGTATTCAACCGGATATGCTCGATGCCGTGTTTGAACCGTTTCGCCAAATCAAAAACACCCGACAATGCTCGGGCGGCGGATTGGGGATTGGCTTGTGGCTCGCCAGGCAATTGGTGGAATTGCAGGGCGGCACGATCCTGGCCCACAGCGAGGGTCCGGCGAAAGGGAGCGAGTTTGTGGTCATGCTTCCGGCGATCGCCGAACCTCGACCCCTCGACGCGTTGAGCGGAACGCCCCAGCCGGAGCAGCAACGGGACGACATCCCCTCCCATCGCATTTTGATCGTCGACGATGTAAAGGAGTCGGCCCAGACGCTCGCGAAGCTGCTCCGTTCGCTGGGGCAGGATTCAACGCCGCTCTACGACGGGCAGGCGGGCCTGGACTGGATCGTCGCGAATCATCCAGATGTTGTGTTTCTGGACATCGCGATGCCAAAGCTCGACGGCTACGAGGTCGCCCGTCGAGTCCGACAACACCCGGAGATGCAAGACGTCGCGCTGATCGCCTTGACGGGCTACGGCCAGCACGCGGATCAGCAACGCGCGTACGACGCGGGCTTCGACTTTCATCTCACAAAGCCCGCCAACATCCCGATCTTGAAAGACCTGCTTCGGAAACTGCCGACTGCTGGGTCTGTATCCGAGACGGCAACACATCGATCATCACCGTCAAGCCGCAACAGTCATGCGATGAACGCCGAAGGACCCTAGACGAATCACCTCAGGCAATTCACTTCGACTTGATCGCAGCGGGCCGAAGCATTTCAAGAAGCTGCATCCAATGTGGAGGTCAAATTACGATGTGGAAATCTTCGATTCTGCTTGTCGACGACGACCCGGACGCCTGCGCCACCGCGGCAAAGCTCCTCTGGGCATGGGGCTATCAAGCAGACGTTGCCTATGATGGCCCAAGCGCCCTAAAACTCGTCGACGAAAAAAAATACAGCTTGGCGGTTATCGACTATCAATTGCCAGGCATGGACGGCATCGAGCTATTCCGCCGGATGCGTCGACTACAGCCCGATATCGCCGCCATCTTCTTGACCGGCCACACGTCGATCGACGTCGTATACCCTGCCATCGAGGCCGGAATCCTGAGGGTGTTGGCCAAGCCCGCGAACTTCCAAGAACTGATGCCGATCATTGAGCAACATGCGGGAGGAAGTGCGTACGACACGCTGGCTTGATGAACGCGAACGCCGGAGCAAGTGTCGGAGAGCCCGGGTCGGGAAATGCGGCGTCTCTTGCGGGGGTTGAGACGATTGTTTCAACGGGCGCCGCGACGGTAGCAAAGAGTTCCTCGAATCCCTCAATGGGTTCCAACTTCCCTCGACGATGATCATCGGCACCGACGGCACGCTGCAGGCGATTCACGCCAAGGGCTACTCGCTGGATGCCAACCATCCAAACGGTCGCTTCAAAGAAACGCTCACCGCCGACCTCGAAGCTCTGCTATCCGGCAAGAACCTGGCAGCGGAATATCTGTCCCATCGCGCGAAAGAGGGCGGTGACGAAACGACGGCGAAATGAACAGCCGGACCGCCGCACTCGAGCGCGAGGCGCATGCAAAAGGAAACCGCGTCAGGAGCACCGGCAATCCGCCAGAGCCCGACGCGGTATTTATTTGTTGCTGGAGCTATCCGGCGATTAGCCGCGGCGGCGGTAACCCCAGAGTACCGCGACGATGCCAATGCCCATGAGGACCAGAGAGCTCGGTTCCGGAACGAGTTGCGTGACGAACACGCCTGAGCTGCCGTCCAAGAAGCTGGCGGCAAAACCGACTGAGCCATCGTCGCTGAATCCGGAGCTGAAGTTGTTTTCGTGCCCGGCATCGGATCCATCAAGACCGTGGAAGGACAAGAATTCGATCTGGCGGAAATCGCCCGGCGCAACTTCAAGCGATTGTCCCTCGGCGACCACCTCGTGCAGCACGCCGGACTGATCTTGGGCAAAGATGGCCTCCGAGAAATCGGACAGTTGGGCGAGAAACGCGGTTTGACCGTTTTCGTTGATCGTCCAGCGCACGATGCCGATGAACGTCAGGCCGCCGGTGTCTGGCGCCACGTCGCCCGTCAGTGCAACCGCGTGCAGTCCGCCGAAGGATTCGGAATACAAACCGAGTCGGCCGTCAGAAAGATACGCGGTGAACGCGGCGTCGCCGGCGGCGTCGATGCCGAGTGTGGTCGAGTTGATGCCGGTACCGCCGGTGCCGAACACCGCGCCGCCCCCGCCGGGAGCCAGATCGCCCTCGACCGCCACTTTGTCGATGCCGCCGCCGCGTGCTACCCAAATGCCGTCGGGAACGGTGCCGCCGACCAATCGAGCGCTGAAGACAATGTCGTCGCTGTTGTTGATTGCCGTGGTGTCGTTAAACAGGATGCTGAACGTTCCGCCGCCCGGCGCGAGATCGCCGCTGGCAACGACTTTCGACAGGGAGCCGCTGCTGTCGGTCCAGACGCCTTCGCCGCTGCTGCCACCGGTAATTCCACCGACCATGGCGATGTGTCCGGCATTGTTAATGGCTGGCGTGGCGAAGGCGTTGAAGATGCCGGCGGTGCCGGGCGCGCCGTCCCCTTCCTCGGCAACCTTAGCGAGCGACCCGGAACCTTGCGACCAGACTCCGGTCGAAGGGAAGTTTCCGGGAGGCGCGGCCGTCGGAGGCATGTCGCCCATGAACGTCGCTTGTCCACTGTCGTTGAAACCCCCGGTCGTTCCGAAGAAGGGCTGAAAGACACGATTCGGGTCTGTGGTGCCCGGCGCTGGGTCGCCACCGGCCGCAACTTTCTGCACCGCGTTGCCGATGCCGGTTTCGGAAAACAATCCGGCCGTGTTGAAGTCACTGAGATCTTGTTGGAAAGCGGCTTGTCCAGAGTTGTTCAGATAGAAACGAACGTTTGGATCAGAGAAGTCTCCAAAATTGAGCGCGGTGCCCGGTGCGGCCTCGCCTTGCAAGGCAACCTTGGCGAGCGAACCACTTCCTTCTGACCATAGCCCCGATGAAAAGTCGTTATCGTCGATACCGCCGATGAACGCGGCCTGATCGCTGTTGTTAATGATTGGCGCGCTGAGATAGCTGTAGTTGAAGGATGTTCCCGGCGCCGCCGCGTCAGATAAGGTGACGGTCCGAACGTCAACCGCGTTTGCCAATCGGGAGACCGCGAACTGGCTGGCGAGTGCCAGCAGCAAACCAAGAGCGAGTGGTAACGTTGAAATTCGCTTTGAGCAGTGAGACACGGTTGTTGACATCATGAGCGCCCTTCACGCAAAGAAAAGTAGGTCTAGCTGACAATTCCCGTTACGTTGACCCGCCGCCTTTCCAGGCCAGCAACCGCCACGATTGTAATCACTTGCCCCCCCAACGGTGCATGATGAAAGCTAACTTTTTCGTTATTCTTTTGGGGGGCGATATGTCGTGCTGCGAAACGGAATCATAAATCATTGCCCGACAATGCCTTTTGGCCGTCAAGCTAAGAATTGGGATAAGTCTCGCTAACAAGAAGCTAATAGAGCGAAGGTCTCCCGAACGAGATCCCGGCAGCCTAGCTGGCTTGCTGTTTTGCCTCAGCAGTGCGATGGCTGAATTGCCTGGACGCGGCTCATCACGGCAACCGCCACGCGCTAGCAACGTGCGCTTTTGGCGAAGTCGTGAGACGAACGCGTAAACGACAAGGGGGCACGCGCGCTCACTTGAACTTGCGGTTCAACCAATCGATCATCACCCGATTGACCTCGTCCGGCTTTTCCTGCTGGGTCCAGTGGCCGCAGTCTTTGACCGTGTAGCGGTCGAAGTCGACGATGAAATCTTCCATGCCGTCGGCCGACGAGGGACGCAAAATCACGTCATTCTCGGCGCCGATATATAGACACGGCACGTCGATCTGCCACTTGGCGCCCTTCATCGAGGCCGGGGCGCGGGCAATGTTGCGATACCAATTCAATCCGCCGCGGAAACCGGTGATCTCGAACGTCTCGACGAAGTAGTTCAGCTCGTCGTCACTGAGAAAGGCCTCGCCGGCAAACTTGTCGCGCTCGAGCATCGCCAGCAGATTGAGCTGCCTCTCGGGCGAACCCTTGGGAAGCGCCTTGAAGCGTTCGACGTTCCAGATGTCGCCACGGGTGAGAATCATGCGGAACGTCTTGCGAACGTCTTTCTCCAGGGCCGCCTCGGCGACGCCCGGCTTTTGAAACTGCGCCACGTAGTAGTTCGGAGACATCTCGATGAGCGGCGGCTCGGCTGGTTTCTTGAGCGCCAACCCCGGCGGGCGCGAGCAAGGCGTGTTGACGCCAATAACGCCCAGGCAGCGCTCGGGGTGGATGCGGACCATCGCCCACACCACGCCGCCGCCCCAATCGTGTCCGCAGAACACGGCCTTCTCAATACCCAGCGCGTCGAGCATGCCAGCTAGGTCGTCGCACAAATGCTTGAGGTCGTACGTGGTGACGTCTTCGGGGCGATCGGTGAGCCCATAACCGCGCTGATCGGGCGCGATGGCGCGATAGCCCGCCTCGCGGAGTGCCTTGACCTGGTGTCGCCAGGAAAAGGCCAACTCTGGAAATCCATGGCACAAAACCACCGGCACGCCTTCGCCCTGCTCGTAGACCGCCATGCGAATGCCGTTAGTCTGGATGAACTTGGGGGCCGGCATCTGCGGTGCGGGGCGCACTTGGTTAGCGGGCGCTTTTTCGTCTGCGCACATCGCAGGTGATCGATTCCAAAGCAAAACGACGAGAACAATCATGGCAAGCGACGTTAGGCGCCGGCGGAAGCGGTTGTCAGTCATGGCGGGCGACTCCGACCAATTGCAGATGGAGCTGAACTTCACGGCAATAGAAGGCCAATTGCCAGGGACATCGTACCACGACCGCAGGCGGGGAGAATAACGAAATCCATGACGCGCGGATTGAGCGGGTTCGTGCGAACCGCATTGACGTCTCGGCGGCAGCGTACGGGCAGCGCGGACGGGTGAGGACGGGCTAATAGCGGAAGGAAAAGCCGACACCCGTGAAAAAGTTGTCGGCGTTCTGATTCAGGCCCAGGCCCGCGCGCCAGTCGAACTGGACGTTGTGCGACGGGCGCCACTTGAGGCCGCCGTCGAGGTACGGTGCCACGTAGCTCTCGTCTCGGTACGCGAAATAACCGTAACCGTAATACAAACCGGGAAAATAGAAGTACCGATACACCTTCTGGTGGCCGAACACGGCATAACCTTCGGCGAACAAGCTGAGCCGCGGTGTGCATTGATAGCGCAAGATGACTGATTGAAAATACTCGGTCAGAGAAAAGTAATCCTCGCTGTCGAACACGCCGCCGGTGCTGCCGCCGAGCGAAAGTTTGTCGGTGAGCGACCAGGTATAGATATAGTCGACCAGCGGCGCAACGTGCTGACTACGATTGAGCATATTGCTGGGTATTGGCAGCGCCCACCCGTCGCCGGTCGGCACGAATAAGGTCGTCACCAGCGCCGATTGCGGCATCCAGCCGCCGTGCGTCGATATCTGAAACTTGAATCCTACCTGCAAGTTCGCCACCCAGTTGTTGGAATAATCGTATTCGGAGTAGCGACCGCCACCCAACAGCGCCGGGCCGTTCCAGATGGCGCGAAACTCCACCCGACGCGTCATGCCCAATCGCAGGGCAAGCTCGGGCAGCACGTGCAGGCTCCGCGACGGATAGCTTGACCGGTTCGCGTACAAGTAGCCACTCTCCACCTGGGCCCACCCCTTGGGAACCGTTGTGTCTGAGTACGTGAAGCTTGGCCGATCAGTGATGATGCCCGTCTCGTCAACAGCGGCGCGCCGCGCGTGATCCTGCTGCCAGCGACGAAAGAAGCCGGGTTCGTCGGTAAAGTCGACCAGAGGAACCACTGGTTCCAAAGGGGGCAATGGCTCGAGTTGGTCGGCGCCGGCGCACACCGCCCAGACGGTGCACAATACTGCCAAAACACCGCCCAAGATTAAAAGGAAATGTCGGCAAGGCATTGATCAATCAGGATTTGAAACGGGAAGCTGCTTCGACGGTTAATAGCGGAACGAAAACCCGGCGCTGGTGAAAACGCCGTTGCCATCGTGGATGCCGGGTCTGCCGATGATCCAATCGAGCTGGGCGTTGTTGAAGAAGCGCCACTTGACGCCGGCGTCGATTCCGGCGCCGTTGCCGCCGTAGTACTGGTCGGTGAACACCTCATAGTATTCCGTGAACAGCGTTAATCGTCGCGTCCAATGAAACTTGAGAATGGCCGATTGGAAAAAGTGATCGACGGTCGTACCGTTGTTCGTTCCAATCACCAATCCACTGCTGCCGCCGACCGAGAACCGCTCGCTCAGCCGCCAAAAGTAGATGTAATCGATCAGGGGACTCGCCGATTCCCAAGCGTAAAAGGCGGTCAGCTGGTAGGGGGTGCCATAGAAGTTGCCGGTCGGAATGATCACGTCGGTGATCAGTGCCGACTGCGGGAGCCATCCCCGCTGTTGGCTGACTTGAATTTTGACGCCAAACTCCGTGCTCGACGCACCCGCAAAGCGCAGCGTGCCATGGCTCGATTTACCGGTGAGCCTGGCGGTCGAAATACCGCCCCATAGAGCCCGAAACTCAACGCGCGGCAGAATTCCGATCCGCAGATTCATCTGCGGGAAACTGTTCCACGTGAACGTGCTCTGGCTATCCTCTGCCGAAACCGTGACAAACCCCGTTTCGAGTTGCACCCAGCCCTGCGGCACCGTGGTGGGCGCTAGCGTGAAACTGGGGCGGTCGGTTTGAATCATGGTGCCCTGCGCAACGCGCCACGCATGGTTTTGCTGCCAACGCTGCAGGAAGCCCAAGTCGGTGGTGAACATTTCCAGCGGCACGACGGGCTGGGCCTCGGGCATGAGCTCAACGGCATCGAGCGCGGGAAGCGTTTCCACGCCGCCGGCTACTTTTGCAATGCAGCAGGCCAACAGCGCTGCAAACGCTAGCGGCGCCGCGGATGAGCGACGGGCGGTATGCATCGGGAAAAACCGGGAGGTGGAAAAGTTCGAAGCAGAATTGGCAGGGGCCGCCAGGTTGGTCGGGAGCGGCCCCTAAAGACGGGGTATAAGGCCTATCGGCCATTTGTGTACTTACGATATATGAATTCTGCGGACTGCGCCCGGCACTTTTGGCAGGCCGAATGCTAGCAGCGCGAACGCCCGGCCGATCGCTATTTGAGCCCGAACACCCTTCGCGCGTTGACCGCGAGGAATTTGGCCTTGGTCTCGGGCTTGAGCTCCAGTGCGCGGGCCTGCTCAGCGCATTGCTTGAGGTCGAGCATCGGGAAGTTGCTGCCGAAGAGGACTTTGTCCTGACCGTAGGTGTTCATGAAGTGCAGCAGTTGCGGCGGGTAGTAGCGCGGCAGGTAGGCGCTGGTGTCGATGTAGACGTGCTCGTGCTTCCAGGCCAGTGCGATCATCTCGTCGGTCCACGGGTAGCCGATGTGGCCGCCGACAATCTTGAGTTGGGGAAACGTCAGGGCCACTTCGTCGATGTAGGGGATCGGGCGGCCGGTGTCCGACGGCATGAGCGGCCCGGTGTGCCCCACCTGCGTGCAAAACGGAATGTCGAGCTCGACACACTTGACGTACAGCGGATAGTACAGTCGGTCGTTGGGCGGCAGCTTCCACAACCAGGGAATCACCCGCAACGCTTTGAAGCCAAACTCGCGAACCGCGCGGTCCAGCTCACGGACCGCCTCGACCGGGTGTTCGAGATCGACGCCGGCCACGCCGACGAAGCGGTCGGGATAATCGCGAATGAACTCGGCGATCCGCTCGTTCGAGGCGATCTGGCGGCCGGGCGCCGTCCAACTGGTGACGAGCAGTCGCTCAATGCCGGCGGCGTCCATCGCGGCCACAAGCTCGGCGGGGCTGAGGCCTCCCTGCCGCTTGTGTGCGCCCGATTGCTCAAAGAGTCGCTTCACCTCGGGAAGCTTGTCGCTCATCTCGGCCAGCGGCGGATTGACCCAAGCGTCGATGATCGGGAGCGGTTCGGTCGTCACAAGGAATTCTCCGGCGGCGATGACTCGGCTACTTGTCGAGCGGCTTGAGTTTGATGTTCTTATACCAGCAATCGCCGCCGTGATCTTGGAGGCCGATGTAGCCGCGGCGGGGATGGTCTTTGTAGGCCACGTCAAACTTGTGCTGACTGCCGTCGGGACGCTTGTTCTTCTCGGTCCACTGGTCGAAGTCGATGCGGTTGACCTGCCGGCCGTTGAGTTCGACGGTCATGAGGTTGTCGTCACAGGTCACCTGCAAGTGGTTCCACTGGCCGGCGGGCTTCATGGCATTCTCCTTCGGCGGCACCAAGTCGTAGATCGCGCCGGTGTCGTGCAGGCCGGCGGTCGTGGTGTCGTCGACGGCCACCTCGATGCCGTTGTAGCCGACGTCTTTGCCGGGCCGTGGCTCGAGCGGCCAGGTGCGAACGAACACGCCGCTGTTGCACTTGGGACTGATTTTGAATTCGAGCGAGAGCACAAAGTCACTCCAAGGTCGATCGTGGATCATCATGTAGCCGCCGCAGCCGTGCGGATTGATGGCATGATCCTCGACCGGCTTGCGGCTCGGCTTCTGGCTGCTAGTCATCCAGCCGTCAAGCGAGTGGCCGTCGAAGAGGAGAATCCAGCCGTTTTGTTTTTCTTCGGGCGTGAGCCGGTTTTCGGCGGCAAGGGCGACCGTAGCGGTGATGAAGCACCCCGAAGCAATGACTAGCCATTTCACGTTGGTGGCCCTTTCGGCATGGTGCGAGGTTGACGGCATTGTGGCCGGCAAACGCCCAGCTTAGCGAACTCCGACGAATCCCGACAGCGCGGCCCCGGGGCGGGACCGTCGAACACTCGAAATGCACCGCCTGCGCGAGAAGACATTTGCATCGAAATACTGACCCCTCATGTCGTCGCTTGACGCTATTAGAGGGGCAGACTAGACTCGCCCTGTTCGGTCTATCTGTCCTTTTTCGTCTAGGGGCATAGGGCGTGTCAGCCAAACGATTGGCTCGCTCGTCGAGCACGCGGTTCGACCGCTCGCTGGTAGAGGCGCGCCACGGCTCGTTCTCGGCCTTGGGCCAATTGCTCGAGCAATATCGGGACTATTTGCTGCGTATTGCGCAGGCGGAGCTGCGCGCCGATCTGGCGGCCAAGGTGGCCCCCTCGGACCTTGTGCAGGAGACATTTTTGCGGGCGGCCAAAGCGTTCGACCGTTTTCACGGGACGACTGAAGAACAACTGCGATTTTGGCTGCGTCAGATCTTGCTCTACAACGTGCTCGACGCCGTCAAATACTATCGAGGGACCCAGAAACGGGCAGCCGGCCGAGAGATCTCGCTGGAGGCGATTTCCCCGGCCCACTTCCCCAAGGAAATGGAGCGCAGCGGCGGCGCAAGTTCACTGTTGAGGCAAGCGGAAACGCAATGCCTGGTCAGAGAGATACTCAGCCGACTACCTACGGACTATCGTCGAGTGATCGAGTTACGAAGTATCGAAGAACGTCCCTTTGAAGAAGTGGGCCGCATACTTGATCGGTCCGCCGACGCGGCCAGGCAGTTGTGGGCTCGGGCGATTCAGCGTTTTGCCGGCGAATTGCAGGGAACGACCTGTGACGAAGCAAGACCCATTTGACGATCGGCTGGTCGACTTACTGGTTGACTACGACGAGCATCCATCGAGCCCTACTCACGCGCCCAACTTCGATGAATCGACGGTCGCTGCCGAGCTAAGACCGCAATTCATCCAAGCGAAGGCTGCCCTAGATTTGCTGCGAGAGCTAAGAACGAGCGGCGACAATGGTTTTGCAGATGATGAGGAGTTCGAGTCGCTGGTCTGCCGCGACATCCCACCCGTACGCAGAATTGGCCGGTTTGAAATCATCGCGGAGTTGGGTTGCGGCGGCTTCGGCATCGTTTACCGGGCCTGGGACCCCCGCACGTCTCGTGACGTCGCGCTCAAAATTCCGCGGCTCCAGGCTTTGGCCTCCGGCGATCTGAGGCAACGCTTCGAACAGGAAGCTCGCGCCGCAGCGCGACTGGATCATCCTCACATCGCCACCGTGCTGGACGCCGGAATCGAGGCCGGCCTGCCGTACATGACGTCGGTCTATTATCCGGGCGTCACGCTGGCCACCTGGCTACGGGAGCGCACGGTTGATGTCGATCAAGCCGAGGCAGCAAGACTGATCCAGCAGCTTGCTGAAGCAATGGCTCACGCGCACGAGCGCGGCGTGTTGCATCGCGATATCAAGCCGAGCAACGTGCTGCTGGTTGCGCAGGAAAAGTGTTGCGGCGAAGCGATCGAACTACACCTGACCACTCCCAAATTACTGGATTTCGGCCTGGCCAAGCTCACCGCCGAAGCTCACGATCTGACGCAGACGGGCATGCTGCTGGGTACCATTCGCTACCTGCCGCCCGAGCAGGCGGCAGGGCGCGTGCGTGAGATTGGCCCCGCGGTAGACGTCTACGCGCTGGGTGCCATTCTATACGAGTTGCTGACCGGGCAGCCGCCGTTTGCGGCCGATTCCGATCTAGAAGTACTCCGCTGCATTGAGCAGCGCGATCCGAGCAAGATCCGCGAGCTGCGCCGCGGAGCATCCAAGGACTTGGAGACCATCTGTCACAAATGCCTGGAGAAAGATCCGAGCAGGCGTTATCCCACCGCCAAGACGCTTGCCGAGGACTTGGGGCGTTACCTACAAGGAGCCCCCATCCTGGCTCGGCCAGCGACAAGCCCGGAACGTGCATGGAAATGGATCAAGCGCAACCCAGCCCGGGCGAGCCTGTTGGCATTGGCGCTCGCGTCGACGACGGTCTTGATTCTGGGGTTGGCGATATCGAACCACCGTATCCGGCTCGAGCGCGACCGTGCGACCGCCAGCGAAGCGGAGGCGACGAAGCAGACCTTGATTGCCCGCCGGTACGCCTATGGGACGGATTTCCGACTGGCTCAAGAGGCCTGGGATCATTCAGCGCCCGAGGAAGCCATCCGGATCATGGACCGGTACGTGCCGAGTGCGGGCGAAACCGATTTGCGGGGCCCGGAGTGGCATCTGTTGTGGAACCAGATCCATCGTCAAAACCAAATCTTGACCCAATCCGACGCGATCGCCTGGTCGCTCGCAGCCAGTACTGACGGCAAGCTATTTGCCATCGGCGATTCCGCAGGCAAGATTCAACTTCGATCGGTCAACCCGCCGCGACTGTTGCGCGAAATTTCCACCGGATGGACCGGCAACATCGACCAGGTCCTATTTGCGCCCAGCGGCAGGGAATTGATTAGTGGAACCGAGGATGGTGCGATCCGAATCTGGTCCGTTTCCGATGGAAAGCTGCTCGACACTTTGCTGGAACACAAGAACTGGGTCGGCGCACTCGCAATATCGCCGGACGGTGAAATTCTATTTAGCGGCGACGGCGATGGTCGGGTGTTGATGTGGGACCTCAATCAAAGAAAGCTATTGTGCCAGCTGATGCAGCAGCAGGGAGAGGTTCGCTGCCTGGCAATCGATTTCGTACATCCCATGATAGCGAGCTTCACAGAAGAGGGTGCTGCGGGCGTTTGGGACTATCGACGGCGCATTCCCCAAGATGCGCTGCCCGACGGGAAGCTCGCAGTGCCGTCGAAGAGGCCCATTCGGGCCGCAGCATTCAGTCACAACGGGCACGCTTTGTACGCGCTGCAAGACAAGAACATCTTGCAATGGGACGCCAACCGTCAATTCCAGCTTACGACGCTGCCGGAACCAGCAAGCGACCGCACGCTGGCGATTTCCGGTGATGACAAATGGTTGATTGTCGGGGGTTCGAATGCGACTCCCAACGTTTTTTTGTATCGCAGCTCGGACTTCGCTCAGCGAATGCTGCGTGGACATTCCCGACGGATTCGTTGTTTGGCACCGATTCCGCAGACCGACCGGTTTCTGTCCGCGTCGGACGATGGCTCGGTAAGACTGTGGAAGACAAGTTCAACGGATGGCCTGAAAGTCGGAGACATCGACATTGATTTGAACGCCGATGTTAAGTCACTCGCCTTCTCGGCTGACGACCGGCAACTGGCCATTGCAACCGACAACGGAGAAGTGCGGGTTCACTCATCGCACGACGGCCAACTGCGCGCTTCCGGAGAATTTACAAAACCAATCCGCTACGTCGCATTTGCCCGCAATAGTCAACATGTCTTTGTTATGGACGGCTCGTTTGAACTGGTTAGTTGGGATCCCGTAAGGGGAAGCAAGAAGACCGTGCTTCGCCTGGTGGATGGATCGCGTTTTTGCCTTGCCGGAAACGACAGGCTTTTGTGCTATGAAATGGGCAGGGAATATCTGGCGGTCAGGTTAGACGACGGACGCGAGGTCTGGCGACTAGCGATGGCCGACGACGTGATGGACACTGATGCCGACGGCAATCGGGTATTTGCGAGCTGCGGCGACGGTAGACTGTATGCTTTCGATGCCAATACCGGGCACAAAATCGCCGAGGCGATGCATCGCGGAACCGTCATGGCACTCAGCATCGATCGTGCCGGCAAGCGAGTCGTAACAGCATCACACGACAAGACCGTGCGGATTTTCGATCGCGACACGCTGCGCGAGTTGGCCCGATTCTCCCATGAGACTTCGGCCGATGTGGCATTCCTTATCGGCGACGGATCCAGGCTGATGGTGCACGACGGAAAGAGAATGAACATCATTGACCCCGAAACTGCGCAGGTCGTCTTGGCGCTGGCTGATCCGGTGGATAACGCAATGGCGGTGGCCAGTTCCAATGGGAGACTCGTTGCCGTACAAACCGAGGCAGGCGTCTCGATTATCAAGTTCGTTCCCTAGCCGGCCGTTTCGCGTGAATCAGGCAAGCGAGGCAAAGTATTGCCGACATTAGATTTGCGCATAAGTGATTTGCGTTCCTGGGCCGGCGGCCTAGAATGGGGCGATTGCAAGGGGGGCGTGTGAAGAACCTCGCGGCCCATCGCCAACGAGAGAGACCGAAAAATTCGGAATTGCTGCGAACTAAACGCTCAAACTTTCGTATAACACGGCGCAGTCGGGGAGACCGACTGGCTCGTTTTTAGTCGACTCACAATTTCTTAGGCTTCGGAGGAGTTTCCACGATGAAAGCTTTCAGTTTGGCAGTGGCCATTGCGTTGGTTGCGGTCGGTACGTTGCGTGCCGCCGAATTGACCAGCGGTTTGCAGCCGGGTGACCTTGTCGGTGCGTTCAATGTCGAGAAATGCGGCGGCGCGGTGAACGACGGCCGTGAAGTAGGCGCCAACTTCTGCTATCGGTGCATGCTCGGCAACAAGCCGGTCGTGATGGTCTTTGCCCGCAAGGCCGACGATAAGCTATCGGCCCTGGCCAAGCAATTGGACAAGCACGTTGCCAAAAACTCCGATCAAAGGCTGTCGTCGTTCATCAATTTGCTCGGCAGCGACCCGGCCGAGTTGAAGGGCGAGGCCAAGGCATTTGCCGCCAAGAACCAGCTTGAGAACGTGGCCCTGGTTGTGCCTGACGACAACGAGAACGGTCCGGAAGAGTTCCAGATCAACCCCGAAGCCGAAGTGACCGTCACGATTTATCGCAACGGCAAGGTGGCCGCCACGCACGCGCTTGGCCCCGGCGAGCTCACGGACTCCGAGATCCAGAGCATCATCAAGGACACCGGCAAGATTCTGAAGTAAGCCGGTCGGATTGCCAGCGACTTAACCCCCTGGGGCGCGATTCGGTTCGCCGAGTCGCGCCCCGCTTTTTTCTGGGTGCCGTCCGCGTATTCCTAGCTACCGAGCGGCTCTTTTATTTGTCGTTTCGCCGGGCGGCAATTCTCGCTAACATTGTGCGATTGCCCCGCGATTCGTTCCTTTGTTGATCCATGACCGTACTCGTTCAAATCAGGGACGCCCATAAAAGCTATGGCGACCAGGCGCTGTTGGACGGTGCCGAGGCGACGCTGACCGACGACCACAAAATCGGTTTCATCGGCCGCAATGGCGCCGGCAAGTCGACGCTCTGCCGCATCCTGCTCGGCGAAGAGGAACTCGACGTCGGTGAAGTGGTGTTTCATCCCACGCTGCGGCTCGGGTACTTGCGGCAGCACGACCCGTTTCTGCCCGGCGAAACGGTGCTCGAATTTCTCATGCGCGACAGCGGCCAGCCGGATTGGAAGTGTGGCGAGGTGGCCGGCCGCTTCGAAATCAAGGGACCGTTTTTGGAAGGCCCGGTGCAAGAGCTCTCGGGCGGTTGGCAAACCCGCGTCAAGCTGGCCGCGCTGCTGCTGCACGAGCCGAATTTACTGGTGCTCGACGAGCCGACGAACTTCCTGGACCTGCGGACGCAAATTCTGCTCGAGCATTTCCTGCGCGACTTTCGCGAGGCTTGCCTGGTCGTTTCGCACGATCGGGCGTTCCTGAACGCCACTTGCAGCCAAACGCTGGAACTATCGCGCGGCAAACTCACGCTGTATCCCGGCAAGGTCGACGCCTTCCTCGAGAATCAACAACAGCGCCGTGAACACGACGAGCGCGTGAACGCCGCCGTGCTGGCGAAACGCAGGCACCTGGAAACCTTCATCGACAAGAACCGCGCGCGGGCAAGCACGGCCTCGCAAGCCCGCTCAAAGAGCAAGCAACTCGAACGGTTGCAAACGATCGAAGTTGCCGGTGCCGAAGCCACGGTCAACATTCGCGCCCACAAGTCGAGCCGCGCAAAGGCCCTGCCGTGCGTTGCAAGGACCTGGCGATCGGCTACCCTGATCACGAAGTGGCCAGCGGCATCGACGTCGAAATCGACCACGGCAACCGCGCGGCGATCGTCGGCGACAACGGCCAGGGCAAAACGACATTTCTGCGGACGCTGGTCTCCTCGCTCAATCCCCTGGCCGGCGAGGTGCGATGGGGCTACGGCTGTGAGCTAGGCGTCTACGCCCAGCACGTGTACACCAGCCTGCCCGAAAGGCAGACAGTGCTCGAATACCTGGAGTACCACGCCGCCCCGGGCACCAAGTCGCAGGCGGTGCTCGATTTGGCCGGCAGCTTTTTGTTCCGCGGCGATCATGTGAACAAGCGAGTCAACGTGTTGAGCGGGGGCGAGCGAGCACGGCTCTGCCTGGCCGGCATCTTGCTGGGGCAATGCAACGTGCTGGTACTCGACGAACCAGGCAACCACCTGGATGTCGAAACCGTCGAAGCCCTGGCGACGGCGTTAAACGACTATCAAGGCACCGTCATCTTCACGAGTCACGATCGATATTTCATGCAGCGCGTGGCGACGTCGGTCATCGAGGTGCGCGGCGGCCGCGTGGTGAACTACCGGGGCGACTACGAGGCCTACGTCTACGCGGTCAACAAGGAGATCGACGAAGGGGAACGCGAGCTGGCGGCCAAGCAATCGCCCGGCAAATTAAAGACGCCGCGCAAGCCAGAGAATCGCAAACAGCGAAACCAGGAGCAGCGCGAACTGCGCAAGCAGCTGACGAGCCTCGAGCGCACGATCGAGCGACTCGACGCGCGTACGCGAGAGGTGAAAGAAAAGCTACTTAATACGACCGACGCCGACGAAGCGATGCGCTTGCACGAAGAACTGACCTCGATCGCCTCGGAGCTAACGCCGGCCGAAGAGCGGTGGTGCGAAGTGCAGGCCGAGCTCGAAACCGATGACGAGTAGTCAGTCGGCTTGGCACCAACCGCGCCATAGGTCACGGTATGCCGCTTCCAGATTACGCGTGAAGCCCTCGAAATCCAACAGCGGCGAGGCGGCCATCCGCTGGCGGAGCGTCGAGCGATAGTCGGCCAGCCGGCCGCGGTCGTTGGCCAGGGCAACCGCCGTGGCAATGTACTGATCGCGGGAGTGGCTAATCAACTCCGTCAGGCCCAGCGTGGCCAGCCCGCTGCCGCCAAACCGCGAGACATAAGTCTGCCCGGAAAGCGTAACGACCGGCACGCCCTGCCACAGGCAGTCGCAGGTAGTTGTGTGCCCGTTGAACGGGAAAGGATCGAGGGCGATATCGACGCTGCTGATCAGATCGAGATACTTCTCGCGCGGCAGGCGGCGCACTAATTCGAGGCGTCGTGGCTCCACCCCCTGCCCCGAAAATGTCTCCCGTAGCGACTGTTCGACCGAAGCGGTCATCTCGGCCAGCAACACGAGCCTCGATTGCGGAACCGCGCGAAGAATCGCGGCCCAGGCCGCGAGCACTTCGCGGTTGATTTTCGCCAGACTATTGAATGAGCCGAACGTGATATTTCCTCGCAAGTTCGCTGGCAGCGTGCCAACCGGCGGCGCAAAGATCGAGGGTTGATAACAGAAGAACGTTTGAGGCAGACGCATCAGCCGTTCGGAATGGAGTAACTCGGTCTGGCCCGGCGGATCGGCGTATGCGTCGGTAAAGCGAACGTCCATCGCCTGCATACCCGTGGTGTTCTGGTAGCCGATGTACGTTGCTTGCAACGGCGCCGGCTTACGCGCGAACATCGGGAGTCGATTTCCACCGATATGTCCCGTGAGATCGACCAGGATGTCGATGGCGTCGTGGCGAATCTGGCGGCTGATGTGCTCATGCCCCTGCCCGCGGATGGCGCGCCAATGATCGGCGTAGGTTCGTAGCCGCGCGGTGGTGTCGTCTTCGACCGCGACGTCGCTGTAGCAGAACACTTCGAAGTTTGCATGATCGTGCGAGGAGAGGATCGGCTCGGTGAAGAAGTTTACCGCATGGCCGTAGAAATGCGGCGAGACATAGCCGATCCGCAGCCGGCGGTCGGGCGAACGGTCGTTGGCGTGGGGCGGACTGGCAATCGAGAACGGGTCGGCGTGCCGCTGGCCCCAAAGTCGATGCTCGGCAAAGATCGTCTGGGCATCCAGCCCGGGATGGTAGTTGAGGCAGTACAGGTAGTTGCTGTGGTGCAACGCGGAATTCGGATTCAACTCGATCTCGCGGCGGTGGTGTTCCAGGGCTTCCTCGACACGACCCTGTAAATGCAGTGCAACCGCGAGATTGCCATGGGCCGACGGCAGTTTTGGGTCGAGTTCGATCGCGCGGCGGCCATATTCGATCGCCTCGTCGCGGCGCGCTTGCTCGTTGAGCATCTTGGACATGTTCAAATAGGTCTGCGCGTCGCTTGGATCGATTTCGAGTGCTCGCCGGCAAGCGGCCAGCGCTTCGTCGAGCTGTTGCCGGGCATAGTACACGCTCGCCAAACCATGATGCGCGGCGATCGAACGAGGGCTGATCCGCAGCACTTCGGTGAAGCACGCCTCGGCCTCATCCAGCTGACCCAACCGTTGCAATAGCGCTCCCAGGCTAATGCGGGCGGCGGTTGCGGCTGGACTCGCCGTGATCGCGTTGCGATAACAAATCAGGGCCTCGTCGGTTAATCCCTGGAGTTCGTAGGTCGCGCCCAGGTTGCCGAGCGCCACCGCGTTGCCCGGCTGCAAGGCTAGTGCGCGCTGGAAGTTTTGAACAGCCTCGTCCAACCGCCCCTGTTGTTTGTGAATCGTGGCCTGATTAACGAGTGAGAGCGCGTGGTTGGGGTCGATGCCCAGCGCCGCCGTGTAGCAACGAGCGGCGGCGTCAACTTGTCCCAACATTTGCAGGGCGCTCCCCAGGTCGAAATGGGCGTCGGCCGACGGTTCGGCGACAACGACCCGCCGAAAACATTCGCTCGCTTCCGCGAACCGCCCTTGCGATTGCAGCAACGTTCCGAGGACGGACGCGACTTGCACCCAGCCGGGTTCCAACTCCAACGCCCGCCGCAGCGCGCATTCCGCTTCGGCAGGGCGTCCGAGATGGCGAAAGCAGTCTCCCAGGCTCGCGTGAAAAGCAGCCTGCCGTTCGTCGAGTTCGATGGCGGCCGAATACAGCCGCACCGCCTCGTCGAATTGTCCGGCCTCCATTGCCAGCACGCCAAGGTGGTACAACGCCGTCAAGTTGCGCGGGTCGAGATGCAGCGCCGCGCGGTATGCCGCCTCGGCGTCGGACATCCGCCCGGAGCGCAGGTGCCGGCTGGCGGATTCGAGAATCTCTGGCAGCGTCGGCATCGTAAGGCTTTCGTCGAGACGGTGGACTATGCTTCGGCAACCGGTTGTTGTTGGTCGCACCACTGGCGCCACATCTGCCGATAGGCGGCTTCCAGGTTGGCCGTGAACGTTTTGAAGTCCAACAGCGGTGAAGCGGCCATCCGCTCGCGAAGCGTAGAGCGATAATCGGCAAGCCGTTCGTGGTCGTTGGCCAACGCTACGGCCGTTTGAATGTACTCATCCGGCGAGTGGGTAATTAGTTCCGTAAGCCCCAGCGTGGCCAGCCCACTACCGCCAAATCGGGATACATAGCTTTGACCCGAAAGGGTCACGACGGGCACGCCCTGCCACAGGCAATCGCAGGTGGTTGTATGCCCGTTGAAGGGAAACGGATCAAGCGCCACGTCAAGTCGCGCGATGAGTTCCAGATATTTCGGCCGCGGCAAGCGGTTCACAAGTTCCAGCCGATCGGGAGCGATGCCGAGTCCGGCGAACGTTTCGCGAAGCCGTGCGTGCAGTGATTCGGTCATGTCAGCTCGAATGACCAGCCGCGCTTCAGGCACGCGGCGGAGAATCTCGGCCCAGGTTTCCAAAACCTGGGGAGTCACTTTCGTAAATGCATTCACCGACCCGAACGTCACGTAGCCGTTTGACGCGGCCGGCGACGGACCGACCGGCGGTGCGTAGGTCGACGGCTGGTAGCAGAAGAAGGTCGTCGGCAGGCGCCAGAGCTTCTCGGTATGCAAAGCGTCGGTTTGGCCGGGCGGATCCGAATAGTCGTCGGTGATCCGGTAGTCCATGGCCTGCATGCCGGTCGTGTTTTGATAGCCGATATACGTGATTTGCACCGGAGCCGGCTTGCGGGCGAACAGCAGCATGCGTTCGCCGCCCGTAATGTGGCCCGTCAGATCAACCAGAATTTCGATCTGATCGTCACGCACCATCGCCGCAACGTCCTCGTTCTTGCGGCCGCGCACTTGGCGCCAGTGGTCGGCATAGGTGCGCAGCCGCGCAGTGGTGTCGTCGGGCTCGTCGACGTCCGAGTAGCAAAAAATCTCGAACTGCTGGTGATCGTGCGACGCCAGGATCGGCTCGACGAAGAAGTTGACCGCGTGCGCAAAAGTGGGGCGAAACGTAGCCGATGCGCAACCGCCGGTCGGGTGATCGCTCGTTTGTGTGCGGAGGACTGGCGGCGGAGAGCGGGTCGGCATGACGCGCCCCCCAGGCCAGATGCTCGGTGAAAATTGTCAGGGCGTCATAGCCCGGGTGATAGTTGAGCGAATAGAGCAGATTGCTGTGCTGTCCGGCGGCATGGGGATTTTGACGGATTGACTCGCGATGCGCCGCGATGGCTTCGTCCAACAGACCAAGCGACTGCAGCGAGACGCCGAGGTTGCCGTGGGCCTGGGCCATTGCCGGAGCCAATGCGATGGCCTGCCGCGCGGCGACGATCGCTTCGTCGTGACGCCCCTGGCCCGCATACGCCACGCACAGATTGTTGTATGGCTCGGGCGTTCCGGGCGCAGGCGAAGTGCCTCCTCGCAATGCACAATCGCTTGCTTGTGTCGTCCCTCGAGCTGATAGAGATAGCTCAGTCCCAGATGAGAATCGGCGTGTTCCGGGTCGGCGGCCAACGCCCGCTCAAAGTAGCCTTTCGCTTCGTCCAGATAGCCCTGCCGCTGCACGAGCGTGCCCATGCCGTGCAGTGCGACAACCGAGTTGGGTTCAATCTCCAGGGCCGCTCGATAGCTGGCGGCCGCCTCCTCCATGCGATCTTGCATCAGCCGGATCACGGCGACGTTGATGTGCGCCGGGGCAAACCGCGGGTTCACTCGAAGGGCCGCGTTCAGGTGGCGCTCGGCATCTTCAAACTGGCCGCGGGATTTGTAGATCGTGCCCAGATTGTTGTGGGTTTCGATGTGGTCGGCCTGCCGAGCCAGCACGGCCTGATATTCGGCGATCGCTTCATCCTCGCGCTCGAGGCTCTGCAAGACGCTGGCCAAATTGAAATGCGCGGTTACCGAATCTTCGGTCCGCAACACCCGGCGGAAACAGGCCTCGGCCTCGCTGAACTTATTCTGCTGGTCGAGCACGTGTCCTAACCGCGAACGGGCCTGCGCGTTGTCGGGCTGCAATCGCAGCGCCTCGCGCAAGGCCACGGCCGCCTCCTCGAGCCGACCTTCGTCGTGCAACAGCGTGCCCAGCAGCATGTGCACGGGGGCCATGCCCGGATTCAGCCGCAAGGCTTTGCGATAGCTTTCCGAGGCTTCCGCCGCGCGGCCCCAATGTCGGTAGGCCTCGCCCAGATTTGCATAAAACGCGGCCTGTGATCGGTCGGCCTGCACGGCCTGATTTATCAGGTCAACCGCCGTCTGAAACTGCCGGGCCTGCATGGCCAACATGCCCAATTGATGCAAGGCATGCGGATGCCGCGGATCGGCGGCCAACACATGGCGATACGCGCGCTCGGCCTCGGCCAGACGTCCCGCCTGATGCAATTGCGTTCCCTGGGCCAGAATTTGCTCGATGCTGCTCATTCGTTCATTGTCCTACTGCCCGGACAATCAGGCAACCGCCGGCCTGAATAACCGGAACTGCTTCGGAGTCGGGCTCGCGGCCAGCTAGGATTTGACTCGCCCTGATCGCAGGTAAAGCGGCCAAACGACGGAGCGGCTCTCTCCCGGCAAGCCCCACGCGGCGGTCAACTCACCTTTGATCTGTTCGATGGCGCTGGTCCCATGCTGCTGGAGATACTTCTGGGCACTCGACCAGGTGCTCAGATAGCCAAGCAGCTCGTCCAGATTCCAGCGAGCCTGCATGGTAAAATTGGGAGCCTCGATTTCCTCGAACGGAAATGGGAGGCCGGCGTAGCGGTCTTCCACCAGTCGTCGTTCGGGCGGCCAGAAGTCCCCCAAGATGTCGGCATACAACCGCCATACCACGGCGTCGACCTCCGCCGAGATCGTCGCCAGGCCGTACGTCCACAGCGCGATCGCTCCGCCCGCACGCGCGACCCGGCGGACCTCGCCATAAAACGCAGCGAGGTCAAACCAGTGTGCCGCTTGGGCCACCGTGACCAGATCGACCGACTCGTCGGCCAGCGGACACCGCTCGGCTGGAGCCACAAGATAGGTTACGCCGACCAGCGGCTGGGCATGTTCGATCTGTCGCTCGCTGGGATCGGTGGCAACCACTTCGCGAAAGTAGTCGGCCAGCGCAACGGCGGCCTGCCCGTTCCCGGTCCCACAATCCCAAGCCCGCTCGTGCCTGGCCGGAAGCGATGCCAGAAAGGCAAAAAGGTGGCGCGGATAGCGCGGCCGAAACCGAATGTAGCGGTCGGCCTGCGGCGAAAAATGGTCTTTGAACTCCAACGGAAAAACGCCCCGGGATGATCGGACTTGGCTGGTGCGGTTCTCTTGAAGTTTACACCGAGAACGCCATTTTGAGATGCCCCAAGCAACCGCCTTGCCAGCGGGCGCCGTCGGCTTAAAGGCACTGGGCAACCGGACTTGTCGCCGACGAGTCGCATGGTACACTTGGGTCTCGGAAGTCGCCTGGCGACGACCAGCAAACGATGGGGAAGTGCCCAACGGCATCGACCGTAAGCAATTTCCCCCCGATCCAACGGCGGCGTAGCTCAGTTGGTTAGAGCAGCGGAATCATAATCCGCGTGTCCGGGGTTCGAATCCCTGCGCCGCTACTTTTGCACGTCGCGGCACCGTGTCGCACGGTGTCGCTCAAGTCCTGAGCCTCTGAGAGGTTTAGGCTATCAATGCCGGCCAGTGTCGGCGTAGCCTCGTCGCACTGGCCTGCATGGCTTGGCGCCAATTCGCTTCGCGACTGTTGCGCTCGGCGTTGCGCGCCTCTCCGGCACCCGCTGGCAGGGCGGAGTCGGTTGCGGTCGCTCGCGCCGCCGTCGCCACTTCTCCAAAGCCCTTGCGGCGCTCGGCCACAATATTCGCGTGATACCTCGTCCGGCCTTGCGCCGCTTTTCGCTCGTTGTCAATTTGGCGAAACTCTGGCCTCCGGCGTAACAGCCGGCTACGAAGCCTCGCGCGTTCGCGTTGCCGCTCTTGGCCGGTGAGGCCGGCAAGCGCGGCTTGGATTTGGTCGCGCTCGTCGGGGGTGAGGGTGAAAGCGGGCATGGCTGAGGCTGGGATCGACTATAATTTGGGCTTAGTGACGCTGCGCTTTTGCATACGTCACCTGCGATTTGGTCATCGTGCGATGGCCTATCAAGCATTCAAGGGGCATCCGTCGGTGCAGTCACCAGCAGGCGTTGAGCTGTCAGATCGGGATGGAATCGTAACAATCCGTTTGCCGAGAATTGAAGGCAAGCGACTTGTCCGATTGATGGCTCCATATCTTCTGCTGGCGATTGTTGCCATCGGAATGTTCGCTTTCGGCGTGTGGCATTTCGGCACTCACTGGGTCGAAGTTCAGCGGGAGGTGCCCATCCTGCCACAACTGTTTCTCTCATTCATGGCCCTGTTTTTCGTCTTAGCCGTCAGTGCGGCTGTCACATTCTACTTTGCGAACCGCTGCGTTACGATCCGTGTTGACGGCGAAGGTTTGACAGTGTCGTCCGAAGGCAGCATTGGACAAAAACACTACTACTACCGCCGCACCACTATCACGGCAGTGTATGCCGACCGATACTGGCTGTGGGTTCACGGGTCTGAACGACGTCCAAGCCGTGTCTTGTGGCAGCGGCTTCCTGAAGAACGCCATTGGCTCGCTGTAACTCTCGCGCGGCAATTGGGAGTACGCGGCTCGTTGCCCCTTGGGCGGGACGAATTAGAAGTCCGAGTTGTCATCCTGGATGACGACAAATTGAGACGATGCCTACACCGGAAAAGAAATCGGCCGCTATTCCTCGGTTTGGGGATTTGAACTCTATTGAATGTGAACCGCCAAAAAATAGGCCGGCGCAACGCTCGCTACGCTATGCCGGCCAAGCATGCCCGCCGCCGGCAGCGAATCGCTTTCTCGGACAATCCCGCAACCGGCTAAAATACTCCTATGAGCGAAGCAGGCCCCAATCCGACCCCTGCCCCTAAGCGACGATGGTTCCGATTCTCTTTGCGGATGCTCGTTGTCGTCGTCATGCTGTTCGCGCTCTGCTGGTTGGGATACGAATTAAATTGGATTCGGGAGCGTCACCAAATCGTGGCGCGCCAGTTCGTTCGATTTCAGCTACTCACCCAACCCATAACCGGCGTCGCAGTCTACTCGCCTGCCCCGACCACTCCTCCGCTGTCGGTGCGCTGCCTCTCATGCTTCGGCGAACCCGCGCGAGATGGTGATCGTCGTCCTCTATGACGAGGAAGGCCACCGCGAGCCGAGCGAACAGCACACATACGAGCTCAACAGAGCCCGCGAAATGTTTCCGGAATCGGCAATTGCTTGGTACCTGACGGATGATTTCTAGCTAGACAATCCTGTCCAGCACGACGGTTCACGTATCGCAGAGCGTCCGTTCTAGTTCGTCAAAGTCGTATTGCGGCCGTATCGTCCGGGCTGGCGCGGCGGGCGGCTGGCACGGGTTGGATCAGCAGAATGTCTGGCTGGCTGGTTCACGTCGAAGGCGCCGGCGGGCGGCCGACGTTGTCGCAACTCAGGTAGTGCAATTCCAGGTGCAGGTCCTGCAACTTCTCGCGGGCCCGGCAGACCAGTACGAGCAGGCGGTCGTCGTCGGAGAATTGCTGGTCCCGCATTCGCTTTTCCAGCCGCGCCAGATACGCCATCATCGGGCGAACGCGCGCGGCGAGGGCCGAAAGCTGGTCGTCAGTGAGTTGGTCGGAACGCATGGGAATAATGTACATATGTATACATTTCATGCCAAGCACCTTTGGCGGGGGGCTCGTGCGACTTTCAGAGTGCCAGCGTTTCGCGCACCCATCGCCGCGCACGAAATTCCGCCGGACCACCGAATGCCGGGCGTCGCCATCAGGTCGCGCAGCACGCCGTCAGCTTGAGCACGGTGTTCCAGTTGCGCCCCGTGCCGCGGGTGGCCAGGTGTTTTTCGATGGCGGCGCCGGAGAGCTTTGAGGTACCGATCCCATCCGGGTAAACGATGTACAACTGTTTGCCGCGTGGCGCAGGGTTTCGCGGCCGCGAATGGAGTCTTTAAGCGTTTGCACAGGCCGTGTCCTGGCGGTCTCTTTGAGAAACATTACCACCAGGTGCGACGGATCGCGCTCGGCCTCTCGGGGAAACGGATTGTCGGCCAACACGCGCTGAAATTCCTTGGCCGAACGGACCAGATAGTCAACGTCGATGCCAAAACGCCGCTTCGTCTCGGCCTCGAGCCGCCGCTCGAGCGACGCGGTTTGGGCCGGGCTGCCGTGGAACACAACGTTACCGCTTTGCAAAAGCGTTTGCACGTCGCAAAATCCAAGCCCGCCGAACATCGCGCAGGTCGGCCATGGCGATGCGATTGCGTCCTCCAACATTAATGGCTCGCAGCAGTGCGACGTAGGCTGGCATGGATTTTCCTTCGTTCGCCCGTGCGCGGAGTGCCGGCCGGTCGCCCGGCGCTGTTCGCTCCGACTATTTGACCCGATCGACGCCGGGCAGCACAATGCGCGAAACGCCAAGCTCATCGTGCGAGGTTATCCATGCTCGAGATTGCCATCCTGCTCGGTTCGGTGCGTAGTGATCGCATCGGTATCAAGCCCGCGCGATACTTGGAGCGGAAATGCCGCGAGCGCGGTCTGGTCACAACGCTGGTCGATCCGGTTGAGTATCGCCTGCCGCTGCTCGACCGGATGTACAAGGAACATCCACCGGGGAAGGCACCCGAGGTGCTCGAACGATTGGCCGAGATCATCAAGAGGGCCGACGGGTATCTGATCGTCTCGGGGGAATATAATCACTCCATTCCGCCCGCCCTGTCGAACCTGATCGATCACTTTTTGGAAGAGTACTTCTTCAAGGCGTCGGCCATCGCCTGCTATTCGGCCGGTTCGTTCGGCGGCGTGCGCGCGGCGATGCAATTGCGGGCCATGCTCGCCGAGATCGGTACGGCCAGCATCCCTTCGCTGCTCCCATTTCCCAAAGCGCATGACGCCTTCGACGACGAGGCCAACCCGATCGATCCGCGCACGGATCGATCAACCGACCGTTTTCTGACGGAGTTTGAGTGGTTCGCAGGCGCTCTGAAACAAGCACGGGCGAGCGGCACTCCGTACTAGGCAAGAAAAAATGCTTGCCAGACAAACGGCAGATAGCTACATTGGCGAAACTGACACCACCCACTGTAGCTACCTGGGGGAAAATCCGATGTATCGGCCACGCACGTCTTTGGGCCGGGTCCTGCCAATTTGCCTGGCGCTGACGTTGTTCTTGGCGGCCGTGGCCCACGCGGCCGAGCTGGTCGACGTCGTGCGGCAGGTGGAAAACTCGGTGGTCCGCGTCAACACCGACGTGGCCGTCGGCAGCGGAGTGATCGTCGGCGATGAGGGGTTGATCCTGACGAACTATCATGTGATCGAGGGGGCCCGCAGGGTCGAAATCGTGCTGCGAAGCGGCCAGAAGCTGACCTGTTCGGGTTACCTGATCGTTGACCCGACGCACGATCTGGCAGCACTGCGTACCCCGAAGCTGCCGGCCGGTTCAGCGATGAAAATTGCGGCCGGATTGCCCCCCGTGGGTGAGAAGGTGGCCGCGTTCGGCAATCCGCAGGGGTTTTCGTTCACCACGTCCGAGGGCATCGTCTCGGCCGTGCGGAGCGGCCAGGAAGTCGAGCAGACGATCGGTAGCGCCGAATATCAGGCGTTGGGATTCGCGGTCGATGCGACCTGGGTGCAAACCACCGCCGCCATCTCGCACGGCAATAGCGGCGGTCCGCTGGTGACCATGGAGTGCGAGTTGGTGGGCCTCAACACCTGGAATCACACGGACGGGCAGCAGCTGAATTTTGCAATCAGCGTGGTCGATGTCCGGCGCGTGCTGGCCAAGATCAATGACCGTACGCCGGTGCAAGGCTTCGACACACTGCCCAAGATTCGCAGCACGCCGATTGCCGGCGATTGGAAAGGACCGCGCGAGCCGTTTCGGCTGGAATTGCCGACGGGGCGCGTATTCGGCTTCGAAGTGTTTTTGACCGACGCCAGCGCACTGGGCAAACTGGCACAAACGACCAAATCGGATCGGGTCGTGATCAGTCATCCCAACGGCGCGATGTACGCGGCGGCTGAGCAACAACACGGCGTTCTGCACGGACTGACCGTGGCGCAGTGGGACAATCGGGAACCCATGGTCCACGTTAGCTACATCGACGGCCGCCGGCACGGCCTCTTGAAGACCTGGGACGAGGCGGGCGACCCGGTGATGTTCGGTCAGTACGAACGCGGGCGGCGCAGCGGGTTCACCTGCCTGTTCGAAGACACGGCGCCCGTCTTGATCGCCCAGTACGACAACAATCGGCTGGAGTACCTGCAATTGATGTCCGGGCTGACGCCGCGGGAAGGATTCGCCAGCGAGGAAGAGGCGCTCAAAAACCCCGCGGCCAAGGCCTACCTCGACCGCCTCGAAGAGCTCGACGCGAAGCTGAAGAAAAACGAAGTGCAATTCCGCCGGCAGGTCAAACAGATCGAGATTGAAAAACGGCGGGAACTGGCCGCCCGGCTCGGACCCAAGAAGCGCGCCCTGGAATCGCAGCGGGCCAAGCAGCGCGCCGCCGCCGAGAACGCCTTCATGCAGCGGATTTACCGCCTGGCCAACGGTCGCTAACCAAACGGCTCGACGTTCGCTCGGGGCGCCCGCGCCCCGTATCGGGCATCATTCACGCTCCCAGCTGCCAAGCGCGCACTTCGGCGCGCTACCGGTAGTTCACCATCACGTCGCTCATGGTCTCGGGCGAGATCGCCCCCTCGTCGACCAGGTTTTGCAGCGAGGTTTGCATTGAGACCATGCCGAACTTCTTGCCGGTCGTAATCACGTTCCGCAGGAAGAATGTGCCCCGGTTGCGAATGATGTGCTTGGTGGCCTGATTGACCACCAGAATTTCACTTGCCACGCGTTTGCCGCCGTCGCGCGTGGGCACCAGTTCCTGATGAATGATACCCACCAGCGTGTCGGCCAGCACGTAGCGAATGTGGCCTTCGTCTTCGATCGGCACGAAGCTCAACAGCCGCTCGATGATCTTGTCAATCGACATGATGTGCAGTGTCGAAAGCACCAGGCAACCGGTCTCGGCCGCGGTAAGCGCGATGCGAATGGTCTCGAAATCGCGCATTTCGCCGATCGAAATCACGTCAGGATTTTGTCGCAGGGCCGCCCGCAGGCCGCTATGAAAGTCCGCCGTGTCGCGTCCGATCTGCCGCTGCCGCACGAGGCCCACCTTGTTCGTATGCAGGTACTCGATGGGATCCTCGATGGTAATCACGTGCCGCGGCTGGGATGAGTTAATCTCGTCGATGATGGCGGTCATCGTGGTCGTTTTGCCCTGGCTGGCGCTGCCGGTCAGCAGCACCAGGCCCTTGGTCGCCGAGGCCAGGTCGCGCACCACGTCGGGCAATTTCAACTCGGCCAGCGTCTTGGGCCGCTGAGCCAAAATACGGATCACGGTGCCGACGTCGCCGTCGAAGTAGCCGACGTTGACGCGATAGCGGCCGTAGTCGTCGATGGCCATGTAGTCGAAGTCGAGGTCCTTGCGAAACTGGGCCTCCTGGTGCTCGTTGAGCAGTTGCAGCGAAAGCCGCTCGCTTTGCTTGCTGGTGAGCGGCTGCTCGGTGGCCGGCACCAGACGGCGAGCGATGCGAAACAACACCGGCGAACCTGGCGCCACATGAATGTCGCTCACCTTGTGCGCTCGACCGTGCCTGAGTACCTCGTGAATCGAAAGCTGGTCGAGCGGCGTCTGCAGCCTTGAAATCGTGGGGATGGCGGTCGGTCGCTCGGGCGCGAGCAGCGAATCGGGCTCGATCTCTTGGATCGAGGGGGCCACGCGCTGCGGCCGTCCGGTCTTGGGCCCGACGTTGATGTTCGGCGGCGCCACCGTGGCTGCCCCGCTGGGCACGGCGGCCACCGGAGCCGAGGCGGGAATCTTCACCACCCCCCGGCAATGCGTGCAGTTGACCTGCTGCTCGCGCGGCTGTGGTTCCACCTGAAACGTACCGGCACAGTGCGGGCAGCGAAAGCGAACGGGCGCCATGGGCGTTCCTCTCCTAGCACGGGCAAGCGCCCGGCCATTTCTGGACTGGGATTCACTGTTCCTGGGACCTCTAGTCTACACCGGGAAGAGAGCCGGAGCAGCATGCCGCGCGACAGACGGGAAACTGTCGGTTGCAAACGCAACGATCGCGGGGAGTTTTCAGGCGGGAATGCGGTGAGCGCGGCTCGACGCGAAAAAAGAAACCCCGATGGCGTAGCGTGGGCGGACCTCGTCCGAGTGATGGGGCATCTTCACGCGCGGTAGAATGTTGGCATGGAACCAACCCAGCTCATATTCAGAGCGGTCCAACAGGTGATTCAGTGGTCGGTATGGGCAGCGGTGATACTGGCGGCATCCGTGACACTGGCCTGGCTCTTTTATCGGCGCCCCCGACCACCGTAGTCCTAGGACACTACCGACAGGCGCGGGTAGTGGGTGATTAGTGTGTGCAGGGGCGGAGGCGCCTATGGACCGCCGCAAATCAAAGCCAGTAACGGAATGACTACAACGAGAATCGGCACGACCGCTATGCATGCCCCCACAATTGCCCCCTTGAACCACATTCCAAACAGAGCCCCACACGCCGCTCCGAGAAAAGTGGCGGTCAGGAATACCAAACACAACGTGGACATAATGCTCGTTCCCCACGGGAGCCTCCAGACCGCCAATCCACACCCGATGAAGAACGTGCATAAGAAGATGCGTCGAATCGTGCTCCCAGCTGTGCGCTCCCGCGTTTCGTCAACGGCTTCGCTCATTCCGGCATTCTAGCAGGGGAGCGGACGCGCACGAAAAAGCCCGCGAGGAACTTTTCCGCCTCGCCGGCTATACTGGCAGTATGAGCGAGGCATGCGACAAACCGCGATCGCGTAGAAAAAGTTCCGCCGGAATTTCGGTTGCGCTGACTTGCGGTCTAATTACTGGCTCGTCTCTGTTTCAGAGTTCCGGCATCCTTCCCTCGATTGCCGGATTCGCAGTAACCGCTGCAATGGCCTTTGGGCTCTGGTGGCTTGTCGATCCGCGAAAGAGTCATTGGACCGGGCTTCTATTGGCGGTCGTGCTCACTGCAGCCGCAGCAACTATTCTGGTCACCACGCCCGTCCTCCCCGACCTCCTGACCTGGGCAGGTTTCTTCGACATCGGCCCAATCCCTGACCCGTAGCCGTATCGGCAATTCCAATTTCAGACTGACCCACTAGGTAGTGGGTGATTAGTCAGGCGCGACACGCCTTGAACCGCACGCCCCTTGGCCTTATAAATTGTTGTTTGGGCCGAAGTGGCGGAATTGGCAGACGCGCTAGCCTCAGGAGCTAGTCCGGGTAACCGGGTGCAGGTTCAAGTCCTGTCTTCGGCACTTTCTTGAAAGTTGCGGGGCGGATCGGCTCAAGTAGCCGCCCGCCCCGTTCTCTTTGGCTGCGGGGCGATTTACAATGCCTCCCCGGCGCTGCGTGCGTCAACTCTCCATGCCAGCCGAACCGCCACCCCCTGCTCCGTCACTATGAAAATCTCCCAAATCGTCTGCCAGATTCTTCGCATCGAAAACGTCGAGGCCAAAACGGCCAGCAGCCAGGACGCGGTGATCGTCCGCGTCCGCACCGACTCGGGTTTGGAGGGAATTGGCGAGGCGGACGCTTCGCCCGAGGTCGTCAAGGCGATCGTCGACGCGCCGTTCAGCCACAATATCGCCTGCGGCCTGCGGGAAATTCTCATCGGCGAGAACCCGCTCGAAACCGAGCGGCTCTGGCAAAAGATGTATCGCCGCACGATGTACTTCGGCCGCACGTCGGTTGGCATCGCCGCAATGGCCGCCGTCGACATGGCGCTGTGGGACCTCAAAGGCAAGCACTACCACGAGCCGATCCACCGGTTGCTCGGTGGCAAGCAACACGACAAGATTCGGGCCTACGCCTCGATTCTGTTCGGCCACGACGGCCAGGCCACGCGCGATATCGCCTGTCGCTGGCGCGATGCCGGCTACACGGCCGTCAAATGCGGTTGGGAACCGATGGGCACCAGCGAAGCGGTCGACATCGACCTGGTGCGCGGGCGCGCGAAGGGGTTGGCGATGGCACGCTGCTCGTCGACGCTGGCTGCGTGTGGGACGCGCGGACCGCCCTGCGGCGCGCCCACGCTTTCGCCGAGTTCGGCATCGAGTGGCTGGAAGAACCGCTGCGCGAGGACGATCTGGACGGCTACTGTTGGCTGCGCGACCGCTCGCCGGTGCCGATTGCCTCGGGCGAAGGAGAATGCGGCCGAGAAGCGTTTCGCCCCTGGATCGATCGCCATGCCCTCGACGTTTACCAGGTCGACCTGTCGAGGTGTGGTTTCACTGACGCTGCATTTATTCGCGCGCGGGTCGAGGAGCGCGGGCGCGGCTCTGCAACCACAGTTACACCAGCCCGCTGACCGTCGCGGCCAGTTTGCATTGGCTGTGCACGTGCCGCGATGCGTTCCTGTTTGAAGACTGCGTGGAAGATTCGCCGCTGCGGCACGAGCTGACCACCGAGAAGGTGCAAGCAGTCGATGGCTGGATCACGCCGACCGAAAAGCCGGGCCTGGGCGTGACATTGGACGAGAAGTTTGTGAAGCGACATTTGGTCTGCGAGAGTTTATAGCGCAAGCGAGAATGCGTACCACGCAGCGTCGGCGCTGCCTCCGGGCGAGACTTGTGAGTGAGGAGCGATGCACGTCGATACGCCACAGACTCATTGCCTGGCGGCCGCGGCTCGGCGAGACATCACGCCGCCGGTGGGAATCTATCATCGGATGTGGGGTGCCGCGACGCACGACCGCTCGATCGGCGTGCATCGACCGCTGACATGCACGGCGCTCGCACTCGCGCCGGACGAGGGAAAGCAGCCGACGGCGAAAACGGCCGTGCAAGTCGTCGTGGCAGTAGATCACTGTTTGCTCTGGAACGACGACATGCAGGCGCTCAGCGAGCGCGTTTGTCGTGCAACGGACCTGGAGCGCAGCCAACTGCAAATCGCCTTCTCGCACACGCACGGCGCGGGCTTGATGGACTCATCGCGGGCCGACTTGCCCGGCGGCGAATTGATCGGGCCGTACCTGGCCTTGCTGGCAACGACGATCGGCGACGCGGTCAACCAGGCGGTCAACTCACTCGCGCCGGCGGGCATCGTTTACGGCGCGGGGCATTGCCGTTTGGCAGCCAACCGCGATTTTCGCGACACCGAAAACGGATTGTACGTTTGTGGTTTCAATCCGCAGGGTGACGCCGACGATACGGTTGTCGTCGCTCGTGTCACAGACGCGCGGCAGCGGGTAATTGCGACCGTGGTAAACTATGCGTGCCATCCGACGACACTTGCTTGGGACAACACTCTGATCAGTCCTGACTATGTCGGTGCAATGCGCGAGGTGATTGAAAACGCCACGGACGGGGTCCCTTGCGTGTTTCTGCAGGGAGCTTCCGGCGACCTGGGACCGCACCGCGGATTCGTCGGCGACCCGGCCGTCGCCGATCGAAACGGCCGCGAGCTGGGGTACGCGGCGCTGGCCGCGCTCGAATCGCTACCCGCCGCCGGAACTCGCTATGAATACGCCGGACCCGTCGTCTCGGGCGCCACGATCGGCATGTGGAGCGACCGTCCGCTGCCGAACGACGATCTGTGCCAAAAGTATCGTTGGCAGGTCGAAACGCTCGAGATCCCTTTGCCCTACCGACCCGACCTGCCGAACCGCGAACACACCGAGGAGGAACTGGCGCGCTGGATGCGCGAGGAGCATCAGGCGAAACAAGCTGGCGACGCGGCGCTGGCGCGGGATTGTCGTGCGCAGATCGAACGCATGACCCGGCAACTCAGCCGACTGCGTGCCCTGCCGCCGGGAGACTCGGCCACGGTTCGCGCGGTCCTATGGCGGTTGGGAGATGCGCTGTGGGTGTTGGTCGCCGGCGAGCACTATCAAACGCTGCAGCGCAGCCTGCGCGAGCGATTTTCCGATCGTCCGCTCATTGTTGCCACGGTTACCAACGGCTGGCTCCCCGGTTATTTGCCGACGGCCGAGACGTACGGCCAGGGAATATATCAAGAGTCGATTGCGGTCGTTGCCGCGGGCTCGCTGGAACGGTTGATTGAATTGCTGGCGCACGAGCTTGAGCGGCTCTTGTAGTGTGCCGCCGGACGGCGACTGCCGCCGCCCATCGGCGGCAAATGCACGACGTCGAGGAACTCGGTAAATCGGCAGCATCCTGCGCAATCTGATCGCGCAGTCGGCGCCATTTTACTTTGCGTACTGCAGCACCGCCGTCACTGGAAAGTGATCGGATGGGTATCGGCCATCGCGACTAGCACGGTCGATCGTCGCCTCGATCGGCTTGAAGGCGGGCGACGCCAGGATGAAGTCGATCCGCCCCCCTCGCGTGCGCCCCTTAAATCCGTTGAACGTGGCTTCTTCCTCGTCGGCCATCGGATGCAGCTGCCGGTAGACGTCGAGGAACTTCAGCGAGTCCGTCTCGGAAGTCATCAGGGCCCGCAGACCCGGGTGAGTTTCGTTGACGTTAAAATCGCCCGTGATGATCGTCGGCTGGTTGGCGGCTTTCTCGCCCATCCAGGTATGAATGATCTTGCCCGACTCGATGCGGGCCTGGTTGCCGACGTGATCCCAGTGCGTATTGAGAAAGACGATCTCGCGGCCATCCGACTGCACGTCGCGGAGCTTGGCCCAGGTGGCCACGCGCGGCAGCGAGCTATCCCAGCTTTTGCTGCCAGGCTTGCGCGGCGTTTCGCTCAGCCAGAACGTGCCCGAGGAGACGGGCTGGAAGCGGTCCCTTTTATAGAACAGCGACGAAAACTCGCCGCGTCGTTGGCCGTCGTCGCGCCCCACGCCAATCATCTCGTACTCGGGGAGCCGCTCGCACAGAAAGTCAGCCTGAAAGTCCAGCACTTCCTGGGTGCCGAGCAGATCCGGCTTGAAATTGCGAATCGTCTCCACGACCAGTTCCTGGCGGTTCTTCCAGGCATTGTCGCCATCGCCGGCCGTGCCGTAGCGGATGTTGAACGTCATCACGCGGACACTTGGGCCGACGGCAAAGGTCGCGCTGCTTGCGCACATGGCAATAACAAACATGGTCAGCCGGCAGGCGGAATCAAAGTAGCTCACGGCTGTCTCCTCAGTGGAAGCGATATACACCGGCGGTCGCGGCACCGACAAGCACTCAGCCCTCGGCCACTTCGACGTAGACCTTCAGCGCGTCCTGGTCTTCAACCAGAGCCTTCATCATTTGACCGTAGTTTTCCAGGCCCTCGATCGGCGTGGTTAAAATGCGCTGGATCACACCAGGAAACATGACCTCGCCGAGGGCCATGTCTTTGATGCCCATCTCGAAGTGTTCGCGGTTCGCGTTAACCGATCCGAGCAGTAGCTTATTGCCCAGCACCCAGTCGAGATTGACCTTGTCGGACGGAACTTCAACGTGCTGGCGGCCGCCGGTGACACTCGTCCACACGAGCACGCCGTTGTGACCCAACAGTTGCATGCAGCCGAAAGCAATCGCGCTGCTGCCGGTGGCGTCGATGATCAGATCGGCCTTGCCAGCCTTCTCCGGCATCGCATCGAGAGGCACCTGCCGCGTGCTGACGTAGTGAGCTCCCATCGCTTCGACAATTTCTGATTTGAGCGACGGGCCCTCGCCGCGAGCCAACGTGTAGACTTCCAGCCCACGCAGGCGCAGCGCCAACGTCGTCAGCAGGCCGATCTGTCCGGCCCCCATCACATACGCAATTTGTGGCCGCCAGACGCGCAGACGGCGCTGCACCTCGAACGCCTGCTGCACGGCCTTGGTCGCGCAGCTCATCGGTTCGGCCAGTACATGCAGATGTTTCAGTCCCGCGGGCATGCGGACAATGAATTCGGCATCGTCGACGTAGTGTTCAGTGAGGAAGCCGTGCAGCAGGTTGATGCCGCGCTCGTAGTACGTCTCCTCGCTGGTCATGTCCGAGGTACCGATCTGGTCGTAGATCGAACCGCCGGGCCGGCGAACCGTGGCAGTGACATAGTCGCCCGGCTTCACGTGGCGAACGCCGGGGCCAACAGCTTCGACGATGCCAAACGATTCGTGCCCCAACACCAGAAAGTCGTAGCCTGGCGGCGAGGCGCCGTATTTGGCTTCGTTGATTTCTCGGTCGGTGGCGTCGACACCGACCTTGAGCACGCGCACCAGCACGCCGCGGCCCCGGGGCACGTCATCCACGCGCGGCTTGGGCAACTCGGTCAAGTGGACGCTGTTCGGGTTTCCGGGTGTAACGGCGACAGCTTTCATGCAATTAAACCAGGGGAGTAGAGGCGCGGAAACTAGGCGACAGGTCGCCGGCCTGACGACTGCACGGACAGCCCAAAAAATCGTGCCGTCGCGAGTCAACAGCCTAGCCGCTGGCCGGGCGATGTCAACGCGGCCAGAGATCTCAGCCCAAGTGGCACGGCGCTTTCGACTAACCGCACCAAGTTCAATGACCGATAACCAGCTTATCAAGGCCGCGCGACACCCTCGACAGATCTGGCAGACCACGCTAGCTTGGGAGGCGATGGCTTTTGGGCGGAACCGCGTTCGAACCGGGAGGCTCGCAGCATGCCGGCAACTACGATTGGTTTTGGCGCGGTGTTGTGCGCAATCGGGCTATGGGGTTACTTTGGCGCCGCGCCCGACAAGCAAAGCCTCACGGCGTTCATCCCAACCGCTTTCGGCGCGGTATTGATCCTGTGTGGCATCCTGGCCTTCAATGCCAAATTGCTCAAGCACGCCATGCACGCCGCCGCGGGCGTGGGGCTATTGGGATTCCTGGCAGCCGCCGGGCGTGGCCTGCCGAAGCTCGGTAACGCGATTTCCGACGATCCCGAGTTCAACCGCGCACCGCGATTAGTGCTGCTGATGGCGCTGGTTTGTCTGGTGTTTGTCGGCACGTGCGTCTGGTCGTTCATTTCCGCACGGCGGCGTCGGGCTGCCGGTGGCAGCGAAGCGACTGGCTAGGAAAACACTATACGGTGTTGATCAGCGCCGTGCCGCGCAACCGAAGCGATCAGATCAACTCTCGAATCGGCTCGCCTGCTTCGACGTAGTAGCGCGGCCGACCGCGGTTGTCGAGATAGGTTCCATCGAGTGGCACGCCCATGTGCCGATAGATGGTCGCCGCCAAATCGCCCGGCGTGACGGGGCGATGCTTGATTTGTCCGCCGTCGCGCTCGGTGGCGCCAATGACCTGGCCATGCCGCATGCCACCGCCGGCCAGGGTCATCGACATCACGACCGGCCAGTGATCGCGGCCGTCGGTGCTACCCTGCGTGCCAAGCCGCGGCGTGCGACCGAATTCTCCCATCGCCATCACGAGCACGTCGTCGAGCAGGCCGCGCTCTTCGAGGTCGCTCACCAGTGTTGTCAGTAAGTGATCGAACACCGGCAATAGCGGCCGCAGTCCGTTCCAGATGCCGCCATACGGCGGAATGTTATCGCCGTGCGTGTCCCAGGTGCCCGAGGCGCCGTGATTGCTCAGGTCGATCGTCACGTAGCTGACGCCGGCCTCGACGAGCCGCCGGGCGAGCAGTGCCTGTTGACACCAATCGTGTGACCCGTACCGCTCGCGAACGGCCATCGGTTCGCGCCCGAGGTCGAACACTTCCTGCGCCTGTTGTCCGGTGACGATGTCGATCGCCTGTTGTTCGAAGCGATCGACCGCGGCCATCGACCCGCTCAGGTCCAGGTCGCGCCGCAGGCGGTCAAACTGTTGGACCAGGTCGTGCCGCGTGCGGATGCGCTGCTGGTCGAGGCCGCTCGGCAGTGAAAACAACGAGCTGGCCTGATTTCCCAGAAACGGGTCGAACTCCTTGCCCAAGTAGCCAGCCCAGGCCACGTGCGACCGCGATTTCATATTCAGCACCACGCTCGGCGGCATCGCGCGGTTGGCGGCTCCGCGATGCCGGGCGACAATCGAGGCAATGGCCGGGAACTTGTCCCCTTCCAATTGATTGACGCGCGGGGCGGCCGCCCGATTGCCGGTCTGGAATACCTGGTTGGGTTCATGGTTGCTGAAGCGCGCGTCGACCGAGCGAATGATGGTTAATTTGTCCATTAGCGCCGCCTGCTTGGGCAGGTACTCGCAGAGCCGCACGCCCGGCAGCTTGCTGGCGATCGTGCCGAACGGGCCGCGGATTTCCGGCGGCGCGTCCGGCTTGACGTCCCAGGTGTCGATGTGGCTGGGGCCACCGGTCATCCAAATCAGAATGACGCTCTTGTTGCCGGGAAGCGGCTCTCCGGCGTCAGCCGCGGCGCTGCGCGCCGAAGTAGATCGCCGAAAGACAAGCCGGCGATGCCCGCCAGGCCGGCCTTCAGGACGCTGCGACGGCTGAAGGCCGCCAGCCCGTCGCGCCATCGCGCGTTCAAAAAACCAAAGGCATGACCCGCCGACGGCGGGTGAGGCAGGTGGGGGTTCATGGACGGGTATTGTAGCCTATCGGCCGCGAGAGCCCAAACGCAGACTGTTGGCGTGATCAAAAATCGCCAACTCTGCCAGAATCGCAGCCCTCGGATGATTTGCTTAATTCCGGTTGATCTTCTTCAGCAGCGAGATCTGGCCGGCGTGGTAGATGTTGTGCTGGATGATCCCGTGCAGGGCGACATACGTTTTCGACATGTTTTCGATGATGGGCATTTCTAGCCGAGCTTCGTCGAGCGCCATCACCTCGTCTCGCAACTGGGAGTTGGCGCGTCGCAAATCGCGCAAGGCGTCTTGCCAGGCGCCTTCGCTAGTGTGTCGCACCTCAGGCCAGTCGTCGCCCGGGCCGGGCCGAACTCCTTCGCCCTGCAGCCAGCGCCGCACGGTGTCTTGCCAGAAGGTGAGATGCAAGACGATTTGCCAAATCGAATGCGCGCCGGCCGGCGAGTTGGCAGCGGCCAGGTCGGCATCGACCCCGTCGAGGGCTTCATCGACCGCCGGCCCGTGAAACGCTCTCCCCTCGAAAGTCCGCTGCAATTGCTTGGCGATCCGATGCACTTCGCTCATGTATTCATCCACCTACAAAAAACCGGTCGCTTCAAGATATCCTACGGATCGTGACGATTGATGAACTCTACCAGTGAGTCAATGTACTGACGCGGCATGTAACCGGCCATGATGGCCGTTAGATGCGACTTGCCCGGCAAGACGACAGCCTGAAAGTCGGCCAGTTCGCGTTGCATGCGATGCGTCTTGGCATTCGGCCGATCGAACTCGCCGTTGATGGCTAGCACCGGAATCGTGATCTTCGTCAGATCGAGCGTGGGCCGCTCGCCCGGCTTCCAGTCGTATTGTCGCACGGCGGCCAAAGCCTCTTCGTCGCGATCGGGACGGGCCGACAGCTTCTTCGACGCCTCGGCCTCTTGCGGGTCCGGCCCTGGCCTATCCTCGGGCACTTGCGAGATGTATGCCTGCTCGACTTCCGGCACGCCCGACCCACCGTACGATGCCGTGATGAATCGCTCGGGATGGGTGGCCAACAGCTGCGAGACAATGAAACCACCCATCGAGTAACCGTGAACATGCGCCTTGTCGATGTGCAAGTGATCCATCAGTTCAACGACGTCCTCGGCCATGTGCGGTCCGTACTTGGCCGGATCGTGTGGCTTGTCACTTTCGCCGTGTCCGCGGCAATCGATGGCCACCACGCGATGATTCTTGGCGAGCGCGTCGGCGACGCCGTTGGCAAACCAATTACCCCGCGCCGATCCAGTGTAGCCGTGGATCAGGACGACGGGAGTACCCTTGCCGGCTTCGAGGTAATGAATCTTCACGCCATCGGAGGCCGTGAACGAGCCGTCAATGGGTTCAAGCCCAGCGGCCTGCCGCCCGACCAACATCACGCCGACGATCAGCCACAGTCCGCCGATTAGCAGCCACCGCCTGTCGATTTGCATCGCCGCCGCCTTTCCGCGCCGCATCGTGCCGCTAAATGCATGAGAACTTGCCCGAGACGATTTTCCCGCCGGAGGAGTGAAAAAGCAAGATTTCTCTATTTGACGCGCAAAACGCTCCGCGGCCAGGGATCTGTCGAAAGTTGACCCGGGCAGCCGCGGTAGACTAAGTTTGCGGTGGAACGGTTGGGTGCCTTTCAGTTCTTGCGGATGAGGAAACTCTTGCCATGTTGCGCGCCAGCTTTGTGATCGGACTGCTCGTTCTTTTCAGCGCGTCGGCCACGGCCGGCAAATACAACTCGGTGCTCAACATTGGCGACGCGGCGCCGGCCTGGAACAACTTGCCAGGCGTCGACGGCAAGCAGCATTCGCTCTCGGACCTGGCCGACAAGGACCTGGTCGTCGTGGTCTTTACATGCAACAGTTGTCCGGTGGCCACCGACTACGAGGATCGGATTCTGGACTTCTCAAGGAAATACGCGGGCCCTAAGGGAAAAGTCGGGTTGGTGGCGATCTGCGTCAATCAAATCCCCGAAGACCGGCTTCCCAAGATGAAAGAGCGGGCTGAATCGAAGGGGTTTGATTTCCCCTACCTTTACGACGAGTCGCAAAAGATCGGTAAGGAGTACGGCGCGGCCTTCACTCCTGAGTTCTTTGTTCTCGACAAGAGTCGTAAAGTCGTCTACATGGGTGGGATGGACGACAGCAGCAATCCAGAGATGGTGAAAAATCAGTATCTGGAACCGGCCGTCGAAGCGGCTCTGACGGGTGGCGCCCGGAAACGGCCGAGGCGCCGGCCATTGGCTGCCGCGTGCGCTATGCCCGCCAGCGGAGAAGCCGGGCGAACTAGATTTGGCGTGCTCTGCGCGTCCTTCCCAAAAGCGGCGCAGCCCCCCAAATACCGCCAGCTTCGCGATTTCCCGAGAAGTCACTCTGACGACGATCGGACTGAGCGGCGACGCGCGCCAAAAATTTGGGCCCTCTTTGCTTGACAGATTTCGCGTTTTCGTCTTAAATCAAAACAGAATCAGAATTCTAGTTCAAAGCCGCTCAATTCTCGGCCGAATTCACTATTTAGAATTCGTGTTCTGATTCGATGCCCTGGGAGGTTCCCCCCGACGTGTCACACATGTTGAACAAGGTGGAGTGGGTCAAACCGACTCATCAAGCACGCAGCCAGGAGACGCTTGAACGCCTGCTGGATGCGGCCGAAGAGTTGGTCTCCGAGCGCGGCTTTGACAATGCCACGGTTTCGGAAATCGTCCGTCGCGCCAATTCCTCGGTCGGCGCGATGTATGCCCGCTTCAGCGACAAGGACTCGCTGCTGGTCTGCCTACATGAGCGATTTTGCGAACAGGCCTTGGCCACGGCTGACATGGCGCTCGATCCGCAGCGTTGGGAGGGCTCGCCAATCGCCGACATCATCACGACGACCGTCCCCTTTCTGGCGCACACCTACTATCACAAGCGGGGTTTGGTGCGGGCGTTCATTGCTCGATGCGTAAGCGACGACAGCTTCGCCGAGCGCGCCAGCCGCGTGGGCCGCGAAATCTCCGAGAAGTTGATTTCGCTGTTGTTGGCCCGTCGCGAGGAGATTCGCCACCCCGATCCGATGCTGGCCATCGACTTTGGCCTGCGATTGATATTCGACTCGCTGGATCACGAGACGATGTACACCAACTTCCAGCGTGGCAAGATTCGATTCACCAGGGAGCAGTTGGCAGAGGAATTGTCCCGGGCATTTTTAAGCTATCTCGGCGTGGAATCCCCCCAGGTTTGGCAAAACGGATCCGCTGTTTGACGTGGTGGACGGGTGTTCCGCGCAAAACTCGCACTAAAAAAGGATGGAGGTTGAACGATGGGCAAAGTCTTCCTTTCCATGTTGGCAACTCTCGCGCTAGGGATTGGCGCGCTGGAAGCCGTGGCAGACGAAGCAACGCCAATCGGCAAGAAGATCGACGACTTCACGGCTAGCGACTTCCGCGGCAAGGAAGTCTCACTCAAAGACTTCGCTGGCAGCAAGGCCGTGGTTGTCGCCGTGCTGGGCACCGAATGCCCGCAAGCCAAGCTGTATGCTCCGCGACTGGCGGAACTGGCCGAGCGGTTCAAGGCGCAGGGCGTCGCCTTTGTCGGCATCGATGCCAACCAGCAAGACTCCGTGACTGAGTTGGCTCACTACGCCAAGGAGCACGGCATCAACTTCCCGCTGCTGAAAGACGCCGGCAACGTGATCGCCGATCAGCTGGGCGCGGTCCGCACGCCAGAGGCCTTCCTGTTGGACGGCGATCGCGTGGTTCGCTACTGGGGCCGCATTGACGATCAATATGGGTTTCAGGACGGCGGAGTAGCCTACCAGCGCGAAGCGCCGGAACGGCAGGATCTGGCCGTGGCCATCGAGGAAGTGCTCGCCGGCAAGCCCGTTACGGTGGCCGTGGCACGCAGCCAGGGCTGCCATATCGGCCGCATCAAGCAGCCCGTGGCAGATAGCGACGTAACCTACACCAAGCACATCGCCAAAATCCTCAACAATAACTGCGTTTATTGCCATCGCGAAAAGCAAATCGCGCCGTTCTCGCTCACCAGCTACGACGACGCCGTCGGCTGGGCTGAAATGATGCGCGAGGTGGTCAATGAAAACCGCATGCCCCCTTGGCATGCCGATCCGAAGTACGGGCACTTCTCCAACGATGCCCGCTTGAGCGACGAGGAAAGGGAACAACTCAACAAGTGGGTCGACAATGGGGCTCCCGAGGGTGATCCGAAAGACTTGCCCGAGCCGCCGAAGTTTGCCGAGGGGTGGCTGATTCCCAAGCCCGATGAAGTGGTCTACATGCCCGAGGAGTACGACGTGCCGGCGACCGGAACGGTCGAGTATCAGCGGTTCATCGTCGATCCGGGCTGGACCGAGGACAAATGGATCAAGGCCATGGAATGCAAGCCCGGCAACGCGTCGGTCGTGCATCACATCATCGTCTACCTGGTTCCCTCGGGCGTGACGCCCACGGGCCGGGCCGGGCGCGTGCGAACGAACTGGCTGGGAGCGTTTGCTCCCGGCGTGCGGCCGCAGGTGCTCGACGACGAGATGGGGCGCTTCGTGCAAAAGGGCTCCAAGCTGCTGTTCGAAATGCACTACACGCCCAACGGCTCGGCCCAAAAGGACCGCAGCTACGTGGGCTTCAAGTTTGCCGATCCCTCGAAGGTGAAGCGCGAAGTGGCGGTGCAAAACGCCGGCAACTTCACATTCAAGATTCCGCCCGGAGATCCGAATCACAAGGTGGAGGCGGATTTCACGTTCCGCCAAAAGACGCTGCTATTGTCGGTTTCTCCGCATATGCACGTTCGAGGTAAAGATTTCCGCTACGACCTGGTCTTTCCGGACGGCCGCAGCGAAACGGTGCTGTGGGTGCCGCAGTACGACTTCGGCTGGCAGACAACCTACATGCTCGACAAGCCAATGGAATTACCGCGCGGCACAAAGCTGCACTGCGTCGCACATTTTGACAATTCTGCCGACAACTACGCCAACCCAGATCCGACTAAGGAAGTGACCTGGGGCGAACAGACCTGGGAAGAAATGATGTTCGGTTGGTTCGAAATGTCCCTGGCCGATCAGGACCTGACAAAGCCGGCCACCGAGCAGGCCGAGCGGGTCAAGGAGTTCCTCGAGGTGGCCGACACGACCCAGCTCGACGAACAGATGAAGGCCCTGGCTCGTACTGCACTAAAGGACGACAAGTCGTTCGAACTGATCGGCTATCAGCTCATGGAGTTGGTGCCGCAGATCGACCGGATTTGCGTTACCAGCGTTGAGAAAGGCCGCATCCGACTGAAGTTTTTGCAGGAGCGGTTGGGCCTCGACACATCGTTCCGCAGCAAATCGACCATCATCCGCACCAAGGGGCAGTCGCTGGCCGACTACATCCAAGGGGACAAGACGGTCGTGAACCCCACCTTGGCAAATACCCAGGGTTCGGTAATGGTCAACATGTCGCGCAAGGACATTCGTTCGAGTATGCACGTGCCGGTCGAAATCGACGGCGCGCCCGCGACAATTAACTTCTGGAGTTCCGAAGCAAGTGCGTTTCCGCCGCAGGCCGTGAAGATCCTGGAGGAAGTCGCGCACTTGATGGCCGAAGGGGCGACCAAGGTCGCCAGCGCCAAGTAGAGATCATGAGGAAACCCACCTGGGGGGTGGGGGCAAGTGGAGTGCCCCGTGGGTCCAAAAGGCTCACGGGGCACTCGCGTTTTCATGGGCCATGCCCTGTCCACGCGATTCGAAGGAGCTTAGCCTGGCCCGGAGACATCGTCGACGGCGCGTCGCTTCGAAACAATTTGAGACGGCCCCCACTTCGCCGCTACTGCTCCGGCTTTGTGGTCGAAGACGCGTCATCCGAAGTCCAGGGCAGGAAGTGCTTCCGCAGATCGCCAAAGCGAATCTCGACGCCGCCCATCAGCACGACGTTGTTCATTGTGGGCAGTCCGCCGCCGCCGATCGTCAAATTGTCGACCAGGTCGGCGCGAAGCGCCAGCCAGTCTCGAATGGGGTACTTGAACCCCAGACCAAACGGCACGTCCGCCAGCACGCGGCTCACATGCTGGTTTTGGCTATCGTTCACGTTGAAGTTAGCCATGCCCGCTCCGAGCGTGACGAAGGGTCGGAATCGCGTATTCTCCCAAGGATAGTACATCAGGCTGGCATCCCAAAAGAGCGCGCGTTCGATCTGTGTGTCGCTGGGGTTGAAGCGCGTTGAATTGTTGAGCCAGGCGTCCGTCAGCTTGGTTTCCAATCCCCAATGTTCGGCAAAGTCCCAGCCATAGCGCTTGGATATCGCGAGCCCCACGGCATCGTCGCCGTGGCCGCTATGAAACGGATCGCCCGCGATCGCGCCGGCGAAGTAACCGCCGCTGAAGGGGTGATCGCGCCAGCGATAGCCGTCCGATGCCACGGCCGGCTCGACCGCAGGCGGCGCGGTTGAAATCGGTTTGGAGTCCCCCACTCCGCTCACGGGCGGCACGCGTTCGGAGGTCACTGCCGTAGAACGTGCGCAACTCGGTTCAACTTGCGGAGGCACCAACGTCGAAGGGGCCGAGCGACGCAGTTCCGCACATCCAGCGATCAAGCCGAGCAGCAACATTGCCCAAACCAAAGTATCGCCGGATTGTCGCAAAATGGCTGTACGCCTGCGTTTGACCCCGCCTCAACTGCCGTAGGGCAATTCGGTCAAAACCGACGTAATCTCCGTTAGCCGCCCGTACCGTTGAGAGGGGTGCGAGTATCCTGCGACGCGCCCGGCATGTCAACGCGGAAACGCTGGCACATGCCGAACCTTTCCAAACTTTCAGGGTTTTGGACCATTTCGGTGAGATCACACGCACGAAAACGCAAGCAGACTTGAGATGGCACTCTTCACATCGAAGTGGCGTGTCAGAAGGTCGCTTGTCGAAGGACCTCGCGCACTTGCAACAGCTATCGATCTAAGCAATCTGTAGCGGTACCTTCTGAGTCTCTTGTTCCTTCCGCAGAGCGATGGTCTTTCGGAACTGCTCTGCCTTGGGAATGGTGACGAATGTGACGTGCCCGAAATGTTCGGCGACGGCCGCACGAACTTCATCGAGCGTAATCTGAAAGAACTCGCGGCGTAGATTGACCATATTCACACGGCGTTCGGCGAAATGTCGGTGAAGCGCATTCTCTAGTTTCGGAGCATCTTCACTATAGATCATCGCATGCACGTCGAAGGGGAATGGGACAGCGGCGCCACCAAGTTCCTTGACGCGCTCGAGCGGCTCAAGTCGACGGGTCATTCCGATCTTGTATACGCCTTTGCCAAGAGTACCGAGATTCGAGAGAATATACACATGCCCGGACCGTGTTAGTTGTGCCCTTGCGATTGCTTTTGCTTTGCGATCGATCGCCTCTTGGAGCTCATTCTCGAGTTTGGCCACGAGTGCTTCGAGTTTGGCGGTTTGCTGGCCGTTCCTTTGGGCTAGTTCCTCGCGCGCTTTTTCGAGTGGCGCATCCGAACGGCCTCGTCCCGTTCTGCATCTTCGCGGGCCTTTTCGATTTCCTTGGCAACTTTCTCTTCTTCGCGCATCTGGTCTCTGATGCGCTGGCGCTCTTCTCGCTCCTCTTGTTTCTTCTCTTGGTACTCGTAGGCCAAATGGAGCTCGTTGTACTTTAAGTGGCAGTATTCGGCGACCAGATAGATCCTCTTGGTTTCGCCGAGTTTGTTGATTGCCTCAAATGAACGCTGGATGCGCTTTTCCAGTGTTACGACGTTGTTGTACCGCACCTTCTCAACCGCCGCATCACATTCCCCATTGAACGCTCGCAACATCAGTTTAACTTGTTGGTTCACCATCTTTTGCCCCTCGCGCTTGTTCCCATCGACAGTCCACTCAGTCTGACAAACGCAAGCGGTCTTTTCCTTGAGCATAGCCTTTTGTCGCACCCGAACTTCAGCGAGACGTTGCTTATAGTCATCTGACGTATCGAAGTCGAACCGCGATCGATAGAAACCAAACTCCTGCAATTCGCCTGCCTCTTCGACGGCCTCGATATCGGCCTTAAGTTGCGAGAGGTAGTTCTCATAATATGTGACCCGCGCTGCAATTTCGCTGGCGGACTTGGCTCCTCCGATGCACTTCGAAATCTCATCGAGTTCACTTCTGCGATGCGTAATCAACGCTTCTTGTTTCTTCAAGTATTCATCGAGTTGCGAAGCGCGCTCAAGCTTTTGTAAAGTCGCACCTAGTTGCTTGGCTTGATGCGTATCGATTCGAATGCGCTCTTGCAGATCTGCAGCCGTTTTGAATTTCCCGAGTAACTGCTGGTATCGCGCGACTCTGTTCCTATTCTCGGTGATCTGTAACTGAATTGCAGCGCTCTCTCCTTCGAGTCGCGCCGCTTCGGCGATGGCAGCGCGGCTCTTCCCTTCACAATCCAATTTGTAAGCTTCTAAATCAGCTACACTTCGAAAGTGCCGCAACGAAGCCCGACTTTGCAGATACAGCCAAAGTAAGGCGACGGTGGCCGCAGCCAATATCACCGCGAGTGAGGAGACTAGTGCAAGCATTGCAAACACCTATCTGGCAGTAACTATCTGGATGCCCAATAGCCTCGCTTAATAAAGGGGGACAGTCAACATCTGGAGAGGGGCAAACGGGCGTGGCCGAAGGCGGTTCCGCATCATATGTTGGACACTAGAAAACAACGGGTGCCACAGCCAATGGCCGTGACACCCGTTTCTGATTGCAATCGCTGGTGAGGAGGAGCCTTACTTCTCCTCGTCCTTCTTGTCTTCCTTCTTCTCGTCCGTCACCGACTTGTCGGTGGGGCTCTTGCCGAGCTTCATGCTCATGGTTTCCTTGATCTTTTGGGTTACTTCCTGGGGCCCGGATACCTCCATGGTCAGTTCTTGAAAACCGTCGGCTTTCGCCATGTGACCACCCGCGCGGTCGAACAGGTACGTGGCTTCGGCGGATTGGTCGACGATTTCCAGTTCCGCCCGAGGGTTTTCCTCAGGTTCGAACAACAATTCCGTTTCGGCGGTGATCTTGGCCAGCTTCTGATTGTCCTGCTGTTCGACGCCCGCGACTGAGAAGGTCGTTTCAGAGATTTGGGTTCCCATCCCCGGCAGCACGTTTTCAAACGACTGCGTCCAGGTGGTGTCCTCGCCGCTGGTCTCCGGTAGCGGCAGCACCGACTTGGAAATCAACTCCTTGATTCCCTTCTCGTTGAACGCGTTACCGCCGATGCCGAATCCCTGGCGGCGATTCTCGCCAACCTCCTGCTTGCCGAGCACTTCGGCCAGCTTGGCGGGCAGTTGGATGTCGGTCACTTCGCCGAGCGCGGAGATCTTGGCCTTGAAGGGCGCACCGAGCATGTTCGTCATGGTCGGCTTCATCTGGGCCCAAACCGGTCCCTCGGGTTCTTTGGGGTTGTTCGAGTCGTAGGCCATGCGTCCAAACAGGGGCGAATCCATCGCGATTTGAATCCGCTCGACCGAGAGGTCGACGTCGGCCGTACCGTCATCGGCCACGGCGGTCGGTTTCCAGGTGGTGTCGAAGATCATTTGCAGATTAAATGCAATCTCCGAACCCGACAACGTAATGTTGCCGGCGACGGCGCGCGACAGGACATAATTGAGCGACTCGTCGGTCTTGAATTTCCAGCGCAGATCGTCGCCGCGCGTCGATGCTGCGGCCAACAGCAGGCTGGCTACGAGGGCCACGCGAGTGGCAGTCTTGATGTGCATGGGGTGCTTTCCTTGAGGTTGGTTTGAACGTCAGGTTTGTTGAAAAACCACACCGTTCTGCGGGGTTGGGGCGCACTCAATTTATAGCTCGCGACCGAAAAGTTTGCAAAAACACCCCGCGTTTGCCTACGATCAATGCAAACGGAACAGAATTCGATCAACATTCAAGGATTGCAAATGGTTGGCCGCCGTTGCACGTCGCTGACAGTCATAGTCGTCTGCTTGCTTGCACTGCCCGTGCCCTGCCGAGCCGACGGCCAGCCCGCAACGGTGCGCGTGGGCGGCGTCGTGTTGAAATGGATTCGAGGCGACAAGGAAGCAAACCTCCGCCGTGCGGAACCGCTCATTCGCGAGGCAGCGAGCGGCGGCGCACAAATCGTGTGCACAACCGAATGCTTTTTGGACGGCTATGCGATTGCCGACAAGTCCATCCCATTGGACGTTTACCGCGCGCTGGGCGAACCGATTCCCGAGGGACCGTACTTCAAACGCCTGGCGACGCTCGCTGACCAGCTCAATATTCATTTGGTCGCCGGCATGCTTGAAGCTGAGGACGAGAATCGCTACAACACGGCCGTGCTGTTAAGTCCCGAAGGTAAGTTGGCGGGTAAGTACCGTAAGCAAAAGCTGCAGCACGAACTGGTGCGCAACCGGCCGGGCAGCAAATCGCGCGTCTTCGATACGCCCTATGGCAAGCTGGGCGTGATGATTTGCGCCGACCGCACCGAACCAGACATCGTCGGCCGGTTCTGCGCGGCCGGCGCCGACTTTTTGATCTGTCCGTCCGGCGGGATGTTCGGCCCGCGCAAGAACGATCCGATCTTGGTGTCCCGCTCGCGCGAGAACAACGTGTCGATCGTGTTCGTACATCCGGCGGAGTTTCTGGTGACGGCGCCCGACGGAGACATCGTGACGGCGGAACTATTCGGTGACCGCTTGTTGATCGATCCGGCCGACGAGAATTCGGAGGTCGACTCGAAGGGGGTGCGCTTCTACGACCTGCCGCTGACGAAGGAGGCGACCTTTCCCCCGCTACCCTTAAACGGTGACTTCAGCGATTGGCCGGGCTACGCCGGCAAAGGCGTGACCACGACCAGCGTGGGCGTGCCGCCAAAGTCGATCTTCACGCACTGGTACGGCGGTCCGGGCGGGGCGCGACGGCCACGTACGACGCGGTTGCCTTCCCGGCCGATCAAACCGACGTGCCGGGAAATCCCAAGCAGTATTTGCGCGTCACCTGGCACGAGCCTCCTAGCGCGGATTGGCCGGGGGAGACGCACCATCAGCCGGACTTTCGCTTTACGTTTCTGGAGAATTTCAGCATCGACGACGTTCGCCGCTTCGCAGGTCAGACCGTGGCTGTCAGCTTTTATGCCCGCGCGAGCGAGGGAACGGTCGGCGTGACGCCCATTATGTGGCACAGCTACGACGCTCAGACTCCGGGCATCGTCGGCGTGAAGGGCCAGGGATACGAACTATTCGAAGCGTCTGGCAAGCCCGGCGAGATTGCAGTGGCGCACGGATCGCCTCGCCCCGCGGCCGTGTGCCATGTGACCGATCGCTGGCAGCGCTTTGAAAAGCTGATCACGCTCCCCACGACCGAGGGCAAATCGATCACGGCCGGTCACTACACCGGTGTCGGCTTCGATCTGGCCTCGCGGCGGCGGCTGGCGATCGATCTGGCCAACGTCCAGGTTCATGCCGTGCTACGCCGTCCGCTCAATGCGAACTAAGTCGCTCACTCACGCTGGTCTTTAAAGCGCGTCACGTCCGACGCGCACAAAGGCGTAAGCAAACAGCACGGCGAGCACGAGGTCGATCAGGCCGCCGGCTGCCGGACCGCCGGATATCTCGCCGCACGTTAACATCACGATCACGGTGATGCCGTAACCCAGCTTTTCGAGTACCGCCGGGATGATCATCGGGCGGAAGCGGCGCGGGTCGCTCGCCAGGATCAGAAACAGCACCTGCCAGGCGATCGCCACGCCAAGAAAGCCGTAATAGAATTCGCGATGCGTGATCTCGGGCGGACTGTCGGCACCCAACCGATCGGCAAGGAAGTACAGCGGAACGAGGACGACCAGTCCATAAATTCCCGCGATGAGAAACAACCGCCGAGCAAACTTCATAGCTGAGATTCCCGCGACATTCCCCTAGCAAGCGATCGTGCGCTCGTCATTTCGCCGCCGTGGCCGCGGGCTCCTGGCGCGGCTGCTCGATGGTGTTCGGCGGAAAGCGGCCGAGGAACGTGTAAATGTTGACGAGCGCCTGGTTCATCATTTTCTCTCCCGCGCCAACTTCGACGGGCGAGACCGACGCGTCGCCGCCGTAGCCCCCTTCGGATGCTGCCTCGATCGTGGGAAAGTACATGTGGTGGCCGTTGCAATAGCCAAAGAACAAGGTGTCGGGCAGATAGGCCCGCTCTTTCAAGCGGTTCGAGTGATTGCAGAAGAATTCACCCGAGCCGGTCACGATGGCCAGATTACCGTTAAGCAGCACGGTGGTCGATTCCGGACGAATGCCGCTACCGAACTCGCGTACGAAATTATTTACCAGCTCCGGAAAAAACGATCGCTGGAAAACCGAAACCAGCACGCGGTTGTTGAAATCGAGCCGGCTGGTGAATTCGAAGCTGTCCGTCTTGGCTTTGATTGACGGTTTCTCGGGAACCTTGGTTTCGACGCTTTTCGCCAGCTTGACGGCGTCGTTGCCCAGCGCCTCGCCAAAGCCCTTGGTGTCGAGATCGTGCTTATCGGGACTCAAGTCGCCTGCCGCACCCTGCATGAACACACAATTCGTGCCGAGTTCCGACTCGACGCGGGCTTGCAGGAAGCCCGGATAGTCGGGCGAGAACTTGAGCAGACTCGACGGGAGCGTGACGGGATGGGCGGCAAAATTGACGAGCACCGCCAGCGGCTTGTCGTCCAGCGAATCGAAGCGAATGACGGCCAGCATCGGGTCGGTGGGGCGCACCGGCTGCTTGGTGTGCCGATTGCGATTCCGTTTGACGTCGGCCTTGGCCACGCCGATCTTCGCCGGCTGCAAATTGCCGGCCGCCTCGACGATCGCATCGCGAAGCAGCTCGGGCAGCCGCTTGCTGTAGGCCACCGCGTCGTCATACTTGCCCTTGCCGAAATCCGGGGCATCGGTCAATTCAATGACCGGACCGTGATGCGAATGGCTGCCGGCGATCAACACCGTGCCAACGTTCGCTTTGTCGGCCACCTCCTTACGAATCTGCTCCATCATGGCGGGCGTCGGACCACGGCCGATGTCCGTGCCGACGATGGCCAGGCGATCGCCGCCGGCCTCGATGACAATGGCCTTGGCCATCAATGGTTCGAGCACGCCCGTCGAAAGTGCATTGTGCCGATCGCCATAACCCCACATTGGCACTGGAGCAGTGGGTGTGATGTCGCGCTTGGCAAAGCCAACCTGAAAGCCGGCATCCGCTGCCAGGGCGGCAGCCGAGAGTAACATCCAGGCACAACTGACAATGACAATCCGCCTCATGAAAAACTCCCCAGTGCAAAAAGCCAAACGGGACGCCTCAAACGTCCAATGTCGCGCGGCGCGTGGAATGTTGTACACGACGGGCGGCAACTCGAACGCGCTGCCGTATTGTGACTAACATAGTTGTAGACCGTACGTTTGTAAACGCGCCGCGGCACGCGGCGAGCGTACGATGGATGGTGATTCCGAGGTTCTAATCACGCCGCGGTTCTTGCTTCTGGACCGCACCGGCCGTAAGCTCACGTTCACTTGCGATGGGCCGACGAATATCCGCGTTTCGGAGACAGAACATCATGAAGCGGTATGCCTTGCTGTGGGGCCTGCTGGCCGGATGGGTCGCCGGTGCCGCAATGGCCGCCGAGCCGGCAGTTGTTACACCAGGCGATAACCTGGTGGCGGAGGGCATTCCGCCGATTCCCGAGTCGCTGGCTGAAAGGGCAGGCCGCTACACCGAGTTTCGCTCGGCGGCGCTTTTCAGTTGGCATCCGCGCGAGCGCGCCATTCTCATCGGCACCCGGTTCGGCGATACGCAACAGGTGCACCATGTAGCCATGCCCGGCGGCGAGCGGAAACAACTGACGTTCTTCGCCGACCGCGTCGGTGGCGCGTCTTACCATCCCCACGTGGGCGACTACTTTCTCTTCGGCAAAGACGCCGGCGGCAGCGAGTTCTATCAGTTCTATCGCTACGATCTCGACAGTGGTCAGTCGGCGTTGCTGACCGACGGCAAGTCGCGCAACACAGGCGCCCGGTGGTCGAACGCCGGCGATCAAATTGTCTACGGTTCGACGCGTCGCACGGGGGCCGATGTCGACTTCTACACGATGAACCCAACCGATCCGCGCGAGTCGAACAGGTTGCTCACCGAAAACCCCGGCGGTGGTTGGTTTGTCGCCGACTGGTCGCCCGACGACAAGCGGCTGCTGGTGGGCGAGTACGTGTCGATCAACGAAAGTTACGTCTGGCTGGTCACAGTTGCCGACGGAACAAAATCGCTCGTGACGCCCAAAGGAAGCGACGAAAAGATCGCGTACGAGCCGATTGCTTTCAGCACGGACGGCAAGGGCATTTACGTCACGACCGATCGCGACTCGGAGTTCATGCGTCTGACGTACATCGACCTGGAAAGCGGCAAGCAGACCTGCCTGGTTGAAGATATTCCCTGGGATGTCGAGTCGGCCGCCCTCTCGCACGACGGCAAACGAATTGCCCTGGTGACCAACGAGAACGGCATCAGCAAGCTGCATCTGTTCGACACCCAGTCGCGCAAGCGATCGCCGGTCGAGGGAGTGCCGGTCGGAGTGATCGGCGGTTTGGATTGGCACGAAAACAATCGCGACCTGGGGTTCGTCGTCGCCTCGGCGCGGGCCACGGCCGACGTATACTCGCTCGACGCCGACTCGGGCCAGGTCGAACGCTGGACCTACAGCGAGACAGGTGGGCTCAATGCCGAAACGTTCTCCGAGCCCGACGTTGTTACCTGGAAGAGCTTCGACGATCGTCGAATCTCCGGCTTTCTGTACCGGCCGCCAGCCCGGTTCAAGGGGCCGCGTCCGGTGATCGTTGTCATTCACGGTGGCCCGGAAGGCCAGGCTCGTCCCGGGTTCTTATCGCGAAACAACTACTTTCTCAACGAGCTGGGGATTGCGCGAATCTATCCCAATGTGCGCGGCTCGGCCGGCTATGGCAAATCATTCCTCAAGCTCGACAACGGGTTTCTGCGCGAAGGAACCTACCGCGACATCAATGCACTGTTCGATTGGATCGGCACGCAACAGGACCTCGACGCCGATCGAATCATGGTCACCGGCGGCAGCTACGGCGGTCACATGACCCTGGCCGTGGCAGTTCTCTATAGCAATCGCATTCGCTGTGCGCTCGACGTCGTGGGTATCTCGAACCTGGTCACGTTCCTCGAACGCACTGAAAGTTATCGCCGCGATTTACGCCGCGTCGAATACGGCGACGAACGCGACGCCAAGATGCGGGCTTTTCTGGAAAGGATTGCCCCCCTAAATCATGCCGACGAAATCAAGAAGCCGTTGTTCGTCGTGCAAGGCAAGAACGACCCCCGCGTACCGCTCAGCGAATCGGAGCAGATTGTCGAAACGCTGCACAAAAATAAGACTCCCGTCTGGTATTTGATGGCCAAGGACGAAGGCCATGGATTTGCCAAGAAGCAGAACGCCGACTTTCAGTTTTATGCCACGATCCTGTTCGTGGAGAAATATCTGCTAAGCGTCCCGCTCACCAGCGTCCAGCGCTGAATGTCGAACCATTCCCCGCCCAACCAACCCTCAGGAGGTCCCGCCATGTCGACTCCCGATCGTCGCGAGTTCTTGAAGCTAACTGCCACCAGCGCGGCCATCGCAGGCGCCACGGCCCTGGTCACCGCGCCTCGAGCTTTCGGCGCCAACGACCGATTGAAAGTGGGCGTCATTGGCCCGGGCGGAATGGGAAGTAATCACGTCAAACTGCTCAGCCAGAACAAGCAGGTGGACGTGGCTTGGGTTTGCGATGTCGACGAGATTCGCCGCGGCAAGGCCGCCGAGACGGTACAGAAACTCAGCGGACGGCCGCCCAAGGCGGTCAAGGACCTGCGCGAAGTGCTGGACGACAAAAGCGTCGACGCCGTGTGGATCGCGACGCCCGACCACTGGCACGGCCCTGCCACGATCCTGGCCTGCGACGCCGGTAAGCACGTCTACGTGGAGAAGCCCTGCTCGCACAACATTCGCGAGGGCCGGCTGATGATCGAAGCCGCCCGTCGCAATAACCGCGTGGTGCAAGTCGGCACGCAAACCCGCAGCACGGCGGCCGTGCGCGAGGCCATCGAAAAGCTGAACAACGGCGTGATCGGCGACGTGCTGGTTTCAAAAGCCTGGAACAGCCAGCGTCGCGGCTCGATCGGACACACCGAGCCGAGCGACCCGCCCTCGACGCTCGATTTTGATTTATGGGTCGGGCCAGCGCCGATGGTGCCGTATCGTACGAATCTGCTGCCGAGCATCTGGCGGTGGTGGTACGCGTTTGGAGCTGGCGACATGGGCAACGACGGTGTACATGAAATCGACGTTGCCCAGTGGGGGTTGGGAGTCGACACGCATCCCTCGTCGATTTCCGCGCTGGGTAGCAAGTTCTTTTTCGACGACGACCAGCAATTCCCGGACACGCAATATTGCGTATTCGAGTACCCCGGCGACGGCAAGATCGGCCACAAACGGCAACTGATTTTTGAGCAGCGCATCTGGTCTCCCTACGTGCAAGAGGGTTGGGAAAACGGCAACGCGTTCTATGGCACCGAGGGTATGATGATCCTGGGCAAGAAGGGAGGCTATAAGATCTTTGGCCCCCGCAACAAGCTCATCGAAGAAGTGACTTTCGACGGGCCCGACCTGCCGGCTCATCACGCCAATTTCATCGAGTGCGTCAAAACCGGTGCCAAGCCCAACGCGGAGATCGCAATCAACCACCTGTCGACGACGCTCTGCCACCTGGGCAACATCGCCACGCGGGTGTGCGCGACGCTCGAGTTCGACCCTCAAACCGAACGGATCACCAACAGTTCGGACGGTGCGGCCCTGGTGAGGCGGCAATATCGCGACGGCCACTGGGCCGTTCCCGGCGGGGTGTAAGCCGAGCCGTGGCCGGTTATTATGGGGGTTTGGCAGTCGGCGGGTCGCGTTGCCCGCCGGGCACGATTCGTTCACTTTCCGCGAGAGAGGCTTGGGATGGGGTTCGTTAGAAAGTCTGTGTTGGTCGCCCTGGCGATAGCCGTTTCGGCGTCGTGGGCATCGGCCGAGGGGCCGGCGAAATACGTGATTCAAGTCAGCGTCGACGGGCTAGGATCGAGTTACTTGCAGGCCCTGCTCGATCGAAACGAACTCCCCACGTTCAAGCGGTTGCAGGCCGAAGGCGCCTACACGCACAACGCGCGGACCGATTGGGACTTCACGATCACGCTCCCCAATCACACCAGCATGGTCACCGGGCGGCCTGTGCGCGATAAGGCCGCCACGCCCAATGCAATCGCCGGGCATCAGTGGACCATCAATACGGACCCCGGCGAAAAGACGCTGCACAGCAACCGTCACGACTACGTGGCCAGCGCCTTTGACGTGGCCCACGACCATGGCTTGCGAACCGGCATGTTCGCGTCCAAGAGCAAGTTCTCGCTCTACGACCAGTCGTACGACGCGCGCAATGGAGCCCCCGACCAAACCGGCGAGGACAATGGCCGCGATAAGATCGACGTCTACGTTCGGGAAGGCTGCGAGCAGATGACCGACGACTTCATCGAGCAGATGAAAGCCGATCCATTCAATTACGTCTTCCTGCACTTTGCCGACACCGATTCGGCCGGCCATTCCAAAAAATGGGGCAGCCCCGAGTACAACGAGGCCTTGCGGAAGATCGACGGCCTGCTCGGCAAAATCCTCGCGATGATTGATTCCGACGAGCGTTTCCGGGGGAAGACGGCACTCATCTTGTCGGCCGACCATGGCGGAATCGACTTCAACCACGGGTTCAACACAAACCCAATCAACTACACTATTCCGTTCTATGTGTGGGGTGCGGGCGTCAAACACACAAACGACCTCTACAAACTGAATACGTCGTCACGCGTTGATCCCGGCAGCGGGCGACCCGACTATCTGGAACGGACGAGCCAGCCAATTCGCAATGGCGACGGTGGAAACCTGGCCCTGAAGCTGTTAGGGCTGGGTCCGATTCCCGACTCGACGATCAACGCGTCGCAGGATCTGAACGTCCAATAGTGAGAAGTGCACGATGCTCCGAGCGAACATTCTGCTCGCCCTTGCCGCCGGCGTGATCGGTCTCCAAGTTGCGACCGTCGTCAGTCGAGCCGACGAGCCGGTCTATTTTCGCCACGACTTTGGACTGGCCGACGACGACAGCCGCGCCCTTCCCGAGGAACTCGACCCCCAGAAAGCGCTCTGGCGGCAGCCGGTGCCGCAGGGACATTCCACGCCCACGCTGGTCGGCGAGCGGATTTTTTTGACCGGTCACGACGGCAACGAATTGCTGACACTCTGCCTCGATCGGGCCAGCGGCCAGGAGCTGTGGCGCCAGGGCATCACGGTCGATCATCTCGAAAAGTATCACCGCGAAGGGAGCCCCGCAGCCGCCACCGTGGCCTATCAAGACGGTCGCGTGTTCGCCTTCTTTGGCAGCTACGGCCTCTTGTGCTACGACCTCAACGGCAAACTGCTGTGGTCGAAACCGATGGGCCCGTTCCGCGACGAGTTCGGTTCGGCCAGCTCGCCGATTCTTGTTGACGGCAAAGTGATCCTTTGCGAAGACCACGACCTGGATAGCTTTCTGATTGCCATCCGCCAGGACAACGGCGAAACCGTCTGGCAAACACAGCGCGAGGGATTTACTCGCAGCTATGCCACGCCCGTGGTGTGGGACGTGAATGGGCGGCGGCAACTCGTGGTCGCCGGGTCTCTGCAGTTGGTCGGATACGACATCGCCACCGGTCGTCAGCTTTGGTCGCGCGACGGCTTTGCCCGAATTGTCAACACGACGCCGACGGTCGGCGATGAAACTTTGTATGTCGCCACCTGGTCGCCCGGCGGCGACACCGACGCGCGGATTGCCATGGAGCCCTGGGACGTCGCGCTGGGCATGTGGGATGCCAACAAGAACGGGCGGCTCGAGAACGCGGAGCTACCAGCCGGCGAGGTGCAGTCGCGGTTTTTTCGGATCGACCTCAATAGCGATCAGGCACTCGATCAGGCCGAATGGGAAAAGTACGCCGCGATTTTCGAACGGGCGCAAAATACGATGATAGCTCTCAAGCCGGACTCGAGCGGCGGACCGCCGCAAGTTGCCTGGCAGTACAATCGCGGCCTGCCCTACGTTGCCAGCCCACTGGTCTATCACGATCAGATCGTGCTGGTGAAAGACGGCGGCATCGTCACGGTTCTCAACGCCGACGATGGCGAATTGATCAAGCAGGCTCGCAGCCCCGGACAAGGAAGCTACTACGCCTCACCCGTGGCCGGCGACGGAAAAATGTACGTGGCCAGCGGTGGCGGCGTGCTGACCGTGTTCAAACCGGGCAAACAGCTTGAGCGGCTGTCGTCGCACGACTTTGGCGAGCGAATCGCGGCGACTCCGGTGATCGCCGATGGCCGAATCTATCTGCGTACCGCCAAGGCGCTGTATTGCTTTGGAGCCCGATAACGATGCGCGTGCATTTGATTCTCGCGGCGTTATGTGTTGGCCTCTTGTCGGCGTGGGTTATTGCCGCTGAAAGCCGGCGACCCGAGAATGACGAACAGCTGCGCTATTGGCTCACCAACATGGTGGCCTACCATCGCTTCACACCGGACGAAGTTCACGCCGCCACAGGCCTCGCCCTGCCGGAGGTCGACGCGGCACTCAAACGCTTTGACATCATCGCCGGCACAGTTCCCCCGCGCTAATGGATGCTCCCCTGCTGGTGCTCCCCTACCCTGGCGGCCGGCATCCGCGAATCGGTTTTCTGGAAGGGGCCATCGACCCGCAGCGCGAGACCAAGATCAGCGTGTTCACGCCATGGCCCAATGGTGGCTATGTCGTGGCCGACATTCCCGAGGCGATCTGGTCGAACCTGGGGCTGACGTATCTGGCACATACGCACGTGCCGACGATCTGGACCAAACAGAACGTGGCGCTCGACAAGCTCGAATGGATGCGCCACGCCGACGGCACGCTGTCGTTCGAGCGCACGCTTCCAAACGGCATTCGCTTTGGAACGAAGGTCATGCCCGAGCCGAACGCCGTGCGCATGGAAATGTGGCTGACCAACGGAACCGATGCGCCGCTGAGTGACTTGCGCGTGCAGAACTGCGTGATGCTCAAAGCAGCGCGTGGCTTCGCGGCCCAGACGAACGATAACAAGATCTTCGAGTCCCCCTACACGGCCTGCCGCTCGGCCGATGGCACACATTGGGTGATCAGCGCCTGGGAGCCGTGCCAGCGGGCCTGGGGAAACGACCGCTGCCCTTGCCTTCACTCCGATCCGCAATTTCCGGATTGCCCGCCGGGCGAATCCCGCCGGCTGCGCGGCTGGCTCTCGTTCTACCAGGGGACCGACATCGAGGGCGAATTCCGCCGCATCGACACGCTCGGCTGGCGGGCCGACTGATTTTGGTGAACCACCGCCGGGCCAGACGTATCTCTCTTGCCAGTATTTGGATATACTGTCGCATTCGTTTCGAAAGCCGACCACAAACCGACCATGATTCGCGTCGCCATCATCGGAGCCACGGGCTACACGGCCCTCGAACTGATCAAGATCCTGCTGCGGCATCCCGGCGTGGAAATCACCACGTTGACCAGCCGTAGCGAGGGCAGTCCGCACGTTGCTAGCGTCCATCCACAGTTGGCGGGCCGGATCGATTTGCAGATGGCCGACCTGGGGCCGGCGGAAATTGGCTCGCGGGCCGACGTGGCCTTTAGTTGTCTTCCGCACGGCGTAACCGCGGCGCTGGTGCCGAAACTGCTCGACACGGGCACGAAAGTCGTCGACCTGAGCGCCGACTATCGGCTGGACGACCCCGAGGTCTATGCCCTGTGGTACGGTCAAAAACATGCCGACGCGGAGCGACTGGCCAGCACCGTCTATGGGTTGCCAGAGTTGTTCCGCGAGCGAATTCGTGAAGCCCGCCTGGTGGCGAACCCGGGCTGTTATCCAACCTCGGCGATCTTGCCGCTGGCGCCGTTTCTCAAAGCCGGGCTCATCGATCCGCGCTCGATCATCATTGATGCCAAGAGCGGTGTCTCCGGCGCCGGACGCTCCCCCAAGCTGACGACGCACTTTCCCGAGTGCAACGAAAGCATCTCGGCCTACAACGTCGGTCGACATCGGCATACGCCGGAAATCGAACAAATTCTTTCGACGGCGAGCGGCGAGACGGTGGAAGTGGTTTTCACGCCGCATCTGGTGCCGATGGATCGCGGCATCCTGTCGACAACCTACTCGCAACCGATCGGTGAAATCACCGAAGAGCAAGCCCTCGATGCGCTCCGCAAATTTTACGTCGATGAACCGTTCGTACGCGTGGTGAACCATTTGCCGGGAACGAAGGACACAGTGGGCACGAATTTCTGCGACATCACGGCTCGCGTCGTGCGCGGGCGGCTACTGACGATCAGTTGCATCGACAATCTGATCAAAGGCGCTCGGGCGCGGCCGTGCAGAACTTCAACCTGATGTACGGGTTTGGCGAAACGACGGCATTGTGACGGCCGGTTGACTTCCCGGGTCGCAAGCACAGCTCGCTCGAGTTGCCATACCTTTAAAACATTCACCAGTTTGGAACCGAAGCCGATGACCGTTGCCGTTCCCCAGGGATTTCGCGTCGCCGGTGTGTACGCCGGGATCAAGCGAAACACGTCGAAGCTGGACATCTCGCTGGTCGTGTCCGACCGCCCGGCCGTCGCTGCCGGCGTCTACACGCAAAACCGAGTGTTCGCCGCTCCGGTGGCGCTCGACCGCGCGCGCACGCCGGCTTGTGACATTCGCGCGGTCGTGATCAACTCCGGCAACGCCAATGCCTGCACGGGCGAGCGCGGCATGCGCGACGCTGAAACCATGGCGAACGCGGCCGCTGGCGCATGCGGCGCCGATGGAAAACAGGCCCTCGTGCTGAGCACCGGCATCATCGGCGCCTTCCTGCCGATGGAGAAGATTCTGCCGGGCATCGAGCAGGCCGCGCAAGGACTCGGCACGGACGAAACGGCGCTCGTGAATGCGGCCCGGGGAATGCTGACTACCGATACGGTCCACAAGCTGGCCGGCCGGACGCTGAAGCTGGCCGGTCGTACGGTGCGGATTTGCGGCATGGCCAAGGGCGCCGCGATGATCGGTCCGAACATGGCCACCATGCTGGGAGTCGTACTAACCGATGCGCCGCTGGAAGTGGATGCTGCCCAGCAGCTGCTGCGCGAGGTCACCAACGCCACGTTCAATTGCATCAGCGTGGATGGCCATATGAGCACCAACGACACAGTGCTGTTGCTGGCCAACGGCGCGGCGGGTGGCGCACCTCTGGCAGGCGAAGATTTCACCGCGTTCGCCCGGGCCTTGCAAGAAACCTGCAGTGAGTTGGCCCGCTCCATCCCGGCCGACGGCGAAGGGGCGACGCACTTGATCATGCTCGACGTGGAGGGCTGCACGACGCCCGACGCGGCTCGCCAGATTGCCCGCACGGTGGCCGATAGCGCCCTGGTCAAAACGGCCGTGGCCGGGGCCGATCCGAATTGGGGACGCATCGTTTCGGCGGCCGGCTATGCCGGTATCGAGTTCGACCCCTCGGGAGTCGACCTGTCGATCAACGGGTTCTCGCTCTACCAACGCGGAGCCCCGGTCGAAGTCGACGCCGAGCGTGTCTCGAAGTCGATCCGCGACAATCGCGACACGCAAATTGTGTTGCGGTTCTCCGAGGGTCAGGCCAATGTGCGGTTCTGGACGACCGATTTGACGACCGAATACGTACGGCTCAACGCGGACTATCACACATGAGTGTCTCGCTCCGGCGAGTTCGCGCGGCGCAGTCGTGCTGGCGACATTGATCGTGGCCGCAGTGGTCGGCTATCGCATGACCGGACGGGACTGGCTCGATGCGGTCTACATGGTCATGATTACCATCTCGACGGTGGGATTTGGCGAAACCAGTTCCCTTTCTTCCACCGAGCAGGTGCTCACCATTGGGGTGATCGTGCTCGGCATCTCGGCCGCGGTTTTTACGCTGGGAGGATTCATCCAAATGACGATGGAAGGCGAAATCGAACGATCGCTCCAATTGGGACGGACCACACGCGCCATCGAAAAGCTCTCGGGCCATGTGATCCTCTGTGGCTATGGGCGGATCGGCCAGATATTAGCTCGCGAGCTGACCGCTAAGAAGCAACCGTTCGTCGTGATCGACAACAACGCCGAAGTGATCGCCGACGCCCAAAACTCCGGGTATCTCGTCCTGCTGGGCGACGCCACCGACGAGTCGATGCTCGTGGCGGCCGGAGTCCAGCGGTCTCGCACCGTCGTGACGGCTTTGCCGAGCGATGCGGCCAACGTGTTCATCACGCTCACAGCGCGCAATCTGAATCATTCGCTGCAAATCATTGCCCGCGGCGAACAGCAATCGACGGAAAAAAAGCTCTTGCAGGCCGGTGCAAATCGCGTCGTGCTGCCCGCAGCCATCGGTGCCATGCGGATGGCCGCGATGGTCACTCGACCCTCGACGATCGAGTTGATGGAGCTCGTGGCCGGGCAAAGCACGCTCGACGTGGAAGTCGATGAAATCCAGGTTGTCGTCGGCAGTCCGCTCGTCGGAAAAACACTCGGTGACGCCCGACTGCGGAGCGCGGGGGGACTGCTGGTAGTCGCCGTCAAACTGGCCGCCGGCGGAATGATCTTCAATCCTGGTACGGAACTCAGTTTCTCGGCAGGTGATACGCTGATTGTGCTGGGCAAGCTTGACGATATCGACCGCTTTCGCCGCGAACACGGGCTCTGATTGGCTCCGGGCGTGGCCGTCGGAGGACTTCTCTGGCACTTGACAGCCACGTGTCGTTAGGGGGAAATGGGACGTAGCGGCGATGGTTCGGAATTCGGCCGCCAGGCAGTCTGTACCCGCGGCTAACCCACCTGGTTTCGTTCCCTCCTCCAAAGGCGTGGCATGACGCGACTACTACGATTCCACGGTTTTCCGGTACTCGTTCTCGTCGTGTTGGCGCTCGGCATTTCCAATCGCTCTCGGGCGGCTAAGGCCGCCGACGACGTACCAGCCGATCATCCCGAACAGATGGCCACCAGTCTTGAGTTGTTCAAGGAAAACGTCCGCGGCTTGTTATCGCGACAATGCGTCGACTGTCACGGCGGCAAGGAGACGCACGGCGAGTTCGACCTCACGACGCGTGAGGGACTGCTCAAGGGAGGTGAACTGGGGCCGGCCGTCGTGCCGGGAAAACCAGCCGACAGCCTGCTGATGCAATTGGTGCGGCATGAGAAAGATCCCAACATGCCGCAGGACGGGGACAAGCTGGCGGACGAGTCGATCGAACAGTTGTCGGCCTGGATAGCCTCCGGGGCCGCCTACGACAAGCCGCTGGTCGACACGGCCGCGGAGTTGACCGCCAAAAAGGTTTCCGAAGACGATCGGCGGTTCTGGTCGTTTCAGCCGCTGTCGAAGCCGAGCGTTCCCACGACCGACGACCACGGCTGGTGCAAAAACACGATCGACCATTTCGTGTGGGGCAAGCTGGCGGAAAAGGGGCTCAAGCCGAACGGCATGGCCGACCGCCGCAAGCTCATTCGCCGAGCCTACTTCGACCTGATAGGCCTTCCGCCCAGCCCCGCGGAAGTCGACGCCTTTCTGGCCGACGAATCGGATGATGCCTACGACCGGCTCATCGACACTTTGCTGGCCAGCCCTCACTATGGCGAACGGTGGGGCCGGCATTGGCTCGATCTGGCTCGATTTGCCGAGAGCCACGGCTACGAACAGGACTACGACCGGCCGAGCGCCTACCACTATCGCGATTTCGTGATTCAGGCGCTCAACGACGACATGCCGTACGATCAATTCGTGCGCTGGCAATTGGCCGGCGACGAGTTCGAACCGGACAACAACCTGGCGCTGATGGCCACCGGTTTTCTCGGGGCCGGCACGCACGCCACGCAAATCACGGCCAACCAGGTGGAAAAAGAACGCTACGACGAATTGGACGACATGGCGGCCACGGTCGGCACGGCGATGTTAGGCCTGACGATCGGTTGCGCTCGCTGTCACGATCACAAGTACGACCCGATTCCGCAAGTCGACTACTACCGCCTGCTTTCGACGTTTACGACCACGGTGCGGACGGAGGTCGAACTCGATTTTCATCCCGAGGTCACCGCCGAAAAAAAGGCGACATTCGAGCGCGAACACGCACCGCTCGTGGCGGCACTCAAGCAATTCGAGGACGAGCAACTCGCCAGCCGCTACGAAACCTGGCTGGCCAGCGGCGTCAAAAACGTGCTGCCCACCTGGATGGTCCTTGAGCCGGCGACGCTGACGTCGGCCGGTGGGGCGGAGTTTGAAAAACTGTCCGACAGCTCGGTCCTGGCCAAGGGAACTAACGCCGAGTTTGACACTTATACTTTCGTCGTGCCGACAAAGATGGCGAGCATCACAGCCATCCGCCTCGAGACGCTCGCACATGAATCGTTGCCGAAGAACGGTCCCGGGCGCGCGGAAAACGGCAACTTTGCCCTTTCGGATTTCCAGCTCTGGGCCGCTCCACCAGGAACGCAAACGCCCGGCGCGCCGGTCAAGCTTGTCAGCCCCAAGGCCACTTTCGAGCAGGAAGGATTGCCGATTTCCGGGACGCTCGACGACAACAAGAAAAGCGCCTGGGCCGTCGATGGCGAAATCGGCAAGAACCAGGCGGCCAGCTTCGCCTTGGAAACGCCGCTCAAGAACGACGCCGGCACGACGCTTACGTTTGTTCTCAAATTCGAAAACAACAAGGGCCACAACCTGGGTCGGCTGCGGCTCTCAGCGAGCAGCTTCACCAAGGAGAGCGAGCCCAAGAGCGACGAAGCGGCGCAGTCCACGGTCGAGCAGATCAATCAGGCACTCGCGATTCCCGCCGAACAACGCGACGAAGGCCAGCATGCGGCGCTCGCCAAGTGGTATCGCGAACACGAAGACACCGAGTGGCAGCGGTTGTCCAATGCCGTTGCCGACCACGCGGCGCAAGCGCCACAGCCGGAACTGACAAAGGTGATGATTTGCACCGAAGGGTTGCCGGCGATTCGTCTGCATACGCAAGGGGCCGATTTCTTCGAGGAAACGTATTTTCTAAAGCGTGGCGACTTGAATCAGAAGCTCGGCGTGGCCCCGCAAGGCTTCCTGCAGGTTCTCATGCTCACGCCCCAAGGTCCCGAGCAATGGCTGCAAACGCCGCCCGAGGGGTGCCGCACGTCGTATCGCCGGCGCTCGCTGGCCGCATGGATCACCGACACTCGCGCCGGCGCGGGGAACCTTTTGGCGCGGGTCATCGTCAATCGGCTCTGGCAGCACCATTTCGGCCGCGGCATCGTGGCCACACCTAGCGACTTCGGCGCCTCCGGCGAGCGCCCACGCATCCCGAGTTGCTCGACTATCTGGCCGGAGAGCTGGTTGCCGGCGGTTGGCGGCTCAAGGCGTTGCACAAGGAAATGATGACCAGCGCGGCGTATATGCAATCGACCGAGGTCGACCCGGACCGCGCGGCGATTGATCCAGACAATCTCTACCTCTGGCATCGCTCGCGGCAACGGCTCGAGGCGGAAGCGATTCGCGATAGCATGTTGGCCGCCAGTGGGCTGCTGGACGAAACGATGTACGGCCCCGGCTCGCTCGACGAGTCGCAAAAGCGTCGCAGCATTTATTTCACGGTCAAGCGGAGCAAACTGATCCCCAGCATGATGCTCTTCGACGCGCCAGATTCGTTGCAGGGGCTGGGTCAGCGGGCCGCCACAATCGTCGCCCCCCAGGCGCTGGCGATGCTGAACAATGAACAAGTCCAGGCAAATGCGCGAGCGCTGGCCGAACGGATTTTGGGCGAGAAGCACCCTTCACTTGACGAGACGATCCGCAGGGGATACGAGGTCACGCTTGCTCGGTTGCCAGACGACACGGAAGCCTCGCAGTCCGCAGAATACATTCGACATGCGACCGAACTTTACAAAGCCGCCGGAAACGACGAGGCCGAGACACAGGCCCTGGCCGATTTTTGCCAGGTGCTTTTCGGCCTGAACGAGTTCATTTACATCGACTGATCGCGCCAGTCCCTTGGGACCAGGAGCTACGTTGTCATGCATCTTCCGCACCTGTTTGCCTCGCCGCCGTCGCAATTCGCCACGCGCCGGCAGTTTTTGCGTCAGGCCGGTTCCGGCGCGGGATGGCTCGCGCTGGCCGCCCTGCTCGAAGATCAAGGCCTGATTCGGCAAGCACACGGAGCGACGCCCGGCATGGCGATCAATCCGATGGCCCCGCGCGAGTCGCACTTTCCGGCCAAGGCCAAGAGCGTTATTTGGTTGTTCATGAACGGTGGCCCCAGCCAGGTCGACACCTGGGACTACAAACCCGAGTTGGCCAAGCGAGACGGCAAGGAACTACCCGGCTTCGACAAGAACACCGGTTTCTTCACCGACCAGGTCGGGCCGCTGATGCAGTCGCCGTTCCAGTTCGCCCAGCACGGCGAGTCGGGCGCCTGGGTCTCTGAGATATTTCCCAAGATGGCCGCGCACGTCGACGAGATGGCGTTCATCCACTCGTGCTTCACCAAGACCAACAACCACTCGCCGGCCCTGTTCGAAATCAACACCGGTATGAGCCGCATGGGTTTCCCCTGTATGGGCGCGTGGGTCACCTACGGGCTGGGAAGTGTAAACCGCAACCTGCCTGGCTTCATCGCCATGTACGACACGTTGGGCCGCGGCCTGCCGAAAGGGCACGCCCAAAACTGGGGCGCCGGTTTCCTGCCGGGCGTCTTCCAGGGGACGGCGCTCAACGCCCAGGGTGCGCCGATTAACAACCTCTATCGCCGCAACGGAATGACCGATGAAGAGCAGGTTGCCCAGCTCGACTTGCTGCGCCGGCTCAACCAGCATCAGCCGGGCTCGGACGAAGCCGATCTGGCAGCCCGCATCGAAAGCTTCGAGCTGGCCTACCGCATGCAAATAGCGGCGCCCGAGGCGCTCGACATCGACAGCGAGCCGGCGCATATTCGCGAGCTGTACGGCATCGACAACCCCAAGTGCCAACACTTCGCCAAGCAAGTGCTAACCGCGCGGCGGCTGGTCGAGCGCGGGGTCCGCTTCGTGCAGATTTATTCCGGCGGCATGGAAAACGAGCGCAGCTGGGACGGCCATCAGAACATCAAAGCCAACCACACACAGTTCGCCGGCGAGACCGACATTCCGATCGGTGCCCTGCTGACGGACCTCAAACAACGTGGGCTGCTCGAATCGACTCTCATCATCTGGTGCGGCGAGTTTGGTCGTTTGCCGATCGTGCAGAAGGGTGGCACCGGCCGCGACCACAATCCGCACGCCTTCACCACCTGGCTGGCCGGTGGCGGCGTGAAAGGGGGCGTGCACCACGGCGCCACCGACGAGATCGGCCACAAAGCCGTGGTCGACCGCGTGAGCATCAACGACCTCCACGCCACGATCCTGCACTTGCTGGGGATGAATCACGAAAAGCTAACCTACCGCTACAACGGCCGCGATTTCCGCCTGACCGACGTGGCAGGATCCGTGGTTCGGGAAGTGTTGGCGTAAAGACCGCGCGAGTTCACCGTTTTACCGCCACCGACTCGACCAAGCAGCCTGCCCGGTCGGGCGTTTCCGCCCCCGAGCGAATTCGCAAATACGACACGCCACCAAACGCATCGCCGTGCTGCGGCAACGTAAACTCGCGTTTACCGTCAATCGACACCTGGCAGCTGCGGTTCGACAAGTCCCACTGAAACGACAGCGTCGACCACACGCCCGTTTCGAGGCTCGACTCCTCGGTCAACTTCCCGCTGGCAGGAATCTGCAGCCGAAACACCGCATCGGACTCGCCTCGATCATCGGCGGGATTGAAGAAGCGGTCGTTCAGGCAAAGGTCGACCCCTGCAAATCCGCTCTTGGGGAAAATACGCACATCGAGCCGGCCCTGGTCGCATCCGGCAAAGTTCCAACTCGCGCAGTCCGGATCTTTCTCGTCGGGCCTGCGGACGTGCAACACCGACGCGCCGGGCTTGGTGGGGTGATCAATCAACTGGGCTCCGACGCAGCGGTCGCGCCAGAACCCCGATGCCGGACCAAACGGTTTCCAGACGTGCCAATTGACGAGTCCTGCCGAGAAATCGTCCGTTTGTTCCATTTCGGTCAGCCAATCGGGATCCAACAAGATCGTTGTCCTGCGATTTCCCTGGCCGGTGACGAGCACAATCTGGCCCGACTTTCCGACGGTGATCTGCGGATAAGCCGTGCCGCGATCTCCTTGATGGGGCGGAGAGTCGTTGCGATAGGGGTCGCGATACACTTCGCGGAATCCCTGCCACGAGCGGCCCTCATCGGCGGAAACGGCCGCGTGGAGTGCGTCGCGGCCGCCATAGACGCCTGCGCCCTGATAGCGAGGCGGCATTTCGCAATTGTTCCAGCAGACGATGATCCGCCCGTCCCCCAGACGATCAAGCGCCGCCGGCGCGGTCGATGCGTGAAATGGCGCAGGTCTGGCCGCGATCCAGTTGACCCCGTTATCAGAATGCGATTCGTAGAGGAATCCGGTTTGCGATCGCATCAGCATCCATAGCCGTCCGTCGTTTAACTGCAACAGGGTGGGCTCGATGGCGCCGTAATTGTTGCCGTTGTATCCTTGCTTGCACGGTGCGGTCAACTTGACCGGAGACAAGCGCCACGATTCGCCCCGGTCATCGGAATAGACAACGGTCGTGTAGTTCAAACCGGTGTTCGGGGCCACCGGTTCGCCCGGCTTTTTCCAGGCCGCAAACGGGACAATGATTCGCCCACTGCGCAGCTGCTTGACGTCCATCACGGCGCCGCAATACCCCTCCCAGATGCGCCGCGGCTCGGTCCAGTCTCGGCGCTGGTCGGTGGTTCGGCAATGCCACAAGTCAATGAACATCCCTTCCGCCGGTTTCCCTTTTCCGCGCGCGTGGGTCAGGATCAGGTGGATCTCCCCATCCGCGTCGAGCAATCCGAGCCCGCTGCCCATGCGGCCGTCGGCCAGCGTGAACTCAACCCGCGGCGAGCTCCAGGTGCGGCCTCCATCGGTCGAGCTGACGGAAACAAGCTCCCCGCTCGAAGCCTGAAACGCCCGCAACGTGCCATCCGGCATGGCCACCGGTCGCGTCGTCGGACCGGCGGGAACCCGTTCCAACCCGGGCGATTGGGCCCAAACGGCCGTCGCCAACTGGAAAACGGTGAGCCACATCACGCCACGAAAGAGAAACCTCGAAATGTCATCGACTCGGTTGCCCAAGCGCGACGCGGAATTAACGATCATTGACTTTCCTCATGCCGCCGGCCGATACACTTTCGTCCGCAAGCGCTGGCGTCGCTTGACCGCTCATTTTGCCTTCGCTTGCGCGTCGTCCTTCGGCAGGACCGCGTCGAGCAGCTTTTGCGTCGTGCGCTGTCCGTAGCCCAGCCAGGCTTGCTCCAGCCCATTGCGGGACTTGCTTTGCAGGGTTTTGAGGGCCAGCAGCTTGGCTTCTAGCGCCTCGCGGCTATTGGGTTCGTTAGCCAGTGCGGCGTCGGCCAGGCGGAGGCCCCGCACCGCGTCACCTGCCTCGGTCACCTCGCGGGATTTGGCGGCCACCACGTCGGCTCCGCCGGCGAGTTGCACGAGGTCGGCATCAGCCGCGTTGGGCGAGCGGGCATACATCGTCGCAGGATCCCGGTCGAACCAGCCGACGTAGCCGTCGTAGATACCACGCACCGACCAGGATACCTTTCCGTAGTCCTCGCCCACGTCGAGTTCGGCTGGCAGCTTCACTTCGCGCATCAGTGTGTAGACGTCTTTCCCCTCGTTCATTCCCTTGACGGTTTCGTCGTGCACGTACTGGATCGCGTCGCGGTATTTCGTCAGCCGCGCCACGACCTTGTCGTGGCCCTGGATTGGCAGGCCGTGACTGGGCATGACCAACTCGGGCTTGAGCGACAGGACCTTGTTGAGCGAGGCGATGTATTCGAGTGGCCAGCGGGGTTGCGTCCCGCGAAGGGTATAAATGTTCGGGAACGAATCGTAAATGTTGTCGCCCACGAAGGCGGCCTTATATTTCGGAATCCAAACCGTCAGAGCATCAGGGGTTTCTCCGGGCGTGTGGAAGATCTTGAATTTCAAACCGCCCAGCTCGAATTCGTAGTGATCGTCAAATGTGATCGTCGGTTCAACCTGCTGCGTGGGCGAGTCGGCCAGGGCTTGAACCCGCGAGAGGTCGAAATTGAACTGGGCGGCGCTGCTCCGGCTCAGATACCCCTTGATCCGGTCTTGGTAGGCCCGAAACGCCGGGAAGTTTTGTTGGGTAATGATTTGGGTGCCGGGCTGCTTCCACAGGTACACGCCGCCCGTGTGGTCGCCGTGGCCGTGCGTGAGGATGATGTATTTGATCGGCCCATCGCTGATCTTTCGCAGCATCTCGTGATGTTTGGTCGCCGTCGTCACCAGCGAGGTGTCGATGACGACATTCCCCTCGGGCGTGATCACCAGAAACGTGTTGCCGAAACCGACCGCCTGGTAAATGGCCTCGTTGATCTTGATCGGCTCTTTCAGATCTCGGCCGGCTTGCGTGAAGTCGACTGTCTGTCCCACCGCGACCGCTACCAGCACCAGCGCGGCAAACCATCCGGCGAGAACCTGCCTGATAAAGAATTTCTCACGAGCGGGCATGTTGCACTCCGTTTCTGATTCGTAAGATAAGGCCAACCGAGAGCGCGGCAATGGCCGCCGCCGCTGTCGGTGAAATTGCGATTCCTTCTACGCGCCACTATAACACGCCCGGCCTCGCGCATCATGATGATCAACCGCTTGGAACCCCTGTTGGCCGGCACCGTGCTGGCAGCTTTTTTGGCGGTCGCCCTGGCCGACCTTCGCAACGGCACTCCCTGGACAATCGAAACGGTGGCCGGAAACGGCCAGAGTGGTGATTTGCCCAGCGGCATTGGGCCGGGTGTGAAGCGGCCCGTCGATCAACCGTTCGGTGTCGAATGCGGGCCCGACGGGGCGCTGTACATCACGTCCGTCGGACAACATCGGGTGTTAAGGCTGGACACGAAAAGCGGGGAACTTTCCAGCGTCGCCGGTAGCGGCAAGGCCGGCTATGGCGGCGACGGCGGTCCCGCCACCGATGCATTGCTCAATGAACCGTACGAAGTTCGCTTCGATTCGGCCGGCCATTACATGTACTTCGTGGAGATGAAAAATCACTTGATCCGCCGCGTCGACCTGCACACCGGCATCATCTCAACCGTCGCTGGCAGCCCGCAACCGGGTTACTCGGGCGACGATGGGCCGGCCAGTGAAGCCCGCTTTCGTCAGCCGCATAGCATCGCGCTGGACGACCAGGGGCAACTTTACGTGGCCGACATCGGCAACCATCGGATTCGCTCCATCGATCTGGCCACAGGCACGATCCGCACGATCGCGGGCACGGGTGAAACGGAGCTGCCCCAGGACGGCGCCTGCGCGGCTGGCAGTCCGATATTCGGTCCCCGCGCCTTGCATGTGGTGGGCCGCAGCATGTGGATTGCCCTCCGCGAAGGAAACAGCATTTGGCGGCTCGATCTCGACTCGGGGATCCTGCGCCACGTGGCCGGCACGGGCAAATCCGGCTACTCGGGCGATGGTGGCCCACCGTTGGCTGCCACCTTCAATGGTCCAAAAGGCATCGCCGCCACCGATGACGACATACTCTATGTCGTCGATACGGAGAATCAGGTCATTCGGCGAATCGACACACGGAACCAATTCATTGAGACGATTGCCGGCGGCGGTCCCGATTCACGAGGATTCGCTGTCGACCGCGGTCCGGCGCTCCGCGCGAAACTCGACCGGCCGCATGGCATCGGGCTGGCCCCCGATGGAAGCTTGTACATCGGCGATACGAACAATCACCGCGTGCGGTGGCTGAATCGAGCGAAGTAGGACCGACGCCTGCGTCGCTACTTTTTCTCGATGCGGTAGAGCGCCTGCTTCGTGCGCAGGTAGATCGCTTTGCCGTACACGGCCGGCGAAGCCATGCACCCGGCGTCGAGCGTGTTGGTGGCCAGAAGCTCGTAGTCGCGCGAAGCGGCGACGACGAAGGTCTGCCCCTCGTGATTGCTGAAGTAGATGCGCCCCTCGGCGCAGATGGGCGAAGCAGAGAATTCGCCTTCCAGCCGCTTGTTCCACACACGCTCGCCCGTCATGGCGTCCAGACAGGTGACCACTCCGTTGTCGGCCACCATGAAAATCAGATCGTCCACCAAAACCGTCGACGAACGAGTGGGCACGCCCTGGCTGGTTTTCCACACGACGTTCGTTTTCGTCAGGTCGCCGGTCCCCCCCGGCCGCATGGCAAACAGCCGAAACCCTCCGGCCGCCGTGTTCAGATACAAAAGGCCGTGCCCCAGCAGCGGCGGATTGCAGGCGTTCATGCCGCCGTGGTTGATTCGCCAAATTTCCGCGCCGGTTTCGGGCACATAGGCAATCGTGGCCCCCGCACTGGGATAGACGAGCTCTTGAATGCCGTCGACTTCGATGACCTTGGCAGTGCCATAGCCTTTCTTCATGTCGCCATTTTCGGTGCCATATTCGATATTGCGGTCGCGCTTCCAGACGGTCTGGCCGGTTCGCTTGTCAAACGCCACGACGTACTGGTAGTCGTAGCCGTCGTAGGCCACGACAAGAAGATTGCCATAGAGGATCGGAGAAGAAGCCGGGCCGCGAAAGTGATTGCACTTGAGGTCCTGGCGAGTCCACAGAACCTGGCCACTGCCGGTGTCGAGACAAGCCGTGCCGTGCGCTCCAAAGTGGACGTAGACGCGGCCGGCTTCGATCGCCGGGGTGCAAGAGCCGTAGCTGTTGAGCGAGTAGCAGAACTGCGGCTCCGCGATGTCGAAGACCTTGATATCGTGGACGATCTTGCCGCTATTGCGATCAACGCAAACCGCGAACAGCTCTTTGCCGTCCTCGGTGGCCGTGGTCATCCACACCTGGTCCTCCCAAATCACAGGCGACGACCAGGCGCGGCCATGAATCGGAGTTTTCCAGGCGATGTTCTCGGTCTCGCTCCAAGTGACGGGCAGGCCGGTTTCCGCAGTCAGCCCATCCCCCCGCGGACCGCGAAACTGCGTCCAGTTTTCGGCCGAGAAAGCAACCGATGCGGCAAACGAACAGGCGAGGCAAAGAACAAACGCGACGCGTGGCATGGGAAGGTCCGCTAGGGTCGGTGGGGCAATTGGCGAGGCATCGGCCGTCTATTGTAACCGGAGAGATTGCCGGCCGCATCCTGGGGCCGCGACAAGCTACGAATCGCTTTGCGCAGGCAAGCTACCGTTCGAATGCTGGTCTGACTTCGCGGTTGACGACCGACGATTCCGGCCAGCGGCCGGCCAGCAGATCGATGACGCATTGGGCCGCCCCCGTCGCCATATCCTCGCGAGCCTGCGTATCGAACGACGCCACGTGCGGCGTGATGACGACATTGTCGAGCGACAACAGCGGATGGTCGGCCGGCGGCGGTTCGGTTTTCAAGACGTCGAGCCCGGCGCCGGCCAGGTGTCCGCACTTGAGCGCGTCGTATAGATCCGGCTCCTTGACCAGACCGCCGCGCGCGGTGTTGATCAGGACGCTGCCCGGCTTCATCAGCGCCAGCGTACGGGCATTGACAAGATCGTGCGTCTCGGGCGTGCTCGGCGCATGCAGCGTCACGAAGTCGGACTGCCGCAGAAGTGTTTCCAGGTCGACTAGTTCGATTCCACCCGCGCGGCGGCATCGCGGTCCGGATATTGATCGAACGCGACGACCCGCATCCCAAAGGCTTTGGCCCGCGCGGCCACGCTGCGGCCGATTCTCCCCAGGCCGACGATGCCCAGCGTCGAGCCGCGCAGCGGAATGAAGGCCATTTGCCGCCGCCAGTTACCTGCTTTAGTGTCCACCGCTCGAGTTACGATTTGCCTCGCTACTGTCAGCATCAGCGCCAGGGCGTGTTCGGCCACAGCCTCGTAGTTGCCTTCAGGCGTAATCGTGACGGCGATGTTGCGCCGCGTGGCGGCGGGCACGTCGATTTGATCGTAGCCAACACCGTTGCGGGCAATCACGCGCAGACGCGGCAGTTCGCCCAGCACGCGATGCGTATAAGGCTCGCTGCCCGCCAAAACGGCGTCCATGTCGGCGACCTCGGCGATCGTGTCCGCTTCGGCCCGCATCACGGCCTTCGACGGATACCGGTACTCGTGGCCCGCGGCGCGCAGCATTTCGAGATGCGGCCCGGGCAGATCGCGAATCGCCTCGGCGGTAATCAGAATGCGTGCCATGTCGCCCAGCTTATAGGCCGCACGGCGAGGATGCTAGGGGCGAGCGGTTAGGCGCCGCCGTCGCCGTCCCCAAATCGACAGAACTGCCACTCCGCATGCCGCCAACAGAACTGAGGAAGGCTCGGGCACGACGGTAATGCTGTTGACGACAACGGCATAGTCGAGGGGGTTCGGTGCTCCATTGGTGTAGTTGATCAGCGGCAGGTTGGTAAACGCACCGTTGAAATTGAACGTCTGCACCGCCGCGATCGCATCGACCACGTCCATGCCGTTGCCGAGTACGTGTCCAAAAACGGCGTAACCATCGGGGCTGAAGCCGCCAGGAGCCAGACCGGCCGAATTGTCGACGGTGTTGATGAACCACTGAGTCGTCGCCGTATCAGGAGCTGACATACGAGCCATGGCAATCGTGCCACGCTCGTTGGGCAACGAATACTCCAGCGGAATCGTTCCGTGGTTTGGAATGGGCGTCGCGTCCGCGGCGTGGAAACCGCCCCCCTGGATCACAAAGCCTGGTATCGAACGGTGGACGAGAGTGTCGACAAAGTATCCGGAATTGAGGTTGTCCAAAAAGTTGGCGACCGTGATCGGGGCCACCGAATCGTAGAGTTCGACGTCGAATGTGCCCAGGTTCGTGTCGAATTGAACGATCGTGTTCGCGCGCCGGCCGTGTCATGGCAAACACGACGACGAAACTCGATAACATTACAACCAACCTGCTTGAGCGGAACGCTTGTTTTTGCTTCATGAATCTCGTTTCGGCCTCGATGATGTGGTATCTGGATTGGCAACTTTTGTCACGCACGGAACAACCCGACCTGGCGACAACGATTCCCTGCCATCGATCGGGGAGAGAGCGAATGTGGCCGGCAAAGTGTGCCGGCCTAGCGAATCAACAGAAGCGTCTGCGCCTGGCGATCGCGGTCGCTCGAATTAGAAGATGCCGCGGGCTTGCCTGCTCACGGCCGGTCTGTCACTGGCAAATCCCAACATCCGGTCGCCAGCACAACGGCGGCCACCGGAGCAAGCGTTGCGATGGAACCCATCGTGGAGAGTTTTCCGATGCAGCTATACTAATTGACGCGCCGCAGATTTGCCAACATTTTCTTGGAATGGAGCTCGCGCCGCGTCGAGCTCTGTAACTCGCTGCGGGCCTTGCTATAATCGCGAATACCTCAGCGCTGCCCACCTCAATTACAAGTAGCTCGATGGCATTTCGTCCAAGGCTGTGCGACCGTCCTTTTACTGACGCAACCAGGTTGCTGTGGTCCCTATGCCTGGCTTGCTCGCTGGCTTCCGCGCAGGCCGCCGATTTTCAAGATCAAATCGCGCCGATCTTCGAGCGACACTGCGTCGGCTGCCACTCCGGCGCGGAGCCGAAGGGAGGGCTCGACCTGACGACTGGGTCCAGGGCATTTGCTGGCGGAGAAAGCGGCGAACTGCTCGCGCCCGGCAAGCCCGCTAATAGCCTCCTGCTGGATTACATCTCCGGCGAATCGCCCGAGATGCCCAAGGATGCTCTGCCGCTTGCGGCTAAGCAGGTCGAGGCTATTCGGCAATGGATCGCCGCTGGTGCTCCCTGGCCAGAGGATGTCGTACTCACCGACAAGAAAGCGATCGACACCAACTGGTGGTCGTTATTGTCGTGGCAGGCCATACATGTGCCGCAGGGCGACGATCCCTGGATTCGCACGCCGGTCGATGCCTTCATTCTGGCAAAGTTGCGGGAGCAGAAGCTGTCGCCCAGCGCCGCGGCCGATCGGCGGACGCTCATTCGCCGCTTGACGTACGACCTGCACGGTCTGCCCCCCACGCCGGAGGAGATCGACGCTTTCATCGCCGACACGCGCGAAGGTGCCTATGGCCGACTGGTCGATCGGCTGCTCGCTTCGCCGCGGTATGGCGAACGCTGGGGCCGGCACTGGCTCGACATCGTGCACTACGGTGAGTCGCATGGGTACGACAAGGACAAGCCGCGGCCAAACGCCTGGCCCTATCGCGACTATGTGATCGAAAGCCTGAACCAGGACAAGCCCTACGATCGCTTTGTGGCCGAGCAGATCGCCGGCGACGTGCTGTTTTCGACCGATCCGGCGGCCACGGTCGCCACCGGCTTCATTGTGGCCGGGCCTTGGGATTTCGTAGGTCACGTCGAACTACGCGAAGGCACCGCCGACAAGGACATCGCCCGCTCGAACGACCGCGACGACATGGTCGCCAATGCCATGTCGACGTTCGTGAGTCTCACCGTCCACTGCGCACGTTGCCACAATCACAAGTTCGATCCGATCCTGCAAAAGGACTACTATGCGCTACAAGCAGTATTCGCCGGCGTCGATCGGGCCGATCGCAAGTACGATGCCGATCCCGTAGTGGGCGGCCGTCGGCTGGCGCTTGCAAACGAGAAGCGGCAACTCGAACAACAGCTCGGCCGTATCCAACAGCGGATGAAAGAGGTGACCAGCCCAGAGATCGCGGGCGTCGATGTGCGAATCAAAATCTGGCAGGCTGAGCTAGCCGCCTTGCCGAAATCCCAGCCGAGCCAGACGCTTGGCTACCACAGCCAGATCATGCCCATGCAGCAAGTCGTGAAGTGGGTGCAGGTGGATCTGGGAAAACGACAGACGCTGGACGAAATCGTGCTGGTGCCGGCGCATGTTGTGTACGGCGGCCACCCGGGCCCCGGCTTTGGCTTTCCACCCCGCTACAAGGTCGAGGTTTCCGACGATCCCGAATTTACAACCAGTCGGATCCTGGTCGACCACACGGCGGCTGATGTTCCGCATCCTGGAGACACCTGGCAGCATATCCCCGCCGTGGGCGCCGCGGGCCGCTACGTTCGCGTCACGGCCACGAAGCTCTGGAAACGAACCGACGATTGGATTTTCGCCCTCGGCGAACTGATCGCGCTGTCGGGCGGCCAAAACGTCGCGTTCGGCCGACCCGTGACCGGGCTCGACTCGATCGAGGCCGCGCCCAGCTGGGCCGCCAAAAATCTCGTCGACGGCTTTAGCAGTTTGGAAAAGATCGCCTCGGAGGAGGGGCTGCCGCTACGCCGCGAAGAACTCGAGAAGCATTTGCAAGAGGCCGGCGAACTCCGCGAGCGGCTCGTCCGTCAGCAACTCGACGACGTCACACGGAGCCAGCTCACCCTATTCGAAAAGCTGCTGCCGGACGTAGAGTCGGCCTTGGCGGCGCTCCCTGCGCAACAGGTCGTCTATGCCGCAACGCATGAGTTCGACTCGCAGGGAAGCTTTCGGCCGGCACCCGAACCACGGCCCGTGCATCTGCTGGCCCGCGGCGACGTGCGAAGTCCGCAAGAACTGGTGGCCCCCGGAGCCGTAGCCTGCGTGCAAGGGCCCGATGCGAACTTCCCCCTTGAAGCTCCACAAAACGAAGGTGCTCGCCGCGCCGCGCTGGCACAGTGGTTGGTTGACCCGCGAAACGCCCTCATGCGGCGGTCGATCGTCAATCGGGTGTGGCAGTATCACTTCGGCCGCGGACTGGTCGACTCGCCCAACGACTTCGGTCGCATGGGTTCGCTGCCGACTCATCCCGAACTACTCGAATGGCTGGCCCGCTGGTTTGCCGATCACGGGCATTCACTCAAACAGCTGCATCGCCTGCTGCTGACCAGCGCCGTCTACCAGCAAAGTTCCGCGTCGAATCCCGAGTATCAACGCTTGGACGCGGGCAATCGCTACCTATGGCGGATGAACCGCACCCGGCTCGACGCGGAATGCGTGCGCGACGCAATGCTCTACGTCACCGGTCGGCTCGATCTGGCCATGGGCGGACCGAGCGTGCAGCAGTTCTACTTCAAGGACGACCACTCGCCAGTCTACGATTACACACGGTTCGACGTGGACGATCCGCGCAGTCTGCGTCGCAGCGTGTATCGTTTTCTCGTGAGGAGCGTCCCCGATCCGTTCATGGATTGCCTCGATTGTGCGGACCCGTCGATCATGACCCCCAAGCGGAACACGACGCTAACGTCCATTCAGGCTTTGGCAATTCTAAACAATCCGTTGGTCGTCCGCCAGGCGGAACATTTTGCCGAGCGTCTCAGGACCCTGCATGTTGCTCCTTCGGCGCAGATCGAGGAGGCCTACCGCCTGGCACTGGGACGCAAGCCGCGCGACGGGGAGATACAAGCCCTCGTGGTCTACGCCTCGAAGTTTGGGCTGGCGAATGCTTGCCGCGTCATTCTCAACAGCAATGAGTTCATGTTCGTCGACTGAACACCCGGACTGGCCATGAAATCCTCCGCACCTCAAAGACCCACTCGTCGCGAGTTCCTGTGGCACAGCGGCGGCGGATTGGGGGGCGTTGCACTTGCACATTTGCTCGCCGAGGCCGGTTTGCTTGGTGAGGCAAACGCAGCCGAAACGCAGGGACAACCGATCGCCGGATTGCACCACCCGCCAAAAGCAAAACGCGTCGTGCAGTTCTTCATGTCGGGGGCGGCCAGCCAGTGCGACATGTTCGACTACAAGCCCGAGCTCATCCAGCGAAACGGCCAGACCTGGGACCCCGGCGAAAAAGTGGAGTTGTTTCAGAGCACGCCGGGCGCTTGCATGGCCAGCCCCTGGGCGTGGAAGCAATATGGCGAGTGTGGCCATTGGATGAGCGACCTGGTGCCGCACTTGGCTACCTGTGTCGACGACATCGCGTTTTTGCACGCCATGATCTCCAAGTCGAACGTGCACGGGCCCGCCACGTTCATGCAGAACACCGGCTTCGTACTGCCGGGGTTTCCGAGCATGGGGGCCTGGGTTTCGTATGGCCTGGGCAGTCTGACCGACAACCTGCCGACCTTCGTGGTGCTGCCCGACGCGCGCGGCTTTGCGCCAAACGGCCCTGGTAACTGGAGTTCCGGCTTTCTGCCGGCCGCGCACCAGGGAACGCTGATCAAGCCCTCGGCCGCGAATCCAATCGCCGACTTGTTTCCTCCCGATGACGCCAAGTTCATCACGCCGGAGAGCGAATCCGAGGGACTGGCACTTCTCAAGGAGCTCAACGAACAGCATCTGGCCGAGCGAGCGGGCGACTCGCGGCTCGATGCCCGAATCGCTTCCTACGAGTTGGCAGCCAAGCTGCAACTTAGCGCGCCCGAGGTACTCGACATCGCCTCGGAAACAGCCGCCACACAACGCAGCTACGGGCTGGAAGACAAAGTGACGGAGGATTTTGGCCGCAATTGCCTGATCGCGCGGCGGCTGCTCGAACGGGGCGTGCGGTTTGTACAGGTGTGGAGCGGAGCCGACAACGGCTTTCCGCGCCGCAACTGGGACAGTCACGAGGACATCGCCCGCGACCACGGCGACATGGGCCGCAGCATGGATCAGCCCGCTGCGGCACTGATCAAGGATTTGAAAGCCCGCGGCATGCTCGACGATACGATTGTGATCTGGACCACGGAGTTCGGCCGCATGCCTTGCAGCCAGGGTGGAAAGGGACGCGATCACAACCCGTTCGCGTTTACTTCGTGGTTGGGCGGTGGCGGGGTTCGCGGCGGCGTCAGCTACGGGGCGAGCGACGAGTGGTCGTACAAGGCGGTCGAGAACCCGACTTACTGCTACGACCTGCACGCCACGGTTTTGCACCTGTTGGGCATCAATCACGAAAAACTCACTTTCCGCCACAACGGCATCGACCGCCGCCTGACGGACGTGCACGGACACGTGATTCAGGAAATCGTCGCCTGATTCGCGGCCGATTGCCCCTGGGAGCCGATCGTCATCACGACTATCATGGCCGTGTGTGCTGATGCCTCGGTTCGTGCCCGCCTCAAGACGCCATGATCTCGCCAGAATCCGCCACTCCCCGCGCTGCCTCTGCTTGCTCTGAACTAGCCGACACGCGTGAGGCCGCTCAGGACGTTTGTCGTCGCGCACTCGGCAACCTCGGCGCGTCACCGCATCTGGCCGTGGTTTTCGCTTCGTTCCAGCACCAGTCGCGATTTGCCGAACTGGCCGCCGTGTTGCACGAGGAATTGCGCACCGACTGCATCGTGGGCTGCACCGGCGAATCGATCGTGGCCGGCAGTCGCGAGCTTGAGGGAACCCCGGCCGTGGCGCTCTGGCTGGCGCACCTCCCCGGCACGACGTTGCTGCCGATGCAACTGGAATTTCAAGCCACGCCCGACGGTGGGACGTTCGGCGGCTGGCATCCGGCGCTCGACGGCGACTGGCCGGCGGGCGCCAGTATGCTGTTGCTGGGTGAACCGTATAGTTTTCCGGCCGACGTGCTGCTCGCCCGACTCAATGAAGACCACGGCGGTGTCGCGGTCGCGGGGGGCATGGCCAGCGGCGGTTGGGGTGTCGGGCAGAATCGACTCATCCTCGGCGGCCACGAAATCGATCGTGGGGCGGTGGCCGTCCTTCTGCACGGCGCCACGCGAATGCGAACGGTTGTGAGCCAGGGCTGCCGGCCCGTCGGCTGGCCGCTGGTCGTGACCAAAGTCGAGCGAAACGTGCTGCTGGAACTTGGCGGCAAGCCGGCGCTGGCCCAGTTGCAGGAGATCTTCGGCACACTGACGCCGCACGAGCAGGGCCTGTTTCGCGATGGTTTGCACGTGGGCCAGGTTATCAACGAATACCAGGACCAGTTCGGCCGCGGCGATTTTCTGGTGCGCAACGTACAAGGCGCCGACCCCAAGTCGGGTGCCATCGCCGTGAGCGATTACTTGCGCGTGGGGCAAACCGTGCAGTTTCATGTGCGCGACGCTGGCACGGCCGACGAGGACCTGGAGGCAATGCTCGCCGCGGCGGGCAACGACGCGAACGGTCGAACGCTAGCCGCCCTGCTCTTCACCTGCAACGGGCGCGGCACGCGACTGTTCGAAAAGCCAAACCACGACGCGTCGGCCCTGGCCCACCATTACGCGAAACTGCCCGTCGCTGGATTCTTCGCCCAAGGCGAAATCGGCCCGGTGGGCGGCAAGAACTTTTTGCACGGCTTCACCGCCAGCATCGCGCTGTTTGAACAGGCTTAGCCGCGGGTGGCCATCACTACGAGTATCAGCGCGTGCAAAAGCGCGAGCCCAACGATCCCTCCCAGGAGCTGACGCTTGATTTTCGAACGCGCGCGGGCGGCAAGTTGGCTCGCAGAGCCGCACAGGAGTCGGTTGGCGGGCCCCTTTGGACCCGAAGGAACGAGGCCCTCCCGCTCGGCGCTGTAGATGCCGATCACGCACACTTGTTCGCCGAGGGCGATCCGCTTTTCCAACAGCTTAGGAAGCGGAATGTCGGGTAGGCGAGGCGACTGATCTTCGTCGCTGGCTTCGTCGTCCTCATCGTTACCGTTCTCGATGCCACCTTCGTCACCTTCTTCCGGCGCGTCCAAGTCGGCCCGGCTTTCATCGTCCTGCGTCTTCTCCCACGCGGCCAGCCGCTCGAGTCCGGCCGCGGACTCGGGTGGAAAAAGCTCTTCGAGGGTTATACGACCCAGCTGCATATTCTTTTCGACGTAGCCGTCGTCGTCCGACCAGACGACGTCGAATGCCGAAACGGCCGTAACCAGTTTCAGGCCGGTGCGGTCCTCGAAATCGTGTGACGCCAGAAACTGCCGCGCATTCCAGGCGGCCGCGTAACCCCGGCAACGGCGCTGCTCCACGCCTTCGAGCACTGGAAAACCCAACAACCGCACTGCTCCGAGCGGCGAGCGAATTTCCGACGGCGTCATCAGAAATCCCACATAGTCCGATCCGCCCGTGCCCGCGTTCTCCCCGCCCGCGCTCCGCGACAGATCATATTCGCAAATCACGCACTGCTTGCCGCTGAAAGGCGCGGCGAGAGGACGTTCGAGCGGCTGAATCGTGCCGCACACGGCGACCAGCGTGCCGTCGATCAACTGGGTATCTCGCGCCGCGGCCGAGAGCAGCCGCCAATCGCGCCACGCGGTGCGGGCATTGCCAATGAGCCCCAAGCAGAAGAACACGATGCACCCCACCACGCCGCCAAAGACCAGGCTTGGCGTCCGCTCGAAATGCAGGCTAAACCAATACGCATAGCCGGCCACCAGCACTACCAGCAGGCCCAGCGACATCAGGCAGCCACGCAACAACATCGCATTATGCCAGCTAAGGTAGCAAAAGGCGTCAGGCACCTTTCCGATTTAGACCACGAACGAGGCGCCTGACACCTTTCTTGTGTTTCGCCTAGTGGGCATGGCCGTGCTGATGGCCGCCGTCGCTCTTGAATAGCGCGTGGTCCGCGTCGCCGCGGGCCAGCACGTAAGCGATCAAGTCGAGAATCTCCTCGCGCGACAGCTTGTCGAGCAGGCCCTTGGGCATGATCGACGAGGGGCTCTTCAGCCGCTTCTCCACTTCGGCCGGGTTCAACTCGACCGCGGTGGTGCTGGCCAGCGGGTTCTCGATCACCTTGATCTTGTCCGGCGTCTCTTCGAGCACCAGGCCCGTGATAACCCGGCCCGAATCGAGCTGGAAGACATACGACTGGAACTTTTCGTTGATCCGCGCCGAGGGATCGAGCAATTCGTTCAACACGTCGAGTGCCTTGAATTTTTCGTCGAGCTTGGCCAGGTCCGGACCGAACTGGTTGCCCGCGCCGTTCAACTTATGACAGGCAATGCAACCGGCAACCTGGAAGAGCTGTTTGCCATTGCCGTGCGAGCGACCTTGCTTGAGTCCACCGACCGGCCCGGCCAGATCGTCGAATTTCCACTCGGTTCGCGGCCGCCGGTCCTTGAGCAGCTCGTCCTTGATTTCCAGCGGGTGCGAGGCGAGGTAGGCCTCGGGATCTTCCAGGTAAGCATCCAGATCGGCCACGACGTACAGCGCGCCGTACATCCGCCGCCAGTGACCGGGATAGGTGCACACGAAGGGGTACACGCCGGGTTTCGTGGGCGCGGTAAAGCTCAGCTTTTGCGATTCGCGGGGCTGCAACAGCTTGCTGCCCAACAGCACGAACGGCGAATTCGGAACGAAATTGCGCTTGGCGGCGTCGGGCTGCTGGGCGGTTGCCTCGGCCGTGGTGCCAATCTCCTCGAGCGTCCCCGGCTGGATGATCACGAAGTTGTGCGGCATCAGGTCCGAGTTCTCGAAGAAGAACTCGACTGGCTTGCCGGCCCGCACGGCGATCACGTCCTTGTCGTACGACATCCGCTCGAACAGCGTGCCGACTTTAATCACCCGCACGCCCAACTCGCCCAGTTCCGCCCGGGCCCGCCGCGCGTCGTCTGTCGGCAGCAACGCGGCAAGTGCGTGGGCGAACTCCATCGCGTTCAGCGCGTCGGGCGTCGTGCGGTCAGTGGCGTCCAACTTGCGAATCGATTCGGTGACGGCCTGGAGCAGCGGTCGGGCCTGGTCCTTGGGCCAGTCCTCGCGGCGAATGTGCTGCAGCGCCCGAATAGCCGCGGCTCGATCTCGGTCACTGGCCACATGCGGAGCCAGCAGCGCAAACGTGTTTGCCTCCTGACCACGCACGTAGGTCAGCGCCATCATGGCCGCCTGACGCACGGCCACGGCCGCGTCGCCGGCCCCCACGGCCAGCGAGACGCTGCCTTTGGGAGCTTCGATGCCCTCTTTGACGAATACTTCGTTGCGCTCGCCATCGAGCACCTTCAGCGTGAAGCCGTTCAACCGGCCGCCGAGGAACCCGTCGCCCCGGTTGTAAACCACGATCGACTCGATCGGCACTTCGGCACCCAGGTCGACTTCCCACCAAGGCTTTCGCGAGTTCTCCTCGGTATGCGTCTGGCCACCGTCGTTGTACGAGGGGCTCTTGTTGCCGTCGATGGCCCGCTTGGCGTCGCCGCCGTGAGCGGTCGAGCTTTGACTGGCCCGTCCCGAACGGGCCACGTTTTGGTCGCCGCTCATGACCTCTACTTCGGCCAGCGTCAACGTGCCGCGCTTCGGCAATTCGATGCGCACATAACGGCCCGCCAGGCTCTTGCCGTCGGGGCGAAGCGACTGGGGCAGGTTGTCGACCAGCGGCACGATCCGCTCGTAGAGGCTGGCCCGAATGCTACCGTCGGCCACCAAGGGCATCGCGCCGACAAAGTCGCGGAGCGAATCGGCAGATTCCTGTGCCAGCTGCCAGGCCTTGTCGGCCGACTTATCGATGTTCATTAGCGAGACGTAGCCGATCTGACGCAGCACCGGCTGACGAGCCGAGGTCGCCAATTTTTCCAATTCTGCCCTGGCTGGCGCGAGCTCGTTCGCGGGCAGCGCGGTCAGTTGGCGTACGAGATCAAACACCAGGCTCGGGTCGACCTCGCCCTGCGACGCGTCGAGCGATTGCAGAGCCCCGATAATGACGTCCAGGTTCGAGGTACCGGTCACTTTGGCCAACTCGGCGATGGCCGCCGCGCGATCGGCGTCAAGAATGCCGGGCCGACGGAGAATCTCGCCGCACACCTGTTCCGTTCGATCCATGGCCAACAGACGCTCGTTACGCACGTGCTGCAGCAAGTAGCGTCGGCCGGCGTCGGTCGTGAACGCGATGTCGCGTCCATCGTCGATCGCCGGCTTCCAATAGCGGTCAAGCGTCTTCAGCGTTTCGCCATGCACGAACTTGATGTACTCGTCCTGCGGTCTTTCCGCCGCAATCACCGCGATCTCCACGGCCTCGGGCACCGTAAAGAAGCTGGCCGCCCGCACCGCCTCCAAGCGCACGCGAGGATGCTCGTCGGCCGCCAACTTGCGAAAGCGGTCGAGGGCGTCGGAAACCTGCTCGCGCTGATAGCCCAGCACGCGAGCTGCGGCGGCGCAGGCGCGGAAGTCGGGCGAGGCCAGCACGCGATCGAGCAGCGCCAGGTTGACGTGGTTGTGCTGCTGGTTGAGCCAGAGCGCTTCGAGCAAGTGGTGCTCGTGGTCGGCGTCTTTCGGGTCGAGCGATGCGACCCATTTGTCCGCCGCGGCCAGCACTTCGGCGCTGGGCCGGCCGCTCAATTCGATGCGAGCCCGATAGCGATCTCGCGATTCGGGCAGCTGTAGCACGTCGAGTAGTTTTTCGACCGGCTCGCCGGCAACCTTCGGCGGGTTCGCCAGCGGACGTCCTTCGTAGGTCACACGGTACACGCGCCCGTGCGTGCGATCTCGGCTCGGGTCGCGGAGGTTGTGTTGCATGTGGCCGATGATCGGATTCTGCCAGTCGACGAAGTACAGCGCGCCGTCGGGGCCGATCTCAAAGTCGCACGGCCGGAAGCTAGGATCGCTCGACGAGAGAAACGGATCTAGTTCCGTGGCCGTCAGGCTCGCGCCCTTGTCTTCCACTTCGTATCGCAAGATGCCCTGGAAGCCGATGACGTTACCCACCAGCAGGTTGTCTTGCATCTCGGGCGGGAAATGCTTGCTCGACAGGACTTCCATGCCGGGGCACGGCCGCGTGCGCTGTTTGTAGACCGTGGGGGGCTGCGGATGTTTCGTGGGGAAATCGACATGTCCCGAGAACAGCGCGCCGTGATATGGCACCGCGCCGGTTCCGTCGACGACAATGTCTTGCCCCCAGCGATCGAACACGTGGCCATGAGGATTGGCAAAACCATACGAGACATAAACGTCGAACTTCTGTGTGCGCGGCTCGTAGCGGAACACGCCGGCATTGGCCAGCCGCACCGGCGGTCCATACGGGGTTTCAACCTGCGAGTGATGGAACGTGCCCTCCTGGAAGTAAAGTCCACCGCCCGGATCGAACGTGAAGCTGTTCGACGTATGATGCGTGTCGGCCGAATCGAGACCGCTGATCACCCGCTCGCGCACATCGGCCCGGTCATCACCGTCGGTATCCTTGAGAAACACCAGGTCAGGCGCCTGGGCGACATAAACGCCGCCATTCCAGAATTCGAAGCCGGTCGGATTGTGCAGTCCCTCGGCAAATCGGATGCACTTGTCGGCGCGGCCGTCGCCGTCGGTGTCTTCGAGAATCAAAAGCTTGTCGTTCAGTTCGTCCTTCGGCTTCCAATGCGGGTAGCTGTCCCAGGCGGCAACCCACAGTCGGCCCTTGGTGTCGAAGGCCATTTGCACTGGGTTGACAAGTTCCGGAAACATCTCCTCAGAGGCCACCAGGTTGACTTTCAGGTTCTTGCCGATCGTCATCTTTTCGATGGCTTCCTCGCCCCCGAGATACACGTGCTTGCCGCCGGGGAGCGGACCTGGTTTGTTGGTGATCACCTCGATGAACGGCGGCGTGTTGCTATCGTCAACCTCCAGATCACCGCCCTGGGCGATGGCCCAAATCCGCTTGTCGCGATTGGCGGTCATCACGTTCAGCACTTCCAACTCGCGCTGCATCACCACGCGGTTGGTCTGGTCGTCGGTGAATTTCAAGTCGGCCCGACCGCCGAAGATCGAATACCCGTCGGTGGTTCGGTAGCGCGAGAACCAATCGAAGTTCTTGTCCAGCACGGCCTGCCGCAGCTTCTCAAACGAATCGGCGTCCAGTGGCTGTGAGTTCTTGCCGAACAGCTGGTGATCGATGACTCTGGCGACCTGTTCGTTGCCGCGAGCGTTCAGATGAATGCCGTTAATCGTCAGCGGTTCGTCGTCAACCTCGTAAAGCGCGGCCGTCGGCTTGTAGAGATCGACAAACGCGACTCCCTTTTCGCGGGCCACGTCGGCCATGGCCTGGGTGTACAGGGCGATCCGCTCGTTGTTCGCCTTGCCATCGGGCAGGTTGGGGTCGTCGAGGTCTTCGTGTGCGATGGGCGAAACCAGCACCAGCCTCGGCGCCGACTCCCCGTTGTATTTCTGGCCCAACGTATGATCGATGAATTCCGCCAGGTCTTTCTTGAACTTATCCAGTCCGTCCGGACCGGCGAACGATTCGTTGTAGCCGAAGCAGGCCAGGATCACGTCGGCCTGAACGAAATTCAGATGATCGTCCGGGCTGCCAAATCCGGCCGAGCGGAGCCGTAGCGTCAGCTCGTCTCCCGAAAAGCCAAGGTTCCGGACCACCAGCTCGTGCTTGGGAAATCGCGACTGCAACAAGGCTTCCAAATAACCGAAGTGCTGCATGCGATCGGCCAGCGTGTTGCCGAGAATCGCGATGCGATCTCCCTCGTTGAGTTCGAGCCGGGGCTCGGCGGCGGGCAGCAGGGCTGGAGCCAGAAAACTCGAGACCGTGACGATCCACGAAACCACGAACGCAGGGCGAAAAGCCGGCATGAGAATTCCTTCCGGAGCGAATGTGCGGGGCGGCTGGTTGGGGGAGGGTCGACGGTCGTTAGCGACCGACGGTCCGCGGGCGACTGGTGCGTCAAGTCGTGTAAGGGCACGCCTTTGTCGCCGGAGCGAGCCCCTTCATTCTGAACGAACGCGGGCTCCGTTTCAAGGCACGAGCGTCGGTCCAAGCAGTCCGCGGCCAGGCGGCGCCCGTGTTCAGTCGTGTAGTTTCTCGCGGAAGAACGAGTTGCTGACCAACAACCCGCTGACCAGAGCCATGGCGGTGAGAAACATGTGAAACGCCGTATCGACCCCCACCGTCGTGTCTTCGGTCAGCAGCGACGAGAGGCTGCGGACGCCAAACGATCCGGGAACCAGCAGCGCCAGCCCGGGCACCACGATCAGTTGCGCCGGTTGCCGCAGCGCGTTGGCGGTCAGGTTCGCTACGGCGCCCAGAAGCAAGGCCGCCAGGAACGGTCCGGCAAACGGTCCGAATTGGGCCGTGCCCACGCGGGCGGCGATGAGCGCCAGCGTCGAGGCGCCGAGCGCCTCCCAAAAGTCGCGCCAGCGTGCCCGAAATCGAATCATTGAACCGAACGCGACCGCGACGAGCGCCGGGGCAATCCACCACACTGGCACACGCTCGGGTGGACTGTCGACTGGCGTCGCCAGCGAGGGCACGATCAGCGAGGCGCCCACAACCGCGCCAAAGGCCATCACCAGCAGCACGACGCCCACGCCGGCCAAGCGAGCCCCGCCCGATGCCAGGTTGCCGTGGGCAAGCTCGTCGAGCGCGTCGACCAGCGTCAGCCCTGGAAGCAGAATGATCAGGCCGGCAGCCAAGGGAATCCACTGCACCAGGTCGTGGTCAAGAGCATAGCCCGCATTCGCGATAGCCGCCGCCGCGACGGCGGCCAGCAGTTCGAACAGGCGAGTGTTCGACCTCAGACCGCGCATCAGAACGGAAAGCAGACCAACCGCTAGCCCCACGCCCACGCCGGTCACAATTTCGGGAATCGCGCCGCCAAAAAACACGGAGAACGAGCCGGCGCTGAGCACATAGGCAAGCACCGTGGAAAGCACGCCCCAACGGGGTCCCGCGCGCATCACGAAATCGATGCGACGCTTGGCTTCAGGCGCGGCAAGCTGCCCGCGAATCACGCCGCGGGCGATGGCCGAGAGCCGGGCCAGCCGCTCTAAGTGCACGGCCCCCGGTTCAACGCGCAGTAGCATAGTGACGGGAGACGTTTCCCGGCCAACGGCGAGCATCACGCCCGTCGGCAGCGCGAACACTTGGGCCGGCGTGCCGAGATGTCTGGCCGTCTCGGTCAGCAGGCTTTCCAACCGATGAGCCGGCAGGCCCGCCGAATGCAGCGACTTGGCCAGCGCCGCCAGCAGCTCTGTATTTGAGCGGAGCTCCGCGGCCTCAACTTCCGCGCACGTCTTGCGATTTTTATCGTCCGGAGTACGCGGCATGACTGGTCCGGCAAGCGGTCGATTCGTCCTTGAAGCGCCGTCAGCGTATCGAGAAGCGACCGCTATGTCGAGTGTGAGCAGACTGTAGCGAAATGCTCCGTCGTGCCTTGAAGCACCAATAGCCGGCTCAATATTCCTCGGTGATTGGAGTTCCCTCGGCGCGTGTGCACAGATAACGCATCACGATCGGGTTGATCTCCTGCTGCAAGTAGCGGACGCTTCCATCGACCATTAGTGCGTTCGCTCCACCCGGATGAAAGCTAAAAATCTCGTCGTTTGGACCGCAATTGCCGGTCGTCCACGGACAATCCCCTGGTCCGCCGGTTTGCGCGCTGTTGTTATTGATCACCGCTTGCAGCTTCCCGACCGCGGAGTTCGGCGGACCCGAAACACCGGCCCCGTTGTCCGGCTCGGCCCAGCGATTGTACGAACGCCTGCCGCTCGGCGTGGCAGGCTCCGCATTGACACCGGCTGTAATCGCTGGATCGGGATAGGGGGATACTAGAAATGGCGATAAGGTTTCATGGTTGCGACCACTATCTTCCGAGACCGCGATCGTATGGCTCGTGCCATCGGTAATTCGTGCAATCCGCACCCCGCCGAGTGTGCCCAGGGCTGAATCCATCCGAGTCGCAGTGTTGCGCACCCCGGTGTTGGGATCGATGTCGGTATACGCGACCGGCATGTAATTCGTTTCGCCGTATCCATACGGATCCTCGACTTGCAGGGCGTTGCTCGGACACAGAAATGACGGGATGTTGGTCTTGGCCGCGTATTGGTTTCCGGGGTAATTCTTATCGTTATAGAGTTGATCAATGTCGAAATGACTCATGACGTTGCCTTCTTCCATGTAGCTCAAAATGTAGGTGAACATCGAATGCTTGTCGAAGCCAGTGCTTCCGGTCTTCACGCCGGCAACCATGGTCCAAACCGTTCCCTCACCACCAGACGGAAGTTTGCGAAGCGTCGACTCATGATTCAGAATCGCCAATCCAATCTGCTTGAGATTGTTCGTGCACTGCGACCGCCGTGCTGCCTCACGAGAGGCCTGAATTGCTGGTAGCAAGAGGCCGACGAGCACGCCGATGATGGCGATCACCACCAACAATTCCACCAAGGTAAAACCACGGGATCTCCGTAAGACAGCTTGGCGCTTCATTGCGATTGCCCCAAAAAAAGAGTTCGATCAGGTTGGACACCACCTGGACACCGACCCAAACGCTAGCGGGACATTGCGAAAAAAAAGATGAGCGACATGTGAGAATTGCATTTAGGGCCTAATGAATTGCAAGTTCCGTATTTATCAGTCATCCCCACCTACCCAAACCCTTCCGCGCGACTGAAGTTGAGGGAAGTGTGACCGACCAATGAGAATCTGGCTCCGAAGGGCCTCTAGGCCAGACGACTCTTGAGACGATCGGACTCGACATTCGACGGAACAGGTCGTGCCACGGATACGCGGCGTCGAAACGGTTCTTTCAGTTAGGTGCCACGTCGAGCCGGCAGTGGCCATCTGGGGAACAACAACAACTCTCGATTCCCTCAGCGTGCTCTGTGCCTGCGCGGTAGCTAGTCTCCCCTAACCAAAACATTGCTGCTTGAAATCGGGCCAGCACCTGCGGCATACTCACCCGCGGTCGGATGGCCTGCGACGTGTGGACGAGCAACAAGCCTGGGACCTTGGTTGTCTTGTCTTTGGAACCTGCCCATCCCCGCCGACACGTTTCGGCGGCACGAGGATTACGGGGTTCGCTTGCGTCCACACGTTCGCCGCTTGGCCGCGCAGATACGCGGCGCCGGGGATCCACGGCGCTGCAACTTGCGCGGCAGGTCTGGCTGTCTTTGCCGCACGAAGGTTTTTTAGCCTGGCTTGGCGGTGGCGGAAGCCGCCGTCACTTGACGTACTGGTAAAACGAGTGCTTCGTGCTGCATGCCGCGTGTCGCGCCGCTCGGTCGATGGCCGAGGAGTGACCAACTGTTAACCACTTTCAAAGTCCAATCCCGGCTCAACCGAGCACGACACGCTTCTGTTTTTAAAAAGCGTCCAACCAAACGCCGCGCGCACCCTTGCGCGCTGGCGTTTGGTTTTTGTGGGTCAGGCCTTGGTCTGGCAGATGTCCCTCGTGCGCGCTCACCTCGGGCACGGCCTGACGTATGGGCCTGTCGAGTTGGCCGTGAAAATCGCCCCATTCGGCCCCCATTGCCCACCCAACACCGATTGAAACTGAACGTCCTAACTGGTCTACTTGTCCATTCTTCTGACATTTGCAGTCGCTCTTGGAACCGTTTTGCTGGAATCATGTTTCGTCCCGTACCCGCGTCGGTCCGTTTTCCCGAGCTTGAGACCGAAATCGGTCAATTTTGGAAGTCGGAAAAGATCTACGAAAAGTCACTGGCGGCCCGGGCCGACGCGCCCCGCTTCGTCTTCTACGAGGGTCCGCCCACCGCCAACGGCCTGCCCCACCCGGGACATTGCCTCACGCGGGCGATCAAGGACCTGTTTCCGCGGTATCGCACGATGCGCGGCTACTTGTGCCAGCGAAAGGCCGGCTGGGACACGCACGGGCTGCCGGTGGAAGTCGAGGTATCCAAGGAGTTGGGCATTCACTCCAAGGAGGAAATTGAGCGTTACGGCGTTGAACCGTTCATTCACAAATGCCTCGAAAGCGTGTTTCGCTACACGCAGCAGTGGGAGCGGCTCACCGAGCGGCTGGCCTTTTGGATTGATCTGAACGAGGCTTACGTCACCTACCACCAGAGCTACATCGAGAGCGTCTGGTGGGCGCTTAAGAACCTGTTCGATCGCGGCCTATTGTATCAGGGCTATAAGATCGTCTGGTGGTGGGCGCAGGGAGGCACCGCTCTCAGCTCCGGCGAAGTGGGCCAAGGCTATCGCGAGGTCGCCGATCCGAGCGTGTTCGTGCGGTTTCCGCTGGTCGACGAACCCGACACGTCGTTGCTGGTCTGGACGACCACACCCTGGACGCTGCCGAGCAATCAATTCGCTGCCGTGCATCCGGAATTGGAATACTCCGTCGTGACCGACGGCGAAGGCCGCAAGTTGATCGTCGCCAGCGCCCTGGTCGAGGAGGTCGCCGCGAAGGCCAAGCAAGAATTTCAGGTTGTCGAAAGGCGGCAGGGCAAAGACTTGCTGGGGCTGCGTTACGTCCCGCCGTTCGACTATTACTACAAGTCGCTGGGCAGCAAGACGGGCAAGCTCCAGGCCGGCGGCCAGCAGCACATTGCTTGGCGCGTGGTGGCGGCCGAGTTTGTCACGACCGACAGTGGCACCGGCGTCGTGCATCAAGCACCAGCTTTTGGCGAAGTCGACTACGACGTGTTGCAGGCTGAGCAAGCCAGGTTCGTCGACGCCGAAGGCCCGGAATTGATCTGCGCCGTGGGCCCCGATGGTAAATTCACGGCCGAGGCGCCCGATTACCTGGGCCGCTGGGTGAAGGAAGCCGACAAGGACATTTCGCGCGAGCTGCGGCGCCGAGAGCTCTTGTTCCATCAGGAACAGTACCTGCACGAGTATCCGTTCTGTTGGAGGGCGGAAGAGGATCCGCTGATTCAGTATCCGCGGCAAAGCTGGTTCATCCGCACCACGCAATACAAGGACCAGATGCTGGCCAACAACCGGCAGATCAACTGGTTGCCCGAGCATATCAAGGAGGGCCGCTTCGGCAATTTCCTGGAGAGCAACGTCGACTGGGCCCTCTCCCGCGAGCGCTACTGGGGCACGCCGCTGCCCATCTGGGTTTGCAGCGCGACCGGCCGCGCCGAAGCGGTTTCGAGCTACGGCGAACTGCTCGCCAAGCCGGGCGTCGCGGGCATCGAGGTCTGGCAAAAAGCAAAAGCGAGCAACCCAGATTTGTCGGACCACCTCAAAGTTCACAAGCCGTACATCGACGCGGTGACCTACACCTCGCCGTTCGATCCCCGGGGGACGATGCGCCGCGTATCGGAAGTGATCGACGGCTGGTTCGATTCCGGCGCGATGCCGTTCGCGCAGTGGGGCTACCCGCATGCGGGGCACGACAGGTTCGAGAAGCAGTTCCCGGCGGACTTCATCAGCGAGGCGATCGACCAGACGCGCGGCTGGTTCTATAGCCAACTGGCCGTCAGCACGCTGTTGTTTAGCGATCAGGATTCCAAGGATCCCGACCGGCCGGCCCACGCTTTCCCGCACCCGTTCCGCAATTGCATCGTGCTGGGGCTGATGCTGGGCGAAGACGGCCAGAAGATGTCCAAGAGCAAGCGAAACTATCGCGAACCGCAGGAGATCTTCGACCGCTATGGCGCCGATGCGCTGCGTTGGTACTTTTTCGCGAATCAGCCCCCTTGGACGTCGATCCGCTACAACGAACAGGCGATCAAGGACAGCATTCCCGAGTTCCTGCTGCGGCTGTGGAACGTCTATAGCTTCTTCGTGATCTATGCCAATATCGACGGTTTCGATCCCGCGGCCGCCATCTCGGGCAAGGCAACTCAACTATCCGCGGCAGAGTTCCCCACGGCCAAAACCTATCGACCCATCTCGGATCGATCGGAGCTTGACCGCTGGATCCTCAGCGAACTACATCGTACGGTCGCCGCCGTGGTCGAGCACATGGACGCGTACGACAACTTCGCCGCGTGCGGCGCGGTCACGCAGTTTGTCGACGCATTGTCGAATTGGTATGTGCGCCGCAGCCGCGATCGCTTTTGGGCCGAAGACAAAACGTCGCCCGATAAGCTCGACGCGTATTGGACGCTCTACGAATGCCTGTTGACTACGTCCAAGTTGGTCGCGCCGTTCGTACCCTATCTGGCCGAGGCCATTTGGCAAAACCTGGCCTCGGCCGAGTTCGGCGATCGCGTGGCCGAAAGTGTCCACCTGGTCGATTTCCCCCAGGCCGACGCCAAGGTAATCGACGCGCAGCTCTCCGAACGGATGAGCCTGGTGCGCGAGATCGTTTCACTTGGCCGCGCCGCCCGCATGGGCGCGAAGCTCAAAGTGCGGCAACCGCTGGCCAAGGTCGAAGTCATCCTGGCCGATCGCACGCATCAGAGTTGGCTGCAAGACCACGCGGCGCTGATCGCGGAGGAACTGAACGTCAAGCAAGTGGAATACACCGAAAAGGCGGACCAGTACATCACCTACACGGTGCTCCCCGATCTGAAGCGGCTCGGCCCACGATTGGGAAAGCAGTTGCCGGAGGTGAAGAAAGCTTTGGCTGCTGCGGACGCCGCCGAGTTGCTCGCTCGCATGGAGAAAGAACACTCTGTCACGCTCGAACTGCCCAGCGGTCCCGTGCTGCTGGATGGACAGGATCTGCAAGTGCGGTTGCAGGCTAAGGAAGGCTGGGCGGCCGCCCAAGGAGCAGCTTGCGTCGTCGTGCTGGCCACGGAAATCGACGAGGCGCTAGTCGCCGAGGGACTGGCACGCGAGCTGGTGCACGCGGTGCAAAACGCGCGCAAGGACCGAAACCTGGAATACACCAACCGTATCGAGATTGGCCTGGTCACCGAAGACAACGCGTTGTTAGAGGCGGCCAACCGCTTTCGCGACTACCTGCAAGGCGAGACCCTTACCGTGCGGCTGGTGTTCGAGGCACTCCCCGACGTTGAGCCAATTGAACTCAATCTGGCGGGCACTAAGGCATCGCTCTACGTACGGGTGGTAAAAGCGTGAGCCCAGCCAATCCATCGACACCGCTGCGCGTCGTCGTGCTGATCTCGGGGGGCGGCACAACGCTCAAGAATCTGCTCGCCAAGCGCGCGGCCGGAGAGCTCGAAGTCGACATTCCGCTCGTAATATCGAGCAATGCCGAGGCGCGTGGGCTCGACATCGCCAGCAACGCCCGCATCGCGACATTGGTACTTCGCAGCAAGGCGTTCGACTCGCCGGAGGCGTACAGCGACGCGATCTTCTCCGCCTGCCGCGACAAGCATGCCGATTACGTTGTCATGGGAGGTTTTTTGTCGTACGTGCCCATTCCGCCGGATTTTGAAAACCGCGTGCTCAACATCCACCCGGCCTTGATCCCGGCGTTTTGCGGCAAGGGATTCTACGGGCATCACGTGCACGAAGCGGTGCTCGAGTACGGCGCCAAGGTGAGCGGCTGCACGGTACATTTCGTCGACAACCAGTACGATCATGGACCGGTCATCTTGCAGCGGGTCGTGCCGGTGCTTGATGACGATACCCCCGATACACTCGCGGCCCGTGTATTTGAAGCGGAATGCGAAGCCTACCCCGAAGCGATCCGGCTGCTGGGAAGCGGGCAGGTGACAATCGACGGTCGCCGAGTGAGGGTTCAGCCGTCCTGAGAGTTGCTTTCGCGCGAGACGGGTTCGTAGCCGAGCGATCGATACAATCGCGCTGCCTCAACCCAGGCCTCGTGCGTTTCGAGCCAAATTTGCCGTTCGCCGCCGTCCCAAACGGCTGCTTCGAGCGAGGCCATCAGCAAGTGGCCAATTCCCAATCGGCGGAAACGAGGTAAAACCGCTAACCAATGCACCACCGGCTTGTCGTCAGTCGCCCCGCCCCGACGGGCAAGTGTGACCGTGCCGACGATTTCTCTGGGCATCATCAACCGTTGCATTTCGGCCAACCACATGGCCTGAGGCTGCCACCACGGCTTTTCCAGAAACTCCCGCTCGAAATCCGCCGTGTCCCAATCGCTCAGGCTTACTTTCTGCCGGGAAAAAGCCCGGCGGCGAAGCTCGAGCCAGGCCGGGATGTCATGCCGCCCCGCGTAGTGACGCAAATGCACGTCGGCAATCTGCGGCAACGTCGGACGCGCACTAAGCTTCTTGGTGAGTTGCTGCACGATAGGCATGGGCGAATTCTTTCAGGTTCGGGTTGGTTTGGCTATCCCGAAGGGCTTGGTGATGCAAGTCGTTTCCTGCGCACACGTTACCACTTATTGCGCACTTTTGTGATTAATTTCTACCAATAATTTCCATCTAGATGATTGATATCGCCATTTAACTCCTGCATAATTGATCTATCAGTGGCACATCTGTGCATCCAGGTGAAGGTTTTACATCCTTGCTTGTCGAAGAGCGTCGAACTCAATTGCTTGAAATGATTCGCACACGCGGGTTTGCGTCGCTGCCCGAGCTGGCCGACCAGCTGCAGGTCTCGGAGTCGACAGTCCGTCGCGACCTGGACCACCTGGAAGAAGTCGGCACGGCCAAGCGGACGCACGGGGGCGTGTTCTACACTGGACCGTCGCCCAAGTTGCCTCACTTCGACGAGCGGCAGCCGGCCCAGTGGGACAAGAAAAAGCAAATCGCCCTCGAAGCTTCTAAGCTCATCGAGGACGGCGACACAATTCTGCTTGATGGCGGCAGCACAACGTATGAGGTTGCCCGGTTGCTCGTCGGCCGGCGGTTGCAGATCGTGACCAATTCGTTGCCAGTGGCAAACTTGTTTGCGTCGAACGCGAACAACGACCTGGTGATCGTGGGTGGATATGTTTACCCGCGGACCGGCGTGGCGTTGGGCCCGTATGCCAATGAAATGCTCGAGCGTCTCAACGTGCGGCGTACGATACTGAGCGTGTCGGGCGTGAACGAGCGCGGATTTTACAACAACAACTTGCTCCTGGTTGAAACCGAGCGAGCCATGATGCGAGCCGCCGATGAGGTGATCATCGTGGCCGATAGCACGAAGTTCGGCTGTCAGAGCTTGGCCCACTTGTGCGGCCTGGAAGAGGTGCAGCACATCGTCGTGGACGACGAGATCAATGACCAGTGGCGACAGAAGATCGCCGACGCCCGTGTCGACCTTCACCTGGTCGCCAGCCATACAAATCAGCAGTAGACGAGAGACTTGGAACCACTATGAGCACCGCCGTCATCGACCGCTTTCAGGTGGAAGAAATCGTACGCGAGGTTGTGCTAGGCACGCTTCGCGCTCAATTCGGTTCGCGCGACAAACACGCGCCGGAACTAGTGGTCAGCATTTCGGCTCGGCATCTGCATTTGACGGATACCCACGTAGAGACCCTTTTTGGACCCGGTCGTAAGTTGACCATTGCCAAACCGCTTTATCAGGACGGCTTCTTCGCGGCCGAGGAGACGGTGATGGTCGTGGGGCCGAAGCGGAGAATGCTTCCCAGCGTGCGCGTCCTCGGACCGACTCGCCCGGCAAGCCAGGTGGAGTTGGCATTCACGGACGCCATATCGCTGGGCATCGACGTGCCGGTGAGAGCCAGCGGCGCCATCCGGGGCTCAGCGGGCTGCGTGCTGGTGGGCCCTGCCGGCGTGGTCGAATTGGCCGAAGGCGTGATCCGCGCCGAACGGCACGTGCATATGAACCTCGACCATGCAGCCTATTACGGCGTCAAGAACGGCGACCGGCTGAACCTGCGGATTGAAAGCAGTTGCACCCTGGTGCTGGAAGACCTGCTGGTGCGGGCCGACAAGACCAGCAAGCTGGAAGTACATCTGGATACGGACGAGGGCAATGCGGCGGATTTGGATCACGCAACGAAAGTGGAATTGTTCAAGGCGTAGACGAACTAGACGAACTCCCCTCGCTTTCGCGTGGGGTTGGTAATTGAGACACAACCGTTTCCTTTTTTCTCTGGAGAACTTTTCATGGCGAAAACCGTGGAAGCGCTCGGCATGATCGAGACCAAGGGGTTTATCTCCCTGGTTGAGGCCAGCGACGCAATGATGAAGGCAGCCAACGTTGAATTTCTTGGCTGGGACAAAGTCGGCAGCGGCCTGGTCACCGCGTTTGTGACCGGCGACGTGGCTGCCGTGAAGGCCGCAACCGACGCCGGTGCCGCGGCCGCCGAGCGCGTAGGTGAAGTTGTGGCCGTGCAGGTCATTCCTCGTCCCCACGACGACCTGGGTATCGTGCTCCCTGAAAACCGCAAGCGAGCAAACGCCTAGGCCCGCACTCTTCTCTTGAAATTGAAATCCCAACGTCAAACAAGGATCTTCCATCCATGAATTCTGCAATCGGACTCATTGAAACCCGTGGCTTGATCGCTCTGGTCGAAGCCACCGACGCGATGGCCAAGGCCGCGAACGTCGAGATCGTCAAACGTGTTTCCATCGGCGGTGCCTATGTCACGACCGTCGTCCGCGGCGACGTGGGAAGCGTGCGGGCTGCCGTGGAAGCCGGCGCCGCCGCCGCCACGCAGGTCGGCGAACTGGTCGCCAGTCACGTGATTCCGCGCCCGTCGGACGGACTGGTCGCCGCGTACCTGTCGTAAGGACATGCGGCGGCGCGTGTGGCCGAAGGTCGTCGCGCGGTGGACAAGCAGGAAAAAGGATTGCACCATGAAGGTTTTGGTGGCCAACCTGGGCTCGACGAGCTTCAAGTATCGGCTGTTCGATATGGCCGACGAGCGCCAGCTTCGCGCGGCGGCATCGAACGGATCGGTGCCCCGGAAAGCCGCCTGTCGGTCGAGTTCGGCGGGCGGAAGCGCGAACAGGTGGCGCATGTGCCCGATCACGCCGTGGCGGTGCGTCAGTGTTTGGAACAACTGACGGACGCCGAGTCGGGTTGTCTGCAGGATGCGAGCGAAGTTGCGGCCATCGGATTCAAGGCCGTGCATGGAGGAGCCGTTAGTGGCGTGCAGCGAGTGACGCCTGAGTTACTGGCGTGCATGGAGGAAATGAATGAAGTGGCGCCGGCTCACAATCCGCCATACATCACCGCGATGCGGCTCTTGAGCGAAAGACTCCCCGAGATTCCGCTGGTGGCGGCCTTCGAGACCGGCTTTCATCAAACTCAGCCCGACCGCAACAAGTACTATCCGGTGCCTTATGAATGGGCCGAGAAGTACCGCGTCAAGCGGTGGGGATTCCATGGTGCGAGCCATCGCTACATTGCCACACGCGCGGCCGAATTGCTCGGACGAGACGATTTGCGCGTGATCTCCTGTCATCTAGGCGGCTCGAACTCACTGTGTGCGATTCGCGGGCTGACGAGTATGGCAACTTCGATGGGCATGAGTCCCCAGTCGGGCGTACCCCATAACAACCGGGCTGGCGACTTCGATCCGTTTGCTATTCCCGTGATCATGAAGCAAACGGGACAAACATTTTCTCAGGTGCTGTCCGACCTGGCCGAGCGGAGCGGACTGCTGGGTCTCAGCGGAGTCAGCGGAGATATTCGCGATCTGGAAGAAGCCGCGGCCGGCGGAAACGTCCGGGCGCGGTTGGCACTCGACGTGTTCACGTCCGACGTCCGCAGGTCGCTCGGCGCGATGCTCGCCGAGTTGGGCGGAGCCGACATGATCGTCTTCACTGGCGGCATCGGCGAAAACTGCATAAACGTTCGCACGGCCGTCGTGGGCGGGCTAGGCGACCTTGGCATCGTGCTGGACGCGGCGGCCAATGCCACAGCCAAGGGCGAGTCGAAAATCAGCACCGCGGAGAGCCGCACGCAGATTTGGGTCGTGCCCACCAACGAGGAACTAATCGTGGCCCGGCAAACCAAACAACTTTTGCAAGGCGAAGGGTAAAGCCATGTTTCTGGCCAAAGTCACCGGCTCGCTGGTGGCCACACAAAAGGTCGACACGATGGTCGGGCAAAAGCTGCTCGTCGTGGAGCCCTATCGAATCGATCCGCAAGATCGCAATCGGCTGGTTTCCACCGGCCGCACGTTCGTGGCTGTCGATGCCTTGGGCGCCGGCGACGGCGAGTTCGTGCTGATCACGCAAGGATCGAGCGCCCGCATGACTCCCGAGACTTCGAAGCTGCCGATCGACTGCGTGATCGTGGGTCTGGTCGATACGGTTCATGTCGATCAGAACTGCGTCTTCCGCCGGGAAGAGCAGACGCACTCCGACTGAAATTCAATACACCCTCAGGGTACAAGCCGGGGATAAATACCAACCATGCAAGCTACCGAAGAATTGATCAAAAGCGTCGTCGAACAAGTGCTAAACCGCATGGGCACGGCGGGCATTGCGCCGCCCCCGCCGCCCAACGGCCACAGCTACGCTGGGCGCTATGGAGTGTTCACTTGCGTTGACCAAGCCGTGGCCGCCGCCACCGAGGCATTCGAACAGCTCAGTGAGCGTTCGCTCGAAGATCGCAAGCGAGTCATCGATCACATCCGCCGTATCTCCATCGAGCAATCGGTCGAACTCGGCACGATGGAAATGGAAGAAACGAAGATCGGCCGACTTGTTCACAAGATTGAAAAGCTCAAGACGCTCGGCGAGAAGACACCTGGCGTCGAGTTCATGCGGAGCGAGGTTTTCAGCGGCGACCATGGGCTGGCCGTTATCGAACACGCTCCGTTTGGCGTCATCGGCGCCATTACGCCGGTGACGCATTCGCTGCCGACAATCACGGGCAACGCCGTGAGCATGATCGCCGGAGGCAACACGCTGGTCGTCAACCCGCATCCCAGCGGCAAGCGGGTGGCGGTCGAAGGCGTGCGTCGCTTCAACCAGGCGATCTATCACGACCTGGGCATCGACAACCTGATTTCGGTCATCGCCGAACCGACGATCGAATCGGCCGACGCGGTGTTCAATCATCGCGGCGTCAAACTAATCTGTGTGACGGGTGGACCGGCCGTGGCGCGAGCCGCCATGCAGTCGTCCAAGCGCGCGATCGTAGCGGGACCAGGCAACCCGCCGGTGGTCGTCGACGAAACGGCCGATCTGGACCGCGCCGCCCGAGCGATCATTCAGGGCGGAGCCTACGACAATAACCTGCTATGCATCGCCGAGAAGGAAGTGTTCGTCGTAGCCAGCGTCTTCGATGCGATGATGGCGGCCATGGAGCGGGCCGGCGCTGCCAGACTGAACACCCGAGAGATCGACGCCTTGACCAAACGGGCGATCGCGACGGTGGGCGAGGGAGACCACAAGCACGACGTGGCCCACAAGGACTTCATCGGCAAAGATGCCGCCTGGTTGGCCGACGCTGCGGGCAAACGTGTTTCGGAGCGCACCGAACTGATCTTCGGCGAGACCGACGAATCCAATCCATTCGTGCCGGTGGAGCAGATGATGCCATTCGTGCCATTCGTCCGCGTGCGCAACGTCGACGAGGCGATCGAAAAAGCCAAGTACTACGAACACGGCTTCCGCCACACCAGCATCATCCACTCGAACAACGTGCGGAACATGACCCGCATGGGCCGGGCGCTCGACACGACCCTGTTCGTCAAGAACGGGCCCTGCATGGCGGCACTCGGATTGGGTGGCGAAGGCTATCTGTCGTTCTCGATTGCGACGCCGACTGGCGAGGGCGTGACGACACCGCTGACTTTCACCCGCGAGCGACGCTGCTCACTGATTGATGATTTGAGGATTTTGGGAAAGTAGATCCATGCAAGTTGGCACGGTCATCGGCACGACGACTTCCACAGTGAAGCACCCTTCCCTGTTGGGCTGGAAGATGCTCATCGTGCAGTTTGTGCTGGCCGATGGGCACACCTCCGACGGCGATCCGGTGGTTGCCGTCGACGCGTTGGGCGCTGGTGCCGGCGATCGGGTGATTCTAACGAGCGACGGCAAAGCGACGCGGGCACTATTGCAAAGCGACACCACGCCGGTTCGCTGGAACGTGATGGGAATACAGGACTAGTCGTGACCAGCCGAACGCACAATTCGAGCCAGCGAGCCGCGGTCGAACGCATCGTCCGCGAAGTCCTGGCCGACCTGCACTCCGGCCGCTCGGCACCGAAAACCAAGGGAAGTCGATCTCTCGGCACGTCGCCGCCCGGGTCAAGGTCCGACTCGCAACTCACGCTGACGTCCAAAGTCGTCAGCGCCGCAGCTCTCGAAGGGCGATTGGCCGGCGTGAGCCAACTCGTTGTGACGCGCGGAGCCATCATCACGCCCGCCGCTCGCGACGAATTGAAGAAGCACCAAGTCAGCGTCGCATCTGCCGTCGACACCGGCAAACCCGCCGGCAGCGCCGTCCTGAATGTGGGCGTGTCTGAAACCACATACAACGCAACATCTCTGCTGGCGGCGCTTGCGGCGGAAGGGAGAATTGAGCACTTAGCTTCTGGCGCGCTGCCGTCCGTCATCGAATCGCTCGGAAAGGTTGTCGGCAGCGGTTTTGGCCTGCTGATCACCGATCAATCGGCGGCCGCCTTGTGCCTGGCTAATCGTCGTAGCGGCCTCCGGGCAGCACTCGCAAGCAGTTGCTCGACAGTCGATGCGGCGGTTGCCGCCATCGGCCCAAACCTGCTCGTTGTCGAGCCCCGCGGCCGCAGTGTTTTCGACATCAAGCAAGCGATCCGCCATTGGCTGCGTTACGGTCAGCCTGTTTGTCCACCGTCACTACAAGCCCACTTAGATTGAACTCGTCCCGTTTTACGGGAGGCACCACCATGCGAATCGGCGAAGTCATCGGCACCGTCACGCTTAGCCGGGTCCATCCCACATTGGCCGGCGCGGCGTTTCGCCTGACGATTCCCCTTACGCGATCCGACCTGACGAGCAACGAACCACCCAGTGGCGAGGAACTGGTCGTTTACGACTCGCTGGGCGCCGGCGTTGGCAGCCGGATTGCGTTCAGCGAAGGGGGCGAAGCGGCGCAACCGTTTCTGCCCGAGGAAAAGCCGGTCGATGCTTACAACGCGGCGATCCTCGATGACATTCAAATCAACCTGCCGGAGTCGGCGGTCTAAATCAACTACCCAATCCACAATCACAACTACGTTTCGCGACCGTCAGGCATGGTCCTGACCGACGACATCAGAAAGGCAATCCATGCCCAACCTGCATCAATTGAAACTCGAGATCTGCGACATCGGGAGGCGGATCTACAACAAGGGATTCGCGGCCGGCAACGATGGCAACATTAGCTACCGGCTGGGACCGAACGAAGTGCTTTGCACGCCGACGATGGTTTCCAAGGGCTTCCTGAAACCCGACGACTTGTGCATCGTCGACATGGAAGGAAACCAGAAGAGCGGCCGGCGTAAGCGGACCAGCGAAATCATGCTGCATCTGGCCATCATGAAGAAGCGCTCGGACGTGAAAAGCGTCGTCCACTGCCACCCGCCGCATGCCACGGCGTTTGCCGTAGCCCGCGAGCCGATTCCGCAATGCGTGCTACCCGAGGTAGAGGTGTTTCTCGGAGACGTTCCGATTACGAAGTACGAAACACCAGGCGGTCAGCCCTTCGCCGATACCATTCTGCCGTTTGTCGAAAAGAGCAATGTGATCATTCTGGCGAATCACGGCACCGTGAGCTTTGGTGAAACGGTCGAGCGGGCCTATTGGTGGACCGAGATCCTCGATGCCTATTGCCGGATCCTGATGCTCTCGAAAGACCTGGGTCGTGTGACCTACTTCACCGAAGAGAAAGAACGCGAGCTGTTGGAACTCAAAACCAAATGGGGCTACAAGGACGCGCGGCTGGCGCCGGGCATGGAGAATTGCGACATTTGCGCCAACGACGTGTTCCGCGACAGCTGGAAGGACAGCGGACTCGAGCGCCGAGCGTTCGATGCTCCTCCGTCAATGCGCCCGAAGAACTCCCCGACTCCTTCCGGCAACGGTTCGGTCAGCGGCACGCTGGGCAAAATCGACCAGGAAGCACTCGTCAAAACCATTACTGACCGCGTGTTGGCCGCCCTGCAGGGTCGGTAAGCGGCGATTGATATCAGAGGGAACTCTACATGAAAGTCAGCATTATCGGCGCCGGCGGACTGGTTGGCTCGTGCACGGCCTTCGCCCTGCAGACGGGCAAAATCGTTCGCGAGATTGCCCTGCTCGACGCCAACGCGGAAGCCGCCGCCGGCCAGGCCCTCGACCTGCTGCACGGGGCTAGCCTGATGGCCGACCAGGTGATCACGTCGGGCGGCTACGAGCACATACCCACCAGCGACTTGATCTGCATCACGGCAGGCCTCCGCCGCAAGCCAGACGAAAGCCGCTTGGACCTGATCAACCGCAACGTCGACCTGTTCGTCCAGATCCTGTCGAGCATCCAACAGGCCGGCCACAAGCCCGACGCCACGGTGCTAGTCGTATCGAACCCGGTCGACATACTAACGTATCTGGCCGCGGCCAAGCTTGACTTGCCGCCGTCGCGCGTGATTGGATTGGGCACGCAACTCGATACGATTCGCTTTCGCGCATTGATTGCCGAGCGCTTGGCCGCGCCGCCGACGCAGGTCAAGGCGTTGATGCTCGGCGAGCACGGCGACAGCATGGTACCGATCTGGTCGAGTGCCACGATTGCCGGTCTGCCGCTGGAGAAGTTTCCCGGCTGGAACGCTCACCTGGCCAACGAACTGTTCACGCGGACCAAGGGTTCCGGTGCCGAGGTGATCAAACGTAAGGGAGGCGCCGGGTTTGCCGTCGGTCTTGCGATCCAGGAAGTGATCGAAGCAGTGGCTCTCGACCGCCGGGCCATCTTGCCGGTCTCGAGCGTGCAGCGCGGCTGCTACGGCATTCGCGACGTGGCGCTTTCGGTGCCGACGGTCGTCGGCTGCCACGGTGTCGTTGATACGTTGGAGATCGACCTTTGGCCCAAGGAAGTGCAGGCCCTGCGCAAAAGCGGTCAGGTGCTCCGGCAGACGGTCGATGCCGTGCTGACTCGGTTGGCCGGCAAATAACTCACGAGAAGAGACCCATGGCTGCAGTCAAGTCGCTCGATCAAAAGCTTGCCGCGATTCACGCCGACCCGTCCGGTGCCAAGGATTTTATCCTGGCCGACGCCAAGGATGCCGACATGGCCTTTGGTATCGGCGCGCCGGGCAAGTCGCCCGAGATGCACGCCGGCGAAGTGCGCATGCGAACCTTGGCGGAGTATCGCGAGAACATCCGCCAAATCACACGGCAGGGTCTGGTCGATATCATGCTGATGTCGGCTAGCACGAGCGATGTACTGACGATCGGAGAGCAACTGTTCGAGCACAGCCACGTGACGCCGGCGGCTCGTGCCAACGACACCAGCGACGTGTTCGCCGTGCGGCATGGCCGTTACGTCGCTGAACCGGCACGGCCGTTTCGGTCGGCCCTGCTCGACCATATTCAATGCGGCCACACCGATTGCGAGCCCGCGGAGCGTGTGCTGGGAGCCAACCTGGGTCTCTACAGCGTCACGTTCAACAACAATCTCGACGACGACATCCTTGCGCTACAACAATACCGGCTTTTCCGCGAGGAAGCCGAACGCAAGGGCTTCAGACATTTTCTGGAAGTATTCGATCCGAATTCCCCGCAAGGCCTGTCAGCCGAGACAACGCCGCAGTACCTCAACGACTGCATCGCCCGTACGCTGGCTGGCGTGGCCACGGCCGGGCGGCCGATCTTTCTGAAGATTGTGTACCACGGTCCCCAGGCGATGGAAGAACTCGTGGCCTACGACCCGCACCTCGTGGTCGGCATTCTTGGCGGCAGCGCGGGAACGACATACGACGCATTCAAGCTGATTGCGGAAGCCCAGAAATACGGGGCCAGGGCAGCACTGTTCGGTCGCAAGATTAACAACGCCGAATGCCAACTGGCATTTGTTGAGTTTCTGCGGCACATCGTCGACGGGCACATTTCGCCCGAAGAAGCCGTGCGGGCGTATCATGGCGTCCTCGCGAAATTGAACATCAAGCCACAACGCTCGCTGAACGACGACATGGAACTGCGAAGTGGTGTGATGAGTTATGGCGGGGCCAGCACCGTGAGTGTGCCGGCCGGAGTGCCCAAACCCGCGAGCGGAAAGGCCCCCAGCAAGTCGGCGAAGCATGATTGCGGCTGTGGCGGCCCGGATCCGAGCAAGTGTACTTGTGATACCCATAATCACAGCTCGACGAGCGACTCGCCCGACTTTGCCAGGATGACGCAAGCCGAAAAGCGGGCGTACAACAAGGCCGAGCGCGATCGGATTTTCGGAAAGTACTGAAGCCCGGCGGACACTATCCGCCGTAGCCTTGCGCTAGCTCGCGCAAATGTTCAAGTACTTCCTCGATGTCCGGCACTTGCACGCCACGTTCCCGCCCGCCACGATCGCAGTCGCAAAGCAGCATCAGGTCGTCGAAGTCCTCATGGGCTTCCAGGCGGCGACGCGCTCGGGCACCAAGGGTGCCGTCGCGCAATGCTCCGGCCTCCATGTGATGCTGGATGAACCACGCGGTCCGCTCGGTAATGTAGCCGTCGAGCGCCTCGAGCGCCGCGGCCACATGCTCGCGCGGATCGATCGCCTTGCCGACATCGTGCAACAGTGCCGCCGTCTGGAACTCCTCGTCGTAAGGCAACGCGTCGCGGGCCAGCTCAAAGACCTGCAAACTGTGATACAACGCATCTCCCTCCGGATGCCATTGGGGATTCTGCTTGACGGTTTCGAGGGGTAGCAGCAGCATCTGGTAAATCTGGAAACGGTCTACGCGTTGATCCGCCTCGAGCAGGGCGTCTTCAATCGACAGATCCGGATATTCCTCGGCCAAAAGCTGTTCCAGCTCGGCGATGCTCGCCCGCTCGATGGCTTTGCCGGTGATCGAGCTCTTGAATACGTAGTGCGCTAGATTGCCGGCATAGACGGTGATCTCGATCGGGAAGCGCTCCTGCACGTGAACATGCGTGAAAATGCGTTCTTCTCCATGTTTGCGAACCTGCTTGCGCTCCACGTCGAACGTGAATCCCTCAGCCTCGAGCGCACCGGTCACTCCTTCGAGGCTATCAGCAAAGACGTGAATGTCGATGTCCGAGCCTTGCCGAACGTGGCCTGTCATCGTGCTGCCGATCAGCCGCGGGCGGAACGCGGCCAGCAGCTTCATGACGCGCAGGGCCTCGATGCGCATGTCGCGCAGGTTGGCCGTACGACTTTGGCCTTCGTGCATGCGGGCCAGCGATTGGATTTCGTCGCGGATTTCGCGATTCGTGGGGAGATCGGCCGGCTTGACCCAGCCCTGGCAGATGCGGCGAGCCGCCTTCATTTTGGCCCGATAATACTCCGACTCCTGCCGGACGTACATCATGCGGGCCGCCTCATAGGTGATTTGGCGCCGCAGCTTGTCGTTGCTCATCGCGATTGGCGCCGGAACCAAGCCCATCGATGCGGCGCGGGGCAGTCGTGCTTTCAAGTATAGGCAGCTTGGCTCCGGTGCGGCAACGGCAACCGCTGTCGGCTGGCGATATAATGCACCATTGGTCCCCCCTCCCTGGCCCAGGCCCGAGGTCCGCAATGGAACAATTCTGGAATGAAATTCAAGCCGATTTGCCGGGTGAGTATGAAATCCTGTCGGTGACTTTTCGGCTGGCGCTGGCCGCGGTGCTTGGTTCGCTGCCGGGACTGCAGCGAGAATGGCTCGGCCAGGCCGCCGGGTTGCGAACGCACATGATGGTCTCGGTCGGGGCGGCCATCTTCGTAATGGCCGCGATCGAAGCCGGCACGTCGGTCAACGATACAACTCGCGTCGTACAGGGCCTGGCCACGGGTATCGGCTTCGTCGGCGCTGGCGCGATCATGAAGTCCAAGGAGGAACACGAAATTCACGGTCTGACGACCGCGGCCAGCATATGGCTGACCGCGGGGTTGGGTACCGCCGTCGGGTTGGGGCGAATCTGGCTCCCGCTGTTTGGAAGTCTGCTGGCCGTCGTCATTCTGTCGGTGCTGCGCGCGATCAGCGCCCGTGTGGGTCCGCCTGAAACAGTCGGACGCGACCCGGACTAGTCGAGTCGCCCCAATAGCCAATCGAGCGCATTGAGCCAGAAGCGATTGTAGTGATCCCAATACACAAAGTTGCAGCCCCAATGCGGCGCCGGGTCGGACGTGTAGGCCAGTACGCGCCCCTGTCCAAAACGGCCGACCGCCAACAGCGGGTCTCCCTCGGGCATCCAGCGGGCCAAAACCTGGCATCCCTCGCGCGGCTTGACGATGTTGTAGCCGAGCACCAGCGGCATCTCGCGAATGTCAAAATCGTTAAAAAACGGATGGGCTGCGTCCACGGGCTCGGCCTTGTATCCCTCCGTGCTCTCGCGAAGATCCTCCCATTCGAGGCAATGAACCGGCAAGATCTCCTTAAGCCCGGTGCGACCCCAGCCCCCCTTGCCGCACTCGCCGTTGAAACTGAGCCAACCGCCGAGGAACATCATGCTCTTGCCGCCCTGCACCGCCTCGACAGTCAACCGCACCCGGTCAGGAAAGCTGAGTTGCCCGTGACCGAACTTCGAGCGGTCGAAGAACGACGGGGCAAGTTGAAAGTTGCGGGCCTCGACGTCCGAGAAGATGAGCACGTCGTACTCGTCGATGAGTTGTTCGTACTCACCCGGACCAAGTTTGTAGAACTCCCAACTCGGCACGCTGGTCACCTGATGTTCGCCACTGGACTCAAGAGCCTCCTTGAGCCAGGTGCCGTAGTTGAAGATCTCTGTTCCCTTCCAGGTGTAGTTGAAGGGCGTTTCGGCGAACATCGGGCCCATCAGGACGGCCCAATCGCCGGCGTAGTAGATTTTGGCCATGGGAGAACCGGGGAAGGCAATGGAAGGCGGAAGTCAGCAGGATGAAGGATGAGTAGTTGGTTGTCAAACCCCCATCCCCGCGTGCCGCACAATACTGCAAGTGTGCCGGGAGTACCTTCCGCGCTCCGCGCTGCCTGGATCCTTCCCGCTAGTTCTTTTGTTCTTCCCCGGGATGATACCTCCGTTTCGCGTGGGCCAAGACATCCTTCCATTCGAACCACGCGGGCTTGAACTGGCGCTTTGAGTAGAGCGCGGCTTGGTCCATGAAGTGCGGCGATTTGGGATCGGAGCTTTCGCCGAATTGCAGAATCGTGGCCGCGTTCACTTTGTCGCCGAACTCGTAGACGCCAATGAATGAACCTCCGACGACGCCGTATTGCTTCTTGTGGTCGGCGGTGGGCGGGACGTAATACGTGTTAAACACGACGCCTAACGGCCCCGGCACGCCGGCACACGGCAAACTTGGCAGTTTATCCGAAAACGGGATTGTGGCGGCCTCGGCGTAGTTGGCATGCCGCTGCATGCGACTAACATCGCCCCACTTGACTTTCCAGTCGCCATAGAACGCCTGCAGGGTCTGCGCGGCCTCGACTAGAGCCGCAAGCTGGGCCTTGGCGTTGCCGACCATCTCCGGCTTGAGCGTTTCCACCGGATAGCCACGGCCGTAGAGTTGCTCGTACCACAGGACGCACAGCGTCGTTTCGGTCGAATCGAGCGACGACTTGCAATTCCAGTTCAGCAGGTGATCGAGATACGGCTGCACCTTGGCCGCCAGTTCCGAATCGGTGTCGCTAAGCGCTTCGAGGTCGCGCGCCATCCGGGGCAGGTTGACCAGCGGCCAGTAAAGCGTCGTATCCCAGCCGGCCTCCTTCCAATCATCAAACGTGACGTCATGCATTTTGCGCAAGAGCATTCGCGAAACTTCGGACCGCCGCTTGTCGGTCATTCGCTCTTCGACCATGTAGGTCGGGAAATCACCAATCGACGGGTTGCCAACGTCGGTCGCCAAAAACGGCGTGGCGTTGCAGTTCTGCACGTATCCCGACTCAGGATTGAGGATTTGCGGTAGCTCGCCGAACGTGTGCAATCCCTGCCATTCGGTCCGCGGATCGGAACCGTCGACGGGCTTGGACCAATCGAAGCTTGGATCGCGCTTCGGCACGGTGCCGTTGTAGACATAGTAAATGTTGCCCCGATTGTCAGCGTAGCAGGTATTGAACATCTGCAGGTTAAGTTCGGCCATCGCCGCGCGCCATTCCGCGAGGTCCTGGGCCTTGCCCATTTTCAGCGCCTGCCGCAGTCGGCTTCCCTCGGTCAACCGGGCGATCTTGACCGCCAAGAAACGTCCGTCGTCCTGCTTTCCAATGATCGGGCCGTGATGCGTCTTGCGGAACGTGTACGTGCGATCCTCCAGACCAGATGGTGTCTTGACCTTGATGGTCTCCTTCCACTCATTCGCCGTGCGATAGCCGTCGCCGTAACGATAGTTAAGGGGATTCTTGGGATCATCGAAGGTTTCAATCCACACGTCGCCCACGTCGGGCTCGTTGACCGTATGCGACCAGCCGAGCTTTTCGTTGTGGCCAATCGTGATCAGCGGGCCGCCAAAGAACGCCGAGCCGGCCATGTTCAACCCTTCGCCGCTCTTAAGGTGTCCCTCATAAAACTGGCCAAATCCGAACCACGGCTGATGCGGATTGGCGAACAGCATCGCCTTGCCCGACTTGGTGCGGCTGGGTCCGATGGCCCAAGTGTTCGAGCCGGTGGCGCGCGAATCTCCTCCATCACGGCCCGGACCTTGCCCTTCGAGGCGTGCGTCTTGCCAAACAGAAAATCAAGCAGTACAGCCCGCTCGTAGGCAATCACATGCCACGGCTCGAACTTGGTGATCAATCGCGGTTGAACTTCCGGGTGTTTGGCGAGGTAGTGGTTCAAACCGGCGACGTAGCCGGCACAGATCGCTTGCACATGCGGCTCGAGTTTCGGATAGTCGGCCTGTGCTCCCCTGACGATCTCGAACGAACGATTGAGCAAGTCCTTGTCGAGGCCATGCTCACCGTAGATTTCAGCGTAGCGGCCGAGCGAGGCAATGTAGGTATCTTCGATTTGCCAGAAGTAGTCCTGCGCTTGCGCATACGCAAATCCGAACGACACGCTGGCGTCGGTCGGCCCTTCGACGTGTGGCACGCCCCACTCGTCGCGGTGAATCGTTACCTGCGACGCGAGTTTCTCGCCCAGCTCGTCGGCCCGACAATCTGCGGGTAGTGCGACACAAAAAGAGCCAATCGCCCAGACAACACCAAGAATCATCAACTGAAATCGCCGCATGGCCAGAACTCCTACGTACAGACCGCACGTGACAGAATGAGGGGATGGCGATAGCTTGGCATGCGGGCGAGTACAATGCAAGCAAATCGTGTCGGGCGAAAACCACTTCCTGTGGGCGCATATCGATCCAAGTTAGAAATACCGTGACTTTTGACGCCGAGCTAAAACCTAGCTATTGGTCCGGGCCGATGCACCACAAATGCTCGTACGTACGGATGAAGATTTCGCCGTCGGAGATAACAATGGATGAGTTGGTGGCTTCGTTCAGAGGGTTGGTGGCAAGCAGTTCGAAAACCGGACTGGCCTTAAGGACGAACGTATCGCCGGCCTGGTTGAGCATGTACAGTCGCTCGTCAGCCGTCAGGATCATCGACGACCAGGTGTCGCCAGTGCCGCCGGCAGTGAGCCGCTCTTCCCATATGGGCTCGCCTGTTTTCAGGTCAAGGCACTGAACGATGCCCTGCATGTCGTTGACATAGATGTGGCCCTGATGGACGACGCCTGAACCCAGGCGGAGCTTGCTCTTGGGCTGCTGCCAAACGACGTGACTATCGGTCACGTCGCCAATTCCTCCAGGCCGCACCGCCACGCAGGCGCGATGATAGCCGCCCAGGGCCACCAAAATGCCGTCACCCCACATCGGCGACGTGTACACAAGCGACCCCAGGCCTCCAGCACTCCACAGCTGCTTGCCGGTCCGCGGCGCGAAGGCAACGATCTGTTCGGGTAGCGTCAAAATCAATTCCTCGCGGCCGGCGTCCTCGATCACAAGCGGCGTGCTCCAACTGCCCCGCAAATTGTCATCGCGCTCGAGTTGTTCAGGCGTAGGCTTCGGCAGATGATAGCGCCAGACATCCCTGCCCGTCCGTTTGTCGACGGCCACGACGAACTCATTCTTCCCAGGCCCGAAGTTCACAATGCAAAGATCTTCGTGAAGGATTGGCGAGGCGGCATAGCCCCACTCATGCTCCTGGATGCCCAGGTCGCGGTGCCACATTTGCTTGCCTTCGAGGTCGAAACAGAAAACGCCGGCCGAGCCGAACCAGGCGATCACCCGCTCACCGTCGGTCACGGGTGACGCCGAACAATAGGGATTCGTCGGATGGGTCGGTTCCTTAGCTGTATAGATCGTCCCCGCTTGCCAGAGCGTTTTACCTGTTGCGCGATCGAGACAGATCAGCGTGCGACGCTGCTCATTTTGGATCGGCTGGGTGACGAAGACCTTGTCGCCCCAAACAATCGGCGTGGAGTTGCCGCGCTCGGGCAGCTTGACCTTCCAGTGGACGTTCTCCGTGGGGCTCCAATCGAGTTGAAGTTTCGACTCGCCGGAAACCCCGGTTCCTCGCGGCCCGCGCCATTGCGGCCAGTTTTCGGCCTCGGCGTGGGCACCAAGCAGCAAAACGAACAATGTGAACCAGACGATATGGCGAGCAAACATCGGCAAGTACATCCTGTTGTGAACTTGGACCATCGCGGAAACAACACCGGTGGTGCTTGACATATTCTGCGCGAGGTCGGCATGATTGTCGACAACAACAATAGTGGCAACGGGAACACCGATCATGGGCAATCTTTGGGGTGGAATCGAAGCGGGCGGAACGAAGTTCGTCTGCGCGGTCGGCACAGGTCCGAACGACGTTCGAGCCGAGGTTCGCTTTGCGACGACGACTCCCACGGAAACGCTTGGGCGCGCGATCACTTTCTTCCGTGAACAGACCAGCCGACTGGGCGAGTTGGCGGCCATCGGCATTGCGTCCTTCGGACCGATTGATCCCAAGCCCGGCTCCGCGACCTATGGCTACATCACTACCACCCCTAAACCCGGCTGGGGTCATATCGACTTCGCCGGCACGGTCAGCCGTGAACTCGGCGTGCCTGTGGGATTCGACACGGATGTCAACGTCGCGGCACTCGGCGAGTGGCGTTGGGGTGCCGGACAGGGCCTGGCAAACCTGATCTATCTCACCATTGGTACTGGTATTGGCGGCGGGGGTCTGATGAACGGACGACTGATGCATGGATTGGTTCACCCTGAAATGGGGCACATGCGCCTCCCGCACGACCGCGAGGCCGATCCTTACACGGGACACTGCCCCTATCATGGCGACTGTTTCGAGGGACTCGCCTCGGGTCCGGCAATGGCCGACCGCTGGGGACAAGCGGCCCACACCTTGCCGGAAGACCATCAGGCATGGCCGCTCGAAGCGCACTATTTGGCACTCGCGCTCGTCAACATCGTCTGCACACTTTCGCCAGAACGAATTATTCTTGGCGGCGGCGTGATGTCGCACGGGCAGTTGCTACCGATGATTCGCCGCGATGCCCAACGCCTGCTGAACCAGTATGTGCAATCGCCGGCCGTGCTCGGCCAGATTGACGAGTACATTGTTGCGCCGGGTCTTGGCAATCTCTCAGGCGTGTTGGGGGCCTTTGCACTGGCGGAGCAAACATGTGCCAAAAAACGAACGACTGCAAACGACGCTAGATCGGGAATTTGATGCCCTGGGCCAGCGGCAATTCGGTGGAGTAGTTGACGGTGTTGGTTGCGCGGCGCATGTAGTTCTTCCAGGCGTCGGAGCCCGACTCCCGGCCCCCGCCGGTTTCCTTTTCGCCACCGAAGGCTCCGCCAATTTCCGCGCCGCTAGTTCCGATGTTCACGTTGGCAATGCCGCAGTCCGAGCCGACCGCCGAGCAAAACAGCTCGGCTTCGCGGACGTCGTTCGTAAAGATGGCCGAGGCCAGACCCTGTGGCACACTGTTGTTGATGGCAATCGCTTCCTCGATCGTCTCGTATCGCATGAAGTACAGAATTGGCGCGAAAGTTTCCTGTTGAACAATCGGAGCCTGAGGTTCGATCTCGACGATTGCAGGTCGCACGTAGACGCCGCCGCGCGATACACCCGTTGTGATTCGCTCACCACCGTGTACTTTTCCGCCCTGAACTGTCGCCTGCTCCAAAGCCTGTTGCATGGCTTCGGCGGCGTGCCAATCTATAATCGGACCGACGAGCGTCCCTTGGTCCAAGGGATCGCCGATCGCCAACTCCGCATATACTTTTAATAATCGCGCCAACAGGCCTTCGGCAATCGAACTGTGGACGATCAATCGGCGCAAACTCGTACAGCGCTGGCCGCAAGTGCCCACGGCCGCAAAAACGCTCCCGCGCAATGCCAGATTCAGGTCGGCCGAAGGCGCCACGACGGCGGCGTTGTTGCCGCCCAATTCCAACAGCGAGCGACCCAATCGCGCGGCCACTGTTTGTCCGACAACGCGGCCCATCTTCACCGAGCCGGTGGCCGAGATCAGCGGGAACTTGGGAGACGACGCGATGGCATGGCCAATTTCCTCGCCGCCGCCGATCACAACGTTGGTCACTTCGCTCGGAAAATCAGGGAACTCGGCCAGCACGTCCGTGGCAAGCTTCTGACAGGCCAGCGCCGAAATCGGCGCCTTCTCCGAAGGCTTCCACACGAGCGTATCGCCACACACGAGCGCCAGCATTGCATTCCAAGCCCAAACGGCAACTGGAAAATTAAAGGCGGTGATGACGCCGACGGGGCCGAGCGGGTGCCACTGTTCGGTAAGCCGATGGTGAGGCCGTTCGCTGGCGATCGATAGTCCATAAAGTTGGCGGCTGAGCCCAACGGCAAAGTCGCAAATGTCGATCATCTCCTGCACTTCACCGGCTGCTTCCTCGAGGATCTTGCCCGTTTCGAGCGTCACTATTAAAGCCAGGTCGGCTTTGTGCTCGCGGAGCCGCTCACCGATTCGCCGCACGACGTCACCGCGGCGCGGCGCGGGGGCGGTCCGCCATTCGAGAAACGCAGCGTGCGCCGCCGCCGCGGCATGTTCTACGTCGGCCGACGTGGCGGTGGGGAAACGGGCCAGTTCCGATCCGTCGATTGGTGAATACACGCACAACAAATCTCCCCGTCCGATTGAATGGCGATCGCCGATCGCCACGGCTGCCGGGTGAGCAACGCCCATTCGATCCAAAGCTTCTTCAAGCATTCGTTTCATCGCCGATTCCTTCCTCGTCCGCAGGCCCCATGAAGCGGCTAAAGACTTTAGAGCCCTGATAGTGCTGTCCGAAGCGATTGGCCATGAAGTCATCGAATGCGACTTGCTCCTGCCGCACGAGCCCGGTGCCGGCGAGGCGGTGTTCAAAATACAGGTCGACCACAGCACAAATACCAGCGGCAGTGGTAATCTGAATTGCACTCCACGCCTCATCACCAATCGATTCGCCGTAGATCTTGCGGGCGTCGCTCAGCTGCACGAGTTGACCTTTGCGGCGGCCCGAAACCGTGCAAAAGATGACCACGACGTCCTGAAACGTGACGGGCACGGCATTTTCGAGAATGTCCTTGAGCAAATCCCTGCGGACGGACAGACGAAGTTCGGCCGTCAGGAAGCGCATCAGGTCGCGGTGCCCCATGTAGCGAATCGTCTTATAGTTCAGCTCTCGCACACGGTTTTGCAGGGTGTCACAGAGCGTGCCCAATCCGCCGGAAGTGTTGAACGCCTCGTACCGCACGCCGTCGAGAGAAAAATGCTCGACGCCCTCAAGCGGCAAGACTTCAATCCGGCGTTCCTCATGAATCGCCTCGCACAGATTGCAGTACTCATTGATCAGACCATCGGTCGACCAGGTGAGGTTGTACATCAGCGCGCCCGTGGGGAACTGCGGCAGCGCGCCCACCCGCATGTAAACAGTTTCCAGCGAATCGAAGGACTCGGTCAGATGCTGGGCGACAATCGAGACGAACCCCGGCGCCAGCCCGCATTGCGGCATGAAGATCTGGCCGCCGCGGGCTTCGGTCGCAATTTCGCTCACGCGGCGGGTTGTTTCGATGTCTTCGGTAAGGTCGAAATAGCTGCGCCTGCCTTGAGCGCCGCGCCCGCCACGGTGGGGTTGTGAGCAAAGCTGAGTGCCGAAATAACAGCTTCTCGACCGTCGAGGGCACGCGCCAACTGAGTTGGATCGTCCGCATCGAGCCGGATGGTTTCGACTCCGGCCACTTCACGAATCCGAGCAAGCGCCGCTGGCTCCTGATCGCCAACGAGCACGTCGTAGTCGCCCGAACCAGTAAGAAAGCGGGCGATCATGCGGCCAATCTTGCCGGCACCGAGCAACAAGACATTCCGCATGGGTCCGCCTTTCGCAGGAAATGCGCGCGATTGCTGGCGCGTCCACCCGCGCAGCAGTGAGGAGAAGTTGCCTATACTACAATTATACGCCACTGCAGTGCGTCGGAAATGCGATATTAACTCCGGCGAAACAGCGCCCCTTATGTCCGTGGCCCGGCACTCCCCTTGCATTGTCTGCCGACGAGCGACTAGCATGGCGACTGTGCGCTGAAAAATGGGACCCCGCTAACTGAGGATGCCGCCGCTATGCGCCTCACTACTTGCTGTCTGTTCGCGCTTACCGCCCTGTTGCTCGCGACGCGCATCGCCACCTCCGACGAGGTAACGACGGGCACCGTAGTGTTCACTCCGGTAGGAGATGAAACACGCCTTCCGGCCGTGTTTCGTCTGAAGCCTCACACTTTCGAATACCAGCAGTCGCCGCTGCCGACAATGGGCAAGATCATGACCGTGTGGGACGTGACCTTTCCCTCGCCAATGGTGACGCCGCATCCCAGGAACAACACGGTCCACTGCGAGTACTTCAGCCCAACTACCCCCGGTGAAAAGCCGGGCGTTATCGTGCTACATATCTTGGGCGGCGACTTCGACTTGGCACGGATGTTTTGCCGAGCCCTGGCGGGCAGGGGCATTAACGCCCTATTTCTCAAGATGCCCTACTACGGCGAACGTCGACAGCCAGGAGACGACACGCGAATGATCTCGCTCGATCCGTACCAGACCGTCAAGGGGATGACCCAGGCGGTACTCGATATTCGTCGCGCCGCCGCCTGGTTGGCGGCGCGTGAGGAAGTTGCTGACGACCAAATCGGCATCATGGGAATCAGCCTGGGCGGCATCACGGCCAGCCTGGCATGCAGCATCGAGCCGCGATTCCACAAGGCATGCTTTCTCTTGGCAGGCGGCGACATGGGACAAGTGGCCTGGACCTCGACCGAGATGAGTGAGTTGCGCGAGAAGTGGACCGCCGAGGGGCACACCAAGCAGGAGCTGTTCGACATCTTGCGCCCGGTCGATCCGGTCACCTACGCCCGGCCCGCTGCCGGTCGTAAGATACTGATGCTCAACGCCAGTCACGACGAGGTCGTGCCACCCGCCTGCACGAAAAGCCTGTGGCGGGCGTTCGGCGAGCCAGAGATCGTCTGGTGGGACGCCGGCCACTATAGCGCCGTGCGCTACCTGGGGGGTGGCATGTTGCGGGTCGTGGAATTCTTCCAGCCCGACGACAAGACGCAAGCTGCGATTCAGAGCACGGCGAAGTAGTTTTCGACCGCGAAATCCATTGCGTCGTTGGTCATCTCGGCTTCGCGATTTTCGTACAGGCACATGTTTCTTGCTTGCGTCAGCAAGTTGCGCGGCTGGCAACAGCGCATCGGACGGCCAACGGCCCGGTAGTGATTCTCGATCACATAGGTGACCACTTCGTCCCGGTACTCGAATCCCAGGAGTGGGGCCATCATTTTGAACAAATCCCGGAACTCCTCTTCGCTGGGGTTGGTCACTTCAATTTTATAGGGAATACGCCGTAGGAACGCGTCGTCCACCAAGTCCTTGGGCTCGAGGTTCGTGGAAAAAATTACGAGTTGGTCGAACGGCACTTCGATCTTCTTGCCGTTGGCCAGGTTCAAGTAGTCGTGTCGCTTTTCCAAGGGAACAATCCAGCGATTGAGCAACTCGTCGGTGCTCATCCGCTGACGGCCGAAGTCGTCGATTACCAACGTGCCGCAGTTGCTCTTGAGTTGCACCGGCGCCTCACTGATGCCCGTGGACGTGTTGAGCGTGACTTCCAAGTTGGCCATCGTCAATTCACCACCGACCACGACCGTCGGACGGCGGATGCGCACCCAGCGCTTGTCGACTTTGTACTCATCCAGCAGCCCATTGTGACCGGGCAAGGGAGCCAGTTCGTGCGCATTTGGGTCGAACAGCCGAATGATTTCGCCATCGATTCCGATTGACCGAGGAATCCAGATAAACTGGCCAAAGGCTTTGGTAACGCGTTCGGCGATACTCGTTTTGCCGTTGCCCGGAGGCCCGAACAAGAACAAACCGCGGCCAGAATTGATTGCCGGTCCCAGACGGCGAAGCATCTGCTTATTGATCAACAGATCCGAGAACGCGCGTTTGAGATCGTCAACCTTCGGGTGCTGCTGCGTCAGCGATTGTTTCGCCACGGCATCGACGTATTGATCGAGCGAGACAGGGGCCGCGCCAAAGTAGGTACAGTGTTCGGAAAGACGCCGGGCGCGTTCGCGTCCCACGTCCGTCAACTGGTAGAGATAGTCATTCATCGGGGCAGACCCCTTGTGAACGACCAATTGATCCATTTTGAGTTGGCGCAGTAGCTCGTCGATCAAGCGGAACGGGAGCTTCAAGTGGTCGTTGACTTCCCGCCCGGTGAGGTCGCCACGCGAGAGCATCAACTTCAGGATCAAGCCCTCGGCGGCGCTGGTGGTAATCTCGGCTTCTTCAAATGTTGATGGTTCGACCGGAACGAAGGCGTCGGGAATGCCAGGGGTGGCCGACTGCGACCTCGCCTCGTTGGCGGCCAGCAAGTTTGTATCGATCGACGAGGCGAACGGAGCAACCGTCTGGCCGGACGTCGTCGAGCCAGTCATCCCGCGAATTTTTTCGACCAGTGCATCAATGTCGGCTTCGGTTTCGCCTGCGGGCGTCTCCTCCTCGGCAACCGCGTGCTGCGCTTGCGAGGCGGCGACCGTCGCCCACGGGTCGGGGCCGGGCATTTGCCCTTGTCCAGTTAGACGCGCAAGCAGTTCATCGTGTGAAAGTTCTGCCATGAATCGTTACTCGCGAATTGTGCCGAGTGGGCGCGAAATGGGGCCGTGGCGTCTGGCCCATGCGTCAGTGAAAACCTAGGTCGCCAGCGTCCGCTGGTCAAAGTCCATCTGCGATGCACCGTAGGCTTCGAAGGAGCAGCAGACAGGAGTCCGTTTGTTCGGTACAATTCGTGCAATTGGCTCGGTCGGCGCGTTTATTTCCTCAGAAAACCCGAGGCAGGGGCAGGAAAGTTATGAGCAAGTCACAGAACACCAACCCTTTCGGGGCACGTGAAGCATTTGATACCGGACATGGCAAAGCCAGCCTGTTTCGCCTCTCGAAACTTGAGGACCACGGCCTCGGCAAGATCGCCGAACTTCCCTTTTCAATTCGCGTTTTGCTCGAGGCTGCGCTGCGGAACTGCGACGGCTTCACGGTCCGCGAAGACGACGTAAAGAACCTCGCGGGCTGGAGCCCCACAGCCGCGGCAGACGTGGAGATCCCGTTCAAGCCTTCTCGCGTTCTGTTGCAAGACTTCACCGGCGTACCGGCCGTGGTCGATCTGGCCGCAATGCGCGCGGCCATGAAGCGGCTGGGGGGCAATCCGAAAAAAATCAACCCGCTCATTCCGGTCGATCTGGTCATCGATCACTCCGTGCAAGTCGACATGTTCAACTCGGCCGATGCCCTTGAGAAGAACGTTGAGTTGGAATATCAGCGCAATCGCGAGCGGTACGAATTCCTCCGCTGGGGCCAAAAGGCGTTCGATAATTTCCAGGTCGTGCCGCCCAGCGTGGGCATCGTGCACCAGGTGAATCTGGAGTACCTGGCTCGCGGCGTCTTTCTGCGCGGCGAGAAGAACGATCCGGTGGCCGTGCCGGACACGCTGGTGGGCACCGACAGCCATACCACGATGATCAACGGTTTGGGCGTCGTCGGATGGGGAGTCGGCGGCATTGAAGCCGAGGCGGTGATGCTCGGTCAACCGCTGTATATGCTCATGCCGGAAGTGATCGGCTTCAAGATCACCGGCAAATTGCCGCCAGGCGCCACTGCGACCGACCTGGTGCTAACCGTTACCCAGATCCTCCGCAAGGCGGGCGTTGTCGGCAAGTTCGTCGAGTTTTTCGGACCGGGCGTTTCGCACATGACCTTGCCGGATCGAGCGACCATCGGCAACATGGCGCCCGAGTATGGCGCCACGATGGGCTTCTTCCCCGTCGACAACGAGACACTGAGCTACCTGCGACGCACGGGCCGCACGCCGGCCGAAGTCGATTTGGTCGAGCGGTACACGAAAGAGCAGCAGCTTTTCCGTACCGATGACGGCCCCGAGCCGAAGTTCACGAAAGTGCTTTCGCTCGACATGAGCACCGTGGAACCTAGCCTGGCCGGACCGAAGCGTCCGCAGGACCTGGTGCCGCTAAGGACGATGAAGGAGTCGTTCCACAATTCGCTCACCGCCCCGGTCTCCGAACGCGGCTTCGCGCTCGACTCCGCGGGCCTCAAGCGTACCGCAAACGTGAGCAACAACGGCAGTTCGTCCACGATTGGACACGGCGCCGTCGTGATTGCCGCCATCACTAGTTGCACGAACACCAGCAACCCTTCGGTGATGATTGCCGCCGGATTGTTGGCCAAGAAAGCGGCCGAGAAGGGGCTCAAGCGCAAACCGTATGTGAAAACCAGCCTGGCTCCGGGGTCGCGCGTGGTTACCGACTACTTTGAAAAGTCAGGACTAATCAAGCCGCTTGAGGAACTCGGGTTTTACACCGTTGGCTATGGCTGCACGACTTGCATCGGCAACAGCGGCCCGCTGCCCGAGCCAGTGGCCAAAGCGGTTACGGATGGCGATTTGGTTGCGTCAGCCGTCTTGAGCGGAAATCGCAACTTCGAGGGCCGTATCAATCCGTTGGTAAAGGCCAACTACTTGGCCAGCCCGCCGCTTGTCGTGGCCTATGCCTTGGCCGGAACGACGGATATCGACTTGGTCAAGGAGCCCATCGGCCAGGGTAGCGATGGCAAGGATGTCTTCTTGAAGGATATCTGGCCGTCGTCGGAGGAGGTGCAAGCCACGATCGAAAAGTGCGTGCGGCCCGAGATGTTTCAGGCTCGCTACACCGACGTGATGACCTCCAACAAGAAGTGGAATCAGCTGCCGACCAGCGAGGGTGACCTCTACGATTGGGATGCAGACAGCACGTACATTCAGGAGCCGCCATTTCTGGTCGACTTGCCGCGCGAACCGGGACAGATTCAGCCGATCGCCGGTGCCCGCGTGCTGGCGATGCTGGGCGACTCAGTAACCACCGACCATATTTCGCCAGCCGGTTCGATTGCCGTCAAGAGTCCGGCCGGTCGCTATCTCGTCGAGCACGGAGTTGATCCGCGCGACTTCAATAGCTACGGGGCCCGCCGCGGCAACGATCGGGTCATGACGCGTGGCACGCTCGCGAACATCCGCATCCGCAATCAACTGGCCCCAGGCACCGAGGGCGGCGTTACGCGTCACTTGCCCGACGGGCAGCAAATGAGCATCTACGACGCGGCGATGCAATATAAGCAAGAGGACGTGCCATTGGTTATCCTGGCCGGCGCCGAGTATGGCACCGGCAGCAGCCGCGACTGGGCTGCCAAAGGAACCCTTCTCCTTGGCGTGCGGGCCGTTATCGCCGTCAGCTTCGAGCGGATTCACCGCAGCAACCTGGTGGGCATGGGCGTGTTGCCGCTCGAGTTTACCAAGGGCACCTCGTGGGAGTCGCTCGGCCTCACCGGTGAAGAGACTTATGAGATCCAGGGGCTCGACGAAACGCTCAAACCCTCCGGCACCGTGACGGTCGTGGCAACGTCGAGCGGCGGTGCCTCGAAGGAGTTCACTTGCCGCGTCCGGATCGACACGCCCGTGGAGCTCGAATACTACCGCCATGGTGGCATCTTGCAGACAGTGCTCCGAAAGCTGCTATGACACGACCGCGCAGGTCGGTGTATTTAGCCATTGTTGTGAGCAAGCTCTTCGGCCACGAGTTCGAGATTATCCTGGTAGTAGTCAACGGTTTCGGCCGGCGTGAGGTTGAACCGAGCACGGCCGTCGGTGGCCCAGCTACCACCTTCGATCCGAAAGACGGCGGTGGCCGCGCGAGATTGCTCACGGCCTCGACTTCCTCCATTCCTCCCCCGGCGATGGCCTCAAAGCCAATGGTCACTCCGACGAAAGCCCACAGCTCGCCACTCTGCCGATGCCGTGCATAGAGCACCGCATCCTCAAAATCACAACGAACCCAATCGAGCCCCCGCGGCTTGCCGCTGCGTGACGCCAAGGTCAGGAACTTTGCTTCAAGCCGCTCGCGCTGAAGGTGAAAATCGCGGCGTGCCCGGGCCAGCTGCTTTTCGCGCAGCCGCGCGCGCAACGGTCGCCAACCGACGGCCGCCACGCAGAGGAGGACCGCGCCGACAGCTACTGCCGTGATCCACCACGCGGCCATGAGAAGACCCTCGTCCGTGCAGGAATATCGCGCCCTTACCGTCTCATTTTACTCGGCGCACCGGTGGTTACAAGCAAACCGCACGCCGCTGGGTAGCAAGATTCGGCACGCCTGGAGTGACACCCCCTCCGGGTCTTTTCAGCGGCCCCCCTTTTGCTATGATGGCACCCGCAACGACACATCCGTCAATCGCCTTTTCGGCGAACCGACCAGGGCCGCGTCGTTGGCTCTTTCTAATCCTTTTCATCCGTCGGGAGCGTAGAAGCATGGCACAAGGAAAAATCAAAAAACTGGTTCAAGACAAGGGATTCGGCTTCATCCAAACCAACAATGGTGAAGACGTTTTCTTCCACCATTCGACCGTCGCCAATCATGGCTTCGACGACCTGACCGAGGGTCAGGAGGTGGAGTATGAAATCGAGAGCGGCGAGGCGCCCAAAGGCAAGGGCCCCCGGGCGTCCTCGGTGACCCCGGTATAGACTTGGCAAGCGGAAACAATTGGGCCGGGCGTTCTGCATTCACCGCAGGCCGCCCGGCCTCTTCTGTTTGGGCGGTCACGGCTCGCATCCTGGAGCGACACTTTCGACGAGGCTCTATAGGATGGCCGGGCGCTACCTGAAGGCACTGGGAATTCGTCGAAGACTTTCACCTCGCCAGATCACTCGGGAGAACGTGGTGATGCCGCCACTTGGTGCCCACATGTCGATTGCCGGCGGCTACTACAAAGCCGTCGAACTGGCGCAAGCCGCCGGGTGCGATTGCGTGCAGGTGTTTACCAAGAACAACAACCAATGGCGGGCCAAGGAACTGACAGACGACGATTCAAAACGGTTTCAGGACGCCCTGGCGCGTACAGGCGTTGCGTATCCGATCGCCCACGACTCGTATCTGATCAACCTGGCCAGTCCCGACGATGAGCTTTGGAAGAAATCCATCGAAGCATTTCGGATCGAACTTCTGCGGGCTGAAAAGCTGGGAATCCCTTACGTGGTCACTCATCCTGGATCGTACACCACCAGCAGCGAGGCCGAGGGGCTGTCGCGAATCGTCGACGCACTCGACATAGTGCATCGGCAGACCGAGGGTATCCGAGCCCAAGTGCTGCTTGAGAACACAGCCGGTCAGGGGACGAACCTGGGCTGGCGGTTCGAGCACCTGGCCACGATCCTTGCCGGCGTGGCGGCGCCTGAAAAGGTGGGCGTTTGCATCGACACGTGTCACACTGTCGCGGCCGGTTATCCGCTCATCGAGCCGGCCGACTATGTGGCGACTCTTGCCGAGTTCGACCGAGTCGTCGGCCTAACGCGTGTGAAGGCGTTTCATGTCAATGACAGCAAGCAGCCGCTTGGTTCGCGGGTTGATCGCCACGAGCACATTGGCCGCGGCACGCTGGGTCTCGAACCGTTTCGTCACTTGCTGAACGATCCCCGATTCGAAAACACGCCAATGTATCTGGAAACGGCCAAGGAAATGGAGGACGGCGAGGAGATGGACGTAGTCAATCTGCGGACCCTACGCGGGCTGATCAGGAGCAAGTCTTCACGAAGGAAAACGCAATGAACCTGTCCCGCGCGATTCTCGGAGCCACGATTGCCGCGACGGTCATGCTGCCGCACGGAGCAAGTGCCGAATCACCCGAGGCTCCGCCGGACGTGACGGTCGCGCTCGAGCACATGTCGAAAGACGGTCGGCCGATAACGTTTTCGGTTGGCGACTACGAAATTCCGCCAGGCGGTCATCTGCAAGGTGTCCAGATGCGCTACGATGCGGCCGGCAAGCGTCACCTCGCGTTTCTCTCCCATGATTCCGAAAACTACGCGTATTTGCTGGCTGTGGCCTTTCCGGCCAACTCGTCCGACCAATTCTCCCCTGCCGGTCGCGTGATCCACTTGCAGCGACTGCCCTCCGATGGGCAATCCCCCCCGTTACGGCACGCGGGCGGATTCCAGATTCTCGGCAATACCTTGGTCGTGGGAGTGGAAGACAATCAGGACAAGCGGCGCTCGCAAATTCAGTTTTGGGACGTCTCGAAGCCTGACGCGATGGTCCAACTCGAACACCTGATCGTTTCGCGTGTCAGCTCGCAGCCGAAGGACGTGACGGCCGGCGCAGTAGGCCTTGCTGCGCTAGAAAGCGGACATCATCTGCTGGCAGTAGCCAATTGGGACAGCCGGGCGATCGACTTCTATAAGACAAACGGCAAGCCGCTGGCCGACCCACAGTGCCAATTCGCGTTCGCCTTTCGTTGGGCCGCTGCCGGTGCCGACGTGGATGGGTGGCAGCCCGACTCCAGCTTCGCCACTTATCAATCGATCAATCTGGTGACCGATTCGCGAGGGAAACTTTATCTGCTCGGGTTCGATACCGTTTTTGGCGTGCAGGACGTCATCGATCTCTATTCGGTCCACTTGGGCGAGTCGCCCGAGAAGTGCCTGCGCAAGTTGCTTCGCAAGAAGATGCGACTAACCGACGAGAATCACTTTCGCTTTGGAGGCGGAGCCTGGATTCACGGCTGCTCGGTGACGATTCTCTCGACCGAACGTAACATTGGCGCGGAAACGACGTTGAATGTTGCCGACTAACACAGCGCGGCAGTCGATTTATGCCTTTGTCGATGCGCGCACGAGCAGCACGGGAATGTCGGTCTTGTGCCGGACCTCTGATGCGACGCTTCCCAGAATGATGTCGCCGAGAATGCGATGTCCGTGCGTGCTCATCGCAATCAGATCGCAGCCTTCGCGATGTGCGATGTCCACGATCTGATGGCTAGGCTCGCCACAGGCCAGCACCGAATCAACGGGAAAACCTTCCTCCGCCAACTCCGCCTGACACGCTTCCAGGTAAACCCGATCAACGCGCATTTCCTCGGACTCGTCGAGCCCCAGGTTTTCTTGATTGCGGGCCACGAACCCGTCGGCCACATGTAGTAGCGTAAGCCGCGCACCGGTCAGCCGGGCCAAGCCGCGGATGTGCGACAAGATGGCGGTGTCCGTCGGCGAATTCTCGAGTGGAATCAGAATATGCTGATACACAGCCGGTGCCAGTAACGGTGAATGCGGCTCAGTTGGATCCGAAGAACTCGGCGTATAGCAAATAGAGATTCAATAATACGATGATCGCCGTCACGATCCAAGCGCTAACAACCAGCAGCGGTTTGTTGACGAAGCGGCCCATCTTGCCGCGGTCGGACGTGAATGCAACCAGCGGCACGACCGCAAAACTAAGCTGCATCGAAAGTATGACCTGGCTGAACACCAACAATTCCCCCACGCCGCGCTCTCCATACATGCCGGCCACAATGACCGCGGGCACAATGGCAACCGACCGCGTCAGGAGCCGCCGCACCCAGGGGCGCAAACGCAGTTCGAGGAACCCTTCCATCACGATCTGGCCGGCCATCGTCCCGGTTAGCGTGGAGTTCTGCCCCGACGCCAACAATGCCACGGCAAAGGCCGTGCTGGCCAGTTGCACTCCCAGCACCGGCGTGAGGAGATTGTAGGCATCGGAAATATCGGCGACGTTTTGATGTTCCGTGCCATGAAAAGCCGCTGCGCTGACGATCAAAATCGCCGCGTTTATGAAGAATGCGAATAGCAGAGCAACAGTCGAATCGATTGTGGCGAAGCGAATCGCCATCGACTTGCCCTGGTCGGTTTTCTCAAACGCCCGCGTCTGCACGATGCTCGAGTGCAAGTAGAGGTTGTGCGGCATCACGGTCGCGCCCAGGATGCCGATGGCGATGTAAAGCATCGCTGGATTGGTGACGACTTCCGGTCGCGGAATCAGCCCGACCAGCATGGGCCCCATCATCGGTCCGGAAGCGATGATCTCGTAGAGAAAACACGCTCCGATGAGGAAAATTAGACTAGCAACAAGCGCCTCGACATATCGGAACCCCTTGTTCTGCAGGAACAGCACGACGAACACATCGAGCGCCGTTAGCACCACGCCCACCATCAGCGGAAGGCCAAACAGCAAGTTGAGGGCAATGGCCGAGCCGATCACTTCGGCCAGATCGCAGGCGGCGATGGCAATCTCGCAAATGACCCACAGAAAGTACCCGACAGGTCGCGAGTAGTGGTCGCGACAGGCCTGGGCTAGATCGCGACCGGTGACGATGCCCAGTTTCAACGCGAGGTGCTGCAGCAGGATCGCCATGAAGTTGGAAATCAAGACGACCGACAACAGCGTGTAACCAAACTGCGCCCCGCCGGCCAAATCAGTTGCCCAATTGCCCGGGTCCATGTAGCCGACCGCCACCATCAGGCCGGGACCGGAAAACGCCAGCATCTTGCGCCAGAACCCACGCTGTGACACCGGCACCGAGGCGTAAACTTCCGGCAACGACGGAGTGCGTGCTTCCTGCCGCCAGGCGGGGCGTACAGGCGACTGGCCCGGAACGTTGTCTTGCATGTGAAACCGTGTCGTCAGGGACCGGTGCGCATTCTGTGCCGCCTCGCAAGAGAACTACCACGCATGGATTGGCCCATTATTGACGATCGCGGCGCCATTTTTCAATACTCAAAAATACTTATTTTGGACTTACGAAAACGTAATGTTCCTCCACGATCGGTGGATTACGCGTGCCGCCCCAGGCAGCGACTACCGCGCGAGTAGCGTGAGCATGCCGTTGTGTCGTTTGTGTCGTCGAACGAGGTGAATCTGTAGGGCTTGTTCGGATCGGCAGAAGTCAAAGCGTCCGTTGCATTTCTGAAAAGTTGACAGTCCGACCCCGACCGCTACATTTACAGGTAGGCTTGTAGCTGGACAGGGCGACAAGATGGGACTTGCCGCCGGAATGGGCCGTTGAGCAGATCAGCCAGCTGACGAGGTCAGGTGCGTCACCCATGGGTTTGACATACTTCAAGCGTTTTCGCATGGAGATTGACTTATCTGGCCGTTTGGTGACGTCGCCGCCGTTACCGACCGGTTATCGGGTCCTGCGGTGGGACGATTCGCTTCTCGAATCGCACGCCGAGGCGAAGTACAACAGCTTCCGCGGCGAAATCGATTCGAACGTTTTCCCCTGCCTTGGCGACTGGCTGGGTTGCCAGCGGCTGATGCAAGAGATTCGATCCAAGCAGGGCTTCCTGCCTCAAGCGACGTGGTTGATCGCCCACAATTCAGCCGACGGAAACCAGGAATACTGCGGCACAGTGCAGGGAATTCGCGACTATACGGGAATGGGAGCCATTCAAAATCTTGGCGTCACACCTGAACATCGCAGTCGACAATTGGGGTCCTACCTGCTGTTGCGAGCACTCGAGGGATTTCAAGAGGCGGGACTGCGGCGGGCCTTCCTCGAAGTAACAGCGCAGAATAGTGGGGCGATTCGGCTCTACCATCGACTGGGCTTCGTTAAAGCACGGACCGTTTACAAAGCCGTCGAAGTTGCGTATTCCTAGACGCTCGCAGCTATCGATCTTGTCGTGCGCCTGGTACTAACTTCGCCCCGTCCGCCTATTGATCCTCTCGGCCGATCGACGTATTCTTTCGGCCTTCCTGCCAGCCAATTGGGAATCACGTGACGCAATCCATTCTGACTCACACCTTTGCCAACGGATTGGTTCTCGCGGCCGAACCGATGCGCTCGCTCGAATCGGCCGCATTCACTTTCCTGGTGCCTGCTGGGTGTGCATTTGATCCAATCGATTCGGCTGGACTGGCCGAATTCACTTGCGAGTTGGCACTGCGCGGCTCTGGCCCGCGTGACAGCCGACAGTTCATTCGGGACCTGGAAAACCTGGGAGTCGAGCACGGCGAATCGGTTTCGGTCAGCCATGCCAGCTTCAGCGGCGCGACGCTCGCTGGCAATATGCTGCCGGCACTAGACATTTATGCTGATTTGCTACGCCGGCCACGTTTCCCCAACGACCAGGTCGAGCCGGCGCGAATGGTCGTGCTGCAAGAACTGGCATCCATCGAAGATGAACCCGGGCAAAAGGTAATGTTGGAATTGCGCCGCCATCAGTACCCCGATCCGTGGGGGCGTTCGAGCCATGGCGAGGAGCAGGCGCTGGAGCGCATTCGCCTCGCTGAAATCCAAGAACATCACGCCGAGCACTATCACCCTAACGGCACCATTCTGGGTGTCGCGGGCAACTTCGATTGGGAGAAGCTGAAGGAGCATGTCGCGATGCTATTTGAGGATTGGAAACCGCGGACTGGGCAGGAGCCCAGCGACGGCCAAGTCCTGGAAAAACGGGCGCACATTCAGCACGAATCGAATCAGACGCAAATCGGCATCGCCTTTGACAGCTTGCCGTATAGCCATCCGGACTACTTTCAGGCCTGGGGAGCCGTCGGTGTGCTCAGCGGCGGAATGAGTTCCCGACTGTTCACCGAGGTGCGCGAGAAACGTGGACTTTGTTACAGCGTCTACGCCACGATGCACACGCTTCGAGATCGGGGTAGCGTGCTGTGTTATGCCGGCACAAGTGCCGAACGAGCGCAGGAGACGCTTGACGTCACGCTTGCGGAACTCGTGGGAGTAGCCAAGGGCGTCCACGCCGACGAACTTAAGCGATTGAAGGCGCGAATCAAGAGTGGCCTGATCATGCAACAGGAGTCGAGTATCTCGCGTAGCGGGGCCATTGCTCGCGACTGGTACCACTTGGGGCGCGTCCGCAGTCTTGACGAAATAAGCCAAATCATGGACGGACTGTCCTGCGAGAGTATTAACAACTACCTGACCGCCAATCCGCCAGCCGATTTTACCGTTGTGACGCTGGGCCCGCAGCCGCTGGAGGTGCACCTTGGAGTTTCGTGAACATCAACTCGACAATGGCCTGCAGATTGTCGCCGAGTGCAACCCAGAAGCACATTCCACGGCAATTGGTTTCTTCGTACAGACCGGTGCCCGCGATGAGTCGCCGGCGGACGCCGGCGTGAGCCATTTTCTGGAACACATGATGTTCAAGGGAACACCTACGCGGTCGGCCGACGACGTAAACCGTGAGTTTGACGAGATGGGGGCGCATTACAACGCCTTCACCAGCGAAGAACTCACGGTTTACTATGCCGCCGTGCTGCCCGAATACCAAACGGCGGCTGTCGAACTTTGGGCGGACATTGTTCGTCCGTCACTCCGCGAGGAAGATTTCAACACCGAGAAACAGGTGATTATCGAAGAGATCCGGATGTACGAGGATCAGCCTCCGTTTGGTGCTGACGACAAGTGTCGGGCGTTGCACTACGGGCGCACCCGCTTTCGTACAGCGTGTTAGGTACGGTGCAAAGCGTCTCGGATTTGTCGGTCGACGCCATGCGGAGCTACTTCCAGCGTCGCTATAGTCCGGGCAATATCGCATTGGTTGGCAGCGGTCGAATCGACTTTGACGCACTTGTGGCAACGGCCCAGCAGATTTGCGGTCCGTGGCAGCCAGTTGAGTCGGGACGCGAAGTCTCCCCTGCCCCGCGGTCCAAGCACTTTCAGTGCATACAGAAGCCGACGGCGACACTCGAGTACGTGCTCGAACTGGCCAATGGTCCATCGGCCACTGACGACGATCGCTATGCCGCCAAGATTTTAGCCACGGTCATTGGCGACGATTCCGGTAGCCGCCTGTATTGGGAACTCGTCGACTCGGGGCTGGCCGAACATGCCTCGCTTGGTCACCACGACTACCAGGGAGCCGGGCTGTTCATGACGTACATGAGTTGCGACCCGGACCAAGCGCAGGGCAATTTGAGGTTGATTTCCGACGTGTATGCCAAGGCCGAAAAGGAGGGCATTACGGAGGCGGAACTCGCACAGGCCAAAAGCAAGATCAATGCCCGCGTCGTCCTCGGCAGCGAACGTCCGCGGGGGCGTTTGTTCACCGTCGGCGGCAACTGGATCCAGCGGCATCAGTACCTGACCGTGCGCGACGACCTGGACGCGATCGACAAGATCACGCGTGACGACTTGATGGATGTGCTTCGGCACTACCCTCTGACGATGAACACCACGCTGGCGATTGGCCCCGTCGAAAAGCTGACCGCCCCGACGTAGTCACCGTTAGTGGCTTGCAATCTCGGCCGACACCCGACGAACGGAACTCACCGATTGGCGTGTAGCGGCAACGCGGACTCGCCAACACGGGCAACACGGATTGAGAGGGCCGCCGGTTTGGTCTACAATCCGCCGATTACAACAGAATTAACACGATCATCGAGAGAACGACCCTCATGGAACGCACGCTCATTCTGCTCAAGCCAGACTGTATTCAACGTCGCTTGGCGGGCCGTATCATCAGTCGCTTTGAAGACAAGGGATTCAACATCGTCGCCTTGAAGATGCTCCGGGTGACGCCGGATCTGGCCAAGCAGCACTACGCCGAGCACGTCGAGAAAGCCTGGTATCCGACGCTCGAGGAGTTCATCACGGGCGGACCGATCGTGGCCGCAATTGTCGAGGGTCTGGAAGCGATCCGCGTCGTCCGCGATATGCTCGGTGCGACCAGCGGGTTAAAGGCTGCCGCCGGCACCATTCGAGGTGACTTTAGCTCGAGCCGGCAGATGAATCTGGTGCATGCCTCCGACGGCTCGGAGGCCGCCAAGCGCGAAATCGAGCTGTATTTCAAGCCGGCCGAGATCTGCGAATGTGAGCCGACGATCAAACCATGGCTGCGGGCCAGCGACGAGTAAGTATCGTGTCGTCGGCCGGAACTTGGCCTGTGAATTCGTCTGCGCCCCTTGGGACGCCCAAATTGATTGGCGGTTAACTTCTAGACGGCCAGTTTTCTGGCAGGTGTATTGGCTCGTAGTTCCTCGATCATCTTACGCGTTGACGCCGCAACCGCGTCCTGCCATCTGTCGGCTCGGAATCTAGCATATTCGGGCTTCGCATGTGCAAAGATGATATCGCGTGAATTATTGACGATTGCCCCTAGCCCGTTCTCGTCAAACGCGCCGGCCACGTCGCGCGCAGTGGCGCCCTGACTGCCATAGCCTGGCACAAGGAACCACGTATGCGGCATGCACCCGCGCAGTTCGACGGCCTGTTGTGGATAGGTTGCGCCGACGACCGCGCCGGCAATGCCGTAGCCACTCCGGCCAGCCGTCTTTTCAGCAACACGCTCAACGTACTCGGCCACGTGTCGGTAGACAGGACGTCCATTGGCCACCAGATCTTGAAACATGCCTCCGCCGGGATTTGAGGTCTTCACCAACACAAACAGGCCGGCGCCGCGCTGCCTCGCGGTTTCAACGAACGGACTGAGACTATCTTCGCCAAGGTAAGGGCTGACCGTCAGCGCATCGCCGCCCCAGCCGCTTGCGGGCAGTTTGCCCAGGTAGCCCTCGGCATATGCGGTGGCCGTCGAGCCGATGTCGTTTCGCTTGCCATCGACGATTACCAACAACCCCCTGTCTCGTGCGTAGGTTATCACCTCGGCTAGCGCCGCCATCCCCGGCGGCCCCAGCTGTTCGAAAAATGCCGCCTGAGGTTTCACGGCCGGCACGATGTCTGCAATGACATCGATCACGCCGCGGCAAAACAGGGTAAAGGCGGCTGCCTGACTCGCGTAGTCCGGAGCATCCTCAGCCCGCAAAGGCGCGGGCAATTGTGTGTAACGCGGGTCCAAGCCCACCAGCGCCGGCGTGCCACACCGCTTCACGGCCGCCGTCAACCGGTCACCAAAGTGCCCCTCCGCCCCGCCCGATTCTCGCTCAAGTGACGACATGCTGCGATTCGTTCCCCTCGAAAATGCCAAGGCCGATAGCCGCCCCCTCACTGCTCTGACGCCAAATGCCGTATCATACCGCAAGCCCAGCGTTGTCCCCAGAGGCCAACTCCCGACAGCCGCCATCAGGCGTTGTCATATTGTCGATGATCTGCGATATTTCCGTTCGGCACTCAGCTCGCCAACGAGCCCGAGTTCCACCACGGGGCGTGGCGCAGCCTGGCTAGCGCGCTTGACTGGGGGTCAAGAGGTCGCAGGTTCAAATCCTGTCGCCCCGACTTGTTGTAACTTCAAGTTTCGTAGTCGGTTGCGAGCGTGACTGGCGACCGGATTTGAACTTTTCTGCGGCGCCTTAGCGCAACCTTTTGGCGGGAAGACATTTCCGACCTGCCAGCAGCTTGACGCCCATGTACATCCCGGGGAAGAGCGTCAAAAGCAGCTTCTACGGTAGCCATCCGAGCCTCTTGGATCTCGACAACGGCAATCTCAAGATGACCACCGACTTCCGCAGCGTCTACGGCACGATGCTCCAGGAGTGGATGGGGTTCGACAACAACAAGGCCATTTTGAAGGGCGACTACCCAGCGCTCGGCGTGTTTGGTTGAATCGTTGAATGGATCGTGGCCAGCACACAACGACACAAGGGAACGAGGCGTCAATGGTCCCAAGCCGCATCTTGCTCGGCGTAGTTCTAGTCGGGGTCGCGCAGGCAATATGCATGGTTGCCAGCGCGGCAGCGTCGGCCGATGTGGACATGGTCGCAGCCCCGCTCGGCCAGAAGCTCGACGAGCTCATGATTTCGGTAATGCTGTCGCAACGTTTCGAGACACAGTCGAATTAATCGGCAGTATCGCTACTCGGTCGCTTCCAATTCCACGGCAATCGTCACTTCATGGTCGTTGCGAACGAGCGTCAGCTGGGCGCGCTGGCCAACTTTGTATTTCTCGAAGGCCAGTAGCAAGTCATGCGTGGCATGGACCGGAGTAGCGTCGATCGCAGTGATGACGTCGCCAAGCACGATTTCCCCCGCGCGGTGCGGCGGGTTGGTCGCAGTCCTGCTGTCGCGGCTGTGCTACCCCGCTTAACATCCAGAACAAGCACCCCGGGTAGTTCCAGGCGTCGGGCAATCCGGTCGGAAGCTAGTGTCAACGCCAGGCCCGGCCGGATGATCTTGCCGTGTTCGATTAGCTCGGGAACGACCCACCGCACAGTGTCAACCGGGATTGCAAAGCCGATTCCTGCATAGGTGCCCGAAGGACTGAAGATGGCCGTGTTCACTCCGATCAATCGGCCAGCGCTGTCCAACAGCGGACCGCCGCTATTGCCGGGGTTGATCGCGGCGTCGGTTTGGATCACGTCCTTGATGGGCAGTCCCGTCAACGACTTGATCTCGCGTCCGAGGGCGCTGACTACACCGGTCGTTAGCGTATGGTCAAGCCCGAATGGGTTGCCAATTGCAAAACATTTGAGGCCGACTTCCAGATCGCTTGACGTTCCCAGCGGCAAAGGGTGCAGAGACTCTGCTGGAGCATCGATCGACAATACCGCCAGATCTTTCTCTGGCGCAACACCGACCAGCTTTGCTCGATAACTCGTTTGGTCGTTGAATGCTACGGCCGCCGAATCTGCATCACGAATCACGTGGAAATTCGTTACAACGTGCCCTGCACGATCCCAAACAAATCCGGTTCCGCTCCCACGCGGAGTCTCGTAGGCATCGAGGGAGAAGAAGTCTCGCTCAATCGCGTGGGTCGTAATATGAACAACAGAGGGCGAGACGCTCTTGAATAGCACCGTAGTGCCCTTTTCATCTTCCGCGATATCGCCGCGGGGCACCGGAACCGGTGGGTTGGAACTTTCAGGGGGACGGTCAGGGGATTGCGGCCGGAACACAAACCCAACAGCTACGACCACCAGCAGCGCAGCAACGGTCGCTAGCAGGACCGAGTTTAAGATAACGAGTCTTTCGACTCGCCGCGCGTGCTCATCGGTATTCATCACACTCAGATCAGCTGTTGCAAGCGGTGCTCATGGGGCCCAACGCCCCGCGAAGTGCTGGACGTTGGGCATCCCAAGGCGCCGGCACGAGAAGTGTTTAACAGTCAGCGCGTCGCCTCCGACTTCTCACTGGCAGATGTGCGCGTTTCCCGGTGCTCTCGCGAAAACCAATTCGCCACCTGGTTCCAGAACCCGCGGATCTCCTCAGCCGCTGTGGTTTTCCCGATATTGGCCTGCAGTTTGGTGATGTCGGCTTCGAGCTTTTTAACTTCGTCATCTTCTCGTTCGCCGACGACGCCGCGGTACAGCACTAACTGGTTCTTCGCCTCTTGGAGGTTGGCTTTGGCGGCCTCGATGCGCTGCTGCTTGATCATTTGCTCGGCAAGTTGCAGCGCCATTTGTGCCGCGACCAGCGGATTGTCCTGCTTGTTGACGACGTACGAGATCCCGTCCATTTGAGCAAGCTCCAATTGCTGGCGTGCCTCATCAGAATTGTCCGGCAAGGAATGGAGTGCCTTCATCAGCTTGCCCTCGACGTAATCCAACTCGAGCAGCACCGATGTGTGCAGTAGATCCGCCTCTGCCAGGCGAACCCCTGTTACGTTTGCCGCATCCCGTTTAGCGTCGGTCAGTGCCTCCACGACCTTCACCGCGACAAGCCCTTCATGGAGAGGAACCCGGTCATCCTGCACGTGGTCAACATCGCGGTACACCTCGTTCCCCTTGGAGTCTCGGACGATTGTCGTTACCTCCGTGGTTGGCAACAATTCGCGTATGATCTTCACCAGGCTCAGAGCTTCCTCTAGTTGAGACTTGGCGTCTTCCGGCTGGTCTTGGTCAATATTCTGAGCGGCTTCACTTAGATGCAAGAGAATGCGCGACGACAGCAGTGATGCCTGCCTGAAATCTTCGGGCGAAAGCAATCCTCCTGGCTTCTGCTCGACGGTGGTCCGGTACTTCGCACCGCTCCCGGTTGTGATCGTGGTCGGCGTGGCGGCCTTCTGCTCCCCGTCTTTGACTTCGTCGCCCAACGCAACGGGGGCTGCAAGCATGAGCGAAGTGGCGACCAGCACACTCACCGTCTTGCATCGATTGCGGGCAAGAATGTTGGTCTTCATGAGTCTACCCTCCATCCAAAACCTCGTTAGAAACCAATCATCCAGGTGTCGCCAACTTGCAAAGATAATGCCGAATCGCAGCTGCTGGGGCATGCGGTATTTGGAACGCGCCCGATGGCCGAAGTCCTGGCCGGCCGGACATTATGACGCTCAACATGCCGGGGATACCCAGTCAATTTGTCATGTGAGACGAAAACTGGCGGTTCGGGCGAGTGATCGCTGGCGATTCGGAAATGGCACGAGGATTGCATCTCAATTACCTACATGGTGCTACTTATTGGATCGGTCTAGACTGAGGAGCCGTCCAGATGCCTGCAACCGCAATCGAGCGGCCCAGTTCCCGACGAACGTCGCAAACAAACTCACGTCGTGCCGACAGGCGAGCGGCACAACGGACTTCGCAATCGCCAAGTTCCTCTGGCAGACCAGCAAGCAGGCGTTCAGCCTCTGGGCCTGGGCGCAGGTCCATCGCGCATGATCACGTGCCGTCACAAGCCTGGGTAGTAGCGCCGAGGACCGAAGAGCGGCTCGACACTGCCAGTTACTGGTCCGTGCCCGCCTTGCTCGTTAGTGTTGGTTACATCGTCGGGGCAATCTTGGCGATCCTCTTCGCGCTCGATCTCGCGATTGGGATGCCATTTTCACGGGCCAGCGTCGTTTTCGATGCCAGCGCGCTGCTATGCGGAACTACGCTGATTTACCTGAGCTGGGACGCGTGGGACGCCGTTCGATAACCGTCCACTATGGGACCGTGTATTCCATGATGCTCTTTTATGACTCAACAAGATTCGCATCCTGACACACGCAGCGGCACGCCGGCGATCGATAGGAGACAAAGATCAGACGAGCTCGGTCTGGAGCTTTTTCTGCAGCAGCCAGACTCGCAGGAGATGGCACAACTTCCGGTCTCCCGCGATGACGACGGCAATGTCATCTATCCCGAACTGGATGCGGATGGACACCACGTTCACTTTGAAATGGTCCCCATGCGCGGTGATTCGATGCTGTGGTTGACCATTCGCCGGGGCACGGCCCCAGGGCTGGCCGCCACCTCACTGCGAAAGATCGCAGATCTGATCGATCGCCATGGGCTAAAGCTCCTCAACCTTTTCGAAGGCAATGAGGGTTCGTTTAGTTCCGACGGCGAGGTTGTGTCAGGACCCCTGAGGCTGAAATACGACGACAACGGAGACCTGATTTTCCCGGGATAATTGTGCTGGACCTGCTCGACGCGAGAAGGAACTTACGATTCCCAGCGGAGGCGGAAATATGGCCGGAAGCTTGTATTTCACCCTGGGCGTTCACCACGATGCGACGCAAAAAAGGATTGCCACAGTGTACACCACCGTCATGCGCGATCTCGAAGTCGGCGGCTATGTAAGCACACCGATCCGCGCCGCCCAACGGGCCTTTTCCGTGCTCGGTCACCCGCCCTCGCGGCGAGTATATGACAATACCTTCGCCGGTATTGTGAACGAAGAAACGAGGGCGACTACACGCGACGAGTCCATCTTCACCCAACCGGCGCCTTCGCACCGGGCGGATTTAGGGGCTATGTCCCTTGCGCGCTCTTTTCGGACATCGCATCCATCGTTTGAAGAGATATTCGACCGTCTGTGGAGCAATTTCGCCGCACGGTCCAGGCCGAAAGCCGAGACGACACGCAGCCTGACAGTCGAAATCCCGATAACCAGGGACCAGGCCATGACGGGCGGCGCAGCTGAGGTGATGGTCCCGGCGCTGGTCGAATGCGGCGTGTGTCGGGGGACCGGCGGTGTTGGCACTTTCCTGTGCGCTCGGTGCGATGGCCGTGGAGCTGTGGCCGGTGAGTACCCTCTTCGGGTCGCATTCCCGCCAGGACATGCTCAATACACAGTACAAGTGCCTTTGAGTTCGCTCGGCATTCAAAACTTCTACCTGACCGTGCACTTTCGGATGACTGGCATTCAAGACTTTTGACATTGCACTCTTCACTGCCGCTGAAGACACCTCACGATTCCAGCCGGTATTCCTGAATCTTCCGCTGCAGCGTCCGCACGCTGATGCCCAGCGAATTGGCCGTTCGCACGCGATGCCCGTCGTATTCCTCAAGTGTCCGCCGGATTGCTTCCTTCTCCAGCTCCGCAAGAGTCATTCCCGGCTTCAGCACCGCTTGTACTGGGTTCGCTCCGGTGATATGGGGCGGGAGGTCGCCGAGTTCGATGCGATCCTTGAGGGACAACACGATGATGCTCTCCAGGGTGTTACGCAACTCGCGAACATTGCCAGGCCAGGCGTAGGCGTGGATGGCTTCCAACGCCTCGGGGGTGACGTCGTGGACCGGTCGGTTATTGTCCTTTGAGATTTGATCGATGAAGTGCCGAACGAGCAGGTCAATATCCTCCCGCCGATCACGCAAGGGAGGCAGCGAGATTTCCACCACACGAAGACGGTAAAACAAGTCTTCGCGAAACTGGCCGGCGTCGACCCGCTGCTTCAAGTCGCGATTCGTGGCCGCTACCAATCGCACGTCTACTTCGATCTCGCGGGTGCTGCCAACGGGCAATATCCTTTTGTCCTCGATGGCTCGCAGCAGCTTGCTCTGCAATCCGAGCTGCAATTCGCCGATCTCATCGATAAACAGCGTCCCTCCCGCGGCAGCCTGAAACAGTCCCTCACGTCGGTTGGTAGCGCCGGTAAATGCGCCCTTCTCGTGGCCGAAGAGCTCCGCCTCGATGAGTGTCTCTGGAATCGCGGCGCAGTTGACCGGCAGAAACGGCTGATCTCGCCGGTTGCTGTGCTCGTGCACTGCTCGCGCGGCCAGTTCCTTGCCGGTCCCGCTCTCGCCGACGATCAGCACGGTGGCATTGGTATCCGCGACGAGCTGAATCTTTTCAAATACCTTGCGCATCGCCTCACATTGGCCGATGAGCTTGCCCAGCGCGCGGCGATTCTTGATTTGAGCGTGCAATCGGGCAATCTCCTCGGCCATCGTCTGCTTTTCGACAGCTTGCCGAATCCGGTGGGTCAATTCTTCCGGCTTCACCGGCTTGGTCAGATAGTCGAACGCGCCTAGCTGCAAGGCATTGACCGCCGAATCGACGGTTCCATGAGCCGTCACCATGATCACCGCGGCATGCGGGGCCTCTTGCCGCGAGAACTTCAGTAGCTCCAGTCCGTCGGTGCGTGGCATCTTCAGGTCGGTCACGATCACGTGAATGCCGTCGTGAATGTGACCCATGGCCTCCTTGCCATCGCGGACCGCGACGACCTCGAACCCTTCCTCGGTGAGCCATTCGCCGATTGCCTCGCGGCTCATCCGGTCGTCATCGACCAGCAAAATGCGGTATTTGGATGTGCTGCCGCGCGACATCAGGTTCCTTCTCCGTGGGATTCGCTGAATTGCCGGGCCGCCAGGGCGAGCGGCGCCTCGACACGGCGCACGTTGGGAAGTTCGATGGTAAACGACGTGCCTCGGCCAATCTGCGACGAGCAGCCTACCCGTCCGCCCAAATCTTCGATTGTTCGCTGAACGATTGCCAGCCCAAGTCCCGTTCCCTCCGACTTCGTGGTGAAATAGCTTTCGAAGACGCGGGGCATGTCCGTTGGCGATATCCCGTCACCCGTGTCGCGCACGATGATCTCGACACCCGATCGATTCTCGCGACATGTAATGCTGAGCGTCCCGCCGCTGAGCATTGCCTGACGTGCATTGACGACGAGATTAAGCAAGGCCCGCTGAAACTTGCGGCGATCGACAAGCAGATGCACGCCTTGCTCCAGTTCGAGTTCGAGGCGAATGTTCGCACGCTCCAAGTCGAGAGCCTCGAACTCGGTTACGCTCTTGATGAGTTCGGCCGCGTCGAGATCTTCGAGCTCATCCGCTGCCGGACGCGCGTAAGTCAAAAAATCGTTCAAAAGTTCCTCCATCGCCTGGATTATCTCGTCTAGTTTCTCCACGCGCGTTGACAGAGCGTGATCGTCGCGAGTGGCTTTGCGCAACAGGCCAACGCGCGACTGCAGTGCGTGCAGATGGTTGCGCATCTCGTGCGCCAGCCCGCCCGATAAAAGTGCTAGGTCGGCCAAATTCCGCGTTCGCGCTTTGGACGCGCGCTGCTGCCGGTCACCACGAAACAACCGCTGGACAAGGTAGATGCCCGCGATGAGCAGTACAAACTGAACAGCGACATTCAACCAGATAGCGTCGAGAATCTGGCCGCGCAGCGTCTCTGGGCTGACTGTCCCCAACGTGATTGATGTAAAGACGCCAGCACCGGCCAGAACGACGATGCAGAGAATGATGAGCCAGAGCGCGGGACTGGGGAGCTTTTCCATAATCTCATCATCAGCGCCCAGCAGAAGTCGGGCATACCGACGATCGGCTGAATGGGCGCAGAACTGCTCTAATCGGCCAATGCTACTCGGCATACATAGTGGCTTTGCGCAAGAAACGCGGGACCGCCGATAGAAGCAGTGTCGCGGAGACCGGCTTCCGCAGGAACCCGGTTGCCCCCATCGCCAGGGCTTGATCGCGAAACGAAGTGCGCTCTTCAGTGCTGACGACAATGACCGGCGTGTGCGCGTCTCTTCGGCGAAACTCTGCGAGCAGGTGAAGGCCGCTGTAGTCCGGCAGTTGCACAGCGATGAAGACTAGGGCTGGGGACGCAGACGCGAGGCGATTGCTGCCTTCCTCGGCGCTGGTCGCCGCCCATACGGAATAGCCATCGTTAGTTAGGGCTTGAGTAGCCGTGTTGAGCCACTCCTGGTCGTCGTCAATGATGGCTATTTCATCAGTCATCGAGGCCGATCTCCTGCGCGGCCGCGTCGTCGACACGTTGGCCTTTAGGGTCGGTAGTAGTAGAAACCCAACGCCCCACCGCTTGAGCGAATCCGGTGCCAACTCGGTTTTGAAGCCTGGAACCATGGGCGTTTCGACGCCGAATCCGTAGCAGTGACATTCTGGCCGACGTCCCGTCGGCTTGCAGGCGACAATTTGGCCGGTTTCTTGCATGGGTTTGGTCCCGGCAACTTGCGGATCGAACCCATAGCGGGATCGTGCGTAACGGGAACAAGTTTTGCTATGCCCCCTAAAGCAACCTTTTGCACACGGAATACGATCACGCATTTTTAGGAATCGCAATTCAGCTAGCACGTTTTCGAGACGAAGGAGTCCGACTCACCTCTGCCGAGGGCAGCGATCATGGACGAACTGTTGCAGAACTCCGTGCCTCGTGACGACGCGCGCAAAGCGGATCACGCTGCCGCTCAGCTGACCTCCTCGATTGATGCTCAAGCAGTGGCTCCAGCGAGTTACTATGTCGTGGGCGTTGGCGCGTCGGCCGGGGGCCTAGAGGCACTGGAGCAATTTTTCGAACACATTCCGCCGGATTCCGGCATGGCGTTCGTGGTGGTCCAGCACCTTTCGCCCGATTTCAAGAGCCTAATGGACGAGCTGCTTTCGCGGCACACCGAGCTGGCGATTCATCGGGTTGAAGACGGAATGGCGGTCGAGCCAAATGCCATCTATCTCATTCCGCCCAAGAAGGAAATGATCATAGCAGGCGGGCGGCTGTTGCTGACCGACAAAGATCCGTCGACCGGCTTGAGCTTGCCGATTGATACGTTCTTTCGTTCGCTGGCTCAAGATATGGGCCAACGAGCCATCGCTGTCGTTCTCTCCGGCACTGGCAGCGACGGCTCCCGTGGCGTCCGGGCAATCCATGAAGCTGGCGGCTTGGTGATTGTCCAGAACGAGGAGACGGCCAAGTTTGACGGGATGCCGCGCAGTGCGGTTGAAACGGGAGTCGTCGACCTCATGCTGGCCCCGGCGGCGATGTCCAAAGCGCTCCTCAACTATATCCAACACCCGGTGCACGGTCGGAAAGGAGGAGACACGTCGGACAACATCACGTCAGAAACAGACATGAATGCCGTCTATGGCCTGCTGCGCGGCGAATACGGCATCGACTTTTCTCACTACAAACCGAATACAGTCCTTCGCCGCATCGATCGGCGCCTACAACTGAACCGATCAGACGATCTGGCGGAATACGTCAAGCAGCTGCGAGCCGATCCGCGCGAATTGAATTCGTTGTACAAGGATCTCCTGATTGGCGTGACACGCTTCTTCCGCGACCCAGGCCTATTTGAGCGGCTTGCGCAGGAAGTGATTCCCGACATCCTCGCCAGTGTTCCCGTTGACGATGAGATTCGCGCGTGGGTCGCCGGATGCGCGACCGGAGAAGAAGCCTATTCGTTGGCGATCTTGATTCATGAGGCGCTTACGGCCGCCGGTCGCCCAGTAAACGTAAAAATCTTTGCCACGGACGTGCATCGCGCAAGCCTCGAATTTGCGAGCGCTGGTGTCTACCAGGAGGACGCGCTGACGGAGGTCTCGCGTGAACGCCTCGATCGTAACTTTACCAAGCAGATGTCGGGATATCAGGTTTCACAAGACCTCCGAAAAATGATCGTTTTCGCGCCGCACAACGTGATCAAAGATGCCCCATTTACGAAGCTAGACCTGATTAGTTGTCGAAACCTGCTGATCTATCTGCAGCCCCACGCACAAAATAAGGCTCTGTCGCTATTCCACTTCGGCCTTAAGACGCGGGGTGCCTTGGTTCTCGGGCCCAGCGAGAGCCCGGGGGATATTTCCGACGAGTTCGAAACGCTTGATAGTCATTGGAAAATCTACCACAAACGCCGCGATGTACGCCTGCCGACAGACATGCGGCTGCCGTTGTCGCCGCTCTTGCCACAGATGCAGGCTGTGAGTGCCGGGCTTCGCACATCAAAGCCGGTTTATCCGGAGCCGAATCTTGTCAAAGCCTATGACGAGCTATTGGGAGCGTATGTGCCGCCGAGCTTCCTTGTGAATGCCCAGCGTGAATTGCTCCACACGTTTTCAGGCGCGGGAAGATTTCTGTCGGTTCCTGATGGCAGGCCATCACAAGACCTGCTGGATATGCTCGACCATGATTTACGGCTGGCCATCTCGGGCGCCCTGCAACGGGCCATGAAAGAAAACGTTGCCATCGCGTACGGCGGCGTTGCCCGCCAGACGGGCAGTGATGAAAGGCTCAAGGTCTGCGTTCGTCCGCTTCCCATTCGGACATCGGACGATACGTACTTCCTTATCTCTCTCGAACCGGAAGTCCGGTCACAGCAGCCGGCGCAGTCCGTCAGCCAACTTGACGTCGATGCAGCATCACACAAGCGCGTTGGCGAGTTGGAAGAAGAGCTTCGTTATACGAAGGAAAACCTGCAAGCAACCGTCGAGGAGATGGAGACGACCAATGAGGAGCTCCAAGCGACCAACGAAGAGCTGGTTGCGTCGAACGAGGAATTGCAGAGCACCAATGAGGAGCTGCATTCGGTCAACGAAGAACTCTACACGGTCAACGCGGAATACCAGCGAAAGATCACCGAGCTGACAGAGTTGACCGATGATATGGACAACCTGCTCCGCAGCACGGATGTGGGGACGATCTTCCTGGATCGCGATCTCCTGATCCGCAAATTTACGCCCAAGATCGCCCACGCGTTTCAGCTACTGCCCCAGGATGTCGGCCGCCGGATCGACAGCTTTGCGCACAACATCCTTCACGACGGCCTCCTGGACGACGTAAGTCATGTGCTAGAGACCGAGGAGCCCTTCGAGCGCGACGTGCAAGACCGATTCGGCCAATGGTTCTTGCTGCGGATTTTGCCCTATCGGTCGAAGGGACGCGTCGAGGGCGTTGTGGTCACCTTGATTGACATTTCTCGCATCAAGAAGACCGAGGAGGAATTGCGGCGAGTTTCCAAGGTTTTCATGGATGGCGCTGATCCCATCATCATCGAGGACATGTCTGGCCGGATCATAGACCTTAACCGCGAGGCCGAACGCGCCTACGGTTGGGCGCGGGCGGAACTGCTGAACAAGAGCATCGACGTTCTGGTACCCCCCGAATGCCGGGCGGAAGCGACTGCTCTGCGCGAACAATGCGTTGTCAACGATTCCGTACGGAATGTGGAATCCACGCGCACGGATCGGTTCGGCAACTCGAGCCCCGTGTTGCTGACGTTTTCGCTGCTCCACGATGACACGGACCAACCTGCGGGCATCGCGAGCATCGCCAAGGACATTTCTGCCCAAAAGAAAGCGGAAGCAGAAGCGCGGGAGGCAGCCAGGCGTCGGGATCAGTTTCTCGCCATGTTGTCGCACGAGCTGCGAAATCCCCTGGGAGCCATGCTCAATGCGACCCGACTGTTTAGCCACGCTGGCAATGACGCTGAAGCTCGCCAGCGGGCATGCGCGGCGATCGAGCGCCAGTCGAAGCAAATTGCTCGCCTGCTGGACGATTTGTTGGATGTCGCGCGGGTCACACAAGGAAGAATCCACATTCGAGAAGAAGTCGTGGACCTGTGCACGCTAGCGCGCGAGGCGATTCAGGTGATGCAGCCTCAGATCGATGGCTCCCAGCACAAGCTTGTGCTGGACGTTCCAGATCAGCCCATCTACGTCGTGGGCGATTCCGCGAGGTTGCTTCAAGTCCAAGAGAATCTGTTGGCCAATGCGACGAAGTATACACCTGCTTGTGGCGAGATTTGCGTTTCCATTCGTCAAGAAGATGGCGAAGCAGTGCTGAACGTGAAGGACAATGGCGTCGGCATCGACCCCGAGATGCAGGAGAAGATCTTCGATCTCTTCGTTCAAGCGCCGAAAACGCTTGAAAGTGCGGACGCCGGCATGGGTATTGGACTGACGATGGTGCAAACGATCGTTAAGCTGCATGGCGGGCGGGTCGTTGTGCGTAGCGAAGGCGTCGGCAAAGGGAGCGAATTTGAGGTTCGCTTGCCATTGACGGAAAGGCGACCGGTCGAATCTGATACCGGCCTGCCTGCTCAGGCTGACCACCTCCGTGTTTTAATCGTCGAGGACAATTCCGACAGCCGCGAATTACTCAAGTCACTGCTACGAATCGATGGCTATGAAGTATCCGCAGCTCCCGACGGCTTGCAAGGCTATGAGGCGATTATTAAGGAGCGGCCCGATGTCGCACTTGTTGATATCAATCTTCCCGGGATTGATGGATACGAAATCGCCAGAAGAATCAGGGCCGATCAGGCGCATCGGTCGGTTCGCCTCGTGGCGCTGACAGGATACGGGCGGTCGGTGGACCGCGACGCGGTCTTTGCAGCGGGCTTCGATGAGCACCTTGTGAAGCCTGTTGCTCCGGAGGATCTAGAGCGCGCGCTACGCAAGCCCCGATAATCTTGATCGCCCTTCAAGAAGTAGGGGGCGAGAGCCGCAGCGATATCCGCTGCTGGTCTCGCCCCCAATAGCACGCTCAGGGCCGTTCCTTGCGGTTTCTTTCCTGTCCGTGGATGTCCGATCTGTGACCGGTCCGCTGGCATCGGTCGATGCCGACCCTGTTCGTGAGCTTCTCAGGCCGCTGTTGTTTCAGCCACGAACTCGTTGTGGATTGCGTCGACCAATTGCTCTGGATCAACCGGTTTCCGGAACCAGCGGTCAACCCCCTGAGGGCCGATCGTCACCTCGGCATCGGCCTGCTCAGTTCCCGTTACGGCGAAGATTCTTAGGGACTGATAGTCTGGGTTTTGGCGGATCGCTGAGACGGTCTGCCGGCCGTCGAATCTGGGCATCTTCATGTCCAGCAAGACGACATCGGGGCGATCGTTTGCGGACAGATGCACCATGGCCTGTAGTCCATCGATTGCCGTGTCGACATGAAAGCCGCTGAGACGCAAATAGCCCGCCAGCAGCTCGCTTTCGTTGACGTCGTCTTCCACGAGCAATGCCCGACGCACTTTGCCGCCAGTTGTCGAGAGAGACGCGTCTGTTGATCCGCAAAACTCCTCCTCGAGCGATTTCAGCTCGTTGAAGATCTTGAAGATCGTCGGCTCAGAGTCGTCTGCTTGACCCGCCTCCAACATCCGCTGCAATAGCCGTAGACCGAGGGTGGCCTTCTGCAGCCGGTTGCGCACGGAATGTGTGAAGCGGTCGCTCTTGGCCGCCTGGTTTGCGTCCGCCGCACGGGTAGAGTCGCTGCCGACAAGTTCGTCTCGCAACACGGCGATATCTTTGGGGGCCTCGATGCCCAATCGCACCTTGTTGCCGACTACGCGCAGAATCTCAACCGTAATTCCAAGGGTGGGGAAAACGACCTTGTCGTTGCGTCCCCGAGAAAGAACAAGCATGGGTGGGCCTCCATTCCCGCCGAGCCGTCGGCCGCCACTTGTGGCCTTACTGCAAATCGACGCGCTCTGGTGCGGTGAAGTCGTCTGACACGCCGGCCAAGGCCGCTGATCCAGGTCAGTCGCCGAATAAAATGACTTTCGACGCTGTTCCAAGCGGCAGTCGCCAGCCCGACTTCCTTGTCGAGGCATCCACGTGGAGGTCCGTTCCACGCTGACCCGCAGGGTCAGGATCGATTTTTTTACGTTGCACCTGCGATCTGATCAAGACCGCTTTCCGATGAATCGAGGAGACGCTAGCAAGGCTTTCGGAATCAGCTTTGGCTCCAAAGCAATCCGTCGAAGGTCACATCACTCCTAGCCCGTGGAATAAGATCGCGAACGCGTGCAAGATGAGACCGATGAAGGCGACTGCCCCGAGTAGCACGAACGGGAGGGCCAGTCCGACAGAAGTCAGCATCACCACCGATGCCGTGAGCCAAACGACGTGCCAAACACTCGACAGCGAGGCCGGCTGCGACTCCAATTCGTTCAGTCTGCCAACCCTGACCTGTAAAGGCCATCGGGCCGACAGCGACCCAGGGTATCACCCCGGCAGTGACAATTTGGCTTGGCCATACATGCCAAAATGACACGCCATTGTCGCCAATCGCCTCTGGAAGACGGCAAGTCTTTGCAAAGAACCGGCGGGCACGGCAGTTGCTGTCTATCGCAATGTCAAGTCAGCAGGCCGCTCAAGGTGGGAACCGTACGATGAAAACACAATGGGTATTCAATAATTGCGGTCGGGATAAACGGAAGGCACAGGCATACTGGGAAAAGAAGGCGCACCGGCTAAATCGCCTAATGTCAAACTACCGCCCTGAGCTGCGCCGCATTCGTTTGACGGTGTACCGCCACGATGCACGGGACGAGTGGGAGATGCGCGGCGTCGTGCACCTGCCCACCGGTACCCTTGTCTCGGAGGAGACCTGTGCGACGTTGCACGAATGCATCGACAAGGTGGCCGACGAGTTGGCGCGTGAGATCCGCCGGCACAAGAGTAAGGTAAGAAAAGATCATCTCTATCGTCGCCGGCGTCGGCGGCGTCAACAGCTGTCGGCCGCGGGCCCGTACCTAGCGCAAGATGCCTCAGACGGGCGAAAGGATGCCTTCGTGGCGATGTTGTTACCGTTGATGGATCAAGTTTGCGACCATGCTCGACGCGAGCTGCGGATCCTCGTGCACGATGGAACGCTTCCCAAGGGGGAATGGTACGCGCGCGACCTGGTCGATGATGTCCTGGTCCGCGCATGCGAATCGTTTGGCGAACGGCCGAACGACGTATCGCTCGACGTGTGGCGGATCGAACTACTCCACCAGCGCTTGCAGGAACTGTGTCAGCAGATTGAACCTGTATCGCTTGCCGCGTCGTCCTCTCGGTCACGAGCCATTGACAACGACGACAACGAGGATCTGGACGATATCCAATATTGGCGGGAACTTCTGCTGGAACCGCCCGAGGAATTGTCGTTGGAGGAGTTGCTGCCAGACGATGATGTGGGGGACATGTGGGACGAATTGTCCGCACAAGAACAACGCGACGGGTTGAAACGGCTTCTGTGGAAGCTACCCAAGCATCAGAGACAAGCTCTGATGCTGCACGACGCGCAGGATACTGGATCGTCACGAAAGCAACGTCGAGAACGACATTGAAGCAGCGCGCAGTAGGCTGAGAACCGAATTGACTGCGACCATTTGATTAGCCGCGCTGTATCGATGTTCCGCTGGCACAATGCAATCTGCAACGTGGGATCAATTCCTAGTCTCCGACACCAATGTCAACTTGGATTGCTTCATAGATCAGGTCCGTCTCCCGTGACTGAAAGTGCCGCAACGCAGTCAGCAGCCATGCAAGTCGTTGGCGAACGTCGGAGACGTCGGAGGAACCATCGGGCACGCTCGACGACGAGAACTCCGTTCGCAGTGAACCGATCTGACGGACCAGGTCATCGTATTGGCGTCGCAACTGCTGGACGCGATTCTCAAGCCTGGGGGCCTCATTCAGAATGTCCGCCAACAGGCCCTCTTCGCCGCTCAAGTCGGCGGACTGCCTTTGCATCGTCTTGCCCAGTACGTCCAGCGCCTTGACCACGGCCGTACGCCATGCTGATTCACGGTGCGGAGCCGGTTTTGCCAACGCGGATTCCAACACATGCATGGCCTTTAGCATAAGCTGACGCGTTAGCTGGCTGGCATCAACGGCCTGATCGCGTCGTGATTGATCGATTCGAGTGGATTTGCCTGGGGATGTGTGGCTCATGCGCGATCTCCTGCTGATTTGCTTACTCTCCTTTGATGCGTGTCTTGCCACTTGTCCTACGGAGTCCATGCAAAGCTAGTGCCATTGCATAATGAAAACTATCGCGAGGCCCCCCGGCACAACAAAGCTGCCGACACGACTCTTGACGGCGCCAGTTTGATGGTTAGCAACGGTTTGGTAGTGGCCGAAATCTCCACCGCCGCAACGCGCCCAGACATCTCTGCGTCGAAGCAACGGACTGAGCAGCGAACGACTCAGACAGCCGCGGGGCGGAACACTGCTCGGCCGCCGGAGATTCCGATCTCCCTGTCAAATTGGCGTCTCAATTGCCACTATTGCCGCCCTGCTGGCGTCAGACTGTCGCACTCTCGCAGTGGAAGAACTCCCAGCAAGCGTTGGCACGCATGTTGTACAAGCGGATTCCGCGCAACGGGTTCCAAGACGCGCGCCGCTGGTCGCTTTGTTCGGTGCATGGGATCTATCATGACGACGCGTACGGTGAATCCGAATACCCTCATCGAGGTCATCCGCGCGTTGCTGCATCGTTTTCGTCCCGCGATCCAACATGGTGTACACAATGAGCGGACAGAGCGATGGTCCCAAAATGGATTCCTCGTCCAAGCAAATGGCGCGGTTGGCGGCGATCGGCGAACAAGTCGCGTTGGCGGAAAATAAAGGACGACTGGCGTGCCGGGCCACGGCCAAATACCGAGGACCTAGAAGTAGCGGTGATCAGTCTTGTGGGCGCACAAGTCTTTGGCTGATATGAAGAAGGGATGTCGACCAGCCTCGGACGCCGGCCAGAAAAAGTTCTAACCGTGTCCAGTCGCCCCGATTTTGACGAGACAGAAGGCCCTTCGGCAAAAATGTCGAAGGGTTTTTTTCTTTGGTGGGTCGGTAGTTACGTAACGATGACACAGGGTTCAAATCGGCCGCTCGGTCAAGTGGGTTTTCTGCGGCTCGCTGATCTAAACCAATAGCCAGTCATCACTTTGTGTGGTTCAAAAACCGGTAGCGTGCGTCGGACCGGAGCGGGATGTAGTCAGACGCTTGCGAACAAAGGTCACGCCCTCATGTGCATGAACTTGCTTCCGGTTTCCGGCGTGCAGCGACCCTCGGTGGTAACCAGAATGCCTTTGCGCCAGGGAATCTCGGACGATACAGCCATTCTCCAGTAACGGCATCCAAGCACGTGAAGATGCCGCCATCTCATCTGGCAATGTAGACGTATCCGTCGTAAAGCAAGGGGATGCCAATACCGGCCCGTTCTGTCGCGTATTCCAAACCAGGCTACTCTTGGCTGAATCACTTCTCGACCATTGATTCCGCCCAAGTCTCCAGCCCTCTTCGGCAAGAAGTTCGTTGGTGCATGACTTCGCTGGAACTTTCTCGGCAAGCGACTCAGATTTCTTCCAGCAATCGCACGAAGTGAGTTACAAATCGGGCCTGCTCCGCGGCTGATCCCGACCGGAACAAAGCGGACGCTACCGGCGGCGCTTCTGGGTGGCGACGATGGGACGGCGCTCGAGTTTGTCGAGAATTTCCATGAACCGAGGTCGGTTGCGGTACTTTTCGCGAATATCTTTGACGAGTTCGATCCAGAAGTCGTCGCGATCGAGCGACTGCATGATCGGCCGCATCTTGCGGAGGCAGGTGGCGACGGACTCGTAGGCGCCTTGATTGGCTTGCGGGAGATGCGCTTCGAGCTCAAGGTGGTAAACCTCTAACGCTCGCTCGGGATGAGACTTGGCCACGGCGGCCGCGACGCGAGAGGCGAGCCCCGCAGCGGAGTTCCAAGCCATCGCTCGGGAGGCACCACCTGACCTCGACTTATCGTTGGCGACAATCGTGTCGAACCACCGGAGCGCTTGATCTGGTCTTTTCTCAGCGATAGCGAGGTCGACAAGAACGTCGAGGTACTTCCGCTGGCGATCATAGGGACTAGGCGGGCGAAGGAAGGCGGCGGCGAGGTAGTCGGGTAGCGGTAACGGCCAGCCGTCTTCGCAGATGAACCGAAGAGTTGGCGACGTCGAAGGCGCAGCGAACCCCTGCTTCGCGGATCTTGCTCGTTTCTTCTTCAACGCCGACGTTGCCGCTTGGGCAGGCGCGGTCTGGCAACGGATGGGGGCAATTCCCGTTTCCAGGAACTGTTCGGCGCGGCGGCGCACCGAGGTTCCGCATTTGGCCTTCTCGGCGGCGCCCACCAGATCCTGGAACGACTTGACATTGGGATTGCGAAAGAACTCGCACGCGGCTCGTGCCGCAACGACGTCCCATTGCTTGCGGCTGCGGGCCAGATCGACAAGCTTATCGGCCAGATGGGAAGCGATGCCCGGGAGTTTCTCGTAGGTATGTTCAATCCCCTCCCGGGCCCAGTGCTCGGCGTCGTCGAAACGCTTGAGCTGCATCAAGTGATTGACCAGCCGTTCGTAACTGCCGGTGCGTCGGACCTCCGCTTCGTAAAGCGGGAGGACCTCGTCGTCTCGGCCCGCCTGTTCGAGGGAGTGAACGAGCCAATCGCTGAGCGAGTCGCGGCGATAATTGCGGCTCCAACCATCGAGACCATCGCCCACATTCCTGCTGTCTTCAGCGTTCTTATGCTCCTTCGACGAGGGATCGAGTCGGGCGGCCAGCGTGTCGGCGACCGCGGACCAGTCGGCACTCGACCATCGCGCGTCGAGAATACTTGCGGCCGACTCACCGATGTAATCCCACTGGTCGAGCTCGCAAGCGTCGATCGCGTAGAGAATCTTCTCGGCCGGCGACAGCGACGAAACAGCGACGGCGGCGAAGACGACGGGGAAGCACTCAGCCAAGGCCATGCCGGTCTCGCCTTCGTCATGCGACTGACCGACTTGGCTCATGCCACGCTCGAAGAGTTCTCGGCCCAATTCGACGACCGCGTCGGCATGACCGAGTTCGGCAAGGCGTTCAAAGCGGTGTTTGAGCCGGCTGTAGTCAGGCGTGTGGCCGTCGTGCTGCCAATGGTTCTGCCAGCCAATTTCGGACGTGACTGAGCGGAGCTCCTTGCGAGCCTCGCCAATCAGCCGGGCAGCGTCCCCTTCGCCGAGGAGGATGCGTTCCTGGAACTCCTGGCGGATCTCGGGAAAGCGATTGACGAGCTCAACTACACATTTCGCCAATTCGGCGGCGGACTTCTTCTCAATGTCGGCCTGGATGAGGGCGTCCCATTCGGCGCGCGAACGACGGGGCGTTTTGGCCGTGGAGTTGGGGCTCTTGGATTTCCCGCCGGGACTACGTGTGCCTCGGCGAGAAGTTCTCATGGATGAGATTCGGGCAGACCGCGACGAGTCTTCATCATCCTCGTCCCAGTAGTCGTCGGTCTCGTCGTCGTAAAACTGTTCTTCCTCTTCGTACTCGTCAGCCGAGGACTCCGCGAGACGAGCCCAACGGGAATCGTCGGCCGCGGCCGCGGGGGGCGACTTACCGTCGGCAATTTGAGCAAGATACTCGGCGATCACGGCGACCGCGTGCTTGCACTGACTGCCAACCGGGCAGGTGCAGATTCCTACGATTTGGCCGCGAGACTTCTTCTTCGCTTCGAGATGCGCCGAAGTGACGTAACGGCGCGTCCCCTGGACTGCCGCAAGCAGCCGACCATCGCTGGAAACGGCCAAGTTTCTCACTTGGCCGCTCCGCTGGTATGAGCGCCCGCGTTGAACGCTGCGGCTGCCGAAAGCCTGGTCGAGATCGTCCCACGTGAGCTTGGCCCAGGCGGCTGCATGGGGAATCGCTGCAACGGCGTGTGGCTGGTCCAGGCGTGAAGCGGACGTTTTCTTGCGCGGCATGAAGAGTAAGTCTGCGTGAGTAGCGGGGCTGTTCGAACAGATTATCATAAGGGTGTTTGTGCAGAGCGTCGATCGCCTGGGCGACGACCGGTTGTGCGAAAAATCGCACGACTTACGAGGCGAGCTATAGTACCTTGGTTGATCCAAGATCCGGCCGACATGCCGTTCCGAAGAGGTGGCAACTGGCGCAGGTAAGGGATGCGGCATTCAAAGTCCTGGCTCACAAGACAGCAGGTTCTCGAATGGCAACGCCTTCTGCCGCGCGTTTGAGTGCTTCGGTCGGCCGGACCGACCGTTATTCGAGGGCGCTCAATGCCGCGGCGGGTACATCGTCCGGCCGCACTTCGAAATTGTGGCGCGGCGCAGAGGTGGAAAGCATCGACCGCTGCGAGACGTGTAGTCACCTTTGATGGCGATTAGCGACCTGGGACGGGCCGCGTTCGTGACCAATGACGGACCGACCTGGGCCAAGAACACGCAAGTATCCGACCTACCTGCTGGCTCACGCCTCTGGTCATCGCTGCTGGCGGCCAGCCACCGCGTCGGATTCCCCCAGAACTCGTTGTCCGGAATGGATTAAGCTGTTGGGCCATGTCTTGAGGGCATTCGAAAAAAGTTCAATAGCCGTCCAGTTGCCCCGACTAGAGTTACGACAAATACCTATCCGTTGCTAGTTCCACTAACCAGCCTCCGTGTGGCTGATTTCTTCCTCGCGGACTCTGCGTTGCGCCAAGGGCGTGCATGTCGTCTGGCGCCGTTTGGCGAGTCCGAAGCGCGTTGCACTTGACGACTTAGCGTCTCACGCCGATGGCGCTATCTCGACGCTGCTGGCCGGTAAAATCCTGTGCGCTTGACACTTTGTCAAGCGGTCGCGAGCCTCCGTCGGATTCAGGACTTGGTGGGCACATGATTCAGAATCACGTTTCCGGCTGGGGTTAGGAGGGCTGCAAAGGGGCTGGAGCGTTGACGACGAAAAGTGCCAGTAAGCGACGCCGTTCGAAAGTGTCCGCCTACGACCCCGACCGATCGCGACAGTGGACTTGAAGGGTGAGAGATCATGCGGGAAGCAGGACTTGAAAATACGCTCCCTCTCGGGGACTGGGTCTCCAAGGCCGGTCCAGCAATGCAAAAGGGCTGGATTCTGCGGGACCGGGGACACCGACTGGCATTCGCTGCCACAATGGTCCAGTATCGGCGCCGCGTGCTCCGTTGCCGGCCGAGAAACGCGCGGCCTACGAGCAGAGGCCAGCACGGCGCCGGCAGAAGAGTAGTCCGGCCACCAGGGCGCTAAGGGCCAGGCCGAACGTTGCGGGTTCTGGAACGTTCAACTGGATCGTGCTCGTCGGAAAGCTGGCGGGGGCCTGCGACGTTGGAATACCGTCCCCAAATTCGTTGAGTGTATAGATGCCCCAGGCGCTCCCTGCGATGGGCACGATCGCGACGGAGCTAGGAATCATTTCCGTGCGGCGCACCAGGACGGTGCCCAGCAAGGTCGGAAAGCCAAGCGCGTTGGCAGCGCCCTGGCCGGGACGGACCGCTTCACCGTATTGACGATTCGCGGCCTCTTGGGGGGACGCTTCCACGATGATGCTTTTCAGGTCAGTGGCGTCCGACCCAAAGTCGGCATTTCCGAATTGCCAATGCGCTTGGATCCCCCCGGACGTTGCTCCGTTGCTGTCGTACATGGCCAGCGATGGGGACGCCGGATAGTACCCATTCGTTTGGGCAACGCCTGGATCGAGCCAACCGGAGCCGTTTTCCAATCCGGGTGCGAGCTGCACGTCGAAAATCGCGGTCCAAAAGTCTTCGTCGGCAGCGAGGTCGTTCACGCTCAGACGAAACTCGTATTGCAGATAGCCACCCACCGGAGTTGCCGCGCCATCGTCCGCGAGCTCACCAATGGAGTTCAACGCGGCGTCGAAACTCTGAACATAGCTGGGCACAATCGACATCGTCGCTCCCGCCGCAGTGAGCGGCAACGGCGCAAACAGCCAGCAAAGCATGATCGCCAGTGAGTTGCGGATGGACTTCATAGTTGTCTCGTTCGGTATCAATTGTCACGAAGTGCTATTCGACTTAAATCAGCGATCGGCGCCGGCGGCTAACTGTGGCCTTGGCGATGAGCTCTGTCAGGTCGTCCAGGTCGGCGGCCAGCCACGAGAAAACCGGCTGTAAATCGTTTCGTTTCAGTTGCTGAACGACTAGCGCGAGTTGTGTCGCGGCTGCTGACGCCTGGTTTGCATTCTTCGGGAGCGCCACGATCGGTTCAGCCACGATTGGTTCAGCCACGATTGGTTCAGCCACGATTGGTTCAGCCACGATTGGTTCAGCCACGATTGGTTCAGCCACGATCGGTTCAGCCACGATCGGTTCAGCCACGATCGGTTGAGCCACGACCGGCGGATCGGGCGCCGGCGGGCTGGCCGGGATGGCGCTCGCTGAAGAAGCGGGGGACAGGGAGGAGAACCCAGTGTGAGTTCGCACGATGGCCAGGTCCGCGGCGTCGGTGCGCCCGTCACCGTTGAAATCAGCTTCAGCCCAGTTTGGACTACCGAACACCTGACCGATGTGCTTTCGCGTCTCCGCTAGATCGGCGGCATCCACGAGTCCGTCGAGGTTCGCGTCGCCATACTCCGTGTTCAGGATCGTATGGATTAAATAATCAATGTCGGCCTGGTTCACGATGCCATCATGATTCAGATCGGCACTCGGGTCGCCGGATTGAACAAGTCCCCAGATCGAATTGATGTCGCTGGCATTGACCATGCCGTCGCCGTCAAAATCGCCAGGAACGTGCACTACTTCCGGTGCACCGACGGACCACAGTTGGCGGGAGAAATTGCCGTACCGATCCGGCAACGCCACGCTGGCCGCCGAGAAATAGAACCGGTCACCAACGATCAGGCCGCCGCTTGGATCAGGATTAGCATAGGCGTTGCCAACCTTAGACGGCACGAGTGAGGGTGCTGCGTCTCCGGCCTTGAAGCGCCACAGGCCGGCTTGTCCAGGCAGACCGTTGGAAGCTGAGAAGTAGAGGAACTCACCCGCGGCAACGAGCGCTCCAGGTCGCTGCTCGTAGTTGTCTGGACCCGTGAAGTCGTGAACCAGCGATAGTTCGCCGCCAGCGGGGTCGAACTTCCAGAGCTGTGAGATAACCGTACTTTCCGTGACTTCGGACGGATAGAACTGATAGAAGAAATAGACGCTACGGTCGAAGACAGTCTGATTGTCGACTTGGGCTTGGCCAACCATGAAGCTGCTGACCGCCGAGGTACCGGCGGCCGTGCCATCGGACGTCCAGAACTGGGTGCTGTATTGGCCCGTTTCGCTGTCGTAGGTCGTGACGCTGAAGCTGATCTGATTGTCGGTCACGGGGATCGACTGAGCCGGATAGTAACCGGTGCCGACGCTGGCCCCTGCGCTGAAGGTTGCCAAGGACTCAAACTGCGGATCTGCCGCGGAGAGTGCAGCGCTATTGATGGCGCGGAGCTCGATAGGTTGGTTCCAGTCCGATTGGGCGAGGGTGAACAGGTTTTGTGACCCGTCCTCGGCTGGCGCAACCGTGAAGTCGTTGAAGCTTGACGCCGAACCGATCACGTGGAACTGGTCGCTTTGCAGGTCGTGCCAGACGGCGGACCGATTCGAGTCTCCGTCGACGGTGGCTTGGTAGACTAACCCACCGCCGAAGGCGCGAATACTTGCGATTGAATTGAGACCAGCGGTGCTGAGCCAACCAATCTGGGGCGTGCCCGTGCTGAAATCGACGTGCACGACGCCGGCATTGAAATTCGAGTCGTACGCGATGAAGTACAACGAGTCGCCAAGGACGACGGGGGCTTCCGAGTTGTTATAGTACACTGGGCCTTCTGCGATCACCCGCGCTCCGGCCTGATCGGCAAACCAGGCGCGAGAGTAGTTGTCGAAGAAGACGACGCCGCGTCCCGGAATCGCCCACACTTGCTGCGGATAGTCGATCGTCGCGTAGACAGGATCGATGCTCTCAACTACACGGGTTTGGCCATTTTCCAAAACCCAGAGCTGCTGGGCGATGAAATAGATCGACGCAGCCCCGTTCGGAGACGAGGGATAGGTGACCGAAGTGAGCTGGGCGGGATAAAGCCCCGCCATCGGATCGAGGACTCCCTCCAGGATCGGAGTGCCGGCGGGCGTGTTGGCATTCAGGTCGTCGAGCGAGATCGGTGGCAAGACAGTCCAATCGATGGTCGCGTCGACCGACCGTCCGGCCGTCACGTCGGTGACGGTGACAGTCACCAGGTAGGGAGAATTCGTCGCTCCGGCATCGATGGTACCGGTAATCGCCCCCAACTGATCGATCGAAATGCCCGGCGGCAAATTGGTCGCCTGCACCGAGATCTGATGGCCCAGTGGGTTACTCACGTACACATTGAAATTGACACTCGTTCCCGCATAGCTGGTTACGGGCGAGGACACCGACACGGAGACAGCAGGGGAGATGGTCCACAGAACCGTTTGGGTGGCCGTGTAGTTGATGGTTTGATCGAAACCCGTGAGATGCACTTCGTAGGGCTGATCGCTAAATGCGGAGTCATCAATCGTGCCGATGATGTGCCCTTGCGAATCGATTGACAGCCCCGTCGGAAGGCCGGTGGCCGCGACGGTGATGGTGTGATTGTAGGGATTGGTTAGCAGCGGCAAGTCGACGGTCTGGCCGGCGTAGCTGTGAGGCAACGTGGAGGAGAGCTGAAAACCCTGCTGTAGCTTCCAGGTAAAGGTAACCGTTTTGTACTGCCCGGTTGCGTCGTTGTAGGCGAAGATGGTTGGGTTGAAAGTCGCGTTTGGTCCGTACACCTGGATATAGAAATAGATCGAACCGCTGATCAAACCCGTCTGCGAGTTAATGCTCAGGTAGGACGGCAACCCGTTGGCGACAAACCGCAGCGGAATATTCGTGGGATTGTCGACCTGGATCTGCAGGTTGATTGGCACGCCTTCGGGAGTGAATTGGTTCCCGGGGTTCACAATGGACCACAGGTCTTGCACGGTCCAGGTGAACGCCACGTTCTGGCTGCCGGTGCTATCGCTGACTGTGACGTTCACGTTGAAGTTGGTGCCAGGCGCGATCGAACCGCTGGGCGTGCCAGAGATGATTCCCGTACTGGGGTCGATCGTGAGGCCCGTCGGCAGCCCCGCGGCGGAATAGGCTTTGGGGGACAGCCCGCCGGTCGCGACAATTTGCAGCGGCGTGATCGGTTGGCCAATGCGAGCGAGTTGAGTACCGGGATTCTCCACTGCCAAGGGCATCACGACATCAACAAACTCAATGTTCGAGGCCAAGCCGCCGACGAGCGGCAGGATGCCGGCATCAAGATCGATGGTCTCGGAACCGTTGAGGACCGAGATGTAGTGGACTGTGTCCGTGCCATCCCCGCCGTCGAGATTTCCTGCCAGTTGGCCGTTCGTGCGGAAATAGAAGTCGTCGTTTGCGGTTCCTCCGGTCAAATTTCGTATTCCGGAGAACGTGAGTGTCGAGTTCACGGTTCCACCACCTGTGGAAGTGATTTCCCAGATCGTGGGCGAGTTAGGTCCTACCAGCGCGCTACCGCCGCTGCCGCCCATGACAGATAGTAGAGCGCGCGTTCCGTTGACCTGAATGCTCGCCGGGGCGAGGCCACTCACGGTCCAATCGGCTGGCGAGGTTTGCCCCAACACGACATTGCGGGCGCTTGCGTTAGCCGAGTCATTGAGTTGAACGGGGACATTCGGCAGTGCCGCATCATGAACGTTGACCGTGACACTACCAAAAATCGACTGCATGTTTCCGGCATCGCCAATCACGATGGGCGCCTGGCCGTCGTACTCGATCGAAAGCGGCTGGGTGGTTCCGCGCACGTCGACCATACGGTTGCCGGGATTGATGCCGGTTGTATGAGCGACCGTGTCGACGACATGGATGGGGTAGTTTTGCGGGTCAACACCCCAATCCTGATTCAGGCCGTACAGGGTGAGGTTCGTGGTGTTACCCTGGAAGGTGACCAGCTTCGTCTTGGAAGTTGAAAAGCCCTTCCAGATATAGCCTTGTCCACCACCGGCATTGTCCACATTCATTTCTTCAGCATAGAAGCTGAAATCGGCGATCAGTTCCGTGATCTCATTCGGGCGGTCCGGGCTCGGGTTTACATAGATCGACGAGCCCTGCACGTTGCTGAGATTTTGGGGCCAGTTGAGAGTCACTTGCTGGGCGCCAAAAATCGACATGCCATTGCTCAGGCTGCCACCGCCGCTGGGCGCGGTGTTATCCAGGATTTGCACGGTCGTGCCTTCGCCGGCCATCAGCACCATGTCTTTCGGCGCCTGATTGATCTGATAGTGGCTTGCCGGACTTCCAAGGATCGTCAGCGAAGCATCCATCGACGCGCTGACATAAAACCTCGCGGGTGCCAGACCCTCCCAATTGTCCGCCGTGTCCGTCGCGTCGCCCCCCAGCCGTATGTCGCGCGCGACATCCAGGTGATTGTCGAACGTCGTACCACCGGGCACGATGTAGGAGAACGAGGCGAAATAGACATTGCCTTGGATCGCCTGTAAGGTGCCGTTACCAATATGAACTGACGCGGCGCGGAACTCGCGCCGGTTCAAATCGCTCAGTTGAAGCGACTTCGGGGACACCACTGTGGCGGAAAACGCCAGAGCACCGTCGTGCCTTGGATGTCGACCGTCCCGATCGGGACGTTATCCACCGTCGTGAAATGGGTCGTGACGCCGGGGGGCGTGTCGACGATGGTCAGCGAGCTTGCGCCATTGCGCGGCAAACCAATGTCCAGTCCGGGCCCCGCGTTGCTGAAGTTGGTGTAAACCAGGTCGGCTAATTGATCGAAATGGACGGTCGCGCCCGTCAGCCCAGTGAGTGTGCTTGCTGTGAGCACAACATCGTTTGGCGCCGCGGGCAGTGGGCTCGTCGAAGTGTCAGGCACGATCCACATCGCCGCGTTTTGCACGTACACGTCGGCCAAAATCGTGTTGCGAAGATCGTTCGCCGAAAACTGGCTGGGAAGCAACTGGACGAGCGTGTGGTTACCGCGACCCGTGATGTATACCGGCCCATTTGCAGACGAGATCTGAATGTTGTCGACAATCTCGTATTGAGCCGGCGGCGTCGTGGCAAAGTAATGAAGCGTAGCCGTCGTCGTGTTGTCGACGAACAGGCTGGCACGCTGGGCACCGGAGATTTGCAGGTCGGTGTTCGGCGAATACACTAGCTTGTTATACGTATTGCTTCCAAACGCGAAGCCCAACTCTCCCTTGCCTGGGTAGGCTGCGTCGGGCTGAACCCGAAGATTCGGTCCGAAGGCCACGTACGACGAGACGTCGTAAACAAGTGTGCCGAGTCCCTGGCCAGTGAAGTTGTAGGTAATAGTTTGGAGATCAGTATTCGAGAAGGTGTTGGTTGTATTTGTGAACGGGCTGATGTCCGTGAGCAGGTCGACGCTGCCATCGAGATTCAAGCGGCGGCCGACGTACAACTCGAAGTTGCCATTGACACTCAGCGTCTGGTTCACGCGTTTCCCCGCGACGTAAACCGTCGGAGTTACGGCTGGCTCGGCCACGCTCTCGGCCACAGGCTCTTCGTCGGCCACGATCGCCATGCTCATGGCTAGCGGCGCGGGTGGTCCGTTATTGACAATCGAGACGGCCGTGGCACCGGCCGGCGTGTTCAGAATCGAGAACGAATCCGCCGCGCCGCCATAGATTGTGAGCGTACCGAACAGCGTGCCGAGCGTAGCCGCGGCCGTCGCTCCCGGAGCTCCCGTTCCCCAGCCACTGAACGACGAGCCGTCGAGCTGCAGGATTTGAGAATCGGTTCCGTTTCGTCCGTCGAGCGTAACCTCTGCCAGATTCACGGCGACGTTGCCATTGATGTTCGACAGGTCTCCGCCACCCACATTCACGTAGACGCGCGGATCCGTGATCGCGGCATACACCGCGCCAAACTGATTCTTCAGATAGAGGGGTGTATTGGAATCCTGCTTCAAGGGATTCACGCCGGTGACGTTGGCGGTCGTCTCTGGCCCGACATGTGTCAGATTTACGTAAGTTTGGCCGAAGGCCACGTTGTATTTCGGCGCAGGCGTCGTCACGTTGACATAGCCAAACCCAGAGGTGTTGCTTAAGTCATAAGCGTACTGGGTCAATTGATCGAAGAAGCTGGCGAGGTGGTTGGCCTCCTGATAGTCAGGGTCGTGAACATTGACGTTGAGCTGCCCGCGAAGCTGCGAAGCATTCAACTGGAACTGACTATCCACCGACGTCTGGTTCAGTAGATAAAAGCGCGCGTCTGCGCTGGCGCTGGTCGGCAACGGCGGAACGTAATTAGAGGTTGGGTCGAGATAAACCTGTTGATAACTGAGCCCACCCGCAGTTTTGCCGGTGTAGAAGCCATAAGGCATCCCGCCCGTTGTGAACTCCGGGAACAGGCTTTCATAAGTTCCCGCTAGATTCGTGGTGCCACCGTAAAACGGAACATTGCCGGGCAAGGCCCAGGCATTCTGAGGCCCGGGCGCGTAGTAGTACGCGTCGGCAAACAAAAAATCGGTTCCATACCCGAACACATATCCAGGGCTGGCATGAGTTGGGCTGAGCATCGTGCTCGTGGCGATGGAAACATTCAGCTTATCCTGCGGCATCGACCCGAGAACGTAGACCGGGACCGAGGACTGCAAGAGGCTATCGTATTGCCCCACGGGATTAAGCGTCGCGCCGCCGATTGGCACTTCGACGTCGATCTCGTTGGAACCGATCGGGTTGGCGCCAGCAAAGCGATCGTTGCCGTCGACCGTGTAGGTGGCGGAGCCCAAAAACGGCAACGTGATATCGACTGTCGCTCCGGTCAGGTACAACTTGACGTCGTCGTTCAATCCCAAGCCATGCGCAAAGACCTTAAGACCAACCGTCTTATTCTCGATGTTGATTCCCGTGCCATAGATCTTGTAGAGAGCGCCGACCGGGTCGAGCGCCGCGTCGAGCACGATCTCAGTGTGGCCGTCACCCTCGTACGCCATTCCGATGTACACGCCGATCGGCGTCAAATGGCTGGTTCGCGAGACATTGCCCGCGGGGTCCATGTGCCGGCCCAGGTACAGCGACCAATTGCCCGTCAGCGTGAGATCCGCCGAGGCGGCGGTAACATACAACGGGTCCTGCTGGCTGAGCGAAGGATTCGTAAAGTCGACCCGATCGATTCCCGCCGGCGTCTGATCGAGTCCCACACGGTCGCTTGGGCCGGCATGGACGGTCAGTATCCCACGCAGACCCTCGTAGGTGAAAACAGGTCGCGCGCCATCATCCGGGATTGCGCGCCGTTGCAACTCGGTCGCACCGATCACCAGGAAACTTGGAATGACCGCCGTCTCGTCGTTCACCGTCAGCTCGACGTTATGGGCTGAGACGTTGCCGCGAATGTCCGCCAGCTTGCCGGTGCCGTAAGCCAGCTTGCTGTTGGAATCGAGTCCGTCGACGTCAATCACGGCACCGAGCGCAAGCTCCGAGATGGTGACCTCGTTCAAGGCACCCGTACCCAGCAGTTGGACGTCGAGCTGCCCCGCAAGATTCGAGGCGTCCAGAAACACGGTATTCACGCCGCTGGGTAGCAGCGGAGCCGAGACCTTGAGCTGAAGCAGATCGATCGAAGTCAATCCGCTAAAGACAATCGTCGGATAGAGGTCTGCATCGAGCACGAACTCGCCACCAGCGCCATCGCTGGTGGCGATGTGATTGCCGGCGTCTAGCGCGGGCGTCTGCATGTAGACGTGTTCGCTCTGACCTGGCGGACGAGTCGAGGTGTCGAACACCACAGTGCCGTTGTCGTTCGCCAGCGGCCCGACCGTGGCAGTGCCTCCGTGCTGTACGATGGTGGTAACGTCGTCCGGCGCGATTCCCATCAGGTACGTCGTTACGCCGGTCGTGGCGTTTGTCATCACCATCGCGTGATCGAGTACTGTCCCACCTTCGGCCGTCGAGTAGTTGTGGTCGAATGGCTCGAGCGAGATATCGCTCAAGCCCAGTTGATCCCGCGTGTCTAGTTGGATCGTGCGGCCGCCGTTTCCAAGTACCGGCACGTTGACGAAGACGGTTTGAACTCCGGCGCCGGATAGATCGCCGATGTGGAGATTCGTCTGCCGATCCTGGGCAGTCAGGGACACGGTGTTGAAGTGTGTCAGAATGAGGTTTGGATACGGGCCGCCGGACAGCTCGTTGTAGGACAGGCGAATCGCCCCCGGAGAGTCGGGGAGCAGGTCGACGCCGGTCGTGTAGTCGCCAGTGATGACCACGAGCTGGTTTTCCGTCGTGTCGCCGCCCGAAACGGTGCCCCCTTGTGTTAGCGGAGCGTTGACAATGATGGTGTTGTTTCCACCACTCCCTTGCACGGAGTTGCCAGCGTGGCCGAGCGAAATCGTGTCGTTTCCACCCAGACCGATCAGCGTATTGTTGCCATCACCGCCGGCCAGGTAGCTGTCGAGGTCGCCGGCTTCGAGGTATGCCGCCCCCGAGCCGTCATCAATGAAGTCCGCGTGTCCTAGTCCACCTTCGAAATGCACGTCCGAAGTAACGCCCCCATAGACGTCGATCGTCAGATCGCCCTGGTCGCCGATTCCGGTGATGGAGTGCACCCCGTAGATTCGCTGCGTGGCGTCGTACTCGATTCCGGCGATCGACTGGCGGAGGGAAATGTCGATCGTCTCTCCGTTGGCGGTTGTCTCCACGTGCTGGATTCGCAGGCGCTCGTTGCCGTTCGTCTGATCGACGTTTTGCCGCTGGCCAGCCAGTGAGCCGACGTACAGCTGAATGTTTCCGGTTACGTCGGGCTGTGATGCAAGAATGGGGGCATCGGGGTTGTTGCTGAAATCGTTGTCGAAGTCGACGAGGACCTTCTGGGCGATGTCAAATCGTTTCTTCACGCCGACAAATTTGTTGAAGACTTCGAAGCCGACGCGGACTTCGATACCAAGTGCTGCGGAAAACTTTCCGGCCAGGTCGATCGCGTCTTCATCGAACTCGGCAAACCGCAGCTTGCCGTCCTGGTTCGGATCGTTGATCGTAACCGAGACGGGATCGTTGCCGCTGTTCGCTGTGGAGATGAAGCCACCGACCACGGCACTGAACACGCCCACCGAGGCTCCGGCGCCCGCATAGATGTCGCCGGCGAGCTTGAAGTAGGAATCATCGGCCACATAGAAGCCGGCGACAACATCCTGGGCGACCGTCTCGGCCGAAGTGTTTCCGTTGGCCAGGTCGGTGATCAACGATCGCAGACCGAACGTGTCGTAGGCAAACTTGAACTTGGTGTCGATCTCCACTTCGCCGCCGAAGTCGATGCCGACGCCAAAGAAGGAATAGCCAGTGGCAACCGATCCCTCGGCCGTGACGTGCATCTCGGCATCGAGCGTGAACAGGTCGGAATCGCGACCCAATAGCAGCGGGAAGACCGCCAATTCGGGATGTTCGAGAATCGGGAACTGAATGCTGAACCCGTTGTTGAGTTGTTCGGCGAAGCCTTTGACCAGTTCCTTGTCTTCATCCGAGAGTGGCAGTTGATCGATGTTCTCGGCGAGAGACTGGGCGATACCTACCAGGTTGCTGGGCGACAGGTCGGTCAGGTTGCGGACGTTGAGATTGGTCGGATCGGCCGCCGAGGCAACATTCCGCAGATCGAAGTCCGCCAGGTCGAATCCACCCAACTTCATGCGGACGGTGTCGCCAACGTCAAAACTATTGAGCTGATCAATGACATTGAGGACCTTGTGAACCAGGTCGTACAGCGGTCCGAATCCGGTCACCAAGGCGGCCACGCCGCCGAGATCCAACAGGTCCACGTCATCGCCGCCGGCCAGATGGCTCAAATCGCTAAGGCCCGGCAGGGGATAGCCCAACACTTCCAGAATTGGGGCGAGCGGCTGCGTGAAGATCTGGATCTTCTCGAAGACCGGCTTGACCACGTTGCTCAGGAACTTTCCCAGGTCAAGGTACACATCGTCAATCGAGACCTCCGGCGGTGCGGCACTGGGGTTTTCGCTGTCGATCGACCAGTTCAAATGCAGGTCGGCATCGATACCGGGAAAGTCGCCTTCGGTGCCGGCAAAGCTGCCGTTGAGCTGCAGATTGGCCGCGGCCGTACCGCTAAGCTTGACGTCCGGGACGCTATTCAGATTGTTAAGGCCCACCGCGAGCGTCAGGGCATTCGTCTCGCCAGGCAGTGCCGTAAGTGAACCTTGCACGAAGCCCATCGTGGCCGTGGCGGAGAAATTCTGCAGCCCAACACTGACCCCGAAGGCAATCTGATCGTCCGTACCGCCCAGGCGTTTTGAGTCGTCCAAAGAAATGCTATGCATCGCTGCATCGTAGGAGAACGCCAGCTCAAAATCGTAAATGACCGAGATCCCGATCTGGCCGTCCGTTTCGATCTTCAGTGGCAGTCCTGGTAAGCCCGTGTCAAAGTTGAGCGGCGAGCTAGGACCGGCGACGGTGCCGTGCAGGTGCATGTCGACAGAGAAGTTGCTGCTCAGCGAGCCGCCGGTGGCGTTGATCTGAATGTCGGAGGCGCCGACGCCGTCGCCGCCGCTATCCTGCAAGAGGTTCAAGCCGGCCGGACCCAGAGCGTTGAAAAGGGCGTTTTGCAGGACCGAGGGGGCGGGCTCGTCGATCGAACCCAAATCCGAGATGGCGTCGTAAACTTGTTGCGAGAAACCGGAAATTGCCTTGGCTGCCTCCCCCAAGTGCTCACCGACGAAGGGCAGGCTGGAGTTGTCTCCAGTCGCAAAATCATTCAAAGAATCAACGATCCGCGACTCCAGGTCGGTCAAATTGCCGCGCAGGTCGCCGGCCAGCGTGGCAAAGGGCACGACCGTCAACAGCCGCCGATCTTCCAGGAACTCGACCCGAGCCAGCCGGCTGGTGATCCCTACAGGGTGGGCGGAATGCGACCTCGACCGAGCTTTCGCCTGCTTTTGGTGGATGCGGCTGCGCCGACGTTCTAACAGCTTGCCTGTTCGCGACATGTGAATTCCTGCTGCACGAGCGAACTGGGATGCAAGTTTCAATGGGACTGGATGAACTCGACGGGGCCGGATGCTAGAATGGCAGGCCACGTGCAGAGTTCGGTTATTTGATATATCGCCGCGGTCTTGAAAAAACGCACAGCCGCCCGAAAATGTCAAAACTGCGGATTCGAAAGCCCTCTCCCAGAGATCTTTAAGACCCGGATCATCGTTGGCATTTGATGAACCAGCAGAAAGACTTCTCCGTGCTCGTGCGCCGGGTTCGCTCCGGCGATGAAGCCGCCGCCGAACAGCTGGTTCGCCGTTACGAACCCCTGATTCGCCGTGCCATTCGCCTGCGTATCGAAGACACTCGCCTGAATCGCGTCTTCGATTCAATGGACGTCTCGCAGTCCGTCCTGGCCAGCTTCTTTGTCCGAGCAGCCGTCGGCGAATACGACCTGGAAAATCCCGACCAACTGATTCGATTGCTGGTCGCGATGGCCCGAAATAAGCTGGTGTCGCGGGTTCGGCAGGAGCGGCGGCAGCAGCGCGATGTACGGCGGGTGGCCGTGCTCTCCGCCAAGGACTTCGCCGAACTGGTCGACCCGCGTCCCTCGGTCAGCGAGTTGCTCTCGAAGCGCGAGCTGCTCGACCGCATGCGGGCGGAGCTCTCGGACGACGAACGTCGGGTAGCCGACCTCCGTTGCGAGGGCTATGGGTGGGAGGAAATTGCCAGCAAGCTGGGCGGTAGCAGCCAGGCGCGACGGATGCAGCTTTCGCGCGCAATCGATCGGATCGTGCGAAAGCTAGGTGTGGGCGACTAGATTGGCGAGTGGTCCGACTATTGGAACAGCGAAGAACCGGCGACACACCTTCCAGCCACGAGGCTTTCTTCGCACATGACACCGTCCTGGCACGAATCTCCGGCCCAATCTGCTCAAACCGGCGAGCACGAGCATGCCCAGGAATTCTCCCACTGGTGGCGCGCCGCTGGTCCCGATTACGCAGCATTGTTCGACAGGTTCTTGGCCGACCATCAGGAGCTGACGCCGAACGAGCTAGCCGCCGTCATACGTGTCGATCTGCGCGAGCGTCGGCGCCGGGGCGAGGCCATCGATTCTCGAAAGTACCTTGCCAGGTTCCCATCCGTTGCCGACGATCCGGAACTCGCGGTCGATGTGATCTACGCCGAGTTCATGGTGCGGGAGGAACAGGGAGAGGTTCCGGCGCCAGGGGACTTTGTGGAGCGTTTTCCGGAGTATGGAGATCTATTGGCGGATCAACTGAGCCTGCATGAAGTTTTCGGCAGTCCCGCGGGCGACACGCCGGCCGCCCCTTCCCGCGCCGCGGGCGACGCAGACATCGAATCGCAGTCGACCCCCGAACGGCTGGAGGCCAACTACGAAGTCCTGGACGTGCTCGGCCGCGGCGGGATGGGCGTGGTTTACAAGGCCCGGCAGCAAGCACTGAACCGATTTGTCGCGCTCAAAATGGTCCGCAGAGCCGACCTGGACAACGACGAACTGCTGGCTCGTTTTCGCGCCGAGGCCGAGGTCGTCGCGTCGTTGCACCACTCTCACATCGTGCAGGTCTACGACTACGGCGAGCACGATGGAACGCCGTACCTGGCACTTGAGTTGATCGAAGGGGGTTCGCTCGGCGAACGACTCAATGGTTCTCCCTGGAACCCACGAAAGGCGGCGGCACTGATCGAGCAGGTGGCCAGGGCCGTGCATTTCGCGCACGAGCGGGGAGTCGTTCATCGCGATCTGAAGCCCAACAACCTGCTCATTTGCAGCGAAGGGGAACCGCTGCAACTGAAGATTGCAGACTTCGGGCTGGCCAAGGTATTTCGCGATGATCCGGCCGCTCACACGCAAACCGGAGCGCTGCTAGGAACGCCTAGCTACATGGCACCCGAGCAGGCATATGGCAGGGCAAGCGCGGTTGGTCCGGCCGCCGACGTCTATGCTTTAGGCGCAATTCTATACGAGCTGCTCAGCGGACGCCCTCCATACCGCGGCGATACGGCCATGGATGCCCTGCAGCAGTTGCTTCTGGCGGAGCCGGTATCGATCTTGCGCCTGGTGCCGGGGCTTCCGCGTGACCTGGCCACGATTTGCGCGAAGTGTCTGGAGCGGTCGCCCGAAAAGCGCTATGCGTCGGCGCTCGAATTGGCGCAGGACTTGGGCCAATTTCTCGCCGACCGGCCGATTCGCGCAAGGCCCATCGGTCGTTGGGAGCGCGGCTGGCGCTGGTGTCGGCGAAATCCGGCTTTGGCTCTGGCGCTTGGTTCGGTAGCTGCCTTGTTGGTCATGGTGACGGCGTTATCGACCTGGTATTCAGGGAAGCTCAACCGGCAACTCGGGATCACGCGACGCGCCGAGCACGCCGAACGGAAGGCGAATGTCGACGCGCAGTTGCGGCTCTGGGACTCCTACCTTGCGGAAATCTCGGCTCGCAACTCGAGCGGTCAGATGGGGCAGCGTTTTGCAGCGCTCAAGACGGTTGAACGAGCGCAAGCGTTGCTCCCCGTGATCGGCACGAATGAACAGCGCCTCTTGCAGTTGCGCAGTGCGGTGATCACGTCCGCAGCGCTTCCTGATATGGAGCCGCTGCGCACGATCTGGAGAAGTTCACACGTCATCCTCAACGGCGCCATCGACCTGTCGACGGACCGATTTGCCTGCACGCTCGAAGACATGAGCGTTGTCGTTGGTCGCTTGTCGGACGGGCGAATCCTGGCCCGCGCCAATCATGGGCAGCACTCCGCCGCCTTGCGCCTGGGGCCAGACGCCCGCTTCGTCGGCGTAAGCGGCGAGCAGGGAGTTCAGATGTGGGCGGTCCACGACACTGGACTCGAACGCGTCTGGCACCTGCCGGACGCCAACGGGTTGTCGTACACTCCGGACGGTGCACAGGTATTCGTCAATCTGCAGTCGAGCGGGTTGGTGCTACTCGATGTGCAAAGTGGCGACGTGGTTCGCCACCAGTCATCGCGGCTGGCAATTTCACAAGTCGCCTTTCACTCCCCGACCGATCGGGCGGCGTTTTGCACCGCGGACGACTTGCAGATCGTCGACCTCCGCACGGGAGAATTGTTGACGCGGCTCCCGGGTTTGAAGAACGAGTTGCCGCTGTTGGCCTGGCATCCCAGCGGCGACTATCTGGCGGCCTGGGGGAGTCAGGGGGTCACCCTCTGGAACGTCCGGACTCGTCGGCCAGTCGCGGAGTTTCCACACCTTGGTTTCCCACAGAGTCTGGTGTTCAGCCACGACGGGGCGCGGCTTGTCTCTTGCTCGCTGTGGGACGCGCGGCTGATTCTCTGGGACGTCGGTACCGGCCACAAAGAGTTCGACGTCCAAGCGTTTGACAACCTGGCAATCGACGAGCGAGCGGATGGACATCTTGCGCTGTGCAAATCGACAGGCCACTCGATCGAACTCTGGGACTTGGCCCATGGATCGGAATGCCGGTATCTGCCGCGCAACCTGTTTCCGTCTTTAGGTACGACTCAAGGAGCCGTGATCAGCGCGGACAGTCGGCTGTTGGTGCTGACCGGGGCGAATGGCCTCGAGCTGTGGGATCTGCAGCACTGCCGACGACTCACGACGCAGCATGGTCGACTCTGCGCGGCAATCTTTGATCGACAGGGCGACCTGATCGTGGCATGGGACTCGGGAGTGTTTCGCTGGCCTCGCCGGGAGTCCGTGCGGCCGACGGCCGATGGCCGCGCGACGACGAAGCTGATTTCCTTCGGTCCGCTGCGGAGACTTGCCTCCATCGGCATGCCCACGAGCCTCGCGACGGGCACTCCCTCGGAGCACATCGTCTTCGAGGACGCTAATGCGTGGCATGTGCTGTCGATGGCGACGGGCGAGCGACGTGATTTCTTGCCGCCTGGCGATCCTCGAATGTCGGCAATCAGCAACGACGACCGGTTCGCGGCGGTCGCCGGCTGGAACCTGGGCGGAGTGACGGTATGGGACGTCGAGCACGGACAGCGCCTCGCCCAATTGGCGGCTGGCAAGTACGGTGTGATGGAGTTCAGTCCCGATGGAAAATGGCTGGCCACCAGTCCCGGCGGCGTGCAAATCTGGCGAACTTCCGATTGGACTCTCGCGCACGAACTCCATGCCCAGGGCACCACGCCCAACGGGCTGGGCATCGCCTACTCGAAGGACAGCCGCATGCTGGCAATCGGCGAACCCAACGGCGAAGTGCGGCTGGTCGATCCGCGCTCCGGGCGCGACCTGGCTCGCATCATGCATCCCATCCCGCAATCGTCGGCCCGCATTGGCTTCACGAGTGATCATCGGCAGTTGATCGCACTCCCTGTCGATGGTCAGGCTCCTGCCCGACTCTGGAATCTGGCAGAACTGAGAGAGACACTGCGACACTACCAACTCGACTGGCCGCAGGACGTGCTTGACACGCGTGCCGTCGCTGCGCCCGATCCAATGCCCATCGAAGTGGAGTGGCTCGGTGGCGGATGGCTTTCGGCGGCGGCGGGAGAGGCTTCCCGATAAGCTGGGCGCGCCACTGTTCTGTGATCAAGAGCCCTTTTGCCAGCGCCGCCACTTCGTCAAGCGAGGGAATCACGTGAGAGGGAGAATAGGCCGTCGTTCTCTGTGTCGCATGTGAGCAAAATCGACTTACAGAAAGAAATCGGGGCGACTGGATTTGAACTCACGAGACAAGACATCGAGAAACTCATGGACTCGACGCTAGGTTTTTAACCTGGTGTGTTCGCCAACGACTGCCATGCCGCCTTGTTATTCGTCCGTCAGCCAGGCTAACGCGTCGGACTGCATCGTAACAATTGCGGGAAGCAGCACTTGAACCTGCGCGATATTTCTACCAGTAGGCCCTCAACCTAGAAAATAGCGTGTTTGGCTTGGATGGCAACAGGATCGGAAAGCGTTGGACAACCGCGTTTTCCGGCCGAAAACGCGGGGTCTTGCATTGCGTCAGCATTGGCCTTGGATGGCCCCGCATCTTCCCATATTCTTCCCAAATACAGGAACGACCACCGGCGTGATGCACCGGAAAAATCTGGCTTGGTTCGGCGTCATTTCACGTCGGCCAAACAGTTCGCGCGCACGCATCTAACCCGACGCTAGGTCGACAATCAAGGAGGGCACCTGCCCGCGCGCGGTCGACGTCTTACTAGTAGGTGGTCAGGGAGCGGAGCGAGGCGTGGGAAATGTCGCGAGCGTGCTTGTGTCCCATGCTGACCCGGACTTCCCACGTAGCCTCAGTCTTGCGAATTTTGCGTCGGGGCCATTCGGTCGCAGCGAGTTCAACCACTCAAGGGTCAGGGTTGGCGGTACGTGATTTCGAGAAACTCGATCTCGTGCAAAATCGGCGAAAAAACGATGGCTGTGCTTCCATATGAAGCACAGATGTGTATCCTTTCCATTCCATTGCTGACCGAATCCCTGACCACGGCGACGGCGCCAACTCAATCCAACGTGGTGAAGCCCGAGAGCTTGCATCAAGGTTGGCAGCCGGATCCAGCGCCATGGCCATCGATTTGGCACGGCATCTGCGGCCCGCGTGTGCCGGGATGGTTGCCAACAGGGCGTCATCAATCTGCGAGGCCCCTTTCGTGACGTCCCACAGCCGAACGAATCCGTCGTGGTTGCACGTGGCGGCAATCGTGCCCGCAACTGAGAAACTGACCGCCGGCGTGATTGCCACTCCCGCTGTACTGGCCGGCAAGTTGGACAACGTCAGGGGCGCGACCGGTATTGTCCGGGTCGCGACTGCGCTCGACAGAGCGCGTCATTTCATGCGCGGCGCTGATTAAGCCGGCTCGGCCCACCCGTTGCCAAATTGATCATCGAGCCGCGCGTCCACGTTTTCCGGTTTTCACGCCAAAATTTCCTTGCAATTGCCCGCGCAGGATGTATTATCGGATACCTCGCAGGTATAGCTAGCTGGCCTGACTTGCCGACTTACTGACGCCGAGAATCTGCACAACCAGGTCGGCTCGATGGCGGATTTCCCAGTCCTATTGACATTCGACGATGGCCCGCACCAGGTCAAGGGAAACGACAATCGCACCATCAAGGTGCTGAACGTGCTGCAGGCCCAGGCAGTTGCCCTAGGGCATCCGCTCTCGGTCGTGTTCTTCGTGCAAACCCATTCGGAAGATGCAGATGGCCGGCCGATTCGGCTCAATTCTCCGCGTGGCGCGGAAGTGGCCAAACAGGCCGTCAATGCCGGCCACGTGCTGCAAATCCATTCCGGCAGCACGAAAGATCATGCGTCCCACGTCGCGCGCGCAAGGCGCCGCCCTACGACATCAATCACGATCAGCAGCCAGACGGCCAGAACGGGCTTGAGTCTGACTTGTTGCGGGCAATCGGCGCCATCAGCGCCGTTGCCGGCACAGCGCCGAAATACGTGCGGTCGACGTATCTGGCCCGCAACGCCACCGTGGACGCCACCTACCATCGGATCGGACTAAAGCATATCGGCGCCAACATTGTCAGTGGCGACGCGGATCCTTGGACCGTCGCCGAAAAGCGCCTCACGTCGGCCGACCGTTTCGCCGCGCGAAAGCTCGCCGTCATCGAACAATTGAAGAAGCGCGTCCACGCCGCGATCGACAACCAGGTCCCGCACATGATCGTGTTGTTCCACGACGTGCACCCGGTTACATCTCGGTTTCTCAACGATTTGATCGAATTGGGCATCAAGAAGGCGTTCACGGAAGCCGGGGCGACAGCCAAGTTCGTTCAGAACTCAGCCGAGGCGTTACAAATTCTGAGCAGTACGCACGTGTAGCCCACTCGAGTGCGCCCGACTTGCGCGCTCGAAAGTCGGCCGTTGGAGACGAAGAATGGACGGTAGCGACCCGCACGTCTTATTGACTGCTTACAATGCCCAGGGAAGGCAAATCGCTCGTATCGAAGTGGACGCCTCGAACCAGGCCGTGCTGTATGGAGTCCAGCCGCCTGCCAATGGCAAGGTTCGTCTGGCTTGGGCACGCCTGGTCGTGCAGGCCCCGGCGACCCCCGCTCCTTCGGTCGCGGCCGGCACGCTCGATCCCAATCGATTGGTCGTGCTGGATGTGATACCGTCGCGCAACGAGCTGCCGATCGAGCGCGCCAACGACCTGAGGATCGAAGTCGTCACGCCGCCGGCCACGCCGCCAGTCGTCAAGAGCGTGGAATACGGCGGCCACGTTCGTTGCTACCTCACAGACCAACTGTTGGTCGTCAGGGGCACGTTGAAGAACCAGCGGCTGCCGCTCGTCTGGACGTCGTTCTTTGCCAACACGAACTTCGACCTGAGTCAGGACTTCAGCTCGAAAGTGGATACCATGTCCCTGGGCCCGACGGCCCTGTTCGATCACTGGGGTTGGCACCCGGCCATCCTTCCCTTTCAGGCGGTCAAATACCAGTTCGTTCCGGCGCCCATCCCGCCGGAGCCCCTTTCGTCACTCGACAATCTCGACGACAACCTGGCCAACCCAAAGTCCTCAAAGCGGTACTTCGTCGTGCGCTTCACGCGCGAAATGCGGATGCAAAATCGTGACCAGTCTCTGCGCTGCGATGATTTGCAAGTCAGCATCGACGCGCAGACCGTGGTCCGGGCCGGGCTGTCGAGCAATCCTCGCGCGGTGCTGACGACGCAAATCCTCAACTGCGTCGAACCGCAGGACGTGCTCGGTGCATCGCAGCGACAATGGATCGTACGTGTGCAGGGCGTTCCAATGGTCCCCGCCCTGACCACCTACAACCGGCTGGCAACTCGCTATCTGGATGCCATGCAAACGGTCAACGCGGGGCGTCCCGTCACGGGAGTGCCGCTCTTCTCCGAGCAGGTATGGGACGAAGCGACTAGCTCCACCATCCCCCTGGCCGAAGTTGAGTTTCAACGCAAGTGGGTCTTCTCGTTCAATATCACCGACGAGCAGGTGATCTCGGCCGGCAACTTTCCCGATGAAACGAACAATCACCCGGATATTGCGGACGAGTTGCGTTTGCCGCGGCGGATTCGCTTCCGCGCCGCGTTTCCGGTCGATTTGACCGCGACGCCGAACGCGTTCGCACATCGCCTGTGGCTGCCCGGCCTGGCTCGTCACGACTTTTACTTGCACGGCGACGCGCCGTTTGGTGCGCCCTATGCAGGGGTAGTGAATATCGACTGCGCGATCACTGGCCTGGGGCAACTCGTGCCGCCCCCGGCGCCGGACTATCCCTACGCCTGGGACAGCGTCGAGTGCGGCTTCCTGATGTTGCTCTATCGACAGTATCCGGATGCCGGCCAAACGACGCCTTATCAATGGGTGCGCATCGGCGCGCTGGACCTGGCGTTTGCGGCCCCACTGCCCGACGTGCCCGGACGTTTCGATGACCGCCTCAACGTCCTGCCTACTCCGACGGATGACCCTCTGCTCCAACGCGGCTCGATCGACCGACGCATGTTGCTGATGAGACAACGTTCGCTGTTGGCACTGGGCTCGCGCCGCGCCGCGGGCGACTGGAGTTTGACCCTGCCCACCGTGGTCCTGGAGCTTCAGATGCGCGTCGACCTGGCCGTACCGGGCGGGCAGGACGGGCTTCCCAACGAGCCACTGCAACCGGTCGACGTGGGCGAGGCCCTGACGGTGACACCGACTGACGCCTCGCCGAGCGCCATTCGTCGGCGCTTCGTGCGTGAACCGGCCCTGTTGATCCCCAAGGACGAGGTATCGAGTATTCCGGTCCTGTTTCGCCTGCGCGAGCAAACCGCCTCGTTCGAGTCACAGTTTCTGGCCGCGCAGTTGTTCGGCTGGTCGGCCAGTGAAACGAATTCCCCCGCCAATAACGTTCCCCAGGCACTCGTCGTCGTCGATCGCCAGCCCCTCACGGTGGCGCTCGTGCATGCCCCGCCGTTGATCCCCAGCGGGGCCGCCGATAGCAATTTGGAGTTGGGCAATTGGTCGGCCAGCGGATTCGAAGGGGCGTCGTGGGAACTGACCGGAGCGTCCGACGGTTTTCGCCTGAAGTTTCCGCCCCAGGCGATCGGCGAATCGATGGAGAAAGTCGCCGATGCCGACGTGGTTGACGATGATCCCGCCCAGTTTCGGCTCAGCACGATCTCGGAATTCGAGCTGGAGTCTTCGTACTTCCGGCAGAACTTTACCGAGGCCGTCTGGAACCTGCGTCGAGTGTTGGGCTACCCGGGACAACGCGGGGCCGGCGCAGGCGTGCGTCGATTGGACTTCGAGTTGCTTTACGGGATGCACTGCACGGTGCGAACCGCTGGGCTGCGGCTTGCCGAGCTCAGCGCGTTGTTGGGCGCGGTGCCGGGCCCCTTGCCGGGCCGGATCGGCTACGTGTTCGGATTGAGTCGTCAGAACAATGTCGACGGCCTACTAGCGCAGGAGCGACTGTTTGACCGAAACAAGCTCGCCTGGTCACGGCAGTTCGCGGCTTATGCCTCGCGGCTCGGCGTGTTTCAGCCCTGGTCGCAATCGGAAACCCAGTCGCTCGCGCTCAACTCGGGCGTCGACTACGTCGTGCGGCCACCCGACACGATCATGCAGGATCCTGTGAATCCACCTGCCCACGTCGCCGGTGGTCCGCGTCCGTTGAAGCTGGCGGGCGGCGCCTTGTGGGGCTTTGACTTTCGAGCCCAGTACGATCCCTTCGTCCACGACGACGTGGTCCAGCCCGCCGACCGCACGCGACGTTCGACAGCCGGCGAACTGGCGCACCCGTCCTTCTCTGCGCTGGGGGGCTGGGGGCATCAAAAGGCCGTCTTCCAAAGCGGCCTGACCACGATCTACTCCGACTCCGCGATGGGCCGCACGTACTTTTACAGTGTGGAGCGGCGTGGCCGCATCGCAGGGTATTGGAACTATGCCAAACACGTCGTCATCTACGAGCGTACAGTGGGCACGGCCTTGCAGTTTCGCCCACAGGCGGGAGTCAAAAACCAGGACCATCTGGCTGGCAGGCCGGTGCTGCGCAAAGTTCGCGAGTTTGTCGAGATCCTGCAGCCCCGGCGGCGTTACCCCGACCTCGGCGGCGGCGCCATTGCCGCAGGATGCGTGCAGGGAATCGACTTCAAGCAAACAGTTATTCCGGTGGACGGTCGTCAGTGGGGCTACGACGTCACGAACTCCAGTGGCGACGCCATCGGTTACGTGGTTCCGTTGTGGCGCGAAGGTGCCGACCCTGCGATTTATCCCAAGCCGCACGTCGAGGTCCTATTGTCGGCAGCCAGCACACCGGGCGAGGCCCATTCGTGCCGGCATCTCGAGACCCAAAAGCTGCAGTTCTTCTCGGTGGCGAACGTCGCCTCGACTGGCAAGGAGTTGAATACCGACGAATGGCCCGCCGTACGCGGGGTCGACTATCCCGATGCCCCCTGGCCTACCCCGGCGCCGCTCGACACACTTGCCCTTGACGACTTGGAGGCAGGGCTGCCGGACGAGGTCGCCGTCGCGCCGGGGTACGAGCCCTTCACGCATGCGATCGACGTCGCCAAACCGATCGACGTCATCGCCGGCCGTTCGTCGAAGGGAATGGCGGCCATGCTGCGCAATGTCACCATGGTGCGAGCCGAGCCTCTCGAGCACCCCGACTCGACCTCGAATGATGCCGCCAAAGGGCGCCGCGACCTGCAAGCCGCGCGCGCCCAATTGCAAGGTCTGGAAGCGCGCTTGCGCCGGCGGCGACGTACAAGCGGTACTCGGTTCCGTGGCGGATTCGGCGCAGACGAAATTCGCCAACGCCGCATCCGCGCTCGGCGCGGGCGTGCCGAACCTGAGCGTACAACGCGATTGGAGCGCCGTGGCCATGCGGTCGCTGGAAGCCAAACGCGACGAGGTGTCAACGTTTCTCAGTGCCGTGCAGGGTCCCTTCAAGCGCATCGAGGGCGAGCTCGACCATCTGCCCGCCGGTCTGGCCGCGGCCAGGGCGCGCGTGTTCGATTTGGTCGACGATGCGTGGGACGTATTCCGAGTAGCACAGGGCGACATCGATTCCGGACTCAACGATCTGGCCGACCGTCTCAACGGCATCGTGCAAATGCCCGCGGTCCTCGCCGACCGGATTGCGAAGCAGTTTGCCACGACCGTCACGACCGCCGAGTCGCTGTTGCTCGACACCCTCGGCGACGTTCCCCTCGCGCCGACGGTCGCAGAGCACCTATCAAACACGGCCCGCGAGGGGTGGGCACAGATTGTTGCTTGTGTGGAGCGAGCGATCTCCGAGGTCTTGACGGCAATCGACAAGAACTTCGAAGGCAGCCTTTCGGCCGCGGTCCGCCCCTTGGCGGCAACTGCCCAGCGGCAGGCCGAGCAATCGTACCAAGCCATCGTCGCCGCACTCGACAAACCTGCCGACGAAATTCTCGACCTGTTCTATGACGTCTGGAATTGGATCGACACTTTCAAAACGACGGACCTCACAAACGCCACGACTCTCGCCCGCCAGTTGCAATCCGAGTTGACGGCGCGGATCGCGCAGTTCCGATCACTCGCGGTGACCAACTTGGGTGATATCGCCGACCTGGTCGGCCGCAACGGGTGGCCCAAGCGCATCGAAGACGCCATCGCCGCGCTGGGCGGTTCGGCATCGGTCGCCGACCTGAGGCGCGTCGTGCGGCAAGCGCAGGACAAATTCCTGCAAGACATCGGTGTTCCCTTCACCGTGCCCGGACTGGCCGGTTGGGTCGGCAGTATCACAGCCGGACCGATACAGAACTTCGTGCTCAAGGCGGTGCCCCTCGCCGAAATCCAGACTCTGGGCACGGACTTCAAGCAGAACATCGACAACGCGATCCTCAACAGCGCGAACAACATCGACGCCCTGCGTGTCGCCGTCATGCAAGAGTTGAATACCGCCCGCAGCTCACTCGACCGCGTGCTACAAAGCCTGGAGCAACCGCTCGCCAGCATGTTCCCCGACGGACTGGCACAAGCCGCCGGCACGACGCTCCGCTTCGCGCGCGCCTTCGGCGACGCGCCGCTGGTCGACGGCATGGCCTTTAGCCGGTCCGCCTTGGGTTACTTCTACGACCCGCTCAAGGCGGTCAAAAACGCTCCCATCGACATCACGCCCGCTGTGGCGCTGGTCAACCGCGTCGGCGGGCATCTCAAGGCATTGGGAGTGAGTTTGCCGACCGGCAATCTCCTCGACCAAGTCCTGCCGGCCCCCGACGATCTGATGAAGCAGATCGATTTTGGCAAGTTGTTGCCCGACTTTGCGGGAATCAAGTTGGACAGTCTCCTGCCTGACCTGAAAGCTCCCAGCAGTCTCTCCGACAAAGTCAAAATCACGCACGACTTCGATAAGCAGTCGGGAAAGGGCTGGGTCCAGGCGGACGTGCAAATCGACGTTGCCGGCCCCAGCACGCTTTTCGACGGAGGACCGCTGCGAGTCGCGCTCAGCCAAATCGATTTCACGGCCCGCATTCGCATCGATGCCGGTCCATCGGGCGCGCCGCGACAAACTCAAAATGGCAAGCTATCCGCCAATTGGGATCTCACCCTGGGCGGAAATCCGCTGGTCACGTTCGTCGACACGTCTCTTACTTTCGACGAGTCCGGTAGGACGAAGTTCAATCTGGATCCCACGAAGATCCAGATGAACGGACTGCTGGAGATGCTCTCCAAGGTGCTCCAGACCGCGGGCGATTCCGATAGCGGCTTCACGCTCCGCTTGAAGCAGGAGAACGGATTGCCGGTTGGCGTCGAGGCCATCCTCAAGCTTCCTCTGCCGGCGCTTACGTTCGGCGCGTGCTCGCTTTCGAACCTGACGTTCGGTGCCGAGTTCGAGCTGGTCGCCGTGCCCGAATTCGCCATCGGCACGCGCGTGCACGTCGCGGAAAAAACGGCCCCATTCACCCTCGCCATTCTGCTGCTGGGCGGCGGCGGCTGGCTCGACGCACGCGGCCGTTACCTGCCACTTTCTGACCGGCTGACGACGTCGGTGTCGGTGGGCATCAATGCGGGCGCGATACTGGCCATTAGCTTCGGGCCCGTGAAAGGCAGCATCTTCGCCTTCTTTTTCGTCGAAGGCGAGCTGCGCACCGACTCGCAGAGTGGCGGTAACCGTCAACTGATCATTCGCATCGGCATCATCCTCGGCGGCGATGTTGACGTTTGCGGAATCATCAGCGTCTGCATTCGTTTGCTGCTCGAATTGGAATATTCCGGCGGCGACGGCAGCCTGATCGGCCGCGGCATGTTGTCGATTCGCGTAAAAGTCTGCATCTTTCTCACCATTAGTTTCAGTCAAACCGTCGAAAAGAAATTCGCCGGCTCGGGCGGTGGCGACGACGCGCGGGTCAAGTCGTCCTGCAAGGCACACATCGACCGAACCGTCTAAGCCGTCGCCCGCCGCCGCGGGCCGAGGATGCCTCTATGCCCCTTCAACTGGCAGTTCATTGTGACGCCCACCGGCTGTTCGCGCGCCAAATCGACGACGCCCGTCACCTGGTCATCGGGATCAATTTGCAGTTCGCCGCAGAACAACTTGGAACACCCAGCGACGATCTCGTTTGGCTCAAGCCGTGGCGCTGGTACAACGACCCGGGCGGCTGGAATCCTTATCAGATGATCCCCGAGTTGGATCTGTTCTTTGAAAGCACGGGTGGCACCGTGGCGCTCCTCGCGCAGCGCCCCGTGTGGCAATTGACCACGCAGCCGACCAAGCCGACCGAGGCCATGGCCGCGCTCGACGCGCGCATCGACGCCGCCTTTGCCTCGGCGGGCACGGCTGCCCTGACTTGGGATCCGGCCAATCCCAATCAACCCCTGCCCGTGGAAGGTCACGTGCGACCGATTCAGGCCGCCGCAGCGCGCGTGGCGACCGCTGTAGGCTACGGACTGAACTTGTCGGCCATCGTCAAAGTGGCAAAGGCGGACATTCCGGCCGCCGTGCGCACTGCGAGCGGAGATTTGGATCCGACCGCCAGCCTGTGGGTATCGCCCAGACTCAATTGGAAGGGACGTTACGCTGGCGCCGATCTGACGCTCAACTACGTTCCCGACGCGAACGGTCCGGCCGGGCCCGACCGCGTCGGCTGGCCGTACGTCATCAATCCCCTGCCCACACCCCCGAATGCTCCTCCCATCACCGCTTACGTGCAGTCGGTGCAACTCGAAGCGGATGACCGGCCCGGACGCTTCATTCAATTAGGCACCGGCTTTGTTGCCCGCAGCGTTTCCGCCATGTCGGGCGGACCGGTCACGCAGGAGGTACTCGACCCGGGCGAAGACTGGAACGGACGGTTGCTCAGCCGCATTGCCGAACTGTGGGACCTGCCTCGCCACATGCTTGACGCGGTTGCCAACTACGTGGGCATTCCGGACTTCACCTCCTACTGGGGAACAGTGCTTGCCGCGCTGCGCGACCGGGCCGGGCTGGGACTGATCGACACTCCCGACGGCAATGGGCTGCTGCGGTTGGTCCTGCAAGTGTTCTATCCGCTCGAGCCGGCGGCCGGCGCGGACACGCCGTCGACCAAGGCGACCCTGGTTCGCGACGGGGCCTTGCGATCCCTGCTGGCTCGCATGCGCATCGGCGAGGCCGCAGCCGTCGCGTCGCTCGCCCATTGGAAAGCCCTGCTCGACACGAGCGTGCTGTCAACCGACGTGGCCGCGGAGTTGGCCAAACGGTTTGAAGAGCTATTCGTTACGAAGACCAAAGTGCCGCAGCGGATGGTCAACTTGTCATGGTCGCCGTCGAGCCCCACCACGGCGATGCTCCTGCCGAGCCCCGTGGCGGCGCTGCCAGCCATGACGCTGCGCATCTTCGACATGCCTGCCGGAGGGACGGCCCTCTTGCCCACGCCGCCCCCGGCGGAGCTCGTCGCGGCAGCCGCCCATCGGGCCGATGATCAAGGCGCGGTGCTGATGTTCGACGCGTATCGACAAACGCGTCCCTTGCCGGCTGGTTGGTACGAAGCACTGCCGACTTCCAAGATTGGCGATCCTCAGGAAAGCGACTTCGTCTCGCGCCGCGTCTACGTGCCCGCTGGAGTTGCCCGCGATCTGTCGGTGCTGTCGCGCGCGTGGGCAGAGCTGCAAGACAAGGAGCGGCTCGCACATCTGATCGGTCCACAGTGGAACCGCCTGGCTGGCGAACCATTTTCAGTAGTTCACGGACTGCGCAGCGACGGCTGGTTTGCTGAGGTTTGGACCTCGGTCGGCAGTCGCCCGGCCTTTGACGTCACGAGCGAACTCGTGGGCGAACTGCGACCGCTTGATGGACGCACCTGGGTCGTCACGCTAGCCAAGGTGTCGCAAAGTGCCACGGCCGGAGCAGCCCCAGCGTGGATCGATGGGGCCGCCTACGAGTTGACGTTCGCCGATGAACTCCAGCCGGATGGGCAGCCCACCGCCACCAGTTGGCGCGTCGACGTGCAGAGCCGCGTCGATACGACGGCGGGCACATTGGAGTTCAGTGTTCAGCACAACCACAACGGCCTCCCGGCGCCGCAAGTGTTGGGCACGGCGGCCGTGCCGCTACCCGCGAGTCCCACGCCCTATCATTTGCGCGTGGAGCTCGGCCGGCACAGTGCACAATCGGTCCGTGTCGGTGTGTACTTTGGACGGGGCTCTGAGGGGAGTGTCGAGTGGAACGACGCCGCCGGCGCGGCGGACCAGCCAATCGTCGAAGGCAATACGACCGACGATGCAAGTCTGCCTCTTCGCGCCAGGCCGTTGCGGTTGGCCTTAGGAGTCACGAACCCGGCCGGCGCGACGGCCTCCGTTTTGAGCGCGATATCGCCATCGCTGTTGGCGGCGCGGGCGTCGTTGCAGTCGTTGACCTCGCTTGCCGACCTGTGGTACGCCCGCCTCGATCAGGCCTCCAGCTTGTGGCAAACCGCCTGGCAGGGCACCGCCGGGCACGATCCGCTGAAGTTGTCGCTGCCAAAATACGAAATCGCGCCTAAGCTGGCTCGGGGTCAGACGGCTCGTTTATTCGCGGTCTGGCACCATCAACTGACCGACCAGGATCCGCCATTTCCTCAATACCTGGACGCGCAGTTGACGAAGTTGTTGCCGGCCTACCCGGCCGAGCGATTCGACCGGCCGGCGGGCGACAAAGCGTCCAGCGTCTATCGCGATTTTCTGCCTGCGGTCGCGGGAACGGCGATCGGCGACACGGTGTGGAGCATCCTCGGAGCATACTTGACCAACGTGGCGAGCACGGCCGGGCTGCTCCCCGAGGCGATCGCGAATCCGAACGACTACGTGGAACAGGATGGAGATCTCAGGCCCCTCCCCGTGCCGCATGCGCTCAACCTGCAGGTCGACACACCGGCCGCGATCGCCGACACGATCGACGGCAACGACGATTCCGACTTTCTGCGCTCGCTGGCGGGCTTCGGCGTGCTCTTGCGCCAAGCGAACAAGAATCCGACCGGCACCGACCCGGACGGGTTCTTTGCTGGCGCGCCCTGGCAACTGCTCAACTGCGCGGATGTCGGCGTGCACTCTACGACGTCACAACCCGGCGTCGACCCGCTGTTTGAATTCTATCCCCGCCCGGCTTCATATCACGCGCTGGCTGCGCCAGTGCCCCTGCCTTACCAGGACCAAACACGGCAGGTTTCCATCGCGTATCGCAACCGGCCGTTGGTCAGCAAGAGCCCGCTCGCCGGGGCAACCGAGTCCTTTCAACAGTCGGACGAACCTGCGCAGGTGCCCGCTCCGTTTTTGCTCCAGCAGCCATCGCCTCCGACGGCTGGCGCGCATGATTCGGGCGCCTTGCCCGTATTGAAGTTCGGTCAACTGTACCAGGTGCTTCCGTTCACGGTTGGCAACTGCGGCAACATGCCGCCGCTGCTCACCGGCGCAGCCGGACATCCAGCCGAGCTGCGATCGACGAACATCGCGGACGCCGAGCTCACCGCACAAATCGAGCCGTACGTCCGAAAGGTCAAGTATCTGCGGCGCGTCGGCATCGGACGGCCGCGGCTGCACGGCGTCGCGGTGACCAACGCCGCCGGCACCATGGGAGCTGCGCAAAGCATTACCCGACGTTCCGACCGACGTGCGGCCACTGACGCGCGAATGGGGACTGCGCGGGCTGAGCTTCGGGGCACCCGCCGCGCGCTGGCACTACGACCGCACCACGCGACAAGGCGACATCACATCGGTCGGCAATTGGGTGCTTGTCGTTCCCCGGCTCACGGTGGCCGGAGCCAGCGACGAGGATACCGTCGGCGGGTCGACCGTGTTCGACGTCGCGTTCGGGCTGCGCCATGACCAGGCCAGCTGTACAGCGCGGGTTGCCCGCAACGGCACCCAGTTGTCGATCACGGTCTCTCTTCCCGGCGGAGATTGGACGGGAAGCGCGCTGCTAGTGCATCCCACCGCTGGCCTGCTGGCCGGCGGTCCGCTCGACCTGCGGCTCGCGTACGTCGAAGGCAGTTTGTATCTCGCGTGGCGCCGATCAGACCGTGATGAACCGTGGCTACCTTGGGTAACGGCCGGCGAATTGCTGACCGCGGCGCCGCCCGCGTCCAGCCCTGCTTGGGTCAGTGTCGAGCGGGCTGACACGCCGACGAGCGGCGAGCGGGTAGTCACCTTCGGAACCGTTGAGTTCGGCGTGCATTGCGGAAAGATCACGCCGCCCGGGCGGCTCGACGAGTCGGTCTTGCAGCTGGCGCCACTGGCCGCGGCGGACACGGCCGTGGTTGTTGTAAAGCCGCGCACCGCTATGAACGACAAGTCGGAACTGAGTCTCGGCCTGCGGCCCCCCAGCACTGACTTGGAAACCTGGAGTGCGTGGCACGAAATGGATCGACGGATGGCAGGCAGCCCTCTCGATCGCGTCAAGATTTGGTCAACTCACAAGGTTCGCACCGGGTTGCCGCAGCATCCGCAGGAGACGAATCGCCCCGACGGCACGCTCGACGACCCGGCCGTCGATCAACTGCTGGTCGAGCTGGTGCCCCTGGTGACCGCGGCGCCCGAAACCGTCAAGCGCGTGGCGTGGCGACCGGCGGATAACTCGGGTGCCGACGATCTGGCCGCGGTTCAGCGGCTGGCGGGCAAGTTTTCCATCGTCGTATGGCCGCAATCCGTCAGCGTCTCAACGGGACAACGGCTGGTCAACTCCGGCGGCACCTTCGAAATCCAGATCAAGGAACAAGAGATCTGGAGCCTGCGGGTTTACCCCGCCGTGCCGCGCAGTTATTTTCACACGGGCCCGCCGGCCCCAAAGCCGGGCGAGCAGCGGTTTCATAGTCGGTTCGGCGACGGTCCGAGTTTTCAGCTCAATGGCGTGGCGCACCGCCTGTTCGCGCCCTGGGAAGTCACGCTCGAGGCAGCGACCGCCGAGGTCATCACTGCGGCTACTCCGGCGGACCAGCAAGCGCTGCTGCACGCTGCGATTGCACCTTCGTTCAATGGCCGTGAGGTGGCGGTCTCGCTTCGCAAGCAATCACCCCGAGCGTATCGCTATGCAAGTGAGGTTCGCTTGGAGCGGCAGGTGTGGCGCTGGCGGGGGCGGCCAGTTCCTGCATTCCCCTTTGATAGCAACCAGGCCACATTCGGCGGACTGGACCGCTTTCCGATCGCTTCGCCGCTCGATTCCCACGATCCCGAACTCGACACGCCGTCATGGCCGATGATCTGGGACGGCATCGGGTTCGGCGATCGCACCGCGATCGACTTGCTCGACCAAACGTCCGCAATCACGGCCGACCAACCGGACGTGACTTTGTTCACCGAAAACTTGACGCGCGACGCCCGCGCGCTCTACTACCGCTTTACCGCGCAAGCGCGGGCTCGCTATGCGCCGATGTACCCCGAACATTCCGATCGTGAACTGGAGGTGCAAGCCACCGTCACTGACCCGCACACCGCAGATTCCCGCAACGCCTGGCGTCGACTGCTGGTGCCGTGCCGCGCGGAGGTGGCGCCACCTCCGCCGATCCGCTGCCTGGTTCCCCTTACCGAGCCTGAGGAGGAGAATGTGCCGGCCGGGGTGCCCGGCTTGCTCGTAGTGCTCGATGATTCATGGTTCGCTCGCGGCGGACTGGCCGAAGTGCTCGACGCCGAAATTGCCGAAGGAGCCGACTACTTCGATACCACCGGCGCCGATGCGCCGCTGCGCCGCCCGGAATTCGGGCCCGACCCGACGTTGACGGGCAAGGGCTGGACGCGCGCTGCGGTGGGTGAGCCCGACCCAGACGGTCATCCGAACGCGGTGCCCAAGCAGAGCCTGGCCATGAACGTAGTCGGCCCAATCGGACACACGTTCGATACGGATGCCGACGCGCCCTTGTACAACGCATCGTCATTCATCGTCCGCCCACCGCGTACCGCGGGCATCCTTGGTGGGACGAGTGCCGGTCTCGATTCCTCGCTCGATTGGTATTTCGCCAAGGTGCGCTTTCGCAGGCTGCTACTGCCCGAGGCGGCCGCGGACTACCGATTGCCGACCCCCCAAACCATCAGGGACCCGGTCGATGTGCCACTGCAGTTGTCTCCGGAAGGCGCGTGGTCGGTCGACGTTGCGATGCTCACCCTGATGCGCGCCACGGGCGCTACGTCTTCGCTGAGCGTTGTGCTCTCGCACGGCGGCAGCGGTGACCCCCTGGGCACGGGCAAAGTCACGCTGGCAATCGACGGAGATTCCGTGGAACTGACGTGGGATCCCGACGACGACAAAGCCGCCGGCGGTAAGGCACAGATTGCACCGTTGGACCCGGCTGCCTGGACGTTTGTTCAAATCGACTTGCGATTCTTGCTGCAGCGCGACGAGTCGATGCTACCCCCCGAGGCCGAGGGTAACGTAAAGCCGCCACGACACTTGACCGTGCAGTACCGGCTGCGCGGCGTTTTCAACGACGACCCCGTCGCCACGGCCAGCGCGCGGAAGGCGACCGCCGGTCCGCAGCGCACCTGGCAGTCGCTGGCAACGCAATTGTGGGAGGGCAACGACTGGCCCACCTTGCTCACGCTGTCTGCGACCGGCGTCGCACAGGGGTGCATGCCCGTGGTCTTGCCGGCGCGCCTGAGTGCCTTTACGCCGGCCTATTGGATTCAGTTTTTGCCCGACGCCCAGATGCGTCTGGAACTGGAGAAGCTGTGGAGTGCCTGCCCTCCGCACGACGGCCGCGGCGATTGCCAGTTGCAACTCAAGTGGCTTCCGCCGGGCACCGACGACATCCTGTCGTGGCAGTTGCTCTGCGCGAGCCCCGACGGTACGAGCCCGAACGTCACGGACAAACTTCCGCAAACTCGCATCGAAACCGTGCAAGCCTCAGACGTATTCCTCGAGCGACGCATCGTGCTAACCGAGCTGGTTTCCGACATTCGCGGACAGTTGGGCGAGGAACGCTATCTCGGGATGTATCAAAGGGTCAGTAGCGGCGGTACGGAATGCCTGCAGGAAATTCATCGCTCCGGCGCCGTCCGCCAATCCGCCAATATCATGCTCGGCGGCGCTTCTCGCCGTTTGCGCGTCCGGATCGTCGAAGTGCAGGCTGTCCGGATTGGCGGCAACGAGCCATCGCTGACAGCGGATATTTGGGACAAACTTTTTCCCTCGGCCGATGAGGACGCTCGCGCGCGGATCGTGCGTGTTTCGCCGCCGATCGATCTGTACCAAAGTCCGTGACGCGGCAGCAACCCGCCGAGTGGCGAACCCGCTCGCGAGGTCACGTCCCATCACAAGAAAGGTCCGCTGATCCGCTCGCGCTGAGCAGAATACTTGAGCCCCCGCCGAGCCTATGCCTTTTTGCAATCGCTACGCCGGCAGCAAAAAAAGGGGGCCTCGCGGTCTGACCATTCCCTGGCTGCGCGAACAACTCCAAGTCTTACTGGCATGCTGGTCCGGCCACTGCTTGCTGTGCGGATCCATGTGCAAATCGTCCTGAGACATCGCACTTGGGCTCCGTCCCCTTATTCGCAGGGGTAGCAACGGGTGGACTGGAGGCACCTTTTCTAGCGAAACGCCAAATTCTTGTCAAAAAAACTCGATAAAGAACCCGCAAATTTCCGGTCAAGGGATGGGGATTTGATTTCCTAGGGGCGCAGGTACAATCAGGGCCCGCAAATTACCCAATAGTGGGGTCCCACGGGAGGTGCCTCTTGAATGTCGACGTGAATGCGCCTGATTCCGAGAGAAAAGCCACCATGCAGTCGATCATCGCGTCGGCGGCCAGCCAGATCGACTCCTCGCCGGACGACAACGTCAAGTTGTTCTTGCTGCACGTTGCCTGGTATGAGGGGATGCGCGTCACCAAGCGACTGCAGGTCGGCGGCGGTCCCGGACGCAGCTTCTTCCAATTCGAAGCGCCGCGCGCCAAAGACGCAATGCTCTACGCGAAAAGCAAGGGCTGGTTACCGAAGCTGAGCACGGCCTGCGGCAATTCGAGCGAAGAGCTGGAGGCGGCGGGCACCGCGCTGCCCAACAGCGGATCGTGGCCGTCGGGCAACTTGATCGAAAGCCTTTTGGCCGCCGACAATCAAGACTTGTTCGCCACACTGCTGACGCGGATCGCGTTTCGCAAGGTTCCTGGGTCCATTCCGCCCGGCAATCAGAACCATGCAGTCTATTGGGCCGACCACTGGAAGATCGTCTTTGAATCGCCTGCGGACCGCGCGGCGAAGATCGCACAATTCAAAGCGAACGCCGACAACGCCGATGCAGTCGGGTAACTGCGCGGTGACGGAACCGCTGGATGGTGACTGGTGTAGACGTTTGGTATCTGTCTGCTGCACACGATACGACGACTCCCCGGCAGGCACGAAATGACGGCGCCTCGCGCAGCGGCCGAACCGTGGCATTAGTCCTCAGCTTATGTCCAGTCGCAATCCCCGACCAAAGCAAGAAAAGGGCATGGCGCCCCGGCCCAACGGCTCGCGAGAAGTGCGCCGGGTTCCCCGAAGTGCTCGGCCGAGCGCGCGCTCTTACTCGATCTGCGCGCAAGGATGCCGACGGACAGCGCTCGTGCATTCCCGTTTTCGTGACCGGTCTCAATACTCAGGCGGCAATACTCGCCGGCTATCCGCACAAGGACGATTGGCGAGACCAGGACTTAGGTAGAACTACGTGACTTTCGTGGGTGTGTCCTGAGCGCACCATCCAGCAAGCGCAGAACTGTGTCGGGCTGACTTACTGAGCCGCCCGCCGGGATTCTCGAGAGTGCGTCTGATTCTGAATCAGGCGGCCGCTAGACTAGAAACGCCGCGAGGTCCTGCGAAGTGCCACGCAAGCTCGCGGCAACCCCAATGCAAATCCACTCCTAGCCCCCCAACCTAGCGCTGGGCGAGGGTCTCCGGAAGGTCCTTCGCTCAGCCGCCATGGTCAGGAATCGGGTCAGAAATGGGGTGGAAAATATGAGGGTCCGTGCGATATGTGGACTCGGAAACGCCCTGTTGCCAGGAGTTTTCGCGCAGGACTGCGTTTTTCGAACTCAGGTGCCCCGCAAGGGGTCGACTCAACGGCTAAATTCCCAGCTTCGAGATCCGACCATGACGTCTCTCGGATCTGACACCCTTCTGCGCCCCAGTTCGTTTCGGGTTTCCACGTCGATCAATCCCAGATAGCGCCAAGTCGCATTCGAATTCTCGTGTCGTCTCGATGGAGGCCGGCACTGCCCAACTCGTCTTAGGACACATTTGCACTCGCTTGCACTAGACTCGATGAAATCGGCGAACTCCATGCACTTGACGCGTCTGGTATGATTCAGTCCCGCGTTGAAAGGCAACGACTTACGTCAATCGTTCTGCGTTGACTACATAGCTGGGGGTCAAGAGGTCGCAGGTTCAAATCCTGTCGCCCCGATTTTGCTTCAAATTCAAATCCCGTCGTTGGTTGCGAAAGCGACTGGCGACGGGATTTGAACTTTTCTGATCGGCAGAGCCTCCAGACGTTATCCTAGCTGGAGTGGCGAGAACACGGACTGTATGAAGAGACTGCCTAAAGGAGATCGCATGGGTGCGAAGACTTGGATGCTCGTCTATGCAGACTTGGATGCCCGACCGATATTGTGCGCGCAGCCCGAGCTTGATCGCGACGCCACCTTCCAACTCGCCAAAGATCTGTTCGCGAGCGAACGACTTGAAGAATTGGGAGACGGCGATCTGTCCTTCACCTCACCTCCTGACGATGAACTGCATGTTGGTTGCTTTGGGGGAGTGTCAGTCGTTGCTGCCAAGGAGTTTGGCGTCGATCACCCTTCAACGCTGCCGAAATCATTTCTGGAAGCAGGACGCACAGGCAAGATTTACCTGCATGCAATGCATAGCGTCGTTGATTGGTTTGCCTTCGCGCTCGCGCTGGAAATTCTGGCAATAGGGCGGAACTTGGTTGCGCTCAACGAATTCGACCGCCAGACATCGAAGCCCGGCAGTCCAGCCGTCAAATCCGACAGGAAGAGGTTCAACCTTACGACCAGGTGGGCTCTTTGAGCAGGGCAAGAAAGGCTTCGATGCCATCAACGAGGTAGTAGAAGTCGCCAAAGGCTTGCTTTAGAAAGATCGCGCCTTGGCCTTCCCCGGGCGCGGTATCCAGAATCACGAGCCCCCCCATGCCCGTGCAGCCAATGGGCACGATTTTCGGCGGATCATTGTCATCGAACAGCGCAATTCGTTCGGGGGTTCCTAGCTCTGCCTCTTCATGCGAAGCGCCGATGCCGAACAGGATTTCCAATGAATCCTGCGGGCATCCCTCGCCCACGGTTGTGATCTCAGGCTCGTTGAAATACCCGCCGTTGAATTCCAGTACGAACTTTCGATAATCATCGGGAAATCTTACGCCGATACGATGCTCGAGTTCCGCGACCTGAGCTTCGGTGGGCAACGGGAACCGCTCCACGGAGAAGCGTTCGTAGGCGTTTTCCATAGTTGTCATATTGGCAACATCCTAGGGCTCGAGTGACGGTGTACGCCATCTTCATCGATCCAACCAGCGTCGTAGGGGATACCGTTCCGATATTCGATCAGCGGTAACGACTTTCGCTTTTTCCCTGGGATGAAGCTTGGCTCCGAAAAGAGTGAGCCGGGAAGGTACTTGCCCCACTCTTCTTCGGCCTGATTCCGGTACGTTTCGACTTGTGCTTTGGAAATCTTCTCGGTTTGACCCTTGCGTGGTCCGGCCACAAACTCGCGGGTCGCTCCCGAGAACAAACCGGCTGGCCAAACGATGAAGATAGATCCATCCTTGGCAACGTAGTGATAGGTTTCGCGGTCAGCCTCTTGATAGTCAGGCTGCAAAACTCCGGCCGCTTGCAGTGCATCGCGAGCCGTCAAGTACACGGTAACAGCAGCCATTGCTCTGCCGGTCGCTCGTCCCGTTCCGCCACGCGTGCGGCCGGCTCTCCGTATCGCCCTCGGTTCGGCTGCCGGCCCCTTGTGCGATACGGCTTCATGCACAGGCCGTCTGAACCAATTCCACGACTTTGGAGCCCGGAGGTCCTGCATGGTTCCAAACGTAGCCTTTGGGCCGTTGCCATTTGGGGTTACCCAGCTTTTTGCGCATGGCCGCATCTGTCGCTCGATTGTCAGCACCAGTTCCCGCCACAGCATCAATCTCGACTTTGGCTCTACTTGCATTGCCCTCGTAGTAAGCCTCTGGAGGCAAGCCGCCGACTGCGACGTGCTGATTCTCGAAACGTACCTCCTTGCCGGCCAGCCCAGCTTTTTGGTTTTCGAGGGAGTCATTATAGCGAAAGACGCCATCGCCCTTTGCGCCTGAGACCCAGCTTCCCCGGTCTCGTGCGGGAAGTTGCGACTTTGTAGCGGGCGGCGGTGCCGAATCTACTAAAGCGTTGTCGGTCGTGACTTGTTTCGGTTTTGGTGCAGCATCACCAGTTTTGCCAGACCCACCTGCCCGACTCGTGGTTGCGAACCAATCGGCATTTGGTGGGCCGCCAAGACGCGGGTGCTTGGCCGGATCCCACTGAGCTTCCCGCAACGCCAGAGCCTCGACAAGTCGCTCGAATCGCGCTCGTGCTTCCCTCGCCTCCGCTTCGTTGGCGAGCTGCAGCCGCAGTTCGCGCTCATGCCTTTCGGAGATGTTGGCCAGCTATTCCAATCGCGACCGTTCTTCCTTCGCATGACGTTCTTGCTCCGCCAAGGAGCGCCGTTTCTCCTCGCGCTCTGAAGAAACCTTCGCAAGCCATTCCAGTTGCTTACGTTCGGCGCGTTCATCGGATTCGCCGCCAAAAGTGCCCTGGACCGTGTTGCCGAGTAGGGACTGCGCAAACAACCAAGTCGCGTCCGGCGTTTTTCGGGTGGTATAAATGTAAATGCAGCTACTGGCGACATTTTGGCCCATGAAACCACTCCTCCGTGCGAGAACACAGACGCCAAGTGGCGCCGGATTACGGCAAAGAAGCCTGCCCGAATGAACAAACGTGAGCTTAGCCAAAGCGGTGGCCATATTTCGAGTCCCAATTCTCCACGCGCAACGTCATCGCGCGTGGACTCATCGAATCCGGGAGCGATACGCGACGCGCAGGAAACAAGCCTCAAGGACAAGGACTCCGTATCAGACAGGGACGTCAACTTGATTCGCAAGTCCTTCGGCAGTAAGAGGAAGCGGCGTAGGTCAAGCCCTGATACCACTCAGGAAAAGTTCAATAGCCGTCAAGTCGCCCCGATTATCTTTAAAAGAAGCTCTTCGGCGTGTTTACCGAAGGGCTTCTTTTCCTTAGTTTTCCACGATTCTTATCGCTTGGCTTAGTTCAAACTGAGGACACGCTTTCAAGGGGTGAATTTCGCCTCTGGCCGTAAACCCCTGCGGCAATTGGGTATTCATTGGTTCAAACGGTGAGGAGGTCAATTACGCCATCCGCGACTCGCATTGTCGGTTCGCGTTCGACTATGTCAAAGATGCGTCGATGCCGCAACCGAGGTGAGATGAAGCGGTCGCCCCGGCGCTCAGGACACGCCCAACTTGCGCAGCGCTGTTCTGACGGGTTGGAAATGGAGGGCGCGAGTTCGACGACGCATTGCTCCCCAATCTTCGGCCATTCTACTGTCAGACCGACCGAATCTGCCTCGGTATGTCGAAGCGCATTATGGTCTCCGTCGGCATTGCTTCTAACCATGGAGTTGATGACACTTGTCCGAAGGAGAAGGTCCATTGGACGCGTTGCTATACAGAATCGGAATTGAGCTGCCGATCATTCAGGCTCCGATGGCGGGGGTTTCGACGCCGGAGATGGCGGCCGCCGTGTCAAATGCCGGAGGGTTGGGTTCCATCGGAGTGGGATCAGTCGATGCCGCGATGACACGGAAGATGATCGCCGTGGTTCGATCCCGCACCGATCGCCCTTTCCACGTGAACGTGTTCTGCCACAGGCCGGCGGTTTCGGACGTTGCGCGTGAGGCCGCGTGGATTGCGCGGCTGGCGCCAGAGTTCAGGCGGTACGGGGCGAAGCCGCCGGCACGGCTGTCGGAAGTTTACCAGAGCTTTCTCACCGATGATGGCAAGCTGGCAGTTCTACTGGAGGAAAAGCCGGCGGTCGTGAGTTTCCACTTCGGCTTGCCGGCGAGCGATCGGGTCGAGGCGCTCCGTGCGGCAGGAATTATTCTGCTGGCGACAGCAACAAATCTCGCTGAGGGGAAGGCGATTGCCGCCGCGGGGATCGATGCAGTCGTCGCGCAGGGATATGAGGCAGGCGGCCATCGCGGCATCTTCGATCCGGACGGACCAGATGATCAACTTGGGACATTGGCACTAACACGACTGCTGGTGAAGGAACTCGACATCCCGGTCATTGCGGCTGGGGGGATTATGGATGGGGCCACCGTGGCCGCGACGCTCGCGCTGGGTGCAGCCGCCGCACAGCTCGGCACGGCGTTCGTTGCTTGTCCTGAATCGACCGCCGATACGAGCTACCGAGCGGCGCTCCTCGGCGCTCCCGCGGAAAACACGGTGATGACGCGGGCAATCTCGGGCCGCCCGGCCCGCTGCCTCGCCAACAGGTTCACTGCGCTCGGCGCGGGCGTAGAAGACGAACACATTCCGGATTATCCGATCGCTTACGACGCCGGAAAGGCGCTGCACGCTGCTGCGAAAGCGCAGGGCGAATTTGGGTATGGTGCCCAGTGGGCCGGTCAAGGCGCGCCGCTCGCCCGTTCGTTGCCCGCGGCAGAGTTGGTCGCCCAGCTTCGGAATGAGATGAAGCAGACTCGGGACTAATGGCCTACGGGGGCGATGGTGCTTCAGCCTGCCGGCGGTACTCAGGAGCTGGCAGGCCGCCGACGCCCCAATTCTCAAGCTCCACCTCCTGGATGATCACGAAGGTCAGTCCCGGTGGCTTATTCAACACATCTGCCAGCAGACCAGTCGCACCTTTGATAATAGCGGTCTTCTGCTCACGCGTCGCCCCTTCGCGGGTGATTTGAATCGTGACGATCGGCATCGTAATGCTCCGTCGATGATTTGTATACGGTCTACCAGCGTCCCGCATGCGCGCCGCCGTCGACGTGCAAGGTCTCGCCGGTCACGAACTGGGCTGATTCCAGGTAGAGCACCGCCTCGACGATTTCCGCGATCTCGCCCATCCGCCCCAGTGGATGCAGGCCGGCGAGGAACTTGTAAGTCTCGGGCGAATGCATCGGCGTTTTGATGACGCCAGGGGCAACCGCGTTAACGCGGATCCCATGATCGGCATATTCAATCGCCAGCGACCGCGTGACGGCGTCGAGCCCGCCTTTGGTCAGCGACGCCAACGCCGAGGGCACTCCCTTCACCGGCTGGCCTACGAGTGTGGTCGTCAGGTTGACAATGTGGCCGCCGTTTTGCTTCAACATCTGGCGAACAGCGTGCTGGGAAACGGAGAAGAATCCCCCGAGATTGAGCGACACCATACGCTCATAGTCTTCCGGTGTGTACTCCGTGAATGGTTTGGCTACAAACATCCCGGCATTGTTGACCAACGTGTCCACGCGGCCGAACTTCGCGACCGCCTCGCTGATCACTCTCTCAGCGATAGCCGGGTCCGAGATGTCGCCGGGAACGGCCTGCACGTCTGCCGAGGCGTCAGGCTTGATCGATCTGGAATTGGCGGCAACGCGATAGCCACGGTCGAGAAACCCGCGAACCAGCCCCGCCCCAATCCCCTGTGATGCGCCGGTGATGACGGCGACTTTCTGATCGCTGCTCAACATGATTCTCCTGCAAGTGCCTGCGTTAGCCAGAAGGATACGCCGCACCGGCCGCAGTGAAATCAGACTTTGGTATTAGGTCGCCGCTCCAATACCTAAGTCCAATAGTCCACCGTCACCACACCCTCTACCCTTCACTCACCGTCACTTGAGGACAACGTAGGGAGACAGGAATCGCGAGCCTCAAATCTTGACGCTTGCCTTCGGTGAGTTTCAAGGTAAATGGCTCCGCGGCAACGGGGCCTTGGTTCAGGAGCGCGTGGCAGCGTTTGGCAGGCCGGTGTGCTTGATCAAATGGGGAAACAGCATGGGACCCGCAAACGATGGGAACTCGGATGGCGCTGGGAAGGTCGACTCACACCTCCCCGATGGGATGGCGACCGCAGCGAACCCCAGTCAGCCAACGGTTCGTGTGCCTACCGCACCGGCCGAGCAAGTCACGGATTCGGATAAATCTGTGGCCACTCCAATAACCCGCGCATTGCGCCAGTCGTCGCGCCGATGGCGCAGTTGGCTGATTTTGGCAGGGATTGTGACCGGTGTGGTGGCGGGAACATACGTCTCGATTCCATTCATGCTGACCGCGCTGAACACGGTTTCCACCGATGACGCCTATGTCAATGGTCACGTGACCTTCGTCGCGCCCAGAGTCGCCGGGCACGTAACCACGGTTCTGGTGGACGACAATCAGCGTGTGAAAAAGGGAGACTTATTGGTCCAGCTCGACAAGGAGCCCTACCAGGTTCAAGTAAACATCAAGACGTCCGCGGTATTGGCAGCCAAGCGGGAACTGGCAACCGCCATGGCCCGGGCGCGCGGGCTGGCCGCCCAAGCCCGCCGGAGCCGTTTCAAGCTCGATCACGTGATGGAAGACGTGCGCAACCAGATCGAACTGCTGAAATCCAACGTCGCACAACTGAAGGTTGAGGAAGCGAACTTAGTGCTCGCCGAGAAGGACTACGCGCGGGGGGAGAAACTCATTTCGAAGGGAGCGATTAGCCAGCAAGAGCTTGACCAATACAAGGCCACGCTCGAAGTGGCAATCAATCGCGTAAGCAGCGCCAAACAATCCATTCAGCAAACGCGTGTGGGACTTGGTCTGCCGATTAACCATGCAAACCCGTTGGATATCCCACAGGATCTGGATGAGAATTCGTCGGTCGTGCAGGAGGCCTTGGCAGAACTCTACGCCAACGTCACGCAGTTGGGTTTCACTCCGCCGACCTGGATCGCGACTCCGACGAAGGTCAAGGCCGACTTTTACTCGCAGGATCCGGAAAAGAATCTGGACCGAATCTTCGAGCGGCTGATCCCCCAATCGCCGGCCGTCAAGCAGGCGGAGGCCAAGGTCGCTCAAGCTGAGGACGACCTGGCTCAGGCCCAGTTGAACCTCCGCTACTGCGACATTGTGAGCGACATCGACGGCCAGGTCACCAGCCGCAACGTCAACCCGGGAAACTACGTCCAAATTGGGCAAAGCCTAATGGCCGTGCGATCGCTGACGGAGATTTGGATCGATGCGAACTTCAAGGAAACACAATTAGCCAAGCAGCGCATCGGTCAGCGCGTGCGGTGCGAGGTCGACATGTATGGAAGTCGGCGAGAGTTCGAGGGCCGCATTACAGGGTTCACCATGGGGACTGGCACAACTCTCGCGCTGCTTCCGCCGCAGAACGCGACGGGCAATTTCGTCAAGATCGTTCAGCGACTGCCGGTCCGGATTGAGCTCGTGGACTACGATCCCGAAAAGAGCCCTCTGTTCATCGGCCTGTCGGTCGTGCCCTACGTGTACGTCAAGGAGCCCCCCACGGGGCCGCACGCCGGGGAACTCTTGCAACCGTTTGCCACTCTCCCACAAGGTCCAGTGGCCCCCAAACCCTGACCGGCATCAGACTCCTGCCGCCAAGGGAGTGCGCATTATGAGCAGCGTAGCAGTTGCCCCGGCCGTCGTCAGCCGCCCAGCGGCCAATGCTTGGTTCGTCGCTGCTGCCGTGATCATCCCCACGTTTATGGAGGTCTTGGATACGACGGTTGCGATTGTCTCGCTACGGTACATCGCGGGCGACCTGTCGGCGGCAGTGGTCGATGCCGAATGGGTCCTCACGTGCTACCTCGCCGCGAACGCCACCATCCTGCCGATCTCGGGTTGGCTCTCGGCCCGCCTGGGACGCCGAAATTACTTCCTCACATCAATCGCCGTCTTTACCATCGCCTCTGCGCTGTGCGGCATGGCGACCAGCCTATGGCAAATCATTTTGTTCCGAATCATTCAGGGGCTGGCTGGCGGTGGTCTACAGCCATCCAGCCAGGCAATCTTGATTGACAGTTTCCCACCCGAGAAGCAGGGAATGGCGATGACGATGTTCGGCATCGCGGCCCTAACGGCACCAGTCGTCGGGCCGACGCTTGGTGGGTACCTCTCCGACTATCACAGTTGGCGTTGGATCTTTTACATCAACATTCCGATCGGCTGCGTCGCGTTCTTGATGAGCTACTTCCTCGTCGAAGATCCGGACTACCTCAAGCAGGAACGTGCCCGACTGTGGCGAATGCCGCTCAACTTCGACTACGTCGGCCTGGCTCTCTTGGCGCTGGTCGTGTCCGCGTGGGAAGTACTGATCACCAAGGGCCAGGAGTGGGACTGGCTGGGCGATCCGTTTGGAAAGGTGCAGACGCTGCTGCTCGTATTCGTGCTAGGAGGCGTTTGCCTGGTCGTCTGGGAGATGCGCAGAAGCAACCCCGTGGTCAATTTCAGGCCGCTGAAGGAGCGCAATTTCTGGGTGTGCTGCATCATCATTTTTTTCGCATACGCCGTGCTCTACGGCGCGAGTACGTCGCTGCCGGGACTGCTCCAGTCGCTGTTTGGGTATGACGCCTATCGCTCGGGTTTGGTCATGTCCCCGTCGGGCTTTGCGTCGGTCTCCATGTTGCTGATTTGTGGTGCCTTGCTCGGCCGAGGCTTTGACGCCCGGTGGTTGATCGGAGTGGGGCTGCTCGTCGTGGCGGCCGGTGCGTACTGGATGTCGGTGATGACGCTCGAAATAAGCCCGTGGCAGGCGGTCTGGCCGCGCGTGGTCCTGATCGCCGGACTGGGGATGGCCTTTGCCCCAATCAACGTGGCTGCCTTCATCTACACGCCCCGCCACATGCGCGCCGCGGCCGTGGGACTCTTCGCCTTACTTCGCAACGAGGGGGGGAGCTTTGGCACGTCGATGGCCCGGACCGTGCAAGTGCGCCGCGATCAGTTCCATACGTGGCGCGTGGGGGAATTCCTCGATCAGTTCAACTCCACAGCAAGTTCCTACCTGGAGCGGGCCCAGGCATTCTTCTTCCAGACAACAGGGGATGCGCCCCGATCGCAGCGGATGGCATTGCAAACGCTAGCGGATCTGCGGGAACGACAAGCATTGTCGATGGCGTACTTTGATGTCTTCTTCGTGGCAGCGGTTTTGGCACTGCTGCTCGCGCTGCTGGTGCTGCTGATGAAACGCTCGGTGGCCGAAAAAGGCACCCACATCGGGGCAGAATAAGCTGAGAGGTCAGGCTGTCGATGCGCTTCGGAAAAGGTTTTGTTTATGACTCGTGATCTTGCCGAACTGCGTGCCGTACGCGGTGTGCTGTTCGACTTGGACGGGGTGATTTACCACGCCAAGGGACCGCTGCCCGGTGTTCGAGACGCGATTGATTATCTGAAGTCAACCGGCCGTGCGTTTCCGGCTGTCACGAACAATCCCACTTTGACTTCCGAACAGTTTGTTGCGCGGTTGGCCCAGATGGAGATTCACGACGTTTGCCATACCTGCAAATGTGGATTGATCTCCGGGGCGGTGGAATATGATCCCGGGCCGTTCGGTCCGCCCGCGGCCGGAAACGTGCTTATTTGTTGCTCGCGCCCGCAAGGAGAGCTGGTAATCGATAGCTAGCTCTTCCAACGTACCGTGTCCGGCAGCGAACTAGGCGTGCGATAAATCAATTGGCTGACTGTTTGGCGCGGTCGCTAAGCGCAGTCTTTCGGCCATCTTCACCAAATTGGCGATTGACTCCGCTCTCATCTTTTCCATGACTTTACCGCGGTGGGCTTTCACCGTGATTTCGCTGATGCCCAATTTGGCGCCGACCTGCTTGTTCAGCAGACCGGAAACGACCAGGTCCATGACTTCGCGTTCGCGTGGTGTGAGGTTCCCGAGGCGCTGCCGGAGTTGTCGTATTTCGCTTTGCTCGGCGAGCGTCGCCCGGCTGCGTTCAATGGCCTGGCGGATGGCACCCAGAAGTTCATTGTCGTTCAACGGCTTGGTGAGAAACTCGACCGCGCCGGCTTTCATGGCGCGCACCGTCTTCGGCACATCGCCGTAGCCGGAGATAAAGATAATCGGCATGTCGCTGCGGTCACCAGCGATGCGCTCCTGAAGTTCAAAGCCGTTCAGTCCCGGCAGAGTCAGGTCGAGTACGAGGCAGCTCGGAGTCGCCTCGGGAGGACGAGCGAGGAATTCATCCGCGGTTGGAAAGGCTTCCGACCGCCAGCCTTCGCATTGGATCAGCGACTCCAAGGATTCTCGCACCGAGACATCGTCGTCAACCACAAACACGATCGGCGTTGCATTGGACATGGCCCACCTCGATTGCACTTGTTTCCGTCTAATTCGTTCCCAGGGCGGCCTGCATCGCCTGAAGCAAAGCCGTGTCGCTGAACGGTTTGAGCAGACAGGCGACCGCGCCCTCTTCCAGTATGTTTGGCCGAGTAGTCTCATCCTTGTGCGCGGTGATGAACACGATTGGAATCGGCTGCTTGCGATGTCTCAATTCGCGCTGAACGTCGAACCCGCTCATCCCCGGCATGGCGATGTCCAGAATGAGGCACTTTGTCTTCTCCACGTACTCGGAAGCAAGGAACTCTTCGCCCGATTTGAACGGCTGCACCGCGAAGCCAAATTCTTTCAGCAGGTCAGGCAGCGATTCGCGTACCGACTCGTCATCATCAACCACTGAAACCAATGCACGTGTGTCCATCAGAGATTCCTCACGACCCCGCGGGCTGGTTAGCGGCAGGTTTTCGAACCGAGCTCGGCAGGCGCCCGCCAAACGCGCTACCGGGACTCCGAGGAATGGAGAATGAAAATGCTGCTCCGGGGCCGTCGTTTGACTCGGCCCAGAGGCGGCCCTGATGGTTTTCGATAATGGATTGGCTGACCGCCAGACCAATTCCCATACCGCCAGTTTTGGTGGTGTAAAACGCGTTGAAGAGTCGACCTATAGCATGCGGATCGAGACCAACCCCACTGTCTTGCACGGTCATGCATACGTGGTCGGTTCCATCGAGCCCGGTTTGAATGAGTAAATGTCGCGAGCGGTCGTACACTTCCCCCATCGCTTCCGATGCGTTTTGCAGCAGATTCATAATTACCTGTTGAAGCTGCACGCGATCACCTGTGATCAGCGGTAAATTGTCGGCAAGATCGGCCCGCAGAATCACACGGTTTCTTTGCAGCTTGTTGGAGAGCAGCTCGATTACTTCTCGCGCGGCTTCGTTTAGATCAACCGACTCGGTGGTGGCCTGCCGATTGCTGAACAAAGCTCGTAATCGTGCGATGACTTCCGATGCGCGGTTGCCGTCGCGGATCGTGCGGCGGGCGGTTTCACGTGCGCCTTCGACGTTCGGAGGGGCGGCATCGAGCATCCGCAAGCAAGTGCTGGCGTTGGTGATGATGCCCGAAAGCGGCTGATTGACTTCGTGCGCGATCGAGGCAGTGAGCTGGCTCATCGTCATCACTCGCATCATGTTGGCCAGTTCTGCCTGCGTGTTGCGCAAAGTGAGCTCACTCTGGCGGAGTTTTTCTTTCGCTTGCTTGGCATCAGTAATATCTCGAACGAAAGCGTTGAATACCCATTCCTCGCCGAGTTTGAGAGGCATCACCTCCAATTCGACGGGAAACTCCGTGCCGTCGCGGCGGAGCGCGGTGACTTCAATGCACCGCCGCAGCAGCGGGCCTTCGCCCGTGGCCAGGAAATGCCGAATACCGCGCTGGTGTGCCATGCGGTCTGTCGTCGGGATAATCAATTCCGCCATGCGTTGTCCAATCGCTTCGCCGCTGCTCCAGCCAAACACGATTTCGGCCTGCTTGTTCCAACTGGTAATTGTTCCGGAAGCGTCCATCGTGACTACCGCATCCAGCGCGGTGTCGATGATCAAGCGTGTTCGCTCCTCGGTCTTGCGCAATTCCTGCTGAGACTGTTTGAGGTCTTCGATGTCCGTGGATGTGCCGACAAACCTGACGATTGTTCCTTCCGGATCGCGGAGCGCGATGCCCCGATTGAGATGCCAGCGATAGACTCCGTCCCGCGCCCGGCGAAAGCGCGTCTCCATCGCAAAGTCCTGTTCGGAGCGTATCCCTTCCCAAAAGACCGCGGCGGCCATTTCGCGATCGTCGGGATGCACCGCGGTCATCCACGCGTCGGGCTGCGACATAACATAATCGAGTGCCTGGCCGGTATACTCCAGCCACTTCTGATTGACGAAATCGGGCGTTCCATCCGGACGAAGCGTCCACGCCGCCACGGGAAGCAGTTGCAGCACGCCGACCTGCAGTTGCAACTGCTGATTGGCGGCGGCGAGCTCCCTCGTTCGCTGCGCGACTCGCTGATCGAGCTCATTGGCAAGCCGCTGCTGCTCGCTGCGCAGTCGAGCTTCGTGCAGCGCGACCACCGCCTGGTTGGCCGCCACTCTTAAGAGCAGCTCCTCAGTTTGCCCGGGGAAATCCGAACGCCCCGTCCCGGCGACGAGCATGCCGATTTCGCCATACAATCCAAGTCGTAAGGGTGCGAACGACAGATTATTGCCTCCGACGCAGCCTTCAATCCGCGTGGGCCACTTCTGAGAATCGCCTCCCAATAGCCGACCGAGCCGCGCCCCGATCTCATCCGTCTGGGCCGCCAAGCTGAGCGATTGGGTCGTTCGTGATAGTTCCACGGCATCTTCCCCCGGCATGCCCGACAATCGCACGTAGATCAAATCCAGATGGAGCATGCGGTGCAGGACGTCGATCAGTGTGCGAGCGATCTGGGATGGAGCGCCACCACTCCAGAGCGCAGGAAGAGCCATCATGCTGATCAGGTCGTTGATGCAACGTTCCAGATGCTTGACCTGTTCGCCTGGATGTTTCGGTTGCGCGTCCATTTTGTCATGCTCGCCGCTCGCGCAACTCGCGCAAAAACTCTTCCGGGGGCACATAGAACGGATTGGACTGAAGAGTGCCGCCGATGATGACCATCGGGTGTGTCCGCATGATGTCGATGACCGTGTCACCTCCGAACTTCGCCAGATCGTAGACGCAAATGACTGCATCTTCGCGGCGGTTCCAAAGCTCGTTCACGCGCGATTCGAATTCGACGAGATTATCAATGTGCGATCGTCCCCTCGCCGCCCAGTCCATCTGGCAGACAATCCGGCTGAGCGGAAACCCCGCCTTGTCGTTGCTGTTGGACAGTTGTTCAAACACTTCGAGCATGAGGTCTTGGTCGAACCGCCCGTCTCGCAGGTAGGCTTCGACGTTGGTTCGAAGCTCGAATTGTCCGCTCCGCTGGGCCGCCGTCGCGTCGATTCCCGCGGCGGCTAATCTCTGGAGATGATCGTGGCGTCTGTCCGGGTTAACGACATGAACCGCCTTGTGGCCGCATTCGAATCCGTCCTTAATGAATGGCAGCAAGACCCGATACTCTTCATCAGCACTGTTGAAGAACGCGCAGACATGGCGTACCTCGCCAAGCTCGGAACCGGCAAAAGGGATCGGGGCCGTTGCCTTCATGTCGTTCTCCCTCTTCGTGTGGTCTGGCGCAGCTTAAGAATACGTAAGGTATGCCGAACGCTCCATCATACTTTGGTATTGGTTTGATCCGGCGATTTCGTATCGGTGATACTTTCGTCCAATAGGATGATTCTAGCCACTTACCTAACTTCGAAGGAGCATCTTTTGTCGGAGCTTCAGTGAAATCCGTCGTGGTTTCTACTGAAGAGTCGTGTGGATGGCTGATGCGCGGCAGTTTCGCCTCGGCGACGCGTGTCGCGGGAACTCACGCAAGGAGCAAACCAATCTTAAATCCCGACGACCTTCGCTATACGACGTTGCCCCTCAATAATGGATCCGGCACGATCCCCGCGCTCGGCTTCGGCACGCTCATTCCCGACCCCATTGCAACGAAAAACGCGACGAAGGCGGCGCTAGAGGCAGGATTCCGCCTGCTCGACACGGCAGAACGCTACCAAACCGAAAGGGAGGTCGGCGAAGCATTGCAGGAGGTGTTCAAGAGCGGGAGGATCAAGCGGGAGGATGTTTTTGTCATCACGAAGCTTTGGAACACGAATCATCGTCCTGAACGCGTCAAACCTGCTTTCGAGGCCAGCCTCAAGAGGCTCCAGCTTGACGTCATTGATCTCTATCTCATTCATACCCCCTTTGCGTTCCGACCTGGTGAGGCGCCAGATCCCAGGGACGCAAACGGCAACGTGATTTATGACTCGGGTGTGACGCTCTTGGACACATGGAGAGCGTTGGAGCGCCTGGTGGATGAGGGGAAGTGCAAGGCGATTGGATTGTCCGACGTTGGCCTGAAGCAGGCGCAAGACATTTACGACGCCGCAAGGATCAAACCAGCGGTGGTCCATGTCGAATCCCATCCGTACCTTCCCGAATGGGATCTCGTGAACTACTGCCGATCGAACGGCATCGTGCTGCAAGCGTTCGCAGCCCTGGGCCATAGTAGTGAGCCCAAGTTGCTGGCAGATCCTGTCATCATCGATATCGCCAAGCGAGTCAACAAGACACCTGCGCAGGTCCTGCTCGCCTGGGCGATCCAACGTGGGACGGCATGCCTGACCACCTCCAAGACCCCCAGCCGCATTCAGGAGAACTTTGAATTATCCGGCATTCCGGAAGACGCGATGCGAGAGATCAGCGATGGAATCAAGTCGCGAGTCAGGTTCAACGCGGTTGTGGAGACCGGCATACCCGGGTTCATTCCGAGAGGGACGTGATAGGAATCGGTACGGGCGTCAGGCGATCCAATTGTGGCTTGAATTCAGTCCGAGATTATTTTGTGGCGACATGGTGCATCCGACAGTCCGTGAACAGGCAACCCCTGGCTTTGGGAGGACCCCATGAACACCGTTGCTGCTCCTGATCGGTTGACCGCAGCATCGTCGCGCTCGGCTTCCGCGCTGAACCTGATCGACGGCACCTGGGTCGACGGCCGTGGAAATACGCACCGTGACATCTGCAATCCAGCGGACGCAGCCGAGGTGTTGGCATCGGTAAGTGAGGCGGCACCGGAGCAGGTCGACGCAGTCTGCGCTGCCGCCTCCCGTGCCTTCCCTGGCTGGCGGGCCACGCCGGCGCCGGATCGAGCTCGCGTCCTGTTCAAGTTCCGGGGTCTGCTGGAAAACAACCTCTCCGAGTTGGCACACGGTATCGTCCGCGAAAACGGCAAGCTGCTCAGCGAGGCGCACGGTTCTTTGCGGCGCGGGCTGGACGTCGTCGAATTTGCCTGTGGCGTTCCCTCCCAGTTGATGGGGCAGACGCTGACCGACATTTCGCGTGACATTGACTGCCATGCCATTCGCGAACCGGTGGGCGTGGTAGTCGGCATACCGCCTTTCAATTTCCCGGCTTTGATCCCGCTGTGGATGATGTCGATTGCCGTGGCCTGCGGGAACACGTTCGTCCTCAAGCCCGCCCAAAAGGCACCGCTCACCGGTACCCGACTGGTCGAGCTGTTAGCTGATGCCGGCTTGCCGCCAGGTGTCGTCGGCGTGGTGCAGGGCGGCCAGGCGATAAGCGAACGGCTCATCACCAATCCGCACGTCCAGGCAGTTTCTTTTGTCGGCACGTCGGCAGTGGCCGAGTCGGTCTACCGTATTGCGGCGGCGCACGGAAAGCGCGTTCAGGCACACGGCGGAGCGAAGAACCATCTGATCGTCCTGCCCGATGCCGACCTGGAGCGCAGCCTGCCTGCCCTGATCGGATCTTGCTTCGGCTCTGCCGGACAGCGCTGTCTTGCCGGCAGCGTGCTAGTGGTAGTCGGCGATCGAGTGCGACAGGACGCGGTTATCGATGCTTTCATCCGCTCGGCGGGTGAACTCAAACTGGGAGACGGCCTGGACGATGTCGCGACGCTCTGTCCCGTGGTGAACGCAGTGGAGGAAAAGCGGATCCGGGCTGCGATCGAGCGCGGAGTGTCGGAAGGAGCGCGACTTCGCCTTGACGGCCGTTGCCAAACCGTCCCCCACAGGCCGCGAGGCTGTTTCATCGGGCCGACGGTCTTCGACGATGTGACACCGGAGATGTTTGTCGGCCGGGAGGAGATTTTTGGCCCGGTGGTGAGCGTGATGCGCGCCCCGGACCTGGATGCGGCGATCACGTTGACGAACCGCAGCCAATACGGCAACACGGTCTCACTCTTCACGCAATCCGGCGCAGCGGCTCGCATCTTCCGCGAGCGGATCCAGGTCGGGATGCTCGGCATCAATCTGGGCGTGCCGGCACCGATGGCGTTCTTTCCGTTCGGCGGCTGGAAGAAGTCGCTTTACGGTGATCTCGATGCGCAGGGTGCTGACGCCGTCGCCTTCTATACGCGAAAGAAAATAATCACCGAACACTGGTTCGGCGCCGAGGCGCCGAAGGACGGATGGATGTGATCGATCAGAAAAGACGGGAGCACCGGCCACCGGAGTTCATTCAACTAACGCCGACGAGGAGGTACGGACCATGGCACGAGTCGCCCTAATCACAGGAGCCAGCCGGGGAATCGGCGCAGCAACCGCACTGACACTGGTCAAACAGGGGTATCGGGTGGTCGTCAACTATCGCGCCAGTGCAACGCAGGCCGAGGACGTGGTGGCGACCATCACCGCGGCCGGCGGCGAAGCCGTGGCAATAAAAGCCGACGTCACCGTGCCCGACGATGTCACCGCCATGGCAGATGAAATCGCTCAGCGGTGGGGTGGGACGGACGTGCTCGTGCACAACGCGATGACGCCGTTTACGGTCACCTCGTTCGCCGAGTTGAGCTGGGACCAGCTCGGCGGGAAGCTGGACAGCGAGCTGCATGCCGCATTCCTGACAACGAAGGCCGTTGTGCCCGGAATGATTTCGCGCGGATTTGGTCGGCTGATCTATATGAGTACGGGGCTGTCGCGACGACCGCGCGAGGGAATGATCACGCTGGGCACCGCCAAGGCGGCCCTGGACCAGTTCGTGCGGTATGTCGCTTTGGAGCTGGCACCGCATGGGATCACCGCGAACCTCGTCGCACCGTCCACTGTGGAGGGGACCAGAGTGACTCAGCAATTCACCGCGGAGCGGATGCGCGAGCTCGCCGCGGCCACGCCGATGGGACGGCTGCCCCATCCCGACGATGTCGCCCAGACGGTGGCCTTCCTGGCAAGTGAAGGCTCCGGTTTGACTACCGGCCACTACCTTCCCGTCAACGGGGGCTTGGCCATGGACTGAACGCATCGAGCGAGAACGCACTTTCCGAGATTCCGAGAGAAGGAGAAAGGCTATGCCGCCGATGCAATCGATCGATCTGGCCTACGTCGGGCGTGGCATCCACGAAGAACTAGTGGCGTATGTCGCCGATCAGGAGGGGTACTTCGAGGATGAAGGCATCCACGTCGCCGTCCGCGACGGAATCAAGTGGAAGACCGAGCGACTGCGCGGCGGTGCAACCATCGGTTTAGGGCGCACCTTGTTGTCACGGCTGACCGAAGGCATCCAATGGAAGATGCTGGCCGTCAACACGCATCGTCCGCTGTTCTGGTTCCTCGGGCGTGGCGATGTGAAATCCATGGGTGATCTTCGCGGGCGCCGACTGGCGGTCCACCCACCTAGCACCGCACCCGGCTGTTTCGCGCGGATCGTGCTGCGCAAGCACGGTCTCGACCCCGATCGCGACCTGCAGTGCATCGCACGATTCCCGGGTGACTACCAGATGGATCTACGACATCTTCGCGACGGTTCGATCGATGCGGCGTACGTGGGCAGCACCTTAGCGCCCGAACAGATTGCCGCCGAGGAGGGCTTTTCGGTCCTGTCCTGGGTTGGCGACCACTTCCAGATTCCCACCGTGGGAATCGCCGTAGACCCCACTCGTATCCCGCTCGACAACCCAGCGCTTCAGGCACTGGTACGGGCCAACCAGCGAGCCCTGCGCACGATCGCCGAACAACCCCAGTTGGCCGTCGACTACATCGCCTTGTTCCTCAACCGGCTGACCCGCAATGAAGTTCAGCAATACTACGAGCGCTACATCAGCCCGTACTTTACCTCCGATGGCCAAGTAGACCTCGACGTGGCGCAACATGCGGTCGATGCGGTCGCCGCCGAACTCGGCGCCGCTACGGCGTCCGCTGACCAAGTCTATCTGAACGCCGCCGCGGCATCCCGAAACTCGAGCGCGTAATTGTAAAGCTCTCGGGCAAGAATGCAGAAGGCCCTCAACCTACCGCTAGTTGCTTAGTTTGGAGCGACAGGATTTCAACCGCCTCTTACCCCGCACAGAGTGCCTGCCGACTATCGGATGCTAAAGGTCGAACCGACTCTGGGTCATTGGGTAAACTGGCCAAAGCGTTTGTGCCCTCGGCACTACACTGAACCCTTCGAATTAACCGATACCGTCATTCTCGCAGACCACTGGTGAATCCGATGCCGGGACAACTTGCACTCACTTGCACTAGACTCCATGAAATCGTCGAATTCCATGCACTTGACGCGTCTGGTATGATTCAGTCGCGCATTGAATCGCAACGACTTACGTCAATCGATCTGCGTTGACGACGAAGCTGGGGGTCAAGCGGTCGCAGGTTCAAATCCAGTCGCCCCGATTAGACTTACGACGATTGCCGACGGGTTGCTAGTTGCACTAACTTGTCACTGTGTGGCTGATTTCTTCTTCAAGGGCTCTGCGGTGCGCGAGGCCGTGCACGTCACTTGGCGCCTTTCCGCGAGTCCGAAGCACATCGCAACTGGCCACTTAGCGTCTCACGTCGATGACGCTATCTCGACGCTGTTGGCCGGTAAAAACCTGCCGCTTGACACGGAGTCAACCGGTCTTCGGCCGCCAAGCGGAACTAGGCCATGCATTCCGATTGCATTCAAGCGATCGCAGTTCAACGAATCGCGATCGGGTGCTCCAACAGCATCACTAGGTCAGTATGGCTCGCCAATATTCGAGCGTCAGATGGGTTGTGGGTCGAGAGCACGCAGGATTTTGGCGTTCGAGTGTCGGAGCGGCCGCCTACCCGAAACCTTTCTCGAATCGGGTTCGGATGTACCATTCGTGTACCCGTTGAGCATTCTCATAGACCGATATTCCTCGCTACGTACCAGTAACCTCGCCGACGACGGCTCCAAAGAGTGGGTGCCGCCCATTTCGCCGGATTCTGCGAGGCCCATCTCGGCACGTTTCCCGCAGAGTCGAACTGTGAGCGTGCTGCTTTCCCTGTTGACGGCCGGTGTCGCGTCTAGGCGGCAGCAACAGGAACTCGACGGGTTTTGTATTGCGAAGTGGCGCTGGTATGTTGGGGGGCTCGTACCCATCGGCCCCGCGATCAGTTCGACCATTCCTAGCCAATCTACTCGACATCAGGAGCGTATTACCCGTCATGGCCGTTCCGAACCAACATGCTAAAACGATCATGGAACGGCTCCTCGGTGGTATGCCACCCGAAGAGTTGACCAGCCGCTACGGCCCCCAGAGCCCGAAGGCGCACCGCCTTCCGCCCCGTGTTCCCGGCTCGGCAGACTACAGCACGGCGGCGCTGCAGCGCCGCCGTGAGATGCTCAATAAACGGGGCATTGAGCTGCACGAGTTGGCCGGGGAGGGAAATGGGATCGAGCCTGAGGGGTTGGCCGGCAATATCGAGAATCTGGTCGGAATGGCCCGTGTGCCGATCGGAGTCATCGGCCCCCTGCGAGTTCGCGGCACGGCGGCCAATGGAGATTTCTACATTCCGCTGGCCACCACCGAAGGTGCGTTGGTCGCGTCGTGCCAGCGGGGTTCCCAGGCGATCAGCCGATCTGGGGGTGCATCCGCGTGTTGCTTCACCGAATCCGTGTCCCGCGCCCCCTGCTTCGCCTTCGAGCGGCTGACCGAGGCGGGCCAATTCCTGGCTTGGGTACTTCCCCAGTACGACCGACTACAGGAGGTCGTAGCAAGCACTTCGCGACATTGCCAGCTACTCGACTTGCGCACGACCGTGATCGGCAAGGAGGTTTATTTAGCGTTTGAATTCACGACCGGTGATGCGGCCGGTCAGAACATGGTGACAATCGCCACCGAAGCGATCTGCAAGTCGATCCTGACCGGCGCGCCCGTGCAGCCCAGTCGCTGGTTTCTCGATGGAAACCTTTCGGGCGACAAGAAAGCGACGATGCTCGGCTTTACCTACGCACGTGGAAAGAAAGTGGTCGCAGACGTGGTAGTCCAGCGTGAAGTGGTCCGGCGTTTCTTGCACACAGAACCGGACGAGATGTTTCGCTATTGGCAGGTTTCCATGCTGGGAGGCGTGCAAAGCGGATCGATCGGCGTGCAAGGTCATTTCTCGAACTCGCTGGCCGCGATGTTCATCGCCTGCGGCCAGGATGCGGCCTGCGTGTCCGAGGCTTCGGTGGGAGTTACTCGCATGGACGTGACACCCGACGGCGACCTCTACGTCGCCGTCAGCCTGCCGAACTTGATCGTCGGCACGGTAGGCGGAGGGACGCGATTGCCAACGCAACGCGAATGCCTGGAGATGATGGATTGCTATGGTAGCGGCAAGGCCCGCAAGCTGGCCGAAATCTGTGCCGTCACGGTGATGGCAGGCGAGATCTCGATCATCGCCGCCCTGACCGCCGGTCATTTCGGTCAAGCGCATGCGACGTACGGGCGACAGCACGCCGCTCCCGATGATTCCGAGTAGTGGCACCGGCTAAAGCATTCATGGGTCACTATATCGATGAACGAGCCGATTTTGGCATTATCCGTTATGCCAATTGCTGGGAAGACGCCGACGTACTCTGCGCAGCACTCGAGCCCGCGCCTGACAAGCGCATCCTGTCGATTGCGTCAGCCGGTGACAACGCGTTGGCGTTGTTGGCTGGCGGATGCGAGGTCGTAGCGGCCGATTTGAGCCCGGCGCAGCTCGCCTGCGTCGAGCTACGAGCCGCTGCCTTTGGAGAGCTGGACTACCAAGATACACTTGCCTTCTTGGGTGTGGCCAGTTCCTCAGAGCGGCTGGCCACCTATCGCCTGCTGGCCCACCGCTTATCTGTTGGCGCTCGGGCCTACTGGGATAGCCACGAGAACTTGATCGCCGCGGGCGTCATCCATGCGGGAAAATTCGAAGACTACTTTCGCCGGTTTCGCCGGTTCGTGCTGCCGCTGGTGCACGGACCCGGTCGCGTGCGTGAGTTGCTCGCCGATAAGCCGCCGGAATCTCGTCTCGAGTTCTACGACCGCCGCTGGAACAGTCGACGGTGGAGGCTGTTGTTTCGGGTCTTCTTCAGCCGCCTAGTGATGGGCCGTTTGGGTCGCGATCCAGAATTCTTCCGCTATGTCGAAGGTTCGGTCGCGGACCGAATTCTCGCACGCACGCAATATGCGCTGACGACGTTGCCCACGCATGAAAACCCCTACCTGCAGTACGTTCTGCACGGCAATTTCGGACCCGCGCTTCCTCGCTATCTGCGGCCCGAGCACTATCTGAAGATCCGCGCGGGGCTCGAGCGGCTGACGCTTGTCGAAGGCACCATCGAAAGCGTGGCAGCACGTGACGGACAGAAGTTCGACGGCTACAACCTATCTGACGTCTTCGAGTATCTAGATCCGGCCACCTGTCGTACGGTTTTCGAAAAGTTGCTGGCAACGGCGAATCAGGGTGCGCGGCTCGCGTATTGGAACATGCTGGTACCCAGGGAATGCCCTCAGGAACTGGCGGCACGCATGCGGCCGCTGCGTGATCTGGCCGAGAAACAATTTGCCAAGGATCTGGCCTTCTTTTACAGCCGGTTCGTGGTGGAGGAAGTCTGTTGAATCCCTTGGCAGCGGATCTCTTAGGTGGTGCTGTGGTAACGGTGCTTTTCTTGAGCATCGTAGCGGCCGCCGAGGCGTGGCGAAGATGGGGCCGTCCCGATCCGGAGTCGACTCGCAAGCTGGTTCACATCGCCGGTGGCTTGGTCGCTTTGTGCCTGCCTTTCGTGGTTCGCTCGCACTGGATCGTGGGAGCGATGGCCCTGGGCATGGCAGTCTTGTTTCTCGCCGGGAAGTGGACCGGCCAGTTGCAAAGCCTGCATGGCGTCAGTCGCCGCAGCAGTGGCACGGAATACTATCCGCTAGTCATCTATCTATTGTTTTATTTCACGCAAGGCGCACCCGTAAAATACATCATTTCCGTGCTTGTTCTTACTACGGCCGACAGCCTGGCCGCACTGATTGGCAGCCGCTATGGGCGCCTGCGGTACGAAGTCGACAACAACTTCAAGAGCGTGGAAGGATCTCTGGTCTTCTTTCTCGCCACGTTTCTGGCGGTTCTGGTTCCACTGCTTGCCTGGCCGATGCTGATCGGTCCGCTGGAAGCCTCGCCGACTTTGGTGGCGTGCGTTTTCACTGCGTTGCTGGTAGCCTTCCCGACCACGGGGATCGAAGCCATCGCCCAGCATGGCCGCGACAATCTGTGGGTGCCTCTAGGGACGCTGCTAATTCTCAACAACACCCTTCATCTACCCATTGATTCGCTTGCCAGGTGGACTTTAGTCCTGTTGACTATTTGCGCCATCACCGGACTGGCGGTATGGCGAATTGCAACGTTCAACGTTGGGGCCACGGTGGTGCTGATCTTGGCGGCGTACGCCTGCTGGACTCTCACTTCGATTGACTGGGCGATCCCATTCTTTCTGGCATTCGGATACTACCTGATTGCCGTTCTCGCGAGTCCGCAGCCCATGAAGATTGCTTCTCGGGCGGTCGTGAGAGCCTTGCTGCCACCCTTCGTCGTGATGATGGCCGCGGCGCTGCTGCGGCACGAGGGCGCGACTCAAGTGTACGGGTTCCTCTATGGACCGTTCGTAGCTGGGTGCGCGTCGATCGCAGGCCAATCCGCATGGGACCAGCTTACACACGGTTATAGCGCGGGTCGCGCGTTCAAGTTCCTTGGGTCAATTGCGAACACATGCCTGGCGTGTATCGCGGCCATCTTGCCCGCGCAGCTGCTGCAACCAGGTATGACGTGGATCGCGCCGCTTTGGATCGCGGCCGCAGCGCTCGCCGTTGGTATACCCTCGGGAATGCTCGTCGACCATCCCGCGATTGTGCGTTCCACACGTTTGTGGGCGCTAGCCCGCATGGGCTTCATCACAGCGGCGTTGGGGCTGGTGGCGCTCGTCCAGGCTGCGGGGCTCAGTCCGCTCTGGCATCCGCGCTAGGGGCGACATCGAGCCTGACCGTGCCGGCCGATCCGTCCATTGTGACATGCTGGCCGCTGTTGAGCGTGGCAGTCAAGCCCCTGATGCCGACAATCGTGGGAATGCCCATCTCTCTCGCAACGACGGCGGAGTGCGAAAGGATGCTCCCCCTTTCGATTAACAAGCCCGAGACCGCCGGATAGAGAGGCACCCAGCCTGGGTCGGTCCGTTCGGCCACGAGAATCTCGCCGTTCAACTGCACGTCGTCGCGAGGGTCGGTGATGACAATCACTTCTCCGCTGACGATGCCCGGCGAGCATCCCACACCGTGCAACACCCCGTCTTCGCCGACTGGCGCGTGTTGCTTATTGTTGACGAACCGATTTCGATGATAAGCCATGCCGAACGTCTCGAAGCGTTCGTCCGGGGCGGCGCACTGTGCCGAGCGGTAACCTTCGAACTCGTTTTGCCGTAGCGAGGCCAGATCCCGCAGATTCGTGGTCACCGCCGTACCTTTGACGAAGTCCCAGACTTCGTCGATGGTAAGATAGAAGACCTGTTCGGGCTCGGAAAGAATCCCTTCCTCGGCCAATCGACGCCCCAATGCCCGCAACAGTTCGCGCAGCAGGCCGTAGATCCGAGTGCGGGCGAAGCGCATGTTTTCGCGATTTTTCACGCCCTGTCGTGCCCGTTTGAGCACCGCATGAAAGACGGCCCGCTTGAGGCCGGCGGTCGGTCCTCGCAACTCCTGCCGGACTTTTGCTTCGGCATCGTGGCGCACCTTTTGCTCGCGAGACTGCATGGTGGCCACGTCCAGTGCCGTCGGATCATTTAGCGCCAGGTAGTTCCGCAGCACTTGATAAACTAAGTGTGGGCGGTCGCGCAACGAGTACTCCTCCAACTTTAATTCGTCCATGCAACGAAAGCCGTAGAGTTCCAGGTAGTGATCGAACTCCGCTTGGAACTGGTGGAAACGTTCGTCGCCGGCCACACGTTGAGGGAGTTCGACTGGCGGTACCGTCGTGATCAGATCGCGCAGCGTCGGGTTCTGCTGTGCGCCGCCCGCCAGCCGGAGGAGCATGCGGGCAGGTTCTGCACTCTCTACGCCACCTTCGCCGCAGATCAGGTCGTTTTGCAGCGATCCCGATTCATCGTGACACCACGAACCACAAAGTTTCTTCAACAATCCATAGTAGATCATTACATAGAAATCATTGACGATCGGCGCTTTCCAATTCCAAAGCAGCGATTCCTCCATCTCGTAGTAGAGCTGCATCAGCTCGTGGGGCCGCTGGCGATCGAGGTCGAGAGCCGACCACCGATCGTAATGCTCGCGAAAGTTCGCTTCGAAGCGGGACACGATCCCTCGAATCCGTACAAAGTTGAGAGCCGAACGACACAGTAGGCGTACCAGCGCTGGCAACTCGACGAACCAACGCCGCCAGAAGCCGCGCGGCGGCTCGTCATCACAATCGAGCTGCTCCCTCAGCCCCATCATGGATTCCATGAACTGCGCGTTGTATTGAAAGCCGGGAAAGAGTCGTACCAGCCGATACCAGTTCTGCAGGTTGTAGTAGACGCGGCCGCGAAAAAGCCCCAGCATGTTTTCGAACGTCCGCTCGTTTGCCCGTACCTTGGCCTGCGAAATACCCATTACCTGGGCGAAGCAATAATAGACGATCGTATATGCTCGGCGGATAAAGCTGAACGTCATCGGCGTGGTGACGCCGGAGTAGCTTTCGATAATGTTGGAATTGTCCCACACCAGGCGATGGCCCGCGGCCGGACCACATTCCCGCAAGTTGGTGACCGGCCGCGACTGCAGCATAAACAGGCTTCCCTGGCGATCGAAGCAGAACTCGATGTCCTGTGGTCGGCCGAAATCTCGCTCGATTTCGATTGCCGCCCGTACCGCTTGGCGAACCTGTTCGTCGGACAGACTGCTCGCGGATTGCAGGTCGAGCGGCACTTCGTCGTGCCTCAGCCCGCCCCGCTGTTCGTCGAGCACCAGTTGCCGTTGCTTAGGTACAATCGCCGCCGAGAACTCCAGCGAGTCCTTGTCAACGGTATAGGTATCGGCGTCCAGGCCGGCGCTGACAAGCCCCTCGCCGAGACCATACAGGCTGCTGACGACCACTTGGTGCACACTTTCAGTGCCAGGATTGCAGGTGAACATGACGCCGCTTTGGGTCGCATCGATCATCTTCTGTACTATCACCGCCACCGCGACGTCTGCCAGTGGCACGCCCGAGCGCAGGCGGTAGACGATCGCCCGCTCATTAAAGGCCGACGCCCATACGCCACGAATGGCGCGCAGCGTTTCATGCGGACCGCGCACAAAAAGAAAGCTGTCGTGCATGCCGGCGAAGGATTGCTGGGCTGAATCCTCATCTAGCGCAGAGGACCGAACGGCGACATAGCCTTCGGCTCGGAATGATCCGCTGTATTGCCGACAGATGAGCTGCTCCAGCTCGTCGGGAACGGGGCAGTTGGCAATGGCCGCTCGAAGCGCCGCGGCCGCTTCAACCACGGCCGTTTCACCCTGGACGGCGCCGAGGGCCTGAATACGGGATGCGAACCCGCCGAACTGCATCGCGTGCTCGAAGGCCGCGGCCGTGACGGTAAAGAATTCCGGCACCCGCTGTCCGGTTTGCCGAAGCCGCAGCAGGTTTGCGGCCTTGCCACCCACACGCTCAGCCAGCGCATTTGACGGTGCCGACTCGTCCGTCACAAGCCAATCGTTCTCGCTCATCCGACTCAAGAGACAATGACTCCGTTGCGAGATCCTAATGCGAGCGCCATCGTGAGATCAAATGCGATGATGTACATGCCGGCATACGTCTCCATACGATGGGCGGTCTTCGTCGAGGTGTGGAAACGGAATTGAAAGAACCCCAGCAGACACACTCCGTATAGTGCGACTAGCACGGCGTAGAACCACCAGGGAAGACCCAGGTGGTATCCGACCGCGGCAACCATTCCGGTATCGATCACGCGCACCAGCAGTACTGCGTAAGCCGCGCCGTAGGTGCCAAAGATCTTTGTATAGGTGTCGACTCCGTCGCGTTCGTCTTCCGGCGCGAATCTTTCGAGAAATCTCCCAGTTGAAGGTAACAAAGAAGCCGACAAACGCATAGAACCAATACCACTGCGATGCTTCCCAGAGATAGCGATTCGTAGTGTAACTGTAAACAACCATTGCGAGTAGCGGCATAATCAGCATGTGCGACGTTGCGTACAGGAGAAAGTGCTTGCGAAGCCACGAGCCGACAAAGAACTCTTTGAGCATCAGTAGCGAGAAGATGAGCACCGCGGCAACCGCCACTAGCGCGGCCGGTGAAACGAAGATGGCCCACACTAGCGCCGCGCTCAGTTCCCAGCCAATGGCCACGCCACCGAGAACTTTCAGGTCGCGGAGCGTGATCAGTCCACTTTGCAAGACGCGATCGGGATAGTGGCGGCAATCTTCGGCGTAGTCTTTGTGTTCGTCGAAGACTCGCAGGTGGAAAAAGATCGCCAATAGCGTGGCGGCCCCTACGAGCGAACTCAGCGAATAGCGCATCTGCTCGCCGGGGTGGGTCAGCGCTTGCGCGAGAAACTGATTACACGAGTAGTAGCTAACGATCAACACCCCATGCCCAACCGGCGGAAACCGTTCTTGGAGGTAGGCCCACAGCCGAACTGGAAACGGTGAATTGACAGTCAGGTTATTCGCCATGCGCGAGCCCGGGTGGACCACTCCTGGAATGCTAGGATCGCCGAGCCGCGTCCGACGAGGCCGTTAGAAGCCGTCGCAACGCCCGATAATCGACTTTCGAGCGGTGCCGCGGGTCGAGCGGCAAGGGATGCTCGGCACGGCGGACGTCATCCACCGGAAGCCCAACCTGTTCAATCCTCTGCCGCACCCGCGTAAGTATATCGCCTCCGCATGTCGTTTCGACAACCACTACGACCCGTTCCCCCATTTTGTCATCCGGCAAGCCGATCGCGGCGATTCTCAAATTGGCGTCGCCACCGGCGCCGGCCTGTTCGACAAGTTGAGGATGCACCGCCTCACCGTCGCGGTGGATGGTTGAGTGAACGCGGCCGACCAACCAAACGTAGCCCTGCGCGTCGACGTACCCCGTGTCGCCCATCCGATGCCAGACGGTTCCGTCGACGTCGACGATCTTGTTTTCCGCAACTGCCGTTGCATCGCGAAAATAGCCGCGCGCGACGTGGTCTCCACAAACGATCAACTCGCCCGATTCGCCGCGGGGGACTTCCCAGGGGGCCCAGCCGGCTCCGTCCAAAGAGATCGGTCCGCCGTGAATTCGCACGACGCGCAATCGCACCAGGGGGCTCGGCCTGCCAACGCAATAGCCGGCCGCTTCGCGCGTGGCCGACGTTGCCAGGGCAATCCGTCGATCCGCCTCGATGTGGGCAACCGGTTCGGCCTCAGTCGAGCCATAGACAACCAGCAGTTGCGCGTCGGGCCAGGCGTTCCGCCAGGTGGCAAGCTGCCGATCGCTCACCGGGGCACCCCCTGTGAGAATTCGTCGCAACGAATAGTGCGCGCCTGAACGCCGGTCTTGGTATTCGGCAAGGCGGTCGATGAACGGAGGCGAGGCCGTGCAGGTCGTCACCCGATTGCGGCGCATTTGGTCCACGATGCTCGAGGCGTCCACCTGATCTACGCGCCGAAAATCGATTGACGGAATAATCGACGAAATGCCACGGGCGAGGTTATTCAATGCGAACACCGGAAACAGTGGCATATCGACGTCGTCGTCCGATTGCGGAAACTCTTGCTGCAGCGCCGCATGTTGTGCTTGCAGAAATCCATGCGTCCGCTCGACGCCCTTGGGCAGGCCGCTGGAACCGCTGGTAAATGTGATCATGGCCGCGTCGGTGGCGGCGGTCGCGGTGATGTGACCGTCGCCCGCCTGGCGCTGCAACTCGTGCAGCGAGTACCGAGCTGGCAAGCGCAACCAACAGCGGCCCGTGGTTACGGTGATCGGGACCTGCCGTAGCGAACGATCAACAAGCCGCAGCAAGTGACTCTTCGGAACGCCGATCCAAGCCGAGGTTTGTGCGAACGACACGAAGGCCGAGATCTGCCGACGACCGACCCAGGGATCGACGAACACGGCAGTGGCTCCGCATTTGAGCGTGGCGAGCAACAGCGTGTAGAGATCGATCGACATCGGGATCATTAATAGGGCCCGCTCGCCCGGTCGCAGCCCCGCGGCGCGCAATCCCACACTGGTTCGATCGACACGTTCCCATAGATCGGCGAAGGTGACTCGCTCATCTCGCCCGCGCTGATCCTGCATCACCAGGGCTGTACGCGAGCCGTACTGTGCCGCAACGCGAGCCAGCAGCGCCACGACATTTCTATCGGCTTGGGCTGTCATCTGGGCTCGCCTGCGTATTGATAGAGAACATAGCGTCGGCTCACAGTTCCTTTGTTGCTGTCGAGGCGACCGGATGGGTTTCCTTCACGAATTAAACACAGGTTCGCCCGGCGAATCCCCCTTTGCAGGATCGCGTGGTAACATCGCCACGTCAGGGCACCCGCCACGCCAAAGCGACGATGATCGGCCAAGACGCCGACTGTTTTCATGTTCACTGCGTCGGCGGTTCGCCGGTTCAGCATAAAACGCAGCTTAGCCAGCGGTCCGTCTTTGCCGCGCATGGCCGAAACCGCGCGGTGATAGTCGACCATCGCGAACAAAAAGCCCACGGCCTCTCCCGCCGACGTCTCGGCGATCAACACGAGTGTCGGATCGATGAGCGAACGGACCGGTCGGTATAGCGCGAGAAAATCGGCCAGGCTGATTTCTTCGTAGAGAAAGTTGCCGGCAAAGATCTGTGTCGAAATCCGATAGATGATTTCAATCTCCTCCTCAAACCGGTCCATCACCAGGGGACGCAGGCGATACCCTCGGTCCAACACATCATCGTGGATCCTGGCCAGTCCGGCCGCGGCGGCCTCGATATCTTCGATCCGAGTTGAATAATAGTTCTCTAGTGGTTCGAATCCGGCCCGTTGCCACAGGTCGCCGTAGTAGGGCCTGTTGTACGGCTCCATTAGAAAAGGAGGTTGACGGAACTGTCCGAGGTTAAATCGATACCGATGCCATGTGTCGCCGTCCATCGGTCCGACAATCGTTCGCACACCTCGCTTCATGAGCCAATCAACGCCGGTTGTCAGTAGCTGACCAACCTCATTGGGAGCTTCGACCGCTTCGAAAAACCCCAACATGCCAACCGGCGCGTGATTCTCGTCAACCAGCACGGGTGAGATTCGGACAACCGTCCGAGCTAGCGTCCGCTTGCCGCTTCGCCACAGCAAAGCTCTTTGCCGTTCCGCAAAACGCTCGCGCAAGAGGCTTGCTCGCGTCTTGGCAAGCGGCTCGGCAATGTAATAGGGGTCATCCCGATAAATCGAACGCGGTAGCTCCAGAAAGGACTGCAAATCCTCCTCGGTGGCTAACGCGTCAATGATCACCGGTGACGACTCTTGAGACGCACGGCTCCAGAACAAACGGCAGCGATCATTCTAGTCTTGGATCCTCGTACTGGTAGGACATTTACTTCACGACCCTATGCCAGATAGCCTTGGGTCGCCAGAGACTCTGGGTGTCATCGAAGATGGCGCCGGTACTGGTAGCCCATCTCCCGCCGCCTTGCACTCGCTTGCACTCGACTCACCGAATTCAACGAAATCGATACACTTGACGCGTTTGGTATGATTCAGTCGCGCGTTGAAAGGCAAGGACTTACGTCAGTTTCTCTGCGTTGATCACGTAGCTGGGGGTCAAGAGGTCGCAGGTTCAAATCCTGTCGCCCCGATTTCATATTTCTTAAGTGATTATTATTAAATGACTTACGATGATGCGAGCTTCGGGCGGTTTTCCTGTCGCCCTTACGTTCTTGATGCCCGCTGTGCCGGCCGAAAACGATTGTTGGGCTGAGTTTACGCGATGCGCTGCGCGCTCACTCACGCAGCACAACGATTCTCTAGCCGCGAAAAATGCAGCGCATTTGCAGCGCGACAATCGGACGTAAGCGTTTCTGCAACGACGCCCTAGTCACTGCCCTACGTCCGGATTCGGAATTCCCTGAGAGATCACAAGCTTCCTCTCTTGACAAACTGTTAGTTGCATATACAATCAAACCAGGGGGCATGAAGTGGGAGCCGACCATATCCAAGCGATGATTGACAAGGTCGCCAGCGAGTGCGTTGCCGTTCGGCTGCGCATGCTGAATCGCGTCGTCACGAACATCTACGATGACGCGCTGCGGTCGCTTGACCTTAAGGTGAGCCAGATGAACATTCTGGTCGCCGCCGCCAAGATGGGAACGGCTCGCCCCGTTGAAGTTTGCGAGCATCTCCATCTCGATGTTTCGACTCTCAGCCGCAACGTCGAACGAATGAAGGCACGTGGCTGGCTGGAAGTGGTGCCCGACGAGGACGGCCGCTCGCAGCCTTTCCGTCTGACACCGCAGGGGCGCAAGCTGCTGGAAAAGGCGCTCCCGGCCTGGAGCGCGGCGCAACAGCAGGTCAAGAAGGTTTTAGGAGACGGGTTCGTAGAGCAGTTGGACCAAGCCATGAAGCGGTTCAACAAGAGTGCCGCAGCGAGCTGATTTTTTTTCGCGATGTAGTTGTATGTACAACAAGGAGCGGCCATGAAGCTCGAAGATCATCCGACAGTGCAGCGGATTCGCCTCAAGACCGCACCTTCCGTTCCGCCCACCAAGGAGTCGCTGGATGCCGGATGGCTCAAGCAACTCGTCCTCGATGCCGGCGCTGTTGACGTGGGGTTTGTCGAAATTGGTAGACCCGCCTTGGACGATCAGCGGGAAGACATACTCAAGGCGTTCCCCCACACCAAGACCCTAATCAGCTTCGTGGTTCGCATGAACCGAGAGGCGATTCGGACACCGGCTCGCTCGGTTTCCAACCTCGAATTCCACCATAGCGGAGAGGAGGTCAATCACATTGCGCGGAGCGTGGTTCAGACTCTGGAAGACCGGGGAATTCGCGCCATGAACCCCGCGATGGGCTTCCCGATGGAAATGGGGCGGTTCCCCGGCAAGGTTTGGATCGTATCCCACAAGCCAGTCGCGGTGGCAGCGGGGCTTGGCATGATGGGCATTCACCGCAACGTGATCCATGAAAAGTTCGGCAATTTCATTCTGCTTGGGACGATCCTGTTGGAAGCCGAGGTTTCAGAGTTCAGCCGGCCGATCGACTACAACCCATGCCTGGAATGCAAACTGTGCGTGGCCGCATGTCCTGTAGGGGCCATCTCGCCGGAAGGCAATTTCAACTTCTCGGCCTGCTATACCCACAACTACCGCGAGTTCATGGGCGGCTTCACCGATTGGGTCGAGCAAGTGGCTGACAGCAAGAACTCCCGCGACTACCGTAGCCGGGTCAGCGATGCGGAGTCGGCATCGATGTGGCAGAGTCTTTCCTACGGGGCGAACTACAAGGCCGCGTATTGCCTGGCGGTCTGCCCGGCTGGAGAAGATGTGATTGGGCCGTTCCTTGCTGATCGGAAGGCCTATCTCAATGAAATCGTACGGCCCCTTCAAGAGAAGGAGGAGACGATTTACGTCACTAAAAACTCCGACGCCGAGGATCATGTCGCCAAACGGTTTCCCCACAAAACAATCAAGCATGTCGGCAATAGCCTGCGGCCAAACTCCATCGAGGTTTTTCTTAACAGAATGCCGAACGCATTCCAGCCAGGCAAGTCGACCGGATTGAACGCTACGTACCACTTCACCTTCACGGGCCATGAACAGCGGCAGGCAACGGTCGTGATTCGGGACCAGAAACTCAGCGTGTACGAGGCGCATGTCGGACAGCCCGATCTGCACGTGACCGCTGACTCACAAACGTGGATCGGCTTTTTGAGGAACGAACGAAACGTCGTATGGGCCATTCTCCGGCGGAAGATTCGGCTCGCTGGCCCACTCAAACTGCTGGTCGCGTTCGGAAAGTGCTTCCCGAGCGCAGGTGGCCGACAGGAGCTGGTCGAGTTCGTACCGCAACCCTCCAAACTCAGGGGCGGGCCTGCGCCCTACGTGAAAAATGACCCAGTTACCCGAGAAACCCGCTGGCGTGGCAAGTTCACGCTCTCGGAGGTTGTTGACGAGACTCCCGAGGTGAAGACCTTCCGCTTCGTTCCTCCTAGTGGCGGGGCAATCCCCTTCGAGTACCTGCCTGGCCAGTTCGTGACGCTCCACGTTGCGCCTCGGGGCATACCGACCAAACGTTCCTATACGATCGCGTCGTCGCCCACATGGCGCGACCGGATCGAGATCACGGTGAAACGCGAAGGTCAGGGACTAGTCTCGCGGTGGTTGCACGACGAACTGAAGATCGGGGACGAGGTCGAGATCGAAGCGCCGAATGGGACCTTCACCTTCAACGGCAATGAGGCGGACCGAGTGGTACTGATCGGCGGCGGCGTAGGAATTACGCCTCTGATGAGCGTAGTGCGTTATCTCACCGCGACGAACTGGCCGGGCAAGATGCACTTAATTCTCGGCTTTCGGTCGCCGCGAGACTTCATTTTTCGAGAGGAACTGGCCGAACTCCAGGCACGCAACTCCAATCTCAGCGTCACGATCACCATGAGCGGTCCGGAAGACGAGCCGTGGTCGGGGCGCGTCAGGCGAATCGATGCGACCCTGCTCACTTCGACCGTGCCTGAACTCGCGACACATCGCGTGCATGTATGCGGGCCACCGCCAATGATGGACGCAGTCAAGACTGCGCTCGTTTCGCTCGGCGTCCCCCATGCTCAAGTCAACACCGAGGCGTTCGGAACGATCAAACGCGATCCCTCCGCAAAGGATGCCGGATCAACGGAGATCGCGGGCAAGGCTTTCTTCCGGGCTTCCGGCGTGACCGCACCGGTTCCGGTCGATGCAACGATACTCGACGCGGCCGATACGGCCGGCGTCGTCATCGACAACGCCTGCCGTTCCGGCACATGCGCATCCTGCCGCGTCAAGCTGGTCTCGGGCCAGGTGACGATGGCCGTCGAGGATGCGCTGACCGATCAAGACAGAGTCGAGGGTTACATCTTGGCCTGCCAGGCCAAGATCCAGGGCGATATTGAAGTCGACGCTTGAGGGGGTAGTTCATGGGGTTCGGATTATTCGCCCTTGCGTTCGTTGGCTCAGCCGTCGGACTGTGGCTCGTATCCCAGGTCACGGAAGCGCTGCGCCCCGTCCCGCAAACACCCGAGACCCTGCGCTGGGCTCCGAATATCCCGATCGGCTACCTTGATATCGGCGGCTGCAAACTTCGTTACATCAAGGCCGGCCGGGGGCCGAATCTCGTGCTCCTCCACACCCTGCGCACCCAACTCGATCTCTTCGAGAAGGTCGTGCCGGAACTGGCTCGCCAGTTCACAGTCTACGCGCTCGATTATCCCGGCCACGGTTATTCGGACATTCCCGAAGCGCAGTACGATGCCGAATTCTTCGCCCAGTCCGTCGCGAAGTTCCTCGATGTCCTCGATCTTCACGACGTGACGCTCAGCGGTGTGTCCATCGGCGGCGCAGTCGCCCTGATTTTGGCCGGCCAGCGAAACCCGCGAATTGCCCGGGTGGTGGCGATCAACCCGTACGACTACGCCAAGGGTCGCGGGATGGCGCGCAGCTCGCCATTGGGGTGGCTGATCACAGCAGCCTCGGACATTCCCCTAGTCGGTGAAACGATCATGCGCTTGAGAAATTTCGCGATCATGCGGGCCGTTCTCCAGGGTGGCGTCGCGAATCGCGAGAGCATCCCGCGCGCTTCTCAAGGAAATGTACCTCGTTGGCAATCGGCGCGGCCATTACCGAGCCTTTATCCGCTTGCTGCGTCAGTCGGCGAGCTGGGAAAAAGCCACCGAATCGTACAAAAACATCAGTCTCCCGGTGCATCTCGTCTGGGGCAACAAAGATTGGGCCAGGCCCGACGAGCGCGAGCACGATCGCAGCCTGATTCCGAGGGCCGAGATGCACACCGTGGAAAATGGCGGGCACTTCTTACCGCTCGATCGGCCGGATGCCGTGGTCGATCTTCACAAACGCATCGGGGCTGGTTCCGACGGATGTTCCGGCGGCAAAATCATCGACTAACTCTGAGAGTGCACTAATGCAACTACGGCGTTGCGAATTGCATCCGGCAAGCGGTTCCAGCCGCTAATCACGCCCTGCAGATCAGCGTCATTCAATGCCGATTCGAGCCATTTGAGGCGACCCGTTTGCAGCGCATTTGCAGCGCGGCACATATCGCAATCGGTGTAACCGCAAGCGCCACAATCGGTTGACAAAAAATCAGGCGCAGGTTCAAATCCAGTCGCCCCGATTTTGACAATACCCGACAACTACTGACAAACTGCGTCGAAACCCATGCAACCGCGATGGTTTTGTCGTTTCTGGTTCGAGACAACGTTGCCATTCAGAGACACCGAATAGCCCGATGGGCAACCTGCGTAGCGAGAATCGCGTTTGTCGACGCGCTCCCGCGAATGTCTAGGGCGTGGCCGGTTCGTACTGGGAGTTTTCCTCGCTTGCGAGCTTGAGCATACCGAGCAAGGTTTCCTCGTCGTGGGCCGACTGGCGGAGCGGTAGATCGAACTCCTGCTGTATCAAAAGTCGTAGGCTGGGCACCGACCGCGCCAACGAACCGGAGAGCACGATCTGGCTCCAGGAACGAACGGGGTCAAGTCGCGCCGCACAGCGGGCATAGTTTTCGGCCATCGAGCGAAAGGCCGCACAGAATAGCCGTCCCACTGTCAAGTTCTCGGTGGTGATGCCGGTAATGCTCCCGGTCGAACCCTGTGGCACGGCAAAGAAGGATAGATCCACGGCGAGTTCAGCCGTCGAACCTTCATTCGACGATTGTTCGGCGGCGTCCGTTAGCCGCGAAATCGTGTTCCACGCGCCTTGGACTTTGACGCCTTCTTCGAGCGCGATTTCCGTCAGCAGTTGAACAAGCACGTTCAACGAGCGTCCGGCTGGCAGATGTGAAATCGTTTGTAGCAAATCACCGCAGAAATAGGGGCGCGTTTGAAAATCCCCGTACCGCAGGCTGTCCGTACGGCGACTGACCTGTGATCCCGTTGATATATTGATGGAAAGCTGACCGCGCTGAAGCCCCACGCCAAACAGTGCACACTGCTGATCACCATAGGAACCGTAAACGCTCAGCTTTCGATTGCCAATTGTGCTCCATCCAATCGGTTCGATCGAGCGCACAAGTTGGGGCCAGGCCAGTTGGTCTATGCCGAGTCGTTCAAATGCCTCACGATGCCAGTTGAGCGACGTCAGGTCGAGCAGACCGACCGCCTGGGTCGGGTGCATATGACCGGGTGTCGAACACAAGCGGCTGATGAAGTAGTCGGCTACCGTGACTGGCGTGGCATGCCGCGGTAGCACATCGTGCTCGCTGAGCCAATGCAGCAGCGCCAGGGTTGAGCCGGCTTGAAGTTCACGGCCAAGCGACTGGAACACACCCTCGTCCAACCGCTCGCGCAGCCGCTCTAAGAACGTATGCGATTGGTCTCCGCCAGCTTGTGTCCGCTGATCTTGCCACGAAAGGTAGTTCGTAAGTGGCTGGCCGCGCCGGTCGAGAAGTATCAGGCCGCCCATCTGCCCAGCGACAAATAGCCGCTCGGCATCCGGGGCAAAGGCCAAGAGCGATTCGACGACGCCGCGCGCTACGCCTTCAATCTCGTGGGGATCGACTTCGAAGTGCAGTGCAGGCAGCCCGGCGCGTCGCGCGGGAAACGGAGCGGTCGAAATATGGCTGATATCGCGCTTGGCGACATCGAGGACGGCTCCTTTGATTGTTGACGAGCCAATGTCGAGTGCAACGCATTGCATCGCGATTCCGCCAGCAGAGTACGCACGCTTGAAGCGAGCAGACGACGATCGCTGAATTCAGGCGAACGCCCCTTCGCCGAGCCGACGACGCGACCGATTGACGCCCGTCAGATTATCAGATAATTTACTGCTCCCAGGCTATCGACGCAAGCGACGACTGCCGATGGCCCAGTTCGGTGCAGTTGGGCGTCATGCACCTTCGTAGGAGTCGTAGCGAAACGAACGCGAACTTTGATTCTCTGTTGTTTGGATTTACGCAATGCGGATAGTTGCCGTCACGGATTACACATTCGACGCGCTTGATATCGAAACCGATATTCTGCGACCGATCGGCGTCGAACTGCGCAGCGGGCAGTGCAAAACGCCTGAAGCGCTGATCGCGCTGGTCGCCGACGCGGATGCAGTAATCACCCAGTTCGCACCGATTTCCGCAGAGGTCATCGGAGCGATGAAGAAAGCACGCGTCATCGTGCGTTATGGCGTTGGCGTTGACAATGTCGATCTCGAAGCCGCGCGTGCGTGCAAAATACCAGTCTGCAACGTGCCGGCATTTTGTGTTGACGAGGTTGCGGATCACACGTTGGCGCTGCATGCTTGCCGCCACTCGATCACTGCTGTCAAATGTCATTCACGTCCGCACCGGGAAGTGGGGATTGGCGGTGCCGCTCTCCGAGATGCGAACCTTAAAAGACATGACCGTCGGCATCGTTGGATTCGGCAGAATCGGCGCAGCGGTGGCTACGCGCTTCAGCGCCGTTCAGGTGCCGGCGATTGGTCTTCGATCCGGCGGTGCCTGAGTCCGCGATTGTATCCTCGGGCTGTCAGTCCGTTTCATTGGAATCGCTGCTGGCGGATTCGGATATTGTGACGTTACACTGCCCATCAAACGCGCATACTCGTGGGCTTCTGAACCCCAACACGACCTCGCGATTAAAGCGAGGGGCGATTGTGGTCAATGTGGCGCGGGGAGACGTCATTGATACCGCATCGTTGATCAGCGCATTGCGCTCGGGCCAAATTGGCGCTGCGGCTCTTGATGTCTGCGACCCCGAACCGATACCCGCCGATAGCCCGCTACGATCGCTGCCGAACGTTCTGGTAACTTCGCACATCGCATCGGCGAGCGTGACGGCGGTCCGCAATCTGCGCGAGACGGCCGCGAGACTCGCAGTTGCGGCGCTGCAGGGTGAAGCAATTCCGAACATTGTTAATGGACTCTAGATCGTGGCGATGCACAGTGACAGAACGCAGACGGTGCGCGTCGACATAGGGGCTGCTCCGCCAGAAGAATGCAAGCGGGGGGCCCAACCAGGATGAACGTTCGCGTCAGCGTTGCGGAACTCCGCAATTTCGTTGTCGAAGCACTCCTTGTCGTTGGGATGCGGAAGCACGACGCGCAGACCGTCGCAGAGGCGTTGGTTTCGACCGACGGAATGGGGGTGTTCACCCATGGCACAAAGCTGTTGACGGGTTACATCAAGAAGTTACAGGGCGGCGGCTATCGGACGCAGGCGGCACCGTCCATCGAACGTGAAGGAGCGGGCTGGGCCGTCGTCGATGGCGACTCCGGGCTGGGACAAATCGGCGCGGACTTCGCACTTCGCCTGGCCACGAAGAAGGCGCGCGCCGTGGGTATCGGGTTTGTCGGGCTGCGCAACACGGGCCATATTGGCGCGGCCGGCTACTTCGCCGCACTTGGTGCGCGCGAGCGATTTGTGACCATGATTACGGGCAATGACATTCCGTCGGTTGCCGCACCAGGTTCACGAGGCCCAGTGCTTGGCAGCAACCCGCTAGCATACGCGGTGCCCGTGCCGAATGGTGAACCCATCTTACTGGACATCGCGACAGCCGCCGTCGCCGGCGGCAAAGTCTACGCTGCGCACCAAAGAGGCGAGGCGATCCCTCCCAATTGGCTCGTTGGGCAAGATGGTCAACCCACATGTGATGGAAGCCTTTATCCCTCCGAAGCTTGCTTGGCGCCGATGGCCGGCCACAAAGGTTACGGCCTGGGACTGTGGTGCGAGATCCACTCGGGCGTTCTTCCAGGTGGCCACACAACATGGCAGATCGGCAGTTGGATGTTTGATCCCCCTTCAAAACCGTCATGGCACAACGCCTCGTTCATCGCCATCGATGTCGATGCGATAACACCACCGGCGGAGTTTAATGAACGCATTGGCCGGCTCATCGACGAGATTCACGCCACACCCCCTGCGGTAGACACCGAACGGGTCATGCTGCCAGGAGAGAGGGAGTGGACGAATCTTCGACGCGCGAATCTCGATGGCATTTTATTGCCCGCGGATGTCGCGGAAAAGGCGCGAGAAGCTGCTCATCTGACAGGCTTGTCGGTTGCCTGGCTGAACTAGCTATTGAGAGACTCCAGGTACCTTGAGACACTACGAAGTTCGACCGCTTTCGCGATTCAGATTACGCGGCACTTCCAACTTGCTTACATCAGATTCCGTGAGATTGGCGAATTTCCAGTGTCTTGACGTTTTTGCACCAACAAAATTTTAGCGGTCACCTGACTCAGTGACCGATTCAGTTTGCGACAGCTGCACTGGCCAACCGAGCACTCGTTGCAAGCGGAACTGCGCGGTGTTGTAGTCGACTAGTGCTCGGAGGTACTCGCGACGGGCCTGGTCGAGTGCCTGGATGGATTGCAGGGTTTCGATCGGCAATCCTTGCAAATCATGGACGCGACGCAAGTTTCGCTGAAAGGAAGCAACCGCACGCTCGACGGCTTGCTGAGAGATCCCGATTTGCCGATGTCGGGCTTGAACTTGGGCGTGGGCTTCGACAATCTCACGAGCGACCTTGTTCAGCACTCGGGTTTGCTCGAATTGCATCTGGTCGTAGCGGGCGCGAGCTTCGCGCCGTGCCGCATATTCACCGATCCCCATGCTGCGTACCTGCCAGTACGCAATGGCATCCAAATCGAACCGGCCCGAGGTGTTGTTGATCTGGCTGCCGCGGCCGCCGCCAAAACCCGCGTAGCTCGACCCCATGAGCACGTTCGGAAGCCAAGGCGACGTCTTTTCTAGTCGGTATCGGTGAACCGTTTCAGCCACGAGGTGTTGCACTTCAGCCAATTCAGGTCGATTCGTCAGTCCAGTCGGCACCAGGCTCTCAAGGGACGTCTCGAGAGGCACTAAATCAATCGGAGCGATGGCTGGCTCCAACGGCCGCAGTATGAGGTAAGGACTGTCATTGAATAGCTCGACGACTCGAGCCGACGCAACTTGAATTTCTTCCTCGGCTCGGACGACTTCATTCTGGCGAATTGACAGCTCGGTCGCGGCTCGGTCAGCATCAGCTTCAGTTCCTTCTCCGGCGCGGGCAAAGTCGTCCGTGGCCTTGGCCAACTCTTCGGCGTGGAGTCGCGTGTTCAAGGCAATCGCGCGCAACTGGTGAGCACGCAACAGGTCCAAATACGCTAGCGCCGTTTCCAATAGGAGATCGTTGATTCTTGTCCGCACGGCCGCGTCGCGCACGGCTGCCGCGCGGTTGGCGATCTTCGGCTGAAAGATCGCGTCTGCCGCATGAAAATTGGCAAACAGACCAGGCACAACCGGTGAACCTGCACCAATTGTCTGCACGCCGAGACCAGCCGTCAGCGAGCTGCGACTGACGTTGCTTACTAGTCCGTCGGTGGCCTGTATCGGGCCCGCATGGTTGTTCCAGCCCACGCCCGCATTGATGGCCGGCAACCACAACACGCGGGCGGCAATTAGACGCGCGTAGGCCTCGGCGTAGCGTTGGCTGGCAAAGCCAACCTCTGGATTACGGCCAGCCACTGATGCCAGAATATTGGCCATCGTCACGTCGCGAACATTGGCATCCATCGTTGGAGCGTCAGGAGTTGTCCACACGGCCTCTGGTGAAACAATTGCATCGTCCGACGGAACGACTTCACTTGAAGCGTGAGAGTCTCGCCGCGATGATTGTCCTGGCTGCGGAAGCGGCTCTTGCGCAGACGCCAACTTGACGACGTGCCTAAGCGGCCCGCCAGCAATTGCTGTGGACGAATGTCCGGCAGCGTTGTGCGGCGCGACGTCCGCACTTGTCGCCGGACCAACGCCTGATGACGTCAGGGGCAACAAAACGGGCGGAAGCCGCATGAGCTTTGGCGAAGTGTTGTCGCAGACAGACACCTCGGTTGGTTTGGCGCGTGGCGGCATACCCAACGCGCACGCGGTGACCAAACCCGCATTGCGGCTTGCCGCGCAACCGCCGCCGCAGGCAATTGCGGTGATGACCAAGACCAAAAGATATCGTGATGGACCCTGGGCGATCACCCGCAGCCCCCCAAGAAACGACATGCTAGCACCCAAGCGGACGCGATCGAGATTGCTTTGTTGAGCATCGGCGGGCGGGTTTACACGGATGTAACGATTTTGCCGGACACAAAACGCTACAAAGTTGCGGGCCTTGTACCGGCCACCACTGACGAATGGTGAGAATGATGCGTAAACAGCTTGCTCGACACCGCTTAAGGCGTCCAAGTTGGCAATGACAAGATGCCGCATACATGCAGCTAGCACTGCACTATTAGCGACTTCTAATTTTCGGCTAATTGCGGCAACTCAGGCGTCAGACAAGGATTGCGGGTGGGAATCGGATCGCTCGTCGCCGGCCACTTCTTCCTTGTCGAGGTTACAAGCGTGCAGTTCGTCATTACCACCGCCCTGCGCCGCCCCTTTACCGTGATGGTGCTGGTGTTGGCGATCGTCTTGGGCAGCTTTATGGCTGTGGGCGGGTCGGTGTTCGAACATTTCGGGCTGCCCTATCCAAAGGGCCTGCCTCGCGGCATGGAGGTCGATATTTTTCCCAGCCTGAACCTGCCGGTGATCTATGTCTGCCAGCCATATGGCGGCATGGACCCGGCACAGATGGAAGGGTTTCTGACCAACTACTATGAGTACCACTTCCTCTATATCAGCGGCATCCACCACGTCGAATCGCGAAACGTGCAAGGCACTGCCTTGATGAAGGTCTATTTTCATCCAGGCACCGACATGGCGCAGGCGATGGCCGAGACGATCAACTACGTCAACCGCTCGCAAGCGTTCATGCCGCCGGGAACGGTCTCGCCCTTTGTAATGCGATTCGATACCGGCAGCGTCCCAGTCGGCTACCTGGTGCTTTCGAGCGACACGCGGAGCATTGCCGAGATTCAAGACCTGGCTTTGTTTCGGGTGCGTCCCATGTTCGCGGCATTGCCCGGAGTATCCGCACCGCCTCCGTTCGGCGGCAGTGCACGGACGATTGTCGTCATGGTCGATCCGCAACGGTTGCAGTCTTACGGGATGTCCCCGGAAGAAGTGGTCACGGCGCTGACCAACGGCAATACGATCAGCCCCTCGGGCAACCTGTTGGTAGGCGACAAGTACCCGGTTGTCGCCGTGAACAGTGCTGTCAAGGACCCAGCTACGCTCCTGACCATTCCGATCCGTACTGGCCAGGACCCGGTTTACATTCGAGACGTCGGCTACGTGAACGATTCCGCCGATGCGCCAGCCGGCTACGCGCTGGCCAACGGCCGGCGAGCCGTGTATATCCTGGCGACGAAACGTGCGGATGCGTCGACGATGAGCGTCATCAGCAATATCAAGCGGGCATTGCCGGAAATGCAGTCGGTTCTGCCTGACGACATCAAGGTGAGCTTCGAGTTTGACCAGTCTCCCTATGTCACGCGCGCCGTGAGTTCCGTGGTTCTTGAAGGGGCAATGGGCGCTCTCCTCGTGGGACTTGCAGTGCTGGTCTTCCTACGCGATTGGCGCAGCGCGCTGGTGGTCGTACTAAACATTCCTTTGGCCTTGTGCTGCGCTGTCATGGCTCTCTGGTTGTCGGGCGAGACGATCAACGTGATGACGCTTGGCGGCCTGGCACTTGCGATCGGCATCCTCGTGGACGAAGCCACGGTGGAAGTTGAGAACATCCACACGCAAATGATGCGTACCGACTCGATTGCGCTGGCCGTCCGCTTGGGCAACGCCCAAACTGCCGTGCCTCGATTGCTGGCAATGCTTTGCATTCTGGCGGTCTTCATTCCGGCATTCTTCATGCACGGTGCCGCCCAACGACTATTCACGCCACTGGCACTGGCTGTCGGGTTCGCCATGATCGGCTCGTATTTACTGTCAAGCACCTTCGTGCCGGTCGTCAGCGTCTGGCTGCTGCGGCATGCACACGTTGCAGAAGACGAAGACACGTCGATCCTCGCTCGGCTGCGGAAGCGATACGAAGTGCTTTTATCGAAACTTGTCGCTGCGCGGTGGCTCATATTGTCGGCATACGCCGTGACTGCGCTCGTGATCATCGGGTGGCGCGGTCCGCGGATGGGACAAGAAATCTTTCCCGTAGTGGATGCGGGACAGTTTCGCTTGCGTATTCGCGCGCCCGACGGCACGCAGATTGCTCGGTCAGAACAATATGCTCGTGACGTGCTGGATCTGGTCACCCAGGAGGTCGGAGCAGACAACGTCAAATTGACGCTCGGCTATGTCGGGATGATTCACTCGAATTTTCCGGTGAACGCCGTCTATCAATGGTCGCGCGGGCCGGAGGAAGCCATCCTGTACGTCGAGCTCGACGACGAAGGTGGCGTCAACGTCGAGGAACTTAAGGAAGCACTCCGGACGCGCGTTGCAGAGACCATGCCAGAATTGCGAGTATCCTTCGAGCCATCGGACATCGTCAATGAGGTGATGAGTTTTGGCTCACCCACTCCGATCGAAATCGCCGTGAGCGGACCGGATCTGGCCGATAGCCGCGACTTTGCCGGGAAACTCCGCGGTGAGTTGTCAAAGATCTCATCGCTCCGCGACGTGCAGTTTGGACAGTCGATGGATTACCCCACGATCGAGGTTGAAGTCGATCGCGAAAAAGCCGGCCTAGCGGGATTAACTCCGCTCGATGTGTCGCGCGCCTTGACGATGGCAACGTCTTCAAGCCGCTTCGTCGTGCCCAATTATTGGGCTGACCCGAAGTCGGGCATCGCCTACCAGGTGCAAGTCGAAGTCCCGCGGCCGGTGCTTCGCTCGCCGGACGACCGAGTACAAACCGTCAACTCCGCCGACGACCTGGCCCTGCTTCCCGTGGGCAATTCGCAAGGTGAGCAGGTCCTGGTGCGCGACGTGTCGCGCATCGAGTCGGGCACCATGCCCGGACAGTTCGACCGGTACAACATGCGGCGCCAAGTGAGCATCACAGCCAACATCTTTGACCAAGACCTGGGAAGCGTGGCCGACGAAGTTCAAGCTGCCATCCAACGTGCGGGCGAACCTCCCGGCGGCGCCAAGATCGAAGTTCGAGGCCAGATCGTTCCAATGGACGAGATGATGAGCGGGCTGTTGGTCGGATTTGTAGTCGCCATCCTGGTGGTCTTTCTGGTTTTGACGGCCAACTTTCAATCCGTGCGACTGGCTTTGACGGCAATATCCACCGTACCGGCGGTCATCGTCGGCGTGCTGGTTATGTTGTCGCTGACCGGCACGACCCTGAACATTCAATCTTTTATTGGGGCCATCATGGCCATCGGCGTCGCCATGGCGAACGCGATATTGTTGATCACGTTCGCCGAGCACACGCGTCGCGAAGGGCACAGCGGAGCAGATGCTGCTGTCGTTGGAGCGTCGAGCCGAATGCGGGCGGTACTTATGACCAGTTGCGCGATGATCGGTGGGATGCTACCGATGGCGCTCGGCTTGGGCGAGGCCGGTCAGCAGAATGCTCCTTTAGGTCGGGCCGTGGTCGGCGGTTTGTTGGCCGCCACGGTGGCCACGCTCCTGATTCTGCCAAGCATTTTCGCGATCATACAAGGTCGGGCCCAAACCGCTTCCGCCTCGCTGGACCCAACCGATCCGCACAGTCCGCAATTCACGCCTCAGGCAGCCAACCTGTTGGCTGGCGTCGGAGACCAGGCATGAACAACATTTACGTCACAGTCAGCGCCTATTTGTCGCTGTCAGTACTGTTCGCCGCGACAACAGGCTGCGGTCAAGGCCCACCCGCGGCGAGGCAGGATAACGGCACTGCCGCCTTGGAACGTGTCGTCGTGGGCAAACCAGTGCGCAAGATTCTCACGCTTTCCACAACGCAGCCCGGCCGGATCGAGGCATTTGAAGAAACGCCGCTCTTTGCGAAAGTGGCAGGCTACGTTGACAATGTCTTGGTGGATATCGGCGACACCGTGAGGAAGGACCAAACGCTGGTCAAGCTTTCGATTCCCGAACTGGTGGACGAACTGGCACAAAAGGAAGCACTCGTCGCTCAAGCAGAGGCTGAACTCGAACAGTCCAAATCGGCTATCTCCGCCACAATCGCAGCTGCCGAAACAGCGGAGTCTAGAATTGAAGAGGCCGACGCCGGGACAGCCCGCGCCCAGGCGGATCACAAACGCTGGGAATCCGAGCACGCGCGGATCCAGGAACTCGCGGCCAAAGGGTCGGTGAGCAAGAAATTGGAAGAGGAAACGCTGAATCAACTGCGATCCGCAGAGGCCGCAATCCGAGAGGCCACGGCTAGGGTGCGATCCGCCAGAGCAGCTCACTTCGAAGCGCAGGCCAATGTGCGAAAGGCTCGCGCCGATCAAGGTGCCGCCGAGGCTCGGCTGCGAGTTGCCAATGCCGAGTTGGCCCTCGCGAATACCATGCTGGCCTACACCGAAATTAGAGCTCCTTACGATGGCGTTGTCACGAGCCGCGACGTGGTTACGGGCCATTTTGTCCACCCGGCCAGCGCGGGCGAAAGCAGACCGCTCATGGCCGTCGCGCGGACGGACAAAGTGCGTATTTTCGTAGACGTGCCGGAAATGGAATCGCCTTACGTCGACGCCGACGATCCGGTCCAGGTAAAGGTCCAGGCTCTGCCCGCAAGGGAGTTTGACGCGACCGTAGTCCGCACCAGTTGGTCGCTGCTGGAGGTCAATCACTCGCTCAGGGCCGAGGTCGACGTGCTGAACTCCCACGGATTGCTGCGGCCGGGCATGTATGCCGCGGTGACGATCCGTCTCGATGAACGGCCCGACGTCCTTACATTGCCGGCAGTTTCGATCGTGCGGAGCGGCCAGGAAACATACTGCATTGGCGTCGTCTCAGGTAAGATTGAAAAGAGACCCGTTCAACTGGGGCTTCGTAGCGGCAGCGACGTGGAGGTACTTTCCGGTCTCGATGCCGAATCCGAAGTTGTACTGAAAGAACCTGAGAGACTGCGAGCAGGACAACACGTACTTCGCACTCCGGCGGCGAAATGATCGTTGTTGCGTCACAAGAGAATTGCCAAATGGTCCGGTTACTCGTCATTGAAGATCAGCCAAAGCTGCGGCGCAATCTGCAAGAAATGCTTCAGAACGATGGCCATCACGCGGTCACTGCCAGTACTGGCGAAGAGGGGTTCTACCTGGCGACGACGCAGTCATTCGACGGAATGATTCTCGACTTGTCGCTGCCGGGCCGCGATGGAATGGAAGTCCTAACGGATTTACGCAGCGCCGGTTTCGATAAGCCGATTCTCATCGTTACGGCCCGGGATGGCGTCAATGACCGGGTTTCAGGCCTCGACGGCGGCGGCGACGACTATCTGGTTAAGCCCTTCGCCCAGGCTGAGTTGTTGGCCCGCGTTCGAGCACTGTTGCGGCGCAGTACAAGCGATGCCGCAGTGACCTTGCGGTGTGCCGACGTCGAAGTTGACCTCTTGCGCCGCCGCGTCGTCCGCAACGGTACGGAACTTGAGCTAAGCCAGCGAGAGTTCGAATTGTTGGAATACCTGCTGCGCCATAAGAATAGCAATGTTACCCGCGACATGTTGGCTCGCGACGTGTGGAAGGAACCCCACGGCGTATTGAGCAATGCAATTGAAGTGTGCGTCAATGGACTGCGGAGAAAAGTCGAATTCTCCGACAGTGGACCACTGATTCAGACGATTCGCGGCGTCGGTTATACCGTGAGGGACCAGACTTGAGTCGCTTGAGCATTCGCTGGCGAATCGCACTTTGGAACACGGCGGCCTTCGCCGTCATCCTGCTTGCCTTCGGGCTGGCAGTTTATTGTCTGCTTCGCAAAACGCACTACGATCAAGTCGACCGCCGCCTGCAGGCCCAATACAATAAAGTGGCCCAGCGCGATCGCGGCGGCTCCCAGTCAGGCGGCGAATTGCTGAGTTCCGGTAACAACCTGGCTTTTGTCATTGATGACGGCGGTCAGGTTGTCGAGCACACGCCAACTTTGTCAAAGGCGGACATGGCTGTGGCCGCCTCGCCACGTGACTCCGCGCCTCGGTTTGACACCGCATATTTGCCTACCGCCGGACATGTTCGTCGGCTGATCGGCAGGGTACCATCGTCGGCTTCACAAGGCACGATTGTGCTGATGGCACGGTTGGAACACGTCCACGAAGAGCTCTGGGAAGTGATTCGTGCGCTCTTGATCACCGCTCCAATCACGCTGGGGGCTGCCGCGTCGCTCGCGTACTTCCTGGCGTACAAGGCGCTGTCGCCGGTCGATCATTTGCGGCAGATGACCGACGAAATCACCGCAGAACGGCTCGACCGCCGACTTCCGACACGAAATCCGGCCGACGAGCTCGGCCTGCTCGCGCAAACGATTAACTCGATGATCGCCCGGCTCGAACAATCGTTCAGCGAAATCCGACGTTTCACTTCTGACGCCTCGCACGAACTACGTACGCCATTGTCAATCATCCGCAGCGAGGCCGAGCTGGGAATGGCCACCAGCGACTGTCCGGACACGGCTCGAACGCGATTCGAGAGCATCGTCGAAGAATGCAATCGCCTGGCTAAGATGACAACGCAGCTATTGGTGCTCTGCCGCGAGGAAGCGGGCGTTGCGCAAATAGATCAACTACCCGTTCAATTGGGCGCGATCGTTTCTGACTCGGTCGACGCGCGTCGAGGTCTTGCCGAAGCGAAGCGACAATCCTTGTCTGTCAATATTGAAGCCGACGTAATAGTGATCGGAAATGCTGACCGTTTACGGCAAGTCGTGGACAACGTGCTGGAGAATGCGATCAAGTACACGCCTGAGGGCGGTCGCGTGAAAGTGACCCTGACCCGACAAAACGCGGACGCCGTGCTTTGCGTGCAGGACACTGGAATCGGCATCGATGCCGAGGACGTGCCGTCCATCTTTGATCGCTTTTTTCAAGCCGCCCAGGGAAGGCAGGACGCTGACGGCGCCGGCCTCGGCCTCAGCATCGTTAAGAGCATCGTGACTGCGCACCATGGTCGAATCGAGGTTCGAAGTGAACTCGACACGGGTTCGGTGTTTCGCGTTCTATTGCCTGCCTTCGACGTTGGCGCTTTGTCGCCCGACGATCGCAATACCATGGCAAACGGCAATCGAGCCCTGCCGAAGGAATAGCTAGTATTTCCCTATTGGCCAGTATGAATTTGACACGGTGGGGACTGCGACGAAGGTGACTGGAAGTCCCCTACAGACGGCGCGAGAAGCCTTTTCTGCGGCAGGTTCCCATACGACGTAGGCTTGGGGAAAGGGCGAGCAAAGTAGCGTGCGGCCTAGACGCGCAGCCAGGAACTACTGCGGGTCTGGCGGATTTCGCCGAGAATGCGATGGGTGATGGCCATCTCCACCAACTCTGCCAGCGACCGGGTTTGCAGCTTTTGCATAATGGCGGCACGACGCATCTCGACCGCCCGTTCTGAGATTTTCAACTTCGACGCGATCACCTTGTTCGGAGTGCCGGCCAAAAGCAACTGCAACGTTTCCTGTTCGCGTATCGTAAGTCGCCTGATCCGCTCGTCGATCGTCCCATACTCCGATTGCTGCCGACGCCATTTGGCGTCCAGCGCGAGGGCTTTCTGAACGCGGTCGAGCAACAGCTCGCGCTCGAATGGCTTTTCCAGAAACTCGATAGCTCCGGTTTTCATGGCAGCCACGGCCATCGAGACGTCCGCGTGAGCCGTGATGAAAATCACCGGCAGTCGCTTGCCCTCGCGAATGAGTTGCTCATACAGCTCAAGACCATTCTGTTGGGGCATCTTGACATCGAGCACCAAGCACCCCGGCATGGAGGGATCATAGTACCGATGAAAGCTTTCCGCCGACGGAAACCCGCTCGCGACAAACTTCATTGCCCTAAGAAGCGCCGTCAGGGAGTCCAGCATTTGGCAGTCGTCGTCAACGACAAATACAGTCGGTCGATTGGTTGGCTTGGGAAACATGGATTGCAGATCGTGGTAGACAGAAGCTGACGACAGCACCGCCGATGTTGCGATTGTCGCCCCACAATCGGCCATGATATCGATCGAGTATGGTACGACTGATGGCCAGGCCCATGCCTAGACCTTCCTGTTTGGTTGAGAAAAACGGAGCAAATGATTCTTCCGCGGAACCGGTTGGGAAACCAGGTCCCGTATCCGCGACTTCCACAAACACATTTCCGGCCGCGGCGTAGGTACGGATGTCGATCCGACGTTGCTTGCGCGGGTATTCCGTCAACGCCTGTGCCGAGTTCTGCACTAGATTGACCAACACCTGTTGGATCTCAAGTGGCTCGGCCATGACCGATGTCGCGTTGATACACAAGCGTACCGTTAGCTGGACATCGGCCTGTTCGAGTTGGGGGCGGCAAAGTTCGCACACCTCGCGAACCAAACCGTTGAGTTCGACGAGGGTCCCCCCGCCCGCTCCGGTTCGCACGAAGTTCCGCATACGCCGTACGATCTGGCCGGCCCGCAACGCAGCCCGTTTCAACTGCGCGAGGGTCACACGTGTCTCGGCAACGTCGAGCGTGCCGTTTTCCGCCGACAGTTCGAGCACGTCGGCGTAGTTGGTGATCGACGCGAGCGGCTGATTGATCTCGTGCGCTAACCCGGTGGCCAGTTGTCCCAGCGCCGTGACGCGCGAAGCGTGCGCGAGCCCTGCCGAAAGCTCGCGCATCCGCTTCTCGGCAGCTTCGCGTTCGGCGATTTCGTGTTCCAATGCGCGATTCGCCTCGACAAGCTCGCCGGTGCGCTCGATCACTCGCGTCTCCAACGCGTCACGCGCCTCGCTCAACAGCTCTGCGGTCACGCGGTGTTGCGACTCGCTCTCGGAAAGCTTAGCGATTTGTTGTCGGATCAGGTTTAGCGCCGGCTGCAGAACGACGAAATAAACACCAATCAACAATCCGAGTACGGCCAGCATCGCGGCCACACCACACCAGCGCAGAAAGTCGACTTGCCGACGCGACGACGCTTCAAGCATGTCCACGACGCGTTCCATCCGCTCAAGATACAGCGGCTCTGCGGCAAGAACTGTATCCAAATCCGCCTGTGTCGCGGGGTCCCTCGGCGCGTCGATGGGCGACGCCGAGGCGGCGATCCGGCCGGCCGCTAGTCGAATGGCCTGCAACTTCGGTTCAAGCGCTAGCAAAGCCGACTCAATTTGGTCATCGGCGACGGGCTCCAAACCCAGTGTCGCGCTACCTTCGAGCAGCCCTTGATGGGCCGCGCTCCACTCGTCAATCGCGATCGTGAGCTGTTCGCACCGCGTCTCTCGTTCGTCTGCATCCGAATGAGTCGCCAGGGCAATTGCGTTCTTCGCGATCTTCTGACTAAGCATCCGCTGCCGACCGGCCACGTTGATCGCCGGCGCATAGAAATTCAGACGGACTAGCTGCGGCTGAATAATTGCTTCGTCGACGACCACCAAGAGTGCCACCGCCAGCAGAGCCAACAGATAGCGACGCGAAAGCAAACGCACCAGTGCGAGCGGATCGGTTGGCGACGCGACTACTTTCAGGCAGCGGACGGTCGTCGAACGTGGGGTTTCGGTGCTCTGCGATGTGCGCATCCCCAAGGCATGTAGAAAACCGCGTTCCATTGGCGTAGCGGCATTGTTCGTACGTTGGTCTGAAGTAGACGAACTTGTTTCCTGGAAAGCAGATGCGCTCGACGGACAAAACGCGGCCGGAGATGGCCGTGCCCACCGACGCGGCAGCGGTTGCCTTGAAGGACAGCAAGCCCGCGGCCGCCGAGCTGCCCTGCCGGCCCATGGCGCTTCGGATCTCCGAAAACCTCCTTCGGGTTTCCGAAGAATCGCACGGGTCGCGAGGAGGTGGGTACGGCGCTTGCTTCCCGCCGCCAGAACAACTTCCCGTCACCGAATAGCGTCGGAGCGATTCTGGACATGCAAACTAGCGGCAAGGCCACGCGAATCAGATTGTGCAACTTTTCTACCCCGCAGATGCGCGCGTTCCACATGTCGTGGTTGGCGTTCTTTCTATGTTTCTTCGCTTGGTTCGGCATTGCACCGTTGATGCCAATCGTGCGCGAGGAGATGGGGCTGACGAAGTCGCAGGTCGGTTGGTGCGTGATCGGATCCGTGGCGATTACTGTGCTGGCCCGGCTGTTCGTCGGCTGGCTGTGCGACAAGATCGGCCCGCGCCGAGCCTATGCTGGCCTGCTTGTGGCCGGATCGCTGCCCGTGATGGGCATCGCGCTCTCCAGTGACTTTCAGACGTTCCTCTTGTTTCGCGTGCTAATTGGCGCGATCGGCGCATCTTTTGTCATTACGCAGTACCACACTTCGCTAATGTTCGCCGGCAACTGCGTCGGTACGGCCAACGCCACGACCGCCGGTTGGGGAAATCTCGGCGGCGGCGTGACGCAGTTCGTGATGCCGCTCGTTCTCGCCATGTTCGTCGGCGTGCTGGGATTCTCTTCGGCGGCCGGCTGGCGACTGTCGATGGTCGTAGCTGGCGTAGCCTGTGCTTTGACCGGCGCGGCGTATTTTATGCTCACGCAGGACACACCCGAGGGCGACCTGAAGCAGCTACGCGCCGCCGGTAAACTGGCCCCGTCGAAGGATGCCCATGGCGCGTTTCTGGAAGCTTGCCGCGACAAGCGCGTGTGGGCGTTGGCAATTATGTACGGCGCCTGCTTCGGCATCGAGTTGACCGTGAACAACGTGGCCGCACTATACTTCGTCGACTACTTCGCCGCCTTTCAGGAAATGGAGACCATTCAGGCCGCCAAGTACGCCGGCCTGATCGCCGCCTCGTTCGGACTGATGAACCTGTTTGCCCGCACGCTTGGAGGCTTCTTCGGCGACAAATGCGGCGGCGTCTGGGGACTCTCGGGCCGCGTCAAATGGCTGTTTGTCACCCTCTTCTTCGAAGGCCTGCTATTGATGCTGTTTTCGCAGATGAACGTCCTGGCGCTGGCAATCCCGGCGCTAGTCGTCTTCAGCCTCTTCGTACAGATGTCCGAAGGCGCGACGTTTTCCATCGTGCCCTTCGTGAATCGCAGGGCCTTGGGATCGGTGTCGGGAATGGTGGGGGCCGGCGGCAATGCGGGGGCGGTAGCGGCCGGCTTTCTGTTCAAGGCCGAAGGGATTTCCTGGCCAACGGCATTCCTGGTCATCGGCGCGGCCGTGACCACGATTTCATTTCTGAGCTTCGCCGTCCGATTTGGCGAGGGAGCCGAGGCCGCGTTTGACCACCCATTCGAACCGTCCCGACGTCCCACCATCGCGTATCAGCCCGTCCTTCAGGAGTCCTGAGCGAAGGAAGTCCCCGTTATGGCTAACCCGGTCGAAGTCTGGAAGGCCGAAAAGCACGGGCTAGACGTGTGGACCGACGTGGAGCGCCACGCGGTCGCCGGCACGCCGATGAAGCAAATCGATACGGCCGACCTGGAGCGCATGAAATGGTACGGCTTCTTCTACCGCAAGCGCGACGAGCCTGGTCGGTATATGAACCGCATCCGTATCACGGCTAATGAAATGACCGCCGCGCAGGCCAAGGAGATCGCCCGGCTGGCCTATGAGTTCGGCCACGGCATTGTCGACGTCACCACCCGCGCCAACGTGCAGATTCAAGGGATTTCGATCGAGCGCCTGCCCGAAGTGCGCGAGCGGCTCGAGGCAGTCAAGCTGACGTCCAAGCAAACGGGCCACGACAACATCCGCAATGTCTTCGGCCACCCGTTCAGCGGACTCATGCCTGAGGAGCTGATCGACACTCGCGACTTGTGCCACCAGTTGACGGCGTTGTTTGTCGACAGCCGAGAGTACTCCGACCTGCCGCGCAAAATGAACATCTGCATGAACGGCACGAATGAGCACTCGGCGCATTTCTGGACGCAGGACATTAGCTATCTGGCCACGAGAACGGACAACGCCGAAGTGTTGTTTCGCGTGCTAATTGGCGGGACGCAGGGGCAGAACCCACATCTGGCGTGGCACTTGCCGGTGTTGGTGGCTCCGCATCAAGTTGTGGACGTGACTCGATCGATTCTCGATTTGTATCGAGCGAAGGGTACCCGGGACAAGCGCAGCGTGGCCAGGTTCTGTTTCTTGATGGATGCCATCGGCGTCCAGGGCGTTCTCGCCTGGCTGGCGCAAGATCTCGACTTTCCGCTGGTACCATGTCACCGCTCTCCCGCGCCCTCGCTGGCGCACGATGAGCTAGTCGGCTGGTTTCCGCAGGCCGATCGTCAAATGTGGACGATGGGATTGTGCGTTCCCTTGGGACGCATGACCTGGCAACAACTTGAGGGATTGGGAGTGTTGGCCGAGCGTTGGGGCGACGGTGGGCTGCGAACCACGCACGAACAAGGTATGGCGGTCGTCAACATACCGACCCGGCACAAACAAGCGGCGCTGACTGACGCCGCCGCATTAGGGCTGAGCATCCATGCCGATGCGCTGGATCGCAACACGATGGCCTGCACGGGCAGCCAGTTCTGCAATATCGCGGTCACGGAAACCAAGGGGCACATGTTCCAGTTGCTGGAGAAGCTCCGCAAGAAGCAAGTTCGCCTGGAAGGCATTCGCATTCACATGAGTGGCTGCCCTTCGAGTTGCGCAGCACTTCACGGCGGATATCGGATTGAAGGGCGTGCGGGTTCGGCGTTTGCTGGGCACGCGTGAAGGGTTCGACGTCTACCTCGGCGGCGGTATCGGAGACGGCGTACAGATGGGCCGTACGTTTCGACTCGGCGTTGACATCGATCAACTCCCCACCTTGATCGAAGAAGTCGTCACGCAGTACTACCTGTCTCACAAGCCGGGCCAGACATTCAGCGCTTATTGGCGCGAACAACTTCCCGCGGACAGCTCCGTCAAAGTCTCGGACGACGATTTCAATCCGCCAATTTGGACCTGCGAGAAGTGCCGTCACGAGCATGTCGGCGTCGACCCGCCCGTCTTTTGTCCCTCGTGTGCTGGCCTGCGACGGTATTTCGCTCGGCTCGAAGATGCAGCTGACCGGAACGGGTCGTCCACCGAGGGGGAAGCTGCGGCTGCGGAAGGCCCTGCCCGCAGTGATGGATTCGTGTTCGCCGCCGAGGAATCGTCGATACCAGAGGGTGCGGGATTGGATGTCAAGGTTGGCGGAAAAGAGCTGGCACTGTTTCGTGTCGGTGGCAATATCCACGCGATCGACGCGATCTGTCCCCATGAGGGCGCCCCGCTGTCGCAGGGTGCGCTACAAGAAGGAGTCGTCACTTGCCCGTGGCACGGTTGGACGTTCAACGCCTGCTCCGGTTGCAGCATCGATCCGCCCAACAACGATGTCGGCCACTACGATACGCTCGTCGAGGAGACAGGCGTGTACGTGAAAGTAACGTCCGAACGACTCGCGTCCAGGGCCGCGATGTCGGTACGCCGCGCCGTGAAGCCGGTCGAAGCGCTGCTGCGTCTCTCCCAGATCATCGACGAAGCGCCCGACGTGCGGACGTTTCGATTTGACAATCGCGCCGGCGTGCTGCCGCTGGACTATCCCGGCAGATTCGTCAAAATTTGCGTGTGCGCCGAATCGCAGGAGGTCCGGCGCAGCTTCACCATTAGTTCGTCGCCCCATGAACGAGCGTTTGTCGACCTCACAATCAAGCGGAACCCGAGCGGCGTGGCATCGCAGTGGCTGTTCGAGCACGCTCGAACCGGCGACGAGTTCAAACTAAGCGGGCCGTACGGCGGGTTCTATTTCGACGGCGAACAGCATTGCGAGCCGCTGGTGCTCGTGTCGGCCGGCAGCGGCATCACGCCGATGATGAGCATCGCTCGTTGGTGGCGAGCCCAAGATCTTGAAAACCCGTGTGCGTTCTTCCATGGCGCGCGGACGGCCGACGACATTTTGTTTCACGCCGAATGTACACAACTGGCCAGTGAGTCGGTCAACTTCGCATACCATGTGTCGTTGTCTTGTCCCAACGAATTCTGGCAGGGATTGAACGGTCGGCTTACCCCAGAAACCTTGATACGGCAAGTCCGTGAACCGATGCTATGCCGCTACTTCCTTTGCGGTCCCAATGATTTCATGGATTGCCTCCGCAATGGGCTGTCCGCGGCCGGCGTGCCAGCCCATCGAATCCACACGGAACAGTTCCACAATTCCGCCGCGGTCAAGGCATGACTTCGCTTCCCATCATCAATGTCGCGATCACTTCAGCGAGCACCTCCGGCGGCCACAAGGCCGAGCTCAGCGGCGAATTCTCGTTGGTTGAACTCTTGCTTCGCGAGCAGCAGGACCTAACGGCCGTCGAGCGGTTCGCACGCCACCACGACACGGGCGCCTTTCCAGCAGCCGAGAAACAGTATCGTTCCTTGATGCCAGCCACTTCACCTGGGCCGGGCCAGCAATACGGGTTTGACGTTGCGCTTGACCGTTGCAGTGGCTGCAAGGCATGCGTCACGGGCTGCCACGTGTTGAACGGCCTTGACGAAGACGAGACCTGGCGCGACATCGGCTTGCTGGTAGGCGGAACGCGCTCGTCGCCGGTCGCGCAGCACGTAACCACGGCCTGTCATCATTGCCTAAGCCCGGCGTGCATGACTGCCTGCCCGGTAAACGCGTACGAAAAAGACGCCCACACCGGCATCGTCAAGCATCTCGATGACCAGTGTTTCGGCTGTCAATACTGCACGATGGCTTGCCCTTACGAGGTTCCCAAGTATCACGCGGCCAAGGGCATTGTGCGCAAGTGCGACATGTGTGCCACGCGTTTGGCCGCCGGCGAGGCCCCGGCTTGCGTGCAGGCTTGCCCGCACGAGGCTATCTCCATCCGCTTGGTGGACGTGCGGGAGGTGATTGAGGACGCCGAGGCCGCGAACTTCCTGCCGGCGGCGCCGGATCCGCAAATCACGTATCCGACGACCACCTATCGAACGCGACTCGTATTTCCCCGCAATATGCTGCCGGTCGACTATTTCCAGGTGAATCCGCAACATCCGCATTGGCCGCTGGTCGTGATGCTCGTGCTAACGCAACTCTCGGTGGGTGCCTTTGCCGTGGGTATGGTGCTCGACGAAATTCTCCACGGCAGCCTGTCTGCCACAATGAGGCAGTTCCATGGTCTGACCGCGCTAGTATTCGGGCTCGTGGCAATGGCGGCCAGCACGTTTCACCTTGGCCGGCCTCAATATGCCTACCGGGCGATTCTCGGATTGCGGCATTCGTGGATGAGTCGCGAGATCCTGGCGTTTGGACTCTTTGCCGCCTTGGCATGTACCTACGCCGGCGCGTTGATGCTGCCGGTGCCATGGATGCTGGGCCGTCGAGTGCTGCCGTGGCTCGGCATTGGCGTCGTGGCCGCGGGCGGCGCCGGGATCGTCGGATCGGTGATGATCTATGCCACTCTCGGACGCGACTATTGGAGCTACACGCGCACCTCCCTGCGCTTTTTGCTCACGGCGGGCCTCCTGGGCACGGCCACGGCGTGGCTTACTGCCGCGTTGCTTTCCCTGGTGAATCCCTTAGTAGGAACGGAGGCAATCCTCGCGTCCGTGGGAAGGATACTCTGTCCAACGCTGTTGGTGCTGGCCTCGGTAAAGCTGCTCTGGGAGGCCTCGCTGCTCCGGCACCGGATGTCGCGCTCCATGACCCAGTTGAGACGCTCTGCGACGCTGATGACGGGAGAGCTGTCGAACTATACTTTGGCCCGATTTGCCACAGGCCTGGCAGGCGGCATCGTGATTCCGGCAATCCTGCTCTGGAGAATGCGATCGGGAGACGCACCTGCCGATCCGGTCGCACTGGCGGCGCTAACGGCAGTCCTCTTTTCGGCCTGCCTGACCGGCGAGCTTCTGGAACGCTATCTCTTTTTCGCCGCGGTGGCCGCGCCGCGGATGCCGGGAGCCGTTCGCTGATGGGATCAAATGATGCCAAACCGGGCTCTGGGCTCCTCGGCGTGGCCCGCACGGGACCGCTGACACGAGAGCTGCTGCTCGTGCCGGGCGACTTCGGACTGGGCCATGTTCCCGCTAAGGCGCAGCCAGATGCGACAACGCGCACAGTGTGCGGCTATTGCTCGACGGGCTGCAGTCTAGACGTGCACTTGAAGGATAATGCGGCGGTCGCGCTTTCGCCGACGGTCGACCATCCGGTGAACCTCGGCATGGCCTGTCCCAAGGGATGGGAAGCGCTTAGCGTCTTGCAGTCGCCAGACCGAGCCGGAACGCCGCTGTTGCGCACCGATGACGGGCCGCTGTCGCCAGTAAACTGGGAGCAGGCGGCAAACGCGTTCGTCGTGCAAATGAAGCGCATTCAGGCAGCCCATGGCAACGAGGCCATCGCTTTTCTCAGCACTGGCCAAATCGCCACCGAGGAGATGGCCCTGCTCGGGGCAGTGGCCAAGTTTGGCATGGGCATGGTGCACGGCGACGGCAACACGCGGCAGTGCATGGCCACTGCGGTGGTCGCCTATCAGGAATCGTTTGGCTTCGACGCGCCGCCATTTACGTATGAAGATTTCGAGTTGTCAGACGTCTTGGTCTTCGTGGGCAGCAACGTCTGCATCGCGCACCCGATCATGTGGGAGCGTGTGATGCGCAATCCGCACAATCCCGAAATCGTGGTGATTGATCCCCGCGCGACGGAAACCGCGATGGCGGCCACGCAACACCTTCCGGTGCGACCCAAATCGGACTTGACGTTGCTTTACGGCGTCGCCAGGCTGCTCGTCGAGCGGGGCTGGATTCACGCGGAGTACATCGCCGCACACACCCACGAATTCGAGGCATTTCGAGAATTCCTGATTGCATTTCCGCTGGAGCGCGTCGCCGCGGAAACCGGGATCGCCGCCGGCAAGCTCGAGTGGCTGGCCCGCACGATCCACGAAGGGCAGCGTGTTTCATTCTGGTGGACGATGGGCGTCAATCAAAGCCACCAAGGAGTGCGCACCGCGCAGGCGCTGATCAATCTTGCGCTGATGACCGGCAATATCGGCCGGCCAGGCACGGGCGCCAATTCGATTACCGGGCAGTGCAATGCCATGGGGTCGCGACTGTTTAGCAATACGACGAATCTGCTGGGCGGTCGCGCGTTCGACGATCGTGTACACCGCCGTGAAGTCGCCGACATCCTCGAAATCGACGAACGACGCATTCCGCGCAACAAGGGCTGGTCGTACGACCGCATCATGGAAGGAATTCTCGCTGGCAAGATCCGCGGCCTCTGGGTCATCTGCACGAACCCGGCCCATTCGTGGATCAACCAGTCGCAAGCCCGCGACATTCTCGACCGGCTTGATTTCCTCGTCGTGCAAGACATGTACACCACGACCGAAACCGCCGAAATGGCCGATCTAGTCCTACCCGCCGCAGGCTGGGGAGAAAAGGAAGGCACATTTATCAACTCAGAGAGGCGAATTGGCTTGCACAAGAAAGTCGCGCATGCTCCAGGTGCTGCCCTTTCCGACTTCGCGATTTTCCAATTGTTGGCGGAGTATTGGGGATGTGGTGAGATGTTTCGCAAGTGGCAGTCACCCGAGGCCGTTTTCCAGATCCTCAAGCGCCTGTCGGCCGGCCGGCCGTGCGACTTCAGCGGGATCGATGATTATCAGATGCTCGACGGCGCGGGCGGGATTCAATGGCCGTACCCAACTCAAGACCCGGACGATCGGCCGCAGCGCCGGCTGTTCAGCGACGGGCGATTCTACCATCCGGACGGCAAGGCCCGGTTCGTGTTCGAAGAAACGCATGCGATGCCCGAGCAACCAAACGAACATTACCCATTCTTGCTGCTCACCGGGCGCGGTTCGGCCTCGCAGTGGCATACCCAAACCCGCACGGCGAAGTCCGCCGTGCTGCAAAAGCTCTACTGCCGCGACGCGTATGTTGAAATCGCGCCTGCCGACGCTTCGGAGCTCTCGATCGTGCGCGGTCAATGGGTGCGCATCTCCTCCCAGCGAGGAAGCATTCTCGCCAAGGCCGTGATCATGCCGACCGTGCAGCCCAAGCAACTCTTCGTGCCGATGCACTACACTCAGACCAACCTGCTGACCGACGCCGTATTCGACCCCTACTCTCGGCAGCCGGCATACAAAGCCTGCGCGGTAAGGATCGATGCCCTGGCGCACTGACCACCTGGACCAGATTCTTAGACGCGGTTCGTCTTCCGTCGCCACGACTCATAAAGCCCTGCCGCAACGAGCCTTGCAGCATGGACGCTTTCAAGCATGGGGCAGCCGGTGATCCTGGTGCTGCGCAATTACAATCTGGGGCGATTGCGACCGGCGACTTCCGCTATAACTACGAGAAGTGGTGGCTGCCATCGAAGCCGATCGTGATGCGGCTATGGGGTCCCTGGTCCTAAGTAACAAGCGTTCGGTTCGCGCATCGGATTTGATCGGAATTGAATTTCGACAGGCTGATCCTCGACGGCTAGCCATGCCATAGTTTCCGCAACCCCAATTCGCAGGAGTCGCCAAAATGCAAACAGATCGACGACACATGCTTGCGTTCGTTTTGTCGCTAGTTGTGGTGGCAAGTCCATTGACCGTGGTTGCGGGCGACCCCGCCGAGGCCCCCCTCGCTGATCGTCTTATTGGAACCTGGGTCCTGGTCGGCACACCGGAAAAGGTGGGCGAAGTCCCCAAGGCCGGCGGCCGACTCAAGTTCTTCACCGGCAAATGTTGGTGCATCACCCAAGCCGATCCAGCGACCGGTAAGGTGCGGTTCCATCATGGCGGAACCTACAGCCTGGATGGCAACAAGATGACGTCGGTCGTCGACTACGCCGGCGAGTCGACCGAATTCCGCTTAAACACGACCAGCAACTTTGAAATCAAAGTCGACGGCGACACCTACACGCAAATCGGCCTCGACAATCCCTACACCGAAGTCTGGAAACGCGTAAAGTAACTCGTCAAGAGACTAACGCCCTTTACCCCCTTGGAATTTACAGCGCTGCGACAATCGGCTGTCCGTGCCACTCTGCGCCTACGCTGCCAGTGCGCAACGCGCGGCCGGCGAGTCTTGGTCCGCGGCCGCCAGGCCAGCGTCGTGGGTCTTGCCAATCTGCAGGCGAGTATGCCGCGGCGGCTGGCCCGATTGCAAGCGTGCGAGCGCGCGCGAATTCTTCGGCGTCTTGACCAACCTCCAAGTCGGTCGACGACTTGCTCAATCTGTCGTTACTTGGCCCGGTTCGGAATTCGCAAAGTTTTCGAGTGGCCTTTTTTCGGGCTGAAAGTTGCGCGCACTTTTCTTTTCGCCTTTTGTAACCTGAAAAATGACATATGTCGTAGCCCGCAGCTTTCGCATTTTGCCCGAAATGAAACATGACGGTCCTCCGCGCGTCCCCTGTGCAGAATTTGCCGACCGTAGGCTAGCCCAACGGCTGGCTCGATTGATAGAGGCAAAGTTTTGGAGGGGCCTACAACACGCGGCACGGCAGGAAGAATACGAGCAAGACGCCGCAATGCAGAGTCGCTACCAGTTGCAGCCGTGAAGATCCACTGCCGCCATCGACGTTGCGGCCGAACTGCGCCGAGCGGGCTCGGCGCCACGCAAGCCCGTAGCGCGCGATGCGCAACGACCGCCGCTTCCCGCGGCTCGACCCTTTCGGGCGACCAACTTTTTTGCCCGGAATTCTCTGGACAAAGCTAGCGGGTTCCTTTACTCTGACGGGTGGCGTGTGGGCCGCCTCCTTTTGGATCGTTTATTTTTCGCGTGGCCCACGCGGACGAAAATCGGGTCGACAGTTGGCAGGACGAAGAGGCTCGCGAGGGCAACGCGAGAGTCCGGCCGAGCGAAGTGCGTCTTATTTTCGTTATCGCGTTCCTACGGACAGAGGAAGAGCCATGTCGACCTATCGAACGGTCCTGCGCGGACCAAGCGCGGTTGCGCGCCCCCAGCGTTTTGCACGTTCCCGCAATTTCGCTTCCAGCCGGTTTTCCAGCCTCAGGCTCGAAGCCCTCGAACAGCGTCACCTGCTGACGGCCACCGTGGTCGAAGTGACCACCACCCAGGACGTCATCGATCCGAACGACGGCCTCGTCTCCTTGCGCGAAGCCGTGCTCGAAGCGAACGCCTCGCCGAATGACTACCAGATCGTGCTCCCCGCCGGCACCTATACCTTGACAATCCAAGGGGCGAACGAAGACGCCGCGCTCACCGGCGACTTGGACATTCTCAACAGCGGCAGCGTCACGATCGTCGGCGCCGGCGCCGACACGACGACGATCGACGCCTCGGGGCTGTTCGATGCCGGGCTTGGCTACGGCGACCGGATCTTTGACGTCCAAACCAGCGCGGCTCTCGATCTGACGGGCCTTACGCTGACAGGCGGGAGTGCTCCAACGGCTAGTACTTCGTCCGGCGCAAGCGGCGGAGCTATCCGAAACGCTGGCGGCCAATTGACGGTAATCGATTGCACGCTTTCGAACAACGACGCTCCCCTTGGCCTAGGCGGCGTGATCTACAACCTCGGCCAACTGACAGTCACGGGCAGCACTTTCAGCGGCAACACCGCGCACTCCGCCGGCAGCGCCGTATACACGAATTCTTCACAATCCAGCTCGATCGGCAGTAGTGAATTCCTGGGCAATTCGACAACGGTCGGGAGCGGTGCCCCCATCTACCAAGATGGAGGCCAACTGTCCATCACGGGCTGCTCAGTCTCCGGTACTGATGGCGACGGGATCGCCAATTATTATGGTCAGCTGACGATCGTTGACAGCGACGTGACAGGCAATAGTGGGAGTGGACTTCACAACGGCGGCGGAGGCGTCCTAACTGTCGTTGACAGCCTGATCTCCGAAAACGCCGCTTCAGGAATCTTCAACGATATGAGCTCGCAACTGGAGGTGGTGGGTTGCACGATTTCCAACAACACCGGCGGCGCCTATGGCGGCGGAATCTACACGACGGGCCCAACGACCATTACCGCCAGCACCATCACTGGCAATACGGCCCGGGCGGGAGGGGGAATCGCTGCAAACAACGAGTTCCTTCCCGGAAATGTAGTTTCGATTGTGAACAGCGTGATCTCCGACAACGTGGCGACCGGACATGGCGCCGGGGGAATCTTAAGCGAAGGGGAAATGACGATTTCCGGCAGCACGATTTCCGGCAACCACGCCGCCGGTGAAGGAGGCGGAATTGTCAAGTTCGTCATAGGGAATCCCACCACCTTGACGATCAGCAACAGCACGGTCCAGGGCAACTCGGCCACCACCGGCGGAGGAATCAAAAACGATGGCTCTCCGCTGACCATCACGGAAAGCACCATCTCAGACAACACCGCCACGCTTGACGGAGGGGGAATTCTCAATAGCGGCGTGTGGTTACTCGAGACGAAAATCATCAACAGTACCGTCTCGAACAATAGTGCGAACCGCGATGGCGGTGGCGTGTATAGTGGGAGACGGTTGACGGTCTCCAATAGCACCATCACCGGCAATCGTGCGGATGCCGATGGTATCGACGGCGGCCTGGGTGGCGGATTTGCCCTGACGCCTAACGCCGTTGCCTTGCTGCAAAATACGATTGTGGCCGGCAACCTTCGCGGTGCCGACCCCGGCGCGGCCGACAGCGATATCGAGCTGTCCGGCGGCCAGGTCGATCCGGCCAGTTCCTATAACCTCATCGGCGACCCCAATACGGCCGGTGGCCTGGTGAATGGCACCAACGGCAACATCGTCGGCGACGCGACTGGGAATGCGCTCGACATCAATGCGATTCTCGATCCAAATCTGGCCGACAATGGTGGGCCGACGCTGACGCACAAGCTTGTCGATGGCAGCCCGGCCATCAACGCGGGGGATCCGGCGTTCGATCCGAACGCCACCGACCCGCCGACGTTCTTCGACCAGCGGGGCGTGGGCTTCCCGCGGGTCAAGAACGGCCGCTTGGACATCGGCGCTTACGAGGCCGACGCCAACCTGATTGGGCCGGGCAATGTGATCACGGTGGGCACGTTCGACGACTCGTTGGCCGTCGACGGAGTGTGGTCGCTGCGCGAGGCGGTGATGTACGCCAACAGCCATCCCGGCGACTTCACCATCCAGCTCCCCGCCGGCACGTACACGCTCACCCGCCAGGGAGCGAATGAAGACGCGGCGCTGACCGGCGACCTCGACATTCTCAACAACGGCAGCGTCCAGATCGTCGGCGCCGGCGCCGACACAACGACGATCGATGCCTCGGGATTGTTCGACGCCGGACTCGGCTACGGCGACCGGCTGTTTGATGTACACGGCGCCACGCTAAGCCTCGACGGCCTTACGCTCACTGGCGGTAGCACGCCGACGTCTGGTGACGACGCGGACACGAGCGGTGGGGCCATCCGTAATTCCGGTGGTGAACTGTTCGTCACCGGCAGCACGCTCTCGAACAACACGGCCAAGGGCAGCGGCGGTGGAATCTATAGTAGCGAAGCGGTTGTCACCATCGACGGCACGACTATCTCAAGCAACGCCGCCGGAAGTGGCGGTGGAATCTATTGCAATCAGAGCCAGCTAACGGTTCGTAATTCCACACTTTCTGGAAACTCTGGAGAAGGCGGAGCAATCAGTAGCCACTTAGGCGAAACGTCGATCATTGACAGCACGCTGTCGGACAACAATGCGCCCTACGATGGCGGCGGCATCCTGAATTTCAGCAGTGATCTTCGTGTCGTCCACACGATGTTCGCCGGCAACACCTCGCAGTTCGTCGGCGGAGCGATCTACAGCCGTTCAGTTCTGCGACAAGACGTTTCGGTGGTCGATAGCACTTTCGTTGATAACTCCGCTGCCGGCAGTGGTGGTGGGATCTGGATCGACAACGGTTCAATATTATTTACAAACACCACTTTTTCGGGAAACTCCGCCGTCCTCGGTGGCGCAGTCTACAACAACGAAGGGCAAATTACGCTAACGAACAGCACGGTTTCCGGCAATTCTGCTGGGGGCGGCGGCGGTATCTACAATTTCTCGCGCGGCAACATGACGATCACCGGCAGCACCATCTCCGACAATATGGCAAACGGCAGCGGAGGCGGAATCTATAGCGGCGGGCAGTTGCTGCTGCAGAATAGCACGGTCTCTGGGAACACCGCGTCTGACGGCGGCGGAATCTCTGGCTTTGCTTCGGTCATCGCTTGCACGATTTCGGGAAACTCGGCAGTCGCCAGCGCGACCTCGGGAGACTCACTATATGCCGGCGATGGTGGTGGGATTAGCGGTAGTGTCACACTCATAGACAGTACCGTCTCGGGGAACTCCGCCACGAACGACGGCGGCGGAATCTTTGAAGGTGGAACCATCCGCAACAGTACCATCGTCGGCAACCGCGCCGACTCGGATGACGACGGTGCGGGAATCGGCGGCGGAATTTGCGCAGGGTATGGGAGCTTGCAAAACACTATCGTCGCCGGGAACGTTCGCGGCGCCGCGGCGGCAGAAGAGGCCAGTGACGTAGAACTTGAATCGGCGACCCACTTCACCGGAGGTTCCTATAACCTGATCGGCGACCCCCACACGGCCGGCGGCCTGGTCGATGGTACCAACGGCAACATCGTCGGTGACGCCAGCGGCCGTGCGCTTGACATCAATGCGATTCTCGATCCAAATCTGGCCGACAATGGCGGGCCGACGCTGACGCATAAGCTCCTCGACGGCAGCCCGGCCATCAACGCGGGGGATCCTGCGTTTGATCCGAATGCCACCGACCCGCCGACGCTCTTCGACCAGCGGGGCGTGGGCTTCCCGCGGGTCAAGAACGGCCGCTTGGACATCGGCGCTTACGAGGCCGACGCCAACCTGATTGGGCCGGGCAATGTGATCACGGTGGGCACGTTCGACGACTCGTTGGCCGTCGACGGAGTGTGGTCGCTGCGCGAGGCGGTGATGTACGCCAACAGCCATCCCGGCGACTTCACCATCCAGCTCCCCGCCGGCACCTACACGCTCACCCGCCAGGGGGCGAATGAAGACGCGGCGCTGACCGGCGACCTCGACATCCTCAACAACGGCAGCGTCACGATCGTCGGCGCCGGCGCCGACACAACGACGATCGATGCCTCGGGATTGTTCGACGCCGGACTCGGCTACGGCGACCGGCTGTTTGATGTACACGGCGCCACGCTAAGCCTCGACGGCCTCACGCTCACCGGCGGTAGCACGCCGACGTCTGGTGACGACGCGGACACGAGCGGTGGCGCCATCCGTAATACTGGCGGTGAACTGTTCGTCACAAACGACACGCTTTCGAACAACACGGCCAAACACAACGGTGGCGGAATCTATGGCATCCAGGCGGTGATCAACGTCACCGGCACCACGCTTACCACACTCAGCGCAGACCTCGGCGCTCTTTACGCCGACGACCATTCTACCGTCACCGTCACCGACAGCACTATTTCGGACGTCACCGGGTTTGGGATCATTTGCAAGCAGTGTCAATTAACTGTCCGCAATAGCACGCTATCTGGAAACTTGGGCGGAGCAATCCGGCTCTTCTCGAGCGAAACGTCGATCATTGACAGCACGATTTCTGAAAACAGAGGAAATCTAGGCGCCATTAACAATCAGGACGGCGATCTTAGCATCGTCCATTCAATATTCGCCGGCAACACCAGCTTTGCGGACGTCGGCGGAGCGATCACTAACTATAATTCCCAGAACGTCAATTCCAAGAAACTCTCGGTAGTAGATAGCACGTTCCTCAATAACAACGCCTATTCTAATGGCGGCGGCGCGATAGGTAGCTACGATGGGACGGTTCTCATTGCGAACAGCACCTTCTCGGGCAACTCCGCCTACAATGGCGGCGGTGCGATCTTCGTGAGCGGCGGGTCCTTTACGCTCACCAGTAGCGTGGTTTCCGGCAATTCCGCCCAACTGGAAGGCGGTGGAATCGAGAGTTGGGGTTGCCGCATGACCATCACCGGTAGCACCATCTCCGACAATACCGCAGCCAGAGGAGGTGGAATCGTGGAAACCAGAGGCCGCGGGCAATTACTGCTGCAGAATAGCACCGTCTCTGGGAACACCGCGCTCAATGATAGCGGCGGCGGAATCTGGTCCTCTGGCTCTTCGGCAATCATCAACAGTACGCTCTCGAACAATAGTACGAAACTTGGTGGCGGTGGCGTGTATAGTACGGGACCGTTGACGATCAGTAATAGCACCATCACCGGCAATCGTGCGGATGCCAATGGTATCGACGGCGGCCTGGGCGGCGGATTTGCCCTGATCAATAACGCCGTTGCCTTGCTGCAAAACTCCATCATCGCCGGCAACGTCCGCGGAGCCGGTCCCGGCGCGGCCGACAGCGATATCGAGCTGTCCGGCGGCCAGGTCGACCCAGCCAGTTCCTACAATCTCATCGGCGACCCCCACACGGCTGGTGGCCTGGTCGATGGCGTGAACGGCAACATCGTCGGCGATGGAAACGGCAATTCCCTCGACATTCACACGGTTCTCGACACCACGCTGGCCGACAACGGCGGCCCGACTTTGACGCACGCCCTGGTGCCGGGAAGCCCGGCGGTCAACGCGGGCGATCCGGCGTTCGATCCCAACGCGACCGATCCGCCGACGCTCTTCGATCAACGCGGCGCGGGTTACAGCCGCGTCGTTGGACGGCACGTGGACATCGGGGCATATGAATCTGGTGCCACGTTCCAGACGGTCGTGACCGGCCGGCAAATCTTTTACGACAACTCGACCTTCAATGGTAACGTTTCCGGCGTTGGTCCCTTCGATGCGTTCGCCATCGCCACCGACAAACAGGCCCTGCTGCCTGGTGGCAGCCTGGCGGGGCCGCAAAACGTCACGAGCTACTCGCGTGGCATTAACGGCATCATGGTCGACATCGCCGGTTCGCATCCGGATATCACGGCCGCCGACTTCATCTTCCGCGTGGGCAGCAACAACGCGCCCGATACCTGGGCGGCGGCGCCCGCGCCCTCGGCCGTGGTGGTGCTGCCGGGCCAGGGAGACGGCGGATCCGACCGCGTGGAAATCGTCTGGCCCGACGGCGCGATCAAGAACACGTATCTCGAAGTGATCGTCGCGGCCGACGCCCACACCGGCCTTTCGTCGCCCGATGAATTCTTCTTCGGCAACCGCGTTGGCGACACGCTGGCAGGCACGCCGGCGAGCTATTTTGTCACCAACGCGGCCGACGAGATCGCAGCCCGCCAGTCGACGGGCGTTGCTTATCAGATAAGCAACGCTTTGGATTTCGATCGCAACGGCGTGGTCAACGCCGCCGATCAGATCATCGCCCGCACCAATGGCGGCGTCCTGTCGCGCATTCAGATTTCGCCCCCGCCCGCCCCGCTCGCGCAGCCGTCAGGCACAAGCGACGCGCTGGCCAGTAAACCAAGCGACGACCTGCGAAACGCCGTGACCGCGTCGCTGACAGTGCCGACCGAAAGTGTCCCCGCCACCGCGGAGTCACCTGCTCCGGCCGTCGTCCTGGCGAAAGCCGCTCCACTGAGCGCCGCCCAGGTCGACTGGGCACTGGCTGCCGATTGGTCGTACGCCGCCGACAGTCTCGACGAGTTGTTTTCAACTGGCAATGCGAACGAAGTCGACGAACTGGCGCTCGAACTTCTCATCGGTGCTCTGACGTAGTCGTCCCGGTGCCCAGCTAAGTTGGACGAGGAAGCGCCGCGCACCGAACGTTACGATTTGCTCACTTTGTCTTCGATGCCAAATCTCGCCGTTCGTAACATCAGGTCCACGACCAATCGCGGAAACATGTCGCCGTCTCGGCAGCGGTCCTGCAGCCCGGGAGCCAGGATCTCGATCGCGCGGCGATAGGCGAATAGCGACGAGATGATGCCGTACATGACCACGGTGGAGAGTTGGACGCTGTCTCCATCTGGCACGCGAGCGGCGCGGGCAATCAGCTCTCTGAGCCATTGCAATTCCGGACGCAGCTTTCGATTCAGCAGTTCCTCGAATGCCGGAGAGGGATCGAGGTACTCGCGCTCGATTAGCAAGACTCGCCAATCGGGCCCTCCGGGCGCCAAGAGATTGGAGGTGTGCTGCTGGACCAGTTGCAAAAGTGCTTTGCGCGGTGGGAGAGACTCCAAAACCGCCAACTGTTCCTGCGGCAGCGTTTCGCACTGGATGGCCGACTCGAGCACCTCGCGGTACAGGCCGTCCTTGTCTCGAAAATGGTAGTTGAGCGCGCTGAGGCTGGCATCGGCCCTCGCGCAAATGTCGCGGACGGTTACCCCGTGAAATCCATGCTGGGCAAACAGCTGGCCTGCCGCCTCGATCATGTTGGTGCGGGTGCGGTCGGTGTCGGTTTTTGTACCCATCGCTTGATTCCCTGGAAGACCTGTAGTACAACTGTATGGTACGTTTGTACCACAGTCAAGATGGCACTGCGAGAGCGTGAAAAACTGGCCCGGAAGCGGCCTTTCTTGCGAAGCGGCAGAGGCGATCTCGACCTTCTCCGATATGAGGAGTTCTTGCCATGGCACGCGCCACGCTACCCCCGGGTCCCAAGGGTCTTGCCAAGATCCGGACCTGCGTTGATTTCTTTCGCGATCCGCTGGACCTCTTGCCGCGGCTGGCCGAGCGCTATGGCGACACGGTGTATTTAGGGCTGCCCGGGATGCGGATGTTCATCCTGAATCACCCGCGAGATATCGAGACCGTGCTGCGGCACCATGCCGAGTCGTTCATGAAGGATCGCTTTCTGCAGGCGAGCCGAACGCTGTTTGGCCAAGGCTTGCTAACCAGCGAAGGCCCGCTGTGGCGTCGTCAGCGAAAGCTCGCGCAGCCGGCATTCCAATTGCAGCGCATTCAGAGCTATGGCGATGCCATGACGGCGGCGACCCGCAAGATGCTGGAAGTCTGGCGGGTGGGAGAAGAGCGGAATGTTCATGCGGACCTAATGCGTCTGACGCTGGACATAGTGGGCCAGACACTGTTCGGCACCGACATGGACCAATATGGCGAAGAGATAGCGACGTCATTCCTGACATTGACGGACTTCTTTGCCAGTCCGGCGGCGTTGTCCGCAACCTGGCAGCGGGTGCCGACACCCTTCAACTTGCGGTACCGCGGCGCGGTCCGTCGTATCGAGGCAATCATCGCTCAACTGATCGAAAGCAGGCGTGCCGGCGGTACCGAGGGAAATGACTTTCTATCGCGGCTAATGGCGGCAACAGACGAAGCTGGCCAGCGGATGACGGATCGGCAACTCCGCGACGAAGCAATTACCTTCGTCTTGGCGGGGCACGAAACCACGGCGCTGGCCTTGACCTTTACGTTCCTCTTGCTGGGCCAGCACCCGGAGGTAGAACGCCGTTTGGCCGACGAGGTGACCAATGTTTTGGGCGGACGGGTGCCCACGGCCGCGGATGTCCCGCGACTTGAATATGCCAACTGGGTTGTGAAGGAGTCGATGCGGCTCTATCCGCCGGTCTGGACGATCGGACGCGAGGCGCTCACCGACGTGGAGATCGAAGGTTATACGCTTCCCAAGAAGGCCCAGGTCCTGCTCGGGCAGTGGGTCGTGCATCGCGACCAACGTTTCTTTGCCGACCCGCTCAAGTTTCGTCCCGAGCGTTGGGGCGAGCCCCAGATGGAGTCGCTGCCGCGGTGCGCGTATTTTCCTTTTGGCGATGGACCACGGATTTGCATTGGCAATCAATTCGCGATGATGGAAGCGGTGCTGATCCTGGCGACGATGGTCGCCCGCCACCGGCTCGAACTCGTGCCGGAGCAGCAAATCGATCTGTTGCCGTCGATTACACTGCGGCCAAAAAACGGAGTCCGCATCGTCGTCCGCCGCCCAACGAAGTCGGCAGCGGCCGCCGTCGGTGTCGGCTCCTGAAGCACCACCAAGTTTGTCCCACACAAGAAAACCCTTGCCTTTCCGGCCGGCCAACGCTAATATGCAACCGTTTGGTTGCCTATTAATTCGAACCCGGGAGAACTTCAGATGAGCAAGTCGAGCACGGACCGCATCGAAAAGAGCGTTGAATTAAAGGCGCCCGTTTCTCGAGTCTGGCGAGCGATCACGGATTACAGGGAGTTCGGAACATGGTTTCGGGTGGACCTCGAATCGCCGTTTGTTCCCGGAAAAGTCACGCGAGGCAGAATCACGCACCCCGGCTACGAACACCTGGTGATGGAAGTGACCGTCCAGAAAACGGAGCCCGAGCAGCTGTTCTCTTTCCATTGGCACCCGTATGCGGTAGACCCCAGTGTGGACTACACCCACGAGCCTCCCACGCTCGTGGAATTCAAACTCGAGCCAGCGGCTGGTGGAACTTTGTTGGTGGTCACGGAGTCCGGATTCGATGCGCTCCCGGCCGCGCGACGGGACGAGGCCTTCCGAATGAACGACGGCGGCTGGGCCGCGCAGCTAAAGAACATCGAGAAACATGTCCACGACAACACATAGAAAGCTAGTTGGCAGACTCCACAAGAGCGCACCCCTGTTTGCTGCCTTGGGCGACGAGGTCCGGCTCTCGCTGCTGGTAAAGCTTAGCGATGGGGCGTATCTCTCGATCAAGCAGCTTTCCGAGCACTCGCCAATTACTCGCCAGGCGATCACCAAGCACCTGAGAGTGCTGGAAGATGCCGGGCTCGTGCGGGGGCTGCGGCGCGGGAGGGAGAACCTGTTTCAGATTGAAGCGAAGCCGCTCAAGGAGGCAAGGGATTCGCTCGACGTCATCTCGCAGCAATGGAATGACGCGCTCGCGCGGCTGAAAGAATTTGTCGAGGACTGATTCTGGCGATTCCTTTTGATCGACGACCTCGCGCCTTATTGCCTAGGATGTCCTTTTACGAACCGAGGCTTCATCGAAACGCAACATAGGCTACGAATTGCTGGATATCGCGGTGCACTTCTCCCTCAATCTTCTGGTTGGAGGTTGTCATGCTAAAGATTTCCAATGAAAGCGGTGGGAACGTTTTGGTCCTCGAAGCTGAACACAAGCTAACGGACGAGGACTACAAGCAGCTGCTGATACCACGGTTGGAAGCGATGCTCCAAGAGCACGGCAAAGTTCGGCTGCTGCTAGACATGGGTGATAATTTCGAAGGCTGGGAGCCCAAGGCCGCTTGGGACGACGCGCGATTTGGACTCGCGCATCGGCAGGATTTTGAAAAGATGGCCGTGATCGCCGACCGCCGCTGGGTGGACTGGGCCCTGAAAGTTGGCTCGCTTTTCATCCATGGCGATATACGATCCTTCCTCCCAGGCCAACGAGAAGAAGCGCTTCGCTGGATCAAATCATAGCCAATTATTACCAAGGGTGGGAAACACGTGAGTCGAGCGCTCGTCGCCGGGGCAACCGGTTATCTTGGCAAATACGTCGTCCGAGAGTTTAAGAAACAAGGCTACCGGGTGCGGGCGCTGGCACGCAACCCAGAAAAGCTCAAGACCGAGGGACCTTCGCTGGAACCCGCGGTCTTCAATCTCGTGGACGACGTCTTCGTGGGCGAGGCGACCAAACCGGATACGCTACGCGGGCTCTGCGACGGGATCGACGTCGTTTTCTCCTCGCTCGGGATTACGCGGCAGAAGGACCGAGTCAGCTACATGGATGTGGACTATCAGGCCAATAAAAACATTCTGCAGCTTGCGGCGCGAGCGTCCGTACGAAAATTCATCTTTATCTACGGATTCAATGCTCACCTCATGCAGCATCTTGAACCGATGCGGGCCCGTGGCAAGTTCGTCGACGACCTCAAGCAGACTGATCTGGACTACACGGTGGTTTCGCCGAACGGCTTTTTCGATGATATGTCGGAGTTCCTACGGATGGCCAAGCGGGGAACGTGCTACTTGATTGGCAACGGAACCAGTAAGATCAATCCGATTCACGGGGCCGACTTGGCCGAAGCGTGCGTCAAGGCCGCCGATTCCCAGGATCAGGAAATCCCGATCGGGGGACCAGCCATTTACTCCTATCGTGAAATCGCGGAACTCGCCTTCGACGTACTGAGCAAGCCGCCAAAGATTCGACGAATCCCGGCGTGGCTGATCGAGTGCGCTGCACCCCTAATGCGTCCCTTTAGTGCAAAGTACTATGCCGTTGCCGCAGGAATGGCAACAATCATGCAGCGGGACTTCATCGCCCCGCGGTACGGTACGCACACGTTGAAGGATTTCTATGAGCAACTCGCGCCTCGACTTTGAGCGGAGCTGCCCGAAACAGGAGTTCAACCCAATGACCAACATTCCCGACAAGTCCACTTTTGCCAAAGCCTATGCGGACAAGGCGCCCTGGGACATTGCGGGCCCCCAACCTGCATTCTTGGACGTTGCCGACCAAATCAGGGGCTCCATTCTGGATGCTGGCTGCGGCACCGGCGAGAATGCGCTCTTCTTCGCCGAGCGGGGCAACCAGGTGACCGGGATCGACTTCCTGGAGGAACCGATCCGACGGGCACGACAAAAGGCGGCCGCTCGTGGTCTTTCAATCGACTTCATGACCATGGATGCCCTCGCGCTGGACCAACTGCCGCAAATCTTTGACAACGTGATCGATAGCGGACTGTTTCATGTTTTTAGCGACACCGATCGGCGGAAGTATGTTGCCGGACTCGCAGGATCCCTTGCGCCGGGTGGCCGCCTCTACTTGCTGTGCTTCAGCGATGAAGAACCAGGTGAAGCAGGACCGCGACGCGTTTCCAAGTCGGAGCTAACGACGGCATTTGCCAACGGTTGGAAAATCGAGTCCATTGCACCGCAACGTTTTCAAGCCATTCCAGAATTCAAGAACATGTTTTCCGACGGTGGTCCCAAGGCTTGGTTTGTCATTGTCCAGCGACAATAAGAATCCCGACGGCCAGGTTTCTTGGGCCCGTCCCAACAGCCGGCATACGTACGGGGCACAGGGCCGTGCATATTTGCCGCATCCACCCAGACCGAGGGAAACGATGCAACTTCATTCCCTGAAGATCGACAAGCCCCAGGACGTCAACTTTATTCTCGGCCAAACGCATTTCATCAAGTCGGTCGAGGATATTCACGAGGCCCTGGTCGGGGCCGCCGCGGGCATCAAGTTTGGATTGGCGTTTTGCGAAGCCTCGGGAAAATGCCTCGTGCGCTGGTCGGGCACGGATCCCCAGATGGTTGACCTGGCAAAGCGGAATGCGATTGCGATTTCGGCCGGCCACTCGTTTATCGTCTTCCTGGGCGAGGGCTTCTTCCCGCTCAACGTGTTGAACGCCCTGAAGATGGTACCTGAGGTGTGCCGCATCTTCTGCGCCACGGCAAATCCGACGGAGGTAATTCTTGCCGAAACGGAATTGGGCCGAGGGATTCTGGGCGTGGTCGACGGTTTCACTTCCCAGGGGATTGAAGACGAGGACGGAATCCAATGGCGGAGAGACTTTTTACGTCAGATTGGCTACAAGCTCTGACCGGCTCATCCGCCGCTCGATGCCGTGGCGAACGAAAACGGATTGGCGATGCTATATTGCGCGTTCGAAAGCGATTCAACCGGCGTCGCTAATGCGCCGACGAAGCGGCTAGGCTCGACAATCGTTGCCCTGTAGACCGGAGGCATGCCCATCATGTCGGAACTGCGATTTGACATGGCCACCAACGATTGGGTCGTATTTGCGCCGTCCCGCGCTCTACGACCGACGGACCTGCCAAAACACCGACAGCTCTCCGAACAGGCACAGGTACCGGCCAACTGTCCGTTTTGTCCTGGCAATGAAGCCTTGACTCCTCCGGAAATCTTCGCCCACCGCTCGCCGAATGACCGCGACCCGTCGAATTGGATGGTGAGGGTTTTTGCCAACAAGTTTCCAGCCCTGCGCACGGACGAAACTCCCGTTCGATCGGAAGACGCGAACCATTTCTCATCGATGGCAGGATGCGGTGCACACGAGGTGATTATCGAATCGCCCAGGCACGACGTCTTCCTGGGTCAACAGCCCATTGGACAAGTGGAACTCATCCTGGGCACATTACAGTATCGTTACCGCGCCTTGATGTCCGACAAGCGCTTTCAGACCGTGGTTCTTTTCAAGAATCATGGATTGGGAGCCGGCACATCCCTGCAGCATCCCCACTGGCAATTGATTGCCACGCCGATCGTGCCGCGGCTGCTGCGCATGCAGCACTACGAGGCGGAGTCGTACTTCGATCGCCACGGTGTGTGCTTGTATTGTGCGATGCTCGAGCGGGAACTCGCGGCGGAGCGGCGCATTCTGGCCCACAATCACGACTACGTCGCGTTTTTGCCGTTTGCTTCCCATGTGCCGTTTGAAACCTGGATCATGCCGCGAAGCGCACAGCCGTCGTTCAATGTTGTCGACGAAAAACAGCTGCGCTCGCTCGCCGAGATCCTGAAGACGGCCCTGCTGAAGCTTTACACGGGCCTTGACGACCCGGATTTCAACCTCACGATTGACGACGTGCCACGTGGGGATGACGACAAGGACTATTTTCGGTGGCACATGCGCATTTTGCCGCGACTGAGCACGCCCGCCGGCTTCGAAATGGGAAGCGGGATGTCGATCAACACCGTCTTGCCCGAGGAAGCCGCGACCTTTCTGCGCGACGTCTCGGTCGTTCATGAAACGCTCGATGGTTGACACGCTTCGGACTTTTCTCAGGCTCCGCCCAGAGCCAACCTTTTAGGGGTGCGATTTGCGAAGTGGCATCCTTCTGGGGGCTCGGCAACTGGCGAGGTTCAATCGCCGCACAGGAAACTGACAGCACGCAGGCAGTGCCCAGCTATCGCTCACAAGACACGGCGACAATCTAGCCAAATTCACTTCTTCCGCCCAATTGCACGACTTCGCACGGCTGCAAACTGGGCCGTCTGACGAATTTGAAAGTCGTGCTTAAATTGATGCCTGTCTGGTTTGTATCAGTCCGATAACGGTTTCTAGTGTCACTACGTAGTCGCAAGTCGACCTCAACTTCTGACCCAGCGAATTCGAGGCGAGCCATGCTGTTCGTACGCCGGTCCATGAGCGTCGCGTTGGCGCTTTTTTCCGCGAGTATTGCCGCGGCGCAAACGGGTCCCTATCCGGCCGCCCCCCCTGGTGCCCCGCAACGTCCAACTGTCGTTCCCAATTCGGCGCAGCAGGGAGCGGTCCTCCGACCCGTGCCCCAGGCCTTTGGGCCGGGCGCAGCTCCACAACCAGTGCAGCAAGCGCGCTACACGGCGCCTGGAGTTCAAATCACGCCGGTTAGCCGCGCGAATATGAGTCAGCAGACAGGCCCGCCGGTACAGCCCGTACCGCCGCCTGAGAATGTGATTGGGGAGCCGACCATAGATCCACTCCCCATCAGTCCGTCAATTTTGAGCGACGAAGTCAATCCGATTAACCTGGACAGCGCATTTCGGCTTGGCGGAGTGCAGAACCCTCAAATTCGTTTGGCGGGTCAACAGATTTCGCAGGCGGTCGCGGAACGGCAGTTGGCGGCGGCCGTGATTCTACCGACGATCAACGTCGGTACCAATTACGACGACCATACCGGCGTTTTGCAACAATCAAGCGGTAACATTCTGAATGTCAACCGTAGCGCCTTGTATGCTGGGGCTGGTGCGAATGTCGTTGCCGCCGGTACGGTCAACATTCCCGGCATCGTGTGGAACGATAACCTGTCGGAAGCACTTTTTCGCTATCTAAAGTCACGACAACGCGTTGCGGAACGACAGGCCAATCTGTTCGCGACCAGTAATCACATGTTGCTGGAGGTCGCCGCCGCATACTTTGAATTGATGCGGGCCGAACAGTCCCGCGCCATTGCCGCTCAGATCCGAGCCGAGGCGAGGGAAGTTGCCCGCATCACAGCTAGCTACGCCGCGACCGGCCAAGGCCGCGAAGCGGATGCCAACCGTGCGGCAACGGAGTTTCGCCGCCGCGATGTCCAAGTCCTCGAGTTCGAGGGCAATATTCTCAAGGCGTCGGCCCGGCTGGCACAGCTGCTCAATCTCGACCCGTCGGTTCGTTTGCACCCGACCGATCCCTGGGCAGTGCCGTTGGGCATTATTCCCGAGTCGATGACGTTGCCGCAACTATTGACCATCGGCTTGACCCAGCGTCCGGAGATGGCGGAGCGACAGGCGGCCGTTCGCTTTGCACTCCGGAACTTACAGATGTATCGCTGGCTGCCGTTTTCACCCACGACACGCGTTGGCTTTAGTGCCGGCACCTTCGGCGGCGGCAGCAATCTCTCGCAACCTCCTTATAACGTTACGCCCTTCTTCGGCAATTTCTCCTCACGAAGCGACTTTGACGTCTTGGCTTACTGGACCTTGAAAAACTGCGCCGTTGGTAACCGTGCGTTGATCAATCAGGCCGCGGCGGAGTACAACATCAGCGATCTGGAGCTGCTGAAGACGCTTAACTTAGTTCGAGCTCAGGTTGCCTCCTCACAGGCCAAGGCATTGGCCCGGTTTGCTCAAATCGGGATCAATCAGCGGGCCGTTCAAACAGGCCAGGCAGGTTTCGGTGAAGACTTGCTCCGCACAAAAGCCGCGGAGGGACTGCCGATCGAGGTGCTCAACAACTTGGATCTGCTCGCGCGAGCGCGATTCGAATTCCTGACATCGATCATCGAGTTCAACACCGCCGAATTCGAACTCTACGTGGCTCTCGGCCAACCACCCGCGACTGCCTTAGCGCAGCCAATCGCCGAGCCACTTCCCAACCCGGAGAACCTGCCCCCTCCCGCAGGGCAGAACCAGCCGGGCGCCGCACTTCCTCAGCAACCCGCGCCGCCTCAAGTAATCCAGTAGGCAGTCCGCTCCGTTCGGTAGGCGGATACCTTCCAGTTACGAGACCCAGTCATGTGCAGAAGTATAGCGCGAATGCGAAACCTCAGACTCTGGACCATGCGCAATGCATTGGTTGGCCTCCTGCTTTTACCGCTGCTTGGTAGTTGGCTGCTCACAGCCGAGGCAGTCGAGCGTCTACCTCGGGTGGCGCCCGCGCCGGCTGGAAGTCGTCCGACGTCCCCGCTGTATCCAGTGCAACAGGCCACGGCAACCGTCGCGAGCCACAGTCAATCGAGTCCCGGCGCTCCGTCGTCGTTGGGACAACCTGAGGACATTAAAGTCCCTGCCTTGCAGTTGCGCCCGAAGCCTATGCCAACGGCGCGACTGTGGGAGACAATGGAGTTTACCCGATCGATCTGCCGTCCGCGCTGATGCTGGCGGACCGCGCGAACCCGGAACTAAACATTACGCGTCAAGAGATCAACGCCAGCCTGGCAGTGCAAACCTTGGCGCGGACGATTTTGGTACCCAACCTGAACGCCGGTGCGAATCTTCACCTCCACAACGGGCCGCTGCAAAAATCATTCGGTGCCATTTCAACGCTGGCCGAAAAGTCCCTCTACGTGGGTGGCGGTGCCGACACGGTTGCGGCCGAATCCATTAAGGTTCCGATGGTTCAAATCTCGGCTGCACTGACCGATGCGATTTACGAGCCGCTTGCGGCCCGTCAGCGAGTAACCGCCGCTCGCTTCAACAATAGAAACGCTTTCAATACGATTCTCCGCGACGTCAGCACCGGTTATATCTCGTTGATGGCCGCCGAAGCCACCCTTGCGGTCCTGCAAGAATCGTTCGCAAACGCCACCGAAGTCGCGAGAACGACAAGCAACTTCGCGGAAGTCGGCCAGGCCCGCCAGGCCGACGCCGATCGAACACAGACGGAGGCCTCGCTGCTGAATTCCGAGGTACAGTTGGCAATTTCGGAACGGGCCGTCGCCTCGGCCGAGTTGTGCCGGCTGCTCAATCTCGATCCGTCGCTTCGCCTGACGACCGTCCAGGCGCGGCCACTTCCAGTACTCAACCTTGTCGACCCAAGCTATTCGGTGGAGCAACTGATCGGCGTCGCGATGGGAATGCGTCCAGACTTGATTGCCAGGTCCGCGGAAGTCGCGGAAATGGAAGCGCATTATCGCCAAGAGCGGATGCGGCCGTGGCTGCCGACGGTGATGTTAGGATTCAGCGCCGGCACGTTCGGTGGCGGCAGCAATTTGCAGCAGGCACCGTACAACGTTCCCCAGACATTTGGTGCATTTGGGGCACGAACGGACTTTGACGCCCTCGCCGTATGGACGGCGCAAAACGTTGGCGTCGGAAATATGGCACGGTGGCGCACACGACGCGCGCAGCGCGATCAGAACTTCTACAGGCGGGTGGCGACAGTGAACCTGCTTCGTGAACAGATCGCGTCCGCCCACGCGCTGTCGACCGCCGGCCGCAAAGAAATCGTCGTGAGTCGTGCCCGCTTGGCAACCGCCGAAGATGGCTATGTCGAGGAGCTCCGCCGCGTGCAAGGGGGTGAAGGTCTGCCGATCGAATTGATCGACAACTTGAATCGGCTCGTGCGGGCGCGCGTTGCCTTGATCAAGGCGATTGCCACCTATGACAAGGCACAATTTGATTTGTTTGTCGCCTTGGGCCAGCCGCCCACGCTAGCGCTCCCGAACGCCCAAGCACTACAAGCACCACCGGCCGCAAACGGACCGTGACGCGCATGCATGCAGGGAAATCATCGCGTCGGAAATCCCAGTTACATTTTCGTTACCTTAGGTGCAAAACCAGTCTTCCAACGCGTATTGTTTTATAGGGAGGTTGCGTTTTTCGAAGGACGGACAGGATGAGTCGTTTGACGAAAACTCCTTGTGGATTTTCACTTTGTGAGACTCGCGTGGAACATCGAGCAAGCGGAATGGGAACTCCCAAGCAGCGCAATTTGGACCACGCGACGGCTCGACGAAAGGCATATTGCCGAAACGGAAATCGTCAAGTAGAGTATTCAAAGGCGTCAGGCAAGAACGAGACTTTTGGTGCGTCCATGCGACGAACAGCGTGCAACTCAATCGCCGTGGTGGCTGCCATCGGTGCGATACTCTCCCCACTGGCAGTGCCCTCCATTGAGATTTCCGCTGGTCATGCAGTTCGTCCGGTCCGCACTAGCGCCTCGGCCATGGATACGATCGCGGCCGTCTCCGCGGTCATTCGTGCTCAGCGCAACTTCGCCGACTGTACTCAGCCTCATAATTGGCTCGAATCGCGATCGGAGGAAGAAAATAAGCTGGCGGTTGCCATCGAAGCCAATGGTGCTTCGCCGGCACTTATTGACACTCCCACTTTTAACGCATGTGTTGCTTTGAGCGATTTCGGCCGGCATTTGGCCTGGAATCCGTCGACACGCGCGTTCTCACCCAGCGTTCATCCGCTACGCTGCTAGGCCCGAATCGGGGCATCCTTCTTTAAGACACGCTATGTGAGCGTGAAAACCCTCGTGTGAGGGCGTCATTTTAGCTTCCCTCGGGCGGATGGAAGGTGGTTTTAGGCCGCGCTCTGTGCGCGTTCACACCCCAATCCGAACAGCAGCCTGCAGGAGTTCAAATTATGCAAGGTCGATTTTCAAAATGGCATCTCGCCCTGTTTCTGGCAGCTAGCATCGGGGGACTGACAACGTGGTACGCCGTGGCGTCAAACTCGGCGGCGGAAGTCCCTCACGAGGATGACATTCACCAAAGTGCTGCGGACGCACCCTCGCATTCGGATGTGGTTCGAATTGAGGCCGTCAAGCCCGAACGGGGAGGCATCGAGCGTACGACGAATCAACCGGGCTCGGTAATCGCCTACGAGTCGGCTCGGTTGTTTGCCAAGGCGCCCGGATATCTGAAGTCGCAAGCGGTAGACATTGGGGACCACGTAAAGCGTGGACAGGTTTTAGCCGTTATCGACGCGCCGGAATTAATTCAGGACGTCGAAGTTGCGCAAGCCACGCTGACTCAAACCCAAGCCCAGGTGAAGCAAGCCGACGCCCGCGTCAACGCCGAAAAGGCAGCTCGCGACGCCGCCGTCGCGGCGATCGCCGAAGCGGAAGCCGAACTTGGTCACACCAAGGCCGTGCGAGATTTTCGCGAGAAGCAGTATCACCGCATCAAGGGATTGTTCGACCTGAAGTCGATTGACGAGCGACTGGTGGACGAAAAGCTCGACGAATGGGAGGCGGCCAGCGCCGCCGACCGTGCTGCGCACGCCGCGGTTGCCAGTTCCAAAGCGCTGGCCGCCGCCGCAACCGCCCGAGTCGCCCAGGCCCAAGCGGACGCCGCCGAGGCACGCGCCAAAGTGGCGGTTGCCGACGCTGAGTTAGCCAAGGCGAAGGTTCTCGCTGCGTACTTGGAGATTACTTCGCCGTACGACGGAGTCATTACGGAACGAAACTTCTTCCGCGGAGATTTCATTTCCGGGGCCGACCAAAGTGCCGACAAGCCACTCTTGGCAGTCGCTCGCACCGACGTGGTCCGCGTGGTGGTTCAGGTGCCCGACGACGACGTGCCGTTGTTGGACGTGAACGATCCGGTTGACGTAACGATCGATGCTCTGCGGGGCCAGAAGTTCGAGGGCAAGATCAGCCGCTTCGCCAACGCCGAAGATACGCAGACGCGGCTTATGCGGGCCGAAGTCGACTTGCCCAACCCCGACAACAAATTACATCCGGGCATGTATGGCAGCGCCATCATTCATTTGTCGCCCAACGAGTTGGCGTTGCGCGTGCCGTCGGCGGCTCTGCACGAGCAGAGTGGAGACGGACATGCGACGCTGTATGTCGCGAAGAACGGCAAAGCCGAACTTCGACATGTGCGCGTTGGCAGAGACAACGGAGCGCAGGTTGAGGTCATCGACGGCTTGAGCCCCGCTGATGAAGTGATCGTCAGCCAGAGCGACCAACTAACCGACGGAGCCGCCGTCCAGATACTCAATTCCACGGTTGGCAACGGGCAAACCACGTCTGCCGGGCCGGAACGAACATGAGACCTAACCTGCTAACAGATTTGAGGCACGCCCAGCCATGAATGGACTAATACGCGCGTCGCTAAAAAACCCCTACGCGGTTACGGTCGTCGTCCTGACGCTGGTCGTGTTTGGCGTCCTGTCGCTGATGATGATTCCCATCGACATTCTGCCGGTCTTCAGAAGCCCGGCCGTGCAGGTGCTAACCTTCTACAACGGGATGCCTGCTGACAGTATCGAGAAGGACATCACGAACCGGATGGAACGGTGGACCGGTCAGGCGGCTGGCACCATGCGCCAGGAATCGCGTTCGATTCTCGGCGCAAGCATCATTCGCAATTACTACAGTGGCGACACGGACCCGAACGGTGCCCTCACGCAGGTAAATTCGTTGGCCTCGGCGGCCATCCCAAACCTGCCGCCGGGCACGCTGCCTCCGGTGATCCTGCCGTTCGATCCCACCAGCACGACACCGGCCTGCATCATCGCGCTGGATAGCGGCTCGCAGAGCGAATCGATTCTTTATGACGTTGGCCGCTACGAAGTTCGCAACATGATCATGGGCGTTCCCGGCGCCGTTGCGCCCGTCGTTTATGGCGGAAAGCTGCGGGCCGTGATGGCCTATCTTGACCGCGCGAAGCTGCAGGCCCGTAACTTGTCGCCAGTCGACGTCATGACGGCGCTCGACAACTACAACCTGTTTCTGCCGACTGGCGACGCGAAGTTTGGCTCGCTGGACTATGCCATCGATTCGAATTCGATGTACGACCTGGTGGAGCGGATGGGCGATATTCCACTCCGCACCGAACATGGCAACGCCGCGTTCTTGAAGGACGTTGCCACGCCGAAGGATGCTTCGTTCATTCAGACCAACGTGGTACGCGTAAACGGTCGGCGTCAGGTATACATCCCGGTGTTCCGCCAAATGGGCTCCAGCACGCTCAGCGTGGTCAATCAGCTCAAAAAGGCGGTGCCCGACATGACCGCCAAAGTCACTCGCCCCGACATCAATCTTAAGCTTGTGATGGATCAGTCGGTGTATGTCCGGCATTCGATCGAGAGCCTGTTCGAGGAAGGTGTGCTCGGGGCCGTGTTGTGCTCGCTCGTGATCCTCATCTTTCTGGGCGAGTGGCGGATGACGATGATCGCGGTGATGACCATTCCGATTTCCGTTCTGGCGGCGTGCGTCTGCCTGTACTACACCGGCAACACGATCAACGTGATGACGTTGGCCGGTCTGTCCTTGGCAATCGGCCCGCTCGTCGACAGCGCCATCATTTGCTTGGAAAACACGCATCGCCATCTCGGGCTGGGGAATTCTCCTGCCAAGGCAGCCTACCTAGGTGCCAGTGAGGTGGCCATGCCGGAACTCGTGGCCAGCTGTTGTACCCTGTTGGTTCTCGCGCCCCTGGCGCTGATGCCGGGAATGGGCGAGTTTCTCTTCCGGCCGATGGCGATGGCGGTAGCCTTTGCGATGATCGCGGCGTACATGCTATCGCGGTCATTCGTACCGGCACGCTGCGCCGCCTGGCTGAGGTCGCACCATGTCGAACATCCGATCGAAAGCCACAATCCGCATGGGGAAGACTACGAGCACCGTAGCGAACACGAACTGCCGCCCATGAAGAAGAACGTCTTCAGCCGGCTGTTCGAACGCTGGGAAGCGCTAATCAATCGCGGAATTCAGGCCTACGTATTCCTGTTGGGGCGGGTGATGAAGGTTCGGCTGCTAACGGTCTGTTCTGCCTTTGTGTTATTGGTGGTCACGGTCGGCGCTGGGGACGCAGCTCCGCCGCGAGTTCTTTCCCGAAGTTGACGCCGGAGCGTTCGAGATTTACGTGCGCGGCAAGTCGGGCACCCGAATCGAAATCAGCGAGCAGCGCATCGCGCAAGTTGAAGACTTCATCAAGAAGAAAGTCGGGCACGACTTGCAGTTGACCATCAGCGAACTTGGCGTTACTCCCGACTGGTCGGCCGCGTATACGCCCAACTCGGGACCCATGGACAGCGTCGTCAAGGTTCAGCTTGATGAAGAACGCGAGAAGTCCGCGCAAGAGTACGTTGATATCCTGCGAGAAGGTTTTGCCAAGGATCCGGAATTTGCCTCGCTCGAATTTGCCTTTGACGCCGGCGGTATGATCCGCGGAGCCATGAACGAAGGCAAATCAACGCCCATCAACATTCGTATCACCAGCAAGAACTTAGAGCTGGCACATAAGATCGCCGAGCAAATTGAACGTAAGGTTTCCAAAATCGACGGCGTCGTCGACTGTCGCATTTTGCAAAGATTGGATTACCCCAAGTACATCATCGACGTCGACCGCACCAAGGCGGCCGACCTGGGGTTGGATCAGTCCGACGTGATGAAGAATGTCGTGGCGGCCCTCAACTCGAGCATCCAGTTCAACAAGCATAATTTCTGGATCGATCCGGTCAGTCACAATCAGTATTTCGTCGGTGTGCAGTATCCGGAACGCGACATCAAGTCCGTCGACACGCTGATGGACATTCCGGTTACCAGCCCATTGCAGGAAAAACCGATTCCACTGCGGAATATCGCCTCGCTGCGGCGCAAACGATCCGGCCGAGATCACACACGCCAATTTGCAGCCAACGATCGACCTGACGATGGGCGTATCGCGGCGCGACCTGGGTCACGTGGCGATCGACGTCGCCGACGCGGTCCAGGAATTCGGCGAACAGATTGAACCCGGCGTGTGGGCACCATATGACCCCTATTCGGCCGATCACAAGACCATATCTGGCAGCAAAATCACGATTACGGGCGAGTATACCCGTATGCAGGACACCTTTCGAAACCTCGGAATCGGCCTGGTGTTGGCATCGTTGCTTATCTACTTTTTGATGGTCGCGCTGTTTAAGTCTTACATCACTCCGCTGGTTGTGTTGGCCGCGGTGCCGATTGGCATCGTGGGCGTGATCGTGATGCTGTACTTGACGAGCACCGCCATCAACGTGCAATCGTTGTTGGGAGTGATTTTCATGGTGGGCATCGTCGTTTCGAACACGGTGCTCTTGACGGACTTCGCCCAGAAGCTTCGTGTCGAGGACAATCTGTCGCCGACCGAAGCCATCACGCGCGCGGCCGCCGTACGCGTGCGTCCCGTCGTAATGACTGCCCTGGCTGCATTCTTCGCGCTGCTACCCATGGCGCGTAGGCCTGGCTCGCGGCAGTGAGGCAAACACGCCCTTGGGCCGTGCCGTCGTTGGCGGGTTGCTTGCCGGGCTGGTGACAACGCTGCTTGTTGTGCCGGCGCTATATTCGTTGATGGTACGGGATGATCGCGACAAAGAGCCTGTCGACATCGACGCTTTGCTGGCATAAACCACGAAACTCGCGTAAGCAAATACAGCCGATCAGATCGGTGCGCCAACCGGCCGCGCGGCCCTTTTCGCAGTGCCACGGATCCGTCCCGGTTTTCCGGCGTTCGGCCAATAATCCGAAAGAGTGCGCAGCGACGCCCCCCGAGATTGAACGACCGTTCAGGGCTCACCTCCCACCTTGCAGGCCGCCCGGCGCCGAATGCGCCCCATAAAATCGCCAGATCGCTCGAATCCGGACGCGGCGTCTTGTCGCGTAGGGCCGCAACCTGACGATTTTGCAAGGTCGCACGGGGCTCGGCACAATAATCGCATAAACTCTAATCGTGCCGCATTCGTTTCCTCCAGGATCCTCGAATGCCGCGCGAGCAGAATCCTCACCGCGGATTGGGCTGATGACCGTACAACGCTGGAAGATAGTTGTCTGGGGCGGACTTGCGGCTCTCGTTCTCGTGGTCGGGTTGATATTCAACGCGGTGGGCGGAAGCGACCGGCTGGCTGGCGCCATTGGGCTAAACCGCACATCTGACACCACAGCTACCGGTGAGCAAGTATCGCGACGCACGTCCGCCGCATCCGCGCCGAGTCCGCAGGATCCCGGCCGCATCAAGCAGGTCACCGTGGTCATGCCCACGGCCGGCGGCGGAAGTCTGACCACCACTCAGCCGGCCTCCGTTCACTCATTTGGTATCGTCGACTTATATGCCAAGGTGTCGGGCTACCTGACGAATCAATCCGTTGACATCGGCGATCGTGTAAAGAAGGGACAAATTATCGCGGAGATCGACGCTCCGGAAATCGTCTCGGCTGAGCAACGCGCTGCCGCGATGTTGGAAAAGGCAAAAGCGAACGTCATACAAATGACGGCGACGATCGATGCCCGACAGGCGGATTTGAAGGCCGCCGAAGCCAACCAAGCGCAGCGCAAGCCGATCTTCAGAGCTACGAGGCCGAACTCACGTTTGCCACGCTTCAATACAACCGCATCAAAGCGCTCGCTGATCTGAAGTCCATCGAACGAGAACTCGTCGACGAAAAGGCCAAGCAGCTTGAAGTCGCCAATTCAAAACTGCGGGCCGCTCAGAAGGCGCTCGATACCGCAAAGGCCGAAGTCTTTTCCGCGGAGGCCGCGGTCAAGGAATCCGAGGCGACGCTCAATGACGCGAAAGCCCAGGTTCGCGTTGCGCAGGCAGACTTGGATAGTGCAAAACAATACGTCGAGTACACCCGCATCAAAGCGCCGTTTGACGGCGTCATCACACTGCGCAACTACTACGACGGCGATTTCATTCGCACCGCGACCGGCGGAGGCAATGTTCCTTCGACCGGTGGGCCCCTGCTGCGCGTGGCTCGGACCGACAAAATGCGAGTCGTCGTGCAACTGCCCGACCGTTACATACCGTATGCGAATCCAGGGGACGACGTGACCCTTACAATCGATTCGCTGCCGAACAAGACTTTTTCGGGCAGTATCTCGCGGATGGTGCGCGCGGAAGTCTATGACACCCGATATATGCGCGTTGAAATCGATGAGGAGAATTCGGACGGCCTGCTTCAGGACGGGATGTATGGCAGCGCGACGATTGTGCTGGAAAAGGAGCGGCCAGGAGTTCAGATTCCTTCGTCGTGCCTGGTCGGTGCTGAGAGTCAGGGAATGCGTTCGGTGTATGTCGTCCGCGACGGCCAGGCCAAGCGTCGCGAAGTCACAATCGGAGACGACAATGGGTTGCACGCCCAGATTCTGTCAGGTCTCACGGCGGATGATCAGGTCATTACCGGACAGTTGGGCTCGCTGAAGGACGGGATGCCAGTCAAGGTCGTTGGCACGAAAATCACCGAGCAAGCGTCGCCTCCACGCCAGCGGGCTTCGACGACGCAAGACACTAGTGCCACTCACACTCCAGAAGCACGGACGTCGCCGGAAGATCAGGGGGGACCAACGAAGTGACCTCCCTCATCCGCTTGGCGTTGCGAAATCCCCGGGCCGTGACCGTAAGTGTTCTGGCCGTCCTCTTGATCGGCGGCCTGTGCCTGACCCAGATCCCGGTGGATATCCTGCCTGTGTTTGATCGCCCGGCGGTCCAGGTGTTGACTTTCTATAGCGGCATGCCGCCCACAAGCATTGCCAGTGCGATCACCAACCCCATGGAACGCTGGACCGGCACGTCGGCGGGCATGCGCCGTCAGGAGTCTCGCTCGATTCTGGGCGTTAGCGTGATTCGCAACTACTTTCGCAGCGGCGTCGATCCAAATGGCGCGCTGACGCAGGTCAACTCCCTGGCCCTGGCCGAGATCCCCAATCTCCCCCCGGGCACGCTGCCCCCGATCGTGCTACCCTACGATCCGACCGCCACCACGCCGGCCTGTATCGTGGCCTTGGATAGCAAGGACCAGACGGAATCGACGCTTTACGATGTTGGCCGATACGAAGTGCGCAACATGATCATGAGTTCTCCGGGAGCCAATGCGCCGGTGGTTTTCGGCGGCAAAATTCGCGCGATCCTGGCTTATTTGGATCGCACGAAGCTGCAATCGCGCGACCTGTCGCTTATGGACGCGCTTAATGCAATCGAGCAGTACAACGTTTTCCTGCCCACGGGAGATGCAAAGTTTGGCGACACGGATTTTGCCATCGACTCTAACTCGATGTTCGACGTCGTCCAGCAAATGGAGGACATTCCCCTTCGCCGCCGCCCCGGCGCCACGGATTTCCTGGGGGACGTGGCCGAAGTAAAGGATTCCAACTTGATTCAAATGACGGCCGTCCGCGTCGATGGTCGCAGGCAAGTCTATATTCCCGTCTACCGACAAGCTGGCGCGAGCACGCTTGGCGTGGTCGATAACGTCCGGTCGTCACTTCCCGAGATGGAATCAAAAATCAGCCGTCCCGGGATCGGCCTGAAGCTCGTGATGGATCAGTCCGTATATGTCCGTCAATCAATCCGAAGTCTGATAACTGAAGGACTGCTGGGCGCGGTACTTTGTTCGCTGGTGATTCTCGTCTTTTTGGGTCAATTGCGGATGACGGCCATCGCCGTGCTGATGATCCCGACAGCCATCATGGCGGCAGTTGCTTGCCTGTACTCAGTCGGCGAAACGATCAACGTGATGACCCTCGCGGGACTGGCCCTGGCCATCGGACCACTCGTGGATTTGGCAATCGTTGTGCTGGAAAACACCCATCGCAAACTCGTCGAGATCGGGCAGCCGAGAAAGGCCGCGTTGAGCGGGGCGTCGGAAGTCGTGATGCCCGAGTTGGTCGCGACCTTGAGCACGCTCCTGGTGCTTGCCCCGCTGGCGGTCATGCCAGGCTCCGGACAATTCCTTTTTAAGCCGATGGCGCTAGCGGTTTGCTTTGCCATGCTGTGCGCAATGCTGCTGGCGCTGTCATTCGTGCCTTCGCGGTGCGCAACCTGGTTAAAGGCCCCCAAAAACCAGTCGGACGCCGGCGAGAAGCCGGGATTCTTCAGCCGGGCGTTTTCCCGGTGGGAAGCCGCGGTGGACTCGGCCATTGGATGGTACCGGCGACGCCTGAATTGGGTCGTAGGCCATCGATCGGTGACGATGGCCATTCCTGTCGCGTTACTTATTCTGCTGATTATTTTCATTGGACCGTCCATGCGGAGAGAATTCTTTCCGCAAGTTGATACGGGCGCATTCGAAATCTATGTGCGGGCGCCCAGCGGAACTCGACTGGAAGTATCCGAACAGAATTATATTACGAAAGTCGAAAAGACGATCCGACAGACCATTGGCCAGGATTTGGAACTCATCCTCAGCACGCTTGGCGTCCGAGCAGATTGGTCTGCCGCGTACTCCCCTAACTCGGGACCGATGGATACCGTCGTTCAGGTGCAACTTGCGTCCGAGCGGAAGCACTCGGCGCAGCAGTATGTGACTCGACTGCGGGAGGCATTTCGTGCCGAACCACAATTTGCCAATCTCGAGTTTGCCTTCAACGACGGCGGAATGATTCGCAGCGCGCTGAACGAAGGACGTTCCACGCCGATCGACGTGCAGATCATATCCAAGGATCGCGAAAAGGCGCATCAGGTGGCCAAGGGCATCCGCAACGCAGTGGCGGAAATCGATGGCGTCGTCGATGCCCGCGTCATGCAACGATTGGACTATCCGGAGTATTTGCTCGAAGTCGATCGAACCAAGGCCCACCGGCTTGGACTAACACAACAAGAGGTCATGAAGAATGTGATCTCGGCCATCAAGTCGAGCATCCAATTCAACAAGCACAACTTCTGGATCGATCCACTCAGCAAGAATCAGTACTTTGTCGGCGTTCAGTATCCGGAAAAAGATATTACCTCCCTGGAAACATTGCTTGATGTGCCCATTCGCGGCCCGCAGCAGACCACACCCATTCCGCTCAGTAGCATCGTCAGCATTAAGCCCACGTCCATTGCCGCCGAGGTGACGCACACCGATTTGCAGACGACGACGGACGTAACCATGAATGTCGAAGGGCGGGATCTGGGGCACGTCGCCGCCGACATTACCCGTACGGTCGATCAATTCGGGCAGCGCAACGAGGATGGAAAATGGGTTCTCTTTGATCCGGATGACTCCACCAAGTCAAAACTGATGACGGGCAGCACGATGACCGTGAGCGGTGAATACACGCACATGCAAGAAACGTTCCGTGAATTCGCCATCGGAATTGCTTTGACTTCGCTCCTGATCTATTTTTTGATGGTTAGCCTGCTCGATTCGTATGTCGTCCCGCTGGTCGTTCTGGCCGGTGTCCCGCTCGGCCTGATCGGCATTGTGCCGGTCCTCTATCTGACCGGCACGTCCATCAACGTTCAGTCGCTCTTGGGCGTGGTGTTTGTCGTGGGAATTATCGTTTCAAACTCGGTGCTGCTGGTAGACCTCGCACAGAACTTTCGCCGGGAGGAAAACCTCAACCCCACGCAAGCCGTTTGCAAGGCGGCAGAGCGGCGCGTACGGCCTGTCGTGATGACCGCCTTGGCGGCGTTTTTCGCCTTGATGCCCATGGCGATGGCCCTGGAGCGCGGGAGCGAGGCCAACGCGCCGCTCGGCCGGGCCGTGGTTGGCGGATTGGTGGCAGGTCTGTTCGCGACTCTGGTAATTGTTCCGGCCCTCTATTCACTGTGGGTGCGCGGCCACGTCGAGACCGATTCAAGTGATGAGCCTGACGCAAACGCGGCAGGCGCACTCGCGTAGCACCGGACATGCCGCGGACACGTCAGAAGTAGACTTGAGTACGGATCCAAAACAGGTCGTTCGACGTTTCGAATTGACCTGGGCTGAGGAAGACTGGACTGCCGAAGATCGCGTGCTCCCAGTCGAAATAGACTTTGACGAACTTGTTCAGGTACCAATTCAGCCCGATGTCGATCAGCTTCGCATTGTTGCTCCACAAATTCGGATCGGAAATGCCGTTGGTAAACACGCGTTGATCGAGATTCAGTTCGCTGTAGCGCCCCGTCACTTCCCAGGCGCCGAGACCGAAGCGCCCTTTACGCAGGTCGAAACGGCACAGCGGATCGATGAGCGTTCGATCGCGAATCGTCTCGCCGGTGAGAATATATGCGGCCTGCACAACCCAACCGCGGATCGGAACACGGGTCGACGGGCCCCCCAACGCCGCGTAGCTTTCGTGCCCGCCCTCGACGGCGGCCAGCGCGGAGAGCCCGCCGTAGTAATACGCCAGGTGAGCTTCCCACAGCGACCGAGTCCCCAGTTCCTGCACGCCCGGGTTGAATGCCAGAAAGGGCAAGCTGGCGGCATTGGCGGCGGCGTTGTCGTTGACGCCAGTCGCACCCGGCGCGATGTTCGTTCTGAGCACGGCCGGCACGGTTGGCTGGTCTTCCGTTCCCGCGTCGACCGAACCGCCGAATTGCACGTCGCGCAACCAAAACCCCTCTTCGCGATTGTAGAAGGGCTTCAAGTTGACAAACGCCATCGCGTCCTGGCGGTTGCTGAACGGCTGGTATGAGTTTCGTTGCGTATTGAAGGAACCCACGGCGTATTCGACTCGCTGCTCCCAGACGCTTCCCCACAGCATCAGGCCAAAGCGTCGGTTGCCCTCGTAGTTGTTTGCAAACAGCGACCGCTCCGGCGCCATCAGATCCCAGACGTGCGTCCGATAGTATTCATAGGTAAACGGGGTCTTGTACCGGCCAAAGCGGACCTGCAGCCGCGGGTCGTAGTCGAGGTTGATGTAGGCATCCAGCAATTTGACGTTGTCAAAGCTGTTCTGATACGAAAATTCGTACTTGATTGGCTTTGTAACGTGGCCCTCGAAGTAAACTCGGGTGCGCGGATTGTAGATGCCGCTGTTTGCGATACTATCTCCGGCCGGCGAATACATGCGGGCGTCGATTTGCGACATGCCGCGGATGCCCAGCGTGTATTCCTGTTCTTTGGTCGACCAACCGAAGCCATCGTGGTCGAAATCATAATGCGATTCGAGTTGGAGCTTGCCAACATGACGGTTGCCAATGACCTGAGCGCGACCCTGAACCGTCGGATCGCCACCGGACGCCTTGGAGCCACCACCGGCGACTTGCGGACGGTCGTAGTCAAACTGGCCACGCCCTAGCAAAAAGGAATCGCCGCGAGCCAGTTCGGGCACCGGCATCGTCCCGTAGCCTCCTTGGCTGTCGGGCCTCTGCGTCTCACTCAAGTAGGGACCGGAGGCTTCGCCAACGACTGCTTCCTGCCAGTTCAAGCCGGCCTTCATCACCGAAGGGTCAGCGACCAGGCCCTCGGGTTCACTCTGAAGCGTGCGATGAGCGTCTGGAAGCCGTCGCGAAATGACATCGACCTGCTTGGCGAGCGCTTGATTGCTTCGCACCAAGTCTTGATTCGCCCGCGTTACTTGATCGAGACGGCGTTCCAAGTCGTTGAGCCGGCTACTCACGTCCGGCCAAGGCGCGATGGCAACGCTCGGACATGGCGATCCGTCCACGACTCCCGAAGTTGGGGGCAGACGGTCTTGCGCAATCGTCTCGTCGACAAACACGGACAGGAAACCGACGAGAGCAGCCACGCCCGCGACATATCGTCTGAGTGGAAGCGTGGCTTGCATATCCAGGCTCGGTTGATGGAAGCAAACGTCGGTGCAATTGGAAAGTGTCAAAGTTTTGCGCGCACCTTGACCCCATCGATTACATCGACCTTGCGGGCGTACCAGCTTGACTCCACGCACGGTCGGGTGTTAAGCAACGAAAGCTGCGTCGAATATGGCGACACAGGTCGCCAACATGCGTGGTTCAACTGGTGGCCGCGCGGGAAATCTCCGTTCGCTTTGGCAAGAACGCCAGCGCCAGCATGCAGGCATCGACTGCCTGTGCCCCCAGACGAAATGCGCGTGGCCTGGCTCCGCCTCCGGTGAACCGCTCCATTCGAACCGATCGAGGTGATCGTCAACCTCCAGTGCCGTACGAGTCCGACCTAAGCCAGGTCGTTGAGGTTTCGGAAGACCGTCGTCTGATCCGTTCCTCGCCCGCCGAGCCCGCTGGCCACCTCGGCGTGGGTAACCGGCCCGGTCGCCTGTTGCAGCACTTCGCAAACTGCAATTCGGGCCGGCGTGGCACGCAACCCCTTGCCACGAATCAACGCGCGCGGATCCAGTTTCTTCTTTCTCTTCATGCGCGAAGCCGCCTCTCCCTCCACGAATGCGACCTGCACCCGTCAGTTTTCGTCCAGCTCGGACATCGGTGCATGCCTCTACCGGGAAGATAGGGCAAATCCACGGCACTTGCGATCTCCGACGCCCGTCCTGCCGTACTGCAACTTGCTCGAAGCGCGGTGGAGTCAGGGGCCGGGATTCCCCGACCGTTTGCCTACGACGGAACTGGTCTCAAGTGGCCGGGTACAAGGGACCCTTTGCGGCCAGTCCTCCACGGGAGCAAGCATTCTGGTCGCACGGCCGACAACCTTCCGAAAGGCGACCGAAGCGGAAATCAAACCGTCAGCGAAATGATGCTGCAATGCGACATATTGCTGAGAATCCTCCATACCAGCGGCACAAAAAATGCTCTACGCTATCTCGCAACGACTGCCCCGTGGCATCGAGTTGCCAGGCTTGCCGTTGCGGTTGGTTGCGGGCTCGTAAAGAGGCGATTCCAATGGATGTCAACAGGAAGCACGAACGGAAGTCCGTGGCGAGAGAGCCCGCCGGGAAGGTCGACAAAGTTTTCGACTACGAGCGCTCACTCGTCCGACTTGGTGGCGACCCCTCGCTTTTCTGCGAGATTGTCGCGCTCTTTTTGGAAGATGCGCCACAATTGCTCGAGCGTGCCAGGCTGGGGCTCCGAGACGAGAATCTGCCGGAACTCGAAAGGGCGGTACACAGCTTAAAAGGACTTTCGGCCAACTTCGATGCAATGCCGTTTGCATCGGCGGCTTATTGCGTTGAGCAATATGCGCACGATCAGGATTTGGCGCGAGTGGCCGAATCTTTTCCGGAACTGGAGCAGGAGTTTGCCCGGCTTTGGACCACGCTGACGACCTTTCGGAATTGCGAGCGGCATTCGGGCGATCCATAGCAACGTCGGGGGCTTTCAATCCGACGTATCCACGGCCGGCAAAGGCTCCCCCTCGGGCAAAGTTTGCAGAAGCTGCATCAGCTGGTCGATGCTCGCCGGTTTGGTCAAGTGATGGTCAAATCCGGCCTCAATCGCCTTGCGACGGTCCTCGTCGTATCCATAGCCTGTAAGCGCCACGAGCCGGATACCGTCCAGCTGCTTGTTCTGCCTCAAGCGTCGAGCGACTTCATAGCCGTTCATGCCGGGCATGGCGATGTCTAAAAAAATGATGTTCGGCCGATCCGCCAATACCCGGTCGACCGCCGCCTGTCCGTCGTGAGCGATGGCCACTTCCTGGTTGATACTCTGGAGCATTAAGGCCAGCGTCTTCGCCGAAGCATACACGTCGTCGACCACCAAGACGCGATGCCGAGCCAGCCGCTCCTTGTTCGTGCGCGGAGTTGGTCGCTTGTCGCGTCGAATCGCGCCGGCTTCGACCAAGGGCAATTTCAGTACGAACTCACTCCCCTGCCCCTCTCCGGCACTGAATGCTTCGACAGATCCCCCATGCAAATCGATGAGTCGTTTGACGAGTGTCAAACCGAGACCCAGCCCTCCGTGCGATCGATCAAGCGACTGGTCCACTTGTCGGAACATTTCGAAAATCTGATCGAGCATTTCGGTTGGAATGCCAACTCCGCTGTCCGCGATCCGTACGACAGCTTCGCCCCGCTCACGATTGGCCGAAACCTGGATGGTCCCGCCCCGATTGGTGTATTTGGCGGCGTTTTGCAGCACATTGCCGACAACCTGGGTCAGCCGCGCAACATCTCCATCGACGATCAACGGCTCGTCCTCGACCGTAACGTGGAGATGCTGTTCGTACGAATCGATCATTGGCCGCACGGCTTCGATGGCGCCAGACAGGATCGTATTCATGTCGACCAGTTGCCTGCGAAGTTGAATTTTTCCACGGGTAATTCTCGATACATCCAACAGGTCGTCAACCAATCGCGTCATCTGTTGAATCTGTCGCTCCATGATGGCACGTAGCCGATCAACCTCCTCGCGATTATTCTCGACCAGCGGCCACACCTGCAGCGCGTTGCTGATGGGAGCGATTGGATTGCGCAGCTCGTGAGCCAGCGTCGCCAGAAACTCGTCCTTTCGATGATCCGCCTCTCGCAGGGCCTGTTCCATCTCAAGCCGCTCGGTAATGTCCGTATTTGTTCCGAGCCATCGTACAATTTCACCCTGCGCGTTGCGCAAGGGTTCTGCTCGCGAGAGGTGCCAGCGCATGGCGCCGTCGTAGCGCCTGAGGGGAAAGGTATCCTCCCACGGCTCACCCGCATTCAGCGATGCCCTCCACTTGTCAAGCACGCGCGGCAACTCGCTGGCGTCGTGCACGGACTGCCATCCCCAGCCCTCCATTTGTTCGGGCGAGGTGCCGGTGTATTCGTACCAGCGCTTGTTGTACCAGTAGATGTGACCGTCGGGGCGAGCCATCCAGGCCAACTGGGGAATCGAATCCGCCATATTGTGGAACAACTCCTCGCTGGACTTTAGTTCCGCCAAAAGTTCAACCATCCGAGTGTTTGCCAACTGAAGCGCCGAGGTATGTTCTAGCAAAGTCGCCTCGTGGGCTCTTCGCTGGCTGATCTCGCGAAATACGAGCACCGCGCCGCTAACCGCGCCGCTCTTGGTCTTGACGGGCGCGGCGCTGTCGTCAATTGGCCACTGTGTGCCGTCGCGGGAAACGAGAATCGCGTGGTCAGCCGATCCCACGATGCGTCCCTCTCGGACCGCCTGCGTCGAGAGGTTCTCGACAGGCTGCCCGGTCAGCTCGTTGACCATCTGAAGCACCTTGGGTAGTTCCGTACCGACGGCCTCGCTTTGCCGCCAACCAGTAAGCTTTTCAGCGATCTTGTTGAGCAGTAGCACACGTCCCTTGACGTCGGTCACAATGACACCGTCGCCAATGGAAATGAGCGTCGCTTGCAGCAACTCCCGCTGCCGGTGTTCGGCGGCGGCGGCTTCGAGTAGCGACTTCAGGTGCTTGCTCAGCAGCAACAGCAGTCCGACCAACGCGGCGATTCCCGCCAGCGACGAAATCACAACTCCCAACACCGCGCTACGATAAGCCCTGTCGTCGGCCAGCTGTTGCTCACTCAGAATCGCGTGTTGTCTCTGTCGAATGCGGTCAACGAGTTCGCGAATCCGGTCCATCGTCCGTTTACCTTCGTCGTTAAGGACGATCCGGCGGGCAGCTTCAAAGTCACCCTGGCGGCCGAGCGAGGAGGTCGCCGACAATTCGGCGAACTTTTCCGCAACTAGTCTCCTAAGTTGCGCCACGTTGTCGTCGGCTTGCCGATCGTCCTGCAGGGTCGCAGCCAGGGCGGCCAGTACTTCGTCAGACCGAGCGATCGCCGCTTCGTAAGGTGCCAGGTAGGATTCGTCCCCTGTGATAAGGAACCCCCGCTGTCCGGTTTCGGCATCCGTGACCGTAGAAGTCAGCGTGGCGAGTCCTTCCAGAACAGCATGGCTGTGAGCGACTTGATGGGCGTCGTGCCGTAGGCGCTGAAGATTGTGGAACGCCACGCCACCGTTGATCACGACGAGGCACAACAGCAGACCAACGCCAAAGTTCAGCCAACTTTGCGAACGCAGAGACATGAACTGCTGCGAACTCCAAGACGAGACCTTAGCCAAATGTCGCACGATGCGACCGATCGCATTCGGGACAATCGTCGAAGCCAGGCTCCCCTGTCAACCGAATCAATGGTCCCCTCAGGTCGCGCCCACGCCGCCTACGGTAACCACATGGTCGATGGAAAGTCGCAGTGCCCGAATTTTATTCCGCAGACTGCCACGCGTAATTCCCAACATTTTTGCCGCCACCGACTGATTGCCGCCCGTTTCGCGCAGAACTCGCGTCAGTAAATAGCGTTCCACCATTTCCAGCGTCTCGGCATGCAGATCGCCGCTGCCAACCTTCAGGCGCTGCTCGATGAAGGCAGCCAAATCGTGTCGTGGCAAACCGTCTCCTTCAGGAACTTCCTCATCGGTCACGTCAAACGACTCGGCCCCCTCCGGTCCAAGACAACCGCCCCCACTCCCCTGGAAGCAACTGACTTCCGGCAAACAGTCGGTCGTGATGACTGTTCCCGTCGCATTAATTAGCGCCTGTTTAAGAATGCTCTCCAATTCGCGAACGTTGCCCGGCCAGTCATAACTCTCCAGAGCCCGCATGGCGGCAGGATCCAACCGCATAACTTTCTTGCCCATGCGCTGGCTATAGCGTGCCAGGAAGTGTTCGATCAACAGCCGCAGGTCCCCCTCGCGCTCGCGGAGCGGGGGCAGGCAGATCAAGAAACCTTTCAAACGATAAAGCAGGTCCTCGCGAAACTTCTGCTCGCGCACCAAATCATCTAAATTGCGGTTGGTGGCCGCGATGATCCGCACATCGGTACTGATGGTTTGGTTGCCGCCGACACGCTCGAACTTCTGTTCCTGCAGCAATCGCAGGATCTTGCTCTGCAGCAAAGCGGGCATGTCTCCGATTTCGTCGAGAAAAATCGTGCCACCGGTGCACTGCTCGAACTTTCCAATGCGCCTGCTATCCGCGCCGGTAAAGGAGCCCTTTTCGTGTCCAAAGAACTCACTTTCGAGGAGGGTCTCCGGAATGGCAGCGCAGTTCACAGCCAGGAACGGCCCGGATGCACGCTTGCTGTGCTGGTAGATAGCCCTGGCGACCAACTCTTTGCCGGTGCCGCTTTCGCCCTGAATCAGCACGGTAACATCCTGAGGCGCCACACGACCAATGGCTTTGAAGACCCGCTGCATGGCCTCGCTTTGGCCCAGCATCATGTCGCTGTCGTCACCATCGGTCGCCTCATGCTTGACCGACACCGGGATGCTCATCAGTCGCCGCATTTCGGCCGCGCGAGTCACCTGGTCGAGCACTTTGTGCTTTTCGAGGGGTTTGAGCAGGTAGTCGTAGGCGCCGAGTTTCATCGACTCGATAGCCATTTCACTCGAACCGTGACCCGTGATGAAAATCACCGGCAGTTTCGGATCGATCTCCCGAACGGTCTTGCAGGCCTCTAAACCCGAAAGCCGCGGAAGCATGATGTCGAGCAATAGCACGTCGGGGCTTTCGTCGCGTACCAGTTGCAGGCCCTCGGCGGCCGTGGCAGCCGTGACGATGTCAATATTGACCTCGCCAAACCAGCGCTGCACAAGGTGTAGCACGGTACGGTCGTCGTCGATTACGAGTACCTTTGTCATGCCTTGGTAACTCTAGCATCTAGTGAAATTGTTCTTTTCGAGACAATCCCAACGACTGTCATCATTATCCCAAACCTAGCACCGAATCACAAGCAGAACGCCCTCCGGCATGTCGCTGCTTCCGACGCAAGACGCCCCCAGTTCGGCAAGACCTAGTGCGAAACGCGGCTCGCACGTCCCCGACGTCTGGGAACTACCGCCAGGGTGATGACTTTGCCAGCCCGCAGCCTGTGCTAAACACGGCTAGCGGCATTGGTCCGAATTTGCCGTCCTTAAGGCACAGGTCTGCGAGCAATGCCACCCAACAAGCTCAGCACGAACAGCACGACGAAGATGAAGAACAGCACCTTGGCCGCCGTATATGCCATGCTTCCAATCACACCAAAGCCAAATGCCGCGGCGACGATTGCGATCACAAGGAATACGATTGACCAGTACAACATGGTGTGCCTCCACCAGAAAAACACTGCCCCTCGCCCGTGACTTTTGCCGCTTCGTTGACCACGAGCATTTCCCGAGTGAATTTGAATTGTTGGCTCACTTGCCGGGCTAATTTGCACGTTCCATGCCGAAACAGGGAGTTGGCTTGGACGATCGCGGTTGCGTCCGCCGCGAAACCCTCGCAGATCGCCGGGCACTTTGCTCCGTCAATTCTCGGTTTCCAAGCGGTTCGGACTCCCCGCGATGTTGAAATTCGAGGAACCGGGACAGGATTTGAACCGCTGCCACATAATTGCGTTCTGTTGGTCTCGTTTTGACCGCAATGGCCGTCTTTGGATCAGCCGAGACGCACCAGTTCGTCCGATCGCGCCGCCATTTCGCGATCTCGCTCTCCCACAAGCCCGGCACCAAAGTTGCGGCGTTCGTCGACGCTGCCCTCTGGGGTCTTATGAGTTCGACCTCAGCCTCAAAATGCAGCGCCGACCCTCGATCTACCAGGAATTGAGTCGCAGCGACCTGGTCATTTAATGCCCGTGTATTCAATTTAGCCTCAGTGTGTTCTCGCAGAGACCAGGGCGCAGATGGGCGTAGGTTCGGACAATTCGCAACGGCGGACGGCTGACTACTTGGCTCGCGTCGGGCATGATTTGCGCACGCCGCTCAATGCGGTCTTAGGAATGCTGGAACTTTCGCTTGCCGAGCCGCTTTCCTACACGCTTCGCGACCATCTGCTGACTGCGCGAAATGCCGCACGCGGCCTGGCCAACACATTGGACGACGTGCTGGCTTTGGCGGAGGTCGATGCCGGCAATCGAACATTCGACGTCGCTCCGGTCCGGCTATCAGAGGTCATCCAGGATGCTATGTCGGCAGCCGAGCAGGCCGCCGGCAAACCGCAACTCAGCTATATCGTCCTGATTTCCCCAACTTTGCCAAACGATCTCTGCGGTGACGCGCGGCGCCTGCGGCAAATCATCACGCATCTGATTGACTACGCTTCCAACCGAGTGGACCGTCGGCAAATGGTGGTTGAAGTTGCCGAACGGTTGGTCACCGCAGACTGCGCAGCTGGAACTCGGCATCTCGGAATTTGGTTTGGCTATTCCCGACGGAATAAGGCTTGTACCTTTCCAGCAGGCCAATGAATCGAAATACTGGGCCACTGGACTGGGCATGTCGGTGGCCGATTCATGGCTCAGGCAACTTCATGGCCAGCTTTGGATTACCCCGGAAACGGCCAACACGGGCGCCGCCTATGCCACGTTCGAGCTACTCAGATCGACGACATTGCGATCCCCTGACCCCCCCGTCATAAAACGGGCAGAGGCCGATCGCGTTTGGCAGGAGGCGATGTCGAAACGGACAGGGCGGCCGCTGAACATTCTGGTTGCCGACGACACGCAGGCGAATCAAAAAGTCGTCAAAGCGGTGCTGGCGCGGCGGGGACATCACGTCGAAGTTGCCGACAACGGCCGCGAGGCTCTCGAATGTGTGCGCTTGCCGCGTTCGACGTGGTACTTATGGACGCCCAGATGCCGACGATGAACGGACTCGAAGCGGCGACCGCCATCCGCCATTTGCCGGACAAGGCTCGAGCGTGCGTGCCGATCATCGCAATCACCGCCCATGCCATGCGCGAGGATCGGCAGCGCTGCCTGGATGCAGGCATGGACGATTACCTATCCAAGCCCGTGGACGTAGCCGCGCTCGTGTCTCGTGTCGAGTTCTACGGTTCCCAAAGCCGCCGGGGAACTGTCCTCGAAGAACAACCCTCGACACCCGCTGCGGATAAGGACAAGAGAGACTTTATTGCCGGAGCATTGTTCCGACTGGGAGGGGACGAGGAACTGCTCAAGGAATTGATTCGCCTGTTCCGACAAGATGCTCAATCGCTACGAGAAAAGATCCATAGCGGCCTGGCCGCCGGCGATGCCGAAAGCACGGCCCGCGCGGCGCACAACATCAAGGGGCTGGCGGCCAATTTCGACGCCACGGCGGTCGTTGAAGCGGCCAACGATATCGAACGCCAAGCGGTGCAATCCGATCTCGTCGCGGCGGAGAAACTGGTGCCGACGCTGGAATCGGAACTAGCCCGGCTGTTATCGGTGCTGGAAAGCTACCAGGCGGACGCGACCTAGCGCACAAGCCGAGAGTCGACTCGCCGGTTCAGCATGCGCATCTTTCCGGCCGAACGACGTGGAGAACTGGTGCAGGCTGCAGAACCGGACGCCGAAAAACGTGTCATTGACCCTGGGCCGGATTGATTGCCGGTTCCCGAGCGTCAAGGGAATTCCCAAGACCGGGCTCGTCTCGCCGCAACCTATCGTTGTATAGGCAAAGTTCCTCCACACCATTTCGAGACTCCGACCATGCGTCGCGCTTGGGCGAATAAGACCCGTCGGCTAGAATCCCGCTTGTTGGGCGCGCCAAACTGGCTGCCGGCTCCGTTTGGAGGTCGCCTCGCGACGCTGGCAATGGGCCTGGCCTCGCTGGCAATTGCTCAACCGCAGGAGGCTCAAGCGATGTCGGATGTTCACGCCCTTGTGAGAATCCTTGAGTCACAGGATTTGAGCGCGCGCACCACGGCCGCCGAGAAGCTGGCACAACTCGGTGAGCTGGCTCAGCCCGCCGCCGTGGCTCTTGTCCACGCGGTCAATTCGGAAGACGAAGATCTACGCGAGTGGGCGGTTGGAGCGCTTGAGGGCCTTGGTCCGCCGGCAACGGACGACGTGCCCAAATTGACCGCATTGCTCAATCGGCCTGAACCGGATGTGGCTTACTGGGCGACTACCTTGTTGGGTCGCCTGAAAGGAGACGCGGCGGCGGCGGTCGGACCCTTGATCGAGGCGTTGAATACCCACCCAGCGACCACCGTGAGGGAACGGGCCGCTTGGGCGCTCGGTCAGATGGGACCTGCCGCGGCGGCGGCGAAAGACGACTTAGACCAGGCGGCGCAATCCCCTTCGCCCCGGTTGGCAAAATTAGCCCAAGCGGCTCTGCAACAGTTGTAACGCCTGCGACGATGTGTTGCTTGCCGTCCTGCCGAGTCACACCGCTAGTGTGCTTTGCTGCGTTTTCAAGTCCGCTTGATACCGCGCGAATGCCTGCTCGTCTCGCCGGCAACTGACGCCTTTGAATACCATCGCGAACGCGCGGCGGTGGCGCGTCGCCGAACGGTTCGGATCTGCCCGATGAATCAGGTTGCCGTGATGTGCCACGACATCACCAGGTTGCAAATGAATTGCTACTTCCGAACCGGCGTCCGCGTCGCTGTAGTCAACAATGCCTTGCGAGAAACCCAGCACCGTTGAACGGCCGTGCGGACGCACCCCTTGAAGATGCGAACCAGGCACATCGCGCAGGCACGCATTTTCATCATCGACGGCGTCCAGCGCCATCCAAATGGTGACGACACTGGGCGGCTCGAGGCAAAAGTAGTAGTTGTCTTGATGCGGTGGGGTTCCTTGGTGCGAAAGCGGTGGTTTGTTGAACCATTCGGGAGACTCGCTCATGGCCGCTTCGCCGATCAGCGTTTCAGCCAGTTTTTGCCAAGCCGGATGCCCGCGATACCCTGCAAAGAACGGATCCTTATCGATGCGATGCAATTGTTTGAGCCGACTAGCGTCAGCACGGTCGCCGTCGTAGAAGGCATCCGCCGCCGGCAAGCCCGGTACAACATCGCGAATGTACCGGTCGAGCTCCTGCTGCAGCCGCTCGAACTCAGCGGCGGCCAGCAGCGACGGTACCACGACAAATCCTTGACGGTCGAACGTCTGCTTCAGTTCCAGCGCATCCATTTTCCGTGTACTCCCAAGCCGCGTTTGATGAATCCTCAAGCAAATCGCAAGGCATACAAGTCGGCATCCTGCAGGACGACGCGGAGTCGAATCGGTTGTCCGTTGAACTTCGACAGGTCGCTGCCAGATTTCCACGCAACAACCGCGTCGAGTTCGTCGCCATAGAGCGGCGCCATGTCGGACTGCGCGTACCCCCGCAGCGGCTGACCGCTGGCATCCTGCAGTTCGATTTGCACGCTTCCGGCCGCCGAGGTGGCGTAGTTGATGGCCAGTTGCCCGCCAGCGAACGTGATCGGCCGGGTCGTGAATTCGCCGGGCCGAGCCTTTGCCTGCATCGACGCCAAACGATGACGGGGCAAGACCAGCCGCCGGAGTCGATTGTCGGGCCAGCGATAATGTTCGGAGATGTAGAATGACCACTCGCCCGGCTTCGCTTCGACGATCCCCCAGGCCGGCATGTTGCTGCGCTCGGTCCAGTTCTTTTGATCGAGGCCCGGCCGAACCCAGGCCTCTAGAAATGGTCGATCCCAGTGCACACCGTCGCGGCTTGACATGAACACCGCGTCGGAAACGCCGGTGTCCGCGTGTTCGGGATTCTTCTTGCGGTTCGGCAGGAATCGCTTCGGGAATGCCAGCAACAAATGTTCCGCGCCCGGACAGGCAATGGTGGCGGTCGTGTAGAAATGTTCCATCGGCACGCCATCGGCGTAGCGATTCGGAACTGCGTCGCTCCAATTGAGAAAATCTGACGAGTGCGAGCTTTGCACCGCCCGAACGCCGTCGGCGAAGATGCGGCTGTAACACGCGTAGCGTCCGCGCGCCGAATCCCAAAAAGCAAGATTGAGCGAATCAAAGGCTCCCTTGGTCATGACTGGCTGATTGGAAATCTTCTTGAAATGGATGCCGTCGGGAGATCCAAACGCGTAGAGCCCTTGTTCGACCTTTTCGCCCAGCCAATTGGTTCCGGCGGCGCGAATGCCGCCCAGGGCCTTATAGCGTTGATCCGGTTTGCAATCGGAATTTGTGTCTCGGAATACCGCCAGGTTGTGCGACTCGATCCCCTTCCAAATTACGTTGTTCTCGGACGAACCATCGATTTCGATAATTCCTAGGTTCGGACGAGTGAAGTGCACGCCATCGCGGCTCTCGGCCATGCAGGTAACCTGGTTTTCCGACTTGTCGGAGCCCGACGCATATCCGCGGTAGTAAAGCCGAATGATGTCGCCGTCTTGTGCCACGCTGTAGTAGCCGCTGGTCGGGCCTTCCCAGGGCGCGTCGGTGACTAGCACCACTTCCGCTCGTTGCGGGTGATTGAGGGCCAGCTCAACTCCGCTCTTGGCATCGACAAGCCACTCATCCACCAATAATTCCCAGCGCGAACCCAGATCGGCAACCGGTTTTCGCTCGGTCGCTAGCGCGGTCTCTGCTGCGATCACCCGTGATCTGCCCACGGCGTGCGCGGCAAGACCGGCAGCTCCCAATCCGCATGCCGAAAGAAACCCGCGGCGGGAGGATTTACCACGCTGGCGATGCATGTTTTGCACTCCTTTGTACGAGACGCGAATGAATAGGCCGAGGACCATGATAGCCCAAAAACCGCTGGCAGGTACACGCGGCGCAGGGCTTTCGTCCAAAAGTAGACTGCGCGTCGCAGCGCCGAGAGGTTTTTGCGAGATGACACTGGCAAGTTGCCGCGCGCCGGCGTCCACAGTAAACTCCTGGAAGTCTTGCGTCCCGCCGTCAGGAATCCTGGCCCTTACCCGCCTCGAAGCGTTGCGAATCAATGGAACCGGCATCCCAGCTAGAGGCAGAAAACCGAACGCAGGCAGCCTATCGCCGCGCCCGGCAGATCATTCCAGGGGGCACGCAACTGCTGAGCAAGCGACCGGAAATGTACGCGCCCGAACAGTGGCCCGCGTATTATGCCGAAGCGCGCGGCTGCGATGTTACCGACCTCGACGGCCGCCGCTACGTCGACATGTCGACCTCCGGCATCGGCGCGTGCTTGTTGGGCTATGCCGATCCGGACGTCACCGCTGCCGTGGTGCGCCGCGTCCAGCGGGGTTCGATGTGCACGCTCAACTGTCCAGAAGAGCTCGAACTTGCGGAGCTGTTGCTCTCGCTGCACCCGTGGGCCGAACAAGCGCGGTTCTGTCGCTCGGGAGGCGAGGCAATGGCCATTGCCGTGCGTCTGGCGCGAGCCGCGACTGGGCGAGACCGGGTCGCATTCTGCGGATACCACGGCTGGTCCGATTGGTACCTGGCCGCCAATTTGCCGGTTCCTGGAGAAGACGACCGCGACGATCCGTTGCGTGGTCACCTATTACCGGGGCTGCCACCAACTGGCGTTCCTCGGGGTCTCGCCGGCACGGCGCTGCCCTTCACTTACAATCACCTGGACCAGCTTGAACGACTCGTGCGGCGGTACGGCCAGGAACTTGGCGCAGTCGTGATGGAGCCAACTCGCTCGGTCGACCCGCAGCCTGGCTTTCTTGAAGGAGTGAAGGAGCTGTGCCGCTCTTGCGGCGCCGTTCTGATTTTTGACGAAATCTCCGCCGGCTGGCGGTTTGCGCTGGGTGGAGCGCACTTGCACTACGGCGTGACGCCCGACGTGGCCGTGTTCGCCAAAGCTCTTGGTAATGGGCATCCCATTGCCGCGATCATCGGGCGGCGAGACGTCATGCAAGCCGCCCAGACTTCCTTCATTTCGAGCACCTATTGGACGGAGGGCGTGGGCTATGCCGCCGCAGTGGCCACGTTGCGCAAGATGCAACAAGTGGACGTGCGATCGTACGTTCGTCAGATCGGTGAACAGTTTCGCGAGGGTTGGCGCGAGCTGAGCGCCAAGCACGACGTACCAATGCGGCTCGCGGGGCATCCGGTCCTTCTCTCGCTCGGCTTCGATCACCCCGACGCCGCAGCGTTGAGTACGCTGCTGACAACACGCATGCTTGAGCGCGGCTTCCTCGTAGGCGTCGGATTCTATCCCACCCTCGCGCACCAACCCGCCCATGTGACTGCCTGTCTGGACGCCGCCGACGACGTGATGGCGGAACTTGCGACGGCAATTCGGCAGAACGACGTTACCACACGACTTGCCGGTCCCGTTCGACACACCGGTTTCGCACGGCTCACGTAATAACGAAAACATCTGAAATGACTTGTCGCGACTGCCCTCCGTTTTCCGCAACCCTCTAAAAAGATCGGATCCTCCATGCGTTTCAGTCGTGTAAAGGCGAAGCTTCGCCGTGGCGAACACGCGCTCATTGTGGCGTGCCATTTCGCCGATCCCAGTGTTTACGAAATGACCAGCCTGATGGGCTTCGACGGTATTTGGCTTGACCTCGAGCACCATTCCACGAGTTTGGAAACTGCCTCGAATTTGATGCGCACCGCACGTGTCGGCGGGGCGGATATCATCGCGCAATGCGCTCGCTGGGAAAGCATGCGGATGGGCCGCATTCTGGAGGCCGGCGCAGGGCATCATGTATCCGCGCTGCGAAACGGCAGACGAAGCCGCCGAGGTCGTCCGTTGGGCGAAATTCGGCCCGCAGGGACAGCGCGGCATCGATGGTGCGAATCCCGATAATCCGTACTGTTCGACCCCCATGGCTCGCTACTTCGAACTGGCCAATGAACACACGCTGCTGGTGATCCAATTGGAGTCGCCGTTGGCCTTGGAAAATGCTGACGCGATTGCCGCCGTGCCGGGCGTCGACGTGCTGATGCTGGGTCCCGGGGACTTCAGCGTGCTTTCCGGCATCCCGTGTCAGCTTGACCACCCCATCGTTCACGATGCCTTCCGTCGCGTGTCGCAAGCCGCCAAAGGGGCTGGCAAATTCTGGGGCACCGTCAGTCCCTCGCCTGAACACTCACGGATGCTGATGGACCTGGGCGCTCAGTTCATTTGTCACGGCGTTGATATTCTCTATCTCAAACAAGCTTGGGAGGGAATCCAAGAGCGATACGGGAAGCTCGGCTTTAAGTTCGACAACCGCCTGGCGGCCGAGGCCGCCGAGTTGAGCAAGATGTCATGACGGACCGGCCACGTGTACTTGTCGTGGGAGCGGGTTCCATCGGTGAGCGGCATCTTCGCTGTTTTGCCGCGACCGGTCGTGCACGGTTGTCCCTCTGTGAAATCAACGCCACGGTTCGCCGAACCGTCGCCGAGCGCTACTCGATTGACGACCAATACGAAACGTACGCCGAGGCGTTGACCGGCCAGCCGGAGATTGTCATGCTGTGCACGCCCGCACATTTGCATGTGCCGATGGCGATTGAAGCGGCCCGCGCGGGTGCCCATTTGCTTATCGAAAAGCCGCTGAGCACCTCCACGGAAAGAATAGACGAATTGACGCGAATTGTCCGCGAGCGCGGCCTTGTGGCATCCGTTGCCTACGTCTCTCGCTGCCATCCGGCCCTGACGGCTATGCGGGCAGCGCTGCAGGAGGGCCGGTTCGGCAAGCCACTCGAGATCGTGGCCACCAGCGGACAACATTTCCCGCTCTATCGCCCTGCCTACCGCGAAATCTATTACAACAACCGAGCCACGGGCGGTGGCGCCGTGCAAGATGCCCTGACACACACCATCAACACGGGTCAGTGGCTCGTAGGCGGCGTGGATCGCGTGGTGGCAGACGTCGCCCATCTGGCTCTGCCGGGCGTCGAGGTCGAAGACACGGCGCATGTGCTCGCACGGCATGGCAGCGTGCTTGGTTGCTACAGCTTGAACCAGCACCAAGCGCCAAATGAAACAACCATCACGGTCATTTGCGAGCACGGTACGTCCCGCTTCGAAAACCACGAGAGCCGCTGGCGATGGATGTCCGAACCAGGCGGACAGTGGACCAATGAAAACGTCGAACCCCTCGAGCGTGATACACTTTTCGTGCGGCAGGCCAACGCCATGCTCGACACCGTCGCCGGTAAGCAACAACCGCTTTGCTCACTGGCCGAGGCAATTCACACCCTGAACGTCAACTTGGCGATTCTGCGTTCCGCCGAGGTCGGAACCTGGGAAACAGTCTTGCCCTAAGAGGAACTCCATGACCGAGCCGCAACGGAGCGTCCAACAGTTGTTTGACCTGAGCGGGCGTGTTGCTCTGGTGACTGGTGCCACGGGTCATCTTGGCAGCGCCTTGGCCGCCGCACTGGCAGAGGCCGGCGCGGGTTGTCGTCGGCAGCCGCGATTTGTCTAAAGCCAAAGTTGCCGCCGAGCAATTGAAGGGGGCCCAGTCGGGACGCCATTTGGGAGTTTCGATCAATCATTTGGACGAAGCGTCCATCGAACAGGGTTTCTCCGCCGCGGTTGCCGAGGCCGGACAGATCGACATCCTGGTGAACAATGGCCACGAAGGCCTGGCGGCCGATTGGCGCGACGTCACCGGCGAGCAGTTCACGCGGCAACTCGCGAATGCCACGGGGTATTTCCTGCTCGCTCGCGCGCTGCGCGATCACGTGGCTGCACGAAATGCTCCGGCCAGCGTGATTCTTCTCGGTTCAATGTACGGAATGGTGGCCTCCTATCCCGATGCGTACGCAGGCATTTGTTCGGCCAGCCCCGTGGCATATCACACGCTCAAAGGAGGGATCATTCACCTCACGAGGCATCTGGCCGTCTACTGGGCTGCCGACCGAGTGCGCATAAATTGCTTGAGCCCCGGTCCATTTCCCTCACCGCAGGCCAATGCCGAAATGGTCGAACGCCTCAAGCGGCGCTCACCCATGGCTCGCATGGGCGAACCGGAGGAGTTGAAGGGCGCGGTGGTGTTTCTGGCATCCGATGCGAGCAGCTACATGACAGGACAAAACATGGTCATCGACGGTGGTTGGACGGCCTGGTAAGAGGCGACTACCATGGGGTTGTCGACATTGTCCCGTCCCACCGCTCCTTCGCAGACCCATCGGGAGTCGCATCATGGCCAACACGCGGCGTGACTTTCTCAAGTCGTCTCTCGTGGCTGGCGTTTCGCTCTCGATCATCCCCTTCAACCGAGACGTCGCAGCGGCCGACGCGATGTCGAACGATACCGACTATCGTCTGACGCGCGACGTGCCGACGCGCTATTTCGACGGCGATCATTGCTGGTGCCATCCTCGCGCCGGCATCGTTCCCGACGCGGGCCAGGACGATTGTCCACGGGTGGTGATGACCATGAACACGATGGATCTCGCCGGCAGCGACGTATTCAAGGGCGTCTTCGATCTGCATACGAACGACCTGGGGAAGTCGTGGACGCAGCCTCGCAAACTGGCCTCCATGGCACCCCGGCAAGAGACGATTGACGGCGTCGAGCGACCTGTCGCAGCGAGCGATTTCTGGCCGCAGTGGCATGCGCAGTCCAAAATGCTACTCGGCACCGGACACTCGGTGGTCTATACGCCCGAGTGGAAAGTCGTGTCGAATCGCCCACGTCATACCGTATACGCCACTTACGATGCCCAGTCGGACGAGTGGATGGCCTGGCGCAAGCTGGAAATGCCGGCCGAGAAAAAGTTTGCCAATTCCGGCGCAGGGTGCACGCAGCGAGTGGATCAGCCAGACGGCACGATACTGCTGCCGTTCTACTTCAAGCCGCTCGAAAGCAACACCCGCGTGTCGGTCATGCGTTGCATGTTCGGTGACAAGGAGCTGAAGTATGTCGATCATGGCAATGAACTGGGCATTGACGACGAAACGCGCGGGGTGGGAGAGCCGTCGCTGGCCCGCTTTGACGGTAAGTACTTTCTGACTGTCAGGCATGACAAGCGGGCTTATGTGACCCGCGGCGATGACGGCACGCATTTCGCGCCGCTTCGCACGTGGACATTCGATGATGGCAGCGAGTTGGGCAGCTACAACACGCAGGCACATTGGGTGACACACAGCGATGCGCTATATCTCGTTTATACCCGTCGTGGCTTGAACAACGATCATGTCTTTCGAAATCGAGCGCCGCTCGTAATGGCCCAGGTCGATCCTGAGCGGCTCTGCGTGTTGCGAGATACCGAGACTTCCTTGGTTCCCGAGCGTGGTGCTCGGTTGGGCAATTTCGGAGTTACGGACGTAAGCCCCGCGGAAACCTGGGTAACCGTGGCCGAGTGGATGCAGCCGGTGGGGTGTGAGAAATATGGCAGCGACGGCAGCGTTTACGTGGCGCGAATCCACTGGAAACGCCCGAATCGACTGTTTTGACCGCCTCTGAGCAAGGCTTGCGCGGAGTTCTTCGACTTCGCCTAGCTCCCCGCTCCGCCATAGGCGCTGTGCCGGCCAGCAACGCTAGCACTTGCGACGAATCCGGCTTGCAGCCCGAGCAAGATTGTTCTATCGTCCCCACCCCTCACTGCTGCGCGCCGGTATTCGGGTGCGCGGAGTCGAGTCCCGTCAACGACTGAACGCACGATAGGCGGCGCCCGGGGGCGCCGTCACACATCAAACACAGTTCGACCAATCTTGTCTGTCCAGGGGGGCATGACACGTCTTGGAATGGATACCATGCCAGCGCCCAAACGCTGTCCGCTTTCCGGCTGCGCGCCGCGATGGCGTGCCTGGTGCGAACGCCCCTGCTGCGGTGCCTCTGTGCTGCGCTGTTTGTGTTCTTGGTGCCCGCATTGGGCCAGGCGCAAACGACACCTAGACGGATGCAGAGAACCGCGTCGAGTCGCCTTAAGAATCCACCTGAAGTCGTATCGACGCCGCCGACGGTCGATCCATCTCAATCGACGAACACCGCACAGCCTATTTACGAGTTTGAGAGCAGCCCAGTCGACGGTTCCGGTGACGAGTACATAGAGTCGGGTGACGGTGGCCAAATCTATGACGATGGATCATTTGTCAACGGCGGTTTTGACGACGAGATGTATTGGGGAGACGGTGGCTATCGCCGCTACGGATGCCCGGGCATTTTCTGTCACCCATTGTGCTGCCAACAACTCTACCTTCGCGCCGACTATTTGCTGTGGTGGGGAAGAGGATTCTCCGCTCCGCCGCTGGTAACCACCTCCTTGCCGAACACGAGCAGCACCGATGCCGGAGTACTCGGTCTGTCGAGCACCTCCGTCTTGTTTCCAAACGGCACTCTGGCCGGGGCATCACAGTCAGGTGGCCGGGCGCGAATCGGGTACTGGTTCGATCCCTGCGATACAGCAGCCGTTGAAGGAACGTACTTCGCCATCGGGCAAGCGAACTCAAGCTTCTCGGCCTCGAATTCCGACTACCCGATCCTGGCGCGACCGTTCGTCAATGTGACCACCGGCTCCGTCGGGAACGCCGCTCAACTGATTGCGTATCCAAATTTGTATTCGGGAAGCATCGCGGTCAGGGGAACGTCGACTCTGCAAGGCGCGGAAGTCATCGTGCGACACCTGATTGGTCGCGGTAACGATTGGCGACTCGACTGGACGCTGGGCTGGCGATACAACCGCCTGGATGACAACCTCAACATCACCGGCAATCGCGTCACGCTCGGAGGCGAGACGGCGCCCGTCGCCGGCGCCACGTTGACCCAGTGGGACCGATTCTCGACCAGAAACACCTTCAACGGCGTGCAGCTCGGCATGATCTCCGAGATGCGGCGGCAGCGCTGGTGGTTCGAGACTCGCGCGTCGTTGGCTCTTGGCGTCAACCGTGCGCTGGTCGATATCGGAGGACAATCGACATCCGTCACGCCCATGGGGGGCGGAAGCCAAACCGTAACCACCCCCGGCGGATTATTGACGCAACCGTCGAACATCGGTCAGTACTACAACGATGACTTTGCCATCGTGCCGCAGATCGGTCTGAACCTGGGCTTCGAACTCACCAGCGGCCTGTGGGCCACCTTCGGCTACAACTTCATGTACTGGAGCCGCGTCGCTCGGCCCGGCGATCAAATCGACACCGACGTCAATCTCAGCCAGTCGAGTGGCGGGACCCTGGTCGGCCTGCCTCGCCCTGCCTACTCGGGTCTAACCACCGACTACTGGGCACAGGGTCTCAACTTCGGTCTGGCCTACCGGTACTAGCTGCCAGTTGAAAAATGCCGTCGTGGCATTGTTTCAACCTCGCCAAGTGCGAAGCAAAGCTCCGCACGGCTCGCAAAATAACGACTTACGTCGCTATTTTGGCATCGCATCCATACGATGACGCAGCCCGCCGAATTCTTCAACAGCCTGCTAGGTTTGTCCGATCAACCGCGCCGATGTGCCCGTTTTGTCGTGGCGCACACGTCGACGACGCGTCCGGTATCCGAAAGCGCCACATGAAAGCGTTGAGAACCCTCGATACGGTGGACGGATAGATGATAGGCCTCATCCGTCACCGCCAGGTACGGCCGCTCGGTTGGCGTGGCGGGAGACCGCAGGCGGCCCCACGATCCGTCGCCCAGGTAGACGATGCCATTCGTGTTCGTATGTCCGCCCAGAAGCGGATGCGTGCGTTTGTATGTATGGTCGTGGTGCTCGAAGACGGCATCCACGTTGTAGCGTTCAAAAAGCGGTACCCAATGTTTGCGATTGCCGCCGCCGGTGCCCGAGCCGTCCTCATGGTCGCCACCATAGGGTCGATACGATGGGTAGGCCGGCACGTGATTGAATACGAATACCGTGTCGCGCTCCTCGCGCGCCTTCAGCGTTTTGCCTAGCCAATCGGTCTGCTCGCCGGCAATCGGAGTGGTGTGATCGGTGTCGAGAAACACCAGCGACAGGTAGTCGCCGAAATCAAGAGCCGCGTAGCCAGTCTCCGGATAGAGCCCGTCAAACATGGCGTAAAAGAACGGGGCCTTTTCGCGCGGCTGATCATACCCGCCGTCAACTTCGTGATTGCCCAGGCACGCCAATAGCGGAATCAAACGCCCGTTTTCGTCGCGCAAGTCGCGCGAGTAGTCCTTCATGAAGGTGTAAAAGACGCCCGGGTTGCGGCCGTTCTCGTAGGCAATGTCGCCGCCGATGACGACAAAATGAGGTGCTTGTGCCGCGGCGAGTCGATTTGTTTGAGTCGTGTGCGGACCAATCCCGGCGTCGCCGCCGGAGACGAATTGAATTGCTTCCGTCGCCCTGGCCGGCATCGTGCGAAAACGCTGCTCGGCCGAATCGAGCCCCACGCGAAACCGGTAGTCGGTATCGGGCTCGAGCCCGGTAAGCTCCGCCCGGAATACCTGCTTCCCCGTCATCGGAAACGGCTTCGATTGGAAGGACTGCTTTCGCCAGACTTCGGACTTGTCCTTGGCAAACCACGCGGGCCGCTCGGCGGCGTCGCCAGGCTCGCCGATCCACTGGATCGCCATCGTCGTGGTCGGATCCCGCCACCAGGTGCAGAACAGCGCGGTCGGCTCAAAGGTCGCGTCGCTGGCAAACATCGGCCGAGCAAACGTTTCGCCGCCTACCAGTGAACGAGCGTAGCCGCCGGCCAAAATCAGCGAGGTCGCCTGCAGGAAACGTCGACGATTGGATTCGATCATGGGATCTAGACCCCTTGAAATGGAGTTGGTGGGACGAGTGTCCATCCTAAGGAGCCCGCCGGCGGCAAACAACCTCCGTTGGCCAAGTGGCTTATAATGTCGCGAACGTCGATTTTCTCGTTGCGATGCCGATGCCCGAACTGCCCGATATTACCGTCTATCTCGAAGCGATCGAACGGCGCATCCTCGGCCTTCCGCTCGACGACGTGCGTGTTCAAAGTCCCTTTCTCCTCCGCACTTTCGACCCACCGCTTGACGCCGTGAGGGGAAAGCGAGTCTGCGCATTGCGACGACTCGGCAAGCGAATCGCGATCGGTCTGGAAGACGAGCTGTGGCTGGTGCTGCACCTGATGATCGCCGGCCGCCTGCACTGGAAAGCACGCGCGGCAAAGCTCCGCGGAATGTACCAGCTGGCGGCATTCGATTTTTCCAGCGGCACACTGTTGCTGACCGAGGCCGGTGCGAAACGGCGAGCGGCCTTGTATTTGGTCGCCGGCGATACGGCGCTCGCGCAGCACGATCCCGGCGGTATCGATGTCTTCTCGGCAACAGATCTAGAATTTGGCAAGACCATGAGTCGCCGCAATCACACGCTCAAGCGAGCTTTGGCCGATCCAAGCCTGATTAGCGGGATCGGCAATGCCTACTCGGACGAGATTCTTCACCGGGCGCAGCTCTCCCCGCTGGCGTTGACACAAAAATTGTCGGCTGAGCAATTCTCGCGTCTTCACGCATCGACGAAAGCTGTACTCAGTGAATGGATCGAGCGATTGCGCGAGCAAGCGGGGGACTCCTTTCCCGACGTCATTACGGCATTTCGTCCCGAAATGGCGGTGCACGGCAAATATGGTCAGCCCTGTCCTGTCTGCGGCGCGCCGATCCAGCGAATTCGCTACGCGGACAACGAAACAAACTATTGTCCGGGCTGCCAGACTGGCGGCAAGATTCTTGCCGATCGCTCGCTTTCGCGGCTGCTAAAGGACGATTGGCCGCGACACCTCGACGAGTTGTAGGTGAGCTACAGTTACGGTGGGATGACGGGCGATTACACAGGCAGAGCAGTTTGAAAATGACCCCGCCGCAAAAGCCAGCAGATGGGCCGCTTCCGCGCCCCTTCGCGGTCCCGGATCGCTGCGCAGCTTCTCGGTCCCGCGCTACGGTGATGCTTTCACGGCGGGGTGTGTATTAATGGTTGCCTAGCGACTCGGCTCGGACATCCCCCAAATGGATCGGCCGACAAACGAACAGACGTGCGTGGCAGGAACCTGCACCCCGAAACGCCCTTGCTAATAATACGGATACAACTTCGACGCGTTCGAATTGTGCGGAAAAAGATTGTCAAATCCATTATGCGTCGGTCAGAATAAATCCACCTAGCCGCCAAATTGCGCAGCCACTCCTGAGAGGCCCGATTCCATGCCCGCCACGCTGATAGCTGTACGTTCCATTGGGGCGCGTCGAAACCTCCTGGGCGCAACATTGCTCAGTTTGCTATGGTTCACTGCCGCCCAAACATTCGCCGAGACACCAGCCGCCTCGGTAACGGCCGACGAACAGGCAATCCGCAACGCGGCCGTGGCATTTACCAATGCCTACAATGCCCATGATCCCAGCAGAATCGCGACTCTCTTCACAGCCAATGGCGAATTGGTGGACCCCAGTGGCGATGCCCAACGAGGCCATGCCGCGATTGAAGCAGTATTCGCAGCCGTGTTCGCGGAATATCCTGACGCGACCACGTCGGTCAAAATCAATTCGATCCGCTTTCTCAGTTCGAGCGTGGCGGAAGAGGACGGTGTGGCTACCGTCGTACGCGAGCCTGGCACCGATGGCGAACCCAACCGCTACACGGCCATTCACCTCAAACAACCGGACGGAAACTGGCTGATGGCCAGTGCCCGGGACCTGCCGGATGATGAAAATGCCTCGGCGGAGTCGCTCGACGAATTGGGCTGGATGATTGGCGATTGGATTGACGAGAGTCCCGATGCATTGGTTGTTACCTCGTATCAATGGTCGGGCAACCACCGCTACATACTTGGGCAGTTTACGATCCGCGTCGCTGGCAAGCCGGTACTAAACGGCACTCAGCGAATTGGGTGGGATCCGTTGGAAAAAGTGATTCGCAATTGGGTGTTCGACGAGCAAGGGGGATTCACGAGCGGCATTTGGACACGAGAAGGAAATCGCTGGATCATCAAGCAATCCGGTGTTACCAGCGCCGGCGAACCGGCCACCGCCACGAACACAATTACGCGGCTCCGCGGCGACCGCTTTCAATGGGAATCTCGCGATCGAGTGCTGGGCGGCGAGTTTCAGGACGATTCGCCCGCCGTGATTGTTGTTCGAAAGCCGCCGGAACCAGCCAAATGACGCGGAGGCTCGACGCTACACCCGTTCGTTTTGAGAATGCCTGATAGTGCGTGGGGAATAGGCGATGATTCAAAAGGTAAAACCACTGGCCTGGTTCTTGGCCGTAATGCTCGCGCTGCCAGTCGCATCGGTTGAGGCCCGCGGCGGCCGTGGCGGTGGCGGATTTCACGGCGGTGGCGGCGCGCGCGGTGGCGGCGGAATGCACGCGGCCAGCCGCCCGGCGGCGAACCGTTCGCCTTCGTTGAGCCGCCCTCAACAGGTCTCGCGACCGTCGGGAGCAGGGCTGAGCCGCCCGGCGATTGGCGGCGGAAATGCACCCGGAGTTTCGACCCGCCCGTCGCTGCCGAATCGCCCTTCCATATCTTCGCGCCCGAATACCCCCGGTCGCCCGGGCCAACCGGATCTTCCAGGCGCAGGTAACCGACCAAACATCGCGCAGCGTCCCAACCTTCCCGAAGGAAATCGACCCGGTTTCGACGGCAACCGGCCTGGCGTCGGAAACCGACCAGGGCGTCCCGGCGATGGCGGCAATCTGGCGGGACGTCCCGGCAATCGACCGGGCAACAACCATTGGGACAACCACCACATCAACCACGACTACTGGCAGCATGGCCGCTGGCACGACAACTGGAACTACGGTTGGTACAACCGGCCATCGGCCTGGTGGTGGGGAGGATTTGCAACCGGCGCAATCGCCGCTTCCATTCCCTGGTCGTGGGGCTATTGGTCTTACACCAATCCCTATGCCGCACAACCGATCGTGGTCAACAACGTGGCGTACGACTATTCTCAGCCCTTGGCCGCAAGCGATACGTACGCCGACGACGCAGTTCCCGCCGGCCAGCCGACGCCAGCCGAACTCGCCGCCAATTTGTTCGACACTGCCCGTCAAGCGTTCTACCAGGGCGACTACGAGACTGCGCTGGCGAAGGTCAACGAAGCAATCGCGCAAGCGCCCGACGATGCTACGCTGCACGAATTCCGCGCTCTCTGCTGGTTCGCGACTGGCAACTACAAGGAGTCCGCGGCGGCGCTTTATGCTGTCCTGTCGGCCGGCCCTGGTTGGGACTGGACAACATTGAGCGGCCTCTATCCAAGCACGGATGTGTACACGAAACAATTGAGAGCTTTGGAGTCGTACGTCGAAGCACATCCACAGGAGCCGCAGGCACATTTCGTGCTTGCTTATCACTACCTGACGTGCGGCCAGACCGACGCGGCCAAGGGTCAGTTGCAAGACGTTGTTCGACTAAACCCGCAGGACACGCTGTCCGCCCAGCTGCTGGCCAGCCTCGTTCCACCGGCCGAGCAACCTGCCCCTGCCGCGACTCCGCCGGCACCCGCAGCCCCCGCCGCACCCATCACGGCGGCAACTCTGGCCGGCAATTGGAAGGCGTCGCAACCCGATGGCACGACAATCGCACTGCGGCTAGGAAAGGATTCTCAATACGTTTGGAGCGTTTCCAGGAACAAGCAGCAACAAGAATTCAGCGGCAAATATACGGTCGCGGACAATCTGCTGGTACTCAACCAGGACGGCAATCCGGCAATGGTGGGCCAGGTGGCGGACGCGACGCCCCGCGGTTTCAATTTCCGCCTACCCGGCGCGGCTCCGAGCGATCCTGGCTTGAGCTTCACGAAATAGTCTGCCCCGGCCGGTGCAGCAACGGTGGCAAGCGGCGTACCTCGACGAACGTCGGCTTGAGGAACCAACCGTCACGTGGGGTTGGCCGCGACGTGTCGAGCCCGTTAGAATTCCAGCCAAGGATTACTGGAACGCTTGATACAACGATCACAGGAAACGATGCCTGTACCTACCAAGTCTCCTCGTCCTCAGCGCCGCCTGCCTGTCGGCGCGGAGGTCCAGCCCGATGGCGGTGTCCATTTTCGTGTTTGGGCCCCCAAGCGCCGGCACGTTTCGATTGAGTCACAAGTCTCCGCCGGCACGCAGACGGTTTTGCAAGTTCCGCTTGATGACGAGGGGAACGGTTATTTTTCCGGATTCTCACCCGATGTCGGGCCGGGAGACCGATACGGTTTTCGCCTGGACGACGAGCGGCCGTTGTTTCCTGATCCGGCTTCCCGCCGTCAGCCCGATGGACCGCATGGACTGTCGGAAATCGTCGACCCCGCGCTGTTTCAGTGGAGCGACGCCGCCTGGCTCGGCAAGCCGCTCAAGGGTCAGGTCATTTATGAATTACACATCGGCACCTTCACGCCAGAGGGTACTTGGGCCGCGGCGATCGGCCAGCTACCGGCGCTCGCGGACCTGGGCATCACGATGGTCGAGGTAATGCCGATCGCTGAATTCGCCGGAGAGTTTGGCTGGGGATACGACGGCGTGAATCTATTTGCACCAACGCGACTGTACGGCACGCCGGATGATTTCCGCCGCTTCGTCGACGCAGCCCATCAGCACGGACTCGGCGTCATGCTGGACGTGGTCTACAATCACTTTGGTCCGGTTGGCAATTATTTGGGACAATTCTCCGATGACTACCTGAACGCAGAACACCACACCGGCTGGGGCGAAGCGATCAACTTTGACGGAACAAATTCCGGACCCGTCCGAGAGTATTTTGTCGCGAACGCCGGCTTTTGGATCGACGAGTATCACGTCGACGGCCTGCGGCTCGACGCGGTGCATGCGATTGTTGACGAATCTCCCGAGCACATCCTGACCTCCATCGGCCGCGGTGTGCGAGAAAAGTCCGGCCATCGGCAAACGCTCGTGATCCTCGAGAACGAGCACGAGGAATCCTATGCCCTGCGTCCCATCGAGCGGGGTGGTTACGGCATGGACGGCGGCTGGAACGACGATTTTCATCATGTGGCCCGCGTCGCCGCCACCGGACACGCCGAGTATTACTTTGGCGACTATCACGGCACACCGCAGGAATTCATCTCCCTGGTCAAATGGGGCTATCTCTACCAGGGCCAATGGAATTCGCGGCAACAGCGGTTTCGCGGCTCGCCGGGGCTCGACCTGGAAGCGAAGCAGTTTGTGATCTTCCTGCAGAATCACGACCAGGTTGGCAATTCACCTGGCAGTCGTCGCCAACATGAATTGACCTCGCCGGGCCGCCACCGGGCACTCACCGCGCTGTTGCTGTTGGCACCGGGCACTCCCCTGCTCTTCCAGGGGCAGGAGTTTTCGTCGTCGAGTCCGTTTTACTTTTTTGCCGACCACGAGCCGGAGCTCAGCAAGCTGGTGCGCGAGGGACGACAGAAGGAAATGCAGAATTTCCGCCGCCAGATGGGTCACGACGTCTCCAAGAAGTTTGCCGATCCCGGCGATGTTGGCACGTTTGAGAAGTCGCGGCTCGACTTGTCCGAGCGGGAGCGAAACATCGCCGTGCTCGACTTACACCGCGACTTGCTTAGGTTGCGGCGCGAAGATAACGTCTTCGCGGCCCAACGAGCCGACCGAATTCATGGTGCGGTGATCTCAGTCGAGGCCTTTTCGCTCCGTTATTTTGGCGAGGACGGCGACGATCGCTTGTTTTTAATGAATCTCGGCCGCGACTTGGATTGGTCGCCCGTCACCGAGCCACTGTTGGTGCCTCCCGCGGGTCGGCAATGGCAGTTGCTGTGGTCGAGCGAAGATCCTCGCTATGGTGGTCTTGGTACGCCCCCGTTGGAAAATGATCGCTGGTTCATTCCCGGCCACTCCGCGCTCGTGCTCACGGCGCGGAAGGCGTAGTCATCGCTCAGATTGTAAATTAGGTACGCCATGGCCAAAAGAACCCGCGCCTCTCGTTCCACCGTCCAAGAGGCGACGCTGCCCGCCGATCCGCAATGGTACAAAGACGCGGTCATCTACCAGTTGCATGTCCGTTCGTTCTTCGACAGCGATGGGGACGGGATCGGCGATTTTCATGGTTTGGCGCAGAAGCTTGATTACCTTCAGGACCTGGGCGTAACGGCGATTTGGCTGCTGCCGTTCTATCCGTCGCCTCTCAAGGACGACGGTTACGACATTGCCAGCTACACGGAGGTCCATTCGTCGTACGGCACGATGCGGGACTTCAAGAACTTCATCCGAGAGGCCCATGCGCGCGGTCTGCGAGTGATTACTGAGTTGGTCATCAACCACACGTCCGACCAACATCCCTGGTTTCAGCGAGCCCGGCACGCGAAGCCCGGCAGCCCGGAACGCAATTTCTATGTTTGGAGCGACACGCCGGAGAAGTACCAGGACGCGCACATCATCTTTAAGGATTTCGAGGTTTCGAACTGGTCCTGGGACCCGCTGGCCAAGGCTTACTACTGGCATCGCTTCTATTCGCACCAGCCGGACCTGAACTTCGAAAACCCACGCGTGCAAAAGGCCCTCTTCGAGGTGCTGGAGTATTGGCTCGACCTGGGAGTCGATGGCTTGCGGCTCGATGCCGTGCCGTATCTTTACGAACGCGAGGGCACGAACTGCGAGAACCTGCCCGAGACACACGCGTTTCTCAAGGCGCTGCGGCGCGCGTCGATAGGTCATTTTCCGACCGCATGCTGCTGGCCGAAGCAAACCAGTGGCCCGAAGACGCGATTGCCTATTTTGGCCAGGGCGACGAGTGCCACACGGCGTTTCACTTCCCGGTGATGCCACGGCTGTTCATGGCGATTCACATGGAAGACCGCTTCCCGGTGGTCGATATCCTGCAGCAGACCCCGGCCATTCCCGACGACTGCCAATGGCTCATTTTCCTCCGCAATCATGATGAACTGACGCTGGAAATGGTCACCGACGACGAGCGCGACTACATGTATCGCGTCTATGCCCGCGATCAACAGGCCCGAATCAATCTGGGAATTCGCCGCCGGCTGGCGCCGCTGCTATCGAACAATCGCCGCAAGATTGAGCTGATGAACGGCCTGTTGTGTTCTCTGCCCGGCACCCCCGTGATCTATTACGGTGACGAAATCGGCATGGGCGACAATATTTACCTGGGCGACCGCCATGGCGTGCGGACGCCGATGCAGTGGAGCCCCGACCGCAACGCCGGCTTTTCCGACGCCAACCCACAGCGGCTGTACTCTCCCGTCATCATCGACTCGGAATACTTGTTCGAGACGGTAAACGTCGAGACGCAGCAGCAAAACCCACATTCGCTTCTGTGGTGGATGAAACGGGTAATCGCGCTACGACAAAACTATATCGCGTTGCGGCGCGGAACAATCGACATCCTGGCGCCAGAGAATGGCAAGATTTTGGCATTCACGCGTGACTATGAAGATCAAAGCGTATTGATGGTTGCCAACCTGTCGCGATTCGTGCAATTCGTAGAGTTGGATTTGTCTCGCTTCGCTGGCCGCCGCCCAATCGAAATGTTTGGCCAGACTCCGTTCCCCGCCGTCGGAAAGTCTCCCTATGTGTTGACCGTTGGCCCCCATGCGTTTTACTGGTTTTCGCTGGAAAAGGAGCCGACCGAGGCCACGCTGACCGCCAAGCCGAGCGAAGCTCCCCGCCTGACGGTAACCCGCGGCTGGCAGGATCTGCTGGTGGGGCGAACGAAACGTCACTTCGAATCAATCCTCCGACAGGAGCTTCCGCGCCAACGATGGTTCCGCAACCGCGGCCGCCAGCTCCAATCAACGCAGATCTACGACTCGATCGCGCTGGGCCGCTCGTCGGACCGCGGCGCACCGGGCCTATTCTTATTGCGGGCCGATTTCAACAACGGTGAACCCGAGGGCTACATCCTCAGTCTGGCGACGGCTTGGGGCCAGGAACAGATCGAGCACGTTCTGACGACGTCTTCACCCACGCTGGTTGTTCCGCTACAGCGTGAACCGACCAAGGAAACAGGGATCCTCTACGATGCCACCGTCGATCGGGCGGCGGCCCGGGCATTGCTCGAATTGATGATCCATCGCCGCAAGTTCAAAGGCGCGAAGGGGGAACTGACCGGCTGGTCGACGCCGGAGCTGGACGACATCGTGGCCGCCTCGTTCGATATACAAACCGTGCCGTTGCGGCTCGAACCGCGCGACGGCGCGATCGTGTTTGGCGACAAAATGTTGCTCAAATTGGCTCGACGCGCCGAGTCAGGAACTCATCCCGACTTGGAAATCGGCCGCTATTTGGCACACTGCAAATCGAACTGTCCACCGACACTGAAGGTCTTGGGGGCACTTGAATATCGTTCTGGCAACGAGAACACGACGGTCGGCGTACTGCAGGAATATGTCCCGAACACCACGCCGGCTTCAACGTACGTGCAGGATGCACTCGGTCGGTTTTTTGAACAAGTGATGGTGAGTCCGGCCGAACAGCGCCCGGCGGCACCCTTGGGATCTCTCTGGGATCTCGCCAGTGGTGAGGCCTCGCCCGAGGCACAGGAGCTGCTGGGAGGGATGCTGGAATGGGCAGCATTGCTGGGGCGTCGGACCGCGGAGCTGCATGTGTCATTGACCAGTCGTCGCAACACGGAATTTACGCCCGAACCGTTCACGCAGCTTTACCAGCGCTCGCTGTATCAGTCGGCGAGAAAAATGGCGCTAAGAGCGTTCCAGCACCTGCGCAGCGTGCGGGCGTCGCTTCCCGAAGATGTGCAGATGCTCGCCGACGCAGCCCTCAATCAAGAAGACCTCGTGCTGGCAAAGTTTCAGGGCATCATTGGGCAAAAGATCCTGGCGCATCGAATCCGTTGTCACGGCGATTTTCACTTGGGACACGTGCTCTACACGGGGAAGGACTTCCTGATCGTCGACTTCGACGGCGATCCGGGCGTGGCGCTTTCCACACGACGCGTGAAACGATGTCCCCTGTCGGACGTCGCGGCGATGATCCATTCGCTGCAATGCGCGGCATCACTAACCGTGCTGCAGTTACCCAAGACGGGCGTGGTCACCCCGGAGGCGGCGGAGGGGTGGCACGAGGCCGGTCGATTCTGGAGCCAGTGGGTCAGTTCGGCGTTTTTGCGGGCGTACATCGCCAACCCCGGCGTGGCCGTGCTCGTCCCTTCGGCCGGCAATCCGCTCAGTCGACTGCTCGAGTTCCATCTACTACAGGAAGCCATGGAGCACCTGTTCAAGGAACTCGACAATGATAACCTCGAGCACATCGCGGTAGCACTGGTTCGGATTGCGGCCAGTGAACAATGACCCCTCTATTCGCCACACCTTCGGAATAACTAGAGCAACGTCTCTTCCTCAATTGCCACCCGTGACCGCAGCACGACAACTGAGCACGGCTGCAATGGATACGATTCGACGAGATTCACTTCGCCGTCGAGCTCCTCCTGGGCGGTATCGAAAATCAGTTCCCATGGTCCGTCCAATTCTTCCGGTCTAGGCAGGACAAACGGAATCGTGGTTTCATGGTCCGCGTTGAACAGCAACAAGATGTTGTCGCCGCGGATCCACTCGCCGTGGTCGTCGACGTCGATCTTGCCGCCGTAGAGCTGCACGCCGAGGCAGCGGACAAATCCCTTGTTCCAAGAGTCATCCGACATCTCGGCGCCAGTCGGATCGAGCCAGGCAATCTCCGGTGCCTCGGCGCCCTGGATGGCCTGTCCGTGAAAGAAGCGACGCCGATGAAACACTGGTTGTTCATGAAAGAAGTCGATTACTCGGCGCGTGAATTTGAGTAGCGACTCCTGCTCGGGTTTCAAATCCCAATCGAGCCAGGAAATTTCGTTATCCTGGCAATAGGCGTTGTTGTTACCGTGCTGAGTGTGCCCGATTTCATCGCCCGCAAGCAACATGGCAACTCCCTGCGACAGCAACAGCGTGGCGAGGAAGCTGCGCTTCTTCTTTTCGCGTAGGGCGAGGATATCCGGATCGTCCGTCGGCCCCTCGACGCCGCAGTTCCAGCTCATATTGTCGTCGGCACCGTCGCGATTGTCCTCGCCGTTGGCTTCGTTGTGCTTTTGGTCGTAGGAAACCAGGTCTTGCAGCGTAAAGCCATCGTGCGCCGTAACGAAATTGATGCTGGCGTGTGGTCGGCGGCTGCTCCACTCATACAGATCGCTCGACCCGCAAAAACGTGTGGCGAATTCCGACACGACCCCACCGTCTCCCTTCCAGAAACGCCGGATGCAGTCGCGGTATTTGCCGTTCCATTCCGACCACAAAGCCGGAAAGTTGCCGACTTGATACCCTCCTGCTCCCAGGTCCCACGGTTCGGCGATGAGCTTGACCTGCGAGATAATTGGATCTTGATGGATGATATCGAAGAATGCACCCAGCTTGTCAACTTCGTGAAGTTCGCGGGCCAGCGTGCTGGCCAGATCGAAGCGGAACCCGTCGATGTGCATGTGCGTGATCCAATAGCGGAGGCTATCCATGATCAATTGCAGCACGCGTGGGTTGCGCATATTGAACGTGTTTCCGCAGCCCGTAAAGTCCATGTAATAGCGCGAATCCTCGGGCGAAAGACGATAGTACGACGCATTGTCGATGCCGCGAAACGAAAGCGTGGGCCCCAGGTGATTGCCCTCGGCAGTATGGTTGTAGACCACGTCGAGGATTACCTCGATGCCGGCCGAATGCAGGTTGCGAACCATCGTCTTGAACTCGCGGACGACGTCGCCCGCCGCGGGCACCGAAGCATAGCGTCCGGCCGGCGCGAAGAAGCTCAACGTGTTGTAGCCCCAGTAGTTGACCAGACCGCGTTCGACCAGATGCCGATCATCAAGCGGTTCTTGTACGGGCAGCAGTTCGACGGCTGTGATGCCCAGATTCTTCAAGTAGCGTATGGCCGCGTCGGAACTGAGCCCCGCGTAAGTGCCGCGGAGCCCTTCCGGTACTTCTGGATGCAGCTTCGTGAAGCCCTTCACATGCAGCTCGTAGATGAGCATCTTGCTCCAGGGCACGCGCGGCGGACGGTCGTCGCCCCACGTGAAAGCCTCGTCAAGAACGGCGGCCAGCGGCGCAAAGCGGGCATTGTTTCTGCGGTCGAACGAGAGGTCCGCTTTGGCATCGCCGACCTTGTACCCCCACATTTCGTCGGCCCATTTCGTCTGCCGGGCGATCGCCTTGGCGTATGGGTCGAGCAACACCTTGTTCTTGTTGAAACGATGGCCCTCGGCGGGACTGTAAGGTCCGTCAACGCGATAGCCATAAACCTGACCGGGCAAGACATCCGGCAGATAGGCATGCCAGACCATGTCGGCTTGCTCGGTGATCGGAATTCGATGCGACTCTCGCTTGCTCTCCGTGGAATCAAATAGACAGAGCTCCACACCCGTGGCGTGCTCGGAGTAGATTGCGAAGTTCGTCCCGCTGCCGTCCCAGGAGGCACCCAGTGGATAGGGTCGGCCTGGCCAAACGCGAAACTTTCTGGGCGCTTTCTTGTTTTCCACAGCCATATGCTAAAGCAGTTCCATTCGATTTATTTTGATTCGCCAGTGAAAAGCGCGACGGGAAAGCTTGCCAAGACATCCTCCACCTCCAGCGACAGACCACCGTCCGCCGACGGCACCGCTTGCACGGTTTGGCCCGTGAATCCGTGAATCAGTTCCGCCGGCGCGTCGGCCGGCAAGGTCAATGTTGTCTCCCGCCACCAAGGAGCCAGCGCCCAGCGTGGTTCTTTGGCATCGAGTGCGGCGGATTCCACGCCTAAACTGCGCCAGGCTTCCATCGTAAACCTGGGTACGACGCACAGGCTCCATTGCCGACCGTCGACGCGCGCGAAGGCGATGACGTTCGCCTTGCGAGGTCCCTCGCATTCGAGGGGAAGATAGTGGCCACGATTTAGTTCCGCTCGTTCGCCACGCAGGCGCAGCGTCCGCCAGGTTACAAACAACTTGATCAGTTGGTCGGGCCATTGGCTGAGCAAGTCCGCCGAGAGGCGTGAGAGATTCTTTTTGGCGCGCGATGCGATGCTGCGGAGCGCCTTCTGGCGTGCGGAAAAATCCACCGGACGCCGATTGTCGGGATCGACCAGGTTAAAGTCCCAGAACTCGACACCTTGGTAGAAGTCTGGAACGCCCGGAACGCACATTTTCAAGAACAGCTGCGCCAACGAGTTGGTAAACCCGGCGTTGGCGATCGAATGCGCGAACTCGTCGACGTCTCGGACAAATGGCAGTTTTGTGCTGCCCAGAGTTGCCCGCACGAAACCCGCCACGGCCTGATCGTACTCCTCATAGGGATTCGTCCAACTTGTATGCCGTTTGGCCTCGCGCAGCGCCTTGTCGACATAGCGGACAATCCGCTCGACGTAGGCAACTCGTTGCCTTTCATTGAGCGGATCGATCGGCCAGGTACCGACCAAGGTTTGATAGATCAGGACCTCTTCGTTCGCGTCGGGCACAGGCTCACCGTCTAGTTCGACGCGCATTTCCGCGTTCATGCCCTGCCAGCGAGAAAGCCGGGCCTCCCATTCGTCAGGCACTTCGGAAAGCACATTCAGCCTGGCCCGCATGTCCTCGCCACGCTTCGTGTCGTGCGTTCCGGTAGTCAACATCGTATGCGGCCAGGCAGTCTCCTGGTCCTGGATGCAGCGGTGAAAATGTTCAACCGAGGTGCCGGGCGTGGCGGGCTCGCCGCCTACTTCATTGAGCGAAGCCAGCGGATAATATCGATAAAAGGCCGTGTCTTCGGTTCCCTTGGCCGTCACCGGGCCCGTGACTTGCTGGAATTTCAACACGAATTGTCGCCGCACGCCGCGGTCCTCGTCGGAAAGACCATCGGGGTCCTCCAACAACAATACCGAGGCGATGAAATCGAAGAACGAGGCACTCATCGCCGGATTTCGCCGCTTCGCCACTCTGACGGCCGCCATGATCCGGCGACGATCTTCCTCGCGTACCTCGTCGCAGTTAGGCCGGATGTAGGTGCGGTACACGGGAAAACAGGCGACCACCTCGCGCAGTGCGCGGAACAGCGAGAGCCGCGTGAAATCGCGCGACCAACGGTGCTGTTCGGAAATGCGGTCGAGTTGATGCGAGAGCGTGTAAAGCTCGGCCGAAAGAGATGCCGAGAGGATCGCGCGTTTGCTCTCGTGGAGCACGTCACTCCATGAAGTCCAACTGCCGATGAAACGTGCATAGGCGTCACGCAAGGCATATCCGCCTCGGCGGTCGACGAACAGGCCATTTAGCAGGTTAAGAAAGTCATAACCGGTCGTACCGTGGGTCAACCACTCTTGCGGCAATGCCTCGTCATGGGCGAGGATCTTTTCGACCACGGTGTACAACCGAAGATGCGGCTCGCTCACCTCCTGTTCGCCAAGGGCGCGACCGGTGGCATCGGCCAGATTCTCAAGGTATTGCTGCGGATCGCGCAAACCGTCAGCATGGTCGATTCGTAGCCCGGTCACCCATCCCTCGCCAACCAACCGCAGTATCTCGGCGTGCACGGCCTCGAAGACCTCCGGATCTTCGACGCGAATCGCCGCCAGCTCGTCGATATCGAAGAACCGACGGTAGTTAATTTCGTCGGTCGCCACGCGCCAAAAGCACAACCGGTAAGCCTGGGCGGCCAGGAAGGCATCAAGCAGGTCGAAGCTCGCCAAATCGCCGCGACGCCCATTGAAATCCTTGGTTGTCCGGTCAATCGCCTCTCTCACCTCTTTGCTCGCCTCGATTAGTCGGGCCAACCGGCCCCCGGCAACTTCCATTTCGCGATGCCGCTCCTGCATCGCCTCCGATTCCGTTTCATTGCGGTGCGGCAAATGCTCCAAAGCCGTGATGATGCTTTCCATTTCCATCCGCTCGAGAACTTCCGCATCGAGCTGCCTGGCGACGTATGTCAGGGCGTGTTGCAACACCGGCACCCAGGTTCCCGGATCGGTCGGCAATCGGCGTTCGTAGTAGCAGACCACAAACTGCTGGTCTTCGTACGCCAATTGCAGTTGTTGGTCTTCCAACACCTTTCCAAACTGATCGCCCAGCACCGGAAGCAAGACTTTACCTCGGAGCGCCTCTTTCGGCGGGTTCCAATCGATGTCAAAATACCTGGCATAGGGCGACGCGGGACCGTTGGCCAGCACATCTTGCCACCAGCCATTGTGCGGATCGTCGATCCCCATGTGATTGGGCACAATATCCACGACCAAACCTAACTTATGTGCCCGAAGTGATTCGGCGAGGGCCTGGAATTGCTTCTCGTCCCCCAACGCCGGATCAAATTCGCTGTGGTCGACGACGTCGTAGCCGTGGGTGCTGCCGGCACGTGCTCGGAAAAAAGGCGATAGATAAGCCGCGCCAATGCCTAGTTCCGATAGATAGCCGACCAACCCCCGCGCATCGGCGAACGACAGTTGCCCGCAGAGTTGCAGCCGGTAGGTGGCGCTGGGAATCGAAGGCAACGGCAAACTCACGGGCACTCCATACTTTCGGCCGACGGCATCATCGACGCTCGAGCGAATGGATCGAACGTCCGCCGAACTGGTCGTTCCTCATACAACGCGACATCCCACCGCGGACCAGCCAGATTACCCCCTGCGTTTGCGCGGGTTTTGCCCATCGATCCGCCCACGAAGGGCGTTTGAGCGGGCACAAATATCATAGCAGTTGGCTAGCTCACCGGCGGCCTATGCAGAAGACGCGCCAAGCGATCAATCAGACCGGCGGCGCGCCAATTGCAAATAGGTGACACATTCTATCGCAAACGGCCATCGACGTGCATGTGCCGCACCCAGAATTGACCAAATTTCCTGTACAACCTGAGTTAACGTTGATCGAACGAAGAAACTTGGTCGGGGTTGAACGCCGTATCGGCGCATTGATTTCCATGTTTCGGCCCCGGCGGCCGAAGCGCGGATGCTTTCGATCGCGGCTGTCGTCGCGTGGAAATCGTATGCTGGTTGGCACATGACCGTTCGGCTCGGTTCTTGTGACGGGCGATGTCCCGCGAACCGCGTCCGCGACAATGCATCCTCAACCGCCGGTGAGAGTTTATGCAAGCGCCCGCAGCAAGTCCCCTTGTTACCCGTACGCTGTGGCGCGACGGCGAAGACCGCGACCCACGGCAACTGGTGACGCGCGAATGGTTGGTTGCCAACGGACTGGGCGGGTATGCGTCTGGCACCATCTCCGGAATTGCCACTCGCCGTTACCACGGCCTACTGGTTGCCTCGTTTCCCGGTTCGCTTGGGCGGATGATGATGTTCAATCACCTGGTCGAGGTCGCGAAACTTGGCGACCGGACAGTCGTTCGGCTGGCCGGCGACGCCGCTACCGGAAAAACTGAATCCTGGTCCGTGCCGCAAACCTTGTCCAGCTTTACGCTGGAAAACGGGCTGCCGGTTTGGCACTATCGGCTCGGCGAGTCGACGCTCGAAAAACGTTTGATCATGCCGCACGGCGCCAACACCGTCCATGTCCTGTACCGTTTTGTCGGCGGCAAAGACCCCCTGCGTTTGCTTTTGCAACCTGGACTTCATTTCCGCGGCCACGAGTCACCCGTCGAAGAGTCGGACTTCAGTGCTTACCAAATCCACGTCATGGGGCAAAGGGTCGAGATCTCAACGAGTGAAGGTATATGCCTGAGGTTGAAACTGCATCACAAGCAACGAGCCCTGGTACTCGATCGGCGCCACTACGACGTTGAGTATCCGCTCGAAGCACATCGCGGCTATGCGCACCGCGACCGACTATGGTCGCCCGGGCACTTTCACGTCGACTTGGCACCGGGCGAGCGTGTCGTGTTGACAGCTTCGACCGAAAGCTGGGAAGCCGTGGAAGCCGTCGGACCGCACGAGGCTTGTGAAGCGGAGGTGCGGCGGCGCGGGCGGCTTGTCGAGCAGGCGGCGCCGGAGGCCCGCTCGGATTTCGGTGCTGAGCTCGTCCTTGCGGCCGACCAGTTCATTGTTGCACGCGGTCCTCGCAATGCAGACGAGGCCAGATCGACTGTCGCGGGCTACCACTGGTTCACGGAGTGGGGCCGTGACACGATGATCAGTCTCGAAGGGCTGACCCTGGCGACCGGGCGGCATGAAGATGCACGCCTCATTTTGGGTACATTTGGACGACACATCCGTGACGGCTTGATTCCCAACTTATTTCCGGACGGCGCACAAGCCGGACTTTATCATACTGCTGACGCCACACTCTGGTACTTTCATGCGCTCGATCGGTACCTCGCCTACACCGGTGACGTGGACACGCTCCGCGACTTACTCCCTAAATTCCAGAACATTGTGGACCATCATCTGGTGGGAACACACTTTGGCATCGGTGTTGATCCCGCAGACGGTCTGCTAAGGCAAGGTGCCCCCGGCTATCAGCTCACTTGGATGGATGCGAAGGTCGGCGATTGGGTCGTCACGCCGCGGCGCGGTAAGGCGGTCGAAATCAATGCCCTGTGGTACAACGCCCTGCGATTGCTGGAAGGTTGGTATCAGTCGCAAGATCAAAATCAAGCCGCGGCAAACATTGCCGAACATGCCGCGCAGGCGCGCGAATCGTTTAATGCCCGCTTTTGGTGCCGGGAGCGGGGATGGCTTTACGACGTCGTCGACGGTGAAGGGCCCGACGACGCGTCGCTCCGGCCCAACCAACTACTGGCGATTTCCTTGCCGCATCCGGTTTTGGACCAGGGCCACTGGTCGGCGGTTCTGGAAATCGCCAGGCAGAAGCTGCTTTCACCGGTCGGTCTCAGATCGCTGGGGCCCGCTGAACGGGACTACAAATCGCGCTATTCGGGCGATCTGCGGGCGCACGACGCGGCCTATCACCAGGGAACCATCTGGGCGTGGTTGATCGGACCTTTCATTGACGCCTGGCTTCGCGTCCACCCTGACCAAATTACCTCTGCGCGACGGTTCCTTGAAGGCTTTGAGCCGCACCTCGATGAACACGGCACCGGCACGATCAGCGAAATCTTCGACGCCGACCCGCCTTTCACGCCTCGCGGATGCATCGCGCAGGCCTGGAGCGTCGCGGAGGTCCTGCGGTGCTGGATCAAGACCGCAGCCAGGACGGACTCGACGCCGAAAAACGCGCAGTCGTAATTACGCCGTCGCCGCGGCGACTCGTCCTGACTCGCGACGTTGCCCGCGGCACCGCTCCCTGGTTCTTAGTAGAGCCAATTCGGCGTCACGCGCCAGCGACATTGGGCTGACCCCCGTGGACGGTCGGGCCGTTGCCAGTCCCACCGAGATCGTAACCGTGCGTCCGATTGGCGACCGCGGATGGGGAATCACCAACGCCTCGGCCTGGAAGCAAATCTCAGACGCGACCCATTCGGCTTCGAGTGCGCCGGTTTCGGGCAAAATAACTGCAAACAAGCCGGCGCCCCAGGCGAATGCCACCGCGCCCGGCTGGCGGGCATTTTCCACGATCGCCGCGGCAACGGCATCAAGGCAATCGTCGCTGGCAGCGATGTCGCAGGCAGCCTGATACTGCTGAAAGAAGTCAATCTCCACTAGCAGCAGCGAGAGTGGGCTTCCACTTCGCTCATGAAACTTCCAATGTCGTTCCAGGGCAATGCCGAAATCCTCACGGCAACCAATGCCCGCGAGCCCTCCGGCTATGGCAATCGTTTCCATCAGCGCGCTGTCCATGATGTTTTCCTCCCAAAAAAGATTCCGTTTGTCCCCCGGAGCCAGGGGAGCCCCAAGCAAAACGTAGCTTTCCGCGTCGGGTCGGCTGACGACGAAACGCGGAAAATCGGCCGTCTCAAGCCGGAAAACTCGCGCCAACCGCCACGATCGGCATCAGCCGCCCCGCCCGCGGACCCTGCGGTCCGCGGGCCGGACGTTGCTATTTACACGAGCCGCTCTGCGAGACGTTACCGGCGCCGGTGACCAGTGGGTAACGCGCCCAGCAGATTCATATCCATCTGCTGCATCTGCCTGCTGACCTGGTCGAGGGCCATCGCATGCACCGGATCATGCCCACGGTGTGGTCGCGCGGCGCCCTCAGGCTGGCGCCGAAATCGATCGAGGCAAACTCCTCGGCGCGCGTCAGGTCAACGTGCCGCACCATAGGCGTCGTCGCACTCGCACCTCTTGGCAGCGACACGCGAACCTGGTATGTGCCCAACTCCAAGTCTTCAAATGCATAGCTTCCATCTCCTGCCGTCAGTGCCGACGCGATAACGTTCCCATCGCTGTCGATGAGTTCCACGGTAGCGCCGGCCAGACCGCGCTCGTTTCGTCCCGGCCGATGGTTGACGTCGCCGTCGACAAACACCCGACCCTCGACGGAATTGAAAAATGCAAATACATCCGACTGCAAGTTCGTGATCGTGGTGTTATTGCGAATCACGTCGGCCAGGGTCGTACCTTGCACGCGTGCCAGATCGGGCCCGGAAAGGTCGCGCTGGTACCAGAATCGATCCCCGTCGCGCAGGCGCTGGAACTGATCGACGAGAATCCGTTGAAACAAGGGTCCCACGCTCGCTCCGCGCAGGTGGTCCTCGGCCAGGCCTCCCACCCAAAGATCGATGTTATTGACATCGCCTTGATAGGCTTCAGCCAACGCCTCTTGAAGCGCCGGATCACTCGTGATCTCCGCGAAAGAAGTGACGGGCGACAGGCCATACGCCACGCGCGTGGCATTGTAGCTGGCCAACCCGTGGTCGCGTCCGCGCTGAATGTTCAGCGATGCCAGATCAAAGCCCCCGGCACCTGGTTCTCCGAATAGGAAATTTCGCAATTCGTCGACAACTTGATTGTCGATCTCCTGTGATGGATCCGATGCCAAATACTTGAGAATCGGATCAATGCCGGTCTGCGCAACCAGCGCCGGATTGAAGAGGGCATCTCGCAGGGGAACCGCATCGTGCACTTCCTGGTCGTTATTGTCGAGAAACTCCACGTCGTTGCCGAGCATGCTGTGCCCCAACCGAAACGCCGCCGTGGAGAATTCATTGGCAATACCCGGATTCACGGTCGGATCGTACCCGTGGTACGGAGACAAAGCATGATCTCCCAACAACGCGGGCAAGAACTCGTTGTAGGTGATCGCCTGGATTTCACCGACAACGAGCCGACGCGCTTGCTGATACAGTTGTTCATCGTTCCAATCGGGATGCTGCCCGGCCAATTTATCGGCCAGGCGATTATGCTCGCGCATGAACAGCGTCTGCATCGCGGTAAGCTCAATATTCTCGTTCGCGCGCACGTCGCCCGCCAGAAACAGCGACTCCGTTGGCAACCCAGTGGAATTATCGTTGGACAATCCATCCGTATTGTACGGCAGCAGATTGCCTGCACTGGTTTTGAGGTGCCCGCCACTAAAGGTACGCAGTTCCGCGGCACGCGTTTCATCAGAACCGTAGATCTGGGAGCCGTCGATGAACGCCGTAATGCGGTTTATTTGTTGCCGGGGATTGTCAGTTGACGTTCCGGTGGCCGGATCGTAGGAACTGCGATACATATCGATGGTGGCCGTCCCCGACCCTTGCGGGTCGAAGTACGCATCGCCCGTGGGTACGGCAATTGGCATTGGCTCGGCTGGATCGAATGTCGCATCCGTCAGGTCAATGCCATGGTCGACGAACTGTCCCCATGCATAGACCATCGCCGAAAGATTCCGGTCGTTTACTATGTCTTCGGCGGTTTGCGACGCCAAAAGATTGCTGATTTCGCGAGCACTGGCGCGATCTTCGCCGCCGGGGCTCGAAATGCCGTCGCCATAGTCGGCGGCAGCGGTACGCAACAGTTGCACGTCCGTGCTGCCCCAATCGGGATTCGCCAGGTTGTTGTCGACTCCCGTAATCGTGCGAACATCGGCCGCCAGCAGGTTGCGATGTTCGAGCGGTTCGAGGTGGAAAGAACGTAGTCGGCGACGCGGCGGTGCGGCCGTACCACGAAACAAGTCGCTGAGAGAACGATGCCAGACAAGGTGCGCGCGCATGGTGATGCCTCCTCAAACGAACGGGGGAAAATGCCTCTGTTCCGACAGCAGAAAGGAAGCCGAGAGGAGGGAAGATGTGTGCCGCGCCTCGAGTGCCGGTTTTCGAGCGCAGTGCCTCTTCTCGTTGCCACCTCGACCCTAGTTCGCGCACCGAGAGCTGTACACCACCAAGGTTAGGTATCTCTTATCCGATGGCACCGAGCACGGAGTTACGATCGTGAACTACCGACCGTTCAGACGCTCAGGAAACGGACGCTCGGCTGGCGGCTTTGACACGAGCCGAGCCATAAAGCAAACGCAGATACGCGCTGGCCACGTCCGTACGACGAACCATGCCCAACACCCGCTTGTCTTGCAGATTATTGACCACGGGCAACGCCTGCAGTTCGCTCTCGACGAACGACTCGTAGACTCGTTCGAGCGAGTCCTCTGGGACAATCGGCGTGAATTCGGTTCGCATCAGGTCCGCGGCCAGCAACAGCGGGCGCAATGCCGGCGTGTGCGAAACAAGATAAACCTCTTCCAAGTCGACGATGCCGATCAGCCGCTGGTTGTCGTCAACCACTGGCATCACGGCAATCGTGGCATCGTCAAACTGACTAAGGACTTCAGACAGCGTGTCGCCGGGCCTGAGAATGTGATGATCCTTGGTGTTCATGAACCTGGCCACGGTAACGCCGGCAAGCGCTTGACGAACAAAGGCTCCCTGGTGGGCTGGCGAACGGCTTCGAGTTTCCACCTGCTGACTGTAGATCGACTGACGGTCGGACAACATGAATGCCAGGGTACAGGCCCACAGGGCGGGCAACAGCAGCGTGTAACCGCCGGTCATTTCGCTGACCATGATCAGCGTTGAGAAGGGCGTCTTGGCGGCCGCCGCAAAGAAGCCCGCCATGCCGACCAGCGCAAAGCTGCTCGGATGAGGAACCAGCTCCGGCCAGACATCGTGCAACGCCAAGCCCAAAGCCCCACCCGCGCACGCACCGATCACCATCGACGGCCCGAACACGCCACCCGAACCGCCACTGCCAATGGTCAGACTCGTGGTGAGCAATTTTCCCACGGCAATCGCGAGCAGCAGTCCGACGCCCATGGTTTCCGGCTCGATCAAAACGCCTTGTACGGCCGCATATCCAAAAGCCATCACGGATAGGGCCGATTGGGAATTAAACCAGTAGTAGAGTCCCACAGCCAACAGACCGGTCAGACAAGCACCGATGGCCGGGCGAAAGTGATGGGGAATTGGCAAGCGCCGGAACAGCGCCGTTAGTCCGTAGAACGTCCTCGTATAAACCATTGCCAGCGGCACCATCGCCAGCGCCAGCAGCGTATAAGCAACAAGCTGCCACGGATTTCCGAAGTGCAACTCCGGCAACGTGAACAACGGAGTCCAGCCAAAAATCGCGCCGAACGTGCTATAGGCAATCACGCTTGCCAGCGCGGCAGGCAGAATCACCTCCGGTTCGAACTCGGGCGAAGCGTACAACACTTCGGCGGCGAACAGCGCCCCGGCCACCGGAGCGCGGAAAATCGCGCCAATGCCCGCGCCCATGCCCGCAGCCAACAGAATTCGGCGCTCGGCCGAGCGCAATCGCAGCATTCCGGCCAAGGCAGAGCCAAAACCGGCACCGATTTGCGCAATGGGGCCCTCGCGGCCGCCGGATCCCCCCGAACCGATTGTCAGCGCGCTGGCGATGATTTTGACGACCGGCACTTGCGGTCGCATGTAGCCCTGGTGCTGATGATAGGCGGCGATGACCGAGTCCGTGCCGTGCCCCTCGGCCTCTGGCGCAAACGTATAAATGACGAATCCAGCCAAGAGGCCGCCAACCGTCGGTACGAGAACCAACATCCACGGGTTGAAGGGATGATCGGTCGGCGGCATCCAACTGAATTTGATTTCGCCCCCGGGATGCGGCTCCGGCCGATACCCGGCCAGACCATCGAGGGCATAGTAGGCGGCCGCCTCGGTGACGACGTAGAAGACAACCGCGGCCAGGCCGGCCACGACGCCAACCACAACCGACAATCCTAGAATTCGCACCTGCCCGCGGATGCGTTTCTGACCAAAGATTAGGAATTCCGGCCACCAACTCCGGGCCGAATGCTCAGAACTGGGCGGTAGTTTTTGCTCGCTCATTAGGCCCTCTACGGTACCCGATGGGCCTATTGTTGTCGACTGCCACTTACAACGTGCGCCTGCCATGAGTCGTTCAACGATCCGCAGGTCGTTTCCGACACCTTGACCAGTGGCTTCCGGTGCGCTGCTTTTCGTTGAAAAAACCGACGACGCGTTTTGGTACGCCGCTCAGAAGGCCCGGTGACGTGACGACGATCTTCAGCAGCCGTCGCGAAGCCGCCTGCAGGGAACCAACCCCGGCGCCGCGGTGCTTGACCTGCGAGCGTATGGCCAGGTCCAAGCTAGCAGCATTACTGCGACCAACTTTGTCGACCAGGGCGGCAGCAACTTACTCTTTCATTGATGCGCAAATCGTAGCCACGGGCGGCGTCGCCGTGGACGTATCCCCGATCAACGCAAGTCAACGCGAATCGGCGTGGGTGGGACTGTCGCCGGCCTCAACCGACACATGGGGACCACCCTCTGTGAGTTTCTTGCCATTAAGCCGACCGGCGACCCTGCGCTTGCCAAGCGGACGCGGAACCTTGCGCAACCAGCCGCGAACTTTCTCGCGGCGTTGTTTCCTTCCGCGCCACAGGTCGTTACACCACTCGATGACGTAGTAGAAAACGGGCGTCAGAAAAACCCCAAACAACGTAACTCCCAACATGCCGCCAAACACGGCAGTGCCCAACGTGCGCCGCATTTCAGCACCGGCCCCGACCGAAATCACGAGCGGTACCACGCCGAGAATAAACGCGAACGATGTCATCACGATTGGCCTGAGTCGCAGATTCACCGCTTCGAGCGTCGCTTCGTAACGTCCTTTGCCGGCCAGCCGTTGTGCTCGGGCAAATTCCACCACCAAGATCGCGTTTTTGCAAGCCAGGCCGATCAGCACCACGAAGCCAACCTGGGTGAAAATGTTGATGTCCATTTTCGACCACTGCACTGCCATGATCGAACACAACAGACACATTGGCACGACGAGAATCACCGCCAGCGGCAACGACCAACTTTCATATTGCGCGGCAAGGACCAGGAACACCAACACGACGGCCAGCAGCAACACGAGCATCGCCGTGTTGCCGGTTTGCAACTGTAATAGCGCCAGCTCGGTCCACTCGTAGCGCATCGACCAGCCGAGCGAGTCGTCGACCAGCTTTTCCATCTCCTCGATGGCCTGCCCCGAACTTACTCCCGGGGCCGGGTTGTAGATGATCGGCGCCGAGGGATACATGTTGTACCGTGCGATCAACACTGGACCCGTGATGTCTCGCACCGTTGCCAGCGTGCCAAAAGGAACCATTCGCCCGTGCTCGTTGCGCACTTTGAGTTGTTTGAGGTCTTCGATTCTCCGGCGAAAATCCTGGTCGGCCTGTACGTTCACCTGCCAGGTACGGCCGAAAAGGTTGAAGTCGTTCACGTAGAGCGAGCCGAGATAGACCTGCAATGTGGTAAACAACTCCGACATCGAGATCCCCATCCGCTTGGCGGCCGTACGATCGATGTCCAGGTATAGCCAGGGAGTTTCCGCCCGGAAGCTGGTAAACGCGTCTTCGATCGACGGATCACGCTCGGCCGAGACGACAATTTGATCGGCCACGTCCTGCAAGACGTTCAGCCCCGCGGCTCCCCGGTCTTCGATCATGACCTTGAATCCGCCTGTTGTACCCAGCCCATCCAGGGGCGGTGCGCCGAGTACGTTTACGATTCCGTCGCGAATCTCATGCTGCAGGGTTCGCTGCAAACGGGTGGCAATCGCCGAGCTCGACATTTCGACGCCGCGTCGTTCGTGAAAATCGTCGAGCATCACATACATCGCCCCAAAGTTTGGAGCGTTGGCCGACAGCGAGATCGATTGCCCTGATATCGCCACCGTGTGGCGAATGCCGGGGGATTTGAGCGCCAGCTCTTCAATCTTCGCCATCACGTCCTCGGTGCGGCCCACCGAAGCCGAGTCTGGCAGTTGCAGATTCACGAGCAGATAACCTTTGTCCTGATCGGGAATAAATCCTTTGGGCGTCTCGTTGAACCGCACGTAGGTCATGTACAACAGTCCGCCGTACCCGACCAAGACCAGCAAGCTCACGCGTAGCAGGCGTCCAACCGACCAGGTGTAGACATTGGCCGTAAAATCGAAGGCCAAGTTGAAACTGCGGAACAACAGCCACAAGATACGGTTAAGCGGCCAGGCCAGCAGCGCACCGAGAATAGCTCCCGAGGCCGCGCCCACCCACGGGTGCGACTCGGCTGCAAAGCCGGCGAGCCAGTTTCCATCCCGCAGCCATGGTGTCAGAAAGACCCAACCCAGCCAACCGCCGGCCACGACAAAGGCCAACCACGGCAACGGCGCGGCACGCTGCTTGTCCCGTTCACGCAATAGCAGCGCCGTGAGCGCCGGGCTCAGCGTGAGCGAGTTGAACGTCGAAATCAACATCGAGACGGCAATCGTCAACGCGAACTGCCGAAAGAACTGTCCCATGATGCCGCTGATAAACGCGCAGGGTACAAACACGGCGCTCAGCACGAGGCCGACAGCGATCACCGGTCCGGAAACCTGCTCCATCGCTTTAATCGTGGCCTCGCGCGGCGCTAGCCCACGTTCGATGTGATGTTCGACGGCCTCGACCACCACGATCGCATCATCGACGACGATGCCGATCGCCAGCACCAGGCCAAACAACGTGAGATTGTTGAGGCTGAATCCCATGGTGGCCATCACGGCAAATGTGCCAATGATCGCCACCGGAACGGCAATCAAAGGAATGATGGCGCTGCGCCAATTCTGCAGAAACACGAGCACCACGACAGCGACCAGGATCACCGCGTCGCGCAGCCCCTTGAAAACCTCGCTGATCGATTCATTGATGAACGGCGTGGTATCGTACACGATGGCGTAGTCGATTCCCTCGGGGAACCGCGTTTTCAGATCTTCCATCTTGGACCGCACGAGGCCAGCAACATCCAATGCGTTCGAGCCGGGGAGCTGATAAATCGACAGAGCGACCGACGGTTGGCCGTCGAGTCGGCAGGCCTGATCATAGCCCTGGGCCCCGAGTTCGATCCGGGCCACGTCCTTCAGTCGCACCAGACCGCCGTTGGGCTCGCGCTTCAGAATCATTTCAGCGAACTCGTCCGGGTCGGCCAGACGTCCCATCGTACTGATGGTGAACTGGAATACCTGCCCGTTGTCGACGGGCGGCTGACCGATTTGCCCGGCGGCGACCTGCGTGTTCTGCTGCTGGATCGCCTGCACGACATCGCTGGCAGCGAGATTGCGCGAGGCCATGCGTTCTGGATCGAGCCACAGTCGCATACTGTAGTCGCGCTGTCCCAAGTACGTGATGTCGCCCACGCCTTGAAGTCGCGAAAGTTCGTCTTTGAGCTGAATCGTGGCATAATTGCTCAGGTACAGATTGTCTCGCTTGCCCGCCGGCGAGAAGAGATTGACGATCATCAGCACGCTGGGCGACTTCTTCTTGACGGTCACCCCGCGCCGCTGGACGAGTTCGGGCAAGACCGGCTGCGCCAGCGCCACGCGATTCTGCACGAGCACCTGAGCCATGTTCAGATCCACGTCGTTGCTGAACGTCACGGTGAGCGTATAGCTGCCGTCATTGCCGCATTGCGACGACATATAGAGCATCGCTTCGACACCGTTCACTTGCTGTTCGATCGGGGCGGCAACGGTGTCGGCAACCACCTTGGCGTTGGCGCCGGGATAAACGGCCGAAACCTCCACGGTGGGCGGCGCGATCTGCGGATACTGGGCAATCGGCAGCGTAAACAGCGCAATCCCGCCGGCCAGCGTGACGATGATCGACAACACCGCGGCAAAGATCGGTCGATCGATGAAGAACCTGGAAAACACTCGCTACCCTTTTCTCACTCGTATAGAACCGGTTCCGAAGACTCGTCGCTCGTTTGCCTGGTCGCTCTCGAATTGCGACGTGATTTCTTCGGCAAGGTCAGATTCGATAGTGGCCGGAAGACTCGCTTGGGCAATTCCCCGATCCAATGCATGACTCGCGACGCGAAGAACCGCGTCCCGCTGATCCAATCGATTGTGTAGAAAAACACCGGCGTCAAAAACACGCCGAACAGCGTGACACCCAACATGCCGCTGAACACCGCGGTTCCCAAGGTTTGACGCATTTCCGCCCCGGCACCCGTGGCCAGCATCAGCGGCGCCGCACCGAGAATGAAAGCGACCGACGTCATCACGATTGGCCGCAACCGCAGTCGGCACGCTTCCAGCGCGGCCTGACGGCGGCTTTCGCCCGATTCGCGTTTTCGTTTGGCAAATTCCACGATCAGAATCGCGTTCTTGCTGGCCAGCCCCACCAGCACGACAAAGCCGATCTGCGTGAAAATGTTGATGTCCATGTGGGCCATATTGACGCCGATGATCGCGCTTAACAGGCACATCGGCACGACCAGGATCACGGCTAGCGGTAGCGACCAGCTCTCGTATTGCGCCGCGAGCACCAGAAACACCATCACGACCGCCAGGGCAAAAATGATCATCGCCGTATTGCCGGCCATCAATTCCAAGAACGCCATTTCGGTCCACTGGGGGGTCATGCCACCCGTCAGCTCCCCAGCCGCCAGTTGTTCCATGATCGCCAGCGCATTTCGAGAACTGACGCCGGGGATACTCGAACCGTTGATCGAAGCCGCCGGATACATGTTGTAGCGCGTGAGTACGAGCGGGCCATTGACGTGTCGGACCGTGGCCAACGACCCCAGCGGCACCATGCGTCCCTCATTGTTGCGAACCTTCAGCTTGGAAATGTCCTCGAGCTCGTCGCGATATGGGAAGTCCGCCTGCACGAGCACTTGCCACGTGCGGCCAAACAGGTTGATGTCGTTGACGTACAGCGAGCCTTGATAGACGCGCAGGGTTTCGGCAAAATCGCGGAGTGAAACGCCCTTCTCCATGCACTCGCGCACGTCCGGATCGACGTCGAGCATTGGCACGTTTGCCCGAAATGCCGAGAACGCCTTGGCCATTTGCGGATGCGCATTGGCGGCTCCGACCAGTTGTTCGGTCTGGGCCTGCAGCGCCGCCGGCCCCAGGTCGCCACGATCCTGGATCATCATCGTGAAACCGCCGGCGCGGCCCACTCCGCGCATCGGCGGCGGCGGAAATACCTGCACCATGGCGTCGGTGATTTTGGTGAACGCCTGATTCAACTTGCCCACGACCGCCATGCTCGACCGGCTCGGATCGCGCCGCTTGTGGTATTCGTCGAGCCCGACAAACATCGTGCCGAAGTTCGAACCGGCCGCATTCAATGCGAACGACTGACCGCTGATGCCGGTCACATGCCGTACGCCGGGAGTCGACATCACGGTTTTTTCGATCTGCCGGATCACCGCGGCCGTCCGTTCCTCGGAAGCCGAGTCGGGAAGCTGGACGCTGATCAGCAGATAGCCCATGTCCTGACCGGGAATGAATCCCTTCGGCGTGCTGACGAACTGCTGGTACGTGAGCAGGACCATACCTCCGTAGACGACGAGCACCAGCACGCTGACTCGCAGTAGCAAGCCGACGCCAAACGTATAGACGACTCCCAGCGCGTCAAAGGCGCGATTGAACGCCCAGAATGCGGTGCCAAGCACCTTGTTCGCGGGCCACGCCAACAGGATTCCAGCCACGGTACCAAGGGCCGTCGCAACCCAAGGAATCGATTCGGGCGCCCATCCGGCTGCCAGTGGAGAATTGCCAAGCGGCTCGACCAAACGCGCCCAACCCAACCAGCCACCGGCCGCGGCAAAGGCGAACCAAGGCAAAACGCCCGATCGCTTCTGTTCTGCCTTGGGGCGCAACAGGAGGGCCGTCAGGGCTGGGCTAAGCGTCAGCGAGTTGAACGCCGAGATGATCGTCGACACCGAGATTGTCAGCGCGAACTGTCGAAAGAATTGTCCGGTGATGCCACTGATGAAAGCACAGGGCACGAATACGGCGCTAAGCACCGCGGCCACGGCCACCACTGGTCCGGACACCTGTTGCATCGCCAGCACCGTTGCCGAACGCGGCGACATGCCCTCCTCGATGTGATGCTCGACTGCCTCGACGACCACAATCGCGTCGTCCACAACGATACCGATGGCCAACACCAGACCGAACAACGTGAGATTGTTCAAGCTGAAGCCGAATAGCGCCATCGCCGCAAACGTGCCCACGATGGCCACCGGCACCGCCAGCAGCGGAATGATCGCGCTGCGCCAATTCTGCAGGAATACCAACACCACGATCGCGACCAGAATGATCGCGTCGCGCAGCGCCTTGAACACCTCGTTGATGCTCTCGCGGGTATACGGTGTCGTGTCGAAGCCAATCTCGAAACCCACTCCGGCTGGAAAGGTCGCCTGCAACTCGCGCATCTTTTCGAGCACCAGGTCGTGCGTTTCCAGGGCGTTGGCCTCCGGCGTTTGAAAGACCACCAAGAGCACCGTTGGCTGGCCATCAAACATGACGTCGAAGTCTTCGTTCTTGGCTCCCAACTCGACACGGCCGATGTCCTTGATGCGAACCAGCCGCCCCTCGGGCGTGCTCTTGACAATCACATCTTCGAACTGTTTGGCATCCTCCAAGCGTCCTAACGTGCTGAGCGTGACTTCAATTTGCTGCTCACCGCGTATGGGCGGAGCGCCTATCATGCCGGTTGCGACCTGGGCGTTCTGCTCGCGAATCGCGCGAACGACGTCGCCGGCCGTCATGCCGCGGGCAGCCAGTTGCTCCGGATTGACCCACACGCGAATGCTGTAGTCTCGCTGGCCCATGATCACGATCTCGCTGACCCCCTCGACGCGCAGCAACTCGTCGCGGATCTGCATCAGGGCGAAGTTACTCAGGTAGAGCTGGTCGTATTGCCGATTCGGCGAAATGACCGACAACCCCATCAACACGTCCGGAGTTCGCTTGCTCACGCGCACCCCGGTCTGCTTGATCACATCGGGTAAGGAGGGCAGCGCCAGGGCCACGCGGTTTTGCACAAGCACCTGGGCCATGTCCAAGTCGACGCCTTGCTGGAACGTTACCGACAGACTGTAACCGCCGTCATTCGTGCAACTCGATGACATGTAGAGCATGCCCTCGACGCCGTTGACCTGCTGCTCGATCGGGGCGGCCACGCTTCCAGCCACGTCCTCGGCGCTCGCGCCAGGATAAGCACAAGTGACGCTAACGTTGGGTGGTGAGATGGAGGGAAACTGGGCCAGCGGTAAATTGAAGACCGCAATCCCACCGGCCAGTGTGATCAGGATCGACAGCACGGAAGCAAAGATCGGGCGATCGATGAAGAATCGTGAAAACACAGCCCGAACCTTTCACCGCCCACGACCGCCGCGCGACTTGGCTCCCTTGGCCAAACGGGGCGGTTGTTGCTCGCAGGAACCTACGCTTCTAGTGTCATCTCGTTTGGCCCGCCGCCGCTTCGGCCATCTCCGACTGTCCGCCGGCGGCCGGTGCCGTGTCGCCGGCGGGTTTCGGATTAACCTCGGCGCCCGGTCGCACGCGCTGCAAACCGCTAACCACGACACGCTCGCCTGCGGAGATTCCCCCCAGGATCACGCGCTGACTCTTCTGCAGCTTGCCCACCTGCACTCTCCGATATTGTGCCTTGTTCTGATCGTCGACGACGTACACAAACTTCTGTCCCTGGTCCGTCCCCAAGGCTTGCTCGGGGAGCAGCAACGCGCGATACGGCTCGCCGATCGGCAAGCGCACGCGCACAAACATACCCGGCGACAGCATCCGATCGGCGTTGCTGAATACGCCGCGGGCCTGCAACGTGCCGGTGCTTGGGTCGAGTTGATTGTCAAAGTAGTTCACGACACCGTCGTGCGGATATCCGTCCTCGTCAGCCAGGGCCATCTTGACCGGCACGCTCCGTTCATTGCGGGTATTGATCGCGCCCTGCTGCTCGGAAGATCTTCGCAGTCGCAGCAGCGTTCGTTCGTCGAGCTCGAAGTAGGCATCCATGGGCTCCATCGAGACGATCGTGGCCAGCACGGTTTCGTCCGCCCGCACCAGGTTTCCCTGGTCGAGTTGCGTGCGACTAACGCGGCCACTAATCGGTGCCTTGACCTCGCAATAACTCAGGTTCAACTTTGCGAGGTCTAAATTGGCCTGCATGATCTCGACCTGCGCCTTGGCTTCCGCCCGATCGCCGGCCACCTGGTCGAACTGCTCTTGGGTAATCGTGCGAGTCGCGACTGTCTTGCGGGCCCGATCGTAATCGAGCTCGATGCGTTTCAGTCGAGTGGCCGCTTGCAATAAATTTGCTTCGGCACGAGCGACCTCGGCCTTGTAGAGGCGCGGATCAATTTCGAACATCACCATCCCTTCTTCGACGTCGCGGCCCTCCATGTGTTCAAAGTTGACCTTGTCGATGTAGCCGGTAACTCGAGCACGCACGTCGATCGTCTTGTCGGCCACGGTGCGACCCGTGAAATCCTCATAGTCAGTCACTTCGCCGGCATGCGGTAATGCAACGAGAACTTCCGGCGCCGCGGGCGGACCTGGGGGCCCGATTTCGGCCTTGGCCGGCACGCCGCTCTTGGCGCAACCAACGTGGGTCGCGGCCAAGAGCAGCAACAGTAGCCCACAGACTTGTCGAACGGCGATCATCACGAGCGAGAATCCTCCTCGGGCAGGAGCCCCGAGTTTGCCTTTCGGTTCGCGGTCGAGGCATCGCACTCAACCGACTGGCAGTTCTGTTTAAATCGGACTGAGTCGGTGAGGATGCCGTTAAAAACCACGTCGAGAATGTCTTCGGCCTGCGCCTCCGGGGACTTGGTTTGACCGCTGAAATAGTTGGTAAAAATAGTTCCGTAGAGCAGGTTACCGACCACGTCGGTGATCCGCTCGACCGGCATGCCACGAACCTGCCCGTCGGCAATCAGCCCTCGATAAATGGCTCGCCAGCGTTCGATGTTGAGCTCGCGATGCTCCATGAACGTGGGGCGCGTACGGTCTTTGAATTGAGCCCGCTCCTGCATCAAGAGTTCGACAAAAGCGGGATGTTCGGCGAAGAAATCAAGAAAGGCAAGAATGCCGCCGCGGATGCGTTGGAACGAGTCGGTCTCATCGCCGATGCTGGTTTCGATGTGCTCGCGAAGCATTCGCATCACACGATCGGCCGCCGCCAGAAACAGGGCTCGCTTGCTGGGAAAGTACCGATAAACCGTTCCCTTCCCGACGCCGATCGTCTCGGCGAGCAACTGCGTATCACAATTGGAGTAGCCATGCTCGGCAAACAGCCGCGCGGCCTGGACCAGGATTTCTTCGCGGCGGCCAGCTAGCCGCTCATCGCATTCAACAGTCTGTTTTTCCGGAGACGGCGCCACGGCACGGCATTCGGTAGGCAGTTTTCGAAGTACGTCAGCCCGACGGACTGACCAGTCAGTCAACCCATACTAGCACCACCGAACAAAGTTAGTCAATCATTGCACGGATGCGCAAATTCCGCCGTCTTTTGGCTTTACTGCCGGTCTGCTCCCGGCTGATGCGCCACGGCGACTTGGGCCGTCGTTTGGACAGGTGATGGCCCAAGCGACCGCGAAAGCTCAGGACTTCGACGCCGGCTGCGGAACCAGGCCGAGTTGCAACCACGCACCGACGAGTTGAACGCTTTCAACCCGAAGTGTCGTTTGCTCGTCTCCCGTCAGCGGCAAACGGATGTCCGTGCCTTCGAGTTCTGGTGTGAGCACCTTGGCCAGTTTTCGTTCAACCGCCAAACGAAGCGTCTGCTGCCGACCACTGACTACGGGAGCGTTACCGTCGCCCGACGCCAGCGGCCTGACCCGCACGCGTCCCTCCCGCAGAAACACCATGCGCCCGTCGCGCGCCTCGGGCCGATACGAGACATCAACCGTCATCGCCGGGTATTGAACGTCGGCCGAGTCAAACTTCGTGACGTACAACCGCACGCGTACGAGCCCCTCCTCGAATCGAAAGTCGCAAGGATCTTCGGCGAAAGCGACGTTGAACGAGTCTTTGCTCTCCGATTCGCCCTCTTCCGACGTGCGCCCCATTTTCTCGAGTAACTCGGCTCCCGTCAGTTCGCGCCCTGCCAAACCGACAATTGCCTGCTCTTCAAGGGCCGAGGCAGCGATGTTGAAGACGACTTGGGCGTCACCTGGAGAAGGCGGCGGCGGCGTAGGCGCACCGAACGTCCGCTGTCCCTCGAGTAAACCTTGCCAACGCAGACGCCCGTCGGCAAAACGGATGCGAATCTCTGGGCTCGGGCGTAGCGATCGGATCCGCGGGTCACGCAACTGCTTGTAATAGGAAGCGTTAAAGTCCTTGGCCACTTTATTGGCTTCCTCTTTGACCCGTCCCAGAATTGAACCGCGAGCATACGATGCGCTTTCGCGCTCGGCCTGTGGCCGACGGGCGTACGTCTCACTGACCGCCTGGCTGCGTCGACGTGGCAAGCCGGGAGAGTCGATGCTTTCGTATACGATGTCGGTCTTTGCGCCGGCGGTCGCCACCCCTGGCTCCAAGCCGCGTGCGTCAAGCCGAAACGGCTGGGTCGCCGCCAAACGCGTCGTGGCTCGACTCACCACGCGAACCCGGTCCTGACTTCCACTGGTGCGGGCCGTCGACGTGCCGCCAAACTTAAGCAACCAACGCCCGACGGCGCTCGACGGCAAGATCTCCGCGCGCATCGTACCCACCAACCGACCGCTTCCAACGCTACGAGTGCCCGCGAAAACGTCGTTAACCTGATACGGTTCGTCGATCTCTTGCTTGAATTGCGATTGAAGCCACTCGGCGTCGATTTGCACCTCCAGGTTCGGTCGCGAAAATTCTTTGCGAATCGAGGCCGTCAGACGCGAGGCCTCACCTAGCCGTTCGCGTTGCGAAACCGCGGCGGCGACGCGCGATGTATCCGACGTCTCAGTCGCCATGGCTACCAGTAGTTCGCCGAGTTCTCGCCAGGCGGCGGCATGTTGCTGGCGGGTTTCACCCGCCAGATACCCTCGCAACAAGCGGATGTACGTTCGAGCTGCCAATGAGGCCTCGTAAAGCGTTTCGTCGTCCCAGACGGCCGGGGCCGACTGCCAGCGCGTTTCCAGACGATCGAGCAATTCTCCGACTGGCTTCACGCCGGAAGCTGGAGACGCCAGTGCCCGCGATTCCGGCCAAAACAAGAAAGTTCCCCACTGGCTGTCGGGGTCGCGCACCGATGGCAAGACTTGTTCAAACTGGTCGAGTTGCCGTTGCCATTTTTCGCGAGCCGCCTCGAGACCTTCGACGGTGCTCGGCTCGTACTCCTCCGCCAAGCGCACGCATTCGCTTGGCCACTCTGACTGCGGTGACACGATGAGCTCTTGGGCTCGTTCATCCAGCGCTTTTGCCAGCCGCGCGAACGGCGGCTCACTATATTCCGACACGCGTCCTGACAGCAGTTCGACGACCGCCGCGGACATCACCTCGGGCTCGCCGCGCTCGCCCGCGAGTAGCTCGTACTGCACGTCGGGCAGGTTCAACGCAGCGGCCCAGGCATTCCAGTCGGCATGGCTATCGTAGCGATTTCGCACCTCCCGCAGCGCCTGTCGCGCTTCGAAGGCTGCAGGAGTGTCGACTTGCCCACTGGCCGCTGGGAGGGTCGTGACTGTCAACAAAAACAGTAGCGCGACGGTGGAAAAAAATCGAGCCATACTGGAAACCTATTCCTCGCGGCGCAAGGCGTAATCGTGACGTTCCAACTCTCGCCGTCCGGCGAAAATGTGATGCTTGCCGGCGGCAACGACGGTCGCAATCGATCGAATGCCGGCGCGGCCGAGGTGGGCACGTTCGCGTTCTGCGAGGCGTCTCCAAACAACAGTATTCTCCACAAGCCCGACAGCGGTCCACCTTGCGAGCCGTCGTCCTCGTCGTTCGGTGGTTCCGACGTGGCCTGAGCATACGATGGCGCCAAGACGTCGTCGAGCCTCGCCATTGCCCACAAGGCACCCGCGGCACCGGCGCGGTCCCTCATCGATTTCCACATTCCGGACCAGGCGGTCTGGTCTTTCAAAAGTTCACTCCGTGGACCTCCGGCCAGTGTCGAACGCAAGAGTCCCTCGTCCGTGCCAAACAGCATTCGACCTTCTCCCAGGGCTAGCGCCCGAACGCTAACGACCGAGTCGCTTTCTCCTTCGACAAACAGCGATGCTCCTTCTGGCACCGTCCAAATGTCGTATCCCCCTTTTCGTTCGTGGCGGACGCGATCGTCGCCCTTGTAAAACCGCGTGAGTGCGCCGGCTACGATCGGCACGTCGCGAACCTGGGCCACGTACAGCGTGCGGTCGCCGTGGGGCAGAATTTCCGTTTTTGGTCCCTGACGATCGGTGATGTTCAGAATCTCGGGCCCAAGTTGTTCAAAAACCTCGCGACGAAGGTCCACCTGCACGCCCTCGGGATCATCACGAAGGCCGTCGAGCATATCCTCGAACAATCCGACCCCGTCCGGCCCCGGTTCATTGGCTTCGTCGAACAAGTTGCCGAATCCTTTCATGGCCTGCGAAAAATTCCATCGCCAGAAAGTGACGCTGGTGATATCGGCAGCGATATATTCCGGCAGTTCCGGCATTGGACCGGGCGGCATGTCGAGCATCCGGAGCGCTTTCTCGTAGGGGGGGGGAACTTCCATGCGGACTGCGATTTCCCAATCCCGCTGGCTACTCGCCGTGAAGGAAATCCGCCCGGCCAAGGCCTGGATCGCATCGAAACCGACTTGACGGCTGGAGGCCATTGGATCGGTGGTCGTTTTCTCCGAGGCTCCCTCTTCGGTCGTGCTCGGGGGCGCGTTCGATTCGGGTTTCGACGTGCTTACCAGTTCCCAAAGTTCCATGGGTCGAATCAACAGCCGCACATCGCCTGGTAGTGACGCGACATCGGTGCCCGCAACAACCATTTGCTGCCAACTGGGAACGTCGCCCAACGAATTGTCGCGCGTCACGTGCAGCAGTGCGTCAGCCGCGGCGGGAGAATTGGCCACGCCATAAATTCCTGGTGCGGCAAACAAGACTCGAGGAGACTCGTCATTCCTGTCCGCGGGTGGAGTCAAAGTTGTCAGGGTCGCCCCCGACTGCTTTTCGGTTTTGCTACGAAAGCCTTGCTCACCAAAGTACTTCGCGGCCGCGGTGAGCGGTCCCTGAGTATCCGAGCCCGTTCCAATGAATATCCAAGCCATTCCCAGTTTGTCGCCGTCCAACGGAAATACGAACAAACCGCCTGCGTCATGCAGCGATTCGAGTTCGGCCCAATCGAATCCAACCACGGGCGCAAGTTAAGCGGCCCACCCAATTGCCGCCGCCGCAATTCGGCAATTAACGGCTGGAAGTCCAAACCGGTAAGCGTTTGGCCAATCCGCGTTCGCTGAAACTCCTGGCAGGTCTGCCCGATGTCGCCGCTCACAAGCGCCAGGCAGGCCGAACTTGGCACGCGCTCGACGAGACTGGCAATTCCATCGCCCCGGGCAACCGCGCTCGCAAGAAATATTGCCAGGACAAACCCGAAATGCACCTTGCTCATCAAAAAACCCGCTTCCTCAGCCCCTGTCTCGTGGCCCATTCGCGTGCCGCAAACCGGCGGTACGTTGGGAGGTTACTTGCCCAGAGCCAAGATTGCAGTTTAATGTATGATGGGAGATTTAGGAAATCTGCGTTAAACTGCCGCGTCCAGGTGCGAATCGGCCAAGAAGGCACCCAGCAAATGCCCGTCCCGCATTGGCCGGCGCATAAGATGACGGGGCCATTGTCCACGCCCCTACGTTTTGCCCGACCACCTCTCCGGTTCCCCCATGTCGCTACTCGTCGCCAAGAACGTTTCGAAGGAATATGGGACCGGATCGGTCAAGGTTCAGGCACTGCGTCAGGTGGACGCGGCCGTTGAACTCGGCGAATTTCTGGCGGTGATGGGGCCTTCGGGCTGCGGCAAGAGCACGCTGCTGCATGTGCTCGGTGGCATCGATCCGCCGACCTCGGGCAAGGTGTTGCTCGACGGCAAGGACTTAGGGGGCCTGGACGACACGGCTCGCAGCATTCTTCGTCGGCGTCGCCTCGGCTTCGTATTTCAGCGGATCAATTTGCTGCCCACACTTTCGGCAGTGGAAAACGTGGCGCTTCCGCTGCGCATCGATGGCATCGGCCGCAATATCGCACATGCTCGAGCGGCGAGTTGTTTGGAACGCGTGGACATCGCCCATCGGTCGGCTCATTACCCCCATGAAATGTCCGGCGGTGAACAACAGCGAGTGGCCATTGCCCGGGCGTTGGTAATCAATCCCGCGGTGATCATGGCCGACGAACCGACCGGGGCGCTCGATAGCCACACGGCCCATCGCATCCTGGAGCTCTTGGTCGATTGTGCTCGTCAAGGACAGACGATCGTAATGGTCACGCACGACCCAAACATGGCCCGGCAGGCCAGCCGCGTGCTGGTTATGCACGACGGCCGCATCCAGGACGCTGCCGACCTTCCTGGTGCCGATCAAGCAGCGAGTCTGCCCACGTGGGGCGAAACGCGATGAACCTGCTATTCCTCATTGCGCGCGGCTGGCGGCAGCGTCCGGGACGCACCATTTTATCGGCAGCGAGCGTGACGATCGCCATTGCCGCCGTGCTGGGCACGGCCCTCGCGCAATCGAGCGTGCGGCGTGGAATGCGCGAACTGACGCGTGTCGTCGACAAATATCCGGCGGTCGAAGTCGTTTCTGCGTCAGGCGGCCGATTCGAGTCGTCTCACGCGCCAAATCTCTCGCAATTGCCAGGCGTCCAGAGCGTCGTTCCCGTCGTGGCCAGGGCCACCATGGCCAGGGTCAATGGCAAGCGATTTCGCACGGTGCTCGCGGGCCTGCCGGTGTCGAACAAGACGGCGTGGAAGACGCTCGCGGTGGCCGAAGGCCGCGCGTGCGATCGGGAAGGCCAGGCAATACTCTCGTCCTCAGTGGCCAAGAGCATCGGGGCGGGGCTCCAAGATCGTGTCACCGTGATCACGCGACGGGGACCGCGCTCGGCCACAATCGTCGGAATCGCCGACGCCGGAGCTTTGGCAGCCTATGCGCCGGGGGCGGGCCTCGTCATGCCGCTGACGGACGTGCAAAGCTACTTCGGGCTCACCGGTCAGCTTGACCGCCTCCGTGTGTTGCTTCACTCACCGGATGACCGCCAGGAAGTTCTGGACGCCGTGGCCGGGCGGCTTCCTGACGCGTTAACGGTGCAAGCCCCGTCAACACCGACGGAGATGATCGACACAACGTTGCGCTCCACCGAACTGGCATTGAGGCTGGCCGGGGCGCTATCGATGGCGATGGCCGCGTTCATTATCTTGAACACGTTACGTTTGAATTTTAGCGAACGGCGTCGCGATTTTGCCGTTGTCCGCGTGCTTGGTGCAACTCGAAGGCAACTGGTCGGACTACATCTACTCGAAGGTCTCTGTCTGGGGGCCATCGGCGCGATGGTCGGCGTCCCGCTCGGCTTCGTCGTGGGGCGCGGCCTGGAACACGCCATGGCCGCGCTACTCGGAATCGAAGCCATGACCGCCGAGACGCCCTTTGGCGTGATTATCTTCGTCTTGGTCTTGGGGCCCGCCGTCGCCGCGCTAGCCGCGCTGGTCCCGGCACTGCAAGCCCGCCGCGTGTCGGCCAGCGAAGCCATGGGAGAAACGGAACTTCGGCGCGCCGAGCACTTCCCCTTGTGGGCCGCGGGCCTGGGCGTGTTGTCCTGGTCTGTCGCCGTCACGTTGGTGCTCCTGGTCGTCCAAGGGCGACTTCCTCCCGAGGCGGCAATTCCGTCGGGTTTGTTGATGCTCGTGGCCTTTATTACGGTGATTCCCGCCGTCGTCAAACCGGTGGTGCGAGCCGCGGGCTGGGGGCTTTCGCCATGGTTGCGAACCGAAGGAGAACTGGCCGCCGATCAACTGTTGGCCCGCTCAACTCGCACCGGCCTGACTGTGGGAGTGTTAGTCGTGGCGCTTTCATCCGGCCTCGGATTGGGCACCGCGATCATCAACAACGTCGACGACGTTCGCGGTTGGTATCGGCGGTCGCTCTCGGGCGACGTGTTTCTGACGAATTCGGCCGCCTCCGAGGAAACAACCGCCGCGCCAGGTCCTGGCTTAGGATCGCAACTGGCCGAACAGCCGGGTGTCCAACGGATTGTCGAAATACGCCTGCTGTCGGCCAAGGCGGAAGGGCAGCCAGGCATGTGCGTGGTGCGCAATTTTGATCCCGAGGTTGAACTTCCCTGGATACTCTCTCCGTCGGCGGAGACGGAACTGCGAGCGAAGCTCAAGGCCGGCGAAGTTGCACTGTGTGGCGTCATGGCAAAAAAAATTGGGCTCGCGCCCGGCGACCAATTGCGCCTAGAAATCCAAGGCCGGGTATTCTCGTTGCGGGTTGCCGCTTTGGTGAATGACTACATGCTTGGCGGCCGCGTCGTTTACCTCGACCAAGCGGCGGCCGAAAAGTTGTTCCCGCTCGGTGCGGCCAGTTTCATGATCGTGCAGGCAAGACCGGACACGTCGAGCGATGAGCTAGCCGCCACACTTGAAAAACGCTTCGACGGCCAGGGTATTGTCGTACAGTCGTTTGCCGAAATGCGCCATCAACTCGACACGTTGATCGATGGCGTGGTGGCCGCGCTATGGGGCCTGTTGGCGGTCGGTTTTCTCGTGGGAGGTGTCGCCGTGAGTAACACGCTGACGCTCAACGTGCTCGAACAGACGCGCGAACTGGGACTTCTCCGCATCATCGGCATGACGCCCGGCCAAACGAGGCGTCTCGTCTTTTGCGAATCGCTGTTGCTCGGCCTGCTGGGAGCGCTGATGGGAACACTGGGCGGAATTACCACGGCCATTGTGATTCACTACTGCAATGAACCGGTACTAGGTCGTTCCATCCCGCTTCAGCTGCATGGTTGGCTGTTGGCGGCAAATGCGGGGGGCTGCTTGCTGATTGCGCTTGCGGCTGCCTGGAGACCATGCGTCTGGGCGACGCGTCTTAACGTGCTATCAGCCATTGCGTACGAGTAGTTCTCGCTCACTTATAGTTGCCCAAACTACCCCGGCCGATGCGACGGACTGTAGGGATTGTGTAACTTCGGCAGCAGTCTCTCTAGACTCGCCTTGGCCTGCCCGATTTGACAGCGGAAGTGCTGGAAACTCTGGATGCACGTCCGAATTCCTTCGATTTGGGCCCAAAAGTTGCCGTTAAAGTTTGACTGGTTCGCCAGACACCCACAATCGCCGCGGCTTGACACTCTCCAAAGTGAGAAGATAATGGCCGCTTGATGTAAAGATGCGGGCGATGCGACAAATGGCGTAAATGCATCGATCCAATTGACTTTGAAACTTTTGGCTACCTCCAACGGTTTAGGCAGTTGTAGATGACCCAGCTATCGAACGGAAAAGTGTTAGAGACGACCACCACCGGTTCCGAGCGACTGCTAGCACGTGCTCGGCAAAGTATCGCCGGTGGAGACAACAGCACGATGCGTGTCCTGCCGTACCATCTGCCGCTGGTCGCTACTCGCGGCGAAGGCTCGCGGATCTGGGATGTCGATGGGCAAGAGTACGTCGACCTGAACATGGCCTATGGGCCGCTGATCTTCGGGCACCGACCGCCGGCAATCGTAGATGCCGTCGTGCGTCAAATCACTGAGAGTGGCTCGCAGCTCGGCTTCCCGGCCGAGGTCTCTGTGCGGGTGGCCGAGAAGGTCAAGCGGCTATTTCCGCACATCGACTTGCTGAGGTTTTCAAGCACGGGTACCGAGGCCATCGTGGCGGCGCTGCGGTTGGCGCGAACGTTCACGAGTAAGAAATACGTGATCGCATTTGAGGGCCATTACCACGGCTCGAGCGACAACATCTTCCATCGCTACCATGCACCGCTCGATGAACTACCCTCGGGGCCCTATGGGCCGGCCTTGCCGGGTACGTTGGGCATGAACGGAGCGCCGCGCGACGTGTTGGTCTGTCGCTGGAACTCCCCCGAGGCGCTGGAGCAGTGTCTCAACGACCACGCCGGTCAAGTAGCAGCGGTCATCATGGAACCGGTCATGGGCAACGGTGGCGTTGTTCCGCCAAACCCTGACTTTTTGGACATCGCCCGCGCGTTGACCAAGGAGCACGAATCCTTGTTGATCTTCGACGAGGTGATTACGGGCATGCGGGTGGCCGCGGGGGGAGCTCAGGAGCGATTCGGCGTTGAGGCCGACATCACGATTCTCAGCAAGGCCATGGGAGGCGGGTTCCCCATTTCAGCCCTGGGCAGCACGCGTGAGATCATGCAGTGCATTGCGGAGGGCAAGCTGTTCCACGGCGGCGTTTATTCGGGCAATACCCTGGTGATGGCCGCCGCCGACGCCGTGCTGGACGAAATGCACCGCGACGGCGAGGCAATTTATGCTCATCTGGAAAGCATTTCGACTGCCTTGGCGACGGGAGTGGACGAGATTTTCAATCGGTTGGGAATCCCGCATCAGGTACAATATGTGGGCCCGATGATCTCGATGCTGTTGACCCATGAAGACGTCGGCCCGCTGACGAACTACCGCGAAGTGCGCGCGAGTTGCGACTTCGACAAGTTCATCCGCTTCCAGCATCAGTTGCAACGATCGGGCGTGTACTTTCACCCGAACCAATTCGAGCCGATGTTCCTCTCCACCGCGCACTCGCATGCCGACATCGCCAGTGTCCTGGATCGGATCGAGGACGGTGCTCGCGCCGTGCTGTTGGCCTGAGAGCATGGACCTGTCGCCACAACCGATCCTGGACGCAGCCGAAAGGTATCGGGGCACGTTTGTCGATCTCGATGCCGGGCTCGTCGTCGACGCGGCCGATTTCCATGCCGCGCGTTTCCAACTCGCCGAACGCCTCAGTTCGCTCGGGCTATCTCCTGGCGAGCGGGTGGTTGTCTCGGTCGGAAATGGCCCCCAGTTCGTGGTCACGCTGCTTTCGGTTTTAGCTGTCGGCGGATCGCCACTGCTGGTGCATGCGAAAACACCGGCCGCGGAGCTGAAACGGACGGCACTGCGGTATGGCGCGCATCTGGTTCTCAGCGATGAATGCCCGCTCGCGGATCTTGAAGCCGCGGGCTTGCCAATTGCTGCCCTGTCAGCCGGCGAGTGGCTGCGACTTGGCGCGGGTAAAATCGATCCTGGCTTATCGGGCTTCAACGGTGGCTACGTCGAACTGGCCGGAGTGCCACTTCATCCCACATCGGGCACGACGGGAGTTCCCAAAGTTGCCGTGCGGCCAGGGCTCGCCGCGACAGAAGAGGCCCGGCATTACATCGAAACAATCGGCATTACCGCCGACGATACCATCATGGCCATCGCGCCGATGTGCCACGCCTACGCGTATGGGATGTGCGTCATGGTGCCATTACTAAGTGGCGCGTCGATCGTCTCGATGCGCGGCTTCCAGGCGAGTAAGGTCTTTCAAGCGGTCGGCGATCATGCGGTCACGATTCTGCCCGCCGTCCCGGCGATGCTTGACGTGCTGCTATTCGGGGCCGGAGATCGCCTGCGCGGTGCCGCGCGGACCGTGTTATCCGCCGGCTCCCCGCTGTCCGAGCGAACGGCCGAACGTTTTCACGGGAAGTCGGGCCTGAGGGTCCGGCCGCTCTACGGCACGACGGAAACCGGCGGCATCACGGTCGCTCCCCCGGGCGAGCTGCAGATCGCCGGCAGCTGCGTCGGCCCGCCGATGGAAGGCGTCGAAGTCCAGGTTCGCCCCCACCCGGCCCATGCCGATTCGCAGCCCGGCGTCGGCAGACTATTTATCCGATCGAGTTCCATGATGGCCGGTTACCTGGGGACTGACGGCATCGATGCGTCCATGCTGACCGATGGCTGGTTCGAGACGGGCGATTTGGCGCGGCTCGACGATTCGGGTTTCATTCACCTGTTGGGGCGCGAAGCCGAGGTCATCAACGTCGAAGGACTGAAAGTCATTCCCTCGGAAGTCGAGGAAGTTATCGCGGCGATTCCGGGAGTCGTCGAAGTCAAGGTGTATGCCGGAACGCGTAAGAGCGGGGGGCAGTACATCAAGGCGGCGGTCGTCGTCGATAATGGATTGGACGTGCAGGTCATCCGCGCCCACTGCGAACGAAATCTCGTCTACTACAAACGGCCGGAGCGGATTCTGCCGCTCGACGCCCTACCACGCTCGGCTGCCGGAAAGATCCTTCGCGAGCAGTTGCCGTAGCCCGGGAGTCGACATGCAATTGGGCAATTGGCAACTCGACACGATCAACGGCGGCCTGTTTCGATTGGACGGCGGCGTCATGTTTGGCGTCGTGCCGCGAACCATCTGGAAAACCGTCGCGCCGCCCGATGAGATCAATCGCATCCAGTGCGCCAACAACTGCGTGTTGGCCCGCGATGGAACGCACACGGTGCTGATTGATACCGGTTACGGTGGCAAATTCGCGCCCCTCGACCGGCGGTTCTACGCAATGGAAGAAGGAGCGCCGCTACTGAAGGGTCTGGCCGAACTCGGCGTGGCACCCGACGAAATTGACACCGTCGTTTTCAGTCACTTGCACTTCGATCATGTCTGCGGTGCCACGGAATTTGATTCGGCTGGTCGGCGTGTGCCAATCTTTCCGCGGGCCCGCCATATCGTCGGCCGCACCGAGTGGGAAGACGCAACCTCCGGTTCGCCGGAACTCGAAACGGCGTATCCGATGGAAGACATTCTGCCACTCTACGAAGCGGGACTAATGCTGGTCGTCGAAGACCGGCAGGAAATCGTGCCGGGCTTGCGCGGTGAGGTCACTGGCGGTCATACGCGCGGCCACATGGCGCTGTTTTTCGAGTCGGGGGGCCAAACAGCGGCCTATCTCGGAGACATCTGCCCCTCGACCGTCCACCTGCGACGAATGTGGCACCTGGCCTACGACACCTATCCGCTCGACACGCGTCGCCGCAAACCCGAGTTGTTGGCCCGGGCCGTGGACGAGCAGTGGTGGATCATGTGGAATCACGATCCGCGTGTGAGTGCCAGCCGGGTCGTGCGCGATCCGAAGCGCGAGTTCGTCCCCATCGAGGCTCACCCGAGGGCCTAGTTCGGTGGGCGGTAACGGTTGCGGAATCCGCAAAACCTGCCTGTCCAGAACACCCAATCCAATACCCGCAGTTTACTCATTTACGCCATGTTGACGTTGTCAAAACCCACTTGTAGAATCGGGGCTTACGCCGCCTGCCTCCCGCCTGCAAGCCTTGCTGCTGGAAGGCGGTACGACGTATCAAAATCGAATACTCCGGCAATAGAGAATCTCCGTTTATGTCCTACCTCCTGCTGACAGGTTCGACAGGTCTCGTTGGCCGCCATTTGCTAAGAGACTTGCTGGCAGCCGACGTTCCGGTGGCCGCCATGGTTCGCCCCGGCAAGGGCGCCGCCACACTCGAGGGCATCATGGGCCACTGGGAACAGCAGGCAGGGCGGCGCTGCCCCGACCCGTGGTCATCGGGGGCGACCTGTGCCTGGAGGAGGTCGTACCCGACGAGGCCCAGCGACGCTGGGTGGCGACACACTGCGACCGGATCTTGAGTTGCGCCGCCAGCATGACGTTTCGCGAAGATAAGCGCGGCGAGCCGTTCCGCACGAACGTCGAAGGCACGAAGCATCTGCTCGAGTTGTGCCGCACGAGCGGAATCCGACACTTTCACCAGGTGTCAACCGCCTACATCTGCGGCCTGCGGCAGGGCAAGATTCTCGAAAGCGACATCGACGTAGGCCAGACGCTCGGCAATGTCTACGAGCAGAGCAAGCTAGCGGCCGAAAAGCTTATTCGCTCGGCTGACTTCCTTGATCAAAGATCGTTCTATCGTCCCGCCAGCGTGGTCGGCGACTCGAAGTCGGGCTATGTCACCAGTTTCCACGGCTTCTACTTGCCACTGCAACTGGCTCATGCGATGGCGGGCCGCGTGCCGGTGCGCCAGATGGACGAGCGGTTTTTCGCCAAGCTGGGCTTGCAGGGTCACGAAGGCAAGAATCTCGTGCCGGTCGATTGGTTGTCGGCGGCCATCGTGTATCTCGTGACGCATCCGGAGCACCACGGCCAGACCTACCACTTGGCCAATTCCGAGCCGGTGCCCGTGGTCGAGATCCAGCGGGTGATCGCGGAAGCCATCGAGCGCTACTATCCAAAGCCGCTGGCCACGACGATCTCCGAACAGGAGTTGCAAGCCCTGGAGGGGATGTTCTACGAATACATGACGATCTACCAGTCGCATTGGCGCGACGATCCAAAGTTCGACCTGACGAACACCCGCAGGGCATTGCCCCACCTGCCGTGTCCGCGAATGACGTACGACGTGCTAATGAAGATTTCGCGTTATCCGGTGGAGCGGAATTTCATCGCTCCGCGCCACGAGAAACCTGCAGTGGCCTGCGACGTCGCTGAGCAGTTGGGTGAATTACTTGGGGCATCGCGCCCGACGAATGCGTCTCAAGTTGGTTTGCAGGTCACCGGTCCGGGCGGGGGCCAGTGGCAATTGCATCTGGCCGGCGGCCTCGTTTCGGCGGCCGAGCGTGGGCTGCCGACCGCGAGCGCGGCCGGTTTTCATTTGAACTCCGCCACGTTTCGTTCGCTGTTGGCGAGGGAACTGTCGGTTGACGAATCGATCAACTCCGGCCGCCTGGTGGTCCAAGGCCCCAGCCAACGGCTCGGAGAATTGAAGAGCGCGCTTGAGCAAGTCGTATCTTCTCGAACCGGTGACCATCGGACCGTCCAAGCCATAAATGCCCAAGCGATGAAAGCATAGCTCAGACGCGTCGTCAGGCGGTCGACCACGCCTTGTTGGGCACGGCCGTCACCCGCCCGGCAGACCTTGCCGGGCGGCGCACGCGTTTCAAGACAAACTAGCCCAGGGAGGGAAAGCGTCCGCGGTACTATCGCCGCAACCAGGGAGGTGAATTCAAACCGCAATCAGACACACGAAGTGAATCACCAACATGGCCGATCGCTACTCTCCGCATCAAACTCCGCTGGCCATTGTAGGCATGGCTTGCCGCCTACCGGGCGCCGACAATCTCGATCAATATTGGCGGATGCTCGTCGAAGGGCGTCACGCCGTGGTGGAGTTGCCCCCCGATCGCCTTGATCAGGACATGTACTTCGATCCTGAAGTCGGCGTTCGCGGCAAGACCTATTCGAAGCTCGGCGCGATCATCAACAGCCGTACGGTCGACTTCAACCGACTACCAATCGACCCCAAGCTGGCCGCCAGCGTCGACATCGCCCACCTCCTGATGTGCGACGTCGCCGCTTCGGCCCTGCGACATGCCGGCATCGACCCGTTCAACGTGCCGCTGCGCAACACGGGCGTCTACGTCGGCCACGCTCAGGGCAGCACACTCGCCGGCGATCAAACCTATTCGAGTTGCATGCAGGAAGCGGCCGAGTTCCTGCGCGAAACGCCCGCGTTCCGTCAGCTGCCCCCGGCCGAACAGGAAGCCCTGATTCGCGAACTCGTTGAGCGCGTTCGTGCATCACTACCACATCCCACGGTGGAAACACCGGACGTTTCGGCCAGCCTGGTAGCTGGCACGATCAACAAGGCCTTCGGCCTGAACGGTCCCTACGTGGCAATCAACTCGGCGTGTGCCTCGTCGCTACAGGCAATGCTGTTGGGCGCTGCGCGCTGCAACTCGGCCGAGTTGACATGGCAATCGTCGGCGGCGCATCGGACTGCAAGAGCGATTCGCTCGTGCTGTTTTCGAACGCTCGGGCCATGAGCGCCACCGGCACGCGTCCCTTCGACTCAGAGGCCGACGGCCTGATCTGCGGCGAAGGCTACGTGGCCGTGGTCATGAAAACGCTCAAGCGGGCGCTCGACGATGGCGACCGGATCTGGGCCGTCGTCCGCGGTTTGGGTGTCTCCTCGGACGGGAAAGGCAAAAGTCTTTGGGCCCCTCGCAAGGAAGGCCAGACCAAGGCCATGGAGCGGGCGTACCGTGAGGGACTCGACGTTGGCGATTTGGACTATATCGAAGCGCACGCCACGGCGACCAAACTTGGCGATGCCACCGAACTGAACACACTGAAAGACATCCTGGGCAAACATTTTCCGCCGGGCAAAAAGATTCCGATCACCAGCGTCAAGGCAAACATCGGCCATACGCTAGAAACGGCCGGGATTGCCGGCGTGATCAAGGCCGTGCTCGCGATCAACAACGAGACCGTCGCGCCGGCCATCAACATCAACCAGCTCAATACCAACATCGACTGGGCCAACTCTCCGGTCTACGTGCCGACCACGGCCCAACCGTGGCCCAAACGGGCCGACGGCAAACCGCGCCGCGCCGGTTGCAATGCATTCGGCATTGGCGGCCTGAACATGCACGTCGTGGTCGAGGAATTCCTCGAATCCAGCCGCGCGCTGGCAGCCGCCGTGCCCGGGCCACCCATGCAAAACCTGTCGGCCGACGAGCAGGCGATCGCCGTGATCGGCTTGGGTTGCGTGTTGCCGGGCGCCGAAAACCCCGCGGCATTTTGGAATCTGCTGGCCGCCGGAACCGACCCCAAGTCGCCCGTGCCGGCCGACCGCTGGCGCCCAGAGGTGGCGATGAAAGGCGCGCCGCACCCGACGCCCGAACCGAATTCGCTCGTGGGCGGCTTTATCTCGGGATTCGAGTACGACTGGAAGCGTCACAAGGTTCCGCCCAAGCAAGTGCAGCAGGCAGACCCGCTGCAGTTCATGCTGCTGGAAGCCACGGATCAGGCGATGCAGGACGCCGGCTACGACCAAAAGGCATTCAACCGCGAAAACGTTGGCGTGGTAGTGGGCACGGAATTCGGTGGCGACTTCTCGTTTCAATTGCAACTTGGGCTACGTCTGCCCGAACTCGAACGGCACATCGAAGCACTGCTCACCAAACGCGGCCTCCCCGTCGAAGACGCCAGGCAGGCCGGCAAGGACTACGCCACGGCGATGCTCAAGAAGTGGCCCGCACTCATTGACGAAACCGGAAGCTTCAGCACCAGCTCACTCGCCTCGCGGATCGGCAAGACCTGGAACCTGATGGGCGGAGCCGCGGCAATCGACGCCGGACAGTCGTCCGGACTCGCCGCACTGTCGACGAGCGTCGACATGTTGCTGGCCGGCGATTGCGACCTGATGATTTGCGCCGCCGGACAGCGCCGCATGGGTTGGCCCATCTACGAGAGCCTGGCCCTGGGTGGCGATCTGGCACAAGGCCAACCTCGATCACCGCTTGACGCCGATGCCCAGGGTTGCGTGCCGGGCGAAGGTGTCGTTGTCGTACTGCTCAAACGACTGGCCGATGCGAAGCGCGACGGCGACCACGTCCATGCAATCTTGCGCGGGGTTGGCGGTGCCCACGATCACAATTCCTGGGGCAAGGCGCTGGAACTGGCCATGGAGCGATCGTTCGCTCCAAATGCAAAATCGTCCGACGTGGCCGTGATGGAACTCGATGCTTTGGGAGACAAGGATGCGACGGCCGACGAAGTGCGCGCCGTGGCCACCGTCTACGGCAAGGACGGCCGTCAGCAGCCGCTGATGCTCAGTTCGGCAATCGGCCAGCTGGGCAATACACAAGGCGCCGTATCGCTTGTGTCGCTATTAAAGGCCGTTCTGGAAGTCAGCCATGGCGAATTGCCCCCACCGGTTGGCATGCAATCGCCGGCGCCGTTCGTCAACCAGCACGGCAACATTGTTTCCGCGCCGACCGCCAAGACGGCAATCGACCTGACCACGGCCGATGGTCGTCGATTGGCCGCCGTCGGAACCTGCTCCCGAGGTTTGGCCTACCACGCAATCTTGGAGTATGGCAGTCGCGTCGAAGTGAAAGCTGGAACTCCAACTCCGCAAGCGGCCGCGGCACCGGCAACAGCGAAAGCCGTTTCGACGGTCGACCTGAGAGAGTTGGAAAAATTCCTCATCAACTTCGTCGTCGAACAAACGGGCTACCCGCCGGAAGTCGTTGAGCTCGATGCCGACCTCGAAGCCGACCTGGGGATCGACAGTATCAAGAAGGCGCAGATGTTCGGCGAGTTGCAAGAGTACTTCGACGTCACGCCAACCGACGACCTGACGCTCGATGATTTTCCCACGCTGCGGCACATCGTCGAATTCCTCGCCAAAGCTCCGACCAAGGAGGGCGCGCCCGTCGCCACGACGGCCGCGGCGTCTCAAATAGCACCGCCTCCGCAGCCCGCACCTGCGCCGATAGCGCAGCCAGGGGCTCCGGCGCCCGTTGCGCAGCCGGCGACCTCGGCAACGGCCAAAGATGCATCGGTGAACCTGGCCGAGCTCGAGCAGTTCCTGATCAACTTCGTCGTCGAACAAACGGGCTATCCGCCGGAAGTGGTCGAACTCGACGCCGACCTGGAAGCCGATCTGGGCATCGACAGTATCAAGAAGGCCCAAATGTTCGGCGAGCTGCAAGAATACTTCGATGTTACGCCGACCGACGACCTGACGCTGGATGATTTCCCAACGCTCCGGCACATCGTCGAATTCCTCGCCAAAGCGCCCACCAAGGAAGGCGCGCCGGTGACGACTGCGGCGTCGGCTACGCCACCTGCCGTGGAACCGGCCCGACCACGGCCTGCGGCGATGCAAGCTCCCGCCCCCAGCGTGGCGGCAACGGCTGTCGCACCCTCCCCTGCAACGACGGCCCCCGCAGCGCAACCTGCGCCCAGCGCTGCCGCCCCAACTGCCGGCTGGCAAATTTGTCGCTTCGGCGCGGCCGACCCAGCGACGTTGCGTGCCTTGCTCACGGCGGCTCAGCAGGACGCCTCCGCCTTCCAGGCCTCTTCGCGGCGGAAATTCCTCGCACCAGACACGTTCCGCCTGGCCGTCGTTGCCGACAGTGCCGCCACACTCAACACTCGGTTGGCCACGGCCGTCAAACAGATGGACAATCCGGCCGCTCAAACCGTCCTCGAACAACAAGGCGTGTTCTATCGACAGGCCAATCCCGACACACGAATTGCCTTCCTGTTCCCTGGCCAGGGGTCTCAGTATACAGGCATGCTGCGGCAACTCGTTGCCGACGTGCCGGCAGTCGCCAGGCAGCAGGCCGAAATCGACGCCACGATGACCCGGCTCGGATTTCCAACCTGGGCTCAGCTCGCCTGGGATGAGGCGTCGCCACTGGGCAAGGATGTCTGGACAACGCAAATTTCGATGTTGTTGGGCGATGTGCTCGTGCTTGCGGCACTTCGCGACCGTGGCATTCAGCCCGACCTCGTCGCTGGGCATAGCTACGGTGAGTACCCGGCGCTGTTGGCCGCTGGTGCCTGGAATCTCGAACAAGCGATTCGGGTGACGCGACGCCGCTGCGAGTCGATCGACGCCCAGCCGGGCGGTCAAACCGGAATGTTGGCCACCACGGCGACGCCAGAGATCGTCGAAAGTCTGACACCGCGCCTGAACGGCCCGGCCTACGTCGCCAATCACAATGCCCCCGATCAAACGGTGGTCGGGGGAACGCTCGCCGCATTGGCCGAGCTCGAGCCAATGCTGCAAGCCGGGTTGTTCGAAACCCGCAAACTCGCAGTTCCCAGCGCATTCCACACACCCCTGATGCGCGAGGCCGCCGACCTGTTTGCCCGGCACATTGCCGCTGAGAAGTACGCGATGCCGCGAGTGGCCACGTACAGTGTGGCAAACAACGAAGCGGTGACGGATCCAGTACAGATCGGCAAGAACCTGGTTGCCCATTTGACGACGCCGGTTCGCTATGCCGATCTAATTCGCAAGTTGGCGAGCCAGGCACCCACGGTGTTCGTCGAAGTGGGTCCGCAGCAAGCGCTGAGCCGTTTGAACCGGCGCATTCTGCCCGCGCACGAACTGACCGGCATCGCGGCCGACAATCCGTCGCGCCCCGGCATCGAGCAATTGGTGCGCGTGCAGGCGCTTTTGGAATGCTGCGGCGCATTGGATCGACCGCGAGCAGAAAACACTCCGACAGCGGCACCACCCGCCTCGTTAGCCAAGGGTCAGATTTGGCACTTTGACGCCACGTCCCGGCGCCGCGATAAGATGCGAGCTTCGGCCAACAAAGGTGCCAAACCCGCCGCTAGCCGCGCTGCCCCGCCGGCGGCACCGCCGAATCCGGCTCCGTCTCCAGCACCGGCGCCGGTGGCTCAAACTCCGGCCCCGATCCCCGCTCCGGCGCCAGCGCCGGCACCTGTCGTGCAGGCCCAGCCGCAAGCGGCACCATCGCCCCCGTCGCCACCACCAGCGGCACAGCAGACGACGGCGGTCGACACGTTGGAATTGGAGAAGTTCCTGGTTAACTTCGTCGTCGATCAGACCGGTTATCCACCGGAGGTCGTCGAACTCGACGCCGACCTGGAAGCCGACTTGGGCATCGACAGCATCAAGAAGGCCCAGATGTTTGGTGAGTTGCAGGAGTACTTCGACGTCACGCCGACCGACGATCTGACGCTCGATGATTTCCCCACGCTACGCCACATCGTGGAATTTCTGGCCAAGGCGCCCACCAAGGAAGGCGCGCCGGTTTCGACCGCAGCCACCCCTTCTCTGACCGCGCAAGCGCCGCCCGCTCCGCAACACGCTGCCGCGCCGGCAGCCGTGCAGCCCCACCCGACAGCCGCGGCGACCAGCGTGCCCGCCACCGGCTCCGCACCGTCCGTCGATACCTCGGAACTCGAAAAGTTCCTCGTCAACTTCGTCGTCGAGCAAACCGGCTATCCGCCGGAGGTCGTGGAACTCGACGCCGACCTGGAAGCCGACTTGGGCATCGACAGCATCAAGAAGGCCCAGATGTTCGGCGAACTACAGGAGTACTTCGACGTCACGCCGACCGACGATCTGACGCTCGACGATTTTCCCACGCTGCGGCACATCGTGGAGTTTCTGGCCAAGGCGCCCACCAAGGAAGGCGCGCCGGTTTCAACGGCGGCAAGTGCTCCCGCGCCAGCTCCCGCTGTAACAGAGTCGAACGGCGCGGCCGGCGTTTCAGCTTCCGCCTCGGCGCAGATCGACGTACTGCACGTTAGCGGAACGCCGTATGAGCTCGGCTACCAGCAGGGCGCGGAAAAAAAAACGGAAATTCGAGCCCTCCTGAAGCGCGTCGCTGATCTCACCGACGGCGATTGGAGTGAATTGCCGATTCCGGCCGAGGCGCGCAAAAATCCCGAGCGGTTCTTTAGCCCCAACCAATGGGAAGAACTGCGGGGGATGGCCGACGCCGTGGAAGTGCCGCTGGGCAACCTGGCGGCGCTGAATCTGGCCGTGCTCCCCGACTTCGCCGCCAGCGCCGCGCAGGTGGCGCTGGTCACCCACGTTGGCACGCAAATCCAGGTGCTGCATGGGCTGGCGGGTGAACTTTCGCTGCCGCCGGCCCTCACGGAAATGCTGACACCCCTGGTGCTCGTTCGCGAGCCGTCGCAGGGGTGGGCCTGTGCCACGGTCAGCTTCGCCGGCGTAATTGGCAGCCTGGTCGGACTGAACGGAAACGGCCTGGCCGCATCGACAGGCACGCTGATCGACACCGTAGCCACCCAGAACGGCAGCGCAGCCAGTTCGACCGTGAGGGTCGACGGACTGCTGCAGCGCAACGATACGTTGGAACATGCGGCCGAGGGTTTGCGGCATACGCATGCGACCCGTGGCTGGACGGCCTGCCTCAGTCATCAGGGACAAAACCGAGTGGCGGCCGCCGAACACAACGGCTCGTCCTTCACCCAACAGTTTGCCGAGCAGGCCGTGTTCGCCGCGAACCATAGCGTGCTGCATTCGTCCGGCACGGCTGCTCCGGCCGCGTCGGTCGAACGTTTCAACTGGCTCAAGGCTCAATTGTCTTCCGCCCAACAGCCGCGCGATGCCGGAGAACTGTTGACCATGCTCGGGCGGATGCCGTCGCGGGGGTCGCTCCGCTTGTTGGCCGTGGTCGATGCGTCGCGCGGCGACCTGCTTGTTGAATGCGGCTCGGTTCGCGAACGCGTGCACATTGGAGCGTTGCTGCCGACAGCGCCCGCCGGCGATCCCGCGACGTTTCGCTCCAACGGAACCGCACCGGCTCCCATAGCCAAACAAGCCCCGGCAGCGCCAGCACCTGCGCCGACCTCGTCAGATCTGAAGCAGCCGGCGGAAGTCGATCCGGAAAGCATGCGGTTCGTACTTCGCACAGTGCCGAGCCCGTGGCCGCAACAGCCCGCTGACTTCCCCATTTGGAAAGGCGCCGTGGCGATCCAGGGAGAAAACCCGCTGGCCGACGCGCTGTGCGAACGAATCACCGCCACCGGAGCGACCGTGGTGCGTCTCAGGGAAACTGGTTCGACCGAGGCCGCCGTGGCAGAACTCGAGCGGCATTGGCAGCAGCAACCCATCACGCATCTCTTTCTGACCACGCTCCGCGATGAGCAGACACCCGACCGCACAAATGCCGAGGGCTTTGTGCAGGTCTGCAACCGCCAGGTGATGCTTCCCTACTTTCTCTGCCAGCGGCAAATGCAACTCGCCGGCGATGCCAAACGGCTGAGCGATTGCACCGTCGTGGCGGCAATTGATCTGGCGGGCGACCTCGGTTTTTCGGGCAACGTCGCTTCGCCCGAGTCGGGCTTCGTCACGGGGCTGATGAAGTCCCTGTTGCTCGAATACCAAATCATGCGCGAGCAGAAGGGCTTTCTGGCCAAAGCCATCGACGCCCCAGGCAGCGAACCCGTCGCGGACCTGGCCGCCAACATTTGTCGCGAACTGGCCCATGGCACGAACGACTATGAGGTCGCATTTGTCGGTGGAAATCGGTATCTGCAAGTTGGACTGCCCGTCGCGGCCGAGATGCAATCGACCAGCGACGTCCGGCCCGGCGGCACGTGGGTACTCACCGGGGGCGCCCGCGGCATCACGGCCGATTGCGGCCTGGAATTGGCAAAACGCTTCGGCCTGAAGCTTCATCTGCTTGGCACGACTCCGCCGCCGACGCTCGACCCGGCGTGGCGCAATCTCGACGAGCAACAAACCGCCGCCCTGCGCGGCAAGGTGATCATCGAGGCACGCCAGAACGGACAGAAGCCCAACGAAGCCTGGGCTCGAGTGGAAAAGGCGATCGAGATCGACCGAAACCTGCGGGCATTCGCCGATGCCGGCATCGACGCGACGTATCACGTGTGCGACGTGACGGATCGCGCCGCGCTGGCCCGCGTGCTCGATGACGTCCGCCGCAAGGACGGTCCAATCGAAGGTATCCTGCACGGCGCCGGAATCGAGCAATCTTGCCGCTTCGAAAAGAAGACGCCGCAAGCCGTGCAAGCGACGGTTGGAGCCAAGGTGGTTGGCGCCTACTACCTGATGGAGCTCACCCGCGTAGATCCGGTGAAACATTTCATCGGCTTCGGTTCGATCAGCGGGCGGCTCGGCAGCAACGGCCAGACCGACTATGCGGCCGCCAGCGACATGCTTTGCAAGTTGATCGGTTGGTACCACACGCAGCGACCCGAATGTCACGCCATCGCCTTCCATTTCCATCCGTGGGATGGCGTGGGCATGGCCGCCAGGCCCGACACGGTAGCCATGCTCAAGGCGAGCAACCTGCGACTCATGCCCAAGCGCACCGGGCTGGCCCATCTGCTCCGCGAATTGTATGCCAGGCCAGCGGATACCGAGCTGATGATCACCGACTGGGAGTATCACCAGCGCTATTACGGCACGACCTTCACCGAGACCGCAAAACGCACCGACCTGCTTGGCGCACCCGGCCAAGCCGTGCCAACGTTCGGAGCGCCGCGGCAGGATGGCAGCCAACAGCCTGCCACGCCACATATTGCCGACCGCGTGGTGCTCCGCATGGCCGACGCACCTCTGCCTGGCGCTGGTAGCCAGCCGCTGCCAGCCTCGGCATTTTTGCTCGGACAGAATTCCGATGCCGACGCATTGGCCCAAGCGCTTACGGCTCGCGGTGTGAGCGTCGTGCGGCTTCCGGCCGAAGGAGATGCCAACGCGGTATGTGCGGCTCTGGAAAAATCGTATGAGCAGAGTCCAGCCCGCTGTCTTTTCCTTTGCACGGCCCGCGACGCGGAAGCCGCGAACCTGAACGACCGAGCAAGTATCAGCCAACGGGTTCAACGCGGCGTCTACCTGCCCTATTGGGTCACGCGGCGTTGGTTCCAACTGGTCAGCAAGAACCCCGAGCCCGCAACCGTCGTCGCGGTCACGTCACTTGGCGGCGACTTTGGTTTTGGTAATCCCGTGCCAAGCCCCGAAGGAGGCTCGTTCACCGGCCTGCTCAAGTCGATCTTCGTTGAAGACGCCCGCTACGACCACGCCCGCTTCAAAGTAAAAGTGATCGATGCTCCCGCCAATGAGCCGCCAGCCCAGCTTGCGGACGCCGTTTGCCAGGAGCTTGGCGGCAGTGGACCGGAAGTGGAGGTCGCCTGGTCTGGCGGTAAACGTCAGGTGGTGGCCGTCTCGCGCGAGCCGGTGGAGAATCTACCGCTAGGCGATCTACCGCGCGGCGGCGTATGGGTGATCACCGGCGGCGCCCGGGGCATCACGGCTGCAACGGCGCTCGAACTGGGCCGCCGGTATGGCCTGAAATTGCATTTGCTCGGCAAAAGCCCAGCGCCCGAGGCGAACCCGCCGTGGCGAAACTGCACCGACGAGGAGCTCAAGAAGATCAAGGCCGAAATCGTTCGCAAGGCCACGCTCGAAGGGCGTTCGCCCACGGACGATTGGGACCGCGTTCGCAAGGATCGGGAGATTCAAGAGTCGCTCGACAAATTTGCAGCGGCCGGCGTCGCGGCGACCTACCACTCGTGCGACGTTGCCGACTGGGACGATATCGACCGCGTGCTCAAGAACATCCGCGCGGCCGATGGTCCCATCTCCGGAATTGTGCACGGTGCGGGCTACGCCAAGAGTTTTCGGTTCGGCACCGGCGTGGGTAATAAACTCGAGGCGACGATTGCGCCCAAAATCGACGGCACGCTGGCGCTGATGCACCTGACCGCGGGCGACCCGCTCAAGTATTTCGTCGGCTTTGGTTCACTCAGCGGCCGTTTCGGCGGCAACGGGCTCAGCGACTACGCGGCCGCCAACGACGCTCTTGCGAAGATCTGCGGCTGGTTTCGGCAGCGACGGCCTGAGTGCCACACGGTTTGCTTCCACTGGCAAACCTGGGACGCCGTCGGTATGGCGCTGCTGGCAGACGGTGTCGGGATCACCAAGAATGCGTTCAAGATGGACTTCATTCCGCCGGAAGAAGGCGTTAACCACCTGATCGACGAACTTCGCGCCGGTGCGCCAGAGAGCGAAGTGCTGATCACCGACGGTTTTTTTCAACGACAGTTTTATCCTTACGATTTCGAGCGGCCGCTGCCCGGTTCGAGCGGCGCCTCGGCGGCGGCACCGCTTCGAGCACCCGCGGAAAAACCATCCTCGCTCGGTCCGCTACTTTCGGCCTGGCAGCCAGGCTCCGTCGCGGCGGGCACCGCGCGGATTGACTTCGATCCCGAGTCCGATCCTTTTCTGAAGGAACATCGGCTGAAGCAAAAGCCTTTCCTGCCGGGAGTGGTCGGCGTTGAAGCCCTCTGTGAAGCGGCGCGTTGTGCGCTGGGTCGCGATGAAATCCGCGAGATTCGCAACGTCCGGATTGTTAATGGCATGTCGTTTCCGACCGGACCACTGACGGCGCGCGTCGAAGTAACGCCGACAGAAAGCGGGCTCGGCTGCCGGTTGCTCACCGAGCAGCGCGACCGGCAAGGCCGCTTGATCGATGCCAACCGTCTGCACGTCGAAGGTGTGGTACCCACGGTAAGTAGCGGCCACCCAATCGCAGCCGACCCGCCCGGGCGACCGCCGCTGGGCTGGTTCCCGCATGCCTATCCGGATGACGGACTGTTGTATCACGGGAATGGGCTCCGCTGCCTGAAAGCCTGCGCCTATCAATACGACGGTGGCTGGGGACAAATACTTGCTCCGCCGCTCGCCGAATTGGCCGGACCGCGAGGCGGCGAGGGCTGGATCACGCCGATCGCCGTCATGGACGCCTGCGTGGTGGCCTGCGGCAGCTTCCTGTTCCTGCAGTTTGGCGGCGTCGTCGAAGTGCCTTACGAGTTCGAACACATGCAGATCGCCAGGCATCCCCGGTCCGGCGAGGAATGCATGGTCCGACTCTATTTCCGCGAGCGAGACGAACGACACAGCCGCTTCGATTTTACCCTCTTCGGTGACAGCGACGAACCACTAGTGAAAGTCGTTGGCTATCGCACGATTCGAGTCGGCGCGGGAGGCCGATAACGCAATGAGCGTCACACGCACGCGCTACGCTCGACTCTCCGAACTACCGCCGGATGCGGCTGCGCGCTGGCTTTCAGCGGACGAACGCCACGCGTACGGCACGCTACGTTCGCCAGAGCGACGCACCACCTGGCTGGCAGGTCGATTCGCGGCAAAGCGATTGCTTTTGGAAATGCTTGCCGAAGAGGGCGGCGAGCCCCAACCGGTCGCGGCCGATGAGATTCACATAGAATCGCGATCGTCGCGGTTTGGCCATGGCGAACGGCCCCTGTTGTATTTCCGCGGTCGTCCAATGTCCTACGCCATTTCGATTGCCCACACGAACCGAGGCGTCGTCGTGGCAGCAAATCTATGCGCCGAGGTTGCGCTCGGTGTCGACTTGGCACCGACTTCAACGTCGACACGCGGCTCGCTTAATTGGACGTTCACGGCTGCCGAGCGGCGCTGGCTGGCAACGACCCATGCCGAGCAATTCCAGGCAGAACGTCTCTGGACAATGAAAGAGGCCCTCTACAAAGCATGCCAATGCGGCGAGGGCTTTGCACCTCAGAATATCGAAGTGGTTCCTGGCCTTCCGCCACGCTATCCGTCATTCGATTCGGCCAACTTGCGACAACTCCAATGTTGGCAAGTCGACGGTCATATCGCGTGTTTGGCCATTGTCAAGAATGTTCACAAAGCCTTGCCGACGAATCCGGCGAACGACATGCTTCGCTCGGCCGCGTGACCATACACAGAATTCGTGCTCCTTTACCATACAATTCACCTGCAAATTGCCTGAGAGAATAAAGCGATGATTGATCTCACCGGAAAAACGGCCCTCGTTACCGGCGGTTCCCGAGGCATTGGCCGTGCCTGTGCCACGCGATTGGCGGAAGCGGGCGCGGACGTTGTGCTCAACTACGTCACGAGTTCGGCGGCCGCCGACGAAGTGGCCGAAGTTGTCCAGGCGATGGGCCGCAATGTGGCGGTCGTCAAGGCCGACGTGAGCGAACGGGACGACTGCGAGTCGATGATGCAGTTCATCGGCGAGACGTTTGGCAAGCTCGACATCCTGGTGAGCAACGCTGCCACGGGCGGGTTTCGGCCGATGCTGGCCATCACGCAGAAGAACTTCGAATCGACGATGAAGACCAACGTGATGGCCCTGATCCACCTGGTGCAGGCCGGCTACAAGTTGTTCCAGAAAGCCGACGGCCGTGCCAAGGTCGTAGCCATCTCCAGCCACGGATCGCACATGGCTCTGCCAATGTACGGAGCGGTGGGTGGTTCCAAAGCCGCTCTGGAAAGCTTCGTGCGGCACTTCGCCCTCGAACTCGGCGGTCAGGGCATCAATCTAAACATCGTGAAAGCCGGGCTCGTCGATACCGACTCCACCCGGAGAATCCCGTACGCCGAACAGTTGTTTGCCGCCCGCGGAATGCGCAGCATGACCGGCGATCGGTACCTGCTGGCCGAAGATGTCGCCAACTGCGTGCTGTTTCTGTCGAGCCCGCTCAGCGATATGGTGCAAGGCGAGACACTGACGGTCGACGGCGGAGCAGCCGTGCACGCTTAGTCACTCGTTGAACTCAGCGTCCGACGCACTTGCGCGGCAAATTGGTCGAGCAGTTTTTTGGACGCGGCCGCGTCAAAGTAGTGCGGATCGGTACGTAAGCAAAGCGATGTGCGGCCGGCGTAGTCAATCACGATCACCGCGGCACGTGTCAATGGCCGCACGGGCGGCACTCCGCCGATCCACTCGAGCGTCAGGTCGCCACAAGTCCATGGGTCCCCGAGTTTCGAACTCGTGGGGTCCGCCACGTATCGGCCCACGTTGCTTAGTACGGCGGTCGCAAACGACCGCCGCCGGCGCATCGCCCACGGAAGCAAACCCGGAATATTTCTCGCGAAGGCCACGCCCCCCAGGAAATACAGCGCCAGTTTCCAGTTCTTGATACGAGCGGTTTCCGCTTGTACGACGTCCAGTAGCTGCTCCGGGTCGTTGGCCTCGGCCATTGTGGCCGTGACAAAGCCATAGCCGATGCGATTGGCTGCGGGCATCGCCGCCTCGGCTCGCGTTCGCACGCTAACCGGCACGTTGATCCGCAGACGGCCTTTCGCCGGTCCGCGATGTTCGAGGTTCCAGCTGCGCAGGACCAGCAGCATGTCACGCAGCAAAAGATCGTTCGTGGTCGTCCGCTGCCGTTTGGCCGCCTGCCGGAGATCAGAGGATTCCTCGAGCGAGAGCGTTTCGATGTCGAATGCGAGCGGCTCGCGTTTGGACGAATTAGGAGTGCGCGGTGGTGCGGCAAGCACCCGCGGCGCGCGAAACAGAATCGCCGCCCATACCTTAAGCGTATACCAGGCATCGCGCACACCGCCCCAGATCGATGGGGCACGCGATCCATCGCTTGCGATTGCGCCGCGCTGTCGCAAGACGTTCGGCTCCAGCAGCCGCAGCGATGCGGGCTCACCACCACTGGCAGCGCGATAAAGCCCGAGAAAATCCTGCACGAATTGCAACCCGGCGAGGCCGTCGCAACAGGCATGGTGGAATTCAAAAACAACCCGAGCCGATTCGCTTCCCGAACGCACCCAGGTACGCAGACCAGTCTGCTTCCTCAGGTCGAGGGCACCGCCCGCGGGATAAGCCAGCGGCGCGCCGCCCGGCCCCCAATCCAAGCACGGTGCTTCCGATGCAGCAGAAACCCAGCGTGGGAGTCGACCGCTATCGTCCACGCGGGCGTGCAGCAACGGGTGCCGCTGAATCGCTTCGGTCAAGGCTCTTTCGAATCGCTGCCGGTCGAGTTCACCGATGAAGTGCAATTCAACCGGAAACGTCGTTGGATACGAGGGCCCGTCGTCGAGGTAGTAGTAGTACTCGAACGGCGTGAACTCCAGCGGCAGCAGCGAGGCCGCGGATGCCAGGTCGTTGCCAGTGCTAGGGTGCATCCGTCCCAGTGCCGCCCGAGTGGATCTCGTCGCCGGCCGGGTTTTCGCCGGGCACGTCGCCGCCGGTGCCCGTGGGCCCGGAACCTTCGCCACCGGTGCCGCCGGAGATGCCCGAATCACCAATTCCAGCCCCAACCGGATCGCCGTTTTTACTGCACCCGGCAAGGCCCAAAAGGCATGCCAACGTGGCGGTGAAAAGTAGATGTTTCATCGAAGTACTCCCATGCTTGATTGAGACGATGCCTCCGAGCGGTCGCCGCTTCCGTATTCTATCGTAGAGCGCCGCTGGCGACGACTCGTAATCAACCGCCCGGGCTCGCCTCCACCCGTTAGACAGGTTAGCCGGTTTGTACCTTTTCGGCTGCCGGTTTGGTGGCTGCCGCGTTGCCAAAAACACGTTCAATGACGTAGTAGAAGACCGGCGTCAGGAGCAGCCCAAAAGCCGTGACGCCGAGCATGCCGCTGAATACCGCGGTGCCCAGCGTGCGTCGCATTTCCGCTCCGGCCCCGGTGGCAATCACCAGCGGAGCGACGCCGAGAATAAAAGCGAACGAGGTCATTACGATCGGCCGCAAACGCGTCTTGCTGGCAGCGATCGTGGCATCGAACGCGCTGAGGCCCTGCACTCGGCGAAGTTCTCGGGCGAACTCCACCACCAGAATCGCGTTCTTGCTAGCCAAACCCACTAACACGACGAAACCGACCTGGACGAAAATATTGATGTCCATCCGCGCCATCGCCACGCCGACCACGGCACACAATACACACATGGGCACCACCAGAATCACGGCCAGCGGCATCGACCAACTTTCGTATTGCGCGGCCAACACGAGAAAAACGAGCACCACGGCACCGATAAAGGCAAAGACTGCCGTGTTGCCCGCCCGGATTTGCAGGTAGGTCAGTTCCGTCCACTCGGCGGTCATGGCTTCCGGAAGCGTTTCGTCGGCAAGGGTGTCCATCGTCCGGATGACCTGGCCGCTACTCGTGCCCGGCAACCAGGCGCCGTTGATGCCGGCCGCCGGATACATGTTGTAGCGGGTGAGCAGAATTGGACCGGTCGTGTCCTCGATTTTTGCTACTGTCCCCAGCGGAATCATGTCCCCCTTGTTGTTACGCACCTTGAGTTGCTGCACTCCCGCGGCGGTTAGTCGATACGGCGCCTCGGCCTGCACGTTCACCTGCCAGGTGCGGCCAAAACGGTTGAAGTCGTTGACGTAATATCCACCCAGGTAGTACTGCAGCGTGTTGAACACGTCGGACAGCGCGACCCCCATCATTTTGCACTTCGTGCGGTCGACGTCGACAAACAGCTGTGGGGCATCCGCCCGAAATGTATTAATGACCCCGACCAATCCTGGCTGGTCGTTGGCCAGCTCGACCAGCTTGTCGGCTTGCCCTTGCAGAACGCCGAGCCCCAAGTCGCCCCGGTCCTCAATCATCAGCTTGAAACCGCCGGCGTTACCCAGCCCGTCGACCGGCGGTGCCCCAAACACGGCAACCCGGGCTTCTTGAACTTCCTTGTACGCGCGCTGCCGAAGCTGCATGGCCACAGCGTCGGCCGACATCTTCACGCCGCGGCGATCGTGAAACGGTTCCAGGATGACAAACATGGAACCAAAATTGGAACTAACGGCATTCAGCACGAACGATTGCCCGGGAATCGATACCGTGTGCTCGACTCCGGGAATCTCCTGGGCGATCTTTTCGACCCTGGCTGCCACTTCGATCGTGCGCTCGAGCGAAGCCGAGTCCGGCAATTGCATGTTGACAAGCAGGTACCCCTTGTCTTGATTGGGAATGAAGCCCGTCGGTACCGTCGTCAGGCCAACATAGGTAAGTCCCGCCAGGCCGAGATAGACGATCAGCACCACGACACTCAGCCGCATACCCCAGGCGACGGTGACGCCATAAAACTGCGTGACTTGATCGAAAACCCAGTTGAAACCTTTGAATACGACGGCAAGGATCTTGTTCACCGGTCGCGACAATAGCGCGCCAGCGACCGCCCCGGGCGACATCAGCCCCAGGTAAATCGTCCAGGCACGCCAACCGCTGCCACTGGCGTCAAGGCCGACCTTGGCAGCCAGCGGGACCAGGATCAACGCGCTGAACCAACCAAACAGAAGTGCCACGCCCCACCACGGCAGCGCCTCCTGACCTTCCAGGTGGCCGTGCTTATCGACGGTGCGATGCTTGAAAATCGCCGCGGCACGCGCCGGCGTCATCGTCATGGCGTTGGTGGCCGACAAGATCATCGACGCGGCGATGGTAAGTGCAAACTGACGATAAAATTGGCCAGAAATGCCGGGAATCAGGGCGCTGGGGAGGAATACCGCGCACAGCACCAGGGTGATCGCGATGATCGGCCCGGTGATTTCGCCCATCGCGCTGATCGTCGCCTCTCGCACGCCGACTCCCTTGGCCAGCCAGCGTTCGATGTTTTCCAGCACGACGATCGCGTCGTCGACGACGATGCCAATCGCCAGTACCAGTCCGAACAGCGTAAGGTTGTTCAGCGTGAAGCCCATCGCCAGCATGATCGCGAACGTGCCGACTAGCGAAACGCCAACGTCGATCATCGGAAGGATGACGCTCTTCCAATCCTGAAGAAAGAAAAGGATCACAATCGCCACAAGAATCACCGCGTCGCGCAGGGTCTTGAATACTTCGGTCACCGACTCTTCGACAAACGGTGTCGTGTCGTAGACAATGGCGTATTGCAAGCCTCGGCGAAACGCCCCTCGCAGTTCCTCCATCCGCGCGCGTATCCGCTCCGCCGTCTCCAACGCGTTGCTACCGGGCAACTGAAAAATGGCCAGCCCGACGCTGGGTTTGCCATCGAGCATGCAGCGCGTGTCTTGGTTCTTGGCACCTAATTCGACGCGAGCGATGTCCTTTAGCCGCGTAACTTCGCCGTCGGTGCCTGTTTTGACGATGATATTCTCGAACTGCTCCGGTTCGGTCAGCCGTCCGAGCGTGGTCATCGTATACTGAAAATCAACGCCGCCAGGCACGGGGGGCTGGCCCAATTGGCCCGCCGCCACCTGCACGTTCTGCTCCCGGAGCGACGCCACAATGTCCGACGCCGTCAGATTCCGCGTCTGCAAGCGATTCGGGTCGAGCCACACCCGCATGCTGTAGTCTTGCTGACCGAGCAGCGTGACATCGCCCACGCCGTCAATACGCGCGAGTTCGTCGCGAATTTGGATCGTGGCGTAGTTCGACAGGTAGAGCTGATCGAAAAAGGGCTTCTTGGTTTCTGGGTTCGTGTCCGAATAGAGGTTGACCACCAGCAGGATGCTGGGTGACCGTTTCTTGACCGTCACGCCGGTGGCCTTCACGACGTCGGGCAGCGTGGGCATCGCCTGCGAGACGCGGTTTTGCACGAGCACCTGGGCCATGTCCAGGCTGGTGCCCAGCTTGAACGTGACGGTCAGGTTGTAGCCCCCGTCATTCGTGCACTGTGAAGACATGTAAAGCATGTCCTCAACGCCGTTGACCTGCTGCTCGATTGGGGCAGCGACCGTATCGGCAACGACCCGCGCACTTGCGCCTGTATACTGACACGAGACCTGAACGGTCGGAGGCGTGATCTCTGGGTATTGCGCGATCGGTAAAAAGACGACCGCCGCCAAACCGGCAAACACGATCACGATTGAGATCACCCAGGCAAAGATCGGTCGATCGATGAAGAACCGTGCCATAGTCGCACCAGGCTGCAATCGCGAGGATGTGTGAGCGGGTGAGAGCCAGTCCGCCCCGGAGGCCATCCTTTAGGCGTTCACCTCGGATCCTTTTGCTGGGTTTCACGCGACGCTTCCGGCGGTTGGGCAGTCGCTGGAGTCTTTGAACCTGGCGACTCGCCGGTACCTGAACTGGTCTTTTCGGCAGGCTGTGGATTCACTTCAATGCCGTCACGAACCCGCAATAGACCGTTGACGATCACGCGCTCGCCGGGCTCAATGCCGGCGGTAATAACGCGCAGGTCTCCCTCGAGTGGCCCCAAGGTGATCGCCCGCTCGCGGACGCGGTTTTCGTCGTCGACGATGTAGGCGATCTTGCGACCCTGATTCGTGGCAATGGCCCGCTCTGGAATGGCAAGTGCCCGATAGGGCTCGCCCATTGGCAACTTGATTCGGGCGTGCAAGCCCGGTGCGAGCGCTTCGTCCTTGTTTGGGAAAACCCCTCGAATCTTGAGCGTCCCGGTGTGGGGATCAATGTGATTCTCGACAAAGTCGACCACGCCCTCGTAAGGATATCCCTCTTGGATATCCAACCCGAGGTACACCTTAATTTTGCCCGAGCGCGCCGAATCGAGCTTGCCCTCGCGAATGGCGGCGCGAACCTTCAGGACGGTCGGTTCGTCGACGTCGAAGTAAGCGTAGATTGGGTCCATCGAAACGATGGTCGTCAGTAGCGTCGTATTGGCCGTCACCAAGTTGCCCACCGTGACAAGCGTCCGGCTGATTCGCCCGGAAATCGGCGACTTGATGGCCGCGAAGTGCAAATCGAGATTCGCCTTGTCCATGGCGGCCTCGCGCGACTTGAGTTCCGCCTCGGCCGCGGCGTGATCGGCAAATACGCGGTCGTACTCCTCCTGAGTGATCGTTTTCTTGGGTAGCAACTGGGTGGCCCGCGCCAGGTCTTTGTCCAAGCGGTCGAGTTGCTTTTGCACCCGATTGACCTCCGCCGTGGCCTGGTCGTAGGAAGCCTGGTAGGGACGAGGATCAATCAGAAACAGCGGATCGCCTTCCTTGACGTCAGCGCCGTCTTGAAAATAGACCTTGCTCAGGTACCCGTTCACCTGGGCATAGATTTCGACGGTCTCAACCGCGGCCGTGTAGCCTTCGTAGTAGTAGGTGTCCGTTACCTCAATTTCTTGAGGCTCCTCGACCGTGACCTCCTCCGCGGTGATTTTTACTGGCGGCATGGCCGGCCTTCCACAGCCGGCCATCAACAGCGCGCAAGTCACCCCGAGCAAAAAACCGCGGCCAATGCTCGTGTGTCGGACCATCGCTCACGTCTTGCTGGGGTAAACGTCACTTTGCCGCGGCCGCGTCAAAGTCCGCCTTGGCCTTGGCTTCCTGGGCACTCGACACGTCCGGATTCGGCGTCGCATCACCCGGTTCCAAGCCTAGCATCCATTTGATGCCCCCCAGCAGCGATTGCATGTATTTCTCGTTGGTCCAGACGTCTTCACGATGCCCCAGGCTCATGTGCATCACCTTGCCGTCGCCGTAGTTTTTGACCCAGGCAATGGGCACTTGGTAGGGCTTTTTGAGCTTCGTCTTGGCCATGTTCAGGCTCATCAGCACGTGAACCTTTTCGGGCTGCCAATGCTTGAACTGATAGATCTCGTCGGTGATGACGAATTCGTCGCCCCACGGCAGGCTGGCCGGGTGATTCTTGTCGTGCACGGTGACGGTGACGGTTTCTCCGGAACCCCAGGGATGCCCGTTGAAGGTACCGCCGATCATGTCCCAATACGGCTCATAGTTGTGATAGGTGTCGGCGGCCGAATGCACGCCCAGAAAACCGTGTCCCTTCTTCTTCGCCCATACGTTGAACAAGTAGTCGCGAACGTCGTCCTTAAACGGCAGGTCGCCGGTCGTGTAGAACATCACCAGGTCGTAGTTGTCGAGCTGCTCCTTGGTGAGCGTGCTGACATCCTGTGTCGTGTCGACACGGAACAGATTGCTGGCAATGCCCAACTCGGTCATGGCCCGTTCGGCAGGCGAAAGCTGTCCCTCCTTGCGGGTCACCGATCCGTGCTTGAACCCGGCACTTTGCGTGACCATCAGCATGCGAGCTGGCTTTTTCGGCGCGCTGGCGGCGAAGAGGTTCGCGGTTAACACACTGCCGCCAATTGCCAAGGCCAACACGCCAAACGCTCGTCGAGTGATCACGGTAGTCGCTCCTGGTTGCGGGAAGGGTTGTGGTTGCTTGTCAGTATTCAAACATGTCGTCGGCCCAGACGCAAATCACCGCTCGTCTGCCCAAATCCCTCCACCTTCGAGTGGCGGGGCGCCGCCTCCGCAGCCCGGAACCACGGATCCTGCCGTTCAACGGCTAGGCACTCTCCCTTCCGCGACGCTTCACTCGCGGGGCTGGCTCGTCTTCCTCTTCGTCTTCCTCCTCTTCAAACTCGCCCTCCTCTTCCTCGTAGTCATCCTCCCCGTATTCCTCGGCGTCCTCGTCCGAATCCTCTTCGTACTCCTCGTCCTCGTCGGTCTCGTACTCCTCTTCTTCGTCCTCATCATCGATTTGCGGTTGCGAACGAGGCGCGACGGTCAGCACGCGTCCACTGCGCGAGGGCGCCGGCGATGTTGCCGTCGGCGCCTTCGCTGCCGGAGCGGCATCCGCGGCCGAGCCGCCGGCGCACATGGCTTCCCATTGCTCGACAGTAATCGTTACCTCGCGGGCTTGTGAGCCGTTGTATTGACCGACGATGCCGTCCTCGGCCATGTAGTCGACCAACCGCGCGGCGCGGCCATAGCCGATGCCAAGCGCCCGCTGCAACAGCGACACGCTGCCACGTCCCTCGCGCACCACGACGTCAACCGCTGCTTCATAGAGTTCATCGCGATTCGTAAGTTTCTTGCCGCCGTCCGCGCCGCCGTTTGCGTCCGTGGCCTTGAGTTGCACCAATTCCTTGACGAACTGTTGCTCGTTGGTTCCCACGAAGTCAACGACCGCGTTGATCTCGTCGTCACTGACGTAGGTACCCTGACCACGCAACAGCGTGCTCGTGCCGGGCGAGAGGAATAGCATGTCACCGTTGCCGAGCAACTTGTCGGCCCCCATCTCATCCAGCACCACGCGGCTATCCGTCCGGCTGGCCACCTGGAAAGCGATCCGGGCCGGCAAGTTCGACTTGATCAGACCCGTGATCACGTCGACCGTCGGTTTCTGCGTGGCGAGCACCAAGTGAATGCCAACCGCTCGACTCTTTTGAGCCAGGCGAATGATGTGCTGTTCCACTTCCTTGCCCGCGGTCATCATCAGGTCCGCCATTTCGTCGGCGATAATCACGATGAACGGCAGCGTGGTCGGAATATTCTTGCGTTCTTCGTCGTCCTCCGGCTGCAAACGGTCCATCAGTTCGTCATGGCCCAGTTGGTTGTACGAACCGATATGCCGCACCCCGGCCCGGGCGAGCAGCGTATACCGCTCTTCCATTTTCTCCACGGCCCAGGCCAAAATCGCCTCGGCCTTCCGCATGTCGGTCACCACCGGGTGCATCAAATGCGGCAGCTTCTTGTACGGGCTGAGTTCGACCATTTTTGGATCGATCATCAACATCCGCACTTCATCCGGCTTGCGCGTCATGAGCATCGAGACGATGATCGAATTCAAGCACACGCTTTTGCCGGTGCCGGTGCGACCGGCGATCAGCAAGTGGGGCATCGTGCTCATGTCGACCACCATCGACTTGCCAGAGACGTCCTTGCCCAAGTAGATCGGAATCCGCATCTTGCTGATGCTCGCGCTCGATTCCTCGATCACCTCGCGGATGCGCACCAGATGCCGTTCGGTGTTCGGCACCTCGATACCAACCGTATTCTTGCCAGGAATCGGCGCAACGATTCGGACGCTCGGCACGCGCAGGGCAATTGCCAGATCGTCGGCCAGGCTGGTAATCTTCGACAATCGCAATCCGGCCTCCAACTCGACTTCGAACTGAGCGATGACCGGACCAGTCTCGATTTCGACCACTTTTACCTTGAATCCGAAGTCGGCGAAGGTCTTTTCCAGGATCTTTGCCTGACGGCGTACTTCCTTCTCGTGCTCCTCGTAAGAAATCTCTTCGCCGGGCATCAGCAGATCAATCGCCGGAAGCTCATACTCGTCGGATTCTTCTGTCCGGCTGGCGGCATCCAGCTCTTCCATCACCACATCTCGATCGCTTTTCTTTGGCCGCTTGAACCGCGGCTCGCGAACCGCGGGCGGGGCGGAATTCGTAGTCGCGACCTGAGCTTCGACCTCCTCGCCCGCTTCTTCCTCTTCTTCCTCAAGCTCGTCCTCGAGCTCCTCCTCGTCTTCCTCTTCTTCCTCGGCGATCTGCAGTTTCGCGCGCGATGCGGCAGCTGATTTGCCACCGATCTTGATCGCCGGTTCATCGTCGTCGACTTCGTCGAGATCCGTTCGAGATGACCGCGCGGCGGCGTTCTCGGCTGCCTTCACGGCGCGTGCCACGCGCATCGAACGGTATGCGCCAATCGGTCCGGCCAGAACTCGCCCGGCCAGTCGGGGTAGAAGATATTCGGTGCACAGCAGAAGACCGCCGATCAGTGTACTGAGTGTCAGGATGTACGCACCGGCGCGAGCAAAGTGCAGCTCAAGCAGCCCCCGACCGGCGGCGCCTAAGTAACCTCCGGGCCCAATCACCGGTCCCAGCGACCAGGTCGTGGCAAGCGACGCCAGCGTGCACAGCGATACGAGCGACATCGCCCAACCGAGCGCTCTGAGTGCCGGCTGCGTGACAGGACGACGAGCGAGTAGCCAGCCGTCCAGAAGCGCCAACGAACCGACCAGGTAGTACGCACCGACGCCGAGACCTTGCAATAGCAGATCGGCCGCCAACGCACCCGAACGGCCGCAGGCGTTTTGTATCTTGGCGGTCGGCGGATAAACGAGTCCATCAAGCGACTCGGCCCGGTCGTAGGTCGCCAGGGACATACCCGCAAAGACGCAGATGGCCAGCAGGGCCAGTGCCGCCAAATCGAGTTTGATGCTCCGTGCTTCAGCCATGGTCGGTCGCGATTCGTCCTTTCTTGCCGGCGATATCCGCTCGCCGACAAACGCCAGGCACGTTGTGCCCTGGCAAAGTCCGTTCTTTGATTTTGGCCGGTTGGTGGGGAGCCCTAAGACGACTTGGCAAAGCCGTCGAATACAGGGCTCGGGGTGCTAGCTCCAATGGAAAGCTTAGCACGAACAACAGCACGCGGTCGGACCCAATCGTTCGCGAGACGAACTCCGTCTCAAGCACGTTGCGGGTTGTGCTGATTCTGCAGAATGTGAACACCGCCGGCGGCTGAATCTGGGAAAGCTAGTCCGCGTGCGAAAAGTTCTTCGCCGCCCGCAACGAACCGTCTGGGCGCCGAGCCAGAATGGCGACCAGTCGACCGGAATCGTCATAGGCCGCGCAACGGTCCCCAGCGACGTCGGGTATGGAGACGGCAAGACCGTGCGCGACGCGTTGCCGCGCGGCGAGGTCCAGCGTAACCCCTTCCATCATTCCCTGTACGGCGAGCTTCGCGTCCAGCAGATATTCGGCCAGGTTGTAGCGAGTCAAAAGCTCGGGGTCGAGTGCCGACTCGAGTTCAAACGGTCCCACGGCAGTACGCACCAACGCCGACATGACGGCAGCCGAACCCACCATCTCGGCCAGGTCGCGACCCAGCGATCGAATATAGGTTCCCCCTCCGCATTCAACGTCCAGACATAGCTCCGGATACTCGTAGCGGACAATCCGCACGCAATCCACGCGCACGACGCGAGGCGGCAAATCTGGCGGTTTGCCGGCTCGAGCCAACTCGTAGGCCCGCGTTCCGTCCACCTTCAGTGCGGAAAACGCCGGCGGGCGCTGTTCGATTTCTCCTCCACTGAGCCGCGCCGCGGCCATTTCGAGCTGCTCGCGCGTCGGTTGCACGGCGTTTGGCAGTTCGGTAATCGCGCCCTCGACATCCTCGGTAGTGCTCGACCGGCCGAGCAAGAATGTGCCGCGATAGCGCTTCGGCATCTCGTGCACATATTCAACCAATCGCGTGGCCTGGCCGACGCCCAGCACGACGACTCCCGTGGCCAATGGATCGAGTGTGCCGCTATGACCGACCTTCACGGAACGATCGAGTCGCTGCACCAGGTCGACCAGGCGCCGCGAGGTAATTCCACTCGGCTTGTTCAGGTTCAGCAGTCCGAAAAGTTGCATCAGACCTCATGCGGGCTGGCGGCCGCTTGGTTTGCATCGGAATTTCGCATCGGAACCTTGTCGCCAGTCCGGTAAGGATCCCGCGGCACGATCCATTTCGTAAAAAAGGGCGTTCGCTAGCAATTTACGATCTGGAAGTCGTACAGGTTCGCGATGTCATCGGCCGATTTCTCCGCGATCCTCGTAAAACGTTGATAGAGAGCGTCGACATCCTTGACGCCCAACGACGCTAGCGTCCTGAATTTGTGCTCGAGCAGCGCCGGCAGGTTACCGCTCGTGTTCCGCGCATGACCTTCGGGATACATCACCAGCCCACTGGTGAGCTTGCCAAGCTTCGCATGCTCGATGTCGAGCGTCGTGGGGATGCCGTCCGGATATTTTTCATCGTATTCCCGCCCACCGTGACGGAATTCGATGCGGTCAATAATCTGTCGCGTCAGTGGATCGATCAGGCTGGCATCGTCGTAGTCTTCGGGCACCAACATCAACTCGCGCCAGCCGGCCTGTTTTCTTTCAAACGCCTTTCGCAACAGTGTCGCGACGATGTAAACCATCGAGTGATCGGCGCTTTGCCGGGTGCGAGGGTCGCGCTTGGCTGGATCGCCAATAATACCGAAGGCCGGCTCGTAGATCGTGATGCGAACTTTTCTCAGATTCGCCGGATCATCGAGCAAGCCTGGATTCTTAATCAGCAGATCCATCAAACCGCCAATCGCCCCGGCCGACTGATGCTCGTAGAGTCCCAGCTTGAAGTGCATTCCCATGACGGCAAAGTCGTCACCGCTGACCCCCAACGCCAGATCGAAGGGGCTGGTATTCTTTTCGGCCGGTTTTTCGAAGAGACAGAAGATGGCCTCGGGATTGCGGAAGATATCGGCGGGACCGACGAAGCCGTGCATCGCCCGCCGCATGCTAAGCACCGCAACCTCCGCGCTAATCGCGGCCGACGCCCCCTTCGAATCGGATAGCTGCTTGCCGGCGCGGATTGCCCGAAACGGGATGTAGTGCGCCACGACCATCCCAATGGCCGACTCGATCTGCTCGGGCCGGGCACCCAACACAGCACCAAACGTTGCGGCCGAGGCAATCGCGCCGTGTACGACGTGGTCGATCTTGTAGTTCTTCAGGGCGAAGACCTCGGCCAGCCGGCCCCGTATCTCGTCGAGCAGGATCATGGCCCGGAGCGTTTGACGGCCGTCGCACCCTTGCAACTGGGCGGCAGCCACGGCCACCGGATAGAAATCGTTGTGACCGAACTCGCCCCGCGTCGCGCCGCGAGACGGGTTGTATCCAAAGTTGGTCCCGTTCGCATCCCACTCACGCACGGCCGAGCTATTCGCCACGACAGCCTTCTCGGGCATCACGTGAACTCGCGCACGAATACGGGCACCCCCTCGCCAAGTTCGTGGCACACATAGTCCAAGGCTTCCTGCCGGAGCACGCGCGGGGCGTTGGTGCCGCAGGCCAGTGCCGAAACGCCGCAGGCAATGCTGTCCAGATGAAATTGCTCGACTTTCTGGTAGACGCTCTCGGCGGGCTCGCCGAGTTTTCCGGACATGAAATCGCAGGCATACTGACCGATGCCCCGCGCTTGGTTTTCAGAACGCGACAGGACCACAAACTCATTCGACACGCTCAATGACCTCCGCAAGTTGCAGGCTGGCTTGGGGTTTTGCGACCCTGCAATCTACCGGCGGCGCACGGGAGTTGTAAACCCGCCCTGCCTCTGGCTCACTGGCCGATTGGCTCGACCCCTGTTACGATAAGGTCAACGCCGTATTACACTTCCACCGCATCCTTCTTGAGCCGACGCGCGGATGGCCAATGTGACGACGCGGTTCGCATCGCGTGCACGTCGGTCCGCTGGCAAGCGGCAACGACTCCCATGCAGTTCGAGCAGCTCGGGCCCTATCGCCTGGGAAAAAAACTCGGTCAGGGCGGCATGGGTGCCGTCTACGAGGGCATTGACCGCGAAACGGGCGACTCGGCGGCAATCAAAGTCCTCTCACCTCGCCTGGCGGTCGACGACGGGTTTCGCGTTCGATTTGAAGCCGAGATTGAATCGCTCAAAAAACTGTGCCACCCGAACATCGTGCGACTATACGGTTATGGGGAAGAGGCCGGCACGCTGTTCTATGCGATGGAGTTGGTGCAAGGCCATAGTCTCGAGGATGAGCTGCGCCGGGCGGCGGTTCGAATGGCGCGAAGTCACAAAGATCGCCATCAAGCTCTGCCGAGCTTTGAAACACGCCCACGATCACGGCGTGATCCATCGCGACCTGAAACCGGCCAATCTCCTTCTTACCGAGGACGGCGACATCAAGCTGTCCGACTTTGGCATCGCCAGACTCTTCGGCAATACGCGATTGACGGCCGATGGCGGTGTGTTGGGAACGGCCGAGTTCATGGCGCCAGAACAGGCCGACGGACGCCAGGTAACCGACCGATGCGACCAATACAGCCTGGGCGGCGTGATGTACGCGCTGCTGACGGGTCGGCCACCATTTCGAGCAAAGACGCTGGTCGAAATGTTGCAACTGCAGCGCTACGCGGAACCTGAACCGGTTACGCGTTATGCCCCGCAGACACCGGCCGAACTCGCCCGAATCATTCATCAACTATTGGAAAAGGACCCGCAAAAACGGTTCGCCAATACGATGATTCTGGCCCGCAGCCTGGAAGCGATGGAACGGGGCCTCTCGATTTCAGCCAGTCGACACGGCGACGACTTCGTGCTGACGCCGCCTGAGGAATCGCCGCCCGCGTCGTCGGCCATCGTTCCTCTGGCGCCGACTTTGTCGCCAACGCAGTTGGCGGCCGCGCAGGCCGAATCGGGCGCTCCGCAAACCGGCCAAGCCACGGCCGCGACCATGGCTTTTGCGCCCGCCGCGGAAAAACAGACCCCGCATAACGCTGCCGTCTCGGATACCGCAGCCGCGCGATTTACCAAGGTCAACGAGCAACATGAGGATTCGAGCGGACTCCGCGATTGGCTCGCCGGCCTGCTGGCGCCGCAGACGCTGGGACTGGTTGCCGCGTTGGCACTGCTCATCGCGGCCGGCTGGTATTTGATGCGGCCCGAAAGTGCCGATGCGCTTTTCACACGGATCGAAGCGGCCGCATCCTCCGATGATCCCGATCGTCTCAAATCGGCGCACGACGACATTACGAGTTTCCTGGAGATTTATCCGGACGACCCACGCATCGAGCAGGTGCAAGAGTACGAGGAAGAATCGCAACAATCCAACCCGATTCAGCGTGCCTATAGCGAGGCGATGCGGTATTCCTTGGTCAATCCGGAACTGGCCTTACTCCGTTTCGATGCATTGGTGGACGTATACGACGATGGCAAGCAGAATTCGGAGGCTGCCCGGCATTACGTCCGACTGGCCAAACTTCAGCGGAAGAAATTGCAAGCGCGAGTCAGTCGCTACGTCGAAGATGGCCGCGCGTTGCTCGCCACGCGGCTCAAGAAAGCTGCGTCCTTGTCAACGGACAACCCGGCGAACGCTCGAAAGATCTATCGGGGCATCGTTGAGCTGTATGGCGATAAGCCTTGGGCCGCCGATCTCGTGCGTCAGGCGCAGGAGGCCCTCCAACAATCGACACCTCAACAAACAGCCGCGGAATAGCCGATTGGCCTTTCTGGTCGCCGGCAAGCTATAAAGGTTATGTATGGAACATTCCTCCGGGCCATCGTTTCCGACCACTCGCCTGCGGCGTCTTCGCTACCATCCGGCTGTGCGCCGCCTGGTGCAAGAAACGCAACTCGCGCCGGCACACTTCATCCTGCCGCTCTTCGTGCGGCCCGGCACGAAACAACGGCAGCCCATCAGCTCGATGCCGGGGCACTACCAGATATCGCCGGATCAATTGGCCCCGGAGCTCGAGGCGGTTCAGCGGTTGGGCCTGGGAGGAGTGATCCTGTTTGGAATCCCCACGGAAAAGGACGCCACCGGCAGCGACTCGACCAGCGACTCGGGCATCGTGCAACAGGCCATCGCGGCCGCCAAGAAAGCCGCACCCGAGGTGCTTCTAATGACGGACGTTTGTTTCTGTGAATACACCGACCACGGTCATTGCGGCATCGTCAACGACCGCACCGGCCGTATGGATGTCGACAACGATGCGACCCTCGAGCTGATCGCAAGCCAGGCCCTGAGCCATGCCCGGGCTGGGGCCGACGTGGTAGCTCCCAGCGGCATGATGGACGGCATGATTGGCGCGATTCGCCAACGATTCGACGGCGCCGGATTTGCGCACGTGCCCATCGTCAGCTACGCGGCAAAATATGCCAGCGCTTTCTACGGGCCGTTCCGCGAAGCGGCCGAGAGCACGCCCCAATTCGGCGATCGCCGCACGTATCAAATGGACCCTGCCGCGGCCGCCGGCCAGGCGCTGCGAGAAGTAGAACTCGACCTGGCCGAAGGTGCCGACGTCGTGATGGTGAAGCCCGCACTGGCCTACCTGGACATCATCCGTGACGTGCGTGAGTCCTTTCCAGGCGTGCCGGTTGCGGCCTACAATGTGTCCGGCGAATTCAGCATGATCAAAGCCGCCGCCGAGCGTGGCTGGATCGATGAACGAGCCGTCGCCCTCGAGTCTCTGTTGGCCATGCGACGAGCGGGCGCCAGCATTCTGCTGACTTATTGGGCAAAACAAGCGGCCGAATGGCTTCGCTAGTCGTCGCGTCCATATTGCCCGGCCTCGCCCCTCGCCATCCCCTAACCGCGGAATGTTTGCCTGCCATGACGCATACATCCTCTGACGCCGCTCGTGCAAAAAGTCACGCTGCCTTTGCCCGAGCCAAACGGCTCATGCCCGGTGGAGTCAACAGCCCGGCCCGGGCCTTTGGCGCCGTTGGCGGAGAGCCAATCTTTTTCGAACGGGCGCAGGTGCCTATCTTTACGACATCGACGGCAATCGCTATATCGACTACATCGGATCCTGGGGACCGATGATCCTGGGGCACAACCATCCACGCGTGCTCGAAGCCGTTCAACAGGCGGCGGCGCGAGGCACAAGCTTTGGCGCGCCGACGGAAGCCGAAAGCGAGCTGGCGGAACTCATCGTCGAAGCCGTTCCCTCGGTGGAAAAAGTGCGGTTGGTGAATTCCGGCACCGAGGCCACGATGAGTGCCCTGCGGCTCGCTCGCGGTTTCACGGGCCGCGACGTCGTCGTCAAATTCGCGGGCAACTATCACGGTCACGTCGACAGCCTGTTGGTGGCAGCCGGAAGCGCAGCCGCCACGCTGGGCGTGCCGAACTCGCCCGGTGTTACCGCCGGAACGACGAAGGACACGCTCGTTCTCGAATACAACGATCCGGCCGGACTCGAGCGGGCGTTCAACGAGCTGGGTTCCAAGATCGCCGCGGTGATTTTCGAGCCCGTGGTGGGCAACATGGGATGCGTCGTTCCGACGCCCGAATTCCTCCGCGCGCTTTGCAGTCTTACAACAAAGTATGGGGCCCTGCTGATCTGCGACGAGGTGATGACCGGCTTTCGGGTCGCCTATGGAGGTGCGCAGTCGCTCTGGGGAATAGCGCCTGATCTGACGACTCTAGGCAAAATTGTTGGCGGCGGCCTCCCCGTCGGAGCCTATGGCGGGCGGGCGGAAATCATGGATCACGTGCTGCCGGCCGGAAAGGTGTTTCAGGCTGGCACACTCAGCGGCAATCCGCTGGCGACGGCGGCCGGAATCGCCACGCTGAAGGTATTGCGCGACGACGCACCGTACGAGTATCTAGAACGCATCAGCGCGCGTCTGGCGGTGGGACTCGACCAGGCCGCCGCAGGCGTTCCGCATACGATCGCCCGCGTGGGCAGCATGCTAACGCTCTTTTTCTCTTCCGAACCGGTTGTCGACTGGCCCTCGGCCAGCAGGGCCGACGTTGCGCGGTACGCGCGGTTTTTCTGGGGGCTGATCGAGCGTGGCATCTACATGCCGTGCAGCCAGTTCGAAGCCCTGTTCGTGTCGAGCGCTCACGATGAGGCTCAGATCGAGGCGACGGTTTCCGCGGCCAGGCAAGTTTTCGAATCTTGGGCGTAATGCTTGGGGAAGCAGGAAGGTATGGGTGACCGGCAGGGCCTGCGCTCTCCGGTAATTTTTCCGCTTATTCTCGCCCCTCGTTTGCCGCAAAACCGGTCCCCCAGCGAACCATAAATCCCCCACTCGAAGTATTTTCCTGTACAGATTGCCGGTGTTTTTCGCAACGATAAGTGCGGAAAACGACACCACATGCGACAATTCGCGACCCTGCTTAAAAAATTCCTTAAAAATTTCTGCGAAACCTTGAAACCTGCCCCATCCGGAACTATAGTCGGGACATGTCAGATTCCAGCGGTTGTAACGCTGGTATCGATCAGAAGTTTCGCAACGCTCTACAGATCGAGACCGCTGCTGTAAACAGGGGGCCGCTAATGCATTGATTCTGGAGCTGACCGCTGCGGTCTATTCGGTTGAGCTCATCCTAACTTAGATGCACCATGCTCCGCGGGTTCCCTGTCTGTCGGTCGACCACTTGATCCCGGCCACCCAGTCATGCGACCTGTCGCTTGACGAAATTTAGGGCAAGTGTGGTCAAGATTGCCGCCTGTGGGTTCTCTTTGCCAAGGAAGTCGCACCGCTTTGCAGCGCTTTGCGTGGCGGACGTGCAGCCGAGTTAAGGTGGTTCTCGACCGCCCAGCCACGTCGCCGCAACGCGACTTGGCAGTGTGCCGTAAAACTTCCTGCAACCTCCCCAAAGGCCACGGTAGTTTCCGGCGTTTCGCAACAAAGAAGACGGCTAGTTTGGAAGAGCTTGTTCGGTCCAAACATCAAAAAGAGTTCCTTGGTATTCGTAAAGGAGACTGCTAAATGCCTACGCCTATTACGGGTTGTTTACTGCGCCGCGCCTTGGTCGTCGCAGTCGCCCTGTGCCTGTTTGCCTCGTCGGCTCAGGCCGCACGTCTTACGGTTGATCCCAACCAAAGTTTCCTCGCGATTAGCGGCAACATCGACGCAAGTTCGGTCGGTGGCCCTTCATACGCGAATCTTCCTTACCTTGAACAGGCCACCGGTTCGATGACGGCCACCTACGCAGGGTGGGTAGACATCGACCTGCAGCCCGGCACGATTCAGTTGCTGCCTGGCTCCAACATGGTTGCCGCCACGACTGGCATCTGGGCGCCAGCCGATCCTGGTCCGGGCAACGGCGATCCGTCCGGCGGCGCTAGCCCGGCCAACTACGGTATCTCGATTCCTCAGCTCGGAGTCTTGGCGGAGTACAACACGCTACGTCTCGATTTCGGTGCCCTGGCCTATTCGATTCCGTCGACCCCAATGGCTTTGTCCGGCCCCAGCTTTGACTTGACCGGACAGGCCATGAGTTTTTCGACTGGCCGATCGGCACTCGTTTCTGGTCTGGGTAACGACGCGAGCGATGTCTCGGGTTTCCCCACCATCTTTAGCACCAACGGCGCCGACGTCGGTACTTGGGATGGAACGACCCTGACGATCCCGGTCCACTCGACCGTGACCTACGAGATTTCGTCTTCGCCCCTTATCTACAACACGGTTCAGTTCACGGGTCAAATCGTGGCTGTGATTCCCGAGCCGTCGACCATGATTATGGCCGGCCTCGGCGTCTTCGGTCTCGTTGCCGTGGGCTATCGCAAACGCAAGGCCTAAGCAGTCTCCGAGTTCCTGTGACTCGGCAGAATGCATGCATTCACTGGGCTTGTCGACTTCGCGTCGGCAAGCCCAGTTTTTTTATGACTGAGCGTCAGTGAAGCAGGCCGTCGGCGTTCGGATGTTTTCGATCCCACTGTTCCTCGGCCGCGGTCCGACGAAAATACTGTGGCGCCAGCTGCAGCACATCGCCGCGTCTTCCGGAGGCGAATAGCTGCCAGCCGATCCACCCCACCGAGGCCGCGGTCGGTTGCCACAACGCTGGCCGCACCACGCACACGCCCGGACACAGGCGCTCTGCCCACTTCCGCAGCCCCGGACCGGTAATCCAGCTACCTTCTTTCAAATCGGAAATCAATCGTTCGGCGGGCACGATTCGCGTGGACTCCTCGCCGACGAACATTCCGCTGGAATCTCGCGAAAGTTCGGCAGAGAACAACTCATTTCGCTGGGCGTCGATGACCGCCGTGAATTGACGTACTTCGACAGGCACGCGGCAGCCAATGGCAAGCATCGAATGGACGCCCAGAACCTGACAGCCCGTCGCGTAGGCGAAGGTCTTGGCCGTGGTAACACCAATTCGCAGCCCCGTAAACGAGCCCGGCCCGGTGGCCACGGTGACCAATTCCACGCTGTCGGGTTGCCAACCAACCTGCTTCAGGAGTTGGTCGATGCCAGGCACCAGCGACCGCGCACTGCGCTGCGTGGGATCAAGCACCCGCTCGGCCACAGGTGTGCCGTCCACAAGCGCGGCCACCGACCCTGTCTTGTCGACCGTTTCAATTGCCAGAATCCGCATTCGTTGGCCACCGAGGGGCTGGAAAGTGTCGTTCACAAGCGGCGTCGACAAAGAATTCGACGTTCGTAATTTCTCTAGAAAGCAAAGCCTTCACAAGGTGTATTGACGGCGTCAGCCACATTTGGAGCCAGGAGAGCGACCCAAACAATTGCATCGGCAGACGTTAATGCGTTATACTCCGCGGCGGCAGCGATGCTCGCCAGTGCGATTTTGGAGCACGGATCATGTCCCATGCGAACGGTTTGACTCGGCACGGCCACGCCCACCTCCAGGCAACCGGTTCCCAACCGCTGTTGCCCCCCGCGACGGACTTGGTGCGAATCGGCTCGCGACGCTGGTTTCTGCAAACCGGGCTGGCCGGATTGGCCGGACTTTCCTTGGCCGACACCCTTCGCTCGGCGGTTCACGCGGCTCCCACGGGAGCAACAGGACCCAAAGGGCGAAAGGCCGTGATCCTGTTTTGGTTGTCGGGTGGTCCCAGCCATATCGACATGTGGGACCCCAAGCCGAGCGCGCCCGCGGAAATACGCGGTCCTTATCGAACCGTATCGACCAACGTTCCGGGCATTCAGGTTTGCGAGCATTTACCGCTCCAAGCCAAAATCATGGACAAGCTCTCGATCATCCGCTCGGTCGATTGCTCGGCCAGCAATCATACGCCGATCACCATGCAGGCCGGCAATCCGCTGGCACGGCGCACCGACGACGGCAACGACGGCGGCGGCTACCCTTCGATGGGTTCGGTGGCTGCCAGGTTTCGTGGCCCGAACGTGCCTGGCATGCCCTCGTTCGTGGGTCTGGCCGACAGCATGAAGGCCGACGTATGGGCGCGGGCCACATGGGCAACCAGTACGAGCCCCTGCAGGGCAAGGAATTGACTGGCCGACTGGCGATGCCCAAGGGGATCGACGTCGCTCGATTGCAAGACCGCCACGAACTTCGCCAACAGTTCGACCGGCTTAACCGCGAATTGCAACGTACGGCGGCGCTGCAACCGACCGACCGCTACACGCAGATGGCCTACGACATGGTCGTCTCTGGAGAAGTGCAGCGAGCGTTCGACGTGGCACGGGAGAGCGACGCGACGCGCGATGCTTACGGCCGCGAGAGCATCGGTGAGAAGGCTCTGCTTGCTCGACGGTTGGTGGAGGCCGGCGTGACTTTCGTGCTGGTCAGCGGCGCCTGGGGCTACTTCGACCACCACGGAGACGAAGTGCGCTGGGGGGGCATCGAAAAGGGACTCACTCCCCTGCTCCCCAGGGTCGATCGCGTGATGTACGCCCTCGTTAGCGACCTCCAACAGCGAGGTCTGCTTGATTCAACTTTGGTCCTCATGATGGGCGAATTTGGCCGTTCTCCGGTCATGACCCAAACAGCCGGTCGCGGGCACTGGACGCCGGTGATGTCCATGCTGGTGGCGGGAGGCGGATTGCCATGCGGCCAGGTGATCGGTAGCACGGACGACAAGGGTTATGCCATCCAACACGGTCGAGTCACGCCGCAGGACTTGGCCGCCACCACCTTCCGCCACTTGGGCATCGACCCAAGCGCGTATTGGACCAACTCGCAGGGTCGACCGATTCCGATTATTCAAGAAGGCGGCCGGCCGATTCCGGAACTTAGCTAGCACATTGGCCGCCGACGAACGCGTCGGGGACTACGGCTGCGTGCCCAACAGACGCTTCGATTCTTCGAGCAGGAAGGTGGCGTCGGTAAACGGCTCGTAGCTGATGTCGTGCCAGCGAATGAGCCCCTGGCTATCGATCAGAAACACCCCGTGCAGCGGCATGTTTTCAAAGTCGTCGAAGGCCCGATACGACTTGAACACGTTCATTTGAGGGTCGGCAGCCAAGGCAAACGGCACGGATTCGTTGAGAGACAGCTTGGCCAGCGATCCTTGCAGTGTGTCGAGCGGCTCGCTGGAAATGGCCGCGAGCGAAATACCGGCCGCCTCGAACTTGGCCGTTTCCGGAGCAAATTTCTGAATCTGTTCGACACAGTGCAGGCATCCGGAACCGAGATAGAAAATCAAGACCAGAGGGCGACCATGATAGTTTTGAAGCGAAACGTTTCGACCGTCGGCACCCGCTAGCGTCCAACTGACGGCCGGCGTCGGCGCCCAGCGAAATGGCCCGAGGGTCGATAGGTCGGGGCGCTGTCCCACATCGACCGACGCTTGACGCAAACCGCGCCAATCTTCGGGTAGGCCAAATTCCTTCGCGATTGGAGCAAGGCGTTGGAAGACGCGCGCGTCGAGATCGGCGTAGGCGGCCAAGGGCGCAACTTCTCGAACTGGGCACGGGCGTCTGCCTTCTTGTCGGCCCGATAGAGCACCTCGACAAGCACGGCCTGCGGATAGACCTCGCCGGGGCTCTTCTCGGCGTGCTCGCGAGCGATCGTCTCGGCCCGCGCATGATCGCCTGCCAGCGAATGCAGCCGCGCCAGGTGGTCCTGCTGGAGATCCGAAGCGTCCTTCAGTTTTTCCAATTCGACTTTCGCAGTCGCCTGGTCACCGCCCGCGAGCGCCGCAACTGCCTTCAACTCGGCGATCGCCAGTTCGATCTTTCGTACGGACGCAGCCTTCAATTGCAGCGCGTCAGCCATGGCCTTCGCGATGTCGGCTTCCGACTTTTTCTCGCCGCGGGCTTTGGACTCGGCCTCGTCCGCCGCCTTCACGCGTGCCGCGCGTTGCTCGTCGAGCAAAGCCTCCAGGGCCGCAATCTGCTTTTTTCCCGCAGCCGGGTTGTTCAACCCGAACTGCGCGAGTCCTGTTAGCCTGTCGCGATCGAGTCGCTCGTCCGTGTCGTCAGGGCTCGCGTCAAACAACATCTTTCCCGCGTCGCCAACGATCGCATCCCAGCATTCGTACTGCTCCAGGACGTTCCGAAGCCGCTCATGGCCGAAGCTCGCGCTGGTGCCGCGCTTGTCGCGCGTGTTGTACTTCGGGTGTCGGGGGAGCGAGATCATGTTTTCCGCCAGGGCAATCGCGTCGTGCAGACGCCCCAAAAACGCCAGGTTCCGTATCAGCCATTCGTTGTTGTGGGCGTAATTGTGAATTTGGTCAGGCAGAATGCCGTCGCGCATCATGTGAGCATGATCCGCGCGTGCCGAGGCCTCCTGCTGCCAAACCGCGTCGGCATAGCGATGGAGCCGCGAATAGATATGCCCCGGCATGTGCCACATATGGGCAATACCCGGCGAGCTCTGGCCACCCAACGACGCCGAAATCAGCGCGCGAGCTGGCTTTTCGGAATCCCAGAGATGAATTCGATAGTGATGCGCCGGGTGCATCGGATTGAGTGCAAAGACCTGATCCAACAAGGCGTCGACCGCCTGGTGGCTGGATATCGGCAGTTGCTTTTTCTTTTCGGTCATCCAACTGCCGTTCTTCCAGATTTGCAGGGCAAGAAACGCCTTCGCCTCGACGTCGTTCGGATCATCTTGCACCAGGGCCTCCAGGTCGCGAACGTATTTGCGCCGCCGCTCGGTGTTGTCCTCGCTGGCATACCAGGCCGACAGGGCGTCGATCCAGGCCGCCTCGCGTGCAGACGCGCTACCCTTCTTTTTGGCCGCCGTTTCGATGAACGACTTGGCCCGTTTGTCGTTGTTATCGTTGGCCATCGCCATGCCCCAATAGGCCATGGCACATTCGGGATCGAGCGCTGCCACCTGACGAAAGGAACGTTCGGCTTCGAAGTACCAGAACCCGTGCAATTGCGACACGCCCTGATCAAAAAATGCCTGTGCATCAGGCGCATTGGTAGTAATGGGAAAGTGCACGTTTGCCATGCCGGCCATCAAATAGGCTTTTTGCCGGGGACCTTCATCAAACGCCTCGCCGTGCATCGAATGCCCGGGTTGAATCTCGGCGTCCGTGGATTTCGCCTCGGATTTAGCGGTTTCCGCGGGAGGCGCGTCAGTACTCGCGTCCTTTTCGGCGGCGTTGCCGTGGGACCACCAGGTGAGTGCAAGAATCAAGGACAGCAAACTTGTTCGCGGAAACATCTGTACCTCGGCGGGGATGAACAACGCATGGCGGGAAATCAGAGCATCCGCTCAACCTTACCGCCGGCCTCGGGCGAATGCAACTTTCCGCAAATCGTCGAAGTTGGGTTTGTTGCCAAAACGATATACTTCAGTAGATCACTGGGCCAAGTGGCTGAACGCCATCCGCGCGACACACATTTCGACGATAGGAAGAAACGGGCATGAGCATCTTTGATCGTTTTCGTCTCGACGGAAAACGCCTGTTTATCACCGGCGGAAGCCGCGGTTTGGGGCGGGAGATGGCAATTGCCCTGGCCGATGCCGGCGCCGATGTCGTGCTTGCCGCGCGAGACGCCGCGGCGCTCGAAGATACCGCCTCCACAATTCGTGCGCTCGGACGCGATGCTGTGACGATCGCCGCTGATTTGAGTCAGCCCGATACTTGTCAGTCGGTCTGCGAACAAGTCATCGGAGATCATGGGCCAATTGATGTCCTAATCAACAATGTGGGCGGTCGACGGTACAACATCCCGATGGGACAGATGCCGCTCGACAAATGGGAGGAGATCCTGCGGCTGAATCTGACGAGTACCTTTGTCTGTACACAGGTCATCGGCAGTTCGATGCTTGCCGCCCGACATGGTGGGCGAATCATCAATATCGCCTCGATGTCGGGAATGATCGTCAACCGGGGCATCGGCGGACGCAGCTACGAGACTGCCAAAGCGGCCGTCATTCATTTCACCAAGACCACCGCGGCCGATTGGGCGCCCCATGGCATTACCGCCAATGCCATTTGTCCGGGGTTCTTCATGACGGATCCCAACGTGCGATGGTCGCAGCAGCATCCCAAGCTGTTTTCGCTTTACAAAGAACAGATTCCCATGGGGCACTTTGGCCAGGCCGAGGACGTTGGTCCGCTTGCCCTTTATCTGGCCAGTGATGCATCGCGTTACGTGACGGGGGCAACGTTCGTCATCGACGGTGGCTACATGCTATGGTAATGGCCCAAGCACCTTGGTTGTCGATCTCGAGACGCATTTTCACAAACCGGGATGCTTAGCGGGTTATTTACCGCCGGATCGCGGCTGGTGCTGGATTTGTCACCCGCGGTGTTCGTAGAATGGTCACGTTCCGTCACCATGGGAGGACTCCGATGCACCGCTGTCGTTGCAACTTGTTTTGCCGAATTTTGTACTTCTCTTGCCTCGTTCCGCTGGCGATTCCGTTTTCCGTGTCGGCCGCCGAACCGGATACCAAGCTGCGAATTATTTGCTTCGGTGCCCACCCGGATGATGCGGAGTTCAAAGCTGCCGGAGTTGCAGCCAAATGGGCGGCGGCCGGGCATCAGGTGAAATTCGTCTCGGTCACCAATGGCGATATCGGCCACTGGCGGATTGCCGGTGGCCCCTTGGCGCAGCGCCGCGGCCACGAGGTTCAGCAAGCAGCCAAGGTGCTGGGGATCGAGACCGAAGTGCTCGACATTCACGACGGCGAACTCGAGCCCACGCTCGAAAACCGCCGAAAGATCACAAGACTCATTCGCGACTGGCAGGCCGACGTGGTAATGTCGCATCGACCGAACGACTATCATCCAGACCACCGCTACACAGGCATCTTGGTCCAGGACGCGGCGTTCATGGTTACGGTGCCTTTCTTCTGCCCGGACACACCGCCGCTCCAAAAGAACCCGGCGTTTTTCTATTACTCCGACCGTTTTCAGAAACCGAATCCTTTCACGCCCGACGTGATCGTGGCGATTGACGACGTGCTCGACAAGAAACTAGAGGCGGTGCACTCCCTACCTTCGCAAGTCTATGAGGGAGGGGCCTCGGGTTCCGAGGAATTTGAGTCCGAGATTCCCAAGGATGATGCCGGCCGTCGCGCCTGGGCGAAGAAAGTCCACGGCGGACGATACGCGGCCGTGGCCGACAAGTACCGCGATGCTTTGATCAAGTGGTATGGAGCCGAACAGGGCAAACGCGTCGCGTACGCCGAGGCCTTCGAGATTTGCGAATACGGCCGTCAGCCGGACGAAGCCGAGCTGAAGAAGCTGTTCCCGTTTTTCGGACCGTGAGCAGGTACTTGGCCAATCTTCAAATTAAAGTGCCCCGGAGAAAGTCGGACCGACTCTCCCCGGGGCCCTGGTTCGATTCGATCAACCACGCCGTCCATGCGTCTAGCGTCGTGCGCCAGGCGGAGCAATTGGGCGGTTGGTGGTCGGCGGCGTGGTGCCACGGTTCAGGCCATCGAGGACCACCGAGGTGACGTCGAGATTGTTTTGATACACGATCGGTTTGTGAATTTCCTGCAAAATGATCCGCGGGTCGGTCAAATTGGGCGGGTCAGGATTGTCTCGCAGAACGATCTGCGTGCCGGATGCCTGCGAGAACCGAGCCAGCTCGTCGCCAAGCTCTTTCATCAATCCCATGACGATCTTTGCTTCACTGTCGCGGATGTCATCGGTAATGCGTTTTCCCTTAATCTCGTAGTCCGCCCGCATCTTCAGCAGATCCTGCTCGAGCTGCTTCCGTTTTGGGGAATTCGACGGTAGTTGCCGTAGCTCTTCGGTCAGCTGATTTCCGCGCTCGCCGTCCTTCTTGAGTTCCTCGGCCTTGGCCTCGTACTGGGCCTTCAGCTTCTCCATCGCCGCATTGAAGCGATTCGAGCTCTTCATGATTACGCCCGTATCGACCAGCGCAGCGCCCGTTTTCGAAGTGGCCGGACTCTGCGGACGTTGGGCCAACGTGGGAAGCGCCGCCAGCAACCCGATACAACCGGCTATGCCAAACGCGACCACCAATGACTTATTCATCTCTGCAGAACTCCTTCCAACTGCAAATCGGAACGAAAATGTGCAAAAAAAGGGGCTCTCGCAAAGGTCACCCCTTCACCCCGTTTTTCGCGGGCGGTATTCTGCCGACAACGCGGTGCGGGGTAAAGGTCAATTGGACCTCCGTTTAACGGTTTTTCGCCTGCCGCTGGGTCAACTTGCGAGATATGGTTACCTTACGGCAAGCGGGTGACATCGTTTCCCGCGCCGCATCCCCAACACGGTGCGGCCCGCACACGACCTTCCCGGTACGTGAGCTGCCAACATTTATCCGAGGAGCTGGTTCGCATGACGCATCCGTGGCACGACGTTACGCCCGGAGAAAGCCTGCCGCGCGAGTTCACGGCGGTCATCGAGATTCCGATGGGTTCGAGCGTGAAATACGAGCTCGATAAGAAGACCGGGTTGCTGCGCCTGGACCGCATCCTGTATTCGGCCGTCTTTTATCCCGCGAATTATGGTTTCATTCCCCAGACACTGGCCGAGGATGACGACCCGCTCGACGTGCTGGTATTGTGCCAAGAGGCGGTGGCCCCCCTCACGCTAGTGCACGCCCGCGCCATCGGATTGATGACGATGATCGACACCGGTCGTCGCGATCATAAGATTCTCGCTGTGGCATCCGACGATCCGGAGTACCATGGCGTTCGCGATTGCCGCGAGCTGCCTTCACATCGGCTAATGATGTTGCGACGGTTTTTCCAGGACTACAAGACACTCGAACAAAAGGCCGTTGAAGTCGACGATTTTCAGGAGGCGGCAGCAACGCTGCCCGTAATCGAAGCAGCTTTGCAGGCCTACAGCACCCAACGCCGACGCGGCTTTCACGTTCCCGATTGACCCTCGACCTCGGCGACTTTCGCCGCGCATGCATGTCGATTCCCGGAATCACGATCAACCCGTACGACGAACTCCCGTTTCCCACCCAGCCGTTGCCTCAAAGTCATCCGGACCGGTTGGCAGCCGTTGCGCATTTGTTTGGAATCCCCTCGCCACCGGCAAGTCGCTGCCGGGTGCTGGAGTTGGGCTGCGCCACCGGCTGCAACATCATTCCCATGGCGGACCGCTTTCCCGAAAGCGAGTTCGTGGGTGTCGACTACTCGCGCTCACAGTTGCTTGTTGGCGAGCGTCAGGCTGCTCAGCTTCAGCTATCAAACCTCAAGCTGCTGCATGCCAATCTGGCGGATCTGGGCAACTCGCTCGGACAGTTCGACTACATCATTTGCCACGGCGTCTTCTCCTGGGTGTCGACGGATCTACAGGACAAGATTCTGGAGCTGTGCCGCTCGTTGCTTACGCCACAAGGCGTTGGTTACATCAGCTACAACGTCTATCCGGGCTGGCATATGCGGATGTCGCTGCGAGATATGATCTTGAGCAGTACGTCGGATTGCGCCGGTATCAACGAACGACTCGCAAAAGGGCGCGAAGTGCTCGAATTCGTGGCCAAAGCAGCCGCGCGCGAGGCGACACCCTATGCCCAGCTTCTCAAGGCGGACGCCGAGACCATCCTCAAGACGCCGGACGGCTATATCTACCACGAGTATTTTGAGGCCGAAAATCATCCCATCTACTTCCACGAATTTGCTTCGCGTATTTCTCGCTACGATCTGCAATATCTCGGCGAGACGTCGCTGGCACTGATGTTCATGAGCAACTTCGGGCCACACGTGGAAGACCAGTCAACGAAAATGGGCCTCGACCTGGTCGCCACTGAACAGCATCTGGATGTGATTGCCAACAGCGGCTTTCGCCAGTCGCTCGTTTGTCACTCGAACATTACCCCAAACAGAAACCTTTCAGATAAGAGCCTCGAAGGACTGTACTTCTATGGTCGCATGGCACCCGAGAATCCGGCCATTGACCTGCGAGCCACGGGCACGGAAGCGTTTCAGTCGCCAAGAGGACTAACCCTCTCCACATCCGCTCCGGCGCTCAAGGCCGCGCTCTGCTATATGAACGATCAATGGCCGCGTGCGTTTACACTGGACGAGTTGCTCGTGGCCGCGGGCCGCCTGGTCGGGGTGCAAGAGACCGCTGCCAGTCGCCCACCCGAGGCAGCAAGAGAAGCCTTCGGACAAAACCTCGCGCGTTGCCTGGTAAACGGCCTCATCGATGCCAACAGCGCCCCGGACGACTTCGTCAGCACGATCAGTGAACGTCCCCAAGCAAGCCGCCTGGCTCGGCTTGAAGCACAAGGGGGGAACACGATTACAAATCGTCGTCACGAGTCGGTCAAAATCGACGACGCCAGTCGACATATTCTCATGTATCTCGACGGTCAACATGACTGGCCGGCACTATTGCAGGAGCTGATCGAAGCCGTTAATCGAGGCGACGTTTCGATTCTGGTGGGCGGTCTGCCCGCGAAAGACGGCCATGCCGTGGCGCAAATCCTGGAACAAACCCTCAATCAGTCCTTACAAAGCCTCGCCGCCAATTCCCTGTTGATCGCATAACTGGGGGCAGCCACCGATTCGGGGCCATCATCGAGACGAATTCACCGAATTCCCAAAGCCGAACGATGTCGCAAACCTTGGCTCAGCCGTACGACAATGTCCGTTTTCCCAGTTTGCCAATCGCGCGCTCACAGCCCGACTTCCTGGCCAGCGTCGCACAACTACGAGGCGTTCGGCCCACCGCGCCAAGTCGCGCGCGTGCTCGAATTAGGATGCGCCGCCGGACAGAATCTGTTGCCGCTCGCCGAGCGGTTTCCCGAGGCAAGCTTTGTGGGAGTGGACATCTCTCCCAATGAAATAGCCGCCGCGAAACAGCTGGCCGGCGAATTGGAACTGTCGAACGTCGAGTTCCGACAGCAGGACATTCTTGCCGTCGATGCCTCGCTTGGCACGTTCGATTACATCGTGGCCCACGGCGTTTACTCTTGGGTCGAGCAGCCCGTGCGCGAAAAACTCCTGACGATTTGCCGAGACAATCTGGCCGCCCAGGGAGTCGCATACGTCAACTACAAAACCTATCCAGGTTGGCGCCTGCACGACATGGTCCGTCACATGATGCTTTACGACTCGCGGAATGCCGCTAGTTCTGCGGAGAAAATGACTCGCGTGCGGATGTTCCTCGATTTTCTCTCTCAGTGTTTCGACAACGACACGGCATACAGCCAACTGATCCGGCAAGAAACGCAGCCGCTGGCCCTGCAAAGCGACGCTTATCTCTGGCACGACCATCTGGCTCCGGTAAGCCACCCGGTACGCTTCGAGCAGTTCGCTTCCGAATCAGAGAAGCACGACTTGCAGATTCTTGGCGAGGCAACGCTGGGCATCCGGCCGACCGACTCGTTAGACGCCGATCTTGAACAACAGCTTGCCGCGATTACTTCCGACCCGATCAAACAAGAACAGCTGCGCAACATGGTCCGCAACCGCGCCTTGCGTCAATCGCTGTTATGTCATCGCGAAATCGAGCTTAGTCCAACCATGTCGTCGGAGTTGCTGCTAGGCATGTATCTGGCCGGCAACCTGCGGCCCACGACCGCGACGGTGGACCTCGCCTCCACGGATGTCGCCCATTTCACGTCCGTCGGCGGCGCGAGGGTCGGCACCGCGCTCCCGTTGGCCAAAGCGGCCCTCCTGCATCTCGGTGAAATCTGGCCATCGTCAATCAGGACGGAGGAACTGCTGTCGGCCGCCGCCGCAAGAATTGACGAAACCACCGCAGCGGCGACACTGCCGCCCGATAGTATTCATCGACTGCGCGACAACCTGCTGCATTGTTGCCTGGCCCAGGTCGTGCAGGTTCGGGCGGAACCCGACGCGTTTGTCCCGCGGCCAAGCGATCGCCCGATGGCCAGTCCCCTGGCGCGGTGGAGGGCCGCTCGCACGGATATCGTGGCCAATCGTCGACACGACGCGGTTAAATTGGACTCGTTCGATCGGCACGTGTTGTGCTTGCTCGACGGCGAACACGACACCGATCAACTGCTTGAACAATTGGTCCAGGCGGCCGAGAAGGGGCAGCTCGTGGTGACCGATAGCGAGCGTCACGCGAAGTCTGGCGCTGAGGTGCGTCAGGCGTTTGCCGAAGCGCTGCCGGAGGCGCTCAACCGGCTCGCCCACTCCGCGCTGCTGATAGCCTAGTGCAACGTGCTCCGCGGCAGACTTTAGCCGCGCAGGGAACTGAGCACGAGCGCGGGCAGCTTCCACACGGAAGGTTGGTGGTACAGTCCGAGTACCTTCCAGGCGATCGGCTCGGGATCGCGATGGGTCGGAAACCAGAATGGCTTCGGCCAGATGGAAATGGGACCTTCCAGCACCGTCTTCAGCACGTGCTGCAACATAAACGTATTGTGCACCGACCCAATCCCACTCTGCACGTTGGCTAGCGCTGTCGAGGGGTATCCGCCCCAAGGCGGGCTCATCATCGCATAGACTAGTGCGGGCCAATGGTTCACGCCCACGGCGCCGTGCCGCAGATTGGAGAGCGCGGCATTGAAGCAAGCCGCGCCCGCCGGATCACGGCGAAAGGTCGGATGCACGGTGATCGCCGCGCTCAGCGTCCCCCACAGATTTTCGTTGGCAAACTCGACCGCCCGGTCGACGAAGTCGCGTTCGTTGTCAGCCGCGAGCGACGTTTCGGCACATACGCACACAAAGGATTCTTCGCAAAACAGTTGGGGTGCCCGCTCGGGATCGGTATCGCGCATGAGCGTCCAGGGCAACGTTCCCGAGGAGTCGTCCGGGGCCGCCCGTCCGGTAAACTTTTCGAAGCGCTCGCGTGCCCCGGGATAGTAGGCCTTGCGCGGCGGCACCCGGCCGAGCACGTCGTTGACCAGATCCAGAAAATGCTGCCGCTGCGGCCAATTCTCCCAAGTGACGATCATCTTCGTCGCCACGCAGTTGAACGACGCGTTGTTTGCGATCGAGGCGGCAACGTTCTCCGCCTGGAACTTCAGTTGGGCTTCTGAGTAAGGTCCGGGAACGATGATCCAGGGGCTCACGTTTCCCAATTCGCTCGTGATAGGCTTCTTGAGCACCGGATCGTTCTCGCGCTTCCGCCGCTCCCGGTCCGGCCCGGGCGGTCCCCAGACAATCGCATCGTGGGAATGGATCGAGCCGGTGATGTGAACTTCGTCGACGCCCGCATGTTCCACCGCCGCCGCCCCCACGTCGGCGCCCCCGTAGATGATACGCACATACCCGTAATCGACGAGTCGCGCGAACAACCGCTGGAAAATCGGCCCCAGATACTCGTTCACGGGGTTCATCTTCAGCAAGACGACATGCCCCTCTTGAAAGATCTTCGAAACGGCGTCGGTCGCGGGAATGCTCGAAACGTTGCCGGCGCCAAGCACGAGGACCGTCTTGGCCGGCGCCAAACTTTGCAGATGACTTCCCAGCCGGTCGAGTTCCTGCCGAGTTACCTCGGGGCCCAGCACTGCGGTGGCCTTGAAACCCGCAAAGACCAGCGAGTCGAACAGCCCCCGCACCGGCATCACCTGCACGCCCAACGACCCATCGGGAAGTTGCTTCGGCGCGGCCGGCAGCACGATGTGGCCGTTCTGCTCGATTGAGCGGTAGTTGTCGATCAGCAGTCTCAGGTGACGGGCGGTCGCCACCGGACCGTTGGCAATCTCTTCCGCCCGCATCGGGCTGCCGGCCGGAATGCCCTTGGCCTCGCATGCGGCTTCGACCCATTCGGGAGAGACTTGCATGAGGCGATCCAGACAGTCCTCCAGCAGCGCGCGTCTTTCGTTCAGCGACGTCGCACTCAGCCGCTCCCGGGCGGCATGCAATTCGCTAACGCATTGATCGACGTGTTCGGTGGGGCTCGGAGACTGCTTCACTGTCAGGGTGGACATACGACACCTGTTTGCTGATTGACGTCGGCCGCCTGCTTGGGCGGTATGTTACTGGCGATCCATTCGCTGAGGGCGCAAATGGTGAGGCTCGGATTGACGCTCAAGTTAACCGGCACCACCGAACCATCGGCAATGTAAAAGTTATCATATCCAAACGCTCGGCCAAACTTGTCGATGACGCCTTCCGACGGTTCAGGCCCCATCGGACACCCCCCAAGAATATGAGCCGTTGACGATAGATTAAACATCACCTCGCCCAGCCCGCCAATCGTATCGCCGTCCATCTTGTCCGCGAGCCGCTTGGCCACTTCACCCGCCAGGGGGATGTATTTTGGTACCTTTTCGGGCGAATCCCACACCGAATCGACACTGCGACGGAAAGGCCAAAACCATCGCCGCCGCAGGTTGAGGCTCATGTGGCTAGGGAACGTCTGCATCACCAACAGAATGCCCGTTTTGCGCGCGAACCCAAACGGATTGCTGACTCGCAAGAACTTCAGCGGATGGCGGACGATCTCGCCCAACCAACGCAGCGGTCGCGGCCACGGCCGTCCATCGGCGACGAGAATCGTCGTGATTAGCGACATGAAGTCCTGCCCGCGGCCGTAGCGCACCATTTCGACATGGGTGTCGGTCATCGGGTAAAATCCCGACGCAATGGCCACCCCGCGCGAGTAGTCGACGCCGCGACGGCGACTTTTGGCACCCACCAGAGCTTCACTGTTGGTGCGTACGTAGGTTCCCAGCCGATCGGACAATCGCGGCAGGGAACCGCGCTCTTTGCATTTGAGCAACAGCGGTACCGTGCCCAGCACGCCACCGGAGAGGAAAATACCGCGAGCGCGAAAAGTACGTCGGCGTTTGAACGCCACGTCGGTGATCTTCCGCGTTTCAACGGCGTAGCCCCCTTCGGGCAACTCGCGAATATCGAGCACCTCGGTCTCGGGGACAACCTGGGCGCCGAGTTGCTCGGCCAGATAAAGATAGTTCTTGTCGAGCGTGTTTTTTGCTTCGTACCGGCAGCCGACCATGCAGCCGCCACATTCCACGCAGCCGCTGCGCCGGGGACCGCGCCCGTCAAAATACGGGTCGGCCACCTGCTTGCCGGGCTCACCGAAAAAAACGCCTACCTGGGTCGGTTGATAGGTCGCGCCGCGTCCCATCTCCTCGGCAATTTCATGCAGCATGTGATCTGTCTCGGTCGGACAAATCGCTGTGGTTGCACCGAGCATCCGTTGGGCGGTGGCATAGTGCGGCGCCAGATCGGCTTTCCAGTTTCCCAGCCGGCTCCAACGTGGATCGTCAAACACGACGTCGGGCGGAATCAACAGGGTGTTGGCATAAACCAGGCTCCCGCCCCCCACCCCGCAGCCGTGCAAGATCATCACGTCGCGGAGCATGGTGATGGCTTGGATGCCAAAGCAGCGTAGCAAAGGGGCCCAGAGGAACTTGCGGATGTTCCAGTTGGTGCGGGGGAAATCACCGGCTCGCCAGCGCTTGCCCCGTTCGAGGACGCCTACCGAATAGCCTTTCTCCGACAAGCGAAGCGCCGAGACGCTGCCGCCAAATCCGGAGCCAATGATCAGATAGTCAAAATCGTAGTGAACGCCGCCCATGGCCATCATGTTAGCCGCGGCAGCGCCAAAGCCGAAGCAGAATTCCGACGCGCTTCGTCGCCAGTTGGCAGGGCTTCCCATCTGTCAGTCAACGTACACGCCGGGTAAAATGCGAGGCATGGCATATTCGAGCACGGTCCGCTCCGAGCGGTTTCATTTCACCGGCCTCCGCGAGTTGTTGGCCAAGGCCAATGAGGAGAAGTCCGGCGATGCCTTGGCCGGTATCGCCGCCGCCAACCATCGCGAGCGGGTCGCCGCCAAACGGGCCTTAGCCGATTTACCGCTGCGGCAGCTTCTCAACCAGCCACTTATCGACCCGGACGTCGACGAGGTCAGCCGGTTAATTCTCGCTTCGCACGACTCACAGGCCTTCGCGCCGCTGGCCAGCCAGACGGTGGGGGAGTTTCGTGAGTGGCTCTTGGACGACGCGACGGATGGCGACCGATTGAAATCCGTCCAAGCGGGAATCACGCCTGAGATGGCGGCCGCGGCGGCGAAGTTGATGAGCAACAAGGATTTGGTGCTGGTGGCGGCCAAGATTCGCAACGTCACCCGCTGCCGCAATACGCTCGGGCAGCGAGGCGTGCTGGGCATGCGTTTGCAGCCCAATCATCCCGCCGACGATTTGGGCGGAATCCTGCTTTCCGCCGTCGAGGGGCTGCTTTACGGCTGCGGCGACGCCGTGATTGGAGTCAATCCGGCAATTGAATCCGTCGATACCGTGACGGCGATCCTGCATGCCCTCGATCGTCTGATTCGAGTAACCGAAGCACCGACGCAGCACTGTGTGTTGGCTCACGTCACGACCCAGCTGGAGGCGCTCGACCGGGGCGCGCCGATTGATCTGCTGTTTCAGTCGATCGCCGGGACGCAGGCCGCCAATACCAGCTTTGGCATCAGCCTGGCCACCCTCCGCGAGGGGCGCGAGCGGGTGCTCGAACATCATCGCAGCCGCGACGTCGCCTGGGTCGGCCAAAACCTGATGTATTTCGAAACCGGACAAGGCAGCGCGCTATCGGCTGAGGCACATCACGGCGTCGACCAACTTACGCTCGAAGCTCGGGCCTACGGCGTCGCTCGCGCGTTCGATCCCTTTTTGGTGAATACGGTTGTTGGTTTTATCGGCCCGGAGTACTTGTACGACGAGCGACAAATTACCCGAGCGGGTCTCGAAGACCACTTCATGGGCAAGCTGCTTGGTCTGCCGATGGGCTGCGACGTATGCTACACGAACCATGCCGAGGCCGATCAGAACTCGGCCGACAACCTGCTCATGCTGCTGACCGCCGCCGGTTGCAACTACTTCATGGGTGTGCCCTGCGCCGACGACGTCATGCTGAGCTATCAGTCGACGAGCTTTCACGATGGAGCCGCGATGCGCCGTCTGTTCGGGTTGACCCCGGCGCCGGAATTTCTGGCCTGGCTCGAAAGCCGTGGAATTTTTGAGCACGGCCAACTCGTACTGAGCGAGATTACCCGCCATCCCTTGCTCGGCCAGTTGCAAAGCGTGCTCGACGAATCGGCAAGCGTGAAGTAAGGATGAGCCGATGTCGAACAAGCCTTCGCGGCCGGCACACTCGCCCCAACTACCGAACGAGACAATCACTCGGGCGCTCCAATCGCTACAAGCGCGCACGCCGGCGCGCCTCGTCGTGGGCAGAGCCGGCCCGGCATATCGCACCGCCACGCAGCTCGAACTGCGCGAGGACCATGCCATTGCCGTCGACGCCGTCCATGCCGAAATGGATCTTGAGCGAGATTTCGGCCAGCAATTTATCTGTGAGCATGGCATCTTCGAAGTTTCAACACGAGCACGCGACAAAACAGAATATCTCCAGCAACCAATGCTCGGACGGCAATTCAGCGAAGCGGCTGGCGAAATGTTGGCAGAACGATGTCGGGCTGCCGTCGACCTACAGATCGCGATTGGCGATGGGCTAAGCGCCGCGGCCGTGAAGGCGCAAGTTCCCGGTCTCTTGCCGCTTCTGGAGCAAGGAGCCCAGAAACGCGGATGGACGCTTGGCCAAACATTCGCCGTTCGCCACTGCCGCGTGGGAATTCTCAACGACATCGGAGCAATCCTGCGGCCGTGCATTGCCATTCTCCTGATTGGCGAGCGGCCCGGTTTAGCCACCGCCGAGAGCCTTTCGGCCTACATGGCCTTCCAACCGCGGCCGGGTCATACCGACGCCGATCGCAATTTGATTTCAAACATCCACGTCCGCGGCGTACCGGTCGAACAAGCAGCCACGCGGATCCTGGCACTGGCCGAACAGATGATGGCGGCCAACGCCAGCGGTGTGGCCATCAAAGAACAGCTCGGCGCGGCGCCGCTCGGAACGGTGCAAAGTCGGCTCGGCGATCAACCTCCGAACGCGTCGGCAGTTGGACGCGGCACGGACTAGTTCACGACGTTCCGTAGCGGCAATCCCAACAGCGCCCGGCGGCACGATTCGCTCCCTTTGGCCCGCATCTCCTCCATGCCCTCTTCGCAATAGAACGCGGCATGAGGATTGACCAGCAACCGATGGTAGGCCGGGTGCTCCGGATTGCGCCACGCCACCAGCAGCGGGTCGTCTTCTGCCGGCGGCTCGACTTCCAGCACGTCAATTCCGGCACCGGCCAGCTGCCCGGACGCGAGCGCATCGGGAATTGCCGAAACGTCGACCACCCCGCCGCGCGATGTATTCACCAAAAACGATCCCTTTGGCAGCTTGGCAATTTGTTCGGCGCCGATGAGGTGCTCGGTCTCGGCCGTTAACGGACAATGCGGGCTGAGAACATGGGCCTGCGACAGCAGCTCGTCGAGCGTTTCCACGCGACGCACTCCAATCGATTTGTCGCGTCCATCGGGCACATACGGATCATGGAAGACAACGTCCATGCCGAGCGCTTTGGCTCGCAGCGCCGCGGCCGTGCCGATGCGACCCAAGCCGATGATGCCAAACACTCGGCCCCGCAGTCGCCAGATGGGATAGGCCTGCTTGTAGAGCCACTCGCCCTGCCGGTCGCGCAGTCGTGAGTTGAAGAGCGTGATGCCGCGGGTGAGCGCTAGTGTCATGCCAATCGCCGAATCGGCCACCTCCTCGGTGCCGTAATCGGGCACATTGGCCACGTCGATGCCACGTTTGCGGGCCAGCCGCCAGTCGACGTTGTCGTATCCCACCCCGCAACGAACGATGAGCTTGCAGTGCTTGAGCCGCGAAATCGACTTCTCGCTGATCGATACGGTGTGATACATCATGATCGCGTCGGCGTCCTCGATTTGGTCGACGATCTCCTCTTCGCTCGAGGCATCCAGAGCCACGATATCGGCGATCTCGCCAAGTACGCGACGTTCCGTCTCGAGCTCACCGGCCACAAAATCAGTGATTACAACGCGGGGACGCTTGCTCATTCGCCTGTGGCCTTCCATCTCAAAGAAATTCGAATCGGACGTAACGCGAAGGTGCGAGTTTATCCGCGCGCCGTGCCGCAAGACAAGCAGGGTTTCGCACACAAGCGGGCATTCCCGCACGGTGTGACAGCTCCTTGCAATCGGCCACTTGTCAGACCATAATCGGATGCGCCTGCTGGGGCATCTCGCGCGTTCCTCATGATGAGCAATTCGCCTGATCCGCCCGGCAGTCCTGCCCCTTTGTGAACCTACCACGACACCCGACAACCAAGCCAAGCTGGCAAGCCAAACTGGCAAGTCACACTGGCACGCACCGTTGTCTGATCCCGCAGGGATTAAACGACTGCCAAATGCGGAAGCCGAAGTTGTCTCACCAACCACCACGCGCTTCGTTCACGACGAACCCGAGGTAATCATGCGCTGCTCGAAATGCGTCGCGTCACTGCCGGCCACCTTCGCCATCTTTGCCGCGATGACGGTTTTTATTCAACCGCTTGTTGCCCAGTCGCTCCCCGCGGCCCGGCTCTATAGCGTATTTCCCGCGGGCGCCAAACAGGGCACAACCGTGGATGTGACGATCGGCGGAGACGACCTCGATAAGGCGTCGACGCTTCACTTCACGAATCCCGGCATCACGGCGGCGCAAAAGACGCAGCCGCCGGCACTCGGGCAGGAAGGCCCGCAGCCAGTTCCAGGGCAGTTCACGCTGACCATTGCGCCCGACGCGCAGGTGGGCATCTGCGAGCTGCGGGCAGTCGGCAAGTATGGCGTGTCGAATCCCCGCGCTTTTGTCGTCGGCACGCGAGACGAGTTGGTGGAAAAGGAACCGAACAATGTTATCGAGCAGGCTACGGTCGTACCCCTTGGCGCGACGGTCAATGGCCAGGCCAACGGTGGCGCAGACCAAGACTACTTCAAGTTCACGGCGAAGGCCGGGCAGCGCGTCATTATCGACTGCTGGGCGTACCGGATCGATTCGCGGATGGATCCCTCGCTCGTGTTGTATGACGCCAGCGGCACCGAGCTCGACCGCAGCCGCGACACCAACCGCCGCGACCCGATGCTCGATTTCACCGCTCCGGCCGATGACGACTACTTTGTCGAACTACATGACTTCTTATACGCCGGCAATGCCGAGTACTTCTATCGGCTAAACATCGGTGCCGACGCCCACCTCGACTTCATCTATCCGCCGGCCGGGGTACCCGGCTCCAACGAAACCTACACCCTCTATGGCCGAAACCTGCCCGGCGGTCAGCCAACCGATCTCGTGTCGGCCGACGGCAAGCCGCTGGAGTCGCTCGCCGTGCAAATCGCTCTGCCCGCGGACGCAAGTACTCAACAGCTCGATTTTCAGGCCGCCATCGAGCCCGACGAATCGGCCATTGACGGATTCGCTTATCAACTCGCGACGCCGACGGGCCTGACCAACAGCGTGCTGATCGGTTATGCAACGGCGCCCGTTGTGCTCGAACAGGAACCCAACGACGAGCCAGCGCAGGCGCAAAAGATTACGCCTCCCTGTGAGTATGTCGGCCATTTCGGGCCGCACTCCGATCGCGATTGGGTCACGTTCGATGCCAAACAAGGCCAGGTGCTGTGGATGGAAGTCTTTTCGCAACGTCTTGGCTTGCCCACCGATCCGTTCCTACTCGTTCAGCAAGTTACGAAGAACGACAAAGGGGAAGAACAGATCAAGGACATCGCCGGCGTCGACGACTACTTGGACAATCCCCAGGGTCAGGTCCGCCGCGGGATGGCGATTTACGACATGCGGACGGACGACCCTGCGTACCGCTTTGTGGCACCTGCCGACGGCACCTACCGGGTGCTGGTTCGGAACATGGCCAACTACGCCAAACCAGATCCCGGATTGGTTTACCGCCTTGCGATTCGCCCCGAACAGCCCGACTTCCGCGTCATCGCCAAGCCGCGATTGTTGCCGTTCAGCAACGATCCAAACCAGAATCCTCCCACCGTCTGGAGTCCACTGCTGCGCAAGGGCGGAACCGAGATAGTCGACGTCGTGGTCTTTCGCCGCGATGGTTTTAACGGGCCGGTGGAAGTTTCGGTCGAAGGCCTGCCGCAAGGAGTGACGTCCTCTCCGATTACTATTGCGCCTGGACAGGAAGTCGGCGAACTGGTGCTCAGCGCGGCCGACGACGCGCCAGCTTCGATGAGTCTGATCAACGTGGTCGGAAAGGCCCAGGTGGGAGACAATCAAGTCGCGCACCCGGCCCGCTACGCCACGATGGTCTGGGGTGGACAGAACAATGTGATCACACCGCGCTCGCGCTTGCGCGCAGTCTTGCCGTCGCTGTAAGCGAGGGCGAAACAGCGCCGTACTCCGTCGCGATCACCGGCCCCCTGGAGACCTGCAAAGCGGGCAAAGTCACACTACCCGTGAAGTTGGTTCGCCGAGGAGAATTCAAGGGCGCCGTGACTTTGAGCCCATTTCCCGTGCCGCCCAACGTCAAGCCGCCCTCGATCACCCTGGACGACAAAACCCAAGAAGGCAACCTGGAAATCGCCGTGGCACCCAACACGCCGGCCGGCGAATATTCGTTCACGCTTGTGGCAACTTCGCAGGTGAGCTACGCAAGGAACCCCGAAGCCGTCGCCGAAGCCCAGGCCCGCAAGGCGTCCGTCGATAAGATTGCCGCGGACCTCACAGCGGCGGCGAAAACGGCCGTCGACGCCAAAGCGGCGGCCGAAAAGCAAGCCACTGACATGGCCGCGGCGGTTGAACACGCCAAGGCAGCGGCCGATGCCGCGGCAAAGGAATTGGCCGCCGCCCAGGCGAAAGCAAAGGCCGCCACCGAAGCGCTGGCTAGTAGCGAGCAACTTGCGAAATCCGCAGCCGACGCGAAAGCGGCTGCCGAAAAAGCGGCCGCTGACGCTGATGCCCAGGCCAAACAGGCGGCCGAGGTACAAAAGGCCGTTGACAAGCAGGTCGCCGATGCCACCGCCGCGGCCAACCCGAAAAACATCAACGTGGCCACACCGTCCCCCACCGTTACGCTCAAGGTCGCCGACGCTCCGATCACCTTGGACGTGACCGCGCCGGCAGCGGCCAAGCCGGGCACCACGGTCGAAACGCCTCTAAAGATTGCGCGGCTTTACGGTTTCGCCGACGCCGTTCCGGTCACGATCAAACCGGCCGGCGATGCTAAGGCGATCAAGATCGCCGATATTTCGCTACCGGCCGATCAAACCGAGGGCAAACTGGCCATCGAGATTGGAGCGGAAACGCCACCAGGCACGTACAACTTCACGCTCCAGGCCACACCCAAGTTCAACGGCCAGGATTTGCCAGTCAGCCAGACACTCGCGGTCGTTGTGGAAGCGGCCAAAACCGAATAGACCGTCAAACCCAATATCGCGTTGCCTCGGGCTCGATGCCGATGCATGCCGAATGATCGCTGCTACTTCTTGTCAAGCAACCCTCGGCCACGCATCCAAGCCAGACACTGTTCGGGCCAACTTTCAGCACCAATGTTGCCGGCCGCCAGTCCAAGGCCGTGCCGCCCTTGTTCATATACGTGCAATTCGGCCGGAACCTTGGCTTTGCACAGCGCCAGGTAAAAGAGCACGCTGTTTTCAGCCGGAACACCCGAATCGGCATTGGTGTGCCAGAGAAACGCGGGGGGCGTGTCGGGCGTGACCGCCAGTTCGTTCGAGAATTGCGCAACCAATTTCGGATCGGGCTCGTCCCCCAACAAGTTCTTTTTTGATCCCTGGTGCGTGAACGGCGTCGTCAACGAAATCACCGGATAGCACAGGATCAAAAAATCCGGCCGACAACCGGCGCGCTCGATCGGGTCCTGAGCGTCACTCTTGCCGCCGTCGAAGTGCGTTCCCGCGCTCGACGCCAGATGCCCGCCGGCCGAAAAGCCCAGGATGCCGATCTTTTTTGGATCGACCCCAAACTCACTTGCCCGGGCTCGCACCGTGCGAATGGCACGCTGGGCGTCATTTAGCGGGGCCGGATGTCCATAACCAGTACCACGATGGCGGTACTTGAGCACGAATGCCGCCACGCCATGGTCATTGAGCCATTTGCCCACGTCGATCCCTTCGTAACTCATCGCCAGGCCGCCGTAACCGCCGCCCGGACAAACGACCACGGCCGTGCCCGTTGCCTTGTCGTGTGGCGGAAGGCTGACGGTCAGCGTGGGCTTGTCGTCCTCCGAGTCTCCCTTGGCTCCCGGTGCGCCCGACGGCCACAACAATTCCGTTTTGGATTCGGCACGCGCCGTGCCGACGGCTGCCGCCATTACACATCCAATCAGCAACAGCTTCCCAAGCCACTCTTTCAGTCTCGAATCGATCACGGCAGCCTCCTCAATGGAGCATGTGGATTCAAAATCAGACGCCCGGGTCAAACAGCAGTGGAAAAAAAGTTCCATCCATCTTTTGTCCGCGCGGCACCGACGGAACGCCGGCCAACAGCTCGGCATCACTGTCCGAGCAGACGCCGTCGCGAAAGACATTGATCACGGCCGCGCGGCGAGGTCCATCCGTGGAGTTCTCATACGACCCATGCACCATCAGCGGATGGTGGAACGTGCATTCCCCCTTCTTCAGTTCGATGGCCACGGGCTTGAATTGTCTCTTCTGCTCCTCGGTCAGAACGGTCTGGATGGCATCCATATCGCCGGCCAATCCCGTAACCGGCAGCAGCTCCCATCGATGACTCCCAGGTATGTACTGCATGCACCCGTTGTCGCGCGTGGCGTCATCCAGACCGATCCAACACGTCAGATGTGCCATCGGCTTGGTGCGCGTCCAATACGAATAATCCTGATGCCAGGCGACCACGCCTCCGTGATGCGCCGGCTTGCAGAACAACTGGTCGTGCCAGAATCGCACTGCGCCATCCAAAAGCTGGCTGGCCGGTACGGTAAACGCCGGATTCCACAACAAGTCGTGAAACCCAGGGGCGATCCGCCAGGCGCCCAGCGCGTGAAACAATGTACGTCTCGGGTCGGTCGATTCGTTCGAGTTGTATTCGTAGAACAAGCCGTTGCCTGGGTGCGACGGGTCGACCAGTTCTGCCAGTTCACCCCGCAGCGTTTCTACTTGATCATCGGAAAGAACGCGAACGCCCGATACGTAACCGAAGTCGTGAAAATGGGCGACCTGTTCATCGCTCAGGCGGAATTCCGTCGGGTTGTGTGAAAGCACATCACCAAGCATGTCTCCGACGGGTTCATGGCGGGTCGCCAAATCAGAAACCATGCGCCACGACTCCGCTACTTTTCCAGATACGTGATGAGTACTTTCACCAGGTCGAGGCTGCTAATAACCCCCACCGGCCTTTCACCTTCGACCACAATCACGCGATGAATGTGGTCGTCAAGCATGGTCTGGGCGACTCGGGTCAACGGCTCGCCGGGCGGACAAACCGTCACCTGGTCTTGCATCGCGTCGCGCACCTTGAGTCGCGTGATCATCTGCCGAAAACCGTCGAACTGCGGCGGATCCGTGTGCTGAAAGCCGTCGGCCTGCGCAGGCCAGTCGAGTCGGTCGTTGACTTGCCCGTCGAGGGAGTTCATCAACACTTGCACGCGGGCGACGTCGCTTGCGCTCAAGACCCCAATCAGCCGCTCCTCTTCCACGACGGGCATTCCGCTGATATGGCGCTCGAACAACAGGCTTTCCACCTCAAGCAGATCCTGGTCGGGGTGCGCGCAAACAAGAGAACGCGTCATGACGTCGGCCGCTTGAAGTCCTTTTGCGGAAGGTGCCATCGATTCAGCTCCGAAAACCTGGGCTTCTCAATCAGTTGGTGCACCAAATTATGCACGCTCGAACAGCCGTCGACCAGGGTCGCCGCCGCGCGGCCCGCTCAAAAAAACGCGTCGCTAAATCAAAAGACGCGACCGGTCGCCTGACCGGCCGCGTCAGCGGAGAAAACGAACAACTTCCCACACCCCTACGGTTCGCTGGCCAGCTTGCCCGAGGGCGGCCGCGCGCGAACCGCCTTGAGCCGGCTCGCCAGAACTTCTGGCGTCACGTAGCCATCGATGCGATCGAGTACCACCGCCTGCGGCGAGATCACAAAAGTGCTGGGATACCCCTTGACGTTCAACTCTCGTAAGAGCGGCGTTGGCTGGGTTCCGTCCAAAATGAGCGGCACGAACGCGGCTTGGACACTCCGGGCTACCGCAGGGCTGGCGTACGTGCCGTCCTTCATTTTTGTGCAGTAGTAACAATGATCGCGAGTCACAAAAACCAGCAGCAGTCTTCCATGCTGCTGAGTCGCTTGCCAAGCCACACCAATATCCTTTTGCCAGGCGACCTCCTGGCGCCTTTTTCGGCCAACGGTCGGGCCGTCTCGCTTGCCGCGGCCGCTTGAATCCATGCGCCGCTCCATGCGGCCGCACATACGAGAACTGCGATTGTCTTCACGTTACACCTCGCTGGCCGAGAATCTTTTCGAAGCATTAGTGGGTATCGTGTGTGCGCGAACAACAAACGCACATCGAATCCTGAATTTCAAGCAAGATTCAAACTCGCGCGAAGGTGGCGACGTTTTTGTCACTAGCGACCTCTGAAAGCACTTGTTCCGTTGGCGAAGAGCTGCGCGATCGTGCCCGCCTGCAGCGAGCTGCACGCTCCTGCCGCTTGCCTTGCATTTCGCCTCGCAAGCTGGCAGCGCAAAAAAAACTGCGGCGCGATTGCCTTCCCTTGGCAATCGCGCCGCAATCGGACCCCTTACGAGGAGACATAACGTAAGGGGCTCTCACCCTAGCTTTGCATAGCCCGCGTGACTTACTCGGTCGAAACAAAAACCATCATCGAATGATGGTCCAGGCAAACGCGGCCCAGCGGAGGAGGGAACGGGCCGTCCAGGTCCGGGAAAATATCGTTGGGCGAGTTCTGCCGTGTGTCCAAGAACACACGCCAATTCACCGGCCGGGGCATCAGCGGAATCGTAAACTCACGTGCCTGCCTGCCGGCGTGCGTCATGATCAGTACGTGCCGCGGCTTGCGATTGGCGGGCTCCGGCGGCGGCGCAGAGAAGCAACACGTCAGACTAGGACTGCCGTCGCGCCATTCCTTGCGCTTGCCGTCCGGTCCAAACCACAAGACCTCCGGCAGGTCACCGGATCGAAGCGGTTCACCACTCGGGAAGTCGACGCGGCGCACCGCCGGCTGCGCTCGCCGAAAGTGAATCAGGGCCCTTGCAAAGCGCACGAGACCTTCGTTCTTTTCCACGAGTTTCCAGTCAAACCACGAGATCGCGTTGTCCTGACAATAGGCGTTGTTGTTGCCTCGCTGTGTACGCCGACACTCGTCGCCCGATAGCAGCATCGGCACACCTTGGCTGAGGAACAGCGTTGCCAGCATGTTCTTGATCTGCCGCAGCCGCAGCGCCTCGACTTCCGGCCGGCGTGTGGGACCTTCGGCCCCGTAGTTGTCGCTGTAGTTGCTATTGTCGCCGTCGCGATTTCCTTCGCCGTTGGCTTCGTTGTGTTTATCTTTGAACGACACCAGGTCATTCATCGAAAAACCATCGTGCGACGTGATGAAGTTGATGCTGTGGTATGGCTGGCGACCGCCAGCCTGGTATAAGTCGCTTGAACCGGCCAATCGCGTGGCCAGCGGGGGCGTCATGCCCGGGTCTCCGCGCCAAAATCGCCGCACGTCGTCGCGATAGCGGCCGTTCCACTCGGCCCACCGCAGTTGGGCAAACGAGCCAACCTGATAAGCACCCGACGCATCCCAGGCCTCGGCAATCACCTTGCTGTCGGCCAACAACGGATCTTCCGCAATCGACTCAACGACCGGTGGGTTGGGCACCATTTCGCCGTTGCGGTCGCGGCTCAAAATCGATGCCAAATCAAAACGGAACCCGTCTACGTGATAGTTGTGAACCCAGTGCCGCAGGCACAAAAAGATCATTTCGCGCACGATCGGATGATTGCCGTTGATCGTGTTGCCGCAGCCCGAGTAGTTTTTGTAGTAGTTTCCGCCACCCTCGAGCATGTAGTACACCTGGTTCTCCAGGCCTTTGAAGCTCAGGGTCGGTCCCAGTTCATTTCCTTCGCAAGTGTGATTGAACACCACGTCGAGAATGACTTCGATGCCGGCCTGATGCAAGGCCCGCACCATCTGCTTGAATTCGTTCACCTGACAACCCGGCTCGCTGCCGGCGGCATACCCGCGATGCGGCGCAAAGAACGCCAACGGGTCGTAGCCCCAGTAATTGCCGCGGCCGTGATTCTCGCCCCAAAATCCGTTCGCGGGAAACTCATGCACGGGCATTAGTTCCACGGCCGTCACGCCCAGCGATTTGAGATACGGAATCTTCTCGATGACGCCCAAATAGGTGCCAGGATGATCGACACCGCTGGAGCCGCTGCGCGTGAATCCGCGCACATGCATTTCGTAAATGATGGTTTCCGAAAGCTCGCGACGCAGATGCCGATCGCCTTGCCAGTCGAAGCGATCGTCGACAACGACGCACTTGGGCGGACGAATGACGCCGTCGTCGGATGCCTGAAAGTTACCGGCCAGCGCCCGCGCATACGGATCGATCAGCCGCGCGGTGCGGTCGAAGCGATGCCCTCGCTCTGGATCGAACGGCCCGTCGGCTTGAAAGTGATAAAGCTGGCCGGCAGTCAAGCTCGGCACGAAAATGCTCCAAATGTCGCCCCACCGATCGGTGTTGCGGTCGAAGACGATGACTTCCGATGGTTCGCGGTCCTCGACGCGGTTGTAAAGTAGCACGCGCATCGCCGTGGCCGAACGACTGAATGTCACGAACTGCACGCCGCTGTCGTGCAATAGGGCCCCGTAGGGCAGCGGATGACTGAACTGCAAGGCTGGATGCCGATGCAACATGAGCATGCTAGAGCACTCGCGATTTTCAAGATCAGGGTATGAATTTGCTCCGCAGCAAACATACCACCAAGCCGAGTGCCGCAACCTCCAAGGGTGTGTGGAAACGTGAAAATTGGGCGGTCCGCGACCCGCCCGTGCCGCTTGTCTCAATCAGGGTAGCGCGCGAATTCATGCCGAACGAAACGACACCGACCGCCCGCGCCATCTGGTCCACCACGACGGTCCGTTGAGTGCCGACAATTGCCCGGGCCGTTACGGTTAGCGAAACTTTGCGTGACAGCCTTCGCAACTCTCGAGCATCTGCTTCATGCTTGCGTCAACGCGCCCCTGATCCTGTGCGTGAATCGCCGCGTTCACATCGAGCGCGGCGTCGCGCATCTCAGCACAGAATCTCCGCCACTCCGCCGCCGCCTCGGTCGAGCCGCTGTACTCGTCGTCGTAGATCGACGCCTGGGCCACCGCGGCCAGTGCCGCGGCCTGGCCAGCAGACTGCTCGGACTGGCGGCTTAGCCTCCGGGGCGTCGTGCCACGCTTCAATGAGGCATGAATCAACGGCACTTGCTTCATGAGCAGTGGCAGCGATGCCACGCGCTGCCAGGACAGTTCGCCGCCGGGAGACTTCCCTTCCCGTGCCGTTTTGACGTCGGCCAAGGCCTTGGTCGCCGATGCCGCGTTTCCTTCGGCGGCGGCCAAGGCTTGCGCTCCTTTTAGCAGTGCCGGCATCGACGACTTCTCAGGGAAATCCTCGGGGTGTTTCCCCAATACGAGTGCCAATACCGCCAACGTACTAGCGTCTTTGATAGTGCGGCTCTGTTTGGCCAGATCGAACTGATCCGGGTCACTTAGCGACTGTTCAATTCGTTCCACGAAAAAATCAACCTGCCCAAGCAAATCGGCGTGCGGAGCAAACGGCAAAGCGGCCGGCGCGGTTTCTGACAGCGACGGACTGGTGCGTGCCCATGCCGCCAGTCCTAGCACGACGGCAAAACTAATCGCGGAAAGTCGCATGGAAATCGTCTGCATGGGAAACCTTCTTTTCTGCCAAGTTCCAGGCTGTGCAAGGGGCGGCCCTATCTGAATCGCGGGAAAAAGCGCTGTCAACGAGTTTCTGCAAGGAAACAACCGGTGCGCATTTTTTCCTATCCCCACCATGGTGGCAAATCGCGTCCTGGTCGAGCAAACAACCATGGTTGGGCCCTCGCCGAACAATCATAAGTCATTACTAGTTCAGTCTATTAACTTCAGATTCCGGCCCCTCGCAGGGCGTCAGAAACCAAGAATTTCCGAGTCTTTTAACTTCATCTCGGGCCGTCGCGTATCGCGCCGGCGATGGGCGTCCTTCAAACGGCGTGCTCGCAAGTGATTAGGCGATGGATTGTTGGGATCCCTACCACAATTGCTAAAATTTCCGCAAATATTTTAGCGAAGCTAGTTGACATTTCCTGACATCGAAGTTCCAATAGGACTCGTGTGGTCCGGAACTCCCCTTCAAGCCGCAGATCCGGAACCATCGGCCGTGTCTCATTCCAACGGTGTCCATACATTACAACCTGGCAAATCGCCCCTGGCGACCTCCCACATCCCTGGGCAGGCCCAGCCCCTTGGTAGGAGCTTCCTATGAACCGAAAGACTCTGTTTGGTCGTGTTACTCGTTCGTTAACGGCGGAACGTCCCGAGTATGCTAGCGTGCGACTGGAGCCGCTCGAAGATCGCAAGATGCTGGTCGCGACGGTGTACGTGAATGACGACTGGACCGACGTTGATAATCCGGGTGGACCGGTTCAAATCGGTGACTACGTCCAAAGCTCCATCGGCACCGATGGGGTCTCCGTCATCGCCGAGTACGGTTTCGACGCCTTCGGCACGGTCGAGGGGAGCACCCAACCAGGCGCTGCCACGATTTACGATGCCATTCAGGCCACGAGCACAGGCGGCACGCTGAATCTGTTGGGCGGCACCTATGCCGAGTCGGACATCGTCATTGATCGTCCCATGTCGTTCCTCGGCCAAGGTACCAGCGGCGCCACCGCCTCGGTGATCGTTCCGGAAGTGGTTTCGGCCGCTGTGCAAGAAAACTTCGGCGTCGGCACCCACTCGGGCATCATCATCTACTCGCCGACCGTCAACATTGCCAACGTCCGCGTCGACGGTGCCGGCAACGGTTCATTGGCCGGCAGCTACAACTTCCACCAGGGCATCACCACCCTCTACGACACGCAGAACGGTGGCGACTACAATTCGCTGCATAACGGTCTACTGCCCCTGATCCAACTGGGCGCGGACGGCAGCGGCGAGGGGGGGGCCGGCAGCTCGATTGCGGACCTCTCGATCGACAACGTCTCGGTCAGCAACGCCTACTGGCATGGCGTCACGATCTCGGCCCTCCAGGACCTGGCGTTCGATCCGGGTTCCGAGGAAAACTACAACCTGCAGATCACCAATTCGCAAATCAGCGACATCGGTGACGTCAAAGACGTCAATCGCGTGGGCGTTTTGCTGCAGAATCTGACCGACGAAAATAACTCGATGGGCAACGCCCGTTATGTCACCGTGACGAACGCGGGTGTCGGTTTCAAGTCAAATGCATATGGCTCGAGTCCGGTCTTTGGCCAGAACCACGGTGCCACCAACCAGTCGTACCTGCGATATGTGACGGCCGTCGACCCGGTGGTCCGCGGTATTGACGTTGAGTTTGCCAACCGCACCGACGCCTACGGCTGGACCGTCACGCAAAGCAATCCGGCCAACACCGCGGTGGGTGTTTATCTCAACTATGCCCGCTCACAACTGGTGGGAGCCACGATTACCGGGGCCAAGATCGGTGTCCAGGTGCAGAACGCCCCCGTGGCCTCGACCGGTACCGATGTGTTCTCTGGACTCGGTTGGGAAACGTCGATCACCGGTCCGGCCGGCGCGCCTGCCGGCTCGGTCGGCTGGCTCATCACCAGCGGCGCCGGCGATCAGTACGGCGTCAACACGACCATCAGCCCCGACGTCTCGATTTCCGGCTTCGAAACCGGCGTCAAGCTGGAGCAGCCCAACGCGCCTGCCAGCGGCTTGCAGAACGTGGTCATCTGGGCTGGTAACACGTATTCGAACGGTGGCAAAACGGCCCGGCTGTCCGGCAATACTACCGACATTTCGGTCGGCAACAATACCATGCTGAGTGGTGCCCCGAACGTCGCTGGCAACGTCGTGACTTCGGGCAATGGCACCATTGACCCGCGAATGTACAACTGGAATCCCCAGGACCCGTACTATTACGACGGCCCGGGGAATTCTGGCAACGGCAGTGCGGCCCCAGACAACGCCGACGTGCAAAACACCGGCAATGTCACCTTTGGCAGCAGCTCGACCTTCTCGACCCTGCTCACCAACAAGACAACCAGTGCCGACCTGTTCAACTTCAACAGTGCGGCAACCTACAACTTCACCGCCCCGCCGGACAATCCGGTCGATGGCGTGGTGCCGCAGCCGTACGGGGCTCTGTTTGGCTGGTACCCACACATCACGCAGTCGGGCGACGGAGTGATGTCGGTCTCCAACGGCATCAACGGCTACCAGTACGAGTACATGTTCGGCACGAACAACACGCCGATCACCAGCGGTCCGAACGCCGGCAAGTACCAACTCGTCGGCACCGACATTTCCAACATGTCGCACATCAACATGAAAGTCATGTTGCGGCCTGAAAATGTCAGCCACATGTTTGCCTTCGGTCTAGTCGACTTCCGCGGCAACGTGAATGCCTGGACGGTCGACGCGACGCAGCTCAGCTCGACGACCTGGACGACGCTCACCTTTAACTTGTTGACGCCGACCATCGACCTGACCGGCCCCGATAGTCACCTCGACTTGACGAACGTCGCCGGCTGGCTGTTCGGTGGCGACCAGGGTCTGGCCAACGACATGCACACGGTGCCCGTTGGCTTCACCGTGGACGACATCAGCACCTCGAGCGTGCCCAACAGCGAGCTCAACGTGACTGGTACCGTGACCTTGGGTGGAGCAGCGCTGAACGTCAATCCGCAGTTTTCGCCGACGGTGGGCCAGTCGTGGACCATCATCAACAACGATGGGGCCGATGCCGTCTCGGGTACGTTCTCCAGCGTTACGCCAGGCTACTCGGTGTCCTACACCGCGGGCGACGGGAACGACGTGGTGCTGACGTACACCGGCACTTCTGTGACACCCATGACTGTCGTGGGTCAGCAGATCTTCTACAACAACTCGAGCTACGACGCCAACACGCCCGCCATCAGCGCCTCGGACGACGCGGCGATCGCCACGGACAAGGCGGCCTTCAACGGCGTGGGAACCGCGCCAACCACGGCGTTTACCAGCTACAGCAAGGGTATCAATGGCATCATGATCGATGTCACCAATGAGCCCGGCAATTTGTCGCTGTCCGACTTCACCTTCAAGGTCGGCACCAACAACATGCCCAACCTCTGGGCGAACGCTCCGGCTCCGACCGGTTTTTCGATCCGGCCGGGCGCGGGTGCCGGTGGTTCGGACCGGGTGGAAATCATCTGGGCCGATAGCGCCGTTGCCAACGAGTGGCTGCAGGTGGTGGTCCGAGGAAACGACACGGTCGGTGGCAACTGGACCAATACGGGGTTGACCACCAGCGACGTGTTCTTCTACGGCAACCGCATCGGCGACAACTTCACCGGCGAGCCGCCAACGCTGGTCACCACCAACGCAGGCGACGAGATTTACGCTCGTAACAACACGGGCTTCTTATTGCCGGTCACCAACATCACGGACTTCAACAAGGACAAGTTCGTGAACGCGGCCGACCAGATTGTCGCCCGCAACAACGGTGGCTTTTTGACCCGCGTGATCAACTGGGTTCCACCGGCCGCTCCCGTAGCGTCGCCGTCGGTGGCCACCAGCAGCAGCGATGGGACTGGTTCGGCCGTGGCTTCGGCCCTGGCTATTCATGCCACGCCCAGCCTGCCGAACGTACCGGGCTGGATCGCCTCGCGACTGGCCAGCGTGGACCTGAACAGCGGCCCGATCGCCACGGTGTTCACGCACCTGGCCGCGGCCGACACGCCTCGCACCCGGCAGCTTTTGCAGGCAGTCGATCAACTGGCCGATGATCTCGGTCTCGACGATTCCTTGCTGGATTCGCTGATCGGTGACGTCGACGAGACCGCCTGAGGTTTGACAACGACCTGTTGGTCGCCCCCAATAACGGGGGCGACCAACAGTTTTTAGAATTTTTTCCAGAATTGGATTGCAAAACCAGAATCGTTAACTAAAATCAGAGCCGTGAAGCCCGGCAGTGGTTTCACGGTCAACTCAGAGAGGGAATGCTAATGTAGGTTGACGTGAGTCGTTCGCTTGCCTGACAAGGGTAGGCTGCTCACGCCCAATTAAGCATGCGACGTGGCGGATCTTCAATCCGCCCGATGTCGTAAGTCGTGACGCATGCACGCACAGATTTCAAGGGGATTTTCCCCTTTTGGGTGGCAGAACGACAAGGATGTCAAACGAGTGTGTGTCAGTTCGGGGCTCTCATCTCGGACGCAAGTCCAAGCCTCGGGCCAATCAACTACTGATAACCAACTGAGTGACTGAAGGAGACTATTACATGCTTCGAAAAGCGTTTCTTGCATCTCTAGCGGTGCTCTGCCTAACGGCAGTGGCGACCGCTGCTCCGACGATCGTCGCCGGCGACTGGGTCATGGGTCAGAACACGACCACCGTGATTCAGATTACCACGACCGGTGTGCAGGGTGACGAGTACCAAGGAGCCGACTTGCAGTTTGCCATTGGTGGCGGCCTCACTGGCCCCATCGCGACTGCTCTCGACATGGTCGGGCCCGGTACCGTGTTCAACGGCAACAACAATGGTCAGCAGGACTACGGCAATCCTCCGTGGCAAACGCCCGGTCGTGAGCCGCAGGCCTTCATTACGACGCTCAGCGGCTTCGTTGGTCCCAACGGCGTGCTGGCGTTCGTAACGCTGGACTCGACGGGTATCGCCCCAGGCACCTACGCGATTACGCTGACGCATCCCGAGCTGGGTCCGTCGGACTTGCCGCCGTTCTTCACGCCGGATACGCCCCTGATCGATGGCACCATTACGGTCACGCCCGAGCCGGGCAGCATCGTGCTTGGTCTGTTCGCGGCCGCTGGTATCGGTGCCGTGGCGATTCGTCGCCGTCGTGCCCGCAAGGCCTAGTTCGACAAGTTCGAGCAAGAAGTTTCAAACCCGCACGCAGGCAACTGCGTGCGGGTTTTTTCTTGCGCTCGAAAGTCCTACTGAGGGAACAACTAGACTCTGCGTGGTGGACACTCACGATGTCCACAATCGTCCGAAGCCACGACAATGCCCAAGGTGATGTGTGCCCCTGTACGGGTCATGGCCTTCTTCACGGCAACCGCACAGGATACGCCCAACCATGGGAGCCAGGAACTGTCCAGTCGCCGCACTGGGCACGACCGCCCCGAGAAACTGCCCGCGAGAGAGGCGTTTGGAAGGGCCCCTCAAAGCGACCGCACGTACGATTACCGCGAGGGCGTCTCTGATTCGCCTACGGAGAGGACGACGAGTCCAGATTGTTGAAGTAGTCGTCCTGGTCGGACGGCAAAGGTTCCAGCGGCTCCTCGGCTGCCTCGGCGCGCTGTTGTTCCAGGGCCGGTGTCGGTTCGACCGGTGTCGTGGGTGGCGTGCCATACATGGGCGCGAACGTCGAGTTATATCGTGCGCCGTAGTTGCAATTCGGATGGCCGTTCGGATTGATCACCGCGTTGCAATAGTCCCACGGTGACTGGCACATCGGCGCACAGCCGGCAATCGCCACCACCAGTGCGGCTGCCGCTATGGGAAAGCGTTTCGTCACAACTCACCTCGTGGCCGGTCGTGGCAGCCGACCGACGTGCGCGGCTCCGTCCGGCGGCTCGCCGGACTCCAGCGCGTCGGCCCCTACCGGGGGACCTTGAAGTTTCCACAATCTGTACCGAATGCAACGGTTGTTATCATCGGCAAATCGGTACTCGATAATTGGGATAACTTCGCCACGGGTTTGCAAGTTTTCACACATCCCGCGTTTTTCCGCCAGCACCGGACTGCTGGCATCCGTGCGCCCCGCGGCGGCAGGCAAAGCATCGACCGGCTCGGCCAGCAAGACATACGAGGCGCCGGCGCGGCGCCCCGCCGAAACCACCGCGTGGCCTCGAGCTGGGTCATCACCCCAGACGATCGGCTGTCTCGCGTGGCGCGTGGCACAAGTGAAATAGAACGCATTTGGATCCTCGGTCAGCAGCACTTGGCCCTTGGCGTCAATCGCATTCAGGACCGAAGCTGCCCGGTAGTTCCCTTCGCGACTGAGCAAAAACTCCTCGCGCGTTTGCCAACCGACCGCAACCGCCAAACAGGGCGTCGTGCTGCGCCACAGCGTTGCCAGGTCGGCCATCACCGCCAGTAGTACCATGCTGAGTGCGACCCATCGGGGGCCCACCGGCAACCGCCCCATTTCGCGCCACGTCCAAGCCGCCAGGACGGCGCCGATTGGAACAACGGGTGCCCAGACGTGACCTCCCAAACCCAGCCCCAAGCCAATTGCGGTGTAAATCGCCACGGCGCACAACAACGGAGCAAATCCACGCAGGCGGCGGGCAAACAACAATCCCCCAAACGCAATCGCAATGACGGGCCCTAGCGTCGCGAGCGGTGCGATGCTGCTGGAATGAGTCGAGCCCAGCGCCCCACTCCCAATCCAAGGGAGCGAGACGACCAGCGCCACAAGCGACATTTGCCAACAACTCCACCGCAATCTGACGTCTAGCGGTCGCTTGGCCCAGGCAATCGTGCCTCCGATTGCCGCGAGTGCCAAAGCAAACAGGGCACCCGCCGGGTCAATGGACGCCGCGGCGCCGGCCATCAAGCCAGCGGCCACGGCGGCTCGAGCGTTTTCCGGTTCAAACCAGGTCCGACGGGTGGCCGCCAGCGCCAAGGCAGCGAAAAAGGCCAGCGGCACGCCTTCCAGCGGGACCCCCAACTCTCGCTGAACCGCCGGAACAAGCAGCGCCGCCACGCCGGCCAGCCAAGACAGCCTCGCCCCCAGCAGCGGACGTCCCAACAACACCGTTGCCAGCGCCAGCAGCAAACCCAGGCCCCAGTGCACAAGATTGGCGGCCACTGGGCCATCGAGTGCCAAGGCCCACACCGACCCGATTTGTGAAAGGTTTGGGAAAGCCGCGTGCGGCCCGGCCGGGGAAATCCCATGGCTCAGCAGCATCTCCTTCGGCACCGCCAGAGATCGCGAGAGGACCTCTGGCGAAAGAGGCGGCGCCAACGCGCGAGCAAACGTGGCTCCTAAGACAAACGTCGCGAGTGCCAGCGCCGGCCCAGCCTCGCTTCGCACTTCCACTCGTCTTAAAACGCAAAACCAGAATTGTTTCACTCCCTGACTGCACGTGGCGATCGCCAACGACAATTCCACAGTCGCCCACAAGATGCCGCACAGCGAAACGGCAAGCACCACAACTTCGCTTAACCATCCCACAAGCGCCAGGGCGGCAAGTCCGCCACTTGCGACCAGCACCCCAAACGCAAGGCTCCAGACGGCGATTCCGAGGAACTCGTCGACGTCGAGACGTAACGCCCGCAGCACGGGCCGACCGAATCCAAAGGCGGCCAATGCGATGCCCAAAAACGCCAGCAACGATCGCAACAGGTCAAACATTGACAGTCAACCCTGCGCGGCGGATGGCGGGTTCGAGAGGGATGTGGGCAATTGAATCCTAGGGGCCCTTGCCCCACCACGTTCCACGCGTCAGGCAGAACGTCACCACGGCAATGGTCCAGCCCACGAAAAGCCACGCTAAGAGTCGGGAAACGGGGGGAGCGGACGCGGTCGCACCGCCGCCGGCCGGGCCAAAGAAAAAGTCGGCCACAGCGCGTCGCGCGGAAGCCAGTTGCGTGGCGGTACGTGCGCCACGCGGGGGGCGGATGGGAGCGATCATGGCTGTCGACCTCCGTGCGATGCCGTTGCGAACTGGAGCAAAGCGGCGCCGCTGGCGGGTGCGGCGGGCTTAACGTCTTTGAGCGACCGAGATCCGTCGGTAAGCGAAATGAGCTCTTCCAACCGTGACAAAAAGAAGTCAGCTCGGGCGGTCTCGTCGTAATTGACCGCAACCGTCTTCAGTCCCGCGTTCGCGGCACTCGCCAGGTGCTCCGTGTCGTGCCCGACATACAAGGCCTCGCTCGGTTGACACTGCAAACTTTCGACAACAGCCCGATAGCACTCCTCGGCGGGCTGCACCGCCTCCAGTTCAAACGAGGTATGCACCGCGGCAAAACGAGCTGCCGGCACAAGGCGTTCGAGGCGCTGGGCCAGCTTTGCCGACGTGTGAGGAACGTCGGCCCAAGCCACCAGTGGAATTCCCCGCCGATTCAGTTCCTCGACGACGGGAACGACGCCCAGCAACGGCCGCACGTCGGCTTCCAGTTTTTGCCGCTTGATGCGACATGCGGCCTCGATCTCGTCAACCTGGGCCCAAGTCAGCCCATGGCTCAACAACAAGCTCTGCAGTGCCTCGGCGTACTCGCGGCGGCCGCGGTGCACGTCGACCAGCTGCAATTCCCAGGCGCGGTTGAAGTCCGCGTACGATGTCACGGATCCCACGCGAGCGAGCAATTGAAACAACCAACGGCGCCACAACGTGGCATCGTAAAACACATCTGGAACGTCGAACACGATGCCGCAAAGCGACAGCGGCGTGGGGCGGCTGCCGTCGTCAAATTCCACGGTTGGCAACGGGGCCGCACGTGGCGGGGCTGTGGACATCAGATTCCTTTCTGCAAGTCCGCGTTCCACACTAGGCCGACAACGCAGCGCGGTTCAAGTCCGCCATCCGATCGCGGAGGGCTGGCTGGCTGTGCAGCAGCTCGGTAATCCGCCGCCAATCCCATTCCTCATGGCCAAGTGCCTCATAGATCACTTGGGCGTGCTCCCAATCCTCTTCTCCGTCGATCCGCAACCTCAGGTCCTCGCGGTCCAATTCGGCCGGCAACGGAATCAAACGCACGCTGAAAACTTCAGGGTGGCCGTACAGGTAGGCGGTTGCGTGGTGGCGTTCCGCGGGACTGGACGCGTTTCGCGCCGCGCGACTCAGCGCGGCCACCGTGCACCACTCGGCCAAAACGCCCAAGTGCGTCAGGATGGCAGGGCGACCGTCGCCCCGACAATAGCCAATGTAGTCGCAGTTCGGGTGCGCGTCGGCTGTGCTCACCAGCCGGTCGACAAGGACCGGATCAATGAACGGATTGTCCGCCGAGATGTGGACGAGTGATTGCGCGCAAGTTGCTTGCACACCGCGTCCATGGCCGCCAGCGGATCACGCCCGCTGGTCGTCATCACTTCCACATCGGGGGGAACCAACGAACGAACCAATTCCTCGTCAACGTCGCTGCACAGGACGACAACCGCGTCGAGGCGTTGACAGTCGGTCGCATGCCGCACGATCCATTCCAAAACTGGCTTGCCGCCAAGCTTGCGGCCAATGTTCCAGTTACTGCCAACCTTGCGGCGAACTTCGACGATTCCCAGCGTGTTGAGCATGTCTGCCTCAGATCCTTCCTAGCAGGTCGCTAAAGGAGTGCTGTGCCCCGAAAAGTGCGCGGAGTCTAGCAACAGATTTCCGACAGCGTCAATACAAGCCGGGGTGTTCCAAGGCAGACACGCCGGCAGCAAATACATTAGCTATCAGATGGGGAAGACCTCTTGGCGACCGAGACCCTGTGCGGCTACAATTCGCCCCCCACCCAGTGGTACCGCCAAAAAAGTGCGTTCATCCTCGGCGGAACTGCTAACACGACCAATTGTTCAACCCGGCAAGGAGGCCGAAAGTGGAGCGATTGCTGGTCACTGGAGTCGACACGCTACTGGGAAGCAACCTCGCCCTGGCGCTGGCCGACCGTTGCGAAATTCTGGGTCTGTTCGGTAGTCTCGCCGTGCAGGGCGATGGCGTTCAAACTTCCGCCTGGAACCCCGAACAGCCCGAATCGCTGGAGCGCCAGTTTGACGCCTGGCATCCGCAATGGATCATCCATTGTGGACCATTGGCAGCTTCGAGTTGGGAAGCGACTCCGGACGAGTGGGCGATGCGGCGTGAAGCATCCGTCGTCGCTAAGTTGACGGAACTTTCGGAGCGGTGGAGCGCGTCGCTGTTGGTGCTCTCAAGCGATGCCGTCTTTACCGGGCCTCGCATGTTCCATGACGAGCAATGGCCGGCCTCGAACATGACGGTGCGCTCGACGTGTACCCGGGCGATGGAAAGCGTCGCGGCCGACGGCAATGCGCTGGTCATCCGCACGCACGCCTACGGCTGGGGCGTCGATGATCGACAGCCTGGATTCGCCGAGCAGGCTTTTCGACTGCTGACCGCTGGCCGCTTTCCGGCCGCGAACGGTCGACGCTACGCAACTCCGATACTTGCGACCGACCTGACGGAGCCCTTGTGGAGAGCCTACGAGACACGGCTGCGCGGGCTCTATCACCTGGCTGGCGCCGAACGCACGAGCACACATCGCTTCCTATCGGAAATGGCCGCGAGCCTTGGAGGTCCGTTCGCCGCGCCGCTCAACGAAGTGGATGGCGACACGCAATGCCACGAGGAAACGTCCCTGAGCAGCAAACGTGCTCGACGCATGCTGGCCGTTGCGACACCGATGCTGCGTGACGGTCTGGAGCGATTTGTCGCGCAATCCACGAGCGGTTGGCGTGATGCCTGGCGGCACATCGAAAGCGCGCACCCGCTGCCCGAGGCCGCGGCAGCCTGACGCGATTTTGCGACTCGCTCTCGCGAGCGCGGCGCGGAACGCTTCAACGCGAACGAACAATGCCCAATAGCTCGAAAATTCGCGAATCGGTCAGGCTGTCGGCGACTAGCGCCGAGCCGCTGAAATCGTGCCGGCGACTATGTCCCCCCGGCACGGCAACGACAATCGCGCCCGCTGCCACTGCCGCGCGACAACCGTTTTGGCTATCTTCCAGAACCAGCATTCGCGAGGGCGGGCAGGCGAGCCGCTGAGCGGCGAGCAGGTAGATCTCCGGATGTGGCTTCCCGTCACGAATATCGTCGCACGTCAAGACGAACTCAAACCGCGGTGCTAGATCGAAAAAATCCAACACGCGGCGGACGAAGGTCGGGCCGCTGCTCGTAGCGATTGCCTTGGGTATCTCCGCCCGTTCCAGCGCCTCGAGCAAGCTAGACAGCCCCGGCATCTGTTCGAGCCGATCGTCCAATAGCGTCGCAAAGATTTCATCCGTTTCGACAACCAACTCCGCAACCGTGCACGCAAGTTGATGGTAGTCAATCATCAACTGCAGTGCGGCGTTGGCCGGCCGTCCCATCATGGCGTCGAGCAAGTCGGCGTCGAATGTCTTGCCGCGACGGCGCAGCATCTCGCTGCCCACGTCCTGGTAGAGCTCCTCGGTATTGAACATCAATCCGTCGAGGTCGAAGACGACGGCCTGCGGTCTGGGAAAATCGTTCATGAAATCATGCTCACAGTCCCAGACTTCGTCGATAAGCCGCCTTTTGGCCTGCGGTACCCAAGGTCTCGGTAATCGCTTGCCACTTTTCTGCCGCGTCCCTGAGTGCTTCTTCGGGCGACTTCTCCCGCAGTAGCACGGCGTGCACGGCCTCGTCGAGAGCCGCCATGTACTGCGCCTCGCCCGGAATCCTAGGCGCGCTTAAATACTGGGCACGATTGAGCGCGTCATGCACGCTTGTAGCGTATTGCTGCGCGGCCGCCGCGTCCGTGCCCGGATCGAGCCAGGGTTGCGGAGCTCGAATCTGCGACCGGCGATAGAGTGTTGTCGCGGGACTGGCACTCGAAACTTTGGGCCCCCATTCGCGTCCGGCAAGCCATGCCAATAGCTGAAATGCATTGGCCGGATGCGCCGCCTTGCCAACGACCGAACCCATGCGCCCGGCAAGAGCCAGCACTGGCAAATGCCAATTCTCGTTGTCGCCCCGCTTCTCCCAGGTGTCGTGCACAAAGTTGTAAACCATCGGGGAACCAGGCAACTCGGCAAACCCGGTGGAAACGGTGGCCGATGATGACTCGCCCTTTTTCACGCCCAGGTGTCCCGGCCAGGTAATCGCCAGCGCCGCATGCCCGGCCAAAAATTCGCCCCGCACTGTGTCGGCATCCATTTCGATCTGGCTTGGCGGACCGAGCTGTGCGTCGATCAACAGTTCTTCGAGCGCTCGCACAAACGCCGGGCCACCGATCAGCGGCTCCATCGTCTCAATGTCGAACAAGGTGGAAAAGTGATCGCGGTGCTTGGCATACGGGGCCGCCCGCGCCAGCAATACCCGACCGGCCCAACCGGCTGCCAACGGTTGCAGCGATCCATACCACGGCGTATCGGCCGCTGGTGCGACCGCGCCGAGATTTTCGCGTTGCCCCAGAATTTCGGCCTGCTCGTGGTATTCCTCCCAACTCCGGGGGGCGCTTTTGTGGCGCGCTTCCAGCAAGTCCGGACGATAGTAGCAGGTGAGCACGGGTGAACCGAAAGGCACGGCATGCGGCTTGTTCCCCCAGTTCGTCACTGCCACTTGTAAAAGCTCAAACGTATCGGACCAGGCCAGCTCCCGATGGCTGGCAAAGTCGGCCGGTAGCGGCGCGACCCAACCTCGTTCGACAAGCGTACCTAGCAGCCGTGAAGCATAAATCACGGCGTCCGGCTCGCAAGGCAGCGACTCGCCGGCCAAAAGTTCTTCCGAGTTCGCCTGAGACAAGACGATGTCCGTGCCCGTCCGCGCTTTCCACTCGGCTTGCAGCTGTTCAATCGCCGCGCTCATTCCCGGGTCGTCGAGAACCAACAGTCGAAGTTCCTTCGGCCCCTGCGAATGCTTCGCGGTTTCGTCTTCCGCAGTCGGTTTTTCCGCTGCGCAGCCGCATATCAAACTGCACAGCAGCCCAATCACCGAGAGTTTGCGGGGAATCGATATCAGCTTCACGGTCCGGTCCCAGAACGCCTCAATTTCGGTCGCCAGTAAACCGCGGCGAGAAGATCGTCGCCTCCCTTGCATCGTAGGTTGTGGCCGCGGCGGTGGTCAATCGTGCGGGTTTTCGCCCGGTTGCGAGGCGCGGTGCGCTTCCGTTACAATCCGGCGACTCCGGCGGTTTCCGCGGCCGCCAGCCAACCTTCACCACACTCGATTCAGCGACTCCATGAGCATCTTTCTGGGCATCGACATCGGCACCTCGGGTACGAAAACGCTGGCAATCAACGCGAAGGGAAAAATCTTGGCCGAGGCCACGAGCCTCTATCCCTCGTATCATCCCAGGCCGCTGTGGAGCGAACAGGAACCAGAAGACTGGTGGCAGGCCACCGTCAAAACCGTGCGGGCGGTCGTCAAGCAGGCGAAGCTCAAACCGGTCGACGTCAAGGCGATTGGCCTGTCGGGCCAGATGCACGGCTCGGTGTTTCTCGACAAGCAAAATCGCGTCATTCGCCGCGCGTTGCTCTGGAACGATCAGCGCACCGCGGCCGAATGCGATGAGATGGAACGCCGAGCGGGTGGACGCTCCGAGTTGATTCGCATGGTCGCAAATCCGGCGCTCACGGGCTTTACCGCTCCCAAAATTCTCTGGCTGCGGAACCACGAACCGAAGCACTTCGCCAAGACCGTCAAAGTGTTGTTGCCGAAGGACGACGTGCGACGACGCATGACCGGCCAGTTCGCCACCGACGTCAGCGACGCCAGCGGAATGCTGCTGCTCGACGTGGCCAAGCGAGATTGGTCGACCGAGCTGCTCGGCAAGCTTGAACTCGATCGCGATCTGTTTGCCAAATGCTACGAATCGGAAGACGTCACCGGCAACCTGACCAAAGAGGCCGCCAAACAGTTAGGGTTGTCGACCGATTGCGTCGTCGTGGGCGGTGCGGGCGATTGCGCCGCCGGCGCCGTTGGCAATGGAATCGTCAGTCGCGGTACCTTGTCGACCTCGATTGGCACCTCCGGCATCATGTTCGTGCACAGCGATACCGTCGAGGTCGATCCGGCCGGGCGGCTGCACACGTTTTGCCATGCCGTCCGCGGCAAGTGGCATATGATGGGCGTCAGCCTCTCGGGCGGCGGCTGCCTGCAATGGTTTCGGAACCGTCTGTGCCAGGCGGAAATTGCCGCGGCCAGGCGGTCAAAGGTCGACCCCTACCAGACGCTAACCGAGGAAGCTGGCAAGATCCAACCCGGGAGCGAGGGACTATTCTTCCTGCCCTACTTGTCGGGCGAGCGTACACCGCACGCCGATCCCGATGCCCGCGCCTGCTTTATCGGCCTCACGCTCGCCCACACGCGCGGGCACATGGTCCGCGCTGTGATGGAGGGTGTGAGCTATGCGATGCGCGATAGTTTGGAGATAATTCAGGGGATGGGCGTGCCGGTGCGGCAGATTCGCGCCTCGGGTGGCGGCTCAAAGAGCCCACTGTGGCGGCAGATCCAAGCGGACGTGTTTGGCCAGAAGGTGGTCACGATCAACGCCGAGGAAGGTCCCGCGTATGGTGTGGCACTATTGGCTGCCGTGGGGGCCGGCGCGTTCAAGAACGTGGAAGAGGCCTGTGCGGCCACGATTCGCGTCGTCAAACAGACCGCGCCGAATCGCGCCGCCAAAAAGCACCACGATGCGGCCTTTCCAATCTACCAAGACCTCTACCGCAGCCTGAAACAGGATTTCAAGAAGATTTCCGCCTTGGAAAGCCGCTAGAATAGTCACGCGGCGGGACATCCGAGTGCGCGTGGTCGGCCGCGACGGTCGATGTTTTGCAATCGTTGGCGGTGGCTACCTATCAAAGCGCTGGCCCGCAAAGAGGAAGGGACGATGCCTGCCCTATATCTGACGGAAGCTGACGTCGAGCGGCTCCTTGATATCAACGTCGCCATCGAAGCCTGCGAAGAGATGTTTCGGCATCTGGCCGTGGGCGAAGCCGAGCACATTCCGCGCGCTCGCGTAAAGGCCCCTGGCATTGTGCTGCATACCATGAGTGCCGCGGTCGGCTACCTGAAAATGGTGGGGTGGAAGAATTACACCACCACGCCGTCGGGCGCGAGATTTCTGGTCGGCCTCCACAGCGATGAAGGCGAATTGTTGGCGCTGATCGAGGCCGACAGGCTGGGTCAATTTCGAACTGGAGCGGCCACCGGCGTCGCGGTCGAACTGTTGGCCAATCCTGAGGCCACCGAAATGGGCCTGTTCGGCGCCGGTTGGCAAGCCCAAACTCAACTGTTGGCCGTCGCCCGCACGCGTCCCATCAAAGTTGCCTACGTTTATAGCCGCAATGAGCAAAAGCGAGTCTCGTTCGCCGAGAAGATGTCCGCCCTGTTGGGCATCGAGGTGCGGCCCGTCGACCGCCCGCAAGATGCGGCCGAGGAACTGCCGATCGTGGTCACGGCGACGACCAGCCGAGAACCTGTCTTCGACGGCACTTCGTTGGCCGAGGGAGCACTTGTCTGTGCGATCGGCTCGAATTGGCTCAATCGCGCGGAAATCGACACGACCGTCGTGCGCCGCGCTGACAACATCGTCTGCGACAGCATCAAGGCCTGCCAGCAGGAAGCGGGCGACTTCGTCGACGCCCTGGAAAAAGGGGTCTTCGATTGGGCTCGAGCGGTGGAGCTGGCCGACGTGGTCGCCGGACGAGCCACGGGAAGGAACAATCGCGACAGCATCGTTCTGTTCAAGTCGGTTGGCATCGCCCTGGAAGACGTGGCCGTGGGAGCCAAGCTTCTCGACCTGGCCCGTGTTCACGGCGTCGGCCAGGAACTTCCCTTTTAGGATTCGACGCACTCAGTCGCGATGGCGCCGACGGCCCATCCACAACCCGACAACGAACGCGGCGGCCACGGTACCATAAAACTTCGCGCGGCTGCGCGTGGGTATGAAACGGGTGCTTTCACTGGTCACTTCCAGCACCCCCACCGGGCTGGCCGCGGCTCCGCCACCTCCACCGCCTCCTTCGTCATCCCGCTGTTCGTTTTCGCCTTCGCCGCGAGGTTTGCCCGCACCCGCGCCAAATCCATAGCGAACTTTCGCGATGGGAATAATCGTTTTGCCGGCGGCCTCGATGGGCTCTCCGAAGACGGCCTTGACGCTGGCGCCGCTCTGCAAATGGTCGGTCCAGGAAGCAAACATGCGGGCAAGATTCATCGCGGCATTCTCCTCCTCTGACGAAGAAATCGCACGCTGCGTGCGAGTCATTGCGTGCGAAATTCTACGTCGCCGGCGACATTTCGCAAGCTGGCAACGCAAGACCCGATTTCGCCCGCAAAGACCGCTAACGTTGACCGACGCCGACCCATTTGCGGGGCGGCGGACCGGTGTAGTTCGCCCGCGGGCGGATCAACCGATTGTTGTCGAGCTGCTCGATGACATGAGCGCTCCAGCCGACCACGCGGCTGACAACAAACAGCGGCGTATAGAGGTCGACATCCAGGCCCATGTAGTGGTAGAGCCGGGCGCTCGGCCAATCCAAGTTTGGCGGCAATCCCTTTTCCGTGCGAACGATCGTCTCGATCGTGTCGGCCATGGCCTCCATGTCCTCGTTACCGGTCTCGGCAGCCAGCTCGCGGCATAGCGTACGCAGATACGCGGCCCGCGGATCTCCCGTCTTGTAAACCCGGTGGCCAAAGCCCATGATTCGCCGCTTGTTGGCCAGGGCCTCGCGGATCCAGGCCTCCGCCTTGTCGGCAGTGCCTACCTCCTTCAGCACTTCCATCACGGCTTCATTGGCTCCCCCGTGCAGAGGCCCCTTGAGCGCGCCAATCGCGGCCGTAATGGCCGAGTGCATGTCCGAGAGCGTCGAGCTAACGACTCGGGCCGCGAACGTCGAGGCGTTGTATTCGTGCTCGGCATAGAGAATTAACGACACGTCCATGGCCTTGGCAAGCCGTTCCGTCGGCGGCTTCTCAAACAGCATCCATAGGATGTTGCCGGCCAACGAAAGCTCGGGGTTGTAGGGCACGGGCTTCTTGCCGGCGGCCAGCCGGTAGCGAGCCGCCATCACGATCGGCAACTGGACAAGCAGATGCTCGGCTTTGCGAAGATTCGCTTCGTGATCGTTCTTCGGCGTGTCGGGGTCCCAATGAGCCAGCGCACTGGCGCCGGTCCGCATAATGTCCATCATCGCGACGCCCGCGGGAATCTTCGCCAACAAATCGACGAGCGGCTGCGGAATCGAGGCGCTTTCAATCAATCGCTTCCGAAACGCGGCCAGGGCGTCGGCTTGTGGAAGTTCGCCCTGCAATAACAGCATGGCCACTTCCTCGAACGTGGCATGCTCGGCCAGATCCTCGATCGAATAGCCGCGATACTGCAATCCGCCGGCAATCGTGCTAATGGCCGTTTCGCCGGCAATCACGCCTTCGAGCCCAGGGCTATAAATGGGTTCCGCCATCTGCGAACCTTTCAAGTGTGAAACGGAAATGGACTCGGACGATTGACTTTTCGCACCCAAGATTTAGGTGCGCGCAACCGTTGATCATTCGGCTGAACCGCCGGAAAAATACTCTCGGTCGCGGGCCTCGTAGTCGCTATATCCTATCAAATCGTAGAGTTCCTGGCGCGATTGCATCAGGTCCAATAACTCCTGCTGCGATCCCTCGGCAGCGATCACCGCCAGCGCTGCTTCAACGGCTTTCATGGCCGTTCGCAACAGCGTCACCGGGTAGATTACCGCGGCATATCCCATGTCGGCCAATTCGTCGAGTGTCAGCAGGGGGCTCTGGCCAAACTCGGTCATGTTGGCTACCAATGGCGCCTCGATGGCCTCGGCAACTTGCTCGAACTCCTGCTTGTTTGCCAGTGCCTCGGGAAAGATCCAATCGGCACCTGCATCCAGGTAACGTTTGGCTCGCTCGATCGCCTCGGGAAGCCCGGACACGCCCCGCGCGTCGGTCCGTGCGATCAGCACCAGGTCGATGTCGTCACGTGCCGCGGCGGCGGCGCGAAGCTTGGCACACATTTCCGAGGTCTCGACGATCGTCTTCCCAGACAAGTGCCCACAACGTTTTGGCAGCACCTGGTCTTCGAGTTGGATGGCAGCCGCACCGGCCGCCTCCAATTCAATGATTGTCCGTTCGACGTTCACCGCGGCGCCGAAACCAGTATCCGCATCGACGATCAACGGGATGTCGACGCTGCGCGTAAGATAAGTCGTCTGCTGAGCCAGTTCCGTAAGCGTGAACAGCCCCACGTCCGGCAGCGCCATTGTGCCCACGGAAAACGCGGCGCCCGAGAGATACATTGCGTCGTAGCCAGACTGCTCGATCATGCGGGCAACCAGCGCGTTGAACGCGCCGGGCACCTGAATGGTCGAGTCCTCGATCGCGTCACGCAGTTTTCTACCGGCCGATTCTCGCCGCATGTATCGTCTCGTTTGCAAGTACGTTGCGTGGTAGCTTCCGCGAATATAGGGGCCAGGGGAAGACCGACGCAAGGGGGCAGCGCCACACAGCCGCGGCGCAGCTGTGGCAGCCCTGGTGAAGGCCCCCGGCGGAGGTTAGGCTTTACCATCTATGGCGCACGAGACTGGCGAGCCTGAACGTGCTACGACCGGCTGGCAGCGCTGGCGGCCGGTGATCGAGATCGCGCTGATCTTCCTGGTGTTCTTCATTCACGGCGCTTGGCCGGCGCCTGAAGTCAATGAGCCTCACTACCTCGGCAAGGCCAAGCACTACTGGGACTCGACCTGGTGCCCAAACGACTTCTTTCTTGGCACTGCAGACGCGCACGAGACGTTCTATTTTGCTTTCGGCTGGCTGACACGGTGGCTGCCGCTGCCTGCGGTGGCCTGGTGCGGACGTGTCCTGACCTGGGGGCTTTTGGCTTGGAGCTGGCGAAGACTGAGCGTGGCACTCATCGATGGCTGGCTGTATAGCGTGCTCTCGGCAGCAATCTTTGTAGCGCTCAACGCTCGCTTCCATATGGCCGGCGAATGGGTCGTCGGGGGCGTGGAGGCCAAAGGATTTGCCTACGTACTTGTGTTCCTCGGTTTGGAGGCGCTGGTACGCGATCGCTGGGGCAGAGCGCTCATTCTGTTTGGGGCCGCGGCGGCATTTCACGTCATTGTCGGCGGTTGGGCGGTCGTGGCCACCGGCGTTACCTGGCTAACCACGCGGCAACGGCCATCGATTGGCACGCTGATTCTGCCAGCGATCGTCGGCGGCGTGCTGTCGCTGGGCGGGTTGTGGCCAGCGCTGGAACTCACCTGGGGCGTCGATCGCAATATCGTCAACCAGGCGAATCGGCTCTACGTTTACCAGCGACTTGAACATCACCTGCTGCCGGAAGAACTGCCCCCCTGGTTCTTGGTGCGGCATCTGCTTCTGGTAGTTGCGCTGGTTCCGCTAGTACGAGTAAGTCCACAGATACCACCATTTGTGCGACTGCGCGGCTTCATCGCCGCGGCCGTGGGAATCGCCGCGGTCGGCCTGTTGTTGAGCCTGCTGATGTGGGCGCAGCCCGACATGGCGGCGGGGCTGTTGCGCTACTATTGGTTTCGCATGTCCGACGTTATGGTGCCGCTGGGCGCGGCGCTGCTTAGTACTGCGGTCTTGTTTCAATGGCGGCAGATGAATCACCCGTGGTTTGCTACCGGCCTGGCCGCCGCGCTCCTGGCGTGTGGTCTCCACCTGGGCGACACCATCTGGTATCGCTCGCAGCATCTGACGCCGCGGGCTGATTGGCCGCTGGCGCGCATCGACCTGAACGATTGGCGTGCCGTGTGTCAATGGGCAGCCGAGGAAACTCCGCCCGACACGGTGTTTCTCGTGCCGCGCATGTCACACACATTCCGTTGGTACAGCGGACGAAGTGAGGTCGTCACGCGCAAGGATCTGCCGCAAGACGCGGCATCGATCGTCGAATGGTGGCGTCGACTTTCCGACATCTATGGAGCCGACTCGCCATTGCCAGCCGACTCGCTGGCGCACCTTGGCGCGGAGCGATTGCACGAGCTCGGAGCGAAGTACGGCGCCAACTACGTTATCACGCGCCCCGATCCGGCGCTCGCTCTGCCGCGCGTTGGCCCCATTACCCGCAGCGCGGCAATCTACCGGTTGTCGGAGGCTCCCACGGCGGGAATAATTGCGCGGCCTTCCACAACGCAGGATTGAGGTGTCACGCCCTTGAACGCGGAACTTCCAGATCGACTGGTCGAACGTTTGCAACGGCCGCTCCCAGGCTGGCGCGCTCAAGCCCGCTTTCAGCCCGAGCTGAGCTTTGGTCGGCACCGTGGTCCAGCCCCGGTTGGGGCGCGCCCCGCGGCCGTGCTGGTCCTCCTTTATCCCCAATCCGAACAGTGGCACGTGCCGTTGATGCTGCGTCCAATGCACATGCCCGATCACGGTGGCCAGGTGAGTTTGCCAGGCGGCATGATTGAAGCAGGCGAAAGCAGCCAACAGGCCGCGCTGCGCGAATACACTGAAGAGCTGGGAGCGTCGGCCAAAGATCTCCATGTGCTCGGCCAGCTTTCGCCCCTTTATTTGTTTGCCAGCAATTTCCAGATCACGCCCTGGATCGCAAGCACCGACGCCGCGCCCGCCTGGCAGCCCAGCCAGCGGGAAGTTGAGCGCCTGCTCGAAGTGCCGGTTTCTCACCTGCTCGACCCGGCCAACACCGGACACGTCGAGCGCCGCCAGCGCGGCCTCGCATTTCGGGCGCCCTGCTTCAAGTGGCAGTCCGAACGGATCTGGGGGGCCACCAGCATGATTCTAGCCGAACTCGTCGCCACCATCGCCGAGCTTGGCGACTGAGCGCCCGCAACCCGCGATTTCGCGAGATATGCTTGCCTGGAGCGCATTTCAAGTCAGACCTCGCGAGGTGCGGGCGGATGGCTACGTTCAGACTACGACAATTTGAAGATCTCGCCGCCCTACGTGGTCAGGCCGGCGCGTGGAATGAGCTCTGGCAGCGGAGTTCGTCGGTACGTCCAACGGCCCGGGCCGAGCAATTGGCGATTTGGCACGGCAGCTTCGCCCAAAACCTCCCGTTTGTCGCGATCGGTTTGGAAGCCGACGGCCAGCTCGTGGCAGGCCTGCCCCTCGTCTTGTCGCGCCGCTACGGAATTCCAATGGCCAGCAGCCTGGGCAATGCCTGGTCGCCCGGCGGCGAATTGCTCTTGGATCGCACTTGCGATGCTCGCGATGTACTGCCGCGCCTGTTCACCGGATTGCAACAGCAATTCCGGGGCCTACTCTCACTGGACGGCCTGACGCTCCGCTCGGACGCTTGTCGGGGAATCCTTGACACCTGCGAAACGCGTCGCGCGAACTGCCTGACGCGCCGTCGCTTCACGGCTCCGGTCGTGATGATTCGCCAGTCGTGGCAGGACTACTTCGACGCGCGCTCACCGAACCTTCACCGACAATTGAAAACAATCGCACGTCGCGCCGACAAGCTCGGCGACGTCAACCTGCGACGATACGAAGAGCTGACTCCCGCTGAAGTCGAGCCGCTGTTGCGCGAGTGCTTTGAACTGGAGGCCAGGGGTTGGAAAGGACGCCAGGCGAGCGCCGTTCTTAGCGAGCCGCGCGCCTGGCGGTTCATTTTAGGTCAAGCGATCGAACTGGCGCGCTGCGGTGAATTCTCAACCACCCTGCTCTGCCACGGCGACCATCCCATCGCGTTCGAGTATGGCTGGCACGCCAAGCGGGTGCGCGGTGTGCTCAAGGTTAGCTTTGACGAATCCTATGCTCGGCTTTCGCCCGGCCAACTCCTGCGGCTGCGGCTATTCGAACAGCTCTTCGACGAGCAATCTTTGCACTGGATCGACTTCATTGGCCCCGTCGGCCGCGCCACCGGACAGTGGGCCACCCACGGATACGAAGTCGGTCGAATCTTGGCCTCCCTCGGCAGCCGCGTCGGCAGCACGACGATCGCCGCGTACGGTTTTCTACGTCGGCTGCGCCAGCGCGCTCGCCACCCCCTCTCCCCGGCGGCCACGGAGTGCCGCACCTCGACACTCCCCGCCATCCGGCAAATCGATCCGTTCGAGGCCTCCGAAACGCTCGCGCCCCAGTTGGTCGCACTCGACCTGGACAACCCGGCGGGGGAATTTTAGAATGCAACGTTCACCCGGGCCCCATCCCCATGCGGGTGAAGTCGTGAGCGGGGCGGTAGCTCAGTTGGGAGAGCGCTGCGTTCGCAATGCAGAGGTCGAGGGTTCGACTCCCTTCCGCTCCACTGAAGACAGCCCTTGTCAGTAATTGACGAGGGCTGTTTTTGTTTGTCATCGCAACGACTTATGTCGCGCTCTGAATTGCGGTCTACGTCAACCGCGTTCAATTGCCAACTCGACAGTTTTTGCCAGCGAT
>CAVTBU010000005.1:0-2986950 GCA_963733035.1 Pirellulales bacterium
GCGCCCACCGAGAAAGCCCTGTCGGCTAGTTCTTGCCTGAGCCGCGGACCTTGCGTTCGACCTTCCCGGCGACATCCTGCACGGTGCCCTTCGCCTTCTGTGCCGAGCCTTTCGCCTGGAGGCTTCGATCCTTCGTTCGCCTTTCCGACCGCCTTCTTGGCCGACCCCGGCGACCTTGTTCGCCTTTCCTTTGACCTGCTTCGATGTCGCTGCCATCACGCTGTCCCCTTCGTGTCGCTGCCATCGTTCCCTTGTTGAGCGCTTCGCGAGCCGTATGCGCGGATCGCTCCATGGTCCGAACGATGACCCGCGGGGCACGATCTGCTCCATCACCTCCTGCAACTTGTCATCTCGCGTTGCCTGAAGTGCCCTCCTTCGTTTCGAGCCCGACCGCGGTTCTCAGCTCCTTCATGTCGTTCTGGAGCGAGGAGTTCGGTGACTGCGCCACCAGTAGTTCCATGAGATCGGCGAGGCCGTCGGCGATCGCGTTCAGCTTGTGCTGTGTCGCTTGGTCGGTTCGGGTTTGACTGTTCTGCAAGAGCGCGACCATCAGGAAGGTGACGATCGTCGTCGTAGTGTTGATCTCCAGCTGGTACTTGGCATCCAGGAACGCGTTGAGGCTCCCCTTTGACACGATAAGGGTGACACCCTGTACCAGCCAGATGATGACCAGCAGCAAGCAGAACGCGAAGAACGGGGCGCGGCTGGCGAGCCTGGCGGCGAGCCCCGCGAACCTGTCGAAGAAACCGATCCTGCTCGAGACCTCGCTCGGCATGAGGACGGGGAGGGGCTTCTCAGGTCGTGCAGACTCCTTTCCGCGGTTCGATTGCGCCGTAAGCGGATAGCGAACCGAGTCGGAGCCGCCGAGACGCGCCTTAGTACCCTCCGCGCTTCCCCGCCCCCACCGGGGCATCCCACCAAGCGGATCATCTCCCGAGTCCATCGGTGAGCATGAGGGTCATTTGAGGTGAAGGCTGACGCCGAACAGCACCAACGGCCAAAGCAGTATCGCCAGGACTGCCGAGGCGATCGGGCTTGATCGAGTCGAGATGCTCGAAGTAGTGATGCGACCCCGCCACGACGAGGCCGATGATGAGATACGCCAAGCTGAACAAGAAGCTGATGAGACGGCTCATAGGGATTAGCACCTTCATCCCGTTCTCAGAGTGCCCTCTTCAGGTCAGGCGCGACGTGCGAACCACACGATCGCCATGACGACGAGGATGACCACGAGTATCCCTATGAGGCTGAGGCCCCCTATGGCTGCAAGCATGTATCCCTCCTTCACTATTCGGTTGGGTCCGAGTCGAGTACGTCGTCCTCATGCACGTCCATGAGGTGCTTGGACAGAGCCAACTGCGTGTCGAACTTCTCGCCGCAGACGTGGCACACGCCAACTTCTTGATCGCCTCGCTGTTCGTCTCGCTCAGTCATCTGCTGCCCCTTTCACGGGCACTAGGGTTGGCTCCGCAACGTGGTTTCCGCATGAACACGGGGTGGCCTGCACGAAGGTACAATGGGACTGAGGAACGCTCATCGCTGAAGCACGCTGGCAACGTCTTCGTCGTCCAGGAGGAAATCCTGGCCAGTGAGTTCGAAGATGCGCCGCACGGCGTTTGCCTGGGTACGAAGGTAGGATCGCGTCCATCGATCAAGATCGCCGCGGCTCCATCAGGCTCGGCACGAACCAAGTGCTCTTCCAAGATGGGAGCGGCTGCCATGTCGAGTTCGCCGCTCAGGGCGATCGTGGCCGCGCTTCTGCCCAGCTCCATACGAGCGGTGAAGGGCATGAGCCCCATGGTGCCTCCCTCACGGAGGCTGGGCGCCTGCGCGTCCAGTCCGACTAGCGACCGTGGGTCAGAATTCCGAGATGCGCGAACCGTGGATTGGGGTTCCGGCTCTTGCACTGTACTCCCATTCAAGCCGCTGCATACAGGTGAATGGTGTGCTGCTGAATGGTGCGCTGCGGAGCTTCTTGTGCCTAACATCCCGCGTGATAACTCAGATGGCACCGAACGCACTCGGACGTATTCAGACGACAACCCAACTCGCAGGTCAAGCCCCTGACCAGCACTTCCGCGTCGCCTTACAAGGTGAAGGTCGGGGGGTTCGAGCCCCTCAGCGCCCACGGAAATGTTTGACGACGTAGACGTGGATGAGCTGATCATTCGGGACGCAGTGCGCGAGGACGCGGCAGATCTTGCGGAAGCACTGCTCGAATGGGGTCGTCAGTACGCGGAGATGAACCCAAGAGCGTTTCAAGTTCCAGAACCGGACGGTCTCGCAGCAAGGTTCGCAGAACAACTGGTCGCGGAGCCTGACGATGACGCCCTGTCGCACATCGCGGAGCGAGACAAACATCTGGTCGGCTACATCCAGGCGCTGGTGTGGCGACCTTCGGAGGGAGCGGAACGACAGATCATGCGTGAGGCGTCCAAACGATCCTGAAGATCGATGCTCTCTTCGTGAGCGATTAGAGAGCACGGGCCGGAGTGGGCACCGCTCTGATGGACGCTGCGAGGAGTCTTGGGGCAGGGAACGCAGCGCATCGCGGGCGGTCGTCATCTCATACGCGCAGAGTCCAACTGCCGTCCCGTTCTATGAGCAACGGATGCGGTACGAGCGCATGACGATCGGGTTCTCCAAGCCGTTGTAGGCGGTGACAAGAGCAGGAGCCATGAACGGAAGCGACGTTCGCATCGAGCCGCTGGCGCGATTGACGCAAGGTGTCTTTTTTTATAGCCTTATGATCATCGCAGGCTGGTTGTTACGATCCCTACGTTGTCAATTGTCAGGTTTTGTGTCAGGTAAATGAGCCTTTAGTGTCAGGTTTTCAGCCGAGTTCTACGAAGGCTCCAACAGGAATCGAGCCAAAAGATGCCTCGACCCAAGAAAGGTATAAACCGTCAACTCTCGGCGGATGCAAAGGGTTATTACAGGCCCTACCTGGGAGTCCGCTACGACCCCAAGACCGGCGACCTCAAGGAGCAACGGTTCAACCTTGGCAAGGACTTGAAGCGTGCCGATCACACGATGTCTCGGCTCGTACAACTCTGGGATCACATTGTTGCGACGTTCTACTACACCGGGATCATCGGCCCTTTCAAACCACATTGGAACGAGTTCACGCTGTGGTTAGCCGACCAGATTATTGCTGGAGCAGCGACAATTCCGCTACCGCGACGAGGAGCTAAGAACGCTGCCGAATATGCGGCTTCATTTAATCGCACACAGCGGGCATTTCCCTTCATACTGTTTGTTCCTGAGCAACCACAGGAATATGCCGAAGGTGCCGAGAGAAACAGGCAGCACGTTGAACGTCGGCTCGTTGAGGAACAAGAGTCTCAAATCCGCCGGGGCACGCTGAACTCAAAAATGGAAGTGCGTCCTGTCGAAGGGACGCTACACGAAGCTCTCGACGCATATGCTGCACATGTCGATCGAACTGGTGAACGAATGGAGAGCGGCAACCTAAAGCCATCTCAGCAACTGCGCCACGAGCGAGTGAAACGGTTCAAGGAAAGTCATCTTGATGTACAACTTGCACTATTGAATCTTGAACAGTGCTCAGCAATGGTCACCTTTTGGCGTAACCGCCCAGAAACTAAGCGTGGCAAACGCTGTAGCCGGGACAACGCTCGACACCACATTTCGGAGTTGTTCCGCTTCTTTCGTTGGCTTGATTCGACCGAGCAATATACATGGCAGATACCGAGAGGATTGCCTGCGATATCTCGGCGCATCGCCAAATTTGAGCACGAACGTTCGCTATCGGCCGTGACGAGGCGAACATATACGGTCGAGCAGTTGGCAATCCTCAACCAGCATGCCACGCCAATGGAGCGGCTGGCATTGTATCTGGGGCTTAACTGCGCGATGGGAGCGGCAGAGATGGGGAGATTGCTTTTGGGTGATATTGTGCTTCACGAAGCACATCCATTCAGCACCCGCCTGCGATTCAAGTCCACCGAGCGTGATAGCTTTGTTCGCTACTTCCGGCCCAAAACGGATGTCTTCGGCGAGTGGCTTCTGTGGCCTCCTGTTGCAGAGTTTTTACCGTGGGGCATCGACCGTGCAAAACGAATCAAGTCCAACTTGTTGTTGGTGTCGGAGAATGGAGCGCCGCTGTACGCGGAGCATTCGAAGAATGCTCAGGCTGGGTTTCAGAACCAGTGGAACGACCTTTTGGGTCGAGTTCGCAAGAGCCATTCGTCCTTCCCAAAACTTCCTTTCGGGACTCTGCGCGACACGTTGCCTGACATCCTTCGGCAGAATTTTGATGGCGGAGATGAACTTGCCAGCCTTTGCCTATGCCACGGCACACCCAGCAAAGGCGATAAGTTGCTCGAATGTTACTCGAACAAGCCGTTTGGCAGGTTGCATAAAGCAACGAGCGAACTTTTCGAACACTTTGAGCCCGTGTTTGTCGTCGCAAACCCAACCAGTCAATCGAAACATTACCTGCCAATCGAAACGCACAACTCGATGAAGGAGATGCGCCGGAACGGCGCGAGCGTCGCCGAGATCAGCCGCCGACTGAAAGTGCACCCATCGACAGTTTACCGAGCAGCGACGGCAGGAAAGTCTGAAAACGGCGCGGCGCATGACAAATAACTGCAAGTTCAACCAATGAGCATCTTTGTCTGCACTTGTCCCGACGCGATCGGTGAACCCTGGATTGAACCACGCCCGCGGCTTTTTCAAATAGTTGTTCAGTGCCTAATGCTGCGACACGCCCTTTACAAACACCACCCACGATCTGCCGGGCGACCTCCCTGCCCTCGACTTCATCGCCAACCGGCGCTTCAACGCTCGACTTCAACATCGATAGCCACGCGATAGCCGATTTGAGCGACCATTGGCTTCGACTTTCGTCCAGCCCCTTGTGCCTTCCCTGTTGAGTTCGTTCAGCTCTTCGTTGAACTTGCTTCAAAGACTTTCGCCAAGGTCAATCTGAGCCGGTGCACTGGCAGAGGAAATCACCAGCACTCTCATGGCTTCCACAGCCTGATCAAGAATAGGTTGATCGTTGCGTCTCCTTCGCTCGTAAAAGTATCGTCCATTGCATCTTAACACGGAGCCTCGCGACGTGCGTGCATTATCGCGTCGTCCGACACGTCAAAGGGACTTCGTGTCCGATGCATTCAGTTGGAGCAATTCGACGCTCGGACCGAGCCTTGTATACACCCTCAGCCTAGCGATTAAGGCCCAACATAGTTTCTCGGGTATTCGACATGCACCTGCTTAATCTCGGCAGTCCAGCCGGGATATGCTGATTCCCAGAACGCATTGGGTTGTTTAAAATCAATGCCCCCTCCACTGAGCTAGGAATGCAATCCTTGAGGGCGGTGTCGATTTTGGCAGGGCACAACAGATGCACAATCACATATCGTCTCCTTCCGACGAGCTCACTCCTGAGCCCAATACCAGCCGCCCCATTCCAAAACTAGTTATCGAAGCAGCAGATTCTTTTAACTACGCGGCTTGGCAGAACGCCGTTCCCCTACTGCGAAGCGTGACAATTGACAATTCCGGCGGCCCCGAGCTTTCATCCCTGACGGTTGAATTGAGGGCCTCGCCTGGGTTTGCACGTGAAAAGACGTGGGCTGTCGACCGCGTCGGCGCCAACGAGCGGTTAACGCTTCGAGACGTCGATTTGGAAATTGACGCTGCTTTCCTTGACGGGCTGGACGAAGCGACACGAGGCGTTCTGACTTTCAGGCTGACACAAAAGAGCAGTTTGTTGCACGAGATAGATCACGTACTGCGAGTGCTCGCCCGTGACGAGTGGGGCGGAATGTCTGTAATGGGGGAACTGCTTCCCGCGTTTGTGACACCAAATGATCCAGCGATTTCGGTCCTCCTCCGTTCGGCGGCCAACCTGATGGAGCAGCACGGACATTCAACAGCGCTGGACGGATACCAGTCGCGCGATCCAGACCGAGCTTATTTACTTGCGTCGGCGATCTGGTCCGCATTGGCAGGCCGAGGTTTAGTTTATGCCAACCCACCAGGGAGTTTTGAACAGGTCGGTCAGAAAACTCGCCGAGTGGGAACTGTGTTAAGTGACGGGCTCGCAACCTGTCTGGACACGACCCTACTATTCGCTTCGGCACTTGAAGCGGTTGGCCTGAATGCCGTGTTGGTCATGACTCAAGGACACTGTTTTGCTGGGGTCTGGTTGGTCGAGAAATCTTTCAAGCGTCCCGTCGAACCCGACTGCAGCGAACTGCGAAAGGCGATTGCTGCGAGAGAATTAGTGGTATTTGAGACCACTCTAGTGACAAATCGCCCAGCAGGTCAATTTCCCGACGCAATTGCAATCGCGACTAGTTCCATCTCGGAGGAAAAAGAACGTGAGTTCGTTGCCGTCGTCGATGTAGCACGTGCCCGCATGTCTCAGATCCTCCCGCTCGCGTCACACACAATTCGACAGGAGGGCGAACCGGAGGACCACGTACTTGCACCACCTCCCTTGGCGGCACCACCTCGATTCGGGACCTCTCCTCCAATCGAGGCGATCGAGGAGCACCCGAGCACGCCCGCCGGTCGAATTGAGCGGTGGCAGCGCAAACTACTCGATTTATCCCTGCGAAATCGACTCTTGAACTTCAAGGCGTCCAAGCAGACCGTGCCAGTCCTTTGCCCAGACGTGTCAAAGCTTGAAGATAAGCTCGCTGACGGAATTCGGTTGCGATTGGTCTCCCTGCCTGATGGCAACCCTTTAGGACAACGAGACGCCGAGTTGCACCAGCGCCGTACTCAGAAAGACCTGGACTGGGAGTTTGCTCGACAAGCACTCCAACGGGATGAAGTGGTCTGTCCCCTGGAGTTACGTGATCTCGAGGCGCGGCTTACCGCGCTTTTTCGAAAAGCACGAAACGACTTAGCCGAGGGTGGTTCAAACACGCTCTATCTCGCAGTCGGGTTCCTTCGTTGGAAACAAGTGCCCACGGACGAAAGGGCTTACCGAGCGCCATTGCTGCTGGTTCCAGTAAAGCTAGCGCGACGTAGTGCATCGTCACCTTTCTACCTCATCAATCATGAAGATGAGGTCCGATTCAATGCAACGCTCCTTCAGTTGTTGAAGAAAGACTTTGATTGCGATCTCACCGCGTTGGAGTCCAATTTGCCCATGGACGACAGCGGCGTAAATGTACCGTTGGTGCTGGAACACATGCGTCAAATGGTACGTGACATCCCAGGCTTTGAGGTCGTTGAAGAAGCCGCCATTGCTCCTTTCTCCTTTGCCAAGTACTTAATGTGGAGGGATATGGTCGATCGGATCGGACAGCTCGAACACAATCGCGTCGTCCATCACCTGATTCACGAGCCGGACAAGGCGTTTTCGACGGACGGCCTGGGGCCCATGCCTCAGCCTCGCGAGATAGACACGCGGTATACTCCCCAAGATCTCGTTCACCCTCTACCAGCGGACTCGTCACAGTTGGCAGCCGTCATGGCCGCATCCGAAGGACACGATTTGGTCATCGTTGGTCCGCCGGGCACGGGTAAAAGCCAAACCATCGCAAACCTGATCGCCCAGTGCCTGGCAGTGGGTAAGACCGTTCTCTTTGTCGCAGAGAAGACGGCAGCACTCGACGTTGTCTATCGTCGTTTACGGGAACATGGACTTGGTGACTGTTGTGTTGAGTTGCACTCCAATAAGGCTGAAAAACGAAGATTTCTGGACCAACTCGAAGCATCTTGGAAGAATCGTGCCGATGAGGACATTTCGGAATGGCTCGACGTCAGCGAGCGGCTTCGCATCCGTCGTGATCAACTAAATGCCTACGCTGCGGCCGTCCACACAACTGACACAAATGGTTGGACTGCATTTGCGCAATGGGAGAGAGTGTGCGCGGTCGACATATCACCACCCCTCGTTTCGATTGGCCCTCATCGGTCCGACACTCACGCACCGAGTACGCCCAAATTGAGGGGACGGTCGGAAAACTCGCTGTGACGTTTCAAGCGATGACGGCTGAGTCAACGATTCGGCAGTTGGAAGCGACAGAATGGTCAATGGCCTGGGAAACCAATTTGATGGATAGCTGCCGTCAGTTGGAAACGACGTCTGACTCACTGGCTTCGTCGGTACAAGCAATCGGCGCTCTCATGCACGCAGCGTTTCTCAAGGACATTTCATCGTCCCAGCTTACTCCACTCTATCGCTTGGCTCATGAACTCGCCCAGCCAGATCTTCCCTCTGCGGAAGTCTTATTGCACGAGAATCTAAGCGATCTGAGGACGGCGTTGGAGCAGCGTCACGAATTGCTCGAGGCAAGCAATCAGGCAGGTCAGGCTCTGGAATTTGCCCTGAAAACCTTCTGTCAATCACTCGGCATGCTTCCCGACCGTGTGATTCAGGATGACCAAAAACGCCTTTTTTATCGATTGGCGAACGAGTTGGTACGTGCTCCGCTCCCACCGGCGGAGCTGGTGTTCCATGAGCACTTTGATGAGCTTCGGCAAGTTTTAGGTGATCGGCCGGCGCTTCTAAAGGCAAAGAATGAAGCATTTGCAGCACTGGTCGCACGCTCATTCAATCCCGCGCTCATTGATCGAATTGACTTGGAAAGTGTGGAGCGGGAATGGACAGCGGCCTCTATGTCCTTCTGGCCGCTCTCTGCTTGGAAAAAGTGGAAAGCTCTAGCGAAGATCAAGGCTTATATGAACGCCTCCGGCTACGTTCAGCCTGATGTCGATCTGCCATTGCTTCGCGACTACGTTGATTCCTGCAAACGAGTTGCAGAGAACCTGGTTTCACTTAATGTTTCGCCTCAACTTAAGGCATCTGTCGGAAAAAACACGACTGCGCTGGACGCTCCCCTTCAAGCCGCCTCACGATTGCGCGAAGTCATTCATGCTGCGGGGCTTACGCCCTCGGAAGTAGGAAGGGCGGCGCGTGGTGAACTTGCTCCGTTGATTGCCGCAGCGCGCGCTCTGTTTCCTCCGGGCGCGAATCCGAAAGCATTCGCGTAAAGCTTAAGGAGAATCTTGCGGCTCTCGTCCTGTCACCTGTACAACGCGCTGCCGTGGAACGACATGCGCGTGCTCTCTCGCACCAGATCAATTCAGCAACCAACATCCGCGAAGCCATAACTGCACTGGGCGTTTCTCGCGAACTCCTCTCGCATTCGCTGCAGCATATTCTAACCGCCCCCCAAGTTACCCGCTGCGAATGGGCGGCGGGATGTTGCCGATTGGCCAAGGCGTTCCAAGAGGCATGGAAGTCGTATACGCAGCACGCGATCGCAGTACCTGCCGATATACGATCGCCTTCAATTCTTGCTGATGCGGCTGCCCAAGCACGGCACGTGATTGCACGTCGCACTTCGCTGAGACAATGGACGGCTTGGATAGCGGTGCGCAATCGAGCAGCGCAGTTGGGGCTATCAGCATTCGTCGAGGCGCTTCAATCCGGCGAGCTAAGTGCGTCAGACATCATGTCCCGTTTTAGGTTAGCCTACGGTCGGTGGTGGCTACCGAGTGCCATTGACAGCCGTGAGCCACTACGGAAATTCCAACGATTCATTCACGAGGATGCCATCAGCGACTTCCGCAGCTTGGATGACCTTGCCCGTAAGGCTGCGGCTCCTCGGGCTCGACATGCAATTCTGCACGGTTTGCCAGCAAGTCACCAGGTTCCGCGGAAGTCCGAATTGGGGCTCCTGCGTCACCAAATGAGTCTAAAGCGTCCGAGTAAGTCGATCCGGGAAATGATCGGAGGAATGCCAGAATCATTTGGGAAGTTGGCGCCCTGTCTATTGATGTCGCCGCTGTCCATCGCGCAATATTTGCCCGCCGACCAGGCACAGTTCGATGTCGTCGTGTTCGACGAGGCATCGCAAATTGCAACCTGGGACGCAATCGGTGCGATTGCTCGCGGCAAGCAGACGATTATCGTTGGCGATCCGAAGCAGCTTCCCCCCACCAACTTCTTTGGCAAGGCTGATAACGACGAGGACAATGAAGAACTCGAAGACCATGAGAAAGATCTGGAAAGCATACTAGATGAGGCCCAAGCCTCGGGCCTACCCACCCTGCAACTTAATTGGCACTACCGCAGCAAACATGAATCACTGATCGCCTTTTCAAATTGGCATTACTACGGTAACCGCCTCGTAACGTTTCCGGCGGCGGAGTCGATTGACCGAGGCGTGTCACTAAGGCTTGTCGAAGGAGGTCTTTACGATCGCGGAAAGAGCCGCACAAATCGCGAGGAGGCCGATGCGATTGTTGCGGATCTTGTCGAGCGAATGAAACGTTCTTTGAGTCAACCCGAGTCGCAGCGGCCCACATATGGTGTGGTGACCTTCAATGGTCAACAACAAGACTTGATTCAGGACTTGCTCGACGAAGCGCTTCGCCAACACCCGGAACTGGAATGGTTCTTCGCCGAAGAGCGTATTGAGCCGACACTGGTTAAGAATCTGGAGAACGTACAGGGCGACGAGCGAGACGTCATGATGTTCTCGATAACATTTGGATTTGACGCCGCCGGAAAATTCCCAGTCGACTTTGGTGCGATCAATCGCGATGGTGGTGAACGTCGACTTAACGTAGCCATCACGAGAGCTAGGCAGGAACTCGTGGTCTTTTCGTCGTTTCTGCCTGAGCAGCTTGCAGCCGAGAGGGCCAAGGGACGTGGCGTCCGCGACCTCAAGGAGTTCTTAGAATACGTCCAAAAGGGTCCCGAGGCGATTGTCGCCAGGGTCGAAGGGTCCTTGGGTGGGTTTGACTCGCCACTCGAGGAAGCAATTGCGGGCGCACTGGAATCCCACGGTTGGCAAGTTGAAACCCAAATCGGCGTTTCTGGCTTCAGGATTGACCTGGGAGTTCTTCATCCCGACAAACCAGGCAGCTATTTGGCCGGCGTGGAGTGCGATGGCGCCACCTATCACCGTTCCGCAGTTGCTCGCGATCGTGACAAGATTAGACAGCAAGTGCTGGAAAACCTCGGATGGAGTATTGTTCGAGTGTGGTCCACGGACTGGTGGTATGACCCTGATACTGCCACTGAGCAGCTCGATTCCAAGCTCAACGACTTGCTGGACCGATCCCGCAATAAGGAGTCAGCGACTGAACCGTCTACTTGTTCTGATCGGTCCGAGATCTCAGCGGCCCCAAATGGAGAGACTAGTGATCTTGAAGTTATCGGTCGGGAACCTGACGATTCCGGTCATATAAGTGCCAATACCGCTGCAGTAGTGGCGGTGTCAGAGGAGGCGACACTACGTCCTCAACTATTTGCGAAACATACGCCCAAAAAAGAACACCGTTTCTATTCGCGTGTCGATTTGGGTGATTCCACAGCTGATCAAGGTCGGTTTTTTGACGAAGACTATTCTGACACGCTGAAGAATATGGCGCTTTCCGTATTGGCCTCGCAAGGGCCAATTCGCGATGACGCACTCGCTCGCGACATAGCTCGGGCACATGGCTTCGCAAGAACAGGAAACCGAATCAAGGAAAGAGTACTTCAACTGTTGACCAACGTCACCGTCACCAAAGAACCCGTCGGGACATTTCTGTGGCCAGACCGATCACCTCAAGAGGTCATGCCATTTCGCTATACGCGCAACGATGAAGAGCGTCGCGGTCTTGATGAAATCCCAATGCCGGAAATCATCGGATTAGTGCTCGAAAATCCAACGTTAGCGGCAAGTGATGATCCAGCGCTCGCATTAGCTCGCGAAATAGGCCTTGCTCGACTCGCTCGAACTGCTCGAGAGCGGTTAGAAGAGGCGGTCGAGGCGGTCGAAAGAATGCCGAATTAATCAGTGTTGGCTTCTATCCGACATCTTGCATACTCTTCAAATCGTCCGGCATTTGCCAGTCGTCACACATAGAAGAAATCGGCTTTCGGTGGACGTGATCGCAGTAGCTTGTCGCCAACTCCGATTTTAACTCAGGACGGTTCGTCCCGAGCGATCTATCGTTCCCCCGACGGCTGCGTTCGATGTTTACCGTCGACGCATCTCAACCACTGCAACTCGAACGATCAGATTAGTGCGAATTAGGCGTCCCAATCCGTTACAATTTGCACGCCTTCGACGCCGTTGTCGTAACAGGTTTTCCTAGCAAGCTCCACGAGATGCTCATGATGCGTGAAGAACAGAACTTGGTTGCGGCCTGACATTGCAGCCAGAACCCTCAGGGCCGCAGTAGCGCGATCGTCATCGAAGGTCAGCAGAATGTCATCCACGATGAAGGGGATAGGTTCGTGGACGTCGAACCAGTGATCGAGGGTGCTTAAGCGTAGAGCCAGGTAGAGTTGGTCCCGCGCCCCGTCGCTCATGGCTTCCACCGGCAGCGTGCCGCCACCTGATCGCAAGCCGACTAGCACTTCCTGTCCAGATTCATCGTAATCGGTTTTGAGACCGTCGAACGACCCACAGGTGAGCTTTTGGAAGTAAGTCGAGGCACCTGCCAAGACTGGTCCTTGCGACTTCTGCTGGTATCGTTCGACTGCCCTTTGTAGCAATCGGCTCGCTACAGTTGTGACCACGTACTCACGAGCCTCATCCTCCAGTCGGGCAAGGACCGCTTGCCGTTCATCTGCCTTCTCCGCCGCCGCCGCCGAGCCGTCGTACCGTCCCAGAACGCCTGATTCTCGCTCCTTTGCTGCGATGGTCTCTTCGAGCTCTCTTCGCAACGACTTAATCTGGTCGTCCAATTCCGCGATACTGGTCGGCAGACGATCGGAGTCTTCACGCTGCGCGTCAGCAACGAACTGCGACAGCGGTTGGCCAGCACACAGCGGCGCGAGCTGTGACTCGAGTTGGGCGAGGTCGCCTTCGAGCGTCTTCTTACGCCGAGACTTCTCGAATGCCGACGGCAGTTCGGCGACACCGCCGCAAGCGGCTTCAGCGACCATGGCGTCAAGCGCCGCGGCGCTATCAGACAAATCGCATTCGGCTTCGTCGATCGCCTCCCTTTCCGTGTCCAGGCGGTGCCGGAGGGAATTCGCCTGTTGCCGGACCTGCTTCGCGCTGCTCAATCTCTGGTTAAGCGTTGCTACGAGCTCGTCGACGGGCCGGCCCGTCAAGTCGTGGGCGACCACTTTTGCCATGTCACTCGCTGCCAGCGTAAACTCTTTCGCGGTCTCGTCGATCCCCCAGATCCGAGTGCGATATCCGTCGGCCTCATCAAGGTTGCGGAAAAGCTCATCGAGATTTGCCAGCACTGCCTCGGCTTGTTCTGGTAGCGCGTCGGCTGCAAGCTCCAGAGGACGCAGCGATTCCTCCCAAGCGGCGAGCCAGTCGTTGAGTTCCTCTTCCGCGGTCGCCAAGTCTTTTTCGGCTTGCTGAACCTCACCACTGACACGCGACACTTCGGCCTCCAAGTTCTCGCGGATACGTTCCGTCGCGGCGACCTCGTCCACGCGGGCTTGTGCGACATGCATCAGCTGCCGCAGACTCACTTCGGTCGGGATTTCAACTGCTTGTTGCGATAGCTCGCCGGTGAGCCTCGCGCGGAGCGACATCACCCGTTTCTCGTCGCTCGCCAAGCGTTCGGACGCCGAAGTGAAGTCCCTTGCAAGTTCCACCAAACTGGCATGTTTACGTAGCCAACCTCGCATTGCTGAAGGGTCGGAAGGCTCGATGCCCGACGCCTCCCAACGCTTTCTCCAGTCGGCTTCCCAAGCAGACTGCCGCTGGTCAGCTGAGGCCAATCTTTGCTTCAACCGTTCAGCTTCATTGTGAAGAGCCTGAAGTTGTGCGACGAGCCGCGACTTCTGCGCCACGCGATTGGATTCCCGGCGAAGACGGTCCGAGATATCATCCGTCTGGCGCACACTCGGCTGCAGTGACGAGGCCAGGTCAGTGCCGTCTCCCACCTCGCTTACGAACGCCTCGATCTCGCTGATCTCAAGCGCCTCACCACGAAGCTGCTGCACCGCGAGCCGCACTCCCAGGTCACGAGTTTCGCGTCGAATCGTGAGATCTTCCTCAGTGGGCACCGATTCGGCCAGCTCCAGCGCTGCCAATTCCTGCGTAGCTTGGTCTCTCTCTGTTTCGTTCCTGGCGCTTTGCTCAGTGAGCCTCGACCGCTCGCTGAAGAGGTCCCGCGACGCCTGTTCGAACTGGTCAACGGACTCTTCGCCCGGAGCTTTAAGCCGGCAAGCTTCTTCCATCGTACCTTCCCATAGAGGCAGCCGAGCCAATGCGTCGCTCGCCTCTCGTCTCGACCGCTCGACCTCTTCACGCTGCTCCTCTAGTCGATCCTCCACGTCTAGCAGGGCGCAGCAACCGAGATGGCGTTTTTCAGGGACAAGGGCACCTCCGTGTTCGCCCTGCCAGCCAATTGCTCCTTCAATTCGCCGAGTCGACCATGCGCCTGATCAAGCGATTGCTGTTGCCTCGCCTTCCCCTGGGTCACTTCGCCGTGACGGTTTGCTAAGGCCCTAACTCTCACCTTCTTCTCGTCGGCAAGTCGGCGTTCACCCGCTTCTTCAATGGACATCCCCCATCCCAGTTTTTCGATCGTACGCTTCGCGCATTTGCTAGTGCGGTCCGCTGCTGCCCTGCGAGCACCGCGGTATCGGCCGCCGCTTTCTCATGGCTCCCAAGCCGACGATCGAGCTCGTCGATGCGGCTCTCTTCGCCGAGAAGCACTGTGGGCACGTCCAGCCTATCGAGTTCCGCTTTTATTTCCTCGACTCGATCTGCTGCCATCCTCTTGGCCGCCTCGGCAAGCGTCCGCTTATGGTTGGCCGCGCGGAATCGAACTTCGGCGTCTTCAGGCAAGGTGACGAGTTCAGCGAGTGCGTCAAGCTCGGCCCTCTTCTGCTTCCACGTCCCAACAAACCCCAATGCCTTGTGGAAACGGTCAAGGCGCGATTTGGTCGATTCGGTTTCGGCGAGGTTCTTCCTGATCTTTTCCTCTAACTTGATGAGTCGCCGGCGCTCCGCGTCGTGCCGCACCCACTCCTCCGGTGACCGTTGAAGATCTCGTACCTTTTCATTGATGTTCCTCAGGTCGATCAGCGCCGCATTGATGCGAGGGTTCCTTCCGCCCGGCTTAAACAACCCTGACGCGACATTTTCCAGCAATTGCTGCTTCTCGCGAAGGTGGACGACGCCGCCGGCGGCGAAGAGCAGCTCGCCGACGCGGCCCTCGCCGCGGACCACCTCCTCACCCCCTTCACGGAGCCGCTCGTGGTCGATGCCGAAAACCGAGGTGAAGAATTCCGCGCTCACCCCGCCGAGCATCGTCTGTAGCGATACCTCGTCGATGGGCTGATCGTCGTCGCCGTCGCGAAGTGTTGAGCGGCGTCCCTTTCGTCGCACGCACCTCAGGCGCTGCCCCTGAGCGTCGACCAGCACGCCGCCAATACGGAGCTGCGGGTTGTTATGAACGAAGTTGTCGTTCGTTCTTTCGTCTATGCCGAACAGCAGCGCATGAACCGCACGGAGCGCCGAACTCTTGCCCGCCTCATTAGGCCCGTACAACACATTCAAGCCGGGCTGCAGTTTGAGCGTGCAGTTGGTAAAAGGTCCATATGCGATCAACTTTAGTTCTTCGAATTGCACGCGTCACCCCATCAACTCCGCGAGCAACTTGGCCTTCGCGTCGTGGAGCACGTCTCTCCACCAATCCTGGTCAGCACTATTGACGACGTCCTTCAATTCCGAGGGGAGTTTGCGACGCAGATCGTCGAAGTCGAGCCCCAGACACTCCGCCACAGACGACTCGTTTGACAACTCTGTCACGATGGCAATTACTTCCGCCACAGGTGTATCATCGCCTCCGTCCATGTCGCTGTCGCGTGGCTGCTCCGCTTCACTGTTGACCTTTTCGATCCACAGACAGTCGGCGCCGATGTCAACGGCAATTGCCTGGACGTTGGCGGCCCATTGCCTCGGGTTAGCAGCTAGGTCCGACGCCAGCAGCGTCTTTCCCGTGAAGAGCACGCGGGCAGCCACTAAACGCCCGTCGGCGTTTTCGACCAGGATGCGGAGTGCTTCGTCGACGCGCTGCAGGGACTCGTCCTGGGTGTCCACACCGTCTAGCGAAACGATGGCGACCTCCCAGCGGAGGACGTCCAGGGGCTGAAACTCCGCGGTAACATCATGAGCATCATCGACGTGCACTAGCAGGCAACCTTTCGCGCCAGTTTCGCGGATGTGCCGGCCCTGGATGTTTCCCGGGTAGGCGATCGTTGGGCGGCTACCAGAGAGAACCTCGCGCTGGTGAATGTGACCAAGTGCCCAGTAGTCATAGCCGCTTTCCCGCAAGCAAGTCTCTGAGCATGGTGCATAGCTGTCGTGCCCCTCACGGCCAGTCATGCTAGTGTGCAAAATTCCCAAGTTGAAGCATCCGGAGACCGGCACGGGGTAGTCTTTGGCGAGGTCGTCGGTCATGCATTGGCTGGCAAAACTCTGACCATGCACCGCGACGTCGAGCCCATCCACCAGCCGAGTTTCTGCGGTGAGTGTCGGGAAGAAGTAGACGTTCTCTGGCAGCGGCAGGCGGCGGGTTATCTTGCTCGCCGCGTCGTGGTTGCCGTGGACTCCGAAGACCGGAATGCCCGCCTCGCGTAGCCGGCGCATCTGGTAGACGAAGAAAAGCCCCGTGTCGAAGTCCGGCCAGTCGCCGTCGTACAGGTCGCCAGCGAGGACTACGAAATCTACCGATTTGCGGATCGCAAACTCGACGAGGTTCTCCAAGGCCCTGCGGGTCGCTACGCGGATCTCTTCGACCGGTGCGCCTTCATACCGGCCTAGTCCCCGCAAGGGACTGTCCAAGTGGATGTCGGCGGCGTGCAGGAAGGTGAACATACAGAGCGCAATCGAATCGAGTGAAATCGGACACTACATGAGAACGGCTAACGCTCGCAAATGCAACCACTGCTTATCGGCTTGCGCATCGGAAGAGAGGCAACCCCTTTCCGAGTTGCTGCCCGCGTGTCAGCGAATACGTCACCGAATGCATAATCATTCCTGCATTTAAACTGGTTATCCAATTCCAGAACAAGTAATACCCACGTCCGCGCAGAGGTCGCTTTCATCCAGCACATACCGGGCACAACCCAAGAATGCGTTGGCCCGACACGCCGCACTAAATTGCGGAACCGCCGAAGCAGCCAAGGGGGCGCGTCCTTTGCACGCAACAAGCCGACCCAATCGTGGTCTAGTCCGAAACACCAAAGGACACTTAAAGGCGTCACCCGACTCTATTGCCCAGCACCAATATGGAACCCCTTCCGCAGGTTTTTCAAAACAATTCTTCCGTTAACAATTCTGCGACACGGTCCATTCTGCAGCCCTCCTGACTTCCTCGACCTCATCCACAACCAGCGGTTTAACACTCGGCATCAGCATCGGTATGAGTCGGCGGTCTCGTCGAACAAGCCGCTCAAACAACTCCAGCCCGTGCATCCTGCATTTCCAGTATTGATCTCGCAGACAGCGACGCGCGAGCGGCACAAGAATCCGAAAGGATTTGGACAAGTGCTCAATCGCTTCGACGGAACGTAGCCGCAATTCGTTCGCCTCACGGTCGCCCGACGTCTCATCCAACACGGCAATTAAGTCGGGGATGGCTTCTGTACTCGCGCCGATTTTTGGCAATGCCCAGGCGACCAACGTCCGCTCATGAAGCGTCCCAGAACGAAGAAGGTGAAGAAGCTGCGGTACAACACTTCGTGCATGAAACCCGAAGTCAGCCAGAGCGACGATTGCATCTGCTCGGACATGCGGATCGGGGGCGTTCAGTTTCGTCTGAACCTCGCCCAGCAGCATCACGAATCCACCCCAAGCCCAGACAAATTCACCTCGGTGTGACTCGGCGAGGATTTCCTCGGCGATTCTGATGCGGTCCTCGCCGCCTGATGACTGAATGGACCGATACTCTTGCCAGAGCCGAAGCCGGTAGTGACCCCAGGCTCCGAACGTGCGGTGCAGTTGGGACTCAAGTTCTTGAAGACTTCGCACGACTATTTCGACCTAGCGGCTACGCATGGGGGCATCAGTAGCCAACATGAGAATGACAGGTAGTTCGAAGCCCTGGTTCGTTGCAGGGCAACCGATTCTCGCTGCCTGCCGATCTGATAGAATGTGCTCCTGGTTTGAAAATGGCTCGCTTCTCCCAATCGATTTCTCGAGGCTAAACAATGGCGAGAGTATTTCGGTCGATGCAGGAACCGGATCGCATTGGTTTGAGTTACGCCGAGACCTGGCAGGGACCGGATCGAGCACTGATCGTTTGCTGGGAAGTGGGGCGTCGAATGCGCGAAAAAGCCCCTGAACTTGCTTCTCGCGCATCGGATGGTGAATTAGTGACTTTGGCTTGGAAAGGCGGCACAGGGAGTTTTGAGGAATCGTCCGCGGAACAAAAAGCGCCCACACGGTATGGCGTGCTGCTCTATTTGGCTACGTGGCAAGGATTACGGGGAGAAGACTTGGACATCGACATAGAAGCCCAAACGGCTATCATCTGCATGCGAACAAAAAGGACCGTCATATTTGATCGCAGCACCGCTGTTAGCATGGCGGAGTGAGCGATTCGACGCCTCAATCGACAGTCGCACCAATGGCTCGCCAAAACGCCATTTCAGCTATGATGCGAGTGCCGTACTCCCGTGCTTTTTTTGCTTTGCCGGAAAGCGTTTCTGGATCCGCAACAACCAGAATATCGAGGTTTTTGGTCACACTCTTTGCGCCGATCAGACCGGCGCTTTCAGCAAGCTCGATCGCCTGCTGCTTCTCAATTCGTTTTCCGTTGATCTTCCCCAACAACGTGCCGGTAAAACAAACCGATTTGCCAATCAATTCAGTCTCAGTAGACGGGCTCTTCGTTGGCGTTCGCCTTGCTTCAGCCAATACCTTTGTCAGGACTTGTTTGTCGAAGCCAAGTAGCCGTGTTACCTCGATCAAATCCTTCTTTTCGGTCTCGGTAACTACGCCATCAGCCCATGCAGCCGCAGCAAGGTCGCCTAAGTAAGATCGGTGAGCTGACTCGACTTGCTCACCCGTCAATCCGTATTCCAGGGCGCAGTTGAACAACGTCTCAGCTTCGGTGACGCTCACCAGACGATCTTCCAGTACTCGGTCGAGGAGCCCCAGATACATTGACGTGTCGGCACTGTGAGCCCCTTGACCTCCTGCGGTCGCTAGACGTGTCACGAGCCGTGCAAGGTAGTTTGGCTGCGACTTGTGCAATAGCACAGCGTCGCTGCGGCGGAAAGATTTACCCGACGATGGTAGAGTCGGCCAGTCGTGAGCGAAACAGGCATCGTCGCCAATAAGGTCCTCAAGAGTCGCGATTCCCGTCTCTCTCGCATGAACTAAACATATCGACAGCAGTTCGCGCACGCTCGTGCATCGTGTAAGGCAGAGTGATGGTGTTCGACCTTGATGCCAAAATGGGCGCAGCAATCGCCTAAACTCCGTCCGAGAATCCCGTCGCCGAGAATCCTTGTGAGCCTCTGGGTACAAAGCATTGGGAATTGAGGCAACGTTACGCCGACACGATCGCATTCGGCGATAAGGAATCCGGTGTCAAAACGAACGTTGTGAGCCACAACAACCGCATCGGCAAGCAAGACCAAAACATCACCGATGATGTCGGCGAATTCCGGCGCAGAAAGAATGTCCCTAGCGGAAATTCCATGGATCTGCGTAGGTCCCAAATCACGACCGGGATTGACGAGGGTTACGTATTCTGTCGAGAGTTGCTGTCCAGCGTCCAGCCTGGTGATGGCGATCTCGATAACCCGGTCGTGACACTGTGGGAAAAGTCCAGTAGTTTCGACGTCGAAAACCGCAAAGTCGATCGTGTCGAGCGGAGTGCCCATCTCACTCGCCTTTCATTGCCGTTTTGCTTACCGGGTGCTAACAAGTTAAATCGTCCGGCACCGCAGTTCAACTGTTTCGATCTTAGGTCGTGAGCTAATCCTCATAGGGATGCACGAGCATCACGTATTCGCCCTCGAAACCCGGCAATTTGACTGTGCTGTAGCGGCAGGCAGGATGGAGCGATTGTAAATCCTCATAATGCCCATGTGGATCGAGTGTCGGCATCTGTTCGGTCTTTCCACCAGCTTCCTCCGCGGAGACCTCCTGAACCTTGAGGAATTGAACGTGGTGCGTGCCGCCAAACAATTCTAGCCGTCCGAGCAGCAAATCCTCACCGACGCTGCCGTCATGGAGATTCTCGATTCTTAGCGTCACTTCCAAAGTCGTGGCTTTCGTCTTTGGCATCAGTCACTTCTCCTCGTAGTTCTCAATACACGGTGGGGCTCGTGATGCATGTGTACAACGAATCTCCAGTTCGCCCGGTTGGGCTTTCCTGCGATGGCTGATTTGGGCGCCAGGAGTTTGCTTGTACACTGCTCGGCGGGTTGCTTTCTGGAGCCCTGCGACAGCGGGCGAGGGCTGGCGAAATGCTGGTCCTCGCCCGTCTTTGTTCGGTCGAAGTTCAGGCTGATTGAAGGAGTGCGGTCCGCCAGTTAGGATTGGTGAATCGAATTGAAATCCGACCTTGGAGAAATCCTTCCTGCAACGATCGGGGTCCACCAAAGCCCCGCGACAATTTAGAAGCTAGTACCTTCGCCGCCTCTGGAAAACTGCGACATTTCTAAGTGGAAGTCGGCGTCTGGGCTGGCTCTCCGTATGGGGAGCCACCGGACGTTGTTTCTTCCGCAGCCTGTCGCAGGGCTTCCAGAGGAGCACGCTTCGTGTGGCTCCTCTTCTTTTTGCGCTGCGTCGAATTCAGCGAGCAAACACCCCAGGTCAGCCCAGCCTGCGACGGGCTATTCCCCATGAGCACACAATGGTTCTATACGGAAGATGGTAAACAACAGGGACCGATCAGTTCCAATGAACTCAAATCGAGAGCAGCAAACGGCACCATGACTCCAGATGAACTCGTTTGGAAGGAAGGAATGTCTGAGTGGGTGCCCGCTCGTCGTATCAAAGGGCTATTCACCGCCGCAACTGCTTCTGCGTCGCCACCACCATTGCCTCCGATGATGGACGGCGAGGTTTCGATGTTGCAAAAGAACGCCGCAACTTCGGAGCCAGAATCTGACGCGACACCAGACTCGACGCCAGCTCCTACTGCCGACCAAGGCGCAGAGCCCCGTCAAACTGGCGATTCAAATTCGGCAGACGAGTCCGCTGGTGCAAAGCCCACGTATTCTGAGTCGATTCTTGGCGGCATAGTAGTGGGCATTGTCGTCTCGGTTATTTTCTCAGTGTTTCAGCGACTGTTCTATGGAACCTGGATGGATCTGTGGTCGCTGATGACCTCGTCGATCCTCGTGGCGGGGGCAATGATTGCGCTGATTGCAAGCCAACAACCCTCTGCCGACGCTCAGCCTGATGAGTCCGCTTCACCAGAGCCGAGTAGACATGAGGTTCTTGTTTACTCTGGCTTTGCGCTGGGAGCAGTCTTCGGTGTTTTGTATGGACTGTGGTTTGGCGGAATCGTTTCGCAGGCGTTCTACGGCTCATGCCTCGGTGCCTCGGTCGCGGGCATATCGCAACGATTCGCTTCAGTGTCCGTCGGGCATCTCACTGGGCTTTTGGTCGTCACATTCGCAGTTCTGCACTTCACAGGATTCACGCAATCGGATGGCAAGAAGTTAGCGGCATTTCGAGCCGTAGTGAACCAGTACCACAGTTTCCCGAGTGAATATGCAACGGCGGCTGAACGTGAAGCCTTTGCCAAGGAGTTGAACCAGCTCCAGGAGCGATTTTTTGCTATCGACTTCGACCCGAAAAAGAATCCGAGTGAAGCTAAAGCAATTTGCGACCTCCATCGGTCAGAGATTGAGCACAAATACAGGGGTTACCAATACAATGTGCTGGAGGAACATGTGCGGGAGATCTATCAGAAATTCACAGAATGAGGTGCCACAAGTCAATATTCGTCCGGCAACAAAATGCAGGTCGAACTTCGTTCCACTTCGGTAATGACCCGGATTAGGCGAAAGGGAGCCATCAAAGTCGCATTCAGGAAATGATGACCTGAGCTGTCGAGATGACACCGGGCAAAATCGAACGGCAAGGCCATCCACAGACGAGAATCGGGGGCGAAGGTACCCAACTATGCCCGAGGCGGTCCTCCGTGCCTGAAATTGCCTTTAAATGAGTTTTCTCTGCCGAGCTTTCCCCCAATCTCGCCGATGCGACGTTACAGAAGGGGCTTGCGATTTCGAAGGTCGTTTCGCGCTACCTGGAACGGTCGCTAACGATAATTACAACATCCTCAACGTCTTCAAATAAGTCGGCAGTCCCCATTCTCGACAAATCTCTTCGTAATGTCAGCTTTGGACATTAAGGCCGTTCCAGAACGCCCAAATCTGCAGATCCTTCGCAATCTCCGGCGGCCACTACTCGCTGAGCTAATTCGGAGATTCAGATCTTCTTTCGTTACAGTCGGGATTTACGTTTAAGGGACAAATCAAAACTTAGACCTGCCTACCCGGCAGACAGCTCAACTCGATGTCCGTCTGGATCTGCGACAATCGCTCGCCGACCCCACTGGGAGTCTTTGGGAGGAGCCACCGAGGTTCCGCCGGCAGAAAGAAGCGAAGCGTAAGTAGCATCGACTGAAGGGACAGCGAAACCGACTCTTGTCGAATTGGTCGGAGCCCCCTGATCCGTTAGAGGGTAGATCTCGAAGACCTGCCCAGCGGATTCGCTCGCCAGATGGATTGGACCGCAACCGTGCGAATGTCGGACAAAGCTCAACCCTAGTGCGCAATGGAAGGAGTGCGCACGGTCGAGGTCTCGACTTCGGAGAACAATCAGGTTGCAAGTAATTGTTCCGTCGCTCATTGCTCTTTCCCCTCGTTATCGAGCTAACGCTGCTGGATGCGGACTCAATTCGACTGCATCTTCCAGTTGCACCCGACGAATCCTTCCGTCACGCAGTCGGACGATGATCTGCAACTCACCTTCAATCGCTCTCACGTAGTCAGCAAGCGTGCTGACCAAGACATCTTTTCGTCGCTCGATTTTCGAAATCTCTCCTTGCTGTCTTTCAAGAATCGCTGCGATCTCAGCCTGCGACAGGCCATTTTCCTTTCGAAGCTCTTTGAGACTGACAGCCGGCGGCGGAGAAGTGAAGGTCTGCGACAGAAGCAACGAGACAATTCGGCCGTAAGCGGCCTCTTCATCCTTGTAGACTTCATCGGCACCCTCGCCAAACACTTTCTCCGGCGAGGACGAGACGCCAAATTCTTTTCCCTGCTGCCACTGCACAATCACCGGATGCTTATTCAGGGCAATGTCGAGAAACCATGCGCCTGAGGCTTTGCGTGGCCGGTCCAGCGCAAGCTGAGCGTCTGGAAAACGATCCTTGAGAGTTCGCTCTAACTTCTCAATCGGCATCAAGGGTTTGTCAGCCATCAGTCACCTTGCTCTTTGTTAATGGAGAGGTCTGCACCCCGTCCGTCCGAGCCGCATTTCTCGAAAAGTACTTTTCCGTCGACATCCTGAATTTCGATTGCCCCGTTGTCGCGAATAAACGTGTTGTGCGCCTTATGTCGGTATCGAATGAGGTCGCTTCTTCTTTCGACTTCCCGGGCATTGTCATCTTCAGGTGGATACATTCGGCCATCGGTTTGCCAATGCTCTGGCTGAAACGGGATACTGGTAAATTCGTTTTCGACCTGGTTCAGGGTGTCACTCAAGAGCTTGAAGGCTTCGTCATGCGAACTCGCTGGTGTCGACTTCTCAAGGCGGTTCAGAAACTCTTGGAAGCGTTCTGCCTTACTCAGTCCCATCAGTTGCTAAAGCAGCTCCTCGACATCTTCGGCATCGAGAAACTGCTCCCTTTCGATAAATATTAGCTTAAGGGAATTATTCTGTCAACGGAATACTTTGCCACACCAAAGCACGGTTGACCCCCAGTTCGACGCAAGGCATTGAAACAAATAGGGTTACTCAAAGACGATCCGAGAACGGAAGTTACCACTGCTTACCAGAAACCCCGACTCAGGTAAGACGCTTCTCCTCTTCGGTAGAGTGTCGCAATATCAGAATGGTACGAATAGGTCGATCCGCTCTGAGTCAGAACACCGTGCTTGACTCAGTGCCGTGGTTCGCCTTGGAGAAAATCCGAAGGCGAGGCAAATGCGGTTGATCTGACGCCAGTTTCTTGGTTCCAGCAATGGCGGAATCCAAATCTGCTCGTCGTTGTAAGTCCCTGTCGCTAAACTGCTTTTGCCGGTTTTCCGTTCAGGTTTCGGTATCGTAGTTTTCGCCCCCAGAGGGAATTCGCAAAAAACTTCCATTTCGATTTCCGGTTCGCAAATGTCACCGGTTGAAGATCTTGTATGGACCAACTCCCCCCACCTACAGCTGCCGATTCGCCAAGTGCTGTAAGTCTGCCCGCGCTGACTCAGACGTACAAACGGAGTGGAGAGCCACTTCTGCGCTTCGCAGATGTGGAGTCAGAGATTCTGGCAGTGTTGGCGACTGATCCGGGAATTTGGTCTCCGGCTGCGTTGAAGAGTGAGACTCTGATTTACCTCATTCGATGGCTTTGGCGCATGCAACGATCAGAAAAACATCGGGAGAATGATTGAGTGCTTGGGAAAACGCATCGCTCAGATTGCGAGAGATTTCGCGTCGGGTTTCCCGCCCAACATCGCCGAAGACCTTGCGATTGAGATTGCCGAAGAGGTCAACCTGCTTATCTTCGCAAGCACGCCGAGTCGGCAAAGCGAGATTCTGGAAGTCGTCTTTCGCAGCGCGATTGAGCGGCGTGCGGTCAACAAACGCTCGAAAATCAAACAACGGTTGAAGCACGAAGTCAGCGAGTCGAGAATTCAAGCCAAGGATACTGGTGAGGACACCAACGGAATCATTGCCTCCCACTCGGACGGTAAACCAGATCCTGGCGAGATAGCACTGCTCGCTGAAGCACAACACCTTCGCCCCGAACGGATTCGAAAAGCACTTGCCGCTATCTCGAATCCACTTCATCGCGAGGCGGTCATTTTACATCATCTTCAAGGGTGGCAAATCTCAAGTACAGCAAGCGCAATACCAACTCTCAGCACGCACTTTAAGAAGTCGTCGCGACAGATCCAGAATTGGCTCAAAGCGGCGATGAAGCAAATGCGTACTGCACTGGGAGAATCAATATGAACAGGAAGGACCAAGTGACAATCGAAGACCTCCTGGATGAAATCATGCTCCAGGAACCGGAACCCCAATACGACGCACTACTTCGTTGGTGCGAGCTCTACCCGGAGTATCGGGATCAGCTCACGAACTTCTTTGCGACGTGGGCGGAACAGAAAGAGCACGGCGAACGTCCTGAGATCGATGAAGATCGAGTCGCGAGCAGAATGGTCAGCCATGCTTTGAACTTGATTCACCACCAAAAAGCTCCGACTGCCGAAATGCGAGCCACGACCGAGTCTCGACTCCACAAGATGATCCGAGCATCGGGATGTTCCGAACAGACCTTGATGGAGCAATGCAAACTCGATGACACGCTGCTGGCAAAGCTCGATCGCCACTTGATTGTTTTTGCGAGCATTCCTCAGCGATGTATTCAGGGAATTGCTGCGGCTCTGCAATTTGCCGTCGAGGATGTTTCGCGAGCATTGATGGGAGATCCAATTCCATTGTCGAGCTACAAGGCGAAGGGAAAGCCGGTACTGCGACAGGAGCCGTTCCTCGACGCAGTCAAAACGTCAGAGCTTTCGACTGCGGTAAAGGAAGAATGGAGACGAATCGTCACCAGCGAGACTTCTCACTAGGAACACCAAGATGAGTGCGTGGAAGGAAGTTCGACGTTTGCGCAACAACGCCATAGCGAGTACGATAATGGCGCGGACGCACTCATTCCGGCAAGTGCCCTTCTGGCTGCCGCACAAGCGGTAACAGGAATTAGGTTCATCAGTCGGCCTGCAGATGACACCCTTCTGGATGGAGCCGAGGCTGCATACGATCGAGAACGTCAGAGAATCTACTACTCGAATGCAACTCCGCTGCCGCTTGCGCATTTCCACATTGCGCATGAGTTTGCACACCACTGGCTCTATGAAGCCGCCGCGGCCTGCGCCAATGCGGATTTGGACCTGCTGGTTCCTTCAGAACCGGAGATGTCCTCCGTCGGAGATCAGGACTCGTATAGTCCCAAAGAACGAGCTGAAGCCCAGGCAAATCTATTCGCTAGAGAGTTTCTCCTCCCTCGAAACAAGCTTCGACAACGTTGTGCCAGCGATATTTCCCAAGCCGATGCCATCGCTAGCGAAATCGGCGTCCCGGTCGATCTTGTAATGCAGCAATTGGCCGACGCTCTGTTACTGCCAGCCGAAAGTAATTTGCAATCTGAACCGCGCCCTGAAACCGAGCCAGACGCAAGCCAGCTAGAGGCAATCACCGCTACGGATGAGCCACGACAGGTCAGAGCAGGTCCTGGAACCGGAAAGACAAGAACTTTAGTCGGACGAATCGCCCACTTAATCAACAGAGGTGAAGAACCATCTTCGATTTTGGCACTCACCTACTCCAATCTGTCTGCTCAAGATCTGGCGAGTCGGATTAGTGCAGAAGTTGGAGAAAAAGCCACTGCGATTTGGTCCGGAACGTTCCATGCTTTTGGACTGGAACTTCTGCGAAAGCATGGGCACTTACTGGGCTTTGAATCTGAACCAAAGCTTCGCGATCGCACCGATTCATTGATGCTGCTGGAAGACCTGCTTCCATGTCTGGAACTGAGTCACTATCTCGATCTGCACGAGCCGATGCTGAAACTGCGCTCGATACTCGGGGCTATCGGTCGAGCAAAAGATGAACTCGCCTCACCTGACGACTACATGAATGCTGCCAGGGCGATGGCTGAGGAAGCTACCGACCAAGATTCACAGAAGGCGGCAGATCGAGCGATAGAAGTCGCCCGAATCTACGCAATCTACGAAGCAGCGTTGAGGGAGCGAGGCTTTGTCGACTTCGGCGATCTCGTCGCCTTGCCAATCAAACTGCTCCGTGATAACCCCGAGGTGCGAGAAGCAGTCCGCAATGACAAGCGTCACGTTCTTGTCGATGAATATCAAGACATGAATCGCGCCAGCGCCTTGCTGCTCAAGGAACTTTGCACCCCAGGACGCGGACCGTGGGTTGTCGGAGATGTGCGACAATCGATCTATCGCTTCCGAGGTGCTTCACCGCTCAATATGGCTCGGTTCTCGCATGAGTTTCCTGGAGCACAGACAACAGACCTTTCTGTCAACTACCGCTCAGGCGGACGAATCGTGAAACTGTTCGAATCGTTTGGCCGAGGGATGGCGGCTGGTGCGAACGCTTCTACAGGAGCGCTGACTGCAAATCGCGGAGAGAATCGCGGTACCGTTCAATACGACGTGGCGACGACTCGTGAGGCCGAAGCGCACGGCATCGCTAAGGAAATCCTGGCAAGAGTCGAGGCCGGTTCAAAATTCGCCGACCAAGCCATTCTCGCTCGATCGCATACAATCCTTTCGCGCCTTGCAAAGCAACTTGAAGGTGCTGGGGTGCCCTGTCTGTACTTCGGAGACTTTTTCGAGCGCCCCGAGATACGCGACCTGCTCTCACTCTTGTCTCTCGTCGCTGAGCCCAAAGGAGTTGGGCTTTTCCGTGTCGCGCAGCTGCCGATGTATGACGTGCCTGCTGAAGACATAGGCCTGTTGTTCCAAAGACGACGGGAGCAGCAAGAGACGATGCTCAAGACGCTTCGAGACTTTGCAAGCGTGCCGGGTTTCAGCCAACGCGGACGTGAAGGCTTAGCCAGGCTTGTCGCCGATGTTCAGGATGCAACATGGCCTCTGTCGCCGCATCGTTTTCTGATGTCGTATCTATTGAGGCGAAGCGGATATCTGCAACCCTTCATGGCAGATGACACCGTTCCAGGCCAGCAGCGGCGGCTCGCCATCTACCAACTGCTACAGTTCGCCTTCGCGTTTAAACCGTCCAAGAATGACGATCCGAAGCAAGCTTTTCTGGCACACGTTCGTCGACTCGAAATTCTTGACGAAGAGAAGCAGCTACGGCAGTTGCCCGCCGCGGTCAGCGACATCGATGCTGTTCGGTTGATGACAGTGCATTCGAGCAAGGGGTTAGAGTTTCCGATCGTTCATATCCTTGCCCTGACCGGCACTCAGTTTCCGGCCCCCAACAGATACGAGCCGTGTCCGCTTCCACCGGGACTGCTTAGTTCCGACGTTTTGATGACCAAAGATGCAGAAGAGGACAGCCTGTTCTTCGTTGGAGCGTCCCGCGCCAGAGATGGTTTGCACCTTTCGCGAGCGCAGACAAATGGCATGCGCAATACGAGGCCCTCGCGGTTTCTCGAAACGGTGTCTTCGCATTTGCCACACCGCATAGACGTATCGCCTCGGTGGACCGGCGACGGGATTTCCGAGCCGACTTTTCCCCTGCTCGTTGGGCGTATGGCGAACGACCAGTGGACAGCAGGGGAAATCGAGACCTATATCGATTGCTCTCGCCGGTTCTACTACGATCACGCCTTAGAACTTGGCGGAGCAGACGCCGCCTCGCCGTTTCTCAAGTTCCAATCAGCACTGCATTCGAGCATGGCTTGGTTACGCGAAACCGCATCGGCAGACCAACGACGGGATGGCCTAATCGCCCGCTTTGAGGAGGACTGGGAAAAATTCGGCCCAGGCGATCATCCTTTCGAGCCGCTCTACCGCCGCATGGCGAAGGCCATGATCGAGGCGGCGCACGGGGTGATGAGCGGTGAGAACTTGCCCGCTGATCGGCAAGTTGTCGCGCCCGGAAGTGGCGCGGTCATCAGTTGTCGCGCAGATCAGATTGAACGCACGCCGAATGGAATCGTCATCCGTAGGTTGAAGGCCGGCCGTCTGGCCAAAACCGAAAATGACAAACCGCGATACATTCTTCTGCAGGTTGCCATTCGCACCGACCATCCCAACGAAGAAGTCCACTTCGAGCATGTATCTCTGCTCGATGGTGAGTGCCGAACCGCAACCGACAAATCGAAAAAAGCGGGCGACAAGTTGAAGGCTTGCGAAAGCGCCATTGCAGCAGCCGGTAACGGAAGCTTCGACCCGAGCCCAAGTCAACGCTGCCCGTCCTGCCCGTACTTCTTTATCTGCCCGGCCCACGGCCCTACTCGCTAGGCAGCAAGTTTCTGTCAGGACAGATTCGTCGCTTGGCGGCTGTGCTGCGCTCACGAGTCTCTCCCCGCATCAAAAATTTGTGCGGCTGACATTTCCGGTTGGGCTCTCTCGCCGGTTGAAGAAAGTGTGAGGCCAATGATGGCCGACAAGCTTCAACCAGTAACGAGAGAGGAAAATCCCAATGTCGCAAATTCAATTATTCCTGCAGTTCGAAGGCAGTGGCAGAGTGGAGCTCATCCAACTCGACAGCGAAGCCTTGGTCGCTGACGTGTTGGAAGCCGCCGTGAAACTCGGATTCCCCGACAATCATCGTGCAGATGCGCATGTCTTCGGTCCCGATGACGAATCCCCGCTCAAGCCCACTGTTCCGTTGAGCAAACAAGGAATTTGCGACAAGCAGCGTGTGCACATTCACCGCTGCCGCAAAGTCGAAGTCACAATGCACTTCAACGAGCTGACTGAGGTCATGCAGTTCCCGCCTGCGAACACGGTCGACCACGTGAAGAAACGCTTCGTCCATGCGATTGGTATGTCGCCCGTCGATGCTACCGAGCACGTGCTTCAAATCTGCGGCTCCAACGACCGCCCGGAGGCGGACGCGCAAATCGGCACCCTGGTGTGCGGGTGCTGCTCGCTCTGTTTCAACCTGGTCCCCATCAAGCGAGTCGAGGGCTAGTCACTTGGATACAAGCACCATGCGTCCCGATGAACGTGCCTTCCGCGACCACGTCGCGGCGGGTGCGTTCCAACTCGGGGCTCACCTCAATCGTTGGAAGCTGGGTTCAATCGCCTGGCCTATCGTGCAGATTGCCGTCGCAGCGGCAGCTCGCGATGGGGCTCCAAATGAATACTGGTTTCGCTTCGATTGCAGTGGCTATTCGCAAGAGGCTCCCACGGCTCGGCCGTGGGATCACGAAGCTGACCAGCCGCTTCCATTCAATCGATGGCCCGATGGTGCGTCGCGGATTCCAGCGGTCTTCAGACCCGGTTGGAAAGACGGAACTTGCCTCTACCTGCCCTGCGATCGAATCGCTGCGGTGGGGCACGAAAACTGGCGAAATGAATACCCCGCACTTCAATGGTCGCCAAGCCGAGGTGTGGTCCTCTACTTGGACGAACTTCATTCCTTACTCAATTCAAGCGACTACAAAGGAGCGCGAGGTGGCTAAACCGCTGATTCGATTCCAGCGCAGTCTTTGGCTTCGCTGCATGACGGAGCTTCAAATCAGGAGCCACGGTCGGCACGAATCCGGGTGCTTCATTCTCGGAAGCGTCAAAGGTGATAAACGACAATCGCGTCGTTGCGTGTTCTACGATGAGCTTGACCCGCACGCATATTCGAGCGGCGTCTGCATCTTGCAAAGTGACTCGTTCACCCGCCTTTGGGAAATCTGCCGCGCAGAAAAGTTGACCGTCATCGCCGATATCCACACACACCCTGCCGGGGCGTTTCAAAGCGAAGCGGACCGAACAAACCCCATGATTGCCCGCGCCGGTCATCTTGCGATCATCGTTCCGAACTATGCGTTTGGATGGATGTGGCGTCACCGGCTCGGTGTTTTTCAGTACGAAGGTGACCATCGTTGGACCAACCTCAGCGGTTGGCAGGCCCGCTCCGTCCTCAAAGTCAGTTGGAGTTTTATATGATTCCAGAAGCAATGCCTTTCACCAGTGTTGACAGCGGTATGCCGAGCGCCGATACGCTCAATCGCGTTGTGAAAATCGCGATTGACAGTGGCGAAGTCACAACCGTTGCCGCCGGGTATGACCTGCTCCGCACGTATCGTGTTGGCGTTCGTGTTGGCCCAGAGGTTCAGAATTCTACTGCTCATCAGGCTGCCTTGCTGACGATCGTCAATATCGCGCGCCGTGCCCTACTTGGTGGCGTCTACATCGAAGGGAGTCTCGACACTCCGCTGCTGGTTCCGGTTCCTGGCCAACAAACACTTGCTGGAGCCGTGGCCGCCCTCGGCGGGCAGGCGATTAACGAAATTGCAGGGACTATGCCCACGCTGATTCTGGGCAATGTGACTAGCAATTCGAACGAGCACGAGGTTGGCCTGAATGTCATCTTCAGCGATTGGCGCGGAGGCGTTGTGCCACAAGCCGATTCACACTCGCCATCCGCACAGCAGGCAATCACACCAGCAGCAGTTCTTGCTGCGGCGATTGCCGTCTCCGAGGTCTTTCAAAACTTGCGTGGCAACCCAATGGCCGGTCGGCGGCCGGTCGGCCTTTCGCTCTGGATCCCGGAGTCGATTGATTGGGAAAATGCCCCTGCCGGTCCGCTCGACATCGTATTCCCGTCGAACCTTTGGCTGATTGGGCTCGGCCATCTTGGGCAAGCCTATCTGTGGGTGCTCGGCTTGTTACCCTATGCAGACCCTTCGAAGGTGATGCTCTATTTGCAGGATTTCGATCGGCTTGCCGCGTCCAACGACAGCACCTCATTGCTCACCAGCGGCGAGCTTGTTGGTCGCCTCAAAACCAGGGCGATGGCGGAGTGGGCAGAAGCACGAGGTTTCAACGCAAGAGTCATCGAGCGCCCATTCCCCGGCGGAATGAAGGTGACCGAGAAGGAACCTCGATTGGCACTTGGAGGTGTCGATAATCCGCAAGCACGGGCCGCATATGAAGATGCAGAATTTGACTGGATTGTTGAATCCGGATTGGGGGCAGGTCCGACGGAATACCTTGCCCTGCGCCTTCACACATTCCCTGCAACTACCACGGCACGCCGGAAATGGAGTGATGTTGATGTACATCGTGCCCCAGGGCCGAATGTAGCTGCTTACCAGGATTTGTCGGCCAAGGGCATGGATGACTGCGGATTGGTTCAACTCGCCACGCGGTCTGTGGGGGCACCGTTTGTCGGCACGGTGGCCGCGTCGCTTGTCATCGCTGAAGTCCTGCGTTTTCTAAATGGAGGTCCTAGGACAGAGGTGATCGACATGACTCTTCGCGACCCAGGCAGTCGGTCAGTGGTGTCGGCAACGACTCAGTTAAATGGCTTCAATCCAGGTTTCACCTACTAACTTTCGACCCGAATGACCGGACGTTGCACTTCGGGCCGGGCTGCTCCGGGCTCCGCTTATGCTCGGTCCGACTGCCGCAAGCCACAGCCGGACTGCTTCGCACCCTGCAATCCTTAATGCGGCGGGCGATGCCGAGAATTGAAGGCTGGTTCGCGATTCTAATCCACCCCGCTCCGCGCTCGCTGCCATTTCGAGCCATTTGAGACGGCCTGTTTGCAGCGCATCCATGAGGAAGCCGCTGTCAAGTCGATAGCGAGAAGACCACGGGATCTCCAAGCATCCATCCGGCATCTCCGCTCTCGGGCGGACCGCCACCTTTCTATTTTCGGCCACTCCCATTCATTTGCGCGGCGTCGCAAAGTCGCCATGCGCTGCACCGGGATGCGGCATCGGATCCCGCTATCTCCTTGAGTGTTTCCCCTCAAGCCACAGACACTTTTTCCTGCCACACCTGGCCCTGGCGGAGCATCGCATGCATCACGCGGGCCAGGTAGTGGGCCGTGGCCACCAACGCGATCTTCTTTCGGTCATCGGCGCCTTGATGAATGCGCTCAAAGAAGTGGCGGATCGTCGGGAATCGCCGCACTCCTTGCCAAGCTGCCTCAGTCAACAGCTTTCGCACCGTCGCTGGTCCTTCGCGTGTAATGTGCCCCAGCCGGTTCATCGAGCCCGATTGGTCCTGAGCAGGAACCAGACCAAAGTAACAGCCGATCGACTTGGTCGTGCGGAATCGGCTGGGGTCATCGAGATAAGCCGCCATCGCCTCCGCGGTGCGTGCGCCGACACCGGGGATCGTTACCAACAACGCGGAAGCTCCGCTCGCCTGCGAATGGCGTTCAAGCTGCTTCTCCACACGACGGAGCTGTTCGCTGAAGACGTGCAGCTCCTCTACCAGCAGGTCTCGGCGCATAGCATAGAGAGGGCTGGGCAGTTCGAGCCGTTCCAGCCAGTATAAGCCTTGCTTGGTCCACAGACCGAACTCCGAGGGGACCGCAATCCCCAGGCTGCGCAACAACCCTCTCAAAGAATTCTTTGCTCGTGTTCGTTTGTCGATGACCTGCGTCCGGTACTCGATCAGCTGACGCCAGGCTCGCACATCCCCTGACGGAACGTAGACGCCGGGAACCTCGTTCAAAAATAGTAGCTTCGCCAGCTTCTCGACGTCCACGCGATCGTTCTTGCGCTTGGAGCGGAAGATCAGTCGCAATTGCCCGGGATGGGGCACCACCACGCGCTGGCACACCGGTTTGAGCAACTCGTAAATGCGTCCGTAACCGCAGGAGGCCTCGTAGCATATGCTGACGGGACCATCCAACACTTTAAGTTGGTCGGCAATGCCCGACCAAGGACCTCGCACCCTCACCTGTTTGATCCTGCGACCGTTCTTGTCAAGTACACACATCGAAGTGTGCCCGAGGTGAACATCCAAACCGACGAAATACATCGTGAAGCCTCCTTCGTACGAGGAACGACACGGACCAAGTAGCCATCGTACCGCTCAGGCTTCCTACATAGAGTCATTTGCAGCGCGGCACATATCGCAATCGGCGTAACCGCAAGCGGCGCAATCGCTTGACAAAAAATCAGGTGCAGGTTCAAATCCTGTCGCCCTTCTTCACCTCCCACTCTCAATACCCCACCCTCTCAACCCCTTCCGCCAACTGATCTCCACTCCGTTGCGAATACCGGCTTGTGGTCTGCAGATTCTCGTGCCCCAAGATCTGAGCAAGGGACACGAGATCGTTCCCATTGTCTGCCAAGAACTGTTTGGCAAACGTGTGTCTGAACAAGTGCGGGTGAAGGCGAACGCCGATCAAAGTCGAGTATTTTTGGCAGAGTGCCCTTACGCCATCGTCAGTGATAGGACCTCGCTCGCCAATAAAGACTTTGCTAGAAACCGGAGGGCGAGTCTCCAAGTATTCCTGCAGCGCCCGACGAGCCGGCAAGGGTAACGGCACAGTCCGCTGCTTGCCGCCCTTGCCATGCCGAAAAACTACTGACCCTGCTCGCTCTCCGATCATCAAGTCTCTCAGTTCAAGATTCACAAGATCAGACACCCGGCAACCCGTGTAGAGTAGCAATGCAAAGATTGCTCCCGCCCGAACGTCCTGCCGCAGTTCGATCTCGCGCAGCAACCGCCGAACGTCTGCACGTTCAAGTCCTTTGGGAGCCAATTGCTGCCGCCGCAGTTCCTTCACACCTTTGGCTGGATTGGCTTCCAATCGCCCTTCAACCACCAACCACTCGAAGAACCTTCGGATCATCACCAGCGCACGATTGATGCTGGCGATCGCCTGCTTTTGTTCCCGGTGCAGATGATTTCGAAAATCCACGACGTCTCGTAGCGTCGTTCGTTTCACCGTGAAAGGTTCTTGGTTCGCCTCGACGAACCAACTGGCGAACTTCCGGAGGTCGTTGCGAATGGCGCGGCAGGTATGCTCGGAGAAGTCATGGGCGTCCAGGTAAGCCGCCACAAGCGACGGCTCCTCGCCCCCGACATGCAGTCCCTCGAAAACATTATCACGCCTATTCCAGCGCTTTTCTGGCGCAAATCAGACATCATTTGGACGGTTTTCTCCTCGGATTGAACAGATAATGGCACTTATCAGCGCCAGACTATCGGGCGAATACTTTCACCTAATTGGGGTAAACGACCACGTGAATCGGCTCCGGTCGCTTCTTGCTTCCCTTCTTGGTCAGGGGCGTAATCACATAGAACAATCCATCGACGCCAGACCAGTGAGGTGACTCCTCGCCCAGGTATTCGACGCGAGCATTCTTTCCGCAGAGTTGCCGCAGTTCTTCGGCGTCGCTGGGCCAAGTATGAATCGCCTCCTCGATCACAAAGATTTCGTGACCAGAATGTCGGTCCAGGAACTCTTCGAGCCTCAGATAACGTTCGCCCTCGCAGAGATGCTTCCATTCGATGAAGTTCATGATCACGGTCCCTGCGCCTTCAAGTGGATAAACACCGAGCGAATGACTTGCCCCGGATCGACCTGCTCGACGCCCCGAGGGAACAGCGATTTGATCGCCGCTTCGACCTGGGCTGAACTGGCAACCAGCCCCAATGACTTCAGCCCTTCGAGCAGTTCGACGTTCAGATTCTGAACGTTTCGTTTCTTGGGCGCTGCTTTTGGGGCGTGCCGGCAGTAGAACAGGATGGGCTTGCCGTTGATCCCACAGTTCCTACGACGCACTTCTAGACACAATTCTTGCGCCTCCTCGTCATAAAGCGGGCGCCTCGTGGACGTGTTATAGACAGGAGGTGGGAAGGCGACTTCCGATGAGTTGGTAAAACCTGGCTCTCGATAGCCCAACCATTCGCGCCATTTCAGCCACGGAAACCGCCGTTTTGGTCTGATCACCCATCGGACGTCTAAAACCCTCGAATTTGATTGAATTTGGACACATTTCGGACGTGTTCTGGTCAGTTTGTTGAACGTCTCCCAGCATCGAACGCTGCCTCCGAGGCGTCCTTGATCGACCACACCGAAAGGGAATGAAAATCAAGGCGGTCGCTTTTCCGCTCGTGGAGTGTTTCCAGCCCCAGATGCTTCTTGGCAATCTCAAGTAAGAGTTGGTCTTTGGTCACGGTTGTCCCTTCGTAGTCCAGATCGTTGAACTGGATGATCTATCCAGCTGCGTGTTCATAGCCAGTGCCCGTCAATTGCCGCCGACCTTGGTCATCCTTGATGACCAGCCCCGCACGAATGAGGAACGGTTCACTGACACTGGAGATCGTCCTGGCAGGCAACCCCAGCAGCGAAGCGATGACGTTTAATCGCTGCGGACCGTCCCTGAGAATGGCAAGGTATCGCTGCTCAATGGGACCAAGCCCGATCTCGTCGATCTGTTCCAATGCGCACGCACGAGACAAATGATCCAATATGATGAATCTTTCGCCCTGTGCGCGGCACACTCGGTAGCACGCCTGCAGCAATCTCAAGGCAAGCCGTGGCGTTCCTCGGGATCGCTGAGCGATGAGCGGCAGCACCTCTTGATCGACCTCCCACCGAAGACTTCTCGCTCGGTGCCGAATCACGGTCGCCAGTTCATCTTCGCTGTAGAAGTCGAAACGTAACACCAGCCGCATTCTTTGGCGCAGAGGGTCGAGCAAAGCGTACTCATCTGTCGTGCTCAGCAGCAAAGTGAAGTCAGCAATCGGCAACGTCTGGATGCTCTTGCCACCACTCACAAAAAGTTTTCTTTGGTCCAGAGCTAGGTAGAGATTTGTTTGCAGGGCAGGCTTAATCTCATGAGCCTCATCGACATGACACACTGATTTGTCGCGTGCGCTCAACAGAAACGCATTCAAATCTCCAGGCGTCGAGATGCTTTGCCCGATCACCTCGTGAAAATCGGTTGCCATCTCGCTGGCGATCACTCGTGCCATGGCACTCTTGCCGCAGCCCGGTGGACCGACGAGTAGGCACGAGTCCATCTTCCTGCCATCTTCAAACGCAGCATCTAACGCAACACGAACTTGCTCGACGACACTTCGTTGCCCAGTGATGTGGCTCAGGCTAGAAGGGGAAACGTCCCCGATTTCTAGATTGTTGCTGTCGTCCATCATCAACTTCCTAGCCGTACGATGTGTAGTTCCTGTTCAGCCTCGGCTTTGCTGTGCCAGAGTTCGCCGTCTCGGCGTCGTTTTTTCCACGCGCCGCTGCGCCAGTAGCGATTTCTCTCACGGTGAAAAATCATCCATCTGCGCCATTTGGGACGTCCGATCTCCAGTAGGATCACGTTGTGGGGTGCCATTTGGCGCGTACCTGTACACCAGTACTTGGAGCGTTTTGCAAGTCCCTTACCGAGAAATTCTTTCGAGGGGCTCGAATCCAAGTGCCTCGAAGGCTTCCTTCAGCCCTTCCTCGCTCGGGTAGCCGCCCTGGTCATCGACGTTCTCGATTTCTCTGCAGCGATTGTCGGAGAGCCACGAGTAAACTTCTGATATCCCAGCCCTGGGGCAAATCGAACTCCCCCTTTAACTTCCAGGCTGCGTCGTTGATGTTCTCCACCGTGGCTTCAAATTCACGGTCGGAGTAATCGTCCTCATCGAGAATCGGATAATCATCGAGGCACTGCATCAAGTGGTGATAGGTCTTGAATGCCTCGGTGATCTCGCCGTTCTTGAACACCCTGAGGCTGAAGCCATCGAGGACTAGCCCAGTGGCTGTGGCTCTCGGGGACCACATCGGCGTCATCACCCTCGCTGTACGGCTTGAGCAATCGCTGGGTCACGGTTTCATTCGACTGGTCGATGAGTCCGCTGTCCCGATGGTTTGTATAGACCACGGTCCACTGTTCAGGGTCATCGAGTTCGTTTTTTCGGAACCAGATGAAGCAGTGGAACTGCTGCCAGTTACCTGCCGCTTGCTTGGCTGCTTCTTCGAGTGTGAGTTCGGCGAGTTTCATGCTCTTCCTGTGTACAACTAAACTTGGGCGTCCGAGCAAAACAGTGCGCTACCTAAACCTCTTGCAGGTTGCTGCTTTCGAGCTCGGTGGCACGGCTGAAGCTCAGGATGAATTCTGACGCCTTGGATGCCTGACTGGCGGCTTGCAGGATGGCACGAGGATCGCTTTCCAGGTGCTTGAGCCAGGACGCCAAGTAGGATGTGTGATTCGTCAGGTCGTCCGACGACGGCACGCCGGTCTGGGCACAGAGGTAGCACGCCCCGATCTCGGCAATGAGTTCGCCAAGGGCGTAACTTCCCTGCCAGCCTAGCCGCACTTCAGACCAGTGCACCAATTCGTGGAAACTGGTCGAAACGAAGTCTTTCTGGGAAGCGAACTGACTTGGGTGCGGAATCTGGATGTAGTCGCCGCCGGTGTGGTGGGGAAATTCCCCACTCGGTCGCACGTAGAAAGCCTTGTCGCCGCCGAAGTGAAACTCAGCCTCGGTCGCCTGGATTGCGGTTCGAGCGGATTCAAAGTCGGGTTCGAGCGAAGACGACTCAGAATCGGCAATGGATCGAAGGTGATCGACGCTTTCGCCGTCCACCTGATCGACGTTGAAAACTGTGTAGTATCGGAGCAGAGGGAAGGATCTGGACCTTCTCCTCGCCGTCCTCGACCTTGATCCGTTTGATCTTCTTGTAGAAGACGATTTGGGTGCCCCAACATCCTGGTTTCACGTTGTCTGGGCGCTTTTGGACCTGAGCGCCTAGACTTACCCATTGCTGGTAGGTGCCCCAGTGACGGCTCGCATAGCCACGGGACATCGCCACGAGGTCGAGCAGAATGGGATTTACGCCCGAGTAGGGACGCTTAGAGATGACGTTGGCAGGGAGCCTGAGTTCTTGCCGGGCTGCCAGGGCTTCCGCCAGGGGACGACCCCGTTTTTGAGTCCTTCGATGATGCGGTCGGTGATGTGCTTCTGGATGTCGGCTTGGCTGGGCATGGCTGGCTCCTTTAACCCAGCCGTGTACAACCAAACTTCCCAGTAGAGCCCTCTGAACTGCGCATCAAGCCGGTTCGTGGTCCGGACCTTGAAACTCACGTCAGATGGTCATATAGAAGTAGGTTTCAACTGTGGGATGCAATGACCAATGGGCTGGAGGTTTTGATGCAGGATAGTACTGCCTACGCCTGTGAAGCATTTGTACGGGCGGCGTTTGAAGCAAAACGCCAATCTGCTGCACAAGATGAGTTCTACGCAAACAAGGAACTTGACGAGGCGTATCGACACCTTTTCAAGACGGTGGCGAAGGCAACTGCAAGCGATGTCCAGTGGCAGATGGGCTTTTTCCCATTTGCCTGGGTCTTCGCAGATCACATTTGGGAAGACGATGACCTCGATATTGACGACGCAATTCGAGGCTTTACGAATTCGCTACAGAATACCTTGGACGATCTAGCCCTTATTGACTGGATCGCATGCGTTCCATTGGAACGAGCCTTCCAAAAGTTCCCCCCATATACGGACTTCGGATTGTTCTCCATCGTGAACGCTCGTTCGATGTCGCCTGCTACGGAAGAAGACCTGCTAGCCACTTTTCGCTCGATACTTGCAGATCATTGCAGTGTCAACTTCATGCCTGACTCTGAAGTTCAGGAGTCGTACGTTCGACTCGGCAGCCATTTTTACGTGAAAAGTCGGTTCTACGTCCCTGGTCGTCCCCTATTGGTCGTGCCCATCGGCAGAGGTGAAGCAAGCACAAACGCTGAACTCCTCCGTCAACGCATCCATGCCATTGCGCCGCTGCTTCAACTGTGCCAAGTTGTTTTGGAGAGCAACCAGGGGACGGATACCAGTGCGAGTGGTCCATATAGTCGGCGACCTGACGGCACGGGATTGCTAGAAGACGGTTTCACGAGAATTCCCCACGTCTGCTTAGCGATCAACAAGAGGACGGGGCAGGCTGATTGGTGGAATACGTCGTTGACACAGTACGAGACTCCGGTTGGCGACGGCTATGATCCCGACGCATTCGTAGATACTTGGCAAAAAACAGTCGGACCATTGATTGAAGCGAACGAAGCCGGTTTTGGGGGCAAACTACGTCAGGCAATTGACAGTGCCATTGCACTTGTGGCGAGATGCCGTCACGCTGAATTCGGAGATGCCACTCTGCACGCAGTGATCGCCACGGAGACAATTCTTAATCCATTTGGCACCTCCGGTGACATTGCAGAGCGATTTGCATTGTTGGCAGCCGCCCTCACCCAGTCAGACCCAACAGGGCGGCAAGAGCGATACACGCTTGCAAAGGCGCTTTACAAGGAACGATGCCATGCAGTTCACCGATCACGAATGCACGGAAGTGTTGAGAATGCAAGCCATGCAGCCGTGGAAGTTTTTACGGAATGTCTAGGAGCCATACTCCGTTGGGCAATCAGATGCACCAAAGAAGGGAAGCGCATAGACCAAGACGCTTTTGAGGAACTGTACGTAGATTCCATCTTCAACCGATAGGGCAGCAGATCATTCTGCATCACAGCGAGCGACTTCACTACAAAGTTCAATCGTTGATTGCCCTGCCCCACCTCTGGTAGACTTGCTCAGCCGCCCCGAGCGGGTGATGTGGGCTCTTGTGTAGTTACCAACAATGGACGGGCGCATTTATGGCAGTGTGGTTAGTTCGGGCAGGGAAGCACGGCGAGAACGAACAGTCAGCCATCGAGAACAAACTCGTCACCATTGGTTGGAATGAGTTGTCCGACCTATCGCCGTTCCAGAGCCGAGAGGCATTGACCGACCTCTTCGTGCAGGCTCATCCGAACGACTCGAAGCCCAAGGTTTCGAATGAGGTCGGGCAAATCTGGGCTTTCCGTGGAAGGATTGAGGAAGGTGATCTGGTTGTCCTGCCGCTCAAGACCCAATCGGCGATTGCCATCGGCAGGGTCGCTGGACCATACAACTACCGAACGGACCTCGGCGATTCCGTCCATCACACTCGAAGCGTCGAGTGGTTGAAGACCGACTTGCCTCGAACGACCTTCGATCAAGACATCCTGCATTCGTTCGGCGCATTCATGACGGTTTGCCAGATTAGTCGCAACAATGCGGAGGAACGAATCCGAGCAATCATTGGCGGAAAGTCTCACCCAGGTGGAGGGAGCAAGTCAGACGACGAGCCAGAAGATGAAACCGAATCTTCGCTCGACATCGAACAAGCCGCCAAGGATCAAATTCTCAATCACATTCAAAGCAAGTTCGCTGGACACGCACTTGCCAGAATTGTTGACGCAGTTCTTCAAGCCGAAGGATACTTGACCCGTGTTTCACCTCCTGGTCCCGATGGTGGCGTAGACATCCTCGCAGGCACTGGACCGATGGGCTTCGGAGAACCGAGACTTTGCGTGCAAGTCAAATCATCTTCGTCACCCGCCGATGTGAACATCCTGCGTGGTTTGCAAGGCATTCTTCAGAATTTCCACGCCGACCAAGGTTTGCTCGTCTGCTGGGGTGGGTTCAAGACCTCAGTGCTTCAGGAAGCCCGCCAGAGTTTCTTTACGATTCGTCTATGGGATTCTGGCGACCTCCTCGCAGCGATCCTGCGTAACCACGACAAGTTTCCCGACGAACTTCAGGCAGAGTTACCCTTGAAACGGATTTGGGCGTTGGTGTTAGAGGACTAGGAAATCAAATGGCAAACAACCTCTCCGAAATTGAAAAACGGCTCTGGGAATCGGCGGACCAACTGCGTGCCAATTCCAACCTCAAATCGTCCGAGTACTCGGTGCCGGTGCTCGGGCTGATCTTCTCTGCGCTACGCCGATCACAAGTTCTCCATCGCCGAGCAGGAACTGGCGGGCAAGGGGTCGGGGCGGCGAAAGATCGGCAAGGCGGACTATCAAGCCCAAGGCGTGATGTATCTCCCGCCCGAGGCTCGCTTCTCAAAACTGCTTGAACCTGCCCGAGGGAGAGAACATCGGCAAGGCGATCAACGAGGCGATGAAGGCGGTCGAAGCCGAGAACGACGAACTGAAAGGCGTCCTGCCGAAGACGTACACCAGGATTGAGAACTCAACACTAGTCACGCTGCTGAAGACGTTCTCGCAGATTCCGATGGACATCGAGGGCGATGCCTTTGGGAAAATCTACGAATACTTCCTCGGCAATTTCGCCCGTGCCGAAGGTCAGAAGGGCGGCGAGTTCTTCACGCCCACCTCACTTGGTCCGGCTCATCGTCGAGATCATCGAACCCTATCACGGTCTGATCTTCGATCCCGCCTGCGGATCGGGCGGCATGTTCGTTCAAAGTGCCGATTTCGTCAAAGCACATAAGAAAAGTCCCAGTGCCGAGATTTCCATCTACGGTCAAGAACGGGTGGACGAGACTCGACAACTTTGTCTGATGAACCTCGCCGTCCATGCCCTGTCGGGCGAAATCCGTGAAGGCAACAGTTACTACGAAGACTTGCACAAAAGCGTCGGCAAGTTCGACTTCGTATTGGCTAATCCGCCGTTCAACGTGTACAAGGTGGACAAGGAGAAGATCAAGGACGACCCTCGGTTTCCGTTTGGGATGCCACGGGCGGACAATGCCAACTACCTGTGGATTCAATTGTTCTACAGCACCTTGAACGCCAAAGGTCGCGCGGGCTTCGTTGGAGTTCCCCCCGTGAAATGAACCAGTGCGAAAATGGTGAGGCCACTATTTCTTGATATGCGATTTGGGCGAATACCGTACGTGACCACATTGCTGAAGCAACTCGACTCATCCGACACGGCGGCGCACTGACGCGACTCGGCTTCTGACCCACGCACACAGTAGTTTGTCGGCATTCTCCGAGGTCCAGAGCTTGTTCGATCCGTTCCAATAAGGACACTTGGAGTAGTCGGCAATGAATCGAGACAAAGAACGCTTCTACCACGCCCAAGCCGCAAAGCTAGATCGGAGACGCAAATGGCAATGTATGGTGGTTTTTCCCCTAGTCGCCCGATTTGGCGATCTTGTGCGTATTGAGCTCGAATACCAACACGGCAGATTCAAAATCGATTTGTATATTCCGGCGCTGAAGCTTGCGGTTGAAGTTGACGAGCCATTTCATAGCCGACAAGAGGAAGCCGATGCACGGCGGATGACATGCATCGAATCGGAACTCGGCTGCGAGTTTACCCGTATAAAAGTCAATAATGTAGCCGGTGTCTATGGCCAACTCGACGACCTCTGCCAGGAGATTGAGCGACGGCTAGCTGAGCTCTCCTTGGAAACGTGGCAACTTCCAACTCGCAGCCGAATCCGTCGTGAGTCCTCGTCAGCCGGCTACAGCGACGGAAACCTCCACGAGCTAGAACAAAGCGGGATTCCAGCTCGTGTCAGCGAGATGAGACTAGACCTGGAGTCTCTCCAAATCGACGTGATTGACGACTTGGGGCCTGTAATCCCCGGAAACGGCGAGCTCGGATTTTCGGTCGCCATGCCGGGAATTAAGTTCTGCATTAGCATTAGGTCAAACGGCCAGGCGAAAGTTCTGGTGACTGACTACTTGGAGCCAGCTCTGAAATCGTTGGGAATCACACTAGACGGACCCAAGAAAGGGCGGGTGCCATATTGGGTAATCAACGAGCTTCGTGGCCGATTCGACATCGAGGTGCTCACAGGCCGGCTGGCAACATTTCATCAAATACTGCAAGACTCGCTGTGACCAGTCCACCAAATGCGCCACGAGAACCATCATGGATTCGCAACTGTAGGCAACGTGCGAAAGTGCGTACAAAAAGACGTTTCCAATCGGCCGGGGGAACGTCGAGGTCATCACGGCCGGCACGAACGACGGCCTGGAGCTGCCCGTGTGGCTTCGCGCGTCAATCGTCCGCCGCCAGGCGTAGAACGCGGACTCGGTCAGCCGCTCACGCTTGCAAAACGCCCGGACACTTAACCCGCTCGCCACAAAGCGCCTGAGCATGTCGCGCCAAAACCGTTCCTTGCTGGCATCCCGTCGCATGTTCGCCATCGACCACCTCCAAAGTTGAGGTAGCCCCAGCTTGACCGGCTACGCCCACCGGCAGAAGATGCGGTTGGCGGAACGGACACGTTTTAGTCGTGAGCAAACCGGAGTCGCATTAAGCACAAAAGGGCATTAATGATGTGCGCTCGTAGAAATCCCGACTCACATCCACGACTTATCGGACCAACGGGCACGTTCGAGTCAACGGCACCGACATGGCGAGGCAATTATCCCAAAGGGCTGACTCCAGACGAGTTCCTAGTCGCCCAGTCAATTCGGTCACAGATGTGGGCTACAGGATGCCGAGTTGCGGACATAGTTGAGGCGTTGGAGAGATTTGTCGGAACCGCTCGCCCAAGTTGCCGAGCGACGCACCAAAGCTTTTCCCAGTTGGCCGAAGCTGAACTACATCGACTCATAGCTAATCACTGGAAGTCCTTGAAATGGCACCGGCAACTAACGCTTGAGCGGGAATTCGTTTTCATCAGCGACAACGAGTGGATCGATTTTATCGCTACTGATCCACAACATAACGTCGTGTGCCTGATTCTTTTGCAGCAGAACACTGAAGATACGCAAGTCGCAGAGAGACTGGCCTCGATTGTCACTTTGAGCCAAGAGCTCACCCCACAGAGCTTAACTATCGAGGGCGTCATAATTGCCTGCTCCAGTGGAGCGTCGTCATTGCGAAATCGAGCGAATGAATTTGGACTTCGACTCTTTACAATTGAGATAGAGGCTCTCCGGCACATCCACGTGAGAGATGAAAAAAGAATTAAGGTGCGGGTTCGTGCGGTTCGGTGAGCAGCCCCATTACGCCGGGCCAGCCACTGACAAAGATTCGTTGGGCAATGACCTTGCCCCTAAGTTTGATCCACTTGGAACGCTAGAGAAACAAGGTTTTCAAGGGGGGCATGCCCCCCTTGAAAAATTCGCGAACTCGACCGGCGATCGGTCTCCCAGCGCACTGTGGGGCCGATGCTGGTTGTAATCTTTCCGCCAGGCCTCGATCACGTCCTGGGCGTCTTCGAGCGACAAGAACCAGTGCTGGTTCAAGCACTCTTGCCGGAACTTCCCATTGAACGATTCGATGAACGCGTTGTCCGTGGGCTTGCCCGGCCGGCTGAAGTCGAGCTTCACGCCGTTGAAGTAGGCCCACCAATCCAATGACTTCGAGACAAACTCGTGTCCGTTCCGCGGACCACAGCCACACGCCCGCTCGGGGCCCGTGGGCCGGTAAGCGGTCGAGATTTTGACCCCGCGAACGCAGGCGGCGCGATCCGGAATCTGACGACGGATCGTATTCGGATCACACATCGCGGCGTCGATTACGCCGAGGGCCACTTGTCTCGCTTCGGGGCTGATGCCCCCAATCAGGCGATGGTTCAGCGGCTCAGAGGCATCGCAGATGGCAAGATTCGACCGACACAAGCGGACCTGAACTTCTACAGCCACGAGTTGCGAGAGTCGGTGCGATACCGCAATCTCGGCTATCGAACTGGTCAGCCACCAGGAGAAGCCGGATGGGATCTTTGGAACAACGCGCACTCCGCTACACTAGAAGATTATCGGCTTCCCGATTTCGATGTGAATGGCAGTCGAACGTTGTACCATCCAGATACTTGGCACTTGTTCGAACAGTAGTGAGATTCTCGATGGATAAGTTTCATGAGCAGCTATTGCGATCTATTGGTAAACACGACGGAGAGTGGACGTGGTACCAACTGGACCGCGTAATCAATTCCGCTGAATTACCGAACGGGACGAATCTCATGACCCTGTTGAAGGAGTTGAAGTCCGCCGGGTTGATCAAGGAAGGACCTGGTCCGAACTCGTCTCAACCAACCTATTTCATCACGGCCGACGGCGTGGCCGTCCTTCAGGGAGTCGACGCCAACACTGAATCAGAGTGAACAGCGAACCGGATCAGTTCGTAGTCAACTCCGCTTCAGCTTCCTGTTTCCACACGTGGGGCAGGAACTGATCGAGTTCGTTGGCTGGCGTCGTGCCAATCTTGGCCAGGACGCTTGTGAGATAGCGCTGCGGGTCGACGCCGTGCCGCTCGGCACTGGCGATTAGTGACCAGAGCCGCGCGTGGTTCTCACCCGCCGCGTCGTTGCCAGCGAAGAGCCAGTTCTTGCGGCCGATGGCCACGCGATTGAGCCCCGCTCGCTGGCGTTGTTATCGATATTGAGGAAGCCTTGCGTGGTGTACGTCGTGAGCGGCGTCCACTGGTTCCTGGCGTAAGTGATCGCCGTGGCCGTTGGGCTGCGCGGCAGCACGACTCCTTGTTCGGCGTCGAGCCAGGTCTTGATGCGCGCGAGCACCGGCAGGCTCCGCTCCTGGCGTAGAGTTAGTCGTGTGGCGGCATCGGCGCCCTTCGCTTCCCGCTCGATCGCGTATAACTCACCGATCAGCGCAAGCATCTGCGCGGCGCGTTGTTCATCCGAGTCCTGAGCATCGTAGAACTTGCGGCGCGCATGTGCCCAGCAAGCGACTTCCGTCACGTTCTGCGAATGAAAGATGCCGTCGTATCCGCCGTAAGCGTCCGCTTGCAGGTAGCCGGTGAAGTTCTTTAGCCACTTTGCCGGGCCGTCGCGACTGCGGCTCGGCGTGTAGTCGTACACGGTGTACGGGTTGGCCTCGTCGCCCAGGTAGCACCAGATGCGGCCCTTGCGGCATTGCTTCTGACCGGGCGACTGGACTGGCACAGTCGTGTCGTCGGTATGAATCACCCGCGATTGCCGCACGCGCTCAATCATGAGATCAACCAGCGGCGCGACCAACTCGCCGGCACAACGCATCCAGGCGCACATCGTGCTGCGAGCTACATGAACCTTCTGCCGCTCGAAGATGCGTTCGAGCCGGTAGAGCGGTAAATGGTCCCCCAGCTTACTGGTGATGACGTACGCCAACAGGCTCGGCCCCGGCAGGCCCTTGTCGATCGGCTGTTGCGGCTTCTCTGCGACGGCAATGTGCGGGTTGTAGCCGTCGTGGTCACACTTGGCACAGGCGTACTTGTGACGCACGTGCCTCAAGACTTTGAAGCTGGCCGGGAAATATTCCAGTTGCTCGCTAATTTCCGCCCCGATCCGGCAGCGCTCGCAACCGCACGCGGGGCAACGCTTATCGTCGAGGTCGTGCTCGATCTCGATCCGCTCCAAGTACTCCGGCAGTTGCTGACGACCGTGCTGGTCGCGGTTCTTGATGCGACGAGTGACGAGCCGCTCGCCGGCTTCCTCTTCGATGCTTGCCTGGTCGAGCGGAGCGTCTTCAATGCGCCGGCCAAACAGCAAGAGCTGTCGTGGATCGAACGACTCGCTGCGCGGACCGTAATAGCGACGCAAGATGGCAGCGACCGCCGCCTTAACAGCCTCGTCGATCGCGGCCTGCTGTTCTGCTTTGAAGCGTTCGGCCTCCGCCTCGCGTTGACGACGTTCTTCGAGAATCAGCCGCTTCAATGCTTCCACATCGTTCGGCAGTTCGTCGGTGCGCGTCATGCGTCCTGTTGTACCGACTGCCTGCCGGTCGCGCTAGTCCAAGTGACGATGAATCAAGCCACGCGAGTCGCCTTGACGTCGAGTCCCGAGAGTAATCGCAACAGTTGCTCGCGCGTGATCTCGATGGCCGGCTTGCCTGTACGCGGGAACTGGAACTCGCCCCGTTCCAGCCGTTTGTAGTAAATCGCCAGACCATCCCGGTCCCACCACAGAATCTTCACAAGATGCCCGCCTCGGTTGCGGAACACGAACAGGCTGCCCGAGAGCGGATCGTGGCCGAGAAACTCGCGCACCACTTCCGCGAGCCCGTCAAAACTCTTCCGCATGTCGATCGGCGTGGTGGCGACCCAGTCCTGCAAGTTCACCAGGTCCGCGGCAATCATCGCCCGACTCGCGTCTGCAGGGCAATGACTAGATCGGCCAGCTGCTCTGTTGCACTCGGGCCTGAAAGCCGCAACACGCAGCCGCCGGCAAGGTCGATCGCAATGGACGATTCGCTGCGCGGCGGCGTCGTCATAACGGCCGGCACGAACGCCGGCCCGGCGTTGCCCGTGCTGCTCCGCTCGCCAATCGTCCGCCGCCAGGCGTAGAACGCGGACTCGGTCAGCCGCTCACGCTTGCAAAATGCCCGGACACTTAACCCGCTCGCCGCAAAACGCCTGAGAACCTCACGCCAAAAATCCTCCTTCGCCGGGTCTCGTTGATGTCGCGCCATCGCTGACCTCCTGGTTCAGAAAACCAGAAGCTTGACGCGCCACCGGGTGAGCAAGAAGATGCGGATCACGAAACGGACACACAAACTCCGGTCCGTTGTCCACACGGATCGTCATCGGCAAGCCACGCTCGGCCGTGACCGTCTCCAAAACCTTCACCACATCGTCGCCGCGGAACCGCTGGGCAGCCCGAGCGGCCAAGCTCTCACGACTAAAGTTATCGACTAACGTCAGAATCCGAAAGCGCTGGCCTTGGAACAACTGGTCGGCCATGAAGTCCATGCTCCAGCACTCGTTGGTTCCTTGGGCTACCGGCCGCTCCATGCGAACCGCGCAGCTCTTGCGGCGTTTCGGATTCCTGCGACGCATCAGCAGCCCTTCCTCGACGTACAGGCGATAAACCAGCTTATGATTCACTTGCCAGCCCTCTCGTCGTAACAACACCGTCAGCCGCCGATGGCCGTAGCGAACCCGACTGGCTGCCAAGTCGCGTAGCCGGATCCTCAGTGCAGCCCGCTCGTCGCGCACACTCTGGTAACGATGACTCGAACGTGGAGCCCGCAGCACTTCGCAAGCTCGTCGTTCGCTCACCCGGTAGCCCACTTGCAGCTTCTCCACCACAACGCTTCGCCGAGCGGGCTTCAGACGTTTTTTGAATGCACGTCCTGGAGCATCTTCTTGTCCAAGCTCAGGTCGGCCACCAACTGCTTCAGCTTGCGGTTCTCTTCCTCCAGCTGCTTCAGCCGTCGCAGCTCGGCAATCCCCAGCCCGGCGTACTTCTTCTTCCAGCGGTAGAACGTCTGCTCGCTGATCCCCAGCTTGCGGATGATCTCCGCCACGGCCGTCCCACCCTCATGCTGCCGCAGCGCAAACGCGATCTGCTCTTCGGTAAAATGCTTCCTGCCCATGGTCCTAAATCCTCCTCGTCAAAATGCCAGATTCTAGAAAAATCTAACATCCCTCGCGGATCAGGAAATGGGGTGAAGGTCAGTCGTCGAACGCCCCCCAATACAACACAAGGAAGCGCTGAACTGCCGAAAACGTTGACGACCAATTTGCGCATCGTCGTGGTAGATGACAATCAGGACTCAGCGAACAGTCTCGGGATGTTACTGCGGATCATGGGCAGTGAAGTTCAAATCGCTCATGATGGCGAAGAAGCCGTGAAAGTCGCCGAAGAGTTCCAGCCTGATGTTGTGTTTCTTGACATCGGACTGCCAAAGATGAATGGCTATGAAGCTGCTCGGAGAATCCGTGAACAAGCAAATGGAAAGAAGACTGTGCTGATAGCCCTAACAGGGTGGGGCCAGCACGAAGACAAACGCCAAGCACGTGAGGCGGGGTTCGACCTACATATGGTCAAACCAGTTGACCCTACCTCGTTAACGAACATTCTCGCTGATCTTCACACGACGAAATGTTCGACTTCAGTATAGATCGTAGCGTTGATCTGCCTGTCTCGCTCAGCGTCCTGCCTTATCGATTGTGAAGGATCGTGCTGGAATTCAACGCCTAAACCCCCATCGATCTTGTGTTTGGCAACGACAATCGGAACCACGAAGCCGAGCACTTCGAAATTCCCACTCAGTTCCTCGGTGCTCCACACCCGACGATGCTGGGCTTCCAGGGCTTCACGGCTTCCAGGGCTTCACGGCTGCCAGGCTGGACGTCGTGCGGATGGCGTGGTGTGGGTTGCCAACCTTACTGACGACAAAATCCCGCCAGCGATCCACTCCCACCAGGACAAGCTGGTGTTGTTCGTCGCCAACGATCCAACGCCACCGCCTGCGGACACCTCCACTCACCAGGGCGTGACGCTCCAAGTGGACCGTGAGATGTCTGACCAGGAATTCCACGACGCAGTTATGGCGATCCCCAGTCCGCCGCCGAATTGCCGATTGCGGGATGACGGCTCAATCGAGTGGACAGGAAAGCCGTAAATAGCTTTCACAAAACCAGTTATAGTGGGAAGTACCAAATCTTGCAAAAATTTTCTTTTCTGGCGTCCGCTTGGTTGCAATTTCGCTCCTATTCTAGTGGGAGCAAGTCGAGTGCCCAGCCGAACGTTTCGTCGCCGCAGATTGTGAGCCAAATGATTCCGCCCGGAGGAAAGCCCTAATGACCCGGAAAATCCAAGTTGCGATAGTCTCCGCCACCATTCTGATTGCAATTCACGCACGTGCAAGGGCTAATTTTTACACCGTAGGTCCAGGTTACGGGAGCAACAATCCTGCACCGTCGAGCGGGCCCTATTACCCGGTATCAATCGTCAGCAACAGCGACCTTCCCCAAGGTCAGTTTGTCGATAACTTCGATACTGGTCTCATCCCATTGAGTCAGGTGGTCTCTCTCCCCGACTTTGGTCTTCACGCTTACGAGTCGACTTACGACGGAGGAAGTGTGAACGCCGATGGTAGCCCGTACGGGGGTGGTCCTGGTGGATACTACACACTAGGTTTGAGAGACGCCTATGTAAAACAAGTCGGTAATCAAGTCACGGTCTACGCCCCATATTTTCAAAACGTCGTATTTGTAACCGCAAGGGATTACACAACTGATGATGTCCATTTGATACCGCCTCCCCTTTCCTACTTCGGCGGCACCGACGTAGCCGATTACCAAATTACACGAGACTTGGCACAAGCAGGACATATGCCAAACGGCTGGGACTTTCAAACCATTGATGGTGTCGCTTTACTCTCCCAGACTTATACTGATTCAAACGGGACGCAATACTTAAGGGGGGTAAGTACCGATATTCTTCCGGATGCTCAAGAAATTGTTACCACTCATGTTTTTTTCGACGACCACAACCTTAATCCGTCTGACACCGAATGGGTCAATATGAACGGCGACTTAGTTGCCGCAAATTCCAATGATTTACTGCTGGGGAATTTCAGCGCACCTATCCTCACTGAAACGGGGCAGCAACTTACAGGTGTGGTGCCAGTGTGGACAGGACTCACTGCCCCGTATACCGTCGGCACCGGTATTCAATCTTACGTCCGTGCTGACGGCACCTACAATGCGAGCGGCTGGACCGATCCATACACCAGCTCTGCCGCCATCGGAAATCTAAACGGCCAAGGCACAGAGTGGATTAACCATGGCACACAAGCTGCTTATGATGTGGCCAAGCTATATGGTCTCACACGGGCCATGGCTGGTTATGCTCCCTTGCTGGTATACACCGTTCCCGAACCAAGCACATTCGTGCTGGCGATCCTCGCATGCGCATCCCTATTCTGGTGCCGAAATCGGCGGAATTAATCGCCCGTCGCTCTCAACAATCCGTCCGCATTGTCGGGCGGCAAGAGTTGTTGCGTAGACCCGATATTGGGTTGGTCATCATCTGGCGTGTACGCCGTCCCGTCGCCGTATAATCCGTGCAAATACGGTGCGACCAGCGATGGATGCTAAACGCAAGGCGTTTAGCGTCCATCGCTTCCACGGAAATCGAAGTCGGATTCAAAATCCAGTGCCCGCAAGGGCGTGGCAGGGCAAATTGGCTTTGCTCACGTAGTCTACTCCCTTCTAAATGGACTCAGATACGACGTATTTCAGAACGGTCAGTAACTCAATCTCTCCACGCCTTCAGCTAACTGCTCGCCGCCTCGCTGCGAGTAGCGGCTTGTGGTTTGTAGATTGTGGTGACCGAGAATCTGAGCCAGACTCACCAAGTCATTTGCGTTGTCCGCAAGGAATTGCTTCGCCATCGTGTGTCGAAAGACGTGCGGGTGCAGGCGCACGCCAATCAGCGCCGAATACTTTCGACTTAACGCACGCACACCGTCGTCCGTCAATGGTCCCCTCTCGCCAACAAAGACTGTCATCGACTCGACCGCTGGCCGAGAATCCAAATAAATCTGCATTGCCCGACGAGCCGGCAGCGGAAGTGGCACCGCTCGCTGCTTGTTTCCCTTTCCGTGGCGAAATACCACCGAACCATTTCGTTCTCCAATCTGAATGTCGGACAGCTCCAGATTCACAATGTCGCTGACCCGACAGCCCGTGTAGAGCATCAAACTAAAGATCGCCCCGGCTCGAATGTCGTGCCGCAATTCAATCTCTCGCAACAATCGCCGACGCTCGAACGCGGTGAACCAGCGACAGTTGACGATTGGCTCAGTAGCACGGCAATCGCATCTTAATTTGCGGCGAAACCCAGGAGAATTCGTTCGAGGGTGTTGATATTGAGGCAGGCGCGGTAGCGTTTGCCGCGGATGTTGTCTTTGATGGAAGTGTCCGCCGAGAGGATGGACACTGCCAGGCGTCGCAACATGGCCGAGGTCTGGGGTGCGTGCTGCTTGCGGATGCGGCTGGCGTCTTCTGAAAAAGTTACATCGAGCACCCAGTGCAACTGGCTTTCGATGCTCCAGTGCTGGCGGATGAATTTGGCCAGCGTCTTCACCTTGGGCGGCAGGCTGCTGAGGAAGTAGCTGTGACCAGCGTTGATTTTCTGTACCACCGGTTATGAAGGTAGGGGTTGGGATAAAGGTTCTTCGTCTTGGGTTCGCGTGTGCTGCTGGAGCGCAGGCGCAGCCGGAGCGGAAGCAGCACACGGGCGGCGAACTCCGAGGGGGTCCGGTAGCCCAGCGAACTGTGCGGCCGGTGATGGTTGTAATCCTCTCGCCAAGCGGCCGTTAGCGTGCGGGCTGCCGCCAGGTTCTCGAATACCTCCACGGTCAGGAACTCGTCCCGCAGCCGGCTGTGGAAGCTCTCGGCGTAGCCGTTCTCCCAGGGGCTGCCCGGCTCAATGTACAACGCTTCGACGTCCACCTGGTCCAGCCAGCGCCGGATCGTCGCGGCAACGAACTCGGGACCGTTGTCGCTACGGATGTGCTTGCGGCACGCCCCGCATCGCAAACAGCTCGGCCAGCGTGTCGATCACGTCCTCGCTGGTGATGCTGCGATCCACCTTCAACGCCAGGCACTCCCGCGTGTGCTCGTCCACGATCGAGAGCCACTTCAGCTGGCTGCCACTGGCCGTGCGATCGAAGACGAAGTCCCAGCACCAGACGTGGTCCTTGTGATCGCTCGCCGCCTGTGACAAGCGTTCGCGCTCGTGCCCAATCGCCGCTTTTTCGCTTCTTTTGCGGCACTTTCAGACCCTCCCGACGCCACAGCCGATACACCGCGTGTCGCTGGCGCTGCCATCCTTCGTGACGCAATAGCTTGCGGTGATCCGCCGATAGCCGAAACGCGGATGCTCCCGCGCCAACTCCAGCATCCGCCTCACCAGCGCCGGTTCGTCGTCGCGTGGCTTGGCTGGTAACGTTGACTCGCCCGCGGTTGGTCCAACACCCGGCACGCCCTTCGCTCGGAGACTGCGAACTCCTTGCGAAGCTCACCGACCGCCGCACGCTTCCGCGAAGGGCTTACCAGTTTCCCTCCGCGACGTGCTTCAGCATCTGGATGTCGAGAGCCTGGTCGGCCACGATCTGCTTCAGCCGGCGGTTCTCGTCTTCCAGCTCCTTCAGCCGCTTCGCCTCCTCGGCCTTCATCCCGCCGTACTGGTTCCGCCAGCGGTCGAACGTCGACTGGCTGACCTCCAAGGCCTGCAGCACGGCCGCCAGGTCCTTGCCGGCGTTGAGCATCGCGTCCGCATCCCGCAGCTTCCGCACGATCTGCTCCGGGTTGTGTCGCTTCCGTCGCTTCGTCGTCATCGAAGGTCTCCTTGCCCTCCAGGGGCTCAAGACCTTCATAACACGTGGATCAGGATTTCAACAGCACCCATAACCACAGTGTCAAGGGCTCTGTCTCTCTGTCTTGTTTTGATCATTTCGGAACAGAGAAAGGCTAGACGGGGGTGCAGGGGGTGGCAATGAACGCCCCTGCTCGACGACACGATGTCGTCGAAACTTCTCGCGTGCACCCCAGCTTTGTCGGCGCGAGGCGTAAGCACCCATTCGTGCCGTCCGGCACAAGGCCGTCGCACAGGAGACGATTCACATGGCAAGTCGCCCAATCAGGTCAACAGTGGAGGTCAAAGCTCACTAGCTATTGAAACGGGCCGATCCTGCCATTCGCATGCGCCCGCCATGAACCGATGCTCTAGTTCGTTTCTTGCTGCCAACGTCGCAGCCGCTTCCAGCAGATTTCTGCCAATTTCCGAGCCACTGCAACTCTTGCGATCTTGGCACTCGATCTCTTGCGGATTCGCTGATAAAAGTTCTTCAAACCTGGATCCTCTGTGACAACCTTGATGGCGGCTTCCACGAGAATCCACCGTAGCCAGGGAGAGCCGTCTCGCGATATTCGTCCGTGACGACAGACGGTGCCCGACTGCCGTACACGGGTTGCAAGGCCGGCATACGCTCCTACCTGCTTGGCAGTCCGGAATCGCTCCACGTCGCCGAGTTCCGCGATGATAACCAGCGCAGAGTAAAGCCCGATTCCCCGGATGTCGAGCAATGCTTCGGTCTGCGGGAACTGGGCCGCCAACAGCTCAAGTTTCAGGTCGACTCGTGCGATTCGCCTTTGAAACGACTCCAGACGTTCCAATAGATCATCCCGCAGCTCGTTCTCGATTGGACCGAAGTCCTGCCGACGAAACCAGTGGAGTCCTCGGGGGCCAAATGGGACACGAAAGGGAGCCTCATAATTGCGGCGGGCAAGGATAGCACGCAAGCCGATCTTGACGCCTCCGGCTCCGCGGCCCAGCCGTATTCGATAGCGTGTCAATTCCCGGAGTTGCTGATAGGCTGGCGAAGGAACATACGAAAGAGGGATTTGGTTGATGCGAAGCAAATTGGCCAAGAGTTGACTGTCCAGCTTGTCCGTCTTCGACCGACGCTGCACCATCGCTCGCAATCGTAGCGGGTGGGCAACCAGCACCGTCCCAAGAGGATTCAGTCGCTCATACAACCAGCGGTAGCTTGCGCTCGCTTCGATAACTGCCCGAAATGGCTGCAACCGATGGAAAACTTGCAGCATCGTGGACTCGTCCTGAGTCGAAATCCGAACAGGCGCCATCGCCTGCCCCGAATCGTGAACCGCGGCCACCACCAGGTCGCGACGATGCAAATCAATGCCGACGTGCCACATAACTTGGGCTCCTTGTTTAGCGGCCTAGGAATCACCTTGCGGCTTATCCTACCCGCAGGCCACGAGCCCTCGTTCAGTGGTTATCGTATCAGGTCAGCTGACCTCGCCCGTTTCCCGCCCAGCGATCCGGGTGATCCGCAGCACCATGACGAGCGTGGCCAAGCCTTTCCAGTCGGCAACGCCGGGCAGCGACCGAGGAGCGGGCAGCACCGTGTATTCGCGGCGTTCTTGACGGCCGCGGTTGGTTTCCGTCGTCACGTGCCGACACATGCCGGGTGGCCGAACGCGGGCTTCCAGGGCCGTGGTAAACGCCGCATCCACCGCTTGGTGCAACTTTTCCTGATTGCCCTTGAGCGCCAGCACGTAGTCGCCGCCGCCGGCGACGATCTTGGTGGCGATTTCTTTCTGACAGCCCATGGCATCGATGGTGACCGTCGCGCCTTTCAGATCGAGCAGTTCCAACAGCAGCGGAATCGCCGTGATTTCGTTGGATTTCGAGTCGACGGCAACCTGCCCTAGCGTCAGGCGTGTCTCGCTGGCCCAGGCACTCACCAGGTGCAAGGGATTGCGGCCGGCCGCTTTGTCTCCGGAGCCGCGCAAGGTTTTGCCGTCGATGGCAATATGCTTGCCGATTTCGCGGCCCAGATCGTCGAGCCACTGCTGAATGCCAGCGACCAACTCGGCAGGATCGAGCATCGCGAACACGCGGCCAAACGTGTCGTGCGAGGGGATGCCGCCTTCGAGTCGCAGAAACGTTCGCAGCCAGACCAGCCGATCGTTGCCAAACCGCTCGATGTCAGCCCAGGTATCGGCCCCCGCAATCGTGCCGCACAGCGCCACAACGACCAACTCGAACAGGTCGTGCACACGCGTCCGCTCGATCCGCGGATCGGTCAGATCTTCAAACGGAGTAAAAACTGCCACGAGTCGCTGCGACATGAAAAAACCCTCCGTGAGTGACGTTCCTCCGAAGGAATCCTTCAAGGGCCCTTGACTCTTTCAAGCCGCTACCAATAGTGCAACAGAATTAGATGCGATTGCCGTGGCTCAGTAGCAAATTCCGTTGGGCATTGAGTGCCGTAGTAATGTTGCAGTAATTGGTGATCACTCGCAGTCTATCGAACTTTGACACATGACCACGATGCGGACTTTGCGGCGGTTGCGGACGCTTGTGGGCTCGCTTGCCAATGGATGCCTGCCGCTACGCTTGGAACTGCCACCCGCTGAAGTAGACGGATTACGATTTTGTAAGGAATCGGATAGTCTCTTGAGAGGGTAATCCTTTCGTGTTAGCGTCGGCACGGCGCCCGACAATCGGCCATTGACTGCCGCGAAAGAAGAGACCGATGGAAAGCTCTAGAAACACCCAGGTTCCAAACGGGTTGGCTGGCTTCTGTCGTGCGGCGGCATTCCGTGGCACCCCGAAGGGACCGGGTATGCGCTGCGGGCCCGCCACGACGGGATGATTTTTCTGCCGAGGGGTTGAAACATTTCCCGTCCGGTCTTCTTCCGCTTCGTTCCTATCTAGATGGGGGCTCCGTGACAATGAACGAGGCGTTTCCGCCACGCCCGCGGGAGAATTCCTCGGACACCCCGGGCGCCGTGGATCAATGGCTTCGAGAAGCTCGCGACGGTTCGCGCACGGCTTTGGGCCGGATTATGGAGGCTAGGCGCAACCACTTGCTACTGGTCGCCAACCGTTCCTTGGGTCAAAACCTAAGGTCCAAGATCGGCGCATCGGACCTCGTACAAGATACGTATGTCGAGGCGCAACGCAATTTCGGCCATTTCCGCGGAAGTACTGAACAGGAGTTTCATGCTTGGCTTTTGGGCATTTTGGCCAATCGGCTGGCTAATGCCGTGCGCTTCTACCGGCAGACGCAAAAACGCGCCGTCGACCGCGAGTTGTCCGTGGCGGCGGTCGATGCGGCACTGAGCATACTGCACGACGGAGCTGCCACACCCGGCACTAGGATGCTGGTCGACGACGAGCAACGGCGCGTACGGCTGGCACTGCAATACGTACAGGAACCGTGGCGGTCGGTACTGGTCGAACGGATCTGGCAGGGAGCCACGTTTGCCGAGATCGGCGTGCGAAGAAATCGTTCCGCCGAGGCGGCCCGTAAGCTTTGGGTTCGGGGCGTGCGGAAATGCGAGAAGCACTAGCACAGATCGATTGACCGCCATCATGGGTGCCGACGATCAAGACCGCAATGAACTGTTGGCCGAGCTCTTGGCGCTTCGAAGAGCGACTGGCTAGCGGTGCGGACCCCGATGACCTGGATGCGCCGAGCGTCTGCAGCGACCCAAGGCTGGTAGCCGAGTGGGAAGCCGATCGGCAGTGCGTCGAGTTGATGTATCGCGTCCGCCGCACGTGGTCGCCGGAAGATGCCGAAGGCGATACTCCCCGGCCGGCGGCCGAATCGGTTACTTCGCCAGTCGGAGAATTGGGCAAGACGCTGGGGCGATTTCGCATCTTGCACGAACTAGGTCACGGCGGATTGGGCATCGTCTATTTGGCTATCGATCCCAAGTTGCGTCGCCAAGTGGCAGTTAAGATCCCTCGCATCGAATCGCTGGTCAGCGACGAGTTGCGGCGACGCTTTTTGCGCGAGGCAGAGGCCGCTGCGCGGCTTTGTCACCCGAACATTGTCGCGGTTCACGAAACCGGCGAAGTAAACTCCCTTTGTTACATCGCTGCCGAGTTTTGTCCCGGGCCGACGCTGGCTCAGTGGCTTAAGTCGCAGTGCAAGCCAGTCGCGGTCAAGGTGGCCGCTCGCATAGTCAAACAACTTGCAGAGGCAATGCAGCATGCCCATGGCCGCGGGGTACTCCACCGTGACATCAAGCCGAGCAACGTGCTTTTGAGTAGGCTGAAGGCGGAACAGGAGATTCCTGGGAGCCAGGGTGCACAGTTCGCGGGACCAAAAGAGGATGAGTTGATCCGGCCAGATGACTCCGTGGCAGGAATGTGTCCGAAGTTGACCGACTTCGGCATGGCAAAGCTGCTGGAGCGGGACGGAGAAGAGACACGTAGCGGCGCGCTGGTCGGCACACCGGCATATATGGCCCCGGAGCAGGCCCAAGGGTGCGTGCGCAACATTGACGCCCGCGCCGACGTTTACGCGTTGGGCGCGATTCTATACGAGCTGCTCACTGGGCGGCGGGTGTTCGAAACCCAGTCGGACATGGAAGCCTTGCGTCATGTCCTGTTCGAAGAACCCGTGGCTCCACGCAAACTGCGAGCGGAGATCCCGCGCAACTTGGAAGCGATCACTCTCAAATGTCTGGCCAAGCAGCGCGAGGCACGGTATGCCACTGCACAGGAATTGGCCGATGACTTGAACCGATTCTTGGCTGGCCGGGCCACTGAAGCTCGACCGCTGGGTGCCGTCGAGCGGTCATGGAAATGGGCACGACGTCGCCCCACCATTGCCGCGCTTTGGGCCGTGATTACAACAGCGACCGTCATGCTGTTTGGAACCGTCATTGGCTACAACTCGCGCCTCAGCGACGAAGTCGTTCGCGACCGAGCCCTGGGAGGCCGCCCAGCGTGAGGCGGAAGCCAGCCGGCGGCTACTCTATACGGCCGACGTGCGCTTGGCCTACGAAACGCTGAAGGCAAACAACGTCGTCCAAGCAAGCGAGGTGCTCAAGCGACAGATTCCACGTTCTGGTCAACAAGATGTACGTGAGTTCGCCTGGTACTACTTGCATGAGCAGTGTGATCCGCGCACCTTGACACTGCAGGGTCACCGGGGTGACATCTTTTCCATCGCTTTTTCGCCAGATGGACGAATGCTTGCCACGGCCGGCAAGGACGGCACTGTGCGTCTGTGGCATGCCAAGACAGGCAAGTCGTTGGCAGTGCTGCGAGGCCACACGAACGAGGTTACCAGCGTCACATTTTCGCCGGACGGCACGAAGTTGGCCACCGGCAGCGAAGATCGAACAGTACGGTTGTGGGATGCACCCAGCGGAGAGTGTCGATGCATACTGAAGGGGCATATCGATCACGTCATGACTGTCGCATTCTCGCCAGACGAGCGGATGCTCGCCTCGGGCAGCCGTGACACGAGTGTGCGAATTTGGGACTTGGCCACCGGCGAGACGATCGTCGTACTCAACGAAGAGATGGACGTGATTCGGGCCGTAGTATTCTCTCCATTGGGTGAGATGTTGTTCGCAGCCGATGAGGAAGGAAACGTACATGCTTGGCAATCTGCCGATTGGCGTCATCTAGCCCGGAAGTCCATTCCTTCGGAGAGGCTGTTTGCCTTGTCAGTATCTCGCGACGGTGCGCTGGTTGCGGCCGCCGGCAGACGTAGAGAAATCCACACCTGGGCCGTCGAAGGCAATAACCTCGCGGAACTGCCGCTCCGCGCGGGCGGCCATAGTGACTGGATCCAGGCGCTCGCGTTTTCTCCAGTCGACGAAACGCTTGCCTCAGGTGGCAAAGACGGGGTGGTGCAGCTTTGGGATCAACATAGCACACAGCCACAGCGTCAATTGTTAGGACACACGGAGCGCGTATGGTCTCTGGCTTGGTCACCCGACGGGACGCGTCTGGCCAGCGCAAGTGCCAATGGCAAGGCGAGGGTCTGGGAAGTCGCTCAAAGTGGAATCAAGCAATATCGTCCGACAGTGAGTTCACGTGTGCTCAGCGCTGCATTCATGCGTGACGGCAGTTTACTTTTCACGAGCGCTGAAAACGGGTGCATTCAGGTCTGGAACCCCGTGGCGAGATCGCTGGTCGAGGAGTTCCAGGCACACGATATGCATGTCGATGACATCTGTCTCTCGCCTGACGACAGCCTGATTGCGACGCGTGACGCAAAAGGGGCCATTTCGATCTGGTCGCGGGAGACTTTTCGCGAGGTATATTCGCGACCGGCCACGCATGGTTTCCTTCCACCGATCGCCTGGGCTCCCGCCGGGAGACGCCTGGCAATGACGACCGATGCTAAGACTGTCAGGATCATCGACATCGACTCGGCGGCCATGGCGCACAGGTTTCGACACTCGACGGACGTGAAAGACGTTCTGTTCACGTCCAATGATCGTCAGTTAATTACTGTAAGCCAGACCGTAAATGTCTGGGACGTGGAAACCGAGCGGCAAGTATTTACACTGCCTGGGGCACATAACAAGGGTCTGGCTACTTCCACTGATGGAAGATTTCTCGCGGCAATTCGTGGCGCCAGCGTCTCTCTCATCGACTTGCAATCTGATTTTCGTACTAGAAAGCTTGTGAGCGCAAGTGGTGAGGTGTTCTGCCTGGCGTTCTCACCGGATGGAAACACCCTGGCGATCGGCACTACCCAGCCGATAACGGTCAGTCTTTGGGATTCACGCACGGCCCGTTTGCTGATGCAGTTGGAAACCGATGCGCCGAACATCTATGGCTTGGCGTTCTCGCCCGACGGCAAACGTCTTGTCTTGACCGGCAGCGACGATCAGAATCGCGGCTGCGTCTGGGAATGGACGCTTGACGAATAACCGATAGCCGATATCGCTCGGTGCCAGGTCGTCTTCACGTATGAACTTGCCCGCATGGATGTTGTCATTCATTGAACCCGTGACGGAGCGATTCAACGCTTTGGCGAAACTGAACGTTCCACTCGGTGAGACGATGCATTTGCAACAAATGACTTGCTTGCCCTCATCCGCCATAGATTCCCGAAACGTATCCACAGCGCGGCCAATGAATGTACTGTCGCCGATAATTCCCCGTCAGTACATGACGCACGAGATGGCACGACCAACTGGCGTAGGGATTCTCGTCCGGCGGCATCTCAACCAGTTTGCCCGCTTGGTTCTTTGTGTTGAGTTTTTGAGAGATCCGAAAACTCATTTCCCAGGTAATGCGACTGGGGACAAATTCTCCAAGACACTTGTTGCAACCTGTTTTGCTAGAGCTTCGTTTCCCTGCCCATTGAAATGAACTCCATCGTCAGAAGTCCACTCGGCATGATCCTTGACCAGTTCAAAGAGGTCATCGGCTGGGATGTGTTGTTCCGTCATAATCTCAGAGGCGCGTGTGTTTCGCACTTTGACTCGATCTGTTCGTTCAGCGAAGGTTTTCAAGCCGGTCTTTTCACGCACAGGCGTCGTGGTTGCCCAGATCAACTTGGCATCACCAGCATGTTCCTTCACGGCGACAACAGTCTTCAAGAGATCGTCACGGTATTGATCTTCTGTGTAGCCCCATCCGTGAAGACCGTTGTTGAGGTGAATCACGGAGAACTTGTACTGCTTCAGCATCAGTTTTAGATCTTCGTTGAACGTGGGATCAGAAACACATTTCGATGTGGTCAGCCGGGCACAATAGGCTTTCCCTACGAGATGCTTTTCCACTGCACCGAAGTATCCTCTAGTGATCGAATCGCCAACCAGCAAGACTCGTGGAAGGTCAGTCTTGTCAGCGTCCGTGTGAGGTGGACCCCAACTGTTGGACAGTTTTGGGGCTTGGATAAGATGTAGGTCGCCGGGTCTGGCGGCCCGTGAGACCTCTCACGGGTCTCGCGCGGCCGCGACGGCTGACGACGGTTTGGGTTCCGTTTGATTCTCCTCTTTAACCCTGCCTCAACAGGGATTTGAGCGCCGAACGTTTCGCGCTGTTTTCTGCCCGTACAACTCGGCCGGCGTGCGGTAGCCGAGGGCCTGGTGGATTCGTCGCTGGCAGTAGAACTCGAAGTAGCGGGCCAGCGATTGCTCCGCCTCCCAACCATCGGCGTAGTCCCGCAGGTACACCTCCTCGTACTTCACGCTCCGCCACAGCCGTTCGATGAACACGTTGTCGAGCGCCCGACCGCGACCGTCCATCGAGATCGCCACGCCACACTTCTCCAATCGGCCCGTGAAGGCCGCCGCCGTGAACTGGCTTCCTTGATCGCTGTTGAAAATCTCCGGGCGCTTGGTGGCCAGTGCCTCGTCGAGTGCTTCTAGGCAAAATCTTCCTTCGAGCGTGTTCGACAACCGCCAGGCCAACACGTAGCGACTGAACCAGTCCATCACCGCCGTCAGATACAAAAAGCCGTGGCGCAACGGAATGTACGTGATGTCGCTGGCCCACACCTGGTCGGGCCGCGTAATCTCCAGATTCCGCAGCAAATACGGGTAAATCTTGTGTCCGGCGGCCGGGCGCGTGGTGCGTCGCTTGACGCCCACCGCCTCCAAACCCATCAACCGCATCAGTCGCTGAGCATGCTTGCGATTGATGCCAAGCTCGATCGCCATCTTGCGGCTGCCGTAAAACGGCGTTTGCAAATACTGCTCGTCGATCCGCTTCATCAGCGCCAGGTTCTCGGCCGTCTCGCCGCTCGGCACGTAATACCGGGTGCTGCGCGGCAGGCCGACCAGCTCGCACTGTCGGGCGATACTCAACGGGGCGTGATGGGTGTCGATGCATCTTCGCTTGGCCTCAGGCGAGCTCGGCAGATTTTTTTTTCAACCACTCGACCTCCATCTTCAAGCGGCCGATCTGCTCGTAAAGTTCCTGCTCGCCCGCCGACTGCTCGTCGCGTCGCGCGCGGCCGTCCTCGAACAGTCCGGCCGCTTGCTCCAAGAGCTGCTTCTTCCAGGCCGTGACCTGGCTGGTGTGCACGCCGAACTCGCTGGCCAACTGGGCCGTCGTCCTGTCACCTCGGACCGCCGCCAAAGCCACCTTGGCCTTGAACGCCGCCCCAAACACCCGCCGCTTCCGCGTCATGCTGGCACACTCCTGATTCGGTCGTCTCCGCACCCGGAAACCACACCTTATCAGCGCGCCCAGTTTTTGGGGTCCACCTCAGCCCAGGGCTGGATGATGCTGAGAGCTTTGCCTGCGAAACGGTATTGTTGATTTGTCATTCAAGATGCCGATCAGATCGGTTATGTAGTTGCGTAAGGAAGAAATGAGAACTCATCGAAACGATCCCTGCGATAACCTAATGCGTCATCGCGGCAGTTTCGGCGCCGTTTCCGTTCGCCGCTTCATCCACCTCCAGCAACTCAGCCGCGTGCAGTTGCTTGGGAGAGACTTCGACGGGAATCAGGTGTTCGATCTGCCCGTCGCTGGATACTGCGCCCAGGTCGACAAACTTGCGGGCACTGACCAACACGCGTGATTCCAACGTGCCGATGGCACTGTTGTACGAATCGGTCGCCTTTTTCAGGTTCTTGCCGAGGGAGATCATGTGATCCCCCATCTTCGAGCACCGCTCGTAGAGTTCTTTTCCTAGATTGCTGATTTCCTTCGCGTTTTCTGCCAGTTGCTCCTGCCGCCAGCCGTAAGCAACGGCTCGGAGTAATGCGATCAACGTGGTTGGCGTGGCGATGATCACGTTCTGATCAACGCCAAACTCGATTAAAGCGGGGTCTTGCATGAGAGCAGCACAGAAAAATGCTTCCCCAGGCAGGAACAAGACAACGAATTCTGGGCTCGGTTCAAACTGCTCAAAGTATGATTTTCTTCCGAGCATCGTCAGATGAGTCCGAATCTGTTGGGCGTGCTGCTGAAGCTTTGCCTTCCGCGTTTCCTCGTCAGGGGCTTCTATCGCCTCCAAATAGGCGGACAAGGGCGCCTTGGCATCGACGACGATGTTTCGTGAACTCGGTAAACGAACGACCATATCGGGGCGAAGTCTGCCGTCTTCGGTGTCCACCGATTCCTGTTCATAAAAATCGCAGTGGTCCACCATTCCCGCCATCTCCACGACACGGTGGAGTTGGATTTCGCCCCAGCGTCCGCGGACGTTCGGTGTACGGAGTGCCTGTACTAGATTGGCGGTCTCGTTGCGAAGCTGGGTCTGTCCATCGGTCAAGAATTTGATTTGCTCGGTGAGACCCGAATACGCACCCTGGCGAGCTTTTTCCAGTGCCTGGATTTTTGCATCGACTTTTTCCAGCGACTCTTTGACGGGTTTCACCAGTCCATCGATGGCTTGTTGCCGCTTGTCCAGGTCACCTTTTGCAGTCTCGTGGTGCTTTTCAAAATTGGACTTTGCCAGTTCGAGGAAAGACTGGTTGTTCGTCTTCAGGGCGTCAGATGCCAAAGCTTTGAAGGCGTCGCTGAGTTTCTTTTCAGCCTGTTCCAAAAGGGCAAGTTTCTCCTCGGCTTGCTTCCTTTCCTTCATCAGAGTGGTGTGGTATCCAGTCAACTTTTTGTGAAGTTCACGGACTGCGATATTCTGCTGATGAATCTCGGCATCCTTCTGCTGAAGAACCGTCTTGTTTTGTTCCAACACTTGCTCTCGATTCTGCAGGCGTTCGAGCAGCGTGGCTCGCTCCGCGCCCATTTCAGCACGAACCTGTTCGACCGCCTGTATAGCCTTTGCTTTGAGGGCGAACCACACACCGGCTCCCCCAATTGCAATTCCGATCAGCAGCATGGCAACGGGCAGGACGAACTCCATGGCAGGCTCCCGAAAACGACGAGCGAAACGGTACGTCGAGTCTAGGCGGGTCGATCCCCCCATGCAAGCTAGCGGACGGACGCGAATCGTGGAACCTGCGTGAAGGGCGCAGGTGGCTCGGAATCCTCCTCGCGACTTCGGCTTCTGGCGGCAATGCGCTGTTCAGCCCGAGCTTGCCGTTCCTGATATTTGCGATAGTTGGCTTGGATATGGAAGAGTTTCGCGGCCTCCCTTCTCTCGGCTTTGCTCATCTGGGCTCGAATTGCACGCACCTTCACACGATTCGCTCGCTGTTGAAACGAGTCGTCCGCCGAGGTCTGAACTGTTCTGACGAGCAATGCCGCTCGGCTCGGATGGCAGTTCGCTTCCAGCGCGCGTGTATAGCTGCCGTGCAGGTACACGGGTCTTGGTGCCTCCTCGACGTGCTGGAGCGTTGTGGTGTAGGGCCTGTGACTAGAGACGTTTTGTCCCAGGGCAACAGTTGATAGGGACGCAGCGATCACCATCGCAGCTGAAACACTGGGCATTTTCATGTTCTTTTCTCCATGGAAAAGCGTGCTGCCGAATCGTAATTCACCCCTTGGACATCTCGGGTCCAACCGTAGGTTGATTTTTAGGGGACTCTCGGTTGGCACATTGCGAATCCGTAAGTTTTCCGCGACAGACTGGACCTCGACAGTCCAGGCACGCGGTTAGAGTTGGGCTCGGGTCGCTGCTGACCAACCACGTTTGCCGGAACCACGCAATGCCTGAAAGCGACCGTGCCGATCAATTAACTTGTTTTGAGCTGCGAGCGGCTTATGCTCGACGAATGGTCCTGAATCTGGTCGCGGAGAAGTGCCAAGCGATGAGCAAAGACAAGGCCTTAATTCGGCAGTGGCTAATACTGAAGATGCTTTCAGCAAGGCGATACGGCGTCACCGTTCAGGAAATGGCGCAGGAATTGGAGGTCAACCAAAAGACGATCCGTCGTGATCTGGATACGTTTAAAGCCGTAGGCATGCCAATCGAAGAGGTGGTTGGAGACCATGGACAAAAACGGTGGTCCATCAAACACAACAACGGACAAGTTGAATTGAGCTTCTCCATGGATGAGGCGTTGGCGTTCTATCTGGGTCGCCGCTATCTCGAACCGATGGCCGGTACTCTTTTCTGGGTTGCTGCGCAAAATGCCTTCAAGAAGATTCGTGCTTGCCTCGGTAAACCCGCCCTTGACCATCTGGAGAAGATGGCAGGCACGATGCACCACACAGCGGTCGGCACGAGTGACTATTCGCAAAAAGCCGACCTGATCGATGAGCTTATGGAGGGGATAGAGAAGCACAGGGTCACCCTGATCAATTATCAGTCGCTGGGTGCTACCGAGCCCGTGGAATATGAAATCCATCCCTATGGCATCACCTATCACCGCGGATCGCTCTACCTGGTCGCACGATCCACGGACCACGACAAGTTGCTGCACTTTAAGGTGGATCGCATCGACCAAGCTGACGTGCAATCCCTAGTCTTCGAGCCGGTTGATGGTTTCACTCTTGAAGATCATTTCGCCAATTCGTTCGGCGTCTTCCAGGGGGACGGTGATATTGCCGTCACGATTCGGTTCCTGCCTCGCGTCGTCCGCTACGTGGAAGAATCAAAGTGGCATGCTAGCCAGAAGTTGTCGCGACAGCGTGACGGCAGCTTGATCGCCGAGTTTCATTTATCAAGCACGGAAGAAATCATGCGCTGGGTATTGAGTTTCGGTCAGAATGCCATCGTACTGGAGCCCACCGAACTTCGTGACCAGATCGCCGCAGAGATCGCCGTGATGAACGAGGTTTATGAGCAGCCTGGCGGAGATGGATTCCTGTTTGAAAATCGGCGTCAGATCAAATGAGTCAGCACATCCCAATCTCTAATCGTGCGCTCACATCGCTTGCCGCAGTCGGCTTCTCGCTCGATAGCACAGCTTTCTGGCAGCTTCGCTCGAACATCCGAGTCTGCTCCCAATCTCTCGAAATGTCATGCGATCTTGCTCACGCATGATGAACGCGTCTCGCATTCGCTCCGGCAGAGCCTGAAGAACCGCGTTAAACCGGTGGGACAATTCGTGATTGAGCAGTACCGCTTCAGGAGTTGCTGGTTCAGTCCGTAAGGCAATCTTCAGTTCAAAGTCAGGCTCTAGGGATTTTTCCCGCGAGATGTCACGCTTCTTGGCGTGCTGGTAGAATCTGGCGGCATCAGCCGCTTGATTGAGGAGGATTCGTCGCAACCAGCCGAGGAGCTGCCGGCGTGAATCACCGCGGAAATCGCGGATGTTACGGTGAGCCTCCAACGCGGTTGCTTGCACCAAATCCGCCGGGTCAAATTTTGCCCGAAGCGAAATCGAAACGTTCTGTCTTGCCAGTTTTAGGAGATACTGATGATTGGCTTGAAGTAGCTTCCCGAGAGACTCCGACGAGCCCTCACGCGCTTCGGAAATCCAGCGATTAATTTGATCTGCACGAGCCTGCAATGGGGTGTCGTCGCGGCTGGTCAACAATTCGCCTCGCTTCAATCGACAAACTCGCTGCGTTCTCGCGAGTACGCTGGCAGTAGGTGTAACGGGCAAATGCATCAGGGTTGACGTTTGGACTATGTCGTTTTGAAACCAACTCGTAAAAGCGTCGTCGATTATGGACAATGAGATGGACAGAGCAGGTCCAACCGGACATCTGTTCACCGAAGGCTGCTCAATCAAATGCGGCTGCCTTAGAAGCGATGCCCACACGCGTCGCCCAGAAAAAATATTCTTTAGGAGTGCCAAGAATGACAACTCTGCGCTGGAGTCTTATGTTGAAAGCCCTCGTTGTTGCGATGTCGCTGGTCGCGATGATGGCTCATGCCGATTCGCCAGCGCCGACCAGCCAGCCACAGCCGGTAGAGAAAGATATGCACGAGTTCATGGAGTACGTTTTCCAGCCGACTTATAAGCGGTTGAAGGCGTTAATGGCGTCCGAACCCGCTGACAACAATGCCTGGAAAGGAATTAGGGCCGACGCCCTAATCCTGGCAGAAGGCGGAAATCTTCTGATTATCCGCAAGTCAAAGGACGATGCGGCAACGTGGGACGAACTGAGCACCGCCGTGCGGAAAGCTGGAGGGAGCATGTACCAGGCAGCGAAGAAAAAGGACTACAAGTCCGCCCGTCAGCACTATGAAGCGATGCTGAAGAACTGCAATGCCTGTCACAACAAGTTTGCGGAAGGGGAGCACCAACTGTCGCCGTAGAAGCCTTCGTGGACACCAGAGCCGTTCAAAATGACGGCAGCGATAAGCAACCAACTAAATCTCAAGGATAACTGTTGTGAAACATCTCTACATCCTGATCCCACTGTTCGTGATGGTTGCGTTCGCATCTGCTGATGAGCCAATGCGTGAAAGGATTGAATGGAGTGACATTTGGGTCACTGAGGCGGACCCCAAAAACTGGGCGCGCTGATAAGGTGTGGTTTCCGGGTGCGGAGACGACCGAATCAGGAGTGTGCCAGCATGACGCGGAAGCGGCGGGTGTTTGGGGCGGCGTTCAAGGCCAAGGTGGCTTTGGCGGCGGTCCGAGGTGACAGGACGACGGCCCAGTTGGCCAGCGAGTTCGGCGTGCACACCAGCCAGGTCACGGCCTGGAAGAAGCAGCTCTTGGAGCAAGCGGCCGGACTGTTCGAGGACGGCCGCGCGCGACGCGACGAGCAGTCGGCGGGCGAGCAGGAACTTTACGAGCAGATCGGCCGCTTGAAGATGGAGGTCGAGTGGTTGAAAAAAAAATCTGCCGAGCTCGCCTGAGGCCAAGCGAAGATGCATCGACACCCATCACGCCCCGTTGAGTATCGCCCGACAGTGCGAGCTGGTCGGCCTGCCGCGCAGCACCCGGTATTACGTGCCGAGCGGCGAGACGGCCGAGAACCTGGCGCTGATGAAGCGGATCGACGAGCAGTATTTGCAAACGCCGTTTTACGGCAGCCGCAAGATGGCGATCGAGCTTGGCATCAATCGCAAGCATGCTCAGCGACTGATGCGGTTGATGGGTTTGGAGGCGGTGGGCGTCAAGCGACGCACCACGCGACCGGCCGCCGGACACAAGATTTACCCGTATTTGCTGCGGAATCTGGAGATTACGCGGCCCGACCAGGTGTGGGCCAGCGACATCACGTACATTCCGTTGCGCCACGGCTTTTTGTATCTGACGGCGGTGATGGACTGGTTCAGTCGCTACGTGTTGGCCTGGCGGTTGTCGAACACGCTCGAAGGAAGATTTTGCCTAGAAGCACTCGACGAGGCACTGGCCACCAAGCGCCCGGAGATTTTCAACAGCGATCAAGGAAGCCAGTTCACGGCGGCGGCCTTCACGGGCCGATTGGAGAAGTGTGGCGTGGCGATCTCGATGGACGGTCGCGGTCGGGCGCTCGACAACGTGTTCATCGAACGGCTGTGGCGGAGCGTGAAGTACGAGGAGGTGCACCTGCGGGACTACGCCGATGGTTGGGAGGCGGAGCAATCGCTGGCCCGCTACTTCGAGTTCTACTGCCAGCGACGAATCCACCAGGCCCTCGGCTACCGCACGCCGGCCGAGTTGTACGGGCAGAAAACAGCGCGAAACGTTCGGCGCTCAAATCCCTGTTGAGGCAGGGTTAAAGAGGAGAATCAAACGGAACCCAAACCGTCGTCAGCCGTCGCGGCCGCGCGAGACCCGTGAGAGGTCTCACGGGCCGCCAGACCCGGCGACCTACATCTTATCCAAGCCCCAAAACTGTCCAACAGTTGGGGTCCACCTCAGGCATCTGCCAGCGCATTTGCTGGAAAAGATATCTGAAATCGTTCTTGGCGAACGCATTATCGAGGTCCGCTCGCAATCCACGCCAGCGGGAAGCTTGACCGTGAACGCCTAAGTGAACTTTGCCGCATTGTTCGAGGCAGCACATTACGTCCGCGCATTGATTGGATCAATAAAAGGCGAAGCGAATACGACCTCACTCCAGCGGATGAACCGGAATGCAGCCAGTCTGTCGCTGTAGCAAAGCTGGTGGACTACTGGGAGAATTCATAGTCGCATTGGTGGTACGGAGGGCAGAAAGGTTGGGTAGTCTCGGGCGCTGTTCCAATCGAGCCGATTCCTCAAAAGGGCAGGTTCGACAGCCACCGCCGGTTTGGTTCGATCATTGTTGGAATGCACTACTGCTAGAGAAAAGTCACAATGGCAAATGCACCAGTCGAAGACCGCTTGTCTCGTGAATGGGAAACCCTGCAAAAGGACTGGTATTCACTGTATCAATGGCAGGGCACTGCAGCGGTCGGTCACACAGAGCGCATAGCCAAGCTGATTCTTGACGCCTTTGACAAAGTGGGCCTACTGACAGCGGACTTGCGAGAAACCAACTTCAATGTGAACCATCAAGGACACGCACAACTGAATAATGACGTTGCTCAGTTCACTGAAAAGCGATTCTGCCGGGCGCTTTTCAACGAAGGCAATATCGACCCCTTAGGCTGCATTTTGGATTACGAAGTGCCCCTAGGAGAGTTCCAAGCGGCTCGGCACGGTGACATTGATCTTCTGAGCGAAAAAGAAAGGCGCACTGTTCTTCTTGGAAGCCAAAGGGCCTCACTCGAATGAATCTATCTTGAAAGGCATCCTGCAGGCGTTTGTGTATTCCTCGCTTATCGCGGGTGAGAGAAAAGGAGTATTTCTCAAGGAGTTTCGTCGGGCATCTGATGTCAAGTTAGTTCCTGCCGTGCTCACCTTTAAATGTGCAGCGTCCGGACAACAATTGAAGAATATCGAATGCTACCCCCGTCTGCGGACGTTATTGAAGTCACTCGATGGGTCGCTCGCAAAAAAGGGCCTTTCACCAATGCAGTTTTTTGTTGTCGAGGGCGATTCCGCGGATTTTGAAAAATGTTTAGTTCAACCGGAACCAAACGGCAAAATCCTGTTTTGCAAAGGCTTTCTCCCTCAGATTAGCAAAGCCGATGTTTGACGAGGTTGATTGCGATTATGGGAATAGCGCACGCTCAGCCTCAGGGCAGCTTTCGTCATATCCGAGATCTCGTTGCTTCACCCCGTTCCTGACACGGGTAGATATGATATGTCGGAGCATCGATTTAGCAGCGAATGCGCCGAAGGTGTGAGTACGATGGGGTGGTTCGCTTCCCACATCTCGCATCGTTACGCCGGTCATAGCCATGCCTCCCAAGAAGAAACTTCCCAAAGCAACTCGACCCGACGCTGAGCGGCGATTGAGCCAGTCGGATCGGCTCGCGCGGCTTCTGAGAATTCTGGAACACGTCCAGGGGCGTGGGCGCTGGTCGGCGAAGGAATTGGCTGAGGCGGAGGAATGCACCGAGCGAACCATCTACCGCGCAATGCAATCGCTGGAGTTGGCGGGCGTTCCTTGGTACTTCGATAAAGCTGAACGTTCATATCGAGTTCGTGCGGATTACAAGTTCCCTGCGCTCAGTATGACAAGTCAGGAACTGATCGATCAGGCTGCCGCTTCTGTGGTAGCGGTAGCCGTATCAGGATCAAAGACACCGCTTGCAATAAATAGGAAACTAAAGGCAGCGGCGACCGCCGGTGAAGTGCTCGATGATGCAGAAAAACTGATTTCCGTGCTTGGGCTGCAAATGGCAGAACACGGAAAGCACCGGGACGTGCTTCGGACGGTACAACGGGCACTTCTTGATCGCAAGCAACTGGCTGGCAAGTACAAAAGCCCTTACGATGCCAAATCGAAGCAGCTTCTACTGACGCCCTATCGACTGTGCCTCGTCAAGCAGGCTTGGTATCTGATTGCTACTCCGAAGGACTCGGATGCCCCACGAACTTACAGAGTCGCCCGATTCAACTCTCTGCGTGAAACCGTCACGACAGCAAATGTTCCACAGGAGTTCGACCTCAAGGAGTACTTTGGGGATGCCTGGGCGGCGTATCGCGGCGACAAGAATTACAAAGTCGAGATCGAGTTTACCAAGGACTCCGCCGACTTGGTGGTGGAAACCACGTGGCACGCCACGCAGGAAGTGCGGCGGCAAAAGAACGGCACAGTTCGGCTCTCTTTTCGCGTGGATGGGTTGAACGAGATCGTTCACTGGGTGCTGGGTTGGTCCGGTCGGGCACGGGTAATTCAACCTGTCGAACTACGCGAGCTCCTCGTCAGCCACCTCCAGGCTGCACTTACGCTAAACCAGGGTTGAGCCGCCAAACGCTCGCTTTGCGGCACTTCGGCTCGGCTCGGACGGCGACCTGATCGATTTTGACATTTGGTCTCCTCAAACCAATCCGCTGCCCATCGTGCTGGCAAAAGACTACGTCCATGTGCTTGTGAACTGTACGGATTGAATGCTCCAGCAATGGATTCCCGTTCACTGACCCACACCTGTCATTGACATCGGGTATTTATAATACGCGGCGATTTGAGGCTAGATCAGACGATGCAGGCACCGCTCAGGTGCAGCGAGTCATCTCCATCTCACAGTTCGAGGGTTGTATCCACGGAAAGGCGGGGCTCGGCATAGGTTCGCAGCAGAACCGTCCTCCAACAACCCATCGACTGATCCGATGAGCTACGAGACGACGTTGAGCAATGGAAAACCCAATGCGTCTGCGTGCCTCAAGTCGCATCTCTTTCAACTAGCGTGGGTAACAGCAAGGTCCGACTGACAGGAGTGTGAATGGAAAACGAGGAATGGCTTTCGGAAGCGTGCATTGACCTCGATGAAAACGGCTCGCTTGACGAGTCCTGGACCCTCGACGATTTGATCCGTACCGTCGTCGGCTTCACTTTCGTCCTCGGGGTACCAATCTGGCTGCTGTCCATGATTCCCGACTACTTGGAATCCTGGCAAAAGCGTCCCGGACTCACCGGTTGTGCGACGCAATGTTTTCTGTTTTGGTTTTCACCAATCTTCCTGGGCATCGCACGAGCTCTCGCGGATTCGAACCGGCGGGTGAATCACCCACGCATCCGGTTTTGGCAGATTGTAGTGCTTAGCACCTCCGTGCTTGGATTCCTTGGCAGCTTTGCTCTGCTGGTTTGGGATTTGTACATGCTCGACACATTCCTTGCACTCTACCAACGCGACCGCGAGGTCGCGATCCAGGTGCCGCTCTATTTCGCCACCAGCATGATCATGGGGGTTGGTTTGGGTTGGCTTATTGGCAAGTGGTGCGACGAGGACCTGCGAGAGTCTGAACTGGAGCTTGAGGAGATTAATGACCGAGGATGACCAACGGCCGCACGTGACGATTGTTCGGCTAGAACGACTGTTTCGTTTGTATCCAAACCGGCCACTCATGCGGGAGGCTGTGCGGAACTGGCTGCGGGAGCTGGCCCGAACCGAATTCGTGGGAGTTCCCCTCACCGGAGCGTACTACTGGGTTCCAATGCTCGGGCAAAACGGGCAAGTCACTTGGCAGATCAATGAGTTTTTTGACCATTGGCTGCCAAGTTCCGACCACGTCTATGTCTGGCGGCACGTGCGCGACTACTTGCAGTCTCACTGGCAAAGTAAATTGAAACGAGTCGGCTGCTGCAGCTTGCCCCGGGGTCGAGTATGCCGTCCTTGCATCACAGGACCGGACGGACGAATTTCAACCACGCCCGTGATTTATCACGGCAACGATTGCCCGCTGGGAGCCGCCGGATTCGAGTTCATCCGATCCAAGTTCAATCTCGATCAATCGGCTCGGAGTGTTTTTGACGTTCACGAACAGATGCTCACCGAAGACGCCGCGTTCATTTCGCAGATTTTGGGTATCGATCTGGGGGGACCGATTGTCAAACCAAAGTTCAGAGTCAGCTAGACCAGAAACATAGGAGATGCAATTTGGCCAAGTACTACGTCGAGTCTGGAAAAGTCCAGGTGATCGTTCACGCCGACGGCGTTCGGGAAGCCGCTGCCAAGATGGCTGCCATGTCGCGACACCGATTCGCCGACACATCCATCATTACGACGATTTCCCAAGCCGGTTTCGAGCTGTCGGAAGACACCACCGTCATGATCACCACCCAGGCATTCGGGCAGCAGCCACCGCCCAAACCCGATCCGTCCACCGTCGCCGAGTAGATTCCATTCAGACAAGTTCAGGAACGAAACATGAACAGCAGGTTCGCAAGGACTACTCTTTTGGCTGTACGTAGCCTATGTATCGTGCTGGGCTGCCCGCCAGAGAGAGGCCTATCAGCGCCAGTTGCGGGCGAAGCTTAATGTCTTGGACGCAGTAGATTTTACAAAGGACCCATCCGACGATGTCGATTTACCACCAACCCTTTGGCTGTGATGACCTCTGTCCCGACGTGCAAATCGATGTGGGACCACCAAAACGAATCCGCTGCTTCGTAGGGGGCTGCAAACATATCCTCCGTTGTCCAACTAATAAAGACGACGGGGAAGCATGTCCTGACCACAAGATTCGCTGCCACTCCTCAGGCACTTATTCCTATGCCGATGTCCGAGGCAACCTAATTGTCGATGCCGAACTCTTTGCAACTCGCGTCGTTGGCCATCCCTTCAAATACGAGACGGATCGTATTGGCAACGAGAACTCTGAAGATGCGTTGACTTGGAATGTCTTTCGCTCGTTTCAGCACGAGAAATGCCTTCATCGAGTCGCTGAGTTAATCATCGGGCAAGCAATCAAGGACGAGCCTCAGCTTTACCTATGGGGTTTGCGGCTGTCGGATAATAGTTTCGAGCCATGGGACTTGTTGATTGCTGCCCGAACGCGTTTCGAATCCCATCTACCGGTGGAGCGACCTCAGACTGAGCATGATATTGCTCTTCACTTACCAGGGAAGTATCTGATCTTGATCGAAGCAAAGTTTACCAGCCCGAATACGTTCTATACGGAAGGACCTCGCAGGAACAAATTGTCGCTCACCAAAAACGAGCTACTCGATCTGTACTGGGATCACATGACCAAGACCTTAAATCTCGAAAAGGCGCATGCGGTGAACCGTGTCCCTTATCAGCTGTGGCGCAACCTAATCTTCGCCGAATGGATGGCTAGCAAAGACAGTTCGTCTACCAAGCCATTCCTCGCCAGTCTCACTCGCGAGGACCACGAGGTTGAGAGTTGTCGTGAATTTCGAAGCCTCCTAAACGACGAAGCGTGCTTCACCCATATTTCCTGGGAAGGTACTACGAAACACGCTGGCGTACAGCCTGCCTCAAGGCTTTGGTGCTATCTGGCGAACAAGACGGCTAGCCTGCAGCGTGCGTTTAAGATGAATGAGGGACAGGAGTCTCATCGTATCACCTTATGTGGCGGTAGGTGAACGGGTGCGCTTTTCAGCTCAACGGCGATTCTCAATCGATTACAAACTTCCTGGTCATGGATGCCTTGGCACTCAAAGAGATTCCCCAGGTCTTCGAAAATGTAACCGATTCCGGATTGTTCCACGTTTTCTCTGACGACGACCGCACGACGTATGTCCAGGGGCTAGCCGCAGTCATCAAGCCGGGAGGGCGGTTGTTTGTGCTTTGCTTCAGCGACGACGAGTCACCAGGCCCAGGACCACGCAGGATTGCTGAATCGGAACTAAGGGCGGCGTTTGACAATGGCTGGGAAATCGAGTCCATCACGCCGACTCGATTTGAGGCAAGTCCTGATTTCAAAGAAATATTTTCGGAGGGGGGACCGAAGGCATGGATCGTCGTGGTGCGGCGAACGTAGGCGATGATCCATTCAGTGCTTCATGTTCCACGCCAGGTTTCAAAATAGATCGCCGGCACCTTGGCTTTGGCAGCGATACTTCTGATCGACTGTGGAACCAAATTGTACGTCGATTCATCGGCCACGAATCCCATCTTTGCGGTACTCGGAATATCAGCATCAACACAGCGTCTGATCCCCACAAGCGTGTAGCTGCCGAGCCGCACATGCAGGCACTTTAATAGCCTTCCTCGCTGAGGCTCATTCAATCCCGTCCACAACACGACCTCTTTAAGTCGTAGATTTGGCAGTTTTCGTCGTGGCCCAAATGGCATCGCCGTGCCCATTTGCGTCAGCCATGTTCTTATTCAGTCTCTTGCTGGAACTGGTCGATCCATTTGTCGTCGTCCGTTTGGAAGCGAGCGTCCTTGAGGTGCTGGATTACCGTGCCATTGGTCAGTTCGCCCAACGCCCAAGTTCTGAAGACTACCGAAGGACGAGCCGGCATGTTGCGCAACGAGCGAAAAGTGTTGCTTCCGACCGAATGAATAACGATCTCTTCAAGCGACTCTTTGCGTTCGGCGAACCATTTCTCGATCAGCGACTTGCTCTTTGAAAGCCATTACACAATTCCTTGCGCATTTCGGAAATCGTAGGGACCAGATTTGCTCATTTGCATACCTGATTGATGAATGACGGTGTGCCAATATGATGGCTGACCAACTGGGCTTCGGTAATCTTCTCAAATTCAACAAAATCTGGGTTTTTGACCGCCACCCCATCCGAAACCCGCTTTCTCGCAGTCCCTGAATTCGGTCGCATTTGATGCCAATAGAGGGCGTTTGTCAGAGCCACAAAGAAGAATTTGGGCGTTCACCAACAGGAAGCCACCAGGAGTCCCTTTGCTCGGCAGGTTTTTCAAAAGAGTTGATCGATTAACAATTCTGCAACACGAGCCCAAGTTTACTTGTACAGCTCACGCCTATGAAATCCTCTGACATAGCCCGTGACCACCAAACCGTCGAACAAGATCGCATCCGAGCAGTCGTTCACGAGCACGAAAGCCAGCGAGCCTCTCTCTTCAAGAAAGAAGTGCTGCCCAGATTGGGCATCGTCGGGATGCTTGCGGGCTGGGCACTGGTGAATTCCCTGAACCGATTGTTCAAGGATCGTCAATGACGAGATACGTCGAAATCTACCAGCCCGAGCTCTGGTTCTTCCCGCCCGACGATCCGCCGCCAAGTAAAGAACAGCGAGCATGGTGGGTCTCGCTGGAAAACACCGCCAACCCCCTCAGCACGTTCGTTGGGCACGATGCAGCAGTCCGCCGCCTCGGTCGCATCGCATTCCAGGCATTCGCTCGCCACAACCGTGAATGCCGTGACCATTCTTTTGCCCTGATCGGACCTCAGTCGTGCGGCAAGGCAACTTTGGCTCGACTTTTCGGCGAACTTGTTGGGCTGCCATTCGTCGAGATCGATTCCAGTATCTGCACCGATCTCAGTGATATCGCCGTTGCCATTGCCCAAGTTCTCGAAAACATCCCCGTCACGGGCGATGAGAAATACAGCAGCCTGGAACTACAAGACCTCGGCGATGGGAAAATCGTGATCCCGCCATGCATCGTGTTCATCGACGAGGTCGATCAACTGCCGAAGAAGGTTCAAGTGGAGTTGCGGCGAGCCATCGAAGGTCATTTCGAATCTAATGGATGGAAGTTCGATAGCAGTGCCGTTTGTTGGATCGTTGCCACGACCGAGTATACCTTGCCCGACGGATTCGACAGGCTGACTAGAATTGTGCTGAAGCCACTCAGCGTTGACGAAGTAAGTCGGGTTGTCGCGCTTCACAATCCCGATTTCCCGCCCGAGGTCTGCCATTTCATCGCCCAGCATGCAGGCACGCCACGAGATGCTTTAGCATTTGCCAGTGAGGTTCGAGCTGAGCATGAGATGGGCGCCGATTTGAAGGCTGCTGCATCGACCGTGGCTCGGGACTGGGGCGCCCAGCAGCCAGCGCCATGGGCAAATCGGCTGAAGCTGAACGGACGGAACTAGCGCCATTACGGAAGCAGCGAACAACTTAGGTCATCTCCGGACCAGCCATTTGAGCGTTTTTGTTAGCTCACCGAAGCTGTTGCACAATATTCAACAAATCGCCACCTTCTAGGATCATCGTGTCCCCAGAGCGGTCGACTCGTAGACTTGCAAATGCTTCGTCTGGATGGGCGAGCAGGACCAAACGTGGTTTGCTCTTTGTGCCCGACTTGTTTAGACGCTGCGTCCATGCCGGGAATTGTCCTGAACCGCTACTTCACACTGTCGCTTTGCGCCAATTAAGCGACGGACCTCAGCGCGAGTCCAGCTCGTCGATTCGGATGGTTCGCCATCGGTGCGGTACCAGATTCCGTCGCTATCCTCAAGCACATCTGGCAATCACCCTACTGCGCCGGCTAGTTTTTATTTTGTCGCCATTATTTGAACTCCTCCAATTCACCGTTGCACTCTTTTCGAACCGCAATTGCCGCCCCCATGTATGTCCGCGCCTCGGATAATAGAGAGGCAACAACTTCGGCAGGAGCCATTTCGACCTCGGCCTGCTGGTTCCAGTGACGCTGATACATCTCGATTGCCATGTAGGTCCACGACACATCGTGTTCAGCGCAGTTTCTTACGTTAGCATATTCTGCCAGTTCCGCTGCGACCTCTCGGGTGAAGCCCTGCAGCCGTATGTTCGGTTCTTCCTGCCAGGGGGTCAGCAAGGGCAACTCAACTGTTCCGTCTGCGTCTACAGGGGCATAGGTGCCAACTACAATCGGTATCACGACGTAACCGATAGTGGACTTCGCGGCGAACCACGCTTCCTGGGCGATGCACTCGCGCAAGTTCGACCTGTATTTCTCGTCCATGAAGTTCGGATATTCCGATTCCAGTGACTCGATGCTTTCAACCTTCCAACGGCCAACCCGACACTTGTTCAGCAGGTCGGCGATTTCCTGGGCGTGCTCGGCCTTGTCGAAGAAGAAGGCTTTGCCGCGGCAGCCGGCAGTAACCTCCGGCATCGTGTGCTCAAGGGCTTCGTCAAAATGAGGCGGTCTTACAACTACGTATTTCATGATTTCTTTCCTTATTTGGAATTGTGACTCGGCGCCACCGTTCGTCATCTAGCGCAACACAACGACGGATGCGAGAGGCGAAGGAAGCATCCCAGGACTCAAGCGAGAGTGGCTGGGGAGACCGGAGAGAGCCGGATCTCAGTTAAGAAGGTCTTTCAACGTTGCGGTAAATGTATCATGAGCTTAAGTCGGATGCAACACCAACTTGTCGTGCGGCCATTGCACATGCAGTAAGCAACTTTGATCAAGACCAAAGTCCGCGACGAGTGCTGATGACGAACTTGAGGAAGGTGAATTGTCTCTTTGCAAAAATCAAAAACAGGTTTTTCAAAACACCGTGACTTGTTCGATGTCTTTCGGCGTGATCTCGGGGGCTTCGGCTTTCAAACGTCGAAATGCCGTTCAATGAACCTGCCTACTCGTTTACGGCTCCAATGAAATCCGCTGCCCTTGCGACGGATTGCCAGTCCTTCTTCGAGCGCCTTCCGAGTCGGTTCGCCGTAGCTTCGGTAACCAGCCTGCTCCAACTCACCGATCAGGGTGCGCAACGGAACGCCGAACTCCCAGGCGACATGAGTTAGACATTCATACGTTTCCGATGTATTGTGCTCAGTCTGCTCCATCCGTCCTCCTTTCTCGCTCAAGTTCGGTACCGAGTTGGATTTTCAGCTTCTCCGCCACTAGGGCAATTTCGGGTAGCGACCACAGTCGCCGCCCACCGACACGAAGACTGGGCTCGGGAATCTTTTCCGAAGACGGTGAAAGCCCTCCCAGGCGTCAAAACCAAGAGAGACCTGGACGGCGGCACGATTGGTTGCATCACCGATTGATCAAACATGCCTTTCGACCTTCATATCGGCATCGACTATTCGGGCCGGGAGACACCAACCTCTCGTACGCCTGCATTGCACGTCTACGCAGCCTTCGACGACGATTAGTCTCGATCCATTCCAACGCCATCATCGCCAGCGAGGCTGTATAAGAACTGGTGCCGCAAGGACATTGCCGAATGGTTGATCATTCGGGCTCAGGTTCAAATCCTCGCGCCTTCTGCGCCCCCGCACCGCAATACCCCACCCTCTCCACTTCCTCTGCCAACTGGTTCCCACTCCGTTGCGAATACCTGCTCGTCGTCTGCAAATTCTCGTGCCCGAGCAGCTGAGCAAGCGACACGAGATCGTTCCCAGTGTCTGCCAGGAACTGCTTGGCAAACGTGTGCCTAAACAAGTGCGGATGCAGCCGAACTCCGACCAATGCCGAATACTTTTGGCACAACGCCCTTACGCCATCGTCAGTGATAGGACCTCGCTCGCCAATAAAGACTTTGCTAGAAACCGGAGGGCGAGTCTCCAAGTATTCCTGCAGCGCCCGACGAGCCGGCAAGGGTAACGGCACAGTCCGCTGCTTGCCGCCTTTGCCATGCCGAAACACCACGGAACCAGACCGCTCCCCGATCATGAGATCCGTCAGTTCAAGATTCACAAAGTCAGACACCCGGCATCCCGTAAAGAGCAACAATCCGAAGATTGCTGCAGCCCGAATGTCCTGCCGCAATTCAATCTCACGCAGTAACCTGCGAACGTCAGCACGTTCAAGTCCCTTGGGGGCAAGTTGTTGCCGCCGCAGTTCCTTCACGCCCTTGGCTGGGTTTGCCTCCAATCGCCCTTCAACCACCAACCACTCGAGGAACCTGCGGATCATCACCAGTGCACGGTTAATGCTGGCGACCGCCTGCCTTCGCTCCCGGTGCAGATGATTTCGAAAATCCACGACGTCCCGCAGCGTCGTTCTTTTCACAGTGAAAGGTTCTCGATTTGCCTCGTCGAACCAACGCGCGAACTTCCGCAGGTCGTTTCCGGCTGACGCTTACTCCGCGTCAGCGTTCGTGACTGGCTTGACTTCGCTATTGAAGCGAATACTGGCATTCTGTACACTATCGCGCATGAATACTGACGGTGCAACCACCAGCGTGTACGCAGAAAACCTGCGCCGCCTCATGGCGAGATCGGGGTTTACCCTGGCGCAGACCGTGGAAATCACCGGGGTTTGTGAGCACACAATCAAAACGGTGCTTTGCGGTCGCCGCAAGCCTCATGCTCGCACACTGCATCGACTTGCAGCCGGGTTTGGTGTTTCTCCCGATGAGTTTTTTCGCGACATACAAGACGGGGCTGGCGCGTGACCCGATCGTTGCCGATCAGGTTGTTCTCGAAAAAGTGACTCGCTTGCTGAACACAGAACAGCGAGCTCTCCTGGCGAATTTCGTAGACGTGCTGTACGAGCAAGCATGCGACGAAGCCAATGATCACACCCATGTGACCGTGTAGTCGCCTGTTCTTCTATTTTGTCGGCTTCCAGTTTGCGTTCCTCATACGCGCTGGAATTTTGCTTGCGGCAAGATCGAACTCAGCCCGATCGAAACAGATTTCGCTGCTCCCTGTGACACAATCGGTGAATGGCGGTCGCAAGTGGACTTTTCCCGTGGAGATTTTTGATGCGCCGGGCATCGTCGGGTGACGAGCGAACCAGACATCAATGCGCTTGACTAAACCACGGATCGCAATGCAGAGCAAGTCGATATCACCTCCGCACAAGGCGACCCGAAACCGTGCCGCTTGCCCCATGACCTCGGCCACCAGTTTCTCTGAGGCGCCTTGCTCGGTATTGATCTTTGCTGGCTTTCCAAACGGCAAATCAGTTCCGGCAAATGCTTGGATTTCCTCCAAGGTATCTATCGGTTGCATCCGCAGGCGAGACTCCAGGTCACGGTCGAGCACGCGTTCCGTCAACAGATCGACAATCAACCGCTGAAGGATGGGCTGTGAGATCGAGCGTGGGCGACAGACGGTTCGTCCCTTAGTGTGGTACGTCGGACACTCAAGTCGCCGGTAATACACGACTTTGTCTTTGCGGATATTACGGTGATGATTGACGTTCAACGTCGTGCCACAATGACCACAGACCACCAAGCTCTTCAGGGGATCGATGACAGGTGAAGGCTTCCTGCGGCGCTGTTGCCGGAGCCTCGCTTGAACGCGGTCAAACTGTGCCCGCTCGACGAGGGCCGGGTGGACATTCTTGACGACAACCCAGTCGGACCGGTCGTTGGCAATGCGGCCGCGCGTGCGATACCCAAACTTCTTCGTAAACGCAGCCTCTAGCACAATCTCTCCGCCAAGCAGGCCCGCGTATTTTCCAACGTGTCGACGATTCCAGACCCGATCGCCTACGTAGACTGGATTGGCCAAAATCTTACGAATCGTATCGGAACTCCAATGGTGGCCCTCCGGCGACGGTACCCGCCGTCGATTCAGCGAGACGGCCAATCCCCGGATCGACATCCCTCGATCGTACGACCTAAAGCGCCACCGCACGGTCCGAATAATCGAGGAGTCGAGTGTCGGTACCAGGCTACCCGTCCACTCTTTGGGTTTTGATAGCTTCTGAAGCGGAGCGAGACGCCGGACTAATTCGCCTCGCTCATCGAAGATCAATTTGTTGTAACCATACGGAATCTTCCCGACATGAAGACGACCTTCAAGGGCGCGCTGATGTGCGCCTCGGAGAATGCCACGGGCCAGGTCGACCAGGAACGCGTGTTTCGCCTCTTGCTGAATCGTATAGATCAGCCGTCCGATGGCATCGTTCCAGGTGATTTCCCCATCCGTCACGGTTACCAGTTCAATCCCGGCGCGGCGAAGGGGACCAATCCATTCTCCCGCCTCGATTGAATCGAATCGTCCGAACCTGTCCTGTGACCAGCACAGGATCGTCTCAAACGACTTCCTTTCAGCGTCAGCCACCATGCGTCGAAACGCCACACGCCGTCTGATGTCATCGCCAGATACGGCCAAGTCTTCGTACCACCGGACGATCTCATAGCCACGACGCTGGGCAAGCTTCTTGATTTGATCCCGTTGCTGTCTTGGACTCGACTTTTGCATCTCGCTCGACATTCGGACGTAGCCGACGGCGCGCCGCTTCGATTTGGCCCGGTTCGCACGCATTGGAGGAGATCCCATTAAGGGTAGTTGTCGTAGATGGCGATTTATTTCCGCACCCGAAAACGGTACAAACAACCGCGAGCAACGCGAAGTGGAAAGATTCGCGCTAGTTCAACGTCTCCGTGCCCTCTATTCGGTGCGCTGGAGCGATGAGAGAGCCGCAACGAAGCTAGTGTGTGTGGGATCGGACGAAGACCTCGATCTAGGTGGTTCGGTGATCTGTCGCTGGGCGTCGTATTTCTCTAACCGCCACTATGAGCCTGCTGCTCGGTCGGGCCTCCATTGTCCAGCGAAGTGATCCGGCCATCGGACCAGACGTGCAAGTTCACTCGCATCGCATCGACCATCGACGAAGGTAGAGGGACAAATCGCAGTCCCACTTCTTTGCTGTCCGCCTTTTTGTGGTCGTTAGCGGTCTGTTGGCTTATCTGAACGTGCTTTCTTCGTTGCGAGCTGAAACCGTGGATAAAGCCAAAAGCTCCAGTCACTGCTACCGTTTCCCAACTCGCTGACGCTGAGCCGCAGTTTCTCGGCACCTCGCGGAATTTCGACTGTGATTGGCACAAGTGCAGTTTTGCCGGTCCTGAAGATTGGATTGGGCAGATTGTCAACGCGCACCTGGAATTCAACGCTCCCTGATCGCAGGCAATAGCCGATTGCAGAAAATGAGACCGCTCCCGATGGTATCTCGTAGTCGACTTCCGAAGGGGCATGCGCGAACAAGAACTCGTCGCAATGCTGCTCCTCGTCAACGTCAAGCGGTGGGAGGACCGACTTCGGTACCGCGTTGACGCCAAGCCGGTCGTTGTTCCTGTTGTTTTTCACTTCCACCCATTCCGGCGTGGCTCGCACGCGACCAGCCAACGGAATTGCTCTTTTCGCGCGAAATATCGTCGGATGCAGCCAAAACGCGGGCGCCTCTTTGCCCTCGATTTGCATCAAGACATAGCGATCGGCTGGCTCAAACGACGCGTTAATATTGGCAATGCGGCATGGATCACTCTCGAATACGAGTCGCAAATTCTCCCCTTGTTTGTCCGATGCAAAAATGCGATACCGCTGTTTGTCCATGGAATACCCCACTGCCGTAAATCGACGAGGCACCGTAGATCCCCCCTTGGGCAGTTCGTAGACCAGTTTTGATGGTGCGTGGGCATAGATGAATTCATTGCATAATTTGGTGTCGGCCGTAATGGCTAACGGCCAATCGTCAGGAAAGATCCAGTTAACGCGGAACTTATCCCATCCGACGCTCGGCGTAACCAGCGGCTGCTGGTAGGCAAGCTTGACAATTCCTTCCCTTTCCAGCGCCGCCTTGACATCTGGTGCTTCGGGCAGTGCTTCTAGGGTGATCTGGCGAATCCGCTGGACTGTGTTGTTCGCACCCAAGAAAAGGTTTTCACCTGGCGAGATCCGAAAGTACCGGGGCAGCGATAGCTCTTTGCTTTCACCGATCCACTCAACCGCAGGCATCCCGTTCACCATGACGACCACGCTGCCGGGATAGACCTCGCACATAACCGTATACGTTTGCTTGTCACCCAAAATGTCTTCAAAGTCCCTGCGGGTTGCATTTTCGGCAGCGAGTTTTTCATTGACGCATGACAGGCCACAGATCCTTTTGCCCCAAGCATCAATCATTACCACTACTTGTTGGCCATTTACAACCAAGCCGACGAATAGATCGTCGCCTTCGTCGCGCTGGCCGGCGACCGTTAGGCGGTAGGCCGGTGGAGGGACCACTGGAATCCGCAGCAACGTATCGGGTTCTTTTGGTGACACCAGTTCGTTGTTCTCAAGAGTCCACTTGATAACAGTGCTGTCGCGCTTAGGGTCGATCAAACGCAACAAGTCGACCTTCTTCCCGACTGGAAACTTTGGCGGTGCATCGGCGGCCCCCCCAGCCACCTGGGCGCTCGTAACGGGTGTGGCCTGGGCAATCTCGAGTTGCGCTGATGCCGCTTTCTTGACCTGGTCCTGCGTTTTGCCGATTTGCTTCTCCTGGTCGCTCGTCGCACGAACTGGCCGCCGGTCGGCTTCGGCTCGTTCCACGTCATTGTCCTCTGGATGCGACTTCTTAGTGTGCGACGGGCTTTCGGCAGGCGCTCTTGCAACGTCATCCGTGCGACCGACAGCCGTCGACTTGTCCGAAGTGGAATGCTCCGCAACATGTTGGCTCGTGTCCATGGATTTCGCGGCAGCAAGCCCCGGCGCCGAAGTTGCAGCGTCGCGCGGCCGATCTCTGTGTGACGGCGATTCTGGCACCTTCTTCTGCTGATGCGGCGGGAGAACCGAATTGACACGGACTGTCGAGGCATCGAGCTTCGGACTTATTGCGGACGTCGTTTCGCCGCGGTGCAGCGCCTGAGCGCTGCCGAGAATGATCACCGCAACAACAATGCTGGCGGCGATGCCGATCAGCCACGATCGCCTCGAGTGCATCGACTTCGCCCAGGAGGGACTCTCCTCGGTCAGTGCCGTTGCCGCGGCCCGATCGTCCGTTGATTGCTCCGACGTTGACTCCTGGTGTTGGTCCACTTCCAGTTGTGTTTGCTGTTGTGGCCGCTCCGGTGGCAACGCTGCCAGTAAGTTGACGGCCGCAATCCGGTGGGTTCCCAAAAAGACGAAATCAGTCGGCGTCAGCGGAGCGCGGGTGATCTTGTTCATGGGGTCATTGAGCGCCGTGCCGTTGGTCGAGTTGAGGTCGACCAGGAATGTTTGCCCGCCTTCGCGTTCGACCCGGGCGTGATGGCCCGACACCGCATCGTAGGGGATCACGATGTCGTTGTCCGGCGCTCTACCGACCGTGACGGCGCTCGATGGCGCCGGCCAGGGCAACGGAATGCTCCCGCCGAGAGTCACTCGGTCGCCGCGCCAAATAAGGCACTGCCCGTGAATACGTTCGTCATCGATAAACGTACCGTTCGTGGAATGCAGATCTTCGAGCAAAAAGCCCTCGCCTCGCGCCGTCAGCCGGCAATGCTTTCCTGAAACGACTGAACTTTCGACCCGGAGATCGCAGTCGGGCAGGCTGCCAACAAGCCAAGTACGCTCGGTCATCATCACGTATCCTCGGATCAACTTGGAAGTCGGAACAGAAACTGCTGCTCGCCCAGCAGGAATCGACAAGTGCGGGCCAGCGCCAAGTGCTCGATCCTCAGCCACACGCCGTTGAGTGACTTGTTGTTTTCGAGCTTCCAGCGGCCTTCCTTGTCTTGCAGAATTCGCGCGTGACGCGCGCTGGCGAATGGATCGTCCGAGAGCACCAACTGGCAATAGCTGCCGTCCTTTCCCAGCCAAAAGTCCTTGGGACTGATTATCCGCGCTGCCCATTGCCGTTGACGTTGACCACGACGATGGCCGGCGCGAGCTCCTGGCTGGCGCTCTGCCACAGCCGCGTGCCCTGTGCGGCGGGATTTGATTGGCCGTCGGCGGTGTTTTCGACTCGAGGATGCTCAAACCGCAGTCGCGTGCGGCCCACGATGAACTCCTGTCCGTGTTCCAGCAGCGCATGGCCAATGCGCACGAAAGTGCCGTTGGTGCTCTTGAGATCGACCAAGTGCCAGCGGTGCTTTTCCTTGGAGAACGTGTGGCGCAGCTCGGCATGGCGGCCGGACATTTGCCCATCGTGCGAGATCAACAAGTCACCCTCGGTGCGTCCCATGACGAACCGATCCTTGCGAATACGCACCGTCTCGCCATCGTCGGCGCCGTCATCCAGCACCAGCAGCGTGGGCGTCGGAGGCCGCTCCGTCGGATGGAACAGCGGCGGAGAGTCGTCGGCCGGCGCCGGCTCGCGCTGCGCGGCCACCTTCGGGCCCGGCGCCTTGCGATATTTCAACAGCGCCTGCCGCACTTCGTCGTCGCTTTCCAGTCGAGTCGTCGCGATGTCCATGGAAGGAACCTCGTTTAGCTGGATCGTTTGGGACCGGCATCCTCGTTCGCCTCAAGCGGAGTGAGCGTCACCGAATGAACGACTATCGGCACGTTGGAGCCAAAGCCGAGCTCTCCTGCTTCGAGTGGCCACTGCTCCGGGTCAGCCAGGCTCATGTCAGAGTAGTCGGAGGGGAAATCGACCGAGGCTTTGCCGGGTTCATAACCGGCGCAATTCGTGCCGTCGACGGAAAGACCAAAGTGACCCCGCGTTACGCGGACTACGATTTTGTGCGATCGCCCTTCGTCCAGAAGCACGTCCGCTGGGCTGAAGAAGACCAACGCAGGGCGGCGGGGGCCGGGGAATATTCCAATGTGTGTCTCGAGAGATTCTTTGTCTCCGTGCAAGTTGCAATGAAACGGCTTGTTGTCGTAACACAGGACGAAGCGAAATACTCCCTTCTTTCCCTTCGGTGTCATGTTCAACTCCAACTCATACTCCCCCTGGGGTTTATACGGGATGCGCAGTCTGGCCTCGTCGGGCGATTGCTCCAACTCGATGCCCTGCTTGTTGTGCTTCCAGTCTCCTCGAATTGAACTTTGCGGCAGCCGTATACGGTGCAAGAGATCGATGCTCTTCACCGCGGGGCTGGCGGCAACGGCCGGCGGAGTTTTCCGCGGCTGTGCGGCAGGCGCTTCACTTGGCTTGTCGCGAGACACTGCCGCGGCAGCCGGCGTCGCGGGCGTGAGACGCTTGACCTCGATTTTGCGGAATTCGACTTTGGTTTCCGGATCATGTACTTCGAGGGCAATACGCCCCTTCGTGTAGAGGTTCTCGTTGTCGACGTAGTGCGCAGTCTGGTGACCGTTGACCTTTACGTAAATCTCGTTGCCCAGCACGATTTCTTCGATGGTGAACCATTTACCGTTTGGCACAAGCGGTTCGTTGACTTGGGCAACAACGCGGTCTGCGTAAATGCCCCCTGTCTGCGTGCCCGCGCCGCGACCCTTGGGAGAACATATCGCCGCTTCATATCCGCCGGTGTACTTCGGTCGGCTCGTCGGCCGGGTGGGACCAAAGGGCGTGCGGACGTGAATGCCGCTGATGCCTTGTTCGTTAATACGGGCTTCCGCCCTGACGTGAACGTCGGTGAAGTCGTCCTGCTCGGTATAAAGGCAGCAAAGTTCACTCCCTTCGGCGATGAGGATGCCGTCTTCGACCTTCCACCTGCCCGGCTGCGACGGGTGTGTCTTCCAGCCGGTTAGATCCTTGCCGTTAAAGAGCGGAACGAAGCCGGTCTCGACCTCACCGGACAACTTGGGGAGGCCTTCCCAGAGGATTGTCTTGCCGTCCTCGGCCGTAATCTTGATGTCTTTGACGCGAGGCGCTTCCCCGCGCCGAAACCAACCAAACCGGAGGCAAATTGCGAGTCGATCTGATCAAACAACTTCACGTCATCGAGCCAGTACTCGCAGTTGGCGCCACGCACTCGGAGTTGAACACGGTACCAAGTGCCGTCTTCAAGTGAAGCCCACTGCGCATTCGAATTCGTTCTGTCTGGCCGGCCTTGAACCGTTGCGTGCGTGGCATGGAGCGTGTTGTATCGACTACCCAAGAAAAGTGTGCGGCGGTTTCGGGCGTCCTGCGCGTTAAACACAACCCAAATCGCCTTATCTCCTTTGAGTTTTTGCACCGACGCGCTGAAATCATAGTTTGACCATTTTGGGTCACCAAACAGGAGAAAAGGATGAGAATCGCCATCTGCAATGCCCATAAGTTCATCACCATCTTTCGTCCATTTTCCGGTCACTTCGACCACCTCAGGGAATCGCCCTTGAGTCCATTGCCCTGCCGGCTCCCTGCGATGTTGCTCAGCCGATCCAGGCGAATCGGCTTGCCTGCCCACCGGCGCGTTGCCGCGCAGCGGCTGCCCGGACTGTGGCGGCTCGGAGTGATCCGCAACGGAAGGAGTTTGTGTTTTGGATCCGTCAGCCGCTGGAGGAGCGCCTAGGGGTGGACGCGTAGGAAGTCCCGACGGAAGGCCGCTCCAAAGTTCTTTGCCGTCTGGGGATTTGACTTCAATTCTGCGGAAGCGAGCTGCGCTACCCCACGTTGCCAGGGCAATGCGGCCTGGCCCGCAATCATTGTCGGTATCTTCGAACAGCTTTTCGCCGTCAAGTGTACAACGACACCACGTGCCGCGGACTTCGATTACCACCTTGTACCATGTATCGCGCTCTAGGAACTTCCCCGGATGCACTTGGGGCTGGTGTCGGCTCGCGCCGTGCTGTATGTGTACTAGCCTATGATCTCCTCGGCTCTGATCTCCAAGACTCAGCGCCCGAAAGTCATTTTCATCGACGACGTTGACGCTTACGATTACTTGACCGTCGTCACCTCCACTCAGAGACTTCACTTCCAGGCTAAGGTTATAGTCCTTCCAGGTTGTGTCACCGAACGCCATTGCGGCAGGCCAGCCGTCCGCCGATGCGGTCTGCAAAAGCTCGTCTCCATTGATGCTCCACATTCCACCTAGGACCTGCGCCTTGCGGACCGGATCGTAACTCACCCGCAGCACTTGCCCGCCGACATCGATCTTCGCGTCGGATGTCCAGATCTCCTTGCCGTTGCGCCACGAACTTCAGGTGATGCTCGCCCTGGTGGACCGCGGAGATCGTCACTTCCTCGCCGTTGCGCGCCAGCGTGACCGAGGCGCCGTCGACGTGTACATTGACGTCATCGGGCAGGCCCACGATGACTATCGTGCCCTTGGGCGTTTTAACGGTGAAGACGCCCAGACTCCACGCCGCGAATGCCATCAGGAGCAACGCAACGGCCGCGCCGCCCGACCAGAACCAAAGGCCATTCGGACGGGAAGTCGACCGCACTTCTGGCCGCGGTGAACCCGGGGTTGCCACCTTCGGCGACGCGCCTTCCAGAAATGCGAGTGGGTGATCCGCTACCTGCGGCGATGCGAATTCTCCCTTGGCGAATGGTAAGAGAGCCTCGGCGACTTCCCTGGGTGTTTGAGGACGATGATCAGGATTCTTGGCCAACATCCGGTCCACCAGGTCGGACAACGCGCGCGGCACGTCGGGACATATCTCGCACAACGGCCGAGGCGCCTCGTTCTGATGCGCCAACAGCACCTTCATTTCCGTGTCGCCCTGAAAGGGCGGCGCTCCGTTTAGCAGGCAATACAAAGTGCAACCGAGGCTATAGATATCTGCCCGAATATCGGCCTTCGCCGCATCCAGCGCCTGCTCGGGCGCCAGGTAGTGCGGCGTGCCCATCAACGCGTTGTCACGCGTCAGCCCTGCTCCACCATGACGCTCACTGGCCAGCTTTGCCAGACCGAAGTCGAGAATCTTGACCTTGCCGTTGGGAGTGAGCATCAAGTTCTGCGGCTTGAGATCGCGATGGACCATGCCACGTGCGTTGGCGTGATCGAGCCCAATCATGGCCTGCCGAATGAGGCGGCAGGCCTCGACCACGGTGAGCCGCCCGCGGTTGGCCAAAAATTTTTCCAAGCTTATGCCCGGTACATACTCCATCACGAGAACGCGAAGCGAGTCAAACTCGTCCGCGTCGTATGCGCGAGCGACATTCGGATGATCGAGCTTAGCCGCGGCTTTGACTTCCTGGTCGAACCGTTGCAACGCCTCGGGGTGGGAGACCAGCGCAGAATTGACGATCTTGATTGCTACCATGCGGTCCATCCGTTCGTGATAGGCCTGGTAAACCGAGCCCATCCCGCCGCGCCCCAGCAATCGTTCGATACGATATTTCGATTGCGAGCGCAGTGCATCGGGCACCTCGTCGTCGATGTTGTCTGTAGCCGACGATTGAACTGAGCGGCTCATCGAAGGAGTCTCTTGTCCGGCGTCGTTCGCAGCCGAGTCGGCAGATGTTGCGGCCTGCTGAACCCTGTTCGGCAAGCCCGAAGACGTCGCTGCATCGCGAACGCTAGGTGTCGATTGGTCGGCGATGTTAGTTGCATTCATGGCATTTCGCAACAAGGCAACAAGGTCGGCTCGCGGTGTGTCTGCAACAAACCCCGCACACGAATCGCAGTCATTGACGTGCCGTTGCAAGCGGGAATGACTTTCCGGCGCCAGTTTACCCAACGCCAATGCCGCCAACTGCAAAGCAGAAGGGTGAGAGTGCTTGCGGGTTTCCATAGCCGAGTCCCTTGTGAGATCACATTAAGGGGAGCAGCAACATGCATACGAGCGCAGTCAATAACGGCAACAAAAATGCGGGACTCAGCACGATCCCAACCAGCAAGTCTAGCAGTGAATCAGTTGTCGCCCGAACGTGCGGTTGAAAACGCGGCCAACGAGGGCTCCACGTCTGTCCGACACTTGCGGATCCGCGCGAATATAGTCCGACAGGTGACAGGCGATCTCTTTCGGCGATTGCGGTCGCTGGTCTGGATCCTTCGCCAACATTCGCTCCACTAGGTCCGACACTTCGCCTAACACGTCGCGGCGCAGCGTTCGCACGGATCGTGGCGCCTCGGTCTCGTGGCGCACGAGCACTTCAATCGCGCTAGATCCACCAAACGGCGGTTCACCGGTTAGCAGGAAATAAAAGGTGCAGCCCAGACCGTAGATGTCGGAGCGAATGTCTGCCGACTTGGCCTCCCTCGCCTGCTCAGGCGACATGTAGTCGGGGGTGCCGAGTACCTGGTCGTCCTTCGTGAGGCGAAACCGAGTCCGCTCTTCGTCGATCAACCGCCCGAGACCGAAATCCAAAATTCGCACGACTCCGTCAGGCCGTGAAATGATGACGTTCTGAGGTTTGATGTCGCGATGCACGATCGCCTGGTCTTTGGCATGCTGCAACCCCAGTGCGATCTGGCGGATATAGTGGCACGCCTCATCGGCGGGGAGCGGGCCCCTTATCGAGACAATTTGAGCCAGTGTTTTGCCGGGAACGTAATCCATCACCAGGATCGCCGTCTCGCCGAGCGTTTCGGCATCCCAGACCCGAGCAATATTTGGGTGATTCAACTTGCCGGCAATGGCTGCTTCGCGAAGAAATCGGCCGATTGCCGCGCTGTTAGCGCCAAGCTGTGGCCTGATCGTCTTGATGGCCAGCAAGCTACCGGTTAGGCGATGCCGGGCAAGGTAAACGGCTCCCATTCCGCCTTCCGCAAGTAGTCGCAGGAACTCATACCGCGAATGTTGCTGCAGTTCGCTGGGCAGCAAACGGAGGCTTGCATCGATTCGCCCGCCGTTCTTGGAGAATGCCGACGTGTGCCGCCAGTGCGTTTGGGAGTCTGCGGGTTCCCCTCCGTCCGCCTGGCGCAAGCGATCGACGAACTCGTCGCTGGGTGATCCGGCAACTATCGCCGAGCACCGCTCGCACAGGTTGACGTGCTGCTCGATTAGTGCAACACGCAGGCCGCTCAAGCGACCCACGGCGAACGCGGTCAAATCAGCTTCGCACGGATGCAGTCCAACGGCCGGCGTTCTATGACGTGCCATGGTCCACCGAGCGGGTGAAAGCAAAGTAGTCAGATTGGAATGCTGTCGGCGAACTGTGAACCTTCCGCCGCTTAGATTGGCTACCATTGTAACGTCCCGCCCGGCTGGGGGGAAAGGCTGTCGCCCGGCTGTGCTCTTCGAACTAGAATATAGAAATGCGCGCGGACTGGAACCTTTCAGAAACTCGAGATTAATCGCCAATCAGACCTGCAGCTTCGTCACGTAAGCGGGCCAATACGCGTGACTTAGCGATGTCGACGGCGTTTTTTGAGATGCCCAACGCTTCAGCCACCTCGGCAGTGGATTTTTCCTCGAAGACGCGCATGCGGAAGGCCCGCCAAGAGTTGAGCGAGAATTCGGGGGCCACGAGTTCCTGCAACCGTTGCAGCACATGGCTCGCATGTTCGCGATCCCACTGTCGGCTCAACTCGCTACGGGGATCCTGCAAAGCTTCAGCAAGCGCAGAATGATCACCGAAACCCAGGTCTGCGTCCCGATATCGCCGGCGCCAGTAGTAGTTCACTTCGTTGACCGTTATTGTCCTGAGCCACGCACGAAACGATCCGTCACGCTCGCGTCGAAAGTCTGGAATGTTCTCGACAAGCTTGCGCAGCACGTTTTGGCAAATATCGGCAGCATCGTCCGCCATCGTAGCATCCAGGCGGATGAATCGTTCGACGAACGGCTGATAGAGTGCAACCAAGCGAGTCCAATCATCGTGGGTCGGCTGTCGACGCAGGCGGTCGAGCAGGCTCAGCGACGTAGGTTCCATGGGTGCGATCATAGGTTGCTGCATATGCGGTACTCAAGGGTCTTCGGATATCTGACGGATTGCTGTCGACGACCCACTGCGCGAGTAAGGGGGCGACCCGTCAAAGGCTAACGTTTTCTTAAGTTTTCGGCGTGTGATAATCCTCCCTATGCGCCGGACGTTGCCAGAACGTCGAATTGCAGTCGCAATTCATGATGTGCGTAAGCGTCGAGGAAGTCGCCGAGGTTGTGGCGCAGCACTATCCCTGACCTGCCAGCAGACATTTGCATTTTGGTCGCCCAACATCTTCGGACGCCTCGGGCGGCATCGGATTTTGCCCAGGAAATGAAAATTGAATCTGAGATGCATGGCGGGAAGTCGTCCATGTCGTGGCGCAGCAGAATCCAGACTTGTCAGATGAGGTTTGCCGCTTGGTCGCCCAACAGGTTCGTACACCTCGGGAAGCGTTGGCGTTCGCCGCTGAGATGCGGATCGAAGTGCGAAATGGGAGGCGGGGAATGGCAAGTGGCGGCTGCTAGAGTGGCGAGGGATTGGGGAGTTGAGAGATCAACGCCTTGGTCGAACCGGCTGGGGTTGAAGGGGAATGGGCGGCATTGAAGGCTTCTTCTCTATTTTGACTGGATACGACATTGTGTCGGATTTGGTGGGTTCAGCCTTCCAAATCTTGGCTCATCGCCGTTGGCATCGTGGTGGGCTGGCTTGGACTGAATGGACCGCCCAGATTGAACGGGTCGAGACCGGCGAATTTGAAAATCACAAGTGCTAACGCGAGCGCCGTCAGCGCCGAAGACCCGAAAAATAGCAGGCTGCCGACGAACGTCATTTCCCTCGGGCGGCATTTCGGTCGGCGGCGCGTCGAGGTTGTTGGTCTTCCGTGAGCGTTCGTCACCCGCGGGAACGGGGAGATGTCCAAATCGGGCGTTTGATTTCCGTCTCGGCAGGCTTGTTCAGCCGAATCACCTGACGGTTCGTCAACTGCCGCTTCCATCCATTCGAAGTCAAGGTTCGTTGTGGCAGCCATCGTGTGCCTTCCAGGGATTGGGTCTTGGTGGGTTGAAGCTCCGACTCCTCTGCAACTCAATGCGAGAAAACGAGCCCAACTCCCTCACGAGGCTAGAGATTTTTGGAGGAAATGTTTGTTTGGGGTGATTTGATGGGGGCGTAAGTCTTGGTGGCGTGAAGGATTGACGCCGGTGGTCGGCGGGTGACTGGCCAAAGTGCTCGTCGCGGCAGACCAAGTCTCTAGCTTGTCAGCTGGTCGGCTACCTAACCTCGTCCTGTGGCATGAGGTCATTCACTTGCTTAGCTTTGTCGAGCTGCTCCGTGGCACTGTATATGCGGGAGAGAAGTTCCAACACATTTTTTGTTCGCGAATGCGTTTTGCCATAGCCGACTACCAGTTTTGGATAGGCCGACGTTAGAAATGCTTCGGCCTCGTCGTAGCGACTCATCTCGACCAGGCATGCCCCCCAAAGCCGTTCGGCGTTACCAACCTGAACGTGCGAATAGGGCAGTATTTGCTGGCGAGTTTCCAAAGCCTCTTTTAATAGCGGCTCGGCCTGAGGTAGATCCCCCGTCCTCAAATAACTCTCGCCCATAACAACCATCAATGTAGTCACAGAGATGTGCTTATCGCCAAGCTGCTGTTTGGCTTCGTCCAACACCAACCGGGCGGTCTTGAATAGTGACTTTATGACTGACTTGTTGCCATCCAATTGGATGACCGCATCGGCGAACTCCTTCCATGTTTCCGCCCAATCTGAATATGTGCGTCCAACTCGCTTCTCTGGAAGTAGCTTCAACACGATGTGAGAAGTCTCATTCAACCTGCCTTGTTTCTGCAGCGATGTCTCTAGCTTGAGAATGACACCATTTGGAAGAGAATAGTAGCGAGGAAGGTCGCGGCGTGCTTCCAGTATTTTCACAAACATCTCTTCGGCTTCGCCATCGCGGCCCATGTCAGCCAGGCATTTGCCGAGTCCGTAGCGAGCTTGCAACGTTATACTCGTGCCTGCGTAGCGATCGGTTGAGAGGAGGGTATGTGCTGCTTCAACGCACAATCGGTAGAGCGCCTCCGCTTCATCGTAGACGCCTTGAGCAGCCTTCGTTTCTGCCAAGTTGACTTTGATGCGTAGAAATCCCCCCGGATCAAGCGCGCCCTGATCTAGTTCTAGACCTTCCCTGTAGCAGACGCCGGCCGCCTCCAATTCTCCATGCCTCTGTAAAATGTCACCGTATGCCAGCACAGTGCGAACATATTGACGAGCAACTTCCTTTTCTCTATCAGAGATTTCGGGAAGCTTTTTCTCCTCCGTTGCGATTACCTGTTCCAGAGAGTCACGAGCGTCCTGCAACGCCTGACGAAAGACTAGTATCGCCTGGTCATTGTCTGATTCTGCTTCGTAGACGCTTGCAGATGCGTGCAGGAATCGATTCTTAAGTACGCCGCGCTCGCTCGGTTCAATATCGGCTGCAGCCTCGATCAGTTTGATACCTTCACGATACGCTTGCTGAGCTTCGTCCCAATTCGCTTTGCGCTGCAACAGAGTCCCTAATCGCAGGGCCGCATCTGCCGCATCTTGCCAACAGTGATTCGCGCGCGCAGTTACCATGAAGTCGCGATATGCTTTCTCGGCCTCGTCCGATTTATCTCGCTGCAGGAGCACGGCAGCATATCGATTGACGATCGAGTGTAGGCGCGCAATCAATCTCGAAGACTCGTCGTGGCTGATGGGACTGGCATTCAGAGTGTCCGTGATCAAACCGACTGCTTCTTCAAACAGTCGGTCTGATCGCCGCTCGTCGTCAATAGATTCTGCGAGTCCAGACAATTCCAGTGCTGAGCGGTCGAGATCAAGCTTCATTCGTCGTTCGATTGCGACAACTTCTCGAAGAAGCCGTTCTGCGGTGTCGAACTGCTTATTTGCGGCATACATTTGACCGCTTAACCGCAGAATTGTGATCGTAAACGGATGGTCGGTTGGGGCGGCTTCACGTAGCAATTTCACCGCTTCGTCTAACGAGGCGACGGCTGTCTTGCTGTTGCCGAGTCTCGTTGCGATGACAGCATTTTGGAATTTAGAAATCGTCAGTCCCATAATCCTGGTGGCAGGATCTTTTAGCAGAATCGGATTTGCCGTGAGGATGAGTTTAGTTGCCTCCTGCTCTGGCTCCGGGCTGTCCGGGTAGCAATTCAGCAGCGTGCCAGCTAGCCCTAGCATCGCCAACGCCGTTTGCGGATGCTTTGGACCATAATAATTGCGATGCCAGTCCACGGATTCTCGACAAAGAGCCACTGCTCGGGGAGAATCTTTCAAGGGTCCGTGGGGCGCGCCGATTCCTAGGATCGTGGCCAATGACAACCTTGACTCGTCCACCAGTGGATCATCGTCGTCGAGTAGCTTTCGGCGAATTGTCAATGCCTCTTCAGCAAGTTCAGCGGCCTCCGTAAATCTATATTGGCTAAATCGAAGCACCGCGAGACTCTGCAAGCTGGTCGCCATATCTAAATGTTCTCGCGGCAATTCCCTTCGGCGCAACTCATACGCTTCTTCCCATAGAGTCGCAGCTCGATCAAACGCTCCAAGCGCCCAGTAGACATCGCCGATGGTTGTCTTGAGCGAAGCCTGCACAAGGGGTTGATCTCTTAACTCATCAGTTACCCTCTGCGCTCCACGGTCCAAAATCTGCCGAGCTGCGATAGCTGTGCTGGAGGACGACTGGTCAATGCCAAACCGCGTTCCTGCTATCTTTAAAGGTGCTGACTCCTCGAACATATGAGCCAGAAATGCCGCCACTTGCCGCGACTTTTCCATTTCCAGTTTTGCGTGCTTGGCCTCCTCTGCCGCGCGGTCGCGTGCCTCAGCTGTCTGGCGAGCGTTTGCTTCGGCCTCAGCTGCCTTCAAGTCGGCGCGCTCCTTTTCCTTTAGAGCGGCTTCGGCATTTATCTCAGATTCTTTGGCCTTTGTGTCGGCGCGCTCTTTTTGGGCTAAGGCAGCCCGAGCGTTAGCTTCAGCTATCGCCGCCTGTTCATCCGCTCGCCGTTCTGCCCTCGTGGCCCGAATCGCCTGCCAACTGCTGACGACCGTACCGAGAACTAGAGCAGCAATGAGCAGCGAAGCAGTCACAAGTGCCCCGCGATTTCGTCGGGCGAACTTACGGAAGCGGTAGGCAGCCGATGGCGGACCAGCTTCCACGGGTTGGTCGGTCAGGTAACGGCTGATATCGCTGGCGAGGCTGTTGGCGGTTTCGTAGCGGCGGCTGCGGTCCTTTTCCAGCGTCTTCATGACGATCCAGTCCAGGTCGCCGCGGATGAACTGGCTCAGGCGATTGGGATCGGCTTGGCGATGCGTTGCTACAGCAGTGCGAGTTTCCCCCAGCGTGCTTATCATCGTGCTAGGACGAACGGGCTCTTCCTCGCGGATGATTCGTCGAATCTCATCAAACGTGGCTTTTCGAAACCGTTCCCGGTCGAAAGGCGTTGTGCCAGTCAGCAATTCGTAGAGCAGCACGCCCAGTGAGTAGATGTCGGTTCTTGTATCAACATCCAGGCTGCTCATCTCGGCTTGTTCGGGACTCATGTACAGCGGGGTCCCAACCATCGCCGCGAAGTTCGTGAAGAGCGTCTTCTCGGTGAGCTGCTGGTTGATTGCCTTGGCGACGCCAAAATCGATGACCTTGGGTACTGGCTTGCCATCGTTGAGCGTCACCAGCACATTCGACGGCTTGATGTCGCGATGGATAATGCCCTTTTGATGAGCGTGCTGAACGGCATGACAGACCTGGGCGAACAAGTCCAGACGGTCGCGCAGCGAAAGCTGGTTCAAATCACAGTATTCAGTAATAGGCACACCACGGACCAGTTCCATCACGAAAAACGGTCGTCCCGAGTCGGTCGTACCAGCGTCGTAGACTCGGGCGATGTTGGGGTGGTCCATCATGGCCAGAGCCTGACGTTCGGCTTCAAACCGAGCGACCACCTGCTTGGTATCGAGTCCCGGCTTGATCACCTTGAGCGCGACACGCCTCCGCAATGGCTCCTGCTGCTCGGCCATATAGACGGCGCCCATCCCGCCTTCGCCGATGAGTTCCAGCAGCTTGTAGGGTCCGATTGTGGTGCCCGCCAGGTCGGTCGTATCGTCGCTCGCACCCTCGCCGTTCCCAACTGGCGAAACACCCGCGGTCGGAAGGAGCCCGCTCGGCGGCAGTTCCAAGAAATCACCAGCTTTAGCGTGGGCTGCCAACAGCCTTTCGGCCGCCTGACGCAGTTCGGGTGAATCGGCGCAAACTTCGTTTAGATAGGCAGTCCGTTCTTCCGCCGTATGCTTCTCGAGCGCGGCACAGAAAACATCTTCAACACGGGAAGGATCGGACATGGGTCAGTTCTCTGTGATTACTCCAAGGTCGTCGTTCAATTCGGCATACAGCCAACTGCGGGCATAAGCCCAGTGCCGCTCCGCGGTAGCGACCGAGATTCCCAGGGCTTCGGCAGCTTCGCGCGTGGTGAACCCAGCAAAGTAACGCAGCTTGACCAGCTCCGCCTTGGCAGGTGCTCGGGAAGCCAGCCGATCCAGTGCTTCGTCGAGGGCGAGCAGGTCCGTGGCGGGAGCATCGTCGGCAAGCGAGCAGGCGGCTTCCAAGTCCACGCGCTTTCGTCCACCGCCATGCTTGTATGCATTTCGGCGACGGGCTTTATCGACCAAGATGCGCCGCATGGCTTCTGCCGCCGCAGCAAAGAAATGGTTGCGACCTTGCCACGAATGGTGATTGTCTCCACCAGCCAGCTTCAAATAGGCTTCATGTACCAAGCCGGTCGCATCGAGGGTTTGTCCCGGTCGCTCTTGGGACAGTTTCCGCGCAGCCAGCCGTCTCAATTCACCGTACACCAGCGGCAACAACTGATCCGCCGCCAAGGCGTTGCCTTGTTCGATCTGAAGCAGTAGTTGCGTTACTTCTGACATACGGCAAGCCGCCTGCGAATCGAGGGGTTCATGACCGCCCATTCTAATGTCAACTCGGCGACCGATTGAAGTTTTCGCGATGGACTGCAGAATGCATTTTGGATGAGCCAAAAATGCGGAACCCGAAGGATCGCTACTTCGAAGTTAGCGATTCAGACATGTTGAGCTCGAGCTTAGCGAAGCCGGGTTTCGGTCCTTTGCTTCCTTGGTCCATGGTCGCGACCTGGGCGGACAGGCGATCACGGAATACGTATCCGCTGTATTTGCGGCTCCGTGCCTCGCCGATGATCATGTTGCCGGTTTGCATTTCGATCTGGCAGCCTTGATATTCTCCACTCACCTTGACCCGCGCCGGTCTGCCGAAACGACCGATCTCGATCAGTTCTCCCTCGAAGCCAAGTTTTCGAGCTTTGGTGATGTGCAACTCGACCTGCACGGCTCCGACCTTGGTGTCCATCGTCCCCGACCACCTGGCTCCAGTAACAAACCGGTTCCGCCCGCCCAACACGCGCGTGACCTTACGCTCCACAGTGTTTAGGCGGTGCATCTCGGGATGATCGGCTGACAAACCCTTTCGCTCCAGTACCTGACGGCATTTGTCGATGCCCGCGAGAATCACCTCGAAGTTCTTAATCGCCGGCTCGATTTTGGCAAGGAACTCGTCCGAGGTGGGCAGCTCGCCCGAATGGTCAAAGGCAGCACGAGTTTGGAAATCCAGCTGCTTTCGGAGCATGTCGGTCGCCCGCTCGACCCTCTTTTCCAGTGTGGCAATCCGATCCGTCCCAGCGGCAGCCGAACTGGTGCTTAGTACGACCACCAGTCCCATCGCCAGCGCAATTTGAATCCTTTTCATTGGTTTGCTCCCCAGCGTCCTGTTTTTTTGCGTTCCTACTGCCGTATGCGAGATTGCTGGGGAGAGTCCCTCATCGAAGGCGGATCTTTTCTTGGGGAATTGACGGTTGGAGGGGGGCGGGTGTGGGGCGAGTGGCCGTGCCGATGGCGGGAAATGTCGAATGGACGGCATTGAAGGCTTACCTATTTTGACTCGATTCGACACTGTGTCGGAAAATTGCCGGTGAACTTGGGCATGCGCAGGCCGGGTCGTTGGTCATCAGCCGCGAAGTCATTCGGGCAACCGTGTCAACACTTGGTAGTTGGAGGATGTCGTTTCCTGCCTTACAAACCATGCAGGACAAGCCCAGGGCATTGATATACTCAAGTCGCGCACTGGACGTTTTCGAGTCATCGCTCCGCCTTGTCGCATTCGTTGGGGCGAAGTCCTGCACTCGGCGGATCCAACGCGTACTCATGCGTGTGGTATGATGCCCGCGTCTTTTCGGCTGGCGTGAGCTTTTGGATCGTGAACCAGTAGGGACAAGAAGTCGAAACCGTGAATGTGCGCCCTTGCTTGTCGCCACCGTTGTCGCTTCAGCACCGTGGGCAAATCGGCTGCGATTGAATGGGCGGAACTGATTCACTCGCACGGCCAATCTGTCCCCGCCTCAATCGTCAGCACGTCCCAATCGGGAACGATTTCATCGTCCTGCCGGCGATAGTGCCAAACGCCATTCGGACTGATGATCCGATAGAACCCGTTGGGCACGCGGTCGCGCAGATGAGCTACAACCCCTTCTTTAGTCCCAGTGGTGATCACGTGCCCAGATTGGTCTTGGAGCACGTATTGCGATTTTGAATCAACGGCGACCCACTCCTGATTCTTCGCGGCATCCAGTCCGTCCGACGTGACCTTCACCAATGGATACACTTTGAACCGTTCAATTTCAGATTCAGGCTCGACCACGTTGCATTCGTCGGCGACAACACCATCAGAATAATCGACCTCCCAAGGCACGTTTTCCTCATCGGCAAGTTCTTCAAGATAATTGCACACGCTGTAATTCTCAAGTTCTTCGACATCCATGTCGTCGGGGATTTCAACATAGAAACGCCGACAGAGGCGTAATCCTTCCTCTCCAAATTGCTCGATCAAAACCCTTTTCATCATCATTTCCTCATTTCAATGCTCCAAACATTTAACGGCTCGTTCGGTAGCCCACGACGAGCACACCACCGAAGTCGAGCCATCGTGTCACGATCTGTTACATCCCATCTGCCGGTTCAAAGTTCATCCAGACCCGCTCAGTCATACGCGGCTTGTCCGCTTTTCCGCTGGCGTGGTTCGGCAGTTCGAAATCCACATGATGCCAGCCGTGCGTTCTTGCAGCCTGATCGTAGAGATCGGACGGATAGCCCGAGAGTAAGAACTTGCCTTGGCAGCCGGCGAGAGCCTCCAATAACTCTCGGTGTTGCTCCTCAGACATTTCGTGTTGGTATACACCCGTGCTTGTGCGCGTCTCGAATAGGTATGGCGGATCCAAGTAGAACAACGTCTTGTCGCCATCCTGCTGCTTGACTACTTCCACTGCATCACGATTGAGAATTACAACCCGTTTCAGGCGTGCGTACACCTCAGACAGACCTTCCACGCACGTCAGCCATGCACTGGCTTGCTCGTTCATGCCGCGCCGAGTTCGGTTTCGGCTCAGTGGAGCAAAATTCTGGAACGACCCTGCCCGAGATTGACGACAGCGGATGAAGAACCCGACCGCGCGTAAAACAATGTCGGCGTCACAGCTCAACTTCGCTGCGATGTGCCACATTGCTTTAGAGAATGGCACTGCCTGGATGATCCTTTCGAACCTACGGAATGAATGTGGATCCTGAAGCACAGTCCAGGAGTTCATCAACTCGCGATGCAGGTCGTTGACCACCTCGCTGCATCCCTTTTGATACGACGGCAAGGGCTCTCCATCGTCGAGCCAATCACGATTCGGATCGCGCTCCAGCAGTACGGCAAGACTGCCGGCATAGGGTTCGACGTAGCACAAGTGGGGCGGCATCAGAGCGATGATCTTCTTCGCGAGATAGTGCTTGCCTCCATGCCATTTCAGTGGCGATGACGGCGCCTGGTAATCAACCGTTGGCATTGGCGGCTCCTTCACTCCTGGCTTGCTCGTCCGAGTCGCCCACAGTGGAACGAGACTCCGCGTCATGGCTACCGGATAACGTCGTAACGATGGTGACCCGCGACAGATCCTCCCAGACGTACGGACCGATAACTGCTTCCCCCAATTCGCTTGCACTTGGATCGTCCACTGCACTTTGCAGACCGCAATGCTCGCACCCGACCATCAACCAGCATCCGTCAAGGTATGTTTCGAACTCGTGATTGCAGCACCGAACACGCTCCAGTTCCTCCGCCAAATCAACCACTGGCAAGACTGAATTTGGCTCGGCGGCGTGCGACACAAAGTGCCGGATCGGCGTGATGTGGAATTCCTCGCGTGTCACCCAATTTGTCTCCCTGTCCAGCTTCAGGTCTTCGAGCCGCACACACTCAATCAATTCCTCAGGACAGTCATCGGGAACCTCGACGACAAACTCCCTGATGTATTCCACCTCCGATACTCCCACCTGCTTTATTACGACACGTTTCATCTTCCAATCCCCTTACTTGCGTGTGGCACATCGCCGCACAGCACTTATCTAGTATTCTTTAAACGAGCCGCACCGTGGGACGACCCGCGACGAGCGAGCCTCCCACCAGTGCAGCCATTGCTGTTACGCTTGCTTCGAGACTTCTTTGACTTCCAGGCACAGATCGTCATGCACTCGGAGCTGTTCCACCAAGTCAGGATGAATGACCTCGTCGTCCGCATTCTCGTACCAGCCGAAACCGTCCCGAAACCAGCCAACCCTTTCACAGACGAACCAGTCGTCGATGGAGTCATATACGGATCGCATCGCAGGAATTGCGCAAACATCTTCGTCCGTTTTCAGTACTCTGTGGGCTTTCGGTGTCAATCGTGCTCGAAAGTTTCGGTCTCTCTCGCACATGACGGCATAGCGCGGGTCCGACCACAAGAACCGAAGCAGCGACAGGCTGAGCGTATTGACCTCAATGGGCTTGCTGGTGCAGATGACCCGATAGCCTGCGTACGTCGTGTAGATACGATAGGATTGCGGTTTGAAATCGCTGCCAGCAAGCTCATCCAAGATCGACAAGCTCTCAAAAATGCACTCTAAAGGACTCATCCACGAGTATTTGCCCAGCAGCGCCCCGTCGTCCAAATCACCGTCGATGTCTGCGATAAACAGATTCCGGCTGTTCAGACAAACTGCCCCCCGTGAATTGACCGTCAGGCTTGCACTGCCCAGTTGGTAAGCGCCTGCGGTGTCGAGCACTGGCTCTCCGCCCTCAATTTCGTCGAGCGCAATCTCTTGCTCATTCCACACAAGCGCCCTGGCTCGTTTGAGCACTTCTAGGCGAGCAGGATTTTCCAGGCGACGCCGTAATTCCGCAGCTCGCATCGCAGCACGCTCCTTTTCTCGCTTTTCCCACACCTCAAATGAAATGGGAGCTGCCACACTTCGTAACTTTTCCAAAAACGTATCAGTCATAATTCGTATTCCTTAGACGCCGACGGCGCATCGCCGCGGCGTAGTTGTTCTGAAAGTTCGCCCACAAAATGCAGTCCAACGAAGACTGCGGTGGGCATCCCAGCACTCGAGCGAGAGGATGGGGGCGTCCGAGAGAGCGGACACTCAGTAGAGAGAAAGTTCTTTCAACGTTGCGGTTACTTTAGCATGAGTCGAAGTCGCATGCAACACCAACTTTTTGCGCGCGACGGTTTGTTTTGCGATTTTCAAAAACCAGTTTCCAAAACTGCAACACTCCACCGATGCAAATGCTCACTGAGGTGTATCGTCATTGTTACTGGCTCTGTCCATCGTGAGCTTGAGCTTCTCTGAAATCGGCACGATCTCCTCGGCAGTCCAGACTCTACGGCTACCAACTCGCAGCCGAGGCTCCGGAACCTGCCCCGTAGCCAGAAGATAATGGATCTTGTAGGGCGCAACGCGCAGCAACTCTGCCACGTCGCCGAGCGAATAAAATTGTTTGGTCATTTATCACCTCCACGGTATCTATGCAGAAGAGCATCATATTTTCATTGTGACGACAGGAAATTCTTTCCCGGCGCGAAGAAATCGTTCCAAGGGCGAGTGAGAAGAAAGAACCTCGACAGTCAAGATCCGAGTTGGTCCGCGACCGGTTCAAAGCGACGGAATCGCTGAACTGTCCTGGGTTTTGCCCGCGCACTGTTTTCGGCGCCTGCATCTCTGGCGCCCTATCGGATCATTTTGAAAAACAAGTTTTTCAAAATCCCAAAGACCACGAAAATAACGGATCGACTTCGTCGCCTGCTTGGTATGCATCAACGTCTTTCCGAGTCGAAGGCGATTCCATAGATGCTCGCTCGAAATCGCCTGAATCCTGCCTTTTTTGGCGGGAGCCAAACGCAGCACGCACTGACGGGAAATCGAAGATACGTTGGATTTCGAAGCGATTTGTGGGCACTCGTCGCTGGGTCGTTGAATCACAACCCAGATTGAGCTGCCTGTGAGTAGACTCTGAGGCGCCGCGGCGCGAAATGATCGGGACTCAGCCGACCGGAGATGCCTCGATACCACACAGGTTCTCTGCATCCCGTCGGTCAAAGTGGACCAGTATCCACCGGGCACTTCCTTGCATGACGCCGCAGCCTCGTGGTATCGTTTCGGCGTCGGCAACCGATGTCGTGTTGACTAACTCGGGAGAAGCTAGTGAATCGCATCGACCTTCGTATCAGACCAACATTGCTTATCTTCGTCATTGGACTGATTCAGTCCTCACGGATCTTGGCGGATCCGGTTTCCTGGAATCAAGAGGCGCAAATCTCGTATGGCACGGACAGTGCGCAGTTCGGGGCTACGGTGGCGGCGCAAGGAGATCGGATCCTAGTCGGTGCCTTACAGGGTGACGGCGTCGTGGCTGATTCCGGGGCTGCCTATATTTACGAGCGTTCTGCTGGAAGCTGGAACCGAGTAGCCACTCTCGCAGCCAACGATGGAACCCAATTTGCGAATTTCGGCGGAGCCGTCTCCTTAGACAACAACCGCGCGGTCGTCGGTGCCCGGGATGCCAGTCGCCCTGGCTTGCAATATGCCGGCTCGGCGTACGTCTATGACGCGGTCGGCAGTTCGTGGACCCAATCGGCACGACTTTCCGCACAGGACGCCATGGCGTCGGACAGTTTCGGAGCCGCCGTTAGTCTGCTCGGTAATCGGGTCGTTGTCGGTGCAACGAAAGATGACTATTCAACCTTTTCGGATGCTGGCTCCGCCTACGTCTTCGATCGGGATTCCAACGGAAATTGGCTACAGTCCGCTAAACTGACGCCGTTGGATCCTCAGTCGGATGCGGAGTTCGGCTTCAGTGCCGCGCAATTGATTGGTGAGGCGGTCATTGGCGCACCGTACCTCAGTCTACCCAACAGCTACCGCAATGGTGCCGTCTACGTTTTTGACGAGCACGCCACCTCCTGGGATCAAACTGCCCGTCTTACCGCATCCGATGCCGGCTTCGATGATCGGTTCGGCTATTCCGTGGCGATGTCGGGGGACCGCATGATCATCGGTGCCCCTGACGCTTCTCTGCCCGGTGGTCAGCGGGCTGGAGCCGCCTACATTTTTGACAAACTCAACGGCATCTGGACGGAAACCGCCAAATTGATCGAACCGATCGTCAATGCAGACGACAATTTTGGGTTTTCGGTCGCACTCGATGGGGACAGGGCGATCATTGGCAGTCCCGTATATACAACTGCCACGGGAAGTAAAGGTGCGGCATTTGTTTTCGATCTAGTTGACGGCAGTTGGCAGAATACGGCGATGGTCACGGCAAGTGACGCGACATCGAACGATGCGTTCGGCGAAGCTGTAGCCGTGACAGGCACTCGCGCAGTCGTTGGTGCAAGGCTTGCCGATACTCTAGCCGGCACGAATGCTGGTGCCGCCTATGTCTATTCAATTCCCGAGCCGACGGGCGCGGCGCTAGCTACCATCGGGCTGACCCTCTTTGCCGTGTTTGGATCCTGTCGGCGCCTGTCCATTTACGCCGCGAAGTGAACCACGCAGGTGTATACCCGAGCTCACGATACCAGTGCTTTCAATCAACAGCGTTGTCGCCCCTTTCGCGACCGCCGCTGACATTCTCGCAGCACGACCGTTGCAAGCCACGGCTCGGTAAGGCGTCATTCGAGCCGCCGCGGGCGCGCAGATTGCTTGAACCAACGAATCCGCACCGATAGGTTCAACTTCCAGGGCTCACAAACACTCAGTCCTGGAGGTTTGACCATGGCACCGGCACTCAACCATCTCGCCGTCGCTTACATTCGCATGTCGAGCGACGACCAAGACCGAAGTCCATCGCAGCAGCGTTCTCAGATCTTGGCTCTAGCGGCGAAGCGAAATCTTACCATCGTGCGATGGTATGAAGACCTTGGCATCTCCGGAGACGACATCAAGCGCCGCAAGTCTTTCCGTCAAATGGTCGCAGACGCAAGTTCCAAGGGGGACTTCAAGTGGATTCTATGCTGGTCCCAAGACCGCTTCGGGCGATTTGATTCCCTTGAAGCGGGTGAATGGGTGACGCCCCTGCGTCGAGCCGGAGTTTGCCTGGTTACCGTTGCCGAAGGGGAAATCGATTGGACCGAGGCAGCCGGAAGAATCGTTTACACAATACAGCAAGAAGGCAAGAACGCGTTCCTCCTTGATCTGGCGCGCAACACGACACGCGGTCGCCTTGAGGCAGCAAAACGGATTGGATTCGTCGGAGGACTACCACCGTATGGCTACGATCGAATAATTGTTGATGATCGAGGTAAATTCCACAGGCGCGTCCTCCGGCATGAGTTCTTCAGAACGCCGCCGGACTGGACAGCAAAGATTGTACCGAGCAAAACCGAGAGCGTGGTCGTCAAGCGAATCTTCGCCGAGTATGCGCGAGGCAAGTCCGCGCTGTCGATTGCCAGTGACTTGAACCAGCGTGGTATTCCCTCTCCTGGTCGGAAGGCATGGTACCTCATCACGATTCGGAATATCTTGCGCAACCCGGTGTATGTTGGCGATCAGGTGTGGAATCGCAGGCACTCAGGAAAATACTTTTCGATCGTCGGAACTGAAGTCGTCACAGAAAAAATACGATGCAAAAAGCATGGTGAGCGAACGACGAATGCCTGTATGAATCCGCCGGAAGAATGGGTTGTCATTCCGAATGCCCACCCCGCGATTGTATCGCGACGAACATTCGTTCAAGCTCAGTCGCGCATCAAACAGAGACGTGGTCGCAATTATCAGTGTCCCGGGCTTCCGCTAACCGGACTGCTGCGTTGCGGACACTGCGGCTCGAAAATGACACACCGAGTTCGGCGATTTCAATACAACGGATCGGAGTATCGGTATTGGATCATTCTCTGTCCGACTCCGATCCGGAACGGCGGACAACTCTGCAAGCATCGAACCGCCAGTGAGGCACAAATCCGCGAGTTCGTCGTCTCCAGGCTCAACGACCTTATCGGCGATGGCTTTGAACAAACACTTCGGAAGCAGCTCTGCGACGATCTTGGTGGCAAGTATGCTCCCAAATCGAGAGACAAATTGCAAAGACGTGCGGATCAACTTGCACGAAAGATTGAAAAGGGTGCCGAAAACCTTCTGTTAGCCAAACGAACGGATCTGCAAGCGGCGACCGCAAGACTCGACAGTTGGCAGCACGAACTGCTGGAAACGCATTCGCAGATCGCGGCGATTGACCAGGGTTCACCGGCGAACATCGAGGCAAGCGTAAAGACGATTATGTCGGAGATTCGATGCCTGCGTTTCGGATTGAAGTCGGGGGATCGCGCGCTACTCCATCACACCCTTCAGCGTTTACTCTCGCAAGTCACGCTGGTTTTTGAGCCAGATCCCAGGAAGCCGGGCTGTGGTCGCCTTAAGGAAGGAATCATCGAGGCGCGCACTCCATATTTGGGTGAACGCACGACTCCGGTCAAGTTACCGTTCACCCGCGACGAATTGGAGCGGCAAGTTCCTCGATCAAACTTTTGGCGAGTACGCAAGAAAGTCATTAAGCGACCTCTACCCGGTCGCTCCAAAGTCCGAACGACATCTCGTTTCTCACAACTCCATTCAGAATTGCCGGCGTTGCGCTGAGGTGTTGAGGCAGCTCGATGGTTAGGAGAAGCGATCTGTCGTTGGCTTTGCGACACTTAGATTCTGGCCACGTAGGGCACCCAAAACTGGGAAACCGAACCGCAGGCTCAAGCAAGACGAAGCCTCACCGCTCATCAAAGCGGCTAGCTTACGGTCGCGCTGCACAGCAATTGCTTCCTTCTCGCCGGCTGATGTGGCATAATCCCCGAGGTTCAGGAGCAATTCTCATGGTGCCTCACGCTGAGCTATTCATCAGGCTAACCCCCGGTTGGCTACCGCCACGAGTAGGCGAATGTCGACTGAATGCCACTTATGGCGGTCCAGAAACTCTCCTGAATTGGATCGAGACACAACTTGGTTTGCAGTCCCTCCGGACCGATGCCTCGTCGCGAGCCACGGAATACATAAACGCCCTCGAACGATGCTCAGACGCGTCGTTTTCACGGAGCCTCGCCTCGGACCGCTGGGCTACTGGGGTCCGCCTACTTGGGCTTCGCGACGAACTCACTCTTGCCGGATGGAATGAACTGGAGGACCCGTCGTGCCCACCTCTTGTTCGTGATATGGCCCGTGCCGCCGAAGGGCATACGTTTACTCATGCGGGCGAACCGCAGCGACTCGCCCGTATTCTCGCCGCGCTCTCTGACGGTCAAACATTGCCGCCGCACCGTTGCATCCTGTCGGACCCACTCGATGCTTGGCCTTCACTTTGGCGATCTGTACTGGATCGGCTCTCAATAGAGAACGCGGAAGAATACCGGTCCTGCGCATCCGATGGCTCGGCACTAAGGACTGCACAAGATGTTGTCCGCGGCAGGTCCAACGGTCCAATCGTCCCTGATACGTCATTTCGCTATTTGTCCACCCGGAGCGAGACCACAGCCTGTGAATACATTGCCCACGCGCTCGCCCGAGATTGTGAATCACTGCCTCGTACAATTGTCTATTGCGAAGACGACTCACTGGCGATGCGTTTGGATGCCTGCCTCCGTCGACATGGTCTGCCCACGATGGGCTCATCAAGGCTCTCGCCCGCGCACCCAGTAATGCAGGTGCTGCCGATCCTCCTAAATCTTTTGTGGGAACCCGTTGACCCACAGGTTCTTCTCGACTTTTTGACACTTCCCGTCTGTCCTATCCCGAAGGGCGCTGCTTATCGATTGGCAGACAGCCTGACGGATCAACCTGGTCTTGGAAGCCAGGCATGGCAGGAAGCGCTCACTTCCTTGGTGGCTCCGGAAAATGACCCCGAAGGGACGCTCAAACAACGAATCGACGCGTGGCTCTTGAATAGCCGCATCACAAGAGGCAGTCTCGCTCCTACATCGGATGTGCGCGGACGGTGTAGTTTGGTTGCTCAATGGGCAGCGGGTCGCGTCCAGAAGATGCTCGACGACCCGAGTGAGCGCGAGGAACTAATCCTTGCTTTGCAGGCCGCTGCTCACCACGCCTCAGTTCTTGGAGAACTCGTAGAGATTCAAGGCTCAGAAATAAGCGAGCCCCAGTTATCACGGTTGCTCGAAGAAACACTCGGCGGCGGTGTCGAGGCGACCTCCGCCGCCGAACATGCACTGGGTCCGATGCGTGTCCGGTCACTTGCCGAGATCATTTCGCCCTGCAAACGACTTGTCTGGCTCGGATTGGGAACTGCCGACGCTACGCTATCTCCCTGGTCGCACTTCGACCGAACTCTTTTGACTGAGGCAGGCATCGAGCTCGACGACGGCAGTAAGAGTGTCGCCTCCCTCCGCCGTGCCGAAGCCAAAGGCTTGGCGCTTGTCGATGACTCCCTGCTTGCCGTACTTTTGCCTACGGACACTACACGCCGCTGGCACCCACTATGGCTCGCCATCCGAAACGCGTTGGGCGATGCAAACGAACCGATTCGGCTTGAAGATGTCGTTGCGGCAGAGAACTTTGCAACTGTATTGCCATTCGATGTGCTGCTGTCGTCACACACAATTGAGCCTCCTCCCAAGGAACGATTACTCTGGCATGTCCCCGAGGGCATACTTCGGGACCGCGCGACGTCGTCCGCGTCAGAACTTCAGACCCGCCTGACCTGCCCTGTCAAATGGACCCTGACATATCAGGCCCGGCTTTACCCCAGCGTCATCGCTCAGCTGCCAAACAGTTTCCTTCTCAAAGGTTCCTTTTGTCATAGTATCCTGCAGCGAGTTTTTGGGGATGGGGGCGAATTGCCCACATCGAGCGACGCTGTGAAAACTGTCGCCGCTGAGTTCGATGCACGCTTGTCACTCGACGCCGCTCCACTTGCACAGCCAAACATGGCTAGCGAACAACGTCGCTTACGGCACGAGTTGTGCCGCGCGACGGAGACACTCGTCGACGCTCTATCCGCTGGGGGCTATCGCATCGCTGGCATCGAAACTGAGGTTCGGGCAGAAGCACTTGGTAAACAATTAACTGGCAGGATCGACTGTCTCGCGGCCCGGCAAGATGGTAAAGAAGCCATCGTCGACTTTAAGTACGCTGGTCACGACAAGTATCGCCGCTTATTGGTTGACGGGCGTGCGGTGCAGCTTGCGACTTACGCACACGCCCGCGCACAGACTTCAGCAGCCAACGGTTCCTATCCGGCTGTCGCGTATCTGGTATTGGCTGAAGGACAGTTATTCACGCCGCGCGGTAGTGCTCTGGATGGCGGCACCGCGTGTTCAGTTGTCGATGGGGCGGACATCCAAACCGTGTGGTCACAATTTGCAGCGGCAATCGAACATGCGAATGACTGGCTCGATGGCGATGCTGATATTCCTGCTCGGCCTCTTCAAACGCCCGATTCCTGGCCGAACGGTGCTGAAATCACCCTAACTGCCAATCTTGGACAGGATGAACTCCAGGAGGCATGTCGCTACTGCGACTATCCGACCCTTTGCGGACTTCGGAGGCTAACATGAGCGGAATCCTGGAGGTCGTCCGAGCTGGTGCAGGCTCCGGAAAGACCACCGACCTCTGCAACATTGTCGCCGCCGCTGTCGAGGAAGGCCTTGACCCCGCTCGAATCCTGGCGACAACTTTTACTCGAAAAGCCGCTGTCCAACTCAAAGGGCGAGTCCAAGCCCGGCTACTGCGAAGCGATGGCACGGAGCCTGCCACTGCCCATTTCAGAGCCGACCGCCTGGAGCTCGCCGCCATCGGTACTGTCCATAGCGTCGCTCACCAACTCATCACCCGTTACGCGATCGCGATGGGGCTTTCTCCGAGGCTCACCGTTTTGGACGAGTACGGCAGTGACCGGGCACTGAATAACCTGTTGGGCGAAATGGCTGAGCAAGACTGGGAGGATCTATACAGCCTGGCAGATTCGCTGTCACTCGATGGCGTGACCCGGCTCATTCTAGATCTACTCGCGCTACAGCGCGGCAATCGAATCAGCGACGACGAATTTCGACAACACCTCGCATTGAGTGCCGATCGGCTTTGTCAACTGGTGGCTGCTGATGTAGACGATGACGGGGTAACGTTTGACCGACTTTATGAACTGGTTAACGATGCCCTGCAGCAGATAGAAGCCCTGACCAATGATTCGACGCAAACAACACAAAAAGCAGCACAGCAGCTTCGACGCCTCGCCGCACAGCGTTCTCACACTTGGAAGTGCCACGTTCTCGCGTTGTCGATCACTGCCGGGAAACGCTCTGGTGCAGATGTTCTGCTAAACCCACTTCGCCAGGAAGCGGCTCGTGTTCGGAGCCACCCCGAACTTCATGAACATATCCGCGCGTTTTCCAACCAGATTGGACAACGAACCGTTGAACTTGGGCAGCGTTACCTTACCTATAAGCAGGAGCGTGGGTTGGTTGACTTCACTGACCTCGAAGTTCTGTTGCTGCAGCTCCTAGAGAACGAAGAACTCGCTCCGAGCCTAAAGTCGGAATTTGACCTTGTCCTTGTCGATGAGTTTCAAGACACCAATCCGCTTCAACTAGCAATTTTTCAACGCTTCAGAGACCTCGCGCCTCGCAATCGTTGGGTCGGGGACCCCAAGCAGGCTATTTACGGTTTCCGCGACACCGACCCCGAATTAGTCAATTCTGTCTGGACCAACGCGCCTGAGACACAGAGAACATCACTTCCAAAGAACTACCGTGCTCAAAAGGGGCTTGTTGACCTCGTTGGTCAGCTATTTTCACCTGTCTTCGGCAAAGAAGCCAAGCAAGAGCATCATCACGATGGTTCCCCCTGCGGAATTGAGCGGTGGCTGCTTGACGCCAGAAACCAATTCGATGAGACCACGTCTACCTGCTGCGGTATCGCGAAGCTAAAAGCAGAGGGCTGGCAATATCGAGACATCGCCATACTCGCTCGAACCAATCATCAACTCGTTCAAATCGCCGCCGCGATGGACGACCTCGGCATTCCATACTTACTGCAGAGTCCTGGCTTACTAGCAACCCGTGAAGGGACCATCGTTCTTGCCGGACTTCGCCTCGTTGCCGACCGCGGTGACTCGCTCGCGGCAGCAACCATCTTGCACCTCCTGGAAGACCCGAACGCCGACACACCCAATTGGTTTGCCGAACGACTAACCGCGCTTCGGACGCAGCTGGACTCCGAAGACGGCAATTCAACTTACACAAATCCATGGCAGGACAATTCGAAACTTGCCCCACTTGAAACCATCGATTCCCAAACCCTTCCGCCCGCGGCAGTCATGCAGCAAGTAATTGAAGCGCTGAGAGTGCCGGAGCTCGTCGCCAACTGGGGAGATCCTTCGCGAAGAAGTGCACACCTCGACTCACTTCTACAGCATGCCTCCGAATACGAGCAGACCGCTCTCGATGAAGGCCGCGCCGCAACACTGACTGGACTCATCATCCACCTGGAGAACCTTGAAGGAGACAAGAAGGATTTCCGCCATGCACCTCTCGGGCACAACGCGGTGGCGCTCTTACCTACCACACGTCGAAGGGACTTGAGTGGCCCGTTGTTGTGCTCACGGGCTTAGATTATGGTCGCAGCTCGGATGTCTGGTCGCCCGTTGTCGTTGCTGGCGAGAACAATAACAACGATCCGCTTCTTGGCCGATCGGTCCGCCACTGGTGCTGGCCCTTTGGATTAACTGACGGCGAGTATGCGCGTCTCGTTAAGGGAAGCGGGCTGGAGGATGATGCCATCAACTCACCCGAAGGTCAGACCAAACTGCAAAGCGAACTTGATGAGGGACTACGTCTTCTCTATGTTGGCTTCACCCGGGCACAAACCAAAATAGTCTTAGCACATCGCGCCAACAAATATTCATGGCTAGCTCAGCTAACGAACATTGACACTCTGCTTCCGCCTGCTCTTCAGGAAGGCGAGCACGCGGTTGACGGAATCGATACGACCCTCGTAGTCCGAGAGTTAAACCCGCAGGAGGCTGATGCTTGTAGATGTCCCCGTTCCGCCAATGAGACATGGTTTGCTCCAGCAATGTCTCAACCCACTGCCGATATTGTCGAGCGATACCATCGTCCAAGTGCCGTGATCGCACCCACAAATGATGCGACATTCGAAATAGTCGATATCTCCGAGACGCCCTACTTTCCATCAGGTGCGGACGAATCCAACTATGCAGCAATTGGCGACGCCGTCCATGCCTACTTCGCCGGACTTCCGTCTCTACCATCTGCAACCCAGGACCTCAAGTTGAGCGTCGCGAGACGATGCATCGAAGGGTACGGCGCGTCAGCCTATCTCACTCCCGATGTTCTCGTCGCCAAGGGAGAGAGCTTTCGCTCCTGGATAAACTTGCACTACCCTGGAGCAACGTGGCACACAGAAGTGCCCGTATCTGCGCCGCGGCTCGCCGGCGGTCAATGGGTGGGGACGATCGATCTCATCATTGAAACGCCAGATGGCAAAATTGCCATCATCGACCACAAGAGCGCACCGCTTCGACGAGAACACTGCCAGCAGAAGGCAGCAACCTTTAACGGTCAATTGTTGGCATATCGCGAAATACTTTCCACGAGCGGAATCACCGTCAGTTCGCTCTATATACATTTTCCACTTGCGGGCGTCGCGTGTCGTCTGCAGCTTCGGGATTCATGATCGGGAAGGGCTTTTCCCCTGCAAATCAGTTTTTCTCGTCTTCCGGCTACTCTCAGCATCTTAATTGCCTCGACATGCTGTAGTTTAGATTTCCGCCGTTTTCGATCATGTAGAGTGTGACGTGTTGGAAATCCGCATCGGCCCCCAACGTTTGCCACCTACCCTGAAAAAATTTCTTCACCATCACTATATTATTCTGCGGAATCATGGCGGCTCGGCACGGCGCTGGGCTGTTTACCGCACCAACCCTCAAGGAGACATATATCGAAAGACTTGCAAGATGATCGCAACCAACAAGAAGAATTTCATCCTATGGCTCTGTTCCCACCAGGAATCACCCCTCACTTTTTCCGACAACCTGCTCTATTCGTATTTGGCATGGCGTCCTGGAGGTAGCCTGCGTCAAATCGCTCAAGCAACTGGGCTAGATCGCAGCAAGTCAGTCGCTCCCGCCGTTAATCGGCTGCAGGATTTTGGACTTGTATCGGAAAACGACTATGAAGCGCTGCCGCCTCCAGCGGGCTGGTTTATCCCCAGACGATACACGGATGCCGACTGGCGAAAACAGTTTCGCTATTTTCCAATCGCCATCCGTCAAACTGAACTCACCGCGCGGCAGAACGCCCTCTATGCTGCCATCAAATGGAAACCGGCAAAGAAACTGTCGTGGTATGCTGCGTGCTTGAAACTCAATCGCTCGGGCGCGTACAAGACCGCTGGAGAACTGCGACGGAAACAGTTCGTCGCCGCCGACAGTCTGACCGTGCAGCCGACTGCCAAGGATATCTGGCAAGACAGAGAAGACGCCACGTTCGTGACCGACGCGCTCAAGGCGAAGTTCCCTCCTGGCTATGAACCACTCATCGCCTGGGAAGTGTCTGATCTATGGCGGAAGGTGGAGGAAGGCTCTGAGAAGTTGCTCGAACGCACGAACTGGTATAACCGCAAATACGTCCAGGGTTATTGGGAACGGGTGACAAAGATGCTGCTTACCCCTGAGCAAATTGAAGCGTTCATCTGGGAGTTTGGCAAACTATTGGACTACGTATTGGTTCGCGGCAAAGACTGGTGGGTTTCTCACCTCAACCACGAGCATCGTCTGCGCACAGATCAATAGAATGTGGCACCAGAAACTTCCTGGCAGTCACTTCTATTGGAGTTTCGAACCGACGACTTTGGGGAAGTTTTAGGTGGTCGCTTTGGCGACAGTCGCTGGCTGCTTTTGCAACAGGCGAATGAAAATGTGGTTGCTTTTGCAACAGCACGGTGACCGAATGGTTGCTTTTGCGTGACAAAGATTAAAAGAGATACAAATAAGAAGAGAATGAATAATCTCAAGCCCTGCGGGCTGAGGTCACTGAAAAGCCGCCTTCGGCGGGTCGAAGTTGCCGTTGTCTCGCCAAAGCATGGCGCAGGTCCAACCTGGAACGTGCGTCAGGATAGTTGGAAGCACTCCAGAGTCAAAATTTGGGGCACTTTGTCCCGTGCAGAGCAACGACGCTACCAGACTGCCCGTTCTTGGTATCAAATCCGCCAAAATCTTGGCGATTGAGACCACACGAGGGTGATTTGAGGTCGAGAGTTGATTTCGGCGATTTTGAAACGTTCTTGCAGTGGTCGTTGTGACTTCCAAAGTCCCCTGCCAGTGAAGGGCAACATCGCCAGCCATCTGGCTTCCTCTGGTGGAGTCATTCGCCCAGGTCTTGCAGCAGACTCAAGAAGTCATCGTCGTCCTCGTCACGGGAAACATCTTCCGGGGTCAGTGCCTCAAGTTCACGAAGTGCTGATTGGAATTCTTCGTCCAGACTATGTTGGCGATCTGCATACCATTGACGCAGATTGGCAATGGCAATCTGCTTCGCAGACTCAAAGTTGTAACTCGGGCGAGCCACCGCGATATGGCGACCCTCAACCGAATAGTGCACCTGATTCGTTGGTTGGTAGTATCGCATTCGTTCTCCTCGATGGATTGGTTATGGGGGTTGATAGACTTCGCTGGACTTCGTAATTGTCTAGGGGCAATCTTCGTCCAGCCTGACACGCTCTTTTGCTGCCGCAGATTGCTGCTCCAGCGCCGCGAGAATCCGCCACGCTTAATTCTCGTCGAGCACCCAGGCAATTACCTCACCGTTTGAGTCGAGCACCTCGTAGCCGTCGCCAGTGCTACGCGCGGCGACCTGTAAGAGGTGCGGTAGAATCGAAACTACTCATCACCTTCAAGCAGATTCAACGATTCACGAATCTCTTGCATTTGCAGCGCCAAGAAGACGGCACACGCCAATACCTGTTCGGTTTCGCTCGCGAAATGGGTATTGTCCCAAACCGTTTTCCCCGTCGCGGTCCAGCGAGGTTTGCCATCCGGCCCGATCTTGACCTTGCCGTGTCTTACTAGGTCACTAAGGATCTTGTCGATCGCCGCGGCGTCGAGCGAACGATCATGGCAAAAACGCACCGTCGAACTCAATTCGTAAGAACCTTTCTCGCTCTCAACCATTTTGTGCTTCCTTTAGATGTGCATGTTTCTGGAGGCATGGTTCCGTGATGGGTGGTGACAAGGCGAACGCTCTTGAACTTATTGCTCACCGTCAGGCTTCGTCGTCGTGTCCGAAGAACGGAAGAATATGGCTTTCGGCGTCACCTAAACATCCCCGGACAGTGACCCTCGACTTGTCGGACCACGTGTAGGGATCAGAGGGCGCGTAGAACGCTTGGTTCCACTCGTCCGCGTCCGGATCATCAACGCTGCCGTGCGCACCGCAGCAGATGCACCTCAGAATCAACCACACTTCTGCCACGCGCTGTCGAGCAGACGACCCATTTGTGGTCGCACTGGCGGATTCGATTCAGATCAGCCGGAGCAAGGGGTTGGGCAACACAGAGATTTTCACCACCCGGCAAGACTCCGCGGTCTTCATCCGCCTCCGCCTTGAGAACATCGCTTACGGCGACTCTAAGGACTCGCCCGCCATGCTCAACGACCACTGGAAGACTGTCGCTTGGCTTGAGTCCCAAGTACGACGAGTTGTCGTGGTCGTCGTCATTCAGGTCCAATACGCGGAGCGGAGAACCTAATTTTAAACGGGACAGATACTGCAGCCGCGGATCGTCTTGGTTTGCTGCCCAGTCTTGACCCTGCGCGAACTGTTTCTTGCTGGGTTCTTTTTTCTTCGATTTCTTAGCCATTTGGATCTCCTTAGGTACCTCGTACTTCCGACGTAATGGCGATTGCTAGGCACTGGCTCTGAGCCGCAGTCCCGGCAAGCGGCTCAAGCGTTTCAACTGAATCGGAGTGACTTCCCCGTAAATCAGAAAACACACACCTTTCGTATTTCCAGGCGATCGCAGTTCGCACGGCGGTTCGAAATTAATACGCCGGTCCGGAACAAAGATCATCTGCGGTGGATCGTCGTGAACGGCGCGGGCCGTCAACGCGTTCATAGGCCAGACGACCACTGCAAGTTCTGCGTTCGAAGCCGCGGGCAAGAACCTTCCCGCGCCCGAGAACGGTGGGTTGCAGTAGACCCGCTCGCCTTCCCATGACTGCAGGGCCGCATCCTCTTCCACAGTCCAGTAGCGTTCGAGCAACGCATCCGCTTCGCTCGCGCACGCATCGATCGTAAACAGAAAGATATTGTCGAGAACCTCGAACACTGCTCGGGGTGTTCTCCAGCATTGACGAGCATCGCTTGGCTGGGTTTCAACAAACATTGAATTCCTTCTCACTACTGAATGTCAGGTTTCTGGTTCGGTGGTTCCGACTGCCCGTCTAGCCGTTGTTGTCGCTCCCATTTAGCCCACTCGACGCGCGCTTGCGCGAGTTCGACGTACGGCTTATGGATCTCGAAGCCGAGAAACCGGCGATAGTTGAGCAGTGCCATGACCGCCGTTGTGCCCGAGCCCGCCAGCGGGTCGAGCACCAAATCACCTGGGCGGCTGAACGTAATGATCAAATCCTCTGCCATTGCCTCGGGCATGACGGCTGGATGGCGATCAAATACGTACTTCGACTTACTCGAATTGTTGAAACCTGCGTTGTAGCGCCAGACGCAGCTCCGACGCCCGAAGGGCGGCACGACCTTGCCGGTTCTTTTTTGATAGGTCAGGTGCCCTGCCCGATTGCGGACGCTGTGTTGGATACGATCGCCAGCGGTAATGTTTGGTTTGTCTCGGATGATGTGGACCGTTTTCGGGGTACCCTTGGAGTAGACCATCGCAAATTCGGGCGTCCCTGGATGCCGTTGCGGCGGGCAGCGATGTCCCGCTCTTTCCATCACGAGCGGCACCACCAAGTCGAAGCCGCTATCTCGCGCCATTTCAAAATGCGTGAATACGCTTTGGGAGCAACGTCCCTGTTGGACTTGGTCTTGTTCCACCCACACGACGACGCCACCGGGTTCGACAATTCGCTCGAGCTCGTCGAAGACGAGTTCCGAATCGAAACTGTGCCCCCCATAGTTGCGCATCTTGCCGTATGCCGGCGACGTCACCACGAGCGAAATGCACTCGTCCGGGAGCCGACGCATCAAGTCAACGCAGTCGCCATGGATAATCTCATCGATCCAAGGAATCTCACTCGACATCAAGTCCCTCGATAACGTTTGCAATTTGCTTTGCAGCCTGCCTTGCCATTTCCAACCAATGCTTCCGCTCCTCGTCGTCTGGCTCGTTGTCTTGGAGGTTTTCGGCGAGCCATTCCCGCGGCTAACCATCTGCGCAAGACGCATCCCGAAGCTATCTGGATCCTCTTTGGGAGGGGCGGGTAATGTGGCTTTGGTTTCACCGTTTTTGCTGTTGCGGTCGCGGTTCGCGCTCGTGTCACTTGAGCGATCGGGCTTCTCCGGCTTCTCTTTGCCGGTTGGAATGTCAAATCGCTCGTACGCCTGCTGGATCGTCAGTCCCTCGATTTCCGATTCCGACGAAGCGCGTTCGAACAACTGGCGCGCACGACAATCTGTAGCCGCGCTGACATTCAGCCTTTTTAGAAAAGATGCCCACTCGCCGTGTTTGACTTTCTTCCGCGCGAAGGCGAGTGCTCGCCCAAGGCGGTAGGTATGAACCGCCAACCGTTTTTCGTAGCTGAACACGGCTTGGTGCTCGTGTGTGATCTCGGTTTCCAGGTCTTCGAGCGACCATGTGTCGTCGGGGACAAATCTTTCAGCGTGAAACGTTTTCGGTTTCGTCCTTTTTGTTTTCGCAATCATTCCATTTCCGTTTCGAGAAGTGGCATTTGCTAACGGTGCGGGTTTCGCCATGCTCAATTTCCGTTCACCGAGAGGGGCTCTCCCTGTCAGGGAACGGTTGATCCAATCCTTTTCGGCTAGATCGCTGAGATTGGTTCCGACGGTTGCTAACCATCGATTGCTACCGCCTGACTGACCTTTTGCTCTGCATCGAGTGCCGCGGATTCCTTGATTCGCTCCACGCGGTCTTCGGTCTGCTCAAGCAAGCGATACCGGAAGCCACCAAATTCACCGCCAACGTGCCGCTCTCGGCTTTTAGAAATCCATCCAAGGACCACTAGTTCTTGTAGAGCGGCTCCAGCAGTGTTGCGATTGCAGCCACACGCACGAGCGAGCGCGCCTACGGTCCAAACTGCCTGCAGCGCAGTTACGCGATCGCCGTGGATTTCCTCGCGTTTCGTCGCCCTTGGCTCTATGGAAGAGTGCGGTTCGCTCTCCTCGCATTCCGCAGGGCCAGCGACGGCGTGGACTGTCTCGGACCCGCAGGAGTCAACCGTCAAAGAGGCGCGTGGAACGCCGAATCTGATGGCGTGCTGGAGCAGAGCGATCAGCACTTGAAAGATTCGAGGCGACGCTAAGTTGAAGCCGGGCGTGCCCGGCTTCGGCAAGTAGCATAGAACATTCGACGGCGAGCGCATGAAAAAAGACCTCCCATTGCAGTGGTGGGGGAGGTCTTTGTTAGGTCGATATTCAGATATTTAGTCGATATTACGCTTATTGGCAGTCACGGTCCGAACAAGAAATCAGGACACCGGAGGGCAGGAAAATAATATCGACCTCGCCCGTATCAGATTGTGGTGCCGATGACGTTCGGCGACGTTGTTGTACCTCAGCGGTTGACCATCGATTCGTTCACTTCGATAGCAATTATATGCCAATTTTTTCGATTGTAAAGTGAACCAAGCGTTTTTCCATCTACCATGCACAATTGGCTGTGCACCGCCAACGACAAAACAGTGAGGAGGCATCCTCGCTGCGACTGGCTATGATACGTGAACCAAGCATTGCATCCGACGCGTAGTGGTGCGCCAATCAAGGCATCTCCATGCGCATGATAGCGTGCGTGGTGATCTGGCGAACCTAACGTCGAGATGTTTAGCGAGCGCCACCACAATTGGAGACACTGGCATCCAATCGCGGTCGCGGCGCCTCACGATGAAACGGTCGTGGTCGTCGGATGACGCGACTCCAGTTGTGATCTGTTCCGCCGACCTCGGTGTCCATTGTGTTACAACGGCAGGACTGGTCACGGCAATCGCCGCGATCTGAAAACAACTTTTCGGAATGTCATCTTTAGCGCGGTAATATTTCTGGCCAGCCAATCGACATGCTCATCCGACGTAGCGAGCCCCAACCGACGATGGGCCGCTGAGGAATCAAGTTGTCGTTGGTCGGCGAAGCTCGGGATCCCTATCGGAGATAAGTCGACCTTGTCAGGTCTTTCTCACGCCAGTGTCAGGTACGGTGTCAGGTATTCGGTGACCGCAGATCCTGACACGTTCTGTAAGTGACTGAAGCGACACATGTTAAGGAGTCAACGGAAGCGACCTCTCGGAGACCCGCCGCCTCCACTTTTTGGCAGTTTTTCCGCCAGATGACACCGAGTGCTCCTCGGTGTCGTAACCCCTGTCAGAGCAGGGGTTTTTCGTTCACGCAGTCGCGTGCGATTGCTGCGCGGCCTCTCGGGTCGCTTGTGACGACCACATCCTCGCCCACCTGCGCTTGCCAAGTATCCCGTTTCGTACGCAGCCCGGCCCAAACTAACTGCAACAACAAAGCGTCGTTTAGACCCCACAGCGCGAGCGAGAGTCGCGCCGTTTTTCCACCGCAAGTTACTTCGACGCAGTTATCGGCTTTCCAGAACAGCCACTCCTGGACGACGCCGTTTCTGTTGCAAGAGAATCGCAGCCAGGGCTGAGGACCTACGCCGTCACCCTTTCAGCCTCTTGCCAGCGAACGGCGAGCGTTGCCCACAAGCGCCACACGCTTGGGTCGCGGCGAATCATGCACTCGATCGCGATACCGATCATTAACGCCGCAAGCGAACGTGCCGCGTCGCTTTTCGAATCCATGTCATCGAAGGGCAGCGGGCGTCCAAACTGAACCCGAACTTCGCCGTCGTCTAGCGGCCATTTCCGGGCGACGGTGACAGGAACCACTGCGGCCCCCGTCCGCAAGGCGAGCGAGACGGCGGCGCTGGCGATCAGGATCGGACCTCCGAGCAACGTCGACAAGATGCCGGGTGTGCCGGGATAGAGAAAGTCCGCATAGATTGCCACGCACCCACCCGAACTCAATCGCGTCAACATCGGTCGTAAGGCGGCGGCAGTCGTTGGCAGCAGTTCCACGCGATCTCGCAATCCGTCCAACAACAGTGAGCTGTGTGGTGCGCTGCGATCGCCCAGATTGGCCACGGCACTTAGCCCTAGCCGTTTCCACGCGCCGTGCATAAAGCCGAACCCGGGGTGACTTTGATGCACCGACAGGGCAATAACGCCGCGCCCGCGGTCGAGCGCCTTGCGCAAATGCGTTTCGCCAGCAACCGTCACGTTGTCCCACGGATGGCCGTCCCTGGCGTATCGAAAATCCACGACATCCGACAAGTTTACAAACAGCGATTGCGTATGACGTCGCAGTATCTCGGCCAATTCGGCATCCGACCAGACGTGGTCCAGGCCTTGCGTGTTCGCGCGTAAGAACGACGCATATCCTCCGCAATCGCTATCGAAAGCGGCGGCTCCCAACTCGGCCAGCCAGGCGCGACGCTCCACGGCCGGCATCGCGCGACTCGCCGCGAGCCAATCCTCGTCGACGAGCCAATTCCACAACAGCCGAGGCAGCGCATTCATGGCGTCCGCCGAACTGAGATTGGCAAGATCGCACCGCACGCGCCGGTCGACCCGCTCACTCGTGCCGTTCTGCATATCGTATTAGCCGATCTGACGCCGCGAGGCGGCGGAAAATTTCCGGAAATAACGCCAGCGAAAGCGAGCATGTCACCGGGTCAACACTATCCAGGCTCGCGCGTGCCAGGCATGTTCCACCGCAGAAGACACGCCAATCGCAATCGCGACATTGTGTCAGCGAGTCCGCGCTACGAGCCCGGATGGAGGCCGCCCGGTCCGACGAAAGGCTCGCCGCCAAACCACCGGCGCGGATGTGTCCCAGATCCAACGTGCGATCCTTGATGCAATCGCACGACCTCACTGTCCCGTCGGCGGCCACCGAAACCAGATCGGCGGCGGCTCCACAGCCGTTGCGCAAACAAAAGCTTTCGCGCCGGTACGACAATACGTTGCGCAAATAGCGTAGCACCGGGCGAACGGCCAAGTCGTCGAACTCGCCCTGTTCCACGGCATCCAGTAACTTCAGATGCGCGGCGATCAACTCGTTGTCGTCCGGTGCGTAATCTTCGGGCCCTGTGGCCCCTCGCCCGCCCGCGTCAAACATCGTGGCGTCCCATTGGCGCACACCAAGGTCGCGCACATAGTGGGCAACGTCGATCAGGTGCTCGACATTTGCTCGCGTGATGGTCGTCAGAACGCCGATTTTCGGAACCAGCTCCGGAAAATCACGTAGGGCCTGTTCGATTGACTCGTGACTTCCTTGGCCGGCGTGATCGACCCGCCATCGATCATTCAACTCGGCCGGTCCGTCGAGCGATATCCCAACGCCAATCTTCTCCCGGAGAAGGAAGTCGACCGTCTCGCGCGTAAATCGCGTACCGTTTGTTTGCAAGCTGAAACCAACGGTCTTGCCGCGCTGGGCCGCGGCACGGCGTGCGTATTCCGTCAGATGCACCAGTTCCGGGAACGCTAGCAGAGGTTCGCCGCCGTGGTACAAGAGCGTCAATTGCTCGCCGGCCAAATCAAGCGCCTCATCGATCGCCCGCTCGGCGACCTCAATGGGAAGCTTGTGGTGATACGTGTCTGGGTCGAAGTCATAACAATAGGCGCAAGCCAGATTGCAGTACCCAACCAGTTTCAACAACAGCGTCTGGAGCGGGCCGCCCGTATGCACGAAGCGCGCTTCGGTAAACGCCGTGCGTCCGTCGCGCTCCAGCAACCCACTTTCGAACAGTCTGCCCAGCAAAGGTTCGTGGGCGGGCTGGCGGTCGTCCATCAGCCCAAGTTCAACCGCCTGCACCAATCCGATAAACTCCGGCATTTTCTCCTGCGGAAGAATTGCCCACGACCCACTGGGAGGGTGTAGCAACAAAACCTGGCCGCCGGGAATCGCGCGACGACGTATCGGGCGAACAAATCGCCAGCGCGCCTTCCGCGCCAAGGACTCCCACGGTACAAACGCGACAGCCATGGTCAGCCCTCGCACAGCTTCCAATAGCCCGCCTTGCGGGACAGATCGCTGTCTTTCTTCTTCAGCTTATTGATGTCCGCTGCTTTCAGCGTGCCCTGCGTGAACACCACATGGGTCATGTCGTACTCACCGTCGTGTCCAAACACAGCGCGCACCGTGTCGTCGAGGAACTTCTGGTCGGTTGCCTTGACCGCCATCACCCGGTTGTAGAGGTCACTGGGCAATTTAATCTCGATCGTGGATTCAACCTTCGGTTGGGAGGATCGTTTTGGCGATTTCTTCTTTTTCCCCATTGCGGGCATCCCTTTCATAGACAAAACCATCGGGAGTGGTAGGACAACGGGCCCCTCTGCAAGGGCCCGCTAAGTGTGGGGTAGCAACCAGCCCGATGTCAAGCAATTTCTTTTGAGGCCGCTGCTCGCGGGAAGCAACTCGGCTGCGTGCCTACCGCCCGGGCGGCGGCGATTGCCCCAACACCTCGGCCGCTTCGCCGTACAGGCGGCGGATCTGCCGCAAATGACGCGGCGCTTGAGCCCATTGGCTGCCCCGTGAATACCAGTCGAGGGCCTCGTCGCGACTGCCCAGCTGCCAGAGCGACATTGCCAGGTAGAACCAGTCCCAAGCATCGCCACCTTCCCGCAAGTCGATGCTTTTCCGAATTGCATCGACGGCGTCTTGCCACTGCCCCGACCGGTAATACGCCACAGCCAGTGTGTTCCACGCTTCGGCGTCCCTGGGAGCCAGCTCGGTGGCCTGCCGGGCGAGTCGGCGTGCATCGTCCAGCCGGCGGACTTCGGGGTCCGCATAGTTTGCCCAAAACCTCGCCGCGCGGTTGCATAGCTCGACGCTTTCGGGATATTCGGCCAGCGCGGCCGCGTAGATCGCCGCGGCCTCCTGGGGCTTGCTCGACTCCTCGTACATCTCGCCAACCGTACCAACGGCGATGGCCCACTCGTCGCGGTAAGTGGACGAGTCCGGGTGCGCGTCCATCAGGTCGTGCAACAGTTTCTCCGACTCTCGAACCTTTTCGATCGCTCGTTGACGGTCGCGCATCACCCACGTCGCCATGCCGAGGTAGTAGTCGAAACCGGCGAGGTCCTGGCGGAGCCCAGGAACTTCCGGCGCCCTTGAAACGAGCTGTTCCCAGATTTCGGCACCCCTGCGAATCGCCCTGAAGGATGCCAACGGATTGGACGGTGGCGCGGCACTTCGGCGGTTATACCGCGGTCCTCGAAATACACCACCAACCCAACTCGAGATTTGAGCGGCATCCACGCCGGATTCAAGTGATTGTTCCACCAGGTCCAAGCCCTGATTCAGCGATGCCAAGGAATCATCGCTGCGACCCAGCGTCATTTGTACTTGCGACAGCCGCAAATAAGCCGAGGCCACCTCGGCCTTGACCACCGGATCATCCCCCTGCGTTTCGAGGAATTCCCTGTAATACCGCAAGGCTTGTTCCAATAGTTCATTGCGCAGCGGTTGTAGTTCTGGTTCGCCGAGCAACCGACTCTCACTGACGGTCGTCATATAGTCGTCCACGGCTCGGCGTGCGCGTTCGAAGTGCGCCTTGGCCCGAGTTCGTTCCTGCGAGGCGACTTCTCGTTGGCGAGCCTCGCGCGACAAGGCAAGTTGAGCCTCATTGCGTCGCTCGTCCGCTTCCTTCCTCGCCGCCGTTTCACGAACCAAGGCGGCCTGTGCTCGTTGATAGGCCAGCGACGACACGATGGTGCCGGAAACGAGCGCGGTGACCGTCAAACCGATCAGCAAGGCGAGGACGGGGTTGCGCCGCACCCAGCGCCATGCGCGGCCCACGGAACCGACGGGCCGAGCCGCGATGGCGCGTCCTGCGAGAAACCGGCGCAAATCATCAGCCAGCTCTTGCGCCGTCTGGTAGCGCCGTGCGGCGTCCTTCTCCAGGCACTTCAGCACAATCGTTTCCAGATCGCGGGGGATCGTTCGATTGATGTTGCGCGGCGACGGCGCCTCGTCGTGGATAATCTGGTAGCTAACCGTTGCGGCGTCGCCGTGGAAAGGGCACTCGCCGGTCAGCATCTCGTACAGCGTGACTCCCAACGAGTAAACATCGGTGCGTCGGTCGGCCGACGCCGCTTGCCCTTTTGCCTGTTCGGGAGACATGTAGGAGGGCGTCCCGAGCAGTTCGCCATCGAGGGTCATCGTGCGACTGTCGTCCGCCCATTTGGCCAAGCCAAAGTCGGTGATATGCGGTTGATTGGCTTCATCCATGATGATGTTGCGCGGCTTTAGGTCGCGATGGACGACCCCACGTTGGTGCGCATGATCGAGCGCAACGGCGAGCTGCCGGCAGAGTTCAGCCGCGTCGCGCGGAGTCAACGGCGTCTTTGCCAGCCAGTCGCGCAAATTCTCACCGGCGATGTAAGCAGAGACGATGTAGGCCATCGCCCCGTCTCGCCCCACCTCATAGACCGGTACGATTCTTGGATGAGAAAGTTGCGCCGCGGCTCGACCTTCGCGCAGGAAACGGTTTAGCTCATCGTCAGACAGGTAATGGGCTCGGGGAATCTTGATTGCAACGGTCCGCTGCAGTCGAGGGTCATTAGCCCGCCACACTTCGCCCGCCGCGCCGGCCCCAAGCAGCTCGAGCAGCTCGAAATGAGCGACCCTACGACGAACCGCTGGCGGCTCGGCGGCATCCGTGTTTTGGGACTCTGAAGCTACGGCGCGCTGCATGAACCTGGCTTGTTCGAGCTGCTCGGCAAACTCCGGAAACCGCGTCGAGTAGGCTTGCCATGCCCCTTCGTTGGTGCCGTTTTCACGCAACTCCATGTCGACTAGGACCAGCTCGACAAATAGGCGGCGGCGGTCGCCAGGATCGGATGCCGCGAGATACGCCGCCAGATCTGGCGCATCACCGGCCCGAATCTGCCGTTCAAATCGGTCGCATAGGAGGTCAATGCGATCGTCGACCGTCAGCACGGACTGTTGCTCATTTCGTATCGAGGTCTCGTTCTGCACGGATAAGTTCCCTGGTCCATGCGTCGCGAATTAATTGCAACTTGCGCTGGATCGACCGTGTGCTCAGCGCCAAACCCGCGGCAATCTCAGACACGGTGTATCCCTCGATCCGGGACACCGCGATTTTCCGCAATTCGTCGTCGCGTAGCAAACCCATCAGGCGGCGGCTCTCTTCCGCAAACGCAACCAAATACTCCGGTGTTAGAGAATCCCCAATTAGTTGATCGAGACGTTGGCCATTCCCCGTGTGACTACCATCGACGAGTGCGGACTCAGAATGCACTTTACCGCCGCCGCGTTTCTTCGCCTTCTCTCGCCGAATAAGGTCGATGCTCTTTTGCCGTGTCATCGCCAACATTAGCCACCACAATTCATCGCGGTTTCTCACATCCTCAAAGCGGCCTGCCGCGGCGCCGCGACAAAGGCTGAAAAAGACGTTTTGGGCCACGTCCTCCTCATCGGCGACACTTTTTCGCGCGCGAGCCAACTCCGACATTGCGCCTCGATCAACGGTGCGCGATACCTATCCCAGATTTTCTGAACTGCGTCCAACTCGCCTGCTTTGAGCGAGGCGATCCATTGACTGACCGAGTGCTGCGTTGGCATCGATAACCGAATTGTACCGGGGGTTGGAACTTGGTGCTGGAAACGCGATCGCACCTAGTTTATAGAGCCGAACAACAATCGTCCAATTTCGGCCGAAACGTGGCGTCGGGCGTCTTTTCGAACACAATCATGCGAACGCTCCGGGGGCCGTTTTCAGGACCGGATCGCCTCCACCGGTCATCTTCTTGCCATTCACAGTTGTTGGAGAAAGCTCCCCCCGCTAAGGCTTCCCTCCCACGGACTGGACCGAGGCGAGCGAAAAACGCAATAGGACGACGCGAATGATAAAGAAACCCACAAGAGACGCGGCCAACGACAGCCAATCGAAGAAGAGATGCACCAGATAGAAGCCAAGTAACACGATCAACGCTCGAAGTACCATGCTACCGGTATAAATGGCGATCGGATGGCTTGCCTGGGATATTCGACGCACGGTCCACCAAAGGCCGCCGAAGAATAATCCCCCCAAGAACAGCCCAAAGAGCAGACCCACGCCCAGCCTTATCGCTCCGACCGCGTCAAGCATGAAAACTCTTCTCAATTAGCGGATAAATTCTCATCATGCTCCTGGGTCTCGCGCTGTACTCACCACCGGGCGTTCAAGCCGCGAGCTCGGCGTCCGGGCCGCGCGTCGAACCTAGGGCAATGCAACGAACCGCCTGAGGGCCCGATCGAGCAGGCAACATCGACAACAAGTGTCACTTCGGCCAGTTGGCCAGGGGATCAAAATTAATCGTTGGCTCTGCGGGACGGTTGGGCACTTGCGGCCGTAGAAACGGCTTGTCGGCCGCCTTGTGGCAAGCATAACACGTTTCGATCGAGAACTTGTAGGCCGCGACGAATTCGTCGTGGTTCTGGCGGGTAATGGAATCGTGCAGTTGCTTGAAAGGCGTGCTCTCCATCGCGTCAAGAATCTCCACGAGCTTGATTTCGCGGCCAGCATCATCTTTGCGTATCGGAATGATCCGAACCGCCCACCGGAGGTGCGATCGTGTTTCGTTCCAGTAGAACTGCGCCAACGACCAATTCCTTGCCTCGGCGGCAAACCACATGTTATTGAAGTGATAGGCGACGCTGACCATGGCGTGCGCCTGGTCGGCCGCCTTGTCATTCAGCCGCTGCACGTCCGCGTGGCTTGGCGGTGCCTCGTCCACCAGTTGATCCGCACGAGTCGATCGTATTGGATCACTTCTCACACCCCACAGAGTCGCAATCACCGCGGCGATCGTAAACGCTAATGCCAAGGCTCTCGACCGGTTCATCATCTGTGCCTCCGTTTTGGGGTACCACAATTCTCTGGTCACTGCTGCAAACCGCGCAGCCTGGACGTCTGCAAGCTACTGCAACGCTGCAACACCGTGGTCGACCAATGCTGGGCCGTACGACCGCCGGCTGCTTTGTGGTCGCACCCGGATGACAACACTTCGCGATGACGACGCCGACAAACGGCTTGTCCACTTCGTTTGTGCTGTAGGGGGGACACGAAGGCCACGACGTCGTAATTGCGGGGGACTTCACCAAGTCTCGAACCGAGGTGACTATTCGCCCTCCGTCGCGACGCAGAACAGCTTGTCACGAGTTCGAATGAATAGGGCACCGTCGGCAATGGCGGGCGTCGCCACAACGCTTGCGCCCATATCGTTGATCGCGAGTACTTCGTAGTCCGCATCGTCCTTCAGCACGGTAATCATGCCATTTTCGCCAGCCACATAGATCTTTCCATTCCCGGAAACCGGCGAGGCGAAATAATCGCTGGCGCTGGCGATGCGTTTTGGACCTCGTAGTGGCTCGCCGGTGTGGATGTCGAACACCGTCGTAATGCCACCCCCTTTCAGTAGCAGCATACGACCGTCGGAAATAAAGGGCGAGACAATATGGTCGGTGTACTTGGTCCGGTGTTTCCAGAGCACGTGTGAGTCGGTCACGTCTCCGCTACCTCCGCCGCGGACAGCCAGAATGAATTCGTCGGCGGCCGCATCGCCGCTCGACGTAAACGTAGCCCCCGCAAAGTTATCAGGATGCAAGAAGGCCGCGTCCAATTCAGCTCCTTCCAAGAAGCCGTCGTGGTTTGCATCGCCGCGGCCGAAAGTCTTCTCGAAAAACGCTGCGGGAATTGGCATCTTGCCGACAAATGCCTGAACCTCTGCCTTGTCGATCTTGCCATCGCTGTTTCCGGTCTCTGCCTGGTCGACCGAGACCAACCACTGATTTGCAATACCGCCACTTTGCACTGAAATATAGATGATGCCTTCCGAACAGACCGGCGTCGTCTTGATGTTTCGCAGCAGCGTCTTGGCATACCAACGGCGTTGGCCGTTCCGCGGATCATAACCGATCAACAGGCCCGTTCCCGCAACCACGATCTCATCGCGTCCGTCGACGGTATTGATGACGGGATGCGAGTAGTTCACCGCCATGTCGATCCGCTCGTCCTTCCATCGCAACGCGCCACTCCGCCGATCAAACGCGTACATTGCCGGATTAAGATCATCGTCTTGGCAAAACAACAGCATGTCGCGATAGATGACTGGAGACATTCCAGCGCCCCACTTGAAAACGAAGAACGGCACAGGAAGCGGTTGCTGCCAAACATCGGAACCCGAGCGCGCGTCGACCGCGAGCATGCCGAGCGAGCTGAAATAGAAATAGACACGCTCGCCATCCGCGGCGGGGGTTGAACTCGCGTGGCTGTTGGTCTGATGTACCTCTGGCAGTTCGCCGCTCGGCCAGTCTCGGCGCCAGAGTTTCTTACCCGTCTCGGCGTCAAACGCGAAGAGGCTGATGGTTTGCTCGCCGGTCATGCCACTAACAAACACCCGGCCGTCGACCACAATTGCTCCGCCCACGCCATCGCCCACGGGGACAGACCAGCGCACATTTTCGGTACCCGAAAACTCCACGGGCAGCGCCTCGGAGGTGGCTGAAATACCGGTGCAATTGGGGCCGCGAAATTGCGGCCAGTCGTCGGCTCGCGATGAGAGAACGCCACACGACAAACCCATCAGCATCAAGGCCAAAACGACGCGACTTTGGTGGACCATCCGGACATCCCAATTGCGCTGGTGGTCAATTTTGGTAAGCGTCATGCCGCGTCTCCCGTAAACTGGGGCCAAGGTGTTTGCGATCAGTCAGATCCTCCCTGCCGTTCTAAGTGTCGTTCATCCCGTAGCCGACTTCAACCAGGCACAGATTCTTCCAGCGCGGCACGAAATTGCAGGCGGATCATGGAACGCGCACGTTCGATGTCGCGGTCGCGAATCGCGTGAAACAGTTCGCGATGTTCCCAAATGATCCGTTCGGACGAAGCGGACGATTTCTCACCGTAGGGAACAATTTGGAAAAACTGGACCAGGACCTGCTGCATCCCTGCGATCATTCGCGAACCGGTCATCCGCAGGATTTCCGCATGAAACTCCAGATCCAGCGCCACGGCATGGGCCGATTGATAGTCTTCACGCAGCGCATGCTCCATCTGGCTGGCGATCTCTTCCAAACGCTCGATTTGTTTGTCGGTCGCGTTACGGGTGGCAAGTTCGATCGCACCAACTTCCAGCGCGTAGCGAAGTTGGGCCAGCTCGCGCCAATCGTCGGGCGCGGCGGCAAGCGACGGTAAACTACTCGACAATAGACGTAGCGGATCAGGATGCCGCACAAGCAAACCCTTGCGTTTACGGCCCTCGAGGATGCCCAAGGCCTGCAAACGGCTCACGGCCTCGCGTGCGACCGTGCGCGAAACGCCGTATTCCGCTGCAAGTTGAGTCTCGGTCATGAAGAAGCTACCGTCGGCCAATTGCTCTCGTTGGACGCGTCGGCGAATCGTCTCGGCAAGTTCCTCCGCCTGAGGCGCGAGACGCGAGACCTGAACAGTTGCGTTCATTTAATCATTACCTCCGATCAGCAATCGTACCGATTTGACGATGATTTTGCCAATAAGTAGGATTTGTTTCCACCTGAGCACCTGGCATAACGCCAGGCGATGCGTATTCCAGGAGACAATCATGAAACGTCTGTTGTGCGTCGCCTTGCTCACAAGCGCCTGTGGGACAGTATCCGCCGACGAGTTGGTCGATGTTGCGAAAATTGACTCCCGGCGCGAGCTACTAGTCGACGATTGGCTTGTTAAAGACTTAACCGGCGGTGCGGAGTTGCGATTACATCACCCGACACCTCGAAACGTTGCTCTGGTTACCGGCGAGCCTTGGGAAGGGAATGCGACCAATTATGTGACCGTGTTCCAAGACGGCGACAAGTACAGGATGTACTACCGAGGCAGCCACGCTTCGTATCTCGACGGGAAGGATCGCCCGAACACGCGCGATGTCTATTGCTATGCCGAAAGTCCGGACGGAATCCGTTGGACAAAACCCGACCTGGGGCTATTTGAGTGGGACGGGTCGAAGCGCAACAACATCGTGTGGGATGGCGTCGGTTCTCACGCATTCGTACCTTTTCGCGATACAAATCCCGAGTGTTCGGCAGATGCAAAGTACAAGGCGCTCGGCGTCGGCGGCAAACACGGCCTATACGTATTTAAATCGCCCGACGCGATCCACTGGGCGTTGATGCAGCCGGAGCCTGTCATTACCAAGGGCGCTTTCGACTCCCAGAACCTTGCGTTCTGGGACGCGCAGCGCGGCGAGTATCGCGAATTCCACCGAGACTTTCGCGAAGGTCGCGATATCCGTACGGCCACGTCCAAAGATTTCTTGCATTGGACAGAGCCTGAGTTTCTGAGCTATTCGGCAAACGTTCATCCGGGCCATCGCGACCGTCTGCCGGATGACGTCAAGGATCCCGTCGGAGCCAAGTATCCGCCCGGCCGGGTAAGTGAGCTTTATACCAATCAAATTGCTCCTTACTTTCGCGCACCGCACATCTTGCTGGGCTTTCCAACGCGGTACATCGACCGAGGCTGGACCGAGTCGGCCAAAGCCCTGCCGCGTTACGAATATCGCCAGATTCGCGCCAAGCGCTCCACGCGTGAAGGAACCGCCTTGACCGATGGCATGCTGATCACCAGTCGCGACCGGATACATTTCTCGGTCTGGCCCGAGTCGTTCCTGCGGCCGGGCTTGCGAACGCGAGATAGTTGGTTTTACGGCGACACTTACCAAAACTGGGGGTTGCTGGAAACCAAATCCGACATCGAAGACGCGCCGCGCGAGCTCTCCCTCTTCGTTACCGAACGAACGCTGCAGGAAACTGGCGGTGTGCTGCGGCGCTACACGTTGCGCATAGACGGCTTCGTGTCGCTACATGCGCCGCTGCTCGGAGGCACGATGACAACGCGGCCTCTATCGTTTTCCGGCAAGGAGCTCTCGCTGAATGTCGCAACTTCCGCCGCGGGCGCCGTCCGCGTCGAAATTCAAGATGCCCAAGGCCAACCGTTTCCCGACCTCGCGCTGGCCGACTGCGATGAAGTCTATGGCGATGACCTGGATCGTACCGTGACATGGAAAGGGAATTCGGACGTGGCTGGCCTGAGCGGTCGGGCCGTGCGGCTGGTATTTGAGGTCAAAGATGCCGACTTGTACGCATTTCAATTTCACGATTGACGATTGACTACCTGAGGTGACTGGATGCGACGTTTACTGTTGCTGGCCCTGCTGATACTGAATGCGGGTTCGGTTCTTGGCCAGGAGCAAGCCAGGCTAATTGAAGTTCGCAAGATCTGGGATGCCGCGCCCCACAACGCTTTCACCGACCTGATTCGCTTTCGGGATCATTGGTATTGCGTTTTTAGAGAAGGTGCGGGGCACGTCTCGCCGGACGGCGCCTTGCGCGTCATCACGTCGGCCGACGGCAAGAAATGGGAATCGGCAGCGCTCGTCACTTCTCCGAGTTCGGATCTGCGCGACGCCAAAATCTCAATCACTCCCGACGGTCAACTCATGCTGAGTGGTGCCGGAGCACTGCACGACAAGTCCGAACATACGCACCAGTCATTGGCGTGGTTTTCGAAAGACGGCCACACCTGGAGCGAGGCCCACGCCATCGGAGATCCCGATTTCTGGCTCTGGCGCGTGACCTGGCACAAAGGCAAGGCCTACGGCATTGGCTATAGCTGCGGCGAGGACCGTTCGGTACGACTCTACTCCAGTAGCGATGGCAAGTCGTTCGATACGCTCGTGAAACGTCTACATGACGTGGGCTATCCCAACGAAACATCGCTCGTGTTTGCAGGGGACACCTGCTACTGCCTGCTGCGGCGCAACGCGCAGCCTAACACCGGCCTGCTGGGAATTTCAGAGCCCCCTTACACCAAGTGGGAGTGGAAAGATTTGGGCGTACGCATTGGCGGACCTCATATGATTCGCTTGCCCGACGGAAGGTTCGTCGCGGCCGTGCGGCTTTACGATGGCAAAACGCGAACCTCGCTCGCCTGGGTCGATCCCAATTCCGGCAAGCTTACCGAGTTCCTCAAGCTGCCATCGGGTGGCGACACAAGTTACGCCGGACTGGTTCTCCACGAGGGCCTGCTGTGGGTCAGCTATTACTCATCGCACGAGGGCAAGACCAGCATCTATCTGGCAAAGGTGCAATTGCCTCCGGCCGAATCGCTCTCGCTTGCTCCCGATGTGCGACAGCGCTGCATGAACACGTTGCGGAATGCGCTCGACTCGGAGGAGTTCTGGCCGGCTATGCACGCCGCCGAGGCACTGACGCTGGCCGGTGCGGGCGACAACGTCGTGGCGGCACTGGCCGACCGACTGCCGGTGGAACGAGACGACCAGCACCGCTGTGGCCTGGCTCGCGAACTCGTCCGCGCTGGCGACCGCAGTAAGCTGCCAGTTCTGTTCGATATTCTGGGCGATGCCAATTCCTCGGGCCGAGTCCACGCGGCGGAAAGTCTCTACAAGATCGCCGAATCAGGCGACGGCACGCAGTTGCGCGCCGCATTCTCACAAACGCAAGACCCAAAACTCCGACTCATGGCTGCCGCTGCCCTGGCACGAGCGGGCGATGTGGGCGCACTTGAATTCCTGCGTAAGCAACTGCGGTCCGAGGATCGATCGTCGCGCAATTTGGCTGCATTTGCATTGGCGCGTTTAGGTGACGACTCCGACGTCGGGCCGCTAAACGTCGCCCTCCAGCGCGAAGCGGACGATATGGGGCGGGCCTTTCTTATCAGTGCACTGACAAGCCTGGGGAATGCAAAGGGGCGTGAGGAATTGGGGCGCAATCTTGACTCGGCGGATCCCGCCGCGCGAGCATTGTTGGTGGAGTCCGTCGGGTACGGTCGATGCCCGGAATGTCGAGCTGCGCTCGTACGGCTCCTCGATGACCCTGTGCTCGATGTTCGGGTACGCGCCGCGCAGTCGCTTCTTGCTCTGTCGCTTTCCGCCACGCAACAGTGAATCTAGCGAGCAGTGTTTCAAATCGTATCTAGCCAAACAGCAATCTCCATGCGAACGTTCGCGAGCTCGTCGCCGATCGAAAACGAAGCCAGGACAACAAACGGCAATGTTCGCGCTTGAAGAACAGGGAACGATCTTCAACGCTGCCGACCAACCCCGGGAGCACCGGATCGCGTATTTTACGTCGCTGTGTGTTCTCCGCTGCGGGACCATCCTGGCGGGCTTTCAAAACGGCCCAGAAAAGCACGCCCCGACCGGCACCATTCGATTGTGCCGTTCCGTGGACGGGGGCCGGACTTGGGACTTGCTGCCCTTTGAATTCGAGACACGGCTCGATGGCGTTCCAGGCTCACTGGCAACCGTCGAACTTGTCGAGAGCGAGCCTGGGAGGTTGCTTTTGTTTGCCACCTGGTTTGACCGCAGCGATCCCGATCGCCCCCTTTTTGACCCGATCACCGAGGGGATCCTGAAATCGAAGCAACTACTTTCCGCTTCCACAGACAACGGCTCGACATGGTGTGGCTGGCGCGAGCTATCAACCGGCCGCCTCAAGGGATGCTCGATAACCGGCCCGGTTCTGCGCTGGGATGACGGCACACTCGCGCTGGCTTTCGAGAGCTTCAAGGAATTTGACGATCCACGGCCTGGAAGTCATGCGGTATGGCTGCTTGTCTCGCGCGATGGCGGCGAGTCGTTCGGTTCGCCGGTGCTCGTCGCACAGCATCCAGAGAACAAAATCTACTACTGGGATCAGCGACTATGCGCGGGGCAAGAGCCCGGTGAGTTCACGGCGCTATTCTGGACCCACGACCTCGCTCAGAAGCGCGATCTCAACGTTCATCTGCGACATGGCTTTGTCAGGGAGGGTGCGATCGTGGCCAGTCCCATCCGCGCCACCACGATTCCCGGCCAGATCGCCGCGCCGGTAGAGCTTGACGATGGTCGTAAATTGGCTTTTGTAGTGAATCGCGGGCGCCCCGGAACGATGACGCTGTGGTATTCGCCTGACCGGGGCGAAACCTGGCCAGCGGCCGATCGGCAAATAGTCTACACCCACGAGGAACGTGCGGCCATCACGCAAGGCTCGGAGGACATCGACTTCAAACAATACTGGGAAGACATGGGCAAATGGAGCTTCGGGCATCCAGCCATCCGCCTGCTCGGTGATCGTCGCTTGCTGCTGGCCTGGTACGCCGGATCGCCCGATTGCATGAGCCTGCGTTGGGCTCGCATGCTTCTCCAAACGAGGGCCGAGTAATGGCTGACTGGCTCGTCACAGACACCGATCGCGACTTGTTCGACCGCGAACTCGATGATTTTGTTCCACCGACCGTTTTTGACGCGCACGCTCACTGGTACCGCGCCGATCACTTTCCAGTCGACTCGGCCCCGGCCCTCGTGAAGTCGGGACCGGCCGTGGCGGGAAGCGACGCTTTCGACAACGCGATCGAGCAGTTGATTCCGAATCGTCGCACGGAGGGCCTTTTCTTTCCCCTGCCCGACGAGCACGTGGAAGTCGACGCGGCTAATGAGTTTCTGTTTCAGCAATGTCGCCAGCGGACGAAATCGCGCGGACAAATGCTAGTGACTCCTACCCAGGATCCCGAATTCATTCGAGAAACAGTGCGTCGCTGCGGTTTCGTGGGCCTCAAGTGCTACCACGTTTTTTCGTCACGCCGTCCTACTTTTGAGTCCTTGATCGAAGATTTCCTCCCAGAATCGCACGTCGCCGTTGCGCACGACGAAGGCCTGATGATCACGCTGCACATGGTCCGCTCGCGAGCGTTGGCGGACGAGGCCAATCAGCAAACGATTCGCCGCTACTGCAATCGTTATCCGAACATGCGGCTGATCCTGGCCCATGCCGCGCGGGGATTTAATCCTCATCACACGATTCTGGGCATTGAATCATTGCGCGGCCTCGGAAACGTCTGGTTCGATACCTCGGCCGTCACCGACTCCGGCGCCATTGAGGCGATCATTCTCGCCCTTGGTCACAAACGCGTGCTCTACGGGTCGGACTTTCCCGTGTCGCATGTGCGAGGCCGTTGCGTTTCGCTCGGCGATAGCTTCTTCTGGATTTCAGACTCGAATACCGACCTCAATGTCCCCTACGCCGACTTGCAACTCGGCCTTGTGGGTCACGAGTCGCTCCGCACGCTAAAAATCGCGGCGATGTCGCTACGCCTGACAGATCAGCAGATTGAAGACATTTTCCACCGCAACGCGACGCGACTTCTTGGTCTGGCAGATATGGCGTGACGTCATCAATCGCTTCCCGCCAGCGATGAATTCATTTGGTTGCGACGCCGGCACCGCGGGGATACGATTGACTGCGCTACCGCGTGGCAATGCAGCTTGACGTCGAGGAGTTTTCATTCGCATGGTCCGTTCGAAGCTAGCCGACAGAATTCAGCCGAATGTCGAACCTCGTGCGGGCGGCGTCAGAGCGTCAGGCTTACACCGTGCATGCTGTCGGCCAGTGTTGGTCTTGCTGGTCGCTATTATGCCGTTGATGGCGCGAAGCGAGGAAACGGACGCCGGCCGAAACATGTTGGACATCGGCTCGCAGCGCGAGCTATTTGTCGATGACTTTCTGATCGAACGGTTGAGCGACGATGCGCGGCTGCAGCTCCATCATCCGACACCGCGCGAAATAGCACTTGTGCACGATGCCCCCTGGGAAGGAACTGGCAGCGGCTACCACAGTGTGTTTCGAGACGGCGACCGCTACCGCATGTACTACAAGGCCTGGCACCTCAACGTCCAACAGGGGAAACTCGACACCGGCCGCCATCCTCTGTACTGCTGCTACGCCGAAAGCCACGACGGAAGACACTGGCGAAAACCCGACTTAGCCCTGTACGAGATTGAAGGCTCAACGAAAAACAACGTCGTTATGGTCAGCGGAACAGAGGGTCCGCTGAGCGTCGATGCCGGTCACCCTGCAGTCTTCAAGGACGACAATCCCAACGCATCGCCCGATGCACGGTACAAAGCAATCTTTCGTTCTTCCGGCACCAGTGGCTTGCTCCCCTTCAAGTCGCCAGATGGCATCCATTGGTCTCCCATGAGTTCGGCACCGATCCTTGGCGGGCTCGGCGCATTCGACTCACAAAACCTCGCATTCTGGGACACCTCCCTCGGCCAGTATCGCGCGTACTGGCGCATCTTCACCGATGGCGTACGCGCCATTCGAACAGCGACGTCCAACGATCTGCTTCAGTGGAGTGAGCCGCACGACTTAACCTACGTCGATTCGCCACCCGAGCACCTCTACACCAACCAGGTCAAGCCATACTACCGCGCCCCGCACCTATTGATCGGGTTCCCCACGCGCTATGTCGACCGTGGTTGGTCGGACTCCATGAAGGCACTGCCCGAATTGGAACATCGGCGCTTGCGCTCCTCGTCGACCGAACGATACGGAACCGCGATCACCGAAGGATTGCTGATGGCCGGGCGCGACGGCGTGAGATTCAAACGCTGGAACGAAGCGTTTCTACGCCCGGGAATTGAACGACCTGGCACGTGGAACTACGGAAACCAATACATCGCCTGGCACGTCGTCGAAACAGAGTCCGCATTGGAAGGCGCTCCGAACGAGCTTTCGCTTTATGCCACGGAGAGCTATTGGACCGGCAAAGGCAGTGCGCTGCGCCGCTACACGTTGCGCCTAGACGGTTTCGTATCGGTCAATGCCCCCATGAGCGGCGGGGAGCTTGTGACAAAACTCTTCCGCTTTGACGGCCGGCGGTTGTGTTTGAATTTTGCAACCTCGGCTGCCGGCGGCCTCCGCGTCGAAATCCAACGACCAGACGGTCAGCCCGTCCCAGGATTCGCTTTGGCAGACTGTAGCGAAGTGTTCGGCGATTCACTGGATCGAGCCGTGACCTGGAAGAATGGAACGGATGTCAGTTCCTTGAGCGGTCAGCCCGTGCGGCTGCGGTTCGTGCTAAAGGACGCGGACCTTTACGCTTTGCAGTTCGCAAAAGACTAAGCGGGAGGAGTGACGGCGTGAAACACTTGAATCTTCTGGCGGTCACGTGCCTGCTGATCTCGACCGCGGTTCCGGCAGCCTGCTTGGCCGAGAAGGCACTCTGGATTCATCCGAATTGCAAGCCCCTGCCGACCGACAAGCTTGGTCCCTTTGTACACACAAGCCGCGGCGTGCTGGCCATTGACACCCGATCAAGCTATGTCAGTGACGACGGCGGTCGAACCTGGTCGGAGCCAGGAAAGCCGGCTCGATGAGATGCAACGGCCAGTCTATCAAGAGACGGATCATGTCACTCCGAAACCAACTCCTGGCCCTGCTTAGCTGCTTGTTGCTCAACATAGTGTCGACGTCGGCAAACGCGTTCGAGCCCCCTGCCGAGAACCGACAGTCGCTCACGTTGCTTAAATTCGACGTAAAGCTCGAAACCGTCCTTGCGCACGACGATGGAAAATGGATTTGGTTTCATCCCCGCGTGGCAGCAATTCCCCAAGGTAAAGATCAGTGCCCTCTGGTTGTGATGGCACTGCAGAAGCATCTGCAAATCTCCGACTATTATTCCGGGTTGAGTCTGATGCAAACGCGCGATCTGGGACAAACCTGGACCGAGCCAAACCCGCGTGCGGAGCTCGCCTGGGAAGAGCACGAAAACGGCGTCACGATTGCCGTGGCCGATGTCACGCCAGGCTGGCACTCGCCAACGGGAAAGGTGCTGCTCATCGGCGCGCGCGTGCGCTACAGCAAAAACGGCCGCCAATTGGAAGACCAGACCCGCGCGCATCAAACCGCCTATGCCGTCTACAATCCTCAATCGGGCGACTGCTCGAAGTGGCGCATCTTGGAAATGCCTCCCGACGAGAAATTCAATTTCGCCCGCAGCGCCTGTGCCCAGTGGCTCGTTCAGCCAGACGGAACGCTTCTGCTGCCGTTTTACTTCTCTGCCTCGGCCACTGTGCCTCACTCGGTCACGGTCGTGCAGTGCACGTTCGATGGAAGCGACGTGCGATACGCGCGGCACGGAGACGAGATCGCGCTAGACGTCGAGCGGGGTTTGGTCGAGCCCTCAATTGCGCGCTACCACGACGACTACTTTCTGACCCTCCGCAACGACCGCACAGCTTATGTGACTCACGGCTCCGACGGGCTTCACTTCGAACCGATCAAACCGTGGACGTTTGACGACGACCAGCAGCTCGGCAGTTACAACACGCAGCAGCATTGGCTCGTGCACAGTCAGGGTTTGTTTCTGGTCTACACACGCCGCGGAGCCAACAACGATCACATCGTTCGCCACCGGGCGCCCCTGTTCATGGCGCAGGTCGATCCTGTTAAGCTCCAGGTGATTCGCGAAACAGAACGCGTCGTCGTGCCCGAACGGGGGGCAACGCTCGGCAATTTTGGTGCCGCGGACATCAATGCCCACGAATCTTGGGTGACCGTCGCCGAAGGTGTTTGGAACGACAAAGCGCGCGAGCGAGGCGCAACAGGAGCCGTGTTTGTGGCCCGCATTCTCTGGTCCCAGCCAAATGAGCTGGAGCCTGCACAGTAGCGGCTATTGCGTGGCTGGCTCGTCGACGCTGTCGCGCATTATGTCGACGCTGTCGCGCATTATACCGGTCCGACTTCCGGCCGTTTCCAACACCACGCCCACACTCTCTCCTTCCGCGACGCGAGAACAGGTCCGCAGCACTAGCACGATGCCGGCAAGTTGCGAATGGACCTCATGTGCGGTATTGCCCGTGGAGTCCGTCACCGTCCCGAGAAGATCTCCCGCTCCGACACTTTGACCGAGCTTTACCGCCGGCTCAAAGAAGCCCGTGATCGGCGATGGATTACAGATTTGCATGTGGCCCGAGTCCGGCCTTGGATCCTCGATGGCAAGTTCAATCCGGCACGTCGGCGCGGGCAGGTCGATCATCTTCAGCAGCCGCATGATATTCAGGCAGCCGTGGAAATAGGCATCAACCCCCTCGCTGTCGCATAACCCCGAACCATGATACTCGGCATAGATCGCCGGCACTCTCGCATCGCGTGCCACCGAAAGCGATCGCCCTTCCAACGTGCTGGCCGTGCCCCAGACGATTGGCAAATTAATTGCCTCTGCCATTCTTCGCTGCCAGTCGAGGACTTGAGCGTCCGCATGCAGCATGTATCCGCTCATTGGGAGCACCGAAAACGCGGTTCCGCCGGAGTGCAAATCGACGTAGAAGTCGGCGGAGCGAATCAACTCGCTTAGGGCGTGCGCGGTACGTTCCGTCACGGTTCCGTCCGGCTTGCCAGGGCACACCCGAGCCAGGTCCAATCCGTCCTCGGCCGTGCGTGCCCCGCGCAGAAACGCCGCCTCGTTCACGACCGGAACCAGGGTCAGCGTTCCCCTTTTTAACCGACTGTTTGCATCACCCGCGGTGAAGTTTCGGATCAGCCGCCGAATCGCCGCCATTGGTTCGAACTCATCGCCGTGCACGCCCCCGGTAACTAATAGGTGCGGTCCTGGCGCACGGGCCGAAAGCCGTACCCTCGGAATCTCGGTCTTGCCGGACATTGCTCAGCCTCGCGACGGAATCTGGGCAGCGGACCGACAATCCTTGAAGCGAAATCCACCGTCGACCGGTAGCACCGCACCCGTGATATAGTCCGCGGCGTCCGATGTCAGAAAGACGGCGGCCAGACCGACGTCTTGCGAAGTGCCCAGCCTGCCCCACGGCAACTTTGCGCCTTCCTCCCGAATCGTTGACGCATCGAACACTTCATGCTCCCCGGGAGTATCGGTCCAACCCGGTTCAATGACATTGACGTTGATGCGGTGGTTTGACAACTCAACCGACATAACTCGGGCCATGTGATTCAATCCGGCCTTGGCTGCACAATAGGCGACGCTCTGCGCCAACGGCATTTCGGCCATTACGCTGGAGATGAACACGATCTTTCCACCGCGGCCCCGGTCGACCTGATGTTTGGCAACACGTTGGCTTACATGAAAGCCACTGATGAGCGTGGCCTGGATCACTTTTTCGAAGTCATCGGGGTCGTATTCAAGAAAATCGCGCCTGACACCAAATGCGGGATTACTGATCAAGATGTCGATTCCGTCGGCAACTCGTAGCGCGTCGGCCACGAGCGTATCGCAACCAGACCGCGAAAACACATCGGCCTCGACGACGTAGCACTTTCGACCAAGGGCGCGAAGCTCTTCGGCGGTCGCGGCAAGGTCGGCACTTCCCGGACGATCGTTGACGACCACGTCGGCCCCTTCACGTGCCAGCTCCAATGCACACCCTTTACCGATGCCGCGGCCCGCGCCGGTGACCAGTGCCGTTTTGCCAAGTAGCTTCATTGCTATAGACCTCTCGCGACTAGGAACCATAGACGGCATCCAGCTCCGCCGAGCGGTTCTTCAGCATCTCCATGAACGCCCCAAAATCGCCGCCGTAGGCAATCAATTGGGCACCCTGCCCATGGAGCTCTTGCACCTGCTGGCTGGTCGACGCCGGACAACCCCAAGCAATGCCGTGACGTTTCGCCGCAGTCGCCACTCGTCGCAGGGCATTCTCCAAAGTCAGGTCGGTCTCGGTGCGTCGAATTCGCATCCCCAGATCGCCGGGCCCGACGAATAGCCCGTCAACGCCTTTGATTGCCGCGATTTCTTCCACATTTTCGACGGCCTGCGGCGTTTCGATTTGCACAACAAGAAACGTCTCTCGATTCGCGGCATCCACAAACTCGTCGCCGCCTTGCAAATAGAAGTCGGCGTCCAACCCCGCCCCGTCAAGTCCTCGGTCTCCTAGCGGTGGAAATTTTACGGCCCGTACCAGACTGCGGGCTTCATCGGCCGTCGAAACTCGCGGGATCATTAGGCCCGTCGCGCCGTCTTCCAGGTATCGATACAACTTCGCGTTTTCCAGGGTCGGCGCACGGAGCATACAGTCGATATCACTCAGATGAAAATACGCTAACAACGACTGCACCTCCCGCTGGCTCATCGCGCGGTGCTCCAGGTCGAGCCAGATACAGTCGTAGCCAAAATGGCTCGCGAGACGGATATAGGCGGGAATGAAGTGCCCCAGCGAACACATCCGAACGGGCTTTCCAGTCCGCAGCTTTGTCAAAGTTTTGCTGGTGCGCAAGGTCGGTCCTTTCGAAGGATGATGCAACGACGGCGGGGCTGGAGCCTGCTCCAACCGATTCTGCTTCAATTGAAATCACTGATTGCCCGATTCTGTTGATCGGCAATGTGGGGTATCATCCACCGGATGACGGCGCGCGGTCAAGAACGGCGGGCGATTTTGGCAGCGAGCGGGCGTTTTTGGCCGGACGAAGTCGCCGAGGCAAAACAGATTTCGCGCATCGTTTGAACTCACCTGAATTGACGGGACCGCATCATGCCATCGCGACAAGTCTATCTATCAGGCGAGATGTTGGCGGAAGAGGATGCCAAGATCTCGATTTTCGACAGCGCGGTACTGTTAGGCGACACCGTGACGGAATCCACTCGCACGTTCGCCCACAAACCGTTTAAGCTCGAAGCGCACGTCGAACGCCTGTTCAAATCACTTAAAGTGACGCGGATCGATCCCGGGTGCGACGCAGCGGCGATGGTGCGAATCTCTCGCGAGGTCCTGGACGCCAATCTTGCGAGCTCGGCTCCCCACGAAGATTGCTGGTTGGTTCACAACATCTCTCGAGGGATCAGCGTGACCGGGCCTGATCCGACCGTCCAACGCGGACCGGCCACCGTCATGATTTACACGTTGCCGATGGATCTTCGTGGCTGGGCCGCGTTCTACCAGCAAGGCTGCCATGCAGTGACGTCAATGAGCCGCATCATCCCGTCGCAGTCGCTGGATGCACGAATCAAGAACCGCAGCCGCATGGCATACACGCTGGCCGAAATCGAAGTCAAGCTCGTCGACCCGGACGCACAGGGTATCTTACTCGACATTCACGGCAACGTGGCTGAGAACAAGGGGGGCAACGTGTTTCTGGTTTCCGACGGTCAGCTGAAGACTCCCGATGCCTCCAATTGTCTGGCAGGGATCAGCCGCGAAACCGTTCTGGAGCTGGCGGCCGAGTTGAATATCACGACCTGTGAAACGCATCTGCAGCCATACGACTTGTATACGGCTGACGAGGTTTTTTTCACGAGTACGCCGTACTGCATCATGCCGGCAACAAAATTCAATGGACTTCCGGTCGGCGACGGCGCGGTCGGCCCCATCACGCGGCGATTGTTAACCGCTTGGAGCAAACTCGTTGGTGTCGACATCGTACGTCAGGCACTAGATCAGTTGAAATCGTAACCGACGACGAATGTGCCTGCCAGGCGCTCGCCATGGCGAGTCATGGGTAGATATGGGACTTTGCACCGCAACCGACTACTTGCTGAAGATCACGCGGTGCGCGACGCCGTCTCTCGCGCAAATTCCAGGCGAGTGTTGCTTGTTGCCGCCTACCTCGTCCTGGCCGGCGGAACAGCCACTGCAGCGGAAGTGGGTGGCGCTGCTCCCAATTCCAACCCACGCCCGCTCGGGCTGCAGCCGCTCGACTGGGCGATTGTCGCAATTTATGCGCTCTCCACGATTGCCCTGGGCGTCTACTTCAGTCGACGGCAGCGCTCGACAGAAGAGTATTTCATTGGTAGCGGCAACATGAATCCGCTGCTAATCGGCGTCTCCTTGTTCGCGACGCTGTTGAGCACAATTTCGTATTTGTCGATGCCTGGCGAAGCAGCCGGCAAAGGACCGGTTCACTTGCTGGGGCTGATTTCGATGCCGCTGGTGTTTTTGGTGGTCGCGGTGTGGCTAATTCCCGTGTACATGAAAAATCGAGCCAACAGTGCGTATGAACTGCTCGAAGCGCGTCTGGGCCTGAGCGTGCGTCTGTTGGGGGCGACCATGTTCCTCATGCTTAGGCTCGTTTGGATGACCTTGTTGGTCTATCTGGCCGGCAAAGCACTCGCAGACATGATGCACGTCAGTGCCTCTTGGGTACCCCTCATTGTCGCCGTCACCGGCGGCGTCTCCCTGATCTATACGACGATGGGCGGGCTGCGAGCGGTGGTCATTACCGATTTCATGCAGACCATTCTGCTTTTCGGTGGAGCACTGCTGGTAATCGCGACGGTCACCTGGGATTTCGGCGGATTCGGCTGGTTTCCCACCACGTGGCAACCGAACTGGGATACGCAACCGGTCTTCAGTACCGACCCGAAGACTCGAGTTACCGTCGTGGGGACTCTCATTTCCATACTGATCTGGTACGTGGCCACGGTCGGCGGCGATCAAACTTCGGTACAAAGATTCATGGCGACCCGCGACGCGAATGCGGCCCGTTGGGCACTCGCAACGCAACTGACTGTCGGCGCAATCGTGAATGTTACGTTGTTTGCCGTCGGCTTCGCCCTGCTAGGCTACTACGAGGCGAACCCCGGCCAACTCCGACCGAACCTGACCGTCAGCCAAAATGCCGATCAGCTGTTTCCCATATTCATCTCGGATCAACTCCCCGTGGGAATTTCCGGTCTAGTCGTCGCGGCCATGTTCGCCGCGGCCATGTCGAGTATCGATTCGGGCGTAAATTCGATCACCGCGGTGGTAATGACCGACTTTCTCGACCGTTTTGGCCTCAAGCCGAAGACCGAAAAAGGACACGTACGCGTCGCACGGTTGCTGGCCTTCGGGATTGGCGCCGTGGTCGTCCTCGGAAGTTCATTCGTCGAGTACATCGAAGGAAATATCACGGTCGTCACGAACAAAACCGCCAACCTCCTGACAACTCCTATTTTCGCACTGTTTGTCTTCGCCATCTTCATCAAACGCGCGACGCCGTTCGGAGCGTGGGTCGGTGCGTTTTTCGGCACGTTGACCGCTGCGGCGATCGCATTCTCAGGACCGCTGGTCTATCTGGCACATGCGCAGTTTGGCTTGGATCCGACGTCGTTCGGTGTCGAGTTGATTCGAAAAACCGACCCCGTCAGCGGACAAACCTGGATGACCGCCGAGGATCCAATTAGCTTTCAGTGGATTGCCCCGGTCGCCCTGGCCGTCAATCTTTTCACTGGATACGTTGCCTGCCGCCTGTTCCCGCGAGTCGGTACGAATGACGAAGATTGAATCCTGCCACGAGTGTTCGAATTCCCGGCCGATCAACGTGGAGGACTTCTGCGCCATCGTCTATCACGCGATATGGCCGGAAGCTCGACGACTTGCTGATCGCCACGTCCAGCCGTGCCGTTCACCGGCCATCCGGTGGCGAGGTGCTGCCGCGTTGCCTTAGCGACGCAGGCACGCGTGGGCGGGCGGGCAATTGTTCGTGGCCCGCTCGCGTAAGATCATCGCGGTCATCGTAAGAATCTCGGTCAATCCACGAGAATTGTGCAAGCTGCCCCTGTCCTATCGGCCGCCGTTTTGCCGGGATCTTGGTCTATTTACAAACTTTACCCGGCGCTGCGACAGGATTACACTTGTAGTTCATTCCCGCCCGAGTTCTTCCCGCCTATTTTGCCCCTCCTTGCCGGAGTGCGTTCTGATGCACGCCTACCAACCCAGGCTGATTATCCTTGCATCCTTGCTGATTTCTCTGGCGACGGCCATCCCGGTCGCCGCGCAGCCGGCACCGGCCGAGTCACCGCCGGCCGCTGCCGCCGAGACTCCACCTCCCGCCGAAAGTCAACCCAAGGCCGAACCCAAACTGCGGTTCAACTTCCGTTTCCAGCGCTGGTCCGATGTTCTGGACTGGTTTGCCGAACAAGCCGGCCTGTCGCTGGTTCTCGACGCGCCGCCGCCCGGCACGTTCAACTATTCGGACAACCGCGATTACTCTGTCGCCGAATCTCTCGACTTGCTCAACGGCGTGCTACTGACCAAAGGTTATACGCTTGTACGCCGCGAGCGAATGTTGATCCTGGTCGATCTCTCGCAAGGATTGCCCGAAACCCTAGTGCCGCGCGTCACGCTCGACGAGCTCGACAAACGTGGCCGATTTGAAATCGTCAGCGTGATGTTTCCCGTCGGCAATCGCAGCGCGGCGGACGTGGTGACCGAGATTGCGCCACTCTTGGGTCCGCGAGGCAAGAGTCAGGCGCTATCGCAAACTGGCCAGGTTTTGGTCACCGATACGGCCGGCGTCATGCCGGCAATCAACGCCGTGATTGAGTCGATTCCAGAGCCCAAGCAGGCCGCGCCGAGCACGCCCGAGAAACCCCAACTTTCAGTCTACCCGCTCAAGTCGGCCGATCCCGATGCAGCGGTCAAAGTTCTTGAAGCGCTGATGCCGGATGCGAAATTCGTGCGAGATCCGGGCGCAAACCAACTGAGTGCCTATGCCACGCCCACGCAACAGGCGGCGGTCAAGAACGTCATCGAGCAAATGCAGGCGACCGAAGGGCCGCCGGAAAGTCGCTCGCGATTCGAAGTTTATCTGCTCGACAACGTCGATCCGGCAGGAGCCCTGGAAACGTTGCAGCCATTGGTGCCGGCGGCGCGGTTGAGCGTTGATCCGCAAAGCAAGAAACTCGCCGCCTGGGGCTCGCCCGCCGATCACGAAATCTTGAAAAAGGCAGTCAATCAGCTCGTGTCCGGCGTCGCTGGCGCCGACGATCGACAGGTCGAAGTTTATCGGCTCAACAAAGCGGACCCGGCATCGGTAGCGGCGATGCTGCCCAATGTGGTGCCGCGCACGGATTGCCGTGGATCCTCCGACCAAGAGCCTCGTCGTTTTGGCGACCCTTGCGGACCAAAAATCCGTTCGTGCCACCATCGACCAGATCGAATCTCAAAAACCGATGGCCGGAGCCGTTGAAATGCGGTTGTATCCTCTGGGAAACACCCCGTCGACTTCCATCACCACGGTGTTGCAAACGTTGGTGCCGCGGGCGACCGTCACGGTCGATGCCGCCCACCGACGGTTAGCCGTCGCGGCCACTCCCGACGATCAAGCAATCGTCAAACAGGCGATCGACGAGTATCTCAGCGCGGCGCCGAGCAGTGACCAGCGTAAGCTGGAACTGTACACGGTGACGCCGGCCGAACGGAAGCGATTTCAGGTTCTGCTGGCCGAGCTTGCGGCCGATTTTCCGAACGTCAAGGTGGTAACCGACGCGGAGCCCGGCGAGTTGGCCGTGTGGGCAACGCCCACGGAACACGAGGTCATCGTCGGAATTATTGAGCAACTCAAACAAGCGACGCCGGCCGACGAGGCTTATCGCCTGGTCGCTTATCCGATTCATGTCGCCGACCCGACGAGTGTGCGGAACGTGTTGCAGGAGTTGTTTCCCAACACCAAGTTGGTGCTCGACCCCAAGACGCGTCGCTTGGTGGCCTGGACGCGGCCCAGCGAACAAGAGGCAATCAAGTCGCTGGTCGAGCAGATGGATTCCGATCAGGGGGGTGATCTGCAAAACCAACTGATGACCTATCCGGTCAACGGCTTCGACCCGAACACGGCCATTGCCACTCTCCGGACCCTGGTTCCAGATGCGACGGTTTCGCACGACGCCACTGCCAAGACCCTCGTTGCCTTCGGACGCAAGCTGGATCAGGACAAGATTGTCAAGGCACTCAAGCAGATGCGGCCCAGCGATGATCCGAACTTGCGGCCACACGTGGTCTCGTATCCGGTCGGCACGGCCGACCCGAACACGCTCACTCCGCTGATCACGGCGCTGGTGCCTACGGCGCGCGTCGCTGCCAACGCAGCCGACGGCACGATTGCGGTGTGGGCAGAACCAACGGACCACGTGACGATCAAAAACGCAATCGAGGAGATGACCGCCACGGCGGCGGATTCGACCGCACCAAAAGTAGTCGTTTACTCGCTGCAGGAAGCGACTGCGGCGGGCGTGGCGACCGCGCTTCAGACCGCCGTGCCCCAGGCCCGCATCGGCACCGGACAGAATCCTCGAAAACTGGTCGTCTGGGCTCGCCCGGCCGAACACGCCACCATCCGAGCCACGCTCGACGAGCTCGATAAGGAGGAATTTGGCGGACAGGGCAACGTGCTCAAGGCCTACCAGATCAAAATGGCCGAACCAGGCACGTTGCTGACCAACCTCAATACTTTGTTTGCCACCCGACCCACCGTTCGACTTTCGCTCGACAGCAAGAATCGCAAGATCATTGCCATGGCGACCGAAAGCGAACATGAGATGATTCAGCACGTGATTGACGAAGTAGAAGCTGGGTCGCCACTCGATGCCGATTCCAAGCTCGAAGTACATCGCCTGGACAGTGCCGATTCCTCCGTCGTGGTGTCCGTCCTGACGAATCTGTTCAAAAACGACGCTCGCGTCGTGCTCTCAACGGACGCCCAGGGCGAGAATCTCGTCGCAGTTGCCACGCCCGAACAGCACGAGTCCATTCGCGATGCGATCAAACAGCTGCAAAGCACCACGCGCGAACTAGAGGTGTTTCAATTGGACGTCGTCGAAGCACAGGCCGCCGAAGTGGCAATTCAGCGGCTATTTGCCAGTGGTGCGCGGCGACGGGGCAGAGGCAACGACGCGCCAATCGTCGAAGCCGACAACAATACGGCTCGGCTCTATGTGCGAGCCAACCGGGAAGACATTGAAGAGATTCGCGACCTGCTGGTAAAGATGGGCGAAACCCGGCTGGCACGACAAAACAGTTCCGGCAACAACCTGCGGACGATTCCGTTTACCGGCGATACTCGTGCGGCACTTGCGGAAATCGAGAGAATCTGGCCTCAGTTGAGCAAGAACCCGCTTCGTGTGCTGCGGTCTTCGCACCATGTTCGCGACGCGCTTTCGAGCCCGCCAATCGAGCCGCGAAAGCTTCCGATCAAGCCCGATGTCGAACGTCCCGCGCCGCCAGCCCCCGACCGGAAGCAAGACGAATCAACAGAACGGCCAGCCCCTGGCGCCACCTCACGAGACAAGACGCCCGAAGTGAAGACCGCCATTCAGGAAGATGGAGCGTCGCAGGAGGAGCCGGAACCGCCGTCCAACGAAACGGCAGGCAAGCAGCCAACGTCGCCCGCGCCGATCATCGTTTCTCCGGGAGACGATAAGATTACGATCATGTCCGACGATCCGAAGGCCATCGAGCAACTCGAGGCACTCCTGCGTTCACTCTCCCCAACCACCGGCTCAGGTGGACGCAGCATCTCGGTTTACCCGTTGCGGAGCGCCGATAGCGTCACCATTGCGGAACTCCTGAACCGTGTGTTCCGCCAGGGAACCTTTGACTTTGGCCGCGCTTCGACACCCACGATCGAACCAGACGAACGGCTCAACGCGATCGTGGTGTATGCCAGCCGGCAGGATCGCGCTGTGATTGAACAGTTGCTAGAAGTGCTCGACACCGACCAGGTACCCGAGTCCTTGGCGGCGAATCAGCCGTTGCGGATACCCGTGCGCAATACCGACGCGGACAGCATCGAACGAGTCCTGCGCGATCTTTACCAGACACAGCTTTCCAGCGGCGCACGGTCCAAGCCGATTCCGATTCCCAGCGGGGCAAGCCGCGACGTGGCCGCCGTCATTCAGCAGATCAACACCGCCGCCTCGGGCCCGCTAATGACACTGGGTGTCGATGGGGCGACGAACTCGATCGTTGTGATGGCCCCCCGACCCTTGGCCGAAGAGGTCGCCGAACTCGTGGGCGAACTCGACGACGCGGCGCTCCATGAGAACTCACGCTCGGTGAAGGTCGTCAAGCTGAAGAGCGCCAGTGCCGACCAAGTCAAGCAAGTGCTCGACCGCTTGATCCGCGACGCCACGCAACGACAATCCTCCGGCCGGCGCGGGCGACGCTAGTCGCGTCGAAGATACCGCCGCTCGTGTGATAAACATACACCGCTGCTGCGATGCTAGGGAGTCGTGGGAGTGTTGCCCGCAGGCGAACCTGGTACGGCCTTCGACGCGCCTCGCGTCAACTCGGCGGCGGTCAACAGGCCGTCTCCGTTGGTATCGTAGCGCTTGAATTCAGCGACTTCCGGCGCTCGCAGACGGGGCGAGTATTCCGTGAGCGTGAGCTGCGCGTCCCCGTCGGCATCGCGTTCAATAAACCACCCGGGTGTGCCACTTGGCAGTGGTGCGAAGTAACGCAAATCGCGACGCCGATCGAGCTCGGTGGGGGTCGTGACATTGTCGGACGTACCATCGGCGGCGCCCGCGACCTCGGCACCAGTCGGCGCATCGGTTGCTCCCTCGGAACGAGTCGAGAGACGAATCCGGCGACCGGCTCCGTAGTTTGCGGCGTACCGTGCGAACTCGTCCGAGGTGATTCGGCCGTCGCCGTCTAAGTCAGCGGCGGCTGGCTGGCCGTGCATGGCAGTCCATTCGTCGGAATCGAGATGGCCGTCACCGTTTGCATCGTAGCGATGGACAACCCGCTCGCAGTAGCGAAGCAACTTGGCGGTCACGCCGCCGGTCGGCGTGCTCTTCGGCAACTCATTCTGAGCGACGGCGGATACGCCGACGAGCAGCAATCCGGTTGCAAAGATTCCCCCAGAAAGCATCCCGATGCGCAATTTCGGCGTCTGACGACGCCACATTGCATGGCACCGCGCGGGCTTGGCACGAGATCGAGTCGAAGACCCCAAAGTCTTTATACCTGTGTGAGATACAGCCGAAACGCGCAATCGAATTCTAACGATCCGGCTATTGACAGCCGACCATCGCATCACCTACAGTACATATGTTCGCAACCGGGCGGGTTGTGGTCAACCTGCCTTTCGACCCGCCCGCCCACGCCCTACCTACCTTCGAACCCTGCACGCCGAATTTTCAATGACGCCCCGGAGCGGTCGTCGGAGAAGTGTTTTGAGAGCTTAAGCGTACCAGCGGAGAATTGTCCGCGCTGCTAGCTGGAACGATATCCCGGCAGTGCGGCATAGTTCGGACACCTGCCAACGTCTGGAAAGGAGTTCCAGACTCGGTCCCTCGCCTTGCCCCCTGCCTGCCGCCGTTTGCCCTCCTGGATTTCCCGCCATGATTGCCGGCCAACCCCCTGTTAAACGGGGAATCGACAACGATCACCAGCTTGCCCAGTTGCACAACGCGCTGGCCGCTGGGCGGCCCTTGGATCAACTCGTGGGCGAACTGGAACTCGCCGGTGAGGAGGACGCGCTGGCGGTGATCGCCGAGGCACTTGGCCTCGAGACCATCGACCTGGCCCATACCGAGATCGATCGCAGTCTGCTCGAAAAATTTCCGATCAAACTAATCCACCAGCATCGAGTATTTCCTGTCGCCTGGCAGGCCGACTCGCTAGTACTGGCCACGGGCGATCCCTACGATCTGCATGCCCTCGATGCCGTCAGTGCGGCGACCGGCTGGAGCGTGACACCCGTGCTTGCGCCGCCGGCCGAGCTGGCCAAGCTGATCAAATCGCACCTGGGTGTTGGCGCCGAGACAGTCGACGGGTTGCTCGCGCAGCGCGAGGAGGAAAGCGGCGTCGAGGTACTCGATGATCTCGATTGGGACTCTTCCGAAGCCTCGGAGATGGCCCAAGAAGCTTCCGTGGTACGGCTCGTCAACGAGATCCTTAGCGAAGCGGTCGAGGCCCGCGCGAGCGATATTCACATCGAATCGCAAGCCGCGGGCATCAAGATCCGCTATCGAGTCGACGGTGTATTACAGCCGCAACCGATGCCGCCTGAAATCAATCGCTTTCAGGCCGCGATCATCAGCCGCCTGAAGATCATGGCAAAGCTGAACATCGCCGAAAAACGAGTTCCTCAGGACGGACGCATCAAGCTGAAGGTCTCGGGGCGCGAGATCGACATTCGCTTGTCGATCATTCCCATGCTCCATGGCGAAGGTATCGTGATGCGTATCCTTGATAAGGATCGCATGAACTTTTCGCTGCGTGGCGTTGGCATGGACCAGGACGTCTACGAAGAGTTCGGCAAGTTGATCAAGCTGCCGCACGGCATCATTCTGGTCACCGGGCCGACCGGTTCCGGCAAGACGACTAGCCTTTACAGCGCGCTGAGCGAGATCAAGAACGAGGAAATCAAGATCGTCACGACCGAGGATCCCGTCGAATATCAATTGGACGGCATCAACCAGATCCAGGTGCACACCAAAGTAGGACTGACGTTTGCGGCGAGCCTGCGGAGCATTCTGCGGCACGACCCCGACGTGGTGCTGGTGGGCGAAATCCGCGACTTGGAAACGGCCGAAAATGCCATCCAAGCGTCGCTCACGGGCCACTTGGTCTTCAGCACGCTGCATACCAACGATGCTGCGGGGGCCTTCATGCGGATCGTCGACATGGGCGTTGAACCGTTCCTGGTCTCCAGCACGGTTGCCGGGGTGATGGCCCAACGACTGGTTCGCGTGCTGTGCACCGAATGTCGTCAGCCGTATGAGCCCAAGCCGGACGAAGTGCCGGCGGATTTTCCGCTGAACGAAATGCGCGATCGCGGACAGACTCTGTACAAACCGGCCGGGTGCCGCCGCTGCCGAGGCAAGGGTTATACCGGCCGTTTAGGTTTGTTCGAACTGCTGGTAGCCAACGACCAGATTCGCCACCTGGCCGGCGAGCGAGTTCCGTCGCACGAACTAAAGAAAGTCGCCGTCCAAGCCGGCATGCGCACGCTGCGGCAGGACGGCTGGCGCAAGGTCGCCAACGGACTCACCACGATTGACGAAGTGATGCGCGTAACGGGCGCTGACTGACGCGAACCTGACATACGACACAGACCAACTCAATATGCCTGAATTTGCCTACACAGCGCGAAATCACGCGGGAGGCGACGTGGCCGGCACGATTTCTGCCGGCAGTCGTCGCGAAGCCCTCTGCGCCCTGGGCGATCGGCAGCTGTTTCCACTGACCGTTACCGACGCCAAAGCGGCCGCGGTCAGTTGGAATCGTCCTCGGCGGATCAAAACGGCCGCGCTCGCGCAAACGCTCACGCAATTGGCCGATTTACTACAGAGCGGCGTGCCGCTGATGCGTTCGCTCGATGTGTTGGCCGAGCAAGCGGTGCATCCGACGTTGGCCGAAGTGCTCGCCGACGTCCGCAACCAGGTTGCCGAGGGCACGCCGCTGGACGAAGCGATGTTGCGCCATCCGAACGTCTTCAGCGAATTGACAATCAGTATGGTACGCGCCGGTAGCGAGGGGGCGTTTCTGGAAGACGCGCTCAAGCGAACCGCTGACTTTCTCGAAAAGCAAGAAGCGCTGCGCAACAAGGTCGTCGGGGCGATGACCTACCCGGCCATCCTGGCGGGCGCCGGCGTATTGATCACCGTGGTGTTGGTCGTGTTTTTCGTGCCCAAATTCTCCGATCTTTTCAAGAGCCTGGAGGAACGCGGCGGATTGCCGATTGCTACCACCTTGCTACTGGCACTGAGCGATCTACTAGGCAAGTACGGCATCTTTGTCGCCGCCGCGATCGCAGGCCTGGTGTACTGGGTGCGCAAACAATTGGCGACCGAGAGTGGCCGCCTGTTTGCCGATCGTGCCAAATTGAAGATTCCGATCGCTGGCAAGATCTTTCTCGGCTATGCCATTTCGCGGTTTTGCCGCGTACTTGGCACCTTGTTGCGAAACGGTGTTCCACTGCTCAAATCGCTGGAGATCTCCAGCGACTCGACCGGCAACCGCGTATTGGCACAGGCGATTCGCCAGTCGGCCGAGAACGTGTCGTCCGGCGAAACACTGGCCACGCCGCTGGCCGAATGCGGTCTGATTCCGCGTCCCGTAATGGCCATGATCAGCGTCGCCGAGGAATCGAACAACTTGGACAACGTGCTGGTGAACATCGCCGACGGCATCGATCGGCAGACCAGCACACAACTGGACTTGATGGTGCGGCTGCTCGAGCCGCTCACCCTGTTGGTGATGGCCAGCGCGATTTTATTCGTGCTGGTCGCGCTGTTGTTACCCGTGTTTCAAATGAGCTCAACCGTCACCTGATACGGGCCGCCGTTCGCAATGCGGCCAAGGGGACGAAACCGCTAACCGTATTCGCCGCTGAAAGAAACCGTTGCGAAGAATTTTTCCACTTACAAACTGATGGATGCAGGAGGGCAGTCAACATGAAATACCGAACGAGAAAGAACGCCAGGCGACAGGCTTTCACCTTGATGGAAGTGTTGCTCGTACTTGTGATTCTCGTAGTGCTGATGGGATTCGCGGTCCCCTCGCTACTAGGCAGCAAGAAAAAGGCCGACCTCGACGCGGCCAAGACCCAGATCGGCCTGTTCCGCACCGCGTTGGAGAAGTACGCACTCGACATGAACACGTTTCCCTCGAGCGAAGCAGGGCTTGACGTGTTGGTCGTCGAGCCGAGCGACGTGGAAGAAGAGCAATTGGCCAACTGGGCCGGTCCCTATATCACGACCAGCGCCAAGGAAGCCCCGCGCGACCCGTGGGGCCAAAAGTACTACTACGCGTATCCCTCGACCCACGACAGCGAGTACCCGGACATTTGGTCCGCGGGCCCAGACACCAAGGAAGGGACCGAGGATGACGTCGTCAACTGGTCGAAGGATGAGGAATAAACGACAACGAGCGCTTGCGTCCTGGTACGAAATGGCGCGGACACCGCTTCCAGGACGTCTGGGAACCACGCGGAACGGCAACGCTCCGCGTGCGTAATTCCGCTAGAGAACAGGCAACCTTTGAGGTGTCACCATGAAGAGCTCCTCGACAACGCGTTGTGGGTACACGCTTTCAGAAGTACTGTTGGTGTTGGGAATCATTGCCGGAGTGGCGGCCTTGGCCCAGCCGGCGCTGCGCTCCTCGTTGGGGGACAGTCGCCTGCGGTCGGCCGCGCGGCAGCTTCGTGCGGAACTTGCCAAGACACGGTTGCGCGCCATGCAATCGGGCACGGCCCAGCGTTTTCGCTACCAGGTTGATTGCAACCGCTTTGAGACTGCCCCAGCCAATTGCGACGCGGAGAACGATCGTTCTCTCAACGGCGAAATGACGGAACCATTGGCCGCCCTGGACGGTCAGGAGTCCGCGGCTCAAACTCGTGGTTCGCGATCAATCGTACAGGAACTCCCCGATGGCGTGAACTTTGAGCCCGTGGTCGAGCACCGCACGGCGTACGTTGACGAAGAGGGCTGGTCCGACCCGATTGTGTTTTATCCCAACGGCCGAGCGGCCGATGCTACGATCCGCTTGCGTGGCGAACGGGATACGCTGGTTGACGTTTCGTTGCGCGGCCTAACGGGTGTCGCCACGGCCGGTAAGCCTCGTCGCGAAAAGGCGCTCCAATGAGACGCTCTCGTCGCCGTGGATTCTCGTTGCTCGAGGTACTGCTGGCGACGGGAATCTTGATCGGCTCCTCCATCGTTCTGATGGAATTGGCTTCCATTGGAATCCGACACGCGGCCGGTGCTCGCGATCTCGCACAAATGCAGCGGATTTGCCAGTCGAAACTAAATGAGATCGTCATCGGAGTAGCTCCGGCCGAAACCGTCCGCCCCATGCCCTGCGACGAAGTGCCGAGCTGGACGTATTGGGTGAATCTACGCCCCACCGACCGTCCAGGCCTTGTCATGCTTGAAGTGGGTGTTTCCAAAGACATGAAATCGCGCCGTTCGACCAGCCGATTCACGCTTGTGCGCTGGATTCGCGATCCGAAGACCGACGACGAGTCACCATCGTCAATTCCCCTCGAAGCCGCCCCCCGGGACATCGCGCTGGGAGGACCGATGCCATGACACACCGTCACCGAATCCGCGCTGCCGGTTTCACGCTCGTCGAGGTCATGCTGACGACGGTTCTGGCAGCCGTGTTGCTGTTCGCCCTCTGGTCCCTGCTCAGCATGTACTCCAAGACGTTCGAAGGTGGACAAGCCCGCACCGAGCAATCTCAGTTAGGCCGCGCGCTGTTGGAACAATTCTCGACGGACCTGCAAAATGTGCTAGTGACACCGGTGTTGCCGCCTCACCCCGTCCGAACCGTGCCCCCGCACGGCCCCTCCCCAGACTCGGGCACCGTCGGATCGCTGCCAAACCCATCAGGTGGCTTGGCAGCTACGTCCGCGCCGCCGTCATCGCCCCCGTTTGGCGCGCAAACCGGCGCGGTGTTTTCTGCTCCACCGGCGAATCCGGAACTTGCAATCGGCCTTCACGACGTCAGCACGTCGTCGCTACGGCCCGCCGGCCTGTTCGGCACAAGCACGTTCCTGCAAATCGATGTCGTGCAGCCGGCAATGCTCGTGTCAGCGCACCAGCCAGACGAATTCGTCGTCGACAGCTCAGAGGCATCACCCCGCGCCGAGGAGTTGAGGACCGTCGTCTATTCGTTCGAAGAATATCGGGACCCGGCGAATCCCTCGACCGAGCCCGGAGCACGTCTGATTCGCCAAGAATTGACCTGGGCGCAGGTGCACTCGGCTCGCTATCAGGCCGCCCGCGCGGCCACCGCGCGGGGCGACGAATTCCCTCCCAGCGACGTCGACGCGGAACCATTCGATGCCTTCAATTCCGCGTCGTCCGCCGAAATCTCCAGCGCGCAAGCGATTGACGGTGAGGCGTTCGTTTCGCCATCGACAACGATCGTGCCCGAGGTTATCGAGTTTGCGCTGCGGTACTTCAATGGCACTGCGTGGAGCGAGCAGTGGGACAGCGTGGCACAACATGGGCTGCCGGCGGCAATCGAGATTTCATTGCGACTAAGATCGTTCGACGAAACGGACGGCCCGGTCGTGAATGATGTCACCAAAAAGCCAGGCGTCGATCAGACGAAAATCGCGGAATGGAGATATCCATTGCAGCGACTTTTGATTCCGTTGCCACTGGCTGCGCAAAAGCCTGGCGTGAACAAGGGACAATCTATTTTGCCGCCCGAAGACACCGCAAACTTGGTGGGAGCAGGCGCAAATGGCAACCTCGATGAATAATACATCGCGACGGCCTGCCGGACGCCGTCATCGCGCCGCGCTCGTGCTCGTGCTTGTATTGATCGTGGTGATGATGTTGGCACTCGCGGGCTTCACATTTGCCGAGCTTATGTTCACTGAGGCCAAGGCGACGCGTTTGCACGGCGATCAGTTGCGTTTGCAGCAGGCGATTCATAGCGGAGTCGCGCAGTTGAACCTGTTTTTAGAGCAGCCCCGCGCTGCGCAAGAAGCGGCCGGCGGCACGTTTTCAAACCCCGCCATGTTTCAAGCCGTGCCATTGGAACCAGAATTCCCCGGTACGACCACCTTGGTCAACCAGCTTCGATTTAGCGTGGTAACACCCGCGATGGAGACCTCCGAGGCAACAGATCCACGTGGAGTTCGCTTCGGCGTCGAAAATGAGTCGGGGCGTTTGCATTTAGCCGACGTGTTGCGATACGACCAGGAGATGGCTGGGGCCGGCTGCCAAACGCTCCTGAAGTTGCCAGGCATGACGGAGGAAGTAGCCGACGCAATCATGGATTGGCTCGACCCCGATTCGGAACCGCGCCCGATGGGCGCTGAAGACGACTACTACGGCGGGTTACCAGAGCCCTACGCACCACGAAACGGCTTGCCCGACTGCATCGAGGAATTGCTGCTGATAAAAGGAGTGACGCGCGAGTTGTTATTCGGCGCGGACGCCAATTACAATCGAATTCTGGAGCCGGGCGAGCTCGCCGCATCTGCTTCGACCTCCCGCCCCCAATCTTCCGCCCAAATCGTGCCCTGGAGTTGGCTCTTGACCTTGTACAGCGGACAACGCAATCGAGACTCACAAGGGCAACCTCGCATCAATCTGAACGGCCCGGATATGGCGGTGTTGCACCGGCGGTTGACGGAGGCCGTTGGGCCAGAAATCGCGTCCTTCGCCGTGGCCTATCGACAGTCCGGCGAGGATGTCACCGGCGGAGCACCCATGGCTGGGCCAATACCCTTCAATCCACAATTCGCGCCAACCCATCCGGTGCGATCGGTATTAGACTTGGTCGATGCCAAGGTGGCAATTCAGGACAGCCCATCTGGAAGCAAACGCACGATCTACCAAAGTCCGTTGCAGGTGGGCACGCCCTCGTTCGAAAAGCAGCTCGCAGTGCTTATGGATATTGCAACGACCAATCCCGAGCCCGTTCGCCGAGGCGGCGTAAGTGTCAACGACGCGCCGGCAGTCATTTTGCAAACGGTGCCCGGCATCGACGAGTCGCTTGCACAACAAATCATCTCGGCTCGTCAGAATCCTGCGCCGGGAGGTGAAGCCAGCCGCCGGCATCCAACGTGGCTATTGACCGAGGGCGTCGTCGACCTGCAAACAATGAAACGCTTGCTGCCAAACCTGACAGGCAGCGGTGACGTCGTCCGAGCGCAAATCGTCGCGCATCAGGATCAGCCCCAACTCTCAGCGCGCACGGAAGTCGTGATCGACGCCTCCGGCGGCGCGGCGCGGACGGTCCTCTGGCGGGACCTGCGTTTTTATGGCACCGGCTATCCCACCGAATGGCTCACCGCCGGCGCGCCACAAGGCCCGAGAAACTAACCACTGATGGCACGATTCGTAGCAATCGACTGGGACAGCGGCGAGGCACGCTACCTCGTGGCGGATGCCACTGGCAAGCATTTTGCCATCGAGGCGATCGGGGCCGTGCCAATGCCTGGCGACAAGGACACGGTTGGCTCGCGCGCAACTCGGCGAGGCCCTTCAAGCGGAGTTGGCCGGTAAAGCCAGCCGTGCGACGACGCTGCTGTGCGTAGGCCGAAGCCAAATCGACGTGGTAACGCCAACGCTTCCCCCGGCTTCCGACCTGGAACTCCCCGAGATGGTGCGGAATCAGGCGATGCGCGACAACAATGCGATCGGGGAAGACGCGCTGCTCGATTTTCTTCCGCTCAGTGACGATCCTACGCAACCTCGTAAGATAACCGCCGTCGCCCTGTCGCACACTCGACTCGAGCAACTTCAAGAGGTCTTGCACGGCGCGGGCCTGACAGCACAGGCGATAACGCCCCGTCCCTACGCAACGGCCGCGTTGGTGCTGGACGGGCTCGAAGACCGCAATGAAACATGCCTCGTCGTGCACCTCCTGGCCGAGGAAGTCGACTTGATCATTCTGTCTGGCGGGAAGGTGATGTTTTGGCGCACACTTCGCCAACCAAACGCATCGCACGATGACACCGCGGCCCGACGGTTAATATCGGAGATTCGGCGAACACTGCTCGTTGCGCAGCCACATCTGTCGGGCCAAACGGTCAAATCTCTGTATCTGTGCGGCGGGTTGCAAGAGCACCCCAATCTGGAAGCGGCCTTACGCGAGGATTCGCAGTTGCCGATGCACCTCGTTGATCCGTTTGCCGCGCACGGCGGAGGCACCGAGGCCCCGAAAAACCCTGGCCGCTACGTGCCGCTCGTGGGCCTGTTGACGACTGCGGCCAGTGGCGAACCGCACGCGATCGATTTCCTGCATCCCCGGCGGCGCCCCTCACCACCCGACCGCCGCCGTATTTACACCTTGGCGGGCGCCGCTGCGGCACTGCTCGTCCTGCTCGGTGGATATCAGGTCTGGTCGAATTTCTCCACCGCCGACGAGAAGATTGCGGATCTGGGCAATGAGCTTGGGCGTTTAGGCGATCAACTAAAACAGGCCGAGCAACGGCAGAAGATCATTGTGGCCATCGATGAATGGTCGAAGGACGACATAAACTGGCTCGACGAGCTGCGCGATCTTTCGTTGCGATTTCCAGGCGGTCGCGATGCCGTCCTGTTGCGCATGGGGTTGAGCCATGGCCGTGAGTCCGGCGGAACCATTGATCTGGTAGGCATCGTGCGCGACCCAATCGTGGTCAGCCACATCGAGAATAGCCTCCGCGATGAATTTCACGAGATCAGCAGCCGCCACATGCAAGAACAGTCAAAGCAGAACAACTACACGTGGCACTTTGAGTCGACGATCGGCGTGACTCCACGCACTCCGCAGCAGTACGTCAGCCACCTGCCACCGGAAGAGCAGCGGTTGCCGCCACGTCCCAAACCAAAATCAGCTTCCCGTGCGCCGGTTGGTCCCAAGGCGTCGCTTCGCTCACGGTCCAAGGGGCAGGTGTCGCCATGAACCAGCGCGAAAAACTCCTGGCGGCTGTCGTTGGGTCGGTTGCCGTCTTGTACGGGGGGAATTGGCTCTATCAAGCAAACTATGTCGAACCGCTGCGCGCGCGAAGCCGATATTGACCGGCTCCGCGGCGACATCTCCAAACGCGAGCTCGAGATGGCTCGCTTTCGCAAGGCGAACCTGCGCCTCAAACGATGGCAGGCACAAAGTCTCCCCTCCGATCCGGAGATCGCCCGCAGTCTGTATCAGGCCTGGCTCGTGGGCCTCGTCAGCAGATCGCAATTCGTCTCACCCAACGTCGACTCCAGCGAGCCGATAACTCGCAAGGGTCTTTACACGTCGCTAAGGTTTTCGGTGCGCGGCCGCGGCACTCCAGAACAGTTGACGCGGTTCCTATACGAGTTCTACCGAGCGGATCATCTGCACCAGATCGAATCGCTCAACCTCACACCGGTGCCCAAGAGCGATGAGTTGGACATTGCGCTTTCGCTTGAAGCCCTGTCGCTGCCTAACGGAGAGCGGAAGGATAAACTCTCGACCCGGGTTTCCGATCGGTTGGCCTCAAACCAGTTGTCTGACTACGGTGCCATCATGGAACGAAATTTGTTCGGCATTGGCGGCGGCAGCCTGGATGCAGCCGATTTCGCCTATCTGACCGCCATTACCGAAGTTGACGGTGAGGCGGAGGCCTGGTTCACTCTGCGAGCTTCCGGTGAACTGCTGAAGTTGCGCAACGGGCAGTCATTCCACATCGGCGCGCTCTCGGGCAACGTCATCGAGATCACCGACGCCGACGTGATTCTGGATTGCGAAAACGAGCGTTGGCTGGTTGGCGTGGGCGAAAGTCTGATGCAAGCCAGCACGCTGCCTCCTGAATTCTGATTGTGCTCAGAGTCGGTGACATCGCCACGCGACTTTTCCGCGTTACCGAGCGGCGATTCCTGACCGCCCAGCCAACCCCAGCCCTCCAGCCTGACACGCATCAACATTGATTGGTATTGGCGGTCAGGGCTCGCTTGGGTATTCTCCGGCCGCATTTCTCAGCCGCAAGAGCCCGCCTTCAGCGTGGTTCACAACGTTCGACAAGTCCTCTCTATGAAGCAGTTTCGGCTACCGACATATCCTCTGCGCGCGGCGCGCGCTCGTATTTGCTCTGTTGTCTAGGGCTTACGATCGCGTTGTTGGGAGCGGTTGCCTGGTCGCGGGGCCAAACTCCGCCCGACGCCTACGCGACCTATGCGCTCGCTAACGCCACGGCCGACGACGCCGGCCAGCAGATCGAGGCCGCCCTCAAGGGAACGGCGCAGGTGGTCGCCGATCGCCGCAACAATCGCGTTTACGTACGAGGCGGCGCCGAAGCGCAACGTATCGCCCAACAGGTCATCGCGCAGCTCGACAGGCGACCGCAACGGCTGGCCGCCGCAACGTCTAGCGTGTTGACATCGGCAGCCGCTCGGGGACCAGTCGCCGGTTCTGCGCAACCCCCAACGGCGCCGCAAGTGGCGACCGTTTCACGAAGGTTGACTGTCAATTGGCCGCCGAATCAGGTCGAGCCGGAACTATCGCGTCTGTTCGGATCGCGGCTGTCGGCGCGGCACCACAAAATGCAAGCGAAGCCGCATTTATGGTGGCTTCACGTTCGGGACAGATCGCGGCAATGCGCGTCGATCCGTCCCAACATAGCGTGTTGTTCTCGGGCCCGGAACCGTTCGTATCACAAGTCCTGCGACTGGTTGCGGCCCAGGACGCGTCGCGTCGGCGATCTGCACAAGCGGTGCGGGCCGTGCCTCTCCGCAAGTCCGATCCACGGAAGGTCGAACGTGTCGTGGAAATCTTTCGCCAAGGAAACCGAGGCAATCCCACGGCCGCCGCCGGGCAGCTCGCTCAAGTGGCACCCCAACAGCCCGCGGCAAATCCACCAGCCGCCAGTTCGGAAGCTGAGGAAGGTCCGCAGAGGACCGACGCGGAACAAACGAACCAGAGGCTGCGTGAACTGGGCCTCGATCTGAATATCGAGGTTTTGCCGGACTTGGACGCGATTATCCTTCGCGGCAACAACCGCGACGTAAACGAAGTGCTGCGAATCATCGAAGACATTGAACGGATCAGCGCCGAAGCGGTTCCTGAGGTCGAGGTAGTGCCGCTCCAACACGCTTCGTCCGAGGCGATGGCCCCTCTGTTGACCACCATCGAACCAGACCTCGTCGCCGGCCGTCCGGGCAAGGTGACCATCACTTCGCTCAATAAACCCAACGCACTGCTTCTGATCGGCCGTGCCGAGTCCGTCAAGGCCGTGCGCGAGCTAATCGCCAAGCTCGATCAACCGGTGCCACCCGGCACACAAGTAAGAGTCTTCCGCCTTCGTCACGCGCCCGCCGCTACCGCCGTGACGACCGTGCAGGAGTTTTTCTCAAAACGGACCGGTCTGGGTCCGCGACTAGTCGTGGCGGCCGACGTGCGGTCCAACTCCCTCATCATTCAAGCGGCGCCGCGCGATCTGGCCGAGATCGAACTGTTGGTAAAGCGAATCGATACGCCCGACAGCGCGTCGGTCAATCTGGTGCGAATTTTTAAGTTGAGAAACTCGCTGGCCACCAACCTTGCGGCGTCGTTGGAATCGGCCATTCAACCCGCTCGCAGCGGCCAGGGCGGTACGGCAAATGCCAAGTCGTCGGGCCTGGAATTCCTCACGATTGATCCTCGGGGCCAGCGAGTGATCAAATCGGGGATTCTCTCGGACGTCAAAATCACGCCCGACGTCAAAGCCAACTCTCTAATCGTTACGGCGCCGGCACAGAGCATGGAATTGATGGCGGCACTGATTGCCCAGATGGACGACGACGCCGCGTCGGTAGCCCAGATTAAAGTCTTCCATGTCGTCAATGGCGACGCTTCGAGCCTGGTGCTCATGTTACGGACCTTGTTGCCCCAGCAGGGAGTGACTGGGCAAGCGCCACTGCTGCCCCGCTCTGGAGACGAATCCAACTTCGTGCCGCTTCGCTACTCGGTCGACCCTCGAACCAATAGCATCATCGCGGCCGGTTCGGCCGGCGATCTGGCCATTATCGAGGCTTTGCTGCTACGCCTCGACGAGAGCGATGTCGAACAGCGCAAGAACTCGGTCTACCAGCTCAAGAACGCGCCGGCACTCGATGTGGCCGACGCCATCAACCAGTTCTTGCGTACTCAGCGCCAGGTCGAACAAGCCGCGCCAGGTGAAATGAGTCCGTTCCAACAGATTGAAAAGGAAGTGGTGGTCGTGCCCGAACCGGTGGGCAATTACCTCATCATTAGTGCGTCGCCGCGGTACTTTGACGACATCGTTGAACTCGTCGAGAAGATCGACGAACAGCCGCCTCAAGTGTTGATCCAGGTACTGATTGCCGAGGTGGCGCTTACCGAAGACACGCAATTTGGTGTCGAGTGGGGCCTCCAAGATGGCCTGTTGTTCGACCGCAGCTTACTGGGCAACTTATTGACGACGTCGACGAGCACCACCTTCGGCAATCCGCCCACGACCACGCAAACGCAAACAGTCGTTGGTGCGTCAAACGAGCCGGGTTTCAACTTCAACAGTGCGGATATTGGCAACAGCGGTAGCGCGGCCAGCCTGGCTACCGCCGCCCAAACGGGCAAGCAGGCGTTGGCCAATTTTGCCATGGGCCGCACGGATACTTCTCTGGGCTTCGGCGGCCTGGTCCTGTCGGCAGGCAGCAAGAGCATCAACGTTCTGTTGCGAGCCTTGCAGCAAAACCAGCGACTCGAAGTGCTCAGTCGCCCGCAGGTAATGACGATCGACAATCAACCCGCCTTCATTCAGGTCGGCCAGAAGGTACCGCTGATCACCAACGTCATTGTCAACCAGATCGGTCAGACGAACACCGTGCAGATGTCGAACGTCGGCCTCATTCTCGGCGTGACGCCTCGCATCAGCCCTGACGGCATGGTCGTGATGGAAATTGACGCTGAGAAATCGGACGTCGCCCCCGAGATCGAAGGTATTCCGGTGTCAATCTCCGCCTCCGGCGCCGTCGTACGCGCCCCTCGAATCAACATCACCACGGCGCAGACCACCATCAGCACCGCCAGCGGCGAAACCATTGTGTTGGGCGGTCTGATCACCAAACGGCGAATGACGATTAATCGACGCGTTCCGTACTTGGCCGACGTACCGGTCTTGGGATGGATGTTCCGGTTCGACCAGTTCGAAGCGCAGCGGACGGAACTCCTGATCGTTCTAACGCCGCACGTCGTGCGGAATGCCGCCGACGCCGAGCGACTGCGCCAAATCGAAGCCGCGCGCATGCACTGGTGTGCCGCCGACGTTCATGAGATCCACGGCGACCCCGCCTTCTGCCGGCGAGGCGACTGCCCCGTTTGCGATGCTCAGATGCCGGTCGTGTATCCAGATCTCGACCCCAGCGGAATGTCGCCAAACCAGATCATGGATATGGAGGAACTCGGTCCGGGCGAAGTCATCGAGGGACCATCAATCTTGCCCGGGCCTGACGATCCTCAGGGAAGCACGGCACCCAGCGACAAGCAGCGCAAGTGGAGCTTAGCGCGGCTGTTGCCTCAGTTCGACGCGGCCAAGTCCACCTCCACCCCTGCGACCGCCGACCAAGTGCCCAAGCGACAGTCCATTCCGGCCAGCGCAGGCGAGTCCATTCAGTAGTAGTAACCCTGATACGCACGCAATGTCAAAGCGGAAACGGAACAACTGGATGGCTTGGTTAGCCCCCTTGGCTGGCCTCGTGAGCGGCTGCGCCACGATCGATCTTCCGAAGAAACTCGATTTCGCGGCTGCGGCCAACAAAGCCGAAGCACCGGCGCGGATGACGGCGCTATGGACGGATACCGTGTTGGTCGAGGCGGGTGTGGTGGGATTTGGCGGACGCGTCATGTTCTATGGGCGAGGAGACGAGGACCCGATTCGTGTCGAGGGCGAACTGACGGTGTTTGCCTACGACGACACGGACAGCGTCCGTGAGGACGCCGTACCGGCGCGCAAGTATGTGTTTCGCGCGGAGGAACTCGCCGGCCACTACAGCGAGTCAAAGCTTGGCCACTCCTACAGCTTCTGGATTCCTTGGGATCGCGTGGGCGGCCCTCGGCGACAGGTCAGCCTGATCGCGCGATTCAAGAGCGCCCAGGGGGGCGTGGTGATGTCCGAGATGACGCGCCACCTGCTGCCGGGATCCGACCCATCGAACACGCCCCTGGCAAACCACAATCACTCGCCGAAACGGAACACGTCGGTGTCACAAGCCACACACCAATCCCCGCTCCCCTCGAGCGTGCCGGAAATCGCCGACCATTCCAATAGCATGCAAACGACGACGATTCCCCTGAATGATGCATTGGGTGCTGCCGCGGCACGGAGTCAAGCACCAGAAGAACAGCTCGTTGACAGCGCCGCCCTGGCATACCCGACACCACCGCCGCCAAACGGAAATTCAGGCTCTCAAACCACACCGGTCAGCTCAGCCGCTAGTTCGATGGAACCAGACGAGATTCGGGCAATGGTTCGGGACGCGGTACAGGAAGCTCTGGCCGCAAACCAGGCGGAGCAACCTGTAGATCGTTTTGGACGTCGGAAATACCGGGCTCGAATAGCACCAAAGCTTCCGCCAGCTCGCGATCCCGCTCCGACGCAACTACCCCTCGGAGCACGGCAGTTCTCGTCTCCAACGACACCTCAAGGGGCGCTACCCACCGAATTGGCGCCCGCGTCAAGTGGCGCTCTACCGCAGTCACAACGGCTACCGGCTGGGGGCCCATAAGTTCGGGGCCAAGCACCAGCTTCGGCGGATAGGGTTGATTGGCCGAATTGGTGTCATTCGGTTCGCGATTGACTTCAGGAAGCACCGGCTCGCGGACCGAAGCGGCGGCCGGGGGCTGGCGACGTAGCCGAGCCTGATTCACGCCGGTAAACCCGCGCCATCTCCCGAATCGGTGCCGACGAAATCCGTCGGCCGGCGATTGCCACGCAAGAAACGCTCTGTGCCCGTCAGCGAGCCGCTGTTTTGGATCATCCCTTCCGCCGGGTTGCTGACCGCGCCGGGCGTCTGTTGCCGCGACAAGAACCCCCCAATCTCGCGTTGTCCAAACATCTGTGCATTGGCACGCGCGGAAGTCACGAGCAGCGCGGTCGCCAACGCCAATGCGAAACGGACACGTGGCACGAGAATCTTCTCCGAGGCGGGCTGGGCGGGCGGTTTCTTTGAGATCGACCTGCCACCCAGCATATCATAAACCACGTCCGCGGGGTGGGGTGCATGCAGCCTATTCCTCGCTGTTTTCGCAAGATAGCCACTCCAGGTGAATTGCTTGATTTCCCCAGGGCAACGCCCGCCGGAATCGCAATTCGACAATCTGACGGCCCCAGCAATCCCGAGCTAGGAATTCTAGGCAAATTGCGGCACCCATAACGGTTCAACAGACGTTTATGCAAACGTCGACCGTAATGGTCGAATCTATCAGTGGGTGTGAACCGATTGTAACGTCGCCCTTTGCGTTGCCGACCTGGGACGAAGCATGCCACGTGTTGTCTTTGTTGTTGCATTGCTAGCGGTCTCGTGCCGCTTGGCGCTGGCCCAAGAGGTGGTCAACGACGGCTACCCCGTCTCGAGCCTGAGAATTCCGGGCACGGATCCGTTTGGGCTGATGTGGCCGTGCATCGAGCCGTTTGTGTTTCAATCGCCGCTCAAGACCACCTATTTCACGGCCGACATGGTCGCGTTTCGCCGCGACTGGCAAGCCTCGCAAACTTTTGCCACGCTCGATACATCCACCAATGCCGTGTTGGGAACGCACGACCTGCCGTTTGTCTTCCAGCCAGGTATGCGCCTGCTGGCGGGACGACGATTCAATGATTGGTTCGCGCTGGAAGCCAGCTACATCGGCCTGCTGGACTGGAATGAGTCGCGGTCGGTACGTGATTCGACCAGCAACGCCCTCGGCACAACCGGAAACTTGTTTTCGCCATTCTCGAATTTTGGCGATCCACCGATCGTGGGCTTCGACTACAACTATTTTGCCTCGATCCATGTCGTTTCGACGTTCAACAACGCGGAACTCAACCTGCGGCAGCGACTGGCGACTCCACCCTCCTGCTTACAAGCCACGGCCATTTGGGGCCTGCGCTACATAAATATCCAGGACCGGTTCTCATACCGCACTCAGTCGTTCGAACCGGCGCCAGGGGGCACCAATACGGCCATCGACGTGCAAGCCCGCAACAACCTGTTCGGCGTTCAAGTCGGCGGAACGGTGGAATTTCAAGTTGAGCGTCGCTGTTGGCTCATGTTTGAGGCAAAGGGAATGCTGATGGCAAACTCAGCAAGCCAGCAGACCTCGTACACCGCCGGCACCTTGGCGGGTGCCGGGTCGACCGTGACGGGTAGCCGCTCTCAGGGACGCGCCATGTTGGGCGCCGATTTGGCTGCGACGCTGGAATGGAAAATTCTGCCGGGGCTGATTGCACGCTTCGGATACCAGGGTATCTTTCTCGACGGCCTGGCGTTGGGCTCCAACAATTTCCTCCGCAACCTGGCCGACATGGCCATCAATCCGAATCAACTCTCCGAGAACGGCCACCTCGCTTATCAAGGGCCTTTCGCAGGCGTCACGTTGACTTGGTAGTGAGATTCGCCTTGCCTGCGGCACTTCCCCGCGGGTTGCACGCGCATCCCGGATCGCATCCGTGCCTTCAACCCCTGCTGCCGCAACGGCAGTGGCCTGTCGCGCTGCGGTCTCGTCGACTCCACATGGACACGTTCGGCCTGTCGGTAGCTGGGCCGTGCAGTTCGCATGAGCACGCCGACGCCCGTGAAAGTTGATACTCCTCAGCGTGCGTCGATCGAGTTCGTCAACGAACATGACGGCGATTTCCAAGATTGCATCGCCGCTCTACGATTGGTCGGGTTGAGCCGCTTCAAAAAATGTCTTTGGTGTAGGGGCGGCTCGTTTTTTGCCCCCCCATCTTGATTGCTGATACCAACCCAATTAGTCTATGACAGGAATTGAGCGACCTCGCGGCAGGGGCAAGCCGCCGACCATCGACCTCGCTCGAGGCAAGCCGCGTGAGAGAAAACGTTCTCGGCATCTCCGCTTATTATCACGACGCGGCCGCAGCCTTGGTGTGTGGTGGTGAAATTATCGCTGCTGCGCAGGAAGAGCGATTTTCTCGCAAGAAACATGACCCGCGCTTCCCCAAACGGGCAATCAACTATTGCCTAGGGGAAGCGTTTGTCGACCCCTCCGAGCTAGCCGCCGTCGTCTTCTACGATAACCCCTTGCTCACTTTTGACCGTATCGCCAAGAACGCGGTCAGTGTCGCCCCGAGTGGTCGCGATCAATTCGTCGAGGCCTGTCGCGCCTTCTTGGGCACGAAAGTCCGCATTCTGGACGAGCTCGAGGAAATCCTCGGCCAACGTCCAAATTTGCTCGTTACACATCACCACATGGCCCACGCCGCCAGCTGCTTCTACCCGTCCCCGTTCGAGGAGGCCGCGATCCTCACGGTCGACGGCGTGGGCGAATGGGCCACCTGTTCACTCGGTTACGGCAAGGGGAACCAAATCAGCCTCTTGCACGAAATCCATTACCCCCATTCGCTGGGCCTGCTTTACAGCGCGTTTACCTACCACTGCGGGTTCAAGGTGAACTCAGGCGAATACAAGTTGATGGGACTTGCGCCATACGGAGAACCGAGATACGCCGATCTGATTCGCGAAAAGCTCATCGATGTGCGCGACGACGGTTCGTTTCGCCTCGACACGAGCTATTTCGGCTACCTCGAAAAACAACGGATGACCAACGACCGCTTTGACGAACTTTTCGGCCCGCCGCGCAAACCGGAAACGCCAATCACACGGTATCAGATGGACCTGGCCGCGTCGGTCCAACAGGTCACCGAAGAGGTGATGCTCAAGCTCGTGGCTCACGTTACTGAACTAACCGGCACGAAGAACGTCGTGATGGCGGGCGGCGTGGCACTCAATTGCGTCGCCAACGGACGCGTGTGGCGCGAGTCTGGGCTGGATGGTCTATTCATCCAGCCAGCGGCGGGCGATGCTGGTGGTGCCCTTGGGGCGGCACTCCTGGTCGCGCATCAACTATTGGGTGCTCCTCGCACCGTGAACGGCGGCGATACCCTCCGTGGAAGTTACCTCGGTCCAGCGTTCGGTTCACACGAAGTTGAGGCGTTTCTCGATCGCCAGGCCGCACCACATACTCGCGTGCGTGATGCGGAAAAGCGTGCCGGTGTCATCGCCGACGCGCTGGCCGATGGAAAGGTCGTCGGGCTCTTTAGCGGACGTATGGAATTCGGCCCGCGAGCGCTGCGCCCGTTCCATCCTTGGTGATCCGCGCCGCGCTGACACGCAAACGACGATGAACCTCAAGATCAAGTATCGCGAAAGCTTTCGTCCGTTTGCCCCGGCCGTGCTCGCCGACCAGGCGGACGATTTCTTCGAACTCGACGGAGACAGCCCCTACATGCTGCTCGTCGCGCAAGTTAAGCGAGAGCGTCAGCTCCCCATGGACAGGTCGGTTCACGACAGCGACGACATGCTGGAAATCGTCAGCCAGCCGAGGAGTGATGTGCCGGCCATCACGCACGTCGACTACAGCGCCCGTGTTCAGACCGTCAAGGAGGATGATTCGCCTGAGTTGCACCGAGTTCTCCGCGCGTTTCACGACAAGACAGGCTGCCCGATTGTCGTCAACACGTCGTTCAACGTGCGCGGCGAGCCCATCGTTTGTTCGCCGCAAGACGCCTATCGCTGCTTCATGCGTACGGATATGGATCTGCTTGTGCTCGAAGACTGTCTCATCTGGAAAAACGAACAACTCGCGACCAAGAGCGACGAGAAGTGGAGGACGACCATTGAACTCGACTGACAAAGACCCTCGCAAACTCGCGGGCGCGCTTTTCGACGAAGTGATCGCCCCGCTCGCTGCGGCTCGCAAGGCCGCAAGCAATCCGCCGTATTTTGCCGCGGCGGCGGACATGACCCTTGCGAGCTATTACCAAGAGCCGATCGTCAGCGAATTGCAGGCGGCCGACTATCAATTCCCGGGCGGCGGTTCGGCCGACGGATTCATTGACGCCTTGGCGGCCCACTGGCTGGCCCAGGGCGAAACCGAACTGGCGGCCATGGCGCCGCGGTTGAAAGAGATTGCCGCGGAATTGAAACGGGAAGCATCCCAAGGCGATGGCACGATCAGCGCACTTTGCTACACGATGTTCTAAGCCAAGATGGCCGCCGAGGTCGGTCGTTGGCCTCCCAGGTCCGAAAGCAGGACGAACCATGAGTACCACCGATTCGCTGCATGAACAGATTGAACAGGACATTTGGAATTGGATCAACGAGTTCGTCACCGCATCGAACGAGTTTTACAAATTCAAATTCGCGCCCTGCCCCTATGCCCGGACGGCCGTCTTGCAAAACAAAGTCGACGTGAAAATCTGGGAATCCGGAGATATTCGCCAATTCATTCGCGAGGGTGCGGTCGACATGCGCGAGTCGCCGCAGTTGACCACGCGAGTCATGACATTCCCGCCGAAAACGCGTTTCCTGTGGGGAATCAATGACTACGTCGAACAACTCAACGTCGAGTTGGTCCCGACCAATGTATTCCTCAATACAGGCGTGGCCAGGACCACGCAAAGCCGCTATTCCGGGTCGACCGACCCGTACTTCATCGTGATTGCCAATAGCCTGGCGGCCGTGTTGGCGGGAGCCGAATCGCTCGCGAAATCCGACTATTACCAGGATTGGCCCGCCGATCATTACGCCCACGTGGTCGAGCGGCGAGCACGCATGGCTAAGCATTTCGGAATCAAGCCCGAACTTCCGCCACAGTAGCGCGTTTCCACTCGCATTGACTCTCAGAGGCGTACCTCCATGTGGAATTCGCTCACGAAATACCACCCGCGGATTGGCTACACGTTCATGCCGAGCGTCCGTTCGCGCATACCCTGGGAAACCGGCGGCTACCTGGTAAGCACTAACAGTGCGGGCTTCCGCTCCGATTTCGAGTTCATCAAGGAGCGCACGGCGGGAAAGTTTCGGGCGATCGTCTTTGGCGATTCGCAAACGGCCGGCGACGGTCTGAGCAACCGCCAGCGATACAGCGACGTGCTTGCCTCGCTCGTTCCCGACCTGGAAGTCTATAACTATGGCCTTCCCGGCTCCGGCACCGACCAGCAATACCTCACCTATCTTGATTGCGCGGACGTCGAACACGATCTGGTCATCATTGGCTTGCACGTCGAAAACATCGGCCCAGTCTCCCATCGCTTTCGCCCCTACAAGGACGGCGAAGGCAACGAAGTGATTTATGCCAAGCCGTACTACTCGCTTGAGAATGGCGACCTCGTGTTGCACCACATCCCCGTGCCCAAGGCGCCGATGACGCGGGCCACGATTTCCACAGACGATGCCCTGCATGTCGATTGGGGAGTACCGTTCGCCGGATTGCGAACCGTTGTGAAGAAGCTCGGCATGCGCGATCTGATGCAAAAGATCACGAAGTTTCAGCCCGTGCCGGACTATGATTCGCCCACCAACGGCAATTGGCTGTTGCTCCGAAAAATCCTGGAGACATGGATCCGCGGGAGCAAGACACCAGTGTTGTTGCTGCTGATACCGATGTGGCCGTTTGTGGAACAATCCAGCGATCCGACAAACTACCAGTCGCGGTTTCGCGAACTTGCCGAGGAGACGGGCTGTCGTTTGCACGATCCGCTCCCAGACCTGTGGCAATACACCGACAGCCAGCGTCGTGGTTTCCGCTTCAAAGTCGATTCACATTTGACGCCCGACGGTCATAAGGCAATCGCCGTCTCACTGGCGCCCGCCGTCGAGCGGATCTTGGCCGAACAGCGTGGTTAGTCGGCCCGGGCTTGGCCCTTACACGGGGCCGTCGATGCGTCAGTCGACTTCGGTTCCTCTGGGAATCACCCTCAGTTGCTGTCGCGATGTGTCGGCAACGCCGCGGTGCGACTCACTGTCCCCGATTGCCTTGACGGTGCCACATGCTTCGTGGGGAAAAGCTTCGGAGATTTGAGCGCTTTTTCGCCCTTGATCACGACAACGCGCTCGACGGACATTTTGGCGTCGTAGTGCACCTCCAATTGAACTTCGGTGCCGTCGACAAGCGTCTCGGCGGGCACGCCCACCACTTCCCACAGGCCAAATGTAGCGACGTCGGCCGCGCCGTGCGCCAATGCTCGCGCGGCTTTCGTTGTCTTGGCATATCCTTGCTTGAACGCGAACACGTCCACCTGCCGACCGTCTTGCTTCTCGCTCCACACGGGCGGTCCCAATTCGGCAATCACGTGCGTGCGCGGGATGCCGGGATCGAGCACTCCCAGATCGCGCTTGTTCGGTTGTCGCGAGGCAATCACCGCGGCGCAACCGGGAAGAACTGCTGTCAGTGCGCCGAACGCACAAGCAACGACCGCGCCGACTCGACTGATTCGTTTTATTCGGTACGACACACAGCCTCCGAAATCGACAACCATCCCCCCTGTCGGCCAAAGGAGGAGGATCATAGGCACCTGTTGCGTTCGTGTGAATCTCATTTAGCGAGATCGCCTCCTTCGCTCTTGTCAGGCCTGAAACAGGCCCCCTAAACACGAAGGGACGCCGAAATCTTGACGTTCTCCCCCAAAAGCACCATACTGTTGCGGTTAGTGAGCACTAACTTACCTCAACAGGCCGACATGAGTACCGCTCGTAACCACCGTCCGCGTCGGATGACAGCCAAAGAGCGCAGGCAATCCATCCTGCTGGCTGCCGCACCGGTCATTGCCGAATCCGGCCTACACGGGGCATCCGTAAAAAACATTGCCGAGGCGGCCGGCGTCTCCGAGGCTCTGCTCTATAAACATTTCCCCAGCAAACAGGCTCTCTACGACGAGACGCTCGCGACGGCCCGCGAATTTTCGCGGTTTACCATCGCCCGATTTGCCACGCTGACTCCCAGCACCGAATCGTTCGTCCTGCTGACTTATGCCACGATTGATTTCATCCTGTTCGGATTCCCCGGACGCGAAGCGCATGAACAGGGAGCCGCGCGGCTGGTGTTGCAAAGCCTGCTCGGCGACGGTACCTACGCTCGCACCATTTTCGCCGACACGGCCGCGAGTTGGATGGACTACGTGATGGCCAGTTACACGGCGGCGGTGGCCGCCGGCGACATTGTGAAAATGGAAATTGAGCCGGCTCAACGTTTCCGATTCGTGCAACAGCTTGGCATGGCGCTGCGAATCAGCCACCTGCCTGAGCCACCGGCCATCGACCACCACGGCAGCAAACGAGAACTCGTCAATAACGCAACCTTGTTCTCGTTGCGCGGTGTCGGAGTTACGGATCGAGCAATAGCCGAATACTTCCAGCCGGCCAGCCTTGCCAAGATGCTGTCGGACCTTTTCCCCGTTGATAGCGCGGGCGGCATCGCCCGCCCCTGTTCGTAACTTGCGCAGGATCGTTCCGCGATTATCAGGAGTGATGCGTCATGCGAGCCCGTCCAAGCAGAAGCTTCAGCGTCCTATTAGCGAGCCTGACATTGGCAGTGTTCACGCCTTGCGCCGTCGGTGCCCCCGTCGGTCCGGGAACCTTGGTCGATGATTTTGAAATGTCGGACCTCTATGGCCGCCAGCACAAAATATCGGACTATGGCGATCGGCACGCTGTCGTACTGGCGTTTGTGGGAACCGAATGTCCACTCGCACGGCTCTATGCACCGCGGCTCGCGGCGCTGTCGAAGAAATACGAATCTGCCGGCATCAGCTTCCTGGGCATCAGTTCAAATCTGCACGACAACGTAACCGAGTTGCGGCACTTTGCTCGTGAACATGGCATCGAGTTCCCAATTCTAAAGGATGTGGGCAACGTGTTGGCCGACCGTTTGCGAGCCGAGCGGCTTCCCGTGGTGTTCTTGCTGGATCGTGATCGGGTTATCCGATATTGCGGCCGCATTGATGATCAATACGGCCTGCAATCTACGCCGGCCGGCAAGCGAGTGAGTTACCAGCTGTCCGAAGCACGACGGCAGGATCTGGCACTGGCAATCGATGAGTTGCTCGCCGGCAAACCGGTGAGCGTCGCCACCACGGAACCCAGCGGCTGCCTGATCGGCCGCAGGAAACAGGCAAACGAAGCGAGTTCCGTGACCTACTCGAAGCAGATTGTGCGGCTCTTCAACCAGCACTGTGTGTTCTGTCACCGCGAGGGACAGATTGCGCCGTTCGCCCTGGAAAGCTACGATGACGCCGCCGGTTGGGCCGAAATGATCAACGAAGTCGTCCAGGAGCAACGCATGCCTCCCTGGCATGCCGATCCGCGATACGGTCACTTCATCAACGATGCCAGGCTCAGCAGCGACGAAAGGGAATTGATTGCCACATGGGTCGAAGCAGGCGCGCCGGAAGGCGAAAAGTCCGATCTGCCCGAGCCACCAAAGTTTGCCGAAGGCTGGATGATCCCGGAGCCGGATCAAGTGATTTACATGCCCCAGGCGTTTGACGTCCCGGCAGAAGGCACTGTCGAGTACAAGATGTTTATCGTCGACCCTGGGTGGACCGAAGATAAGTGGGTGGCCGCGATGGAGCCGCGCCCGGGCAACCCCGCGGTTGTGCATCACATTGTCATGTACGTGCTACCACCGCGAGGCGTGTCGAAGTACTTTAGCGCCGATCTGCCCAAGACTCAGCTCGATTGGTTCGCTTCCTTTGCGCCGGGTTTGCGTCCGCCCGTGTTGCCGGAGGGAACGGCTCGCTACATTCCCGCGGGCAGCAAGCTCGCGTTCCAGATGCACTACACCCCCAACGGCAGCGCCCAGTCGGACCGCAGTTACGTGGGAATCAAGTTTGCTGATCCGCGAACGGTCAAGCGCGAAGTGGCCGTGCAACATTCAGGGTCGCACGACTTCGTGATTCCGGCCCATGCGGCCAATCATCGAGTGGATTCGTCGTACACGTTCGAACATGACTCACTGCTGTGGTCGGTTTCGCCGCACATGCATCTGCGCGGCAAAGATTTCCTCTACAAGCTGATCTACCCCGATGGCAAGGAGGAAATCGTACTCAACGTGCCGCAATACGATTTCGGCTGGCAAACGACTTACATTCTCCGAGAACCCAAACGCATTCCCAAAGGGACGAAATTGCACTGCGTCGCACACTTCGATAACTCGGAGGATAATCTAAACAACCCCGACCCGTCGATTGAGGTCCGCTATGGACCGCAGACCTGGGAAGAGATGTGCTATGGCTGGTTTGAAATCTGCCTGGCGGATCAGGATCTCTCGGGTCAATTGGCACAAAATCGTCCGTCGGCGGCTTCGGAAAAATGAACATGCGAGTGGAATCCTTTGTCGAACCCCGATAAACTCACGAGCGCTTCGTTCGAGGCGCCGAACCGAATCATGTCTTAGGGAGGTTTGAGCGATGTTTTCATCGAGTCCGTTTAGCGCGGCCCGCGGGGCCGCCGTCGTGTCCGTTTTGTGTGGCTTAGTTTGGGCATCAGGAGCGTCCAACGGTGCAACTCCCGATCGAAGCGGCCAAGACAGCCGAGTAGGGCGCAAGATCGAAAACTTCACGCTCGAAGACTTTCGCGGTACGCCCCGCTCGCTCGACGATTTGAAAGACGCCAAACTCGTCGTGGTGGCCTTCATGGGAACCGAGTGTCCTTTGGCGAACCTTTATACGCCGCGGCTGGCGGCATTGGCCAAGAAGTTGGAGGACCGGGGAGTGGCGTTCCTGGGAATCAACTCCAACCAGCAGGATTCGATCACCGAAGTTTCCGCCCACGCGCAGCGGCATAATATCCCCTTCCACGTACTTAAAGATCCAGGCAACAAGGTTGCCGACGCCTTTGGCGCGGTCCGCACTCCTGAGATGTTCGTCCTCGACAAGGATCGCGTGGTCCGTTACTGGGGCCGCATTGATGATCAATTTGGCGTCGGTTTTCAGAAGGAAGAACCAACTCGCAACGATCTCGAAGTCGCCATCGACGAATTGCTGGACGGCAAGCCGGTCACGATCGCCACGACGACCGCCCCCGGTTGCTTGATTGGGCGCGTGCATCGGCCGAACCCGTCGGGTGAGGTGACCTATGCGAATCAGATTTCCCGGCTTATTCAGAAGCGATGTGTCGAGTGCCATCACGATGGCCAGATCGCGCCCTTCGCGCTGACCAAATTCGACGAAGTTGTCGGTTGGGCCGAAATGATTCAGGAAGTCGTGCACCAACGGCGAATGCCCCCCTGGATGGCCGCTCCCGAGCATAACGAATTCAAGAACAATCCATCTCTAACCAAAGACGAATTGGCGCTGGTCGATACCTGGGTCGCCAACGGGTGCCCAGAGGGAGATCCCTCGCAGTTGCCACCGCGGGCGCAATACGCCGAAGGCTGGGGCATTTCCGAGCCGGACGAGATCTTCTACCAGAGCGATGAGCCGTTTCACGTCTCCGCCGACGGCGTGGTCAACTACCAGTACTACACCGTCGATCCCGGCTGGAAAGAAGACAAGTGGATACAGCAGGCCGAGGTTAAGGCCGGAAATCCGGCCGTCGTTCACCACGTGATCGTCTTCATCCAGGAGCCTGGTGGTCAGCCGTTCGGCGCACCGCAAATGGCCTACGCGCCTGGCATGACGCCTCGGCGATTCCCCAAGGGCGTCGCAATTCGTGCCCGTGCCGGCTCGCAGCTCGTCTTCCAGAATCACTACACACCCAATGGTACGCCTCAGGAAGACCGCAGTTATGTGGGTTTCGTGTACGCCGATCCGAAGGACGTAACTCACGAGGTGCTCGGCGGCAGCTGCGGACAGATGGTGCTGGCGATCCCACCGCACGATCCGAACTACCGGGTCGAGGCCCGCAAACTCTTCCTCAAGGACTCCATCCTCCTTGGCATGAACCCCCACATGCACGTTCGCGGCAAGTCGTTTAAATACGAATTGCAACTACCGGACGGCACACGCGAGGTCCTGCTGGACGTACCTCACTACGACTTCAACTGGCAACTCTGGTATATGCTCAAGGAGCCGAAGCTAATCCCCAAGGGGAGCAAGATGGTCTGCACGGCCTACTACGACAATTCGGCCGACAACCCCGCGAATCCCGACCCCGACAAGGAAATCAACTGGGGAGAACAAACCTGGGAAGAAATGATGTTCGGCTTCTATTCCACAATTAAAGAGCGAACGGACATCGAACAGAAAGAGACGAAGACGTCGGCCACAAAGTAGGTAGTCCGTGACGCACAACGCTTCCGCGTTCGACATCGGCAGCGCCCGCATTCGACGGGCGCTGCCGTTTCTTTGTCCATCGGATCAGGCAGGCCGTTGGCCTTTCTGGAGAATGTCCCACACGACCTTGGGCTCGGCACCGTCCATGAGGCTGCCGTTGCCGGTGGGTCGCGGAAAAGTGACCTGGTCGACCGAGAGACCAAACAGGTGTAACAGCGTGGCGTGGTAGTCGTGGTGGGTGACAACCTTCTCCGCGGCCTTATGCCCCAATTCGTCGGTCGCGCCGTGGACGAGGCCGCCTTTCACACCGCCGCCGGCCAGCCACATACTAAACCCGTAGGTGTTGTGATCGCGGCCGATGTTCTTCTCGTTTTGAATCACCGGCAGTCGTCCCATCTCGCCACCCCAGTGCACAAGCGTGGTATCGAGCAGCCCCCGTTGTTTCAAATCCTTGACCAAGGCGGCCGCCGGTTTGTCGGTCTTTTGGCATACGTCGGGAAGCGACTTCTGAATGTTGCCGTGGTGGTCCCAGGTTTGGTTGCCGGTGTGAATCTGCACAAACCGCACGCCGCGCTCGACCAGCCGCCGAGCAATCAGGCAGCGTGTGCCGTAGTCGCGCGTGATATCCTCGTCGATGCCGTACAACTTGTGCGTCGCCTCGGTCTCGCCGGAGATATCCAAAGCCTCCTTTGCAGCCACTTGCATCCGCGCGGCAAGCTCGTAGCTGTGAATCCGCGCCGCCAAGTCTTGCTCGCCTGGGTGACGGTCAAGATGTTCACGATTCAGGTTTTGCAAATAGGTCAGAAACCGTTTCTGGGCCGGTCCGCGCAGCTTCTCCGGCGGATCGAGGTTCAAGATTCTCGGCTCGTGCGGCCGCACGACCGTTCCCTGGAAGAGCGAAGGAAGCCAACCATTGCTCCAATTTTCCACTCCCAACACGGGCAGCCCGCTCGGATCGCTAAGCACAACGAATGCCGGCAAATTCTGACTCTCCGATCCCAGGGCATACGTTACCCAAGAACCGAGTGCGGGCCGGCCACCGATGAAGTTACCCGTGTTGAGGGCGTTGATCGACTGCCCATGATTGTTCACGCCGGTGTGCATCGAGCGGATCAGGCAGATGTCATCAGCCACCTCTCCCAGGTGCGATACCAACTCACTCAGTTCCATCCCACACTGGCCGCGTGGTGAAAACTTCCAAGGGCTGCCGAAGAGCTTGGCGCTGGCCTCCGCGGCGTTGTCGTATTTAATGTCGCCAGTGTAGGTCTGCATATGCCGCTTGGTCAGCTCCGGCTTGGGGTCGAACAAATCAATGTGACTCGGTCCCCCCTGCATGAACATCGAAATCATGGCCGTGGCTTGAGGCTGCACCACGGGTTGTCGCGGTTTGACGTCGAACGTGCGTTGTTCGAGTTCTGGCTTGACCGGCGCACCGGCAGCGCTCTTTTGCAAGAGCCAAGAGACCGCCAGAGCCCCGAGTCCGAACGCTTGCTGGCTGAGAAAGTGGCGGCGTGTGAAGTGCGACATCGCTGAAAAATCCCCTGCCCTAATCGACGTACAAGAATTCATTGGAGATCAATAGTGCGTGACAGAGTTGAGATAGCGCCGTCTGTTCCGGCGGCGCCGCCTTGTCGTCGACGGACTCCGCAGCCGCTTGTTCTTTAAGCGCGGTAGCCTGTTCGCTCATGAATGCAACTCCCGATTCGACCTCCGCCTCGGTGGCCGGCCGCGAGTATGCCAGCAGCCACGCCCGCCGAAATTGCATCGCAGGATCATCTCCCGCTTCGTCGCGAATCCGCGCGGCCATGGCTTCGGCCTGCGTCACGACCAGATTGCTGTTCATCATCAACAACGACTGCGGGGCAACGGTGGACGAGGAGCGCTGCTCGCAGTTGGGTGTCATGACCGGTAGATCGAAGGGCTCGAGCATCCCTAGTGGCATCGAGCGCCGCGCTTGCACGTAAATGCTGCGTCGAAATTCTTCCTCGCCAAGCGGTACGACTTTGCCCGAGGGACGCCCGGCCGAATCGCGCGTGTCGACACCGACCACAACCTGCCCCACGTCGTCCGGCATGACCGGCACCGGCGGCCCATACATTTTGGCCGACAGCCGCCCGCTGGTGGCCAATAGCCAATCGCGAATCGTTTCGGCCTCGAGCCGCCGCACGCTCATGCGGCCCAGCAGCCGGTTCTCGGGGTCGATCGCGTCCAGTTCAGCGCACCGTGCCGACGATTGCCGATAGGCCCTGGACGTAACAAGCATTCGCTGCAGCGGCTTCAACTTCCAGCCGCCGCGCATGAATTCATCCGCCAGCCAGTCGAGCAACGGCGGATGCGACGGCAGCTCGCCCTGCGCACCAAAGTCGGCGGGGGTTGCCACGATGCCGCGGCCAAATACGTGCAGCCAAAAACGATTTACCAACACGCGAGCCACCAACGGATGCGTTCCGTCGGTTAGGTGTCGCGCATATGCCAGGCGGCGACCACTGGTCGAACGGTTGGGATCGTCCTCGGGAATTCTCCAGTCGTCGTCGTTCAAGATGGCCAATTCGCCCGGCGCCACTTCCTGGCGTGGACTGTTGAAGTCGCCCCGCGAAAACAGAAACGTCGGCGGAATTTTACCGGGCACCTCGGTCAGGCACCGCACCAGGTCCTCTTCGGGCCGCTTGGATTTGGTGGCTTCCGTAAGTTCATCCCATTTCTTATTGAAGCCCCGCAAACGATCGGGCAAGTAGAGATAGACCGATCCGCGATCTACGTTCAAAAACGGATACTCTTTGATCAACTGCTTCTGTTTGTCAGTACGCTCCTTTTCCGGCGTCTCGCGTGCCGCCTTGGCCTGCGGCTGGATTTCCTCGGGCAGTTTCGCCAGCTCCTCATCAAATGTCTCCTGTACAAGCGAGTCCAGTTCCTCATTGCGTCGCCGCGCAACTTCCTTTAGTTCCGTATCCACCGCGTCCGCCTTTGCTCGCACCTCATCCGACCATAGTGACACGAGCCGCGCGTCGGCATTTCGCCAACTCTTCCAATCGTATGCGGGTTCGAACAGGGCTCGAATGCGATGATAATCCTCGTGCGAAATCGGATCGTAGCGATGCGCATGACATTGCGCAGCCAACCGACAACCCCAATAGCGAAGTGGACACGATCTTGATCGTTTCAGCCATCACGTCGTTGCGGGCCACGTTCTGGTCGGCGGATCCGCCGGTACCGTCGGGTCCCATGCGCAGCATGCCGGTGGCGATCAGTTTGTCGGCATCTGCGGCGGATAGGTTTGCGTAAGGCGGTGACAACAATTCATCGCCGGCCAGTTGTTCGACCAGGAACTCGTCCCAGGATTTGTCAGAGTTAAACGCCCGAATCACATAGTCGCGGTATTTGTAGGCCCACTTTCGCTCACGGTCGAGTTCGTCGTAGCCGTTCGAGTCGGCGTAGCCGGCCACATCGAGCCAGTGGCGCACCCAACGTTCGCCATATGCCGGAGACGCCAGCAATCGATCAACCAACTGCTCATAGGCGTCGTCTGCCGGATCGTTGACGAACTGCTCGATCTGCTCAGGCGACGGAGGTAAACCGGTCAGATCGTAATACAACCGCCGAATCAGCGTCGCACGGTCGGCTTCCGGCGAAAAACTGAACCCTTGCTCTTCCAGGCGGGCCAGCAAAAACGCGTCGATCGGCGTCGCGATCAACTCGGACCTGTTCACTTGGGGCAGCGACGGACGCCGAATCGGTTGAAACGACCAATGCGATCGCTCCTCCGCGGTAAAGACATTCCCCGCGGCGAGCGTCTCCGGTTCTGGCCGACTGGTCGGCGCTCCGGCGTCGATCCATTTGGCCAGCGTAGCGACTTGCGCCTCGGGCAAGGGTTTGTCGCCGGGGGGCATTTCGCCCGCGCTGATCCGCTGGTAGAGGAGACTCGCGCCGTGGTCACCCGCCACAATCGCCGGGCCAGAGTCGCCTCCCTTGACTAGAAATCTGGCCAGGCGAGCGTCGAGCCCGCCTTCGAGTTCGGCATCCTCGCCGTGGCAATGCCAGCAATGTGCCTTGAGGATCGGCCGGACGTCGGCTTCAAACGAAAGGGAAGAAACCGATGCCGTCTCGCTATCGGCGGCGAGCAGCGGGACGGGCGCCGCCAACAACATCAAACACAACAGAATTCTGACCATGGCGAGACCGCGAGGCAGGAAGCGGGCAGGTGGGACAACGCGCCATTGCAGCAAGGCTGATTGTAACCGTTCGAGCGGTTCCGCTCAACCTTTCGTTGGCGGGGCGGGCTATACCGCGCACGGTTGACGCTATGTCGCCGGCGGCCGAAAATCGAGGTTTGAGTCCGATCAACGCCCCTCCCGCTTCCACCGCACGATCATGGGCACGTTCGTCGACAAACTGCTCGGTTCCGACATTAACTACATTTCTCTCGCCGTTCCCTTTTTCTTTCTGTTGATCGGCGTCGAGTTTGTCGCCGGACTGATTCAAAACAAAAAACTCTACCGCTTCAATGACTCGATTAACGATCTTAGCTGCGGAATCATCGACCAGACGATCGGCATCTTCCTCAAAGGCTTGCTGTTTGCCGGCTACCTGTTCCTGTTCGAGAACTTTCGGCTGTTCGACATTGCCGCGGCGCCGGCAGCCGCGAAGTGGGTGGCCGCGGTTGCGTTGATGTTGGGCGTCGATTTCTGCTTCTATTGGTTTCACCGCATCGCTCACGAATATGCCGCTCCCTGGGCCACGCACGTCGTGCACCACCAGAGCGAGGAATACAATCTCACGGTGGCGTTGCGGCAAAGCGCGCTCGAGGGCTGCTTCGCCTGGGTATTCTATCTGCCACTGGCGGTGATCGGCTTTCCGCCAGCCTGGTACGTGGCCATGTCGGCGTTGAACTTGCTCTATCAGTTTTGGATTCACACCGAAGCCATCGGCCGTCTGGGCCCGCTCGAATACGTGTTCAACACGCCGTCGCATCATCGGGTGCACCACGCACGCAATCCCAAGTACCTCGACCGGAACTACGCCGGCATGTTCATCATCTGGGATCGCATGTTCGGCACGTTCCAACCGGAGGAAGAAGAACCGGTCTACGGACTCACCAAGCCACTACATAGTTGGAATCCGCTGTGGGCCAACTTGCACGAATGGGCATCGCTCGCGCAAACGGCTTGGCACGCGCCGCGGTGGCGCGACAAAGTAAAGGTCTGGTTCATGCCGCTCGGCTGGACGCCTCCTGGTTTGCCCGAGGGACCACGCGCGCAAGAAGTGACTCGGGCGACCCTCCGCAAATACGACCCGCAGTTGCCACTTGGCTTGAACGTCTACGTGCTGTCGCATTTCGTGGTGACGCTCGTGCTATCCGTCCAGGTGCTTACGCTGTCCGACCAACACGAGCCGCTCACTTCGATCGTGCTGCCGGCCCTGTTTGTCCTGTGGTCATTGGCAAATCTGGGTGGAATCTTGGAACGCATGGCGTGGTCGCCTTGGGCAGAGTTGGCTCGATTGGCCACGCTCCCGTTTGCCGTGGCCCTGTTCGCAACCGATGACTGGTATGGCACTACCTTGGCCGCCAGCGCGGTGTTTTCCGCCGTCTCTGCGTATTGGTTGTGGAGTTTTCGTCGCGAGTTCAACCACAACGCCGCGGATGAAGCGAGCGATGCGCGTCCACTTGATACGATTTCGATGCCGCGGGCAAACGCGTCCGGCACTTACGCGCCCCCGGCGGGCGATCTACAATAAATGCCATTATGGCTCCTGGGCCGACATTTCGCTGATGTCATGCCGCGGAGCCTTCACGCACTGCCGTGGGAAGCGCTGCAATGAGTCGATCGGCAATCGCGTTTGCAACCAGTAGCTGGCTGTGGCTGGCTTCGCTTGTCGGCGCTGCCGCTGCCCCACCAGGCAGCATCGACTACTCGCGCGACGTCCGACCGATCCTCTCGGCCCACTGCTTTCAATGCCACGGTCCCGACGCCGATGCTCGCCAGGCTGGATTGCGGCTAGACGACGAGGCCGCGGCAACCGGCGAGTTGCCCAGCGGTTCACGCGCCGTCGTACCTGGCAGTCCATCCGCGAGTGAACTTATCAAGCGAATCGCGACCGACGACGAAGACCTTGCCATGCCGCCAGCCGACGCTGGTAAGCGTTTGACCGAACACGAGGTCGCGATCGTGCGCCAATGGATCGACGATGGCGCGGCCTACACGCGGCACTGGGCCTATGTTGCCCCCGAACGTCCCGTTCTTCCCATTGTCTCGAAACCTGCCTGGGCAAGAAATCCAATCGACTCCTTCATCCTTGCGCGGCTCGACCGCGAGGGCCTGAGACCGGCCCCCGCAGCCGACCGGGCCACGCTGCTCCGGCGGGTGGCACTCGACCTGACAGGGTTGCCGCCTACGATTGCCGAGGTCGATCGGTTTGTCGCCGATCCGTCACACGATGCCTACGAACAGGCAGTCGACCGGCTGTTGGCAAAGCAATCGTACGGCGAGCGGTTCGCCGCCATGTGGCTCGACTTGGGGCGCTACGGCGACTCGCAAGGCTACATTCACGACCCGCCGCGGACGATCTGGCGATGGCGCGACTGGCTGATCGAAGCCTTGAATGCCAACTTGCCGTTCGATCAGTTCACGGTCGAGATGCTCGCAGGCGACCTGCTTCCCGAACCCACCACGGACCAGCTCATCGCCACCGGCTTCCACCGCAACACGACCAACAACACCGAGGGGGGCGCAAATCCGGAGGAATACCGTCATGCTTCGGTCGTCGACCGAGTGAACACGACCATGCAAGTCTGGATGGGCACCACGATCGGTTGTGCCCAGTGTCACACGCATAAGTACGATCCCATCACGCAGCGTGAGTACTACCAGGTGTTTGCCATCTTCAACGGCACTCGCGATAACAACAGTGAAGACCCGACGCGCGAAGTCCCCCGCGTCGGCGACGACGACCGTTTTGCCGTCACCAGCGAGACACTCAAGAGAGCCCGCGGCGAATTGTACGCCGAGACAAAGCGAGCTGACGAGACGCTACCCGACTGGTTGAATTCGGTTGATCCCACGTCGCTGCCAAAGGAAATCGCCGAGATCGTCGCGATGCCTGCCGACGATCGGAACATGGAACAACGAGAAATGCTCGCGGCGCATCATCGATCGCTCAGCGACTCCTGGAAAGCCGCGCAGGAAGTGGCCGACAGGTACAAGGCCGACCTGAGCACGGTCTCGACGACAACGCTGATCATGAGCGAAGGACCGGCCCGCGAAACGCACGTGGCAATTCGCGGCAACTACCGCAATCATGGTGACGCGGTGAAGCCCGGCGTACCGGCGGCCTTTCATCCGCTTCTGCACGCGGGCAATTGCGACCGCCTGAGCTTCGCCCGCTGGCTGGTCGATCCGGCCAACCCGCTAACGGCACGCGTGGCTGTCAACCGCTTGTGGCAGGAAATATTCGGCATTGGTATCGTGGAGACCGCTGAGGACTTCGGCAACCAGGGTGAGCCGCCGACACATCCCGAGTTGCTCGATTGGCTCGCGATGGAATACATCCGGCTGGATTGGGATACCAAGGCGCTCCTGCGCCTCATGGTCACTTCCGCGGCCTATCGACAAGCGTCTCAAACGACACCGGAGTTGGCCGCCCGCGACCCGCTCAATCGCCTGTTGGCTCGCGGGCCACGCGTGCGTCTGACAGCCGAGGCGGTGCGCGATCAAGCACTTGCGGTCGCCGGTTTATTGACTCCCAAGCTGTATGGTCCGCCGGTCCATCCGCCGCAACCGACGAGTGGCCTGTCTGCGGCGTTTGGCACGAGCACGGATTGGAACACCAGTGACGGCGAGGACCGCTACCGGCGAGCTTTGTATACCCGTTGGCGTCGCAACCTGCCCTACGCGTCGATGATTGCCTTTGATGCCCCGGAGCGAAGCGTATGCAGCACTCGCCGCATTCGTAGCAACACGCCACTCCAGGCGCTTGTGACGCTGAACGACGCGGTTTTTGTTGAAGCCGCGCAAGCCTTGGCTCGCCGCGCGATTCAAGAGTCCGGTGGCGATGTGTCGGCCCGCGCGGAATACGCGTTTCGTAGCGTGCTGTTGCGGCGTCCCGAGCCTGCGGAACTCTCGCGGCTTGTCGCTCTCTTTGAGCAAGCCCGGTCGAGCCTCGCGAGCGCCCCAGACGAGGCCCTCGCGCTTGCGACGAAGCCACTGGGAGCATTGCCAGCGGGAATCGATCCGGCGGACGCCGCCGCCTGGACCGTCGTTGCCAATGTGCTTTTAAACCTCGATGAAACGCTTGCGAAACCCTGACCGCCGTCCAAGGCGCTGATGCAAATGCTACGGCCCACCCACCACGAACTTGTCGCCGCACAAACTCGGCGACATTTCCTGCGCGATGGCTCGCTCGGCCTGGGTGCGCTGGCATTGAGCGGGCTGCTCGGACGCGATGCAAACGCCGCTGTTACGAGCGAGACCGATCCGTTTGCCCCCAAGGCACCACACTTTCCGGCGAAGGTCAAGAACGTCATCTTCCTCAGCATGTCGGGCGGACCGCCACACCTCGATCTGTTCGACTTCAAACCGGAGCTTGTGAAGCGTAGTGGCGAGGATTGCCCTGCCTCGCTCATGGAAGGCAAACCGTTCGCGTTCACCGGTCCCTCGGCCAAACTACTGGGTACGCCGCAAAAATTCGCCAGGCACGGGCAATGCGGCGCGTGGTTTTCCGCGGCACTGCCGAATCTCGCGGCATTGGCCGACGAGTTGACTTTCATCAAGTCATTCACCACCGATCAGTTCAATCACGGGCCGGCGGAGCTGTTGCTCTATACGGGTATTCCCCGCACGGCCGGACGACCATCGTTCGGTTCGTGGACGACCTACGGACTGGGCTCCGAGAGTCGCGACTTGCCGAGCTTCATCGTGTTCGTCTCTGGCGGCTCGTTGCCCAGCGTGGGCAAGGCGGGCTGGGGCGCCGGTTTTCTCCCCTCGGTCTACCAAGGCGTGCAGTGCCGTACAGGCGGCGATCCGGTGTTGTACTTGTCGAACCCCGAGGGCATGAGCCGCCAGCTGCGTCGCGTGGGGCTCGATGCGCTGCGCGATCTGAACGAAATCGAGGCCGCGAAGCTCGGCGACCCTGAAACACGGACACGCATCGCGCAATACGAGTTGGCGTTCCGCATGCAGACCATCGTCCCCGAGGTGATGGACATTTCCACCGAACCGGCCGCCGTGCTCGAAGATTACGGGGCCGCACCCGGCGCGGGTTCATTTGCCAATAACTGCCTGCTTGCTCGTCGACTGGTCGCAAAGGGCGTGCGGTTTGTCCAGCTTTATGATTGGGGCTGGGATTTCCACGGCACGAACCCCAAGGAAGACTTACGCGAAAATCTGATCGAACGTTGTGCGCTAATGGACCGACCGGTGGCGGCGCTGATCCGCGACCTCAAGCGCCAGGGGCTGCTGGACTCGACACTTGTCATCTGGATGGGTGAGTTCGGACGCACACCGTTTCGCGAGGGGCGGACGGCGGACGGCCAGTATATCGGCCGCGATCATCATCCGTTCTCCAACACCATGTTCATGGCCGGCGGCGGACTCAAGCCGGGCACAACTTTCGGCGAAACCGACGAATTGGGCTTCTTTGTCACCGAGAACCCCGTCGTTCCTCATGACATTCAGGCCACTATCCTGCATCTGCTCGGGCTCGATCACACCAAGCTGACCTATCACTTCCAAGGTCGCGACTATCGCCTGACCGACGTCAGCGGACGCGTGGTTCACGAAATCTTAATTTAATCGTGATCGTACCACTCGCCGGGTTTTACTCTTTGGGGTGCGCAGCACTTTCCCCGGTTGCTACAATCCACTGCGTAGCCAAGCATTGACGGTCGACGGAGCGAACCACCACGTATTTTTCGGCGCGACGTTGTCGGCGAGTCTCTCGCCCGGCAGCGGCAGGATTGCCATGGAACCGCGCGCGTTCAATTTGCTCACGCTCAACACAGGCTCCTCGAGCCTGAAGGGGGCGGTCTATCTTGGCGGCTCGCAGCCCGAGCGGGTCCTCTCCGCCGACGCCATTGGAATCGGCCAAGGGGCGGGGCGTATTAGAGTCGTCGATGTTCGCGGCAACGTGCTCTTGGAGCGCAACGATCCGCTGCCCGACCATCCCGCCGCGCTAGAGCTCTTAGTTGCCTGGCTGCGCGAGAACGGACGGCTGGACGCCATTGCCGGCGTGGGCCATCGCGTGGTGCATGGCGGCCTCAAGTACCAACAGCCTGTAAGAATCGACGCCGCGGTGTTGGCCAATCTCAAGGCCCTCGTGCCGTTGGCGCCCGATCACTTGCCACAGTCCATCGCGGCGATCGAAACCCTTGCCAAAAGCTTACCCAAAACTCCCCAAGTTGCATGCTTCGACACCGCGTTTCACCGCACGCTACCACCACGCGCCCGCACGCTCCCGCTGTCTCGTAGCCTGGACGAGCAGGGCGTGGTACGGTTCGGATTTCACGGCCTCTCCTACGAGTACCTGGTCGAACAACTACAAAGCCTCGATCCGGTCCATTGCGGTGGCCGGGCGATCCTGGCGCACCTGGGCAATGGCGCAAGCATGGCGGCCGTGCGGCGCGGCCAAAGCGTTGACACCAGCATGGGCTTCACCCCAGCCGGCGGACTGGTAATGAGCGCGCGCACCGGCGATCTGGATCCCGGCGTGCTTGTGTATTTACTCAAAACAAAAAGCTATACCGACGAGCAACTGAACGCATTGGTCAATCGCGACTCAGGGCTGATGGGAATCTCGGGATTGAGCTCTAGCATGCAAGAGCTGCTCGCCGCGCGGGAGACGCACGAGCGGGCCGCGCTGGCCGTCGACATCTTTTGTTATCAGGCGCAAAAGTTTCTAGGCGCCTATGCCGCGGCGCTGGGGGGCCTCGATACGGTTGTTTTTGCGGGCGGCATTGGCGAAAACTCCGCCACGATCCGGCAACAGATTTGCACTGAGCTAGAGTTCTTGGGGATCCGCCTGGATTCTTCCCGAAACCAGGCCCACGCGGAGGTGATCTCCGCGGCGGACAGCGGCGTCACCGTGCGTGTGATCAAGACGGATGAAGACCTGATGATTGCCCGCCACACGAACCGACTTTTGGCCCAACAGGAGGAATGATCATGTCGTCCACGCAAGCATCCACGCCGGTCGGGGCCAAGTCGCAGAAGACATCGGCCGAGCAACCACTGTCGGCTGAACTGCTCGACAAGATGCACCGCTACTGGTGCGCCGCCAACTACCTGACAGTGGCACAGATCTATCTCTGCGAAAATCCTCTGCTCCGCGAGCCGCTTTCGGTCGACCACATCAAGCCGCGCCTGCTGGGTCACTGGGGCACTTCACCCGGCCTGAATTTCCTGTATGTGCACCTCAACCGTCTGATTAAACAACACAATCTGAACGCTATTTTTGTCACCGGCCCGGGCCACGGCGGCCCAGCGCTGAACGCGTCAACGTACTTGGAAGGTTCCTACAGCGAGGTACATACAGAAATTACGCAAGACGACGGAGGATTGCGGCTGTTGTGCCGCCAATTCTCCACGCCTGGCGGAGTACCCAGCCACGCCGGCCCGCACGTTCCGGGGTCGATCAACGAAGGTGGTGAATTGGGCTACTCCTTGCTGCATGCCTATGGGGCCGCGTTCGACAACCCCGACTTGCTGGTGGCCTGCGTCGTCGGCGATGGCGAGGCGGAAACCGGCCCTCTCGCCGGAAGCTGGAAGAGCAACAAGTTCCTCAACCCCGTTCGCGACGGCGCGGTGCTTCCGATCCTGCATCTGAACGGCTACAAGATTTCCGGGCCCACGGTCCTCGCCCGCATCCCCCAGGAAGAACTCCTGGAGTTGATGCGCGGCCACGGATACGAGCCCCACGTGGTGGAAGGCGATGAGCCGCTCGACATGCACCAGCGGTTTGCCGCCACGCTCGACCGCTGTTATGCCCGGATCCGGGCCATCCAGGATGCGGCGCGCCAAAAGGGCTTCACCCGCCGCGAAGCATGGCCGATGATCATCTTCCGCACGCCCAAGGGCTGGACCGGACCAAAAGTGGTCGACGGCATCCCAGTCGAAGGAACCTTTCGCGCCCACCAGGTTCCGCTGGCCAACGTGCGCAACAATCCCGAGCATCTCAAAATGCTCGAACAGTGGATGCTCAGCTACAAACCGCAGCAGCTGTTCGACAAGCGCGGCCGGCTGATTCCGGAGTTGGCCGATCTGCCGCCGCAAGGCGACCGAAGAATGAGCGCCAACCCACATGCCAACGGCGGCCGCGAAATTGTGGAGTTGGACCTTCCCGACTTCAATCACTACGCGCTCGAGATTCCGGGTCCTGGCCAGGTGACCGCCGAAGCACCACGCAAGCTGGGTGAATTCCTCCGCGACACGTTTCGCCTGAATCCAGACAATTTCCGATTATTCTGTCCGGATGAAACAAATTCCAATCGCCTGAACGCCGTTTTCGACGCCACCAATCGCTGCAGCACCGCCTCGCGCATCCCAATCGACGATCACGTATCACCCGACGGGCGAGTGATGGAAGTACTCAGCGAACATTGCTGCGAGGGCTGGCACGAGGGTTATGTCCTGACCGGCCGGCATGGCGTGTTCCCCACTTACGAAGCGTTTGCTCAAGTTGTCGACTCGATGCTTACGCAACACGCCAAATGGCTCAAGGAATGCAAGGAACAAGCCTGGCGGCGCCCGATTCCGTCGATCAATTACCTGCTCACCAGCCATGCTTGGCGCAACGATCACAACGGCTTTAGCCATCAAGCGCCTGGCTTCATCGATAACGCCCTGGTGAAGAAGAGCACCATCGTGCGCACCTATTTTCCACCGGACGGCAATTGTCTGATGAGCACTGTCGACCACTGCCTGCGCAGCCGCAACTACGTGAATCTGATGGTCTGCGGCAAACAACCGCAGCTCCAATGGTTAACGATGGAAGAAGCTCGACGCCATTGCTCCCAGGGTGCTGCCAAGTGGGACTTCTGCAGCAATGACGGCGACCAGGAGCCCGACGTGGTACTGGCGTGCTGCGGAGACGTACCGACGATTGAAGTGGTTGCAACCGCCTGGCTCCTGCAAAAGTACGTGCCCGACATCCGCGTGCGGGTCGTTAACATCGTCGACCTGGGAGTCGTCATGCATCCCGACTCGCACCCGCACGGCATGGACAATCTGTCCTTTGAAGATTTGTTCACCACCGCCGCACCCGTGATCTTTGCCTTCCACGGCTATCGCTGGGTCATCCATAGCGTCGTGCACGGCCGGTCGAACGAAGCCCGTTTTCATGTCCGCGGCTACATGGAAGAAGGGACGACGACCACGCCCTTCGATATGGTCGTGCAGAATAAGATGAGCCGATTCCAATTGGTGATCGACGCGCTGAAGTACGTGCCCAGGCTTCGTTCACAAGCCGGCCCCGTGATCGACCTGTTCGAGCGCAAGCTCTTCGAACATCACACCTATGTTCGTGAGAATCTGGTCGACCTGCCCGAGATCGTAAATTGGCGCTGGACTGACGACTTCAGCGAAGCCAACGAGCCGCCACCGACGGCCCGGCAAGAAAAAGCAACCTTCACCGACGCGTGACGCGAGCGATGCACTGACTATCCTGACCGTTTCTGCCGGGAACGAACCTCGGCGATTGCACCGGCCGCTGCCCGGCTTCCGACCGCGAAATCGCGGGCGGACTATTCGTCGCCGTGAGCGGCATCTTTTAGCGACGTCAGGCAAGCCAGCACCGCCTCGCGCCGTGGGCCAGGAATCCGCTTGAGAATCTGCATGATGCGTTCGATCCGCCGGTCTTCGCGGATTTGCATCAGCTCGCGAGCCCGCTCGGTGAGCTCCAGATTTCGCACCCGCCGGTCGTCTCCCAGCGGGCCGCGTGTTACCATGCCAGACGCTTCGAGCCGATCGGCAAGTTGCGTCACGGCACTCTGAGAAACCCCCAGCTCGAGGCTGAGCTCCTTCATGCTTCGCGCGCCTTCGAACAGCGCAGCGCAGACGCGAAGTTGTCGGAGCGGGAATTCTGATGCCGGATCATCGTCGATGAACATACGGCGCCCAGCGCCTTGAATATGACGTCCAAGTCTCGCGCCTGCTGACGAATGGCAGGTGGCGCGGCCGAATGGCCATCCGAATTCGGATGGCCGACACCATCGGCGCGGCGCGGAGAGGCAATTTGATTCATGTCGCTATGCTATTAATCTGAATTAACTGAATCAAGGAAACGAATGTCCGCCCGGACTCAAACGTTGTTAAGCGGAGAAGACCTCGCTGCCAGCTTGGAACTCGGACATGCGTACGGGAAGATTCACCTGCCACATTTGCAAAACGGAGACAGCCTTGAGCGACCTGTTCCCCTAGATCGCTTCGAATGGAAACAACGGTTTTCGCCGGTGCTGGTATTTGAGCTGCGTCATGTCGGCGGTTGTAACACCGGGTGTGTTCACGCGCAGCATGGTTGGGCAAATCGACGCGTAGGCCGCGACCGGGGCGTGGACGCCCTTGGCGACGATCGCCCGAAACTTCGCCGGATCGATCCCGCAGCTGGTAAGTTGGCCCAGGCTGAACGGCGCAATGCGGCGACTGGTGAGCATGACGGTCTGTCCGCCCGCGAGTTCCACGACCGCCGTGGGCCCCATGTCGTACTCCGTGCGGCCTCCGTGCCGGGCTTGCGATTCGTGAAACTTGCCGTCGTATAGCCCGACGACGCGCGCCTTGCCGACAAACGGCTTGCCACAACGCGGGTCGGCCTTCCCGCCGAGCGTCATCTCGATCGTCTTACCAATGCCAGCTTGCGTGGCGGCTTCCACGGCGTCTGGATCGTAGAGGCTGGCAAACGATTTTGCGACGCCTCCGTCTACCAAGGCCCGCAGCAGCACCGTTCCGTCGCCCGGCGCGCCGCCGCCGACGTTGTCGCCCATGTCGAGCAGGCAAACGGGTGTCTTGCTGTCGGCGGCTTGCGCTACGGCCGTGGCCACGTCGATGAACTTCCCGGCAAACGTTTCGCGCCGCAGTCGTAGATGTTCGGCAAAGTTTTCCGCAAGCGAACGGGCCAGGTCCGGTTCGTCGTTGGTCACCACCAGCACGCTGGTACCCATCTCGCGGACGTCGGCATAGGGAAAGCCCAGCAGCAAACTGGCCGCCAACACCCGATTGTCGGATAGCAAGTCGCACAGCGCCTCGAAACATTCGCGACATGGTGAGTCGCTGGTACTTTGCCGCTCAATATTGATGGCCAGCGGCGGATACGATGCGGCTTGAGTTGGCTGCACCTCCCCACGCAAAATTCGGGCCAGCAACCGGGCCGCTTCGACACCCCGATCGCGTTGATCGAGGTGCGGGTTCGTGCGATAGCTAAGAAGCGCGTTGGTGGCACGCAACATCGTTTCCGTCAAGTTGGCATGCAAATCGAGCGTGCCGACGATCGGCATCTGGGGTCCCACGCGCGAGCGCAGTTCGCGGAGCCAGGAGCCGTCCATGTCCGGTGCGTTTTCGGCCACGCCCGCCCCATGCGGTGCCACTAACAGGCCGTCGAGTTGGCCCGCGTTTTTCAACTCGTCGAGCATCTGGGCCAACAGCGTTTCCAGAGTACGAGCCGTGACAACGCCACCGGGCATGGCCCAGGCCAGGAAGATCGGAACCGCTTCGACTTCGGCTTCGGCCAGGCCGGCAAAGAACCCGCCTACCTCGTGGTGCGAGTCGGCATAGGCGTCGCGAATTGCCCGGCCGGTTAGCAAGGCACCTTGTTCAAAATCGTTCCGCGTGGTGGCCCGTTCGCAGAACGTGTTCGACTCGTGCTGCAAGGCAATAATGCCAACCCGCATCAGAGCACTCCATATTTTTTGAAGACTTCGCCGGCTTTGCTGCCGGCGCGGATTTCGTTACGCACGACGTTCTCGGCCGTGACTTTCTGCCAGGCCTTGGCAATCGCTTCGGCTTCGACGGCGCTGGGCACTACGACTGCGCCGTCATCGTCGGCCAGTAACAAATCTCCCGGTTCGATCTTCACGCCGCCGATTTCCACCGGCACGTCAACCGCCACCACACGCTGCCGGTGCATGCTGTCGAGCGGGCACGTTCCCCGCGCAAATACGAGAAAGCCCATTGCACGGGTCGGCGCAACGTCGCGCACCGCGCCATCCACTAGCGCCCCTGCGCAGCCCCGGTTGCGGGCGGCCGTCGAAAGCAACTCGCCCCAGATACCCGACCGCATCGAACCATTTGCGGCGGCGACGATCAACTCGTCGCGTTCGCACTGGTCGACCGCTTGCAGCTCGAGTTCATAGGGCCGCGGATCGTGGTGCTCCACGTCTTCCCACAGCGTCGGCTTGGCGCGTCCGATGAGCAGCCCCGCGCCGCTTTGCCTGGGCAATGAGATACCGAGCGATTGGTGACGCAGCCCGAGCGCGTCGAGAACATCCGCCACGACGGCCGTATACAGTACGGTGCGCAGGCTGGGAATATCTTGCGGGGCGTCGGCGGTCATGGCGCGTGGGGGAGGTTCGATTGCCAGGGAGATGGCCCGCGGGCACCAAGCGCGAATCCGCCATCTTTCGCGCTGCCCGACTGGCCCGCAGTATACACGCTTTGTCAGCCGTGTGCAGCCGCCGGGCGCGATTGTAGCGTCATTGCCGGCTGCGCCGCCCCCCAGCGGACGTCATCGTTGCGCTTTGCTGAAGCCTGATGCGCTAAACGTGGCGTATGTTTCTTGGGGCAGAGCCCTGGTAGAAGTGAAAACGAAACCATGGGGTGAGTAATGGCGATGCGGGCAGAAGAAAAACCAACGCTGATTTCGCCGGGCAAGGCGATCTATCAGTTGATCGTCGAAGCCAAGGCGGCTCTCAAAACCGACCGTCGTGCGGAAGTGCGATACGCGTTCTTTCGGCCGGTCTCGGTCGAACTGGACGATGGCCACCGCTACTCGGCGTTTACGCGCGAAATCTCCGAGACCGGCATCGGCCTGATCCACAATATGGATCTCCCCGAGGGCGAGGTCGAAGTCAGCATTCGTAGCGATTGCGGCTATTCGATTCGCGTGCGAACGAGAGTCATCTGGTGCCAATCGTGCGGCGAAGGATGGTACATCAGCGGCTGCCGTTTTATCGGCATCGCCTCGATCGGCCGCTAGGAGAGTTCCCCACCAAAAAATAAATCGGCCGGCATCGAGGCACGCTTCAACGAGCGGCCACCGGCACTCCGCGAAACCTCTTGGCGACGGCGGCCCGGTCCGCTCTTTTCGTCCGATTCGGCCGTTGTCCCCACGCGGGATATCGGTCGGGTTCTGCGAAAGGGTCGGACCGGGCTCCTCGCTTTTTACGGCGCCGACTCTTGCCCGAAGCGGTGCTGAGACTCGCCGACCCTTTCTTCTCTAGCCGCTCCAGATCGGAAACGAAATGCACGGGCGGCCCGATCCGCTGGAGCTGTCGCACCGGGCCGCCAGCACACGAACCGATTGGAATTGCTGGGCGTTCCGCGGCGTCCGTCGAGAAAGCATGGATTTCAGCGGCCCCCGTCGGTACGATCCAGGCTGCCTTGAACGACTTCGGGACCCGGCACAAAGAAAGACACCGATGAAATCTTGCCTCTCCCTTTCCCTCGCGGCCATCGCATGCTCGGTCGCCCTGCCCCTCCAGGCACAACATCGGCTCATTACCCAAGGAGACGGTCAACTTGCCATCGTCGGGCGCGACGGGCAGGTCGAATGGCAAATGCCCTGGGGCGGAATTCACGATCTGCATGTGCTGCCCAATGGCAACATCATGGTGCAACAGGGTGCCAGCAAAGTCGTCGAAATCGACCGCGGCCGCCGCGAGGTCGTCTGGTCGTACGACTCGGCTATCTCCAACGGCAACAAAGGCCACAAGGTCGAGGTGCATTCGTTTCAGCCGCTGGACGACGGCCGCGTGATGATTGCCGAGAGCGGACCGGCCCGGATCATCGAAATCGATCGTCAGGGTCGGCTGCTACACGCCGTCAAGCTCCAGGTCAACCATCCGCATCCCCATACCGACACTCGCCTGGTGCGTAAACTGTCCGATGGCCACTATCTCGTTTGCCACGAGGGAGACGGCGTGGTACGCGAGTACGATCAGGCCGGAAACGTGACCTGGCAGTTCGACGTGCCGCTGTTCGGCAAGCAGCCCCTGCCGGGTCACGGCCCCGAGGCCTACGGCAACAAGTGCTTCGCGGCCGTTCGCCTGCCCAGCGGCAACACCCTCGTCAGCACCGGAAACGGCCACGGCGTGCTCGAAGTCACGCCCGAGAAGGAAATCGTCTGGCAGCTCCAGCAGCGCGACCTGCCCGGCATCACGCTGGCCTGGGTCACGACGCTCGAAGTTCTTCCGGGCGGCCACCTCGTGCTGGGAAACTGCCACGCCGGCCCGGGCCAGCCGCTACTCGTCGAGCTCGACCCCAAGACCAAACAGGTCATCTGGACGTTCAACCAGTACGAAACCTTCGGCAATTCCGTTTCGAACTCGCAGATTCTCGATGCGGGCAAGGATACGCTTCGCTAGTCGAGCGTGACGGCGTGCCGTTTTACCGAATGCAGTCAACGTGGATATTCGCACAAGCTACGATTCTGCGGCCGAGGCGTACGCTGAACATCTCGCTTCCGAGTTGACGCAAAAGCCACTTGACCGTCATTTGCTTGATCGGTTTGCCGAAGAAATGCGCGGCCGCGGTCCGATTGCCGACCTGGGCTGCGGTCCTGGACACATTGCTCGATATCTTCATGACCAGGGCGTTGACGTCTTTGGAATCGATTTTTCCGCGGAGATGATTCGAGTCGCAAAGAGCCGCAACCCTGGCATTGAGTTCCGCGTTGGTGATATGAACCGGCTTGAGCTGCCCGACGGATCTCTCGCGGGGGCCGTCGCGTTCTATTCCATCGTCCATCTGGATCCGTGCGAGCTCCCTCAAGTCCTGCAGGAGCTCCGGCGGGTCGTCGTTGCCGATGGCCTGGCGCTCGTCGCGTTTCATATCGGCGACCAGGTAGTTCACGTTGAAGAATTGTTCGGGGCGAAGGTATCGTTAGACTTTCGCTTTTTTGAGCCCAGCAAAGTTGTCGAAGCGTTCCAATCTGCCGGTTTCAAAGTCATTGAGCACGTCGAGCGTGAACCCTACGAGAAAGCGGAGTACCCAAGTCGACGGTGTTATCTCCTGGCAAGGACTACCCAAAAAGAGCAAGACGAGTGATTATTTGCGCGAGGGTCGCCCCTTAGCCGTAACTTTCAAGTTACCGGCGAACACAGGTTTGTCTCAGTCCCGCTGTCGGGCCCCTTCGCGTCTCGCGGCGCTTTGAGCGTTGGATGAACAACGGACATCGACCACGACCAGCTGTACCGTTCGCCTGCCACCTCCCGCTGCTAGTACGGAATCGACAGGCTCATCGTCGCGAAATGAGCGTTGGCCCGATACGTGCTGCCGTTGAATTGGCCGCCAATCAGGGAGCTGGTGCCGACGTGTCGGGGGTGGCCGTGCGAGTACTGATAAGCCGCGTTGAAGATGACTCGCCGCAATTTACGACTGAAGCCAATGCTGAACACGTGTTGTCGCACGCCACCGAGGAACGGATTGAACGTCGAGTCGGGTGCCGGGCTCGGTTGATAGTCGTAGCCGAGGCGGAGCACGTCGACATCACTAAGATCGGCCTCGTAACCGAGTCGGAAGGCGACCGTGTCCGTCCACCTGAGCGGCACATCCTGATTGACTGGCAGCGACCCGCCGGCGGTGGCCAGCGCTGCTCGAATCGCCGGGTTGCTGGGGTCGTACAACACCAGGTTGATGTCGCTGAAGGCATGGGCCCAATCGGTCCACACCATGTCAACCGCGATCCGGCGGTGGGGGCAAAGGTCGTGCTTGATGCCAATGGCCACGCTGCGCGGCCAGCGAAGGTGGATCTTGCTGTCAAAGCGGCTCGCGATAAACGAGCCGTCGAACAGCGTGGCGTTGGTCGCCCCGTGCATCCAAAACGTACTTTGCGACGTGTAGGTGGCACCAATCCGAGTGTTTTCCGTCAGTTTGTACTGCATTCCAAAAGCCCCGACCGGTGCCACTCCGGTGCCGCGCGTATCGAGCAGCGCCGGCGTGCCGGCCAGCGAGCCCGATTGCAGAAAGGCGGGCCCGTTAAATGCGGCATACGACAAACCGACGCCCAGGGAAAGCCCCAGCGCCAAGCGGTCGGTGGCGCGATACGCCATCGCCGGGACTAGCTTGACCAAGGCTCCCTTCGAGCTCGACAGGCTGGGCCCGAAGGTCGGATTGTTGAGCGCGCCGTAGCTGGCGCCGAAGGCGGACGGAGCAAACAAGCCGACGCCGAACGCCCATTGACCGCTGGGCGTCTTCCTTGTGATGCCCAACACCGGCCCCGGCTGGGGTCGCACCTTGGCATTGACATCGTTGCCGTAGGAATCGGAGTAATGGCTGGTGGAGATCGCCGTGGCAACACCGAGTTCAATCAGGCCGTCCCCATCCACGTTAACCATGCTGGCCGGGTTATCGAGGATCATCTCCGCGTTGTCGGCGAAGGCCTGGTTGGCGCCGCCGCGGCCGGTTGGAATCGGCCCCAGGCCATCGCGACTGAGACTGCTGGCCCGTACCGCAACGGCACTGCAGAACCAAATCCCGGCCAGCAGAATCGCAGCCCTCAGGTGGCGAAGCTCCATCGGATCGGCCCTCTCCGTCGCCTCAATGACACTGCGCACAGGCGGCAAAACCCCCGAGCTTACCTAACCGGAACACTCGAGGCGCAAGTTGAAGGGTTGTATAGACTTGATCGTCGATCCCCCCAGGCTGACTCGAAAGAATCGCCGGAAGAACTGCTACAACCCGTCCCATCGGACGCTGCAAAGCCAGCCTAGGCCGCCGCGACCGGTCCATGTTCGGGTGCTTTGCTGGCACGCCGACGCAGCAGGGAAATTGTGGACACAAGATCATTGCGCCGGATGCCGTATGGCAGGCCCGATCGATGGACTTACCCATTGTTGCCCGCCGCTGAAAGATCGGCGCCGCTCGTCTCCCCCGCGGTTTGCATCCCGACAAAAACTGAATCGAATTCCGCGCTTGAAATCGGGCCAGCACCTGCGGCATACTCACCCGCGGTCGGATGGCCTGCGACGTGTGGACGAGCAACAAGCCTGGGACCTTGGTTGTCTTGTCTTTGGAACCTGCCCATCCCCGCCGACACGTTTCGGCGGCACGAGGATTACGGGGTTCGCTTGCGTCCACATGTTCGCCGCTTGGCCGCGCAGATACGACGGCGCCGGGGATACCACGGCGCTGCAACTTGCGCGGCAGGTCTGGCTGTCTTTGCCGCACGAAGGTTTTTTAGCCTGGCTTGGCGGTGGCGGAAGCCGCCGTCACTTGACGTACTGGTAAAACGAGTGCTTCGTGCTGCATGCCGCGTGTCGCGCCGCTCGGTCGATGGCCGAGGAGTGACCAACCATTAACCACTTTCAAAGTCCAATCCCGGCTCAACCGAGCACGACACGCTTCTGTTTTTAAAAAGCGTCCAACCAAACGCCGCGCGCACCCTTGCGCGCTGGCGTTTGGTTTTTTTCACTTGTACTCCATCATCCACTCGCTAGAATGAACAATATACATATTCATTCATTATTCATTTTGGGCTGGAGGCTCAAGTCATGAGCGGTCCATCGTCCGCCGTTGCCCATCCGCAGCATGCCGGTCCGTCCGCGGTCACAAGTTCTGGACCCGCGAAAATCTGGCCCGAGGTGCGCGGTACGCGTCTGCTCGGTTGCTTGCGGCAGGTGCAGAACGAGCCGTTGTCGCTCTACCGAAATGCCTGGCAGAAGCACGGCGACTACATTAAGTTTCGCGTCCTGCCGAAAGTCTACATGTACCTGCTCGCCCATCCCGCGGCGATCGAGTACGTGTTGCACACGAACCTCAAGAACTATCGCAAACCCGACTCATTCAACCATTCGGTGCAGCTGCTGGCGGGCAATGGCATTCTGACCAGTGAAGGGGAATTCTGGCGCACCCAGCGGCGGCTGATGCAGCCGGCCTTCTCGCGCAACTCCGTGGCTTCGATCGGCGTGCACATGACGGATTCGCTCGGTCGCTTCGTCGACGAATGGAGCGCGGCCGGCGACGCCCGCCAGGTCGACGTGCTTCCCGAGATGATGCGTCTGGGCTTGCGAATCGCCAGCCGCACGCTGATGGGCACCGACATCAGCGACGACGCCGACGCCATTGGCCAGGCCTACCGCACGACGTTTGAATACGTCAGCCTGAAAATGAACGGCCACTTGATGTTCTCGCCGCTCTGGCTGCCGACCCGCCTCAACCGCGAGTTCCGCGCGGCCAAATCGCTGTTGGATGGTGTCGTAATGGATCTGATCGCCCGCCGGCGCCGGGAGCCGGAGCACAACGACGTGTTGGGGCGGCTCATCGCCGCGCAAGACGAGGAGTCGGGCATCGGCATGACCGACTCACAACTGCGCGACGAAGTGATCACGCTGCTCACGGCCGGTCACGAAACCGGCGGCGCGGCGCTTTCCTGGGCCCTCTATCTCCTTGCCAAACATCCCGATGCGCAGCAGCAGCTGCACGACGAGGTACATGCGGTGCTTGAAAATCGCCCCGCCTGCGTGACCGACCTGCCCCAGATGCCGCTGGCCACGGCTATTTTCGAAGAAACGTTGCGACTCTATCCGCCGGCGTGGGGCATGCCGCGTGAAACACTGGCCGCCGATGAGGTCCTTGGCTATCCGATCCCCGCCAAATCGACCCTGATGCTCTCGCAGCTACTGGCCCACCGGCATCCCGATTTCTGGAGCAAGCCCGATCAGTTCGATCCGGCGCAGTTTCTCGGCACGCACGATCGGGCGAAGTTCGCGTACTTCCCGTTTGGCGGCGGTGCGCGTATCTGCATCGGCAACCATATGGCGATGCTCGAAGGACCGCTGGCGCTGGCCACCTTGGTCGATCGGTTTCATTTCACGTTGGTGCCGAATCAACAAATCGTGCCCGACCCCACGTTCACCCTGCGACCCAAATACGGCGTGCAACTCGTCGTGCGAAAGCGATCATGAGCAAAGAGCAGGCAATTGTCGAAGCGGCCGCCAAGCGATTTCGCCACTACGGCATCGGCAAGACCACCATGCAAGAAATCGCCCAGGACGCCGGCATGGCCGTGGGGACGCTGTATTTGTATTTTGCCAACAAGGACGCGCTGGTCGTGGCCTGTGCCGAGAAGTTTGCCGAGCGCCATCGCCGCGAAGCCGCCGAGGTGCTGGCCTCCAAGGTTCCGGCCGACATGAAGCTGCGACGTTACATCCTGGCTCGGTTTCGCCAGACCGAGGAAACCCGCACTGCCTCCCCCCACGCCGCGGAGATCACCCGTGCCGTGTTGCGGGTCAAGCCCAATCGAATTCAGGAAGACGGGATGATGATTTGGGAGGTCGTCGTCAAGATCCTCGCCGAGGGCAACGCGGCGGGGCTATTTCGAGTGGCCGACCCGCGGCGCGATGCGAAGGTGTTTCTGTACTCGTTGGCGGCGTTCTTTCCCAATGCGCTTTCTCCGCCGCCCGTCGAGCCAAAGGAAGTCGACCTGATGCAAGTGATTGACTGGTTTCTCGACGTGTGGAAGACGGGATCTCGCACCAAGTCTACAAGTGGTCCGCGCCGCCGAACAGCGCGCTTGCGCGGAAAGTGAACCCGACAACGCTTGCCGGTGTCTTGCGGGCGTTCGTCTTCCGTCAACCCGCATGAGGCATACGTATGTCCGCCAAATCCAGCCTTCCAATGTATCTCATCGACGCTTTCGCCGAACGCCCTTTTACCGGAAACTCGGCGGCGGTGTGCCTGTTGGATGCCTGGCCCAGCGATAGCTGGTTGCAGAGTGTCGCGGCGGAAATGAAACATTCGGAAACGGCATTTCTGGTCCGCGACGGGGATGGTTTTCACCTGCGGTGGTTCACGCCAGGCGTCGAAGTGGCGCTGTGTGGCCATGCAACATTGGCCAGCGCCCATGTGCTGTTGAGCACCGGCGCGGTCGATTCGAACCGAAGTATTCCTTTTACGACGCTGAGCGGCGTGCTCGCGGCGAAGTCGTGTGGCGAAGAGATCGAGCTCGACTTTCCCGCCACGCCCGCCGAAGATGCCGCGCCGCCGCCAGGCCTGCTCGAGGCGCTCGGTGTCCAGGCCGCGTATGTCGGTAGAAATCGTTTCGATTACCTGGTTGAAGTTGCCAGCGAGAGCCAGGTGCGTGCGCTCCAGCCGGACTTTCGCAGCCTGGCCGCGGTCGAGTGTCGTGGCGTGATCGTGACGGCCCCGGCCGACAGCGATCGATTCGATTTCGTGTCGCGGTTCTTCGCGCCGGCCGCCGGCATCGACGAAGACCCGGTCACCGGCAGCGCGCACTGCGCGTTGGGTCCGTTCTGGCAGCAGCGTCTGGGTAAGGCGGAACTGCGCGCATTCCAGGCTTCCGCACGCGGCGGGGCCGTGGGGGTTGTGGTCGACGGCAGTCGAGTTCGCTTGCGCGGCCGGGCAATAACAATTATGAAGGCAGAACTGCTGGTCGCGGCCGATTGATGGTTTGCTTTCGGCTTGATACAACGTCCTCATCACACGACGAGCACAGGAGGCACTCAGCCCATGGCCCAGTACGTCGAAAAGCCGACCAGGATTGAAGCCGCCGGTCATCCGCCCAAGACGATCGAGGAGTTCATCGGCCGTGTTAATTCGCAGACCGAAGCGGTCAGCATTGCCCGCATGAAGAGCCCCAGCGGCTGGACCGAGCCGCCGCAAACGCCCGAGTTCGACGAATACACCGTCGTGCTGCGCGGCGCGTTGCACGTGAAACTCAAAGATCGCGAATTCGACGTCGCTGCCGGTCAGGGGGTCATCATCCACGGCGGCGAGTCAGTGCAATACAGCACCCCGGGCCCCGAGGGCGCCGAATACATCGCCGTCTGCCTACCCGCCTTCTCGCCGGCCACGGTGCATCGGGAAGGTTAGTCGCGATTATTTCGACTTGCCGAATTGCCGGTCGGCGAAATCGAGATACTTCAGCCAGTCGAAGTCGGACAGCGCGTGTTTGCCGGTGCGGATGTGGTAGCCAATGGCGTCCCCCACGGACTTGTTGAGCGGGGGCTGCGAGTCGGTCCCCAGGCCCTTCAATCCGAACAGCGCATAGACCGGTTCGGCGCCGGCCGCGGCCAGGAACTCGCCCTTGGGGTCGGCCCAGCCGTCTTCGGCGGCACTAGCCACATACACGGGCCGAGGAGCACACAGCGCAACCAATTCATGCTGATCGACGGGCAACTGGTCTTCGTGGTCGTTGTACTGGTCAAAGTTCCCGCAAAACCAGTGTGGAAAGACATGGTTGATGCGGGCCACGGTTTCACCAAAGCGGCGCCGCGAGAGGGCGGCGCCGCCACAGCCTGAATCGTTCGAGATGACAATCGCAAACCGCTCGTCCTCGGCGCCTGCCCACAGCGCCGTCTTACCGCGCCGCGAATGACCGATCACCGCGACACGCTTGGCATCGATGTCGGGGTCGGTTTCCATGTAGTCCAAAGCGCGGCTAAGTCCCCAGGCCCAAACAGCGATCGCTCCCGGTTCCTCGGCGCCCGGAGGGCCGCTGCGGTCGGGGTACAGGTAGTTAAGTGCCCCCTCGCGATATTTGTCCTTGTCATCGGGGCAAAGATCGTCGGGGTCGATTGTGGCAATCGCATAACCGCGGTCAAGAATCACATCGAGCAACCCGTCGCCGGGAAGCGGCTCGCCGACGTCGGCGTTGAGTGGACTGCCCGGATTGGGCGCGTCGGACTTCGTATCGAACAGATGGATGCCCAGGAATGCCGGCACGGGCTTCTTCGCCGCCGTGGGCGTGAAAAGCGTGAACGCCAATAGCTGCACCGGGCCGTCCGATCCGGGCGCAAGCACTTTGACATCCTTGCGCGTGCCCTTGCCGTGCAAATAGGAGGGTGTCGATTCGACGACGTCGAACGTCATGCCATCCGGCCTTGGCGGTCGCTGGCCGTAAACCTGGCTACGGAACAGTGCAAGCAATTCGGGGCGGCGCTCGCTACGCCATAGCTTGGCGCTTGTCACCTGGCGGCCATCCTGCATCTTCAGCGGGTCGGGCAATGTGTAGCTGGGAACCTTGGTTTCGTCGTAGTTGAATTCCCCGTCGGCGGCGGCTGCCGAAGTGGCGCACATGCCAAGTAGGCCGCAGGCGGTCAGGGCGGTCATTAGCCAAAGTGTGTTCGTCATGCTTTCCCGTATCACTTGTGAGTTGGCCCAATGCAGGGCGATGTCATACCGTTATAATGTGGCAACCAGGATCGTCCGATGCAAGCAAGGAACCAATCATGATCGAAATCGAACAGCAAGGCGCCGTTGCCATCGTGCGCGTGCAGCGAGGCAAAGGCAACGCGCTCAACTTCGATTTGCTCCAGGCCTTCGACGACTGCTTGGCAAAGCTCGAAGCGAGTGAAACCCGCTCCGTCGTTGTCACCGGAGAGGGGAAAGTGTTCGGGGCCGGCGTGGATCTACCGGAGCTAGTGGCCGGTGGCGAGTCCTACGTGCGCAAGTTTGTCCCGCTAATGTCCAAGGTGTTTGAGCGGCTTGCCAGATTTCCCAAGCCGATGATTGCGGCCGTCAATGGGCACGCGATTGCTGGAGGCGGAATTCTCGTCCTGGCCTGCGATCAACGGATTATGGCGCGGGGCAGCGCTCGCATCGGCCTGACTGAAATACAAGTCGGCGTGCCGTTTCCTGCCTGGGCCTTGGAAATCGCACGGTTTGCAATTCCACCCGAGCATTTTCAGACGGTGATCCTGACGGGTCGCACTTGGACGGCAGACGATGCGCTGGCCCGCGGGCTGGTCGATGAAGTGATCGAGCCCGAACGGTTGATGGACCGAGCGATCGAAGTTGCACGCGAGATGAGCAACCTGCTGCCAGACACCTATGCCACGACGAAGCTCGCCGTCCGGCGGCCGCTGTTCGAAGCGGTGGACCGCAGTTTGGCGGGCGAGGCCGCCATCATGGAAACCTGGAGTTCCCCGGGCGTGCTCAATCAAATGAAAGCCTTTGTCGAGCGGACGATCAAACGCAAGTCATGACCGAACGAGCATCGCATGAATTCTAAACTAGTCGCCCGTAGCCTCACACTATTGATCGTGGTTTGGACGTTGACCGGTTCGGCGATTGCGTCGGAGCAACGAGTGACCTTCGCGCGCGAGGCTGGTCGCGTACGAATGGAAGTCGGCGGCAAGCCACTGGCCACGTACGTTTACCAAGATCCTAAGATTCTGCGGCCGTATTTGACCCACGTGTATGCGCCGAACGGCACGCAGGTCACGCGAAATCATCCGCCGGTCGAAGGCGTCGACACTGCCGATCATGCCACGATGCATCCCGGTATTTGGATGGCGTTTGGCGACATTTCCGGTGCCGATTTCTGGCGGAATAAAGGACGGGTAGAGCACGTCGGTTTTGTCGAGGAACCGACTGCAGTGGCATACGGCGGGCAATTCGTCGTCCGCAATCGCTACCTGGCGGGCAAGAAACAGGTTTGCGAAGAGCTCTGCAAGATCGCGGTCTGGGTTCGTCCCAAGACCTCGATCATCGTCTGGGATTCTCGGTTTTCCGCCTCGCACTTGTTTTACTTTGGCGACCAAGAAGAAATGGGACTTGGCGTGCGCGTCGCCACGCCGCTAGCAGTGAAAAACGGCGGAATGATTACCAATAGCGACGATCTTAAGAACGAGGAACAGGTCTGGGGGAAACCGGCCGACTGGTGCGACTACTCAGGGACGATCGATGGCCAGCAGGTCGGCGTCATGCTCGTGCCCGATCCGGTGAATTTCCGACGCAGCTGGTTTCATGCCCGGGACTACGGCGTGCTGGTGGCAAATCCGTTTGGCCAAAAGGCCTTCACCGGCGGCCAGGCTAGCCGCGTGGCGGTGCCGGTAAACAAATCGCTCCGCTTGCGGTTTGCCGTCGTTGTCCATTCCGGCGAGCTGGACCTTTCGGCCGCGGCCAGCGACGCCCTGACGCAGCTAAACGCCACGCGCTAATCGAACCTGCTTCTTGCAGCGAGTGTCCCAGAAGCGGTGAAGACTCTCCTAGCAAAAGGTGCGCTTAATGTACATCCCCGCCAGCTTTCGGCAGTCCGACCGGCAGACGCTGCTCGAATTTGTGCGGCGCCATAGTTTTGGCGTGCTCGTCTCGCAGCACGACGGCGAACCGTGTGCCACCCACCTGCCGCTGTTGTTGGATGCCGACGTCGGCCAGCATGGTCACCTGTTGGGACACGTCGCACGGCCCAACCCGCAGTGGCAACAGTTGGCGGGGCAAGAGGTGCTGGCAATCTTTTCGGGACCTCACGCGTACATATCCCCGTCGTGGTACGGCGTCGCGCCGGCAGTGCCGACGTGGAACTACCTGGCCGTGCATGTTTATGGACGTTGCCAGCTTATTGACAACGAAGCCGACTTGCTCGAACTGCTGAGCAGGTCGGTTGAGACGTACGAGCAGCCCATGCCGACGCCCTGGCGATTTGTTCCCGACGATCCGTTCGTCCAGAAGCTACTTAACGGCATCGTCGGTTTTCGCGTGGTGGTTAGTCGCATTGAGGGCAAGTGGAAACTGGGGCAAAACCATGCAGTCGGAATGCGCGAGAATGTCGCCTCCCAGTTAGCCACCAGTGCCGACGCCGATGCGCGCGAGATCGCCGCGCTCATGGTCGAGACGCTTGGCACCGATGACTAGCGGCCGGCGCGGTGCTGAAAGAACTCCAACCAATCGGCGGTGATACCGCCGGCAATAGTCTCTGTGGCGCGGCACTCGGCCGCCGTTTGTCCCCAGTAGAAACCGATCCAACCAGACACCTCCGGCAGAGAGTCGATAACATCGCCGAGCTGCGCAGTCGAACATTGAAGCGGAAAAGTTTCCTCGACGATCAGTGGCTTGCCGACTTCGAAACCGCGAATCGTTTCCACGGCCGTATCGAGCTTATCGGCCTTCGGATACACGTGCACGGCTAGAAAGTCGAGCTGATCGGCGATTTTGTCCGGCACAAACCCGGAGGTGAGCCCCGCACGATCGAGACTCCAATCGACGAGGCCGACCGTGATCATATGCCGACGGTCGCGCTTGCGAATTGCGGAAACCAGGGTTGCCATCCATTGTCGGGCGACATCGGATCGCTGACGGCCGGACAGGTCGAGCGTGATGAACTGGACAAAATGTTTGCCCGCGAAGGGCGGTCCCAACCAGTCGTTGCGCCTGCCTTGGCCGGAAACGACCGGTTCGTTCATCAGGTCGTAGCAGAATACGGCGGGGCTGTCGGCACACTTGGCTGCCACGGCTTCCCAGAACCTTGCCTGGGCAGACCAGCGTGCAGATTCCGACAACGCGTCGTACCACTCCGGTACGTTGTTTTTGTGGTAGCAGCCGAGGCCAGTCAGATCGAGATACAGCCCATTTTGCTTGGCCAGCTCCAAAAGCCGCCCGAGCTGTTGAAGGGCGCCGGGGTTGGGTTCGGTGGAACTTTTCATAAACCGTGCGAACTGCAAGTGGATCCGTACGACGTTGGCACCCAGCCGCCTCATTTCTGCGAAGTCCGCCTCGACGGTTTGCCATTCGTCCTGCCAATAGTCTTCGATCAACCGACCATCGCGGTCGTGATCGTAGTTGACGCCCCAGACGCGAAAGGGCCGACCCGATTCGCTCAGTTCGAAGCCGTGCTTGTCCTCGGCAACGCCGATAAAGTCCATCTCCGCGGAACGTGCGGTCCCTTGGTACGCCAGCGTGACGAGAGCAAAGAAGGCGACTTGCAAGGGTTTCATGGCGTTTGGACGTGATTCGGAACCGTGTCGGCACAAACACGATTGTAATCGGGCTGCAGCGCAAGGTGGTTTTCTAGCCGTCAGGAAAGGTGAAAACATTTGCCGGTATCAACCGGGCCAGTCGGAAACTAAAATGACCCCGTACTCACCAACCCTCGAAGGTTCGCACCATGCTTTTCCTGCGACCGCACGGCCTCATTCGATTCCTTCTCACTTTTGCGGTGCTCGCTCCAGCGGTCTTCCTGGCTACCACCTTCCACTGCCGGGCGTCCGAAAAGCCAAACATCGTGTTCATTCTAGCCGACGACTTGGGATGGACAGATCTCGGCTGCCAGGGATCGGAATACTACGAAACGCCCCACATCGACAACCTGGCGGCCTCCGGCATGCGGTTCAGCGATGGCTATACCTGCGGACCGAACTGCCAGCCGACGCGGGCGGCCCTGATGTCCGGGCAGTACGGTCCACGGACGGGCGTGTATACCGTCGGCAGCATTGACCGCTTCGACTGGCAATCGCGGTCGTTGCGGCCGGTCGACAACGTGCAGAATCTGCCGCTCGATCGGCAGACCGTGGCGGCCTCGCTCAAAAAGGCCGGTTACGCGACAGGCATGTTTGGCAAATGGCATCTGGGCAACGACGAGAAGCACCATCCCTCGAGGCGCGGTTTCGATGAAGCAATTGAAAGTTCGGGTCGGCACTTCAAATTCAAAACCAATCCGCCGGTAGAGCATGACCAGAACGACTACCTGGCAGACTTCCTGACGGATCGAGCCGTCGACTTCCTAAGACGGCATAAGGACGAACCGTTCTTTCTCTACTTGCCGCACTTTGGGGTGCATTCCCCCTTTCAGGCCAAGCAGGACCTGATCGCGACGTTTCGCAAGAAGCGCAAAGCGGTTGGACATTATGATCCGACGTACGCCGCCATGATTGCCAGCGTCGATGACAGCGTCGGCAGAATTGTCGCCACGCTCGATGAGTTGGGGCTGTCGGACAACACGTTGGTTATCTTCTCCAGCGACAACGGCGGAGTCGGCGGCTACGAACGCGAGGGGATCAAATCTCGGTCGATCACCGACAACGCGCCGCTGCGCGGCGGCAAGGGAATGCTCTACGAAGGCGGCATTCGCGTACCGTACATCTTCCGCTGGCCGGGCGTGATTCCGTCCGGCGTCGTCTGCGACGAGCCGATCAATAGCGTGGATCTTTATCCCACCCTCCTCGAAGTTGCCGGGGCAGATCGCCCATCGCAACCGCTCGACGGCACGAGTTACTGGCCGGTCCTAAAGTCCGGCGGCAAGCAGGGGCTGGATCGCGAGGCGATCTTCTGGCACTTTCCCGGCTATCTCGGCTCTTCGCAAAACACGTGGCGTACGACGCCCGCCGGGGCTGTACGCTCAGGCGATTGGAAGCTGTTGGAGTTTTTCGAGGACGGGCGGCTGGAACTCTACAATCTGAAAGAAGACCACGGCGAAAAGAAAAACCTGGCCGACCAGATGCCGGAGAAGGTCAAGCAATTGCAATCGCGTCTGGCTGCCTGGAGGGAGGACGTCGGGGCCCCGATGCCCACCCCCAACGAAAAGAAAACCGCAGCGCGTGAAGAGGTGTTCCACGCAGTGCGGTGCGAGGGATTGTATCCCGGTCACTTGCAAGGCATTTGCACCAATAACCGCGATGCCATTTACTGGCCCTTCACGACCGTGCTGGTGAAGACCGATCTGGCCGGCCGGATGCTTAAGAAGATCGACGTCGCCAGCCATCACGGTGACTTGTGCTTTTACGACGGCAAAGTCTACGTGGCCGTGAATCTGGGCCAGTTCAACCTGCCAGCTGGCAAAGCCGACTCCTGGGTTTACGTTTACGATGCCGACACGCTTGAAGAACTGGCTCGTCACAAGACGCCCCAGGTCGTCCATGGCGCCGGTGGTATTGCCTTTCACGACGGGAGATTCCTGGTAGTCGGCGGTTTACCGGTGGGAGTCGATGAAAATTACCTCTATGAATACGGGCCAGATTTTTCATTCCGAACGCGTCACGTCTTAAATAGCGGTTACACGTTTCTGGGTATCCAGACAGCCGCCTTTGCCGACGGCCATTGGTGGTTTGGGTGCTACGGCAGTCCGAAGTGGCTCCTGAAAGCCGATCCTCAGTACAAACTCGACGGGCGGTGGAAACTCGATGCCTCACTCGGCATCGTCGGCCTACCCGATGGCCGCTTGCTGGTAGCCAGGGGCACGCGCGAGGGAAAGCAACACGGAGCGGCGGTGGATGTGGCCGTGCCCGATGAACAGGCGGGATTGAAGATCACCGAACCCGCGCCGATCCCGTGAAGCGAGTCGTCTATTTCCTGACCAGCTTGCGGTTGCGTGCCGCTTCGGTAAGCTCGTCGCGAAAGTCAGGATGGGCGATCGCGATCAGCGCCTCGGTGCGCTCGCGTACTCCGCGGGCATGGAGATTAGCGATGCCGTACTCGGTGACCACGTAGTGCACGTCTCCGCGACTCGTTACCACGCCGGCACCCGCGCTGAGTTCCGATACGATGCGGCTCACACGGCCGCGGTTCGCCGTGCTGGGCAGCGCGATAACTGGCCTACCGCCGCGGCTGCGCGAGGCCCCGCGAATGAAATCGACTTGGCCGCCGATGCCGGAGTAGAAGTGCTCGCCGATCGAGTCGGCGTCGACCTGCCCGGTCAGGTCGACTTGCAGCGCACTGTTGACGGCGACCACGTTGTCGTTTTTGGCGATGACGAACGGGTCGTTGGTCAATTCGTTACCGTGAAAAGCCAACAACGGATTGTCGTCGACGAAGTCATACAGTTGCTTGGTGCCCATCGCAAAGCTGCAGACAATCTTGCCGGGCATGATCGTCTTGCGACTGCCGTCGACGGCTCCTGCCCTGAACAGCTCGACGATCCCATCCGTAAGCATCTCGGTATGGATGCCCAGGTGGCGGCGATCGTGCAGTCGAGCCAGTGCGGCGTTCGGTATTGCGCCGATACCGGTTTGTAGACAGTCACCGTCGCGGATCAAACTCGCGACGTGCTCGCCAATGCGGTCCGTCACGTCGCTGGCTGCCGGCGGTGTCAATTCATCCAGCGGACGATCGACTTCGGTAATCGCCGACAACTTTGAGACATGAACCATGGTGTCGCCCCAGGTGCGAGGCATCTGCGGATTGATTTCCGCGGCCACGTGTTTCGCCTGCCGAATCGCCGATAACACGACATCGGTGGCGACACCCACGGTGCAATAGCCGTGTTTGTCTGGCGGGCTGAGCTGCACGAAGGCCCAGTCCAGCGGATAGGCGCCCGTCCAAAGCCGCGGAATCTCATGCAGGAACATCGGTACCAAATCCGCACGGCCATCCTGCACAGCGGCCCGTACGTTGGCGCCGGTAAAGAAGGTCAGACAGTGAAAACTCTCAGCGAACCTAGGCTCGACATAGCGTGCCTCGCCAGTAGTGAGGATGTGAAGCAATTCGACGCCCCGGAGGCGATCGGCCTGATCCACCAGCGCCTCGACTAGCGAATGTGGCGTACCGGCATTGCCGCCAATGAAGACGCGTTGACCGGACTGCACGCCTGCGACCGCCTCCGCGGGCGAAACGGCTTCAATTTCCCTATTCCTAGGCTTTGTCATGTCCGAGAGTATACCGTTGTGGCGGCAGCGAGCCAGCGGCCGGCCGTGTGCTATCGTTTTGCAGACGGTGCGGGATTGTAGCGGACATGCGGGCTACTTGCGTCAATCGACAGAGCCAATGGGTACGTCATGCAATTGGAACTTGTGCTCAGTAATGATCCTCGCGTGCTGCCCAGCGTGCGGGCTTTTGCCAGTGAAACGCTCCGCCAATTGCCGCTGGACATTGCCGACTCGGCGGCACTCGAAAAACTGATGCTCGGCGCCGTCGCAGACGCTGTGGCCAATGCCTATCGTGAAGGCGACGAGGGCTCGATCAAGCTTTCGATATCTGACACGCATGGCAGGCTGGAAATCCTGGTGCGCGACTATGGCATGCCCCAGGACGTGGAGCAATTGGAACGGCGACTACATGAGCCCGACGCTGGCGGAGGCCGTCTGTATGGTTGTCCCGTCGAACGTCTCGACGAAGTGCACTGGCTGGCATACGGGCCCGAGGGTAAGTCGCTGCAGGTTCGCAAGTGGCTGCACGGCGAAAGCGTGGCCGAAGGAGCGGATGCCGAGACTTTGACTCCCTTCACGAAAGATAGTCCACTCGCGCCACCGCAGCAATACGAGGTGCGCCGCATGCTCCCTGGCGAAGCGGTGCAAGTATCGCAGTTGATGTATCGCACCTACGGCAGCACTTATTTCAATCCCGACGTGTACTATCCGGCGCGGGTGGCCGCACACAATGCCAACGGCTCGGTTGTTTCGTTCGTCGCTTGTACACAAGACGGCTATGTGGCCGGCCACAGCGCGCTCGAATTAAACCAGCCCGGACCCGTGGCCGAGACAGGACAGGCGGCAGTCGATCCGGCCCACCGTGGTCGTGGATTGTTGAGCCGAATGAAAGAACTCTCGCTCGAAGAGGCCCGGCGACGCCAATTGGTCGGCTGGTATTCCGACGCCGTGGCAGTGCACACGCTCACCCAGAAGACCAACGTCGATCATGGCGGCCGTTTGACCGGCGTGGATTTGGCCGTTTCACCCAAGACGGAGCAATTCAGCGGCTTTGACGACCAGCCACAACGTGTGACGTGTCTCCTTTACTTTCACTGGTTACAGACGCCTGCCGTGCGCAAGTTGTACTTGCCGCAGTGGCATCAAGAAATGGTCGGATCGATCTACCAACGGCTCGAATGTCCGATTGAGTTTGTCGCAGGAGCCGTGCCTGAGGGACACGGTACGCTGGCCGTGAAAGTGGACCCGGCAGCCGGCACGGCCTTTGTCCGCGCCGATCGATTGGGGGCGGACACAGTACACGCGGTGCGCCATGCCAAGCGAGAACTTGTCGAACGTTCGGCCGCGGCCGCGGTCTTTGTGGAATTGCCGTTGGACGATCCAGGCACGGCATCGGTGATGACGGATCTCGAACAGTACGGTTTTGCATTTACCGGCATTGCCCCACACTTCTCCCCGCGAGGTGATTTGGTCCGAATGGCATACCTGGTCGAACCCCTCCAGCGTGAGCCCATCAAGACCTTCGACGCCGACGCGGCCGAGCTAGTCGAATATGTCCTTGCCGAGCAGGCACGGATCAGCCAGTCTCTCTAGGTGACCGGATTCGGCGTGGCTCGAAAGTATCGCTTGCGTTGATGGGCCCCGGCGACTACTTATGGGGATAGCTTCCCGCCGAATATCCCACCGCCCGCTGTCAGGATACATTTCGTCATGCATGCCCTCATTCTTTGCCTTTCACTGCTTGCCGCTCCCAAGGATACGTTCCTGGCCTGGTCCACCGAGCAGATCGTGGCCGATCGGCTTCCCCCCTCAGAGGGCACTCGGCTGACGGATGACGAACTCGTAGCGCTGGACGCGGGAGAACCGCGAATGCCGTTTGTTGATTCGACGGTCGGACTGCGCAGTCTGGAGGGTGAATACTGGATCGGATCGCAGCATGGTTTGCAGTACCTGCCCCCAAGCGGAAACCGCTGGCGCGTGTTTCACTCGCGCCGTTGGCTGCCAGACAACAAAGTACTCAACCTTGCCTTGGCGCCTGATGGCGCGCTATTTGTCGAGACCCCCGCGGGCATCGTCAAGATCGTGCGCCGCCCCCAATCGCTTGAGCAGAAGATGCTCGAGATCGACGACATGCTCCAGAAGTATCATCTTCGCAATGGTTTCGTCACTGAGATTAATCTGCCTGAACCGGGAGATCTGGCTTCCGCGCAATTGCAGTCCTCCAACGACAACGATGGCCTATGGACCAGCATCTATGTTGCCGCCGAGGCGTTTCGCTACGGCGCCACGCACGATCCGGCAGCCAAACAGAATGCCCGTCGTGCACTCGAAGCGCTGATGTTTCTGGAACGCGTGTCGACGGTACCGGGTTTTGTTGCTCGCAGCGCGGTCCCGATTGACGAGGATCCGAGGCCGCACGGCGGCGAGTGGTATCGTTCGGCCGATGGAAAGTGGTGGTGGAAGGCCGACACGTCAAGCGACGAGGTCGTGGGTCACTATTTTGCCTACCAGATCTACTACGACGTGGCCGCCGACGCGCGGGAGAAAGAGGAAATCCGCGGCTACGTCGAACGGATTACGGATAACATTCTCGACCATGGGCTGTACTACGTCGGGCCACCGGGTAGGCCAACCACCTGGGGCGTCTGGGCGCCGGAGGGACTGAATCACGACTTGCGGCGGATCGGCGACCGGGGACTCAATTCGCTCGAGATTCTCTCGCACTTGAAAGTCGCCGAGCACATCGTCGGCAAGCCGCGCTATACGGAGAAGATCAACGAACTCGTTCGAGACCATGGCTACGCGACGAACACGGTGCAGCAGAAGCGGATTTGGCCAGCGTGGCTCGTCAACCACAGCGACGATGAACTGGCCTTCCTGTCGTACTATCCTCTGTTAATCCTCGAACGCGATCCGCATCTGCGGAAGGTCTACCTCGCCAGCCTTCGGCGCTCGTGGCAAATCGAGCGGCCCGAGAAGAGTCCGCTGTTCAATCTGATCTATGGTGCCGCGCTGCAGGCAAGTCACTGGACCAACCCGCTCCGGCGACCGGACCAGCCGTATGTCGATCCAGTCGACTATGACCAGGAAGTCTGCCTGGAATGGTTTCGCGATGTCCCTTCCGACACGATTAGCTGGACCGTGAGCAACGCGCATCGTCGCGACGTCACGATCGTGGGGAACAACCGAGCGCGGCGAGCGCGCGGCGATACCGTACTGCCCGTATCCGAACGGCGCGTGATGCGCTGGAACGGCGATCCTTACACGCTCGACGGCGGCAACGGGGGGCGAGACCGCGACGATGGGGCGGCCATTTTGCTTCCCTATTGGATGGGGCGATATCACTTGCTGATTAACTAAAGTTTACGGAGTCGCCTAACGTCTTCTCGAAACGGTTCGTAGAGTTCCAAAACCGATTCCATCGGTGATACCGGCGGCTGTGCCGGCGAACCAGGGATCCAGCGCATTGTCCAACAGGTATCGCAATCGCTACGAATTATGAATCGCTTCACCGTTTCAATCGTACTTGTTCAAATGAGTTTTGCCTGCACGCTTACCGCCCAGGATGCCGCGCGGCAATGCTCGGTCCGCGAGTTCGGTGCCGTCGGAGATGGCGTGGCCGACGACACGGTGGCGATTCAACGTGCAGTCGACGCTGGACATGGGCTGGTGCGGTTTCCGCCGGGGCGATATCGAATCACCGAACCGATCCTCGTGGAGCTCGACAAAGTTGGCTATTCGGCCATTGCCGGCGAGGCCGCGGCGCAGATCATCATGGCCGGCCCTGGCCCCGCGCTGCGGTTCGTCGGAACGCACGAGGGCACGGCCGCACCCAATACGTTCCAGCCGAACGTCTGGCAGCGGCAGCGCACGCCAGCCGTGGATGGCGTGGAAATCCTCGGTCGACATGCCGACGCTTGCGGCATCGAAGCGACCGGAACGATGCAACTCACGTTGACCCGACTTGTCGTGCGAGAGGCCTTGCACGCGGTGCATCTGGTGCAGCGCAACCGCAACGTGACGCTGTCGGAATGCAATCTCTACGACAACCATGGAATTGGCGTGTATTTAGATGGCGTGAATCTCCACCAGATCAACATCGCCAATTGCCACATCAGCTATAACGACGGTGGCGGCGTGGTCGTTCGCAACAGCGAGCTGCGCAACCTGCAAATCGGCACCTGCGACATCGAAGCGAACATGGGCGGTTCCGATTCCAAACCAACCGCAAACGTGCTGCTTGACTCGACGGGCGGTTCGGTGGCCGAAGTGACCATCGTCGGCTGTACAATCCAACACGCGCACAACGCCCCCAACTCAGCGAATATTCGGATCAACGGCCGGTCCGTGCCGCGCCCCAATACCGACGAACTTCGTCACGGGCACGTCACGATTGCCGACAACGTTCTGTCAGACGTGCGGGTGAACCTCGACCTGGTCAACGTACGCGGCGCCACGATCACCGGCAACACAATGTGGCAAGGCTACACGCACAACCTGACGGCCACGAATTGTGCGAACGTCGTCTTCTCCCACAATGTCTGCGAGCGCAATCCCCGGTATCACACCGGCGATGCGGCCGACGCGAAGCTGGGACTGGTGCTTACCGACTGCAACGGCTGGACGCTTACCGGCAATCATTTGCAAGGAATTGATTGCCAGCCCGCGGCCCTGGTATTGCGCAACTGCAATCGCATGAACCTGACCGGCAATACGATTCTCGACTTTGGCCCCTGCGGCCTGCTGCTCGATAAGGTCACCAATAGCCGGGTATCCGACTCCTTAATCCAGGGCGAGCGAGAAGTTCGCACGACACTCAAATTGAGTGGCGGCCATGGCAATCAGATTGTCGACAACCTGTTCAGTGATGAGGCACACATTGAAGAAGGCACCGGCGTCGCGAAAGACAACATGGTTGTCCACTAGCCGGAAGCCGAAAGCGGCTAGGCCAGCGCCGCCCGGGTTCGTTCCACCAGTTTGTTGTCGCGGCCGCCGCTGCCCCGGAGGTTGAACACGCTCGAGGCGAGGAACTGGCCGCGGTACTGCGGCGAGACGTGCTTGTAATCTTCCAGCACCGCACTACTGAACTTGTAGTCGTGGGCGTTCGTACCCTTCAGGAAAATTAGCACCCGCGCGGCGTCGATGAACTCTTGCGGATTGGGATGCGACTGCACATAGGCCAGCGTCTTGCCGGCGGCGGTCATCTTGTTCTGGCTGATGTCCGCGAAGATCTCCTCGACGGCTTTGGATGGGTCGGCCGCAAGCGCACCCGGCTGCAACTCGTCGAGCTTTTGATCGCCGACCTTGCCGCGATCTCCCATCGCTTCGCGGAACATCGGCAAGAACGCGGCATTCTGTAATAGCAACATCCTCCGCGTGTCGTCGCTGTCGCTGGTTCCCCACGCATATCGCAGGGCGTTGGTCGTCGTGACCGCGTGCAGCGCCACAATGCCCGGCTTGCGCACCAGGAGTTCGCCGGCACCCAACAGCATTGCGTCCCATATCGATTGCGGGGCCACACCGCGATTGATCAGTTCGATCGCTTTCTCGCACGACTGGTTTTCGTCGGCTTCGCGCAGCGCGGCTCGCATGTCGCTGGTGGCTGCGTCGTCGGGCCGGCCTTCGAGCCAATTGCCGTTGATGGACTTGGCACGCTCGAGATTCAACCGCCAGGGCCGGTCGGCCTGCTCGTCGCTCTTTGCCGGGTTCGGACCATCGTGCTGCAACAGTGCGTACGCGAGCGACCGCAACACCGGCTCGGTGTGCTGGCTTCCGATGCAATTCAGCGTCCGCAGGCTGTTGGAGACAAAGATCGCCTTGTGACCGATATCGCGAAAATCGCGGGCGCCGTAACGGAACATCAACTCGAAGATCTCGCTCGTTCCAGCGGAGCGTGCCAGTCCGGCCGCTGCCGCGTCGGTGGCTGCCTCGTCCCAGCCGTCCATAGCCTCGACCAGCGCCGCCTTGGCCCTGTGCGCCTTCGGCACGGCCGATTCGTCGACGGCGCCCATGGTCCAGTCGCCCTCTCGGACATCGTCTTCCTGTGCGTCCTTGAAGTAGTCCAATGCCCAAAAAATCGGCAGCCAACGATGCTCGGGCGGCGAGGCCAGGCTGGCCAGGTGTGCCGAATTGACGACCAACACCGCGTGGAACTTGAAGCCCACGTGCGGTCGCGGTTGCACGTTGCGAACGCCGGCCAGCAGCAGTGCCGCCAGCAGTTCCTGGTAGTTCAACCCCGCATGAATTCGACCGGCCACAACCTCGAGCAACTGGGCGCGCGGCGTGTCTTCGAGCAACCGCACGAGTGGTTCAATGTCGGAGTCCAGCTGCACACGATTGGGCTGAGGCGTCGCGTCGGCGGCGCTCACCGGCGCAAGATGCGACAGAAAGCTCAGGTCGCCCAAGCCGGCTAGGGCTCCGGCAGATGTCGCGGTTTGCAAGAAATGTCGCCGTGAATTCCCCTTTGCCATGGCGCCGCCCTCCTCAGTGGATTTCGCCGTGAACGTGAGCTCATGCCGCACAGGCATTATAGCGGCCTTGGCCACTCCGACCCGACGAAAAACGACCGATTCCTCGCTACCGACCGCGGTCGGCTGGACGCGTACCGTTTTGCGGGCGACAATAGACTATCTCTCCCGTTAACCGCCTTCGTCCCATTCCCCCCCAAGCGTTGATGAGTCGCCAAACCGCAGACGAGAAACGTTCCATGCGCCGCTCGCCACGGGGTGCCCGCTCGTGGCGAGGCTGGCTGTTCGCAGGTGGCATCCTGGTGCTGGTGCTGGGCGTCTTCGCGCCAGCTTTCTGGCCCACGAGTCACTCGACGGCTGAAAGTGACGTCCCCGAAATCAACACGGCCGCGGCTCCCGAGGCCGCGCCCGACAAAAACATGGTCTGGGTGCCCGGCGGTTGGTTCTGGATGGGCAACAATGGCTTTCCCGACGCTCAGCCCGAGCATCTCGTGTATGTGGATGGATTTTGGCTGGACCGGCACGAAGTGACGAACGCCGAGTACGCCAAGTTCGTCGAAGCGACCGGCTACAAGACGGTCGCGGAACTGCCCCCCAACCCCGAAGACTTTCCGGGTGCTCCGCCCGAAGTTCTAGTGCCGGGCTCGATCGTATTCTCACCGCCCGACGAGCCCGTGGCGCTCGATGATCACTTGCAATGGTGGCGCTATGTACCGGGTGCAAACTGGCGGCACCCCGAAGGTCCCGAAAGCACGATCAAGGGCCGCGAGAATCATCCGGTCGTCCATATTTCCTGGAACGACGCCAAGGCCTACGCCGACTGGGCTGGCAAGCGCCTGCCGACCGAAGCGGAATGGGAATTCGCCGCGCGCGGTGGCCTCGACAAGCAACCGTATTGTTGGGGCGACAAGCTGCGTCCCGATGGTCAGTGGCAGGTGAACATCTGGCAAGGACGCTTCCCCCTGCAGAACACGGCTGGCGACGGCTATCGCACGACCGCTCCGGTAGAAAAGTACAAACCGAACGGGTACGGACTGTACGACATGAGCGGCAACGTCTGGGAATGGTGCGCCGACTGGTACCGCCCGGACACCTACTTGCACACCACTGACAAAAACCCGACCGGCCCGCAAGACAGCTTCGATCCCGCCGAGCCGGGCATTCCAAAGCGCGTGCAGCGAGGCGGTTCGTTCATGTGCAGCGATTTGTACTGTATCCGCTATGTCCTTGGTTCGCGTGGCAAGGGTGAACCGGAAAGCGCGGCCGGCCATATCGGATTTCGCTGCGCAAAGTCGCCAGGAAAATGATCTCGCTCGCACAACCACAGACTTGGCGCGCGTTTGCCCATTACCTTCAGGCTTAGGCTGTGCTTAGAATCTATGGTCAGTGGACAAGTTGCTCGCCGAATCTTCATGCCCATCGTCTCCCGCGGAGCTTCTTCATGAACGCTTGCTTTCTTTCTCGCTACTTTCGGTGCGTTGGGCTGGCCGCCTTCCTGATCGTCTGGACGTGCAGCGCTGCCTGGGCCCAGGCTCCCGATGGCGAGGTCAAGCCAACCGATCCACAGCCGCCACTCAAATACCACGGCCTGGTTCCCGGCATGTCGACCGCGGCTGACGTTCGCGAGGCTCTCGGCCAGTCGATGCATGAAGCCAGGTGGTACGCTTACAAAATGCTCTTTCCGGCGGCTGGCCGCGACAATTTAATCGATTCGGTTCACCTGCACGGCAAGGACGGAGGATACTCCTCCACGGAAGCCGCGACCATACCCGCCGGTTTTGAGAGTCGCGAAAAGGTCTTGGCCGCGTTTGGCTCGCCGGAGCAAGAGATCAAGATGGCCACTTTCTCGGTTCTCGACTATACGCATCTGGGTGTGCGGTTTGTCTTCAATGTGCAAGGCGAAACCATCGGCGTCGCATACGTTCCGAACGTGCTGACGCGTGTTCCGGACGGCGGGCCGCGCCTGCTTGACATGAGCAAGCTTCGTTCGGGACCACAACCGAGCCCCGAAAAGCCGGCGCCGGTGGGCAATCTGAAAGCCGGCACGGCCGAAGTTACCATCACGCCCAAGAAGGAATGGATGCCGCCACGCATTCGAGATGCCTTCCGCGTGCACGATGACATGCGCGCCCGCGTCGTCGTGTTTGAAAAGGACGACGTCCGCATCGCCCTCGTCGGTGCCGACTTGTTTGGCATGCTTAGGACGGACATCGATGCGATTCGCGCTCGGGCCAAGGAATCGGGCATCGACTTCCTGTTATTGGCCATGTCACATAATCATGCTGCTCCGGATACCATCGGCGTTTATGGTCACTACCCGGCCGAGTACGTCGCCTACATCCAAGATCAAGTGCACGACGCCGTGCAGAAGGCGGTCGGCAGCTTGCAGCCCGTCAAGGAGTTTCGCACTGCGTCGCGTGAACTTCCGATGGACGGGGCACGCGTGATCGGCTACTTCCGCAATGCCCGCAACCCGGGCATTCTCGATCCAACGATTTCGATCCTGCAGCCGATTGGCGACGACGGCAAACCGATCGCCACGCTCGTGAACTTTGCTTGTCACGTGGAAGGCCTGGAAAATGGCCCCGCCGACTGCAGCGCCGATTTCCCGGGATATATGTGCGAGCAGATTCGAGCCGATGGCGGTGGCCAGGGCGTATTTCTCAACGGGGCTGTCGGCGGCATGGTCAGTGGCGATAACAATGCCCGCACGCATGACAAAGCGCAGGTGATGGGCCTCGGACTGGCAAAAATTGTGAAGGAACTGGCCACCACGGCACAACCGCCGGCCGAGTTCCACTATGGATTTACCACCAGTAAGGTCACCTTTCCGATGACCAATCCGCGGTTTCTGCCGCTGTATGAGGCTCGTGGCGGTTTGGATGAAGGCCGAGTGACAAGCGAAATGGCGCTAATCAGGCTGGGTGAGGCGGAATTGATTACCCTGCCCGGCGAGGTTCTCCCCGAGGTGAGCTTCGAAATCCTCCAGCAGATGAAGGGCTTTCCGCGCATCCTGGTCGGATTGGCGAACGATCAGCTGGGCTATATCATTCCAGAATACGACTTCCGGTCGAACAGCTACGAAGAGACGATGTCGCAAGGTAAGGCAACGGCCGCAGCGGTACGCGATACGGCCCTGAAACTGCTCGCCGAAGAAAATTAGCCTTGGTGCGATTGCACAACCGGCCGGGAGCGGATACTTTGGATTGCAAAGCACCTTTGCGCTTTCGTTAAGCAAAAGGCCCGCGCATGGAACTTCGCGAAGCACTCACGCAGATCGCCGAAATCCGTCGGCAGATGGCCAAGAGCGACGTGTTCCGGGGTTACCGCTCGGCTCCGGTCGCGGTGTCGGGGGCACTGGCGCTTTCGGCAGCGATTGCTCAGCCCTACGTCGTGCCTGATCCGACGGCCGACATCATGGCGTATCTATCGCTTTGGATCGGTATGGCCCTGCTGAGCGTCGCGGCCGTGGCCGTGGAGATGGGAGTGCGGATGTATTGGACCCACGATTGGGCCTATCTCGAGCCTACGCGTTTGGCGGTGGAGCAATTCATTCCGCCGATGATTGCCGGCATCTTGCTGACGGTCGTTCTGGTGCGCAATGCCCCTGAAAATATCGCGCTGCTACCCGGGCTGTGGCAGATTCTGTTTAGCCTGGGCATCTTTGCTTCGGCGCGCTTGTTGCCGCGCCCCATCTTCGCAGTGGCCGGTTTGTATTTGATGACGGGTATTATTGTCGTCATCTGGGCAAAGGGCGAATTCTCCCTCGAGCCCTGGTGTATGGGTGTACCGTTTGCGGTGGGTCAGTTTTCGGCCGCGGCGATTCTTTTTTGGACCTTGGAGCGACGAGGATGAACGAGCCGTCAATCACCACCCCGAAGTGCGACGCACCTTTCGCTTACGATGGGCTCGAGCGCGTGATTCACGAGAAAGCTCGACTCGGAATCCTGTCGTCTCTCATCGCGCATGCCGAGGGATTGGCGTTTTCCAACTTGAAACAGCTGTGCGCCCTCACTGACGGAAATCTGAATCGTCATTTACAGGTGCTGCAAGAAGCCGGATTGGTTGACGTTCGCAAGGAGACCAGCAACAAGCGCCCACAGACGCTCTGTCGCCTGACCAGCGAGGGTCGTCGCCGCTTCGCCGAATATATCGGCGTGCTTGAGCAGATCGTTAGCGACGCGATGGGCGCCCACGCCCGCAGCGCGGTAGCGATCCATCCGTTGGGCAAAGGCTTCATGCCAACCTGACTTGGCGCCGCGGGGCGCGGAACGTGTCGACCGCTGCCTTCCAAGTGACAAACCGCCAGGGATCTCTTACCGCCAACTACTTTGCATTACAAAGCAACATCCCATGAAAACCTATGACGTGGTCGTGGTCGGAGCGGGACTAGCCGGCCTGCAGTGCACGCGGCTACTGGCCGGGCACGGTCTGCACGTGCTGCTTGTCGACCGGAAACAATCGCTCGACGAAGCGGTGCACACCACGGGCATCTTCGTGCGCCGCTCGCTCGAAGATTTCGCCCTGCCTGCCGCGCACCTGGGACCGCCTATCCGTCACGTGACGATCTACTCGCCCGGACGGCGCCGGCTTGACTTTGCCAGCGCCGAGACGAATTCCGCATCGGACGCATGGGTCCGCTCTATCAGCGATTGTTGAAGGACTGCCGCGCGGCCGGCGCCGATTGGCTCCCGGCGACAAGTTTTCTGGCTGCATCGCCCAGCCACAACGGCTCGCGTGTGGTTCTGCGTACAGCGGGCGCGGACGAGGCCGTCACTGCTCGAATGCTGGTCGGCGCAGACGGCACGAACTCTCGCGTGGCACGGGAACTGGGCCTGAGTGAGAATCGTCGCTGGATCGTCGGCCTGGAAGAAGTTTTCGAGACTCCCACTAACGATCGCGCACCGCGCTTGCATTGCTTCTTTGACCGTCGTGTTGCCCCTGGCTATATCGCCTGGATTGCAGACGATGGTACCAGTGTTCACGTCGGTGTCGGCGGCTATGCCGAGCGGTTCCAGCCTGCCTTGGCGCTTGCGGAGTTTCGCGAGAGCATTCATTCAGTTGTAAATCTTAACGACGCGCAACTTTTGGAGCGACGCGGAGGACGAATTCCGGTTGGGGGCGTGTTGCCTCGATTGATCAATCGTCGCGGACTGCTGTTGGGGGACGCCGCTGGTGCCGTATCGCCGCTAACCGCCGGCGGGCTCGATCCGTGCCTGCGGCTTTCCGAACTGGCCGCCACGACGGCAAACCGCTTTCTCGCCACTGGCGATGAAAGCTGCCTGTCTGCCTACGACGGACGACAGTTCCGTCAAAAGTTTCGTGCGCGGCGAGCACTGCGGGCCGTGTACGACCTGGCCGGTTCCAACCTGCTACTCGAACTTGGCTGCGCGGCGCTGAGAACGTCACTTGGTCGACGTGCCGCCCGGAAAATATTCTTTGGCAACGGCTCCTTTCCGGATGTCATTGCAAGTGCCAAGCCAGGGGCCTTGCTTCCGCCCGCTCGCAGAGCGACCTAGTCGAGCAACTTGTCGGAACTCACCCCTCCAATCCCAGCAGTCGCAAACTGTCGCGATGGATCATTGCGTCGAGTTCCCGCTCGTCGAGACGTGGGAAAGCCGTACCCGCGAGCATCTGATTGAGCGTGCGGAGGCCGTCGATCGACGCATTAACCGTTGTGAACGGATAATCGCTGCCGAACAACACTTTGTCCCAGACGCCGTATTCCTGAACGAGCATCAGGCTGTGATAGAGCTGGAACGGGCGGTAATGAAGTGCGCTAATGTCGGCATAGACGTGTGGATGTTTGCGGATCACCGCCACACATTCGCCTTCATAAGGGTGCCCCAGATGTGCAAGTATCATCTTTACGCGAGGATAGCGCGTCGCCACTCGGTCGAGATGCCTCGGCAGCGTGAACTCGAGTACGGACTGCGAAACAAAAGTCGTGCCCGCGTGCAACAGCACCGGCAATCCCTGGTCCGAGGCATAAGACCAAAGTGGATTGAGCAAGTCGTCATCCGGACGGAACCCGGCATACATCGGCAACAGCTTGATGCCTCGCAGGCCGAGCTTCCGGTGCCCCTCATGCATCTCGTCGTGCCAGCCGTCCTGCGTGGGGTCGACCGATAGAAAACCAACTAGCGTGTCTGGGTGCTCGGCAGCGTACTGGGCAACGTAGCTGTCGTCGACCCACAGCCCGCTAAGCCGCGCCTTGCCACCGAAGACGATAGTTCGAACGTCTTCTGGGCAACTGGCGCGATAGTCTTCGTACCGCACCGCGAGGTCGACGTCTTCGGCTGGTTTTGCCCGTTTTGTCTGCGTGACGAAATCACTACCAAAGTGCTGGGGAAAACTCCAGGCGTGACTATGGACATCAACAATCATGGCTGACACCAGGCCAAGCATTGGGCCGGGGAAGCAACTAGCGCATAAATTACCCCGGCGCGGGGTGGTGTCAAACCCGCGCGCCGGGGCGTCCCTGGTAGTTACTCTTGTATTCGATGCTCAGCGACAGAGCTTGGTTCACGAATCGAACGATTTTTCGAACGTCCGAAGTCCATCCTCGTTCGAACACAGAAAAGAATAGTTCCACAGGCCAGTACCCCTTCCGGCCGCGAAAAGATTCAACTGCGGGGAAAAACTTTGCACTTTCCGGAACGCATTGCCACAACGCGCACTTTGGGAACCTTCGTGAGCGTGCGATCACTCGACCGAAGCTGAATCGGCACTGGCAGTTGCGATATGCCCTGCGGTCAGACGAGTTCGCTCCAGCGAGTCGGTGTTCTCCACCAAAACGATCTTCGCCATCCCGTCGCGATAGTTTGGAAGCAGCTGGGTGGCATTTTGACCAACCTCCCAATTTGGAATGGGTATGAACTGCGCCGGTTGGTTTCCAGATGCCCAAGTCCCACTTGGCACGCGCGACAGCGTCGCAGGTGCGCCTAGGGCCACGGGGACAATTCGCACGTCCGGCCGCATTGTCTGGGAGATGAGCTCGTATTGCGATTCGTCCCGCAACCGTGCTGGCACGGCTGGATCTACGGGCGGAAGCCGAATTCTGAGCCGCAGGTCCAAGCGACCGGGCCCTGCGGCAAACGGTTCTGGTACCACACGAGCGGGCGTCACGGTTGCCAGCGTGATCAACAGGCTTCCAGACAGGACCCAACCTATGGCCGAGCGTCGCCGACTGATCGGACGACGGCTTCGACCCGAGTCGAGAACCGCTCGCAATCGCCGTTCCAAATGTGAGGATTTCAGCATGGCAGTCAAAAACGCGGTTCGCGGCGCATGATGGAGCCAATCGGCAATCGCTAGCAGATGACTTGCATAATCGATGCGTCCGGTTCCGGCCCGCAGCACGCTGTCGTCAGCCGCCTGCTCGCCGCAGGCCCGCAGTCGATGGCTGGCGTACCAAACGGCGGGATGGAACCACCACAACGCGCAGAGAAGGCTTGCCAACAATTGCCAGGCACAGTCTTGCCGTTCCACATGGGCCAGTTCATGCAATAACACGCTGCGTCGTTGGGCGAGCGGCCAATCATCGGCCCCAGCGGGCAACAGTACGCGGGCTCGCCAAAAACTCCATACCGCTGGGGAAATGGGGTGCGGAGTGATCCGTAATTCGACCTGCCTTGTGACGCCCAAATCGCGCTTTGCCATCGCCAGAGCCAATAGCCATCGAGCGTCGCGGCAGGCCCGCGAAGCACGGAATTGGCGGTTCGCCAACTGCATGCCAAAAAATAAGTAAGCCAGGCAGACGAGCCCGCCCACCATCCACACGCTGCCCAGAACGAACGACCAGTTCGGAGATCGAAACGGCTCGGCAACAGTTGCCGGTGAGATGGAGATGCCTTGCACGTGCATCGTCATCAGTGGAAGCCGCCAAGTCGGGGTGAAGGCCCACAACGTCGGTACGGCCAAAGTTCCCAGCAGTGTCGACAACCACACTCGGTGTTGCACCGCGGCACTTGCATGCCTTAGCAGTTGGCTGACTGCGATGCCCGTGCCCAGCACCAGGCTCACTCTGACGAGCACAATCACCAGTAGACTCAGCGGCGCATCGGCGTCGCGATGATAGGATAAGGCCTCGAACAGCAGCTGCATGGCGTCACCTCGTCGTACGTTTCGCTCGACAAGCACACCGCACCGACCAACCCGCTTTTAACAGTCCACCAGACACTTTAGGTGTATTTCTAGGTCGTCTCCTGTTGTATCTCCTTCTCCCGCGCAGTTCGCAGCAGTTCCTGTAGCCGGTCCAACTCCTCGGCGGAGAGTCGCGAGCTGTGCATGTCGATCAAGGCCACCATGGCCGCCTCGGCCGATCCGGCAAAGAACGTGGAAACGAGCCTCTGCAACGCCGATCGCTTAGCCCGCTGGGGAGAAACGGTTGGGGAATAGACGTATCTCGGCCCGTCGGTCTTCTGTTGCACGTGCCCTTTCTCCTTGAGCACTCGCAGCAATGTACGAACCGTGGAGTAACTGGGGGCATCCTCCAGCGCGGCATGCACTTCACCCGCCGACGCGTGGCCGCGTTGGTAGATGATGTCCATGATCTGGCGTTCCCGCCGACTCAACGGGGGCAACGATTTGCGGGCCATGCTGGGCGTCTCGCAAAAAAACTGGGGGGTTATGTGCGCATTTTTTAACACCCCCTTTGTACCCCCGGCCGGCGTGGGCGTCAATCTGGTGTGCTTATTTCTTAGCACTTCCGTAAGGTCCGCCGCGGCGTCGCACGTCCGGGCTCGCGGGTCACGCTTCGCGCCGTGGCGCCTGGACCGTTATAATTCCGTTTATGTCGGGCACACCTCAACCTTCCGGCCACTCAACCGCCCTGCACTTGCCACATCGCCGCGCGGTGCTCCGCGCCGGCGGACTTGGCCTGTTTGGCCTGGGGATGAGCGAGCTGCTAAAAGCGCGGGTAGTGGCTAGCGATGCCGCGGAGTCTGGCGCGGGAACGTTCGGCCGCGCCAAGGCATGCATTCTGCTCTTTATGTGGGGCGGACCAGCCCAACAAGATACTTGGGACATGAAGCCTTTGGCGCCGGTGGAGATGCGGGGCGAGTTTAAACCAATCTCCACCAAAGTGCCCGGCACGCACATTTGCGAACACTTTCCGCGGCTCGCCCAGCGCACCGACAAGCTGGCGATCGTTCGCTCGGTGACCCATGGCGACGTGAATCATACGACGGCCACCAGTTACCTGCTGACCGGACAGCCCCCCTCGCCGGGCGACCTACGGACCGATTGGCCGAACATCGGCGCCGTTCTGTCGCGGCTTGGACGGGGAAAGGATCCGCTGCCGCCATTCGTCTCGATGCGACCCAAACTTGAAAATGACGTCCCTCGCTTCGTGGAGCAAAGCCACGGTCAGACCGCCGGCTGGCTCGGCCAGTCGCTCGACCCATTATCGATCGATGCCAATCCGGCCGCTGCCAACTATCGCGTGGGCGAGTTTCATTTGCCGCCCGAAGTCTCCGTGGCCCGCCTGGAAGATCGCAAGGCACTGCTGGCCGATGTGAACCGACAGTTGCACCACCACCGCCAAACCGCTGAACTTGGTGCCATGGACCGCCACGTCGAGCGGGCGTTCGAGATCCTCAATTCAGCGACCGCCGGCGGTGCCTTCGACCTGACGCAAGAACCCGCCGAGATGCGCGAGCGGTACGGGATGAATCCACACGGCCAATCCGTGCTGCAGGCCCGGCGTCTCGTCGAGCGTGGTGTGCCGCTGGTGACCGTGTTCTGGCCCAGCGACGGGATCAAGAACGTCAGCGTGTATTGGGACACGCACAGCCGAAATTTCATTGATTTGAAGTCGAGGCTCATGCCGCCGGCGGATCAGGCCTTCTCGGCGCTGTTGGACGACCTGTCGGAGCGGGGACTGCTCGATGAAACGCTGGTCGTTTGGACCGGCGAGTTCGGCCGCACTCCCAAGGTCGGCCAGCGCAATAGCGACGCCGGCGCCGGACGCGACGGCCGCGATCACTGGCCCGGCTGCTTTACCAGCGTCTTGGCCGGCGGAGGAATTCGCGGCGGACAAGTCTATGGCTCGTCCGACCGCTATGCCGCCTATCCCGACTCAAATCCGGTGGCACCGGTCGACCTGGTGGCCACGGCCTATCATCTGCTCGGCGTGCCCCAGCATCAAACGCTTCCCGACGCGCAGGGTCGCCCGCTGGTGATCTGTCCGGGCTCGCCGATTCGCGACCTGTTTGCGTAGGAGCGGCATCGCAAGACACTTCCGCATGGGATGCGAGCATCTATCCACATCGACGCTGGCTGTTGGCCGCCCTCGCGGCGGCGGTCGTCTTAGGCGGACTGATCTGGGTGAACGCTACGTCGCTGCCGCTGGGCCGACTTCCGGGCGACGTTCGCATCGAGGGCGAGCACACTCGCGTTTACATTCCCGTCACGACTTGCATTCTGGCCAGCCACGTGCATTCGAGTCTGTTTTGGCTCTTGCGATTTTTCTCGCGATAACCGGCCACTAAAACTGCCAATTGTCTTTCAGGATCGCCCCACGCTGCACGCAAACGATGCGGTCGCGAATCACCGCTTCTAGCGATTCAAGCGGTGTATCCTCGGTCGATTCGATGCGGCGGTCGTTAGCCACGCGGACGTTGCGGCCGATGCGGCAGTTCTTGTCGACGATCGCCCCCGAGATGGTCGTTCCGGCGCCGATCCCCTGCCGCGGAATACCATCGGCGTCGGCTTGGGCCATTTCGGCCGCCGATTCGTATTCGTCATTGCCCATGAGCACCGAGTCGCGAATCGTCACATTGCTGCCGATGCGGCAACGGACACCGATCACGCTGTTTTCAATGACCGTGCCCTCCTCGATCTCGCAGCCGTCGGCCACGAGACTATTGCGCACCATCACGCCGTCGAGTCGCGAAGGGGCCAGGAAGCGTGCCCGAGTGTAAATTGGCGCCACGGCCGACGCGAGATCGAACGGTCGATTGTGCGCGGCCAATTGCAGGTTGGCTTCGTAAAAGGAAAGGATCGTCCCGATGTCTTCCCAATATCCATCAAATAAATCGACCTGCACGCGATGCGTTCGCGCGGCAGCCGGAAAGATCTCGCGGCCGAAGTCGCGGTAATCGGTGCTGGTGAGCAACTTGACGAGCGTTGCGCGATTGAACAGGTAGATGCCCATGCTGGCCAGGCAATCGCGCCCGCGGCTTTCGATTCCCCGGCCGTCGATCCACGACGGCTCCATGCGGACGATCTCGATTTCCTTGTCCGTCTGTGGTTTTTCCAAGAAGCCGAGTACGCGTCCCGAATCGTCGACTCGCATCAAGCCCATGCTGCGGGCCGTTTCGCGATCGACTGGGATGCCGGCAATGGTGACGTCCGCTTCGGACTCGACGTGTGCGGCCATCATCTGCCGATAGTCCATTCGATAGAGCTGATCACCGGAAAGGATCAGTACATAGTCGTACTCGGGCTGATCGATGTAGCGGAGGTTCTGCCGCACGGCGTCGGCGGTACCCTGGTACCAGTTTTCCGTGTCGAGCGTTTGCTGGGCCGCCAGGATCTCGACGAAACCGGCCGTGAACGAATCGAAAGTGTAAGTACGGCGAATGTGCCGGTGCAAGCTGACGGAATTGAACTGCGTCAGCACATACATCTTATTCAAACCACTGTTAATGCAGTTCGACAGCGGGATGTCGATCAGCCGGTATTTGCCGGCCAGCGGCACGGCGGGCTTCGATCGATAATGCGTCAGTGGATAGAGCCGCGTGCCACGGCCGCCACCGAGCACCAACGTAAGAACATTGCGCATTGCGTCTACTTTCTGGTTCGGTTCGCTTCGGTCGCGTGGTCGACTCGAAGTCTTCTACTATTCATCGATTCAAGCGGCTATTGCGTCGCACCGTCGAAGGCCACACACTTCGCGGCTTGGATCTCCGTTATTTGATCACGAAGTTGACCATCCGCCCCGGAACGACGACCACTTTGACAACTGTTTTGCCGGCCAAAAGCTCTGCGATGCGTGAGTCGTCACGGGCCGCCTGCTCCATCGCCTGCTTGTCCGCACCGGTCGGAACACAAATCCGCGCCCGTAGCTTGCCGTTGACTTGTACGGGAATTTCGATGGAGTCCTCGCGAATTGCCTCGACGTCGAACGAGGGCCATGGCTCATAAGCAAGCGTATGGATGTGCCCCAATAGGTGCCACAACTCCTCGGCCAGATGCGGAGCCATCGGCGCCAGCAGCAGTACAAACTTTTCCATCACCGAGCGAGGCCGAACGTCGCACTTGAAGAAGAAGTTTGTGAACTCCATCAGCTTCGAAATCGACGTATTGAACGCCATCCGCTCAAAGTCTTGCGTTACACCTTGAATCGTCTTGTGCAGCATGCGATTTTGCTCGACCGTGGGCTCGACGTCCTGAACGGTCGCATTGAGTCCCAGTGTCTCGCTGCGCTCGTCGACGATCATACGCCAGGCGCGGTCCAAAAAGCCCCGCACGCCATTGACCCCTTCCATGCTCCAGGGCTTGGTGGCCTCCAGTGGTCCCATGAACATTTCGTAAAGCCGTAGCGAATCGGCACCGTATTCGCGGACCACGTGGTCGGGGTTCACCACATTGCCGCGACTTTTGGACATCTTGTAGGCTCGGCTCTCCAGCCGCACGTCGGGCTGCTCCTTGAGCACGAAACTCTCGCCGCTTTTGGTTACCTGGTCGAATGCCACGCGAACGGCCTTCACTTCGTCGCCACCCTTGATTAGCCGTGGATTGGCCTCATCGTCGGTATTCACCGCCGATGCGCTCACCCAGGTGCCGTTGGCGTTCTGATAGCCGGTCAATTCAACTTCGCCCAAAATCATGCCCTGGTTGACCAGCTTGCGGAACGGCTCGGGCGTGCTCACGTGCCCGCGGTCAAACAGGACCTTATGCCAAAATCGGGCGTAGAGCAGATGCAGCACGGCGTGCTCGGCGCCGCCGATGTAGATGTCGACCGGCATCCAGGCCTTTTCCACTGCCGGATCGACCAGGGCCTGGTCGTTTTTGGGATCGAGAAACCGCAGATAGTACCAACACGAGCCGGCCCATTGCGGCATTGTGTTGGTCTCTCGCTTGTATCGCTTGCCATCGATCGTCGCGTACAGCCAGTCGTCCGGCGCCTGTTCGAGCGGCGGCTCGGGGTTGCCGTGCGATTGGAAATCGGTCAGTTCCGGCAGATTGACCGGAAGTTCGCCCGGCGGAACCACGCGCATCAGTCCAGTTCGCTCGCCGGTGTCGTCGAGCTCATGCAAGACGGGGAACGGCTCGCCCCAAAAATGCTGCCGGCTAAACAGCCAATCGCGAAGCTTGTAGTTGACTGCCTCGGATCCTTGACCCCGCTCGGCCAGATCCTCGGTGATCCGTTGCTTGAATTCGGCGGTCGGCAGGCCGTCGTAGCTGCTGGAGTTGACGCTCGTTCCTTCACCCGGAAACACCCCCTTGCCGGCCAACACGTCGTCGCGATCGTTCGCGTCGGGGCCCGGGTCGACGACCGGTACGATCGGCAACTCAAACTGCACGGCGAATTCGTAGTCGCGCGTGTCATGCGCGGGCACGGCCATAATCGCGCCCGTGCCGTAGCTGGCCAGCACGTAATCGGCAACCCAAATTGGCACCGGCCTTGAATTGACCGGATTGGCCGCGAACGCGCCGGTGAACACACCGGTCTTTTCCTTGGCCAAATCGGTTCGGTCGAGATCGCTTTTGCGCGCGGCCTGTTCGCAGTACGCCTGCACCTCGGCTGCCTGAGCGGGCCGCGTCAACCGTTTGACGAACGGATGCTCGGGGGCCACGACCATGTACGTGGCGCCAAACAGCGTGTCCGGACGCGTCGTATAAACGCGGATCACGTCGTCCTCGGGCTGCTCCGGGAAACCCGCAGCGGCGCGATGGTTACGCCAGGCCTTGAACTGCATCGGCGAGGGCCTGCCCTCGGGCCCCGACTCGTGACCGATGAAGAAATCGACCTCCGCGCCGGTACTACGACCGATCCAGTTGCGCTGTATGGCCTTGATGCTCTCGGACCAATCGACGCCGTCCAGATCCTTTACGAGGCGGTCGGCGTAAGCCGTGATCCGGAGCATCCATTGTCGCAGCGGAATCCGCACGACCGGATGGTTGCCACGCTCGCTGAGGCCGCCCACGACCTCTTCGTTAGCGAGCACCGTGCCCAGCGCCGGGCACCAGTTGACCGGCGCTTCCGATTGATAGGCGAGCCGATGTGCGTCCTGATAACGCCGCACGGCCTCTTGTCCGGCGGTTGCTACCTCGGCGGGGATGGGCAACTCGGCAATCGGCCGGCCGCGCTGCTGCTGGCGGTCGAACCAGGTATCGAACAGCTCGATAAAGATCCACTGCGTCCAGCGAAAGTAATCGGGATCGGTCGTGACTAGCTCTCGGTCCCAGTCGTAGCTGAAGCCCAGCATTTGAAGCTGGCGGCGGAACGTGGCGATGTTTTTTTCGGTGGTAACGCGCGGCGGCGTGCCGGTCTTCTTGGCATGCTGCTCGGCCGGCAGACCGAAGGCATCCCAGCCCATTGGGTGCATCACACTGCGGCCCCGCATCCGCAGGTAGCGGCTGATAATGTCGGTGGCCGTATAGCCCTCGGGATGTCCGACGTGAAGCCCGTCACCACTAGGATAGGGAAACATATCGAGCACGTAGACCTTTTCGCCCACGGGCATACGCGGAGCGGCGAACGTTTTGTGCTCGGCCCAGTAGCGTTGCCACTTGGGTTCGATGATGGCGGGATTATAGCGGGGCATAAAGTCAGCGTCGCAATGGAGAACCGGGATTCAAGACCGCTCGCCAGACCACATCCTGGATCGCTCCGGCGAGCGAGCAGAGAAGTACGCGATTTTAATGAGTTGCGATCGAATCGGCAAACCTAACCCGTTATGCGGAAGTTGGTTCGGAAGGCTCGACCACTGCGCGAACATCCGGCGAGCTGCAGGTGGTTCGGATGCGCACGGCACCAAAACTGCTAAAATCAGCGCTCCAATAAGCTGCAAACCTTGTCGTTGAGCCCTGTCTGGCGGATTTCCATGCCCCGTCCCGAAAACGAAGCTGAAATTCAGAAGACCTTCACGCTGGCCCTGCTGGTAGTGGCCGTCCTCGCGCTCTACTTCGCGGCCGATGTGCTGATGCCGCTGGCGCTGGCGATTTTACTGACGTTCATTTTGGCGCCGGTCGTTACACGGCTGGAACGCTGGCATTTGGGGCGCGTACCCTCGGTGCTGCTGGCCGTGGGCGCGGCCTTCGCGCTGGTTTTCAGCGTCGGCTGGATCGTCGGCAATCAGATGGTCGACCTGGCTTCGGAAACGAACAACTACCGCAACAATATCGTTTCGCGAATCCAGTACTTCAAGCGGACCGAGACTGGTCCGCTCTCGAAGCTGGAGCGGTTGCTCACGCAGTTCAACACTGAAATCACCGAACCGGTTCGAAAGCAAATGGACACCGCAGCCGATAAGGCGGCCCAAGAGGTCGGTGCCGGAGCGATCACCGACAACCACGCGGCCGCCGAACGGCAGCCCAAACCGGTGCCGGTGCAGATTGTTCAGCCGCAATTCTCTCCCTATACAATTCTTACCGGTATCCTTCCCGGGGCGTTCGGATGGCTGGCAACCGCCGGCATCGTGATTGTGTTTGCGATCTTCATGTTGCTCGAGCGGGAGGACATGCGCAATCGGCTGATCCGCCTGACTGGCCCCAATCAAATCACCGTCACGACGCAGGCGCTCGACGACGCCGGCCGCCGGGTCGGCAAGTACCTCCGGATGCAACTCATCATCAATGCCAGTTACGGCGTGATGATCTCGCTGGGACTCTACCTCATCGGTTTGCCCAACGCCTTGACGTGGGGCCTTTTCGCCGGGCTGCTCCGCTACTTGCCGTACGTGGGCCCGTGGATCGGAGCGAGTGTCGGCATTCTGATTTCACTGGCAGTATTCAACACCTGGACTGAGCCGCTACTGACATTTGGACTGTTCGTAATTGCCGAACTGGTCGTCAACAACATGATGGAGCCGGTGCTGTATCATTCCAGCACCGGTATTTCCACGGTCGGCATTTTGGCCGCGGCGCTGTTCTGGACCTGGCTGTGGGGGCCCGTCGGGCTGTTGCTGGCCACGCCGCTAACAGTGTGCATTGCGGTTATCGGACGCTACGTGCCGAATCTTCGATTCTTGAACGTGTTGCTGAGCGACGAAACAGCCTTGCCGCCCGGAGCCCATCTTTATCAGCGGCTGCTAGTCAGTGACGAGGAGGAATCGCGCGAATTGGTCGAAGAGTTTCTTAAGGAGCATTCCGTCGACGAGTTGTTCGAGCAAGTGATGGTACCCGCCCTGATCCTCACGGAACAGGACGCCCATCGGGGGCAGCTCGACGAGACGCGCCGCCAATACATTCTGGAGAATCTGCACGATCTGCTCGACGAGTTGCCCGAATTGAGTCCGCATGCGATTGAGGATTCCACAGAGCCCTTGCCGCAAGCCTCAAGGGCGGTGTTGATTGTGGCGGCGCACGATCTGGCGGACGAAATCGCCGGACAAATGCTGCTCTGGCCACTGCAAGAACGCGGCATCGAGGCAACGCTACTTTCTCACAAGTTGCTGTTCAGCGAGGTCGTCGAACAGATCACCCGCGCCGCGTCGCCGCTGGTGGTCATTTCGGCCGTGCCGCCGTTCGCGGTGCGGCACGCCCGCAACCTTACCAAGCGACTGCGAGCGCGGATGGAGGGGGTGAAAATCATCATCGGACTCTGGAACCAGCAAGAACATAGCAAGCGTACAGACATGCGGCTGACTTCGGCCGGCAGCGAGCGGGTGATCGATCGCCTGTCGCAGGCAGTTGAAATCATCGAACGCCATATTCCAGCCAGGCGCAGAACAACCGACACGGCCGTCGAAGCAGGCACCGATTAACGCTCGGCACAGCCCGTCATTCGTCCCACGGGCTGGTTGGCCCGGGCACTTCCGCTGCTGTTTTGGCGAGTTGGGCATCCTCTTCGGCCACGCGAACTGGCTTGGCGACGCGGCGTTGCGTGAGCTCTCGAGCGATGCTCGGCAGATTGCATCCCCAGATCACCACGGCTGCCACTGGCAATAGCGTTGCCAGCCAGCTTCCCACCTGCACGGGAATACCACCATCGACGCAGTACTCCCAGAGCGTCCAAACCGGATTCGTAATTTGCATCAGCGTGTAATCGGCGTTGCGCGTCGCCGGATTGGTGATTTGCAGCACCCAGGGACCGCCGGCGCCAATCATCAGCAGCAACACGGAAACGAGGATACGGACCGTCAGCCGAACCTCGTCGTAGCGCCGGATCGCCGCCAGGATTAGCTTGCTTAGGCCCAGGTAGATGGCCAGGTAACTCGTGGCCACGATGCACGCCTCGGAAACCTCGCCCAAGGTATTCGATTGTGCGATCGGGGTTTGTGAACTGCCTGCGGCGGCCGCCTGGGCAAGCTCGGCCACAAACGGCGAGCATATCGCCCCGGTCATCACGGTGAGCATCAACATGCTGGACAGCAGCAACATATAGCCGGTACCGGGCCCAGGCGTGAACCAGATCAGCAGGGCGCGTCCTAAAACGCTCTGCGGCAGACCACGCCTCACGCGCGGCGAAAGTTCGGTGGACTCACCGAGCATAATCGTGCCCGCGATGAACCATCCGATCGTGCTCAGCAAGATCAATCCATAGATCATGTCCTCATCTTGCCGCAACGTCGCCCAGCCGAACCATCCCACGGCCGTGAGCTGCGCCACGACGAGCGACACCCGTAATGCCGTCGAACGATTTTGAGCAACCGACATGAGCATCGCGCGAGCCGAGAGAAAGACGATGGCAAACGCGTTGCCATAGAACAGCGCGCCCGCCACGTTGATCTCCCAAAACTCAGCGCTCTCGACCAACGTGCCCTCGGTGGCAATCATCCCGAATATGACAATCACGGTCATGAAGAAGATGTAGACGAGCAGCACGGCGAAGAGCACGCCCTGGATAATATGCCGCTGCCGTGAGGAAGACAACGTCGCCAGCAGCAGCCCCAGCATCGCCATTCCCAAGGCAACGAAACAGGTATAGACCACCACCAGGAGGACCGTGAAGATATCCAAACCACGCAGCAGATAGGTGAAGGCCAGGCACGGAAACAACGCCGACAGATAGACGACCATCTGCATGCCAATGCCGCACAGCTTTCCCACCAGGATTTTGGTGGAATCCAGCGCGGTGATCGATACCAACTCGTACGTGCGATCGTGGCGCTCGGAGGCCAGCGAGTTGTAAGCGAAATAGGGAATCACCACCAACAGAGGCGCCGCCAGGATGATGTAGTAGATGTAAAACATCGACGGACCGGTGGCGTTGTAGTAGGCCGCCGGCCCCAACAGCGCCAATCCCATCATCGACCAGGTCCAACCGGCCGCCAGCATCAGAAAGAACGTGGTGGTAAACTGCCGGCTGCGCAGCGCCTGTCGCGCCTCCTTGACTAAGATCGGATTCAGTCGATCGGACTGTCGCCCCAGCCATTCCTCGAACCGCTGCCAGCGGGTATCTGGCAGCACCTCGACGATTTCGACCAGGCGCGCATCGGGATTTGAAATCGGCTGGTCGATGGAAGTCATTGCACGAGCCCCTCGGTGACCCGCATGAAAACGTCTTCGAGGCTTTCCACCCGGCTACCGAAGGCCACGACGCGAAAGCCCGACGTGACGACCTGGCGCAACAAGTCGGCCTCGAAATCCTGGTCGCTCTCGTGGTGAAACTCAACTAGGTCGCCGTCGCGATTGACGTCGTGCAGGTCATCGCGCTGCGCGAGCCAATTGCAGATGCCCTCGGCGTCGGCCAACACGCGAAGTTGCACGGTGCGGTGGGTCTGCCGGGCCCGATGAATCTCGTCCACGGTGCCGACTGCCAGTAGCCGTCCCTGCTCGATAATCGCCACGGTGTCGCACATTTCGGCCAATTCGGTAAGGATGTGCGAACTCACCAAAATTGCCTTGCCGTCGGCCGCCAACTGACCGATCATCTCGCGCAGTTGAATCCGGGCCCGTGGGTCCAGTCCAGCGGCCGGCTCGTCCATGATCAGCACTGAAGGATCGTGGATGATAGCGCGGCCCAGGCAAAGTCGCTGCTTCATCCCCTTGGACAGCGAATCAATCGCTTTGGCACGCAGACCATCGAGCTTCGTGAAGCTCATCACGTATTGCACAGCCCGCAGGCGTTCTGCTCCCATCAACCCGTAGGCGCGTGCGAAGAAGTCGAGGTACTCCTCCACGAGAATCGCGGGCTGCGTATCGAAGTAGTCGGGCATGAAGCCAATTCGCCGCCGCACACGTTCGGGGTCCTGGGTGACTGAAAAACCGTCGATAAAGGCGTCGCCTTCAGACGGCATGTCGAGTGTGGCCAGAATGCGCATGCTGGTGGTCTTGCCGGCGCCGTTGGGGCCGATGTAGCCAAACACGTGACCCCGCGGGACCTGAAAGCTAACGTCGTCGACCGCCTTCACCGTGCCGAACCGGCGGTGCAAGTGGAGCAGTTCAATTTGTGGATGCGACGTAACCATGGGAGGCGGATTACCAGGTGCCGTGAATGACATGCAAGCTTTGAGTTTCAGTCAAGCCGTCCATGCCTGTCGCGATTTCCTCCGGTCGATCGACGATGGCCACGTAGCTGCGAGGTGCCAAGGAGCCGCTACCGATATCGGTCTTCAAGCGCACCAGCCCCACTTCCAACGCGCTCTCGCTGGTGATAATGCTGATGTTGCCATAGAAGTAATTGCGGGGCCCGAATGAAAGCCAATTCTCGCGGGCGCCGTAGGCGTTCATTGCATCGGGAAAGGCCGGCTCATTCACCCCCACGGCTTGCGAGAACTGACGGCGGACCGACTCGGCTTCCGCGCCCGATTCCAGCGGCACTAATTTCGCCTGCCCGTCGCGGTCGATGTTGCTGGCCCGATGCCAAAGTCCGGCGTCGTCGACCACCAGCAAGTCGCGAATGCGGGCCCCCAATCGATTCTTGACGGAATGCCGCTTGCCACCGCCAGGGGAGTTGATGTCCAGCCCGCGTTTGCTCGTATGTGCCCGCGCAGTGACGTACTGCGTGGGATTGCGCGAACCGAGCCAGCCGCGGGTAAGGTATTCCTGGCGCCCCCACAGCATCATTCGACCGCGCTCACGTGTTGAACTGGGTGCCAGTTCCAGCGGCGTCACCAGCGTGCCGAGGGGAAATGTCAATCCCGACGAGGGTGCCAGTCCCACGTAGTACGAAAGCCGAGCGATACTCGCGCTTTCGCCGCTACGTTGATCGAGGTGGGTCAAGCTGCGTGCCCGGATGCGGGATACGAGGCCGTCGGACATTAGGGCATACGACAGCAAGCCGCCACTGGTAATCAGCGCCGCCAACGGCACGGAGAAGAGAAACAAATGTAGCCGGCCGCTACGTCTGAGGAACCAGTAGTTCAACGGCCCGATCACCACCACGAACAGCGTGATCAGCACGCGATAGGTGCGAATCGGAGGGAGCCCGACGTCACTAATCAGAAAGTCGTTGAAGTGGGGATTTTCGCCGTCGGGCACGGTGCCGTTACGCGTTGTCCAGCGCGAAGAGGTCGTTCCCAGCGATTCGAACAGCCACCGCCAGTTTGCCTCCTGGCCGGGAAACGGCTGCGAGTCGGCCAGGGCAACCACCTGACCAAACCCAACCGCCTTCCATAGGAACGGCGGCTTGGACGGCACTGTGGGCAAGGCACCTGGCGCCGTTTGTCCACTCGCGCCCGTGTTCGATTGACTGGCCACAAAAGCGGCGGCGGCACCGATCGCCGGTATCACCTTGTCTTCGAATACCTGGGCCTCTGCTGCATCCCAACCGCGATGCGGCCGCCCCTCCTCCGTCTTCGAGGCGGGCACTTTGAGCAACTGTTCGATTTCTGGTAACCCGCGCCAGTCGCGATGGGCGCCGTAGACGCATAAACTCCCGCCGCAGCGCGTCCACTCGTCAATGGCTCGCCATACTTTGGGCTGCTTAGACGCCAAATCGCGAGCATCGTCCAGCGACAACATGATGAAATCAAGGGCGCTGTAACACAGCCATTCATCATGGAGCTGATTCGGGTCACGGTGCGCGAACGAAAAGACGTCCTTGAGCTGGCCGAAGTTGATCGTGTTTCCGTAAGTCAGGAATGGCGGTGCTCCCAAGAATGCGAACTCGGAAACGTCCGGCACGCTGGTCCCCACGAAAAGGATCCGCGGCACGCTGGCATCGCCACCCCAATACTGGCCGCTTCCCAGCCCCATATTCGAAATTGACAACTCTTCAATTTCCCGCCCATGGGACAGGGTCCTGACGCTGAAAGTCTGCGCGGAGGCCGTTTGCGGCACAAGCACGACCTTTTCCACGCTCTTGCTGCCGGCGGGCAACACAATATCGGTGGCGACAGTAGCGACACTATTGTTGCCCCAACCTCCTAAGGACAGCTCGATCCGGAGCGGGATGTCGTTGCGCGCGGGACTTAAAAAATTCACCTCAACACGCATCGGCCGAAGCCCGTAGCCTTGGACCCAGTCGGTGTCGACGGTGATGCTCAAGCCACGGAAGTGCTGACCTGTGACGGGCAAGTTCACCGCGGTGGCCGTGCCGGCCTGGGCGCGAGGGCAAGCAATCAACATCGCCGTCAGTGCGGCTAAGATCGCCCAAGCTGTCGCCAGGCATCGCATCGGGTCTGTTCCTCGTCCCGAGATTGAATCGTTGGGCGCCAATTACGGCAGCGCTCAGTCTGGACGTGAATTGATTGTTATCGGGCCACTACTGCTCTGTTGGTCCCACCGAAACACGGGTTTGCTAGTTCTGCCTCGATTGCACGGCACTTGATCGGTTCTTCTCAAAAACGCCGACCCCTCGCACGACGGCGAACAGAACAATCTGAATCGCCGCCAACACAATTGCGCCTGCCAGGGCCAAGACCAACCCCACTGCCCATATATAACCGCGCGATGCTACGACGGGTACCAAGCACAACACGGCACATACCGTGACGATCAGCAGCAGGCGGCGTAGTGAGAATTGGGGGGTGAGCATCAACCTTGATTGTGCCCCTCCTGCGCAGCAATACAAGCGTTTTGGAGCAGGAACGTGCAAAAATCCGATCGCTATCGGCGGACCGACCCGGCTTGCCTGCGGATTTGCGGCAGTCCCGACCGGCCGGTAGGATAACGCTCGTACCTTGAACGCGCAGTTTCAATCCATTTTATTTATACGCTCGTCCCGGTACCGCGAACTGCCCACCATCTTTTACTTTCGGATGCCATCATGACGGATCACACTTCGACGCGCCGCGAGTTCAACACCCAGGCTCTGGCTTCGCTCGTGACGTTTTCGCTCCTCGAAACGCTGTTTCGTCACGACCTGTTCGCTGATGCGGTGCGTCCCAATGCCGTCCGCTGGTTGGCCGACATAAACCAGCTAGGGCTCGACCTCAAGGGCCAGGCGATCGAACAACTTGCCTGGCAGAAAAAAGTCGAGCAGCTGTTGCCGCAGGTGGACCTGACCTCGCTGCTGGAATTAATCGATTTCGATCGGGTTACCTCGCGCGTCAAGCTGGCCGAGCGAGGCGAACGCAGCTACCGCTTCAGTTTTCCCAAAGTTGAAGGTGTGCCAACCGAGCTTAGTTTCGGCAAGCAGATCTTCGGGCTCAAGAAAGGCCGCTCGGTTGTGCCTCACGGACATAACAATATGGCCACGGCGTTCTTGATTCTGAAAGGAGAGTTGCGCGGACGGCACTACGATCGCGTGCAGGATGAAGCCGAGCATATGATCATCCAGCCCACGGTCGATCGCGCGTTCAAAGCTGGCGAATGTTCGACGGTGTCGGACTACAAAGACAACGTGCATTGGTTCCAGGCACAAACGGAACCGGCCTTTATCTTCAATCTGCATGTGCTGGACGTGAAGCCGGGCAGCACGCTGCCTACCGGACGTGTCTACATCGACCCGGCTGGTGAGTCGCTGGCGGGCGGACTGATTCGATCTCGCCGCATCGGCTACAAGGAGGCCAATCAGCTTTACGGCTGAGCCTAAATGCCGGAAATCGGCCCGATTCGCGGTAAAGTCGTCACCTGCTTTCGTCGCACCTGCGTCTTTGCGCACCGAGATCCCCTCGATTGAAACGAGGTACGAACGGCTTCGCTCCCTCGGCGCGTGCGATATATTGAACCCAGTCGGATCCCAGCTGCCGGACACGGTGACGGAGTGCCACCATGCGAACCTGCTACTTGTTGCTTGCGCCGCTTGCTGCCGGTGTTTTCGTCGCGTTGACGACACCCGACGTCGCCCGGGCTCAGTTTCGGATCGAGGCCGAAGCATACTCAGGCAAGCCATTCGGAGTGGGACGCGTTACGCTGCGCTCCGGCGGCGAGTTCCGCATCAAAGACATCCCACGACCCGGGGGCGGGCGATTGGCGGACTTGGCGCGCCGCATTGTCGAACAAGGCGGCAAGGGAGATACCAAGCAATTGCAAAGCGAGGAACTGACGCTCGAGGAAAAATCGGAACGCACGTTCTACCCTGTATTTGCCAAGCGCGATCGACCGGTGCTACGACAATTCATCAACATCCCCACTGAGAACACGGTCTATTTTCTCTTTCGAGGCGACGCTCCTCTCGAACTAATCGCCTATGCACCGCAAGCCGTACCCGGACAAGTCGTCCCAGTTGACAATCGGGCCGGATACGACCGACTGCTTCGAGATTGGTGGAACGACTACTCCGCGGCAGCCGCGGGCCGCGACGCTCCGCGCGATTACCCGCAGATGGTCGAGGAATACCTCACCGACACCCTCGCCAGACGCTTGCAATTGCGGCTGCCACGTCGCACGCCGAAGCGTCAGCTGAACCTGCTGCGGGGCGAATTGAACCTGTTGGCCGGATCGGAATCGACGCGTTTGGAAACCGCCGAACAGATTCTGTTGGGCTCGCCGCCCCAGTCAGCGACCGTTCCGCTCCCCGAAGAACTTCCCGCACCGACGCCCGAGCTCCTCAATCCGCCATTAGATGTCCCTGTCGAACCGATTGCGATGCGCGTGCCCGTCGAATGCTTGTATGTGCGGTTTGGCAGCTTCCCCAACTTTCTTTGGCTGCGTCATCGCATGGAGGATTGGGGGGGCGAACTGCGCGATGTCATCACCGAGCGAGGACTTGATTACGGTCTTAACGAGCGGATGCAGCAACAGCTGGGCCTGCGTGAGGGAGCGCTCGCCGAGGTGTTTGGCGATAAGGTGATCGCCGACGTGGCGCTCATCGGTACGGACACGTTCATGCACGAAGGAGCCGCCATTGGCACCCTCTTCCACGCCAAGAGCAACCCTGCCCTTTCCGCCGATTTGAATCAACAGCGGTTGACGGCGATGCGTGAGGCCAAGAACGGTCAACAGGAGAAGCTCACCATCGCCGGCCGCACGGTTTCGCACATCTTCACTCCCGACGGCACCATCCGGTCGTACTATGTGGTCGATGGCGACTACCATTTCGTGACGACCAGCCGCCGGCTCGTCGAATGGTTTCTAGCCACCGGCGATGGCAAGCACCCGTCGCTCGGCGACTCGCACAAGTTTCGATACACGCGCAGCCGAATGCCGCTCGACCGCGACGACACGGTGTTCGTCTATCTCTCGCCGGAGTTCTTTGAGAACCTGCTCGGCGCGCACTACCACATCGAGATGCAACGGCGGCTTCGTTCGGACGTCGAGATGGAACTGATGCCAATCGCGCAACTCGCTGCTCGCGGCGAAGGCCAACCAGCCACGACAATCGCGGAACTCATCGCCGCGGATCTATTGCCGGAAGGTTTCGGCGAGCGTGCCGACGACAGCAAGTTGATCGTCGAGGACGGTCGCCTGATCGACACATTGCGCGGCGCCGCGGCGCGTTTCTGCCGATTCCCGACGTGCCGATCAGCCAAGTTACTCCCGCGGAGGCAGCCGAGTACCGCGAGTTTCAGGAGTACTACGTCAACCAATGGGGCCGTCTGGATCCGGTCGTGGTCGGCATTCGTCGCGAAGAGTTGCCCGAGGGAAAACTGGAGCGCGTGGTGCTCGACGTGCAAGCCGCGCCGCTTGCCCCACAGCACATCACAATGCTTTCCAATTGGCTCGGCGATGCGACAACCCAACGGCTCGCGCCCGTCGAGGGAGACGTGGCCTCGTTCGAGGCGGTAGTCCGCGGCGGTACGTTCTTCTCAGGCGGTGAACATCACTTGTTTGGCGCGCTTCGCAACGCCGATCCGGCGATCGCCCTCGACCCGAATGCCAGTTTGATTTCGCGGATCATGCAATCACGATTACAGGGATTGCAGGGTTACCTTGGCGCTTGGCCCGAACCGGGATACTTGCGGATGCTGGGGGGCGCCTCGGACTTACCCCCCGATCCGGCCGGGTATACGCGGCTCCGCACGGGCCTCTGGCGACGTCAGTTCGACGGCTTTACCCTATTGTCTTTCCACCCGGCGATTCTCCAACAGGCCTCGTCGCGGTTGCGCTTTGTCGAGGCCGAGCGTCCGGCGCAGGTTTGGATTCATGCCGACGATCTGGCCAATTCGACACTCGCGCCGCTGATCAACGCCTACGGCTATCGGCAGTCGCGTCAAATCGCCGCGGGTAACACACGGTTCATGAACATGCTCGTCGAACAGTTGCACGTGCCTGCGGCCGACGCACTCAAGGTGGGTGAGAGGATTCTCAACGCCAAGTTCGTGGCGCCGCTCGGCGGAAGCTACGAATTGCGCAAATGGGAGGGCGGCCTGCAAAACTGGGTTGCGACGGCGCTGCTCGATCGCCCGGAAAACGCGCCTCCCCCAGAAGACTATCAATTCCGCGCGCTCAATTGGCTTCGCGGCGTGGAGGTCGAACTCTCGATGCAGAAGGCCCCCGATCCGGCGCTGTCCTTGCACGGCGAGTTTATTATGCCGGTCGAGGCGCGAGCGCCGGCCTTTCAACTGCCCAAACTGCCGTTCGGCCTCTCGAAGCCGGCTGCGCAGCCACCCAAGAGCCAAACACCGAAGGGGCAGCCTCGCAAGCCGGAACCTCCAAAACCGCAGCGGCCGAAATCCGCGGGCCCACGCGAACTCTAAGTCAGAGGAAATCCATCCATGCAGACTGTCGGAAAACTATGTTTCTCGTTCGCTGTCGCTGCCATGCTGCCGCTGTGCATGGCCAGCGCCGGCGCGGACGAGGCAGCCAAACCGAATGTACTTTTGATCGTCACCGACGACATGAACAACGACCTGGGCTGCTATGGCCACAAGATGGTGCAATCGCCGCAGATCGACAAATTAGCAGCCCGCGGTGTCCGATTTGATCGCGCGTATTGTCAGTATCCGGTTTGCAACCCCTCACGAGTTTCGATGCTCAGCGGGTTGCGTCCCGACACCACGCAGGTGATGGATCTCAAAACTCCGCCGCGATCGCATCTGAGCGACGTCGTGTTCCTACCGCAGTATTTTCGCGAGCAAGGCTATCACACGGCTCACGTCGGCAAGATTTTTCACACAGGCGACGATTTCGAGGATCCCGCGAGTTGGGACGTCGAGGTTCGCGAAACGGGCAAGCATCCGCCCGAGGCGGCCGTCATCCGCTCACAGAATCTGAATCGACCGATCAAATACGGCATCGAATGGGACATACTCAGTTCGCCCGATGAAGAAACGGCTGATGGCGTTGTGGCCCGCCGTGCCGCCGGTATGCTCGAGCGTCTAGCGGCCGACAAGAAGCCGTTCTTTCTGGCCGTTGGCTTTCGCCGCCCACACCAGCCGTATGCGGCTCCACAGAAATACTTCGACCTTTACCCAACGGAAAGCATCGCTCCGCTTGATGAGCCAGCTGAGCATTTGCGGCGTGTGCCCAGCCTGGCGTTTACCTATCCGCCCGAAACGCCGAACCTGTCCGAGCAGGAGCGTCAAGAGATCGTCGCCGCATACTACGCGTGCATTACGTTCGTCGATGCCCAGGTAGGCCTGCTAAACAAGGCGCTCGACGACTACGATCTGTGGCGGAACACGATCGTCGTGTTCGTCAGCGATCACGGTTACCACCTGGGTGAACACGGCGGCATGTGGCACAAAATGTCGCTGTTCGAGCAGTCCGCGCGCGTGCCTCTGATCGTGTTCGCGCCAGGCGCGAAAGGAAATGGGAAGTCGTGCCCGCGACCGGTAGAACTGATCGACCTCTACCCGACGCTGATCGACCTGTGCGGACTACCCAAGCTCAAGCCGCTCGAGGGCTATAGCCTGCGGCCACTGTTGGACGACCCCGAAGCCAAATGGAAGCCCGCCGCGTTTACGCAGGTGTTGCGGGGCGACCTCACCGGCCGTAGCGTGCGCACCGAGCGTTGGCGTTACACGGAGTGGGATGCCGGCCGACAGGGTACGGAACTTTACGATCACGATACGGACCCCGAGGAACATCAAAATCTGGCCGGCGACCCCGACTGGGCCGAGGTGCAAAAAGAAATGCGCGGCCTGCTCAACAACGGCAAAGCATCACCGTGAAGTCGCACTCGCGTCGCGACTCGAGAGCGTGTCAGTCGCGACGAACCGCTCAACTCGGTTCATAGGTCGGTAGCGGGATCGGCAGCGACGCGATCGGCGTGGGCAGTATTTCGCGGCTGCGCAGCAGATCATCCCAGTAGCTATATTGCGGGTCGCCGGCGCGGAACGCGAACACGGCGTCGGGCAACACCCGGCCATCGTTCTGACGCGAGTGAACACGAACCACAACCGCGCCGTCAGCGCGGCGTTCGAGATGGCACGAGGGAATGTCTGACACTTGGATCTGTCCGGAGGTTGGCTGGGGCAACGAAAACGAACCGCATAGATAGCCCGGCTCGCCGCGGCCCACGGCAAGGCACGTTATTGTGCCGAAATCGTCCGGCCATTTCCAGGCGAATTTTCGCGCATGTGAGGTTTTTTCACGACAATTTGGGGGATTTGCAGGAAGCCGAATGGCCTCATTCCTTCCACGCGGCCTGCATGGGGCGCCTGACCGGCTATCGCTTCGCTGACACCCGCATGCGTGCGACGCGTTTCGGCTTGCCGTGTGCGGCCAATCCGCACTGTTCGAGGGCCAGTAGCCGTCGCTTGGTTTGCACGCCGTTGGGTCCGCCATAGCTACCAGGGCTCCCGTTTGAATTGATAACGCGATGACACGGCACGATCAGCCCAAAACGATTTTGGGCCATCGTGCTACCCACAGCCCGTGCCGCCCTGGGCGAACCAGCCCGGGCCGCCAGTTCGCCGTAGCTGCGGGTGCTACCGTAGGGAATCGCCCGGCAGTGCCTCACGACTTGGCGTTGAAACGGAGCCAGGTGATCCATGTCGATCGGCACGTCGCAAAAATCCACCGGTCGACCTGCCGCAAAATCCTGTAAGCGCTCAACGAGCCATTGCCAGCTATCAACTCCACTTGCCTGTTGCACAAACGAAACATCGAGGGCGGCCATTGCCGCTGCCGCACTGGGATGCGCCAAGACGACTTTCATGACCTTCCTTGCCGAAGCCATCAGCGCCATCCAGCCCAAGTCGCTCGGAAACGCCGCGATCTCAAAAGAGTCGTTGTGGACCGACATGGCACTTTCTCGCTGGGATTCGAACGTTTCGCAATCGGCCGGCTACGGTGGCTCACTGATGCGCTTTGACGCTCTCGCTGGGCCATTCTATACTGGTCGAGGATAGTCGCAACGAGTGCATCCTGGGTTGTGGCACCGATGAGGGGACGCGACATTCAAGGGGATTCTTGATGAGTCGATATAGTTCATTGAGTGACGACTTCTACGTCAACATGAACCTCAGTACCGAGATGGACCTCCCGACCGGCCGGGAATCGATCCTGCACTTCTTCGAACGATTGCAAAAACAGTTCCCCACGATGCGGCACTTCTACAACCGCGAAAAGGGGGACTTCATTCTCGAAGAAGACAAGGAACAGGGCCACTACCGCTGGAGCACGATCGAAGCACGCCGGCTTTGCTCGGGTTACGTCAACCCGCAGAGCGTCGACGAGGCTCTTGAGCAGCATCGCCTCGTGCTCGAACTGGCCCCCTATATGCTTTCGCTGAGCCCCATCGATTGCGAGGCGATCGATCTGTTGTTTGGCTTCGATTTCACCTATCGGGGCAATCACAACCAACTCGTGGCCGAAGTCCTAGGCGTCAGCCCCGCGCTCGAAAAACTGGTCGACGTACCCGGGGCCACGGTTGTCAGCTGCGAGCCGACAATTACCTTGGCCCTTGACGAAGATTGCCGGATGCAGTGCCGCTTCAGCATTGAAAACCGCACCAACGCCTACCAGATTCGCACTGGCGAGTTTCCCGAAGAACAACTCAGCGTATACGTCACCGCGCGGCGCTACGGCGGACTCGGCCCCGATCAAAGCTACGTGCAGGTGCTCGAAAGCCTCCGCAATGTCTGCTGCGAAATGGTCGACAACTACGTCGCCGAGAACATTCTCCAGCCGCTCGCGCGAGCCATCGCCGCCAACTAGGCGGTACCGCCGAAAGCCCAGTCCTGCCCCGTGACGCGGACGAAACTTCACTGCGCGGCGGCATGGAAGAGCGTTGCCCATGTCGTACCCGTACGGTTAAGCTGATGGTCATGCATGATCTCGGCACCATCCACCGCCGCAAGGCGCTGCAAATCGGCGGCCTGGGCTTGTTTGGCCTGACGATGCCGACCTTTTTGCAGGGCGCCACGCCAACGCCGCGAATCAGCCCCCGAGCCAAGTCGGTCATCTTTCTCTACCAGTTCGGAGGACCTAGCCACCTGGATACGTTCGATCTGAAGCTCGACGCGCCCGACGGCATCCGGTCACCGCTTGGTTCAATTGCCACGACGATGCCGGGCCTGCGAATTTGCGAGCTGCTGCCCAAGACATCGAAGGTGATGGACAAGGTGACGCTCGTTCATGGCGTGCACCATCCGATGAAGAACCATAATTCGGCCTCGTACTATGCACTAACCGGTCACGAGCCGCCGGTCGACGATATTCGGTTGCAAGACACCAACACCCTGTTTCCCGCTTACGGCAGCATCATCGACCGCTTTGTACCTGGGCCAATCCCGAACACACTGCCAAAGTTTGTCGCCTTCCCGTACGTAATTCGTGACGGTTCGATCACGCCGGGACAACGCGCCACGTTTCTCGGTAAGAATCACGACCCGCTACTGGTGACCGACGATCCGGCCAAGCCGAACTTTCACCTGCCCGAACTGACACTGCCGTCGGGGATTTCAAGCGATCGGCTGGCTCATCGCCGCTCGATGCAACAACTCGTCAACCAGCAGGTGGCTTGGCTCGATTGCACGGCCGAGGCCCAAGGTCTGGATGCCTATTACGAGCGGGCGCTCGCCATGCTCACGTCGTCACAAGTCCGCGAGGCGTTCGATTTGTCGGCCGAGCCCGACTCCCTACGCGACCGCTACGGCCACACCACCTATGGGCAAAGCTGCCTGCTTGCTCGCCGACTGGTTGAGTCGGGCGTTAAGTTTGTGAACGTGTACTTTTCGAGCAACATTGGCGGCCGCAGCAAGACGAGCGGCGGCTGGGACACACACGGATTCGACGGCAGCCGGATGTACGAGATTCTCCCAGCATGGCAACTTCCACAAACCGACAAGACGCTGCCTACGCTGTTAACTGACCTCGACGATCGCGGCTTGCTCGACGAAACACTGGTCGTCTGGATGGGTGAGTTTGGCCGCACGCCGCGAATCAATAAGAACTCAAGTCGCGACCATTGGCCCAGTTGTTACACGGTTCTGTTGGCCGGTGGTGGCGTGAAGCGAGGTTTCCGCTACGGGCAGTCCGATCGCTACGGCGCCCATCCCGCCTCGGGAGCCGTGCGACCTGACGATCTGGCTGCCACGATCTTCGCCCTGATGGGAATCGACCCACGCACGGAAATGCACGATACGCTGGGACGTCCGCTACCCGTTTCGCGCGGACAGGTCATCGACGGCGTGATTGCATGACGGATTGGCGACGCCGAACGTTTCCCAGCCGCGGCATTCCCGGGACTTTAAGGGTTTGGCGCTCGAGTGTTGGATTCGGCATCCACCGCGTCGCGTGCCGCCAGTACGTGCTTGACGACGGAAGCCATGCGGCTTTCATCAGCAAACGGCGAGAGCACGTAAGACTTAAGCGCCACGATCGGATCTCCGACGTCGCTGTGCCGGTAGCAGTCGGTCAGCGAGATGGCCACTCCCTTGCCCGTCAGTGCTTCTTCATGCACGCGCTCGAATACGCGATGGTTGTATTGGTTGTGGGCCAGCAATTGCGTGCGATACTGGCGGTCGCTCCGTTCGCGCTCCTTGACGTCGAAGGTGTCGACCCCGTTTGGGTACACCCGAAACAGCGTTACGGGGCCGACGTTTTCGCCGTTGAGCACGGTCAGGTTGGGATGCGATTCGATTCGTTCGCGTAGGACTTCGGCCATTTCCACCGCGTGACCGAGCAGCGTACGATAGCCTTCCTTGCCGAGCAACAACAGGTTTGCCAGCGCCGCCATCGGGCCGATGCCGCTACGAGTCGTTTCGAGCGTATACATGCCCGGGTGATGCTCGCCCGACTGATAGAGATAGGGCATCGTCTCGCGACTACGGGCGATCAGATTGAAGTCTCGCGCGTCGCGAAACAGCACCAGCGACGAACTGTATGGCGTGTAGCCGGTCTTGTGGAAATCCACGCCCAGCGAATCGGCCAGATGCAAATGCCCGATGTCGTGCTGCGCTGCGGCCAGGGCACGCACCGTTCGGCCGCGAAACTCGAGCGGGTTGGCCTCGAAGTCATAGTCATTGAACACGCTCCAGGCCCAACCGATCACGGCGTCGGCGTGCAGATGCGGCAGGTACGGGAGGGAATGCTTGTCGGCCAGGCGGCGGCGCACGGCATCGATCGAGCGCAAGTCATCAATGCCGAATGCGTCGGTGGTGCCCATGGTGGCCACAATCGCGGCGATCCTCTTGCCCGATTCCAACACGCGCTCGAGCGTTTCCTCGAAAGCCGACAATTGCATTGAGTTGTCGAGGTGCGTCGGCACCAGCACGACGTTGTCCTGCCCGAGGCCCAACCAATTGGAAATGTTCAGACAGGAATAGTGGCTCTGCTCCGACGCGATGATCACGGCGTCTTCACGCACACCGTGCTGTCCGGCCCCAGGCAGGGCCTTTTCGAGGCCGACCTTTGCGCCGTACAGTAGCGTGCCGGTGCCGCCGAACGTGAACACACCGCCGCTCCGCTGGGGATCGTAGCCGACCAGTTCGGCCGTCATCGCCGTGGCCCGCACTTCGGCCTCGGCGAATCGTCGGGCGCTTTCGTCGCTGCACAGGTTCGGGTTGTAGAGCAGCGGCAAAAGCACACCAATCACACTGGCCAGCGTCGGATTCGGAATCACGTTAATCTGGCTCCGTGGATGCCCCCAGATAGGCATTCCCTGCAGATAACTCACCAGTTCGGGAATAACCGCCTCCAACGAACGACCGTGCTCGTCGACGCGCTGGGCGCGTGCCTTGGCGTAGTCTGGCTCATACGGAGAGCCGAGCATCGGAGCCTGCGACTTGAGCGCGTCGACCTGGTCGAGCGCCCGGAGCATCGAAAACACCACGTAGCCGTCGTGAACCGGATCAGAAACCGGCTGCGGAAAGGCCTTTCGCAGGGTTTCGAGCAACTCGTGATAGTGCACGTGAGCCTCGGAGGTTGCCTGGGCGGTTTACGCGGCCTGGCGTCGTTGCCTGAATTGATCGACGGTTACCGCCACGATGATGATACAGCCGATAATGATTTCCTGAATCGGGTTGGGAAGCCGCAACGAAGTGCAGCCGCTGGAAATTACTTGCATGATCAGCGCCCCGGTCAAGGTTCCCAGGATCGAACCACGGCCGCCGCTGAGACTTCCTCCGCCAATAACCACGGCGGCGATAATGGGCAGTTCCTTTCCAGTACCGGACGTGGGGTCGCCGACGGTTAGTCGTGTGAACTGATAGAGCCCTGCCACACCGACAAAGAAACCCGCGATCGTATAGACCGAGATCCGAGTCAGTGGCACGTTGATGCCGCACAGCCGGGCCGTGGCTTCGTTCGAGCCGACCGCGAATACGTGTCTGCCAAATACCGAGTAGCGCAGCACGCAGGCCACCAAGATTGCCAGCGCCACGAGCAACCACACTCCCGGTGCGAAGACCATCCACTCGTATTCGACTCGCGGACTCAATAGCGATTTCATCCACTCAGGCACTTGTGCCGGCAGGGGCCGAACCATCGTGTTGCTTCCGATGATCTTGGCTAGCCCCAGATAGATCGTCATCGTACCTAACGTCACGATGAACGGCACGATGCGCAACAAGCTGATCAACAAGCCATTGGCACAACCACACAAGCAACCGACGGCAATTCCACCGGCGACGCACACGGCCGGTGAGTACTGCTCTCGCAGGAACCAGGCTAATGCCGTGGCACTGAGCGCCATTGCCGTGCCGGCTGAGAGATCAATACCGCCAGAAATGATAATCATTGTCATGCCCAGCGCGGCCACGCCCACGGTGGCCGACTGCACGAGCACGTTTTGAGCGTTTCGCAACGTGGCGAATCGTCCGCCGTCGGTTTGCATCGAGTCCGCCACGGCGAATATGCCCACCACCAGCACCAGCGCCAAAAAGGGCCCGAGCACCGTGCGAATCCACTCGCCACTGCGGCGCACGAGGAGTGTGTTTGGATCACTGTTCGTCGCATTCATTTCGGCCCGTCCACGCCCAAGGCACAACTGAGAATGGTCTCGGAGTTCCAGTCTTTCGCCGCGCGAATCTCGCGCAGCTCTCCCCGGGCCATCACGCCGACGCGATCACACACCGCTAGCAATTCAGTAAAATACGAGCTGACGAAGATCACGGCCTTGCCCTCGGCAGCCAGCGATGCCATCAAGCGGTAGATCTCCGATTTCGTGCCGACGTCGATGCCTCGCGTCGGCTCGTCGAGCAACAAGACGTCGGCGTCCTGGTGCAGCACGCGAGCCAACGCCACCTTTTGCTGATTGCCGCCTGAAAGTTGTTCGACAAGTTGCTCGCTCGAGCGTGCCTTGACATTGAGCCGTTCCATCCAGTGCTCCACAACTCCTCTGCGACGCCGCAAGTTGAGCCAGCCAAAGCGACTGTAGGGTGACAGCCGGCTGTAGGTCACATTGTCGGCAATTGTCTCTCGTTGCGCGAGTCCTTCCGCCTTGCGATCTTCCGAGACGAGACCCAACCCGGCACGAATCCGCGCCCTCGGAGTCGACCGTGAAAGCAGCGCTCCGACGCGCACCCGGCCGTGCCGAACCGGATCGAGTCCCATCAGGCAGCGCAGCAGCTCGGTGCGCCCCGACCCCACGAGTCCGGCCAGCCCGAGGATTTCGCCGCGACGCAATTCCAACGAAGCGTCGCGCGGTGCGAGTCTTCCGCTCAATCGTTCGAGCGACAATAGCACGTCGCCGGCCGAATGTGGCACGGTGGGAAACAATTCGTCCACTTTCCGTCCGACCATGAGCGAGACAATGTCCGCCTCGCTGGCGCCGGCGAGCGTTCCGCTGCCGGCCACGGTACCGTCGCGCAACACGACGAACCGATCGGCAATACGGCGGATCTCCTCGAGAAAGTGGCTGATGTAAATGATGGCGATGCCCGATTGCTGCAGCCGTTCGATGGCCCGAAAGAGATTCTCCACGTCGTGCTGCGTGAGCGAACTGGTGGGCTCGTCGAACACGATCACCTTGGCATCGATCACCAGCGCCCGGGCGATCTCCACAACCTGCTGATCGGCAATCGAGAGTTGGCTTACCGGCACGTCGAGAGGCAGATCGGCCCGATCGAGTTGCTTGAGCGCTGCCAGAACTTTTGCACGATGCTCGCTTTGCTTCACCAGGCCGAAACGGCTCACTTCCTGGCCAAGCATCACGTTTTCGACCACGTTCAGGTCACCGGCCAGATTCAGCTCTTGATAAATCATGGCCACTCCAGCCAGACGCGCCGCGTGCGGGCCCCTTGGTGCATAGTGGCGACCGGCCAATTCCATGCGGCCTCGATCGGGACTGACGGCGCCGCTGAGAATCTTCATGAGCGTGCTCTTGCCGGCACCGTTTTCGCCAATCAGCGCTAACACTTCCCCCCCACCAGCGTCCAGGGAGACGTCGGACAGCGCCCGGGTGGCACCAAAGTTTTTGCTCACCTCCGACATTCGCAACAGCGCCACGGCCATGGACAGGGAAGCCGTCAGTCGGCTTGTTGGGGGTTGAGCAACTTTTGAATCTCGGGCCTATCCATGTTCTCGGGCGTGGCCAGGGCTTCGCCCGTCGGAATCCGCTTCTCGACCTGCTTGCCGTGCAGATGTTCGACAACCGCCTTCACCCCCAGATAGCCCATTGCCACCGGATCTTGCAGCACGAGGCCGTGGATCTTCTTCTCGCGCATCGCTTCGATCAGATGCGGGCTCGGATCAAACCCGACAAAGACCACCTTGCCGGCTAGCCCCTCCTGTTCGAGTGCGCCGAGCGCGCCGACGGTATCGGGCTCGCAAACAGCAAAAAACGCATCCATCCGGTCGCCGAACTGATTGCAGAGCTCCAGGGCCTTATTTTGTGCCGAGAGAGCGGTGGTGCCCGAGTATTGATCGTCGGAGAGCATGACGATATCGGGAAACTCTTTCTCGATCGTATCGAGAAAGCCCTGTTCACGCTGTTCGGTACTTTCGCTGCCAACGTTATACCGGAGCAGGATGGCGTTGCCTTTGCCACTGAGGCGCTTGCCGATTTCGCGAGCGGCTAGCACGCCACCGTTGTAGTTGTCGGTGGCGACGTAGCTGACGATCGCCGATTCGTCGGCAAGCCCGCTGTCGAAGATAACCGTGGGAATGCCGGCGGCCTGGGCATCGCGCACCGAAGGAATCAAGGCCATCGAGTCCAGCGGCGCGAGCACGATGCCGTCGACTCCCTGAGCCACGAAATCCGCAATGACGTTGATCTGGCCCTCGCGGTCGTTCTCAAGCAGTGCCCCTTTCCAGTGGATCTCGACAGGAATGCCGGCATCGGAAAACTCCTGCGCGGCCTGCAGTGCCCCGGCATGCACGGATTTCCAGAAAACGTGGGTGGTGCCCTTGGGAATGACGGCGATGCGATAGCCCGGCGCGGCGTCTCCGACTCTGCCGGCATCGCCCCTGGAGTTGCACCCGCTGCATGCCAGGCAGACAAGCGAGGCAACCAACACAAAGTGCTGCATGCGAGAATCCCCCGTCACGGATCGTGGCACGAACTGTCCCGAGATGGCCATACCGCGGGACGACGCTGAAAATGGTTGTCAGGTTCGGCGTTGTCCATTGCCGCGCGAACCGCGACCGCCCCTACCCCGCCCGCGTCCGCCGCGCGGCGGAGCGGATTTGGGATTCTTGGCCCGTGCGTCCATATTCACCGCGATGATATGACCGATGGCGTCGTCCCAAGAGGGGATCGCCCGATGGCTGTTCTTGTCGTTCGCGCCGGCCGAAGATTCGTCGTCACTCTCACTCTCACTCTCGCCAGCCGACACGCCGACCAGTTCCTGCTCTTGTTCGTCTTCGATGGCTCCTAATGCATCACTCTCGCCTTCCGCCTCGTCGACGTCGGACAACTCGGCAGTTTCTCTCTTACGTCCCCGGCCCGAACCCCGACGACGGCGGCGGCGGCGTTTGCGGTCGCGCAGTTCAGCGTCCGATTCCTCGGCCGTCTCGGCGGCCGCGCTCTCGGACGACGACTCCAAGTCGTCAAAGGTGTCGATGTCGGCCAGCGGATCGACGTCCAGTTCAGGTGGCACAAGCGGCATTTCTTCCGCGTCGTCGGAGAGCCCTTCCCGCTGGCTTACATCCGATTCAGAAGTCTCTGAAGATTCGCGGTCTCGATCACGACGCGAGCGGCGGCCCCCGCGGCGGCGGCGACGGCGGCGGCGGCCAGGGCGTTCCTCCCCCTCTTCGCCTTGTTCGGCCCGTTCGGAGTCGGTCGATTCGATCAATTCGGTATCGACAACTCCCTCCTCGACGTAGGCGTCTTCCACTTCGCCTTCCACGTTGGCCGCTATGGTTTCAGTTTCATCCGCCCACGCTTCTATCTCGTGGACGACTTCGATTTCCGCCGATTCAAACTCCTTGCTACGCGGAGGCTCCGACTTGACGGTGCCTGAGCGCGGCGCGGGAATGGTCTTGGCCGCCGATTCTGATGGTCGCGGCGCGGCACGCGTGGGTGGTTCGATTGGTTCGATGCCCAGTTCATTTGCAAGCTGCGACCAGTCGGCGGCTGGACGAGAAGGAGCCGGTTTTTTTGCATGCGGTGCCACAGGACGCGGCGGAGGCGGGCTCGGAGCCGACGGTTTCTGCTCGGCAACGGGTTCGGCCGGAACGTCCGCTCCAAGCGACGACGCCAGGGAGTTCCAATGTTCGGAGCTGCTCATAAACTTTCGCAAAGATGAAGGGTTCGGTTGGCAGAACGGCCCGTCGCCAAGCCGCTGGCGGCGCCCAGATTCTTCAGTATAAAGCTTAGTCCGAAGGCTGGAAAGCCATGGCCAGGACCAGAAAAACGTCTCTGGTTTGGTCTGTCCAGCAGTCGCCTCCTACAATTCCCCAGGGCTCGGCATTCGATCGAGCACGCTTCGCTCACCAATTCCGCAAGGTGCCATGATGGCCGTCAAGCGACCAGCCGCAGACCAAGCGACCCTCGAGTTTGTCGAAGAAGTCCAGATCTCGGGTCACATTATCGACAGTCTGATCCTGCCAAAAGTGCTCGATCTGATCACGGCGGCCGGCGGCAACTTTCAGATGAAGAAAATCACGATCGGCCAAGGACGGCACGATCCGAGCTTCGCGGTGATCGAAGTGAGCGCGCCCAGCGCCGAATTGTTGTCCGACATTCTGGGGCAGATCTACGATCACGGCGCCGTCCCCACAGCGCAACAGGACTGCCAGCTCGTCGCGGCCGACATGGACGGTGCCTTTCCGGAAGGGTTCTACAGTTCCACCAATCAGCGCACCGAAGTTCGCATCGGCGGACAATGGGTCGAAGTCGCCGACCAGGAAATGGACTGCGGCGTCAAGGTCGACCCGAGCGAACCATCTGCTCGATGCATACCGATGTGCGAGGTGAAGACCGGCACACAGTGGGTGGTCGGTCACGGCGGCGTGCGTGTCTTTCCACCCGAGCGCTCGACTGAACGGCAAAGCTTCGAGTTCATGTCCAGCGGTGTGTCGACGGAAAAACCCAAGGGCGTTGCCATTCGCCAGATTGCGCAAGAGCTTTACAAGGGCCGCAAGCAAGGCGACAAGAGTCTATTTGTCGGAGGGCCAGCGATCGTTCATACCGGCAGCGACGAGCACCTTTGTCGATTAATCCGCGGTGGCTACGTCGACCTACTGTTTGCGGGCAACGCATTGGCCACGCACGATATCGAACAGGCTTTGTTCGGCACCAGTCTGGGCGTGCACCTGGATCGCGGCGACGTCGTCGAGGCCGGCCACGAACACCACTTGCGGGCCATAAACCGCATTCGACGCGCCGGAGGCATTCGCCAGGCCGTGGCCACGGGGCTGCTCACCTCGGGCATCATGTATGAATGCGTGCAACACGACGTCGACTTTCTGCTCGCCGGCAGCATCCGCGACGATGGCCCACTGCCCGAAGTAATCACGGACGTGCTCGATGCTCAAACGCAAATGCGGCAGAAGGTGCGCGGCGTGACTTTCTGCCTGATGATCGCCACGACGTTGCATTCGATCGCCGTGGGCAATCTGCTGCCAGCCTGGGTCAAAGTGGTGTGCGTCGACATCAACCCGTCGACGGTGATCAAGCTGAGCGACCGCGGCTCGTTTCAAACCGTCGGGCTAGTGACCGATGTGGAGCCCTTCTTGCGGGCCCTGGTCTTGGAACTCGAGTCCTTGGAGCGGGGCGCGTCATGAACTCGTCGCCGAACCATTCCCAGCCCGAGCGTGGTTCCAAGCGGTACGACCCGCGGGATCCCAGGCCGCAAATCCTGATGTGCCCGCCGGACTACTACGGAATCGAATACGAAATCAACCCGTGGATGAGCCGACAGAAGCAACCCGACCACGCGTTGGCCATCAGCCAATGGAGCGAATTGCAAGCGACACTCGAGTCGGTCGGCGCGCGGACCCTGGTGATGCCGCCGGTGCGTGGCTTGCCCGATATGGTGTTCACGGCAAACGCCGCCATCGTCCATCGCGATCAGGCGGTGTTGGCCCGCTTCCGCTATCCGCAGCGTCAAGGCGAAGAGGCATATGACGCGGCGTGGTTGGGCGAGTCGGGTTTTCAGGTGCACCGCTTGCAGGAGGGCGTGTTCTTCGAAGGGGCCGGAGATGCGTTGTTTTGCGGCGATACTCTGTTCGCCGGCTACCGCATCCGCAGCGACGTGCGCGGCCATCAGCAGATCGGAGAAATGTTTGGCTGCCGAGTGATTCCACTGGAACTGATCGATCCGTACTACTATCACCTCGATACGTGCTTCTGCCCACTGGCGCAAGGCGTGGCAGTCTACTATCCTGGGGCCTTTGACACATATGGCCGCAAGGCGATTGAAGAGCACGTGCCCGAGTTGATCGAAGTGACGCCGTCGGAAGCCCAACGTTTCGCTTGCAATGCCGTGGTGGTGGGACGGACGGTGGTCACCAACACGGGTTGTCCAAGGCTTCATGAAGTGCTCACCCGGCGACGGTTCACACCGCGAGCCACGCCACTGGACGAATTCGTCAAAGCTGGTGGCAGCGCGAAGTGCCTGACATTGCGATTGGACGGTGAAGAAGCGGCGGGCTGGAAGGAACCCCGCTAGTCAGGTCATCCCAGCAACAGAACGAGGCCGAGAGCCACGCTGACTCCCGACCTCTTCATGTACCCCCACCCTAACACTACCAACCAACGCGTCCAATCACTCCCGGTGCTTTTGTCTCGTCTCGCTGATCGTTTCAATCGTCCCGACTTCAATCAGTTCCTTCGCTGTCGATATTAGTTTGCCTGGCGGACGAAGAACCAACCGTTATTCGCCGTGTAGAACAGCGGTCGATACGGATTCTTCCAACTGTCGCAGCGGTTGTATCCCGGATACCATACGACGCTAAAGGTCACGTTCCAGGCTTCCTTCGTGTTATTCGAGACGTTGGGATCACTCCGCGGAACCAAGAAATTGTAGCTGGCCATCAGCCCCATTTTGTTTGAAATTCGCACGGTCGTATCGCTGCCGAAAATCCCATCACCGTAGGCTGTCATGCCGGCCCAGGTTCGGGCGACAGTGCCGTTTGGCATCTCGTAACGATAGAAAATATTGTATTGCGAGTTCGCCTGAAAACTGTAGAGTTGGCGGGCTTGTCCAGGGATTTGTCCCCACTCGTTGCTGGTGTTGCCCTGAAAGGCCCCCCAAAAGCCGACTTCGTGATAGTGGTATTGGTAACTGATTTCAGCCCGCACCTGCGTCAGATCCATCGTAACGTAATAGTCGTCGTGCAAGTAATCGAGCACGGCCCCGCCCTGAAACCCGGTACCACACAAAGCGCGACGAAAGACGCCGGTCGTGGCGAACAACTGAGCACGCCGGTGACCAAGCGGGCCACTACGTCCGGCAAAGTCGCTGCCGAGGTAGTTGAGACCGATTTGGTAGCCGATGCCACGAGCTTCGAGTAACGGCATGGCCCAATTCCCGCCGCCGTGATAGCCGAAGTCACCGTTGACCCCTTGATCGACGGGACCTCGGAAACCCTGCTTGCCGAAGTAGACGTGAAAGTTTTCGCAGTAGGCACCATGGCGTCGCAGGCAAGTGACGTGCTGCCACCAGCGCCGCAACAGGCAGTAGTTGCCGTCGCAATAATCACCGCCCGTGCAGTAACCTTCTGGAAAATACTCGTTGTGAGGCGACTGCAGGAACGGCTCGTTCATGACTTCCGGTTCGAGCGGTTGGCCCCGGTCATCGTATTGGTCGTATGTACCGAAGTCGCCATCGACCGGCCCGCCAGGCGGCAATTCATCGGCGAACGGATCGAGTGGCTGTCCTGGCGCAACGGGTTCGGTGGCGATCGCAGGTCGCAGGAAACGGTTACTTGAGGTTAAGCGAGTGTCGCGAGCGAATTGATCGTCGCGCCGATGATCCGAGACGCGCGGCCCAAGCGGACGCTGCGAAGAGGTTCCGACCTGATTGGACGACATCCGGCGCAGTGCCGCATGATCAGGCGACGCCATGCGCGGTGCCGGATCGGCGTCTGCATAGCTAAACTCTGCGCCGCCAGCCCGAGGTTCGGCTTGGTAGTGGAAGGTTTGGCGCGCGCAGCCTGGCAGAGCATTCCCAGGCAAATCAGAGTACAAGCGCCGGCCAGGCACCTGACGAATTGCAAACGCATCGCGGCCAACCTGTTTTTCGCATGGCTCCCCCCTTGGACCCATGGGGACGCCGACATGGCGCCCACAGACTCACGGCTACTTATCGGAACCGCGCAGTTGGAACTTCTCACAAAACCAGAAAAGTTCCCCCAAGCCACCGGGCTTTAAAGTGCTGGCAACGCCAGCGGCGCAACCGGGGCATTGTGAACTTCGCCCCTTGCAGCGGGCCATCTACCTCGCCCGGGCCAGCGCCTGATCCAAGTCGTCGCGCAGGTCTTCGAATGCTTCGAGCCCAACCGACGCGCGAATCAGGCCATCCGTGATCCCGTTTGCCAGGCGATCTTCGCGCTGATAGCTGGCATGCGACATCGATGCTGGCTGCTCGATCAGCGACTCGACCGCCCCTAGGCTGACGGCCAGGCTAAACAGCCTCGTCGATTCGACGACTCGCTTGGCTGCCGAAAAGTCTCCGACGATCTCGAAACTCAACATGGCGCCAAACGCCCCGTCCATTTGCCGCCGGGCGATCTCGTGTCCGGGATGGTCGGGCCGGCCCGGGTAGTTGACCCTGGCGATTCGTGAATCGGCCGCCAGCCAATCAGCAAGTTGGGACGCGATACGAGACTGTTCGCGGATACGCAATTCCAGCGTTTTTAGTCCCCGCGAACAGAGATACGATTCCAAGGGGCCCATGACCGGACCCGTGGCATTCTGCACGAAGTACAGACGGTCAAAGAGTTCCTTGTCCTTGACGACGAGGGCTCCACCGAGCACGTCACTGTGGCCGCCAATGTATTTGGTGGCCGAGTGCATCACGATGTCAGCCCCCAGTTCCAAGGGGCGGGTAAGCGCCGGCGTGGCGAACGTATTGTCCACGGCCAGCAGCGCGCCATGCCGCCGGGCGATCTCGGCGGAGGCCGCGATGTCGGTGATCGACATCAGCGGGTTCCCAGGCGATTCGATCCATATCAGCTTCGTTTGGGGCGTGATAGCGGCTTCAACCGCTTGCAAATCGCCGGTACGTACGAGCGCTACTTCAACACCGAATCGATCCAGCACTTTATGCAGTAGCCGGTAGGTGCCACCATAGATGTCGCTACCGGCGACGATGTGGTCGCCGCTCGAGAGACTCATCACCGCGCAAGTCGTGGCAGCCATGCCCGAGGCAAACGCCAGCGCGTGCTTGCCGCCTTCCAGTGCCGCCAGAGTTTGTTCGAATGCCTTGCGGGTCGGATTCCCGCTCCGCGAGTAATCGAACTCCTGTGGTTCGCCGGCCTTTGCCTGCACATATGTGGCGGCAAGGTGAATCGGCCTGACGACGGCGCCAGTTTTCGGCTCGGGCTCACTACCGACGTGAATCGCGCGCGTACGAAATTGCATGAAAACTTCCCGCTTGATTCCTAAACAAAAATTCCGGTTGGCTCTCGACTGCGTCCGGCGCTAGCCGTCGAGCGCCTGCTTGAGATCAGCCACCAGATCCTCGGAATTCTCGATCCCGCAGGAAAGCCGGATCATGTTGTCGGGAATTCCGAATCGCTTGCGCTCCTCGGGCGGAACCTCATAATAGCTCATCACCAGCGGCTGTTCGATAAGCGACTCGACGCCGCCCAGGCTGGGAGCGATCCGCGGAATCCTCACCGCGTCGACCACGGCCGCGGTCTGCCGCCAATCGGCGTCCTTGACCAAGAAGGTGACCAGGCCACCGAAGCCGCGCATGGTACGCTTGGCAACCTCGTAGTATGGGTGCGAAGGGAGTCCCGGATAGTAGACCCGCTCGATGCGCGGATGCGAGTCGAGAAACTCGGCCACGGCCTGACCGTTGGCATTGTGCCGTTGCATCCGAAGTTCGAAAGTCTTTAAACCCCGCTCGAGCAAGTAGACGTTGTGGGGCCCGTTGACCGCGCCGGTGATACCGCGGAGTTTCCGCACGGGCTCTAGCTTTTCGCTGGAACCAACGATCACGCCGGCCAGAAGATCGTTGTGTCCACCCAGGTATTTCGTAGCTGAATGCAACACATAGTCGATGCCGGCGGCGATCGGCTGCACGTTATAAGGCGTGCCGAGCGTGGCGTCGATAAGCGTTTCCACCCCGTGCTTTTCACCTAATGCGGCGAAGCGTTCCAGATCGACCACGCTCAAATGCGGATTGGTCGGCGATTCACTCACGAGCAACCGGGTTTTTTTGTTGATGGCGGCTTCCATCGCGGCATAGTCGCCGGCCGGTACCTCGCGGGTTTTCACGCCGAACCGCGAGAGATGCTTGGAACAGAATTCGCGCGTGCGGTGGTAACACTCGTTGAAGAAGACGACTTCGTCGCCGGCGTTGAGCTTGGCCAATAACAAGCCCACCACGGCTGCCATGCCGCTTGAGAATAACACGGCTACTTCTCCCCCTTCCAGCGCGGCCAGTTTGCGTTCGACAACGCGTTCGCTGGGGTTGCCGTAGCGACCGTACTCCTCGCGCGGCTCCTTTTGCTCGATGAATTGAATCACCGCAGCCGTGCTGGGAAAGGTAAAGGTCGAGGCGCAAAAAATCGGGTCAGTAATCGAGTGGGCAACTTTCTGACGATCTTCGCCGGCGTGTACTGCCAAGGTGGAGCCACCGGCTGGATCGCATGCAAGTGTCTGTTGGTCTTTTTCGCTCATGGCGCCTGAAGGTGCCTTTCTGAAACGGACGGTTCGCGCAAAACGGACACGAGACCCACGCGCCGACACGACGTGGCGAAGGAAACCTCGCCGCAACCAGACCAACCGCGACCTCACACGCAGCGGGCGAACAGGTCGGGCAACAAAAAAGCCGCGACCCTGCCCCACGCAGTCGCGGCTCACTTGTTCAAAGTTGAGATCGTCCTACCGATGGATATCGGCGAGGGCGATGGCACTTTAGCAGTCAGGCTGCAAGCGGCCGCAAATCCCAGGCGGTATTCTATCGTCTCTGGCCGAACACCGCAAGCTGCGCGTGGGTGCGGACGCCGCAGACCGTGTGAATAGCCGAGGACGGCCAAGCCGAACTGGACTCCCGGAACTCCTCGCCAGTACAATAGAGGTAATGGCTCCAGGCTTTCAGGCGGCCTGAGGGAGGCTTCTGTCGATGCAATTTCGAGGAACATTCGGTCTCGCGGCGGTCGCCGTTTTCTTTCTGGGCAATTCTCCAGCCCTTGGCGGTAATCCACCGCCAGTAGCCCAGGCGGTTCCGCCGGCGGTCTCACCCCAAATGATCGACTCCCTCGTACGCGACCTTGGCTCCGGCAAGTTCTCCACCCGCGAGCAGGCCACTCGCAATTTGATCCATCTGGGAATTGCGACTCATGACGCCCTTGAGCGAGCGTTAAAATCGCCCGATGCCGAGGTGCGTCTGCGTGCCCGTTCCATTTTGACAACGGTCATCGAGTCAGATTTTCAACAGCGGCTGGAAGCTTTTGCCGCCGACTTCGACGGCAGCCAGAGCACGGCCTTACCGGGTTGGGAACGGTTCTCGGCCGAATTCGGCAACAGCCGCCTAGCGCGGCAGTTGTTCGTCGAAATGCAGCGTGCCGAACCAGACCTGCTCGAAGCGTTCGCCGAAAGTCCGCTGGCGGGCAGCGCGGCCATCAACGAGCGAACTCGCCAGATCCTCGACGGCCAGCGTGAGTCGCTGATGCACCTGGGAACGTTGGCCAGCCTGCTGTTTGTTGCCGGAGCCGACGACATCCGAGTGGACGAGGACGGTTGTCTACACATCTTTCCATTCGTTGTGCAGTCGACTTACCACCGCAACCACAACTCACCCGAATGGCCGACGATCCTGAAGAAACTGGTTGGGCGGTGGATTGCCAAGGACACGACCCCGTCGATGACCAATCAGAATCTCACGCTTGCCGCACAGCTCGAGTTGAAAGATGAAACGCTCGCGATCGCGACCCGTGTGCTGGGCGAAAAGGAGAGCGCGTTGGCCTCGCGGCAGATTTCGATCCTGATGATCGGGCGTTTTGGCGACCGCGACGACCTGGGACGCATCGAGCCGCTGTTGGAAGACTCCACCAGTTGTGGCATGGTGCAGATTGACGATCCGCCACGCCAGGTGGAACTGCAGATCCGTGACATCGCGCTGGCCGCCATGCTCCACATGACCGGCCAGGATCTACGCGAATATGGCTACCGCAACGTGCAGGAGTTTGGCCCCACGGTGTTTCAAATCGGTACGCTGGGCTTCAGCGATGCCGAGGCTCGCGACGCGGCACTCAAGAAGTGGACCGCCTGGCGAACGGCGCATCCCGCGTCCTGAACCGTTCGACGAACGTGGCTACCAGGCTTGCTAGCAGCCGGCGCGGCAATCGCATTGCCGAACTCGCTGGACATCGTAGTTTCTCTTGACGCACCGGTCGATTTCTCCGACCATTCCGCCCCTGCCCTAACGTTCCCACCGCGGCAACTGGGCCGCGCGAAGGTCCCCGCAATAGGTTCCACACCATGACGTTCGAATATTCGTCACGCTGCCGTGATTCGGTTCTGCTATTCGTCATTGCCATCACCATTTTCGCCAGCGGCTGCAACTCGCCCTATCGTTCGGATCAGGGCGCTCTGGTCGGCGGATTGACCGGAGCCGGGCTGGGTGCCCTTGTCGGAAACGCGGTGGGCAACACCGGGGCTGGCGCGGCCGTGGGTGCGGGGGTTGGAGGCGCTCAGCGGCGCTGCGGTCGGCGGCAGTCTCGATGAGATTGAAGCTCGCAACCGCGCGGAAATCGAAGCTCGCCTGGGACGTCCGGTCGCTGGCGCGGTCTCGATCAACGACGTCGTGGCGATGACCCGCGCCGGTGTTTCGGAAGAGGTGATGATAACGCACATCCAAACACATGGCATGGCCGCGCCGCTGCAAGCTCCGGACCTGATTCTGCTGCAACAACAAGGCATCAGTCCACGAGTCGTACAAGCCATGCAGGCGCCGCCGCCGGCAGCAGCATCTGCGGCCTACGGGGCGCCCGTTTTAGTGGAACAGCCCTACATTGTGCCGGCGCCGATGTATTATCCTCCGCCGTATTACTACCGACCCTATCCACGACGCGGCTTCGGTTGGGGTGTTGGCTTCGGCGGACCGCTGTAATCGTCCCTTGAAAACTGCCAACGCGGCCTACGTCAATCAGGCCCGTGCAACTCTCTGCAGGAAAACGAAGAACTACGCCCCGCGCGGCCATTTCGCCATTGCATCCATGCGACGGAACCGCAGGCCGAATTCTTCAAGGCGCCGAGCGGTTGTGACCATCTCGGCATGTGGCTAGCATGAATGTGTGACTGGTCGTCGCCGTGCGTCACGGTCGCTCCGCGCACTTACATGCCCTGTTTGCGAGTTCTTGCCGATGCCACGTTCGCTCTTTAGTTTCGTCTTGGGATCGTTCATTGCGCTCGCCAGTGCACACGGCGAAGACCTTGGCGTGCGCGTGCCCGAGGGATTTGACGTCGCGCTCTATGCCGACGACACCTTGGCCCACGACATCTATTGCATGACGGTCGACGCCCACGGTCGCGTGGTGGTGGCCGGCGCTGGTTACGTCAAGATCTTGCACGATTCTGACGGCGACGGACGAGCTGACCGCAGCACGCTCTACTCAGAATTGCCTGAGAGCGGCGCGCACGGGATGTACTTCGACGGCCCCGATCTAATCTGTACCGGCGACAACGGCCTGCTGCGAATGCGCGACCAGGATGACAACGGTGTCGCTGACGGTCCGCCTGAAGTTTGGGCCCGCCTGCGTCATCCCGAGCACGGCGCCAACGGCGTCATCCGCGGGCCGGACGGCTGCTACTACCTGATCTGCGGCAACGACGCCGGGATTTCAACCGAGCACGTCGCCACCGCGACTTCCCCGGTGAAACATCCGCGCTCTGGCGGCGTGGTTCGATTCTCGGCCGAGGGGCAAGTGCTCGACGTCTACGCGCACGGTTTCCGCAATCCCTACGACCTCGACATCGACGCCCAAGGGCACGTGCTGACGGTCGACTCGGACGGCGAGCGCGATCATCACCTGCCGTGGTACGCTCCGACTCGGCTATTCGACGTGGCGCAGGGCCAGGAGCACGGTTGGCTGCTCAAAGGCTGGACCCAGTCATGGAACCGGCCCGAATCGTTCTTCGACAACGTTGAACGTGCCGCCGAAATCGGCCGCGGCTCGCCTACCGGCTTGGCCGTGTACCGTCATCGACAGTTCCCGGAACACTATCATGGCGGCGTGTTTTCCGCGTGCTGGACGTTCGGCCGCGTATATTACTTTCCGTTGCAGGCTGACGGGGCCTCGTGTGGTGCATCGCTTGAAACGTTCATGGAAACGACGGGCGACGTCGGATTCGCGCCGTGCGATCTGGCGGTTGGGCCCGACGGAGACCTGTTCGTCGCCATCGGTGGCCGGCGCACGCGGGGCAGCGTGTTTCGCGTGAGCTATCGGGGCAGCAAAGTCGAGCCGACGAGCGGCGATCCGTTAACGGGTGTACTAACGGCCGATCAGCCGCTGTCGAGTTGGTCGCGGAATCACTGGGTGCCAGCCGCGCACGAACTGGGCTACGACGCGTTCGCCGAAGCCCTCTGCGATGAGCAATTGCAAAGCGCATCGCGCATGCGCGCCGCCGAAGTTCTGGTGGAGGTCTACGGCGGGCTCGATCCTCAAACGGCGGCGACTGCCGCCGGTGCGAAAGACGACTGGGTGCGAGCCAGAGTCGCTTGGGCGATCGGGAGGGGGCCGTTTTCGGCCAACATGGCACAGTTGGTGGCGGGACTGACCGACGACGAATCGCCCTGGGCACAACGCGCAGCCTGGGAAACGCTGGCAACATTTCCGAAGATCGCCCCCGATTGGACGACTCAGCCCGCCTGGGCTCGCGGCTTGAATCAACCGTTACGCCGCATTCGGGCAGCGGCGATCGACGTCGCGCGTGGCGTGGGCGCGGCGAGCTATCAGGAGTTTGCCTCTCGTATACGAATCGGTTCCGATGCGACACGCTTGCGACTAGCCGAGCTTTGGATAGGCCTTTCCAAAGGCGCCGAAATTACGTTGCCGTCGTTTGAAGCGGACCAACTGACGTTCTGTGCAAATGTCGTTGCCGATCCGCAGGCGGAATTGCCGCTTCGACTCGAAGCCGTGCGGCTATTGCAAATCCGCTTGGGGGACGTCCGCTTGCCGGATGGTCAGGCTGAAGTCTATGGTGGTTATGTCGCCAATGCGGCCAACGCACTCGCTTCATCCCATCACCACAGGTTGGTCGCTCGCGTAGCTGGGACATTTCCCAGTGGCGAAGCCGAACTGGACCGGGAATTGGCCCGGCTCCTCGGCATGCTGGCCGCCGAACAGGACGGGCTACTTCCGGCGATCGCCGCGAAGTGGACGACCGACAGCTCGGTGGAAGACGACGTGCACTATCTGATCGTCGCGTCGCTCCTTCCCGACCATCGCGACAGGGCATTTACAGACGCCACGACAAACTGCCTGCTGAGCCTGAATTCGAAGCTCGCGGCGGCCGGACAATTTGCAAGCCGCAATTGGCCGTTTCGCGTCGCCGAAACATTCGAGCGACTCTGTCGTCGCGATCCGCTGCTCGCGCAAAGTGTGGCTACCAGCAAACGATTGAATAACGTCGAACATGCTCTGTTCATCGAGGACCTGCCGCCGGAAATTCGGGACGCCGCGACTCGCACGTTGTGGGCCGCCACGCTTCAGGCACAGCGCGAACCGACTGCGGAAATGGTTGCCCTCGCCGGACGCCTGTCAGACGACGAAGCGGCCGCGCTATTGCGACCACAGTGGGAACTCGGCGCCTGCGCGACTCGATCATTCTAGTGCTGGCCAAGAATCCTCAAGCGGCCGATCGAGAGAAGTTCATCGCGTCGCTCGCGTCACCCCAGCCAGCAGTGGTCGAGCAAGTGGCCCACGCGCTGGTTGCGCTGGGCATCCGGAACACTCCCGAGGAAATGGCCGCGGCGCTTCGTGCCCTGAAGCAGTCCTGTTCGCTCGACAAGCAAATGGAACCGCGGACTTCCTTGATACGACTACTGGAATTCTGGACCGAGGACGGCGCTGATGTGGATTGGGATCCAGATCCTGCCCGGCTTTGGCAGGGCTGGTATCAGTTATTTGCCGAGTATTATCCGGCCGAGTACGCCAACTTGAATGCCACCAGCGGAACCGACGTCACCAGTTGGCGGAAGCGATTGGCGGCGGTTGATTGGGGTTCTGGCGACGTTCGCGCCGGCCGCCGCGTGTTTGAGCTTCGCTCCTGCCATCGCTGTCACCAGGTGAGCGGCCACTTGGGACCCGAACTGCGAGGCGCGGTGTCGCGAATGTCGCGCGACGATCTCTTCACAGCCATCATTGATCCCAATCTCGAAGTCTCACCTGCCTACTTCACCACGCTTATCGCCACAAAGTCCGGACAGGTGTATCATGGGCTTGTTGTCTACGAATCGCCCGAAAGCACGTTGCTGCAAACGGGGCCGGATATCACGGTCCGGATCACCAACACGGAAACCGAATCGATGCGTCCCAGCAACCAGTCATTGATGCCAACGGGCCTGTTGGACTCGCTCTCCGACGAACAATTGGCCGACTTGCATGCCTATTTAAAATCGCTGGCGACGGATTGAGCGACTCCGGGTGAGAATCCTCTCCCCCAATAAACGGGTGGAACCCAATCATGAACGACGAAATTCCACATGTGTCCCCAGAGGCCTCCCCTGCGGACGCGCCACGTTGGGCTCGCACGCGCCGCTGGTTGTCGCTGGGCATTATCGTCCTGGAAGCCATGGGTCTGGGAGCCGCGCAGTACCTCGAAAACGCGGAGATCGTGCCACCGGCCGAGGCGTTCCTCACAAAATTCTCGATCGTCGGCCTGGGAACGATTCTGATCTTTCTCTGGTTCGTGTTTCTGGCGCCGGCGGCACCAACGCTTCGTCGCCGCGTCGGTGTCATTGGGATAGTGCTGCTGTTGGTCATCGCCGCGACGGTCCGCGTGCAAGGCGTCACCGGCGACATTCACTTTCGTCTGAAGTGGGCCTGGTCACCGGCAATCGACGAGACGCTGCCAGACGCCGCCAGCGAGGTCGCCAAGAATTCGGACGTGAACTTGCTAGAAACCACGCAGCATGACTGGCCGCAGTTTCTCGGGCCGAATCGTCTGGCATCGTTGCCCGACGCGAACCTGGCGCACGACTGGTCCGAATCCAAGCCAAAGCTTCTCTGGCGCGAGCCGATCGGTGCCGGCTGGTCGAGCGTTGCGATCGTCGGCCACTACGGCGTAACGCAAGAGCAGCGCGGCGAAGAAGAACTCGTCACGTGCTACGACTTGGACAACGGCAAGCTGCAGTGGGCGCATGCCACACCAGTCCGTTTTCACGAGGTGATTGCTGGCATCGGACCGCGTGCCACACCCACGATTGACGAGGGCAAGGTTTATGCCCTGGGAGCGCTCGGTAACCTGGTGTGCCTCGACGGCGCCACGGGGAAACTTATCTGGCAGCACGACATCGTCAACGAGAATGGCGCCAAGCAGCCTCAGTGGGGCAAAAGCTGTTCGCCGCTGATCTACAACGACTTGGTCATCGTCAGCGCAGGTGGCCCAGGAGGGAAGTCGCTTGTCGCCTACAACAAAGATGACGGTAAACTGGTTTGGAGCGCCGGTGACGACGCATCATCCTACGCCTCACCCACGCTGATGACGCTCTGCGGCCAGCCGCAGATCGTGATGGTCAACCAGACAATGACCAGTGGTCACGACCCGTCCGACGGGCACATTCTCTGGGAACACGTTTGGCCGGAACAAGGCATCGCGTCACCCAACGTCGCGCAACCGATCGCGGTTGGCGATGATCGGATCCTGCTCACCAAAGGCTACGGCGTCGGCAGCACGTTGTGGCAGATCAAGCGCAATGGTGACGCCTGGTCGGTTGAAGCGCTGTGGAAGACCAACAATCTCAAGACCAAGATGACCAACGCGGTCATCCGCGACGGTTACGCGTACGGTCTCGACGAGGGGACACTCTGCTGCATCGACGTCGCCACGGGTAAGAAGAAGTGGAAGCGATCGCGATTCGGTCACGGGCAAGTGCTGCTGGTGGGCGATTTGCTGCTCGTGCAATCCGAGGATGGCCAAGTCGCGCTGGTCGAGGCCTCGCCCAAAAAGTACACCGAGCTCACGCGCCTAGCCGTGGTCGACGGCCAAAGCTGGAACTATCCGGCACTGAGCGGCCGAAGGCTGGTCGTGCGCACCGAACGGGAAGTCGCCTGCTACGAATTGCCGGCCGCTTCGCTCTGACTGGGCTCGCTCTCACTGGGCATCGAAACGGACGGAGAGCCGTTGGTGCTCACTTGTACGGTGGTGGGCAGAGGATGCTCAAGCAACCAGTCCTCGAGAATGATGTGCTCGACGGCCGGTGCGCGCAACAACGCGGTTCGCGAAGGCAACACCGCCGTGAGCCAGGGACGTCGTACCGCCCGAGCCATGGCCCTCAGGCCGAGTTTGTTCAGGGAGTTACCGGTAAGTTGGGCCTGCACGTTGTCGCGCAACCGCTGGAACGTGGCCGGCACAAGGTTCGGCCCGGGCCCGACGTGGATCACGGTTTCCGTCCCGCAAGCCAGCGTTTCGTACACTGCCTCCCACAGTCGCTGCGGATGGTCAATCCACTGCATCAGGATCTCGCGGGCGTTGAAATCGTTGTAGTTTGCCTTGCCCGTTACCAGCGAGAACACTGGCGGATTCGGCTTGGTAAACCCGCCGGGCAATGTGTGCGCAAGCACACCGACGCGATTGGTAATATTCTTTTGCCATACCAGTGGCGTATGTACCGGCGGCCACTTATCGCTATTCTTCCGCAGATAGACGCGTTTGGGAAAGACGTCGTGCATCAGCTTTCCAAAGCGGTCGACAGTCTCGTATTGCCCAAGCAGCAACACCGTGTTCGGCGCCAGAAACGATGAGATGCCAATGACGCCAGCGCCCTCATTGTTGATGTGCAAACAGAGACGCTTGACGTCGTCAAAATCGAGCACCGGCCCGCGAGAGAACAAGACGCCCATCGTGACGTTCTCGGCGAGCGCCACGCAGTCGGCGGCAACGGCCAGCGGCAGCTTGAGCGCGTGCTGCATTTCGAACACACCCGAGGCAATCACGGCCGTCAGTTCGCCCAAGCTGTAACCAAATACCATCCGCGCGTTTCGGTACTCGACGCCAAAAAATTCCTCGAGGATCTCCACTTGCGCTAGCGAGACGGCCACGATCAGCGCAATCGCCTCGTGGTAGCTCTCCAAGTCGGTTTCGCGGTTTTCCCTCACGCGGGCAATCAGATCCACGCGCTGCCGCACGGCGTCGGCGCAGATATGGCTGGCTTCGCCCAGGTAGCGTTCAACGGTCGGACCAAATCGGGGGTGCGCAAGCAACTCGCGCGTACGTCCCAAATTCGCGATGTTGTAACCGCGGAACGCAACGGTAAATTGCCCAAAACGATCCCGAAGGGTGCTGGCCATCGGAAGATTCAGAGGAAGAAGAGAGAAATGACGTTTGGCACGCTCATGCCATACGGCGGGCTGCTTCTGACTATCATACTCAAAAGGCGCCAGAAAACTTACCCGTCTTTTTCCACCCCCCTTACTCGGCCAATTGCCTTGTGGACCGCCCCCAGCGGGGCTAAAACCAAACTTCAGGTGGCTGTTGACCATTCCTGCGTTTCACGAGCGTTTTTTTATGTCCTCAAAACCGCGAATGGCGGTCATTACTGGTTCCTCGAGCGGAATTGGCAGGGCCGTCGCCCTGGCTCTGGCGGAAGCGGGCTCGAACGTCGTCGTACACGCCCGTAGCAATCGGACAGGGACCGAAGAAGTCGCTGCGGCAGCACGCAAATTGGGAGCGACGGCGCACATCATCATTTGCGATCTGGCCGACCCCGCACAGCACGACAAACTGGTCGAACAATCCTGGAATTTCTACAACGGAGTGGACATTTGGGTGAATAACGCAGGAGTCGACGTCCTCACCGGTCCGGCGGCCAAATGGCCATTCCAGCGTAAACTTGACGAGCTCTGGCGGGTAGACGTCGCCGCAACGATGGCGCTGTCGCGCGAGATCGGTGCACGGATGAAGGCTCGAGGTTCTGGCACGATATTGAATATCGGCTGGGATCAAGTCGATTTTGGCATGGCTGGCGACAGCGGCGAACTGTTTGCCGCCGCGAAGGGTGCGGTGATGGCCTTCACGCGGAGCCTGGCGCGCTCGCTAGCGCCGCAAGTACGCGTCAACTGCGTTGCCCCCGGCTGGATCAAAACCAAGTGGGGCGAAAACGCCTCCGAGGATTGGCAAAGTCGCGCCGTCGGAGAGGCGCTTCTTGCCCGTTGGGGAAAGCCCGAAGACGTTGCCGCTGCAGTCCGCTTTCTGACGTCTGCCGACGCGGACTTTATCACCGGGCAGACTATTCCGGTCAACGGTGGATTCAAACATTCGTGACCGCGGCAAGCACTCATGAGCGAACATATCCATTTTGTCACCGGTCGTCTGGCCGAGCATTCGCTTCGCGCGGTGTTGGCCGCTCTGGCTCCACGTGTCGGCTTCGAATACTCGATCGACGTGCTGGGCATTACCGTCGCCGCGCTACTCACCACTGACTGGATCGCCCCGCGGCTACAGATACCACCAGACGCCGACCGCGTCATTCTGCCGGGATACTGCCAGGGGGAATTGACTACGATCGAACAGGTTGCCGGGGTTCCCATTGAACGGGGGCCACGCGACCTGCGCAGATTGCCGGAGTTCTTTGGCCACCAGACTGCTGACACCGACTACGGCGCCTACGACATTGAAATCCTGGCCGAAATCAACCATGCGCCCCGGCTGGCTTTAAGTGATATTCTGGCCGAAGCCGCGCGACTCAATGCCGATGGCGCGGACCTGATTGATGTCGGTTGCGACCCGGGTGAACCCTGGGCCGCCGTCGGGCAGGTTGTTTCGGCGCTGATCGCCGAAGGGCATCGGGTGTCCATCGATAGCATGAACCCTCTGGAGATTGGGCCGGCGGTACACGCTGGCGCCGAGCTAGTCTTGAGCGTCAACAGCCATAACCGAGAGGCGGCCAAGGACTGGGGGTGCGAGGTCGTGGCCGTGCCGGACGACCCCTCGCAACTTGATACACTCGACGAGACCGTTGACTACCTGGCCAGCCACGGCGTGCGGCTGCGGATCGACCCGATTTTAGAGCCGATCGGATTCGGATTTGCCGGCAGTTTGGGACGATACCTGGAAACACGTCGCCGCTATCCCGATGCCGAGATGCTGATGGGAATCGGCAACCTGACGGAGCTAACCGATGCCGATTCGGCGCCGATCAATGTATTGTTGTTGGGCTTCGCTCAAGAGCTCGGCGTTCACAGCGTGTTGACCACGCAGGTTATTAACTGGGCTCGAAGCAGCGTTCGCGAGTGCGACTTGGCCCGGCGGCTCGTGTACTATGCCGTTGGTCATCGCACATTACCTAAACGTCTTGAGCCGCGGCTTGTCGTGCTGCGTGACTCCGAGGTGTTGGGCCACAACGCCGAAGATCTCGATCGACTTGCCGAACAGCTCAAGGACCACAACTATCGCCTATTTGCCGAATCCGGGCGGCTTCACGCGATTACGGCCGGACAGCACTTGAGCGATGAGGATCCGTTTCTGCTTTTCGAACAAATTCGCGTCGCCGCGGCGCAACCGCTCGACGCTTCGCATGCCTTCTACCTGGGATATGAACTTGCCAAGGCGGCCACGGCTCTCACGCTCGGCAAGGAATACAACCAGGACGAAGCATTGGATTGGGGCTTCTTGACCCAGAGCGAACAGTTTCATCGACTCACTCGGACCTCCAAAAACCATCATCGGTCGTCAACCGGAGGCATCTCCCCGGAAGGCAACAAGACGTGAAACTCGAACCATGCGAATTCCCGTCCGCCGATTGCGATACCCTGGTCGAGACCTGGGATCCGGACGTCGATCTCGAACAGGCATTCGCGCAACTGGCACACCGGCCGCACGTCCTGTTTCTCGACAGCGCGCGGCGTCACCCAACGTTGGGGCGGTACTCATTCCTGACGGCCGATCCGTTCGAATATTTGGAAATCCCCGCCGACGGCAGCGACGCAATGCGACAATTCGAGGGCCGACTCGGACGGTTCAAGTCGCCCACGCTCCCAGGCCTGCCGCCATTTCAGGGAGGCGCAGCCGGGCTGCTCGGCTACGACCTGGGACGCTCGCTGGAACGGCTGCCATCGCCGGCATTTGATGAATTTAAAACGCCGGCGTTGGCCGTCGGACTATATGACGTAGTCCTGGCAGTGGATCACGTTGAACGTCAGGCGTGGATTATTTCGCAAGGCTTCCCTGAAACCGAAACCAAGGAGCGTCGGCGGCGAGCCGCGGACCGTTTGGCCGAATTCCGCGGCTGGCTCAGCGATACAGCGGCATCGCCTGTCCGCCCAACTCCGCTGGTCGACCGCGTTCCGCTGACCGACCTCGCGCCTCAGTACCCAGTTGCGGGCCCTGCTGGAATGACCAGCAACATGTCGGCCGAAACCTATGTGGCAGCGATCCGTCGGGCCATTCAGTACATTTACGACGGTGACATCTTTCAGGTCAACATCGCTCAAAGGCTGCTTTACCCAGCCAACGCCGAAGCCGCACACCTCTATCTGCGACTGCGGTGTCGCAATGCTGCGACCTTTGCCGGCTACTTCGATTTAGGACACACTCAAATTGCCAGCGCCTCGCCGGAGCGGTTTCTACAAGTGCGAGACGGTGAGGTCGAGGCTCGACCCATCAAAGGCACGCGCAGCCGCATGGCTCGTCCCGAGGCCGATTTATTCGCTGGCGATGAGCTGTTGGCAAGCGAAAAAGACCGTGCCGAAAACGTGATGATCGTCGACTTATTGCGCAACGACTTGTCGCGAGTTTGCACGCCTGACTCGGTTCGCGTCAGTGAACTGTGTCGATTGGAAAGCTACGAATTCGTTCAGCATCTCGTCTCGGCTGTGCGGGGGACGTTGTCTACAGACCACACTGCACTCGACCTTTTGCGAGCGGCATTTCCTGGAGGATCGATTACCGGGACTCCCAAAGTTCGCGCGATGGAAATCATTGCCGAGCTTGAACCCACGGCTCGCGGCGCCTATTGCGGCTCGCTTGGCTATCTCGGCTTCGACGGCACGCTGGACACCAGCATTCTGATTCGCACCATCACGGCCAGCGGAGGCTGGTGGCAGGCGTCCGTTGGTGGTGGTATCGTGGCGCAATCGGTCCCCCAACGTGAATACGAAGAAACCTGGCACAAGGCCATCGGCCTGATTTCGGCTCTGCAATGATCGTCCTGGTCGACAACTACGACAGCTTCGTCTTCAATCTGGCCCGCTATTTCGAGCGGCTGGGTCAATGCACTCACGTCGTGCGGAATGACGCGACGACGCCCGAACAAATCGCGGCACAGCGGCCGGACGCTGTCGTCCTTTCGCCTGGGCCGTGTACACCGAGTGAAGCCGGCTGTTCGCTGGAAGTCGTTCGCCAACTGGCGGGCCGCGTGCCCATTTTGGGGATTTGCCTGGGGCATCAAACCATTGGTGCGGCCTTCGGCGGACGCGTGGTCCGGGCGTCGGAACCCGTCCACGGCCGCACATCGCCGATCATGCACAACCGTCAAAGCGTTTTTGCGAACCTGCCTTCGCCGCTGGTTGCCTGCCGGTACCATTCCCTGGTCGTCGAGCACGAAAGCCTGCCACGGGAACTTGAGGTAACGGCATGGACTGCCGACGGAACGATCATGGGCCTCGCGCACAAGTCGCTGCCCATTGTCGGCCTGCAATTTCATCCCGAGTCGATTCTGACCGATGCCGGGTACGATTTACTTGCGGCATTTTTAAAAATTGCCAACATTGCACTGCCGGTCGATGTTCCCGCCATGGAAAGCGAGAAGGTCGCTACCTCGATCGCGCCGCCTCTGCCGACACTCCCAGTCACCTTTTGACTTTCCGATTTCGACAAGGTGCATCTCGTGATTCTAGAGGGCCTGGTAACGACGCTTTCCTCCGATGGTTCGGTGAACATCTCGCCGATGGGACCTCGTGTCGAACTGCCGCTCACTCGATTTGTATTGCGGCCCTACCCAACGTCGACGACTTACCGGAACTTGAAACGCACAGGTCAGGGAGTGTTGCATGTCACCGACGACGTGGAGTTATTGGCCCAGGCCGCAGTTGGCGTCCCTAACCCGCTTCCGCCGATGGAGCCGGCCACAGCGGTGGAAGGGCGGATTCTCACCGGTGCGTGTCGCTGGTATGCGTTTCGGGTCGAGTCGCTTGACGAATCGCGAGAGCGGACAGAAATTGATTGCAACGTCGTCGACTCTGGAGTGCAGCGCGAGTTTTTCGGCTTCAACCGCGCGAAACACGCCGTACTCGAGGCGGCCATCCTGGCCACGCGCACCGATTTTCTGCCCGGCGATCAGATCCTCGCCGAGTTCGACCGCCTTCGAATCATGATTGAGAAGACTGGCGGTCCGGCAGAGCAGCGGGCGTTCGACTTTCTTGGCCGAACCGTGCGGAACCGACTTGCGCTGAAGGCCACGGGCCGCCAATAGCCGCCGACCTGCCGCTTGCGGTAAAATCAACCCGATGTCCACGCTCATCGAAATCGCCACCGACAGCCGGCTGCATTTCGGCATGTTTTCCTTCGGCCGGCCCGAGGTGCGCCAGTTCGGAGGAGTTGGCCTGATGATCGACCGGCCGGGGCTTCGGCTCCGGGTGACGCCTGCCACTGGTTTTCAGGTGCTGGGACCGCTCGCGCATCGTGTTCCCAAAGTTGTCCGGCGACTGGTCGAATCTTGGGACCTGACGGCTCCGCCCGCCTGCCGGCTGGAGATTCTTTCCGCGCCGGCGGAGCATCTCGGATTGGGCACCGGTACGCAATTGGAGTTGGCCGTGGCCGCCGGTTTGAGCGCATATCGAGGTGGTCCATCGCTGGACGCTGTGGAACTGGCCAAGCTCACTGGCGCGGCGCACGCTCGGCAATTGGCACCTATGGTTTCCTGCGCGGAGGTCTGATCGTCGAGAGCGGCAAGTTGCCAGACGAGGTCCTTGCCCCGCTCGAACACCGCGTCGAGCTGCCGGCCGCATGGCGATTCGTCTTAGTATTCCCGAACGCCGAGCGAGGACTGGCCGGCGATGCCGAACAACGGGCTTTTCGCGCCCTACCCCCCGTTCCCTGTGAGACGACCTCGCGGTTGCGGGCCGAGGTAGCAGAGACGCTTCTACCGGCAGCCGCAGCGGGCGAGTTTTCCGACTTTAGCGAAAGCATGTTTCGGTTCGGCCGACTAGCCGGGATGTGCTTTGAGCGCAGTCAGGGTGGACCGTTCGCCAGCCCTCGACTTTCGGAGTTGGTCGAGACGATTCGCGGCCTGGGAGTAAGCGGTGTTGGCCAAAGTTCCTGGGGACCAACGCTGTTTGCCCTGCTAGATTGTGACGACACGGCTAAACGGTTCGGTCTTTCAATGGCAAAACACTTGCGGCCTGGTGAAACGTGGCTTGTCGCGAAGCCCAGCTCCACTGGGGCCAGTCTCTCACGGAGAGAGATCGCATGAAAATCTCGGCCGGAACCCTTGCCTACCGTCAGGGCGCCGAGGGCATCGAGGTACTCCTCGTGCATCCGGCCGGCAACTATAATCGCCATGCCCCTTGGAGCATTCCCAAGGGCATACCCGACTCCGGTGAATCGTTGGAGGATGCGGCGCGACGCGAGACGATGGAAGAGACCGGAATTCGCGTCGGCAAACTGCGGCCGATGGGGTCGATCACGTACCAGAAGAGTCACAAGCAAGTGCATGCCTTTGCCACTGAATGCGGTTTCGAAGCGCCGCACTGTGCTTCCTGGGAGGTCGACCGCGTGGAATTCGTGTCGCTCGAAAGAGCCCGCGAGTTATTGCACCCCGACCAGCGTGCATTCCTCGATCGGTTGCTTGAGGTGTTGAACGAGTGAAACGCGCTGTCGCCGACGCCGGCCACGTAATGGTACTGTCCACCCGCTCACACGGGGCCACTGGGAGAACTAACCTAATGTTGTCGCTCGAAGATCAAATCGTGTTGTCGTTGCGGCGAATCAGTCAGGCCATCGACGTTTGGTCGCGGCATCTACTGCAACACTACGGCCTTACGTCTCCTCAACTGGCCACTCTCCGCGAGATCCAAGGAGGCAGAAACGTTTCGACCGGCACGCTGGCCTCGGCCCTGCACCTGAGCCAGCCGACAGTGACCGGAATCCTTACGCGTCTCGAGCAGCGAGGGCTTATCACGCGAGTTCGCTCCGAGGATGATCGCCGTAGTGTGTTGGCCACAGTGACTGAAGAGGGTAAAGCGTTAGTTGCCAAGGCACCCCAACTGCTACGCGACAGTTTCTGCGAGGAATTGGTCACACTACCTGTCGACGAGCAGCAGCGAATTCTCGCGACGCTGCAAAAAGTGGCCGACATGATGCACGCGCCCCAAGTCGTGGAGGGACCGTTCTTCTTCAACTCCTAGTCAGCCGAGAGCCGAACATTCGTCACAACCGCGTCAACTGCAATGTCCTGCGAGAAACGTCGGATTTGCGTTCGCGGCTTTCTCGCCCACGCGTCCTGATCGCTCCAATCCTCGCTTTGTGAGCACGGCATGATGCTAAGATTTCGTTAGCATGTCGCTCAACCTTGGTCTTCGGTCATGCACTGTACGATGGCCAACATCCGGGGCTACCCCAGGGCGTCGATGCACGTGAGGTACCCATGCGACGATTGCTGATACATACGGCCCGCTTCTTAAGATCGGAAGACGGCCCCACTGCGGTGGAATACGCGATTCTGTTGGCCTTGGTAATTCTCGTTTGCCTAACGGCAATTCGCGCCTTTGGCACCAAGACCAGCAGCTCATTCAGCAAATCAGCACAATCGATTGCCAGCTAACGGTCAGCGCTACTCTTTGCTTGTTCCAAGCGTTCGATCTTGATGTTTCGTAGGGCGGCCGTCGTCGAGAAGCAGGAAATGCCCAGCGGGCGAGAAAGTTCCACTTCCGGCCGAATGGAGATTCTGCGATCCTTGGTGTCGATGTCGGCCATTTGTTTGCCGTCCAGCCAAGTCTCGATCTTGTCATCCGTCACGCGCACCCTCACCTTGTGCCACTTGCCGTTGTTGAACTCCTGATAGCGAGTCGTCTCATTCTCAGACGCGTCGCTGCCGTCGATGCTCGATAGGCCGATCACACCGCCACCCCAGCCGCCGATGATGAACGTGCAGGGGTCGTCGCTCACGGGAAACGTCAGTCCGCAAAAGAAGTCGCTGCCGTCGACCCGCATCGTTTCCAGCGATATTTCGTAGTTCACTCGCGGGTAATCGCCGGTCCAGGTGATGCCCGTTAGCGGATTACCAGCTCGCATAATGATCTGGCCGTCTTCGACGTCGACGTCCCCTTCACCACCAAATTTCGTTTTTTTCCAGCCGTCAAGCGATTTACCGTCAAACAGGATTTGACTCTTACCGGACTTGCTGGGATCACCCGCGCGCGTCACGGTGGGGCCGACCACGGGCAATGAAAACACGAAAAATACGACGGCCTTCGCTACCCACCCATTTCGCATTGCCAACCTGCTCCCAGAAGATCAAGTTTCCACCCGGCGCAAATACCGACGAGGCACCGGCCTACCATAGCCGCGCCGCCGGTGCGGGGCAAGGAATTTCCGCGAGTCGCGACGCTCCCCCTTTGGTCGTGCCGCTGGCGCAATTAAAATGGCAGCTCCGGGGTCCCGGCCCATCAGCCAATCGCCACACCAAGAAATCACACCAGGAAACCGACCATGCGCAACCACTTCGCCTCCGTCGTCCACGCGACGTTGTTCGCCACGGCCGTAATGATGGCCGCTTCGCCGGCCGCGTTTGCCGTCGAATTCCCCGACAAGAACCTCGAAGCTGCCCTCCGCAAGCTGGTGTTCGAAAAGCGAAACAACACCGAGGAACTTACCGACGACGATCTTCGCAAGATCTCCACCCTCGAAGCCAAGGGGCAAGGCATCAAGAACCTCGCGGGGTTGGAGCACTGCGCCAACTTGCTGCTGCTTGACCTGGCGAATAACGAAGTGAGCGATCTCGGGCCAGTCAAGAGTCTGGTCAAACTGCAGTCGCTCACCTTGTCCCAAAATAAGATTTCGGATCTCGTACCGATCATGGAATTGGACAAGTTGCAATACTTAAACTTGGAAGGCAACCAGGTTCGATTGTTGCAGCCCCTGAGCGGGATGACGAAACTATCGGCGTTGTATTTGGCTGATAATCAAATCGAAAGCGTCGCCCCGCTGGCAGGCCTGACGCGGCTTTCGTCGCTCGACTTGGCCAAGAACAAAATCAGCGACATCAATCCGCTCAACAACATCCCGCGGCTGAACGTCCTGAAGTTGAGCGACAACGCCGTTGCCGACATCGCCCCGGCTACCGCCCATCCTCCGCAAAGCATGCTACTGATCGAGCGCAATAAGATCGAGGATCTCAAGCCGCTCGTGGCCGCGGCCAAGGCCGACTCCGAAGGGCAAAAAACGTTCGCCCCGTTTCTGCGGCTGTTTCTCGAGGGCAACCCGCTCTCCGAAGCAGCCAAGAACGAACAGCTCGCCGAACTAAAGCGAGCAGGCGTGCGCGTCGAGAACCAATAGCTCAGAATCGGATCGCTACTTGGATTTCAACGGCGTTCCCTGCGCGGATCGTAGCGGCGGTGACTTGGCGCTAATGCCTTGGGACGGCACGGCGCGCACCGGCGGAGCCGCCCGTCGTCGCAACGGAGTTGCTCGCTCCCAGGGATGGCGGGGAGTGTTGTCAACCGTATCGCGCGGATCCGGCGTCTGCGGTGCCGTTTTGACCCGAGATTTGGTCGGCGCATTGCGCTGGGGCGGCATGCTCTGTGCTTGACGACGGCTGGAAGGTTGTTGGCCGCGCGGTTTGCTCGCCTCAACTCCCAGGTTCGATTGCCGCCGAGGCGCCGGTGAAGTCCGCTGCCAAGGCACGCGAGGAAGAGAAGGCGTGGTCGGCGGCCGCCGCAACATCTGCCAGTTTCTAATTGCGTCGCTCGCTTGGTTGTCCTCGGCTTCGACATTCTCTGGTCTGACGTTCGGCTTGGTCAGATTGCGTACCGCCTCGGTCGACTTTTGCCGCAGGTTTTTAGGCCGCGCCTGGTCGACCTTGCGCTCAAGAGGCGGCGGATCTGGAAGATTCAAAACGTCCGGGAACGGCAATATTGACCGAGACGCGTCGGCGTCGAATGGACGGCGGCCACCGTCCGCGGGGACTGTCAGCTCGGGGTGCGGCTCGTTCAACTGCCCGCTCGCGTCCTCTGCCGCTCCCGGTGCAAGGCCAGGCAACAGGGGTCCGTCCTGTGCGACCGCCCAATTCAAGAGGGCCACCACCGTCAGGGGCCCGCTTAATACCCAGCGTAGCAGCGCTCCCTTCATTGGGCACGATACTCCTGACGGTTGGCGAACAAGGAAAATGAACAAGGCATCGGCAGCCTGTCGGCTATCGTTATTCTCGTCGACCGCCCCCCGACCGGATGCGACTTTAGGGCATGCTCGTTAGAACCGTTGCCATCCGTCTTCGCCGCGCAAACCGAGTTCCGCGGCACGCTGCTTGCACTGCCAGCATGCCCTAGGGTTTAATACGTCAACAGCCACCTTAAACGCGGTCGAGACGGGGCTTTGCGCAACGACTGGCCGCCTCGAAAAGAGGGACGTGCGGCCATGGCCATGCGCTCGAGTTGGAAGGGCTATCTGAAGCTAAGCCTCGTCTCGGTGCCCGTACAGGCTTTTAATTCGGCGGCAGCGAGCGGGGGCGAAATCCACTTCAACCAATTGCACTCGGAGTGCCACAGCCGCATTCGCTATCAAAAGGTGTGCCCAATTCACGGCGAGGTGAGCAAGGACGAAATCGTCCTGGGCTATGAATACGCCAAAGGCAAGTACACGATCGTCGATCCCGAGGAAATCGAAAAGCTTCGCCGTGAAAACGACCGCGCCATCAACATCGCAGAGTTTATCGCCCCCGATGCGCTCGATCCGGTTTATCTCGACGGGCGAAACTACTACCTGGTTCCCGATACTCCGGTCGGGCAAAAGCCGTACGCCGTGCTGCACGACGCCATGACCAAGCGCGACCGGCACGGGCTTGCCCGCGTGATTTTCTCCGGCAAGGAGCAGCTCGTGCTCGTGCGCCCGATGAACGGCCTGCTGATGATGTCGATGCTCAACTACGAAAGCCAGATTCGCAAACCGGAAGCCTTCGAAGACGAGGTACCGCGGCCCAAAGTTTCCTCTCAGGAGGTGAAGCTGGCCGAGATGCTGATCGACGCCTCGACGTCCAAGAAATTCGATTTCTCGAAATATCAAGACTTGTATACTGAGCGATTGACCGAGCTGATCAACGCCAAGATCGAAGGGAAAGAGGTCGTGGCTCCGCCGTCGGAGGAAGAGGTACCAGTCATCAATCTGATGGACGCACTCAAGCAAAGCCTGAACAAATCCGGCAAACGAGCCGCTACCGAAAGAGCAAAACCCGCCAAAAAAATGGCCGCCAGCCGACGACAAACGACACCCGGCAAGCGAAAATCTTCGTAAACGGCCCGCCGCTTGGAACCGGGAAAACGGCCACGGCGTTATTTGATCCGAGACCGAGTACAGCAACGGAGTGTAGACGCGTGGCTCAAACGCTCGCCAACACCAACTGGCTCCAAGGCAAACGCGTTGTCCTGGCCGGGCGGTTAGCCTCGATGACCCGTGATGAAGCAGCGCAATTGATCGCTGCTCACGGAGGTGTGCTTGCCCGCTCGATTACACGATCCGCGTCGGTTGTGATCGTGGGCCGCGAGGGCTGCCCGCTGGCGCGCGATGGTCGCCCTAATCGCAGACTGCGACGCGCGCTGGCACTCGTCAAACAAGGACACGAGGTGGAAATCCTGCCCGAGGAGGAGTTGCTAGCCCGGCTGCACCGCCCCACGGATCGTTTCCAGCATCACTTCACGCTGCGCGAGCTGTCGGAAATGTTAGCCGTGTCGACTGAGCGGCTGCACGTGTGGCTCCGCGCGGGACTGATTGAACCGGCCGAAATCGTCGACGGCATACGCTACTTCGAGTTTCGCCAGGTGGCCGGCGCCAAGAGCTTGTGTGAACTCGTGCGCAGCGGCGTGACCACCGCCCGCTTGCGACAGAGCCTGCGACGTCTGCGCAAGTGGCTCGGCGATATTGAGGATCCACTCTCGCAGTTAACGACGCTCGAGCACTCTCGCCAACTCGTCGTGAGGCTGGATAATGGCCAACTCGCCGAACCGAGCGGTCAATTGCTGCTCGCGTTCAGCGCCGAACCGGCCGAGACGCTGCCGACTTCCGTCCCCTGGACCGCTGAAAGCAGGTCGGTCGAAGAATGGTTCGAACTCGGCTGTCAGGCCGAGGACCGCGAGGACTTTCAGCAGGCGACCCATGCGTTCCGCCAAGCGCTGCTCGCCGGCGGCCCCGCGGCCGAGATCTCCTTCAACCTGGCCAACGTACTCTGTTCGCTGGGTGACTACGCTCGAGCCAGCGAACGCTATCGGCAGGTGCTCGAGCTGGATCCGAACTTCTGCGAGGCGTGGAACAACCTGGGAACCGTACTCACTTACGAAGGTGAAAATGCCGAAGCGGTGACAGCTTATCGGCATGCGTTGCGGCTGCACGCAAGCTATGCTGACGCGCACTACAACCTGGCCGATACGCTCGATGACCTCGGGTGCACTGACGAGGCCGCGGAACATTGGCGGAGATATCTCGAACTCGAACCGCGCGGGCCGGGTGCCGAATACGCACTCGACCGTCTCCATCAGCGGCCGCGTTAGAGCGTCACGTCTTATTCGCTTCGGCCGGCTTCCCGTTCTCTTCGGTCTCGGCCGGTCTGAGCAAATCCTCACCCTCCTCGGAGGGTCGCGCCAGGTCAGCTTGCTGTTGGATCTCCCCCTTTTCGCTCGCCAATCCACCTTCGGCCAAGGTCGCCATAGCGCCTTCCCGCGTCGACACCGGCGACCGTGTGTGGGGCGCCGGAACGCTCGACGTCGCCTGACGCGCGCGCCCTTCTTGTTCCGACATTTGCACGGGCACGCCTTGCGGAAAGACGAGTTCACGCGTCTCGAAGGGAATCGTAATTCCGTGTTCGTTGAATGCTTGCTTGATCAGCCGAATGAGTGCCGACTTCACTCTCATCCAGCTATGCTCTTCAACGTTTACCCAAAAATAGACTCTCAGCGTCACGGCGGACGTTGCAAACTCCTCGGCTAGTACCATCGGCTCCGGGTCCTCGAGGACGGCCGGATGATCATGCAACAGCGATAGTGCAATTTCCTGCGCTTTGGCGACGTCGACGCTGTATGCCACGCCGACCGTAAAGTCCGTCCGACGATTCGGGCTACTAGTGTAGTTGATGATGGTACTCTTATAGACCGCGGAATTGGGAATTTGCACGTGGTTCCCCTCGAACGTCATCAGCAGCGTCGTGCGGACGTTCATCCGCTGTACGATGCCCATGACCCCGTTGATTTCGACCAGGTCGCCATTGAGAAACGGAGTCTGCACACTCAGAAAGATGCTAGCCAGAAAATTCTCCGTGATATCGCGGAACCCGATGCCTAGCACCAACCCGACCAGGCCCGTGCCGCCGAGGACCGTCAGCGCCAGGCGCGTCAATCCCGACACATACAACACGACGTAGAGTCCAAACAGCATCACCAGTGCACCGCCGATCCAGGCCGCAACACCGCGCAATAGCTGGCTGCCAAATCGACGACGAAACAGGATTAGCAGCAGCCTATTCGTCAGTCGTGCGGCCAAATACGCCAGCACGATGATCCCGAGGCAAAACAACAACCAGGGGGAATGGCGCACGCTGGTTCGCCATAAATCATAGATCCCGTTGAGCGCGGGCCTGAAATCCCAGACCGACGGCTGGATCACGTCGATCAAATTGACCACCGCGACGACGTCCTGCGTGCTTCGCGCCAAGTCGCCGGCCCACTGTTTCCGCTCGTCCGTTTCAGTCGAACCGCGCAGAAAGGCCACGCCTTCCTGTACCTCAACATCCGGCTCATAGAACCAGTCGGGAGTGGCCTTGAGGATCTTTTCCAGACGATCGGCAATTTGATCGTCGCTAACTTTGGGCTTAACGTCTATCTGCGCGGCGGGCGATTCCGGACCAGGTGCCTTCCCCGGCGGTACGGGCTTGAGTTCATCGTCCGTCACGCCTTTACCGGTTTGCGCGGGCAATTGCGCGCGCGTTCCGCCCGCGATTCCCACCAGAATTGCCAGTCCCAGCAATCCGAGGCCGACCCGGTAGCGCCACTGGTTCATGACTCGCAATCTCTCCCTCGCCCCAACGGTTTTTTGAATGTCCGCATGTCGGCGCTATTATTCGGATCCCGACAACCCCTCGGACTGTCGCAACTTGTGCCAAACAGACACGGTTGCCCTGCCGCCCGGCGTATTCTAAAACCACGGTTTCTGATGAAGCAACTACCCGACGCGGACACTTCGCTCGGGCTTGAGGTTTTGACGAATCGAAGATCGGCTGAGGACTCCATGTCAGCGTTGCGTTACGGCATTGTCGGTGGCGGATTCATTTCCGCGTTTCAACTCAAGGCCCTGCGCCAAGTGCGCGGCGTCGAAGTGGCAGGACTCGTATCGCGCCGGCCGCCGAATGAATTGGCGGCCTACGTTCGCCAACACGGCCTAGGCGAAGGCAAAATCTACGACAGCATCAAGGAAATGGCGCCGCACGTCGACGTCATCGCCATCTTCGCGCCGAACTTCGTGCGGGTGGCAATGGTCGAAGAGCTCGTCGATGCCGTGAAGACCGGCGCGCGCACCTCAAGGGCGTCATCTGCGAAAAGCCGCTTGGACGCAATCTAAGCGAAGCACGGCGACTGGTGGAACTCGTCGAGTCGGTCAAGCTGCCACACGCCTACTTCGAAAACCAACTGCATATGAAGTCGATCCAGGCCCATCGGGCGCAGCTCGCCCCGATCATCGAGGCCATGGGACCTCCGGTGCTCGCCCGGTCCTCGGAAGAACACGCCGGTCCGCATAATCCCTGGTTCTGGGATCCGGTGCGTCAGGGAGGCGGCGTGATGAGCGATATGGGCTGTCACTGCCTGGCCGTCGGTTGGTACGCCCTCACGCCGCCGAGTAAGAGTCCCACGTTCCTCCAGCCGCAAAGCGTGATGGCCGACCTGTCGCTGCTTAAATGGGGCCAACCTCGTTGGAAGCAGGAGTTGCGCGAGAAACTCGGCGTCGATTACGACCAGACACCGGCCGAGGACTTTGCCACCGGCATGGTCACCTACAAAAATCCCGACAGCGGAGCCAAGGTAAAAAGCCAGTTCACCGTTTCCTGGATGTACGACAAGCAGGGGCTGCGGCTGGCGCTCGACGGTATCGGCCCAGGCTATGCCTTTGAAATGAATACCCTCCGATCCCCGCTGGAGATCTTCATTGGCGATTTGGCCGCCAGTGGCGCGGCCGACAGCGAGTTGGCGCTGGAAAAGTCGCAATCGACTCGAGGATTGCTGGCAGTCCACAGCAACGAAGCGGACTTGTACGGCTACAACGACGAAAACGAAGACGCCATCGCGGCATTCACGCGGAATCGCCCACCGATGCTCGACTGGCACTATGGCGTCGAAATCGTACGGTTGACGATGGCCGCCTATCTGTCCGCCGAGCGACGCGCAACAGTGGACCTGACCGACCCGGCGACGGAGCGCGAACTCGAAACCTACGTACCACTCATTCAGCAAGGGCGCGGTGGCGAAGTGTTACGGTAGTAGCGTCTGGCGCGAACACGTGGAGACCTTCGCTGCCGGCAAAGGTAGTGGGAAAATTGCCGACTTTCGCGGCGCGAAGTACAATCGTGTTGCCTGACGTGACGGTTCCACGCACACCCGAGGTCGACCATGCACGAACGTCCCGAAATCGAACAGTGGCTCAGCGAACGCGGCTATCCGCCAGCGGCGATCGAGAAGATTCTCGAACGACTAGATCGCTTCGATGCCAAGATCAACCGCGAGAGCGTCTTCGACGCCATTTCGACCGGAGAAATCGACATGGACTCACTAATCAAGGAAGTCCTCGGCGACAGCACCTGATCGAGTCCCAGGCCCGTGCACGACGAGCCGGGAAACGTCTTGCTGTGGGATGCGCTTCCCTAGACTGGTCGGATCAAGCCTTCGCGCGATTTGCCTTTGCCGCGCTTCACGCTCCGGCGCCATTCGCGGCGATCAGATGATCCTCGGACAAATGAAAGTCGACCACGAGCGGCAAGTGGTCGCTGGCCACCTTGGCGAGCGCGCTGCGTACCACGCGAGCCTGGCGCACAAAAACATCGCCGCGGCAGAATGCCTTGTCGAGCGAGCCCATGGGAAAGTATGCCGGAAATGATCGAAACCGCGAAATTGGCGCCGTAACCTGTGTAAAACGGTGCTCGGCGAATGGGCCGGTTCCGAGCGTGTTCCGCCAGTCATTGCTGTCGCCAGCAACCAGTATCGGCAGATCCGCGGCCTGCCGAAACAGGTGGTGGTTCAGCAAGTGCCCCACCTGCCAATGTCGTTCTTTTTCTGCTAACCCCAAATGCCAGTGCACCAGGTGCAATGGCCCTTCGGGCGTCTCGACGATTGCCAATTGCGCCCCACGTGGGCGTTTGCCTCCCATCCGCAGTGAGATTTGATGGCAGGAGTGAATCGGCCAACGGGAGAGTATCAGGTTCCCGTAGCCGCCGGTCTTGAGCCGCACGGTCGTCTGACGGAGCCGCGCGACGGCATTGAAATGCTTCGCGAGCATTTCGCATTGATCGTGAAACCGGGAGCGCCGGCAATTGTGATCGACCTCCTGTAGGCAGATCAGATCGGGATTTTCTCCCTCGATGACGTCGATCACCCGCGCCAGGTCATAGCGCCGATCGCGGCCGCCAATTCCCTTGTGGATGTTGTAACTCAATAGCCGCATTGTCTCGCGCCGTCTCCATCCCTTTCAGCAGCGGCAAAGCTACGCGTAAGCTCGCCGTGGAAACCCTACTTTTTCTTACGTCAGATCGCCCTGTACCGTTCTATACTCCGTCAATATCCTGTCAAACCGAGGAAAATCTTGCGTCTACCCCAGGGTGCTTGCGAGCGCAGTCCCGCGCAGTTAGCCTGGACCAACAAAGTCGGGCGTCAAACGGTAAGGCCCTGAAAATCCCCCCGGAGTTCGCAATCGTGCGTGTCGTGGCTGTCGCAACAACGTTCGTTATCCTAACCATGCTCTGGAGCTATTGCACCCAGGTCGTAGCCGCCGATCTGCCGCCCAGCGAGCAAGTGCGGCCGGTTAAGTTGCTCGACGTCGACAACTATTGCGAGGGAGTCGTGTTCGACTCCGACGGTCTTGGCTACCTGTCGCACGGCAAAGTGATCGTACAATTTACCCTCGACGGCAAAGGCGCCGTGTGGGCGGAAACGGGCGCCCCCAATGGACACAAGATTCTCGCCGACCGGACGCACCTGGTGTGCGATGCCAGTCACCATGCAGTGCTACACTTGTCGGCCGATGGCACCCCCCTGCCACATGCATCCAGCCGTTGCGCGGGCGAACCCCTCCGCGGCCCGAATGACTTGACGCTCGACACGCCGAACGGGGGTTTCTATTTCAGCGATCCCGGTGGATCGAGCGACATCCATCCGATTGGCACCGTTCACTACGTCGACCGCGATGGAAAGACAACGCTCATCGACAGCGAACTGGCATTTCCCAATGGCATCGTGCTCACAATCGACGGCAAGAAGTTGTACCTTGCCGAGAGCAAGAAGAATCGCGTGCTGGTTTACGAAGTCGTCGCGCCAGGCAAAGTCGCCAATCGCCAGGTGCTCGCTGAACTTCCGACGAAGGACCCAGCCGCTGGCCAAATTGACAGCCAGCCAGACGGGATGTGCCTCGACGCAGCCGGAAATCTCTACGTCGCTCACTATGGCATGCAACAAGTGCAAGTGCTCAGCCCCGAAGGCAAGCTCCTTCGCCGCTATCCCGGTGGCAATGTCACGACAAGCAACGTGGCCTTCGGTGGTCCCCGTCGGGATCAGCTTTTCATCACCGGCGGACTCGGCGCCGAAGCCGGCGGCGGCGGGTTGTTTCGCCTCGACCTTGGCGTCCCGGGGCTGAATATTTTGCCAACCGCCGGCAACTAAACATTCCTCGCTTCCACACCTCCAGTGAGAGTCACCAAGATGCAAATCACTCGTTGTATAGTAAGCCTCTCGCTCAGCCCCCTGCTCCTCGCCGCCTTGGCGTCCATCGCGGCGGCTCACGATGCATACGAACTGGGACCCGATTCGAAGCGTCAGGACGGCGTTCCCGAAGGCAAAGTCACCAGACATCAAATTACCAGCCGCGTCTTTCCCGGCACCGAGCGGGACTACTGGGTATATGTTCCCCAGCAATACAAACCCGAAGAACCGGCCTGCGTTATGGTCTTTCAAGACGGCCGGTGGTACGTCGACAACGAACGAGACTTCCGCGTGCCGATCGTATTCGACAATTTGATCCACAAAGCCGAAATGCCGGTCACCATCGGCATTTTTATCAATCCGGGCACGATACCGTCGGAAGTCGAGGGGGGTAAACCGCGCGAGAACCGCAGTTTCGAGTACGATTCGCTCAGCCCGCGGTATGCCGACTTCTTAAAGAAAGAGATTCTGCCCGCGGTCGCCAAGGACTACAAGCTTACCGACAAGCCCGAGGAGCGGGCCATTTGCGGTATCAGTTCCGGCGGCATTTGCGCATGGACGGTCGCTTGGGAACAGCCGGAGATGTTTCAAAAAGTGTTAAGCCACGTGGGCAGCTTCACGAACATTCGCGGCGGGCACGTTTACCCAGCCCTCATCCGCAAGACCGAGCGACAGCCGATTCGCGTCTTCCTACAAGACGGTGACGAAGACCTCGACAACGCGCACGGCAATTGGCCGCTCGCAAATCAGCAAATGGCCGCAGCGCTGAAATTTGCCGGCTATGACTACGTGTTTGAGTACGGCCACGGCGGGCACAACGGCAAGCACGGCGGAGCGATTCTACCTGATTCGCTCCGTTGGCTATGGAAAGACGTTGTCTCGGCACGTGCCGAGCAATAGCCAACTATTTGCCGGTGTATCGTCGGCGCCAGACCAGTGCCGCGGCAATGCCCGAGAGAGCCAGTACAAACACAGACGGCTCGGGAACAATGATGCTCGGCGTGCCGTTGAACTGGGGCTCGCTCAGGCTGGTGCCGTAGAGAAACCGCGCGGCTGTGATCAGGGCGTCCGGCTCGCCACTAAAACCAGCCAATGTGAAGACCACAGAGTTCTTAATCAAATTCTGTCCGCTGACGCCACCGTTGCCGGTTGAAAGATCGTCGCCGGCGCTGGTGATGCCATACTGAAGTCCGTCTGGACTGGCAGGGCCCTGCAGATTGTCTCCGGGGAACAGATTTCCGGAGCCAAAGTCGCTGAGTCCGGTTGACGAAATCCCTTCGTTGAATCCAGCCGGATTGCTGATGCCGTTGGCGTACGCCCATTCGCCACCGACGACGCCGCCCGATGGTGTCACGTCGCTGCCGCTGCCGCCGACCAGAACGGAATTGCCGGCCGGTACAAGCGCCGAAACGCGGGTCAGCGCGGGATCGCCATCCACCTGGAAAAAAACAGCCGTGAGAACGTCCGTGGGTACCAAAACATCAGCTAGCGAAGTGTTGGTGAGTTCAACCAGCAGGTCGCTACCAGACCGTGTGAACTCCACGGAAGCGGAACGACTACCGCTCGTGAATGCGAAAGAAATCGAGCCTGCCAAAGCGGGTTGGGCAAACAGCAGAGTGCCCCACAGCAGGGCGCATGCAGTTTTCAGGAGCATCTGGTCTTCAGGGGTGCAAAATCAGTGGGGGGTGGCGACGCTCAGGTTGGTCCGCCCTCGCCAAAATCTGTGCGTTTCGGCCCATATTAATTGGCCATGCCCATCTGTCAACGCGTACGCAGGAAAATCTGCATACTGCGGTTGTGCGCAATTCTCGCCGCCGTTGGCAGTATCGCAGTTCGACGTAGAGTTTGGGCGATTTAGCGAATGGGGGACATGAGCTACTGGCGCCAGATTACACAATCGTAACGGCACGCGATGGCATCACGCGCACGCAGCTAGGTGCACAGTTCCAAGTGGGCGTCGCCCCAAAGTGGTGTTCACGCTCCAAGCCCTTGCGAGAGTGTGAGTTTCGCATTACGCTTGCCGTCCATGCAGCAACGTAAGTCCCAGGCAATTCCCGATTCCGCCGTCCGACCAGCCCGCTCCTGGTACCCTTGGGCGGTGGTCGGGATGCTGTGGTTCATTTGCTTTTTCAACTATGCTGATCGTCAGGCCATCGCGGCGGTTTTGCCGGTGCTGGGCGACGAATTCGACTTTTCGAAAACCGAGCAGGGACTGATTGCCTCGGCCTTCATGTGGGTTTATGCGCTCTCGGCACCCATGGCGGGCGGCGTCGGCGACCGCACCTCGCGCAAGCTGTTGATCCTCGGCGGTTTGTACGTCTGGAGCATTGTCACGGGTTTCACCGCTGCCTGTGGCAAACTCTGGCAATTCGTGTTCGTGCGTGGGGCCGAAGGACTGGGCGAGACATTCTATTTTCCCGCGTCCATGTCGTTGGTCAGCGACTACCACTCCAAACGTACGCGCAGCCGAGCCATGAGCTTGCACCAAACGAGCGTCTATGCTGGCACGGTCGGTGGTGCCTGGTTTGCCGGTTGGATGACCATGGTGAGCGGCGACTGGCGATGGTCCTTTGTCGCCCTGGGTGGCGCGGGTGTGGTGCTGGGGCTGGTGCTGATGTTCTTCATTCGCGAACCCGAGCGAAACGAAGCCGAGCGCCGCGAAGCAGGTGAACTCGATACGGGGCATCCCACCGCCAGCGCGTCTTCGACGCAAAAAAGCGGTTTTCTGACCGGTGCGCTGGCCACATTTGGCGACGTGATGAAATTCGGATGGGAACTCTTACAGAATCCGGCCGCGCTGTTGCTCGTGGCTGCTTTCTGCGGGGCGAATTTCGTGGCGTTCGTTTTTATCACTTGGATGCCTACCTTTCTGCGTGAGGAATATCAATTGAATTTGGCCGCGGCGGGTTTTGCGGCCACTGTGTATATGCAGGTGGCTAGCATGGTAGGTTCGATCGTCGGCGGGTTCTTGGCCGACCGCTGGGGGCAGTATCGCGCCGGTGGCCGAAGTCTCGTGCAGGCTTTGGGAATCGCGATCGGGGCGCCGTTCATCTATTGGGTCGGCGTCGCGCCGGAACTCAACACGGTGCTCGTGGCCATGACCTGCTTCGGCTTTGCCAAGGGGATTTACGACTCAAACATCTGGGCGTCGCTCTACGACGTCGTGCCCGCCGAAAGCCGCGGCAAGGCCGTGGGTTTTACGAACATGATCGGCTGGATCGGCGCTGGCGTCGGCGCCACGGCTTTCGGAGCCGTCGTCGACCGCGGCTACACGATGAGCCAAACTCTCGCTTCAACCGTGGTGATCTACATCGGCATCGCTGGCTTGTTGGTGCTTGCCTCACTGTTGGCGGCGCGTCGCGCAGCTCCTCTGGGGACGTAGTCGACTTTCCACGCGCGCACTCACCGGAAATCGCGAGACTGCGAGCGCAGCCCTCGTAAACGCTCGGATAGATCTTCCAGCTTCGTCACCAGCACGTGGATTACCTGCCCTTGCCGCTGCAGTCGGCCGTGGGCCACGAAAGTCGAAGCCGTGCGTGCTACGCGATAGAACTTCTGCCACACGTCCTGGCGAATGATAAGGTTTGCCGTGCCGGTTTCGTCTTCGAGCGTAACGAACGTGATGCCCTTGGCCGTGCTGGGCCGCTGCCGCATCAGCACGATGCCCGCCACGCGGACGTGATGGTTTTCTGGATGCGTTGCCAACCGCTCCGACGGCAGGATGCCCCAAGCATCGAGTTCTTCGCGCACAAACTGCATTGGATGGGCCTTGAGCGAGAGACCGGCCGTGCGATAGTCGGCGAGTACTTCCTCCTCCATCTCCAATTCCGGCAGCTGCACGGCCGGCTCGTCTTCGTTCGCTAGCGCTCCAAACAACGGCATCTCGCGCGGCTTCTTTTCCTGCGACAATGCCTGCCAGAGTGCTCCGCGGCGATTCAGCTGCAGCGAGACAAACGCATCGGCCTCCGCCAGTCGGGATGCCACGGCCCGGCTCAACCGCGTGCGACGCGCGAAATCGTCCCAACCGAGAAAAGGCCCGATTGCCCGCGCTGCCTCAATCGCTCGGGCATGAGTCTCCGACAGCCCGTTGACAAACCGCAGCCCCAGCCGCAATGCCCCATCCTCGAGCGTCGAATCCCAACCACTGGCATTCACATCCACGGGCCGCACTTCGACGCCGTGCTCCTGGGCGTTGCGCACGAGTTGGGACGGTGCGTAAAAACCCATCGGCTGGCTGTTCAAAACCGCGGCGCAGAAGGCAGCCGGGTAATAGTGTTTCAGCCACGCCGACACGTAGACCAATAGCGCAAAGCTGGCCGCGTGCGATTCGGGAAAGCCGTATTCGCCGAACCCGCTGATCTGGCGAAATACGGCCTCGGTAAACTTGAGGGTCAGGCCGCGACGTTGCATGCCGTCGAGCAACTTCTGGCGAAACTGCTCGATGATACCCGGTCTTCGCCAGGCTCCCATCGCGCGGCGCAGTTGATCGGCCTCGCCGGGCGTGAACCCGGCCGCAACCACGGCCAACGACATCGCCTGCTCCTGAAACAGGGGCACGCCAAGCGTTCGCTTGAGCACCTCGCGAATCGCCTCGTTGGGATAGGCAACTTCCTCCTCGCCCAACCGCCGGCGCAAATAAGGGTGCACCATATCTCCCTGAATCGGACCGGGTCGCACGATCGCCACTTCGATGACCAGATCGTAAAACGTCCGGGGCCGCAAGCGCGGCAGCATGCTCATTTGGGCCCGGCTTTCGATTTGAAACACGCCCATCGTATCGGCCCGGCCGATCATGTCGTACACGGCCTCGTCCCCTTCGGGAATCGCTGCTAGCGAAAGCTCGCGGCCGGTGTGCTGCTCGACCAGTGCAAAGCACTTACGAATCGCCGTCAGCATGCCCAGCGACAGACAATCGACCTTCAGGATGCCGAGCTCATCGAGATCGTCCTTGTCCCACTCGATTACCGTGCGGTCTTCCATGGCCGCGTTTTCGATCGGCACCAGTTCGCAGAGCGGTCCCTGAGTCATCACCATGCCGCCGACGTGCTGTCCCAAATGCCGCGGGAAACCAACCAGTTCGCCCACCAGGTTCACCAACCGCCGGCCCAGAAACGAATCGGGATCGATGCCCACGTCGCGGCAGCGCACGGGCAGCGCCTGGTCCAGATGGTGCCCTTCCAAACTCTTGGCCAATGCATCAACTCGATCAAGCGACAGGCCGAGTGCCTTGCCCACGTCGCGCACGGCCGAGCGCGGTCGGTAGGTAATCACTTCGGCGGTCATGCCGGCTCGCTCGCGGCCATACTTGTCGTACAAATATTGCAACACCTCTTCGCGCCGCTCGTGTTCGAAATCGATGTCGATGTCGGGAGCCTCGTTCCGCTCGCGGCTGAGAAACCGCTCGAACAGCACGTCCAGCCGCCCCGGATCGACAGCCGTGACTCCCAGACAAAAACAAACCGCCGAGTTGGCCGCACTGCCGCGGCCCTGGCATAAGATGCCACGCCCGCGGGCGAATCGCACCAGGTCGTACACGGTCAGAAAATACGCCTCGTAGCGAAGATCCGCAATCAAGGCCAGCTCGTGCTCCACGAGCGAGCACACCTTGTCGGGAACGCCCTGTGGATAGCGCTCGCGGCGCCGGCCCAGGTCAAGCGGGTTAAATATTGCAGCGGTGTTTCGCCCGGCGGTGCCAATTCCTCGGGATACTCGTAACGCAACTCGTCCAGCGAGAACGTCGACCGCTCGGCAATTTCCAGCGTGCGGGCGATGGCCGCCGGTGCCGCGGCAAAACGTTCGGCCATTTCCGCGGGCGACTTCAAATAACGCTCGGCGTTGGCGAACAACCGATCTCCGGCTTCGGCCACGGTCATCCCCAGGCGAACCGCCGTGAGCGTGTCCTGCAAACCGAGCCGCCCGCGGGTGTGATAGTGGACATCACCTGCCGCCACCAGTGGCAATCGCGAGCGCCGTGAAAGATCGACCAACCGCGCAATCACCGTTCCGTCATCTGCTCCTCTCGTCAGTTCCGCCGTTAGATAACCACGATCGGCGAACAGTTCGCGATACCGGCCGAGCGTGCGAAGTACACCGCGCCCAGTCGCTGCGCCACGGACATCGCCGGGTAGCACGCCGCACAACAAGCCTTCGGCATGTTGTGCAAGCTCGTCGAATGAAAGCCGGAATTCTCCTTTGGGGGCTTGCCGGCGACCGCGTGTGATCAACCGCGCCAACCGACCGTACGAGGCTCGATCGGTCGTCCAAAGCAGCACCGGTGGAGCATCGAGCAAATGGATCTCGGCACCGATGATGAGCCGCAGTTGCAAATCCTTCGCCGCCCCGTGCGCCCGCACTACGCCGGCCAGCGAGTTGCGATCCGTCACCGCCAGCGCAACCAGCCCCAATTCCGCCGCCCGCAGCGCCAGTTCATCCGGATGCGAAGCCCCTTCCAGAAATGAAAAGTTCGTTTTGCAATGCAACTCGGCATACCGCGGCCCCAATCGCGAACATGCGCCAGTGGCTCGGCAAGACGCGGGCGCTTACTGGATAAGGGGGGATCAGGCATGGGAAGAATGGGACAAGGAATTACGAATGGCACGCCGACGAATCTGCAGCAATTACAAAAATTGGCCATGCAAGAACCACTGGCCGGCGTTTAGTTCTCGGAACAGCCAATACCGCTGGCCGCTTTCTGTCTCCACCTGGTAGTAGTCGCGGCGAATGCATTGGCCGCGCCACCAGCCAGTTTCGATTCGCTCGGGGCCCCAGTGATGTACGATGCGATGGTCCGCGCCGGCGTGACAAAATTTCACCGGCGGGCCGTCGGGTACAACGGAAATCACGTCCAGCGTTTCGGGCTCCGGCCGAAGGCTCAGCGGCCGATCGCCCGGCTGCAGCGATGAGCGAGAGCCATCGGGGCCTGAGGATGCCACGCGGCGTTTGGCATGGCGGGTCTTCAAACTTGCCACGGGCTTGTACTGGCAGGCGAACTCCGGCTGCGCGCCGGAAAGCAGCCATGGCCGCACCACGGCATGCGCTCCCAGGCGATTGCTTAACCGGTCGACCAGCGCCGCCAGCTCGCGCGGCGACTCGCGATTTTCGTTCCCCAACTCGGCGAAAAATTCCTGCTGCTGAAACTCCAGGGCATCCAGCGCCAGCACTTCGAAGCGAATCGCCACCAGTGGCTCACGAAACCGCACCCCATCGAGCTTCAATCGCACCAGTTCGCCCACGTGTCGCTCGGACGCGCTCGGTCGATACAGGCCGATGACAAATTCCAGGGCACTGTCCTGCTCGGGGACGAAACGGCAAGCCAAGCGTAACACTCCCCGCCGCTCGCGGGCCAATGCCTGGCAAACCCGCGCGACGAGTTGCTCGACCACCCACTCGATCATCTCGCGGCGGCCGGTGGGATGCTCGAGCAACCACTCGAACGTCCACTCTGGCGGCACGTCTCGGGCCACGATCGCTTCGGCCGCTGCCCCCAGGACCTGATCGAGCCGCAGCAGCACCAGCGGACCGAACCGCGCCAGCAGCGTCTCACGCGGCAGTGCCGCCAATTGTTCGATGCGTTTGATTCCCAGCTCTCCGAACAAGAAGCACGTCTCGGCCGGCAATCGCAGCGCCGCCGGCGGCAGCGGCGCGAGTGCCGACGCGGTTTCTTCCGCCGGCACCAACAGCGGCTGGCCAAGCGCCCTCAAGATCGACGCCGCATCGAGCGCCGCCCTCGCATCTGCCAGCGGCGTAAAATGCGTCGCGGCCCAGGCGGCCCCAAGCGTATCGGCCAGTGCCACGCGAGCCACCAATCGGCGGCGGCGAAAATCCGTCACGATTCGCCGGGCAAGCGCCGGCTCACCCCCGCAAAGCGGCCCTAATCCCGTGACGTCCAGCAGCAAGCTATCCGCCGGTGCCGTGTCCTCAATGCCAGCCGCTTCGATGCCGACCGTGGGAGCAAACCGCTGGCAATCGTCGGCCAGCGCCTCGAGCGCCAAACGATCAGCCACTGGATCAGCCATCTCCAGGTGGAGTTGTTCGCAATGGCCGGCAGCCGTTGGCTGGTCCGTGGCGATTCGCAGCGCCAGGGCAGTCGCTTCGGCCAACGGCATCCCCGGTCGAATGCCGCCTGCACTCCGTGGATCCCAATTGCTGGCAGCCGCCTGATCCAATCGCTGGCAATAAGCCGTGACTTTCGCCCCGCCAGACGCGTGCAACTCGTAGAGCACAACGGCCCGCCGACTAAGCTCGGCGCGAGCGGCGGCGAGTCGTTGCAGCGGCCATTGAGGGAGCCAGATGCAGAGAGCCCGTTTCATGATGCTTACCTCGCCAGCTATGCAAACCGTGCCACGCTCTCGGTTCGGGAAGCTCCAGTTCGATCGCGCGGCCAGTTTGCCCCATGCGCGAGCGCAGCAGCTCCACCCGTAGCCGCCGCGTGCGGATCGACTGGGTCGCCGGGCGCCGAAGCGGCTCGACCCCCAGTCGCAACTCGGCCCAGGAAGGCTCAGCCCGGGCCTCCGGTCCGCGCAACAAAAAACCCAACACGCCGCTGCCTTCGGCGGCCAACTGCCAACGGCGGAACGCATGATCATCGGCCCGCTCGACCGCACACCAGACGACCGCCACGCCGCGCGAGCGAAGCACCTGGTCGAGTGCCCAATCCTGATCGGCGTCGCTGCCGGGCCGCACCACGATCAGTTGTTCGAGCCGAATGCCCAGACCAATCGCGGCCGGAGGGTAAAACCGCCGTGTTCGATCGATCACCACCAGCGATCCCCCGACACTCAGTGCTTCGCATGCCGCCAATAGTGCGAGGGTACCCGCCCCGCTGGCGTCGCCCCTTCCTAGCCATTCCACCAGGGTTCCCCGGCGAAAGCCTCCCTCGGACAGCAACGCATCGAGTTCCGCCTGCCCACTGGAAATCACTTCGCCCGAACCCACACTCCAGCGTGTCCCTTCGATCTGGCGCATGCGCTCAGCCAGCGATTCGAGGACGGCGGCCCGCTGTGGGCTAGAAAGATCGCACTGGTGGAGTTGAGTCATCGCAGGTTCCTTGCTACCATAAGTGTACATATGTATCCTTATCGGCGGCAAGGCGAACAAAAATAACTTTCCCACGTTAGAGCCATTAAAAATGGCCGCCGAGGGAAAAAGAGGCGCAATTTAGGAGCAGAAATGGGCAATCGCCGTGCTAGCAAAGCGACTTGCCGCCCGCCCCAGAGACAGGGGCCTCAACGCTTGTCGGACAACGCCTGGCGACGCTCATGAGCCCGGCGGATCAAGGGCGACTCGCGGGCCTTGCGGGCCGCCGTGTAGGCCGTATCGGCCAGTGTGCCGGCCAGTTCCATGCGACCGGCCTGCTCAGCCTGATCTGAAAGTGCCAGCGCTGCCGATGCGGCCTTTGCTGCCGAGTCCGTGCTCACCAGACCGGCAATCGAAGCCCCCAGTGCCTCGCTCTTGAGTTCCAACAGATCGACTGCAAACGTTTTATCTAGCGCGTCGATGGCGGCCAGCGCCGTCACAGGATCACCACCCGAAATGGCCCATTCGCGAGCTTCGTCGAGGGCCGCATACTGCTCGCTGAGTCCTTTGGCACTCCGAGCCGTCTTGAGTATTTGGGACGCCAAGCGCGCCTTCTGCCGCCCCGACTTGGCAGCCAGGATCGCATCGGCAAACTGTCCCTGAATCTTGTCGCGCGCAGCGTCGACCAGAGCGGCGGGGGGCACTTTTTGGCGGTGCTCGCTCAGCGGCGGACCGTCCAACAGCGGCAAGAGCGCGCCGACTTCCATGCCAGCCGCCTTGGCCTGTTGCCACAGCGCTCGCGCGCGTGCCCGATCACCGGCCGGATCGACGGCCTGAAAGGCTCCGTAAAACACCTGAGCCTGAGGGGCGCGCTCATCGGCGCTGGCGTGGGCGAAAAACAGTGCCAAGCCGGCCGGCAGCGTGGCCACCGTATAATCGCGCCGCTGCCCCTCGATGAACAGCCCCACGCGATCTGGCCCCACTTCGACGATGGCTGCCCGATTGCCGTCCCACTCAATCTCCTCGGTCGTCTCGTACTTCTGCCAACCGGAACGTACCGCCGCAAAAAACAACCCAAGCTGCTCACTGAGTGCGCAGCGTGGCGACTTCGCCATGTCGAGACTCGGCGGGAAGATTCTTTTCCGCCGCGTCGAGTGCCCGGTTTGCCGCGGTCACGTTCCGCGATACCAGCGCGGTGCGTGCTTGTTGTAGCGCGCCCTCGAACGCAAACTCCCGTTCCATATCAACGGCTGAATCGTTCACCGCGGCAACGCGGGCCGCAGGGGGCTGGTTCGACGACTTGTCGCGAGGCGGAGCGGCAACGTCGCTCGGCGGCTGCGCCGCCGGTTGTTTCACCTCGATTGACGTTGATAGTTCGGCCGTCGCGGATGGCTGCGTCGAAGACGCTCTCACAAGAGACCCTCCCTCGACAACCGCATCGGCCCGCGCGGCGTGGGTCGAACTCTCCGGCTCGACACCTGGCGCCGCGATCGAATTTGCAACCGCCGGTTCGTGCGTGGGAGCCACCACCGACTGCGCAATCGGGTTGCCTTCGACATTCCACCGCCAATACGCGATACCGGTGAGGATCAGCAACAGTCCGCCGGAAATCCCCAGCGCAATCTTCGGGCCGCTGAGCGTCGAAGCCTGCCGCCGACGGGCGAAGTTCATCCGCTGCTCGGTCCGGGCAATTTCTTCCCACGGCTCTTCGCGCGGAATGCTCGGATGGCGCGTCGGCCGCCACGGGAATCGACTTGGCAACAGGCGATCTCAACTCGGTAGCACTCGCAATGTTGTATTTGAGTCGCAGTTTTTCGTCGTACTGCGCCCGGGCTTGCGGATCGAGCAAGCATCGCCGGGCAGCTTCTAGCTGTGCGAGCAAGCGCTGCTGAAGTTCTTCGTGAGCACCCTGCGAAAGTGCGCTGACGCGGGCGATCGTGAGTTCCGCCGCGGCGGTTATTATCTGTGGGTCGGCGGTGAACACCGGCAGGCCGAACACACGATAGTAATCCGCCCCGGCACGCCCACCGTCGATGCCGAGCCACTCGCGATACGGATCAAACGAATTGCCCACGGCGGCATTCCCCAGGGCTCAACGGACTATGCTCACGGGGCAACTGAAATATCAAAGTAACGCACGCCCTGTGCGTTGATCTTGCGCTTGTAAACGCGGGTCGCGCTGGTGGCATACAAGGTATCAAGCTTGGCACCGGCAAAGGCGAGGTTGGCCAGCCAGCCGCCTTGTGGCCGATCAATGATGCCGACCAGCCGTCCCTGAGGATCGAACACTTGCACGCCTATTTGCGTGGCAACGTGCACGCGGCCAGCCGAGTCGACCGTCATGCCATCGGCCCCAGCATCCGGCCGGCCATCGGGGATTCGCAAGTCGCCAAACGGCTCCTTGAATGCTAAGTCGCCGTTGAACTCGATGCGATACGCCCACAGATGCGTCCCCTTCATATCGACGACGTAGAGCGTGCCCTGGTCGGGCGAAAGCACCAGGCCGTTGGGATATTCGAGTCCCTTGTCTACCACTCGCTTCTCACCGCCTGGCGGGATATACCAAATCTGGTGGTTCACCGGATCCGTGAAGTAGATTCCGCCCTCGCGGTTGACGACCAGATCGTTGCTCAGCACACCGTCGGCGATTGTCGTGGCCTCGCCCGACGAGTCATATGCAACAATCCGTTTCTTGCCGTTTTGGCAACCGTACAGTCGGCCGTCGGGGCCAAACATCAGACCGTTGGTGCCGTACGACTGGTCGACAAAGACTTCAACCTTTCCCTCCGGTGTCAGCCGATGGATCTTACTGCGGAAGACGTCAGTGAAATACAGGTTGCCGTCCGCATCGGCCGCTGGCCCTTCGGTAAAGGTGTGGCCGTCGGAAACGACCTCCCAGTTCTGACCGTCGATCAGGAGTCCGGCCAAGAGTATTACGGCGAGCGATTTCATGTGGAGCGATCCTCATGCAGCATCTCGAAATCCGCCCTACTCCCGCGCCGCCACCTATCCGGAGACGGCGTAGCAGTAGAGCGTGTCTTGTTCGCGCACGTAGAGTTTACCTCCGACGATCACCGGATGCGACCAACTCGGTTGCTCGACCCCAGGAATTTCGAAGGTACTCTTCTCCTGGTACTCGGCCGGTGTGGCCCCGATCAAGGCCATCACGCCGTTCTGGAAGCGGAAATAAAGGTTTCCGTCGGCGTAAGACAGGGCGGACGAACCGGTCCCTGGCCCGCGATTGTGCCGCCAGACGGTCTTGCCGGTTTTCCACTCCAGGCAGGTTGGCGCTCCGCGGTTGTGACCGTGTCCGGCATAGACGTAGTCGCCGAGCATGACCATGCCGCCGTGGTGGTTCTGAAAGTCCTTGCCGTCGAGAAAGTAAACTTCCTCGGCCTGCACGCCACCGGCATCGGGTACGAGCTTGAGAAGCGCGGCGCCTGTTTGATAGCCTGATGAACAAAAGACATAGTCGCCATCCACCAGGGGCGTGGGAATGTTGGCCGTGCGATTGGCGATGCGGCCGTAACCCCAGAGGTACGTACCGCTCCGGGCGTCGACGCCGACGAGGCCCTGTCCCATGAGTTGGATGTATTGCCGCACGCCGCCGCCGTCGCTGATGACGATCGACGAATAGGCCGCACCGTCGCGTCCCGCGCCATCGAGCGGAGGAATGGCCGACCGCCAGATTTCCCGTCCCGTCTTCTTGTCGAGCGCCACAATCCCGGCCTCCGAGCCGCCGGGCGTGCAGACCAGCTTGTCACCGTCGATGAGAGGGGACTCGCTGTATCCCCAGCCCGAATGCATATGCCCGCCGAAGTCTTTCTGCATGCTGCGGTGCCAGACTTCCTTGCCATCGCGGACGCGTAGACAGACTAGATCACCGTGCGGCCCCAGTGCGTAGACCAGCCCGCCGTCGACGGTTGGCGTGCAGCGTGGGCCGGCATAGCCTTCCGGCTCCCACACGTCACCGATCCGCGTACTCCAGAGTTCCTTGCCGCTATCCAGATCCAGCGCGATCACGAACTGACCATCGTCGCGATCTCCCATCGTGAAGATTCGGCCATCGGCGATTGAAAGGCTCGAGAAACCGCGTCCCAAATGGCCGGCCTTCCAGAGGAGTTTGGGGCCTCCCTCCGGCCAAGTATCGAGCAGGTTTGATTCGGTGGAACTACCGTCGCGTTGCGGTCCGCGCCATTGCGGCCAGAACGGTTCCACGTCGCCCGAAGTAGGCCGCTTGTCCGCGGCAGACGCCACTGCGCTGCAACTGACCAGCAACCATCCCACAAACAGCAGCCAGCGACGCGTCATCTTTCAGACTCCTTTTGGCAGGACAAAATCAGGCGGGAAGCGGGAATCTCGCCAGCAACATCCGTCGCCAAGCGAACTCCCCGGCGGGCAAAACAGTCAAGCGAGTGCTCAGAAGTCTACTCGTCTAGCATGCAGCGAGCAACCTTCGAGCGGGGGCCCAAACTCCGGGCGTGCTCGTGTCGATAGCTCGCACGTCCACGCGCTCGAGCCGCACTATTCCGCCTGCTCCGATTCAAGTGAGCCGGCGGTCAAAATCGGCCACTTGCTGAGGTCCGGTTTGGCGTTATCCGCGGGGACGGAAGTTCCGTTGACGACCGTGAACTCGTCGGTCTGCGGACCCTCAATCGCCTTGGGCGCACGCCATCCGACAAGCACCAAGTGTTCGCCGGCATCGTACATCCACAGCTCGAAGATACCCGGCATTGTTTGCTTCTCGACCTTCCCGTTCACCTTCACGAAAAACGGCTGAGAGAGTTCCATGCGGATTTTGCGCCAGTGAATCGCCTTGCCAGACGGTGTGTCCGCATCGACCGGTTCCCAAGTTGGAACCGGTTCGGGTAGGACCTTCTTTAGGCCTGCTTCGACCTCGTTGGCCAACTTATCGGCGTCTCCGGGCTTGGCATCGCCAACCGCAAGGTAGCAGTAAAAGGGAAGCGTCTTGCCCTCCGGGTCTTTCGCCATCCCTTCGTACGTCAGTTTGATGGTATCGTCAGCGGGCATGAATGGCGGCTGTCGGCGATCTGGCTTGATGCGATCCCCGTCGTCCGGATGTCCGCTATCCTTAGTGTACGATTGCGTGAAGATCACCGGCACGCGCACCGAGAATTGGGTTCCGGGGATGACCGTCGGCAAATACATACCCTGAAACTTCGCTTGGCCCCGCAAACGCGCTGCCCCGCGATTGATCAGGGCATTGTATTCGGAGGTTCCACAGCCAGAAATCGCTGAGATCAGTAATAGCCACGCGGGCCAGGTCCTGCGTGTCATTTTCGTTCGTTGGTCCATGATCCACTCCCAAAACACAATGCCACGCGAGATGCTGCCCCAATCTCAATTTTGATTGCCGACGGCGCACGGTGTCAAGCAAACGGGACGTAAGGAATCGTACCGTGCGCTGCCAGAAAAGAGAAAAGGGCGGACGAAAGTCAAATCCACAGGAAACACGAAATGAGTTCAATCAGGTCGGCAAACCAACCACGACTCCACCTCGAAGGCGGTTCTGGCTGCATCGCGATGAAATCTCTGGTCGGAAGTCGCTTGCTCCGTTCAAGCATAAATTGATTCTACCCTATGCGCAGAATCTGACCCCCACGCCGTCCCGACGATGGCTATGGGCCGACGTCCGCGGTTGCGGGTCGAACGGAGGCGGTCCATAATCAGGACCTGCTGATCTCAATCAACCGAAAACTCCCCGTTTTCCCCCGATCTTTCGAACCATGATCCAACTCGCTTATCGCAAAGTGGTCGCCTTGCTCCTATTGCTGCCTGCCGCCACGCTCTTGGCCGCCGCTCCGGAAGTGATTCCGCACCACCAAGACAAACCACCGGGGCCCGCGCTTACTCCACAAGAGGCGATCAAGAAGATGAACGTGCCGGCGGGGTTTTCTGTGGAAGTCGTGGCCGCTGAACCCGACATCGTGAATCCTGTCGCCATGACGTTCGACGAGCGCGGACGGGTATGGATCACCGAGAGCTTGGAGTATCCGCGGCGCGAAGCCGGCCCGGGGCGCGACCGCGTGAAAGTGCTTGAAGACACCGACGGCGACGGACAAGCCGACAAGTTCACAATTTTTGCCGAAGGATTCAACATTCCCTCCGGCATTGCGGTGGGGTACGGCGGCGTGTGGCTGGCCAACGCCCCCGACATTCTCTTCTTGCAAGACACCGACGGCGACGGACGAGCCGACAAACAGGAAGTTGTTGTCACGGGCTTTGGCCGCGACGACACTCACGAACTACCCAACTCGCTCACCTGGGGCCCAGACGGCTGGCTCTACGGCCTCAACGGCGTGTTCAACCCATCGCGCATCGAACAAAATGGAAAGGCATTGGAGTTTACTTGTGCACTGTTTCGCCTCCATCCCCGTACACGCGAGTTTCAACTCTTTGCCGAGGGAACGAGCAATCCCTGGGGAGTGGCCTGGGACATCGAAGGGAGCGCCTTCCTCAGTGCTTGCGTGATCGACCACCTATGGCATCTGACCGAAAGCGGCTACTACGTCCGCCAAGGCGGACCGTATCCGCCACATACCGTGCCACAGGGATCCATCGTCAAACACAAACATCAGAAGGCCGCCTATTGTGGCATTCACTTCTTCGATAGCGACGCTTATCCGCCGGAGTTTCGCGAGCGGCTCTACATGGGCAACATCCACGGCAACTGCCTGAACGTCGACGTGCTCCAACGCGATGGCTCAACCTATTTTGCCACTCCCGAAGCCGACTTCCTGAGTGCCAACGATGCCTGGTTCATGCCCGTGGTGCAAAAGACCGGCCCCGATGGCTGCCTCTATGTCCTCGACTGGTACGATCGGTATCACTGTTATCAAGATGCCAATCGCGATCCGCCGGGCATCGACCGGCTCAAAGGGCGCCTCTATCGCATCCGTTATCAAGATACGCCGCGCGCTCCGCAGTTCGACCTGGCGAAGGAAACTAGCGCCCAACTCGTCGAGCGACTGCACAGCCCGAACGTCTATTTCCGCGACATTGCACAGCGCTTGCTCACCGAGCGAAACGATTCGGCCGCAGTGCCCCAGCTTGAGCAACTCGTGCTCGATGACGGTGCTTCGCGAAAGGCGCGCCTGCATGCTCTCTGGGCGCTCGTCGGCACCGGGGGGCTTTCTCCGGAATTCCACGCTGCCCTGCTCGCCAATGCCGACTCGGGCATTCGAGCGTGGGGCGTGCGGGCAGCCGGTAATTTTGGCAAGGTTGACGACCTGTTGCGAGGCAAGATCCTTTCGCTCGCCGCTGACCCGGCTGCCGAAGTCCGGTTGCAAGTGGTCATCGCCGCCACCAAGCTCGAGGGAGTCGACGCGATGCCAGTTTTGTTGCAGGTGTTAAGCACCAGCGGCGGTGACAAGCTGCTGCCGCACATCGTTTGGCAAAACCTGCAGCCGATGCTCGAACAACACGGCGCGCGGTACCTCACACTTGCAACAGCGTCGCACTACCGCACGTCTCCCGCCGTTGCATCGTTGATGCCGCAGGTGATCGACCGCATCCTTGCGAGCCGGAACACCGACGCCATCGGGGTCCTGGTGCAAACCCTCTCCGACGAAGCGACGGCCGAACCGCAGACCCTGGAAAAATGTTTGGCCACGCTCACCACGAGGCTAGCAAATCGCGAAATCACCGCCGCGCAGCTCAAACCGCTCAAAACCCAGCTGGATCCACTCGTACAGAGAATTCTCACGGGAGATGACAAGGCCGCGATCTATCCCAATGCCGCCCTGCTAGCCGCCACGTGGAAAGATCACCGCGCTATTGAAGTCGTGCGGACGTATTTCAATTCGTCCGAGCAACCGGCATCGAGGCGAATTCAGGCACTCGAAGCCCTGATTGCGGCGGGCGACGACACCATATCGGGCGGCGTCACCGCGTTTTTCGCCGATCCGCGGAATCATCCCGTCGAACTCCGTACGGCCGCACTCGCGGCACTTGCGCGTCTCGATGCGCCCTGGATCGCCGAAGTCGTCCTGGAAAACTATCCGCAACTCGAGCCCGAGCTTCGTCCGCGCGCGATCGAGCTTCTGACCGAGCGCCTCCAGTGGGCCGAACAACTTCTCGACGCGATTGGACGTGACGAAATCCCCGCATCGGCTCTGAACGCCAATCAAGTGCGGCAACTGCTCGCCCGTAACGACGCATCGCTGACCGAAAAGGTCCATGCTCGCTGGGGATACGTCCGTGACGAGCGAGATCCACATCGCGAGGAATTGATTGGCCGCATGCGCACTTTTCTTCGCAAGACCGAGGGAAATCCGCTCGCCGGCGAGGAAGTCTTCAAACGTGTGTGCGGACAATGCCACAAAATCTACGATCAGGGCCAAGAGGTCGGTCCTGACATCACGCTCAACGGACGCAACTCGTTCGAGCAGCTTCTTTCGAATGTTTTTGATCCGAGCCTGGTGATCGGTGCCTCGTATCAGGCCCGCACGGTCGTCACGGCCGACGGCCGCGTGCTGACCGGTTTGGTTGCCGAGGACAGCAACGAGCGCGTCGTTCTGACGATGCAAGGGGGGAAGCAGGAGGTGATTCCGCGCGGCGAAATCGAGATCATGAAGACCAGCCCGCTATCGTTGATGCCGGAGGATTTGGAGAAGCAACTCAAACCGCAGGAGTTGGCGGACCTGTTCGCGTTTATCACGCTCGACAAACCGCCAAGCGACCCCTCGGCCAAAAAGCTTCCTGGCTCGCAACCGATCGTGCCCCGGCAAACGACCGACCGCGGAAAGTTCAGCGAACTTGTGCACGAGATCTCTCGGCAATTTGCGACAAATAGTGCCGGCAAGGAAGGTTTGGCAATTGTGGCCGAGCACGCCGGCCGGGAGGGCGTGCTCCGCACTACGCCCGTTCATCGTCAGCAACCTTGTGTGCTGCACGGCAAGCTCGACGTGCCCGCTGGCAAACATTCGCGACTGCTGCTCGTCGTCTCAAATGAGAAGAAAGGTGCCTGGAACCTTTTGGTACGCGTAGACGGTCAAACACTGCATCGGTCACTTGTTGATGGAGCGGATGCCCACTGGCAGACTATTGCCGTCGACGTCTCGCAATACGCGGGCAAGCAGGTAAACGTCGAGCTACTTGACGCCGCGGTCGACGATCGTCCCAGTGCCGCGTATTGGGCACAAATCGACCTGATCTCCGAATAAGATCGTTTTCACGGCGTCCGCGACATGCTGTGCGGCGGCCCAGGAATCGATTCACCGTCGACGACGACCAGATCGCAGGGATGATAGTGTAAGACCTTTCGACAACAACCGGGGAGCAAGGTTTCGCATGGCAGATTATCAGTTTCCCAAGCTCGCTAAACCCGAGAAAGTCAAAAAGAACCAGGTGCTGCTGGTGGCCAGTGGCGACCTGCGGCTGTCGGCCAACCAGAATTGCTGGCCCGCACAGCATGAAATGGAACAGGCGCTCACCAAAGCGGTCGCCGATGCCGGGTACGAACTCGTCCGGGCGCATCCCTACAAGGCCGATGAAAAACACGGCTTCATCGGCTCGCAGCACGAAGGGCTCGAAGTATTCCGCTCGATCGACCCCGAGGCCAAGCTCATTGTGGCCGAGGCCGTGTGGCAATACTCGCATCACGTACTTCCGGGCCTGCTCACGCATCGGGGCCCGCTGTTGACGCTCGCCAACTGGTCGGGCACTTGGCCAGGCTTGGTCGGAATGCTGAATTTAAATGGTTCGCTGACAAAAGCCGGGCGAAATTATTCCACGCTATGGAGCGAGGACTTCACCGACAAATTCTTCGTCCACCACCTGAAGAATTGGCTCGCGAAGGGCGTCATCCGGCATCGCGTCGACCATGTCCGCCCGTTCCGTTTCATCAAAGTGCCGGCGAAAGAACGCCGCCTTGGAGCGGCGTTGGCCGCCCAACTGAAGCGTGAAAAGGCAATTCTCGGCGTATTCGACGAAGGCTGCATGGGCATGTTCAACGCCATCATTCCCGATCACTTGCTACATCCGACCGGCTGTTTCAAGGAACGGCTCAGCCAGTCAGCGCTCTACAATGAGACCATGCACACACCAGACGACGAGGCGCACGCCGTTCTTAAGTGGATGCAGTCGCATGGTCTCAAGTTCGTCACCGGTCCCAAGCACGCGGAAGATCTGACCGACGACCAGATTCTTAAGCAGTGCAAGATGTACATCGCCGCGATGCGAATCGCCGACGACTTCGGCTGCGACGCCATTGGAATTCAGTACCAGCAGGGGCTGAAAGACCTGCTGCCGGCCAGCGACCTGGTGGAAGGAATGCTCAATAATAGCGATCGTCCGCCGGTGCGCAGTCGAGACGGAAAACGAGTGTTGCGAAAGGGAGAACCGCTGCCGCACTTCAACGAAGTGGATGAATGTGCTGGACTCGACGCGTTGATGACCTATCGCGTGCACAGGGCGATGGGACAGCCGGTCGAGAACACTCTGCACGACGTCCGTTGGGGCGATTGGGACCAAAGCGGCACGGTAAAGGACTACGTCTGGGTGTTCTTGATCAGCGGCTCGGCCCCACCGGCACACTTTCAGGGTGGCTGGAAGGGAGCCTCCAGCGAGCGGCAACCGGCGATGTACTTTCCCAACGGTGGTGGCACGCTCAAGGGAATTTCGAAGCCCGGCGAGATTGTCTGGTCGCGGATTTACATCGAACGCGGCCGGCTCTGTATGGATTTGGGCCGTGCCGGCGTGGTTGATCTGCCCGCCAGGGAAACCGAGCGCCGCTGGCAGGCCACAACGCCCCAGTGGCCGATCATGCACGCGGTGACGTATGGAGTTTCGCGCGACAAGTTCATGGCCCGACACAAAGCCAACCACATTCACGTGGCCTATGCCCACAGCGCCGCCGAGGCCGATCGCGCCCTTGCCACCAAGGCGGCAATGGCCGAATCGCTAGGCCTAGATGTCTTTATCTGTGGCACTCGGAAAAACGGCAAGGCGTGGTAGCGGGCTGCAACGTCGGCAAGTTGATTTCTTCAGCTGGCGAGGTGGCGCATGCTGGCTCGGTGGCACGCGTGTATTTCTAGTCACGCTAGCCGAGTTCGGCAATCGCCGCACTAATCCTATCCCAAAGTGCCCGGCGCGCTTCGAGCGTGGCGAGTGCACCGTCCGCCGCCGCGTCCCATTTGGCCGGGTCGTTTCCGCACAGGCCGGCGATCAACTTTTGGGCCATGGGACCGTGTTCGTCTGTTCGTGACAACTCCCGCGGCTCGGCTCGTTTGTTGTCGAGGAGGGCAATCCGTTTACCGCGGCAGCGGCGGCAGCGGATCGCCGTAGGGTTGCTGCGGCGGCTGATAGACGGGAACTTGCGGCCGAACCTGCGGTGGCGCATATTGCACGGGTTGCCCTTGCTGTACGGACGGTCGTTGCGCGACATAGGCCGCATTGGCCGGCGGTAGGGCTCCGACTCCCGGTGTGGGTGCTCCACCCGCATGTGACGCGTAAGTGCCGGCATCGCCCGAAAGCCGCGCGACCCACTCTTGCGCGGCCACCAGGTTCGGATCGGCCTGAGCGGCCAGGCGGAAGTGCTCCAGCGCGCCTTGATGGTCCTGCTTTTGTTCCAACAGGTACGCAAGATTGTAGTTGCCGACGCCCTTGCCGTGCGCGGCAACGAGTTGGGCCAGTGCCTCTTTGTTCTTGCCTTCTTCGACGTAAGCCGCCGCGAGATTGTTGCGATAGAGCTTGCTATCGCCTTCCAATTCGACTGCCCGCTTAAGTTCGCGTGCCGCCTCGGGAAGCATGCCGCGGCGATGGTAGCAAAGTCCCAAGTCGTTATGCACCGAAGCATTTTTGGGATGTTTGCGGATCGCCCGCTGATAGTACTTCGTCGCGGCCTCGAAGTTACCCTGACGGTCTTCCAAGCGTGCGTAGCCCACAAGCGCTCCAACGTGATTCGGATTCAAGTCGAGCGCTTTCCGAAAGCTTGCCTCGGCCTCGGCGAAGTTCCCAGCGCTTTCGTGCATTTCGGCGGCGGCCACGAACACGTTCGGTCCCGGTTTTCCGGATGGCGAACTTACGGGTGCTTGTCCGTAAGTCCGCTTAGGCTTTACGGCAGCGATCATTTTGTCCGTACCGCTCTTGACGCTCGCTGACAGCTTGTCAGTAAACGATTGTTGCGAGGCAGGTTTTGCCGAGGATGTGCAACCGGAGAGTGCCGGCACGCTCATGACCAGGGCTAGTGTGCAAACAAACCTTTTTGCCACGGAACCGTCCTCGCATTCACTTCGTTAAAAACAAACGTCTCAACCGCTTCGATCGCCATCTGTAGCATCGTCCAATCGAGGCGCGCGTCTGCACTGCAAAAACACGCCGTTCGCGGCACTCCCCAGGCACTCCTGCGCGAGTGCTAGCTCACTTGATGCTGGAGTTGTCGTACCCGCCAGCACCGCTGCCGCCGCTGGAGATTCCACCGGCGGGCAACCGCGGATCGGGACGCGTGGCATTGAATTTCCGCGCCACTGCATCGATGTCCTCGGCCGGCCAGCCTTCGTTCGGCAGGTTTGACTCAACCACCTGGGCCACCATGCCGGGCGGCACGATACGCTCGGCGGCGCGCTCGACCGCCTGAATGCGACCCTGCGTCTCCTCGGATGTCAGACCCTGCTGCACGAAGATCGTGCGGCGGTTGGGAGGCATTTGAGTGAGGATGTTGCGGACCTTCGACTCACCTGCCAGGGTAAGTTGGTTCGTTCCCTCCTGGAAGAGGTAGTCCGACATCAGATTCTGACGCCGCCAACCGTTGGCGATTTGAATGGCAAAGGGCGCCATTGTCGCTTGGCGATCGGGTTGCAGAAATGGCTCCGGCCACATCGTGTTGCGGCGATAGTCGCGCTTGAACGCCTCGCAACACTTGTCGAACCATTGAGCCTGGGCGGTGCTGGCAGTGCCCAGGAAGACAGATAGCACCAAAATGACCGAGCCCAAGCGTAACATCAGTTCCCTCCGATCGATGGGCCTTCTCCCTGAGCGGCCAACCGGTGCACCACCGAATTATCCGGCGGCGCGGCCGCGTCATTTTCTATCGACCCGCGAGCATCCCGATCTGTGCAGCAATGGGCGTAACCGTTCAAATTTGCCCGGTTTGCCCTATTTCTGGCCAGCCATCATCGGGAACATCTCATTGACGATCGTGATTGCGGCCGGGCCAACCAATACGACAAAGATCGCGGGAAAGATGAAAATTACGAGTGGAAAGATCAATTTCACGGCCGTCTTGGCGGCCTTCTCTTCCGCCAACTGGCGGCGGCGCGTGCGCATCGAATCACTCTGAACGCGGAGCGCCTGCGCAACGCTCGAGCCGAACTTATCAGCTTGAATCAGGATTGCGGCGAGGCTGCGTAGATCGTCGACGCCGGTGCGTCCCCCGAGGTCCTGCAATACTTCATTGCGCGCCCGGCCCATTTGCAGATGGAAGTTGCACATTGTGAACTCATCACACAGCACGCGGCAAGTCTTCTTCATTTCCTCGCTTACTTTTCGCATCGCCTGGTCCAAGCCCAAACCTGCCTCGACGCAGACCACTAACAGGTCTAACACGTCGGGCAGACCCAAGAAAATCTGCTCCTTGCGGTGCCGCGCGAGCAGCCACAGAATGATATCCGGTAGGTAGAACATGCCGCCCGTGACGCCGACGCTATAGATCAAAGCCTTCTGGGTCATGCTGCCGGTCAGGATCGCCGTGCCGCCGCTGGCGGTCACGCCGATGACCATGCCGATAAACTTTAGAGCCAGAAAAACGCTAACTGCGTTTTCGCTACGAAATCCCGCCTCACTCAATCTTTGGCGAATCTTGCCTACGTCCTCGGCCTTCGTCGGTTGCAGCGGGCGAGCCATGGGCGTGGCCTTGGCCAACATCCTGCTCATGGTAGCGCCCTTTTTGACCGGCGCGTTTTCACCGTTCCGCCGCCGTCCCGGGTTGCGAAGTTCCTCTAGCCGCTCCTCGGCACGAGGCTTGCGAGCACCCAACGTTTCAAGGATCAACCAGGCGCCAACGGCGAACAGGCCGAAGACGGCAAACGGCACCAACTTGGCCATCGGCAATGCAGCCAATAAGGTCATGGCACTACACCTTGATGTTCACGATTTTCTTTATCACGACCGCGCCGAGCAATTGCATGATGATGCCAACGGACAACATCTTCCGCCCCAATGGGTCGGTAAACAGCGGCCTCACGTACTCGGGATTCATACGGTAAATGGTGATGAACAACAGCGGCGGCAGGGCCAACAGCACGATGCCCGAAAGTCGGCCTTCGCCAGTAAGGGCCTGAACCTGCCCCCAGATTTTGAAGCGTTCGCGAACCAGATAGCCGATCTTGTCGAGAATCTCGGCCAAGTCGCCGCCCGTCTGCCGCTGTAAGATTACGGCCGTTGCAAAAAACCGCAGGTCGATATTCGGCATGCGGTCTGTCAGGTTATCGAGTGCCTCGTCGAGCGGCACGCCAAGGTTCTGTTCCTCGAACACCCGCTGAAATTCCTTCGCGATTGGGTTCCGCATCTCTTCCGAGACGAGGCTGAAACCGGATGCCAAACTGTGTCCGGCCCGCAGGGCTCGAGATATAAGTTCCAGCGCGTCGGGCAGTTGCTTGGCGAACTGCTTTAAGCGTCGGCGGCGGCGGAATATCAGCCAGCCGAACGGGAGCGCCGCGAGCATCATTCCCATCGGCAACACGATGGTCGGATGCATGCCAGCAAGCACCGGAATGAACATTCCCACCACGGCCATCACTGCCGAGATGCTAAAAAACTGAGTCGGTGTGAGCGTCGTGTCGGCCTGTTCCAGCAGCAGGCTGACATTGCCGAGTTGCGATAGATAATTGACGAGCGCGCCTTGGGTGCCGTCGAGTGGATGAGCCAGGACGCTCCCTTTGAGCATTGCCTCCTTGGCGTGCTTGCCGCTGGTCGAGCCAGTTAACACGGCCAGACGGTCCTCGACGCCCGTTTCCGTTGACGCCGATAGCCACATGGCCACCGCCCCGACAACGGCCGCGACGCAAAGAAATACCGCAATGGGAATGATCAGGGTCATCATGGAAGCACTCGGTCCCTAGAACCTCGCCGGCCAGGTCCGGCATCGTTAGTTACGTTAGTCTTCGAGCATCGTCCGCTGGCGGAAAGCGCTCGACGGCAGGCGCACGCCGGCGGCTTCCAAACGATCCATGAAGTTGGGGCGCACCCCCGTGGCCTCGAACCGGCCGAATGCCCGGCCGTTTTCGTCGACGCCTTCCTTGACGTAGTGGTAAATGTCCTGCATCACGATCGTGTCCTGTTCCATGCCGAGCACCTCGGTGATGTGCGTGATCTTGCGCGGCCCGCCCTGCAAACGGTTTGCCTGCACAATTAAGTCGACCGCGCTGGCAATTTGCTGCCTCAGCGCTTTAAGCGGTAGTTCGAAACCGGCCATCGTAATCATCGTTTCCATACGAGCCACGCCGTCGCGGGGTGTGTTGGCATGGATTGTCGTGAGGGAGCCTTCGTGGCCAGTGTTCATGGCCTGCAACATGTCGAGCGTTTCTGGTCCGCGACATTCGCCAATGATAATTCGCTCCGGCCGCATACGCAGAGCGTTGCGCACCAGGTCCGTGGCGGTAATTGCCCCCTTGCCTTCGATGTTCGGCGGGCGTGTTTCCAACCGCACGACGTGATCCTGTTGCAATTGAAGTTCCGCCGCGTCCTCGATCGTCACGATACGGTCGGAGTTCGAAATGAAGCTTGACAGCGTGTTGAGCAGCGTCGTCTTGCCGGAACCCGTACCGCCGGAAATCACAATATTGAGCCGGGCCTTGATGGCGCCTTCGAGCAGCATCACCATCTCCGGCGTAAACGCCTTGAAGTTCAGCAAGTCTTCCAGCTTGAGCGGGTTCGATCCAAAACGCCGAATCGAAACACAGGCTCCATCCAGCGCGAGCGGCGGAATGATCGCGTTCACGCGCGAACCGTCTTGCAGACGTGCGTCCACCATCGGGCACACTTCATCCACGCGGCGACCGACCTTCGATACAATGCGGTCGATGATTTGCATCAGATGGTTGTTGTCGCGAAAAACAACCGACGTCTTTTCCATCTTGCCGCGGCGCTCGACGTAAATGCTCCTCGGCCCGTTGATCAAGATATCGCTGATCGTTGGATCCTTGAGCAGCAATTCGAGCGGCCCCAAGCCGAAAGTCTCGTCGAGCACTTCCTCGACAAGTCGTTCACGTTCGTTGCGATTGAGCAACGTGTCTTCCGTGTCGCAAAGATGTTCGACAACGAGCCGAATTTCGCGGCGGAGGACGTCGCCTTCCAATTCGCCGACGCGGGTTAAATCCAGCTTGTCAACAAGCTTGCCGTGAATGCGCCGCTTGAGATTGTCGAACTCGGCCGACTTCGAATCTTCGCTGGTTCGTAACGTTGTCGTCTTCATGCGGCCAGGGTCCTGTGCTTTTTGGTCGGGCAATCCGACGTTCCAACGTCGTGGCGTGATGTGAAAGCGCAACATCGGCTGGCCAAGGCCAGCCCGCGGTGCATGACGCAGCCTCTTCCCGAACGAAATATAGCTCGCGGATTACCCAACCGGACGAAGACGGTGCACGCTGGTTGTGCGTCCACGTGCTGGCAGCAACGCATGCGACGGTCATGCCGATTGAACAACCGCCGAAAAAACTCGCGCCTGAGCCGTTACTTTTCGGCGTTGGCCTTCGCGCGACCCGGCCAGAGATTGAGCAGCTTTTCCACCGCTCGGGCGCAGGTAGAGAGGTCCTTCGGATCCTGTTGAACGTCCTTGTCGCCGCACAGAGCGCCGGCCAGTTGTACGACAGCCTGCGTGATCGCCGCCTTCGGGGCGTGCTCCAACAGCGGAACACCGTTATTGCGCACCTCGACCATCGTGCGGTAATCGTTTGGTAGCTGCCAGAAAATTTCGCGGCCGATTGTCTCCTGAGCCTTCTTAAGGCCGATATGGCTATCCAACCCCACCCGGTTAACCACGACCTTGACCTTATCCTTGATCGATTCCATCTGGCCGAACGACATCATCAGCCGCACGATGTTTCGCAGGCAAGGCAGGTCCAATTGCGTGACCAGCAGCACATGGTTGGCCATCTCCATCGCCACCATGTCGATCGGACTGTAGCTCTTCGATAGGTCGATGATCAGATGCGTAAACGTGGCCTTCAGCAGACCGATCACACGCCGCATGTCGTCGGGAGTAATCAGCGCCGCGTCTTCCAACTGCACGGGCCGCGGCAATAGGTATAATCCGGACGAGTGTTTCGTCAACGAGCGTTTCAGCAGCGTGAAATCGAGCCGCGTTACGTTTTGCGCCACGTCGACCAGTGTGTAATCGGGAATCGTGTCGAGAAACACGTCGGCGTCTCCCAGGCACAGATCCACGTCCAGAAGTGCCGCCGTGTTGCGCGGGTCGGAGGCAAACACGCAACCGAGATTCACCGCCAGACTCGTCGCCCCCACGCCGCCGGTGGCACCAGCCACGGCAATCACCGTGCTGCCGCGTGCGCGATCGCCGCGTCCAAATCGCTGTGCGCCGATGCGTTCGAGCGCCGCTACCAGGTCTTCCAGCCGCACGGGCTGAGGCAGAAATTCTTTCACGCCGCTGCGCATTGCGCGGAGGATCAAGTTTCCATCCGTCGACGAACTGATCACCACAATGCTGCACTCGGGCGACGTCTCGTGCAATTGACTTACGAGTTGCAGCGCCTTTTCGGGGTTGTGATTGAGCGACACGATGCCCACATCGGGATGCGTCTGGGCGACGACGTCGGAAAAGAACTCATAGCGTGAACACTCGGCCTCAAGCCACACCGTGTCCATGCCCAGCAGTGTCGATTTGAGTGCTTCACGCGATGCATCGACCGGGTCCACGATGGCCAATCGCAGGACGTTGCTCATGATGTTTCCGTTCGCTTCCGCCTGTTTGCAGGCCTGCCAATACCGCTCGGCAAACCCTACTCCGAGTCTATGAGCCGCTCATCGGTAACTCTTAATTCTTTACGTCATATCCGATGGGGCCGATGAAGCCCGGCGGAGCGGAATTCGCATTTGCGGCGCGCTCGCCGGCGCGTCGCTGGGGGTTAGTCGGATTGTAGGAGCCGGAACGGGCCCCCGCCCCACTCGGGGGTTGAGCATAGCTGGGCCGTCGCGAGCTCGGGGCGGCGGCCGGCCCGTCGACCACGCGATCGCTCACAATCACGGCCCCCTTCGGCAAGGCCGCGCCCTGCGAGTCGGGAACCATTTCCGTGGGACCGGCCGGCGTCGGCACTACCTGTTCTGGCACCACCTGTTCCGGACCTGCACCCGGCCCGCTTGGGCCAAAGGGGCTCGGGCCGCCTGCTGGGCCGTGTCCCATCGGCCCGTACGGCTGGACTGGTGTTTCGATGTAGCCCTTCCAGTAGAGTCCGCAGTCGTCTGGGATTTGGGTGCTCATTCCGGGAGCACAATTCGGAACCTGGTCGGGATCCATCGCCTCAACCAGTTCTGGGCGCACCATCACCAACAACTCGACTTCGTTGATTCTACTTCGATTGCGGCGAAACGCCGCCCCGATATAGGGCATGTCCATCAGGTAAGGGATGCCGCGCTTTTGAGATTCCACACGTTGCTGCAACAAACCAGCGATCGCCAGCGTTTGTCCGAACTTCATCTCCACGCCGGTATCCACGAAACGCTCGCGAAAGCCTGGCACCGACGTACCAGCAACGGTGATCGAAAGGGTTGGATCAAGTTCGCTCACCTGCGGGCGAACTTCGAGGCGAACTCCGCCGTTGCCCAGCACGATCGGCACAAAGTCGATTTGCGTACCAAAGGGTTTGAAATTGATCGAAATGTTGCCGAACCCGGTGGGCTGCGGGTACGGCATTTCACCGCCAACCAGATAGCTGGCCGGGCGACCGCTCACGGTAACCAAGTTCGGTTCGGCCAGTACTTTCAGCAAGTCCTCTTGCTTGAGCGCGTCGAGAAACGCCACGAAGCCGCTCGGGTCGCTGACGATGCCCCATTGAAATGTCTCGGCGTTACTGGTGGTGAAGGACGCGGCCGTTCGAAACAAGTTGGCCACGGGATTTGCCTTGGAAATTAGGCCGCTGGCCGTTGAACCGGCAAAATTAGCACCGGAAAAGTTGGCAAAATCGAAGCCCAGTTCCTTGAGGTTCGTTCGAGACACTTCCATCACCTTGACGTGCAGCAGCACTTGCTGCGTGCCGCCGACAATCATGTTGTTGATTACCTTAGGATAATAGTCCTCGGAGATGCGCATGATCGTGTTCACATGGTCGGCCCGATCGACGTAGCCCGACAGTACGAGCGTCGAGGCCTGCGTTGGGTACAGCTTGAGAGACGCGGCGGGAAACTGCGACTTAAGCAGGCCTTCCAACTCCCGAACGTCACCGACGATTACCACGTCGACCGTATGCACCTCTTCCTTGTCGTCCCACAGGTTGACAGTCGTTATGCCCGGCTTCTTGGCGTGGATTTGCACCTCGTTTTCCGAAAGCACAGTGAACGCCAGCAACTCAGGGTTGCTCACCTGGGCACGGGGAATTGGCGACTCCATGCGCAGTATGCGGCTGCCGTTGACCGTCAGCTCAACCTTCGTGTTGGCCGCCGTGATGGTCTGCGTGACTAGCGGCGGTGTCGCAGGGGCTCGTGTCGAATCTTGAGGGGGCCCCTCTTGGGCACGAGCAGGCAGAGCTGCGAGAATTGCAAGGGTTGCCGCGACCGCCAAACGGCGGCCGTGCCGGAATCGATGCAGTACCATCCTTGGTATCCTTGTAGTGTCGCCCGTCGCGCTGTCACGCGAGGACGTTTAATAACGGCGCTCCCACGCCGCGTCGCATGCCATCCCTGTTCAAACTGGACTCCGGAAGTCCTGGAGCACTAACTAGTGGCCTGACTCTCGCCGTCCGTTCCTTCGTCCGCGCCGCCCTCCGGCCCCTGGGGTCCCTCCCCGTCAACTGGCGGCGGCACCGGGCTAAAACCACCCGGCATGTCGTTCATCGTCGGGTCCGGTCCGCTGCCACCCAAGTCACCGGGCCCTTGTTCGGTTTGCACAATGGGCAGCTCGCCGTCGCCGGGAATTTCAATGTTGACCAGTTCGGCCCCCATCATGACGAGCATGCGCCTTCGCTCTTGCGGCAACGGTGGAGCCGATGGCACCGGCGTCGACGGCCCAACGACTGATCCTCGGCCATTCTGCTGCGCGAGCCAGTCCGAGACATCGCTCGTTTCTTTTTCTGGCGTTGCTCTCTCGGCCACGCGATCAGACTTTTTTAACTCGTCGCCAAAGATATCACTGATCGTCGCCCCCTGGTCGACAATGTGTGCTTCGTCCTCGGGATTCCGCAACACCAAGCGCACGGCACCGCCAATTTCCGTTGCGGCATGCAAAATCACGGCCTGCTGCGGCGTTACCAAGAGCGAAATCGTCTTGGCGCTCATCGGTTCGGTCTGCTCATCCTTGGTCGCGGTGAATTCCGTCTCGGTCTGCGTGTCAACGGCAAACACTTTGATGTCTTGCAAGACAATCTTGGCGGCTGTCGCGTGAGAATCGCTGTTCGGATGGCGGAAGACCAGCACGTCGACTCGGTCGCCGGGCATAATCAAATTGCTCGAACCGCCCACCGGATCAACTTTCACGTACGCCACACGGTAGCCAGGCGGAATGTCTTTGGCTGCGCCGACCATGTCCTCGGCGCCCAACAGTTTCGAGGCCAGAATCGGTTCGCCGGCATACAGCTTCAGCCGCGTCCGTTTTCCTTCGACTTCCTCCAATTTCGTCAGCGCACCCTGCGGAACGATCTTCTTGGGCCATTCCTCGAGCTTCACGTTCTGCGCGGTTAGTTCCTCGTTCGGGCGAATGTCGGTCATTGCCACGAACACCGGCTGGCGTTCACTATCGTCGCCGACCTTGGAGCGCGCATCGAGAACCTGGCTAATGCCCATCGCGGCTACGGCACCGCAGCCCAACGCCAAAGCAACTAGCATGATCGATCTGGTGCGCATGAATATCTCCCGGATCTCCGGCTGGCGACGCCTGCGACTGTTCGCTAGCACGCCTGCAAACTGGCGTGCAAACGAAGGGCCGCTTCGTCGTTTCACCTAGAACATTGGCGTCCACAGGCCATAAACTTGACAAAAAGCCCCCGAAAAGAATTGCCTTACTCGCGGTCCAGTTGTGGCGAGGCGGGAACAACCATAAGTGGCTGCGGGACTTGCAGCTGGGCGAGTCCCCACTCTCGTTTCGCCCACTCCCTCGCGTCGATCCCCTACGGATCGGTGGGGTGTGCCTGCTCGTCGGCCGGGAATACATTCCATCGGTCGCGGGCCAGGATTCATCGCTGCGAGCCAGCGTCGCATCAACGTCACCCTATACATGCCCCCTCGGGCGGCCGATTACAGCAGCATCCCTTGGAAGGCGAAGTAGGCGATCGTGCCGATGGCGATCGGAATGCCGTACGGAAGCAAGAGCATTGTGCTCTTGCGCTCGGCGGCAATCGTCGCCAACTGCTCGGGATCGCGAATCGTAACCATCTCGTACCAGATTGTCAGAAACTGGAAGTAATGTTTCGTCCATGCACGGCGGTAAAGGACCATGAGTAGGGCGATCACGCCACCTACGATGGCCGAGACGCAAAACGCATAAAGCGTATCCCCCATGCCGATCCAGGCACCGACGCCGGCCAGCAATTTGACGTCGCCAGCCCCCATTCCGCCGATGGCGTAAGCCGGCAGCAAGAGCGCCAGCCCCACGACCATGCCCAACAGGGCCGCACCGAAACCCGCCCATCCGCCGGTGATGGCGCCCACTACCAGTCCGGTCAGCACGAACGGGAAGGTGAGCCAATTGGGAACCTTGAGCTTATAACCGTCGATGAGGGCGGCCACAATCAAGGTGATGGTGACGATCCAAACTCGCCAGTGTTCAATGAGGTGTTCGTTGAAGTTGGTTTCAAACATTGCCCAAATCCTTTCGCACTAGCGAGGGGGTAAGTGTCGAGGAGCTTAGAAACAGCCCGCCGCAATCGTGACCTTTGCCTACCGACGCGTCAGCAAAAATGCTGCTCCAGCGCCCAACAGCGTCAAAAAGTAAGACGCGAGTTGCACGGCTCCAGCCATCGATTCGACCGGCAGGAAATAGTAGTACATGAGGTTGCTCTCGCGGCGAGGCCCTGCGATGGAAACTGCCAGTCGCCGGAATGGCTCGCCAAGAAAACGTAGCTTTTGCTTTACCGGAATGCGGTCGCGGCGGGAAAAAAGGTCTCCACGAAAAAACCCCCGGCGTGCAACGGGGAGCACGCCGAGGGTTGCGAACAATCCTGCAATCCGTTCGGCCGAGTTGTATCGGCCCGCGAATTACTAGCTGGCCGTGGTGCCCATCGAGCCGGCCACGTTGCTGAACGTGGTTTTGGCCTTCGAGCCCAACGAGGTAATTGCCGTCAAGCAGACGACGATGATCAATGCGAGCATCACCGCGTATTCGACTGCTGTGGGACCATCTTCCGAAACGAGGAAACGTTGCATCTTCTTGGCAAGGCTCTTCATGGAATCCTCCGCTGCGGCCACTCGCACCCCGCGGGGTAAATATGCGAGCTATTGGCCGAAAATTGTCAGTGGGGCTGTTGCAACCGCGGTCCCGGCCTTGCGGCCGACACTCGCCTGCGTTGCGGTTACCCTGGCCCCAAATTCGAAACGATCGCCTCCCCAGACGAGACTTTCATCCGGGTCCACCGCACGAGCGGCTTCACCGGGGTGATTGTTTTGTCACGCACGCCGCGTACAAACGCGAGTGAACGCCACTCACATTGACTGACGCGCGCGACAGACAGTCATCCCTTCGGTAGCCAGGCTGCCACGCCGCTTAATGAGGCGGACGTGGTCCACGGCTTTGCGTCCCGGCCTCGCGACCGGTTTGCCCTTCTCGAGGATGAAGAGGCTGCAGGCCTCCCACGCAAGTGCCTTCGAAATGGCCCGATGTGACGGCGAAATTGGTTTGCCGGGAATCCGGCCGCTTCGAAAGGTGCTTACGCTTTTCGATGTCCACCAGGGACATCTCGACGGTCGATGCTTTCGTACCGCCCGTCTACATTGAAAACTAGGTCGCATCCGCCGCTTGTCAAACTGCGAGTGAAAACTATTCCGGGAATTTTTTTTGCCGCGTTTCAAAGACCGAAATCAGCGGTCGGCCAGCGTAGTCGAACAGCACTCGACGCTCCAACACCCCGTCGTGGCCATTCCGTCGTAGCTCGCGTTCAGTGGGGCTACCGACAAATTCCACGTACCAGGTGGTTCTAGAACGGCTAACCGGCTCGGGTGCCAGCGGATCGATGGCTGATGCTGGCTCCCGTACGTCGACACTATGCTCGCCTTGCGCCAAATAGGCGAGCGGCCAGTAGAGCCACCACTCACTGGCCACGATGCGGATCGCGTCCTCGGGTCCACGTTCGGCCAGGATTTTGCCTAAAGCAGCCAACTTCGGCTCGACCTTGGCTGTCCGAAATGCGCGATGCGAGAGTCCCCCACTCCGCTCGATGAACTCGAAGTATCCAAGGTAAAACATGAGCGGGAACAGCCCTCCGACGAGCAACAATCCCCAGGCCGACGCTCGTGCCCAGGGCCGGGCAGGCTCGATCCACCACTCCAGTCCTCGCGAGAGAACGAGGGCCCCCGGCGCAACCAGGCAAATGCCGTAACGTTCGAGGTGCGGAACGATCGCGCCTGGCCCGGCCACCAGCGCGAATCCCAACAGCATGATCGACCAACCTAGGAGCAAACTAACATCGACAGCGTCTGCGCCGTGCAAGAGCCGTTGCACCAGTCCCCAGGCCCCAATCACCATGGCAAAGCCCAGAATCCAATTGCTCGCCAGCGGCAGCCAGACAAACGGCGCGAGTGCCTCCTTAGCGACCTCCACGCCTGAAATATATTCGTATACCGTCGCACCGCTCAGCAAACGCAAATAGTTCTGGCAAAACTCGCCAAATTCGCTGGGGCCATGTAGTCGAGTCACCAGGGTGGCCAATAACACCCAGGCGATATATACGACAATCGCGCTAATCGTCACGAGCCCGGCCAACGATCCAGGACGCGCGGGCAGGGCCGCTGTTCGCAGGCGCCAAATCAGTTGGTTCCGGCGGGCGTAAATAATCGGCACGACCAGCAGCGGTGTGGCAAAAATGTTCGTGGGGTGAACGATCAGTGCGGCCGCGAGTGCAACCATGGCCCCCAGCGGAAGCGGGCCGGCCGACGAGCGATGGCGCAGCCAGATGAGCGGCAGGTAGAGCACCACCACCGTGGCCAACAGGCTTTGGCTCGCATCCCAGCCCAGCCGACTGTAGGCGATGTTGATGGGCAGCGCCGCCAACAGCACAGTCGAAACCAAGGCGGTCCGGCAATCGAACGCCCGCCAACAAAGCCAGTAATTAACGACGAGTGACAGGATGCCACTTACGACTGCAACCGAACGTAGTACGACGAAAGACGGAGAAAAAACCGTGTGCAGAGCCGCCAACGGCAACAGAAAGAATACATTCACCGGGTTGCCGGTTGGCGTTCTCCAGGCAATGGGTTGCCCGTGTAACAGCCGCATTGCCTGCACGCCGGACCAGGCTTCATCGCCGTTGATGCCCGGTAGATTGCCGAGTCTCCATATCCGTAGGAAACAGCACACCGTCAAAAGCAATACCGTTGCCGTCGCCAGCCAGAGCGATCCGCTGCCGCGCAATGACGTGTCCGGATCAGCAATGGCTCGAGGCGCTTCGCTAGTAGACGGCATGGAATACGGAAGGTCGTGTTCGTAGAGAAATCGGGGCCATCAAAGATAGCCTCGTCCTGCAATGTTCGCCGACGACGCCTTCCGTCGATCCCGGACCGCTGCGCCGCTACATTCGGTACAAGTTGCATGGACTAGGAATTTCCCGCGATGAATGCGTTTGGCGGGCCTGCCCAACGTGCAGCATCGAGCTAAGTTTTCTCTGACCGGCACGACCGCTCGCTTTCAAAGTGCTCTGCCCACCGGCCGGCTTCCCCACCCGTAACAATTGCCACACCTGGAACGTTTGCATGGATTTCCTTGCCACGATCCTCGAACGCCTGTCGGCCAGCGACCTGTGCGGCTATCAGCCCAAGGCCCCCGCAACGACCGAACCCACCGCGCTCGCCGCACTCGCCTTGTTCGCGCATGGTCGAGACCAAGCCGCCGAGCCTTTAGTGCAGCGTTTGCTCGAAATGCAGAACAATGACGGCAGCCTCGGAATTGATCGCCTTCAAGCGGAACCGGGCTGGCCCACCGGCTGGGCACTACTTGCCTGGCGTGCCGCACAAAAGAGTTCGATCTTTGTCCCCGACTACCTGCGCGCGATCTTGCGCGGCAGAAACTGGATTCTCAACAACGCGGGAGACGTCGCGGACCCGGCCGGCTGGGGCGGACACGACACGAGCATGCACGGTTGGGCGTGGGTCGTGGGCACGCATTCGTGGGTCGAGCCCACCGCGATCAACTTGCTGGCACTTAAGCATAACGGCCAAGCGCACCACCGACGCGCTCGGGAAGCCGTCGCGTTGCTTGTCGACCGCTTGCTGCCGGATGGCGGCTGCAACTACGGCAACACGGTGGTCTTTGGCCAAACGCTCCGCCCCCATCTAGAACCGACAGGGATTGCCCTGCTGGCACTCCGGGAAGAGGAAGATCCCAGTGGCCGCCTCGACCGTTCCGTCAAATATTTGCAGCGCGAACTGAATGAACGCACCACAACCGCGTCGCTCTGCTACGGCCTGTTGGGCCTCGCGGCTCACGAGGCCTATCCACCCGACGCGCCGCGATGGCTGGCGGCCGCCACTGACCGATCACTCAGACGTGACCCGTCGAGCTACAAGCTCGCGCTGATCGCGCTGGCCGCCCTGGGGTCCGCATGCCCATTGGTCTCCGATGTCTGGTCGCAGAATGAGACCCAATTGAACGAGGGATTGACCACGTCATGACGACCGCCACCGTTCCACCAATCGAAACCGGCCCCGAAATACAGGTCGACCGCCGCGCGCTTCTCATCGGCGCCGGCTTGGCCGCGGCCGGAGTCATGGCGCTACCGTTCCTGCGGCGGGCCTGGTACGATTCGGCCTCGGTGTTTGTGGCCCGCAACCAGCGCTATGACGGCCCGCTGGAACAAACCATCCGCGACGGTCTGTTGGCAACTGGCTTCAGCCCGGCTGCGATTCACGGCCGCAAGGTGCTGCTTAAGCCCAACCTCGTCGAACCAATTCGTAGTTGCCCACAAATGACCACCGATCCGGCGGTCGTCGTGGCCGCGGCTAATGTATTTCGCAATTGGGGCGCGAGCGTCGTCGTTGGCGAAGGTCCCGGTCACATGCGCGACACGGAAATGGCCCTGGTCGAATCGGGCCTGCAGGAAGCGCTGGACGACGCACGTTTACCGTTTGTCGACCTGAACTACAGCCAGGTGGGCTGGATGAAGAACGAGGGTCGCGCCACCGAGCTGCCCGGCTTTTTCTTTCCTCAGCACGTGATTGAAGCCGACTTGATCGTTTCGCTGCCCAAGATGAAAACCCACCACTGGGTTGGCTATACCGGGGCATTGAAGAACCTCTACGGCGTCATCCCAGGCGTCAAATACGGCTGGCCAAAAAACGTATTGCATTATGCCGGCATCCCCGAGTCGATTTACGACATCAATGCCACGCTTACGAAAACTGTCTCAATTGTCGACGGCATCCTGGCCATGGAAGGCGATGGTCCCATTATGGGCAGCCCCAAACCGATGGGACTGTTGTTGGTCGGCACGAACAACACCGCCGTCGACGCGACGTTGGGCCGCATCATGGGTTTCGAACCAGCGAAAATCTCCTATCTGAAGCTCGCCGCTAACAAGCTTGGCCCCATCGACGACTCGCTGATCGAACAGCAGGGTGAACGCTGGCACGACGTGGCCCACCCGTTCCAAATCATCGATGCCCCGCAACTGCAAGGGCTACGCCGCCGTGGCGTCCAGGTGACATGAGTTCGACGGCCAAGTTCAGCCCCGAGCGGCGATTGTCGGCCTGGATTTTGCTGGCCGCCGTCGGATGTTTCGTGGCCTTGGCGACCCCATTTTTCGTTGGGCGAGTGTACGTGGCGGACGATCTGGGCGAGTTTCATCTGCCGGTACGTAACTTTTACGCCCAGCAACTCGCTCACGGAGAGCCGTTCGACTGGATGCCTAGCCTCTACGGTGGCTTCTACGTCGCAGCCGAAGGCCAGCTCGGAAGCTATCACCCCTGGCACTGGCTACTATATCGCTTTCTACCGCTCGGTGCGGCATTTAACGTCGAGGTACTCGCCAGCTATCCCCTGCTCTTCGCGGGCACGTTTCTGTTCTTTCGGCGCCTCGTCGGCCGTCGCGATGCTGCATTGTTTGGCGCGCTCACCTTCACGTTCAGTGGGTTCTGCTTGCTCCATTTCGTGCATCCGAATGCGATCGCTGTAGTCGCGCATTTGCCATGGATTCTGTGGGCGATCGACGTGGCTCTCTCGACGTCGAGCAACAAAGCCCGGGCCTGTGCTGAGTTGGCCGTGGGACTGCTCATCGCGTCGCAATTGCTGTTGGGCTACCCGCAATTCGTGTGGCTGTCTCTACTGGCCGAGTTCGCCTTAGTGACTTGGCGTCTCTGGCGACATGAAGCGCGTGCGACCGGCATCGCTTGGCTTGCGGTGGCAGTTGTTGGCGGCGTGCTCGTCGGAGGTCTGCAATGGATCCCCACCTGGCACCTGCTTCGAGAATCAGTGCGACATGCCCCCGACGTGGCATTCGCCAACACTGGCTCCATGCACTTGCTAAACCTCGTGCAACTTGTCGGACCCTACCTGTTTAAAACCCGTGTCGTCGGCCAAAATACCCACGAACTAGGGCTCTATGTCGGCGCTGTGCCGCTTGTGTTGTGTGTTTGGCTACTGGCGCATCGCCAGCGGTGGGGAAGTTATCGCCCGCTGATTCGGGGATTGCTTATTTGCACGGTCCTCGCGACGCTGCTGGCCGCTGGCGAATTCGGCGGGCTCTATCGACTGCAATCGCTAGTGCCGCTGGCCAATCGGTTTCGCTTCCCATGCCGGGCGATCGTGCTGGTGCAGCTTTGTGTGGCGGCGCTAGCGGCTGTCGGTGCGGCCTTGCTGTTCGCCCGCACGCAGGCCAGTTCCGTCGTCAGCGATTCCAAAAGCCGTTGGATCATCTATGTCGTGCTAGCGGCCGTCGCACTTGCGGTCACGGGACCGCTCTTTTGGCCAACCCATGTGGCCGCGCCATTGCTGATTTGGAGCGGCCCCCTGCTTGTGGGCACTGCCGCGGCATTGGTCGCCCTGACCGAACGTGGCATCCGTGCCGCCGCGGTTTGTCTCGCCCTGTTCACGGCTTTGGATCTTAGCATCTACGGGCTGAGCTATTCGGTCTACGGGCGCACAGCCGACCTACATAGCTACGTCGGCCAGATCGCGCTTCCACCACCAGCCAACTCGCTCCGTGTCGCGGCGCCAGATCCTGGCGGAAATCTGCGCACGGGTGACCGGATGTTGCTGGCCGGCCTGAGTCGCGTCGACGGATATGCCGGATTGGAGCCCGCAAAACGTCTGGACTACCAGCAGCCGGAGGTACTCGCCCTGGCAGGAGTCGGTTGGATTCTAGAACCGGCACGGGATCGCTGGTGTACGAACCGCAATTGGCGAGCGATCTCTCCAACGGCGCCGCGCGTGAGGCTCGTCACGCAAACCATTTTGCAACAACCGGACCCTCGCGCCATGGTGCGCGACTGGAACACGGCAACTGCCGATCCGGCGATTGCGCTCGACGCAACCAACCCCGGCTCGGCCAAAGTCGTTGAAGACCGCCCAGGACGCATTGTCGTTGAAACGACCTGCGACGAGGAACAACTGCTGGTCACCACCGAAAGCTTCGATTCCGGCTGGAACGCATCCATCGACGAACGGCCCGTGACGATCATTCGGGTTAATGAAGATTTTCTGGGTTGTCCGGTGCCGCGAGGGAACCATCGAGTAACGCTGGAATTTCGCCCGTTCGCGCGACGTTTGGGAGCCGCGATTTCCTGCTTTGGGCTAGGTTTATTGATGCTGGCCGCGTGTGTTCGCGTGGCCGTTTCGCGACCGACTAGCGCGAACTGAGGACCTTTTTCATGTTGCGACGCTCCCTCCGGGACACGCTGATCACAGCCGTCCTGCCAGTCTACAACGAAGCCGCCGTGCTGGCCGAACTGTTTCGCCGCGTGCGCGATGCCATCGAAAAGTCCGGATCGCGACAGGAGATTATCTTCGTCGACGACGGCTCCGACGACGGCAGCGAAGAGCTGCTCGATAACCTGGCGGCCGACCATCCGCAAGTACGCGTGATTCACCTGTCGCGCAACTTTGGACATCAAGCCGCCGTTCAGGCGGGTCTCGCACACGCGCACGGTGACGTCGTGCTGCTGATGGACAGCGATATGCAGGATGCACCGGAAGCACTCGAGCGGTTTCTGCTGCAGTGGCAAGCAGGCTACGACGTTGTGTACGCCGTCCGCCGCGATCGGCCCGAGCAGCTTTGGAAGCGGATCCTGTTCGCGGGGTTCCACCGTACGCTTGCCGCGATTGCCGACACCGCTGTGCCGGTTGGGGCGGGCAACTTCAGCCTTATCGATGCCCGCGTGGTCGAAGCGATCGTCCGCATGGGAGAACGCGACCGCTACCTGCCGGGCCTGCGGTCCTGGGTCGGTTTTAAGCAGATCGGCATCGACGTGCGCCGATTGCCACGCTACGATAACCGTCCGCGTGTCTCGCTGCGCGGGCTGTGGAAGCTGGCTAAGACAGCCATCTTTTCGTTTTCGACATTCCCGCTTTTCGTGTTTACGTTGATCGGCTATTCGGCGTTGGCCGTGTTTCTGGGGCTGAGCGCGTTCTCGCTGTTCTGCAAGCTGTTTACGAACCTGGCAATTCCAGGCTGGACGTCGAACGTGCTGGTGGCCAGCTTCTTCGGCGCGGTCAATGCCCTGGGCATTAGCATGCTCGGGGAATATGTGGCTCGCATCTACGACCAGGTTCGTGGCCGACCGATGTACCTTGTCGATCGCGCTGTGAATCTCACGACTGAGCGTGAAACCTCGGGTAGTCTGACTTGCGCCGAAAAGGACCTGGCATATGAGCAGCTTTTGCGGGAAGCAAAGGAACTCGTGCAAATGGTCGAAGACCACGACGAAAAATACGACTCGCAGCGGTCCTTGCCGACCGGTGCTGTCGAAGGCTGATCGCCCAGGCGCCCGCGACAGCTATGCCAAGAGCGCGCTTCGTTTCCACGAGGCAGTCCAAGCAGCACGCAGAACCGCAGGTGTCCGCGACGCCGTCAAACATAGCAGCGGTGCGATCTGCGATCCCCAGTATTGATTGAACTCGTTGCCCACGATGGCAAACGCCAGCGTGTAAGCAGCCACAGTCAAGCCAATCAACCGGCCAGCGGAGCTGTTCCAGGTGGCGGCTCCCAGCAGCGCACAAGCAAAATAGATGCCCGTCACCCATTGCGGCAATAGCAGCAGGTAGGCGTTCAACTGGGCGGTGGCGACAAGGAAGCCCGCGCCGCCAAAGCGAATCCAGCCGGCCTCGTGGGCCGTGGCATCGCCACCGATTCGTGGCAACACTTGCTGCGCATGAAGCCAGTAGAACACGCCGTAGGCGACCAAACCCACCGCCCAGACGCCGATTTCTCGGTAGCGATGCTGGCCAATCGCCAACAACAGGCAGACCACCACGTACGGCGCCGCCAATTCTCGAAAGAAGAGTGCGGCCAGCCCCACGGCAATCGCGGCCTTGCGACGCTCGAGCCCATAGCAAACGGCCGAGGTGGCGACCAGTACTCCCGACCACAATTCCGAAAGCAGCACCGGTTCGCCAAGGAAGCATGGCAGCAGCGCCCCACTAAGAAGCACCACGCAAGCCATACCCTGCAACGGCCCCCCTTCATCCGCCAGCAATGTAAAGGCAAGCAGGACGAGCGTCAGGCCGAGCACGACCAACATGGCGTTGGCCACTAGCATCTCGGGCAATTGCGCCACAAGCCACACCGGCAGGGGCGTGCGCCAGTTGAAGATGCTTCGCGTGGGATAGCCCCGGACCACAAGTTCCGCCGCGGCGGCGTCGTAATACGACTCTCCGGCATGCATTCTCGCGACTTCCGCCGCATAGAGTCCCAAATCCCCCGGTCCACGATCCGGCGCGTCCGCGTACCCTTGAGCGAGAGGCGAAACGGCGATGCCCACGAAAAACGCGGCAGTCAGTAGGAATAGCGCCAACAGCACACGTGCGTGTGCGCGCTCGCCCACCATTTCAGACGCGTGCCGTACGACCGAAGCCATGCCCATCCAATGCCGAGAAAAGTGCCTATCAACCAGCACTCAACCCTAGCACCGTGCCTGGGCCCTCCGAAAGGAAGCACGTCCCACAAAGGCGTTCCGAGCGGTTCCCTTGCTGCACTTGCAATCCCTACAATCGCGCGGACCTCACGCCGATTCTTCATCCACGCGATCGAAGAAGGTCACGGCGAACAGGACCATCACCACCGCGGCAGCCGCCGCCGGAACAAGCCAGAACTGCCGCCAATCGACGTTGCCGTCGGTCGCGGTAAAGTAGTCCTTCGTAAGGCCAGCCAGCCAAGTCCCGACAAACCCGCCAACACCCAGAGTTATGAGGGTTATGAAACCTTGGGCCGACGCTCGGATCGCTGTCGGCGCCTTCTTATCGACGTAGATGTAACCAGTTACGAAAAAGAAGTCGTAACAAATGCCATGAAGTGCAATGCCGATGTAGATCATCCACATGCCATCCTGGGCGTCCCCGTAGGCAAAAAGCACGTAGCGAACGGCCCAGCAAAGCATGCCGACCAACAACATCCACTTGACGCCCAATCGCGCGAAAAAGAACGGCATGACCAGCATGAAGAAAATCTCGGACATCTGCCCGTACGTCATTTTGGCGACCGCGTTGGTAACGCCAATCTCGTTGAGAAAAGGATTCGTGAAGGTGTAATAGAACTGGAGTGGAATACAGATCAGGAACGACCCAATGACAAAGACTAAAAATGACCATTTCTTGAGCAAACTCAATGCGTCAAGACCTAGCACATCGCTCACGCTCATTCGCCGGCCGGCTTTTGGCGGCGGCGTATGCGGCAGTGCGAGACAGAATAGTCCAAGTGCCGCGGATGCGACAGCAGCGATCAAAAGGGGCACTCTCGTGGGTTCGATGGAGCTTTGCCCTGCTGCCAGCTCCCACCATGGCAACCGGAACACAAACTTTAAAACTTCGCCTTCGTAAACCAGGCACCCAATCAACAGCCCGGCGACAATCCACCCAATTGTCCCCAGCACGCGAACTCCCGGGAATTGTTTCTCCGGACTCGACATAGCGCTGAACGACAACGAATTGGTCAGCGCAAGCGTCGGCATGTAACAAATAAAATATAGTAACAACAACGGGTAGAACGAGGAAAACTCCGATACCTGCGATATGGCATACAGCAGGCCGGCACCAACAATATGCAGCACGGTCAAGATGTGCTGTGTCGCAAAAAAACGGTCGGCGATCATACCTACGATAAAAGGCGCGATGATTGCACCCAGCGCTGATGTGCCATATGCCAATCCCACCTGCTGTCCCGTGAAACCGATCTTTCCCAAATAGGTACCCAGCGTGACGAAAAACGCGCCCCAGGTGAAGTACTGCAGGAACATCATGATGGACAGCCTGGTCCGAACGCTCATTTCCAGCGGTATGACGCCAACTTCACCGGTTCGGGCCATCATCTCGCTCGCGGGATGCTCGGACTCGTGAGACGGGGTCGACATCGGCAAGGGCTCCTCGCGTCGGGCTTTGGGCAGACTGGAAAGCGGTCATTCTAGTAGCTCGCGAGTGCCGACGAAAGCACCCCGCGCTGATCGGCACAACCGTTGCCGCCGCACGTGCGAGCCACTCGGTGGAACCAGGTTTTGCCTCGTTTGCGATGCCGAACTAGGCTTTCGTGGCGGGCGACGGTCAACCCGGCGTCCACCGTTGCTTCAGCTTAATCCGAGGCCCCATCTGATGGTACCTTCAGCCCTACTTGAACCTGCCGACAATCCCTACCGCTCGAAAATGAACTGGGACTCGCCGACCACGCGCGGTGGGTATACCGATGCCGACCTGATCGAACTGCGGGCATTCGTCGGCTCCAACGTCGAGCACTTCCTCCGCAAATGGCTGCCGCGGCTCGAGGACCCACAGCATGGCGACGTCGGCTTCAGTTGGATCTGCCTGTTTTTCCCTTATTTGTGGTTCGGCTATCGCAGGATGTACAAGGTGGGATTGCTGCTGACGGGCACTAGTTGCCTGGTTCTCGTTCTACAGCAAATCGTATTTCTCAATAATTCTCGAACTTGAAGCCGCTCCGCAGGGGGCGAGTTTCATTTTCTCCCTGATGATCAACTTTGTGTGCGGGCTATACGGAAACGCCTGGTATTTGAGCCACGCCGAAGGAGCCATCGCCCGAGCCCGGCAAGAAGGGCTCGTCGGCGACCAACTTCTCATGACACTCATGCGGCGAGGCGGCACAAGTTGGCTGGGACTATTTGGAATGTGGCTGCTTACCGGTCTGGTGGGTGCCTTTACCGCGATATTCCTCCTCGTGCTGCAGCTTTCGCCCGTCGTCGCGTTTTGAGTTGCCGCATCGCTCGCTCGGCCCGGCCGGCGCTGAATCAAGGGCGCGGGCGATCACCTCTTCGCGCTTTCCCTCGGTCCATGCCTGGATGGTCTCCGAGTCGCTCAGGCCAACCAGGCGGCCCACGAGCAGGAAAGCCATCACGGCGTGCTGTTCGGTGTTCCAGCGGGCCATTTCCACCAGGGGCGCAAGAGACTGTTCGCGAAGCTTTCGGAGGACTTGCTTGTTGCCGCCGCTGGTGAGCCCCAGTAGCACGAACATTGCCTTATTGCGATCCGTCCATGTGACAGACTCGAGCAGATCGAGATACGTCTCGATGGGAGCGGTGGCACGCAGTTCCGGTTGTTCGTCGGCACCCTCAAGGATCACGCCGAGGGCGCGCACGGCGGCGTTGCGGACCCGTGCGTCGGCGTCCCTGGCGGCGAAGTTCAGTTCGCTGGCGGCTTGCGCTTTGTTGTCGGCATGCCCCAGCACGGTTGCGGCGATGCGTCGCTGTTCGGCACTCGCGGACGTTCGCAACACCTCGACCAGGCGGCTGTCGTGTCGGTTGGCAAGATCCGCGAATGACTCCTCCGCCTTTTGCAGATCGCGCTCTCGTTCGACGTCGCTTTGGCCGGCACCTTCGTGGTTCGGATTGCCAACGCGAAAAAGTGTTCGATATGCCCGCTCCCAAGTGCGATGCGCGTCGACAATCTCCGCGGGCAGCGTGGTGTTCGAACTCGGAGCTTCGCGGAACATGACCGTGCCGCTGCCGGTCTCTTGGATGCCAAGATACACCGTCGGCACTATCGGGCTTTCGGTAGCCACGTCGGGCCGGCGTAACCGAATTACCGTCACCTTGGCCTTCTCGACGCCTGCGATCGCCTCCAACGCCCTCACCATTTTCTTGATCTCGGCGGCGTCCGGCACGGGATCACCGGTGCGGACCCCAGCAGCCTCGAGCACGGCGGTCCGGCTCACCTTCTGGAGGCCGTAGGTGTCAATCGTGGCAATCGTCGGCTCACCACCACGGGCGGGCGGCGAGCCCGCCAGATAAATGACGAGCCAAACAAAGGCGGGCAAGTGCCCCGCACACCAGTGGACTTGGCAAGTCATAACAATTGGCCCTCCATCTGGCACGCCACGGCTCACATCCGGCGAGTACTGGGGATAGCCTACGCTCGTTGGATTGACCGTCAACCCAGGCGAGCTGCGATATGCAGGGAGCGTGATGGCGAGTCTTACCTTCGGCGTCCGACGTAGACAAAAGCAATCACACAACGCGATCGAAAAAAGATGGCCCGCTGGCTATTTTTGGAAAAAGCCAGCGGGCCAGGAAGAATTTGTTTCGCGTCCGATTTGCTAACGGGCCGCCTGGGCGTTGTCTTTGCCGTCTTTCGGCGCGGTCATCACCTGGGCCAGGCCGGTCAGCAGGGCTTGGGCCGGCGGCGTGAAGGCAGCCGGGTCCTTGCTCCAGAAGTTGACTGTCACGCGTTGACCATTAACTGTGGCCGGCACGTGCAGGCTCGATTTCACTCCCCGGGCAAGCATCGCCTCGACCAGCTTGCCGTGGGCTTTCGACAGATCGTTGTTCACGACCACTTTGTCGCCCGCGGCATATTCGGCCAGGCTTTCGCCTTCGGCATTGACGGCTGGCAACGGTGCATTGATGCTTGCGGGCAACGACTTGCCGCCGGCGGCCTTCTGTTTGGCCTCGGTAATCAGTCGCTCGACCTCCTTTTCACCTTCATCATCGTCTTCCTCATCGTGGTGGCCCGGCGGTCCGCTCCGAGGTCCAAGCATTTCGACAACCTTGCCGTCTTTGACCGTGGTGATGCAAACCCGATCGACCTGCGGAACCATACTTCGCAGAATGAAGCCAAACTGCCGGAAGATCCCCGGATCGACCAGCGCCATGTAGGCCCCGACCTTGATGTTGTCGTCCGGCTCACCCTTGGTGGCCGCTAGAATCACGTTGAATTGTTCGACCCGTGAAAGCGGCTTCGGCTGCGTCTCGGGATGCTGAAGATCTTCGTGAGCCGGCGTGGCCTCAAAGAAGCCGATCATCATTTCGTCGAACGTTTGATCGCCGAAACCGATCGTCTTCGTCGGATCGGGGTTGTTCAAATTGTCCTCCGAGTTGTCGAACACGGCATAGCAATCCATCCGCGTGCCGCGCGGCATCAGCTTGGGCTCGGCCAACCGATAGTTCGTCTGCCAGCCGAAATCGTAATGCGGCACGTCGAGCAGCACTTCCTTTTTGCCATCCGGATACGTCGCTTCGTAGCGGAACGCCTTGCCACGCAGGTGCATGTGCGGCATCAGCGTCAACAGGAGCGAATCGTCGCGGAAAATGTAGCGAGCCTTGACCGGAAAATCCGGGTTGCCGGGCGGAATCTGAAATACCGCATTGACGGCGCTGTTGACTTGGACTTCCCTCTTGACCGTCTTAGGATCGGCAAAGACAAACCCGCAGTAGCTGCGATCATCCTGCGCGGTGCCGTTTGGCGTGTAGTGCATCTGGAAGATCAACTTTGAACCGGCTGGCACAAAGCGGGCGAGCCCCTGTGTAAGGGGTTCAGGACGAAGCCCCGGCGCGTAGGCCCCTAGGAAATCGTTGCCGCTACCAAGGCCGTTGTTAATATTGCCGTCGGGCGGCAGCACAAAAATCAGAATGTGATGCACGACCGCCGGGTTGCCGGGCCGTGGTTCGATCGCGGCAATCCACTTATCTTCCTTCCAGCCCGGATCAGCGACGAACATCTGATAGTCGACGATGCCCGTGGCCGGCACGTGAAACGGCTTGTCTCCCATGTACAAAACTTGGTCGGGCTGTGGAATCATCCAACCCTCGGCAAATTTCGGCGGCTCAGGCAGGTCCTTCGGATCGCCCTCGGGCGCGCCGTTGGCAACCCACTTGGCAATCGTCGCTTTGTCGGCGACGCTCATACGAGCATCGTTTTCGAAATGGCCGAACTGCTCGTTGGCGTGCCAGGGGGGCATCCGTTCGAGCCGCACAACCTCGTCAATCATCGAAGCCCAACCCGCGACGTCGTCGTAGCTGGTAAGCGTAAAGGGAGCGATCTGTCCTTCGCGGTGGCAGAACACGCAATTGGCGTTCATGATCCGCGCGATCTGATTGGAATAGGTGACATCGCTATCGACGATTGGTTCGAGGTCTCGGCCAATCAAACAGCCCGCGGCAGGCGTTTCGCCCTTGAGGATTGGTTTGTCTGCCAGCAGGGCATCGATCGCGTCGGCCAGATTGTTCTCGGTCGCCTCGGACCGTTGATAGTTCTGGTTTTGCTGGAACCCATACTGGTCGTCGATGCGGCCCCGATAGCGAATCGCACCGTCCTGGTCGAGTACGACGACCTCCGGAGTGCGTGTGGCGCCGACGGCGTTCGCTACCTGCTGCTTGAGATCCTTGAGAATCGGGAACTCGACTCTATGCGACCGGGCAAAGGCGGCGATTTCAGTCACGGCGTCTTGCCGATTGGGGTCCAAACCCAGGAAGACCACGCCCTTCGGTTCGTACTTTTCGGCCAATGCAACCAGCCGCGTCGCATAGATCTTGGCTAGCGGGCACTCCGTTCCCAGGAACGCGAGGACCACGATCTTGCCGCGGCCGGCGTCCTTCAGCGAGTGCGGTTGACCGAGATAGTCGCGAAGCGTGAAATCCGACACTTTTGTGCCGAGCGGAGCTGGTTCCAAGGCCGCCAGTGCCGTGGAGCCGCAGACAGCGGCTAGAACCGCGAGCGAAAGGGCGGTGGTTCGCATGGGACACCTCAACGTTGTATGGGAGAGTGTTTTGACTGAGATTGGTGCGGCCGATCGCCTTCCTGTTCCAACCACACGCGGGGGGAGGTGCTTGGCGGACATTCTAATCGAATGGCAAGCTCGCCTCCATGCCGATTGCCCAGCCACTTTACGCCCGACAGCGTGCTACGAGAAGATTCGCCCCGTTTCGCCCGATCTTGGCAAACGTGGCACGAAAAAACCTCGACCCGGATGGTGAGGACGAAAAGACTATTTGCCGATGCAAAACCGGCTGAATACTCGATCCAGGATGTCATCGGTATAGACGGCGCCGACCACCTTGCCAAGTTCGGTCAGGGCAATGCGGAGTTCCGCGGCAATTAATTCCTCGCCGGTTTTGTTGGCGTTCAGTTTCCGAGCTTGCTCGAGGGCGTCGCACGCGGCGCGCAGACTGCCAGCACACCGCTCAGCCGTCAAGAAGGTCGCGAGATGACGATGCACCAAATCGCCGAGACGCGAACCTAACTCTCGGCGGAGTTGGCCGACACCCGCCCCCGTGGCGGCACTGACCTCAAGGGCCGTGTATTGGCGGTTCTCAACGGCTTCTGACACGCCAGACTCCAGGTCGCACTTAGTGAAGACAATCAGGCGAGTCCCCACCGGCGGCGTGGCCATACGCGATTCTTCCCATGCGTTCGGCGGACGACTGCAGTCCAGGCACAACAGTTCAATGTCGCAGTTCTCAGCAGCCACGGCGGAAAGCTGTTGTGCCGAAAACTGAACTGAATCCTCCATCGCCGTGGCATCGTGTCCGGCAGTATCGATAAGTTGGCAGCCCAGGCCATCGACGTTGAGAGCCGTCGTCACGTAGTCGCGCGTTGTCCCCGCCTCATTGGAAACGAGTGCGGCCGTATTAGCCGCCAAGGCATTAAACAGCGTGCTTTTGCCAACATTCGGCCAACCAACAAGTGCAACACGGGGCAAAGCATCCGTTCGTCGCCGCGTCTGAAGCTGACGAAAAGTGCTGTGGAGCGACTCCAAAGCAACCTCAAGCTGTTCCGAAATTGTCTGGCGGCTGACGAACTCGATGTCTTCCTCGACGAAGTCCAGCCCCGCCTCGAGGTGAGCCAGCAGTTCAAGCAGCGACTCCCTTAGGCGGTGCAGCGGGTTGGCCAATCCCCCGGCAAGTTGGTCGAGCGCGACCCGAAGCTCGTCATCGCCGCGAGCGTCGATCACCCCCAGCACGGCTTCGGCCTGGGTCAAATCGAGTCTGCCTGCCAGAAACGCACGTAACGTAAATTCCCCGGGTTCGGCGAGCCGTGCTCCTGCCAAACAGACAGCGTCGATCACGGATGAGACGAAGGGAGCCGAGCCGATCGTATGAATCTCCGCCGCCGGCTGCCGCGTGTAGCTTCGGCTGTCAGGCCAGTAGTAGACAGTGACCGGCAACTCCACCTTGGCATTAGGCAATTCGACCGTACCATCGGTGGTCGTGGGCTCCCGAGCGGACTGAAGTTGGCGATCGAGCGGGACATGAATGCAACCGGAGAGAATCGTTCCGGTCGCCGGACCCGAGATTCGCACGATGCCTCGTGCGGCACCGCCAGATGCGGAGGCAATCGCCGCAATAGTATCCTCAGGATGATACACGACGGGGGCCCGAGTTACTTGCGGCCACGTTGACGCTTCTTGACGCCCGCGGCCCCGTTGCCGCTGGCACTCGCCGCGACGGTGGCGGCCTCACCCTCAGTTTTTTTTTGTGCCTTGGGAAGCAATTTTCGCTCGCAAACGCCCCACAAGCTCGATGCAATAAAGTAAACACACAGCCCACTGGCAACCTTGAAGAACAGGATGCCCATGAAAATCATCATGTATTGCATCATCTTCTGTTGCATCGCAGCCTGCTCGTCGGCGGCCGGGGGCATAAACATCTTCTGCTGCCAAATAAACAGGGCAATCGTTACCAGGGGCAAGACATTCAAGTACGGGCCTAGCCCAAAGATGCCCGTACCGCTGGTAATGAATGGAGGCATGATGTGCGACCAATTCCAGAGCATATCCGGCGCGGCCAGATTTGAGGCCCAGCGAATGCTTTCGCTAAACAAGGGTGCCTGCCGCAGCTCGACGTCGACCATCAGGGAACGGTACAAACCCACGAAGATTGGCAATTGGGCAAATGCCAACAGACATCCGCCGACCGGATTGTAGTTATGCTGGCGGAACAAATCCTGGGTCGTGCGCGTTCGCTTTTCGGCATCATTCTTGTACTTCTCGTTGATTCGCTTCATCTCAGGCTGCAATTCTTGCATCTTCTGCGCCGAGAGCCTGTTTGCGGCTGAGCGGGAACATGCATCCGCGAACCAATACCGTAAGTACGATGATCGCGATGCCGTAATTGCCCACGATGGAATAGAAGAAGTGCAACACGCCGTTGAGCACGCGGGCAATGGGACTAAACCAGCCGTAGTAGACCAACGGTCTGAGCGAGCCACCGGCCTGGCCATACTGGTCGAGTAATGCCGGGCGTTTCGGACCGGCGAACACCTGGAAGTGGTGTTCGAGCGGTGGACCGTCAGGTGCTATTTCAACCGCGAAGCTGTCCACTCGAAACGAGACGTTGATCAGTCGCTTGTCGGATGATTCTTCAGGAACATCGCCGAAACGGCGCGGCACGATGGATTGAAAGAGAATCTCGTCCGGAGTCTTCTTTTGTGGTATCAACGCGGCGGAGAAGTATTGGGCGTCTACGGCGATGAAATCCAGGGACGCGTTCGCCCCCCAATCCTTTTGAAAGTCCTCCTCGGCGAGTTGGCCAGGCGTGGTTTGTTCGAGTCCGCCCCCCTCAAATTTTGTGATCACATCACGCAGGCCGCCGCTACCCCAACTATGACTCACTTTGCTCGCATACCAGGCACCTTCAATGGGCAGGCCATTTGGGCCATCGAGTCGGTAGGCGACTTTGTGGGCCTTGTCGCCGACGTTGGCCACCGAGACATCGAGCATCAGACCATAGGCCGGATAAACCTCGTTGTCTTGCTGATCGTCGGGCACCGTCTCCAGTCGATAAGTCTTGGTGATCTCCAGGTCGAGGTTGGTGACTCGCTTGCGAAAGCGAACCATCTTGTCGCTGGCCTCGACGACTTCCCAGGCTCCGGTGCGGAGGTTCACACCACCCAGCTCCTTGTCATCGTTCGAAAGCGTCCGATCGTCAAACTGTTGAATCGTCGCCAAAAAAGAGAGCGGGTCGTGATTTCCCGGTTCGACGATCTCAACCGGCTTCCGCTCGAACTCGGGTCGAATCAGGTCGAGCGGCTGTCGCGTGAGTGTCGCGGACAGCTGCTTGGTTTCGTTGCCACGTTGGACGGTCAGTTCGATTTTTTGCCCCGGTTCCGTCGTTTCGATGGCCGCCACAAACTCCGCCGCCGTTCGAATCTTTGTCTGGTCGAGCGTCGTGATCACATCGTCCACGGCAATGCCGGCCGCAGCCGCCGGCGTCCCCTTGCCGACGACACGAACCAACGCACCACTTTTCTGTCGAGCGTCGCTCGGAGCGAGGTAGCCCAGATAGCCATAGGGCTTCTCATTCTCCAGGGCGCGGTAATGATTGAGCTCAATCTTTTCGATCGCAGCGCCGCGATTGTTCCAGGTGACGAGCATGCGGTAGGGGCTATTGCCTTGCCCCGACCCCAATGTACCACGCTGGGGTGCCGTTTCGGGTTCGCTTGGTGCCTCCTCGTTCGCGTCTGGCTGCGCGGCAGGTTTTTGCGCCGCCTCTCCTTCCGCCGGGGCGGATTGCTCGGCCGACGCATCTTGCTGGGATTCCTTTGCCGCACCCACTTCGGGCGCACGTTCGTCCGCGTCTCGCTTGTCTTCCTTTGCCGGCTCGGCCTTGGCCACTTGCTTTGCGTTAGCGCCCGGTTTCCTGGGTGGCTCCTGCCGAAAGAAAGTCGAAAACACGATCTGGTTGACCACAAAGATCAAGGCAACCAGAACTGCAAACATAGCAAAGCGTCGGTCCACGGGAGGTTTCGTCCTTTAGCGGAGAAAAAAAGCAGGGGAGTCACGCTCAAGGGAGTCCGCCGGCCACGGTGCGAAACCCGGCGAGAGTTCAAGGTGACTAACCGCTAATTGTTCGACTTCGGGCGGAAGTTGCAATGGCAACAGGGTGCAACCGAGCAATTCGGAGAAATATTGGCACATCAGCCCGTGCTCTGTTAGGGCTATAACATGGCCAAAACCCTCGCTGGGGCAGGTTCGCTTCGACGCACGTATGCGGACGTTCGTGTGAGGCGGACGCCTGAGAATGGTCCCCGACTAGCGCCCTTCACGGAGGCGGTCACCCAGGAAATTGTCCAATTCCGGGGTATCGTAGATCTTCTTGATCGTCTGCTCGAAGTCGTAGGACACCCGTCGGAACGTCAAGGACTTGTCTTCGAGAATCAAATAGCAGCTGCGCGGATCGCCATCACGAGGTTGTCCGACGGAGCCGACGTTGACCATCGTCTTTTCATCGCCCAGGCGGTAAGTGTAGTTCACTTCCTCGGGGCTGATGAAGTTCATGCTCTGCGTGAAAATGCCGGGTACGTGAGTATGCCCCTGAAAGCAATGGTGTTCGATCAGGCTGAAAATCTTCTCCATCTTCCGCTGGTTGTAAATGTCCTCCGGAAAGACGTACTCGTTGAGCGGATTGCGCGGATCCGTGCACATACAGGAAGCCATTCTCACGACGATTACGAGGCAACTCGCCAAGGAAATCCCAGCGCTTGGCATTATCTGCTGGGCTCCCCTGGGGGCTCTCCAATTGGTCACGGGTCCAGAAGATCGCTCGTTCCGCACCAGTGTTGAAGCCCTCGGGATCAAACAGTGCACCTTGATCGTGGTTTCCCAACAAGCACACGTCGCACCGCATCACCAAATCAATGCATTCGCGCGGATTGGGACCATAACCAATAATGTCACCCAGACAGTAGATCTCGGTGATCGACTGCTCGCGAATGTCCTGCAACACTGCCTCGAGTGCTTCGAGGTTGCTATGAATGTCACTGATTAGTGTGCGCTTCACCAAGCGGCTCACTTCACCCAATGGGGCAGTAGAGCGACCGGGGAGACCGGTCGGGTTTCAGGTAGAGGATAGGGCTCAAACACGAACCAACCATTGAGTTTACGGAGCGGGATTTGGATGGTCAAGCGGGGAGCGTTGTGACAAAAGCGTAGGTCCGGTAAGCCTGGGCGGCAAATCGCCTCAGCCATCGGGGACGACTTCGCAACCGCGACGCAAGACGCGGCACGGTCCCCCTATCCGCCCGGCTTTTTCATTGCCAGGCTGTGCAGGACCAATACGGCGCCGACCGAAAGGAACGCATAACCCAACCAAGTGGGCGGCCGCAAGGTTCGGCGTGGCGTCGGTCCAGCGGCCGCCATCAAACCGTCCGAACCGTCACTGTTGCTGGCCACAAGCTTGAATCGTTCAGCAAGGAAGTGGCTCGTTTTCTCATTGAGCACGTAGCTCTCGACCATGCGAACTTGTAGCCCCAAAAACAGGACTACCAGGCCGATCAGAAAGTACTGGTTGCGATTGATTTCCACGACAATTGCACCTGGGGGAGTCCGCGGCTCATGGCCCTGAGGTCGTGCGAATCCCACCATCGATTCCCGGAGGAGATTCGCGTAACTCCACAATCGTATCGGGCTCCCATGAACGGCGACTTCACGCGATCGGCGCATATACGGGTTGTGTGGCGCGGCACGAAGAGGAGGGTGAATGCCACCTCCAACAGAACGTCATTTGGCCTGCGGCGTGGACGCTTGTAGCATCTACGTCGATTCGTAGGATTGAAAGGAACCTGTCGAGCCGTGCGACCACGCGGTTTTCGGGTGCAAAACGCCGGAGTGCCAGGATGACGATCATCAAAAAAGTCTGGACGATCCTCGAAAAGACGATCACCCGTTGGTCACGGAATGATGGCAACCTGCTGGCTGCTTCGATGGCCTACTATGCCGCGTTCTCGTTTTACCCGTTGCTGTGGGTGCTGATATCCGTCATGGGCTACGCGCTGCGCGTCTCTTCAAGCGCGCAGAACGCACGCCAGCAACTGCTTGATTTCCTCGCCCGCAGCATGTCCCCGACCTTGGCCGACGAGGTCTCGCGACTCTTAAACGGCGTGCAAGAGCGGGCTTTTAGCGGACTAATCGTATCGTTCATTCTGCTGATCGGTGCGATCGGAATCTTCTCGCAGCTCGAAGCCGCCTTCGATCGCTTGTGGCACGCGGTGACCCCTCATGAACGTGGCGTTCGCGCCGCGATTCTAAACGCCCTCTGGAACCGCTTGAAAGCATTCTTGACGCTCGTCGGATTAGGTTTTGTGGTCATTTTGGCCTTTGTTGCTCAATTGCTGCTCAGCGGCATGCAAAACTGGGCGATGCAGGAAAACCTTTCTTGGACGTTTTTTCTCTGGCCGAAATTGCAATTCGTGCTCAGCATGACCCTGAACACGTTCGCGCTCGCGTTGGTCTTCAAAATGGTCCCACGGGTCACCGTGCGTTGGGGCGATGCAACAATCGGAGCCTTGGCGGTCGCGGTTAGTTGGCAAATCGGCGCGCAAATCGTGTCTCGCTACATCGTGGGAGGACACTACACGGCTTACGGTGTCGTCGGGTCATTCATCGCGATGATGCTTTGGGTCTATTGCGCGAGCATCTTGCTATTCCTCGGGCGCAGCTGGTCCAGGTGCTCGGACATCCCGAAGAGAACAATCTCGTCACGGCAGGCAGCATTTCCGATCGCGATCGTCGCCGGGAGGAGCGGAAGAGCAGAACGCGGCGTGGCAACAACAAACGTTAAACGGCGTCTATGGCTTGAATCGTTTTCTACGGTAAACTTGAAGATCATGTTCCCAGGTGCAACTTCCTCGGCATTCGACTGGCGTTCTTATGGCGGAAGTACAGTGGTATTACGCACGAAATGACCAGCAGTTTGGCCCTGTGTCTGCCGCCGAACTGAAGCAGTTGGCCGATGCCGGGCGGCTTTCGCCCGACGATCTGTTGTGGCGCGAAGGCATGGAGTCTTGGGCAACCGCGATCAATCTGCGCGGTCTATTCAATAATGAAGCTACGGCCAACACTCCGACAACGCCACAGCCACTCGTCAACGAATCCGTGTCGACGAGTAAACCAATCCCGTCTCAACCGGCACGCGCGCCCGGAACACGCGGCCCCCTGCCTCTTGTGTTACGAACGACGCAAATTATTTTGTGGTCGACGTGCGTGCTCGTCGTGCTCATCGGCATGGTGTTATTCACGCGGGCTTTTCTCAAGGCCGAAACAGCCAGCGACGAGGCCGCGGCCGCCGCGGTATTTGCCACGTTCTTCATCGGAGCTTACGTGCTCGCACGCTGCGGTGAAAAGCTCTCGCGATTGTTGTAGTCAATCGAGTCGGATGTGTCGTGCTCGGCACTCCGTCAGTTGACGATCTCCTCGAGCGCCGCCGCGAACGCACCCAGTATGCCTTCGCTGAATAACACAAACCGTGCGTCTTCGATGGTTGGATCGCGCTCGAGAAACTCCTTGGTCGTCGCCAGTGCCACTCGACTGGCCTGGTCGACCGGGTAGCCGTAGATGCCACAAGAAATTGCCGGTAGGGCAATCGAGCGGCAGTCATGTTGGGCCGCCAGCTCGAGAGCCGCGCGATACGCACTGGCCAACAGCTCCGCTTCGCCCGCCCGGCCGCCATTCCAGCGCGGGCCGACAGCATGGATGACGTAGCGGGCCGGCAGATCGCCTGCCGTGCTGATCACGGCCGAACCAGTTGGACACCCCGCGGGATAGCGGCGGTTGGTCTCCTCCATGATGGCACGCCCGCCACGGCGATGGACCGCGCCGTCTACTCCGCCTCCTCCGACGAGACGGCTATTTGCCGCATTGACGATTGCATCGACATGCTGCTGCGTAATATCGCCGAGCGTGAGTTGGAGTGTGCGCCCCTGGATGTTGACCTGCATGGAGAAATCTCCTGCTTCAATTCCGGTCTATTTGCCCGGCCGGCAAGCGTCCCTGCGTGTTGGTACACTGGAAGTCGCGGGCGCGCTGCGACGCGCTGCGATGTCATGCGGCATTATAAACCCCTGCATCGATTGATCATCATGCGAAGTTGGCTGACAATTGTAGTTATAAGTGGCGTCCTGGTCGGCACTGCAGTCGGGCGCGATATCTATGTGAGCAATTTGGGTGGCAACGACCGCCAGGACGGTAGCGCCATGCAGTCGGTGCTCCCCGGGAGTGGACCCGTGCGAACCATCGGCGAAGCGCTGCGGCTGGCTCGCGCCGGTGATCGCATCGAGATTGCGAACACGGGCCGTCCCTACCGCGAAAGCCTGAGCCTCATCGGCCGTCGCCACGGCGGCAACGAGTTGGGGCCGCTTGTCATCGAAGGCCATGGCGCCGTACTTGATGGCACCGTACGCATTCCCGACGATCAGTGGGAACACTACTCCCGCAGCGTCTTTGCCTACCGCCCAGCTCGGCTGGGGCATCAACAATTGTTTCTTGCCGGCCGCCCGGCCCGCCGACATCCGACGCCGAAAGAGTCGATCAAGCCGCCACCGCTGGCACCGCTCGAATGGTGCTTTTGGCGGGGGAAGATCTTGTTGCGCGTCGAGGAAGGCCGGCTGCCAGAAATGTACGACGCGTCGTGCTGCGGACTGCAAACGGGAATCACATTGTACTACGTCGACGACGTTTTAATTCGCAACTTGCTCGTGCAAGGCTTCGCGCAGGATGGCATTGCCGCGCACGACGTCGTCCGCAACACGAGGCTGGAAGCGATCACCTGCTGCGACAACGGCATGAGCGGCGTCTCGGTCCGTGGGGCCTCGCGGATCGAATTGGATGGCTGCCGCCTGTTTGGCAACGGTAAGTCGCAATTGCGTATCGAGGACTATGCTCACTGCTGGCTGTACCGCTGCCAGCTGCCGTCCGATACGGCTCCGGCAATGCAGCGATTGGGCGGTGAAGTCAACGAGTCGGCAGAACCCTTCGCTCGAATTACGCCCTAACGCGTCAGCGGTTGGTGTCCCTTGGGAGATCGGCCGCGATTCGTTAGAATGCAAGCAATCGATCGCGCCGGGCCGAACATGTCTCAGCACGGTTGCCTTGACAGTCCAGAGCGTGAATGATAGTTTTCGGTGCTTTGGCAAACCGCCCAAAACCCACGGGGGATTAGCTCAGTTGGGAGAGCGTCTGGCTGGCAGCCAGAAGGTCAGGGGTTCAAGTCCCCTATCCTCCACTTGGAGCAAAAGCGGCTCATCGCGAAGACTCGCGGCGGGCCGCTTTTGATTTTTCCCTCACGATTTGCTGGTGGCCTTTGAGCCCGCACCGGCCACTCGATCAGCTATGTCGGATTTGACGTGACGTTGCCGACGGCTGATGGCAACCGGTCATTGATGATTGCCCGGTTGCTCAGAGTTCATGTCGTGCCGGACGACGGCAAGCCGTGTTACGCGCGGATGTGGGTGAAACGAGTTCTCAAGCCACTTCGCTGATGAAGTCCTCGAATTTTCCTGTGCGGCTGCGGGAGATTTCGTCAACTCTCCGCACGGTCACTGAGAATCGATAACCCAGCGTCTGCTGCATGTAGGTTTGTACGCGTTGAACTTCGTCGGATGTGAAATCGTGATCACGGACCGCATGCACGTCTATCTGTTGGGGCGTGCGTTGGATGACTTGGAACTGATAAAACGGCGGGAGCTCCTCGGGGCGGTCTCCCGCGGTGAAAACGGGCCAACGACTAGATCCGTCGGGCATGATCAACAGATTACGCCGCCAGCATTGGGGCGACACGGCGTTGATGAAGCTGGGTGGCGAACTTGCCCTCTCCATGGCTGACCGAAGTCCGACGGAGCACTGGTACTGGTTCTTGATTTCGCAGGGTTACAAAACGTATCGATTCTTACCCATTTTTTTCCACGAGTTCTATCCGCGCTATGATGCGACGACGCCCGCCGCGATGCAGGACACGATCGACACGCTCGCGAGTTCGAAATATGGGAGCCAATACAGTCCGATCGACGGCGTCGTTCGCCCGACAGCTTCTCAATACCGCCTACGCGAAGGTGTCGCCGATGCCACCGAGGAACGTCGCCGCGACCCGCACGTCAACTTCTTCGTCGAGAAGAATCCTGGCCACACGAGAGGAGAGGAACTGTGTTGCATCGCACCGCTTTCACGCAAAAACATGACGAAGGCAGCCCACCGAATTCTCAATTCAGGCGCATAGCACCACGTTCTTGTCGTTGCGCGGGGTGGAACTAATGCTGTCTGGATGCCAAGTGGCCACGGCAAGGGCAACGTGAGCCAGCTTGACTAGCGCGCGTTCGACTGCTTGTCAAGCAGCCAGATCGGGCCAAGGGGTTGTTTTTTAAAAAAAACCAAACGCCAGCGCGCAAGGGTGCGCGCGGCGTTTGGTTGGACGCTTTTCAAAAATAGAAGCGTGTCGTGCTCGGTTGAGCCGGGATTGGACTTTGAAAGTGGTTAATGGTTGGTCACTCCTCGGCCATCGACCGAGCGGCGCGACACGCGGCATGCAGCACGAAGCACTCGTTTTACCAGTACGTCAAGTGACGGCAGCTTCCGCCACCGCCAAGCCAGGCTAAAAAACCTTCGTGCGGCAAAGACAGCCAGACCTGCCGCGCAAGTTGCAGCGCCGTGGTACCCCGGCGCCGTCGTATTGCGGCAAGCGGCGAACATGTGGACGCAAGCGAACCCCGTAATCCTCGTGCCGCCGAAACGTGTCGGCGGGGATGGGCAGGTTCCAAAGACAAGACAACCAAGGTCCCAGGCTTGTTGCTCGTCCACACGTCGCAGGCCATCCGACCGCGGGTGAGTATGCCGCAGGTGCTGGCCCGATTTCAAGCGCGAGAATTCTTGGATTGTCGGAAGGCGATTATTTGCTGAGGGATCGGCGTTGCGCTTGACGGGCTAACCAAAGCATGGAGGCACGGCCAAGCATATGCGACGCCGACGTACTCCTACCGGATCGTGGAAAAAATCCGCGTTGCAACTACTTGCGCCGCCCGTCGGCGCCTCTTGCGGAAACGGCCGGAGCCGGTTCCATGGCCTTGCCGACCGACTCTACTTGCTTGCCGAGGTTTTCAAACCCCTTGCCGACTTCATCCACCCCGTAGCTCATGCCCTTAACCAGCCTGGCGGAAATCGAGCGGACGTCTTTGGCCACGGTCTGCGTTGCGGCCTGAACTTCCTGTCCGCTCAGCTGAGCCGCATGCTCCAGGTTGTCAACCGCCGCCCGCAATTGCTCGCCGGTTCGCTCGGCTCGCTTTTGCAACCATGACCGTTCGGCCATCAGGTAGTGATGACGCGACAAGCGATGCAGGGCGCGAGCCATCGGTCGATCGAGTTCTTGCACCGAGTCCACCTTTCCATTCTCGACACGGTGCGCCAGCGACTCCAACTCGTCGGCCGAGTGATTGAGCGGGGGCCCGGTCACGTCGCCGGACTGATTTGACTCGGAACGCAGTATCGTGGCAGCCTTCCGCAACCGCTTGGCGGTCGCTCCCAAGTCGACGGTCAGGAACGACTCTCGGGCCATGCCAAGTTGCAGGCCAGGTTCGTCGGACAGAGTGTCCGGCGAGTCCTCGTGAACGAGGATTGGTTTCTGGGAAGCCTTTGCGTCGGCCGATGCGGTTGGTTCGGTGGCCAGGGAGGCAGCGGCAACGATATGCAAGGCACCAACGGCAAGAATAAAAATGGAGCGTGTCATGGCGCCTCCTTGAGCGTGCAGAATTGAGGGGTGCGAGTCCGTGCCCGAATCGTGGGAACGGTAGGGTAGCACTAAGATCGTGTCAATCGAGAACCTGTTCCGCCAGGGTCGTCGCTTCGGTGGCGTCTGGGCCCTTTTGTCGACCGGTGGCGGACACGCCCTGCCGCACACTTGTGTGCGGATGTGCAGCATGGCGGTCAATTCAAATGGCGAATTGGGGGCCACATTGTCGCGGTTTCGCGTCCAGCGTGAATGGCACGCCGCTTGCTAGAATTTGCACGCATTGGGGTAACTTGATGAAACACGGTCAAGTAGGCGGTCGCTCAACGACCAAGGTAAGGAACGGTCATGCCCCCCCTGCCATGCGAATATGGAATCAAGGCAATGAGCGAACACGAAGAGCGCTGTGAGATATCCGGAGTTTACTTCGGTAGCGGCGGATGCGGCCATGCGACCGAGGTCAAGATTGCTCGGGACCAGCAATTCCCGGACTGCAAGATTTGCGGCAAAGAACTAAATTGGACTCTCCTGCGGCCGATGGAAGTTCGACAGGACGATTTTTAGTCTGGCACGTGAGACAACCCTCAAGGGTTCTGCCCGAAGGTTGAAAAACCTTTGTCGATCGCTTGCGCAGGCAACCGCTCTGTGGTTCGCGGCTGGACAAATTTAGTCGCGGCGCCGCGGCTTCTTATCCGGCGGAGCCTGACTATAGTCGCCGAAGGGGGCGTCTCGCTCGGTCACGGCTGCTCGTACGCCTTGCTGTTCGGCCGTTCGCACGAACGCGCGTCCTTCGGGTGTATTGCGCATGATGCCGTCGAGGATTGTGCCCAGGTATTGCGTGCCCTGCAGGCCCATGTTGTCATAGGCCTGGTTGACCACCAACTTCATGGCGGCCAGCTGCGTGGCGGGAATGCGCGCCAAGCGGTCGGCCCAATAGCGAGCCTTCTCGTCGAGTTCTTCGAGAGGGTAGGCGAAGTTGATCAATCCAACGTCGGCCGCCTCCGTGCCTGACAGGGACTCGCCAGTAAGGGCATAGAATTTTGCGCGCGTGAGTCCCAAGCGGTAAATCCACATGCCGGTTAGGTGGCAACCCCAGACCCGGGCGTAGGGAGTTCCGAAGCGGGCGTCTCTCGAGGCGATGACCAGGTCGGCGAGCAGCGCCATTTCCGAACCGCCGCCGACGCACCAGCCGTGCACCTTGGCAATGACCGGTTTCGAGCTTCGCCAAAGGTGCATGAACGTAGGAATCGGCGCAGTGTAGGGATTCGTCACTTGGATGACGTCCATGCCCGGGTCGTATCCCTGCTCGGCCAGCCCTTCGTATTGCTTGAGACCGTCGGAGAAATCGAAACCAGCACAGAACGAATCTCCCGCCCCTTCGAGCACGATCACGCGCACGGCGGCATCGTGCTGCGCGTCGGCCAGGGCGGCGTCCATTTCCTGCCACATCACAGGGTGCAGGGCGTTGTACTTGTCGGGTCGATTGAGGGTGATCGTGGCAACGCGGTCTTGCTTGGCGAATCGGATCATTTCAAACGACATCGAAGTGCTCCAGCGGATGAGCTCTGGGCCGAGCGGTGAGACGCAAGACGTGGGGCGCCGTATTGTAGGCGGTTTGCGGCGGAAGCTTCAAGCGCGCCGGAGCGATCGCCGACTTGAATCGATGAACCTGAGCGCTGCATTAGGTCTTTACGCAATCGATCAGAATGGCGCTCGGCTTGTCGAGAAACTCTCGCCAGTACGCACCCCCGTCTTTGGCCTCGACGTTTGGGTCGAGCGACGGCCGATGGACCTGAAACTGGCAAAAACCCGCGTCCTCGAACGCCGCCTGGTACGCTTCGATGGGAAGGTAGTAGTTCTGAATCTCCAGCGTCGAGTCGTCTAGGTGAATCAACCAATCGATGGGAGCGCCCTCATAAGCCTGGTCGGCCAGACGTATGTCAAACCCATACTTTCGATAGTCGGGTTGTTTGAAATCATACACATTGGGATTCGTGGTGTACGTTACAAATCGTCCTCCCGGCTTCAGTAGTCGTGCGAGCCCCCGACACATTTGGCCGAGCTCTTGCCGGTCATGGGCATACACCAATAGCCACGCCGCCACCACCAGGTCGTAGTCACGCCGCGGCTCCTCGGCGCGAGCATCCTCGACGAGGTACTCGATGCCCACCGGGTCGGTCATCTCCTGAGCGCGCGCCAACTCGATCATCATTTCTGAGATATCGAGTCCCAAGACTCTTGCTGCCCCTGCCTGCCGGAGCTTCCGCGTGAAGTATCCCTCTCCACAAGCCACGTCGACGACGGCTTTACCGTTTAGGTCTCCAATGAGCTCCATGAACGAATATGCTTCCACCGCCGAACGCCAAGGTTGCTGTTTGGCCTTCTTATACTGCTGGCTGATGAAGTTGTAGTCAGTCGTCATGGTCGTTCCGTTTGGTCTGGCGGTCAACTGGCGCGTCCACGCGGCAAGGCCAACCTAGTGCCGTCGTGGTGGGGCTCGTCGCGGCCCAGGGACTGAAATTGTAGCGTGTGGCCGTGAGTTGTGTCGCGACGAATCACCGTAGCCTGTCAATTGGATGCGATTGACAGCATGTGAACCGAAATCGCCGGCAACGTGGCCGGTAAATGTCGTTTCACGCGGCTTGTTCGACCGCCGCGGCTTGCCGTTCGAGCGGATTGTTGCAATTGCGCTTCAGGAGTTGCACACTACAAGCGGGTTGTAGCTTGTACGCGGGATCTACAAGGGAGCTTGGCAATGAAACGTGGTGCGCTGGGTGTGTTGGGCTTTGCATGTGTTTTCGTTTTGCTCCTGGTGCCAGCCGTAGCCGCGGACTTGCGGCTGGCCGCGGGCGTGGCGACGGTTGACATTACCCCCGAGCCTGGGCTGCGGATGTGGGGATATAGCAATCGCACCAGCGGCGCGACCGGAACGCTCGATCCGCTGATGGCGAAATGCGTCGTGCTCAAGGTTGGCGATGCGTCGGCGGCAATCGTCACGCTTGATTTGGGCCGCGTCCCGGAGCCAGCGGTGCTGGAAAAGGTTCGCCAGCGGACGATTACCGAATGTGGAATTAAGAATCTGTTCATCACGGCCAGCCACACGCATGCGGCGCCCAGCGTCGAGAGTATGCCCGACAGTCCGAACCGGTTTGGAGAACAGGTTGGAGCGCAGATTGGCGACATCATCGTCAAAGCATCCGCGTCCACCGAGCCGGTGCGAATTGGCGTGGGTCGCGGGGCGGCGGATCTGGCGCACAACCGTCGGAAGTTTCTGCCCGACGGACGCGTGGCGATGCAGTGGCGGAACGTCGAGCGCGAGCCGACCGCGCCGGTGGATAAAGAGTTCGCAGTGATTCGGCTCGATCGCGCCGACGGGAAACCCCTGGCGGTGCTCTTTCACTACGCCTGCCATCCGGTCGTACTGGGCTCCGACAATTTGCAATATAGCGCCGATTTTGTCGGCGAGGCGTGCAAGACAGTGACCAGCGAATTGGCGGCACCGTGCCTGTTTCTGCAGGGTGCGTGCGGCAACATCAACCCGTATGTGGACAAGACGCCGCTCGCCGAAGGTGGGATCGCCGAGATGCGGAAGATGGGGCACGAGCTCGGTGGACTGCTGCTGGCGACCGCGCGCGACGTAAAGACCGCGCCACCCGAGGCGCCGTCACTGCAGTTCGACGCTCAGGTCATTCCGATCCGCACGCGGTGGGATATCGAGGCGCCCGAGGTCCGGGCTGTCCTGAGCAAGGCCTACGGCGCCCGGTTCGACAACTACATTGCCCACACGATCGAGAACAACATCGTCCCTTGCACGCTGACATCGCTTTTGATCGACGGAAACTTGGCGCTAGTCGGCATGCCGGGCGAGCTGTTCGTGCAGTTCCAGACCGACCTGAAACAGCGATCGCCGGTGCGCGATACGTTTTTAGTCGGCTACACGGCCGGCTACCAGGCCTACTTCCCGACGATTCGCGACGCCGCCGCCGGCGGTTACGGCGGCAAGACAGCCACTTACGTCGAGCCTGGCGCCGGCGAACGGCTCACCGATGCGGCGTTGGTCGAGCTGTATCAGATGAAAGATCAATTGCACGATGTGCCGCGTGCGGAGGATTTTCGTTTGCTGGAGTATGACGCGGTGCGCGCGACGGGTCGGTAACGGCGAGGATGTGCCCTCCTTTGATTGGCCGCCACACGGGTTGCTCTCCCGGCATTATCGCCTTCCATTAGACGCCGCCACCGCGTCCGTCTATAAAGGACCGTGCCGCGGGATGACGCGCTTCGCACTTGTAGACACGTCGCGCAACCGCGGGTCGTGCCCCCCTGCCCTTACGGACTTGGACTTCACCTCATGGAACCTCCTTCCACGCCGGCTTTGATCGTCGATGGTGAAACGACGCTACGGAATCTCACGCGCATGGCGGAATATGGCGTGGAGCATGAAGTTGATATTCGGCCGCATACCAAGACGCACAAGTCGCGACAATTGGCCGATCTGCAGATGGGGCTGGGAGCCGTGGGGCTCACGGCGGCAAAAGTGGGCGAGGCGGAACTCATGGCCGAGGTGGCCGACGACATCCTGCTGGCATATCCGGCCATCGACCCGACTCGAACCGCGCGCCTCGGACATCTGGCCGGACACGTGACGCTACGGGTGGCGGCCGATTCGCTGGAAGGCATCAAGCGGCTGGGCGCGGCGGCCAATCGAGCCAAAACGACCATCGGCATTCTCGTGGATCTCGATGTCGGCATGGGACGCACCGGCGTGCAAACCGCCAACGAAGCCCTCAAGCTCGCGCAATGCGTCGATGCCACGCCGGGCGTACGACTTGACGGACTGTTTTGCTATCCGGGCCACATCCAGCAGCCGCCCGACCAACAAGCCGACGCGTTAGACGCCGTTTCGCGAAAGCTCGGCAAAACTCTCGAACTCTGGGCGGCGCACGGCCTGGAAGCGCGGATTGTTTCGGGTGGATCGAGTCCGACGGCATACCAATCGCACCTGGTGCCCGAATACACCGAGATCCGACCAGGCACGTATATCTACAACGATATGAACGGCGTGCGCGGTGGATTTTGCCGTCTGGAGGATTGTGCCGCCCGCATCTTATGCACCGTGGTTAGCACCGCCGTGCCCGGACAGGTGGTCATCGATGCAGGCACAAAGACGCTCACCAGCGACAAGTGCGGACCACTGCCCGACAGCGGTCACGGCTACATCGTCGAGTATCCCGAGGCTGTGATCAACAAGCTGACCGAGGAGCACGGGCAGGTTGACATTCGTACGTGTGCCAGCGTGCCGAAGATCGGCGAGCGGTTGACGGTGATCCCAAACCACATCTGCCCTTGCGTCAACTTGCAGGACAGCGTCTGGTGGCGCGATGAAAACGGCGAGCTGGTGGAACTGGCGATCGACGCTCGCGGGTTGCTGGTCTAAACAGGATAGGACATCGGTTAGACGATTCGGCACGGTTCGCCACAGAATGTCAATCGTTGGCCGCTTCTTCGGAGAGTGGTTCCGGCAGAAAGAAACACGCGACGCTTCCGACGAAGAACACGAAGAAGGCCACTGCAGCCGCCGCGTTGGCGATTTGCATGGGGGGCGATCCGCCTGGCATATATTTGCTAAGCAAGAGCGTGATGGCGGCGAAAGAGGTTCCAATCATTCGACCACCGATGTTCGCGGCAAATCCCTCGCCCGTGCCACGCAAGTGGACGGGATAGGCGCGCGGCAAGTAGTTACCCAGGAAGCTAAACTGCCCGACGACGAACAAGCCGGCGAGGAACGCCCCGACGGTCAGAGCGTTGAGACTGTGCTTGGGAGCCAGCACGAAGATCAACGGCACAATGATCAATCCCGGCACCTGGAATACCCGCAACAGCGACCGCCGGCTAACGATTCGCACGGCAAGGATGGCGAGCAGAACACGGCCAACGAGGCCTCCGACCTCCTGCACTTCGCCGATAAAGGCAGACGTTTCCTGTTCGTGCTGTTTTTGCGCGGGGACCGGCATCTCGGAGATCTTGGCCTTGAGGTCGGGCACGCCAGGCACGATCTGCCGAATCTGCTGGATGGCACCGAACGCGCCGCCGTAGGCACAGGCGAAGATAATGGTCGAGACAATCGTCGTACGGCGCAACTCTGGGCTGAACAGTTCGGCGAAACTCGGCCGACGGAGTTGTCCGCTGGCACGCTTTTTGGCCCAGATGGGCGACTCCGGCAGGAAAGGCCGAATGATGATCAGCGGCAGCGCCGGGATCAAACCCGACATTAGAGTATAGCGCCAGGGTGCATTGCCGTTGTGGATCTCACCCATAAAGCTCAGAAAGCCGGGGAATTGGATCGTCGGCCAATCAGCGGCAAACTTCGCGGCCAGCCCATAGGCACCGGCAACCAGGAAGCCGCCAAGCGATGAGAATGCCTGCGTGTAGCCCAGCACGTTCTCGCGCTGCCGTGGGTCGGGGAACAGCTCGGCCAACCAGGCCACGGCGGCCACGAACTCGACGCAAACGCCTACGAAGGTCAGGCAGCGGAGCACTAGCAACATCTGAATAGACGTGGAATAGCCAGCCGCGAACGCCGAGAAAGCATAGATCAAGATGCTCCAGGTGAGCACGCGCCGCCGACCTAAGCGGTCAGTCAGGTAGCCGCCCAACAGTCCGAAGATGCCGCCAGCAACGGCCGGCACGTAGAACAATAGGGATCCCCAATAACGAAAGCCGTCGCTGCCTGGCTTGAAGTCGGTCAGTTCGACGATCAAGTCCTTGATAATGAACTGCATCATCAGCAGTTCGTAGATGTCGAAGGCAAAGCCGATGGCCGCCAGCGAAACGATTAACCATTGCGTTGCGGTCAGCCTGTTGGAGCCAAGGGCCGGTGAGCTCATGAAATGCCCTTCGTGGGTTTGCTTAGCGCGGGTGGAACGAGCGAAAGGTGGGAGCGACGACTGTGGGGGCATCCGTTCACGCGAGTCGTAGCCTCGCATGATAGTGAAACGGGTCGGCCGCTGGCAAGCAGCCGTGCCAAACGCTTCGATTGCGGCCCCCGAAGCAGATACTTCGCATGCGAAGTAAATCCGTTGAAAATCAGGACTTGGCTCGCTTGCTTGACTTGCGTACCAATGGTATAAGCACGCCACAGTTCGCACGCCGAATTCGGATGCTCCGAGCGCGCGTTGCCGATGGATGGCACTCTTGCTGGAGGGATTCGCTCAACATGAACCGATCGGAAACTGCGTCCATTGCAGTGCCCGCGGGCACCGCCACGCCGGACGACTTCGAGGAGCCTCCTGGTAGTCCTCGCCGGCACCCGAAATGGACCCTCGTCCCTGATGCGCAATGGGACGACTGGCGATGGCAGATGCAAAACGCCATTCGCACAACCTCTCAATTGGCCGAATTCTATTCTTTCGGCCCCCAGGAACTTGCCGCTCTGGAAGACCTGGAACAGAAGTACAAACTGGCGATTCCGCCGTACTACTTTTCGCTGATCGACCCGTTGGACCCGGCCGACCCAATCGGATTGCAAGCGCTGCCCTCATGGCGCGAACAATCAAGCACGGCCGGCGTGGAGCTGGAAGATCCGCTGGAGGAGGACAAGGACTCGCCCGTGCCGGGCCTGACGCATCGGTATCCCGATCGCGTGTTGCTGGTCACGACACACGTCTGCACGATGTATTGCCGTTTTTGCACGCGCAAGCGAGTCACGATGGACCGCGACGGTTGGGATGCTCCCAGCCACAACGACGAGCGGATGATCGCCTACATTCGCGACCACCGACAGATTCGCGACGTGGTCGTTTCCGGCGGCGATCCCCTCTCGCTACCGCCCGCCCGACTACGATGGTTTGTCAGCGAATTGGCGGCCATCGATCACGTCGACGTGATTCGCATCGGCACGCGGGTGCCGGTGACACTGCCGCAGCGACTGTTCGATCCGGAATTGATCGCGCTGCTCCGCAATGCCGGCAAGGTCTGGATCCAAACGCACTTCAATCACCCTCGAGAAATCACACCGGCCTCGGCCAGCGCGGTTCGCAACCTGATAAACGCGGGCATGCCAGTGAGTAATCATGCGGTGCTGCTCAAGGGCGTGAACGACTCGGTCGACACGATGCGACAGCTCGTGCGCGGGCTGCTGCGGATCAAGGTGCGGCCCTACTACTTGTTCCATTGCGATCCGGTGACGGGTGCCGGGCATTTTCGCACGCCAGTCTGGAAAGGTCTCGAGATCATCGAAGGGTTGCGGGGGCACGTTTCGGGGCTGGCCGTTCCGACCTATGTCGTCGACGGCATGCATGGCGCCGGCAAGATTCCGCTGATGCCGAACTACCTGGTGTCGGCCTCGGAGAATGCCGTCGTGCTGCGCAACTACGAGGGCCTGCTGTTTCGCTACGCTCCGGAAGATCGTCCCGAAAACGCGACCGCGGGTTACGCCTCGATCGGCGTCAGTTCGCTGCTCAGTGGCACACGTTCGGCGTTGTTCCCCGACGGCACTCCGCGATTGGAACGCCGTCAGCAACAGGCGTCGACTCCCACGTGCGAATCGGGAGAACCCGACGTGATCCAGCTTAGCGGTTACCAAGCCGGGGAAATGCGGGACGACTCACAAGACCCCTGGGCACGGTTGCCGAAGGCCAGGTGAGCCGCGGCAAGCAATTGCACCTGGGTTTTGTTTCCCCCCCATCACCTCTTGTAGAGGAACGGCGCGTGAGAATTGGTTTGACTTTTAACGTCCGACGGGCCGAGCGCCCGTCGGACGTTTCGAGAGCAGGCTTTCTGCCTCTTCCCGGCGACGATCAAGAAGAGGAATTCGATTCGCCGGAAACGATTGCAGCGATTGCCGAGGTGCTCTCAAGCCTGGGGCACGAAGTCGAATTATTGGGAAACTGCGAGACGCTGCTCGAGCGGCTGCTCAACGGACCACGGCCGGACCTGGTCTGGAACATCGCCGAAGGCCAGGGTGGCGGCCGCTGTCGAGAAGCTCAGGTGCCGGCCGTACTCGAGATGCTCGGCATTCCGTACACCGGTTCCGATCCGCTCACGCTGTCCGCGACACTCGACAAGGATTGTGCCAAGCGATTGGTGTCCAGCGTAAACGTGCCGACCCCGCGTTGGTTCTTATATGACGGAGCCGCCGAATCGGTGTCCGTCGAGGCAAGCGCACTTGCCTTTCCCGTGTTCGTCAAACCGGCGTACGAAGGTTCGAGCAAGGGGATTCTCAACCGCAGTGTTCTTCACGATGTCGACGAACTGCAAGCAGCCCTCGAGCAGCTCCACGAAGTCTACCGACAGCCCGTGCTCGTCGAGGAGTTCATCGACGGCGACGAACTAACGGTCGGCGTCGTCGGCAACGAGGCTCCCGAAGTGCTGGGCATCATGCGGATCCTTCCCCGCTTGAAATCGAGCCAGCCGTTCGTTTACGGTCTGGAGGTCAAGCGAGACTGGCAACGGCTGGCGAGCTACGAGTGCCCAGCCCGCCTGGCCCCCAAAGACATCGAGGCGGTAAACCGCGCGGCGCTTTCCGCGTGGCGCGTGCTGGGCTGCCGCGACGTGGCACGATTCGACTTCCGGCTGCGCGACGGCGTGCCCTATTTTCTGGAAACCAATCCCCTACCGGGTCTGTCTCCCACGTCTGGAGACCTGGTGTTGCTGGCCCGGGAGATTGGCGTCGAGCACGCCGCGCTCGTCGCCAAGATTCTGCAGGCCACGTGCGACCGGTTGGCGCATACGGACGCGCGACCGCACGCGACCAAGGTGTTGGCCCGCTAAAACTGCTGGCGTCGACACCCCGCGCTGGTGTAGCATGTCTTGGCCCACAACGGCTACGTCATCGGCAACCTAGTCTGCCAGCTCTTACCGCCCACGAAGCGGTGGAACCAAGGGAGATTCGACATGGCAACGAACGGCAAAGCCAAGAAAAAGATCCAACGGACACTCGATGCACGGCCCGACACGTTGGACTTTCGCGACCAGATGTATGTGGCGACACTCGTCGAGGTACCGCCGCAGATCTCGCTGTCGAAGTACAAGAGTTTGAAAGTTCCCATTCTCGACCAGGGAACTGAGGGGGCCTGCACCGGTTTTGGATTGGCCACGGTGGCTAACTACCTGTTGCGTCATCGCCGCGTGTCTCCAGGCAACGCGCAGGTGAGTCCGCGAATGCTCTATGAAATGGCTCGGCGCTACGATGAGTGGCCGGGCGAAGCATACGAAGGTTCAAGCGCCCGCGGAGCCATGAAGGGCTGGCACAAGCATGGCGTATGCTCAGAGAAGATATGGCCGTATCAGGCGTCCGATCGCGGGGAACTTTCGGCCCTGCGAGCCAAAGACGCGACGCGACGACCTTTGGGGGCCTATTTCCGCGTGAACCACAAAGACCTGGTTGGCATGCATGCCGCCCTGGCGGAGGTGGGCGTGCTCTATGCCACGGCTGTTGTTCACGACGGTTGGGACCGCGTTGGGAAAAACGGCAAGATAGCATTCAGCGACAAAGTGCTTGGCGGCCACGCATTTGCCATCGTGGCTTACGACCAGCGTGGGTTCTGGCTGCAGAATTCCTGGGGCAAGTCCTGGGGCGCGCAAGGCTTCGGGCACTTGACGTACGACGACTGGCTGCAAAACGGCACCGACATTTGGGTGGCGCGGTTGGGCGTGCCGGTCACAATCACCTCTGCCGGCGGCGTCGCGCTCACACATTCCGGCCAGCACCGCACAAGTGCCTACACGTTCGAAGAATTGCGACCGCATATCGTGAGCGTGGGCAATGACGGTTTGCCGAGAAACGAAGGCACGTATGCCACGACGACAGCCCGTATCAGCGCGATCTTCGCCGATGACTTTCCGCGAATTACCAAAAGTTGGAAAAAGAAGCGGCTGCTGCTCTATGCGCATGGGGGGCTCACCGACGAGGAGTCGGCCGTCCAACGGGTGGCCGACTTTCGCACCTCGCTACTCGAAGCCGAAATCTATCCCGTTTCCTTCATTTGGAAAACCGATTACTGGACGACACTCAAGAACGTGCTGGAAGATGCCCTGCACCGTCGTCGACCGGAAGGCCGACTGATCGATGCTGCCAAGGATTTCATGCTCGACCGACTCGACGATGCCCTGGAGATTCTCGCCCGTCGGCTGACAGGCAAGCTCGAATGGGATGAAATGAAGGAGAACGCGCTGCTTGCCACGACGGGCCTCGGGGGTGCCGCCAGGCTGGTTGCACAAGAGGTGGCGAAGCTGAATTCGGTCGAATTGCACCTCGTCGGTCACAGCGCCGGCAGCATTTTGCACGCGCCGCTGGCGCAACTGTTGGCAACGCCCGGCAAGATCGCCTCCGGCCCGATGAAGGGCGAACAGGGCCACGGCCTGAAAATTGCCTCATGCACGATGTGGGCGCCGGCCTGTACGGTTTCACTCTTTAACGACACCTATCGCCCGTTGATTGGCGGCGGACAACTCCAGCGGTTTGCCTTGTTCGGGCTGACGGATCAGGCCGAACAGGACGACGACTGTGCCGGCATTTATCACAAGTCGCTCCTGTATCTGGTCTCCAATGCATTCGAGCAGTTTGAACGGCTGCCGTTCGGTTCCTCGCAAGGAGAGCCGATACTGGGCATGCAGCGGTTCATCGATTCCGGACTGCGAAAACTATTGAAGCAAGCGCCGCACCAGTGGGTCTTGGCACCAAACGCCGAACCGGTCGGCTCGGTCGCCGCCTCGGGCTCGCGGTCGCACGGAGGGTTCGACGATGACCGGGCCACGCTACGTGCCACACTGGCCTTCATCCTGAACAAGGCCGTCTCGCACAACGGCACACACCTCGATCACACACTCTCGGGCCTGCGATCGATTCGAGGGCGGATCAACGACGCGTTGGTGTCGCTGCGCTGAGAGCAATGGGGCGGGCTTCGCGAACGATAGGAGATTGGCTACGATGACGCTCGTCCAATGGGCCACGGCACAGGGTCGTTCGCGGCGTGAAAGTCATTCTCCTCTATAACGAACCGTCGTTGGCGGCCGACGATCCGGACGTGGAATCGGAGGCCGGGGTGCTGGAATCCGTGGACGCGGTCGATGCTGCCCTGGCCTCGCACGGCCATCGGACGCATCGGGTCGGACTGTCGGCCGAGCCTGCGCTGGCTGCCGAAACCATCGTGCGGCTTGCCGAGGCCGACGTGGTTTTCAATCTGTTCGAAGGATTTGGAGGCGTCGGCCACGGCGAAGCGGAGATTGCCGGACTGGCCGAGCTTTGCGGGCACGCCATCACCGGTTCGCCAGCGGAATGCCTGGCGCTGGTGCGCGACAAAGCCCGAACGAAATGGCTGTTAGCGGGTGGGGGCGTGTCGACGGCTGAATTCCGGCTTGTCGTGCCTGGCGACTTATTCGATCGCGAGGGGCTGCAACAGTTGCTCGAACTCGGGCCAGCAATCGTCAAACCAGCTCAAGAGGACGCCAGTCTGGGTATTGGGCCCCAGAGTGTCGTGAGTGAACTAGCGCGGCTCGAAGAGCAGCTCGGTGTGATTCATCGCCGCTACGGACCGGCACTCGTCGAGCGGTTCATCGTGGGTCGCGAGTTCAACGTGTCGGTGCTCGCACTTCCCGAACCGGAGCTGCTGCCGCTGGCGGAGATTGAATTTGGGCCCGCGTTCGGAGAGGACCGGCAAATCGTCACGTACGCGGCCAAATGGGAATTGGCGAGCCAGGACTTTTCGCACACGCCGGTGCGTTGTCCGGCGGACGTCGCACCGGAGCTGGCATCCGAGATCGGCCAAGTGGCCTTGGCGGCATTTCGGCTGACCGGTTGCCGCGACTACGCTCGCGTCGACTTGCGCGTCGATGCGGAAGGGAGGCCGCATGTACTGGAAGTCAACGCGAATCCCGACATCAGCCCCACAGCAGGTTTTGCCAGGGCCCTGCGAGCCGCCGAAATCGAGTACGATACGTTCATTGACCGACTGGTGAGAACGACGCATGCCAACCGCGCAGAAATTCGAGCCCGCCGATGAACGCCCGGCCGCGACCGCCTCGAAACCACGTACTCGCCCGAGGAGGCTTCGGCGCATGATTCACGTGCTAATCTGGGGCTTGGTTGTGTGGGTTGCTATCGCTTACCTGATACTTCCGGCGCTGTGGCGGCACTACGAACATCATCCGGATCTGGCCGTTGCGCCAAAGACCACCGAGACAAGCACGGACATTCCCGGCGATCCACTCAACGTCGCCTTGATCGGCAGCAAGAGCGAAGTGATTCGGGCATTTCTCGACGCTGGTTGGTATCCGGCCGACCCGATCACGCTAAAGACTTCGCTGGAAATCGCCGAACGGGTGTTGGTCGACAGGCCTTACCCCAAGGCCCCCGTAAGCAGCCTGTATCTATTTGGCCGCAAGCAGGACTTGGCTTTCGAGCGACCGGCCACCAAAAGCCCCAAGCAGCGCGAGCACGTGCGATTTTGGTTGTGGAAGGGACACGAGGAACAGAACCGGCCGATTTGGCTCGGCGCGGCCACGTTCGATAAGAGCGTGGGGCTCAGCCACTACACAGGACAAATCACGCATCACATTGCGCCAGACATCGACGACGAGCGCGATCGGCTGATCGCGGACCTGGGCAAGGCGGGGCAGTTGGTGCGCTCGTCGCAAGTGACCGGCATCGGCCCGACACTCAACGGTCGCAACGGCGGCGGCGATCGCTACTTTACCGACGGCGAAGTGGATGTCGCCGTCCTTTCGCCCGACAACGCTAAACAACAGGCGCCTCCCGAGCAGTTGCCCAACCCGCCGGCAGTGAAGCTGAAGAACCGGATTTGGGGATGGATTCGGCCCTGGCTCTAGCCGCGTACGATCGTTCGGTACATGGCGGCACGCGGGATTTGCTCAACCATCGACGCGCCGATATTGCCCCGAGTTCTTTTCCGAAAGCGTGCGCAGGAATTCGTCGGTGGGGCTGCCGGGAAATCCGGGAGCAATGCCGATCGTGTAGATGCTGATGCGGCGGACGCGATTCACCGTGGTGATGGCCCGGATGATGTCGACCGGAGCCAAAATCTTGCCGCTGGTCGGAGCACCATCGGAGAGAAAGTAGATTGCCTCGGTGTCATATGTCAGCGCGGTCTCCAACGCGTTGTAAGAGGCCGTGTTACCCTCTGGCGATTGGCGCTCGACGTAGATCACTGCCGCCTTCTTGTTTGTCGCGTTGGCCGGCATGAGCTTTTGCTGCCAGCGATCGACGCTGCCGTTGAACACCACGATGCCGAAGTGGGCGTAGTCTGGTAACCCTTGGATTGCCCGGATCAACTCGCGTTTGGCCGCCAGCATGCGACCACCTTGCATGCTGCCGGAAATATCGAGCACGAAGACAAGTCGTTCGGCAAACAGGGGAATACCGTAGTACTGCCCCGCCTCGCTGTCGAGTTCGTCGGCCCGCGTGACTTTCACGGTGAGTTGGGAGGGAACCGTAGCGGTGTGCGCCGAAGCGGTTTCCCGACGCTCGGCCAACCGCCACTTTTGCCAGGCGTCGACGTTCAGACCAAATGATTGTCCGGTCGCTCTCATCAGGTAGCGGACGGCGTCGGCCTTGGCTTCGCCACCGACGATCCCAAGCATGCCAATCAGCGGATCGAGCGATTCCTCGGACGGAGTTTTGGTAAGCGCTTGAACAACGGCCCGGCGAATACCGAAGTGCGCCGCAAACAACTTGGCGTTCGACATTCGCGCCAGAGGCCTGACGTCGGACGCCGTGCCGTGCGAACCCAATTCGTCGGCCAGCGCGACAAGCAGTTCGGGACCTTGGGGCGAGCTGGCCAGTTGTTCGTCCATGAATTGCTGAGCTTGCACTTGCGCCAGGGGCAAGTCCGAGGCCAAAAGGGCCGCCAGCGCCGGCAGCACCATCGGTGAGCCATTACGTTTTTTAAGGCTCGCCTGAGCCGCCGCCAATAGCGCATCGCACACTTCCTGCTCGTCGTTCATCTTGTGCAGCGCTTCGTAAGCTGCCGCGCGGACGCTGTCGTCCACGTCGACGAAACAGCTATGCACCAACCGAGCCGATTCCGCCACCCGATACTTTTCGAGCGACTTGAGGGCGTCGATTCGCTGCTCTACCTTGTTGCTATGCAGTTGCCGACGCAGCTTCGGTTGCATCTCGTCAAACTGCTCGTACACGCTTTGGGCGAGCGACGACTGCGATGCAAATAGCAATCCGGCGGCGGTCAGCACGTGCGCGAGAGTGCGCGCGATCTTTGACATGCGGGACACCTCCTCTGACCCACCGACCGGCTGGACTCATCCAAGACGCACCATACGTCGGGGGCAACATCAATTGTCCTGCCTGATGCCGCGGTCTGTCAAGCAAGCACTCCGCGGTTGAGGGCATCCCGGGGAGACCACCGTGCGATCGATCCGCGGTATTTCGTGCCGATCTCGTCGGCCAGATCAAGCGACCACGTCGGTGATCTCCGTCGTCGATGGCGCCGCCTGCTGGCGACGGCTCATCTGCCGCCACAGTTGGCGAAGTTGGTCGCTTGTACTCTGCGGCAGCCGGCCACGAGCGTAGGCGGCCCGGGAGTAAAGCTCGGCTAGATTGCGGGCGTCGGTGGCGATTTCGCGATTCAGGCGGCCGACGTCGCGGGCCAGTTCGTGCGGAGTTTGATCGGCGTCGCGCTGGCAGCCGTGCTCGCGCGACCAGGCTTCGAAGGCCTCGAAGCTGTAGCGGACCAGTTCCTCCGGGGCCAGGCCAGATGCCGCGCCGCTGGCAAACGGATCGGCAAAGCTCGCAAACGGCGGCGGCGGAACGCGAATGTCGAGCACGGCGTCCTCGGCTACACCGTAATCGCGCTTGCCGCCCCACAGCGTCCGCCACCAGTTACGAAGCTCGGTGAGAAAATTGCGGATTGCCCGCAGAACTTCGTGCCAATAGCGCCACAAGGCGAGCAGCACTGCCAGGATAAACAGACCATAGAAGATGTATTTTGCAATCGTCATCAGCGGACTTAGCGGCGCCTCGAAAGACGGGATGTCCATTGGCTCGGAAGCTTGACTTTCAGCGTCCGCACTCGGTTCGGCCTGCTGACTCTGTTCGCCTTTCGGCTTGTTCTCATAGGGGGCCGCCAATTCCTTTTGCGCCTCTCGATACTTCTTCATGTTCCGCACAAATTCAGACTCGCGCGGAGTGTCTGTTTCTTCTGGCTGGCTGTTTTGCTCGGAAGGCGACTGTTGCTCGTTCTGAGCGGCCTGGCTGTCTGCGCCCTGTGCGGACTTACCAGACGGGCCGGACGACGGTTTGGACTGAGATGGCCGCGATTGCTGTTTGTCTCCTTGGCCTTGCTTTTCCGAAGATTGCCCGCTCGATTGATCGCTAGATTGCCGCTTGCCCGGCTGTTCACCTTGTCCGGAGCCCTCGCCGGGCGAGTCACCGGGCGAGTCGCCGCTTGCCTTGCCGGCCGACTGGCCGCCAGGTTGATGGCCAGTACCTTCCGGGGGATGATCGCCGGCTTGGAGTTCATTTTCTTTTTCTGCCGCCGGGCCTTGCTGATCGTCATGCGTGCCGTTTTTTTTGGAGGGGGCAAAGCGAGACGCTTGCTGATCTGGCGAGCCGACGTTGAACGGCAGTTTCGAAATCGCGTATTCCGCGCTCGGCCGCGGCAGCAGCGCCGCCGTCACGATCAACACAGCGACGATGGCGGTGCCGGTCGCAAGCCAGAGATTGGCCATCATCGTCGGCATTTCGATACGGCGCTGGCGCAGATAGCGCCGCAGGCCGAGGAAGCTGGTCGTGAGTAGCAGTCCCAATCCGCTGGCTACGTAGACACACAACAGTAAAAAGACGTAGCGACGTCCGCCGGTGTCCGACGCGGGAATCAGCCATTGTCCCAGGCCAAAGATCGGCAGAGCCGCCAGTGAAAAATACACCACCCAAACGCCCGGCGCGTGCGGCCGTCGCTGATGCTCGACGTAGCGCTGCCAAAAGCTCGCGGGAACTTGCCGCGTAGTCGTGCCGGCCAGGCGCTCTTGGTCTGCAACCGCGTTTCGCTCGTCAGCCGGCCTCTCCAACCCGACGACCTGCATCAATCCTTCGCCAGATGAATCTTCCGCGTCGTCGACTACCGTGCAATCCCAGGTCAATTGATGGGCGCACCACCAGACGATTCCGATCACGGTGAAATTGATGATCCAACTGTACGGATCGACCCACGTGCCCTGGTATTCCATGAATCGGTTGGCGGCGATGCCGACCAGGATGGCCAAGACCGCGCCAAACGGTGCCGCCCGCTCGAATCCCTGTTCGATCGAGATCCGGCCGATCAGGACGGCGGCAAACACGAAGCAGGCCATCACGAAGTGCAATCGTTCTTGAAATTGCCCCTGGTAAAACACGCGTAGCAGAAAGAACATCAAGCTGCCGACCAGCGCCATGATCGAGCGCCGGGCTGATGGCGATCACGACGTAGTCGGCCAGCGTTTGATGGAGGCGGCGAGGCATATTAACAGGATGCAGCCAGAAGGCTGGCAAGTGAAACAACACTTCCCTATTGATAAATCGATTGCGGGATGTCGGGGGCCGACTGCAGGACATGGGCCTGGCAGACGCTGCTGACGCTCGTTTCGTCGCGGAGGTGGCGCGCGTCGATCTGCTCTGCCAGCAGCTTACCAGCCGCTGCGGCGTACTCGCGATCTTCGTAGATGCTGACCAGCGCCGTCACGGCAAAACCTCGTCGCCGGAGGTTGCCCAGCGCCACGGCGGTTTCGTCGCTGACGCTTGTCAGAATGGCAACCACGGTTGCATCGCGCGGCAGGCGCGGGGCGGTCTCCATGACCAGTTGCGCCAGTGTCAGGCCGTCGGTCAACTCGGCCCGCGCGAGCGTTTCGAGAATTCGCATGAGTTGTTCCGGGCCCCGGCGCGTCTCGACGACGAGCGGTTGCAGCCGGTCGCTGGCGTCGCGCATGCTAGCGGCACGCATGGCGGCGTCGCGGGTGCGAATGTCAAAGTCCCAGCCTTCCTGGCGAATGCGGTCGGCGGCGTCGCGGGCGTTGGTCACCAGCCCCACCTGCTGGCCCATTTGAAACACGGCGTTGGCCAATGATGCGGCGGCCGTGACCGCCAATTCCGATCGCATCGGTTCGTGCCGCGCTTCGAATGAATCCCGATGAAAATCGAGCACGACGGTAATGCCGGCGACCGTCGAGGGCTCGTAGATCTTGCTGTGTAGCTCGCCGGTCCGCGCGGTTGCGCGCCAATGTATGCGGTTCAGTGGATCGCCCGATTCGTAGCGCCGCACGCCGGCCATGCGCGTGGGATCCTCGAACAGGCGATAGCTCATTTTCACTTCGCCGATCGGCCGCCGCGAAGCCAGATCGAATCCGGCCAGCGGCTGCACCTGTGGATAGACGAGCAGAAAATGCGGCTCGGTGGCCACGCGGTAGCGGCGATGCAGACCGAACACGTCTCCCGTCTCGAGCACCAGGGGACCAATCTGGTAATAGCCGCGGCGGTTGCACTGCAGTTGGTAGTAGACGGTCTTGCGACCACGGCGGCCAAACATGGCCAGATTTAGTCGTTTGCCGCTAGGACGCAGACTAGGCGGGTCATAGACAAGCGAGTCGCGCGGCAGCAGATCTTCGGCCAAGACCCAGGCAATCGGCAGCGCTCCGCGATTCTCGATGTTGATGACCACGGCCACGCTTTCGCCGACATAGGCGGCCAATCGATTGCACTCCCGCGTGGCCGAAAGATTCTCGGACCAGGTGCGGGCCAAAAAGCGGCTGACCAGCATCACGCCTAGGAGCGTGTACATGGCATAGGCCAACAGCCCCAGGTTGAACGCCAGGGCCACGACCAGCAACGACGTTGCTCCCAGGAACCATTTCATGACGCGCGGGCTTCGGCGGCCATCGTGGGAACGGGAATTTCGCTCAAAATCTCCTCGACGATCGAGGCGCTGGTCACTTTGCGCAGGCGGCTTTCGGGCCGCACGATCAGTCGGTGCGTGAGCACCGCCGGAGCAACGCGTTTCACGTCGTCGGGCAGCACGAAGTTGCGCCCCAAAATCGCGGCCATCGCCTGCCCGGTGCGGAACAAGGCGAGCGACGCACGGGGACTGCCACCAAGGCTTAACTCCTCGTGCGTGCGGGTTTCGTGCACGATCTGCATCAGGTAGCGGCGGACCTTTTCGTCGACGTGCACCTCGCGAACGGCGCGTTGGCAGGCGACCAGGTCGGCCGCCGAGACGACCGGCTCGAGCTTGTCGAGCGGATGGCCGTGCTCGAGCATGTCGAGCATTTTCAGCTCCTGATCCATGGTCGGGTAGCCGAGGCTGAAACGGACCAAAAAGCGGTCAAGCTGCGCCTCGGGAAGCGGGAAAGTACCTTCGTGATCGACCGGGTTCTGCGTGCCAATGACCAGGAATGGCTGGTCGAGCGTGTGCGTGATGCCGTCGACCGAAACGCGGCCTTCGGCCATCGCCTCAAGCAGCGCGGCTTGCGTACGCGGAGTGGCGCGATTGATTTCGTCAGCCAAGACGATCTGGGCAAAAATCGGTCCAGCACGGAACTCGAACTCCGTCGATTTGGGATTGAATACGCTCGCGCCTGTAACATCGGTCGGGAGCAGGTCGGGCGTGCACTGGATGCGCTTGAACGAACAGCCGACGCTGGCCGAGAGGGCCCGGGCAAGCATGGTCTTGGCCACGCCCGGCACGTCTTCGAGCAGGATGTGCCCTTCACAAAACCAACTCACCAGCGAGAGCACAATCTGCGAACGCTTGCCGACGATGACGTTCTCGACATTGCCGATGATGCGCTTGGCTGTCGTGGCAACTTCCGCCATGGCTCATGGCCTCGGGGTCTCAGTTCCGGCTACCAGAGTGGTAAGCCTTCATGCTACCCCGGAAATGGGCAGTTCGCCACCTGGGACGAAACCGACGGAATAACTCTGCATTCACTGGCTCGGCGGAGCAGTACCTAACGGGACACGAATTGCATTCCCCGACGAAAGCGGCTGGGAGAACGCACCCGGCCGCATGACTAAGGCTTGCTTCCCAGCCGCAACCATATGCCATACGGCGACGGTTATTGCGTGGTGGATGTCTTTTCTTCTTCCGCCGGCTTGTCGTCAGCCGGTTCGGCGGGGCCCAGCAGCTCTTCCAGCAGTCGGCTTAGCTCCGGGCCGCGGGCTCGGGTGCTGACGACGTTCCCTTCTTTATCGACCAGGATGACGGTTGGAATGCCCATCACGCCGTAGTAGTTGGCCACGGGGTTGTCGCCCCAGTCGCCGTCGTGCAGCGTAACCCAAGGGTTTTGCTCGTCGGCAAGGAACTTCTCCAGAGCCTGGCGGTCGCGGTCAAGACTGATGCCGACAACGTCAAAACCCTTGTCATGGTAGAGCTCGTAGTTTTTCTTTACATTCGGCAACTCCGCACGGCACGGGCCGCACCAGGTGGCCCAAAAGTCCACCAGTACGACCTTGCCACGGTACTTGGCCCAATCGAACTTGCTGCCGTCCATTTCGGTGCCCGTGATTTCCATCGGATGCCCGATGAGCCCCAATCGCCGGGCCGCGCCTTCCATCTGTTCACCCATCTTGGCAGTCGTTGCAACGGGGCTCTTGGCCAGAATGCTTCCCAGCTCGCGATAGACGACGATCGCTTCGGCGGAATTGCCGCCGTACTCGAAACTCGAGGCGAGGGTACGGGCCGCCGCCACCGCGTACTTGGAGGGATTGTCGTGGGCGGCAAAATAGTTCTTCAAGTCGTCAAGCAACTGGCCTTTCTCTTCGTCGCTGGCATTGCGCTCCTGCGACCGAGCATAGAGCAAATAGGCTTCCACGTCGCCGTACGTGGGCAGCTTCTTTTCCACGTCGGTGGCCAGCTTCTGAATCTTTTCGGCCGCCTCCTTCATGGCCTGCGTGCCACGGAGTCGGAACTGAAGGTATTCCTCCTGCGTTTTGGGCGAAAAGTCTGCCAGCTCCTTGAAGAAAGCCATCAATTTCTTGACGTCTCCTTCGGGCACGGCAAACCGATCGACTTTCGGCTCCTTCTCATCGTCGCCCGCCTCTTCTGACTTCTTTTCCTCGGACTTGTCGTCTTGTTGAGCGAAGGCGAGCTCAGCGACTACCGCGTGATCTGGTTTCACAATAGGTTTGGCCGTCCCCGAAGCGGACGGTTCTTTGGCCGATGCGCTCGCGCCTGCCAACACCACTAGCCCCGCCGCCCACATCAGCCCTTGGGTGAATCGTCGCACGATCATGGCTTGGCCTCCTAATTGAGTGAAGTCACCCTATTCCGAGCGTTTACCTACAACAACTATAGTCTTATAGAATTGAGCCGAGAGAATCCATCCTTTTACGGACACGAATCCTGCCAGTTTACTCCACTTGAGATCCGGCAAGGGGGACCGGTAGCACGAGCTCCCGGCATTGTGTAGCTTGTCGATCAAGTCAGTCCTCAACGAGACCGGTTTGGCCTGGAGATTGCCGTGCGAGCGATTAGCAAAGTTGCGCCCGATTGGTGGGACTACACGACCCTCGATACCGAACTACTGGACGATGCGGCGCGGCTCTCGGCGGAAGACTTGCTGGGCCTTTCACGCCAAGGTTTTACGGTCCGATTCTATGACACGATCGAGGACTTCTATCTGGCCGAGGCCCTGGAGTACATCACCGCCTGGCGGCAAGCCACGGCCGACAATCCGGCGGGCATCTGTGGCCCGATCGGCCCGACCGAACAGTTGCCGCTCGTGGCGCGACTGGTCAACGAACTGGAGTTGGATCTGCGGCATGCGCACTTCTGGGGCATGGACGAATGGGCGGTCGACGGCCGCGAGGTTGGCGAGGACTTTGCGCTGAGCTTTGCCCGCGCCGACAAGGAGCTGTGTTTCAACCGCATCCGCCCCGAGTTGCAAATACCGGACAGCCATTTGCATTTCCCGGGCATTGATTCGACAGCCTACAGCCGCAGTTACGACGAGGTGCGCTGCGTGGTGATGCAGGGAGGTCAAGGCGAAGTGAAGCACTGGGCCTTCAACGATCCGGTGCGCCGCGGCGGCCAGTATCAGGACGCACCGCCCTCGCCCGAGGAGTACCGCAGGCTGGGTACGCGGCTCGTTGAGCTGCATCCCATGACTTTGATTCAAAACGCGCGCACCAGCGGCGGTGGCGTGGTGACGGGTGTGCCGACGCACGCCATCACCGTCGGCCCTCTGGAAACATGGAAGGCCGAGAAGGTGTCGATCTGGCACGCTGGCACGCACGACAATCCGTTCGGACTGCGGCTTACATCACTGATGATTGCCGAGCGGCTTCCCGATTCATCGGTGCCCATGTCGCTGTTGGCCGATCACCCGAACGTGCAGTTCAATTTTTTCCGGCCGGGCATCGGAACGTGTACGACAGAAATGCACTGACAAGCGGTTCGTGCAATGGGGTGAAGGATCAGACAGGTAAAAAGGGGAAACTCCGATGGGCAAGGAGAGAAAGCCGCGAGCATTTGCGGTGGCCGCGCATCCAGACGATATCGAATTCGTGATGGCGGGGACGATGATTCTGCTCGGCCGCGCCGGGTACGAGCTGCACTACATGAATATCGCCAATGGCTGCTGTGGCTCGACCGAATACAGTGCTGCACACACGGCCGAGATTCGCGCCCGCGAAGGGCTGGCCGCGGCCGATTCGATTGGGGCGGAGTTCCACCCTAGTTTGGTCAACGATCTGGAGATTTTCTACAACCACGAAACGCTGAGTCAATTGGCCGCCGTGATGCGCGAGGTGGCGCCGACGATCCTACTGGTGCACTCGCCGATCGACTACATGGAAGACCACATGAACGCCTGCCGGTTAGCACTCACGGCGGCGTTTGCACGCGGCATGCCCAACTATCCGACCCAGCCATCGCGCGAACCGGTGGAAGAGCCGGTCACCGTCTACCACGCCCAACCTCATGGGAATCGCGATCCATTGGGTGCGGTGGTGCGACCGAGCATCTTCGTGAATATCGGCCCCGTGATGCAGGAGAAGACGGCCATGTTGGCCTGCCACAAGAGCCAGCAGCAGTGGCTCGACACGAGCCAGGGACTCGACTCCTATTTGGCGGCGATGCAGGACTTGTCACGCGAGGTGGGACAGATGTCCGGACGGTTTGAGTTCGCCGAAGGCTGGCGACGGCACAATCACCTCGGATTTGGCGATCCGCATGCCGATCCGCTGGTCTCGGCGCTAGCGGCCGAAGTTTTAGGGCCTTTGGAGGCGTCAGGCTGAACCGCGTCACCGGTTTGTCCCACAAGTATCGTCTGGCCACCGAGCGAGGGCATGTAGCGGTCTTAACGACAGTGCAAGCCCTTGCAGCGTAAGTTGCTTGGACACTGGATCTTAGCTTGACAGTGCCCCCCGCAGGACTATCATTAGATTTTTGCGGAACCATTTGTCGCGAATACAATTACGACAAATGGAGCCGACCGGGCAACCAGCCTGCGAGGCAAGGACGAGTTAACGACTGGATAAGAATCGACTCGATCTGGCTTGCGTCGCCCCTTGGCGGCGGACGCTGGAAATCGACATGAGGAGCACGATTGATGGCCGTTCATCGGCGGTTGCAATTGAATGAAGTCGGCGACGTGACCGTGGTACGGTTCGTCGACCGCAAGATCCTCGACGAAGCCAACATTCAGGAGTTGGGGCAGGAATTGTTTCAACTGATCGAGGAGGAAGATCGCAAGAGTTTGCTGCTCAACTTTTCGTCCGTCGAGTTCCTGTCGAGTGCCGCGCTCGGCAAGTTGATCACGCTCGATAAAAAGGTTAAGGCCCACGGCGGAAAACTAAAGCTCAGCAATATCCGACCTGAAATATACGAAGTCTTCGCCATCACGAAGCTCAACAAGTTGTTCGACATCAAAGACGACGAGGCCGACGCGCTAGCCAGCTTCTAGCGCATGGGCCGATTCCCTCTTTAGGCGGCTCTCTGGCGATTCGGGGAGCATGTGCACATCCTGGCAGGGTGTGACCCATGCAAATCGGTTCGCTTCGGCCCCGCAAGAGGACAGTGGCGGGCCATCGCCCCAGCGCGATGGCAAGGGGACGCGCCTAGTGCAATGACCTGGCGGGCGCGTCAGGAAACGCGGTGAGCCATGTCAAAAAATTCCGCAGCCTGGACTTACGAACAAACGATCCCCAGCGAATTGCACGAGGGGCATCGGGTACTCGAGGAATTGCTAAGCCGTCTGCAGTCCGAGGGCTGGGATTCAAGGCAAATCTTTGGCATTCGCCTGGCCCTGGAAGAAGCCGTCGTCAACGCCATCAAACATGGCAACTGCTTGGACTGCCAAAAACAGGTGCACGTCATCTGCCAATCGACGTCCGATAAAATCTGGATCAAGGTCAGCGACCAAGGCCAGGGGTTCAATCCCCAGGAAGTACCCGATTGCACCGACGCCCAGCACATCGACCGCCCGAATGGCCGCGGCATTATGCTGATGCGAAACTTCATGAGCCGGGTCGAATACAACAAGAAGGGCAATGTCGTGGAAATGGAAAAACTCCGCGACAACGGCCATTCTGACCCGGTGGACGAAGCGGACGAACGCTAGCACCGTAGCGCCCTCGACTGCCCTTGAACCGCAAGGGCGATTTGGCTACAAGCCACGTCCCATTTTCCCCCGTCCCTTACCGTCCCGGACGATTGGATGCGTCCAGGAGTTGGGTTCATGTGGTGGCGCGCGACAATTCTGTCACTGTTTACGGTGCTCGCCGGCCATGCTGCGCTCGGCGACGGCTTTCCGTACGTGGCCTACGTCAATTCCACCGACGTTTACGTACGCAGCGGCCCGGGCCGCGACTACTACCCCACCGACAAACTGCCCAAGGGGGAACGGGTGGAAGTCTATCGCCACGATCCGGGCGGTTGGCTGGCCATTCGTCCTCCCCGCGATAGTTTCAGTTGGGTATCGGCGCGGCACCTCGACCTGGAAGAGGGCGAGCTGGCCGTTGCCAACACCGACCGCGTGGTGGCCCGCGTCGGTAGCGCATTTAGCGACGTGCGCGACGTGATCCAAGTGCGCCTGGACCGCGACGAACAAGTGCGATTGTTGGAGCCGCCGCGTAGTGATTCTCCGTGGTGCAAGATCGCGCCTCCCGCCGGCGAATTTCGCTGGATTTTTGCAAAGTACGTGGATCGCCAACTCCCGCAGGACCTGGCCGAGGACGAGCACGAAGCCCGAGGATCCACGGCGCTGGTCGAAACGCGGACGGTAGATGGAGTGCGGCTGACCGCGGGCAGCAACGACGCGGATACGGCCGTCGACCCCGAAACGCGGCAACAGTTCGTCAGCGATCTCCAGCGGCTGCGCGAGCTGGAGGACATCGAGCTGGATCTCTCGGAAATCGTCGCCGAGGACATTTCACAGTGGTCCTTCACCGAGTTGCAAAAGCGGGCCGAGCTGGCACTCCGCGCGGCGCAGGGTTCGCTCGAGCGGGGACGGGCACGCGTGCTACTCGACAAATTGGCGCGGTTCGACGACATCAAACGTCGGCACGACGATGTCCGCGCCGGTGCCACGGCTCGACAGTCGGCACCGGCATTGACCAGCGTCTCACCGCTGGGAATGCGCGATCAACGATTTGACGGCGTGGGCCGATTGTCGCCTGTCGTTTCGCAAAAGACCGGCGGACCGCAGTACGCCTTGCTCGATCAATCCGGCGCGGTACTGTCGTTCGTCACGCCGGCGCCGGGAATCAACCTGCGTCAGTTCGTCGACCAATACGTTGGCGTCAACGGCCAGCGCGGCTATCTTCCCGACCTGCAGCGGCAGCACGTGAGCGTGCAGCGGGTAACAGTGTTGGACGTCAAGCGCCGTTAGCCAAATTCGCTGGCCGGCCTCTTGCCCATTCCTCCCAGTCAATCCTGGATGAATGTTGCCTTTCCACTTCGTACGTCCTAAGGCTACGCCGATCGGCACGACCTGCTAGCTGCCGTCAGCCAGCGACCGCGCGGCGAAAAATTTCTCTCGCCTCAGCCGCTTCCCCGAGCCGAAAATCTTCTAACGTCGGCAGAGCCGACCAAGTCTGCCGCCTGGGCTCTTTGCAGCCTCGGTGGACCGGGGGAAGATCTGGGATTGGGGGGAAACCATGCCAGTACGACTTTTTGGGTGCCGCTGTGCGCCTTGGGCGGAAAAACTCGAACTTCAAAGGGCACTGAAGCACTTCACCGGGGCGGCCGTAATCGCCCTTGTCTGTTGCGCGTGGGCCGTGGCCGCCACGCCGAATCAAGCAACGTCGAGCCGCGCGGCGCGCGAAGACGCGCTACGCTCGATTCCGCTGGAAAAATTACCTGCCGAGATGCGCGAACAGGTCACTTCGACACTCAAGGCCACGAGTCTCTTTCGGCGACTGCCTGTGCAAGTCACGCCGTGCGACCCGGAAATGTACCTGTTTCTGGTACGTCATCCGGAGGTGGTCGTCAACATCTGGGAAGTCATGAACATCAGCAACGTGGCGCTGCAGCGAACCGGTTCCGATACCTTTCGCGCAACCGACAACGCGGGCACCTTGTGTAACGTCAAGTTTTGTTACAGCGACGACGAGACACACGTTATCTATGCCGAAGGAGCGTACAGCGGCCCGATGTTTAATCGTCCGATTCGCGCTCGCTGCGTGCTGTTGCTCAAGAGCGGCTACATGCAAGAGACCGACGGGCAGTACTATGTGACCAGCCGTATGGATACGTTCATTCAGATCGAGCACGCCGGCGTGGAAGTGTTGGCCAAGACGCTGCAAATGCTGATTCATCGTTCGGCCGACTACAATTTTGTCGAAACAGCAGCCTTCCTGGGCACCATTTCGCGAACAGCCGAGGCCAACCCGTACGGCATGCGACGACTGGCCGACAAACTTACAAACCTGCGTCCGGAAGTTCGCAACCAGTTCGCCGAATTGTCGGTGGAAGTGGGGGAAAAAGCCCGCGAGCGGCAGGCCATGCTGGGTAATTCAAAGATTGTTCCGGTAAGCAGTACCACGCCGAAGCCAGACGACACGAAAGCGCGGTAGCGGCGCGCTCCAGACCCAATGCCATGGCGCGCGGCTCGCTTAGGTGCGGGCCGCGCCCGTGCCGCCGCATACCCGTTCTTCGACAAGATGTTTGAGGCCCTGCAGGTCGAGCTTGCCGGTACCCAGCAGCGGAATCTCGTCGACCTGGTAAAAGCTGTCCTTGTCGGGAATCCATAAGTTGGGCAGCCCCGTGGCGACGAGTTCCTTCAGCACCTGGTCGAGCGGTTTGTCGCAGGGCAAATGGAACACGATCAGACGCTCCCCTTTCTTCGGGTCGGGGACGGACGTGACTGCCACGGCAAGTTTGTCCTCGTCGTCGCACATGATCTTCTGCAGCAGTTCCTCGACGCGGATGTGAGGCACCATTTCGCCGCCAATTTTCGAGAACCGACTGAGCCGCCCCGTGATGTGGATGAAACCGTCGTCATCGACCAACCCCATGTCGCCCGTGTTGTACCAACCGTCGTGCAATACCTCGGCGGTCTTTTCGGGCAGTTTGTAGTAGCCCTGCATGACGTTCGGTCCCTTGAAGAGCAGGATGCCCGTTTCTCCCTGGGGCAAGTCCTCGCCCGTTTCGTGGTCGATGGCCTTGCCGACGACGCCGGGAATGGGCCGCCCGACGGTGCCCAGTTTGGCCTGCGTGGTATCGCCACCGATGGCGCGGTTGGCCGGCACGTTGACCGAAACGATGGGCGAAAGTTCGGTGGTTCCGTAGCCCTCCATCGGTCGGATGTGAAATCGCTCCTCGAACGCCTCGCACAGCTCATTGGGCAGTTTCTCGGCGCCGGTCACCACCAGTTCCAGGCTGGCGAATTCCTCGGGTGTGCAGCGCCGCATATACCAGCGCAAGAACGTCGGCGTGGTGACCAGAATCGTTACCTTGTAGTCCTTGCACATCTTGCCAATCACTTTGGCATCGAGCGGACTGAAGTGATAGCAACCCTTGGGGCCCAGCGCCAGCACCGACCACAGGCCCACCGTAAAACCGAACGAATGAAACAGCGGCAGAATGCCGAGCACCATGTCGTGGTCGTCGAGTTGCAAGATGTCGTCGATGGCAGCCGAGTTCGTGCCGACGTTTTTATAGGAGAGCATCACACCCTTTGGCTGCCCGGTGGAACCGGAGGTGTAGATGATCGTAAACAGCTCATCTGGGTCGATCGTGTGCAGGCCCAGCCAGCGTTCAAGCACGGCCGAGGGCCACGTATAGGCCTGCACGGCGGCGACAAGCTTATCGGCGGTCGTTACCTTTTCGCGCAGGTCTTCCAGATAGACCAACTCGGCATCGAGCTTGAAGTTGAACCGTTCCATGAATCGCCGGCTCGTGAGCACGTGGCGAATGCCGCACTGGGCGATGCAATAGTTGAGCGTTTCGGACGGAACCGTGTAGTTCAGATTTACTGCCACACGACGACACAGCGTCGTGGCGGCGTTGGCCAGCACGCCACCGGCCGACGGCGGAACTAGCAAGCCCACAAACCTTTCGTCCGGCGCCAAGACCTCGCGCAGCAAGAGCCGTCGGAAGATAAGCGTCCGCATCAGGAGGCTGCCGCCGGTCATTTCCACGCCCGTCGAATCGACGATCTTGCGCAAACATCGATTTGCGGCATTGACGCAAAAAGGCCCGGGGCACGATGATCGTGCGCGCTTGAGGAGTCATCTTGTCCTGGTTCACTGGGGTTGGCCGGCCTCGCCGAGGGGGCACACGCAAAGCTTGCGCACCTTCGCGAAGCGCGAGATTTTTCGCGGCAGTGGGTCGCCCGTCCGCGACGAACTGCCCTTCATAAAGATACTACCTTGCGCGGCCCTGGGGTAGACCGATCGACGCCCCCGGCGGCAGCCACGAGAGGTATCGGAAAACGGTTCGAACGATGTTCCGCCTTGGCCGCCGGCGACAACTACAGGGGCTCGTCGCGCACCGGATTGGTCAACGATCCGATTTTTTCGATTTCGACGGTGATCTCGTCGCCGTCCTTGAGAAATACGGGCGGCTTGCGGGCCATGCCCACGCCGTGCGGCGTGCCGGTCAGGATCAAGGTGCCCGGCAGCAGGCGCGTGCTGCCGCTGAGAAATTCGATCAGCGTGGGGACGTCGAAAATCATGTCGTTGGTATTCCAATCCTGCATAACCTCGCCGTTTAAGATGGTCTTGATTTGCAGCACGTTGGGATCGGGAATGTCGTCGGGCGTGACTAGCGCGGGACCCAGCGGACAGAAGGTGTCGAACGTCTTCCCTCGGCACCACTGACTGCCGCCCATTTGCTTTTGCCAATCGCGCGCGCTTACGTCATTCGCGCAGGTATAGCCCAACACGTGCTTCAGTGCTTCTTCGCGAAGTACGTTTTTGCACTCGCGCCCGATCACGACGGCGAGCTCACATTCGTAATCGACTTCGTCGCTCTTTAGTTGCCGGGGGAGCTCGATCGGGTCACCAGGATTTTGCGCGGTGCTGGGAAGCTTCATAAACAGCACCGGCCACTTCGGAATCGGGGCATTTCCTTCCGCGGCATGGCGGCGGTAGTTTAGCCCGATGCAGAGGATCCCGGTGGGAACAATCGGCGTGAGCAGTTTTTGTACATCCGCGGTTCGTTCCGTTACCTCGTAGCGGCCGAAGATGTCGCCGGCGATTTCACGCGCCGAGCCGTCACCGAGTTGCGATGCGAACTTGATCTGATTCTGACTGTCGCGATAGCGAATGATTTTCATGGCGGCCACGTGATGTCTGGGAGGTTTCGGTAAAGTCGCGATTATCCGTTCGCGAGGTAGCATTCGTCAATTGGGGCACCCGTGATCTGCACAAAGGCACTAACACCCCTAGCTGACGTATCTTGTGCGCTGCATGGGCGGGATGGGTCATGGCGACTCTCAAATTACCAGCCAGAGACTCGTAATTGCCACTCTACGATCTATGTCATAACGCCCAAAAGACTGGTTGCGGAAGCTAACTTCCACTCCTAAAGTGCACTTCAGACTGGTCGACGGGCCGCGACCGGCACTCTCCTCTCCCCCGCGATACGCACATGGCGTCGGCCAGGCGTCAAAACTTGAGCGAGCAAGTTGCCGCACGGATCAAGCAACTCATCATCGATGAGGGGCTCAAGCCGGGCGACCGCCTCCCCACGGAACAGGAAATGGCCGACCGGTTTGGCGTCAGCCGTGTCAGCGTCCGCGAGGCCACCAAAGCCCTTAGCTTCCTGGGCATCATTCACGCCGCTCCGCGCCGCGGACTGACGATCGGCGAAGTCGACATGAGCCGCGTCACGGAATATCTCGGCTTTCACTTCGCGTTGGGCAGCTACCCGAAGCGAGAGCTCCTGCAAACGCGACTCGTCATTGAGTCTGGAGCCCTGCCCTACATTTCCCAGGCAATGGCCACACAAGGGGATCTGTTCGACCGCCTTGTGCAGTTGATCGAAGCGAGCAAGCCGATCGTCAGCGTGCGACAGCGGATGGCAAGCGACCTGGCATTCCACCACGAACTGATAGCGGCCAGCGGCATGGGCCCGCTCCGTGTCTTCGACGACTTGCTGCAGATATTCTTTGGACATTTCGCGCCCGACCTCAGCGATGACCAGTGGGAGTTGGCCACGGACCACCACGCCTGCTTGATCCGACTGCTGCGGGACGGCAAGGTGGAAAACGCAAGGCAATTGCTCTCAGAGCACCTGGGCACCTATTCGTCTCGAATTGGCGACTAGTCTCACGCTCTGCGTTCAAGCCGGGTAGAATGGCAAGAATTGCCGCTCTGCCGATTGCCGGTCCGCTTGCATGCCGCCCGACCCAATTGTTTCTATTGTCGATCGTTGTCTCGCGCCCGGCTGCTTCTATGTCGTGCCGGGGGCCCGGTTGCGCATTGAGGGCCACGTCGCCCAAGAGCTTCCCTGGGAAATCTACTTCGGGCATCTGCTAGATGCAAAGGTCGCTCGACGTCGCGAGCGATTCACGTCGTGGAAAATCTCCCTGGATGAACCCGCTAGTTCCAATCATGGACCGCTTGTCTCGGTTCATTGGCAACCGCCAAATCGGCAATTGCACGTAACCCGGCAGATTCTGACACACGGTTTCGAGGCGTACGAAGACGAACCTGGTGTCATCCTGACCCGGCCGACACAGAAATGCGTCACGGAACTTGTCGGATCGGTGAGGCTCGCGGACGCCCGTTCGGAGCGCTTGGGGCATGAGCTTGGCGAACTCTTGTTTTTGGCGGTCATCGGTACCAGCCGTTTGCCAATCACGTCGCTCGAGTCGCCGCTGCCCGCCTATTCGCTGGGGCGGCTCGCTTACATCCCGGACTTGTCCCTGGCGGATGCTCCCTGGTCCGATGTGTCGTCGTTTCTCGGTGCGACGCTCACTGGCGAGCACTCCCTGATCCAGCAGGCCAAAGCGTTGGAAACTGCCCTGCGGTCAGGCTCCGGGGCCGATATCGGGGAATTGACGGCTGTGTTGCGGCATAGCATCGGTGATGCGACCGCCGCGACTCGCTTGCTGCGCACCGTCTTCAACACGGCCGCGTTGTCGCCGTATACCCATTTCGCTGATTCGCTAATTGGTCTAATCATCGAACTTGCCGAAACGGAATGGTACGGCTCCGTTGAAGCGCTTGAATTGCTCAGTTACATGCTACGGCACCTATGCCGGCATCTGACGGCCTTCGATCTGGTCGTGTTCCATAGTTTTGGTGCCAACTACCCTGACGCGCTATTCCTCGATGCACTGCTCAAGGCGTTTCTGAAGCTGCTTCCGCGACATGGCGCAACGGCGCTCGGCACAACGGGTCGAATTCTAAGACGGGGCCTTCGGCAGGCCTGCTTGGCGCGTAAACACTATGAAGGCCATCGAGTACCCGACGCGCCGACTTCGATGGGCGAAAACGTCCGCGTGCTACCTGAGCCGTTTCGACGCGTGCCCGACGAACAGATTCTCGAGTCAGGAAAACGTCGGCGACGTCTTTTCGACGGCGAACCGACCGACAGCCTGCTGTCGGACGTCACGCGTGCCATATTCACGGCCAGTCTTGTCGATTTGGACGATCTCCGCGAGTTGCGCGAACTGGGAATGGCTCACTACCTCGACCGACCCTTGGGGGTGCTGAAGGCAGCCGGCGAAATCGATCGCACGCCGCTGCTTGCCTATGTGGCTTGCAGCCGGTTTGTCGCCGCTCGACGGCTTGCAAGTTTGCAATCCGCTGGTTGGATCGACGCGGCACGATATGAGGCTCTGCGCACGGCGTTGCCGGGAATTTCCGTCGTCGGGGTGCCAGCAAGTGAATTGCGAGCCACGGAGCGGCCGGGGGTCGTTTCGTTGGCCGATGCCAACAAGGCAGCGTCCGACTTCGTGTTCCTGCGCACAACACGCAGCTCGCTCGACGAATTGCTTGGACGGTACGATTGGCGGCCGCTGGAGGAGTCTTATCCAGACGTCGTGCACTGGCTTCACGCAGATCGTGACGTGCTCGTCGTGCAACATTGTCCGCTGGAATCGCCCGATGGACCGGTTTTGCAGGCTTTTGCCGGCGAGGAATTACGATTGGAACTCGGATTTCCGCGCGAGCGAAGTACAATGGGCATTTACCGGCAGCAAGCCGGTGGCGAAGTCGTCTGCAAGCTGCACGTATTGCGAGCGTGGGACGTGGCGAGGTGCGAATTGGTGCATATGCGCGAGCGTGGTCTTTGGCTCGAAGCCCGCGTGGAAGCAGGCACAACCTAGAGGTGTTCGAGATGCATTTGCGATGGGCGGCGCTCGCCGCGTTGTTGAGTCTATGCTTCTTGCCGGTGGCCTGGTCGGCCGAGAAGAACGTGGTGCTGGTGGTGGCCGATGACCTGGGCTTGGATCTGGCCTGTTACGGCAATCGCTCGATCCGCATGTCGCACCTCGACGCCTTGGCGAAAGACGCCACTGTATTCACGCATGCTTTTTGCACGACCTCCAGTTGCAGTCCCAGTCGGTCGGTAATCCTGAGCGGCACCTACAACCACGCTAACGGCATGTACGGCCTGGCGCATGCGGAGCATCATTTCAGTTCATTCGAACGGCTACCGACGCTGACCGTGCAGCTTGCGAAGGCGGGATATCGCACCGCCACGAGCGGCAAATTGCATGTCGGTCCACCGTCGAGCTACCCGTTTGACGTGGCATTGCCTGGCAGCCCGCGAAACGGCGTGCAGATGGCGGAAAACTGCCGCAAATTCGTCCAGTCGGACGACGAGCGCCCGTTCTTCCTATACTTCTGCACTGCGGATCCGCATCGCGGCGCCGGAGACGGTCCGCCACCTTACCGGCCTAACCGATTCGGTAACGAAGTGAAACACCCGGGCATTGAGGAACAAAATTACACGCCCGAAGAAGTCGAGGTGCCGCCGTTCCTACCCGACACTCCCACAGTGCGGGCCGAGTTGGCCGAGTACTACCAGGCGAGTTCGCGGTTCGACCAGGGTGTGGGACGGTTAGTCGAGGTGCTTAAAGAGGCCGGTTGTTGGGACAGTACGCTGCTGATCTTCATTTCCGACAACGGCATCCCCTTCCCGGGCGCTAAGACCACGCTCTACGAACCCGGCATGCGGTTGCCGTGCATCGTGCGGAACCCGTATCAATCGGAGCGGGGAGTACGATCGTCGGCAATGGTCTCCTGGGTCGATATTGCGCCCACGATTCTCGATTTCGTCGGCGCTCCAATCGAACCCAAAATGCAGGGCCGATCGTTTTTATCCGTCCTCAACCAGACAGCGCCGGCAGGGTGGGACGAAGTGTTCGGCTCACACACGTTTCATGAGGTGACGATGTACTATCCGATGCGCGTCGTGCGCGGCCGGAAATACAAACTGATCTGGAATCTCGCACACGAGTTGACCTATCCGTCGGCCTCCGACCTATACAGTGGGGCCACGTGGCAGGAAGCACTCGCCAAGGGCACTGACTCGATCTTTGGGCAGCGAACCGTGGGACAATATCTGCATCGCCCCGAATTCGAGCTCTACGATTTGGAGAACGACCCGGGCGAATCGAAAAACCTTGCAGGCGAAAAAGAGCATGCCGCCACGCTGGCCGAGCTGAAAGCCAGGCTCAAGGCCTTTCAACAGCGCACCGGCGACCCTTGGATTCACAAGTGGGTCTACGAGTAATCGTCAACGAGCGGTCGTCAACTACGCCTGAAAGAAGACTCGTTCGGCTGTCTTGCGGAGCAGCCAATTGCGATCTGCCGGCGAAAGGAACTCGATTCGGCTTCGCACCAGTTCGATCGAGTCGCGATACGTGTGGCCGTTCTGCACCTGGTAAGGACAGTCGGTCGCCCACATCAGCCGCTCCGGGCCATACGCATCGACAAGCCGACGGATCATCGGCGTCAGATCGGTGTACGGGGCGGCTTTCTTTCCCAGCGCATAGAAGGCTGACACTTTGACGTGCGTGTTGTTGTGTCGCGCCAGCCGGCAGAGGTTGTCGACATCGCGTTCCCGTATTTTCCCGTCGACACCGACGCGGCCAAAGTGATCCACCACCACGGGCGTCTCGGGAAACTTCTCGCACATCTTGTCGAGGGGCTCGAGGGCCTCGGGATTGACGAGTCCGCACATCGCCATGCTTTCCTCGGCGCCAACCTTCCACATGGTGGCCATCCCGTCCGAACCGAGCCACCGATCGACCGCCTGCTTGGCCGGATGGATGCGAAACCCTCGTACGCCCTGCTTCTTCAGATCGCGCATCGTGGCCGGCACGCCGCCGTCGTGTTCGTCGATGACCGCCACGCCGGAAAACACGCCAGGATAGTCGCGGATCGCGTCGAGCATATAGCGGTTGTCGAAACCGTAGAAACTCATCTGGATCAGTACCACGCGGCCCACGCCGGCCGGCCGGGCCTCGGCCAGCAACTGGTCGGGCGTGAAGCTGGGGGGCTGCATGTCGGCGACGGTGTAGCCTTTGGTCAGGGGATATCGCCGAACGTCCGGCGTCCACACGTGGACATGGGCGTCGATTGCCAACTCATCGCGTTTTGGTTCGTCGGCCTTAACCGAGTAACTCATTGCTGCCGCGGCTGTCGCCAAACCGCCCTGGAGAAGTCGTCGCCGAGAAAGCCGAACGTCGAAGTCGAGCATTTCATAACCACATGTCGAATGAACCTACGAAGACCATCGATGGCGTAATCGTAGCATCGCGCGTCAACGAAAGAAACTTGTCCGCCTGACAACGGTCCGTTTGCCGTCAGATCGTGAGGTTCATGAGATATTCGTCCAGCGATTCCCGTTGGCGGGTTTCCTCGTCGGTGAGTTTCTTGATCTCATCCCGCAGACTTTCAACCGTGGTCTCCTGCTCGCCGAACTTTTGAACGTAGCGGCGATAGAGGTCGGAATTGCGGTCGAGCTGCCCCATGTTCTGACGAATACGAGTCTGCTCCTGAGTGATCTCGCCGATCTGGCCCGTTAGTTGCTCGCGGCTTTGGGCGACTTGCTGCAAGGCGTGTTTCCGCTTGACGACTTCTTGCAAGGCTGCCTTCACCTCGGGCCGGATCACCTTTTGGCTCGTGAAGAAGGCAATTGCACTGTCGTCGAGATTGGTCAGCGCCAGGGACTGTTGCACAACTTGTTCCTCGACGACATCCAGCGTGACCGGTTTACCGGGTTCGGCAGTCACGGCAAACCGGTAGCGATCGCGGGTTTTTTCCGTCGGCTCGTGAGGCGAGACAAGCTTCCAATTGGCCTGCAGCGGCTGCTCGATCAGCACGGTCTTGGCCTTCGCATCGGAATTCTTCACCGTGTAGTCAGTCTCGCGCACGTATTTCCGAGTGACTTCGAGCGTACCCTTGACGATCTTGACGTTGGTCACCTGCTCAGGATGGCCCTTGCTCTGAGGGGCGACCTCGGTCTTCAGGTCCAGGGCGTAGCTCAGCAGGCGCTCGGCGCCAGGGGCCAGATCTTCGATCTTGGCGTCGCCCGCGTACGTGGCGCCGTCGAATACCGTGATCGGTCCCTGCATCAAGTTCAGGTCGGTCGAATTGACCAGCCGCAATCCGTTGAGTGGGTGCTTGGCCTGCACCGCCTGGTTGTAGATCGACACCTTTTCGCCTTCAACGCTTTCATTGACGATCGGCAACATGGCCGACTTCTGCCGGGCCAGCTTAACCGGCCCATCGATCACGTATTGAAACAGTTCGCCCACGTCACCGCCCTGAGCTGCGCTGACCGACCCCTGTAGAGACAGCTCTGATGTACCGAGCGTGTCAGCCGGCGCTGCGGCAGGCGCGGCGACGTCGCCGACGATCTTCGCACCCTGGGCGTAGAGCGCTGGTCCCCTCGCGCTGCCGCTAACGCCCCCCGGCCGCGCACGATTCTCGCCCGCGGCTCGCTTCAACTGTTCCACCTTTGCCAAGTCATCACCATAGACTTGCGGTCGAAGCGCGGCATACAGCTCGAGCTGTTCCAGTGGCCGCTGCACGTACAGGGGCTCATAGAGGTCCATGCGGTAGGAAATCGGTCGGCCGCTGACCAGCGTCAATTGCACGTCGATCCAATCTTCCTCGGTCGTGTTTTCGACGATGGCCCAGCCTTGCAGAAAGGGCTTGCCCCGCTCGTCAAGCACCAGCCGATAGCTGGTTTTCCAGACGGGCGTCTCTTGGATATAGCCCACTCGCACGGGGCGCTTGCCGGTGCCGAGAAAATCGAGCGTGACCGATTTCTTGTCGTTGTTATGGCCCGTGGCCAGCACGGCTAGCGCCTGGTGAAAGTCCTTGTCGAGTTCGGCATTCAGCAGCTTGATGCGGCTAATCGAATCCATCGGCAAGCTGCGGAGGCCCTCGTCGGTCAGCAGGTTCAGAAATTCGACCTCAACCACTTCATCCTTGCCGGCCTCCTTCTTCCGCTTCTCGACGCCGAGCAGTGTTCCGCTGGTGGCCGCGGGTGCGTCGATTTGCACGCGTTCGCCGCGAACCTGGTTGAGAATGTCGGCCAGCGTGGGGTTGTTGGTCAGGTCAATCGGAAAGGTTTGCAGCGTCTTGGTGATCGGATCGCGCGAGCCGTAGGTGACGGTTGAGATTTTTCCACCGCCGCGGTCTTCCAGAATCATGCTTTTCAGCAGGTCGTTGATGTCGTCGACATTGAACCGCAGCTCAATTTTTGCGTTGCCGTCAACTTCTCCCTGCCGTTCGAAATAGCCGACACCGGACGTGAACATCACCACTTTGCCGAGCGGTACACGATCGGCGACCGCCTGGTGCTTGTCGTCTTGCGCAATACCAAGCGGGGCCGACAGGGCGACCATTGAAAGTGCGACAAAACTGAACCGCAAGCCGCGCGCAACGGTGGTCAACATGGCAGTAGAGCTCCCAACTTTGTGTTCCGGTGCCTAGAGCGAACCGGGAAGTGCTTTCCCCCGGCAGAATGCCCCCTAGCAGGCAATTCTAGCTCTTCGACGCTAGAGACGGGACCAAAGTTCCCAGCGGAATTTGGGAAATTGGCGAAAAGACGCGGCCCCTTGGCGGCACTAGCTGATTGTCGGCCGCGGCTAGCCGAAGAACGGCCGCAATGTCTCGATTGCGGTGATCGTGGCGAGCACGGAGAAGAAGATTCCGCCGATGAGCAAGCCAATCCGCGAAATCCAGCCGGGCCGGAGTTCGGGCGGCAACAGCGTAACGTTGATCACCAGGGTATGGAAACAACTGAATCCGAGCGCGAAGTTCATGATGGTGGTCGCCGTGGTCAACAGGCCTAGCGGCTTACCGGTGGAGAGCAGCACCAAACCCAACAACATGTATCCCATGAGCACACCGAAATAGACTACTCGAATGTGTTTGGGATCCCAGTTTCGCAGTCGAGGGCTCGAAGTCCAGATCACATCCACCCAGCGACGGATCGCGCCGTCGGCACTGGTGGCCATGGTGGGAGCGAGCACAAGGAAGCCGCACAACAGCGTGCCGTACCACATGATCGTGCCGGCCGTCACGCCCCAACTGGCCGCGACCGTGGAACGCACCCCATCGGCCGTCATGCCCGCGGCATACCAGTCGCTGGCCTCGGTTCCGCGCGGCAGGAACTGCACCGACAGCATGCTCGGCAGAGCCATGCCCAGAAAACAAGCTGGCATCCAGATGACGATCTGGTCGCGGCGCACGTGCTTGACCCAATGCTTCCAGCGTGAGAGGGCGTCTCTCGTGACCGGGAACACCATGCCGACGTGCGAAAGTTCGATATCGCGACCGCCGATCACGCTGGGGATGGCACCCACGTGGCGCCCCATACCCCAGCCCTGGTCGCGGGTGTAATTGCTAATCGGTGTGTTCGAAAGACCACCGCAGCCGGCCACGGCGGCAAACGCCGCCAGAATGGCAATCGTGCTGAAGTCGATCGTCGGAAAGCCGCGACCCTGTATCAGAGCGAGAAAGATGTTCTCAGTCGCGTCGTCGGCACCCCCTTGAACCGGCACCGTGCCAAACCGCACAAAGCCCGTGATGATCTCGCTCCAAGTGTCGAAGTTCGAAAAGAAGATCGCCAGAAACAGCAGGAAACCCAGGACGGTGACAATCTTGAACGACATCACGAGCTTGAGGGTGTTGTAGATCTTGCCGCCAAAAACCAACGGCAACATGGCCAACAGAAACACGGCAATGCCCAGGCCGCGGACGAGCGCTTCATCCCCTGCGCCCGACGGAATGCGGCCGAGATAGACCGCGGCTAGCGGTGTGGCCGCGTTGGCGGCCAAGTAGGGAAACACGGCGCCGAAATCGAGCAGCAGGTAGATGAAGAGCCAGAATCGTGGCCCGGGAAGCGTGCGAAATTTGCCCGTGAAAATCGGCTCGCCGGTATAGAGCGTGTAGCGGCTGATCTCGATGTTGTAGAAAACCTGGCCGAGGATGCTGAGCGTGGCCAGCCACATTAGCGCCCCGCCGTAGCGAGCCGTGACCGCCGGGCCCGCCAGCCATTCTCCGCCGCCGATTGCCGAGCCCCCTACCAGCAGGCCAGGGCCCAGCATCGCGAACCAGTTCTGCCAGGTGAAGCGTGGAGCGTCGACCAGCGGGCCGACGTCCCAGCGGGGCATTTGATGCGAACCGGGCCATGGCGCAACCGGCGCGTCTTCGCGCTCGGCCGAGGCGATTGTAGCTTCCGCCATCTAAAACTTCCCGTGCCTGGGGTGCAGGGAGCCGGCCGCGCCCTTCACTCCGAAGACGGCCGCCAACGTCCGGAGCGGCCACTCGCAAGCGTTTCGGGAGACCGAGCCAGGACCGCACCATGGGCCGGTCAAGGCCGGAAAAACGCCGTCGCCGCCGGCTCCGGGCTATTCGTTTTACCGTCCGTGGCAAACCTACCAGGTACGTGTATAACCGGCCGCGTGGGCGGCGTCCACCATTGTCCGCGCGACACGCAAAAAAGTTCCCGACCGTGGCAGACTTTGACGATTACCTCGGGGGCGATTCGCCCCTCTACAGTGCTCCGCGACGGTCCTCGAAGAAGGCCACGAGCGCAAAGGTGGCGATCGGCCCTAGCAACAGCGACAACAAGAACCAGTTCAGCCCGCTGCGGTATTTTCCCTGGGCCAGGCCGGCATTGATGAGCGCGAGCGTGCCCCAGCCAACGAAGTATGGCGAAGGATCGTGCATGGTTTTCTCCGGGTGGCCGGCAAGTACGAGCGGTCCTATCGATGCGACCGTTCCATTCCGAAGTTGAGCTTGAGCTGGGGATCCTTCTCGCAGTCGGGATTCAATTCCTTGAACAGCAGGCTCGGTTGAATGTCGCGATTGTGTTGGTACTTGTCGCTGGAGTACTCGGTGAAAGAGCCGTTTATCTCGTGGTAGAAGATCTGGCAGATGGGTACGCCGGGATAGATCCGCACCGGCTGCACGGCAAACATCTCCAACGTCCAATAGCCGCAAAAACCCACGTCGCCGAAGCCAGCGGTCACGTGCACAAATAGCCCTAGACGGCCAACCGACGAGCGCCCCTCGATCATCGGCACCAGGTCGTGCGTTTCGGTTCGTTCGACGGTCCGACCCAGATAGAGTTGGTTTGGACCCAAGACGACTCCCTCGGGCGGAATCGTGATCCGGCGGACGCGATTCGGTTTCGCCATGTCGAGCACAACCTCTTCGTAGGTCATCAGCTCGTTGTGCAACGTGAGGTTGTAGCTGTTGGGGTTGAGATTCGCCTCGTTGAACGGATCGATCACGATCGAGCTGCCCAGGCGACGCCGAATTTCATGTCCGGAAAGAATCATGGCTTTGCTGCCTTTCGGCTAACGGTTCTCCAAGGCCGGCTGGCGCCGTAACTGCTGTCGTGATGCGATCAGACCGTTGCCTCCACGCCGATCCGCGGGCAGATGTCGGCCAGCGGGCACACCTCGCATTTCGGTTTGCGGGCCACGCAAATCTGCCGTCCGTGGGCGATCATGCGGTGCGAAAAATCAACCCACTCGCGCTTCGGCAAGAGGGCGATCAGGTCGCGTTCGATCTTCACCGCGTCGCTATGTCGCGTGAGGCCCAGACGTTTGCTCAAACGAGTGACGTGTGTGTCAACGACCACACCGGTGGGAATGCCATAGGCCGTGCCTAGCACGACGTTTCCCGTTTTGCGTCCCACGCCGGCCAGCTTGACCATCGTGTCGAGATCCCGGGGCACTCGGCCGCCGTAGTTTTCGACCAGTTCGGTGCAGCAGGATTTGATGTTTTTGGCCTTGTTACGAAAGAAGCCCGTACTCTGAATCGCCCGCTCGAGCTGAGGCAGCTTCGCGCTGGCAAACGCCCGGGCATCGGGATACTTCTTGAACAGGTCCTTCGTGACGATGTTCACCCGGGTGTCAGTACACTGGGCCGAGAGAATGGTGGCAATCAGAAGCTGCAGCGGCGTTTTAAAGTTGAGCGCACAGTGCGCGTCGGGATAGGCCGCCTTCAGCCGCCTGACAACTTGGGCGGCATGGCGCTTTGCGTCGGCAGTCGCAACCATGCGGAGCCTGGCGGATTTCGGGGGCAAAGACGAGTTGCTAACACACGCGGCCCCCGGTTTATCCCTCCGGCGGCCCGCTAATTGTCGCGCACGTGAACGGCGGGGTCAAGTATGCGAAATTGCGCGCCCTAGTACTCGTCCGTAAAGCGGCGGAACAGGGCCCGGGCATTTCGGGTGGTCTGTTCGCAGAAATCTGTGACCGTTTGACCCCGCGCGTTGGCCAGGCAAGTCGCCGTGTGCACGACGTTGGCCGGCTCGTTGCGCTTTCCACGCAAGGGCTCGGGCGAGAGGTAGGGGCTGTCCGTCTCAACCAGAATGCGATCTTCGGGAATCGTGGTGGCCACTTCGCGCAGGGCATCGGACTTTTTATAGGTGACCATGCCAGCGAAGCTGATGTAGAGCCCCATGGCTACGCACTCGCCCGCCGTCTCGAGGCTGCCCGTGAACGAGTGCATCACGCCTCGAAGCGGGCCGCGGCGATAGGCCTCGCGGAGCATTTCGAGGATGTCGGCCTCGCAATCGCGCATGTGTACGATGAACGGCAGATCGCGGTCCTGCGAGAGCCGCAGGTGGCGGTCGAAATAATCCTGCTGCAGTTCCAGCGGCGAGTCGTTCCAATGACGATCGAGACCCGTCTCGCCAATTGCCACAACCCGCGGCCGGTTGACCAGTGCAACGATACGGCCCCAGTCTCCCAACTCGGCCTCAGCCGTATAGTTGGGCTGGATACCCACGGCGGCATACACACTTGTATTGTGCTCCGCCAAATCGCACACCACCTCGCTGGTAACCGCGGTGGTGCCGACCGCCACAATCGCCTCGACGCCGGCCTGCGCTGCCCGGGCAATCACCTCTGCCCGATCGGCGTTGAATTCCTTCTGATTGATGTGGGCGTGCGTGTCGATGAGGGGCATGGGTCGTATTATGGCTTGGGCTGGCTCGCTCGATGAGCGCTGGTCACTCCGGCATACGGGAGAAACCGTGCCGGCGGCTTGGCCGCTACCGCTTCACCCACGTCGCGCCGACTTTGGCAACTTCGGCCGCCAACTCCTCGAGCGATTCGAGATGGCCGCGGGCGCTACCCAAGGCTTCTTCGGCGAGTGATCGAGCTTCAAAGTCGCCCTGCAATTGTCCCATATAACGTTCGATCGAGTCGACGTCGTTCTTCTGGCAGGCGACCAGTTTGCCGACGAGGTAGTCGAACGCGAGGTCGTTGGTGTCGGGAAAGTCGAGCGGATAATCGCCGAGTTCGACGGGGCCGTAGTGATCGACAATGTGCTGGCCAATGCGCGTGGCAAGCTGTTCCTGGTCTTCGACGATGTGATGCAGGACCTCGACGGCTTTTTCGTCGCCCCGATGCGTCCAGGGCGCAGCATCGGTCAGATACATAGGAAGCGAACGATACAGAACCGTCAGCAGACGATTGAGCGCGTCGTGATTGCCAGGCTTGCTCATGCGCGGTTCCGTGCAAAACGATTCTTAGAACAACTGCCCGGTAGCGACCCGAGCCAACAGATTCAGGCTCTCCGGCCAAATGCCGAGCACGATCAGCGGTAGGCTCACCAGCACCACAAAGGTGCCCGGAATGTACGACAGGCTCCCCGGACGGCGAGTTTCGGGCTCGGGGTCGATGGTCATAACTTTCACGACCCGCAGATAATAGTACAGACTGATCGCGGTGTTCAAGCCGGCAATCACCAGCACGACCCACATCTTGGCGGCCACCAGCGAGGCAAAGATCTGATACTTGCCGAAAAACCCAGCCAGCGGCGGGATGCCGATCAGGCTGATCAGAATGACCGAAAAGCAGATGGCCACGATCGGCGCCCGATTGATGAGCCCGGCATAGTCTTCGATCTCTTCGCTGTGCAGCATATTGCGCAGGAAGGCCACCACCGCAAAAGCACCGAGATTCATGAAGAGGTAGGCGCCCGCATAAAAGGCCATGGCGCTGATCGCCGTGCGGGCGCTAACGGCGTCGCTACCGGCCAGCACCATGGCGGCCGCAACCGGCATCATCATGTAGCCGGCCTGGGCGATCGTAGAATACGCCAGCAACCGCTTGATGTTCGTTTGCCCGTACGCCGCCAGGTTGCCGAACGTGCAGGTGATAACCGCCACAAACGCCACCAGGCGCAAAAGGAAGTTCCGCGCAGGCTCGAGAGCGGCGATTTGAGTCTGACGGTCGGGAAGTGGCGCGAAACCGGGCGTTTCGGACGACGGTTGCTGTTCGGTGTGAGCGTCTTGGACATGCTCGGCTGTACCTTCCTTGGCGTGTTCGTCCGCCTTGGCGTCCGAGGTCTCGTCGGTCGCGTCCGCTTCACCGGAGACGTTGAACAACGCGACTTTCTGTACCGGTGCTTCTTCAACCGGCGAAGGCACGTATCCAAATCCAATTGCCACCCGGGCCAACAGCGCCAGCGCGGCGGCCTTTGAGGCGACCGACAAGAAAGCGTTTACCTCGGCGCTGGCCCCCTCGAACACATCGGGGCACCAGAAGTGAAACGGCACGGCGGACAACTTGAACGCCAAGCCAACCATCACCATCAGTCCGCCGAGGACCAGCACCATGTGCGTGTCGACGCCGACACCTTGCTCGAGGTTGGCCGGTTGCAATAGTTCGGCCAGGCGAACCGCCATCGTTGGAATGTGTGCCGAACCGAGTACGCCGCACAAAAGGCTGATGCCGTACAGCATAATGCCGGCGGCGCCGGCGCCATAGACTGCATATTTAAGGGCCGCCTCGCTGCTCTGTCGGCGCCCCTTGAGCAAACCGGCCAGAGCATAGGACGGCACGCTTGCCATCTCCACCCCCAGAAAGATCATCAGCACATTGTTGGCCGAAGCCATGATGCACATGCCCAGCGTGGCCCCCAGCACCAGGGCATAGACGTCCGGCGCGGCATCGCGATCGGGCACGCCCGAAATGCGCGTAAAAATGGCGAATAGCACCGCGAAGAACAACAGCAGCGTACGGAAGTAAACGGTGAAAGTGTCGTAAACCAGCAAACCAGTGAATATCTCAGTGGGCTGCTCAAGCGTCTTCCAGGGACCGGCTAAATAGAGGGCCACGGCCGAGCCCGCGAGCATCACATAGAACGAGTCGATACGGCTGGTGACTCGCGGAATTCGCAGTAGGAGGAGCAGCACAATCGTAACGCAGAGCGTGAGTTCCCCTTCGAACCCAGCGGCACTGCGAATGGAATCGGCCGTCAACGAATGAATCAGATCGTACAGAGTCACGGTCGTGGCTGCTTCTGCTGGTATTTAAGTCCTACTGCGAACGATGACTGGCAACGGACGCCGCCGGAGCCGATCGAATGACGCTGGCCGTCTTGGGCTCGCCCGGCTCGACTCGCGCGGTCCAAGCCGCCAGGTTGTCGACGGTGCGGTCCACGCTGGGAGTCATGTAGCGGAATACAAATTGGGGATATACGCCAAGCAAAATCGCAAAGGCAAACAGCGGCGCCGCAATGGCCAACTCGCGGCCGGTGATCGGCGTGAGATCTTCAGCGTGCGGGCCCTTGTATTCGGGTCCGAGGTAAACTCGCTGCAACGTCCAGAGGATGTAGGCCGCGGTCAAAACCACGACCGACGCCGCCACCACGGCCAATGCGTGGCTATAGCTCCACACGGACAGCGTCACGAACACTTCGCCGATGAACCCGCACAAACCGGGTAGTCCCAAACCGGCGAAGAAAATGCCGATCGCCAGGCCCGAGTAGACGGGCATCTTGGCGAACAGTCCGCCGAACTGATCGAGGTTGCGGTGATGCACGCGCTCGTAAACCACGCCCACGATAAAGAACATGCCAGGCGAGGCGATTCCGTGGGCGATCATTTGGAACATGGCGCCGTTCATTCCCATCTTCCAGGCATCGGCATTGAACTGGTTGCCGGCCACGGCCGACCAGACGCCAATGCCGAGCACAACGTAGCCCATGTGACTCACCGAGCTGTAAGCAACCAGTCGCTTGAAGTCCTTTTGGGCAAGCGCCGCGAAGGCACCGTAGACCATGCTTACCACGCCCAAGGCACACACGAAGTACGCCAATTCGTAACCAGCCGCGGGGCAGATCGGGTAGCAGATGCGAATGATGCCGTAGCCGCCCAGCTTGAGCAAAATGCCGGCCAGGATCATCGAGATCGGCGTCGGTGCTTCGACGTGGGCGTCGGGTAGCCACGTATGGAGCGGCACCGAGGGAACCTTAATCACAAAGCCGATCAATAGCAGCAGAAACGCCCACCATTGCAGTGGCTTGCCCAGGATGTCGCCATTGAAGGCGTCGGTGTGCTGGCCGAGCTGCTGCAAGGCCAGGATATTGAACGTGTGCCGGGGGGTCGAGTGAGACTGCAATTCGGCAAAGCGGGCGGCCTGATCCGACTCGCTCAGCTGGGCATCAATCACGTGCGCGGCGACGAGTTGATCCTTGTCGAGCAACTTCAAGTCGCTGGCAAAGTACAGCATCAAGATCGCAATCAGCATGAACACACCGCCCAACAGCGTGTAGAGAAAGAACTTGATTGCGGCATATTCACGCCGCGGACCGCCCCACACGCCGATGAGGAAGTACATCGGCAACAGCATCACTTCCCAAAATACGTAGAACAGGAAGAAGTCGAGGGCCAGGAACACGCCCAAGACGCCCGTTTCGAGGATCAGAAACAGGATGCAGTAGGCTTTGACATGTTTTTGGATGGGCCAACTGGCGGCCATCGAAAGCATGGTCACAAACGTGGTAAGTAGCACCAGCGGAAAACTAATGCCGTCGAGGCCCATGAAGTAGTTGATGTCGAAGCTGGGGATCCAGCCGACCGAAAAGACCTTTTGCATGTCGGAGACGGCCGTATCGAACTGCCAGCTTCCGCCCTCGCTCGGAAGTGCCATGACGGCCGTCAGCAAGAACACCACGGCGGTGACCACCAGCGAGAACATCTTCATCGCTTCGGTGCTCTCCCGCGGAAAAAACGCGAGCACCAGCGCCGACCGCCGGCAAGAAGACTACAAGGCTAAGCAGCGTGAGGTAGGTCGATTCCATGGTCGCTTTGTTTCCAACTTTGACCACAACGTCCGGAGCAACCGAACACGCGGCCGAATAGGTTGCCTAGGGGCTTGCAAAGGTCGAACTCAATAGCGAAATCAGCACGAACAGCGTTACCGTACCGATGACGATGAACATTACATATTGCCGAATCCTGCCGGTCTCGGCGGCCCGCAACGTCACGCCCAGGCTGTAGGTCCAGGCGGCAAAGGTGTTGATCAGACCGTCGACGATGAAGCGATCCGCCAGGTCGTCAAGCCGGGCCAGCATGCGGGTTAAGAGCGCCAAGCCGTCGATGATGCCATCGATGACGACCTTGTCGAAGTCGGCAACGCGGCGGGCAACGAACAACACCGGCTGCACAAAGATGACGTTATACAGCTCGTCGAAATACCACTTATTCACAAGGAAGGTATAAAGCGGCCGGAATTGGTTGGCCACTTCCTTTGGGTTCAGCCAGTTCATACCGTAAAACGCGATCGCCAAACCGAGCCCCGCCAAACCGGTGAGCGTGGCCCACCAGGTCGATGCGACGTGGATTTCTTGAATGTGCGAAAGATGCTCGTCCGGGTGCGTGAGCTCGGGCAGCAGCGCGCCATTGACCGTCGACAGAATGCCGGCGGGGCGAGCCTGTTCCAGTAGCGACTGAACGCTAACCGGCAGGAATGGCCAGCCGACGGCCACGGCAAACACCGCCAAGACGACCAGCGGGTAATACATGATCTTGGGCGATTCATGGGCGTGGTCGTAGCGATGTTGGTCGCGCGGCTTGCCGGCGAAGGTCATGAACCACAGACGGAACATGTAGAACGCCGTGATCGCGGCACCGCCCGCGGCCACGTAAAACAGCCAGCCGTACTGGGGATTCGCGTTCTTGAACGACATGGCCTGAGCCAGGATGGCGTCCTTCGAGTAGTGACCGCTCAAGCCGATGGCGAACGGCACTCCGGCACCCATGATGGCCAAGCAACCGGCCAACATCGTGTAGGCCGTGAAGGGCATCTTCTTTCGCAATCCGCCCATCTGCGTCATGTCGTTCGTATGCACGGCATGGATCACCGAGCCGGAACACATGAACAACAAGCTTTTGAAAAACGCGTGCGTGATCAAGTGGAACATGCCGGCGCTCCAGCCACCGACGCCAAGGGCCAGCATCATGTAACCGAGCTGGCTCACTGTCGAATAGGCGAGCACGCGTTTGATGTCCACGGCCACGATGGCGATCGTCGCCGCTACGAACAACGTGATGCAACCGATGATCGCAATTACCAACAGCGCCTCGGGCACGAATACCGGGAAAAATCGCCCCACCAAGTACACGCCCGCCGCGACCATCGTCGCCGAGTGAACCAGGGCGCTGACCGGAGTGGGACCTTCCATCGCGTCGGGCAACCACACGTGCAGCGGGAACTGAGCACTCTTTCCCACGCAGCCACAGAAAATACCCAAACCGGCGATGACCAGCAGCCAGTAAGCCGTGCGTCCAACGCCGCCGGGCTCCATATCGGAACGCCAGTTGGCGATTTGGTCTGTGGTCGGTTCGACTCCTTGGTCGATTTCGTCGGCAGCGGCCGCCTTGACCATGCCGTCGGGTACGACCAGTGCGTGGTGATTGGCCTGGCTACGGACCAGTGAGAAGATGCCCGGTTCGGGCGTGCCATCACCATCGGTATCGACGTCGCCAAAGCTGAAGGTTCCCAAAGTGGCGAACAGGATCATCAAGCCGATGATCATACCGAAGTCGCCCACGCGATTGACAATGAACGCCTTGTTGGCAGCGTTCGAGGCACTTTTGCGTTCGATGTAGAAGCCAATCAGGAAGTACGAGCAAATGCCCACCAACTCCCAGAAGACAAACACCATCGCGATGTTGCCGGCGATCACGATGCCCAGCATGCTGAAGCAAAATAGCGACAGGTACTGGAAGAAACGATGAAAACGGCCGGGGCGATGGAGGTGATGGCCATCCGAGAGTGTGACCTCGTGATCGGTCACGTCGTGCAGCTCATCGTGCATGTAGCCATTGGCATAAAAATGGATACAGGTGGCGATGAATGTGACCATCGAGAACATCAACACCGTGAGTGAGTCGATGTAGTAGCTGATTGACACGCGAAGCTTGCCGAACTGGCCAAGCGTGTACCATTCGCCGGCAACGTAGGGCTTTTCAAACGGCTCGTGATGCTCGCCGGCCGTCTTGTGTTCTTCGGTCTTGGTGTCGTGGTGGGTTTCGCCGTGCCCCTCGTCGTGAGCCGATGCGCCGTGCGAGGCTTCGGCGTGGTGTTCCGGAGGCATGTCGTAATTCGGCAACCACACGAAGAACAAGGCGAACAGGGACAAAAGGCATGACGTCAGGATGGCGCCCGTGGCCAGGTAGCCGGCTCCCTGACCGTGCTTACCCATCCGCGGACCGAAAAACACGATCAACGCAAAGGACGCCAGCGGCACGAGCCAGGCGAGACCTAACAGTACGGGTAGCGTGGAAACCGGATCCATCAGCCTTTTAGCTCGTCAGCCCGATCGACGTCGACCGTCGAATGGTTGTTGTAAAAGTTCAAAACAATGGCCAGCGCCACGGCGGCCTCCGCAGCAGCCAGCACGATTACAAACAGGGCGATCAACTGCCCATCGAGGCCCACTCCGATCATGCCGGGTCGCAAGTAGTCGCTGCCGAAGGCCACGAAATTCACGTTCGCACCGTTGAGCACTAGCTCGATGCCCATCAGAACGCCCAGGGCATTGCGCTTGGTGGCCATGCAGAGAGCACCCGTGACAAACAGGATCGCACCAACGATTAAATAATGCGACACGCCGACCGGCTGGGTAAGAAGGTTCATTGCAGGCCCTCCAACGAGCCGGGCTGAACGCGTTTCTTGGGCCGGGCCAGATAAGCCGAACCGACCAGCACGACCAGCAGATGCACCGAGACGATTTCAAACGGCAGCAGATAGCCCGACATGCCCCCGCGCTGCGTGGGATCCTGTTCTTCGAGCTTGTCCACCCGGGCACCGAGCAGAGCAAAACCAAGCCGGGTGGCGGTTGGCCGAGGCTCGCCGTCGATGGCGGCGGCAGGCTGCCAGGCGCGGATGCTTGTGGCGGCCGACAGCAATACGACCAGCAGCGCCCCGCCGACCAGCACGCTGAGCATCCACTCGCCAGCCGAGGTCTTCATCGAGATGAACGGCCCCTTGGCCGTTAACATGACGCCGAAGATCAATAGCACGAGTGTTCCGCCCACGTAGATCATGATCTGCATGGCGCCGACAAAATCCGCGCCCGCCAAAAAGAACAGGCCGCTCGTCGCCGCCAGCGAGATCACCAGATAGAAAGCCATTCGGACCACATTGCTGGTAACCAACACGGCAATCGAAAAACTGCACGCAACCAGCGCGAACAGCAAGAAAAACACGGAATGCCAGTTAATTGGTTCCACGACCCGCACCTACCTGTTTCGTCTTGGCGACACTGGCTTGAGCTACACGGGTTGCCCGAGGACTGGACTCGATGGCGGCTGTTTCCTCTCCGGAAACCAGCTGCGTTTGTGCCTCGCGGACCAAACCCTGATCGCTTTGTAGGATCAATCCTCCGGGAAGCAGAAACCGCCACACGACGGCGCCGGCAAACATGAAGGCCGCCAGCGGCGTGCAGTATTTCAAACAGGTGGTCATAACCTGATCGATTCGCAAGCGGGGGAGCGTCCACCGCACCCACATCATGAACGTCACGCCAAAGATGCACTTGCCGATGAAGTTCAGCATGCCCAGGAAGTTGCCGAGGTAGTGTAAAACCGGATTGGCCGAGTCCGCCAGACCCAGCCAGTGCGTGATCGGCAACGGTCCGTTCCAGCCGCCGAAAAACAGGATCGCGGCCAGGCCGCTGACGGCGAACATCGAGCCGTACTCGGCCATGAAAAAAATGCTCCACCGCAGGCCTGAATATTCGGTATGGAAGCCGGCCACCAGTTCACTTTCGGCTTCGGCCAAGTCAAACGGGGCGCGGTTCACACTGGCCGTGGCGCAGGTGAAGTAGACCCAGAAGGTGATGAACGTGAACGGATCGTTGAAGACATACCAGTGCGTGAACCAGCCCAGCTGTGCCGGGCCGGCGGTTTGCATTTGGGCAATCGACACCAGATCCATGGTGCCCGCCAATAGCACCGGCACGACAACACACATGCCGAGCGGCACTTCGTAACTGACAACCTGAGCCGCTTCGCGCATGGCGCCGAATAGCGACCATTTGGACGCCGAGGCATAACCGGCCAGAATTACGCCAAACACCTCGATGCCCAAGACTGCGACGATGAAGAACACGGCAACGTTTAAGCGAATGGCTACCCAGCCATCGGCAAACGGCAGCGCCATGTAGGCTGCGTACGACGCACAAAAACTGATGTACGGCGCCAGCAGGAACAACATGCGGTCGGCGCCGGCCGGACAGAGGTCTTCCTTGGTGATGAGTTTCAGACCGTCGGCCAGCGTTTGCAGCCAGCCGAACTTGCCGCCGACGCGCGTCGGGCCGAGGCGGTCTTGAATTCGGCCCGAGACCTTGCGTTCCAGCCAGATGAACACCAGGGCCCCCACGGCCACCAGGTTCACCAGCAAAAAACCGTGCACGAAAGCAGCGATCGCGTAGGCGAGCCACTCGGGCGACAGATACTGTTTGAGAAATTCAGCCACCGATTTGATCCTGCAGCTTCGAGACCCTGGCCCGCAGCTGGGGTGAAACGCGATTAATCTGCCCGGTCGTCGCGGTAACGCGTGCCGTGAATGCCCCTTGAGGACAGTTCTAAGATCGTGAAATATCGCACAAACTACCCCGCACCGACAAGCCCCTCGTCGTCCAACTTTTTTGTGTCGGCCGAGCGTCGGCCGCTACAACTGCTCGCTGCTCAACAGCATTTCCCCGCAGCGGGGGCTTGTTCGCCGAAAGCGCAGCGTTTCGTTTCGTTAAACCCCGATCAAATCGGGCAGACTCAGAATTGGACCAGTCTAAACGGCAAGGTGACTCACCGGTCAATTTCTCCCATCACGATGTCGAGCGAACCGACGATCGCCGGCACGTCCGCAATTAGGCAACCGCGGCACAGGTCGTGCGTGACCGACAAGTTGCAGAACGAACTGCTGCGCGCCCGCACCCGCGACGGAATCGCTCCGCTGCCGTTACTTACGATGTAAAAGCCCATTTGACCGCGTGGCGCCTCGGTTTCCATGTAGGCCTCCCCCTTGGGAAGCTTCTCGGTGAGCTTGACCGGAATGCCCCATGAACCGCTGCACATGCTGTAGCGATCAATCGCCTGGCGGCAAAGGTCCATCGACTGCATCACCTCGAGCATCCGCACATAGAAGCGGTGCCAACAATCTCCCAAAACGGCGCTTTTGGGTACCGGCGGATAGTGGTGGTCCTTGGGATAGTGGCCCTCCTTTTCCACAATCACCTCGAAGGCATAGCCGTCGTACATCTCGGTGTAACGCTGCTCGCCGTCGCGGCGGAGGTCGTAATCGACCCCGGAACCGCGGAGCACAGGACCGGTGCAGCCAAAGTCGATCGCCTTTTCGGCCGACATGACGCCGATATTAGCCGTGCGGCGGACGAAAATCGCATTCGTGGTCAATAGCGCGTGATACTCATCGATCACGGGACGCAACTGGTCGAGAAACGTTTCGAGCTTCTGTAGCCAGCCGGGGGGCAAGTCGGCCGTGGCCCCGCCGACGGTGAGATAGCTATAAGTGAGCCGCGCGCCGCACACATCCTCGAACAGGTCAAGAATCTTCTCACGCTCGCGGAAGGCATACAAGAACGGACTGAACGTGCCCAGATCGAGCCCATAGGCGCCCATGCCGACAAGATGGCTGGCAATGCGACCCAGTTCGGCGATCACGACCCGCAGATGACGAGCCTTCTCGGGCAGTTCGAGGTTCATCAACTTTTCGACGGTCAGCGCCCAGCCGAGATTCATGTTCATGCCGGCCAGGTAGTCCATCCGGTCGGTGTACGGAATCCATTGCCGGGGCGTGAGGTTTTCGCCGATTTTCTCGGCGCAGCGATGCAGGTAGCCGATGTGCGGCGTGACTTCCGAAACCACTTCTCCGTCGGTACGCAGCACCAACCGCAATACACCGTGCGTGCTGGGATGCTGAGGTCCCATGTTGACGAGCATCTCGTCGGTACGAACGTCGAATTCAATGATTCGCGGATCGTCTAGTTGCGTGGCCATTTTGGCTTGTCTTTTAGTGGCTGTTGATTAGGGGGCGCATACGACGATGCGTTAGCGTCCGCGGATGCCGTGGTATTCGAGTGGGAATTCGTAATCTTTTCGCAAGGGATGTCCGACCCAGTCTTCGGGGCAGAGGATCCGCCGCAGATCGGGATGATCGGTGAAGCGGACGCCGATCAGGTCGAACACCTCCCGTTCGTGCCACTCGGCCGTGCTCCAGACTCCGCTGACCGAAGGAACCTCCGGCAAGTCGCCCGCCTTATCGTCTTTCCAGCGTGGAACGAGCACCTTGAGTACGAGTGTCGTTTTGTACGGCAGGCTAGACAGGTGATAAACCACTTCGATGTGCGGCTGCCAGTCGACCTTGGCAGCCTTCTTTGCATCGGGCTCGAAATAGTCAACGCCCGAAACGCAATTGCACATATTGAACCGCAAGTCCGGTTCGTCGCGCAGATACTTGCAGACGTTCACGAGACCGGTGGGGGAAACTTCGACCCAGGGATCGATTGCCGTCAGATCGGCTCCGATGATCGTGTCGCCAAACTCCTGCTTCAGCCGGTCGAGAAACGCTTGTCCGCTCATTTGGGTGCTGGTGACTAATGTGAAAGGGATGCCATTGCGGTCTCAAACCAGGCAGAAACACAAATGCTACGCCGATACGACCGGCTGTTGCTCGGAAACCAGTGACGGAGCGCGCGGCCGCGCCTCGAGCGCCCGCTCCTTGCTAAGCGCGCGGACCCAATCCAAATCGCCTCGCCGCCACACGTAGGCGAATCCGACCAAGAGCACGGCGAAAAATACGGCGATATCGATCATTGAAAACAGCGCGATCCGCCGGCTCAAATCCTCGACAGCGCGACTCGTTTTTTGCTGCGCACTAAGTCCTTGGGCCTCGGCCGCCAGTTCTTTCGGCAATGGCGGAACAGTCGGCTCAGCCACTCCCATTTCGATGATCACGGCTTTGGCGTGGGGTGTTAGTTCACCTTGCGCCGTGGCTTTCGGCATGTTGGGATCCATCAGGTGCGTGGCCTTGCCATACACGGTGGCCCACGGAAAAAAGAACGCGACTTCCACGTCGAAGATGATGAACAACAGCGCGACCACGTAAAATCGCAGATCAAACTGCACGAAGCTTGACCCGATCGTGGGCTCGCCGCACTCATAGACTTCGAGCTTCTCGCGGTTCGGTTCGCTGGGCCGCAGGAAGCGCCCGACGACGAGCGTGACGAATAAGAACAGGAAACCCAACGTCGCAAAAAAGGCGATATAGGCCGCGACGGCAGTGGGCGACGCCATGGTTTGTATTTCCCTCAATAGCCAATTCCGGGCACGGCGGAACGGCATGCCTGCCTTGAGATCAAGCGGCGACTCCTGACGACGTCGACCACCGAACAGCAAGGCTCAAAACCGGTGCGAATTGCAACCGCTCAGGTCGCCGAATGCGACGCAGAGACGACCGCCGTCCGCACCACGGAAAGGTGCATTCTAAAAGAGGGCACCGGCTGCTGGCAAGCGGTCACAGCGAGTCGTCTTGTTGCTCGTCGTCGTCTTGCCCGTCGCCGTCGGCAACGGCGCTGCCAGCCACCAAGGACTGGCGCCCGGCAAAACCAGCCTGCAACTCGTGCCAGTGCGTTACCTCGGGTTCGCCGAGTTTCCAGCACAAAAACACGACGCGATCGTCCATCAAGCAGGGAAAATCGACCAACCCTTCCGGGCCGCTCTTGGGTTCGACGCCCAATTCGCGCAGTTCGTCCACATACGCTTGCAACTGCTCGCTGTCCTTGTCGAGTTCTTCCTCAATTTGGGCCAATTCCTCGGAGTACAGGTCCTTGGCCGCGGAGCTTCGGCCCGTCGAAAGCAGGGCCAACCGCTCGCGACGCTCCATCACCTCGCGCGACAACTGCACCAAATCAGACGTGATGGCACGGACCAGCGGCAACACGGCATTGGCTTGTTCAACCGTAAACAGCTTCGTCGGGCGATAGGCGTCGGACATGAACTTCACTCGCACTTTCAGGGTGTCGTGAGTCGTGGGCCTGCGCTACGCTACTGGCAGGCTCGCAACTACTGGTTCGGTCCGCCATGAACAGGTTCCACAATCACCTTCGACGCGGCCACGGCCGTGGGATTCAGCGTCGACTTGCCCCAGGCCACGTCGACGGGCAGCCGCGCAAAGTCCACCAGACATCCGTCGCGGCTATAGCAGCTCAGGTCGTGCGTCGCACCCATAAAGATACAATCCACCGGACAAGGTTCGACGCACAAAGCGCAGAACATGCACTTTGAGTAGTCGATGGTGAATCCGGTGACCTTGAAGCCCTTACCGGTCGTCACCCGTTCTTTGCCAATATAAATGCAGTCGACGGGGCACGCTTTTGCGCACTGGTCGCAAGCGATGCAGGTCGTCAGGTCATAACGGTGAAATCCGCGGTAGCGAGCCGACACCGGCACGGGCAACTCGGGATACTCAAAGTGCTCGGTGAACGTTTTTCGCTCGGGCTGATAAGTAATCAGCCAATAGCGAAGCGTAACCCACATGCCGTAGGCCACGGTGTAAACGGCGTCCCAAATATCACGCAACCACCGGCCCATGTGCGCTCTCAATCGCGGCTGTATTACAGGAATTACTATCTCGCTCGTGAACCACCGGCGAAGGCGCGGCGAGCCCTTCGGAAACCGCCATGAATCGCGAGTTGTTTTATTATAGGCAGCGCGCGATAGCCCGCAAGCGACGTTGAAGTTGGACGCCTTGAACTGTGTGTTTTTCCCGGGGATTTCGCGGTGTTACGACCAAACCAGAGTTCGGCGCAGCGCGCTCGGCGACTTGCTGCCGCCGCGCGACACGTCATCCAGCCATCGATCGCCACGGTGGCGTTTCTGGAAAGTCCGCCCGGCTGGCAAGCAACACCATGTTCCAAGTCGTGGTCGGTGTACGGCGCTGCTGCCCAGCACGTTTCGTGTGACCCTCACTTTGGCCCATGCCCCCCGGCGATTGGCCACCGCTTGTCTCACGCGGGGGGCGGCCGATTGCGAACTCCCGTTTGCCGGAATGTCCCTCGGGTCGAGTGCGCTTGTGGCCAGAAAACTGTCTGGGGTAGACCGACGTTTGTCACATTCGACGCGCATCAATGGAGCGAACATCGTGTCAAGCCTGGAAATATAGGAAGACCTTGCTGGGTAATGGCCGGGAGCGCAGAGCGGTCGGGGCGAACCATTGCGCATACGCGCGTAATAATTATGGGCAAAATGGTGTTGCCTTGGCACCGTCCATGCTTGACTCCCCTATTTCGCTACGTAGAGTGAATATTAGCAAGAGCCGGTGCGCGCGTAGTCACCATGGCGTCTGGTTGCCTTGGGGGGGGATGTTGCGACGCGTGTTGTCGGCTCGTGCCAGGGGTGCAAGACAGAAAAAAGGAAGCCCCGGACAACCATCGAAGGAATGGCCATGTTGGTTCTATCTCGCAAGAAGAACGAGAGTATCGTCATCAACAATGACATCACGATTGTCGTCGTGGAAATCCGCGGCGACAAGGTGCGGCTGGGCGTTGAAGCGCCAAAGGAAGTGCCGGTTCACCGTCGCGAGGTCTATGACGCGATTCACCGCGACGAGATGACGCCCACGAAGAAATCGGACGCGCAGAACAACGGCTCATCGGAAGCCTGATTCGTGCACTTTGACCGGAACAGTTGAAAACGTCTCCCTGTCACGTTCCGTCGGTGCGCATTTCTAGCGATCTCGCCCGCGACGCTTCGCAAGCTTCGCCGCAGGCAGCACTTGACGAACTCGTGGGAATGACCATCATACACCGGTGTCTGCGGCACAACCGCACGTGCCGCCCGCCTGGCCCCGTCGTCTAGCCTGGTCTAGGACACCGGCCTTTCACGCCGATAACACGGGTTCAAATCCCGTCGGGGTCACTATTTCCATTCCCGTCCGAGCGTTCGCGTGACTCACCGCGACGACTGCCACTCGGGCCGTTCCATAAGGGTTGCCTGGTGACGCATCCCGACGACGCTCCCCCGCCCTACGATGCCGTCTTGGTCGTTTCATTCGGTGGACCCGAAGGCCCGGACGACGTGCTCCCCTTTCTGGAGAACGTGCTTCGTGGGAAGAATGTTCCTCGCGAGCGAATGCTCGAAGTCGCGGAACACTATAGGCACTTTGGCGGCGTAAGCCCGCTGAACGCGCAAAACAGGAATCTCGTCGCCGCCTTGCAAACGGAGCTCGACACGCACGGGCTCCGCCTGCCGGTGTACTTTGGCAACCGAAATTGGCACCCCCTGCTGCCGGATACGCTGGCCAAGATGGCCCGGGACGGCATACGCCGAGCGCTCGCCTTCTTCACTAGCGCTTACAGCTCCTACTCAGGATGCCGGCAATACCGCGAGAACATTGCCGCGGCCCAGCAGGTAGTCGGTCGCACGGCCCCCGCAGTTGAGAAATTGCGCGTGTTTTACAACCACCCCCGGTTCATCGATGCGATGGCCGATCGAGTGCGGGAGGCGTTGGACCAGATCCCGGCGGCACGCCAAGCTGCGGCGCGACTTGTTTATACGGCGCACAGCATTCCCAATTCGATGGCGGACCATTGCGACTACGCCCTGCAAATCGCGGAAGCCGCGCGGCTGGTTTCCACGGCCGTCGGGACGACGAACTATCAAATCGCTTATCAAAGCCGTAGCGGCCCGCCACAACAGCCGTGGCTAGGTCCCGACGTTTGCGACGTACTACGCGAATTAAAGAACACGACTGATACGCGCGACGTGGTCATCGTGCCGATTGGATTTGTCTCCGACCACGTTGAAGTGCTATACGATCTGGACATCGAAGCCAGGCAAGTGGCCGAGGAACTAGAGCTCGATATGGTCCGCGCCGCAACCGTCGGTGGCCACTCCGACTTCGTCCGCATGATCCGAGACTTGATCGAGGAGCGTGTCCTAGACACGCCCAAAAAAGCAATCGGCCGGTTTGGACCCAGCCATGACGTCTGCCCGGTGGATTGCTGCCTCTACATTCCCGCGCGCCCGAAGAGCTAGCGAGCGCTAGTCGCGCTCGATAATCATCGCCACGGCGTTTCCGCCTCCCAGGCAGAGCGAGGCCAGACCACGCCGCAGGCCACGTTCGGCCAACGCATACATCAAGGTCACCAGGATCCGAGCACCGCTGGCGCCGATGGGGTGTCCCAGGGCGATCGCGCCACCGTGGACGTTGGTTTTGGCCGGGTCCGCTTCGAGCGGCCGCATGCAGGCCAGCGATTGAGCCGCGAAAGCTTCGTTCAGCTCGACGAGGTCGATGTCGGCCATGGTCATCTTGGCCTTGGCCAGCACCTTTTCAACCGCCGACACTGGCGCAATGAAGATTTCCTTCGGTGCCACGCCACTGGTGGCGCTAGCCACGATACGGGCCTTCAGCGGCGAGCGGCTTGCGCGGGCGACGTCCGGCGAGGCAACAACAACGGCCGCCGCACCGTCGCTGATTTGCGACGCATTTCCGGCCGTCACGGTTCCCGAACTTCCAAAGCTTGGGCGAAGCTTCGCCAGGCCTTCGATCGTCGTATCTGGGCGAGGTCCTTCGTCAGTTGTGACGACGGTATCCCCTTTTCGACCGGGAACCGTCACTGGCACGATCTCTTCGATGGGCGAACCACCGCGCGCCGCGGCCCGGCGATGACTCTCAACGGAAAACGCGTCTTGGTCGGCCCGCGATACGCCGCGCGACTCGGCAATGTAGTCTGCCTCGGCTCCCATGGCCATGTCTTCGAACGCGCACCAGAGACCGTCGAAGAGCATCGAGTCGCGAATCGTTTGGTCGCCGAACTTCCATCCCGCGCGGCGCCGGAAATCAGAAACGGCGCCTGGCTCATGCATTCCATTCCGCCAGCCACAACGATCTTCGCGTCGCCGGCGCGAATTGCCTGATCGGCCAGCATTACCGCCTTCAGGCCGGATCCGCACATCTTGTTGATCGTAAGCGCGGCCACCGAATCGGGAAGGCCGCCGTGCAGCGCTGCCTGGCGTGCCGGCGCCTGGCCGAGTCCGGCCGAAAGGACGTTGCCCATGATGACTTCTTCGACGGCATCCACCGGCAAGCCCGCCCGTCGAATCGCCTCCCCGACGGCCACGGCCCCCAGCCGCGGCGCGGGCACCGACGAGAGCGTTCCTAAGAGCTTCCCAATGGGCGTGCGGCAACCGGCAATCAAATAGGATGCGCTCATGGCTAGAATCTAACGATGGGTTCGAGGAATCAAATCGACTCGCCGTCATCGCGCAGTGTAACGCGGTCTAGTCCAAGACACCAGTCGCGACAATGGGTCCCCAGGCCCTCTGCCAGAATTGCAACACCGACGAAAACTCGTCAATATGGAATGAGAGCCACCGGTCCACAGGAGTGAGAGAACCATGAAAATTGCCGTCACCGGGGCCACGGGGTTTGTTGGACGATACCTCGTGGCGCAATTCGCCGCCGAACTGCACGAGTGCCGTTGCTGGTACCGCCCCAGGAGCGACCGGAGCGGGCTGGAACACGTTGAGCGACATCTCGAATGGGTCGAGGGGAAACTGGGTGACTGGGACGCCTGTCAAAAGCTCGTCGACGGTTGCCAGGTGCTCGTGCACGCCGCCCTGGAACACGACACGCAGGGCCGCATTTCGAGTGGCAGTTTTACAGCCGAAATGGCCATGCATAACATCGCCGGCAGCCTGCAACTGTTCGAAGCAGCGCGGGCCGCCGGCGTCGAACGAATTATCTACATCTCGAGTTGCGCGGTCCACGACCGCATTCTCGGCGGTCGACAACTCGACGAAACGCACCCGCTGTGGCCAGCTTCACACTACGGAGCGCATAAGGCGGCCATTGAAGCGTTCGTGCATAGCCATGCTTTCGACGACCAATACCCCATCTGCGCCTTGCGGCCGACGGGCGTTTACGGCGTGAACCATCCGATCGAAAAAACGAAATGGTACGATCTGGTGGCGGCCATCATCAGCGACAACCCGGTGGAATGTCATGGCGGCGGCAAAGAAGTGCACGCCGCCGACGTGGCCAAAGCAGCCAGTCTGTTGATCCGCGCCGACGTGGCGCGGATTTCCGGCGAGGCGTTCAACTGTTACGACTGCTATATCTCCCAGTACGAGGTGGCCACGATGGCCAAGTCGCTTGCATGCAGCCACTCCGAGATCACGGGGGAACCTTCCGAGCCCAAGCACCAGATCGACAACTCAAAGCTGTGCTCGCTGGGCATGGCATTTGGCGGCAAATCGCTGCTACACGAAACCCTTCGCGACCTGATCGGCCTGATCCGTGCGACGCGCGGCGCCGTCGTGTAGTCCGGCCGGCGGTTTGCCTTTGTCGCGAGAGTCAGTACGATAGTCGGCGTCGCACGTTCATGCGCCTCGGCGCACCACTCATCTCCGCAGGAAGCATTGCATGACCCCGGAAGAATTGATGGATTCTCAAGACGTCAAGAAAGCAATACGCGAGCAGGCCCACGCCAACCGCAAGGCCCAGGAAAACAAAGAACCCTTGAGCGAAACGATCTGCGAAAAGTTCGTCGCTCAGCCGGAGTTCGCCACGGCCGACACCGTCATGGTCTATATCGACGTGCGTACCGAGGTCCGCACACGGCAACACTTGCCCAAGTTGCTCGAGGGGCAGAAACGAATCGTCGTTCCCTATTGCGTTGACGGCGAGTTGGAGCTGTTCCTGCTGGAAAACATGGACGAGTTGGCCGTCGGGATGTACAAAATCCTCGAGCCCAAAGTCGAGCTGCGCGATGCCCCCGGCAAGCGGATCGACGTCAAAGAGCTCGACCTGATCATGGTTCCGGGAGTGGCTTTCGACCCACGGGGCGCGCGAATGGGACACGGCTTTGGCTACTACGATAAGCTGCTCGAACACGCGCGGCCCAATGCGCCGCTGGTGGCATTGGCGTTCGAGTGTCAGATCTTCCCCGAGATTCCCACGCACGCGCACGATGTCTTCATGGACAAGATCATCACTGAGCAGCAGATCTATCAGGGGAAAGGGCGGTAAAAAATCGTGGGCACTCTGACACGAGCCGAGGTGGAGGATACCTACGCCGAGGCATTTCGCAGCATTTATGCCGAGTTTCTGATCACTGCCCGTGACCGCGGTTGGCTCGATCATGCCCTTGCCGCCGCCACCGGGAACGCGTCGAGCACGATCATGTGCGACTGCGAGGCCGGCGTCGACCGTTACGTGGGCCCCGGGGGCGATGAATCGTTTCACACGCCCGACGTACGACCTGGCGCGATCGTGCAATTTCACGTGCCGCGGTTTCGCAAGGATCGCCGCGAGGCGTTGGAACGCTCACTGCTGGTGCGGATCAGTCAGAACGTGCTGACTTGCCCGACGGCGGCAGCGTTCAACCTGCTCGATACCGAGGACTTTTTCAAGCTCGGCCGCAAGCTGGCGTTCTTTGGCGACGGACATCAGTTCCGCGATACGCGTCTTGGCCGGCCGGTGTGGGTGGTGCCAATCCTGGGCGGCGAATTCGTCATCGATCGGCGCTTTGGCTACCGTGACGGCCTAATGGGCGGCAATCTGTGGTTCATGGGTGATTCAGTGGATTCAGCCCTCTTGGCGGCCGAGCGCGCGGCAGCGGCGGTGGCCGATTCGCCCGGCGTTATCATGCCTTTCCCCGGCGGCATCGCGGCCAGCGGCTCGAAGGCCGGCAGCCGCTACAAATTCTCGATTGCCAGCACCTATGCCGAATACTGCCCAACCTTGCGGCAGAAGCTCGGTTCGCAAAGTTGCGTGCCCGACGGCGTCGGCTCGGTGATGGAAGTGATCATCAACGGTCGCGACCTGGCGACGATCGCCGCGGCCACGCACCGAGCCGTCGAAGCCGCCGTGGAAACCGCAGGGCTCGTGAAGATCTCGGCCGGCAACTACGGCGGGCGGTTGGGGAAAAGCTTTATTTATCTGCACCCCGAAAAGCAGCCCGCGTAGCAACAATCTTGCCGCGACAAGAAGACGGAATTTGCACGGGAAGCCCCTTTCCTGGGCCCAAGTTGCAGAGGATAGGGTAGAATTGGCGCGCGGCACCTGTGGGACACTGAGGAGCGCGTGGCTTGATTCAGGTCTTTGACTACTACAAGGTCTATCGCGATCTGGTCGCCGTTTCCGGACTCAGCTTCGAGGTCCGCGACGGCGCGATCCTGGGGCTCGTCGGACCCAACGGCGCCGGCAAAACCACGACACTTCGGGCGCTGGCCGGCATCATTCCACCCACGGGCGGTCGGCTGTTGATTGCCGGGCAAGACATCGTGGCCGAATCGGTCGCCGCCAAACGCCAGTTGGCTTACATTCCCGACGATCCAAAGCTGTTTGATACGCTCACCGTCTGGGAACATCTGCGATTCATTGCGTCGGCCTATTGCGTGGAGAACTGGGAACCAAAGGGAGAAGAGTTCCTCGACATTTTCGAACTGGTCGAAAAGCGAGATACGGTCACACAGGAACTGTCGCGCGGCATGCGGCAAAAGGTCGCCATCGCCTGCGCTTACCTGCACGATCCACAGGTGATCCTATTTGACGAACCACTCACGGGTCTCGATCCGCATGCGATTCGCACCCTCAAGAGTACGATCGTCGCACGGGCGGCCGAGGGCGCGTCGGTCATCGTCAGCTCGCACTTACTTTCACTCGTTGAAAACCTGTGCACCGATTTGTTGATTCTGCGGCGAGGTAAGTCGTTGTTCTGCGGTCCCGTACAAGAAGCGCGCAGCGGTTTGGGACGCTTGGCCAGGAATCGCTGGAAGACGTATTCTTCCGGGCAATCGAAGAGCAGGAAGCCTCGTAGTAGCGCGCTTTTGAATCGGGGCAACGCCATGAATCGCTCGCTGCTGTTGCTCTCGAAGTTGCGATTTCTGGGGCAGGTTCGCCGCGCCCGTCGTACCCTTTTGACGCCCAGGGGATTCGTGTCGGGCTTGCTGGCGATTGGTTTCTTCAGCCTGATCTTACTGCCGTACCTGGTGACGCGCAATCTGCCGCGGGCCGTACCTCAAGAGCATTTGCCCTTGGCCACATGGTTCTTGCACCCGGCATCCCTATTTGGGTTTTGGGTTTTCAACTTTGCCGGAAGCCACTTCAGAAGCCCGATCGCGTTTAGCATGCCGGAGGTTGAGTTTCTGTTTCCCGGTCCGTTCGGTCGCCAGGAACTGCTGATCTACAAACTGGCCGCGAGCCTGCTGGGAACGTTTGGCTTCGCCGTGATGACGCCGCTGATCCTGCCCATGATTTGGGGGCCAGCGGCGCTGGTGGGAATCTGGCTCGCCCTCACGTTCATGCAGTGGTCCTCCATACTCGTCACACTCGGTGCAAATCTGCTCGGGGCGCGCTTTCGACTGGCATTGATATCGGTGGTACTGGCACTGGTTTCCGTCGTCGGTTTTTCGATCTGGAAGGCCGGCGTGTTCGAGGCCGGGCTTAGCATGCGCGAACGACTGACGGGCGTGGAGTCGACCTTGATCTGCCGGGCCGTTCTTGCTCCCTTCGGAGTGTTCAGCTGCGTCATGCGGTCGGAGGCGTACTCCGAGCTTGCCTCGTGGGCCATGCCGGCCCTGGCCATCAACGTTTGTGTGGCGGTCGCAATACTTGCCCTCGACCAAGGGTTCCTCGAGGCCAGTCTCGAAGCCAGCCAGCGGCGCCATCAAGTTTTGGAACGGCTCAAGCGAACCGGCGGCGTGCCGTCGATCGGCGCGCGCAGTAAGCCGCGGCTCGGCCTACCGATGTACCCGCGCCTGTTGGGGGCGGGCACTATCGCTTGGCGGCAGTCTCTGGAAATGGTACGCAGTTCCGGTCGCTTGCTGCTTGTACTCCCCGCCGTTGTGGGTCCGTTTGCGGCGATCGTCCTGTCGACGAGCAAACGTGCCGGTTCGTCCGTTGAAATCATGATCTTCGCGCTGGTCCTCACCACGGGCTTCATGGTCACCACAATGCTGCAGCTTGGACTGCGCACCGACCTCGATCACGTGGATGTCATCAAAACACTTCCGCTAAGTTCGCAGCGAATCGTGTGGGGCTCGGTGGGTGCGTCGGTCCTCTATCTGACACTTGTGCAAATCATTGTAGCCGGCGCAATGCTGGCCGCCGTGGGGCGCTGGGTGCCAATGGCGGCCGCGGCCATCGCGGTTGCCGTGCCCGTCAATGTGCTGTTCGTTGCGATCGATAGCGCGCTGGTGATCGTGTTTCCCTCGGCCCGCAGATTCATGCCCGGCGATCTGCTGGCCGGCATACGATTGATGCTGGTCAACTTCGTCAAATTCGCCACGGCGATTGTCGCCGTGGGCATTGCGGGCGCCGTCGTCGCGGCGTTGTACTTCTTGTTTCGCGGCCTGCCAATCGTGGCCTACCTGGCTGGCTGGTGCGTACTGTGCATCGAAGGCCTGTTCACCGTGCTAGTCGCCGCGTGGCTTTTTCAGCACTACGATCCCAGCGAGCAGGTGACCGAGGCCGAGTGACGTTCGCCCCCCAGCGGGCCATTTCGAAGTGGACAGGTTCGCTTGTCGCGCCCCTAACCAAAGCGCTACAATGGCGTGCGGGGCTGGACAGCTTTCGTCTGTCGTTGCCATCGGCCCGCTATCGTTCTTGAGCTTCCACAGGCGCGAACCTTCCAAGGAGGTTTTTCGACATGGCCACCATGACCAAAACAGCCCGGGCACCGCAAATCCGGCAAACGCAATGCTTCATCGGCGGCGAGTGGGTTCCCGCTGCCAGCGGCAAGACGTTCGAGACGATTAACCCGGCGACCGAGGAAGTGCTCGCCTCGGTCGCCGAAGGTGATGCCGCCGATGTCGATGCGGCGGTCAAGGCGGCCCGCGAAGCGTTTGAGCACGGCCCTTGGCGTACGATGGACGCTCGCGATCGAGGCCGGCTAATGCACAAGTTGGCCGACCTGATCGAACAGGAAATCGACGAGCTGGCGCTGCTCGAGACGCTCGACAACGGCAAACCGATTCGCGAAGCACGTCACGGCGACCTGCCGCTAACGATCGACTGCCTGCGCTACTATGCCGGTTACGCCGACAAGATTCATGGCCAAACAATTCCGATCCGTGGCAACTACTTCTGCTATACCAAGCGCGAACCGGTGGGCGTGGTCGGACAGATCATTCCCTGGAACTTCCCCCTGTTGATGACCGCCTGGAAATGGGGCCCGGCGCTGGCTGCCGGCTGCACGATCGTGATGAAGCCGGCCGAGCAAACGCCGCTGACCTGCTTGCGGCTGGCACGGCTGGCGCAGAAGGCCGGCATTCCTGATGGAGTGATCAACGTTGTGCCAGGCTACGGCCCCACGGCCGGTGCTTCGATCGTCAAACATCCGGGCGTCGACAAGGTGGCATTCACTGGCGAGTACAAGACCGCGCAAATCATCATGAAGGATGCCAGCCAGACGCTGAAGCGATTGACGTTCGAGTTGGGGGGCAAGAGCCCCAATATCATCTTCGCGGACGCCGATCTCGACGCCGCCGCAGCCGGCACGCACACGGGGTTGTATCTGAACCAAGGACAGTGCTGTTGTGCCGGTAGCCGCGTGTTTGTCGAAGAGAAGATTCACGACAAGTTGATCGACAAGTTGGCGGCGATGAACAAACAGCGGAAAGTCGGCGACCCGCTCGATCCGGCAACCGAGCAAGGCGCAGGTCGACAAGGCGCAGTTCGACAAGATCATGCACTACGTCGATCTAGGCAAGAAAGAGGGGGCCAAGTGCGTCACGGGGGGGACGCGAGTCGGCGACAAAGGCTATTTCATCGAGCCCACGTTGTTCGACGGCGTGACCGACGACATGTCGATTGCGAAGGATGAGATCTTTGGCCCCGTCCTTTCCGTGCTGAAGTTCAAGGATATCAATGAGGTGATCGAACGCGGCAACAACACGTTCTTCGGATTGGCTGCGGCGGTGTGGACACGCGACATCGGCAAGGCCCACAAGGTCGCCAACTCGGTCCGCGCCGGAACGGTGTGGGTCAATTGCTACGACGTGTTCGACACGGCCGCCCCGTTCGGTGGATTCAAGATGTCGGGCCTCGGCCGCGAACTCGGCGAAAAAGGGCTGGAGGCCTACACCGAGAACAAGACGGTGACAGTGAGCTTGGACTAAGCTTGGCGCTGCAAACAGCGTGTGCGGCCGCGCTACCGAACGTTGTTGGTGGCGCGGCCGTTTCGCATGACGCTCGGCGAGTCAGGGGGCCGTTTGACAATTTGCAAACGGTCCTCGTAAAATGCCTCTCTCGATTGCTTACGGTGCAGGTAACCTGAATGGCCAAAGCGACTTACAAGGATGCGGGCGTGGACCTCGAGGTCTATCGCCAGTCCATGGCCCGGTTACCGCGGCTGCTGCACCGCACGTACAGCCCTCGCGTGATTCCTAACGACGGCGGCTTCGCCGGTCTGTTTCAGCTCGACTTCGCCAACGCCCTGTTCGCCCGGCGCTACGAGGATCCCGTGCTCGTCTCCTGCACCGACGGGGTAGGAACGAAACTAAAGGTCGCCAGCCTCGCCGGTATTCACAACACGGTCGGCATCGATCTGGTGGCGATGAGCGTCAACGACGCCATCTGCACCGGCGCCGAACCGCTGTTCTTTCTCGATTATGTGGCAATGTCGCACGACGAACCCGAGCTGCTGGAACAGATCGTTGAAGGCATTTCGCAGGGCTGCGTCGAGGCGGATTGCGCGCTACTGGGGGGCGAAACGGCCATCATGCCCGACTTGTATGCCCGCGGCGATTACGATTTGGCCGGTTTTTGCGTGGGCGTGGCCGAGCGAAAAAAGCTCGTCGACGGTAGGTCGATTTCCGACGGCGACGTCGTGCTGGGTGTTGCCTCCAGCGGCTTGCATTCGAACGGCTACAGCCTGGCCCGCAAAATCGCGTTCGAGATTGGCGGCCTGGCCCCCGCCGATCATGTTGAAGAACTCGGTACGACCGTCGCTCACGCCCTGCTCGAGCCCACGCAAATCTACGTCCGCGGCGTTCGCCAGGTGCTCAACTATTACAAGGTGAAGAGAGTCGTCCACGGTATCGCACACATTACCGGCGGAGGATTGTGCGAAAACCTTGAACGTATCGTGCCCGAGGGAATTCACATTACGATCGACCGGAGCAGTTGGGAGGTGCCCCCCGTGTTCACGTGGCTGCGGCGCCTGGGCGACGTCGATGCTGACGAAATGGACCGCGTGTTCAACATGGGCCTCGGCCTCGTGATGATAGTCGGCCCACACTATGCCGAGAGCATTCGCCACCAGTTGACCGATTGCGGACTGGAGTGCTGGACGATCGGCCGAGCCACGGCGGGTGAACGAGGCGTCGCCTGGGCCTGAAACCACTCCAATATCGCAGGCAATCGGTCGGGCGGTGCATCGGTTCACTCCGAGGATCCGCAGTGCAAACACGTAGGGACTCGGCCTGAACGAATTGAACCAGTGTCATCGGGGCACGGTTGTTCGCCGGCCCGCACCCTGTCGAGTAGACCAAAACGCGATTCAATGTGGACTGTTGAACTCGTCGTCATGGCGATGATGATCGCCCTGAACAGCATTTTTGCCGCGTACGAAATCGCGCTGGCATCAATCGGCCTGGCCCGACTTGACACGCTGGTGCATGAAGGTCGGCACGGTGCGGCTTCGGCCATGCGAATGAAACAAGGCATGGAAGCCAGCCTGGCGGTCGTGCAATTGGGTATCACGCTGGTCGGCGCCATTGCCGCGGCCACCGGTGGGGCGGGCGCGGCGGAATCCTTTGAGCCGGGACTACGCCAGCTTGGCTTATCGGTAACCACTGCCAAGATTATCGCGATTGCCGCGGTCGTCGTGCCCCTCACCGTGGTCACGATCATCCTCGGCGAACTGGTGCCCAAGGTATTCGCGCTGCGTAACCGCGAATGGGTCTGCCTACAGCTCTCGCCGCTGATGGAATGGTTTGCCTTTTTGGTGTGGCCGGCCGTTTGGTTCCTGGAGTCTTCCACGTCGCTGATTGTGCGGCTGGGCGAGCGACGCTGGAGCCACAAGGAACCGGTGTCCGACGCCGCCGCGCTGCAGGAATTGCGGGCCATTGCGGCGCTGGCCCGAACGTCGCGCCTGATCGGCCGCCGCGAGGAAGGCATCATTGTGAGCGCGGCACGGCTTTCGAGCACGACTGTCGATTCGATCATGGTGCCGATCGAATCGGTCAGCTACTTGTTCGTCGAGGAATCGCTCGACGACGCGCTCGCGGCAGCGCACCTGGACATGCATACGCGCTATCCGGTTACGCAACGGAGGGGCGATCCGCAGGACTTTATCGGCTATGTGAACTTCAAGGACATCGTCGCAACGTTGCGGCTGACGACTGAGAAGACATCGCTACGGGGGATCCTGCGGCCGCTGGTGGATTTCGAAGCCCAGGCCACCGTAGCGGCATGTCTCGAACGCCTCATTCACGGGCACAATCACATCGCCGTGGTCCGCGGCGAACACAACGGCGTGCTCGGCATCGTCACGTTGGAAGACATTCTGGAAGAGTTGGTCGGGGAGATTCACGACGAATACGACCGCTTGCCCGGCTACATCGTGCCGGCCGGAAGCGGCTGGGTCGCGGGGGGCAGTCTATCACTCGACGAATTAAAAACCACGTGTCTCCGTGAGCTGCCGTGGTCGGAAGTCGGACCGCCGCCGCAAACATTGAGCGATTGGGTCGTCCGCCGGCAGGAACGCCCGCCGCGGGCGGGAGACGTGCTGGTCGCCGGCGGGCTGCGAATTCTCGTCCGCAAAGTACGCCGCCAGGCGGTATTCGAAGCGTTCATCCTGCCCGAATCGGCGACGAACTAGGCCACGGGTTCCAGGGGGCTCGATGCTTCGACCGTCCCGGGCAATCCGGCTCGCCAGCTCTGGAGTTCCCAATAGCGCCGAATGAAGCGCGGCGCACATCGCGTGCTGGCCGTGCGAGCACCGAGGAGAGCCACTGCGATTCAAACCGCAAAGCGTCGTCAAATGCCGCTTGCGATTCGGGTGGATTCGCCAACCAATTGGCCTCCAGTGCGTCGCGTTCGGACTGAAAGAGCGTGAACAACCGTTCGGGGTCGCGCGTTACTTCGCGATGAAACAGCTCGTGGCGCCACCATAGCGAGTCGTCGGCGTGAGCGCTCGGCGCGGGGCCAACGTCGATCGGCTGTGCGACCGTGACGGGTTTGAATAGGCTCGTACAGGGTGCCGCCGTTCCGGTCACCCAGTGACGACAGGCAGCTGGACGAAGGTCGGCGACCCAGGACGCGGTGGTTTGCGACGAGGCGACCAGTCCCCCGGCGTGCACGCAAGGCGCGTTCAAGCCACCGTTGAGCCACGAATAGGTCGGCGCCGTGTGACCTTCACCATGGTCTCGCAAGATGCGCATCATGTCGGCCGGTCCCTCCGCCTGATCGGCCAGTTGTTGCGTGCGTCCTTGGCGCAAACGGCAGGCCGCGACGCGACCCTTGATCCGGTCGCTATGTCGCTGCGCAAAGCCGTCGATCGTCAGGCCGTTGGAAATGCTGCGGGCACCGTGAATTTCCTCGACGGCATGAAATCGGCCGGCCGTTTCCAGCACGAACGCCCGCTGCGGATCGGCCACGACAAAGCTGTTGTGATACATGAAGCCCGGCCGGGCCAGACTGCACGAGCCGCCTTGTCCGTGCGTTTCCAACAGCTCGACGATCGTCCGCACGGCCAATTCGGCGCTGTCGGCCCGTTCCAGTGCCAGCCGCAACAGGTCCATGCCAAGTAGTCCAGTCTTGGCGTACTTCTGGCGTGTGAACACGGCTTCATTGCCAATCGTCACTCCGTGCTCATTGCTTCCGATTTCAGCTCCCCACATCCAATACGGGCGGCTGAGCAGCACGGCGTATGTCTCTGCGACCTGAGGAATCTCGATCCAGGTGCACTTTACGCGCGAGCCCACCGGATGGCTTCGCCTCGGTTGCCAGTCGAGATATTGGGCTTCGTTCGGATCGCGATCGGAGTTCTTGGCGAACAGCACTCCGTCGGAACGAACGATCGCCAGGGTATCGCACATAATCGGCAGAGCACCAAAGCGGAGTGAGAGTCAGGGGCCGCGGGATGCGGTCAACTGCGAACCTTCCTTCGACGGCCCGGCCTGCTCGATGGCGTCGAGCAGCTGCTTCTGTGTGATGATATCGCGTAGCACGATTGGCTGATCGGGTCGGTCGGCCGGGAAGATCGCCAAGAGGGGAATTGACCTGCTCTGCAGCGATTCGAGCATGTTCGTAATCTCGGGGGGACTCTTGGTGTAGTCGGCCAGCATCGGCACGATCTTGTTGTCTTCGATCGCCTCGCGGACTTCGTCCGTTTCGATCGCCAGCAGAAGATTCGCTTTGCACGACAGACACCAGTCGGCCGTGAAATCAACGAGCACGGTATTGCCCGACTCTCGCAACCGGGCAAGTTCCGCTGACGAAAACGGCTGCCACGGAATGATCGAGCTGTGTGGCACGAGCCAGGTGAATGCCACGAATGTAACTATGCCCGCCACCAGAGCCCCTTGCCCCCAAGCCATCAGCTTTTTTCCCAAATCCGCGGCCAGCGACGTGCGCGCAATCCACCAGCAGGCCAACCAAAGGCCGACCATCATGGCGAACGTCGGCACGATGTAGTCGCGGTCCATGAAGCTGAGCAGGAACACAATCGTGCCCAAGAGCACAAAGCCCATCAGATTCTTGAACGTGTCCATCCAGGCGCCGGGCTTCGGGATGAAACGAATTAACGTGGGAAACGCGCCGATGAGTAAATAAGGAGCGGACATTCCCAAAGCGATGCAGCCAAACAGCAGGTAGGTAATCGAAGGGGGAGCTTGCAGCGTGAATCCGAACACTGGTCCGAGCGCCGGTCCGCTGCAAGGGGTGGCCAGAATCGTCGCCATTACACCCTTGGAAAACGCGCCGACGACACCCTCACGCGTGGCCAATTCACCGGCCTTGCCTGAGCCGACGAAGCCTGGAATGGGAATCTCCCACACGCCCAGAAAGCTGAGCGCCATGACAAACACGATCCCAACCATCACCACATTGAACGAGGTGAAACTGAACTGCTCCCCCCAGTTGAGATTCGTGCTGCCCAAACCCAGGCTGGCCAACGAGGCAAGCGTCGCCAACACCATGAAAACGGTAAGCGTGCCCAAGGCGTACCAAATGTTGAGCTTGAGAATCTGCGCCCGACTGCGCCCGGCCTGCTCGGCAAACGACAGAATTTTGAGCCCGATCACTGGCAGAACGCAGGGCATGAAATTCAGAATAAAACCACCCACAAGACCGGCCAGCATGACCAGCGGTAAGGACCAGGCCAAACTTCCGCCGGTAATTTGTACGGGCTGCTCATCGGCATCGACGGGCAGCGGCTGACTGGCGGCCACCTTCGCGGCCTCACCGTATTTCGCGTCTGTGAACGAGAGCGCCGAGGCGCCACTCTCGGCTGTCGCGGCAATTTCAAGGGTGCCCGAGAACTTCGCCGCGCGCGGCAGATCACAGCGTGAGTCGAGGCAGGTTTGAAAACCGATGTATCCTTCGATCGGGTATTTCCCCGGTTTGGTGTCCTGGGGAATCACGATCGGTGTGGTCCATTTCACCTGACCTTCGTAGTAACGCGCCGCCGGTAGGCCAGGCGCCAGTGGGACACCGTCTTTGGCGGGCGAGCTGGCCGTGGTCTTTTTGATTTGGAAACCCGACGTATTGCTCAGGCCGATCACGGTCGGTTTGTTCCCAAGGGCGCCCTCATCGCGCGTGGCCAGTTCGTAGATATGCCAACCGGGCGGCGTATCGGCCGAAAGCACCAGGTTGACCGTCGATCCCGGAGTCGCGACGCGAGGCTCCAGGTAGCCGCGAATCGTCGCATGCGTGTTGGGGTGCGTGTACTCGACGATCGATTCGGTGACCGTCGCCGCCTCCTGACGCTCGGCTTCGAAGGCATAGTCGGTCGGTGGCAGACAGGTCCCGACTTTGCAAACTTGCGATCGCACGACGCCTTTGACCTTGAGCTTGTTCAAGTCCGCGCCGGGCCGAAACTCAATCGGGGCTTGCCAGGTGACCTCGCCAGAAAACTCCTCCAGCGTGAAATCCCCGTCGTGCACAACCTTCGGCGGCAACGTCGAACGAAAATCGCCTGCTAGACGGTAGTCGTCTGAAGGCTCAACGGTGATCTGTGTGGGTAGGGCGCCATGCGGCTTTTGCTCCGTGGAATAGGTGTACCAGGGCGCTTCGATCTGGGCCGTGATCGATAGGAGACCCTCTCGCCCATGGCTCGGAGGTACGAAGTGAGCGAAGACCGAGACGATCGTTTGCGGAGATCCGGCTGACACGCCAGCCTGCCCCAACGGTCCGCCGCTCAAAATGTCGCTCAACTGGGCTGAGGCGCTGCTGGCCGCGACCGAGAGCATTGCGACCGCCATACTCATTGGCACAAGACGCCGGATCGGGAATGCGAGCATGCCCCTTATATCCTTATCCAGTAAAGCATTAAGAGCGCGAAAAGCCAGCCAATTCTAACGAGGTTCGCGCGAATGGGTCAACGTCGAACCCCTCAGGGATCGCTGGTTATACGCAAGCCGGTGGATGTCGGGTCGCGCGCTTGGCGGTCTAAATCGAGCCTAACCAACCGCTTGCGATAGCCACACGAGTCTGGTTACGAACTCGTCTACACGCCGCAAGACAGCGTCCCGGTGGGCAAACTGCCGGTCCTCCAGGTAAATCCACTCGAGCCATTGGAGACCGCCCATCAAGACCGTGCTGCGGTCGAACGCGGTCACCAACATTCGCTCATCGTTGCTGAGCCGACGCACCGACTCGTACGCCGCCAGCCCGCGCTGCCAATCGGCCCGCACGTCGATGGCCAGGCTCCCCAGCAGTCGGGCCACGTCGGCCGCGACGTTTTCCGCCCGCATGGCGCCGAAATCGACGATCCCGCTAACTTCGTCGCCGACGAATAGAACATTCGCATGCCACACATCGCGAATACATGGCTCCAAGGCCACGTCCAGACCACCCGCTTGTTCCAACAGCGGGAGAAGTTTGGGACCTACGACGGCGGCCAATTCAACCAGTCGATGACCGCGCGCCGCAAGTTCGGGCCAGTCTCCCTCGAGCACTGCCCTGCGCAGGTGCCTGAGCCGGCCGTTTAAAAGGCCCTGCAAGCGCAACGCGCGGTCAGCCATGCCCGGCGAACCGATAGGGCCAGTTTCAGCCAATGGAAAGGTGCGAGCAGCCTGGTGGAATTGCGCCAGCGCCTGCATTGCGTTTTCCAACCGTGCCGTGTTCGGATGGCGACGATAGTCGGCATCGCCGGGAAGCCAAGGAGTCAGTTCCCACAGGTGCCCGGCGTGGCGGATGAACCCGTGGTGGTGATTGGTTTCCAGTGGCAGGGGAACCCGCGAGAAGCCCTCCTGGTCGACATGCCACAACACCGCTTGTACAAATTGCAGGCGTTCCGGGCTGGGGTGGTCGGCGGGCCAACGCCGCAAGCACAATTCTCCCCGAGGTGTGCTCAGCCGCCACAGTGCCGCACCGCTGAAGCTGTCGGCCGGTTGCAAGTGCTCGGCCGCCTGCGGCTGACAATCGTCCGGCCAGAGCCGCACGATGCGCTGGATTTCGCGGTCGACCGCCATTGGAAGTCTCGGGAAGTGGCCGGAAAACGGGTGCCCTGGGCGTAATCGCTATGTATAATACAGATCGCATCCCCGAGACGGGCAATTCGGGAATTCACTCCAAAAGCGACCCTCCCCGCCGGCTGGCCCGTACTACAACTGTCTGCGGCGCGTTCGACTGTCGGGAGCTGGCTAGGTTAGGCTATATTTAACGCGGATGCGGCTCGCGCTTGATGGACGGCAGCGCCGCCGGGTAAAGTCCCGGCAAATCCCTTCCCCCTTCGATCTCCCTTGGATTGCGAGAGAATTCATGGCAAAGCACCTTGCTGGATTGGGCATCGTTCTGACACTGGCCTTGCTGCTGGGCACGGCATCCACCGCCCTGGGCCAGGAGGTAACCTCCGCCGAAACCTCGGACACCGCATCCAAGGACTCGAAAAGCAAATCCACGGAGTCGGCGTCGTCCGAAAAGAGCAAGCCGAAGCATCCCGCGTATGCCGACGTGATCAAGGATCACGAAACGATCGATGGCCTGATCAAAATGCATCGCAAGGGTAACCGGCTGTTAGGTGAGTTTGGCAGCCGGCAGCTCGACAAAGACTTCATCGTGTTGATCTCAATTGCCAAGGGCATTGGCCGCGGCTCGCTGCTCGGCGGCATGAGTTGGGGCTTTGGCGACGATTGGATTTGGCAGTTCCGCAAGGTCGACGACCGCATACACCTGGTTCGCCGCAACGTTCGATTTACTGCCGACAAGTCCGATCCGCAACAACGAGCCATCGATTTGGCCTATACCGATAGCGTTCTATTCAGCTTGCCGATCTTGACCACCGCTCCGGACGGCGCGAACGTCGTCGACTTGACTTCCGTATTCATGAGCGACTTGCCGCAGATTTCGTCCGTGCTGCCGGGGTTCTCTTTTTCGGACAACAAGAGCACCTGGGCAGAGGGATTCCCTAAGGGCAAAAACAAGGGACTGACCGACAACATCGAGTTGGAAGTAGCCGCCACGTATGCTTCGAGTGGTCATCAGGACATCGACTCGGTGGCAGATAGCCGCGGCGCCAGCATCCACGTGCATTATTCAATCAGCCTACTACCCGCGAACGGCTACAAGCCGCGCCTGGCCGATGATCGCGTGGGCTACTTCCTGACCGTGATCAAGGATTGGTCGAAGAAGAGTGATGACGACCGCTTCGTGCGGTACATCAACCGCTGGGACCTGCAGAAGGCGGATTCGTCGGCCGAACTTTCTCCACCCAAGAAGCCGATTATCTTCTACTTGGAAAAGACGATCCCTTACGCTTATCGCAAGCCGATCCGCGAAGGCATTGCAGAGTGGAACAAGGCCTTTGAAAAGGCGGGCTTCGCCAACGCCATCGAAGTTCGCCAGCAGCGAGACAGCGATGATTGGGATCCCGAAGATATCAACTACAACACGTTCCGATGGATCACCGCCGGCGCCGGCTTTGCCATGGGTCCCTCGCGCGTGAACCCGCGGACCGGCCAGATTCTGGATGCCGACGTCATTTTCGACGCCGACTTCTTGCAGTTCTGGAAGCAAGAGTACGAGAACTTCACCCCGGAGGCCGTGGCGGCCATGACCGGCGGAGCCCTCGACCTGCGGAGCTACCAGGAGCAGCAAAAAAACCGCCCGCACTTGCACCACGGCAGCGTGTGCGAATTCCATCATGGGTTGGCCCGCGAATTGGCGTTTGGCTCGCACGTGTTGGCCAGTCGCACCAGCAACCCGGCCGACCGCGAGAAGCTCGTTACGCAGGGCCTCAAGGAAGTGACGATGCACGAAATTGGCCACACGTTGGGCCTGCGTCACAACTTCAAGGCCAGCACGATGCTGACGCTGGAGGAAGTCAACGACGTGTCCAAGACCGACCAGGTGGGCCTGACGGCCTCGGTGATGGACTACGCCCCGGCGAACCTGATGCCTCAGGGAATGACGCAGGGAGACTACTTTTCCTCGACCATCGGCCCGTACGACATGTGGGCCATTGAGTATGGTTACAAGCCACTTTCGGGCGGCACTGAAGGGGAAGTCGCGGAGCTGAAGAAGATCGCGGCCCGCTGCGGGGAAGCCGACCTGGCCTACGCGACGGACGAAGACACGCGCGGCATTGATCCTGATCCGTTGTCGAATCGCTTCGATATGGGCGAGGACCCAATTGCCTACGCCAAACTGCGGGCCCAGTTGATCAGCGAACAATGGCCGACCGTGCTCAAGGAATCGACCAAGGACGGCGAAGGCTATCAGAAAGCACGCCAGGCGTTTGGCGTGCTGCTGGCCAATCACGGCCGCGCGATGCACTTTGCTTCGCGCTATGTGGGCGGTCTGTACGTGAGCCGCGCGCACAAGGGAGACCCGGATGCCGCGCCACCGTTTACGGTGGTCGATCCGGCCAAACAACGCGAAGCGCTGGCGCTGGTCGAGGAGCAGGTTTTTAGTGACAAGCCGTTCCAATTCCCGCCGGAACTCTACAATCATCTGGCGTCCAGCCGCTGGTCGCACTGGGGCTCGTCGATTCCGTTGCGAACGGACTTTCCCGTGCATGACGTGATTTCGATGTGGCAGGAGCGGATCCTCGAGCAACTTATGTCGCCGCTGACGCTTGATCGCTTACACGACACGGAATTGCAGATTCCGGCAGATCAAGACGCACTCACCACGCCGGAGTTGCTCGACAGTTTGACCAAGTCGATTTTCTCAGAAATTGAGAAGATGCCGGCAGGCGAATACACCAACCGGAAGCCAGCCATCAGCAGCCTCCGCCGCAACCTGCAGCGGTCGTACCTGCGGCGGTTGTCGGAGTTGGCCCTGGGCCGCACTGGCGCTCCGCACGATTGCGAAACGGTGGCCTACAGCGAACTGTCGGCGCTCGAAGGGCGGATTAATGAATTGCTCAAGAGCGACGTCAAACTCGACACCTACAGCCGGGCGCACCTGGAAGAATCGGCCAGTCGGATTCATCGGGTGTTGGACGCGCGGTTCAATCTGACTTCGCCGTAGTTGGCTGCATCTTGTGCCGTGCGGCCCCCGCCAGAGCCGCAGGCTGAGCGTGCCGTTTGGCAACCAGCGGTATGACGGCTGCGCTTTCAAATCCGGCGCTCCATGCTATGCTACCCGGCGGGACTAGCGTTGCCGGAGGACTCTGCGGATGAAACTCATCGTTGCGATCATTCAGCCAACTAAACTACACGCGGTGCGCGAAGCGCTTGATAAGATCGGCGTCATGCGAATGACGGTTTGCGACGCCCAAGGCTACGGACGCCAGCGGGGGCAAACCGAGTTCTATCGCGGCAATGAATATCGCACGAACCTGCTGCGCAAAGTCGCCCTGGAGATCACGGTCAACGAGGACTTTGTGGAGCGGACTCTCGAAACCATCACGAACGTTGCTCGCACCGGCCCGGAGGGAACGATCGGCGACGGCAAGATTTTCGTGCTGCCAACTGCCGAAGCAATCGACATCGCCGGTGGCCGCCGCGGCCCCGAGGCCGTTTGATTCTTTCTCGTCCCCAACCTTTCAGCCCTGCTCGCCTGATGGCCGTCCTCGCATTGATCTCTGATTTGATGATGCAATCGCAGGTTTCCAGCGCCGCCGAACGGGCGGGCGTCGAGCTGAGCGTCGTCTCTTCGGAAGCCGCGCTCGCTGAACAGACGGCCGGGAGCGACGTTAAGCTGGTCATCGTTGACCTCAGCCATCCGAAACTTGATCCCGCGGATGTGATGGCGCGACTGCGACCTGTTCTACCACCCGATGCGGTCACACTCGCCTTCGGTCCTCATGTGCACAAAGCGCGATTGGACGCCGCGTCACGGGTGGGATTCACGCACGTCCTATCGCGTGGACAGTTCCACGCGAACATGGAATCGTTGCTGCAAGCAACGGGCGAATAAGCGGCGGAAGACGGCTATGCCATCGATTCGCTCGATTCTTCGGCCACGACCGGCACGCCATCGGGACCGGTTTTTAGCGACGGGAGGCCATGCGGGGCTTGTTCGCCAGGCATGTAGACCTCGTCGAGCTCGGTGGCATCTACCAACCGTCGCAACAGGAAGTAGATCACCGTGGTCGAGGTCCAGAAGTAGCTAAACACGAACCCGAAGGCCAGCGTCAACAGGCAGTTGGTCCAGAATTCAATGATCCGAGCGCCGAGGTTTCCCGACGACCCGAGCGCCTGCTGGTCGATGAGCATGAGCTGATCGACGCCGCTCCCCCAACTGATAGCCCAACGACTCAGGGCAAGAATCCAAAACGCGAACAACGTCACCAGATACCAGCCGATCACGCCGGCCAACCCCGCGATCACGGCATAGCCGAGATAACGTAACGGCCGTTGATACACGTAGGAGTAGGAATGGCTGAGCGCGCCGAAAGCATCGGTTCCTTCCGCGCTGATCGCGCCCCACATCAGCGGAAAACCGAAGAACAGGCCGAGTAGCAGGAAGGCCATCACAAAGCCCCCCAGCAATACGGCCGGCCAAACGATCGAGGCCGCCAACACGCCGACGTCGAGCCGCATCAGCACACCAAGACCGGCCAACAGGAGTGCGACCAGGCCAGCCCCCAGCATCGGAAATAGCGGAGCCACGAAATAAGCGCCCAAACGCGAACTGGAAAACGCGATTGAGCCGGCCAGCGAAACATTCTCCTGCCGGGCAAACGCCACGGCTGCCTGGCGCGAAATCGCTCCGCCAAAAAATCCCCAGACCACTAGCGTCCATAGTGCACAACTCAGAAGATACATGAACTTTGTGAAAGTGGGGGCTTCGTACATGCTGAACATGCGGCGAAACGGCACTGCCAACTCGTTCCATCCAGTCATCAGCGGACTTTGGGCATACCAGTAATCGAGCGACGTCATGCGGTCAGCCGGAGCGATTGGTAAGGGGCGCTCCCATGCCAGCGGCCGTTCCCACGGCCAGCTGTTGTAGGCCTCCATATGCGCAGTCACGGCGGGCTCTTGATCATGGTCGGTGAACGCCTCGTCCAGCACGCGCCAACCGGCGACTGTGCCGGCGACGGCAACCGCGGCCAATAACAGTGCCTTGAAATTCAAAGCCATCCGAATCGCCGCGAAGATACGCAGCGCGGGAAAGATTTGCAGCCAGTCCACCGAACGAAGGTTGCCACGTTCCTCAGCCATCATCGCGACTCCGTACTGGCTTGTCGGGAGTCTTCCTGACGACCCCCACCATGGTCGGCAATTATACGGACTACGCAGTGGAGCCAGAATAGGAAATCGAGGAAAGACAGAAATGAAAATCGCGGGCGCCGATAATTGCCCGTAGCCGCGCGATCGAATTTCCCGTGCTACTCGTCGTCCTCGTCGAGAAAGCGATGCGATGCGTCTTCTTCGGGCAACTCGCGAAAGGGAACCGAAATGTCCTCATCGAGCCACCGGCCCAAATCGATACGGCGGCACCGCTCACTACAAAACGGCATCGACCGACTCTCGTGCGGGTCGAATTGCTTGGAACAGGTCGGACAACGGACCTTGGCCATGATTCTTCACGCGGGAACTAGTCGGAGCACTTCTTGCAACTGGACTTATCGCCCGAGCAAGGGGTATCGCTGGACCCATTGCTGCTCGACGATTCGCTCGATTTGCTGGACGATGAATCGGCTTTGGCTGCTTTCTTGTACGATTCGCTACGGTAGTCGGTCGTGTAGAAGCCCGACCCCTTGAACACCAGCGCCGCGCCGGTGCCAAACAGACGCCGCAACTTCAGCTTTTTGCACTCGGGGCACTTCTTGATCGCGTCGTCTTTGATCGATTGAAACAGCTCGAACTTGTGGCCGCAACTATCGCACAGATAGTCATACGTTGGCATAAACTGCGAACCTCCCACGAACTGACAATTAAAACGCGGCAGGCCTGCCGCGCGGAATGTTGTATCAAGCCCCTTCGGGCAATGTCGAAACGATCACTTGGGCCGGCCGCACAACCCGCTCGTGCAACACGTAACCGTCTTGTGCCACCAGCACAACCGTGTTCGGCTCATGCTCGGCCGAGGGCTGCTGCGAGATGGCTTCGTGAAAGGCCGGATCAAACGGCTGACCGAGGGCGTCGATCTTCTTGCAATCGTGATTGGCGAGCACCGACAACAAGCTCTGGGCCACGAGTTTGATGCCGTCAAGCAGTCCCGAACCCTGCGGCGACTTCTCGGCTGCTTCGATTGCCCGTTGCATATTATCCAGCACGGGCAACAGGTCGCGCAACAACGGCACCGCCGCGTAGCGCCGCTCATCTTCGAGCTCGCGGCGGGTTCGCTTGCGGTAGTTCTCCAACTCGGCCTGCGCCGAAGCACCCGATCCGAGGCGTCTTCCAGGTCGGCGCGAAGCTTGCTGATTTCCTCTTCACCCGCTTCAAAGGCGGCATCAGCGGCTCCGGCAAGTCCCTCTCGCTGCGGTTTCAGATCACCTTCGTTTGCATGTTGCTTGGTCATGTCTGGCTCTCTCCGTCGCGCTGGTTGCGGAATTGCCGGCAGCGCGGTTCTTACAATTGGCCTAAATATTCGCGCACCTTCTCGAAGAAGCTCTTGCGGTGTGGGCTGACGTCCACGTGTTCCTGGTCGGCCAGCTTACGCAACAAGCCCTCCTGCTCGGGACTCAAAGTCTTGGGCACCTCCACGTTCACCTGCACGAGCAGATCGCCCACCGAACGGCCGCGCGGGCTGGGCATTCCCTGGCCGCGCATGCGAAAAACTTCGCCGGTTTGCGTACCGGCGGGAATCTTTAGTTCGTGGGGACCGGCAAGCGTGGGCACCTCAATCTTGGCCCCCAAGGCCGCTTGCGTGTAGGTGATTGGAATTCGTACGACCAGGTGCTCTCCCTCGCGTTGAAACAGCGTATGTTCCTTGACGGTGATGAAGCAGTAACAATCGCCGCGCGGCCCGCCGCTGGTGCTCGGTTCGCCCTCGCCCGGCAAGCGGATTCGCATTTGATCGTCGATGCCGGCGGGAATTTGCACGTCTCGCTTCACTTTTCGCAGGACATATCCGGCGCCGCGGCAGGATTCGCAGGGATCTTTGACCATCGAGCCGGCGCCCTGACACGATGGACAGGTGGTCTGCACGCGAAAGATGCCGGTCGATTGGAGGATCTGACCACGGCCTCCGCAGTACGTGCACGTCGTCCGGCTGGTGCCTTTCTTTGCGCCACTGCCGGCGCAGTCATCACAGGCCTCGTGGCGTTTGAACTCGACGGTCTTGGTCACGCCGCGAGCCGCTTCAAGCAGATCGAGCGTCAAATCGCAGCGGACGTCGCCCCCTTTGCTCGCGCGTCGCCGACCTCCGAACAAGTCGCCAAAGGCGCTGTCGCCAAAAATGTCCCCAAAGGCCGAGAAAATGTCGTTGACGTCGGAGAAGCCTCGCCCGGCGTTGCCCATACCGGCATGTCCGTAGCGGTCGTAGTGGGCGCGCTTTTCCTCATCGCCAAGCACTTCGAAGGCCTCGGCCGCCTCCTTGAAACGGACCACGGCCTCCTCGTCGCCGGGGTTTTTGTCCGGATGATACTTAATGGCGAGCTTGCGATATGCCTCGGCAATGACCTTGCCTGAACTCGTGCGTTCGATGCCGAGCACCTCGTAATAACAACGTTTGCTGGCCATTTTCACCATGATTTCGAGACAGCTTCGTCGAGGGAAGGGGGACCGTTCAATTATAGGCCGCAGACCCCTGGGCGTATGCGCCAATTGGACTTGGGCCACCAGCCCGCTGGCGCCGCAAACGGGCCACTTCAGAATGGCGCTGAAGTGGCCCGTCGGCTCAGGTTTCCGACCGCGATACGAAGGGCTGGCAGCCGCCTAGCGAATGCTGCCTTCGACGCGGGTTTTCGCTTTGTCATCCTTGTCCAACGTGGTCACCAGGGCCTCGGTCGTGAGCATCAGCCCGGCAATGCTGGCCGCGTTGTGCAAAGCGCTGCGGACTACCTTGACCGGATCGATAATGCCCGCCTTGACCATGTCGACATACTTGCCGGCGTTGGCGTCGTAGCCGGTATTGGTGGGCTTCTGCAGCACCTCGTCCACCACGACCGACCCGTCGATGCCGCAGTTGTCGGCAATCTGCTTCATCGGGGCCGACAACGAGTGCAAGATGATGTCGACGCCGATTTTCTCGTCTCCCTTGGCCGACGAACGGACCTTCTCGACCGCTTCGATCGTGCGCAACAGGGCTACGCCGCCACCAGGCAGAATGCCCTCCTCGACCGCCGCACGCGTGGCATGCAGGGCGTCTTCGACGCGGGCCTTCTTCTGCTTCATGTCGGCTTCGCTGGCGGCACCCACCGAGAGGATGGCCACGCCGCCGGTTAACTTCGCCAGACGCTCCTGGAACTTCTCCTTGTCGTATTCGCTCTCGGTGTTGTCGAGCTGATTGCGAATCTGCTGGATGCGGTTCTGAATGTCCGGCTGCTTACCGGCACCGCGAACGATCGTCGTCGATTCCTTGTCGACAGTGATCTGTTTGGCGCGGCCCAGGTGCTCCAAGCCAAGATTCTCGAGCTTGAGACCCAGGTCCTCGCTGATCATCGTGCCGGCGGTTAGCACGGCGATGTCGCCAAGCATGGCCTTGCGGCGATCGCCAAAACCGGGTGCCTTCACGGCACACACATTGAGCACGCCGCGAAGCTTGTTGACGACCAGAGCCGTGAGCGCCTCGCCGTCAACATCCTCGGCAATCAGCAACAGCGGCTTGCCGCTTTGGGCCACTTTTTCCAGCAGCGGCACCATCTCGCGCAAGTTGCTGATCTTCTTCTCGTGGATCAAGATCAGGGCGTCTTCCAACTGGCAGTCCATTTCGGTCGGCCGGTTGATGAAATAGGGGGATATGTAGCCCTTATCGAACTGCATGCCCTCGACCAATTCCTTGGTCGTTTCAGTCCCCTTGCCCTCTTCGACCGTGATCACGCCATCCTTGCCGACTTTTTCCATCACGTCGGCCAGCAATTGGCCAATTTCCATGTCATTGTTGGCGCTAATGGCACCGACCTGGGCAATCTCCTCCTTGCTGGAGACCGGCTTGGCCATGGCGTGCAGCTTTTCGATGGCCGCTTCCACGGCCTTTTCGATGCCACGGCGGACCGCCATCGGGTTGCTGCCGGCCGCGATATTACGAGTGCCTTCCTTGAAGATCGCTCGGGCGAGCACGGTGGCGGTGGTGGTGCCATCGCCGGCGATGTCCGAAGTCTTCGAAGCGACTTCGTTCACCAGTTTGGCCCCCATGTTCTCGAAGCGGTCTTCCAGCTCGACTTCCTTGCTGACGGTGACACCGTCTTTGGTCACCGTCGGGCCGCCAAACGATTTGTCGATGATGACGTTACGACCGGTTGGGCCCATCGTCACCGCGACGGCATTGGCCAGTTTTTCCACGCCACGCAGCATCTTGGCTCGGGCGGTATCTTCGAAGAGTAATTGTTTTGCCACGGTGGCGGTTCCTCGTTAATAGCGAATACGGATGTTCCCAGTGAGATGCGTGCTCTTGCGCGACTTCACTCTCAGCTGACGATCTTCGCCAGCACGTCGCTCTCACGCAGGATCTTTACGTCCTTGCCGGCGACTTCGATGTCGGTGCCCGAGTACTTGCCGTAGATTACGACGTCGCCCACCGAAACCGAAAGCGTGCCGCGGCTGCCGTTGTCGAGCAGCTTGCCGGGGCCGGTCGACACGACGGTGCCCCGTTGCGGACGCTCCTTCGCAGTGTCGGGCAGCACGATGCCACCGGACGTTCGCTCTTCGGCTTCCTGGGGTTCCACCACCACGCGATCGTCGAGTGGTCGCAAGTTAAGCTTTGCCATGTTCGTTGTCCTTCAGTTGGAAGTTGTATGCAAATTGTGGTTGTGAATATTCGGATTGACCTGTTCGGAAACGGCAAGCGACGCGTGTGTCGCCAAGTCGCCGCCAGGATGTGCGAACCTACATCATGCCAGGCATCCCGCCCATGCCACCCATGCCGCCCATTCCCATGCCGCCCATTCCTCCCATGCCACCCATGCCGTGATCGTGGTGGTCATGATCGCCGGCCTCCTCTTCGCTGGGAATCTCGGTGATAAGTGACTCGGTGGTGAGCAACAAGGCGGCAACGCTCGAACCGTTTTGCAATGCCGTACGCACAACCTTGGCCGGATCGATGATGCCGGCCGCAACCAGATCGGTGTAGACATCTTTGTCAGCGTCGTAGCCTTCGTTTTTGCCTTTGAGGTGACGCACACGATTGACGACCACCGCGCCATCGAGACCGGCGTTATGTGCAATCGCCCGCAGCGGATGATCAAGCACATTGCGAATGATGTCGGCACCGTGCTTTTCATCGCCAGTAAGGTTGAGTTTCGAGAGCGCCGATTCGGCACGCAACAGAGCCACGCCACCGCCGGGCACGATACCTTCTTGCAAGGCCGCCTGGGTGGCCGCTTTGGCGTCTTCGATAAGCGCTTTGCGTTCCTTCATTTCGGTTTCGGTCGCCGCGCCGACGTTGATCTGAGCCACGCCGCCTGCCAGCTTCGCCAGTCGCTCTTGCAACTTTTCGCGATCGTACTCGCTGTCGGTGACTTCGATTTCCTTGCGGATCTGTTCGGCCCGGCCGTCAATGGCGTCTTTTTTGCCGGCGCCACCAACCAGCGTTGTTTCCTCGGCCGTGATGGTAATCTTCTTCGCCTTGCCCAGATCCGAGAGTTTCACGGCGTCGAGCGCGATCCCCAGGTCCTTGAAGATGGCCGTGCCTCCGGTCAAGATCGCCAAATCGCCCAGGATCGCTTTGCGGCGATCGCCGTAGCCAGGAGCCTTTACCGCACAGACGTTCAAGATGCCGCGCATCTTATTGACGACCAGCGTCGCCAGGGCTTCGCCTTCGACGTCTTCGGCGATGATCAACAGTGGCTTGTTGGCCTTGCTTACAGCCTCGAGCAGTGGCACCAGGTTCTTGGCGTTGGAAATCTTCTCCTCGTAGATCAGGACCAAGGTGTTTTCCAACTCCACCGTCTGATCTTCGGCGTTCGTGACAAAGTGGGGCGAGAGGAAACCGCGGTCGAATTGCATGCCTTCGACCACCTCGACGAAAGTCTCGTTCTGGCGCCCTTCTTCGATCGTGATCACGCCATCCTTACCAACCTTCAGAAAGGCGTCGGCCAGCACGCTGCCGATTGTCGGGTCGTTATTGCCCGCGATGGTCGCGACCTGCACGATCTCTTTTTTGCTCTTCTCGTCGATGGGCGTGGCCATCTTGGCAATCGCGTCGCTTACCGCCTCGGTCGCCTTATGGATACCACGCGACAGCGCCATCGGATCCGCCCCGGCCGCGATCATCTTCAGACCTTCGCGAAAGATGGCCTCGGCCAATACCGTGGCGGTGGTGGTGCCGTCGCCAGCCACGTCGTTTGTTTTGCTGGCCGCTTCCTTGACCAACTGGGCCCCCAGGTTCTCGTATGGGTCATCCAGTTCGATGTTCTCGGCTACGGTGACGCCGTCCTTGGTCACTTTCGGCGAGCCCCAGCCCTTATCGAGCACGGCATTGCGACCACGCGGCCCCAACGTGCTGCGGACGGCACGCGCTAGTTTGCTCACGCCGGCGGCCAGCGCCTGGCGGGCCTCTTCGTCAAAGACCATTTGCTTTACCACGCGGAATCTCCTCCTAGTTACGGGCGTTTTCACGCTCGGCTGTCGAAATCGCGCTCATGCGGAGAGCTGCCAGACAGTCGAGCTTCGTGGATTGTGTGCGGTGTATTTAAAGCCCTGGCCAAAGGCCACAATGGCAGGCTGGAGCCTGGGCGGTCGACCATTTAAGCAACGCTTGTGCCAGGAAGCACAATTCTAACGCAAGTCTTTTAACACCTAATACTTACGGATCCTTACGATGCCCCGATGCGGCGGGGCGCGGTAATCGCCAGAAGTGAATCGGTGCCATTTTGGCAGGTCGCTGCCATCGTCCTCATGACGACAAGCAGCCGCTCAGTTCCGCGTGTGGATCCAGAGATCCTGCGGTTGGCCAAACATCTCGAACCGCCGCTCGATGCGGGCGCCCAGCTTCGTCGCCACGCGGGCCGAAGGCAGATTGTCTGGATGGATGATGCTGCAGGCCTGTTCAATGCCCAAATTCGCAAAACACCACTCAAGCGCCCCGCGGGCAACTTCGGTGGCGATGCCCTGTCCCTGGCGACGCGGATCGACCAGCCAGCCGATTTCGAGCATTGGCCAACCTTCCGGAAACCACGGCCCGCATTCACCTACAAAAACCCCCGTTCGTTGGTCCTCGATGGCCAGGCGCGTGTAGCCGCGGAGTTGCCGATGCCCCAAGAAGGTGGCAATCTGCCTCCAGGTTTGAGCACGGTTGAGCGTTTGACCGTCACCAACATAGCGCATCACATCGCGGTCAGCATAAAACCGGGCGAGCTCTTCCATGTCCCGCTCGCGAAACGGCCGCAGCCGAAACCGTTCGGTGAGTATTTCGAAGCTCTCGGGTGCCACGGGAAGTGCCACATGCCCAGAATCCGGCCGAGAAATCGCGGCCGGTCGTTCGTGTACCCAGACGTCCGCGGCGGCCCCCATTACCTCGGCGCGCTTCTCCAACTTCGCGCCGAGCTTTTCGGCAACGCGGGCCGAAGGCGCGTTATCGGGTGCGACCAAGCTACAAATCCGGTCGACGCTGAGATTCTCGAAGCTCCAATCCAGGGCCGCGCGACCGGCCTCGGTGGCGATGCCGTTTCGCTGGCGGTGCGGGTCAACCACCCACCCCACCTCGAGCATCGGCCAACCCTCGGGAAACCAAGGACCGGTGCGACCCAGGAAATCGCCGCTTTGGCGGTCCTCGATGGCCACGATCGAATAGCCGCGGATTTGTTGGTGCCCCAAAAAGCAGGCAATCTGCCGCCAGCTGTCGGCGCGGTCGAGCGTCTTACCCGAGCCCAGATAACGCATCACGTCCGGATTGGCGTTGAGCGATGCCAAGGCATCGAGGTCCGCTTCCTGGAACGGGCGCAACCGCAATCGCGGTGTTTCAATAACCGGCATGGTTTGCATGAGCCGATCCTCCGCCCAATAGCCTAACGAACATCATCACCCTAGGGAATGAACGACTCGTCGCCTGCCAACCGCAGGGCAAAGCCGGCCAACAGGTCGGCCGCCTTGTCGATGTCATCGAGCGAAATCATTTCTACCGGACTGTGCATATACCGATTCGGGATGCTGACCAGCCCCGTGGCCACGCCGCCGCGACTGATTTGCATTGTGTTGGCGTCGTTTGGCGTCGCCCGACCACTAGCCGCCATCTGATAGGGCACTTCGCCGGCGGTTGCCGTTTCCATGAGTCTATCGACGACCCTGGGGTTCATGTTTGGGCCGCGATAGATCACGGGACCACGCCCCAGGGCAATGTCCCCCTCCTGCTTCTTGTCGATCGTGGGACAATCGGTGGCGTGCGTAACGTCGATCGCAATACCCACGTGCGGATTGACACCATAGGTGCTGGTGGTGGCACCGCGGAGGCCAATTTCTTCCTGGACCGTTGAGACCGCGAACAGGCCACAACTGAGCTTCTTCGGCGCCGTGCGCCGCAGCGCTTCGATGGCCACCCAAAGGCCCGTCTTGTTGTCCATGCCGGGCGAACTGGCCAATCGGTTTCGCATCTCGGTATAGCCAAGCTGCAGCGTCACCGGATCGCCAACCTTAACGATGCCCGCGGCCTCCTCCTTGGTACGGCAACCGATGTCGAGCCACAAATCCTTGAGCCTAGGCACCTGCTTGCGTTCTTCGTCGGCCAGCAGGTGAATCGGCTTGCGGGCAATCGCGCCAAACACCGGACCTGCTACGGTCCAGACCGTGAGCTTTTGGCCGATGAGTACGATCGGATCCCAGCCGCCGATCGGTTGCACGTACAGAAATCCCTGCTCGTCGATGTATTGCACCAGAAACCCGATCTGATCGCAGTGCCCGGCGAGCATTACACGCAACTTTGCGTCCGGATTGCGAGCCACGATGACATTGCCATGCACGTCGGTGGAGACGGCATCGGCAAACGGCGCAACGTATTGCCGCACTACCTCTTGAATCCGCTGCTCGAAGCCCGAAGGGCTGGGTGTTTCCAACAACGTGCGCAAGAAGTCCAAGGCTTCGGGGTTCATGCGTTCGGATCTCAAGGTGGCAGACGAGTTGAAAGGACCAGCGCGAAAGTTATCGCACGATTCGGCAAGGCTGACAAGCTGGGGGCACGCGACTAGCACCGGCGCCCGCTCGGGTTGACATGCGCCTACACATGTAGGTATCCTGCGCCTACACTTGTAAGCATTCGCTTCGACCGTCAACCGCGCTAGCCCCTTGCGAGGAATCCAAACGTGCCCAAAAGCCAAGGACTGCCTGCCCTGTCCGACGCACAACTCGAAGTCATGGACGTCGTCTGGACGGCCGGGGAATGTTCGGTCAGCGACGTCTGGAAGGTGTTGCACGAAAGGCGCGGCATTGCCCGCAATACCGTGCATACGCTGGTCGTGCGATTGGAAGAGAAGGGCTGGCTGACGCACAGGGAGACGAACGCTGGGTTCGTCTATCGATCCACCACCTCGCGCGTGGAGTCGCAACAGCGCACACTGAAGAAGATCGTTGAGACCGTGTTCAACGGATCCGCCGAGGGCCTGGTGCTGGCCTTACTCAACGGAGGAAACCTATCCAAGGCCGAAGCTGCTCGCATCCAACAACTCATCGCTGGCGCGAAAGGAAAAAAGGCATGAACGCGTGGCACGTGTTTGGAATCGCGGTCGTCTTGCAGGTGACGGCGATCAGCCTGATCGCATGTCTGTCGATGGCCCTGTTGCAGCGCTGGGCTCCGCTGCGGCACGCGGCGGGCGTGGTGGCACTTACGTTTGTGCTCGCCAGTCCAATCACTGCTCAGTTGCTTCCCGAACCAACCTGGTTGAAAAGCTTACGGTCTCCAGCCGCGACAGCCGACTTGATGGAAAACCGGGCGTCACTTAGAGCGATCACGGAACTACGGCCGTCGCCGGTTATCGCGACAACCAAGCCCCACCTTCACGCGAACGACCCGGTGGATGACGTCGGTTCTAGATCACCGTCCGCAGCCAAAGCGGTTCGCGACACGCCCGCGGAACCGAGCAAGCTGGGCGGCCGCCGGAAGTTTCTCGACATCGATTGGAAGGCGTGGTCGCCCTGGGTTTGCAACACAGTTGGCGCCGCATGGCTGGTGGGCGTACTGGTATTCACTTGCCGCCATTTTATAGCGTGGCGTCCGATTCGTGCCTTGGTGGTCTCCGCTGGGAAGGCCGCGATCGATCCGATCGTGGCGACCGAGGCGAGGCTCGCCCTGGGCCTGAACGCGCTGCCCCCTGTTTTCGTTTCAGACCTGGCACCGATGCCAATGGTGGTCGGCTGCCGGCGTCCCCGAGTCGTGCTTCCGCGAGCCCTCTTGGAAACCTCGACCGCCGACCGGCTGCGCGACGTGCTCATTCACGAGTTCGCGCACATCCTGCGACGAGATTCATGGATTCATGCCGCACAGCAAGTGGCCGGGATCGTTTGTTGGCCACACCCTGGCGTGCAGTGGCTTAATCGCGAGATCGCCCGAGCGCGCGAAGAAGTGTGCGATAACTTCGTGCTCGGGCGAACCAGCTCGGTGGAGTATGCGCAAACGCTGCTCGACTTGGCGCAAGCCTGCGGCCGCACAAAAGGCGCACTATCGCTCTTGGGCTTGTTTACGCGCCGCTGGACGTTGGAACAGAGGATCACAGGCATACTCAGCCCGAGCCGAAGCGTCTCCACTCGCACTTGGCCAATCGCGCCCCTCTTGACCGCCGTGCTGCTCGGCACGGCGAGTCTGGTCGTTGGCGGCGTGCGGGCGGAACGTGCGACAGACGAGCCGGCGCACAACTCAGACACGAAACCGGCGCCGGTCGCATTGGCAATCAAGCAAGCAGATCCAAAAGTGTTTCCGCCGGACGCACAACAGCCGAAACGCCCCGACACGCCAACCGGCCGGCTGCTCGACAAACTGGAAGCACAGAATGCCGACAATGGCGTGCGTCTTACCGATCCTTGGCTCCGCACCATGAAGGAGATTGTCGATCTGGGTCCTCGCGCCGTGCCCGAGTTGATTGCAGAGCTCGACGCCACAAGCGACGAAGCGATGCTGCGTTGTCTCGGTTTTATTCTGCGGGCGATTGGCGACAAGCGCGCCGTGCCGGCTCTAATTCGTGCGATTTCCAAGACCCTGGTGCCATCGAGTTCAGACTATGGACTGACCGCCAAAGACGACGAGCTCGCCAGATTCGCACGGAAGTATGATATGGATGACAACAACGACGTAGGCGATCAGTACAGTTTCGGGCGGCCAATCCGAGAGATCTTCGCGTCGCTCGAATCGTTAACCGATCAGCGTTTCGACGAGAGTGAGCTGTTTCATACCTTCCGCACCGGCACCGATTCGCAAATGCATCTCAAGCGACTCGCGTACCATCGCGTGGCCAGAAAATGGGCCGATTGGTGGGAAGGCAAGGCGCCGGCGCTGATCCGCGACAAGGCGTACTGGAAAGTGCATCTTCCGGTCCCGCCGGAAAAGGGTGCGCAGGTGGATGGCGCTGCCACCACCTATAAGGTAAGCGAGCGGCACTCGAATTGGATTCTGCAATCAATTTTCGATGCCAAGGCCGAGCGATCGCTCTTCGATCTCGATACGGGGCGCACCGCAGGATTGCCCAAGAAATGGCGCAGCCCCGAAGCAATCGATGCACACTTTGACGAGATTCTCGCTTGGGCTGCCAGCGAAGGCTTTGACTTGCTGGGAACCGACTACGTGGACTTCGACGGTCGACGGTACTTCGCGCTTCGTCAGATCGGCCTACAGGCCTGGGAGTTGGGCCCTGATCGGTGGAAGAAACTTCCAGCGACCATCCGCATCGACGCCTTGTTGAAGGAGGGCGTCCCTGCCAAGAACTGGTTGCTCCACATCGACAAGGAGTCCGGACAGCTTGACCCGAAAGCGACTGTTCCTTTCCTGTATATCACTCGGGAGGGCAACCCGGGCGTACTGTATGTTGGGATCGAAGTCCAGGACGACAGCCTGAAACCGGGCGGGATTGTCATGGGTGACAGCGAACTGGACCCCGTCGCCTTTACCAAAGGCAGGCGGTTCGCGTTCACCGAATTGATGGAAAGCGCGAATGAGTGAAGAGAACTCGCGACACCTCGCCAAATAAAAACCGGGCCGGCGAATCAACTCCGCACGGCCCGGTGCCCGGAACTGTTACTAGCCAGTTACCGCGGTTGTTATTTGCCCGCCAGGGGAGTGTTGATTTCGCACTTGACCGGCAGCGTGACGCTTTGGCCATCGTGCTTGTCGGTGATGATCTCGATGTTGCACGAGGTCTTGCCCGGCTTGTTGGGCACGGTGAATTTCACCGGCACCAGGTGCACTGTCTTGGCCTCGTCCGACGATTGGAACTGGAAGCCCTGCTCGTCGCAGCGAATATCGACGATCTTGAACGGCTCGGCGGCCTTGACGACGATCTGCTTGGTAACTTCCTGGCCGGGCTGCAACGAACCGAGAATCAGCGTCGCGGGGCTGACGGTCAATTCGGGAACAATCCGACCTTCGATCTTCACGGGGAACTGGCTGGCACGCCGATCGTTGGTTAGCAGCGTGAGCTGATCGTTGAGGTAGCCCTCGGGGACATCACCGGCCAGCTTGACGTCCAGCTCGTAACCCACGCGACCATGTTCGCGCTTGATTTCCTTGACGTCGGCCGTCACGTAGGGCGAGTCGGTTTTCACGCCGGTGATCTGCCAGTCGTTGCGTCCGGCGTATTCGATTCGCACCTTCTTCTCTTCCGGCCGGCCTTCCGCCACCGTGCCGAAGTTCACGTAGGTTGGGTTAAGAACGACGTCGGTGCGGATATAGCCCTTCACCTGGAGTTGCACTTCGGCCCACTGCGGACGGTCGAACGTAACCGTCACCGTCGCGCCGCGCTGCCCCGTGAAGGCCTGTGTGTTGAAGCGGGCGACAACCTTGCCGGACTGCTTCGGCCCCAGCGTATCTCCCTCGATCCGCGGCTGGGTGCAACCACAGCTTGAGCGGACGTGCGAGATATGCACTTCCTCGTTGTACGGATTGGTGACGACGAATTCGTGCTCGATCTTCGCGGCACGCGGCACGGCGCCAAAATTGATGCTCCGCTCGCTAAACATCTTCTCGGCCCATTGCTGCGCCGACGCCGTGGAAGCAACCAAAGCGACCGCGAGAGTACATAGGATGCGACCCATGGCTTACCCCATGAAACGTAAATGTGTGGTAGGTGCTCGCTGCGCGAGCAGGTTGGTGTGTTACGGAAACCTTAGTTCACAACAAATGGCACGCACTCAAATAAAAAAGGACCTCACCGCGAAATTCACGGACAGGTCCCTGCGATTGGCGCAAAAATAAATTTCAGTTGTTTTCATAATCGAGTCTAACCGGCGGGTTTGGAAAGTCAAATTTACGGGCTATTGTGCGTGAGGTAATTTGTTCGCCGTGGGTAAATAAATCCGATTGGCGAACGGACGACGCCCACTCTGGCTCGCCGGCGATCCGCAATAAACGACATTCGCCGCATGCGCCGCGCGTGCGCCCACGGTTTCTGACGAAATGCAAAGCTCGGGCCAATTGGCCTCAAGTCAGGGAGAATTCGAGCCGACGTGGCCGGAATCGGCCTCGCCGGCCGGCGCAGCGCTGGGACGCAATCGCGTCGCTCGGCCTTTGGCCCAGTCGTTTTGAGCCTTGAGACGCTGCATCCCTTTTTGAAAGTAGTGCGTGCTCAAAGAATCGAAGTGCGCCGCGTACCGCTCGCGCTTAACGGCTTGCCAATCGTCGCTCGGATGCAGGACGCCTAGCGCGACGAGCATTTCAGCCAGTTTGTCGGCCAGCAGTTGATGCCCCTCGAACTTCGGATGCACATGATCGACGAACCAGTCGGCGCCGGAATTCCGTTCGCGCTGACGGACTCGAACAGCGCGACGGCATCAAGCAGTGGCAAGTCGGATTCGTCCGCCACCTTTAACACTACTTCGTTCATCGGCTGCAAGATACGCAAGGGACAGACGTCGAGTTCTTTCGCCTGCTGGTATGCGGCTTTGGCCTCATCGAGTTTCTCGAGCGATTCCAAGCACTGGGCCAGACTATAGAACGCACCGGCGTGCCGTGCGTCGAGTTGGCAGGCCTGCCGGAATTCGCTCAAAGCCTGATAGGGATCATAGTGCTCGCGGCGCAGGTGGCGGTGGGCCGATTCAATCAAGGCGTCCCACCGGTCAACTGCTTCGGCCGGAAGTTTGGGGTCGTGCTCGGCCTTGAATGGCGGGCAATCTCGCAAATTGCAAGGCGGATTAACAAGCCAGATCGGCACGCCGCGCTCGCGAGCCATCCGTACCATGCGACGCAGATTGAATTCGTATTGCCCGATGACGCTGGCGTGCCAGGCGTCGTCGAGGTGGTATTGTTCGAGCCCGCCGCGATAATCCAGCAAGGTCTCCACCTCGGTCGGCAAGACTGGCCGACCTGCTGGGGGATCTTGCGACGAGATTCCCTGCAATCGCAGATAACCTTCTCGCAACAGCGTAAACGTGCGCAACCGCGAGGCCAACTCGATGGACTCGTTGACAAGTGCGCCCTGCGCGGCGACGTGATCCAGCGTGCGGGCTTCGAGAAACTCGTTGTGCCCGGTGTAGACGATGATCAGATCGGGCTCATAGTCAAGCACTTCCTGGAGGATCGGCACGAGGCGATAACTTGCGTACGACACTCCCCCGCAATTGACCACTCGCCAGGTGCGAGTCGGCTCGGCCGCCTTGAGACTGATCTCCAGCCAGGTGGAGAACGCCGTTTGAATATGAAACGGACTCCCCTGCACCGACGATCCGCCCAGACAGAAAATTCGGAACTCATCGTCGGCCTTCTGGGCAGCAAATGAGTCGGCGCAGAAATAGACCTGGCGAGCCTTGGGAATCTCCATCCGCGTGCCGTCGTCGCTGGGAACAAACAGGGGCTTGACGGCACGGAAGCCGACAAACGGGTCATCGTGCAGACTGGGCCGCCCCCAATCGAAGACCACGCAGGCCGCTTCGAAGCCGACCAACGGCAAAAGCCCCAGCAGCAGGGCCGCCAACCGAAAGACCCAGCGACGACGAGCTGAAACAGGAGACGCCCCACCCGTCTGTGTCCGACCTGCCTCGACGATCACGGTGTCGCCTGCCATGACGTCTATTGTAATGTGCATGGACGACTACCGGGACAGAATCGCCCGGCCCTGCATTTGACACCGATCGAGCTTGGATTTGCGCGCCGAACTGGCGAAAATGCGCGCCAAGCATCCTAACCTGGAGAAGTCCATTGCCCGACCACGCCGATCCACCCTCGCCGGCCGACGACCTCGAGCGTCGGGTGCAGACGCGGCAACCGACGCTCGTGGAAGAGTTTTGGCAGTTCCTCCGCCACAACAAGAAGTGGTGGCTGCTGCCGATTCTGGTCGCCCTGTTGCTGTTGGGCACGCTGGTCGTGCTCAGCGGAACGGCATTGGCGCCGTTCATGTATCCGCTGTGAGGCGCGCCACGGAGTTCAAGGCGGAGCGCACTGAAACCATCCGGCCCGCCCGATAGCCGAGCAGTGCTGCGGAGGCGGCTTGCTGGGCTCCGGCGATAAGCGACTCGTACGGTGGCCCCCGATCGGCCATGAAAAACTGGTGCCAACGGCTCGGCGAAGCGATGCGAAGCGTCGGGTTGCCCGTCATGGCATACTGCATGCTTCCATGCCGACGCAATCCGTGTCGGCCGCTTCGACGTCAACCGACGCACCGAGCACTTCCATCACGCGGGCGAAGCGGACGTCGACGTCCATGCGGTCGGCCGCCTCGGGCATGCTTCTGTCGCAGGCATGGCGAATTAATCTGGCGTGCCGTGCCAGGGCTGCGCGGTCTGCCGGGCGGCGGGCCACGTGGCTAACCGTTGCCACGGCTTCCAGCATGTGGATCATCACCGACGCGCTGGAGCTGCCGTACTGGCGGATTTGATTGAACGCGGCATCCGCGACGTCGGAAAACGAAACGGCGCGGGTAATAACTCGCAGCTTATGCTCGTCGTCACAGTGATAGGGAGAAGGCATCTTGCGGCGGACCAGTCGTCCGAGCGATTCGGCCAGCCAGTCGAGGCAGGTGACGGCAGTGAACGGGTCGTTGATTCCCGGCGACAGGGCGCGCACAGCCACCTCGACCATTTGGTCGATGGTGAACTCGATATCCTGGTAAGCGGTCCGGTGCAGCTCGAGCAGGAAGGCTTCGTTGAGCCTGCGCTCGAGATCGCCATCGACTTTCTCCGCCGGCCAGATCAGCGCCAGCGGTTTGCCCTCAATCGTGAAATGGCCGGGCCGGCGCATGAGCCGCACGATGACATCCCGCTCTTTGGCCAGCTTCACCAGGCTGTCGTAGTCGATCGCCGCGACGTAGCCGTGACCGCGCGACACCACGTCGCGGCCCTGGCGTTCAAAATCATCGGGCAATTGCTCGCAATCGGCCTCTGAAAGGTCGACGTCCTCGTCCCCCAGCGCTTCGGGCCACAAACTATTGAGGGTTTGGTGCATCTCCTCACTTACCACGGCGATGATGTTGTTGGCCTGGATCGAAACCGCAACGTGGTGGATGAACCAGATCAGCACGCCCAAGCTGGCCAACGCCAAAAGGATGCCGGCCGCCACCGTGATGCCGGGAACGAACTCCGTTTCGTCGACGCCGTGGACGCTGCGCAGCGCCAGCAAACAGAAAACGAACGTGCCGGTGAACACACCCAGCACGACCTGGTTGTTGCGGTCGCGGATGAAATTGCGCAATAGCCGCGGGCCGAACTGGCCGGAGGCCAGCGAGAGGGCCACGATCGTAATCGAAAACACCACGCCGGCCACGGTAATCATCGAGCCGGCAATCGTGGAGAGAACGGCTCGAGCTCCCTGGGGGCCACCGGTATAGATCCACCATACTTGCTTGGTATTGCCAGTTACTCGGATCGTGTGGTCCAGGGTGATCAGGGCGATCGCCAGGGCGATCGCCGCCAGATTCAGCACCATCGGTACGAACCAGTAGCTCGTACGCAGCGAATCCCAGAAGTAGAGTCGTCGGGTCCGCATCAGAATACGCCTGAAAAACTCCCTTTCCAAACCGCCGAGGCCGGACTAAAAGATACGTCATGGATCGCGCAGGCCGTCCCTCTCCGACGGCCGGAAACAGCGCGCCTCAATAGCCCTTCAACACGTCAGTTGCAAAGCGGCAAATGCATGGAACGTGCGAATGAGTACCGGAGCGGGCAAATCACGCAGATCGGGATGAGGCAGTCTGACCTCCCCACGAAGCTTGTGCAGACTCAACCGCTTTGTGCGGCCGCGACATCCAATCGCCCAGGCACCGCGTCTTGCGCTGCCTGCGCGGAATAAAGTGGCACAAGCAAGCCACGATCCGCGTAAAATACGGCCGCTGAGTTCGGTTGCGAGTTTAAGGCTTGCCCGATAGAATCCCTGAACCGTGCAAAGTAGGACGTTGAGCCCCGAATCGCGCTCAATCGAGTGCCAAGGCCCCTCACCAGGATCGCAAGTTGTTATCCTGAAAAGTGAAACGTCAACCTGCACCCCTAGCTCAATTGGATAGAGCATCGGTCTACGGAACCGAAGGTTAGAGGTTCGAATCCTCTGGGGTGTACTCCAATCCGTGACGGCGCCATGCTTTGCGTCGTCGGCCTCATCGAGCCAGCGACTCGGTTCGCGACGCCGACGCTTTCGATCGGCCACAGAGTGCGCCGGCGCTCGCCTTCGACGGTTAGCAGTTCGAGCCGGGCTTCTGGATGGCTTTACCGCTCGCGAAAGGCGCAAAGACCCTCGACGACGTAACAACGGAGGCTTGCAGGCCACATCATGTGTCGCTGGATCGCCTATCTCGGTTCGCCGCTACCCATGGAGGAGCTAATCCTCAAGCCCAAGTACTCGCTCATCGAGCAGAGTTACGCTAGCCGAGAGGGAGTCGAACCTACGAACGGCGACGGGTTCGGCGTCGGCTGGTACGGTGACGATTTGGACGCCGGCGTCTTCAAATCCATCGAGCCCGCCTGGAACGACCGCAACCTGGCCTCGATTGCCAAACATATTCGTTCGCACTTGTTCCTGGCGCATGTGCGGGCCACCACCGGTACTCCGATTCAGCAAACGAACTGTCACCCGTTTTCCAAGCGGAACTGGCTGTTCGTGCACAATGGCTTGATACGCGAGTACCACCAGGTAAGACGCGACTTGGCGTTCGCAATCGACCCGTCGCTGTTCCCAAGCATCGAGGGCACAACCGACACGGAACTGATGTTCAACCTGGCCCTTACCTTTGGGCTGGAGTCCGACCCCATGCCCGCGCTCGAAAAAATGGCCGGCTTCGTGGAGCAAGTGGGACACGATCACGGCGTCGAATTCCCGCTGCAAATGACACTTGGCATCAGTGATGGAAAGCGGCTCTACGCCGTTCGATACTCCTCGGAACACCAGTCTCGAAGTCTCTATCACAGCACCCACATCGAAGCACTCAAACAACTCAATCCGGACCTGAGCCAGTTCTCCCGGGACTCCAGAGCCGTCGTTTCGGAACCGCTGGACGACATGCAAGAACTTTGGGTGCCGGTGCCGGAATCGTCCGCGGTGGTAATAGCCGATGGCCGGATTGACGTACGGAATTTCGTTCCGCGCATTTAGCGGTTGTTTTGAACCGACTGAACCAGGTCCTCGAGGACCCTGGGACCGCTGGGAGACCTCGTCGCTTTGAGTGCCAAATTCGGCCTGCCTCGGAACGTGGCCGGGTGTCTGGATTTGACAAATCGCCAAAATGGCCGCCTTTGGCAGTTCCTGAGTCGGAATTCACGACCATCAACCTGTTGACGTACACTCCGGGCGGTGTAGAATACAGCCAGTATTTGATACTGAGTCTCAGTTACAACTTGATAGCTACTTTCGCCGGATTCGGCAGGCCCTCTCCGAGGCGCATGATGTACGACGCCAAACCAGACGAAAACTTTCCCGGCCCGGCCGAGATCGACCGGCAAATGAGCGATTTGGGCCGCCGGCTAAGAGTCGATCCCGACGCCGGGCGCCTATGGGAGCAACTGGGCATCCTGCAATTTGATCGCAACCAGCGGGCCGCCCTTGCGTCACTGGAAACGGCCAGCCTGCTCGTGCCATTGACCCAGCAAGGCCAAATGACCTTGGCCGACTGCTATGCGACCGCCGGTTACCCGCAAACGGCTCGTGCTATCTATCGGCATTTGGCCGCGACCAACGATCTGGCAACCGAAATGCTGCCTGACCTGGCCACTGGGCTGGAACGAGTCGGCCTGTGCGAGTTGGCGCTTGCCGTATGCCGCGATGCGGCCCGGCGGATGCCGGGCTCGGTGGTGCCGCTATTGGGCATCGCGCGTTGTTTGCGCCGGCTGCGCCGCCCGGCGGCCACGGTACTCCCCTATCTAACGCGCGCGATGGCTCTCGATCCTGCGAACACCGAGTGCCGCATCTCGCTCGCATGGACCCTGCACGCGTGTGGTCGTAGCGGCGAAGGCGCCGAAATGCTCGACGGCATTCACGTCGCCACCGTCGAATGCGTCCCTTCGTTGACGCGCATGCACCGTGTGTTCGAAGCCGCAGACGAGCAACAGGGTGCAAAGGCGTGCAAATATCGACTCGAAGCATTGGCCGCCCAGCGCTGGCGACATCGCCCATAGACAACAACCCCCCGTCTGGTCTCCGGTTTGGGCAAACCATCGCGGTGATGATGAGCAAGGACGCCTCGATCTCGGCACCTGCGGTTGAATGAGCTGCATTCGGATCTATCGCTTCGCGCACGGCGGCATGCACACAAGCCGGCGTCAGGATCAAGTAACTCAACGCTCCGCTTCTCCTTTTTGATTGTCAAAAACCCGTGACAATCTCGACCCGCTTTCGCCCCAAGAAGACATGCGGAAGTGTGACAGCACGTCGCACGACAAGCATTGTCGCGAAACGTCCGCATGCAACGCGACAGTGGCGAAAAACGATCCCGGGCGCTCGTTAACGAATTCGCAAGGTAATCGCGATCGTGTCACTTTCGGTAATGGGCGGGAAGGCGACGCGCCGCGATAAAATGGAACTTTTCGAGGTGACTACTCATGATCGACCCTTCACGAATTGTCGAGTCGGCTCTACGACGCAAACAGGCGCGGAATTCGAAACGGCGCAAAGCACGCAAGCAATCGCGAACTAGTCGCTCGCCTTTGCGATCCTACGAGTCGCTGGAAGCCCGAGAGCTACTCACCGTGACTTATCATGGTGGACAACTGCTGCAGCAAGTCGAGGCCCAGGCGGTCTATCTCGGATCGGATTGGAACACGAACTCCTCGCTCAAAAACCAGACCCAGTCCGTCGACCAGTTCGTCAGCTATCTGGTTCAAAGCCCCTACATGGACATGCTTACGCAGGCGGGATACGGCGTCGGCGAAGGGTCAGCGACCACGGGTCAGTTGCTGAATGCGAGCCTCAACAAATCGGCGGGGATCAGCGATGCGCAGATCCAGGCCGACCTTCAGTCGGCGATCAGCTCTTCACAGCTGGCCACACCCGATCCCAATCGGCTATACGTCGTTTATGTCGAACCGGGAGTCGTGATCAAGAACGGTAGCGAGACCAGCCAAAACACGTTCCTGGGTTATCACGGAGCGTTTGCCGGCAAAGACGCATCGGGCAAGTCGGTCGATATCCACTACGCGGTCATAGCTTACCCCGGTGGTTCTAATCCAACCTCCCGCTCGCAGGGATTCTCCACGGACTTCAATCAACTGACGGACGTCACTTCGCACGAACTGGCCGAGGCCGTCGTCGACCCGAACGTCAATTACAAGACGCTAGGCTGGTACGACGATCGGCTGAATGGTGAGATTGGCGATCTGACGAGCCGGACGACCGTGCTGAACGGGTACGTTGTGCAGGACCTGGTGAACAAGAACGATCAGCTCATCGTGCCGGTGGCGACCACGCCAACGTCACTTACCTCACCGCAAAACGTTTCGGTCACGGCAGTCACTTCCACGCAGGCAACGGTCTCCTGGACCGGCGTCACGGGAGCCGCCGGATATCGCGTCTATCTCGTCGACGGCAGCGGCGGCACAACATTGCTGACCACGGTCGGCCCCTCCAGCACGTCAGCTACGATAAAGGGGCTGACACCCGGTGCAACGGAGTCGTTCAAGGTGGAAGCGTATAGCGGTACCACGGTGGCCGACTCGAACGTGGCAAGCGTAACGATGCCCGACCAAAGCGCATTGGGCTCGCCCAACGCCGTAGCGACGGCTATCTCGTACCGAAGCGTGCAGCTTTCGTGGGGCGCCGTCGACGGCGCGGATGGATACCGCATTTACTGGATGAATGGAACGCAAGCCGTGCTGCTGGGCACCGTGAGCTCCAGCACGAACTCGGTTCTCGTGACAGGCTTCACTGGCGGATCGACGGCGCAATTGATGGTCGAGGCCTTTAGCGGCAGCCTGGTCGCGGATTCAATCTGGACCAGCGTCACCACACCCGCCCAACCCCAATCGTTTTGGGGCAATTGGTGGTGGTGGGGTTGGTGGGGATAAGTTTAAACTGCCACGATTCGGTCCAGCTGGAAGTGTGCCGCAATCCACAAGGATAGCGGAGGCGGCGTGCTTCGAGATTGCGGGGTTCTAATCGCGGTGGTTGTCCGTCTAGTTCGCTTGTTTTCTTGGTTGTCGATCGAATTTCGCCGAGTTCGACCACTTCATTCGCTCGGCCAGTTCCGCGTCCGGACCACCACCAAATTGCTGCCAGTAGAGCGCCTTCATCGGATTAACGTCCGGTCCCACCGCATCTTCGTTAACCATCCCGGCCCTGGCCTCTTGCCACCAGGCGTCGTAGGCCCGGCGCATGTCGGCTACGACCTTGGGATGCTGATCGATGACATTGGTCGTCTCGCCGGGGTCCGATTCAAGATCGTATAGCTCCCGGTTATTGACCAGACGAAAACGCTGATTGCGCACCGCACAGTTGGTGTACTTGGCCGCATCGGCCTCGCCGCGATTCCAACGTCCCTGATGCACAAACACGTAACGATCGGGCCAAGCGGCCTGAGGGTCTTCCAGCAGCGGCAACAGACTGCGCCCGTCGACCTTCACATTGGCTGGAACCTTTGCGCCGGCCAATGCGGCAAACGTCGGAAAGAAGTCGATGTGTGCCGTGAGTCGGTCAACGTCCACGCCCGCTGGGAGCGTGCCCGGCCAACGCCAAAAGCACGGCACATGCGTTCCACCCTCGTAGGGGGAGCCTTTTGAGGCCCGCATGCCGGCGCTGAACAGCCGGGTGTGCGTGCCGCCGTTGTCGGAGATGAAGATCACCAGGGTGTCCTTGGTCTTACCCAATTCGTCGAGTCGGGCAAAAAGCTGCCCCATGTTGTCGTCAATGTTCGTGATCATCGAATAATAGGCAACATCTTCGGCGTCGAGACGCTTCCCGTCGATCGACTTGCCCGCGTAGAGTTGGTCGTACTGCTTGCCTGGACTGATGTGCGGGGAGTGCGGAGCGTTAGGCGTGATGTATGCGAAGAACGGCCTATCACCTTTACTTTGGGCACCGATCCAGCGCAGTGCCTGGGCAAAGAACAGATCCGTGCAGTAGCCTTGCGTTTGCTCGAACTTGCCGTTGTGCAGCAGGGCCGGATTGAAGTAACTGTTGCCGGGCGCGTCACCGCAACTGCCTGGGTAGGTCTGGCCGATGCCACCGCCGCCGTGAATGTAAACTTCGTCGAAGCCGCGCTTCCCGGGCTGGTACGCGGCCTCGTCTCCCAGGTGCCACTTACCAAAGATGCCGGTGGTGTATCCGGCCGACTTGAGCACTTGGGCGATCGTCGTGGCCGAAAGCTTCATGCGCTCGCGTTCCAAGATCGTGTGTGTTACACCCGACTTGAACTCGTGCCGGCCGGTCATCAGGGAGCACCGCGTTGGCGCGCAAGTCGGACTGACCTGGAAATCGGTAAATCGAACGCTTTCGGAATACATGCGATCGAGATTGGGCGTCTTGATAAGCGGATTGCCGTGACAGGCAAGGTCTCCGTAGCCCTGATCGTCCGACATCACCAGAATGATATTCGGACGCGAACCGGCGAGGTCCTCGGCCACTAGATCTCCCATTAGGATCGGGGTAAGCAGCAACAGGAAAGCGAGGCCACTCACGTATTTCATTTCAAACGCCTTGCAATTGGTCCATCTACATTTACAACGCCGCACCGATTTGCCACGACTTTACTTGCCCGGACTCGGGCGCTCGTCGGCAACTTTGATTTGCGTCAAGCCGTGGGGCACCTTGCGTGCCTGGGCGATTCGTCCATGTAATTGTTTTTTAAGTGCGGCGATTGTTCCGGCTTGTTCCGGCTTGTTGGCCAGATTAACCATCTCCGCCGGATCGCTGATGTGGTCGTAAAGTTCCGCGCCACGCTGGCCATGATCACCCCACTCGGTGTAGCGGTAGCGGTCGGTGCGCATTGTGTAGCCGTCGTGCTCTTGCGTCAAAGCCGACTGGCGCGGCGCCGAGTCCTTGTCGGTGACGGCACTCGCTTGGCTTACGCCCGAGATATTGTCCGGCACCGGCAGGCCGCACAGTTCCGATAGCGTCGGATAGTAATCGACCATCTCCACCAGCGAGGGTGTGCTTTGACCGGCGTTTTTCATTCCTGGCACCGAAATAATCAGCGGCACGTGTGTGGCGTTTTCGAACAGGGTCATCTTCTGAAAATGCCCGTGCTCGCCCATATGGTAGCCGTGATCGGAGGTCATCAGCACGATCGTATTGTCGGCCAGTCCCACACGTTCGAGGGCGTCGAGCACGCGGCCGACCTGAGCGTCCATGAACGAGATCGACGCGTAATAGGCCTGCATCGCCTCGCGCTTGGTCGTCTCGGGTAGATTGATGTTCACCTTCTTGGCCCCCAGCGTCGCCACGGCCGGCGCGGGAAGCGTTTCAAGATAGCCATCGGGCACGGTGGGCACGACGATCTTCTCCCGCGGGTACATGGCAAAGTACTTCTTCGGCGAAACGTATGGCGTGTGTGGGCGGTAGAAGCCCACGCCCAGGAAAAAAGGCTTCTTGTTGGCGGCAAATTCCTCGAGTAGCTTGACGGCCATGGTCGCTCCGATGCCGTCGGTTTGCTCCTCGTCGGTACCGTCGGCCGCCATCCAACTCAGCGTGCCGCCATATTGCCCCGGCACAAGCGTGAACACTTGCGATTCTTCGTCCTTGTCGCGGCCACGCGGGTTAAACCGCTTGTCCCAGGAAGCCGGGTCGTCATGGCCGTCGGTACCAATCGCGCGCGGAACACCATAGTGATAGAGCTTGCCGATTCGCATCGGCGTATAGCCGTGATTGCGGAAGTGCTCTGGCATCGTCACCACGTTGGGCACGCGGTCGCGGACCAGGACGGCGTTGCGATGAATGAGCGTCTGGTCCGGGTACAGTCCGCACAAAAACAACGCGCGGCTCGGGCCACACAGCGGGTATTGGCAATAGGCCCGCTCGAACCGCATTCCCCGACCGGCCAGACGATCGATGTTCGGCGACTTCACCAGCGGATGGCCATAGCAGCCTAGATCGCAGTTCAGGTCATCCGCGATGAGAAACAACACGTTGTATTTGCCATTCTGCGGTGCCGCGGCGGCGATGCCAGTCAGGCAGGAAATGGCGACAAGCAAAGCCAGCAAGCAGACTCCAAACCGGAGTCGGGCTGGACGACGGTCGTAGGATTCAGCGAAAACAGGGTTCATCTTGGAGTCTCGTGGCAAGTGTGCGGGTTGGAAGCGGGCGAATTGCTTCCAGGATGCACTCTCAGCGTGGCGACCGCAAGTTTTCTCTGGAATGAAATTGTGATCGGTAACCATCTCGTTGGGTTTGCCTTGTAAAACCCACCCTCACCGATACATTGAGGGCGCTGCTTGGCGCGGAAGCTATGCTTTGGGCACTGCGGTGCCTCGGCTTCGTAGTGCCTGGCGCGGGACCAAATTGTCTCTGTCCTAGGAGTAGGCCCCCGATGAGCTATCGTCTTGTTGTTGCCGGATTGGGCGTATTAACCGTGAGTCTTTTTTCCTCGTACGCTTTCGCCGCGGACGCCAACAGCAAAGGCTTCACCTACCCCAACGCTCCCACGGCAAACGTCGTCGACGAGTACCACGGCACGAAAGTCCCCGATCCGTTTCGCCCCCTGGAAGACCCCGACGCCGAGGTGACACGCCGGTGGGTCGAAGCCGAAAACAAGATCACGTTCGGATTCCTGGAAAAAGTTCCGCAGCGTGAGGCCCTCAAGGCGCGGTTGACCAAGCTTTGGGATTTTGAAAAGTTCTCCGTTCCTTTCGAGGAGGGTAGGCGTTACTTTTACCTCCGCAACAGCGGGCTGCAGAATCAGAGTGTGCTGTACACGACCGAATCACTCGATGGCCAGCCGCGCGAGTTGCTCGATCCGAACACCCTTTCGAAAGACGGCACGGTTGCGCTTGCCGGACTTTCGGTGAGCGACGACGGTTCAAAGCTGGCATATGCCTTGGCCGACGCCGGGTCTGACTGGATCACCTGGCACGTGCGCAACGTGGCGACCGGCAAGGATACCGACGACCTGGTTCGCTGGAGTAAGTTCTCGGGAGCTTCGTGGACCAAGGACGGAAGCGGTTTCTTCTACGGACGATATCCCGAACCTAAAGAGGGCCAGGACCTGCGGGCCACGAACTACTTTCAAAAGCTTTATTTTCACAAGCTGGGGACGCCGCAGTCGGAAGACCAGTTGATCTACGATTCGCCAGAGCACAGGGAATGGCTCTTCAGCAGCACGGTGTCCGACGATGGCAAGTACTTGGTGATCGTGATCACGAAGAGCACCGACGACGTGAATATGGTGCTCTACAAGGATCTACAGGACCCCAACGCCAAAATCGTCACCTTGATCGACAATTTCGAAGCCGGCTACCAATTCATCGACAACGACGGATCGCTTTTCTATTTCCTCACGAATGGCGCGGCGCCGCGCGGCCGCGTGATCGCAATCGACATCACGAAGGCAGACGAAGCGAACTGGAAAGAAGTCATCCCCGAGGCTGAGGACGTGCTGGGGAGCATCGACCTGGTTGGCAACCGACTGTTGGCGAATTACCTGAAAGACGCCCACACACAGGTCAAAGTGTTCGACCTCAACGGGGAATACCAAGGCGAGGTGAAGCTGCCCGGTTTGGGCACAGCCAGTGGATTTTCCGGCAAGCGTAGTGACGAGCAGACGTTCTACAGTTTCGCCTCGTTTACCACGCCGCCGACGATCTACCGCTACGACGTCGCCAGCGGCAAGAGCCAAGTCTACAAGGCGCCAAAAGTTGACTTCGACCCGAGCGACTATACGACCGAGCAGGTCTTTTATACCAGCCATGACGGCACGCGGGTGCCGATGTTCATCAGCTACAAAAAGGGACTGAAAAAAGACGGCGCCGCGCCGACCTATCTCTATGGCTATGGCGGGTTCAACATTTCGCTCACGCCTTCGTTCAGCGTATCGAACCTGGTGTGGATGGAGATGGGAGGTATCTTTGCCATGCCGAACCTGCGGGGCGGCGGAGAATATGGCGAAGATTGGCACAAGGCCGGCACGAAGCAACAAAAGCAAAACGTGTTTGACGACTTCATTGCCGCGGCCGAGTGGCTCATTAAGAACAACTACACGCGCAGCTCAAAGCTGGCGATCGGCGGAGGCTCGAACGGCGGCCTGTTGGTCGGGGCTTGTCTCACGCAACGCCCGGATCTCTACGGTGCGGCCTTGCCGGCCGTGGGCGTGTTGGACATGCTCCGGTTTCACAAGTTCACGATCGGACACGCCTGGGTCGACGACTACGGCTCGTCAGACAATCCCGAGGAATTTGCCGCGCTCATCAAATACTCACCCTTGCATGTCATCAAGTCGGGCACCTGCTATCCACCCACCATGATTACCACGGCCGATCACGACGACCGCGTGGTGCCCGCCCACAGCTTCAAGTTTGCCGCCACGCTGCAGCAGGCCCAGGGGTGCGACAACCCGATTCTGATTCGCATCGAAACCAAGGCCGGCCACGGTGCCGGCAAGCCCACGGCCAAAATCATCGAGGAGGCGGCCGATAAGTGGGCATTTTTGGTGAAAGTGCTGCGACTAAGTCCGATGCTCTAGTGGCGTCTTATCGATCCGCACGCGTCAACCGGCATGCTCGGTCGAAATTTGGCAATTTCCGCCTGGACGGGTACATTGGCGGTGGTTTAGAGTCTTCTTGCGCATTTTGCTTGTGTGTCGGGCTTCTCCCCCCAAGAACCCGGCACCGGTTTGCGGTGCAGCGCGGTCTGATGAATACCTCTCTCCATATCCCTCCGGGAGTGATCGGTCATGAATCCTAATCAGCGGCTCGCGACGCTTGGGGAATGGTTTCGCGCATTTGGACTGTCTGTCGCCTGCCTGGTTCTGGTCATGGCCGCCTGCCCAGCGGCCGGCAATGACCAGACGGTTCCGCCAGCCCGCTTTCTGGCGGCACTCGACATCGACGGCCAGACTCACCGTATCGGCAACGGCGAAGGATACGACGCAATCGCGTTGGTTTTCATTTCGACCGAATGCCCGATTGCCAGAAGCTACGTGCCCGAACTGAATCGGATTGCGGCCAGCGTGGCAGAAGAGCCCGTGAAGCTGGTCGGCGTGCTCTCGGATCGCAGCGTTTCTCGCGCCGACGCGGTGAAGTTTCGCGACGAGTTTCAAATCGAGTTTCCGCTGTTGTTCGACGCATCGGGCGAACTAGCTCAGACACTACAGCCAACTCACGTGCCCGAAGCGATCGTGCTCGACGCAGACGCCCGCGTGATCTATCGGGGCCGCATTGATGATCGGTATCCCGAAATCGGCAAGAAGCGTCCCGCGCCGACCACGCACGACCTGTCCGATGCCCTGCATGCAGCCGCGACCGGCAAACCGATTGCAATCGCGGAAACCACGCCCGTGGGATGTCCGGTCGAACCGCCGCGGACGCCGAGCGACACGGCCGTCACATACAATCGCGATATCGCGCCGATTCTGATCGCTCACTGCGTCGAATGTCACCGGCCGGGCGAAGTTGCGCCGTTCTCGCTGCTGACCTATGAAGACGCTGCCAAGCGGGCCACGTTTCTGGCCGAGATTACCTCCACGCGCGCGATGCCTCCTTGGAAAGCTGAAATCGGACACGGCCGATTCCTGGGTGAGCGGCGCCTCACCGATCAGCAAATTTCGCTGCTCGATCGTTGGGCCAAGTCCGGCGTCGCCGAGGGAGATGCCGCCGATAAGCCACCGCTGCCAAATTTCCCCAGCGGCTGGCGGTTGGGCAAACCCGACCTGGAACTCACGGCTCCCGATTCGATCACCGTCCCCGCCGGAGGTGAAGACGTCTTCCAGCACTGGATCATTCCGCTCGACCTGCCGGAAGACAAGACCGTCGTGGGATTCGAGTTTCGCCCCGGCAATCCGGCCGTGGTGCACCATTCAATTTTGTTTCTCGACAGCTCGGGTATGGGACGCCAGAAGGACGCCGAGACTCCCGAACCGGGGTACACCACGTTTGGTTCGATCGGAATTCCCACCGCGGGCATCATCGGCGTGTGGACCCCGGGTATGACCCCGCGGTTTTTCCCTAACGGATCGGGCATGGTTGTGCGCAAAGGCACGGACCTGGTGCTGCAGCTTCACATGCACCCGTCTGGCAAGGAAGAAACCGACCGTTCGTCGGTGGCGTTGTACTTTGCCGACAAGCCGGTGGAACGCACGCTGTCGCGCTCGCCGTTCGTTGTTGGCTCGATTCTGATCGACATTGCGGCTGGCGATGCTAACCACACAGTGCATTCATCGGTCACGGTGCCAACCGACATCACGCTCATCTCGATCTTGCCCCACATGCACCTGATTGGCAAAGACATGAAGCTCACGGCGACGTTGCCAGACGGCCGCGAGGAATCTCTGATTTGGATAAAGGACTGGAACTTCTACTGGCAAGACAATTATGTCTACCACGAGCCGCTCAAGTTGCCGGCCGGCACGAAGCTCGACATCGTTTGCCACTACGACAACTCCGCCGACAATCCACTAAATCCTAAAAGTCCGCCCGAACGGGTCTTCTTCGGTAATGGCAGCAGCGATGAAATGTGCTTTGGCATTTTTCAGCTCATCGTTGACAACCCGCGCGACGAGCCCAAGTTGCAGGGAGCACTGATCAAGACGCTGGCGCAGGACTGGCGTGAATCCAACCTCGATGACGTGGCCCGCGCCCACATCATGGAGGAAGCGGCGAAGCTCTTCGGCGGAGGCCGACGCAGGTTTGGACAACCCCCGAGTGCAGGTCCTCGCTCCGAGCGGCCTGCGATCGACGTCGACGACGCGGCCACTGAGTCCAAGACGTCACTGCCCACGAACTAGGGGCTGCGGTTGCCGGTCCGCACGCGGTGTTCTCCACGAGCACACTCGGCGGCGATGGCCCATAAAAGCGGAAGTCGTCTACCTTTTCGCGTTCGACGTCGCCAGCAAAATCGCCACCGCTTGTATTGGACAGATACGCGCGGCCCAACTGTCCCATTTCGAGCTGCATACGGATACGTTTCCAGGTGGAATCGCTCTCAGAACGGGCCGCTTGCCGATGCCACGCGGTCGGTCAAAGTTTTGCCGCTTAAGGCACCGACGATGTGCGGCGACGGATGCAAGAACTTGTTAGATGCCACCGCGCAACGGGCACCATTGCCTGAACCGAAGGCCTACAGGACGTTTTGCTCGCCATCGACCTGTCGATGCTGTGGTTTAAGCGGTGAAGTTGCGATCTAACAGTACTCGTTGCGTTTCCGAGATTAGTTCGCTAGCTTAAATAGCCGCATTTACCTATTCTTCGGAGATAACGAGGAACCCCACACCATGCACGAGGACTTGAAGAGCTGGCTGCCCAAGATCGACTTTTCTCGACGGGAATTCGTCGTCACAAGCCTGGCCACCGGATTTGCCCTGGCAGTGCAGCCGATCTCGGCCAAAACGATCACTACCGATACCAATGGGCTCGTCGCCGGAGAAGTCAAGGTTCCCACGTCAGACGGCACGATGCCGGCCTACCGCGCCATGCCCGAGGGCGCCGGCCCGTTTCCAACCGTGCTCGTCGTGCAAGAGATTTTCGGTGTGCACGAGCACATCAAAGACCTCTGCCGCAGGTTGGCCAAGCAGGGCTACTTCGCCGTGGCGCCGGAACTGTACGCGCGTCAAGGCGACGTTTCGAAAATGACCGACATTCCCAAAATCATCAGCGAGGTGGTATCCAAAGTACCCGACGCGCAGGTAATGAGTGATCTCGATGCCACCGTGACCTGGGCCAAGAGCACGGGCAAGGCCGACGCCTCTAAGCTTGCGGTGACGGGTTTCTGCTGGGGCGGACGGATCGTGTGGCTTTATGCAGCTCACAATCCGAACCTAAAAGCGGCGGCCGCCTGGTATGGGCGACTGGTGGGTGCCGCGGATCCCCTGCATCCGAAGCATCCTGTCGAATTGGCCGGCGATCTCAAAGCTCCCGTGTTGGGGCTCTACGGCGAGGCCGACGCCGGCATTCCGCAAGACACGGTCGCGGCAGATGCGCGAGGCGGCCAAAGCGGCCGACAAAGAGGTTGAAATCATCGTCTATCCGGATGCCCCTCACGGTTTCAACGCCGACTATCGTCCGAGCTATCGCGAGCAGGCCGCCAATGATGGTTGGCAGCGAATGCTCGAATGGTTCAAGAAGCATGGCGTCGGTTGAACGCCCTGACTGGGGCCATAATTCGCCGACGAGCGACTAATTCGAATCACGGACGGCCGAAGAATCCTCGCTCGTCATCGTGCCTTGAGTGAGAAACCTCAATTCGCCGCCGGCGACGTCGTAGAGTGCGCCGACGATCGCGACGCGTCCCTCGCTCACTAGATGGCGCAGCGTCTCGCTCGAGCCCAGAATCCGGCTGACCGTTTGCAGCACATTGGCACTAGCCACGTCGTTAACGATTTCGTCCTGCTCGGTAAGCGTGGCGCGCTCGAGGCGGTGGAGCGTCTGCGGTGTAACGACCGCTTGGATCTCACGCAGCACGGACTCCACATTCGGGCAACCGGTGAGCTTGCCAACCGATTCGCTCGCTGTCGCCGTGCGGACCGCAGTCGTGACGGCGCCGCAACGAGTGTGTCCCATGACTAGAATTAACTTGGCCTTGGCAACGGCGCAACCGTATTCGAGGCTGCCAAGGACCTCGGGACTGGAGATATTGCCCGCGATGCGAACGACAAAGATGTCTCCCACGCCGAGGTCGAAGATCAACTCCGCCGGCGTGCGAGAGTCGATGCAGCTGAGCACCATGGCGAGCGGGTGCTGCTCCTCGGCCGTGGCGCTTACCTGGCGGCCGAGGTCGCGGGTCAGCCGTTGGCCGGTCCGGAAGCGGTGATGCCCCTCCTTGAGAATCGTGAGCACCTGCGCCGGTGTGAGCGACGCTTGCAATTCGCGAGTCGAGTAGTCAACGTACTGAATCCGGTCCTTGAATCGGTATTTCTCGCGGAACCCTCGGAAGCTAACTTCCACGCCCCGAGCCGGAGCGACGTGCTGCTTGAAATCGCGGATCAAGTCAAGGACGTCCGGATCAATGTAGTCTGTGTTCTGCGCGTCGAGCAGCACGTGTCCGCCACGCGGCACCTCGTTAAGCACGCGGTTCAAAACCGCGCGATTCAAGAAGCTGACCTGATTCGCCAGTTCGATGTGCAACACGTCGCCGCCAAGATGCCGCTCAACAAACCGCCTGAGCGGGCGGCGCAAGTTGCTATTTAGGATGAAGCTGATGGCCGCCGCCAAGCCAATTAAGACGCCGACCAGCAGGTCCGTGAGCACAATGGCGGCCACAGTCAGGACGAATGGCAGAAACTGATAGCGCCCTTGACGCCACATTTGCTGAAACACGCTGGGGCTGGCCAGCTTGAAACCGGCGACAAGCAGGATGGCCGCCAGACAGGACAGCGGTACCTTGTTCAGCAACGTGGGAAACAGCGCCACGCTTACCAGCAATAAGAAACCATGGAGGATCGTCGCCAGCTTGGATTGCGACCCGGCGTTGATATTAATCGAGCTACGAACGATGACCGAGGTAACCGGAATGCCCCCCAGCAGGCCGGCTGCCATATTGCCAACTCCTTGTGCGCAAAGCTCGCGGCTGGGAGGCGAGGTGCGTTTTCTTGGGTCGATGCGATCGGCCGCCTCCAAGCTCAACAACGATTCCAACGACGCGACCATGGCAATCGTGAGAGCCGCGCGATAGACGGCGGGAGTGTTCCAAGCCGAAAAGTCGGGAAAACGAAAGAAGTCGAGCACGCCACCAAGCGACTCAGCGATCGGCACTTGCACTAGGTGACTGGGGCCGATGGTCCACCTCCCGCCCATCTCTAACATCGCTTGGCTTATGCCAACACCCAATAAAACGACGACGAGTTGCGAGGGAATAATCGATTGCTTCAGTGGCTTAAAGCGGTCCCACAAGATCAACAACAAGACCGATGCTATTCCGACCACCGCTGCTCCAGGATGGATGTCGCCCAACAGATTGCCAAGTTCTGAAAACGTGGTTTCCTGGTCCGGTTGGAAGAAGGACATTTCGCCTTCCGGGTCGGCGTCATGTCCCAACAGGTGCGGAATCTGCTTCATCACGAGGATGATGCCGATTGCCGCCAACAGACCTTTGATGACGCTGGACGGGATGAACGCTGAAACCGACCCGGCGCGGGCGATGCCAAGTGCGACTTGCATGCCGCCTGCGATGACCACAGCCAGAAGAAACGACTCGAACGAACCCAAGGCCGCGATTTGTGCGGCCGCAACCGCCATCATGCTGTTGCCCGGGCCACTAACGCTCGTTTGTGAGCCGCTCAACAAGCCCACCAGGACGCCGCCGATGATTCCTGAAAGAATACCAGAGAACAAAGGCGCACCAGATGCCAAGGCGATTCCGAGGCACAACGGCAGAGATACGACAAAGACGACAAATGCCGCCGAAAGGTCGCGATAAAGAGACCCCGAGAGACTCGCGGCTTGGTTGTTAGGCATAACGATTTTCCCTCAATGACTAGATGCCGTCGTTCTGCATTCGCACCGCCCCAATCGCGAGCCCTGAGATCGACCGGCACCAACGAGCATCACAGGCATTGCGGGCTCCTCACAAGCCCCCGCCCTGGACGCCAGTGTCCTGAGAGCAACGGCAACTAAGAGCAAATCCTCGCTGGCACTGGTTGCGATCGAACACATCATTCAAATAGCGATCTGCGCAGTACAGAACAATGCGGGGATCGCAAGAAGTCCGTGTCAGAAGGTGCAGCCTAACACTGCATCGGGGCGCACAGCCCATTTGGCAAGCGATGCCCATCGGCGCGAGTGGTCGCAACACCTCGCGCTGCGGGGTTGCCGACTGAGCCGCGCGCTCGGCCCAGACAGCGTACTGCCAGGTTGCTGGCCAATTCATTGCGCGAAGAAGGGATTTGGCCTTCCAACGGATTGGCCAATTCGAGTTCAAGGGCAAGCGATTCGCAGGCCTCGGCGCTCGATTCGAGCGGTTGCCCAGCTGCCTCCAGCATCGCCAAAACGAGCGCCGCCTTGCAGACGGCCACAACTGCCGTCAGTCCCAAGCGCTTCAGGCGGACGCGCGATAACGACCGACGGGTTGCAGTTCTGGTACGGGAAGATACTCGCATTGGAAGCCCTTTCGGCTGCCCTGCATCTCGTTTTCGCATACCATAAAAGCTATGGGCCGACCGGAACCGAGTCAAGCTGAGTTCCACGGGTTTCACCCAAGTCGGAGGCCTGATGTCGCGGGCATTCCGGATTCCCAATTTGGCCGGTTCCGTTTCCATGACCGACATAAGCGGCGGTCACCAGTGCATTACGAATCCACCGTCGACGTTGATCGTTTGGCCGGTTACACTCCCTGCCCGCGGAGAAGCCAGAAAGACGGCCATTGCGGCAATGTCCTCCGGTTGCTGCCAGCGATTCAGCGGCACCAACTGTCGGATCTTATCGGCGGCCCAGGCATCGTAATCGGGCACGTCTGCACCCGATTGTTGCGCGGCCCAAGCTTCGTATGTGAGTCGGTTGAGCGAGGTCTTCACCATGCCCGGGCAAAGCATGTTCACCCGCACGCCGTGCGGGGCGAAATCGCGAGCAGCGCACTGCCCGAAGTTGATCAGACCGGCCTTTGAGGCGCTGTATGGCGGGTCGGTTTGCGAACCAATCTGACCGGCCACGCTTGCCAGCAGCAACAGGGAGCCGAAGTCGGCATCGATCAACGGTTGGCGAAAAGCGTGAGCGACATTGACCGCGCCCACCAGATTTACCTCCAGCACACGCGGCCAATCGGCCGGCTGGAGATTCCAAAATGGAAAGCCTCGCTTGCCGCTGCCTATCGCCGCGGCATGAACGACGTGATTGCACCGGCCGAATTGCCGGACGATGTTGGTTACGGCGTCTTCCACTGCCGACAGATCGGTGATGTCTGCCACGAAGCCGGCCACCGGCCGTCGACTTTCGGCGGAAAGCTGTTCTGCGACTTGACCGACGCGCCGGTCGCGATCAACAAGTGCGACGGTGGAACCTTCAGAAACAAACTCGCGTGCGATCGCCAGTCCGATACCATCCGCACCGCCGACAATGGTGGCCACGTGCCCTTCTATTTGCAAGTCCATGGCGTCAGTCCTACGTCTCGTCCTTCGCTGGCGAGCGCTGCTGCTCGAACAGCCATTTCCAGACGTCGGGATTGTCGTAGGTCTCGGTCCACGAGTCGTGCAATGCGTCAGGATAGACAGTGAACTGCACGTTTCCCTTGAAGCGCTTGAGTGCTTCGACCATGGACTCGGATCGTTCGAGTGGCACGACCGGGTCCTTGGCGCCGTGAAACACCCAAACAGGCGTTTTCGCCAGGGCCATCGCCGCTAGCCGTTCGCCGCCGCCACAAATCGGAATCACAGCCGCAAAACGGTCCGGAGTGTAAGCAGCCAGGGCCCAACTACCAAAACCGCCCATGCTCAAGCCGGTCAAGTAAACACGGCTCTTATCGACCTTGTACTTCGATTCGATATCGTCGATCAAAGCTGTGAGTTCGAGTAACTGGTTCTGCCACCAGCCTCCCCGCTTGCACTGCGGACTGACGATGATCGCTGGGAAATCCTTGCCTTCGTCGATCAATTTCGGTGGACCATGTTTCTTGACGAGTTCCAAGTCGTCCCCCCGCTCGCCCGCTCCGTGTAGAAAGACGACCAGTGGCCACGACTCCTGCTGGTCGTAGTCCTTCGGAAGGTAGAGCAAATAGTTGAGTTTGACCGGAACCTTTGTTTCGAGCGTCTGGGCTGATTGCCGAGTCGAATCAGCCCGCGCCACGGCGAGCAACAGGATGGAGCAGAACAGAGTGCCGAGCAGCGGAATTGATTTACGCATGGTTGCGCCTCGCTTAGAATATCGCCGAAGTCCTAGGAACGGTTTGGATCATAGCACCCTCGGTTCCTGGTTTCGACAGGCCACTGGCGGGAAAAGCTGCCGTTGTCGCGGGGGGGCCGGTTAAAGTTTCGGTGAAACCATGGGCGCACTTCTGCACACCGCCTGGCGGCTAGCGATAGTCGCTGAGGAACCCGGGTACGCCGGTCTAGACGGCCTCGACGGGGACAGACTGACACGGCCTCGGTGCGAGTAGCAAAAAGCTCGATAAACTAGAGACGCCGCTCTCCCGCACGGCGTTCGTCGTTCGCGTAAGTTCATCCCTAAAAACTGACTCCACACTTCTACAGCGAGGCAATACCGTGACCGAAGAGATGAGGCAACCCGACCAAGCTGCACGCCGACCCAAAAAGCCTCGCATTGCGCCGTTGACGTTGGAGAACGCCACACCGGACCAGCAGGCAGTTCTGTCGGGACTGGTCCGTTCGGGTCGCATCTACAACGTGTTCGCTACAATGGCGAACCACCCAGAGCTGGCCCGCGACTGGCTCGTGTTTGCCACGCATGTACTTTCTGAGAACTCGCTGCCGCCACGCGACCGCGAGATCCTCATCCTGCGGATTGGCTGGCTGTGTCGGGCCGAATACGAATGGGCGCAACACGTGCGACTCGGCAAGCGGACGGGGCTCACGGACAAGGACATGGAGCACATTCGGCTCGGTCCTGAAACGGAGGGAATCAGTCAGCACGATCGACTGCTGCTCCGCGCCACCGACGAGCTGCACGAAGACGCTTGCGTCAGCGAGTCTACGTGGCAGGCACTCCGGAAAACGTACGACCAGAATCAAATGATGGACCTGGTATTCACGGTCGGTCAATACAATTTGGTCTCGATGGCACTCAATAGTTTCGGGGTGCAACTCGACGAGGGACTCGAGGGTTTTCCGAAATCCGCTGCTGGCGATTGATCCGGCCGCATTCGCCCTCCATACTGTGCGCAAAGCAACCTCATCGATCCGCAATCATAAGGACTGAACCAGATGCCGCGTTCGCACCTGCCGATTACAGTTCGCGCCGTCGTTGGAGCAATCGCTCTGGTTGGAATCCTGACTGCCGCCGTGCAGGCTGCGGACGCAATGCGACCGCCAAACGTTGTGTTTCTATTGGCCGATGATCTGGGTTACGGAGATCTTGGTTCGTTCGGACAAACCAAGATTCACACGCCGAATTTGGACCGTCTCGCGGCCGAGGGAATGCGGCTTACACAGCACTATAGCGGCAATGCGGTCTGCGCTCCCTCGCGGTGCGTGTTGATGACGGGCTTGCACCCGGGACATGCGTTCATTCGCGACAACGAGAGCGTTCCGCCCGAGGGGCAAATGCCGATGCCGGCCAGCACGGTCACTCTAGCCAAGCTGCTTAAGACGCAGGGATATGCCACAGGCGGCTTCGGCAAATGGGGGTTAGGACCGCCGGGCGGATATTCGACACCGGCACGTCAAGGCTTCGATCGGTTCTTCGGCTACCTTTGCCAGGCGAAAGCCCACAATTACTATCCCAAGTATCTCTGGAGTGACGATACGCGATTCGATCTAAGGAATGCCGATTTCTCCGCGCATCAGGCCTTGCCGCCAGGGGCGGACCCCAATGACCCGGCAAGCTACAAACCATTCAGCGGGCCGGATTACGCGCCAGACCTGATCGGAGCGCAGGCCCTCGAATTCGTCCGCCAGCATAGAAACGAGCCGTTCTTCTTGTACGTTCCGACGACGGTGCCACACTTGGCGCTGCAAGTGCCGGAAGACTCGCTGGCCGAGTACCGCGGTAAGTTCGATGACAAACCCTACGTGGGAGACCGACGGTACCTGCCGCACCGCGAACCGCGCGCGGCCTACGCCGCCATGGTCACGCGGATGGACCGCGACATGGACCGGATCATCGATCTCATTCATGACCTTGGCCTGGACGATGACACGATCATCATTTTCAGCTCCGACAACGGACCGCTTTACGACGAACTAGGTGGCACCGATAGTGAATTCTTCGATTCAGCCGGACCACTTCGTGGTCGCAAGGGTTCGCTGTATGAGGGCGGCATTCGCGTGCCGTGCATCGTGAAATGGAAAGGACACGTTCCCGCCGGTGTGACGTCGGATCGGGTAAGCGGCTTTGAGGACTGGCTGCCGACAATCCTGGCGTTAATCGGCGCGAAGGATGGCACTCCCGCCGGGTTGGACGGCATCAACATGGCCCCCACGCTGCTAGGTGAGTCACAACCGGCGCGGCCGTTTCTGTACCGCGAATTCCCCGAGTATGGCGGGCAGCAGTCGCTACGGACGGGTGACTGGAAGGCCGTGCGACAAAACCTAAGGCCCCGTGGCAAGCAGTCCAAACCGGACCTGACAGTCCACCTTTACAATCTGGCGGATGACATCGGCGAATCGAAGGATGTCGCCGCCGAATATCCGGACATTGTACAGAAAATGGCTGAAATCATGCGGCAGCAGCACGTACCGTCGGCTGAATTTCCCCTACCAGCGCTCGACAATTTGTAAATTGCGGAAGGCAAACTCCGCACTTCAAGTGAACCATCGCCTGATGGGGGGAGTAAACTAAAAGGTAGAGAATACTCGCCGCCCCCCTCCCTCGAGGCTCTTCCGCGATGCATTCGGCACTGCTGGCTGCCTTTGTCCTGGGCAACCTGCCTGTTTATCTTTACCCGCAAACGGCCCTTCCCGATGCGGCCTGGCCGACGCACGCGACGATCACGACACCGCAGGGCTGGGTCCAAGCCGATCAGCATTTGATGCTGTTGGAAAACGGCAAGCCCATGCGGGCTCAATTCGAAGTGGCGGCCCGTTGGCCAGATGGCTCACCCAAGTGGATCCATGCTCACGGCACGTTCAACTACGCCGCAGGCCAACCGGCCAACTATGAATTCGTACGTGCCGACCAACCGCCGAACATTCCTGATTCGCCGCTTACAGTGCGTGACGACGCCGACGGAATCCACATCGATACAGGCACGACGCGGTTGCTAATTCCGCGACCCTTCGTCGGGATCTCCCTGCTTGAACAGGGAGGAAAGCCTATCCTGCGCGGCGAAGGAGGACCCTACGTCATCGACGGCGACGGCACGGTGTGGCATGCCAAACACGACCGCGATGCTGAAATCGTGGTCGAACAACAAGGCGCGGCGATGGTCATCATCAAAGCGACCGGCTGGTATCAGACACCCGAACCACGCGACGACGCGTTCTGCCGTTTCACGACACGCATCATCGCCTATGCGGGTTCATCGATCGTCAAGATCGACCACGCCACGACCTTTTCCGACGACATGAAGCAGCACACAGTCGCCGAGTTGGCGTTCAAGTTCGTGCCCGCAGGGGCCACGGAGTTTTCCTCTTCGACGCACCGAGGGCGGTTTCACGCCAAACTGCGGGCCGCGTATCTCGCGCAGCTCACCGATGATCGGCTCTATCGTATCGCTCAGGTAGGCCCCGACGCCGATCGCGATATTCGCCATCAGGGTGATTATGAACGTTGTGCCGGCTGGTTCAGCACCGCGGTGAGCGATCACCAGTTGACGCTGTTGACCAAGGACTTCTGGCAGAAATGCCCCAAGGAAGTCAAGTTGTCTCCCGACGAACTGGTTTACTACGCCTGGCCTAAACACGGGGACCTGGCGCCGCCTGACCCCACCGCCACGCGTCTGAACAGTGTCTACAAATTCAAGTGTTTCCATACCGGAAAGCTGCTCGACTCGAACTTGCCCGATGAGTATTTCCAAGTGCTCGAGCGGCAGAAGGACACGACCGAATGCAAGCCGGAGTTCGCCCGCGCCGGCAATATGCAGGGCGTGTCGATGCACAATTCGTTTGCCCTGGCGATCACGCCGACGGGTTCATCGGCGGACGAGACACGCGATTATCTCGACAAGCTCCAGCTGCTCTATTTGCAAAGTCCGATTGCTCGGGTCAGTCCGCAAACCATTGCCGCCAGCGGCGTGTTTGGCCCCACGCTGGGTGCCACGAGCCAATTCGCCGAGATGGAGCACGTGGTGGTCCGTGGATTGCTGGGAACCGTCCGGTCGATTCCTCGCTACGGCGACTACGGGTGGGCGATCTACGGAAATCTACACCACTTTGAGATCATGGACTACAAGGTCGACGGCGTGCGTGTCGGTCGGCCTTCACTGCATCGAGTCTGGAACAACAACCACTACCAGCAGTGCACGACGCTGTGGCAGGTGTGGGGGCTCAACGGCGATCCTCGTCTTTTGGAAATCGCGCGATTGTGCACTGACAACTACGCGAGCATTGGCCAGGTTCGATACGACAAGCAGTGGTACCAGACTGATCCCGACGATCCCCAGCGGCGGCCAGGCATCAAGTACCACTTTCCGGGAGCCCTCTACCATTGTAAGGCCTTGGTTCCCTGGGGAAGTCGCGGCTACGGCATGGACGCGGGCGACGTTGACGCCTCCCTGGCAGCCCATTTTCCAGACCCTTCGGCCTTGCTCTTCGCCTGGCTGTTGGACGCCGATCGCTGGTGCAAAGACGGCTACGACCTCTGGCGGGAGAATGTCCGTTTTCCCACCAGCGGCACGCGGCGCGAAATCAACCACACGTTCGTCCAAGCCCTAAACCTTTACGAGTACGCGCCCGACGAAAAAACCCTGGCCGCAATCAAGGGCATGCTCTTTGGTAGCGGAAAGAACTTCGGTCTGATCGGCTTGCCGCTCGAACAACAACATCCGGGGCCTCTCTGGAATTCCACCTGGGTTTCGCGTGCATACGAAATGTTTCCGGACCATCAACAGTTGCGCGATTTTATCGTTCGCTCGGCCGACAAACTGCAGATGAACAATGAAAGCATCTGGACCCTGGCCCTCAGTGCCACGGCCTGGCAAATCACCGGAGATACGAAACACCTGCTTCGGCACGCCGGCACGCTCGATCGCGTCCGCCGCACGCTGCTCCAGGACAAAACCGGTCGGTGGCAAGACTACGGACTCGCCCCAGGGCCCATCGGCGATGGATACTTCGCTTTACAATGGCACCGCTTTGCCAGGGCACTACGCGATTCGGGTCTGGGAATTCCCAAGTCACCACCGGAGCCGGGTCAGTACTTGTGTTCAATCACTCGATTCGACAACGCGGAAGATATCGCGGCCCGCGGCACGCGCGTGCTCATCCTGGTGCCCAGGTCCGAGTCCGAACAAACGTCGCACAAGTTGACCGTGGACGCTTCCCGCCTGATCGCCGGCGACCTGGCCGCTACCAGTCTGGCGCTTTACGGCCCCGACCACCGGCGCCTGTGGGACGAACCGCGAATGGCCATGACCAAGGGAGGCGGCCGACGCATCGAACGCCCGTCGTCCTGGCTTGTCACCCGCGAACAATACGACGGCCCAAAATCGCCAGGCCTGCATACGCTGTCCTATGGTTCGCACGGCATCGGCATCTATCAGGGTCTGGCCGGCGGCCTGCCGGAATGCCAGGTACTTAACAATGTCAAGATTGACAGCTGGACGGAGCCGGTGACCTACTGCTGCAGCCTGTCGCGCGGTTGGCTTGTGCCGCTCTCCGACTTTCCAACGACCTTGCGGTTCACCGCCTACGGAACGCACCACGGCTCTTGTGTTTCGGTCACGCCCCAAGATGGAACCAAGACAGAGCACTGGCTGGTCTCGGGGGAGACCGCCGAGATTTCGCTTGCACCCGGCACAGGGCCGTGGTACCTGGATATCTTTGGAGACGGAAGCTCCGCGACCAAGATCGAGGTACATGCGCAGACGGAAATGCCGCTTCTCTATGGAAGCAATCTTGAGCACATCAAACTGATCCAGACCTCGATTCTCGATCAGGGCACTCAGGCAACGAATTCCACGGATGTCGACCGACCCGATTGAGCATGAGTTCGATGCTTCGCTCACTGACCAGGAGCGAGCGACCGTCGATCGCGCTCGCCAGTTCGCCCGATTAGTGGTCGCGCCGCAGGCGGCAATTTGGGAGCGCGAACGCCGAATGCCGCTGGAGACCTTGCGGGCGGCGTGCGCGGCGGGGTTGGCGTCGATTGAGCTACCCAAGGCTTTCGGGGGCGATCAGCTACGGTTCTCGACCAAACTACGCGTTGCCGAGGAACTGGCGAAGCACGATTTCGGCTTTGCCTTTTCGCTGGTCAATCACCACAATGCCCTGGTGCGCGTCGCTCGGACGGCAACGTCACACCGCGAGCGGCTATTGCCGAGAATGCTGAGCGGAGAGTTGGTCGGCTGCGCGGCCTATACCGAACCAGATCACGGCAGCGATCTGGGGCATCTGACCACTACCGCGGCGCCAACGCCCCAAGGCTGGCGGCTGGTGGGTGCCAAAAGTTGGATCACCAATGCCGACGTGGCCGATGTGTTGCTAACGCTTGTCCAAACCGATCCTGCGGCTGGTGCCCAGGGCCTTGCGCTCGTGCTGGTTGAGTCCGATCGCGACGGCTTCACGCGCGAGCCCGCTTTGGAGCTGCAAGGCACACATGCGATCGGCGTTGGCGGTTTCAGGCTTCAAGATTACCTGGCGCCACACGAGGCCGTAATCGACCCGCCTGGAGAGGCGTTTCGAAATTCGCTGGCCCGAATCAACGGGGCTCGCTGCTACGTGGCGGCAATGTGCGCTGGAATGCTCGATGCGGCGCTCGACGTGGCAGTCCGCTACGCGGCCAGGCGTCAGGCTTTCGGAAAAGCCGTGATTGAGTTTCAGGGTTTGCGTTGGTCGCTCGTCGATGCGGCCAACGATTTGGCCGCCCTGCGGCTTCTCTGCTACCGAGCGGCGCACCTGATCGACAATGGCCACGACGCGGAAGAAGCCTCGGCAGCAGCCAAGAAGTTCGCCGGTGACAAGACGGTGGCCCATCTGTCTGCTTGCATTCAAGCGTTGGGAGCCAACGGACTGCAAACCAACTATCCTCTCATGCGTCATTTGGTGGCAGCCAAGACTGCCTGCTTTACCGATGGCACCACGGAGATGATGAATGAGCGATTAGGGAAGGCGCTAGTCCGTCGACGCACCTCTTCCTAGAATTCCCAGTGCGGCGCAAGCTTTCCCGGCAACTTTTCGTATCGCGGGGATTAGGCGGCTTATGGTTCCTAGGCAAGCCACCTTTCCAGCGTTTTTCCGGGACTCCATTTGCCCGCATTGGGTTCGTACGCAATACTTGTTCGCTCTTTGTACGAACCTGTCTGGTCTGCCCTGTTCAGGGCGGCCGTGTCAATTGTCGCCAAGGACATTTGAGATGCCTCGTCTCCTCAGCACCGTCAAACGGACGGTGGTGGTCGTTCTCATCGGCACGAGTTTGCTGGTCGCGTGCTATCCCGCACAAGCACAGGTAGCCACCGTTAACCAGCGGCCCACTTCGAGCGTCTCGAACTACCGGCCAGATACTCTTGAACCGCCCGCGGCCGACCACCCACTGTCACCGGTGATTGCCTACGCACGACGCGAGCAAAAGTTTCTCGGCCAGACCGTGCGAGATTTTAGCTGTCGCTTGGTTAAGCGGGAACGGATTAGCGGCTTCTTGCAGGACATGCACTTCATCGACATGGAAGTGCGCGAAGGAACTTATCAAGACGGTCGCGTCATTCAGCCACTGTCGATCTACCTGCATTTCCTCGCGCCCAAGTCGGTCGTCGACCGGAACGTGATCTTCGTCGAAGGGCAAAATGACGGGAAAATGCTCGTTCGCAACGGAGGCAAGCATTTCGAATACGTGCTGGCAAAAATCGATCCCGCAAGCGAAGCAGCTCGCGAGGAAACGCTGGTTCCGGTTACTGAAATCGGCTTCAACCGGCTGCTGGGCCACATGATTCACGTGCTCGAGCGACACCAACAGGTCGATCCGCTCGGAAACAACACACAGGCCGAACGCATCGCGGGCGCCAAGATCAATAACCGCCCCTGCACGGTCATCCGGATCATGCATCCGCAGCCGATGCGGGGCCTCGACTTTCACATCGCCAACGTATTTGTCGACGACGCCTTGCATGCACCGGTGCGAGTGGACTACTCGGGCTGGCCCAAGAACGAAAGCAGTTCCGCTCCACTGATTGCCGAATACACTTACACCAACCTGAAGCTCAATGTTGGCCTGACCGACGCGACTTTCAATCCGGCCCGGCTGCGCCGCGCAGGCGACTGATCCGACGTCCTGGGGTCACCTGGTAACGATTTCCACTCCCTTGTCGCGACACCAGCGGTGCCACATTTGGCGGTACACCGCTTCCAGGTTGCGAGTGAAACCGTCGGCATCCGTCAGAACTGACTCGGAGAACGTCTGGCGTAAAGTTTGTCTGAGCGATGCCAGCCGCTTGAGGTCGCCCGCAAGTCTCGCGGCGATGTCAATGTACTCGTCGACGGACTTTCCGATGAGATCTTCCAGCCCGACGTGCGCGAGCGCAGTGCCGCCGTATCGGCTGATGTAGACGCGACCTTCGAGCATCACAATCGGCACGCCCATCCAAATCGCATCGCACGTCGTTGTGTGGCCGTTGGCCGGAAAGGGGTCCAAGGCAATGTCCGTCCGTTCGATAAGCCGCAAGTAATCCTCTCGAGGACGGCGATTCACGAGTTCGATGCGGTCGGCCGAAATTCCCTTGCGCTCGGCAAGCGCGTGCCAGTGACGTTCGAGATAACCAGGCGAATACGCCAGCACGATGATCCTCGACCGCGGGACACGTGAGAGGATCTCCAACCAGGCGTCAACCACCCTGGGCGTCACCTTGGCATAGTTGTTGAAGGAACCAAACGTCACCCAGCCATTTGCAATCGCCGGAGACGGTGAGACGTCAGGAGCCGGCGCTGGCTGGTAGCAAAAATACGACCGTGGCAGGCGAACCAGTTGCTCCGTATAGAACTGGTCTGTCTCGCCGGGTGGATCGGCTCGCTCGTCGGTCAGGCGGTAGTCCATCGCCGACATGCCGGTCGTATTTTGATAGCCGATGTACGTGACTTGAATCGGCGCGGGCTTGCGGGCGAATGTGAGCAGCCGATTCACACCCATGTGGCCCGACAAATCAACCAGGATGTCAATCCGATCGTCACGGACCAGCTGGGCAACTGCTTCGTCGCTCTCGCGGCACACGTCGCGCCAATGATCGACTGACGCCTCAAGCCGTGCCGTCACGTCATCCGGTTGGGCGACCGAACTGTAACAATAGATTTCGAATTGTTCGTGGTCGTGTGCCAGCAGAATCGGCTCGGTAAAAAAGTTGACCGCGTGTTGACGGAAGTGCGGCGAGACGTAACCGACACGCAGCCGCCGATCCGGCGTCGGATCATTGTCGTGCGGTGCGGCTTGGGCCGTCAGCGGCTCGGCAAAACGGCGCGCCCACTGGAGGTGCTGTTCGAAAAGCTCTTGCGGATCGACGTCGGGCTCGAAGTTCAAAACATAGAGCACGTCGCTATGCGGTCGCGCGTCTTGCGGAACCAGCTCGCACCACCGACGGTAACTGTCGATCGCTTCGCGGCCGCGCCCTTGCGAATGGAATGAGAGCGCCATCGCATAGTACAGCATCGGGCTGACTGCACCCGCAGCGACACCTTCTTGACAATAGCGAAGCACCTCGTCCGGCTGACCATTGAGGTTGAAGATCTCCGCAAGTCGGGCGTACGCGTCGGGATAGTTCGGTTGAAAACGCAAAGCCTCATGAAGTGCCACGACCGCTTCCCGCGTGCGGTCCAATTTTTGCAGCGCGACGGCCCGCTGATAGTGGGCCACCGCGGCGTCAGGCCGAACTCGCAGCGCGCGCTCGAGGTAAGATAGCGACTCGGCGAAGCAACCATACTCTTGCAGCAGACTCCCGCAGTTAAGTAACGTCTCGACGTGATTTGGTTGCAATTCGAGTAGCCTGTGATACTCGGCCGACGCCCCCTCAATGTCGTCCTGGACCCTCAAGATGTTTGCAAGATTCGAGCGTGCTTCGACAAATTGGGGGGCCAACCGCACTGCCTCGCGAAAGCATGCCGCGGCGCGGTCCCAATTCTCCGCTGCTCGGTACGCAACTCCCATGGAAAAATGCACCAGCGCGGAATGCGGTGCCTGCTCCACGGCCTCTGTCAAGAGAGCGATTGCATCGTCCACGCGTCCGAGTTCGACTAGTAGCGTGCTCAGACTGCAAGCCGCGTCGATCAAACCCGGCTGCAACTCCACGGCTCGGCGATAGGCGGCCAGCGCGTCATTGGGTCGCCGCAGCTGCCGCAGAACATTTCCCAGCGCGTGATGCGCCTGGGCGTGCAGCGGTGCCAGCTTGATCGCCCGTTCAAGATGCCCTGCCGCGACGGAAGGTTCCGATTGACTGCAGGCCAGCCCTAGGTTGTAGTGGGCGGCCGCAAAATTAGGAGCCATCGACACAGCCTGCTGAAAGCTGGCTCGAGCCTCGGTCAGCCGGCCCAGCGCACGATAGGCTTCCCCGAGATTGCAGTGAAACACCGGATTGGCAGGCCGTGCGTCAATTGCCTGCCGAATGATATGGATCGCCTCCTCATGCCTTCCGCGCTGGTGGGCAATCAAACCCAACAGATGTAGCGCATCGGGATGCCCTGGTTGTTCGACCAGAACCTGGCGATACAGGGCCTCGGCCTCCGCCAGGTTTCCTCCCTGGTGCAAGCGCATCGCGGTTGCAATTGACTCGTCCGGAATTGACATTTGCGCTCCGCCGCTGGAACTTCCCACTTCTCTCAACGCCGCGGCGTTGCCTCGCGCACCCCGCTATTTCGAGTGTCGCACATCGCCACACGGAAGCAAGTGCCGTACCCGGCCTCTTGGCCGGTGTCGACCGCTGCAATGGCGATCGGGGCCGTTGACAGGCGGCGCGACATATACTATGCTACACATAGTATGCGAGCCGTACTTGCCCTTGGAGGAGGTGGACGTGCGAATCGAACGTGAACTAATGCGCGGCGCGGGTCCCGTCGCGGTCCTCAAGCTACTTGAGGCCGGGCCCAAGTATGGATACGAATTGGTCGAGATGTTGGCCAGATCCTCCGACGGCGTGCTGGCCATGGGCCAATCGACTCTCTATCCGTTGCTCTACAATCTCGAAGCACAGGGGCATGTGCGCGCTGAATGGCGCGACGACGACGGCAGTACCCGGCCACGGAAATATTACGCCCTCACTCCGAAGGGGCGAAGACGACTCGCGCATGACGTGCGGCAATGGCAGTCGGTCGAAAAAGCCATGCGTGGCTTGGGCATTTTGAAGCCAATGCTCGGTGGTGCGGCCAGCTAAAACGAGTCTCCTCCATAAGGGCACCTCGACCATGGAACGCTCCTACGAGTTTGATCCGTCTCCGTCGGGTTGGCTGGTTCGCGCTTACCATACACCGCTGACCGACATTGTCAGGGCGCGCATGACCGGCCGATACGATGTCCGGGCGGAGATTGCCCGTGCGGACCTTCCGGCGGCCGTCGGCGGCGTAATACTCGCCGTGGTGCGGAAAACAAAGCTCTGGCGCGGCGAAAAACTGGACGTTGCCCGGGAACTCGTCGCGCATTTTGCCGACGGACTCGCAGCGGGTCGAGGGGTGGACCAGCTGATCGCCGACTTCGGCAGCGTGGAACAGTCGGCTCGCTTGATCCGAAAAGCGAAGCGACGTCAGCGTCCACTCACTTGGCAAATAAGGTGGTTTGTATCGCGTTTGCTCTGGGCCTTGTTTGTCTTCGCGGCGATGGTTTACGGTGTGCTGGCGCTGCGACTCTGGCTCGCAACGCCATCCATCGAGCACAACTTTTGGCACGAAATCAATCAGGCACGCAAAGTCGCTAGCGACGAGGCCGCATGGCCTCTGTATCGCGCGGCCGGCCTCCAACTCTCGCAAGCAGAAAACGACACGCTAGCGGAGGGATATGCGCACGGACCGGCCGACTCCGATTGGCCAGAATTGATGGCAATTCTAGAGCACCACGGAAATGCAGTCCAAAAAGTCCGCGAGGCGGCAAATCGAAAACACTTTGGGTATCTGATTGGAAACCCAAGTGATGTAGCCGCGGCGCAAGCGGCCAACGCCGAGTGGGCCATCGATTCGCAGAGCCCCGCGGCCAACGAGAATCAGCTGCTTATTAACGCCAACCTGGGGGGCATGAATGTGATCCGTTCGCTGGCACGTCTAACGGCGTTGGACGCGCGACGTGCGGCCGAAATCGGTGACAGTCAAACGGTCGTCTCGGACTTGAACGCACTGCTGGCCATGTCGGAGCTGGTATTTCAGCCAAAATCCTTCCTTGTCGAGCAACTTGTTGGCCTGGCGGTTTTTAACATGACCGTCGAAACGCTGGGCCGCGTTCTCGCGGAACACCCCGCACTTTTGTCTGAATCGCAGCTGCGAGACCTGGCTCACTCGCTTGCCAGCTATCGCAATGGCAATCTGCGACTGGATCTCACAGCGGAACGACTGGCTTTTGACGATGTCGTCCAGCGGATGTACACCGATGACGGAAAGGGCGACGGTCGCATGACCAGTACGGGGCTAGATCTCTTGTCCAAGCTCTCCGACCCGCACGAAGTTGCTTCCCAACCAATCGCGGCCCCCGGAATTGCGGCTCTCATTGCCAGCCGTGCCGAAGCGCGACGGTTCTTTACGGAACTACTCGATCAATCGATTGCCGTGCGGCAGGAACCACCCTGGCAATGGGACCCTAACGCAATTTCGGCCGCCAATGCACGCTATCAAATTGGCGAACGTAGCCCCCTGGCCAGGCTGCAGCATATGTTGACGTTCATCGTCGCACCGGCAGTCGGCGCCGCGACTAGCGCCGGCGAGAAGTCCGTCATGCTGCGCAACGGCGCCGAGACCGCCATCGCCCTGGTGCTGTACCATCGTCGACACGGTGCGTGGCCTGAGCGTCTGGATCAACTTGTTCCTGATTTGTTGCCGGCGGTTCCAATCGATCGCTACACCGGCGATCCGCTTCACTACAAAGTTCGCGACGGCAAACCGCTGCTCTACAGCGTCGGTCAAGATCGAGACGATGATGCCGGTCAACCCGCATCGCCGCCAGAGTACGCGATGGGCGGATTCGATCCGCTGCCTCAAGGTAGTTCCGAGTCTTCCACCTCGGATCCCGCGCACGACGGCGACTGGATTCTCTGGCCACCCATAACGCCTAACGACGCGCCCGGTGGCGCCTGATGCGACGGTTTTTCGGCCGACCCGGCGTTCGATAACCGGCCGGATGCCCGTTCTATGGAACGTGACGAAGCTGCGGGGCAAGGGTATTTTTGCCACCCCCTAACATGTGCTACGGTTCCGTTAGGGCAGCTCACGCGGTTTCGTATTTTCAAGTGGTTTTGCCGTGCCGGTCAAGATCGTGCCCCTATTCCGCGCGCTCGAGCGCGGACTCCTGACAAAAGCCCCGCAGGGGGACCCGGACCAAGTTGCTCAGGCTACACGCGTATTGGCGTTCAGCCTGGCGATGATGGTTTGGGTGCCCGTGTTTGCCGTGATCTACACCGCGATTGATGCACCCCTTTGTTCGAACGTCATTCTCTCGGGCGGTGCGATCCTAATGGGCATTATGATGCTCCTGCGCCGCGGTGTTCCGCCCGATACGTGCGGTAACCTGTTAACCGGCGCGGCCTGGTACGTCTACACGGCACTCGCAGTGCTGACCGGAGGAATCTGGGCCCCGGTGATGATCTGGTTCGCCACGCTGCCGATCCTGTCGGTGCTACTGGCGAGTCTGCGGTCCGGAGCATTCTGGACATTCGTCAGCGCCGTAACGGTCTGCTGGTTTGCCTATGCCGAAAGCGCGGGCTTGAGATTGCCTACGGAGTTGCGCCGGGCTCCGTCTTCATCGTCCAGGTCAGCGGATTGTTGGGGCTATTGAGTTGCGTCTTTTTGCTCGTCAGCGTTCTGAAGAAAATGGAATTCGGCGCTCGCCGCGAGCTGCGCGATGCGAACTCCATGTTGGCATTGCAGGCTGCCACGGACGGGCTAACCGGCATTCCCAATCGACACCGCTTCGACGTGGCGCTGTCCCAGGAATGGCCTCGGCATCAGCGCACCCAGATGCCGCTATCGCTGGCCCTGATTGACGCCGACTTCTTCAAGGCGTTCAACGACGAATACGGACACTTGGCAGGCGACGAATGCCTGCGAACGGTGGCGCACGATCCGAGACAGCATTCGCCGGCCGAACGACTTTTGCGCACGGTTTGGTGGTGAGGAGTTCGCGGTAATCCTGCCCAACACCGACGAGACTGGTGCCATGTTCGTTGCCAGAACGATCCAAGAACAGGTACGTGCCATGGGAATTCCGCACACGCGTTCGAGCGTGCGCGAAATCGTGACGGTCAGCATTGGCATCGCGACCACGATCCCCGCGACACACAGTTCGCGACACGAATTCCTGCACGACGTCGATATGGCCCTCTACCGCGCCAAGGAAAACGGGCGCGACCGGATCGTGCAGGTGGCGTGCGAGCTGACTTTGCCGATATTTTAAATCCGTGTTCGGAGTCGCAGGCAAAAATCGCCACGCTGGGCCGCGGACAAGTCTCTACAGCTACCGTGATAATCTCGAAGCGTTGCGCGCGTAGGGCCCGGAATAGTACAGGGCGGCGTCGTCAATAATCCAGGGGGTCGACCAGTGCCCGTCGTCGCCGCTGCACACATTGAAGAAGAACGTGTCGAGGTGCTCGGCGCGAAAACTATACGGATATTGCGACGTGATACGGTCGCTTGAGGTCAGGTCTTCGACTCCCGGCCGGGCAAAGTAGTGGACGGCACCGTCGGGTGTGAATGACATGCCGAGTGTCCACCAGCCGACCTGTTCTATCTTGGGACCAGTGAAGTCGTGTCCCGTGGAACCACCACGGATGACCATCACCGCCGAGTCGGGACGCTTTTCGCCGTCCCCCTTTCGGAAATTGATGAACATGCCAGGCCAGTAAGTTTCCAACACCGTCTTCGTGGTGCTGCCACCGAAGAGGCCTTTTCGCTTCTCGGTCTTTTTGTGATGCGTGAGACAGGCAGCACGAAAACCGAAGCTTGGTCCGGTCCGTTGCTCCCACTCTTCCCAAGGCGGCAGATATACGCGTACAACGACGCTGGGCGAGCGCGACACCGGAATTGCACCTCGCAGGCGGGCGCTGGTGTTCACGATGAAGTCGTCCTGCTCCATCTTGAAGCTGTAGCGGCCCGGAACGCCCGTCTGTCGGCTGACCATCAGCAGCGCGCCTTCGCTGCCGGGCAGCCCGTCGTCCGGCGTTGGCACGCGTTTGACGACGTCGGGATGACCTCGCATTACGCCTTCAAACCAGCGACCGTTTTGCGAACGTCCCGAGGGAAAACGCTTTTGCTTGTCGTTTTCGTCGCTGCTCTTGGGATTGTTGTAAATGTAAGTCCACTCGGGGTCCTCAAAGTCGTCTCCCACCGCGGTAACCCGCTGTCCAGTGCCCGGCACTGGAACTTGTGCCAAGGCTACGCTGGGAAGGAAACTTGCAGCTGCAATCGCAAGTAGGTGATAACGCCAAGACTCCATTCTTGCGTCCTTATTCTGTCTCAGGCGGGAACGTGCGCATTAAAGCGGCGGGGGGGAAGGAAGACGTCGCATCTGGCGGGCCTTTTCGTATGTATCGGACCGCAACCACGACACCTCGAATCCTTTTGCCCGCCATAATGACAGGCGAGAGAAGCTAGCACGACTGTCACCGTGACAGCATCGCGGCGATACAATTCACCGCTCTTTCGCTAGCGTACCCAGACCGCATCGGCCGATAGATTTTCGTGACACTTCGTATTGATCCCGCCAGGGTCAGATGCCTCGCAAACTCGGTCCGGGAGCCGCGCATGGCCGCACAGCGAGTGACGATCGCGGTGGTGCCTCGCGAGCGTTTCAGCCTCGCGCGACAGTCGCTAATCAGCATCCTCGAAGACAGCAATCCGTCGACGGAGTTGATCTACATTGACGGCGGATCTCCCCCCCTCGTGCGACAGTTTCTCGAACAACGCGCCGCCCGAAATGGCTTTCGGCTGATTAGCACCGAACGGTACGTGAGCCCCAATGAGGCCCGCAATCTGGCGGCCGCGCACGTCCGTACGCGTTACGTGGCATTTATTGACAACGACGTACTGGTATCTCCAGGTTGGCTTGATGCCTTGGTGGACTGCGCGGACAATCAGTGGCGCCTGGGCCGTCGGACCCGTTTGCTGTGAAGGTGAACCTCTCGGCACGAGGATCGCCACAGCCGGCGGCTCGGCCGACATGGTTGGTGATCCTCCACGACGGGCTTTTCGCGAACAAGACCGCCACCGCGGCCAATTGCTGGCCTCTCTGGCGCCGACGCTCCGCCGGGAAGCCGTTGGCCGTGTCAGTTTTCAAGCCGTGCTTGTGCGGATGTCCGCCTTCGAACGGCTTGGGCCGCTCGATGAGCAATTGCTGAGCGGCGCGCAGCACACCGACTTCTGTCTCCAAACCCGCAAGTCTGGGCAGTCCATCTATTTGGAACCGCGCGCGGTAGTGACCCACTTGGCACCGCCGCCATTCGAACCCTCCGACCTGGAATACTTTCAACTGCGGTGGAGCGATCTCTGGAATCGGGCAACGGTTGAGCACTTCCGGCGCAAATGGGAGTTGCCCGCCAACGACCCGGGACTCGAAGCGCTAGCGGACCGGCTCGACGCTCACCGCCGCCTGACGCTCGAGCCGTACCGCCGTTTGCTGCGATTGTTCGGCAACAAATCCGCACGCTGGCTCGAACGAAATCTGATTGCCCCGTTCGAACAGGCAGCCAACCGGCGTCGCGTGCCGGCAATGTGCCCGGCAGAAGGAGCCGTTCGTAGAGCGGCGTAGAAAAACGATCTCTCGCCCGGCGAACTGCGTTTTTCTGGCAGCTGCCCGCAATCCATTCCAAAGATTTGTGGTCCGCCAGCGAATCCCTCCTGACGCATGTTAAAATCAGCGTCACTCGCAGCTTGCTCCCGTGCCGGAGGTCCGTCGAAATGCCCAGGTTCCTTGCATTCGGGTTGATCTTGCTGATGTCCAACGTGGCCCTCGCCGCGTCGCCCTCCAAACAACCCGCGGGGCTGGCTGACTTGCCACTGCTGCTACGGCGGGCAGATACGAACTTTCTGACACGGAATTGGAATCGAGCCGCCAGCGAATATCAGAGGATCGTTCAGCTCAACCCAACGAACGGTTTGTATTGGCATCGGCTCGGCGAAGCATTGCTTAACGCCAAACGCTACAATGCGGCGATTGCCCCACTCGAACAATCGTGTGCACTCGGCGGATTTCAGCCATCACCGCCGCGCTGGGTGCATCGGGGCGAGGCCGCGTACTTGCTTGCGTCCGCGTATGCCGGACTCGAGAACCACGACAAAGCGATCGAGTGGACTCACAAGTCACTTTCGCAGGGGCTGCGCAACATCCGCAAGTTTCACATCAGCCGCTTTGATGAACTACTCAAGGATCCGCAATTTCAGGAGCTGGTGTGCGCGGGCGTCGACGACGTCGACGAGTTGTCGCGCGACGAGCGGTTTCGTCGTGACTTACACTTCGCCATACACGAACTGAAACGCGTCCATTTCTCACCGTTCAGAGCCACGCCGGAGCAAGAGATCGATCGGGCGGCGGCCGAGCTCGACAGGGACATTCCTAAACTTTCGGACGATGAAATCTATGTACGAATGATGGGAATCATCCGCCTGTTTGGCGACGCCCACACGCGGATGCTACGCGAGACACCGTTGCTGCCAGTCGAATTCTTCGTCTACCCCGAGGGGCTCTATATTCTGGGTGCGACGTCCGAAAATGCCGATCTGGTGGGAGCGAGGGTCTTATCCATCGGGAACCAATCGGCAGAAGACCTGCTCACGCGTGTGATGGCCATTGTGCCGGTGGAAAACCCCATGACCGAAAAATGGCAGGCCGACGGGGCATTGCGGTCCCTCACCGTCCTCCGGGGACTGGGGGTGACGCCCCCCGATGGTCCAACGGCTGTCGAAGTGGAAGACGCCGCCGGCGAAAGGCGCACCGTGCACCTGTCGCCACGGGACGAAGGTCCGCGTCGCGCGCGAATGCAATTTACGGTACCCGGATGCACCAAGCCGGTGCCCAATTGCTTCCGGAATCGCAGTCAAATGATGTGGCACGAGTTGCTGCCCGCTGGCAAAACGATGTACTGTCAGTTAAACGGCATCGGCCATGGAACCAAGACATTCAAGAATTACTTTGAGGCGCTATTCACCGAAGTCGAAGAACCTGGAGTCGAACGGCTCGTGCTTGATCTGCGCTGGAACAATGGAGGGAACACGTTTCTCAATCCGCCGCTGATCGAGGGGATTCTGCGCTCGAACAAATTTCGGCGGCCAGGCAATCTATTCGTCATCATCGGTCGCGATACATTCTCGGCGGCGCTAAACACCACCGACGAACTTGAACGCCGCACGACGGCCATCCTGGTCGGAGAACCGACTTCCTCGCCCCCCAACTTCGTCGGCGAAAGTGTCCAGGTCGTGCTGCCGGCAAGTCGCTGGCCGATCAGCATTTCCGACCTGTCCTGGCAGACGTCATTTCCGATGGACTATCGGGTTTGGATGACACCGCTGCTCTATGCGCCACCCACCGCGGCGGCGCAGCGCGCTCACCGCGATCCGGCGATGGAGGCAATCGAGGCATACGTGCGAGCCAATCCGGTGAAGTCCGCCGGCTAGGCCGCAGCCACGTCGCCCGTATTGCGTTCGATAATTGCCGCGAGTTTCGCGCCGCTGGGCAACGTGCCAAAAGCACGTCCCCAATCGCCCCCCAACCGCGTCGCACAAAAGGCATCGGCGACTTCCGCGGGAGAATGACGTACGACGAGCGAACCTTGCAGCACGAGCGCGATCCGTTCGACGAGCCTGCGCGCCTGGGTGGGGTCGGCGGCCATCGCCTGCCAATTGTCTCGCAGTTGACCGGCCGCATGATCGAGCCGGCGGTCGACACCACGGCCACGATCGATTTCCTCCCACAGCGACTCCATCGAACCTGGCTCATTCCGAATCGCGCAACACATCGAGGCAGATCACGTTGCCAGACCCTTCCCAAATCGAGTTCAACGGGGACTCGCGGAACAACCGCGGCATCATCGAATCCTCGACGAAGCCGTTGCCACCCAGGCATTCCAGCGCCTCGCCGACATGCGCTGGTCCGCGCTTACAAAGCCAGTATTTGCCGACGGCCGTGGCGATTCGACGAAAACGTGCTTCGGCTTCGTCCTGACTGTCATAGGCCCTGGCCAGCCGGAGGGCCAGAATCGTGGCGGCTTCCGACTCCAGGCACAAATCTGCCAGAACGTTTTGCATCAGCGGCTGGTCGACGAGCAGTTTGCCGAAGGCCGAGCGATGCCGGGCATGATGCACCGCCTGTACGACTGCCTGTCGCACAAGTCCTGCCGAGCCGAGCGTACAATCGAGCCGCGTGTGATTGACCATTTCGACGATCGTTCGCACGCCCCGACCTTCTTCGCCGATGAGCGTGGCCAAAGCGCCGTCGAATTCAATCTCACTGGAGGCATTCGATCGGTTGCCGAGCTTGTTCTTGAGCCGTTGCAAATAGAACCGATTGCGCTCACCATCAGGTGTCCATCGCGGTAGCAAGAAGCAAGACAATCCGCCCGGAGCCTGGGCCAGCACCAGAAACGCGTCGCACATCGGCGCGGAACAAAACCATTTGTGACCGGTCAGGCGGTACTCGCCGCCGGGTCCCCCCTGTCCAGCGGCGACGGCTCGGGAAGTGTTCGCCCGGACGTCAGAGCCACCTTGCTTTTCAGTCATTGCCATGCCGATCAGCACGCCTCGCTTCTGATCTGCCGGCAGAAATCGCATGTCGTATGCAGTGCTTGCGATTCTCGGCACCCAGACGTCCGCCAACTCCGTCTGCACGCGCAAGGAGGGAACGGCGGCATAAGTCATTGAGATCGGGCAACTGTGTCCAGCCTCATTCTGACCGACCAGGTACATGAGCGTCCCGCGAGCCACGTGCGCACCCGATCTCGGCTCGGCCCAAGGCAGGTTGTGTACTCCATTTTCCACCGAAAGGCGCATCAAATCGTGCCAAGCAGGATGAAAACGCACTTCGTCAATGCGCTGGCCCCGCGAATCATGAGTATGCAATACGGGTGGGTTGTTGTTGGCATCAAAGCCCCACCCGATTGCCTCCTCGCCGCCCAGCGAAGCGCCGAGCTTGAGTGCCCGCTCTTCGATCCACGCCCCGCCTTCCCGCACCACGGCCTCGCGAAGCACTCGGTCACCGCCAAACAGGTTGTAACCTACTAGCGGTGGAACTTGATTTTGAACTTCGTGAGTGGGCATGGAGATTGGGTCCAGTACTTGCCTGGGCAATAGAAGTCACGGTCGAACTGCCGTCGTCGGCGCGAAGTGGGGCACCGCCACGGCGGCTTTTGTCTAGACAAACCATTAGAACAAGGTTTGCACGCCCCGCAATGTTCACCCGCACGACAACCCTGAGAACCCGTACAATCCAGGTGAACGGGGCAAGAAAGCGCCCGCTCGGCCCCGATTTAAGGGGCCCAGCGGGCCGATGGAATCGGGATCACCCTGCACTCAGCAAAAGCGGAGAGCGGGGTGGCGCGCCGGACTCGTCCGCTTCGGCTGATATGCCTGCGTCCCTATTTCTTAGAGGCGCCAAAAAATGACGAACCGGACGCCCACCAGATGTAAACTTCTTTCAATCGCGAAATTCGTTCGCAAATAGCTGGTTAAAGTCTGACGCCGTTCGTAGTTAGGTGTGGTTGCCTGATTGTGCGACCTATAATTAAGGGGTCATTTGCGTGACCTTGAACCGTCATCCTCCCCTGAGTCGTCGATTAAGGAGATAGTTACTCATGATGTTCACGAGCAAAATCCTGGTGTTCGCTCTGATGATGGCGGTCGGCCCGGCCGCACCGCAGGTTTTGGCGGATGACCCCTCTGCAACGAAACGGACGGAACTCTACTACGTAGCTGCTGGCAAGACGTACAACATGCATGCGAACGACCATGCCCGCATGCTCGGCAAATACGCGGCAGCCACTGGCAAGCCCGTTCCCGCGGAAGTCGTACGCGAACACACCGCGGCGATTCGCGCAAACGTCGCCAACGCTCAGAAGGCCTATGCGAAGCTGGCTGAGTTCGCCAAAACAAATCCCGGTGTGGCCAAGCAACTTGCTGAGATCAACAAGCAACTGGCCAGCGTCAGTCAGCAAGTGAAAGGCCTCGAATCGGATAATCAGGCCGACTCAAAACTCGTGCTGATGGCCACCAGCGCGATTTCGCAAGACCTGAAGACCACGCACTTGGCAAGCAAGGAAATTGATCGGGCCCTGGCTGCGTCGCAAGCGCAGGCACAGCAAACGAGTCGGTTCGACAACCTAGATTCCCAATCGTATTACTTCACGGGCGAGGGGCACTTCATCGATTAGTCGCTCGTTGCGATACGCGATTCCAACACCGCGCCGTCGCCGCACTCGCCGCGGCGGCGGCGGACTGGCCGACGACATCCGTGGGAATGGGATGCCAACTCGGAAAACTCGATCCGGTTGAGAGTGCCTGTTTCTCAAGTGCTACTCCGCTCCTTTCGGTTCGGACCGCGCAGCGCCGTTTGACTTTTCGTCCTTGTCGCTATCGGGCGGCTTCACCGAGCTATAGTCGATGTCCGCTGGTGGCGGGCTACCGCCCCGCCCCTGCAAATAGTGCTTCATCCAGTTGAGCAACCGCAGTGCGTAATCCTGCCGCGCTGCGGCCTTTCGGTTGCCGTGGCCCTCGCCTGGGTAGAGCACTAGCCGCACGGGAACCTTGCCCAGGGTTTTCAAATAGCGATACAACTCCATCGATTGTGAAGGATGCACTCGCGGGTCGTCCTTGCCGTGCAAGATCAAGATAGGCGTCTTTGCCTCCGGCGTGAAGGTGATGGGACTGCGCTGGCGATAGAAATCCCAGCTTTCCCACGGCAATTTGCGGGAGTGCACCAGCAGCATCTCGTTTGGAATGTCGGTGGTACCGAACTTCGACACCAGATCACTGATGCCCACGAACATCACGCTGGCGGCAAAGTGATCGGTGAGTTTAGTGGCGCACCAGGCCGAGGCGAAGCCGCCATACGACCCACCGGTCACGCCAACTTTCGCTCTATCCACCAGGCCCGTCGATACGAGGTGATCGACGCCGTCGACCAGGTCGTCGAATTCCTGGCCGGCGTAGTCAGCCTGTCCCATCTTGGAAAACTCCACGCCGCGCCCCGTGCTGCCGCGATAATTGGGAAAGAATACAGCGAACCCTTCCGCCGCCAGCAATTGCCCGGGCTGCGAGTAGCGAGTCAGCCATTCGTGGCGGTTATGCGCTTCCGGGCCGCCGTGCACGACCATCACCAATGGATAACGATCGCCACTCTTTTCATTGAATGGCCGGATCAGCAGCCCCTGCAACTCAAGTCCGTCGCGCGCCTTGTATGTAACGATTTCCTGCGGCGCGAGGTTCACATCCGAAAGCCAAGGATTGTTGTCCGTCAGCCGTCTTGGGTCACCATCGCCCAGAGAGAGGGCAAATACCTCGATCGGATGCATTGGGCTGTCGCTTAGAATCGCGGCCTCCCGTCCGTCCTTCGACAGGCTCAGAGCGACGAACGCGTACTTGCCGTAGGGGATGAGGAGCTGTTGATCCTTGCCCTCGCGGCGCACGGTGGAGAGCGCCGACGTGACGCCCTGGTCGGATAGAAATAGAATCGTATCGTTGTCTTGCCAGGCGAGATCGGTTACGTCGCCATCGGTAAGGCCGGGCAGCACGTCCACCGGTTCGCCTCCCGTAGCGGGTGCGATCATCAACCGCCCGGGATTCGGATCGTGAATGTCGGCACCAGCCAAGAGTGCGATCGACTTGCCGTTGGGACTCCAGCGGTACGGCCCCAGTTTGCCGGGATTCGCAACAATTCCGACGGCCGCGCCATCGCTTGCGCGGATCACGTGGATCTTCCGCTTCATGTAGTCGTCATCGATCAAAGGCGTCGGCGCCACGCCCACGGCCAGATTCTCGCCGGCCGGGCTCCAAACCACTCCACTGGCATGTCCGGGTACTTCGAAACGAACCGGTTTGGACGGTTCGCTATCGTCCCACGCATCGGCCATTCTCGGCTCGGCAATCCAGACGCGGTTGGGTTCCAGTTTTTCCTCATAGATCTGCTGATCGAATCCTTTCTCTTGCAATTCCTTCTTATCGGCCGGATCCTTGTCTTTAGCCGTGAACGCGACTTGCTTGCTATCCGGCGACCACGAGTAGTCGGCGATGTCGGTGTCGTGCTCGAGCACCTTCTGAGCTTCGCCGCCGCCGAGCGGTATCACATACAGCGAGCGTTGCTTATCACCATTGCGTTTCGTGAGAAATGAGACCCCGCTGCCATCCGGTTTCCAATCGACGGCCGACACGTCGCTCGGCGCGGTGACGTACGCCCGGCTATTCCCCTGTTGGTCCACAAGATGCAATTCGGCGCGCGCCGGGCCGTTTTCGTCGACGAACGGCCGCCGGGGCACCGACAGCACATAGGCGATGTGTTTACCGTCGGGCGAGATCTTGGCCGCAATGACCGTCCTTAGGCGAGCCAAATGCTTCGCCGAAAAGTTCTCCTTTGCGGTCGCTGAGATGGCAGCGCTGAGTAACAACGCCAGAGACAGGCAGACGGCAGGGACCGTTCTCATGTTGGCTCCTTCAGTGTGGGCAAATCAGGGTGCATGGTCTGTTCGTGCCGACCGGTCGGCCATCGGCGTGCCTGAAAGTATAGCCCGCGAACCATCGGAACTGGACCCTGTCGCCGCGGCAACGCGGCGATTGATTGAGGCAAGTCCCTCGGCGTGGTATGTTCGCGGGGTGAACAGTTACCACGTCTGCTCTCCGCCGAAAACAACCGAGGTATTGGCATCATGACAAAGTTCTGTGCATGCGGCTTGATGTTGCTCGTGAACCTCGGGTCGAATTTGGCACGCGGTGAGGAGATCACCCCTGGTAATGACACGCGGCCTCCAATCGTCGTCTCGCCCGAAGCGCGCAAGATTCACGACGCTGCGATTCTAGTCGACGGGCACAACGATCTGCCGTGGGCCATCCGAGAGAAAGGATCGTCGTCGTTCGAGAGTTTCGACATCTCGAAGAATAGACCAGAGTTGCACACCGACATTCCTCGGCTGCGCAAGGGTGGCGTCAAGGCGCAGTTTTGGTCTGTCTATGTGCCAGCCAGCACGCGCCTTGAGGGTACGGCGCTGCAAACCACGCTCGAACAAATAGCCATCGTGAAAGCGATGATCAAGCGATATCCAGACGTGTTCGAACTGGCGCGTACGTCCGCCGACATCAACCGAATCTGCAGCCAAGGTAAGATTGCCTCTCTGATCGGCGTCGAAGGGGGGCACTCCATCGAAAACTCGCTAGCCGTGCTGCGGCAACTCTATGCTCAGGGCGCGCGATACATGACGCTCACGCATTCCGATACGCTGGATTGGGCCGACTCGGCCACCGACGAGGAGCGACACGGCGGGCTGACACCGTTCGGCGAAGAAGTCATCCGCGAAATGAATCGGCTCGGCATGCTAGTGGATTTGTCTCACGTCTCGGTGGACACGATGAAGCAGTCGCTGCAAATTACTCAGGCTCCGGTGATCTTTTCGCACTCGTCGGCGCGGGCCATCGCCGACCATCCACGCAACGTGCCCGACGACGTGCTCAAGCTGACGGCCGAGAACGGTGGTGTGGTGATGGTCAACTTCTATCCTGGCTTCATCGTTCCTTCGGCGGCCAAACGAGGTAAAGAGGGGATTGGCGTGCTCCGCGAATTGCGAGCGAAGTACGGCAGCGATCGTGACCGCATTCGAGCCGAGTACAAAGCCTGGGCCTCCCGATACCCAGCCGAGCCGGGCACAATTCACCTGGTGCTCGATCATATTGACCACATTGCCAAAACGGCGGGCGTCGACCACGTGGGCATCGGCTCCGATTTCGACGGCATCGACCGAGTCCCAATCGAACTGGAAGACGTCAGCACCTATCCGAAGATTACGCAAGGCCTGCTCGATCGCGGTTATGACGCCGTGGCGATCCAGAAGATTCTTGGCGGCAACCTGCTGCGTGTTTTGCACGACGCCGAACAGGTGGCCGAACGGCTCAAGTCAGAACAGCACTAGTCGGTGGCATGACGCCCGGAGCCCTGTGTCGCACGCACAAAGAGGCCGGTCACAGGCGTTCCCCAAAGTGTGGCGCCCCGCCAGATCAGCTTCGACACGGGCACGCGTGCTAGGTACGCTAGGAATCTGACGGGCACGGCCTGCGCCGCTTGGTGGCGAGAGGCGGACTCACCAGGGAGAACTGCGAAATGCGACGACGATCACTGCAGGTTCTGAGAGATTTCATACTGATCACGACGATCATATTCGCGATCAATTTCGTTTTCCGTCCGTCGTCCGCGCGGGCGATCGATGTGCCCGTAGAAACCAAATTTGTTGATCACTCGCTGATGGTCGCTCCCGAGTATCCGTGCACCTGGCCGACGTATCCGTTTCCTCGTTTTCAGATCACGCACCAGCGGACGATCGGCCCCACCTCGCTTTACAATGTGGACGTGCTGCTGATCGACGGCAACACCGGCACGCAAATGGACGTGCCGCCCCACTCCGTCGCGCGGCCAGATCTGAAACGCGAGAAATCCGGACCCTATGGGCTGTCCTACACCGAAACAATCGAAGCCTGGCAATTCGGCGGCGAAGCTTGCGTCGTCGACGTGCGCGATCTTTTAGATCAAGCACCCAATGGCGTAAGTCCGCTCGTCAAACCCAAGCACGTCGAGCGATTTGAGCGACAACATCGTCGCCTGCAATTTGGTGACGTGGTGCTGTTTCGCAGCGGTTACACGGACACATACTATCGTCCCTTTCCGGCCGGCAATCGGTTTGTTGCCGATGTCTTGGACCGCAAGGCGCCGGGCTATCCCGATCCGGACCCGGATTGCATGGAGTTTCTGGCTACTCGCGGCGTGATGACACTCGGCACCGACAGCGCTAGCATGGGGCCGCTGCCGGATCTGGCCGAACCGACACACTATGCCGGTTTGAAACATGGCATGATCTGGACGGAAAGTGCCACGAATCTGGGGGCGATTCCCTCGATGGGTGCCTTCTACTGCATGCTCGGCCCCAAGCATCAAGCCGGACCCTACAGTGCCACGCGTGCCTTTTCGGTCGTGGGAGGTGAATTGCCGCGACGTCTCATCGAATCCGCGAAGAACAAGCGAGCAATCGACCTTTCGCCGACCCTCGCTCCAAACATGCCGCTTACCTCGCCTGGCGTCGGTACCGGACAGCACCGGCAGGTCTATCTGAAAATCGACTTCCTCTATTCCGAGTATCTCGACATGTGGCACCATGCCCACCTGATGGACTCCATGACCGGCACGCATCTGGTGCCGCCTTCATTCGCTCTACCACCACCCGGCGACAAGCCCGAGTACGCGCCCGAAGTACGCGGCTGGCTCGCGGAGTATGAACAACGATACGGCCAGCGTGGCGAGAGCGTACTCACGACTGAGAAGGTCCCACTCGAATGGACATGTGGGCCGGTGCGTGTGATCGATGTGCGCTCGCTCGTGGGCAGCACGACCATCGGCAGCTGGCCGACATCGCCGGAAATCACGCCCGCACACGTAAAAAACTACGAAAAAGTAAACGGCGAACTGAAGGCCGGCGACATCGTGCTGTTTCGCACCGGCCATCTCGACAAGTATCTCAAGCCCGCCCCAAATGACGCCGGCGTGTGGTCCGATCCCCTGCTTGGCAAGAGTGAGGGCTGGCCCGCCGCGGGCCCCGACACGATTATTTATTTGAAAGGTAGGGGTATTCGCTGCGTTGCCACCGACGCGCCCGACCTGGGAGGCGTCGATCCCAAGCGCGCGCTGTTTACGTACTGGGCACTCGGCAGCGGCGAGATGGTCGGCGTCGAGTTTTTGCATCACGTCGGTGAGATTCCCAGTGGCGGATTCTTTCTGTTCGCCCCGCTCAAAATCCGTGACTGTCATGGCGGACCCGGACGAGCAATTGTCCTATACTGATCGCTTGCGATTCACCGACACGGTTGTGTGGCAAACATTCGCACACTCGATCTTACGACCAAGGCGGAATCTCAATGGATCAGGAGTCCCTCGGGCGCACAACTTTGAAGAAAGTTGCCTGGAAGCTCGTACCGTTTCTCTGCGTGCTCTATATCGTCAATATCCTCGACCGTGCCAACGTCGGGTTTGCTCGCTTGAGCATGCAAGACGATCTGGAGATGAGCCAGCAGATGTTCGATTTTGGCTACGGCCTGTTCTACGTCGGCTACTTGCTGTTCGAGGTACCCAGCAATCTGCTGCTGCGGCGCTTTGGCGCCCGCCGCTGGATCGCCCGGATCATGATCAGTTGGGGCGTGATTACGTGTGCCACGATGCTGGTCAACAGCGCGGGTACCTTCTACCTGGTGCGCATTCTGCTGGGCGTGGCCGAAGCGGGATTCTTCCCCGGCATCATCCTCTATTTGAGCTATTGGTTTCCCGATCGTGAGCGAGCGAAGATGACCGCGTACTTCATGATGGCCATCGCCCTGGCCAGCATCCTCGGCAATCCCATATCGGGCTTCATCATGCAGTACCTCGACATGGCCGGGGGCCTGCGAGACTGGCAATGGCTGTTCCTTCTCGAGGGCATCCCATCGGTGGTTCTGGGGTTTCTCGTCTTCTTTTGGCTCACCGACCGCCCGGAGAATGCCGAATGGCTCGCGCCGGAGCAGCGCGATTGGCTCGTCAATCGTTTGCGACACGAAGAAAATGAACGCCAACAACGTCACGGCGCCGATCGGTTGAGCGCGATGTTGAATGGGCGTGTCTGGTTGTTGATCGCGGTCTACTTCACGGTGGCTGTCGGCGCCAATGCCAGTGGCGCCTACTTTCCGCAATTGATCCGGGAGCAATTCCAGCAGGCAAGCACGTTTCAGATCGGTTTACTAAGTGGCCTGCCCCACCTCTGCGCGGCCTTCGGCATGGTGCTATTCAGTATCAGTTCCGATCGCATGGGAGAACGTCGCGGCCATGTCGCCGTCGCGGCGCTGCTGGCGGCGGCCGGCTGGGCGACCAGCGCCATGGCAACTTCGCCTGGCGTGGCACTCGGAGGATTTTGCCTCGCGCAACTGGGGATGATGAGCATGCTTCCAGTGTTTTGGACGCTGCCCACTGGCTTTCTAACCGGCGCCGCGGCGGCGGGTGGCATTGCCTTGATCAATTCGCTGGCCAACATCGGCGGGTTCCTCGGCCCGACCGTTCTCGGGCGATTTGGCCTGTGGGCGATGGTCGGAAACTTGTTGATGGGCGCGATACTGGTGTTGTTCGTCCGAGGCAACTACGGAAATACCTCGGCGGAGGAGGCACCCATCGGCGTCCCCGCCGATTGACGAACTACCGCAGCCAGACGATGCCTAGGGCTTGAACGCGAAGTTGACGGCCTCGACGTCCCGGTCGGCAACAGTCACGTCCTGCTGTTGCTTGCCGAGCGACTCGTGCCAAATCGCCAACGAGTATTTTCCCGCTGGAAGTCCCGAGATGGTGTAGTCGCCATTTTGATCGGTGACCGCGAAGAAGGGATGATCCATCACGAATAGATAGGCATGCATCCAAGGATGAATGTCGCACTGGATTTCAATTTCGCGCTCCGGCGATTCGAATGTGCGCTCGCGGGGTCCCGATCCGGCCGGCTGGCCGTAATTGAACGCCCGATTCCGGATCGGAAACGAACGGACGTTGTGCGTCACGGGATCATCGTTCAATACTCGCAGCGTTTGGCCGACCAACATGCCCTGCACGCGCGGGCGGTACATGCAATCCTTCTGGTCGAGCACGACGACGTCGTCGGGAATGGGATAGTCCTTCTTCGGTGCGCCGCGGCGAATATAAACAAACACGTTCTGCACGCCACCGTCGTCGCCAACAAGAAGCTCCTCGGACAGCACCGGATCGTCGCCATGTAGTTTGACGCACGTAGCGTCTTTGGACATGTTGATTGGGCGAGGCTTGGGCTTTGGACCGTCGAACCGTACCCGGCCGCGCAACGTTCCGCCGCTGGCCGCTTGTTGCTCACGCTTCGCGGATGTTTTGACGCTGTCGGCGTGCGCAGCGACGTCAGATTGCCGCGTTGGCTGTGATTGTTCAGTCGCCGCTGCCGGCGGGCTTTCGTCCGGGTTGGCTTTGGGAGTGGAAGAACGGGTAACCGTAGTTGTCACTCGCGTTCCGCAGCCAACCGACAAGACCAAAACGACAATCGACGGAAGAGCGAGCGACACGCGCCGCGGGCACCGGGAATGGATCATGCTATTACTACTCAAAATGTCAGTGACAACTAAGAAGAATGCTAACGTCGCTCACTCAGCCAGCCGAACGGTCGCCGGGCCGGATTGGTCGCCCGGTCTGCGCTCGGCCGCACGAACTTGATGCGGCCGGCGCAGCTCAGCAGGCATCTTGGAAAACGTTGCTGGCAACTAGTTGGACGCCTTAGACACGGCGACTGCCCGCGAAACATCGGTGTTTTCGTCCACCGTGCCGTCGAGCGTGATTTTGATGATCGAACCGAGACGGCGCTCCGTGTGACGGTTGGGCCAATTCGAGTTGCAAACCCAAACGCTGCCGTCGTCGCCGAATTCGATTTCACGCGTGTAGGTCACTCGCGAGGGCATGGGGTATTCGATTAGTTCCTCGGTGCTCGGAACGAATCGGAACATCGAGTCGTTGGTAGTACCGCAGATCCAGATGTCGCCTGTCTTGGGGTGAATATTCAAGGCATAGGGGAACTGATTCTCCTTATTCGGCAGGTCGTAGACGGTCCATTTCTCCGACGTTGGATCGAACTTGGCGAACACGCCCGACCCGCAGCCGGGCACCCACACCATGCCGTCGGCCGCCACGTGCAAGCGACGCGGTCCGCGGAACGGGGGATTCCATTCCTTGATATCGCCATCGGGAACGTCAGGGTTAATCCGTCCCACGCGGTTGCCGTTCAGCTTGGTGTACCAGATATGGCCGTTCGGCGCCACGTCGATGCCGTACGGCGTGCGGCCGCGAGATTCGCCTACACCCTGGCCAATCGCCTGGTCTTGATCCGGCAGCTTGTAAAACTTGCGGACATTGTCATGGCTCGGGTCGAGACTGAAAACGCCACGCCCGGCATCCGTGTACCAAACGACCCCCTTCTTGTCGATTCGTAGCGTGTGCGGATAGATACCGCGACGGGCCGGGTCGGGCGCCGACGAGACAACTGTCCACTCCTCGGTTTTTACGTCGAACTTGGCCATCTTGCCGCCGATCGCGCAGGTGATCCAGATGTTCCCGTCCGCGTCGCATTCCAGCGAGTGAGGTCCGATCGTCATTGGATCATCGGAGTAGGGCTCCTTGCCACCGGGCAGGCGATACGTCTTGCGCTCGGCCGTAACCGGATCGAGACTCACCAGTGCGTCGTTCGCCATGTCGACTGCATAAACGAGTCCGTTGTGCCCCAGCTCCAAATCGTGAATCATCGAGGGGCGTCGACTTCCCATGTCCCACTCGGCGACTCTTAAGGCCAGCGTCTTGCCCTTCGGCGGCTCGGGCGGCGTCCATTCGGCCCATTTCTTGGGGGCGTCTTCCGCGTAAGTGTTAACCAGCTTCGAGACGATCGTCTTTTGCAGATCGCGATGCAGCGCCCCGAAACCATCCATTCGGGTGATCATGACTTGCCAGTCGACGGGCTCTTCCGGCGTCCGAAACCCTTCGGTGCCGACTTGATGGCAGTAGGTGCAGGACATCTTGAAGCTCATGCGATGTTCTTCGTTGTCGAACTTCAGCTCGCCAAACAGGCTGGCGCCTGTCCGTTGGCGCAGCAGGTCCTTTGTTGGCTGCATGACAAACTTGGCATTCTCGACGTCCTCGCCGCTGGACACATCCTGGGGATCCAGGTAATTGTCGTCGAAACCGACCAGCCGGGCTCGCAGTACGTATTCATCGGCTGGCAGTTGATCTAGGACAAATCGCCCCTTATCGTCGGTCATGACGGTAATGCTCTTTTGATCGTCTTCCTGGATGGCGGATACCATCGCGCCGCGGAGCCCCTTGCCGGCGCTGTCGACAACCGTGCCGCGCACAGCGCCTGTGTCCGCGGCTTGCGCCGCGGCCGTCATGAAAACAACTACTGCGATTCCCGCCCAGATCACTCGCATCGCTATGCTCCCCTTTGGTAGTTGGCGGCCGCCAGTTCAACCGCGACCGTGTCGATGTTCGCCAGAATTTGATTTTCGTAGCGCTAATCCGAGAAATCAATCTCTACGGGCTGGATCACGACGTTGATGAGATAGTCGCGAAAATCAGCCCGGTCGACCGATTCCAGTGAGCGAAGAAACGCCGCCACCTCGCGGATTTCGGCGTCGGTCAGGGCGATCTTGCCGACTTCCACTTCGATGTTGGCCCGCTTGTTTTGTTGGGCAATTTGCCCGAATTCCACGTGCTTGGCGATGGCCTCTTCGAGCGTTGAGACACTGCCATCGTGGAAAAAAGACTTGCGATCTGCCAGATTTCGTAGCGCGGGGGTGGCAATTGGCTCGGCGGAGGTGCCAATCTGGTGCTTTTTGCCGTCGGTGAAATCGGGCACGGCGTGGCAGGCCGTGCAATTGCCGATCCCGTTGGCGTCGCCATACGCGCGGATGAATTTCAACCAGCCTCGGAACGCATCGTCACTGAACCCCTCGGCCGGGCGCTTGATCAGAATTCGACCGGCCTGGTTTCCCAAGCGCGATTCCATGAATCCCCAGTACTCCGCGGCGCTCTCGTCTGGCAGGAATCCCTCGCGGAAGCGATTGATCTTCATGAACGCATCGTAGGGGGAGGTGTACTTAGCATCGGTCACGACGCGGCCCGATTGGGTCTGTGCCAAGACGCCGCGCGGCCCGTTGCCCAGCACGGCTGCAAGGCACAGGAACCCGCCAAGAACTGGCCACGCAGTGAACGAACGGTTGGGCCGCTTGCCGCTTGGGATCATAGGTTTCACATGAGTCGCTCGATCGATCAACCGGCGCGCTCGGTTTTTCAGGGTTTCGCCAACCGCTTTTGATTTTCCTGCACCAGTTGCTCGAACTGTTCGACCGGGAATGCAATGTCGTACCAGCCGATCATCATTTCTTCCCAAGTCTGATCTCCCCATCGGACATCATGCTTGGAATCGGGGTTGTACAGATTCTCCTCGGAGTTGTCGAACAGAGCCGTACAAACCATTTCCGTCCCCTTGGGCAGCATCTTCGGCTGAGACAAAATATAGTTGGTCTGCCAATTGAAATCGTAAAAGGGCATGTCCAACAAGATCTCGTGCTTGCCGTCTGGATAGCTCACCTCATAGCGGAACGACTTCCCGCGCACATGCATGTGCGGAAACATGGAAAGCAGCAGCGTGTCGCGCGGAAAGGTCTTCTTGGCAACCACCCGATAGTCGCTCGCACCGGCCGGGATCACGAAATCGTGATTCGCGGCATTGCTAGTCGATAACAAGTGCGTGACTTCTTCCTTGTTGGTATATACCAGTCCAATTCCGCTTCGATCTTTCTGCGGGCTGCCAATCGGCGTGTAATGCATCTGGAACGTTAGCCGTGAGCCGGCCGGAATCTTCTTGGCGTAGCCGGGCTCGAGTACCATCGGACGCGTTCCCGGCGCGAAACCCGCCAGGAAGCCAAAGCCCGTAATGTCGCGGTCGCGCCGGTCCTCAGCGTCTTGTCGCCCTGGTTCGCTCTCGGGAGTTTGGCTGTCGTTGCGAGCTTCCGCTTCAGCTCGCTCCTGCCGCGCACGCCGTGCACGTTCGCCTGCGGCGGCGCTCCTCGGGAGTTCTTTCCGGAGGCACGACAAACACAATGATGTGGTGCACGACCGCCGGGTTGCCGGGCAGGCACTCAGCCATCTTGACCCACTTATCTTCCGTAAAGCCTGGATCAACCGTGTAGTAACGGTAGGGCTCGGTGCCCTCGGCCATCACATCGACTGGCTCATCGGCGATATAGATCACCTGGTCCGGCTTGCGCGGCAGCAGGAAGCCGGACGGAAATTTGGGCGGCTCGGGTAATTCCGCCGGGTCACCCTCGGGACAGCCGTTTTCGACCCAGGTATAAACCAGCTGCTTTTCGTCCTTGGTAAGCGTATCTTCGTTCGCAAAACTGCCGTGCTTGGGGTCCGCGTGCCAGGGCGGCATCCGCTGTTGGCGAATCACCTCGGAAATCATTTCTCCCCAGCCGGCAACTTCGTCATAGCTGGCCATTGCGAACGGGCCGATCTGCCCCTCACGATGACACTTCACGCAACGTTCATTGAACAGACGGGAAATCTGCTTGGAATAGGTGACCTGGGAGTCCTGCTTGATATCGCGCACTCGGCCGATGTAACAACCCTTCGGCTCGGTAACGGGCACGCGCACTTCATGCCCGGCCAACAGATCTTCAACTGCCTCGAGCATGTCCAGACGCTTCTCCTGCGGGGCCGCAAAACCCACGCCGGCACCAAAGGTATAGGTGCCGTCAATACGGCCGGAGTAACGGATCACTCGATCGGCATCGAGTACAAACACTTGCGGGGTCCGCTCCGCTCCAAATTGATCAGCAATTTTGTTCCCAGGGTCCTTCAAGATCGGAAACGTCACGCCATGTCTTCGGGCATAAGCCGCAATCTCAGTGATGGAATCCTGGCTGTTGGAATTAATACCGATGATCTTCACGCCACGACCGGCGTAGTCCTGGCTAATGCGTTCCATCCGGGGAGCATAGAGCTTGGCCAGCGGACACTCGGTACCCGTGAAGTAGACGATCACGATCCGTTGGTCGTCGTAGTCCGAGAGCGAATGGCTTTTTCCGTAATAGTCGCGCAGGGTGAAGTCGTTGATCTTTTGCCCAACCTGGGAAGCAAGCTCCTCGGCGGCCAGCCCGCCGACAAACAGCGAAGCAAGCAGCAGCGACATCAGATTCACGCAGGCGATTCGCATGACCGACCCCTTACATTGCGGAGGAAAGATGACTGCCGAGTGGCATACCCCGCTCGTGACACTCGACTTAACCTAACGCTTTGGGCGTTGGCGGTCAAAGAAATTCTGCGTTGCCACGCGGCGAGCCGCGCATCTTTGAGCCAATGCCCAAAGCCGACCGCCGTAATGATTCGCCGGCCCGCAACCAGCCGCCCGCCGTGTTGTGGGGCACGCAATTGCCCGGCACCTTGACGCTACGTCGTCGAGCAATCACCGTGCCATTTCAGGCCCATTGCTGTGGTGCTGCCAGACCGACGGAAACTGGGAAAGTCCAGTCATTTACCGAGACGCTTACTGCCTCGACGTGTGCGGTCGTTGAGACAGATCCGCACGCTTGCTTGCCCAGTTTGTCACGCGCCAGAGTCCGGTTGCGAGCGACCGCTCCCGAAAATCGTTACAAACTATGTGACGCAATTCAGTCGGTCGAAATGGCCGGGACCGGCGGCGAGCTCTGGCTCAACAGCAGGTATCCGACGGGGATCAACAATCGAGTCAGCAGCATATTCGTGATCAATCCACCAATCACGGCGATCGCCAGAGGCTGCTGCATCTGTGCGCCGGGGCCGAGCCCAACTGCCAGCGGGATCAACCCAAAAATCGTGGTCAGGCTCGTCATCAAGATCGGCCGAAACCGTGTCCGGCCCGCTCGCAGCAAAGCGTCGTTCAGCGGCACGCCTTGGCCGGTGAGTTGGCCAATGTATTCGATCAAGATGATCCCGTTCTTGACGTCCAGCCCGATCAGAAGAATCGCGCCCATGAATGAGGAGACATTTAAGGGCGTGCCCGTGATCCACAGGGCGAACAGCGCGCTGGCCAACGACATTGGCTGGGCCAGGAAGATCAGCATCGGCAGCGTCAGGCTGTGGAATTGGAAGCCGAGGAGCAGGAACACCAACGCCGCGGCGAGTATCATTACCACAAGCAGGCTGGCAAACGATTCTTGCTGGGCGCGGTAGTTGCCCGCCAACTCCCAGCGATAACCCGGCGGAAACTCTAACTTCGCGAGACGCGATTGCAGGTCGCGATTGACCGTACCCAAGTCGATATCTGCAAGTTCCGCGGTAACGGTGATTACCGGCTGTTGGTTCTCGCGCCACAGTTCATTGGGACTGCGGGAAACGTCGATCGACGCCAATTGCGACAAGGGTACAAAACCGATTCCAGGCGGACCGCCATTCGCGCTTGAAGGTACTGTCGTGATCGGCGTGGCCGTTGCCAAACTGATTGGCAGCTGCCCCAAGTGGTCTTTGTCAAATCGCACGCGGTCGGGATAACGCACGCGAATCTTCGTCATGCGGTCTTGTTCCGGGATCGTGCTGGCCACCTGTCCGTAAAGTGCCGCATTGAGCTGCATCTCAATGTCGATTTCGCTCAATCCCACACGGGCGGTCTGCACGCTGTCAGGCCGTACGATGATATCGGGGTTGCCAAGGAAGACGTGCGGATTAACGTCCACCGCGCCAGGGGTTTGCTCGACAACGTCGCCGACCTGGGTGGCCAGACTGCGCAGCACGGCCGGATCAGGACCAAACACCTTAACCTCGATGGGAGATTCGACGCCCGCCAGGTCGCCAATCTGGTCTTGGATTAGCGGGATCAACTCAATCTCCAGCTCGGGTACCGTCGCCTCGAGTTCCTCCCGCAGCGCGTCAAAGATCTCGGAAGCCGGGCGACGTTCGCCGGGCGGCTTGAGGCTGACGAGAATATCGCCCGTGTAGGACTCGGTGGCAAAGAATCCGAGTTCGGCCCCGGTTCGGCGAATGTAGCCGTCAATGTCCGGCGTGTGCAACAGCACCGATTCTACGCGGCGCATCACCTTGTCGGTCTGTGCCAGCGACGTGCCAACTGGCATTTCGTAGTCAATGACTAGCGCCCCTTCATCCATCTCGGGCATGAAGCCGGTTTCCAGATGATTGAAGATGAACCAGCCCGGTATCACAATCAGAATCGCAAGGATCACGGTGAGCTTGGGAAAACGCAGCCCCAGTCGAAGCAGACCTTCATAACGACTTGCGAGCAGATTGTAGATGGGACCGGTCGTGGGGACCGCCCGCCGAGCCAGATAGCGGGCGGCAAGTACCGGAATGATTGTCAGACTAACGACCATGGAAACCAGCAGCGCGACCGTCAACGCAATGCTCAACGACTGAAAGAACTGTCCGACAACGCCGCCGACAAGCGCGAGAGGCAGGAATACCAGGATGGTTGTCAGGGTCGAGCCAATGATCGCTCCGCTGATTTCTCGACTAGCGGCATCGACGGCGGCATCGCCGCTTTGACCTTCGGCGAGATGCCGCGCAATGTTCTCGACGACCACCACCGTATCGTCGATGATCAACCCGATCGCCACGGCGAGACCACCCAGCGACATCAAGTTCAGGGTGTCTCCAGTCAGGTAGAGAAACGCAAAACTAATGATCAGGCTGAGGGGAATGGCCAGCGACGCGATCAACGTCGCGCGCCAGCTTTTCAGAAACAGAAGCAGGACCAGCACGCTCAAACAGCCGCCAATGATGATCGCATCACGTACATTGGCAATTGCCGTCTTGACGAGCAGCCCCTGATCGTAAATCGGCTGGATGACGATACCTGGAGGCGCTGACTTCGCCGCGTCGACCAAGACCTGATCCAAGTCGCGAGACACGTTCAAGGCATTACCGCCCAAGCGGCGGAACACGGTCAATGCTACCGCGGATTTGCCATTGGCGCGAATCGCCATCGTGCGGTCTTCGTGCGAAATTGTCACCCGGCCGATGTCCGACAAGCGAATCGGCTGGCCGTTCTTTTGCGAAATAACGCGGTACTCCAAGTCCGCCGGATCAATGGCCAAGCTGTCCACCAGAACCTGGTACTGCAACGTTTCTCGATCAATTCGGCCAACGGCTTTGAGTCGGTGTTCCTTGCCCAACCGATCCGCAACGTCCGCGATGGATAGCCCTGTCGCGACCAACGCCGAGGGTTCGACTTCCACCAGCACCTCGCGGATATCACCGCCCTGCACCGTCACGTACGACACGTCTGCGATCCGGCTAATCCGCGGCCGCAGGTCGTAATACGCGTAGTCGTGCAGCGCTGCCTCATCCCGCCCCCCCGTCACCACAAATGAAATGATAGGGAACACCGAGGGGGTCTGCCGCTCGATGATTGTGCTCGTGCCCGGCGGAAGCTGCGAACCCAGTTCCGCCATGCGCGCCCGAACGTCGTTCAGCGCTTGAATCATGTCGGTGCCAGAAGTGAAATCGATCGAGAGTTCCGAGGCGCCGCGAACCGACTTCGATCGAACGCGTATCACTCCCAAGACAATGCTGACGGCCTCTTCGATAGGGCGCGTAACAGCCACCTCGACATCCTTGACCGCCATGCCGGGCGTCTGGGCGATGACAACAATGCGAGGAAACGCCACCTCCGGGTAAATGCCGCTTGGCATCCGCCGCATGGCAACGATACCAAATACCAGCAACAGGCCGGTTGTGAAAACAATCAGCCCAAAATAGGGCCTGGCCAAGGCGACCAGATTGCGACGGCCCACCGGAGACGGCGATTCCGGCGACATCTGCGACGGCCGGTTCATCGCCGCGCCTCCGCGCCGGAACGTCGCGCCGTCTTTTCAACCTGCACGGGCGTTCCTTCCGGCAGGTTGAATCCACCCTCGATGACCACTTGCTCGCCAGCCTGAAGGTCGGTTCCCGAGATGATCGTGTAGTCGCCATGCGTCGCCAGCGACTTCGGATGCACTTGCACGACCTTTCCATCACGCACAACCAGAAGGTGAGGACCTTCACCCAAATCGAAGATCGCCGAAGAGGGCACGGCCAGTTCGTCAACCCGCTGGCGAACCAAAATCGTTACGCTGAGGGTCTCTCCAACCGCGACTCGTCCGCCTTCGTTTTCGACGAGGATGCGGACCGGCAGATTGCCGGTTTGCGGATCGACAATGCGACCCATCGAAACAACTTTTCCGGACACGCTGGCTTCGTCGTCGGACGTAGCGGCAACATGCAGCTGCGGCACTTTCTCTCCAATCGCGAGCCGCGCCATTTGGCCCGCGCGAACCTCGCTTGCCAATGGGGGTGGCAACCAGACGACCACGTTGAGATGTTTGGTGTTGACGACTTCGCCAATCGGCATTCCCACCGTAATGGTCTGTCCGGGGTGGCAGGTAAGGCTGTCGAGGACCCCGTCGATCGGCGATCGGATCGTATGCAAGTCCAGTGTGGCTTGCGAGAGCGCCAAGGCGCCTTCGGCGGCCTCCAGCCGCGCTTGCGCCTCGGCAACGGCTTCTGGTTTGGGGCCGATCATCAGAAGTTGCAACTGCGCTTCGGCGGAATGTTGTTGGAGTTGCGCCTGGACGAGCAATTGCTGGGCGTCGAATAACTGAGCCGACGAGACTTCGTGCCGCTCGATCAGCGGCTGCAATCGCTCCAGTGCAGCCCGGGCACTCTCAACATTGGCCTTGGCCTGCTCCACGGCGACCTCGAGTCCCCGACGATCTTCAAGTCGAGGCTCTACCTTCAGCAGGTCCAGCGAGGCTTTCAGAGTATCTCGATTCGCCTTTTTTTCGGCGGTATCCGCTTCGGCAAGACTTTTGTCAAGTTCGACGATCGGGTCGCCGTGATGCACAAAGTCGCCCAGATTTACCAGGATCCTCTCAACGTGACCTTCCACCGCAGGCGTTAAAGTCACCAACCCATTCGGAAGCGCTTCGCTACGACCAATGCCGTCAATCGTTTCATCGATTGACCGGATTTCCGCCAGCGCAGTGCGCACTACGACGATGGCCGCATGTTCCTCGTCCGGCGGCGGTTCTTCCTGCTGTTGACAGCCCACCAATAGCGCGGCAGCGCACGCGACGAGACGCAGAAGTTTCGCACAACGCTGGGTAAGCTGTACTGACACTGCGGCGTTGCGACCTGAAGTGATGCCTGCGGTCCGTCATTCCAAATTCAATGCAAACAACCTCTATAGATTGAACGGGTAAAGGAGCCCAGTCAAGTTGCGTGATTTGTGACGAAGTTTTTTTTGCCGACAATCAACACCGAATACTCCGCCGATGCTATATATCGCGGCTATGCGGTTTACTACGCGGCCGCCCCCTCTGCCTGTCCTAGCCCCTCTCAATTCTCAGCCCCTTTCGTTGCAAAGCGGGAAGCATTCGTGAAGCATTTCTGGCTTGGCTTCGTACTATGTGCGATGGTTTGTGGCTGTAAAACAAGCCCGCAAGACCGTTCACACCGCCCAAACTCCGTGGCGGGGCGCCCCGCCGCCAGCGCACAGCGGCAACCAGATGCCAGCGCGGGCGCGAACCAGAGCCGCAAGTTGCGAGGGCCAGCCCAGAATTCGGGACAGCAAAAATATCCGCCAATAGTTCCCAAAATCCCAGCCAGTGGAACGAACCGTCGGCTTCGCGCGTACGGCTGGCGAAAGCTTCACTGCCAGAAGCAGTTGAAGCACCCCCAGCACGGCATCCCGATGAGCCACAGGACAGCCTGCGCCGCGCGCGGACCGTGTTCTCACTGAGCGACGCGCTGGCCGTGAGTCTAGCGGAGAATCCGGACCTGATCACGATCCGAGGAACGGTGAACGTTGGCGCCGCCGCGGTGAACGTGGCCGGCGTCTATCCGTGGAACCCCTTCGTGCAGGCCCAGTTTCTTCCGAATGGACACCCCTACACGCCTGGCTCGCCCGGCAATGCCACCGGCCAATCGAATTACTATGTCTGGGTAATGCAGCGATTCGAGTTGGCGCATCAGCGTCGCCACCGCGAAAACAGCGCGATCGCGGCACTTGGACAGATGCAGTGGAACGTTCAGCAGGCGGAACTGCTCAATATTGCTCAAACCGAGCGACTCTTCTTTACTGCACTTTACCAGCGTCAATTGCGTGACTTGGCGGCGGACTCGGAAACACTGAGCGATCGCTTGGCGGGAATTATCGACCGGCGTTTCAAGGCCGGGCTGGCGACCACGGTGCAGCACATCAACGTGCAAGTCGCGGTCCGACAAGCACGCCGTCAACGCGAATTGGCCGACGCCGCATATCAAGCGGCGCTGCTTGCACTGCGGCAGCAATTAGGAACAACCACAACCGACGCGATTGACTTAAACGGAGACCTTACGCGGTACGAATGGTTTTCGGTCTCCGATGCGGCTTGTCGACTGTCTGGTTCCGCGCCAACCAATCCGCAGCTGCTGGCACAAAGCGTGGCCGAGGCACGTCCCGACGTCATGGCATCACGTTCAGCGATCACGATGGCCTACGCGAATTTGAATCTTGCCCGGGCGGCACGTGTTCCGGACGTTCAAGCCGGCCCGATCTACAACACGGCCGACGACGGCACGCAGTACCTCGGACTTCGCTTGCAACGCGATATCGGCGTATTCAACAACGGCTCGGCGCTGAGGGACCAGCGGATCACGGAAGTGCAGCAGCAGCGATTGACCTACGAGCAGCTGAAGCGTCGGGCGGCCAACGAGGCCGCGGCCGCCATTGACCGATACGAGAGAGCCCGCCATTTGGCTGCGGCCGCACAACAGGAGACGTTCGCCGCCGCTCCACCCGAGCTGGAGCAGGTGTTAAGAGAATATGAGGCTGGCAACGCCCAGATAGTCGACATCGTGGCCGTGCAGAGCAATCTGCTGCAGGAGGAGCGTTCGTATCTTGATCTGTTGAACGAGGTTGCCCAGGCCGCCGCCCAGGTGACGCAGACTACTGCCATTCCACCCGCGAGGCTCGTTGTGCAACGCCCGCCGAGATTCTCCGCGCCAGCCACCCCGTAGTTGGCTTAGCCCGACGGTCGTCCCGTTTCGACTCCGTAAGCCACCGTGCTATAATTCCCCCGGGTTACAAGTGCATTCCTTCCGATTGGTGAATCCGATGCGGCACACGATGCTGATAGTTGCGGTCAGCATGACCTCGTGGTCATTACCCGCTCTCGCTCAGACTTCTGATCCGGCAGCGGCCAACCGCGAATTGATCGGTGAAGGTCCGAACGTCACGGTGCAGCAGAGCGCGATCGGCACGCTCGACGTCGGTGGCCCGGGCGCGGCAAATCCCAAATTGACCGGTGAAAACTTGCGGGGAAACTTTGGCGCCAGCCGACCGCAGCCGACACCCGGGCTGAGTCCAACCGTCCCCAGCGCCGGTGTTCCGAATTTTTCCTTCCAAGCGCCGAACTTAGGCCCTGATCTGCGCGGTTCTGCCCCGGGTCAGAAACCGTCGAAGGAGGAGACTCGCATCGCCGAGGACCTCATACTACCTCGCTTTCGTTCCGCGGTCGCGGATTCGTCGGCGCGAACGGCCGCGGCTCACGGTGCCGACGAATGGCGCTATCGTTTCTTCAACGGTCGGTGGTGGTACTGGCGCCCAAACGAAACCTGGGCGTTCTGGGATGGCAGCCAGTGGCGCGAGCGCGACGTTCGCAATTGAACGCGATATCGCCGAGTCGGGTCAGCCGATTCGCGTCGACGCGTAGAAACTTTCCGCAGCCCGCGGAAGTCTCGGCCAACCGAACTGGCTGACACACCTCATTGCCGATCCATGCCGTCTTGGGTCGTGCTACGGTTCGCGTGTGCGTCGGCAACCCGCATAGCCGAGACTGTGTGGAACCGTCCGTTCTCGCGAAAGCTACGCGCAGCTGCTACTGTTGGCTGGTGCCGTCTTTTGGCCACGCGGAGAATCGCGGCGATTCGCACGCATCGCAGGAAACCCCCAAAGTCGCAACGGTTTGTGCAAAATCGGGCGACACGACGCGAAACGCTGCAAGTTGTGAAAACGGATGGGGAGGGATTCGAACCCCCGGTACGGTTTCCCGTACAGCGGTTTTCAAGACCGCCGCCTTAGACCACTCGGCCACCCATCCGGTCTCGGCTATTGTACGTTTTTTGCCGCTAGCCGCGAAGCGTTGACAGACGGGCGACCACCATTTCGTCATGTGAAGGGGATGCCGAACGCTACGTACGTTTGCGCGCAGGAATTCGCGCAGTTTGTCCTCGGCATAAAAAATAAGTGCGACCAGCAACGCCACGACCGGCCCCAACAGAAACGACAACGTCACCACGGCGAACGGAATCGCCAGCGGCGGAAATGTAACCACGATCCAGGTGGATAGGGCAACTGCCAGTGTCAGGACGAACAAACTACGCGTGCCAAATCGCATACTCGCCATTCTAACCACGCCGGCAAAACTAGATAGTTCGATGCGGCGGGAATCGTGGGAACCAAACGACCGGGCACAGGCCGCATATGCGCGACTACTTGTGGAACGTCGATGTCGAATACAATGCTCGTGGCGAACCGAGTCGATCGGACCGACCCGGCGTCATACTCGAATGTGCTATCAGTACCGTGTTCCGTGGCGCGTTGACGGGCTCCAGATCCGATGCTAGAAAGACCGGTTTGAAATCCCTGTCGTGGCCCCGTCGCAGGCGGCCAGGCGCACTTGAGTTCGGAGGTTCTGACTGTGGGTGGGATTAGCGAGCGACACAAGGAAATCAAACGTCGGCGTCATCGCCGTAAGAAGCTGGCCCAACTTCACAGTCGGCTGCAAAAGGCCACGGTTTCGGAAAAGGCCGTCATCGCCGCCAAGATTCGCAACCTCACGCCAGGTGCCGAAGCGCTCATCGATAGCTGGGAGCTTCGCGAGAGCGACCGGTAGGCCGGCACGCGCAAAGCTCATCGGTTCGCCCGTTGTCACCTCCAATGTCGCGCGGAATTCATCGCGCGCGGCGCTGCCACCTCGCCTATGAGTGCGGGTGCAGCAGGTCACTAGTGGGTCGCCGCCGGTTCCTCTTCGTCCGACTCAGTTCGGTCAAACGTGAAACCATCCTGGCGAAAATCGACACGAATCGTGACCCCCTCGCCAAATCGACCCTTGAGGATTTCGCTGGCCAGCGGATTCTGAATCTGTTGTTGAATCACGCGCTTCAGCGGGCGTGCCCCGTACGTCGGATCGTAGCCCTCGCGGGCAATCACATCGAGCGCTTCGTCTGTCACGACCAGGTTCATGCCGTGCTGCTCGAGTTGTCGAGCCAAGATGGCAACTTGCAAACTCACGATCTTGCGAATCTGCGTCCGATCGAGCGGATGGAAGATGATTGTCTCGTCAATGCGATTGAGAAATTCGGGCAGGAACTGCGTTCGCAGCACGCCGAGCACTCCCTCTCGCATTTCCTCTTCGCTGCCACCCTCCTGCGAAATCTGCTGGATGAGCTGGCTGCCAATGTTCGATGTCATCACCACGATCGTATTAGTGAAATCAACCGTGCGGCCGTGGCTATCGGTAAGCCGTCCATCGTCGAGCACTTGCAAGAGCACGTTAAACACGTCGCGGTGGGCTTTTTCAATCTCATCAAGCAGCACCACACTATAGGGCCTCCGTCGAACGGCCTCCGTCAGACGGCCACCTTCCTCATAGCCGACGTAGCCCGGAGGCGCGCCAATGAGTCGGCTCACCGTGTGCCGCTCCATGAACTCGCTCATGTCGATGCGAACCATCGCGTTTTCGTCGTCGAACAGGACTTCGGCCAGCGCCTTGCAAAGCTCCGTTTTGCCAACACCCGTAGGTCCAAGGAAAATAAACGATCCGATGGGTCGGTTCGGATCCTGCAAGCCCGAGCGGTTCCGGCGCACGGCATTCGACACCGCCTCAACCGCCTCGTCTTGCCCGATGACTCGCTCGTGGAGGCGTTCTTCGAGGACTAGCAATTTAGCTCGTTCGGTTTCCATCATGCGTGTCACGGGTATCCCGGTCCACGCGCTGACAACCTCGGCGATCTCTTCCGGACCGACTTCCTGCCGCAATAGGCGGCGTTGGACGGCGGCTGGTTCCGCCGTGCCCGCTGCTTCGACCTTTTGCGCCAGTTGTCGACGTTGATTGTCAAGTTCGTATAGCTGCTGGTATTCCTCCTCGGAAATCAGCTGTCCGGAGGCCTGTTTCTCGCGAATCGCGTTGCTCAGTTTGTCGAATTCCAGTTCGACCTCGGCCAGACGACCTCGCGTTTCCTGCACATTGCCCACGCCAAGCTTCTCGGCTTCCCATTGTTCGCGCAGGTCCGCGAGCTTGGCGCGGAGTTCCTGCATTTCCTCTTCGATCTCGGCAAGCCGTTCCTGGGCATGCTCCTCGGTCTCTTCCGCGAGTTGCCGGGCCGCCAGTTCGAGCTGCGTCAGACGGCGTTGCACTTCGTCGATTTCGCTGGGCACGCTCTCCAGTTCCATCGCCAGCCGGCTCATGGCTTCGTCCATCAAGTCGATCGCCTTGTCGGGCAGAAACCGATCGGTGATATAGCGGTGCGACAGTTTGGCGGCGGCCACCAAAGCAGAGTCTTTGATCTTCACGCCCTTGTGATGCGCCTCATAGCGCGGCTTGAGTCCGCGGAGAATCGCGATCGTGTCGTCAACGCTCGGCTCACCGACATAAATTGGCTGGAACCGGCGCTCGAGCGCGGCATCCTTTTCAATATGCTTCCGATATTCATCGAGCGTGGTAGCACCAACGCAACGGAGTTCACCACGGGCGAGCGCAGGCTTGAGTAAATTCGCCGCATCGCTGCCGCCTTCGGCCGCGCCCGCACCGATAACCGTATGCAACTCGTCGATGAACAAAATGACGTTACCACCCGCCGATTGTACTTCACGAAGCACGGCCTTGAGCCGCTCTTCAAATTCCCCGCGGTATTTCGTACCGGCAATCAACGCTCCCAGATCGAGTGCGATCACCCGCTTGTTCTTCAGGCTCTGCGGAACGTCGCCCTGGACAATCCGCAGCGCCAGCCCCTCCGCGATGGCCGTCTTGCCGACACCCGGCTCGCCGATTAGGACGGGGTTGTTCTTCGTACGCCGCGACAAAACCTGGATCACGCGACGGATCTCCTGATCGCGCCCGATCACCGGATCGAGCTTGCCCTGTTGGGCCCGGTCCACCAAATCGATGCCGTACTTCTGCAGAGCCTGGAATTTCTCTTCCGGGTTCTGGTCGGTCACCCGAGCGCTTCCTCGCACCGCCTGCAAGGCCTTGAGCACGCCCTGCTCGTCAATCGCATTGAGCTTGAGCACGTTCTTGGCCTTGGTGTCGACCTGGGCCAGCGCGAGCATCAGATGTTCGGTCGAGACAAACTCATCCTTCATCGTGTCGGCTTGCTTTTGCGCCGCTTCGAGTACCTTCGTGGCGCTGTCGCCAAGTTGCGGCATCGCTCCGCCGGAGGCCTTGGGCAAATGGTTCAGCTCGGCCTCAACGATTTTTTCAAGCTGCGCGGTTGGCGCCGATCTTGTCCAAAATCGGACGGACGACGCCTTCGGTCTCGGCCACCAGCGCCGCTAATAGATGAATCGCCTCGATTTGCGGGTTGCCGTGGTCGGCAGCCAGATTCTGCGCGCGCTGCAGCGCTTCCTGAGCTTTGATCGTGAATTTATCGAACCGAACGGCCATCTATTGACCCTTTCCCGATCTGGGCGCCAGAACCTACGCTTCCCTTGCTCCCCACCGAGAGGAGCGGGGGTAAAATGGTCATAGCCGCGCAGCGATGGGCGCCGCCCCCGGTTGGGCGGCAGCGCCCGCTTGCTTGATCGGCTATTCGACGAACTACTCCTTCACTTCGAACTCGGCGTCGACGACTTCCTCGTCGCCCGGCTTGTTGCCGTCCGCCGCGGCCTGGGCACCACCCGCGGCGCCAGCGTCGCCGGCCGGTTGGCTCTCGTAGAGCAACTTGCTCAGCGCGTGCGAAGCCTGTTCGAGTTCGGCCGTGGCATTCTTGATCGAGTCTACGTCTTCACCCTTGGCCGCTTCGCGAACCTTGGCGATTGCTGATTCGAGCGGAGCCTTGTCGCTGTCCTTCAGCTTTTCGCCGTGCTCCTTGATTAGCTTTTCGACGCTGTAAGCCATCGAGTCGGCCTGATTGCGGGCCTCGGCCAAGGCACGCTTCTTCTTGTCTTCGTCGGCATGCAACTCGGCGTCCTTCCGCATCTTCTCGATCTCGGCCTCGGTCAGGCCGCTCGATTGCTCGATACGGACGCTTTGTTCCTTGCCGGTGCCAAGTTCCTTGGCGCTAACGTTCAAGATGCCGTTGGCATCGATATCGAACTTGACCTCGATCTGCGGAATGCCGCGCGGCGAGGGCGGAATGCCCTCGAGGTTGAACTGACCGAGCAGCCGGTTGTCCTCCGCCATCTCACGTTCGCCCTGAAACACGCGGATCGTCACCGCCGTCTGGTTGTCGGCGGCCGTGCTGAAGGTCTGCTTTCGTTCGGCCGGAATCGTGGTGTTCTTTTCCACGAGCTTCGTCATGACCTTGCCTTCGGTCTCGATGCCGAGCGATAGCGGCGTGACGTCGAGCAGCAGTACGTCCTGCACCTCGCCGGCCAGCACGCCACCCTGGATCGCGGCACCGATCGCAACCACCTCGTCTGGATTCACACCCTTGTGCGGATCCTTGCCGAACATCCTGGTTACCAGTTCTTGCACTTTTGGAATCCGGGTAGATCCGCCCACCAACACCAGCTCATCGATGTCGCTGGGTTGCAGCTTCGCGTCTTTCAGTGCCTGATCGAGTGGGCCGCGGCAACGTTCCACGAGGTGATCGACCAGTTGTTCAAACTTGCTGCGGGTAATGCTGATCTGCAAATGCTTGGGCCCGTTGGCATCAGCCGTAATAAACGGCAGATTGATGTCGGTCGTGCTGGCCGAGCTGAGCTCCTTCTTGGCCTTCTCACAGGCCTCCTGCAAGCGCTGAAGCGCCATCGTGTCTTTACGCAGGTCGATGCCGTTCTCTTTCTTGAATTCGTCGGCAACGTAGTGGATCAGTACCTCGTCGAAATCGTCGCCGCCCAGGTGCGTGTCGCCGTTGGTGCTGATCACGCGGAACACACCTTCGGCAACTTCCAGCACCGAAACGTCGAACGTTCCGCCGCCCAAGTCGAACACGACGATCTTCTCGTGCTCCTTGCGATCTAAACCATAGGCCAATGCCGCGGCGGTTGGCTCGTTGATGATTCGCGCCACTTCCAGGCCGGCAATTTGACCAGCATCTTTGGTGGCCTGACGCTGGGCGTCGTTGAAATACGCCGGCACCGTAATCACGGCCTTGTTGACCTTGTAGCCAAGGTACGACTCGGCCGCTTCCTTGAGCTTGCGCAGAATGCGGGCCGAGACGTCGGGCGGAGTGAATTCCTTGTCGCCAATTTTCACTTTGACGTAGTCTTCCGGCCCGCCGGTAACCTCGTAGGGCACCATCTTCTCTTCGCTCTGCACCTCGTTGTGCCTTCGGCCCATGAAGCGTTTGATCGAATAGACGGTCTTCTTCGGGTTGGTCACAGCCTGGCGGCGAGCCAGATCGCCCACCAATACGTCGCCTTTGTCGGTGAACGCCACGACGCTCGGCGTCAGCCGGTTGCCTTCCTGGTTGGGTACGACTTTTCCTTCTTTCCCTTCCATGACCGCGACCACTGAGTTGGTGGTGCCGAGGTCGATGCCGATGATCTTCTCGCCTTTAGCCATGCCGAGCTCCTTTCTCCGATTTCGAACGGCCTTGAGTTTCCCCCGCAGGCGCGTCCGATTGCATTGTTTCGCAGCGGATTGTTATTGAATAAGTTGAATTGGTTGTCGTTCGCTAGAGTTGAGACCTGTGTGTGCAGGCCGATGTGCTGGATTCCTCAGTTAGCAAAGTGTATGCCGACTCGCAGCCAGTTGGACTACTAACACCATAAGGCATTGCAATCATAGGACTTAAACATTCTGGAATCGCACTTTTCCGGGAAATTGAACCGGGCGACTCTTTCTCGACTGCCGATTTGGCATGAGACATATCGCTCACTTTTTCCCGCTGCCATTCTGACAGCCCACGGCTCCCGGAAAACACCACGAACCGCTAAATGCGCCATGCTCCCCCTCGGGCGACTAGCAAGACGACCTCGCTGCGTACCGCTGTGCGACAGCCGCAGAGCCCCGTTTGTCCTGTATACTTCGCTTGTGGGTCGGTCGCTTGACACCCCGATTTGACCCAAGTACAAGGTGGGTCGACTCTTTGAGTCGCTTGCCAAGGGCCCAGATGAGGCCCGGTGTGGGCTTGCTAGCAAGATGGACCAAACATGGCGCGGGAGAAGGCAGGACAGAGGCCAACTAGAAACACCCCGTCGCGCGCGCCAGCATCAGCTCGCTGAGAGCCAAGATCGACCGCATCGATCAGCAACTCGTCAAGCTCATGAACGAGCGGGCTAAATGTGCCCTGGAAATCGGCAAGATCAAAAACAATTCGGGGGTTGCCGCCTACGCCCCCAAGCGCGAGGACGAGGTTTTGTGCCGGGTGCTGGCCCTCAGCAAGGGCCCCCTGGCGGAACGTTCGGTTCGAGCGATATTCCGCGAGCTGATCAGCGGATCGCGGTCGCTGGAAAAATCCCTCCGCGTGGCTTATCTGGGCCCGGCCTACAGCTATAGCCATTTGGCGGCCATTCACCGATTCGGCCAAAGCGTCGAGCTGGTGCCCGTAGGCAATATTGGGGCCGTGTTCGAAGAGATCAACAAGCGGCAGGCCGATTTTGGCCTGGTGCCGATCGAAAACTCCACCGACGGACGCGTGGCCGACACGCTGGAAATGTTCACCCGAATGCCCGCCCGCATCTGCGGCGAAATCCAGCTACGGATCCACCACAACCTGCTGGGCAAATGCGCGCGCTCCGAAGTCGAGGAAGTCTACAGCAAGCCACAGGCCCTGTCACAGTGCCGCAACTGGCTAGCCAAGCATCTGCCCGGGGCAAGGCTGGTGGAAGTCACGAGCACTTCGACCGCCGCTCAATTGGCCCAGGACAAGCCGGGGGCCGCGGCCATCGCCAGCCTGCAAGCCGGCGTGCGCTACGGTCTGGACGTGCTGGCGGCTGACATTGAGGACAATAAGAACAACGTCACTAGATTCGCGGTAATTGGCGATGAAACCGGCCCTCGAACCGGCAACGACAAGTGCTCGTTGATGTTCGAGATCGCCCATCAGCCGGGCGCCCTGGCCGATGCCATGAACGTGTTTAAGCGCAATCGGCTGAATCTAACCTGGATCGAGTCCTTCCCGATTGCCCGTCCCGAAGGCGGGTATATGTTCTTCGTCGAGTTGGAAGGGCACGAACTCGACCCCCGCGTTCGCAAGGCCATTACGGCCCTCGAGCGAAAAGCAGTCCGTCTGGACGTGTTGGGGTCCTACGCAAAACTAGCCCCCGTAGAGTAAAAAGGGGTGAGACGCAGACGGACGTCGGAAGGAAGTAAATCCTTCGACACGCCTTGGGTCTGGCCCCGTTGTTTTTTCCAACCTCCAATCTTCTGACCGCATCGCTTCCAATGATCATCATTCTTAAGCCGGGCACGACCGACGAACAAATCGAACATGCGATCGAACGCGTCGAAGCGTTGGGACTGACGGCCCATCTCAGTCGCGGCACGCACCGCACGATCATTGGTGTGATCGGCGATGAATCACAATTCCAGCCCGAACAGTTCCAGGTGATTCCGGGTGTGGCCGACGTGATTCGCGTGTTGCCGCCTTACAAACTGGCCAGCACCGAGGCGCATCCAGAACCCAGCGTGGTGAAAGTCGGCAAGGTAAAGATCGGCGGTGGATACCTGGCGATGATTGCCGGTCCCTGCGCGATCGAAAGTGCCGAACGGATGGACGCCATTGCCGAATCGGTGCGTGCGTCTGGCGCGAATATACTCCGTGGCGGAGCATTCAAGCCCCGCACGAGCCCGTACGCCTATCAGGGTATGGGTGAGGAGGGCTTGAAGATACTCCGCGAGGCGGGCGACAAGCACGATATGCCGATCGTAACCGAGGTGATGGACCCGCGGCGCGTGGCACTTGTCGACCGCTATACCGACATGATCCAGATCGGCGCACGCAATATGCAAAACTTCACGCTGCTCACGGAAGTCGGGCAAACCAACAAGCCCGTGTTGCTGAAGCGAGGCATGAGCGCCACGATCGTCGACTTGCTGATGAGCGCCGAATACATCCTTTCGCAAGGCAATCCAAACGTCGTGCTGTGCGAGCGAGGTATCAAGAGCTTCGACAATTCGACCCGCAATCTGTTCGATGTGGCGGCGGTGCCAGCTTGCAAAGGCCTTTCGCACCTGCCGATCGTCGTCGATCCTAGCCACGCAACCGGCCGGCCGGATTTGATTCCACCTTGCGCCTGGCTGGCGTCGCGGCCGGCGCCGACGGCGTGCACATCGAAGTTCACAACTGCCCCGAGGAAGCCATGTCCGACGGACCGCAGGCATTGCTCCCCGAGCAATACGCCGAGATCGCGAGCCAAATTCGCAAGATGGCGGAACTTCTGGGCAAGCAGATCAGCTAAAGACCCGTTTCCCTGGGCGGACACAGAAAGGAAGTCATGCGTCGACCATTTATCGCCGGCAATTGGAAAATGAATCTCGATCGGGCCGCGGCCGTTTCGCTGGCAACCGCCGTCGCCGAGCAGGCCGGTTCGCACCCGGACGTGGAACTGGCGGTATTCCCGCCGACTATTTATCTCGACGCGGTTCGCGAGGCGGTGGCCGGCACGCCGCTTGGCTATGGCGCCCAGAACGTCTATCACGAGGCCAGCGGTGCATTCACCGGAGAAACCAGCACGGCCATGCTGCTTGATTTGGGCTGCGACTACGTCATCCTGGGGCACAGCGAGCGGCGCCACATTCTCGGCGAAACCGACGCGGACGTGAACAAAAAGGTCCATGCCGCCCTGGCCGCCGGACTCGTGCCCATCGTCTGCGTGGGAGAGTTGCTGTCGCAGCGAGAAGCGGGAAAGACGAGTGATGTCATTCGCCAGCAGTTCGACGGCTCGCTAGCCGGACTCAGCGCCGAGCAAATGGTGGAGCTAGTGATTGCCTACGAGCCGGTTTGGGCCATCGGAACCGGCAAAGTGGCCACTCCGGAGCAGGCCGAAGAGGTCCATAAAGAGCTTCGCAAGATCATAACCGACCGTTACAATGCGGACACGGCCCAGGCCGTCCGCATTCAATATGGCGGCAGCGTCAAGGCCAGCAATGCGGCGGAACTACTGGCCCAGGAAAACGTCGACGGGGCCTTGGTCGGCGGCGCTAGCCTTCAGGCGAAAGAGTTCCTGGGCATCGTGGCCGCCGCCGGACGCTAGGAGCCGGACCCCGGCAACATTAACGCAAGTACAATCAAGCTTTCGCCAAGCAGAGGATGCACACGAAGCCATGCTGAATGTCCTTCTTCCAATCCTGTTGTTTCTTTCATCGGTGTTCCTGATTCTGCTGGTGCTCATCCAGCGCGGTCGCGGCGGCGGACTGGCTGGCGCCTTTGGAGGCCTGGGGGGCCAAAGCGCCTTTGGTACCAAGGCCGGCGATCTGTTCACGCGGATCACTATCGGCGTGGCCGCCTTTTGGATTATTCTCTGCGCGGCCTCGGTCAAGCTCTTGAACGATTCGGGCACCAACATTCTCAGCCAGGACCTGGGCGGCGCGGCCAAGAGTGCAACCGAAGAACTTGGCACCGCGCCAACCGGCGGGGCCGCCGACGCTGCGACCAAAGAGGCCGCTCCCGCCAGCGAGGAGAAGTCCGCCAAGACTCCCGCGGAGCCGGATTCTACACCGGCCACGGATACACCCGCGGCCAAGTCGGCTCCTGCCGAGACTTCGGCGCCCGCGGCCGACACGCCCGAGAAGTCCGAATAGTATCAGGATTGCGCCCCTACCGTGCGGCTGTTCGTTTGGTCGCCGTGCCGGCAGGGGCCAGGTTCATACGGGGAGAATCGCTCTTTGTTGCTGAGCATGACCGGCTTTGGCGAGGCGCATCGCAAAGATGCCGCATTGGCGGTGGCAGCCGAAGTGCGCACCATCAATAGCCGCTACTTCAAACTGGTCATGCGCTGTGGCGAAGGCTACTCGGCACTCGAACCTCAGGTCGAATCGCTTGTGCGGCAGCACATCAAGCGGGGCACCGTGCAGGTCTCGCTTAAGATTGATCGCGCCCGCGCTGCCAACGACTATCAACTCGACGCCACCGTCCTCTCGGCCTATCGCCAGCAGCTCGAGCAGCTCTATCGTCAGTGGAAGGTCGCCGAACCGGTGGGCGTCGAGCACCTGCTGACGCTGCCCGGCGTGGTGCAACAAAACGGTTCGGGCTCGCTCGAAGCGGAACGAGATTGGCCACTCATTCGCGACACGCTCGACGACGCGATGCAGCACATGACAAAGATGCGCGCCGAGGAAGGTCGGGCCATGGCCGCCGATCTGGCGGCCAACTGCGCCATCGTGGCGGGCGAACTCGACGCCATCGACGCTCGGGCACCACTCGTCACCGAGGCCTATCGCGAGCGCCTCACCGAGCGGGTATCGAAGACGTTGTCGGAATATCAAATCACGCTCCAGCCAGGTGACCTGATTCGCGAATTGAGCATCTACTCCGAACGGAGCGACATTTCCGAGGAGATCGTCCGCTTGCGGAGTCACCTGGAACAGTTCGAGGCCACGCTCGATTTGGAGGAAAGCTCCGGACGTAAACTGGAATTTCTCACCCAGGAAATGTTTCGCGAGACCAACACGATCGGATCGAAAGCCAACGACGTGCAGATTTCGCGGCATGTGATCGAAATCAAGTCCTCCATCGAACGCATCCGCGAGATGATCCAAAACGTGGAGTAGGACGCCCACAACTTTCGCCCCGCTCAAACCGATGCCCCAGTTTGCTTCATCCCCCCGCCCTGCCATGCCCGGTACCGACACTGGCCAGCTGATCGTGATTTCTGGGCCCTCGGGAGCCGGCAAGACGACGCTTTTAAAGCGACTGTTTGAAGAATGCCCCGCGCTGGTCGCCAGTGTTTCTGCCACAACGCGGAAGCCTCGCCCCGGCGAGGTCGACGGGGCCGACTACCATTTCATCTCGACCGAGGAATTCAAGCGACGTCGGGCTGCCGGCGATTTCCTGGAATGTTTTGAGGTTTTCGCTAGTGGAACGTGGTATGGAACGCTGGAAAGTGAAGTGGCCCCTAGCCTTGCGGCCGGCAAGTCGATAATCTTAGAGATTGACGTCCAGGGAACCATGGCGGTGCTTAAGCGGTATCCCCAGGCGATCACCATCTTCGTGCACCCCACGTCGGTTGAAAACGCGGACGATGATCTGCGGGAGATTGAACGGCGTCTGCGCTCGCGTGGCACCGAGAGCGAGGAGTCGATCGAGCGGCGGCTTGCCGTGGCCCGCCGCGAATTGGAGAGTGCCCGCCAATATCAACACCAAGTGGTCAACGACGACGTTGAACGAGCCGTACAAGAAATTCGCGCCATTATCTGTCCCCCCGAGGTGTAATCGTTATGCTCGACGAGCTGCGAGAAGAGGAAATTGTCAATAAGGTCGGCGGCCGGTTTAAGCTGTCCACCCTGATCCAAAAGCGGCTGGTGGCGCTGAACGCCGGCAGCCGTCCGCTGGTCGACATCAAGGCCGACAACAAGCTGGAAATCGTGATCCAGGAGATCATGCAGGACAAGATCTACCTCGACACCTCCCTGCAATTGAAGGTGACGGGCGAGGAAGCCGCCGGCGGACCGCCCGAACTGGATTTGGCTAACCTATAGTTACCGTATGACCGGGCGAGAAATAGTCGTTGGCTGTAGCGGCGGAATCGCGGCCTTCAAGACCGCCTCGCTGGTCAGCCAATTGGTGCAGTCGGGCGCCGGTGTCTCGGTTGTCATGACACAAAGCGCCCGCGAGTTCATCGGCCCGGCCACGTTCACAGCGCTGACCGGTCGGCCGGTGCTCGATAGGACTTTCGACCCGCAATATCCGCTTGGCGCGCATATCGAGCTGGCCGAGCGGGGTGAATTGCTGTGCATCGCGCCGGCGACGGCCAACGTACTGGCCAAGGCAGCCGCCGGTTTGGCCGACGACCTGTTGAGCACGCTGCTATTGTCGTTCACTGGTCCTGTTCTCATGGCACCGGCCATGAACTGCGAGATGTGGGAGAAAGCCGCCGTCCAGCGAAATGTCACGCAGCTGCGGCACGACGGCATCCATTTCGTCGATCCCGAGGAAGGCTGGCTCAGTTGCCGCCGTCGCGGCATGGGCCGGATGGCCGCGCCAGAAAAAATTCTCGAAGCCATCGGCTCGCTGCTGACGAAGCCAAAAGTTGTGTGACGAGATAACGTGGCGCGCATCCTCATCACCTCTGGACCGACGCGGCAGTACATCGATCCGGTGCGCTATCTGACGAATGCGTCCAGTGGTCGGATGGGAAAGGCACTCGCCGAGGCAGCGCTGGAACACGGCCACGAGGTCGTGATCGTCAGCGGTCCGGTCGATATCCAGTATCCCGCCGCCGCACGCGTGATTGACGTCATTTCAACCGAAGATATGCTCGCGGCGGCTCAGCGAGTTTTCCCCGAATGCGACGGCCTGATCGGCGTGGCCGCGCCCAGCGACTACCGTCCGGTGAAAGTAGCTCCTAACAAGATCGCCAAGACGGGTGATCCGCTGGTGCTCAATCTGGTCGAAACGGCCGACGTAGTCGCGACCCTCGGCGCTCAGAAAACGAAGCAATGGCTCGTGGGTTTCGCCCTGGAAACCGAAGATCATCGACTGCGAGCTCTCGCCAAGCTGGAGAAGAAACACTGCGATTTGATGGTCTCCAACGGTCCCGAGGCGATGCATTCGCTCGAGAATCACGTGGAAATCATCGACCGCGCCGGCAACGTCCTGGAAACGCTTTCGGGCCCCAAGGAAGAAGTCGCCCGCGGCATTTTCACCGTGATCGAAGAGCGGCTCGTGCGGGTCAAATGAAGTCGGCCACGGCGGCCGCCGATAGGGCGTCGCGGCGTCGCCTAGGACTCATTCCGGTTTTGCGACCGGCAGCGGCACGTTCTTGAACGTCAGGTACACGTCGCGCTTCGAACGCAGCCGGGGATAGTGTAGCCGCAGCGTATGCGCTTTGCTGTCAGCCGAGTCCCCGTGAAACGTGATGCGAAGCTGCACGCCCCGTTCGGTGAGCGAGGGCGTCTGGCTCTGCACGCGAAACGGCTCGCCGGCCTGGTCGACCAGTTCCAAGTCGTATTCGCGGAAAACCACTTCCTGCGGATCGGGCATCGCCAGGTCGCGGAGCACGTGCACCGTTACTACGTAGCGGCCCGCGGTCGGTTCCTCGATTGAATCGAGCAGCATCACGACGTCGTCCTGGGCGTGCGGCATGTTTGGTTCGAAGTCCGCGGTCTCCAGCACGGCCGGTTCGCCCGTCGCAATCAGCCCCCAACGGATGGTGAACGTTTCCAGCGTCTGCGCCGATACGGGCACCGGATTGAGCTTCAGACTGGCAGTTACTTGCCGCAAGCCGCGAGAGGTGGCATTCCACCCGCCGCCCGATGGCTGAGCCGCCGAGAGAATCACGTGGTTGTCGGTCACACCCTCGACCAACTCGGGTTGCGTGGCATAGCCCACGATGCCAAAGCGGTCTTCCCAGTTGAACTGCAAGTTAATGTGGAAACTGTGTGTCAGCTCCGACTTTTGCTCTTCATAGTTAAGCTCCTCGACGAAGTAACGCTTGGCGTTGATAATCTGTGCTCGCACGGGCCCAGCGTAAGCTCGCGGATAGGCGCCCGGCGAACCGGAACTGACCACGACGCCCGGCGTGTGCATGTCGTAGTGCGGCCGCACGCGGTTACCCGTGCGGAGACAAATCTCGTCCACGGCTTCCCAGTAACAAACGCCGTCAAAAACAACGTCAAGTTCTTTCTCGGCAAACGTTCCGTACGGGTCGCCCACGTGGATCTTGTTCCCACTCTGCTTGCCGAGCTCGCGCAGGATATCCGCCGCGGGCTGTCCAGCGGCCTCCAGGGTGATCAGACTCGGGGCCCAAATCTCGTCGAGTTTGATCGCTTCGAGCAGTTGACCTGCGCAGACGAATTTCGGGGTCGGCGTCGTTGAGTGCCTTCTCTAGCTGTTCTCGGCTGCCATTGCCGATTTTCGCCAGACGTTGAAACGCACCGCGTCGAGTCGAAAAGTCCCGGTCGCCCAGCTGTTTAATGAGCGTGGCCACGCGCACTTCGTCGGCAGGCTTCGGTTGAGCCACCACGTCGACCGGTGACGCGAGTAGTATCAGCGCCAACAGACTCGGCATGCCGGCACGCCGGCAAACCCGCGGAGAGTTCCAATCCATGGACCGGCTCCTGCGGAAACTTGGTTTCTGGTTCGAGCAGTTCGTTGCCCGGACGCGTTATCGTCCCGTTCCGCTTGCCGACACCCAACGGCTCGGCCGGGCATGGGCAAGCGTCCCGAGGCCGGTTATCCTGTCGGCTCGGGATACTTAATTCCAAAACGGGCGAACAGTACGAAAACGCCTCCGCCGGGTCAATGCCGAGCCGAGGACGAGAATTTCCATGACGGCACAGACAGCACCTGCCGAAGTCGACTGCTTGAGCGTCGGCATCCTCGTAGCCGACCATCTCTGCGATCCGATTGACCACGTTCCGGCCGCCGGCGAATTGATCCTCTCCGAACGGCTGCCGTTGGCCATCGGCGGGTGCGCATCGAACGTGGGGATCGATTTGGCCAGACTTGGCGTTCGCGTGGGCGTCATAGGCTGCGTCGGGCAAGACGCGTTCGGCCGCTTTATTATTGACGCATTGGCTGCCGCACAAGTCGACGTACGTGGAATTCGCCAACTGGCCCATGCGGAAACTTCCGGCACGTTGATCATCAATGTGCGGGGCGAGGATCGCAGGTTCGTGCATGCCGTGGGTGCCAACGCCCATTTGCAGGTAGCCGACATTCCACGAGAACGTGTTCGACAGTCCAAGGTGCTCTATGTTGGTGGCTATTTGCTCATGCCAGCGCTCGAAGGCGAGCCGCTGGCCGCCTTGTTTCGCGATGCCCGGGCGGCAGGCGTCAAAACCGTGCTCGACCTCGTGCTGCCTGGACCGGGAAACCACTGGCCAAAACTCGAGCAGGTCTTGGCCGAGACCGACGTCTTTCTGCCAAATACCGACGAAGCCCGGATGCTCTCTGGCGAGGTGGATCCCTTGCGTCAGGCGGAGCGGTTTGCCGCGGCCGGAGCCGGCGCGGTCGTGATCACCTGCGGCGGCGAAGGGTCGATCATTGTATCGGGCAATCAGCGGATGCGGGCCGAAGCGCATCAGATGGAATACAAGGGGGGCACCGGTGCGGGAGACGCCTTCGACGCCGGCTTCATTGCGGGTCTTCTTTTAGGACACGATCTAGCCGATTGCGTCCGCTGGGGAAGCGCCGTCGGAGCGAGCTGCGTACGATCGATCAGCGCCACTGACAGCGTGTTCACTCGCGCCGAAGCCGAAGCCTTCTTGCGGGAACATCCGTTGGCGGTGCACCGTCTTTAGACATTCCGCCTCTAAGCATTCCGCCCACGAACGGCCCCTTGGTTCGGCTCGCCCCCCACTCTTGGGATTTGCTTTTTGCCGGTCGTAGCGGAAACGGCAATTTGCGACTCCGAAAGTGACGGCTGTCGCCAATCACTCCACCGGTTTGTGTCCTATGGTTTTTTGAGGCTGGAGCGATAGGCCAGCCCTGGCAGATGAGCGACCTCGATGAGACGGCACCTTGCGCAAGATCTTGCACCGCTTCCGTCGGTTTTTTGGCTCGGACGAAGGTCCGACGGCGGTGGAGTACGCCGTTATGTTGGCACTCATTCTGTTGGTCTGCGTGTCGGGCGCTCGGACGCTCGGCTGCAGCATGCAAGCCCCCATGGCAACGACCGCAAATGAACTGGGGAAATAGGACTCCGTCGCGCGAATTGACAATTCCACAACGAACCGAGCGACCAAATTGAGGTAGGGTTTCCGTAGCCGCATTGATCTCCAACAGAGGCAAACCATGTTCCGAAACAAACCACGCCGCCAATTGTTCGTCGACAAACACGTTCAAGGTGCTCTGCTCTATCGCATCGCCATCTATTGGTGCTTCTCGGTTTTGACGGTCTGCCTCATTACGCTCTGCGCGAGAGCCATTACACATCCGAATCAACCGTTCCTCGACTACTTTGCTTTTGGCGAGTTCTTCGTGCAGTACGGCCCGGTCATATTGACTTCGTTGGTGCTGGTACCGCTGATCATGTTCGACGTGGTGGCCATCAGCAATCGCTTTGTCGGCCCGCTGTTCCGCATGCGCCGCTCAATGCGAGCCCTGGCCGCGGGCGAAGAAGTCGAGCCAATCCATTTTCGCGAGAAGGACTACTGGCAGGAATTGGCCCAGGAGTTCAACCTCGTGCTTGTCCGGGTCGAGGAGTTGAAACAAGAACTTGCCGAAACCAAACAGAAGTTGGCCGAAGCCGAGCTCGAGACAGTCGGAAAGAAATAGCCGGGCGGAAGCGAGCAACGATCTCCGATGTGCTCGGCAGCGAGCCCCATTTTCCGGCGTAAAAGCGGACCTGCCGTTGTTGACAGCCGCGGCGGGCCGGCCTATGCTAAAACCCTCACTTGCTCGTCAGTTTGAGAACCTACGATGCTTGTCTTTGGCCGCCTGAACCGAAACGTTGCCGCCGCGATCGCCGTTGGCGTCATTATTATTTCGGAGGTGCGGCCGTAAGGGCGAAGCGGTGAAGACCGATTCAAACCAAGCCCCGAGGCCGCCAAGGCCTCGGGGCTTTTTTCGTTTTTTTGTCCCACAAAACTCCGAGTCCTCCTCGAACCACTGGAAACCAAGACTATGCGTCGCATTCAGATGTACGACACGACCCTCCGCGACGGCAGCCAGGGCGAAGGTGTCAACTTCTCGCTGCAAGACAAGCTGCTGATCACCGAACGTCTCGACAGCCTGGGTTTCGACTACGTCGAAGGAGGCTTTCCCGCATCGAACGAAAAAGACGCCCAGTACTTTGCCCGCCTCGCCGACCTTAGGCTTCAGAACGTCAAAGTCTGTGCCTTTGGCATGACGCGCCGCCGCGGCGTTCGGCCCGAAGACGACCCGGGCATGCGGGCCTTGGTCGCGGCCAACACCAAGGTGATCACGTTGGTGGGAAAAACCTCCTCTTTTCACGTCAGCGAAGTACTCCGTGTCTCGCTAGAGGAAAACCTGGCTATGATCGCCGACAGCGTCCGCTACCTGCGCGAAGCTGGCCGCGAGGTCGTCTACGACGCCGAACACTTTTTCGACGGCTGGAAGCTCGATCCGGAATATGCCCTCAAAACCGTGCGGGCCGCCGCCGAAGCTGGCGCAAGTATCGTCGTGATGTGCGACACCAACGGCGGCACCATGCCCGAGGAGATCTCCAAAATCACGCGCGACGCGATCGCGGGCCTGGCCGTTCCGGTTGGCATCCATTGTCACAACGACTGCGAACTCGCGGTGGCCAACTCCCTGGCCTCGGTCGATGCTGGCGCCGCGCAGGTGCAGGGCACGGTCAACGGCCTGGGCGAACGTTGTGGCAATGCCGACTTGATCTCGGTCATCGCCAACCTGGCCGTCAAAAAGCAGGGTTACGAAGTCCTCGACGGCGGCGCCGCCGAACATCTGACCGAACTGTCGCGGTTCGTCTACGAGACGGCCAACCTGCGGCTACGCTCAAACCAGCCATTTGTCGGTCAGAGCGCCTTTGCTCACAAAGGTGGCATGCACGTACACGCAGTCGCGCGGGCGACTTCAAGCTACGAGCACATCGCTCCGGAACTGGTCGGCAACGAGCGACGAATCTTGGTCAGCGAACTATCGGGACGTTCCAACATCAAGGCGGTTGTTGGCGAAACGCCCGCCGGCGCCAGCGACGATCCTCAACTCATGGATCGCATATTGGCCCGAGTGGTTGAACTCGAGAACCAGGGCTACCAGTACGAGGCGGCTCAGGGCTCTTTCGACCTGCTGGTGAAGAAGGTCGCGGGAACCTATCGTCCTCACTTCGAGCGGATCCATTTCCGCGTGAATGTCGAGGCTGATGGACCGGATAACGTGGTAACCGAAGCCACGGTAAAGCTCGGCGTCGATGGCCAGGTGCGGCACGAAGTGGCCGAGGGGGATGGCCCGGTGAACGCCCTGGACGCCGCCCTCCGCAAGGCCTTGCACGCGCATTTCCCGAACCTCGCCCAGATGCAACTGGTCGATTACAAAGTGCGGGTCATCAACACCGAAGCCGGTACTGCCGCTGGCGTGCGCGTAGTGATCGAAAGCCGCGACGAGGATGACGTGTGGGGGACCGTCGGCGTGAGCGAGAACATCATCGAGGCCAGTTGGATCGCGCTGGTCGATAGCTTCGAATACAAGCTCTATAAGGACCAAAGTTCCAAATCGTCGGACACTCGGACGAAAGCCATGCCGGTATCGGGCTGAAGCGGAACTCGCCTGTTGATCGACTCCCCGTGCCGGTAGAATTTCAGCCGGCCCGGAGTTTTCCCTCACCACCCAACCGAATGCCGAAATGTCGACAGACTCCAATACCGCCGAGCTTCCCAAGCAATACGATCACGAGGCCGCCCAGAGCCGCTGGTACCCGTTCTGGAAAGCGCAGGGCTACTTCCATAGCGAGCCCGATCCGAACCGCAAGCCGTTCACGATCGTCATTCCACCGCCGAACGTGACCGGTGCCCTGCACCTGGGGCACGCGCTTAATAACACGTTGCAAGATACGCTCATCCGCTGGCGGCGAATGCAGGGTTACAACGCACTCTGGATGCCCGGCACCGACCACGCCGGCATCGCCACCCAGGCCGTGGTCGAGCGGCGACTGTTCGAGGAAGACAAGCTCACCCGCCACGATCTGGGCCGCGCGAAGCTCGTCGAAAAAATCTGGGCGTGGAAAGAAGAGTACGAAAAGCGCATCCTCGGCCAGCTCGAACGGATGGGCTGTAGCTGCGATTGGCAACGCACGCGGTTCACCCTCGACGACATCTGCGCCGGGCCGTGCGTCACACCTTCTTTCGCTTGTTCAAAGACGGGCTCATCTACCGCGGCACCCGACTAGTGAATTGGGACACACATCTGCAAACAGCGGTCAGTGACGACGAGGTATTCCACGAAACCGTTCAGGGACACTTCTGGCATCTCAAGTACCCCGTGATTGACGCCCTGCCCGGCGAACCGGAGCATGTGAGCATCGCCACGACGCGGCCGGAAACGATGCTGGGCGATACGGCCGTGGCCGTGCATCCCGATCCGGGAGCGGCCCTCGACGCCTTCGAAGCGGAATTGAAACAAAAACTGGCCGCGGCTCCGGCGAAAGAAAGGCCGGCCGTTCAGGCGCAACTCGGAGAATTGGCCGAGCGGCGCCGCACGGTGCTTCCGCAGTTGATCCACCTGCGCGACATGGCGCGCGCTGGCCGCAAGGTGATGCTGCCGCTGTTGGACCGCCCAATCCCGCTCGTGGCCGACGAGTGGGCCAAACCCGAGTTGGGAAGCGGCTGTGTGAAAATCACGCCGGCCCACGATCCAAATGACTACGAGGTGGGCAAACGGCAAGACTTGCCGATGGTCAACATTCTCAATTCCAACGGCACGCTGAACGACAACGCCGGACCCTACCAGGGACTCACGATGAAGGCGGGCCGTGAGCGGGTGGTGGCTGATCTCGAATCGCTCGGTCTGCTCGAAAAGGTCGAGGACCGTGAAATCGAATTAGCACATTCCGACCGCTCGAAGATGCCAATCGAGCCGTACCTGGCCGACCAGTGGTTTGTGAAGATGGATCGGCTGGCGCAAAGCGCGATGGATGCGGTGACCGATGGACGCGTCAAGATCGTGCCGCCGCGCTACGGCCGCGGTTATCTCGACTGGCTCGGCGAAAAGCGCGACTGGCCGGTGAGCCGTCAGCTCTGGTGGGGACACCAGATTCCCATCTGGTACGCGCGCACTGCCAGCGAAGCCGATTTAAGAAAAGCCTTTGCAGGACGTGACGATGTTTGCTGGCACCGCGACGCCGAACACGACCAGTGGCTCGTTTGCGCGCTCGAAGAGGACCTGACCGAAGACGCCGTTGCAGGCCACAAGCTCACGCGCGAAGTTGACGTGCTCGACACCTGGTTCAGCTCAGGTTTGTGGCCACACTCGACACTTGGTTGGCCGGATAAGACCCCGGAACTCGACTACTACTACCCAACCAGCACGCTCATCACCAGCCGCGACATTATCACTCTGTGGGTGGCCCGCATGGTGCTGCTGGGAATCTACAACGTGGGCGAGGTGCCGTTCCACGACGTCTACATCCACCCTAAGATTCTCGACGGCTACGGCGAGGGCATGTCGAAGTCGAAGGGCAACGGTGTGGATCCGCTCGACGTAATCGAAAAGTTCGGCGCCGATTCCCTCCGCTTCAGCCTGGCGTACTTGACCACCGAAACACAGGACGTGCGAATGCCGGTCGAGTTCGAGTGCCCACATTGCCAGGCAGCAATCGAACAGACCAAGAAGAATCGCGTGCAACCGCGTGTGGAGTGTAAGAAGTGCGGCCAGCCGTTTTCAACCCAGTGGGCCAACAAACCCGAGGATCGAGCCCTGCCGCGCGGGGCCGTCATTAGCGAGCGTTTCGAGCTGGGGCGCAATTTCTGCAACAAGCTGTGGAACGCGGCGCGGTTCGCATTGCTGAACCTTGAGGGTTACACGCCGCGACCGGTGGGCGAGCAAGAACTGGCCGTGGAAGATCGCTGGATCTTGAGCCGTCTGGCAACGGTCACCGCGGAAACAACGGCAGCACTCGAAACCTACCGCTATGGCGACGCGGCCCGCGTGCTCTACGACTTCGCCTGGAACGAGTTCTGTAGCTTCTACGTCGAGATGGCCAAAGGGCGATTGCAAGACGAACGGGCTCGCCTCGTGGCCCAGCGCGTGCTGGCACATACGCTCGATTCCATCGTGCGACTGCTGCACCCGATGATCCCGTTCATTACCGAAGAAATCTGGCAACGGCTGGCGGAGGCCGCGCCCCGACGTGGATTGACCCAACCGTCGCCTGCTGCAGAAAGCGTGATGATCGCTCCCTGGCCGGAAGCCGACGCTGCGCGGCAAGACCCCCAGATCGAAGTTCGCTTCGCGCAGTTTCAGGAAGTGCTCAAGGGATTGCGCGACATCCGCAGCCGACAAAACATCCCGCCTAAGGCCAGGCTGCATTTTTCCGTTCGTTGCGATGCGCAGATGTCGAATCTGCTCAAGCCGATGGAGCCCTACTTCGAGTCGATGGCCGGCGCAGGCAACGGCCTGGGGTGCCGACATCACAGCGCCAGAAACCAGCGCCGCGTTCTTTGCTTCTGGCGCCGAAGTGTTTGTCGATCTGGCCGAGCACATCGACCTCGACGCCGAGCGCATCCGGCAAACCAAAGAACGGGACCGATTGGCCGGCGCGATCTCCCAGAAGGAAAAACAACTGGCCAACGAAAACTTCGTCAGTCGAGCCCCAGCGGCGGTGATCGAAAAGGAACGGGCGGCCCTGGGCCAATTGCGCGAGTTGCATACCGCCACGGAGGCAGCCCTGGCAAAACTCGCTTCGGCACGAAAGTAGCACAAGCTGCGCCCCTCTTGTCCCCACGCGTTCCGATAGTCACCATCCGACGCCGGACGCCACATTTTCCCGCCCCCAAAGTCGAAGACACTCCAATACAATTGTCTCCGGCGGAACCCCTTTTTGGTTCCAGCCCTTCCATCGATGTCGGGGGCAAACACGTCGCAACTGATAGACTGGGCGCTATCGCGTCGAATTTCGAACCGCCAACTTTTGTCGGCCACTAGCCCGCTGGCGGCAGCGCCAACTATAATCGGTGGTCGCCATCTAAATCCGCTTGTCTCGGTTCAAAGAAAAGGTGCCGCATATGCCGGTCCACATGGAGCTGTCGCGGATCATCATCAGCGAAATCAACGACCAACAGGTCATCTATTTGAAGGAAGTCGACGGGGAACGGACGTTTCCGATCCTGATTGGCATCTTCGAAGCCACCAGCATCGACCGCCGGGTGAAACAGTACCACACGCCGCGCCCGCTGACGCACGATCTGCTGGTGAGCGTGGTTGAAAACCTGGGCGCTGAACTACAGGACGTCGTGATCAGCGAACTCCGCGAGCATACCTATTACGCCAAGCTGCGAGTTCGTCACGAGGGCGAACTGATCGAAATCGACGCTCGTCCGTCCGACGCCATCGCCGTGGCCGTCACCTGCGATCCGCAACTGCCGATTTACGTCGCCGAAGACGTTTTGGAAGACGTGCTGGGGGAGCAGTAGACCTTCGTGACGCCTCGGGCGATCCGATGCCTACCGTGTGTCGACGACGATTTTGGATCGGACGCGATGGTATTCGTCAAAAGGTGGCGAACATAATGCAAATGCCTCGCTGTTTTGAATTTCGTGTGCCAAAGCTGATTTGTCTGGCTCTCTCCCTGGCACTCGTATCGGCCTCAGCCTGTGCCGACGAATTGCGGATGAACCAGCTTCAGGTGGTCGGCACGCACAATAGCTATCACGTGCGTGAAAAGCCCATCAAGAGCGGCCGCGCGTCGGTTTGGAATTACACGCACCCGCCGCTCGACGTGCAGTTGGACCGCGGCGTGCGGAGCTTCGAACTCGACCTGCATTGGCGCGGCGGCGAGTTTCAGGTGTTCCATGTGCCGATCATCGACGAGGGGACGACCGCTCGAAAACTCCCGGATGCGTTGGCGGTGGTGCGGAAGTGGTCTGAAAAGCACCCCAGGCACGTGCCGATTTCCTTCCTCTTCGAGTTGAAAAAGGAGGGCCCGGGTCTCGACAAGCGAATTACGCATGTCGATGTCGCGGGCTTCGAGCAACTCGACCAAGTACTGAAGGCCGGATTCGCTAGCGGGCAGATTATTACGCCCGATACGGTGCGCGGCGATGCCCCATCACTCCGCGAGGCAGTAACCACGCGCGGCTGGCCAACGCTCAATGAAAGCCGTGGCAAGGTATTTTTCATCCTCCACGATGATGATCAGCAGCGCGAACTCTACAGCAAAGCACATCCTTCGCAACGCGGTCGGATGATGTTCGTTCGCTCCGACGAATCGCGCGACGACGCGGCGACTTTGGTGCTTGACGGCCCCGAAAACCCCGACATTCCACGGCTCGCCAAAGCCGGCTACTATATTCGCACCCGGGCCGACTCGAACCTCCGCACCGATTCGCCCGCGCAACCCGCGCGTCGCAACACCGCGTTCGCCAGCGGCGCCCACATCCTAAGTACCGACTTCCCACGAGGCGAGCCGGATGCGGCCAACGGCTACGTCGTCGAATTCCAAGACGACGCCCCCGCAAGGGTCAATCCCGTGAACGGCCCGGAAGCCTTACGGGGCGAGCCCTTTCAAGAATAACGTCGTCACAAGCGCTCGGCCGGAAGGCGAATCCGCTCCTATTGCATGCAATCGGCAAACGCTGTTTGCAAACACTTGAGCGCTTGTTTGCCGTGCTGGCCGTCGACGACGACGTTGACGCGAACTTCGCTGGTGCTGATCAAGTCAACGTTGATGCCGGCTTCCGACAGGCAGCGGAAAGTGCGGATCGCCACCTGGGTGTGGCTCCGCAGGCCAATACCGGACACGGACAGCTTGGCCACCCTTGGACTGCCGGTAATGGGACCACAGTTTAACTTGGCCGATAGTCCTTTCAGCAGGTCGAGGCATTCTTTGTACATGTCCTGCGGCACGGTGAAGCTGATCTTGGCTTGTCCCTCACGACCGTAACTCTGCACGATCATGTCGACGAAGATACCCCCCTCGGCCACCGCTTCGAAAATCGTGGCGGCGATTCCCGGTTGATCCGATACCCCGCTGACCGTCACCCGGGCTTGCGACTCGTCGAGCGAGATATCGTCGATCGCCAACTCTTCCATCTTCTGCAGGCGCGAAACAACGGCCACCGCGTCGCGACCCAGCGTTGCCTTCGTTGGTGCCGGTGCGCCGCCGTTTGTCTTGGCCGGTTCGCGCTCGAGCTGGAACGCCTGGTGCACGGCGCAGCGCGGCGGGGGCCTGCTCGCGAGACACCAGGACGGAGATTTTGATCTCGCTGGTAGTGATCATCTGAATGTTTACGCCGGCGTCGGACAGGGCGCGAAACATCCGCTCTGCGACACCAGTTTGCTCGGCCATGCCAAGACCAACAACGGAAACCTTCGCGGCCTCGTCATTATGGACAACACCTTCGGCACCTAGTTCCCTGGCCACGTCCTCGGCTGCCGCGAGCGTCTCCCGCAGATCGTCCTTGAGCACCGTGAACGACAAATCCGCGCTTCCGCCGGCACCGACGTCCTGGACAATCATGTCGACGGAAATTGCATGCTCGGCAATCTTCGAAAAAATGGCCAGGCTGGTACCCGGTTTATCGGGTACGCCGAGGATCGTCACGCGGGCTTCGTTCTTGGCGAGTGCCGCTCCACCGACGGGCTGTTCCGGAGACTCAGGCAGCGCGGCGATGATCGTACCCGGCCGATCGCTGAAACTACTCCGCACGTGAATCGGTACCGAGAACTTTTTGGCAAATTCGATCGACCGGTTGTGCATGACGCCGGCGCCCAAACTGGCCAGTTCGAGCATCTCGTCGTAGCTCACGCGCTTTACCTGCCGTGCTTCGGCCAGCACGCGTGGGTCAGTCGTGTATACGCCGTCGACGTCGGTATAAATCTCGCACGCGTCGGCTTCGAGGACCGCGGCCAGCGCCACGGCCGTCGTATCGCTGCCGCCGCGGCCGAGCGTCGTGATGTTGAAGTCCTCGTCAATGCCCTGGAAACCGGCGGCAATCACGATCTTGCCCGCGTCAAGCGCTTTGCGCATCCGCTCGGTGGAAATCGACTGGATGCGAGCCTTGGTGTGGGTGCTGTCGGTTTTGATGCCGATTTGCGCCCGGTCAGACTGATCGCCTCGAAGCCCAGGGAATGAATCGCCATCGCCATCAACGCTACGCTCACCTGCTCACCGGTCGACAGCAGCATGTCCATTTCGCGGGCCGGGGGTTGATCGGTGATTTGGTTCGCCAGGTCGATCAACAGGTCGGTGTTGTGCCCCATCGCACTTACCACCATCACCACCTGGTTGCCCTGCTGCCTTGCGCACGGCTCGGCGGGCCGCCGCCAAAATCTTCTGGCTGTCGGCCACGCTGGTTCCGCCAAACTTCTGCACAATTAACGACATGAAACAAGAATCCTTGGATTCCTCGGGAAGTGGAACGGTTGTCGGCTGGCAGCGTTACGTTCCCAGGAAGTAACGCATCAATTTCCAGCCATCTTCAAAGGCCAATGTCGATTGGCCGGCCGAGCGCTCTTCGTAAGTGCCTAACGCATCGGGCGCGACGCCCGTGCCCGCCAGGGCAAAGGGCACGAACCCATGACTATGCGTCTTGGTGCGCACCGGTGTAGGGTGATCGGGAGTCACCAGGATGCGATAGTCGCCTCGCGCGCAAGCGCTTCATGCAGCGGCGCGACGATGTGCCGATCGATTTCCTCGAGGGCTTTCATCTTCGCCGCGATGTTGCCTTCGTGCGAGGCCTCGTCGGGGGCTTCGATATGCACCGTGACCAGGTCGACTTCATCTAAGGCTGCAATTGCCGCGCGGCCTTTTGCCGCGTAGTCGGTATCGAGATACCCCGTGGCGCCCGGCACTTCAATCCGCTTCCAGCCCAACAGCACCGCCAATCCGCGCAATAAGTCGACGGCGGTGATCATTGCTCCAGTCTTGCCGTAGACCTCCAGGAAGGACGGAACCGCCGGCGCTCGTCCCTGGCCCCACAGCCAGACGTTGGTGGCCGGCAGGCGGCCCGTCTTGCGCCGTTGCCGGTTCACCTCATGCTCGGCAAAAATCGACATGCTTTCGCTCATCAGCAGGTTAAGTAGCCCGCTGCCGGGTCCACGCGGGTAGTCATCGAGCACCGATTTGTCCGTCAGGTCGTGGGGCGGAGTGGCCCGTGTATCCGCCGTAAACGGTGGCGGCGAGCTACCTCCCCGATAGATCAGTAGATTGCGATAGCTCACTCCGGGCACAAATTCGAGTTCTGGCCTGGCAAGTTTCTCCTGCAAGGTGCCCAATAGTTGCGTGGCTTCCTCGGTCGAAATGTGGTCGGCCGTGAAGTCGCGCATCGTTTGGTTCTCGATCGTGACCAGGTTGCAGCGAATGGCGCAGTCGTTGGGTCCGAGTTGAATCCCTTGCGCCGCGGCCTCCAGGGCGCTCGCCCCGTGAAGTACTTGTTCGGGTCGTAGCCCAGCAGGCTCAGGTTGGCCACGTCGGAACCCGGTGGGAGATGCGACGGCACGTGGTTGGCCCGTCCCACGACTCCAGCGCCGGCAATCGCGTCCATCGCCGGTGTGCTGGCGGCTTCGAGCGGTGACTTGCCGTCGAGTGTCTGCTGCGGCTCGTCGGCACATCCGTCCGGAATGACCAGTACGTATTTCATCGTGAAAACCGTCGGGCGGAACGGGTCGTTCCGCGCTCCAAAAAATGCCGGCTAATCCCGCACGCGCATGCGTACGCTGGGACCCCGCATGAATGCCAGCCGATCGATGGCCGAAAGCGCGCGGCCCAGTGCGCCTTCGGTGGTATTGTGCGTCATGATGACCAAAGGGACAACGCCCGCAGCCTCGTCCTCGGCTTCGTGCTGAATGACCGAAGCAATCGAAATGTTCTGCTTGCCCAGCAGGCCGGCAATCTCGGCCAGCACGCTCGGCTGGTCGGCCACGTTGAACCGCAGGTAATAGCGCCCAGCTACATTCTCGTAATCGCTGATTGACACGCGTGCAGTGCCGTTACCCCACATCTCAAGCGTGCGAAACGTGATTGCCGCCCGTCCAACGACCGTGTCAATCAGGTCGGCCACGACGGCCGACGCAGTCGGCATTTGGCCGGCTCCCAATCCGGAGAAGAACACGCGCCCCACGGCATCCCCCACCACGCTCACGGCGTTGTACGCGCCACGCACTTCAGCCAGCGGGGCACCGGATTTGACGAGGGTCGGCGACACGTGAAGTTCCAATCCCGCCGGCGTGAGTTGCGCAACGGCCAACAATTTGATCCGATAGCCAAGCTCCCTGGCATATCGCAAATCGGCCAGATCGAGCGTGTCGATACCTTGCCGGGGTATCGCGTTCCAATCAGCGTGCGCGCCAAACGACAAGTGGGCCAGAATCGCGAGCTTCTGAGCCGCGTCGGTTCCGTCAACGTCCATGGTCGGATCGGCCTCGGCATAGCCTAATCTCTGTGCTTCGCGAACCGCGTCCGCATACGTGGCGCCATGAGCCTCCATCTGCGTGAGGATAAAGTTGCTCGTACCGTTGAGGATCGCATGGATCGATTCGACTTGATTCGCCGAGAGGCACTGGCTGAGATTGGCGATAATCGGGATGCCGCCAGCCACCGCAGCTTCGAAGGCAATCGAACGCCCGAGTTTTCGGGCTCGGGCGAACAGCTCTTCACCGTGCGCAGCCAGGAGGGCCTTGTTGGCGGTGACGAGATCCTTGCCGCACTCCAGAATCTCAAGGGCAATGGTCCGTGCCGGCTCCAATCCACCCACGAGCAATGCGACGACCCCGATCTCCGGGTCGGCGGTAACCCGCCGCAAATCGGCCGAAACAATGCCTCTCGGGAGCTGAATTCCGCGTGGCTTGGCGAGGTCTTGGACCACCACCTGGGCCAAGACCAACCGCCGACCGGCGTGACGTTCGAGCCGTGGGCCATGTTCAAGCAGCAGTCGGGCGACCCCGGAACCGACGGTTCCCAGGCCGATCAGCGCTATTTTCGTTTCGGACATGGCTCAAGCCGGAGATTCCAAGTGGAAAGAATCAAACATCTTAGGACGCGGATTCCGTAGGAGTCAAGCGGCCGTAGCGAACACAAAGGCAAACATGGCATGCCTGCGGGGGACGTGGTTTTTAACTGAAACGGACGAAAAAACCCCGCCAAAACAGACAAAGTATCCGTGTTACGTAATTGTGAAATTTTGGCGATTTAGCTTGCATGTAGCTGCACGTCGAGGGTAGATTATGTGCAGTCTATTTTGAAGTTCCCTGGCACCCCCAACGATCGACCCCGCCAATGATGCCAAACCGAACACGCCAACGCTTTCTCGCGGCGCTGCTTGTCGGCGCATTTCTCTTCTGTTGCGCTCAAGAAGGCCGAGCTGAGTTCATCGGTTCGGCAGTCAACATCCAAATCTGGAACAGCACAGACTCGGGCAACTTTGAACTTGATTTAGCCATCCCAAGCGACCCCTGGAGTTGGGAATTGGCTGCCCCGGTGCAAATCTACGGTAAGAACGACCCGGGCAATTTGATGGCGACGATCGATTCACTCAGCGTGGGGCTGAACGGCGATCCCGCAGTCAGTTTGAGTTTTGCAGTGACGGCCGGCAGTGCCGCGACGGTAATTTCTGTCAGTTCGTCAACGGTGCTATTTTCGCCAATCGCCAACGCCGACGCGTTTGCCACCGCGGCGATTTCACTTACCGATGGCAACGGCAACGGTGCTTCGCTCATCGGCGGCTTTAGCGGCAAGTCCTACGAAGCCCAATACAATGGTGGCACGATCTACACGGACTTGGTCTCTGGATTCTCAGCCGGAGCCGATGCGTCGAGCATTAACAGCGAACGCACTCCCACGACGGGAACTGCTACGATCCCGGGTACCATCAGCAGCATTCAGTCGCAGTTCGGCTTTCTCTTGTCGGCCCACGATTCGGCAAGTGGCACCAGTCGTTTCCAAGTGACTTCGACCAACAACATTCCTGAGCCCTCGACATGGGCTCTGGCATGTTTGGCCCTGATTGGCTGGACTTGGCTCAGACGCCACAATACCCTCCGATAGAGGGGATCGAGCGGGATTGCCGTCCCTGCCGTCACGCAAAGTAGCATAAAAAAGCAAAAAAAGCTTGCGTTGCCGCGAAGTTGGCAACTATACTCGCCCGAGTAGCTTCAAGCTTACGCCTTCCGTTCCTATCGCTACAGTGAGTCGTCCATGAACCGGACCATTGTAACACGCTCGACTGGTTGGACCGTCGGTTGTTGTGTCCTCATTGCTTTGACTTCCATGCCCGGTCGGGCTTACGCCACTTTCGTGGGGACGCTCCTGGACGTCCAAGTTAGTGCTGGCAGCGACACGGGTGAATGGACACTGGTTATCCCGACTCCCGACGATCCGCTATTGTGGCAGCTTAATGGTCCGATTGATATCTATAGTTCGCAGAACGCCAATACGTTGTTGGCTTCGATCGACGATCTCACGTTGCAGCTTAACGGTGATCCGCAAGTCTTGGTCAATTTCGCCGTCACGGCTGGCGGTACGAATACCAATTTCTCAATCAGCTCCGCGCTCGTTGCGTTTTCACCATTGACGAACCCTCAAGCGTTCGCGACGGCTGCGGTCACGGTTACCGATAACGACAGCAACGGTGCGACAGTGAGCGGCTCGTTCCCCGGCAGCAAGGCTTACGAGGCGACCTACAACGGTGGAACGGTGTTTGCCGACTTGGTTTCGCCCGTAATCGCGCCGGTCGATAGCTCCAACATCGGCAGCCAACGGAACCCCCTGGCGGGCACGATTCCTATCGCCGGTTCGGTCAGCAGTATTGCGGCCGGCTTCAGTTTTGTACTCACGGCAAGCGACTCTGCCAGCGGCACCAGCCGGTTCAGCGTTGTGCCGGAGCCTTCCACCGTGGTTCTTTCCCTGATGGCGATTGCTGGTCTGTTGTGGGCTTGTCGCCGCAAGTAAAACCGCGCACCGGCTCAATTCCCAGCCAACGCTGGTGGCTAACCCGCCGGCGTTTCTTAACTGTCACGCAGTGCGTGCGCATGGTCCGTTTGTACGGCCTGCGGAAAATGATCCAAAGTCGGTAAGTCGTCGGGTCGGTGAAACGCTTACGGCAAACGTCAGACGTTTCATGTATCGTCCGCAAACGTCCGAAACCTCCGTAATGGTCCGACGCGCACGTTGCCCGTCGGGCGTAGAATGCACGGAGGTTGCTCCCATGCCAAGGATTGCTCCCACGGGCGAATCGCCCAAGGTCCGAGCCACGCTTTATCTATCCTTCGAAGTCCTGGACGAAGCTCGCAATGCCGCCGTGCATCTGGCCGGTTATCCGGCGCGGTTGACGCTTACCAAGCTTGCCGAAGATGCCATCCGTCACGAACTTCGTCGCCTGAAAGACAAATACAACGAAGGCCGGGATTTTCCAGAACGTGGCGAGGATTTGAAAGGGGGCCGGCCCATCGCTGCTTAAATGGTGCCCGCCATGGTACGCACGACGATTAAGACATCAGCTGACTCCGGCCAGCGCGAAGCGCTACGCCGCGAACTGTTGCGGATGATCGTGAAGAATGAAGCACGACGCCGCGATCAACGCAAGGCCCTGGTTAAGTGAAAACCGCTTTGGCAATTGGGTTCTGCCTGCTGGCGGCGCTTCCCGCGCGCGCGCAACCAACCGCGCACATTCACCCGGCCGTGGCGCGAATTGTCGCTCCCGGCGATGGGAGCATATCCTACGGCTCCGGTACGTTGGTCTATTCCAACGACAACTACGGCTTGGTGGTCACGAATTGGCACGTCGTCAACGAGGCGACGGGACCGATCTCGGTCCACTTTCCCGATGGCTTTTACTCCCTCGGCACAATCCAAAACGTCGACCGCGATTGGGACCTGGCTGTAATCGCCATTCGCCGCCCCAATGCCACTCCGGTACCAATTGCCACCGCCCCCCCCCGCCAAGGCGAAATCCTAACAATCGCCGGATATGGTTCCGGCCAGTATCGAACAGCCAGCGGTCCCTGCACGCAATACGTTGCACCGGGGTTGGACTTTCCCTACGAAATGGTCGAAGTCGCCGTGTCAGCACGCCAAGGCGACTCGGGCGGTCCTATCTTCAACCAGCAGGGCCAGTTGGCTGGTGTTCTGTTTGGCGAAGGAAATGGACGTACCTCCGGTAGCTACTGCGGCCGCGTGCGGTGGTTTCTCACGAGCGTCGTGCCGCGTCTGCCGGATGAGTCCGCACTGGTCGCCGCACGGCCACTCGAATCGCTTCCGAAACGTCCAGCCGCGGTTATGACGGAAGCACCAACGGCCGCGGCAAGCCAAGCGAATCGCAGCCGGCCAGTCGCGGCCGTGGCGACAATGTCCGCGCAGGTGGGGCAGGCCACGGCTCCCCTTGAACCGCCCCACCAGCCAGCGGTTTCGGCTGCGGGAGATTCGGCACCCCTCGCCGCCAGCACGCCATTGTCCGAAGATCAGTCGCCCCAGACGCTGCAAATTAGCTGGCAGGACATTGCCGGTGAAACTCTAGGCGAACAGGCCAAAACCTTGCTGGCGGGAATTGGCATCCTGGCTGTCCTGCTGCAAGTTCTACGCTGGTTAAGTCGCGAGGAGGCCGTCGCATAAATCTCGTTGGCACCAATCGACACCTCGGTAGGCGTGCTGACCCTGCTCGCCGTGGTCCCACACGGTAGAATAACGACGGTACCCCCGGGCATCCGAATGTCGGCAAACGTCAAATCCCCACACAGCCCTTTCGACCGCCCGCTGGAATTGCACGCTCTATGGCCCGAACGGTCCAAAATGCGACTTCCGAAGCACAGCCGCCGCTAAGTCTGGCGGTGTTGCACGATGCGTTGCACGCCGTCGACCCGGCCGTACTGGTCGTGGCGCCGCGGATCGTGCGCCGGGTGATCAAGCAAGACGCCGGTGTGAGCAGCATTGGTCTGCGCGTGCCGCATCGCAAAACGTACGTAATCGCGCGCGACAAGCTGCTGTCGATTGTCGATCGAGTCGACTTGGAAATCGACATCGACACGGAACTCCCTGAGCACGTAATCCTGGTTGCTCGACCGACGAGCGAGGCGCTGGCGGAATTGTCGGGCGATGACTTGCTGCTCAAGTTCTGGCGGCAAGTATTCCATGCGCGAGTGCACTATTTGCTTGAGGAGAGAATCGCGACCGGCAAGCTGACCGAAGCGGATGTTTGTTCGCGAATTCGCGAACTTGGCAGCACCGAGTTCGACGAGATCCGCGTGGTGCTACGCCAAGAAGAGTATCTGCTGCCGCCGCAAACCGATGTAACCGTTTATGTTGAGTTCGTCGCTGTGTATCTGGAACTGCGGTATTTCGTGCCCAGCTTCTTGCGCAGCTATTTTCCTTCGCTGTCGGACTTTCATCACATCGACGAAATGCTTCGTCGTGATCTTGACGGAGAGTCATTGCTCGCGGCAACGCGGCCAGCCGGCGCTCCCGACCCGGTCATTCTCACCGAGGTTCCCAGTGCCGAACGGGTTATCGACCGCGTGGACAAAGCTCAGCCGCTTTTGCGGCCAGCGCGCATTCCGGCCCGGCGGCGATCGGATCGCCGGGCACAAACAATGCAAGCCCGCGCCAATCACGTGGCTGCGCTGGGAAACCTGGTCCGCTCCGCCATTCTTCACACCAGAGCCTCGCGGACGGCGAAGTCGGACCTGTCAATCACCCTTCGCGACGAAGCACGGTCCGACATTCTTCGCCTGGTCAAGCGACTGCAAGCCGCTTTAAACTTTACCGACAAAGAAGGCGACGAATGGACGAAGGGGCTGTGCTCGTTGTTAGAACAATCCGCGCTGGGAATTTGGACGACGGAAGCCCGCGTACTGTACGACTTGCAGAAAGTATGCGTCGATCACGAGCGGGGCGTTTATACGCTGGACGTGTTCGGCTGGGCCTTCTCGTTGGGACGTAAGCCGCTCAAACGGTTTTTGCCCGGCCAGCGCGACGTGCTGATGTCGAAACATCTGCGCAGCGCCCAACGACGCCTGCCGGCCGCGCGGCTCTCGCACCGCGCCCGCAGCCGCCTCTCGGCACTGCTGGCGGCCGCCGTGCACCGGGCGGAAGGAAACTTGCGGGCTCGCTTCAAGCCCGTTGTGGAACGCGCACTCGACAAAGTCAAACTGCTACCGACCAATCCGCCGGAGCGGGTTGCCCGAAAGAAACTGGTCGACGAGATCCTCGACCGCATCGTCGAGCGCGGCTTCCTATCGATGAGCGATTTGCGCGATGGTTTGTCACGCAATAACTTGAAGCTGCCGGACCTGGCCAGCACCCGGCAAGTATTCCGGGGCGACCAATTGATCCGCGCGGACCGTCAACTTGCCACGAGCCTCGACGGCGTGTATCGCGGGGCGGAAGCCTATCTGCGGTTTCCCCAGCGTCTCAGCTCGTTGGCCTTTGGCACCCCCGTCGGGCGATCACTGACGCGTTACATCGTGTTGCCGTTTGGCGGGGCGTTTCTGATTCTGGAAGGGTTGACGCATCTGGTGAATCCGGCACTGCACACGTTCGGCAACCCCAGGAACGTGCAGTTCATGAATACCTATTCTCTGGTCGTCTTCGGCCTACTTTTGTTGGGTCTGATGCAGAACCAGCGATTTCGCGAACAAGTCCTGGAAGGCTTGGTCGTGCTGGGGCGATTGGCACGCCGAGTGCTCGTCGATGTGCCAGCCTGGCTGATCAATCTGCCGTTGGTGCAATGGATCGCATCCAGTCGGCCGTTTCGCGTGTTCCGCCGCTACGTGTTCAAACCGCTGGTCGTCTCGGCACTGATCACGGCCGTGGTCTCGGTGTTGTCGGACGACTACATCACCTGGCGAAGCGGCATTTTGACGTTCATTGCGGCAAGCGTGCTGTTGAATTCGCGCATTGGCCGCAACGTTGATGAGTTGATTACCGACTGGGTTGTCAGCGGCTGGCATCGACTACGGATACACGTCTTTGCCACGCTCTACCGTTTCATCATGGACGTATTCCATCGGATGCTCGAAGCGATCGAGCGTTTTTTGTACACGGTGGACGAGTGGTTGCGGTTTCGCGCCGGCGAAAGTCGCACTTCCACGGTTGTCAAAGCCATGCTCGGCTCGGTGTGGTTCTTCGTGAACTACGTAATTCGTTTCCTGGTCACCCTGATGATCGAGCCGCAGGTCAACCCGATTAAACATTTCCCCGTGGTCACGGTCTCGCACAAAGCTCTTTTGCCGCTGATCCTTACGATCCACAAGTCGCTGCAGGGTCCGCTGGGGACATGGGCCTGGCCGATCGCGGTCTTCATTCAATTCCTGTTCCCCGGCATGTTCGGCTTCTTGGTGTGGGAACTGAAAGAAAACTGGCGGCTGTACGCGGCCAACCGTCCGCAGAACTTGCAGCCCGTGGTCATCGGCCATCACGGCGAAACGATGATCCAGTTCCTGCGCCCGGGCTTTCGTTCGGGAACCATTCCCAAGCTGTACGCCCGGCTTCGTCGCGCCAGTCGCAAGGCCTATTGGACGGGGAACTGGAAGGCGTGCAGCAAGTTTCTCAGCGGTCTGCACCACACCAGCGAATCGATCCGCCGCTTCGTCGACCGCGAATTGCTGGAAGTGCTGCACGAAAGTCGCATTTGGGCCGATCGTTCGCTGGCCACCGGCGAAATCCGGCTCGGCTGCAATCGCATTCTGATCGAGCTGTATTGTCCCGATCTGTCCGAAGACAGCCTCTGGCTCTCGTTCGAGGATCAGGCTGGTTGGCTGATAGCCGGTATTCACCGCCGGGGTTGGGCCGACAGTCTTTCCTTTCAACAACGTCATACGTTCGCCAGCGCGCTGGCCGGCTTCTACAAAATGGCCGGCGTGGATCTGGTGCGCGAGCAAATTGAATCGCAACTCGCCCCGAACAGCCCTGGCTACGAAGTCACTGAAAAGGGGCTCGTTGTCTGGCCGCGACAGAACGGTCCCAAAGTGGTGTTTCCGCTGCGCGACTGGCCTCGGCCGGAAGAGGAAGCAGCCGCCGACCCAACGGCGCTTGCCGAGCGGGAAAAGTGGGTCTTCGCGGCCACTCCCATCTCCTGGCGCCGCTGGGTCGTCACCTGGGAGCTCGATCAGCTCGGTGGCGCGTCCAAACATCAAGTACTCGACGACCTTCCGCTGCTGCCAACCTGAATCGCCCTGGTTGTTGCGTCAAGTTAACGCAACGACTCCAGATAAGCGATCAAGTCTCCCAATTCCTGCTGCGAAAGCACCTTGTCGAGGCCCTGGGGCATGATCGAGGTTGCATTGGGCACCAACTGCTCGATCTCCTCGCGCGGCACGCGAATTTCCGTGCGATCGGTGGTCCGCAGGTAAACCGCCGTTGCCGTCTGGCGCCCGAGCAGGCCCGTATGAACCTGGCCGTTCTTGGTCATTACGCCAAAGCTCTCGTATCCGCGCGCCAGACTCGCGCTGGGAAACAGGATGGCTTCGGCCAGGTCGCGCCGGGCCCGAACGGCGCCGATGGAGCTCAGGTCGGGTCCAATCTTCTCACCGCGCTGCGCAATGCGATGGCAAGCCGCACAAGCTGCCCGTTGGCTGTAAAAGACGTCTTCGCCCCGCGCCGCATCGCCCTCTGCGGTCTCCAAAAACGCATTAATCTTCGCCGCACGCTCGCTGTCATTTGCGTCCTGCGCGGAAAGCAACGCATCGCCCGAGCGTTGCACGTCGGCCGGATAGTGGGCCAGCGCATCGCGAAGCCGAGCGGCATTCAAACTGCGACTGGAAGCCGCGGATTTGAGCACCGCGACCAACGCCTTGCCGGTGTCCGGATCCGCATCTCCCTCGAATGCCTTAACCAGCCAAGACGTTTCCAAGGGGCTCGACGTTTCAAGAATCGGGAGGATCGCCCGCCGCTGGTCCGTCGTCAATCGGAACTCGCCAAGCGCTTCGGCCGCAGTCAACCGCTGCTGCATCGCATCAGGCTCGTCGAATTGGCGCCGCAAGAGCGTAAAGCCCTTGTTGGGTAGCGGTCGCTCCGTGTCGGCCGCCGCGCGCAAGGCCGCGACGCGAATCTCCGCGGGCTGCTCGACGTCGAGGCCGATGGCCATTAAGGTCTCCGCCAACCGACCAGGAGCAACCTGCGCGGCCGTAAGAATGGTTTGCCGTATCAGGGCCGGATCGCGCTGACCCAGGTTGGCGGCCAGGGCTTCGTCGAAGCCCTTCGGTTCGGAACCTACGTCGGCCGCCGCAAGCGCTTCGAGCAGAACCAGACGAGTCGCTGGCGATGTGTGCAGATCGCCAAGCGCCTTGGCAACCAGTTGCTGCACCGCTGGTCGCCCTAGTAATGCCGAAGCGGCACCGCGAAGCATGTCGAGTTGTTGGGAAGTCGGTTCGTCGAGCGACAGCCAGTCGGCAAGCGTGCCGTCCAGTTCATCCGTCCAATCCGGGTGCCGCCCCAAAACGTCCACAACGGCGTTGAGCAAGTCGGCATCATCACTGGCCAACAGCGGAGCGATCCTATCGCGAGTGAGGTTCCCCGCATTCATTTGGTCGAGCGCGATCAGTGCCCCCCTGCGAACTGAGGGACTATTTTCGTCCAAGCCGGCCAAGGTCGACTCTCGGTCGTTGATCTCGATGAGTGCGTATATCAAGGCATGCTCTTCGAAACGATCGGCCGGTTTCACCAGGGCCTTGAGAATGGCCGGCACGGCCTCCGCCCGTCCAAGCCTGCCGAGCGCGGTGGCGGCCTCGCGGCGAACCGGCGCTTCGTCGTGGAGCAGGCGGTCGATAAGCGACAAGATGGCCTCCGCGTCGCGGATGTCACCCACGGCTTTTACCGCAGCGACTCGCCCCGGCACGTCGTCGTCCGAGAGTGCCTGCCGCAACAGCAGCCGTGAGTTTTCGGTGTTGATCCGAGCCAAGGCCCACATGGCATTTTCCCGCGAGCGATACCCGCCTTCGAACAGCGCCGTGGCGAGGGCCCCCATGGCTGCGTCGCCGCGCGGAACCAAGAACTCGATCGCACGTTCGACAACCGCTGGTCGCGGGTCGCCAAAAAGGTCGGCCATTTCCGTGTCGGAAGTCGTCTCCCAGTCGATTTCGAGGCCGCGAGGATCGCTGACCGCCACGGCATCTTTTTTTCGAATACGGTAAATCGCGCCGCCAATATCGGGTTTGGCGATCTGCGACGTCGGACAACCGATGCGGAACCAACCCCCAGTGTCGATGACGAGCAGGCTGCCGTCGGCATCGACCAACACGTCGGTGGGGTGGAAGTCGCCATTGGTCGAAACCAGGAAGTCTTCATCCCGCGCGGTGAACGTTGCTCCCTGCCGCGCGAGTACATGTCGCAAGATCTTGTGCGTGTTGAAATGGGCCGAGAAGAAGTTGTCTCGATATTCATCGCCCCAGGCCGCGTTATTCTGGCGCGTCAGTCCCGAGGGAGCAGTGACGCCGAAGCGGCTAAGTGCCGGCATCAGAGGGCCCGTACGTTTGAATTCACTAATGCAGGGATGCTTCTTCGGATAAACACCGCCGTACACGTAATGCACCACGGCATCGTGGCGAGATTCGTCGGGGTTGTAGAAGGTCATGGTTCCCAGTGGTTCGCCTTCGGAAGTGAAAGCTAACTCGACGGGATTATCCATGCCGCCGCCACAGAACACCTCGACGTCGCTACCGTCAGGCCGGCACGTAAAGATGCGGGCTGCCTCGCCTTTGCTGGTGGTCTGACCCGCGCTGTCCTTGAACTCGTGGCCGTGCCGGCCATCGCACCAGGCAATGCGACCACTAGGCGTGACGAAGCAACCGTGAATGTCGGCAGCGTTGCCCGTGTAACCAAACCTGCCGACGATGGCCGTCCGCTCATCAGCCACACCATCGTCGTCGGTATCAACCAGTCTCCAGATATTTGGCGGACTGGCGACATACAGCGCGCCGCGAAACCAAACCGCTCCCTGAGGAAACGTCATCTTGTCGGCAAACGTCGTGGCCCGGTCGAAGCGCCCGTCACCGTCGGTATCCTCCAGCCGGCGGATGAAGTTGGGCTGTTGCTTTTCGAGTTCCTCGGCGGGCAGGTTCAGCCCCGCGTTGTCGGCCACATAAAGCCGCCCCAATTCGTCAAAGCCGCCCATCAGCGGGTGCTCGACCAACGGCGCTGCCGCGACCAATTCGACGGTGAAGCCCTCGGGTACGCGCAGCGTCGCCAGAGTTTCGGTGGGAGTCGCCGCGATACCCATCCGCGCGGCGAGGAAACACGACAAAGCCACAAGCACGGCGAAGCGGCGAAACTGCATCGATGTTCTTCGCGAAAACCGAGTTCTAAAAACGGAAACTACTCTTTGGTTTTGTCGTCCTGGGCGTCATCAGCGGCCGCGTCCTTTTCCTTACGGGCAGCTTGAGCGTCCGCCTTCTTCTTGGCGGCGGCCAGCGTTTCGGCGGCCAGATCCTTCCCCTCGACAAGCGATTCCAGATCCTTAGTGAGCGACTCCTCGAGATTTGGCGAGAGACCGATCTTCACGACCTGCACCGAACCGTCCTTGCCGACGAGCACCGTCTGCGGAATCGCTTCGGCCAGGTAGGCGCGAGCGGTTTTACCATCTCGGTCGAGTGCCACCGAGACGTCACCAAGCTTGGCCTCCTCCAGGAACGCCTTGATTTCGTCGTCCCCTTCCTGCAAGTTCACCGCGTACAACTCGACGCCCTTGTCCTTGAACTTGGCCGCCACCTTCTCGATGACGGGCATCGCCTGCACGCACGGCCCGCACCAGGTGGCCCAAAAGTCGAGGATCACAATTTTCTTGCCCTTGAGGCTGGTCAAATCCAGTTTGCCGCCGCCGAGCAATTCCAACTCGATCGGCGGGGCCGGCTGACCGAGCAGCGCATGCGGAGCCGGTTCCGCGCTGGCGCGGCCGGTGATCATTTCCATCAGCGAATCGACCTTCGTGGCATCCTCTGGCGCCTTGAAGGCGAAGTCGGCATCGTCGAACTTCGGACCGACTTGCCAGTCGCTGTAGCTGACGACGTTCGTAATTTTCATATCCGCGAACGGAGACTTCTGTCCTCCCTCGGCCATGCGGGCAAAAGCCTTCTTCAGATCGGGGACAAACTGCCGCACCAAGGGCTGCTTGCCGGCGTCAATCCAGATTTCCCAATCAAACTGTTCCTGCGTTGCCTTGATCACGTGGCACTTGAACTCGCCTAGTTCGGCGATGCCGCCGTACTGCACGGTTTGCGTGCCGTCGAGCAGGCTGCCGGCCGGATCGTCGGAGAGCATGGCCACCATTGCACCGCCGGCATTGCCGAAGCCAATCGAACCCAAGATGATTGGATTTTGAAACAACTCGGCAAACGTGGGAGGCGCCTCTTCGACGGCATACTTGTTGAACGACGTGACAAATACAGACAGGTTCGTGCCATCGCTTACAATCGAGGCCCCACCCTGGGGTGACTCGAGTTTGTAAGAGAGTTTATTCGGCCGCTCGGCCGCAAAGTGCTGCGTAAAGTCCTGAGTTTGCTCTTGCCCCTTCTGCTCCACTGTCAGTGCGATTTTTACCGTCACTTTAAAGCCATCGAGCTTGCCATAGAACTTGCCAAACTCGTCCAAGACTTTCTTGGCTTTCGGATCGACTTCGGAGTCCGCGGCAGTGGCGGTTCGAGAAACGAGCGCGGCACCGGCAATGAGGGCCAGCGTGAACGCAATCGTGCGGACGGTGCGATGTCGAGTAAACATGACGGGCATCCTGTGGGAGGAGTGATGGTAAGGCGGAGGCATCAATCAGGCAGGAACTCGGGCCCGAGGGTACTCCCACAGACCCGCTAACAGCATAGCACCCTTGCCCGGCGGGGGCCACTCTTCGCACCGCGGCCCCCCACGTTTTCGCGGCGTTGCGCGTCGCTTTGGGTGCTCCGCGCGGGTACGATTGAGCCAATTTGCCATTCCGCCCCGCCTCCGGCGCTACACCAGGGAACGCTGCCATGCAACGCTTGTCGCTCGGTCCGTTGTACTATGAATTCAGTCGTCATTTTGAGCCCCGACTGCGCATTACGTCAGGCGAAACGATCGTTGTCGAGAGCGAGGATGCGTTCAGCGGACAAATCCGCACCACAGACGACCGGCGAAACAAAGCCACCATGCCCTACAGCAATCCGCAAACGGGACCAATTTGGATCGAAGGGGCCGAACCGGGCGATTCACTCGCCGTGACCATCAACTCGATCGAGCCAACGCTCGGTCAATGTTGCACGCGCACCAGCGACCCCAAACAACTCGCCGAATGGCTCGGAGACGATTGTCCACACGGCACGCATGTCTGTCCGATCCGCGACGGCCAGATTCACTGGAGCGACTCGATCACGATTCCCTATGCACCGATGCTTGGCTGCATCGGCACTGCCCCACATTGGGGCTCACCCACGACGCTGCCGGCGGGACCACACGGCGGCAACCTGGACATTGTCGAAGTTTGCCCCGGCAGTACGATCCATTTGCCGGTTTTTGTTGCTGGCGGCTACCTCTACCTCGGCGATGCCCATGCTGCCATGGGCCACGGCGAGCTTTCGGCCAGCGGACTGGAAATGCCGGCCGAGAGCACGATCACCGTCCGGTTGGAAAAAGGGCGTTTGATTCCTGGCCCGCGGATCGAAACCGCCACGGAAATCATGACCGTTGTCAGCGGCACCCCGATGGAACGATCGGCCGCCCAAGCCTTCGCCGAACTCATCCAATGGATGGAAGCCGACTATGGGTGGAATCGCTGGCAAGCCTACGATCTGCTTACGCACGTGGCCCAAACGTCTCTCGGCTACTACGGCATCGGTACCATCGGCGTGAAGGTGGCCAAACGGTATCTGCAAACGTAGCCAGGGCGACCGCAAAGTTTGCCGGGACCCGTCGCCGGCATTAGAATCCGCCTTTGCCAAGCCAACCAGCCACCACATGCTTACAGGGAACCGATCATGCGCCTTGTCCTGCGAACTTTACCGCTCGTCGCATTTTTCCTCTTGGGTACGTGGGTTCACGCGGTGGAGGACGAGACCGCGCTCGACCGCTACATCGCCCAGCCCGATCCGGCCTACGCCTGGAAGCTCGCGGCAACGCACGCGGGAGACGGTTATACGACGTACATCATCGATCTGACGTCGCAAACCTGGCGCACCGAAAAGGACGTCGACCGGCCGGTGTGGAAACATTGGCTGACGATCGTTAAACCCGACAATCTGAAGTATCATACCGGATTCCTCTACATCGGCGGTGGCGACAACGACGACGCCATGCCCAAAGATGCCACCGACCGCACCATCGAACTGGCGAAGTACACCGGCTCGATCGTTGCCGAACTGTTTCACGTGCCCAACCAGCCGCTTACATTTAGCGATTCGAAGGATGAGAAGCGCTACGAAGACAACATCATCGCCTACACGCGCGTCAAATACATCGCCACGCGCGACTCCAGCTGGCTGGTCCGCCTGGCGATGGTCAAGAGCGGCGTGCGGGCCATGGACGCGATGCAGGAGTTTTTTGCATCGGACGCAGGTGGAAAGTGGACGCTCAACGATTTCGTGGTGGCCGGTGGATCGAAGCGCGGCTGGACGACCTGGTTGGTCGGCGTGGTCGACAAACGCGTCATCGCGATCGTTCCGATCGTGATCGATGCCCTCAACTCGGAAGTCATCACTCGCCACCATTACGAAGCTTACGGATTCTTCTCTCCGGCGCTCAAGGATTACGTCCGCCACGGACTGTTCCCCGGCAAGGTCGGCACGCCCGAATATCGCGAAATTCTCGCGATCGAAGATCCCTATAACTATCGCCACCGCGAGCGACTGAAAATTCCCAAGTACATCATCAACGCCTCGGGCGACCAGTTCTTCCTGCCCGACAATTCTCAGTTCTATTATGATGAATTGCCCGAGCCGAAGTGGCTACGCTACGTCGAGAACGCGAAGCACAACCTGGCAGGAAGCGACGCCCGCGAAAGCCTCGCGGCTTTCTACCTGACCGTGCTCGAAAAGAAACCCCGTCCCACCTATACGTGGAGCCGCGAGAGCGACGGCGTGCTTCGGGTTTATCCCAGCGAAAAGCCGGCGGAGGCGAATCTCTGGCAGGCCACGAATTCCAAGGCTCGCGACTTCCGCGTTGACACAATTGGCAAAGCTTACACCAAGTCGTCCATCAAGCCGCAGAGCGATGGAAGCTTCTTGGCACGCGTCGAAAAGCCCGCTACCGGTTTTACGGCGTACTTTGTCGAACTCGTCTTTCCAACCGGTCACGAGTACCCGCTCAAATTCACAACGGGCGTCTACGTTGTACCGGACGTGCTGCCGTTCAAGATGCCGGCCAAAGGCGAGCCCGTGCAATTGGGCGAACCCACGAAGTGACGATTCACCGGTCGTTCCGCCCGGCGCGGTGGACTCTTAGAACGGCGGGATCGGTGGCGTGTTGACGCCATGCGTGCCGCCATTGCCACGAATGCCGACGGCTTGCAGTCGCAAATTCGGCAGTTGTACGTTCAGTCCACGTGCGCGGGCCGCAAGTGCTAGTTGGAAGTACTGCAACGGATGCCGCGTTTCCTGTTGCGCCCGCAGATAGGTGGTGACGACCAGCTTTTGCGGCAGCTTGCCGTCCTCCACAAGCTTGATAATCTGGCTGATGTACTGAAACTCGACGGGGCGTCGGGCTTTCAGGCCTTTTTCGAGTTGCGTCTGGAGGGTGAGCCCGGTCACGCCGCCCCCGTCGAAGGCCGGCAACGGGTCCTTGGCGCTGGCCAACCCGCAAATCAGCACCACGGTAAATACAGTCGGAAACGCGAAGCGTCGAAGCATTGCCCAGCCTCCTCAGATTGGCGGCGCGATGGGATCCGAGCCTTGGCCCGGCTGCAAGATGGGAACGAGGCTTTTACTCCATCCGCCGGTTTGGGCACAAGGCGGCTTTGCGTCGAAAAACACCCCGGGCTGGACGCTGGGGGCTGCAACCGACCACAATCTCCACAGGTTCACTATCTTGTCGCCGGCCGAACCATTAGGTGGTGCGTGCCAGCAGCGCAACTGGCGACATTTTGGCCGCGAGGGTGAACCCAACGAATCGGCGCGGGTCCACAGGAAACTATGAGTACCACTGCTTCGGCCCCCACTTCTGACCGCGCTGGTTCGCTCGGCGAACTACTCATCGTGGCAGTGCCGCTGGTGATCAGCTACACGTCCAGCGCCTTAATGTACGTGGTGGACCGAGTATTTCTCAGTTGGGATTCCGTCGAATCACTGGCGGCGTCGTTGCCAGCTGGCGTGCTGCACTACAACCTGGCGGCATTGGGTATTGGCACGGTGGCGTACGCCAATGCTTTCGTCGGCCAGTATGAAGGGGCTGGGCAGCACCAGCGCGTTGGCCCCGTGCTCTGGCAAGGCGTCTACGTCTCGATTATTGGTGCCGCGCTGATCGCGCTTTGCGTTCCGCTGGCCCCAGCCATTTTCGATTGGTTCGAGCACGGCGAGGCGCTCCTGTCGCTCGAGATCGGTTACTTTCGCATTATGTGCCTCGGCACGTTTCCGCTCCTATTGGGAACCACCCTGGCCTGTTTCTTCAGCGGTCGTGGCAAGACGACCGTGATCATGGTGGTCAATATTCTGGCCACGCTGTTCAACGTCGCGCTCGACTACGTCCTGATCTTTGGCAAAGCCGGCATGCCTCGGATGGGCATCGAGGGGGCGGCTCTGGCCACCGTGATTTCATTTACCGCGATCGCATTGATGTACATTGTCATCATGGCGACGCGGCGCGATTACTTGCCATATCATCTCTGGACCGGCCGATCGTTTGACCCCGAACTCTTTCGCCGCTTGTTGCGGTTCGGCCTGCCGAGCGGCTTTCAGCAGTTCTTGGACATCGCCTGCTTCACCGTTTTCATTCAACTGGTCGGCCGGCTTGGCACTGAGCAGCTTTCGGCCACCAGCCTGGTGTTCAATCTCAACTCGCTGGTATTTGTGCCGATGATTGGGCTCGGCACGGCGGTCACCGTGCTGGTGGGACATCGCATCGGCGAAGGCCGTCCACAGCTGGCAGTGCGCACTACCTGGCTGGCCGCGGGCCTGGGCCTGTTGTACGTCACGCTGTTCGCGGCGCTCTACCTGTTTGCACCGCAGGCGATTCTGAAACCGTACGGGCTGGCCGACAAAGAATCGCTCCGCGAACTCGTGGTGGGGCTGCTGCAGCTGGTGGCGGTGTACTCATTCTTCGACGCGCTGGCGATCGTGTTCAGCTCCGCCATCCGCGGCGCGGGCGACACGCGATTCGCGATGGTGTTCTCGTTCTCATTGGGTCTTATACTGCTGGTGTTGCCCACGTACGTGGCCTCACTCTACGGTCAGGCCGGTTTTTACTACGCCTGGTACGCCGTGACGACGTTCATCATCGCGCTGGCACTCGGCTTTATCGCCCGATTCCAACAAGGCCGTTGGATGTCGATGCGAATTATCGAACACACGCTGCCCGAGTTGGAAGGCCATCCGCCGATGGAAGATGGCGAACAGCCGGAACAACTCGCCACGGCCATTCCGTAGGAGTGTTTCCAAATTCAGCCGTGTTCAACCGATGCGAGCGAGCTATAGACCTTCGGCCGTCCCCTCGGCGAGGGCTTCAGCGTCGTCTTGTGTATACGTGCGCTCACGATAGAACATTGCCACGAACACAAATACCACCGCGGTCGCGACCATCAAACCCGCAAAGAGCCAGTAGTAGTCCGGACCGGTTAGTCGCGATTTGCCCGTTTCATCTTGAATGGCGAGGTTGATAACGGCTGTGATACCGTTACCGGCTGAAACCGCCAACAACCAAAGCGACATGACCACGGATTTGAGTCGCGGTGGCGCCTGCGTGTAGGAGAATTCCAACCCTGTGATCGAGACCATGACCTCCCCGGCCGTAATGATGGCATACGCAAAGAACTGCCAATTGATGCTTGGACGCTGGCCGTCGGCAATCCAACTTTCGATCATGGCCGACACGCCAAAAGCCGCCGCGGTCAAAAAGAACCCGATGCCAATCTTTCGTAGGTAGGTGAGCGGAAATATTTTGTTGATCGCCGGGTAGATCACGTAGGTGAAGATCGGAATGAACGTGAGGATCATAATCGGATTGGCCGCGTGTGTTTGTGCCGCGGACATCTCGGTGCCGAAGAAATGCCGGTCCATGTTTTCCGCCTGCAGAATCCAAGCCGAACCGGTCTGATCGTAGAGAGACCAGAACATCGCCACGAAGGCGTAGATCAACACGAGCTTGCCCAACACGGCCAACCCCTCGCGGCTGACCGCCTCCTTCAGAAAACCGACGCCGCCCGGTGGCACGTGCACGAACTTGTTCCGGCCTCCCCAGAACACGAGCGTCGCCAGACCCATGAAGATGCCGGGCACGCCGAATGCCCAGCTTGGACCGTAGTGGATCAACAAGTACGGCGTAAGTAGCGTCGAGAAGAACGCACCGAAGTTAATCGAGAAGTAGAACCACGAGTACACCTTTTCCAGCAGATGCTTGTTCAGAGAACCGAATTGGTCGCCCACGTTGGCCGACACGCAAGGTTTGATGCCGCCCGAGCCGATGGCGATCAGCGTCAAACCGAGTGCCAGGCCGATTCGAGTCTCGTCGAGCGCCAATGCGGCGTGCCCGGCGCAGTAGACGAGCGAAAGCCAGAAAATCGTGCGGTATTTGCCGAACACCGCGTCCGATAACAGCGCTCCCATGGTGGGAAAGAAGTAAACGCTAGACAGGAAGATGTGATACCAGTACTTGGCTTCCTCGTCGCTCATCGGATCGAGCGAACCGCTCGCGCCCATCAGGTGCTTGGTCATGAACACGACCAGGATGGCGCGCATCCCGTAGAAGCTAAATCGCTCGGCAGCTTCGTTGCCGACGATATACGGAACCCCGGGGGGCATGCCGGTCGTGGGAATCGGCGTGGTCAAATACTTCTGGGCGGCCATTTTGCGGAGTTCCGTGAGCAGCAGTTGCGGGCAGGGGGCAAACGCGGGTGTAACATAGCACCCTCCGCAAATCGAAGCCAGATTGGCATCCTTTGCGAACGGTCAGCGGCCCAACCACGAGAAACCAGCCATGCGTCGAAACGCCCCGTGCCCACGGCGTGGCTGATGCGTAGAATGGGTTTGCCGTTTTCTTCTCGCTCGCACCTCTCCAGAGAACTACATGCCTACGCGCCGCAGCCGTCAACGATTCGCCGAATATCGGTGGCAACTCCGCGAGCGGCGACGCGGCGGCAAACGCCAGCCGCACGATAGCCGGTCTCGGACTCCGCAGCATCGTTCGTTTTGGCAGCTGTTCAGGGCGTTTTGGGGCCTGTTGGCGGGTCATCAAGCCGCCGTCGTCTTCTCGCTGGTAACGCTCACCGTGGCCACTCTACTGGCGCTGGTCCCGCCAGCAGCCACGAAGGTCTTGATTGAAAATGTGCTCGAAGGAAAGCCGCTCGAGCGACCGTTCTCGCTGGTTCTGCCGCAGTCCGCCGACCGGATGCACTTGCTCTGGTGGCTGGCGGGGGGAGTGATGGCCGTGTCCATTGTCGAAACCGCCATCAAGCTGTGGGGCCGCTGGTACGCCACGCGCACCGTCACGCGAGTTGCCGTCAACACGCGCCGCCTGGCCTTTGAACATGCCGTGCGATTGCCGCTCGATCGGGTCCACAATCTCAAGAGCGGCGGCGTGGCCAGCCTGCTCCGCGACGACGCCGGCAGTATCTCCGAGCTGATCTTCAGCATGTTGTACAATCCCTGGCGGGCAATCATCCAACTCATGGGCTGCCTGGTAATTCTGGCTGTGATTGATTGGCGCCTGCTGCTTGGTTCGCTCGTCTTGCTGCCGGTGGTCTTCCTGACGCATCGCACCTGGATCTCGCGCATCCGGCCGCTCTACCGCGACATTCGCAACCAGCGGCAAGATATCGACAGTTCGGCAACCGAAGCTTTTGCCGGCATGCGCGTGGTCCGCGCATTTGGGCGCCAACGCAGCGAGGCGGGCCGCTTTACGCGCGAAAATCATTACATGGCCCGTCAGCAACTGCACGTCTGGTGGTGGGCCCGCATCGTGGAAGTCGTATGGGAAATCCTCATTCCACTTTCTTCCGCGGCACTGCTGTTGTACGGCGGCAAGCAAGTGCTCGACGGGACGATCGGCTTGGGCGACTTGATGATGTTCCTGGTCTACCTGGCGATGCTGCTCAGTCCGTTGGCGGTACTGGCCAATAGCGCCGCCGCGTTTCAGAGCAGCCTGGCGGGCTTGGATCGTGTGCTCGACCTGCTGGGCGAGCCGCGCGAAATGGCCGACCGCCGCGGCACGACCCTGCTCCGCAAAGAAGACGTTTCCGGCCGCTTGACGCTGTGCGACGTCAGCTTCCGCTATCCTAGTTCCGGCGAGTTGGTGCTTCGGGACATCGATCTAGACGTGCAGCCGGGTGAAACCATCGCGCTGGTCGGGCGTAGCGGTGCGGGCAAGACCACGCTCACGAACCTCGTCGCGCGATTCTACGATCCGACCAACGGCGTGGTCGAACTCGACGGGCAGGATCTCCGCTCGATCGACGTGGAAAGCTATCGCCGCATCCTCGGCATCGTGGAACAGGACGTGTTTCTCTTCGACGGCACGATCGCCGAAAACATCGGCTATGCCGTCCGCGGCGCCGACCAGAGACAGATCGAAGCCGCCGCCCAAGCGGCCAATGCCCACGAGTTCATCGTGGCCCTCGACCAAGGCTACGATACGATCATCGGCGAACGCGGCGTGCGGCTTAGCGGCGGCCAGCGGCAACGCATTGCCATCGCTCGGGCGCTACTGGCCGACCCTCGGATCCTGATTCTCGACGAGGCAACAAGTAACCTCGACAGCGAAAGCGAACGACTGATTCAACAAAGCCTCGTCACGCTCATGCAAGGTCGCACCTCCTTTGTCATTGCCCACCGTCTCAGCACGATTGCACACGCCGACCGAATCGTCGTCCTCGAGGGCGGTAGAATCGTGCAAATCGGCACGCACGAGGAGTTGCTTGCCGTCAGTGGGCGTTATCGTGAGATGGTGGAAATCCAAACCCTCGGCGATGGAGCGGTCTCCAGTCTGAACGGTGCGTCCTGAATCTGTGCCGATACTCTAGAGGTCCTGTCCACGAAAACCTTGCCACGCTTGGCGTTGGCAGGATAAGATGACGGCTCCGGCACCCTCCCGCCCAACGCCATCCCCGAGGCCTCTGGCACGATGCACGAGTGGATGCATAGAATCGCACGGCTGCACACCGTGGTCGCTCTGCTTTCCGCGCTGTTCGGTTGCGGTTCGCTCCATGCAGCGGACCTGCCGGCCTTCAACAATGGCACGTGGCCGTTTTGCCCGCCGCGGCGGCCCGAGATTCCCGCCGTCGAAAACGGGGCCTGGGTCGCCAATCCGATCGATGCGTTCATCCTGGCTAAGCTCGAGGGCAAAGGGCTGGAGCCCAACGGAAAGGCCGGCCGACTGGCACTGCTGCGTCGGCTCACGTTCGATTTGACTGGCTTGCCCCCGACACTGGCCGAACAACAAGCCTTTTTGGCCGACCGGCAAGAGGGCGCCTTCGAGCGCGTCGTTGATCGCTTGCTCGACTCGCCCCACTACGGCGAGCGCTGGGCTCAACACTGGCTCGACGTGGTTCGCTATGCCGAGACCGACGGTTTCAAGGCCGACGAATTTCGCCCCGATGCATACAAATATCGCGACTACGTGATCCGGGCTTTCAATGCCGATTTGCCCTATGACCGATTCATGCGTCAGCAGCTTGCCGGCGACGAACTCGAACCGAACAATCCCGATGCCGTGGTGGCCACGGGCCTCAACCGGCTGTACCCCGACGAATCGAACGCGGCCGACCTTCGTCAGCGTCGGCAGGAGATCCACGACAATCTGACCGAGACCACGGCCCTCACCTTCCTGGGGCTAACGGTCGGTTGCGCACAGTGCCACGATCATAAGTTCGATCCAATCACGCAAGTCGACTATTTCCGTCTGCAAGCGTTCTTCGCCACGCTGTTGCCGCGAGACGATGCGCCGGTGGCCTCACGTGACGAAATCGAGCGCTACAACGAGGAGCATGCCGTCTGGGAGCAGGCGACCAAATCGATTCGTGCCGACATCGAAACGCTGCTCGACCCCAAGCGTCAGGCCATGCTCCGAAGTACGATCGAAAAATTCGATCCGGACATTCGCGAGGCAATCGTCACGCCCGCCGAAGAGCGATCCTGCATGCAACAGCAAATTGCCTTCCAGGCGATGCGCTATGTCTCGCCGAAGATGGCCGGCATCACCGGTGACAAACTGAAGGGAAATGAGCGAAAACGATACGACGAGTTGGCAACTCAATTGGCCAGTTACGATCGTCTGAAACCTCGGAAACTACCCACGGCAATGGCGGTCGTCGATGCGTCGGCCGAGGCCCCTCCGACACACCGCCTGGCGCTGGGCAACTATCGCAAACCGCAAGAACAGGTGGAGCCGGGATTCCCGGAATTCCTCGGGGCCAGCGAACCCGTCATCGAGGCTCCTCCCGTCGGCGAGGAATCCTCCGGTCGCCGCGCGGCACTGGCCAATTGGCTGTGCCGCGAGGACCATCCGCTAACCGCGCGGGTCATGGTCAATCGCATCTGGAAACATCACTTTGGCATAGGCATTGTCGCCACGCCGAACGACTTCGGCGCCATGGGCGACCCGCCGACGCACCCCGACCTGCTCGACTGGCTGGCGGTGGAGTTTGTCGCACGAGGCTGGAGCATCAAGGCGATGCATCGCCTGATCGTTACGTCCTCTACGTACCGCCAATTATCGCTCATCGACGCCGACAATCCCTTGCAGGCTGAAGCGATGCGGGTCGACGGCAGCAATCGTCTATTGTGGCACGCCCGACGCCGCCGTTTAGAAGGCGAGGCGATGCGCGATGCGATGCTCGCGTTGTCCGGCGATTTGCAGCTGCGAATGTTTGGACCGAGTGCCCGGCCGATTCTTCCGGCCGCCATTCAACCCGGTTCAAATTGGGGAACCGACAAATCGCCGCAAGATCGCAATCGCCGGTCGGTCTACATCTTCGCCAAACGCAATCTGAAGTTCCCGCTGCTGGAAATTTTTGACCTGCCCGATCTGCACAACAGTTGTCCGCAGCGGACGACGACCACTACCGCACCGCAGGCGCTCGCACTGCTGAACGGCGAATTTTCGCTCGAGCAGGCCCGGCACTGGAGTGAGCGACTGGCGGCCGAGCATCACAATGACACCGGTGCGATCGTCCGCGGCGCCTGGCAGACGGCATTCTCCCGCGACCCCACGGCGGAAGAGCGTGTGGCGGCCGAGGATTTTATACGCACGCAAACCGAGATCATCGCCGGTCGCGCTCAGCCAGGCGACATGACACCGCCACTGGCCTCCGCACTGGTCGACTTTTGTCACGCGATCTTCAATGCCAACGAGTTCCTCTACATCGACTAATCATGCCGAATTACTCCCACTTCCTGGGTCCGAACGTACCGCACTTTGCCACACCCGTCTCGCGACGCGATTTTTTGGCACGGGCCGGAGCGGGCTTCGGAAGTGTGGCGCTGGCGTCCCTGCTGTCGCAACAGAGCGCGGCGGCGACCACGAACTTGTCGACCAGAGGAATTGCGGACACGCCCTTTAGCGGTCGGTCCCACTTTCCGGCACGGGCGAAGAACGTTATCTGGTGTTTTCTCGACGGCGGCCCCAGCCACCTCGATTTGTTCGACCCCAAGCCCCAGCTCGACAAACTCGCCGGTAACCCCCTGCCCGACAGTTTCGACCGTCCGCTCACGGCGATGGGCAAAACGGCCTTCACGCCGCTGATGGGCACTAAGCGCAAATTTGCTCAGCACGGCCAGTCGGGCATTTCGGTCAGCGATTGGCTGCCGGAGATTGCTACCTGTGCCGATGAGCTGGCCGTCATTCGCAGTTGCCATGCGGACGGTTTGAATCATGTTGGCAGCGTCTGCCAAATGAACACCGGCAGCATTTTGGGCGGCCGCCCGTCGCTCGGTGCGTGGTGCCTGTACGGATTGGGGAGCGAAAGCCAGGATCTGCCTGGCTTTGTCGTGCTGACCGACAACGCCAGCGACCCGCCCGGTGGGAATCGCAACTGGGGCACGGGCTTCATGCCGGCTACTTTCCAGGGAACCAAGTTTCGCGACGGCAAGACACCCATTCTGCACGTGGCCCCGCCATTTGACACCGACGCTGTCCGACAGCGGCGAAAGCTCGATTACATTCAAACCCTCAATCGGCAGCACCGCGGAGAGCGAGCGGTCGACGACCGGCTCGAAGCTCGCATTGCCAGCTACGAACTCGCCTTCCGCATGCAGGCGGCCGCACCCGAAGCGGTGGACATTGCGGACGAAACCGCCGAAACCCGCGCCCTCTACGGCCTCGACGACAAAGCCACCCATAACAACGGCCGCAATTGCCTGCTCGCCCGCCGGCTTGTTGAGCGGGGCGTCCGCTGCGTGCAGATCTACATGGGCTCGGGCAGCAAATGGGACGCTCACACGGATATGGAAGGGAACCATTCGGCCCGCTGCCGTGAGAGCGACCGCCCGATTGCCGGATTGCTAAAGGACCTCAAGCGCCGCGGCATGCTCGATGAAACGCTCGTGGTTTGGGGGGGCGAATTCGGCCGCACGCCGATGAGCGAGAGTGGCAACGGTCGCGATCACAACCCTTGGGGCTTCACCATCTGGATGGCCGGCGGTGGCATTAAGAGAGGTATTACTTACGGCGCGACCGACGAAATCGGCCTGTATGCCACCGAGGGGAAGGCGCAGCGTGAACGATCTGCATGCCACGATTCTGCATCTTTTGGGCCTCGACCATGAACAACTCACTCTGATGCACAACGGACGCGCCGAACGACTGACTGGCGTGGCGGGTCGTATCATTACCGAAATCCTGGCGTAGCTTCGCATACGGGCAAACTGCGAGCTACGCGCTGGTTGACCCAAAACATCACCGGCAATTTCCCAGGAGCGTACCGCCATGCAGCGGAACCACGCGACTTCGGCCAATCATCCGATCTTCGAGCAGTACCTTGCGAAAACACCCGGTTCGGCGCGGCTCTACCGACGTGCCGTGAACGTCTTTCCCGGCGGCGTGACGCACGACACGCGCTACTTGCAGCCGCATCCCTTATACATCGATCGGGCCGCGGGGTCGCGCAAATGGGACGTCGACAATCACGAGTACGTCGACTACATCGGCGGTCACGGCGCTCTGCTATTGGGCCACAATCACCCGCAAGTTATGGATGCCGTACGCGCACAGTTGGCCAAGGGAACACACTTCGGCGCGAGCCACGAACTCGAACTGCAGCTTGGCGAACAGATCCAGAAAATGATCCCCTGCGCCGGCAAAGTCCGCTTTACCGGCTCGGGCACCGAAAGTACGTTGCTGGCCATTCGCCTGGCGCGGGCCTTCACCGGCAAACAGAAAATCGTGCGCTTCGCAGGGCATTTCCACGGCTGGCACGATCAAGTGGCTTTCGCCGCCATGTCGCACTTCGACGGCTCGGTGCCTGCCGGCATTTTGCCGGGGGTCGTGGGCGAAGCGATCGTTTGTCAGCCCGGCGATGCCGCCGCGCTAGAGCGCATTCTTGATGCAAATGAAGACGTTGCCGCCGTGATCCTCGAACCGACCGGAGCCACGTTCGGCCTGGTCCCCTTGCCCGAAGGTTATCTCGCGCAAGTCCGCGAACTAACGGCCACCAAGGGCGTTTTGTTGATCTTCGACGAGGTTATTACCGGTTTTCGCGTTTCGCCCGGCGGCGCCCAGGCACACGCCGGTGTTACGCCGGATCTGGCTACGCTGGCCAAGATCGTCGCCGGCGGCTTCCCCGGCGGCGCCGTTGCCGGCCGCAAAGATGTGATGGACGTCATGACAATGCGCGAGGACCGCGCTTGGAACCTCGCGCACCGCGTGCCGCACCAGGGGACCTTCAACGCCAACCCGATCACCGCGGCGGCCGGGCTCGCCGCCCTGCAAGTCATCGCCGAGACCGACGCCATCGCCCGCGCGAACACCATCGCCGCGCAGCTCCGCAATCGGTTGAACGAAACGATTCGCCAGGTCGGTTCCAAATGGCTGGTCTATGGCGAGTACTCCGGTTTCCACATTTTTACCAACCCGCTCGACCGCCCGTTGTCCGTCGCGGACATCTACACGGGCAATGTCAGTATGGAGGAACTCAAGGGGGAACGCCCCCGTCGGTCATCCACCAACTGCGCTGCGGCCTGATTCTGGGCGGCGCCGATATCTTCCCCTGGCCCGGCGGCTGCGTTTCGGCGGTACACGACGAGCGCGACGTGGAGATTACCGCCAGCGCACTACAATCTACACTTGAACAGCTCGAGTGGAAGAAAGGCTAGCGACTCATTGCGTCGCGGCGCTGCTTCAAGTCACTCCCGGTCGAGTTCGGTCTGCAGCGCTCGCACCTGGTCAAGGTTCACGCCGACGGGCTCGTGTTCGAGCAGCCAATCAACGTCGTCGCGTGCGCGCTGGCGCTCGTTGAGCTGGTAGCGAACCATCGCTCGCAGCATGTGGTAGGGGCCATGTTCGGGCTCAACGGCGAGCATGGCATTCAGGTAGCGGTGCAGGGCCGCGGGATCACTGCGTGAAACGCTGAGCAGGTTTTGCAACATGCGGAAGATGATCGCCCGCTTGGTAGTCGGCTCAAAAAGCTTTGCGACCTGACTCTCGGTCAACTCCCCATCGGTTGCGTCGTTAACCCGCCGCTCGGCCTCCTTTCGGCTCACCTCCGCGGCGCCCTCGAATACGTCGATTAGTCGGGGGTCTCCTTCGGGGGGAACATACGCCACGATAAAGTGCCCGGGCAGACCCACGCCAACGACGTCCAAGCCGATCCTCCGCGCCAGTTCCAGATACACGACCGAAAGCGTGATGGGCAGCCCTTCGCGGTCGTCGAGCACTTCGTTCAGGTAGCTGTTGGCCCGATTGTAAAAGTCGCCGCGGCTGCCGTGAAAACCATTCTCCTTGAAAAGATAATTCTTTAGAGCGGCCAGTTTCGCCGCGTCATCCGCATCTTCTCCGAGCGACGCGTTAAGTTCCGCGGCCATCTCGTCGAGTTCCTGGCAGTAGGCATCCACGTCGACCTCCTCGTTATCGAGCCGGGCGACCAGCAACCCGGCACGGAACAAGTCGATCTTCGCTTCGTCAGCGGAAAGCGTGGCCAGCAGATCGTCGATCACGCGGCGCTCGGTGAGCTTCGAGCGCCAGTTCGCGAAGCCTCTCGGCCCGGCGATCGAGTTCGGAGGCCCGTCGCCGCAGCACCTTCGCAGCGCGAACCGGGTCGGTGGCCAGATCTTCAATGACCGCCTCATCGAGAGAACCTTCGGTTGGCAACTTTTCAACAAGACCTACGATGCGCTCCGCTTCTTCCGGCCGCACTGTCGAGCGTGGCACTTCGGTGCCGACGTGAAACCCGCGAAATTCAGCCTCGGTGTCGCGAAACTTAACCAGACCGATTTTGCCAGGCTGCAGCGCCGAGTCGGCCATCGTGACAACTGGTTGGTCATTGACGAAACACTTGATCCTTCCGTCTTCGAGCCGCACGCGTAGGTTGTTCCACTTGCCCGCTGCATAGTGCTTGTTCGGTTGGCTATAGAGAATCTGCCAGGTTTGGATATCGGGGCCTGCGAATCGCGTCAGGCGCATCTGACCATTGGTCGGGTAGAAGCCGTAATGCCGGTTCTCGCCGTCGGAGCAAAATGCCAACCCCGCCGCGCCAGACTCGTCGTCCAGCTTCACGTCGACGGTTATCTCGAAAGGTCGCTCGGGTGGAATTGCCGTCGACAGGCAGAGCGAACGCCCTCCAAACCCATCGCCGAGCCCATCGACCAGGATGCGACCGGCACGTTGCCGCCAGTGGGCCCCGAACACTGGTTGCCACTCGCGGGCATCGAGCGCCCCGATGGTTCGCCAGCGCGACATGGCGATCGGATTGGGCTTCTCGAGTAGCGGCTTGAGCAGGTTAATCGTGAGGGCAAACCCAAGGTTGGGCGTCACGAGCGACTTCATCGTCATCACGCCCTGCACGCGCCCCTGGCGATCGATGAGTGGTCCACCGCTGTTGCCAGGTTCAATCGGAATGGCCAGTTGGATCATCGGCCGGCCGTCCATTTCGCGCATGCCGCTAACCAACCCGCTAACGACACTGTGCTTGAGTCCGCGCGGATTGCCCAATGCAATAACGCTTTGCCCCTGTTTGAGCTGATCGGAATCACCCAGCTCGAGCGGCACCAAGTCCATGGCGTCGATCTTCAGCACGGCAAGATCCAGTTCTCGATTCGACGCGTGAACTTCGGTCACCTCGACCTGTCGGCCGCTGGCCAATTGCACGCGGATGTCGCGACCATCGCCGATGACGTGGTAGTTCGTCACAACGTGACCATCGGGCGAAATGATGAACCCGGCTCCCATCCCCTCTCGTCGACCGTCGCGACCGGCGGAAGTGATGACGACGACCGACTCGCGCACCCGCTCGGTCAGTTCCGCAATACTCAACTTGGAATCGTCCGCCGCGTCGGCATTCGATTCGCGAGACTCTGTCGCGGCCGCGGAGGGCTCTTCGGCGACGGCGAATGTCCGCCAGAGGACCGATGCAAAGAGCGTCAACACTAAAAGCACAAGGCCGGATCGCATCATCATTTGCTCCGCGTCTTTGCCAAGACGGACCGGGGCGGTGCATCGCCCATAGCCTTGATGATACCCGGAATGCGGCCCCCGCGGCGAGTACCGCGTCGCGATTTAGCCTCCAACTGGCACCGCGTTTTAGTGCCAAACCAAGGCCTACGCGAAGCGTGGTGTGACCCGCCGAGAAGATCGGGCGATTTGCGAGCTACCGCACTGGCCCGATCAACTCAATCAAATTGCCGTCAGGATCGCGAACGACCGTCAGGGCAAGTCCTGGCGTGATGTCGGCCGGCAGTGGCACGGGGCTTTTGCCTATCGGCCGAACGCCTGCTCGGCCGAGTCGCTCGAGCGCACGATTGCCGTCTGCGACGTAGATCGTCAGGTAGCTGTAGCCGAGCTGCGCGTGAATGAACGAGTTGTCGGATTTCTTGGTCCCCGCGCCTGGCACTTGCATCAGCTTGAGCCGCGTGGCCGACGCTTCGTCACCAAGCACGAGCACGCGAATGTCGAGTCGCTTGTGGTCCGTCAGTCCAGCATCGGTGCAAAAGTCGGCGTCGACAGAGAATCCCTGGATTTCCTTAAAGCCGATTGCCTCGGTATAGAATTTCACTGCGCGATCGAGGTCGCTAACGACCACGCCGATATCGATCGTCGAACGGGCAAAATCGCTTCTTGAATCGTTGGCTGCGTGACTTGCCAGCCAACCGCCGCCCACGATCGCCAAGCCCAAGAACGTTACAACGGCCCACCGACCGCCGGAAGAATACATCATTTCGTTGCCCCTGGTTGTCAATCGAACTTGTCGTACCGCAATCGGCGTGCTTATTCACTCGCCGGTTTCTCGCGCTGCCACACTTCCAGCACGCAGCCACTCCCCTGCTTGCCGGTGAATTCCATGGGCCGCGTCTTGTTATCCGATCGCAGACAAATCGTGAGCTTATCCCCTTCGACCTTGTAGATCACCAGATAGACTTTGTCTTGCTCACCATCGCCAACAACGATATCGAGCGCCTTCGGCTCCTGCGAAGGATCGAAGCGGTAGGTGCCTCGCTCATGGAAGTCGCCGTTCTGAAAATGGTAGTTGTTTTCCTCGACGGTGAGCTTGATTGCCTTCAGCTTTTCGTCCGGCGTCCGCTCTCCGTCGTGCTCCATCACGCACGGGATGCCAGACGCCTTGCCATTTGGCGATTTCCTGTTTGGCCGCGTCCTTCTCAGCGGCGATCACGGCGAACGACCCCACGATCAACAGTGCCGCGCTAACGAACCATCGCATCTGCCCGAATCCTCGCGTGACGTGCCCCAAATCGTTGCGTCAACCGCCGTAGTATGCCCGGCTTTCCTTCGACTGTAAAGCAAGTGCCAGCAAGCAACTCTACTCCGTTGGCGCGGCGGCAGCCGCCGGCTTGCCGAGATGCTCGGCCAGAATCTGGTCGAGCCGGCCGGCAAACGAGGCGTCCGTGCGGACGTGCATCACCATGCGTTGCTTGAGAAACAGGTTCAATTGCAGGCCAGACTTGCCGGACCAGGAAAAACGGCTGATGTCATCCCAGGCAATAAAATGCCACGCCCCCTGAATCAACCCGTGCTCGCACGCCTCGAGGCCCATCGGATCCACCTTCCACCACACGCGTACCACAAGATAGTTAACTGCGAAAAACAACAAGAACGGCGACGGTGGCATCAGAACAAACGCCCCCGGCCTGGCCGTGCGGAGCTTGAAGCCAACCTCGAACAAATAACCGCCCAGGAACAGTACAAGCAGCGCCCAGTGCAACAACTTGCCGGAAAAACGGCCGAATCGCTCAATACGTCGGCCGGCCCTTCGTTCGACCTTCTGGCGCGCGAACAAGATATATCCTGAACTACAAACGACCACGACTACCAGCACGACTGCCTGCACCAGCGCGGAGATTTGCGCCGTGCCCGACAAGTCCTTCACCAGCGTGGCCAGAACCGCGAACAACACTCCCGCGCCGGCCATCAGCACCAGCAAGTTGCGGATGCGAAACTGGCCGAGCGGCTCGAGTCGTTTCAGATCTTGCATGTGGATCGATCCCACCAGTCGGGTCAGGCAGCGTTGGCAGTTTAAGGCGGCGACGCGAGAAGTTCAATTTCGATCATATTCATGGGTCGCGTGCAGGATTTCGTCCACGGGTTCATGCCATATCGTGTGTTCGAACGACATTTGAGCGAAGTACCCGGCGCGGACAGCGCTACTGCGCGTCGCCCGCAGACACATACACCGGTCGCCGGGGATCGATCGCCAGCCAGGCCAGCGCGCCGATGGCATAGGCGCATGCCGAGAGGGCGAAGCTAGCGGACCAGCCGAACTCCAGGGCAAGGCGTGGCACCAGCGAAATCCCAATCGCGGCCCCGATGTTGCCGCACATGTTGCCTACGCCAAGAACGGTGCCCGAATAGGGGCCGCCCAGATCCTGGTAGGTACACCATAGCGAGCCGAGTCCAAAGTCACCCAGGAAAGACGAAATCACCAGCATCGCGACAATCGCCATGGGGTCTTCGAGAAAAAAACAACAGCCGTAGCTAATGGCAGCGCCACCATAGGAAAAGATGCACGGCGCGTGCCGTCCCCAGGCCAGCCCTAATCGACGGACCAACCAGTCGGTTGCAAACCCGCCGGCCAGGCAGCCGCCCATGCCGGCCAGCGCCACCGCGCTGGTATAGACGCCGGCATCGACGAGTTTCCAACCGTGCACTTTGTTCAAGTACGTTGGCAACAGCGTCCCCACCAGGATCCAACCGACGTTGATCCAGAAATTCACCAGCGTCAAAAACCAAATCGAACGACTCCGCAAAAAATCCACGGGGCTGAGTCTCGGCAAAAAGGTGTCAGGAACCTTTCCGACCAATGGCCCCTCAATCAGCTCCGCTTCGGCCTCATTCACGCCGGCATGCTGGCGCGGTCGATCGCGAAACCACCACCAGTACAAACCCGCCCAGAAAATGCCCACGACGCCGTAGGCGACAAACACCGGCCGCCAGTGGAAAACCTGCAGCCCCAGCAGACCCACGGCCGCCATGCCGTACGCGGTGAGCGAAGGCGCCAACACGCCGCCGGCACGACCCCCGAGTGAGACCGCGCTGTTGGCGAATCCTCGCGACGAAAACGGCGTCCAGCGACGTAAGAAACCGGCCGTCGTGGCATAAGCACCGGCCTGTCCAATACCTAGTACGCCACGCATGACGACCAGCGACGCGAGCCCCGCCACAAACCCCATGCCCGTGATCGCCAACGACCAGGCAACCACATACAGCGTCAACGCTCGGCGGCCACCCCAACGGTCACCAAGCCAACCGGCCGGAATCTGGAACAATGCATAGCACCAGAAGAACGCCGCCACGGAATCGGCAACGTATTCCAACGGAATGTCCAGATCCTCGATCATCGCCGGCATGGCCACCGAAATCGCCATCCGGTCGAGGTATAGAATCACCGCCATGGAAACGGCCAGCGCCAGCACGCGATAGCGAACCACCGTGGGGCGAACATCGAGCGCGGCGTTGGCAACTTCACTCTTCACGGAACCACCGGGCATGTGAAAGCGCCGCGCAACGGGGCACGTTGCGGTTGATCAGATTCAGGAGTAGCATGACGCGTCCAACCTAACGGGCGGCGCGGCGGGCCGCAATCGTGGCTTTTGCACTTACCGGTAGAAAGAACACGGCCAATGTTGATCTTCGATGCGCATCTTGACCTGAGCATGAACGCCCTGGAATGGAACCGCGATCTCACGCGTCCCATCGAAGAGATCCGTGCACGAGAGCAAGGTAAGAAGGACAAGCCAGATCGTGGCAATGGCACGGTCTGCTTGCCCGAAATGCGGCGCGGCGGCGTCGGCCTCTGCGTGGCCACGCTGATTGCCCGCTACGTAAAACCGTCAAACCCGCTCCCCGGCTTCCACGCCGCCGAAATCGCCTGGGCCCATACGCAAGGGCAGCTCGCCTGGTATCGGGCAATGGAAGAAGCCGGCGAGATGACACAGATTTGCGATCTGGCCGGACTCAAGAAGCACGTGCAACTTTGGCAGGATCCGCCAGCCAACGCACCAATCGGATACATCCTCAGTCTGGAAGGTGCCGATTCGATCCTTGCACCGAAGCACCTGGAGCGGGCCTATGCGCAGGGCCTGCGTGCCATTGGCCCGGCGCACTATGGACCGGGCACGTACGCGCAGGGCACGCACGCCACCGGCGGCATCGGCCAGGCGGGCCGCGAATTGCTGGCGGAAATGCAACGGCTGGGCATCATTCTCGACGCCACGCACCTGTGCGACGAAAGCTTTTGGGAGGCGTTGGACACCTACGACGGTCCGGTATGGGCCAGCCACAACAATTGCCGCGCGCTTGTCAACGACACGCGGCAATTCACCGACGAGCAACTCAAGGCCCTCATTCAGCGCGGCGGGGTGATTGGCGCCCCGCTCGACGCCTGGATGATGGTGCCCGGCTGGGTTCGCGGCAAATCGACTCCCCTCGAAGCGGGCGTGAAATTCGAGCACATGCTGGATCATATCGACCACGTCTGCCAGCTAGCAGGCAACGCCCGGCATGCTGGCATCGGCACCGATCTGGACGGCGGGTTCGGCCGCGAACAGAGTCCAGCCGACCTGGAAACGATCGCCGATCTCGCCAAACTGCCAAAGATGCTCGAAAAAAGGGGCTATTCGGCAACGGACGTCGAGGGCATCATGCACGGGAATTGGCTCCGGTTCCTGGAAAATGCCTGGAGATAAGTTTCCGCCGATTGTCCGGGGGGTAGTGACATTTGCGGAAAATGGGTTACAAAAGTGTTAGCGAACATCGGTCAGAATCTCCCGTAACACAAACAGGAACTGGGGGAAGCTTCTGGTGCGATGCGTCAACATTCACCCCGTTCGGTTGCCGTTGGGGCGACACCGGCACTCGAACAACAGCTTCCCACCGTCGTCTTACGCCCCCGCTTTGTGGAGTTCTCCTCTTGAGCACCGCAGCTTATCCAACGATTGACCGTTCGCGTGCTCTGCACGTCGTTGCCCGTGTGATCTCCGACGCTTTGAGCCCTGCCGCGCTCGCCGTGCCCGGATTGATGCTGGGCGTCTGGGCCAGTGGTGTGCCCGGCACGTTTCGATATGCATTACTGTATGCGGCGGTCGCAGTGGTCGTGCCGATGGTGTACTTGGTGTGGTTGATGAAAACCGGTCGAATCACGGACTTCCATTTGCCCAATCGGCGTGAGCGTTTCGGTCCCTTTGCGGTTGCGTCCGCATCAGCGGCCGGTGGTGTGGGACTGCTCCTCTATTTGGGCGCGCCGTCGGCATTTGTAGCGCCGCTGATCGCAGCACTCGCGCAGATCGTGCTGCTGTTTGTCATCACGCTAGCCTGGCAGATCAGCATTCACACGGCGACCAGCGCCGGGCTGGCAACCTTTGCCGTCTTGGCCCTCGGCGGAGCGGCCGTCTTGCTGCTGCTTCTGGTGCCGGTCGTGATGTGGGCTCGCTTGTACCTGCGGCGGCATACGCTCGCACAAACCTTGGCGGGCGCCGGGCTCGGCGTGGCCGCATTCTGTGGACTGTTTCTCGTGCACGGCATCTGGTGGTAGACGCCCGGTCCTACCGCACCTGCAAGCCGCTTTCGGCAACGTCACTTTCTTCGGTACTACCAGCGCGGTCCACTTTGCAGCCGCGGGTGAAGAATCGCCCCAACGGACCTGCCAGAATGACGGGCGTCAGCGCCAGGTCGGCCACGAGGCCAAACCCCAGCAGCGTGAACATCAACAGGCCGAACCGCCGGGTCGGCATGAAGCTGCTCAGCGCAAAGGTGAGCAGCCCCAGCGACACGATGGCAGTGCTCTGATAGATTGCGCCGGCCGAGTGCTCGTAGGCCATGACGACGGCATCCTTGCGTTTCAGCCCCATGCGTGTGGCGCGGCGAAACCAGTTGGCAAAGTGGACGGTGTCGTCCACGCATACCCCCATCGCCACGCTGGCGGTCATCATCGTACCGATGTCGAGTGCAATACCCAGCCAACTCATCAGCCCAAACACCACGGTCATCGGAAACACGTTGGGCAACATCGTCAGCAGGCCGGCTCGCACGTCGCGAAACATAATGCTCATCACGGCGGCAATCATGGCGAACGCGCCGAAGAAGCTCTCGGTCAGGCCATTGAGCAGCGCGCGCTCGGCCATGTAAACGACCGGCGTCATCCCGGTATACGTCACACCGTCAAGCCCCTTGACGCCCTGCGAACGTTGGCGATCGAGCGCCGGCTCGACATGATGTCGAATGTCGTCGATGAACGCACCGTAGTCGATGTCCGCCAAGGCCGCCACGCGCAGACTGATGCGCCACCACTCCTGGCCCGTCTTTTTGTCGACGGTCAGATAGCCTTCCTTCACGAAGTCCTCGCGATGGGCGTCGAGCCGCTTGGTGAGCACGTCGCGCCGCAACAGCCCACGCACGCTGCCGCTCCGACTTGGCCTCAGATCGGGCGCGAACGTGACGGCGGACATCGTGCCGCCAACAGCGGGAATCTCCTGAGCGGCCTGTTGTATTCTTTCGACGGTCCGCATTCGCTCCAGCATCGTTTGGTCGTTGGCCTTTTCATCGAACCGCACGACGAGTTCCATCGGCACCAGCGGGCCCAGGTTGGCCTCCAGCCAGCGGTAGTCGTGTATAATTTTCGCGTCCGGCGAAAACAGGCTCATCAGGTTGATTGTCGTTTTGGCCTGGTAGAGCCCCGACCCACAACCAACCATCAGCCCCAAAAACACCAACCACACCAGCCGCGGTCGGCCGACGACAAAACTCCCGAGGGCGCGCATTTGCCGGCGATGCTTCGGATCGAGCAGGCTGTCTTCCTCATCCACGAGCCCCTCGGGCAGCTTGGGGGGCCAAATTGTCAAGGCGGACGGCAAGTACAGAAACATAAACCCGACCGTCGCCATCACACCCAGGGCCGTATAGAAGCCGAAGGCCTTGATCGGCACCAGTTCGCTGATATACAGCGAGATCAAGCCCATGGCCGTCGTGCCGGACGATAGCGTACAAGGGAGCCAGGCCGCCGTCACGGCCCGCTCCGGCGCACCGCGCATGCCGCCGTGCAAACAAACGTGTCGATAATAGTTGATCAAATGCATGGCCGTGGCCAGCCCCGCGGTGTATACCACCGCCGGCATCGTCAACAGCACGGAGCTCATTTGGCCGCCGAGCACCCAGACCAGAGCCAGGCAGATACCCGCGCTGTAGACACCGCCCACCAACACCATGACGGTCAGCCGCAGGTCGCGGATATACCACCAGGCAAGCGACAGGCCGACGGCACCGCACAGGCCCATCAGACGCATCAACATCCGCTCGCCTTCCATGTCGATCGTCACATTGTCGACCGGCGGTCCGCCCATCCGCAGATTCTGCTCGGAGATTCCCAACTGCTCTGCGTCGTGGTAGACCTGGGCGATCGATTCCCGCAAGTGCTCGCGTCCCAATGCCGAAAGCGTCAAGGCCACGCAGGTCTGTTTGCCGTTCGGTCCGATGAGCGTCCCCTTCAGCCGTTTCACCGCTTCGCTCTGCGAGAGGCTCGTCGGCGGGTTCATCAAGCGTTCGAGCACGCTTTCGCCGGTCACCGCGCTTTGGAAGTAGTGCGGTGTTTTCGGATCGCTGGGCATGACCAGGTGGTCGGCTAGTTCGCCGACGCGCGGGTTGTCGAGGGTGCACCCCTCCCAACTCACCAGCACGAACGTCTCATCGCCAAAGTGCCGCTGGAACTCCTGATAGTCACGCGTGGCCTGAAACGTATCCGGGAGCCACTCCTTCACGTCGTTCTTGTTGGTCTTGAGTGCGAGTATGGCCGCCCACACGGTAAATGGCAGCATCACCACTACCAAGGCGATGATCGGCCAACTGAACTGCTCGTAAAATGACTTTCTGGCTGCCATTTCGCGCTTCAAAAAAACCGTGCGTTCAGAATTCAACAACTGCCGGGCGGCCGTGGCCGGCTCTCACGGTCGCCTTGATCGCCCGGCCAAACCACCTCGATCGCAGGCGTCCGAGCGGCTCGCGACGGGCGAGTGTCCGGCCATCGTACGGAGCAAAACCCGCGCCGCCCGCGCTAACACCATCCTCGCTGAAGCCCCGGCCTGCAAGCCCTGGTGGGCGGAAAAGTCGCGGCAATTGGCCCCGTTGAGTCGACAAACGGCGGATCGTGCGGTATTGGTGGTACATTTGGCGCAGCTCTCCGCGCGGGAGAACCGATCGGCCCGTAGTGGCACGCAAGCTGCGACCGAATGAGTGAGCACGGCGCATTGCACAGCAACCCAGCATTTCAGACCGGAGCCGTCCATGGCCAAGAAAGCAAAAGCCGCCACGTCCAAACCGAAAAAATCTGCGACAACTGGCAAGTCCGCTAGCAAGCCCGCGGCAAAGGCGGCCGCTCCCAAGATAGCGCGGAGCAAAACCGCGCCCGCCAAACGCAAGGCTTCCCATTCGACCACACGAACCCCGGCACCAGCGGTCGTCACCAAGAAAGTCGTCGCGGAAGTTACCGTCCATCAACCCTTGACGGAACGGTTTGGCAGCATCGACGAAGCCAAAGACGCCACGCTTGACGCCCTGCTCGAAATCATCGAAGCGGCCGAGGAGCGCCTCCGCGACGTCAAACGTGTCCAAACGTTCGAGGAACTCGAACCGCTGGCAAACGGCCGTCTCTAGGCGCCAATCTGGGCACTTCAAAAACGAGCTGCTTCGCGGTCATGACGCCAGCGATAGAGCGTGATCCCCCAAGAAACCGCGATGTAGTACAGCGGGTAGAGTAGCGACACGAGAGCCAATTGAAACGTCTGCGCCGCGGAGTGGGCATCGGCCGGGGGATCCGTCGTCGGCATGGCCCACAGTACCCACAGCAGCACGACGACCCACACACCTCCCAGGAAGTTGGTCAGGCGGCTGAGCACGGCACCCCGGCTGGGGTAGAGATAGTAGCTCGGTACGAACGTCAGTCCGGCCAAAAGCAGAATCAGCACCGCTGCCAGCCAGCTCGGCATCCCCAATACATACAAGTAGAACGCCACGATATTCCAGTAGGATGGAAAACCCACGAAGTAGCCGTCGGGCGTCTTGGCCGGCACCTGGCAAAATCCGTACGCGCTGGCCACGAGCGCCACGACCAGCACCCATTCCATGTTGTGTGGCAGCAACTCCGCCCGCCACACCAGCAACAGCGGTAGCGAAGTGAAGGTTAGAAAGTCGATGATGTCGTCGAGCTTGGCGCCGTCAAAATTGGGGAGCAATTCCTTTACGCGCAGCCGCCGCGCGAGCGAGCCGTCGGTCGAATCAACCAGACAGGCGACGAGCATCAAGGCAAACGCCCAGCGAAACGCCTCGGGCGTTCCCTCGACGATGCAAACCGCCATTCCCGCGGCCAGCAAGAGCCCGGCTGCGGTGAACGCGTGGGCAAACCAAGCGATCCAGGCCGGCCAAGGGGGCTGCTGGGCGTGAGACTCGGCGGCCCCACGCTCAACGCCCTGTTCGAGTTCGATTTCGCGACGAATCATAAGTCCATTGCGTTTTGATTAGACGTCTTCAGCCGGTTCGGGAAGCGGTCGCGGCGGATCCCAGCGAGCGGTCAGCCTCGAGACAACCGGCAATAGAATCATACCTGACGCAGCCGACAGCGTGCGCATGGGAAACAACGTGGCCTCTCCACCAGAGTCGGCCCAGGCCGCTCGGCCACCGGGAAGCACGCCTGCGAACCACTCGGTGTAGGGAATGAACTGCGGCACGGCCAGAATTGGTTCGCCACCGCCCAGTCGTAGCACAAGTGCCACGACAAACGCCACGATCGAACCCGTGCGGTTGGCGCGCGGATCGTAAAGCGCGTACACCAATTGGGGAAACAACAGCACGAACACCAGATCGCTGGTGAAGAACCACAACTTTTGCACGCTCTGCACGTGCAATGCAAGCACGGCCGCCAGAGCCCCCAGTACTAGAATTGATAGCCGAATCACTCGCCGCATATTGAGTGCGGAGATTTTCGGCGTTACCAGTGCACGAAAGAAATTCCAACTGAGCATCGAGCCGGCCGAGAGTACCGAGGCGCGTAAAGCTGGACGTTACCGCTCCTACGATCGCGGTGAGGCCCAAAATGGCGATGAACGGCGGCAGTGCATACTGAAACAACAACGGCAGCGCCATCGACGGAGAGGCTGCCAACTGCTCGCGTGCCGCGGCCGTCCAATCGGGATAGGCAAACGCCGCCAGCCCCAGCAGCAATGGTGGAATCGTCAGCAACATCGTCAACAGGCCCGCGACGATCGAATGCCATTGAGCCTTGACCGGAGTTTGACAGGCCTGAATGCGTTGGAAGTAGCAGTTCCACGGAATGCCACCCAGCACAAGCATGATCGACAAGTCCCACCACCCGACGATCCGCGGGGCGGTCCAATAGCCGTCGGCTTCGGTTGGCGGCAACCACCGGGCCGCCGATCCCTTGGCGGCAACGTACTCGCTCCAGCAGGACTCAAGCCCACCGGACGCGCCAGCGCCAGGGGCAACGCCAACATGAGCCCAATCGGAATCAGCATGAACTGCACGGAATCGGTATAGCCCACGCTCCACATGCCGCCCAACAGCGTGTAGCCAGTCACCACCGCGGCGGAGACAATGATCGCCGTGGTCAGATTGATTCCCAGCATCACGCCAAACGTAGCGCCAATGGCCACCAGCAGTTCAGCGCTCCAAAACACTTCGCCGAACATGGCCGGCAGCGACAACACGGCCGACCAATGTTTACCAAAGCGCGCCGCGAACGGATCGACAAGCGTAACGAACTGTAACTGCCGCATCCGCCGCGCGAAGAAAAAGCCGCCTAGGATCAGACTCAACCCGAAACAAACGCCCCCCTGCCAGCCCGAGGCGATGCTTGTCATTACCCCTTCGGCCGTGCCGAGCAGATAACCACCGTCGATCCAGGTGGCGGCCATCGTGACCGTGGCCATCCAGAATGGCATGGCACGGCCCGCAACCAGCAGTTCGGAAGCCGTGCCCAACTTGAGTCGCTTCGAAGCACGCCAACCGACGACGAAGAAAACCAGATACAGCGTGGCCACGGCCGCTATGCCCGCCCAATTGGCCTCGTGCATCATGTCACTCCGCCGCTAATCGGCCGCAGCCGCCGCCGGCCCAGCGACCGACGCTTCGATGATCTCGGCGCCGCCGGCGCTGTCGGGGCAGGCCTCGCGAGCAACGTTCCGCGAACCCGAGCCATTAAGCCTGGCGAGCCAAGATACAGCGCGAGCAGGTGACGCTTGCCGACCTGGCAACAGGCATCAAGTTGACAAACTTTGTAGGCCTCCACGCCCCAGGCGCCGGACCATAGGCCAGTGTACCCCAATGCCTCGGCGCACGACCGCCGTCCATCAATAATGTGATACCGCTTCAGCAGTCGGTCACAACTGTTGTTGACGAGCAGCAGGCCTGACGTCTGCGACATGGCCTGACCGTGAAAGCGTTCCGGCAGCAGCCAGTCGTTGTTAATCGCAGCCGCGAACAATACGACTTGCGCTGCTTCGCGCCGAGCATGCACCCGCTCATCGAGCACATGACCACACAATGTTCCACCACCCAACAAATGGAGTGCTCCGGTCGCGGCCCGCGCACCAAAACTGTGCGCCCACAGACTGAGGGGTACTTGCGGATCCAAATGGTCGAGAAACCAGGCCATGTAGTAGCCCGTGACGTTCGTGCGATTGGCCTTCACGCGGGCATCATTGACGAGTCCTCGCACCGAATCGCTGGGCCACGACCAGATGATAAACCGCAACGGCTCGTCGCCCGCGCAGCGAATGAGCGCACGATAGGCCGACCACCCTTTCGTAAATGCATCGTCCGCCGGAATGCGATTGCCGTGCACGAAAACGGTCGTCGACATGTGCGGGTCTTCCGCCGCAAGTAGTTCCTGTAAACTCGAACGTGTCCACTGACGCTGGCAATCGTAGCGCCAGTATTGCAGTCGCTCGGCGTCGCAGGCGACGTTGCATCCCAAAGTGCGATCGCTCACCAGCCAAAGCTGGTCCTGCATGCGGACGGAGCAGCAACACGCGGTGGAACTGGCCCAGGCCACTTGCGCGCCAATGCAGACTACCATCCAGGCGAAAACGGCTTTCAAAACCAAACGAGTTGCAACTTGCCGTTGCGGTGCGACATCCATGGTGGCGTTCGGTACCGGGCGTGAAGATTGTGTCGATCAGCACGTTTGCGCGGTCTACCCAAGCCGCTGGCTAGGGCGCCCGTCACGTAGAATGTAGCATTTTTTCAACGTGGGTGACGTCAAATCTTGACCCGTTGAGAAAAGTCAACACGGCGCGCTTGCCCTTCGATCCGCGCGGGGTAGAGTTGCATGGCCCCGCGATTTGTCGCGGTGGAATTTACCTTTCGTGTTGGAGCTATGAATCATGAAGAGGCTTCTGATTCTCTCGGCCGTAGTGCTGGCGGCCGGCGCGAGTGGTTGTAAGAATTGCTCGCCCTGCGGTGGCACGACGGCCTATCGACCGTTTTCGCCCACGCCGGCGTGCTGCACTCCGACCACGCAGTCGTACGGAACGCCGGTGTACTCCACCCCTGGAGCAATCGCGGCGCCGACCTTGTCCGATCCGCAGGCAGTGCCGATGCAGACATACCCCGGCCCCGAGGCGTACACGCCGGCCAATTAGCGTGCATTTTCGCTCGACGTCATCACCTCGGGCGAGCATTAACCTGAAACTCTTGAGACTAGGTCCATCGCGAGTGAAGCCGCCCGGCGTACCAGCCGCCTGCGGCGGTCACTCGCGATGGACATTTTTGTTTCCCCAGTGGCGTGCCCGGCTGTCGGCGCCCGAAACACGGTGAAACAATCGTTTTTTTCCCAATCTTCCGCAAACGGCCAGACACGATGCGCCATTTTGCTCGGCAGTGACTAGAATCGAAGAATACTGGCTCCTTCGCCCCGTCGTCGGGCCAGGCGCGTGTCTGACAACTTGCACGGACGCCCCTTCTACATCTGGGTTGACGCCGTGCGTACGCTCCTGATTTTTTTGCTGTTGATATCGTCCGCGCAACATGTTTGCGCACAATTCAAAGACGAGAACACCGACGACGGCAAAGGCCCCCTGTTGGGAGCCGAAGCCACCAGCCGCCTCAAAGTTGGCATCACCGTCAAAGCCACCGGCGGTACCATCTTTCGCGGCAACGCGGCCATCCCCATTCCGATGGATTGGCCCGAGCAACAAGTCAAGGTCATCGACGAAGACGTCTCGGCCACCGTCAGAAACATGACGTACCGCGACGTCTCCGGCGGCGGTGGACTACGGCAGATGATCGTGCAGATTCCTCAGCTGCCAGGCGGCCAGGAAGCTCACGCGCTGGTGACGTTCGAAATCACACGCCGCGCGCAAGCGCCCCCAGCCGACACGTCCATCTATAAAATCCCCAAGCGGGTCGACCGTTCGATCATGTTGAACCTCGGCCCCAGCCCCTTCATCGAAAGCCGGCATCCCAAGATCATCGCGGCCGCACGAGAAGCTGTCTCCGACGACCAAGACGCCTGGCATCAGGTCGAGGCGATGTACGAATGGGCTCGTAGCCACATTCAATACAAGGAAGGCAGCGTGAAGGGCGCCGCCCGCGCTCTGGCCGACGGCGAAGGTTACACGGATGACATTTGCTCGCTTTTCATCGCCATGTGCCGCGTGCAGAAAATTCCGGCCCGCACCGTGTTCGTCAAGAACCATTGCTACGCGGAGTTCTACTTGGAAGACGACGAGGGCCAGGGCCACTGGTTCCCCTGCCAGCCGGCCGGCCCCCGTGAATTCGGCGGGCTAGACGACGTGCGGCCGATCTTGCAAAAGGGGGACAATTTCAAGAACCCCGACAACTCACGCGAGCGGTTGCGGTACCTTCGCGAGGATTTCCACGCCGCGGGCCGGGGTGGCAGCCCCGAGGTGAAGTTCGTTTCGGAACCGGTGGCCAACTGACTCCCCGTAGCTCAGGAAGCCCTGCGCTCCCTTAGTGCATCTCGCCGGCCCCCTCGGGCGGTTCGCGGTGTCCGTAGAAACTATAGAACACGGGCATCAGGGTCATTAGCAGCATCGTCGTGATCATTCCACCCACGACCACGATGGCCAACGGCTGTTGGGTCTGCGAGCCGATTTTCGTCGAGAAAGCAGCCGGCAACATGCCAAAAATGGCCGTCAGGCAGGTCATCGTCAGGGGGCGGATGCGCTTGTCCAACCCGTCGCGGAGGGCATCGGCAAGCGGCATGCCACGCGCACGGCGTGAATTGAAGCCCGAAACGAGGATCAGCCCGTTCATCATGCCGACTCCCAGAATCGAGATAAAGCCCACGCCAGCCGAGATGTTGAAATTCGACCCGGTGAGAATCAGCGCCCAAATTCCGCCAATGGAGAGCACGACCACATTGGCAAACACCACGATCACGTCGAGCGCCGAACCAAGCGCCACGTAGAGCAACACGACGATCAACGCCAATGAAATTGCCACGACGATTACAAGTCGGTGCACGGCCTCTTCCATTTCCTGAAACTCTCCGCTCCACTCCACCGTGTAGGGAGCTTGGAAACAGTCGGCCGTCGCCCGTTGCGCCTCGGCGACGGCGCTGGCCAGGTCGCGGCCACGGACACTGAACTTGATCGCAATCAGACGCTTTCCCTGTTCACGGGCAATCGTCGAAGCTCCCGACCGCACGAAATTCGGATGACCTGCCGTGCCACTTGAATCGTCCACGGGAGCAACCAAATCTCCCAACCGCCGCCGCGGAACCGCCGACAATTCACTGTGCCCCGTGCTGCCAAGACTTCCGGTCAGCGATGGCATGGGAAGTGTCGAGCCACGTAGTGTCAAATCGCGGCTGGCCAGGGCGCTGTCCGCCGCCTCTTCGACCACGCGATTCTGAATCACGTCGACCGGGATATTAAGAATCTGATCCTGGTTTCGCCGCAGCCGTTCAGGCCAGCGAATCGTAATATCGAACTTCCGTTCGCCTTCGACCATTTCGCTGAAGGCTTTTCCGGCAACCGCCGTTTGCAGGGCGTCCTGTACCTGCGACACACTGACGTTCCATTGGGCACACTTTTCGCGATCGATGGCAAACTCCAAATTCGATTGCCCCTTGATCGGAAAGATGCCGACGCTTTCGATCCCCCGGACACCGGTCAATCGCGACTGAACCTGCTTGGCGATCCGTTCCAATTCATCCAGGTCTGGGCCGAAAATCTTGATCGAGTTCTCGCCCTTGACACCCGATAGGGTCTCCATCACGTTGTCGCGAATCTGTTGCGAAAAATTCCAGTCGACGCCGGGGATGGCGTCGTCCAGGACTCGCTGCATCGCTTCAACAAGCTCTCCCTTCGTGCGAGCGCGATCGCCAAACCAATGCTTCCATCCAGTGCGCTGTAGAAGCTTCGGCCACTGGTCCTCGTGCTGGAGCGGCACCAGGAACTCAGCGTTGTAAAACCCGGTTGGGTCCGTGCCGTCGTCCGGCCGGCCCGACTGCGACAATACCGACCGCACCTCGGGAAATTCTCGGAGCAGTTTGCGGGCCGTTTGGGCCTGGCGCGTTACTTCCTCGAGGGAAACCTTCACCGGGAATGTACCGCGGATGTAGACGTTTCCTTCTTCCAGCGCCGGCATGAACTCGCGTCCCAAAAACGGCAGCGCCATGCCCGTGACGACCACCAGCGCGGCGAATCCCGCCAAGACCGCCCAGCGAAGCCGAAGACCGAGTTCCAACTGCCCCATATAGACCCGCTTCAGCCCGCGCACCAGGAAGTTGTCGTGGGCATTTTTGATCTTGAGCATCGTCATCCGGCACAGCACCGGCGAGAGCGTCAAGGCAAACAATAGCGCACCTCCCAGGGCAAACGCATAAGCGTCGGCCATGGGCCCAAAGATTTGGCCCTCGGGCCCCGACATCGTAAACAGCGGCAGAAGCGCGCAGATAATGATCACCCGCGAGAAAAACAAGCTTCGCTCGACTTCGCCGCTCGATTTGAGGATGCGGCGATCGACCGGCAAATCGGCATCTTCTCCCGTGCTCAAGCGGCGATAGATCGACTCCACCATGATGACCGACGAATCCACGATGATGCCGAAATCGACCGCACCCAGCGAAAGCAAATTCGTCGATTTGCCGAGCAGATAGAGGATCGAGAAGGCAAACAACAGTGCCAGCGGGATGTTCAATGCCACGATCAGCGCGCTGCGCACGTCGTTCAGAAAGACCAGCAGGATGATCACCACCAAGCCAATCCCCACCAGAACGTTCTCGCGAACGGTGTGCGTCGTGCGCTGGATCAGTTCGCTGCGATCATAAATCGTATCGAGGGTCGCGCCCGGCAGTAGCTCGCCCGGGGCGCGCAACTGCTGAACCTTGGCCTCAACGTCCGCCAGCGCCGGCAGCGACTTTTCTCCCTTTCGCAACAGCACGATGCCTTCGACGACGTCTTCATCGTCTTCCCATTGACGCTTCCCTTGTCCATCAACGAGCTGCTCGCCGTCGGGTCCGACTTTCGGCAAACTGACCGCCACGCGTCCGCTACGGGTATGCGTGCCGACCGCGACGCCCCGGTGTGCGTCGGAGCCGTGGCGGCCGCCGTCGACGACGTCGGAGATCTTGACGGGAACGTTGTTGGTTGCCGCCAGCACCACCTGTCGAATCTCGCGGATCCGCCGATCCTCCTCCTTACGCAGCCAGCCGCGCGCTGCGCGCGACGTCGTTTGAGGCGTGAGCAGCGCGATTGGATCCTCGCCGCCGCCGATCAAGCCCAGCCCGCGAACTGCCTGCACAGTGTCTCCCTGTCGCAAGTAGTCGCCGCCGACGTTGGCGTTGCTGTTGGTGATGGCGGTTTCGAGTTGTTCGAGCGTAATGCCAAATTGCTTGAGACGCTCGGGGTCGGGCTGGACTTCGTAGCGTTTCACCGCGCCTCCGAAGCTGACCACGTCCGCAATGCGCGGCACGCGGCGAAACTCCTTTTCGAGCTTCCAGTCGTTTAGCGCCTTCATGTCGTAGAGCGAGTAGACGTCCTTGCCGTCGGCATCGCGCGGGCTGCGTAAGACATACCGGTAGATTTCGCCGGTTGGAGAAGTCGGCGCGATGACCGGCTTGACCCCCGGCGGCAAATCGACCGAATTCAAGCGGTTGAGCACTTCGAGTCGCGCTCGAAAATAATCCGCGCCGTACTCAAACTGGTTCCGCAAGTGCGCGAGGCCAAACAGCGACTTGCTGCGGGTGTAGTCCAGTCCGGGCATTCCGGCCAAGGCAATTTCCAGCGGAATCGTCACTTGGCGTTCCACTTCCTCTGCCGACGCGCCAGGATATTGCGCGATCACTTCCACAATTGCGGGAGCTGGGTCCGGGTAAGCTTCGACGTTGATATGCAAGAAGCTATAAACGCCAAAGCACGACAACGACATCACAGCCAGGATCACCACCAGGCGATTATGCAAGGCCCAAGCTATTAGCTTTTGAACCATTTGCGCTGTCGGCGGCTTTTTCAGCCAGACCCGCGCCGCGGCCAAGAAGAGGTTATGAGACGCACGAGTCGTTTGTCATTTAGTTTCGGCTTCCGATTCGGGAGCCGTGGCCAGCGCATGTTCGAGTGCACCGTCAAGTTCAACACCGCCAGACGCCACGACCCATTCGCCCGGCAGCAGCGGCTGGCAACCGGCGGTGCATTGGGCGGCAGTCGGGTGCGATCGAATATAGACGACGTCGCTACCGCGACTCGACAGCGCAACCTGGCGGCGGGTAAGTTGATGCCCGCTCGCGTCGTTCCCGACGAGAACGACGCATTGGTCGCCGTCTTGAATCACGGCGGAATCCGGCAGGACAACGTCCTCCTCGAGGTTCGGCATCTCGATGCGGGCGGTGATGAATTGGCCGGCCCGCAGGCGACCATCCTTGTTATCGAGCCATCCCATCAGCGCCGCCGTGTGCTGGTTCGGGTCGACGAGATTTCCAATCAGCGAGAATTCTCCGGGAATCGCGCTCACGTCAGGCTGCGACTTCAACAGCACGCTCCAGCGCCGATCGCTCGGCGCCAGCGACTCGACCGCTGGCAAGTCTTCTTCATAAATGTTGGCCATGACGCCCAACACGGAGAGGTCGGCGATTTTGTAAATGTCTAAATTGGTATCGACGATATCGCCGGCCACGATGTTTTTTTCCAGAATGACTCCGTCCATCGGGCTGCGTACCTCGACCTCGGCCCAACTCTTGTCGATGGCCAAGTCGGCGGCCAGGTGCTCGTGGTGATCGTTTTCCGCATAACGATGAATCTTTTCCGCCTCGGCGCGGACCACGTCGATTTCCGTCTCCGTCAGCCGCCACGAACGCAGCGTGCGTTCCAAGCGTTCGACGCGAATTACGTCGGCTTCCACGCTACGTTCAGCCTCGCGAAGTTTGCTTCGTGCGACAATGTCCTGGCCCAGCGACTTCAGGCTATTATATTGAGCGCGGTCGAGGCCGAGTTGCGAAACCGCATCGACCAGGTCGCTCTTCTTTTCACCCACGTCCTTGCTCCAGATCGTCGCCAGGAGCTGTCCCTTCGTCACGTGATCGCCCAGCCGAAGCGGACGTCGCTGCTGGGCATCGAGGCCAATCGACACCACCTCTCCAGCGAACCGCGAATGCACGTGAACCAGACGATTCGGATCCAGGAACAGCGAGCCGGAAAGCATTAGCTGTTCGTGCGGTCCAGCGGCCTTAGCCTGGACCATGCGCACGCCCAAGCTTTGCGTGACCTCGGAGGACAACTCCAGTGAGTTCTGTGCACCAAGCGTTACCGAAGGGGAATGCGACCGGCTTTGCTCCAACTCGGGAGCTGGCGGAATTCGGCGCGAGGCCACGACAACTCCGCCAACCGCAACTCCAACCGCGGCAACGATGGCGACCGCGACCGTCCAACGCCAGACTCGTGATTTGCCGCGCGGATTACTCATCGCCATGAATTTCCAGTTGATTCTGCGCGGCGAATCCAATCAAAACGACAAATGAGCGGGAGGGGCGCAAGCCTTCCGCCGTTGGAACTCGCGTGGGTGATGCAAGACTTGCATTCAAAGGAGGGACCGCCAACACCGCCGATCGAAGCAACCGACGCCACTATGTACATTATTACTACTGTTACGAGTCAGCAACGCCGGTTGGGGGCGGGATTACGCCTTTGTAATCCCCGGCGGCAGAGGTTTCATGGGAAACTCTCGCTCTGTAGCAGCGATGCCACTTCCGCGGCGGCCCGCCAACGGGCCTCTTGCGAGTCAATATAGGCCAGACTCGAATCCAACAGCGCCCGCTGGGAGTTCAGGTAGCGTAGGAAGTCGATTTGACCTTCGCCGTAGAGTTTGGCCGAAATATTTTGCAATTCGACGGCACTGGGCAGGATCTGCTGTTCGTAGCGTTCGACCAACTGGCGGGCCGTTAGATATTGCCCCAGCGACATAGCCGCCTGGTTGGCCAGATCGTTTCGCACGCGGTTTAGGCCGGCCATGGCGGCGGTGAGTTCCGCCTCGGCCGCACGAATGTTCCCCCGATTTCGATTCCACAGCGGAATGACCATCTGCACTTGATAGATTGCCTGGTTCTCCGGGGCGAAGGCGCCCGGCTGTTGCTGTTGGTATCCCCCCATCATGTTGAAGTTCGGAAAAGGCTCGACCACCTGCCGCCGGACGACGAACTGATTCCGAGAAATCTCCACTCCAGCGCGTGCCACGAGGGCGTTGCGGTCGATGACTCCCTGCTGCACGGCGATAATTTCGTAGTCGGGCAGGGCCTGTGTCAGGTCGGCCGACACGCGGTCGATTTGCAATTCGTACAGTCCTGTCGCCGCTGCCAATTCTCGCTTGCTGGTCGCGGTCAAAATGTGAGCGTTTCGTAGTTCGGCTTCCGCCCGCGATAGCTCGATTTGCAACAGTAGCACGTCGCCCCGCGCACCGATGCCGGCCTTGAAGAGTTTCTCGCTGACCTCGTGGGAAGTGCGAGCGATATTGACCATCGAATCCAGGATTCGTACGCGCTGCTGCATTGCCAGCACCGTGTAAAAACGCTGGCGAACCGCCGTCAGAACGTCAAACCGCGCCCGCACCAGCGAGAGCTCCGCCGCTCGAGCGGCCCGCTCGGCCGCGGCAGTGTCCAGGCGGATCTTCCCCTTGGTGACGTAGTCTTGAACGATGTACGTATTGTATTGCGATTGATTGCCGGCCAATTGCGGCGATGCGCCGCCGAACGTGGGATTCGGATAACGGCTAGCTTGGAACGCACGCCCCTGTGCCGCCACAACCTGCGCCTGCGCCTCGCGCAGCACCGGGCTGTTTTCGAGTGCGATCTGGGTGACTTGATCAAGTGTCATTCCAACTCCGGCTTCGGCCAGCCCCGGTGGAATCGCCTCCAGATTCAGTAGCGCCTTCTCGTCGGCCGGGCTCATTTGGCCCCTCTCATCGGCTGGGCCCGTCTGTTCGGCTGGACCCTTCTGTGCCGATGCTTGCACGACCGGATATTTTGGCGAGGTCTCGGTGCGCGATGTGCGATTCGCCAGCGGCGACAGGCGCCCAGGCGATACCGGCGGTAGCCGCTCCGGACGTCTGGATAGCAACTGCGGAGGGCCGCCGGGCATTTGTGCCTTGGGTGGGAAATCCGCCAATGACGGTGCCCCCAAATGCAAAGCAAGAAACAAGGCCACCGACACCGAGACGGCGGGCACCCATTCGTCGAGTAGCTCTTTGGACCGCAACACGATTTTCAACTCAGGTTGCTCACGGATCGCCACGGCGGTTTCGACGGCGCACAGCGTATGCGCCGACCCGCGGGTTCTAGGGGTTAAAATCGTTGCAACCAGCACAACTGGATCAGCGATTCATCTTGGCGCGGCAAATATTTGCCAGAACTCGCAAACCTCCCCCCATGCCCGATGGAGCGGAATGACGCGCTCGCCCGGCTGTCCGTGAGACGCTAGCTGACGTATGGTAAGGGGTGAGATTCGGAGCGGACTGGGCGGTCGCTCGGCGCGCGCCGGCTTTGGCGGGCGCACACCGGGAGGAAAGTCCGGGCTCCACAGGACGGGGTGGTGGGTAACACCCACCGGCCGCGAGGCCCGGGAAAGTGCAACAGAAAGTAAACCGCCGGTCGGGGCTTGGCCCTGGCCAGTAAGGGTGAAACGGTGAGGTAAGAGCTCACCAGCAGGCTGGGTGACCAGCCTGGCTAGGCAAACCCCACCCGGAGCAAGGCCAAACAGAGAGGATCGAGGGAAACCTCGAGCGGACTGGTCCGGTCCGCCACCACACTCGGGTAGGCCGCTAGAGTCGCCGAGCAATCGGCGTCCCAGAGAAATGGCCGCTCCCCTGCGGCAGCCCATGGCTGCCGCAGGGGAACAGAACCCGGCTTACAGGTTCGCTCCGAATCTCTTCTATTTCGCCCTTTCCAACAAGTCGCCCTATGCTGCGGGCTCTTGCGAAACTGCCAACTCCGCCGGCACCAGGTCGTCGCCGATCACCTGTAGCAGCTTGGAAATGCACAGCTTGTTCATGCTAGTGTGACGCTCGTGCGCTTCCGACTTGAGCGACTCGTGCAGGCTCTTGGGCAACCTTACGGTGATGACTCGGGTCGGCTCGCGTGGTCCCCCCGGCAAGTCCGCGTCGCTCTCGCGAAGCTTGGCCAGCATTTGCTGGATCCGCTGATACTCGTCGGTCTGCTCAAACTGGGCAAGCGCCTCAGGCGATTGATACATCTGGCGGACGATTCCATCCACGCCCAATACTTCGCGGAAGAACGTGACCCAGCTCGGTCGCTGCTGGTAAATCTCGTCCGCCGCGCAAAGACATCTTGTCGTTGCTCGCTCATACTCAATCTCCTGAAACGTGTGAAACGGGAGGACCGGTCAACGGTGGTCCTCGTCGCTTGTATCGTTAGAGCCGAGCAAGGGGCAGCACGGATGTCATTTCTTTGATAGCACTTGCGTCAATTTCCCGGAATCGCCCAAAGGCCATGCACCCGTGCCCACGAATTGCGCAGGGGCGATGTGCCTAAAAACCAGGCAGTCTGCATTTTCACATTTACCAAGTGTCCTCTGTTTGCGAGTTGAAGAAATTGCGAAAAACAACCGGCTAGCAGCTATCAGCCAGCACTTATCACTTAGCACGCAAAAAAAGGCGACCTCTCACACTCTGGGTGAAAGACCGCCTTTAAGTTGGGTCGCAAATCTAGGAAAGCTTCTCGCGTACCTTTTCCAACAACTTCCGGGTGGCCAGGATCCCCAGGGGCTCAGAGAGCTTCGAGCCCTCGTATTCGATCCCAACATAGCCATGATACCCGGCATCGAGCACGATCTTGATCATCCGCTCGTAGTCGGTCTCAATGTGCTCGCCGTCTTCGCGAAAGTTCTTGCTCTTGGCACTCACCCCCTTGGCATAGGGCATCAGCTCGGCGACGCCCTTGTAAGGGTCGTATTCACCAAAATTACCGAAGTCCGGCAAAGTTCCGCAATTACCTTTTTTGACTGATTCAATTACTCCCGCTAACCACTCGCCGTTCGATGAAAGCCCGCCGTGGTTCTCAACGATGATGTTGATCCCCGGGCCGCTGGCAAATTCACAGAGACGACTGAGACCATCGGTCACGAGCTTGGCTTGTTCCTGGGGCGAACCCTTCGAGTGGGCATTCACCCGGATCGAATGGCAACCAAGGAACTTGGCCGCGTCGACCCACTTGTAGTGGTTCTCGATGGCCTTGGTCCTCCGAGCGTCGTCTGGGTCCCCCAAATTACCTTCACCGTCAATCATGATCAGGACGTTGGTGACTCCAAAATCCTCAGCCCTGGTCTTCATGTCGCGAAGGTATTTCATGTCCTTGGCCTTGGTGGCGAAGAACTGGTTCACATACTCCACTGCGTCGATGCCATATTCGTCTTTGGCCGCTTTGGCGAAGTCCAGGTTGTCCATTTTGCCGCTAAAGAGGGTCTTGTGGAGCGACCACTCGGCCAGCGAGATCTTGAATAGAGGTTCTTTTTCGGCCGCATCTGCCGGCAAAGCCAGCGAAGCCAAGCCCAGGCCCGCCACGCCAGCGGCCGATTGTCCAAGAAACGAACGACGGTCAACAATTGATTTGGTGGTCATAGGAAAGCTTCACGCCAGAGGGTGGGAATTCGACAGAGCGCCACGGGGCGCACAAGCGGCTCAAGAGACGGCGGCCGCGGGCACTTCGTGAAATGTACCCCACCAGACTCGGAAAGCAATCACCGGGCACTTCGGCAGTCCCGCCCCGGCTGCGCGGCGAATTTGGCAAGAAACTCGCCCTAAGTGCAAGCGGGAATAACTGTTACTCGTTTGACGCCAAAGCGGCTCAGTAGTTACAATCGTAGTTGCTGCGGACGGACATTCCTGAGGAAGGCGGGCTGTTTTTCCAGGCGGACGTTCGTCCGAGTGGCTCGCCAGCAAAGTTCCGGCGCGGTGTTTCACTTCGGCTGCATGACAACTCGTCGTTCGTCTTGGTCGCCAGGATCGGTTCTTGCCTGTCCGGCGATTCATCAAGCGAACCGGTGCGAACCAGTTGCCTGCGGCCGCCTAAGAGCGTCTTGATGAGCGAAACTTCCAGCCACAAACCCGTTCCGCAGCCAACCGGTTCCAGCGTACCGTCGTCGGCCGGACCTTCGAGTTCCGCGCGAGGGCTGTTTTCCGACGGACAGCAAACGGTGATCTCCACTCGTCCGCCCGTTCCCAGTCTCAATCCGACGGGCGCCGTACCGACCGAATCGGCCCGCCTTTGGGAAGGGGAACAACTCGGGCAATTCGTGCTGCAGAAATTCGTCGGCGGCGGCGGCATGGGTATCGTCTTCCGCGCGCTCGACACCACGCTCGACCGCGAAGTCGCCGTCAAGGTGCTGTCTCGCGACCAGTCGGCGGACGAGGAAACGCTGCGCCGCTTTCGCAACGAAGCTCAATCGGCGGCGCGCCTCAATCACGACAATATTGCCCACGTCTTCTACGTCGGCGAAGACCGCGGCGTGCACTATATCGTCTTCGAGTTCATCGATGGCGTGAACATTCGCGACCTGGTCGAGCAACAGGGGCCGCTGCCACTCAATCAGGCTCTCAGTTATACGTATCAAATTGCGCTGGCGCTTGACCATGCCAGCCAACGTTCGGTCATTCATCGAGACATCAAACCTTCGAACGTGCTGGTGACCCCTGACGGCAAGGCCAAACTCGTGGATATGGGCCTCGCGCGGTTGAACCTCATGGCGCACGCCACGAACGACCTGACAGCCAGTGGTGTGACGCTGGGCACGTTCGACTATATCTCTCCAGAACAGGCTCGGGATCCTCGCAGTGCGGACGTCCGTAGCGACCTCTACTCGCTGGGATGCTCGTTCTACTTCATGCTCACAGGCCGGCCGCCATTTCCCGAGGGGACCGTTCTCCAGAAACTCCTCCAACACCAGGCCGACGTGCCTCCGGATCCGCGGAGCCTCCGTCCGGAACTACCTTCGCAAGTCACCAGAATCCTGGCCCACCTGTTAGCCAAGAATCCCAACGAACGCTTTCAGCAGCCCGCCGAACTGCTCGAAGAACTTTCGGTACTGGGGCATTCGCTGGGCCTGCAATTGGGCGAATCGCCCCCCGCGCGCATCGCGCCCAAACCCGCCACTCCGCCGGGACGCTGGCGAACGCACGTTCCGTGGGTCGTGCCATTGGCCGCCTTGTTCCTGATTGTGTTCGCACTCGATCTTTACTGGTCAGCCAGCGACCGGGCCGCGATGGAGCTGAGTTCCAAGCCCAAATCGGACCGACCGTTGGAGAGCGCACCCGTCTTAAAGCATCCCGAGGTCGTTTTCCCGACCGACGCAGCCTCGAAAAGCGAAGCCGATCCAACATCGCCGTCGACCACGAGGGAACCAATCGCTCCATCCCCCAGCGAGATTCCCTTTCGCAACAAGCCCGCGATGCCCTTGGAGGCGAGTCCTCCCGTGGAGGAAGCCGAGACGCCCTCCACGCAAGCGGGCGGGCTTGGCCAGGGGCTGGGCGAATTACTCGGTTCGATTGGTGGCAGTTTGGAAGTGTACCAACAGTTGGCGCGCAAGTCGGAAATGAGGGCCGCCAGTGCCAAACAGTCGCCGGGCTCCAGCACGAGTGACGAAGTCGACCTGGCGGGCACCCTGCCGGATGCGTCGGTTTCGACTGCCGACGAGACGTCGACTTCGACCGGCCGCGTGTTGACTGTCGGCGACGAGACGGCTGCACGTAACTACACAAGCCTGTTGGCCGCATGCAGTGCCGCCACGGATGGCGATACGATCGAACTACGCTATAGCGGCCGACGCATCGAGCGACCGCTCGCAATTTCGAACATCCATCTCACTGTCCAGGCCGGCGTCGGGTTTCATCCGATCGTGGTGTTCGCGCCCGAGGCGGACAAAGCCTTTCCGATCAGGCAAATGGTGAGTGTTTCCGGCGGTCAACTCTCGGTTCGAAACGTGCACTGGGAGTTCGATCTACCCGCCAATTCGCCGGTCGAGCGTTCTCTGTTCGAGTTGCAGCATTGCGAACTGCTCGATTTTGAAAACTGCACGTTTACCGTCCGCGGTCATCCGCCGTATTACGCGGGCGTGGCGTTTTTTGAAATCAAGGCCACGCCCGGCTCCGGAAACATGGGCATGGGCGTGGGCGCGATGGACGGCCACGTGGTGAACATCAGCCTCACAAACTGCGTGGCGCACGGCGAAGCAACCTTGCTCCGCGATGCCGACCTGCAGTCGGTGCGATTGACCTGGAACGACGGCCTGTTGGCCACCAGCGAACGATTGATTGTAACAGAGGGCAACTCCATACAGCCGCCCCTGGAACCCCAGGCGGAAGTCATTTTGCGGCACGTGACAGCCGTCACCGGAAGTGGGCTGGTGCTGATGACCAACAGCCAGGAAGAGCCGCATCAGATGGTCGTTAACCTGCACTGCGATGATTGCATTCTCGCCACGCGCGGCTCTAGCGCGGTTGTCGAACAACGTGGATCGGCCAGCATCGATGAGTTTCTCGCGCGATTCCAATGGACTGGCGACAATGATTACTTTCGTGGCTACAAAACGTTTTGGCAGATCATGAATTCGGCCGGTCTGAACGGTTCGAAACAATTTGACTTTGACGAGTGGAAAGAGCATTGGCGATTCAGCAGTCAGGATCAATTCGCCGGCGATGACGCCGTGGTATGGGCCACGCCGCCGTCGAGTAGCCGTCCGTACCACACGCACCTGGCTTCGGACTACGTGCTTTCGGCCAGCGCATCGGTTGGCGAACACACGGCCTTGGCCGGCGCAATCGATGGTTCGGACGCCGGCGCACGGCTGCCTTACCTTCCGGCGGTGCCGGCAAAACCGACGGCAGCAAGCGCCGCCGACCGGTCGAATCTGCCGGATAGCAGATCGCCGGATCAAAACTAGCGCGGCCGCGCAAAGCGCGTCGACGCTAGTTTTTTGATCCCAAACCGCCGCATTAGTGAGGCGTTTGGGCGCGCTTGACACTGCCTGGGCGACCGATTCTACTGGTTCTGGTAGCGGAACCTGCCGGAGCAGCCTGCCTGAAGGAATCCTCGCGTTTCCCCCCGCCAGAATTTTGATCCCGCTACGCTGGCCTTTCGCAATTGCAATTGAGAGAGCATTCCATGAAGAACTTTTGTCTGTTGGTCTTGTTGGGTTTCGTCGCTGGCAATGTGCTAGCTCACGTCGAATCGGCCCATGCGGTACCTCCGTTCAAGAAGGAATTCGACGCCAAATACGTGAAGACCGAACCGGCCACGCCGGAAGAAGAGGCCTTGGCAGCGGCCGTGAAAGAGGCCAAATGCAACGTTTGCCACGTTGGCAAGAAGAAAAAGGATAAGAATGCTTACGGGGTTGCCCTCGGCAAGCTGCTCGACAAGAAGAAGGACGCCAAGGATGCGGCCAAGATTCAAGATGCACTGGACAAGGTCGCCGCAATGAAGGCCGATCCCAACAATGCCGACTCGCCCACCTTCGGCGAACTCATCATGCAGGGCAAGCTGCCGATTCTCGACGAGAACACGCAGGCCGCCGCGGAATAACTTCCGCGTTGCCGACTGACGACGACTCAGAAAAGCCGGACCCCGAATGGGGTCCGGTTTTTTTTTGCGGCCAGCGAAAGGGAGTAGGCCGTTCAGCGTGTGTTTGGCGATTCGATATCGGCGATCGGCCGATCTGCGGATAGGGGACAATTCTCTGGCCGTAGGGTATGATTCGAGTCCGTTCCCGGTTGCTCACGACCGATATCGATCCGAATGCAAACTCGTCTCCTCTATCTCTGGGAATCGCTTCGCACGTCCTACTGGTTCGTTCCCTCGCTGCTGAGTCTCGCGTCGGCCGGGCTTGCCGTTGGAATGGTATTGATCGATCGCCGCATTCAACAGGAACCGATCTCGACCAGCGTGTGGTGGGGCTATGGCGGTGGTCCCGCGGGAGCCCGGGCAGTGATGTCCACGATTGCCGGCTCGATGATCACCGTGGCCGGCGTTGTTTTTTCGATCACGATTGTCGCCTTGTCATTGGCTTCAGGCCAATTTGGACCGCGGCTGCTCCGTAATTTTATTCGCGACCGCAGCAATCAGTTTGTCCTCGGTACGTTTACCGGGACCTACATCTACTGCCTACTGGTTCTCCGCACGATTCACGGTACGGACGGATCGAATTTCGTTCCCGGCGCGGCCGTGGCCGTCGGCATTCTGTTGGCCCTGGCTAGCCTGGGAGTCATGATCTATTTCATTCATCACGTAGCCATTACCATTCAAGCCAATCAAGTCATCGCGGCTGTCAGCCATGAAATGCGAGAGACAATCGATCGGCTCTGGCCCGAAGTATTGGGAGCTTCGCCAGAAGCCGCTACGGGAGACGGCAAAGCCGATCTGCCAGACGACTTTGATCGCATCGCGGCTACCGTCCCCTCGCAAGGTTACGGCTATATCGCCGCTATCGAAGAAGAAACGCTGCTAAAAGTTGCTCACGACCGCGACCTGGTCTTACGGCTGCTGCAAAGGCCCGGAAATTTTGTCATTGAAGGGTCCCCACTTGCCTTGGTCGCACCGGCCGACACGCTCGACGACGAACTCGTACAGAAGCTGAACCGGGTTTTTCTCTTCGAACTGCAACGCACCCCGTATCAAGACGTGGAGTTTACCGTTGATCAATTGGTCGAAGTCGCGGTTCGAGCGCTTTCGCCGGGGATCAACGACCCGTTTACGGCGATCCTCTGTCTCGACTGGCTCGCCGAGGCATTGGGGCGTTTGGCTGGTCGGTCGATGCCGTCCCCCTATCACTACGACAAGGAGGGAAAGTTGCGCGTCGTGACCCGTAGTGTTTCGTTTGCCGACGTGGTCGATGCCGCCTTCAACCAGATCCGACAGTACGGCAGCACGAGTGCCGCCGTCATGATTCGCATGTTTGATTCGCTGGCAAGTGTATGCCATGTCGCCAAACGTTCCGATGACCGTGCAGCCTTGGCGCGACACGCCCACCTCGTCCGGCAAGCCTGCGATCGCGACTTGCCGGAGCCGTCCGACCGAATGGACGCCGAACTTCGTTACGCGCGGGTTATGAAAATCCTCGGGGAACCGACGGAGGAGAAAGAGGACCAGGCATCGGACGACCCCGAGTAACGCGGCCGCCAAGACGTGGTGGCAATCACTGCTACCACGACGAGCTAGCAGTTCTCCTTTTTGGGGATCGATCCGCCGAACCGGATCAAGCCTCACGGTCGCACCAGCCGAATTAAGTTTCTACGCCGCGCTACCGCCGTGCGCCATGCGGCTGTGCATATGCAACGAGGAAATCCACAAGATGCGTCAGAATCATGGCCTGACTCGCCTTTGGCAATCGCCGGTTATTCGCCAGACCCGCCAGATGGCGTCGCCCGGCTTGTGGTATCGGCAACTCACCTCCCATCGCCGCCCGCTGCCAAGATTTATCATTGCCGGAGCACAAAAAGCCGGCACGACTTCCCTCTTCGGCTACCTCGTAGGACATCCCCAGTGCGCTGCTTCGCTCACCAAGGAAGTGCACTACTTCGACCGGGCCTACCAACGGGGCACGAATTGGTATCGCACGCATTTTCCCGTTCTTGGCAATGATGAAACTGTCCGAGCGTGCTTCGAGTCGAGTCCGTACTATATGTTCGATCCGCGCGTGCCGTCTCGCGTTCGCGAGCTTCTGCCGAACGTGAAGCTAATTTTTTTGCTTCGCAATCCGGTGAGCCGCGCCTATTCGCACTATCAACACAGCGTTCGTCGCGGACGTGAAAAACTAGCGTTTGCCGACGCCCTCGAGGCCGAGCCCGCACGCCTGGCCGGCGAGCGCGCACGTTTGCTTGAGTCGCCCTTCGCGCAAAGCAATGCGCATCGCTTTCATTCCTATGTAGCGCGCGGACACTATGCCGAGCAACTCGACGAGTGGCTGAAGTTTTTCCGGCGCGAGCAAATGCTCGTCGTCCAAGCGGAGCGCATGTTCAAGCAGCCGCGCGAAGTCTTCGCCCAAGTGCTGGACTTTCTGGAGTTGGAATCGTGGGCGCCGGACGCGTTCGGCAGCCACAACTGCGGGCGCTACACAGAACCGATGTCCGCAGACGTTCGCCAGCGACTGGGCCGGCAGTTCGCCGAACCCAACGCGCGGCTGTTCGATCTGTTGGGGGTTCGCTATGATTGGCAATGATGCCCCCCCAACACTCGTTTTGCCGTTACTGGATTGCGTGCGCGATTGTCCTGGGCGCTGCGCTTTGTGACCGGCCGAGTGTGGCGCAATCTCTCGTCTGGAGGCAATTGCCGCCCATTCCCGATGCGGAAGGATTCGCCGGCTCATTCGCCGGCGTTAGCGGCGGTGTCCTCGTTGTCGCCGGCGGAACCAATTTTCCCGATCAACCGCCGTCGGCGGGCGGTGCCAAGCGTTGGTACGACACCATCTTCGCCCTCGAGACACCGACCAGCAACTGGCGGGTAGTAGGCAAATTGCCGGGGCCCTTGGGTTATGGCGTCTCGATCACCACGCCTGAGGGGATCGTCTGCATTGGAGGCAGCGACGCGCAGCGGCACTATGCCAAGTGCTTCGTGTTGCGTTGGACGGCGGGTACCGCGACCGTCGTTCCGCTCCCCGAATTGCCTCAGCCATGTGCGAATGCCTGTGGAGCTCTCGTGGAACGGACGGTCTACGTTGCAGGCGGAACGTGCGCGCCGGACGATGTCCGCGCGCTAGAGACGTTCTGGGCACTCGACCTCGAAAACCTGCGGGCGGGCTGGGCCAAACTCGCCACGTGGCCGGGTCCTGGGCGGTTGCTGTCCGTCGCCGGGTCACAGCGTGGCTCGTTTTTCTTGTTTAGCGGCGCCGCGCTCGAAGGTGGAGACGACGGCAAACCTGTTCGCCGCTGGTTGCGCGACGCCTACCGCTACTCGCCAGACCAAGGTTGGCAGCGGTTATCGGATTTGCCGCGTGTCGCCGTCGCCGCGCCAAGTCCGGCACCGACGATCGACTCGGACAAGTTCCTGGTGCTCGGCGGCGACGATGGAACCCAAGTCTCGACCCCTCCCCGCGAGCACCGCGGCTTTCCCCGCGATGTGCTGTCCTACGATACACGGCTCGATCGCTGGACCGTCTTGGGCGAAGTTCCTTTTTCGCTTGTCACCACCCCGGCGGTACGATGGAACGAACGCATCGTAGTTCCCGGTGGGGAAGCACGACCGGCGGTGCGCTCAAACGTCGTCTGGAGCGCCGAGGTGTCGAGCAAGCCGGAGCGATAGTCTCGCTTGCCCCGCTGTTGGCCGCCAACGACGAACGGCTGCTCTTGCACGCGGCGACTACTCAACGCGAACTTCGATCTTCGTGCGAAACGATTCGCCCGGTGCCAGAATCAACAAATGTGGATCGATGCCCTGCTCGCGCAGCGTGAAGGCATCGGGAATCGTGGTATAAGGCTCGATACACACCGCTTCTCGGTGCGGCGGATTGTAGACCACGCACGCCGTGAACTGGTCGTCAAAGTCCTGTGACACCGTGCGGCCGCTGTGGGGATCGTGAATCGTTGTCACGAGACGGTGATCGTTGCCCGTCAGCTTTCCGAACACATTATCGAGCTTCATCTCGCCGACCTGCATGCCGCTCGGCAGTTTTTCAGTAGCCGCGGTCGTGTCGGTCTTGCCGGTCGGCAATAGTTCCTTGAGTTCCCAACAAGTACCCACGGGAATTTTTACGACGCAATCGTCCGCGCTGTTGCCCGCTAGCGGCAAGCGAAAATACGGGTGCGTGCCGAAGCCAAACGGCAGCGGCTTATCGTCGGGATTATCGATAACAAATTCGCTCGTAAGCGTATTGCCGGCGATTTGATAAGTCGCGGTGATTCGAAAATCGGCCGGCCAACGTTTGAGCAGGCTCTCGTCGTCGACCGAGGCATGAAACTGACCCACAACGCGATCTTGCGTCTGTTCTTTTACGCGCCACGGACGATTGAACACAAAACCATGGATGGCATTGCCGATGCCATCTCCCTCGTCCAGTTCGTACTGCTTGTCCTGAAAATGAAAGGTCGTACCCCGAATCCTGCCGGCGAACGGGAACAACAGCGGAATGCCGCTGCCGGTCGGCTTCGCGGTGCCGTCGGTAAAATCTGGTGCCGACCACAGCACCTCCATGGGCCCCGATGAACTGGCGACCGAAAAGCCGTAACAATTGAAGCCGACACCCGGCAGGATCTTGGCCTTTGAGCCGTAAACCGGGTCCGTAATCGTAACAATCTCCAGCGACATCAAGGCGACGACCTCATCGTTGAATGCGGCGATAGATGGAATGTCCCCCTATTGAAACGGAAGTTTCCAGGGACGCAAGTGGCAGCGGCTTGCTCCAATACAGCCGCGGAATCAAGAATTGCTGTTCGCCTCGGTGCCAGCACGCAATTCTCCAGCCGCACACGTGTGCCGACCATCAGCAGAAATAGGGTGCCTAGCACGGCTGTTGGCGCCACGCCTGCCGTCGGGTGGGTTCGCTGAGAGCCAGCGCCGCGAGCACGTGCATCAACAACATCGCCAGAACGACCGACGAAAGAAAAAGCAACGACGCGGCGGCATCACCACCCAACAGCGGCCCAATTGCCGTCTCGGGCATCGCGAGCGCCACCCACAGCCCGGTCGGAAACTGCAAGACGGCAGCCCCCAACGCCAGCCGCGCCCCCAATTTTACAAGACGCTGGCGCATCTCGACGGACTCGGGAGGGACCGTTGCCATTGTGCGCAGCGCCAACCACACCATAGCCATTCCGGTAACCGCCACGGCGGCCAACCAGACATGCGCGACGCGCGACAGGACCTCGCCGTCGACGAGCAAGCGACGGAACTCGGCGCGATCCAAAGGACCGCCGGACAAAGACGGACGCGTGCCGACGAGCGAGATGATGGTAAACAGCGCCGGAAAGTGAACCATCAAATTGCTGGCTGCCGCCACGGCCAACAGGCGATGCCACCCCCGGCCTTTTTGCCAGCGCCGCCACAGCCCGACATAGGCACCGAGACAGAGGAACGAAAACAGCAATTCCGCGCCCGCAAACCATAGACGGTCGCGCGGAATCGCCGCGATCGCGCGAAAGTAGCGATCGTCGCTAAGATAGCGCAACAGAAGTAACGCGCCCCCTAGTAGCCCGCCAATGGCTAGCGCAACAACAGACCACAGCGCAAGGGTCCGACCGAATTCGCCGAGTTGGTCCGCCTTCTCACGCTTGCTGCGCCAGTCGAGCCAGGCGCTAGCGAGTGGACCGACCATGGCCAAATCCACCAAGATCATGTGTGCGGCCAAGAGCACCGTCGTGACGACCTCGATCACCTTCGCCTCTGCCCCATTTGATTACACCGACGCGGTACGCACCATACGCACGTTCGCCCACTGCACCCAGCCCCCAAGGACGACCGCCCGCCAAGTCGCACCGCGGCCGGTGCGCAAGATACCATGTCGTCGCAAAAATGCAGCCGGTAATTCGGCAGGCAGCCAGCGTTTGACGAAACTAGGCCTGCACTAACCTGGCAAAGCTTTCGAGTGCCTGCCGGGCTTTCTCGACGCCTCCCAGACGATGCGCAAGCTGCTTGGCCGCCACCAGATGCTCATAGGGCACGGCGCCGCCAACTTGGGAGCGAGTCGAACCGTTCTGGCCGAGCTTGCCTCGCAACATGCTAACTTGCGCCGACGTAACGATCACTCCGCGCGCCTTGAGTGCGGCAATAACGTCACGCGGTCGCGCGTCGTGCCCGAGCCGTTCAAACATGCCCCGAATCGCGTCGGCTTTGCTCGTGCCCGAGTTGCGAGTGGAGCGTTTTTGACTGCCACTGGACTTGCGCGTGTACTTGAGCTTGTTGATCAAGGCATCCGAGGCCGTAATTCCTTTGGCGGTGAGCTTGGCTTTGATTTGCTTGACGCTTGCATCCGGCTGCGCCGCCAACACGTCCCGAATTGCATCACTCTTACTCACTCGAGCACTGGTAACTTTCTTCTTGGCCAAGGCAATCACTCCTCACAATGAATGGGCAGTCAAGCATAGACAGACGGCGGCGACACAAAACATGAACACGCGGCCGCCTTGATCTGTTCGCTAACAACGTGTACATCGCCGCGAACGTAAAACTCTATTTAGTACATAGCCTAATAGATCGCGCTGATACGTATATACCCTTCGCCTGGGCCACCGTGAATCCTACCCTTGAGGCGTGCCTTCACTGCGCACCTACGCGCAGCCGCGCAACGCCCCCCACTCGCGTCCAAACAACCATCGACGAATTCGTCGTTCCTGACACAATACGCGTCGGGCTTGGACGCGCCATGGCCGATACGATAAACTTCGCCAAGGGGCGATTAGCTCAGTTGGTTAGAGCGCCACGTTTACACCGTGGATGTCGGGGGTTCGAGTCCCTCATCGCCCACTGCCCCGGTTTTTTCGGGTTTTGCCAGAAGTCGCGGAACCGAGTTTCCCGGGGCTCTTTGATGCGCGGACTTGTCGCCGCGACTCTCTAGGTGCGACGGCACCGGCGCACTCCACACCGCCCCGCGACCGGCGCCGGCGTCATCGCCTACTGTAACTCGGCACTTGTCATTGGCCAGTACGGCAATCGGTGGAAGTCGTACGCAGGGGGCAGCTCTGATTGGTGCGGCGGCAATCCAACCGAACGGCCCGGTTATCGCCGAAGTAAACCTCCGCATCGATGCCTTCATCCTAAGAACCGAGTTCGCCAAACGGAGGCGTCCGGCGAAAGAATGCGACGGCGGGAGGACTGGCGTGCAATGGAAACTGTGAAATCCGAAGGATGGAACACGGCAGCTGGTCCGCTTGCCTTCACAAGCTCGACGAGTTTGAAAGTTTCCGCGCTGGCTAGGGATCGAGATCGGCTAGTGCGATTTGCCAGCCTTCGGCGGCGACGGTGAAGGCGCGCGCGCTCCCGGCAGTTCAAACAACCCATTTATGTACGTAACGAATACCAGCCATTTCACCCAAATTCCCTATTTGCACTTGCGTCCCTGAGCCACTAAATTGAAGCCGACCGTAATGGTAGACGTGTTGCGAGTAGCGGGGATAAGACGATTCGTTTGATGAAACTTCAGCAACCCTTTCCGGGTCCCCTATCAGCCTCGCGCAGAGAACCTCCCCAGACCTTCATCGATTCCCAGACCGATGATGGTGTGGCGACGCTGACATTGCACCGGCCCCAGGCCGGGAACGCGCTTAATTGGGCCCTGCTAGAGCAACTGCGCAGCGCCGTCCGCAGGGCGGTTGCGTCGCCAGAGATCGCGTCCATCGTCATTGCCGCCGCGGGCAACCGCTTCGTCTCGGGCGCCGACGTGGGCTTCTTCGTGCGGTGCTTGAAGTCGGGCAACATGTACCGGATTGTCGAGTGCATCCGGGCTTCCCAGGAAGTGTTTGGCGAGATCGCTGCATGCCCAAAACCGGTCGTTGCCGCAGTCCAGGGAGCGGCAGTCGGGGGTGGCTTTGAATTAGTCCTGGCGTGTCATCACGTCGTGGCCACACCGCGCGCTAGTTTTTCCTTCCCGGAAACGGGGCTCGGGATCGTACCCAGTTCCGGTGGAACCTATCGCACGCCGCGCCGCATTGGCGTGGAGTTGGCGAAGTGGCTTGTTTACACCGGCGTGGTGCTGCCACCGCCGAAAGCGCTTGCGCTGGGGCTCATCGATCAACTGGTCATGCCGGACGAACTGGCCTCCGCCGCGAACCTGGCGGCGCGGACGCTGGGCCAGCGGCCAAAGGACACCCCTAAACACGCGCTCGCGACAATGGCCGAGTTCTCCGCCTGGCGATCGCTATTCGCCGGCGCGACGGTCGCGGAATTACGGACCGCCGCGCAAACAGAGGACCGCGTTGTATCATCCGCCCTGAAATCGATCGCCAGCCGGCCACTGGTGGGACTGCAATGGTCGGAGCGGCTCCTCGACGGCGCACTGGCCAGTACGCTGGAACAGGGAGCCGCGGCAGCGCTGACCGCCGTGCCCATGCTGTACGCCGATCCAGAGGTTCACAGCCTACTGGTGCAGGCCGCTCAAAGGCAGCGCAAGACGTGATGGAGTAGCAACCGAGGATCCGCCGCGCCAATCGACATCGGGGTATTCCGGTGGCGCTGACATGCGTTCCTTGATGCCGGTTTTCAACAGCCACCAGTTGACCGGATAGGAAGTAAGAAACCCGGCCACCATCGCGATTTGCATCATGAACCAAAACACCGGGTCGGTCTTTTCCAACTCATGCCCAAAGATTGCAAACGTGGCGATGGCCATCCAGCCGTACATACCGACTTGCCAGGCCGTTAGCGACAACGTGTCGGCTTTCACGGCCGCCCATAGGCCTTCCGCGACGGAGATGTCGCGCATCGGCATAATCGTGAAGTACTGAAACGCGATGCCGAAGATAAAGGCCGGTACGAAGTCGACGATCCAGGCCGCGAAGATCTTCTGGCCGAACAGTTCGAAATGAATGGTGGTCCCCAGAATTGTGATCGACGTAAAAAAGAACAAGAACCATTCGGCGCAGATATCGCCAAGCGTACAACCACCTCCACAATGGGTCGTACCGACGGCCACGGCTTGCCAGAACGGCCGTTGCATTCCTGGTGGCGGTTCGCCGTTTTGCTTGGCGCGCAGCATCACTTTATGCGACGACAACCTTCCAATCCGGTAGTAACCCCATAACGCCAACGGTCCAGCCCACAGCGCCGTCGTGGGCCAAACCAGGTTCATGATCCACATGTGCTGCTTGTTACCGAGCAATAGGTCGCCCACGATCCACACGAAGCAGATGGCGGCGACGATCAGTGCGGCAATGGAAACCCATTGAAGCATTTGCATGCTGAGCCCGGTATTCATTTTCCCCTCGCGTCGGTTCTGATTCGCATGCCCTCAGTGCGAACACCGTGCCCATCGATTCTTCGCGCGACTGGTAGGCGCGCGGCAGCAGCGGCAACTGGGGCCTACGCAACCCTACTGCACGCGAACTCACCGGGTAGGCAATAGACCCAATCCTCAGCGGAAATCAATGCGATCCAGCGAATCAGGACCCGTGCATCCCCTGGTGCGGCGGGGTCGGCACGTAGGTCTTAATGTCGCCAAACCGCCGCACGATCTCTTCGAATACCGACCCCTTGGGGACCGTCTGCTCGGTTTCCATCACCAGGTGATACAAGTCCGCAGGCAACACGCGTAACGTGGTCATCAGCCCCATCACGGACATGGGCCAATCGGCCCGCATCCCCTGAACTTCCCGGCGCCCCCAGATCTTTTCGAGAAAGGGGGCGCTCATGCGCATGCCCAGCATTTCCTGCGGATAACCCGGCGGCTTTTCACCCAGCGCGGTGGCTGACACCTCGGGCGCTGGCCGCACCTGCAGATCGGCGAGGTAGCGGTCGACCGAGTCGCCATGTCGAATGCGCGGTCCAACCTGGCGCACCATGTGATTCATCATGTGATGCACCATGTGACAGTGAAACATCCAATCACCGGGATTGTTGGCGATGAACTCAAAGTTGGTGGCTTGGGCAATGCCAATCAGTTCCGTGTTGCGAGGAACCCACGACGAATAGGGAGCGCGGGCCCCCTCGTGCCCCGTGATCCAAAACGTGTGGCCGTGGATGTGAATCGGATGGTGCTGCATCGGCGAGAAGTTCATGATGCGAATCCGCACTCGCTCGCCGTGTTTGACCACCACCGGAGTCGTGAACGGGCCGCTACGACCGTTGATCGTATGCCAGTTCCAATCCATCCGCCACGAATCTGCGATCGTCTGCGTGCTGTCGATGAAGAAGTTCTGAAAGATCAAACCGAAGTCTCGGTCGACGGGCGGCGAGTAGGGCTGGCGAGGGTGAACAATGATCCAGCCCACCATCCCGAACGCTTCCTGCATCGGCACGTGCGAGTGATAGAAGAACGTCCCATCCTCGTGCACGTCGAACTCGTAGACGAACGTCCCACCCGGGCGAATCGGATTCTGATTCAACACGTCGGCCCCGTCGTACTGCACCGGTAGTTCAAAGCCATGGCAATGTACGAACGTGTCTTCCGGCAATTCATTGGTCACCACGATTCGCACCCGGTCGCCTTGCGTGATCTCGATCACCGGACCCGGCATGGAACCGTTGTAGCCGTAAACGTTCATCCAGTATCCAGGCAAAAACTCGCGCCGCACCGGTTGCGGAACCAGCTGAAACTCCTTGACACCGTTCTTCATCACGTACGGTAGTTTCTCGGTGTCGGGCGCCACAAACGGCACCGGGCCGGCGTCGGCGGATCGCAGCCCGGGAACAAGCTTGCCAATATAGAAGTCGCTCTGCGGGTCGTTGCCGCGGCTGGGTCGGAAACGGGAAAAGCCGCCGAACCACTCCTGCGGTTCGGCAGACTGCTTCGGGGCCGACTCCTGCCCGCGATCGAGTTGCGGGCCATTGGTCTGAGGCAACCGTCCGGCCTCGGCACTGGCGACGTCCGGGCGAAGCGCCGAACCACTAAGCGCCCCGGCCGTGACCAATGCACTCCGTTTGATGAATTCGCGTCGTTGGTTTGGCTTGCTCATCCACTTATTCCTTCCTGGCGATGCAAATTTTCCTGGCTGCGAACCGCTTACCGCGGCTTCGGCACAGCGTCGATGTGACCCGGCGGAGTGGGTCCGGGCGCGGCTTCCAATCCTTTGTGCAGCAGGAATCCCATCACGAGCACTTCGTTCACGCGAAACAACTCCAGCGCGTGGATGTAGTCCTTCTGAGCGTCGAAGTACTCGCGCTGCGCGTCGAGCACGTCCGGCCACTCGACGCGATTGACCTTGTAGCTTTCGAGCAATTCACGGTAGGCGGCCTGAGCCTCGGGTAGGATGATCTGCCGATATTGCGTCGCGTGCTGGTACGCGGTAAGGTACCGCTGGTGGACTTCGGCCAACTGCATCCGCAGATGCCACTCCACGCGACTGACCTCGTTGCGTTGGCGTATCAGATCGGCTTGTGCCTGCCGAACCGTACCCTGGTTGCGATCAAATATCGGCACGTCGAATTGCAGTCCCGCCATCGACACGCCGCTGCTGTCCGAAAAGTCGTAGCCGGTTCCGCCCGAGAACTTGAGGTTGGGAACCCATTGCGCCTCTTCGCGGCGGACGGTAATTTGGTCGGCAACGAACTTGGCGCGCGCGGCGGCAAGCTCCGGGCTTTCGGTCCACAATCGCCGTAAGGCGGCGTCGAAACCAATTGGCCTTTCGTTGATCGTCATCTCGCCGACGACCTGGCCTTGGGCGACATTGATGCCCGCCAGGCTGGTCAGCTCCTGAAACCGCTGCCGGTACTCGTTCTCGGCGGTCAACAGGTCCAGTCGCGCGCGCTGCAGGGCAATGTCGGCTCGCCGCACTTGAGGCCGCCGGGCCTGTCCTTCGTTGAACATTTCCCGCGCCGTCAAAGCCCCGTCCTCGGCTACTTTCAGCAGCTCCTTTTGAATGCGCACGATTTCCGCCAGCGCCAACGTCCGGAAGTAGTGCATCCGCACGTCGTTGAGTACCTTGAACTGCTGCGCCACGGCCAGGTGTTCCGAGATGCGAGCCCGCTGCATGTACTTCATGCGGCTCAATCGCAACTTTCCGCCGGTCACCACTTCCTGCTTCACGATGCCCCCCTGAAACTCGCCCGGTGTGCGCACGCGCGCATTGTTGGGCTGGCCAATCAACTCGCCGGCATACTGCATTAAAGGATTGGGATAGAGCCCGGCTTCCAGCGCCTTGCCCAACTCGGCCGAAACATGCGCGCGGGCTTGCTGCAACGTCGGGTTGTTCTGCATCGCCAAGCTCAATAGCATGTCGAGATCGAGATGCGTCGACGCTGCGACTTCCCCCCCAGGGGCAAATTGTTCTTGCCGCTGCATGGCCGGCGGCGGTCCCGGCATGGCCGGTGGCGGAAGATACTGCCGGCCAACCTGATAGGCCGGCCCGGCAGCCGGCGGCGGCGCCGGAATCGCCTCTTGCGCAGCCGCGCTCGTTGTGCGCACGATGAGCGCAAGAACGAAGATGCAGCTCGGGAGGCGATGATTCATCTCGATCATTGCCTTGGTTCAGATTCGGCGATTCATTCGAGAATTGCTTGTGAGAATCGATGGTGGTGAAGAGAACGATCTGCCTTCCCGTTGTAGATTCAAAATGCGCCGGAATGCCGGCGTTGACGGGAACCGTTTGGGACTCGGTACGGACTGGCCGCGGTGCGCGGAAGGTATTGATGCCGGCGACAGATTTGACCGACGCGTTTGGACTTTGCGAAACCAGAGATGGCCCCGGAGAGAGACCACCCACTGGCGCGGCAAACGCACGAGGTGAACGGCGGGCTGCATGTCTATGCCCGGATCGTGCCGATGTTAACGACCATGACTTAGGATCGGCATTTTCCGGTTACGCCGGCGGTATTCCGGGAAATCCTCCGATGACCGTCACAGTCGTCAAAGTCCTCCAGCCCTCACTGACAAGACCGGACGAAGTCTCGAAGTCTGCCGCTTGCGGCCCTGCTGGCCGCCAAGATAATGCCGCGGCTGCATGCTCTGCCAGCATGCACAGCTGGGAATTGATGCGTCACTGCGGAGCCGTAGTGACCCAAAGGTCGGCTGGAGACTGTCCGAGAACGCGAGCGTGCGGGTTGCTTGAGCGCCTGCACGCTTTTTTACTTCAACGGCCAAACCAAAACGAGAACGACGGCGCAATAACCGGGCGCGGCGCGACCATCACCGGGGCGGGCACAACGACAGGTGCCGGTGCATAGGCGACGGGCGCGGGAGCCGGCGCGGGGCCGGGAACGGCGGTGGGCGGCGCGGCAACTGCAGGCGCCGGAGCAACGACCGGAGCCGGATAGTAGTACGTCGGCGCCACGTAGTATGCCGGTGCGTAGTAGGGTCGATAGGCGGGCCCCCAGCCCGCCCCTCCAAAGAAGAACGAACCGCGCCAACCTCCACCGCCATAGTGCCCGTGGCCGTGCCCACCCGCCAGAACGCTTGTCGCAACCAACAGCACGGCCGTAGCGGTCAATACCTTGAGTACTGGGGCCTTCATTGTCGGGTTCTCCGGAAACGCGAGCGTTCGCAAACGCTCTAGGGTGGTCGCCACTTTATTTATCGCTGTCCACCCGCCGTGAACTTTGGTGGGCCTGCGCCGCGGGCCGATTGGGAGGGTGAGTGTCGTCAGCGATAGCTCGCTTGGGACGGGAAGCTGGCGGCAATGTGTCATCGCAATGACACTCCCCCGCGTGTCACTCCGGACACGAATCGTCCCAGCCACACGGCCGGCGGCAAGCACGTTCGCTTTTAACGCCGACGTTTGATACTCGAACCGCTCATCGACGAGCAAGATCAGTTCGGTCGCGGCGAGATTTCGGGACGGCGGGGGACAGTTCAGGCCATCTGTCGCACGACATCCAGCACGGTCGTGTACAACATTAGTGCCAGCAGCAACAGCATGCCCACGACTGCCATGCCGGTATGCAACCGGGCGAGCTTCGGATGGATCTTTTCCAGCAATGCGCAGAATATCTTGCCGCCGTCCAACGGAGCGATCGGCAGCAGATTGAACACCGCCAGGTTGAGGTTAAGCAGCACGGCGAAACGAATCGTACTGAGCATCCCGTCGCTCATCACCTGCTTGCCGGCCGACACGATGCCCACCACGCCCGAGAGCTTGTCGGGTTCGAGAAACAACATCGGAATCACGGCCAGCAATTGACCGGTCAGACCCGCTACCTGAATCCACGGCTCGACGAGCGCACCGCGTAAGCTGAAGCCGTCGATCATCCAACTGGCCACAGCCAGCAGCACCGCGGCCGAGACGAAATTCGCCGCAGGTCCGCCCAGCCAAAATACAATTCGTTTCCGAACGGGAATTGCGAAAAACGCCGCCTCGTCCTCGATCTGCGGCATCACGTAGCCGCCCAAGGGTACTGCCGACAGACAATATTCCACACCGCGAAATCGACGCCTCCAGAGCACCGGCCCAAAGCCAATCGAAAACCGCTCGACCGGAATCCCCATCGCCTGGGCCGCCAACAGGTGCCCCAACTCGTGTACGAAGATTAACAGCCCGATCAAACCAATCGTCAACAGATAAGTCATGCCGATTTCCGTTACTGAATGCCTGTATAAGCCGGGTCGCCAATAGTTCGCCCTGTCCCGATAATTCGCTCTGCCCCGATCATAATTGGAAACCACCGGCCAGAAAAGAAGGCCCGAACTTCCACGCTAGTCACCCTTAAACAGCAGTGCCTTCGGCAGCCGCGTCACCCGTCCCTCGCGGTTGATGCAGGCCAGCACGCTTTCTCCCTCGGCCAGCAGCTCCTCGCCGCGAAAGACTTCATACTTGTTGACGCAGCGGGCGCCGCGAGCCTCGACCAGCGTCGTTCGCAGCCGCAGCAAGTCGTCGTAACTGGCCGGCAGGTAGTACTTGCAAGTAATTTCCGAAACCACGAGCATCCAGCCTTCCTCTTCGATACGGCGATATTCATAGCCCGCGGCGCGCAGCAGCTCGGTCCGTCCCATCTCGAAATAGGTCAGGTAGTTGGCGTGATGCAGCCGCCCCTGGGCGTCGGTTTCCTGGTACCGCACGCGAATGTCGATTTCATGCTCGTAAAGCATGGCCCGATCGTAGCGGGAAACCGGTCGTCTTGGAAACACCAAGCCGCGGGGCCGGAAATCGCCAAGTTCTACTCACGCTGCTACAATATGGGGGATCCTGTTTGCGAGGTTCCCCATGCTGAACCTAACCCGCACCGATCCGCTGGCAGTCGCTGCCACCGAGGCCATCCAATCGGGCGATCAGGAAACGCTGCGCGAATTGCTCAACGAGCATCCCGAGCTAGCGACCGCGCGAATCGCATCGCCCGACGCGTGTGCCAGCGATGTCTCACGCACGCTATTGCACGTCGCCACCGACTGGCCCGGGCACTTTCCCGGCGGCGCGCAAACCGTGGCGGCACTTGTAGCGGCTGGCGCTGACGTGAATGCCCCGTGTACCGGCCGACATACCGAAACGCCCCTACACTGGGCGGCCAGTTGCGACGACGTGGCCGTGCTCGACGCGTTGCTCGATTTTGGCGCTGACATCGAAGCCTCCGGTGCGGTCATTGGCGGAGGCACGCCGCTGGCCGATGCCGTGGCGTTCGGTCAGTGGAAAACCGCCCGGCGACTGGTTGAACGCGGCGCCAAGGCCAACCTCTGGCAGGCTGCCGCGCTCGGCTTGATGGATCGTGTGGAGCAATTCTTCGCCGACGGCCATCCGCCCACCGCCGACGAAATCACGCAGGCTTTTTGGCTCGCCTGCCACGGCCGTCAGCGGCCGGCGGCCGAGTATCTGCTGGCCCGCGGCGCGAATCTCAATTGGGTTGGCTATGACGGACTGACGCCTCTCGATGCGGCCCTGCGCAGCAAGGCCGACGCGCTCACGGGTTGGCTTGTCGGGCTGGGGGCAATCTCGGCCAATCCACCCGCCACCGACAAGGACGAGTAACGGCTCCCGCGTTTGCTGACGCGCGGGCAAGTGAGTATGATCACGCTTGTCACGGTATGTGAACCTCCGCAAACTCCAGACCGCCGCGTCGCGCCATCCTTCCGCGAAACGCATGATCCATGAGAATCTTGATCCAGGGTGCCGGAATCGCCGGTCTCGCACTCGCACGGGAGCTACAGGCACGCGGAATTGACTACCTGATCGTCGAGAAAGCAACGGCCATTGCCGCCGTCGGCGCCGGAATCACCTTGGCCAGCAATGCCCTCAAGTGCCTCAGCAGCACCATCGACTTGAAGTCGCTCAGGGCGAAAGGCCAAACGCTCGAGTTGATGCAGTTGCGGTCCGACTCGGGGGAAACGCTTTCCACGCTTCCAACCAAGTTGCCGCGGGATGACCGCCACGGAATTGCGATTCATCGCTACCGACTCCATGAAACGTTGCTCGAAGGACTCGATTCAGCAAAGATTCTGCTCGGCGTTTCCATCCAGAATTTCCACGGCGACCATCAGCGCGTGCACGCCGTCCTTTCCAATGGCGAATCGGTCGAGGTCGACTATCTGGTGGGGGCCGATGGTCTGAAGTCGGCCATACGAAGCTACGTCGATCCGGACGCCACGATCGTATTCTCGGGCTACACGTGCTGGCGAACCGTGGTCGCACACACCCTTGCGAGTCCAACGCAGGCGGTTGAAGCCTGGGGCCGCGGCAAGCGGTTGGGCTACCTGCAAATCGCGCCTGGCGAACTCTACATTTACCTCACGCTGAATGTATCAAAACGCGAATACGCGAGCGGTCAGACGCAACGCACACACGCGGAATTGCGAACCATCTTTAGCGACTTTCAGGCCGAATCGGCCTCCGTGGTGCAACTTCTCACCGACGACGTGCCGCTGATCCACAACGACCTCGAGGAAATCGACTGTCACCGGTGGACCAAAGACCGCGTCGTGCTGATCGGCGATGCCGCGCACGCCATGACCCCCAACCTGGGACAAGGAGCCGCCATGGGAATCGAAGACGCCTACACGCTGGCCAACTTTTGGTCGCAAGACGCGAGTCCCTCGTCGCTCGAGCGGTTCGTCGAGGCCCGTCGCCCGCGCATCCGCTTCATGCAAAACGAATCCCGCCGAACCGGCCGCATCGGCCAGTGGAGTTCCCCACCGGCCGTCTGGCTCCGGCAAGCCGTCGTCAAGAACCTCCCGCAATTCGTGCACGACCGCCTGCACCAAAGAATCTTTGCCGGCGTCGCCTGATCAAGGTGCCAAACCGTTTGGCCGCATAACCTGCATTTGCAAATCAGTTCCGCCATCGGCGGGCCAGATTCCTATCCAATGCCCGTGGGAGCACCGTCGCCTCCCGTTCGCTTGGACGGAGAGACGCAGCCGCCGAGCCGCCTCATGCTCGCAGCCCAAACAGCATTCATCATCGGCACCGAACGTCCGTGGCAGCGCACTGTGCGATCCACTGGGATGAATTGGTTGGCAATGCTCCTGGCGATTGCAGCCGGACTAATCACCCCTGGGTGTGCCGAGCCGCAATCCAAGACCGAATCCGCCTTGGGTGGCAAGCGTGTTCTCGACACCATCAAGCATGCCGATCGGATTGAAGCATATCGACTACGGCCCCAGTTTGTTGACGATAGCGCGCATCTCCTGGAAGAAGATGATCGCGAGCGAACCAAGGCAAGTGACTACGAGGTAGTTGGCGACGCCGTCGACGTCCCCGACGACATTGCAAAACGGTTTGCCGCGATTCTCGATGCTCCCGAGTCGTACCTTTGGGATATGGCATCTGGCTGCGTACCCGACTACGGTGTCCGCCTGTCATTCGTCCGCGACAGCGAACGTGTTGACGTGTTGTTTTGCCTCGAGTGCGATCTTCTCTCGGTCTTTCGCAATGACCGTGCACGCGGAGGAGCCGACTTTAGTCCGGCGCATGGCCGGCTGGTGGCGGAATTCAAAAAACTGTTTCCCGACGACAGGGCAATCCAGGGCCTGTCCCCATGAGTCGCCCGGCACCAAGGCGAATCGTTGACGCTTGCTCCCCAATTCCCTATAAATAGGCGGTTTACGCTGCGACCACCCGGCGTCGGAAGCCTCCGCTTCCGCACCGCGCAGGCTCCGCAACTTCGCTTGGATCCATCCGCGAGTCTTTGATGAGCGTTGGGGAAGGAACCGGAACCGGGTTCTCGACGATGCGGGGGCGCAACTATCCCTCGATTCGGCAGTTCACCGTGTTCATGGAGAACCGCGTCGGCCAGTTGCTCGAAGTGATCCGCCGCTTCGAGGGAAGCCGCGTGCGGATCGTTGCCCTCTCGATCAACGATTCGGCCGAATGCGCGTTCGTGCGATTTTTGCTCAGCCATCCCGAACAGGGGCGCGAGGTCCTGGAACGTGCCGGCCTGGCCCTGATCGAAAGCGATCTGATCGGCGTCGAACTGCCCGAGGGGAACCAGCCACTCTTGCAGGTTTGCACCGCCCTGTTGCAGGCCGAGGTAAATATCATTCAGGCCTACCCGCTGATTCTGCGGCCGCGCGGCAGGCCCGCCGTGGCCCTGATGGTCGACAATATCGAAATGGGCCTGGAAACCCTCGACCGCAAGGGCTTCAGCATGATTACCGAAGCCGATCTGTCCGAAATCGAGTAGGCAGCTGCGGCGCGGCCGGCGTTTGCCCGAGAAACAGCTCGCAATTCAGCAATTCCCGCATCAAACGTACGTTCATCGCAGAGGACTTGGCGGCACGCGGAGACTTCAATTTGCTGGTTTTCTCCGCGTCCCGCCGGGCCCTCGGCGGTTCCTTTTCTCCAGGCGGACCTTCACGCCGGCCCCCGGTCCCCTTTCCAAGGCCTCGTGGCTAGAATTAAAGTTCGCAGCAGATCTGCTATTTCGCCACCCGCGTTCCCGAGTCGTCGTATGCCGATTTCCGTCGTTTGCCCAGGCTGCAAGGCACGCTTCAACGTCAGCGAAAAGTTCGCTGGCAAGCAGGGACCCTGCCCCAAATGCAAAAAGGTCATCACCGTCCCAGATGCGCCGGCCGAAGAAGTCACGATTCATGCCCCCGAGGAATACTCTTCCGGCGGCAAGGACAGCAAAGGCCGCCCGGTTCTCAAACCGATCGCGCGAACCGAGACCAAGCTTTCACCGACAATGATCGTGGCGATTGTCGGCAGCGCGGCGCTCACGCTCGTCGTCGCGTTCATGATGCGGATGGCACCGGCCGATAACAAGCCGCTCATCGCGGCCGTTGGCTTGCTCTTGATCGGTCCGCCCTTGGCATTTGCCGGCTATACGTTTCTCCGCGACGACGAGTTGGAACCCTATCGCGGGCGGGCGCTTTACCTGCGGGTGGCGCTGTGCGGATTGGGATATGCCCTGTTGTGGGCAGTCTATTGGCCGCTGCCCACCTATGGCATCATCACCGGCGAAGTCTGGCAGTGGGTCTTCGTGATTCCGGTGTTCGTCGCCGCGGGAGCCGGCATCTCGTTTGCCACGCTCGATTTGGACTTCGGCAGCGCGGCCATGCACTACTGTTTCTTTCTCGTGGTGTCGATCCTGCTGCGGTTTGCCATCGGCATGCCGGCACTCTGGGAACAAGCCGGTTCGGCAGCCCCCGTACCTTTCTAACGGAGTTCGATACCCACGCCAATGAGCGAAATTCGCGAGCTGCCGGAAGTCGCGGGCCTGGACGGCGCCCAGGCAATGTTGCGGATCCCCGCGGAAATCGACGTGCCGCTCACGCCGCGCGTGCGGGCGATTATCGACACGGCCGAATTCCGTCGCCTGCAGCGGATCAGCCAGTTGGGACTGGTGTCACTCGTCTATCCGGCCGCCATCCACACGCGATTCGAACATTCGCTGGGCGTCTATCGCTTGGCGCTGCTGTTTCTGCGGCAGTTGTCGTACGAACCACGATTTGCCAAAGTCGTCACGGCCCCGGACGCCGAGTTATTTATTGTCGCGGCGTTGCTTCACGATCTGGGACATTGGCCGTTTTGTCACCCGATCGAGGATATTCGCCTGCCAAGCGTGCCCCAACACGAGCTGTTCGCCAACAGTTTCCTGCTCGAAGGCGAAATCGCTGATGCCCTGCGCGATGACTGGGGGATTCAACCGCGCGACGTCGTGGCTTTGCTCTCAGGCAAGCCGCGCGATACCAAGAGTCGCCTGCTCTCCAGCATGCTCTCGGGCCCGATCGATATCGACAAAATGGACTACTTGTTCCGCGACAGCCTGCACGCGGGGGTCCCCTACGGCCGCAATTTCGACCAGGGCCGTTTGATTGGCAGCCTGTGCCCGAACGCTCAAGCGAGCGGCCTGGCGATTACTGAAAAGGGGAAGACCGCCGCCGAGATGATGGTCTTCGCCCGCTACGTCATGTTCAGCGAGGTGTACTGGCACCACGGCGTCCGGGCTGCCACGGCCATGCTGCAGCGGGCCTTTTATCTGATGCATGGACAGCTCGATCTCGACGGACTGTTTCGTCTGACCGAGGGACCGATGATCGAGCAGCTGACGAAGATCGGCGGTGACGGCGCGGCTGGCGATTTGCTACAAGGCTTGTTCGGCCCCCATCGTCGGCTCTACAAGCGGTTGGCCCAATTTGGCGTAAACGACGCCTCCGGCATCTTCGAGCAACTCGCCCGCCGACCCTATCCCTGGCTGGCCGCCTGTGCTCAACAATTCGCCCACCAGGCCAGCACGGCGCTGGGCCGCGTCGTCGCCCCGCACGAAATCCTCTTCGACGCTCCACCCGTTGAGCGCGAGGTCGACTTCAACATCGACGTCTACTTCCCGAAGGAAGACGCCTATCGCCCGCTCGGCGAAATCTCCCCCGTCGTTCGCGCCCTCGGCACGCAGTTCGACGACTATGTCAAACGCGTCCGCGTTTTCGCGCACCGGCGTGTCGTCGACGACCTGCAACAACTACCGCAACTCAGCGAGCTGCTCGAGGAAGCCATCGAGAAAACCGGCGATTGAACGACAGAATCGTCGAACTTCCGTTACTGCGTGCTGGTGAATCCTCGACCAAAAAAGGGTTCTTGAAATCGGGCCAGCACCTGGTGCACAATCGCGAGCAGTCCGGTGGCCTGCATGGCAATCGGGGATGTGAATCCTGGGGCGTTAGGATCGGCTTGTCTGAGCCCCGGCGCAAGCGGCACGTGATTTCCGTGAACAACGTTTCGCGGCCGCTTATGTCCTCGACCCACGCTCCTCCGATCACTGGCGCGAGCTCGAGATAGCGCTCGGTGTGGGAGGTCGTGCCGCGGGAGCTTTGCCCAAGTCTCAGGCGTGTCCCGATCGGCGGGAACGGCGTACGGTTGGAAACGACCGCCTGAGCAAAAACGGGTGGCCGTTCCGCGTGCCGCTGTTCTCGGTCGATGGTCGAGGAGTGGTCAACTAACCCTTAACAAGCGTTTCAGAGTCCAATCCCGGCTCAACCGGGCCAGCGGCACCATTTTTATTGCTTCGCCAGCGCGCCGCTGCGCGCTAGGGGTGCCAGCTGTCTACGTCGTCGGTGATTTCGCTCCCCTCAATGGCTCCCGCGCCCTGCAGCCCCGCAAATTCGATCGCGCGTAAAATGAGAAGATACATTCCACCGGTCAGCCGTTGAGTCGAAATCATGGGTGAACCCAAAGGCTATTTTCTGTACGTCAACATGCCCGCCTCTCAGGTACGACGGAGGCTAAGGGGTTTTGGGCACGGCGTGCGCAAGATTCAAAGTGGCGGGCGCAAACGGGCCGTGGTGATCCACACGGCGACCGGGCGAAACTTCGAACAGCTTGCGGCTAAATTCGCCGACGTCGGCTGTTCAAACGCCGACGACCACCTCCGAGAACCGATCGACAACCTGTTCGGCCTCGGCCCCGCGGATGCCCGCTATTTGCATGCCGTGGGCATGCGTACGATCGGCGATTTGAAGGCCGCCGGTCCGGTGTTGGCCTTTCAGCTCGTGCGGACCGCCTGGCCCGAAGCCAGCGAAAATCTGTTGTGGACCCTGGCCGCCGGCCTGCAAGAACGCGACTGGCGGCAAGCTGCCGGAGGGGGAAAAACAACGCCTTAGGAATCAGCTGGCGACGTTGTTGCGTTAAACATCGAGAGCCACGACTTGATGCCCGTGGGGGCTGGCAACACGGAACGGGGCTTATGACTCGCTTGTCTGCGCTGGATGGTCAGCGCCAGCACCGTGAGCCGCGCCGTTCTCGGAAGCTCGGCCGTTGCCAGCCATGTCGTCCGACGCGTCGCCGCGCAAGGCCAAAAACTCTTCCTGGCTGCGATGCGGTAGTTGTCCGTCGGGCGCCGCGCGATAGTAAATGCCGTCGGCATGCAATACCCGCGTCCGCATGTTGTCGCGCTGGTAGATGGGAATGATTTCGTGCAGCACGCGCCGCTTCAATTCTGGCGCCTCGATGGGAAACATAACTTCGACGCGGCGGTGAAAATTGCGCGGCATCCAGTCGGCACTCGATAAAAACACCTGCGCCTCGTCGCCGGGGCCGAACACGTAAATGCGGCTATGTTCCAAGAAACGGTCGACGATGCTCGTGACGCGGATGTTTTCGGAGATGCCCGGCAAGCCCGGCCGCAGGCAGCAGATCCCCCGCACCAACAGTTCGACCGGCACGCCTGCCTGGCTGGCTCGATACAGCGCCTCGATGACGCGGTAATCAACCAGGGCATTGAGCTTGGCGTAAATCCACGCCGGACGTCCCTCGCGAGCCCGTGCCGTCTGCTCCTCGATCAGCTCCATCGTTCGCACGTGCATGTGCTCGGGCGCCACGACGAGCTTGCGCCAGGGATGACCCTGCGAGTAACCGGTCAGCAGATTAAAAAGCGCCGAGGCATCTTCGCCAAAATCCTCGTCTGCGGTGAACAGCCCCAGGTCCGTGTATTGCAAGGCGGTGTTTTGGTTGTAGTTGCCCGTGCCCAAATGCACGTAGCGCCGCAGGGTGTTGCCTTCCTGACGCACGACAAGCGAAACCTTGCAATGCGTCTTCAGATCCAGGAATCCAAACACGACGTGTACGCCCGAGCGTTCCATCTGGCGGGCCCAGCCGACATTCCGCTCCTCGTCGAAGCGGGCTTTGAGTTCCACGAGCGCGGTGACATGCTTGCCATTTTCCGCCGCTTGCATCAAGGCCCGCGTAATCGGCGAGTCGGCCGTGATTCGATACAGCGTTTGTTTGATGGCCAGCACTTTCGGATCTTTCGCCGCGGCCGCCACGAACTCAACCACGGGATCAAACGAGTCGAACGGATGATGGAGCAGAATGTCGTGCTGTGCAATCGCGCCAAAAAGTTCCTCGCCGCGCCGCGAACGCAGCCACCGGGGCCGCTGCGGCGTAAACGAGGCCGCCCGCAGGTAGTCTCGATTCGGCACGGAGTACAGCTCCATCATCCCAGTCAGGTCGAGTGGCCCGGGAATGCGATACACTTCGCTGTAAGCATCGGGCGTGCCGTCGCCCATGTCGCGCAGTGATTCCTCCGCCACGATCTTCTGCACGAGTTCCTCGTTGGCGCCGGTGGCCACTTCCAGCCGCACCGCGTCGCCGCGCTGTCGGGCCTTGAGCCGTTCCTCGATCAACCGCAACATGTCGTCCGACTCTTGCTCGAGCAGTTCAATGTCGCTGTCGCGGGTGACGCGAAACGTCGTATAGTGCAAGGTATCAAACCCGCCGAACAGGTCGGGCAGCCGCGCCGCCACGGCATCTTCCAGCAGAATAAAATCAAGCTCGTCGGCGCGCCCACCTGCACGAAACGCGGCAAGACTTGCGGCAACTGCACTACCGCGAACAGTTCGCGCGGCCCCAGACCGTGTCGGCGGCGCAGCATCGCTCCCAAGTAAAGCTGGCGATTGTGAAAGTGCGGGCTGGGATGGCTGGGATCGATCGCCATCGGCGTGAGGATCGGAAAGGCCCGGGTATGAAAAAATCGGTCGAGCGATTCGCGGTGCCCTTCGGTCAGTTCGTCCTGCGAGAGCAGGCGAATGCCCTCGGCCACCAACTGCGGCCGCACCAACTCGTTCCAGCAGCGATATTGCGCCGAAACCAGTTCCTGTGTCTTCTGCGAGACGCGCTGCAACTGCGTGATGGCTCGCAACCCGTCCGGGGTATAGTCCTGCGGAGCGCCGTCGCCAAAGGCCTGTTCGCGCAGCCCCGCCACGCGAACCATGAAAAATTCGTCGAGGTTTGAGCTGAAGATCGAGAGGAATTTGACCCGTTCGAGCAAGGGATTCGAGGGATCCTCGGCCTCCTCGAGCACGCGCGCGTTGAACTCCAGCCAGCTCAGTTCGCGATTAATAAAATGCTCGGCCTGGTAGGCATGTTCGATCACGGCCACCTCGTCGCTGCCTGGGATTTAGCGCGCTTATGCTGTAATTGTACCCCAACGGAGTCGTGGCGGGGCGTTTCGCCTATCGTAGGCGTTGGACGTCCTCTCGCCAACGGCCCGTGGGCCCCTAAAAATGCGTGTAGAAGTCACAACTGTTTCACCGCATGGCGGGAAGCCAGACAGTCTGCTTGCCTCACTGGATCGGCTGCCGCTAGCCGCCTTGCCCGGCGGGGCGGTATATTGCCGGCAAGTATTCACCCCAATCTCCACGACCCGCGCATGTCCAACACCCTCGACTGGCAACCGCTTTACCCGTTTCTTCCGCGCGAGTTCCACGTCAACGGTCATCGCTATCACTACGTCGACGAAGGCCATGGCGAGCCGCTGCTCTTGGTGCACGGCAATCCCACCTGGTCGTTTTATTGGCGCGATCTGATTCGCCCGCTTTCGCTACGGTATCGCGTCATCGCGGTCGATCACATCGGCTGCGGGCTGAGCGATAAGCCGCGCGGGTATCCCTATCGGCTCGCCCAGCACGTTGATAATCTCACCCAGTTGATCGAGCATCTTGATCTGGAAAACGTGACGCTCATGGCGCACGACTGGGGCGGCGCGATTGGGCTCGGCGCCGCACTGGCCGCGGTGCACCGCTACCGCCGGTTCGTATTGTTCAACACGGCGGCGTTTCGCTCGAGTCGGATGCCCTGGCGGATTCGTCTCTGCCGCACTCCCTTGCTAGGACGCCTCGCCGTGCAAGGCCTGAACGCATTCGCCCTGGCCGCAACCTCGATGGCAATATCCCACCAGGAGCGGATGACGCCCCAGGTGCGAGCCGGACTGCTCGCACCCTACGATAGCTGGGCGCACCGGGAGGCGATCTATCGCTTCGTCCAGGACATTCCCCTGTCTCCCCGCCACCCCAGCTACAAGAAGTTACTGGAAATCGAACAAGGATTGTCGCGGCTCGCCGATCACGCCTGGATGTTCATCTGGGGCATGCGAGATTGGTGCTTTAGTCCGCACTTCCTCGAGCGATTTCTCGAGTTCTTTCCCCACGCCGAGGTCCATCGATTGGCCGACGCAGGACACTACGTCGTTGAAGACGCCCACGAACGGATTGTGCCGCTGGTGGAAAAGTTCCTGGCGGCGCATCCGGTGGAAGCATCCGCCGATAGCGCAGGCGGCGAAACCCATGAAAGAGCCGAACCTGCCGCTGGAGCCGCTCAAGGCCGGACAGTGCTTTGCGCTGGCCACGATCATGGAAGCCACGGTCCCCAAACCGGGCAACGTCCATCGCGGCGCCGACTTCGACGATGCCAGCTACCCCGACTTTGTCGTGGCGGCCACCGTGGTTAGTCCAATCATCGATCGCGCGGTCGAGCGGACCCTCGGACGAACGCTTTTGGATTCCGTAGCCGCCACGCGGGCCGCTGTTTCGACAAACACGAACCTGGGCACGCTCTTGCTGATCGTACCATTGGCAATGGTCCCCAGGGACGCGCCGTTGACGTCCGGCATTGCGGTCGTCCTTAAATCGATCAACATCGAAGACACTCGCATGGCATACGAAGCGATCCGTATGGCACAACCCGGAGGTCTGGGCAAAGTGGAAGCGGCCGACGTAGCCGATGAGCCCCCAAGCGACTTGGTTGCAGCAATGCGCTTGGCCAGTGACCGCGACATGGTTGCCAGGCAATACGCAAACGGTTTCCAGGACATCTTCGATACCGTGGTTCCATGGATTCGCGAGGCCGTCAGCGCGGGCCCCGATCTGCCGGCGGCCATCGTCCACGTCCACGTGCGCCTAATGGCCGCATTACCCGATAGCCTGATTGCCCGGCGTTGCGGACACGACGTGGCCCTTGAATCCGCCGCCCGCGCTCAGCGCGTGCTCGACGCGGGTGAACCTGGCGACGATGCGTACGACCGGGGACTTTCCGACCTGGACTTCTGGCTTCGCGCCGCGGATCACAAGCGAAATCCCGGCACGACCGCCGACCTGGTGGCAGCCGGTTTGTTCGTGGCTTTGCGCGATGGCATAATTAAACCACCGTTCCGTCTGGCCCGCCTCTAACGAACCTCGATCCGAACCCGACAGCGCCGCGTTTCTCGACATGACCGACCACTATCACGTTCGGATCTCGAAAGACTATCTAGTCTTCAGCGCCGGGCACTTTATTACTTACGCTGGCGACGTCTGCGAGCGGTTGCACGGCCATAACTACCGCGTGACCGGAGAAGTCCATGGCCCACTCGACGGGAACCACTACGTCGTCGATTTTATTGCCCTTCGCGACGCGCTCAAGACGATCGTCGACGAGTTGGACCATCACATGCTCCTGCCGACGCGGCACCCCTTGATCAAGGTGGTAGCCGACGACCGCGAAGTCGAAGCCACGTTCGAAGATCGCCGCTGGGTCTTTCCCCGCTGCGATTGCATCCTGCTCGACGTTCCCAATACGACGTCGGAACTTCTGGCCCGCTACATCGCCAGTCGATTAGTGGATGATTTGCAAAGCCGCACCGGCAACCGCCCGGCTCGCGTCCGCATCGAAGTTGACGAGTGTTTCGGCAACGTCGCGGTATGCGAACTCGATACGTCCAACCACTAGCACCCCAAGTACCTTCCCACCCGGAGTCGTCCACCATGCGTTTGTCTGCCTGTTGTTTCGCGCTGTTCGCGGCCTTGGCCGCTGTTTCCACCGCTCAAGCCGAAGACTGGATTGCATTGTTCAATGGAAAGAATCTGGACGGTTGGCAAGCGGTCGACGGACCACTATCCAGTTGGCACGTCGAGGACGACATTCTGTACTGCAGCGGCGGCGGAGGCGGTTGGCTGTCAACCAACAAGGAGTACGGCGACTTTGAGATTGCACTCGAGTTTCGCGTCCCGCCCGGCGGCAACAGCGGCGTGTTCCTGCGGGCACCACACGAGAACAACCCGGCCTACGCTGGCATGGAGATTCAAATACTCGACGACCGTGCAGAGCAATATGCCAAGCTCCAGCCGTTTCAGTACTGCGGCAGTCTCTATGGCATTGCCGCGCCAAAGACGCGTGCCAGCAAACCGGCCGGCGAGTGGCAAAAGATGCACATCCTGTGCAAGGGTCGGCAGGTGAAAGTGACGCTGAACGACACGGTGATTAGCGATACGAACCTTGATGACGAACAGGCCCATGCGGCGACGCATCCCGGCATCAATCGGCGGACTGGGTACATCGGCCTGCAGAACCACGGCACGCGGCTGGATTTTCGAAACGTTCGCCTCCGCGAGCTCGACTAGCCGTCGCCGGCTGCGGTAACGAATCGCGCGAGAGAAGTATGTTTGGGGCTTAAGCGACGGAGGCAGTCGTGGCCGACAGCAACTACGGCTTGTCGTCGGCTTCGAGCGAGTCGCGTCCGTCGCTGAGCCATTCCAGGTTGAACCGCGCGAGCACCTGGCTTGGCCCCGGGTATTTGGTGCCTGGGTCGGCTCGCTCGAAGAGGCAATAGATGGTGCCGTCGGGCCCGACCGCCAAATCGCTGTAGGCACTTGGACCGGCCTCGATCGTCTTGGAGACCGGCCAGCTCTTGCATCCATCGTAACTCAGCTTGACCGTCAGATTCTTGCGATCGCGACTTTTTCCCGGCTCGGCCTTGCCCTTTTTGCGCTCCAAATTGTCCGGGTTTGAAAACAGGATGCGATTTTTGCCGCCATCCGATGCCGTGCTCAGCCGACACATGCTAGCCATGCAAATCGGCTCAGCGAGTCCATCGTCGAACACCGGGCGTGACCAGCCGGTCGCTCCGTCCGGACTGGTGGCGATTGCTCGTCGGTTCCTGGTGGACTCGCTGCGCATGTTCAGCAGCACACGACCATCGGCCAACTCCACGGCCACCGATTCGCTGGGGTTCACCAGCGGATCCGTCTCACCAGTCACGATGTCTCCGCACTGCCAAGTGGCACCGTGGTCGTCGCTGTAGATCGTCGCAATTACGCTCGGTCGATGGGCGTTTCCGCCGGTAGCCGTCGATAACCAAACGGGGACCACGAGACGGCCGCCACCGAGCTGCACGCCGTGGCCCGGACCGGTGGCCAGAACTTTCCAATCGTATTGATCCCGAAACGGCTCGAACGCCGAGGTAATTTCCACCGGCTCGCTGAACGTCTGGCCGTCGTCGTCGCTACGGCGATAGAAGCAGCGCATGTACTCCTGGCAAAACAAGAAGTGCACGGCGCCGGTCTGATGGTCCGCAATCAACAGCGGATTGTTGTTCGTGACCGCCGATGGGTCTGCCAGCTTTTGCTTTAGTGCCACCGGGTTCTTTTGGTGCGGACCATCGACCTCGGACATCTCCCGCGCCTCCGACCAGGTTTCCCCGCCGTCGCCGCTACGTCGCAGCACGATGTCAATCGCCGCCCAGTCGCCGCGGGTTTTGCGGGCCTCGCAAACTGCGAGCAAAGAACCGCCCGGAGCCATCAATAGCGCCGGAATGCGATAGCTTGGATACCCCCCCTGGCCCGCCACAAAAACGTCCTGCTTGTCGAGACGCGGTTCGGCCGATAGCGCCTGGGTGTCAAATAAAGCCCAAGTTAAAAACAAAAGCAGTATTGTGCGACGCATCATTGTCGACCTCGCGAGCCCAGCGGAGAGAGCAACCGTCCCCAATCGTAACTCGCCAAACTGCCGAGTAAAACCAGCAAGTGGAATTAGGCCAGCGGCGATGGTACAACAGACCTTGCCGCGAGCGGCCCGTCGTCAGACTTTCCGCTGGGGCTTTCCGTTGCCAATCTTTGATCTGCTTTCTGCGCCTCAGCATCGCTGGGTGCAAATCCAACGAACGACTCGCCAGAAACCATTTCCAGGGAGTCCTGATGACCATGCATCGCAACCGCGGACTTTTGCTACTCCCAATGTTTCTGTTGGCTGGATGTGCAGCCATTGCGGAAGCCAAACAGCCCAACATCCTGTTCATCTTTTCCGACGATCACGCCTGGCAAGCCTTGAGTGCCTACGGCGAATCGCGGCATTTGCTCAACACGCCGAACCTTGACCGCATTGCCAACGAAGGGATGCGATTCAACCGCTGCATCGTGCCCAACTCAATTTGCGGGCCGAGCCGAGCGACGATTCTCACTGGCAAGTACTCCCACATCAACGGCTTTTACAACAATTCCAACAGCCGCTTCGATGGTTCGCAAGTGACCTTTCCGAAACTGCTGCAAGGTGCCGGCTATCAGACGGCGATCTTCGGCAAGTGGCACCTGATTAGCGATCCGACAGGCTTTGACTACTGGCACATCCTGCCAGGGCAAGGACTCTACTACAATCCGCCGATGATCAAGAACGGCGAGCAGGTCAAGCACGAAGGCTATACGACGGACATCATTACGGACCTGACGCTCGACTGGCTGAAGTCTCGCGATAAGTCGAAGCCGTTCATGCTGATGTGCCAACACAAGGCACCGCATCGCGAGTGGGAACCGGCATTGCGTCACCTCGGTCACGACGGCGATCGGCAACACCTCGAGCCGGAAACCCTGTTCGACAACTACTCCGGGCGAGGCCTGGCTGAGCACGACCAGGACATGACGATCGAAAAGACCATGACACCGCGCGACGTCAAGCTCGTCGCCCCCGGCAACCTCACACCCGCACAACGCGCCGAGTGGGACGCCTACTACGAACCCCGCAATGAAAAATTCCGAAAAGCGAATTTGTCAGGCAAGGACCTGGTGCGCTGGCGCTATCAGCGCTACATGCACGACTATCTAGGCTGTATCAAAGCCGTCGATGAAAACGTCGGCAGGCTGCTCAAGTATCTTGATGATGAAGGGTTGGGCGACGATACGATCGTCGTCTACACGGCCGATCAAGGCTTCTACCTGGGCGAGCACGGCTGGTTCGACAAGCGCTGGATCTTCGAGGAATCGCTACGTACACCGCTGCTGGTACGCTGGCCGGGCGTGACCAAACCCGGAAGCACCAGTGACGCACTCGTCTCAAATGTCGACTTCGCCGAAACGTTTCTCGACATTGCCGGCATCGAGATTCCAGCGGCAATGCAGGGGCGCAGCTTCATCAGTCTGCTCGAGGGAAAGCAGCCGGACGATTGGCGAACGTCATTCTACTACCACTATTACGAGTACCCCCGACCGCATCACGTGCGACCACATTACGGCGTCGTCACAGACCGCCATAAGCTCGTACACTTCTACGGACCGGATACCGACTATTGGGAACTATTCGATCTCAAGACTGATCCGCACGAACTGACAAGTGTCTACAACGAGGCATCGTATGCCGACGTGCAGAGCGCGCTGCACGCCGAGGTGGACCGACTGCGCAAGCAGCTCAAGGTGCCCGCAGAGGAAGACCCAGCTGCATCGGGCGCCCGCCCCGGACCGCGTCAGCGTGCTCGGCAACAACAACAGGGAAAGGCATCGTGAGCCGACGCACGCGGAGGCAATTCGTTCGCGAGAGCGCCGCCCTGACGACCAGCTTGGCGGTTGCGGCACATGGAACTGCCCGCGGCGCGGCACCGTCGGCAGCGAGATTTGCCAGTCGCTGGAACCAGACGGCTGATCGCGTCTGGATCGGCCCCGAGTACTGGGCGAATCCGCTCCAGGACTGGCGCGTGGCCGGTGGACGGCTTGAGTGTACGAAGGCGGCACCTGACCGACACGTACATATGCTTACCTACGCGCTTGCGAATGCGGCTGGATCGTTGACCACTTCCATTCGCATTGGACGTTTGTCTGGTGACTTGGGGGGTGGGCCAGGTTCGGCAGGTTTTCGCGTCGGCATCACGGGCGCACTGGATGACTACCGGCATGCTTTGCTCTTTGGCCGCGGAATCGATGCCGGCATCACCGGCTCGGGCAAGCTATTTGTTGGCGACCCTTTGGCGGACGACGCCGTCGATGTGGCACTGGCAATTCCGGAAGTCGAGTTGCGACTGGCCGCCGAGCCCGACAGAGCAAGCTACATCCTATTGCTCGAAGCCGTTGATCCGCGCTCCGGCATGTCGCTTGGCATCGTGCGACGCAAGATGCCAGCAAATCGCCTGGTTGGTCACCTGGCGGTGGTGGCCAACTATGGCTCGCCGCAAAACGGTCGCCGTCGACACCCGAAGGCCTCGCCCGGACTCGGCAGCGGCCAGTTTTGGTTTGCTGACTGGAAAGCCGTTGGTTCCAAACTTGTGGCGCACCCTCGACGCGCTTTTGGTCCGATCCTGTTCAGCCAATACACGGTCTCGCACGGCATTCTCAAACTATCGGCACAAATGCCGCCGATTGGGCCGCATGATTCGCAAACCGTGCGTTTGGAAGCGATGCGCGACGGCAACTGGATGCTGCTTGGCGAAAGCACCATTCATCCCGAGGCCCGCACGGCGACGTTCCGTGTCGAAGGTTGGGACGCGAGCACTGAGGTCCCGTATCGACTGCTTTATGCGCTTGTGAGCAGCGACGGAACGAGTATCGATCACGAGTGGTCAGGGATCGTGCGCCGCGATCCTGCCGATGAGGACGTGCTGACCGTGGCCGACGTCTCGTGCAATGGCCACATGGCGTTCCCAAACGCCGAGTACGTCCAGCACATGGCGCGGCTCAATCCCGATCTGTTGGCGTTCACGGGCGATCAGTTTTACGAATCGAGCGGTGGGTATGGCGTGCAGCGGGGACCGGTCGAAATGGCGATTCTCGACCTGTTGCGCAAATGGTATTTGCACGGTTGGACGTGGCGTGAGCTGATGCGCGATCGGCCAAGTATTTCAATTCCCGATGACCACGACGTCTATCAGGGAAACATTTGGGGAGAAGGGGGCGCGCCGCGGCACGGCACGCAGGAGATGGGTGGCTACGACATGCCGCCCGAGTGGGTTAATGTCGTGCATCGCACGCAGACGTCGCATCATCCCGATCCATTTGATCCGTCACCCGGCAAGCGGGGCATCAGCGTGTACTTCGGCCCGCTGGTCTATGGCGGCGTGAGCTTCGCCATCCTGGCCGACCGCCAGTTCAAGTCGGGACCCGAAGGCAAGGTGCCACCGACCGGCAATCGGGGCGATCACGTTGTCGACCCCGATTTTGATCCGAAATCGGCCGATCTGCCGGGTCTGGTATTGCTCGGCGAGCGGCAGATGCAATTCCTGCACGAGTGGGTGAAGGACTGGCGCAGCGCGCGGATGAAGGCCGTCATCTCCCAAACGATCTTCACTGCCATGGCCACCACCCACGGTGCCAACCGCGAGGTGTTGCGGGCAGACTACGATGCCAACGGCTGGCCGCAAACTCCTCGCAATGAGGCGCTCCGTGAAATTCGCAAGGCTCTGGCGTTTCACATCGCCGGAGATCAGCATCTGCCGGCCGTCATACGCTATGGCATCGATTCGCATGGCGATGCGGGCGCGGCGCTGGCTGGTCCCGCCGTGAACAGCATCTATCCGCGTTGGTACCAGCCGCGCGGCGAGGCCATCGTTCGAGCGAACGATCGCTTGACTAATACGGGCGATTTCATCGACCATTTTGGGCACCCACTCACGGTGCTGGCCGTCGCCAATCCCGCGCTACGATTTGAAGGTTCGTTGCTCGAGGTCGAGCGAGATAAAGCCGCTGGCCTGGCCCTGGTGCGGTTCGACAAACCGTCTCGGCAAGTAACGGTTGAGTGCTGGCCGCTGCTAGTCGATCCCCAGCAGTCAGGCACTCAGTTTCCCGGTTGGCCGGTCACAATCGATCCCGTGACCGATTGCACAAAGCAGGCCCAGGCGTGGCTGCCAACTCTAAAGATCTCCGGATCTCGCGAGCCGGTAGTACAGATTTACGATCGGGCGGGCGAACTTGTTTACAATCTGCGGATTCCAGCAGGAGAATATCAACCTCCAGTCTTCGCCGCTGGGCAGTACTCTGTCCGTTTGCTCGATCCGGACTCTGGCCGTGAAATAAGACTGGAGCAGCTTACTGCCCGACCGACAAACGACGAAATTATCGAGGTCGTGTTATGAAGCGATTGCTACTGACGGTGCTTCTTCTGGCCGTGGCACGGCCCGCGCTGTCGGTCCATGCCGACGAGCCACGACCAAACATCGTTTGGATCACCAGCGAGGACCACGGCCCACATATGGGCTGCTATGGCGACCAATACGCCACGACACCACATGTCGATGGGTTGGCCGCCAGGGGTCTCCTCTACACCCGAGCCTGGTCGAATGCACCCGTCTGCGCACCGGCCCGCACCACGCTGATTTCTGGCTTATACGCAACGTCGACCGGTGGACAGCACATGCGCAGCATGGTTCCTTTTCCGGCCGGCAAACAGATGTTTCCCCAAATACTGCGCGCGGCGGGCTACTATTGCACCAACAACTCGAAGGAAGATTACAACCTGACTCAGCCCGGCAAAGTATGGGATGAATCATCTCGGAAAGCGCACTGGAAAAACCGCTCGGCTGGTCAGCCGTTCTTTGCCGTATTCAACTCCACCAAGAGCCACGAAAGTCAGATCCGCCGGCGACCGCATTCCCCCGTGCACGAACCGGCCAAGGTACGTGTGCCGCCCTATCACCCGGACACACCCGAAGTACGCCGCGACTGGGCCCAATACTACGACGTCGTGAGTCTGGCCGATGCCGATGCTGGTCAACACTTGGCCGAGCTCGAACAGGCAGGCCTTACCGACAACACCATCGTGTTCTACTTTGCCGACCACGGTTCGGGCATGCCTCGCAACAAACGATGGCCCTTCAATTTGGGCTTGCAGGTGCCGCTGGTGGTACACATTCCCGAGAAGTTCAAGGCTTTGCGCCCCGCGGACTATGCCCCTGGCGGCAAGACGGATCGACTCGTTAGCTTTGTTGATTTTGCGCCACGGTGCTCAGTCTCGCTAGTATCAAACCACCGGATTGGATGCAAGGTTACGCGTTTCTAGGCGAACATGCCGCGCCGCCGCGGCCGTACATTTACGGCTTTCGCGGACGGATGGACGAAAAGATCGACATGGTGCGCAGCGTCACCGATGGCCGGTACGTGTACGTGCGAAACTACATGCCTCAGCGGATTTACGGTCAGTATCTGGCCTACATGTTTGAAACGCCTACGACGCAAGTCTGGCACCAGTTGCACGTCGAAGGGAAGCTGACCGCCGCGCAAGATGCCTTCTGGAAACCCAAGCCGCCCGAGGAACTCTACGATCTGACGCACGACCCCGACGAGGTGCATAACATCGCCGATTCCACCGAGCACAGCGAAAAGCTGGCAGAACTTCGCGAAGCGCAACGCAACCTGGCACTCAGAATCCGCGACGTTGGCTTTCTGCCCGAGGGTGAGATTCACAGCCGCAGTCAGGGCACAACGCCGTACGACATGGCCCGCGAGCCGGAGAAATATCCACTCGAGCGGATTCTGCCCGTCGCCGAAGCGGCATCCGGATTGGATCCGAAAAACGCGCCCGAGTTGGTGAAGGCGTTTGAAGACCAAGACAGCGCGGTCCGGTATTGGGCAGCATTGGGATTGCTGATGCGCGGCAGGGCCGGAGTGCAAACGGGGCATGGTACGCTGATTTCCGCCTTGGCGGATCCATCGCCCTACGTGCGTGTGACGGCCGCCGAAGCGCTAACAAGGTTCGGGGAACCCGCCGATCGAAACTTGGCGGTGCGGGTTCTGGCAGACCATGCCGACTGGAGTCAGCATGAGGTATTCACCGCGATCATGGCGCTCAATGCTCTGGAGCAACTAGGCGATGAAGCGGAACCACTCAAGGCTGAGTTGCGGAACCAACCAGCTGGGGACGCTCCGCACCAGCGCTATCAAGGGTATGTGAGCAGATTGCTGAAACCCAACGACTGAGAAACCACCACTATCCTCGGATCTGACGCATACGAGGCCCAACATGGACGAACACCGCATTGCCACGGTTGAACCGATTTCCGAAGATCAGGCCACCGGTAAAGTGGCCGAGATCTATGCCGATATCAAACGAACGAAGAATATTGATTTTGTGCCCAATATGTGGCGCGTGCTGGCCACCAACCCGATCCAACTGGAATTGGTTTGGACAACACTCAAGTCACTTATGCATCCCGAGGCAGTCGGACGCCAGCCGGCGCTCGACGGGGCAACTCGTGAGATGATCGCATTGGCTGTATCGGCAACGAACGGTTGCTCGTATTGTGTAAACTCCCACACGGCCGCGCTGCGCAAGCAAGGCCTGTCCACCGAAGCAATCGGCGAAGTGCTGGCCATCGCTAGCTTGTTTAACATGACCAACGCTCTGGCCGACGGCTACCAGATTGAGCCAGACGTACTACCGCCGCTCCAATAACGGACATCGAAGGTGGAAACCGGGTGCCGGTGAATTGCTAGGGAGACTGCGACGGTGATTTGTCCGCGGACGCTTGTTCCGGATCGTCGTGACGCAGCATCACGGTGCGATGCGGGAAGGGAATTTCGATTCCCAATTCGTCAAAGCGATGCTTGATGCGTCGCAGATACTCGCGCTTGACGGCCCATTGCTTGAGCGGCTCGGTCTTGATAATCATCTTGATGGACACGGCCGAATCACCCAATGCGTCGACGCCCAACAGTTCAGCATCTTCGAGAAGGAATTCTCGGAACTTCTCGTCCCGGCGCATTTCGCCAGCGACGGCAAGCATGACCTCCGCGACGCGATCGGTGTCTTCTTTATAGGCGACGCCGACCTCAATTAGCGCGCGACCATGTGTGTGTCATGTTGCTGACGGTTGTTATCGTTCCGTGCGGGATGAAATGCGCGGTACCTTCCAGGTCGCGAAGCACGGTCATCCGCAAAGTAATCTGCTCGACAGCGCCGGATATGTCGCCGATCTTGACGACGTCATTAACTCCGTACTGGTCCTCGAGCAACACCATGAAACCGGAAAAGTAGTCCTTGATCAGATTCTGGGAGCCGAAAGCGACTGCCAAGCCGAGCACGGCGGCACCTCCCATCAGCGGTACGATGGAAATCCCCAACTGTTCCAAGACCATCAGCGCGCCTCCGCCCAGCACCACCAGCGACGCGATATTTTGAAACACGCCAACCAGAGTCACCGCGCGATTCTCGCGCTCGCGTACCGAGCCGCGTCGGCCGCCGCGGGCAACCACTTTGACCAGGTGTTTGCCGCTACGCTGAATGACGACGTAGACCGCGAGCGTGGCTACCAGAATCCCCACGATCCGCAGGATGTCTTCGGTGGTCGGACCATGATTCTTGGCCCACTCCCACATCTGGGCAAACGTAAGTCGATCGCCGGTCTGTTTTTGGTTCGCGCCGCCAAGCGCTGCTTCGTCGTTAGCCTGTTTCTGCTTCGTTGCGGCCGCGTCCGCATCGACCTGCGCGGCGTCGCGCTTCGCTTCCTGCTTGGCCAGCGTGGGCAACCCGATCTCGGGTCCAACTTGACCGCTATATGCAGGGCTCGCGACTAGCGCAACAGCGAGTCCGCAACAAATAAGGCGTCTAGTGGTGAAAAGATAGCCATCCATAAGCTGACTCATAGCGTTCCAGATTGATCGCCCATGTACCAGTTGACCATGGCAGGCCAACAGCCCGGTGCGTGTGAACTGCCGCGTGTCGTTGCAACGATTGACCCGCAGCGCGGCCAGTATAAGAAGATCGGAGATAGGTGTCAGGGTGGATTTCGCACGACGGAAGGGGCTCCGTAAGCCTCTGCGGTAGAGTCACTTAAACCAACTTAGTGACGTGCGGCATGCTTCGTTTCCGTGCGGCACTCCGTGCCGTAGCAAACAACAGGGTAACCATGATGAACTTAGCGCCGAGGTCAGCATGCAACGCCAATGACAACAGCACGTCACTGTGAGAACCTGGTTACGAGGCAACCTCCGCGCTGCTACGACTGCCAATGATGCGCGGCACAGTCGCCACCGCCTGGAAAAGGAGTGCTGGTTCAGATGAGGGGTATGCGGACGCAGCCAACCAAATTCCACTGGCAATCGAGCCAGCGAATCCGTTACATTCGAAGAATCAGATGAGGGGCGGCGGCACGCCTGACCTAATCTCTCCAGGCCCGGGCGGCTAGAGCGGAACAGAGTATTGGTGTTCGCGGACACCAGCTTTCTTCGTGCCGTTCTCTTTGGGGGCAAAACTCTTTTCTCATCGCGCCATTGTTGCGCGACTAATACGACCATGAACTCCGAGCCTAGCTTGTTTTGGCGGCGCAAGGGAGCACGTCCCACCGCGCGGCAGTGTCACTCCGAAGACCTCGAATCGCGTATTGCACTGACTGCGACGGCGGTTGCGCCATCGGCGACGGACGACCTCGCCCGACCGTTGGCCGCGGATATGAGCCAGGACGGCGTAACGATCACGGCGACCGAGATCCGCACGGCCATGGACATCATTCCGCGTTTTGCGGCCAATCCCACGATCACCGCGATTCGCAGTGGCAATTGGAACGACCCGTCGATGTGGTCTGCGGGGCGACTACCTGGCGCCGGCGACCGCATTTCGATCGGCGCAGGTCGAACTGTTTTCTATGCTGCGCAGAGCAATACCAAGCTCGACAGTCTCGAGATTAGCGGATCGCTGATTTTCAGTACGACCACGAATACGCGCATGGTGATCGCCAATATTACCGTGATGCCGGGCGGTTTGCTGCAGATCGGCAGCACCATATCGCCCGTCAGCGCGGGCGTAACGGCCGAACTGGTCATCGCCGACAAACCAATTGATCTGGCCAACGATCCGCGTCAATTTGGCACGGGGTTGATCGGCCTGGGCACCGTGCGCATTCAAGGGGCGGCGCTCAGTGAGACGTGGCAGCAACTCGCCGCCGAACCGCTGGCCGGCTCGAAACTCCTGCTGCTATCCGACGCTTCCTCCGACTGGAAACCCGGCGATACGCTCGTGCTTCCCGACTCGCGACAGGTACCTGCATCGCAGGCAGACAGTTTCGCGAACGGACCGCTGCCCGGGCAATGGGAGGAGGTCGTAATCGATCGGGTCGTCGGCAATGTCGTGCTGCTGAAGGATCCGCTCAAATACGATCACCTTGGTGCCCGCGATATGACTGGGCAACTACAACTCATGCCACACGTGGCCTTGCTTAACCGCAACATCATTATCCGCTCTGAAAACCCCAACGGAACGCGAGGGCACACTCTGTTTACCGCCCGGGCCGACGTGAACATTGAATATGCCCGCTTCCTCGATTTAGGACGAACCGACGCGTTTCAGCCTCTGGACAATACCACGTTCGACGCCAACGGCAACGTCACGCACTACGGCACGAACCAGATTGCCCGCTATGCCGTGCATTTCCATCACTTGATGGGCCCTGTAAATGCCACAAACACCGGCTATCAGTTCCAGCTCGTTGGCAATACGATCGAAAATTCGCGCAAATGGGCCGTCGACGTGCATGGAACCAGCTTCGGCCTGGTCGAGGGAAATGTCGTCTATGGCGCAAGGCGCCGGCTACGTCACGGAAGCAGGATCAGAAATCGGCAATATCTTTCGCGATAACATCGCGATACGCGTGCTCGGGACGCGCCAAGATGGAAAGTCTGGCACCGATGTGGGCGACTACGGCCGGGGAGGTTCAGGCTTCTGGTTTCGTCGTGGCGGCAATACGATCGTCGGAAACGTAGCGGTCGACACATCGTATGCCGGTTTTGTATTTGACGGCTATAACCTGGACGCACCGAACCTGCCCCTGTTTCGCGGCGCAAACGTTCGCGATCCCGCGCAGAGGGTAGCCGGAGACCTGGTTCCCAGCACGCTGTTCCTCAACAATACAACCTACGGTTGGACGAACTTCGGACTTTGGGCCGCGTACACCTCGGGCGACGATTTGCTTGCGAACCAGCCCATCACGCTCGTTTACAACTTCCGGGCCTGGAATGTCATGACGGGCGTGTGGGCGTACCACACCAGCAAACTCACGTTCGACCACGTGCTCATTCTGGGAGACTTGAAAGCGCGCGACCGCAACGACAGCGGCGCGGTGGGAATGGACTTCGAACCGTACGAAAACTACGACGTCGTTATCCGCAACTCGCGAATCGAGGGCATGTATCTTGGCATCATCGCCCCCACCGACGACGCCACGCAGGCCGGAGTTGAACGCCCAACGGAGATCTCAACGTCGACATTGAAAAACTATATCAACATTGTTGTGCAACCCGGGCACGACACCATGCCGTCATACGGTAATGTGCTGGAGGTGCGCAACGTTAAGTTCCAGCTGGTCACTCAGCTTCCCGACGGCCCTTATCCGCTCAGTGCAATTCATCCACCCGCCAATATCTGGATGCGCGTTCACGGGGACAACTTGGACTACACGCACACGAGCATCGTCCGCGTATACGACTACAACCAGGTGCCAGGAGATAATTTTCAGGTATTCTATCGAGAACAAAATGCGGGGTACGTGCTGCCGCAAACCGATATGACGCTGTTGGGGAGCCGCAACTGGGGCGATGTGGGTTCTCCCGAGGCCGGGCTCACGAACGCTCAGAACTGGACCAAGTATGGAATCGCGCTGGCGGGGACAATTGCGCCGGCCGGCGCCAAAGCGTCCCGCCCTGAGATCAACGGGTTAGTGGCGCCAATTCAGCAGACTCCGGCCGTTCCACGGGTGGTGTTGGTCACGCCCTGGAACAACGCGGTGGTCACGACTTCCTATCTCCGTGTGAGGTACAACGTAATCGGCGCGCTGGCTGCGAACGAGCACGTCTACGTTCAACTCGATGAAGGAGCGCCGATCACGAACTATATCGACGGCGGCTTCTTCAACCTCTCGCCAGGCAACCACACTGTTCTGGCCTACATCGGCGACGCCGACGGCACTCGCCTGCCGAACACCTCGGTAGCCGTCAGTGGCTTTCGCGTTTCTTACTAACTTCCGCGCGGACCATGGCAAATATGTTTTGCGGTCCCGTAATTACCATGCAGGCCGCCTATTCCGCGTGCGTGCCTGGCGGCGCCTGGTTATATTTGAGGTAACCGTTGGAGCGCATCGCTTGCCGACGCGCGTGCGATAGTGCCAGTGCGTGTTCGTTCTCGGTTCTGGAGATCCTCCGATGTTCCGGCGTGGGCAAATCTTCTTCCAACTGTTGTCGGCCGCATGCTTTTTCGGAGGCAGTCATGCCCAGTCGAACGCCGTCGAACCCGCGCACTTTCATCATGTGCAGCTCAACGTCACAAACCCAAAGGAATCGATCGAGTTTTATAGCCGCGTGTTTGGTGCCACGCCCGTCAAGTTTCGCGGAGTCTCCGACGCGCTGTTTACCGAACGGTCATTCCTACTGCTCAACAAGGTGGAACAGCCGCCCGCGAGTAAATTGAACACCGGCATCTGGCACATTGGCTGGGGTGGCGTGGACGTGAAACATGAATACGAGTGGTGGAAGCGCCACGACGTGACCATTCATACACCGCTCTCTCCGCTACCAGGCCGCGACAACTTCTATATGTATATTAGCGGTCCGGATCAGGAACTCATCGAAATCAATACCATGGGGCACCATCGTTTCGCCCATGTGCACTTCTTTTGCGACGATGTGAACGAGACCACCGACTGGTACGCCAAGCACTTGGGACTCAAGCCCCGACTGGCGCACCGTCCAAAACCGAAAGGGAACATGGAAACGTTGGCCGACATCTGGATCAACGTTATCCAATGCGACAACGTCACGATGATCTTCTTCGGCAAACCCGACGTTTCACCTTCGCCACCGTGGTGGCCTGACGACCCGCTTCGAGAAATCCAGCCCACAAGGAATCGCCCCATCGACCGCGTCGGCTTTTCCTACCGAGACATTCAGCCGGTCTACAACCGCATGCAGACGGCCGGCGCGAAGATCATCGAGCCCATTACCGAGAAGGAACAATATAAGCTCAAAAGCTTCCTGGTCGAGGGCCCCGACAAAGTGACGATTGAAATCGTCGAAGCCAAGCCGATTCCCGAAGGCATCTGGGAATAGCTCGCAAAGAGGCATCTACCGTGTATGACGAGTTGGCCGGCAAACTCACCGCGCTCAATCCCCGGGACGGACAATACGCCACCCGATTCGTTGAATTGATCCTGGCCGAGGGACGACGTCGGGCGGCAAGCGACATACACCTGCAACCGACGCCCGACGGGCTGGCGGTGCGGTTCCGCGTCGACGGTGTCTTGTCGCCCGTCGGCACGTTTCCTCCTGGCGTTGCGGCCAACGTCATAGCGCGGCTCAAAGTCCTGGCCGAACTGCTCACGTATCGTAGTGACGTGCCGCAGGAAGGACGTATCCGCGGAGCTGGAATCGACGACGATTTCGAGGTTCGAGTCAGTACTTTTCCCACGCTGCATGGTGAGCGGGCCGTGGTCCGATTGTTCAGCGGGACTTCGCGGTTCCGTCATTTAGACGACCTGCAACTGCCCAACGAGATCCTGGGCGCTGCGCCAATTGCTGGCCGAAACGTCCGGCGCCATTCTGATCACCGGTCCGGCCGGCAGCGGCAAGACCACGACACTTTATGCCTGCCTGAACGAATTGGTCGATCACGCCCTCGTCCCACGCAGCATCGTAACGCTCGAAGATCCCATCGAGATGGCAATCCACGGGATCTCGCAGTCGCAGGTCAACGAGACGGCCGGTTTCGATTTGGCCACGGCCGTGCGGAGCGTGCTGCGACAGGATCCAGAGGTGATCATGGTGGGCGAAATTCGCGACCGTCCCACTGCCGAGGCAGCTTTGCAAGCATCGTTGACCGGACAGCTGGTGCTCAGCTCGTTTCACGCCGGCAGTGCGGCCGCGGCAGTCCGCCGCCTGCTTGACATGGGGTTGGAACCTTACGCACTGCGCAGCGGCATACTGGCGATCCTGTTTCAGAGGCTCGTGCGCCGCCTCTGCGACTGCTCGCAACCCGCCACGGACGAGGAGTCCACACTTGGACTTTCCGTTCGGCAAGCCCACGTGGCGGTGGGTTGCCGAAAATGCGGCGGCACCGGGTATCGGGGACGGATGGTCTTGGCCGAGATGCTGCCGTTGGATGACGACGGACTGGGGCAGGCCATCCTGGCGCGAGCCGAACTCGCCACGCTGGAAGCCCACGCGCTGGCAGCCGGCATGGTCGACCGCTGGAGTCGGGCCACCGCCGCGGTGGAAAGCGGTGAGACCAGCCCGGCGGAAATCCGTCGCGTATTGGGCTTTTCCAGTCCAAAATCGGGCAGGCCGAATCGGGATTGAGTCTGGTAATTGCGCTTGCGGGGGGACTATACTACGGGCATCCTATTCTAGCCTTGCGTGCCGCGCCGCCCCGGCGTCGAACAGAGGAGCGGCCGAACGCGTCCTGTTCGGGAGCGTTTCCGTGGCAACGAGCATGTCGTTGGACGATCTGGTCGTATTGAACGACGAGATCGCAAGTTTGGTGAGAGCGGGCGTGCCTCTCGAACTGGGTCTCTCCAGTTGGAGTCGCGATCTATCTGGTCCGTTGCGTTCCACTGTAGCCAGGCTCGGCGAGTCCGTATCCCGTGGACGGAGCCTCGACGATGCGTTGGCCGACGACTCGCTGAAGATTCCGCCCGTCTATCGGGCAGTGGTCACCGCCGGACTTCGCTCCGGTCGCTTGCCGGCCGCGCTTGAATCGCTGGCCGAAAGCGCGCGTCGCATCCAGCAGCTGCAAAGCGCCGTCGTGTTGGCTATGATCTACCCGCTGCTGCTCGTGACGCTGGCGTATTCGTTGCTCTTGCTGTTGCTCGTCATCGTATTGCCGGCATTCGTGACCGTGTACGAGGCTCGGCCGCCGGAGTATCTGGTTGGACTCGCCGGCGCAGGCAAGCTGGCCACCGCCGGCATTCCCATTCCGGCGACCGACCGCGCTGTGCCTTTTGCCACCCTGCCTCCGCTTCTACTGTGGGTCGTGGTCGTCATCTGGTGGCTTCGGAGTCGACAATCGCTGGTCATTGCCTCGGACCGCATTTGGCGATTCATTCCGTTCGCAGGTCGTGCCATGCGACGGGCACGCGCGGCGTCTCTCGCCGAGATCTTCGGGCTGTTGCTGGAGCACCACGTACCGCTACCCGCAGCTGTCCGACTGGCGGCAAGCTGCACGCACGACCGCCGGATGACATGTGTGACGAGCGACGTTGCCGCTCGCTTGGAGGCCGGACAACCCCCGTTGCCCGAACAATTGAAAGCGCTGGAGTTGCCACCGGTATTGGGGCTGTTGATTGCCAGTGGCGCCCGCCAACAAACGCTGGTTTCGATGTCCCGCAGCGCCGCCGAAAACGATCGACGCCGCGTAGAGCGCGACGTCACCTGGCTCCGCGATTGGTTGCCCGTGTGGATGGTATTGACACTTGGCGTGGCCATCGGCGTGATCTATTGCCTGACGTTCTTCGTTCCGTTCACGCAGTTGCTAGAGGCATTTGGCCAAACCACCGGTTCTTCGATGCGTATCCACCCATGACGCAGTTCCAATACACCGCCGTAAACGAGCAAGGCCTGCCGGTCTCGGGTGTGGTCGAGGCGGCCGATTGGCAATCCGCGTTGGAACTGCTTACCGCGCGTCGGCTGACCGAGTGCCAACAAACCGGTATCGCGGACTTGCCCTCGCTTTCATCGGCCGACGCGGTGGAATTGGCTGGTTACCTTGCCGAACTTTCGAAAACCGGGCTCCCTCTCGGCGGGACGCTTCAAGCGTTGGCCCAGGACGTTTCGTCCGCGAAGTTGCGCCGCGTGATCGATGACCTCGTGGCCCGGCTGGAATCAGGTCAATCACTCGAGCTGTCGCTGGAATCGCTTGGCAGCAGTTTACCCGAGCACATTCGACGCCTACTCGTGACCGCGGCCCGCTCCGGTCGACTGTCTGAACGCGCTGGAACGGCTACTGAAACATGAGCAGAAGATCGATGACATGAGTCGGCGACTGCGTCAGGCAGTGGCCTATCCTTTGCTGCTGCTAGCGATGTTGTTCGCGTGGTTGCTGTTTGTCACGATGAACGTTCTTCCACAAGTTATTGCAGTTCTCAACGAACCCTACGACGGCAGCTACGCCACCGACTATCTCGGATTCTCGCTTCCAATATTTGCAGCGTGGGTGCCGTGGATCCTGGCCGGATTGTTAGCGGCCGGGATGATTGTTTTGGTCACTGTGTGGCTCTTTCGCGGAACGGCGGGGCTCAGTCGACTCTTGACGCTCATACCACTCATTGGCCCGTGCTGGCGCGATCGTGGTCTCGCCGATTTCACGGGATTGCTGGGCGAGTTCGTCGATGCGCGATTTACACTGCCGGAGGCCCTGCAGCTGACGGCGCGCGGCATCCGTGACCCCGCGCTTCGCCGAGCATCAACTCAGGCGGTCTCGCTGGTCGAACGAGGTTCGGCACTTGCTCCCGCACTTCACTTTCAGGGCAACTTTCCGGACACGCTCACCCAATGGTCAGCCTGGGGCCAAGAACGCGGCCCACTTCCGGCGGCCATGCGGGCGGCGGCCGAAACGTTTTCCGATCGGTTCGACTTGCGATTGCAGTTTTTGCGAACGGTCTTTCCGGCCATCGTTTTCTCACTGATCGCGGCCAGCGCGGTGTTTGTGGCGGCCGGCGTGTTTCGCTTAATGTCCAGTTTCATTGTGAGTCTCAGCGGCGACTATCTGAACGCTCCCGAATCGTCTCAGCAGCCCATTTTGTTGGCAGGAATCGTGGTCGGCGTGCTGGTCGTGGGGCTGACCTTGCTGCTCTTGGGACGCGCGATTCGCACGCGTAGCGACGCGACGGAGATCGTGGCGCTTGTGGCCCGGTACATCGGGATCACCTTCATCGCTGGGGCACTCTTGGTAGGTAGCATCCTCGTTACCGTCGTCGGATGGCTAGGTTGGCTGTTGCTCATGTTCGCCTGGATTCGCGGCGCTTGGCGATATCGACAGATGCAACGACAGGAATTGTGGACCACCCTATCACTGGCCGCTGAACGACACGCGCCGCTCGCCCCCATGGCGCTAGCCTTTGCGGACGAGCAAAGGGGAAGCGTAGCACTTGCGGCCCGGCAACTTGCTCGCGAACTGGCCGCCGGAGCCGACCTGGCCGAAGCCTTGGCCTGGACCAAGGGGGCGCTGCCCCCGGAAGCCCGGCTGGCGATTCGCGTCGGCACGGATACCGGCGACTTGTTCGGTGCCTTGCGGGCTACGCGCGGGAACCGCGGGACGGGTCGGCCGCTAATGCCTGCCGCCGTCGTCTGGCTCTTGATTTTCCTGCCCGTGGCGTTGGGGCTCATCAGTTTTATGCAAATCAAGATTATGCCGTCGTTCGTGGCAATCTTTGACGACTTCTCGACGAGCCTGCCGCCATTGACCGTCATGATGATCACTGTCGTGAACTGGACGTGGTTGCCTTTCGTCGCACTTGCGCTTGCGTTTCTGGCAATCTTGTTTTGGCTTCAGTGGCGGGGGACTTTGCAGCCACGGCTACCGGGCTTGAAGCGAGTTGCACGCTGGGTGGAACTTGCGCCGCTGTTGCGAATTCTGTCGCTCGTTACGCAACGAGGCCAATCGTTGTCATCTACACTGGAGTCGATGGCGCGCTTGCATCCCCACGCCTGGATGCGTCGCCGCTTGCGAACCACGTTGCGCGATCTGGAGATGGGCTCGACCTGGCAGGCAAGTCTGCGGCAACGCCGCATGTTAAGCGACGGCGAGTTGGCCGTGCTCGCAGCCGCCGAGCGAAATGGCAACCTTCCCTGGGCATTGGCCGAACTGGGCGACAGCCTGCAGCGACGGGCCGAATTCCGACTCAAATTCTTCGGAGAGTTTGCATTTCCGCTGCTGGTGGCGCTTGTGGGATTGACGGTCGCCTTGATCGTCGTGGCTTATTTTCTGCCGCTCGTAAACCTCATCATCAGTCTTTCCTAGGACCGATCCATGGAACGCCGCGGAATCGTTCTCATCGAGGTGCTCACTGCCTGCGGACTGCTGGCAGTCCTACTTGCGCTTTGCATTCAGCTATTGTCGCTGACTGCGATCGAGAGGCGACACGTCGAACGACGGGCGATTGCCATGCAAGCAGCCGCGAACCTTGTCGAACAGGCCTCGGTAGTGCCCTTTGATCAGTTGACGGACGAGAAGCTTGCGGCGATCGAGGTTTCTCCGGGCATTGCAAGGCTACTGCCCGACGTGAAGACCATGTTCACTGTTGTCGAAGAACCCCACGAATTGACAGCCAAACGAGTCCGGGTCGAAATCCAATGGAAGGGTCGCGGCGGTCGCCGTGAGCCACCAGTTCGGCTGACGTATTTTGCCTACGATTCGGCGAAGCCGGCCCGGCAAGCGGAGGCCAAATCGCCGAAGAAAGGCTCGCTGGTGGAGGAGGAGAAAACCACCCCAGAAGATGCTTCAAAAGGAACCTCGCCATGAAACACCCGCGAACCGGGATTGCGCTGGTTGAGGTAATGCTGGCAATCGTCATCGCCACGGCGCTGGTGAGTGCGCTCGGAATCTCGGTTGCCCGCATGCTGCAATCGAACCGTGCGGCCCAGGAACATCTGCAGACCGTCACAAATCTTGGTCGCTTCGGCGAGCAGTTCCGCCGCGACGCCCACACCGCATCCAACGTCTTGATCAATGAGCTCGAAACTGACGAACGCCAGCTTGTATTGAACCACGGCGACAATCACACGATCATTTATCAAATCATTCCCGGGGGAATCGAACGCACTCAAGGTGAGGGGGACAAAGTTCGGCGGCGCGAACGCTTCCTGCTACCGGGCATGCGGCCGCTCGCCTGGAATCTCGAAGCAGATCGTCAACAGGTTGCCTTGTCGATCGGAAAATTGGCGCACCCAAGTATTGAAGACAACGCACTAAGCGCCCAGTTTTCAATCCTGGCAGTACTGCGAAACGCGGCCACACCAACGACGCCGTAGTTAGCCATGACCATACACTTGAAAAAGATTTGCGATCAAAGAGGCATCCTGATCTTTACGATCTTGGGTTGCTTGACGCTGGTGGCCATGTTGGCGGGTGTCTGGCTACGCTTGCTGGCACTGGAGCGACAACAAGTCCGAACGCAACAAAACGTATTGCAAATAGAGTATCTGGCCGAATCGGGCTTGAACCGGGCAACGACCCGCTTGACCACGAACGCCGAGTACGACGGCGAAACCTGGGAGCTGAGTCCTGAGAACATCGGCCTGGCAACTCCCGCCAAAGTAATGATCACGGTCCAACGAGACGATGGGAACCCGCAAGTTCGAGCGATCACCGTCACGGCCGAGCTGGTCACCGCAGGTCCCAAGAAGGTCTCGCGCCGAAGACAACAAACGATTCTCCTTCCAACCAAGGAATCGACGCCATGAAACGTAAAACACTCCGCGGTTTCACGCTGGTGGAATTGCTGGTCGTGATTGCCATCATTGGCGTGATGATCGCCATGACCTTGCCGGCCCTGATGGCTAGTCGAGAGGCCGGCCGTCGCAACATGTGTGCCGCTAATCTGGCTCAAGTGCTGCTGGCGCTGCAAGGCTACGAGAACTCGTACGAATTGTATCCCGCGGGAGTGGTTAACCCCGATGGCCCGATTCGCAATGAAGCGAAGGGCCTGCATCAAGGTTGGATCATTCAGACGCTCCCATATCTCGATGAGCAAGTCGTCTACGATAAAATCAAATTCGATGAAAGCGTCTACGCGAAAGCAAACGAAGACGTACGGGCCTATTGGCCGAAAGTGCTGATTTGTCCGTCGGAGCCGAACGACGTGCCGGGAGCGTCGAATTATGCCGGTTGTCACAACGACGTCGAAGCCCCCATCGACACCGACAATCACGGCGTGTTGTTCTTGAACAGCCAAATTCGCCGCGACGACGTCAGCGACGGCCTGTCGCACACCCTGTTTGTCAGTGAGAAGAGAGTTTTCGATGGCGATTTGGGGTGGATGTCGGGCACTCGTGCCACGCTTCGCAACACGGGCGAGCGACTGAATGACTCGCGCGACGAAGCGACTGGCAACAGCGCGCCGTCGGATATCGCGGGAGATGCCAACGCCGTGCTGCTCTACGTTGGTGGCTTCGCCAGCGCGCATCCCAGCGGGGCGAATGCCGGCTTCGGCGACGGTCGTGTGGAATTCGTCGCCGGCGATATCGACCCGAAGCTCTGGCAGCAACTGGGAAATCGCTCCGACGGTGATTTGCCCGCGTTTCGAGCACCCACGCCCTGACGGCATAACAAGCTAAGTTTCCTTGACTTACAGAGCCGAGCTCATTAGCCTAAGACTCGTCACCTTGCTCCTCCCCCATCACTACAAACAGGCACGCTGCACGGTGAGGAAGTCTCTGTGGAATTGGCTCTACTGGCGGTTGTCTTGGCCGGAGTCGTCCTGGTCGTCACCCGCGAATTCGTTCCCACGCTCGCCCGTTTTCGACTCGTCCTGGCATTCCTCTCGAGCGTCATTCTTGTCGGGCTCTTCCTGGCCGGGGGCCTGCTCTCGGCCGCCGAAGAAGATCGCCCGCGCAAAGCTGCCGCGGGCCGGGCTGAGGTCAAGCCGGCCGTCAAAAAGTTAGTGAAGCCCGAGAACTGGCCGAAAGACCACCCCCTACCGCTGGTCGGCTCCAATTGCGCTGCATGTCATTTGACGGCGGGACGCGAGTTGACAGCCGCCGTCGTCAACTTTGTCCGCAGCGCGCACGACGTACAGGAGATGACCTGCTACGACTGCCATGGTGGAAATACGGTTGACGACGTAAAGGCTCACGAAGAGGCCTCGGACTTCATCGGCACCAAGAAGAGCGCCCACATCGCCACGTGCAGCGAGTGCCATAGCGATGCCGCGGAAGTGCTCGCTGGCGGTCCACATCATTGGGACTTTAGCACGCGGATTAACACCGAATATCCTCTCTGTTTCGACTGCCATGGGAACCACGACATCGGCAACGTGCCGGCCGACTTCAAATTGGAAGCCATGTGTGGCGATTGCCACGAGAACGCCGAACAGGACTTCCCCCATCTGCTTTCGGTCGTCAAACAGAATGACCGTTTATGGGAAGCCATGGGCAAGGTTCGCCGTCGTTGTATCCAAGCAGTGAACCCGCTCCCCGAGAAGTTTCAAGCAGACGTGGCCAAGTTGCGTAGCCAGACCATGACGCTGGTGCACACCTCGAATGAGATTTCCCCAAAAGAAGCCTCGGACTTGAATCAGCGGGTGGAAACGCTGCGTGGTCAAATGGAGAAATGGCTGCAAGCTCATCCCGACTAGTAGTGAAGGCGCGATGGGAAGCGGCCGAATCAGGAAGACCAATCAATCAACTTTTAAGAATCTGCGAGGGCTCGATCATGTCGCATTCGCATCTTTGCCCGCACCGTCGCCGTTTTTTACGTCAGGCCGGTAGCGCGTCGCTGGCCGCTGCAGGACTTTCCACCGGATTGCTGCTGCCGAAACTGGCCTTCGGTGAAGACCATCCAGCCGGTCCCGCGAGTGCCGAGGTAGGGATTGCTCGTGGTTCAAACATGGAAGAAGCTGTTCGCCGCGCCGTGGATCTGGCCGGTGGCATGGACTTCATCAAAGAGGGCCAAACGGTACTTATTAAGCCAAATGTGACGGGGGCGGTCCCCAACCCGACCACTACCAGCCCCGAGGTGCTCTATGCCACGATCAAACTCGCGGCCGAACGAGGCCCCAAGCGAATCATCGTCGCCGATCGCAGCTTCTCGCCGGTATTCGACACGAAGACCCCCAAGACGGTTGACGTCATGAAAAAGGTCGGGCAGATCGACGCAGTGGAACAGGCCAAGAGCGACATCAAGGCTCCGGTCGTGGCCGTCGGGCTGGAGGATTGCGAGGACGAACTTGAACGACTTGGGAGAAAAGGCACCGAGATGTGGCGAAGGGTCAAGCCTGAGAAAGCGGAGAACTGGCCCAACGGATTCGAAATGGCCGAATTGTTGTTTGCCGTCGATCACGTAATCAACGTGCCAGTGATCAAGACCCACTTTCAGGCCTGGTTCACGATGTCGATGAAGGCCTTCGTCGGCATGAGCCATCATCGCACTCGCCGCGAGTTCCATACGGCGTTCAAGGGCGACAGCAATTTGTTCAACCAGAAGGCCTCAGGAAGTCGTCGGCGTCTGGGACCTGCGGGTCGCACGCAGGACATTGCCGAGGCCGAACCGCTGGTTAACCGCGTGGCAGAACTGAACCTGGGTATCACACCGGCTTTGAACATTCTTGACGGCACGAAGAGCTTTGTGTTCGGCGGCCCTTCGCACGGTGATACGGTCGACCCGAATCTGATTGTGGCCAGCCGCGATCGCGTGGCCGCAGATGCCACCGGCGTGGCCGTGCTGAAGCGCTATGGAACCGAGCGACGCCTACAGCGCTATTCCGTGTGGGAAAACCCGTTTATCAAACACGGTATCGCGATCGGCCTGGGCATTGAGGGTCGAGAAAAGCTGAACCTCAAGCACGCCGGTATTGACAGCAAGGAAATGGAACTTATTAGTGAGATGCTGGCCTGACATACAGTCGTTCTGCCGAACCACCACACCCTGCCTCAGGAGTTGGCGATGACGTGGCACACTTGGCGAGCAACCTTGAAGTTCATCGTTGTTTTGGTTGCCTCTTTTTGGGGCTCGGCCGTGTTGGCGGCCGCACGACCGAACCTTGTGTTAGTGATGATTGACGACTTCGGTTATGAGTGCGTAGCCGCCGATGGCGGCACCTCATACCGCACGCCCATCCTGGACAAACTGGCCGCTGGTGGTGCACGGGGATTGCGTTGTCATGTTCAACCATTATGCACGCCCACACGCGCGAATTGATGACCGGACAGTACAACGTCAGGAACTACACGCACTTTGGGCACCTCGATCCCGGGCAAATCACCTTCGGGAATCTTTTTCGGAACGCTGGCTACACCACCTGTATTGCCGGCAAGTGGCAATTGGGACGCGACATGACGTTGCCTGAGCACTTTGGGTTCGACCGGTACTGCCTCTGGCAACTCGACCGCCGCCCACCACGTTACGCCAATGCCGGCTTGGAAATCGACGGTAAGCACGTCGATCTAAGTGGGGGGAAGTACGGTCCTGACATCGTAAACGAATACGCTCGCCAGTTCATTGCCAGCCACAAAGATCAGCCGTTCCTTCTCTACTACCCGATGATCCTTACTCACGCGCCATTCCAACCAACGCCCGACAGCCCGGATTGGGACCCGAAGACATCCAACGAACGCTCGCAGCAAAGTCCTGTGCATTTCGCCGATATGGTGACCTACGCCGACAAGCTGATCGGCAAACTGGTGGCCGCGTTGGACGAAAACGGAGTGCGCGACAACACTTTATTGATCGTAATCGGCGACAACGGCACAACGCGAGGCGTCAAATCGAAACTGGGAGATCGGGTTGTCATCGGAGGCAAAGGATCGAGCAAGGATGCCGGCACGCACGTCCCCTTGATCGCCAATTGGCCCGGTGTGATACCCGATGGTCTGGTACTCGACGATTTGATCGACAGCACCGACTTTCTGCCAACAATCTGCGAGGCCGCCGACGTTGACGTCTCGAGCAACCAATCGCTTGACGGCCGTAGTTTTCTACCGCAATTGCGTGGAGAACAGGGCAACCCGCGGGAGTGGGTTTATTGCTGGTACGCCCGCGATGGCGGTGACCAGCCAACGTTTGAATTTGCCATGAACAAGCGTTACAAACTCTATCGCGATGGTCAAATCTATGACCTTGCCGAGGACCTTGCCGAACGACAACCGCTTGAGCCCGCCCATCTGTCCCCGCAGGCCACCGAAGCGAAGGAAAAGCTCGCTCGCGTAATGCATCAATTCAAAGGTGCCCGGCCAGCAGCAATTGCGGCGCAACATGAACTGGGAAGACGCAACAAACCCACTTCGACCGAGTGACGCCGCTGGAAACGACTGCCTGTTATTCCGCGATGCTGTACGTATCCGTGACGTGCGCGGAAATCGACCGTTCACCTGGGGCAATTGGAACTTCGGCGGCAGCCGCGACTCCGCGCATCGGTTGGGCAAACATGGGTCGCGGCACCGATGCGGACTGCTCTTGAATCAGTTGGGGCTTGCCGAGTTTCAGACCGGCGGCGTTGGCGTACAACTCCGCACGATGCTTGGCATCACCAATCGCCTCGCGGCGTGCCTGGTCCCAGTGCGGCTTCGGATTGGCGACCGAGAAGCTGACGCCTTGGATCTGGTTGCTACCGGCCTGAACGAGCGCGTCAAGAATTGCGCCGATGCGGGAAACCTCCAGCATCTTAACGCTAACTTGATTTGTCACTGTGTAACCAACGACTTTCAGCGGCTGCTTGCCGTCTCGATCGTAGACCTGCTGCGGGCTGACGTGGAAATGCGCCGTCTGCACGCGTTTGTCGGAGACGTCATGAGCACGAAGAGTTTTTATTAGCTCGGCCATTCGCTCGTAGTTCGCCGTGACTGCTTCGGCCGCAGTTTTCGCCTATGTGGTTACACCCACCGTCACGTTCACCTGATCGGGCGCCACCTGAACCTCCCCTTCGCCGACGACGCTTATCGAAGGTACCAGTGACACTCGCTCCTCCGCCCGCGCCGCGCCCGACAATGAAACCAAAGACCATCGTACAAAACAGCAGCGAACGACACATGGTTGGTAACTCCGCGTCGGTCGCCGGCGGCTCGCTCGAGTCCGCTCAACCGACTGGCAAACAGCCAGGCAGCGTTGGCAGGCGTGCCCTCGCTAGATCTGTTACTTGCAACGCCGTACGACGCAACGGTACGCGGACCACATCGCGTACCATCCTAAACCAGCCGGTGCCGAAACATCCAGGTGGCTCCCGAGAGCGTGATGGTCGCGATCACGGCTAGTGGCCAATAGTCACTCACCAGATCGTGAATACCGGCTCCTTCCAGGTACGTCCGATGTGTCAGATCGATGGCATATCGTAATGGATTGATAAGCGTGAACGTTTGCAAAAGTTTGGGCATCGAACTTATTGGCGTGGTAAAGCCCGAGAGCAGCGTGAACGGCAGCACCAACACGAACGTGAATAGCAGTGCCTGTTGCATCGTGGCCACGACCGATGAAATCAGAAGGCCGATGCCGACCGCCGCCAATAGGAACAGAGTAAATCCGACATAGAGCGTCGCGAAGGATCCTGCAAACGGAATGTGAAACCAAAGCTGAGCCACAAGCAGGATTGTAGTGGCTTGCACCATGCCAATTAGAATCGACGGCAATGCCTTGCCGGCCAGCAATTCAAAGGGTCGAATAGGTGTGACCAGTGTTTGGTCGAAAGTGCCATTCTCCCGTTCGCGGGCCACCGACAATGCCGTCAGCAAAAGAGTCTGCAGCATCGTCAGCGTGCCAATCATGGCGGGCACCATGTTCCAGCGAGTCTCCAGATTTGGATTGTACCAGGCTCGCATTTCCACTTGAACGGGCATAGCGGGCAAGCCATGTGTGCTTCTCCAGTCCGAGTTGAAACCCTGCACGATGGCGTCAACGTAGCTAAGGGCAGTGCCAGCGGTATTTGAGTTGCGACCATCGGCAATGACCTGCACGTCAGACATTTCACCGAGCTGCAGTCGACGCTCGAAATCGGCGTCGATCTGAAAGACGAGGAGCGCTTTTCGCTGATCGATATAACGCTGGATGTCGGCCGCCTGCTCCAGATCGGCCACGCGGCGAAAGATCTGCGATCCGTCGAGCCGCGCCAGCAATTCCTGTGACGCTGGGCTGCGATCCCGGTCGAGCACGGCATAGGGAACATGGCTCAGGTTAAAGGTCGCGGCATAGCCGAACACCAGGCATTGCATCATCGGTGGCACAAATAGCGTAAAGCGTCCGCGGGGATCCTTGACATTGGTTAGTAATTCCTTGAGCGTAAGCGACAGCACCCGGGCGAGAGATTCGAACATGCAACGATCCTCTAGGTCAGTTTCTTTTGCGTCACCAACCGCACGACCGTAAGCAATACCACAGCTATCAGCGCCAGAACCAGGAGGCTGGGTAAGATAACCTGCCAAACGTTCCCGGCCAGAAAGACGGTTTGCAGCACCGCTACGAAATATCGAGCCGGCACGATGTACGTAATCGCTTGCACGAAGGCGGGCATGTTTCGCAAATCGAACAGAAATCCTGAGAGCATCAGCGCTGGGAGAAACGTGATCAAAATCGTGATCTGACTAGCGACGAACTGGCTCTTGACCGCCGTTGAAATCAGTAGCCCCAGGGCTAAGGCCACGACGAGATACAACATTGAACTAGCCGTTAACAGCCAAATCGACCCACGCAACGGTACATGAAACAAGAACTTGGCAGTTACGACGCACAAGACGAGGCCGATCATTCCCAAACCGAAGTTAGGAATCGTCTTGCCCAACAGGATCTCGCCTGCTCGCACGGGAGTCACGAACAAAGCCTCCAGCGTGCCGCGTTCCCACTCGCGGGCCATCACCAATGTGGTCAGGAAGGAGCCGATCAGCGTCATAATTAGCACGATGAGGCCGGGCACGAGGAAATAGCGACTCTCGTTGGCCGCGTTGAACCAGAGTCGGTCGGCAACGGCAACCGGTCCTGCGACCGTGACTTGGCCCTGGGCACCGCGACGGGCCGACCAGCGCCCCACCGCCCCCTGAGCGTAGGCCTGGATGATGCGCGCTCGATTGGCGTCGGTTCCCTGAACCAGAATCTGCACCTTGGCATCACCGAGGCTCAAATCGCGGCCGAAGTCCGACTGGATGCGCACGATCGCATCCACTTTCCGCGCCCGCATCATTCGCCTTGCCTCGGGCATGGCCGTCGTGGTTACCGGCTCAAAATATGGCGATAACTCAAATCCAGCCGCTAAGTCGATGGCATCTGGCGAGGGCTCCTCCATCACCACTGCCAGCGGAATGTTCCTGACGTCGAGCGACAGTCCATAGCCGAAGAGTAAGATCAGGATTACTGGCAACACAATGCCGATCGCAATGCTACTGGCGTCGCGCACCATTTGTCGCGATTCCTTTTTAACCAGTGCCCAAACGCGGCGGCCCTTGGGACGCATCCAGTCGGGATGCGAACCGAAGTCAACCGGTAGCGGTGTTTTGGCTTGCTTCAACTGTTCTTCATTACCGTTCGACGAACCGCGACGCGCTTTTTCGACAATCGCGATGAACGCGTCCTCCATCGTCGACTCGCTGTTGATCGACCTTTCAGCCTGCGATCTCAACTCTCCGGGCGTGCCCTGCGCTAGGATTCTACCGGCATCAAGAATTGCCACGCGATCGCAGTACTCGGCCTCTTCCATAAAGTGTGTGGTGACGATGACCGTCACGCCCTGCGCAGCCAACGCCGTAATCCTCTGCCAGAATTCGCGCCGCGCTAGCGGGTCTACGCCGCTTGTAGGTTCATCGAGAAATAAAATCGCTGGTTCATGTACCAATGCCACGGCCATCGCCAGGCGCTGTTTGTAACCGCCCGGAAGTTGACCGCTCGGAAGATTTGCAAACGGCTGAAGCTCAAATTGTTCCAACGCCCAGTGAACTCGCTGACGACGCTGTTGTCCGCGGAGACCATAGGCCCCACAGAAGAACTCCAGATTCTCGACAACGGTCAACTGCGCATAGAGCGAGAACTTTTGGGCAACGTAACCGATTCGTTGGCGCGCCGAAGCCCGCGCCAATCTCAAGTCGACGCCAGCGACTCGCAACGTTCCGCTCGTTGCCGGCAACAGACCACAGAGCATTCGAAAGGTAGTCGTCTTGCCCGCACCGTTTGGTCCCAACAACCCATACACTTCGCCCTGCCGCACTTCGAAGCTGAGATGATCGACGGCCGTAAAATTACCAAACTGCCGAACCAGATCATGCACCTCGACAACGGCGCCGTTCTCCAAGTTCTGGGGTGGCCGGGCAAGTTGCAATTCGTGCCCCGCTGTCGCGGCTGCGGTAGACGTGTGCAGCAATATCATGAAACCGTCTTCAAACTTCGGTGTGGCCGGGATCGGCCAATTCTCGCCGGCAAGTTGTTGCACGGTTGTCTCGACATCCACGTCGCGTCGCAATACGAGCCGAACTTTCCCCCCCTCGGGTACCGCATCGATGACCTGCGGTTCATCGAGCAACTGCGCCTGCAATCCGCGCGCGGACTGTTTGGCCTGGGGCTGCAAGAGAAAGGTCCGGTCCGCCGCCAAGCGGCTTATCTCCTCCGGCGGGCTCTCGGCGAGCACGTGGCCCTCGTGCAAGACGATCGCCTCGTCACACCGCTGGGCTTCGTCGAGATAGGCCGTACTCAACAGCACGGTTAAGTTTTGTTCACCCGTCAATTGTTGAATAATGGCCCACAGATCCCGGCGCGAAAGTGGATCAACTCCTACCGTCGGCTCGTCCAGTAACAGCAATTCGGGAGACCGTACGAGCGTGCAAGCCAGTCCCAGCTTCTGCTTCATTCCGCCCGATAGCTGTCCGGCCAGCCGACCGACGAACGGCCCCAGGGCAGTCATCTCCAGCAATTGTGGGTAACGCTCGCGGCGCTCGGCAATGCTGACGTTGTTGAGGTCCGCATACAGATTCAAGTTCTCTTGCACGCTCAAATCTTCATATAGACCGAACCGCTGCGGCATGTAGCCGATACGATCCTGGACTTGCTGTGGATCCGCTGCGACGTTGATCCCCAACACTTCCAATTCGCCGGAGTCAGCAGACATCAGTCCCGCGGCTAGTCGCAAGAGCGTTGTCTTGCCGGCGCCATCCGGACCGACCAATGCAGTTACTTTTCCCCGCTGCACTTGTACCGAAATGTTGTCGAGTGCGCGTACTACTTCACCCGTATTGCGGCGAAACACTTTGAGCAAGTCGCGGGCGACGAGCACCAACGAGTCCGAATGAGGTCCGTTCATGGCCGCTTCCTCACTCGCCCGCCACTGCGGATGTTTTAGAAGCAGACTCCTTGCTGTCAGCCGACAAACGCTGGTCGGCATTCTCGGCCGAGTGCAGATAGACGGTGGCTGGCATTCCCAATCGCAACTCATCGTGTGGGTCTTTTACGAAGACCCGCACTTCATACACCAGGCTCGTCCGTAGCTCCTGAGTTTGCACCGGCTTGGGCGTAAACTCTGCGACCGGCGAGATGAAGCCCACCCAACCGTCGAAGCGGCGTTCTGGGAAGCTGTCGACGCCAATTGTCGCGGACATTCCCGGCTTCAACTTTCCCAGATCAGGCTCCGAGACGTACGCCCGAATCCACTTCGGATCGGTAATCGCCAGCTGCAAAACAGGACGTTGCGGTGAGGCCATCTCGCCAGGTTCCATGATCCGCGTACGGACGACGGCGCCGACGGGCGCTACCAATTGCGCATCCGACAGCTCCTGACGGAGGAACTTCAAATTCGCTTCGTTAGCGCGAAGTCTCGCTTCGGCTTCGGCAACTTCCTCCTTGCGAGGTCCGGCGACCGCCAATTCAAGAGCCTTTTGATTGACCTCAACGCGGGCCTCGGCCACTTCCAACGCCGCTTGGACGTTGTCGACTTCCTGGCGACTGACGGCTCCGCCGGAAGATTGCTCGGAAAGCAGCTTCAGACGTTCATACTGTCGCGCTGCGTTTGCCGCGTCCGCCTGAGCCGATCGTACGTTGGCCTTGGCCTGGGCAATCTCCTCAGGCCGGCTGCCGTTATGCAAACGTTCGACAACCTCACGCTGCGCGGCAAGTTCGGCCTCGGCCTGAGCCACCATGGGCTCCAGGCGATTGGTATCGAGCCGCGCCACAACCTGGCCCTTCTCGACGTGGTCGCCTTCCTGCACGGCAACTTCGAGAATGCGTTGGCTGTTGTTGAATGCCAGGTCGACCTGGCGCAAATCGACATTGCCGTAGAGCTCAAGCACGGCTCCATTGGATTGGCGATGCCACCACAACCAACCGGCGACAGCCGCGCCAGCGACCAGCAGGACCAGCACAACTAGAACGACACCCCGCTTCATGCGTATCCTTTCGCACACCAGTACGGCCCCGCCAGGCGCCTTATCGGCCCAGTTTGGCGACGGCCATTGGCCTGTCCGGATAGTCCCTATGCGCCGCACATCCGGCACAGATTAACAGCGTCTGGGAAAGAAATGGCCCCTGCTCGCTCGATGATCAAGGTCGCTTAATGCCGGCTTTGCCGAATTGCCGAAAGGTAGCAATGCGGACGAAAACACCGCATGTAACCTTTCCTCCGGCCGCATCGGCCTCATCAGCAACCGATTCTCCGCACGATCCAACGCAAACTCACCGGCAACCCCCTCGCCGGGCATCCACTCCCAGCGTCGTAAGCACGGCGAGCTTTTTGTCGCATTTCATTTTACCGCACTCGTCACTCGACGCCTATCGGCCTAACGCGAAACATTCATGGACGAACATTCCACACAGACTAGTGCGTTCGCAAGCGCGCGTTGTTGGCCGTCGCCGCTAAACACCGCCGCGGCGCTGATGTTTGTGTTGCTTGCCGTGGGTTGCACGACCAGCCTGCGCGAGTGGGCGCATAACAAGTTCAAAGTAGGCCCGAACTACACTCGCCCACCGGCGCCGGTGGCGCCAGCCTACATCGATTCTGGCAGCGACAAGCTGCTATTGGAGCCTGCCCAAGACTGCGGTTGGTGGACATCATTCAACGACCCTACCTTGAATGGCCTCATCGAGACCGCCTACCGACAGAACCTGGACCTGCGCGTCGCAGGCACGCGCATTCTCGAGGCCCGAGCCCAACGCAATATCGCAATCGGCAATTTGTTCCCACAATCGCAATCCGCATTGGGCGCATACGCACACGGCCAGATTACTCAGAACCTCGCCCTGCCCATTCCTAGCACGTTTGACTTTTGGGCTACCGGCTTCAACGCCACCTGGGAACTCGACTTTTGGGGGCGCTATCGTCGTAGTCTGGAAGGCGCCAACGCTCAATGGGCTTCCACCGTCGAGCAGTATGGCGAAACGCTAGTGATGCTGATTTCGGAAGTCGCCACGGCGTATGTGCAACTTCGCACGTATGAAGAACGACTCGCTTTTGCTAAACACAATGTCGAGATTCAAAAAGGATCGCTCGGCCTGGCCGAGAGCCGATTTAGCGAGGGAGTGGCCACCGAGCTCGACGTGCGGCAGGCCCGCACCAGCCTGGCCCAAACCGAGGCCGCCATTCCACCGCTCGAGGCCGGCTATCGACAGGCCAGCAACCGGCTGTGCGTTTTGCTTGGCATGCCCGTCAACGACCTGGCGTCGCAGTTTGTGCCGGCGCCGATTCCAACGGCCCCGCCGCAGCTGGCGGTCGGCATTCCAGCCGAGTTGCTGCGGCGTCGACCGGACGTCCGACGCGCGGAACGAGAGGTCGCTTACCAGAGGCGCAGATTGGCGTGGCCGAGGCCGACCTCTATCCTCGTTTCGCTCTCAACGGTTTCTTGGGCTACGCGGCCGACGATCTCGATCGGCTGTTCCAGTCGAAAAGCTTCACGGCGTTCATTATCCCCACCGTGCAGTGGAACGTGCTCAACTACGGCCGGATTGCCAACAACATCGCCACTCAGGACGTTCGCCTGCAAGGCGCCGCGCTCCAGTACCAGCAAGTCGTGCTGCAAGCGGGCGGCGAAGTCGAGGATGCCCTGATCGGTTTCATCAAGTCCCAGCAGCAGGCCGCGAAATTGGAACAAAGCGTGAACGACGCCGAACGATCGGTCGAACTCGTGCTGATTCAGTTCAAGGGGGGCGTGGTTGACTTCAACCGCGTGTACAACACGCAATCGACGCTGGTCAGCCAACAGGACCAGCTCGCCGTGGCTCGCGGCGAAATCGCCCTGAATCTGATTCGCGCGTACAAGGCTTTGGGGGGCGGTTGGCAGCACTTCTTCGCCGGCTGCGGCCTGCCGCCGGTCGATGCCATTCCAATCATCGGCCCCGGCCACATCGAACAGCTCCCGCCCACCGAGTCGATTCCCACGCCACTCCCCTCGCCCGAACCGCCCGCTCCGCCAGCCATCTCCGCGGAGCAAGAACCCGCGGAAGACGACAGCGACGGGAACTGATCCCAGATTCCCACGGGGTTTCGCCGGCCGGGCATCCGGCGGACAACGCTCCGCCCCGCGACGACACGTCTTTCTCGTTCGCGGGCACACGCAAGCATTGTGCGACAGGTGGTGGCCCGATTTCCAGCCCGTTGTAAACGCTTTGTGGCAAGCTCGCAGGGCGCGTATTTTTCAGCGTGCCTGATGCTCGACCGCCATCGACGACCGCGCTGGCGAAGCACCCGAAATGGCCCGGTTCGGAATTCGCAAAGTTTTCGAGTGGCCTTTTTTCGGGATGAAAGTTGCGCACTTTTCTTTTCGCCTTTTGTAACCTGAAAAATGACACATGTCGTAGCCCGCAGCTTTCGCATTTTGCCCGATATGAAACATGACGGTCCTCCGCGCGTCCCCGGTGCAGAATTGGCCGACCGTAGGCTAGCCCAACGGCTGGCCCGATTGATAGAGGCAAAGTTTTGGAGGGGCTTACAACGCGCGGCACGGCAAGAAGAATACGAGCAAGACGCCGCAATGCAGAGCCGCTACCAGTTGCAGCCGTGAAGATCCACTGCCGCCATGGACGTTGCGGCCGAACTGCGCCGCGCGGGCTCGTCGCCACGCAAGCCCGTAGCGCGCGATGCGCAACGATCGCCGCTTCCCGCTGCTCGAACTTCGGCCGACCACTTTTTACACCAATTTCTCTGGACAACACTGCTAGGGGGATTTACTCTGACGGGTGGCGTGTAGTCCGCCACTCTCTTGGATCGTCTATCTTTCGGGTGGTGCGCGCGGACGAAAATCGGGGCGACATTATGCGAGACGAAGACGCTCTCGTGACGTCGACGCGAGAATCCGGCCCAGCGGTTGCGTCTTATTCTCGTTATCGCGGTCTTAATCGGACAGAGGAAGAGCGATGTCGACCCATCGAATGGTCCTGGGCGGAACCAGCGCCAGTGCGAACGCCCAGCGTTTTGCACGTTCCCGCAATTTCGCTTCCAGCCTGTGGCTCGAAGCCCTCGAACAGCGTCACCTGCTGACGGCCACCGTGGTCGAAGTTACCACCACCCAGGACGTCATCGATCCGAACGACGGCCTCGTCTCCTTGCGCGAAGCCGTGCTCGAAGCGAACGCCTCGCCGAATGATTACCAGATCGTATTGCCGGCCGGCACGTATACCTTGACCATCCAGGGCGCCGGCGAAGATGCCGCGCTCACTGGCGACCTCGACATACTCAATAACGGCAGCATGCAGATCGTCGGTGCCGGCGCAGGCAGTACGACAATCGATGGCTCGGGATTGTTCGACCCTACGCTGGGCCATGGTGACCATATCGTCGATGTGCGCGCTGGGGCATCGCTCGATCTGATTGGCGTGATGCTTACCGGCGCGCAAACGACGCCATCGGACGCAGGAGCCATCTGTAGCTTCGCGGGTAGCCAAGTGAATCTAATTGCCAGTTCCGTCTCAGGCAACTCTGGCGTCGGAATTCTCAACTACGGCCAGTTGACCATCACTGCCAGCACAATCGCAAACAACACCGGTTGCGGGATTATCAATAGCGGTACGTACAACCAGCCAAACGGGCGCTTGAATGTGATCGCCAGCACGATCTCGGGAGACAGCGGTAACGACGGTGGAGGTATCTACAATTCTGGTGGAGATTTGACAGTCACCTCCAGTTCAATCACAGGCAACTCCGCAACGCGCTATGGCGGCGGCATCTATAGCACCGGCCATACGTCGATCGTCAACAGCACGTTGGCACACAACACGGCAGACCGCGGCGGAGGAATGTACTGCTTTAACGCAAGCTTCGACGTCGACACGATCGCTGACAACTCGGCAACTTTGGGAGGCGGCATCTACGACATCGAGGATTTGAATATCAACAACTGCACAATTCTCGATAACTCAGCTGAAAACGGCGGCGGCATTTACGGGTCCACCGATCTAAAGATCAGCGAATCTACAATCTCCAATAACTCGGCGGGAAACGGCGGCGGCATCTACGGCTCGTCGAATCTGAACGCTACCGGCACGTTGTTTTCCGGCAATACGGCAACAGCCTCTGGCGGTGCAATGAACCTCACCGGCGTGCAGGCGACACTGACCGACTGCACGCTTTCCCACAACTCCGCTCAGGACGGCGGCGCGATATATAGTCAGTCCTTCTGGTTGACGCTCAGCAATGATCGACTACTGGAAAACACGGCGTCGGTTCGCGGTGGTGGAATTGCTGCGAAAAGCAGCATGACGATCAATGACACAGAATTGAGGGACAATTCCGCGGGCGCCGAGGGCGGCGGAATTTACGACAGCGGCAGTCTACACTGTACCGGCAGTGCATTCTCAGGTAATTCCGCCTCCGACGGCGGGGCGGTCTACTCCCTTATTGATCTCCAGGCAACGGTCGCAAACAGCACCTTGTCGGACAACAGGGCAACCCATGATGGCGGGGGAATCTATAGTGCCGGTGGCCTTGTGGTAACCTCCAGTACACTGACGGCGAATCATGCCGACAATTCGGGTGGCGGCGTGGCCTTTGCTGGCACCCAGCAGATGTGGTTTATCAATAGCACGGTCTCGGGAAATTCGGCGGGCGCATATGGTGGCGGAGTCTACGTCGCGCACGTCGACGGGATCAGTTACACCCACGTGGACATCTCTTTCAGCACAATCACGTTGAATCGTGCGGGTACGGGGGGTACCGATGGACGCGGCGGCGGACTCTATCTATCCGATCGTTCGTCAACTTTGTTGCAAGATTCGATCGTGGCCGGAAATCTGCGTGAGCAATCGCAGATTGAAGTCGCCAGCGACATCGAGCTGGGGCAAAACCCGCGTCCGATCGATGCGTCGTTCAACCTCATCGGCGATCCCAATACGGCCGGCGGCCTGGTGAACGGCGCCAGTGGCAACATCGTCGGCGATGGGAACGGACATGCTCTGAACATCAACGCCATTCTGGATACGACGCTGGCCGACAACGGCGGTCCAACTTTCACGCACAAGCTTCTTGATTGCAGCCCGGCCATCGACGCTGGGGATCCGTCGTTTGATCCTCACCGCTTCTATCCAGCAACGAATGTGCAAACCGACCAACGACAGGATGGCTTCCCGCGGGTCAAGAACGGACGCTTGGACATCGGCGCTTACGAGGCCGACGCCAACCCGATTGGGCCGGGCAATGTGATCACGGTGGGCACGTTCGATGACTCGTTGGCCGTCGACGGAGTGTGGTCGCTGCGGGAGGCGGTGATGTACGCCAACAGCCATCCCGGCGACTTTACCATCCAGCTGCCGGCCGGCACCTACACGCTCACGCGCAAGGGGGCCGGTGAAGATGCCGCAGTCACCGGCGATTTGGATATTCTCAACAACGGCAACATCCAGATCGTCGGCGCGGCGCTGGTCAGACCACGATCGATGCCACGGGACTCGGTGACCGGATCTTTGACGTGTTGCCCGGCGCGGCGCTCGATTTGCAGGGCGTGACATTGATGGGGGGCAACGTTTCGTCGGGAAGTCATGCCGACGAAAGTGGCGGAGCGGTCCGCAACACCAGTGGCCAGGTGAGCATCACCGCTAGCACGCTATTGGGCAACCATGCCCAAGGCGATGGCGGCGGCATTTACAACACGGCCGGAACCATCACGATCAATAACAGTACGCTTTCCGATAATTCGGCGGGTACCTTTGGAGGCGGGCTTTCCAGTGAAGCCGGCCAGGTGACGATCAGCGCCGGCACCTCGATCTCGAACAACACAGCATACCAAGGCGGCGGCATCTCCAGTGCGAATGGAGATACCGAGGCGATCACCGATTGCTCCATCTTGAACAATAGCGCGAGTGCTTCCCCTGGAATAAATATCACCGAAAGTACGATACAAATCGACCGCGGCACGATCTCGGGAAACTCAGGCAATGCAACCGGTGCAATCTTTAATGGTTCGGGAAGCATAACGGTCGTCGATAGCTCAATCTCGCAGAACATTGGCCCCGGTTTGCAGAATTACAACGGCGAGGCAACGGTCACCGGCAGCACTATCTCTGGGAACATCGGCGAAAACAGCGATGGCATTCTCAGTTACGGCAGCGGCTATCTCGTCGCCAGCGGCTGCACGATCTCCGATAACGGTGCCTCGGGAATTGATGGCCGAAATGTGTTGACGCCCTCCGCTGTCGAAACAACGATCAACGGTTGCCTGTTTTCGGGTAACAAGCGCGATGGGGTCGACGTTTTTTCGGGTACGGCAGTCATCGGCGATAGCACATTTTCGGACAACGGCCGCGATGGCATTTACAATAGCGGTGACTTGACTGCGCAAGATCTGACCGTTTCCGGCAGCGGTGAACAGGGAATCTATACGGACGGTCAGGCCACTATTTCGGACAGCATTGTCACCGGCAGCCAGAGGGGCATCGACAATCGCGATGAAATGACGCTTACCCGAGTCACGATTTCAGGAAATGTTGACGCACATTCGGCAGGTGGCATTTACACCGATGGTCTGGCAAACCTCATCGGTTGTACGATTTCGAACAACAGCGCGCCGTACGCCGGCGGGATTCGCAATTTCGGTGACTTGATCGTTACCGACAGCACGATCTCGGGCAATCATGCCGACACCGCCTCCGGCGGATTCGAGAACTCAGGAACGGCCGTCTTTGCGGGGGTTGTCATCTCCGGAAATAGTGCGATGTACGGCGGCGGCATGCGCAATCTTGGCCAATTAACTCTCACAAATTGCACCATCTCAAACAACGCGGCGACCGAGTACGGTGCTGGCATCTACGGTCAAGACGGTAACCTGACAATCATTGGCAGTACTGTGTCGGCCAATACAGGCGATGGATTGTTTGCCTACAGCAAATGTGTTATTCAGGACAGCACCGTTGGAGGAAACTCCGGCAACGGAATTTTCCTTGTCGGTCCCGGGGCCTACCGAATCAGCAACAGCACGATTTCTGGGAACGCCGGGGGGCTTACCTACTATGCCCATTCGGATGTCGTCCTCGACAACACGATCATCGCCGGCAATAGATCATCCGACGTTGCTGGTTACTCAGGTGCGCATCTCAATCCGGTGAGTGCGTACAATCTCATTGGTGACCCCAACACGGCCGGCGGCTTGGCCGATGGTACGAACGGCAACCTTGTGGGCGACGGAAATGGGCATGTGCTCGACATTCACACGGTTCTCGACACCACGTTGGCCGACAATGGCGGCCCGACCTTGACCTACGCCCTGGTGCCGGGAAGCCCGGCGGTCAATGCGGGCGATCCAGCGTTCGATTCCAACGCAACCGATCCGCCGACGCTCTTCGATCAACGCGGCGCGGGTTACAGTCGCGTTGTTGGACGGCATGTGGACATCGGAGCGTATGAATCTGGTGCTACGTTCCAGACGGTCGTGGCCGGCCGGCAAATCTTTTACGACAACTCGACCTTCAATGGTAACGTTTCCGGCGTTGGTCCCTTCGATGCGTTCGCCATTGCCACCGACAAACAGGCCCTGCTCCCCAATGGCAGCCTGGCCGGGCCGCAAAACGTCACCAGTTACTCGCGTGGCATTAACGGCATCATGGTCGACATCGCCGGTTCGCATCCGGATATTACGGCCGCCGACTTCATCTTCCGCGTGGGGAGCAACAACGCGCCCGATACCTGGGCGGCGGCGCCCGCGCCATCGGCCGTGGTGGTGCTGCCGGGCCAGGGAGACGGCGGATCCGACCGGGTCGAAATCGTCTGGCCCGACGGCGCGATCAAGAATACGTATCTCGAAGTGATCGTCGCGGCCGACGCCCACACCGGCCTTTCGTCGCCCGATGAATTCTTCTTCGGCAACCGCGTTGGCGACACGCTGGCAGGCACGCCGGCGAGCTATTTTGTCACCAACGCGGCCGACGAGATCGCAGCCCGCCAGTCGACGGGCGTTGCTTATCAGATAAGCAACGCTTTGGATTTCGATCGCAACGGCGTGGTCAATGCCGCCGATCAGATCATCGCCCGCACCAATGGCGGCGTCCTGCCGCGCATTCAGATTTCGCCCCCACCCGCCCCGCTCGCGCAGCCGTCAGGCACAAGCGACGCGCTGGCCAGTAAACCAAGCGCAGACCTGCAAAACGCCGTGACCGCGTCGCTGACAGTGCCGACCGAAAGTGTCACCGCCCACGCGGAGTCACCTGCTGGGCCTGTTGTCCTGGCAAAAGCCGCTCCACTGAGCGCCGCCCAGGTCGACCGGGCCCTGGCCGCCGATTGGTCGTACGCCGCCGACAGTCTCGACGAGCTGTTTTCAACTGGCGATGCGAACGAAGTTGACGAAACGGCGCTCGAACTTCTCGGCGATGCTCTGACGTAGTCGTCCCGGTGCCCAGCCCAGTTGGACGAGGAAAGCCCGATTCGGGGGTAGCGACCGGTCTCGGCCAACCATGCAGCAACAAGGCATCCGCAGAAGGTTGACGGCCAACTGGCGGTGGATTAAGATTCGCAATTACTTAATAAACACAACTAAGTATCGTCGGTCGCCTCGCGACCCGTCTTTGCCGGCCGTTCCAAGGGGGGAACTCCCATGAAGCGAGCATCGAACACCGCGGCGGTCAAAACTCTCGGCTTCAGCCTGCTGATGGTTGCGGTTGGGTGCTTGCCGCTGGCGGTCGCCGGTGAAACCGAGTGGCGGGAGGACGACTTTGAGCGGCTCGTCGCGCCGATCTTGGTGACCCGCTGCCTGGAATGTCACAACGAGTCGACGGCCTCTGGAAACCTGCTGCTTACTCACGCCGAGTCTGCCCTGCGCGGCGGCGACAGCGGTGCCGCGATCGAACCGGGGAATGCGGAGGCCAGCTTGTTGATCGAGCGCGTCGCCGCGGGCGAGATGCCTCCGGAGAGCAAAGGGCGCTCGCAGCGCTTGCCCGACGAGGAGATCCTCGCCATACGACGTTGGATCTCGGCCGGCGCCAAGTGGCCAGCCGATCGGTCGCTCGACCTGTATGAACGCACGACAGCTTCTCGAGCCGGGCGCGACTGGTGGTCGCTGCAGCCGGTGCGCCGGCCGGACGTGCCGGCGGTCGAATCGAGCGCCTGGAGCGAAAATCCGATCGACACGTTTATCTTTGCGCGTTTGACCGCCGAAGGGATGACGCCGGCGCCCGAGGCCGATCGCCGCACGCTGGTGCGCCGCGTCTATTTCGATCTCCTGGGGCTTCCGCCCACGGCCGAAGAGGTCGATGCCTTCGTGACGGACGAATCTCCCTCGGCTTACGTGCAGCTGGTCACGCGTCTGCTCGACTCGCCGCACTATGGCGAGCGGTGGGCCCGCTTCTGGCTCGACCTGGTGCGGTTTGCCGAGACCAGCGGCTACGAGCGAGACCAGGAAAAGCCCGGCGCGTGGAAGTATCGCGATTGGGTCATTCGCGCGATCAACGACGATAAGCCGTTCGATCGCTTCGTGGTTGAGCAACTGGCCGGCGACGAGCTTCCGGGCCGTAGCGAGGAAACGGTCACGGCGACCGGATTCTTGCGGCTGGGAACCTGGAACGACGAACCGAACGATCCGCAGGACTACAAATACGAGCGGCTGGAAGATCTGGTGCATGTGACCAGCGCGGCATTCCTGGGAACGACCGTCAAGTGCGCCCGCTGCCACGATCACAAGTTTGACCCCATTCTGCAGGCCGACTATTACCGCATCGGAGCGGCTTTCTGGCCCGGGCCGATCGAGCCGCGCGGCCGCGAGCTGCTGGGCGGACCCACGCCTGAAGAGCTGGGCTACGACGTCTTAGGTTGGACCGACGTGTCGTGCAATCCAGCGGAGTTGCACCTGCTGAAGAAAGGGGAGCCGGCGCACCCGGGCCCGGTGGTGGAGCCGGGCGTGCTGTCGATGATCCCGAGCCTGAATTACACGCAACCAGTCCCCTCGGAAGATTCGCGCACCACGTTACGGAGGTTGCGACTGGCCCAGTGGATCGTTGATCCACGTAATCCGCTCACGGCGCGCGTGTTCGTGAATCGCCTGTGGCAACACCATTTTGGACAAGGCCTGGTGCGCACGCCGGATAACTTTGGATTCACCGGCGATCGTCCTTCGCATCCGGAACTGCTCGATTGGTTGGCCGCCGAATTCGTCGACGAGGGCTGGACGGCCAAGCGAATGCACTTGCTGATCATGACTTCGCGCGCCTATCGGCAAGCTTCGGTTCACCCGGCACAAGAGGCGTATGAAAAACGGGACCCGGAGGTTCGCCTGTTGTGGCGGTCGGCGCGGCGGCGGTTGGATGCCGAGGCGCTTCGCGACGCAATGTTGGCCGTCGCCGGGCAGCTCGATCCGCGCGTCGGCGGTCCTAGCTTCAAGCCCGTAATCAGCCCGGACGCGTTGCAGGGGTTGTCGAAAAAAGGTGCCGACTACCAACCCTCGCCCGCGAGCGAGCAAGGCCGACGAAGCCTCTACATGTATTCGCAGCGGAGCCTGTTGCCGCCGTTGATGACCACGTTTGATTTTTGCGACACAACGCAGCCCTGCGGACGTCGCGACGTGAGTGTCGTGGCGCCGCAGGCATTGGCCTTGCTCAACGGCACGTTCGCCCACGAGCAGAGCACGGCGGTCGCGTCGCGCGTCATGGAATCCGCGGGACAAGAGGCTGCGGCCCAAGTGCGCGCCGCCTTTCGCCTGGTGCTGGGGCGCGTCCCGACGGAGAGCGAATCGGCCGCGGCCCTTGCGCATCTCGAGCGGCAACAGAAGCATTTTGAGTCTTTGCCCGCTGCCGAGGCTCTGGCGCTGAGGTCGCTGTGCCACATGTTGCTCAACAGCAATGAATTCATGTTTGTCGACTAGCGTGGCTACGGACGCGCGCGGGCGTAAACCTAGGGAGCAAACCGATGAACTATCGACGCCTTTATCCTTGCGGACAGACGCGCCGTGAGTTTCTGTGGCAGATGGGGGGCGGGTTTGCCGGCACGGCACTGGTCAGTCTGTTGGCCGCTGACGGTTTTTTCTCCCGCGCCGCGGCAGCCGTTCCCACGGAAAGTGCATTGGCGCCTCGCACGGGACATTTTCCCGGCACGGCGCAGCAGGTGATCTTTCTGATGATGAACGGCGGCCCGAGCCAGGTCGACACGTTCGACTTTAAGCCGGCGCTAGAAAAGTACGCCGGCCAGCCCCTGCCGCCGGACAAGAAGTTCATCAACTCGGGCGGGCGTAAGGTCGGATTCCTGATGCCCGCGTATCGAAAGTTCCGACCGGGCGGAGAGAGCGGACTATTGATTTCCGATTATTTCCCCGCGGTTCGCGAGCATGCCGACAAGCTGGCGGTGATTCGCTCCTGTCATACCGACAGTCATGCGCACGGCTCGGCGCTGGTGGCGATGAACACGGGCAAGACATTCATCGGCAGGCCGTCGCTCGGTAGCTGGGCCGTCTACGGTCTAGGGACCGAGAATCAGAGCCTGCCGGGTTACGTGGTGATGCTCGACAAACGCGGCGGACCGATCGGCGGGCAACCGAACTGGTCGAGCGGTTTCATGCCGGCCGGATACCAAGGGACGCTATTCCGTCCGGCGGGCAATCCGATTTTGGATTTGCGCGGTCCAGACTACCTGGCTGGCAATCCGCAGCGAGAACAGCTCGACTTGCTGGCGCAATTGAACGATGAACATCTCAAGATGCGACCCGGCGGACAGGAGTTGGCCGCGCGTGCGGCCTCGTACGAACTGGCCTTTCGGATGCAGGCCGAGGCGCCCGAGGCCGTCGACCTTTCGCAAGAAACCGCCGGGACTTTGAAGAGCTACGGCGTGGGCAGCAAGCCAACCGACGAATTCGGACGCAATTGCCTGGTGGCGCGGCGACTCGTCGAGCGCGGCGTTCGATTCGTGCAGCTCTATTCCGGCGGTGGTCACCTGGAAGACACCTGGGACGCGCATACGAGCATTGAAGCAAATCACTCGCAGCACGCGGCCGAGGTAGATCAACCGATCGCGGCACTGTTGACTGATCTTGAGCAGCGCGGCTTGCTCGATACAACGCTGGTCGTGTGGGGTGGCGAGTTTGGCCGGATGCCGTTCAGCGAAGGGCAAGGCGAAAAGGGACGCAACCACAACCCCTACGGTTTCTCGATGTGGATGGCCGGCGGTGGAGTCAAAGGCGGCATTGCGTACGGCGAGACCGACGAGTTTGGGTTCGAGGCCGTGACAAACAAGGCTCACCTGCACGACATCCACGCCACGATCTTGCATTTGCTGGGCCTGAACCACGAGTTGCTAACCTACTTCCACGAAGGACGCGATCAGCGATTGACGGACGTGGCCGGCAATGTTCTGCGGGAGATCATCGCGTGAAGCCTCCCGAACGGTCTCAATTGTTGGACCATGCCACGACGTCCGCGATTCGACCGCGGTTGCTACGCCGGATGACGGTCCGCCGCATCTTGAGCATTCTTGTGCAGCGCGCCCCTTGCACACGAGCCGAGCTGACGCGACTGACGGGCATCAGTGCCCCGACGGTTTCGAAAGCCGTGGCATCGCTGCTCGAGGCGGGAATCGTCGAGGAAGGCGAGGCACCGCAGGGAGCCTTGGGGCGACCGGGCAACGTGTTGCGCTTGGCACGCGCCGGAGCTCAAGTGATCGGCGTGGTTCTCGACATCAAATGCTGCGTGGTCGTTCCCGCGGCACTCGACGGCACGCTTTTTGAAGACCGCAAGATCACGTTTGCAACGCCTGGCACCTACAAACTGCTCGTCGACGAGATCGCCGAGGCTGCCAGCCAATTGATCGACGCCGATGGAGTGCGAACGCTGAGTCTGGGCCTCAGCGTTCCCGGCCTGGTCAACCGCCGCGAGGGAAGGGCCGTGTTCTCGCCCAACCTACATTTGACCGACGGGCACTCACCGGACGACGACCTGCGTCGACGGCTGGCAATCGAGTGCGTGATGTTTCAGGAAACGCACGCCCTGTGCCTGGGCGAGAAGATGCACCGTGCTCCGGCGCTACTCGACGATTTTGCCATGCTCGAAATCAGCGCGGGCCTGGGCCTGGGAGCAATCGCCGGCGGCCGCTTGATCGAGGGACATAGCGGTTTGGCCGGCGAACTGGGCCACGTCACGGTCAGCCCCCAGGGCCGATTGTGCGGCTGCGGCAACCACGGTTGCTTGGAGACCGTGGCGACCGACTCAGCCCTGGCCCATTTGCTGTCAGAGCGGCTCGGCTGGGCGGTGGACGTGGACGAGGCGATTCGGTTGATCCGTCAGGGCGAAATCGAGGCCGAGCAGGAATTGCGCACCGTCTGCGAGTACCTGGCGATCGCGATGGCGGCGGCCATCAACCTCTTGAACCCGGCCACGCTCTATGTACATGGCCGATTGTTCGACGCGCGCGACGGGCTGTTCGAGATGGTGTGCGAGCTGACGCGCCGCCGAGCCCTGGCACCATCGCTGGCCGACTGCCGCATTCTGCGTGCCCGCTCGACGAAAGAGCACGGCGCCGTCGCGGCCGCGATCGACCAGCTGATGAATCGGTACGGTCCGGTGATGGAGGAGTGACCGGTCCGCCGGAGCCAGTCGCGCGGCACAATCTATCGATTCAACTCTTCAAAATCCCACAACACGTCGGCGGGCGGCGCGAAGCGTATGCCGGGAAAGTCAAATTCGAACGGATGCCGTGCCATGTCGAGCGCGCGCAGCAAGTGGTTGCGCTCGCTGGCCGGCAAATGCTTCTCCGACTCGATGTCCTTGCGGAGTTCCGCACGCGTCCCCTGAAACGTGTGGGTTTCGAGCTGGCCCTCGTCGTCGCGAAATCGGATTTCGGCTTTGAAGTGATCGTCGTCGATGCGCGACAACGTCATGGCATCGAACGTTCCCCAACGAGCGTCTCGTTCCTCCGGGGTCGGCGGGCGCAGGCCTCGTCCTGAAAATGATCGTCGCCGGGCGCTTGGTGACGTTTCCTCGGCAGCGACACTAAATGGCCGCTCACCCAAGGTGACGGTCATTTTTTCGGACTTGCCGGCATGAATCACCTCGAGCGTGACTTCGCGACCCGGTTTGTCATTTTGCACCAACTTCACAAGCTGTTCCGGGGAATACAATTTTTGATCGTCGTAGCTGACCAGAATGTCGTCTTGCTTCACGCCGGCCTGCTCCGCCGGCGAGTCGGCGGCCACTTCGGACACTAGCACGCCGCGGCCGTCGCCAAGGAGATCCAACAAGTGACTAATGAGCGAGCGATGCAAGGGCTCAATTGCCAGCCCGAGGTACGCCTGGGTTTTTTGAGGCGACGCTTCCGTTATTGGGGCGCCCGTTTTGTTTTCGCTAATGTTTTTGTCCGCCGCCCTGATCGCGGAAGTCGATGCGGCCACGAAAAGAGCAACGAGCGTCAGTATCATCAAAGCGCGGCGTCTCATGATCTTCTCCTGATGAAACAAACGAATGTTTGCGCGCTAGCCCGGCTCGCCACGCGTCCAAGCACGATGGTCGGGATTTCGCAATTCTATTTCGCGTCACCGGGATCAGTTCTTGACCTGGCAAAGGCAGCATGGCGCCTGCCGTGAAACATTCCAGGTCGAAGCAAAGTTGATGCCACAACGAATGCAAATCGCCGTCTCTTGCATGCACGTCTAAGCATGCCAAGATTCACCGCACAGATTGCGCACGGGTTCCTTAATCTTCGGCGCGCCTGACTTGCTGACTGGCGGCGACTGTGCCTGGCCGCACGTCTTCCTGGGCGAACCGCTGCGCAATTGCCGACCAGGTTGCTATGAAATCGACCGGCGTTGCCGCGGAAGTAGAAGACGGAACGGCTGTCGGAAATCCGCCGCCATTCCAGCCGTATGGCAAAGCGCGAAACGTAGCGGAGCGCGCTCGCCGGTTTCACCGCACGAAGCCGAAGCGCTCCCACGGCGAGACGATCAGCCACACGCGCCCAATTAGCCGACTCGGCTTCACCGGTCCGTTGAACCGGCTATCATCCGAATCTTTTAAATCATCGCCCAGCACGTAGTAGCCTTCGCCGCAGGCGACCGGTTTGCCTTCGAAAAGGTTGCCGAATTTCAAGTATTTCTGATTCAGGCCGGCGGGCATTTCTACCAGCTTGCCGTCAATCAGGAGTCGACGATCCTCGGACAATTGCACGGTCTCGCCCGGCAACCCGGCCACGCGCTTCATCAATTGCATGCCGTCGTCGCGCGTGAAGGCGATGACTTCCCAGCGTCGCGGCCGACGAAACCAGCGAGTCACTTTCTCGGTCACCACCCGATCGCCATCATCGACATTCTTGCCCTGCAAGGTTGGCGACATCGAGGGCGAAGTGATGATCGATATATCGATCGTCAACACGTAGAGCAGACACAGTGCACCAAACACGGCGAACCCGCGCTCGACCCAGCGGAGCGCTCGGCGAGCACGGGTTTGGCGTCGGATTGCCGGCTGTTCAACGATTGTCCGCGAGTCTGTCTTCATCGCGGGCCTCGCGCGCGGCCTGTTCGATTGCCTGCTGGCGCTGCTCCAACTCGGTATGCGTCGATCGCCGGGCGGGCCCGCGCCGATGCTGAAACATCGGCAGCAAAAAGATCGCGAAGAGCACAACGACCGCCAACAACCCGAGCATTGAGCCCAGACCAATTCCAGGCGCCGTCTGAGCAGGCACCTCCTGCCGGGCTTGATCCTCCCGTTCTTCACGACGCTCATCATCCGGAGACAGAGACGCGTTCATGGTTCACCTGTGAATGGATCAGAACGACCGCAGAAGTGAAACGCTATCCGTAATTGTCCACAGGTCCGAAATTCGTGCAACTCAATCGCGGTTTCGCGCAAGACCGGGGGAAGCAGGCGGGATGTTCCCGCGCGCGTCGCCAACTTCGACGCCACGCAGAACAGGTGCTTTTCGCCGCCAGGGAACAATCGCCCGCAGGCGCCGCCAACCTGAAGGCTCGACCGCGCGGTGGGCGCAGAAGCGCGCCTCTAGAACGAAACGAAGTGAGGCTGCTGGGACTTGAACCCAGGACCTACGGATTAAAAGTCCGTTGCTCTACCGACTGAGCTACAGCCTCGCAAAGGGATTCACTGTAACAGTTTGCGATTGCCTGTGAAAGGGGCCGACGGGGGCGTCGCGGCCGCGTGGCGGAGGTTGCTGGCGCGGCTGGCAAACTACCCGAATCAAGTACGGCAATGCATGCTCAAGTGGGGTCTGCTATACGGGCCAACCTCCCATCTTTTGCGACGGCCCCTGGGCCCGCGGCACGATCCTTTCGAAGTCTTCCTGGACAACAGGTAGTGGACATGTCAACGTTCGCCCTGCGCTATGGCGGTGCTGCGCTTGCGATCTGCCTGATCGCGGTGGGATGTGTCGCGCCCAAGGATACGCTGGCCGAGAAGAAGCGGCTTCCGCACATCGAGCGGCCCGTCGCCGTGGAGTACGGCAAACCCAACAAGTTTGCCGACGGGCTGGCGGCCGTGGTCCAGTTCCCGCGGCCATGGCAACGGCGACGACCGAGAGCGAAAAAATACTACGATCGTGACGTCGCGGTCGATCGGGCCGCCGACTATCTCGAAGATCACGGCCTGGACGACGTTCTCATCGAGGTGCGGCGCCACGACCCAATCGGACAGTGGAGGAGGCTGCGCGAGAACACAGCCATTTCTCCCTGGAGCCGCTACCCGATGGGCACGCTCTCGTTAGTCGCCTACAACTTGCTTCCGCCGCGCGTTTGGGGTTTCGACGAGTACAACCCCTTCACGAACACGCTTTACCTGAACACGCATCAAATCGCGCTGTCGACATATCGAGCGGCAGGCGCCACACAACTCCATGGAGCAAGCTTTCCCGGGTTAAAGAAGTTTGCCGCCGAAGTGCCGCCGTTCAGCATGTTCCACGATCATCGCTGCACGACAGATCTGATTGCCTATGCACGCCAGCGCAACGACTGGGAAATGGAAAAGTCGGTGTACCAGCAGATCTACCCGGCCGTTGGCGCCAATGTGGCAACGCTTGCGTACCTGTACCCTGCGCTTTGGGTGATTCCCATTGCCAGACCGGCGGGTGCTATTGTCGGGGGCGTCGCCGGCGCGGCCGCACTCAAACGCAGAAAGGCCGAGCTGGCCGCGGCCGGCCATCCGGTGCCAGACGACCATAAAGTGGAGCTGGCAACCTATCACGAGCCGGCCGAAGTCGGCGCGACGGCCGATCAGCGAGCACTGCCAGCCGCCAGCCAAGCGACCGTGACTCGGTAGGGCGGCAACAGAAGGCGGATTACGAATGAGCGAAACGCCAGCCAGGATGAAAGTAGCCCCGTGCGGCCCGCGTTCACATCCACTGGGGCGGCGGGAGCGGAATGACTTTGGGCTCTGGCAATGCTGCTTCGCCGGAGGGAACGTCGCGAATGACGACGACGGGCGTATGCGCGTGCCGGAGAACGTGTTCGGCCACGCTGCCTAGCAGCAGATGCGCGATCCCCTTGCGACCGTGCGTCCCCATCACGATCAGATCGCACTGTTCATTTTCGGCCATCCAGCAGATCACTTCGCCCGGGTCGCCGGCGTGGAGGGCGCGTCGCACGTTGAGTTCCGGGTAGAGCGGAGTGATGTCTTGCAACTGCTGCTTGATCCGCGGGCTGGCTGGTTCGCGCTGCCCCGCGTCGTCGTAGGCCTCGGGAACACTGAAGGCGTGCACGAGGATTAATTCAGCGTTGTTATCTCGACAGAGCTTTTGAGCAAAGAGCATCGCCTTGGTGGAACTCTCCGAGAAATCCACCGGACATAGAATGCGCTGGAATGCCATTGTCAAGAATTCTCCGCTGCGTCCTGCTTGTATGACAACCATTGACGAACACGTGAACTTGCCGACGCAGACAGAATTCGACCATCACGTGTCGCCAATCTACGTTTTCACTGGCCGGGCGAAGCTTGCCACGAGCGGATGCTCGACCTCATAAAAGTCGGCGTACTTCATCCGAATCGCCGTTGTGTGGGAACTGCACTCAAAGTAAATGCATTCATCTTCGGTGAGCGATTTGTCCACGATCGTTTGCGCGCCGTAATGCGTGCCGAACGGGGGCAACACGCCAAACTCGCAATCGGGGCAACGCTCGGCGATTTCCACTTCGGTGGCCAGTTCCAGCTGGGCTCCACCCAGGAACGTGCTCAGCTGGTCGAAATCCACCATGTGCGTCGCGGGCAGCACGGCCACAATGTAGCTATAGTTGTGGTCCGCCCGCAACAGCACAGACTTGGCCACCAGGTGGCCCGGTGCGCAAATTGCTTCGGCAACGTGTTGCGCGCCATAGACCTCCTGATGTTTGACGACTTCAAACGGCACGTGCCGTTTTTCCAAGAGTTCGGTGACATTCATGACAAGGCCCTCCGTAATTAGGCCCCGCGCGCCCTCCCGCCTCGCGTGCGGGGGTAAATGCTCCCTGACACAATTATACCAGTTTGCATATTTCGTACCGTCGAAACGAGAACCAGTTGCCGGACGTGTTTGGCCGAATTGCATCTAGCGAGGGCATCCATTGCGAACAAGCAAATGTGCGTTTCGGCACGGGAAACGCTGAAACGTGGGTCGGAACGCACATGTCGGGCGTACCAGACCCGCACCGGTTGGGACGCAATCGTTGTCGCAACACTGCCAGGGGAAGTTTCCATCGAACATCGTGCGAATCGGCACCGCGATTGCTTTAGGGGATGCGGCAAAGTCGCCAAAATCCTTTCGTTCGCGTCGCCCCTGTGAAAAACGGATGATCAGCCCCATGAGCTTGAAGATGCAAGATTTCGAGACGGAAGAAACGGAAAAAGTCGAACACGCCGCAGCGGCCACCCTTCAGGCCCGCCAGAATGACCGACGACCGACAGCTGGCCGCATTTCGAAAACGGTCGTCAATTTCGTGCTCGACGCAACTTTGCTGGTTCTGGTTGCGGCCCTGCTGTTCATCGCCGCGGTGTTGCGACTGGTCTTTCCGGCTCCGACCATCGCTGACGGGTGGACACTTTGGGGATCTGGCTACGACGGCTGGGCGAATCTGCAATTCGTGCTGGTGACCCTGCTGGGACTTGCCATTCTATTGCACGTGATGCTGCACTGGTCGTGGGTCTGCGGCGTGGCGATGACGAAGCTGCTCAAGCGGCCGCCGCGCAAGGCCAAGCTGGACGAAGGCCAACAGACGCTGTGGGGCGTCGGGCTATTGATCGTCATCGTTAACGTCATTGGGCTGCTGGTTGGCGTGGCATATCTGACGATACAGGGGCCGCAGTAGAATGCCCGGAAGCGTCGTCTGATCGCACGGCGGCCGAGCTTTCGCAAAAGGGGCAGGCGGCGGCTGAGTGCGTCTCGCTGTGAGATGGATCCCAGAAACCGGCCCCGCGGACAATGGAAAGACCGCCAGTCAGCACGACGCACCAAGCGGCCATCCGAAGCAGCCGTTGGCGGCCAGCCAGCGACAGCAGGCTCGAACCGCTGCCGGCAAGCACCATCAGAGGAACGGTTCCGATTCCGAAGGCGGCCATCGTGGCCATTCCGCCAAACAGGTTGCTGGTCGCCGCCGCCAGCGCCACGTAGGCATATACCAACCCGCAGGGCAGGAAGCCGGTGAAGACGCCGGCCAGAAAGACGTTTCGCAAGCGTCGATCGCGCAAGAAACTGCCGAGCATGCCGCCCATCAAACATCCCACACCGGCTCCAGGCACCGCCAGGGGATTGCGAACGCTGCCGCGCCACACGTGCCACCGTCGGGACAACCACCGAAAAACCCCCGCCGCGATCAGCCCTTGCACGACCAACAAAACTCCAGCAAGTATTGCGACGACCGCCTGCACATTCATCACGCCACCCAGATTCTCGGCCAACCGCAGGCCGCCATAGCCAACTGCCGCGCCGAACACGCTGTAGGTAAAGATCCGCCCGCAGCTATAGACCACCTGGCGTGCGAGGTTTGACGGGAGGCGTGCGGCCGGCGTGCCGACCAGCACGGCGAATCCGCCGCACATGCCGACGCAGTGCGCCGATCCGAGCAGGCCTCCGATAAACACCAACGGAAGTTCGATCATGCGACCTCCTGCGGTGTCGGATACGCCAGCGGAGCGTCGGCCGACGTGCGGTGTTTCGCCGTGCCCGACACGTTCCGGAGGGACGGATCGTCGGCCGATGCGGCATTGGGCAGGCGCGCCGTCTCACCCGTCAACCGGAGCGAATTGCTCACGACCAACAGGCTGCTGACGACCATGGCCGCGGCAGCCCAGGCGGGATTCAGCCAGCCTGCGGCGGCGAGTCCAATGCCCACGGTGTTGTAGGAGAAAGCCCAGAACAGATTTTGCCGGATCACGCGAACGCTACGACGGGCGAGCGCAATCGACCACGGCACGCGGGAAATCTCGTCGGTGATCAGACATACCAGGGCCGACTGTCTTGAAAGATCGGCCCCGCAGCCGAGTGCGATACCCAGATCGCTGGCGGCGAGCGCGGGCGCATCGTTGACGCCATCGCCAACCATCGCCACGGGACCAAATTGCTGGCGCGCTTTGCCAAGCGCCGCGACTTTCTGCTCCGGCAATAGCCCTGACTGTACCGGCACGTTCAATTCTTGCCCTAGTCGACGAGTTCGCGAGGGTTCGTCGCCCGTGAGCACGGCGACATCGCACCCCAACGCAGTGCATTCGGCCAATGCCTGGCGGGCCTCGGAACGAAGGGTCTCGGCAAACACAAACACACCGCGAATCGAGTCGTTCCAACCGATTGCCGAAATCGAAAGCCCTTTAATTCGCGCCGCGGTAATGGACTGTCGCAGTGCGGGGGGCGTTCGCCAACCCAGCGATTCCAACCAGCGTACACTTCCCAATCGCGTGGGGGCGTGCTCATCGGCGAAGGCCGCCTTCATGCCTTGGCCCGACACGAAGGTCACCTCGCCGGCATTCGCGGATTCGGCAATTGCATCGGCCTCGGTCAGATGGCGCACGATTGCTCGCGAAAACACGTGCATCGAAGCTCCAGCCAACCGCAGGGAGCGACGCACGACTTCCTGGCGGTCGAAGTCCGTATCGACGTCGAAACATTCGACGCGCGGGTTGCCCGTGGTGAGGGTACCGGTTTTATCGAATCGAACCGCGCGGATTCCGGCCAGGCGCTCGAGCGCTTCGCCGTGTCGAAACAGAACCCCACGGCGCGACGCGTTTCCGAGCGCGGCCCAAACCGCCATCGGCGTGGCGAGCCCAAGAGCACAGGGACAGGCGATCAAAAGCACCGCCAGCGACGCCATCACGGCCGTCTCGAAGTGTCCCCGCCAGGCGTGGAACACCAGCGTGCCGACGGCCACAACGATTACCGCGGGCAAGAACCACGCGGCCACCCGATCGGCCAACCGCTGATATTGCCCCTTGGTGGAACGGGCCGTGCGCACCAACTCAATTAGCCGAGCGAGCGATCCTTCGTCCGCCGGTGCCATAACGTCGACCACGAGCTCACCGTCGAGATTCAGACTGCCACCCAACACCCGATCGCCAGCGCGCCTGGTGGCCGGGCGGCTTTCGCCGGTGAGCAGTTGCTCATCGACGCTCGCGCAACCCGAGAGGATGCAGCCGTCCGTTGCGATTCGCTCGCCGGCAAGCACGCGCAGCCGATCGCCTCGGGCAAGTTCAACGACCGGGAGCTCTTGCTCGTTGCCTTGTTCATTGAGCACGCGAACCCTTTCGGGAAGCAGCTTTTCCAGGGCGTCGAGCGCTTTGGTCGTCCGCAGTTTCCCGTTCGCCTCGAGCCAGCGACCGATGGTGACCATGACCAGAACGGCGCAGGCGACTTCGAAATAGACGTGCCCGGCTCCGCGTAGAACCGAGATCACCGAATACACGTATGCGGCGACAATTCCGACGACGATCAGCACATCGGCGGCGGCCAAATCGCGGCGGCGCGTCGCGAGAGCGTTTTCCAGCAGCGGCGCCCCCAACAGCCACAACACCGGCAGACTAAGCAGCAGGCACAAGTACCGGAACAAGTCCGCCAGCGATGCCGCCAGTGGCCCGGAGCCAGCCGCTCGGGCATCGTACAGATCCTGGGTCCAGAGCGCCATCGTGAACATCATCACGTTGAGCGACAGGAAAATCGCCAGCCCCAGCCGGGCCAGTGTCCAGGTCGCGGCGCCTTCAGCGCCGCTTTGCCCGGTGATCTCGGACGCCAGTCGACAGCCGAAGCAACAGAACTGCGGCCCTTCGGCCGGTTCGGCCGCGGCGGGAACCGGCAAGTGGCAATAGGCGCAGGAGGCATCCGCTTGCTTGTCGCTCATGGAGGAGAAGTCATTTCGACCCGCAGCGCCGGAAACAGGTAGGTCAGCGTGTAGTAAATCGCGAACACCCAAAACAACACCCACAGCAGTCGCACATACCAAGGGATGCGGTTGCCTGTGTAGTGATGGTAGCGATGCTCGACCTCGGCGGCCCCTTCGGCTGCCTGGGGCACGTCGGCCGACGGTTCAGTCGTGGTCATAGTGTTCTTTCACTCGATTGGAACTGGTCGATGTCGGAAAAGTGTTCTCGCGGTTCACACGCACGCCACGGTTGTCCGTCCGCGCTCGCGCGGGTGGGTGGTCCAACAGGGCTTCGTTTTCGAGCAGCTTGTACTTGGGTGCCTCGATGTCGCGGAACATGCCTCCCAGCGCGGCCCAGGCGAACAGGCATAAAAACCCCAAGCTGGCCAGCAGGTAGTTCAAAATCGGACTGATCGCGAAGGCTCCGTCGGCGTCTCCTCGATAGAGCGCCACGAATTCAAGAAACTTCGTACCGAAACCGTAAAGGCTGGGCACCAAGACGGCCAGGGCCATAAACAACATGAACCACCGATGGCGGCGACTCGTTGCGTGTGGCGTTTTCATGGATTGCTCTCCTCGGATTCCGAGTCCTCGGCCGCGGCCTCTTCGTCCGGCTGTTTTGGCAATTGGATCGGTTCGTAGGTTTCGTAATAGGGATAGCTTTCGAGCCAAGAGCCAAGCCATTGGACGTAGGTGATCAGCGCCAGACCACGTTTGTTCGGCTTGTCGGGGCTGCCGTCAAATAACCAAGGGTACTCTGGCATTGGCGAGTTGTGCGAAACCATCGTGGGCTGGAAGAAATGCACCGCGTGCCAGTCGTTGGCACGCCGACCACCCTCGCGGCACAAGTCCGGCCCGACCCGCCGCGTGCCGAACATGACCGGACGCTGCAATTCATTTTGATACTCGTAAGTACGCGATACCGGTCCCCAGCGATCTTCCTCGCGCGAAACGGGCCGGACGAATTGGCTGTGGCAGTGCCAGCACGCCTCGTTGACATAGGTTCGCCGGCCGAGTTCGAGCGCTTCGGCACAGTTCTCCTGCGTGGGCTTGCCGAAAGCGGCCGCGAACTGTTCGGGATAGCGCAAGCTCAGATTCTCAAACTGATACATCAGGTTGCTGTTCTTTTCGACGAGCTGGGCCGCGGTCAGCTCGGGCAAGTCGCGATACATGAGCGCCGGCACCAACGCATTGGAAAGCAGCGCGAAGATGAAAAAGCCGAGTCCGGCGACTAACAGCACGCCAGATTTACTTTCGAACATTGCTCAAAATCCTCTCTTAATTCGTGGCCTGCGGCTGCGGTGCAGCGGTGACCGGCGGTTGCACCCGTTGCCGATCGGCGGCAGGCACGCCTTCGGCCCGCGACTTGCGCCAAGTCATGTACAAGTTGTAGAAAAAGCAGCCTTGGCCGGCGATCATCCCCAGACCGGCAAAGACTCGCAGGATCCAAAAGGGCTGTGAGCCGTCGACCGAAACTTCCCACGGCTGCAGCGAGGCCCAATAGAATCCCTGGAACGGCCCCAACAAGATCAGGTCGGCCGCCATCACGAACAGGCTGACGGCCGATAGCCAATAGTGCCATTCGCACAAATCACGGCTGTACCACTCGGTGCGCCAAATCCGGGGAAACAGATAGGTCATGATGCCTAGCAGCCACAAGCTAAACACGCCGAACATCACCATGTGGGCGTGTCCCACGACCCAGTCGGTGAAGTGGATCAGAGCCTGAAAAGTCAGTGTCGTTTGCATGGCGCATTGCAGGCACGTTAGCCCATAAAACACCATGCCCGTGTAGAACCAGCGGATCGGCAGGTTGGTGACCAGCGCCCGGCCGGAACCCCAAATCGTGGCAAAGAAGTTGACAATGACCGTCGTGACCACCATCTCCACAGCGATCGTCGACACGATGGCCCCATATTGCAGAAACATCGGAATTGGCGTGTAGAGGAAGTGGTGGATGCCGTTGAGCGGATAAAAGAATGCCAGTCCCCAGAAGCCCACCAGCGACAGACCGTGGCTCCACATTGGTTTCTGCAACATCACGGGCACAAAGTAATACATCAGTCCCCAGCCCAGGGGCGTCACAAAAAGTCCGACCAGATCGTGGATGAACAGGCCACCGACGGCGCCCGCGCTCGTGCCGGCTAGCCAGTATTGGGGCAGAAAGTTGCCCATGGCGTAGGTCAGGAACGTCCACACGAAAGCGGCCATGAAATACCAGGCCGTGACGTACATGGGTCCGCGCGTGCGAACAATCGGGGCCATGAAATTGATGGCCACCAGCAGCAGTCCGGCCAGCGCCAAAGGATCAATCCAGGTCGGTGTTTCTCCCCATTCGAGTCCCTGGGCCCCCAGCGAAAACGGCAGGCTTTCGAGCGAAGCGACGTTCGCCTGAAGCGTCGGACCAAGCACGATACCAATCCCGGTGCCAAGCACGACGACCTGCCAGGCGATCAGTATGAACCACGACAAGCGGCGGTCGAGCACCGGCTTGAGCACCAACCGGGGCACGCACCAGTGCAAGGCGCCAAGAAACGCGTTGGCCAAAAAGCCGTAGGCCACGACATTCGTGTGCACCATCCGCCAGCGGCCCGGAGACAGAAGCTCGATGCCGTTCAGCGGGTTCCAATGCACCAGTTGCAGCGCCATCAACAATCCGGCCACCATCGCCAGCGCCAAATAACCCAGTGCGAACAGGAAGTAAGCCACGACGATCGGCTCATCGACCAACTGGTCGTGTCGGGGAATATTTTCGCGGGCGACGTGCGTGTCGATCATGGTTTCTCCGATTGCAAACGATAGGGCGTGTATCGCCCGAGCGGATAGATGATGAGCATGGTCCAACCGAAGACCAGGTGCGTGATGGCCGCCACCCACCACGGGATTTGATCGACGATCCAGCTGCCGCCAAACAACAACGGCTGCAGCCAGGACAACACGGCGTAGAAATTCACGAGCCACAATGCGATCGCCAGCGCGCTAACCACGACGAAGCGAGTGGCCCAGGATGCGCCCGCGGTAAACCGCGTGAGCACGAGCTCAAACAGGATGCCATAGAGCATGCCGGTACCGACGTAAAGGCAGCAGCCGATAGCCAGGATCAAGCCGTTGTCGACCGCGTCGAAGTCGAGCGCCTGCGCGCCCATTGGAAAAGTGAGATAGACGCGGATCAACTCCAGCGGATCTTTGCCGAACATCAGTGCGCCCACCACGTTCAGGAGCAAACTGGCCATGGCGGCGATGCCGCCCAGCATGAATCCGGTCGTGGCATAGTAGGCCGTGTAGTAGCCGGTGGCCTGCCACTCGGCCGGCGGCGGCTGGCCGGCGGCGAGCTCGCGTTCGAGCTGCTGAACTTCCGTCCGCAGTTGCTCCAAGCGCCGTTGCTTGTCCGTCGTCGCCTCACTCATGGTGCGGTCTCCGCCTGCTCTGGCTCTGACTGGTGGTTTGTGGTTTCCGCCGCAGCCTTGGCCGCCCCGATGGGAAACTGCACGCCCCGACGCCGTTGATCAGCGAGCGATAGCACATAGTGCGTCAGGTCCCAGATCGATTCGGGTTTGTCGGCGAACGACTCGCGGAACGCGGGCATCGGCGTGCCGTTGATTCCGGATGAGATCCGCCGATAGATGTCGGTTGGCGATTGCCCGCCGTGCAACATGCCGGAAGTCAGGTCGGCGGCTGGATCCTTGCGGCCCCAAGCGTCGTTGCCGACTTCAATACCACCGGCCAGACCGCCGCGTCCATCGTGACCGTGACACTTGAAACACTCGCGCTTTTGAAAGATCGCCGCGCCGGCCGCGATCGAGTCGGCCGTGATCGGCGGCATCTTGACGTCGGGTTCCACGACGTTCTCGCGGGCGTCGGCCCATTGGTTTTCGATGCTTTCGACCAGCGCCTGTGTTGTTTCGTCGTCCAGTTCGCCTTCCGATTCGGCATGCGCGGCTAGCAGGCGCTCAAGCTCTCCTCGATGTGTCAGGGCCAACACGTACTGCACAACGGCGTCCAGATCCTTCTTTGGCATGCGGCGGAACGAAGGCATGGACGTTCCCACGATGCCCCGCTCGATCGTCCGCCGCAGATCCTCCGGGCGGGGCTTGTAGCCGTAGGGAGTCGACGTGAATTTGAATATTCCACGGCGATAATCGCGCGGCCGTGGAGTCAAATATTCGGCGGCAGGGCCCGCACCGTCGCCGGTCACACCGTGACACTGCTCGCAATTGCGTCGGTAGACGTCGGCTCCCAGTTCCAGCGTTTGGGTATCCTTGGGGTCGCCGCCGAGCAGCTTGGGATCGGTGGCCGTGCCGCACCACTTGCGGAGCTCCTGTTGCACTTCCGCGCGCAGTTCGGGTTCGAGCTGAGCGACTTCCGGCGAAGAAACGAACTTTGGCTCGGCCGCACGCTCGCAGCCGGCCGAACTCACGACCGACAGAATTCCCGCCACGATTGCCAGCGCGCCGGTTGGCTTTTTCAGTAGCCGTTTCACGATCAATTGCACCTTCCGCATATACAGGCTCTCCGCAACGGCTTGTTGTCTTCACATGATCCGGCCATCTCGACTTTTTTCCGTCCAACTATCGGGCGCACTCAACGACCGACCTCCACACGCGACCAACCGATGGCGTCATTCGTCGCTGATCGAATCATTACGGACCGCAGACAGCGGGGAACAATGACCAACTAATTTGCAACCTTGCCAAAAAGTCGCTTCGGCGGCGCGAGCCCTTTTGCAATTGGCGTGCCTGAAGTGTGCTGACGCGAACGTGTCTAGAAGCACAGATTGTGAAAAGAGCCACGAACCGTGCGAAATTTAGCCGAGTGCAAGGTTCGCGCCCAGCCCCTGGTAGATTGGGATGACCGGAGCGCGGAAAAAGTGGCCGCGCCAATTCGCACACTTCATGCCGATTCGCACAGCAGAAGCGGCCCGTTGGCGCAACAAAGCGTTGGCCGATCGCCCGGCAACGACAATGGAATTATCGCGCATTGACCGTTTGAATATAGGCCTCGACGTTCTCTTCCAATACGTCCAGCGGAACGGCGCCGCCGGCTAGTACGGCGTCGTGAAACTCGCGAACGTCGAATCGTTCGCCGAGTTGTCGCTCGGCCTCGTTTCGGAGGGCCCGAATTTTCAGCTCACCCATCTTGTAGGCGGTCGCCTGCCCCGGCCAGGAGATGTAGCGATCGACTTCGGCCGTAATGTTGTGCATCGTCAGGGCCGTGTTGTCGGCCATGAACTGAATCGCCTGTTGACGGGTCCAGCCCAGGTAGTGGATGCCCGTGTCAACGACTAACCGGCACGCCCTCCACATCTCATAGCTCAGGCGGCCAAAGTCGCGGTACGGATCCTGATAAAAGCCAACTTCCAGCCCCAAACGTTCGGCGTACAACCCCCAGCCCTCGACGAACGCGGTGGCGTGGGCAAAGCGGCGAAACGGCGGCTGATCCTCGAGTTCCTGTTGGAGGGCAATTTGCACGTGATGCCCCGGGACGGCTTCGTGCAGCGAGAGCGCCTCGATCTCGAAGAGCGGCCGACTCTTGAGATTATAGGTATTCACATAGTAGAAACCCGCCCGGCTGCCGTCTCCGGCAGGTGGCTGGTAGTAGGCGGTCGTGGTGCGGGGGGCGATGAAGTCGGGGATTTCGCGAATGCCGTAAGGCGTGCGCGGAAGTTTCCCAAATAGCTTCGGCAGCTCCCCATCCATCCGCTTGAGCACCAGGCTCGTTTCTTTGAGCAGTTGCTCTGGAGTGTCGGTGTAAAACCGTGGGTCGGTACGTAGAAATTCGACAAAGGCGGGCAGGTCGCCGTCGAATTTGACTCGCTCGAGCACGCCCTGCATTTCAGCTTTGATTCGTTTTACTTCGGCCAGCCCGGTGTCATGAACCGTTTGCGGATCGATGTCGAGCGTGGTGAAGTGCCGAACGCGGAAGCGATAGAACTCCCTCCCATTGGGAAGCGCGGAAGCTCCCACCTGTTCGCGACACGCCGGCAGGTACTTTTCGGTCATGAACCGGAGTAGCTGGCGGTAGCCGGGCACGACGTGATCGGCAATTGCAGCCCGAGCCGCTGACTGCAATCGCGCTTTGTCCGCATCATTAAAATGCTCCGGCATTTCGACAAACGGCTTGTACAGCAGACTTCGCGTGGGGTCGTCGACGAAATGCGGTTCAAGCACGGAGTCGATATCGTCCAGCACGACGCTCGGCAATGTGTAACCTTGCCGGATGCCCTCATTCATCAATTCCAAATGGTCAAGGGTGTAGCGGTCGAAGGCTGCGAGTCGGGCAACGTAATTCTCGTAGTCTTGCACCGTGTCGAGTGGCACTTGGAGCGGCAATTCCGGGAAGGAGACATGAAAGCCGGACCGATTGGTGATCGGCATTAGATAACTTTTGAACTCGGCTTCGGCAATCGCATCGCGCTTCTGGCGGGCGAAGATGTCGTGGTGAATCTGGTCGTGCGCTCAAGCTGGTCGCGGGGAATCGCTTCCAGGCGCGCAAGGAACCGCCGGTGTGCCGCCAAGCGGCGTTGTTGGTCAGCCAGTGTTTCCCGCGGCAGCCGGTCGTTATAGCGATTGTCGCCGGCGTGGGTGGCAAACAGCGGATCCTCGGCCAGGCCGAACTCCCAGCTGTCGGCAAAGAGCGCGTGAAGCTGCTGCCGCGGCGAAGACTCATCGGCCCGGACTGCGATGGAAACCAATGCCACGAAAACCGTCGCCCAAACCCGCAGGCCGTACATTATTGAGCCTCGTCGAAGTGGAACCGTAAAGTCGTGACCGATGCGGCCCTTAATCTATAAGACGCACGGGGCTCGTTCGAGGCAAATCTGATACATCCGGTGTGTTAATTGTAGCGGTTGTGCCAGCGGGACAGCGCCACCCACCACGACGGGTCCGTCCGCGGCTGGCTCGGTCGACCTAGGTTTGCCTCGGAGAGCGCCGCCTGGCGCGTCACGATGCATTTTTCAGGAGCAGTTCCATGCCTCGTTTGATCGGATACTTTTCGGCCTTCGTGGCCCTGATTGTTCTCGCGCTGGCGGCCAGCTATGCCAGCGCTTGCACCGGCATCCGCATTTCGGCACATGATGGGTCGGTAATTTACGCACGCACGCTCGAATTCGCGGAACCTTTGGAATCGCAAATTCTGTTCTTGCCTCGCAACTACGAGTTTGTCGGCACGACGGCAAGCGGCCGGCCGGGCCTGACCTGGCACTCGAAGTGTGCCGCCGTGGGAATGAACGGCGAATCGTTCAATTTGCTGGTCGACGGCGTGAACGAACACGGTCTGGCGGCGGGTGGGTTTTATTTCCCCGACTTTGCAGGCTACCAGTCCGCCACGGCCCCCGAAGTAGCCAAGACGATCGCACCTTGGGAGGTCCCAACCTGGATCCTCACCAACTTCAAGACCGTGGACGAGGTGCGCGAGGCCCTGCCTACGATTCGTGTGGCAGCCGCCCCGATTAATCATCAAGGCGACGTTCCGCCGTTGCACTATGTGACGCACGACGCCTCGGGGAATTCGCTGGTCATCGAGTATGTCGACGGCAAGCTGACGACTTTCGAAAATCCAATCGGCGTCATCACCAATTCGCCGACGTTTGATTGGCACATCATCAACCTGCGGAACTACATCAATCTGACGGCAACGAATACTCCGCCGCGCGATTTGCACGGCGTGCTGCTCGACCAGCTGGGTCAAGGCAGTGGCATGCGGGGTCTGCCGGGCGACTTCACGCCACCGTCGCGGTTCGTGCGCGCGGTGGCCCTTAGCCAGTCGGCCGCGCCGGTTGATACCGGCGTGCAGGCTGTGCGTGAGGCATTCCATATTCTCAACTCGTTCGACATTCCGCGCGGCGCCGTGCGTCCGGACGTAGCGGCCGATCAGCCGTACGATTGCACGCAGTGGACCAGCGCGTGCGACTTGCAGGCCCTGACGTACTACTTCCACACGTACGGCAATCGCCGTGTGCGGTGCGTCGAACTGGCGAAATTCGACGCCAATTCTCCGCGGCCGGTGACGATTCCGATTGACCAGGACAGCGGCATCGAATTTCTCGATCCGCCCCAGGAAACGCCGTAGCGCGGGTATCCAGCTGGTGACTCCCGCCGGGGCCCTGGGGGGTGGATTCCGCCGAGGGCCCCGGCGCCGTCAGTACATCCAAATTGGATAGTAGCGGACGAACGGTGCCACGCGCGAGGTCTCTTCCTTGAGAAGCTCCAGTTCGTCGTTGAGCAAATCCACCTGCCAGGCGAGTTGCTGCTCGCGCGGAGCCTTGGACAGCGACTGTCCGCGTTGCCATTGCAACTGGGCGACCTCGTGCGCAGACGGTAACGTTCGACGTCGACGGCGGGAACCGTTAGTTTGACGCGTCGATTGGCCGCCACGGCGTTCTTCCAGCGCGTGGTGGCTGATTGAAAAGCGCTTTCGGCCCTGCGCAGCCAAACGGTGAACGGGTCGCTGGACGCCTCTCCAACCGCTTGCCGGAATTGGAGTTCGGCCGTCGCCACGTCGTTCTTGAATTCTGCGACCACGCTGGCGGGCACGGTCCGGTCAAGCTTTTTGTTCATTTGATCGATCCGCTTCAGGTTGGCCTCGGCCAGCGCCAACCGGGTTCTGGCATAGCGCAACTCGAGCGATTCTTCGGCCGCCGCCTCACGGGGTGCGGGGACAGGGGCCTGTGCGGTCCAGAGCAAGGCCGCGATCAGAAGCATTTCGCCGTGCATTATTTGCCCTCCCAACGACTAGCAATTAGCGATGTTCATTCTAGTCGCCCGCGTCCATGGAGGGTTTGCTGGCTGTTAAAGCGTGCGTGTGAGAACGGTTGTCTTGGGTTTTTGTGTTGGACTGCGGAATTTGGAAAAGGTTGATCGGTCGCGTTTGCCAATCCGATACGGTAGCTGAAGGCTGTTTCGATAAACTTTTCCGTCGCAGAGTCGAGGTCACTCTCTTGCAAGACATCCATCCAACTCCGACCCCCTCGAACGTGGCCAACGCCCGCCACTTTTTCGGTTTGGACCTGAGCGGTTGGCTCGTGTTTGCAGTCGGCACGCTGATGACGCTGGGCGTCATCTACCTGGCGGTGGTCGAGCCGATGTCCCGCGAGTTCGGCCGCTTGCGGACGCAAATCCAGTCGCTTTCCAAAAACGTCGAGCAACTGACGGCCGAGCGCGACAACGTCGCCGCAACCAACTCGCTGCTGGCCGAGCTCGCAGAGCAAGGCCGCCGCAACCGCGAAGCGAGCGAGTCGCTCAGGCACATTAGCGCCCTGCACGAGCGACTCAACGCCCAGACCGCCCGGGCCGAAGAAGCCTTGGCCGTGATGGAAAAGATGGCCACCCTGCAAGACGGCCTGTTGGCTCGAAGCGAGAAAATGGGTCAAGCCGAGGAAGTGCTCGAAGCGATTGGTGCGCTACACGGGCGTCTGATCGCGAAGCAGTACGCCACCGACGAGAGCCATCGGGCGGTCGATTCGCTCGACGAGCTGCGTGATCGGCTGATCGATGCGGAGCCGCGTACCGAGGCGGCCGAGATTTGCGTGGATGACGTCGAGTCGCTCAAGAACCGCCTGATCTTCGAGCACCAGACGAACGAGGCCGCACTCGATAGCCTCAATTCGCTGGTCGACATGAAAGACATCATCTGGGACCAGCACCCACAGATGCCGTACGCCTTTAATGTGCTGGCCCAGCTGGTCAAGCTCAAGAACGGCCTCGTTGACGATAGCGCAGACCTCGTCGACGCTCAGCAGGTGCTCGATAATCTGTCGAGCATGCAACGAACGCTTGCCGAATCGAGTGTCGAGGTTTGCCAGGCTCGCGACAACGCGAACCAGTTGCTGAGCATCTCGGATAACCTGCTTTGCCGCGGTTCCAACTCGGAAGTGGCCGAGAACTCGCTCGAGCGGCTGATCGCAATCCGTCAGCGCCTTGACGATCAGGGCCAGGGTATCGAACTGGCCGAAGAGCGAGTGGCCCAGCTCATCGATCTTAAGGACCGCTCCATCTCGCAAACCGCCGACGTGGCCGCGTCGATCGAAAGCCTCGAGTTAATGGCTGACGTTCGCGATCAAATGCAGCAAATGGCACAGACCTTTGCCCGGATGCGGAATTGGGTGGTCGAGATCGTGGCATTCGAGCCAGTGATCAGCCGGGCTATGCGAACGTTGCAACCGCTGGTGCAAATGGGCAACCTGCGTCACATGGACGCGGCCGAACTTCGACAAGTGCTTCGCACGATGAGCGAGCGCAACGACATGCAGTACGGCGGATCCATCAAGTCCGACCCGACTGCCGCCACGGAAGCGCCGGCCTCGGTTCCGGCGATCAACGACGCGGCGCTGGCCCAATAAGACGACAATACGAACCGAAAAGTCCGGGGGGAAGAATTTTCCCTCCGGACTTTCTTGTTGAGCCCGGTTTTTTGTGCTGAAGGGGATGAATCAGGACGCATGCTGACGTTGCTGTTCGGCGGTCAAATCCATCAGGTGCCGGGCGACGGCCGCGAGCGTGGGCGTTTCATAAACCCACCAGTCGAGGTCCTTGATCTCGAGGCCGAACATCCGCTCGACCTCGCACAAGAACTCGATGCCTTCAAGTGAACTCAAGCCGGCTCCGACGGCGAAAAGTTGATCGTCGCCGTTCAGAAATGAATGCACATCGAAACGCTCGGCCAACAGGTTTCGCAAGGCCTCCATGGTACGTTCCAATCCGAGTTGTGCCGCGTCCAATGGCATCACGTCATCCTCCTCTGCCGTGCGCGAGCGTGTGTCCGAACATATTAATTCTATCAGCCCTGCCAACCGACGTACATGAAAGGAATGCGTTGCCAGATGCCGAGAGTTGCAACCTTTGCCCACGCACGATGAAGGTGGCGAGGGGGAGCGAAGCCTTGATGGCCGCGCTGGTCAGCTAGCAATCCGGGGAGCGGGCAATCCGACCGTGAGGGTTAGGCAAACTTGACGATGTTACAGAGCACCGATAGATTGACCCACTTCGTGCCGCAAGCGGCACCACGTCACCGCGTTACCGTCTGGAATGGCATGTCAAATCTGCTCGTTACCCCCGTTACGACGCGGGCCCAGCAAAAGCAATTCATCAACTTGCCCTGGACGCTTTACGCCGGTGACCCGAACTGGGTGCCTCCCCTGCTGATGGAGCACAAGCGGCTGCTGGGGTTCAAGCATCACCCGTTCTACGAGGACGGCGCGATTCGGACCTTTCTGGCCAGCCGGAACGGCCAAGTGGTGGGCCGCATCGCCGCGATCGTCAACAATGCTCACAATCGGCGAGCCGAGGAGAAGCGAGGTTTTTTCGGCTTCTTCGAATCCATTGACGATCAACAGGTGGCCGACGCGCTGTTTGATGCCGCCGCCAACTGGCTGAAAGACCAGGGCATGACCGCGGTCCGCGGTCCGACAAATCCCTCGCTAAACTACGAGGTCGGGTTGCTGGTCGAGGGATTTCACTCCCCCCCTACATTCATGATGACCTACAATAAGCCGTACTACGGCAAATTGGTCGAAGGCTGGGGCCTGAAGAAGGTGCAAGACCTTTACGCCTTCTGGGGACACATCGACATGATCTCGGGGCTCGACCGCAAGCTGTGGTTCATCGCCAACGAAGCGAAAGAACGATTCAACGTCAAGATTCGCCCCATGGACACTCGCCGCTTCCGCGAGGAAGTGGAAATGTTCCTGCACGTTTACAACGCCTCGCTTGTTGGCACGTGGGGCTTCGCGCCCATGTCCACCGCCGAAGTCAAGGAGCAGGCCAAGGGGCTCAAGATGCTGATCGCTCCGGAACTGGCCATCGTCGCCGAGGTCGACGGCGAACCGATCGGAGCGTGCCTGGGCCTGCTCGACTACAACCCACGCATCAAGGCCATCGGCGGACGCCTGTTTCCCTTCGGCTTCATTCGACTGCTCCGCAACAAACACTCGATCAAGAAAATGCGGGTCATCAGCATCAACGTGCTGCCCGAATACCAGCGGTGGGGCCTGGGCGTGGTGCTGCTGGGCGGTCTGATCGAGCCCATTCAGAAATGGGGGATGCACGAGGCGGAATTCTCGTGGGTGCTGGAGTCGAATACGCTCTCACGTGGCAGCCTCGAAAAGGGAGGCGCGCGGCTCGACAAGACCTATCGCCTCTACGACCGCGAATTGGCCTAGCAAGGAATCGTGTCGCGTGGCACGGAAGGCGATCGCGCCGCGAATGTACGAATCGTGCCGGTTGCACCATTGGTGAAGATCGTTCGCACGCGCTTCGGCGCCGCTCGGCGCAACCTACCTTTTCTGTGTGGACGGCGCGGACCGTCGCTTTATATTGCGGTTGAAGATTCTCTCGACACGCTGTTCATCTGGCGCCGCGGCGGCGCAGGCCGGCAAATGGAATTCGTCTCCTTCCTGGTCAAAGAGTTCTGGGAGTTGTGGCCACATCTGGTCGCCACAACGGCGTTCGTGCTCATGGTCGCGGCATCGGCGCACCTGGTGATGTATAAGAAGGATACCCGCGCCGCGATCGGTTGGATCGGCGTGGTGGTGATGGTGCCGATTTTTGGGCGCTGCTCTACGCCGTGCTGGGCATCAACCGCTTGCAGCGGCGAGCGATCAACTTGCGGGCCGGCTCCGCCGGGCGCCCGGGTAGCGCGCCCGCTACGTCGCCGACCGCCACTGCGTCCTCAGGACCCTGCCCGACGCGCGGCACCTGGCGAGCCTCGAACATCTGATTGCCCAACTGACCGGGCGCCCCTGCTCTACGGCAACCAGATCAAACCGTTGGTCAACGGCGAGCAGGCCTATCCTGAAATGCTGGAGGCGATCGACAAGGCCGAGCATTCGGTGGCACTGAGCACCTACATCTTCGACAACGATCGGGCCGGGGCGCTGTTTGCCGATGCCCTCGAGAGGGCCGTCGTTCGCGGCGTCGAAGTCCGGGTGATTATCGACGCGGTCGGTTCGCGTTATACGTTTCCCTCCATCGTTGGCAATTTGCAACAGCGCGGCATACGGGTCGAGCGGTTTCTGCCGACACTCGTGCCAGCGCGATTTTCCTACTCCAACTTGCGAAGCCACCGCAAGATTCTGGTAATCGACGGACGGGTGGGATTCACCGGCGGACTCAACATTCGCGAGGGCCACGATGCGCGGTTCAATCCCACGCATCCGATTCAGGACCATCATTTTCGCATCGAAGGCCCCGTCGTCGCGCAACTGCAGGAAGTATTTGCCGAGGACTGGGCTTTTTGCGCCAACGAAGTTCTCAGCAGCGAGATCTGGTTTCCGGTGCTCGAGCCCAAGGGGGACGCATTGGCTCGTGGTATTTCCGCGGGTCCGGATGGCGATTTGGACAAACTGCGTTTGACGCTGGAAGGAGCGTTGGCCTGCGCGGAATCAAGCGTCTGTATTCTCACGCCCTATTTTTTGCCAGAAGCAGCGCTTATCTCGGCGCTCAACGTAGCCGCGCTCAGGGGCGTGCAAGTCGACATCATCCTGCCCGAGGCAAACAACCTGACGTTGGTTAAATGGGCTTCGACGGCCCAACTTTGGCAGGTACTTCAGCGGGGCTGTCGCGTATGGATGACGCCCCCGCCGTTCGATCACACCAAGTTAATGGTCATCGACGGCACTTGGGTTTTGTTTGGCTCGGGTAACTGGGATCCTCGCAGCCTGCGGCTGAACTTCGAGTTCGACGTCGAATGCTACGATCGCAACCTGGCGGCGCAGGCCTACCAGCTTTGCGTGCAAAAGCGCGAAAAAGCCCGTGAGGTTACGCTGGCCGAAGTCGATGGACGAAGCATCCCCATCCGCCTTCGCGACGGCTTGGCCCGGTTGCTGACGCCGTATCTCTAAAGGTCGCGCGTTCAGACGCCACGAAGACGGCTGGTGGAAAGCGGGCAGGTTTGACCCAAACGCGGTGGGTTACTATATTCGAGGGACGAGCAAACCGGTTGCCAGTCCTACGTTTACGTGGCTGCAACACCCGCCGATTGCCCCGCCGAATTCATCGCTCGCTGGGAGTCGTGATGCTGCGAACGTACTCCAATTGTGCTCTTGCCTGTTTGCTTGCGCTGGGCGTCCTTTCGAGCTCCGGCCTGGCGGCCGACAATCAGTTCGACCCCGCGGCGGTCGAGTTCTTCGAGAAGCAGGTTCGTCCGATTCTGGTGGCGCGTTGCCACGAATGCCATGTCGGCGCCGAGGCCAAGGGAAGTTTGCGGCTCGACTCGCGCGCGGCAATCGTTACCGGTGGAGACACGGGGCCGGCCATCGTCGCCGGCAAACCCGACGAAAGCCTGCTGGTCGACGCCGTGCGTTATGGCGACATCTATCAGATGCCACCCACATCGCAGCTTCCGACCGAGGAAATCAAAACCCTGGAAGCCTGGGTCAAGCTCGGAGCCCCATGGGGCTCCGAGACGGCCGAAGCGGTCGTGGCGTCGGCGAAAGAGTTCGATCTTGCCGCTCGATCGAATCACTGGAGCCTGCAGGCAATTGGCAATCCCAAGCCCCCAACGGTCAAGAACACAAGCTGGGTGAAAACGCCCGTCGACCGTTTTCTGTTGGCCAAGCTAGAAGCGGCCGGGATGAATCCGGCGCCGGCGGCCGACCGCCGAGCGCTACTACGGAGAGTGACGTACGACCTGACGGGTTTGCCGCCGACCGCGGCCGAAATCGAGGCGTTCGTGGCGGACGCGTCACGCGGCGCCTACGAAAAGGTCGTCAATCGCTTGCTGGCGTCGCCACGTTACGGCGAGCGTTGGGCTCGGCATTGGCTCGACCTGGTCCGCTTCGCGGAAACGCAAGGACACGAATTCGACTTTGAAATCCCTGGTGCCTATCGCTACCGCGACTACGTTATCCGCGCGTTGAATGCCGATTTGCCGTACGATCAGTTCGTCGTCGAGCACGTTGCCGGCGACCTGCTTCCCCAGCCGCGACGCAATCCGCGCGACGGCTCGAATGAATCGGTGATCGCCACCGGCTGGTATTTCTTCGGGGAGGCCGTACATTCGCCGGTCGATGTTCGCGCCGACGAGGCGACGCGGATGGACAACCAGATCGACGTGTTTGCCAAGACGTTTCTCGGCCTGACGGTGAGCTGTGCGCGCTGCCACGATCACAAGTTCGATGCCATCTCGACAAAAGACTACTACGCGCTGGCCGGGTACCTGCAAAGCTCGCGCTATCAACAGGCGTATATCGATCGAACCGAGACCCTGCAATCCACCATCGAACAGTTGCGGGCTATTCAGGCGGAACGTCGCGACGCGATCGTGGCGTTCATTCGCAACACTATTTTCCCCCGCCTGGCCGAGATGGCCAACACGCTGGTTCATGCAGACTCGGAAACATTCGACAAGGAGGATCACACCCAGAAGTACGATTTGTTTTATCCCTGGGTTGAGGTGTCCAAGTCTGGCACGGAAGCTTCGGCCGACGACTTCTCTCGACAGCGATTGGAACTGTTGGCGTCACTTTCGGCTGTAGGCGGCGAAAAGTCGGCCGCCGGTCAGCCGCTGGATTTTGGCGGCCAAGGGTTTAACGCCTGGACGGCCACGGGCTGGGCATTTGCCGATGGTCCGGCGCTGCCCTTGGAATGGGCATCTGCCGCCACGCAGGGCCGTTTTCCGGGCCAGCTGCTCGCGGCGCCAACGGCACATAGCGGACGGCTCTCGCCGAAGCTGCGCGGTGTGCTTCATTCGCCGACATTTGAGATCACCGGCCCCAAACTCTGGTACCGCCTGCACGGCGACGGCGGTCGCGTGCGGCTGATCATTGACGGATTTCAACTGATCCGCAATCCGATTTACGGCGGTTTGGAATTTCCGCCTGGTGGAACCGAGCCGCATTGGCATCAGCAGGACCTGAGCAAATGGGTGGGACACCGCGCTTACATCGAGTTGGTGGATGACGGTGACGGATATTTGGCGCTCGAGCAAGTTAGGTTCGCCGAACATCAGCCGCAAGCCATGGCGCCGAATCAGCTGATCCTCAAGATGCTTGACGATCGCTCGCTGATCTCCTCGCGACTGTTGGCCGCCAAATACCAGCTGATGTTCGAACAAGTCCTCGAAGATTGGCTGACCGAGAGTCCAACGGCTCCGGCCGAGGCGGCCGACCGAGCGGCCATTGTCGACTGGATTCTGAACCAACAACTTCTCGACCCGAAAGGGACGCAGGCCGAGGCGACTTCCTTTCATCAATCGCTGTCCGCGCTCGACCAACGCCAACGGGAGCTCGAAGCCACGATTCAACCTCCACGCACGGCGCCGGCGATTGCCGATGGAACCAGCGAGAACGAGCATGTATTCATCAGGGGCAATCACAAGACGCTCGGGGCGGAGGTGCCGCGGCGATTTCTGGAAGTCCTCGGCGGCCGCGAACACGAGCCGCCCGCGAAGGGTAGCGGTCGATTGGAACTTGCCCGGCAAATGGTTTCGCCCACCTCGTGTCCGCTGGTGCCGCGGGTAATTGTCAATCGGCTCTGGCATCATCATTTTGGCTCGGGACTCGTCCGTTCGCCGGACAATTTTGGCGCGATGGGCCAACCGCCGACGCATCCAGAATTGCTCGACTTCCTGGCGAGCGAACTCGTCGAACACGGTTGGTCGCTCAAGCACGTGCATCGGCTGATGGTGCTTTCGAGCGCCTATCAAATGTCGAGCCACGTCGATCCGGTCACCGATGCGGCCGATCCGCAGAACAAGCTTTGGCATCGCATGGCAGTACGGCGTCTGGAAGCCGAAAGTGTCCGGGACGCGCTGCTGGCCGTTTCCGGCAAGCTCGACCAGCGGATGTACGGGCCGGGCGTGATGCCGTATTTGACAGAGTTCATGGTTGGCCGCGGACGGCCCAACCAATCGGGCCCGCTCGACGGCGACGGCCGGCGCAGTATTTACCTGAACGTCCGCCGCAACTTCCTCTCGCCCATGTTCCTGGCGTTCGACTATCCGACGCCGTTCACCACGATCGGCCGCCGTGGAACATCAAACGTTCCAGCGCAGGCGCTGACCATGATGAACAACCCACTGGTGATCGAGCAGGCCGGCCACTGGGCGGATCGCGTGCTTGCCATGCCGGCCCGTTCGCCTGAAGAGCGGATTGGGCGCATGTATCTGACGGCATTTGGCCGCCCGCCGGAAGATTCGGAATTGCAGGCCGGCCTGGAGTTTGTGCAGCCAAATGATCGACAGGCGTGGGCGGACCTGGCGCACGTGTTGTTCAACGTCAAAGAGTTCATCTACATCCCCTAGCCACGAGCGGATTTCATGCACTGCGGTCGATTCACCAGCGCGCCAATATCCCGCCGCGAGATGCTTGCGCGCGCGGCGAGCGGGTTTGGCGCGGTGGCGTTGGCCGCCCTGGCCCAGCAGCCGGCGTTTGGTGCGATTGCGTCCGACCGGCGTACGAATCCGCTGGCTCCCCAGGCCACGCATTTTGCCGCGCGCCAAGAACGTGATTTTTTTGTTCATGGACGGCGGCGTTTCGCAGGTCGACACGTTTGATCCCAAGCCGCGGCTCGATCGCGAGAACGGACAAGCAATTCAGGCCAAGGTGCAGCCCACGCAGTTCGACAATGTCGGCAAGGTGCTGGGCAGCCCCTGGAAGTTCAAGCAATACGGCCAGAGCGGCATTCCGGTGAGCGACCTGTTTCCTCACGTCGCCACGTGCATCGACGATTTGGCGATCGTGCGGTCGATGGTGTCCAACTTCTCAGAACACACCAGCGCCAACTACTTCATCCACACGGGCAACGGGCAGCAGGGACGTCCAAGCATGGGCTCCTGGGTCACCTATGGCCTGGGAAGCGAGTGTCAGAATTTGCCAGGGTTCGTGGTGCTGAACAGCGGCATGATACCGCCGGGTGGTTGGGACTGCTTCGGCAGCGGTTTTCTGCCGGCGACCTACCAAGGGTCGTCGTTTCACAAGGGCCAACACCCGGTAGCCGACCTGGCCCGGCAAGAAACGAGCGACACCCAACAGCGCCGCAAGCTCGCCTTGATGCGCACGCTCGACCGCTCAAACCTCGCGCGCACGGGGCCGGACGACAAGCTCGAAAGCGCGATCGCCAACTACGAGCTCGCGTTCCGCATGCAGGCGGCCGTGCCCGAACTGATGGATTTGGTCGATGAGACTCCCGCAACGCAGGCGCTCTACGGTCTCGATGATCCGGCCACCGAAGCCTACGGCCGGCAATGCCTGGTGGCGCGGCGGCTGGTGGAACGGGGTGTGCGATTCGTCGAGCTGCTGTGTCAAAACTTGGGTCACGACCGCTGGGACCAGCACAGTAATCTGAAGGAAGGTCATGCCGACAACGCCCGTGCGACGGACAAACCAATCGCCGGACTGCTCAAAGACTTGAAGCAACGCGGATTGCTCGACGAAACGCTGGTCGTTTGGGCGGGTGAATTCGGGCGTACGCCGATGGCCCAGGGCACAAACGGCCGCGATCACAACCCCTTCGGATTCAGTATTTGGCTGGCCGGCGGCGGCATCAAAGGGGGCACCATCTACGGAGCGACCGACGACTACGGCTACTACGCCATCGAAAACAAGACCGAGGTGCACGACTTGCATGCCACGATGCTGCACCTGCTGGGCATCGATCACACCCGGCTGACGATGCGTTTTGGCGGCCGCGATATGCGGCTCACGGACGTGCACGGAAACGTCCTTCACGAAATTATCGGCTAGCAACTGGCATTTAACTCGCAATGGGAAACGGCAGCATGGCGGAAAACAAGTCGCAACTTGGAGTCGGATTCGGTAGACGTGTACTTCTGGCCGCGCTGTTACTCTCGGCGGCGTCTGTAATCGTGCATGCCGATGAAGCGGAACCACTAAAAGTGTGCCTCGTCTCTGGTTCGCTGGAGTACAACTCGAATGAGTCCCTCGCGGCATTCCAAAAGTATCTTGAATCCCACTACAACGCCCGTTGTACGAGGGCGTTCATCGAGGACGAAGATGAAACGCGTCTACCGGGGCTCGAAAACCTGGATGATTGCGATGTCATGTTGCTCTTCACCCGCAGACTGAACCTCTCGGGCGATGACCTCCGGCGGATCAAGCAGTATTGTCAGTCAGGCAAGCCGCTGGTCGGTGTTCGAACCGCCAGTCATGCCATCCAAACTTGGCTCGACTTGGACCGAGAAGTGCTCGGCGGAAACTACAAAGGACACTATAAGAACGACCTGGCGACCAAAGTTTCGATTGTCGAGTCGGAAAAGGACAGTCCGGTGCTGGCTGGTGTCAAACCGTTCACTTCGGCGGGTAGCTTGTACAAAAATCAGGGCATTGCGGCCGACTGCAAAGTGCTGATGACGGGCACTAGCCCCGAGTCGACCGAGCCGATTACCTGGACGCGAATGCACAACCGCGGCCGGGTGTTCTACACTTCGCTAGGCCACGTGCAAGACTTTCAGGAAGAGAGCTTCCGCCGTCTGCTGGCCAACGCACTCTTCTGGGCAGCCGGTCGGCAACCGCAAGCGCCGACGAGCCCCTGACATGTCGGCCCGCAGGAAGAATTTGAGGGTGAGTTGGTCTGCCCTCAACCGCTCGATTGTTGCTTGCGAACGCTGCCCGCGATTGCGCGACTATTGCCGGGAGATTGCGACGGAAAAGCGGGCCGCGTATCGCGATTGGGACTACTGGGGCCGACCGGTTCCAAATTTCGGGGATCCCAAAGCGCGGCTGCTGGTCGTGGGTCTGGCCCCGGCGGCACATGGCGCGAATCGAACCGGGCGGATGTTTACCGGCGACCGCAGTGGCGAGTGGCTGTATCGGGCACTTTTCAAAGCCGGATTCGCCAACCAGGCGACGAGCAAAACTCGCGACGATGGACTGGAACTGTTCGATTGCGCCATCACGGCCGCTATCCACTGCGCGCCGCCATCGAATAAGCCGGCGCGGGAAGAACTCTTCAACTGCCAGTCATGGTTCGAGCAAACGCTTAGCACTACTCCGGCCGTCGTGTTGCTGGCACTCGGACAGATTGCCTGGAAAACCCTGGTGGACGAGCTGCGGCGTCGGCAGTGGTACGACGGCCGGGCACCCAAGTTCTCACATGGCGCACGCGTCGAGCTAGCGGGCCATCGCTGGCTTCTGGGTAGCTATCATCCTAGCCAGCAGAACACGTTCACCGGCGTACTTACCGAGCAGATGTTTGACGGAGTGTTTTCGGCGGCGCGAAAGCTGCTCGAACTTGCCTGAACGCGTGGTGCCGGCTGCGGGTAGGTTTTCGCGAACACGCCCTGTGGGGAAAAAGTCGGGATCGTCGCTGATCTTGACCGTCGTGGTGGGAATCCGCTATGGTCCCCGCCCGTCTCTGGGCAATTCACCGTGCGAGACGAACACCTCATCCACCGACTCGTTCGGTCTCTCCACAAGGAACCCGCCATGAAGTGGCTCACCGTTTTATTGGGCGTTCTCGCCCTGACCAGCGCCAGTGGTTGTTGGCGCCCGTACTATGGCCGCAACTTCGCACAGCCGGCAGTGGCACAACCGACCTATGGGCCGCCCACCTACGCGCAGCAGACATACCAACAACCGGTCGTGCAAACACAGCCGGCAGTCGTGGCACAACCGCAAGTCTTCCAGGCGGCGCCGGTAATGCAATGTCCCCCTTGCCAGCCGAATCCTTGCTGTGTTCCGTGCTATTGATAGCCCCCTTCGAGGATGCAGCTAGCGCGTGAGCAGCGTGTCTTGCTCGTCCGACTGGTTTTCAAGGGTCTGGCCCGCCTGCTCCAGCGCCTGGCCGACTTTGTTCACCGCTTGCTTGCTCCTGGTTTTCAGGTCGCTGCCGGCTTGCCGCAGTTTTTGCCGGTCGATCGTGATTCGCACCTGACTGTCGCTGGACTCTACGCTGATTGAACGCGTCAGTACCCACGCTGTCCCGCCCAACACCGCCAACACAAACAACAAACGCACGATTCTCATCGTCCCCTCCCTGACTGGCTGAAAGGCCACGGCCGTCCCTCTTTCGTCGCCATGGAAATGCTACGCGCGGCAGCCGCCTTGGGGCAATCGGCGCAGCGTCTGCTTCAAAAGCGGTACCGATTGCGCAAAGCTTGTGGTTCAAAGGCTGCCGGTGATAGAATCTGCGCAGGCGTTGTTAGACAATACTTCTGGGTTTGCTATCACGGGACATTCGGCATGCGTGAAGCGCGGCTGGTGATTGTTGGGGTCTGCATTTTCGTCATCGCGCCGTGGGTAACGCTCGTGGAGGGCGCCGAGCAACCGCCACTCGAGCAGGCGCACGCACACAACGACTACCTGCACCAGCGGCCGTTGCTCGACGCACTGGATCACGGTTTCCGGAGCGTCGAAGCCGACATCTTTCTGGTCGACGGAAAATTGCTGGTGGGGCACACGCGCCGCGAACTCAAGCCGGACCGCACGCTCGAAAAGCTCTATCTCGACCCGCTGCACAAGCGCGTAAAAGACCACGGCGGGTCCGTCTACGGCGACGGCAAGCCGTTTCATCTGCTCATCGACCTGAAGACGGCCGGCGAGCCAACCTACGCGGCGCTCGATAAAGTGTTAGCCGAATACGCCGACATGTTGTCGGTGGTCGAGGACGGCAAATTCGAGCAGAAGGCGGTCAACGTGTCGATCTCCGGCGACCGTCCAATCGCCACGATTTCGTCCGCTCGGGTGCGCTATGCCGGCATCGACGGTCGGCTTGGCGATCTGGACTCGGATTTGCCCGCGCACCTCCTGCCGCTGATCAGCGACAATTGGAACCTGAATTTTCGCTGGCGGGGCCAGGGGACGTTTCGCGATGAAGAACGGCAAAAGCTGCGCGACATCGTCGAGAAGGCCCACGATCATGGCAGGCAAATTCGTTTTTGGGCCTCACCCGACACCGTCGCCGCCTGGCGAGAATTGCAGGCCGCGGGCGTCGACATGATCAACACCGACGATCTGGCCGGCCTGGAGGCGTTTCTCCGCGGTCAGACGGAAAACAAGAATTAGTCACAAACCACGCAGTCGCAGGAGCCAAGTGCCATGGTCGATCGACCGGCCGACGCAAATTCCGGTCCGCTGAAAGATCTCGAACAGTGGGATGACGACCTCCGTCGCCGGTATCCGGAAACAGACAATCCATTGGCGCCAAATTCCACGAAGGCCAAAGAGCAGTTTCGCGATTACCGCGCGGAGGCCCGGCCCGAGGTCAAGGAGTTCTACCGCCTCAATCACTTGCACCAGACGGTCGACTTTGTCCGCGCCAAGCGCGCCGAGTATCTGCCGCTCGACAAGCGCGAGATGGGGCTCTGGGACGGATTGGAGTTTCTCAACACGCTGGTCGACGACAGCGACCCCGATACCAGTTTGCCGCAGATCGAACACCTGCTGCAAACCGCCGAAGCGATTCGCCGCGACGGCCATCCCCGCTGGTTTATCCTCACGGGCCTGATTCACGACTTCGGCAAAGTGCTTTGCCTGTTTGGCGAACCGCAGTGGGCCGTGGTGGGTGATACGTTTCCTGTCGGCTGCGCGTACGCCGACGAAATCGTGTTTAGCGAGTACCTGGCCGAGAACCCCGACAGCCAGGTGCCCGAGTATCAGACTCCCTGCGGGATCTATGAGGAGGGTTGCGGGCTGGACAACGTGCTCATGTCGTGGGGGCACGATGAATACATGTACCACGTGGTGAAGGACTACCTGCCGAAGGAAGCCCTGTACATGATTCGGTACCACTCGTTCTACCCGGCGCATCGCGATGGCGCGTACGCCCAGCTGATGAATGCCGAGGACCGCAAGTACTTCAATGCCGTGAAGGCGTTCAACCCTTACGACCTCTATACCAAGGCCGCCGAACGACCCAACGCCGAGAAATTGAGGCCGTACTACGAAGACCTCTGGAGCGAGTACTTCCCGCCAAAGTTGGCGTTTTAGGATCGAGTGGCAACAACATCGATCGGCGGCAGCGAGTCCTCCCGAGGAGCGTCGACGAGCTTGCCGCCGACGCCCTCAGGCTGACTCTACCAGTTGTTTTTACCAGCGATACTCGATGCCCGCCGTGACGCCGTGAGCCCACCAGGTCGTGCTGTACGGCGCGAAGGCCGGGCTAGCCTGGCCGACGAGCGTGCCGCCGTTGATTTGCGTCGGATTGATCGTGGTATCGATGGCGCTGCCAGAGCGTTGTACGCGGTTGATGTAGAGGAACGTGTAACCGAGCGTTGCGCGGAGATTACACGTGACGTCCCATTTCAAGTTCGCGTTGGCCTCGGGAACGATGGCAAACACGTTGCGGCTGTATGAGCCGATGTTGGTCGGCTGTGTGAGCAGGCCGCCGGTGTAGTTGGTGGTCGTGCCGCCGCTGGTAATTGAGTTGGATCCGTTGATGTACATCAGCTGCTGGCAGTTTCCAAAGGCGCTCTTGGCGATCAGTTCGATACCCAGCCGTCCATGCTGCGATTGGTACTTTACGCCGATTTCGCCGCCATTGAAGATGTTGCGGGCGCTGAAGATATCCTGGCTGGCGAACGTGGTTTCGGGGATGACGCCAGAGCTGGGAATATACGTCGATTGATCGTTGATGGTCACGCTGTCGTCGATTCGCAAGAAGCGGTAGCCCAACAGCATGTCAAGTCGCCGCTGCATCGTGAAGTCGATCCAGACCAGCTTTCGCAACAGGGCGCCTGCGCTTTGCAAGTTGCTGGTCGTGCGAATGTTGACAAAGCCGTCGAGCGTGCCGACGCCCGTGCCGAGGACGTAAGGGTTGGGAAAGGCCACGATCGCCGAACTATTCGTGGGCGACGGAAAAATCGGGTTCACGTTGGTGAAGGGCCGGGCGATAATCATCGCGTCCGGATCGCCTGTGCTGAACATCGACAGCTTGCTGAAAGTCGTACCACCGGGCTGCAGCGTGAAGTAGTGACCTTCGACGCCGAGGAACTCGCCGTCCACCAGCCAGTAGCCCACCGTGACGCGGCCGCCGTTTCGCTGGTCGCTGTCCACGCGTCCGTTGCCAAACAACACTTCCGTGGTGGCACTGGGGGGCAACACGCCGGCTTGCGATTGGGGCGTGCCCAGCGGGCTGGTCGTGACCAGCGCCGGTAGCCAGTTGCCTTTCGTCCACATGGAGAGATACTCGACCGTGCCGTAGACGCGGCGGTGGGCGTGCACCTCGTTCCACATATCGCTGCACCAGAGCGGCGCGCACCAGCGACAGCCGTGATGCAGTCCTGGATCGTAGCCACCGCCATCGATCGCACATTGTTCGCAGTCGCAACCGCCCTCGGCCATGCTTTGATCGATTTCGAACGGCTCGATTCCTAGTTCCTCGGGCGGCTGCACGGGGGCCGCGCCGTTGTCGTCAGGCGAGTCATCGTCGGAAACCCAGGTTCCCGTGACCGAATCCGGGGGCGTCAAGCTGGGCTGCGAAGCGTTCCGTGTGCCGACGCCCGCTTCCGCTCCAAAGGCAGCCAATGGCGGCTGCCCCCAGCAAATCATGGCGGAGCCAATCAACGTTGCGATGGCAATGGCTAGTCTGGCAACAAATCTCACGGTGGTCCCCTTTGTCTACACCGATGGTTGCGCACGTCCAAGACGTAGCAGTCCGGCTATATGTATCGATTCGACCGATTGCGCCGATAATTCCAGGCAATTCGGAATAATTGTGAACCATGGCGCAGTGCACGCCGGCACCTAATTCGCCACAGACTTCCCATCCTCGGCAGAACCGCGCTTCGTGGTGGTCGTGCGGCAGGAGATTCGTGAATCTTTAGCCAAACCCGTTTGGAAGGAGCGACGGAGTGCTGTAGATTGGGGGTTCCGGCACACGCAGTGCCAGCATTTTTACGCCTGCAGGCTTGGCAAGTACCACACAGCAAGGGGAGTCATCCGTGGCCAAAGACATCGAAATCGAAGAACCCAAAACGGCGACCACCCTTCCCGAAGGGCACCGCCAGCAGGTTCAGGTTGACACCAGCAAAGCCCAGTCGGCGTATTCCAATTTTTGCCGCGTCACCGGGACGCCCGAGGAGCTGATCATCGACTTTGGGCTGAACACCCAGCCCATGGGCGTGCCGACCGAGCCCATCGAGATTAGCGAACGGATCGTGATGAACTACTTCACGGCCAAGCGGATGATGGCCGCGTTGCAGATGTCTCTCCAGCGCCACGAGGCCGCCTTTGGCGTGCTGGAGACCGACGTCCAAAAGCGGATCATGCCCGGAGCGATGCGCCAGCAGCCGAGTCAAAAGTAGTGGACGCGAGCCGGTCGTGGGGTCTTGGGGCCGGACGGCCCGCTAGTGCCAGGCCAGCAGGGACGACGAAACCCGTCCCGCGGTGAAACCCGACCAGCCGTCCTTAAATGGGCGGCTGGTTTCATTTTGCGCCCATCGCATTTGGGCTGCTTGGATCGCTCGCAATTCGACCAGTCGTCAGGGCCGGTAGAATCGTCAAAAAGAACCTGAGGGAAATACTTTGCGCTCGTTGCATTGCCCCCTCGCTTTGACTACTGTGAAAGCTCGGGGCGGCGTGGAACAGCTCTTGTCTTGGAACGTGGCAGGCAACCCCGCGGCAGGTTCGCTGCCGGCAGTTCGGGAGTGCATGCAATAGATTCGCCGGTCTGTAACGACTCTGTCGTTACGCGGCGCTCCCTTTTGGGTACGGCAGCATTGTTGAGCACCAGGGCGGCATCGGTCATGCCATATCGTGATCTCTCCTCACACACAGCATGGCCAGGCTGGCACGGCTAGCAGGTTTTCAATATCTCGTACGCGGGCCGGCAGTTCGAAGGGCAGCCCGCAAGAGCAACGGACAGAGTTCAGGCACAATTCAGGCACCGGTCAACAGACACACCATGAAAAGCCATTGGTTTCGCTACTTTCGCTTTGGTCGCCCGCGCCGCAGCATTAGAGTGCGTGGCACCTCCGTCGTGTTCAAGCGGTTTTCCAGCTTCGAAGGACTCGAACTGCGGGCGATGCTCACCGGCAGCTCGCTGCTGGCCGATAGCGCCCTGGTTGCCGCGCCACTAGCGACTGATCCCTACGAGTCGCCGATCGATCAACTGAGCCTGGCAAGCATGCTCTCGTCGACACAGGACAATAGCAACGCTCCGGCCGCCACGCCGCTGGCCACCAACGCGACCGACGATACCGGCTCCAATTCGAACCCGACGGTCGACCCCTTGGTCGATAGCGCTGTTATCGACAGCAGCATCGTGATTGAAGACCTGAATGGAAACGCGATCACCGAGATCAATGCCGGACAGGACTTCGTGGTTAAAGTCTACGTGACGGACGCGCGAACTGGCCAAAGCAATCCTGGCGTGTCGGCAGCGTTTGCTGGACTGACGTACAACACGAACCTGGTCTCTCTAGACAATCCTTCCTCGTTGACTGTTGACTCGGTATTTAGTTTCCTACCAACCAAAGACACCTCGACCGCCGGTAAGATTGTCGCGGGTGGAGTCTTCATTCCAAGCGGCCCAACCGATCCCAATCTACCTACCGAAGGTGAAACGCAGCTTCTTTGGAGTGTGACGCTGCATGCCGTCACCAGTGGCCAGGCGACGTTCGGTCTGACTTACGAAAACGCGAATGGCGACGGGTGGTTCGTCTTCGGTGACGACAATTCCATTCCCGACACCAGCGTGACTCTAGGCTCTGCCTCGCTGGCCATCAACGCCCTGCCGACCGTCTCGATTGGTGACGTCACGCAGGCTGAAGGAAACTCAGGCGATACGAACTTTGTCTTTACCGTTTCACTGTCGCAGGCCAGCGATCAGGCGATTACCGTGGTCTATAACACGACCGACGGGACGGCAACTAGCACGGGCACTGGGGCGGACTACACGCCGACCAGCGGCACGATCAACTTCGAGCCTGGTACCACGACAAAGCTCATCACGGTCGCTGTTATCGGCGACACGACTGTCGAACCGGACGAAACGTTCAACGTTGTCCTCAGCAATCCGACAAACGCCACGCTGGGGAATGACACCGGGTTGGGCACGATTCTCGACGATGACTCGTTGCCGCAACTGAGCGTTCAAGATGTCTCGCAGCCCGAAGGGAATACCGTCAACTCGATGGTCTTCACGGTGACGCTCACCAAGGCCGCCACCGGAACCGTCACCGTCGGCTACAGCACGGTCGACGGCACGGCCACGATTGCCAACAACGACTACAACGCCAATAGCGGGACGCTGACTTTCGAGGCAGGCACGACCACCCAACTTGTCACTGTGACCATCAACGGTGATACGGTCAACGAGCCCAACGAAACCTTCCAATTGGTACTCAGCGATCCTTCGGGCGCCAGTTTATTGGATGGAACGGCCACCGGCACGATCCTGAACGATGACGGTCCTATCCTATCGTTCTCCCCGGCGACGATTTCGCAGGCCGAGGGGAACTCTCAGACGTTCATGATCTTCACCGTGACACTGAACCAATCCAGCGACCAAGACGTCACGGTGGCATACAACACGGCCGACGGCACGGCCACAATCGCCAACAACGACTACAACGCCGCCAGCGGCACGCTGACGTTCACGGCCGGCAGTACCACTCCGCAACTCATCACCGTGGCCATTAATGGCGATACGAGTGTCGAACCGGACGAAACGTTTTCGGTCGTCCTCAGCTCGCCCGAAAACGCTTCCATTTCCGTCGACACAGCGGTCGCCACGATTTTGAACGACGACGTGCCGTCCGTTACCCTTGATGGGCCTAGCAGTGTTCTGGAGAGCAGCGGCAGTTACGTGGTAACCGTTCAGCTCTCCGCGGCAGGTACGCAGGTTGCCAATGTCGCGTGGTCGACGGCGGACGGCACCGCGATCGCCGGTACCGACTATACGGCTGCGTCGGGTACGCTAACCTTTATCCCCGGTCAGACCACCCAACTGATCACGATCGAACTGCTCAGCGACAGCGTGACGCAGCCGGACAGAACCTTTGCGATTAATCTGACGGATCCGACGAATGCCACCATCGCGCAGCCCAGCTTCACGGCCACGATCGCAGACACCCTGCCGACGGTCGGCGTGACCGCGCCCGCGTCGAAAAACGAGGGGAACTCGGGACCAACGCAATTTGTTTTCACAGTGAATCTTTCCGGCGAAAGCTCGACGCCGGTGACGGTCGCCTATAACACCAGCGACGGCATCGCCACCGCCGGAAGCGACTATAACGCCGCGAGCGGTACGCTGACATTCTCTGCGAACGAAACGAGCAAGACGGTCACTGTCAACGTGATCGGCGATACGATCTACGAAGGCGACGAAACGTTCCGGCTTGTGCTGTCGAGCCCCGGCGGCGCCACGTTGGATAGCAATACCAGTTCGGCGACGGCGGTGATTCTAAACGACGACGCCGTGCCGACGGTTTCCATTTCAAATCTCTCGCACCTCGAAGGTGATACCGGGTTGACGCCGTTCGTGTTCACGGTCACGCTCTCGAACGCGGCAAGCCAATCGGTATCGGTGCAATATGCGACGCAGGACGGCACGGCAAAAGCGGCTAGCGACTACAACGCGACCAGCGGCACGCTGACGTTTGCCGCCGGCGAAACCAGCAAGACCGTTACCGTGCAAGTGATTGGCGATCTGCTGAAGGAAGGCAACGAGACCTTCTCGGTCGTCCTGTCGAATCCATCGATTGTCACGCTCGGCAACGCCACCGGCGTCGGCACCATTCAGGATGAGTCGTCCGACAGCACCGTCATCCCGGATTCGACGATTATGGGCAAGGTGTTTGTCGACTCGAATGGCGACGGCACACAAAGCGGGCTGGAGAAATCGCTGGCCGGGATCGAGGTGAACCTGACCGGCGCGGCTACGAGGTCGACCACGACCGCCGCCGACGGCTCGTATGGATTCGGCAAGCTGATTCCTGGCACCTACACGGTGACGTTTGTCCTGCCATCGCAATACAAGAGCGGTTCGGCGGTCCTCGGCAATGCCGGTGGCAGCAAAACCACCAACGGCTTCACCTTGACGATCGATGCCGCTGGCGGCGTGACCGGCTCGGGCTATCACTTCACCACCAGCGGTTTGTTGCCGCAGTTTATTTCGCAACGCGTGTTGCTCTCGTCCTACCTGGGGAATTTGAGCGCGGGGACGAGCCAGGTAGGCGTGTCGATTGACACGGTTACCGACCCGATCAACGCTTCGAACGCCGCTAGTACGTCCATCAGCGGCTTTGGCACCGTGGGTGCGAATGTTTCGGTGGTGGCCAGCGACGGGACCAATTCGACCGCCGCTCAAACGACCACCATTTCCGCCGGCGGCACCTGGTCGATCAGCGGCATCAACGTGCTCGCGCTTGCCGACGGGACGATTACCTACACCGTCACGGCCTCGGGCTCGGGCACGACCGATACCAGCACAATTTCGGCCACCAAGGATACCGTCGCGCCGACCGTTGCCATCACCAGCGTCTCGGACCCGGTTAGTTCGAGCAATGCAACGGATACGGCCATCAGCGGCACGGGCACGGCGGGCGCTTCGATCGCGTTGGTCGTGACCGACGGCACAACATCGTCGACGACGTACAACGCCACGGTGGGTGCTTCCGGCACCTGGTCGATCGGCGGCATCGATGTCAGCTCGCTCGCCAACGGCACCATCACATACGATGTAACGGCCAGTGACGCGGCCGGTAACACTCAGACCGCCAGCAAGACCTCGACCAAGGATACCACGGCCCCGACGGTAGCCATCTCCTCGGTTCCCGATCCGATCAATTCGGCGAACCAAGGCGACGTGACTGTCAGTGGGACGGGCGAAGCCGGCGCAACGATTGCGGTGAGCGCGAGCGATTCGGGCAGCGGTAACGTGGGCCCACTCAGCACGACGGTCGCCCAGGACGGCACCTGGTCGATTACTGGCATCGATTTGACCAGTCTGGCCGACGGCACCATTACGTTCACCGTGATTGCCACGGACGGCGTCGGTAATACCACCCAAGTGACGCAGACCGCGACCAAAGACTCCGTTACCACGGTTGCAATCAGCAGCGTCACCGACCCAATTAACGCGGCCAATGAGACCACCACCTCGATTGCCGGTACAGGCGAAATCGGTGCCGGGATCTCTGTGGTAGTGAGCGATGGTACGAATTCGACCTCGCCCGCCACCGCCACCGTGGCGGCGGACGGCACCTGGTCGATCACCGGCATTGATGTCAGTGGGCTCGACGACGCCACGCTAACCTTCACGGTCACGGCGACGGATACCTCGGGGAATACCAATCAGGCGTCCATCACGGCAGTCAAGGACACGGTTGCTCCGGAATTCGCGATTTCGAGCGTCACCGATCCGATCGACATGAGCAATGAAAGCGCCACGGAGATTAGCGGCACCGGCGAAATCGGCGCGACGATCTCGGTCGTGGTCACCGACGGCACGAACTCAACATCGGAAGCAACGACCACGGTCGACGGCCAGGGCAATTGGTCCATCACGGGCATCGACGTGTCCGGCCTCGCCGACGGCACGCTGACCTTCAACGTAACGGCAGCCGATGCCGCCGGCAATGAAACAACCGCTTCGACGACGGCGTCGAAGGCGACACTCGTGATTAACGGCGTAACCGACCCGATTACGCAAGCCAACCAGTCGGAAGTCACGATCAACGGCACCGGGCAGGTCGGGGCATCGGTCACGGTTGTGGCCACCGACAGCACGGACGCAAGCGTCACTCCAGACGCGGTCACGGTCGATGCGGAAGGCAACTGGAGCGTCACGTTCGACGCTTCGAGCCTGGCCGACGGAACGATCACATTCAACGTCACCGCCACCGACGGAACCAACACGAAGTTGGGCAACACGACGGCCACGAAGGATACCGTTGCCGAAGGGCAGATCGCCGAGGTAACCAGTCCGATCAACGCCATCAATGCTACTGGCGTGTTCCTGGACGGAACGTCCGAACTCGACGCGACGGTTTCGATCGTGGCGACAGACAACGTGAATAGCACCGCTTCGATCGATGCCCCAGCCGAAGCCGGGATCTGGGCTAGCCCGGCAATCGACGTCAGTGGCCTGGCCGACGGAACGATTACGTTCAACGTCACAATCACGGACGCCTTGGGCAACGTCAACGTGTACACCATAACGGCCGTCAAAGACACGGTGGCGCCCGAGTTGGGCATCGCCAGCGTCACCGATCCGATCGGAATGGGCGATGAAACCGCCACGGAGATCAGCGGCACCGGCGAAATCGGCGCGACGATCTCGGTCGTGGTCACCGACGGCACGAACTCAACATCGGAAGCAACGACCACGGTCGACGGCCAGGGCAATTGGTCCATCACGGGCATCGACGTGTCTGGTCTCGCCGACGGCACGCTGACCTTCAACGTAACGGCAGCCGATGCCGTCGGTAATGAAACAACCGCTTCGACGACGGCGTCGAAGGCGACACTCGTGATCAACAGCGTGACCGACCCGATCACGCAGGCCAACCAGTCGGAAGTCACGATCAACGGCACCGGGCAAGTCGGGGCATCGATCACGGTTGTGGCCACCGACAGCACGGACGCAAGCGTCACTCCAGATGCGGTCACGGTCGATACGGAAGGCAATTGGAGCGTCACGTTCGACGCCTTGAGCCTAGCCGACGGAACGATCACATTCAACGTCACCGCCACCGACGGAACCAACACGAAGCTAGGCAACACGACGGCCACGAAAGACACCTTCGCGGACGGCAGTATTCTTTCCATCACTTCGCCGATCAATTCGGACAACGAAACAAACGTTGTCGTGACGGGTACGGCCGAGATCGGAGCGACGGTCTCGATTAGCGTCGATGACGGTGCGACGATGCTCGGTCCGATGTCGGCAACCGTGGCGGGCGACGGCAGTTGGTCGCTCGACGGGATTGACGTCAGTTCGCTGCTTGACGGCACGCTGACGTTCACGGCGAACGTGACGGATACGAATGGAAACGTCACACACTATGTAAATCAAACTGCGACCAAGGACACCATCGCACCAACCGTCGACGCCACGACGGTCGATCCGAATGTGATTGCCGCGGCGACGGCCGGCGCCGTGACGGTATCCGGCACCGGAGAGGTGGGAGCGAGCGTCGTGGTGACGGCGAGTGACGGCACCGACTCGACAAACTCCTCGGCGGTGATCGTCGACGGTGACGGCAACTGGAGCGTCACGTTCGACGTTAGCAGTCTGGGCGACGGCACGATCGACTTTACGGCCACGGCCACCGACGAGGCCGGCAATACGGCTGACGATTTCATTTCGGCCACGAAGGACACGGTCACCTCGGTGGAAGTCAACCTCGTTAGCGGCAAAATCAACTCGGCCAATGTTGGTAACGCCATTATCTACGGAAAGCGCGAGGAATCCGCGACGGTCAACGTTTCGGTTACGGACGGTGTAACCACGCTCAACTTCGCCGGAGGCAGCGGCGCGGGCACGGGCTGGTCGATCAATGGAGCAGACCTCTCGAGCCTGGTTGATGGTACGATCACCATCACCGCCACGGCCACTGACGCCGCGGGCAACACGGCCACGGCCCAAATAATTGTCCAGAAAGACACCACGACGTCCGTGGCGATCGCCAGCGTAACGGATCCGATCGACGACAGTAACGCATCCAACACCAGCATCAGCGGCACGGGCGAAGTGGATGCCACGATCTCGGTGACGGCCAGCGACGGCGTCAACTCGACAATCGCCTTTTCCATCACTGTTGACAATGCAGGAAACTGGTCGATCACCGGAATCGACGTGAGCGCGCTGTCTGACGGCACCATTACCTACCTGGTGACTGCCACGGATACCTTTGGCAACACCGATCAACAGCAGATTACGGCCGACAAGAGCACGACGGCCGCGCCGCTGACGCTGTTGGCCGACAACCAGGATTCAGAAGACGGCGAAGACGGCGTCGGCGAGGAAAACGATTGGTTCAGTTTCAACTAACTTCGTCACGCTTGCCGTTGGTCCCGTTCGCCGGGCCGATCCAGTCCACCAGTTCTGCTGCGGCGGATTGAAAACCGGATTGCTAGAAGTTGCATTCCAGACCGAAGTTGAGGCCTTGCAGCCAAATATCCGAGCTGTTGAAGGCAAACGCCGGGAAGTTGCCGGTACTGCTCGGCGGTGGAAACTGAGCGGGATCCACGTTCAGGCTGATTTGATCGCCCGGCCGTAGCACGTTCGTTAAGGCCATGAACGTGTAACCAATGTTGACCCGCCACAGCGGCGACCACTGGTATCGCAGGTTAAAGTCGAATTCGGGCAGTACGCCGAACACAGTTTGATTGTATTGGCCGATGTTCGAAGGCAGCGCCAACACGCCGCCGGTATAGGTCGTGGCACTGCCGCCCGAGGGCGTGATCACCGTCTGGCCGCTGATCGTCGCGTGCTGCGAAACGCCACCCAGCGCCACCTTGCCCAGGATATCCCAGGTCCACAGGCCGCGGGTGAATTGCAAATTCAGGCCAAGCTGGCCGCCATTGAAGTTGTTTCCCGTGCCGAACAGATCCTGAGCGTTGAATTGTGTGCCCGACGCATCGCCGCTAAGCGTGGTCGCATTGCTGTAAATGTTAAGATTTTCCGAAAGCCGAAGGTAGCGGTACCCGGCCAGTACGTCGATGCGGCGACAACAATCGGAGTACAAGGCCCGCCGCAAGTTGATTTCGTTCGAGTAGATGGTGCGGCCCGACGTGATGTTGATGCCACCGGCTGACGCGTCCGGATAGGCCAGCAGTATGGCGTCCTGCGAGGCGCTGGTCGGGTCGTAGAACGGTCGTGCTAGAATCGGCGATCCGGACGAGCTCGCGGTATAACCCTGGTTCTGTCCACCGATGAAGAAAAACGTGTTTTCGATGCCAAGTTGGTTGCAGGGATCGAACCAGTAGCCGAACGTGAATCGCCCGCCAGATCGACCTCGCGTGTTGATCCTCTGGTTGCCGAATAGCACGGTCGCATCGGGTAGCCGTCCGGCCGTGCCAGGGAGCGTGCCATCGGGGCTGGTCGTCACCAGCGCGGGAGTATTAGCACCCCGCACCCACCAGGCCAGATACTCGGCGCGGCCCCAAAAACCGGGCTTGCACCAACCGCAACCCATGTTGCATGAGCCGCCGGGATAGTAGTCGTTGGCCGGGCCTTCCCATTCTCCGGGATAGTAGCCGTCCGTGGGTTGTTCAAACTGTTCAAACTCACCTTGCGGCATCGGTACCGGTTCCACTTCTTCGGGCGCAGTGGACTGCGGTTGCTGCGAGACAGGCCGTGTGACCATCGACGGTCCAGTCAGCCGCGAGTCGCTCGTCGCGATTCCGCTGGTTTTACGTACTTCGGAATCGCGTCCCCCGGCCGGCCTTCGCGGCGCTGTTTTGCGCGACGGAGAGTGCTCGTCCAGCTGCCGGTCATATTGCTCCAAGCGCTGGGAGATATGTTCAAATGGGTCTGCCGAGGCCCGCGACGAGATCGAGAGGCCAAACATCGCAACCACAACGAGCAGGCGACGCATATCGCTGTTCCTTCAATCTGCTGCGAACGACTGTGAGAGAGCTTGAATGCCAGCCATTCGAATCAAAAAACCACTGACGGTCGGTGCGCATGCAGCCGACGCAAAGTCACACCCCCATTTTCGGACCTAGGGATAGTGACAGTTGAAGCGAAATTGCCGCATATGCAGATTATGTTGCGGCGGTTAAATGGAGCGTTTGGATAAGTCCGAGCTGCCTGATCCCAGGCGGCCGGCCAATGCTGCCTGCTCTGCATGCTGCGCATGCCCATCTGCTGTGCAGGCCAGACAGAGTTGACCTCGATCAAACGAGAAAATGGTCCGTCGCAAAACAATACAAACCTTTTCCAAACAACGCCTTAGGCAACGTCGAGGGCGGCTGACGAACAATTCTGGCGCAGTGCTTGCTTTTGGCAACGGAGCGTCGCGGCATGTAACCCGGTCGAAGAGCGACGGGGGGCGGCGACAGATTGACCTCCTTCGACGCGAATCGCTCGATGCCAGCTTCCGCCAACTGCATGCACCGGCTGCCAGCGAGCCTTGGCCTGTTGTTCGCCCTGATCGCAGCTCCCGCCGCGTGCATTCGGGCGAATTTGGCTTGGGGCGCCTCACCAGCGACCGCCGGCCCACGCTGGCATATTGTCGAGACGGCCAACTTTCGACTCTTCACCTATGGCTATCAGCCGGTAAGTCGCCAAACGGCCGGACACTGCGAGCAAGTGCGTGAAGACCTCGTGCATCAATGGCTGGGCGACGAACGGCTCTCGGACTGGACCCCGAAGTGCGACCTGGTGCTACATCCGAACGATGCTAGTTACCTGCGCGAGGTCGGCGAAGGAGGGCGCAATTCGGTTGCCTCGGCATTGACCGAACGCCGCGGTGGACGGATCGTGCTACGCCGCATTGACGTCCGCGCTACACAAGACAATTGGAGGCGCGGCGCTGGCCCACGAAATGACACATGTGGTGATCGCCGATCGTTTCGTCGAAGGGCCGTTGCCTCGCTGGATCGACGAGGGCATTGCGATCTTGGCAGACACGCGGGAGAAGCGACGGGGGCACACAAACAATGTTCGCCGTACGGTCGCGGCCGGAGCGCATTTCCGGCTGGCCGAATTGTTGACGCTTGCGGACTATCCGCCCCAGGGTCGCTGGGGGGCTTTCTACGACCAAAGCGCCGCCTTGGTCGAATTCCTAGTTGAACAGCAGGGTCACGCCCAATTCGTTGCCTTCGTCGAATTGTCTATCGAGCACGGATACGATCGGGCGCTTGAGGAGATTTACGGCTGCGGCGTAGGCGAATTGGAGCGGCGCTGGCACCGTTCGCTGACAGTTCCGACCAGTAGCACGCTCGGCGGCAACTTTCCCTCGGACAACTCCCCAGGCGCGGTCTCCGACGCCGCCGGGGATTCCTGAAATTTCTACACTTGCCCACGGTCGCGACGGGGGCAACCTGGTTGCTAGCCAGTCAGTCGCAGCGACAACTTCTGGTCCCGGTGAATCGATTTTCGCGACCGTTTTTTCCGTTTGTCCTGCTGCGGATTCGGAGCCTACGGCGCGCAAAGCTTTTCGCCGAGACCAGTTTTGTCGCCGAGGCCCGACCTTCCGGTGGGAACGTTTTGATCCCGTCGACGCATGAGCGTGGCGCAGCGGTCCAAGATTTGCCCTAGAAAGGGAGAGCTAGAGTTTGGCCATAGCTAAACGACGTCCGTGAAGCGAAGAGGATCCGAATGATTGACGCCCCTCGAAAAACATCGCGTCGGCGGCGGAGCAGTCCCAAGCCCGACAACTCTCCGTCGCCCGAAATGATTCGGCAAATGACCGAGAAAATTCGCGCCGCCTGGACACCGCGGGAACTGCGGCGCCGGGCGAACGATCAGCGTCATATGCAAATCACGCAATTGCCGTTGGAACCGCGTCGCAAGGGCTTTTGGGGCGGCTGATCCATACGCCTCCAAGGCCGCCCAGAACACCGAGCGGTAAAAAGGCCGCTGTCCTGATGAGAGAACAGGTCGGCGACAACGAACGGCACCGTCGAACCCTCTTCCGGCGGTTCGACACTGGGCGTCCGCCAATCGAGTGGCGGACGCCCGTTTTTTGTTCCGGCGGGCTGCACATGCCAGAAACGTCGCGAAAAGTCGGCCGCTACCAACTTCACTTGCGAAGTAGGGTAGATTAACTAGAATTCAGGCACCGCTTTGCATCGCCCCGGCGGTGCCAGGGCGTGTGCCGCCGGAGAGGTGGCTGAGTGGTCGAAAGCGCCGGTTTGCTAAATCGGTGACCGGGTAACCGGTCCGCAGGTTCGAATCCTGTCCTCTCCGCTTCTGGCTCGTTCCCACTGTAAGTGGCAGGGGAACGGCTCCTTCTTCTTTGTCATTCGTCAACTAGCTCCAGCGGCCGGCAGTTTCCCCTCCCTTTTGCGGCCGTTGGGTATTCTCAGTTGCGAAATGGCGCTCGCTAAGCTCCTCGGTGGGCGAGCCGATTCCTCGATGCGGGCCGGTTAGCTCCTCCGAGAGGCCGCGGATCGGTTGGCAACATGTCGCATGGCCGAACGCATTGGATCCGCCTGGGGCCGCAGGGCACTTGCGTCAGCTTCTTTCGCTCGGTAGGACTATCGAATCGCCCCGGCGCGTGTTTATTTTCGGCGATCATTATCTTGAGAGGGTTTTGCTTGATGAGCAACTCTGCCCATACCAAGTCGATGTTGCCGGCTGGCACGTTCGCCGGTCGTACGCTGGTCGTTACCGGAGGTGGCACCGGTCTGGGCCGTTCGATGGGAGAGTATTTTCTCACGCTCGGAGCAAATCTTGTAATCTGTGGTCGGCGGCCGGAGGTAATCCAGCAAGCCGCCCAGGAAATGGCCAAAGCGACAGGCGCGCAGGTGCTGGCCGTACCCTGCGACGTCCGACAACCGGAGCAAGTCGAGGCCATGTTCCAAGCGGCCATCGAACGCTTTGGCACACTGCACGGCCTGGTCAACAATGCGGCCGGCAACTTCATTTGTCCCACCGAACGATTAAGCTACAACGCGTTCAATTCCGTCGTCGATATCGTGCTCAAGGGAACCTACAACTGCACTTTGGCACTCGGAAAGCGATGGATTGCGGAGAAGACTCCCGGCGTGGTGCTCAACATCAGCACCACCTACGCCTGGACCGGATCGGGCTACGTCGTGCCTTCGGCCGTGTCGAAGGCGGGAGCGCTAATCATGATCCGCTCGCTGGCCTCCGAATGGGGCAAGTACGGCATCCGCCTGAACGCGATTGCCCCTGGAGCGTTTCCGACCGAGGGAGCCTGGTCGCGTTTGCGGCCGCCGGCGCTTGGAGAAAACGCCGATCCGATGAAACGGATCCCCCTCGGCCGGCATGGCGAGCACCAGGAACTGTCGAACCTGGCGGCGTATTTGCTTTCTGACTTCTCGGCCTATGTGACGGGCGCATGCATCACAATCGACGGTGGCACTTGGCTGCGCGGCGCGGGTCAATTCAACTCACTGGAGGACGTTTCCGGCGAGCAATGGGACGAGCTACAAGCTATGATGAAACCCAAGAAAAGGTAGCCGGCCCGTCGTCTCAGCTTCCGGTTTTGCTTACGCGTCACGTCGATGAAAAAATACCCTGCGATCTGCATTCTCGGCGCGGGCATCAGCGGGATCACGATGATGAAGGCCCTCGGTGATCGGGGGATTCCCTTCACGACGTTCGAAAAGAGCGACCAGGTTGGCGGAAACTGGGTCTTCCGCAACAAGAACGGGATGTCGAGCGCTTACCGCTCTCTGCACATCGATTCGTCGCGATATTCGATCGAGTTCGATGACTTTCCCTTCCCCGAACATTATCCAGACTTTCCGCACCATACGCAGATCGCGGCGTACTTCCGAGCGTATGCCGAACACTTCGGGCTGCTCGACAAGGTGTGTTACAACACGGGCGTCGAGCGAGCCCAGCGTGACGAGCGCGGCGGTTGGCAAATCACGCTCGAGACGGGCGAGAAGCGGCACTTCGATTTGCTCATTGTCGCCAACGGTCACCACTGGGACGCGCGCTGGCCAGAGCCGCCTTTTCCCGGGCACTTTGACGGAATCCAAATCCACTCGCACCAGTACATCGATGCTTTCACTCCGCACGACTTGCATGGCAAGCGGGTGCTGGTGGTGGGGATCGGCAATAGCGCGATGGACATTGCGTGCGAACTGAGCCACCGCGGCGTCGCCAGCCGACTGGTGGTCTCCACGCGCCGCGGAGCGCACATCATTCCCAAGTACATCTTCGGTCGGCCGCTCGATGCGGTCATTCGCGTACGGCCCTGGCTGCCGCTGCGGCCACAGCGATTGCTGGGGTCGCTGTTGGTGCGATTGGCGGTGGGGCGCATGGAAAACTATGGCTTGCCGCGTCCGCGACAGCGAATCTGGCAAACACATCCCACCGTGTCGAGCGAATTCTTGATTCGCGTGGGCAGCGGCGACATTACGGTTAAGCCAAACATTGCCGAATTGTGCGGCAGGGAAGTCCAGTTCGAAGACGGCGCTGGCGAAGCGTTCGACGCGATCATTTATGCAACCGGCTACAAGATATCGTTTCCGTTCTTCGGACCCGACGTGCTGGAGGTGACGGATAATCACTTCCCCCTTTTTAAACGAGCGTTTGTGCCGGGCCAAAATGATTTGATCTTTGTCGGCTTCGCACAGGCCGTGCCGAGCATCATTAAGTTTGTTGAGATTCAAACGCGGTGGCTCGCGGCATACGTCGACGGCGAGTATGCCCTGCCGCAAGTGTCCGAGATGGAGCGCATCATGCAGCGCGACCAGCAACGGGCCAACGCCCACTTCGTCTCATCCAAACGACATACCATGCAGATCGACACGAACCTGTATGCTTGGGATTTGGCCAAAGAATGGAAACGAGGCGCCGCTCGAGTTGGTCGTCAGGGAAATCGCCTGGCGGTGGCCGACCGGCCCCTGCCGGCCTCGACGTCATAGGTCCTGTTCGGAGACGCAGGCGATGAACATCATCGTGACGGGCGCCGCTAGTGGCATCGGCCGTCGGCTGGTCACGCGGCTTGCCGAAATCGGACATAAGGTCATCGCCACCGACGTCAACGAAGCAGGCCTGGATGAGTCGGTTCAGCGTTGCGATTGGTCTCACGCAAGCGTTTTGCCGTGCCCACACGATGTGACATCTCCACAGTCATGGACCGACTTGCTATCGCTCGCCGACGAACACTTTGGCGAGCTGGATGCGCTGGTCAATGTGGCGGGAGTGCTACGATGTGAACCGGTGCATGAACTCAAGGCCGAAAGTGTTGCGCTGCAGATCGATGTCAACACGAAAGGGGTGATCCTGGGCACGCAGGCCGCGGCCGCCGCCATGGTGCCGCGAAAACGGGGAAGAATCGTCAACGTCGCTTCCATGGCGGCCTTGGCGCCGATTCCCGGCATCGCCGTCTATTCGGCGAGCAAGTTCGCCGTGCGCGGTTTCTCGTTGGCTGCCGCGCAGGAATTGGAAGCCTCCGGCGTCCACGTGAGCGTGGTCTGTCCCGACGCGGTTGATACGCCGATGGTCGATTACCAGCTCGATCATGCCGGCGGAGCGATGACGTTCTCCGCGCCGCGAATCCTATCGGCGGACGAAGTGGCCAGCGCAATCGTTGATCTGCTAACGGGGAAGCCGCGTCTCGAAGTCTTGCTGCCTCGCAGCCGGGGTTGGCTGGCAAAGTTGAGCTCGCTCTTGCCGCGATTCGTCCAGCGTCGGATTACGGCCAGCCTCACGCGTAAGGGACTGGCGAGGCAGGCGCAACTGCGCGGTCAGCGCGATGCGAGCGGACGTGCGGCATCGATATCGATAAAATAGTGCGACCGCGTTGGTTGTCGTCGCAACTTCTGCCGACGTCGCCCACATAGCCAACGTTTGTCTCTCGGAGATTGCAAGTTGTCCGTCAGCTTGTTTTCGAGGGGCCAATTCTCTAAGATTGGGCCGCTGGCGTTCGACCATGATCCGCTCCGCTCGCTGAGACGCGTTTTGCGGATTATTTGATCGAACTGCTCGCACACTCCGTTCGCCGCAACGATGCAACGAGCGAGGCCAGGATGTCGGGAGTGGGGTTCGGAAGCTTGCTGATAATCGCGGCGGCGGATGCGTCGTTGCGCGATCTGTCCATCTTTGAGCCTGCCTCCTATTCCGCCAAGTCGATTGTCACGCTTTCGCTGCTGGCCTTTGTCGTCGCGGCGCTGATCTTCCTGGTGGTTGAGGGGATCCTCTTTTACACGGTTTTCCGCTTCCGGCACCGGGGCCGGGCGGGCGGTTCGCATACGGCGCAGTCCCAGACCAGCGAGCCGCCGCAGGTCTACGGCAGCAACCCGATCGAAATCGCCTGGACGGTTGCGCCGACGATGATCGTCTTCTTTCTTGTGCTGGTGACGGCCCGCACATTGTGGGAAGTCAACGCCGCACCGCCAAGCACGGAAACTGAAGCGGGCATGCTGGAAGTGACCGTGATCGGCCGGCAGTGGTGGTGGGAGTACCAATACAAATCGTATGACGGCCGGGAGCTCAAGTTCATCACGGCCAACGAATTGCACATTCCGGTCAGCGATGATGATCAGGTACGTCCGACCAAGCTGACGCTCGAATCGGCCGACGTCTGCCATAGTTTTTGGGTGCCGCGGCTGGATGGCAAGATGGACGTCATTCCCGGCCTGCACAACACGCTCTGGCTGCAGACGAAGGAAACGGGGCTCTTCCTTGGCCAATGCGCCGAGTATTGCGGCACGCAGCATGCACACATGTTGTTGCGGGTCGTCGTGGAAACGCCTGAGTCGTTTGAGAACTGGCTCGCCAACCAGGCGCAAACGGCCGTCGAAGATCCGGCGGTCGCCGAAGGAAGGCAGGTGTTTCTTTCTGAATCATGCGTCAACTGCCATCGCATTCGCGGCACGCCGGCCGCGGGCAACTATGCACCGGACCTGACGCACTTGATGAGCCGCCAAACGATCGCCGCCGGCATCATCGCCCTTGACGCCCACACGCTGGAGCGTTGGGTTCACGATCCGCAGGATATCAAGCCTGGTTGCCTGATGCCGGCATTTGGCCTGGACCGGAAAAAGGAAGACCTGATTGTTCGCTACTTGCTAACCCTGCATTGAACGAGAAGACGCGGAACCGATATGGCTGTTGTCGACCACAAAGTTGATCTGCAAAGTGCGGCCGAAGATGCACGGTTGGGGTTACCGTCGATCTTGCACGAGTGGACGACAACGGTTGATCACAAGAAGCTCGGCGTCATGTACGTGCTGATGGCGGTCGTGTTTCTGGTGATCGGCGGCATCGAGGCCCTGCTCATGCGTTTGCAGCTTTGGAACGCGAATGCCGACCTGGTGGGCCCCGACTTGTTCAACCAACTGTTCACGATGCACGGCACGACGATGGTCTTCTTCGTCGGGATGCCAATTCTGATCGGCATGGGCAACTACCTGGTACCGCTGATGATCGGCGCGCGCGACATGGCTTTTCCACGGCTGAATGCCCTGGGACTGTGGACGACGCTGTTCGGTGGCATTCTCGTATATTGCAGCTTCGCCACCGGGGGCGCGCCCGCGTTGGGGTGGTTCGCCTACGCGCCGCTCACCGAAACGACGTTTGCCCGCAGCGCGGCCACGGACTTTTGGGCGCTGGGCCTAATTACCACCGGCGTCGGCACGCTGGCCGCCGCGGTGAACTTCGTGGCCACGATCCTGGGCATGCGCGCCCCGGCATGACGCTTCGCAAGCTCCCGTTTTTCACCTGGACGATGCTGTGGACGAGCTTCCAGATTTTACTGGCCATTCCGCCGTTGACGGCCGGCCTGGTGATGGTGTTGTTCGATCGTGAATTGGGGGCCCACTTTTTCGACGTGCAAAACGGCGGCTCGGCGATTTTCTGGCAGCATTTGTTTTGGTTCTTCGGACATCCGGAAGTTTATATCCTGATTCTGCCGGTGTTCGGCATGGTCTCGGAGATTATTCCGGTCTTCTCGCGAAAAGTGCTGTTCGGTTATGAGTTCATGGCGGCGGCCACGATGGCGATTGCCTTTATCAGCCTCGGCGTGTGGGCGCACCACATGTTCTGCGTCGGCATGAGCCGCACGGTCGATCTGTTTTTCGTCGTCGCCAGTCTTCTCGTATCCGTTCCCACGGGCATCAAGTTCTTCAATTGGCTGGCCACGATGTTCGGCGGGCGGTTGTGGTTTGCCTCGCCGATGTTGTTTTCGTTTGGTTTTTTGTCGATGTTTCTGATTGGCGGGTTGACCGGCATCATGCTGGCGCTGGCGCCGTTCGACTTCCAACTGTCCGACAGCTACTTCGTGGTGGGGCATTTTCACTGGGTGTTGATTGGCGGCACGCTGTTCGGCACGTTTGCCGGCATTCACTATTGGTATCCGAAGGTGACCGGCCGCATGCTTTCGGAACGGCTGGCGCGGTGGCAATTCTGGCTGCTCTATATCGGCTTCTTTCTGACGTTTGGCCCAATGCACGTTTCTGGCATGCTGGGCATGCCGCGGCGGATCTTCACGTATGAACCGGATCGGGCCTGGGAATTGTGGAACCAGATGGCCACGGTCGGAGCGTTCATTCAGGCCCCCAGCTACTTGATCTTTGTCTACAACCTGCTGGTGTCCTTAAAAAACGGCACGCCCGCTGGTGACGATCCCTGGGACGCATGGACGCTCGAATGGACGACCAGTTCACCGCCGCCGGGCTACAACTTTGAATCCATTCCCACCGTGCACAGCCGGCGTCCGCTGTGGGACCTAAAACACCCGGACGACCCCGACTGGCAATACGAATAGCGAAGCGACCGTGAATAACCACGCCGAGATTTATGACACGCAGGGCGGCCCGGTGACGAACTTGCCGGTTCCGCCGGATGTCGTGCCAGAACATAACTTGAGTGCGCCCGAATGGGGAATGCTCAGCTTCCTCCTGTCGGAAGTCGCATTCTTCACCACGCTTATTGTCGCCTACGTGATGTTCAAAGGCACCGACACGGTGGGGCCGACACCCGGCGAAGTGCTCTCGCTCCATTTGGTAATCGGCACGACGGCCTGTCTGCTGTCGAGCAGCGTCACGGTCCATTTCGCCACGCACGCGCTTACCGGTGGACATGCGACGCGATTCCGGCTGCTGTGGACCGCCACGATTGCGCTGGGCGTCGCGTTTTTGCTTGGCACGGGGTACGAATGGTACGGTCTGATTGTTAACGACCATTTGACAATCAGCCGCAACCTGTTTGGCACGACGTTCTATACGCTCGTAGGCTTTCACGCCCTGCACGTCTCGGTGGGCGTGCTCATGATGTCCATCATTCTCGTACTCGCGCTCGTGCGTCAGATTGGCCCGCAGCACACATTGGCGCCCCATCTAGTTTCCTGGTATTGGCATTTTGTCGACGCCGTCTGGATCGTTGTCTTCAGCGTGGTGTACTTGTAAACGTCGCAATTAACGCATGGCCGACTCTCCCCCCACCACCGAAGTTCATGAAGCCGGCGTCGAGATGCCGCAATCAACGGCCGCGCCACTCGTGCTTGCACTCGGCATTTCGCTGTTGGCGGTCGGTTGGGCCACGAATGTTACGTTCGTGATCGTGGGGGCAGTGCTGTTCGTCGCCGGACTAGGCTCTTGGATTTCCCACCTGCTGCCCGGTCGGGGGCACGCAATCGAACCGCTGGCCGAACCCGCGCGGCGTGCCCACGCTGCTGAACCAAAAGTTGGCACGGTGGACCGACTGCGCCGCGGCATGCCAGGGCACCGACTGCGATTGCCAGAAAAAATGCATCCCATTTCGGCGGGCGTGAAGGGGGGCATCGTCGGTGGGATCGTGATGCCGTTGCCGGCCATGATCTACGGCGTCATGAGCGGGCACGGCATCTGGCTGCCAATCAACCTGCTGGCGGGCATGGTTCTGCCGGGAGTCGAGCGGCTGAGCCTGGAACAATTGGACCGCTTTGACCCGACACTATTGACCGTGGGTGCCGTGATTCACGCGACCATATCCGTGACGTTTGGGTTGTTGTATGGCGTTTTGTTACCGACATTGCCAACCATCTCGCGGCCGCTGGCTTGGGGCGCTATTGATGCCACTGTTGTGGACGGCCGCCAGCTTCTTGGCCACCACCATGGTCGATCCGACCGTTCGCGGCCTGATCGACTGGCCCTACTTCGTATTGTCGCAGTTTGTTTTTGGCGTTGTGGCTGCTTTGGTAGTCATGCTGTTCGATCCACAGCGACACGTTCTAGGAGGCCTCGTCGGTGGCATCGTGGGAGGCGTGTTGATGGTGGTACCCGCCATGCTGTGGGGCTATCTATCAGGTCACGGCATCTGGTATCCGGTGAACTTACTGGTCGTCATGGCGTTGCCCCAGGGAGATGCGCTGTCGGTCGACGATATCGAACAGTATCATGCCAACTGGTTCGCCACGGCGACGGTCCTGCACGCCACGCTGTCGATCGGTTTCGGCCTGCTGTATGGCCTATTGCTGCGGCGATTGCCGCGCATTCCAGGGCCCTTCGCCTGGGGCGCGATGATGATGCCGCTGCTCTGGACCGCGACGAGCTACGCCATGATGGGCGTTGTCAATCCGGTGCTACAAGAGCGGGTCGATTGGCCGTGGTTCGTCGTGTCGCAGTTTGTCTATGGTCTGGCGGTGGCGATTGTCGTCGTGCGATCCGAGCAGGTGTTCATCGCGCCTGCCGGCCAAGCAGCGAAAGGCGAACGATGAGACGTGCCGAGCAAGCAACCAAGACTTGGCTATGGGCAATGCTGATCGCCTGCGCCGCCGGCTGCCACGACGAGCTACCAGGAAAGCCCAATCCGGCAAATCGCCCCAAGACGCCGGCGCAGATCACAGATTTCTCATTCCTGTATCGCCAGAATTGCAGCGGCTGCCATGGCGCCGACGGAAAACTGGGGCCAGCGCCGCCGCTGAACGACCCGCTCTTTCTGGCGATCGTGCCAGACGACGTGCTGGTCGACGTGATCACGCATGGCCGCTCGGGCACGCCAATGCCGGCCTTCGCCCGCCGACTCGAAGGCGCACTCACCGACGAACAAATCAAGATCATTGCCGACGGACTTAAGAAAGATTGGGCATCAGACAAGATACTTACCGTCAATCTTCCGCCCTACGAGCTTTCCCAGGTGGAATCGGCCGCTACGGAAGCATCGATCGAACGGGGCGAGAAGATTTTTTCCCAGGTTTGCGCGTCATGTCACGGCAAACAAGGCGCTGGTTCCGACCACGGCGAATCCCCCGGCCGCATTAACGACTCAGCGCTGCTGACGCTGTTCAGCGACCAGGTGTTGCGGCGGATCATCATCACAGGTCGACCTGATCTGGGAATGCCTGATTTCTCCAGCGACGAGGGGCGCGACGGCGACTTCAAGCCGCTGACATCCGAACAAATCGATGACCTGGTGGCGTTACTTGCCCACTGGCGGTCCGGCTCGCCCAAAGTTGCCGCGGCCGACGCTCAACGTGAATAGCTAGTTTCGAGACGAAATCATGGACACGAAATTGCACCAAGGGGATTCGCCAACGGACGTCACCGCGCCTCAGCGCCGAAGTTTTCTGGGAATGCTGGCGACAGGCCTCGGCGTCATCGCCGCAGCGTTGGTCGCGGTGCCGTTTGTCGGGTCGGTGCTTGGCAACCGCAAGCGAAAAGTCTATTGGGTCGATCTCGGACCAACGTCCGACTTTGACCTGCATCAAACACGACTCGTTACGTTTGACAACCCGCTGCGTCAGCCATGGGACGGCGTAACCTCGCAAACCGGCGTGTACGTCCGCTACCAGGGAGCCGAAGTAAAAGACACCGAGCAGTTCCTGGTCCTCAGTGTCAATTGCGCCCACCTGGGTTGTCCGGTATCCTGGTTTCCGCAATCGGAATTGTTCCTCTGCCCCTGCCATGGCGGCGTCTATTACTCCAACGGCGCGCACGCTTCTGGCCCGCCGCCGCGAGGGCTCTACCACTGCGTGTGGCGGGTGCGCGACGGCAAACTTCAGGTTCAAGCACCGCACTACCCCACGCTGCACGACACGTTGCAGCAACCGGCCTAAGAGTTCCAAGGAACGGCAGCATGTGGCACCTTTTAAAACGCATTGGAACCTGGTTTGATCGGCGACTGGCCGTCAGCGAGGTGATACTGCCGACGATGCGACACCCGGTGCCCCGCGCCGTCGACAGCGCGATGGGTTGGTGGTATGTGTTCGGTAGCGCCTCGCTGACGTTTCTGTTGATCCAGATCCTCACGGGCATCGGACTGGCCATGACCTACGTGCCAGCCGCGAATGAAGCCTATGACAGCCTGTTGTATTTGGACTACGAACAACCGTGGGGATGGTTTCTACGAGCACTGCACTACTACGCCGGTTCCGGCATGGTCGTAATGGTACTGGTGCATATGACGCAAGTGTTTCTGCAAGGTGCCTACAAATATCCCCGCGAACTGACTTGGATCGTAGGCGTCTTTCTGCTGGTCTGCGTAATGGGCATGTTCTTCAGCGGGCAAATCCTCCGTTGGGATCCCGATGCCTACTGGGGGCTGGCCGTGGCTGGGTCGATGGCAGGTCGCGTACCGCTGGTCGGGCCGCAGGTCGTGCACGCCCTGCTCGGCGGCGATATCATCGGCGCTTCGTCGTTGAGCCGGTTCTTCACCTTGCACGTATTCGTCATTCCCGGCGCGCTGCTCGGATTGTTGGCAGTGCACTTGTGGCTGGTGCTCAAGTGCGGTATCAGCGCTCCGCCGGTTCGCGGCGTGACGGTCGACCCGAGTACTTACGACAAGCAGTACGATCAGGAGTTGAAAGCGGGCGTTCCGTTTTTGGGCGATGCCCTGTGGAAGGATATTTTCTTCTCGGCGTTGGCCACGATTATCGTCGTGGTAATTGCGGCCGTGGTGGGGCCCAAGGGACCAAGCGAGCCTCCCGACCCAACGCTAGGCGGGGCGAACCCGCGACCCGAATGGCCGTTTCTGTGGCTGTTTGCCATGCTGGCTCTCAGCCCTCGCGACGTTGAAACGTTCATCATGTTGGTGTTTCCGGTCGTAGTGATTGGCATCCTGTTGCTGGTGCCGTTCGTCAGCAATCGAGGCGAACGAGCACCGAGTCGACGGCCCGTGGCGGTGTTGGTGGTCATCGTGACCTACACGACGATTGGCGTGTTGACATATCTGGGAGCGACCGCCCCTTGGTCGCCGAAGATGGACGCCTGGACTGGCGATCCGGTGCCCATTGCCATGGTGAAGCAGAGCAACGTTTCGGAATTGGTCGGCGGCGCCGTTTTTCAATACAAGAATTGTCGCAACTGTCACGCGTTGGACGGCATTGGCGGACGCCGTGGCCCCGACTTGACGACGGTTGGCGCGCGTTTGACTCGCGATCAATTGATCGATCAGATCAGCAACGGCACGCCCGGTGGTGGTCTGATGCCGGCGTTTGGAAAGCAGATCACGCCGGCACAAATGACAATCCTGGTTGATTTTCTGGTCGGTCTCCGTCCCGAGGGACAGCCCCCCGCTGGCTGGTCGACCCCGGGTCCATCTCTTGGAATGGAACCGGAGTCGGCCGAGAAGGACGAACCTTCGCCCAATGCGTCATGAACTCCGCACTCGACGCCTTTTTGCGTTCGTGGCCCTCCGAGCCTGGCTTGGTTGCGATGCTCGCGGCATCGGGCGCGGTGTATTTTCGCGGCTGGCGAAAACTGCGTCGCCATGACGCGGATCGTTGGAATTTCGGCCGGCTGGCGACCTTCTGGGGCGGCCTGCTGACGATCTTCGCGGCGCTTGCTTCGCCGATCGAGCCGTTTGCCAATCTGCTGTTGCAAGTGCACATGCTCCAGCACATGCTGCTGCTCGTCGCGGCACCGCCGCTCATTTGGCTTGGCGCGCCTCTGCTGCCGATGCTGCGGGGGCTGCCCAAGCGGTTGCGGGTTTCGTTCGTCGTACCGATCTTACGATCGCCGGTGGTGCGCGATGCCTTTACATTCTTAGTGCATCCGCTCGTGGCCTGGCCGTTGCTGGTCGGTGTTGTCTGGCTCTGGCACTCTCCGCGCGGCTATGAGCTTGCGCTCGACGACCCGGCGTGGCATGTTATCGAACATCTCAGCTTTACGGTCGCCGCCCTGCTGTTTTGGTTTCCCGTGGTGTTGCCATATCCCAGCCGGCCGCGCTGGTCGCGCTGGATTGTCTTGCCGTATTTGATCCTGGCGGACGTGCAGAACACGATTCTGGCTGCCTGGCTTACGTTTGCCGCGGTACCAATTTATCCCCACTACAGCGAAGTTCCGCGGGTGGGCGGTTGGTCTCCGCTGGCAGACCAACACGTCGCCGGCGTGTTGATGTGGGTTCCCGGATCACTTGCGTTCCTACTACCCGTGTGCGTAATCGGTGTGCGAATGCTTTATGGCCCGTCGCAAACACGAACCGTGATGCGACGCAAAGGCGTACCGTCTTTGGGCGCGCTACCGGTCCTGACGGAACACGACCTTCGCGCCAAGCCACGCGTTTCGCACGCGCCGGCGTGGGACCTTCTCAGGGTGCCGCTAGTCGGCCGCTTCCTACGTCGCCGGTGGGCTCGTCCGGGATTGCAACTTATCATGCTGGGCTTGGCGGTGCTTGTGATCCTAGACGGACTATTGGGGCCTCGCGTCGGCCCGGCAAATCTGGCGGGCGTCGCTCCCTGGATTCACTGGCGCGGACTCGTGATGTTGGGGCTGCTTGTGGGCGGAAACTTGTTCTGTATGGCCTGCCCCTTTACCTTGCCACGCAAGCTGGCCCAACGCTGGCTACCCGAGGGCAGAAGTTGGCCGAGAGCCCTAAGAAGCAAATGGCTTGCGATCGTGCTGGTTGCATTGTTCCTTTGGAGTTATGAAGCGTTCTCCTTGTGGAACAGTCCTTGGCTGACCGCCTGGATCGCGGTGGCCTACTTTGTCGCGGCGTTTGCAGTCGACGGACTGTTTCGAGGCGCGGCTTTCTGCAAATATGTCTGTCCGATCGGCCAGTTCAACTTCGTGCAGTCGCTTGTCTCTCCGCTGGAGGTCGGCGTGCGTCAGCCAGCCATCTGCGCTGGCTGCAGCAGCAAAGAGTGCATTCGCGGTAGTGCGGCTGCGGCTGGCTGCGGCATGCAGCTGTTTCAACCGCGCAAAAACGGCAACTTTGATTGCACTTTTTGTTTCGATTGCGTGCAGGCCTGCCCACACGAAAATGTTGGCGTGTTCGCGACATTTTCCGCCGGTCGACTCGCCGATACGCGATTGTTCCGCTCGGGAATTGGTCGGTTAGGCCAGCGCGGCGACGTGGCGGCGCTCGTATTGCTGTTAGTGTTCGGCGCGTTTGCCAATGCCGGAGGCATGATTGGCCCCGTCGTGGCTTGGCAGGACGACTTGCGATTGCGGTTCGGCAATCCGCCACACATTGCGGCCGTGAGCGTGTATTATTTTATAGCCATTGTCGTTGCACCGCTGATGGTCGTCTCGCTGGCCGCGATGGCTAGTGGTTTGTGGAACGGCACGGCACGGTCGCTGTTCCGCATTGCCACGCGCTACGCCTATGCGTTGATCCCTTTGGGGTTCGGCATGTGGCTGGCACATCATGGATTTCATCTCTTTACGAGTTACGGCACGATCGTGCCCGTGGCTCAACGGATGACGATCGATTTCGGCTTCTCGAATTTGACCGAGCCGCAATGGCAACATGCCTGCTGCCTGGGCGTAGCCGATTGGATCATCAAATTCGAGCTGCTGGCGCTCGATGTGGGGCTGATTGGTTCTCTGATGGTCGCTTATCGCGTCGCAGTGGATGACGTCGGCCAGGGAAGACGGGCATTGGCAGCCATGCTGCCCTGGGCTCTGGTCATCTGCACCTTGTTTGCCATCGGTGTGTGGATTGTGCTGGAGCCGATGCAGATGCGCGGCACATTGCCGATGGGTGGATGACCTTGTTATGAAACTCACAAATCGACGCCGCTGGATGTTTGCCGCCGTCTTGACTGTTTGGTTCCTGGCCTCTCGGCCCGAGCTTGCCGGGGCCGACGGCGGTACCGTTCGGGCGATCGTACGCGACGGCGGACTTCAGATTTCGGTTTTTACGTCTCCCGTCGTCCTGGTGGCGGGGGACGCGGACATCAGCATTCTCGTGCAGGACGCTGATACCCTGGCCACACTTCCGGTGGCGCACGTGGAGATATTCATGGTGCCCCGGGGTCGCAACTATGCTGCCGAGCGGCATCTTGCCACGACCGAAGCCGCGACGAACAAGTTGTTCCGAGCATGCCATGTGCAATTGACCCCTGGATTGTACGACGTCGAGGTCGCCGCCATGACAGACAATCGCCACGGGCAGGCGACATTCACAATGCAAGTCGCCCCCCCACCGACCAAAGCTACGATGTTTTGGCCATGGTTCAGCTGGCCGGCCGTGCCAATCCTGTTGCTGGCCGCCCACGCATGGCGCCGTCGGACGCGAGATGCCCGAGCCGTGTAACGCCGGCTATCCCGATCCGACTAACCGTGGGGCGGACGGTGGGGCCGACACGATCTATAATCAGATCCGTTCGACGGAGGGGCTCGTCATCGTCAACGAGCACGGAGAAAGGCACATCGCATGTACGCAAAATTTGAACAGACGCTTGGCTGGCAGGTCGGCATTTGGATCGCTAGCCTGATTATTTCATTAACAAACGAACTGGCGTCGGCCGCCAAACCAGATGCCGCCGAGATTCCGGCCCCGGCTTACGTTACGTTAATGATGGCCCGCGACCCGGCAGTGCAATCGGAGTTGAAACTCACTGCCGCGCAACTTACCGCGGTCAAAGCAGCGATTGCGGAGGTCGATCAGCCGTTTTGGCAATTGCGCGACGTGCCTCCGCAAAAGTGCGCCGAGAAACTCGATGCCGGCTTGCTCAAGCTCCGTGCGCGACTGGCCAAGGCCATGACGCCCGACCAGCTCATACGTTTCGATCAGCTTGTCATGCAAGCCCGCGGCGCACGCGCTTTGGTCGCCCCCGATGTGCGCCAGCGGCTTAAGTTGGGCGAGGTCCAGGTCGCGAAGATCGACGAATTGGTGGCCGGGACAAAGGAGGGCGGGCTCGACTCACAACAGGTGATGGCCCTACTAACTCCCGAACAACAATCGCAATTGACGACGATGTTCGGCCCGCAGTTCGACTTGAGCCGCGTTACTCGCGTCGGTTGCATGGCCCCCGAAATTCGGTCGGTCAGCGCGTGGGTCAATAGCCAGCCGCTAACGCTCGAAGCGCTGCGCGGGAAGGTCGTCATCGTGCACTTCTGGGCCTTTGGATGCATCAATTGCATCCACAATCTGCCGCACTATCAGGCCTGGTACGACAAGTTTCCACAGTCAGACGTGACGATTATCGGCATCCATACTCCGGAGACATCCGCCGAGCGTGACTTGAGCAACCTGCAAGCAAATATCGCCGAGCGGGGAATTAAGTATCCTGTGGCTTTCGACGCCGCCGCCGAGAATTGGAAAGCGTGGGCAAATAACGTGTGGCCGGCGGTCTACCTGATCGATCGCCGCGGTCAGGTGCGAGCCTGGTGGTATGGCGAGTTAAACTGGCAAGGGGCGCGCGGCGAAGAGTCAATGCGCAAACAAATCGAGGCGCTCGTCTCAGAGCAATGACGCCGACACAAGCGCCGCTGACGTGGGAAGCTACGGCCGCTGGTCGCGCGGCTGGCCCCCCCGAGCGAACTCGTTCAACCCAGCAGACGGGTTTGACGCCAGATTCAGATTCAGGCTTCGCAGGAGATGAAAGTCCTGGCCATGAATGAATTGGCAGCCAATTAGATAGTTGGGGCCGACGCAGAGCGACCAGCGAACCTTTAGTCGCAGCGTTTCTTCGCCATTTGGCGTTTGGACCAGCGTGTGAATACTGCGCGTTTGTTCCGGCGCCTGGCTGGTCATCAAACATAGACCACCCTCGGAAAGGTCGCGAATCATTCCTGGTATGCGCGGTGCTTCACGCGACCAGCGTATGTCGACGGGAATTCGCGTTTGAAACCGTATGGCCGATCGCCGCTCGAGCAGGCCGCTGGCTACCAGTTCGGCAAATCGTGTTTCGCTCATTCGCTTGTCGAACTCGCACTCAATCAACCAGTCGCCCGTCGGGTTGAGCCGGGCCCAGGCGATTTCGCCGAAAATTACCAGCGTGCGCGTGAGCTTTGAGCTGACCAATCTCAGTCGACAACGACAGGGTAGTTCCGGCGGTCCGGCGACCAGCAATTTGGCACTGGCCGCCGAAATCTCCCGCAACTCCGCGCCGCAGTCGGCCGGCAGTTCTCCATCGCTGGGAGAGAGAATCATGGCATCGACCAACTCTGGATGAACCAAAGGATAGGAGCGGTCGCACCTGGTAGACGCTATCGACATGGTCAAACTCGTGGTTTCAATTGGGAGGCTGAACTCCCAACTGTAGGTCGAGACGGCGCGTTGTGGGAGCAAAAAAACCAGTACGGACCTGGACAATCGAGGGCGTGACAACGCGCGGCATGTACACGGCAATGCTGCGCATGCCCTAAAGTCTGCCTTGCCAGCCGGTAAAATCGCTACGATTTTCCTACGTGCACTGCCATCGCCGACTTACGTGACCCGCATTCGTCGGCCGCTCGCGAAAGTCGTAATTGCTTGCCCGCGCATACCAATTGGCAATGCCGTCAGATAGCACACGCAATCAAGGCGATAAACGCAAGTTACTTGCGAATTTCATGGACAGCTAGCATCGAATTTAATCATAATCTACGTGACTTGTCGGGTTTGGCTTCCGTGGCGCGAAGCAACAAGTCCCCCTCTCTCTTCCGCGGCAATTGCACGTCATGGCGAACGTGGTCGATCCGAATTCCTGGCGCATGATTCCACTCCCAGATCCCCAACGTACCGGGCCGACCGCCGACCCTATCGGCTCCGAGGTCCAGGCACCGGAAAGTTTGGCCGCCTCGCGGCAATCAACCATCGACGTGTTGACCACTGTTCTCGAGGGATCCTTCGCGGCCCCTGGTGACCGAGTTGTGTGGAACCTGTCGGAACGTCTGTCGAATTTAGCCGCAGACGGGAAGCAGCTGCGTGTCGATTCACAACATGAGATTGCCGCGCCAGCCGCCCAATTTCCAGAGCAACCTGGCGTCGATTCCGAAGCGCCTGCACCACGGCCGTGGCTGGTGCTGGTGGAAAATGCGAGCGGCGTCCAAACGGTTACGCAGGCCGAGCGACTGCGCAGCGATCGATCTTGAATCGCAACTTCTCGTCGTACTTTGCGATGTGGACGATTCTCAGCTACGACACGTTGACACGCACGAAGCAAGTGGGGCCGCGCGTGTCGCGGACCGGTTGCAATGCGATTTTGTAGGCCCATTGGACGCGGCCAACCCGGGCCAGCTGAGCGAGGCCTTGGCGCGTGTCAAGCAGAGTGGTCGGTCGACCGTTTTATATGTTGACGCACGGACTTTGCAGGCCCCAGCCCCTCATTTCGCACCGGTTGACCGAGCGTCAGACGGCGAATCGACGGTCGGCGCTGGAGAGCGGCTGCGGGATATCGCGTCGGGGGCTCTGGCAACGCTGGCCGCCAACGATCGGCGAATTGCCGTGTATTCAGCAGACGACGATTCGCTGTTCAAGACGACAGCCGAATCCAGTATTTCGCAAGAATTGCCGCTCGATGAGCGCGTGCCGATGGCCATCGACCAATGCGCCTCCCTCGCCGCGCGGGGCGGCAAACCGTTTCTCTTTATGTCGGCAGACGAAGTGCAGAACCATCTCGGTCGTATTCGTCGCGAGATTTGCCTCGATCGACGTGGGGTGACGCTCGTCATCGAGGCACGCCGTGCTGGCGCGGTGTCCGAAGTCATCGGTTCGGCGAGTCTGTCGGGCATTCGCCACTTGCCAGACATTTCATTGTTGGCACCTAAGGACGGCACCGAGCTTTGTCAGATGCTTACTTGGTGCGTGGATCAAGCTGACCCGGCGGTGATTTGGCTTTCCGAACAGTGGGAGCCACCGGTTCACTGGCCGCCAGGTGACGAAATTGTCCGCGGTCGCGCCGAGCGACTGGGAAAAGGGACGGACGTGACGATTATCGCGTGGGGCTCCCAGGCCGCTGCGGCCGCGATTGCAGCGGAGAATCTGGCACAGCAGGGCATCGTTGCCACGGTTGTCAACGCCCGCTTCGCGCAACCACTCGATGTAGAGACCTTGGCCCGCGCTTGCTCCGACGCGGCCTACTTGGTGATTGTGGATGATGCTCCGGCCGGGGGCGGCTTTGCGGGATGGGTCTCGGAGCAGCTTGTCCGACGAGGAGTCGTGCAGAGTATTACGATCGTTTCCTCTGCGAATCTCTCGGAACGCTCCCATTCCGACGACCCGCATGACCAGTTGGCGTCGCACATTGTTGATCGCTGCCGTTGGCTGAGCGAGCCGATGTTCGGCCAACGGGTTGATCCGGAAATGCGGGTCGTGTCGGTGGAGAGGCCCGTATTTCCGAGCTACCCGGTAGCGCGGATTTTCGAGACGGCAGGGAGTTCGGACGTTCAGCAGCAAATCCTTGCGCAGCAATTCAGTCCGTTCATCCAGCGTTGGGTCGAGCGATACGCTCTGGTCGGCAGCCGTGACGTATATTTGTGGCGTTGGTGTTTGCACGGACTGGGGTTGACGACGCTGTCGTGCGTCCCGGTGGCGTTGCGCCATGATTTGTGCGATACGAAGCTGCTGGCGGTGATGTATGGCGTCATGCTAGACGACGTGGCCGACCAGGCGGGAGGCGACGAATTTCTAGCGGCCCTGATCGGCATCATCGCCGGTGAGTCGGAGCGCAATTTTGGCGCGTTCTCCAGTGAACAGCAAGAGTACGCTCGGTTTACATGCGATTTGTGGGACACGTTTCGAGGTCGTCTGGAATGCTCTCCCTGCTACCAGGAATACGCAGAGCTGTTGGACTACGACCATCGGCAGATCCTCAACACGTTTGCGTACTCTTGCATGGTGAACAAGCATCCGGCGCTGCTCAACGTGCAAGAACACGACATGTACATGCCACACAACATGCAAATGATGAGTTTTGCCACGATGGACCTGATGTGCTCGCCGAAGTTCGATCGAAACGAACTCGGGAGATTGCGAGAGGTGATCTGGCACGCGCAGAGCATGGGGCGTATCGGCAACCTCGTCAGCACGTGGCAGCGAGAGATTGCGGATCGAGATTTTACCAGTGGAGTATTCGCCCGAGCATTGCGGCAAGGCGACCTGACGCCGGACGACCTGCGTTCGGCATCGGCCGAGTCGATCGAAGCGGCCGTTCGGCGTGGCGGACACGAACAATATTTCTTCCAGAAATGGGAGACGCACCGGCGTTGCATCCTGGGGTTGGCTCCGGACATCCATAGCGTCGACGTGGGTCAGTTGCTAGGGGCGCTGACCCAGCTGATGGACATGGAGATCCATAGTCGCGGTTTGAAATAGCGCGTTTTTGCGCCCGGCACTTGATGTCGGGGCCGAGTGAAGTGCATGCGATGCTCGCCAGGCTGCTCGAAAAACTTGGCCCGCATTACATTCTGGTGATGATGATCGTCACCCGCGTGATCGGTTCGATCGGCGGGATCCTGACGATTTATTACATCAACCTGACGCTGCACGTCAGCCCCGAGGTGGGCGAACACTTCGAGCTGCTGGCGGTGATCGTGGTGATTGCGGCCCTCGTCTCGACCACCATGCTCGGCATGTGGGAATCGCGGCGATTGCGCGGCGTGCTGACCGACCTGCAGCAGGGTCGCGCAGTCGAACTTCGTCGCGCGTTACAAGCCGGCCGCGACGCGGTCGAATTCTGCGGGAAGCACCACCTGCACGAAGCGATTGTGGTGCCCTTGGTCACCGACGCTGTCCTCTGCCCAATTCTCTACTATTGGGACCATGTCGACGCGAACGTGCTGATCAATATCTGCCTGGGAACGTTCCTGGGGGTTTCCACATCGCTGATGCTGTCGTTCTTCGCAATCGAATACTGGATGCGTCCGATCATCCGCCATTTACAGGACGAAGGACTGCCAATCGCGTACTCGCAACTCCCCATCTCGCGGTTGCAATGGCGAATGACCATTTGCTTCGGCCTGACGATCGCCGGCACGGCACTGATGATTGGGGCTTTGGCCAATCAGCGGGCAGTAGAAATCGTAAACGCGCCCGAGAATCAAGCCGCCACGTTGGCAGACCTGCAGCGGCACGTCATGTACATTTTTGTTGCGGCTGTGCTTATCGGGTTGACGCTTTCCATTGTGTTGGCTCGCAGTGTGGCGTCACGCGTCGCGGAATTGGTGCAGGCGATGAAGCGAGTGGAACAGGGACAGCTTTGCGAACGCCTCCACCCAACAGGCAACGACGAGCTCGACATTTTGGCGCGCCAGTTCAACGTGATGGTTGAACAACTGGATGAAAACGACCGCACGATTCGCGATCTGAATAGCGGTCTGGAACGGAAAGTTCGACATCGCACGCGCCAGTTGTCTCGCAGTCGCAGGTCGCTGAAGCGTAGTTTGGATAAATTGACCGAGTACGACCGGCTGAAAACCGAGTTCTTCTCCAATGTCAGCCACGAATTGCGCACGCCGTTGACGATGATCTTGGCGCCCGTGGATCGGCTCTTGCAGCACCATTCCAGCACGATGCCGCGCGACGCGGTCCACATGTTGGAGATGGTTCGTCTGAACGGTTACAAATTGCTCGACTTGATCAATCGGTTGCTGGATTTCTCAAAGCTCGAAGCAGGACAAATGAAACTGCTGGTCCAGCGCGTCGACCTGAATGGACTCGTCGACCGACTGACACAAGCGGCCACCCCCCTGGCGCAGCAACGCGGCATCGCACTCACTGTCGATTGCGACCCGGCGCTCGCGCCGTTCGGTGCCGACGAGGAGAAAGTCGACACCATTGTCAGCAACCTAGTTTCGAACGCCATCAAGTTCACGCCGGCCGGCGGCAGCATCCACGTCGAAACGCACCTGGCCGACGACCGGGTGTGGGTTTCAATCACGGACACGGGCATCGGCATCGACGAAACGCAGCGGGACAAAGTGTTTGAGCGGTTCGTGCAGGTTGACGGCTCCAGCTCGCGAGAGTTCAGCGGCACGGGTCTGGGGCTGTCTCTGGTCAAAAACCTGGTTGAACTGCACGGCGGCCAGATTCATCTGAAGAGCGAGCTAAATAAGGGTTCGCGTTTCTGGTTCGATCTGCCGCTGCGTCCCGCTCCGCAACCGGGCGCGAATGACAACGCCAAGCACGAACGGCTCGGCAAGGCGTTCGCCGACCTGGACGTTTTTGCCGAAACGCCCGACCACGCGCCCGAGGCGCAGGCGTCCGCGGAAAACGGGGATCCGTTCGCCCGCACCATCCTGGTGGTCGACGACACCACGGAAATTCGCGTGCTGCTGGGCGAGATGCTCCGGGACAACTATCGCGTGCTGTTCGCCCGTGATGGCCGGGAAGGCATCGAAATGGCCCAGCGTGTCCATCCCGACCTGATCATTTCCGACGTCATGATGCCGCACGTCGACGGACAGGAGTTCTGCCGCGTTATCAAGGAGGACACGGCCACGGCTCACATCCCATTTGTGATGCTCACGGCGAAGGCCGATTTGTCGATGAAGATCGGCGGATTGAACTGCGGCGCCGACGACTACCTTATCAAGCCCTTTGAGGAAAACGAACTCAAAGCGCGCGTGCGTTCGCTACTGCGTTTGCGCGGCATGCACCATGATCTGGACCGCCGCAACCGCGAACTGCGAACTGCGTACAACGAGCTACGCGACGTGCAGAATCAACTTGTCCAGGCTGAGAAGATGAGTTCGCTGGGCCAACTCATCGCGGGCCTGGCGCATGAAATCAACAATTCGATCAACGCTGTCTACAACGGCATTCGCCCGCTGGCTTCGACCATCCAGCGTGTCGAGGGTCTGATCGCCCCCCCGGTGAAGGACGACGAGTCGGGCTCGGCCCATCAACGTCCGGAGGTGGCGGCGGCCTTCAAGAAGGTCCTCACGCTTGCCAGCGTCATCGAAGCCGGAGCCGCGCGGACTGCCCGGATCATCAGCGACCTGAAGACATTCTCGCATCCGGGCAACGAGGGATTCCAGGCGTTCGATCTCCACGAAGCGCTCGATATGTGCATCAACCTGTTGTCGAGTTCCCTTCGCGATCACGTGGAGGTTACCCGCGACTACGGCACCATGGGGCGCATCTTCGGCCCAGCCGGACAATTGAACCAGGTGTTCATGAACATTCTGAACAACGCGCAGCAGGCGATTCCGGAGGAGGGCCACATTGTGATCACCACGCGGCAAGAAGGTGACTGGGTGACGGTTAGCATTCGCGACGATGGCTGCGGCATTCCCGCCGACGTCCGCGACCGCATCTTCGATCCCTTCTTTACAACCAAAGAGCCGGGCGTGGGCACGGGACTGGGGCTGTCACTAAGTTACGGATTGATCACCAAGTTGGGGGGCACCATCGAATGCCGAAGCGAGATCGACAAGGGAACGGAATTCCTGATCCGTTTTCCTTGTGTCGCCGAGGCTCCGCCCGACGATGACGACTATCAGGAGCAAAGCATGCTGGAGAGGACGGCCACATGAAGCGAGAAATACTCTACGTCGACGATGAAATGGAGAATCTGGTCGTTTTTGAGGCCACGTTCGAGGACTATTTCGACGTCGTTACCGCCTCGAGCGGAGCCGAAGCGTTGGCCCTGCTCGAGCAGCGCTCATTCCCCGTCGTCGTCGCCGATCAGCGAATGCCCAAGATGAGCGGTGCCGAGCTATTCGAAGTCATGCGGCGTAAGTTTCCGCACACGAAACGGATCATGCTTACCGGGTACGCCGATTCCAAGGCAATGCTTAGTGCCATCAACCAGGGCCAGGTGTTCTATTTCATCAAGAAGCCTTGGGAGCAGGATGACGTTTTCTCAATTCTGCTGCGGGCCATCGAAGCCTACGACATGTCGCTGTCGAACGTGGTGTTGCAGGATCGACTGGTTGCCGCCGACCGCTGCGCCATGCTGGGTCGCTCGGCCGCACGGCTCGCTCACGAAATGGGCAACCAGCTATGTATGTTGCCGCTGCTCGAACTGATTGAGGACGAATACAGCGATCACGAAGACCTCGTGCGGATGGCGTCGTTCGCGCGATCAACCTACGATCGGCTCGTGCAGATCGTCGAAGAAGTAAAATCCTTCGTTCGTTTCGAACGCGAGGAAATGGTTACTCAGCCGCTGGAGTTGTCCGAGGCCGTGCACGAACTGGTGGAGTTCCTGCGCTTTGAACGAAGTCTGCCGATGGACCGCTTGACGGTCAATGTGCACGGCGAGAGCTGGGTGCGTGCCAATCGAATCAAGATTCAGCAAGTGCTGATCAATTTATTGAAGAACGCCGAGTTCGCGACACGCAATCGCGACGATGGACACATCACGCTCACCTTGTCCAACGAGGGAGAGCGGGCCATCCTCACGGTCGCGGACAACGGATGCGGGATGACGGCTGAGGTGGAACAGCGAATCTGGGAACCGTTTTTCACGACCAAGGGTGAGCAGGGCACGGGGCTTGGCCTCGACGTCGCCAAATCGATCATCGAGGGACACGACGGCAGCATCGATTGCACCACCGAACCCGGCGCCGGCACTTCGTTCACGATTCGGTTGCCGCGCATCGAACCCACCGATCCCGCCGCGAGCCTACAGCTTCCCATCGAGGGAACGGCACTCCACGATTTTTCGTCGCTTTCCACCCCGATGTCGCTCAACTAAACGCCCAGCCGGACTCCCGGCCCAATGGAGACGGAGATCGTTTGACCATGAAGATACTACTGGTTAGCCCTCGCGGTTTTTGTGCGGGCGTCAACATGGCGATCGATGCGCTCGAACAGGCCATCAAAATGTTCGGTACACCGCTCTACGTGTTCCATGAAATCGTACACAACCGCCATGTCGTGCAGCGGTTCAAGGACAAGGGCGTCGTGTTCGTCGATCACGTGCATGAGGTTCCGCGCGGCAGCCACCTGATGTACAGCGCCCACGGCATTTCTCCCGCCGTACGAGAACAGGCCCGCGAGCGCGAATTACAAGTCGTCGATGCCACGTGCCCACTCGTCCGCAAGGTGCATCTCGAAGCGATTCGCTTTGCGCGCTTGGGTTACTCCATCGTCCTGGTTGGCCATCGCGATCACGATGAGGTCGTCGGTACCTTGGGCGAGGCCCCCGGCCAGATCGTACTCGTGGAAACCGTCGACGACGTCGATCGCCTGCACGTTGCGGATCCCAACAAAGTTGCCTACCTCACGCAAACGACTCTCAGCGTCGACGACGCGGGCGTTATCATTGATCGACTACGAGCAAGATTTCCCAATTGCGTCGGTTCGCCGAAAGAAGACATTTGCTATGCCACGCAGAACCGGCAGGAGGCCCTTAAGGCTGGCGTCGAACGGGCCGACGTCGTCCTGGTTTTTGGCAGCAAGAACAGTTCCAACAGCATCCGTTTGACGGAAGTGGCCGCCGAGTTCGGCCGTCCGACACATCTGGTTGACAGTGTCGAGGAAATCGATCGCGATTGGTTTCGTGGCGCTGAAACGGTGCTGATCACCGCGGGCGCCAGCGCGCCGGAGGATCTGGTAATCGCCTGTGTGGATCTGCTGACCCAAGAATTCAATGCGACCGTCGAACGCCTGGCCGTGCGCGATGAGAATGTGGAGTTTCCCCTCCCGTACGAGATTCGCCCGCTGTCGGCCGGTTGATCTTTCGGCGGTCGCTTTGCCGCTCGGTTTCGTGCCGGTCGTCCCAGCCGCCATTCGGTGTACAAGAAGATCCTCAACTTGCGAGCTCGTGATTTTCGAGCGAATCCTTCCAGTCGGCACGTGATGCCGTTCGATTAAGTCTATACGGAGACTGGACTTAAGATCGACTTTTCCGGTTAGGCAAGCTCGGCAAAGCCACTTCCGGCCGAGGCCACGGTTTCGTTCTTTAGGGCGATGGAGCGCTTCATGAAGCTGCGTCGAATTCTTGCCTGTTCGGGTCTGCTACTGCTGCTGGTTGGCCCCACGTTGGTCCGCGCCGATGGCCTAATTCTGGACGGCGTCGGCCCAATCTCGAGCGGTCGTGGCGGTACGAATCAGGCTTTTTCCGACAACGCTGCGATCATCCTCGACAACCCGGCCGGCATGATGAACGTCGCTGGCAACGGCTTGGCCGAAGCGGGCGTCGATACCGTGATTCCCGTCGTCAACTACTCCGACCCGTACAATGATGTCCAAAGCAAGATTCGCCCGCTGCCGGTTCCGAACCTGGGCTTGATCCGAAAAAGCGCCGACGGACAGTGGGCCTGGGGCATCGGTGCATTCATGCCAGCGGGCTTCGGAGCGAGCTACGGTGTGCTAAACAATCCCGTCACGGGATCCAACCTGCTTCGGTCGCAAGGCGGCCAGGCGAGGTTGTTGCCCGCCCTGAGCTTTCGTGCGACCGAACGTCTCTCACTGGGGATCTCCGTGGGAGTTGGGCTCAGCTATGCTTCGCTCGACGGCCCGTTGTACTTGCAGTCCGGGGCACTGGCTGGCGCGCCCTCGATTATCGACGTCGAGGGGACAGGTGTCGCGCCGATCGGTTCGGTCGGCATGCAATACCAGTTGACCGAGAAGACAAGGATCGGTGCCACGTACACCGAACAAGCCAACTATTGGTGCCATGGCGGAAGCAACGCGACGATTATCACGGGCTTGGGCCCTCTGCAAAGCCACTTCAATAGCCAATTCAGGATCCAATGGCCGCGAAGCGTAGCCTTCGGTCTGAAGCACGACTTTTGCCCACATCGCCACTTCTCGGCCGATGTGATTTGGTACGACTGGGCACACGCATTCAACAACATTCAACTGTTATTCTACGACGCGACGAACCCGTTGCTCGCCGGCCAGATTAGCCAGACGCTGCCGCTAAACTGGACCGATAGCGTTTCGATGCGGCTGGGATACCAGACGGAGTTTACGGAAGTCGATACCTTCCGCTGCGGCTATGTTTATCACTCCAGCCCTTCGCCAAACTCGACGTTGAATCCCTACATTGACGGCATCCTGCAGAATGCATTCAGCTTGGGCTATAGCCGCACTTTCTCCCGCGCAATCTTCAACGTGGCATACCAATATCACTTCAGCAATACCCGCCACGTTGTCAACAGCGGGTTGATCGGCGGGCAATTTGATAATACGACCATGCGAGCTCAAGCACATTTCGCGATGCTGAGCTTGCTGGTGCCGTATTAGTCGCCACTCACCCGAAGCGGCGGCGCAAGAGATTGAGGCGACGGCCCCAATAGTGCGACGTTTTGGCGTACTATTGCGACGCAGCCCCCGTCGGCTCTGCCTGGCAAGGATCGCCCGATGGTTCTAGCGGCTCGCTGTCAGGAGACCGATTTAGTCGGGTAAACTCGATCGCGTATACGTCGTATTCGAACGAGTACGTTATCGATGTTCTGGTTGCCGTCACGCTGATCGGCAGCGGAAATATTGCCTCCCAGACAAAGTACGGCAATAAAAAGAACACGAGACCGCCGGACCGGATGACGTTCAACAGGGGGCCGCGGTAGCAAATCAGGAGCACGCCGTAGAGAACAACGGCTGCGGCCAAAGCGATCACGACGCCCCATCGCCGCAGCTGACGTTGACGGGACATGAGTTCATAACAAGTCGTGCAGGCTGGCACCTGAATGGTTCGAGCGGCAGGCTTTCTAAAAAGCCAACGCCAATTGGCGTCGGGGCTTGCTGACAGTTCCAATGAATCGCCGGGGCCTTGATGGCCACAGAGGATGCAACGATCCGGAAAACGCGCATTTCGGGTTACATCCAGCGTCACGCTTGTACTCATCACCTCCGTACGCCTTCCTTCCCTGCCCCATCACTCGCTGCCGTGCCACGGACCGCTCGAGGGCGAGTCCAAACTCGAATGGCTCTACTGGTCGCCGCTGGGCGGCAGGGTGGAATGCGCCTGCACGCCATTTAGTTCCGCAAACTCCTCGGCATAGTCGTGATTCTCAAAATCGAACCGGAGACCGTCGCCCAGGATGACCAAATTCAGCGGCCTGGGGTGCTGCATCTCCCACAGAATATAGGGGAGTGCGCCGATCGCGCCGGCGAGCGCCAACAGCTTGTACTCCCTCATTACTTCCCTGCCAATCATATCACTCAGAAAGACGAAGGTAGCCGCCATGCAGGCCAAAAGCGCGAACCGTCGGCGGTAAGTGATCCATTTCAATCGACGATCACATGCGTCACAGCCAGGCAATTTGATCCAACAAAATGGCCAAAAACTCGATAAAATGGGGGCGGTGGAATCAAAGGCCACCGTGCGCAACTTCAATTGATCGACGGGCTCATCTAGGCCGCAAATTGGGCACCAATCCGGAAATCCGGGTCGTTCCGTTTTTGATACTTTGACGTAGCGCATGGCCAGCGCTCCCAAGCAAGTGAATGCGCACAACGACATCCACCACTATAGTGCACGCGGAACTACCCACAAGAGGTATTCTCGGGCCGTGGCAGTTGCCCGCAACTACTTGGTTCCGTCGCGCATCGCTTGGACGATTCGCAGCCGGGCCGTATCGGACAAACCGGACTGTTCATCGAAGCGTTCCACATGGGCAGCCAAGGCGCGCGACATCCGCCGCAGAAAGTTGAGTTGCCGGTTGAAATGCCGGCAGCTGTGGCACACCAGCAGGTGTCCTGCCAATGCCAGCTGATCCACCAAGGGCAATCGCTCGTCCATGCGGCGTGAACTCAATTCAGCCGCCGACTGGCAAGAGCATGCCAAGACGTGTTTCACCCGCTCCCAACGCCGCATGACGCTCCTCGGCTCAGGTTTCGCCTTCGTTGCCAAACCAACGCTTTTCCAAGCACGCCCGCAAAAGTTGGCGAGCCCTAAATAATCTCACGCGCACATTGCCAGCACTTAGCGCGAGCGACTTCTGCAATTCGTTTGCATCCATCCCCTCCAGTTCACGCAACACGAACGCGCTGGCGAGTGCCCGTGGCAATCGCGCGAGGCACCCGTCCAGGACGCGCCAGAACTCTCGATCTTCCACGATCCGCGACGGTGTTTTCCAACTGGCCACCGCGTTTCGCCACGCACCCTCGGCCGTAAACCACTCGGAAGCATCCACGCCGCCAGGCGAATCGATGTCGCCGCGCGCACGGGCCGCGGACACTTTCCGATAGTGGTCCACGATCTTACGACGCAGGATCGAGACGAGCCAGGTGCGAACGCTGGACTGCCCGCGAAAGGGTTCCCGCGCGCTCATTGCCGCGAGGAACGTTTCTTGCACGAGGTCTTCGGCGGTCTCTCGCCTACCAACTCGCATCCTCGCGAAGCGATACAGCGCGTCACCATGTTCGCCCAGCCAGTCTTCTGCCCGCTCCAACGTCTCGGGGGCGTCAGCACGGACAGCGACATTTGGGCGCCCCTTGGAATCCGACTGTGAACGATTCATACCGAAACTTGTCTCCTCATCTGCAAATCGTCGTCTCATTCGCAAGGCCCGTCAAGCTGGAAAAACTTTCGTCGGAAGGTTGTAACGTTTGACTTTGTCGTTCGACTAACTCCCCAACATAACTTCCAACGCCGCCCGCATTGCCAGTCGGCGTCCAACGGCCCGCGACAGCACAATGAAACCTCTGGAAGCGCCAGTGACCTGAGAATCTCGCCCCGATACGTCGTTTGGAACAAGACGCATCGTCCGAAGCCGCCCGCGAAGTCCCTCATTCTTCGCTTCGAGCTGCCGCCATCCCTGCGAGTATTCGTGCTTGGCGTGCGCGCCGGCGGTTCGCTTCACCGCTGTTAACATTCATCAACTTCGACCTGAGGAGCATCACGAAATGTCGCCCCGATCTCTTAAAACCGCGCTGCGCAGCCTGTTGCTCGCCGGCGTTGCCTGCGTGTCCGCGACCGCCTTGGCCACGGATCTGCAAATCACAATCACGAACCAGAATCCCGCCGGCGGCTTCGCTTTTTCAGGTGTGTGGTTAGGCATTCATAGCGGCTCGTTCGATAACTTCGATTCCGGCAGTGCGGCCAACGGCGACGTTGAAGCCGCCGCGGAACTGGCTGACTTGGGCCCCGTTTCGACGACGTTCACGGGTCAAGGACCTCAAACGGTGCTGGCACCGGGTGGCCCTTATGCTCCGGGCGCAACCGCGACGACGACGATTAGCGTTCCATCACCCGCGACGACACGCTTCGTGAGCTACCTGGCAATGGTTGTTCCATCGAACGACATGTTTTTTGGCAACGACGATCCACAGGCAGTGGAACTGTTTGACGCCGGCGGAACTTTCCTCGGACCGACGACAATCAACGTCTTTGGTGGAAACGTGTGGGACGCCGGAACCGAAGTAAACAACGCTAACGACGGGGCTGCATTCCTCGTCGGTCAGGACGCCACACTCGGCACGGATGAAAATGGCACCGTCGGCCTGTTTCTTGATCGTCCCGACGCGGCTACCTACCTGGCCAGCATCCTTGGGAAAACTACACCCGCGGGCTACGACATCAGTGAATTGATTAGCGCCCAAGGTTTGATCGCCACGATTCAAATTCAGGAGGTTCCCGAGCCCGACGCTTTGGCCCTGGCCGGCGTCGGCGCGGCGGCGTTGGTGCTTACCGGACGACGTCGACACGGTCGACGTCGCCCACGCTAGCGGAAATTCGTCAAAGAGGCAGAAGCGGCCCGTGCGGAACGACACCGGGCGTCTGGGCCGGCACTTGGCTCAGGCGCCCGGTTGCCGGCGCGAGACCCCAAGCGCTCGGTACGTCAGCAGCTTGGCAAAATCGTTGACCACGAACCACGCCAGGGCATATCCCCATACGACGAACGCCCATCCCCAACCGATGGGATTCATCAATCGGAATCCATACACGGCAATCAGAGTCGCCAGCAGCTGCGTGGTGAGCACGGCCGAAAGCAGGGCCTTCGACGGGGCGAATGACCAAAACGGCCCACGCGTACGCGTCAGGAAGATTGTCAGGTGCCCGGCCACGGAGAGCTTCAGGTACATCAGCGTCTGAATCGTATCGCGGTCGAGTTTGAATACCTGTTCGCCCAGGTAGAACAAGCCGAACGACGCGAACACGCCAAAGATTCCCAGCACCGTGGCCAGCGACAATACGCGTCGCATATCCCAGGCTTCCGGTCGATTCGCATACAGCACATGATCGTAGGCGATCGAGAGGATTGCTCCGTCATTCAAGAGTGCCAACAAGACGATCATAACCGCCGTTACGGGATAAAAGTTGAACGCGATTATCGACAGCGTCATGAACAGCAGCACCCGGACCGTCTCGGCGATCCGGTAGATCGCGTAGCTGTTCATCCTCTGAAAGATTTTGCGGCTTTCCTTGATCGCATCGATGATCACCGACAGACCCGGCGTCAACAGCACGATGTCGGCGGCCGCTCGCGCCGCGTCCGTCGCTCCCGAGACAGCAATGCCGGCATCGGCCTTTTTGAGGGCGGGCGCATCGTTCACGCCGTCACCGGTCATGCCCACAATGTGCTCGCGTCCTTGCAACAATTCGACGATCCGATACTTGTGCTCGGGAAACACTTGGGCAAATCCATCGGCGGCTTCGATCGCCTGGACCATGTCGCTGTCGCTTTTGTTTGAATCGCTGAAAAGCCGTGCATCGAGAATGTCGGTTCCGAGACCGATTTGCCTGGCAATCTCTTTGCCAATGGCGACCTGGTCGCCGGTGACCATCTTCACATCGACGCCCATGCCGCGGGCGGTGGCAATCGTGGCGGCTGAGTCGTCGCGTGGCGGATCGAAAAGCGGCAAGACTCCGAGGAACCGCCAGGGACCGTTGCCGTCGCGCCGCGCTACACCCAGTGAGCGAAATCCTCGCTTGGCAAAATCATCCACCGCCTGTTCGACGGTTGGTCGCACCTGATCGGCGTTGGAAACCAACTCGGTAATGACCTGCGGTGCGCCCTTGGTGACCTGAAAGCTCTCGCCACCGGGTCCACGAATCGCGGCTTCGGTTCGCTTGCTCACCGGGTCGAATGGCTGGTAATGCGCAACTTGATACGCGTCGAGCTTCGCGGCAGCCGGCAAGGCCGCCAGAACGGCATTGTCGATCGGATCGTCGTCTTCCGACCGCGATGCCAACGCGGCACTCACGACAACGTCGCCGGGAAGAACTCCATCGAGCGTAAAAGGATCCGCGAGCGCAAGTTGATTCTTCGTCAGCGTGCCAGTTTTGTCGGAGCAGAGCAGGTCCATCCCTGCCAACTCCTCGATCGATACCAACCGGCTTACGATTGCTTGGCGCTGCGCCAACTTTCGAGCACCCACGGCCATCGTCACCGAAAGGACCGTGGGCATGGCCACCGGAATGGCCGCAACGGTGAGGACCAGCGCGAATTGAAAGGTCTCGAGCATGGGGTCGCCGCGCCAGAAGGCCACGGCAAGAATCAATGTGACGAGCGCCACGGCAATCACAATCAGGTAATTGCCGATCTTCAGCACGGCTTTCTGGAAGTGGCTTACGGTATGGGCAGCCGCCACGAGGCTGGCTGTCTTGCCGAAATAAGTGTGCACGCCAGTTCCGGTCACAACCGCGTCAGCTTCTCCCTGGCGAACGATCGAGCCGGAATAAACCGTTTCGCCCTGCTTACGCGTGACGGGGAGTGATTCGCCCGTGAGTGCGGACTGATCGACTTCCAGCGGATCTCCGGGCGCAGCGCGGCGTCGGCGGGCACGATATCGCCCAGCCGCAGTCGCACGAGGTCATCGGGCACCAGCTCTCGTGAGGCGATTTGGATCCATCGGCCGCCGCGTTTGACGCGTGCCTTGAGGGCCAGGCGTTCTTTCAACGCCGCAATCGCATTGCCGGCCTGAAATTCTTCCCAGGCACCGACGACGGCATTAGCCACGAGCAACAGCAGGATAATGGCGAAGTCGTCCCAATGTTCGACGATCGCCGAAAGCACCAGGGCCGCCTCGATCATCCACGGAATCGGCCCCCAGAAGTAGCCTAGGAATTTAAGAAGCGGATTGTCCTTTTTCTCCGCCAGTTCGTTATATCCCCAGCGCTCGAGTCGCTCGGTCACTTCGCTGTCCGTGAGTCCGCCGGACGAAACCCCACTGGTAACATCGACGTCCTGGGCATGCATCGCAGCTCTCCATGGGGTGCCGGTGAGTGCCACACGTCATTTTTAACGAATGTGGGCGATCGGAAAAGGCCAGGACTAAACTGCTCGCTCGATTGAATTCCCGCCGGAATAGCGACGGAAGTCTTCGAAATGCTTTGCAAACGGAGGTTTCATCCTGCTTCTGGCAGCGTGACGAGACCGCGCGGTGCTACTCAGGGAAAATAGGGGAGCGGTGTTTCCTGAATTTTCAGACAGCAATTCCGATATCGTCGGAGCGCGCACAATGTCCAAGTTATCGACCCGAAATGCCTCAGGCAATCACAAACCTTCGCGAGCGGCCTTCACCGGGTTGGTTAGCGTACCGACGCCTTCGATCTCGACCTCCACCTTGTCTCCCGGCTTGATTGCGCTAGTGCGACCGGAAGTACCCGTGAAAATCAGATCGCCCGGGTGCAGGGTGACATGGTGGCTGATGAAACTCACCAGTTCCGGCACGCTATGAATGAGTTGGCTGGTACGTTCCGCTTGTTTGACCTCGCCGTTGAGTTTGAGTTGCACGAGGAGGTCGTCATAGTTGAGGCCGCTGGCGATCAGGGGGCCCACCGGTCCAAACGTGTCGCTTCCTTTGGCCCGCCACCACTGCACGTCTCCTTTCTGCCAATCTCGCGCGTGAATGTCGTTTCCGCAGGTGACACCCAAGATGCAGCGTTTCGCTTCGGCCTGGCTCACGTTTTTCGCTTCGCGGCCGATGACGATCACCAGCTCGGCCTCGTAGTGCACCTCCTTGGTGCCCGGCGGAATCACGATCGCCTCGCCATCGGCTATTAGGCAAGAGGGCGTCTTGAAGAAGACTTGCGGGACTTGAAACTTCTTGGGAATCTCGCCCGGCTTTTCGGCGTCGACCGTGGTCTGGCTGTCGGTCTTCGTTTCGCCGGTTTTGGGATTGGTGGTTACTTTCGTGGTCGTGACGATCGTGGTGACGAAGTCACCCGCGCCCAGATGGCTCTTGTAGCTGCCGGCCAGCGCGATCACCTGGCTCGGCCTTTCGACCGGTACCAACAGTTTGACGCTTGAGAGGGGAAAGCTGCGTTCGCCGGCCTTCCATTCATCGAACAAGTCGCCGTCGATCTGGCGAATCTGGTCGCCTTCCACCACGCCGTAGGCCGTGGTGCCGCCGACTTGGAATCGCGCATAGCGCGTCACTTCACCTTGTGCGGCAGCTGCCGTTAGTGCGATGAACAACAAGCTGGAAGATGCCCAAAGTCGATGATTCATGGCGGATAGTCCTCGCGCGAAAAATGTTTCTTCGTGTCCTTATGTCGGCAAAGCAGGCGGCAACTATCTTACCCCGGGCGAATCGCCGCGTCTCTCACGACCACCGCGGCGCCGGCTTGTTTTTCCATTGCCAGATGATCCAGTCGACGTTTTTCGGCTCGCCGCCAAAATCCCGCAGCCGCGTCATGCACTGTCCACGATGATGCTGGGTGTGCAACGCGGCCTGGACGAGCGCATCGGAACTGCTCAAGACGCACGGCGGCTCGGGAATCCAGGGAATCAGAACTTGGCGAGAAAGGTCTTCCTCGCTCAACGACGCCAGGTACTCGCTCATTTGCCCGTGCAGCTGCTCGGCCCACCGCTTGAGTTGGTCGTAACCGGCCGGCGGGCCGTCAGGCGGCAGCCCGGCGTCCTCGCCCTTGAGAACCGACATGAAGCCTTGCTGGACGCCGAGAATGTGTTCAACCCGGCGCCGCAGCTCTTCGTGGTCGCGCGCGGGACCCTTGCCCCAGGCATGAAAGAACACTCCGTCCGCCCACTCACAGTACGCAAACAGGTTTCGCAAGAATTCCAGCATCGCAGCATCTCCTGGCCGATACCAAAGCCGATTTGTCTCCAAACGATTCTCGCAGAGTACCGGCACCGTCCAGTGGATTCAAGCAAAACGAGACGTTTAAGAGAACGCCGGGCGAGGAAGCGGCGTCGAGCAATGCGTGGCACGTTGGACTAGATTTTGCATCACAGCACCGGGCAGGTCCGTTGCGGCATGAAGTGCGAGTCAGGCATCGACAACGTATTTAAGCCATGCGACCAGATTGGCCGATTCATTGGCGACGTTGTGCAGCAGGATTGGCCATACCAGGCTGCCGGTACGCGCACGCAACCAGGCGAAGACGAAACCTCCGAGCAGGGGAAGAAAACCGGCCATCCAATTCAGCGTTACCGTCCAATCCGAAGAGATGCCGACGGCGTGCACGGCGGCAAACAAGACCGACGTAGCGACCACGCCCAACCCCAGGTCGGCCCCCAAGACACGGCGCCGGGGCGGCGCGACTCGGTCAACGAGCGCCAGGAGAACGCCACGGTACATTAGCTCTTCGCTTAGCCCAGGAAGCGATAGTTGAAACACATGGTCTTCGAGGCTCGGTACAGCCGGACCAATCAAGAGCCAAAACAGCGGAAGCTCGATCAACAAAACACCGCCCACCGCAATCACCGCGGGACGAATTGAGCCCGGGCGCTGCTCTAGCGTCAGCCCCACTTCCTTCGGACTGACGAGACGAAACACGTAGACGCAGGCAAGGCCCAGCGCGAAACTCAGGATCTTTCCGCCCCAATTGTAGGCGAACCCTTCCGGGCGGATGAGCGGAATGGCCCGTGGCAGGGTGAGCAGCAGTTCGTCGGCAATGGCGATCGCGGCGAATGCAGTCAGCGCCGAAATTGCGCAACGTTGCCTGGCCGACCGCGCCGGCAGCACGAACAGTAAAGCAATTGCCGTCAACACGGCTTGCAAGACAACGCTTGGGATCAGGAGTTCGATGGGAAATATCCCTCGTGTGGGCTTCGAGTTTTGCAATTCCAGCCGGCGGATCTTCCCATTTCATCAAACGCTTGAATTCCTAGCGCGGAAAACGATCTCAAATGCCAGGGTGGCGTTGACGCTCGATTCAGGCGGAAATCGAGTGGGTCGATTCTGGTTGCTACCCGATCTTGTTGGACTTAGGGGCGGAATTCGGCAATGACGAAGCAACACTGGCAGGCGATAACGGCCAATACGCTCCACAGCAAAGTGCGATGGACGGCTCGGGCCAGATCATCTTTGGCCTGCGAGGGAACGATGCCGCAGAGGGCTGCGATACTGCCTCCTAGGAATCCAGAGACGACGATCTTGCCAAAGAGATAGTGCGACCAATGCGGCGCGCGATCGAGTCCGTCGACCATTAGATCTACCGTGAGCGACAACGATGCTCCCTCATGTCCGGCCACGTAGACGAAACCGGCCAGCACCACCCCGGCTACCAGGGCTAGCAGGGTGCCGATGGTCATGCACAGGACTTGGGCGATTACCGCTGGAACGAGGGCGTAGGCTTCGACGCGCCAGCCGGCCATCGCCAGAGTTTCGAGCAAACCACCGCGCACTGCCGCAGCCAGGCGCGCGGCTTGAGCGGCCCCAAGCTTGGTCGTAATCAGCCCGCACGCACCCAGCGGCAGGACCACGCGCACCAGGGTATGTCCAGTCACGATCATCATCTCTGGTAGCAGCAATGGATCGAGCAATTCCGGCTTGGGGAGACGCTCAAAAATAAAATAGGCCGCGGTGCCGGCAATTAGCAGGCAGCCGACCAGACTGAAGGCATGCGTGCCCGGTCCAATCGCATCAACAACGATCCGGCGCAACAAAAAAAGGGGCCGGTGCGGACCGAACAGTCCCCAGACAAACGCCAGCGGGCTGAGCGCGAAAGCGCCGAGAAGCCCCAGAGAACTGGACGCTTGAGAAACGATGAATTGGGCCAGCGATTTTTTTGTCGGAACGCTTTCCAACCGCAGCCGCGCCACCGTCTTGATATCTTTAGGGCGCCCCGCCGCATCGCCGACCTCGCATTCGATGATTCGGACCGCGTCTGCATCGCCCGGCCCGCAAAGTCGGAGTCCCTCGACGAACAGGTCGGGCTCATGCGTGATCACCAACACGATGCACGCGGCGCTGCGTGCCAGTTCGATCAGGGCGCTGGCCATCGCTTGCGCCGACATACTGTCGAGCGCCGAGGTGGGTTCATCGGCGATGATAACCTCGGGCATGACGTCAATCACCTGGCGGGGCAGCAGCCCGCGAACGGCCGACATGCGAATGCGCTCGCCGCCCGAGGCACTGGCCAGGCTGCGCGGCATGGATGTCAGGCGAAACTGGCCGGCCAGACGCTCGATCTCCTCGGCGGCGACAGCGCGACCCAGGTGCGAAAAGAGCGTCAGATTGTCCGTCACCGACAAGGCGTCCACGAATCCAAGCTTCTCCGCCTGCGGCAAAAATGCGATATGAGCACGTGCCGCCGGGTAGTAAGTCGCATCATTCCAGAGCATGTGCGTACGGCCCGTTGCATCGCTAAGCGAGACCGCCGCACGGCACTCCGTGACCGGACTGGAAAGTTCGCCGAAGCCAAGCAGCGCCCGGGCAAACGAGGACTTACCGCTGCCCGAGGGACCCACGACGAGATACAGGCGGCCTGCCTCTAGCGCGCAGTCGTGGTCGAGTCGCAGCCGTCTGGCGCCCAAAGATACTTCAAGCCGACCAAGTTCCAGCTTGGGGGGCAACGATCGCTGCGTCGGCACGTCGGAATTCATGAATGGTCATTGCGCCGAGGATCGGTGCACCCAATTAGCGGAGTAGCGGTTGATAAACGAACTCGTTGGATTCGTCGCCAGCGGTCGGTGCCAAGATGAGCAGCGGCGCCGTGCTGATATCCAAGTAGCTGCGGAGAATGAAGGCGAACTGCAGGCGTGGCCCCCCCTCACGATTCAGCAGGCGTCGCTCGGAGAAGTCGCGGACGTAGGTTTCAATGGCGGCGATGACTTCCTTCTGATGCGCTTGCCAGGCCGGTTCGACAACACGCTCATAGAGCCGACCGGACCAGCGATCCGTAAATGCCTTGTCGAAATCCGCGCGTTGCGCATCCACCGACTTCTTGAATGCCTCGATGATCTGCCCGCGGTGCTCATTCCAGAACGCCAACACTTCTTCCTCCAAGGCGGCCTTGAGGGCGTTGCTCATCTCGGCCGACAGAAACGGACGGACCGGCGCGTCCTTGCTCATTTCGATACCCTGCAGCCACGACCACCAGTCGACGGCGCTCTTGGCCAGGCCGACGACGTTGCCGCTGGTGGCTCGCAGCGCACTGCCGGCAATTCCCTGCACGCCGACAATGGTCCAGGCCCGACGGGCCAGTCGCTCGATGAGTTCGCCTTCGAGTGGCTCGATGGATTCGCGCAGGCTGGCGGCAAACCGCGCCAGGAGTTCGGCATCCTCGGATTCTGGATCGGTAAGATCGCTGGAAATCTCTCTGACCAATCCGTCCATGATCTCCGGCAGGAGGTTCTGGCGGATGCTCGGCCAAACAGTATCGCGTGCCAGCGTGGCCTCCTCGGTCGGCGTGTTGGGGCTAACCAACAGCCGCACGGCATCGCTAAGACTGAGCGACGCGGGCGCCCCTTTCAAGACGCCGCCCTGCCGCGACACGGGGGCGCTGTTGGCGCTGAGGCGAATCGTCAGGTTGTCTTCACGGCCACCGATCGACTGCACATCGACAACGCGACCAATTACCTGGGCGATGCCGTCCTCGCGCTGGCGGTAAACCAGCGTGCCCACGCGAGGCAACAATGCGGCCGGAACCTGAACGTGAATGATTTGCCGAGCCGGCAGGAACTGCTCACGCGCCAGATCGCGCGCCCCGGCCAGCGTGCGGTCGGCAGCCGACGTACGGGCCAGTAGCGCTAGGGCGACGAGCAACGACAAAACCACCGCGCATCCGGCAGTCAGCCGAACGTACTGTTGCCATCGATACGAGCGGTCCCACATGACCAGTCCACTCCTGCGACCACCTGCGACTGACGCTGTTGTACCCCTCTCGCCAGCGCACGGGCAAGACGGACATGCGAGAGCCTGATCAGGAGCAGGGATGTGGAAGCCGGGGCCGGTAACCCGCCGAGGGCACTATTTCACGTTCAAGTGACCTCGCCTGTCGGCAATCCAAGTGGGTAAATCGCTGGTGCCGACTGACCAAAACGTGGTTGCCCAGCAGCGCGACGGGCCTGCCCTTCAACGATACATCGCATCAGGGACGGCGGGTAATTGCCGCCGACTGCTCGGGCTTGGCGGCTGCCTTATCGGCTGGCGCTGCGACCGCCGACTTGGCCCGGTTTTTCTCCGCCAACTTGGCGGGCAGACTGGGTGTTTCCTCGACGGTCGTCCGCACGAACCAGCCGATCATCATTTCGTCCCAGGTCTGCTCGCCCCAACCGACCGCTTGGGTGGGGTCGGGGTTGGCGAGATTATCCTCGGAGTTGTCGAAATGCGCCGTGCAATAAAGCTTGGCTCCCTTGGGCACGAACTTCGGTTCGGCGAGCACGTACGTGTTTTGCCAATTGAAGTCGTAGCGGGGAATGTCTAACAGCGTTTCGACCTTGCCATCGGGATAGTGCAAGTCATATCGGAACGCCTTGCCGCGCAGATGCAGGTGGGGCATGAACGACAAGAGCAACGTATCCTCGCGGAACCGTCGCCACGAGGTAACCTCATAGTCACTCGCTCCGGCGGGAATCTTGAAGGACATGTTAATCGCCAGGTCGGTTTGCACTTCGCGAGTAACCGTGCTGGGATCGGCATAGACCAAACCCACGGAACTCAAATCTTCCTGTTCGGCGCCGTTGGCAGTGTAGTGCATTTGGAAAAGCAGTTTGGACCCGGCCTCAATGCGCTTCGCCATGCCTTTTGGGCAACGCGTCGGCGGATTGCCGGGCGCCGTGCCGACCAGCAGATCGCGAGACCCCATGCCTTCACCCATCTGCGTAACGCGTTCGCCTGGCGGCACGATGAACACAATAATGTGGTGGACGACGGCGCTGTTGCCGGGACGGGCCTCCGCCTCGCTGACCCACACGTCCTCGGTGAAGCCCGGATCGACGACGAAGTATTGGTATTCGACTTTCCCCTCGGCCGGAATATGGAACGGCTTGTCGGCCATCGCAATCACGCGATCGGGCTTGGAGATTTGCCAGCCCGGCGTGAATTCCTTGGGCGCGGGTAGATCGCGGGGATCTCCTTCAGGCGCGCCTGCATCCACCCAGGCAGCGATCAATTCTTTCTCTTGGTCGCTGAGTCGGCAATCGTTAGAGAACGTGCCGACCTTGGGATCGGCGTGCCAGGGCGGCATCCGATTTTCTCGCACGACTTCATCGATCATTGGCGCCCAACCCACCACTTCGTCGTAACTCGACAGGCTAAAGGGAGCGATTTCTCCCTCGCGATGACAGTTCACGCAACGATCCTGAAAGAGTCGCGAGATCTGGTTCGAGAAGGTGACTTCCGATTTCTCGTCCGCTGGTTGCACGCGGCCGATCAGGCAACCCGGAGCGCGAGTCACGGATTTGGCGACTTCGCTACCGGCGAGCAGTTGGTCGATTGCGTCGGCCAACTCGCGCTCGACCGCCTCTTTGCGCTGATAGCCAACGCCCGTTTGAAAGCCGTATTGGTCGTCGATGCGGCCGCGATAGCGAACCACACGGTTGGCATCGAGCACGAACGCCTCGGGCGTGCGCTGGGCACGGAACTTGTCGGCCACGCCGTTACCTGAGTCTTTGAGGAAGGGAATCGTCATCCGATAGGTCCGAGCGAAGTGCGACATCTCGGCCAGCGAATCCTGGGCGTTTGAGTCAATGGCCAAGAAGACAACTCCCCGATCGCCATATTCCTCGGCCAGCTCCGATAGACGTGGCGCGTAGAGTTTTGCCAAGGGACACTCGACGCCCATAAACGTCACAACCACCAGCGGCGCATCTTTCAGGTCGGCCAAGGTGTAGGTGACCCCTTGGAGGTCCTTGAGTGCGAATTGGTCCACCGCGTGGCCAACGGTGGCGGGCTGCGCTGGAACGGCGACGACCGATTGAACCGTCACCAGGCAGATACAAAATAGGGTAGCGATGACAACGCTTATTGGTCGCATGGCACTCGAGCCTCGCTGAGGGTAAGGAGGTTGGCGTCCGGCGATCGAGATGCGAGCAAAGTCCGCACGCATATCGGGTCATTCCCTCGTGCAAGCACTTTGTGTGCCAGAAATAGAATTGACGTTCTGTTTTTTTGTGTTACGATGCAAGCTATTACAAATGCGACATTTACAACCATCGCAACGGATCCAAACAGGTCAACATTGAGTGCGACGACTCGCCGCGCAGGACTCCGTATCGCACATACGTGTGCGGTGCGCTGCGCGCTGATAAGTCGCGGCAACGCGCGATCTTGGGAGAATAGACACGTATGACCCCGTTCGGGTGCCCCTCGACGCGGACATTCAAATTCGTACTGACACAGCCGCACAGATAAATCCGGGCCCAATCGTGATCCGGCGTGGTTAGGCCGAGATGAACTCAATGATCCAAACGCACTGGCAGGTCGAGGCGGTCAGAGCGCTGCTGGAAGACTACGCCCAGCGCGGCGTGTTTCGAGGTTTCTGCGCTGGAGGAGCGCGGCGCGGCAAAGCCGCGTTTAGAATGATCTGGCATCGGAACCGCCCCTTCGAATTGATCGTGGATTCCGAACAAGGAGAGCTGCGGTTCGCAAACATCTTGCCGAACGTCCCCGCCGACTCGGCGATGTATCGCGACCTGAAGAAATACGTCAAACAGCGCCATCATGATGCGTTGCCAGAGCACCGGCGAATCGACCAAGCGAAGGCACAAGTCCGCACGTACAATCGACAGGGTAACGTGTCGCTCGTGCTCAAGTTGACCGGCGATGATTTTGAATACGGTACGCGGAAGTTAGTCCATCTGGTGCAGGAGATCTTCCTGGATTTCCTCGTCGAAGGAACTTGCCTTGAATACACCGTGGAAACGTTTGAACTCGATCCAGACCACATCTGAACGACCGCCATCCTAGATTCTGGAATAGAGCCGCCCTAGGGGAAAACAAAATGCCGAAACGAACGGCCACCTGGATTGTCGCTGGCCTGCTATTCGTCGCCACGACCATACTTTTGCCGAGTAGAAGTTCCGCGGAAGGTCCCTCCTCGCAGGACGACGACGGCCGCTTGACCCAGGAGGAGGCAAAGCAGCTCAAGAATCCGGTCCCGTTCAGCAAGGCTTCGATTGCCCGCGGGAAGATCCTTTATTTGCGCGACTGCACCGAGTGTCATGGGGCCGACGGCAAATCGCAGGTCGACGTAATCGCCAATGCCACGGATTTGACCGATCCGCGGTATTGGGCTAGTGGAACGACCGAGGGAGAGGTGTTCCGCAGCATTCGCGACGGCGCGGGCGATTCGATGCCGCCGTTTAGCGACAAGATCGACAAGGAGGAGGACCTCTGGCACATGGTTAATTTTGTCCAAAGTCTTTGGCCGCAGTCCGCCAGACCTAAAATCGTGGAATCACCAGCAAACTAGACGCTCGCCAAAACCAGCCAGCCCAGGAGTTGTAACGATGAAGCGCGACAGCAAACCCAGCGGCGACCAGGCCAACCAGCCGGATGCGACGCGGCGGTCCTTTCTTCTTTCGTCCGCCGTCGGAGCCGGAGCCATTGTGGCTGGAGTCGTGGAAAACGCCCAGGCGCACGCCGGCGCGACGAGCATTCCCTCGATCACGATTCCCAAGGAAATCCCCGAGTCGATAAACGAAGCCCCCAAGCCGGGCTCGTTCGAGGGGCGCGGCATGACGGGCGCTGAGGTGTTCGCCTCGCTCTGCAAGCAGGAAGAGTTGGCGGCGATGTTTTGCTGCCCGGGCAACTACACCGTGATCAACGCTATCGCGGCGGCCGGCATTCCCAGCTTTGGCGGCCGCACGGAAGGAGCCATGTGCGCCGCGGCCGACGGCTTTTCTCGCGCCACCGGCCAGGTCACCGCCTGCTCGGGAACCGAAGGGCCGGGGCTGACCCACATGATCATGAACATCGCCTCGGCGGCGGCGGCGCGTACGCCCCTGCTGGTGCTGGCCAGCAACATGCAAATCGCGGGGGACGATCGTGAGGCCTTCATTCAAACGGGCTATCAGCAGCCGATCACAACCGGCATGAAGAAATATGGCAAGCGGTTGATCGCGCCGGACCGCGTCTGGGAATATGGCGGCTACGCTTTCCGAAACCTGAAGTCTGGCGTGCCCAGCCCCGTGCATTTGGACTTTCCTGGCGAAGTCGCCAGGGCTCGCTTCACCGATCCGGCGTCGCTGAAAGACTACTACACCAAGGATAAATACCGTAGCGAGTCGGAAATGCACCCCGATCCGGCCGACGTGAAGAAGGCGGTGGAAATGATCGGCCGCGCCGAACGCCCGCTCGTCATTGCCGGTCAGGGTGTGTTTCAGAACAAGGGCTGGGACGCGCTGCTGAAGGCCGCGGAGAAGAATGATCTGGCCGTGGTTACCTCCGGGCCCACGCGCGGGCATTTTCCCGACGATCATCGCCTCTCGGTAAGTCTGGCTCCCGATGCCATGATGAGCGCCGACCTGGTGGTCTTCGTGGGTCAGTATTGCATGCCGAGCCCCGGCGAGTTCCGCTTCAACCCCGATGTGAAGGCCATTCGCGTTCATCCGGTGCCGGAAGATTTGGGCCGCAACTGGCCGCTGGAACTCGGCATCGTGAGCACCGAGCGGGCCTTCTTGGAGGCCCTGGCCGAAAGCCTGCCCAAGCGTTCGCGCGATGCCTGGGTGAGCGAGTTGGCGGCCGCGCGCGACAAGTTCGACAAGTACATACACGACCAGTACGAGATGGGCTTGAAGCACAGCCAAAAGACTGAACGGTTGCACCCGGCCGTGCTCTGCAAGGAAGTTCATGATTTCCTTTACAAGGGTGATCTCGATCCGAAGCAAACGGTGACCGGCTGGGGCGGCTGGACGATTGGCACTTATGCGGGGCGTTGGTTACGCGCCTTCCGCCCGGCTCAAGAGATCGTGTGTCCTTACCAATATGGCGCCATTGGACCAGACGTGGCGATGATGATTGGTGCCAGCGCCGCCGTGCAGGAAGGTGTCGGCCCGCAAGCGGCTTACAAGGGGGCCCCGACGGTTTGCGTGAGCAGCGATGCAGGCATCGCGCATAGCTTGTTCGACCTGGATACGGCGGCCAAGTACAAGCTGCCGGTGATCGCGGTTATTTACAACAATGATTGTTGGGGCATGTGGCCCGCCGCCGTATCGTCGGCGCGCTCGATGCACATGTACCTCTTCCAGCAGAACCTCAGGTACGACCAGTTGGCAGAAGGTCTTGGCGCCCGCGGCGAATACGTGAGCACGCCGGAAGAATTGCGCGAAGCACTGAAGCGCAGCTACCAGGCGGCGGACAAGGACCGCGCTTCGACGCTGATCAATTGCCAGGCTATCAAGGAGTTCACCTCCGCGCGCGATTACCCGCCAGGCGTGTCACTCAACCCCGAGCCCGGCTGCGGCGCGGTGGCGCACTAGCAAGATTTGAACTCCCTGAAATTATCAAAGTGGCACTGCCGGCTTTTCCGCACATGGCAGCGCCAAACTTTGCAACTCGGGGCTTACAGCGAGTATCCGCGACTGGACTCGAACCAGTAACCTTCGGCTTCGGAGGCCGACGCTCTATCCAATTGAGCTACGCGGACAAGACGTTCAAGTATAACGACTTGCAGCCTAGGCGGAAGACCCGGCGGGGTGTCTAGTCACCGGCGTGATCACGGGTCGGCTCGGCGGCAATCGGCGGCCGCGATACACGACAACCGGCGAGCCGTCGGCAAGGAAAGCTGACACCGGCGGAGCGGTTAGTGCCTCAGCGAACGATGCGCCGTAAAGGGTCGCGACCTCGCCAGTAAAGCATGCCGTGCGAGCGGGCCACAACTTCCAGCGCCGATGTTCGACCTGGTACTCCACGGTCGCGCGTCCTGGCCCGCCCGAGTAGCCCCAGTAGTGTTCGATGATGAATTCGTCGAGCGAGTCGGGCGAGGCCACGTGACCGTCTCCGTCGGCGCAGCATTACGAGCCGGCACTCGCGGCCGGACCAGCGCCAACAGTAGCTGGCCTCAAAGGCCCCGCCGCTTGCACACTCGATCGCGTGCCCCATGGGTACGGTGGCGTAGTTCTCGCCGTACAGGCTCCGAGCGACCCAGGACACGGCCCGGCGCGGCACCAGCTCGCGCAAAAAACAGACTCCGCGCCGCCAGCCGTCATTCACGCGCCGCCGAATATAGAACCGCAGGTTCACTTCCTCAAAGTTGCGGTGGAACGGAATCGCGTAGCCGCAAACGCGGGTGTCGCGAAACTCAAACCCGACCAGGCTGATCAGGGCGCGGCCTTGCCAGAGGTCCAATTCGGTGCCCCACGGCACATGGGGCGCGAGGATGTCGGAGTCGATCTCGTAGTTGACGACCACCAGGTTGCGCCACTGGGCCGTAAGAAATGCAGTCGGATTGCGCTCCATCGTGAACCTCCGTCGAGTTACCAACCGCAAACGCCCAAAGTCGTTCACATCTTCGGCTTTGCTCGAATTGCTGGGGTATTAAACCGCAGGCTGCCGACGCGGACCACACCACTCCCAAACCCACGCCGAAAAATTTCTTCTGGCCTTGTAGCTTGACTTTGCCAAGCGACATCTATAAAACCAAATTTAGTTAACCAAATCACAATCCACGGCCGAACGCGAGACAGACGTGATGGCACGCCCCGCCAAAGAATTGACCGAACGGGAACTGGAAGTCCTGCAGATCTTTTGGAAGCAGGGCCAGATCACGGCCCAGCAGGCTCGCGATGCGTTGGCCGAGGGGGGCGTCGATCGGGCGTACACGACAATTGCCACGCTGGTAAGGATCCTGAACGACAAGGGATACCTGGAGCAAACCACCACCGAGCGACCGTTTCTGTATCGGGCCGTTCGTTCGTACGAAGAGGTCTCTCGCAACTTGTTGGGCGACCTGGTGGACCGCGTATTTGGCGGCTCCCGCGAGCAACTGCTGATGCGGCTGTTGGATCAAAAGAAGCTCACGGCAAAAGAGCGGGCACGCCTGGAACAGATTCTACGGGAGAACCAAAAATGAACGCCTGGGGAATCACGCTGTTGTGGATGGCGGTTCGTGTGGGGCTACTTTGCGGCGTGGGCGCCTGCTTATATCTCGCAACCCGTCGCCGCAATCCGGCGGCGGGTGCCTGGACAATCGCCGTGGTCATTTCTGTCGTCATCGGCCTGTCGGCAGCCGCACTGGCACCTGTTCTGCGCGACTGGTCGATTGAATCACTGCCATGGAAATTCAGCCCAGAGCAAACGAGTGCTCCCAGAAACGGCGAACATACTGCGGCGCCCAGCCAAGCGGAAGCGTCCGAAACGCGTCGACCGACGGCGACGACGAAATCCGATGATGCGCAGGCCAAACAGGCGGCGCTCAACTCGGCATGGCGGCAATTCCTGGCTGAATTCCGCGATCAACTCTCCACCACCGACGCAGACACCGGCTGGCGTTGGCCGGCCTGGCTCGCAGTGATGATGCTGGCGGGAGTGGGACTTGGAGCAGCCCGTATCGGGACCGCGCTACTGGCAACCCGTCGCTATGGATCGCAGGCCAGACACATCGCGGATCCGAAAGCGTGGTCCATTCTGAACGAAATCGCATCTCAGTTGGGGCGAGACGCGCCACATCGAGCTCGCGCAGTCAGACGAACTGTGCTCGCCCTGCACCTTGGGCTGGATCAATGCAGTTGTCGTCTTGCCCGCCGACTGGAGAACGTGGGCCGAATGCGAACTGCGCTGCGTGTTGGCTCATGAAGTTGCTCATGTTGCCCGTGGCGATTTTGCGCTTGGAATTCTGGCACATTTGGGCGTCGTGCTCCACTTTTACAACCCACTTGTCTGGTGGCTCGCACGGCAACTCCGGCTGGAACAGGAAATGGCTGCGGATCTTTGCAGCGTGCAACTCGCCGGTGGACGGCAAACCTATCTCACCACGCTGGCACGGATGGCGCTGCGTCAAGGTGTTCCACCTTTGGCGGCGCGCCCGTTTCTGCCAGCACGCGGCACCTTGCTTAGGAGAGTTGAAATGCTAAACGGCGAAAAGCTACTGCCCGAGAGTTCGATGTCGTGGTCGCGGCGCGCGGCCGTAATGGTGCTCTTGATTTCGGTCGGTGGGGTGCTGGTGGGTGTTCGTGGACCGGCAGGTCGGACGCTCGCTGCCGCGCCTACCGCGAAGTCGGAAACCAAAGACGAGGCAGGCGAGCATGGTTACTTCTTGCGCGGTCGAATCGCTGAGTTGCAACACAATCTCCAGGAGATTGAGGATTTCCGCCGCAAAAACCCGCAGCGGAATTCCACTGAAACCAGCAAGATGTACCGCGAAATGAAGCGACGTCTCCTCGAAGCCGAACGGGATCTGGCCGAAGCGGAGAGCAATTCGAATGCTTTCTGGAAAGACCTGGATCCCGCGGAACGGCGCGTCAGGGCTCGTCAGGCATTCCTGCGAAGCGAATCCGTCGAGAAGCTGCTGCAAATGGGAATCGCTCTTTATAATTACTATGACAAGCACAAACGTTTTCCGCCGGCCGTCGTCATGGGTCCCGATGGCAAGACGCCGCACAGCTGGCGGGTGGAATTGCTGCCGTACTTTGAGATCGTCGGCGAGGACCTCTACAAGCGCTACCACCTCGATGAGCCGTGGGACAGCGAGAACAACAAGAAGGTGCTGGCCGACGGTGCCGAACTTTTCAGTGTGCCGGCTGAAGAACCGACGGGCGATTGCGGATATTTTGTGCTTATCGGTTCGGACTCCATGTTCACTCCTGCGACGGTGGCGAGCCGCATCCGTGACGACCGCGACGGCTCGTCCAAGACCATCGGCGTGGTCGAAGCGAAACGTTCGATTCCCTGGACCAAGCCCGAAGATATTGAGTTGACGGAGGAGGGACCGTTTCCCAAGCTCGGGGGATTCTTCGAGGGCGGATTCAACTCGCTATTTATGGACGGCTCGGTGCACTTCCTGCCCGCCGACATTGAAGAGCCCGTACTGTAGGCGCTTGTGACCAAGAACGGTCGCGAGCACTTGGAGTACGACAAAACCAGCGACCGTTTGAAGCGGGTAACAGACTAGCGCAAAACGGCAGACTCGGTCGTCATACATCCGCCGGGGCCGGCTCCAGGCGCTCGGCTTCGCGGGCGGTGATGCGGTGTTGGCGGAGCATGCGCAGCGAGTCGATCGAGTAGATGCCGACGGCGGTCCAGATCAGCGAGAGCGAGACGACCTTGGCGGTCGTGAGCGGTTCGCGGAACAGGAACACGGCAATCAGGAACTGGATGGTGGGGGCCAGGTATTGCAAGAAGCCCAGGGTCGCGAAACGCAGGCGGCGGGCGGCGGCGGCGAACAGGAGCAGCGGCACGCAGGTGACGATGCCGCTGGCCATCAGCGTCAAGCACATGCTGGGGTCGCCCAGCACAAACGCGGACTTGCCGAGCAGGTGCAGGTACAGGACGAACCCGAGCGCAAGCGGCGCAAGCAACAGCGTCTCGATGAACAAACCGAGCAGCCCGTCGGCAGCGACTTGTTTGCGAAGCAGTCCATAGAACGCGAACGAGAGCGCCAGCGAGACGGCGATCCAAGGCACACCCAAGATCGCAACGCCGAGCGCGGCAAGCGCCACGCTGGCCAGTTGCCAGCGCCGCAAATGTTCCTTGAGAATCACCACCCCGAGGACCACGTTCACCAGCGGGTTCAAGAAGTAGCCCACGCTGGCTTCCACCACCTGATTGGTCGTCACCGCATAGATATAGACGAACCAATTGAAAGCCAATAGCAGCGTACTGGTCGCCAACGTCGTGATCACTGGTCGCGAACGGAGCGCCGGTCTGACGTCGCCCCAGCGGCGCAGCACCGTAATCACCACGGCCAACAGCACGAACGACCAAACCACTCGCTGGGCCACGACTTCCTGCGGCGCCACGCTGGCCACCAGTTTGAAATACAGCGGCACCAGCCCCCACAGACCATACGACAAAACCCCATAGATCACGCCCTGGCGCGAGTGATTGCCGGGTGAATGGTTGTCCGAGGAGGTGGTAACTTTTCGCAGCATCGTCGAGGTCGCAGTGCGGTCGGGTCTCCCGTGCAGCTACTGACACCCAACCTACGTGCGTGGTTCACGTGGCCAGCGTCACGGTCGAGTTTTGGATTCCGTTATAGTACGCCGGCATGGCGTGCGCGAATCCGAAAAGAGATTAGCGTTTTGTTTCCTCAGCCGGGGTCGATTGCTGCGCCCCACCTTTCGCGTCGTGCGCGAGCGCGGCATACTTTCTCGCCAGCTCGCTGACGGCGTCGTCGCTGTTGTCGACTTGCAGATTGAGCCAATCACCTTCGACGCCGGGTTTGCCAACCACGATGCCGGCGGCCAGGCGACCGCGATGGTCTCCTCCGGCCTCGTCGCCGGCGACCAGCGCGGCCATCAGCCGGTCGGCCAGCGAGCCGTCGGTGGTTTCGTAGGCTTTGGCCATCTCGGTGATGACCTGCCTGCCGGCGAGCGTGTTTCCCTGGCAGGCGTAGTAGCGACCGGCGGCGGCGCCCCACCATCGGCTGCGGTTCGGGGCGTCGACGGGGTTGAGCTGCGCGGTACTGCCGCGTCGATCGATGATCGCTAGTTGTCTGCCCCCCTCCCCTTCGTCATCGCGCGTTAGTTCGGCAAGAACCTCGCTGGGCGACTTGCCTTGCTCAAGCCACTCCAGCGCCCGGGGGCCGAACTCAGGATTGTGAAAGTGCTGCGTGCAAAAGGCTCCGACGCCGCCGCGGACGTAGGGGACGACTTCGCCGACTGCCGGATACTTGCTGGCCACGGCCGCACCGCAGACGCCGGTCTCTGGATCTGCCGCGACGATCGAGAACGTCGCTACGACGCAAGCAGATGCCGTCCTGCTTGCGGCCGGTGGCTGTTCAACCGTTTTCGCCTGGGGATCGGTGTGCCACACGCATCCGCTTACGGCCAGGGTCAACAGGAAAGAGGCCAGGCTGCCGCCCAATTGACGCAAGGTTTTTTCGGTGATCAACAGATCGCATCCCATCAGAACAGATCCACGGACACTCCAAAGTGGGGCCACTGTCTGCTAAGGTAATGTTTTAGCATTGGCCCAGGTAGAGCCCACAGAGAAACCAGGAAAATCGGAAATGTTGCGCTCCCAATTGCTGGTGTGTTTCGTTTTGTGTGCGGCGTTTGCAACTCCCTCGTTGGCCGCCGAGAAGGAACCCGTTGGTGAACTTCCACGCGCGACAGATGGTAAGCCGCTGAATCTCGATTTCGAAAAGGGCACGCTCGAAGACTGGACCGCCTCGGGTGACGCGTTCGCCAAACAGCCAGTGCGTGGCGATACGGTCACGGCGCGTGGACGCGGCATGGCAAGCGAGCATGTCGGCACGTTTTGGGTGGGAGGCTTTGAAATCGCGCTCAGCGACGAGCCCAAGGGAGAACTCGTCTCGGCGCCCTTCAAGGTGACGCAGCCGTGGGCCAGCTTTCGCGTCGCGGGCGGATCAAATAAATCGACTCGCGTGGAACTGGTCGACAAAACTTCCGGCAAGGTCATCTTCACACGACCCGGTGACAACACTGAAACGCTGAAGCCAATTGCCGTTGACCTGACCAAACACCAAGGCAAGGAAATCTTCATACGGCTCGTTGATAGTTCGAGCAATGGCTGGGGACACCTGAATTTCGACGACTTCAAGCTGCACGCCACCAAGCCCGAGTTTCCCACGGCGCCAGAGGAGCAGCCGCAAGACGACTATCCCTTCGCCGGACTCTCGCCCGAAGAAGCCGCGAAGGCGATGGTTGTACCCGAGGGATTCAAGGTAACGCTGGGCGCCGGCGAGCCCGACGTGATGCAGCCGATTGCGATGGCGATCGACGATCGCGGCCGGCTATGGATTGCCGAGGCCTATACCTACCCGATCCGCGCACCCGAGGGGAAAGGCAAGGACCGCATCCTGATCTTCGAGGATGCCGACGGCGACGGTCGCTTGGAAAAGCGCAAGGTGTTCATGGAAAATCTGAACCTGGTGAGCGGCTTGGAAGTTGGCTTCGGCGGCGTGTGGATCGGCGCGGCGCCTTATCTGCTGTTCGTGCCCGACCGGAACGGCGATGACGTGCCCGATGGCGAACCCGAGGTTCTGCTCGACGGTTGGGGTTACCACGACACGCACGAAACGCTGAATGCGTTTATCTGGGGACCCGACGGCTGGCTGTACGGCTGCCATGGGGTGTTCACCTATTCGCTGGTCGGAAAACCCGGCACGCCCAAGGAAGACCGCACGCTGCTGAACGCCGCGATTTGGCGGTACCACCCCACGCGGCACGAGTTTGAGGTGTTCGCGCACGGAACGAGCAATCCGTGGGGTGTTGATTTCAACGACTACGGGCAGGCGTTCGCCACGGCCTGCGTCATCCCGCACTTGTATCACATCATTCAGGGAGGGCGTTACCAGCGGCAGGCTGGCCTGCATTTCAATCCGCACACTTACGACGACATCAAGACGATCGCCCTGCATCGCCACTGGATCGGCTCGACACCCCACTCTGGCAACGACAAGTCGGACGCCGCCGGGGGCGGTCACGCGCATGCCGGCGCGATGATCTACCTGGGAGGAAGCTGGCCCGCGAAGTATCGCGACCAGATCTTCATGAACAATATCCACGGCCAGCGGCTGAATGAAGACTTGCTGCTGCCCAAGGGCTCGGGCTACGTCGGCGACCGCGCGCCGACTTCTGCCTCGCGCGTGACCGCTGGTCGCAGATCATCAACTTGCAATATGGCCCCGACGGGCAGATGTGGATGATCGATTGGTACGACGCGAACGCGTGTCACCACCGGGAGCCAGATGGTCACGACCGCTCGAACGGCCGGATCTTCAAGGTCTCGTACAAGAATGCAAAACCGGTGACGGTCGATCTCAAGAAGCAGTCAGACGACGAACTTGTCGAAATGCAACTGAACGACAACGACTGGTATGTCCGCCACGCCCGTCGCATTTTGCAGGAGCGCGGCGGCAATCCGGCAGTGCGTTCCAAGCTAAAGGAGATCGCGGCCAACCATCCGCTCGAACGCCGCCGGCTACGCGGTTTGTGGGCACTACATTGCTGCGGCGGGTTGGACGAGCCGACCGCGCTGGCCCTGCTGGAAAACGACTACCCCCACGTGCGGGCCTGGACGTTGCAATTGTTGACGGACAAACCGGCGCGCGAGCTCTCGACAGCGGTGCTCCAGCGATTGACGGCCTTAAGCAAGGACCCGTCGCCGGTCGTGCGTCTGTATGTCAGTTCGGCGCTACAGCGATTGCCGCTCGAGAATCGCTGGAACGCGCTGGCAGGACTGCTCTCGCATTCGCGGGACGCGGGCGACCACAATCTGCCGCTGATGAACTGGTACGCGGCAGAACCGTTGGCAGAGGTCGACGCGAAGCGGGCACTAGGGCTTGCGGCCGACGGCAAAATTCCATTGGTGCTGTCGTTCATGGCGCGCCGCGTGACGAAGATCGGTACGCCCGCGGCGCTCGACGTCGTCGTGGCCGAACTGGGGCGAGCCAAGCAAACCGAGACGCAATTGCTACTGTTGGCCGCGATGGAGGAAGGTTTGCGCGGCCGTCGGCAGGTGCCGATGCCCGACAGTTGGTCGGCGCACTCCGATGCACTGGTGAACAGCACGAACGCGGACGTCAACGCGCAGGCCACGGCACTGGCACTCAAGTTTGGCGATCCGGCGGCGCTGGCGAAATTGCGCGGTGTGTTGGTCGACGAGCGCAAGCTGCTTGGCGAACGCCAGCAAGCGCTCGACGCGCTGCTGGCGCGTCGAGATCCTGAATTGGCCCCCACCCTGCAAACGCTGATCGCCGATCAAGCCTTACGACGGCCCGCCCTCCGGGGCCTGGCATCTTACGATCATACCGACACTCCAGCGGCAATCCTCGCCGTGTACAAGGACCTGAATCTGGAAGAAAAGCGGGACGCCCTTAACACGCTGGCCGCGCGGGTGCCGTATGCCTCGGCCTTGCTGTCGGCGGTCGACGAAAAGCAAATCGCGGCCACGGATCTGTCGGCTGATTTGATCCGGCAGCTACGCAACCATAAGAACGAACTGCTCAACAAGAGGATCGGGGAAGTTTGGGGGACGGTGCGCGACTCGAGCGCCGAGAAAGCCAAATTGATTGCCGAGTACACGCACCTCATCGAGCAGGAAGATCCGCCGGTTGACCCTTCCCTCGGCCGGGCCGTGTTTGCCAAGACCTGTTCGCAGTGCCACACTCTGTTTGGCACGGGCGGCAAGATCGGGCCTGAGCTAACCGGTTCGAACCGCGCCAACCTGGAGTACATACTTTCGAACGTTCTGGATCCCAGCGCGGTGATGGCCAAGGAGTATCAACCGAGCGTGATCGTGACGACCGACGGGCGCGTGATCACCGGAATTGTCAAGCAACAGGACGAAAACTCGCTGACCGTGCAAACGGCCAACGAACTGGTGACGCTGCCTCGCAACGAGGTCGACGAAATGCAATCCAGCCCGCAGTCGATGATGCCCGACGATTTGCTCAAACAGCTCAAGCCCCATGAGGTACGTTCGCTCATAGCGTATCTTGCCGCGCCGGCTCAGGTGCCGATGTTGGCCACGCCAGACAACATCAAGAGCTTTTTCACGGGAACAGACCTATCCGGTTGGACCGGAAACGATTCACTATGGAGGGTCGAGGACGGACAGATCGTTGGCACGTCAGCCGGCTTGAAGTCGAATGAGTTTCTTACGAACGACCTGTCATTGGGCGACTTTCGGCTTCGCTGCCAGGTGCAACTGGTCGACAATCGGGGCAACAGTGGCATCCAGTTCCGCAGCGAGGCCCTGCCGGATGGCCTGGTAAAGGGCTATCAGGCCGATATCGGCGCCGGCTGGTGGGGCAAGTTGTACGAAGAGCACGGGCGGGCCCTGCTGTGGGAAAAGAGCGGCGAATCGCACGTCAGGCCGGGTTGGAACACGTACGAGATCCTGGCGGTCGGCGACCGAATCGAAACTCGGATCAACGGCCACAAGTGCGTCGATCTCGTCGATGCGGCCGGGGCCAAGCGGGGGATCATCGCCTTGCAATTGCATTCCGGCGGTGCGACGGAAGTGCGGTTCAAGAACTTTGACATCGAACTCGATCCACCGCGGGACAGCAAATAGCGCGATCCATGTCGTCGAATCCTACCGCGTTTGCCGCGGAACAGAATCGTCTGGGACTAATCGCCGGCCAAGGCGGCCAGTTGGCAGCGGCCGTGGTACACTTTCGCAAAGCGGTGGCTGCGCAGCCCGATTTGCGCAGGCACACAACAATCTAGGCGTCACGTTGGAAATGCAGGGACAGTTGGAAGCGGCCGCGGCAGCCTACCGACAGGCCGTGACGATTCGGCCCGACTATGCCGAGGCTCATAACAACTTGGGTGTGGCGCTTGAACGACTTGGACAATTTGAGGCCGCCGTCGAGTCGTGCCGGCGGGCGATTGCACTTAAACCAAACTATATCGAGGGCTACAACGCTCTCGGCGTGGCGCTTCAGCGGCTCGGACATTTCGAGGAAGCGGTAAATTGCCTCAGGCACGTTGTCGAGCAACGCCCCAACTTTGTCGAGGCTCAAAGTAATCTGGCGGCCGTGCTCGAAAAGTTGGGCCAGACCGATGAGGCCATCACCTTGCTCGAACGAGCGATTGCATTGCGTCCCGACATCGTTGGTGCCCACGTGAACTTGGGTCGGGCTTACGAGCGACAGGGGCGCCTCTCGCCCGCTGAAGACTCGTTTCAACGAGCGCTGACTCTCGACCCGAAATGCACGGACGCCCAGCTCAACGTCGGCCTCCTGCAAGTTCGGCAGGGCCAGATTTCGAAGGGAGAACAGGCATTTCGTCAGGCACTGGCCATCGACCCCAATTGCGCGGCAGCCAATTTGAACCTAGGCCTCAACCTCCTGCAGCAAGGCAGGCTTGCCGAGGGCTGGCCGTTCTACCGCTGGCGGGCACGCGTCGAAAACCAACCGACACCGTCCTTCGAGCAGCCGCAGTGGGACGGTTTTTCGCTCGCCGGGAAGACAATCCTGGTTTGCGAGGATCAGGGAGCGGGCGATAATATTCATTTCATTCGCTATGCCGCGCAACTTGAAGCACAGCAGGCGCGTGTACTAGTTCGTTGCCGCCAACAATTGATGCGCCTCTTCGCCCGCTGTCCTGGCGTGCACCAGGTGTATTCGCTGTCCGACTCGCTGCCGCCGTTCGACGTTTACGTGCTGATGTCCGATATTCCAGGCGATTTGGGAACGACGCTGGAGAACATCCCGGCAAGGGTTCCTTACTTGTTCCCCGATGAATCACTCGTCCGCCAATGGAGCGAGCGGTGGCGCGAGGTTCGTGAGTTGAAAGTCGGCCTCGCCTGGCAAGGTGATCCAAGGAACAAGGCAGACCGCTACCGCTCGATTCCGTACGAGCACATCGCCAAGCTAAGCCAGACGTCCGGAGTGCGGTTTTTCAGCCTGCAGTTCGGGTCTGGCCGCGAGCAGCTTCAATCGGGCGATTCGGCGATCTGCGATCTGGGCGAAGAGTTGGGGGACTTTCACGACACAGCGGCCATTGTGAAGAACATGGATCTCGTTATTACCTGCGACTCGGCACCAGCACATCTCGCTGGAGGCCTGGGTGTACCGGTTTGGGTGGCACTGTCTTGGACCGCTGACTGGCGATGGCTACTCGAGCGGAGCGACAGTCCTTGGTATCCAACCATGCGACTCTTCCGCCAGGAGAACCTCGGCGACTGGGGCGAAGTCTTCGAGCAAATCCGCACCGAGCTGGCAGCATGGGTACGTCGGCGAGCCGAACGCGTCTCGCAATCCTAGCTTTCGAAGCGGTGCATTCAATTGAGCCGACGGTTGAGCCGAACGGCGGCGCTAGATCTCGACCAGCATCCGCATCGGCTCTTCCATGACTTCCTTGATTCGCTTGAGGAACGTCACGGCACCCTGACCGTCGACGATGCGATGATCGTAGGTGAGCGCCACGTACATCATCGGGCGAATCACGACCTGCCCTTGGTGGGCCACGGGGCGATCTTGAATGGAATGCAGACCCAGGATGCCGCTCTGCGGAGGATTGACGATTGGCGTCGACAGCAACGATCCGTAAACACCGCCGTTCGAGATGGTGAAGGTGCCCCCTTGCAACTCTTCGAGCTGCAAGGCGTTCTTGCGAGCGCGCGTGGCCAGATCGGCGATCGTCAGCTCGATGTCGGCGAAGCTCATGCGGTCAGCGTCGCGGAGCACGGGAACGACCAGCCCTTTGCCACCACCGACGGCAATGCCGATGTCGAAATAGTTGTGGTAGACGATGCTGCTCTCGCGAATCTCCGCGTTGACGGCCGGCACCAGCTTGAGGGCATCGATGGCCGCTTTCACGAAAAACGACATGAACCCTAGCTTGATGCCATACTTCTCCTCGAATACTCCCTTGTGCTCGTTGCGCAGGGCCATGACCGACGACATGTCGATTTCGTTAAACGTGGTGAGCAGGGCCGCGGTTTGTTGGGCCTCGACCAGCCGCTGGGCTATCCGGCGGCGAATCGGGCTCATCGGCACGACTTCTTCCTCCCGACCGCCGCGCGACACTTGCACGTGCGGCTTGGCACCGCCCCGTTGGATTTCGCGTGGGCGCGGAATCTGTCGCGGTACGTCGGGACTAATCACGAGCCCCTGTTCGTCGCTTTCTTCGACGCGCCGCTGGTTCACGAGATCGTCCGAAATGTGTCGAGCGATTTGACCGGCCGCCGGGTGCGTCTTGGCCGCAGGCTGGGGTTCGCCATGGGGTGAAATCACACGCGGTTCCGGAGTGCGTCCCGGTTCCGGCGGGCGCACGCTTTGTCGCTCAATCGAGTCGGCAGCCTGTGCCTGGGCCGCGGCCGTAGCCACCTGATCGGCGCCCGCATCGACCGACTCACCATCGGCGCCTGGCTCCATGTAGCCGATCACCTCGCCCACCTCGGCCGTCTCGCCACTGCGCTTAAGCACTTTCGAAACGCGGCCGGTAACCGGCGCGACGATTTCCACCGTTGCCTTGTCCGTCTCGATTTCAACGAGGTTCTCGTCCTTTTCGGCGACCTGACCTTCGCCCTTGAGCCACTGACCGATCTGCACTTCGGTAATCGACTCGCCGACGGTGGGCACTTTCAATTCAACGGCCATGGATGGCGACTTCCCCTGCTTCAGCAGTCTGGTTTTTTGCTCGATCGACGCACACGCGAACGTTGGGCCGCGCATCGCGCCAAATCGCCTAGTTAAATGCAGCCGAACGCTTGCATCAATAGCTCCTTCTGTTCCATGCGGTGGGCGCTTGCCGAACCCGTCGCCGGACTCGGGGACCCGCGACGATAGATGCCCGAGAACGGCAGGCGATCGAAGAGTTCTCCGCCAAACCGAGCGAGCAGAAACCGCCATGCGCCCATATTCTCCGGCTCTTCTTGCACCCAGTAGACCGGCGTGCCGTTTCGATACGGCGACAGGGCTTCCTTCAGGCTGCCAAACGGCAGCGGATAGAGCTGCTCCATCCGTACGATCGCAACGTCATGCCGGTTAAGGTCCTCACGTTCCTTGGCAAGTTCGTAGTAAATCTTGCCCGAGCACATTAAAACGCCTTCAACTTCAGGACGCTCGGGGGTTTCGTCGGGGATTACCTTTTCCCAGTGTCCGGAGGCGCACTCGTCGAGCGTCGAGACGGCACGCGGATGACGCAGCAAGCTCTTGGGAGTCATCACGACCAGCGGCTTGCGAATGGGCCGCAGGATTTGCCGCCGCAAGGCATGAAAATACTGGGCCGGCGTCGTGGGGTTGATGATCTGGAGGTTGCACTCAGCCGACAGCGACAAGAATCGCTCCAACCGGGCCGAGGAGTGTTCCGGCCCCATCCCCTCGAAGCCATGAGGCAAGAGCATTACCAGCCCGCTCAGCCGCTTCCACTTGGTCTCGGCGCTGGCAATGAACTGGTCGATGATCACCTGAGCGGCATTCACGAAGTCGCCAAATTGAGCTTCCCAGAGCACCAAGCCGCTGGGGCAATCGAGGCTGTAGCCGTATTCGAAGCCCAGCACCCCGGCCTCGGAAAGCGGACTGTTGATGATTTCGACTGGGGCCTGCCCCTTGGCGACATGCTGGAGCGGCGTGTAGCGGTGGCCATCGTCGTAGTCATGAAGGACGGCGTGCCGCTGACTGAACGTGCCGCGCGTGCTGTCCTGGCCGCTCAGGCGAATCCGATGGCCATCACACGCCAGACTGGCAAACGCCATCGCTTCGGCAGCCGCCCAATCGAGCCCCTTCTCGCCGCGGGCCATTTCGCGCCGTCCCTCCAGAAACCGCTCAATTTTGGGATGCGGCTTGAAATCCGCCGGCAGCGTTGTCTGCGCGAGCAACTGAGCGCTAAGCTTCTCACGGTCAACGGCCGTATTTGCCTCTGGAACGTTTTGATCGCGGCCGCCTACATAGCCCTTCCAGACTCCCGGATGATGGTGCGGCCTGGCAACGTACTCATCGCTTTTGGCCACCGAAAGCTCCTCGTCGAGCAGCCGCGTTTGTTCCTTTGCGATGTGGTCGGCTTCCTCGCGAGTGATTTCACCCAGCTTTAGCAATCGTGCGAGATAGCTGTCTCGCACCGGCTCGCGCTTGTCGATCGTTCGATACAGCACAGGGTGCGTGAACGAAGGCTCATCGCTTTCGTTATGACCGCGACGGCGGTAGCAATACATGTCGATTACGACATCGCGTTGAAACTGGTGTCGGAAGTCCATCGCCAGACGCACGACAAAGGCCACGGCCTCCGGATCTTCACCGTTGACGTGGAATATTGGGATCTGCAGCATCTTGGCCACGTCGGTGGCATATGTGCTCGATCGGCCTTCGGAAGGGGATGTCACGAAACCGATCTGATTGTTGAGCACGACATGCAACGTGCCGCCCGTGCGGTAACCTTCCAATTGGCTTAGGTTGAACGTTTCCTGGACCACCCCCTCGCCGGCAAACGCGGCGTCGCCGTGGATGAGCATGGTCAGGGTGTGGCTCCGCTTCGCATCGCCGAGCCGATCCTGCTTGGCGCGCGTGCGTCCGATGGCAACCGGCGAGACGAATTCCAAGTGGCTGGGATTGAAACACAACGAGAGGTGCACCTTGTGCCGTGCGGCGGTAACCCAGTCGGTGCTGTAGCCGAGATGGTACTTGACGTCGCCGCGGCCAAGATGCAGCTTTGGATCGAGGTCGGCGAACTCGCGGAAGATCTCCTGCGGGCTTTTACCCATGATGTTGGCCAGCACGTTCAGCCGACCGCGGTGGGCCATGCCGAACACGATCTCGCGGACGCCCTGATCGCCCGATTTTTCAATGGCCAGATCGAGCAGCGGAATCAAGCTTTCGGCGCCTTCGAGCGAAAAGCTTTTGGCGCCGGTAAACCGTTTTTGAATGAATTCCTCGAAGATCACCGCATCGGTCAAACGCGTGAGAATCCGCAACTGTTCCTGCTTGGTAAGCGTAAGCCGGTTCTCCGTTTCCTCCATTCGGTCCTGGAGCCATTGCCGCACGCTGAGATCGTCCATGTGCATGAATTGCACGCCGATCGATCGGCAATAGGTGTTGCGTAGCCGTTCCAGAATCGTACGCAGCGTGAGCACGTCGGGGCCGCGAATCGTATCGGTCGAAAACGGGCGGTCCATGTCGGCTTCGGTGAAGCCGTAGTATTCCGGATCGAGCTCCGGCAGGTGGGGCCTCGGCATACCCAACGGATCGATGTTCGCCACCATGTGACCGCGGACGCGGTAGGCACGAACCAATTGGTCGACGCGGTCCTGCAGCAGGGCCGTTTCGGTTTCTCGCGCGGCCGTGCCGCGGCCATCGGAGCGGTCGCCAGCGGGGTTAAAGATGCTTCTCGGCTTGAACGAAGGCTCCGGCGCATGGGGACAATCGCACCGCTGCCGTTGCTCATCGATTTGAAATAGCGACGCCAATCGGCCGACACGCTCGCCGGATCCTGTTGGTAGGCGGCATACATCTCTTCGATGAAGCCCAGGCTCAGACTGTTTAGCCCGGCTTCGCGGTTTTCATGCTTGCTGGATCTGAGCATCGCGAATTCACCACTACGTCGATTCATCGCATTCCAATTCTAGGTTGCCGGGACCCGCGATTTCGGTTTTCAACGACTAGGTCGATTGCAGCCACCAGCACGGTTACGTTTATTCTACCGAGCCGGCGAGTGAGCGTGCCGGACCATTGGCGTTGCGCGGCTGTTCCTGGGGAGGGGATAGAAGCGTACCGAGGCGGAGCTTTTCTTACAAATTCAGTTTTTGTTCGTTGAACGGCTTTTCCGGCGCCCCAACAAATAAAAAACCCATCTGTGCAACACACAGACGGGCCACCTACCGCCAATGGACCATGCAACCTGAAAGACACCGCCCCGTTTCTGACGCTCCAATCGCTAAAACCGCCAGTATGCTAAGGCCGCCGGGCCGAAAGTGTCAAGATGATCGGGAGCCGGAGTTTTGCGTCCGACGCAATCATCTAGTTAGGAGCAACTTATCCCTACGGGGCGTTTCTCTGTAAATCCCCGGGGCGGGTCATTTTCGACAAGGGCCCTTTGTCCTATCATGGAGGGGTAACTCCTCTTGCCCGCCGGAACCCCGCGGCCGCGACGATCGGGCATCTACAGACCCGATCAAATGCGCGCGGCAACTCTAAAGATATGAATGTCACCTTCTCCTGTCCGCGTTGCGATCAGGGCGTGCGTCTGGGTGTGCCACCCGATGCCACCGCTCTCGAGTGCCCCCATTGCCATCAGTCTGTCGTCGTGCCGCAGGGTGCCCTGGAAGGAGGCCAGCTTCGCCGCTGCCTGGTCTGCCCCAGCACGGACTTGTTTATCCGCAAGGACTTTCCGCAACGCCTGGGCGTGGGTATCGTCACGGTCGGCATCCTAGCCAGTTGTGTTACCTGGGCGATGTCGGAAATCGTGGCCACGTTTGCCATTTTGTTTGCCACGGCCTTGATCGACGTGGTGCTCTATTTGATCGTGCCCGATGCCTTGATGTGCTATCGCTGCGGCGCCATGTACCGCCAGGCCAAAGGCAGTGGACACGGCCCGTTCAACCTGGAGACGCACGAACGCTATCGTCAACAAGCCGCCCGCATGGCGGGTCAGTCCCGCTGACGTATCGTAATCGCCGTTCGAGGGGGCCGACGAGCCGTGGGCGTCTGGTCGAACCTCGGCTCGAATTAGCGCGGCGCCGCGAAGCGCCATTTGCCATGGACCCTGACAGGGAACGAATTCAGGCCGACCTGCGAGGACTCGTTAAGGGCGACGTCCGCTGCGACGACGTTTTTCTCCAGCTCTACTCGACCGACGCCAGTATCTATGAAATTCGGCCGCAGGCCGTCGTCCGCCCCCGCACGTTGGCCGACGTGGTGGCCTGCCTCGAATATGCTGCCGAGAATCAGCTCCCGATCCATCCACGCGGCGCCGGCACCGGCTTGGCAGGTGAATCCCTAGGCGGCGGCATCGTCCTCGACTTTTCCCGCTACATGCGTCGCGTACTGGAACACGGCGATCATCACGTTCGCGTCCAGCCGGGCATCGTCCACGCACAACTCAACGATTTTTTGCGACCCACGGGTCGACACTTTGGTCCTGACCCGGCGATGAGCAACGTGACCACGATGGGGAGCGTCGTGGCGATTGATGCCGGAGGAAGCCATTGGCTCAAGTACGGCTCGGCCCGGCAGCACGTGATCGGGCTGCAGATCGTCCTGGCGGACGGCGACGTGTTGGAGATCGGACGCGAGCCGCTTGCGCAGCCGCCCACCGAGACCGAATCGGTTCGAGGACATTTGGTCAGTGCCCTGGCCGATGTCCTGCGGCGCAACGCTGACACAATCGAAGCCCACCAACCCAAGAGCGTGGTGAACCGCTGCGGCTACCACCTCGACGTGCTGTCGGACCGGCATCTCGATTTGGCCGGACTGCTCACTGGGTCGGAGGGGACGCTGGCCGTAATCACGGAGATTACCGTCGCGACGCAGCCGCTACCGCGGCATCGCGGCGTGGCCCTACTCTTATTCGATCGCCTGGAGGCTGCGGCCCGTGCCGTGCTCGAGATTTTGCCGCTGGGGTGCAGCGCCTGCGACCTGATGGACCGCCGTCACTTGAGTTTGGCACGCGAGTCGACGGTTCAATTCGACCTGCTGATTCCATCTCAAACCGAAGCCGCTTTGCTCATCGAACAGGAAGGCGACACGTTGGTGGAAGTCAGCGACAAGCTGGCTCAAGTGATCGATCGCGTGCGCCGCAAAAAGCGGCTGGCATTTTACGCCATCCAGGCGCAGGACCGCGAGGAGATCGACCTCTATTGGCGGCTCTCGCGCAAAGTCGTGCCCACGCTCTATCGAATGAAAGGCGCCACGCGTCCTCTGCCTTTCATCGAAGACATGGCGGTGCCGCCCACCGAACTTCCTGATTTCCTGGTGCGCATGCAAAATGTGCTCAAGCAGCATCAGGTGACTGCCTCGCTGTTTGGGCACGCCGGCCATGGACAGTTGCACCTGCGACCGCTGTTGGACCTATCCGATCCGTCCGACGTGACGCGGATGACTGAGCTCGCGACGGACCTTTACGGCGAAGTGATCGCCGTGGGCGGCACGATCAGCGGCGAGCATGCGGACGGATTGAGCCGCACCTCCTATATCCGCCGTCAATACGGTCCGTTGGCCGACGTGTTTCGCGATGTGAAGCGGGTCTTCGACCCGCTCAACATCCTGAACCCTGGCAAGATCGTCAGCGACGATCCGGATCTGTTGACACAGAACCTGCGGCACTTGGTCGCCGCGGCGCCGGTTAATGGCGAAGCCGATGGTACGACAAACGAACCTCAGCCGACGAACCCAGCGGCACCTCAAACCTGGCAGCTCAACTGGAATGGCGACGAAATCGCCCAGGCAGCGCGCGATTGTAATGGCTGCGGATCCTGCCGCTCGCAACTGACCGACGTGCGGATGTGCCCGATCTTTCGCTTCGCCCCGGCCGAGGAAAGTTCTCCGCGAGCCAAGGCGAACTTGATGCGAAGTATTCTGACCGGCGAACTGCCGCTCACCACGCTTACAAGTGACGACTACAAGTCGGTAACCGACCTGTGCGTGAACTGCCACATGTGTCGGCTGGAGTGCCCCGCGAGCGTCGACATACCGAAGCTGATGATGGAGGGCAAGGGGTCCTACGTCCAGATCAACGGACTGTCGGCAACCGACTGGTTCATGTCGCGGATTGATCGCCTTAGCGCGCTGGGCGGGCGATTCCCTCGGTTGGCTAATAGCGCGATTCGTCACGGCTTTGCTCGGTGGGTGATGGAAAAGGTGCTCGGCATCGCCCAGGGGCGCAAACTGCCTCGCTTTGCAACTCGCAATTTTTTGCGGACCGCCAGCCGCCGCCGACTGACACGGCCCACGCGACGCGACGTGTCGAAGGTGTTGTACTTCGTCGACACCTATGCCAATCACCACGATCCACAACTGGGCGAAGCGCTCGTCAACGTGCTCGAGCACAACGCCGTGGCCGTTTACGTTCATCCGGGACAACAGGCCTCGGGCATGCCGATGATTTCGCTCGGTGCGCTGGCCGCGGCGCGAAAAGTGGCCGAGCATAATGTGGCTCTGCTGGCCGAAGCCGTGCGACAGGGATATCACGTCGTGGCGACCGAGCCATCGGCCGCGCTGGCGCTGACGCACGAGTATCCGGCGTTATTGGCCGACGATGACGCACGGCTCGTGGCAGAGCACACCAGCGAGGCCTGCTCCTACTTGTGGCGGCTCCATCAGGGCGGCAAACTGCAGCTTGATCTGCAACCCATCAATGCCATTTTGGGCTATCACTTGCCTTGCCACATGAAGGCGCTGCAAGCCGGTTCGCCCGGCGAAAACCTGTTGCGGCTCATCCCGGGGCTCGTCATCGAACGCACCGAAAACAGTTGCTCGGGCATGGCCGGCACGTTTGGCCTGAAGCGGGAAAATTACCGCGCGAGTCTCCGCGCCGGTCGCACTCTGATTGGAAGCCTCCGCAGCCCGCGGTTGCAGGCAGGCACCACGGAGTGCAGTGCCTGCAAGATTCAAATGGAACAGGGTGCGGGCAAACCGACGATTCATCCGGTAAAACTTTTGGCACTGGCGTACGGCCTGATGCCCGAATTGTCGGAAGTCCTTTCCGCGCCCGTCGAAGAATTGGTGGTGACATGAACCTGCAAATACGATTGTTTGCCGTGGCCCGACAACTGGCTGGCCAGGAAAGCGTCTCGCTCAAGGTCCCGGAGGGCTGCACAGTGGAACAACTGCGAGAGCAACTCGCCGCCTCGTATCCGGAATTGGCGACATTGCTGCCACACGTGCTGTTCGCGGTGGGTTCGGAGTACGTGGGGGACGAGCACACACTTGCGGAAACACCCGAGATCGCGTGTATTCCACCGGTCAGCGGAGGATAAAATAGAGCCATGATTGAACTCACATCCAGCCCGATCGACACGGCGTGCGTCCTGGCTCACGTGTCCTCGCCCGAGGCTGGTGCCGTGGTGTTGTTTTTGGGCACGACGCGCAAGTTCACCGCGGGCCGAGAAACCGAATCGCTCAAATACGAATGCTACGCAGAGATGGCCCAAGCCAAGTTGGCAGAGCTCGAGGCCGAAGCACGTCATCGCTGGCCAATCATTGAATGCGCGATCGTCCATCGCGTTGGACATTTGAAAATCGGCGAAGCCAGCGTGGCCGTGGCCGTGAGCACGGCGCACCGCGAGGCGGCTTTCGATGCGGGTCAGTGGCTGATCGATACTCTCAAACAGGTCGTTCCCATCTGGAAGCAAGAGAATTGGAGCGACGGTACCGCGCAATGGGTACACCCAGGACTGGAAGTTCCCACGCAAACGAAGTCCGCGTCATGAAACTCGTTGTCCGCAGACAGCTCGTGGCAAGCCTAGCGATCGTGCTGCTGATCGCGTCGGCGGATGCTGCCGAAAAGATCTCCTTGGATGGGTTTCGCGACGGCATTCGGCATTGGAAGAATGGGCAGAACGTCGACGGCTATTCCCAATACCGCGATCATCAAGTCCATGAAATCGCCGACAACCTGCTGCTGTACCAGCGAGGCAACGGCGGCTGGCCGCCGAACTTCGATCCCACTCGCGTTTTGATCGGTGCCGACCGCCAAAGACTGCTCGACGAGCGAGACCGCGAAGACACGTCGTTCGACAATCGTTCCACATACACGGAGGTCGACTACTTGGTCGCGGCCTTTGCGCAGACTGGCGATGCCAGGCATCGCGACGCTGCCTTGCGCGGCATCGAATTCATTCTCGCGGCACAGTACGACAACGGTGGTTGGCCACATTCCTATCCCAGCAAAGCCAACTATCGCCCGCACGTCACGATCGTCGACGACGTAATGACCGGTGTGTTGCGTACCCTCCGCAAGATCGATTCCGCCGAGCCGCCCTACGATTTTATCGACCGTCAGCTTCGCCAGCGTGTTGCCGGCGCGCTGCGACGCGGCGATCGGTGTTTGCTCGCGCTGCAGGTGAGAGTCGACGGGCAGCTCGCGGGCTGGGCCGCGCAATACGACGAAGTGACGCTCGAACCAACCACCGGCCGTAGCTTTGAATTGCCGGCCCTGATCAGCAGCGAAAGCGTGGGTGTGCTGCGGTATTTGATGAGTATTGAGGAACCACGCCCAGAAACGAAGGCGGCGATCCACGCCGGCGTCGCCTGGCTGCGGCGCTCGCAAATCGATGGGTTGCGCATCAAACGGGTTCCGGCCGAAAGAGTCCGCTATGCGCACCACACGAGCGATTTCGACGTGGTCGCCGTAGCCGATTCGAGTGCCCCGCCAATTTGGGCTCGGTTTTACGAAATCGACACCAACCGCCCTTTCATGGCCAATCGCGACGGGCGAAAGGTTTACCGCCTGTCCGAAGTCGCACGCGAACGCCGCACAGGTTACGCCTGGTATAGCAATTCCCCTGAGCGGCTCTTGCAGCAAGAGTTCCCTGCCTGGGAACAGAAATGGGGGCAGCCATGACGACTGACGCCCCACTGATCGACTCCTTCGGCCGCGTGCACACGAACCTGCGGGTGAGCGTGACCGACCGCTGCAACATCCGTTGTTTTTATTGCATGCCGGCCGAGAACGTGCGATTCAAACCTCGGCGCGAGTTGCTCACGTTTGAGGAGATAGAGCGATTCGTGCGCGTAGCCACACGGCTGGGTGTGAACAAAATCCGGCTCACGGGCGGCGAACCGCTGGTACGACACGAGCTACCGCTGTTGGTTCGCAAACTTGCCGGCGTATGCGGCATCGACGACATTGCGTTGACCACCAATGGCATGCTGCTTGCCGAGCACGCGGAGGCGCTCAAGAACGCCGGACTGCGTCGGCTCAACATCAGCCTCGACAGTTTGGACGCGGAGACCTTCTTTCGCATTGCCCGGCGCGAGGGACTCCAACAGGTACTCGACGGGATACAGGCGGCCAAGCGAGTTGGCTTCGACAAGATCAAGCTCAACGCCGTGGCAATCCGCGGTATTTCCGAGCTCGACATCGTACCGCTCGGGCGATTCGCGCGAGCATGGGCTGGAGATGCGGTTTATCGAGTTCATGCCGCTGGATGCCGACGGCAATTGGGATAACGATCAGGTGCTGACCGGCCGACAGATTCGTGAGGTCCTCGAAGCGGAAATCGGTTCGCTGATTCCCGTCCACCGCGACGACCCAAGCCAACCTGCCACCGATTTTGACTTCGCCGACGGTCAGGGGCGAATTGGGTTCATCAACCCGGTGACGCAGCCGTTTTGCCAGAGCTGCAATCGTCTGCGATTGACGGCCGAGGGCCAGGTTCGCAATTGCCTGTTCTCGACGGAGGAATGGGATGCCCGGGCGTTACTGCGCGGCAAGGAATCGGACGACGATGTGGCAGCTCTGATTCGGGCCAGCGTGGGAGCCAAGCGGGCCGGGCACGGAATCAACAGCGACGAATTCTTGAAGCCCGCGCGTGCGATGTACCAGATTGGCGGTTAACCAAATCGCTTGAGGCGCCTTCATTCCATGTCTCAACCTGCCGCCGAACTGTCCCGGATTTACCTCGACAATGCCGCCACCAGCTGGCCCAAGCCGCCGGCCGTGTACGAAGCCGTCGATGACTATCAGCGGCGTCTGGGTGCGCCAGCCGGCCGCAGCGGATACGCCGAAGCATCGGAAGTCTCGGGACGGATTGAAGCCGCCCGACGCCGAATCGCCAATCTACTCGGCCTTGCGGATGCGAACCATTTAGTCTTTACGTTCAACGGCACCGACTCGCTCAACATCGTGCTACACGGACTCCTACAGCGCGGCGACCACGTCGTCAGCACGGTGGTCGAGCACAATTCGGTTCTGCGGCCACTGGCCGATTTAACACGGTGCGATGTAACCGCGACCTACGTGGGCTGTTCGGACGTGGGCATTGTCGAACCGGATGCCGTTCGCGCGGCCCTGCGGCCTAACACCCGCCTGGTGGCGGTCGCGCACGCGTCAAACGTCACGGGAGCGCTTCAACCGGTCGCCCAGATTTCGCGAATTGCCCGAGACCATGGGGCGCTGGTCTTGTGTGACGCCGCGCAAACGGTCGGGCATTTGTCGGTCGACATTCATCAGCTCGGTGTCGACTTCCTCGCGGCCTCGGGCCACAAGGGCCTGCTGGGACCACTGGGAACCGGCATCCTGGCAATTCGACCGGAGATCTCCGGCGAGCTGCGCAGCGTTCGACAGGGCGGCACGGGAACTCAGAGCGAGGGCGGTCAGCCAGAGGACCTCCCCGCGAAATTCGAGTCCGGGAATCTCAATGTCCCTGGCATCCTTGGTTTGGACGCGGGCGCCCGCTACTTGACCGAGCGAGGACTCGCAGACGTTGACCGGCACGGACGTCAGTTGTGCCAGCAGTTGCTCGCGGGCCTCGGCGAGATCTCTGGAGTGCGGATTTTTGGGCCAACCGATGCTCAAGACCGAGTGCCACTAGTCAGCATGGTGTGCAACGGCTACGATCCGCAGGAGATGGCGCTGGCCCTCGACGCTGCCTGTCGCATTCAAGTGCGTGCCGGACTGCATTGTGCCCCACGTGTGCACGAGGCAATGGGTACGCTAGCAAGCGGTGGAACGTTACGATTCAGCCTAGGACCGTTTAACACGTCCGCGGAAATCGACTCCGCAATCAGGGCTGTAGCCGAGTTAATGGCCATCGGACCATAAGGCGCCCGGACAATGCAGTTAAAATCGAACGTAAGTCACGAGGTTGGTCCGCGTCATGGATGAAAAGCCCTGGTTTGAAAACGGTTTGCGATTCACATGCACGGGCTGCGGCGACTGTTGCACCGGCGCGCCGGGGTACGTGTGGGTCAACCGAGAGGAAATTGAAACGCTGGCGCGGCAAGTGAAACTTACGCCTGCGGAGTTCGACGAGCGCTACGTCCGCAAGGTTGGCATCCGTAAGAGCTTAGTGGAGTACCCCAACGGCGACTGCGTGTTCTTTGACGCCAACACGCGCAAGTGCACGGTCTATGAGGCTCGTCCGCGTCAATGCAAGACTTGGCCCTTTTGGCAGTCGAACGTGGCCACCGAGGAGGCATGGAAACAAACGTGCGAGGTCTGTCCCGGCAGCGGGCGCGGTAAGCTTCACTCGGCCGAGAAAATCCTGCATCAAATCTCCATTGTGAAACTGTAACGGCCAGGCACCACGGGCTGATAACCCTTCCCTCCCCGTGACCTACTCTCCTGTCGATCAGCACGTAGGCGCCAGCTACCAGCAAAGTGTCCCTGGCACTTCCCCGCTTGCATGGGTGATCGGCGGCCTGCCGGTCTGATTTTCACGATTGTTTAAACTTTGCCGGTTGTAGGGCCGATCATTACCCCACATGGCTAAAGTGTGGCATGAGACTGCGCGGGGCGAGGAGCTGCCAGGAGACCGCATTGGCGGCCTGAACACAATGCGAGGAAAGAACTTACGTACGAAGATTGGCAACCTGCTTCGATCAATTGCTTGTAAGCTATTGGGAATAAAACACTTATCACATGAGTCGGCAGGTTTCGTCGACGTTGAAGATCACGACCGTCGAGCTCAGGCCGAAGCGTTGGCCAGGGCCTTTGAGCTTGACTGTAGTTCTTACGCCATTTACACTTGGAGCATGACAGCGCCGGCCGAAAGAGCTCTTTTTCGACCCGTGCGCCCCTTCTCTATAGGAGAACTGCGTCGTGACCAAGAAAGAGATCGTCAAAACCATATCCGACGAAATCGGGCTGACTCAACTCAAGACGAAAGAGATCGTCCAGAAGACTTTCGACGCAATCGTGGAGACGCTGGTCGAGGAACGACGGATTGAACTACGGAACTTCGGCGTATTCGAGGTGAAAAAGCGAGCGGCACGCAAAGCTCGCAACCCGCGCACGGGCGATAAGGTCTTTGTGCCTGAGAAGTTCGTCGTAACCTTCAAGCCCGGCAAGGAAATGGAGGAACGAGTTCGCGAGCTGGAACGACAGGCCGCGGCAGCGGCTGAGCGAGCCCGTGCTGGCATGGACAACAATCCTAGCGGTGAGGCAGACAGCCGGCCAATTACCGAAACACTTGGCAGCCCGGGATATAACACTCCGAGCGGATCTCCGTAGACCACGACGTACGGCGACACACAGGACAGTAACGGATCAGGTCGGCAAAGGACCCCCGCAGTGAGGGTGCGGCGACCTGACCTCGGCGCAACAGACAGGAATCAGTAGTCTACGGAGCCAAATTTGGCCACGAAGGCCTTGCTTGGCAAAGGACAAATCAGCCGCGAAGCTCGAACCAATCCGCTTCGACGGGAAGACCCTTTCGGGTCAGAGTTTAAGACAAGTTCACCCGACAGATAAATCGGTACACGAGGCGTGGCCGCCGCTGGAGCGTTGGCTCTCGTGTGACTTGCAACATGGATACGTTATGCGCTCTCTAGACTCGTCTGGAGGGCACCGATGTTCACGGAGGAGTCGTGTGATGCGCAGGCTTCTAATGGCCGCGATCTTGAGTTTGCCGCTGGGTACTACCACCGGATGCATCTTGCCGATCTATTCGGGCGATCCGGCGACGCGGACTCAAGAGTTGATCTTCACTTCAGAAAACCTGCGGCTCTTCCTCGAGGAATGGCAGCGCATCTGGTTCCTCGATCAGCCAAGCCACCTGTCACCTTATCGCACGCACGGTGGCATCATTTAACGACCGCTGGTCGCCACCGCATGATTTAAGAATTCCGCGGCGAGCCGCTCGAGATATCGGGCGGCTCGCTTCATTTACGCAGCATGTGATCTGCGGCACGGCGACTGCGTTGCCGCCTGGGAAGCCGACCGGTACATTAGCTCTTGCCGGCACGCTCTTGGTTGCGTGAGGCACGCCACGACCCACTCGAAAACGCGCATCGTGACACTACCCGCCGTCGATCTATCGGTTCAACTGGGACGGCTGCGGCTGGCCAACCCGATCTTCGTGGCCTCGGGCACATTCGGCTACGCGCGCGAAATGGAGCACCTGGTCGACCTTGGTCGACTAGGCGCCATCGTTCCCAAGACGATTACCTGGCAACCTCGGGCCGGCAACGCGCCTTGGCGGACCGTTGAGACCGCTGCCGGAATGCTGAACTCCATCGGGCTGGACAATGACGGTATCGAGGCCTTTGTCGAACATCATTTACCTTACCTGGCCGGCCTGCCGACACCGACGATCGTGAGTATCGCCGGGCACGATTTTGACGAATTCGTGTCGATGGCCGAGAGGCTCGATGGGTTGCCTGGCGTGGCAGCGCTCGAATTGAACGTCTCGTGCCCCAATGTTTCCGGCGGCGTGGACTTCGGTGTCGACCCGACCATGTGTCGCAAAGTGGTCGAAGGCGTTCGTAAGGTTTGTAAAACGCCAATTCTGGCCAAACTCACTCCGAACGTGGCTGACGTCGCCACAATTGCCCGAGCCGCGACCGATGGGGGTGCCGATGCCATTTCGGCGGTGAACACTTGTCTTGGCATGGCGGTCGATTGGCGCAGGCGTCGCCCTATGCTTGGCAATGGCATGGGAGGCCTGAGCGGCCCGGCCATCAAGCCGATCGCGCTGCGCTGCGTTTACCAGGTGGCCCAGGCAGTCGACGTTCCAGTGGTGGGTATCGGCGGTATTGCCACGATCGACGATGTGATGGAGTTTTTGGTCGCTGGAGCGAGCGCCGTGCAGATTGGCACTGCAAACTTTTACAATCCCAAGGCAACGATGACGATCCTCGACGGCCTGGTACCCGCGCTTGCCGAACTTGGAGCCACGAAGCTGTCGGACGTCGTCGGTTCGCTCCGGTTGCCGCAGGCTACCAATCCCGTCGTACCGTTGCCCTCTAATTCCCATCCTTCCAAGCAATAATAGATCCGAGCCATGCGTGTTCTTTCCGGCATCCAACCGACAGGCCGCCCACATTGGGGCAACTACTTCGGCGCCATTCGTCAATACATCGAACTGCAGGATGAGGACGAATCGTACTATTTCGTCGCCAACCTGCACGCCCTGACCACGGTTCGCGACGCCAAACTACTCGCCAGCTATACGCTCGACGCGGCCACCGATTTGCTCGCATTGGGTCTCGATCCGGCTCGCGCTACCCTGTTCGTGCAGTCGGATGTACCCGAGGTGTCAGAGCTTTGCTGGCTCCTGCTCACGGGCACGCCGATGGGGCTACTCGAACGCTGCCATGCGTACAAAGACAAAAAGGCCAAAGGCCTGACAGCCGACGCGGGCCTGTTCACCTACCCGGTGCTGATGGCTGCCGACATCCTGGCCTACGATGCCGACACTGTCCCCGTGGGAGACGATCAACTGCAACACATCGAAGTCGCCCGCGATCTAGCCGGCAGTTTCAATCACCACTTTGGCCAAACGTTCGTCATTCCCAAGGCGAAGATCCTCGACACCTCGGCCAAGGTGCCCGGCACCGACGGCGAGAAAATGTCAAAGAGTTACAACAACACGCTGGAGATTTTTGAAGACTCCAAGTCGCAGCGAAAGAAAATCATGCGAATCACGACCGATTCGCGTCCGATGGAAGAGGCCAAGGAGCCCGAAGGGGACCATCTGTACCAGTTGTATTCGTTGGTGGCCACGCCGGCGGAGGTCGAGGCCATGGCCGCGCTTTATCGACGCGGCGGTTTCGGATATGGCGAAGTGAAGAAGGCGTTGGCGGATGCGGCCGAACGTTATTTCGCCGATGCCCGCGCTCGCCGCGAAGAACTGGCCGCCAACCCGGCTCGCGTCCGCGAGATTCTGGCCGATGGTGCGGTGCGAGCCCGCAGAAAGGCCGGCCAAGTGCTAGCCCGGGCAAAGAAGGCCTGTGGCGTTGGATCGTAAAGCGGCCCTCGTAGCGGACGCCAGAGGGCGGTGCGATGGCCGCAGCAACCGAACTTCAATCGGTTTTGAAGATGAACCGAATCGATCGCATTCTTTTTTGGTTTGGCGGCGGCCTCGTCGCCACGGCGGCCGTGGCTTGGATTGCGTTTCAACTTCAGCAGCAGCGGATTGCTCCGGCGGTTTTGTTTCCGTTGGCGACCGGTGCGACGCTTGGGGGAGCACTGTTGGCACTCAGGCGATTGCTCCAGCAGCCGAGCCGGCGCCTCGCGGTGACTTCGGCCATCGTTTGGGGGTTGCTGCTCGTTGTGGCTCAGGACTACATTGGCCATCGGTACCGGATGCGAATGTTCGAAAGCGAACTTGCCGACGGCCACCCGTTGGCCGTGGCGATGGCCAGCGAGCGCGACTTGGCACCCACGTTCGCCGACCATCTTGCGGCACGCATCCGCGACCAGTCCGTTTGGTGGTCGTTGGATCTGCTGTTGACCGCGTCTGCCGCGGCAGTTGTCGTAGCGGTGGGCTTGCGAGCACGAAACGTGTCCGGTTCTCAATTGCCCCCGCGGGAACGACCTCCGTCGGAAACGCTTTAACCTCGAGCGAATCGTAAGCGCATGGCTGAAATTCTCGGCATCGGTACCGACATCATCGAATGCCTGCGGATCGCGCAGATGATCGAACGACACGGCGAGTTGTTCATCACGCGGGTATACACGCCGCATGAGATACAGTATTGCCAGACTCGCAAGCAGGCCACGCAGCACTTTGCCGGACGCTGGGCCGCGAAAGAGGCCGTGCTCAAAGCCCTGGGCACTGGCTGGCGCAAGGGGATCAGCTGGCGTGACATCGAAATCCGCAATGATCCCAGCGGCCGGCCGATGGTGGCCTTTCGCGGCGGAGCCCGAGACGTCGTCGAGGCACGTGGGATCACCGAGATGCATATCAGCATCTCACATTGTCGCAGTCACGCCACGGCCTACGCGCTCGCCGAGGGCCCCGACAAGAAAGAGGAAAGCGAAATCGACGCCGACTGAGCGAGTTTGAATTTGCCGAAACGTGACTTGCAAAGTTCTTTGGCCACGCCGGAATTCGCTATTCAGGAGCTTTCTTGTTGGCCGGTTTCTTCTTGGCGGCGGCTTTCTTCTTCACCGCCTTCTTGACTGAAACCTTGCCGTTTCCGTCGACGGCGGCCACTTTCTTCTTGGCAGGAGCCTTCTTGGCGGTCTTCCGCTTGGCCGATTTCTTTGAAGGGCCCAGCGCCGCCCTGGCCGCAAGCAATTCGAGTGCCTGCGGCATTGTCACCTCGTCGGCCGACAGTCCTTTCGGCAGCGACGCGTTCGTTTCGCCGTCGGTCAGATACAGGCCGTAGCGACCTTCGAGCAGTTGCACCTTTTGCTTGGTAACCGGCGACTCGTCGAAGACCTTGAGCGGCTCTTTCGGCGCTCCGAATCCCCGCCGCTGCGCTTTGGGTTGCGCAAGCAGTTCGAGCGCCTGCTGCAACGTCACGTCGATCGGCGACATTCCGGCCGGCAGACTGCGCGTCTCGTCTCCACACTTGACGTATGGCCCGAACCGGCCATTGTAGGCCACCACGGGGTTGCCGTTTTCCGGATGGTTGCCCAGTTCCCGCGGCAGCGACAACAACTTGAGCGCCACCTCCAGCGTCACGTCCTCCGGCTTCATCCCCTTTAGCAGCGATGCGTTCTTCGGCTTCTCCTCGTCTTCCGGCGTGCCACGCTGCACGTAAGGACCGAAGCGGCCGACTTTCAGATACACCGGCTTGCCGGTCTCAGGACAACAGCCCAGCGGCTCCTCGGCCTGCGCGGCTTGGGCGAGAATTTCCAGTGCCGCCTCAACCGTCAACTCGTCGGGCGGCATTTCCTCGCGCAAACTGCCGCGGCGTTCCCCCTGCTCGATGAACGGACCATAGCGGCCCACGCGCACGTAGATCGGCTCGCCCTCGTCGGGCTGGCCGATGTAGATCCGCCCGATGTCGCGGGCGTCGACTTCATTGACCTTATTGGCCAGCAGTTGCTTGAGCCCCGGATTGCCGTTGCCGAAATAGAACTGCCGCAGGTACTCGATGTGCGCCGATTCTCCGCGGCTGATGGCGTCTAGATCGTCCTCCATCTGGGCCGTGAACTTGTAGTCGACCAGATTCGGCAGGTGATCGGTCAGCAGTTGGGCCACCGAAAACGCGACCCAGGTGGGCACCAGCGCGTTGCCTTTCTTGAAAACGTACTCGCGGGCCAAGATCGTATCGATAATCGAGGCGTAGGTGCTGGGACGGCCGATGCCCATTTCTTCGAGCGCCCGAGTGAGCGAGGCTTCGCTGTACCGGGCCGGAGGCTGCGTCGTGTGGCTCTTGGGTTCCAGCTCGCGGAGGTCGAGCTCTTCGCCCACCTCGACGCTCGGCAGTACCGTATCCTGCTCGGACAGATCGGCCTGCGGATCGTCGCTCCCTTCAACATAGGCCCGCAGATAGCCGGCGAAGTCGATCGTCTTGCCGCCGACCTGGAAGACGGCGCCGTCGCCTTCGACCGTGATCGTGATCCGACGTCCCTTGGCGTCGGCCATTTGGCTGGCGACGGTTCGTTTCCAAATCAGATCGTAGAGACGGAACTGATCGGAGTTCAACTCGTTGCGCAGTGACTCGGGCAGCGCGAACGGATGACCGGCGGGGCGAATGGCCTCGTGAGCTTCCTGCGCATTCTTGACTTTCGTTTGGTAGACGCGCGGCTGATCGGGTAGGTACTCGCCACCGTATTGCGAACGGACCAGGTCGCGGGCCGCCTCGATTGCCACCTTGGCCAGGTTGGTCGAATCGGTACGCATGTAAGTGATGTGGCCGTTTTCATACAGGCTCTGAGCGGCCTGCATGGTTCGTTTGGCGGTAAAGCCCAACTTGCGGTTGGCTTCTTGTTGCAGCGTGCTGGTCGTGAACGGAGCATAAGGCTTCGTCGTAAACGGCTTGTCGTCGAGACCGGCGACTCGGAACTGTGCCTTCGACAGTCGCTCCAGCAACTGCGCGGCGCCCGGCTCATCGAGCAACAGCAGGTTGGGATCCTTGATCTTGCCGGTCGCGGCGTCAAAATCCTTGCCGCTGGGAATCTTGCGGTCGTCGACCGAGACGAGCTCCGCGGCGAAGGCTTGTCCGCTGCGCTTGGCAAACTTGCCGAGCAGATCCCAATAGGTCGCGGCGATGAACGCCATGCGCTGCCGCTCGCGTTCGACAATCAACCGCACCGCCACGCTCTGCACGCGGCCAGCCGACAATTTCGGTCGCACCTTGCGCCACAGCAGGGGCGAAACCTCGTAGCCGTACAGCCGATCGAGGATGCGCCGCGTCTCCTGCGCTCGCACCAAGGACTGGTCGATGCTGCGGGGATGCTCGAGAGCCTCATTGATGGCCTCTTTGGTGATTTCGTGAAAGACCAGCCGATGGACCGGCACCTTCGGCTTGAGCAGCTCGTTGAGGTGCCAACTAATGGCTTCCCCTTCGCGGTCTTCGTCCGTCGCCAGGTACAGGTCTTTCGACTCTTTCAGCAATCCCTTGAGTTTGCGGACCTGGGCCGTCTTGCCGGGCGGAATGATGTAGACCGGGTCGAAATCCTGATTGACGTTGACCCCGAGGTGAGCCCAATCTTCTCCTTTATATTGCGCCGGCAGCTGCTTGGCCCCTTGCGGCAAATCGCGGACATGGCCGATGCTCGCCTCGACCGTGAAATCGCGGCCGAGAAATTTGCTGATCGTGCGCGCCTTGGCCGGCGACTCGACGATCACTAGCGATTTGCCGTTCTTTTTGGCCATCGTTTGCCGTTCTTCCTCTCGCCAATGAGGCGAATCTTCTCGCCACGCCCCCCATTCAGGGCAATCTCGGGCTCTAAAACCAGTGACTAATATCAGACTCTCTTAATTCATTCTGGCCGTCTGGCAAGCGGCCGACTACCACCCAAACCCGAGCCATATGGCACAAGCCACAATGCAGCAATAACTTACGGCAAGCGGATTTGGCCAGAAACTTCGCGACCCTGACTGCATAAGCGGTATTGGCTTAATGATCCTGATACAGAGTTGTCAAGCCGTCTTTCCAGTTCGGCCTGCCCCGCAATCGTTGCAGGCCCAAATCGATCGGCCTCATTTCGCCCCCTGTGGTCGACCGAGAACGCGCCCGGGCGACCGGGATCGACTTCGTGCCTCACCTTTCGAATTCCGCTTGCCATGAGCCAACTGTACTAATACACTTAATACAGTTGGAGGTTCCCCGTGGAGTTCACGATTCATACCGCCGGCGGCGTGCCGATCTATCAGCAACTGGCCGACCAAATCTGCGCGGCCATTGCTCGCGGGCGACTGCGCCCCGATGAACGGCTGCCTTCGGTTCGCGAGCTGTCGCAAACGCTGGTGGTAAATCCCAACACAGTCGCCCGGGCATATACGGAACTTGAGCGCCAGGGCACGTTGTACACACGGCCGGGTTTGGGCGTCTTTGTCAGCGGCGCCAAACCGTCCCTATCAAAAAAAACGCGCCGGCAGCGACTCGAGAAGGCAGTCGACGCGCTGTTGATCGAGGCCGTACGCGTGGGCTGCGAAAGCGAAGAGGTGCTCGACCTGATCGGCGAGCGGATCAAGCAATTCCAGTGGCCAGCGGCGCCGACGACTTCTTGAGCAGGTGAAACCAGCGACAATTGGATTCCAAGTCATCAGACCCACGGGAAACGCATCCCATGAGCGACGCGATCATCATCGAAGGGCTGACCAAACACTACGGTCAACAACGCGTGGTCGATTCGGTAAGCATGCGCGTACCTGCCGGCAGCGTCTATGGCTTTCTCGGGCGCAACGGCGCCGGCAAGTCGACGCTCGTCAAGATGATAACCGGCATGGTCCAACCGGATATCGGCCAAGCCACGCTTTTGGGGGAAAACATCTCTGAAATGCGTCCCGCCACCCGCGCCCGAATTGCCTACCTGGCCGAAGGTCATCCACTCTACCGCTGGATGACGGTGGCGCAGGCCGTGAAATTCGCCCGCGGGTTCCACACGCACGGCGTCTGGCACGATCGCTTCCTGGCGGCGATCCTGGACCACTTCAATATCTCGCCACGTCGCAAGATCGGCCGGCTGTCGAACGGCCAACGCGCTCAGGTCTCGTTGGCACTCGCGCTGGCTCCCGATCCGGAATTGTTGATTCTCGACGATCCGACGCTTGGGCTCGACACGGTCGTGCGGCGTGACTTTCTGGAGTCCATGATCCATTTGATTCAACGTAGCGGGCGGACGATCTTTTTCAGCTCGCACATTCTCGGCGACGTCGAGCGGGTGGCCGATCGGATCGGAGTGCTCGTCGACGGGGTGCTCAGGGTCGATTGTCCGGTCGACACGTTCAAGTCGGCGCTGCGGCGAGTGGTGTTGGAATTCAACGGCGGCGTGCCGCAGTTTCCTGCCTGCCAAGGACTAGTGAGTCAGCGGCAAATCGGCGGCAAGCTGGAGATCGTGGTAGTGAACTATGGCGAGGAGCATCGCGAGCTGGCGACGGGGCTGGGCGCGATTCACGTCGAGGAAGTGGAAATGAACCTCGAGGATGCGTTCATCGCCTACACCCGCGGCGAAACGCGGCCGTTGCCCTCATTCGATCGGGAGCCCATCCGATGCTAAAGTCGCTCGTCTGGAAAGAATCGCGCGAGCTCGCGCCGCTGGTGGCCTTGGCGGTCGTGGCGGAGTTGTTGTTCTATTTTCCGACGAACCTGCTCGCGATGTTTTACAACAGCTACAGCGACTATTCGTCGCAAATACCGTTCGTCAGCAGCACGCTGCCGAACTGGTTGCTGGCGGTCGGCGCCGTCACCGGTATTGCCGTGGGGTTTTGGCAAACTTCCGGCGAACTAAGCCGCGGTACCTTCTTGTACCTGTTGCATCGGCCGGTCGACCGTCGCACGGTGTTCCTCGTCAAGCTTGCGGTCGGCATCTCAATCACGCTGCTGGTGCCTGGCGTGCCGATTCTCGGCTACGCAATTTGGGCTTCGATTCCTGGCAATCAGGCCAGCCCGTTTTTCTGGTCGATGACAATCGGCACTTGGCTGATCTGGTTTCGCTTGCCGTTTTTCTACCTGGGAGCCTACTTGAGTGGCTTGCGTCCGGGCGCTGGCTGGGAAGCCGGGCGGCTCCCCTGTTTGCGACGCCCTTGCTATTTGCGTTTTTGTTCATTTTCGCCGCCTGGCCGCCGGTCTCGCTCTTCGCGACGTTAGTGGTTGAAGCGTCTTACCTGTACGTGATCTTGTATGTTGCCGGCACGCGCGACTACTCATGAGCCAGTCGGCCGGCAGTCGATCCCCCGAAAGTTGGAAGTGAACATGAGCAGGCCTGCGAAACCATCGACTTTGCCGCCCCGGCTGCTACTGGCGTTCATTCTGTCCATCGGCCTGTTTGCGGCCTGGTTTCTGGGCTGGATGCTGTTCGAGGCGACATTTCGGTCGTTCCTGCATTCGACCCAATTCAAACAGCTCGTCTTCACCGAGGAGGGCGAGCCGCTCATCAGTACGCAGCCTGCGGGCAACCGCGAGCTACTCGCACCGATCTATCACACGCTCGACGGGAAACTCGTACCAGATCCCAGCGAGGTTGTGCTATTGGACGACTATCCGCGAGAGGTCGTGGCGCAGCGGCGCGAACTCGAGAGTGCGAGTCCGAATGTCAATTGGGGAATGGGACTCCTCGGTTTCGCCGCGCTTTCTCCACGCGCACTTATTGGTACTTAATCCACGACTTCCAACCCGACGGCACTGCGTACTTCGTCGGCTACGACGCGCTGACGCGGAGGCAGATCGGATACTTCGGACGGCGGGGCTTTAGCTTGACGATTCCGCCCGAGGAAGATCGGATTCAGATACCATTTTCGCTGCTGCTGGGCGAGGGTTGGACCGGGCGCGGTGGCACGCGTGGCGAGATTCCCCGATATGAACCGAAACGCAACAACAACATTCTGATCATCTCCGGCGATGAACTGCTAAAGATCAATCTTTCGACGCAGACCATTGCACCGATTCCGATGCCGAGCAAGGTGATCACGATGGGCCAGTACACCCAGCATCTGCCGGTGATGGGTAGCGCGAAGTTCCAAGAGGTGGATCGCGTCGTGGTCCGCTTGCCGGATGAGTTGCAGTTTCTCGATTTTGGCGGTGAGCCACAGGGGCGGCTGCCGATACCGCCAGATCTGCGGGACAAGTCGCTGACGCTCCGGAGCGTGAACCCGGCGGAGTTCATTGTTGAGTCGACCTCGGGGCAGCGTTATGCGCCACACGAGCTTACCTGGATCAGTGCCGATGGAAAGGTGCTACGCAGCGCCAACGTCGACATTTACCAGCGACCGGTCGAAGGCGACGGCGATTCCTGGATGATCACGATGATCGTGCCGGTGCCGGGATTGATCGCTGCATTTACGCCCTTCGATGCGCTCAACAAGGTACGCAACGATGAGGCGCCAGACATGCAGACGGCCCTGCAGGAGCTCATTCGGAGGTTCGCCATCCCCTATGCGCTGCTGCTGGTTGTCAGTCTGGCACTGGCCATCTGGACCTATCGCCGGCATCGACGGTACGAGACGGATGGCGCGGCGGCCTGGGCCGTGTTCGTCCTGCTGCTGGGACCCTTGGGGCTGGTGGCCTACCTGGTACACCGCTGCTGGCCACCGAGCACCGCGTGCGAGCACTGCGGCTGCTCGGTGCCGAGGAATCGCGCGGCGTGTACGCAGTGTCGTGAGGAGTTTCCGGCGCCTGCGATGCGGGGCATTGAGGTGTTCGCCTGAGGTGCGGACGGCGGAACTGCTGTCAGATTGCCAATCGTTCCAAAGGCCGCTGTGCTTTGGCATTGCATTCGAGACAGCGGCCCCCCTACAATTCCCGCAAGCGGCCCATGCTGTCGGGCTGCTTTTCCCGCGCGCAGTTTCTCCCAGGACGGGTGACCGGACTCGCAATCTCGGGTCGCACGCGTCGGATGGGATCATCCGCACACAAACCCTGACATCCGCAAGCGATAAAGGACTTTCTCGTGGCCAGCCCCTTTTCCATATTTCGTAAGTATCAAAAGATCATGCTGGCCGTCGTGGGTGTGTTGGCGATGATCGCATTTGTGTTTCTGACACCGCTCGCCCAGTACGCCGGCGGAGGCGGTCGTGGAAACAACACAAATCCGGTCGTCGTCGAGACCCGTTATGGCGACCTTCGGCGCAAGACCTGGAAACGCTCCGATTTCAACGACTGATCGTCGACAAGTTCCTGCAACTCATCGTCGAACAGACGATCTCCAAGCAGTTTGGGCAATCGAATGTCGATTCCCGCTGGTTGGGGGGCATGCTCCAACAGCAGTACCTGATGTGGCGCGGCCAGGTGATGGGCCGATCGGTTGAGGGACCGGAGGCGGAGGCCGTGGAAACGATGGTGCTCGCCGAACGTGCCAAGCAAATGGGTCTGGTCATCACCGACCAAATGATCAACGATCTGATCAAGCAGGTCTCGGGCGACAACCTCACGCCGGCGGAAGTGCAAGCCGTCGTCCAAAACCTGCAACCCCAGCGGCCCGTCAGCGTGCCTAAGCTGTTCGACGCCTTGCGTACCGAGCTGCTGGCGTCGAAATATCGCGATCTGTTCGCACAAAGCCTGGCAGAGATACCACCGGCGCAGCGGTTCGAGTATTACTCGCGACTCAATCGGCGTGCAAAGGCCGAGGTCATGCAGTTGGCCGTCGCTGATTTCGTCGGACAGGTCGCCGACCCAAGCGAGAGCGAGCTCAAGACGTTTTACGAGAAGTACAAGGATCAACTGCCGGATCCGACGTCCCCCGAGCCGGGTTTCAAGGAGCCGAGGCGAGCATCGTTTCAGTACTTCAAGGGGAACGTCGATCAACTGACCGAGAAGCTGAAGGATCAGGTCACGGAAGAAGAAATCAAAAAGTACTACGAAGATAACAAACGCAACTTCATTGTCACCAACTTCGACGACGTACCGGCAGACATGGAGAATGCGAACGAAGAGCCCAACGCAGCGAAAGAAGGCGAGGCGCCGTCCGAAAAACCAGCCGACGAAAAACCTGTGGGCGAGACGAAGTCGGCCGCCGAACCGGAGCCGAAGGAGGAGTCCGCCAAGCCCCAGGAGGAAGAATCGCCTGAGCCAAAGGCCGAAGACACGCCCGAGCTGTCTTCGGAAGACAAGCCCGCTGAAGAGCCCCCGTCGGAACCCGATAGCTCTGGCGATCAGAACAAAGACGAGCCAGCCGAATCACCTCAGGCCGCTGTACGCCAACCAAATGGCGTGTTCCGCGGCGCTGGCCAAAAGTTTCGATTCGTGAAAGCGGTACTCCAGGGTGACGATGCGCAGGGTGAAGACGCATCTGAAACCAACGACGAAGCGCCCATCGAACCAGAGCCGGCCGACAGTAAGCCAGCCGAAACGCCATCGGCCGAGGAAAAACCGGCCGACGCGGCAGAGTCCAAGCCGGCTGCCAACGAGACTCCCGCGGACCAACCGGCCGAAGAGAAGCCGGTCGAGGAAAAGCCCGCCGCCGATCATGGCGACGAGATCGTTGCCGAGCCGCCAGTGCCAGAGGGCCCGCAGTACGAACCGCTCGAAAAGGTGCAGGATACGATCCGCGAAACCCTGGCCCGCGAAAGGGCAGCCGAACAATTGAGCGAGCAGTTCGATGCTTTGTCGGCGAAGATGCGACGCTTCACGGACGACCATGACATCTATATCACCGATAAACCGTTAAACCCCGACGCCGTCGCTCCCACTCCGCTCGATTTCGCGCAACTTGCTTCCGGGAAGGACGTGGAGGCCTTGGAGCTGAAGTCGGTCACGCCGCTGCAAGCGGCCAAGGAGGATATCGGCAAGTCGTTCCGAGTTGTGCAGGACCCCAACGGTGGCGCTCGAACCGTGGCGTTTGTCGACTTTGCATTTGCCGACAGGCTACCGACGTACAAGCCCGAAATCGATCGGGACAATGAGAACAACTATTATCTTTTCTGGAAGACGCAAGAAGAGCCGTCTTACGTGCCTCCGCTGGACCAGATTCACGACGAAGTCGTGCGCACCTGGAAGATGGTCAAGGCACGCGACTTGGCCCGAAAGCGAGCCGAGGAGTACGTGCAGCAAGCCAAGTCACAGAATCAGACGCTCGAGGAATTGTTCGGCAAACAGCCCGATTTTAAAGTCACCCAGACCTCGCCTTTCAGCTGGCTGACGCTCGGCAACGTGCCCGCGCAGCCGGGAAGTATTCCGCGGCTGAGCGAGGTAGAGGGCGTCGACCAGGCCGGTCCCGACTTTATGAAAACGGTCTTTGGCTTGCAGCCTGGCGGATTGGGTGTCGCGACGAACGTGCCACAAGACCTGGTCTACGTCGTGCGAGTTATCGACTACGAGCCGTCGGGCGAGCAACTGCGCGACGATTTTGCTCGCGAGAATCCCTCGCGCTACATGGCTGCCGCGCGCGAAGATCAGTTCCAGATCTACGAAAACTGGATCGCGGATCTCAACAAAGAGGCCGACGTGAAGTGGCTGCGTCAGGCGGATGCCCGCCGCCAGAGTGCCCAGGAAAGTGAGTTCTAACGCGTGCCAATGGCGCGACCGAATCGGCTCGATCGCGCCATGGAGCGTGGCTATTTTGGCGGCCGACTGCGACTACCGCCGCGGCTTCAACATCACCGCTGCCAAGGGCGGCAGAATCACGGGCACGGAATATGGCCGACCGTCCCAGGGCAATTCCTCGGCCATCATGCCGGGGCCGTTGCCCAAATTGCTGCCGCCGTAGTAGGTCGAGTCACTGTTGAGGACTTCTTCGTACCAGCACAATTCCGGCACTCCGATGCGGTGCATCGTTCGCGGCACGGGCGTGAAGTTGCAGGCCGTGACCAGGAAATTCTGCGGATCTTTCGCCCGCCGCAAATAAACCAGCGTGCTTTGTTCCCAGTTATGGCATTCGATCCACTCGAAGCCTTGGTTCTCGAAGTCGACTTCGTGCAGCGCGGGCTCGCGAACGTAAAGGTGGTTCAGGTCGGCGACAAACCGCTGTAGCCCCTGATGCGACTCCCATTGCAAGAGGTCCCACTGCAAGCTGGTATCGTAGTTCCACTCGTTCCACTGGCCGAACTCACATCCCATGAAGAGGAGTTTCTTGCCCGGATGCGAGAACATGTAGCTGTAGAGGAGCCGCAGATTGGCAAACTTCTGCCACAGGTCGCCAGGCATTTGATCGAGAAGCGAGCCCTTGCCGTGTACGACTTCGTCGTGCGAGAAGGGTAGCGCGAAGTTCTCGGTAAATGCGTAGATCAGGCTGAAGGTCAGTTCATCGTGGTGATACTTGCGGTGAATCGGCTCGTGCCGCATGTAGCGGAGCGTGTCGTTCATCCAGCCCATGTTCCACTTCAGGCTGAAGCCGAGTCCTCCCAGGTAGGTTGGCCGGGAAACGCCCGTCCAGGCGGTCGATTCTTCGGCAATCGTCAGCACGCCAGGATATTGCAAATGGGTCTGTTCGTTGAATTCCTTGAGAAGACTGATTGCCTTGAGGTTTTCACGGCCGCCGTATTCGTTGGGAATCCATTGTCCGGGTCCGCGGCTATAGTCCAAATAGATCATCGAGGCGACGGCGTCGACTCTTAATCCGTCGATGTGGTAGCGATCAAGCCAGAACAGGGCGTTTGATATGAGGAAGTTGCGCACCTCGTTGCGGCCGTAGTTGAAGATCAGCGTGCCCCAATCGGGATGCTCTCCCTGTCGCGGGTCGGCATGCTCGTACAAGTGCGAGCCATCGAACATCCGCAAGCCGTGTGCGTCGCGTGGGAAGTGGGCGGGCACCCAGTCGATGATGACACCGATGCCATTCTGGTGGCAGTGGTCGACGAAGTACATGAAGTCTTCGGGACTGCCATAGCGGCTAGTTGCCGCGTAATAGCCGACGGTCTGGTAGCCCCAGCTCCCGGAGAAGGGGTGCTCGCTGACGGGCATCAATTCCAGATGCGTAAAGCCCATCTCTTTGCAGTAATTGACGAGCTGGTGCGCTAGTTCGCGATAGCCAAGCCAGCGGTTCGGATCGTCACCCGGCCGCTTCCAACTACCCAAATGCACCTCATAGACCGACATGGGTGCATCCAGGGCGTTGACGTGATGGCGATTGGCCAACCACTCGGTATCGGCCCACTGGTAGCTTTCCAGATCAGCCACCTTCGAGGCGGTGCGCGGAGGAACTTCAGCGGCAAAACCGTAGGGGTCGGCCTTTTCCAACACCTGATCGCGTTGTCGGATGTGGTACTTGTAAATGGTCCCGGCTTCCAGCCCCGGCAGGAAAAGCTCCCAGATGCCGCTAGGAATGTGCTTCCGCATCGGGTGGCGGCGGGGATCCCAATCGTTGAAGTCGCCAACCACACTGATGCCCGTGGCGTTGGGCGCCCAGACGGCGAAGTTTACGCCGCGGATCGAATCGATCGAGCGCAACTGCGCACCCAACTTCCGATAGCTCGTCCAATGTTTGCCCTCACCCAACAGGTGTAAGTCGAATTCCGACAAGAGAGGTGGAAAGGCGTACGGATCGTGCATGGTTCGTTCGGTTCCCCGCTGATCGGCGACTCGTAGCTGATAACGATGATGCGTGTCAGGCTTGTGGAGCGGACAGATGGCCTCGTAGACGCCAGCCGGATGGATCCGGCGCATCGGCTGGTTCTGCCGATGGTCTGGATCAACCACCCAGGCCTGCGTCGATCCGGGCAAATAGGCTCGGACGGCCAGCGCCCGTCGCCCTGCCGCAACCACCTCGTGCGGGCCAAGCAACTCGAAGGGGTTCTCGTAGTGCCCGTCTAGCAGCGGGCCCAACTTGTCCAACTCCACCGTGGTGCGGGTCGTCATCTGTCTCTCGTTCCTACTGATTCTTGAGCACATGGAAGGGCAAGTCCAGCCGCAAAATCCGCCGGAATCTCCTACCCTACGCGAAACCCCTAAAGATGGCCGGACTTATTGGAACCAGGCTAGGGGCAGACACCTGGCATTTCGCAGCGCGGGCCAAAACCCGCTCGCGCCGCGCTGCGTGTTCCACCAACTTCGCAGCGCCGCCAGCAGGCGCTCTGCAAAACCGCCCGAACGGCGGTCGCGACGGGACTTTGATCGGACGCGGGCCACCTGTCCACGGGAATCCTCCTGCGGCGAGTGCGGCAAGTCGAATCGCCAAGTGCGGCATTCCAACTGGTGGAACCGAAGTGCTCGGTCCACGCGTTGCCAAAGATCTCGATTCTTGACCGGCACCATTTCGCCGTAATGTTCCCACTCCCAGTCGTTGGCCCGCCACTCTTGAAGCCCGAACGTCAAGCCCCGATTGACGTACTTGCTTGGCGTGACGAGCGTCACTCTCGACGGTTGCTCGAGCGCTTCGAGCCCGCGTACAACTGCCAACAGTTCGAGTCGGTCGCCCTGGACGTCTGGCTCGTCGTCCGCCGCTTCGAACTGCTCGGCACCGTCAACGGATTGCAAGACGAAGCGCCATTGTGCTTGCTCGTTCTTCCGGGAGGATTCGGAGAAGAGAAGATAGTGTGGCGTGGCAACTTTCATCGGGGAGGTCATCAGGATGGACGATTCGAGTGCCAATCGCTGCAATCGCGATCTCGACCGCCGGGAAACAAGCCGCCGCTGCGGTCTGCCCCGTCCGGGTAGTTTCAGATATCGGCAGCCCCCGCGCACCCTCCGCAGTTTCCCTAATGCGTAGTCTCAAAAAACTCTGGTCCGCGGCGCTCTTGTAGCGGAAGTACCGATTCCGACTGCACACCGAGAAGCCGGGCCAGCCGGGAACACTTTCGCGACCGATTTGAACCCCTCTGCTTCCCATCTAGGAGCGCATTGAGAAACGGCGGCGGCGGCGTGCATCTTGCTCACGATGCACGCGCCGTCGCCGTTAAGAGCACATCGACTTTGGTCGTTGGTCGCTAGGCGACCAGTTTCATGGTGGGCACTTCGCCCGTAATGCCGACTAAGAACTCCTCAAAGATCCGCAGATCCAGAGCCGAGGCCGAATTGCTCTCCGGATGGAACTGCGTGCCAAAGGCCACCCAATCAGTGGTGCTTTCGATTGCTTCGATGACGCCATCTGGGCAGCGAGCTGACACCATGAAACCAGGGGCTACGTCGTCAACAGCCATATGGTGCAGGCTGTTAACGCGAATCTCGCCGTCGCCATAGACCCGCTCCATGAGCGTTCCAGGCACGACTTCGAGTCCGTGGCGGTGAGCCGGGTCGATCAGGTCCTTGTGAGGCAGAGCCTTGGGCAGGTCTTCGGGAATGTGCAGGAACAGCGTACCGCCCTGCGCAACGTTGATCAGTTGCATGCCGGTGCCGATGCCGAATACCGGCATCCGCCGCTCGGCCACCGCCTTCATCAAGCGGCGATCGAACTCTTCGCGACGGGCATCGAGCGGGCGAACGGCCGGATGCAGCATATAACCATCGCGGCGCGGATCAAGGTCGGCGCCGCCGACCAAGACGACACCGTCGAGCATGTCGAGCAACCGGCTGAGGTCGGTGTCGTCCTTAGCGGGGGGCAAGATGATGGGCAAACCGCCGGCTTCGACGACGGCATCGTAGTAGCCGGCACAAACGTACGTGAATGCCGGTGCGTCCTTCTTGGCGGCTCGGTAGTCGGCATTCAATCCAATTAGTGGCTTCGATCGCATACTTGCACTCCTAGCGACATTTCCTTTGTCGCGTTTGCGAAAACAGGGCAAAAAAGACGCTACGAGGCCGCTCCAGCACCTGATCGCCAGAAGCACGAAAGAAGTGGCAGCCCCGGGGACGTGCCGACGCGGAAAAAACGCGCGCCGTGCAAACCCTTTCAGCCCGTGAGCGCACTGGGACAGACAGCGCATCGTCCCTGATGCGATCGATTGGCCGTTGAAAACTGCCGACTGCCGTGCCCCTCTTTGACCAGGCGTCGGAGCATTTTCCGTAATGGTATTTTTCGGCCTCGAATACTCCTCTACGGCTTTGCCGTGTCTTTTTCCCGCTTGGGGAATGCAAGTCGAGAGGAATTTAAGCCCTGCAAGTTCAATTACAAGGGGATCGCACTATTTTGACCACGATGTATTTTGCTAGCACAAGATCCTGATTTGTGTGCCCGCAAATCCAGGGAAAAGCCAACAAGGCGGGATCAATTTCCAGAAAGCTCGATTGGTCGCCCTGCGATCCCTAACCCCTCGCTCTCGGTCGGTTACCGCGTCAGAAAAGCAAGTCCAATCCCATTTTACAACCGGTTGGCCTATTCCTACGACTGCGTTAATCTGGCGGGATATGAAATACTCCAATGTTTGCCTTGCCGGGCTCGCGTACTCGTTGCCGGAGGAAATAGTCACCTCATCGCAGCTGGAAGCCCAGCTAGAGCCCCTATATCGCCGCCTGCGGCTCCCGGAAGGGAGGCTCGAGCTGATGACCGGGATTCGCGAGCGGCGATTCTGGCCCCCCGGAATGCGGCCCAGCGAGCAAAGTATCGAGACGGCCAATCGCCTGTTGGACCAGACGGGCATCGACCGGAGCCAGGTCGGCGCGCTCATCCATGGCTCGGTTTGTCGAGATTTTCTCGAACCGGCCACCGCCTGCGGAGTTCATCATGCGACTGGATTGCCGGACGACTGCCTGGTTTACGATGTGTCGAACGCCTGCCTTGGAATCCTTAACGGGATCGTGCAACTGGCCAATCTCATCGAACTCGGACAAATTCGAGCCGGCCTCGTCGTTGGAACCGAGAATGCCCGCCCGTTGGTCGAAAATACCATTCGCACGCTCAATGCCGAGTCGACCCTCACGCGGGATCAAATGAAGCTCGCCGTGGCGTCGCTCACGATCGGCTCAGGCAGTGCCGCCGTGCTCCTCGTCCACAAGGACTTCCACCCCAAAGGCAATCGCCTAGTCGTTTCCACCGCTCGGGCGCATTCGGTCGGTCATGAACTGTGTCGCGGGCAAGAGCAGGCCACCAGCGCGTCTATCGGGGGCATGGTGGCACCGCTGATGCAGACCGACAGCGAGAAGCTGTTGGAACAGGGAGTCACGGCAGCGCGAGCGGCCTTTGCGGGCTTCCTGGCCGAAACCGGGTGGACGCGACAGACGATTTCCAAAACAATCTGCCACCAGGTTGGCAGCGCACACCGCAAGCTACTACTTCAAACGTTGGAGTTGGATCCGGCCGGCGACTTCACGACCTACGAAACGCTGGGCAACACGGGGTCGGTGGCCCTCCCGATTACGCTGGCCAAGGCCGCGGAAAGCGGCAACCTGCAAACCGGCGATCGCGTGGCACTGCTAGGCATCGGCTCGGGCATCAACGTGCTGATGCTCGCCGTCGATTGGCAAACGGATGTATTTGCCGCACCGCGCACCGAGAGCGTCGTGAGTTGATGCTCATGCAAGTCAGTGGCAGTCCATGAACTCGCCACGTCACTTCGCAGGCTGAAGAAGACGTCGCTGTGCGGCGACTATTTCTCGGCGACGAGTCCGGGCACCGTCGCGGTGGTCACGTCGCGGAGCAGGTTGTCGTGCACCAGGATTTGCTCGTTTCCGACGAAATAGCTGTGGTCGTCGGCCACCACGAGGTTGTAGCAGGGGGCCTCGCCGCGGTGTTCGACCTGGTCAATCAACTTACCGCCGCTGGTGGTGTGGAGCCACTGCCCGGCCTTCAACTCCTTGGCCATCTGCCAACCGACACCGGAAACCCAGAAGGGATGCCCCCGAGTCGCGCGAATGATTTCACTGCCCACGTGGATTTCGACCAACGGACTGGGTGGGCGAACCGTAGTGGCAAGGACCGGCTTGAAGCTGAGTTCTCCCGTATCCGTGTGCTGGGACAGCACGCAGTCGCCAGGGCGAATCTCTTGAATGGGCATCTGCCCGGTTGAAGTCCAGACCGGGGTACCGGCGACAAAACAGGAACAGAAGGACCGCCGGTATATGAGGGGTCCATAGGGATGTGTCTCACGCTGTCGAGTTGCAACCGACTTGATCGGCGGTCGATAGATCTCGTTGTAATCCAACCACCAGTTCCACCAATTCTCGACAGAGGTTCCCAGATCTTGTCCGGTCGCGACACTCAATGCCTCAAGTGTACGCTGGTTTAATTTTGCGGAAGCTTCGTTATGATTCTGCACCTGCCAAACGGTCTGTTGATCCTGAAATGCCGTGGTGTCGGGAAGGGCAGTATTTGTTACCGTTCTCGACCAATGCTCCACGGAAATAGACTCGCCGATAGACCGCGTGGGAATGGTACTCGAAATGAACGCGGTATCACTTAGCGGTCCAGGTTGATAGAGCATCAGACGGTGACCGTAAGCGCCATTGTAGTACATCGATCGATAATCGAACTTAATCGGCGCTTCCAAGGCGGCGATCATCGTCGGTACGTAGCTAAACAGGGATCTCGATTGCAACGCTGTAGCCGCTTCACGCCGTATAAACGGGAGACGCGCATACACTGCCACGCGGACCAGCTGGTCCGCGGCGGATTGTTGCGGCATTGCCTCCAGAGCAGCAATTGCAGCCCTGACTGCTTCGACGTCACCGTGGGCAAGCACGTTTTCCAGTTCAGCCAGGGCGGTGGGGTCACGAATCTCTCGCAATCGCTTCAGTGCGTCCGTGCGACGAAAGGGCTTATCGCTTCGAAGTTCGGCGTAGATCCGCGCGAACGTAGCTCTTGATTTGGCAATGTCGCTCGCGGAGTTCCGCGCGTGCTCTTTGAGCAGCTGGACCTGCTCGCGCGACATGATGTGACCCTGATAACGAGTTACTCCTAGTCTGCGGTACAAACCGGGCTGCTTGGGGTTGATCTCCAACACGCGAAATAGTTGTTGCCGCTCTTGTTGGCCGAGCCCCTTCCCGGCACACCAGTCCGCCAGCTTCAAGTGATCCGCGAATGTATCACGACAGCGCTCGCGACGCTCGCGGTATTCCGCCACCGCGCCCTCGCGCGCGGCCTGATCGGCGGCCGCTTGGACCGGAAGCCAGCGCTCCTTGGCGCGCACTTCGCCCAGTTGCCAATGTGCCGGTGCAAAGTCGGGCGACGCGCTCAGGGCTTGCTTGAGCAACGAAGTACGTTTGTCCGGCTGCCCAGCGGCTTCGGCGGCCAGCGCCTGACGAACCAGTTCACCCGCCGCAATTGTGCCGGTGCTCGAAGTCGGAACAGCTGATTCAGGCGCGGCTCGGCGGGTATGAGGCGGTACAGCAGCGAGAACTGCCGAGCTGGCCCAAATCGACGAACCGACGGTTACAGAGTAAACAATACCAATCCACAGGCCAAACAATGCGGTACACGTCTTAGACCAAGCTTGGCCGGCTGCACCAATCGGTCCACGCAGTCGGCACGGACCCGTCGTGAAAGATACTTCTCCAGCAGGCAGAGTGTTCATCGAACCTACCTCTTCGGCGAGCACTAACATGCGTTACTTCTCCGCTACCAGGCCGGGCACGGTGGCGGTGGTCACGTCGCGGAGCAGATTGTCGTGCACCAGGATTTGCTCGTTTCCGACGAAATAGCTGTGATTGTCCGCGACGACCAAGTTGAAGCAGGGCGCCCGGCCGCGATTCTCGATGCGGTCGATTGATTTGCCACCGCTCGTGGTGTGGAGCAACTGACCTGCTTGCAATTGCTTGGCCATTTGCCAGCCAACTCCGGATACCCAGAAGGGATGCCCCCGCGTAGCGCGGATCACGTCGCTGCCGACCTGGATTTCAACCAAGGGGCTGACGGGACGCGTCGTGGTGGCGATCACCGCCTTGTAGGCGAGTTCGCCGGTGTCGGGATGCTGCGCCAACACGCAGTCGCCGGGGCGAATCTCCTGGATCGGCATTGGCCCGGTGGATGTCCAGACGGGCGTACCCGCAACAAAGCAAGAGCTGTAGTTGTAATGGTATCGGACGCGCCCGGCGGTTTGCACATTGCGTGTTTGCGTTTCAACGGGCTTATAGGGCGGTCGATAGATTTCGTTGTAGTCCATCCACCAGTTCCACCAATCCACCGGCTCTGTTCCTGCATTGTGCCGGGTCGCCGTAGCGAGCGCCTCGGTGGTGTGCTGGTTCAATTCGGCAAACAGTGCATTGTGATGCTCGGCTTGCGCCGCGATTATTTGATCTTGGTACGACGTGTCTGGCTCGCCGTGATTCTTGGCGTCAACATAACCTAGCCTCAGATGGAAGGTCACTTCAACCGAACGCGATGGCGTGGCGGTCGAAATAAATGCCCGGTCGCGAAGTGGCCCCGGTTGATAGAGCGTCAGACGGTGACCACTAGCGCCGTTGTGTAGGAACGACTCGAAATTCACTTCAATCGGAGATTCGAGCGCCGCCATCATGGTCGGCACGTAGCTGAACAGCGACCGCGACTGCAGGGCTTCAGCGGCTTCTCGTCGCACGGTTGCGTCTTGCGCGTAGATCGCTAGACGAATCAGTAGATTCGTCGAGGCCTGCTGAGGCATGGCATCGAGGGCCGCGATCGCCGCATGCACAGCCTTCGTATCGCTGCCAGCCAGGATGTTCTCCAAATCGGCAATGGCCGCCGGTTCACGAATGCCTTGCAGTTTGTCGAGGGCATCGCCTCGGCGCAAGGGATTGGTGCTGCGGAGGCCAGTCCGGATCTGCGCGAGGATCGGTTTAAGTTTACCCAGGCTGCGTGCCGTTTGTCGCGTCTGTTCAAATTGCGCCTGCAATTGATCGCGCGTCATGATTTGACCCTGTTGTCGGATCAGGCCCAACCGGCCAATCGCGCCGCGCGCGTTCGGATCGAGTTGTAGCGCGTAGAGCAAATGGCAACGCTCTTCTTCCTGCAGGCCATGCGCGGCGCACCAGTCGGCCATCTCCAAATGATCGCGGACTGTGTTGTGTCCGTCGTCGCGACGCTGGCGATACTGTTCGACAATGCCCTGGCGGTTGGCCAACTCCGCCGCATCGCGCACCGGTAACCACTTTTTACCGACCCGCACGTCTCCAGAATGCCAATGGGCGGAAGCGAAATCTGGCGAGACTTGCAACGCGGCATGAAGTAGCTTCGCACGTTGCTCGGGCTGCCCATCGACTTCGGCGGCGAGCGCTTGGTGGACGAGATTTCCCGCCTCGGTATCGCGGACGCCGGCCTTCGACCAGATCGTACCCCGCGATGAAGTCGGCCGCTCGATGCCGGGAAAACTTGCATCTGCGGCGACAGTTGCGCCAGCCCACAACGCACACGCGGCAACGGCTGACACGACGCCACACAGACCACTGCAAGTGGTTCGCATGATCGACCTCATCCTGGTTGGTCCGTTGTGTGTCGCACCTTCTAATATACGAAAGCAGGGCACAAAATGCTCGGCCAGAAGGACCGCCCGGGAGCTTACAGTATTGAAAGCTTGGAGGGCGCAATACCGCGGGAGACGATCGAGAGCAGGCCTGGTGGCCCAATGCAGGCTCTCGCAAACGGTTACTCGCTACCCATCGCCCGCCGCACCAGGTCTCGGTCGAAATAGTTGACGCTCATCCCGGCGTCGACGACGAGTTGCTGAGCATTGATGCCGCTGGACCGCGGACTCAGTAGAAAGGCCGCGACGTTGGCCACCTCGGCAGTCTGAACGGCCTGCTTGCGGAGCGTAACTTGCTCAGCGTACAAGTAACTTTCGACATATCCAGGAATGCCGGCCGAGGCCGAGGTCTTCAGCAGCCCCGGCGAGACCGCGTTGAACCGAACCGCTGAAAACTGGCTGAACGACTTCGCGAGAAACACCAGAGACGAATCGAGGGCAGCTTTCACCGGCGCCATATACCCATAGTTTTCGGCCGCCATGCGTGTCGTGGAAATCGAGATGGCAACGACCGACGCCTGACGATCAAGCAATTCGCGAAACGCGTTCGACAGGGCTAAAAGCGAATAGCACGAGATGTCGATGGCTCGCAAGAATGCATGGCGCGGCGTCTCGTGGAATGGCTTGGCCCCTTCGCCGTAGTCGGCAAAGGCGATGGAGTGCACCAGGCCGTGCAACCGGGGGTGGTCGCGTCGCACGTCATCGCGCAGGCGGTCGATTTGATCCTGGTGCTCGACGTCGCAAACGTGAATTTCGGCCTGCTCGCCGAGCAACTTGGCGACCGACTGTCGTCGTGCTTCGGAGCGGACAACGTAAACAACCTTGGCGCCGGCATCTTCCAGCACGCGCGCGACGTGGTAGGCCACGCTCTTGCGGTTCGCGATCCCGAACACCAGGATCGTCTTGCCCTCAAGCTGCAGAAAATCGATGGCCATGGAAGGTGCCACCAGGAGGCGTTACTCGGCCTGAGCCAGAGCGCAAGTGAATTCCAGCCGCATGGCCAACTGGCCGCCGCAATAAACGCGGCCCGACAGAAACCACGCCTTGGAAATACGATTGGTGAGCGTGACTTCCATTTCGATGGTGTCGCCCGGCTTGACCATGCGGCGAAAGCGGACGTTGTTCATGCCAGCGGCCACCGGGATGCACCCTTCCGACGGTTCGGCACTCTGCGACAACAGGATTGCGCCCGCCTGCATGGCCGCTTCGCACAAGAGAACGCCAGGCGCGATTGGAAACGTGGGGTAATGGCCGGCAAAAAACCATTCGTCTTCGCGAAAGGTTTTGCGACAAACGATGCGGTCTGCACTGCGTTCGACGATTTCATCGACCAGCAAGAACGGTGGTCGGTGCGGGATTGCGGCGTGAATTTCTTGAATGCTCATGGTGCAGCGGCAAGTGTTTTCTGTGTGCTTGACTTCATTAACCAGGCGTCCACGTCGTTGGCCACGATGACCCCGTAGTTCATCGCCCCCAGCCAACCCGACATGATGATGCCGACACTGCCGGCGTGATACAAGCCACCCACCTGTTCGGGAATCGCCCGGCTGACGGCCAACCCCTCGAACTTGGTACCGAAGCTGGCACCGTTCAGGTGCCGCGTGTAGTGCCGGAACGTAAGCGGCGTGGATGCCTCGGCGTGATCCAGCTTCTCACGAATGTCGGGCACATAACGGGCAATGGCCTGAAGTGTCGTCTCCACCAGGTCACGTTTGCTGGCTTCGTAGTCGTCGCGGGAGAGTTTGGCCCAATCGTCGAACCTGGCATTGGTGCTGGAGACGATCAGCGATCGATTGCTCCCCGGTCGGGTGCGCGGGTAGTAGAACGAATAGGTGCGGCTGGTGATGTCGCGCGACAGCAGAGCCTCGGTGCGAAACAACGGCGCCGTAGAACTGAACAGCAAATCGCCCAGGCTCTCGTCGAGCTCGACGCCGGGCTTGAGCGCCATGTAAACCTGGCAGCTCGAATTGTTGAGTCGAACGGCACGGGCCTCGTCGCGAAACTTCGGATCGAAATATTGCTCGCCCACGAGGTCTAGCACGGTGCTCTTGAGATTCGCGTTCGACACGACCGCGGAAGCGCCAATTTCGCGTCCATCCACGCGCACGCCCGCCACCCGGCCGCCGCGCACGAGGATCTTTTCGACGTCGCACTTAATTCGTACATCGACGCCGCTCTTGATCAAGTCATCGTGCATCAGGCGGATTAGCCGGTCGGTCCCCCCTTCGAACGTAAACACGCCTTTCGACATGAAGTTCGAAAAAACAATGCCATAACTGATGGCCGGGTCTTCCAGCGTTGAACCGTTGGCGTAGGTAATCGGCTCCATCAGCAGACGAATCACGTCCTCGCGGCCCGGAAAAAACCGCTCGAACAATTGACCGACGCTCGTCGACTGGTCGTCGTAAAAGTTCATGCCGCGCGCTGTGTCAAAGAAGGCCTGCACGTCGCCCTCTGGCACGCGAAACCGCTCGATCAGCAACCGCGTGAAGTCCTCGCGATTGAAGGTCGTCGTGAGCGAGAACATGGGGTTATCGAAACGGATGTGCTTGAGCTGCACGATCGAGTCGGCAATTTCCCTCGTCCAATATCGGCGGCAACTCTTAATCATGCCCACGGGGAATCCGTGCAGCGAGATATCAAAGATGTGCCCGCCGGGCCGCTTGAACCAGGTGGCCATGCCCCCGAGCTTGTAGTGCTGTTCGAGCAGCAGAACGGACTGCCCGGTGTGCGCCAACGTATTGGCGGCGGTCAGTCCGGCCAGACCGCTGCCGATGACGATACAGTCGTAATGATCGCGAACACCTTGCAGAAAATCTTTGGGCATGTGCGCTACCGTGCCTGGACGTCAAATCTCGATGCTGCCGGCCGCGGCGACCTGTTCCATGTCGTCTGTCCCGGTATTGAGTAAATACCGATTGGCCATCAAGATACCACTGAACATGGCGCCGACGATTCCCACGAACCCCTGGTCGGTGCCACACAAGAACAGATTCCTAAGGTGCGTCGTGCCGCTCTTGCGCTTTTCGGGGGCACCGTACACGGCACCGTTTTCGTGGCCGGTGAAGCGATGGATCGTGGTTGGCGTGAACGCATCCTGAGCGATCGTATGAGATCGGAAATCGCCTACGTAACGGGCGGCCGTCGCCATCATTCGCTCGTAGCTATTTTGCTTGGCGGCCTGATACTCGTCCGGGGGCAACCTTCGCCAATGGTCATAGTTGGCGAGCGCCGTAACGCGGATAAGCCCTTCGCCCAGCGGCTGATCATAGGCGAAGTTGTTCGGACAGCAGATTACGCCGCTTGAAACGTCGACGAGCTCGTCTGGCTTGCGCCAGTGGAAGCGATCGCTGTCGTTGTAGAAAACGATTGTCCGATCGCAGCCCAAATCGCGCGGCTCGGAGTTGAGCACGGCCATGCTTTCGACAAACGATAGCTGGCCGTGCGCTGGCGGTCGCGGCGGGCCGGCCTCGCACATCCGCATCGTTTCGACCAACCCGGCGGACGAAAGGATGCGTTCGGCCTCCACCTCGCCGCCGTCGTCGAGCACGATGCGCGAGACCCGCCCAGAGTCCACTTCCATTCGCTGCACGCCACTGCGCAACCGTAATTCTCCTCCCAGTTGCTTGAAACGACGCACGAGATTCTTAAGGATTTCCCGCATGCCGGCCCAAGGGCGGGCAAACCCTTCCTGAAAAATGCTGCGGAACATAATGGAAAATTGACCAAAGTCCATGTCATGTTCGCGGGCGCCGCCATAGAACTGCAGCGGGCAGAATAGCATGTCAATCAGCAGCGGATCGCGAATCCACTGGGACACGATCGAACGGGCCGATTGATTGGCCAAATCGCCGTCCAGGTCGTCGTAGTCAATCACGGCCGCGGTTAACTTTTCGAAGTTGTCTTTTTCGGCCGGAAAAGCCCGGTGTACTTCCGAACGAAACAGCTCGAACTGATTGCTGAACTGCAGCGTTACACCCGGAAACGCAATCGCCGAACCAATCTGCGGCGTGAGGGCGAAGTCTTCCCAATGAAACCGCAACTGACGAAGCAGTCGGGCCAAGGGGCCCTTGCGAGCCCCCTTCGGCGTGAAGTTCGTGACGGCGTGCAACCCGACGTCGAAATTACGGCCACCCAGCCGATAGAACGAATTCAGCCCGCCAATCGTGGTATGGCGTTCGAGGATGCAAACTCGCTGATCGTAATATGCCAGTCGGATGCCGGCGGCTAGACCCGAGAGGCCGGCGCCGATGATGATCGTGTCGTACGTGGACATGAACGCGTGGACCAGGGGCGGCGGTTCGTTGAAGGACGGCCGAGCCAATCGTGCTCGGAGAGGGATTCGAGACGCGGTATGCGCTATGCCTTTTGTAGGTCTTTCATCAGTGGCGTGAGATAGTTGACGGTGCTGTTCATCGTCGCCAATTCAATGTAGTCATCTTCCGGAATTTGCACGCGATAACGTTTGCGAAGCTCCATGACGATGTCCAGAAAATCCATGCTATCGAGCTCAAGCTGCTCGCGCAGCGGCACGTCATCTTTCAGGCCGCTCAAGTCCTCGTCGGGCGCGATGCCCTCCAGGATTTCAAGGACCGTTTCTTTGATTTCGGCGGGACTCATGCCGTCTTTACTCCGTGAAAAACACTCTCAGATGCGCGTGACAATGACGACGGAATTGATGCCCAGCATGCCGAATGAATTGTTCAGGATGACGTCCACCCGCTTCTTCTCTCGCGGCTCCCGGATCACCAGGCCCGTGAGGGCGCACTCGGGATCGAGCGTGTCGACATTGATCGTGTGATGACACACGCCGTCGGCAAAGGCCGGCAGATTTCCACTCAATTCGAGAGCGCCGGCGGCTCCCATCGTGTGGCCAATAAAACTCTTGGCATTATTGAACAGCGTTCCGGGCGAGTCGCCAAACACGCGACGCAGGGCCGCGCATTCCTGCACGTCGCCGCTGCTGGTGCCGGTGGCATGGGTGCTGACGATGTCGACTTGCTGGGGACCCAAACCGGCACGCTTGAGCGCCTTCTGCACGCACTCGGCCTGCCGCTCGGCATTGGGCAGCACGAAGTCACTGGCATCGCTGTTCATGGCGTAACCGGCGATTTCGCCGTAGATCTTGGCGCCGCGCCTTTTGGCATCCGAAAGCCGCTCGAGCACATACAGGCAACCACCTTCGGAAACGACAATGCCGTTGCGTTCGACATCGAATGGCCGCGAAGCTTTGGTGGGATCCACGTGCGAGGCCAGAGCGCCCTGGCTCTTGAAGCTGGCAAAGATACCGAACGTGCGAACGCTTTCGGAAACCCCTCCGGCAAGTGCCAGATCGCATTCGCCCAACCGCAACATTTGCACGCCCTGAATGATACCGGCGTTGCCGGCGGCACAGGCAGCCCCCACCGTATAGTGCGGCCCCGTGATGCCCAGATTCAGTGAGATCTCGCCGGCGGGGTTATTCGCCACGGTGCGCGGGTTGTGGTGGTGCGACCAGAACTTCGTGTCATAGTCGAACCCTCGCAGCTCGTAGATTTCGTTCTCGGTTTCGACGTTGCCGTGTTCCGTGACCCCGACGTAGACGCCCACCATCGACTTGTCGACGTTCGCCCAATCAAGCGCGGCATCGCCAATTGCTTCTCGAGCACAATAGATCCCCACGCTGCCGGCCCGGGTTCCGCGACGGAGATCTTTTTTCTTCTGGTAACGCAGATCGTCGAACGTGCAAACGCCGGCGAGCGTTGGACCGACATAGCGAATTTCGTAAGGCGACACGCCACTACGCCCCGCCAAGAGACTCTCGCGAAACTCCCCCAACGAGTTCCCGTTGGGCGAGGTCAGACCGATGCCAGTGATAACAATTCGCTGGGCGTCGGGACGCTCGTGCTGAGGCAATGTCGCAATCATTGCGCGGCTACTCCGTGATCGAAGTGAATTCTTGCCAAGTCGACTGCCCGCACCACGTTAGATTGGATCTGTGAAACCCTTGAGGCTACCTCTTTACGACGCAGTTCGCAAGGCCATGCGGGGCGGGTGGACGTGCGAAGAAACGGCCCATCAAACTTTGCTTTACAAAGCGCGCGGGTGGAGCCCGCGCGACTTTACCTAAGCGTGCGAACCTGACTTCAAGGTCATGCCAAGTCGGCGCATCCCCTCTTCGGTGGAAACGCGCGGCGCGTAGTTAAAATCTCGCTGCGCGCGGCGAATGTCGAAATAGTGCGACATTCCCAATTGGGCCGCCAGAAAGCGCGTCATCCGGGGCTCGCTTTGGATTTGAAAGACGCGATGAACGAGTTCCATCATGGCGCCGATTTTCCACGCCGCGGACAGCGAAATGGAACGCGCAACTGGCGGCAAGCCGGCTAGGCCGAGGATCTCATCGATCCACTGCCAGCAGTTCACCGCCGATCCCTGGCTGATGAAATACGCCTGTCCGGCAACCGGTGAATTAGCAGCCAAACGATCAGCGGCTTGGATGTGGGCCGCGGCCGCGTTGTCGACGTAGACCATATCGATCAAATTTGCGCCATCTCCCACCCGTCGCAATTGACCACTTCGAGCTCGGGCGATCAGTCGCGGAACCAAATGTTGGTCGCCCGGCCCCCAGATCAAATGCGGTCGCAAGGCACACGTGGAGAGGCCGTGTTCGTTTGCGGCCAGGACCTCCTGTTCGCCCAGTGCCTTGGTTTGCGCGTAGTGGCACAGCCACCGGCTCGCATAGCCGACGCTTTCGTCGACCCGCTCTTGCGGCTGGCCATCGAAAGTGACACTGGGACTGCTCGTGTAGACGAGTTTTCGCACGCCTTGCTTACGGCAGCCTTCGATCACATGCCGCGTACCAAGAACGTTGACAACGTGGAATTCGTTCCAAGGCCCCCAGATGCCCGCCAGAGCCGCCGTGTGAAACACGACGTCGCGATCGGCACAAGCGGCCTGCACGCAAGCTGGGTCTCGAACGTCGCCCTGTACGCATTCAACGCCCAACCTTGCAAGTTCTGGATAGGCGCCCCGGGCCAGACTGCGCACCTCATCTCCGCGTCCGAGAAGTTGTTGGACGATAGCGCGACCAAGAAAGCCACCTCCGCCGGTAACCAGCACTCGCATCACTGCCACCCCAAGCGCCTGGCTGCCCAGGGCGCGAGTTGCTCGCGAAAGATCTTGGCATTGTGGCGGATGTCCACCGGCATTGATCGGTGGATCAGGATGTGCTCGATGCCATCTGTAAGTGGGTTGGCACTTCCCAACGCCGCGAGCTCGTCGAGAAGCGTTAGGCGCGCCCGGCGTCGACGTGGTAACTTCCCGGGCCACGGCTCCACGATGATCACCGGTCGCTGTTGTCCCGGCTCGCCGACGCCAACCAATGCCGATCGGTAAACGGCCGGGTGCTGGTTGTAGACCGCCTCGCAGGGAATCGTGAACATGGTCCCCGTGACCGTTTGCACGCGATGCGCCTTTCTCCCACAGAACCAAAAGCGCCCCGCATCGTCGAGATAGCCAACGTCGCCCATGCGATGCCAGGTATGATCACCATCGATGATTTTGGCCAGTGCGTTCGATTCCCGTCGGGTTACGTACTTCTGCGTAACCACTGCTCCGCGAACAACGATTTCGCCAATTTCGCCGGCCGGTAGCTCAACTGCGTCTTCGATCCGCGCGAGCGGACGGTCGCTGATTTCAATAATCTTCCATTCGATGCCCGGAAATCGATGGCCAACACAAGTGCCGCGCCCTTGCGCCAGAGATGCCGCGTTTCACCCAGAATTGCGCTGGCCGAAAGGGAGGCCACGGGCAATGCTTCGGTCGCTCCATACGGCGTATGCACGTCGCCGTCAGTCGCAATGCAGCCTTTCATTCGCGCAAGCACGTGGGGCGGCACTGGCGCACCGGCGGAAATCACGCGGCGCAAGGAAGGCATGGCAACGTTTCGCTGCTGACAATACTGGCCAACCCGGTTCCAAACAGCCGGAGACGCGAACGATTGCGTGGCCTGCCAGTCGTGCACGGCCTCGACGATGTTACGAGGATTGACGCGGGCAGGCCGCGTCGGATCCATGTCGGGGACGACGGTGGTAACACCCATCGCACAATTGAAGAGCCCAAACAGCGGGAAGCCGGGAACGTCGACTTCGCCCGGCTCGATGCCGTAGAACTCGGCTAGTTCCGTGACTTGCCGATCGAAGTTGCCATGACAATAAAGGACCCCCTTTGGCGGACCCGTGCTCCCGGTCGTAAAGATGATGGCGGCCGGATCCTGCGATGCCGTATCGTGGCAGAACGTGTCGGGGGAACCCATGTCCCGCAGTTCGTCGAGGGTCACGCCGTCCCCATACCATTTGCGACCGACGGTCACATTCAGTCGCGCCCGGGCGAACTTCGCCCGCAAGAGCCTCCGAACCACATGCACCGCCGGAATGGCAATGAAACCCTGCGGATCGGCGTCGGCAAGACAACGCACGAGGTTGCGCCGCCCCATGCCGGGGTCGATCAACACGATCACCGCGCCAACCTTGAACAGCGCAAAAACCAGTGCGATGAACTCGCGGCCAGGACGTACAAGCAAGGCCATGCGCATGCCCGGTTGCACCCCCAGACGCCTAAGGCCGCTGGCCAACCGGTTGCTTTCCTCCTCTAAATCGCGGAAGGAGCAAGATTGATATTGTCGTTGCCGCCGACTGCGGCGCCCCGGCACGGCAATCGCCACCGCGTTTGGCATCCGAGCCGCCATCGCCGCGAGGCGCCGCGCAACATTCACGCCCCGAGCATCGGTGGGGCTGGAGTGCAGCGGAGAAATGGCCGCTTTCGTCATGACAGTTTTTTCGCCCCAGTGCTGATCAGTTCGCGACGACCTGCGCCTCAACAAAATCCAGAACGTGCCGGGCCACGTCCACGTCGAGCACGCGTGACAGGGATTGCCAACCTGGCACGGCGTTAACTTCGATCACGTACAATTGACCGTCGCGCCCGGGGAGCAGATCGACACCAGCTACCGTGGCGCCAATCGCCACCGTGGCACGGCGCGCCAGATCGGCCCATTCGGGAAGCAATTCGACCCGTTCGGCGACGGCCCCACGACTGACGTTCGTTCGCCAATCGAGCGGATTTCGGCGACGCATGGCCCACATCCGCTCGCCGACTACGAGCACCCGCAGGTCGTATCCATCATGTGGAACGAATTGCTGCACGTAAAGCACGGCCCCCAAACCGGTGAGAAGACTGAAGGTGCGTTGCGCCAGCCCCTCGTCACCGACCCGGGCGATGCCTCGCCCTTCGCCCCCAAACAGCGGCTTTACGACGACGTCGCCCCCGAGTCGCTCAAATGCCGTCATTCCCGTTTCGACAGATTGACAGACGCTCGTTGGCGGAGTCGGAAGCCCGGCCGCCTGTAATTTGGCGCTGGCCAGGTACTTGTCGACAGCCGCTTCGATGGCTCGCGCTGGATTGATTACGACTTTGCCGGCGGCCTCCAACCGGGCCAGCACGTCCATTCGCATGACAACCTGCTCCAGCGATCCCGGCGGCATGGTGCGCACCAGTATCGCATCCACGTCGAGTAAATCGATGCCGGCAACCGTGAAGCAGGGCCCCTCGCGCGTAAGTTCTGCCGCCAGGTCGCGGAACACTAGCGGGGTTACCTGGTGGCGGTCGGCGGACGCCCGGCGAAAGTCCTTGAGATACCAGCTGTTCGGCGAGCAAAGAATTGCGACGTGCATCGGGCGCGTCTCCAACGCTGCTAAGTGCGCAGCGTGGCGGAGGTCAAACGACTCGTGAATCACGCGCGGCAAGGTGCGCCCGAAAGTAAAAGTATGGCCGGTATCAAGGTTCGAAAAGGTAATCCGGGCCGGGCTGAACAGATGAGGATCGATCTTATAGAAATCTCGATGGTACCGCTCGAAGATGGCGGCGAATGGTTGGCCGTGGTCGGGCGAAGCGCCGCTGGGAACTTTGGGCCCAAGCGCTTCCAAGCTGGCGTCATCGCCGCGAACGTAAATTGTTGCTTCGCCGCCGTAGAGAATCGCATCGTTGGTTCGCCCAATTGCAACCAGGTCGTCGGCCGATGCTGGAGGCAGCGGCGCCGTACCAAAGCCGCTCACGACGCGTGACAAATCAAAGTCCAATTCGAACAGTTTGTGCAGCGCCGTCTCGACGCTGCGGGCCACAACCTGGATCGTGCCAGCGAGGCTCGCCGTCGGAGCCAGCAGCAACGTCAGCTTCTCCGGAGCCACGCCACAACTGTCGGCCAGGTTTTGGCAAACGTCGTCGGGCGGAAATTGCCGAGTCTCCAGCACTCCCACGGCACGGTCCGCCTTTTCTATGTGCCCAATCTTCTCGAACAAGGCTTCCTTGGCAGCCAGTGCTCGCATCGGCCCCGATCCCATGGCGAAAAACTTGCTGCCGGTGATCCGCCAACCGGCATACTGCGAGGCCATGCAAGCCGCCACGGGGTGATCGGTGAACACCAAAACCGCCAGCCCTGGCGTGTTGTCGAGCGACGAGGGGACCAACTGGACGCTTCCCAGGCCTGCAAGACAGATCTCGGCCAGGCGACGGCCCGTTTCGAGCCCGCCCGGTGTATCGATACCACAGTCCACCAGCAGCGTGCCGCAGGCCGTATTTCGCCGGCTGATACGTAGCAACTCACGATCGCCCAATAGAGCGTCGCATAGCTTGGCGGCTTGCGGATTCAGGGAGGGCATCGAATTACCGGCGGAAAACCTGACCGTCAATTGGCACGCTCATAATGCCCTGTCGCGCTGGCCCATGCAATGCCCGGAAAAGGCCAGCGACGGCCGACGACATTGCGAAATTGTAACGCCCCGGCACCCTGGTCTCGGCGTGGCGGCGTTATTTCGCGCGGGCTACAATTGCTATACGTATCGCGAGTTTCCCTATGGCGCGGTTGGACGGGAGGCAGTTTTGGCAAGCCTGACAGTTGAGAATTACATCAAAGCAATTTTTCAGATTTGTCAGTCGGGTGACGGACAGGCGGCGACGGGGCAATTGGCCACGGCGTTGAGCGTATCGCCCGGCACCGTGACCAGCATGCTCAAGACGCTAAGCGAGAGCAAGCTGGTCACCTACACGCCCTACGAGGGCGTGCGGTTGACCAATGCCGGAACCGCGCTGGCGCTGCGCGTCGGTACGGCGCCATCGACTGATCGAATTGTTCCTGGTCAAAACGCTCGATCTCTCCTGGGACGAAGTTCACGAGGAAGCCGAGCACATGGAACATGCCGTGAGCGATCGGCTCATCGACCGCATCGATGCGTTCCTGGGCCATCCCGAATCGGATCCCCACGGCGACCCTATTCCTCGTTCCGATGGCACGCTAAAAATGCCCAATGCCCACTCGCTCGCCGAATGTAGGGTTGGCGACGCGTTCCAACTCGCGCGCGTCATCGATCAGTCGCCGGAGTTCCTCCGCTTCTTGAGTGGCTCAGGTCTGCCGCTGGGCGTGGCCGGCCAAGTCGTGGCCAACACGCCGGAAGCCGGCATTGTGACCATCCGCGTCAATGGCCACGAGACGACCCTTGGCCAGGCAGCGGCCGAAAAGCTGCTGGTCACGGCGCCGAACTAGGCGCACTGCCCCCCGAAAAAAAAGCCACTGCCTCCCGTAAGAGACAGTGGCCCGAGACGGTTGTCCCGTTTGTAGATTACTACGCGTCCGTGCCTGCTGGAATTCCAGCCGCTGGTGGAGTTTTCGGCTGAGCCGCGGGTGCGCTGGCAGCGGGAGCCGCGCCGTCCAGTTTTGGCTGCTGGTCGGAATTCTGGACGGCCGCCGGCGGGCGGGCCGGAATGCCAGCTTGCTTGGCGAATATGTCACGCAACTTCTGCGCTCCCACGTCGCGTGGCTCGATGTCAAGTGCCTTGTCCAACTCGCGCACGGCTTGCTTCGGATAATTCAAGTAACCGAAGTGGTAACCAAGCAGAAATCGAATGGCCCCATCGTCGGGCTTTGCATCGCGGGCTTTTTCGGCGGCACGAATCTGATTGGTGTAGTCCTCGATATTGCCGTAAAGCTGCGTGTAATTCTTCACCACGTTGCCCCACTCGCTTTCCGGGAGCATTTGCATGGCCATCTGCACGGTGTTCGCCGCGGCATCGTATTGACCGAGCGCGAACATCGCTTGCCCCATCAGCAAGACGACAGCACCGTTGTCGGGATTGTCGACCATCGCATGCTGCCAATCGCGGAGAGCCTGTTCGTAGCTTCCAGTGCGGAAGGCCTGTTCGCCAACGCTGACAAAATCATCGGCGCTGGCCAGTTGACCCGTCGTTGGTGTGGGCTGCGAAGCGGCGCCTGATGAATTGGCATAGATGTAGGTCGTCGACGGATAGCCACCATAGCCCGCGTAGCCGTAGTAGGGATACCCATAGCCATATCCGTAACCGCCCCAACCTCCGTAGCCGAGACCGTAGCCCAAACCGTAGCCAAGACCCCAACCATAGTACGGGAATCCGAAGCCCCAGCTCAGCAGGCTATAGGGATAGAAGCCTCGGTAATAGCCACGACGACCGTAGCCGTACCAGCCATTGTTCCGGCCCCACCAGTTGTTGTTCCAGTTTCCGTGGTGGCCATAGCCACCGTAATGGTTCCAGTTCCCACCGTTCCAATTTCCACCCTGGTGGCCATGGTGCGCGAAGTTTCCACCGCCCGAATTGGATGGGAACCGGAAGCTTTGTCGTGCGCCGTTGGCCAGGCTCCCGGTGCTATTGAAGTTGCGGCCGACGAAGTTATTGCCCGGCGTGTGCCGTGAGCCACTGAACGAATTGGCCCGCGCGAACGAGCTCATGCTGGAGGTCCGATTTCCGAAGGACGAACGGTTGCCCGAGAACGTCCCGAAGTTCGAACTACCGCCAGGATGCGTGTTTCCGCTGAAGTTTCGGTGCACGAAGTTGGAACCGCCACCGAAATTGTGACTTCCGGAGAAGCCGCGAGCACCCGACAGCGAACCACCAGAAAACGAGGACCCACCACGCGAGAAAGACGGCATGCTACCGCGCGAAAAGGATCCGCCATGCGAAAACGACGGCGAACCACCACGCGAGAAGGAAGAACCGCCATGAAAACTATGGCCGCCGCTGAAGCTGTGGCCGCCTCCACCGAAACTGTGGCCGCCACCGTGGAACCCACCACCGCCGTGGAACCCACCACCGCCATGGAAGCCTCCACCGCCGTGGCCGCCGCCGCCATGGCCGCCACCGCCGCCGCCATGGCCACCACCGTGCGCCAGTGCCGACGTCGCCGGCAACAATAAGAGGGTCGCCATCAAGGCGACCAAAAACCGATTAGCGACTTTCATTGCGTATGTCCTTATTCAACCGCCCCGTTTCTTGTCGCCACGTAATATTCTACGCGGTGGCGGAACGGTCGATTGCGCCAAACGCCTTACTTGCAAGAAATTAATTCAAGTCAGCCGACCAACTGGCCGGTCGTGGGGGCAGGGCAACCCTTACGGCCGGATGACGTCCATTCGGCTGACCGGAACTCGGTCAGTGGAACGGGCCACGGCGTGCTCCGGGAGGTTTTTGGCGATGAAAAACGGAGCCTTTGACGAACTGTCTCGCGTGCGTAAGAATAGCCGTGACGTTTTTCCGCTTCGGCCTCCGATGAGAGGCCCTCGCAATGGGGACCTGTGAACCTGGTCAGGGACGAAAGTCAGCAGCCATAAGCAGTCATCTCTTTGTGCGACGGGTCTCTCATCGGAGGCCGAACCTCTTTCGGGCCAATGGATTGCAGTGCATGGCCCGCTGAAATTAAAACCGGCCGCTTCCGCAAGCGGCCCTGAGCCACGCCAAGATGGCCGTACCCCCCGTTAAACCGACGGACAAACCGCTCGCGCTGGACGGCCTTCCACCGCGACAGGCCGAATACGTCGTCGTGGCCCGTCGCTACCGCCCGCAGACGTTCGACGAGCTCATCGGGCAAGATCACGTTGCACGGGCGCTCAAGGGGGCCATCGCGGCCAACCGCGTCGGGCACGCCTACTTGTTCACCGGCGCGCGGGTGTGGGCAAGACGTCGGCCGCTCGGATCCTGGCCAAATCCCTCAATTGCGAACAGGGCCCCACGGCCACTCCCTGCAATCAGTGCGACATCTGCCGCAGCATCAGCACGGGCAGCGATGTCGATGTGTTGGAAATTGACGGTGCCAGTAACCGAGGCATCGACGAGATCCGTCAGCTTCGGCAAAACGTCAACATCCGCCCTAGCCGGGCGCGGTTTAAAATCTATATCATTGACGAAGTGCACATGCTCACTCGCGAGGCCTTCAATGCCTTGCTCAAGACGCTCGAAGAGCCGCCCGAGCATGTGAAGTTCATCTTTTGCACGACGGAAGCGAACAAGATCCCGGTCACGATTCTGTCGCGTTGCCAACGGTTCGATTTCGCCGGCATCCATTTGGCTTCCATCGTCGAGCGGCTATCGCAGATCGTGGCCGCCGAAGGAATCAACGCCGAAGCCGAGGCGCTGGCCATCCTGGCGCGACGTGCCGGCGGCTCGATGCGTGATAGCCAGTCACTGCTGGAACAGTTGCTGGCGCTGGGCGGCGAGACCATCACCGCCCAGGATGTGCATGCGATGCTGGGGACGGCCGGCGACGCGCGGCTGGCGCAGCTCGTGGAACACCTCTCGGCGCATGACGCCGCTGGCGCAATCGCCGATCTCGACGCTGCTACCACCGAGGGCGTCGACGTCGGACAATTGCTCGAACAACTGCTGGGTTACTTTCGCGATATGATGCTGGCGACTGTCGGTTGCCCGTCCGACGCGATGATGCACGCCGCACCAGGTCGTTATGACGAATTCGTCGCGGCCGGACGCGAAACGGGATTGGAAACGATTCTGGCGATCATGCAGATCCTCGACCACACCTTGTCGCGTTTGCGGTACACCACGCAGGGCCGTACGCTGACGGAGATGGCGCTGGTGCGAATTGCGAGCTTGGAACGTCTTGACGAATTGGCAGATTTGATCGCCGATTTGCAAAGCGGCTCTCCAGCGGACACAGACAGCAGAACGTCCGTGGCTGCCAGCCGGCACGCTTCATCGGCCGGGTCTTCCGCTGCGGCAAAAAAAAAAGCTGAACAGCGAAAAGACGATGGCCCCCAGGTCGCCTCGGAAACCAACGGTCGCGCCGCACCGCGAGACGAATCTAACCAGCCGGAACGCTCAGCAGGTATGGCAGCAAGCGCTGGCAAGTCTCGAAGGTCTGTTGGCCGAAAACGCGTCGCTTTGCGAAAGCGTAGCTGCCCCTGGAGACGGTCGTCTGGTCGCTGCTTTTCGCGCGAAGTATAATTCCTGCAGAACGTTCTGCGAGCGGGCCGAGCAACTGGCGCAGCTTGAACGAGTGCTGGGCGAGATTATTGGCGGCCGCGTCAAACTCGAATTCACCACGCTCGCGGATGATCCGAAATCGAGTTCTTCCCCTAAGCGAGCCGTGCCGCAGCGCCAGCGAATGGCCGAGGTAGCCGACCAACCGATGATCCGCCGCGCGGCTGAATTGTTCGACGCCCACGTGGTCCGTATTGAAGAACCAAGCGAACCTGGCTGATACGCCATTCGAAAGGAACGATGCAGCGTGTTTGAAGGACTCGGCAAATTGGCGAACCTTGGTTCGATGCTCAAACAGGCCCAGCAGATGGGCGGACGCCTCAAGCAGCTTACCGAGGAGTTGAAGACGAAGCGGGCCGAGGGATCTGCCGGCGGCGGGCTCGTAACGGTTGACGTAAACGGGTTGGGGGAAGTCCTGGCCTGCCGGATCGACCCGTCGCTGGTCACGGGTGGCGATCGCGAGTTGCTAGAGGATCTGATTCCGGCGGCCGTGAATCAGGCCGTGGCGAAAAGTAAGGAGCTTCACGCCGAGGCAATGAAATCGCTCACCGAAGGGATCGACATGCCGGGGCTCAACTCGATGCTGTCACAACTTTCGGGGGGTGACGCAGAGCCGCCAACCTCTTAATGGGCGCGCGATGCCAAAATAGTTAGCCGCCGAATGGCGCCGGGAATCGGACCAGATCGGCAACGGACCTATGAACAATTCGCAGGACATTACAGCTTGATCAGCGAATCGGTAACCAAGTTGGTGGAGGAGTTTGCAAAGCTGCCGGGGATCGGCAAGAAATCGGCCGAGCGGCTGGCCTACCACATTCTCCGAGTCCACCAATCGGAGGCGTTGGCCCTTTCGGACGCCATTCGCCACGTAAAAGAAAACGTCCGCTACTGCCGGAACTGCTATAATCTCACAGAGCAGGACGAGTGCGAGATCTGTCGCGACCCGAAACGCGATCGCAGTCAGCTTTGCATCGTCGAACAACCTCGCGACCTGATCGCTCTGGAACAGCCGGGAACCTACCGCGGATTGTACCACGTTCTGCTCGGACGGATCGCTCCGCTGGAAGGCATCGGCCCGGAAGACCTGACCATCGAGCCGCTGGTGGAACGGGTCCGGCAAGGCATTTTTCGCGAAGTGATCATGGCCACCAATCCGACCCTGGAAGGCGACGGCACGGCACTTTACATTTCGAACTTATTGGCCGGAATGCCGCTGGAGATCACGCGATTGGCTCGGGGCATCACGAGCGGCAGCGTGCTAGAATTTGCTAACAAAGAGATACTGGCCGACGCCCTGGCGGGCCGTCAGAAGTTTTAGATCGAACAACACCAGTTTTAGCCGAAACAACGCGGGCGTTATGCGACTTTCATTCGGTCAAGAGTTGCGATTGGTTCAGAAGCAGGTGCTCGCACCCCGCATGATCCAATCGATGGAAATCCTGCAGCTGCCGATCATGGCCTTGCAGGAACGCATCGAGCAGGAGATCCAAGAGAATCCTGTCTTGGACTTGACCGAGGAAGATAGCGATCTACCCGAGGAACAGATCGACGCCGAGAATCCAAACGCTCCAACGGAAGAGGAGCGTGAATTAGTCGTCGACGAGGGCAAAAACAACGAAGAGGATTTCGAGCGACTGCTCAATATGGATGAGGAGTTTCCCGATCACTTCGAGGAACGGACTCGACCGTCGAGCACGCGCGTGGAAGAAGAGGGCGCTCGCAAGCACGACGCCATGGCCAACATGGTGGCCCGGCCGCAATCGCTGCAAGACTATTTGCACGATCAGCTGGGTTGGTTCAATCTTGACGCCGATCTGCGATCGATGTGCGATCGCATCATCTACAACCTCGACGCCAACGGTTATCTGCAATCGCGCCTTGAGGACCTCATCGACCCTAACGCGGCGCCGGAGCAATTGGCGCTTGCGCAACGGGCACTGGCCATCGTGCAGAAGCTCGACCCACCAGGCGTCGCCGCGCGCGACTTGCGAGAATGCTTGCTGCTGCAACTCACGGCGGGCATGCCACACTACGAACAACTCAAGACGCTTATCTCCAGCCATCTGGAAGACCTGGAACACAATCGCCTGCCAGCCATTGAACGAAAAACGGGGTACTCGATCGCGCTGATTCAACAGACTCTGGGAGAGTTGCGGAAGCTAAACCCCAAGCCTGGCGCGAATTTCGGTGAAGTGTTCGTGCCGAACGTCATTCCCGACGTGTTTGTTGAACTGGGCGACGACGGCAAATATCGCGTGCGTCTCGAAGATGGCCGCACACCGAAGCTCTATATCAGCCCCACCTATCGCAACATCCTAATGAGCGATAAGGCCAACGCCGAAACGCGGGAATATATCAAGCGCAAGATCAATTCGGCCCAGTGGCTGATCGAGTCGATCGAGCAGCGCCGCAACACGCTGACGCGCGTGGCCCAGGCCATCGTCGATCACCAGACGGAATTCCTCAGCAAGGGCCCGGAAGCGATCGAGCCTTTGAAAATGCAGCAAATTGCCGACAAGGTCGGCGTGCACGTGACCACGGTCAGCCGGGCGGTGGACGACAAATGGATTCAGACGCCGCGGGGCATCTTCCCGCTCAAGCGGTTCTTCTGCGGCGGCACGGTGAGCGCCGACGGCGAGGAAGTGGCCTGGGACACGGTGCGGCTGAAGCTCCAGGAAATCATCGACAACGAAAACAAGCAACACCCATTGAGCGACGACGAGTTGGTTCGCGAGCTCGGCAAGCATGGTTTGACGGTCGCCCGCCGTACCGTGACCAAGTATCGCAAGGCAATGGACATTCCTAGCAGCCGTCAGCGCCGCGACTGGAGCGCCGAAGCCAGCGACGTGCAACCTGCCGCCGCCGAAGTGAACGGTGCGCAAAAGGACGAATAGAGTCGTTGCTTGGCCACTTCGCACAGAAGTGCCGATGATTCACGTCTGCCCATCGATATTGCTGAAGTCAATCCGTCGGCCGCGGCGGACTTGCTCGGCTCGCCGCGCCTTGTCGATCTCACCGGCCACGGACTCGACGTTTTCAATGCCCGAGAGAGGCAACCGCGGGTGAGTTCGGTCGGCTGATGAAATGATGATCGTACCGACACCGACGGCGCGTTCGAACAGCCCCTGCGACCAAGTGACGTCATGGACTTCGATCAGTTCGACTCGGTCGGTGACGCGATTGAGGACTCCTTGGCGGTGATAGAGCATCTGGTTCGTGAGCCGATAGCTCTTGCCCAGGCGATTCGCGGCCAGTCGCACGGCGGCAACCCCCCAGACCCCCACGATTGCCGCCAGCAGAATCCAGGTCAGCGCTGCCGATGTGGAAAAGCCGATGGCAATCACGAGCAGAGCCAGACTCGCCAAACCACAGAGAATCATCGTGCCGAGCATCGCCTTTGGGGAGTAGGTGCCCTCCCACAACGTTTCCTCGGGAACGTCGCGCGAACGCCCACTGGACGACTGCCTGGCACTCGGCGCAGACGCCGAGGATCGGATGGCCGCTTCTTGCGTGGTAACCGGCGGCTCGTCGAAACCGGAAGTTTGCAGTTTGGCACCGCACTGCGGGCAAAAAACGGATCCGGGCGATGCTTCCGCGTTACAGACCTGGCAATTCATACTCGATCGATCTCCGCCGATAGGGTGCGAACGGGGCATTCAAGCGTAGTTCCAGTTGCGCGGCCATTATAGCGCTGTGGCGGTGCCCAATTCCAGACAGCATCGTCGTCGCCCCGGGGGCCGCAGGCACCGTGACACTTTGAATCATTCGCTCACCATGTGCGAATCTTGCCGCGAACGCATGTTCAAATCGGGGGTGCGGTGCTATTCGGCTCTGCCGTTCTTGTTATCATGAACGGTGTTTGGGTGGCAAAATTCTCGGCTAGGGAGGCGACTTGCCGACATTTTAGTATTTGGCTCGCACGCGCGCGAGTATTCCATGAAATGTCCCAGTTGTGGCGTCGACAACGATCGCGTGATTGACTCGCGAGCCAGCCAGGATGGCTTCGCCATTCGCCGGCGGCGCGAATGTCTTGCCTGTCAGGCACGTTACAACACGTACGAGCGCGTCGACGACCCGATGAGATGCCCTTTCTGCCACGAGGATTCCAACCGCGTGGTGGAAACCGAGATTGGCGAAGGCGGCTTTGCCATCCGCCGACACCGGGAGTGCCTGGCCTGTCGCCGGCAGTACACCACCTTCGAACGCAGCGAAGAGCGATCAATCAAGGTGATCAAGAAAGATGGCACGCGTGCCCCGTTCGATCGACAGAAGATTCGCGAAGGGTTGGAAAAGGCCTGCTGGAAGCGGCCGATCAGCGATGAACAGATCGAATCGATCGTGGTGGCCATCGAAGGAGAAGTCCACGCCAGCAGCGAACCGGAGGTGCCCTCCACGATGCTGGGCGAGCTCGTGATGCAGCACCTCCGCAAGCTCGACCAGGTGGCGTTCGTGCGGTTCGCCAGTGTCTATCGCGAGTTCAAGGATGTCCAGGATTTCGTCGACGAACTCGACGAGATGATGGCCAAACGGGCCAATCCTCCGGGACATATTGCCCAGAACTAAGCATCATGTTGAGCTCTGCTCAGTCTTGTCGACTGACGACCAGTTCACTCAACGCCGCGAGCACATCGCGTGCTTCTCCCGACGGCAGTTGTGTCGTTTCGGCACGCGCCTGTTCGGCATAAGACCGAGCCGTTTCGCGGGCGTACGCCAAGGCGTCGCCGCGCTCGAGCCAGAGCTTGATTTGGCTACGGTCGGCTCGACTTGGCGAGGAAAGCAACTCGCGAATCTCCGCCCGTTCATCCGCGGTGCTTTGGGAGAGCAGCCGAATCAAGGGCAACGTGAGCTTTTGCTTTTCCAGATCGGTGCCAAGGCTCTTGCCCATCGAATCCTCATCGCCGACGAGATCGAGCATGTCGTCGGCAATTTGAAAAGCAATCCCCAGGCACCGGCCGAAGCGGTCGAGCGCGTCTTCAGTTGCAATTGCCGCGCCTGCATAGTGTCCGCCCAGCCGGCAGCAACAAGCGCAAAGTTCCGCTGTCTTGGCCTCGATGATCGACAGGTATTCCGCCTCGGTGAGATCGAAATTGCCGCGGCTGTTGATCTGTCGAAGTTCGCCGGCGCAGACGATGTTTGTCGACCGACCGATCGTGCGACAGGCGTAAGTCGTTTCGAGTGAGCTCGCCAGATAAAACGAATGCGTGAACAGGAAATCGCCCACCAACACGCTGGCCTCATTGTCACTGCGGGCGTTGATGGTCTCGCGATGTCGGCGGAGGCTGGCCTCATCGAGCACGTCGTCATGGACAAGCGTGGCGGTGTGGATCATCTCCAAGACGGCCGCCAGCACGACGTGGTCGCGTGAAAGGACGCCAACGGCCTTGCCCGCGAGCAACACCAGGGCCGGCCGCAAGCGTTTGCCGCCCAGTCGAAAGGCATGCTTTACCAGGCTGTCGACAAACGGGTCGTCACTGGTTAATTCTCCGCGAAGTAAATCCTCCGACGCCGCAAGTTCGTCGGCGATCGGTGCATAGAGATGTTTCCAGTGACGAGCCAAAGCGTCTTGCTCGCGGATCGCTTGCTTCATCGAGTGAAGTTCCTTCCTAGCCAGCCCACTCAACCGGTAGCTCCCTGCGATGCGCGGCGAAAATGGCCGCTTCGGCCACCGGACTTTTCTTCCAATTGCACCTGCTCAATCACCATCTCACGATCGACTGCCTTGCACATGTCATAAATCGTCAACGCCGCGACACTTGCGGCAACGAGCGCCTCCATTTCGACGCCTGTGCGGGCCGTGGCCCTGGCCGTGGCCGAAATTGCAACATGCGTGTCATCCGGAAAGGCGAACACCACTTCCACCGCGTCCAGCGGCACCTGATGGCATAGTGGAATCAACCCGGCCGTCTGCTTGGCGGCCAAAATTCCAGCCAAACGCGCCACTTCCAGCACGTCCCCCTTGGTGACTTTGCGGTCGCGAATGTGTAATAGCGTTGCCGCCTCCATCTGAACCCGACCACTGGCCGTGGCTATTCGCTGGGTGACGGGTTTGGCGGCCACGTCGACCATACGGCTAGCCCCCTCGGCGTCAAAGTGCGTCAATTCGCTCATAGATCGTCAACGGTCGAGAACTGGCGTACTAACCGCAGCCAGGGCCGCCGCATCACTGCTTGCAACCCGAACCCCCACTGGGCAATGCGGAAATCAGACCCCTATTCTAGAATTCCAGGGCAAACCGTCGAGAGGTGCGGCGACAGGACCGTGCAAGTTCGGAGTTTTTGACCGCCGTCACTTTGCGGCGTAAAGCACGACAGGGACGCGCGTGCAGCAGGCCGGTGAGCGGATCAGGATGTCGTTCACCGTCGGCGCATAAAAAACCGTCGCGGGGGTCATCCGCGACGGGTTGGTGGCGAGTCTTGGGCGCCCAGAAGCCCGGCGAGTCTGCGCCGCTTTAGACGAGTTCTTTGCGAGCACCGATCAAGGTCCGGATTCGCTCGGCCAACAGGGCGGCGTCAAACGGTTTCTTGAAGGTCTCGTTGATGCTCGAGCGGTCGAAGCTGATCGAGCTGCCGTCGTCCGGCAACAGGGCAATCAGGATCGTGTCAGCATACTCGGGGTTGCGACGCAGATTCTGACAAATCTGCAGGGCTTCGACACGGCCGATCGAGAAGTCGACAATAATGCAGTCGGGATGGAAGCTCTCGGCTTGGATGCCAGCCTCAAAACCGCTGGCGGCCACGGCCACTTTGAACGAGCGGTCGAGTGGCAACTTCTGCTTCAGGTTCTCAATCAGCACCTGGTCTTGGCCGACCAGCAATACCTTGGCCATGGCCTCGTCTTCGAGGTCGCCCAAGGGCATGCCGTGCTCTTTGAGGAACCGGATCAAATACTCACGCGGAATTCGGCGGTCCTGGCTGCCGGGGATGCGGTATCCCTTGAGCCGACCCGAATCGAACCATTTACTTACCGTACGTGGGGCAACTTTACAGATCTTAGCGACCTGACCCGTTGTGAAGACCTTCATCGCAGGCTCTCCAATTGACTCGCGCTGTTGTGGGAACTCAACTCCGGGGATGGCCCGCGGAGCAAAATCGCCCCTTGCTTGCGGCTGTTCGGCCTTTGGTCCGTTCCTTCGGTCCGGTTGTGGGGGCAACCGGCCTTCCGCAAACATCTGGGTCGGGGCATGACGTTATTAATCGCTTCTCCGGGGCGTGGTTCAGGTCCTTCTGATCCGAGCCTCGTTTCAGTCATCGGCAGTCCGGTGCGCTTGAGCGTCGATGAAAATTCGCAAGCCTTAAAGCTTGCCCATCGTTTCATGGATGGTTGAACTTTCCTCGTCGGGCCGAACTTCTCGGCTTGACACAAGCTTTCGGATACGGGGAGGGCATGCGCGTGCAGCCGAGCGGTTCGACATTCGCCGAGTCCGATGGCTGTGAGCAAAACAGAACTTGTCTTGCGGCAGGTCCCCCCTGCAGCTCACCCCGCCAACTCCCGTTAAAAGTCGCTGGCGGAACAAACCTTCCGAAGTTAGTTTCGATTCACGGAGGGGGGCGACTTTAGAAACTTTCTCCAGTCGTAGCGAGCACTCCGGTCCTAGCGCCGGTGACGAACCTCCCGATGCGCCCGGCCAGGCAAGGCATGCTAAAGGCAAACCATTGTGTGGTCTGGCTTTAACGCCGACGGTTGTGGTGACCGTGACGGTTGTCCCCGGAACCGGGAACTAGCGAAAAGATAGAAAAAACCCACCTCTCCTCCGAACGCGAAGACCTCAACTCACGTTCCCATTCTATCAATTATACGCCTGACGCGGGGCTGAGTTCGCCGCACCCCAACAAATGGCCGTCCAAGATCGGCGCTTGCACGGTCTTATGCGGCTGGTGAGCCTTGCCCTGCTCGTACGACTGGATTGGAGAGAGTGCCGATTCCCGTGATCGAGATGTTCACCACGTCGGCCGGTTCGAGCGTGAAGTCATCGTTTGGCACGATTCCGGTGCCGGTCAACAAGATGACGCCCTGCGGAAAAGAATTGTCGCGTGCCAGCCATCCGATCAGATTGTCGAACGATCGCGCCATCTGACCGATGGAGGTCGTGCCGGCAAATGTCACCTCGCCGCCGCGGACAATCGACAGCTCGATGCCAACTTCACTTGGCCGTGGCATTGATGCCGCCAGAGTGATCACTGGGCCAAGTGCGCAACATGCGTCATAGACCTTGGCCTGGGGAAGATAGAGGGGGTTTTCTCCCTCGATGTCTCGGGAGCTCATGTCATTGCCGATCGTAAAGCCGACGAGTTGCATCCGGGAATTGAGCACCAGCGCCAGTTCTGGCTCGGGCACGTTCCATTTCGCGTCGCGACGAATTCGCACCCCCTGCCCTGGGCCCGAAACGCGGTGCGGAGTTGCCTTGAGAAATAACTCTGGTCGATCCGCCGTATAGACCAGATCGTAGAATACGGCGGCGCCTTCCGACTCTTTCATCCGGGCAGCTTGGCTGCGTTTGTAGGTAACGCCGGCCGCCCAAACTTCCTGCCCGTCGAGCGGTGCCAGGAACTCCACGCTGGCCAAGCTCGCGTAACGCGTACCATTGCCCAACAGCGAACGCACCACGGCTTCGGAGTCAGGTGCTTCCAGAACGGAAAACAGCGTCGGAAAAGTCTCCGACGCGGCGAGAATGGCAACGTTATCTCCCTCGACGACTCCAATGGCTTCGCTCTGGTCCGCCAGACGAATTTTGGCGAGTTGCATGGTCGGGCTAACTCCAGTGGATTGAAACGAGGCGTCCTGTTCGCCGGGAAGCAGAATTCGATGGGTCTATTCTTGTTTCGCCAGATCCCGTTCGATCGGGCACCCGACTCTAAGGTCGCCCTCGCACGCCCGTCCGCCGACACGGCCGGACACGTGTCCAAGTGCCCTGCCAAGGTCCGTGTAGCCGTTCTGATGATCGTGATCGCGGAACACGTCGCGCATCGGCCGGGACTCCTGAAGCCGGCGAATGTGTCGCCGGTTTCGTAATTCAATCCGACCCGTTCGCGGACTTGCCCGTCGAACTTCTGGGCGACGCGTTTTGTTTCAAAGGTCGACGACTCGAACGTGAATCAGAGCCAGTTCGTTTCAATGTACTCTTCGCGCCCATCGACTGCCATCGCTGAACCAAACGGGTGTTGGATGCCTGTTCGGCCGCCGCTTGCAATTCGCATCTGATCCAATAAGATGCCCGGTTCAGCCACCAAAAAGAACCGAAGCGGGGGAAACCAAACCATGGGCCACCATCAGACCAGCTCGCACCGTCCTGGCAAACATTCTTACCACCAGATCGGTCTCGTACGGGGACAATTTGGCAACGTGCCGGAAGACCAATGGCTTGATTGGATTGCTGATGCCGGTTTCGACGGTTGGGAAGAAGCGAGTTGGGAACTCGACCTCGCACGTTGCGGTGACGACGCTGGCGCCAAAGCCTATGCTGAGGAACGCGTGGCGAAAGCGAAGAAGCGGGGGATGGAGATCTTTTCACTTGCCGCACACCTACAGGGTCAAGCCCTGGGCGACGAGCCGAGCGCCAAGACGCTTCAGTTCCTGGGTGGCGAATCGGTCGAAGCCTATGCCAAGTGGCGCGCCGCGGGGAACAATCCGCCGCGCAACAACCCATTCCATGTGCCGGATGACGTCGCCGAAGTTACGCGCAAACAGGCGGCGACGGCAATGGTCAACGCCGTCCGACTGGCCCATTTCGTCGGCAAGCTTGAAGACCGTGTGGTGCCCGTTTCAGGCTTCGTCGGCTCACCGGCCAACTGCTGGAGCCACTGGTTCCTGTTTCCACCGCTCCCCAATTCGCTGGGCGGACATCCGATTCCGGATGTCTACGAGGTGAGCCTGGAGTTGCTTGTCGAGCGATTCTCGCCGGTGTTTCAGGCGTGCTTGAAATACGGCACGACCTTTGACCTGGAGTGTCATCCCAGCGAGCGGGCCATGGGCGATATCACGAGCGCAGGTGACTATCTGGCCGCCGTCGATAAGGCCGGCTTCGAAAAAGCCGCCGGATTCAATTTCGATTGCTCGCACATGGAATGGCAAGGCGTCTCAGGTGTCGACTTTATTCGCACCTATGGCGAACGGATCCACTGCGCCCACATCAAGGGCGTACAGGTGGCCAAGGGCTATACCCGCAATGGCCGCTTGGGAGGGCACAAACCAATGGGCGACCGGCACAACGGTTGGAATTTCGTGACGCCCGGCACGGCACGCGACGCCACGAATACCGAGGAACTGCTGGTCGAGCTCAATCGGGCCGGGTATACGGGTGCGGTGTCGATCGAGTGGGAGGACAACGATGCCGAGCAGCATGCCGGCGCCAAGACGGCCTTGGCCAACGTGCACCGAGCCGACGTCCCCCCCAGCGGCATGCGGCACGACGAACAGCTCAAGGCATAGCCGACCCGGGAGGGTCGAATTGGCGTGACTTAGCGCGGGCATGGACAGAATTTCTCGGATTGCCTGTTACGCAGCATGCAGGTTTTCTTGCAGTTTTGCCAAGATCGACCATACTGAGGCGAATACTGCGGGAAGGGCATCATTTCCCGACTATCGATCGTCCTCTCATGAAAGAACCACCCCGTCATGGACTTTCCCATCGAAGCGATCATTGGAATCTGCGTGCCCTTCGCCTCCTTTGTCATTGTGGGAATCACGCTGATACTGTCGATCAACAAGCGCAAGATGCAACGCGACGACATGGAAGCCACGCTGAAGATGGAAATGATTGAGCGCGGTATGCCGGCCGAAGAAATCGAACGGGTGCTCGCGGCCCGAATGGGGCCGCCCCGCGGCGGTTGCAAACATCGCGGGTATCGCAGACCCGCGGAGTATCAGGGCGACGTGCGACGTTAGAACGACTGACCGGCAAATTACTTTGCCGGCCAGTACTCCGCGATCTTCCGCCGCAAGAATTCGGCACTGCGCTTGAGTTGATCGATTCCGTCGACACCGTCCTCGATGCTGATCCAGCCGTCAAAGCCGACGCCGGCCAGCTTGCTAAAGATCTGATCGTAGTCGTTCATGCCCTGTCCAATCTCGCCATGCCGTAGCCGGCTGGCATAGCCCACGCTGTCTTCTTCCTTGCGCAGGTCCTCGATCGTGCCCTCGGCCAAATAGCGGTCACTGGCATGCATCGTGACGACGCGATGCTTCACTCGCTCCAATAGCTCCAGCGGATCTTCACCGGCCAGGAACGTGTTGCTCGGGTCGTAATTCACGCCAAAGTTAGGCGACTGGATCCGGGCGATCAGGTCGCAAAAAACGTCCATGTGCTGCGCGAATTCAGGATACTGCCAGTAGTTGTCCTTGTAGTGGTTTTCCAAGATCAGCGTCACACCACCGGCCTTCGCGTGCGGGATGCAGGCTTCGATGCACTCGGCTGCATAGCGAATGCCCTCCTCGCGCGAGACCTCGGGACGTCGCTGTCCGGAAAGCACCCGGCAAAATCGCCCGCCGAGTTCAACCGTCATGTCGATCCAGCCTTTTTCCAATTCAATCTGCTGGCGACGGAACTCCTCGTCGGGATGCGTGAAGTCCGGCGAGCAACAAAGCATCGGAATGGTGAGCCCTTTGTCCTCGACAATCTTGCGTGCCTGGCGCCAATTCCGGCTGTCCTTCAGTTCCAAGAACCCGCTGTAGAATTCGAGACCGTCGATATCGAGATGCGTGGTCGCCAGATCGACCCAATCGCGAATCGTCATCGAGCCGTCGACGACGAGATTGTCCATGTAGGCCTTGGGAAAGGCAGCGAGCTTTGGCATGGGATAGTGTTGCTGCTTCGTGGTTGGTGGTTAGCGATCTAGAATCGGATTCGGCGATGCTTGCGTGACTGGTTTTCTCGTGGCTTGGCCGGCTATTCCGTCACTTCTTTGGGTGGATTTCGCCCGACAACGGGATGCTGTTCCAGGTCCACGATACTGCCGCTGATCGGGTAGCTTTCATCGCTCATCCAATAGACAGCGGCGGCCGCAATTTCTTCCGGCTTGAGCAGGCGGCCAGAGGGAGCCTTCGTGCGTGGAACACGCTGTGGCCAGTCGGGTGGCAGGCCGTCGGCAATCTTCACTTCGTACTCGTTCGGTGTCAGTACCCAGCCGACGTTGAAGTGGTTGACGCGTATGCCGTCGAATGCCAAGGCATCGCCCAGATTGCGCGAGAGCGTCACCAGCCCTCCCTTGGAACAGGAATAGGCCAGTAAATTTCTTTCGCCGCAATAGCTATTGAGGGAACCGATGTTGAGCACCGCACCGCGCGTCTTCTTGAGGTGCGGAGCAGCAGCCTGAATCAACAAGAGCGGCGCCCGCAAGTTAATGGCAATGATCCGATCAAATAATTCGACCGTGGTGTTCTCGAGGTTGCTGCGCTGCACCGAGGCGGCATTATTCACCAATGCGTCGAGCCGGCCAAACGCTTGAACGGCCGCTTCGATCATGCGTGGCGCCGCCGCCGGATCGGAGATATCGTCTTTGTGAAAGACCGCGCGGCCGGAAAGCTCCGCCACCAAGGCCTGGCCGCGGGCTTCGTCGCGTCCGTGGATCAGCACACGCGCCCCTTCAGCCACGGCACGGCGAGCGATCGCCTCGCCAATGCCGGTCGTGCTGCCGGTTACCAGAATGCATTTGTCTTGGAGTCGCATGGAAAGGACGGCTATGGCTTGAGCACGGCTTTGACGATCTTGCCCGAGTGCATCGTCTCGAAGGCTTCGTGCCATTGTTCGAGCGGCCAAACACCGCCCATAATCTTCTGCACGTCCAGCGTCCCAGTATCGAGCAGCCGAATTACGCGCTCCCAGATCGGCCAGTTGTGGCTGTAGCTGCCTCGCAAGGTAATATTCTTCTGCACCAGTGGATCGAGTGAATGGCCGTAAGGCAACTTGCCCCAGCCGACCTTGGTAACCCAGCCGGCGGGCCTCACGATTTCGAGCGCGGTCTTGAGCGTCGCTGAAATACCGGCAGCATCGATGACACCATCGACGCCCAATCCATCGGTCGCCTTGGCCCAATCTTCCAGCCCGTCGACGATCGAGACACAGCCGAACTGTTCGCCAACAGCCAACCGCGCACGATCGCGCTCCAATCCAACCACAGCGACTTCAGCTCCCTGAAGCTTGGCGATTGCGGCGCACAGTAAACCAATGGGACCGGGACCAAGCACAACGACTCGGTCGCCCGGTTTGACGTTCGAGTTCACAGCCACCGCATTGTAGGCCACGCAGCACGGCTCGGTGAGTCCCGCCTTTTCGAACGGCAGGCTGTCGGGCAAATGATGCAGACAACGAACCGGCACGCGCACGTACTTGGTCATCGCTCCATTGACGCCGTAGCCAAATCCCTTGCGCGTGGGATCGAGGTTGTACAACCCCTGTTTCGTCAGGGGGCTATCGAGATCGATTATGGCCGCCGTCTCGCTGACGCCGCGATCCCCCTCGTGCCAGCCTTTGACGTTCTTGCCCAGTTCGACTACGACGCCCGCGAACTCGTGTCCGAGGACGACGGGATAGTTGACCGGCCAACTGTGTTCAGCCGTCCATTGGTGGAGGTCGCTGCCGCAAACGCCCACGGCGCCGACTTCCAGCAACACGTCGTCGGCACCGATCTCGGGTCGCTCGATCTCGCGAATCTCAACGCTAAACTTTTCCGGTCCGAAGTTGACGACGCCTGGTGATTTCATGATTTCTTTCCTACTGCAATGTCGCCATAGCTGTGAACCTTCTCGCAAATCAGCCGCAAGGAGCTTTCCAGATCGCCGCCGGCCGTCTTGAAGGCGTCGGCATCGATGGTAAGCGGTGCCCCCAGCACGACCAACGGAGCGCCATACTCCGGCGTTTCGATCGCTTGTTCGAGCGTCAAGCCGCCGACGGCTTGCACCGGAATACTTACGGCATCCACGACCGCCCGCAATTGGTCAAGGGGGCTGGGCATCCGCAACCCCCGGGCGGCGATGCCGCGACGTTCGTCGTAGCCGATGTGATGGATGACGTAGTCGCAACCGACGTCTTCGAGAAACTTCGCGCCGGCGACCATGTCCTCGCAGACCATGTTGTCACCCATCACTTCGATGCCGAAGTCCTTGCCGGCTTTGACGACACACCTGATTGTTTCTTCGTGCGCCCGAGCCATGACCACGACGTGCGTTGCACCCGCCTTGGCCATCATTTCGGCCTCGAGATAGCCGCCGTCCATTGCCTTGAGATCGGCCACGATGGGCGTGTCCGGGAATCGCTCGCGCAGGGCGCGTACACCGTGCATGCCCTCGGCAATGATCAGTGGCGTGCCGGCTTCGAGCCAGTCGACGCCAGCGCGCATGGCCATCTCGGCCGTCTCGAGGGCTTCCTCTTTCGTGGTGATATCGAGCGAAATTTGAACGATGGTTTTCATCGGCGAGGCCTGGGTGTGAGGAAGGTTTGGCAGACGAAGCGGGGCAACCGCCAGCAAGGAAATCCAGAGACATCTGTCCCCGGAAAACTTCCGCCAGCAAATACCTGGGCCGGCGGTTTTCGCCAATCCGCAGTGGTCTTAGCGCCCCGTTTGCGGTCTCTATAATGACGTTTAGTGAAAAGATTCACAAGCACCCTTCATCATGGCCGTATTTGCGGTCATGAGCCGCGACGAGCGCCGCAACTGGGTGCGATACTGGAGGCTCCGCAATCCCCCATGACGAACCGTGCGAAGATACGCGTCGGTGCGGTCAACTATTTGAATACCAAGCCGCTGGTCTATGACCTTGCGCGGTTTGCTCCGCAGGCCGAGCTCGTGTTCGATTACCCCAGCCGGCTGGCTGACAATCTGGCCGCTGGCAGGTTGGACGTGGCGTTGATCCCGTCGATTGAGTTCTTTCACGATCCCAGCTATACGATCGTCTCTGACGCCTGCATTGGATGCCGTGGGCCTGTGCTGTCGGTCAAGCTCTTCAGCCGAGGCCCCATCGAGAACATTCGTACTTTGGCCCTCGACGAGGGATCGCGGACCAGCGTCGCGTTAACTCGGATCCTGCTTCAGGAGCGATACGGTGTGGCGCCGAAACTGGAAGGATTGCCCGTTGGTAGTACGCTGAGCGACACGACGGCCGACGCGGTCTTGCTCATTGGCGACCGAGCCATGCACTCTCCGGCTGGTCAATTCGAGGTCGTTTGGGATTTGGGCGACGAATGGTGCCGCTGGGCGGAACTGCCGTTTGTGTTTGCGATGTGGGTCGCCCGGGCCGGGCGCAACTGGATGGACTCGAAACGGCCCTTTGCCAAGCCCGGGACGCCGGTCTCGCCCATCTCGACGATATCGCCGCCCGCGAGGCCGCACCGTTGGGACTTACGCGGCCGCAATGCCTGTCGTACCTGCGTGATAACCTGTACTTTTTTCTCGGCCCCCGCGAGCACCGTGGGCTGACATTGTTTTACAAGAAAGCCGCTGAGCTGGGCCTCGCGCCCGCGGGAGTCGATTTTGGATTCAACGATTGCCAAACTTCTGGATAAGGCTGCCAACGGCGACCGACTGTCGCCTGAAGAAGGCCTGAGGCTGTTGGAGTGCCACGATCTTGCCGCACTAGGCCGAGCGGCCGACGAGGTCACGCGCCGACTGCATCCCGAGTCGTATCGCACGTACAACATCGACCGCAACATCAACTACACGAATGTGTGCGCGGCCGTGTGCGATTTCTGCGCGTTTTATCGCAGCCCGAAGCACGAAGAAGGCTATGTGCTCGACCGGGACACGCTGTTGCAGAAGATTCAGGAAACCGTCGATCTTGGTGGCGACCAGATCTTAATGCAAGGCGGACTGCATCCTGAGCTTTCGCTCGAGTGGTACGAAGGGTTGTTGCACGATATCAAAGCTCGGTTTCCGCAGGTCAACGTGCACGGATTCAGCCCACCGGAAATCCATTTCTTTGCGAAGCTATCGAAGTTGCCGCTGCGCACGGTCCTCGAACGGCTCAAGGCAGCCGGCCTGGGAAGTATTCCCGGCGGTGGCGCGGAAATTCTGGTCGATCGGGTACGCAAAGAAATTACGCGCGGCAAAGTGCTCACCGACGACTGGCTCAACGTCAATCGCGTGTGGCACGAAATGGGAGGTCGCAGCACGGCTACCATGATGTTCGGCCACGTCGAAACGCTATCGGATCGCGTCGAACACCTCGAACGCCTGCGCCAACTGCAAGACGAGACAGCTGGTTTTACCGCCTACATCTGCTGGACGTTCCAACCCGGACACAACATGGCCAATCTTCCTGCCGCCGGATCTTTCGAGTACTTGAAAACCCAGGCCGTTAGCCGGCTCTATCTCGACAACTTTGCCAATATCCAGTCGAGTTGGGTCACCCAGGGCCTCAAAGTGGGGCAAATCGCGCTGCTCTATGGCGCCAACGACATGGGCAGTTTGATGATCGAGGAAAATGTCGTGGCCGCGGCCGGCACGGTCCACTACCTAACGCTCGATCAGATGAAGGATGCCATTCGCGAACTTGGCTACACACCGCGGCGGCGCAACGTCTTATATGAACTCCTCGACGATGCACCTCTAGAACCAGTGACCGTGGAAATCGCTTAGTGATGGAAACCGGTGGCCTCCGACGCCTCCAGCGACTTGGCCACCGGATGCTTCTGGAAGAATTCGAGTGCAGCCCGGAAATCGTCGAGCAATAGCTTTGCCAGATCGCGGCTGACTCCGTGGCGAATGAGCACCCGCTGGACGACGGTACGCTGTTGCTCTGGCGGAAGTGAATAGGCTGGTACCTGCCAACCCCGCGAACGCAGTCGGTCGGCCAGGTCGTAAAGCGAGAAACTGACGTTCGCGTCAGGTTTGAGCTTCCAGCATGCCCCTGGGATGCCGCCTCGGCCATCGTAGACAATTTCAAAGGGCCCCAGCTTGGCGATTTCCTCAGCCACGTAGGCACCGGTCTCGGCACAAGCCTGCTGCGTCCGTTGATAACCGCTCCGGCCTAACCTGAGAAAGTTGTAGTATTGGCAAGCGATTTGACCCCCAGGGCGTGAGAAATTGAGGGCGAACGTGGGCATATCGCCGCCCAGATAGTTCACGCTGAAGACGAGGTCCTCGGGAAGTTCCTCTCGGTCTCGCCAAATCACCCAGCCGCATCCCAGCGGAGTCAACCCAAACTTGTGCCCCGAGGCATTGATCGATTTCACCCGGGGAAGTTTAAAATCCCATATGACTTCCGGATGAATAAACGGGGCCAGGAACGCTCCACTCGCGCCATCGACATGCACGGGAATGTCCCAGCCCTGTCGTTTCTGCACATTGTCGAGCGCCTGGCAAATCCCCTGCACCGGTTCGTAGTGCAAGGTGAAAGTTAGGCCCAGCGTGGGAACGACGCCGATTGTGTTCTCATCACAGCGTTTGACGGCCTCTGCGGGCGTCATCATAAGTCGGCCTTCGGCCATCGGCACTTCGCGCAACTCGACGTCAAAATAACGGGCAAACTTGTGCCAGCAAACCTGCACCGGACCGCAAACCATGTTTGGCTTGTCGGTGGGCCGACCGGCGGCGCGCTGCCGCTCGCGCCAGCGCCATTTCATCGCCAATCCGCCCAACATGGCTGCCTCACTCGACCCGGTTGTTGAGCAGCCGACCGTATTTTCAGCCTCCGGGGAATTCCACAGATCAGCCAGCATGTGCACGCAGCGCCGCTCGACTTCGGCCGTTTGCGGGTACTCATCCTTGTCGATCATGTTCTTGTCCCAGCACTCGGCGAGCAATTTCTGCGCCTGAGGCTCGCTCCACGTCTGACAAAACGTTGCCAGGTTCATCCGCGAGTTGCCATCTAGCATCAACTCGTCGTGAACCATGGCATAGGCGTGCTCGGCACTGTGCTCGTCAACTGGGAAATGGTACTTGGGCACACTCACCGAAAGATCGGTTGAAGCGTAGACGTCGTCCAACAAGTTCTGGCGAATGTGTTCGCGAAAGTGGAGCGGCATCGTGCATCTCCTTCGGGCAAAGTACGCGTCGGCGGCGTAAGGTGGCGGGGTGCTTTCCCGAACCGCGAGGAATCATCGGACCGCGGCAAGAAAAGGGAGGCGGGACAAGTATAGCCGACAATTCAGCCCGCGGTCGGAGGATTCAGCATTTGGGCAGCGTAGCGACGAACAATCAGCCGACAGTTTTACGTGTAACTACGGACGAGACGACCAGGGCCAACGCGGAAGGGGCCTCAATCCGGTATTAAGCACCACCAAATTCTACGCGGAGCAAAACGGCTGCCGAGCGACAGGGGGACGAAAACTCGAACACGTATGCAAGGGTACACTAGGACTCGTGAACACCGGAACAGGATTCAGACGGCAGTTCACGGCTCACGCCGGTGCCGCTACGTAAAAAAGCTGGCCTCCTGTTGGGGAGGCCAGCTTCGTCAAAAGCAATTCAGCTCCAAGTTCGGCTACTTACGCCTTGCGGAAGCGGCGACGGCCGAAGGCCACCAAACCGATCAGGCCCAGGCCAAGCATGGCAACCGTGCCGGGTTCGGGCACCAAGCGAGTCGCGACGATCGTGCCAGTCAGGCTGCCGTCGATCGTAAAGCTACTCACAGGGATCGGAATTAGCAGCGACACGGGAATTGTGATCGTCTGCAGCAAGCCAACTTGAGTGGCCGTGCCACCTGGTGCGCCGTTTAGTGCCGAGTTTCCGGAGATGTCCGAACGGCCGACAGCGGGCGCAAGTCCGCTGAGATTGTAATCCAGGAAACCTTGAACAAGCCCCAGAGTAAGTTGGGTCGCGTCAAAGGCAATACCAGCAACGGGAACCACACCGCTGGTAAGTTCGGCCAACAGATCTCGTCCAGCCGCGGGGCCGGTTTCAAGGCCGCCAAGCGCGTTCACGGAACCACCGTAATTGCCGGGGGCGGTCCCCGCGACGCCATTGATTCCGGGGGACGGGTCAACCGGTTGCAGGGCGAACGTCACTGTGCCGCCACCCAAGAATTCCACACTGGTGCCTGGCGTGAAGTTGATGTCGAGCGTACCGCCCAGTGCGTCCGTTAGGCTCCCCGGGGATTGTGGGAAAAGGACTGGACTTCCGGATAGCGAGGCGCCAAGAGTTAGCGAGCTTAACCCCGAGTCGATGGTGAATGTCGCTGCCGAAGCGACGGATGCGTAGCCAACAATGGCTACCATGGCGAGTGCTGCGAACACTCTAGAAACAGTTCTCATTAGCTTGTCTCCTTTAACGTGCATCAGTCATAACGAGAAGGTGCTTGGAAAATCAAAAGCAAGCGTCCCCGATTATGACGAGCCCCCCCTGGGGTGCAAAGGAAAAAAATGAAAGTGAAGTGAATTTTGCGCGACCGCGCAATTACGTCTCATGCTTGCTGCTACGTCTTCAGGCGATGCATCGCGGCTGCGAAAAGGCGGACGGATTTCCAAGCACAACTCTTTACAGGATATTCGTTTATGAGAATCCACCTCGGCGCCGATCGCACCTGGCCCGATCCGCCATCGCATGTAGAGCGAGAAACGTTCGTTCCCACAGAAACGTGCGCAATGGCCTCCAAGTGCATGTTTTTTTGGATTCCAGCGAAAAACATGGTTGGTACGAGAAATGACGGATTCTTCAAATGTGCGCTTTCGAATACGCGTTGAGCCGGGTCGATTTCGGCTCAATCTCCCAAGGCAATGGGCGCGTCAGCCGTCTTGGTTATGTGGTAGCCTTACGGTAGTCGCACCGAGACAGGCGACTGAGGTCGGTTTGCGCCCTGGCCGCACTCCCCTACACACGGCAACCTCGCCACGTTCCGCAAACGGCGCGACGCATGATTCACGTACGCCAGCTGACCAAGCACTACGCCGACCTCAAACGTGGCACGGTGGTAGCCCTTGGCGGCGTGAGCTTCGATGCCATGCCGGGCCAGATCTATGGCCTGTTGGGCCCTAACGGCGCAGGAAAGACAACCGTCTTGCGGATTCTAAGCACAATCCTGCGGCCGAGTGGCGGCACGGCCAGCGTCAACGGATACGAAGTTCTGACGCAAGCCTCGCAAGTGCGCCATCAAATCGGTTTCGTCTCGGCCAACACGGCCGTGTACGACCGCATGACCGCCTGGGAGATGGTCGCCTACTTTGGCCGTCTCTACGGACTGGCCGAAGAGCCACTTTGCGAACGCATGGAAGAAATCTTCGACCGGCTGCAGATGAACGAGATTCGCGACGTGCTCGGGGCCAAGATGTCAACCGGCATGAAACAAAAAGTGTCGATTGCGCGGGCCATTGTTCACGACCCTCCCGTCCTGATTTTCGATGAAGCGACCAACGGCCTCGACGTCCTGGTTGCAAGAGCGTTGCTCAGTACGGTGGCCGAATTGCGCGACCAGGGAAAGTGCATCATGTTTTCGACGCACATCATGCGCGAGGCCGAGAAACTGTGCGATCGGATTGCCATCATTCACCGCGGTCACATTCTGGCAGAGGGCACCCTTGGCGAGCTGTGCAAGCAGTATCATCAACACGACTTGGAGGAACTCTTCTTCCGCCTGATCCAAGATCATAACCAGGCCCATTCGGTCGTCGAAACATGGTAGAAGGAGACGCGCCGAACATGAACTGGTCGAACGTCAAATTGATCCTAGGACGTGAAATCCGCGATCAATTGCGCGACCGTCGCACGCTGTTCATGATCGCCGTGCTACCGATCTTGCTCTATCCGCTCCTGGGGATGAGCTTCTTTCAGGTCACCCAATTTCTCCGTGAACATGCAGTGCACGTGCTCATAATCAATGCTCCTCAGAGCAACGACTTGCCGACACTCATCACGGAGGATCGTTTTGCGGCCAATTTGTTTGACGAAGACTCGCGCCGGACTGTCGACCTCCTGCAGGTGGAAACCGCCTCGCCAAAGCGCGATTCGAAAAAACGCTCGCGGCAGGATCCAAGCGAGCAGGCCAAACACGATTTGCAGCAGGGTGGATATGACGTGGTCGTCTATTTTCCACCCGATTTCGCCGAGCGCTTCTCGCGATACCGCGCGGCCTTGTCCAGGTCGCATCAGAGCGAAGGGCCGGCGGATGAAAAAGCGTTCGAGTTGCCGGACGTGGGCGTCTATCCGAATCTGGCCCGAGATTCGTCGCGGGCGGCCTACCGCCGGGTTTCGGACGTGCTTAGCCGCTGGCGCGACGAGATCGGTCGCGCGAACCTAGAATCGAATCACCTGCCCGCCACGGCCGCGCGCCCATTCAAAATTGCGACGCGCGACGTCGCCGAAAAGGGACAGCACCGCGCGGCCGCGTGGTCGAAGATCTTGCCCTTCGTGCTGCTCATTTGGGCCTTGACCGGCGCATTCTATCCGGCAATCGATTTGTGTGCCGGCGAAAAGGAAAGAGGCACGCTGGAGACCCTGCTGAGCAGTCCGGCCGAGCGTCTGGAAATCGTCTGGGGCAAATTGTTGACGGTAATGGTTTTTAGCATGGCGACGGCGATTTTGAACCTTTCAAGTTTGGCGATCACCGGAACGTTGGTGCTCAGCCAAGTGCCGAACCTGGGACCTCCGCCGCCGCTCGCTTTCGTATGGCTATTGGTGGCCCTGGTGCCCATGTCGGCTTTGTATTCGGCCCTCTGCCTGGCGCTGGCCGTGTTGGCCAAGAGCACCAAGGAGGGACAATACTATTTGATGCCATTGGTGCTCGTAACGATGCCGCTGGTCATTCTGCCCATGGCACCGGGAGTTGAACTGAACCTCGGCAATAGCCTGATTCCCGTCACGGGCGTGGTCCTGCTGCTCCGGTCGCTGCTGGAAGGCGAATACTGGGCAATCCTGCCTTATGCGCCGGTCGTGATTCTGGTCACGTTGTTTTGCTGCCTGCTAGCCATTCGTTGGGCGACCAACCAGTTCAATTCGGAAAGCGTGCTCTTCCGCGAAAGCGAGCGCTGGGACCTGGGGCTGTGGGTGCGGCACCTGGTGCGTGATCGGGCTCCAACGCCCAGCTTTGCCGAAGCCATGTTTTGCGGCGTGCTGATCCTGCTGATCAAGTTCTTCATGGGTTTTGCCATGAACACGCCAACGACGTTTTCCGAATTCGTAGACGTCGTAGCACTCACACAGTTAGTCGTCATCGCGACTCCCGCGTTGCTAATGGCAGTGATGCTCACTCGCAGCCCGGGCCAAACGCTGTTGCTGCGACGCCCGCCATTCCGGACGCCGCTGGCCGCAGGACTACTGGCGGTGGCATTTCATCCGACGGCAAACTTGCTGCAGTCATGGGTCCAACAGATTTATCCGCTGGACGATCAAGTGATGAAGGCCCTCAACAGCCTCGTCTTTGAACCCGACAGTGTTTGGGTTCTGCTGTTGGTGATCGCGGTGCTACCGGCCGTGTGTGAAGAACTCGCGTTCCGCGGGTTTATCCTCTCGGGACTGCGGCACATGGGACACAAATGGACAGCGATCATCGTGAGCAGCGTCTTTTTTGGGGCCACGCATGCGATCTTTCAACAGTCGCTGGTCGCAGCATTGGTGGGCATGATCCTCGGTTTCATTGCCGTGCAGACGGGAAGCATTTGGCCCTGTATCCTGTTCCATACGATTCATAACTCGATGGCCGTGATCGTGCAACGCGTGCTGGGCGCCCTAGAGGAACGACCCGAGTGGCTCGATTGGATCCTCCGCGACGCGAGCGCCGAAGGGAACCTCTATCGCTGGCCTACGATCGCGCTCAGCGCTGCTGTGAGCGTAGCCATCCTGTATTGGTTCCACCGTTTGCCCTATGCTCGCACGCCGGAAGAATCGATGCAGGAAGCGATCGACCATCAATCGGCGCATTGGCTGCCGGGCTGAATTGGCTACTAGCGACTTTCCCCTCCACTGCATGGACCCGCTCCCATGTCGAACGCTCGACTTGCCCTGCGTGCCCGGTATGTACTGCCAGTTTGTGGGCCGCCGATTGCGGACGGAGTGGTGGTCATTGAGGGAACCGAGATCGCCGAAGTTGGAACCAACAGCGGCGGGGCGAGGGAACAGGACCTGGGTGACGTATTGCTGCTACCAGGTTTCGTGAACGCTCACACGCACCTGGAATTCAGCGACCTGGCGGCTCCGCTCGGCGCGCCGGGCTCGGTATTGCCAGACTGGATTCGCGAGGTGATCGGGCATCGGCGCGGCGATTTTGGAGGGGGCATCACGGCGGTTTCGCAGGGCTTGCTCGAGTGTTTGGCTGCCGGGAGCACGACGATCGGCGAGATTGCCACGTTTGACTGGCGAAGCGCGGAAGGGCTGCCCAACGAACGACCGAACACCGTGATGTTTTTCGAATTGATTGGCCCTACGATTCCCCGCGCAGTCAGCCGCTGCAAGTGCTGAGCAATTCCTGAAGGCAACTGGGATACGTGACGAAAGGATCGTACCGGCCCTCAGCCCGCATGCGCCGTATAGCGTTCACCCTCGTCTGTTGGCATCGATTGTCGAATTGAGCCAACGCCATCGCGTGCCGTTGGCGATGCACCTGGCCGAGTCGCGAGAAGAACTGGAACTGCTGAACCTCGGTTCCGGCCCGTTTCGCGACATGCTCGAAGCCGTGGGGGCGTGGGACCCGGCAGACAAGGCGCGACTCAGCTGCGTGCTCGACTATCTAACGGAGTTGGCGCGCGCCGAACGTTCCCTGGTGATTCACGGCAACTATTTGGATGACGAGGAAATCGAGTTCGTGGCAGATCATGCCGAGAGAATGGCGGTGGTGTACTGCCCGCGGACACATCGCTTCTTCGATCACGATTCGTATCGGCTCGCTGATATGCTCGCCGCCGGTGTAACCCTGGCGTTGGGCACAGACAGCCGCGCATCGAATCCAGATTTGTGCATGTTGGAGGAAATCAGAGCCGCAGTGGAAGCCCATCCCGCCGTTTCACCGGTAACGATCCTGGAACTAGCGACGCTGGGAGGTGCGAGAGCGCTGGGGCTGAGAGATCGCGTGGGAACCCTGGAGACAGGGAAACGGGCTGATTTGGTCGCGGTACAGGTGGTCTCGGCGAGAGGCGATGACCCGGTTGAGTTGCTGCTCGGCGACGAAAGTTTCGTGGCAGGGACATGGGTGGCAGGGGAGCGACTTGCTTAGTCAGTGATCACCGCGGAAGCGAATTGCGCAGCGCAAAAAAAGAACCCGCCGCGGGCTTGGCTAATCCCGGGCGGGTTCTTACTTATTCAATTCAGTAGCTTGCTCGGTCAAATATCACTCGAAAGTGAAACTTGCTGAGCTGACCTCTGTCCAACACAAGAGCTGTCTCCACAATTCTTAACTGCTGGATGTCGCCATCCAGGCAGCAGGAATCCTTTAGAAAGGAGGTGATCCAGCCGCAGGTTCCCCTACGGCTACCTTGTTACGACTTAGTCCCAATCGCGGAGTTTATCTTCGGCACTTGGCTCCTTGCGGTTACCTCAGTGACTTCGGATACCCCCCACTTTCGTGGCTTGACGGGCGGTGTGTACAAGGCTCAGGAACACATTCACCGCGGTATGCTGACCCGCGATTACTAGCGATTCCGGCTTCATGCAGGCGAGTTGCAGCCTGCAATCCGAACTGGGCCACGTTTTTTGAGATTTGCTTGCTCTCGCGAGTTCGCTTCCCTTTGTACGTGGCATTGTAGGACGTGTGCAGCCCTAGTCATAAAGGCCATGAGGACTTGACGTCATCCCCACCTTCCTCCGGTTTAACACCGGCAGTCTCACTAGAGTCCCCGCCATAACGCGCTGGCAACTAGTGACAAGGGTTTCGCTCGTTAAGGGACTTAACCCGACATCTCACGACACGAGCTGACGACAGCCATGCAGCACCTGTGCACGTTGTACCCGAAGGCCTGGCTCCTGTTTCCAGGAGTTAATCCGTGCATGTCAAGACTAGGATAAGGTTCTTCGCGTAGCCTCGAATTAAGCCACATCCTCCACCGCTTGTGTGAGCCCCCGTCAATTCCTTTGAGTTTCAGCCTTGCGACCATACTCCCCAGGCGGAGCACTTAACGCTTTCGTTGCGACTGAAAGGCTATGGAGGACCCTTCAATCCAGTGCTCATCGTTTACGGCTAGGACTACCGGGGTATCTAATCCCGTTCGCTACCCTAGCTTTCGTGCCTCAGCGTCAGAAGAGATCCAGTGAGCCGCTTTCGCCACCGGTGTTCCTTAGGATATCAACGCATTTCACCGCTCCACCCTAAGTTCCGCTCACCTCTATCTCCCTCGAGCACGGCAGTTTTGGGCGCAGTTCCTCGGTTGAGCCGAGGGATTTCACACCCAACTTGCCGCGCCGCCTACGCACCCTTTAAGCCCAGTGATTCCGAATAACGTTTGGACGGTTCGTCTTACCGCGGCTGCTGGCACGAACTTAGCCCGTCCTTCCTCTGAGGCTATGTCAAACATGAGGGAGAACCCCCATGCATTTCATCCCCTCTGACAGCGGTTTACAACCCGAAGGCCTTCATCCCGCACGCGGCGTCGCTCGGTCAGGCTTGCGCCCATTGCCGAAGATTCTCGACTGCAGCCACCCGTAGGTGTCTGGGCAGTGTCTCAGTCCCAATGACGCGGGTCGTGCTCTCACACCCGCTACCCATCATCGCCTTGGTAGGCCATTACCCCACCAACAAGCTAATAGGATGTAGACTCATCCTCAGGCGGAATCACACCTTTGATCCGGAGATATTATCCGGTATTACCTGCAGTTTCCCGCAGCTATCCCGGACCTGAGGGCAGGTAATCTACACATTACTGTCCCTTTCGCCGCTGTCCCCCATTGCTGGGTTCTCGCTCGACTTGCATGCCTAATCCACGCCGCCAACGTTCATTCTGAGCCAGGATCAAACCCTTCAATTTTTGTAAGCTTGCCGCTCGCCGACCGAAGCCGACTCACGGGTTAATAGCCATCAAAACTTCTGAGTTTGGTTTGCCAGGTTATCGCACCCTTCGTGAAAAGAATGCGACCCCAGCTAAGCACAGTCTTGTGCTGGCAAAAAAATTCAGAGGTCACTACCGAATTGTCAAAGATCGAATAAAAATCCCCGGCTGACATTCCTGTCGCAAAGGACAGTGCCTTCCAGGGAGCTCATCATTCTAGAGGCTTATAGATTCCTGTCAACGGCCCGTGCCGAATTTTTCAGCGTGAAAAACTCGCGGCCGTTCGCAGAGGATCCCTCCAGAACGGGCGGCAAAGACTTTCGCTTGGCGTCAGCCTTGATTTCCGCCTCCATCTGAATACGTCACCCGTCTCAGATGGTTCACGCATTCTGGTGAATTTCGGCCCCTTGTCAAGCGGTCGCACGTTGCATTCGCCCCGCCACGCCACTTGGCAAACTTTTCCGCCGCGCCAATCCGCGCCGATCACCAACTCAACCCGGTTTCAATACGCAAAGTCCACGATCAGCGGCCGGTGGTCCGAACCCACCGCCGGTCCCACCTGCCGATCCAAGATCGCAATTTGCTGCGAAACCAGACAATGGTCGATCGGAATTCGCAACGGCAACGGAAACCACGGCCAGGTCGGTTCCACGCCAAATCCGCGGCGGCTGTCGCGCAGGCCCGACACGTCCAACAGGTCCTGAAAAAACGGCGACCAGCCTGTTGTATTCAGATCGCCGATCACCATCACCGGACCGCTGCGGGCGGCGGCCAACTCGGCCACTTCTCGCAGCTGCCTATTCCGCACTTCAAAATTTCGGGTTGAGCCGGGGCTTGCCGGGTGCGTTGCCAGCAGCGTCATTCGACCCTGTGGCATTTCGATTCCCGCCACCAGCGTCGGCAATCCCACCCCTGGCAAGCGTTTCACCTGAAGATCGGCAATCGGATGGCGGCTGAACAATGCCACGCCATCGGGCCGATGGCTGGGTAGCACCTCGGAATAGGGATATTCCTTGTCGAGCCGCTTTAGCGCCTCGGCCCAAGCCGGCGTGACTTCCATCAGGAAGATCACGTCTGGATTGTCCCGCTGGATCAGATCGAGCGTCGGCCCGTAGTTGCGATTTAAGAAGTGCACGTTTAGCGACAAGATACGCAAATTCGCCTTGGCACTCGGCACCTCGTCGGGACCGAAATACAATGGCAGAATCACCGCCAGGTTGACGGCCGCGAGCAGCGCGGCGGAAGTCCCCCAGACCCATCGGCGCAAGAAAAGAAACAGGCCCGCCGCACCCGCCAGGGCCCAAAAATACTGCACGCGAAAGTGACATAGCAATTCGAATCGCCAGGACTGCCGACCATTGAAACCTGCCAGGGTTGCCGTACCGGCGGCCAGCAGCAGCATGACCGCCCCCAGAAACAGCGTCCGGCGGAACCAAATCCGGACGGGTCGATGCTCCTCCATGGGCGGGGCATTCTTGTTATGATGCGGCGCTTCGGTCGTCACGGTTTCTTTCGTGCCGGCCGAATTGCCGGCCTCCTGCTCGATTTTGGGCCGCCGTCGACCCAGTCGCTTCCCTCTTAGAACCCATGTCGCACGACGCCACCCCAATGGTACCTTACGAGCGGCGGCGGGCGCTGGGCCTGGGCCATGTAAACGGAGGGCTTTGGGCGGCCGGAAACTCCCTTACGACCGGCTCGCTGGTTGTCTATTTGGCCCGCGACCTGGGTGCCCAGGGGCTCGGTCTGAGCCTCATCCTGGCCGCACCCAACCTGGCCGGACTCCTGCGGTTGGTTGCGCCGGCGATCATCTATTTCGCCGGTACGGCCCGACGCGCGTGTTTACAACTGACGCTCGCCGCGTATTTGCTCATCGTCGGACTACCACTGGTCGCCGCGGCAGCTCCGGTCCTGAGCCGCCCGATCGCCGTGGGAGCAATGATCGGCCTGCTGTTCGTCCATCAGCTTCTTGAGTATCTGGGGACTGTGGCACTGTGGGCCTGGTGGGGCGATTTGGTTCCTGAGAGGATTCGGGGGCGATACTTTGCCCGACGGCAGCGGATCCAGCTCGCCGTAACGATTCCAACACTCCTTGCCGGCGGTTATTTTGCCGACCATTGGCGCGAGCAGTTTCGCGATCAGCCCGAACAACTGTTGTTGGCCTACGCCATTCCGACCGGTTTAGGCGCGCTATTTCTGCTGGCTTCGGTGATTCCGCTCTACCTGATGCCGCCGACACGCGCGTATCCGAGGCCAAAAGCGCCCTTGATGGCACGAACGATTTGGTCGCCTTTTGCTGATCGGCGGTTCTGGAACTTGCTCATTTTTCGTGGCTGGTTCTCACTTGCCAATGGCATCTCGCAGGTCGTCCAGAATCTATTCTTTCCGAGGTATATCCTGGGATTTGGGATCGCGCCTATGTCGGCCCTGCGGGTCGTGACACAAGTCGGCCAATTTGGTGCGGCCCGAACTGCCGGCAAGTGGAGCGACCATTTCGGCAACCGTCCGGTACTCATCGGGGCGCAGGTTTGCGTTTCATTAGCGCTCGTGTTTTACATCGTCGCCCGGCCGGATACACGCTGGCTATTGGCGGGCGCCTGGGTGCTGTTCTCCGCCTACATCGTCCACAACATTTGTCTGCCAAACCTGGTGCTCAAGCTTTCGCCGGAATTGGAGCGCCCTGCCTATGTCGCGGCCAATGAAGCGGTCGGCAGCGTGCTGCATTCGGTCTCGACTGTCGGCGGCGGTCTGCTCTACGATTACTTGCAGGCCATGACGCCCGATTCCGCCGCCGAACCGCTACGGAGCTGCTTGATCATCCTGACCATCGGGTTGCTGATGCGGTCGTGCGGCGTGCTGCTGTTGGCCAGGATCCGGGAACCGGGGGCTTGGACGTGGCGAGAGATTCTCGCCAGCCGGCGGCAACGACCGCAATAAACGGTCACCGTGGAAGGCCCCTCCCGTTGTTGCCAGTCTAGATATTCGTCCAGCCGGACTGAGGCGTGTTGAACACCTGCGGCGTTACGCTGCCTTGCAGTTGTGCAACGTCTGTTTCGGCAGCGGAAACACCCTTTGTATCGGTGAGGAATTCCAGTTCCGTCTCGAACCTCGCCGTGGCGCCAGGGGCCAGTTCCACGAATCGTCTTTGTTCGCCTTCGAACGAGCGGGGATTAGGGAAGTTCGTCCCCGGTTCGAGTCCGGTCACGTAGCCATCGGCCTCGTGCGCGGTATTCTTCCAGAGCGTGAAACAAGGGAACTGCTTCGTGCTGTATCTCAGACTCACACCGGCAGTGCCGTGGGCATTTTTCAACAGCACATGCGTCCTGCCGGCCGTGTCACATGCGAGCTCGAAGAAATAGACCTGCTCTGTGAAGCCGGCCTGCGGTGCCGCGTAATTCTGCCAACTGGCAATTCCTTCCGCCGCCCGTGGATCTCGGGGCACGATGGCTTTGACCGGGGCGACAATGCAAGCGCCTGCGTCGAGCACGGGAGGACCGAAATTGATGTGATAGAGGAGTTGCAATTCCGCCGAATTCCCGGATAGGTTCGTCACCTCGTCGACCACCGACAGTCCATTCTGGCCGACCGTCGTCGTATAGGTCGACTTGAGGCGAAGTTGGTGAAACAAGAATCGCGTTTCATCGACCAGGCCGCTGACGCTCAATTCACCGGTGCCGTCGTCGGCCGAAACCTCGACGTGATGCGCCGGCAGGTTTGCAATTCGGCCATGGAGCGGGTAGCGCAACCTGCCGCTGGAGTCAAAATCAGGCGCTCCATTGTTAATCAGCCCGCAACGGCAGAGCAATTCATCGAAGCCTTCGAGCCAGCCCAGGCCGCTGGGCTCGCTGAGCGGTACAAACTGCGGATGGACGGGGCCTTTGACCGGCGAATTCCAACCGTACTGAAACTTCCCAATCCGCGCTTTCCACAGCCCCATGCCGCGGGTCGGAACTACGCTAAACCGCAAGTGCCCGTTGTCAACTTCAATCACGTCCACACCCTCGCGCTTGCCACCGCGGAGGGTCTGCCGCCGAACCGAGAAGTCGGTCCCTTTTGGGCTTTGAAACTCGGGCTCATGGATTCGCTGCTCGGAATCGGTGAGGACCCAAATGCTCTGCGCCATGGTGCGATGCTCCGCTTGGGGATTCGAGAGGATATTGACGGTCGCAAGCCGTGGATAAGCCGTGCAATGTACGAATTGCGGCCGGCATTTGCCAGGATGAGCCGTGACTTGTCAGTCGCTACGCCAGCGAATAAAACAGGGGCTTCCGGCCGGTTGTGGGCCCGTGTAGAGCCCATCCTTCCGTCCACCTAAGTCCCCCGGCTCGTCATGTAGTTGTTTTGCCGGATCGCCAACCAATACGCTACTCCATTTCAAGAACCAAACCATGGCTACCGCGACTCCCCTGAAACGTGATAACGTCAGTAAGGCACTTTCCGCGGCACTCGATGCGGGCGCAGGACTCCTGCGGCTCACGCCAACCTGGGTACCGCGCAGCTTCCTGCATCCTGGCAAGCGGATCAAGTTGGCACCGGGCGATTGGTATGCATTTGGGGCGCATCGCGGCGGTATCGACGAACGCTGGTTTGCCAGCACGACTGAGGCGGCCAACGAAAACCGTACGCCGGACGAAGGCCTAAGCTACATCACGCACGGCGGCAAGCGGTTCACATTGGCCGATGCGGTGGCTGAGGACGGCGAGCGGCTCATCGGCAAGGCCATGTTCGACAAGTACGAACGGTGGCCGGTCTACTCGAAATTCTTCGACAACATGGGGCCCATCCCGCATCACATGCACCAGGGCTTCAAGCATGCAGCGCTGACCGGTCAGCAGGGCAAGCCCGAGAGCTACTACTTTCCGCCGCAATACAACAACGTCGACAACAACTTTGCGTACACGTTCATGGGCCTCGAGCCGGGCACAACCAAGGCCCAGCTTCGCAAATGCCTGGAAGACTGGCACAAGGGAGACAACGGCATCCTCGATCTGTCGAAAGCCTATCGCCTGAAGCGGGGCACGGGCTGGCTGATCCCTCCGGGCGTGCTGCATGCCCCGGGCTCACTGTGCACTTACGAACCCCAGTGGGGCTCCGACGTGTTCGGCATGTTTCAGTCTCTGGTCGAGGGACGCGAAGTCCCCTGGTCGCTGCTGGTCAAAGACGTTCCCTCGGACAAGCACCAGGATCTCGACTTCATCATCGAACAGCTCGACTGGGAAAAGAACGTCGACACGCATTTCAAGGAGCATAATTACCTCGAGCCAATCGTTGACGCATCACGTAGTGGCAATGGTTGCACCGACCGCTGGATCGTCTACGGCACAATCGACGGCGAGCAACTCTTTACGCGCCAAGGAACTGACGCTCGAGCCGGGCGCCAAGTGCACGCTCAAAGATCCCGGCGCCAGCGGCTGGATCACCGTGCAAGGCCGTGGCCGGATCGGGAAGCTGGCCCTGCAAACGCCCGCCATGATCCATTTCGGCGAAGAAACCGAGGACGAGGTGTTCATCACGCACGAGGCCGCCAATGCCGGCGTCGAAGTGGAAAACACCGGCAGCGAACCGCTGGTCAGCCTACGCTACTTTGGGCCCAACACGCACAAAGACCTGCCGGCCGTTGGGGACTATTTGAAGTAGGAGGGTAGTGATTGGTGATTAGTGGTTAGTGGTTGGTGTGCAGCAAACAGGCACCAATACGCCGCGGCACCATCACAACGAATCTCCTTCGCACTAACCACTAATCACCAATCACTCATGAACTCCTTTCCCAAGCTCCACAATGCGGCCTGGCCGGGTGTCGTCGGCAAAGGCGAAGGTTCGGAACCGCCGATCGAATTGGACACGATGCTCGATTTGACGGCCGCCGCCGAGGTGGATGGTGTCAAGTTCGACGGCTTCGACCTGTTTCTGTTTGATCCGCACATCAGCATCGATGCCTCGGACGCCGAGCTGAAGACGCTGGCCGATAAGGCCCAATCTCGCAACCTGACAATTGGCTCGGTTGTCGCGCCAGTGTGGCCGCCCACGGGCGGCGGTTCGGCAATGGGGAGCGACGAGGACCGCAAGAAGTTCCTCGATCAGGTGCGCAAAGGCTGCAGCGTCGCTCGGCGGCTGCGCGAGATGGGCGTGCGGCCCTACGGCGTGGTACGCATCGACTCGGCCACGGGGGTCGGCGAGTGGGCCGAAGGCGACCGCAACGCCAACAGCAAGAAGATTGCCGCCACTTTCAAAGAGGCGTGCGACATCGCCGCCGATGCCGGCGAACGCCTGGCGGCCGAGGGCGAGATCTGCTGGGGCGGCATGCACAGTTGGCGCCGCATGGTGCAACTGCTCGAAATGGTCGATCGGCCGAAGACTCTCGGCTTTCAGGCCGACATGGCCCACACCCTGCTCTATCTGCTGGGACACAACGCCCCGGAAGACGCGATCCTGCCCGCGGGCTACGACTGGAAAGACACCGCCGCGCTCGATGAAGGCCTCAAACAGCTCACCGCGGCCCTACGCCCTTGGACGATCGATTTCCACGTCGCCCAAAACGACGCGACCGTGCACGGCACCGGCAGCCACGACAAGACGGGCCGTCACTGTTTGCCGAATGACCCTAACGGAAAACTGGACGTCGTCAAAGTCGCCGGCTACTGGCTGCGTAACGAAAAGGGCGAACTCACCAAGAACTTTCAGCACATCTGCTGGGACGGCTGCATGTTCCCCAACGCAACGATGATGAATCCGCGAACCTGGAACGATATTTTGAAGGCGATGATTGCCGTGCGGGAGGCGCATGGGTGGAAATAAGTGATTGGTGGTTGGTGGTTAGTCACACGATGAATTCAGGTGCTGGATACGCATCGTGGACAGGAAACCCTCGGAACCGAAGATCCAATCTTTCCGCGACTTGGTCGTTTGGCAGCGTGCGATGGTACTGGCCGAGCGAGTTTACGCGGTAACACAGGATTTCCCGAAAGCAGAAACTTACGGACTCACCGCCCAGATGCGGCGAGCGGCCGTTTCGATTGCGAGCAACATCGCCGAAGGACAAGGCCGCAACGGCAGGAGGGAGTTGCTACAATTCCTGGGGCACGCGCGAGGACCTCTCGCAGAGCCGAACACTCAAATCATGTTGTCCGCCCGACTGGGCATGTGCTCCGTGGAAAGCGAACGGGAACTCACCAGTTTGGCCACCGAAGTGGGCCGACTACTCAACGCCCTGCGGACTTCACTGAAAAAACTCGACGACGACTCCCACTAATCACTAACCACCAATCACCAATCACTATGTCCAAACCTCTCAATATCGGCATGATCGGCTACGGTTTCATGGGCCGGGCTCACTCCAACGCTTATCGGCAGGTGAGCCAGTTTTTCCAGCGCGAGTATCGGCCGGTGCTCAAGGCCTGTTGTGCTCGCAAGGAAGACAAGATCAAGGCATTTGCTCAAAACTGGGGCTACGAGTCCTATGAGACCGATTGGCGGAAGCTGATCGAACGGAAAGACATCGACGTAATCGACGTGGGATCGCCAAATAACACGCACAAGGAGATCGTGTTGACGGCCGCCAAGGCTGGCAAAATGATCCTCTGCGAGAAGCCGCTGGCCATGAACATCGCCGAGGCCGAGGAGATGTGTGAAGCGGTCGAGAAGGCTGGCGTGGCGAACATGGTGTGGTTTAACTACCGCCGCGTACCCGCCATCTCGCTGGCCAAACAGGTCGTCGACGAAGGCCGCATCGGCAAGCCATTCCACTATCGGGCCACGTATTTGCAGGATTGGACGATTGCCAGCGACGTGCCGCAAGGCGGAGCGGCGCTGTGGCGCCTTGACGCGAGCGTGGCCGGCTCCGGCGTGACCGGCGATCTGCTTGCCCACTCGATCGACACGGCCGAATGGCTAAACGGCCCAATCGCCCGCGTGACGGCTGCCACCGAAACGTTCGTTAAAGAACGTCAGCATGCCGAAACCGGCAAAATGCAGCCGGTTGGCATCGACGACGCCTGTATGTTCCTGGCGGTGTTCAAGAACGGATCGATGGGCACGTTCGAAAGCACCCGCTACGCCCGCGGACGCAAGAACTACAACACGTTTGAGCTTAACGGTGAGGCGGGCAGCGTATTCTTCGATCTGGAAGACCCACAGTACCTGCAGTATTTCAAGTACTCCGACCCCAAGACCGGCACGAAAATCGAGAGCCACCTGACCGGCTGGCAAAAGATCCACGTCACAAATCCCGAGCATCCCTACATGAGTCACTGGTGGGTACCCGGCTGCACGATCGGCTACGAACACACCTTCATCAACGCCTTGGCCGACTTTCTGGAAAGCCTGGAAACCGGCAAGCCCGTTCAGCCCGACTTCCGTAGCGGGCTGCGGACGCAGAAGGTATGCGACGCGGTGCTGAATAGCGCCAAAAGTGGCGACTGGGTGGAGATCGCTTAATCACTTTTGTTCGGCCGACTTGAGCAATACGACGCGTCATCTGGTTTGAAAACGTACGTAGGCGCGCGATGTGGCACCGGAGCAATGCGAATGAACTATTTCGCTCATGGGTGCCAATTCGTTCACGAGCCGTACTTTCTTGCCGGCACGGCGCTGCCGGATTGGCTGAACGTGGTCGACCGGCGGCTGCGGGTGCGTACCAAGCATGCGCTGCCCCACGTCGGCGTTTCCGACCGGGCCGTCTCCCAACTCGCGGCGGGCATCGTGCGGCATCATGCGGACGACGCGTGGTTTCATGGCACGCTGGCGTTTGCCGAATTGTCGCTCGAGCTGTGTCGAATGCTGCGTAGGGATCTGCCGGCCGACGACGGCTTTCGACCGCACTTTCTGGGACACATCCTGGTTGAAATCCTGTTGGATGCGGAACTGATTGCGGAGGATCCCGCTCGGCTGGAGACCTACTACGCCGCACTCGACAACCTCGACGTCCAGTTGGTTGCCATGGCGGTGGAGCGAATAGCTCCACGGCCGGCCGAGAATCTCGCCACATTCATTGGCCTGTTTTCCCGCGAGCGGTTCTTGTTCGACTATGCCGACGATGGCAAACTGTTGTTTCGCTTGAACCAGGTGATGCGCCGCGTGGGCCTACCGCTGTTACCGGCCCCCATGGCACAGACGTTGGGCGCGATGCGGCCCTTGGTACGCCACCGCCGCAAGGAATTACTTCCAAGTTAGCCACCAAAACGCTTCGGAGATTCCCCCGATGAAATACGGCATGAACCTGTTGTTGTGGACCGGCGACGTGACGGATGAGCATTTGCCGGTGCTCGAGAGTTTGAAAAAGATGGGTTTCGACGGTGTGGAGATTCCGATGTTCGCCCCAGATGCAGACAAGTTTGCCAGGCTCGGCAAGCGGCTCGACGCGTTGGGGCTAGCGCGAAGTGCCGTGACGGTTCGCAACGCGGCCGACAATCCGATCAGTCCGGACGCCCAGATCCGCGCCGCCGGCGTGGAGGCCAATAAGCGGATTCTTGATAGCTGCCAGGCCCTTGGCGCGCACACACTAGTCGGGCCATACCACTCGGCCATCGGCGAATTCACGGGGGTCGGCCGCACCGAGAACGAATGGAAGTGGGGAATCGACAGCATGCGACAGGTGGCCGAGCATGCGGCGAAGTGCGGGGTGACGCTGGGCGTGGAGTACCTCAATCGTTTCGAATGCTACTTCCTCAACACGGCCGCCGACGCGGTCCGATTTGTCGAGGCAGTCGGGCACCCCAACTGCAAGACGATGTACGACACGTTCCATGCCAACATCGAGGAAAAGAACCCAATCCAGGCCATCCGTACGGCGGCCCCACATACGGCCCTGATTCACATCTCGGAAAACGACCGCAGCACGCCAGGCCAGGGCAACATTCCGTGGGCCGAGACGTTCCAGATGATCAAGGAAACTGGCTATGACGGCTGGCTAGTAATCGAAGCCTTCGGCCTGGCGCTCCCCGAACTGGCGGCAGCCACCAAGATCTGGCGTAAGATGTACGACAGCGAGGAGCAGCTCGCCCGCGAGGGCCTGGCGTTCATGAAGCAGCACACGAGCTAGCTGCCGGGTCGGAATTCAGATAGATTTGCGCCTCGTATGAGTCCGCTTGCCGTCGAGGGAACCGGACGCCTATAGTGCGCGTATGGCACGCTCGCAAAAAGCAAGCGGCGAACGCAGCGAATCAGCCGGAGGGCCGCCCGCGCTTGCCGCACAATCTGAAACGTCCGGACTGGCGCTCGATCAGCTGAGTGCGGCCCTGGCCGGCATGCTGGATAGTGGTGCCGATCCGTATACGCCCGCGTCTGACTTGCAATTGCAGACCGAGGCCAACTCCGCAATATCCGACAGCAGCCCGGCCAACGACGCCTGCGAGATTACACCGCGCAGCATCTTGGAAGCCATGCTGTTTGTCGGCAGCCCGGCCAACGAACCGTTATCGAACCGTCAGGTCGCGGCCCTGATGCGCGGCGTACGGCCGATGGAGATTGACGGCTTGGTGAGTGAATTGAACGCCGACTATGAGCGGCGGAATTGTCCGTACACGATCGTTGAGGAAATCGGTGGCTATCGGCTGAAGTTGCGCCCGGAGTACGATCGACTGCGTGACAAATTCTTTGGCCGCACGCGCCAGGCCCGTCTTTCACAAGCCGCAATTGAAGTCCTGGCGGCGGTAGCCTACCACGAACCGGTGACCGCCGACGAAGTCACCAAGCTCCGAGGGACGGCCAGCGGTCATGTCTTGTCCCAACTCGTTCGACGACAACTGCTGCGGCTTGAGCGAACCGAAGCGAAACCAAGACGGCATGTGTACTGGACAACCGAGCGATTTCTCGAACTGTTCGGACTATCAACGCTCGCCGATCTGCCCCGGAGCAGTGACCTGGAGCCGCCCGCCGGAGCCACGGGGAAATAGATAATCTGTTTGCTAATAATCACTTACACTCTCTTTGCGAGAACCTGCGCAGGCGCGCCCAAGGGGATTGCTAGAATAATGCACTGGTTTGACGGATGCTGATTCGCAGGACCCATCGCGGCGCCCCGTGGGCGTCTGCCGGATTCGCCAGCCAACGCGAGGCGGTTTAGGTGTTTCGCGAAAATGGAATCTCGTACGCTGGCGGTGCTTAACAGGTTTATTCTATTGCGTCCCCACTCGTGGTAGACACGCCCTCCTCTTCCCGCCGTCGGCGCTATGCGGAAATGCGCGCTCGGGCTCCCGTCGTCGTGCCGTCACTGTTGCTGTGCGATTTTGGACATCTTGCCGATGAAGTCCGGCGTCTTGAAGACGACGGGGCGCAGGCCCTGCATCTTGACGTGATGGATGGCCATTTTGTGCCCAACATGTCATACGGTTTGCCGATCGTCTCGGCGGTTCGCAAAGTGACTCAGTTACCCATTGAAACGCACCTGATGATCTCCAATCCGGCCGACTATATCGAGCGATTTCATACGGCTGGCGCTAATGCGGTCACGTTCCATTTCGAGGCCGTCGACAACCCGCGCCCTCTGTTGGATAAGCTGCGATCGCTCGATGCCGAAGCCGGTTTGGCGATCAACCCGGAAACGCCCGTGGAGGCGATCCGCCCCTATCTCGACGTTCTCGACGTGGTGCTCGTCATGAGCGTTTCACCAGGCTTCGGTGGCCAGGCCTTTGAAACCGTCGCACTGGATAAATTGAGACAGCTTCGTGAATCAGTTGATTCTCATGTGATTCTAGAAGTCGACGGCGGAGTGAACGTCAAGACAATCGCCTCGTGCGCCGAGGCGGGCGCTCATTCATTCATAGTCGGCTCGGGAATCTTCAAACAGCCCGACTACGCCGCTGCCATGGCCACATTGACCGGCCTGGCGCAAGCCGCTGAAACGCACTGACACTCGCATAGCCAATTGAATTTACCAAGGACGCAATAAGAAAATGGTCCGGATCGTTTTGATACGCCCTGCCGCCACGGAATACGATGAGCAGGGTCGCATTCTGGGCACGCTTGACATTCCCCTTAGCGAGCAGGGCGAACGCGACGTCTCGCGAATTATCGACGAGATCCGTCCGCTGGCCATCAACGCCATTTATACGGGTCCCTGCCAATCGGCCTGCCAGACCGCGACGGCAATCGCCGAAGCGCTGGACGTAAAACTGAGGAAAATAGAAAGTCTGCGCAATATTGACCATGGACTATGGCAGGGTATGCTGATCGAGGATGTCAAACGTAAGCAGCCCAGGGTCTTCCGACAGTGGCAGGAACAGCCGGGGATTATTTGCCCGCCTGAAGGTGAAATGCTGAGCGAAGCTCGCCAGCGGGTCCAAGCGGCATTGACGAAGATCCTAAAAAAGTACAAAGAAGGCACCGTGGCCTTCGTCATTCCCGATCCGCTGGCCGGAGTGGTTCAGGGAGAGCTATTGCAGCGCGAAATCGTGGATTTCTGGAAAACCCGTTCCGCCTGCGGAAAATGGGAAATTATTGACGGCGAACCGCACAATTTCGTCGAGGCACACTCCTAAAAACTGACCGAAATATCGCCGCTGGCGTCTAACGATTGCCGATGGTGACATAGATAGACGAATCAACAACCTGGCTGCCCCCTAACCGGGTTCAGGTTTCAACAAAGCATGTCGACAATTCCCTCGCAACCCAACGTTTCGGTCCCCGCAACGCGACGCCCCAAGCGGGGCGTCCCTGAGGGACTTTGGCAGCGATGTCCCGGCTGCCAGCAAACCATATTCCGTAAGCAGGCCGAGCGTGCCCTAGGAGTCTGCCCCGAGTGTGACTATCACTGGTACGTCTCGGCCCGTGATCGCATCAGACAGGTCCTCGACGAAGGGACTTTCGAGGAGTGGGACGCCCACCTCGAACCAAGCGATCCGCTGAGCTTTGTCGATAAGACACCTTACGCCGAGAAGCTCAAGAAGGAACAAGCCCGCACCGGTCTGAAGGAGGCCGCCGTGGTCGGAACGGGCATGATCCGCGCCCGTCGCGTGGCGTTTGGCGTGACCGACTCGGCATTCATCATGGGGAGCATGGGAGCGGTCGTCGGCGAAAAACTCACCCGGCTCGTGGAGCGTGCCACGGCCGAGCGATTGCCGCTGATCATCATTAGCGCGTCAGGCGGCGGCGCCCGCATGCACGAAGGCATTCTCTCGCTGATGCAGATGGCCAAAATTTCGGCCGCCCTGGCACGCTACGATCAGGCCGGAGGTTTGTTTATTTCGGTGCTCACCAATCCGACAATGGGTGGCGTCGCCGCCAGCTTTGCTTCTCTGGGCGACATTATATTTGCCGAACCAAAGGCCCTGATCGGTTTTGCCGGACCGCGCACGATTCAGGCCACGATTCGCATTGAATTGCCCAAGGGGTTTCAAACGAGTGAATTCCTGCTCGAGCACGGCTATATCGACCGCATCGTGCGACGTTGCGATTTGAAGACCGAGATCGCTCGAACGATCGACTACTGCGGCAAGATGCCGCGTTAGGGCCTGCGTGGCAGGGGTTCGCGTTCTTGCTTGGCAAAGCGGGGAACTTGCCTGCTCGTGCGCCGGGGCCTAAAGTAGCGCTAGGCCGTCGTGGACCGGTTCAAACGGGCGTTCGCCCTGCCGCGATGGTCGGTGGAGAGGCACCTCAATGGGTCTGCTGGACAAGCTGTTCAAGGGCTCGAAGACCAACCTCAAGTCGCGGTTTGAGCTGCTGCGCGAGGCGATCTCCGGCACGATGTCCACGTTTCACATGGCCCGCGACCGCAACACCAAGGAGGTCGTGGGACTCAAGATTCTCGATCGCGAGAAAACCGCGCATTTGGAATCGAGGTTCGTCGGCATTGATAAGCCGAAGGAGGGCGAGATTGCTGTTTCGATCTCGCACGAGTACATCGTCCGCACGATGGAGCATGGCATCTCCACGGATAATGAACAGTTCTTGGTAATGGAGTTTCTGGACGGTCCAGGCCTCAATTCGCTCATCGTCGGCCGGAGCGAAAAGCTGGAAGGTCGACGGGTTGAGCTCTTGCGCCAGGCTGCCGAAGCAATCGGGGCCGTGCATCGGGCGGGTTTTATTCACCGGGACATCTGCCCTAGAAACTTTGTCGCCGAGAAGGATTGCCAGTCGCTCAAACTAATTGATTTCGGCCTCACTGTACCGAATGCGCCTCCCTTCACGCTGCCGGGCAACCGCACGGGCACGGCCAACTACATGGCACCCGAAGTGGTTCGACGTCGGCCAACGAGCACGCGGCTCGATATATTCTCGTTCGGCGTCACGGCGTTCGAATTGTGTGCATTCGAGTTGCCGTGGCCGCGCGGAACCGGTGTGGCCGCGATGACCCACGGCGCAATCGAACCGGCCGACATCCGAAAGTTCTGCCCCAAGATTGATCCCCGACTCGAAAAGGCGATCTACGCCTGCCTGCAATCGGAACCGGACAAGCGCCCTGGATCGATGGAGGACTTCTTGAGAATGATCAAGAACGTAAAGCACGAATTTACCGCTTGAAAGGGCTCGTCCGCAGTCAATCTTGCTTCCGCGAAGTCGCCCGTAAGCTAGATTTAAGGAGCCCAGTTTTCTAGCGTATGGTTCATCGGTGCGACCATGATTCATCGACTTTTCTTGCTGACCGCGGCCGTCTCCCTGGCGTTATTGACAGGCTGCTCGGAAACACCCGAGGCGCAGGCACTTGCCGCGATTGCAAGCGTGGGGGGGCAAGTCCGCTCCGACAACCAAGGACGCATCCTCTCGGTCGATTTAAGCGAAACACCCGCTCAAGACAACGTATTGGCGGCCATCGCCGTGTTGCCGCACGTGCAAACCATTAATTGCACCAACGCCCATCACATCACCGGCAGCGGATTGGCCGCCTTGAGTGGACTGACAGACTTGCAGACGCTCTATCTGGTAGGTACCGAACTCGACGACGTTGGATTGTCGCACATTGGCAACCTGACCTCGCTGAAGACGCTGCAAATTGGACATACCAAGATCACGGATGCAGGCATGCCCGCGCTGGATCACCTGGAGAACCTGCAAACGCTGTCGTTGGGCAACACCGCCGTGACCGACCAGGGACTCGTCCAATTGCGCGACCTGCGTCACCTTTCCACGCTGATCCTGCGCGACACCAAGACGACCCGCCGCGGTGTTCAGGAACTTCGCCGCATGTTGCCCGAAGTACGCGTGGTTAATTAGCAGCGCGGCTTTTCGTGCGTGCTGATTCTTGGCGGCGATGCCACGGCGCAATTACAATGCCTTACCAGCGGCGGGGCATTGTGTTCCGACAGGACAATGATGTGGCACGGGCTCATTCCGCCAGACGCGGCTTCACGATCGTGGAGCTACTGGTGGTGATCGCAATCATCGGTCTGCTGACAGGATTGCTGGTGCCAGCGGTTCAAGCGGCGCGCGAGAGCGCCAGGCGTACTTCGTGCCTCAACAACTTGAAACAGATCGGGCTCGCGTTGCACCACTACAGTGACGCGCACGGCCGGTTGCCTCCCTCCAGTACCTCGGCCGTCGATTTCGGCGTCTGGAATTATGCCTCGGATCCAGCCGTTCACCTGCACAGTTGGCGAAGCTTGATTCTGCCGTACGCGGAAGGGGAAAATCTGGCCCGATCGATCGACTACGAGCGTTCATCACTGGCAACAGAAAATCGACCGGCGGCCGCGACCGTCGTGCCATTTTATCGCTGTGCCTCGTTCAGTGGACGCGACTACTCGGACGAACCGAAGTATACGGCCTTGTCGGCGAACTTCGCGATCGCCAATTACGTGGCCCTGGGAGCCACGACCGTAGGCAAACTCTGGGAACCGTCGGCAAGCGGGGGCCGCCGCCCGGACGGCACAATCTATCCGCTGTCGGAGACCCGTCTGAAGGACGTCACCGACGGCCTGTCACACACGGTCATTGTTGCCGAAACGCGGGAACAAAACGCGGCGGTATGGATCGACGGCACCGCGGCGTCCGCCGTGGCCCACCGCTTCGACATCAGCCAGGTGCCGGAGTATGCCGGGCCGGAGCTCTCGCTCAACTATTCCCCCTACTACGAGTACGGCGATTCGAATGACTCGATCAATAGCCTCTATGGCCCGTCAGGCATGCACGCGAACGTTGTCCTGCACCTGTGGGGCGATGGCTCGGCCGGGCCGGTCGAAGTCCAAATCGCCCCCGAGCTGTACGATGCTTTGATTACTCGGGCTGGCGACGAAGTTGGCTCGCCGCGACCTTGATCGAACCGCGTTGCCGGCTTTCCTGCAACGATTCCGCGCTTGCTGGCCGCCCGTTTCAGGCATATACTGAGCGGTTTCCAACCGCTGCACAACGTGGGTAAAATGCCAGTGCAGTGCGTCGGCGGGACAGAAACCCGCCAGTGTGGCTACGGCTCCCGAATGCCGGCCCGCAAATCACCGAACACGGCGCGTCAGCCACGACGATCTGGCGAGCCAAACCGACTGAACAAGGAATTCTCACCATGACGATGGATAAGAGCCTGCGGGTTCGCCGCGGATTGCTCCGTAGCCGTAGCGTGCTCACCCGGGCCGAACGGCTCAGCCGATTGCAAGAAGCGGAGCGTTGGAACGAAGGCGATAGCCCGTTGGGCCTGCCCAAGGTGCGCGTCTTCAAGCTTTCGATGAAGAAGAAGAAGAAGAAGAAGGAAGAGGAAACCGGCGAAGGCGCCGCGGCAGAAACCAAGAAGAAGTAGGCCAATCGGCGACTTGGTGCCGGAGTCACGGCGCAACCTCGTGCTGCGAAGTGCCAATCCGTGTTCAGGTTGCCCTTCAACGAGAAACGTCGGCCATGCGCGTTCGACTGGAATACGCTCGCACCGGCCTCGAGGTCGAACTGCCCGACAAGCACGTGGTACGCACGCTGGCGTATAAGGACGCCGCGCCGCTCGTGGATCCCGCTGCTGCCTTGAAGGCAGTGCTCGCGCAACCGACTGGCACACCTCCACTGGCGACGTTGGCTCGCGACCGTCACGACGCCTGCATCGCCATCTGCGATATCACGCGGCCCGTGCCCAACAAGTTGATGCTGCGGCCGATCCTGGCCACGCTCGAGCAGGCGGGTATTCCGCGCGACAAGATCACGATCCTGATCGCCACGGGCTTGCATCGCGAAAGCAGGCCGAATGAACTCGTCGAAATGGTCGGCGAAGAAATCGCGGCCAAGTATGCAATCTTTGATCATCATGGCCAGCAGATCGAAGAGCACACCTATCTCGGCGAAAGTCCGCGAGGGGTACCGGTGTGGATCGATTCGCGATACGTTCACGCGGACCTCAAGATCACCATCGGACTAATCGAGCCACACCTGATGGCGGGCTTTTCGGGGGGTCGAAAACTCGTGTGTCCGGGCCTGGCCGCGTTGCAAACGGTGAAAGTTTGGCATGGGCCGGACTTCATCGAACACCCGAATGCCGACTGCGGCATACTCGAGGGCAACCCAGTTCACGAAGAAAACACCTGGATCGCGCGTTGCGCCGGCTGCGATTTTATTGCCAACGTCGTCATCGATGCCGAGCGTCGACCCCTCAAGTTCGTGGCCGGCGACATGGAACAGGCGTTTCTGGAAGGCGTCGAATTCGTCCGCGGCGTGGTGATCGACACGGTTGATGAGCCGGTCGACATCGTCGTCACTAGCTCGGCCGGTTATCCGCTCGACACGACCTTCTATCAATCGGTCAAAGGCATGACCGGCGCTGCCCATCGTAAAGCAAGGGGGCACGATCATTGTGGCTGCCGGCCTCACCGAAGGGATCGGCAGTCCGGAGTTTGAGCGGCTCTTCGACGAACATCCCAATCTCGACGTGTTCGTCGAGCGCGTGCTGGGAAGGAACTACTTCGTGCTCGACCAGTGGCAACTGGAAGAATTGGCCAAAGTACGCCGCAAGGCAAAAGTGAAAATGGTGAGCGACGGCTTGCCGGCCGCAACCATCGACAGGCTATTCGTCGAGAGTGCATCGAGCGTCGAAACGGCCGTGGCCGACTCGCTAGCCGAATATGGCCCGGATGCCACGATCGCTGTGATTCCGAAGGGTCCGTATGTTCTGCCGAGGGTGGAAGCCTAAGTTCCAGTCGGCCGCGGCTGGGCTTTCGCCCATTCTTCCGGGGAGACCGAGCGTTTTTCGTGCAGCAGTACGTTCGCCCCTTTCATACCGCCCACGACAATGTCTGGAAGTCCGTCGCCGTTGACGTCGGAAACCGTTACCTGGCGTCCAATCCCGGTTTCTTCCGCAGCCATATGCGGAACCCAGTCGACGCCGTCTTTGTGCCGCACGAGTTTGAACCAATACACAACGGCGCCGGCATCCCACATCGGACTCTGGGTGTGATGTGACCAGTACGTTTTGCCGGTAACGATATCCTTCAACCCGTCGCCGTCCATGTCGACCAGGTTCACAGAATGCAGTTCGCTAAATACCAACCCGTAGCGATTCTGCGCCGGCTTGCTCCCCATGATCAAGTGCTGCCGAAACGCGATCTTTGCGCCATCGCGTCGCTGCTCATGCCAGGCAAGTCCAAAGTCATGTGCCGCCAGGCTCGTGATGACGTCGTTATCCCCATCGCCATCGACGTCGTAGACGTACATTTCGGCCCCACCCGGACCAGCGAAATTCACTTTGTGGAACTTCCATTGTTCCGCGCTACCGAGAGACTCGGGCTGCTCGAACCAACCGTCCTTGGTGACGATGTCGCTGCGTCCATCCCCGTTGACGTCACCGGCACCCAGGCCATGGCCGAAGGGGCGCGGCGCGTTTCGCTCGGAGATGATGTGAAACGTCCAGGCGGCAAGTGGCTTGTCCCAGTCGATCGTGGCGTAGCCAAAATAGCCGTTGTGCGTGCAGAGGAACTCGGGCCGCTCATCTCCCACTAGATCGATCAATTGCGGAGATTCGTTGCACACTGAATCGATCACCTTGTGACGTGGCCACGGTTTGTCGAACCCATCGGGTCCTGGGTTCTCGTAGACATAGGCAGGCGTCCCAGGGAAACCAGCCGTGAGTACGTCGTTGCGTCGGTCACCGTTAAAGTCGTACAGCCAGCAGAAGAAATGATCCGCGTAGGCTTCACGCGGCTGTGCCTTCGGGGGATAGATCTTGAAACGTTGGGTGAAATCAGGCCCTTTGAACCAGTAGGGGCCGTACACGGCGTCGACCGTGCCATCGCCGTCAATGTCGCCGACGTTGGCTCCCTCGGAGTAATAGACGTCCGTAAGCGGCACGACTTCGAAATGGTGGACGAAGTGTTCCTCAGCCGTGACGGCGGGCACCATGAATGGCATGACGAACGCACACCACAATAGGCGACGACGAAACATGGGTCTCTCCTCGGGCGATTCAACTTGAGCAAACACTTTCCCGCCAGAGGCGAGCGTGCCCTGAATGCGCCTCACTCTGTCACAGGCATTGCCCGCTGTCAAAGGGATGGCGAAAAACCGGCAGCCGGCCGCAGTCTGGCTTGACTGAGCCCAGCCGTAACGTAGCGTTGCCTGGAGCGGTGCGCCTGCGGAATTGCCCAGGCGCCCGTGGTATCTCTCCCCTCAAATTCTGCCCGATCGCGATGTCGACTCTGCTCCGCCAAATTGCCCTGGGTGTGGCGGCCGGTCTACTATGTGGTGTCCCAGCATGGGCCGCCGAAAGTCCGAGCCAGCGGTACCAGCGACTTGCCGTGTCGTATGAACAAGCCGATGCAGCCGGCAAGCAGCGGTGGTTGGTTGACCTACTTCTCCACCGATCCGATCGCGCTTGTCGCGTCTACCTGGTCGCGGACGATCTGCAGCGGATTCGCGCCCGGCATCGCGCGATCCTGTTGCGTGCGGCCGCAGGTAGCGAGCTCAGCGACAGTGGCGTGCAGCGTCTGCTTGCGGAAGTCGACACTGAAGAACAGCATGCCATTGACAGACTGCAGCGTGACTATGAATTCGCAACCGCCCAAGCATTTCACGACAACCGAGACCAGTTCGAAAGGTGGCACAATGCGTGGCACGCAATTGAAAGCAAGTGGCTCGCTGCCGGCCAACCGTTTTCGTGGCAGCCAAAGATAATCGCCTGGCTCCAGCAGGCAGGCGAACGTCAGGCACGGCTTGAACCGCCAGTTCCGAGCAAGTCCACAGCGGAGCGAGCTGTTCCTCGGCCAGTGAGCCCCACCATCCGTGTCATCCCGCCACCGCTGAGAGCCAGCATCCGGCACGACGAACTCGAAGCCAGGATCGCAGGCTATAATCTTGCCCTTTCGCGACTGATTTCCGACCTGCATATGCAGCACACGTGGACGGCTGAGGAACTTGGCCATGCTGCCAACGAGCTGGCCGAATTGGCCACCGTGCGGCACGACCTGACGCTCTATTGGGAACTACTGCCGCTTGACCATCGTGCTCGCATGCCATCGCTCGAAGCACTCGAAAGCGCAGTTTCACTGCTTGCAGCGCGCACGGCCCAACGGCGGCGCAAGTTGGAGGTCTCGGCTGCGTCGGCAAATAGTGATACAGCCAAGGAACTGCGTTGCTTGGACGAAGTTTCTCGCCGGCTGGCGACGCTAGCAGCTACCCGTTCTTGAGCCAGTCGCGGCTCGGCCGAGGCACTTTGGGCGCTTGCCCACGAAGTGATCTTTTCCGCCAGGTCAAACTTTGCTACTTAAGCCGCCCGCCTGACCAAGCGGACATCGGTTCGCGCTGGTCTGGGGCAAAATCGACCACGTCTAGGCCATATGTGTCCAAAGGCTCGTTCGCGCCAGTTTGCGGCTCGAACGGGCAACCCTTCACCTCGTTTGCGGACGCACGAATATGAAACGTACCGTTTTCGGCGTATTGGTCATGAGCTCTCTGGTGGGAGTGGGCTCGGTGGGCGTGTATTACGCCCAGGGCAAACTTGCACCCAAAGCAAATTCAACGACTGAAACCGATACACCAGACGATGCATCTGCCCGCGTGCCAAAGCCCATTCCGGTCACGCGAAAAGCCACGGCTACGTCGGCACCGCGCGCCATCGACCCGTATGCGAACGAGGCCACCCAAGTTGTTGCCAGTGGCGATCGCTACCAGCCGGCCGACTATGCACAGTCTCCAGTCCGATCTGCGGCTGCCCGCATACCGGCCGACGATACTCCGGATGTCGACCAGCTAGCCGACGACCGCTACGCCCCGTACGACGCGACGCCGGCGGCGGCCGCTGAGCCCGCGGTGAGCGACATACCCGATGCCGATCAGGTCGCCGCCGTGCCCAGCCCAAGCCCATTCGCCGGACGGGAGCCGGGTTCCGCAATTCCAGCCAACAGCAATCCGCGCTATGCCGATTCGCCGGCAACAGCCGACTACGCCGACGAGCCGGCGGCGGAACCTGCGTATGCGGCGCCGGCCGATTCCTATTCAACCGCGCCCCGTCACCTGACCGGCGACGAAGCCGCTCCGGGCGAAGCCGGCAATCCATTGCGCACCGACTTTGACTCGCCGACGCCCCATGCAACGCAGACCCCCAGCGACCGATATGGCGACGAGGCGTTCCCAGCCGAGCAGGGAGCGCCGCAGCCATACGATAACTTTGCCGCCGAAGCGGCCGCCGTGCCGTTGGCCGGCTCCGCACCACCCGAGACGGAACCGGTCAGCGAAGGAACCGGACGTCCCGGCGACCCGCAGCTGAACGGCACACAAGCCCCCGCTCTGACGATCGAAAAAACGGCTCCGCCGGAAATCCAGATTGGCAAGCCCGCCAAGTTCACGATTAAAGTCAGAAACGCCGGCACGGTAACGGCTCACGGTGTGGAAATTCACGACTCGATCCCACAGGGAACACAACTGATCGATTCGTCTCCGCCAGCCAATCGCGGCCCCCAAGGCGAGCTACTGTGGGAGTTGGGCGCACTCAAGCCGGGCGAAGAGCAGACGGTTGAGTTGCAACTAATGCCGACGCACGAGGGCGAGATCGGCAGCGTCGCCACGGTTCATTTCCACGCCGAAGCGTCGGTTCGCACGCTGGCGACGAAGCCCATGCTTGCGATTGAGGTCCTCGGTCCGTCGAAGGTCAACAAGGGAGAGCAGTTCAGTCTCCGCATTAAGCTCTCAAACCCCGGCACCGGTGCCGCCAACGGCATCATGATCACCGAAAGCGTACCGCAAGGCTTGACGCATCCGGCCGGCCGCGAGCTGGAATTCGAACTCGGCACTCTGAAACCCGGCGAAACCCGTGAACTCGACCTGTCGCTAACCGCCGCCCAAGCCGGGCAGGCAGTGAACCTACTGCGAGCCGAAGGAGAAGCCAGCTTGCAGGCAGAAGCGCAAACCGAGATTGAAGTCGTCGCTCCGCAATTGCAGGTAGGCGCTGAGTGGCCCGAAGCTCCGCTACCTGGAGCGCAACGCGACTCACAATATTTCCGTCTCAAACCCTGGGACGGCCTCGGCCAAGAACATCGACCTGGTGGCCGTCTTGCCGCGAAACCTGAAATTCGTCGAGGCCAACAACGGCGGACAGTTCGACGAGGCGACCCATGCGGTCTACTGGAACCTCGAAGAACTGCCGCCGCAGGAAACAGGCACGGTCAAGCTCACCACGCTGCCGCTGGAAGCCGGCGATGCCAAGCTGCTCATTAAGAGCAAATCGGCCGCCGGACTCACGGACGAGCGCGAGGAAGTGGTCTCGATCGAGGGCCTGGCCGCCATCAACTTCCAGCTATCGGATATCAAGGATCCGATTGAAGTCGGCGCTGAAACGGCCTACGAAGTGCGTGTCACGAACCAGGGAACCAAGGCCGCCAGCAACGTGCGGTTGGCAGTGCTTGCGCCGCGGGGCATGAAACCCGTGTCGGCCGAAGGTCCGGTGCGCTATAAAATCGAGGGGCAGCGGGTCATTTTTGAACCGCTCCGGCAATTGGCCCCCAAGGCCGACACCGCCTTCACGATTAAAGTGCAGGCAACAGAAGTTGGGGATCAGCGGGTGCAAGTACAGGTTGTCACGGACGAGATCCGCGATCCAATCAGCAAGGAAGAGAGCACGCGAGTCTACGGCGCGGAGTAATTCTTCGTCATTACGACGGTTGACGGCTCACTTCTTCTCCGTCGTCTTGTCCGGTCCAAAGCGGATATGCTTGCCTGCATGACCGGCGAACGTGTCGCCCCACAGCCCGCGAATCAGTCCATAGTCTCCGGCCACCACCAGCACCGCACCTACGGCCACGGCCACGGCGGCGTTGCGCACGAGCAGTCGCAACGGCGGCACGGAGTCGACCCCGGCCGTGCGGTTGAAGCTGGGCAGTAGGATCGCAAATAGCGTACAGACGCAGGCGTTGAGGTGGATGGTACCTTCGGTCACGAGTCGCTGCTCGGCGAAAGGAACCGTACGCGACAGGTTCCCCAGCACGATCCACCACAGAAACACAATGAAAAACAGTTGCCCTTTGCCAAGCCGCGTGGCGGGTAGGACTGGCAGTTCGCGGCCACGGTAGTGAACGAACAACGGCAGAGCAATCGTCACGGCCAAAGCGGCATAAGCAAGGTAGAACCAGGTGTAGCTCGAATAACCCCACATCGTATCCGCCAGCGTACGCGGATCCTTGAGCCACACGGCTTCCAGGTTTTTGACGATGTTCACGTAGCTGATCGCCAGCAGCACGAAAAACACGCAGACCGGCTCGGCCCACCGCCGCACGGGCGGATCTTCGCTATGCCGCACCGCTCGGGTCGACCAGTATCCCAACGCCAATCCGACGCCAACACCCGCGATGAAGCCGAACGTTTGCTCAAGCACGCTGTGCCAGTTCGTGCTGATGTGTCGACCAAAGAACCTCTCCTGAAAGCCGGGATGCACAAGCACGAGTTTGATGGTCGTCGCGCCAGTGAACCCAAGACCGCCAAAAAAACCCACCACGAGCGTCGACCAAAGGACTTCCCACTCGCGGCTGCGGTAGAGGAACACGATCACGGCCGCGAGCATTCCCAAACCGCCGGACCAGTTGTCTCCGCGGGGCGGAGTCATCCGCAGACCCAGCCCGAGCGTGAGGACGCTGAAGCCGAGCCACCATCCGGCGCACATCGCCAGCCCGAGCCGCGTGCCCCAACAAAACCGCCGTCGCACAAGCCCTAGCACCGACAGTGTCACGGCTGCCACCAGGACTCCCAACCAGTCGGTGTCGTGCCAATCCAGCCACGCCAACTGTTGCTCCATCTGTTCGGCAGTAATGCTTCCTTCTTTCACTTGCTGAGCAAGGCCCGATTCCGACACGCTGAGATAAATATCCTGTGCGAACCAGGCCGCAAACACGACCAGCGCCGGCACCAATAGTTCCGTCAATCGCGCTCGGCTCAAGAACGCCGGCAAGGATGTGCCAGTTCCGCCAAGCCCGCCCCAGATGAAACCGATCACGAACAGGCAGGCCAGGCCATAGGCCACGCTCGGGGCGTGGCCGGAATGTGTGTAGGCGATCACTTGCATGTAAGAAATCGAGCCACCGAATGACCAACCCACCGCGGCAAAGAAGGCGAAAAACGGAATTCGGCGGTACCAGTCGTCGCGACCGCTGGCGAGCACCGCGGCCATGGCCGCCAGCGCCCCGGGAATCATCGCCCCGAATTCGTGTCCCCAGTTGCCGCGCACACCCCAGCCAATCGAAAGCGCCAAAGCCGCAAACAAAATCGCCAAGGGAGATCGCCCGGGCGCATGAGAATTGACCGACATGACGAGAGACTCTCCCACGATCATGAAATAGCGAGCGGGTGCGTTCTGGCCCGAGGTTAGTTCAAGCCGTAGAGCGGGGCAAGCTTCTCACGCAAGTGCGCCATAAGTGGGCCGTGCGACAGCGGTTTTCCCGTGATTTCCTGCACAAGCTCGGCCGCCCTGAAACATTGCCCATGCCGGTGAATCTTCTCTCGCAGCCACTCGCGTAGTGGGGTGAATTCACCTCGTGCAAATAGCGGTTCAAACGTCCCCAAATCGTATTGGGCCTGCTCGAAAAACTGCGACGCGTACAGATTTCCGAGCGAGTACGTCGGGAAATAGCCGACGAGGCCCGCGCTCCAATGCACGTCTTGCAGGACGCCGTCGGCGTCGCTGGGTGGTCGAATGCCGAGATACTGTTGGTATTTGTCATTCCAAGCGGCTGGTAGGTCAGCGACAGGTATGTCGTCAGCCAAGAGTGCCTGCTCGAGTTCGAAGCGAATCAGGATGTGAAGATTGTACGTTGCCTCGTCGGCCTCGACACGAATCAGCGACGGCCGCACGTCGTTGATAGCAAAGTAGAACGCGTCCAACGAAGTTTGGCCAAGCGCCTCGGGAAATGCCCGTTGCGCATCGAGATACAGCCAGTCCCAAAATGCCCGACTGCGGCCAACGAGGTTCTCCCACAGTCGCGATTGCGATTCGTGGATGCCCAGCGACACGGCTTCGCCCGGTGGCAAACCATACCACTGGCCGGGTAAGCCCTGGTCATAAATCCCGTGTCCCGCTTCGTGTAGCACACCAAAGAACGCACTGCTGAAGAAATGTTCGTCGTAGCGCGTGGTGATTCGGCAATCGTTTGGTCCCAGCCCGGTGCAGAACGGGTGCGCAGTCACGTCCAATCTTCCCCGGCGAAAGTCAAACCCAATCGCCCGGGCGCCACTGGTGGCCAGTGACACCTGCGCATCAATCGGGTAACGGCGTTCCAGAATTGACACGTCCGGCCGCCGCGAACTGGCGGCGATTTCGGCAACCAACGGCACCAGCGCCTCGCGCAAATCGGCCAACACGTGCGCAACGTTCGAGGTTCGTTCACCCGGCTCGTAGTCCTCCAGCAGCGCATCGTACGCCGTTTCCTCGAACCCCAAAGCAGCCGCTTCGGCCCGTTTGAGTTCGAACGTTTTGGCCAACAGCGGCGCGAAAATGGCGAAGTCGTCTTTCGCCCGGGCTTGCTCCCAAGCGTGTTGCCCCAAGGATGCCGTCCGTGCAAGCTCCTCGACGAGCGACTGCGGCAATTTGACGCGACGGTCATACTCGCGCTTCAATTGCCTGATGGTTGTGCCGGCTTCGCTGTGCGGGTCCGCGGTGAGCGGACTGTCGGCCAAAACGCTCAACCACTCGGCAATTCTCGGGTCGGTGCGACGCTGGTGCATCAGGCCGGCCAGCAGCGTCAATTGCTCCGCACGATACTCGGTCGCATCCGGCGGAAGCATCGTGCGCTCGTCCCATTCAAGGGCGCCTTCGGCCGCGGCCAACAGGGCCGTTTCGCGCGTGCCGGCAAAGTTCGGCGTATGCGGTTTCGTATTCCGGTTTCATGGAATGGAACTCACGAGAATATTGGTTGACATTGTTGGTGTACCGTCTGCATGGTCGCTGGACAAGGCGATGCATTGCTTGAAATCGCTGCTCGGCAACACGGTTTCCGCAGGCCGCGGCTGCGCCATGGTGCTGGCCGGACCAGCGAAATCGGTGTCCTTGGCGGGGTGGGAGTGAAACCGGTATACTTGTACGGGGGCATTGCCCGCCGGCCAAAGGGACTGCGCTTTGGGCGACGGAGCCGCCCGACGCAATGATCTCATCCCACCTAAAGACATGCCCAAGTACATTGTGCGAACTGGCGTCATGCGAGCTCTTGGCGCTTGCTCGTCGAATCGTGACGAAACGTTTCTGCGCAGCAGTCGAGTCGTGGTCCGCACGGAGCGAGGTCTTGAAGTCGGAGAAGTGCTCTGCGAGGCCAACGAAACAGCACTGGCCCAACTCGACGAGCCCGGATCGGGGCAAATTTTGCGGCTGATGGGCGCGGATGATGATCGGGAATGGTCGCGGATGCTCAATGAGGCGCGTCAGGAATTCCAAACCTGCCAGCGTCTGATCGAGCAGGAAAAGCTCGAGATGCGCCTGGTCGACGTTGAACATATCTTCGGTGGCGAGCGAATCGTGGTGTATTACCTCGCCGAAAACCGTGTCGACTTCCGTGAACTGGTACGACAATTGGCCGCGGAATTTCAGACCCGCGTCGAAATGCGTCAGATCGGCGTCCGCGACGAAGCCAAGATCCTGGCCGATTACGGCGATTGTGGGAAACCCGTTTGCTGTAATACGCACCTTTCCGAAATGCCGCCCGTGTCGATGAAGATGGCTAAGATCCAAAAAGCCACGCTCGACCCAACCAAGATTTCCGGCCGTTGCGGACGATTGAAATGCTGCCTCAGGTACGAATACGATACGTATGACGCCCTGCAAAAGGAACTGCCGCCGCTGGGGTCCGACGTCGTGACTTCTCGAGGTCGAGCTCGCGTGCTAGCGCAGGAGATTCTGGCCAGCCAACTGCTCATCGAAACTGAAGATCACCGCCGCGTGATGATTGCCGCCGACGAAGTGCTCACAGTGCTCAAACGCGGTGGCGGCGGACGCAAGAACTCGAACTAACCCGCCACCGAAACGTTCCGACAGCCCCGATTCACCATGCTCGACCCGTCGCACCCGATCGCCAAACTGCTCAAAGAAGACCGCCGTTACAAAATCGACGCTTACGCGTTCGTTTTCGAGGCACTCAACTACGCTCACACGCAACTCGGCATGGGCACGGAGCACGCGGCTGAAAGTGAAGAGGAGCCCGAGGAAGGCTCGCAGCGCGAAAGCGAACGGCACTTGACCGGTCAGCAACTTTGCGAAGCGATTCGTCAGTATGCCTTGGAACAATACGGCTATATGGCAAAGTGCGTGTTAAACAGCTGGGGCGTACAGAGGACCGGCGACTTCGGCGAGATCGTCTTTAATCTGATTGGCATCGGGCAGATGCGCAAGACGCCGGACGATCGTCGCGAGGACTTTGACGATATCTTTGACTTCGAAACTGGAATGCAGCAGAGCTTCAAGATTACTCGTCCCGAGTAGCGCCACCAACCTCGACGGATCGCCAGGCCCGACATGTCGCGCGCGGAAAAAGAAAAAGCTCGCCCCAACGAAGTGGCGTCGGCGGACCCCGATGGTTACTTGCCACCGACGGCGCTCCCGCGTAAGCATCCTCTGTTGTTGGCGATTGCCGTGACGCTCTTTGTCGGCTGGATCGTTTTTTTGATCGTTTTGGCGATCCGCGGTTGAGATTCGAGTCGCGGCAGAAAAGCCTCGCAGCCATCGAGTTGCTGAACGAATCGCCGCGTGCGGCCAAAAAATCGCCAGGAAACACCGCGTGGCGAATGCAAGGGTCCTGCCGGTATTGCTGCCGTGTCGACCATCGGCGCCGGATTGCAAAGTAAGGTACGACATGGCGCGTCTTTTGCAGCTCTACAGAGATCTTTGCGTATCGACGTAAACTTGTCCATGCTTTCGGCTTTTGCGACAATTCGAGTATCGGCCCGAGAGCCCGTCTCGACCGGTGAAGACTTCTTTGGAGATTCTGATACATGAAACGCGCAGGTTGGATCCCGGTCGTCGCTGGATTCCTTATCACGAGTTGGTTCCTGGTCGGCACTGCCGTGCGAGCGGACGATGCCAAATCCTTCGAGCAAACTGTGGCCAAGGCCGCGGCCTTTTGCCAGAAGAGCCAGGCCGCCGATGGCTCCTACAGCGGCGACTCGGGCCCGGCGATAACGGCGGTCGTCACGGCTGGACTGCTGCGTAACGGCCGCACGGCCGACGATCCGCTTGTGGCCAAGAGTCTCAAGTACTTGGAAGGCTTCGTTCATCCCGATGGAGGCATCTACGCCGAGGGTTCGACGCATCGCAACTACGAAACTTGCATCGCCCTGCAGTGTTTTGTCGAGGCCAACCGCGATAAGCGCTATGATGACTTGATCAAGAACGCGGAGCGGTTTGTGCGCGGCATCCAGTGGGATAGCGAAGATGGCATCGACAAATCAAGCCCCAATTTTGGCGGAGCGGGATACGGCGGCAAGCGGCGACCGGACCTGTCGAATACTTCCTTCTTGATGGACGCGTTGAAATCCGTCGGTGCCGGACCGGATGACGAGGCCGTACAAAAGGCACTGGTCTTCGTTTCCCGCTGCCAGAACCTTGAAAGCGAGTACAATACGACGCCCTTCGCCGCGAAAGTCAACGACGGTGGATTCTACTACACGCCAGCAGCCGGGGGTGCGAGCATGGCGGGCGAGGCCCCCGGCGGTGGACTGCGCAGCTACGCCTCGATGACCTACGCCGGTCTCAAGAGCCTGATCTACGCTGGCCTGACGAGCGACGACCCACGCGTAAAGGCCGCTACCAAATGGATTCAGGAACACTACACACTCGATGAAAACCCCGGGATGGGCGCCGCCGGTTTGTACTACTACTATCAAGCATATGCCCGAGCGCTGGCCGCCATGGGCATTGATAAATTCAAGGATGCGAGCGGCAAGGAGCACGACTGGCGGTCCGAGTTGATCGCGGCGATCGCCTCGCGTCAACAAGCCGACGGCTCGTGGGTCAACGAGAACAGTCGCTGGTTGGAAGGGAATCCGAACCTTGTGACGGGATACTCGCTGCTGGCCCTGAGCTACGCCAAACCGACCAACTAGGACTGCCATTTCATCCGGCGAATAAGCCGGAAATACATCGTGCCAAAAGCCGTTCGCAAAACCACCCAGCCGCGTCTGCTCGGACGCGGCTTTTTCGCGCGCCCGGCACTCGTCGTTGCCAAGGAACTGCTCGGCAAATGCCTGGTGCGCCGAATAGGCGATGCGCAAATCGAGGCGGTGATCAACGAAACCGAGGCCTATATCGGCCCGCATGATCTCGCCTGCCACGGCAGCAAGGGGCGCACTGCGCGGACCGACGTGATGTTCGGCCCGGCGGGACATTGGTATGTGTATTTCATTTATGGCATACACTGGATGCTCAACGCAGTTACCGACGACATCGACCACCCAGCCGCCGTGCTCATTCGAGGCGCCGGTCAATGGGACGGCCCGGCCAAGCTCACCAAGGCGATGTCGATTGATAAGCGATTCAACGCCCTGCCCATCGATACTTCCGCCGACCTGTGGATCGAAGACCAAGATATCGTCATCCCCAGCCGCAAAATCCGCCGCACGCCGCGGATTGGAGTAGACTACGCCGGAAAATGGGCGGCGAAGCCGTACCGGTTTGTGGTGGAACAGCGAAACGACTGACCCAGCCGAGGCAAGACAGAATCTCACCCACATGCGTGACCTCTGGCGTCCTTTGATCATCGTTTGCCTGGCCCTGCTGGTGCCGGTGTTGCCGTTTCTTAGTTTTGGCGGTTGGCTGGAAGGTCGGGTTGCGCAATGGCTTGATCCGCCGCCACCACCGTTGGCTGTTGCAATTGGCACAATCGCAATCCTTGCGACGGACATTTTGCTACCGGTTCCTTCCAGCGTCGTGAGTACCGTGGCGGGAGCTCAACTTGGAATCGTTGGCGCGACCGTCGCCTCGTGGCTCGGCATGACCATCGGCGCAACGATCGGGTTTTGGTTGGCCCATATGTTTGGGCGCCCGCTTGCCGTCCGTTTTTCGTCGCACGACGACCTGGACCGGATGGATTCGCTCGCCAGGAGGTACGGCCCGTGGATTCTCATTGCCACCAGGGCATTGCCCGTGCTGGCCGAGGCGGCGGTGCTGTTTCTCGGTACGACGCAGCTGGCATGGCGGCGGTTTCTTCCGGCAATTGCATTGAGCAACCTGGGAATTGCCGCGGTGTATGCCGTGCTGGGCCACTACGCCCGCTCGCAGGGTGAATTGCCGCTGGCGCTGGCCGCTTCGATTGCACTTCCGGTGGTGGCGGCGACAATGGCACGGTGGCTGTTGCCTCACCCATCGTCCTCCCCGCAAGCGTAGTGACTTCCATGAATCCAACGCGTTCGACCGGCGACGCAGGCACCGTACTCGAGTCCGACGATCCACGAATCTATGACGTCATCACGACCGCGCTGGGCCCGCAGGGCTCGTTGCCTCTCGACGCAGAGATGCTTCGCAATTGGCCGAGCGGCGATCTGTTCGGCCTGTCGCAGAACGCTGGCATGGGATGGGATCCGGCCGCGATGATCGGCCCACAATTCCTGTTGCTCAGTACGCAAGGGGGCATCCGAGCGGACGACGGAAGGCCAATCGCGCTGGGCTATCACACCGGCCATTGGGAAGTCGGGCTGCTGGTGGCCGAGGCCGCTAAGACGCTGAAGGCGGCCGGCGCGGTCCCCTTTGCGGCGTATTGCTCCGATCCGTGCGACGGCCGCACTCAAGGCACCGTCGGAATGTTCGACAGCCTGCCCTACCGAAACGACGCGGCGATTGTGTTCCGCCGATTGATCCGGTCGTTGCCTCGCCGGCGCGGCGTGCTGGGAGTGGCCACTTGCGACAAAGGCTTGCCCGCCATGATGTTGGCCTTGGCCGGGACGCCGGATTTGCCCTGCGTGCTGGTTCCTGGCGGCGTCACGTTGCCTCCGAGCGCGGGCGAAGACGCAGGCAAGGTCCAGTCGATTGGCGCCCGCTATGCCCACGGTGAAATAACCCTCGAAGAAGCGGCGGCGGCCGGCTGTAGCGCATGCGCTTCGCCGGGTGGAGGCTGCCAGTTCCTGGGCACCGCTGCGACCGCCCAGGTCGTTGGAGAGGCACTCGGTCTCACATTGCCCCATGCTGCCCTCGCGCCGAGCGGCCAGCCCATCTGGCTCGACATGGCCCGCCGCAGTGCCACCGCTTTACTCGATCTAGATAAACGTCAGATCAAGACCTCGGAAATTCTCACGGACGAAGCGGTCCACAACGCGATGGTCGTCCATGCCGCATTCGGCGGATCGACAAACCTGTTACTACACCTCCCGGCGATTGCGCACCAAGCCGGATTGCGGCGTCCAACGGTCGAGGACTGGGAACGTGTGAATGCCCAGGTGCCCCGATTCGTGGACGCCCTACCGAACGGTCCGGTCGGGCATCCCACAGTTCGCGTGTTCCTGGCCGGGGGCGTACCGGAAGTCATGCTGCATCTGCGACGCTTGGGCCTGCTTAACCTGGACGTGTTGACGGCGAGCGGTTGTCGTCTCGGCGACGTGCTCGACTGGTGGGAACGCTCAATGCGGCGTGCGACGCTTCGCGAAGTGCTTCGAATTCGCGACAGCGTCGACCCGGACGACGTAATTTTGCCTCCGGAGCGAGCGAAGCAGCGCGGCCTGACGGCGACGGTTTGTTTCCCACGCGGGAACTTGGCTCCCGAAGGCTCCGTCATAAAGAGCACCGCAATTGATCCCCGCGTGGTCGACGCCGACGGCGTCTATCGCAAAACTGGCACGGCCCGAGTGTTCACCCGCGAACGCGACGCGATCGCGGCCATCAAGGGCCAGGGCGACAAACAAATCTCCCCGGGAGACGTTATCGTGCTCGTCGCCCGAGGACCGATGGGCTCCGGAATGGAGGAGACCTACCAGGTCACTTCCGCGCTTAAGTATCTCGAATGGGGACGCGAGGTGGCCGTCGTGACCGACGCGCGATTTTCCGGCGTTAGCACCGGCGCGTGCATTGGCCACGTAGGACCCGAGGCGTTGGCCGGAGGTCCGATTGGCAAGGTGCGGGAAGGCGATCGCATCCAAATTGTAATCGACCGCAACCGACTCACGGGAAGCATCGACCTGGTGGGCGATGCCCTGCGAGAAGTTGGCGTTGAGGAAGGAACTCGCATCCTCGCCGCCCGAGCGCCTCGAGATGACTTGCATCCGGATGAACGGTTGCCGGACGACACGCGCCTGTGGGCGGCCTTGCAGCGAGCCAGCGGCGGAACATGGGCCGGGTGCGTGTACGACGTCGCGCGCATCGAGCAGGTGCTGGCAGCGGGTGAGCGGACGCTACGGGAGCGAGGGGACGCGAGCTAAGTCCATTCGCCTACGGAATGGACGGCCGCGCCAAGCGACGCGCGATCGAACAAGCCAATCGAGCTACTCTTCATCGTGCTCGGCGCGTTCGATTTGCTTGTCGTCGTATTCGTCGATGATTTTACGCGCGCGTTCTTCGTCCTGAACGCTGACTAGCACGTCGGGGGCGGCGATCGACAAGCCGGCGAGCGGTTCGTTCTCTTCCGAAACAAAGGCTTCGATGCCCTCATCGAGCAGCAAGTTCATGACCAGATGAGCCTCGGTGACATTGGCCCCCTGATAGACGGAGACGAGATCCTTGGGATCGCTCAAGGGTATGCTCCTGCGAAAGTTACGAGGTTTCCTTGATGGACGGCGCCACGGGTAAGCGGCCCGCACGTAGATTATACCCCTCGCGGCGCTGGGCGGAGGGGGACTGTCAAAGTGGCAGTTGAATCGGCCCCGTGAGCCATGATTACGGCGCTCTTGGCACATTGTGGATGGCTGGGTCGGCCGCCACGAATCCACGCAACCCATTTCTACTGAATGAGTTCCAATTCCTTTTCTCTTTCCGGCGCGGCACTTGCATTTCACGCCGCAAGCCGAGCACCCCGCGCGCCTAGATTGGCAGTTTGCCCGGGCATGCCGCATGGGTGCGGCGTCCAGATTCGGACCCTACACAGCAGAACGATCGACTTGCGGAGGTCAACCACTAATGTCGACAGCGACCAAGGTCAAGAAGAAAAGCAACACCATCAAGATTCAGCCCCTGGGCGACCGCGTGGTCGTCAAACGCGAAGAATCCGAAGAGAAGACGGCCGGGGGCATCGTGCTGCCCGATTCGGCCAAAGATAAGCCGTCGCGTGGCAAAGTCACGGCAATCGGCGACGGCCGGCTGCTGGACGATGGCTCGCGCAGCAAGCTGCAAGTCAAGGTGGGCGACAACGTGCTCTTCACGAGTTACGCCCCCGAAGTCATCAAGATCGAGGATGAGGAACTGCTGTTGATGCGCGAGGAAGACATCCTGGCCGTCATCGAGTAACTCACGTACCCGCACACCCCAGACTCGTTGCTCGCCCCATGAGTGTGCGAGCGAATTTGAAGGAGAAACAATTTCATGGCCAAGATGATTGCGTTTGACCAGGAAGCCCGCGACGCCATGCGGCGTGGCGTTTCCAAGTTGGCCCGCGCGGTCAAAGTGACGTTGGGTCCCAAGGGCCGCAACGTGATTTTGCAAAAGAGCTTCGGCTCTCCGACCGTCACCAAGGATGGCGTCACCGTCGCCAAGGAAATCGACCTCGAGGACGTGTACGAAAACATGGGCGCCCGCATGGTCCGTGAAGTGGCCAGCAAGACGAGTGACGTTGCCGGCGACGGTACGACCACTGCCACGGTAATGGCCGAGGCAATCTTCAACGAAGGCCTGCGGGCCGTCGTGGCGGGCGTTAACCCGGTTCAAATGAAACAGGGCATTGAAAAGGCCGTCGAAGAGATCACCGATAAGCTGAAAAGCATGTCGATCCCGATCAAGAACAAGAAAGAGATGGCCCAAGTCGGCACCGTGGCCAGCAACAACGATACCGAGATTGGCGAGTTGTTGGCCGAGGCCATGGAAAAGGTTGGCAAGGACGGCGTGATTACCGTTGACGAAGGCAAGAGCCTGAAGACTGAGGTCGAATGGGTCGAGGGCATGCAGTTCGATCGCGGCTACGTTTCGCCGTACTTCGTCAACAACCCGACCACCATGGAGTGCGTTCTGGAAGACGCCTATGTGCTGGTTTACGAGAAGAAAATCGCCAACATCAAGGAGCTTGTGCCGCTGCTCGAGGCCGTGGTCAATTCCAGTCGTCCACTGTTGATTATCGCCGAAGACGTCGAAGGTGAAGCTCTGGCGACCTTGGTCATCAACCGCCTACGGGGTACTTTCCAGGTGTGTGCGGTCAAGGCACCCGGCTACGGCGACCGTCGCAAGGCGATGATGGAAGATATTGCCATTCTGACCGGTGGCACGCCGATTTTTGAAAGCCTGGGCATCAAACTCGAGAATCTGCCGCTGACGGATCTTGGCCGGGCCAAGAAGGTGATGGTTGGCAAAGACAACACCACGATCATTGAGGGTGCCGGCAAGAGTGCCGACATCAAAGCTCGCATCGAGCAGATTCGTCGCGAGATCAGCGTCTCGACCAGCGACTACGATCGCGAGAAGCTCGAAGAGCGGCTCGCCAAGTTGGCTGGCGGCGTAGCCAAAGTGAACGTCGGTGCCGCGACGGAAAGTGAAATGAAGGAAAAGAAAGCCCGCGTCGAAGACGCCCTGCACGCCACGCGTGCGGCCGTCGAAGAGGGCATTCTCCCCGGCGGCGGCGTGGCCCTATTGCGGGCAACTGCTTCGGTCAAGCCGAGCGGTCTGACGCATGACCAGGAAGTGGGTTACAACATTGTCGTTCGCGCCTGCCGGGCGCCACTGACCACCATCGCCAGCAATGCCGGCCAAGATGGCGGCATCGTTTGCGAGCGGGTCATTGAGGCTAAGGGAAACCACGGCTACAACGCGGCGACTGACACGTACGAGGACCTGGTCAAGGCCGGCGTAATTGACCCCACGAAAGTGACTCGCACGGCCCTGCAGAACGCAGCGAGCGTTTCGACGCTGCTGCTAACGAGCGACGCCCTGATCGCCGAAAAGCCCAAGAGCGAGGCCAAGAAGGGCGGAGCGGGTCACGGTGGCGACTACGACATGTACTAGTCGGCCAACCCGAAGGACCGCTCGGAAGACGGATGTGGTTTTACCGAGCGGGCATCGCGGGCCAGCTACCGATTTTCTCACTCAGAGCCCGCCGAAACTTGGTTTCGGCGGGCTTTTTTACCTTTCCGTGACGCGGTAGAGCTTCTATGTGGCCGTCTGATTTCTGTCACCGCAGGACGAAAAACCTTGGCAATTTCCCGGTTTACGGATTATTCTGTAGGAACCCCCGTCAAAGCGCATCTCACGCGCCGGGAAACGGAACAGAACATGCGGATTCGCTGGAGGACCTGATTGTGAACTCTTCAAAGCAAAACTGGTTGCGCGTTGGGCTACTGGGCTCTCTGCTGACGATTCCCGGTCTGCTGACAGCTGCCGACCGCAGCGTGAAGAATCTGCGCAGGCCGAACCCGGACGATCGCACGGTTGAGATGTTCGCGGCAATGGATTCAAAAGAGATCGAGGTCAAGCTGATTCCCAAGGATGACACGGAAGCTCGTGTCATCATCAAGAACAACACCCCCAAGCCGCTCAATGTCAAACTGCCCGACGCCTTTGGTGCCCGCCCCATCCTCGCGCAAGTTGGTGTCGGCGGCGGTGGCGGTGGCGGCCGTGGTGGTGCTGGCGGCGGAAATCAAAGCATGGGCGGCGGCATGGGCATGATGGGGGGCGGTATGATGGGCGGCGGCATGGGCATGATGAACATTGCGCCTGAGCAGGTGGGGCAGTTCAAAGTCCCAACCGTCTGCCTCGAACATGGCAAGAAAGAGCCGCGACCGCAGATTCCCTATGAAATCGTCAAGATCGAAGAAATCACGACGGATCCGGCCGTCAAGGAATTACTGACGGTGTTTGGCAAGAAACGTTTGAGCCAGCGAGCCACTCAGGCTGCCGCATGGCACTTGGCCAACGGCATGAGTTGGCAGGAACTGGCCGCCAAGCGCATCGAACACCTCAACGGTGCCAGCGAGTCTTGGTTCTCACCACAAGAGATTCGGGCGGGTATGCAATTTGCCACGTTTGCCAGTGCACTTGCAGCCCAGAATGCAAGCGAGACCCCTAGCGAGAACAAGGGAGTCTCGCTCTTCCAAAGGGTGGGCGAAGAGTAAGCGCGTCTGCTCGTTTAAGCAGCCGTGACGCTACCTTCAACTCCGCCCCGGCGTAGGAGCCGGCGGATTTCCTGCTCCAGGCGGAAGCGTTCGCTCTGCCACTGGGCTTTCTCTGCCTCGAGTGCGCTGCGCTGCTCGTCCAGTTGCCGCTCGCGGCCACTGAGGGTCCGGGCATAGCGTTCGAATTCGCGCAGACGTGCGGTAGCCCAGGATTGTGTTTCGGCCCGCTGCCCGGCGATCTTCCGATACTGCTCTGCAACACGTTCGGCCAGTTGCTTGATATCCGCCCGCTCTTTGGCGAGATCCGCCTTGGCGAGGCGAAACTCATCGGCCAGCTTCAAGCGGATTTTTCCCAGTGATTGAGTCAGACTGGCCGGTGACTGGTCGCCGCTTAGATGCGACCAGAGTTCCTCTGTCGCCAGCCGCATCTCCAGCGTTTCCTGCTGCACTCGGACGACGTCCGATCGCAACGTCTCGAGAGCCGCCAAGCGACTGGTCAACTCGACTTCCTGGCGTTTCAAGTCGCGGTGCTGCTCACCGAGCGAGGCGTTGGCCCGGCACCGTTCCTCGGCCAGCTTAGACCGTTCACTCTCCACGTGCCGAGTGAAGGCGATTCGCTGCTCAGCCAACTCCCGCGATTTCTTCTGCCATTCGGCCTGTTGTTCAGCAAGGAGCCGCTCGGCACGTTCGAGGTTGGCACGGAAACTTTCAAGCGACGCTGAAGTCCCCTTCGTATCATCAGTCGAGCCGAACCTTCGACCGAGCCGCTCGGCAGCCGCCGCGAGTTCCGCTTCGCGCCGATCAAGTTCCGCGGCCCGTTCGTCGAGGGCAACGTCGTCGCCACTCCGACGAGCCGTTCGCAAGTTCGTTTTGGTCCCGTCGGGAGCATCGGCCGCTTGCGTCAGTCGTTGCTCACGGCGCGTGAGTTCTGCTTCGCGCTGAGCTAGTTCCGCCTGACGTTCGTCGAGCCACAAGCGAGCCGTTCGGATCTGATTTTCCATCGCGGCAACGCGAGCGTTCAGCTCTGCTTCGCGATGGTCGAGCGTGGCTTGCTGTCGCTGCAGGTGTGTGGCGAGCTGGGCGGCCTGCAAGCGAATCTGGCCAGCCGTAACGTCCGGTCCGGTTTCGACAGCGGCCACGGGCGTCCGTTCGCAACCTGACGAGTCGGCTTCCCGCGGCTTTTCGTCCGCGCGCCGTGGGCCGGATCGACGCGAGTCGCCGGTCGCGACGCATCGTCAGGGCCATCATTGTGCGAGACGTCTGAAGCCATGGTATTTCGAGTCAGCGGCCGGATCTTGCGACGTGTGTGTTCCTTGAAACCTCCTGGGTTTCCACATCGTGAGTCTTAACCGTCAAAGTTTACCCAAGCGCATTATTCGGCTGCGGAACCGGCTGAAGTTGAGCCCAATGCCTCGTCGTGCGCATGACAGCAGTGCCAGCAGCGCAAGAAAAGACCTCGCAGGAAACCCGCGAGGTCAAAACGGCCATTGGAAGCGATGCGTTGGCCTATCCCTTGGCGGCGTCAAGCGCCTGTTGCAGTTTGGCTTTGGGCTGCACACCGACAAAGCGATCGACCACTTCCCCCTTGTTAAAAAGCAGAATGGTGGGAATGTTCATCACGTTATACGCCTGGGCCGGCCCCGGGTTGTCGTCGATGTTCACCTTGCCCACTTTCACAGAGCCGCTGTACTCGCTGGCAAGCTCTTCGATTACTGGACCGATCATGCGACACGGGCCACACCAGGGAGCCCAAAAGTCTACAAGCACGGGCTCATTGGCCTGCAAGACTTCCTGTTGGAAGTTTGCGTCGGTAAACTCAGTGGCGTTCCCCATGTTTCGACTTCTCCTGCGGTATTCGAACGACTAGTCCGTTGGCGAGCCCCTTTGGCTCACAATAAAACTAGCCCCCACCAAACCAATCGGCCCCCGAGGCATCCTGACGTGAAGCCTCCGGGGCCTTGTGCAGAATTATAGGGGGGTGATAGCGAGTGTCAACGAATGCCCGCTTCGGGTGGCAGGCTCGTCCATATTTCGCATCTGGCCAAACCAGTCGATTGGCCCGGCCACTCAAATTTCCCGCCACGGAGCGACGGCCATGCCCTTTGAAACTTTTGAACACACTGCCGATCTGGGCTTGCGCATCTGGGCCGACAATCTGAACGCGCTTTTTGCCGACGCGGGGCGAGCGCTGTTCTCGTTGATCGTGCCAGACCGGGACAGCGTCCGGCCGACAGAGTCGTTCTCCTTCGAACTTGCGGACGAGGAGATCGAGCTTCTGCTTTTCGACTGGCTCAACGAGTTGCTCTACACCTACGAGGTCCGCCATTTGCTACTGGCGGACTTCGAGGTGCGTGTCCGCAAAGACGGCCTCACGGCGACCGCGCGAGGCGAAACGGTCGAACCGCAACGACACATTCTCGATCATGAGGTCAAGGCAATTACGTACCACGGCCTAAAACTCGAGCGACAAGCGAACCTTTGGCGTGCCGAGGTGATCGTCGATATCTAGCTTCACATAACACACCGCTCAGGTGCCTCCAATGGCTAAGCAGCGATTCACCGGACCGCTCGAACGCATCGACGATACTTCATGGCGTATTCCCAAAAGCTATCGCGAAGGAATGCGCGTCGACGGCGTGATCTACGCCAACGACGCGCTGATTGAGTCCATCCGCCAGGACCAGGCCCTTGAACAAGTGGCGAACGTTGCCTTCTTGCCGGGTATTCAAACGGCAAGCCTGGCGATGCCCGACATACACTGGGGCTATGGCTTCTGCATTGGCGGCGTCTGCGCCACGGATCCGAATGAAGGCGGCGTGATCTCGCCAGGAGGCGTCGGCTATGACATCAACTGCGGCGTGCGGCTTGTGCGCTCGAATCTCACGCGACGCGACGTCGAGCCGCACCTGACCAGGCTCGTAGACGAACTCTACAAACAAGTACCGACCGGTACCGGTCGAGGCGGCAAGTATCGATTCACTCCAACCGAGCTCCGCCGTTTGATGGGCGAGGGTGTGAACTTTCTGGTCGACCGTGGCCTGGCCGTGGACAGCGATTTGGAGCATACAGAGGCCCGTGGCAAGCTCGCTGGTGCCCAGCCCGACTTCGTGAGCGACCGCGCACTCCAGCGGGGTTATGACCAGTGCGGCTCGTTGGGGTCAGGAAACCACTTTCTTGAAGTGCAAGTGGTGGACTCGATTCATGATGAAGCGGCTGCCCAGGCCATGGGACTGGTTCGCGAGATGGTGGTCGTACTAATCCATTCCGGATCGCGCGGTCTGGGATACCAGGTTTGCGACGATGCCTTGAAGACGCTGCGGCACGCGCCCGAGAAATACGGCATCAAGTTACCCGATCGACAGCTGGTATGCGCGCAATCGAGAGCCCCGAAGGACAGCAATACATCGGTGCCATGTGCGCCGCGGCAAACTTCGCCTGGTGCAACCGCCAACTCCTGATGTGGCAAACTCGCGAGTGTTTCGAATCGATCTTTCATCGTTCCTGGCAGGAAATGAGCATGGACCTCGTCTACGATGTCGCACACAACATCGCCAAGTTCGAAGAGCACCAGGTCAACGGTCAACGCAAACGAGTGTGGGTACATCGGAAGGGAGCAACACGAGCCTTTCCCGCCAATCATCCCGAGACGCCGGAGGCCTATCGTGCCATCGGTCAGCCCGTAATCATTCCCGGCGATATGGGCCGTGCAAGCTGGGTGCTTGTCGGCCAGGATGGCAGCATGCGGCAAACCTTCGGCTCGGCCTGCCACGGCGCCGGTCGCGTCATGAGCCGTACCGCCGCGATCAAGTATGCGCAAGGTCGTCAGATCGACCGGGAATTGGCCGAACAGGGAGTCGTTGCCCGGGCCCGCAGCTGGAAGGGGCTGGCTGAAGAACAACCCGACGCGTACAAGAATGTCGACTTGGTTGTGGAGGTAGTCCATCAGGCGCAGTTGGCCAAGAAGGTGGCTCGCTTGCGCCCTATCGGAGTGATCAAAGGGTAGTTCAGCGAAACGACCGCTCCGCGCACGCGCCGATTGCCAAAACGCCGCTGATGCAAAGAATTTCAGCGATCGCCTTCTTGGCATCGTTAGCACGACGAGCCACCCTGGACGAATTAGCGGTTGACCGCCGTGCTGGTTCGCCCAGCTGTTTCGACGTAGAGCGGCAGATAGCGGTAGTAGACCTCCAGGCACAACGTGCACAGGGAAGTGCTATACACCCGGCCGCCACATCGCCCCCAAACGGGATCCGGATCCCAACTGCCCGCCCACGAACCGTCGAGTCGTTGGCTCGCAAGCAGCGTGTTTTGCAGCGATTCGTTCCACCGTCGCCACGGTTCTCCGCCGGCCTGATGGAGCGCAAGCGTCGCGTAGTACCAGTAGTAATGATTGGAATGCCCCGTCCCCGGAGTTTCCCGAAGCAGAAATTCGCACGCTTCACCCACCGTTTCCGGTCGATCGTCGACACCGAGGAATTGTCGGCAAGCCAACGCTTCGGCCGTCATCGAGCGCGTCGCGATCGGACGTGTTGGCTGATAGCATGCTAAGCCGCCACTTCGCCCGGACGCCACGCTGCGTAAGAACCGTTCCATGTTAGAGCGTGTTTCGCGGGGTATTGCCAGCCCTCCCAATTCAGCACTCTTGAGCGCCATTACCTGCCAACCGAGTTGGCTTGTGTCGCCAGGTTGACCAATCTGGTAGCGCCAACTTCCGCTGGCTCGGTCCTGCATACGAATCGTGTACTGGATGGCGGAACGCAGCGCGGGAAGGATCCGCTGGTCGCGCGTCATTGCGTACGCCTCGCTGAGCGCGCAGCAAGCCATGGCGTGACAATACATCCGCTCGTAGAGATTGTCAGTGGCCCCCAAATTGCCCGTGGCGTCCTGCGATGCCAGCAGAAATTCGAGTCCGCGGCGGACATTGTCGCGATAAGCTCCCTGCAAATGCGTATGACCGGATGCCAAAAAGGTGAGCAGTGCCAGCCCGGTGAGACCCGTGTCGGCATGCGCGCCAGCAGACTGCCGCTCCTCGCCGTCGGCCGCGCGTCCAGTCCCGGCCTCCAGGCGTCGCGGGTCCCAGCGTCCGTTCGAATCCTGGTTCGCGGCCAACCAGCGCAGCGACGCCCGCACCGCAGCCTCGGTTTCCTTGGTCGCTCCGTTCGCTGTCGGCCCCAGGTGATTGCCGGTGCGACCTTGGTATATCTTTGGCACCGGAACCTGCTCGTTCGATTGCTTGCCGGCAAGTTCGCCTGATTGAGCGGAGCCGCTTTCGCCGCTTGGCCGCGGGGTCTCGGTAGCATCACCGCGGGGATTATTGTCCGGAGGTGGCACCAACGGTTCGGCCGGTCGCTCGGGCGGAGGCACGAGGTCGGGACTTTCTGCGTCCTCCGTAGGAAGCTCGGTCGGCTCGGGTCGCGGCCGCGGCCGTACCAAGGGCTCGTCGCGTGCGACCAACTCGGGTGCAGGCGCCTCGTCGGTAGTCGGCCGTTCGGGAAGGTTGGTGAGCGTCGACACGGCGGGCTCTTCCGGCAGTACGCGCTTCGGCTCCGCGACCTCTCCGAGCGGAGGCACTTCCGTTGTAGGCGAAAGGTCAACAACGTCGAGCGGAGTGACCGTCGCGGGAGCAATCGCGTTCCATCGCTCGGGTGAAAATGCCTCATCGAGCGGTTCGTCGGATGAGCCAGCGACGAGCGCCACGTGAACTCCACCGGTATTCGGAGAGTCGACGGGGGCTGTAACGATGTTGACCGTCGTCATGTAAATCGCAAGTAGCAGATGCGCTAGGAGCGACAGTACGACGCATTTACCAAGCGGCTGCTGCCCCCAGCGCGTGCGGATGAGCAGCAACAGGGCGACGGTGAGCAGAACGAGACCACCCCAGACAGCCCAGCGAGCAAGCTGCGCGTCCCACCAGAGGGCGATAATCATGGGGTTAGCGACGTGCATGCGTGCTCTTGGCATCAGCGATTTCGACGGAGATCGCCAGATCGGCGATACCGGCCTGCTTGCAGACGTTGAGTACGTTCGCCACCCGTTCAAAAGGAGCCGTGCCGTCTCCTCTCACCAGCACTCCCAGGGCGTGGTACTGTGCATGTGCCGCGGACAGTTGTGTCTTCAATTCATCGAGGTTGACGTTCTTGTGATCGAGCGTAATTTGTCCGTCACGGTAGACGTTTACGACCTTCTTCTCCGGCGCGGCGGACAGAGCATCGTTCGGACCGACCTGCGGCAGCTTTAGTTCGATTTGTCGTTCGGCTTCGATGAATTTCGTGCCGATTACAAAGAAAATGATCAACAGGAACAGGACGTCGATCATCGACGTCAAGTTCAACGTGGGCATTTCTTCAACCTGACTTCGAATCGGCATGGTGAAACTCGGTGCGAGGAAACGGAATTGAACGGGTGTCTAAGCGGCGGCCGGCGGACGCCCTTTCTGACGGCCTCGCCGATCTTCGTGCAGCGCTTCCGCGGAGATCAGCCCAGCCAACTCCTGGGCCAGCGAATCGATGGCCATCAGCAATCTCTCCACGCGGCCGAGGAAATAGAGGTGAATCAGCAGCGCTGGGATGGCTAGTAGCAGGCCGGCGGCGGTCGTCAGCAAGGCTTCGCTGATCCCGGCGGCCAGCAGTTCCGTGCGCCCCATGGCATCGGCGCTGGAAATGGCGTCGAACAGACGAATCATGCCCACAACCGTTCCCAACAAGCCCAGCAGGGGACTGATCGTGGCCACCGCGCTGAACAGTCGGGTGTAACGCCGCAGTCCCGGTGTAACGCGGTCTTCCGCATCAATGATGGTTTGTTCGATTTCGACCGAAGGACGGCCCCATTTTTTGACCACGGCCGCAAACACTTCGGATACGGGGCTGCTGCTCTCGTCACACAGGGCAAGGGCACCGTCGCGGTCGAGTTTGCCTTCGCTGACCTGATGCAGGAACCGCTTGACGTACGGGCGCGGAATGACGCGGCCGCCACGAAGGCTGATGGCGCGTTCGAACAGGAATACGAGCGTGAAGAACGAGCACACCAGCAGCGGGATCATCATCACGCCGCCGCTTCGAATGATCTCGAAGAGGCTCTTATAGGATGTTGCTGAGTCGATTGCCGGGGAGTCCCCGAGCGACGCGGCCTCAGCCGAAGCCTGCGCCGGCGCATCTTGTGCGGAGGAGGTTGTCCACGTTGATCCGGCCAACGCCAAAAACAATATGCACCTGAAGATCAGGCTCCCAACCTTTGAATTACCGGCGTGGAAATGGTGCCGAGTTATTGCATCCATGCAAAGCCTCACTTTCGCGCGGTAGGTCCACTCGCCAGTCGCTGTCGCATGGCGACAAGTCGTCGGTTGGCTTCCGCATTGAGTTCGCTATCGGGGTATAGTTCGAGCAGTTTCTGATAAAAGTCGGCCGCCCGTTTCCATTGTCCTTGGGCCTGTTCGGCTTTGCCCGATTGCAAAAGGGCCGCCGCGTGCCAATGCGGGAAATGGCCGTCAACCTGTAGGTATTCGGCTAGTGCCTGTGGATATTTCTCTTGATGGAAGTAACTTTCGCCAAGCATCCAACGGGCCATGGCCGCTGTTTCACTGCCGACGGCCTCCGGAGCTTCGAGTGTTTTCTTGTACCACTGCCGTGCGGAGTCAAAATCGGCCTGGGCCGCATAGGCACGCCCAAGCAGATAATTTACCTCGTACTGCTCAGGGAAATTTGGAAAACGCGCGGCAATCTTCTCGGCAACGGCCAACGCCTCGTTCCAACGACGAAGTTGTGCAAGTGCTTGCGCGCGGCGTAGCTCCGCGGTCGGCAGCCAGGTGTCGTTCAGTTCGGCAGTTTTTTTCGCAAGCGCGTCGAGCCGACTGGCGGCCTGCTCAAAGTCTCCTTGCCGAAAGCTGGCCTCACCGAGCAGGTACTCCGCCGGAAGGGCAAGGTCGCTGTCTGCGTGTTCTTTCAACAGCTGCGTGAGGGGACGCTGAGCCGCCGTCCAGTGTCCGCTGGCCAGCTCCGTGCGCCCCTCCAGATAGAGCGCCTGCGGTCGGATCTCCAGGGGCGCGTCGGGACGCGTAACTTCTCGGAGCAATGTCTTTGCCGTTTCGAAATCGCTTTTCGCGATGGCCGCTTCTGCCAGGCGTAAAGTTGCATCACTCACGTACGGGCTCGCGGCAAACTCCGTCCGAAGACGGTTGAACAATTCGTTCGCAGCCGCAGGGTTTGACGTGAGTCGAAGGCAGGCGCTGCGGTAAATTGCTTCATCGAGACCGACAAACTCAGGGTGCGTTTCGATCAGCGTGGCGTAGCCACGACGGGCCTCGTCAAGCCGTCCCAGTTGTTCGTGCAAACGAGCGGCGCAGAGCATCGCCTCCGCGGCGCGTGGTGTGTCCGAATAGCGGTTTACGACCAGTTCGTACATGGCCATCGCTTCGTCAGGGTGATCAAGATGCTCTAGCGCTCGGCCGCGCATCAGCGCCGCTTCGGCAGCCAACGGATCACCGGGAGCTGCGTCGAGTACCTGCTGAAATGCATCGGCGGCCTCGGTCCACCGCCCGGCATTGAAGTAGTTCCAGGCCAGGCTCGATTGGGCCCGACTCGCGATTTTTGCCGACCCTTCGACGACGCCCGCGAGCAAGTCTTGGGCAAGCGGTTGCTGGCCCGCCAATTGCGCGAGTTCTCCGACGCGAAGCTTGGCTTCGTCGATGACTTCCCTGGCAGGGCTACTTTGGGCAAGCGTGGCCAGGGTCTTTCGTGCGTCGTCGAAGTTGCCCAGCTTCGCCTGGCAGATGGCGAGAATGCCTTGTGCCCGGGCGCGTAACTGATCGGCATCCGGGATTGTTGCCGGATCGGCGTCCAGAAGCGAGCGGAGTTGTACGACCGCGTCGGCCGGCTTGTCGAGAAGGGCCAGGGCCTGGCCCTTGGCGAGCCTGGCTTGGTCGACGAGCGGACTGTCAGGAAACCGCTTCAGCAGATCTTCGGCCAGCTCTAGGCTTTCGGCGGCGTCTTTGTTTTCGACGGCAATCCGTAACTTGCCGAGCAGCGAGTCGTCTGCCCAGGCCGAGTCGGGATACCGTTGCAGCACGCGATCAAATGCTTCGCGCACGGCCTCGAAGTTGCCTGAGTGCAGCAGGGCATCGGCCGAATGAAAGTTCACGGCTGGAGCCAGCACATGCTGCGGATCCAACTTGGTTTGCGAGAGCGTTTCACTGGCAACCCGCCATTGTCCCTGGGCCGCCTGAGTCAGTGCCAAATAGTAAGATGCCTCAAGCTGCGTGGCCGGACTGGCAGCCAACGCAGTAAAGACTTGTTGGGCCTCTTGCGTTCGCCCCAGCTTGAGCATGGCGTATCCGCGACCGAGATGGGCTTTGTCGATCAGTTCGCTCTGGGGAAACTGCCGGATGAAGTCGTCGAATGTCGCCAGCGCCGCGGGGTGTTCGCCCAGCACGTTTTCGATGGCTCCGACCTGCAATAGTGCCGGCTCGGTGAGTTCTCCGCCCTGTTCCACCACATGCCGATAAGCAGTGAGAGCTTCCTTCGGCTCGCCCCGCATGTGATAAACTTGTGCTAGACCAAATTGTGATTCTGCGGCCATCGGACCATGGGGATAGCGCTCGAGAGAGGCTTCAAACCACTTTTGCGCGACATTGGCTTGCTCCGCTTGAAGCGCCAACCCACCAAGATAGGCAAGCCCATAGGCGTTGAGCGGGTCGTCTGGATAGCGGTCTGCAAATGCGGTCAATTGGCGTTGGGCCTCGGCATCATCGCCGACCATGTAGGCCGCCTCACCGACACGGAACAGACATTGCTGCGAATGAGGCCCGGACGCGTCGAGTTCGAGGACTCGAGCGAAGTGCGGGCGGGCGTCGTTCCAACGTCCAAGTTGCACCAGCGCCTCACCGTAAAAGAATTGCATTTCACTTCGCCCGGCGGCCTGTGGGTCCGACTCGAACAGCCGCGCGAAGGCCTCGCACGCCTGCTCCCAGCGCCCGTTGCGATAGTGTCCAGCGGCAACGGCAAACAGACCGCTGTCGTCCGCGCGTACGCTGCCGCCTGCCATCGCGAAGAGCGTTAGCAATAGCAAGCATGACTGCCGGACGTTCCGCATCACAACGACGCCGCCGGGTTCGTGAAACAATGTCCCTAGTTTGGTCGCGAATCGTAGCGGCGGCGGTAGAAATGCCGCAAGGCCGCTTCAATGAAGCGACCTTGCCAGCTGACGTTCGAGTTTTTCACCCGTGGAGCGCCGCCGGGCTGCTAGCCTTGCTAGCCTCTTTGCGACGGACTCTCGGTGATAAGCGATGCTAGAAGTCGACCGAGCCAGTCTCTACGTTTCCAACCATGTGGAAGTGGTTGTGGTCAACGTAGATTACCTCGCGGGCATCTTCGTTGCGGGTCGTATACGGCAGCGGCCAACCGACCCGTGTTACCTCGGTGTAGTACACCGTGCACTTGTAGTGAGCATGATGCTGCTGGGCAGGCCCAATAAGCGGATAGAATCGTGGTGGATCGACATAGTCGGCAATCTTTTCCTTGATGATCCGCACGTTGTTCCGCTGTACTTCATGCATCACTGGCAAACCGCCCTCGACGGGATGAGCCCGCTCCAAGGCCCGCATGACCTCGTCGTCGCTCGGTTCGTCGAGTGCTTGCACGGGACCGCCTGCGGTGAGCGGACCGAGAATCGGCACTCGCTCATAGCGTTCCTTCATCCACCACTCGTCTTCCTTCTTGTCCTGAAAGAATGGGCTGACGGGAATTGGCACGCCGAAGACGCCCAGGTTTGGACCGGCCACGCCAGCACATCCCGTACTGCCGAGCAGGGCCAGGCCCAAGAGGATCAATCCCATTTTGCCGGACGTCATGCGTGCCATAACTCGATTCCCTCACACCCGCTGTGAACGTTGGGGGCACTACCCCCGGCCTTTTCTAGCCGCGTTTCGGGAGCGACGTTGCCGTAGCGGCTTGGTGTGGCCATACGACTGTGCAACGTCACCGCGACGTTAGCCCTAGTTATCGAGTTGGTCTGGGGCAAACTTGTGGGATTTTCCGGTTTTGACGAAAAATCGGAAGTTCCGACCCAATGCGTCAACGTTTTCGACGGTGGCAACGCTAGCGACGCGCAAAAAAAGTCCCGTCCGGGCACTCACCCGGCGGGACTTCAGAGTTCATGCGACGGCGTCCGTTTAATGATGGCTGCGGTCGTAGAAGTCGAGGAACCACCAGCCATCATCCCATTCCAACGCTACCTTACGCCAACCGAGCGGCACCTGGGGATATGGGTAGAACGGACCAATGTACGGCCACGCGGTGGGCGAGTATTGCTGCGGATAGGTCAGGGCTGAGTAGTTCGGGTAAGCAGCATAGCTTGGCCAGGCGTAGTTCGGCATGTACGGCTGATCGTAGGCCGGGGGATTCACCGCTGGACCACCAGCCGGAGCATACATCGTCGGCGGGCAGGCATGTCGCGCGGCTTTGCGAGCCAGGTGGTTGTAGCCGGCAGGCGCCACCTGCCCTCCTTCGGTGGCCGAAGCAACCGGAAGTTCTTGCCCAGTCGCCGCTGCGGCAGGATCAAAATCGGCCGTTGTCGCCGAAACTCGACGCGTCATGTGGCTGATCGCCGGACGACCGGGTCGCGCGGCGCCCGGCGCATGCTGCTTCGCGGCCCTGGCGACCGTCATGTTGTTAACGATTTGGTCAATCCCTTCGATGTCGCTGACGACTCCCAATGCTGCTTGCAGCTGCTGATTGTTGGAGACTCGCCCAGAAAGCCAGACGGTTCCGTCTTTGTACTTTACACCGACACTGTAGTCCTTCATTCTCCCGCTGTCCCGCAAGATCGTGGCAATCTGCTGGGCAGCTGCTCGTTCTTCGCGGTCGTCGGCCAGCGCTCGGGCTGGTGCGGTGGCGGCAATCGAAGCGATCACCAAGCTAAACAAGATCCGTCGCATTTCCCCCCCTCCTGAATGAATGCCATGGCATCCGTTGTTGAGGCGCCCGCCTTTGTGGGCCTCGTGTTTATTTCCGCGTTGAGCCAATACGCCGGGAGTCTCCCCGGTGCATCGGCCATTCACCCGACTATAGGTGTCGGTTGCGGATTGTGCCGAAGGGGAGCTTTTTTCCGATCCTAGCGGTTTTTGCGGGAAGTTGGCCGGCAGCTAGCTGGCGAAAACCCACAGGCATCAGGAAGCGCAAGGCGGGAGAGCCGCTAGTGGATGGTGGCGCTGGCATGTGCCCGGAAATCCCAAACGGCAGCCAGCACCATCACTGATAGCGTGGCGCCAGAACCAAGCCAGTGGCGTGCTCCTAGGGCGACAAAGGCCATGGTGGCCAGCCCCATGACTGCCAGGCATCCAAAAAACAACGAATGGCACCAGGGCTGGCTGGAAGAGCCCTCACTGAGCCGAGCCAACCAGGCACTAAGGAGGCCGACCACTTGCATCAAACCCAGGGTCCACGCCAAAGCCGAGCTTTCTAGGTACGTCATTCGCATAGGTCTCCACGAATCCCTTCGATAGACATGACACACGCGGCCTGGAATCCGACTCATCCTGAGTCCGAATTTCAGTTGTCGTGTGCCCAGAGCGACTTGCGTGCCGCGGTCGGCGCGACCAGGGAGTTTCCTTGACTTTACGGCGTTAAACTACTGCAATTAAAGAGCTTGCGAATATATCGACGCTTACTTCTATCCCCGAAGATGCGGTGAATTTCAGGGCTTTCGCAGATCAATAGTTTGCAAGATCTGCAAAACCTCCCTCAAGTTCCGAGCATTTGCAGCCGCGTGAAATGGACCATTTTACACGTGCCGGCGCAGCGTTTGCCGGCTGTGCTAGCAATCCGCGCGATTCACCAAATTGGTGAATTGTCACAATTCTTGGGAAATTGGCTCGACGTGATCTTGCCTAAACTAACTTGTTCGGCAAACGAATTGACGGGGCGAGTCGAATCTTGCACATTGGCGCAAGTCCTTAAGGTTCGGAGCTTCTTGCCGATCGGTCCCCATTATTCGGACGATCTCAAGAGCGTTCCGGCGACTTGACTGGACTGTCCGGCACGAAGATTGCAAATTGATGCAATCGGTGTCCAAGAGGTGTCAGATTCTAACTCTTGTAAGGAGCTCGCCAATGGATGACGAGACGAAAGGGGATTTCGAGTCCCACCGTACGCGACGTACGCCCAATTCGCGTCAGCGCACGCCGCAAGCAACCCGCGCAACGCGTCACAAGAAGAAGTCTCCTGATGCCGTTGGCATGGGGGGCGTTCATCGGCGACGCAACAAACACTGGAGTTGGTAGGTGTCAGCTAGCCATCCGGTGTAGGCGCCCACGGGCGCAAAGAATCCCTGGTCACGAACAAGAAAAGCCGCGCGAAAGCGCGGCTTTTCGTTTGCGCGAATGACCGATCCGAGCCGACTTTTGCTCGGCCCTGCTCACTTCAACAGTTTTTGCAGCTCCGTCTCGAGTTCGTCGGTCCTGATGTTCCGGTTCACAACCTTGCCCTGTTTGTCGACGAGGATCATCGTGGGGACGATCTGAATCCCAAGCTCGGTCGCATATCGGCTACCCTCGAGTCCCCCCTCCTCGTAAAGCTGGGGCCAGCGGGGATCGTTCTGCTTGAGAAAGGCGATCATTTCTTGCGGATCATTATCGAGACACACACCGACGACTTCGAAGTTTTTGCCGTATTTGGTTCGCAGTTCTTTAAGCAGCGGCATGTCTGCCTTCGAAAGGTCCGACCAGGTGGCCCAGTACTGAATAAGCACCACCTTGCCGTGACGCTCGGCCAGATCGAACATCTGGCCGCCATTGATCATCTTGCCCTTGAGCGAGATCGACTTGCCAGGCGACTCCAAGCGCGTCTTGCGCCCAGGGCCTTGGTATACAGCGGCGAGTCAGGGTAGCTCTTGACGAGTTCGTCGTACCACTTCAGCGCCTTCGTATCGTCGCCGCCGAACTCCTCCGAAATTGCCAATTCCATCACCGCTTCGGCCGAAAGCGGATACTTCTTGGCCTTGTCGACGAATGCTGTCAGATCGGTGATCCAGTGGGATTGGATCAAAGCGAAATCTGCTTTCGGCTGCGACAATTCGTGGCCGTGTTGGGCGGTCATCCAACGCCATTCGATGTAGGTTGCTAGCTCGTCGTTGGCCGGATCCTTGGCCAGTTCGTCAGACAACTCGCGTAGCTTCGCAATGCCCTCCTCGTAACCCCCGGTTTGCACGGCGGCGCTGAGCGTGTCGGCAATTTGGTGGTACCACTGCGTGTGATTCTCGGCGTCTTCTTCGGCCAGTTGCTTGAGCAAGTCGACTCGCTTGGCGTGTTGCTCGGGCGTACTGCTAGCAAGATCTGGCAGCGATTGCAGCTCCTTCATGATGTCTTGCATGCGTTGCGACGGCTGACCGGCGACAGGAGCCCCATCCGGCTGTTGTGGCCGCGGCATGGGGAAGAAGAATGGCTCGGTACCGTTTTCCGACATGCTGGGCAGGTCGATCAGCCGCCAATTGTCGCCGACGCGAACTATCGTCCCGACTGACAGCGGCTGGGGCTTGCCGTCGGTCTCGACCATCGCCATCACGTTTTCGTAGACCGTCAGGTCGGCGGTTGAATCATCGGTGCCCGCAGGTACTAGCCCTGGCTGCATGCCCCCAAAGGAGACCCACTTCGAGTCCTTGCCAATGATCGACTGGCCAGCCGCCAGCTTGGCGAAGCTGGCGGCCGCTACCTCGATTTTCTTGCGCAACTGTTCGGTTTTGCCGGCGCCAGCGCCGAGCGATTTGAGCTCGTTGGTGTGGAGCAAAATTCGCTCGAATCTTTCACGGTCATGGTCCCGCAGGGCAGCCACCAACTCGGCGGTCACTTCCTCGGGCGAGATGCTCTTCCAGTAGTCAATCTTCCCATCTTCGTTGCGATCGACGCCCCACCGCGAGCCGCCAGTGTTCAGCCACCGGCACTGGTCGGCTTTGCGGTTGAAGTTTGAGTCGATATCCCGGTAAACCTCGACGCCATCCTTGAAGTAGCACCATTGGTCCACCACGTTGTCGCTGTTGGAATCGGTGAACGTGCGTAGGATCTGGCCCGACACGTCACGCACGACCCAACCTCGCTTGCCTTCCGCCTTGATCGTGCATTTTTCGATCTCGTCACCCGACGGACGTTCGATATCGACGTCTTTCTGCACTGGCTGGAGCGACAGAGCATCCTTGGCAGACGGACTGGCGGCCAGCGCATCGCGCCCGGCAACAAGCGCCAAGAGAAGCGATGCGACCAAGGGTGACTTGCGAAACGTGATAGTCATCGACGAGTTACCTCCCACGGCACGGACGAGGGCGTTGAGATGTGGCCCCAGAGACAGGCGCATTTATCTTCGGCAACCTGCGCAGCAAAAGTGAAATTGTTCCGCATTTGTGGGCTCGACCGATTAAACGGCATCGCCTATTGCGTTGCAAATCCTATGCAGATTGAGCATCCGCGGAGGCAATTTCGCTGCGAATTTGCTGGTAGCACGCGAACAGACGGCTGTGTGTGCTAGCCGTGCTATATTGAGACGAATTGACAGCCAGCCGGGGGCACCTAAAATGCGATATTCGCCAAGGGCCAGCCCCTGAGCCCGGCGCATAGCTCAGTTGGTTAGAGCGCGTCCCTGATAAGGACGAGGTCCGAAGTTCGAATCTTCGTGCGCCCATTTTTGGTCAGGCCGCCCCATGTGGCGGCGGTTCCCGCAGGCACTTGGAATCCAGCCAGGGAGGGGGCCAGCAGTCGCTAGCAGCCAAGGGGACGTAGCTCAATTGGGAGAGCACCGCCTTTGCAAGGCGGGGGTTGAGGGTTCGAGCCCCTTCGTCTCCATTTCTTCTGACGGTCACCTGTAAACCGGCCCGCGGCTGATTCGGGTATGCCGGAAACTTGGCGGCATGTTTCGCTGCCGTCCAAATTGCACACGCTCGTCTTTTGCCTATTGGGCACTGCGAAGTCCTCGCGCGACAGGCGCACAGAGTTGCGTCGTGGTGATCGTCGCGGTGTCGATTGCCGACAATCTCGATTTGTCGATTTCGCGTTTTTTGGGTCGCGGCGGTCCCGGCTTTGTCGGATTCGCGTCAGAGTGCCGTCCGAGTGTGATCGACCATCGTGGCCATGAACCGTCCGGTCGGGCCGCTGTCTGTTGATCATTTGGCGTTCGACGTGTTCGCGGTCTCCGAGGCATTCGCTTCGTCTTCCCCAAGTGCGTTGACGCCCTCGCCTGCGGTGACCAAGATACCGTTTGTTCCGTATTTGCTTTTCCGGGCCTTTTGCGGTGGTGAAATTGTGACGGATATGGCTCGCTCGGCGATTGGCATCCTACTGTTAGTCGGTCTTCACGCAACTGTCTCAGGAGCGTCGGCCGACGACGTAGCGAGTCCGCTTGAGCCGAATGATGCGATTGCGTGTTTTCAAGTCGACGCAGGCCTGGAGGTCGAACTGGTCGCTTGTGAGCCAGACGTGGTCGACCCGATCGCGATTCGCTTTGACGAGGACGGCAGACTGTGGGTCGTCGAAATGCGCGACTACCCACACGGACCGTCCGACGGTCAGCGGCCGCTGTCAAAGATTCGTGTGCTTACCGATCAAGACGGTGATGGACGCTATGAGACGTCTCGAACATTCGCCGACGGTCTGTTGTTTGCCACGGGCATGCAGCCATGGCGAGGCGGAGTGATCGTCACGCTTGCTGGCGAAGTCATCTACCTGAAAGATACCGACGGCGACGACCGTGCCGATCTGCGAGAAACCTGGTATCAAGGTTTTGTCGCCGAGAATCCGCAGCTCAGAGCCAATCATCCGCGTTTTGGACTCGACCACCATGTGTATATCGCCAACGGACTGCGCGGCGGCAAGATTGTCGATCCACGGCTCGAGAAAAGCGAAGCAGTGGAAATCAGTGGTCGCGACTTTCGCTTCGATCCGCGGGATGGGACGTGCGAGGCAGTTTCCGGAAACGGACAATTTGGACTTACGTTTGACGATTTTGGCAATCGGTTTGTTTGCTCGAACCGGCAGCCACTCGATCATGTTGTCTTGGAAAACCGCTATTTGGCCCGCAATCCGCTGGCGGCCATTCCAGCAGTGCTCTCGCCCGTGGCGGCGCCAGGCGAACAATCGAGGGTTTATCCGCTGACGAGCGCCTGGACGACGTCGAACTTACATGCCGGGCAATTCACGGCCGCTTGCGGCATCGACATCTATCGAGGAACCGCGCTTGGTGACGCGTACCACGGCAACGGTTTCACGTGCGAGCCGACCGGCAGCCTGGTGCACCGTGAAGTCCTCGCTCCGCAAGGGGCAACGTTTACTTCGAAGTCGGCGACCCCCCGCAAAGAATTCCTTGCATCGCCGGATTCCTGGTTTCGGCCAGTGAACCTGGAAGTTGGTCCCGACGGAGCGCTCTATGTGGTTGACATGTACCGGGCCGTCATTGAGCACCCACAGTTCATGCCCAGCGAGCTGCAGCAGCGGCCCGACCTGCGGCTCGGCGACGACCGGGGGCGAATCTATCGGATTGTTCCCAAGCGATTTGAACGGCCGAGCCGACAGGTACACCTGTCGGCAGCGAGTACTGCCGAGGTTGCCGCACAATTAGCAGACGACAATGTCTGGCAGCGCGAGACGGCCGCCCGGCTGATTTACGAACGGCAAGACAAAGCAGCGGTCGCACCGCTGGAGAAATTGGCGCGAGAGTCCGACTCCCCCGCCATTCGTATCGCCGCACTTTGGGCGCTTGATGGGCTTGAGAGCCTTCGTGCAACGCTCCTTGCCAAGACGCTTGACGACGAAGCGCCTCATGTACGTGAGCAGGCGGTTGTACTGGCCGAGCCTCTGCTCAACGACAACGCCAAGCTCCGAGATCGAATCGTTGGTCTAGCGAGCGATTCCGATCCACGGCTCCGTTTTCAAGTGGCGCTGAGTCTGGGGGGCGTTACTGCCAATGAGGCCATTCCGCCGCTGGCAGCGATCGCCGTGAACGGAGCCAACGATGTCTGGACGCGGAGCGCTGTGGCGACGTCCCGGCCGGAGTCTGTCGCGGCGATCCTGAACGTGGCGTTGCATTCGAACGAAGTGGCAAATGCTCGGTTCGATTCGTCCCAATCGCAAGCGATCCGCGAGCTAGCCGCGATCGTGGGAGCACGGCGCGACCCCGATGAAATCTCCTCGCTCATTCGTCAGGTTTGTGAAATCAACCGAGCAAGTCGCGAGGTTCGCGCGGCAACCCTGTTGGGACTGGCCGACGGATGTAAACGCCGTGGCACAGCCCTATGGTCGTTGGTCGCCGCACTGCCGGACGGTGTGTCGCTGGAGAAGCTGTTGACCACGTTTTTTGATGAAGAAGTTTCCACAGCAGAGAGCGTAGCCGCGCCTGAAATTGCGCGGCTACGCGCATTGGATCTGCTGGCTCACTCTCGTCAGCAGGCCGCGACCAAGGCATGCTTGCGGCTCGCAACTGAGAGTTCGTCGCAGCAAGTTCGAGTGCACGCGGCAGCGGCGTTGGCCGAACATCCTGACGAGTCTATCGCCCCTGCCCTGCTGGCGAGTTACCCAGAGCAGACACCCATCGTGCGCAGTGCGATTCGAGACTCGCTTGCCGTACGGCCCGAGGCGGCGAGGCAACTGCTGGACGCGGTTCGATCTGGTCAGATCGCCCGAGCGGAACTCGGCGCGGCCTGCGAGCGTCGTCTGATCCAGCATCGGAACGAAGGCGTCCGACGACTTGCGGCGGAGGTGCTGAAAACCGAAGTGCCGGCCGAGCGCCGCGCTGTTTTGACGGACTACCAGGGGGTGATTGACTTGCCGGCCGATCCGCGCGCGGCAAGAATCTGTTTCGACAGCATTGTGCTACCTGTCACCATATTGGCGATGTTGGCGTGGACGTCGCGCCGGACATCTCCGATTCGCGCGTAAAAACGCCCAGTCAGCTCCTCACCGACATCCTTAACCCCAACCAAGCCATTGATAATAACTACGTGAGCTATACCGTGGCGACTTCCGACGGCAACGTCCACTCCGGCCTGATTGCCGCTGAGACGGCCTCCGCAGTAACGCTGCGTCAGCCAGAAAACAAGACGCTGACGCTGCTACGCGCGGACATTGAAGCGATTCGTTCCAGTGGCGTTTCGCTAATGCCGGAGGGATTTGAGAAGCACCTCTCGCACCAGCAAATGGCGGATTTGATCGCGTTTGTGAAGAATTGGCGTTATCTGGAGCAACCGATTCCCGGTACAATCGGAGCGAAAAGGGCCAAATAGCCGATTCTTAAGTCGATCGCTCGCCATGGCAAAGACGCGGCACAATTCGTTCTCACGCCGCCGATTCACGCAGGCCTCGCTGGCGGCCGGATTAGGTGCCGTCTCGGCGTTCTTCCCACGCGCATCGGCGCAACGACTGCCGGACGCTCGAGACGTGCCCTGGCTGGCCGAAATACAACAGGCCCCTGCCAAGATACCCGCCGACGTGCCAAAGTTACTTCCGCTGTTGGTCGATCCGGGCCGGAACCCCATCCGCACGCTGCAGCACTGGGAGCAGCAACGCACCTATCTTCGCAATCAGTGGCGCGATCTGATCGGCGCCATGGAGCGGCCGAAGTTACGCCGACCGCCGACGTTCGAAATTCGCGAATCCGACCAAATCGAAGGAATCGTCCGTCGCAGGATTCGCTACGAAACCGAACGGGACATGCAGACCGAGGCGTATCTCATGATGCCATACAAGCCAAATCGCCGGCTGCCGGCAGTGGTCGTGCTGCACTCGACGGTCGACTATACGATTCGGCAGGGGGCGGGCTTGGAAGGTCGGCCGGAAGCAGCCTGGGGACTCCAATTGGCCAAGCGCGGCATGGTTACCATCTGTCCGCGCTGTTTCTTGTGGGACGACCGGCACACGAAGGATTTTACCGCCAGAGCCGAGGAGCACCGACGCCGACATCCGCTTTCGCGCGGCATCGCCAAAATGCTCTACGATGCTCAGCGTGCCGTTGACCTGCTCACTAGCCTGACTGAGGTCGACCCGAAACGAATTGGCGCGGCCGGGCATTCCCTGGGGGGAAAGGAAACGCTTTACCTTGCCGCGTTTGACGATCGCATTCGCGCCGCGGTCAGCAGTGAATGCGGAATCGGTACGACTTATTCGAATTGGAATGCGCCTTGGTATTGGGGCGACGACGAATTTTTCGGCCGCGAGCATCACGACCTGTTGGCAATGATCGCGCCGCGCGCATTTCTGTTGATCGGCGGCAATTCGGCTGACGGCGATCGTAGTTGGCCGTTTATTGAAGCCGTGTTGCCGGTGTACCGGTTCTACGGCGAGCCGTCTCGCATCGGCCTGTACAATCACGGACAAGGTCACACGATCCCGCCGACGGCCGAGCGACGCGTCTACGAGTGGCTCGAGACGTATCTCTAAAACTAGGCGGCCTGCGAATCGTCGCCGGCCTCGGCCAATTCGGGCTCGACCTCCTCCTCGACCCACAAGTCCTTGCGCACTCGGTCTGCCAACTCACCGTCGAACTCCTCAGCCGACCAGCGAATCTGCTCAGTCCGATGCAAAACGCGACGACGACGCTTTCGCATTGGCGGCCGCGATGCCGGCTCAACGGGCGGGGGAGGCGGCGCGGTTGGCTGCACTTCCGGAATTTCCTCGGCCTCGATGTCCATCACGACCGGCTCCGGTTCGACAATTTCAGCTTCGAACTCCTCGACGTCGGGCTCCTCGACAACCGCTTCGGCTTCCACGACTTGCGGCTCTGGCTCGACCTCGACCAGCGGCTCCTCTTGCATGATCGGTTCGGGCTCTGGTTCGGCCTTCTCTCGTAACCGAGTGGGACGCGCGGGCGGCTCATCTGGCGAAGCTTGTAAGCGGTCGGGCAGATTTCGGACGTCCGCATTGACCTTGCGGAACAGTTTGGCGATGTGCTCGTGGCAGGTGAAGATCAAAACCTGGTGACCACGCTTGGCGAAATCGCGCAGCACCAGAGCGGCGGCACGGGCCCGCGTCACGTCAAAATTTACCAGCACGTCATCGAGCACTAGCGGCAACTCCACGCCGCGCCGGGCGAATGAGCTGACCAGCGCCATCCGCAGGGCCAGGAAGAGTTGTTCGCGAGTCCCGCTGGAGAGTACATCGACCGTCAGGCTATGTCCTTCGTGATCATCGACCCGTAGGGAGTGCTCGCCCAGAGGCGTCCATACGCGTGTATATCGACCACCAGTAAGCTTCTTCAAATAGGTCGAAGCCTCGCGGAGCACCTGTGGTTGATGTTCGCGTTCGTAAAAGTCGCGGACGGCGACCAGCAGTAAGTTACAAACTGCCAGCACACGCCAGCGATGAATGGCATCGGCTAGCCGCTTCTCGACAACCTCGAGTTCCAGATGCTTGTCCGCAAGCTGACGATCTTCGGTCATTTGCCGGAGGCGATGATTCATTTCGCCACGCCGTTCCGCAGCTTCGCTTAGCCGGGTAGATGCGGCCCGACGAGCTTCACTGGCATGAGTTTCAAGTTCGTGCAGATTCTCGCCATCAGCCAGCCATGAGGCCACCGGTTCGTGGGCCGCATCAGCAAGCGAGGCGGAGATCTCGCGGTCGAGTTGAGCGTGTTCGCCACGCAATCGCAGAGCGTCCGCCTGCAATGCCGCTCGTCGGCGAAATTCGATCGGGTCGAGCGTGCCCGCCGCCCGCAACAGTGACAAACGCCGGCGTTTTAGTTTGTTGCGCTGCGCACGAGTTTTTGGTAACGTTCTCGCAGTCTGCCGACTTGCTTCGTTAGTTCGCCACGTTGCTTGAGCAGCGATTGCTGCTCGGCCAATTCGCTTTGACACTGTTGCAACTGCTCAGTCGGCCGGGCGGATTTGGGTGTGATTCCGACCTGGCTCACGAGTTGTGAGACGCGTGCGGCAAGCGATTCGAACTCGATGCGACGGCGTCCTAACTCGGCTTTCTTGTCGGCAATCTCCGAACTAAGACCGGCCGCCTGACGCCGACCGCGGGTAAATGATTTGAGTTGGCGGGGCGGCAGATCGTCGGGAAGTCCGCTTTCAGCGAGCAGGCGTCGCCAATGGCGGCGAGTCTCGCGGCAGCGATTCCGAACGGCCTCAGTTTGCTGGCGCGAACGCTCAGCCGCGGCCGCGGCGCTGTCGCGTTCGGACTCCAGCGGCAGAAGTTCCTCGAGCTTGGCCAGCGACTTTTCAGCGGATTGCAACCGAGCGACGAGAGGGCCACCGCCGCGGGGCAGCAACTCGTCGAGATCGTCGCGGTCCTCTTTGGCCTGCTTGATTTGCTGGCCAAGCAAGTTTAGCTGCTGGTGGCACTTATCGACGCGTCCCTCAGCACTGCGTTCCATGCCGAACTTCATGAGTGCCGCGATGCCAGCCGCCCCCACGCCGATCAGGCCGACTGGCCAGCCAATGGATTCGCCCAGCGATCCCGGCAGTAGTTTGGCAGCCACGTAAATCAGCACCAGGGCGCAACCGATGACGAACATGCTGCCGAACCCGGCTAGAGCCCAGGTTGGCAGCATTTGTTTCTCCAGATGCTCTTGCCCCTGCTGTTCGAGTTCACTCTCACGGGCGGTCATCTGCCCGATGCGTTCGTCGAGCTGTACGCGTTTGCGAAGCATCGACACCAATTCGCCAGCTTCGGCCAGCGCCTCGGTCAGGGTGCAATTCTTGACTCCTCCGAGCGCCTCGTGCACACGACCGCCCACCGCCGCGGCTTCCTGCTCGGCCGCGGCGGCCTGCTGGTGCAGTTCCTGGGCCTGGCGGCGCGCCTGCTGCATTTCACGAGCGGCCTGACGAAGCTCATTAATCGCGCGCTTCGTGAGGGCTGGAGTCGCACCACCGACCGCCCATTGCTTGTTGGTTTCTTCGCTATTGGCTTCGAGATCGAGGAGGTCGTTTTCAAGCTCGCGAATCTGCTTTTCGAGCGACGTCATCCAAGGCTGTTGCTCGGCCAATGCTTCGATCCGCAGCGAATGGCGTCTGAGAGATTCGTTAATTTTAAGTTCGGCTATTTCGCGTCGAAGCCTGCTTCGCTTGCGTTTGAGGCGCCTAGCACGTCGAGCATGGAGGGCCAAGCTCGATTCGATCCGTTCGAATCGCTCCAATCCATTCTCGGGCAGCGTCTCAACGTGTCCTAATAGTTGTAGTTGCTGGTCGAGCAAAGCGCGTCGATGCCAGCGATCCGAAAGCCCGTGGGCTAGCGCAATTCGCCGGGCATGTTCTTCCCAGCGGCCATGTTCGGCCTTCAACGTTTCAATTTCAGCATCAAGACGCCGTCGCTCGGCGGCCAGCGAAAGATAGCGCATCGTCACTTGGCCGTATTCTTCCAGCTCGTCTTGTAACCGCTGGCGTTGGCCCAGCAGTTGGCTGACAAGCGAGGGCCGGTCATCCATGGCCAACAGCCGCTCGCGAGAGGCGCTAAGCTCCTTCAGCACGTCGACCAGCGAGACACGATCGAGCCCCAAGGCCAGGCCGTAGAGTTCCCCTGCGGCTCGAGTGTCGCCGAGCGTGGCAAGTTCCTGGATTTCGTGCAGCCCGAATACGAACACGTTCTTGAAGGTCGGTTCGTCCACCTCTCCCAGCAAAGCGGACAACGCGTGCTCATGATCGAGTGCATGGCGGTTGCCACGCGCGACGAGAAGTTGTCCCAACGGGTTCTCCTCATCGGCATAGCGGGCAATCGAGTACTGTGCTTCGCCGGCAACCAGGTCGATCGTGCCGCCGGGCCGACCGCCGCCGAGCGGCGGCAAATAGCGTTCTTTTCGCTCTGGAGAAAAACCAAAGAACACCGAGCGGACAAACTGCATTAGCGTGGTCTTGCCGGCCTCGTTGGGCCCATAGAACACATTTAGCCCCGAGGACAGCGACTCAATTCGCAGCCCACTCCAGACGCCAAATCCGTCGACGGACAGGTCGGTAATTCTCATAGCCGCTCCTCCGTCGGGCTGAGCAGATCAACACCCAAAGCTGCGGCTTCGGTCAGCACTTGACGCCGCAATTCTGGATCATTGAGCGCTGCCAAGGGAGCCAACGCACCGGCCAAGTGGCGTTCGGCCAGGTAGGCTTCCAGGCTGAGCGGCTCCTCGAGGTTTTCCAGTTGCTGCTGCGCAGTGCGCAGGAATTCGCCGAGCAGCGTCTCCTCCTCGTAAAGGTCCTCGGGCAGTTCCGGTTGGTCCACATCCAGCGAGAGAGACCAGGCGGCTGGTTTTTTCGAGCCGTGCTCGGTGCGAAGGCGCGACAGCAGATCGCCGGGATGATTGCCAGAATGCAGCGATCGGGCCATGGCCTCGCTGCCTTCAATCGTCCAACTCACGAGCAACTCGGGTCCAAACGGATCGATGAGCAGTTCGCCGACGCGTTCGTTGAGCAATTCCGTAAGTGAACCGATGGGCGTGGAAGGACCGACAACGACACGCTCGTGCGAATAGCGTACAGCATCCGTCGGTAAGAACGTGGTTCGCACGCGCCCGGTTTCGTCGACTTGCACAAGCGTACAACCATGCGGACCGCTTTCCTCCGGGGTCCTGCCCTGTGGCGTACCACAATAGTGCGCAGTGACCGTTCCACCGATCAGGGTTCGTCGGTCATGCTCACCGCCCAACGCCCAATACGCGATTGCATGTCGGGCCAGGGTTTCAGGATCGGCTATTCCGTGGGCAACCGCGACGGCAAACAGTCCGTCGGCGGCGTGAAAATCGGCGGCAGCAATTCTCTTTTGGTGATTGCCGCTGGTGCCAAGGATTTGCACCAGCGGCTCACCGGCCCGGTGATGAACGATACGTTCGACGCGTTCGACATCGAATCGATGGACGGTGTCCGGTAGAGGCCACAGGTCGGTCCACAATTCAAACCCATCGAGGGGACTGCCGGCCCAATAGACGCGAATGCCGACGTCCGCCAGCTTTTGAAATTGTGTCTCCAGAAATTCGATCGCACGTGGTCCCGCCGCTCGCGGATTCAGCACGTCACCGGCGAGGACGACAAAATCAACGCGATGTTTGAGGGCCGCGTCGAACACGCGTTCGGCCGTCCGATAGGCCGCGTCGGCCACGACTTCTCGCAGCTGGTCGGGAATCTCCGCCAAGCCGCCTAGGGGACGTTCTAAGTGTAGATCGCCTGCATGCAAAAATCGGAAGGTAGGGTCCATCGCAGCCCTGCTCGTGTTGTGTGCGAATCGAGTGGCCAGCTCGACCTGGAAGTTTAACCAAGCGAGGCAAAAGGGGCCACCCGAGTTTACCTAACCGACAAAGACATCGGACCTTGGGTATCTCGTACTATGGGTGGCGACGAGGCCCATTGGTCTTCTTTGGTCGACGCGATGGCTGCGGTGTCGACTTGCCATCGGGTTTAAAGCGACGAGTGTGGGAACTGTCATTATTATCTGCTACCGAGCGAGACTGCCGGGCCTGGGGACTATCGGCTTGGCCCGTAAGCTCGTAGAGAAAGCGACTGGGCACCGTCGGGCGTGCCTTTCCCCATTTCATTCGCGAGAGGGACAAACTGATTGTCAGACGATCCTGTGCTCGAGTGATGCCCACGTAGCACAGGCGGCGTTCCTCGTCGATTGCGGCACCCTCCATTTCCACTGAGCGGCGATGCGGGAGTAGCCCTTCCTCCATGCCGACCAGGTAGACCTGCGGAAATTCTAGCCCCTTGGCACTGTGTAGTGTCATCAGGGCAATGGCGTTGCGTTTGAGTTGGGTTTCCTTGTCCTGGTCGCCGTCTCGATCACCAAGTGCCACATCATCCAGAAATCCACCCAGCGTTGGCTTCTTGGCACGCTTCTCATATGTCGCCAGCGCGTTGACGACCTCCTCGACGGCCGCCCAACGGGCTTGCTGGTCCTGCGGGTCCTTGTAAATGCGTGCCAACTCGTCCTGATAGCCAATCGTGCGGATTAGGTCGGACGCAATTTCGACAAGTGACTCGGAACCGATTCTCGCGCGAAATGCCTCGATCAGGGCCCGCAACTTCAGCGTCGCCACAACGGCTGGGGTGGGCAGGCCCGCGATCCGACGGGCATTGGGTAAAACCTCCCACAGCGGCTTGCCCTCAGCAACGGCGCGCTCGATCAGCGCCTCTTGAGTTTTGGCGCCGATCGCTCTGGCGGGTGTGTTCAGTACGCGTCGTAAGGAGACTTCATCGGTTGGTGCGACCAACACCTTCAGATATGCCAGGACGTCGCGCACTTCCTTGCGGTCGTAAAACGACATGCCGCCCACTAGGACATAGGGAAGTTTGGCCTTGCGAAGTTCCGCTTCGAAAGCCCGCGGCTGTTCGTTGGTACGAAACAGGATTGCAAACTCGCGCGGATGTGCACGTCCCGTGGCCAATTGAGCCGCGATATCGGCGACGATGGTTTCGGCTTCGACTTCTTCGTCCGGACACTGTAGGATTTGCGGCTTCTCTCCGCCCCGCCGCGCCGGCCGCAATACCTTGTCGTGTCGAAGGCTATTGAATCTGATCAATCGGTTGGCCAACGTCAGAATTGCCTCGGTCGAGCGGTAGTTTTCTTCCAACCGTACCACTTTCGCGTCTGGCCAATCGTGCTTGAATCGCAGGATGTGTGACACTTCAGCCCCGCGCCAGCCGTAGATCGACTGATCGTCGTCACCCACAACGCAAAGATTACGATGACCCTCTGCCAGCGCGCGCACGATGCGGTATTGGCTGGCGTTGGTGTCCTGGTACTCGTCGATGAGCAGGTGTGAAAACCGGTTGGCCTCTGCCGCCCGGACGTCGGTAAAACGAGCGAAGAGTTCTTCGGTGCACATCAGCAAGTCGTCGAAATCGACAGCGCCCGCTTGTTTGAGCGCCTTCTGATAGCGGCGATAGCCCATCGATGCCAGATGTTCCTTGTCGGTCGTGGCCACCGACGCGGCCTTCTCGGGGCGAATCGAATGCGTTTTCCAGCGGCTGATGAAGCTGATCAAATCGCCCGGTCGCAGGGCTTCGTCTGGCACCTTGATCTCACGCAAGGCCGTCCGGGCAACACTTTCCTGATCGCCACGATCGTAGATGGCGAACTTGGCCGGGTAGCCGAGCCGCGGGGCGTGCCGACGGAGGATGCGGACGCACAGAGAGTGAAACGTAGAAATCTCTGGTTTCTCCCGCTGCTTCTTGCCCAACAAACCGGCGGCCCGCTCCTGCATTTCGGAAGCGGCTTTGTTCGTAAAGGTGACGGCCAGGATCTTGCTTGGCCGCGCGCCGTGTTTGATCAATTCGGCAATGCGGTAGGTCACCACGCGCGTTTTGCCAGTACCAGCGCCCGCGAGGACCAGGAGGGGCCCGCGCAAGGTCGTCACGGCCGCATGCTGTGCAGGATTTAGACCGTGAGACATGGAACCGTCAGTAACATCCGTGTGTGGAGTGTACAACCCAAGCGACTCAGGATGTTAGCTTTCGCCGACCAAAAGCGAAAGGGCCGGCTCAGCGCGATTGGCGTTCCGGGTGCCGGGAACTGACCGTGCCGGCGCCACTTGGCGATCGCGTTATTTTTTCTGTATGCAATACAGACGCTTGGAAGTGCGAATAAGCAGCTTGTCACCTGCGATAGCCGGCGTGGCCATGCCCATGTCGTCGTCGGCCAGCGGATTGGTGTGCAAGATCTCGAATTCGTTGCCGGCGTCGATGACGAACGTCACGGCGTCTTCGTTGAGGCAAAAGATCTTGCCGTCATAGGCCCAGGGCGAGGCCGTGAATGCCTTTCCGTCGGGTATCCGTTTCTTGGAATAGACTTCCTCGCCGGTAGCAGCGTCGAAGCAGGCAATGAATCCCTGGTCGTAGAGCACATAGATCTTGTCGCCATAAAGCAGAGTCGTCGGATTGTAGGGCCCGCCCATCTTGGCACACCAGGCGATGTATTCGTTGCTCGTGGCGTCGTCCTCCAACGAAATATCTCCTGAGGCTCCCGCACGAACTGCGAAGATCGGTTTCTTCTTATCGAGTACATAACCGGAACTAATGTAAAGAGTGTCGCCGTTCGAATACGGCGTCGCGATCGTGATGCTCGACATTCCGCCCAGTTCCCACAGCAGCCGACCTTCGAGGTCGTAGGAGCGGACTTTGCCAGTGCCGGGCACGACCAGTTCCGTCCGCTGGCTGTTCCTCCACACATAGGGTGTGGCCCAGTTGCTCTTTTCGTCACGTTCAACTCGAAAGATCTGTTCGCCTGTCTTGGCGTCAAGCGCGATCAGATAGGATTCCTCGTCATTGTCATTCACGACGTACAGCCGACCTTGATAAAGCACCGGGGAAGCCGCGGTGCCCCAACCATAGCGCGTCTTGTGGGATGCGATCTCCTTCGTCCACAGTAACTTGCCCTCCAGGTCGTAGCAGAACACGCCAACATTGCCGAAGTAAGCGTAAACACGCTCGCCGTCGGTGACCGGCGTTTCCGAGGCATAGCTATTCTTGATGTGAATTGTCGTCGATGGGACGCCGGTGTGGGCCGTTTTCTCCCACACGACATGCCCGTCATTCAAATCGAGACAAAGCACGTTCCATTGATGCTCGTCCTTCGGAGGTTCTTTCTGCTCGCCGCCAAAATACAGGCCCTTCTTGGCTTCTTGCTCGTCACCCAGGTTGACGACACTGGTGACGAAGATCTGGTCTCCCCAGACGATCGGACTCGACCAGCCGCGCCCCTTGATGTCGGTCTTCCAGGCAACGTTCTCAGTGGCCGTCCACGTGTCCGGCAAGTTGCGGTTGTCCGAAACGCCCAGCGACTGCGCGCCGCGAAACTGCGGCCAGTTGTCCTGGGCGCGAAGCGAGGCAAGGGACGTTGCCAATACCAGAGATGCCAATACGCACTGCCGAACAGGACTGCCCATCGCCACTACCCCCTTCACTCTCGGTGTTGCCAAGGACACGATTTGCGAGTTGCTTTGGAACGATCAACCAGAATGGTCGTGGATGGGAGCAAGTAGCGATCGATCCTAAGACACGCCGCAAGGCGGGTCAAGTAATCGCGGGTGAGCCGAAGGAGACGTCTCGATCAGGTCCGCTGGGGACGGGGACACCGCAGAAGCCACGCGTTGACTCGTGGGAATTGATACGCGTGCTTCTCAGTCTGCTATGAGCGGCGGAAGCACTGCGTTGGGCCCAGCGGATGCAGAAATCGTCCCGGGAATTTGGTATCCACCCGACAGAAGTCGATCGTCAGCGGACCCGCTTGGGCGGAATGAGTATCGGACCCAGCGAAGCTGAATGGGTTTGGCAACCGCCACAGTCTGGCTGTCGGTGATGTTTGGTGCAGTCGTGTCGGCGGGGCAGCCTGCTCCGGCGAATTCTGAACCGGGCTATCCGCCGCGGATACACGAAAATAGGGGCCGGCAAGGGATCTGGGGGGTGCCCACAGTTTGACACGGCCCCCCCGGCCAGTAAAATTGAAGGTACGGTTGGTTCACCGCATCTGCGTCCGGACGCTGCGCTGAAACGACACGAAGCTTCCAACCGTCCTTCGGTAAACTCTAGGCTTCGGTCATTCACCCTTTCATATGCAGGGCGCCAATATGTTCGGAATGGGAACGCCAGTCCTTGGTTTCCTCGGCGGAATCGGCATGCCGGAATTGCTGATCGTTGGCTTTATCGTGCTCATCTTGTTCGGCAGCCGATTGCCTAGCGTCATGCGATCGCTGGGCCAGGGGGTTGTTGAGTTCAAGAAGGGCGTGCAAGGCATCGACGAGGAAAAAGAACGTTCGGAAAAGGAAAAGGCCGAGCAGCACTAACTCGCCCTACTTCCACACAAATTCCGGCCGCGACAAATAGAACCACGTTCGAGAGGTGAACGCGATGTTTGGGATTGGCCCCCAGGAGATGTTGATCTTGCTGGTGATCGGCGTGCTGTTGTTCGGTAAGAACTTGCCGAACGTGGGGCGGCAACTCGGTAAAGGCTTGATGGAGTTCAAGAAGGGACTCAGCGACATTCAGAACGAAGTCAGTGCCGCCGCCTACATGGAGCCCGCGCAACCCAAGGTGGCACAACGTCCCACGGCCGACGACTACGACGAGCCGACGGCACCGAAGTTTGAACCGCCCACTACCGAACCGACCGTTGCCGGCCAGCCGCACGAGGATACTTCGGCACCTGCCTAAGGCCGCAAGCGCATGAAATCCTCGGTCGACGAGATCCGCCGGCGCTTCGATGCGGACGTCGAGCGGTTTTCAAATCTTGATACCGGACAATCGGCCACGGTCGACGCACCGCTTGCCATGGCGATTGTGGCGCGGGCAGCCGCCGCCGTTACGCCGCGGGCCAGACATGTGATCGACATTGGCTGCGGGGCGGGCAACTACACACTCAAACTGCTTGAGCACTTGCCGGATCTCGACGTGACGTTGGTTGACCTGAGCAAGCCGATGCTTGATCGTGCTCGGCAGCGCGTCGGTCAGAAAACCCGCGGCACGATTACGGCAATGCAAGAGGACATCCGCGAGCTCGACCTACCGGCCGAAACTTGCGATATCATCCTGGCGGCTGCCGTGCTTCACCACCTGCGAACCGACGCGGAGTGGCACGACGTGTTCGCCGCGTTCCATCGGGCGCTTCGCCCTGCTGGATCGTTGTGGATCTTCGACCTCGTGGAATGCTCCATACCGGCGGTCGAAGTACTAATGCGCGACGAATACGGCCGCTATTTGACCAACCTCAAGGACGAAGCGTACCGCGACCATGTATTTGCCTATGTCGCTCGGGAAGATACTCCACGCCCGCTGGTCGAACAACTCGACCTATTGCGAAAGGTTGGCTTCTCGCAAGTTGACATTTTGCACAAGAACGTCTGTTTCGCGGCGTTCGGAGGCGTAAAGTCTGAAGCACGTCCCGCGAACCTACCAAATTAGCCATTTGAAAGTGACCGAGACTTGGCAGCACACCGGTTGGCTTACCGAGAGCGCGATTGAGCGTGATACTTTACGTGTTGCGACCCCGCGCACCCGCCGATAAAATTGGATTTCAGTACGGGTCGCGGCAAAGACGCGTCTCATACCGGGCGGCTAGCTCAGTTGGTTAGAGCGCCATCCTCACACGGTGGAAGTCACTGGTTCGAGTCCAGTGCCGCCCATTCCCCGGCATGTTGCGTTCGCGAGATTTCGTGGCAACTTCGTCGGGGCTTTTTCATGCGCAGTCACGTGTCGCAAACGTCGTTGTCACACACCGTGCGAGGTACATCAATTCCCGAACGGAAAATCGTTTGGACGGACCGTTTGTAGCCGAATTCAGCCGAACCTGCGCGCTCGACGATGGAGCGGTTCCACAAGTGTCCGTAGCAGACCACCTCATGTTGCGAGTTCTTGCTCGCCGACTTCCTTGAGGAGGTCGTCGAGCGAGGAGTCGAGTTCGGAGTCGAACTCAAGTGCGGACACAAAAAGGTAATCTAGCAGGTGGCGACTTTGCGGTGGCTCGGCAGTCCCTTGGTGGGTGAGCGGACTGGCAATCGGACTCGTAACCTGCGCGCTAAAGATTGAGTGGACCGTTTCGTGCTGCCTTTGAATAGTCAGAGCGGCCGCCACGGCTGAATCGCTACCATCGCTGGTGGCCACCGAAGGTGCCGCATCGGGAGCCGACGGTGGAACCCAGTCAATCACCCTGGTCAAAAAGCCGCCGTTGGTGCGGGCGACAATCTGGTCTGCCGCGTTCACAAAATGGTCCTTGTTGAAGTCGGCGATATTGGTGATCGGCAACAAGAACCCGGTATTGGTTCGAGCGTAAATCTCGTCACCGGCATTAGTCGTGACCAGCGTTGACGGCGAGCCTAGGAACGTGTCGCCGATACGGTTGCCATAGAAGAACACGTCGCTGGAGGCCAATCCTGTATTGGCGTCGCTGCCGCCGAGCGCATCGTTACCTTTCACAATCACTTGCAACCACTCATTCTGAATGGCATTGTCGGCCCAAATGATTTCGACGCGGTCTGAACCACCGTCACCCGCACCCGGCCGTACCGAGAAGCCGGTCGGAGCCGGAGCTGTCGCCCAGCTGTTGGGCACATTGTTGGTGCCAATCTTAAATGCGAAATCAGCAGTTGTCAGCGTGCCATGCGTACCGGCAATGTCCACCATGAGACCATTGATTCCTCGGCTGTAGCTGGTGAAGGCGCTTATTGGCGCCGTGCCGACACCATTGAAGGCCGCCTTGTCGGGGGCGATTGCTCCGTCGTCCGACGCACTGATCCCCGCTGTGTTGCCGTCGTAGTACGAGTTGTTGTAGAAAACGTTGCGGGCGGCGATCGACGATCCGGAGCCAATCGAGATCGTGGCTGTTGCAAGATTACTCGTGGCCAATCCATCGCTGGCCGAGATGTCCACGGTCACGGTTCCTGATCCGGGACCACCGGCGGTGTTGTTGTAGGTGATTGAACGAAGTACGGCCTGGTAGTTGGCCAGTGAATCGGTGCCGCTGAGTGTGAGGGTATTGCCAACAAAACTCGGCGTGATGTTTCCAATCGCGGAAGCCGCCAGCACGTTGTTGGGATCGGTACCGGAGACAATCACGGCCGTCATGCTGGTGAGCGTCGTGTCATCTGGGTCGGTAACGGTAGCACCTGCGACGTCGGTGATGTGAATTGCACCCGCGTTCGTCCAGATCGAATTGAAGTTGTCGCCTGCGGCGCCGCTCAGATCGACGTGCGGAGCCTGATTGTTGATCTTGATCGAGCGGGAAGCGATTGCGCTGATATTGCCATCGTCGGCGGTAAACAACAGCACCCGGTTCGTGGCCGACACGTTGGAATTGCTATACGTGATGGACTGGAGAGCCGCTTGATAGTTTGCAGCGCTATCAATGCCGCTGAGGGTCAAGATGCCAGTTAACATATCGAAACTGCCGGTGATGTTTGGCGTGTCAATGAAGGTCAGTTGATCCTCGCCGTTGACATATCCGGCGATCTGCACGGTTGCGCCCACAAGAAAACTACTGTCGGTGTCCGTGATGGCGACGCCAGGATCGGCGACCACTGGACTTGTCGGAGAGTAGACGAGGGGCGACGCGGTCGTGGTGACCGTTGGCGGGGCGTTGCTGGCGAAGTTCGTTGAACCGATGTGGTTGAGAGGTTTATGGGCGAATGATTCGGGGGCGGTGTTGCTGGCCCCGCCGAGTTTCAGCGTTGGCAATGTGCCGCCAAGATTGTCGCTGGCCACCCAATCAGACGCTTGCCAGCCGAGCGTGTCCCCAGTGCGACCAATGTAGGCGGCAGTGAATGGAGCGACGACCGGCTGCGAATCGGGAGTGAACACATTAGTGATTCCATTGGCGTCGGAGAAGTTGAGATAGCCGTAGCCAATATCTCCAGGAGTGCCGGCTCCACTGGTAAGCGCGCCCACGGCGTCGAAGACGGTAAATCCGCTGAACTCAGTGCCGTGTAGTGTGCCCGTGCCGCCAGCATCCAGAACGTCGCCGGGATAGACTGGATTCGAAATCGTGTTGGTTTGGATCAACATGTAGCTGGACGACGGCTTGATCAGATTAATGTCTGTGCTTCGCACGATCGCGCTATGTCCAACGATACTGCTGCCACCAAATCCGTAGTTGTTTCCGTAGCCGGCTCCCGTTCCGAGTCCTGTATTGTCGAGCACCGCCGCGTTGGGGTCGATCAGCCCAGCAGCAACGTATGGATTATCCTTTTGCAAGATCACCAACATGCCGTTCGACCCAGTGGTATCGCCGGAAAGGTCAAATGTCTCGAACACGGTGCCGACCGGGTAGACCGTTGTACCAAAGGAGTCTGTGATACTGACTGGCGTACTATTGAGTGAAATCAAGTAGGTTCCGTTCGGAATCGTGTAGTTCGGCGCGAGCGATCGCAACTCGATGTAGTCGTTCGGATTGTCCGGACTTCCAGGCGGATTGAAGAACAACTCGTTGATCAAGAGTGGCGATGGCGCCACCACGTTGAGATTGATCGGGGTGACCGTGCTTTGCGGACCGGGGCCGCCGGTGTTACCCAAATCGTTGGTCGTGATCTGAATCGCCGCGGAGCCGGTGTAGCCGTTCGTCGGGGTAAAGGTTAAGCCATCGAGTGCGGCGTTCAGGTCGACAAGGCTGCCCGTGTACGTCAGTAAGGCGGTGCCATCGCCGCTGCCAGACAGACCGGCGAGGCTACTCAAGGTGAGCGTGCCGTGGGTGGCCGTCAACGTGATCTGCTCACTGGCCCCGTTGGCATCGACATCCGAGACGGAAACCGCATTCAACTCGGCGTTGGAAAACACGTAGGGTACGTTCTCGACCGCGCGGATCGTCCGATTCGGTACTTGATTGACGGGAGGATCATTGACGGGGGTGACGTTGATCGTGAAGGTTTGCGCGAGCGATGTATCGATGCCACCGTTTGCAGTCCCACCGTCATCGTGCAACTGGACCGTCACTGTGGTCGAACCATTGGCATCGGCCGCCGGAGTAAAGGACAGGGTTCCCGCGGACGTGATGGTCGGCTGCACTGAAAACAACGCGTTGTTGTCGTTGCTGACAATGAAGTCGAGCATTTGGCCCGACTCGTTTGCCGGACCGGCCAAGATTGAGGTCGCCCAATTGGCGAAGCTTTGGGCCCCGGAGTCCTCGGCAACCGACTCGTTCGCGCCCTTGGCAAATGACGGTGCGTCGTTGACAGGCGTAATATTGACGGCGATCGTAGCGGTATCGGTCTTCGTTCCACCGGTACCGTTGTGGCCCAGATCACTTACCACGAGTTGAATGCTACCTGCGCCGTTGCCGTTCAAGTTGGCGCTGGGCGTGAAGGTGAGACCATTGAGCGCGGCGTTCAGACTGGCAACGGTCCCCGTATAGGTCATGCTGGTGGTGCCGTTGCCGCTGCCGGTCAGTCCGCTCAGCGTGCTCAGGCTTGCCGTGCCACCGGTAAGGGTGAGCGTGATTTGCTCATTGTCGCCGGACAAGGCATCGGAATCTGTGAACGAGACTTGATTTCCGTTGCCACTGGATAGAACCAGGGGCGTGTCTTCCAACATGGTTTGTGCGGCGAGTGATGCCGAAATGAACGGAGGATGGTTCTCGCCGACCGCGTAAAAGTTAAAGGTGATTGTTTGGGAGGCCGAGGTATCGACGCCGCCATTGGCCGTACCGCCATTGTCATGCAGTGCGATGGTGACAACCGCCGTGCCGGATACTCCCGAGGGCGTATAGGTCAGCGTTCCCGTTGGACTGATCGCCGGTGCCGCGGAAAAGATCGCGGGATTCGTATTTCCCGTCACCACAAAGTTCACGGCCTGTCCGGACTCGTTCGAGGGTCCTGGAGATATGGCAGTCGCCCAGTTGGGAATCGATTGGGCACCCGCGGTCGGTACGACGGCCTGGTCAGAGCCGCGCGTGAACGAGGGGGCGTCGTTGACTGGCGTTATCGCCAGGGTGGCGAAGTTGGTAGCCGTGCTGAACGCTGAATACGATCCGTTGAACGTGGTGTCCTCGGTCCCACCGGCGTCGCCCGTCGATCGGTCCCAAGCCCGGAACGTAATGCCGGGCGTAATCGTGCCGTTGACGTTCGCATTGGGCAAGAAGCGAACGCGTGTAGAGCTATCGGAAGGCAGCAGCCGAGCGCTGGTGCTCGACGGTGCACCGAAATTCAGCCAGGAACTGCCATTGTCGAGGCTATATTGCCAAGTGCCGTTGCTATTGTTGACCGCGGTGACCGCAATGCCCTGCGCGAGTTGGCCTGGGTCGTTGATCTTGCTGCCGCCGAGCCGATCGACAATGTCCGATACCAGCGTGCCGGGATTCGAACCACTGGAAACGTCCTCTAGAATTCCATCGAGCGCCGGATGGACGCTGGTGTCCAGAACGGGCGCCGTATTGGGCGCGAAGGCGACCGTGCGGAACGCTTCCTGGTATCCGGCCGTCGCGATCGTTGTCACGCTGCCCGTGGGTGCGGCATTGTACCCGCTGTCATCAGTGTATGCATATAGCGAACCTCCACCCGTGCCCGAGGTGCCGCCGGTCACTCCAAACAGCACGGCCTTGCCCGTCGTGGGATCGCCGTAGCCGGTCAGGCCACGAATTGCGGTGGCCGCAACGGCCCCGTTACTGACCCAGTTCCCTGCCACGAGCGACCATTTCTGGATTTCGCCCAGCGTGTCGTCGGTTACATAAAGCGTATCGGGTGCTGAGCCGGGGCCATTGAGGTGCATGAAAACGAACTGTTCGGTATTGCTCGAGAGAGGGAGACCGGGCAGATTCGTGACGGTTTGCGGGCCGCCGGTGGGTAGTCCCGTTCCGACCGTCCCGACCGTACCGCTGCCCTTGTTCGAAACATACAATTGCCCGTCAAAGATCGATAGTTGTTGATAGCTCGTCGTGTCCGTCGTACCGGTAACGCCGACTCCATCGCTGGCGCCCAACGGCACGTACACAATCCCGCCTTTGCCGCCGGAGAACCAAAAACCGGTGCCGTCGACGCTTACGGCACTGCGAGCGTTGTCGTATTTGCCGCTAGGGAAGGTCGATATTTCGGTGGTGGTGTCGACGTTGCCGGCGATGTCCACTCGGCCAACCGTCCGCGGCCCGGTTGTCTTGGTGATCGAGGTATCGGCTCCTGGTGGATAGTCAACGTTGAATCCCTGCGTAATCAGGTATTGTCCGTCGGCCGAGCGCGAAATGCCGCCGTCAGTGGTGGCCACGCCGCTGTCGATCAGGGCATGATTTGTGCCGTCATCCATCGTGGGCATCGCGATCGACTGCACGAGTGTGCCGGAAGGAGTGTACTCGTCGAGAAAAATGGGGTCGCCCGTGTTGACCAGTGCCGAACTACCATCGCCAACGCGCAACACAACCAAGTCGCCCCCTTGAAAAACGGCCATCAGGGCCCGCTCTTCCAAAGGCTCCAGCGCCGCATGAACGCGCCGACCTAGTGGGTTGCCAATCGAGCGGATCTTCTTACCACGTGTTCTCTTGGAGCGGGCGGACGAGAAGCTGAACATTGATGACGACTCCTATGGACCTGGTCGAGTGTGTTTTTGGTTCAAGGCCGTTACGGCCGTCTGCGCGGGCCTGTTGAGCCCGCCGTTTATGACTTTTGTTCCGAATGACTCTGGTTGCGTAGCGAAACTCTCCAGCTGACAAAGACTGAGTTTGAAACGGACCGTATCCGAGACCACGGCTTCAAAACCCCTCCGCGGGAACCGGTTCGTCACCGTCCCGCGAGGCCAGTGCCATCAAGAGGGGAAGCTCCATCGTTTCCTCCAGGAAGTGCACCGAGCCGTCGCACATTAGCGCGTGAGCACCACCGGGGTGATCGGAGAAAATCTCGTCGTAGTGCCAAGCAGTGGGTTCGTTCGGCGAAGACGGCGGTTCGGGCAAGTTGATTTGGTACTTGATCGCGCAGGTGTTCGATCCGTTGGGACTGGCATAGCCACCCGCCCATGCGCCCCGAGCCACCAGGTCGCGTTGGTTCCAACCACGACCCGTCAGCTCGGCAACCACCATGGTGTATGAAAGTCCATCGGTGATTCTTCTGGGGCTGACCGTTTTCGCGACGTGAATGCCTGGGTCATTTTTCTGCGCGGTGATATTCAAAAGGACGCCATGGCCCTTGCCGTACGTTTGAAACGCGTTGCCGCTGGCGGTCAGGCGGTAACGATTCAAGATATTGTCGTTCGGGCCGTCGATTCCGCAGTAGTCGGTGCACGCCATCCCTTCGCCTAGGTCCCAGTGGTTGTTTTTGATGAAATCGCCCAAGTGTCCATCATCAAGACGGTATGGCGCCAAACGCCCCGTGCTTGGACAAAGGAAAATCGGAACAATCTGGTTCGTCGGACCGGTTCCATCCGGTTGATTGTTAGGCGGCGCCGTCGGCTGCTGAAGAAAGACCAACTGCGAAGCGAGATTGGACTCCTCCATGTAGTCCAGAATTAAGGCACACCAGTTCCACGCATCGCACCGATAGCACTTCTGCTCGACGCCGGGTGGAAACGTTCCTTTGACCAGCACATAGCCGTTCAGCGCGAGGCCAATTTCCTTCAGGTTATTGGCGCATGATGTGCGGCGCGAGCTTTCGCGGGCAGCCTGAACGGCCGGCAATAGCAGCGCCACCAACAGGCCAATAATCGCGATCACGACCAAGAGTTCCACCAGGGTAAAACCGTCGCGGCGAGAAATGAGAACGTCCTCTCGCCGAGGGCCAACAAACCTGGCGTTTGTTCGCGACAAAAGCCCGCGGTATCTACGCACCGCGATCGACTCGGCCGAGCGAACCATGGTTAAAGTGAGCATTCGTGTACGTCCAGAAGGAACAGAACCATGCCTTGCCAGTCCGTCAGCAGGTCGGACGTGCCTTATTGCCTACGTACACGCCTCAAAACAAAATCACGCGTTGAGGGCCAGTCGCCAGTGCAAAGGGCGTAGGGCAATTTCTATAGCACGCCCATTAGGAAACGATGAGCAGTCCGTTAGGAAACGATGACGCCGACTAAACGCATCGCCACAAGGAATCGCCGCGTGGTCGGTCAAGTTGCGTGATGGCGAATTCGTTTTTGCCGCATCAATCGCTTTAACTTTGGCCACGCGACGCTGTACGATGTCCATTCGCTTGGCCGTCGCGTGATATCGACCGTAAATGCGATTTGAGAACAGAATGAAAAGCGACGAACCACGGACCTTCGGTAGACCAGCAACTTCCGCGACGTTGGGCACACCAGCCGCAAAACACGGAACAACAGCTGTGGTCCCCAAGTTCTCGACGGTTCTCCTATTGGGCTTGAGCGGAGTCTCGCTCTTTTTGCTGAATCGACCGCGGTCTCGCTAGGCGAAGATTCTCCCTACTAAGACAATCACCGTCATCATCCAACGGTGGGCAGTGTTGCATCAGTGCGACTTTGCCCGCCTGTTTCTTTCTATAGTCACACACCTGGCGCAAGACAAACGCCAACAATTCCAGCCTGCATTGGTCGCCAAATGCCCCGTCAGGTTGTTATCATGGACCGACGCCGACGGGGCATGTCCGGAACTCGTTCGCTTCAATCGGGAGATCAATCGTGAATCGGTGCCTGCTTTGTGTATTGCTCATACTTGCCGTGCCGGGAGTTGCCGTACCGGCAGATGTTTTGCGAGTGGGAGCGTTCGACGTGGACGCTTCGCCGCCGGTCGGGAGTCCCCTGGCGTACGATCCGACCGAGGGCGTGGAGACGCCGCTCAGTTGTCGTGGCATCGTTCTCGTGGGGGCGGAACAACCGATTGTCATTTGCGCTCTCGACTGGATTGGGATCGCCAACGGCGGACAAGCCATGTTTCGCGAAAAGCTGGCCGCGGCAGCTGGCACCGTGCCTGCTCGGGTAGCCGTTCACACGTTGCATCAACACGACGCTCCGCGATGTGACTTTGCGGCCGAGGCCCTGCTTAGTCAGCAATTTGGTTTGAGTGGAGCGGGATTTGATCCAGCTTTCTGTCGCGACGTCATCGAACGGGCTGCCGTAGCAGTGAAAAAGGCGATCATGAATGCCTCACCCGTTACGCACATCGGCCTGGGTGAGTGCAAAGTCGAGAAAGTGGCCTCAAACCGTCGCATCCTCGGCCCAGACGGCAAAGTGCAGCACGTCCGCTGGACGGCAACTAAGGACCCCATTGTCAGGGCATTTCCGGTCGGCACGATCGATCCACAGCTCAAGCTGATCAGTTTCTGGAACGAAGACAAGCCGCTGGTCGTGCTTTCTTTCTATGCGACACATCCACAGAGCTACTATCGCACAGGCTTGGCAAATCCAGACTTTCCTGGTCTGGCCCGCAATGCCCGACAAGCTGAAACCGGAGTTCTTCACGTGCACTTGAATGGCGCGGGCGGCAACATTGGTGCCGGCAAGTGGAACGATGGTTCACATCAGAATCGGCAAGTGTTGGCCGACCGTGTGGCATCCGGAATGAAGCAAGCCTGGGAGAATACGCAAAAGGAGCCCATCACGTCTCAGGACGTAGCGTGGTCTGTGCTGCCGGTCGTCTTGCCCGTTTCCGAGCACTTGAATGAACGGGAGCTATTGGACGTGGTCGAAGATTCCAAAGCCAAACCACAAGACCGCTTCAGTGCCGCTCAAGATCTTGTTTGGCTACGGCGCTGCCAGAGTAGAGAGCCGATCGACATCGCGTGTCTCAAGCTCAAGAACGCCCGAGTCCTGTTCATGCCTGGTGAGTTGTTCGTGGAATATCAACTTGCGGCGCAACAAGTCCGTCCCGACTTGTTTGTTGCCATGGCCGCATACGGTGAATACGCCCCCGGGTATATCGGCACCGAAGTTGCATACGGCCAGGGTGGCTACGAAACGTCCGCGAGGGCTTCGCATGTCGGTCCCGCAGTGGAGGCCGTGCTGATCGGCACAATCCGAAAGCTTTTGAACGCTTCGACCGAGTAGGGCTCTCGATTGGTCCTGATGCCGCGCGGGAGGACGGTTGCGTGGAATTCGTTTGACTGTGCCGACTGTCCGTTTCTGCCTCGTCATCGGCTCATTGGGAGCGGCCGAACCAGAACGGTTCGAGTCGGCAACGCCGGCCTCCGCCTTCAGCAGGCTGTTGAGCGTCTGCTCGACGGTCTGACGCACCACCTCGCCCACGTGCGAGCGAATCTTCTCCTCCTCGATCCGAATCACACCCTCAAAGTTCCCGCCATTTGCCGATCCTGCTGCGCTGTCCATCGGGCAGTCCTTTCGTGCTGGTAGGTTCGTTCTCACAAACAAACTTCTACCAGCCCCAGGACTGCCCTTTCAATTTGTGCGCACAATTCAGGACGTTATCCGCTTTGACGGGTTGACGCCCTATAAGGAGGCACCCTGTCTAAAAAGTCCGACGAGTCGTGACCAGCACGTTGTCCATGTATGAAAACACACTTCGCTGCCGGTATTTCGGCGCGTCGACGTGCTGCATGATGGCTTCGGCCGCTTCGGGCGAAGTAACCATTTCGATGCGTACCCGCGACCTATCGGGCTCCTGAAATGGGTCTTCCATGATGGCATGTTCTCCCTTGCCATTGCAGTAAGCGCTCGTCCAGCCCTTGGCACCTAGCTTCACAAACTCGTCGATCAACTGGCATTCCAATGTTCGATCGCAAATCACAACGACCCGAGGGGTTTGCTTTAACTCAGACATGATGGCACTTCTCTCCTGAAGGACCCGTCGCCGGGCTGGCTAGTAAGTTGCGGTTGTCCTGGCTGACATTCACTTCGCGACAAAAGCGGACGATGTGGCCGCGCTTATTTCAAATATACACTTCAGCCGCGATGTCGATCTGCTTACAATGCCGTAAGTTATTGATTTAACAGGGTTTCGCTCGCATGCCATTATCCGTCCCAGGTTTAATCGCGACGCTCCGATGCTAAAACGCCCGCTTGGCTCGACTGGGATTTCCGTCGCTCCGATCTCGTTCGGTGGTGGCCCAGTGTCACAGCTCCTTGTTGGCCAACAGCGACGCACTCAGTGCGAAACCGTGGCACGAGCGGTGGAACTTGGCGTCAATTGGTTCGACACAGCAGCAACTTACGGTGATGGAAGCTCGGAAGAGAATCTCGGTCAAACGATCAAAGATGTCGGTGTCCAAGATCAAATTCAGATTGCCACGAAGGTCCGTATCATGCCGGACCAACTCGACAACATCGTCGCAGCTGCGCGGGCATCTGTCGAGTCTAGCCTCCGGCGATTGCGTTGCCAGCGCGTGACCCTCTTACAGGTGCACAATTCGATCACGGCAGTTGCCGGCGCGCAACCAACCTCGCTGACGCCAGCTCATTTGCTTAGCGCGGGCGGATTGCTCGAGGCCATGGAAGACATGCAGCGTGCGGGCCTCGTAGAACATCTCGGATTGACCGGTTTGGGAGAACCGGCGGCCCTCAACGAGGTGATTTCCAGCGGTCGTTTTGCCACGATCCAGACACCTTACCATTTGCTCAACCCAAGTGCCGGACATCATGCGCCTCCCGAGTTTTGCGAAACCGACTACGGAAACGTGATCGATGCGTGCCAACGGCGAAAAATGGGCGTCTTTGTCATACGCGTGCTGGCCGGGGGCGCGTTGGCAGGCAAGCCTCCCAGCCCACATACGTTCAAAACTCCTTTCTTCCCGCTGACACTGTACGAGCGTGATTGCTTCCGGGCGGGCCGGATGTCCGAGATCTTGCCGGATGGGCTACGTCGTGAAGAGGCCGCCATACGATTTGCGATCAGTCATCCGGCCGTTTCCAGTGCCATTGTCGGATTCGCATCACCCGAGGAGGTTGCAGAGGTCGTGGGGTTCGCCTATCGTGGGCCGCTCGACGCCGAATTGCTGGCCGAGCTAACCGAGCACTCCTGGGCCTCCGCAGTCGATACGTCGTAGGTTGTGGGATTTCAACCAGCAGCGACAGCGGAGTCCGACTCGCGCCATTGCCTGCACCGTTGGCTGCATGCCAAACGCATGAGGACGCAACGTGACGAACAACGGACTTATGTCAGAAGTCCAACCCATTGCCGAACTTACGACTGGCCAACGGTGGTTAGCACTGTCCGCTGCATTTTTGGCCTGGATGTTCGCCGGGCTGGAGATTTCGCTGTTCGTGCTCATCGCACGTCCGGCGATCATGGACATCCTTGGCGGACAAATCGATTCGAGTCAAATTGAACGTGTCGCGGCACAATGGTTTGCATGGTATCAATGCGCCTTCCTGTTAGGGGCGGCGGCTGGTGGCTGGGTATTCGGCGCGTGGGGGGATCGTGCCGGCCGAACTCGGGCGATGGGCCTGAGCGTCTTGTGCTATTCGATCGTCACTGGCTGTTCATATGTCATTGACGATCCGTACGCGCTATGGGCGCGAGATTCGTGGCCTGCATGGGCATCGGCGGCGTATGGCCGAACGCCGTTGCCTTGGCTGTGGAAGGATTGCCAAATTTGTCGCGGCCGCTGCTCGCTGGTTTGCTGGGCATGGCGGCCAACGTGGGTTTTGTGCTGCTCGGTGTGGTGTGCTACATCTTCCCAGCCACGCCAGAGGCATGGCGCTGGGTCCTACTCGTTGGCGCATTGCCCGCGGTGTTGGGAGCCATCGTCTTGGCCATCGTGCCGGAATCACCACGTTGGTTGAGTGGCAAACTTGCCGCAGCCGGTGCAAGTGTGCGGTCGCAGCCTGTGCGCGAAATCCTGCGACCGCCGCTCTTGAATCGCACTCTAATCGGTATTTGCCTCGGAGGTATCCCGGTCATCGGCACCGCGGCGAACGCGAATTGGCTAATTCCCTGGTCGGATCAAGTGGCGGCCTCCAGGTCTGCACTCGACACGTCGGGGGAAAAGGCAATAAAAACGCCCCCTACGAGTGAAGCTGCGGCAAAAGCGAAAACGGCAGGGGACCCACGGCTTAAAGCGAAAACGCAAATTATGCGATCGGGCGGTGCGATGTTCGGTAGTCTGCTTGGCGGCTGGATCGCCAGCCTGCTCGGTCGGCGCTTCACCTACTTTCTGATTAGCTTGGCCTCATTCCTCACAAGTTCCTACATCTACAGTTTTCTGTCACCCGATGATCCGTCCTTCTCGACTTTTGCGTTTCTGTTGGGCTTTGTCGGCGTAACCTACTTCGGTTGGCTTCCGCTATATCTACCCGAGTTGTTCCCCACACGCGTGCGCGCCACGGGCACCGGCGTCACATTCAACTCCGGACGAATCCTGGCTGCCATCAGCGTTTTGGGTGCCGGCGTGTTGGCCGGTTGGTTTCACGGCGACTATGCCCGTGTGGGCACGTTTACGGGCATGGTCTACGTCGCTGGAATGATCGTGATTTGTTTTGCGCCCGATACCAGCAAAAGTCGGCTTGAGGACTGAATATGGGGTCAGTTGGACTCATTGGCCTGGGACTTCTCGGCTCGGCCCTCGCCGAGCGGATGCTTGCGGCTGGCTACCGTGTCACCGGATACGACCTCGAACCGCAGCGGCGCGAATGGCTCGCGTCGGCCGGTGGTGCGGCAGTCGATTCGGTCGCCTCCCTGGCTGAGAAATGCGAGACGATCGTCCTCAGTCTGCCCGATTCACACGTCGTCTCAATGGTTCTTGAAGAACTTGGGCCACAGCTTCACCCCGGTCATTGCATTGTTGATACTTCCACCGGAGAGCCGCCCCAGGTAGAAGCCACCGCCGCCTCGCTTGCGAAACGGCAGATCGCCTATCTCGACGCCACGATTCTGGGCTCGAGCGTCCAGGTTCGCGACGGACAAGCGATCGTCATGGTCGGCGCCAGCGAAAGTGCCTTTGCCGCGAGCTACGATCTGCTGTTGTGTTTTGGTCGCGAAGTCATTCACGTGGGTCCCTCCGGAAGCGGCTCGCGAATGAAGCTCGTAGTGAACTTGGTACTGGGCCTCAACCGGGCCGTACTGGCCGAGGGCCTCACACTTGCCGCGGCGCTTGAACTCGATCTGACAACAACGTTGGCGATCCTTAAGTCCGGCGCTACCTACTCGGCCGTCATGGATTCGAAGGGTGAAAAGATGCTCCATGCTGATTTTGCACCTCAAGCCCGACTGTCGCAGCATCTGAAGGACGTGCGGCTAATGCTCGAGGCCGCGGAGCGAACCGGGACGACTTTGCCTTTGTCTGAAGTACACCGACTGCTGCTGGAGCGGGCGGAAGCCGCGGGCTACGGCAATGCCGACAATAGCGCCGTCCTACGAGCATTTGATCGGTGAAACGTCGACTGGGCGAGCCGTCAGCATGTCGAATCAGGAAGCATCTGCCTATAAGTTTGGCGATGGCGAGTTGGCCGCCGCGCGGTTGAAACGACTTGCCGCGGTGTTCGAACCAACGACGCGTGAATTCCTGGAAACGTTGCGTTCCCGCTGTCCACGCTACGTTGCCGACTTGGGCTGTGGCCCGGGGTACACTTCTCGACTGCTGGCCGATGTTTTTCCGCACGCAAAGGTCTGCGGAATCGACAGTTCAGCCAACTTCATCTCCCTGGCTTGCAGAGCGACAAACGATAGGTTCACATTCCAATTTGGCGACGTCACGCGAAAACTTCCCACGGGTCCCTTCGATCTCATCTATGCCCGCTATCTACTCGCACACATCGCCGCTTTCCAGGCAACTGTCGAGTTGTGGGGGGCATATCTGTCGCCGGACGGAGCCGTTGCCCTCGAGGAGAATGAGTGGATCGAAACCACCCAGCCGACCTTTCGGCAGTACCTCGCCATCGTGGCGGCAATGCTGGCGGAAGGAGGGCAGATGTTGCACGTTGGCGCGGAACTCGACGCAGTTCCAAACTGGGGTTCTTTGGTCAAAGCATCGAGTGAATTGGTACCAATCGCGGTTGGCGAGGGCACCTCGGCGGAGCTTTTTGTGCCAAACCTCAGGTCTTGGCGGCAACGGCCATTCATCCAACGAAATTACGCGGCGAGTACAATTGATCGATTGGAGCGGGAATTGGTCGAATTAGCTCACGATGGCAAAAAGGATGCCACGGTTCTCTTTGGACGACGCCGGGGCGTGCTTACACGAGACAGCGACTGACGCCCACCAGAACTTGTTCGCGTCTGGAGCCTGACTTAGACTGCCGAGAATGGTTTGGCAGTTCAGCTCTCCAGGTAGATGCGAGGTGCCCGATGTGGCGGACGGCATTGACGATGATCGTTCTCGGGTTTGTTTGCGGATCGGGGGCGGCGCATGGTCACTTCCTATTCACGCGGATTTGTCCGCCGGCGGAAGGGGGTCGGGTTGCCGAGGTCTACTTCAGCGAATATGCAACGGCGGGTGATCCGCGTTACATTGACAAGGTTGCCTCGGCGGAATTTCAGGTGCAGACGACAACCGGCGAGCGCAAACCGCTGCCCATGCGACGGCTGCCCGATCGCTTGCGAGCGCATGTACCAGTCAGTGGTCCACTGCTTGTTGCCGGTCGGCTGGACTACGGCGTCCTCGACCGGCCAGGCGCGCCGGCATTCCTTTTGCGCCACTTCTGCAAAGCCGTCAGCGGCCAATCAGACGAAGTAAACAAGTTTTCAGCAGTCGGCACGCCGATCGAACTAGTCGCCAGATTCGAACCCGATCGCGTGGTGCTGACGGCCCTTCTCGATGGCCAGCCGATGCCAAAAGTGCGCGTCGACACGGTCGATGCCGATCTGGTGGGCGATGAGCTAACGACAGATGAGAATGGTCAAGTAACGTTCGAACCAAGTGCACCTGGGTTTTATTGCGCCTATGTGGGACACACGTTGCCCGTGTCTGGCGAGCATCGCGGAAAGGCCTACAAGGAGGTCCGCCAGTTCGCCACGCTTTCGTTCGCGTGGCCGCTGGCGCCAACCGGCTCGGATGATGAAGCTGTGGCTCTGTTCGAGGACGCCCTGGCGACGCGCAAGTTGGCAGGACTTTCCTGGCTTCACGGCCGAAATAACTGGCGACTTGGATGGCCGGCCACTTTCAGGCACCGTCAGCGTGTCGCCCGATGGTGCCGTTGAAGTGGATCTCGGCGAGGATGCGGCGATGGTCGATTGGGTCGACGATCAACTCGAATCGATCACGATGCATCGCGCCGCCAGCCAAACGCCCGGGGAGAACCGGTCCAAACCGGTCGTGCGCTTTGCCGACAACCAGACGGATCACCCTCTGGGCCGTTTGCTCGAGTTCGAAGGTGGGCATTTTGCCACGAGCTACCGGGTGAAAGACCACCAGTTAACGACGGTCAATCGCGTACTCGACGGACAAGACATGACGATCACGGTGCTCGATAACTTGCGCAACTCAGACGACAAGTACCTGCCGCATCTCTATGCCGTGCAATACTGGGACGAAGCAACCGGGCAGCCGGTGCGCACCGAGATCGTGACAGATCAATGGACACGGGTCAAAAAGTGGGACCTACCAAGGCAACATACCGTTACTACCGCTTCAGGGGATGGTTACACGGTGCGCAGTTTCACACTGCGAAACCACAAACTTCTGGAGAAAGCGCCTTAGCGAACCACTCCCATCGGATCGGATTGCTGGATTGCTGGCTAGGCGTCTGCCGATTTGGCCGGACGTGGAGCGATCCAGCGTGTGACGGCCTGTGATGTAATGACAACGATCGAACCGATTAGCAGTACGATTAAGCCGGCGTTGAGTACACCTTGCAAGAGCGTGGCGTTCAAACCGCCTTGGGCCCAACCATCTGAAATTTGGCCGGCAAATCGTCCGCTAATCATCTGATAGCCGGCGGTCAACGTGGTTCCAATGACGAACAACATGGGCAGGATTGTTAGCGGCGCGTAGCGCCCGCGACCCGCATTGAACATGACGGTGGTTACGACGACCAGCGCGATCACGGCCAGCATTTGATTCGCGATGCCAAACATCGGCCAGATGGTTTCGATGGAGCCGGTCCAAATAAGCCCTCCCCAGCCGGCTGTTACCAAGGCGGTGGACAACACGGCTCCAGGAAGCCAGTCGGTGCGGTCGAATGCTGGGTAGACTTTGCCGAGAGCTTCCTGCAGCAGGAATCTCGCGATGCGCGTGCCGGTGTCGATCGTAGTGAGAATAAAGAGCGCCTCGAACATGATTGCGAAGTGATACCAGTATTTGATGACCCCTTCGAGGCTGATCGATTCGCCGGCAACGCGCGACATGGCATCGCGAAAGATCTGGGCCATGCCGACGGCCAACGTCACAGCCCCACCTGTGCGGCCCCGCAGCGCTTCGCCGCCGACTTGTTGTTCGATGGTGGCCAGGTTGTCGGTCGTGGCATTCATCGTCCGCAGGTCGTCGGCATAGGCGGCCTGTTGTGAGAGGTCGATGTTGATCGCCCAGTAGTCTCCCTGTGGCAGTGACGCCGCGGCGATCAGCGCCATCACGGCTACCAAGCCTTCGATCAGCATCGCCCCATATCCGATCATCCGCACGTCGGTTTCATTGCTGATCATCTTAGGCGTCGTGCCAGACGATACGAGTGCGTGGAAACCCGAGATCGCGCCACACATGATGCAGATGAAGCAAAACGGGAAGATCGCTCCTTTGAAGTACGGTCCACCACCCGACGCATAGAGTTCATTGTACGTCGACGCGTGCATCTCGGGGTTGGCGACAATGACCGCGCCCACGAGCAGACCCACGGTGCCAATTTTGAGAAAACTAGACAAATAGTCGCGCGGGCAAAGCAGTAACCACACCGGAAGGACCGAGGCGATGAATCCGTACGCGCAAATCGCCAGTATCGTTTGATTGCGCGACAGCTGAAAGTAAGGCTCGAGCGATGACCCGGGTATCCAGTTTCCGGCGACCGTCACAGCCAAGACGCCCAGAGCCCCAATGGCCGATGCCTCGACAACATGCCCCTTGCGAAGGACGTACATGTAAAGGCCCACGAAGAGTGCGATGGGCACCGTGCAGGCGATGGTAAAGGTGCCCCAAGAACTGCCGGGCACGGCTTGTGTCACTCCGTCTGGCAGCGTGACGTGGCCGTCCCGCGGCGCAAAGGGCGAAGTATCCGATTCGTTTGCATCGGCCGCCCGCGAGCGCGCAATCGTAAACGGTTCGCTACGGACCACGCTCGCGTTGTTCGTGTATTCGATGCGCGTGCTTGGCGGCAGCGTCGCGAAATCTCGACCTTCGGCGGTCCAAGTCTTTACGTCGGCTTCCTCCGGCAGGTGGAAAACGGTGCCCGCTGCCAGTTTGATTTCCTCGCCGCCTAACGCCTTGACGACGACAACGCCGAGTCCCGAAAGGGCAACAATTACGACGAACAGGATCGTGATCGAAGCCGTGCCACCGGCCAGAGAACCGATTTCGGCCCTGGCGATCTCCGCCAGCGAGCGCCCGCCGCGGCGCACCGATGCGGCCAGCACGAGCATGTCTTGCACGGCGCCGGCGAGGCAAACGCCGACGACGATCCATACCAACCCCGGCATGTATCCGTATTGAATCGCCAATACTGGCCCGATGAGCGGGCCCGCCCCACTGATCGCCGCGAAGTGATGTCCAAACAACACCCATTTGTTCGTCGGATGGTAGTTCTGCCCATCGTTGTACACATAGGCCGGCGTGACGCGCGAGTCATCCAGAGCCGCTACTTTGGCCGCCAGAAAGGCACTGTAAAAGCGATATGCGGTTGCCAGCGAGGCAAGTACGATCAAGATCAAGGGCATCGCATTCATAGACAATCAACCTCGCAGTTTCGACCGTGCGGTGCCCACCAATATAAGCCAACGGACGCTCGTGTTGTCAGATCGCTTTTGATGCGGCTGAGAATCCTTCTTTTCGGCCTGCGGCTTTTTCGGACGCCCGAGCCCACGACATGACCGCCCGCTGGCGAGAAGCCGCTTACCAAAAAAACAGGGCGGCGAGCGGTCGCTGACCCTCTCGCCACCCTGTCGATTTTTACGACTTCTCGGCCACCGCCCGGCGTCTCTTAAAAGATGCCCAAGGCCATCAGGCTGTAGCGAACTGTCAGACCAGCCACCACCACGGCCACCATGCTCATCAACTTGATGAGAATGTTGAGGCTCGGGCCGCTGGTGTCCTTGAACGGATCGCCGACCGTGTCGCCGACGACCGCCGCCTTGTGGGCTTCAGTGCCTTTGCCACCGTGGGCTCCGGCCTCGATATACTTTTTGGCGTTGTCCCAGGCGCCACCCGCATTGGCCATGAATACCGCCACGCAGAAACCGCTGGTCAAACCGCCCACGAGCAGTCCCATCACGCCGCCCACGCCCAATACCAGACCAGTGATCACTGGCGTGGCCAATGCCAAAAGCGAGGGTAGAATCATCTCGCGCTGGGCGGCCTTGGTACTGATCGCAACCGGAGCCGCATAATCAGGCCGCTCGGTGCCGGCCATGATACCCGGTTTTTCACGGAACTGGCGGCGCACCTCCTCGACCATGCCCTTGGCGGCGCGGCCCACGGCCTTCATCGTCATGGCACAGAACAGAAAAGTGGCCATGGCCCCAATAAACACGCCGACCAACACCTTTGGATTCATTAACGAAGCATCGTAGTAGCGCGTGAAATCGGGCAGCGTCGCCGCTTTGAGCGAAATCAGCTCGCGGTCATTGTCAGCAATTACGAGCGTCGTTCCGTCATCTGAGGTCTTCTCACGGAACATGGTGGCCGGCAGTTCCACCGGCTTTTGACGGTAGGTGGAGTACTTTTCCTCATCCCAACCGTCGATGGTCCGCAAATCGTTGGGAAGGATCAAATACGGATAATGTTCCTTTTCGCTTTTGACCTGAACGACAAACTGATTGCTGACTTTGTAGACGCCCGGCTCAAACTCGGCGGTCACCGTGGCAACGGCCCAACGGTCAAAACCGATGCGCACCTCCTCGACATACGCGGCCAACAGCGCCAAGGCTGTCAAAGCGGCCGATCCGATGGCAAAGCCCTTGCCCGTCGCTGCCGTGGTGTTGCCCAAGCTGTCCAAAGCGTCCGTACGCTCGCGAACAATCGGCTCCAAGCCCGACATCTGGGCATTGCCGCCGGCGTTGTCGGCGATCGGACCATACGCGTCGGTGGCCAACGTGATACCCAGCGTGCTGAGCATGCCAACCGCCGCGATTCCCACGCCGTACAGCCCGAGGGCAAAGTACTGCAAATCGTTAAATCGCCAATCGGCCGCGAAGCCAAATGCCATGATCGTTGCCGCACAGACGACAAGCACCGGAAACCAAGTGCTGAGCATGCCTTCGGCAACGCCACCAATGATCACCGTGGCCGGGCCCGTGACGGCTTGGTCAGCCAGATTCCGTGTCGGTGCGTACTCGTCGCTCGTGCAGTATTCGGTCCACTTTCCGATCAACCAGCCAGCAGCCAAACCGACGACGATGCTGAAGGCCACGCCCATGAAGTCGGGCATCAGCCAATAAGTCAGGCCGAACGCGGCGGCCACGACCATCACGGTCGACGCGTTGATGCCACGCGCTAGCGCTTTGAGCAGAGTCTTTTGCGAGGCGTCCTCTTCGGTGCGGACCATGTAGATGCCCGCAATCGAGAGAAAGATACCAATCGCAGCGATGGCCATTGGCAAAAACAGGGCGTTGAGCTGGAAGGTGGCAATCAACTCCTCGGTGACGGCCGTGGCGTTTTCCGTGCGTGCGTAAAGATCGCGAATGATCGCGCCGCTGGAGAAGGCCGACACGCCGAGGGCCGCCGTCGCCAGTATGGAACCGCAATACGACTCATAAAGGTCGGCACCCATGCCGGCCACGTCGCCCACGTTGTCGCCGACGTTATCGGCGATCGTGGCGGGGTTGCGGGCGTCGTCTTCGGGAATGCTATGTTCGACTTTTCCCACCAGGTCGGCACCGACATCGGCCGCCTTGGTGAAGATGCCGCCACCGACGCGGGCAAACAGCGCCTGGCTACTGGCACCCATGCCGAAGCAGAGCATTGTGACCGTGATTTCTTCGAGCGAAAGAGGTTCGTATCCCAGTGCGGGAACAATCCAGTTAAGGACCAGGAACCAGAGGGTGATATCCAGCAGGCCCAAGCCGACCACGGTCAGCCCCATGACGGCACCCGAGCGGAAGGCCACTTGAAGTCCCTGGTTGAGCGACTTTTGAGCCCCGGCCGCGGTGCGGCTGCTCGCCCAGGTGGCGGTCTTCATCCCAAACCATCCGGCCAGGCCGGAAAAGAAACCGCCAGTGATGAACGCGAATGGGACCCATTCGCTCTGCACTTTGAGCACGTAGGCGGAAACGGCCAATAAGGCGAAAATGATAACGAAAAACAGCGCGACGACTTTGTATTGTTGACGCAAGTAAGCGTTGGCCCCCTCGCGAACGAAGCCGGCGATTTCGACCATTTTCGGCGTGCCCTCATCGGCAGCCATCACTTCCTGATAGAAGCGGAAGGCCTGGACCAACGCCACGACTGCACCAAAAAATGCCACGCCCCAAATTAAGTAAAAGCGAAAGTGACTGGAGGCCTCTCCGCTGGCGGCCGCATCGGCGGCTTCGGTCGCTTGTTGGGCAAAGGCCGATCCGCCAGCCCATACAAAGGCGAGGGCAATCAGCGCCATCAACAGGGTTTGCTTACGCGGCATCCGCCGCGGCCATTTCCAATTTGCAATCATGCTACAACTTCCCTTAACTTCTTTTCTTTTGGTTCGTTGGACGTCCACATGTAGTTTGTTAATCGTTGGCCGACGCGAGGCCCGGGCCAAACGCAAATACCGATGGAATTGATGCGCAATGAGCTCTGGACTGCGGCCACGGGGCGTGCGCCGGCGCTCGCGGGGGTGCAAAGGCTTGCAAGAGGAAAGCCGGTTTGCATCAGAGGCCGCCTTTGCCGACAAAGCTCGCATTCCGCCAAGAACCCCTTCGCAGGATCCGCCGGCGAAGTCGCGTCTCTGCCGGACGGTGATGTCCTTGGGAGCGATACGCAACAGGGTGCCCCGGCCCGAGGAGGCCAAAGCGTCTTCGTAGGGTCACGTGCGGCCGGTCGTAACCCGTCAGCCACCACGCGCACCGAGAAAGCGAAAAATGTAAAGGACGTGTCGCAATCTGTCAACTCAAAGCAAGTTGCGACGCGACAAGCCCACCAGCGACGGTTCTCTCCGGTCGTCTGCATCCGCCCATCTGGTCGAATTTCACGCCCCCAGCCGGCTGGAAAACCAGTAAAACGGCCCCTCACCCCGCAGGCCGAATATCGAGGCCACCAAACAACCGGTTGCTCACGCGGCTTGCAAACCTAGAATTCGGAAGACCGCCGCCCCGTCAACCTCAGGATGCAGCATGAGTTCACACCCCGACCCACCACTGACCTACCCCCAGCCTGACAAGGAAGATCCGATTTTGGCGGAGGTGGTGCCGACGGACATCGCGTCGGTGCCTGGACATCAGATTCCGTTGACGCCCATCCTGCTGTTTGTGGCATGCTGTGTGAGCACGTACTATGTCCAAAACGCCATCTACGCGTTGGCCGTAATGGGCATTCTCGTCTGTCATGAAGCGGGCCACTACGTTCAAGCGAGACGTTACCGCGTACCGGCTAGCCTTCCGTACTTTATCCCAATGCCGATTAGTCCAATTGGTACGATGGGTGCGGTGATCGCAATGCGCGGTCACATGGGCAATCGAAAGACTTTGTATGACATCGGAATCAGTGGTCCACTAGCGGGACTCGTGCCAACGCTCGTTTGTTGCTACGTAGGCCTATCGTGGTCGCACGTTGAACCGCTGCCACCGGGCGCCGTAACAGGGCTCCAATTCAACGAACCCCTGCTGTTTCGCTGGATGGAGCAATGGTTCTTCGGTCCTCTCGATGCGAATCAGGTCGTGTGGGCCCATCCGCTCGCATTCGCTGGCTGGGTGGGTTTGTTAATCACGGCACTCAACTTGATCCCCATCGGACAACTGGATGGCGGGCATATCCTGTACGCACTCTTGCGTTCGAAGGCCCACATTGTGGCGTGGTTCCTGCTCTTCGCGGCAGGCGCCGCAATGGTGCTCACCCAACAATACGGCTGGTCGTTGATGCTCGTCCTGTTGGTGCTGATCGGACCTTCACATCCGCCCACGGCGAACGACGAGATGCCCCTGGGGATTGGCCGTACGATCTTGGGCTGGCTGACCTTGGCGTTCGTCATCATCGGCTTCACGCCGGCCCCGTTCGTCACCTCGTAGCCAGATTCCCATTGCGTCCGACTACGACTACGCCGCCTGCGTTTCGTCATCTTCGCCGACCGGCTCGTCGTCGCGGACATTGAGAATCTCGCCGGTCTCGCTCACGTCGTCGAAGCGGACGCTGACACGCTTCGAGATGCCCGATTCCTGCATCGTCACCCCGTAGAGCGTACTTGCACAGGTCATCGTCTTTTTCGAATGCGTGACGACGATGAACTGGGTCCAGGCCAAGAACTCTTGCAACACCGTGATGAACCGCTCGATATTGGCCTCGTCGAGCGCGGCGTCGACTTCGTCCAGCACGCAGAACGGACTGGGACGGCTGCGGAAGATGGCCAATAGCAACGCCACGCAGGTCAGTGTCTTTTCGCCGCCGCTGAGCAGAGAGATATTGCGCGGCTCCTTGCCCGGCGGCCGGGCGATAATCTCGATGCCGCTGTCGAGGATGTCGACCCCCTCATCGAGCACAATGTCGGCCTGGCCGCCGCCGAATAATTTGCGGAACAAGGCCTGAAAGTGCTCTCGCACCACCTCCAGCGTGTCGGCGAAGAGTCGCCGGCTGTCGGCGTTGATCTTGTTGATGATTGCCTCGAGCGACGCCTTGGCGCTCGAAAGGTCCTGATGTTGACTCGTCAGCGTGTTGAATCGCGTTTCCAACTCATCCAATTCGGCGAGTGCATCGAGGTTCACCCCACCAATGCTATTGAGCTTGCCGCGCAATTCGCTGATTTCGTTTTCGACCTCGGTCCGTTCCTGCAGTTCCTCGGCCGAGGGTTCATGCTCGAGCATGGCCAGCTCGATACCGTAATCCTCTCGAAGTCGATCGGCCAGCGTAGTCCGCTCGTGTCGCACTTCTCCGGCGGCAAGCTCCTGAGAGTGCAGTTTGGCTTCCAGCTTGCGAATCTTGCCGCGTACGCGTTGGGCTTCGGCCGCGAGTTCGGACTTTCGCTGCCGCCAGTCGTCGCGTTGTTCCTGCTGCAGCACGGCTTCGCCGGCCAACGATTCCTTACGAAGGTAGAGTTCAGCCAATTCCGACTCTGCCCGCAGAATGTTTCGCTCACAGTCGCGGAGCCTTTCGAGGCTTACCTCGAGCTGCGAACGGCTATCGGCCAGCGCCCGGCCACGCTCCTGTTGGTCTCGTTCCAATTGGCTGCGCTGGGCTCTCAGGTGCGAGAGCCGCTGCTCGCTCTTGACGACTTCAATTTTGGTCGTGCCCGCCTCGCGGCTAAAACGTTGCCGCATCTGTTCGAGTTGACTTGCCTTGGCGCCCCCCTCGTGGACGCGGTGTTCCAAGTCGACCATCGTCGCTTCCACCTGTCCCAACTTCTGTCGCGTCTCGCCTAGACTCCCAGTGGCCTTCTCGAATTCGGCATCCGAGGCACGAGCTTCAGCTTGGCTGGCGGAGATTTGGCTTTCAAAATGCATTTGCCGTTGTTCGGCCGACTGGACGGCGGAACGCGCCTGGGACAGTTGCTCGCTCAGTTCCCGAAACTCGCCCGACAAGTGCTGCAGGTCACGCTCGCCGTCGGCAACCTGCCCGTCAAGTCGACTGCATAGGTTCGCCTGGGCGGTAACCTGTTCGCCCATTTCCGCGATCTGCCGGTGCAAGACCCGCAATTCACTTCGCCGCGAAATGAGGCCCGTGGTGGAGTGCCGCGGCCCGGCATACACAATCCCATCGGCCGTCAGCATCTCCCCCGCTTGCGTGACGTAGTCGAGGCCCCGCCCTTCCGCTGCTGAAAGCTGGACCGCGGTGGCGAGATTCTCCACAACCCATGTTCGTCCTAGCAGTCGTTTGGCAAGGGCGGCAAATTCGGGTTGGCACTCGACGAGCTCGTCGGCCCGCAGCACAACCCCCGGGCGTCCACGCAAATCGATCGCGTCGAGATGCGTTCTAAGGTGCGGAATGTCCAAACGGACGAAACCCACGCGACCGGCAAACACAGGCGCCGCGGTAAGATATTCGACCCACGCTCGTCCGTTTGCCACAACCACGCACTGCGCCATTTCGCCCAGCGCCACCTCCACAAGCGGCGCCGACTCAAGACTTACGTGAAGTAGATCGGCCACCAGGCCGCGCAGCTCTTGCAGGGGCCCGGCCTGGGCACCTTGAGCTTCGACGAGTAGTTGCTTTACGCCGGCACCAACTCCTTCGAGTCGTTTTTCCAGTTCCTCAAGGACGGCCGCTCGTTCGCTGGCGCCGGTCGCTCGCTCACGCAAGTGTGCGAGCTGCTGGTGTGCCTCGGCCGCGGCAGCCCGGTGCTGTCCAAGGGCATTTTGGACGAGTTCGAGCGTTTTTTGCTTATGTCGACAGGCCTGATTCAATTGGGCCTCGGACGCTTTGACCCCGGCGAGTTCGCCGAGCGCCGTTTCGCGAACCGAGCTCAATTCGTCCAGTCGCTTCTTGATTCGGACGCGGGTAGCATCAATGGTGGCCACTTTCGATTCAAGCGCGCTTGTCTGGCTGGCCAGCGCCGACGCCGTTCGCATTTGCTCGAGATGTGCCGCACGGCAGGCCTCATTCTCGGCGCGAGTTTCGTCGACCTGCGTGGTCAACTTCGTGAGGTTCCGCTCTTCTTCGGCAAGCCGTCGCGCCACTTCACGATGTTCGCTCTCAGCCGTCGCCAGACTCGCGTCGATCTGACCGATTTGGTGCTGCAAATCAACGGCACGCGTGCTCATCGAGGTCAACTGCCGACGATAACGGGCAACCTCTTCTTCCAAATCACAAGTGCGGCGACGTTCGTGTTCAATCGACGATTCGTGCGCGGCAATCCGCTCGCGATTCTGCGCGATGCGGGCTTCGCTGGCCCGCATGGCGGTGTCTGACTCGGCCACCTGCGACTCGAGTGCGAAGGCCTGCGTTTCGAGCGACTCAGCCTCGGCACTGAGCATTAAGTCTTCTTCTTGCGCGGCCTGCAACTCGCGTTCGAGCTTTTCCAGTTGAACTGAGAGCTTCCGCCAATCGGTCGCACCAATCTGCGTGCGGAGGGATTGAAGGCGATCGGAATACTCCTTGTATTTGCGGGCCTTGCTGGCCTGTGCTCTGACGGCCCGAACACGGCTGTCTACCTCGTCGACAATGTCCGATAGCCGCAGGAGATTCTGGTCGACGCGTTCGAGCCGTCTGAGGGCCTCAATCTTTTTGGCCTTGAAACGGCTGATTCCAGCGGCTTCCTCGAAAATCAACCGTCGGTCACGCGGCGACGACTGCAGTAGTACGTCCACCTTGCCCTGTTCGATCACGCTGTAAGCTTCAGTTGCCGCGCCGGTGCCGGCAAACAGGTCGCGTATATCGCGCAGCCGGCAGGGCTGACGGTTGATCAGGTACTCGCCTTCGCCACTACGATAAACACGGCGGGTAATGTGAACTTCGGCCGCATCGACAGCCAACAGGCGATTCGCATTGTTGAAGGTGAGCGTGGTTTCCGCCGAATTGAGAGCTCGCCGAGAGGCGGATCCATTGAAGATGACGTCGGCCATCTCCTTGCCACGCAGGCTCTTGACGCTTTGTTCGCCGAGCACCCACTTGATGGCGTCGACGATATTGCTCTTACCCGAGCCATTGGGACCCACCACCACGGTGATGCCGGGGGGAAACTCGAGCCGCGTTTTGTCGGCGAAACTCTTGAAGCCGACGAGTTCGAGCGCCTTAAGCATGAGGGAAGCGTGGGGTGCGTGAGCGGAACCGGAACGGGTCGACCAAGTCTTGGGCAGCTCGTGTTTCAGAGGCTACCCCAGCAGCCAACAGACATTCCATTTTACCAAGAAATGCCCCCGAAGACTGGTCCGGTTTTGCCACCAATTCCCCGGAAAAGAGTTTTCGGATCGGACCCTCGTTTCGGTGCTAGCGGCTGTTTTTGCGCTTGCGGCCCAGGAATAGTTCCGGCAGCGGATTGGCGGCAACGATGTGCTCTGTTGTGCCCGCTTTTTCCCCGGCCAATATCTCCTTGTGCTGGTAGGTTCGGTCCTCCTCCGGTAAGGCATCGACCTCGAACCGTGCCCGCAGGGCCCCGGACGACTTGGCGGCTTGCAGGGCCTGGACGACGTCGGGATAGGTGCCGCCGAGTTCGACGATCGCCCGCACCACGTCGTCGACCTTGGTGCTAACTACGCGTTTCTGGTCCGGCTGCCGGACGTCAAAACGGCTGACGGTGACCTTGCCGGCGGTTCCCTTGACGAGAATTGATTTGCCGGCTTCGAGTACGAACGGGGCAGCGAGCGTCTGTTCGTGGCCGAACACGACGACTTCAGGCCGGAAGCTGCGGGTCACATGGATCATGGCCGGACCAGTCGTGTTGAGCACGTGGTAGCTGAACTGTCCCGCGAGGTTCTCGCCACGAATGAGCGGGTCGGCCGGGTTCATAGCCCAAAGTGCGCGGAAGGCGCCGTAGCGTGTTTCCGAACTGGGCACTTCGAGCAGACTTAACAGTTCGTCGTGGGCTGCCATATCGGCCATCGAACTGAGCGCGGCCAACGCATATGCGCGGAAGGCCGGCTCCTCGCGAGCGGCACGCGCCAACGGGGCCGCGGCGCGGTTGTCATCAAGATAGGCCAAGGCTTCGGCGGCATAGAACCGCACTTCCGGATCGCTGCTTTCGATACCCTTGGCAAGCGCCTCGACACCTTCGCGGCCGATCGCCTCGAGTCGCAATGCCGCGGTCGCGGCGGTGATCGGATCCAGCAATTGACGCTCGAGTAGTCCCACTCGCAGGCTTTGCTCGGCCGGCGATTCTTTGAGCGGAATCGATCGCAGCACAAGAATATAGCGGACGATGTTGTCCTTGTACCGGGGATGTATCTTAAGGTCGATTCGCTCGTCGGTCTTGGGGCTCGCCACTCCCTGCTTGATGCCGCGCGAGAATGTGTGAAACCGCTGATTGATCGCTTGGCCAATTTGCGCGGCCAGACGAACAGACTTGTCCTCAGGACCAATGAACAGGCCGATGTCTCGCGAACGAAGCGCCGTGCCGCCGCCCAGCACGCGGCCGCGAACCAACAACACACGGTCCTTCTCGCCGTTTGCTGAGGGATCAACTAGCACGGGTCCCTCGCCGCTGGCCAGGTAGTGACCTTCGCGAATCGTCCCGCCCAGAATTGCCATCTGGGTGAGCCGGGTCTCCATCAGCCAACCGCCGCGCAAACTAGCCGTTTCGCTGTGAACAGGCACTTGTACTTCCAGGTCGAACCGATCCCCTTTCTGAACCCCTGGGGGTAGGAAGCCACGGACCAAAACCAGGGCCGTCGATGGCGCGGCAAGAAGTTGATTCGGATTCTGCACGCCGATGGTTTGCAATTCGTGTAGCAACGCCGCGCGCTGTGCCGAGGGGGCCGGGTCCTCGCCCGTACTATCCAGGCAGGTGATCAGTGCTACCGACTCGACCTTGACGGAGTCGTGGCCGAACGGCCGGGCCACGTCGCCAACGAGCTTCGTCCGCGATTCCAGCACATCGGCCAAGCCTTCCGGGCTCTGCGAGCGCAGACTGGGCGTAGCGCACCCGCTGAACGCAAGAACTCCCAAAAGCAGCCAGGCGTAGCAAGGCTTCATGCCGTGCTCCGTAGGTTGTCCCGGCGAGGTCACATCTCGGGTGCTTCCATCCACCCCGCTCGAGACGTGGTCTTTTCGCCGCGAGAAACACTCGAACGAGCTTCTCGGAAAACGAAACTAATATGACGAGGGCGGGAGAATAGGGACGGGCGTTGGAACGGTCAAGACCGGTTCGTGCCGTAAGCAACTGTCGAGACTCACTGAGTGAGAGTGGTCTCAAGGTGGATCGTAACCGCCTGTACAGAACGGATGACAGCGGGCCAGGCGGCAAATCCCCCGCCAGCCGCCCCGTGCAAAGCCGTATTTCCGCACTGCCCCGATCATGTAGTTGCTGCAAGTCGGCTGAAAGCGGCAGCTTCGCCCAACGATCGGGCTAAGCGTAATCTGGTAAAGTCGCACGGCGGCGATCAATAGCCAAGCTGGCAGTTCGCGAATCGTGGCCCAGAGAAAGTGCATGCAACGCTCGCACCAGATAGCCATACCAGGCGGGCTGACGAACTCCACCAGAGCCCTTCGCCATTATACCGTTTGGCACGTCACGCTTTAGTCCAGTCGTCCGCTAGCTCGATTCGTCAGTCGGACCAGCGATTCCTGCAGTTTACCCAGACGAAAATTGCCGCCGCGGGGAATCAGGACCAGATCGATGTTCGCGGGTAGTCTCGTCCGCGATAAGCGAAACGCCTCGCGGAGCAACCGCTTCCAGCGATTGCGTACGACGGCCCCACCGTGCTTCCGTGAAACTGAAAGTCCCAAACGAGGATAACCCAAATGATTGCGGGCAACGAACACCAGGAGCCGCGAATCTGATGCCGAGACTCGGCGATCGTACACTCGCTTGAAGTCCAAGCTCCGCCGCAGATGAAATTTGGGCAAAAATCGTTCGGACGTGATGGGGTCGTTCATTCGGGTCGTTCATTCGGGGTCGCGAGCTCGCGGGGGAGGGTCGCGGGGAACAAGCGGCTTGCGATACCAATCGTCTTCTCGAAGCGGCGTGGGACCATGCGATTTGCGAACTTCACGCAACACATACCTTCCCGCGACAATCGCTAAACCGATCAGCGCCAACCCCACGACTAAGAGCGCCAACAGGGCCAGCATCACTCGAGCGCGGTTCACTGGAGTCAACCGCACGAGCAATGGCTCGGCTTTTTCATTGGTCCATGCCAGCCGTTCGCCGACAGCTGCCTGGAGCATCGAAATCTTTTCGCCCGTTACCATCGCAAATCCCGCCGCGGCTCCTGAGGGTGCGCATCGGCGGCATGCTCGTCCAATTTCTTGATCAGTTCCACGCACTCCTCGTCGAGCGGAGTGGGAAGCACAATTTGAATCTCGGCATAGAGGTCGCCCGGCTCGCCATTCGGAGGCGCGACGCCGTGTCCTTTGACCCGCAGCCTTTTCCCGCTGGACGCGCCCGGTGGAATCCGCAGCGCGATCGTTCCCTTGGGCGTTGGCACGTCGACCTTGGCACCCAAAGCCGCTTCGGCCAACGTGACTGGCACGCGTACTTCCAAATTGTTGCCGTGCCGTCGAAACCACGGATGTGGCGAAACGTGAATCGTAATTAGGATGTCACCCGGCGTGCCGTCGGATACCGATTCACCCTGCCCTCGCAACCGAATCTTCTTTCCTTCGTCAATTCCAGGTGGAATTTTCACGGACAGTGTCTCGACTTTGCCGTTGCCACGCTGTAACGAGATTTGAGCTTGACCGCCCATCACAGCCGTATGAAACGGAATCTCAAGCTCCGTCGCCAAGTCCGAGCCACGAACGGGAGCCTGGGGCGCTGCTCGACGACTCCGGGCTCCACCCCGGCGAAACTGCGTGAAGATGTCGCCAAACATCCCGGCAGGATCTTCGCCTCCATACCGCTGACCGAACAGTTCGCTGAAATCGATTTCCTCGGCCCCAGGGCCTGCGCCCCACGTGGTGCGTCCTCCGCGCGGTCCAGCACCGGCTCCCATCGATTCGAACGAACTACCGTACCGGTCGTAAAGTTCCCGTTTGCTCGGATCGTTTAGTACATCGAACGCGCGCTGCACTTCCTGAAATTTGGTCTTGGCGGTCTTGTCATCGGGGTTGAGGTCGGGGTGATACTTGCGGGCCAGCTTCCGATAAGCTTTCTGAATATCGGCCGCCGAGGCGTCCCGTCCCACGCCCAATGTTTTGTAGTAATCTTCGGCCATTCCACCGCCACCGTATGCCTACCGGGCACGATTCTTGGTTCGACGTCAAGTCGAGCGAACCTGCTCGCGACAAGACCAGCTTGCCGGTTCTCCGCTATTTTACGGCTCGTGCCCGCAAGGCATCAAGCCGCCCCGAATATCGAGAATTCAGCTTCCGCAACGTTCGTACGGAAGGATGCTACATTTGAAACATACACCCCTGTCTGCCCGCCACAATTCCACGCATGGGAATCCGAATCATGCTGCGTGCATTGGCCGTCGTCTTGGTTGTACTGCCCTGGACCCACGGTCTGACCGCCACCGCGGCGGGCGTCGGCGGCACTTTAACAGTCGAAGTTGTCGATCACGAGACCAAACAGCCACTCGCCTGCCGAATGCACTTGAAGAATTCGGCCGGCAAGGCGCTCAAGGCCCCGCGTGTGCCGTTCTGGCACGACCATTTTGTCTTTGACGGCAAGATTGCACTTAAATTACCGCAGGGCCAGTATGAGTTCACTATCGAACGCGGGCTGGAGTATCTTACCCAAACCGGGCGGTTTACGATCAAAAACTTTTCAAAGGATACGACCGTTGTCGAATTAAAGCGCTTCGCCGACATGGCTTCCGAAGGCTGGTGGTCTGGCGACATCGACGCCGCACGAGCGGCCTCTGACCTGGAACTGCTCATGCGTGCAGATGACTTGCATGTCGTAGAACTGATCACGTGGCCAGGTCGAAGCGCATTGCTCCCAAAGAAACCGATCGCCAACAACCCGTTGGTCCAATTCGACACGAATCGGTTCTACCATTTATCGGCCGGCATTGACGCTCGGGGGGGAGGCACACTGCTGTTTTACAATCTGCCCCAGCCGCTCGATTTGGGCGGACTCAAGCCAGAATTCCCGCCACAACAGGACATAATCGCCGAGGCCAAGTCGCACTCGAGTGCCTGGGTGAATGCCCAAAAGGCATACGGTTGGGACGTACCGTTGTGGGTCGTCGGCGGACTTCTAGATTCGGTTCAAGTCATCAACAGCGACTTGCAGCGTTCGGGTTCGGTCGGCCGCGAATTCGACGGCAAGCCCCGTAGCGAATTGCTTTATCCCGGAAACAGCGGTGCCGGTCGTTGGTCAGAAGATATTTACTACCACCTGCTCAACTGCGGATTGAGAATTCCTCCGACCGCGGGCAGTGGCTCGGGCGAAGTTCCCAACCCCTTGGGCTACAACCGGATGTACGTGCACGTCGACGGCGAACTGACCTACGAGAAATGGTGGGAAGCGGTACGTGCCGGTCGGGTCGTTATTACGAACGGTCCTCTTCTTCGTCCAAGCGTCGAGGGGGAAGTGCCCGGCTTCATTTTTCGTGCCGAGCAGGGTCAGGAAGTTGAACTCGAGGTCGGCCTGACGTTGTCGACGCAAGATCGGATCTCGTATGTGGACGTCCTCAAGAACGGCGAACTCGACCAGCAAGTGCGGGTCGAAGATCTCGTTCAAGCAGGTGGAAGGTTACCACCGGTCGTATTTCGCCAGAGCGGGTGGCTCCTAATCCGGACAGCGGCCGAGGTGCCTGGTACGTACCGCTATGCCATGACCGCCCCCTACTATGTTGAAATTGGTGGTACGCCACGCATCAGCAAAGCATCCTGCGAGTTCTTTCTCGACTGGGTGCGGGAGCGTTCGGCGAAGATCAACCTCGCTGACTCCGTACAGCGTGAGGCCGTGCTCAAGTATCACCGTCAGGCCGAGACTTTCTGGCGTGAACGGGCGGAGCAAGCGAACGCACCCTAGAGTCGTCTCTGCCATCTAGATAGGGGCTGATTGTCGCATGAGCAAATTGGGAGCCCAGCAGTGATGGATCACCCTTCGCCTGCTTTCTGCTAAAATCAGAGGCCGATTGACTTGCACTCCAAGCTCTAAGCGATCAGCATACAGGCGGAAGCACTACGTTTCCGGGGGCAACGATCGGTCGGGAACGCTGGTCGCGGGAGCCGAGCGATGGATTCTTCCACCAGGGCCAGCAGAAACTCTTTGGGAATGTGGAGCGGTGCGCTTCCAGCCGACCCGTTGGCACCCGATATTTTGGCGGCACAGCGTGGTTGCGAGGACGCCCTGGGAAGACTGTTTGACGCCTATCGCAATTATCTGCTGAAGGTTGCCAACCAGGTGCTTCCCACACACGTGCGCGGGAAGTTTGGACCGTCGGATGTCGTTCAGGAAACGCTGCTTCAACTCGGTCGCGATTTCGCCGAGTTCCACGGTTCTAGCGAGGCCGAGTTAAAGGTTTGGATGCGCGAGTCACTGCTGCGCCATGCCCGCAACATGACCCGCAATTATACCCGTACGAAGATGCGGCAATTGACCCGCGAAGTTCCCCTGGAGGACGCCGACAGGAGCGAACCAATCTCATTGGTCGATGACGGCCCTGCTTCGCCGCCCGCCCGACTGTTGGCGGGCGAAGAGGCGGCCGCTTTGGTGGCGGCTCTCGCGCGACTACCCGAAGCGCATCGCCGAGTCATAGTGCTCCGGCATTGGGAAGGTTGGTCGTTTCTGCAAATAGGAGAAGTCCTGGGACGAAGCGACGACGCGGCACGCAAATTGTGGCGCGGGCGCTCCTAATGTTGAAGGAAGAGATGCCGAACGACCAGGAATCTCGACGCGAGGCTACCAATGGATGAACGCCTTGCCGGATTGCTCGAGCAGTATCACACACGTTTGCAAGCGGGCATGGAAACTCCAGCGGCACCCGATGATACGTTGGAGTCGCCCGAACTTCTGCAGCAGTTGGAAGACGCTAGTGCCACGCTCCGGCTCATTGAGCGCGTATGTCGCTCGCACGAGTCACTGCCGAATCAGGTCGAGGGGCAGACGGCGTCCAAAGCCAGGTCGGCGGACGACTGGACCATCGGCCGTTTCCGCATCGTGCGAGAATTGGGACGCGGTGGCCACGGAATTGTCTTTCAAGCATGGGATCCGGCCGCGATGCGGCACGTTGCGCTTAAGACTCCACACCCCGACGTGCTATTCACGACGGAGATGCGCGAACGGTTCCTTCGCGAGGGAGTCGTGGCCGCGCGGCTTGCGCACCCGAACATTCTTTCGGTGCTGGAAGTGGGCTATAGCGGGGCTCTATACTTCATTGTAAGTCCCTATTGCCAGGGAACTTCGCTGGCAGCGTATCTCGCAGAGCATGGTCCAGTTGCGCCGTGTCTGGCAGCCAGTTGGGTGGCGGACCTTGCCGACGGGGTTGAACACGCGCATTGCCATGGAGTGCTACATAGAGACATCAAACCTGGCAATGTGCTGCTGGACGACGCAGCAAACAGCGAAGCAGCGGACGAGTCTGCTTCGAGGTTGATACCTCGGCTGACCGACTTCGGGCTAGCCAAGCTTTCAGCGCCCGACTCCGCCGAGACGCGTGCGGGCACATTGCTTGGTACACCGGCCTATATGGCCCCCGAGCAGGTCGATTCAAGCATCGGCGACCAAGGGGCGGCAACCGACGTCTACTCGCTCGGCGTGCTGCTGTATGAGTTGCTGGTCGGGCGACCACCGTACGGCGGTGAGACTCACGCGGAAGTCATTTGCCAAGTACAGCAGGCAGAGCCGCCGGCTCCCAAGAAGCTGGGCACCAGCGTTCCGCGCGATCTGGAAGCTATCTGCATGAAGTGTCTCGATCGCAACCCAACATCGCGCTACCACGCGGCCGGCGACTTGGCCGCCGATTTACGCCGTTACCTGGCGGGTGAAGTTACTCACGCGAGACCGCTGGGATGGCTGAGAACCGCCTGGAAATGGGCGCGTCGCCGTCCCGCCACGGCAGTTGCGATCGGCATGAGTGGCGTGGCGATACTCGGGTCGGGTTTGGGTGGCGTCTGGCATATCTACCGCGTCAACGCGGCTCTCGCGTCCGCGCAAGCCGCGCGCGCCGTAGCCGAGCGGCACGAAGCAGAGTTGCAACAACTTGTGTTTTATCGCGATCTGCAGGACGCCCACCGGGCTCTCGACGACCTCGACGCAAGCAAAGCGAGCCGTTTGCTACGACGTCATGTTGACAGTGATCCCGACGGATTTCTTTGGCGACACTTGACAACACGCTGTTTCGGTAGGCCGCTGAGAACCGCAGCCCACCGAGGACATGTTCACAGCGTTCAATTCTCTCCAAACGGCCAAAGTCTGTTGACGGCAGGTGCAGATGGTCACGTCATTTTATGGAACTCAACAGGGCAGAAGCGCAAAGACTTTCGCACGATTGCGCGAGAGGCTAGTTGCGCATCTTTTGCTCCCGACGGCGAAACGTTTGCGGCAGCCGAAGGCAACCGAGTGCGCTGGTGGCAAGTCTCGACCGGCCATCAGATTTCCACGCGGGAATATGATCGACTCACGGAAATCAATTGGCTCGCCTGGTCGCCCGATGGGAAACTACTTGCGGCCGCGGGAACGCCAGGCAATGTCGTGATCATTTGGAACCTTGAAGCTGGAAGCATGCGAAGTTTTCCAGCGGCGCATCACGACGAAATCAACGAACTGAACTTCTCGCCCGACGGATCACTACTCGCCACCGCCTCAAGCGACAAAACCGTCGGTGTATGGGACGTCACCAGCGGTACCGAGAGAATTCGTTTTTCGCCGCTACAGACGCACGTCACAAGCGTGAGATTCTCGCCAGACGGTCGGTGCCTTGCGACCTGCGGTGCGTGCGGATCCGTGAAGATTTGGCGCTTGAACGACGGATTCTGTGAGGCAACTTTTGAAACCAACACTTCACGAATCGACGCGCTCGCTTTCTCGCCGCGCGAGCCAGTCGTGGCCTTTGGTGACGGCGCGGGCATTATCCGTCAATGGAACTGGCAAGACGACACTTTACCCCAAGTGATCGACGGCGCCAGGGGCCGAATCATGGCGATCAATTTCGCGCCGCGGGCGAGTGCATTGGCAGTCGGCGCCACCGACGGGTCGGTTAGCGTTTGGAACTACCGCACTCAATTTCGGCGAGCCGTCACTCGCCTCCAGGGATTCGGGGCGGCGGCCGCATTTTCAGCCGACAGTCAGCATCTGTTTGTCGGTGCAGCGCGGAAACGGGGCATCTTTTGCCGACGCGGGGCTCGCTGGGTTCTCGAGGACGTCACTACCGCGCGTTGCGCCTTGGGATGGATTGGCGCGGCCGAAGGCAACTGCGTGTTGGCCTACGATCGTTTTCGTCCTCGACAAATACGATCGTGGTCACTCGCCAAACCGGATAGCTTGCGTGCGGAACTGAAACTCAACGACGAACTCACAGCGATGGCCGTGACTCCAGACCAAAGGTTCGCTTTCACGGCTGAGAGGTCGCCCCAGGGAACCATCCGAGGCTGGAGCCTCGCGGAAAATCGCCACCGATTCCAGCTATCGGGCGGCCAGGTCGAGATTACCTGTATGGCCGCGTCGGCCGATGGAACGCTGCTCGCCTCGGGAGGAGGTTATGAGGCGATTCAACTTTGGAAACTTCCCGAATCGAAGCCGCGGCAGAAGCATCTGCTTGATGGCGGTGTGTATGCGCTAGCCTTCTCGCCCAATAGCAACACACTGGCCGCGGGAGGTCAAAGCGGGCTCGTACGAATTTGGGACAATGAAACCGGGCAACCGGGCCCCTACACATTCTCACACGGCGAAGCTGTTACCGCTCTCGCCTTCTGTCCCGACGAGCCGTTGCTGGTCACCGGCGATAGCGAAGGGACCGTGCGAATGTGGAGCCTCGCCAACGGGGAAGAAATGCTGACGTTAGGACGTCTGCCGGGCAAGACAGCGTTCCTGACGTTCTCGCCAGACGCCCAATGGCTGGCCGCCGGAAGTGAAGGGAGCGACGGTGCCGAGGGGGAAACGCGCCTTTGGCATGCTCCGAAGGACATTCGAGACATCTGGTAGGTAGCCGAGCGAACTACGTGCCCCAATCGCGCGGATAGCGAAAATCGCGATCCACGGTCCGGTTGGTGAGTTTGGCAATTACCGGCAGACGGCGCTTGTATTGATTTCGCCGAACCATTCGCACGACCTGTTCGACGAATTCCGTCTCGAATCCCGCGCGCACCGCCTGCGCCGGCTGCCAACGCCGATCGACCAATAGGACTAACAATCGGTCAACCTCGTCATAGCTGAAGCCCAACTCACCCTCGTCCGTCTGACCAACCCAAAGATCGCCGCTGGGCGCCTTTTTGAGGATCGAGTCCGGTACATGCAGATACGCGGCGAGTTGCCGAAGCTGTGTCTTGTACAAGTCGCCAATCGGATTGATGGCCGATGCCAAATCGCCGAACTGAGTGCCATATCCCAAGAGCAGTTCGGTCTTGTTGCTCGTGCCCACAACCAGGCCCTCGAAAGCCGCACTCTGATCGTAGAGAATCGTCATCCGTTCGCGGGCACATTTGTTGGCCAACCGCATTTGCGTCATCTTGGGCATCGCGGCCACGAAGGCGTCGATTTGTGGAGTGATGGGCGCTTCGAGTGATTGCATACCAAGTGCCGCCACGACGGCGGCACTGTCGCGTCGAGTCTCTTCACTCGATGTCTTATACGGCATGGTGACGGCGAGAACGTTTTCCGCCCCCATCGCTCGCACCGCCAAATACGCGACGACGCTCGAATCGATGCCTCCGGACAATCCAAACACGGCCCGGTGAAAGCCGGTTCGCCCGATTTCGTTGCGGATAAAGCGAGTGAGGATCTCGGCGACCAATTCCGGATTGATGGAAAGATCTTTTCCGGCGGCGTCACGTTTCATAGCGCCTCCGCTTGATCCGCAGAAGTTCCTCGATGGTCGTGAGAAGTTGCTCGTCGCGTCCCAGCGGCGTGATGAGGCGTTCGCGGCGCAACTCCACGAGATCACAAGTGACGAGCGACAAGCACTCATCAAACTGTGGGGCCTCGAACAGCACCTGGCCGTCCGGTCCGACGACCATGCTGTTGCCGAAGAAACACAATCCGTCTTCGAAGCCCACGCGATTTACCACAATCACCAGTGCGCCAAGCAACTGCGAAAAGGTGCGGGCCAACAATTGATAGGTCTCGGCCGTGCCAATTCTCGGACCGTCGACTCCTCGGGCCGGCGAATTGATGATGCAAATCAGCACGTCGACTTCTTCGGCCTGCATTATCGTGGCGGATGAAACGTGCCAGAAGTCTTCGCAAATAACGATGCCCACGCGGCCAAAGCCGGCAGCGTTGAATGCCTGAAATCGTTTGCCCGCGGAAAAGTACCGCTGTTCTTCGAATAAGCCGTAGGTCGGCAGGTATACTTTTCGGTGCACATGTAGGATCTTGCCGGCCTCGGCATAAAACGCAGCATTGTAGAACTGATGCCCGGGCCCTTCCTCCACAAATCCGGCGATGAGCGCCGTTGGCCCGGCTGCGTCAACGAGACGCGTGAGTTCGACGCTGGCGCGGTCCAATGCCACGTCGGGAACCATGTCGCGTAGAAAATAGCCTGTTAGTGAAAGCTCCGGAAACACGATTAGATCGGCACCGTTGCGGCGGGCGGCCGCAATCTGCTCTAGGTGCTTCTGCAGATTCTGCTGTCGATCGCCCAACGACGGGGCAATTTGGGCAAGCGCCACGCGGAGTGAACTTGAATCGCCCACCACTGCCGGCATCGCCTGCGGATCTGTGCTGGATGTTGCGGACGTGGTCACGCGTGATTGTCCAGGATATAACAGCGAAGTGCCTGTAATAAAGCTTCGGGCGCACTCGCCTGGTGTCAAGCGAAACACCGCTTGAGAATCGATCAGCCAATCGGGGATTCGCTCGCAGTGTGCGAGTATTGTGACCCGCGGGACACGCTATTTCGCATCCGCAGTCGGCAGTCCGAATCTCGCCAGCGTCCAATCCTGCGTTTGTCCGTTGTCGAACCGTAGCCGTGCACTACCTTCGGGTCGGGTGAGACTTACGAGCGACACCTCAAACTCCGCGGACGAAAGAGCATCGGCCTTGAAAGTTGCCAATTGAGTTTGCTTGTCGAGTTTGCCGCTTAGGGGCAATTCCTGCCCGGTCACCACGTCATAGTAGTTGCCATGCAACTCGCCTTGCTTGCTGACGGCGAGTTGTAACAGCGCGCTCGGATCCCGCGCTCCGGCCGGGCCCAATGCAAAGACGCCCAGCGACAAGTAGTCGCCAGCGGCGGGAATCTCGACAGGTGGAGGGGTTACCGAATCGCTCGTAAAGACGTTGTCGCCCAACGCGGTGCTTGCGGGCGCGGCCACGGCGATCCCTAACCAAGCCGAGACGGTGCCAATCGAAGCAACAGCCCAAGCATCGGCATGGGGATGCGTGTAATGCCAAGCCTTGGGGTGATCGGCGTACCAGGCAGGGGTGAACGGCCGATTGCCAGACGACAGCTCAGCCTTGAGTTGTCCACCCGGTGCAAGACTGCCAGTCAGGCTGCCCGGCAGCGCTGGCAGATTTTCACCAGCCTTCGCGGTCAGAGCATCCAAGGCGCCGTTATCGATCGCCGTTTGAATCTTCCCACCAAGGTTTTCGAGCCGCTGGCGAAACTGACCGTCGTTCCGTGGCGTCGAGTTTGGACTGGGTGCGGCACGCAGTCGGTCACCAAGCCGCCTTCCTAGCTGAGCCTCGGCATCTGAATATAGACCTCCCAAGACGAGCAACACCGCCACGGACGACCAAATTGGCTTGCGCATCGAACACCTATTCACAAAACGCTAAAATGACAAACCTAGTCGGAGCCGAACGCCTAAAGCCCTTCCCTGCGCGGGGATACCAAAACCTAGCTTACGGTGTTCGACTCCCATTATGGGAAAAACCGCCAAGAATACGGGCCAAAATCCGCAGCAAGCGGCGTGCCAGGGCCTGAATTATTGGCCGAGCGAAACTCGAATGGCGGCAGAGAGGTCTCGGCGCGTCGTTGGCGAGTACTCCAAATCAAACCAGAGAATCTTTCCGGACGCGTCGAGAAGGTACGTCCGGGGCAGCTTTCCAGTGGCAACTTGCTTGAGCGCCTCGCCGTCGGAATCGCTAAGGACGGGGTAGCCGGTACCCGCATGGTTGGCCAGTTCGTGCGCCAATTGCGGCTTGTCGCCAGTGTTGATCGCGACGACCGCTAGGCCCTTGTCGCCGAAGCGGGGCAAATAATAGCGGCTCAGGTCCGAAAGCTCCTCCAATCCGGTCGCCTGTGTCGCATTCCAAAACACGACTAACGTCAGCTTCGGACCGAACAATTCGGTTAGCGATCGCTTCTCACCGTCGAGATTTGGCAATTCAAGATTGGGAAACGGGTCGGCGACTCGAACTTTGCAAAGCGAGGCATGCTGTTCGCTGAGCACAACCTCAGGAATCGCGAGATCAGCGGTCTCAACGCGATCATATGGCAACGGCGCTTTGGCAGCAGACAGCGGTGCGGGTGGTTCCGCGGCGGCCTGTGAAAGGGCTGGTTTCTTGGCCGACCCTTCGGAGTCCGTCGGTGGCTGGGTGGGAACATCGATCGCTGGAGGCTTGGTATTCTCGGCCCGTGCGACTTCCGCAATTGGTTCGTCGCCAGCTGTGCTGTCGGCGGTACTCTCAACATCAGAGGCGGCTGCCGGTGCGTGTTCCGATACCTGTTCAGCGGTAGCTGCTTCGCTCGAGGACGCGTCAGGCGCTGTGCCTTTGGCGCAGCCCCAACAGAGGAGGCCGAGTGCGGCGAACAGGCCAAAAATGAGATCGTTCCGAACGTGTCTGGGCATCTGGCTGGCTCCTTCCGCGAAACGCTCACCCTGGCAATGGTCCCGCCCGGGCCGACTCGCGTGTAAGAGCTACATTCTTCCCGAGCGGTCTACCAGCGTCAACGCCTGCTAGCGGCTTCTACATCGCGAATTTGGATGCCTAATTCCCGCAACTGTTTGGCGTCGACGCGACCTGGCGCCTCGGTCATCAGGTCGGTCGCCCGTTGCGTTTTCGGAAATGCAATGCAATCGCGAATATTATCCAGGTTGCCGAAGATCATTACGAAGCGGTCGAGCCCGAGGGCGATGCCACCGTGTGGCGGAGCGCCATATGCGAGTGCATCGAGCAAGAAACCGAATCGCTCGCGCTGCTGATCGGCCGAGATGCCCAGCAGGCCAAATACCTGCTGTTGCACAACCGAATCGTGAATTCGAATCGTCCCACCGCCGGCTTCCATTCCGTTGATGACCAGATCGTACGCTTGGGCGCGGCACTTTCCCGGGTCACTCGCCAACATGGAAATATCTTGGGGACGGGGCGCCGTAAATGGATGATGCATTGCAGCCCATCCACCGGTCTCCTCGTCGTGTGCGAACATGGGAAACTCGACGACCCAGGAAAAGTGCTTCGAATCGGGATCGTACAGCTTGAGGTCCACGCCAAATCGCTTTCGCAAGCCGTTCAGCGCTTTGCAGGTCGTTTCGAAACGGTCTGCCACAAAGGCCAACAAGTCACCAGGTTCGGCTGACATTCGTTGGCCAATTCTGTCGAGCAGTTCGGTGCTGAAATTTTTGGCAATGGGCGATGCCAATGTCCCCCCCTCCTCGACCTTGAACCAGGCCAGGCCTTTGGCACCGAAATCCTGCACGACAAAGTTCGTCAGTTCGTCGATTCCCTTGCGTGAATAGTTTGCTGCTCCTCCCTTAGCGTTGATGCCGCGAACGCGACCGCCGTCGTCGGCCGTCGCGCGAAAAACGCGGAAATCGCACTCGCTGGCGATGTCGGTCAAATCCACGATTTCCAGGCCGAAACGCAGGTCGGTGCGCGTCATGTCCAAATCGCTCCATCACTTCGTCATATGTCATTCGTGGCAATGGCAGCGACAACTCGATTCCCAAAATATCTTTCGCCAAGTGAGCAACCAGGCCGTCGATGAGTCCCATAACGTCGTCGGCGTCAACAAACGACATTTCGAGGTCCAACTGCGTGAACTCCGGCTGACGGTCAGCTCGCAGGTCCTCATCGCGAAAGCAACGGGCAACCTGCACGTAACGGTCGTAGCCGGCGATCATCAAGATTTGCTTGTACAACTGCGGCGACTGAGGCAGCGCGTAGAAGCTACCGTGATGGATGCGGCTGGGCACCAAGTAATCGCGGGCGCCCTCGGGCGTGCTCCGGCCGAGCATCGGCGTTTCAATGTCGACAAACCCATGGTCGTCGAAGAACTTGCGCATGCCCAAGGTAATACGATGCCGCAGCAGCATTGCAGCTTGCATTTCGGTGCGGCGCAAATCGAGATAGCGATACTTCAGCCGCAGATCTTCGTTGGGCAGTTCCAACCCGCCCGGCTGAAACGGTGGCGTCTGGCTCTTGTTGAGCAAAACAAGCCGGGTGGGCCGAATCTCAATTTCACCGGTGGCCAGTTTGGGATTGACGGTCCCCTCGGGTCGCGGGGCCACTTTCCCGGTCACGGAGATCACGAATTCGCTGCGCAGCGATCGGGCCAGTTGTTGCGTCTCGACGCCGCAGTCGGGGTCAAACGCGATCTGCGTCTTGCCGTAGCGGTCGCGCAAGTCGATGAAAATAATGCCGCGATGGTCGCGGTAGCTATCAACCCAGCCGCAAACCGTGACTTCCTCGCCAATGTGCCGCGTGTTAAGTTCGCCGCACGTATGAGTCCGCATCAACGCCACATCTCCCAAAGTCGTTTCGGCCCAGTTTTCGCCCTGGTTCACTCAAATGAACCGCATATCCTACTCTAGACCAGCCCCCGCACGTAAGGTGACAGGGCGGTATCGTGTCGCGGCCCGGTCACGCCGTGCTTTGCCCCGTTCTGAAGAGATAATGCCACGAGCGCAAAGAAAAAGCCGTCCTGCGGGGGGACGGCTCTAAGGACGCATTTAAGGTTTGCGGCAGATTACGTCGGCCGTGGCCTATTTGCGACGACGACGCCCGCCGACCAAGGCCAAACCGCAGGCACCCAGCGTCCCCAGGACGACGGAAGCAGGTTCCGGCACCGGCACGAAATTATACGTGACCGTGACCAGGCCGCTGGTGGCAAAGTTGCTCACCTGAATCGTACTGTCACTCACGCCGGAAACCGAGAAGCCACCGTTACCGTTGACGTTGGCGTTGAAGTTGCCGGCACCAATGTAGGGAGCCAAACCGGCGATGATCGTATCGGAGTCCGAGTCGCTACCAGAAATCGATCCAAAATCGACGAAGTCGGGCCCGGAGCCGGGGTTTCCGTCCGAGGCACTAACCGCAACCGGGCCGGCCGATTGCAAAACCGCAGCTGTCGCCGAAAGTCCAGAGGAGGTTGCGCCCACCAACCCTGTAAGGTCGACTCCCATGTTTCCCCCGATGACCGAATCATTTTCAGCCGTGACGTCAGCACCAACTGTGGCGTCAACTTTGAGTTCCACGCTAGCCAAGGTCTGGCCGGGAAACGCTGAGGGATCCCATTGAGGGAGCGAAACGACTTGACTTCCGGGCGATAGCGCGAAGCCGAAACCGTTATTGTAGGAGATAGTGCCCGCCTGAGCGACCGACAGCACCAGCGATACGAGGAGAAGGGAGACAGCACCGATTTTGGCTAGTCGTCACGGCGAAGATTTTTCCATTGAGCGGCCCTTTCGGTGATTTATCCGTTCGTATGCAATGTATGGCTTTGACAGGCGCAAAGTGGTTTTGCGTTAGCCAACTCGGCCGAGTCTAATCGAAAAAACGGAACCGTCAATCTTTTTCCTGAAAATTAACTTGCCGAAAAACTCCTTCTAAGAATAACGACTTACGATCAATTTGCGCGTTTTTTCCGCAGTTTTCACCACCCGAATATGAGAATTTACTCGATACTGGCAAGTATTCGGGCTGCCGTCCTTTCGGGGGGGTCACCGGCCGAAACCGCACGAACTTCGCTGAGACTTCGAAACCACGTGAGCTGGCGCTTTGCGAATTGTCGGGTTCGTCGTTTTGTCAGATCGATTGTCGCATCCAAATCTCTCTGACCTTCAAGATGCTCGATGACTTCTCGATATCCTACTGCCTGCCTGGCAGTTCTCCCCGGGGGCGTCGGGCTCGCCAACAATTGGCGCACTTCCTCAATCAGTCCCGCGGCGAACATGACGTCGACTCGGGCATCGATCCGGTCGACTAACTGCTGCCGCGGCCAGGCCAGCATGAACACTCGGCACGCCTCTGCAAGCCGTGCCCGATCGAACTGTCGCTGCAAGTCGGTAATGCTCTGGCCCGTCTGTTCGTAAACCTCCAGTGCCCGGATTACGCGCCGTCGGTCGTTGGCATGGAGCCGCTTTGCTGTTACCGGATCGACGGCAGCCAGGCGGCGATGCAGCGTCAGGTCTCCTTCTCGGTCGGCCAGCTCGTGCATTCTGTGACGGAATGACCAATCGGCGGCCGGGCCGGCAAAGATGCCGCGCAAGAGAGCCTTCAAATATAGGGGAGTGCCACCCACGAATAGCGGTTTGCGTTGCCGGCTGCAAATGTCCCGAACTACATCTTCGGTGGCGGCCACATATTGAGCGACGCTGTACTCCTCATGCGGATCGATTACGTCGATTAAATGATGTCGCACGGCCGCCCGCTGAACAGCAGACGCCTTGGCGGTGCCGATGTCCATGCCCCGATAAAGCGCCATCGAGTCGAGCGACACAATTTCGGCATCGAGTTGCCTCGCGAGCTCCATTGCCACGTCGGTCTTGCCGCTCGCCGTAGGACCGGTCAGAAACCAGCAATCGGCCGGCTTGAGGTAAACCTGGGTACTCGTCACTGCAAATTCGCTTGTGAAACGCTCGGACGTCCTTGCCACTTTCGGACGATCGTCCTAGGATTGCCGGAATCGTAGCTCCCGGCGGGTTCGAGGGTAAGGCATAAGGCCCATGAGCGACCCCAATTCCATTTTTGCCCGATTAATGGCCGTGATCGAGGATCGGAAGACAAATCCTCCAGAAAAGTCGTATACGACAAGTCTTTTCGATGGCGGAATGGCCAAAATTGGTGCCAAGATTGAGGAAGAAGCAGCCGAGGTCATTGAAGCAGCCTGCGAACCTGGCGATACGGGTCGCGATCATACGGTTAAAGAAGCCGCCGACTTGCTCTACCACCTGTTCGTGCTGTTGGCCAATCGAGATATCCCGCTATCACGGGTCGAGGATGAGTTGGCCCGAAGATTCGGAATCTCGGGGCTCGACGAAAAAGCATCTCGCCCCCAAACTCCAACCGAGTCGAAGCCTGCGAGCGACTTTCCCACATGAGCAACTTGCGTATCGGCGTTCCTAGCAAAGGGCGACTGGCTGAGGTGGCAGCCGAATTGCTCAAGGAGGCCGGCCTGAGCTTTCGCCGCCAAGAGCGAAGCCTGTTTGCCCGCTGTCGCGAAGTGCCGGTGGAAATCACCTTCCTGCGGACCGAGGACATCCCGATCCTTTGCGCCGAGGGCGCCATCGACATGGGTATCAGCGGCGGCGACCTAGTGGCCGAGAGTGGCGCGGAACTCATCTCTCGGCTTGATCTGGGCGTTGGCGAGTGCCGGCTGGCAATCTGCATTCCCGTGGAGAGCACGATCGGCGGCCCGCGCGAATTGAACGGCACTCGCATTGCCACTAGTTTCCCACGCGTTACTGATTCATTTCTCGCGCAGCATCAGGCCAAGGCACATCTGGTCAACCTTTCCGGTTCGGTTGAAATCATGATCGCCTTGGGTGTCGCCGACGCAATTGTCGACCTTGTAGAAACCGGCAGCACGCTGGCGGCAAACCGATTGAAGATCCTGACCGAGGTCGGCCGCTACCAGACGGTGCTGGTGCAGAACCCGGCCCGCCGCAACTCCGAGATGGCCGATCGGGTTGTGCGTCGTCTGGAAGGAGTGGTCATCGCACGAAGCTATTCCCTCCTGGAATACAACGTTCCGCGGTCAAAATTGGCCGCGGCCGAACAGATCACGCCAGGTTTCAATTCCCCGACGATTAGCGGGCTGGAAGACGCCAATTGGTGTGCGGTACGCGTGATGGTTCGGCGGACCGAGGTAATTGAAATCATGGAGCAGTTGGAGGCTTTAGGGGCTTCGGCAATCCTGGAAACCCGAATCACGAATTGTCGGCTCTGATTCTCACAGGCGGAGTGCGGCCCCATCCGCAAGCGGACATGGCGGACAAGTTACGGGGCGCCACTAGAACAGCCGAAAGGCGTTTGCTAATCTGGGAGCTTCTCTAGCCCCAGCATCATAAGGCCCTGTTGTGTCCACCCTTACCATGAATCAGCCGATCGCTGGCGTAACCCCCCCGGGTACGCGCGAAGTAGAAGTGATGACCGTTTGGCCGACGCTGGGTGCATACGCGCCGGGACGCATCATAGGCCGGCTTTGCAGCATTCGGGTCGGGGCAGGATTCTTCACGCTCGGCAAATTGCTTGCCCTATTGCTGATTCCGTTCGCGATCGGACTCTACGTGTTCACACTCTTGCCAGGCGTCATGCGACGCTACAAGCTCACCAACCGTCGCATCGTCGTGCAGGTGGGCTTGCGGAGTATCGATGAGCGGTGGGTCGACTTTGATCGTTTCGACTCGATCGACGTCGAGGTGCTTCCTGGCCAGGAATGGTACCCAGCCGGCGATCTCGTGTTTCGCAACGGGGCAGTGGAGACGTTTCGCTTGGCCGGCGTGTCCCGACCGGAAACGTTTCGCCATACGTGCCTGGCGGCAAGGCGGGGGTATCTTGGCGCCGGCGCGAGCCGGTAAGGCCAACGTCGACGTCTTACGCCCCCCGCATCATTTCAACGAGGATCATCCGCAAGGCATCTGCCGACGTGTTGGCCGGTAGCGCGGCCATGTGTTGAGCCTGGGCCGCCGTCTGACTCACGTCGAGCGGTAGATGTACGAACGCGGCTCTGGTCTGCAACGCCATCCGCTCGGCCAAATAGCAGGAAAAATAGAGCGTCGCGTTACACAGGTAAGTGCCCGCATGATACGAGACTTCGGCTGGAATCTTGGCGTCGCGGAGCATCGCCGCCCACGAGCCCAGGGGCAAGGGGCTCCGATATGCCACGGGTCCCCCGTCGACTAAGGAGCGAAATTGGTCCGGCGATTGCATTGAAGAACCGCCGACATTGATTGCAAAGGACTCCAGTTGAATCCGTGTCGAGCCGGGGGCTTGGCCCAAATGCAGGGCACAGTCATAGTTGTTCGCCAGGTCCGCGGCCAGACGTTGCTTTACCGCGGCGAAATCGACCGGATAGAGCCGCGTCGTAATCGCCGGCTCGCTCGGTAAGTTTTGTGTCAATTGCACGAGCGTCAGCCAACTCGAATTGGCGGTCCAGTGATCATACGGCTCGAAGGCGGTAATCAAAACTCTTGTCATACCCGCTCGTGCGACCTGTCAACGTCTGTCCGCATAAATTGAACTCCTCGACGTCGACAATCGTAGCGTGTTTCGAATGGTATGCACAACCGGCCTGCGATGGACGCGCGCCACGGATCTCCGTTTACAGCCGCTTGCCCGTGGGGATAATCAAAGGCACTTTCCAACCGCTGAAACTTCCACGGATAGCAATCTCATGAGCACTGCGCCCACGCATCCCTTGCCGCCCCGTTTGGTCTCGCTCGACGCCTATCGCGGGCTGACGATGTTGGCCATGGCCTCGGGCGGCCTGGGGCTCCATCGCGTGGCGGAAAACATGCGGAAGAGCGGCCACGATTCGCCGTTCTGGGAAGTCATCGGCTATCAGTTTGAGCATGTCGATTGGGTCGGCTGCGCTGCATGGGATTTGATCCAACCCTCGTTTATGTTCATGGTCGGTGTTGCCATGGCCTATTCGTGTGCCAGCCGCCAGGCGCGCGGTCAGAGTTGGGGACAAATGTTTCGCCACGCGGCAGTCCGCTCCGTCGTCTTGGTGGCGCTGGGGATCTTCTTGCGATCGGACGGACGCGATCAGACCTATTTCACGTTCGAAGATGTGCTGACGCAAATCGGTCTGGGCTACACATTCCTATTCCTACTTTGGAACCGGCCTACCTGGGTACAGTTGGTAGCTGCATTCGGGATCCTGGCTGGATACTGGGCGCTGTTTTATCTATATCCCCTGCCGCCGGCCGACTTCGACTACTCTGCGGTCGGTGTGGGCCCCGACTGGCCGCATCTGGAAGGAGTGGGCGCCCATTGGGACAAGAACACCAATGCCGCTCACTACTTTGATACCTGGTTTCTCAACCTCTTCCCTCGGAAAGAATTGTTCGCCTACAACGGCGGCGGTTATCTCACGCTCAGTTTCGTGCCCTCGCTCGCCACGATGATCTTTGGGCTCATCTCGGGTGAACTACTGCGGGGCGGCTGGAGCCAGAGCCGCAAGTTCCTGATCCTGGTACTCGCCGGTATCGTGGGGCTGGCTGCCGGTTGGGGCTGGCAGCAGAGTGGTTGGTGCCCGATTGTGAAGCGCATTTGGACACCTAGCTGGACGCTTTTCAGTACGGGCTGGACTTGTTTGATTCTGGCTGCTTTCTTCGGGGTGGTCGATATTCTCGGTTTCCGGAAGTGGACATTTCCGTTGGTGGTCGTCGGAATGAACTCGATTACCACGTACGTGCTGGCCGAGCTATCCAAAGGTTGGTTCTATGAAACGATCAAGACCCACTTCGGCGAAGGAATCTTCGGACTACTGGGACCGGACTACGAGCCTTTTTTGGCACAAGTTTTCATCCTTTTGGCGATCTGGCTGTTCTTATACTGGCTGTACCGTCAGCGTGTGTTCATTCGCATTTGATGCGTCGGGCGCGCACTAGTCCCGAAGCTTGGGCGCGGTACGATTAAGGGCTGTCTGGTCACAAGACGCAAATATCAAGTCTCCCCAGTCTGTTGGGTCGGTGATGTCTCTTCCAGAACAACCGCGCCTGCGCCGAGTCGAAAGTTTTCCGGTTAGCCAATCGCATGGCGAAGTGGTATTTGCGCTGCGCGACCCGGACGGATTTGCAGGCTCGGTCGTTTTGCCCTACACGGCGGCCGCGCTCGTTTCGCTGATGGACGGCACGCGGACGATCTCGGAAATCCAGAAAGCGTTTCGTGAGCAGTTTCGCCAAAGTGTGGACGTGACTGACATCGAACAGTTGGCTCGCGACCTTGACGATCGACTGCTGCTAGACACTCCCCGTTTTCGTGCCAGGTGGAAACACGAAATCGAAATCTACTTGAATAGTCAAACTCGACCGGCAGCGCACGCTGGTAAGGCCTACCCGGCCGAATCCCAGGCACTGCAAGCAGAGCTGAATGCAATCTTCTCTAGCGACAAGGGCCCCGGCTTGCCTGCCAATTCGAGGTCGCCTGGCGAGAGTTCACCGGAACTTGTCGGTATCCTTAGTCCCCATATCGACTTGCACCGCGGGGGAACAACCTACGCCTGGGCATACAAACGCGTGATCGAGGAAACGAACGCCGACCTGTTCGTGATTCTGGGCACGGCCCACAACCCGATGCGGAATCTTTTCTCGGTCACGCGCAAGCACTTCGAAACACCGCTTGGCACGGTGGAGACCGACCGACAGATCGCCGCCAGGCTCTCGGCGAATCTTGCGGCAACTCCCGGGGGCGCAAACTTGAATCTGGCGGCCGACGAGCTGGCACATCGCCACGAACACTCCATTGAGTTTCAGGTCGTGTTCCTTCAGTACTTGTTGGGCGACAAACGCCCGTTCAAAATCCTGCCTGTGCTTGTCGGTTCGTTGCACGAGTACGTCTCGGGCGGTTCGTCCCCCTCCAGGTCGCCAGAAATGCAGGCGTTCGCGGCGGCACTACGAAAGACCGTGGCCAGCCACCCGGGACGGGTTTTTTACATCAGCAGCGGCGACCTGGCGCATATCGGGCAGCGGTTTGGCGATCGGGAATTCCTCGACGCCGACCGCCTGAAAGCCCAAGCCGATAGCGACCGCGATCTTTTGTCGACCGCTTGCCAAGCGGATGCCGAAGAGTTCTTCCAGCACGTTGCCCGACAACGGGACGCCAGTCGCGTGTGCGGCTTGGCTCCGACCTATACCTTGCTCGAAGTGGCCCAACCTGGCCACGGCGAGGTACTGAAATACGATCAGGCGGTGGAGCTTGACGGTACCGCCTGTGTCAGCTTCGGAAGCGTGGCCTTCTATCGTTGATAGCGAAGCGGTAAGGTCGTGCAAAATCGGGCGTGCCGGGTGAGAGCTTTTCCTCGTGCTGGCTTTACTCTAGAATTCGGGCTTTGGCGGCCGCACGACGAATGAGCGGATTTCCGTGAGCACGCACAAAATTCATATCATCGGCATCGGCGACGACGGTCTATCGGGCGTCACCTCGACGGCCAAACGGTTGATCGACGAAGCTCAAGTGTTGGTCGGCGCGGAAGCGACGCTTGCCCAGATACCCGCTTCCAAGGCCCCGCGCATAGTCGTTGGCGGCAACCTCGACGAGGCCGTTGATCGGATTTCCGCGACGGGCAATAGGCGTGTTGTCGTACTGGCCTCGGGCGATCCGCTTTTTTACGGCGTGGCCCGCTATCTTTGCGACAAATTGGGGAAGGACAACTTTGAGGTCCTGCCGCACGTCAGCAGTATGCAACTCGCCTTTGCCCGCGTGAAAGAAAGCTGGGAAGAGGCTTATCTGACTGATCTAACCAACCGACCGCTGGAACAGGTGCTGGAAAAAATTCGCTCGGCGACCAAAGTCGGGCTCTTTACGAGCGATGCCACGCCGCCCAAGGCCGTGGCCAAGGCAATGCTTGAGCGGCGGATTGACTATTTTTCGGCCTACGTGTGCGAGAATCTCGGGTCGCCAGATGAACGTGTCACGCAAGGCGAGCTGGCCGAAATTGCCACGCAAGACTTCAGCCCGCTGAATGTCATGGTTCTGGTGCGGCGTCCCAACGTGCCGGATCGCCCCAGCGAAGCGATCGGCCGGCGCCTGTTTGGCAATCCGGATGAAGCCTTCCTCCAATCTACGCCCAAACAGGGGCTGCTCACGCCATCGGAAGTGCGCTCGATGGCCCTGGCCGAATTGGATTTGGGACCTACAAGCGTGGTGTGGGATATCGGTGCCGGTAGCGGCTCGGTTTCAATCGAAGCGGCGCAAATCGCGTCCGGGGGAACGGTTTACGCTATTGAAATGGATCCGCAGGACCACGAGTTGATCATCGCCAACGCCGAACGATTCCGCGTAACGAACCTGGTGCCCGTACTCGGCCGGGCACCGGATGCCTGGAAGGACTTACCCGATGCAGACGCCATTTTCGTCGGTGGCAGCAGCCGTGAAATCAGCAAGATTGTGGAGACGGCCTTTAGCAGGCTACGTGCGGGTGGACGGCTGGTGGCGAACGTCGGCAGCATTGAGAGCCTCTCGGCCGTTCATAGCACACTGATTCGACTCACCAAAGACGTGAATGTCTGGATGATTAATGTCGCTCGCGGTACCTACCAACTCGAACGCGTCCGATTCGAGGCGCTCAATCCGACGTTTCTGCTGGGCGTCGTGAAACCTGGCGCTCGAGGAGCGCAGTCGACATCGTGATAAACGTAAATGATTTTCCCCAACTCGACGTCATCGCCGTTGGTGCGCATCCGGACGATGTGGAGATTGCCTGCGGCGGTACCCTCGCCAAGCTCGTGCAGCAGGGGTACCAGGTCGGCATCATCGACCTGACCGACGGCGAACCGACGCCCGCCTCGCCCGGTCCCGAAGCGCGGCTTGCGGAAGCCCAACAGGCAGCCGCGACACTGGGTGTGCAAGTCCGGGCGCAACTCGATTTACCCAATCGGCGATTGTTTGATTCGTTTGAAGCTCGGGTCGCCTTAGCCAAGGAGTTTCGCAAATACCGCCCGCGGCTGGTCATCGGTTTTGGAGAAAAAACGCCGCTCGCATCACCTGACCATTGGCAGGCCATGCAGATCACGGACGCGGCAATTTTCTATTCTCGGCTCACCAAGTGGGACGAACACTTCGATCATCTGCCCGTTCACACGATCTCGGCCCATCTGTACTACACGCTGGGGTTCACCACGCTCACGCTGCCGCTTGCGGCCGGGCACCTCGTAGTCGATATCGGCGATACGCTGGAAACGAAGGTCAAAGCTGTCCGATGCTACGCCACGCAGTTTCCCAAGTCGAAAGAACACATCTTCGAGCGAATTCGCGCCAACGCAATGCACGACGGGATTGCCGCTGGTTACGACGCCGGCGAACTGTTTGCCAGTACCCGTACGCTAGGAACGCGGGACCTCGTGCATTTCTTGTTTGGCCAGACACCCGCCGACGAACCGCGCAGGCCGCCGGTGCGATAAGCGGAACTCATCGCTTGGCGGGGCGAAATTTCCGTAGCGCCAACAAGACGGCCTCAATGTCTGCCGGCAACGGGGCGATGAATTCCAGTGGTTGCCCGCTCTCGGGATGCAGGATCTTCAGCCGCCGCGCGTGAAGTGCCTGCCTGTCAAGCAATACGGTTCCATTTTCGGTGTCATGGCTGAGTTCGCCGCCGGTTAGCAACGCACGACCGCCGTACAACCTATCGCACAGCACGGGACAACCGATGCTGGCCAAGTGCAGGCGAATCTGATGCGTGCGGCCGGTTTTTGGTAATACGCGAAACGCCACGAAACCGTCAAATCGCTCGCTTACTTCATAAAAGGTCTGAGCCTCCCGGCTCGTGGGGTGGTCGCGCCGCACGGCCATCTTTTCACGCTGATAGGGGTGTGCACCGACCGGCAAGTCGACGGTGTCTCGATCGCGATCAATCGTGCCTGCACAAAGAGCGAAATACTCTTTCTCGACTGCGCACATTTCAAATTGCTCGGCCAGCCGCAAATGCGCCAAATCGGTCTTCGCGACAACAATCACGCCGCTGGTGTCGCGGTCGAGCCGATGAACGATGCCCGGCCGGGTGGCGCCACCAGCCGTGCTAAGCTCGTCGAAATGAAACTGCAGGGCCGCCGTAAGCGTACCTGCCCAATGTCCCTTGCCGGGGTGCACGACCATCCCAGGCGGTTTGTTGATGGCGGCCAACTGCGAGTCCTCATAGAGGACATCGAGCGGGATGTTCTCGGGCTGCGGACCCGCGTGAGGCAACTCGGGCAGGACAATCGTGATCCGCTCGCCCAGTTGCAGCTTGTGAGCCGCTTTCACACGGCGACCGTCGACTCGCACTCCGGCAGCGTTGATCACCTTGCGCAGCAGCATTCGGCTGTAGTTGGGAAACTGCTGGGCGAGATACCAGTCGAGGCGTGCACCGACATGCTCCTCGGGCACAACAAGTTCGCGTGGTTCACCGGAAAGTTCTTCGCCGCTCATGGAGTTTCAGGTTGCGGCGTATACTCGTTACTCAAGCTCCGGACCGCCGGACTCGGGCTTTGTGTCGTCCGTCGTTGGGGGCGAGGAGGGTTCAATCGCCGGTTCACTTTTCGGCGATTCGCTGCTGGTCGAAGGTGGTTCCGGCTCGGGACTGGCCGGCGGTTCCTCGGCGGCTTCTTCTTGGCCGTTCTTACTGTCGGTGGCCGAAACACCCGGCAGGTTCGGGAACGGCGCTGCGTTGTCGTCCAACGAAGACGGCAACTGAAGAGTGCCCGTGTCTGGCTCCTTCAAGAAATCTGGGCGAGCACCGGGGGTGCCTGGCTCTTGTGATAGCGGCTTGGGAGGCTCGTACTTGGCAATCCAGTCATAGAATTGCTTGGTCGGCAATTGATCAAGGTCACTGGCCCGCGCTTCAGCCGCGGCGGCAAAGGGACTGCCTGGCCACTTCTGGGCAAGCGAGCGATACTCGCTGCGTGCCTTTTCCAGCTCGCCAGATGCTTCCAGTGCGCGAGCCAGTCCGTAGGTAGCCCGCTCTTGAATGGTGTTAGGCGCATCTCCTATCAAGATGGCGCTGTATTTCTCTTCAGCGTCGCGCAGTTGATCGTGGGCCAAGGACCGATCGGTTAAGAGCCGGTTTGTGCCATTATCGAGGTCCCAGTCGGCAATCGTCAATCGAGCCCAATCGGCGACAAGCGTGCCACCGTATTGTTCCGCGATATCCTGCAGGCGCTGATCATCGCGCATGCCTACGGCCATGAAGTAGTCGTTCCAGCCGTCAGCCACATGGCGGCGATTCTGTGTCGCGATGTACCCCCAAACGATGATGGCCACGATCAGCGCAATCACGCCTGCGAGCAGCGCTCGGCCATATGGCTTGGCGGCTTCGGTCCAGTGGGCCAACGCGTTTGCCAGCTCGTTGGTTTGCAGTTCGTGACGTCGCTCCGTCTTCATACGGTTGCCTTGCAGGGGGCGAATGAATCGGCCACCGACGCATTCCAAATTGCGCCGCGTAGTCGAAAGGTTGGCGAACCCGAAGTATAGGGCCGCCCGGCAAATTGGGTCAAGGCCGCACCAGCCTCCAGGGTAGTTGGGGGCCGGTCAAGGCCTTGTGACCCTTGCGAACTGCTTTTCGTTCGGACTTACAAGGGGCGACGCGGCAGCTCACGCCGATAGGGTGGCTCTTCTGCGGGTGGCAGCGAATCGCCAAAATCGTCGGCCCAGGCCAGACGCTCTGACTCGCTGGCATAATACCGGAGCCAGACGGTCGGATCGCCCCCCATGTCCGCACAATCCCAGTGTAGATAGTTGTTCAACGAGTCGATCTTCTTCTCGCAACACGGCAGGATGTCTCGGTAGATCAGGCAGTACAGTTCCCGGTCCGACAAGTGGTCGGTGAAATCAAGCACGATTCGCCGATCATGCAACTTGTGAATCGTATCCCACAACAGATCACGAAGCTGCCCATTATCCAACGTGTCGGGGTGAGGCAGCCGCAACTCGGGCTCGAACCATTGCGCGATGGGCAGAATCGGCGCCCGCTCCCAAGCCAGCATGGAGGCCAGGAATTCATTCTCCATGGGAGTCGGCAGTTCTTCGACGTTGACGCTTCGGATCGATTCGTCGAAGTAGGGTTCGAGCTCGTTGCGCAACTCCGCGTTACGCAACAGATGTTCGACCTCATCGGGTAGCGGCTTGTGATTCGTGGACATCGCGATTGGTCAGCCTTGGAGCAATTACTGGAAGTTCGGCAAAGCGGCAGGAAGCAGAGAGCGATTCGACAAACGGGGTGTGAATTCCGTGACAGACTGGAGCCTGATGTCGTGCGATCATAGTCGTGTCGAAGCCGTAAATAACAGCTCCAGCTTTTGACTCTAACAACAAACAACGGGCGATCAAGTATAATCACGCCAACATCTTGAGCCCCGAGACACTCGCCCACTACAAGATCGTTAAAGACATGAATCTCAAGCCGGCACAATCCGCACAACTGTTAAACTCCCTCAAAAGACGCCTGGCTTGCGAAGTGCATCTCGACGAGTACACGCGGGCTCTCTACAGCACCGATGCCAGCGTTTATCAGATCATGCCCGTCGGCGTCGTCCTGCCGCGAACATGCGACGACGTCGTCTGCGTACATCAGGTGGCGGCCGAGGAAGGTCTGGCTGTTATTCCACGCGGCGGGGGAACGAGTCTGTCCGGTCAATCAATCGGTGCGGGGCTGATTATCGACTTCAGCAAATACATGCGAAGCATCGAGATCGACCCGGTGTCGCAGACGGCGCGTGTTCAGCCGGGCGTCGTGCTCGATCAACTCAACGCCGCGGCCGCGCAACACGCCCTGCAATTCGGTCCCGATGTGGCAACGAGTAGCCGAGCGAACATTGGCGGCATGCTGGGCAATAATTCGGCGGGGGCACGTTCGATTTGGCAGGGCAAGGCCGTCGATAGTGCAATCGCGCTTGAGATGGTGCTTTCCGATGGCACCCGGACGACTTTCGGGCCCCGTACATCCGATGAACTTCGACTGGACCAATCACGTGGAGACCTAGTCGGCCAGGCGACGCGTGAGGTCAGGCGAATCATTGCGGAAAACCACGAGGAGATCAAACGCCGGTTTCCTAGAATCCTGCGGCGCGTCAGTGGTTACAATCTCGACGAATTCGTGCCCGAATGCCAGGCTCGTATTGCGGTTCCACGGCTGATTGCTGGTGCCCGAGAACGGGAAGCCTCCATGTACCCGGGCGCCAGCTTCAACTTGGCGAAGTTGATCGTCGGTGCCGAAGGGACGCTCGGCACGATCGCCGAAGCGCTCGTACACTTGCTGCCACTACCCAAGGTGCGATGCGTGCTTGTGCTGCATTTCGAAACGATGCAGTCGGCGGTGGCATCGATCGGAGCGATCCTGTCGTGCGAACCATCTGCCGCCGAACTCCTCGATGGCCTAATCGTTCGCCTGGCGCGACAGAGTCTGGAGTACCGCAATTATCTCGACTTTGTCGTCGGTGAACCGGAATCTCTCGTACTGGTGGAGTTCAATGGTCAAGATCCGGCTGAGGTACAGCGCAAAGCCGATGAGCTCGTTGAGGCCTTACGCGGTCAGCCCGGTCTTTTTCACGTCCTACCCGCCATGGGCAAAGAGCTCTGCGACCATGTGTGGGCCTGTCGCAAGGCAGCGTTGCCACTACTCATGGGACTTCCAGGCGTTCGCAAGCCGGTGGCATTTGTGGAGGACGGTGCCGTCGCTCCCGAGCACTTGTCGGCGTTTGTCGAGCGGTTCTGCGAAATCATGGCTCGGCACGATACAGAAGGTGCCTTTTATGGCCACGCGTCGGTTGGCTGCCTGCACATTCGGCCGATGCTTGACCTGCGTACTCCACTCGACATTGAACGGATGCGGAAGATTTCCGGCGAAGTCTGCAACCTCGTTCTAGAATTCGGTGGCGCCATGAGCGGCGAACATGGCGATGGATTGGCGCGCAGCTATTTGAACGAGCGTCTCTTTGGACCAACGGTTTATCACGCATTCGAGCAAGTCAAAACGGCATTTGATCCCGAGCACCGGCTGAATCCCGGCAAGGTGGTCAGGGGCCCCAGTCCAGTCGAGAACCTGCGATTCGGTGTTGGCTACCAGACGCCTGACGTGCCCACCACGTTCGATTTTTCGCGCGAAGGGGGCTTTGCTCGCGCCGTCGAACTCTGCAACGGTGCGGGAGTTTGCCGCAAGTTGCAAACGGGCACAATGTGTCCCTCCTTCATGGTCACTCGCGACGAAGAACACAGCACTCGCGGACGGGCCAACGCACTGCGGATGGTTCTTTCAGGAGCGCTGCCACCCGAGGAGCTGACCGGCGACCGCCTGTTCGCCACCTATGACTTGTGTTTGCAGTGCAAGGGGTGCAAGGCGGAGTGCCCTTCGAACGTGGACGTGGCCAAGCTGAAGATGGAATTCCTCGATGGCTACTACCGGAAGAACGGAGCGCCAGTTGGCGTCCGGTTGTTGGCGAATGCGGCCCGCTTGAACAAACTTGGTTCTGCAATCGCGCCAGTCTCAAACTGGGCGACCTCGCTGCCCGGCGCTGGCTTGCTCGCCAAGCACTTGCTAGGCGTTGACCCGCGGCGTCCCCTGCCGCACTTTGAACGCAATCATTTTCGCAAGTGGTTTCGCCGTAGCCGCCGCGCCGCCGCAAGTCCGTCCAGGTCCCGATCCAGTGCACCCAGCGGCCCGATTGTGCTCTTGGACGACTGCTTAACCAGCTACTGCGAACCGGAAGTGAATCGATCGGCCGTCGCTGTCTTGGAGGCCGCGGGCTTTGAGGTGACTTTGGCCGGGCTCGAGTGCTGTGGTCGCACCTGGGCTTCGAAGGGGTTGCTGGCGAAGGCTCGACAACTTGCGGAAGACAACATTGCGAGGCTGCTTCCCTGGGCAGAGGAAGGCATACCGATCGTCGGATGCGAACCCAGTTGCCTGTTCATGCTGGTTGATGAATACCCCGACTTGGTACCTGGAAAAGATGCCGAATTGGTAGCGGCACAAGCTGCCCTGGTTGACACGCTACTTGTGGAACGCCAAATCGTCTTGCCGCTAACGTCGCAACCACAAGACATTTTGCTTCACGGTCATTGCCACCAAAAAGCCCTCGTCGGAACCGCGGATTCAGAGGCGGCCCTGGCCAGTATTCCGGGTGCCAAGGTGACGCCCGTCGATTCAGGCTGCTGCGGCATGGCGGGCTCGTTCGGCTACGAACACTACGATGTCAGCATGTCCATCGCAGAACGTGTGTTGCTGCCGGCAATTCGACAAGCGAATGACAGCACCATCGCTGCCCCGGGTTTCTCCTGTCGCCACCAGATCCATCACGGCACCGGCCGCTGGGCCAAACACCCTGTGCAGATCCTGGCAGAATGTCTTTCCGAGCGATGAGATCAGAGGCCTTACGGTGCCGGATACTTCCGTTCAATCTCGGCGATCTTGTCGACGCGGCGGGCATGTCGGCCACCTTCAAAGCCGGTCTTAAGCCAGATTTCCACCATCCGATCGATCAGTCGTTCACCGAGCATGTCGGCTGACAGACAGAGCACGTTGAGGTCATTGTGCCGACGGCTCATTTCCGCCGTCAGGTCGTCGTGGCAGGGAGCCGCACGCACGCCGGGAAACTTGTTTGCGGCAATGCACATCCCGATGCCCGTGCCGCATATCAAGATACCGCGGTCGACCGAACCATCGCTCACCTTGCTGCCCACAACCTGCGCGATGTCTGGATAGTCGACGCTCTCAGGCGAATCTGGCCCCACGTCGACAACCTCTTGCTGGAGGCGATTGAGTAACTCGATGACTTTGCTCTTGATGACAAAGCCTCGATGATCACTGCCGACGGCGATTCGCATTGGATGTTTTCTCCGCGAACAAACACGCGGTCCGCCTCGTTTTAACGGCGGTCCCACGGGAACTCTCTCTGTTCCAAATTCTATCTTACTAAAGTTCCAATTCCGCCACGCGCTGTTCCAGTTCCGCCTTAATCTGCTGGGCACACTGTTCGTAATACTCAATCGGCCCGCCTATTGGATCAGCAATATCGGACTGGTTTTGCGTGAGCACAATGGTCCGCGGCAAAGCCTCCGGCCACTGCGCGGCGATCGCCTGCCGATGCGACCGCGTCATCGTCCAAATGATATCGGCATGTCGCACCAGTTGTGCCGTTAGGGGTTGAGACTCGTGGTCTGCCAATTGCAGCCCCATTTTCGACATGACGCTTACCGCTTCCGGACTGGGTCGCCCACCCATCATGGCCGACAGGCCCGCCGACATCACCATCACTCCTCGATCGCCGAGTTCGGACGCCTTACAACCCAACTTCTCGGCAATCATCTTCCGGCACATGACCTCGGCCATTGGGCTGCGACACGTGTTGCCGGTACAAACCAGCAGGATGAGCAGGCTCGACAATCGCCGTAGGGTCTGCTGCGGCACCACGCCTGGACGCAGTACTTCGAAACCCTTGTCTCCGACTTTGACTACTGTTGACGGCTGACCAAGCCGGCTCTGGCCATCGTCCAGCACTAATTGCACCGCATCGCCCAGTGAGGTTACAACCTCTTCAGCCGTAATCGGATCCGGGCCGCCAGTCGGGTTAGCGCTAGTCAGCACAATTGGCCCGACGAGCATCCGCAGAATATCGAGCACCATTTGGTGGGCCGGTACCCGTAGCCCAATATGGCCGCTCGGGCAAACCGCATGCTGAACCGATACGGGAAGGCGACGAATCAGGCTCTCGGGATGACAATCGGGGGCAACGAGCGTGACAGGCCCAGGCCAGCAGCGGCGGGCCAGTCTGCGACCCAAAGGGCTCAAATCGGGCACGTAGTCCAGCACGTCATCCGCGCTGCGGATGGCCAGCGTGAGGGGTTTGTTGGCATCGCGGCCCTTGGTTTCCAACACTCGAGCGACCGCCACCTCGCTCAGCGCGCTGGCCGCGAGCCCATAGACCGTTTCGGTAGGCAGGGCGACCAGTTTGCCCTCGGCCAGAGCCTGGACTGCCCGATGCACCACATCGCGCGAATCGTCGGCGCTGCGGATGTCAATCACAAGGGGGGGCATTCGGCGAGGGCTCCGTCTGCAGCACGCCTGGCGGCCACTGTCAGGAAATGAAACTGTCAGGAATTGAAAGAGACTGATCGAATTACTGTTGTCCCCATCCACCTTCTGGATGCACCGGTTCCGACCCTCCACCGTCGAGCTGAAATCGCTCGCCAGCGTTCGAGGTCTCTAGGCGCAATAGATTACTATAGAGGTTGTTACGATCGCTGACAAGCAAATCGAATCAATCGCTTGCCGCACTCTTGGCGGTAAGCTGCTACGATAAAGGAGTGCCGGGGGGGCTGCCAAATCTTGGGGCCCGCCAGTCGATCACCGTCTCAAATAGGCAACGACTTCTATTGTTCGTTTTCGAAACCCCGATTGATCGAACACAAGGACTCTCCGCCCCATGAGCGTGGCAGATAGCATGCAACAGCGGGCCGAGCAGTTCGTGGCTCGTTACGGTGCCGTACGTGAAGAGCTAGGCCGGGTTATCGTCGGACATCACGACATCGTCCACGGCATTCTCACGTGCTTGTTCGTGGGTGGGCACTGCCTGCTCGAGGGCGTTCCGGGGCTCGGCAAAACGCTACTGGTGCGTACGCTGGCTAAGACTCTGAACCTCGATTTTTCACGCATCCAGTTCACGCCGGATCTGATGCCCGCGGATATCCTTGGCACCAACATGGTGATGGAATCGTCCGATGGCAAGCGTTTTTTCGAATTCCAACGTGGCCCGATTTTCACACAAATCTGCCTGGCTGACGAAGTGAATCGGGCAACGCCCAAGACGCAAAGCGCGATGCTCGAGACCATGCAAGAAGGCTCGGTAAGCGTTGGTGGCCACGTGTACGAACTGAAGCGTCCATTTTTCGTAATGGCCACACAGAACCCAATCGAGCAGGAAGGCACCTACCCGCTACCCGAGGCACAACTAGACCGGTTTCTTTTCAAGCTGGTCGTCGGTTACTCGAGCCGTGAGGAGCTTGGCACGATAGTGGACCGTACCACTCGTGGCGAACGCATCGACGCTCGAAAGATTATGGATGGCTCCGAGATCCTTCAATGGCAACAACTAGTGCGCGAAGTGATCCTGGCACCCCACGTGCAGGACTACATCGTACGACTGGTATTGGCGACGCATCCCGGAGGCGCGCTGGCGCTTCCAATTACCAATCAGTACCTGCGTTGGGGCGCCAGCCCCCGCGGGGCACAAGCCTTGGCCCTGGCGTCAAAAGTTCGAGCACTGCTGGAAGGCCGCTACAACGTTAGCTTCGAGGACGTACGCCGGGTCTATCTTCCTGCAATGCGGCATCGCGTGATCTTGAATTTCGAGGCGCAGGCCGAGGAGGTCGACACCGACCGAGTGTTACTGGAAATCCTCGAAAAGATCTCCGAGAAGCCGAGCGATTAGGCAATTGAACATCTGTCCGTTCATGCATTTCTCTTCCGATCCAAGCGTTTATGCCAACCGTCGACTCCCCCCTTCTCTCGGCCGAATTCATGGCGCGACTCGAGCGGCTGGAACTCGTCAGTCGCAAGATATTTCGTGGACGCCTGAAGGGCGAGCGGCGGAGCACGCGCAAGGGACAAAGCGTCGAGTTTGCCGATTTCCGCAGCTACGTGCCGGGCGATGACCTGCGATTTATCGATTGGAACACCTATGCCCGGCTCGACCGGCTCTTCCTCAAGATGTTCTTTGAGGAAGAAGATCTGCACTTTTACGCGTTGATCGACGCGAGTGGCTCGATGGGCTTTGGAGATCCAACGAAGTTGCAGTACGCCACGCAGTTGGCCGCCGCGTTGGGATTCATCGGTCTGGTGCGGTCAGACCGAGTGCGCATCGAAACGGTTGGTCAACCAGCGGGTCGGGCTGGGCCGGTGTTTCGTGGCCGCGCAAGCGCGTGGCGGATGATGAATTACCTGCAAGGCATTGAAGCGGAGCCATCCACTTCGCTGACTCAAGGGATTAAAAACTTCTGTGTCCGCAACACGGGCAAAGGCATTGTCGTCCTACTCAGTGACCTGTTGGACAAGCAGGGTTATACCGACGGGCTGAAATACCTGCTTTCGCGGCAGATGGATGTCTACGTAGTTCAAGTCCTGTCGGCCGAGGAACTCGATCCGCCGATAACCGGCGACCTTAAACTCGTCGACAGCGAAGACCAGGATATTGCGGAAATCAGTGTCGGACCGGCCCTCCTGAAACGCTACAAAAAGTCACTGGGTACGTTCGTCGAAAGCGCGCGAGAATTTTGCAATCGTCGCGGCATGAATTACCTGCTCGCCAGCAACCAGGTGCCCGCTGAACAGTTGGTAACAACCTACCTACGTCAGCGAGGTCTCGTGCGCTGATGTCCCTCATCAATATGCTCAATTGGTGGCAGTGGGCTCTGCTGGGCGCGGTTCCGCCGGCGATCGTGCTACTGTATTTTCTTAAGCTCAAACGCACGCGGCTAGAAGTTCCCAGCACGTACTTATGGCGCAAATCGATCGAGGATCTGCATGTCAACAGCATCTGGCAGCGGCTCCGCACGAGTCTACTGCTTCTACTGCAAATCCTGTTCGTGCTCCTGGTCATGTTGGCGCTCGTGCGACCGGGTTGGAGTGGCAGCGAACTAGTGGGAAGCCGCTATGTGTTTCTCATCGACAACTCCGCCAGCATGCGGTCGACCGACGTAAAACCCACTCGTTTGGACGAGGCCAAACGCCGGGCCGGCGAATTGATTGATCAAATGTCGTCGGGCGACGTGGCCATGATCGTCAGCTTTGCTGACTCTGCCCGCGTCGAACAAGTATTCACCGACAACCGTCGCGAATTGCAACGGCAACTCGCCGCAATTCGCCCGACAAACCATCCGACGGCACTCGGCGAGGCTCTACGCGTTGCGGCCGGTCTGGCCAATTCGGCGAGCGGTTCCGAGGATTCGGCAACATCAGCATCGCGCGGCCAGTCGGCCACTTTGTACTTATTTAGCGACGGCAAGTTTCCAGACGTGCAGAACTTTAAGCTCGGAAATCTTAAGCCGGTTTTCGTGCCGATCGGTCAACCGTCGCCACCGAATGTCGCTATTACCGCCTTTACAACACGACGACGCGAGGACGACCAAGAACAGATCCAGGCGTTCGGTCGCCTACAAAACTTTGGGCCGACGGACCTGAAGGCCGACGTCGAACTCTACCACGATAACGCATTGCTCGACTCGACCATCGTCGCGATCAAGTCGCTGGACGCCGAAAGCGTCGTGTTTGACCTCGGAAAAATGCCCAATGGCGTGCTCCACCTTCGCACGCGTACCGGAGGCGATCTGGCCGTTGACGACGAAGCGTGGGCGGCCATTGATCCGCCCCAGCGAAGTCGCGTGCTGGTGGTAACGCCAGGCAACGATGCTTTGCAGTTGGCCATCGGCACCGAGAGCGGCGCTAAATTAGCCGACATTGAGACGGCCCCGCCCGAAATCCTGGACACACAGGAATACCAGGAAAAAGCAGCGGAGGGCTACTATGCGCTGGTCATTTACGACCAGTGCCGGCCAGACAAAATGCCCCAAGCCAACACCCTGTTCATCGGCCGGCTCCCACCGGACGACTCCTGGGCAGCCGCGACGGATGCACCAACTGAAGCGCCGCAAATCATCGATGTCGAAGTCACGCATCCCCTGATGCAGCTAATCGACTTGGGCAATGTTCGATTTGCCGAAGGGACGATCCTCAAAGCACCCCGCGGCAGCACACCTTTGATCACAACCACGGCTGGCCCGCTGTTCGTTATCGCGCCTCGCGGCGCGTTCGAGGACGCGATCCTTGGCGCTGAAATTGTCGGAACCAATGAACAAGGCCAGCGATACGCCAACACGGATTGGCCGCTTCGAGTCAGCTTCCCCGTGTTCATCTTGAACACGCTGGCCTATTTCGGCAATGCGGCCGGCGCAGGGGGCATTCCCAGCGTACTACCCGGTCAAGTTGTGTCGCTGCACGGTGCTGGCTCAACAGGCGAACTGGTGGTTCGAACGCCCGTCGGCAATGCCATTGAACTCGACCGGGCAGGTGGTGAGAACGTCCAGTTTAGCGATACCGATGAGCCAGGAATCTACACGGTCGAGGAGGCTGGCCAAGCGCCGCGTCACTTCGCCGTGAACTTGTTCGATTCGGCGGAGAGCAGCATCGCCCCCCGCTCCGAGCTGCGGATTGGCTATGAAGACGTGATCGGTCAGGCAAGCTGGGAGGGGGGGCGGTTTGAGCTTTGGAAGCCTCTTTTGCTGGCGGTACTAGGCGTTCTGTGCCTGGAGTGGTACATATATAACCGTCGGGTGTCTGTATGACCCGCCAGTCAGTCAAAGTTTTGTTTCGCGTATCATCCAGTCCCCCGCTCGCAAGTCAAACCTCCCTAGCACAAGCCTGCGAACTTTGATCAAGTTCGCTTTTGGCAGGAGTATCGAATGATTCGTAACGCACTTTTGCCTCGTCCACAAAAGAGCAAGACATCCAATCGACAACGCCGACGAAAGATTCTCAAACTTGTCGAAAACGACCTGATCAATCGGGTCAGCTACGAACAATATCGAGAGAAAGTCCGCGATGTTTATGGAGGACGACAGGGAGCCCTTTTGGCTACCGCTAGCTTTCTGTCGCTCCACATTCATCTTGGTGATCGCTTGCTGCGGGAGCGTCATTTCGACTTGCACGGTGTGCACAACATTCTCGACGTCGGTAGCGGCGCGGGCCAAATTGCCAAACACTTGCTCAAGTACGCCGACCCGGAAGCGAGGATTACCTGCTGCGATTTATCGCCAGAAATGCTACGCCGCGCGCGCAATCGACTAAAGAGTCATCTCCCCAGTCATGTCGCGGCCGACTTGTCGAGCTTGCCGTTTGCCGATGAAAGCTTCGACTGTATCACCTGCGGCTACGTCCTGGAACATCTGCCCGAAGCACGGCCGGGTCTCGCCGAAATGGCCCGCGTCTTGCGGCCCGGTGGCAGGATGCTGCTTCTGACCACCGAAGATAACTTCTCGGGTGCGTGGACCAGCCGTTTTTGGTGTTGCCGTACCTACAACCGCGCGGAACTGCGACGCACGTGTGACGATCTCGAGTTGACTTGGAAGAAAGAACTTTGGTTCACTCGCATGCACAAGTTGCTGCGAGCGGGCGGCATCTGCGTCGAGATTGAAAAACGTTAACTATCGCGATGACTGTGCCCGTCGTCGCCGTGGCTCAATAGCAGCCATCGTTTGTCGCGGTTTTCTTCGATTACTCGCCGGATCGCTTGCTCTTGGTTTATCAGCGCTTTTTCGGCCGATTGTCGGACGCGCCGGTCCGCAAGGAAGTGCGCAAACCGTGGCGCATCGGTCAAAATCTCTTGCTGGAGCCGCTGGCGAACGAGCGTGGTGCCGTCGGGATTCTTCTCAAACCGGACGCGCATCTCGTATTGCAAGAGTCTCTCCGTAGGACGCGCTAGTGTGACGTCGGAATATACCTGGTCGGGTTCAATTGTCACGTCTTGGTCTAGCGAGACGACGTGCTGCCCAATGTACGCGTCGCGGGTGCGAACCTCCAGCGTTCCGTGCAGTTCTAACTTCCACGGCATGTTCCTGAGTCGCAATGCGTCGATCCCCCCGCCGATCGTGTTCCAATGCTGCGCAATGAATTGGCTATCGCCGGTCATCGCGACGATCTGCTTCGTCGCGTCCGTCCGCACCAGAATCTTGCGGACTTTCACAAAATCCACATCGACGGAAAACGACCGTTCCACCGTTTGTACGGTTGCGTAGGTGCGGCCTACAGCAAGACTGCCAAATACCACGATGACGCCCCCCAGCAACAGTGCGCACCCTACGGCGTACAACAGTATTGTCTTGCGCGATTTACGAGCGCCAGCTCGGCTGGTTGAAAAAGTTATGGTACCCAACTCGCTTTCTCTCGTCAGGGGTTCGCCCGAAGTACGAGCTTCGTTATTTCAGGACGGCAATTCATGCGATAGGGAAACAAACTGGCCGTTCCACGGCTAACGTGGAGCAGCGTCGGCTCGCTGGCAAAAAAGCCGCAGGAATACTTCGTGCCGTGCCAACTGGGGCAAATGACTGGTCCAACGAGTGGAAATCGGATCTGGCCGCCATGTGTGTGCCCCGCCAACATCAGGTCGAAACCATGTTGTCGAGCCCAACCCAGCTGATCGGGGGAGTGCGACAGAAGTAGCTTGAGGTGATCATCGGGTAGTTGCGTGATTGACGGAGCCGCATGCCGAAACCAGGGGCGCTCGTTTCCTGCCACCACGATTGGAGCATCCGCAAGCGACTCCAATCGTCCGCCGACGTCGGTGAATCCTGCCTCCTGCATTGTGGCGCGAAGTCGCTGCACATCGTGCGTGCGCAGATCGTGATTTCCGAGTATGAATAGTTTCGATAGTCGCGCGCGCATTTGTCCCAGCGTCTCAGGAATCCAATCGATGAAACGAGCCTTGTCGCATACGTCTCCTGTCAGCGCGACCAAGTCCACTTCCATCGCGTTGGCGATTCTCACCACTTCGTCGAAATACGCGCGTTCAATTCTCGGGCTGAAATGCAGGTCGGAGATGTGGCAAATCGCCAATCCATCAAGCGACGCCGGCAAGGCCGACACGGCGATTTCATATTCCACGACGTGCAACTGCCAAAGTTGATTAAATGGGATTTTGCAAAACAGGCGAGTCCTAGGGCTCGTCGTTGGCACTTCTCCAATTCGCTGGCAGAGGTCAACAATCGTCTCGCTACCCTCGGTCACGCTTGCCAAGGGTTGAAGGGAACGCAGTCGCCACCAGGTCCATAGTGGAACGTGAACCGCTCCATATGCCGCACAGAAGGCAGTATAAGCCGTGGCCCAATTTACCGGCGGCATCGTGCCCGTCGACCACCAGCGGCCAGAATTGTCGGCGACGAATTGCCAGGCTACAAGTGACGGTAAACCCAATAGCGCGGCGTAGAAAACCAACGTTACACTCTTGACCAGCTTGCGCGGAAAGCCGGTGCCGTGCCAGCGGTTAACGACGCCGACCCACAAGGCCGCGTGACCGAGGAGTGCAAGCGAGATTAGTCCGATGGTCACGACCATCATGGGCTGTCCCGAGGGTTAGCAGTCCGTTAAGAATGCCTTCGCGACATCCCTCAACCTGTCCAGTTACCGAGCCAACGCCGGCACGACTCGAATACCAAGGACCGGCGTCGCTATTTTGTCCTGGAGTTCGTACGACGGCACAGTACCCGTCTAGTGCGTGCTGCTAGCGAAAGCTGGCGGCCGCCTAGCGCTGCCGAACCGGCTCGCCTTGCTTGGTGGCCGGCTCATTGCTGTTGGCGGATGGTTCGATCTTGCCGGTCACCTCCTGCTCAGCCCGCGGACGTACAATGCGTTCGACGGTGTCGAGCAGTTGATCGAGCCGGAACGGCTTGCACAGTTCGCCGTACAACGGCAGTTTTGCCTGGCGGGCTTTGACAATCGAGTGTCCCGGATCGTAGCCAAAACCGGTCATTAGCACGAGCGGAACCGGATCCATGATTTCCTGCAGCTTGAGCAACAATTCATAGCCCGTCATGTCAGGTAATCGAATATCGACTAGGATCACGTCGTAGTTTCCTTCCATCGCCACGTTGCGAACCATGTAGATCGCTTCGCCGCCGTCGTGGGCCGTCTCGACAATGCAGCCGTATCGCTCCAACAGGTTGTGTGCCGCGCTTCGCACGCTTTCGTCAGCATCTACCACCAGCACGCGGCGACCTCGCAGCAGGGCCCGACCTTCAGCCTGTTCGACATCCGGGTGCGCCTGAACAGGCGCCATCTTCTGCCCGACGTGCTGGATAAGCTGCTTGATATCGCGAGCATTGCGCAGAATCGCCTGCAATCGTTCAACGACTTCCGGCTCGTGACCGATGTAGCGCTCCATGATGTTGACGGCGTCGTTCAGAATGTCATCAACCGGAAGCGCCACCGCACTGTGGATGGCCTCGACACTCTCCTGCGCCGTGGTCACTTTCTCAGCCCGCAGTAGTTCAAGCGTGTTAAGGGCCACGGCTACGTCGCGGGTGAATATCTCCAGGAACTGCAAGTCGCTCTCGCTGAATGCCCTCAGTTCGGGGCTTTCGACGTTGAACGTGCCAATCACCTCGTCATGCAAGATCAGCGGCACTGTCAACGAACTACGGGCGCCGCGACAACCCTCGAGGTACAAGGGGTCCGCGGCCGTGTCTTCGCACAGGTAGCTCTTCCCGGTCGCGGCGACGAAACCGGTCACACCGTTGTTTTGCGGTCGAGCGAAGAGGTCGCGACCAGCGGCTTCCGGTATGATCCCCACTGCCAACAGCGGCTCTAGCTTGCCGCTACGGCCATCGAGCAGTCGAATCTCCACGACGTCGAAATGCAGCAGGTCCTTGGTGAAGTGCAGGATGTTTTTCTTCAACAACTCGATGCGCTCTTCCACCGACATGACCGAGAGTTCCTCGGGCATCAGGTCGGCCAACTCGACGCCAGCCTGATGGATCGCGGCCAGCTTTTGCTGCTGCAACATCTCAGTCGTCACGTCGCGCACGGTAACGATCAAATGTTGCGGTGCCTGGTCCCCTTCGAAGACCGGCGCTGCATGCACCTGAAAGTAACGATTTTCGCCCGAACGCAAAGTCGAAGTGCTCGAACGCGCCGTGGCCAAGGCCGTGTGGAAGGGACAGAAATCGGGACCAAGGATTTCGGGACTTCCCAGCACCGTGTAGAAGTTCGACCCGACGACCGACTCGCGAACCGTCCACTCGCGCAAGCGACCGTTGCCCCAGACGATCGTATTTTCGGCGTCCAGAACGACGATTCCGTCGGGCATCCCCTCCAAAATCCGCTCATTCTGCAACAGCCGACCAATCTGAAATGCGTCGCCGAGATGCTCGGCCCCGACGTAAAGACCGGCAAATGACTCGCGCAAGCCGACTTAGCGCCCGCAACGGACTCTGTACCTGAACTACTTCGAACGCATTTTGCAGTTCGTCTAGCAGTTGCTGCTGCCGAGGTCGAGAATCACCGACAAAAAGCAGTTTGGGTTTTGCCGACAAAATCGGATACTCCAACCGAGAGAACTCCAGCGTCATTATAGGAGTCACCCAAACCCTGAACAACCACTGCCGCTAATCGACGTTTTCAACATTCGCTCCTCTGAGAGAATCGGTGCTCATCGCGGGGATTATTGATGCCGTCGCAGGTTTGGTTGATTTTTCCGTTTGAACCTGAAATGAGCGGCACGGAAAAACGCTGTGGCTGGCGCAGCCGTTGTCAGCGGCGCTCCCCTCGGCCATTCCGGGAAAAAGAGCGTCTCGTGGACGTTTGTGCCGGGGATGTGCGACTTAGCCTCGCATCCGCCGCGCCTTCGTTGGAAACCATATAAGCCCGTCACAAGGCAGTCGTTATGACGGCCGTAGCTCTGCTGGCACTACAGTCCAGAGGATAGTTGCGACGATCTAGTCTCCAGGGCTCGTAACCACGCACGGCCGCCGCCTCGGAAGGCCGATGGGGAGACACTAGCAATATGTTCCGCGCTTTCTTTTTGGCCCTGGGGCTGTCGACCTTCATCCTGGGGCTCGAATGCCTGGTGATCGACAAGGCGGTGCTCGCACCGCGAAGCGGCAGCGCGGCCGAGCAGATTGCCGTTACCTATCGCGAGGTCAGGCCGCCCGAATGGGCGCCTTGGAGCCTCCTCTCGGCAGGGGCTGTGGTAATGCTCTATTCGTTCACACTACCCGCCAAGATGCGGGGCTAGCTGCGTCAGCGGACCTAACGCACCGGCAGACCATTCTTATGTGGCACTTCGGAGAGAACTTTTCCGTCCCGATCCCAGTCGGTCCAGGTGCCCACGCGCTCGCCGTGATCGTAGCTTTTCAGTGAGGCAGGCTTACCGTCATCGTAGAAATATTTGGTGTCGCCGTCAGGCTTGCCGTCTACGTATTGACCTGTGCCTCGCAATTTCCCGTTTTCGTGCCACTCACTCCAAGTCCCTTCGCGTTCGCCTTCGACCAGCGGTAACTCGAGTCGCTTCTGACCGTTGGCATGCCAGTAAACTTGCGTACCGTCATTTAGTCCTCCTCGGAAATTCAGGTCGGCCGCCTTGGCACCGTCTTCAAACCACTCGTGCCAAATCCCATCCTGCAGTCCCCGGACGAATTGCCCGTCCATCTCCTTATTGCCGTTTGGAAACCAACTAGTTGCCTTTCCGTCGCGGATCCCATTGCGATACTCGATCGTCGTTTTGGGTTTGCCGTCAGCGTACCATTCGCTGAAAGTCCCTTCCTTGCGACCCTGGACGTAGTTGACCTCCCGCCGCTTCTGGTCGTTCTCGTACCAGTGCGTATCCAAGCCGTGCTTTTGGCCATGATCGTAGTGCGTCACGAAACGCGGCTTGCCGCTGGGATACCATGCGCTGTCAGCGCCGTGTTTGAAACCATTTTCGTAGTCAACTTCGTATCGTTTCCGTTCCGGGCCATACCACTCGATTTGCTTGCCATGATGATGACCATCCTGGTAGTTGCTTTCCATGAAGAGACTGCCGTTGGCCAAATACCGCCGTTCGACGCCCTCCTTACGGCCTGAGGCGTACATCCCCTCCGCACTCTTCGTTCCGGAGCGAAACCACTCGGTCCACGGCCCCTCCTTGACTCCCTGTGCAAACGTTTCTTCGCGCTTGGGCTTGCCATCGAGATAATAGAGCGTCCGTTTTCCGTGCGGCGTTGTCACACCGCGCTCGTCGACCAGCACCTCCGTTCGCAGGTGGATCGTGCCGTTCGAGAGTTTCTTCTCGATGACGTCCGTCTTGATCGGGCCGGCGGACAGTACAACGACGAGACCGGCCAAATACCATGCGGTCATGGGAATTTCTGCGAGATCCACGGGGAGCAAGTCGCCACTAACTTCCAGTGTACCTTACGCGTTCGCGGGGGAAAAATTGGCGGTAAGGCACAACCGAGAACGCACCCCCAGACTCTGGCGAGTAGCTACTGCTTGCCTTCGCGCAGCGAGTCAAAATACTTTTGGGCGTGGTCGCGATAGTCGCGTGGCAAGCGTTGTTCGGAAAGCGCATCCGCCGAGCTCTGTTCGGCCGTAGCAAATTCGGTTTGGATTTCCTGGCGCACGCTCCCCTTGCGGTTCGGACCGACCGCTTCGCCGACAACTTTTGCTGCCCCGCGGCCAGGTTGCTGCCGGACCGCAGAATCATAGAACTTCCCGTCCGGATTCGTCTCGTCGCCGAGTCCGGGTCCCAAACCAACACCGATGCCCTTGCCGCCGCCGCGCTGTGCAAACGGCGAGAGCTCACCGTACGTCTTTTTCCACTGGTCGCCCTGGCATTGATCGCAGCCTCCGCCGTCGCAGTTCTGGCAAGCCATCATTTGCTTACAGTCTGCCACCCCCTCAAGTGCCGCGTCGATCGCATCCATCTCCTGCAAGTTTTCCTGCATGCCGGCCACTTGCTCGCCGAGTTGCTCAAGTGCTTCGGCTGCCTGTTCGCAGTTTCCCTCGCCGAGACACTCAGCGGCCTGCTTGAGTTGTGCGGCCATGGCTCCCATCTTGTCGGTCTGTGGCTGCTGGGCGGCCAGCTTGTCGAGTTGTTCCTGCAGTTTGTCGGCCGCCTCTCGGTTGCCATCGCGGCGGGCCGCCTGCATTTGCTCCTTGAGCTGCTCGGTGAGCTTCTTGTGTGCTTCAGACTTCTTTGCCAACTGCTGTTCGAGCTGTTCGAGCTGCTCGGCGAGCGCCTTTTGTCCCTCCGGATCTAGCTTCCCAGCGGCCATTTGCTGCTTCAGCTTGTCGAGCTCTTTCAGGGCCTTGTCCAACTCGCCGTTTTTGAGAGCTTGCCCTAACGCCTCGGCCGGCCCCTGCTGCAGGTTCTTGAGGTTTGCCAACTGCTTTTTGAGGTCGGCCGAGCCGGCCAACTCCTCACGGCGGGCCTGCGCGTCCTTGACCAAATCATTCAGCTCCAGCAGGGTCTGCTTGCGATCGTTTTCCTTGGTCTCCGAGAGCTTCCTCACGCCGTCCTCGAGCTTGGCGATGGCCTCGGCTTCGGGCAGTCCTTTTTCCAAGGCGTCCTTCTTTTGAGCTTCCAGACGCTTCACAAGGGCTTTCGTGGCCTGTTTGACCGGTGTCGCTTGGCGAGCCGCGGCCTTGGCCGGCGCTGGCGGCACACGAACGGGCACAAGCGCCACCAATGCAAACACTGCGACTGCCGGCACGACCGGCAATAAAGCCCGTCGGTCGAGCCGCAGGCGAAAGCACTCGGCAACGTCGAGCCCCCGCACTCGCTGTTCGGCGTCTCGTGCTAGAGCGCGTCCGACGTCGGTCTCGCGGGCGGCATTGTCAAGCGCCAGGGTGCTGGAAACCCTCTCCTTGAGGCCAAACCGGCGATCGAATTCGAGGGCTGCCGCCAAGGTCGTCTGGCGGCGAACGGCCGTCCACGTCGCTGCTGCCACCAGCCCCCCAGCGAGCGCGACGACAAGCCACGTTGCGGCCCATAGCTCCTGCGACGTTGGGGGAACCCAGTACTTTCCGACTCCGATGGCCACGGCAGCGATCAGCAGGCCCGTGAACCAGCACCAGGCCAACTTGACGCCCAGCGATTGCAGCATCAGCCGTCGGCTCGCCCGCCGAACTTGTTTTTCGAGCGTTTCCACCACAGTGCCCTCCGGGAACCTCTCCAAGTCGCGTGGCCGCACGTCCCGCATTATACCCGTCCGGCGAATATAAAAGCCACGCTGGGGCGTGGACCTGGCTCAAACACGGCACGCCCCGCTGACTTTGCACTTGCCGCCAAACGCAAAATGTCATCGCCGGCCGGCTTGCCGGCCTGAGATAAAGCCGTTTGGCGAAACTGCGTCAAACGCAAAACGCACAAATCGCTCTGGAAATCGTGGCAATTCCTGACACAATGAACACTGGACGGCCGCTCGCCGGGCGACTCGGTCGGGCGCGGCAAAGGGGCATCACTTCTCGCACGTGAGGATTTCTGGCATGTACCGGCATTTCTCGGCTCTCACTTCGCGCCCGGCACCGGCAACTCGCAACCGCGGCGCATTCACGCTCGTCGAATTGCTGGTCGTGATCACCATCATTGCGTTGTTGGTCGGCCTGCTCATTCCAGCCATTCAGGCCGCCCGCGGTGCCGCCCGCAAAACACAATGCATCAACAACCAGAAGAACCTCGCCACGGCGGTCATCAACTACGCCACCACGAAGGAGAAGTTTCCGCCGCTCTTTAGTTGGCAGCCGGGAACCTCTGGGATTAATACTCGTGCTGTCGGATGGGTCCCGCCAATTTTGCCGAATATCGAGCAAAATGAACTTTATCGAGTCTTTCAAAATAACTTGTGGTACACAATTCCAAATGCTGAGGTTGAAACGTTGGTCTGTCCGTCGAGAGACCCAAGCAGCTCTCCGGCTCCCCTAAGTTATGTCGTCAACGCAGGGGTGCAGGATGCCGTACTGAGCGGCAAGCAGATGGATTTCCAAGAAAATGGAGTGTTCTTTGATGAATTCACTCCAAGCCCCAAGAGCGTGGTCGCCATGCCTCCGGCGAAAACTCCACCCATTGATCTGGCCTATTTGAGTTCACATGATGGTACGAAGAACACAATCATGTTGAGTGAAAACTGCCTAAATACGCTGGACTGGATTGCTCCTCTTGGAACGCCATCTACGACCCCGCCACCGAAATATCCTTCGTTGGGGATGTCATATTGGAATGCGATTACCTGGGAACAGCCGAACGGCGCTGGCGGAAGCGTTCAACCCAACTGGGGCACTGACGGAATCGCCCCAACCGGCACCCGCTTAAACCAACCAAACGCGGGCTCGATGTACGACTATGAGCAGGGGCGTCCATTTAGCTACCACTCCGGCGGATTTATCGTCGCGTACTGCGACGGCCATTGCGCCTTCATGAGCCAAGATATTGAGTACCGTGTTTACTGCTTACTGATGTCGCCCGATAGCAATAATGCCAAATACACGTTCACTTCAGGTTCATCGAATCCCACTGGTAACGGCAATCCCATGGTATTTCCAGCTCAATGGCGGCAAGGCGGCGTTGGCCCCCTTCGCCCAATAACAGACGCTGACTTGAAATAATACCAAGATTCAAAGAAGTCGAAACTAGTACAGCGCCGGTCGCCTTCCGGTGACCAGCCCTGTTTGCTTAGCTTCTGGGTTCGCGCTCTCAGGTAGTTACGCAGCCGGCTTCGCGGCGGCAGCCGGTTTGACTGGTGTTTCGACAAACTCTTCACCCTCTCGGGCTCGCCTGGCCTTTTCGAAGCCTGGCTTCAGCGCCGCGGTGGCCACGGGCATGAATTCCCGGATAAACGCCGTGCAGAAGTCCTCGTCCGTTCTTCCACCACCCGACGTCGGAACGTTGCCGAACACGTACATCTTGTAGAGAGCTCGTTCACCCGAAAACGTCAGGCGTTCGTCTTTCGGAGCCAGCCAACGTCCGTCCGCGGTCCAGGTCCAGTAGCCGCGTTCGTCGTGCGTGCCGGTCGCGGGATCGGTTTTGCGGAACGTGGTAGTGAAGAACTCCGCGCCGTCGATCACCCGCTGCTGCGGAGGATTCAGCATTTCAAAACCGGCCGCCGGGTAGCATTTATCCGGGGAGTGATAAAAAATGTCGCGGAATCGGGCGCACATCAGCATGACCCGCACTTCCTCGCCCGACGCATTGCGATAGACGCGATTGAATTCGCCCTGGGCGCCGGAAATTTCCTTCACGCGTTCATCACTCTCGCCGATATCCTCGCCTTCCCACTCACCAACCTTCAACGGCACTTCGTGAAGCTGCTCGGCAAAGATCGCCAACTCAGGGAATTCGCCCCAGCGTTCCGACCAGATGCCCTGGTAGTAGCACGAGACGCCCATCAGCAGCACGGCCGCTCCAATTGGCAACAGCGTCGAGGGCTTGAGAAAGTTCGATTTGTTCATGGAAGACAACCTCAGTTGGCAAACGGACGATTTCGGGCTGGTTGGTTATACGATGCCTGGCCGAGACGGTTCGTCGTGACCAGTCTAGAATTCTACATGTCAGCCGCAGCGACCCTCAACAGTTTTTGCGGAGCCGGCGATCAGGCCCAGACCGACACAAAACAGCCCCAGGCCCGCCAGCACGCCGCAGGCTATATTGCGGATGGTCGCGTCGCTATGATCTGCTGACACGGCGTCGTCAAGTTTGATGATCCGGTCGGGCGCCAGCCGCTCGATGCGAAGTCGATCGACCTCGGCGGCAAGTTGGCTCTTCATGACTGCAGTTGCAGCCAACTCTTCGCGCTTGGCAGTCGCCAGAGCCGAATAGTTTTCCATTTTGGAAACGATCTTGGTTTGATTCGCGATCTTCTCGTTTGCCTCTGCCAGCCGCTGTTCCAGAAACTCGCGTTTCCTCTCCAGTAGCGGCAATGGCAGCGATTCGTTTGACTCCTCAACTCGCCACGAAATCGCGTCGGCAGCTCGTTTTTCCTCAATCAGCGCAGCGCGGGCTTTGTTGAGCACGATCGCGAGGTCGTTTTCGCGGATCGACTCGGCGATATGTGCGCGGTCCAACATGAGCATGCCAAGCTCATCGGTGGCGAGTTTCTTCATGAGTTGGGCAGTCTCCGAACCGCTCGTCTTATATTGACGCTCAAGCGATGCCAGATTATCGAGCTCGCGCTGATAGTCGGCAGCCTTGGTTTCGTAGGCTTTCTGCAACTTGGCTTCGTTCGCCATCCGCAGGCCCTTTTCGTGCTCCACAACCTCCTTGAGGTAAACCTCCACGACCTTGTTGACGATCTTGAGCGAATCCTCCTGCGATTTCGTTTTGATCGCGACCCGCATCACTTCCGAGTCACCCGGGAAGTTTACGCTCAACCTGCCACTTAGCCAGTCGACGGATTCCGCGGCGTGGTCCTGAACACTGGGCAGCCGATTGATTGCAGCTTCGCGCAGGACACCATTGAGCACGGGATTGCTCTTCAAGAGTTGCAACTGCGTGGCCTTGAAGAGCGAGAACTCACGCGCGTCCGACGGCTGCTTGGTGAGTATCGTGGGCGGCACCGATGAGACCTTCAGGAGTGCGAACGCTTCGTACTCCGTTGGCATTGTCAGCCAAATGGCAGCGGCACCTAGCAGGAGAATTCCCCCCATCGCCAGCATCGACGCGCGCCGTGAACGGGGCATGATCGTCACTCGCTATTGTGTACTAACCGGTGGATGCTGTCTCGGCCGTTTCGCCGCGCGGCGTTTCGGCCATCAATAGTTCCATGCCGTGCCGCGCGACGTCGTCTTTCACGCCGTTGACGACCGAACCCAACACGGTGATGCCGACCGATCGTAATCGCTCGACCGCCTCATAAACGCTGGGTACCTTGCTGGTATCCTTTAGCACCGAGAGAACCGCGGCATCCACGTGCTGTCCAACCAGAAGTGGATCGGCCACTTTGAGTACCGGGCCCGCGTCGATGATTACGTAGTCGAATTGCACCGACAGCGCCGCAATTGTCGAACCCAGGTACGAACCCGACAACGCTTGTACGCTGCGCAAATCACATCGCCCGGCGGGCATCAGCCACAAGTTGGCCGTGCGGGTGGGGTGAATCACATCGTCACGATCGGCCTCATTGCGCAACAATTCGCAGAGCCCCGGATCTTGCGGAATTTCAAACACGCGGTGAGCACCTGGATTGCGGATATCCGCATCGATAAGCAGGGTGCGGCGGCCGCTACGCGCGAGACTGGCAGCCAACTGCGTACTGGTCGTGGTCTTGCCTTCGCGCGGTTCGGCACTGGTCACCATTACAACCCGCGGCGGATCGATCGCCGTGGTATGAATCAGTGCCGTGCGGGTTCCGTCAATGCGTTCGGCCATCAGCGCCTTGAGCACGTTTTGCCCCTTGCCACCCCGCACGCGCCGGAAGGCCCTGCCACCGATGTTTGGCAGTTCGCCGACCACTCGGATGCCCAATCCATCGTTGACTTCCTTTACGGAGTTGACCTTCCGCGACTGGAATTCCATGATGGCCACACTCAGGACGACGCCGCAGAACGTAAACAGAAACGAAAAGACAACTGCGATGTACTTACGAATCGCGTCACCGCTTCCTTCGAGGACGGCATCATCGAGTTTGATGATTCGGTCGGGCGCCAGCCGCTCGATGCGAATTCGGTCGACCTCCGCGGCAAGCTGGCTCTTCATGAGTGCAGCCGAATCCAACTCGTCACGCTTGGCAGCCACGAGAGCCGAAAAGTTCTCCATTTTTGAAACGACGTCGGTTTGATTCGCGATTTTCTCGTCTACCACTTTCAGCCTTTGATCGAGCAATTCTTTTTGCTTCTGCAGCTGTTCGGGCGTCCAGGGTAATTGCGAATGGGCCTGACCGGTGCCTTGCTGAAAGAGCTCGACAAGGTGGGGCCGTCGTTCGGCTCTCGCTTCGTTAATCGTTTCTTCGAGCCGAAGGATTTCCCGCTGCAGTTCCGCGACATAGGGCGTTGGTTCCGCGTTGGCGGCAACGCCCTTGACCCGCCCCAAGTGGTTTTGATATTCGACTAGCTGTTGCTTCATCTGCACGATCGTTGGATCTTTTTCCAGCTCGTTGTCGATCAGCACATCCGGCGTCGTCATTTGACTATTCTGCATGTGGGTTTCCAGCAGCGCGATGTCCATGTTGTTTTGCTGCAATTGATCGACGATCCTGTTCTTATCCGCCCGAAGCATATTCAGCTCTTCGATGGCCATCCTCTTCATGATTTGAGCGGTCTCTGAACCGCTCGTCTTATATTGACGCTCCAGTGATGCCAAATTGTCGAGCTCGCGCTGATAGTCGGCAGCCTTGGTTTCGTAGGCCTGCTGCAGCTTGCCCTCGTTGGCCAGTCGCAGGCTCTTTTCGTGTTCCACAATCTCCTTGAGGTAGACCTCCACGACCTTGTTGACGATCTTGAGCGAATCCCCCTGCGATTTCGTCTTGATGGCGATCCGCATTACTTCCGTGTCACCAGGGAAACTCGATCATCAACTCCCCTTTGAGCCAATCGACTTGATCGTCGGCATGCTCCTGGACGCTGGGCAGGCGATTGATGGCGGCTTCGCGCAAAACTCCGTTGATCACCGGATTGCTCAAGATCAATTGTTCCTGCGTCGCCTTGAAGAGTTCGAACTCTTCCGGGCCGGTATGTTCCTTCTCGAGAACGGCCGGCGGCCTGGCGGAGACTTTGAGCAAGGCAAAGGCCTCGTACTTGACTGGCACGAGCAACCACAGCAGTGCGGCGACGATGCTGGCACACGCGATCCCCGCCCCCACCGCCAGTGGCCAACGACGACGGACGGCATGCAACAATTCGACCGGATTCGGCTTGGACGAAAGAATCTCTGGTCGCGGTGGGGGTCCATACGACCAATTCAACGTGGAGACGCTTGGCAACTGGCTTCCAATTTTGGCCAGGGTGCCATTGGTAGCCGCCGCGCCGTTCGCGTGTGCACTAGCATCTCCCGGCGTGTGATGTTCGTGGCCATCGTGCTGCGAATCGCCGGGGTTAGAAATCGGATCCAGGGGAGCCATGAATCTTGTGCCTTCTTTCGATTCCGATCGTATGCAATAACCGAAGCGTCCGGACCAACGAGAGTACGCTGTGCGTCGCCGTTCCTCTTGCAACCGGCGGACCAGCCACCGATTGAACTCACATTCTGCTCATAAATGTTAAATAGTCAGGGTCTTACGTCGGATCTGCCCGCCGAGGCCAATATCCTCCCGTTTCCGGTTGGCAACACACACGCCCCTCTCGTTGACAAATCACCACATGCGGATTCGTCGGCGCTGGCAAGCTAGGCCACTTGCAACGGACCGGTTGCCGCGTCGTCGATAACCAGGTGGGATAAGATTTGAAACTCGACGTAAAGTAACCCCAACGCGAAGGGCATCATCAACCAACCATCCAGGTCGTGAAACACACGGTCAACCCACTCCGCTCCGATTGTGATGTAAAGTAGTGCCGTGACGATAATCCGTACGATGTTTGAAACCAGCGCAATCGGAATCGAGCTGAGCACGATGACGACGCGTTCCCAAAAGGGACGCTCCGTCACCAAGACGATCGCAAACGACAAGGCAATGAAGATCGTCAACATTCGTAATCCGCTGCAAGCCTCGACAACGCCGAGTTGCATCTCGCCGATGTAGATCACATTGCCTTCGGAGTAACTGGGAATCCCCATGGTTTGCAGCACATAGGTGCTCGAACGGGTGGCGATTGCCTGCAAGGGCGCCAATAGCCGAGAGTCCAAAAACCCTGGCAGAGGGAACATGAAAATCAAGAACGCCACGGCCGGGCCGGCCCAACGCATCATTCGCCAGCCACCCACGAGCAGGAATACACCCGCCACACTCGGTACGAACGAAACCATCTCGGCCACATGGCTCGAGTAGTAGGTTGCCGCCATCCGCATGGCAACTCCCGCCGAGAGGAGCCCAAAGCCAGCCCAGCGTTCGCCAGGTTTCACCGGCCCGAACGGCTCGTAGCGCATCCATAGCAGAATCACCGTAAACACAGGAACCAGCCAGCCGTGTGAATACTTGGGATTATCCCAGAATTGCATCGCACCGCGGCTATCAAGCTCATTGCCGAACGCGTAGAGCAACACGATCAGGAGTCCAGCCAGGATTGACCACGGAACGACCTGGTCCGAATTGGCCTTGAGTGTGTCGGCTAGACTTGGGTTACGAGTTGCTGTATCGGCCATTTTTAGACTTCTCCCAGGACACGTCGTGCCGGTGAATCAACGCTGTAAAGAAATGCCGCCAAACTTGAAAGACTGGACTTCGCGAGACGCCTCGGCTCCGCCCCCGGAGCATCCCGGTATCGTCTCCGTCCGCAGCGGTCGTCGCTACCTGCGCGGGTTTGTGCGAGTACTTGCTCACTTGGAGGACTGGTCAACCGAGTTGCAAATCAAAGAGGCGCGGATGCTACTCCTGTGAGATTCCTCTTCGGTGTGGTCAATTCAACCCCGAACGGGCACACCGGATTACGCGCGGCTCACATCGGCCTTCATAGCACTCGCCGCTTATTGACAATTCTCCTGAATTGCCGCCAACGCACTGACTCCAACCCTCGCGGCCAGCTACCAGTCAAACGGGCCGCGTAAGGTCCAGAATTTCACAATAAGCGTCCTTCCGAACCTTGTCAAACACTTTACAGCCTTTGCAAAAGCCCTCATTTTTCCGTTGGTACGCAGTTTAACGGTGTGCCCGAATACGCTACCACCAGCGTGGCCTCAGTCGACCAAGTACCAGCCGAAAACATCTCGGCTGAGAGTGCAAGTGCTTCTCAAACGGCCAGTATTTTCCCCGAGATTTTGGTTTGGGGTGGGAATGGGGGCAAAGTGTTTGGTTGAGTTTGCCGATTAGTAGGTCTGTGACGGTCGGGAGGACGTTGAGGGCGCCGGTGCGCTCCGCTCCGCGACGGGCTAGGTCCAGACAAGGGTTGGCCAACTTGACCATGCTGGCGCGACACGTCGATCGCTGGGCTTGCGGGCTCGCCTTGCTGGTGTTGCTGACGCTGGGGTCCGGCTGCCATGCGCTGGTCAATCGGCCCGACCCCCGCCTTGTAGGCCCCCAAACGGGCGATCCGTTCGGCGGCCTGGTCCCCACCGAGAAGGACAAGACCTCGCTCCCACCCTATACCATCGAACCGCCCGACATCCTGTTCATCGAGGCCATCCGGGTGGTGCCCAAACCGCCGTATCACATTCAGGCAACCGACGTGTTGAGCATTCAGCTGCAAGGCGGCTTTCCCACACCTCCGGTCGGTGGCGGCCCGAACGCCGATCAGTACCTGGTCAGCCCCTCGGGACGCATTGATCTGGGTCCCGCCTACGGCGAGGCCGGCCGCGTGGAAGTCACCGGTCTGACCGAGGACGAGGCGGCCCGCAAGATCGAAGCCTCGCTCCGCGAGGTGGTTAAGGACCCCCAGGTCTCGGTGCAGCTCTCGCAGTCGGCCGGCATGCAACCGATCACCGGCGAGCACCTGGTGGCTCCCGACGGCACGGTTAACCTGGGCAGCTACGGCTCGGTCTACGTGGCCGGCCTGACCCTGGAAGAGGCCACCAAAGCGGTCAACGAGCACCTTTCCGAGCAGCTCGACAACCCGCAGGTCTCGATCAGCGTGTTCGCCTACAACAGCAAGGTGTACTACGTGGTGACCGAAGGGGCCGGGCTGGGCGACACGGTGGCCCGCTTCCCGGTCACCGGCAACGAAACGGTGCTCGACGCGTTGACGCAAGTCAACGGTCTGAGCCGGGTGTCGAGCAAACGGATCTGGATCGCCCGGCCGATGCCCGGCGGGGCCGGCTGCGACGCGATTCTGCCGGTCAACTGGAAAGAAATCACCGCCAGCGGCGCCACGGCCAGCAACTACCAAGTGCTGCCGGGCGATCGAATCTTCATCGCCCAGGATCCGCTGATCGCCCTGGATTCCACACTCAACCGCGTCATCGCACCCGTCGAACGTCTGTTCGGCGTCACCTTGCTCAGCACCCAAGCCATCCAAACCATCAACCGCTACCCCCTCGGATTCAACTCCGGCGTCGGCTTCTAAATTAACCCAGGGCAAAGCGGAAACGGAAGCAATCGCAAGTTGCAGAACAGAGCACCAATTCAAGGAAGTTCGATGCCAGCGCATCTGAAAAACATTGGGGTATTCGCCGTCGCGGCAATGATCCTGGGACTAGTATTGCCGGAGTCTCGTGCTCAAGTGGCGGGTCACTGTCGCAACGGGACGTGTGGTTCTCCGTTGGCAGGACCGTGCATTCCTGCAAGTCCGTATGGGTATGTCCCGACAAGTTGGCGACGCTGGCCCACGGACCAAGTCGCTGCACCGATGTTCGGCGCCGAGGAATTGCCAACGCCGGCCGCAGAAGGAGAACAACTGCCCGCTCCGGCAACTCCCCAAACTCGCCCGCTTTCCCCGCGCGAACCAATCGCCGCACCATCGGAGCGTCCAAGAGATCAACCGTTGGCACCTCCCTTCGGCGAAGAGCCACTTACACCACCGTTTGGTGAAGAACCGTCTAGTTCGCCCTTCGGAGAGGAGCCGCAAGCACCGCCATCGGCGGCCGACCCATTGGCGGCGCCATTTGGCGATGAGCCGCCAGCGCCTCCTGAAGATAAACCGAACACGCCACCATCGACTGACGACTTATTCCCCGGCACGCCGGAGGAGAAGGCCTTCGTCGAACAGTGCGTCTCCACCGGCCTTTGACAGCACCGAACCGCCGGCCATGCCGGATGAAGATCCATTCAAGGACGACCCCGAGCCCGACGCGCAGCCAACCCCTGAATCGGGAGCGAGGACGGGCGATGCGTATCGCGCCGCACACGAGCGTCTGGCAGAGACGCACCAAGTGCGACCGTTCCCCAACTTCGCCCCTGCCGTTGCGGTCGGTAACTTGTCGAGCAAGCCTCGCTTGTTGCGAGCGGATGGCGAAAGCATCGTGCCGACCATGTTGCCCGACCGGCGCACGGTGGAGTCGAACCCCCTGCGACAGATCAGCCACCCGGTTCAAAAGTCGGTATTCAAGGCCGAGACGGGTACCGTGTCAGCAGTAATTCCCAAACCAGAATCGGACGTTTGGCAACGCAACCCATTACGCGCCCATTAGCTTGAAAGCGTTTGAAAGCTGAAGACTTCGTACGCAAGGCGCCACGAACCCATTGCCGATAGAAGATAAATGGATGAGCAAAGGCAACTCAGGGCCAAAAATTCGTTCCAAGATTAGGAGTTCGTCGCAGCACCAAGACTCAGACCAGCGACGGAATCTGATCGACCGCGAGCTAACGTTTGATGCCACAGTCGTTTAGCTCACCTTGGCAGGCGAAGTGTGATTTGGTACTGTACCTCGCGCGACGACGAAACCGGGGTTCCGCGCGGGTCTTGGCTGTCGCGGACAAAAGGGATTAAGCAGAACGAGTCCACATAGCCGAGAAACTCCGGGCGTGTGCCGTTCGAAGGCAGGAGGCCGACATGAGTCCCCAGCAGCAAGAGCAGTTGCGTGTTCACATCCGTTGGATGATCCGGCGCGACATGGCTGAAGTCCTGGAAATTGAAAATCAGGGATTCGAATTCCCCTGGAGCGAAGAGGATTTCATTCGCTGTCTCCGTCAGCGAAACTGCATCGGCATGGTCGCCGAGCATGATGAACGTGTGCTTGGTTTCATGATTTACGAGTTGCACCGTACTCGTTTGCATCTACTTAACTTTGCGGTTGCACGAGAGTATCGCCGCCGCCGCGCTGGTAGCCAGATGCTGAACAAACTGCTAGGCAAGCTCTCGGCGCAACGCCGCACGCGGATCCTGTTGGAAGTTCGTGAGACCAACCTGGCGGCGCAGCTATTCTTTCGCAGCATTGGCTTTCGCGCGGTGTCGGTCCTCAAGGACTTTTATGATGACACTACCGAGGATGCATATCAGATGCAGTATCGGTACCGGCCGGCCGAATCACAGATTGTGTTGCCGATCAATCGCATCACCAGGCTGGCCGGCTGAATTTCCGTGGTGATCGCGCGTCATCTATAGCGGAACGTGTGTCACACGCATCTCCAGCAACTCAACCACAGCCAGGCAATGTGGCTGCGCGGTAAAGCGCTCCCGGATTGAGAACCAACGTACCGGCCTCTCGGTGCTGTTCGGCTTGGTGCGTATGTCCGTAGCAGACTAGGTCATACCTTCCTGAACCGACAACGTCACGAAAACGCTGCTGATCGTCGCTATGCACAATCGCGATCCGCCGGCCTGCTAGTTCGAGTTCACCGAACCGCCCGTGGCAGGTCTGGCCGGCCTCTTCGATTGCGCCCCGCAAGTACTCCGCGTCGAAATCAACATTGCCAAAGACGAAATGCGTCGGCCAGCGATTGAAGAGCGGGACGACTCGTGGTGAGCCGATATCACCGCAGTGAAGCACCTGTTTGACGTCGAAACTCTCCAGCATTCGAACTGCCTGTTGCGTGTAGGCTAAGTGCCCATGCGTGTCACTTACGACGCCGATGATCATGCCTCCCCCTTTGCGTTGACATTCCAGGCCGCAGCATGTCGCTCAGGCGGCGAACATTCGTGCTGCGCTCGCTTGGCATCAGCCAGCACGTTATAGTCTTTTAGCGAACGTGTCTGCCAACTCCTAGGGCGTCTGCAACAAGCATGGATCGACCGACCAACATTGCGGCTGGCGTGGCGGTGGCATTGTTCTTAGTGCTTGTGGTGTGGGTCTGTCGGAGTTGGCGCCGAACGAAGTTCACGTTCTTTCAAGCCTCTCTGAGCTTTCTCAATCTCTTGCTGGCACGAATTCTCTGGCGGGCAACCATCAGCGGACCACTTCCGGTGGCCGACGGTGAGGGGGCTTTGATCGTCTGCAATCATATTAGCGGAGTCGACCCCATGATCATCCAGTTGTGCACGGATCGAGTTGTGCACTGGATGGTAGCCCGTGAATACTATGAAATGCCCGTACTTTCGTTCGCGTTTCGGGCCGTGGACACGATTCCCGTCAATCGAGCCGGCGTTGATACCGCGGCGACGAAGATGGCGATTCGTTTGGCGCAGCAGGGAGGCCTAGTGGGGCTGTTTCCCGAAGGGCGGGTCAACATAACCGACGAACTTCTCTTGCCGGGGCGTTCCGGCGCCGCCCTGATCGCACTGCGAGCCCGCGTGAAAGTCGTACCTTGCTTTGTAAGCGGTGTACCGTACGACGGAACCGCCTTGGGAAGCCTGTGGATGGCGGGCAGGGCCCACGTCACGGTTGGAGAGCCGATCGATCTTTCCGGGTACTTTGGGCGAGAAGGGGATAAGGCCGTCTTACAGGACCTGACAAAACGGTTCCTCTCGGAAATCGCAAACCTTGCCGGCGATCGCGACTTTCAGCCACAACTTGCCGGTCGAAATTGGAGAACCGGCAACGATAACGAATCGCCGTCTCTGGCCGCCAACGACGACGCCGCCAATGGCTAGTGGCAAACTGCGATATCAACTTGGCACGGCTAGGACGCTGGGCTTTTCGGGGTAGCTTCTGCTTCGCCGCCAAACCCAACGAGCGTGCCGAGGCGTCGCTGGAGTAATATGGATTTTGCCGACCCCTGCATTTTTGGAGAAAAATCCGGAAAGACAATTGACATCATCAAAATCCAGAGGGTTAAATAACCGGTTGAAAGTGGGAGCAAACCCCGAGCGCCGCGCGGAGGACCCACGTTTCAGATGTCACGTGCACTCGCCGCCAACCGCAACATTGGTACAGGGACCCATCTCCATGAACCGAGACTCGTTTTTCGACCGGCTCGTAGCCCCCGGCCATCTAATCAGGCCGTCGTCCTCATTGGATCGCCGCGACAGAAAACTGGTGGGACTTGAGGTCTTGGAAGACCGCAAGATGCTGGTCTTTTCAGTCTATGTCAACGATAACTGGGTTAATCTGGATAATCCCGGCCAGCCTGTTCAGATCGGCGACTATGTGCAAAGTCAAGTCGACGACAACATCGCCGTAATTGCTGAGTACGGCTTCGACGCCTTTGGAACGGTTGAAGGCACGAGCCAGCCGGGAGCGGCAACGATTCACGACGCAATTGCCAACACTTCCAACACGGGAACTCTTACGATTCTTTCGGGTACCTACCAGGAGTCGGACATCGTCGTCGACAAGCCCATCCATGTTGAGGGTTCGACGGGGGTGAACCCCACGTTGATCGTTCCCGAGGCGGTTTCAAGCCACGCAAATGCCGAGGATTTTGGCGTCGGCACACACTCGGGCATCATCATTTATTCGCCCAGCGTAACCATCGAGAATTTAACGGTCGATGGCAATGGCAATGGCTCCCTGGCGGGCACGCTCAACTACCATCAGGGTATCACGACGCTCTACACACAACAGAACGGAAGTGACTACAGCACGCTTCACAACGGGACTCTGGCGCCCAGCAACATGGGCGGTGACGATGCAACGACGTACATCACGATACATAACGTGACGGTTACCAATACCTGGTGGCACGGTATCACGCTGTCGGGCCTGAGCGGTACGAATATTCGTACCAATAGAATTAGTAATGTGACGGTCAGCAACGTCGGCGAAGTTGGTTCCCGCGATTTGAATCGCATCGGGATTTTGCTGCAGAATCATGACGGCGGTGATGTACGCGATAGTTCTGTATCAGACGTCGGCGTGGGGATTGAGACGGGAGTGCTTGGTCCTGCCTCATTCGGCGATAACAGCCTTTCGCGAAACCGAACTGGCATCCTGCGCAACACTGTAACCGACGCGGTTCAAAGGGCTTACTCGGTCACGAACGCTGACGGCCAAATCGATCTTTCGTTCATTCTGTCGTCGGATGCCCAGTTCACCGGCTTCGACGCGAACAAAGCCATCTATACCAGCCCGGCCAACAGCGGTACGGGCCTCTATCTCAATCACAGCCAACCGGTGGTGATCGGGTATGAGTCGATCAATGCGAAGATCGGTGCCCTGATCGAGAATACGACCGTGGACAATCTCTTGTTGCCGATCTTTGCCGGCACGACGATTACGGGTCCCGGCGTTGGTGTCAGTGGATCTGTCGGCATTTTGGCGGATAACGCGGGAGATCCAACGCACGCAGTCAATTTTGGGATTGGGGGCACAACAACGATTAGCGGTTTCGAAACTGGAATCCGCATCAACCAAACGACGCCGGTGGCCGAACAAAACCTGGTGCAGATCGACCGGCCAACACTTACCGGCAATGGCATCGCAATCAGTGTTGGCAACAACAGCGTATTTCAAGGGAACGCCAAGACTGGCGATTCGGTGGTGACAACAGGCACGGGCAGCCTCCAGCCTGGTTTCCCAAACAGCTTCTTTATCGTCGACGGCCCAGGCGCTCCGCCCTCGTATGTCGGGCCATTTTCGGACGTTATGGATACCGGAGACGTTAACCTCAATAGTTCCGGCACCTTCGATGCCCGACTTACTGGTCAGTCTGGCAGCACGACGCTGTTTTCTTTCGACGAAGAGGTAGGCGACTTCCCCTTCGGCGTTATTCCACCGGTCCCGGACAACGGCACTACCACAGAACCCAACGGTAGTAGCTTCCCCTCCGGGCAGGTCAATCAGAGCGGCGGGCAATTGAAAATCGCCAACGGTGCCCTCAATGGCCCTCTAAACGTCGCCTACAACACGCTAAACCACGAGGATCCCAACAACCCGGGTACGTATATTCTGGACCCCGTAGATATTAGCGACTACTCGCACCTGGACATCAAGGTCAAGTTGGGGGCAGGAAATCAAGCCAAGGCCTTCATCTTTGGTCTGGCCGACACCGAGGGTCAGATCGCGTTGTTCACCTTTTCGACCGAGGGTATGAGTTCGACGACCTATTCAACTCTGACACTGAATCTGGCCGCCCCGGGGATCCCTTTTTCGCTCGGACCAAGCGGCAATTTTGATCTCACGAAGGTCATGGGTTACGCCGTCCTTGGCGACGAAGGCTTAATCAATGGCGCTTCGAATGTCCCATTCAGCTTGACGTTCGACGAAGTCGTCGCCAAGGGCGTCGTCAATTCAGAACTAAACGTCACCGGCACTGTCAGTCTTGGCGGAGCGAATCTGAACGTAAGTGCCGGTCCGGCTCTCACGCCCACGGTGGGCCAGCAGTGGACCATCATCAACAACGATGGGGCCGATGCCGTCTCCGGTACGTTCTCCAGCGTTACGTCTGGCTATTCGGTGTCCTACACCGCGGGCGACGGGAACGACGTGGTGCTGACGTACACCGGCACTTCTGTGACACCCATGACTGTCGTGGGTCAGCAGATCTTCTACAACAATTCGAGCTACGACGCCAACACGCCCGCCATCAGCGCCTCGGACGACGCGGCGATCGCCACGGACAAGGCGGCCTTCAACGGCGTGGGAACCGCGCCAACCACGGCGTTTACCAGCTACAGCAAGGGTATCAATGGCATCATGATCGATGTCACCAATGAGCCCGGCAATTTGTCGCTGTCCGACTTCACCTTCAAGGTCGGCACCAACAACATGCCCAACCTCTGGGCGAACGCTCCGGCTCCGACCGGTTTTTCGATCCGGCCGGGCGCGGGTGCCGGTGGTTCGGACCGGGTGGAAATCATCTGGGCCGATAGCGCCGTTGCCAACGAGTGGCTGCAGGTGGTGGTCCGAGGAAACGACACGGTCGGTGGCAACTGGACCAATACGGGGTTGACCACCAGCGACGTGTTCTTCTACGGCAACCGCATCGGCGACAACTTCACCGGCGAGCCGCCAACGCTGGTCACCACCAACGCAGGCGACGAGATTTACGCTCGTAACAACACGGGCTTCTTATTGCCGGTCACCAACATCACGGACTTCAACAAGGACAAGTTCGTGAACGCGGCCGACCAGATTGTCGCCCGCAACAACGGTGGCTTTTTGACCCGCGTGATCAACTGGGTTCCACCGGCCGCTCCCGTAGCGTCGCCGTCGGTGGCCACCAGCAGCAGCGATGGGACTGGTTCGGCCGTGGCTTCGGCCCTGGCTATTCATGCCACGCCCAGCCTGCCGAACGTACCGGGCTGGATCGCCTCGCGACTGGCCAGCGTGGACCTGAACAGCGGCCCGATCGCCACGGTGTTCACGCACCTGGCCGCGGCCGACACGCCTCGCACCCGGCAGCTTTTGCAGGCGGTCGATCAACTGGCCGATGATCTCGGTCTCGACGATTCCTTGCTGGATTCGCTGATCGGTGATTTAAGTTAACGTATTCCAACTTCGAGCGGCCGGTAGACGTGTTCCGCCGGCCGCTCGAGGACTTGGTCAAAGTTACATTCTTGGCGAGTAACGTGCGCCGACAGATACTGAGCAGACAGTTGACTTGCCCTTAGCCAGCTTGGCAAAGGGCACGCAAGAGCGTTGCACGGTCGCGAAGCGCTTCCAGCACGGCCCTCGAATTACTGCCTACCGCGAACACAGTTGCAATGGGCCAGCCGCACTCGACGGTCATTTGGCCGCGTGGAATATCAGCGAGAGTCGGCCATCCATCACATTCGACCGCTTCAAAGCAAGTAGACCAACTCTCTGCCAGCTCAAGCCGCCGTGGAGCAAACAGGACTGCCTTGCCGCAGAATTTGACTTCCGGTCGGTCGCTCAGGTTTGGCAATGCACCCTCTCGGCAGGCAGCAATATGTAGGGCAATTCCAGGCAGGTCGAAAGACCGCTCTAGAATCTCCACGGATGCTGTATAGCGAGGATTGACCTCCACTACCCAGACACCCCTTGCATTGATGATCGCGTCGACGCCAAACAATCCGCGGAGACTGAACTCCGCGGTTAACGATTGGCCGATCCTGAGAAATTGCTCAGTCACCAAGGGGCCAAGCTGCACTGGGCCGAGCGATCCACAATAGCGAAAGCTGCTAGCGCCCGCCCAACGGCAACCAATGAGCTGCTCGGTAACGCCCAGGAGAATCGCACTTCGCCCATCCGCAACGTAGACACCGCTATGGGGAGTCCCCGGAATATACTCCTGGAAATAGCACGCGCGCCGTGACGCGTGGCGGCCGCCTCGCCATCGCTGAATGCCAATGCCGCCAGCGGAGCGTATGGGCTTGCTCAACCACGAGCCGTCCGGCGGGATGCCGGTCGAATCGCGGGTAAAGCTCGGAAAGCGGAGACCATGCCGCGTTAGGGTGCTTAGTAAACGATGCGGGTCGCGAACAGCCCGCAAGACGGCACCGTCATTTCCCAGCAAAGGTCGACGACACGCCCAGTCGTCGACCAGGCGAGGATGGTTTTCCAAGGCTCCTGTGTATAGCCAACTACCTGATTGCACGCCGTCAATTACCCGGCCAAGCCCAGCCGGATAGTCAACGACTTGAGTGACATCGGCCACACGGCAGAGATCGGCGTCGGCAAATAAGTCGCCGGCGTGTACGAGAAAGCCCGAGCGCGCGGCGGAATATGCCGCGGCTCGAGCACTGCTACCAACGATGGTCAATTCCGGCTGCACGCCGGCATTGTTCTCGTTCAAGCGGACTAGTGCAAGAATTGCTGGCACCAGTAGATGGTGCCTCCAGGCGTCGTAAACGCTGCCACGCCGATCCGAGTATGTCCAGGGTTAAGGATGTTCGCCCGGTGCCCGGAAGAGTTCATCCAGGCGTTAATTACTTCGCCGCTAGAACGCTGCCCCATTGCGATGTTTTCCGCGACTGCCTGGTTCGTGTGAACCATCGAGCGGTTGTTGGTCATCCAGGCCGCGTGGCGCCGTGCTGATTGGATCAGCCGCCGATCGACAGCGAGCGGACGTAGCCCGTGTCGAATCCGTTGGGCATTGGTCTTCTCGATGACTCTTGCCTCAATGGCGTGCAATTCGGGAGGGGTAGCTGTTGACTCAGCCGCCGGGGGATTCATGGCCGCAGTCACTCCGGCGCAGAGTACGATCAGGCTTCCAAGCATGTCTGTGCAATCTCCTGTTGCATAATCCAAGTAGAACCAAGTTGCTCCGCGTTCCGCGTCGGAGAACAACTGGCATGCGTCGATTTCGAAAGAGAGCCCCTTGACGGCTCGGCTACTCTGCCGAAGTACCGCTCAGGCGAAACCGAGCACATAGGTAAGGCCTGCTAGCATAGCGCGGCCTGCAGCCCATCACAACCCTCCTAACCGAGAAACTTCGCGCAATTTATCCAGTCCTGATGGGGGTGCTTGAAAAGCGCGGTTGGTTTGCTATCGTTGTGAGCTTCGGTCGGTATTTAAGCCACCACGCGGCTTGCGGAACGTGTTTTGTGTGGCACGCCCGCCGAAGAGTATTGCGTTGAGCTACCAGTCGAGGCGAGCTGCCTAACTTCAGGCGCAGACCTCTCGTGCAATTTAGCTAGAGATGGAGAGATGAATCATGTCCATGTTCATTGGCGAGGCGTTGGTCGGCGAAGGCAATGAAATCGCCCATATCGACCTGTTGATCGGTAGCAAGGATGGTCCGGTGGGTGTCGCATTCGCCAATGCTTTGGCTCGTCAGAGCGAAGGACACACGAACTTGTTGGCCGTTTTGACGCCGAATCTGGCCGTCAAGCCGTCGACCGTGATGATCACGAAAGTCACGATCAAAGGTATGAAGCAGGCCGTGCAGATGTTCGGTCCGGCTCAGGCGGCCGTCGCCAAGGCGGTTGCCGATTCGGTTGCCGACGGCGTGATTCCGCAGAAGGACGCTGAGGACCTTGTCATTGTCTGCGGTGTGTTCATCCATCCTGCCGCCGAAGAAGACAAGAAGATTTACGACTACAACTACCAAGCTACGAAGGACGCCATCTCCAGTGCAATGCAGGGTAAGCCAAACGTAAAGGAAATGCTTGCAGGGAAGGACCAGGCCGCCCATCCGTTCCGAGGCTTCTAGCTTTGGTGTCGACGCCGACTAAAGGTCATGTCTGCCGAGAACAGCGGTGAGCTCACGGGCCGATTTTTGGCCCGTGGGCTCTTTTTCATGCAATTCACGCGTCCAGCCGCCTGCCAGGGAGTACGCCGCGGTGAGCAAGCCTAGAATTCTCGTGCAATTGGATACGGACTCCCAGCCCAGTGTTTTCGACGGCGTCGTTGCGATCGACGCCGACGTCGATCAGCTACTGCGCTACGGTGGCGTGCAGGCCGAACAGGTTCGCGACCTCGTCTTCGGTGCGATTTTTACCCGTGGCATAGATGACCTCAAATACACAGCTCTGTTCGTGGGCGGTTCGGACGTCGCAGCTGGCGAAGAGCTATTGTCAAAGATCAAGAAAACGTTCTTCGGGCCAATGCGTGTCTCGGTAATGCTTGACTCTAATGGGGCCAATACGACCGCCGCGGCTGCTGTGTTGAGTGCCGCACGGCATTGCCGGCTGCAAGGCGCTGAAGCTGTCGTGCTCGCGGCCACGGGGCCGGTAGGATCCCGCGTCGTGCGACTGCTGGCGATGGAAGGCACCCGTGTGCGGGTTGCATCTCGGAACAGGGCACGCGCCGAGGCGGTCTGCCAAGCCGTTTTGGAACAAACTCCCGATGCCGAATTGAGACCTCTGGAACTACGCTCGGCCGATGCGGCAATCGAACCGTTGGCAGATGCTCAAATCGTCATTGCGGCCGTGCGCGCCAGGTGTGGAATTGGCCACTATCTCGGCACGGTCGCAAAGCAAAACTCTGGAAGTCGCGATTGATCTAAGCGCCGTGCCACCTCTGGGACTTGCTGGTGTCGAGGTCATGGACCGTGCTGTTGAGCGTGAGGGGATGACATGCTACGGCGCAATCGGAGTCGGTGGCACGAAAATGAAAATTCACAAAGCGGCGATTCGCGAGCTGTTTGCTGATCACGATCGCGTGCTCGACGCCGAGGAAATCTATCGTCTAGGGCAGCAGATCGGCATCTGAACGGGAGGAGGCTCCGGCTCCGACAGTTACATTCGGCTGAGCAAGAGTAATGCAATAATCAGCAGGGCGAGTCCGCCAGCCATCAGGATCGTACTACGTCGCTGACGGCGGCGTGTTTTTTCCTCGCGGCTCAAGGTCCGCACGGCGCGTTTTTCAGCGGGCCTCCCCGCTGTATTCTCGACGGCTTCGTCCGCATTCAACTCTTTGGCGGACATCTCTATTCGGACTTTTCGGGACGTGCGGCCGGTTCCGATCGAAAGCGTGGGTTGAATAAAATCGAGGGCCGACGATTCCCCGACATCGTCACCGCTGGCGGTTTCTTCGGACCGGGTAGCCGGCAACTCGTCGCGTATCGCCAGCGATTGCCCGCACTTCGGGCATGCGACCAGCTCGTTGGTAGCCCGATTTTCCAATCGAAACCGCCAACTACAATGGGGACATGCAAATTCAAACGAAGGCATCGTCCCGATACCCAGAAAGAGTTTTGACTGCCGCTTCAATTCCGACAATGCGGCTATTCTAGATTGGAAGCCGAGTTTGAGTAACCACAAACGGCAGTCAGCGCGGAGCCGAAAATTGGAATGAGTCAAGTTTTTCGTACGTCGTTGCCACCGGGACAGCAACAAGTCGCAGCGGGAAAATGGCCGCTTGTTGGTGAACGCGCCCCACATTCGCTCAATGAATCCTGGAGCATGGATGTCAATGGTGAGGTCAAATGTCCCCGCGTATTCTCGCTGGATGCACTGCTCGCGATGCCAAAACGCGAGCTGGTTGTCGACATCCACTGCGTGACTCGCTGGTCGAAACTTGCGGTGCGCTTTCAGGGTGTGCCGCTGGTCAATCTGATCACCGTCGTAGAGCCAACAAAAAGGGCACGTTTCGTATCGTTTGTCGCTCGGACGGAGCGCAACCACAGTACCTCACTTGCTCTGGATCAGGCATTGTCACTCGATTGCCTGGTCGCATTCGAGGCGGAGGGAAGGCCGCTCGCAACCGAGCATGGTGGGCCGGTACGGCTAATCGTGCCGCAGCGGTATTTCTACAAGAGCCTGAAATGGCTTTCGCGAATTGAACTTCTGGCCGAAGATCGCCTTGGATATTGGGAACGGACGGCGGGCTATCACAATGGTGCCGATCCCTGGCGCGAGCAACGATATATCGCCAGTCGAATATCAAAAGGAGAAGCCGCGGCCATTCTTACGGGCCGGGACCTACGCCGTCGCAAGCTCTTGGGTCTGGTAGCCGAGGGGCGCGACTTAGCAGGTCTTCGAGCCGAAAGATCTGTATTACGCGATGCCAATTTTTCTGACTGCAGTCTGGTCGGTGCTTGTTTCGATGGCGCGAATCTGTCGAATGCTCATTTTGAACGCGCCTGCCTCCAGGGGGCAAGCTTCCGTGGTGCGGATCTTGACGGCGCGAACTTCGCCGGCGCCGACCTGCGGAGTGCCTGCCTGCTGGCTGACAGCATGGTAGCGGCGTCGTTCAGTGGCCCCGCAGTCAAGTCGCCGTCAGCTGGTGGCGCGCAGTTCGACGAGTCTACCCAATTCGCAACCCAACTCATCGAGCAGTTGACGCCGGTCCAACAGGCATATGTCCAAGCCGCATTGAAACGGAACCAGGAGCTACGGAATGCTGATTGACAAGCTTGCCCCACTCGATGTGCTGGTTGTGGCACCGCACCCCGACGACGCCGAACTGGGAATGGGCGGAGCGATTGCGCAGTACAAGGCTGAGGGCTACCGCGTGGGGGTGCTCGACCTGACCGATGGCGAACCAACACCGTTTGGAAGCCCTGAAACTCGCGCTCAGGAGACGGCTGCGGCCACGGCAATTCTTGACCTCGATTGGCGCGGAAACTTGGGGCTACCCAACCGGAGCGTGCAAGCATCACTGGAAGCTCGAGCCGCTTTGGCCGCCGTGTTCCGCAAGCTGAGACCCCGCCTGCTGTTCAGCCCCTATTGGGTCGATGCCCATCCCGACCACATGGCGGCCGTAGAACTTATCGAGGCAGCTCGCTTCTGGTCGAAGCTTACAAAGACGGATATACCGGGTGAACCGCATCATCCTTCTCGAATTCTCTACTATAACTGTGTGCATCTGCGGTTGGTCGAGAAACCTGCCTTCATACTCGATATCAGCAGGACCTGGGAGAAGAAGCTGGCGAGCATCCAGTGCTATCGCAGCCAGTTCATCACAGGTCGTCCAATGGCCCCACCGACATTTCTCGACCGGCTCCGCGATCAGGCCGCCTATTGGGGTTGGTCGATCGGCACGTCCTATGGCGAAGCATTCGCGAGTCGCGAGCCGTTAGGGCTTGCCAGCATGCGAGATCTAGTTTAGTCACGATCGTCAAATGCGGCATAGCCCGAAATTGCTAGGCCGCTCGGAACGACCGGAAAATTCCAAACGCCTCTCGGTTCGAATCGATTGCTGATGGAGCGAGACCACGACGGCGGCCGGTTCGCCTGCGTTGCTGTCGATCGTCTTGGCAAAACGCCTGCGCCAGCAAAGTAAGCAGCCCGGCTACTCCACGTAGCATGTCGCTTCGAGTCAGCGCGGATTCCGCGGTCGCACAGCGCTGACATGAATCTCAAACGGAATTGCACGCCGGACGGTTGTACCGATGACCGCTTTTTAGGCCTTGAAAAACGCGAGTCGTGAAACGCGTGTCGAATCGCCGATAAGTAGGGTTGGAATAACTGGGTGAGAGCGGCAAGCAGCTGACCTCGCCTGCAAGCCTGCCGTGCACTGGAAGGAGCCTCGCAGTGAATCAAGACATCAACGTCCTGGCCTTGGTCAAAGGTGCTGAGCGCTACGTTTTTCTGTACGACGACACGAGTCGTGCCGAGACCCTGCGCGTGCTGGGACGCTATGCCTCGAATCCAGAACTAAGCTTTACCTGGTACGATGCTGCCGTCCTGAGCCAAAAGATCCGTCAGGAATCTCGCAAGGCGCCGGCAGGCGTGCGGCGTTTCGACCTCCCGCTTCCAAGTGACGCCGACACCGACGAATAATACCGGCAATTGCTGATTACCCTCGCAACCGCAATGCAAGCAGCCGTCGACCGGTTCTTGAAGTACCTGTGCGTCGAACGCAATGCGTCGGACCTAACGACGAAAAGTTATCGCGAGGATCTCGAGGCACTCGTCGAGTATCTTAGTGATCTTCAGGGTCGTATGCCCGCGCCCGAGCAGGTTGGCACCGTCGAGTTGCGCGGTTACATCGCGGCGTTGCACGAGGCCGGCTACGCAATGACCACGATTGCTCGGCGACTCGCTTCGATGCGAAGTTTCTTCCGATTTGGACAGCGCGAAGGCTGGACGAAAGCCAATCCGGCCAAGCCGCTTCGCAATCCACGCAAACCAAGATCATTGCCTCACTTCCTTTCGTCGGACGAGATCTTGAGACTTCTGGCCGCTCCGCCCGCCGGCGAACCACTTGGGCTTCGCGACCGCGCGATTCTGGAGACATTGTATTCAGCGGGGCTGCGAGTCAGCGAGCTAGCCGGACTGAACGATGGCGACCTCGACCTGCCGGCCGGAGCGCTACGAGTGCGCGGCAAGGGACGACGCGAACGAGTCGCCCCGATCGGTTCATACGCCGTGTCTGCCCTCAACGATTGGCTGGCAGTGAGGGAATTGTCATCACAGGAAAAAAAGGGCCCGCAAGCTCCGGTCTTCATCAACAAGTTCGGCCGACGCCTGACGACTCGAAGTGTTGGACGCCTGCTGGAAAAACACCTGCAGACGTCGGGACTTGATCACCGTACAACGCCTCATACGCTGCGCCACAGTTTTGCCACGCATCTGCTCGACGCAGGTGCCGACATTCGTAGCGTACAGGAGTTGTTGGGTCACAAGAGCCTGGTGACAACACAGATCTACACGCACGTCAGTACGGCCGGACTGCGGGCGGCCTATGAGCGCGCCCATCCCCGAGCGAACTGACGTGAACGCGGATCTTATTTGACGTGCGTGTGGTCAAACCAATCCTTTGCGCACGGCCCAAACTGCCGCTTGCGTGCGGTCGGTAACCGCAATCTTTCGCAGGATGTTTTGCACGTGTTCCTTGACAGTCTCGATGCTGATCGAGAGCGAACGCCCAATTTCCTTGTTGCTCAGACCCAACGCCACATGTCGCAACACTTGTGTCTCACGAGTCGTCAGAGGCACGTCCTGCTTGTTGCCGTTGGGATTCTTGCTCATTGCACCGGCTACCCTTTGGAGTTCGCCTTTGCTGGAGGGGGCCTTGCCTTCGGCGGCACCGGTGATCGTTGAGATCAGTTCCTGCCGACTGGCACCCTTGAGGACGTAGTCGCAGGCCCCCAACGCGACGGCGCGAGCTACATATGTGGGGTTGTCGTACGTCGAGAGCATAATGACCCGCGTGTTCGGAAGTTGGCGATGTATTTTGTCGAGCGCTTCCAAGCCGTCGGTGCCGGGCATGCGAATGTCCAACAGCGCGACATCGGGTTTGTGCTTCATCGCCAGCTTCACAGCTTCAGCGCCATCGGCAGCTTCGGCCACGATCTTTACATTCGACCCCGATAACAGGCTCGCTAGGCCAGTTCGCACCACCTCGTGGTCATCTGCCACTAACACTTTGACACTCATAGTATCTCCAGGAACGTGTAGTCGAAGGAGCGGCTTGGCTAGCGGAACCAAGCGCCGACATCGAATGAAACCTGCCCCACCACTTCGGCTTGAGTCTGGGGGTCTCCAGCCGGCCCAAGCTAATGATACCCGCGTTGTTGGTGCGGAAAAGTCCCCCCCCGAGCGTGCGGCGCTTACTTTATCGTCAGAATGCGCCATGGCGCAGGGTCAGCACGACAATCGTCACTGCGCCCGTAGCTCATCGTTCTTGGGGATGTGCGAAGAAGCCCGTGTATTTGCACGTGCAATTCGCTTAAAACACCGTGATTTGTTGTTTGGCGACAACGTACGTCCAAACAAATAACCCATTGGTCTTTGGTTAGTACTCAATGCGACGAGTGAACATGGCGCTCACCACACCCGTTGTCGTTTTTTGACGACACCTTTCCCGTGACGTAGATATTTCACGACGCCTACCAAGTGCGCCACAAACTGACTGCGTCGTGTTGGGTTTTCGCCGCGTTTGCAGGACGCACAAATCGCTCGGTACCGGATCGTGCCAAATTTGCCGAATCTACTGCCCGTGCACAACGGCTTGCTCTGACATTCGGGTGTCCACCGGCCGGTTATTTGTGCCCTCCAGACTTGGGAGTTCCAATGAGCAAGGGGTCGCTGCTTCTGGTCGACGATGATCGACTTGTCCTCGAATCGATGGCCGACTGGCTTCGGGAAAAAGGGTATGCCCTCGATGTGGCCAACAGTTTTGCCGCGGCCCAGGCCGCAATTTCCAAGAAACAATACGATCTGATCCTACTGGATATCCGCTTGGGCGACGGCGATGGCTTCGATCTGTTGTCCGAATGCCGCCAGCGGCGGCCGGATAGCACCGTGATCTTTATCACCGGCTACGGCACCGTCGACACGGCCATGGAGGCCATTCGCGCCGGTGCTTTCGACCTGCTCACGAAGCCACTGATCGATGAGGAGCTCGAAATGGCGATCGAGCGTGCGTTGGCCCAGCGCGGAATCACGGAGGAAAATAAGAATCTCAAGGCTCAACTCGATCTGCGGTTTGGGCTGGAAAATGTCGTAGGTCACGACCACCGCATGTTGCGAGTCTATGACATGATCGACTCGGTGGCCGACACTAAAGCCACGGTCCTGATCACCGGTGAGAGCGGCACGGGTAAATCTCTTGTGGCCCGCGCAGTTCACCGCCGAAGCGCACGCCGAGACAAACCATTCATCGAGGTGGCGTGTGGCGCCCTGCCGGAAACATTGCTCGAGAGCGAGCTGTTCGGCCATGTGGCGGGCTCGTTCACTGGTGCCACTGGCGAAAAGGAAGGCAAGTTCCTGCTGGCAGATGGCGGGACGATTTTCCTAGACGAAATAGGAACCGCCAGTCCGGCGATGCAGGTCAAACTGCTTCGCGTGCTGCAGGAGTTTCAGTTCGAGCCCGTCGGTGGCAACAAGACCCAGCACGTGGACGCACGAGTGATTCTGGCTACCAACGAGGACTTGACGAAGCTCGTGAGCGAAGGCCGCTTTCGCCAGGATCTGTATTATCGTGTCAACGTAATCAACGTCGAATTGCCCCCGCTGCGAGAACGGATCTCGGACATTCCGCTTCTAGCCAAACATTTCCTTGACGACGTTTGTGAGGAAGCCGGAAAGATAGTGCACGGCTTCACGCAAGACGCCCTGACTGCCTTGCAGCGGTATGCTTGGCCTGGCAACGTGCGCGAACTGGAAAACGTCGTCGAACGAGCTGTCTTGCTAGGCAAGTCGGACGTGATCGATCTTGATGATCTGCCGCGTACCGTGGCGGCGGCCGGGCCGTCCAGTTCTGATGCTGTCGCCGGACGGACGCTCAAGGAGGCGCTCGCCGGTCCCGAGCGGCGGATCATTCTTGACGTTCTCGAAAGTAACGATTGGAACCGTTTTGCGACGGCCGAAATCCTCGGTATCAACCGCACCACGCTCTACAAGAAGATGAAGCGACTGGGGCTGGAAGAAAGCCGACGCCCGGCAAAGACGGAATAAGTCTTGCTAGCAGTGCGTCAATTTGGTCGGCCCGCGTCAATTGGACCATCCAACTCGCACGTGGGGAGTTGACCGGCCGAAGATACTGGTACGAGCCGGGCATGCGTTGTCACGGCCCTACAGGCCTTCGCGGGTAGCCCCTGCTGCCGCTGGGAGACACATGGCGATGAATCGTTGGTCCTTTCGTCTATTGTTCGTGGGCGTTGCCCTGGCTCTCTGTGCACCTTCGTCGCAAGCGGGGAAGATTTTTCAGCGTATGCAGCGTGAGAAGCAGCAACATCCGCCGCGATATGTCCGCGGCACGATGCAGCAAAACTATGTCTTCCGCGACCGCGATGGCAACATCAAGGTGCGGGAAGTCTACCCAGGTTACGCGGAGAAATTCCCGGCTCCGGCGATGTTCTTCTACGGCTATCCGCACAGCGGATACTTTACCGGCTTGGGCATAGACGGATCGCCGTGATCCGAGGCAATCTGAACCGGTCGGACCGACACTCGACGGCAGAAACGACTTCGACGCGGCGTCTTCTGCTTTCAATTGCGGACACACTGAGGCCAAGGCCGTAGCGTCGTTAGGCGGCGTCGAAGGCGGCTCGCATTTCATCGACGTATCGGGGACAAGCCTCGCGCGGATTCTCGTTCTCTTCAAACTCCAGCACGATATAGCCGCGGTACCCCGCGTCGGCCACGATTCGCGCCAAGCGGCCGAAATCGGCATGCTGGCGGCCACCACCTTCTGGCGAAATAGATACCTTCACCTGCACGTTGATCGCGTAGGGCGCTAGACGTGCTAATTCGGCGTAGGGATCCCGACTGTGGAAGTTCCCGGTGTCCAAGTTGACGCCAAACCAGGGACTTTGCACTGCCTTGACCAGGGCCAGCAATCCGTCGGCTGTCGCGGTCAGGCCACCGTGATTCTCCAACGCCAACATGACTCCGTGCTCTCCCGCGTACTGGCAGCATTCCTCGATTGCGGCCACTGCCAAGTTCCGGGCTTCGTCTTCGTCCGTGCCGTGCGGGTGACCGGAAAAAATGCGAATAACTGGCGCGCCCAGAATTGCGGCGTGATCGACCCAACGTTTGACGTGGGCAATCTCGGCGTCTCGTTTTTCGCCGGGAGGATGACAAAAGTCATTGCCGACGGCCGTGCCAGACACATCGAGTCCAAGCAAGAAGCATTTATGTCGCAAGTCTCGTAGAAACTCGGGCGACGGATCGGCCGGAAAGTAGTACGACGTCAGTTCCGTGCCGTCGAGTCCCATCTTCGCGCAGTCCGCCACGAAATCGGCCAGCTCTAGTTTTTCACTCGGTGATTTGGCCTTCAGAAGATCTCGGTAACTGTATGCCGCCAGACTGTACTTGAAGAAGCTTTTGCCATTGCGTTTGATGGGTTCGATGGCCCGAACAAGCGTCGAACCATTGGCAGCCCATACTGAGACTCCGGTCGAAGCCAAGACACACTGACGGAGAAAATGACGACGGCTTGCGTGAGTGGACATCGGTGCAGCGTCCTTCAGGTGAGCGGATTGTATGGATGACAATTGCACATCTTGGTGCCATTGTGGCACGAGTTGGAGACAAATGGCAACCGCCGCTCCGCAAGTGCAGCACGGCCTACCGGTCGTGGCAGCAAGAGTCCTTGTCTAAACGGCCTTCTGCCGGACGTTGGACTGCGGCTGCCGCTCACGATGAAGAATTGCTTCGACGGCGCTGGGCGAGACAAACGCCAGGCTCGCGATCATCAACATGAGGGCGAACGTGATGTCGCCCGTAACCATCGCCAGTGATGTCCAGACGATAACGCCGAGCGTCAGCAAGAGCGGCCGCGCCAGTGGTACCCAGATCAGCACCGGGAAAACTAGTTCGAAGGCAATCACGACATGGGTCCAAAAATCGATGACGAGTGGTGACGTTTCAAGCCACGTAAAATCAACCAGCCGAGATTCGTGTCGCGTGATCAAAAACCAGATGCCACCCCCGTTCCACCACACGTCGCCACCGAGTTGCGAAAATCCCATCATTCCCACCAACAGCGCCATGTGGATCTGGATCAGGCGTGTGGAAATGGTGGCAGTCGTGGAAAGGGGCGCGTGAGGCACGCCCAACAGAGTGCCTTTACGCGCGGCGAGCAAGGCATCCACGGAGAATCTGCGGCCGCAGGGCGCGACGCACAAGTACAACATTACCATAGCCAGGATCGATTCGGTACGTCCCGTGATCATCGGCGCCCGATTGACCACCGATAGAAACACAACGAGCGCCAAAACTGATGTGATTCGCGTCCATACACCGGCGGCGAACATCACCAGGACGGCCAGTCCCAGCAGGTGCACAATCCACAACTCGGTCGTGCCGTAGACGTAGTTCAAGTACGAGAGTGTGTTACCCTCGAGTGGCGAGATATCGACTGCCGGCAGCATCCCGCCGGGACCAAAGAACGCCGCCAAGTCAAACGTTAGCGTGGCATGCAGGTAGACCACAACGAGCCCGGCAAGCAGACGGATCGCAGATACCGTCGCAGGGTCACTGGGAATAAACCAGAAACGAGTCCAGGCAGTACCAAACCCGTTCGAAAGTCGAGCAAAATAGGAACCGGTTGGGTGGCTCATGGCCGCGAGCTCCTTGGTACCGCGGGCGCAGATCGGGACGGTGTGGGAGCCGGCGGTGCTGCGTTGTCTTCGACCGGAGCAACTTCCAAAGTGGTCGACTTGCGTAGCAATTCGACACTGCCGCGGCTGACGATCACCTCGGCTTCGTAGACATTGCTCACGTTTTGTTCGGCGGCCCGGGCAACATCGGCCAGGCTGGCCATTTGAGCAAGATCGGCCAATCCGAGCGCACGAATATGAATCACGCCGCCGGTAGCGTTCTCACGCCGCAGGAGCGATCCGGCGATCGCCTTAGGGAGAATGCTGGTAAGCCCATCCCCCATCTCGCCAGAGGCCAGCGTACCGGTGGCATTGACCAGTGCCTGATAGCGGCGGAATCGGATCAGAGGCTGAAGCGGAGTTGGAGGCAGCGTCAAAGTCGCTGCAGAGCCGTCTGTTCGCTCGACGTCGACTTCGATCGAGTAGTCGACGTCAGTGGGGCCGGCATGGGTCAGGTGAAACCTCGCATATGGATAGCTCGTGGGCAGTGCAGTGAGATGCAGGTTCCGGAGGTAAGTCTCGAACAGGTTGTGCAGGCGTTCTTGCAAAACGCTTGGTCGAGTATAGGCTGAGACGGCCACAATCACCGCAAACAGATGCGCGAATAAAAGCAAACTGACCCACGTCCTGGTCTCGACGCTCCACGTCGGCTCCGGAGTCTGCGTTTCGGACGGTGCTGTCATCGTCAACTTCTTATCACCCAACGTCGTGTCATGTGTATGGTGGGAATTCACTATGGCCCGCATGCCTCCATCGTCGTGGCGAGGCGTTTGGCTTGACGACCGGCGGGATGGGTGTACTTGGCGCGAAAGACCGTCATGACGCGACCATGATTCTACAAAAAAAGCCGGACCTCAAGGAATGAGGTCCGGCTTTTAAAGCCGTTCTACTCAGTTGAGCCGATCCGCCTGGACCAAAGGCGCCTTCAACTCCTCCGAGCTTAGTGACTGCGAATGACCAGCGTGCACCATTGCAAGTCACCAGGCAAAATCAACAAGGTCGCGTTATCAGGCACTGGGAGCCGGAGCGGCCGGAGCCTCGGGAGCTGCAGGAGCTTCAGGGGCCGCCGGAGCTTCGCTACCGCTGCAAGCCGGGGCAGCGCCGCAGCAAGCCGGAGCGGCGCCGGCACATCCACAGCAGCGATGCTTGCCAAACAAGCCGTGGCAGCGCTTGCGGCCATGACAACGATGACGGCCGTGGCAACGATGGCGACCGTGGCAGCCACCACAATCGGCACCACCGCAATTGCCGCCGTCACATGCCGGAGCGCCACCGCAATCGCAGCCGCAACAACCGTGATGACGGAACAGACCGGCCGAGGCCGTCTTCTCGCTGCCGAGCAGCGACAGGCCGACGATCGCGAAGAACAACGCGATCCCGAAAACTAACGTGCGATTCATCTAGAATCCTCCTACAGGTATACCGGAACGTACGGGTCCGTAAACAAAAACTTGCTTGTTATGCCGTCCTACGTCCTCCGCTTCAACCGTGACGGCACTCGGCTGAAGGTACCTCGAAAACTCTTAAAAACAGGCGGTCCGCTAGCAGGCAGAAGGGCCCGTATTATAAGTTTTTCCGATTAGACAAATCCTTCTGGATACGCAGTCTAGGCTGCTTAAGGTATCACGGTGGGTCCCATTGTCAAGCGGCAACAGGATAATGTGCGAGTCATGCGAGTCGCCGGTATTTTGGGCGATAGTTGCTCCCGGTGTGCTGTTCAACCATAGGACAAGTTTCAAGACTGTCCACTGGATTGGGGGCGCAAGAAGAAGGGCCCCGAATTTCATTTCGGGACCCACCGGCGGGGCGCGATGATAAGCGGAAAGCCTCGCGAGACTTACGTAATTTCCATGCCAGCCATTGACGGGCCTGGACCAACCGAATTCGGCAAAATCACCGTATTTTTGGCAGACCCGAAGTTTGGTTTCCGGGCCTCCCTTTTAGCGTATTGTCGGATCGCCGTCGTTAGTGGCCTCGCTCGAGTCGACTTGGATCAGCGCGTCTCGACGCGCAATTTCCTCCTCAGCCTGTTGTTGCTTGCGAAGCATGTCTTCCGGATCCTCGAAGTTCAACATGATTGGAGCCATATCCGGAAATACACGAGTGGCCATGCCTCTAATTCGCCAATCAGCACTGTCGCGACGCAAGAGCCAAACGATACGATCGGTACGCGGCCGACCATCGGCGTCCAAATCGGTCCAATCCGTGGCAACCTGAGCTTCGTTACCTTCGATCTCGGATTCCAGTACCTTAAAGCTGGCAGTGTCACTGCCGGGGGGGGCTACCACCATCTCCATTTCCGTCGTCTTTTGCCGGGCAACCTGGGTCAAGAGCTCCGACGCTAGCTTGTCATCCCCCTTTTTCACCGCGGAAAGAAACTCGCGGATTACAGCTTCTGCGCCGCGTGCGTCCGATGTTGCCGTCTCGGCCCCAGGTTTGGGTTCACTAGATGTGCCACATCCGGAGAGCAATAGCGCCGCGCAAACCGTAGCCGCCAACCAATCCATTCGCGAAACCATAACTGCCTCCTTGCATGGCCAAACGCGGTGTGTACGTTGCGATGCCGTGATGCGAAAACCGCCGGCGATTCCTCGGGATGCCATTGGCGGCGAAGTCTCGCAACTTCGGCGATCAGGGTCAAGACGAACCGCACCAGACGTGCTAGCAATGCGCGTCAGCCTGCCCGCAGACCACGATCAAAAGCATCCTGGTCCCTGCTATACAGCGCCAACACCGACTCGAATTGCTCGCTGGAGATATACCAACTCGGCTCGTCGTCAGTGTGGGCATTGCAGTGCGCCACCATCAAGCGGTACATGAATTTGAATAGGTGTCGTGGCACCCGCAGTCCGCGGAAAGCGTCGACTAGCCGACGATCGTTGACGACCGGATCGAATAGGTCGCGTAGCGTGGGTGAACTGCCCGGAATCGCACAAGCCTTGAGCCGAGCCGAAGCGACGTCATACAACGCCTCGCCGGTCCATTCGAGCGACGGCACCAAGTTTTGCTTATCCAGTCGCGCTCGCTGGTAAAAGTCGCGGTCTTCCCGGTCAATGTACTGCGAAAGTTCGATCGGTAGTAAAAGCTTGAAGCCAACTCCGGGGTGTTTGAGGAACTTATTATCGAGCATTGGCCATAGCAGGGCACGCATCTGTTCGACCGACCCATTGATCAGATGTGGTTCGTCCACTCGATCGACCAGCACGACAATCCCGTTGAATCCGAGCGTCTTTAAGATGCCCTGAAACTTGGCGAGCAACTCGTAGCGATCGTCCGTACGCTGCTTGCGCGGCAACGGTTGTCCCGACAGATCAACGCTCCGCAACTTAGTGAGCATGCGACGCAGTTGCTGCGTTGCATGCCTGCCAACGCGCACATTGCGTGAAACGCCGACGGCCAACCATAGCCGACGCACGAATCGGACCAGCCAAGGTAACCACGCCACGCCCGCGGCCAGGTACAACCACGGAAACTCAAGCCACTCCCACTTACTCAAGTACACCACGAGTCCAAAAACGGCTGCCGTAGTCGCAATACCCAGGCCCAGATCCCAGTGTGCAAACCAATTGCGGTAGCGCAATTTCCGCCGCAGACGATTCCAGCGGCCCCGCTTCGTTTCGGCGGTCGATTGATCATAGCAGGCGGCCAACAGCAGCAGATCGCGGGCTTGATGGTGGTCGAGCGAACGCACTTCCGCCGGATCGAAGGCATTCGTGGGCGGATCACCGCTCTGCTTCGTTTCCAGGATGCGATCGACTAGTCCGGTCACTCCCAGCGACAGAATCGCGTCCATGTGGTCCCAAAGTTTCCAGTCACTTAGCACCTTGTCGGCTCGGCGATGCCTTGAGCCGAATCGATCGCGAAAACGATCCAGGAAAGGATTGAAGTCGTCGTACTCAATTACGTACACGCGTCCGTGTGGGTGGGCTTGGTTGTGGTCGCACAAATGCCTCACGATTTGAAGGCGCATCGCCGTCTTGCCGGCTCCTTTTTCGCCAAAGACGATTGAGGTGGACGGCTCAATTGGATCTCCGTATATCTTGTCCCAAGTCGGGTGATGCGTGCTTGAAATGCAATAGTCCTTGAACACCGGATCCGTTTGCGCGTCTTCTTCGGCAAACGGATTAGTGCGAATTCCGTGGTGTTCGAGAAACTGCTGCGTTTTCATGCGGCGTTGTTAGTTCTGCTTGAGGCCTTCGATCATTTCGACGAATGCCCGTTCATTTTCGGCGATGGTTTGATTGGGCCCGTAGAGCTTGACGAAATAGTTGCCGTTTCCGTTGGTCGAGATAATTGCCGCCAGCATTCGAAAGTTCGGCCGTTCGACTGCCGGGGCCGCCGGACCGCGCTGATCTCGGAAGTTGCCCGAGATTTCCACCAGGTGCACGTCCTGTCCGGCAACTTTAATCTGCTTGATCTTGGCCCGCTCGCGAGTGCTACTACCGTCTGGTTGCGAAAACTGTCCGAACCAGCGGTCAATATTTGCCTCAATGCTTCCGCCCGCTCCCATTACGGTTAGACGGCCGTCGATCTTGTCGCCCTCAGCGGCCGGAATGGCAAACTCTTGCTCGACGATCCTCGTTCGCGGCTGTTTGCGCACCCACGTTTTGGGTGCGGTGAGTTCGAACTTGCCTTCCGCAATTGCGAATTTCGCAGGATGATCCTGCGCGGTTGCCACGACGGACGAGGCCCATATGACGACCGCACCGGCGCAGTGTACGAGCGTTCGGCAAGACATAGATGCCCCCATCGATTTTGAGAGTTTAGAACCTTGAAGTAAGTCGGACATGCGGCCAGACCATCGCCCAAAGCGTCATCAACTTAGCCGCACAGGGAAATCGGCGTCAAATCAGGCCTTCTGGTCACTTGCTGCTTCGGGTGGCGAAACGGGCTCGATAGGCGCGTTTTGCGCCGAAAAACCAGCGCCAGAATAATGATCAGAATGACCGTTACGGCGACCAGCACGGCACTGGCCATTAAGCTTACATCTTTTTTTCGCCTGCGCTTGCGGCTCATTTCGGCCAGCGGAGGCACGGAACCGGACGAGGAAACTTCGTGTGGTGGCGGGCTGGGAGCCAGCACTTCGGCGACTCGCCCGCGCGGCAAGTCGGCGGCCGATGTGCCCGCACCTGGAAGCGGCGCCTGCGGCATCGCTGGACCGGGGGCTACGAGTTGGGACCCGAGTTGTGGAAACGTGGCCGCCGCGCTTCGCCACTCCGACCACCCGTCGCGCCAAACGAGTGAACTTGCCCCGACACGACCGTCCTTTATCCAGCCCCGCATGATTTCGCCGGAGGCCGGGCCGAACTGACCGCCGCTAGCCGGCCGCACGTACCACACGGCGCCTGGCGCTTCGGCGATGGGGTCATTCGCGGTGGTTTCGGTCACCTCCCGCGAGGGCGCGGTCGGCTTGGCCGAAATGGCGACAGCCTGGCTCAACTCCACCAGCTGCGACTCATCCAATTCGAGTGACGGTTCGGTCGACGTGCCGTCGTCTCGCGCCGTTTCCGTATTCGACGTTCTCGTATTGTCAGCAGGAACTACAACCCTTGCACCACATTTTGGGCAAATGGCCCGCTTGCCACTGAGGAAACTCTTAACGTGAAGTTTATGCCCATTGGGGCACAGAAACTTGATGCCCATCTTCTATCCGCTTGCCCCAGGAATCCTGCCGCATCACGGTCCTACCGGACCACCGAGTGTGTATTTACCGGGGCAAGGATTGATGTGAAAAAACCCCGGCGAACTGCCATTATATATACTTTTGGCGCAGCGGTGGAAAACGACAGTTGTCCGCGGTTGGCAGGAAATGCGACCCTAGGAAGGAAAAGCAAGTTGCCGGTGCAACGTCGCGTCACGACAGGGCTCGTCACGACAGGGCTCTCGCATCGCCAAAATTGGTACAACACATGAGGCCCACTGCTGGGGGCCCCTCAGGAGCCTAGAAAAATGCGGGATTTTCGCGTCGGAACTTGATTGTTCTGGGCATCCAGTCAAACTACATGCAGGGTACTGGCAGGTCCGCCACACGGGCCGGTCCAACGTGCAAAACATAGGGGACGTGGCACGATGCAGCAGCAACATGAAGAGGAAGGTCCGCTTGAACTTGCTCTCGTCGGGGACCTGACCGACAACGAAGTCGAACTCACTGACAAGCTTTTGGCCGTCGAGCCTGGCGGCGAATGTACGATGTTCATCGATTCGCCAGGCGGAAGTCCGTACTGCGCGATGTCGCTGATGACGCTCATTCTGGTCCGTGGCCTTCGCGTTACGGGCATCGTTACCGGCGAATGCTCTTCGGCCGCCTTGTGGCCGTTTGCTGCTTGCACTCGACGCTTGGTCACACCATATAGCGTACTGCTATTCCATCCCATGAAGTGGCAGAGTGAAGAGCACGTGGGCTTAGCCGAGGCGGCCGAATGGGCGCGCCATTTCGGCAGTCTGGAAGATGACATGGACTCCCTGTTGGCCGAGTTGTTCGGGTTGCCGAATAGCGAGATGGAAAAATGGATCAAACCCGGCCGCTACGTTTCGGGAAACGAGATCGCCGAAGCGGGCCTAGCCGAGATGATCGACTTGCGAAAGTTTCGCACGTTGGCAGCGGCACCGAAACCGGCCCGGCGTCATCGTAAGCGGGCGTCCAACGGCAGTGGATCCGAAGCCGTGCGTCCGGCGGCCCAGCGCCGATAGGTCGAGCCAGTCGAAGCGGCCTAGCTGCGGTAGCCGTCGTGGCAGTTCGTGCATGACTGCCCAAGTTTGCCGGCCGCCTGACGAGCTTGTTCGTAGTTCCCTTGCAGTGTCGCATCTCGCAATGATAGCGCCTGTTGCTGCATCTCCCGAGCAAATTCAACATACGACGCGTCGTCGGCAAATTCGTAGCCCGGTCGGGTAATCACCTCGGCCAGTGCCGCCACGATCTGTGTTTCGTGCAAGAGTTGATCGGCATTTTGCTCAAATTGACGCTCACTTCCCACCAGGGGGGTGATGCCTTGCTGTTCGGCCTGATCGAGCCGTTTCATGAGGGCTGATCGGTCTGCAACTCGCGGCCATTCCAGGATGGTGGATGGTTCTGACAATTGCAGCGATCCGCCGCGGACGAGGGTCTGCAGATCCTCGGCTCGACTGCGGGCCTCGTTGAAGGACGCATCGCTGGCAACCTTGCAATTCAATCCCGCACGACCAACGAGGTCTCGAAGCGATGCCGCCTCCTGTTTCCAGCGAATTGGTCCGTCGAATTCTGCGACAATGGCCAACATGGCGGCCAGCATACTCAACCGTGTCCGGGCCTGTTGGTACTCCCCGCCTTTAAAACGGGTCGCGTTTTGGACGGTCTGCGCCAGCTTGAGTTGCTGGGCCTTTACTTCGTCCTCGACTGCTTCGGCGGTGATAAACTTCGACCAAGAACCACCTGGCGTGACTTCTCCGCTCGAATTGGCCGCACCTGGCGAAGTACTGGCCACCGTCAGCGGGCGGCCGTCGGATATTTCGGGACGCGGCCCCTCAAGCTTTTCGCGCGCATCCGAGAAGAATACGTCTTGAATGCTCTTGGGAAACTTTGGAGGCCGTGCGCGCTTTCGGGGAGGAGCCGCTTCCGACGGTGTAATGACGCCGATCACCAGCGCCATGAGCAGGATTGAGAGCGGCAACGCCGGCCTAATGGCACGGGAAAAACGACAATATCCAGGTGGTCGGTAGTACATACCTCGATTATGTTCACGGTCGAGCGGGATGACAACGTGCCTACCTGGCTTGTGATGTCAGCAATTGACGGCACCAGGGTATAATTTGCTTGATGCATGGGAAGCCCCACTCTACTCGCCGCGAGTTCCTGACCGGCCAAGCCGCGGTCGACGCGCTAACGCAATTCGACATTGGCGGTGTCGAGCCCTTACCCCCACCTGCGGCCGCGACCGATCGATATCTGCTGCGGTTGGCGCGGCGTGCCATGGCCTGCTCGTTCGAAGTCTTCTTAAATGCCGGTCAACACCGGCAATCTACCGCCGCCGCACTCGCTGCGCTCGACCTGGTCGATCGGCTGGAAACTCAACTGACGGTCTACTGCGAAACGAGTGAAGTGAGCCAACTCAATCTCGCGGCCTCGTTTTCCGCGGTCGAGGTCGAGCAAAGCCTGTTCTCGCTCCTTGAACTAGCCGTGAGATTGCATCGCGAAACGGGGGGAGCGTTTGACGTGACGGCAGGCCGGCTGTCCAGTATCTGGGGATTTACCAATCGCGCTGGCAGGATTCCGGACGAAGCTGAGCTCGAGGCGGCTCGAAGGTGCGTCGGCAGCAACTATCTTGAGCTTGATGCGGCCACTCGCAGCATCCGCTTCAAGCGCCCTGGACTTGAAATCAACTTGGGAGGCATCGGCAAGGGCTACGCACTTGATCGATGCGCCGAACAGCTCGAAGGTGCCGGAGTTGAAAGCTTTCTCTTGCACGGGGGGAGCAGCAGCGTTCTTGCGCGAGGCTCGCATGCCGCCGAGACCGATCTTGGCGGTTGGCTCATCGGAGTCCGCAACCCGCTGCGACCAGACCGCCGGTTGGGACAATTTCGCCTCCGAGACAGGGCGCTGGGCACATCAGGCTCGGGAACCCAATTCTTCGAGCACGCCGGGGAGCGCTATGGGCATATTCTCGACCCGCGTAGCGGTTGGCCGGCCAAAGGCGTGTATACCGTCAGCGTGCTGGCACCCACCGCCAGAGAGGCTGACGCCTTGGCAACCGCGTTTTATGTGATGGGACCGTCCGCGGCCTCGGAGTATTGTGCAAGCCATCCGGACGTCGCGATGGTGATGCTTTGCCCAGGCGAACGCGCTGGGGCGATTAAGATTGAAACCTATGGGCTTGCCGAGGGGGAATGGACACTCGTCGAGTTCCCATGAGCCTCGCCGGAAGAGGCCACTAGTTTCGGTCGCAGTTGATTGAACGATCGGGCCGTTTCACGCGGATTGCCTAGTTTGACGTATTCCAAGCACCGATCGTCGGGCTAGAATGCCTTCGGATTGGGGCAGCTCTGAACCCGGCGGACTAGGCAAGACTTTGTTCGACTTACCGCTCGATCACATGTCGTATTTGGGGATCATTATGATCCTCGTGTTCACGGGTTGCGGATTGCCAATACCCGAGGAAGTGCCGATCATCGCGGCAGGCATTGCGAGTTCCGTCGGGACGCTGAATCCCTGGTGGGCCTTCCTATCGTGCGTCGTTGGTGCCGTTGCCGGCGACTCGGTGTTGTACGCCATCGGCTACCATTTTGGGCATTCGCTCGTTTATCGGCACCCCCGCTTTGCGCACCTGTTGCATGCCGAGCGTGAAGCCAAGATCGAACAGATGATCCGAAAGCACGAAGTGAAAGTCTTGTTTCTCTCGCGGTTCATGGTTGGCGTACGAGCGCCCGTATATCTTGCCGCAGGAATCCTAAGAATTCCGTTTCTGCGGTTCTTGATCATCGATGTGGTTTGCGCGACTACCGTCGTGGGGTTATTCTTCGGTTTGAGTTATGCCTACGGCGATCGCTTGACACGGCTGATTCGGCAGTCTGAAATCGGTTTAACGGTTGTCATTGTCGCGGCCGCCGTGGCTGTGACCGCATATTTCTTCTGGCGCCGCCGCCGAAAGTTGCAGCAGGTACTGGAACCGGAACTCAGGGACGAGGAAGCGTGCACAGTTGGAGCACGGGATTCCGAATCGCTTTAAAATCGCTCCGTACGGACTTCGTAGTCAAATCTGGAGGTGGCGAACTTTTTTGCCGCCGGGTGCCATGCTTCGCTGGGCCTTGATTACGTTTACCTGTTGCCTGTCTCTTGGGGCTCACGGCGGCTGGGCCAGTTGGCGGCTCCTGTGCTCGTGCCCAGCAAGGTCAACGCGGCACGGTTGCGATGGCTGCAATACAAACTCGTCGCCGGACGAGTCATGGCCAACAGCTCGTACCCGGCTGGCATGAACATTTCGTTCGGCCCGTCCGTGATCGACGGCCGATTTCGCGAACATTTGCAGCTGCTCATTCTCAAGGACCAAGCCAGCATCAATTACGAGTTGTCGGGCGACGGCGAGGAACTGGCGATCGAATTATCCGAGACGGGCGCGTTTGCCATTCGTCGAACGCGTGCCAATCCGGCTTTTGCCCTTGAGTACTTGCAGCCTCCGGACCATCCGGTGACGCTTTTCGTGACGGCCGACGACGAAGAGCGAGCTATCGCGGGCGACAGCTTCTGGCACGTTTACTTGGCCGAGCCGGACCTCGTGCGAAACGAACTCGTTCCGTACTTGGAATTGCTACGCCCCTCGTGGCAGTTGGCCGCCACTGGTGCGGCGATTGAAGATGCATTGATTCAGCAGGCGCAACATCCTCATGCGATCGACACCGAGCGGTGGCAGGCGCTCGTTGCGCAACTTGGTAGCGATCGCTTTGCCGACCGAGAGAGTAGCGAGCGCGAACTATATCGCGTCGGCCAGCTAATACTGCCCTATCTAGAGGACCTCGATCCGAAGTCGCTTGACGCTGAGCAGGCTGCTCGAGTTGGAAAACTGATCAAGAAGCTTTCGGTCGATTATGAAGATGCGACTGACCGAATTGCCAACTGGTTGGCGGGCGACCGTCAAGTATGGCTGTCGTTGCTCGATCGTGACGAACCCGTCAAACGCCGTGTCGCAGCGCAGCAACTCGCATTGTTAGTGGGCAGACCGATCGAATTTGATCCAGAAGCCGACGCTGCCACCAGGCGCGACCAATTCGCAAAACTTCGTCAGCGCTTTGGTACGACCCGACCACCGGCAAAGGTGACAGAGCGGGCCGGACGCTAGTCCCACCACCAGGCATCAAGCGGCAGCTCGCCGCTGGCCCAACTTAACCGCTCGGTAGCCAAGCGGCCTTGCGGGTCGCTCTGGATCGCGGCTGACCGAACGTACTTCCACGGTTCGGCACGCACGCCGCCGCTGACTCCCACGACGAGATGTTTGCCGCCAATGCGCCGATGGTTGATGACCGATTCGACACTCTGAGGCGCAGGCCCTAATGCAACCTGGTACTGTTTCGGGTCGCCAAAGCAGGTCATATGCCAGCCGACACGTTCAGCAAGGCCCTCTTGTCGCACAAGGGCGGCCACAAGCGCCAAATCAAATACGTTCTGCAGATCGGCATAAACAGGATATATCGCCGCCAACTCGGCGAAGTGCTGTGTGAAGCGATTCGAGAATTCTTGATTCGTTACATTCGACTTCCCGGTATGGATACGCCGTCCCAGTTGGGTGAGAAATTCATTTTCGCTGAGAACTTGCACGCCTTGGCCGCGAATTTCAAACCCGTCACGGTTTGTCGTCGGCGCAGGGCATCATACTTTAGCGTGAACCACCACCGCAGCACGTCGAGCGGCGGCGGTGTTGCGCCCGGCCTAACCCGAATCAGTTCCAGATAGCTTGGCACGTCGACCGTTCCCCGCTCCAATCCCATGCCGACCAGCTTCATGTGGTAGTCCGCCTTGACAAGCACGCGAGCCACGCGGGTACGAGGATCGATCCCTTCGACGGAAATGGCTTGACGGCCCATACAATTGCGCAGCTTGTCGAGCCAGCTCGTTCGCTGGCTAGGATTTAACGGAGCAGCGCTGGATTGTTCCGCGAATCGCCGCGTGCGAGCCAACCCCTCTTGTGTCGGATTGATCGAGCAGGCGAAAGCCGCATGCGGATCGGCCATTTGTTGCCGCAACAGCACGACCAGATCGTCAAGTTGAAGCACAGGCCGGCCCGTGTGGCGACTCACTTGTCGGCCCTCGGCGTCGGTTTGCCACGAACCGGCCGGACCGGCAAGGACGAGATCGCCGGTTTCAGGATATACGAGCACATACTGGATCTTCTCTAGCCCAGCGAGATTTCGCATCTCGTCGTTCGGTTGCCGTCCCGAAGCCAGCGCAAGCTGCACGTGCTTTTCCAACCGCGTGACAGAAACTTTCCGTAGTGGACTGCAAAGGCGTGAATCGACGTTCGCGTCTTTGTTCAGCGAGGCCAATCGTGCGATGGCCAACCCCCGCGCTTTCCGCACGGCCAGCTTTTGTCGCAAGACGCCCTGGGGATCGACGTACACGCCGTTTTGGAACTGGGAGATCGTGCCCGGACCGCCGACGTCATCCCAGGTTTGTGGTCGCACGGTCGTCGTAATCAAGTCAATGAGCGCACCGAAGTTCGCTTGTGATCCGCCACCTGTGCCTCGCCCACCGAGGACACGAATTGCTTCGCTGCGCGACAAATCGCTCTCGACCGCCGCAAGCGTATGGAAGGCCGCGTCTTGACCACCGGCACTGGCTTGGGCTTGAGCCAGTCTGCCTAACAGAGCGTCACGCTGTGATGCGTCCGAAACGGCTCTGGCAGCCGCCAATGCGGGTGCAAATTCGCCGGCGGCCAACTGAGCCTCAAAACCGTCCGGGTCGAGCAGCTCGCCGCTTGAGGCGGTCGTGATCCCAACAGCAAGAATGGCTAGGCCGCATCCGAAGACGACAAGCCCGCGCGTGGACATCGTAGGCGCTCTCATGAGAAGGACTCCCTGTTCCGGCGGAAAGGCGAATCGCAGCGCGCGACGACCTTTAAGCTCGCACAACAGTAACCGGAAGTCAAGAAAACGCCACGAAAAACGAACGGCCCGCCCAAGTCGTGCTCAGGCGGGCCGTTGTGTTTCTACTGTCAAGGAGACCGCTCAAATGTTCGCGGGTGCTCCGCTGTGGCAATTAGCCACCGCAACCGCAGGACGGTTCGCAAACCGGGGCACAGCAGCTGGGCTCACAGCACGGCGTGCAGCAGCTCTTGCGGCAGCAGTGACGGTGGAACAGGTGGCAGCGGTGACGGCAGCACTTCGGAGCGCAGCACGAAGGCGCGGCACAGCACGAAGGTTCTGGCGCACAGCATGTCGGTTCCGGCGCACAACAAGTGGGCTCACAGCACGACGTGCAGCAGCTCTTGCGGCAGCAATGACGGTGGAACAGGCGGCAGCGGTGACGGCAGCACTTCGGAGCGCAGCACGAGGGCGCCGCACAGCACGAAGGTTCTGGCGCACAGCATGCCGGCTCACACACCGGAGCGCAACACGACGGCTCGGGGGCACAACACGACGGCTCACAACAGCCGCCAAACAGGCGGGCTTCCGCTTGCGAAGCGGAAAGCACAAACAGACCGGCCAACAGCAGGGCCGGCAACACGATCCGGGATTTCATGGACGGAACTCCTAAACAGAAACTTTGGGGGATTCCACTTCTCCTTTGACCGCACAGCCAATCAGACCTCTGGCGCATTTTTATGCGAAGTATCAGGCCTGGCTGAGCAGCTACGTCTGAGGTCGTTCCCGTAGGAAAGCCTCGCTGATGGTTATCGTCGACGCAGTTCCGCCCTTTTAGTCTGTCTATCTATTTCTCCTAAACTTCCTGGATCAGGAGTGCATGCAGACGGGATCTAGCGGTTTTGCGGCACCTCGGTTCCGTCGCTGGCCGATGTTAACCATCCACGCAGAGGGGATTTACGAAAAACCGACGCCAATACATGCGGTATCGCAGGCAAAATCGCGCCGAGCGAACCAACCTGGCTGGGCAGCAACTAGGCCGGCGCACTTTCAAATTCCCAGTTATGACCTAGAGTTAGCTGGAGCTTTGATAGGCCGCGTTCGGCGAGCTTTGGAGTTGCCGGTACCGCATCCGGCACTGGGGCGGAAATGTCGCAGATTCGCACGCAACTTCCGACGATTCACTCGTCTCTTGCAGCGGACCCCGTGTTGGCAGAACTCGTCGCTGAATTCGTCACCGAGATTCCCGGACGGTTGGCACGGTTGCGACGCCACCTCGAATCGGAAGATTGGGACTCGCTCCGACGCTCGGCGCATCAACTGCGAGGAGCGGCCGGGAGCTATGGTTTTGACCCGATTACTCCGCTCGCTGCGGAAGTCGAAACACTTGTCTGCCAGTGCGCAAGTCGCAAACAGGTGGCCTCAGCCACGCACCTCCTGATAGCGCACTGCCAACGGATGAGTGCCGATACCGCTCGGTAGACGTGGCGCCGCTACCTTTGCTCACGGTCGGCAGCCATCGACAGGGCGACTAAGTAGGGCACCGGTTCACTGCCGAGCGCGTTTAAAACGGTCCCACCTGCCGTAAAGACGTGGGTAACGTCCGCGGGCTTGCCGTACCGTTCGAGAGCTGCGCCACCTTCGCCACCGCCAACATAGACTTCCACGCCCGCATCGTGGAGGCGTTTGAGTTGGCTGATGAAGTGTTTGGTGCCCTCGGCAAACTGAGGATCTTCGAACTTGCCGAACACGCCGTTGTAAAACGCCACAGTACGGCGGCCCTTGTGCCTATCGATGAATTCACCGACCTTCGTCGCAAATAGTTTGCTCGTCATTGGACCAACGTCGAGTTGTTGGTCTTTGGGCCCGATCGTTTCGCCAACTTGGCCATTCTGCAGAACGAAGTCTACCGGCAAGACAAATTCAATCCCTTTTTCACGGCCTTCGGAAATCATCCGCCGAGCTTGTTCAATTCTCTCTGCCGGAATGAAGTAAGGCTTGTCTGCGTGCGTCGGATCTTCGGCGACACCCATCGAGAATTGTTTTCGATCAAGTTCTGCTGAAGCCTTTTTGAGCGCCATGGCCAACGAACCCGCGGTGAACACCATTTTCACTTTGCCGCGCCCGATCATGGCCTCGAGATCGTCAAGCTTGTCGGTCTTCAGGCCACTAAAGATCACGAGCTCCGTGTCGAGGCATCGCAGCATTGGCCCATCGAATTCCTTGGCCACATAGGCACCAAGGGCCACACGATCCATCGCGGCTGGCACGATGATGGTGGACGTATCGAGGCTTCCGGCCGACAAGGCTTCGTTAACGTAGACCTTTGCCACGTTGTCCGCCATTTGCTTGGCAAAACGGGCAAGGGGTCCGGCGAGATTTGCAAGGTCGTCGGGTTCGGCCTTCCAGAGGACGCGTTCAATTTCGTATCGACGTGTGTTTTCAAGTACCAAAATGCTTCCAGGTGCCGCCGCGCGAATCGTTTCGACAACGTGATTCTTGACCGTCAGCGATGATTCGTCGAGCCAATCTTCCACTAGCGGCACGTTGCACTTGAGCAATTCGCCGATCCGCCGCGTAACGTTGGCCAACGTTTCGTCCGGCTTGCGTCCACGATGGCCGAAGATAATCTGCTTCCACCCATTCTTGCGGCCGAATTCGAGTGATTCCACCATCGAACGCAGACGGATATCGCCGTCGCCGATTTGTGACCCGGGTTTTGCATCCACGTCGCCGCGTACCAGCACGGGCGTACCGCTCTGAATCTCGCGTAGCGAGTCGAGTCGCGGAATACTCTTGAGGAAGTCAGCCAGCGATCGCATCGGACGCTGCCCGTCCACGTTTAACAGCGTTTGGCACCACTTCAGCATGAATTCGGGGGAGACGTTCATTGGGGTTCCTCTTCTTCGCGCAGATTCAAACGGCGATGGCCAAGGAGCTGCTGAAAGCAACTTCCTCGCCAATTCCACTGGTTGGCGGGCGACCCATTCTATGAGCTCGCCTGATAATCGCCCCGCCGAGCGGCCACTCAATGTACAGAAGTGACCGTTGCCTCGCCATGGCCGATAGGGGGAGATGCTACTTGGGCGGGACGGCACGACCAGCGATTTCCGAATCGTTCGGAGCCTCGTGGGCATCGACGAGTACTTCCGTTAACCGACGCTCGAACTCCTTCTTTTCGGCTTCGTACGCGTCCAGTTCCGCCTGAGCGAGGTTTTCTCCGGCCAGCAGTTTGTCGAGCTTAGCTGGTAGCGTCTGGGGCAGCTGGGGATCGTAGCCGATGTGATAGTCTTGCACCGTGCCGTCACGTCCGAGGACGACGGTCGTTGGCAACCCTTGCAAGGCAAATACGCGATCCGTGAGCTGTTCTTGGTCGCGTGCTATCGGGATCGTCAGGTTGTGGTTTTTGAAGGCCTCCTCCACTTTCGCATTGCTGAGTGCCAGATCGTCTTTGCTGACAGCGAGAAACGCGATTTGGTCATTGTCTTTGTATTGCTGATAGACCTGTTCCAGCAGCGGTAGACCTTCAAAGCACCAACCGCACCAGGTTGCCCACAGGTCGAGCACAACGACCTTGCCAGCCAGCGATTCCCTGCCCAAGGCTGTTCCGTCGAGCGTGACGAATGTAAATTTGTCGACCGGCTTGGCCAACAAGGCCGGCGGTGCCGGTGGCGGTGGCATGACAAACTGTTTGACAAGTTTCACGTCCTCGGGCACTTCCATCTCGAATGCCACTGGATTGATCGACTCATTGACCGCAGCGCCGCGAAACTCAGCCCACAGCCGCGCCAGCGGGAATTGTTTGCGGATCTCGTCCAGCGGAAATTCGTATTTCACCAGCAGCCCGCTTTGTTGTTCGATCCAGAGCTCACTTTTGCCGGCGGGACCTTCCAATGCGATGCGCCAGCACTTCTTCCCTTGAAACTCCGAATCAGAAAGTTGCCGCGGCGTGCACTCGCTTGTGAGCGTTTCGAGCGGTTGGTCGCCAGACAGCAACAACAATTGCGGTAAGTCGACCCCGAGCTGGCCGTGCATGGCCTTGTCGAGCATTTCGTCGGACATCAGTTCCGAGGCCGTCAATTCCGCGGGACATTTTCGCACAAGTACCTGACCGGGGAGCGATTGGACCACGCTGTGAATCCATTCGCCATCGGACACGCTCGTCGTGTCAAGTGCGTGAATTCGCAGACGGTTTGGTCGCTCCAGCGACACCGAAAATGGTAGGGAGCGGAATTCACCCTCGGGCGCGCCATCGACAAGAAACCGCAATTCGCCTGCATCTTGATAACTGGCGGCCTTGCGATAGCGCTCCGCCAGCGTGGCCAGACGTTCGCGAGGACTGCGCTGCCTACCAACCTCCCTTTGCTGCGACGTCGAGTCTCGGCCGCATCCTAGGAGAAACAACACGACAATGGCCGTGAACGCCATCCCGTAGGTAGTCGTAATCTTCATCTCGCTAGCATCCTTGCATGGAGTTGACGACCGTGTGGGCGGTGTCTGCAGTACGTGAAAACTGTCGCAGGCGACGATTATTCGCAACTTCGCCGGCTACGTAAAGCTCGACTTCTTGACCGCTTGCAAAGGCCCTCCCTATGATGCCAGCAGGTCGGAAATTGGATCTCCTCGCTTTGTCGATGGCCGCAATGATTGAACTCACTTACGGTACCGGCTCGAAAATCGAACTTGAGCTCGAAAACGATGCTCTGGTGACGGTTTGCGACGCGCCGCGTGGACGACCACTGAACGACGTGGCAACCGAATTGCAGGCTGCTTTGAACACTCCACGTGATTTTCCAGCCCTTTCACAGGCTGCCGTGCCCGGCGATCGGGTGGTGCTAGCACTCGATGACAGCGTGCCCCAGGCGGCGACATGCGTAGCCCAAACAATTGCCGTACTGCTCGAGGCTGGCGTGCGGGCGAGTGAGATCACAATTCTCACTACGGCCGGGCGCGCTTCCACGGCCGAAACATTGGCCGCGCTACCTGCCGAAATTCACGGGGCCGTCAAAACACAAGTCCACAACCCAAGAGATCGCGAACGGTTGAGTTATCTTGCCTCCGCGACCGATGCCAGTCCGATCTACATCAACCGGGCAATTCATGATGCCGACCTGGTCGTTTCAATTGGTGCTCTGCATCTACCTCATACGTTGGGCTACCACGGGATCTACTCCGGAATCTTTCCTGCGTTCTCCGACAGCCGCACCATAGCTCGCTTTCGTTCACCGAAGGCCACCCGCGCTGAGGAACAGGACCGCCTACGTGAGCAAGCCAACGAAGTCGGTTGGCTGCTAGGAGCGAGGTTTACCATTCAGGTCATTCCCGGAGCGCGTGATCATGTGCTCCACGTCTTGGCCGGCGATCAGGACGCCGTCCTTGCCGCCGGTGGAGAACTTTGCAGAGCGGCTTGGAGCTTTGAGGTGCCTAACCGAGTCGGACTCGTGGTGGCTGCGATTGAGGGCGACGTTTCACAACAAACCTGGGAGAACGTCGGTCGTGCCTTGGGCGCTGCGGAACGCGTGCTCGACGAAGGCGGCGACGTTGTCATTTGCAGCCGGCTGAATCAACCGCTCGGTCCGGGACTTGAACGCCTCATCGGTGCCGACGATCTAAACGTGGCATTGCGTGAGATCGCTCGGGAACAACCCATCGACGGACTCCCGGCGGCACAACTCGGCCATGCTCTCGAACGAGGTCGGGTCTACTTGTTGAGCGACCTGCGCGACGAGCGGATGGAAGAATTGGGTATTTATCCGCTCGATGCTGAACACGTTTCACGCGTCGCGAGCCGTTACAGTTCGTGCATCGTCCTGGCTAATGCGCAATACGCTCAGGCCTGGCCTCGTGCCGAGTCGTTACCTGACAAACCTCGACCACGCAAATCGCGAATATGACCACTGCGCCTGCTAGCCAACCGGCCTGGCTATCTGACTATCAAGCTCTAACCCAAAGCGTCGGGTTTGTGCCGCTTGGCCGCACACAAATCGAACTGTCCGGCAAGGATCGCGGCGCGTTTCTGCATAATCTCTGCACGAACGAAATCAAGAAGTTGGTCGTTGGGTCCGGCTGCGAAGCGTTCATCACGTCGGTGCAGGGCAAGACACTCGGTCACGTCTTAGTATTCGCCGAGCCAGACTCGCTAATACTCGACACCGTCGGCGGACAAAGCGAAACACTGCTGAAACACTTGGATCACTATCTGGTTTGTGAGAATGTCGTTCTAGCAGATCGTACCGAGGACTGGTTCGAATTGTTGTTGTCCGGCCCGAACGCTGAACCGATACTGTCGGAGCAGTGGCACGTCGCGCTACCGACCTCGCGGCTGGCTCACGTTTCAATCAATGTCGATCGCCGGCCGATTCACATTCGCCGTATCGACATGACAGCCGGCGGAGGTTTTCTGATAAGTGTTGCCCAAAACGATTCTGACTGGCTCAAATTGCAACTCAAGGAGGCCGGCGCAATCGAATGTGCAACTGCCGCATTTGAGGCAGCTCGCATTGAACACGGAACGCCACTTTTCGGCCATGACATTAGCGACAAGAACCTTCCCCAGGAGTTGGCACGCGACGATCAAGCGATCAGCTTCGTAAAGGGATGCTATTTGGGTCAGGAAACCGTCGCGCGCATCGACGCACTCGGACACGTCAATCGATTGCTGGTCGGCATCCGCTTCGCGGGAAAACGGATCCCAGAAGTCGGTGCTGAGTTGCGGGTGGGAGACCAGGTAGTGGGCGAGATCACTTCAGCGACTTATAGCCCACGATTGTCCGCACCCCTGGGATTGGGCTTTGTACGCCAGGCGCACGCGCGCCCTGCGACACGGCTGGCGTCGATGAACGGCGACGCGGAAATAATCGCGCTGCCGGTCGGTTAGTTGGACCGCGGCGAGGCGGCGATGGTAGTCGTTGCCGCGTGTGTCGTTAACCACTCACCGACTCTGCCGAGCACATTGGCGGTTTTCGGAAATTGGGAGGCACAACAGTACGACTTTTTCGAAAGCGAATCAGCAAGGCATTGAAGGTACTCTTGCATTTCAGCTAGAAATGCCCGCGCAGCTTCATCGCTGAGCGCCTGACTGATGAGCAGTACGTCCGCGGTGTGGCGTTCACGTCGCAGCGAGATGAGCTCTCCGGCCCTGGCCTTGTAGAGCAAGCCATCAACGTAAGCTCGACGTAACTTGCCATTCGAGGTGAACTGGTAGACTCGATCCGGGGTCACGTACACTGAGAAGCTCCCCTCGCGACGAAAGCCCACGACGGTCTCTTCGTCACGGCCCGGCAAACGCACACTGGCCCGCTCGACCAGCGAGGTGGCTTCGGCCATCAGATCTTCACGGTCTTCTTCTTGTCGGGCCATCACAGGCTATTCTATTGTCCGCCGATGCCGAACGCGGCCGCAGACCATAAACAGGGCAATCGTGGCCAGACAGGCGAGCAGGTATCCTTCCGGCTCGGGTACCAGGATCTGCGTAATGTGGGTGGCCCAGGCATCGGATGACAGGGGGTACTCCTGGAACGTCCAAAACACGTTCGGATCGTAGGGATCGACTAGTGTTGTGGTGTAGTCGCCCCAGCGGCTGTTCAGATAGTGATAGTCGTCGACGGTACCGGCCAGCAGAAGGAAGGGATCGGAAAAGGTGGTTACGTCACCCACCGTTGTTCCCAAGGCCGACAAGATGCTGATCTGACCATCTGGCCCAAATCCTGATCGGTTAAAACCAACCATCACGTCGCCGTCCGGGTTTGCCGCGATCGACGCTTGGTAGAAGTCGTAGTTCGGGTCGCTGATCGTCCCGGACTGAATGACCTGATTCGTGGCCTCGTCAATCTTGTACCAACGGATGCCGGAATTGACGCCAACAAGCACGTCTTGCACGGCATAAATAGTGCCGCCAACTTGGACGACTTCGCTCTTGAGGCGGTGATCGATCAAGCCGATCGTCCGCGTTCCGTCGGGCTGTGCCGCGTTGGGAGGGAACGAATAATCGGGGACAGGAATCTCCGTGGCAGAGGGTGTCATTGTGGCGCCGGCCCCGGCCGTGTTCATGAGGTCCGTGCGGTAAAGATAGCTGTCGGTGTAAGTGAGCCCCGTCGCCAGTATAGGGGCATGGTTGCCGACTGATCCAAAGTTGATGATTGGCTGAAGTGTCCAGCCGACGAATGGCTGAAAACCAGAAATCAAGCCATCGAAACGCGTCATATTGGCCAGCGAAGGCGTCGATGCCAGGAGGTCAGACTTTGGCACGGAGAAAAGGGATACGCTGTCGAGACCGCCCGCCAGACTGGCAAAGTTATCGGTGGAAACATAAACCCCGTTGGCATCCAAACCGAGAGCCGTGTAGTCGACAAACCTTCCAGTTCCCCCGACGTTTCCGGCGAAACTGACCGCCTTCCACGGCCCGGTCGGATCGCCGGTTTCGCTACGAGCCAACATCACGCGGTTGTCAACGCTGTCTGCTGTAAGAGCTGCCGCGATCCAACGATCCTCGGTCGGGTCATAGATGATCCGCTGGTTAAAGGCGCCGAGATTGTTGATTCCGGTGCCGGGGTCAACGCCGGCGTTAACCCAGAATTGTCGCCCGGAAATCGCCTCAATTTGCGCGCCGGTTGACTTGTCGTAGACCGCAAACGCACCATTGATGAGTTGCACGATCTGTGATTGCCCGACCGCCCCGGCATCGTCCGGCGGGGCATAGCCGTTGTTGCCCGTGAGCAGCGCGCCCTGGTCGCGTGTGATCCCGGTGAAGTTCAAGCCAATCGTTTGGCTGAACGCCATCGAGTCGACAAACGTCAGCAGTACGATTGAAAGAATAGCGCCCTTCAGAGGCGCGAGCGAACGCTGCGACATGATGACCTGCTACCGACCGAAAACGTAGAGTTGCCACGACGAGGAAAACGGCCTCAAATCACGAGCAACTCCAGCAGGTGTTTCAAACGAGAAGAATGGTGGCGGTTAATCTCCGCACGGTTACATCCTATTTGGCGTTCAAGTCAATTTCAACGGTTTTGTGATTATCTGCGAAATTCCCGTTCCGACTAGCGGGCGATTTCCAAGTGCTCCGTGCTGACAGTTAGTCCGCGGTCATCGCGTGACGTGAAAAAGCAGATCAGCGGCCTGGTGGTCGGCAAATTGGCTGAAAGTTCGTGCTTTGCTTGATCAATTTCGGCGGGCAGGGTCGTCCAACTACGCTCCTGCCAGCGGCCAGCGTCGGTCGTGCAGTGTAGCTTTGCGCTCGCCAATGGCACGGCGGACGAGAATCTAGCGACTGCCCGATTCGCGTCAACCGTAACGGGCGACAGGGTGGCCAGTGACTTCCCGTCTTTGAGCACACTGTCGACGAACGCGGCGATTTCTGGCGGTGCCCAGCCGGCTTGATGTCCGTGGGGCATCTTTACCGTGATGCAAAGATTGCGAGGCGATGTGACCAATCGATACGATTTCTGGTAGCTATCGAGCGGATAGGCAAAATCGTTCGTACCGTTGACGAACAAAATTGGGCATTTTACGCCGGCCAGGTACTGCGAAGGGTCGAAGTTCTTCAGCCAACGATTGCGGGCTCTCGACGACAGGCGGTCAAATCGCCCGGATTCCTTCCATGCGCTGTTGTCACCCAGAAATCCACATCCGTAGACCGGTACGGCCACGGCGAGGCGATGATCGATGCCTGCGACAATGCATGTGAGATAGCCTCCCCAGCTAATTCCGGTAATGCCGATACGGGACTTGTCGACTTGTGGTTGCTGCAACAGCAGCGCGTGTCCTCGTAGTACCGCAGCAACGGCTTGGTAAGGCCAAGTGTCCTGAATCGAATTGGTCTCGGTAGCTTCGAACTTGGTATCGTCGTCTTGGGGAGGTCCACCGTGTGCCAAACGTTTGCCGTCGGCTCCGTTGCCGGCCAGGTCCATCGCGAGCGCCACATAACCACGGTCGGCCCAAAGTTGCGCCCATTCTGCAAACGCTTTCCCACCACCTCCATGCACCAGCAGCATCGCCGGAAACGGCCCTGATCCCGATTCGGGCACGGCGTAGTACGCGAACACCTCCGTCTCGTGACCAAGATAAAGCTCGGACCGATACCGGATCGCCCGTAGGCTGCCTTCCCGCACGTCGACTTCAAACTGCGTGCGAGTGCTGAGAATTCGCTGGACATCCCACGGTCCGGTCGAATTGGGCGGGGCGCCTACCTCATCGGCTGTGGTCAGGCCTGCCAATAAAAGCACGGTCAGCGGGATGGCTGATAGGCGTGGCACGGGTGAAACTCCTGGCAAGCGAATGGACGGGAGAGACTAATAGGAATTAGAACGGACCGAACGTTGCGTCCACATTTCCGCGGAGCACCTGCGCGCCCAAGGCAACTGCCCGTTCCTCGGTCCAGCCGCGGTCAACTACGAACCGTTCGGCTAGGACCTTCGCCAGAATACGCTTGTACATGGCGAACTTTGGCAATGCGAATTCAAGCTTGTACATGTCGCTGTAATAACCGATCTGTTTCGTACGCGGCACCGCTTCGAGCCGAGCGGCCGCGTCGTGCTCGATATACGTTGGCGTGTTGGAATACCACCAGTGACCGTTGCACAAGACATTCGGGAAAATCCAGCTGTAACTGACCAGTTCCTGGTTGGTGACACTGGCAAGTACCGAGATCGGGAATCGCACTTGGGGAAAGGCGTTAAATAGTCCTTGGTACTGAATCAACGAGACGCGGCTATCGTATAAATCACGCCCCTGATGGACGCCATCGGCATAGACGCCGCGATTGACGCCAATCATCAAATCGAACGGTAAACGATACTCTGCACAAAACTCGGCGAGCGTCCAAAATACAAAACCCCCAAGCTCCTGTCGTCGTTGCTGGGAAGATGAAAGGCCATGCCTGAAAACATCATCGACTGCGGCACTCGCTTGCGCATCACTAACGTCGGTGGGTGAAAAATCCGGCGGCAGCGAAATAGCGCATGCGCGGGCGTTCCTTTGCGTGAAGTACTCAAACAGGGTGCCAATCGCCGAGCGTAGCGTGGCTGCGTCGCGGACGGCAGTGCCGGCAATCTTATCGAGTCGCTGACGCACGCTGGGCTGGGCAAGGTGAAAAACAAGGTCGTCGGTGCGCAGGCAGGGAATATATTTCTTCGTGTCAAAGCCCGCCAATGCGTCGTCGAAGTCGTTTGTGAGAAACACCGCTTCGAGTTTGCTTTGCTCGAGCACACGCTCGGCCCAGTCGGGTTGCTGCATCAGGGTCGCAGCTCGATCGTAAAGTGCCTCCCAGTTGTCAGCGGTCACGGCTTCCATCCGAAAGTCGAAAAATGCCCGCGACATTTCGATCAACCAACTCGACTGAATTGTGTTTTCGAGCGCCCCGAGATGCTCGACCAGGCGTCCGACTTTCTCTTTCGGGTCGAGGCCTTCCTGTTCGATATGATCCTTGGGCATACCGGCCGAGTGGGCGAGCTCGGTGTAGTAGTGGTAACCCAGGATGTCGGCAAGCGTATCGGAGGCCGGTTTTAGCGCATTGATGTGGGTGTGGGGATCGATCAGTACCAGATCAGCAAGGGCATCGTATAGTCGCGTGCGGAGTAGATCAGACATAGTCCAACAAGGGTAATAATTGGGAGAAGTGGAAACGACTTGCCAACCCAATCTGTCACTTGCGACGACAACATGCAAGCCGAGCCGGCTGCGCCGTTCGATCTCAAGTCGTCAACGGCAAGTCTTCGCTCAGAAATGACAACCAGTGTCGCGCAACCGTGGCCTTGTCGTCGCGCCGATCGACCAAGACGCCTAGCATTCTGGCCCGCAATATCACGCCTTTTTCGAGCCGGTTGGCGAACAGCTCGTGGCGCAATTGCAAGCGAAACTCCGTGCCGTGCAACCACCCGTCCCACGACGACGATTGTGCATCAGCGGGTTGGATCATTTCCGCATAGCTATACTGCCGGCCGGGCAGTCGAAACAGGTAACATTGAGGAGCCCCCGGTGTACTATCGGGGTCCGCTTCGTTCGACGGCGGGACGATACTGGTGAATGTTCCAGTTTCTGCGTCGGTGAGGCGAAATGCCTCGCCGGCGAGCAGTTGGCTGCGGATGGCGAACTGCGGGCAACTATCGAGCAGCGACGTTTGCACCGAGGCCACGAGTTCCACTGTTGAAATTGCGCCTTTGCGATCGTGAGCCGTGGTCCGCCAATAGATTTGCGTACGCATCTGCGGCGCTGGACGATCGTTGTAGGTGACAACTAGGTCGCCACCGCGCACATAGCGATCGATGTCTGCGGCGGATTCACTGGCCGGAGTCGGGGGCAACTCGGGTGCAAGAGGATGAAAGCCGGCGATCACCTGTCCATCAACTCTGACTTGTTGCAATCCGCCAGCGGGATTTGTCGGATCGACGACCGCCAAAAACCGCTCTAGTTGAAGACAAATCGTGCGATCGTCTACGTCCTGCCACGGCCGCATGGTGTCGGAATCCGTCGGATCAAAACTATCGAAGGAGGGCAAAAGTCGAAAATAAAAAAACCCCGCCGCTCGCGCGAGGCGAAACGGCGGGGCCGGAACAGAGAAGAGGCCGATCAGTTTGCGAGCTGCAAGAATAATTTTGGATAAGGCCGACTGCCAAAAGACAGTCCTATGCTCGCGAACTCGGGGCTACTCCCTCCGCTCGCTGTTGATCTTACCACAATTGCGCACGCAAGCAATAGTCTGCGAGAATTTTTTCTCACAATTTACAGCCGTGTCAGTCTCCAGGGGGGGAATCGGATTGTTGGCGGAGTCCGACCGCTTTCCTATAATCCCTGCGCGTAATAACCAACTTTCGGATCAGTGATTTCGCAGGACGCCCCTAGTGCCCGACTTTCTAACGCTTTGTGAACATGCGGCCCGCGCCGGAGGTGACAAGCTGCTCCAATGGGTTGGGCGTTTCAACGTGCGTGAAAAGGGTCCCCGAGACCTGGTCACGGAGGCTGATCTGGCCTCGCAAGAGGCGATTAGGAACGTCATTCAAGCAGCCTTTCCCGACCACGATTTCGTCAGCGAGGAGGGGGACGGGCCGGTGCGCCTCGACGGAAAGTACTGCTGGGTGGTCGATCCGCTAGACGGTACGACAAATTACGTCCACCAAATTCCCCATTACGCGGTTTCCGTGGCACTCCTTGAGCACGGCACGCCGCTCGTGGGAGTCATTCATGACCCAGTCAATAACGAGTGTTTCGCTGCTCAACGCGGGCGCGGGGCAACTTTGAACGGCCAGTCCATCCACACGAGCGGAGTTAGCGATATTGCACAAGCCGTGGTAGCGGCAAGTTTTGCCGCCGAAGTCCAATTTCCGTCGCCAGAGGTCGATCAGTTCGTAGCGGCTGTCCAGGCGACTCAGGGTGTCCGTCGCACTGGCTCGGCCGCCTTAAATCTCTGTTACGTGGCATCAGGACGGTTCGATGCGTTTTGGGCGCTTAGCACGAAGGCTTGGGACGTGGCGGCCGGAGTGTTGCTGGTGGAGGAGGCGGGCGGAGCCGTCACGCGGCTCGATGGAGGACCGTTTGACTTGAGTGAGCCGCGTCCGGTGGCCACGGCCAGCGCGGCCTTGCAGAATCGATTCTGTAGGCTGCTCATCGATGCCAGGCCTTTGCGCTAAGTTACAGCGTCGTAACAATTTGACGCCGCCAACCGGAGTGAATTCGCAGCCGCGTCTGCGAACACGCGCAGATGCGGTATCCCGTGGCAATAGTTTTGAGGTTGCGGGCGAATCGAATTAGACTGAAAGGTGATTTCTCCCATCTACTTTCGCAATACCTAACCGGTTTGGGCGTGCTCGACGCGTGGCCGGCAGCTCATGGGCGTTTTTGCCATGCGACCGCGACTCTGGAAAACCGGGGGGCTATTGTTCTTCGCGATGGCCAACAGCCTTTTTGCGCTCGGTGTGTTGGCTCGAGCCCAGGACGAGTCGTCCGCTCCGAACGGCGCGACGGCCGATGCCGCAAGCCCCCTGACGGCCAAGTCGGCAGAGAATGCCAACGAAGCTTTACCCTTCGAAGTCAAGCCTGGAGTTTTCTATGTCAGGGACGAGCACGGCAAGTTGCAGCCCGTGCCAGGCATGTGGACCTACTCACAACTCATGGAGCTGTGGAAAGACAAACATCAGCTTGCCGGTGGGAACCAGCGACCAGCCTACAGCTTGGAGCAACTAGAGATTTCCGGTACGGCATCAAACACGAGCGCCGAACTGATTGCACGCTTCAAAATTGTCGTACACGAATCCGGCTGGACCGGTGTGCCTCTGCGACTCAACGGAGCGGTGATGCGGGACGCGGCGGCCTACGACGGTCCCGGTCAGCAGGTCATGCACTTTGACCCTGACGAAGATGGCCACGTAGCCTGGATCCGCAGCCAAGCCGATGAGACCCACACATTGACGCTCAAGCTACTGTCCACTGTCGAACAAGTTGGGCCGCAGTCGCGACTAAAATTGAGTCTTCCCCGTGCCGCGGACGGTCAGTTGCAACTACAGGTGCCCCTGGGGAATGCGGTCGCAGAAGCAAGTGAGGGCAGCATCCTTGATGCCGTGCGGCCACTGGCGGGCGGAAAGACGGAATTGCGCGTGATCGGCGTGGGCGGCGACTTCGAGCTCACTTGGCACCCCGCCGACAGCAACGTCGCGAGCGTGCCAACCATTCTGGAGGCAAGCACCACACAGCTCATTCGCATCAACGGACGCAGTGCGAACACAGAGGTCACGCTCAAAGTCGGCAGCCTAGGGAGTGAATTCGATCATTTTCAAGTTCGGTTGCCGCCTGGAGCAGACTACGTCGGAACGCCCGAAGCCGGTGTTTCGCTTGTGGCCGTGGACGTCTCAGCGGCCGAGGGCAAGCTCTACGATGTGCGACTCGAGAAGAAAACAACCGGTCCGGTGGAAGTGCAACTTGTTACGGAACGAGTGCACAATGCGGCCCAGGACAAGAGCGCGCTGGAACTTGCCGGGTTCGAAGTTGTAGGAGCGGTGCGACAATGGGGTACGATCGCAGTACAGGTCGAGGGAAACTGGCATGTCGTCTGGGGTGAATCGGAACATGTGCGCGCGGTCGATGACGTCGAGACGAACGTTCCTCGCGATGAATTTGTCGCCGGTTTCGAATACTTTGTGCAACCCTATTCATTGACAGCTCGGGTCGTGGAGCAAACGACTCGCATACGCGTCGAGCCGCAATACATACTGCTGGTGAGTGGTGACGACGTTCGTCTTCAAGCGCGCCTGAAGTACATTATTCGTGGCGCCAAGGTGCGTACACTTTCGGTCGATGTTCCAGGCTGGGAAATCGACTCCGTGGGTCCGGCAAGCCTGATTAATGTGGATACTGCCATCGCGGACGTGGACCAGACATTGACCATCCCGCTCCTGCAGGCCACTAGCGGTGAATTGGAACTGACTTTCGAAGCACGCCAGAGACTTGTCCCCGATGCCGAGGACGTCCGACTCGACTTGCCCCGACCGAAGGGGGACGTGATGGCGGCGGACGTGGCCGTCCTCAGCGACAATCACATCGAATTACTGCCGCGGCTCGAGGAATTGCGACACCTCGCGCCGCAAGCGATGCAGCCGGCAATGACGTTGCCCCAGCGTCAACAAGAGCCCTTGTTCTATCGCACGACGGGAGAGGAAGCTCAATTTGTGGCCGATTTGAAAGCTCACGGACAAGAAATCTCCACAACGATCAACACCTTGCTACGCGTGGGCGAAACAGAAACGGTTGTTGAGGAAACGATTGCTTACCGTGTCGCGTATCGGCCGACGGACCACTTTACGCTGATCGTGCCAGCGACCATTCGACCGGAGCGGCTGACAATTCAATACGAAGGCCAGCAGCTCCTTCCCACGCCCGATCGGGACCATTCCACATCCGAGGGCAGTGCAATCCCCGTGCGTGTCGATCTTCCAGCGCCGACCATCGGTCGCTGTGAATTGCATGTCAAATACGCTCCACGACACGAAAAACCCCCCACGCAGGCCAGTGCCCTGGTGGCCGTGCCACTGGTCGTCCCTGGCGAAGGGGCCCTCTCCGACAACCGGCTGGAAGTTGTCGCCGAGAAGGACATCACCGCCAGTTACCCGCAGGGTCCGTGGACGGCTGAGGGTGGAGTGACCACGGTTGGCGACGGTGCGAGTATTGACGATCCTTCCGCGTTAACGCTGACTGCCACGCGCGCGATTGGCGAAGTGACGCTCGCCGTCAGCTCCAAGCAAAGAACTATCGAAACGTCTACGGCCATCGAACGGGCGGTCATTGAGACTCAACTGACTGATCGGGTGCGGCAAGATCGGGCCATGTTTCAGTTGACGACCGATCGCCAGCGACTCGATGTCAGCCTGCCCGAGGGTGCCGACCGGCAAACGCTCTTTCTAATCGTCGATGGCATTCGAGTGGAACCCGAGGCCGTGGTCAAACGCATGGTCACCGTGCCCCTGGCGGAAGGTCGACGCGACCATTCGCTGGAGTTGCGCTACCATTTCGCAAGTCGGCCGGCACAGGGTTCACTCGTACTTGAAGGTCCCCAGATCCCGTCCGCGCGTTGGGTCCAGCAATTGTATTGGCAATTGGTCGTTCCGTCGGGCGAGCATGTCCTTTTCACGCCACGCCACTATACCGAGGAACTTGCCTGGACTTGGGCTGACTTCTTCTGGCAGCGCAAGCCCACGCTGGGCCAGGCTGATTTGCACCGCTGGGTCAACTCGACGGCGCTATCTGATTTGTCGGGCGGAAATCCGGATTCGCTGCCATACGGCCACAAGGGCCAATTGCAATTCGCCAACAACCGCTACCTTTTTAGTACGGTGGGCTCCGTGCAGCCGCTCGCTCTTTATACGTTGAGTCGAGCTCGTCTCGTGTTGCTGGCATCGCTCCCGCTACTCGTTGTAGGACTCGTCTTGATCTATTTTCCCGCGTCGCGGCATCCGGCAATATTACTCTTGCTGGCTGTTGCCTTGGCGACCAGCGGGATCGTGGTGCCGCAATTGACGATACTTCTGGCGCAAGCATCACTACTGGGCCTTGTGCTTGTTGCGCTTGCTGCGGCGTTGACTTCCCTCATGCCGCGTGCCAGACGCGAGTCGGCAGCACCGATTCGTGGCAGTTCGTATGCAGTAATCGAACGGAGCGCAACAGAGCTGTACCACCGTTCGCCACCCAGCGGTAGCCATCCTGCCTCAACCGCAACAAATCCTCTGGTGCCCACCTCTCCCGAAGGCGAGTCATGAGTTGGCGGCAATACTTCGTTGCGTCGTGCAGCTTGCTGTGCCTGACGATGGGGACGCTCGTCTGCCAGGCAGAGGAGCCGCAGAGAGAACAAACGCGCCTTCGCTTCCATCGGTTGTACCTCCCGGAAGAGGATATCGAAGCCCGTACTTGGAATCAGCGTTATCTGCCCGTCGATGCCGAAGCATTTGAGCGCGACCTGCAAACCGTCTCGAACGGCGAACGCGGTGTTCCCACAGCCTCTCGAGCCCGCTTTGAACGTGCCGAATACCGTGCTCAGCTGGTAGGCGATGATTTACTCGTGGGCAGCTTTCAGCTGCATCTTGAGTTTCCGGCTGGCCCGTCGACGCTGTTGTCGCTGACTCCGTGCAGTTTGGCCATCGAATCAGCAAGATGGAGTGAGCAAGCAAAGCACGCCGTCCTGGGAGCCGACCCAACGGGAGACTTGTGCTTACTCGTCGAGGGGAGGCAACTTGAATGTGAATGGTCGCGGCGCGGCGAGCGAACGGCGTCGGGCACGGTCAAGTTTCGACTTGGATTGCCAGCCTGTCCAATGTCGCGCATTGAGGTTACCGTCCCTAACGGCGCAGAAGTTGTCGCCGATCATGGCGTGGTGTCTCGACGGGAGAGCGATCCTGGCGAGGCGAGCCGATGGCTAGTGGAGCTGGGAGGAAATTGCGAGGTCGAACTTCGCATCGTGCCAGACGAAGCCGGACGAGACCGCCGGTCCCTTACGCTCTTGCGACAGGCGACGACCTATCAGTTTTCCTCCCGCGGGATCAATGTTGGAGCCCAATTGCGACTTGACGTACACGGAGAGCCGCTCACCCGTCTGCTGGTCGACCTTGATCCCTCTTTGCATCTAATCGAGGCGAAGTTTGGCGAATTGGCCCTGCCTTGGTCAGCCACGACCGACTTGGAAACCGGACAATCACACGTCCATTTGGATTTTCCAGAACCGCTGGTAGGAACCGGTCGAGTGCTTCAGCTTTCGGCCGTTGCGCCGCTCACAACCGGTCACCGTTTCATGTTGCCTCGCGTACAACCTCAGGGTGTTGCTTGGCAAGAAGGCACGGCCGACCTGATCATCCCCAGCGCACTCCTACTCGAACAACTCCTGACCACCGGTTGCCGCCAGTCACGCGTGACGGCACTCCCGGCGCCTCTGGCCGGCGAATCGATTGAAATACAGAGCTTCGAAGCAGGCGCCAAGGTCGAGGTTCTGGTCGATGAGCCCCGTAAACGCCTGGCGTTGCAGAGAGCGGCGGTCGTTGAAGTGAAAACGGACGTGATCGCCAACCGCTGTGCGCTGATCGTATTAGGCGAGCAGGGGCGGAGGCACCGCGTCAAGATTCCCCTTCATGACGGCTGGATCGTCGAAACGGTGGAGAGCTCTCTCCCCAATCAACCGGTCGATTGGGACTTGCATGAATCTCAAGACAAGCCCGCTGAGTTGCATGTTGAATTAGTGGAAGGGAGCCGAATTGTCGTACAAGGTCACCGTGTGCGCCCTCCCGCCGACACCTTCGAGGCAAGCCAGCTGCTGATGCTCGACTTCACGGCGTTCCCAGGGGGCACCAGCCTAGTTAGCGTACGTGCTTCCGAGGGGCTGGAACTGCGCTGGAGCGGAACCGAAACGCTGCAACGCCTTGACGCCGCCGAGTTGTCGACGGAACAACTCGGCTTGTTCCCGCGATTGCCCGAGGGGGTATTGTTTTCCGAGGACGAACAATTCGTGCGATCCCGCGTCAGTGTCTCTCGTCGCCGCCCCAGCTACTCGGCCGATATCCATATCGATGCGGCACTACAGAACGAAGCCCTAACCGAGACGTTCACTATTCTTTGCACACCGGACGCGTCCCGCATTGAGAGGTTGCTGATCCACTTCTCACAACCGCGCACGGAGCCACTCGAATGGCGTCTGGCCGGTGGAAACAATTCCGGACAGTTTTCGGCGAGAAAACTGTCAGCCGGCGAGCAAGCCAAAGCTGGCATTCAAGCGGCTGGCGAAGTGTGGGAGATTTTGCTTCAGTTGGCACGCCCGGGTGTCTTCGAGCTTCGCGCCGAGCGCAAGGCTCACTTTACTGTCGAGACGCCGCTTTCGCTCGTTTCCGTTGAGGGCGCCACCACGCAACGTGGCACGCTCTCTATTCGCGCATTGGGCGACACTGGAATTCGCCTTGAAAATCGCGGGCTGATGTCGGTTCCGGCCGAACTTCTCGATGACGACTATTATCAGACCGCTCGCGCGACCTATCACTACCAACCAGCCGATGACGATTTCGAGACAGATCCTCTAGTAACAGTTGCCCCAGCATCACCCCAGCAGGCAGACACCGGTGCCTGGGTCTGGGATGTTCGGCTTATGTCACGTTTTGCTAGCGATGGTGCCGTCGCACACGAGGCTGTCCTGCACATCGAGACCGCCGGGCGCCGTGCCTTTCCCTTAGAACTCCCTGCAGGCACGACACTCCAAGAGGCGTGGATCGATACGGAACGATTGGCGCTGTCTGATAAGGGGCCTTGGAACATCGAGCTACCGGCCGGGCGGAGCCGTGTTACTCTCGCCTTGCGTTTTTCGGCCGTTGCCCACCTTCCCCTCTTGACATCAGAAATAGAACCTCCCGTTCCAGACATCGGGCTGCCGGTCGTGCAGCGTCAATGGACCGTTTGGTTACCACCGGAATACCGCCTGAGCGACGCGGAAGGGTATGCGCAACATGAACTTCTTCCCCCACTGAGCTGGTCCGAGCGATTGTTTGGGCCTTTGGGACGGAGTTCGGCCGACCACATCTTCAATCCGCTCGTGGCTGCGGATTGGCGCGAGATATTTCGCGCCAGCAGCGATATGGAGTCGGCGCGGGCCGCTCAGAATCAACTCCTAGAGAGTTTTGGCACGCTGGCTGCCACCTATGCCGACGACGAGGAACTTACTTGCGGACAGCTATTGTCAGCCGCGAGCGAGACGGAGGCCCAACAGGGGCGTTTGCTGTTGGTCGACGCAGATGGGTTGGCCGAAGCCAGAATCTCGCCCCAGACGCGAGTCACGCTTCCGGCCGGTCCGACTCCGCTCGTACGCGGCCTCACCATGCTCCGTCAGGCGAGGTTATTGCCCATTGCCACTCCGGCCGCCATCATCGTCACCACGGCTGCTCGCGCGGCGACGTATCGCGATCAATTGGTAGTGGATGAGGATGGTCATGCAGTGGCCGTTGCCGGTGGTTTCCTGTCGACCGCCGCTCACCGCGCGGCCGGTGGCGATGTCGTTGGAGGAATAGAAACCCTCGAACTTTGGCGTGCCGATTCAAACAGCCAGCCAGTGACCTGGGTGGATCCCCCTCTCCCTCCATTCGCCGACATCGATCCACTTGGTTGGCGAAGCTACACCGTCCAAATCCCGTCCCACAGAGCCGCAACGATAAGCCTAATTCACGCCACCCGACTACAATCGCTGACCTGGGCGGTGCTCTTGGCGACTGTGGGAGTTGGACTCTGGCGATCCGTGATTGGCGGACTGGGGTTGGTGCTGATTGTCGGTGGCTCGGCTGTGACCAGCCTAGTCGTTTCGCCCGCGCTGGCGACCCTTTTTAGTGCCGCAACGGTGGGGGGCCTCTTGTGCCTGGCTGCCCGAATGGTGCGCATCGAGCCGCGAACAACGATTGTGCCCGACGCCGCGGATGGAGTGTCGAAGGCTCGGAGCAGCTACGTTCAACCGGTAGCCACAATTTTACTGGTGATGGCATTTGTCCAACTTGCCGCCGCACTTGATGCAGCCGAACCCTCCGGCGTTGCTGAGCCCCCCTTATATGCGGTGCTCGTGCCGATTGACGCCGATCAGCATCCGGTTGGCGACAAATACTATGTCCCGGATACGTTGTATGAAGAATTGCTGCGACGTGCGGCGGAGATAGCTGGTACTCCCAAGGCTTGGATTGTGACAGGTGGTGCATTCGAAGGTGCCCTTTTGCGCGATCCAGTCAGTTCGCAGCTCGATCTCGCGCGGCTTGACGTGAAGTTCGATCTCGAAGTCTTTCAGGCCAATGTGCCGGTACGGCTTCCCTTGCCGCGCAGTGTCTGGGGCACTGCTATCCGGTCCGTGCGCTTTGATGGGCGCAGTATTTCTCCACGCTGGTCCTTCGCCGGTGACGCGATGGAACTAGGAACGACCGCTGTTGGCTCGCACCGGCTGGAACTCGACGTTTTACCTACTCTCCAAACGGAAATCCGCCACCAGCGTTTTGACCTACCGATTCCGCGGCTAGGTCAGGCGAACCTTAAGTTGTCGTTCCCGCAAGACGTCACGTCGATCGACGTGCCTAGTGCTCGTGGCCGCGTTGAATTCACCTCGGGCGGTGGTGAACTTCGCGCTCAAGTTGGTGGCTCGGACCGGCTTTCCGTTCGCTGGCCAACTGTAAATGGAACCGACGCCGCTACGGCGAACCTCGAGGTTGAGGAGCTAATTTGGATTAAGGTCCGGCCCGGAACGACGGTTCTGGACGCGCGTTTCAAATACCGGGTGCTCTCAGGGCGCATTCGCACTTTGCGGCTCCTCACTGACTCGCGATTGCGTTTGCTCACATCGCCGGCGGCACCTTCACCTGTCACTGCCGTGCATACGATCCCGGGTGATCCGCAGCGCATTGAGTTGGAACTCGCCGAGGATGTCGCCGACCATGTCACAATCGATCTATCGTTCCTTGTGACCCGTGCGTCGGGCGTCGGCAGTCTAAGGCTCCCGCGTTTGGAGTCCGTGGACGCCCGCGCGATGCGCAGATGGTTGGGTATGTCGGTGGATGTTGCTTTGCAACATCGTGTACAAGCCGGCGAAGACACGCGCGTTCTGGACACCGGCGAGTTCGTCGGCGCATGGGGGCCTAGCGACGCAAAGCCGCTGCAGTCTTTTAGCATTCCCCGAGGTGAACCCATCTGGTTTTTGGCCACACAGCCCGGAGAACCAAAAACCACCGTTGAACAGACCACGGCAGTCAGCCTGGGAAGAAACTCGGCGGAAGTTCGCTTCGGCGCGGCAATTTCAATTTCTAGCGGCGTGCTGGCTCAATTAGCCATCGAAGGCCCACGAGGTTTCTCCGTCGAATCTATTTCAGTTCCAGAGCAAGACGTCGAACGGGTTGCTCGCTGGTCGATTGATGAATCCGGGCGCGTAACCGTATTCCTCACCGCGCCAATCGAGGGGAAACAATTCCTATCGATGCGTGGCCGATGGATACTTCCAAACGATAGTCCAATCACGATTCCCAATTGGAAGCTTCTTGGTGCCGACGCAACACGTCGACATCTGCAGCTCTATCGCCAACCCGCTGTTTTGGCGACTGTCAAACCCTCGGTCGGTGCACGACCACTTGAGGATGTCGTGTCACAGCGATCGAACAGCTTGGGCGCTCCATGTGGCGGATTTTCACTCGACGACGAGGGTGCAAGCGTTGAAGTGACTCTCATGCCAAACGAGCCCAAACAGAAGGCCTCGGCCATCACATATCTTGAGCACCGTGACGATCAGTGGCTTGCGGAGTTGCAGTATCACGTCGATGTCGCCGGTGGGCTGGCTGACTCATTGCAGTTTGAAATTCCTCCCCAATGGTCAGAGCCGTTTCGCGTTGAACCCGCGGCCGAGTTGTCCGTTGTAACGATGGCCGGTGAACAGCGTAGACAACTCACGCTTACGCCTTCGAAGCCATTGGCCGGGAAGCAGACGTTCCTAGTGCGAGGTCGGGTAGCGCCGTCTCCGGGTGACCGATTGAGCGTGCCCGACATTCTTCCACTTAACGTTGACGAATTGCAGAGGTTCGTTGTCCTGCCGCGATACTTCGAGTCGCAACAAGTCACCTGGGATACGCTGAGATTATCTCCGGCCCGGCTGCCAGCCGAATTCTTGCCGCGGCATTGGCAGGCCGACCAGATGGCGGTTTACCACGTCGCCGGGGAGCATTTTCAAGCTTCGTTGAAGGCCGTCCAGCGCCAACAAGCCACTGCGAGCGTCAAGCTCGCTGACATTCAACTGGCTTGGCTGCCGAACGACGGGTATCAGGCGTCGGCTGCGTTCGATGTGGAGCCCGGTGGAGCAACGCATTGCCTGCTCGAACTCCCGGCGGATTGCGAACTCGTTCACTTGGCCGTGGAACAACTTCCAGCGTCGATTGTCCCAGCTGGCAGAAACAGATTTCATGTATCGCTCGGCCCCGAACAGCTACCTCAGCGCATTGAGTTGCTCTATAGCGGTTCTTCGCTCGGTGACTTTCCCATTAAGGAATTTGTGGCCCCGCGACTCATCGGTTTGACAGTCGAGAAGACACTATGGACTGTGTACGCACTTCCTCGCTTTGGCCCGGCCACGACGAATCAACGTCTTGACCAAATCGCTCCCGGCGAAAGGCAATTGGCTCGACTAGAAGCCATCGCAGACCTGGTCCAATTGCCCACGGAAGTGGTCAGTGAGCACTTGCCTGAGGAAATCGCCCGCTGGTATGACGTTTGGCGCAAACGCTATTGGACAGGGCGATTGGCGCTGCGGCACGATTTGATCGAGGCCCGCCGTGAAACGGCCCAATCGGAAGAAAGTATCGCCGCGCGTCAGCTCGATCGGCAGATGACGGCAATGGACAAACGGCTAGGAGCCGGTCAATCGGGTCTCCCACCACTGCTGGCCGGGGATACGACCACGCGACTGGCTGCCGCTGAAAGCTCCAACTTGCGAGCGCAGCATTTTTTGGTGACCTCGCCAACGGGCAATTTGCAGCTGCGATACCTGCAAGATAGCAGCGAGCGTGTTATGCCACGCTGGTTAGCCGTGGCCGCAATTCTGTTCGTTTGCGGCCTCTCTTTCAGGTCGTTCAGCGGGCGACCGTTTCCGCAGTGCACGCCGTTGACCATGGTGAGTGGACTGGCCTTTATCTGGTGGCTCCTCTTGGCTCCAAGTTTCCTTGGGTTAATCGCACTAGTCTCGATCGCAGTTGCATTGATCTGGAAACGTTGGTCGTGGACGCATGGCGTTGCCATCCGCTAGATCGGTCAGTCAGCGCTTCGCGCTGAAATAGTGTGAGTAGTGCATAAATCGAACCGCGGAGGGCCGACCGCCAGCGCTGCCACGCGTCGTATCCGCTCGGTTGTCGGAACCATTCGATCCGTGCATTTGCTGGTTTAACTGCTCAAGGGCCGTCCATTGGCGATTCAGTTCCTCTCGCTCCTCGAGCAGCGGGCGAACGAGCGCCTGGTAGTTGGACAAGCCACCGTTGTTGTTTGCGAGATTTACATAAGGACTAACAGTTGGTCGCGATTCGATCGACTGGTAAGGACGGCTCCCAGGCCGATCGAACGGCCGCATTGATTGTGCCCTGGCCGTCACAGAAGTAGCTAGCCAGCACGCGCAACACATCAAAGATAGTTTGACAACTGAATTCAGCATGCCCGTGTTCTCCGTCAAGAGTATCCAACGCCGTGGGTTAATTTAGAAGCCGACGCCGGAGTTGAATCCGAGGGGGTAGCGGTTGATGGTTTGGATGGCTTGGGTGCTGAGCAAGGTGACGCCGAACAGACGTTCGACGGGTGCGATGACGCGGTTGAGTGTGGAATCCAGGGCGATCAGCGGATCCTGGGCGATGAAGATTCGATCGCCCGGCAGCACTTGGTAGTTGCTGGCCGTGGCGCCGCTGGCGGTGATTTCTTTCCAGTTGACCGGCAGAATCGCGTCGCAGCCGGCCCCGCCGGGCATCGGCCGGGCGATCCAGATCCGTTTGCTCGACACCCGGCTCAGACCGTTGACTTGCGTCAACGCGTCGAGCACCGTTTCGTTGCCGGTGACCGGGAAGCGGGCCACCGTGTCGCCCAGCCCGGCCCCTTCGGTCACCACGTAGTACACCTTGCTGTTGTAGGCGAACACGCTGATCGAGACCTGCGGGTTGTCGAGCTGCTCGGAAAGGTGCTCGTTGACCGCTTTGGTGGCCTCTTCCAGGGTCAGGCCGGCCACGTAGACCGAGCCGTAGCTGCCCAGGTTAACCGTGCCGTCGGGAGCCACCAGGTGCTCGCCGGTGATCGGTTGCATGCCGGCCGACTGCGAGAGCTGCACCGAGACCTGGGGGTCCTTAACCACCTCGCGGAGCGAGGCTTCGATCTTGCGGGCCGCCTCGTCCTCGGTCAGACCGGTGACTTCCACGCGGCCGGCCTCGCCGTAGGCGGGACCCAGATCAATGCGTCCCGAGGGGCTGACCAGGTACTGATCGGCGTTCGGGCCGCCACCGACCGGAGGTGTGGGAAAGCCGCCTTGCAGCTGAATGCTCAACACGTCGGTTGCCTGAATGTGATACGGCGGTTTGGGCACCACCCGGATGGCCTCGATGAACAGGATGTCGGGCGGTTCGATGGTATAGGGTGGGAGCGAGGTCTTGTCCTTCTCGGTGGGGACCAGGCCGCCGAACGGATCGCCCGTTTGGGGGCCTACAAGGCGGGGGTCGGGCCGATTGACCAGCGCATGGCAGCCGGACCCCAGCGTCAGCAACACCAGCAAGGCGAGCCCGCAAGCCCAGCGATCGACGTGTCGCGCCAGCATGGTCAAGTTGGCCAACCCTTGTCTGGACCTAGCCCGTCGCGGAGCGGAGCGCACCGGCGCCCTCAACGTCCTCCCGACCGTCACAGACCTACTAATCGGCAAACTCAACCAAACACTTTGCCCCCATTCCCACCCCAAACCAAAATCTCGGGGAGGTAAGTGCGCCGAAATGCCACGGATCCATCCATTTACCCCATTTTACTCATGTAACAGTCGGATCTGCCGACCCAACGTGGGCGCGACTCGTATAGGTTTGCAGGACCTGCTTATTGAGCATTCTGTTAGGGGGTGATTGGTTCGTTGACACTGCCTATTGGACAAGTACGATAGAGTGTAAGCATTTCGACTTTGGATCGTGGAAGGCCGCACCGTCAAAGGCTTCCAATCCGCGGTTCAATGGCTCTACGGCAAGGCGGTTCGCGGCGGCTTCATTGCAGCTATCGGGTGTGATCGAACCGCGTCTGCCTCGAATCCCCAATTTGCCAGCCAGCCGTCCGAGCTGGTCTGTGCAATTCTCGAAAACTGGATGAGACATGAAACGCCTGAACGTCAAGCTGGCTCTTTGGCTCGTGGGAATTACGGTCTTTTCCGTGGTAGGTGGTTACTTTCTGCACGGATTTCAGGAGGACCGCAACGCTGAGTTTTTGAAGGTCCAAGCAGAACAAGCTCGCAATGAAGGCAATGACCAGGACGCAATCAAACACTACAGCCAGTACGTCCGACATCGAGATGACGTAGAGGGCTACAAGGCGCTGGCGGAGTTGACTGTCAAGGTGGCCAAAAGCCCCAAGGCCACCCGAAACGATCACATTCGGGCATACAACCTCTTGGAAGAAGCGATTCGCCGCTATCCCGACCTGGATGAGGCGCGTTCAAGTCTGATTGACTACACAATGCTGATGCGGCGGTACGGCGAAGCGCTCGATCACATAGCGTATTTGCAAGCGAACGGCAGCAAAGACACAAACCTCGAGCTCAAAAAAGCCATTTGTCAACTCAATAATGGCGAGGAAGATGCGGCCAGAAAGAAACTGTTCGAAATCGTCGGTTACGACTCCGAAAATCAGCAGTTTGCCGCTGAGCCACCAGCGACGGCCAAGGAAACAGAGGCCTATCTAATCTTGGCTCGACTATTTCGAGCCGAACGAAAGAACGACACCGCCGACGCGTTAATGCAGAAGTTGGTCGAATGGAATCCTGATTTGGCCCAGGCCCATATCACAAGAGCGGCCTATCTCCTCTCGGTTTGGGAAACGGTGCGGTCCGATACGCCCGAGGGACAGGATCTGAAAGCGCAATTGTTGGTCGATGCCAAGAACGAATTGAAACGTGCATCAGAAATCGAACCGGACGACGTCGACACATTGCTGATGACTTCCGGCATTGCCGTTCATGAACGTGACTTTCCACGCGCTCAGGAATTGCTCGATCGGGCGATGAAACTGAATCCCGAACGAGCTGACGTCTATCTGCGTCGTTCGGCGCTTGCGTTCGCTCAAGGCGATCAGGAAAAGGCCACCGCTGAACTCCAGACGGGGTTGGACAAGACTGAGAACGTGAAGCCTTTGCTCGAGCAGCTTGTGGAGATTCAGTTCACCCAACGTGACCTGAAAGGGGCCAAGGCAACCTGTGAGAAGATGAAGAAGGTTGCGACGATTCCACCCGAGTACGTTGGCTATCAGGAAGCACGGCTCCAAATGGGTGAGGGGAAAGTGATCGAGGCTGCCCGGGCATTCGAAAAAGTTCGGCCTGCGATGGAGCGACTAGGCGGGCAATACCTCAACACGGTCAATTCGCTGCTCGGCCGCTGCTATGAAGTCCTAGGTATGCCCGACCGGCAGTTGGAGGTCTATCGTCGCGTCTTAAGCGCCTATCCGAACTTGCTTCAAGCCCGCATCGGTGAGACCGCGGCATTGCAAGCCTTGGGGCGTCACGCTGAGGCTGAAACCTCCGTGAAGCTGTTGGCCAGCTCGGCGCTCAGGGATCCGGAACAGACCTCGCGGATCTTGCAGCTGGTAGTAAACCAGCAATTGAGTAAGCCCCAGGACGAGAGAGATTGGCAACAAGTCGAGAAACTGACCGCGATGCTGCAAGACGGTGGCAAGCAAACACCCCTGCAGACCCAGTTGTTAAAGTCACAATTATTGCTAGCTCAAGGTAAGTCCGGCGAAGCCCTGAAGATCTTGGGCACATTGCGAAAGGAACATCCAAAAGAAGCTGGCGTCTGGATCGCCCTATGTAATCTCATGGCGAGCGAAGAAGAATACCGTGATCGTCTCCCGCAAGTGATCGCATTGGCTGAAAACGCGTTGGGAGACGTTGCGCCGCTCCAGGCCGAACGCATTAAAATCGTGGCCCGTGAAGGTGGCGATGATGCGTCGCAGAAATTGCAAAAGCTCGAGGACGGAAACAAGACCTACGAGCCCAAAGAACAGCAAGCCTTGGTAGCCCTCTTGGGGACCGCCTATCTGCAGGTTGGGGACTACGAGAACGCCAAGCGATGCTTGAAGGAGGTGATGGCCCAAGAGGGGAGTAATCTGCGGGTTCGTCAGTTACTGTTTGACCTGGCGATGGAACGTAAGGACGACGCAACGGTCGAGGGGATTATCAAGGAACTGGGCAAATCTCCCTACTTCGGTCAAGGCAGTGCGTTGTACCGATACTGCAAGGCAGCATACGAATTGCAAAAGTTCACCATCGGACGTCAAGGCAAAACCGGTGGGCTTTCAAAGGCAGAACACCAGCAATTGTCTGAAGTCCGAAAGTCTGTCGACGAAGCCATCGCATTGCGCGGGGAATGGGCTCCGCTCTGGCGGCTCCGTGGCCAAGTCGATCAACTCGACGGCAACGTGACGGGGGCAATCGCTAATTATCAACGGTCTCTCGACTATAGCCGGTCAGGACAAACGGGAACCGCCCGCCGGCTCGTTACCCTCCTTTATGCGGCTCAGAGGTATACGGAAGCAAATGAAGCAATGCGGTATCTGGACGGATCCGAATTGCCTGATGCAATGCGCAAATTGGTTGAGGCCACAAAGCAACGGGTTGGCGATACGAAAGCGGCGCTGGAGATGGCCCGAGCCGACCTGCAGAAGGATCCGGACAATCCGGGCAACTACGTGTGGTATGGCCAATTGCTGGAAGGCGACGGTGATTTCGAAGGTGCCGAACAGGCATATCTGCAGGCCGTAGCCAAGGGGCCGAAGTTGGCATCCGCCTGGGAGAATCTCGTTCGCCGATTGATGTCCAACAATAAGAAACAGGAAGCAGTTGCGGCCGCAAAGAAAGCCGCGGAATCTCTGGGAGACTCGCCTCTAGAACTGGGCCGCTTGTATCAGCGGGCCGGTGAATCTGCTGACGCCGAAAAGCGGTACAAGCAGGCACTGGCCAACGAACCGGACAACTTGATGATTATGCGGCACCTGGCGGAACTTTATCTGAGTGAGGAGAACATCAAAGCTGCGCTAGCCCAACTCGACAAGATCATCGAGAAGGCCACGGTCGCAAAAGATCCGCAATCCGCCGCTCATGCGGCTTGGGCTCGCACGCAGAAGGCCCAGAATTTCGCTCCCTCGCGCGACTATGGAAATACAATGGAAGCCGTCAAACTCGTCGAGCAAAACGCTCAAGACGGCAAATTGGCGACGAATGACATGTTGACCATCGTGTCGTTGCTGGCGCCGCGCATGGATGAACCGCCGTCCCGTGCAAGAGCAATTGAGCTACTGGAAAAGGTTCGGCTCACAGATAAGCTCAATGCCGCGCAAATGGTCGCGCTTGGGCGACTGTACGAACGTGACGGAAACTGGGATCAAGCGCGAAATACGATGTCGGCGGCAATGAGCATGGGCGACGACAATCCAGAAGCATGTTTAATATTCGCCGAAATGCTCTTCGACCACGAGGACTTCGAGGAGTCGCAGCGATATGTCGATCGAGCCCAAGATTTACTACAGAATACTTTGGCACAACCTTCGAGCCCACTAAGCCAGAGTGCACGAGTCCTGAGAGCTCGCTTGTTGGTAAGAGATGGAAAGTCAGAAGAAGCCGTCAAAGTACTGGAGGGCTGGCTGCCAAGACCGCTTCCGCAAAATGGACTCGTGTGGCTCCTGCAGGTCGCGCAGCAAGCGGAGTCCCTCGAACTGAATGATGCCGCCTCTCGTCTCTTCGAGGAGTACGCTTCCTTGGACCCAACGACGGGCAAGTTGGCGCTGGCGGCCTACCGAGGTCGCCGCGGAGACATCGAGCAGTCATTCGCCTTGCTCGAAGATTCTCACGAAACCTCGCCGATGATCGAAATCCTGCCGATCGCGTTGGCCAACGTGCGGGCCTTTCCGGAAAAGATCACCCCAGGGCAATTCAAAATGCTCGACGCGTGGGCCAAGACAGCGTTGAAACAGAGTAAGGATCCAGCGCGGCTGAAGCTTTTGATTGCCGAAATGTACGATCTTCAAGGTCGCTACGACGACGTCATCAAGGTCTATCGCAAGATGCTTGCCGATCCCGAGATCTCGCGTATTTATAAGGCTTATGTCCAGAACAATCTGGCGTTTATACTTGCGGCAGTCAATCCGACCCAGCAGAGCGGCGCCGAGGCCGAAAAGTTGATTGAACAAGCAATTGCCGTTTTGGGCCCGACCTCCGATCTGCTCGACACGCGGGCGCTTTCCTTCCTGGCTCAGGGGAAAGTGGACGAAGCGGCGGCCGACCTGAGAACGGCTGTCGACGACCGTCCGACAACGTCGAAGTACTATCACTTGGCTCAGGTCGAAAAGCGCCTCGGAAACGCTGACGCGGCCAAAATCGCGATTGCCAAAGCCGAGGAATTGCACGGCGGCCGTAATAGTTTTACGCCTGCCGAACGCAAGGGTTACGAGCAACTCAAAAGTGAAATGAATTAGGCACCTGACAAATTGTCGAGGGACAATGCCATGGCAACGGAAGCCGCAGAAACCTGGCGTCAGTGCTTTGCTCGTTGGCCAAATGACGTCGACCGTCGCGGAGTTCTAGTAACGTCATTTGGCGAACAAATCGCTTTTGAGTCCTTTGCCGCCAGCGACGACATGCTGCTGATCGAACGACGTTCGCCCGACAATGTCGGCGCGAGGATGGTGCTGATCGACTATCATCACATCCAAGCTCTCAAGCTGGTCGACGTACTCAAGATGAAAGTCTTTCAGCCGCTCGGATTTGTGTTGCCCCCTTCGCGCAAGTAACTCGCCACGATCTCCCCTGCCCTGCCTGCGAACCCTTGCCTGCTAGCCTGCCCGAATTCGAAATGAACTCCGTCCAACGCTATTCCACCGGTGTACCTGGCCTGGACAAGCATCTCGGCGGCGGATTGATACCGGGAACGCTCACCACGATCGTGGGAGCCAGTGGCATCGGCAAAACACAGCTCGGATTGCAATTCGCTCACACCGGCGCGGCGCAAGAAGGCCGCCGCGGTGTCATCTTCGACCTTAGCGCACGCATCGATCCCCAAAGCCATGTGCCTTATGCCGAACGCATGTTCGGGTGGAACGTCACCGCGCATCCACACGGCCGCTTTTCGTCGGACTCGGCGTTTGACCCGGCTCGACCGGTTGGCGAGTACTTGCACGTCTTCGATCAGACCGGACGTCGTGTGACGCACAGCGAACTTGGATTCGACGCCTGGCACGATTGGCAAGTCGAACTGGCGGCCAAGCTCGAAGTGACGATCGACTTCTTCTACTCCAACTTCGCCCGCGGGGCGCGGCGCGTCGTCGTCGATGGCATCGAGCCGGCAACTCGCCCCAGCGACTCCATCCAAATCGAACTCTTCGAATACGTTTACCACCAGGTTCTGCGCAAAGAATCCGATTGGGTTGCGCGCGATCTGTTTCGGCAGGCGTTTCGAGCGAACCTTGCGGCCATTGAAGAACACGCCTACGACGCCACGCAAGTCGGCGCCGTCCTGCTGATGACCGCGCATGATACGATGCTCGACGACCTGATCGAGCGTCCGCTCGTCGATGGCGATCCACTGGCAACCGCCAACACACTGATCTACATGGGCAAGATTCGCGAAGGCAACAAACTCGCCCGCGGGCTGTTCATTGCCAAACACCGCGGCAGCGCCTGTTCTGACGAGATATTGCGCTACACGATTGACGACGCCGGTCTGCGATTGATCGACGCCTGAACATCGTGCTCAAGCCAGCGGTCGCCGCTCGACGGGCTTGAATTCCACCCCTTCGATCTAAATCGCTTCTGGCATTCTACCCCTGCGCTTGCAACATCCGCGCCTTGGCCATCGCGTCTTCGGCCTCGGGAATCTTGCCCGCTCGCTGAAAGGTAACGCTCATGGCTGTGAAACTAAATGGCTCGTTCGGCTCGAGTTCGCAAACCCGCAAGCCATGCTTGATGGCGTCTTCGTGCCGGTTCAACCGCCCGTAAAGAACGGCCAGAGCGGAATGCGCCAAGGCAAACGTGTCGTCTTGCGACAGCAACGTCTCAAGCTGTTGAGCTGCCTCGTCTAGCTTGCCTTCGTCTTTGAGGCGTTCGTATTCGCGGTATAGCTCTTCGTTGGTCGGCATTGCCCCTCCCGTCGTTGGCAGAATTCGCTGTAAAGGTACTTGCGGTCAAGCGGCTTGGGTCTGGCTAGAATTGCTAGCACGCTGGCGATTTTAGCAACTTTCGCCGGCGCTCGCTGGGCCTGCAAGCCGCTGGCCGCCGGCGCTCGGCAGGCCAGGCCGCCGGGTGCACGTTTTCCCGCATTTCAAGGCCCTTGGCGCGGCCCAGCCGTCATATTCGTTACCTTCGGCAGACTCGTTAGATGTCGTGTTTTGGGTTGAATTGGCACGCCTGGAAAATCCGATAGTGAAGTCAGCACGAGCACTCGAGAGTTCTCGCCCCCGGCGGGGACGCCAACCGAGTGGCTCGCCTCCTCGCCATGCCCGCGCGAGGGTCCCTCCCGAGGGACGAAGCCGCCATGGTAGCCGGGAAGCGACCCTGCCTCGGAGAATCTGCACGGTGAATATCCATCCGCTCGCAATCGTGAGCCCCGCAGCCAAGCTGGGGCCAGGCACCACAGTGGGTCCCTTCTGTATCATCGAGCCCGACGTCGTCCTGGGCGCTGGCTGCACGCTGGCCAGCCGCGTCGTGATCAAAAACGGCGCTACGCTGGGCGACCACAACACGGTTTGCGAAGGAACCGTGCTCGGAGGCGCGCCCCAACACCTGCGAACCCCCGAACGAATGGGCCGCATTCTGATCGGCTCTCACAACACCTTCCGCGAGAACGTGACGGTCCATCGGGCCTTGAGCGAAGACGCGGTGACCACAATTGGCGATCACAACTTGCTGATGGTTGGCGCGCATGTGGCCCACGACTGCACGGTGGGCAATCACGTCGTGCTCGCCAACAACGCCCTGCTGGGAGGCTTTGTGTCGGTGGCGGACCGGGCGTTCGTGTCCGGGGCCGTGGCCGTGCACCAATTCTGCCGCATCGGTCGCATGGCAATGGTCGGCGGCTGCGCCCGCGTGGTTCAAGACATCCCGCCGTACGTCATGGTCGACGGCCACAGCGGACTGATCGTGGGGTTGAACCTGGTCGGTTTGCGTCGCAATGGTTTCAGTCATGAGCAGATCGCACAACTCAAAGCAGCCTATCGCACCATTTATCGTAGTGGCCTGAACTGGAAAGGCGTGCTCGAAGCTCTCGTCCGCGAGTACCCAGAGGGTCCAGCGGCCGACTTCCATCCGTTCCTTTCGCAGGGCACGCGGGGCTTTGTCCAAGAGCGACGCATGCCGCCGACCGCCACGCTCAAACTCCGCCGCGCCAGCGACGACGATGGCGAAGGCCACCGCTACCGGGCCAAAGCCGGCTAGCGCTTCCGCAGCACACAAGTTCGGTGTCCGCTCCCAGGGGTCGGAAACGCTGGTTTCCGGCCCCTTGCCGTTTTCGCGGCGCGGCCAAGTGCCTGCTGCCTCGAACCCAGCCGCATTGTGCGGCAGGCGCCGGCTCGATTTCAACCACCGGCGAACGCGTGCACGATTGTTCGGTGTGCAACGGGCGGCCCGGCCGCTCCCCACGGCGCCGACAAGTGCGTCGATTGGCCCGGTTCGGAATTCGCAAAGTTTTCGAGTGGCATTTTTTCGGGATGAAAGTTGTGCGCACTTTTCTTTTCGCCTTTTGTAACCTGAAAAATGACACCTGTCGTAGCACGCAGCTTTCGCATTTTGCCCGATATGAAACATGACGATCCTCCGCGCGTCCCCTGTGCAGAATTTGCCGACCGTAGGCTAGCCCAGGTGCTGGCCCGATTGATAGAGGCAAAGTCGTGCAGGGCGTTCCCTAGCTGTGCGCGGCAGGAAGAATGCAGGCGAAATGCCACGCACAGCCGCACCAAGCGTAAAGAGCGACCGCCAGCGTCAAGCACAAAAATGTACTAGCATTCTGGTCGGGTGCCGGTACTACAGTTCGAGGCGCGAACCGGAAGCGTCGGATTGGCGCAGGCACGAGCAAGCAAGGTTGATGCCGCCGCCACGTCGCACCCGTGCCCGTATTGGTTCCGGGCGCCTTTAGTTTGTTGCGCGCAAGTCTCGCGCTGAGCCTTCAATCCGCCAACGTCATGCCCGTACGCTTACGAATTGGGGGCGCAGGGCATTTGCGTAAATAGTCGAGTATCTCGGAGACTTGGGCGGTAGCCAGAGCCAGGCAGCTATCGGCTCCACCGTAGTACATGCGGATGGCGCCACTCGTTTTGTCCAGAATCCAACCGCATGGAAAAACCACGCCGTTGACATCCCCCTGGCGTTCGTACGGCATTTCCGGTGCAAAGATCCATTCGTCACTGCGCCGCAAAACCCGACACGGATCTTCCAGATCGAGCAATGCAAGTCCCAAGCGATAAAGGCAACCACCCGCAGTCACGCGTACACCGTGATACAAGATGAGCCAGCCTTCAGGCGTCTCCAAGGGCGGAGGGCTGAGGCCAATTTTGTTGGCATCCCACCATGCCCCACGCCGCGCATGCAACAGAATGTGGTGATCACCCCAATGCGTAAGATCCGGCGAAAACGAAATCCACATGTGAGCGCCAAGCCCGGCAGACACGGGGCGATGGATCATTGCGTAGCGGTTGCCGAAGCGGCGGGGAAAGATCGCGGCATCCTTGTCGTCTGGTGGCATGACCGGGCCAAGTCGCGCGAAATGAACAAAATCTTTTGTCGCAGCCAATGACACCAGCGGACCGCTGGTTGAATACGCCGTGTAGGCGATGATCCACTCGTTGCGTTCTTCAATCCAGGTTACACGGGGATCCTCAACGCCCCAGGCTTCTTCGGGAAAGTCAGCGGGGTCGGCTGCGAAACTCGGCCTCGAATCAATTTGCCAGTTGCCAATTCCGTCGTTACTTCGGGCAACGCAAAGATGCGAATGGCCTCGCCGGTCTTCGACTCGTACCAGTAGAATCGTTTCGTCGCCCGACTGACATGCGCCGGCATTAAAAATCGAATGCGCTGGATAAGGCCAATCGTGGGCCGTGAGGATTGGGTTCGTGGAATTGCGATGGAACAGGTCAACGTGCAAATTGGCGACCGTCGATTCTCGACGCATGCATTTTTCCTTTTGGGCGGTTTCTCAGGCTTGGTTCACGGAACTTATCCGTTCCCGACGGCAGCTTGCGGGCTACCATCTAGGACGCGCTGAAGATTGCAGTTGTGGACTTCGGTCCACAAGTAAGCGAGTGTCGATTCGGCACCTTGGTTTCGGTTGATGCCCGACGCGTGCAGACCATCGCAACAGGCTCCCCGGGGAGCATCGACCAGAGGCTTTCGCAAGCTATTCTGGCCGTGGAACCAGCCATGTGCGCGGCGAAAGGTGGACAAGTACTTCTCTTCTCGTTGGCGTCCGAAAGCGGTTAGCGCCGCTTCGGCCATCGTGGACGCCTCGACCGGCTGTTGATCGTGCAAGGCTTTGCTTTGCTTAGGGGCGTGCCATCCCCCATTGCCAATTGGCCAAAACACGCCTTCGGCTGTTGTTTCGCGGTCGAGGAACGAAAACGCAGCCTCTGCTACGGCAAAAAAGGGCTCCGTTGGCCAGCGTTGGGACGCGGCGAACAGCGCATGCGGTAATACGGCATTGGCGTAGGTCATGCGAGGCTCGAACCACAACCAGTCCGCTGACCGACATCGCTCGAAGCACTCGACCAGTTGCCGAGCCGCGTACCAAGCAATGTTTTCCAGTGATGCGGCATCGGCCACTTCGGATCGGCAAAGATGATCCCACGCCAGCACGATATACGCCTGGGCCCGCGGGCTGCGCACGTCGATGAGCGTAGGCACAAGCGAGCCGATAAGTTCCCGAGCCAACCGCCGATGATCGTCTGGCAATTTACTGCCGAGTACTTCGGCTAACGCAAGGACGGCTTGTCCTTGGCAGTCGTCGCAGCCTTTTGCGTCCAGCCAACTACGTTGATAACTGAGGTAATTATGAAAGCCTCCGTCGGCACACTGCGCAAATTGCAAGAATCCCAGATAACGTGTCACGCGTTCAAGCATTCTTGGGTCGGGGCGTTCCGAGCACAATTGAGCACAAAGCCGCAAAGCGCGGGCGTTATCGTCGGTCGTATAGCCGCTCTCGCGCCGCGGAATGCTGTAGATCGCATGCTGAATCAAGCCAGTCGAGTCCGTCATGCGGTCCAAATGATCCAGAACGACCGGATTGTGACGATGCACTACAAGCCCCTTTGCAAAGATCGTTCATAGGGTTTCAGCTCACTCGACGCGGCGACGATCTTCCGATGGAGTCGCGTGATGTTGGCCCGTCGGGTCGATACGATTCGGCCGAAGAGCTTTAAATACTTGTGTCCCACATTGTTCCAATGCATCGGACGGGAATACTCGTAGGCCCTGCGACGCGTCTCGAATTGAAACTTGCTATCGCCAAGGAATCGCAGTGCCGCATCGGCGAGGCCATCGCTCTGTTCAAATGGCGTTAGCAGGCCCCGACCGTCGGCCAGGACTTCTTGAGCATACAGATAGGGAGTGCTGACGACTGCCAGCCCCGCCGACAGGGCATACGCCAATGTGCCGCTGGCAATCTGATCTTTTCCGGGATACGGAGTAACGTAGACATCGCAGGCTTGCAAGTATGCCAGCAGATCGGCCAAGCAAAGAAACTGATTTACGAAACGTACATGTTCGCCCACGCCCAGGCTTTGGGCCATGGCCGCCAGACTTTCGCGATAGACCTCGCCCTCCTGACGTTTGACCAGCGGATGAGTGGCGCCGACGATCAGATATATCGCGTCTGGGTAGGCGGCCACGATGCGGGGCATGGCTTGGATCATGTACTCCAGGCCCTTTCCTCGATTGATGAGGCCGAACGTGCAGATGACACGCTTCCCCGCCAACCCAATCCGCGCCTTGTGCAATTCATCGCGATCAAAGGGAACTTCCGGCACGCCATGGGGAATCACCCGAATTCGGCGACTAGAGACGGCGTACACGCTGCGCAAGAGTTTCGCGGCAATCTCTGTCATGACCACCAAGCCCTGACTGTGCGCGGCGATCCGCTGGATCACGCGGCGCGGTAGCGGAGCGGGTTCGGTCATCAACGTATGAAAGGTCGTTACGATGGGCTTGTGACATGCTTGTACGAACTGCAGTACGTCCTTTCCCCACTCGCCCGGGTAAAGTCCGAACTCATGTTGCAGGCTTACTACGTCGCAAGGGCCGTCGTTGGCCATTTCGGCAGCTATTCGGTAGGCGCCTCGCCGCGAGTTCTCTATGACGTGCACCACGCGAGGATCGTGCAGTTGAACCGGCCCCATCTTGCGGATCGCCGCGACCGACGAAATGTCGGAACCGGCTGCCAGGTCCACAGCGTCAGCCGAATCCCTGGTAAACGTGGCCAGCCCGCATTCCTCTGGCGGGTAGGTCGAAACAAACAGCGGTCGGACGATTTCCATCAGTCACCTTCGGTTATTGGTTCCGTGTGTCGAGAATCCTGTGAAGACTTCATCGAGCCCTTGCCGTCTTTTTTTGCAGTCGCGGCCATCGCCCTCGGTGACGCGTGGCCGGCGCTCCTTTTCCCCACTGCCGTCCGAAGGGAACAGCAATCCGTGCCAAACGCCGACGACGACCACAGCAACCGCGAGCACCAGCAGCACTTCCATAAATGCGCCTGTCGTGGTTGGCCGAGTTTTCTTGAGCGAGCGGTACAGAGAAACTCCCCTCGGGCACGCCGCCGAGCGTGGCCGCTCTTAGGTCAGTCGGCGACCTTGAAACACGTTAACGAGCAGCACCACAAGCGCGACTACTAGCAGAGCGTGAATGAGTCCGCCCCCAACTCCGAAGCCGAACCCCAAGGCCCACAACAGCAGTACGATTAACAAGACGGTCCACAACATACGTCACCTCAGCGTGTAAAATTTCTCATTCGATCAAGCAAATATGGTCTGTGGGGAGACATGGCGATGCGCTCCGGCAGCACTCTGTCCGCCTCTAATTTTTCGCTTAAGATGGCATGATCATCTCAATGGAGTTAGTCCCAGCATCGCCGCCATGCGTCACCGATGCGGCCGCATCGTGATTCAACGGATTCAATTGGCCGCCGTTGTGAATTCGTTCCCAGACCTCCAGGCGATGGACCGGAATGTCGGGATCAACGTCGAATCCCAGTTTCACCTTCTCGCCGCGAATCTCGAGCACGGTAACTTTCAGCATGCGCTGAACGCCGTCGGCGCCTCCAACCACGACCGACTCCTTGTTCCTTCTCGTCAGCACTAGCATCGTCGCACCTTCCTTTCTCATGCCTACCTCTGCGTTCCATTTCCGCTCCAGGTTCCGGCAGTCACACTGTCGGTGAGCAGGAACACTTGAACCACCGTTCCGGTAGTAAACGCCTTCACGACGGTACCCGACGTCGGTGCGATCTCGACCCCCGATTCACGCACGTTTACCCCAGTGATTCGCTTGATTTCGTCCCGCAGCGAGTCGGCAGAGTTGTCGAACAGCTGACGGTGAAACTTCTGCACCTGGACGGCTCCTTCCGGGGTCTTGGCCAATGCCTGCTCCGCCGGTGACAACGCCCCTTGGAGCGTGATGACCAGCGTATTCTCACTGAACACGACAGTTACCGACTGGGGCATGATGCCAGTCCGTCGGCGCTCGAAATCACTGGCTGCCAAGGCGACTTCCTTCGCCATCGCCGAACTGGAATTATCCATTGGGTCGCTCCTTTCAGTTGTGCCCGCGGCAAGCAACCGAAACAAAAAAAGCCGACGTGGTGAAACACCCATAGGTGTCCCAACACGTCGGCTTACTCGTTAACGAGCCGCCCGGCATCGCCGGGCTGCCCTTTAGTTAGTCGTCCGATAAACTCAAGAATACGCGGAACCGAATCAGAATGGCCTTCACGAACACCTTAATCATAGTGTTTGTACCCTAGAAAGCAAACGAGAGCCTGTTCCGCCTGCATTTCCGCCCGGAAGGATTTCCATTAGTCCTCCTTGATCGACTTGTCCATGGCCTTGAGGCATTTGTCGCACATTGGTCCGAGTGATTCTGCTACCACCACTAGCGTTTCTGGAAGCGCGCCATGATGGTGCAGCAGATGCTTGAGTCGTGGAAGCCACTGTGTAGCCTCCTGGCCAATCATCAAGGACCGGCAGGTTTTGCAAATTTGCATACGATCAACAGCTTTTTTCTAGGTCGCCAACTGATCGCGAGCTCGGCCCTGACGGTCGAAACGGGTGCCGCACTTGGGGCAAGTCCAATCGCCCAGAACGAGTTCCGCGGATTGGTTGGACAAGCGAATCACGGGGAGTCCGCCGCCGCACTCACGGCAAGTCTTCCGACCCATCCCTGTCGAAAAAAAGGCGATCAGCGCAAACCCAACAAACACGGCCAGCGTTATGGTCCCAATCAAAAGAATTTGCATCTACAGACTCCCGGGCAATTCGGTCCTAGTTTCAAGCAATGGTTGTCGGTGGGAAGTGGCTTCATCGGTAACGACGCTTAAGCGCGACGTTCTCAAATAGGGAGCGTCGTCGAGAGCGAATTCCACCGCAACGCTCCGCTCCAATTGATCGAATCGACGATTTGTCAGCGCTGACGCATCAAAGAAGACGTCGCCGGCGGGCGTTCGAATATAGCCGTATCCCACGGTGTTGTGGCTGGGAACCAAATGCGTCGACGGAACATCCGTCCCGCAGGAAAGGAATTTCAGTTGACTAATCACACCCCGCACCAACCCCGGCGGCTGAGGACGGGAAGTCTGAGCGAGAGTCGCAGGTGTTACTACTCGAATTCCATTTCTTTTGTCGCCGATCAATTCGTTTTCCATTCCAGCCTGTCCATACGATTCGCATTGCCCGCCATCGTCACACCAACGATCCTTTGCGGACGCTTCGGAGCCAAGCAACGAATTCTGACTGCTCGACGGCGTGTTGATAGATTTCATGACGCATACCACCAAAGGATCACGCCGGTTCCCAATTTGACGAGAAACAAAAAAGCCGACGCGGTGGTATACCCCGAGGTACATCACCGCGTCGGCTTACTCGTCAACGGGCCGCCCGCTGGCAACTGGGCTGCCCTTCAGTTAGTCATCCGACGATTCAAAAACCCGCTGCGGCCAGATCGGAACTGATTATCCGCGCTAGCTCACCCCTAAGTTTAACCTTCCCATGGTGGAAAGCAAACGACTGCCATCTTGACATCACCTATTTGGCTGGCATACAGCTTTTCGCCCGCGAGACTGCCAGTGCCTGTTTTCGAGAACAATTTAGAGTTAGAATCGGACAGGCATTCCGGACGAGCCGTCGCCCACGCAATGTATCTGTTGAATCACAATGAAAAGTCAAGGAGAAATTGAAGCAGCGATCTGCGCGGGACTGAATCGCTTTGAACAAGAATACATGGGGCGAGGGCCGAAGCAGATTCACGCACACCTGATTGGCGATTGCCTGATCATTCGGCTGCACGGTGTTTTGACCGCGGCCGAAAAACAATTGGTGAAGACCTTGCCGGCGGAGAAAGGAAGGGATTTGCTCAAGCAAGTTCGAACACATCTCATCGAAACCGCACGGCCGGTCATGGAGGCGATGGTCGAGGAAGTGACGGGCGTAAAGGTCGTGAGCTTGCACCACGACATCAGCACGACGACTGCCGAGGAAGTGGTGCTCTTCACGCTGGCGACTGCGCCTGCTTTCCGCGAAACGCGAAAAAAATAGCTCATTGCCAACGAGCGTACTCAATTGCCAGAGTTGCTCGATTCTTGAGCGCGAAACTGGCCGAGACGCTCCGCCTCGGCCGCTCGCAATTCCGCATGGACACGTTGGCAATGGACGTTCGCATGCGTCAGACGGTAGTCCAGCCACTCCTTGTCGACGCTCAGGAACCGCCCCATCGCCTGTTCGCGGTCCATCCAATCTTGCAGGTAGTTGCGGCGGATCTCCGAGAGATCGGCCAACAACACTTGAACGCTCAAGGTATCCGCGTAGTCAGGATAGAACGTAGCTTGCAACCTACGACGAAATGCAAGCAGCGCTTCGGCGTCGGTAATCTGCTCGTCCGCCAAATGCAGATACATTTTGTCATGCAAACTATGCTGCTCTGGCGCCGGATCCGCCTTAGCCTGCGGCAACAAGCTGCGCTGCAAATCGAGCATTTCGGTGTAAAGCAGTGAACGCTTGCGGATGGCGGCCTGGTCTGCATCTGGTCCGGCGCGGATAGATTGCACTTCGGCGTAAATCTCGGTGAGTCGGTTTGTGGCTCCGTTACGTTCGGTTGAGTTCATAGCTCAGAACCCCCTAATATGAAGTAAGTGATGTTCCCTCTATGGTAATAGTAGGCCGACGCCGCGATTTGAACACCACCCGACTGCCGCGATTTGCCAAAAGGCCTGCCTTCCGGCAGCCATTGGGCCGGTGTGACTGAGAGCGCCACAACCCCACGGTTCCGGTTGTTCCGCTTCACGTGTGCTTGTCGCGCCGCTCCATGCGCCACAAACGCGGATTCAGTTCAAATGTGACCTTCCCGTTTAACAGGCGAAATGCGCGCAAGGCCTGCCACGCCAAGGACAAGTCGCAACGAGACTGTACGACCGATCGTAGGCAATCTGTTTGAAGCGGCCGGCTGCTAATAGCTCCAGCCGGACTTGAGGCCGAGCATCACGTTTTGCGAGTTGGGCTGGTTGACGTAGTAGTAGGTGCCGCCGCCTTGGTAGTCCAGTACTCGGGCCGAGCGCGACCAGGCCATGACTTCGCTGTAGGCGCTCACAAACCAGCGCGGACCGCGGTATCCGAGTTCGATCTGGCCGGTCAGGTTGGGACGGGGAAACAGCGTGACGTCGTCGTCGGCAATGTGCTCGCGGGTGAACGCCGTGAGTCCGATTCGCGCCCGCCAGTACGGCTCCCAATTCGTATTCATCTTGCGGCGCGACTCGGCACCCACGTAGGGGTAGAACGTCCACCAGGATTCTTGATATCCGACGGCGACCACGGTGGGTGCCAAGAAGATATCCGGAATGCTGCGGACGAAGAACCGGGTGCCGACGCCGCCGAAAAAGCTCAGCCGCTCCCAGTTTTCGGGTTCGAACATCAATTCGTATTCGGCGCGCAGCCCGAGGTAGTTGGTTACATTCGAACCGTCGTAACCACCGAGATCGGCGGAGTAGTCAACTTTGGCGCCGAAAAGTTCGGCGCGGTAGCGTTGCCGGCCGTGGCGCTGTTGCCAGCCCAGCGTCGGCGCCGCGCCGTTGTTTTGCATGAAGGTGCGATGGTCGACCTGTTCGCCCCAATAGAAATAGTCGATCCGCGTATACCAGGTCGATTCGAACAGCCGTGGCGCGTCGCCGCTGACCGGCACGCGCGGCGTGGCGGGGACGTAATCCTCGACCGTGAGGAATTCTTCATAAGCGGCGGGCGAGACATCGGTCGACGATTCAGGTGCCGCTTCGATCGGTTTGGCCGGCTCGCCACTCTCAGATCCCACGGGGCTCGCGGGCGGCAGCCGCTCGCTCTTTGCATTCGGCGCCGCGGCTTGCGAAACCGGATCGGTCATAGGGTCCGCGACGGCGCAGGCCAAGTGCGCGCCGGCAATGAGCACACCGGTCAGGAGCAAACGAAGGACGTTCATAGAGCGCGCAATGCGACGGAGTTTTAAAAGACATGCCTACGCGCCCGCCTGCGAGGGGGGAACAGTAGCCCATGCGGCGACTGTAGGTCAAGTTCAACCCCGAGCAGGTAGCTCGCACGGCCAGGCATGGCAAACGGCCAGTGACGAACTGGACTTTAGCGACGCCGGTTTGCCGCGTATTGGGTAGCCAGCTGCTCGTGGGATCGCGTAACGGCCCCCCTTTCGCGGCCCAAATGCTAGGCTTTCCGAGGGTGGTCATCACGAAGGAGATTGGCAATGCGGTGCATCGTCGGCGTGGTCCTGTTCGGGGTCCTGTACTTCGGCAGTTGCGCTCTGCTCGGCGAAATCGTCCGTGCGCGGGCAGTGACAAACCATCCGCTGCATTCGCAGAAGGTAGGAACAAAAACTCGGGCACGGGTGTTGAAAAAATACCACGCGCTGGTCGCCGTTGGCGCCGGAGTCGTCACGATCGTCGGCTGCAGCCTGCCCTCGGTGTTGCTCAGGATGAGCGAGCGAAGCGAGTGGCGGCAGTACAAGGAATGGCAGCGAGGTTGAGCGTTACCCGTCACTTGTTTTTTCGCGGGTCCTGGTTTGAAAGGCGAACCAATGGTTGAAGCCATCATCAAATGGGTGCTGAGCAACTATCCGATCACCTTTTTCTTCGTGGGATTGTTGTGCGCATTTGTCTCGCTCGCCAGACGTCATGGCGAACTGACAAGAGAGGCTGTGTTCGAAGCGCTGCTGGCTTACTACTGCCTGTTCGCCGTCGGGTGCTTCTACGTCTACAACTTCGTGATGCACGTATTCTTTGGCGAGGTGGCCGCCAGGTTCATTGGCTGGGAGGACAGCCCATTCCAATTGGAGGTGGGATTTGCGAGCCTTGGTTTTGGCGTGGTGGGCCTGCTGGCATTTCGCCAGGATTTTAGCTTACGGCTGGCCGCGATCACCGGTCCGGCCTTCTTTCTGTGGGGTGCCGCCGGCGGGCATATTTACCAAATGATCGCGCATCATAATTACGCGCCCGGCAACGCCGGAGCCATGCTGTGGGTGGATCTCTTGTTTCCGGTGATTGGGTATGCGCTGCTCTTTGGCTGGCGAAAGGCAAGCGGGAAGTCCTCGAACCGTCGAGCAGCCGGAATGGAAGCGGCCAGAGGTTAAGACCGAACTCATCGAGCTGCCGCTAGCGGCGATTGAATCGGCGAGCGAAGCAACTGCCCAGCAGTATCAGCGCGCACGTTAAGAGCGCAAGTGTCGACGGTTCGGGCACGACTTCGACAACACCCCAGCGGCCGGAACCGGAATTGTAGCTATTGCCGTCTCGGTCGTTCCACATCAACCCGTTGAACGCGGGCGACTCGATGTGAACATAGTCCTCCAATTCCGATGCGCTATTGGGTTCGCCGGGCGCCCAGTTCGTATAGGTCACCGGTTCGCCTGAGACCCAAACAAACGTGCCCTCGACGGCCGCGTCGTTCAGTCCGATCCACAAACCGCGATTGACGCCCCCGAGATTCGCGAACGTGGCAAAGACCCAAATGTTTTCGGCCGCGTCATTGATGGTTGCCAGATTTCCGCCGAGCGTGACCGCCTCGGCCTGGGAGGCAAACCAGGTGTCTTTCTCCAGCAGGTAATAGCTGTGGCCGTTGGCTGGATTGACGACGGGTCCATCAATGACCGTTGCCTGGCGCAACTCGAACACCAGCCGAAAGCAGCCGTCAACACCAGCCAGCGATAGCCGACATTCGATCGAGGCACAATTATCATGGCTCGACGCCCTAGTTCCAAGATGGGGTTTCGGCGACCATTTCCAGGCTAAGCGAGCGCACCAGAAATAACAACTTCGGGCCAACTTACATGGAGTAACATTTCGACGACGAACTCCACCTGATAGCTTTTAACCTAGGCGACACGGCTGCCGGAGGCGCCAGCGGCCGTCGCCTTTGCTGACAGTGCTTCGACCGAGATTCCAAATAAGGGGCCAACCATGCTGTCGGTTTTCTGCTCGCCGAGCCGCTACACGCAGGGCAAGAATGCCACGACCTCGCTGGGGCCCGAGATGGCGGCACTGGGGCTGAGCGGGCCGGTGCTGGTGGTCGGGGGGCGGTCCGCGATTCGACTGCTGTCGGAAACGTGGCGAAGCACGTTTGGCGATGCCGGCATGACGCATGCCGTGCGTCCGTTCGGCGGCGAATGCTCGCTCCGCGAGATCGAGAGGATCAAGCAAACTGCCAAGGACAACAAGTCCGCCGTGGTCGTGGGCGCCGGGGGCGGAAAAGTGCTTGATGCGGCCCGCGCTGCGGCTGCCGATTTGAATTTACCGGTGGTGAACTGTCCGACCGTCGCCTCCAGCGACGCGCCGTGCAGCGCGCTCTCGGTGATTTATTCCGACGAGGGCATCGTCGAGGGCTCGCGGTTCTATCGCAAGAATCCGGACCTGGTGCTGGTCGACACGCAGGTCATCGCCCAAAGCCCGCCGCGGCTACTGGCGGCCGGCATGGGCGATGCCTTGGCCACCTGGTTCGAAGCCCGGACATGCGTCGAGGGACACGTCAAGAATCTGCGCGGCGGCCAATCGACGCAGAGTGCCTTGGCGCTAGCGAAACTCTGTTATCGCACGTTGCTGGCCGACGGGGCCGAGGCCCTGCGGGCGGTCGAGACGCAGGTGGTGACGCCCGCCCTGGAACGTATCGTGGAGGCCAACACGTTGCTTTCGGGGTTGGGGTTCGAGTCGGCCGGGCTCGCAGCCGCGCACGCAATTCACAACGGCCTGACGACGGCGCCGGGCACGCATGCCTACCTGCACGGCGAGAAGGTTGCGTTCGGTTTGCTCGCGCAGCTCGTCCTGGAGGGAAAGCCGCGGGCGGTCGTCGAACGCGTGTTGGGCTTCGCCAGCGAGGTCGGCCTGCCGACGACGCTGGCCGACATCGGGCTGGCGGAGATATCGAAAGAAGTCCTGGATAAGATCGCCGTGCGCGCGACGGCCAATAGCGACACCATGCAGCACGAACCGTTCGAGGTGCGGCCCGACATGGTATGCGACGCGATCCTGGCGGCGGATGCAATCGGGCGAGCCTGGAAGAAAGAGCACCGGCGCGCGACTCGCTGCTAGCGAGAATGCGCGCGCGTAGGGTGTCAGGATCAACCGTACGTCGTAACGCCCGCAATTGCGGAGCGGCGACGTCCTTTCCGCCGGGCGACGGCCACGAACGCCACGAAAGCCGTCAGCATCAGCAGGGCGCTAGTCGGTTCCGGCACGGCCACAAGGTCCGAAACAAAGATCCCGCTCGTCCCATCGGTGAAGACAGCCCGAAAGGCCAATTGGCCGCGCTCGCTGAACGCGGCTCCGCGGCCGTCACCCAAACCCGACCTGCCGAAAAGCGACAATTCTGCAATTGTCCGATTGTCACCCGGCGCCACTTCCAACTGATTTCCCTCGCGGGCGATGAGCCGGAGCACGCCGAACGCGTCTTGGGCAAAGATCGCCTGGTCGTTTGTACTGTCGACTCCATCGCCGCGCAGGTTGGCTGCGAAGGCCGTTTGCCCATTCGCATTGAAATACAGCGAATTGAAAGTGCCGTCGAACACGACGACGTTCGCGGTGTCAGGGATCTGTGCGCCCTCACGCGCCACGAGTTCGAGGGCTCCAAATCCATCGGACCAGATTCCGCTGTCGTTTGTCGAATCCACGCTAGCGCCCATCAGGCTGGCCTCGAATGCGATCTTGCTTGCGGAGTTGAGTTCCGGTGGTTCGAAGTCGAGGAAATTGACGTCCATCAATGTGCCAGGCGCATGGTCACCGGTGCGAACGACGAGTTGGAGCGAGCCGGAACCCTCGGACCAAATCCCATAGTCGTTGGGGGAACCTGAATTTCGGAGCTTCGCCGCAAATGCGATCTGATCGGCGGCGTTTATCTCAGAGGTGTATTTGCCAAACGCCAGGTTGTCGAAGCGCACACCGCTCGGCAGCCCCGGCGCCTGATCACCTTCCCGGACGATCAATTCCAAGCTTCCGGAGCGATTTGTCCAAAAGCCCTTGTCGTTGTTGAAGTCGATTCCCGGACCAGCGAGCGTCCCCAGGAACACGCTGTGGCCGGCGGAGTTGATTGGACTGTCTCCTGTTCCGAAGAATCTCACCGAGTCTGGTAATCCCGGCGCGTGGTCACCGTCTTGTTGAACCACGCTCAAGACCCCGGAACCTTCCGACCAGAGCGCGGCGTCATTCACCGTGGTAATTCCCGGGCCTTTGACAAACGCACCAAAGGTCATTTGGCCCGCGGTATTGAAATGTGACAAGCCGAGACTTTGGTAGTTGACACCGTCCGGCAGTCCAACTGCCTGACTCCCCTGCCGCGCCACAAGGTGGAGCGCGCCGGGCGCACCTGACCAAATGCCGAAATTGTTTGTCGCCGTGACGCCATCACCTGTCAGTTTCATACGAAAGGCGACGTTCCCATCCGAACTGAACAGAACATCCAGACCGCCGAAAAAGTAGAAGTCATCAAACCGCACGTCGTTCGCGATGCCGGGAGCATGTTGTCCCTCCTGCGCGGCCAATTCCAGCGTTCCCGAGCTCCCTGTCCAAACTCCGGCGTCGTTGGTCCCATCGATTCCCGGCCCGATCAGACTCGAAGAGAAGGCCACATTGCCAGCAAGATTGATAGCGGGCGATCGCACTTCATCAAACAGGACTCCATCGGGAGTCCCTGCGCACTGCTGGCCCGTGAGTGCAATCGTGCGCACGGGTTGCGCCGCCGCCGCGCCACCAAACAGGAGAACGACATAGCCTGCCAGAGCGAACTGAGCGAGTCTCATCAGTAACAAAACCTTCAGGTGGCGATAAAAAAACTCCGCTTGGCCGACACACCTCGACCGCCAGAAAAGTCCGGCAGCGTCTGATCGAGATATGCGGCAAAGCGGAGTTATCAGTAGCGCGTCAAAGGGGGAGCGAGAGCGCCCCGAGTCAAAGGATTTCCAGTTGTGGTCTACCTGGCACACTCCCTACCCGAGTAGGGGGCAAGGAGGATCGTATCTAGTAGCATGCGGAATTGCAAGTATTTTTTTGGAACGTGCAAAGTTCCACACTAAATTGAGAAAAACAAATGGCCGCCGTCCGCGCGACGGCCAATAGCGACACCATGCAGAACGAACCGTTCGAGGTGCGGCCCGAGATGGTATGCGACGCGATCCTGGCAGCCGATGCGCTGGGGTGGGCGTGGAAGAAGGGTAGTGGGTCGTAGCGGGAAGAAAGGTCTCGAGTACTGGGGTGGCCGCGAAAACTCGTTGTCGCATATGCCGCAGGCACAAGACGCGTTCCGTTGCGCAGTGCATCTTCATCCTTGTTTCGAATCCCTCGTATTGCTCCGCAACACCGACAACAAGTTGCCACCCTGCGGATCAAGCTAGCAATTCACACCACCGCCACGTAATCCCACATGGCGTTCGCGATCATCTGCTCGCTAGAATCCCCCTGGGACCGACCGACGTTCAATTCAATTCACGGAGGATGATGGCATGAAATTTCGATTATTGAGAATCGGAATCGTCGGCTTGGCGGTGGGAGCAGTAGGGACCATGCTCCTTACAATTGGCAACGCAGTGCTTTTTATGTCTGAAGGAATCAATCTTGCTACGGAAATTGATTGGCCGATGTACTTGGGGGGAGCCATTTTCATGTACTTCCTTCCCCTGGCCGCCGTCGGGACGCTGCTTACCGGCATCCTAGAGGTTGGCAGGTTTTTTCTCTCCAACCGAATAAACGCAGCAGCAAAGAACTCTGCTGGCGGATAGCCTTCCTCCCAAGCCCTGCACAGACTCCTAGGACACCCACTACCGCATCGGCGGCCACCTTGACCACCCCTAGTGGCCAAACCTACACTGGCGGGTTTGGATGCTTTGGTTGGCTCCGGGTGCGGGGCGAATGCGGCGTCCGCTGGTTTTTTGAGTGCGAGGGTGGGCGGTGAGCGTTACCTGTGTCATTGGATTGCAATGGGGCGACGAGGCCAAGGGAAAGCTCGTCGACCTGCTGACCGACCAGCACGAAATCGTGGTTCGCTACCAGGGGGGGAGCAACGCTGGCCATACCGTCGTGACGGGCGGGCAAACCTACAAGCTCTCGCTGATCCCCAGCGGCATTTTGAGCCCCCAGGTGCAGTGCGTGGTGACCGGCGGCGTGGTGCTCAACCCGGCCAGCATCTTGCAGGAAATCGACGGCCTGATGGCCCGCGACATCAAGGTGGGCGACAACCTGATGCTCAGCGATCGGGCGCATGTGATCTTTCCCTGGCACGTGGCCGAGGACGCGATTCTGGATAAGAGCTGTTCGAGCGGCGAGAACATTGGCACCACCATGCGGGGTATCGGCCCGTGCTATCGCGATAAGGTGGCCCGATCGTTCGCCGTGCGGCTGGGGGACATGTATCGCGACAACTTCAAAGACAAGCTGCAGTACATCTGCGAAGCGAAGAATGCCACGATCGGCCCGCTGCTCACGCCGCAGCCGTTCAACTCCACGGAAATCGTGGCCGAGTATCTCGGTTACGCTCAGCGGCTGAAGCCCTTCGTGCGCGACACGACGTCGTATCTGCTCGACGCCGTGGAGTCGGGCAAGAACATTCTGCTCGAAGGCGCCGAGGCGCACTGTTGGACGTCGACCACGGCACCTATCCGTTCGTCACCAGCAGCAATAGCTCGGGCGTGGGCGTGTCGGTCGGCTCGGGTATACCGGGCTGTTGGATCAAGAAGGTGATCGGGGTGGTCAAAGCGTATTCGACGCGCGTGGGGGGCGGCCCGTTTCCGACCGAGCAAGACAACGACATCGGTCAGCACATTCGCGATCGCGGCAATGAATACGGCACCGTGACGCGGCGGCCGCGTCGTTGCGGTTGGTTCGACGCGGTGGCCGTGCGTTACACGGCGCGGCTCAGCGGCGTCGATCGGTTGGCGGTGATGCTCTTGGACGTGCTATCAGAGCTGCCAGAGCTGAAAATCTGCACGGCCTACGAACTGGACGGCGAGCGGGTGACGGATTTCCCCAGCCACGTCGACGACTTGCGGCGGGCCAAACCGGTGTACGAGACCGTGCCGGGCTGGCAGCAGGACATCACGAAGATCCGCAAATTGGAGGAATTACCGGCCCAGGCCCGGAGCTATTTGGATCGCCTCAGCGAGCTTTTGGGGCGGCCGGTGGACGTGGTGTCGGTGGGTCCAGACCGCGAACAAACGATTTTTGCCCCGCGTACAAGCTAAACTAGGACTGGGGTTTTTCGTACCTTCGCCCTTTGACCGTAAGGAAGCCCGGGATGGCTGAACCAACGGCAACCGCCGCCGAACCATTGGAAGTGCCGCGCGAGGCTCGCCCCCGTCACATTGCCGTGATCATGGATGGCAACGGCCGCTGGGCGCAGCGGCAGGGGCTGCCGCGAATCGAAGGACACCGCCGCGGCGTAGCCAGCGTGCGGCGGGTGACCGAAGAGTGCGCCCGGCTCGACATCGAGCAGCTTACGCTGTACTGCCTGTCGAGCGAGAATTGGAAACGGCCGCAGCGCGAGCTTGAGTTTCTGATGCACCTGCTCGAGCAGTACATGATCGAAGAGCGCTCGACGATCATGGACCAGAACATTCGCGTCAACGTGATCGGCCGCCGCAACGACATTCCCGAGGCCGTGCAACGGGAGATGCAAAAGACCATCGACATGAGCGCGGCCAACAGCGGCCTGCGGCTCTGCCTGGCGATCAACTACGGCAGCCGCCTGGAACTGGTCGACGCCGTGCGCGAGATCGCCGAGGAAGTGCAGAGCGGCCAGCTCAATCCCGCGCAGATCGACGAAGAAACCGTTCGCAAACATCTTTACACGGCCGGCATGTCCGATCCCGACCTGGTCATTCGCACGGCGGGTGAAATGCGGGTCAGCAATTTTCTGCTGTGGCAAATCAGCTACGCCGAAATTTGGGTGACGGAGCATTGCTGGCCGGAGTTTCGAGAAAGCGATTTGCACCAGGCGATTCGCGACTACGCGTCGCGCGACCGCCGATTCGGCGGATTGACCGGCTAGCTCAGAAAAGGAACCCGCCGTTGCTGCGCTGGCGTCTATTGCTGGGAGCGTGCCTGATCGGGGCATTGGCCGGGTTCATGGTGCTTGATTACCAGGCCGCAACTCCCGGCACCTGGTTGCTGTTGCTCGCATTGGTCGCCGGTCTGGGAGCCGCCAACGAAGTGGTGACGCTGTTGGCCGCCGGAGGTTATCACCCTCTGTCAAGCGTTATCTATGGCGGCACACTATTGGTGATTGCGAGCAATTTGCTGCCGCTGCATTGGCGGCCCGTCGACGAAGAACATGCCCTGGCGCGTCTCGTCTGGCCGCTGGTCGCTTTTACGCTGAGCATGCTCGCCGCGTTCATCGGTGAAATGCGCCGCTACGAGCGCCCCGGCGGAGTGATGATCAACGTCGGACTGGCCATCTTTGGCGTGGCCTACGTCGGCTTGCTGCTCAGTTTTACCGTTCAATTGCGTTTGCTGGGAGGCCCGCAAGACGGCATCGTGGCGCTGGCGGCGCTGGTGGCCGTGGTCAAGTTTGGAGACACGGGCGCCTACACGTTTGGACATCTCTTCGGCCGCCACAAGATGACACCCGTGCTGAGCCCCGGCAAAACCTGGGAAGGCGCCGCGGGCGGATTGCTGTCCGCAGCGCTTGGTGCCTGGCTGGTGATGACCTTCCTGCCGCGGGCGCTGGGACACACCCTTTCGCAAGCCTCGTGGAGCTGGCTGCTGTTTGGCGTCGTGGTGGGCATTGCCGGAATTCTCGGCGACCTGGCCGAATCGCTGTTCAAGCGCGACGTCGGCCGCAAGGATTCGAGCAACTGGATGCCCGGCTTCGGCGGAATTCTCGACGTACTTGATTCGATTCTGTTCGCGGCGCCAGTGGCGTATCTGTGCTGGTGTGTCGGGATGAATTGGTAGTGCGCCTCTCCCAATAGCCCCGCGGGAATCGGGCTCCGCGAATTCTTTCGCCAACTGCCCTTGCGGTACCTCGAACCTTGAGGTACAAGCCCTCGAACTTCGAGGCATGGAGGCTCACGAATGGCACTGCGAAAGACGAATCCGCCGTTTCTCAACGGGGTTCCCGAGATGCTGTTGCTCGAATTGCTATCGCGGCGGCCGATGTACGGCTACGAGCTGGTGCAAGCCATCAAGGTCGCCACGGGCGGCGGCCTGGAGTTTGGCGAGGGCTGCGTTTATCCGATTCTGCACCGTCTGGAAACGCAGGGCGTGCTGGCGGCCGCGCGAGAAGGTGGCCGGACGCGAGCGTGTCGTTTACCGAGTGACAGCGGGCGGAAAGAAGCAGCTGGCCGACTCGGTGAGTACGTGGCAGCGCGTCGTGGCTTCCATCAACCACGCTTTGCAAGGAGGAGATCGTGGACGCGAAGCGTTGGCTGGATGAACTGCGGGCCGAGTTGGCTCGAAAGAAACTACCCTCGTTCTACGTGGAACGGTTGGTGTTGGAGTTGTCAGATCATTTCTCAAGTTGCATGGAGGATCGTATGAGCACGGATGCCAAAGATCTCCACGGCGTGTTCCAACGGCTGGGATCGCCCCAGCAAGTGGCGGAATCGGCCGGAAGGGAATTTCGCAAGGCTAAGTTCGCCAGACGTCACCCGGTTTTAATGTTTGTCCTGTTGCCGGTCTTGTCACTGCCGCTTCTGTGGGTGGCCAAGATCATGTCAGTCGTTCTGCTGATCAAGATCCTTGGCATCGAACAGGGCAAGACGGACGTTCACAGTACGGTGTGGCGAATGGCAGACGCGGCGCTTCCCTATTTCGTCGTCGCCATGACCGCGTTGCCGGTAGCCGTTTCCGCATTTTGCTTCTGCATTCTCGCTCGACGAACGGGTGTTAATTGGAAGTGGTTGATGGCGGCCTGCGTTCTACTGGCGATCGTCGGCGGAATGGGAGTCGCTCAACTCACGCTGCCGACGGCAACGAGCAGAGGCGCGTTGAGTTTTGGGCTTGGTTTTAGTTTGCGTCCAAGCCATGCCCAAATGCTGCAGTTCCTATTGCCAATTTCGATTGGCGGCTGGGCCATTTGGCGACAACTGCGCGGTGGGCGGATGCACTCGCTGCAAGCCTGAGCGCAAGGTTACGGAGTACCGGTCAACAAACTATGGCAAGTGACGCGGGTGGCTTTGTCCACCCGTGCGCTTGCGCTCACGTCAAAAAAGCCATTCATCGCCGCCGTCGGGATCGACCACGGGGGCTTCTCGCAATAAATAGACCAGCGCCACAAAGTCGTAGGCCGCGTGCGTGACAATCGGCACCAGCAGGTTGCCGGTCGAAAGATACAACACGCCGAAATAGGCCCCCATCAGGGCCGCGAGCACGACGTAAGTGGCCGTGATCGAGTGCGCCAGGCCGAAGACGATGCTCGCGACCACCAATGCCCACGGAGGCGATCCGAAGGCACGCGCGAGGGCGTCTTGCAACACACCGCGAAACAGCAACTCCTCGCCAAGCCCAGCCAGCAGGGAGATCAGCAACAAATCCAACAGCGAGGCAGCGCGGAACAGCGGTAAGATCGACTTCCGCATCACCGCGTCCAGCTTCTTGAGTGGCCCGAACGGAAAGCGGTCGAGCAAGACCAATCCCACCACCATGGGAATGGTCGCGAGCAAACCCGTCGTCACGCCGGCCAGTGTCCAGGCGATTTTGCCGAGCGGCGGCCGACCAAACAACCAGCCGACAAGTAGTGCCACAACGACCAGCGCGCCTTCGACGACGAAGGCCGCACCGACGAGACTGACGTCCGTTTCGCGAGCCGGGCTGTCCATCAGGCGACCGGTGGGGGCTGCGGTGGGCGAGTGAACAGGCGATCGAAGCTCATCGGCCCAGCGCCAAACGCGATCACCAACAACACGCCGCCGGCAATCGAAACGTTCTTCATGAAGTTGGTCATCTGCGCTACCTGCTCGGCCCCTTGATAGGCCCAAAAGTCGTGCATGATGGCCGTGACGGGCGCCAGGAACACCAGCAGCGCCAGCGCCCCAAAACGCGCTTGGATGCCGAGAAGAACCGACAGCCCCCCGATAATCTCCAAGGCCACGGCAATCGACAACAGGATGTTGGCGGCCGGTAGCCCCTTGTCGATCATCATCCGTAGCGGCTGCTGCCAGTCCATCAGTTTGGCCGCCCCGCTGGCCAGAAAGATCGATGCCAACAGCAGGCGTCCCAGCGGCGCGAGATATTGCAGCACGCGGTCCGACATGGTCAGGCCTCCCTCGCAAAAGGTTGAACTCACCTCACCGCCCGGCACGAACAAGGCCGGTGACCAGCATTGTACGCGGCCACGAACATGCCTCCGCCCGGCGGCTTAGTTTTGTGGCGCCGTACTGACCGCCCCGCTGGCTGGATCTGACGGCTGCTTGAACACCCTATTCTCTTAGCTCGCCGAGGCTTACGGCTGCTTGACGGTTTTGGCTCCGACTTGTTAGATTGACCCGCTTGTACACCACTCCCCACAGCATCGCAGACGGCGAGCGAGGCGAGCCGCCAGCCGGCGCTCGAGACTTGAAAGGAACGCGGATCAATGGAGAAATACGTCTATTCTTTCGGACCGTCGGGCACCGACGGTTCGGCCTCGATGAGGGACTTGTTGGGTGGCAAGGGCGCCAACCTGGCCGAAATGACCAATCTGGGTCTGCCAGTGCCGGCCGGTTTCACGATCGGCACCAACGTCTGCACGTATTACTACGACCACGAAAAGAGTTATCCGCCGGAACTCAAGAAGCTGGTCGACGAGGCGATGGCCAAGATCGAGCGCGAGATGGGGGCCGAGTTCGGTTCGACCAAGAACCCGCTGCTCGTCTCCTGCCGCTCGGGCGCCCGCGAAAGCATGCCGGGCATGATGGACACGGTGCTGAACATCGGGCTGAACGATCAGACGGTCGAAGCGCTGGCCAAGCAATCGGGCAACGAAAGTTTCGCTTGGGATAGCTATCGCCGCTTCGTGCAGATGTACGGCGACGTGGTGCTCGACATGAAGCCCAAAACGAAACACGACCACGATCCGTTCGAAGACCTGCTCGACGCCAAAAAGGAGAAGGCGGGCGTGAAGCTCGACAACGAGCTGTCGGCTGGGCACCTCAAGGAATTGGTGACGGAATTCAAGAAGGCCATCAAAGAGCATACCGGAAAGGAATTCCCCACCGACCCGATGGAGCAGGTGTGGGGCGCGATTAGCGCTGTCTTCGGAAGCTGGATGAACGATCGCGCAGTGGTCTATCGCCGCACTTACGGTATTCCGCATGAATGGGGCACGGCCGTCAACGTCCAGGCGATGGTCTTTGGCAACCTGGGAGACGATTGTGCCACCGGCGTGGCCATGACCCGCGACGTGGCGCTGGGCGTGCCCGGCATCAATGGCGACTATCTGGTCAACGCGCAAGGCGAGGACGTGGTGGCCGGCATTCGCACGCCGCAGCGCATTGAAGAAACATTGTCGAAAGTCATGCCCAAGGCCTTCGAAGAGCTGGTGGAAATCGGCAACAAGCTCGAATCGCACTACAAGGACGTGCAGGACATCGAGTTCACGGTCCAGCGACGCAAAGTTTGGATGCTGCAAACCCGAAATGCCAAGCGAACGGGTTTTGCCGCCGTGCGAATCGCGGTCGACATGGTCAATGAAGGCCTGATCACCAAGCAGCAGGCCTTAAACGCCAAACGGATTCCGGCCGACGATTTGAATCAGTTGTTGCAACCGATTTACGACCCGAATTCCAAGCGATCGGCCGTCGATGCCGGCCGTCTGTTGGCCAAGGGCATCAACGCCGGTCCCGGTGCCGCCAGCGGAAAGATCGTGTTTCACGCGTCCGACGCCGAGGAAGAGTGGCGCAAGGACAACAAGGTGCAGCTGATCCTGGTCCGGCGGGAAACCAGCCCGGAAGATCTCCGCGGCATGAAGATTGCGCAGGGCATTCTCACGGCCTTCGGCGGGGCCAGCTCGCATGCGGCGCTGGTCAGCCGTCAGATGGGCAAAGCATGCATTGTGGGCTGCGGCGATTTGAATATCGACTATCAGGCCGGCGCGCTAAAGGTCAACGGCAAGAGCTTTAAAGCCGGCGATTGGATTTCGATCGACGGTTTTACGGGCGAAGTGTTCGAAGGCAAGGTCGAAACCCGACCCAGCGAGATTCTGCAAGTGCTGATTTCCAAATCGATGAAACCGCAGGAGGCCGAAACTTATCAGCGCTACGAGCAGTTGATGACCTGGGTAGACGAACACCGCAAGCTCAACGTGCGCACCAACGCGGACGAGCCGAAGCAAGCCGCCGAAGCGATCGCCTTTGGCGCCGAAGGCATTGGACTGTGCCGCACCGAGCACATGTTCTTCGACCACATCAATGACTTCCGCGAGATGATTCTCGCCGATACGGTGGACGAGCGCGAGAAGGCTTTGACCAAGCTTTTGCCGCATCAGCGGAAGGACTTCGACGGCATCTTTCGGGCCATGCAGGGCAAGCCGGTCACCATCCGCTTGCTCGATCCGCCGCTGCACGAGTTCCTGCCGCATTCGCAAAGTGAACAGGGCGAACTGGCCAAGATCATCGGAGTTAGTGCAGACGCGATTCATCGCCGCGTGCAGGAGCTGCACGAGTTCAATCCGATGCTCGGACATCGCGGCTGTCGCCTGGGTATCGTCTATCCGGAAATCACGCGGATGCAAGCCCGAGCCATTTTTGAAGCCGCTTGCGACGTGAAGCTAGCCGGGCTCGACGTGCATCCGGAAGTGATGATTCCGCTGGCGGGTTTTGCCACGGAATTCCACGACCAGGAAAAGATCGTGCGCGAAACGGCCGACAAGGTGTTCAAGGAGAAAGGGACCCACGTGCAGTACCTGGTGGGAACCATGGTCGAGTTGCCGCGGGCGGCAATTTGTGCCGATCAAATTGCAAAGCACGCGGAGTTCTTTAGCTTTGGCACGAACGACCTGACGCAGACGACCCTGGGCATGAGCCGCGACGACTACGGCGGTTTCATTAACGAGTATCGCGAACGGGACATCATTCCCAACGATCCCTTCCAGACGATCGACCGCGACGGGGTCGGCGGCCTGATGAAGATCGCGGTGGCTGGCGGCCGCCAGTCGCGGCCCGAGATCAAGCTGGGCATCTGCGGCGAGCATGGCGGCGACCCGGCAAGCGTGCAGTTCTGTCACGAAATTGGACTGAACTACGTGAGCTGCTCGCCCTTCCGCGTGCCAATTGCCCGGCTGGCTGCCGCCCAGGCGGCGGTGGCTGACGCGGGCAAGAAGTAAGCCGAATGTTCGAAATGGCCTCACGCGACATCCCGCTTCAGCCCGCCGGAAACTGTCGACAGTATTCGTACAGCGCCATGGCCGTGGCCGTGGCCACGTTGTAGCTGAAGGGCAGGCCGTAGACCGGAATCTCAACGACGTGGTCGAGCAGGACCAGAACGTCGTCGGTCAGACCGGCACGTTCGTTGCCGACGATGAGCGCTGTGCGCCGCGGAAAAGCAAAGGTGTGTAGGCTCGAAGAGTTGGTGGTCTGCTCCAGTCCGACAAGTTGAAAGCCGTCCTGCTTTAGTTCCTTGAGCACCGGCGGCAGTGTACGGTGGACATCGACTTCGACCGTGTCGGCGCCGTCGCGCGCAATCTTGCCGATGATCTTAGCATGGCCACAAACGATCACGCGGCGAACTCCCGAGCAGCCCGCTACCCGCACGATGCGAGACAGATTGATGTTGCTGCGCACGGGAGCGCAGGCGACGACCAACTCGCGGGGGCGTTCCAAGGGCGAGACGGGTTTGTGGCGCTGGTGGACGAAGTCGGACATCATGGCATCGTACGGCTGCCGAAAACGCTCGGCAATCGCCTTTTGACGGCTAGCCCGAGCGACGATTAGACTGATGGAACACCCCGTTTTCGCTACGAAAGGCCCGCCTTCATGTTCCGTCTGACGATTCGGCCGAAATGCCTCTATCTGGCGCCGCTCTACGTGATGATGTTGGCGGTCGTCGGTTGCCGTCCGGCGGCATCTCGGGACGACTTAAAGCCGAGCGAGGGGCCCGCCGCTTCGCAAGATCATGCCCCCGCGAGCGATTCGCACGTGCAGGACGTGAAGCTTGACGTTCTCAATTACGACGAGATTCAACAGCGGATTGCCGAACAGCGGGGGAAAGTCGTGGTGATGGATGCCTGGAGCACGAGCTGCCCTCCGTGCATGAAAGACTTTCACAACCTCGTCGAATTGCACAAGCAATATGGACCCGCTGAACTGGCGTGTATTTCGCTCAGCTTCGACTACGAGGGACTTGGAAAGCCGGAGGACGTGAGCGAGGGGGTACTCACGTTTTTGCGGTCTCAGGGGGCGACATTCGACAATTTGATGTCGAACGAGGAATCGGACGTACTGTATCGCAAGTTTGATCTAAACGCGGTTCCCGCGGTCTTCGTCTATGATCGCTCGGGGAAACTACGGCAGCGATTCGAGAGCGAAGGCGCCTATGAACAGGTGCGCGCGCTCGTGGCCGATCTCGTCAAAGAGATGCCCGCCGGCGCGGCAGCAACCGACGCCGGCAGATCGTCGGAAGACGACGCCGCGGGCTTGTAGTTGGCGCGCCAGGCGGTTCAGGTGGTGACGTGCGACAGCAGGTAGTCGTCGAGGCGAATCTTGCGATTGCCCTCGGGCATCGCCTCGAACAGCATGTCGAGGAGCGTGGAGAACTTCCTCGTCTTCAGGCCGTAGTAGTTGTGTTTGCCCTCGCGTCGGCGTTCGATCAACCCCGCTACGCGCAACAGCGCCAAGTGATGGCTGACGGCCGGCTGGCTTTCACCAAGCAGTTCGCACAAGGCCCGCACGTGAAGTTCGTTGCGCTCGGTGAGGTAATAGAGGATCCGAAGTCGGGTTTCGTCGGATAGCAGCTTGAACAATTTGACGAGATTGTCGACGAGGTCGTCAGATACGGCCAAATGCCACCCGTCGGTGGAGGCCTGCGAGTCTTTTGGTTGTCGATTTCCCATGGGTTGTTGAAGAGCGTTCACCATGTTCGCCCTCTGCAGAAGTACGCACGTGAGGTCAAACGAAACCGCGGACCGCGGTTCCGGAGATTGACCGTATGAAGTGAAAACGAACGAAAATGATCGGCACGCACGGCACGATGGCCGGCGAAGCATGTCCCTGAATTACGTGTTTGTCAGACCGACAGTCGAGATGAGAATCTTTGCTTTGCCACTTTGCCGCCAAACGCAGAACGCGAAAAGTGGATCTTACGGCGGCAAGTTGCGCAGGTCACATGACCTATGGGCGACATTGTAGCGACTGCCCGGGAAAATGGAACCGCCGGGCGGGAAATGGCCGGAATTTGCGGCGAAATATGCCGTCGGTGCGCGGCGAACTGTGCCTTCGCATCTAGCCAGTTGCCCACCTTCTGTCCCGTTTGATTGTCTGGCAACCCGGCTGGCGGCTGGTTGGCCACGCTAGCACGACGTGCAGGCGAGGGCCGCTCGAACCTCGCATTGACCCGGGACAGCGCCAGCCCTACCATTCCGCCGCTCATCAGGCGCTGCTCGCTTCCCTTTGCCCAACTCACTTTTCGAAGGACTACTGCTGTGCGCAGGGTAGTCATAATCGCGTCTCTGGCCGCTGCGTTGGTTCTGGCCATCGCCGGAGCATCGCTGCTAGCGGTCTATCGAGCCTCGCAGCGCGTGCCGGAATTCTACCAGGCCGCAGTGGCCGTCGAACCCGAGGCACAGCAGGAAGAGCGCGACGCCTTCGTCGCTCGAGCAACGGCGCTGGCCAGCGACCTCAACATGGAAGGACGCTGGCAGAGCCTGTTCACGGCCGACGAAATCAATGCCTGGCTAGCGCTTGAACTCTCGACAAACTATCCGGACTTGCTGCCGGCGGAATTGCGCGACCCGCGGATCTCGCTGGACAAGGACATGGCGACGCTCGGTTGCCAATATCGGAGCGGCGAGATGGACGCCGTCGTGACCGTGAAATTCGAGGCGTACCTGCACAGCAAGCACGTGGTCGCGATCCGCATCCATGGAGCCCGCGCAGGCTCGATTCCAGTTCCGCTGGGAACGATTCTCGATGGCATTGCGTACGCCGCGCGGCAACTGAACCTACGCCTGGAATGGCGCCAGTCGCATGGCGACCCGGTCGCCTTAATCACGCTTCCGCCTCTGGGCGACAAGCCGTCCGAGGCGCTGTGTCTGGACGCCATCGAGATGCGCGAAGGCGAACTGTTCGTGGCCGGGACGGTCGGACGGCCGCCACTCGAGACGAGCCCGGTCGTGCCCCAACCACTGCGCGTTCCGACCGCCAAGCTGGAGCCCAAGAGCGATCAGCCACGGATCGGCGCGGCCCCCACCGAAACGCTCCAAAAGTGATTGCCTCCCGTTTTTTCGAGCACGAGGCGGCAAGGGAGCCGCGGTCCGTCGAGAACCACGGTAAGCGCGTCGTTGCCAGGGACCTCGATTTGATATTGTCCCGCATCCCAGCGAGTTACCTGGCCACGATTGCCTGAAACGGGTCCTTCGTACGTGAGATAGTCGAGTCGATGGTCCGGTAGCTGCTCGGCGTTGCAGGTGCAACCGACCGCGGGTTCGGTGGCCAGGGCCCACGACCGCAGGGCTGTTCCCCACTCGAGCATCAAATCCCAATGCGTCGAACGGCCGGGGGCCAACTGCTGACCGGCGGGCAGTTCGTGCAACAGGATTACGTATCGCGGCATGATCATCCCTTCCAGGTCGCGTCCGCGCGGCTACTCGTGAGCCGCCGGTTCGTCGCGCCTCTCGACGCCGAATTGCGCCAAATATCTGCGCTCGGCGTCTTGCATCGCGGTCCGCAACGCATCCGTGGCATCGTCGTATCCGACCAGGTGCAGTGTGCCATGCACGACGTACAACAGAAGCTCGTCTTCGGCCGGCCAACCAAGCCGCTCGGCTGTGCGGGCCGCGGTGTCGTTGCTGACGATCACTTCGCCTTCCAAATGGTCCCCTTCCCGCTCGAGCAGGAAGCTGAGCACGTCGGTGGCGTAATCGTGCTGGAGGTACTGTCGGTTGAGAGCGTGGATCGTCGGATCATTGACGATGGCAATGCTCAACGCCCCCTCGCGGACGCCCGCTTCACGCAAGATGGCCGCGGCGACTTGTCGCAGACGCTGCTGATTGACTGCGAGCGTGTCCTGCTCACGGGTGACTTCGATCGTAAGCATGACTTGCGGTGGGATGCGCCTTACGGATTGGGTCGTTGACTCGTGGTGAACTCGCTTGGTTATTCCGATTCGATACGGCGGGGCAACGCGCGCGACGGGGCATGCACCTAGGCGGTGCGCTGTTGGTCGGGATATTTCACGCGGCCGTGATAGACCGCGGTGAGCGACTTAACCAGGCTGTCTTCGATCGTGGCTAGTTCCTGGAGAGTCAAGCCGCATTGATCGAATTGGCCGTCCAGTAGCCGCTTCATGGCAATATCATGAACGAGGCTCTCGATGCGAGCGGGCGTTGGTTCGACCAGAGCGCGGCTGGCACCCTCGACGGCGTCGGCCAACATCAAGACGGCGGCTTCCTTGGTCTGCGGCTTGGGGCCAGGATAGCGGAAATTGCTCTCATCCACCTCACCGCCGTCGGGATTGGCCTCGGCGGCTCGACGGAAAAAGTATTCGACCAGCGTCGTGCCGTGATGCTGCTCAATGAAATCGATAATCGCCTTGGGAAGGCGATGCTGGCGGGCAAGGTCGGCACCGTCTTTGATGTGCGCGATGATGATCAACGTGCTCATGGCCGGTACGAGCGCCTCGTGACGGTTGGCGTCGTGGCCTTGGTTTTCGACGAAGTAACCCGGCTTGAGCATTTTTCCGATGTCGTGGAAGTAGGCCCCCACGCGAACCAACAGCCCCTTGGCGCCGATGCTTTCGGCCGCGGCCTCGGCAATCGAGGCGACGTTGATCGAATGGTTGTAGGTTCCCGGCGCCCGGCGGACAAGTTCCTGCAAGAGCGGGTGGGCCACGTCGCCGAGTTCCAGCAGGCTCAACTCGGTTTGCACGCCAAACAAGCTCTCGATGAAGGGGAGCAGTGCCAGCATTAGCCCGCCCGCGAACACCGAGAACAATCCATAGCGGAGCGCGTCGGGCCAAATGGCGGCGAACGGTTGGGCAGAGAGTGTCTCGACGCCTACGGTGGTCAACGACGCGACCAGGCCCACGGCCAGTCCAACGTAGATCAGCTTGCGGCGATTGCGAATGCTGCCCACCAGTAAAATCGAGGAGGCGACCGCCGAATAGAGAATCATGAACTGCCCGAGGCCTTGTCCGGTCGTCACGACGACGATCACCGTGATCACGGCCGAAAAGAGGAGTGCCAGTTCGCGGTGAAATGCAATTGAAAGCGTCAGGCCAAACACGATCAGCGGCACGATCTCGGCCCGAATCGTGTCGACCGAGGCCAGGACCGACAATCCGACCGTGACGACGATTAGCCCCAGCGTCGTGGCGAACTGTCGCAGGTTGTCGACGAGCTTCGGCTCGTAATTCAGTACGTAGACTCCACACAGGATCGACAAGGCGACAAACATTCCCAGCGAGGCGAGAGAATAGGCCAGCCGCTGGCTGATCGTGCGATTCTTGAGATAGGCATCGTGTTCGAGTTGCAACAGCGATAAATCGTCAAGCGGCTTGCCGGCCGGGACCAGCAGGTCGCCGACGATGTATTTGTGATACACCGGACCGACCGCGTCCTCCGCCCGCTTTTGCGCCAGCCGCGTTTCGGTCTCGTTTCGCTTAAGCGTGGTCGGCAGGCGACTACGGAGCCAGGTGAAGACGCGGGTTGCCAGCTCGGGAGAGTCAAGCCGTTCGGCCAGCCCCTTCTTCAACCAGTCGGCCTCTCCGATCAAAACGTCGCTGACCCTGACCAGTTGCCGTTGATCCGGATGACCGGCGGGAATGACGACGATTTCCTGCTGATTCCCTTCGTTGGGCTCCTGCGGAAGCTTTTCCATGATGCCCCGCTGCTCATACGGCGCGAGCACTTCGGCAACGGCTCGTTCCAGTTTGTCCAAGGCTTCGGGCGTCGAGAGGGCGCCGCGCAGGAGCTGAAATCGCTGTTCCTGTTCGTCGGGGGTCAGCGTGGGCGCCCCGGAGCCGGGGGGCGGAAAGAACTCATCCCAGACTTTCTTATCCAAATCGGCCAGCGATTTGGCCCCGGCCAATTGCACGGCTTGATTGTGCAAGGCCGCCCGCAACTGCGTCAGTTCGTCGACGTCGTGGTCGTAAACAAAGCTGACTTTGTTGGCGGCCAGCGCCTTGGCTTCGCGAGTTTTGTCGGGATCGATTTTTTCAAAGGGGACTTTGGCCACGATGTTGCGTGGCGGGGTGAAGTCGCGTTGGTACTCGAGTGGGACGGACCAGGAGAGCGTGACGCACCACAATGCGAGGACGGTAAGCAGGCACAGTCCCAGTCGCAGCAAGACGTCGCCGCGTTTGAGATAGGCCAGCGCGCGCCCCACGGTTCCGGGAGGCAATTCGAGCGCCGCCACCCGCTCCGACCGCTTACGTTTTTGCGTACCGTTTGCCATGCGCGTTCGTGGGCCGGCGACCTAGCGCCGCCGCCGAGGCTCCTCTTCTTCATAGGCGCGGACGATTTCCTGGACCAGGCGATGACGCACAATGTCCTCGTTGTGCAATTCAACGCGGTGAAATCCCTCGATACCTTCCAGGCGATGCAGCGCGTCGAGCAGGCCGCTCCGGGTGTGGTTGGGAAGATCAACCTGCGTTGTGTCGCCGGAAACGACCATCTTGGTGCCCAGGCCCATGCGGGTTAAAAACATTTTCATTTGGGCGATCGTCGTGTTCTGCGCTTCGTCGAGAATGACGAAGGCATCGTTCAGCGTGCGGCCCCGCATATAAGCGAGCGGAATCATCTCGATCAGATCCTGCTCCGTGTAACGCTTAATCTGATCATAGTCCATCATCTCCCGCAGGGCGTCCAGCAGCGGCCGCAGGTACGGGTTGATTTTTGCCTGCAGGTCGCCGGGCAAGAAACCCAGGCTTTCGCCGGCTTCAACGGCCGGACGCACCAGGACAATCTTGCGGATAATCTCCTGCTTAAGAGCCTGCACGGCCATGGCGACGGCCAGATAGGTCTTACCGGTACCGGCCGGTCCGATGCAAAATACCAGGTCGCAATCGCGAATCGCGGCCACGTAGCGGGCCTGGCCGGCCGTGCGCGGACGGATGGGCTTGCCGGCAAACTGTAACTCGATGGCGGAATGCTCGTCGGCCAGCGTCTGACCGGTGACCGAAGCGAGAATCTGGGCCACTTCCTCCGGCGAAACCGCCCCGTATCGATCCGAAACCTGCTTGAGTTGCTCGAAGACTTCGGTGGCATGTCGGACGGCCTCGTCCTGCCCCTCGATGTGGATGCGGTCTTCGCGCCCAGATACCGAAACACCCAGCGCATCGCGAATCTTGCGCAGATGCTGGTCACGGGTCCCAAACAGCGTCAGTAGCGACCGAGAATCCGCCAGCGGAATCGTGGCTTCGGACATTAAACAAAAACGGCGGCACGGAGGCCGCACGCCCAAAACCTCAAGGGTCAATCGGTATCCTAAATATAGCGGATTGGTGCACGCAGGCGAAGGAGATTCTGGCCATCGCTCGCCGTAAGCAATCGCAGGCCAAGGATTTGCGAAGACCTGTAGGGGATCTGGGGGAAATAGGGACTCGCGGCCCGCCGTGGGAATGCGCATCTTCGGCGCGCCGACCAACCTAGCCGCCCGGGTCCTCAGAGGGCGTGTTGGCTGGTGGGGCCCAACGAGGATCGTGGCGATAGACCCAATACGAGTAGACGACCAAGCCGGCCAATCCGACGCCGCCGACTACGAGCGTAACCGCTAGATACCAACCAGCACGCACCACGCCAATCGCCGCCACCATTGGCCCAAGCAATAGGAAAAGCCAACCGCCGACGCGATGGGTCTTTTTCCAGGCAAGATCGCTGGAGAGCGTCCAAGGAGTGCGGATCCCTACGAACCAGTTTGGCTGCAGTCGGTGCACCAAACTCCCCAAGACTACGAACAGGCCCCCAACTCCCAGCGAAATCACAAGCCCAACGTCGATGGGCTGACCAAAAGCGGCTAGTAGCGTCGCGCCATACAGCAGCGTCAGAAACATGACCAGCGTAACACGAATCGCGAGGTACGTTCCTTCGAATCGGACATAGTTCGCGTATCGCGGGTCGATCCTGGGGAGCCAGAGCAGCAGCAGGTAGATCCCAAGCGTGATCGCTGGCACCAGCAATAGTCCAGTCGCTTTGCCGGCGTAGCCGTCCACCTCTCCCTGGAGGTTCCAGTGGACGGGAAGTCGATCGGGCGCGAAAGGCCATGCCGCGATCGCAGCCAGGAACATCGCCGCAATGAAAACCAGCTGCGGTAATTCGCTTCGCCAGGTTATATGCATCTCGGCAATCCAGTGCGCCCGTCAGGTCGCAGGCGCTGTAGCGGCGTGGACTTCGGACCCTTGAATTACAAACTGGCGCTTCAGAGCCGGCGCGCAGCACAAAGTACGTCAGCAAACCTACCGGTCCCATCATGAACGTCAGGAACAAGCACGGGATGACCAGCAGGTGAGGGATGCCCAGACGGCGGGCATCGCGCACTTCCCAACTGCCGACGAACAAATCGAACGCCAGGTAGTGAATCCACGCGGCCAGCAGCATGCCGTCGATCGAGAGTGCGTTCTGCACCCCGGCGAGCGAACCAAAGGCACCGAATCCCTCGGGCACTTCGCGGAAATACTGGATGAACAAAACCAGGTAGGTTGCCCCCAGAATCGCCGGCAGCAAGGCGGCCGAGACCGTCTGGGTCCACTTCCAGCCCGGCAGCATCACCAGCAACAACCAGCCGGGCAGCGCAACCCAACCCACAATGTCAAACAGTCGAGCGAGATCCACCGGTAATCTCCTGCAAGTGCGATGAGGTGCTACGCTGGCAAATGCCAGGGGCTTCGAAATGCGTCAGCAGTATAACAAATGCCAAGCCGCGAGCACCCAGTCACTGGCATGCCAACCGGATTCAATCCTGGATGGGCGTGCCCCAATCGGCCGTGAACTGAGCGTGGCACTTGTTGCACTCCACCCGCCGCCCAAGATGTTCGGCTTTCAATTTGCTGACCTGGCCGCACCCGGAGCATGTAACATTTACATGGAGGTCATGCGCCACTTCCGCGTCGATCGCGCTGTCGGGAACTCCGCGAAAGACGACGTCGCTCGGCTCCAAGCGTGTCAGCAGGTCCTTGGTGAGCGGCACGATATCGGCCACGCGGTTGGCAAGACGGCGGATTGCATGCTCGAACACGTTGCGCACCAGTCGCCCGTTGCCAAAATGTTGGTCGCGATGTGCGACGAGATAGTTGAACCCCAGAATCAATCTGGCCCGCGTCTCGGGGGGCAACAGATAGTGGTTCTTTTCGCATAGCAGCTGCATGATTCGGCAGAGCTCGACGACCGTGTAGTCTGGAAAAACCAGCGTGCGTTGAAACCGCGAGGCCAGGCCGGGGTTGGTGGCCAGCAGCCGCTCCATCTCGGCCGGGTAGCCCGCCAGCACAACGACCAAACGATTGCGATCGTCCTCCATGCGTTTGAGCAGGATCTGCACGGCTTCGTGCCCGTACGGGTCATCGCCTTCGTCGCTTACCAGGCTGTACGCTTCGTCGATGAACAGCACACCGTCGAGCGCCGTGTCGACGACGCGATTCGTGCGTTCGGCGGTTTGGCCCACATAGCCGGCCACCAGGGCCGAGCGATCGGCTTCGATCAAGTGGCCGCGCGAGACGATTCCGAGTGCACCGAACACCTCGCCCAAGATTCGTGCCACGGACGTTTTGCCGGTTCCCGGATTGCCGGCGAAGACCGTGTGAATGCTGACTTGCGTGCGCGGCAGGCCAGCTTTCTCGCGCTGCTGCTGCACCTGCAAGAAGCGGGTTAGCTCGTGAACTTCGGTCTTGATCGCCTCCAGGCCGATCAGTTCGTCGAGCGAACGCAAAGCCGCTTGCAGACGTTCTTCGTCGGTGGGTGGATGGACCGCGGCGGCCGGGCGAGTCGCGGAAGCGATTGTTGGTTCTTCGATCGGCGAGATATCCAAGAGCGGCTCCTCGTGTCGGGGGCGCACCATGGGCGGATACACCATGCTCTCGCCGGCTTCGAGCGGCACGGGACGCAAGTGCCTGTGGACCTCGGCCAGAATGCCCTTGAGCTGCACGGTCTCTTCCGGAGCCAGCGTGCCGTCGGCCTTGGCAACCAGGTTGCCGAGCCGCATGACGACGGTCTCGACTTCGCCCACCCGCTCTCGAAGCGCCGGCACGGCCTCGAACGGTCGCAAGAGGCGATACCAGTCGAACTTGTCGGCCATCGGCACCAGCTCCTGCAAAACGGCTCCAATCTCGTCCGGCGGAAACTCGCGTCCCCACAGCTTGGCGATGAGGACTTGCGCGAGCTGCCGTTCCTGCGTGGTAAACCGCCGGTCGGCCTGCATGATCGTCAGATAGATCTTGATCACCAACCCGCGGGCAAGATCCTCCATCAGCCCCAACTTGGACTCCCAAGTGCCGGCCGCGGCGCCGGTCGAGAGGCTTTGATTCCAGGCCAGGGCGCTCGATCGATAGAGTTCGAGGCAATCGTCGACGGCCTGGCTGAAACTGGAGACGTGTGAATCGCGCTGGTCAACCGATTTGGGCATCGTCCACACGTGCTGGGAAGGGGGGCGGTCCGGCAACTGGCTCATTATACCGCATACCGCTTGGGATACGGAAATCGACGCGAGTCGCTCGCCCGCGCGAATCCGTTCCGATTGAAACGGTCCCGGCGGCCAAGCGTCAACCAAAGGACGAGGCCAGAGGTGGATCGATTCGGCAGGCGCGGAAAGAAATGCGTGCAGAATGAGCGCATGGCCCGATTGACCAACAAAAAGTTTGGTGCGGCTGCTCTTTGGACGAGCCGGGATTGTTCTTTAAAGTTGGTTAGACACGTGATCACTCCTCGATCATCGGCCAAAGAGCAGCTGGTGCACGCGGGATGATACCCGTCACTCGTCTGAGGCGTTAAGTGCCCGGCATTTCCAATCCATCCCTCACTGGGCCGGGTGGTTTCTCAGACACGGGCGGACAAGCCTGGGGCAACGACTCCCACATGCCGCCGACTTTCGGCGAGCACGATCGGAGCGGCGTGAATCAACGAGACGAAAAACACTGCGGCTGGCGCCCGCCGCAGGGCATTTGTCCCAAGCACGGGGCCAAGACGTCCCCGTCTCAACGAAACGCTACGCTTCGCGTGACCACGCCTGGCCACCAGACTGAAACGCATTGTGCGGGAAGTGGTGGCTCGATTTCAAGGAAAGATTCTTCGCGAGCGATTCACGAGACAACGAGCCCGCTGCCGGTGCTGTTGAGAGTCTTTCGTCTATCGGCTGGGCTGCAGCCATACCGTGGATCGCCCCACGCAAGTCGTCATCTGATAGTCAAGCACGTGAATATTGCACCCAAGGCTTCTAGACGCCGCGCGGCAGCGCAAGGCCGCTGAAACGGGTTGCCAGTGAAGAAAGTTGCGAGGGTTTCAAAATCACTCGCACAAGTCACCGCAAAACGTTTTTCGAAAACGCAGGTGAAATCGAGCCACCACTTCCGCTAAGCTCGCAAGCAATCAACACAACTGGGTATTGAAAGAGCCTGGGCCCACTAGCCAGGTATCGGCAGAGCCCGCTTCCGGATTCATTTCGGCGGCGGGCTCGTTGCATTTAGGGAGCTTGCCATGACACGTCGCGATCTTGACGATTCAATGCCCGACGACGATCTGTCGGCCAAATCAATCGATCCAACGGCATCAATCGAGCAATCGGCCAATGATTCCACGATCGACGAGGCGCGAAGCGATGAAGAAGCGGACGCCGGTGACACATCTGGTGAAATTGGAACTGACGATGCGGAGAGCCCCGAGGCAAGTGCCTTTTTGAACGCGGTGTCGGCCTCCCTGAATGCACAGGATAAGACAGATAGTGAAGCGGCACACAACGCCGCTGATGACGGCAGTTCGAATCCGGCAGTCCTCGGGAATGACTCCACGAACGCGGCCGATTCGAAGACAGCCGCTAAAGCCGAACCGGCCCAAGAGGAACTGCGGAGGTCCAGCGGAAAGAAATTCGACTTTGGCCCGCGGCGGCTTCCACCCCCGACTCCGTTTGAACAGTTGGTGATGGATATGTCGGCCGCACGCCGGGCGGGTCCATCGCCTCCGTCGGCAGCACCGGAAGCATCCCCGCCAGTTCACTCCGCGTTTGCGCCGTCAGAGTCGCGGCCAAGCTTTGCGTTGTCGCCTTCGATCGAGTCGGCCGCCGGGGCGTTCACGGTCAATGTGCAGGTCAGCCTGACCGACGAGGCGATTCGCCGAGTTGCGGAGGCGGCCGTCCGAGAGCTAGCCGGCGTGAGTCACAAACAGCTGGAGATCGTGGCCAAACGCCTGTTCGACCTCGATCAGGAGATCTTTGCCCGCGAGGCCAATCGACGCGCCTTGTATCGCTACTGATCGCTCTGAGCTTTAGGAATCACGGACGTCGCAGGCCTTCACGGGCAGCCCATGTACAGCTTCGACCCGCAGGAATGGAAGCAGCACTATCGCCGGGCGGCCGGACCGGCCAGCAAACACGTCGATCGGCTGCTCGACCGTTTTCAGGAATCGCTCCGCGATTGGTTGCACGCGGCGCTCAACTGGCCGGAGGAGGACTGGCGAACCGATTTGGCGAGGTTTCTTGATCATTCACGAGGAGCGGGCGTGATCGTCGAGCCGGACGGACGAGCCGCGCTGGAATCGCTCCTGAGATCGCGAGCCAGCGGCAAGGGGCTCTTGGCCGACCGAGCGCAGGGGCGGATCTCGAAACCTCCATTCCAGTTAGTGGCAGTCGAATTCTCCAACGACGGTCAGGATACAGACGCCACTGTCGACTACCGTGCCGAACCGACCGAGCCGGAATTAAGTTACGAGCTCGCCGGTTCTGGCCCGGAGACGTCGGAAGCGTATCAACGGAAGGTCAAGCAGATCCTTGCCGTGCTCGACGAGTTCGTCGCGCGAATCTGGGAACAGAAACGTGGGATCGTCCGCTCGCGCGAGCGGAACTGGTTGCAGTTCCGTTACTACTCGGAAAAGGACGACGGCCGATTGGTGATCGTCGTGTCGCCCGAGTTTACCGCGCGTGATACCGCGCTGGCGATTCTCGCCGAAGCGTACGCTTCCGGATCGAATCGGATCAACGCCGAGGTGCTCGAGAAGAAGCTGCTGACGGCTGAGGAAATCGAGAAGCAGTACGCCGAGCTTCAAACCAAGGCCTTCAAAGAGGCGGCAGGTCAAGCGGCGTTTCTCGCCGAGTTCTACGTTAGTTCGCTGGCGTCACTCACGCCCGCCGGCGAACTGATCGTGACAGTCGATGACATCGATAGGAACGGCTTTTCTTGGCAACACCTGTTCAATGCCTTGCCACTTCTCCGCCACCTGCCGTTCACAGTTATTGCCGTCAGCTTGAAGCTGAAGGATGGCCATAAACTAACGATTCCCGCCCCGCTGCTGCGCAAAATCAAAGCGTTGGGCAAGGCAGGCGCCGCCAAAATCTCTAAAGCCGTTAATTTGTCGAAGTCACCGGAAGAGGCGCTTGAGAAGATCAAAAAGGTGCTTGAAAAGAAAAAAGGACGCACGTCGCCCAAGAAAGTCAAACCAAAGACCAAGCCATCAAAACCGGCAAAGAAACCACCAGTATCAATCAAAAAGGGACCGGGACGATGGATCAAGCCCGACACCAACATGAGACCGCGAAACCGACGGTATCAAACGCAGATTTCGGGTCGACTTGAGGAATACCTCGTTGAAGGTGTGAAATTCGACGGTTACAAAAATGGCACACTACTAGAAGCGAAGGGGCCCGGCTACGTGAATTTCGTTACCAAAAATGACGAGTTTTACGGTTGGTTTCGTAAGAAAGATGAGCTTATCGATCAGGCTACGCGACAGCTTGAAGTGGCAAACGGCATCCGGATCGAGTGGCACATTGCGGAGAAGAAACTATACGATGCGATCGAGGCATTGTTCAAGGATGAAGGAATATCTGGCATCATACTAATTCTTACTATACCGAAGTGACGCGATGTCCAAGCTATTCATCGGTGCGTACTGGAAAAGCCGCAGGGCCTCTGTCGGCTCTTGTGCGGACCGACTAGAGAAGTGGCTGCGTACAATCGACGAGATTGCCGGCCAGACCGTACTCTGGCGTTACGCCGTGCGCAGAAAGCCGCGACTTGAGGAGCTTATTTGCGGACCTGAACGGGAAAAATGCTTGCGGGAACTATTACTGCTCCGTCGCAATCGCACGGACGTTGGGAACCGGGTGATCCCGTCTCTGGGTTTTTCCGTGTCCTTTTTGAGTGGTGGCGACAGCCACTCGACGTCGGAACTCCACATCCACTGCGGTGCATACAGTCGATATATAGGTAACTGCCTTACTTGGGACCGACCAGAGGAAGTTATCGGCGCCGCCGATGTTCAACCGTACCTGGAGGTGCTGACGGAGCTGGCCGAGCTATGGGAACCGGATTGGGCGGGAGTAATGTCGCGAGAAGCAATGCGCACTCGAGATTACGATGTGAAACCATTTGTGGATTGGATGTTCTACGTCTGCGACGATTGGTGGTCGCAGCCCCCAGTCGTCGATCCTCCGGCCGTCGTGCGTCGACTGTCGGGCGGGAATCTGATTGTCGTGCAAGATGCAATCCCAGATCCCCACGATCCCAAACATCTGGCGCAGATACAACGTGTTCAGCAATCGATCAACCCTGCGCTCGATCGGTAGCCTTCTCGCTATGTGTTCCACTGGCCCGTTCCTGGCGGGCCGCGCTTTATGGGCTGGGCTACTTGCGCGGCATGGATCGACCCACGTAACTCCTCAACTTCAGGGCCGTGGCCAGCGGTCAGTCGCCCCGAGCGCAGGCGAAAATGCCGGGGAGCGGGACGATTCGTCGCCAGTTTGATCAAAAGTCATTTTCCTTTAGCCGATATTGCCAGGGGGTCGCCACTCGCTGCGAGGCCCCGCTCGGCGCGCTCGCCGTAACGGGATCTCCGGCGGCCGTGATGTCGACGACCACGTCCGCCCCGTTGGGCGTCATCAATTGCGTGTAGACCCGGTAGTCGATGTCGTCGGCCAGAAACCTGGCGTTCCCGCCGCAGAACATGGCATTCACTCCGCCGGGATGATGCGAGGAGGGCCGAGCGGCCGTCAGTCCGCCGAAGTGCGATTGGTTGCGATATCGAATCGGTACCGGAGCGACCTGGTCCTTCTGGCCGTTGATCGGAATCGATTGCGCACCATAGACGTTCTGACGCAAGACGTCGACGGTGGGTGGATAGGCATTGTCGGCCTTGCCGGTGAGAAACCAAACGAACGACGTGTTCTGTCGCATTTGAAATTCGCTTTCGTACGGACGGTTCTCGTCATTCGGATTGGTGGCCCACGTCGTGGCCTGCAAGTTTTCACTGAGTAACAGCGTGTAGGTATTGCCGTCATGCTGCGAGAGAAAGTCGAGGGTTACACTGGGCGCCTGGTCGGGATGAAAATTAACAACCCGTGGATCTGGATTCGGCCGCGCGGAGGTTTGGGCGTAATCGGCTCGCGCACGATTGAAAAACAGGCCGGCGTTGACATCCTCGACCCAGCCAGGGGGAGACGGAATCGGCGGCAAAAAGTCATTCGCCGTGCGAGCCGAACCGCTGTTAACGACGTACGACAGTTCGTCGGCGCGGCGACCGCGCCGGGATCATTCGGACAAACCAATTGACTGAGGCCCGCCACGAGGTCGGGGCGTTTGCCGTCAATCGGCGCGATCGATTCGTTGGACCAATTTCGGTACAGGTCATTCCGCTCGAGTTGCGGCAGGATCGGCACCACCCAGCTTGCTCGCTTTCCGCCGACTACGTTGGCGTAGCCTGGGAACTGCCGGTGCGTTTCGGCGTATTGCATGAGTCCGAGGGCACACTGACGCAAGTTGTTCGAACAGGTTGCATAGCTCCGCGACCGGCTCTGTTGCCACATCGGGAGAAACAGCGCGGCGAGCAAGAAGATCGCGAACAATGCCACCAGCACTTCCGCAAGATAGACGCGTCCGCTTCGCTGTCCGTTCATGGCCGGCCTCCTCGAATTCCGCTAAACGAGTTGCTACCACCATGCCTTTCATTTTGACCGGATTCGCTCGGGAGCGCGGCGATTATCCTCGCCGCAGCGCCCGGCAATTATAACGGCTCGTAACTAGCCAATGCGAATCGCGCGGGCCGTGACTGATTGTTCGCCGGCGACTTTGTAACCGTTCAACCGGACGGCCGCAATTTTCGCCTGCCCATAAGCCATTTTCAAACTACGCAGCCCGTTCGCTGGCGGAGTTCGGGTGGGCCAAAAACCAGACGTCGGGGAGCAACTCAGCCAGCCCATCGGGCGGAGTTGTGGGGAGCAGCCGAAGAACGTCGGCCAGGTAACGGAACGGGTCAATTCCATCCCAAGGGGACGCAGACATTTTCGATCACCGGCGGGCGGCGGTTGACGGTACGATGCGCGGCATGCCTCGCGCGGCTCGCACGCTTCTGGGCGGATAGGTTTATCGTATCCGCAATCGGGCCAGCGACCGACCTCCGGTCGGCGCAAAAAACAGCGGCCCGGTCCAACTTGGGACCGGGCCGCTGGTGTTGACCAGACCTTCCTGCTGAGTACGACTCAGAAGAAGACTACACGCTTACTTTCCTTTAGCCGCCACAGCCGCAGCTCGGTTCGGCCGCACAACTGGGCTCGCAAGCCACTGGGCAGCAGACCGTTACCGGAACTTGCTTGCAGACCACTTTCGGCACGCAGCGAGTGACCGTGTAAGCAACCTTCTTGGGCACACAACGAGTGACGTTGACCGTCTTCGTGTAGTGCACTGGCTTGCATACCGTGTAGGGCACTTGCTTGCAGCACTTCTCAGCGACCATGTGGCAGACCTTGTAGGTGCAAGTCTTGACCCGCTTCTCGGGCACCATGTGGCACACCGTGTAGTTGCAGGTCTTGACCCGCTTCTCGGCGACCATGTGGCACACCTTGTACTGGCAGGTCTTGACCCGCTTCTCGGGCACCATGTGGCACACCTTGTAGGTGCAAGTCTTGACGCGCTTCTCGGGCACCATGTGGCACACCGTGTAGTTGCAAGTCTTGACTCGCTTCTCGGGCACCATGTGGCACACCGTGTAGTTGCAGGTCTTGACCCGCTTCTCGGGCACCATGTGGCAGACCTTGTACTGGCAGGTCTTCACGCGTTGCTCGGGAACCATGCGGCAGACCGTGTACTGGCAAGTCTTGACCCGCTTCTCGGGCACCATGTGGCAGACCGTGTAGTTGCAAGTCTTGACCCGCTTCTCGGGCACCATGTGGCACACCTTGTACTGGCAGGTCTTGACGCGCTTCTCGGGCACCATGTGGCACACCGTGTAGTTGCAAGTCTTGACTCGCTTCTCGGGCACCATGTGGCACACCGTGTAGTTGCAGGTCTTGACCCGCTTCTCGGCGACCATGTGGCAGACCGTGTAGTTGCAGGTCTTGACCCGCTTCTCGGCGACCATGTGGCACACCTTATAGCAGCAGGTCTTGACGCGCTTCTCGGGCACCATGTGGCAGACCGTATAGTTGCAGGTCTTGACGCGCTTCTCGGGCACCATGCGGCACACCGTGTAGGGCACCTTCTTGACCTGAGTTTCACGAACGTACTTCACGCAGTTGATGGTCTTGGTGCGAGTTTCGGGAACCCAAACCCGCTTGCAAACCTTGACCGGCGGGCACTGGACGCATTCCGTCTTGCAGCAGCCGGGCTTGTAGACGCAGCAGCAGCGGCAAGGATCATAGCACCAGGTGCCACAGCCTTGCACGACACGCTTGACCACGGGACCCGGGCACTCGGTGACCTGGGTTTCCCAGCGACCACAGCACACTTGCACGCACTTCGTATAGTGAACCGGCTTGCAGACCGTGCAGCACACTTCGCGCTCGCGAGTCTCTTGAACTGGCTTGCAAACGGTGTAGCAGATCTCGCGGGTCTTGGTTTCATAGACCGGCTTGCACACGGTGTAGCAGATCTCGCGGGTCTTGGTTTCCCAGACCGGCTTGCACACGGTGTAGCAGATCTCACGAGTCTTCGTCTCGTAGACCGGCTTGCAGACCGTGTAGCAAATTTCCCGGGTCTTCGTCTCGTAGACCGGCTTGCAGACCGTGTAGCAGATCTCACGAGTCTTCGTCTCGTAGACCGGCTTGCAAACGGTGTAGCAGATCTCGCGGGTCTTGGTTTCCCAGACCGGCTTGCAGACCGTGTAGCAGATCTCGCGAGTCTTCGTCTCGTAGACCGGCTTGCACACGGTGTAGCAGATCTCGCGGGTCTTGGTCTCATAGACCGGCTTGCAGACCGTGTAGCAAATGTTGCGGGTCTTGGTTTCCCAGACCGGCTTGCACACGGTGTAGCAGATCTCGCGAGTCTTCGTCTCGTACACTGGCTTGCAGACCGTGTAGCAGATCTCGCGGGTCTTGGTTTCATAGACCGGCTTGCAAACCGTGTAGCAGATCTCGCGGGTCTTGGTTTCCCAGACCGGTTTGCACACGGTGTAGCAGATCTCGCGAGTCTTGGTTTCCCAGACCGGCTTGCACACGGTGTAGCAGGTCTCGCGAGTCTTCGTCTCGTAGACCGGCTTGCAGACCGTGTAGCAAATTTCCCGGGTCTTGGTTTCCCAAACCGGCTTGCAGACCGTGTACTCGCAATTGCGGTAGGCGGTCTCGTTCACGTATTTGACGCAATTGACCGTCTTCTGTTCGCAGACCGGCTCGTAGACCGTCTTGTAGCAGGTGTAATCCTGCTTTTCGTAGACGACCTGTTTGCAGGTCCGCATGACTGTGTGGCACTGCTGCTTGCATGCGGTATATGCGCATGGCTCGCAGCAGGTGGCACAGCATCGGTACCGGGCCGCGCCGCAGTACCCCGCTTGAGCCGCGTCTGCAAACGCGACTAGCAGGATGACCGCAACAATCGGCACACCCAACAATGCTCTCATGGCTTTCGTGCCTCCTTCGTGGGACGACTCAGGATGGGTCTGGTCAGGCGAGGTTTTCCCGCTATTAGCTCTATTCGGCCAGCGCACTCCATGTGCGTTAGCTGGGTAACCCAAACTTCACCATCTACCGCATTCCACGGGATGAGTAGAGTTGGCGCATTTGTTTACCCACCTTCCCCGAACGCTTCATTGGCATCGTCAATCTAGGAAGACAGCTTGACCTAGATATGCTGCGAAGCCTTTTCATTCCCGGTAGTTGGGTAAGGCTCACCGGATTGTGCGTTCAAAAGGGGTGCTAGCGGACGTGTCGGTTTCGCTAGCGGTGTCCCACCCGCCCGATTGCGCCGGGAGTCTTGCCCGAGGGGCGGCCGTGACCTAAAGTACAATCCCCCCTTGGCGGCGCAACGGATCGTCCTTTGGCACACGTCTAGCATGAGCGACCGCAAACCCAGACCACCGGCCGCCCCGGCGGCCGACTCGCCGGTGCCGAAGGCCGTCGTTAGCCGATTGAGTCTGTACCTGCGCGAGCTCCAGCATCTAGTGCGCGACGGCCACCAGCGGACCAGCAGCAGCCAACTTGGTCGTCTGTTAGGGTTTAGCGACGCCCAGGTACGCAAGGACTTGGCCTATTTTGGGCACTTCGGCCACCCCGGAATTGGCTACCGTTGTGACGACCTGATCAAAGCCATCCGCAAGATCCTGGGAACCGATCGCGACTGGCCGGTTGCGATGATCGGTACCGGCAACCTGGGACGTGCGCTGTTGGGCTACAAGGGCTTTAGCCACCAGGGCTTTCGCATCGCGGCCGCGTTCGACGTCGACCCCCAGCGCGTGGGCGCCACGATCGAAGGGGTGCGCGTGTTTCACCTCGACCAGCTCGCCGAAGTCGTCGCGGACCACAAAATCAAGCTCGGCATGATTGCCGTTCCGGCTACCGCGGCCCAGAACGTGGCCGATCGCCTGGTGGCCGCCGGCATCGAGGGGATCGTGAACTTCGCGCCGGTGACGATCAGCTTGCCGGAAAACGTGCGCCAGGTGGGGGTCGACCTGGCCATCGAGCTCGAACAGCTTTCGTTCGCCGTGGTCAGCCGCGGCGCCAGCGACACCGCGGACTAACGGCCGCTCGCTCGCGGGCCGCCCAGCGGAACCTTGCCCTCACCTTTGGGGAAGTACTATAGTTCGAGCATGACGCTGCAAACGTTCCGCGACCTGCTTACCCAAAAGCCGTTCAAGGCATTTCGCCTCGTCATGTCGAGCGGCGAGACGTACGAAGTGCGTCATCCAGAAATGGCGTGGCTAACCCGTACGAGCATTCTGGTCGGCATCGATGTGCCAGATGATTGCATTCCTGCTGAGTTCAAGATCTGCTCGCTATTGCACGTCACCGCGGTCGAGCCGGTGGGTGGCAGCAACCACGGTTAGCTCAGCGATTTCATTTCGCCGCCGTTTCCTTCGGCCGCAAGCCGGTAACACGTCAGCCCGGGGCATCGCGCCGGGAATGCGTTACGCCAAACGCGCCTCCCAGCCCTTAACGGGCGAAACTCAAACTGCAACATTCACTATTCCGGCAACCAGCCCGCAACATCAAGACTCGCGACCGAATTCTGCCACCCTCACGCCAACACCCGCTCCCAGCGAGCCGCGCTGTCGTCCTCCGGTCGCGTCAGCAGCATCGGCCCCCCGCTGCCGGTCGTCTCATCCACGACCATGATCCCCAATACGTTTCGCTGGCGGCGCAATTTGTCGCGAATCTTCCGCAGCTTGCGATCCGAGGGCGGTTTCCAATTCTCGTCCAAAGCCAGGAATGATCCCATCGGCGACAACTCCGGCGGCTGCAACTCGTGATAGGCTTTAGCCCGCGCCCGCCAGGGGCGCAGTTCCGCCTCGATCTCTTGGCGACTGACCTCATCCTCGATCAACTCGGCGATTTGCCCGGCCGTGATTAGGCTGACGGCGCGAAGCGTCTCCTCGGCGTCCCACAGATCGGGATGCCCTTCGAACAGGATCGATCGCGCCCGGCGACTAAACTCCTCCCCCCGGGTTATTCCCGCAAACGGGTCCTCGGGATCCGGTTCCTGTTCTTTACATTCCGGATAGAACAGTTCGGCCGCCTTCGCCAACACTCCGTCTGCTGGCGTCTCGGCCAGCGACACGAGCATCGGCCAATTGAATTGCGACAATTCCGACCGCTGCACTTGCGCGGCCAGCTTCGCGTCGATCTCCAGCGCTCGGGCATCGCGCAGGATCGCGCAGCTCTGGAGAAACCGGGCCCGACTCAGCCAGCCGCAGCAGTGCATAAAGGCCCGTGCCTTGAATCGCCCGGCCGACAAGAAAAATCACGACCGATCCATCGCAATCGGCCAGCATCCGCCCGAATTTCACATTCTTGGCGTACCACGCCGCAGCCCGACAGCGGATCTCCGTCGAGTCGGGCCAGATGTCCCTCGCAGAGGTTCAGCCGCGCCAGGCAGCGGCATGCCGTCGATACCCAATCCACCTTCGAAGTCCCGCGGAGGATTGAGCCGTAACTGCAAGCGGCCCAGTTCCAGTCCCCGCTCGAAATGCGGACGAACCACCACGTTCTTTTGAAGCACGTCAAGCAAACGCCGTCGTAATTCGTCGGGCGGCGGCGGCTGACAAGCCAAGCACGCCGCCTCCCCACAGCCGCAATCCGGATCGAACAGGTAGGACAGGTTTCCCAGTTCATCCGTGTCGGCGATCGCCTCACCGGCAGCTTGCCAACTCGCGAAGGCGTTTTTTTCCGGCGCTAGCTCGATGCGCTCGTAGCGCACAAGCGGATGCAAGAGATGATCGAACTTCCCTGCCAGCACGGCCGTTCTCCCCTTCTGACAGCGGCACGCGATAGGCGATGCGCGGATAAACTTGCCTGGTTCCCACCCTGATCCTTCCTCGTGCCTGCGCTCAGTCTAGCAGGGGTCGCGTTTTGATGGTGCAAAGAAAAGAGGGCAGCCCCAATTGTTGAGGCTGCCCTTGCGACTTTCGCGAACACTCAGTGAAGGTTTGACCGCAACTACTTCCGTCGCCGTCGAATCCCGCAGCCCACCAGGCCGAGGCCGGCGACGGCCATCAGCAGCGCCGAGCCCGGTTCGGGGACGACGTTGATGGCGCTGTTGTCGTAGGCCGTGGCCAACAGGTCCGCGTTCAACGACAGGTTGGCGCCGATATCGAGCACGAGCTGTCCGCCGAGCGTGGCGGCAAGGTGGTTGATGTTGACGTAGCCGTGCTGGCCGCTGCCGGCGTCGACATAGGTACTCAAGTTGCTGAGCTCAAAGCTTGTGGCGGGCAGATCGAGTACGACGTCCGGCTGCGTCAGTGAGATGGGCAGCGTGAACCCGAGCGTTCCCGACTGCAGGGCGGCGAACACGTCGTCAAAATCGACGTTGGTGTTCGCCTCGTGCAACACCTGGAACGAGAAGGGCAGATCGACGTTCGGCAGCGTGAGCGACTCGTTCAAATCGATCAGCGACACCGTGCCGTCGCTCAACAGACCATCGACCACGTTGTCCTCGTTGACCGTGAAGTTGATCAGCCCGATGATCGAAATATCGGCGGCGATGTCGATGCTGCCGGTAATCGTGCCCATGATGTCGGCCACCAGGTTGCCCGAAACGGTCGTGGAGACGAGATCGATGCCGCCAGCCGACAGGTCGAGCGTTGGGCCCGCGCCCGGCACGGGGTGCGCGCCATCGACAAAGTTGCCCGAAAGCGGGTTCGTCAAGGCAACCGGCGTGGTGGCGCCCAACGTCAGGCCTTGCAAGCTGACGTTCTGGGTCGGCGAAAAGTTCACCTGCACGTTGGAGGAGTTTTTCACCCGCAGGTCGGCACTGAGGACGCTCGTATTGACCACGTTCGGAATCGTCACGTCATTGGGAATGGCCGCGTTAATCGAGCCCGACACGGTCGCCGTGGCGGTAATGGGGTTGTTCACCGACACATTGGTATTTTGAGCGGTGGCGCCGTTGAGAATACCGGTGCTGGACGGATCGTCCCACTTGCCGTCGGAACCGGGCACCCCGCCATCGAGCACGCCCACCACGCCGTTGGCCAGGTTGTCGCCAGCGGTAACATCGAACGAACCACTGACGGGGCTGCTGAAGGGGGTCGAGGGGATGTTGATGCCGATCGTGGTCGGAGTGATGGCGATCGGAGTCGAGGCGGTGTTGTTGTTCGACGTGCTGTTGGGGAAGAAATTCAGAAAGCCGCCGTCGTTGATTGTTTGGATATCGAGATCCGTGACGTTGAGCATTCCCTGCGTTTGAATGGTGCCGGCGGTGTTCTGGCTCTTCACGTCGATGCCGATATCTCCGCCGAGCGTGCCAGAGAAACCGGTTCCACCAGTGAGGTTCATGGTGTGCGTAGCGGTTTGCGCGTGCGCCGTGCTCGCTGCCGCCAGCCCCGCGCACAACAGCGCGGGCAGCAGCAATCTTTTGCGTTTCATTAGCGTCTCCTTTTTCGTCTGCCAGCCGAAGAGGTGTTAAAGGACGCGCTGTGTGGAGTGCGCGAATCGAGAAAACGCCCTCGCAATCCCCACAAGTTGTTCCGTACTCTAAATACCCGAGCGGGGGTTCGTCAACAAAATTCGACGAGATTTCCGGTATTGACCGCCGGGCCGTCGAGGCGCGAGATGACGACGCGCTGGCCGCCGTCAGCCAGGGAACTCAAAATGTCCCAAAGACCCTGGTTTGGCCTCGAGCCGCGGCCTACTGGCGACGTGGGGAACCTGGTTTGCAAGAACGAACCGTGGGTTGACCTTGAGAGTCAAAGACCCTAAGACTTGTGCTTGGTAAAGCCTTTGGAACAAAGGTCTTTGCCCGCCCTACCCGGTGGTGTAATGGTAACACTGGAGATTTTGGCTCTCCCATTCTAGGTTCGAGTCCTAGCCGGGTAGCTTCTTGGCTCTCGATATGCGCGCGGCGATTGCTGCGCGGCGCCTTTTCTCACGGGCGCGACGCCGCATCTTTCTTGCCGTCGCCTACGCCGCGAACGCTCGTGAACCGTGCGTGCCAATCCGTCGGAATCACCTAGTCGGCGTTGGTTTGGCGGCGTTAGCTTCCGGCTCCCCCTCAACGAAATGTTACAAAAATATCCATCGGCGCGATAAAATGCCGTTATGGCAATCTACGTAATGAGTTACGAACGATCCTAGTGGCCTCAATCCGCGCGAACTGAAAAAAACAGATAATCGGGCCAGCTTTTCTGATTGACAGCGGCATTGCGCAAAATAGAATCGTCGCTTGATGTACGAGACTGTCTTTGTGGGGATCTTCGCACACAAAGTCGGCTTGGTTTTCCCAGAACGCCGGTGAAACTTTCGACCAAGGAGCGCTGCTAATGAATCGGAAAACAACTTGGAATGCGCTTGTCGCATTCGTCGCAGTCGCTGCACTAGCGCTGCATACGCGCCTCGCCTCGGCGGCGACGGTGTCAAGCGGAGTCAGTTTGAATACGGGCAACTTTAGTACGACCATTTCAGGCACTGGTTCCGCAACAGTCACCGGCGGCGGTGGAAATTACCGCCAATGGGCTTCTCTTGGTTTTCTCGGATGGCAGAGCACCAACATTGGTGTTTCGTTATCGAATCAGACCGTTGGCATCCACATGAGCAATGTGAACGTCAACGCGCCGGCCAGCGGCTCGGCAAACCTCACGTTCGATGACAACACGCCGCCCACGCCTATCTCGTTGGACTCGCTCGACGCGGACCTCAACGGTGCCGGTGGCAGCAACCAGAACTACAACTTCTCGATCGGCATCGATCCGATCAGCATTTCGGTTGCTGGTATCCTCAGCACCAGCATCGCGCTCACGGTTAATGGCACCATCACCGACGCCGTGTTCCACTCGACCGGTGGTTCTGCCCCGGGCGCTGTCTATTCGATTCCTGGCAACCTGGACCTCACTTTGCAGGGCTCGGTTACGGGCGTCCTCGATCCGGGTGGACTCAACATTAACCTGGGCACGATCTACACGCTGGCCCCGACCACGCTTTCAACGGCCGTGGCGCTTCCTGGCCTGATGGTCTTGACGGACCTGTCTGGTGGGGCGGGCCCGTTCCCGGCGGACATGGCGGTCGACCTTGGTGCGGCAATTCCGTTTCCAATCTCGGTACCCTTGTCGCTTCCGGTTGAAACGCACCAGAATTTCAGCCTCGGCACGCACCAGAGTGGCTTTACGCATCTGGACATCAATGCGGGTTCGGCGATCAATGCCACCTTTTCGTTCGGTAATCCGAGCTACGATCTGCAGGGCGTGATCCCCAGCGTCGTTGTACCCGAACCGGGCACGCTGGCGATGGGCTCGATGGCCTTGGTGGCCTTGTCGATTTTTAGTTTTCGCCGTCGCAAGTCGGCCTAAATAAGTCGTTCGCCTAGAACGATCTGACTAGCAACTGACGCCGGTGTCGCCTGACGCCGGCGTCAGTTTTTTTAGCGACTGGCCCAGCCGATCACCATTCCGCCGTCGGGTCTCATGCGCAACGGCGGTTATAATTACGACTTTCCGCGCAGGCAGGCTCTCCGCCGCGAACACATTGCTTTCGCAGCCACTCACCGAACGTACGATGGCCAATTCACAGCCGGATTTAAGCACGATCCGCGAGCGAAGCATTCAGCGCATGAGCGGGGGCCTACCTGGCCTCGGCCTGCTGTTGCTCGCCGTCATCGTCTACTGGCCAACGCTCCAAAACGGCTATGTATCGGATGATAGCGGCTACGTCGTGAGCAACTTCTCGCTGCGTTCCGCGCAGGGCCTCTACGATCTCTGGTTTACGATTGGCACGGTTCAACAGTACTATCCGCTCGTGTTCTCGATGTTTTGGGGAGAGTATCACCTCTGGGGGCTCGACCCGACGGGCTATCACGCGGTGAACATGCTGCTGCATGCAACGGCGGCGATTCTGCTGTGGCGCGTGCTGGTGCGCATCGAAGTGCCAGGGGCCTGGCTTGCCGCGGCGATCTTTGTCGTGCATCCGGTAGAAGTCGAGAGTGTCGCTTGGATCAGCGAACGTAAGAATGTCCTGTCTTGCGCGCTGGCGCTGGCGGCGATGCTGGCGTACTGGCGTTTTGCGCCGCCGGAATTGGCGACCGAGCCGGGCGGGCCCCATCGAAGTGCACGCGCTTGGCGCTTCTACCTGCTTGCGCTGCTGCTGTTCGTCGGCGCGCTGCTCAGCAAGACCGTTACGGCCAGCATGCCGGCCGTGCTGCTGGTGATCGTGTGGTGGAAACGGGGACGCGTGACTTGGGGTGACGTCGGGCCGCTGGTGCCGTTTTTCAGCGTTGGCATCGGTCTGGGCATCCTGACCGTCTGGATGGAAAAGGTCTATGTGGGGGCGCAGGGAGATCGCTTTCAATTCACGATCGTCGACCGGCTGCTGATCGCCGGTCGGGCCGTCTGGTTCTATGCGGGCAAATTGGCCTGGCCGTATCCCTTGATGTTCTTCTATCCACGCTGGACGATCGATCCGCACGTTTGGTGGCAATACCTCTTTCCGATCGCGGCGGCCGCCTTGCTGGTTACCTTGTGGCTTGCCCGGAAGCGAATCGGGCGAGGCCCGCTGGCGGCCGCGTTGATTTTCGGCGGTGTGTTGGTGCCGGCCATTGGATTCTTTGACGTCTTTCCGTTTCGATTTTCATTCGTCGCCGACCACTATCAATACCATGCCAGTATCGCGCTGATTACCCTGGCGACCGCGACACTGACGACGGCGGTAACGAAAATTGCAGGCCACACAAGATGGGCTCTGCCGATCGTGGCCGCGGCAATACTCATTCCGTTGACGATCCTCGCCCACCAAAAAACGCACGTCTATTGGGACGACTTCACACTGCACTCGGACGTGGCGCGGTTGTATCCAGATTCCTGGGTCGCGCACAACAATATCGCCGGAATCTACCTGAACGAAAAGAAGTACCCAGAGGCGATCGAGTCGCTACGGCGCACCATCCGACTCATTCCGAACGACCCCGTGCCCCACGGCAACCTTGGCCGGGTATTGACCGAGTTGGGAGACTACGACCAGGCCCGGGCCGAGCTCGACACGGCCATGAAGTTGCACGTCGACAAGGACGAAAAGGCCTGGATCCTACGGCTCATCGGTGAACTGCAACTCAAGCAAGATCAAACCGATGAAGCGCTCGATAGTTTCAATACGTCCATCGAGCTGCATCTCGACTGGACCGCGGTGATGCAGCGCGGACGCATCCGGGCCATGCGCGGCGATGTCTCGGCGCGCTCGACGATCTGGACCTGGCGTTACGTCTGCAACCCGATAGCTTCGAGGCTCGCGAACTGAGGGCAAAGGTATACGCGAGCACGGGCGAGTTCGACAAGGCACTTGCCGACTTGCGGGAGTTACAACGCCAACTGCCGGATAGTGCAAACGTGCAACTGCAAACGGCGGGCGTGCAACAGGCCGCCGGGCATCCGAAAGAGGCGCTCGCGGCCTACGAGCGGGCAATCTCGCTTGATCCTGGGATGGTCGCGGCCTACCTCGGCCGTGGCGATTTGTACCTCGCGCTTGGACAGCGAGCAAAAGCAGCCGGCGACTACCGTAGCGCATTACAGTTGACGCCCGAGGACGTCGCCGCGCTGAACAATCTCGCCTGGATCCTGTCGACGTCGCCCGAGGCCGAATTGCGTGACGGCCGGCGAGCCGTGGAATTGGCCGCCGCCGCGTGCCGGGCCACCGAGCACCGCCGGGCCGAATTGTTGGGCACGCTGGCTGCCGCCCATGCCGAGGCAGGCGATTTCTCGGCTGCCGTGGAATGGGCGCAAAAGGCAATCCAGACGGCTGAGCCGCCGCTTAAGGAAGAGCTCGAGGACCAACTTCAGGCCTACCAAATGCGGCGTCCCTGGCGCGATGTTCCGGCCCCCTAAACATCTGCGAAACTCATTTGCAGGTCATATCTTAGGAAAATCATTAGGCTGCGAATGTTTTTCGTTGACATTGGTTTGTGCCGGCTTAAAATCCCACCTGGGTGTGACTATGCACACCCGTCTCCGTAAGGAGAGGATCTACACGGCGTTTTGCGAGCCGCCTGATCTTCGGGCTCTTCCCCGCGCAGAGGAGTAGCTAATGACGTTGAAAAAAACGATTTACTCCGCCACAAACGAGATGTGCGGAGTGATAAACGCATCGTCGTGGCGGAAAGGCACTCGATTCTTCACTGCCGCCGGAACTTGCCTGGCAGTTGCCTTCACGTTGCAGACAAGTCTACCGCAGGTCCAGGCCCAGACATTCACAAACGCCACCGCGGCGGCCGGCATCAACCACACGCAATTCGAAACGCCGCCGCTGTTCTATCAGTTCTCCGAACAACGGATTCAAACCGGAGGCGTGGCAGCCCGCGACTACGACGGCGACGGCTACGTCGATTTGTATTTCACGCGGATGGATGCGCCTGACCTGTTGTACCACAACCAGGGAAACGGCACGTTCTCGGTGGTCGATCCAAGCGTCACCGGCATCAACCGCGGCATTGGCTCGAACGGCGCGGCCTGGGGCGACATCAACAACGACGGCAAGGCCGATTTGTACGTCACGACGGTCGACGACACGCGCAACTACCTGTACGTCAACAACGGTAACGGCACGTTTACCGAGCAAGCAGTTGCGCGCGGCGTCGACGTATCGGGCAAGGGCGCCGCCTTCAGCCCCACGTTTGGCGACTACGATGGCGACGGCTACCTCGACATGTTCACCACCTCCTGGCTCGACGTGACGGGCAAGGGTACGCGGCTGTTTCACAACCAAGGCGCCGCGCACCCGGGCTTCTACACCGACGTGACCGTGGCGGCTGGCGTCGACATGTCGCAGCAAACGAGCTACCAGGGCGTGACCAACGCCACGTTTGCGTTCTCGCCCCGGTTCACGGATTTGGATCACGACGGCCACGTCGACCTGGCGGTGACCGGCGACTTCAACACCAGCCGTTTGTACTGGAATAACGGCGACGGCACGTTCACCGACGGCACCAACGCGGCCGGCGTGGGCATCGACAACAACGGCATGGGCTCGGCCGTGGGCGATTTCAACGGCGATGGCCAGCTCGACTGGTTCGTCTCATCGATCTACGACGACAACATTCCGAACAACGCCGGCTGGAAGGGGAACGGCAGCCAGCTTTACATCAACAACGGCGACCGCACGTTCGACGCCACCGCCATGGACACGTACTGGGGCTGGGGCAGCACCGGCTTCGACTACGACAACGACGGTCAACTCGATCTGGCCGTGACCAACGGCTTCGACGCTCCCGATGAAATCACCACGATCGAGAACAAATTCAATCACAACCCCACGTTGCTCTATCACAACGACAATGGCACGCTGACCGACGTGGCCACGGCCGAAGGTGTGACCGACATGGACTCGGGCAAGGGGCTGTTGGTTCTCGACTACGATAACGACGGCAAAATGGACATGATTGTCGTCAACAACGAAGGCGCCCCGATCCTCTATCACAATGACTCGACCACGCTCAACGACTGGATCGGATTCGATACCGTGGGAACCGTCTCGAACGCGGACGGATTCGGCGCGTGGATCACGGTGGTGGAAAACGGAGTCTCGCAGGTATTCGAAGTCAGCGCCGGCAGCAACTACCTGGGACAAAACGACAAGCGAGCTCATTTCGGCCTGGGCGCCGGCGACGGCATTCTCGATTCGGTATCGATCGCCTGGCCCAGCGGAATCAGCCAGACGTTTACCAACGTGCCGGAGAACCAATACTATGTGCTGAACGAATCAACCGGTTTGGGTCCCTTCGTCACCACTCCCGAACCTTCGACGGTGGCGCTGGCGATCTTGGCCGCGTTCTGTATCGGGTGTTGTCGCTCGGCCGGTCGTAAGGCCTTGCGGACGAAACGACAAATCGCGCTGTTGGTTTGCATCATCGGCGGCTCGGGCGCCGTTGCGCGCGGCGATGTGATTACCGACTGGAACGGGGTGTGGGCTCAAACGATTCGTGAAACCGCGACGACGCATGGCGTGAATGCCGGGCCAGGACCGGTGGCGCGCGCCAACGCCATGATGTTCGGGTCGATCTACGACGCAATCAATTCGATTGACAACACGCACCAGCCCTATTTGGTCAATTACAACGTCCCGTCGGATACCAGCCGTGAAGCGGCCGCCGCCAGCGCCGCCTACCGCATCATGTCGTCGATTTACGGCAGCGGCGCGACGCAGCAGGCCCGATTCGACAATCAACTGGCGAGCAATCTGGCAAACATTCCGGATTCTCCTGGCAAAACCGCCGGCATTGCGTTGGGCACGGCCGTGGCCGATGCCATGATTGCCGCCCGGACCAACGACGGCTCGGGCGTATCGAGCACCTACACGCTCAATCCAGACGCCGGATATTGGCGTCCGGCCTTTGGGCAAGAACCGATTGTTCCGTCGTGGGGCAGCGTCACGCCGTTCACGATGACCTCTGGCACGCAGTTTCGTCCCGGTCCTCCGGGCGGCTATAGCGACATGCCGTCGCTGCTGGCCAGCCCCGAGTATGCCGCGCAGGTTGCCGCCGTGCGCGAGCTGGGAGCGCTGGACAGCACCACCCGCACGGCCGATCAAACCGAGATCGCCGAGTTTTGGGCGAACGACAACCCGGGAACGTTCAAGCCGATTGGCCAACTCGACCAATGGACCCAAGTCGTGGCCACGAGCCAGGGGCTTTCGCTCAGCGACGAAGCGCGGCTGTTTGCACTGAGCAGCCTGGCGATGGCCGACGCTTCGATCGTATCGTGGGATATCAAGTACGATACGAACATCGACCTCTGGCGGCCGCGCGACGCGATTCGCGAGGTGGTCGACGACGGCAATTCGCTGACCGTTGCGGACCCGACCTGGCAGCCGTTGGCGCTGATTGTCGACGGCAACCCGGCGCCGGCGTTTCCGTCGTACGTCTCGGGGCACGCGGTCTTCGCCTCCACGCAGGCGGCGATTCTCACCTCGTTTTTCGGCACCGACGACATTTCCTTCAGCCTGACCTCGGACACCTCCACGGCGACTCGCTCGTTTGATAGTTTTTCGCAAGCCGCGCTGGAAGACGCTTCGAGCCGCGTCTTTCTGGGGGTGCATTTCCCCTGGGATGCCGACGCCGCGTTGCCGTCCGGAACGGCGCTAGGGCAATACGTTTCCGACAACTTCTTGCTGCCGGTCGCGGTCGTGCCGGAACCATCATCCATCGTGATGGGAATCCTGGGTGCAATGGCACTGGGAATCTTAGGATGGCGGAAGACTCGTCGAACCGGGTAGGCGCATCGGCGGGGACTCGCCATTGAGCGTGGCCACGTAACGGGGGGCCACTGGCCCGGCGCCGCCATTCCGCTTGTCCAGAGCGCGGTTTGCAGCCGCGCGGCCGACGGCTTACAGTGGCGTCTACCAGATACTTGGTTTCATGCCGCAAGCGTCCCGCGGTACAGCTGGGCGATTTGCCCTTCACGGAGTCTTAAATGAGACGTTTTCGTTTGGTCCTTGGCTTCACGCTCTGCTGGGTCGGCGCGGCGACTGCGGTCAGCGCGGCCGCACCCCGCGCCACGGAGAACGTTATTTTGCTCATGACCGATGGCCTGCGCTGGCAAGAGGTCTTTACCGGCGCCGAGGAATCGCTGATGACCAAAGAGCCGGGCGGCGTGAAGGACGTCGACGGTTTGAAAGCCGAATTCTGGCGCGAGACGCCCCAGGAGCGCCGCACGGCGTTGCTGCCGTTTCTGTGGGGCACGGTTGCCAAACAGGGCCAGATCTTCGGCAACCGCGAAAAAGGGAGCTACGCACAAGTCACCAACGGCATGCATTTTTCTTACCCCGGCTACAACGAAACGCTGTGTGGCTTTGCCGACCCACGGATCGACTCGAACGACAAGGTGCCGAATCCCAACGTCACGGTGTTCGAGTGGCTCAATCGCCAGGCAAAGTATCACGGCGCGGTGGCCGCTTTCGGCGTCTGGGATTGTTTCCCTTACATCTTCAACCGCGACCGCTGCGGCTTCTTGATCAATGCCGGCTTCGAACCCCTGCCCGGCGGCGACCGGAACCCGCGCATCGCCTTGCTCAACGAACTGAAAACCGGCACCACGGCGTACTTTGGCGCTGAACCGTTTGATTCGTTCGAGATTCAATCGGCGATCGAATACCTCAAGGACAAGCAGCCTCGCGTTTTCTTCCTCTCGCTCAATGAAACCGACGCCTGGGGTCACGCGGGCCGCTACGATCTGTATCTCAAGTCCGCGCATGCGGCCGACGCGTGCCTCAAGCAGATCTGGGACACGGTGCAGGCGCTCCCGCAATATCGCGGCAAGACGTCGATTCTGATGACCGTTGATCACGGGCGCGGCGACGCGCCTGTGGATTGGAAGAGCCACGGCGAAAAGATCGCCAAGAGCGAATACATCTGGCTGGCTGCCATCGGACCCGACACGCCGGCAATGGGCGAACGCGCGGACTCGACGCCGATCACGCAAAGCCAGGTCGCCGCCACGGTGGCTGCTTTGTTGGGCGAAGACTTTTGCGCCGCGGTTCCGCAAGCGGCCGGGCCGATCGCCGACGTGTTGCCCAAAAACTAATCTCGGTCACGGGTCGACGACCCTGCCGACGCTGGCAAAAGGATCCCACTCGATGCACGCTACCCTGTTGTGCCTGGCAATTGTGCTGGCCGCCGAGGCAAACGACGCTCCGCTTGAAATTCCCCAGGTGGTTGACCCGCGATTGCGAATCGAACTTTTCGCGGCCGAGCCCGAGATTGTCACGCCGTGCGGCATTACGGTCGACGCCCAGGGACGCGTGCTGGTTGTCGAGAGCCATACGCACTTTCGCCCCGAAGATTATGTGGGGCCGCCGGCGGACCGGATTCAAATGTTTGCCGACACCGATGGCGACGGACATGCGGACCGCATCACGACGTTTCACGAGGGGACGCGTTACACGATGAACGCAGGCGTGCATCCTGATGGCTCGGTGTACGTTGCCACGCGGATGAAAATCTTTCGCCTCCGCGATACCGACGGCGATGGTCGGGCCGACGAGAACACGCCGATCGCGCACTTGGAAACCAAGGGTGATTATCCGCACAACGGACTGTCCGGATTCGCTTTCGACTTTGCCGGCAACGTGTATTTCGGGCTGGGCGAAAACCTGGGGGCCAGGTTCAAACTCATCGGCACCGATGGTTCGCTCGTCAGCGACCTCGAGGGAGGGCAGATCTATCGCTGTCAGGCCGATGGGAAAAAGATCGAGCGCGTGGCATTTGGCTTCTGGAATCCGTTCCACTTGGCATTCGACGCGTTTGGCCGCTTGTTCGCCGTGGACAACGATCCCGACTCGATGCCTCCTTGTCGGCTGATGCACATTGTCGACGGCGGAAACTACGGCTATCGCTATCGGAACGGGCGGAAAGGAGTGCATCCCTTCACCGCCTGGAACGGCGAACTGCCCGGCACGCTGCCGATGGTGGCCGGCACCGGCGAGGCGCCCTCTGGCGTTTTGGCGTACGAGTCAGATCAACTACCGGAAGATTATGTCGGCAATTTACTGGTCACCAGCTGGGGCGACCATCGCATCGAGCGTTATCGCCTCGAGCCGCGGGGCGAGCTTTCAGGCCGTGACCGAGCCCATCGTCAAAGGCAACGAGAACTTTCGGCCGGTTGGCATCGCGGTCGCCCCCGATGGTTCGCTTTTCGTCAGCGATTGGGTGCTGAAAGACTACAACGTGCACGGCAAGGGACGCCTTTGGCACATCACCGCGGCTGCTTCCCAAACGCGGACTCGACCAACAGAACCCGACGAGGCGATTCATTCAAAGGATCGGCAAGTGCGAGAGGCCGCGGCACGCACGCTGGCGGGCAGTGACGAAGGTCGCGCCAGGCTGGCCAGGCTGGCCAAGGACGACGAATCGCCTCGAGTCCGTTCGCTATCGCTGGCGGCATTGCAGTCCGTGGGAGAAACGGACGCCGTGGTTGCGGCCGCCGCGAGCGATTCCTCGGTCGATGTCCGGTCGGCGGCAGTCCGCTATTTGGGTAACACGGCCGGCTGCTCCGCAAACCTGAAGCAACAACCGTCGCCAGAGGTTCGCGCGGAGGTGATGCGGCATTGCTTGGATCCCGCCGTGAAGGAGACGCTGTGGCAAGCGGTTGCGGATCCTGATGCGTTCGTGGCCCAGGCGGCGCGGCAGGGGCTGACGGAACTGCATGCCGTTGACGCGAACATTGATTTGGACGAACTTTCGGCCCCACAGCGTCTGGCGGCGCTGCTTATCCTGCGCGAAGCAAACGTACCCGGTGGAACGCGGTTGCTGCCGCGGCTGCTTCGCGATCCGAACGTGGACGTGCGTTTTGCCGCCGTGCAATGGGTGGGAGAGGAACGTCTGACGGAGTTTCGCGAGCCGCTCGTGGAAGCCCTTTCCGCAGGACCGGCCACCGCGCGTTTGTTTGGGGGTTACCTGTCGGCGCTCGAACGCCTGGAAGGGGTTAGCCGCATCCCATCGAACGAGTGGAGCGGGGAACAATACATCGTTCTTGCGCTTGAGGACCCCGCGACCAGCCCCGAAGCACGACGCTGGGCGCTGCGAATGTTGCGACCCGACCATCCCCTGCTCACCGTTGACCGTTTGCGGCAGTACCTGACAGGCGAAGACGAAGCCTTGCAATTGGAAGCCGTCCGTTCGCTGCGCGACTCCCGACTTGCGGAGCGGGATACACTTTTGGCGGAAGTCGCCGGGTCAGACGCGTACTCGCCGCGGCTCAGAGCGGAAGCAATTGTCGGACTGGCGCCAAATTCGGATTCGACGAAAAAACTTCTCGTACAGTTGGCCGGCGGCAACAATCGTTCCTTGCGCAATGAAGCTCTCCGCTCGCTTCGGGGGGCCGAACTCGATGCGGGGGATGTCGGGCAGCTAAAGGCGCTTGCCAGCAACGATGCGTCATTGGCCGAAATGGTTACCCGCGTGCTGGAACCGAAGAACAATAGCCTGGCGCCGTCGAACACCAATGTCGACGCCTGGGTGAGCCTGCTAGACGGCAGCGGCGACCCCGAGGCGGGCGAGCGAATTTTCTTTCATCGCCAGGCCGCGGCCTGCGCGCGTTGTCACCAAATTGAAGGTCGGGGTGCCAAGGTGGGTCCGGAGTTGACGGCAACCGCACGCACACTCGACGAACGGCGGCTCGTCGAGTCGATCGTCCAGCCAAGCAAGGAAATTGCCCCGCAGTTCGTCTCTTGGCTGGTGGTAACCAAGTCGGGCCAGCCGCTGACCGGCGTGTTGGTTCACGAGGAAGCGACGGGCGAACAAACCTACGCGGATCAGCAGGGAAAGCTGACGGTACTCACGCCCGATGAAATCGAGTCGCGTCGACCGCAAGCCACGTCGCTGATGCCCGACGGCCTGCCGGGGCAGATGACCGTACAGGAATTCCGCGACCTCTTGGCGTTTCTGCGAGGTCCCGGTGCATCGACCGCCGCGTCCGCAACATCGGCGCCGGCAACTCCCGCCGGACTGGGAAACGCGAGTAACAGTGGCAATTGACGCGGTAAAGCCAAAGCCTTAAACTAGTTGGCTCGCCACTTCGAACGGCCCGGAGCTGGCGGGCGGACTGTCATTTTTGAACCTGGCCGAGGTTTCTACCCAACGCCGGTCGTTCCCTCGTGGTTTGGGAACAAGCTGCCGGTGTGCCAAGACAAGGAGATTTTTGTGGCGACTGTTCTCGTCCAGCAACTCATCGAAGCGGGGGTTCACTTTGGCCATCGGGCAAGCCGCTGGAACCCCAAGATGCGGCCCTATATCTACGCCCGGCAGAACCTGATCCATATCATCGACGTCCGCGAGACGATCCGCGGACTGTTGCGGGCCAGGAAGTATCTCAAGCAGGTGGCATCGAACAACAGCCTGGCCTTGTTCGTCGGCACCAAGCGGCAAGCGGGTGACACGATCGAGCGGGAGGCGGAGCGCTGCGGCATGCCCTACGTCAGCGATCGTTGGCTCGGTGGCACGCTGACGAACTTCCGCACGATTCGCAATCGGCTTACCCGGCTCGAGGAGCTCGAAGCCTTGCGTTCCGGCGACCAGCTCGGCACCTATTCGAAGAAGATGCAGTCGGCGCTACAGCGAGAATTCCGCAAGATGTATCGCAACCTGCACGGCATTCGCACGATGCACCGCCTGCCCGAGTGTCTGGTGGTTGTCGATCCCAAGAAAGAACGCAACGCCATCCGCGAAGCGCACGCGCTGGGCATTACGACCGTGGCGCTGATCGATACGGACAGCGATCCGGATACCGTCGATTTGCCGATCCCCGGCAACGACGACAGCATTCGTTCGATTGAGTTGATCGTGAAGCAACTGGCCGACGCGATCAATGAGGGCAAAGCCGGCACGACGGACGAAATGGAACGCCAAAAGACCGACGCGACCGCGGAGCAGCCGGTTGGCTAAACGCGGGCAGTCAGGCAACCGCACGGCTGATTGCCGCTGCCTCGCTTGACTGCAACGAAAACAGACCGCGACGCGCGGCCGATGGGTTGCGGGTCGCCGGCGGCCGGCGAGTTGGCGGTTCTCTTTGCCGCCGGCCAGATGACGACATTGCCAGAATTGACTGATAAGGAAGGACTTTGACCCATGGTTGAGATCAAGGCGGCAGCCGTGAAGTCGCTGCGCGACAAGACGGGCCTGCCGATGATGAAATGCAAGGAGGCGCTGCAGGCCACCGAAGGCGACGAGCAGGCCGCCATCGACTGGCTCCGCAAGGACAACATCAAGGTGCAGGAAAGCCGCGTCGGACGCGAAACCGCCTTCGGCCGCATGGGCCTGTACGTCGATTGGGACGGCGGTGTTGGCGCGCTGGTCGAACTGCTTTGTGAAAGCGCCCCGGTGGCCGCGAACGACGAGTTCGTTTCGCTGGCCGCGGACATGGCAAAGCAACTCGCGACCGGCAAAGGTGCCGCAACCGGCGACGAACTTCTCGGGCAGCCATCGCCTTCGAAATCAGGTCAGACCCTCAAGGACGAGATGCTCGACGTTTCGAACCGGATTCGCGAAGTTTTCAAGGTCGGCCGCGTAGCCCGCATCGACGGTCGCTGCGCGGGCTATGCCCATCACGCCGGTCGCACGGTCGGCGTGCTGTTGGAGGTGGAAGGGGGCAACCCCGAGGCCGCCAAGGACGTTTGTCTGCACATCGCTTCGATGTCGCCCGCGGTGCTGGCCAAGGAAGACATTCCCGCCGCCGAGGTGGAGAAGGAGCGCGAAATTCTGTCGGCCGCCGCGCGCAACGAAGGCAAGCCCGAGAACATCATCACCAAGATGGTCGAAGGTCGTCTGCGAAACTTCTATGCCGAGCGCGCCCTGCTCGAACAGCCCTTTGTGAAGGACGACAAGAAAACGGTCGCCCAGTTCGCCAAGGACAACGGCATGAAGATTCTCAAGTTCATCAAGTGGGAACTCGGCAAGTAATCTGGGTACGGCGATAAGACTGGCGGGGCCGGCGCCAGTCAGCTCGCGTGGAGAAATACGAACATGGCTGATCCAGCAGTGCCGGCCTCCGGCGGCGTCTATCGTCGAGTCGTGCTGAAGCTTTCCGGCGAAAGCTTCGCGCATGCCGGTGAACGCGGCATCTCGATGGAGGAGGTCGTGGCCATTGGCGGGCAGGTCTGCAAGGCGGCCCAAAGCGGCGTGCAAATTGCTATTGTCATCGGCGGAGGAAACATCCTCCGCGGGGCGCAGTTCACCGCCGGCAATTCAAGCATCCAGGAGGCCACGGCCCACTACATGGGCATGTTGGCCACGGTGATTAACGGCCTGGCGCTACAGGATGCCATTGAGTCGCTGGGGGTCGAAACCCGACTGCTAACCGCCATCCGGATGGATGGCGTGGCCGAGCCATACATTCGACGCCGTGCGAAGCGACACCTGGAAAAAGGGCGGATCGTGATCCTGGCGGCCGGAACCGGCAGCCCGTTTGTGACCACCGACACCGCGGCCGCGCAGCGGGCATTGGAACTCGAAGCCGACATTTTGATGAAGGCCACCCGGGTCGACGGCGTGTATAGCGACGATCCGGAGAAGAACCCGCACGCCTTGCTGTACAGCGAACTGAGCTACAATTCGGTGCGTGAGCAGAATCTGCGGGTCATGGACTCCACGGCGATCACGCAGTGCATGGAACACGACATGCCGATTCTGGTGTTCAACTACAAGAAAGAAGGCAACATCGAGCGTGCCACGAGCGGTGCCCGCATCGGCACGCTCATCAGCAGCCAGGTTGCCGTGACCAAGTAACTCGCGCGGCGAAACGGCATGGCCGGCGGCACAGGCAAGTTCACCGCGAACGGAAAGGTAAACCACCATGAGCGTGGATGACATTCTGCTCGACGTCGAAGAGCGCATGGAAAAGGCCCTGGCCAAGCTCAAGGGCGACCTGGCCGGCATCCGCACGGGCCGGGCCAACCCGGGATTGGTCGACTCGCTGCGAGTCGAAGTTTATGGTTCGCCGACGCCGATCAAAACGATTGCTTCGGTGGGTGCCCCGGAACCGACGCAAATCGTCATTCGCCCGTTTGATCCCGGCACGCTGAAGGACATCGAAAAGGCCGTGCAGGCCAGTGGCCTGGGGCTCAACCCGCAGAACGACGGCCGGCTGATTCGGATCAACGTGCCACCCCTCTCGACCGAAGTGCGCAAGAAACTCAGCGGCCGCATCAAGGAACTCTCGGAAGAAGCTAAGATTTCGATCCGCAACGTCCGCCGCGACGGCAACAAGGCGGCCGATGGGGAACAAAAAGACAAGCTGATGACCGAGGACGAGCGGGACAGCGTGAAAAATGAGATTCAGGAAATGACCAAGAAGTTCGAGACCAAGGCCACGGACCTGGCCGCGGCCAAGGAAAAAGAGGTCATGGAAGACTGACGCTCGCCGGCAAGTCGACCGGCGGCCATTTGCGGACGGCTGTCACCCCGTAAAGGTTCATCATGTTGCGCACCGTTGTCCGTGTCCTGGTCTTGGGAGTTTTCGCGTTGAGCTGCAACCACCAGGCGGCGCAGGGCGCCGAAAAAACCGCGACGAGCGCCGCGCAAGCGAAGGTTTCGCAGCAGGGCGTGCTGATTATTGCGCATCGTGGAGACAGCAAGGTGGCGCCCGAAAACACGCTGCCGGCGTTTGCCTCGGCGGTCAAGGCCGGAGCCGACCTGGTCGAGCTCGATTACTTGCATTCTTCCGACGGCGTGCCGGTCGTGTTTCACGACGGCGAGCTCGACCGTACGACGAACGCTTGCCAGTTGTGGGGCGGCACCAAGATTCCGCTGACTAGCAAACCGCTTGCGGAGCTGTTGACGCTGGATGCGGGAAGTTGGTTCGACGCGAAGTTTGCCGGCACGCGAATTCCCACGCTCGAGCAGGCCCTCGACACGATTCAAAACGGCTCGATGACGCTCATCGAACGCAAACACGGCGACGCGGCGACAGGCGTCAAGTTGCTCAACGACAAACAGCTTCTCGACCAGGTGGTGGTGCAAGCATTCGATTGGAACTTCCTCAAGGACTGCCACGAGCTAGCACCGACGCTGGTGCTCGGTGCGCTCGGTCACAAGGAAGTTACGACCGAAAAGCTCGATCAGATCGCCAAGACGGGCGCTACGGTCGTCGGCTGGCAGGATCAGTACACCAGCGCCGAAACGATCAAGGCCATCCACGATCGCGGCTGGAAAGCTTGGGTCTGGACGGTCGACAGTCCCGAGCGTGCCGTCGCGCTGGTGCAAGCAGGCATCGACGGCATCATCACGAATCGCCCCGCGGAGATTCGTCGGGTCGTTTCCTCGGCCCAGGCGGCTCGGTAGGGATGGAACGCCGCCGGCTGGCGGCCCGTGTCGCGACAGCGGCCGTATCTTTTTCCCGCGGGACGCTTTAGGTGGCGAATTCGTCTTGACCGGTCGCGCGGCGGATCCGTATAGTGCCCGCCCTGACCGGCCAGGAAGGCCACGACCTCTCGAAGACGACCCACACGGTCCCGCCGCAAGCGTGGAGATTTTGCTATGGATGGCAATCAACACACGAACGAACCCCCGCGCCCCAAACGACCCCTGCGACGCGCCGGTTGGCTGCTGAGTGGACTGGTCCTGGTTGGCGTATGTGTCGCGGTACGATGGAATTGGCCGGCTGGTCCGGCCGCCGCGCAGTCTCCACGAGGCGGCGTGCGACAGGCATCGGCCATCGATCGCAGCCAGCCGCCCAGTCCGCCTCAGGCAGGTTCACCGGGCGGCGCGGCCCTTGCTCCGCGGAAGAATCCCGTCGCGGCCTTGGTCAATAACGATCCGATTTCGCGCGAGGACCTGGCTGGCGAGTGTTTGCTGCACTACGGCAACGAAGTACTCGAAAGCATGCTGAACCGGGCCCTGATTCAGGTCAGTTGCCAGAGCCGCAACATCACGATCACTCCGCAGGACGTCGACGCCGAGATTGAACGGATGGCTCGCAAGTTTCAGGTCGGCAAGGACCAGTGGCTGCAGATGCTCCAAAAGGAACGTGGCATAACTCCCGATCGCTATGCCAACGACATCGTATGGCCAACGCTCGCCCTCCGCGAATTGGCCAAACAGAAGATCCAGATCACCCGCCGCGAGCTTGACGAGGCCTACGAAAGCGAATTTGGACCGGGTGTCAAAGTGCGTCTGATCGCAATGGACGACCTGGAAAAGGCGCGTTCGATTCGCACCCAAGCCGTCCAGCGCCGGAGGACTTCGAGGCGCTGGCCAAGAACCATTCGCAAGACGCCAATAGCGCGAGCGCATACGGTTTGATTCAGCCTATTCGCCGGCACATGGGAGACCCAAACCTGGAGCAAGCGGCTTTTGCTCTGAAAAAAGGGGAGGTCTCCGAAATCGTGCAAGTCGGCAACCTCTATGTTTTCGTCAAATGCGAGGAACACCTGCCGGCCACCAAGGGCATCGATCGCGCCAAGGTCGAGCCGCATTTGTACGACGCGCTTCGCGAGCGAAAGCTCCGCAGCGCCTCGAACGACGTCTTCAAACAACTGCAGAGCGAAGCGCGGGTCGAAAACATTTTCAACGACCCGGTCAAGAGCCAGCAGATGCCCGGCGTGGCCGCCATTGTCAACGGCCACAAGATCAGCATCCGCCAGCTGTCTGAAGAATGCCTGGAACGCTACGGCGACGACGTGCTGGATGGCACGATCAACCGCAAGATTATCGAGCAAGCCCTGATCAAGAAGCACCTCAAGGTCGATGATGCCGAGCTGCACGCCGAGATCGAGCGAGCCGCCCTGGCGATGGGCAAGATCGACGAGCAAGGTCGAGCCGACGTGGCCGGGTGGCTCGAGTACGTGACCTCCCAGGAAGGAATCACCAAGGAAATCTACCTTCGTGACGAGGTCTGGCCCTCGGCGGCACTGAAGAAACTGGTGGATGGCGCGGTCATGGTCACGCCGGAAGATATGGAGCGCGGCTACGAAGCCAACTACGGCAAGAAGGTTCGCTGCCGGGCAATCGTGCTCAACAATCAGCGGCGAGCACAGGAAGTGTGGGACAAGGCCCGCGAAGCGCTCCGCGAGGGGCGTGAACACGGACTCAAGGTGTTCGGTGATTTGGCGGCCGAATACTCGATCGAAGTCGGCAGCCGCTCGCTGCGCGGCGAGGTACCGCCGATCCAAAAGTATGGCGGACAGCCGATCCTCGAGAAGGAAGCGTTTACGCTCGGCCCGGCCAATCCTCTCTCGGGCATCGTGCAAGTGGGAGGTACCTATGTGATCCTACTGTTTGAGGGGTACACGAAGCCGATTGATACCAGCTTTGCCGAGGTGAAGAGCCTGATTTACGCGGACATTCACGAGAAAAAGTTGCGCGTGGCGATGGCCAAAGCCTTCGAGAGTCTGAAGGACAATTCGCAAGTCGACAACTTCTTTACCAACGAAATGAAGCCCAAGAAAAAGCCCCTCGTCCAGACCCCCGAGACGGCCATCGAGACGGGCTTGCCGATTCCGAAGGTCCATCGGAGATAACCCCCCGGGCAAGAAGGCGAACATCGCCGCGGCCGAAGGTGTCGCTAGAAAGCGGCCGGGTCGTGGCCGTTCCGCCAGGGCCGGAGTCCGGTTATGCTAAATACCGGTGGCATGCGGTGAACTGCGTGGTTTTATCAGCCCAGGCATGCCCCTGGGCTGTTTCGCTTTCCACGAAAGCAAAGTGCGACGATGAGTCACGAGAACGAATCGGACAACCCGGCGATGAACACGGCCCCCTTTCAGATTGAACTGGCCGATCGCGTCAAGCGACTGCCACCTTATCTGTTCGCGCGGATTAACGCCGTGAAGTACCAGAAGCGCCGGGCCGGCGACGACGTGATCGACCTGGGAATGGGCAATCCGTCGGATCCGCCCGAGGAACTGGTGATCGAAAAACTGGCCGAGGCGGCCCGCGATCCGCGCAACCACGGCTACAGCAAGTCGACCGGCATCGTCAATCTGCGGCGCGAGGTGGCGAGCAAGTATCTCAAGAAATACGGCGCACGGCTGGACCCGGAAAGCGAAGTCATCGTCTGCCTGGGTTCGAAAGAAGGCTTCAGCCACATTTGCCTGGCATTGGTGGGACCTGGCGACACGGCCATCGTGCCGGCGCCCTATTTTCCCGTGCACGTCTATGCCGTGGCGCTCGCGGCGGCCAACGTGATTGCGTTGGAGGTTGCCGACAGCGAGAAGTTCCTCTCGAACATCGCCTATACCTGCCAGCACTTGTATCCGAAGCCGAAGTTGTTGATCCTCAACTATCCTCACAACCCGTCGACCGTCACGATCGAGCGCGATTTCTACGTCGATGTTGTGAAGCTGGCGCGGCGCTATGGCTTCATGGTGATCAGCGATTTTGCCTATGCCGACGTCGCATTCGACGGCTATCAACCGCCCAGTTTCCTGTCGGTGCCCGGGGCCAAGGACGTCGGCGTCGAGTTCACGACGATGAGCAAGGGCTACAACATGGCCGGTTGGCGCGTTGGTTTTTGTGCTGGCAATGCCGAGATGGTGCGCGCCTTGGCGACCATCAAAACCTATTATGACTACGGCATGTTTCAGCCGATTCAAATCGCGGCCATCCTGGCCCTGCGGCATACCGATGCCGCGGTCGAGGCGCAAAGCATTCTCTACCAGCGCCGCCGCGACGTACTCTGCGACGGCTTGCGACGCATTGGTTGGGATATCACGCCGCCCCGGGCCGGCATGTTCGTGTGGGCCAAGATTCCCGAGCCCTGGGCCAGCCAAATGGACACCATGCAGTTCGCCACGAAGCTCCTGGAAGAAGGGGACGTGGCCGCCAGCCCGGGTAGTGGTTTTGGGCCGGCGGGCGAGGGCTATCTGCGGCTGGCGCTCGTCGAGAACGAAAACCGTCTGCGACAGGCGGTACGGCAGATCGGCCGCTGCCTGGGAAGCGAATCGCGCCCTTCCGGCGCGGTCGCGGGCGATCCTCGTGCGGCAGGCTAACGGTCCCCGCGCTGGTCTGATCGCGCGACTTTTCGCGAGATTACGGCCTGGATCGGGCTCCTCAACGACGCGAGTCGTTTCAGCAAGGTAGAGTTGTTCGGACTTTGGACCGAACTCCCCTGCCCTTTTTGCTTGCACGTGTGACCCGATGAAATCCGCCCAGTTTCAGCTCCACGCCCAAATCGAAGAACAACATTGGTGGTTCGTTGCCCGCCGTCAAATCCTGGCCGAAGTGATTCACGCGGTGCTACCGCCGTCGAAGTCGACGACCATCGTGGACGTCGGCTGCGGAACCGGAGCCAACCTGGCGACGTTGGCCTCGGACTACGAGTGCGTCGGCATCGATACGTCGGCCGACGCGATCCGGCTGGCCCAGGCCCGTTTTCCTAGCGTGGAGTTTATTCGCGGCATGGCGCCGCGCGATTTGGGGTCGGTGGTCGACCGCACACGGTTGGTGTTGCTCACCGACGTGCTCGAACACGTGCCGGATGATTTCGCGTTGTTCAGCGAACTGCTGGCCGCTGTACAGCCGGGGACGTACTTTCTCGTGACGGTGCCTGCCGAGCAGGCCTTGTGGAGCGAACACGACGAGTCGTTTGGCCACTATCGACGCTACGACCCGTCGCGGCTCGAAGCCGTCTGGCAGGGATTGCCGGTGCGCCCGGTGTTCGTAACGTACTACAACTCGCGGCTCTATCCGCTGGTGAAGGCCGTCCGCCAATGGAACCGGCTTCGCGGCAAGTCGGGCGGCGAGGCCGGCACGGACTTTCGTCTGCCAACGCCCGCGGTTAATCATGCCTTGGCTCGAATCTTTGCCGGCGAGCGAGACCGTCTGGTGGGGATGGCGCGCGGCCAGTGCCGCGCACCGTATCCGCGCGGCGTGAGCCTGATGGCGCTGCTCAGCCGGGCAGCCGGGCCCGTGCAAGTCCGCAGCAAGCCGGCGCTGTTGGCGCCGGACTTCTTCGACCCAAACGCCGAGTTGGCATTCGCTGGCGCGATCTGAAGCTGGCAGCGACTAGAACTGGCCGATCTGGGTGAAGTTGGTGTAGGAGTACGTTCCCGAGAAGGGGACGACGCCGTAAATCCCTTTGGTGAAGATCAAGTCGATCATGTTCGTCGTCCAGAGGATGCGGGACTTCGGCACGATCACCAAATCAGCGTCGCTGAGCCAGATTTCTCCTGCCGGGCAGGGAACTTTGCCGAGCAGGGCATTGCGCAGGTTGACCGTCGTGGCAATCAGACGCCAGTCATCCGCCCGGCGAAAGATCACAACTTGCGCGATATGCGCGCCGTTATTGTAACTGCCAGCCATGGAGATCGCCTGCATCACCGTGGTGGGCGCTTCGAGCGTGTAGCGGCCCGGCAACTTCACTTCACCCACCACGAAGACGTACCGGGGCGCGCGCTGCGTGAGGACGGGTATGACCTCAATGCCTTCGATCTTTTCGTTGAATCGGGCGTTTAATTCGCGGGCGAACTCGTCGATGGTGAGCCCCTGCGCGGGCACCGAGGCAACCGCCGGCAATTGAATCGTTCCCTCGGGCGTCACCCGGCTGTGAAGCACCTGGCCGCCGAAACCAGATCGACCGCTCACCGTATACCGCAAGTCCTCAAGCTTGGTATCCACCTTGATTGGCGTCACCGTTATCGCAGGGACCTTGTAGTACTTCTTGTAAAGTTCGTCCAAATCGCTTTTCAACTGGGGTATCGTGCGATTGGCGGCGCGAACCTGCCCCAAAAGCGGCAGCGTGATCGTGCCGTCGGGCAGTACGATCAGGTTGCGACGCAAGTCACGATCGGTGGCCGACTCGACAATTAACTCGTCGCCGACGTTGATCTCGTAGGCCTTGGGCGTCTCGTCGCGCGTCACGCGAAACACGAATTCCAGCATGTCGTCGACACGTAATCGGTAGGTCGGCACGTGCGGCAAACGGGCCCGGCCGACGTACTCACCTTGCGAATACTCCTGAAAGTCGGGCGTGGGGGCCAATGCCGACCAGCCGCGCTGCGTGCGGCAGGAGCCGCTATTCACGCAGTCCACGGCCGGCGTGGGGTTCGGGGAGGCCGGCGTCAGATGCTGGCATAGTTGCACGCGTCCTTCGCCCGTCACGTCAGGCGGTTGCCAGGGAGCCCGCAACGATGCGGTGCCGTTCGCCGCAGGGGGCGGAGCCGCCTCAGTCCGGTCGGACTTGGCGCCGTCGAGCCAAGCAGTCGCCATGGCCAACAAAGCCAGGCTCGCCAGGCAAGTGACGATTGCGCGACTGCGGCGATTGGGGATCGACGCCACCGGACCGCATGGGAGACGTCGCTCGGCAAAGCGTGCCAACAAAAACTTCATGTTCAGCGCCTCTCCCGCACTTTAGCGTTGGAAACTCCAGGGAAACCAACTGCCCCGTTCTTTGCCCGCCGTTGCCGCTTCCGGCGCCGTCGACCCGGGAACCGGCGCGGCGCCTGCCGGCGATTGCGCCACCGGTGGAAGTACCGCGTCGCTGGCCGGCGCGCTGCTGGCGAACGTTACCGGATCAACCCACTGGACGGACGGACCGTTTCGCCGGTGTCCGGCACGCTCCATGGCGAGCGACTGATGCATGGCCTGTTCGGCCAATTGCGTCTCGCCCAGCTTCGCGTGTACGATCGCCAGGTTGCGAAGCGTGGCCGGATGCGGCGAGATGCGCACGCTGTGGGCAAACAAGTTTCGGGCGTGGACCCAGTCGCCGTTTTCGGCCAATACCACCCCAAGTTCGTTTGCCGCCCGGAAATTCGCCCCATCGGCCATCAAGGCCGACTGGTATAAGACCATGGCTTGCGCCGGGCTTCCATCCGTTGGGCTGAACTGGCCTCGGGCGAGGTCGCCGCCATCTTGCCGAGGCCGTACAGCGCGATCGAACAGCGTGACTCTCCGGCGGCCGCGCCAGCCAGTTGCTCCTGTGCAAAGGTGTAATAGCGACGTGCGGCCACAAGTGGAGAAATCGAGGCAATTTCATCTTCATTGAGGATGCGCGTGCGGTGCCCGCTGACAACACGTTCGATGTCAAGTTGCTTGCCCACCGGACGTTGGCGGACGAAGTCGCGGCTTTCCTCCAAGGCAGCCAGTCCGGCCACGAGCGACTTGGTGTAGAACTGCGTGTCGCGCTGTAAGTCATTCGCCTGGGCCACCAGTTCGAGCACGGCCAGGAATTCCGACCGTGCCAAATACACGGCTCCACGTTCGGCTAGACGGAAACCAAGCTGCAGACGCTGTTCGGCTTGTTCGAGCACGGCCTGCATTTCCGGACTCGACGCGGGCGTGGCAGCCCACGGCAACATGCCACGTTCCGGCGGAAGCGGTGGAATCGTCAGGGGCAGCCGCTCGCTGGTCGTCGCCGGCGGCGGAACCATCGATTCGAGCATCCGCGGTTCGCTAACTACTCCTGGAGCATCCAGTGCCGATGGCATCGGATCGACAAGTTCCGGCATGGCGCTGAGCTCGTTCTCGGGCACCCCGGCAGCGGCCTCGGTGCTCGGGTCGGGAATCGCGAACCGCACGTCGGCGGCTCCGGCGCTTGGTGTCGGCGAATCGTCACCGTCCGACTTTGGTCGATTGGCATAATCCATTCGTCGGCGCAACTCATCCGCGTCCGACGGCTCGATCGACGGCAAGGCGTAGTCAGGCGGCGCGGGCCGCTCAAGCGACGTCGGAGCAACGGTGCCGGGCGCGACCCAGCGCCACGGACCGGGCGAGCCCTGCTGCAACTCGGCCAGCACCTGAGGCGCGGCGGCCTCTGGTGCGGGCGACTGCTTTGCTGGGCAGCCGACGCTTAGCCCAAGGGTAGGCACGAGCAGCGCGTAGGCAGCAAAGGCGGTTCGATCCATCGCGTCGACTGATCCCTTCCGTGCGGGGTGCGCGGCATGACTCCGTTATGCCGCGCGTAAGCTATTTCAGCGATCGACCGGCTGCGCTAGGCGCCCGGAACAAATTCGCTGCAATTGCGCGCCATTGGAACACCCGAAGCCCGCTTAGCCGTCAAAGAGCGCGCGTGCCGAACGCCCCCTTCGGCACGAGCGGAAAGAGCGGTTCGGCCTGCTCTGTTCGCTTCGAGCGGCGCTGGTGGCGCAACCGGCATAACAAGCGTCTGATCGTGACGATTCAAGAATCGCGGGCCAGCAGAGTTTGCAGATGCAATTCGACACAGCCGGCAAGGATGCCGGTGTTGTATCCCCCCTCCAAAATGCTAATCACTTTGCCGCCGCTATAGTCCGCGGCGACGTCGAGCACCATTTCGGTCAACGGGGCAAAGTCTTCAGTCTGGAGCCCCAGCGAACCGACCGGATCATCGGCATGAGCGTCAAAACCGGCGCTGATGAGCACCAACTCCGGATTGATGCGCTCGGCCAGCTTTTCCAGGCCGCGACGAAAATGATCGAGATACGCGTCGCGTGAGATACCAAACTCGACAGGCAAATTCAGCTTCGTCCCCAGCGCCGCGCCCGTGCCCGTTTCGTCAGTCCGCCCCGTCCCCGGATAAAACGGCCAGCGGTGAATCGAGAGGAAGCCGACTTGGGAGTCTTCCCAAAAAGTCGCCTGCGTTCCGTTGCCATGGTGGACGTCCCAGTCGACCACAAGCACGCGATTGAGCGAGAACTCGCCGATTGCCGCGCGGGCCGCGATGGCGATGTTGTTGAGCAGGCAAAACCCCATGGGAGCAGCATGCAGGGCATGATGCCCGGGCGGCCGCACCAGGCAAATGGCCTGCGTGTCCTCGCCGCGAATCACCCGATTCACGGCGTCACAGGCCGCGCCGGCGGCGAGTTTTGCCGCGTCGTAGGATCGCGGACTACAGACGGTGTCTTCTTCGATTCTCCCGCCGCCGGAGGCGCAATAGGCGTGCAGCCTTTGGACGTATCCGGGTTCGTGAACGCGGGCCAACTGCTCGTCCGAAGCGGGTTGCCAGGCGGGTTGCTGGCAGCGGCTTTCGAGGCCCGTTCGCTGGAGTTGCCGCATGACTTGAATCAGCCGTTCGGGACGTTCCGGATGCCGGCCCGTGTGGTGCTCCAGAAAGAGCGGATCGTAGTAGAGTAAAGTCATGGTGCGTTGGAACTTGGGACCAGGGCGGACGGACACCGGTCGAAAACTCGCGCGAGCTGTGCAGCACGCTAGCATTGAACTGCAAACAACTTGACAAATTCTAGCGAACGGTGGTACTCTAGAAGTTGGAAATTTTTGAAACCCCAAGCTGCATTTCAGTTTGCGCCAACCTGGCGCGGTGTCGGGGTCTCCAACGGAGAGGCTTACGGATCGATGTCCCTTCCAACCATGCGCACCGCCGCGTCGTTGCCGCTGTTGGGCCTGATTTCGGCTCTGGGCGTCGTCGTTTTTGCGGATGAGGTCGCGGCGCAGCAGCCTATCGCCCCATTTACGATTCAAAAGATCCTTCGCACCCCCGGCCCATTGAGTGCCGCGGATGCGAAGACGCTAGACACCTACCTGAAGAGGCAAGTGTTTGGGGCCTTGCTCAAGGGTGGAAACGGCCTACCCGGCATTCGCAAGGACTTCGGCAACATTGTGCGAGGTGTTGACAAGACGCCGGCACACGATTTCTTGACCGATAAAGCATGCAAATATGCCAGTTTCCTGGCGGGGCCAGGAGGCAAGAAATTCAAACCGGTGGCAAGATACAACGCCATGCTCTTGCTGGGCGATCTGAATGAAAACGACGCCGCCAATCAGATTAAACCGCTCCCAGACGCGCTCCCCCATTTGTATAAGGCGATCTTGCTGCCGCCGGACAGCGACGACGTTTTTCTGAAACCTGCTGCTTTGATCGGCATCACGCGGTTTGCACGAGAGAACGGACTACCGCCGAGAGCGATTCCGGCAATCACCGAGGCGTTGCTTAAGATTGTCAACCAGGCCGACCCACCGGCCGGTCGCAGCGCGTCGGCCAACAATTTTATCCGCCGCGGTGCTGCTCGGGCATTGGCCGCCATCGGCAGCCCGGGTCCGAAAAACGAAGTACTCAACGCATTTGCGGACATCGCCGCCGATGCTCATGCGCGAATTACGCTCCGCTGCGAAATGTCGCAATTCATCGGCGAGTTGAAGATTCCGCCGAATTCGGGCGCGGATCTTAAGGGGCTGGCTAATACGATCGGCCACCAGACCGTCGAGATTTGCCAGCAGGAACTCGACCGAGCGACCGCGGCCAAGGAACCGCCGTCGCGAAGGATTTTGATGTATGCCTTGGATAGCGGATACCTTGGGTTGTCTGGGCTCGCTCGTTCCGCGGAAACCAACGCCGAGGCCGCGAAATTCATCGGCGACGTGAAGAACAAGACTTACTCATTGTACAAGATGCTCGACAACACCGAGCAGACGCCGGACGAGCAGATCGCTGAAAAAGTCGGTCCGGAAATCGACAGCATTGAAGGCTTGCTGCTCGCCAAACCGGCGGCAGCGGCGCCTATGGTGGCGGTCGGACCGACCGATGCGGCAACGCAACCGGTAAAAACGAACTAGGTTCGCGACGTCCCAAGGATGGGTGCGTCGGACACGAAGTCACATCTCCCCAACAATACACTTCTCCACTTTGGCAAAAGGATTTGCCCTATGGACACGTCCCAAGGCTGGGTCAGTCGTGCGTCCACGTTTTCCGCAGGCCTCCACGTTGCGCTCCTCATTGCGCTGGTAAGCGGATGCCGCAATCACCCGATCAATCCGTTCTTGGCGCACGAAAACCCGACGTTCAAGGAAGACTTTGAAAATCCCAACTCCGAGCTTGAGGACCCGCTGGCCGACTCGTTGACTCGCCTCAAACAGCGCGGCGAAGAATTCCGAGACGCCGCAGCCACGGCGACCGACGCGGCGCAGGGACTGCATGACGATGCCCAGGCGGTTGCCCACGATGCGCTCTCCGAAACCCGACAGGCCCTAGCCACTTCGCTACAGACGGCCGAGCACGAGGGTCGACAACTCGCCAACGATACGGTGGCGGCAGCCAATGCCACCGTGCGCGAGGCGAGTACCAACGCCCAACGACGCGCCGTCGAATCGCTCGAGGAGCTGCCATTGGAACAGGCCGGGCCGATCCTGCTGATCACGATGGCGCAGGGCCCCCCCGCCGCGCAACAAGCCGCCGCCGAACAGCTCGCCCGCCGCTGGCCGCCGGCCGCCGGCTATTCGGGTGAAGGTGCGGCCGAGCGTCGTGCCGAGGCCGCCGCCGCACTACGTGCCCGATGGATCGAACAATACGGCCAGATCGACGAAGCCGTGGCCGTTGCCCGGGCCGAGGCGGCGCGCACGATTGACGATGCGGGACAACTGCTCGGCGACGCGACGGGAGTCGTGCAAGCGGCCAATCAACAGATGAGCGACGTGCAAGGAACTGTCAACGCCTATCACGAAGCGAACCCGCCGGACGCCACGAGTCAGTAACTGGCGCAATCGCTGGATCAGCTAGCGATGGATGCCGACACGCCAGTTCGCGTACAGGCGGCGCAGGCCATGGGTCAGCTGGCGGATCCTGTGTTTCTACCCGCGCGGATGACGGTGCCGAATGATAAACCGGATGCTCAGGCGGCAACGCTGGCGAGCCTGACTCGCGTCGCCGGACGTGACATCACGATCCGGGCCGACGGCAAGCCGACTAGCAACCAGGAAAAGGCTCGCGTCTGGGAACTCTGGTATCGCGACCAACAAGACGCAACCGCTCGTCGGTAACGCAACACTTTCCCGCGAGTTCAACCGGCATCCACGGCCAGCTCGCTGGACGGTGCAGCGCGGAACTGCGTCGCGACGGCGTACAGTCCAAAGAAGCCGGCGGCGAACAACAGATCGCTGGTCATCGAGTTGGCGAGGAAGGGCACTGCCACGGCATAGCACTGCGTGAAGCCCGCGGCCGTATGAGGATACCAGGCATACCATACGGCAAAGTTGCTCAGTGCGAACGCGGCCAACGATGAGGAAATGGCGCCGCCGCCCACCGTCAACGGCGTCAAGCCGCGGCGAAGCACGCTGCGCCAGGCGATTGGCAGGCAGTAGGAGGCGTACACGGCAATCATGATCGCCGTGCTGTAGCCCCCCAGAAACAGATCGCTGATCGACATCGACAACAGCGGAACCGCCAGCGCGGTCGCTCGGCTGCGGAAGAAGAATCCGGCGAACAAGGCCGACGCGGTCACGGCATTGAAGTTCGGCGTTTCGCTCATTAGCCGCACCGCTACGGAAACACCCACCAACGCCACGAACACCAGGCCGCGTGTCATATCGTCCCGCTTCACGTCACCGCTCCTCAATCCAGAGTTAATCGTCGATCGCTGATGCGTCCCGGAGAAATCCGCGCGGAGTTGCCACGCTGCCCGGCAGCGCTATTGATTGTAGTCGTATTCTTTGAACTCCCACAAGATGGTGTCGCCCGCCTTCAGTTCGTAGCTCCCCGCACCGACGTCCGCCGGCTTGCCGTTGACCGAGTAGAGCCAATTCCTGCCGCTTCCCTCATTTTTAAGGCCGCCAATCTCGGTGATCAGCGCCGAGCGTCCCCGACCGCGTTGCCTCACCTTTGGCCCGCGGGGATGTTTTTCGGCCGCTGCCAGCGCGTCGACCACGTTCATTCCGTCGTTCCAGGGAAGTGCCGTGTAGTGAACCTGCACGCCGTCGCCGTAGTCGACGACCAGCCGGACCGTTGGGCGAGCGTCGGCTGCGGTCAGAACCGCTGGCATGAAGGCCAGCCAGACGACGGCCACCGCCAGCCACGGAAATCGATGCCTGAGTTCTGCGCTCATTCGCCCTATCTCCCGCACTTCATTGAAGAAAGCGTCGCCAGAGGTTGACCTGTAGGATAGCGCCGGAGGGTGAATTGTCAAACCGCCTGCGGCCCGCGGCCCGTCGCGGCCGTCCCCGCGGTCGGGCCCTTGATGCTGATCGGCCCGAGCGGTATGACTATCGGTTTGCGGATTTGCACGTCCTGCACGCCCGCCCACGTCGCGGGTCCCCTCGTGAGGCGTTTCCCGGTTGATGCCAGGCGAAAGGTAATCGAATTATGGCCGACGCAGGTTACATGAAGCTCAGCACCGAAGACAAAGACATTGCGGTGCTTACCCTCGACGATCCGCGCGGCAGCGCCAACGTGTTGTCGCGAGCCGTGCTCGAGGAACTGGAAAAAAACCTGAACGAGCTCGAAAAGCGGAAGGACGTGGCGGGACTTGTCATCCGCTCAGGCAAGCCGGGCGTGTTCATCGTGGGTGCGGATATCCGCGAATTCGTAGCCAATATTGACGCGCCGAAAGATCAAATCGTCGAGATGTGCAACCACGGCCGCCGGCTCTTCCAACGGCTGTCGAAGCTCCCCTTCCCGACGGTTACCGCGATTGTCGGCCAATGCGTCGGTGGCGGAGCCGAGATGGCACTCTGGTGCGATCGCCGCGTGATGTCCAGCGACTCGAAAGCGATGTACGGCTTTCCGGAAGTGAAGCTCGGTTTGCTGCCCGGCTGGGGTGGCACGGTCCGGGCACCGAGAGTACTGGGCCTGTCAAACGCCGTGGAACTGGTCACCGGTGGCGAATCGATTGGCGCCGACGCCGCCCAAGTGATGGGGCTGATCTGCGATTTGGTTCCCAGTGAACACCTGCTGCAAGCGGCGATCAACGTGATTCGCGCTGAACAAAAGTCCGGCCAGTGGAAGAAAGATCGCGAGCTGTGGAATGGCCCGATCGACATGAGCGATACCGAACTTGGTTTCCTGGGCGCCACGGCCTCGGCCATGATTCAGGGAGCAACCGGCGGCCGGTATCCGGCCCCACAAGTCGCACTCGAACTGATGCTCGAATCGGCCGGCCTGGACGCCGACGCCGCGGGCCTGGCCGAAGCGAAGGGCATGGCCAGCCTGTTCGGCAGCCCAATCAACCGCGCGCTGCTCAACGTGTTCTTTCTGACCGATCGGAATAAGAAAGACACCGGAATTGATCGCAAGGACGTCAAGCCCGAACCCATCAGTTCGGTGGCCGTGATCGGGGCGGGCATCATGGGGCAGGGTATCGCCGCGGCTACCCTTAAGCGGCATCTGCCGGTGATGCTGGCCGACGCCGTGCCGGCAGCATTGAGCAAGGGCGTGGCGCAGATCTTGGAAGAAGTCTCCTACGACAAAACCAAGAAGGCCCCCGACGCCAAGAAGGCGGTCAAGTTTGCCGGCTTGCTGAATGCCGCCACGGTCGACGCCGAATTGGCGCCGGCCGACCTGGTGATCGAAGCCATCGTCGAAAACCCCGAAGTCAAGAAGCAGTTCTATGCCCGCGTGGAACCGCTATTGAAGGACGACGCGATCCTGGCATCGAACACGTCGACAATTCCGATCACCAAGCTCGCCGATGGACTGAAGCGGCCCGAACGGTTCTGTGGGATTCACTTCTTCAATCCAGTGCGAAAGATGCCGCTGGTGGAAGTGATCCGCGGCGAAAAGACCAGCGACGAAACCGTGGCGACGGCCGTGGCGTATGCCAAGAACATTGGCAAGTCGCCGATCGTGGTGAACGACGGTCCCGGCTTTTTGGTCAATCGACTGTTGTTGCCGTACATGAACGAAGCGCTCGAATTGATTTCCGACGGCGCCGAGGTGAAAGCCATCGAGCGGGCGGCCAAGGAGTTCGGCATGCCGATGGGCCCGATTACGCTCTACGACGTCGTCGGTCTGGACACCGCGTTCTACGCGGGGCGCGTGATGTACGAAGCGTTCCCCGACCGAACGGTCGCCTCGCCGATTCTTGCCGCGATGGTCAAGTTGGGACGATTCGGCCAGAAGTCTGGCTCTGGTTTCTTTGCCTATAAGGACGCGCGGGGCCGAGGAACACCCGACCCCGAAGCGGAAAAGATCGTCAAGCAGTACGTCCGCAAGGAACAGAAGTTTACCGGCGAGCAGATCACGCATCGGCTGTTCCTGCCGATGGTGCTGGAAGCCACGCGAATTCTCGAAGCCAAGGTCGTGCGAAACGTCCGCGACGTCGATCTGGGGCTGATCTTCGGCGTTGGCTTCCCGCCGTTCAAGGGTGGTCTGCTGTTCTGGGCCGATACCCTCGGCGCGGCCAAGATTGTTGAACTGCTTAAGCCGCTCGAGAGCCTCGGACCGCGGGCACAGCCCACGCCGATGCTGCTGGAAATGGCCAAGAACGGAAAGAAATTCTACGACATGTAGCGAAAACGCGGGGCGGTTCGCCCCGGACTTGTAGACCCGGATAGAATGCATCATGCCAGGACCTGCCGGTCCTGCCCCTTCTCAAGAATATCGCGAGGTAGCCTGCCGATGAAACGCGCCGTGATTGTCGATTGCGTACGAACGCCGATTGGCCGGGCCCACAAGGAAAAGGGCATTTACCGCGACGTCCGATCCGACGATCTGGCGGTGCAGGTGGTGCAGGCGATCGTCGAACGAACCGGCATCAACATCGACGAGATCGAAGATGTCGTGATGGGCAACACGCAGCAGCAAGGCGAACAGGGCATGAACGCGGCCCGCGTCGTCAGCCTGATGGCCGGACTTGCCACGCACACCGGCGGCACCACGGTCAACCGGCTTTGCGGTTCGGCCCTGCAGGCGATCAACCAGGCGTCTCATGCCATCATGGCCGGCTTCGAAGACGTGCAAATCGTCGGCGGGCTCGAACATATGGGGCACATTGCCATGGACGCCGGCGTCAATTTGAACCCCAAAATGTTCCATCACACGTCGAAGGGTGCGTTGGCGATGGGCGTTACGGCCGAGTTCCTGGCCCAGACGCAGGGCATCTCGCGCGAGGAGCAGGACCAGTTCGCCCTGCGGAGCCATCAATTGGCCGCGGCGGCCCATGCCAACGGAGAGTTCAAACGAGAAATCGTGCCGGTCTACGGCCGCGATGAGGCCGGCAACCGGATTCTCGCGGAGGTCGATCAGTGCGTGCGTCCGGATGCGAGCCTGGAAAGTCTCGCTGCTCTTAAGCCGGCGTTCATGCCCGGAATGGGCACCGTCACGGCCGGTAACAGCTCGCCGCTCAACGATGGTGCCGCGGCCCTGCTGGTGATGTCGGAGGACAAGGCGAAGTCGCTGGGGCTCAAACCGCTGGTACGCGTCGTCGCCACGGCCGTGGTGGGCGTCGATCCGGCCGTGATGGGCACCGGCCCGGTGCCGGCCACCAAGAAGGCCCTCAAGCGGGCCGGCATGCAGCTTTCGGACCTGGACGTCATTGAACTCAACGAGGCCTTTGCATCGCAGGCCATTGCCTGCATGCGGATGCTGAAGCTGGACGAGTCGAAGGTCAACGTGCGGGGCGGTTCCGTAGCCATTGGCCATCCGCTGGGTGCCAGCGGTGCCCGCATTACGACGACGCTCGTCAACAATATGGTCGATCGAGGCGCCAACGTCGGCCTGGCAACCATGTGCATCGGCGTCGGACAAGGCATCGCCACGATTTTCGAACGCGTTTAGTTCGCGGCCAAACCGCGCGAAACGCAGTGCGGTGGGGAATTCGACGAGTCGTGTTGCTTTTCCGCAAGGTCGGGCCAGTGTGGCGGCAAGCAGCCCGGCGAGGTGAGCGGGAAAAATCGAACCGCACACCTGGCCGCGCGCTACCAATCGTATTTTTCCCGTGATATCTTGAGGGGCGGCGGGTCTCCCCATCCAACCGCCTCGGTCCGGGCAAGCTTTTTTTCTTCAGGCTAGGAATCGCCATGCACGACGAGACGCACGATACCATTCCCGCCATGTTCAGCCGCCGCGTGGCAGCCGACGGAGACCGGCCCGCGCTCTGCTTCCGCAAGGACGGAGAATTCACCGCGCTCACTTGGAACGAAGTCGCCACCGAATCGCGTAAGCTGGCCGCGGCGCTGGCGAAGCTGGGGGTGAAGCCCGGCGACCGCGTCGTGCAGGCGTCGGAGAACCGCTACGAGTGGATTCTGCTCGACCTGGCCATCCACATGGCGCACGGCATCCACGTGGCCGTGCACGCCACACTCACCGGCCCGCAAATTGCCTGGCAAATCGAAAACTGCGGCGCGAAGCTGGTCGTCGTCTCGGGTCCCGAGCAGGCGCAAAAGCTCGCTGCCGCGGCAAGTCAGATTCCCAAGGACGTGAAGTTCGTGTCGTTCGATAAGTGCGACGGCGAAATTCACGGCCAACCCATTCAGCAGCTCGCTGAAATCACCGCGCAGTGCACCGAAGAGGAGGGCAAGCAGCTCGAGCGGCAGGCGGTTGAGCAAACGACGCCCGACGATTTGGTTACGATCCTGTACACGTCGGGCACCACCGGCGAGCCCAAGGGAGTGATGCTTTCGCATCGTAATTTGACCTCGAATTGCCACGCGGTGATGTTGGCCTTCACGGCGGAGCCCGATGACGTACGCTTGAGCTGGCTGCCTTTGTCGCACATTTTTGCCCGGACTAGTGATTACTATTTGTGGATATGTTCGGGCGGCGAACTGGCGCTGTGTGCAAGCCGTGAGGAGATCATTCCCGACTGCCAGGCGATCAAGCCGCATTATCTCAATGGCGTGCCTTATTTCTTTGACAAGGTGATGCGCACGCTGCAAGAAAAAGGGGCCGCCGATGTGCCGGGGGCGCTGCAGGGCGTTTTCGGCGGGCGCATCAAAATGTGCTGCGCCGGTGGCGCGGCCCTGCCCGACCACGTGAATGCGTTCTATCTCGAGCGCGGATTCACGCTCGTCCAAGGCTACGGGCTGACCGAGAGTTCGCCTGTGATCAGCACCGGCACGATGCAGGAGCATCGCATCGGCACCGTGGGCAAGCCGATCCACGGTGTCGAAGTCAAGATTGCCGACGACGGAGAGATTCTCACGCGTGGTCCGCACGTCATGGTCGGATACTGGAACATGCCGGAGGATACCGCCGCCACGATTCAGGACGGTTGGTTGCACACGGGCGACCTTGGTGAAATCGAGGATGGCTTCCTGAAGATCACCGGCCGTAAGAAGGAACTGATCGTGACGGCCGGCGGCAAGAACATTGCGCCCAACTACATAGAGGCATTGCTGACCGAGGATCCACTGATCATTCAAGCGGCCGTGTTCGGTGACGGTGAAAAGTACCTGGCGGCCCTGATCGTCCCCGATCCGGATGCCCTGCGAGCCGAAATCATGAAGCGGCAGATCCCAGTTTTCAGCCCGGCCGAGGCGCTGGCGCACCCCGACGTGAATGCCATCTACGCCGAGCGGATCAAAGCGCGGTTGGCGGACGTCTCGCACTCCGAGCAGGTGCAGAAGTTCACGTTGCTGTCGCGGGGTTTTACGCCGGAAACGGGGGAATTGACATTCAAGCTCAGTCTGAAACGGGAGGTCGTGAAGGAAAACTTTGCCAAGGAAATTGCCGCAATGTACTCCAAGTAAAGGAGTTGCGCGGCCACTTCCGTGTTTCACATTTTATGTTAGAATAATATCTACCGACCGGTTGGAAGGTAGTTCAAAACCGAGGGTCGATCCCGTCACTTTTCCTTTTGCGAGAGAGTCATGAATCCGCAAACCCAAGCCGAGCGGCACGGTGCGGCCGCCGACGATCAGGACCAGGACAACAAGGCATCCTTCGCCGAAACAGCGCTGAAGTTAGGCGGCAAGAGTGACGACGAAGCCCGCCGGATGGGAGCCGTCGACAAGGCCGATGACCAGGTCGAGGAATTGTTCGCCAAGCGATTCCAGACGACCAACAGCCCGGTCCATCGAGCCATTTGGGACGGCGAAGTGCCGGTCGAACTGTTCCAAAGCAAGCAAGTCGCGCCGCCGGCCGAAGTGCAGCGCGTGATGGACGACTCGCTGAGCGTGATGCGCAAGCACGTGGAAGCCGGCACGAACCTTGATGAGAATCGCAAGGTGCCGCAGCACGTTCTCGACGAACTAGGCGAGGCTGGCTACTGGGGTCTGTTGGTTGGCAAGGAATACGGCGGTGCGGGTTCGCCGTTCGCCGCGTTTGCAGGCTTTCTGACCAAGATGGCAATGGTCGACGCGACGGTTGCCGGCCTGGCCTCGGTTCACGGTTGTATTGGTGCCGTTGATCCGGTCCGCACCTTTGGCAGTGCTGAGCAAAAGCAAAAGTTTCTGCCCGACCTGGCCAGCGGCAAGCGCTTGAGCGCGTTCGCATTGACCGAACCGGGCGCCGGCTCGGACCTGACGGCACTGAAGACCGAAGCCGTGTTGGACGGCAACGAATACGTCGTCAACGGCGAAAAACTGTTCATCACGAACGTCGTTCCCGGACGGACGATTGGCCTGGTCTGTTTGATCAAAAACCGACCGGCGGTGCTGGTGGTCGACCTGCCGAAGGAAGAGAACGAGCAGTTCCAACTGCGAAAGTACGGCCTGTATGCCCTCAAGCACACGTACAATCAAGGGATCATTTTCAAAGACCTCCGCGTGCCGGCCGAGAATTTGTTGACGCCGACCCGCGGCGACGGGTTGACCATCGCCTACCACGGGCTGAACCTGGGCCGGATTTCGCTGTGTGCCAATGCCGCCGGCACGATGCGGATGATGATGGCCAGCATGATCCCGTGGGCGCAATACCGAAAGACCTACGGCGCCCCGATTGCTACCCGCGAACTGGTGCAACGGCGGTTGGGCAAGATCGCCGGCCTGATCGTGGCCTGCGACGCGCTCGTGCAATGGGGCGGCAATCTGATCGACGAAGGCTACCGCGGCGAAATGGAGTGCGTGATCGCCAAGGTCTTTGGTAGCGAGGCTCAGAAAGAAGCGTCGATCGAGCTGTTGATGAAGACCCACGGCGGCCGCTCGTTCTTGCATGGCCACATTTTTGGCGACAACGTGCACGAGTATCTGGCCCCCTGCATCTACGAGGGCGAAGGCGAAATGCTTTCGATGGCCTTCTTCAAATCGCTGGTCAAACAGCACGGTACGCAGTTCTTCGAACCGGTTGGCAAGGCCCTGCAAGCCAACAAGATCAAGAAACCGAACCTGGCCAATCCGGCTCACTTGTGGGCGCTCAAGGGGGTGTTCGCCCCGTACGCCAAATGGCTGGCCGGGCAATACTTGAAGCCGAAGCCGCGAACAACGCTGCCGAGCATGCCAGAGAGCCTGCGCCGCCACGCGGAGTTCGCCTCCAGCTTCCTGCAGCGGTCGCCTCGGGAAATCTCGGGCACGATGAGCAAGCATCAGTTGGGCCTGGCCGACCGCCAGTGCCGGATGTCGGAACTCTCGCAGCGTTTGCAAGACGCCGTGACCATCCTCTGCACGTCGCTGTACGCGGCCAGGCAAAACGACGAGGTCATTCGCCAGGCGGCCGACGTGTTCTGCCAGGATCTGACTCGCAAGCTCACCGGCGAGCGCCCGTCGGATCGCTACTTCCGTACGATCACCAAGCTTGGCGAAACGATCGCCGACGGCGGATTCAAGAGCATCCAAGGCGTCCACGCCGGCGAAATCATGATGCAGTACGACAGTTAGCAAGTTGCGACGCGTTTGCGCTTAGGCCTGGGGAATACCTGCCCAAGGTTCGTCCTGTCGTAAGTGCTAGGAAACTCGAGCCGGGGGTGAAGCCCCAGAAGCTTCACCCCCGGTTTCCATTTTCCAACACTTTGGGCCGGGCATCGGCCAAACCGAGGCCAACTTGACGCCCTGCGACGAAATTCGACAATGAACCGTCGCACGTAATTTGGAGCGAGCGCAACGGCCTTAAATCGTCTGCAAAGGACTCTAGCGGTGGCAAAGTTCGCGGTCATCCTGCCGGCGGCTGGCCGAAGCAGCCGCTTTCACGACAAGAACTACAAGAAACCATTCGCGCCGCTGGCCAATAAGCCGGTGTGGTTGCATTCGGCCGAGAAGTTCGTCAATCGCGCGGACGTAAAGCAAATCATGGTCGTCGTCTCGCCGGAGGATATGGAATATTTCCAGTTCAAATTCGCGGCCAACACAACCATCCTGGGCATCGACGTCGTCGAGGGAGGCGCGGAGCGGGCCGATTCGGTTTCGAAGGCACTGGCCCGCGTCAAGCCCGACATGGATTACGTGTGCATTCACGACGCCGCCCGTCCCTGTCTGGCCGACGAATGGATTACGGCCGTGTTCGAAGCGGCAGAGAAATCGGGCGCGGCGATTCTGCGCGATTCCGGTCGCTGGCACGCTCAAACGGGTGGGCCCGGATCACAAGATTCAGGAGACCGTTTCTCGAGTCGGTCTCTGGGAAGCTCAGACTCCGCAGGTATTCGCCCGTCAGCTGCTGCTGGAAGCCCATGCCAAGCGGGGCGACTTTCCGGCCACGGACGACGCTCAACTCGTCGAACGCATTGGCCAGGCGGTGACGGTCGTGCCCGGCTCGACGATCAACTTGAAGATCGCCACGCGCGAGGACTTGCGGCTGGCCGAACATGCGCTCAAAGCGCTGCCCAAGCCGAAGCTGAAGGGTAGCGGTCACCCGTTTGCCGACGACGACATGTGGCGATAGGTCCGCGGGTCCGACAGATCTGCGTCCCCAGGAAAGGACACCCCTTGAACGACATCCTTGCCGAGCTGACTTGGCGCGGTCTGATTCATCAGACGACCGACGAAAAACTGCAGGACTGGCTAAACGCCTCACCCCGCACGATTTATGCAGGCTTCGATCCGACGGCCGACAGCCTGCACGTGGGGCACTTGATGGGACTGATGGTGCTCAGACGCTTTCAACGCGCGGGGCATCGACCCATCGCCCTGATCGGCGGAGCCACCGGCATGATCGGCGATCCCAGCGGCAAAAGCGAGGAACGCAACCTGCTTTCGGTCGATGAGTTGCACGCCAACGTGGCCGCAATCGAGCTGCAGATGCGCAACCTGCTCGACTTTGACGCGTCACAGATTGGCGGCATCCTGGCCAACAATTTCGACTGGATGAGCCGCTTCGGCTACCTCGAATTCTTGCGCGACATCGGCAAGAACTTTCCGGTCAACGTGATGCTGGCCAAGGACTCGGTCAAGAGCCGGCTTGGGCGCGACGATACCGGTTTGAGCTACACCGAGTTTAGCTACATGCTGCTGCAGGCGTATGACTTCGTTCGCCTGCACGACACGTTCGGATGCGATTTGCAGGTGGGCGGCAGCGACCAGTGGGGAAATATCACGGCCGGTATCGACCTGGCCCGGCGGATGAAGGGTGTGCAATTGTATGGCCTCACCTGGCCGTTGTTGACCAAGAGCGATGGCAACAAGATGGGCAAGACCGAGAGCGGCGCCGTCTGGCTTTCGGCCGAGCGTACGAGCCCTTACGCCTTCTATCAGTATTGGATCAACGTTGACGACGCCGACGCCGGAAAATGTCTGCGATTTCTCACCGAATTGAGCCGCGAGGAAGTCGAGTCGCTGGACGCCGCGCGGGCCGAAAACCCCGGGCAGCGAGAGAGTCAGCGGCGGCTGGCCGAGGCGCTGACTCGCATGATTCACGGCGACGACGGATTGGCAACGGCCCGGCGAGCCACGGAGATCTTTTTCGGTGCCGAGATCGCCGAGTTGTCGGACGTTCAGCTCGGCGAGATCTTCGCCGACGTGCCTAGCTGTGAACTGCCGAGAACTCGTCTCGACGGCGACGGCCTGCTGATGGTCGATGCGCTGGTGGAAGCCGGCCTGGCCAAAAGTAAGAGCGAAGCCCGCCGAACGGTCGACCAGGGAGGCGCGTACGTCAACAACCGCCGCGTCGATGGCCCCGACACCAGGCTCACCGTAACGGACCTGGCCAGCGAAACCGTGTTGGTTCTCCGTAGCGGCAAGAAGAAATACGCGTTGCTGCGATTCGCGTAGGAATCAGAAGCCGCGCGCGCTACGGTCGCTTCTCCGCACCTTGAGGCGGATACGATTGCTGCTTCGCAAACGCGCCTCGGGCCGCGATCATAAGTGCCCCAAACAACAGCGAGCTGAACAGGATCGCCGCCCCCAAGAGCATTTGGAAGTGGTCGCGCATGAGCACCAGCGCCGGCGGCTCGGTCGACTTTGGCGGACGCCGGCGCACCGGCAAATCGTTGCTCTGATTTGGCTCCGACTTGCGCCAAGCCTCCCAATCGGCCTGTGCCTGGTCCGTGCCCATGGTGGTCAGTGCCGCTTGACGGGCTTGAAACATCGCGACAACAACCGTGACCAGTATCAGGACATAGGCGACCAACCAGGCCCAACTGCCACGGCTGCGAAGTGTTCTTGTGGTCGGACCTGCGTGGTTTTCGGTCGTCATTTCTGCGGCGGCAATAAGTCGAGCACGGCGGTGGTCATGGCCGTAATGCCCGTTTGCAGTGTGGGTTCTGGATCGGGATAGTAGACCGCCGAATGGAGCGAGGGAACGGCCCCGGTGCGCTGATAGCCGGCTAGTCGCTGCGGCTCGACCGATCCGAGTCGGAACATGAAGATCGGCACACCGGCCCGACCGTAACGGCTGAAGTCCTCGCCCCCCATGGCCGGCTCGGCCAGTACCACATTTTCCGCCCCGATGGCTTTCTTAAGCGACGGCAGCACACGTTCGACCAGTTTCTCGTCGTTGAACAGCGCTGGTGTAAATTCCTCCTCGCGCACCTTGACGGTGGGCTTGGGGGCGTTGGCTCCTTGAGCAACGGCTTCCGCCTTGCGACGGATTCCATCCAAGAGTGATCTGCGGACTTCGTCGCTGTAGCTCCGCACGGTGAGCTGCAAGTGACAGTCGTCGGGAATGACGTTGTGCTTTGTGCCACCATGGATTGAACCGACCGTCACCACGCCCGGCGTCACCGGATCCAGTTCGCGACTCACCAGGGTTTGCAGTGAGACGATCAATTGAGCGGCTTGGACAATGGGGTCGATGGTGCTGTGCGGCGACGCGCCGTGTCCGCCACGACCGTGCATGGTAATGTCCACGCTGTCGACGTTGGCCAACGTGTAACCCGGGCGATAGGCAATCTTGCCGGCGGCCAGCGTGGCATCGACGTGCAGAGCCAGCGCCATGTCGGGCTTGGGAAATTTTTCGAACAGCCCTTCGGCCAGCATGCGCCGCGCCCCCTCGCCCCGCTCTTCGGCCGGTTGACCGACGAACAGGATCGTGCCCGACCAATCGCTTTTGTGGCTCGCCAGATACTGGGCCACGCCGATCAAATTCGTGATGTGGATGTCGTGACCGCAAGCATGCATCACTCCGGTCTGCGTGCCGTCGGCGTTCACGACCTTGACTTGCGAGCCGTAGACCAATCCGGTGTTCTCCGTGACGGGCAGCGCATCGAGGTCGGTACGCAGCATCAACGTTGGACCGGGGCCGTTCTTCAGGATGCCGACCACGCCATGGCCACCGACACCGGAGTGCACTTCGCAGCCGGCTTGTTTGAGGAAGTTGGCAAGTTTCGCCGCCGTCTCCTCTTCGCGATTCGAAAGTTCCGGAGAGCGATGATAGTCGCAATACACGTCGACCAACTCGGGGAGATGCGACTTCGCCCATTCTGCGGGTGAGCCGGCCCACGCCGCTTGGCATGCAGCGACCACCAACCATCCCCAGGCGACTAGCGAGCAACGGAGCATGAGTTACCCTCCCGCAATGCGATCGATGGTGCAAAGCCCTGGCTGCGCCGCGAGGCGGCGCCCGCCGGTAATTCTACATTACGGTGGCAGGAGAATCAGGCGGCGCCGGGCGTCCCAGCCCGTATTCAGGCCATTTGCCGTCGATGAGGATTCGCTCGACCAACGGCAATAGTTCCGCAACCGCCCGCGTGCGGTGGCTGAGCACGGCTTTGACCGCCTCTCCGAGTTCGCCGAACGTGCGGTGATATTCCACCACTTCGAAGAGCGGATCATAACCAAAGCCGGCACTGCCGGACGGCTCGAGGCGAATTCGTCCCCGGCAAACACCGCCGCCTTCGGCACGGATGGTTCCCTGCGGGTCCGAGAGAGCCAAACGGCAGGTGTAGTATGCCGTGCGTCGCGAGAGTGGCGTGTCGCCCAACTCCTCGAGCAACCGGTTGTTGTTACGCTCGTCGGTTGCGCCGACACCAGCGTAGCGAGCCGAGAAGACCCCTGGCCTTCCGTCGAGCATGTCGATCGAAATGCCGCTGTCCTCGCCCAATGTCCAAGCTCGCAGTTGTCGAGCCTGCTGTCGGGCTTTTAGACATGCATTGGCCGCGAAGGTGTCGCCCGTCTCTTCAACTTCCAGTGCGTTTCGATAGTCGGCCAGGGCCGTGATTCGCAGAGGCAGCGGGGAGAGCAAGTCGACGAGCTCGCGCACCTTGCCGCGGTTGTGGGTGCCCAAAACCAGCACATCGTCCGCCATACCGTTCGTACCCAGCCAATAGGCGATGCTTACGGGAAAGCGAGCATCGTAGCCGGCATGGACGGTTGGCCGCAACTACCGCGCGGCCGTGTGATCGTAGGCGTTGCTAATGCCCATCCGCGGCACTTCGACCGGCACGGGTGAAATGTCGAAGGGAATGCCGGCCAGCTTCTTCGGTTGGCCTACCTGGGGTGGTTTGCCAGGCTCGATTGTCGTTTCGGCGCCGAAGGTCTTCATGACGGAGTGGACCGCGGGGTTGATCTCAATCTTGCCATCCGGGCGTTTGGTTCCCACGGAATTAAACGAGCCGACCGTCACGATGCTCGAATGCCGATCGTGAAACTCGTAGGCGGGGTAGCCCTTCTTGCAGAGCGCCTCGGTTAGAATGTGGGCGTTCTTGGCGGCTTCTTCCAGGAAGCTTTTGGGCATCTCGCCGCGGTCGATGGCATCCTGTCGCTTCTTGTCCAAGATGATCGAATGCCCGGTAAACGTGGCGACCTTGACGGTGTAGGCGCCGGGGCAGTCGAGCAAGCTGTGCGGTACGCCGCTGTTCATTTCCACGACAAGTCTGTCGACGCCGTTCGGCACAAAGTATTCCGGAGGCAAAATCGGATTCGTGATCACGAACGCATTCGCCATCGGACCATTTGGTCCGTCATCCTTAAACAGGGCCTGCTTGGCTTTCTTTTGCAGATTGCGGTACGTTGCCAACGCCTGATTGGACTGCTCGGGATCAACTTGCAGTGTTTTTGGTGAAGCGCGTTTGAGCTTCTTGAGCACCTTCTGAACTTCCGGATCGTCCACGGTCTGAAAGTCGCCTACCAAGACGGCGATTTCGACGACGTCGTCGTCGCGGCGATAACGCATTAGCGGAGCTTCGCCCTTGGGGTTGAGACCTTTGCCCCGCACCGGCTTCGAGTACTCGAAGGTTTTGCGGTAGGAGTAGGCCGGCAACTTGAAGTCCGAGCGAAGCTCGTGAATCAACTTCTGCGCCTGGTCCTCGGCTCCGTCGCCAGAAAAGCTTGCCGCCATGATCATCCAGGGCCCGTTCGTGTCGGTAATTGGATAAAGTTGGTCGGGATCGGCCGACAAATGCCGAAACAAAACCAACTTGCTCCACGGCGGTGCCGCCTTGGCGCGGCCGGGACCGGCCACCGCCAGCAGGGTGCTGAGAACGACGAGCCACGAAAAGGATCTGGCTTGCATAACCACTCCCTGGCAACTTGCACGCGCAGGCATCCCGCCCGAGCGTTGTGCGAAAACTGCAATGCGATGTGAAACGAACCGACCGGCCTCGAAAGACACGAGACGCCGTGGATGTGAGGGCGGGAGTCTAGCAAACGCGCCGGGGCGTCGCCAGACGGGATTCACAGTTCCGGACCGAACCGTTGCCAGCAGTCGCTAAGTCAAGACGACGACTGCGCTTGGATCATTCCGTCGACCACCGACCCGGCCGTCAGCCCAACCAATTGGCCAACCAGGTCGGTGCCGCCCATCAACGATACGGGCGCGTAGCGACAGGCGGTGCCGACCAGTCCCGGGGGACTGCTTGCCGCGGATTCGACCAATACTTCGAGTTGTCTGCCAAGCAGGCTGGAAAAATAGCGCTGGCGGAGCCGCGACTCGACCTCGGCCAGTGCGCGAACCCGTCCGGATTTCACGTCAGGAGCAACCTGATCGGTCATTTCCGCGGCTGGCGTGCCGCGCCGGGCGTGAAGGGGAAGATATGAATCTTCGAGAAGCCGACCTCTTCACAGACCGCGCAGGTGTCATCAAAGTCGCGCTGCGTTTCACCAGGAAAGCCCACGATCACGTCGGTCGTCAACGCCGGGGCGTCCAGCGCCTCTTTGACGAGCTGGCAGCGGTCCAGAAACCGCTGGCGACCCCAGCGGCGTCGCATCCGGCGTAGCACATCGTCCGAACCGCTTTGCATTGAAACATGCAGGTGAGGACAGATACGCGCTGGATTGGCCGCCATCACGGCGATGAGTTTGCGCGTGACTTCCGTGGCTTCGATGCTGCTTAGCCGGAGGCGAAATTGTCCGGGCAAGCCGACAAGACGCTCGAGCAGATGCGAAAGTCGACACCAATCGCCTTTTGATCGGCCACGACTCCATTCGACGCCGTAGTGGCCCAGATGGATTCCGGTGAGCACGACTTCGCGATAACCGCCGGCGACCAGGCGGCGGACTTCGTCTTCGATGTGCTCGACCGGTCGACTTGCTAAATGCGGCCTGACGCTGGGAATAATGCAAAAGCTGCAGTTGAGCAGGCAGCCATCCTGAACCTTGACGTATGCCCGCTGGCGGCCGCCGAAGCCGGAAATGCCCGTCGGAACATCGGCCACGCCCCAGCGACCAAGCCAATCGGGCAGCTCGCGTTTATCGGTAATGACCTCGGTGACGGCCGGCAAGGCGGCTACTTCGTCGGGCGCTCGCGTGGCATAGCAGCCCATCACGACAATTCGCGTGCCGGGATTGCGTCGTGCCAGTTGACGGATGACCTGGCGACTTTTGGAATCCCCTTCCGCGGTCACGGTGCAGGTGTTGACGATGCAGAGTTCGGCCGTTTCGCCGTCGTCGACATCGCGATATCCGGCCGTGGCGAGCGACTGGCGCACCAGTTCGGTTTCGTACTGGTTTACCTTGCAGCCGAGAGTGACGGTGCGGAGCGTGGTCATGTTTCGCAAAATGCAGGGAACGAATGGCAGGGATTCAGCGTAGGAACTACCGCCCGAACACGCAACCGGGTGATAAAGCGCCAGAGGCTAAAACCGTCGTGGTGGTCGCAACGGCGCCACTACTCAGGCAGCGGCTCGATGCTGGCCGACATCGAACCCTGGCAAGTGGCAATCAACGGGTCCTTGCCAAAGGCATGGATTTGATCGCGCTTCAATTCCGCGTGCTCCTTGGTCGTCGTGAGCACGATCGCCCGGCCGCGACCGTCGACTTCCTGGGCGATTTGCATCCCCTTCTCGACCGGATGGCCGAATAGCTTTTGCATCATGGCCACGACGTATTCCGGTGTATGGTCCTGATCGTCCCACAGGATCACGTTGTAACGCGGCTGACGCTTTGGTTTCTTCTTGCGATCATCGCGTGGTTTGACGGCGGTCTGCTCGACGGGTTCGGCAACGCCGCTGGTCGATTGCTCTGCCACGGTTCCGTACCTCGCTCAACTAGCCGCCGGCCGATTTCTCGAGCCACGATAGCCGAATCGGCCCGGAGCCATTATATTGCAGGGCCGCCAAGAGGGCGAGTGAAACGGAAAGCGGGGTGGCGGCAGGAGTTGAGCGCTGCCGGCAGGATCGCACGCGGGAGTGCAAGCATGAGCCGAATCGACGACTATCTCGAGCGAAATCGCGACCGCCAGGTGGAGGAGCTGAAGGAACTGCTGCGGATCCCCAGCGTCAGCGCCGACAGCGCTCACCGAGACGACATGCGTCGCGCGGCCGAATGGGTCGCCGACCAGTTCCGCCGCCTGAAGCTTCCGGTGGACGTGGTACCAACGGCCGGGCACCCGATCGTCTGTGCCCAGACGCCGCCCGTGCCGGGCGCGCCCGTCGTGCTGGTATACGGCCACTATGACGTTCAACCCCCCGATCCGCTGAGCGAATGGCATACGCCGCCGTTTGAGCCGACGATTCGCGACGGCAACATCTACGCCCGGGGCGCTACCGACGACAAGGGGCAGATGTTCACACATCTGAAAAGCACGGAGGCCTGGATCGAAACGGAAGGGCGGTTGCCGTTGCAGCTGAAGTTTCTGATCGAGGGGGAAGAGGAGGTCGGCAGCGCCAATCTCGATTTGTTCATTGAACAGAACAAAGATCGACTGGCCTGCGATGTCGTGGTGATCAGCGACACCTGCCAGTTCGGCCCCGGCCAGCCGGCCATCACGTATGGTCTGCGGGGAATCTCTTACTATGAACTCCGGCTCACCGGCCCAAAGCAGGATTTGCATTCGGGCACATTCGGCGGGGCCGTGGCGAATCCGGCCAACGTGCTGGTTTCGATGCTGGCCGGACTGGTTAACGAGCAAGGGCAAATCCAGGTGCCGGGTTTCTACGACGACGTCGAGCCGTTGACGCCGCGCGAGCGGGCCGAATTCGCCAAGTTGCCGTTCGACGAGGCGGAGTTCATGCGGAAGATCGGCGTCGACGGCCTCCGCGGCGAAGAAGGATACTCGACGCTCGAACGGCGCCGGGCGCGGCCAACGTGCGACATTAACGGCCTCTGGAGTGGCTATCAAGGCGAAGGCGCCAAGACGGTGCTACCCGCTCGGGCCGGCGCCAAATTCAGTTTTCGTTTGGTGCCTAACCAAGATCCAAAAAAGCTCTCCGCTTCGCTGGAAAGCTGGCTCCGCAAGCGGTGCCCTGCGGGAATCAAGCTGGAACTGATCGACTTTCACGGCGCGCCGGGAGTTGTCGTGCCGCTGGAAAGTCCGTACGTCGCGGCGGCCACCCAGGCGATTACGGAAGGTTTCGGCAAACGGCCGGTGTTCATGCGGGAAGGCGGATCGATTCCGGTGGTGGCAACCTTTCACGACTTGTTGGGAGTCGATACGCTGCTCTTGGGTTGGGGACTCGACGACGACAACACGCATAGCCCCAACGAAAAGTTTTCGGTCGCCGACTTCCACCGGGGCATCAAGGCCAGCGCGCACCTCTGGCAACACCTCGGCGCGCTTAAGAACAAGGCCTGACGTCGCCACTCGCTACGCTGCGTTTTAGAGGCCATCCATCCGTACCACTCTATTTTGTTTACATCATGCTCGATCGTAGATTCATCGCTGACAACGTCGACCTCGTTGAAGAGAATTGCCGCCGCCGGGGTTCGCAGGCAAACGTGCGGGCTTTTGCCGAATTGGAAGCGCGGCGCCGAGCCAAGCAAACCGAGATCGAAGAGCTCAATCGAAAAGCGAATGAAGTGAGCAAATCCATCGGCAAGGCCAAGGATGCCGCCGAGCGGGAAGCGCGCAAGAACGAAGGACGTACCCTGCGAGAAAAAACGGCCGCTGCCCAGGTCGACCTCGACCAATTGACGAGCGAGGCCGACGCAATTCTCAAGTCGATCCCGAACCTGTCGCATCCCGACGCGCCGCTGGGCGCGGACGATCAAGCCAATTTGGAGGTGCGCCGCGGCAAGCACGAACCCCCTAAGTTCGACTTCCAGCCCCGCGACCACGTGACGATCGCCGAAAGCCTGGGCCTGCTCGATTTGGAGGGGGGTGCCAAAGTGGCGGGCCACGGCTTTTACTTCCTCAAAAACGATGCGGTGCTGCTGGAGTTGGCCCTGCAGCGTTATGCCCTCGACCTGCTCATTCAGGAAGGCTTTTCGCCCACCATCACACCAGACCTGGCTCGCAACGAAATCCTGCAAGGGACCGGATATATACCGCGCGGCCCGGAAACTCAAATCTATAGCATTGCCGACAGCGACCTCAGCCTGGTGGCCACCGCCGAGATCACCCTGGGAGGTTTGCTCTCGGGCGAGATCCTCGAAGCCGACAAACTGCCCATCAAGCTCTGCGGGATTAGCCATTGTTATCGCACCGAAGCCGCGCGCACGGACGCACTTCCCGCGGGCTCTATCGCGTCCATCAGTTCACCAAAGTTGAGATGTTCGCCTTTACGCTTCCCGAACAAAGCGAGGCGATGCTCGGCTATTTCTGTGATTTGGAATGCCGGCTGTTCGATGGGCTCGAAATTGCCTACCGCGTGGTCGATACGGCCACGGGCGACCTGGGCGGGCCAGCCTATCGCAAATTCGATCTGGAGGCTTGGATGCCCGGACGCGGCGACGGGGGAGAATTTGGCGAGGTGACGAGCACGTCGAATTGCACGGACTATCAGGCTCGCAGACTCGGCATCCGCTATCGTACCGGCGAGAAAGGCACGGCTCTGGTGCACACGCTAAACGGTACGGCCATCGCGATCAGCCGCGCGCTGATCGCGATCCTGGAGAACTACCAACAAGCCGATGGCTCGGTTGTCGTGCCGGACGCGCTGGTGCCATGGGTGGGCAAGAACCGCATCACCGCCAGCTGACCCGCACTCACCCGCGACAAATGGTCGCGGGCACTTGTGCCGAGACGGTCAACAGCGGTGAGCGATTGGTAAGGGACCATGACACGTTGGCTGCACGTAGACCGACAAGCCGAGCCATGCGGCCGCCGCGTTAGCTCCCGGAACCCAGCGAGTTGGCGATATTGCTGAACGACACGCTGGTCTTGGAACCGAGAGCCTGGATACTCACCAGACAGACCGTGATCACCAGCGCAAGCATGACCGCGTATTCGACGGCGGTAGGGCCGTCTTCAGCGGTGAGAAATCTTTTGATCTTCGGAAATAACATGTGACGCTCCTTTAGCGTATAAAGGCGAACCGCCCCCGCAGGACAGTTCGTCCCACGGTGATACGCGTGCGCCGACGAAAACTCGGCACAACGTGACCACCTTACCTTTCGACAACCGGCTACCCCGTGCAGCCTAAGCGGCGCGGGGTCCTTGGCTTTGCGTCCCGGCCTTGCGACCGGTTTGCCTTTTCGAGGATGGTGGCCCAGGAGCACACAGATCGGCTACAAGGCCGCCAAGCTCACGATAGGAAACTGCGAACTTCAGGATGTGACCCGTTCCAATCCCGTTTCGCGCCTTCGAAAGCGCGACTTTGGTGGGCTATTAGGAAACGTATGTCAACTTCGGGCCGTGTCAAATCGCGGCAAAGCGGTTTGTGCGCAATTTTGTGGCCAGGAGTCTAGGCGCCGCTCATCGCGGCCTGGGCTTCGGCACACAACCGGGCTGCTTCGGCCTCGGTAGGAGCTTCGGCCACGGCCCGCACAATTGGCTCGGTGTTGCTAGCCCGCACGAGCAGCCATTTGCCCGGCCAATCCAGGCGTAATCCATCCAAACGGTCACTCTGGGCATCGGCGAAATGCCGAGCAACCGCGTCGAATGCCCCGGCGATTTTCTCCCTCGGCAGGGAGAGCTTGGTTTTAACGATCGCATAGCGGGGCAGTTCATCGACCAGGGCCGCCAGCGGCTGGTCTCGGGCTGCCATCGCGTCGAGCGTCATTGCCATGCCGACAAAGCTATCGCGCACCAGACCCACGCGGGGATCGATCGCACCGCCGTTGCCTTCCCCGCCAAATATCGCTCCCTCGGCCAACATTCGGTCGACCACGTTCGCTTCGCCGACGGCCGAGCGAAAAAAGGGAACCTTGTACTTCTCGGCAATGTCCTGCGCCATGCGACTTGTGGAACAATTGGTTACAACCGGCCCCGGCTGACCTCGCAACCGGTGGTCGACGCAAATGGCCAGCGTGTATTCCTCGCCAACATAGCGTCCCGCGGCATCGATCAGGGCCAGGCGATCGGCGTCCGGGTCCTGGCAGAACCCGACGTCGCAGCCGTTGGCCACGACCGCCGATAACACGCCCGCGAGATTTTCGGCCGTGGGTTCGGGCGTATGGGCGAAGTGCCCATCGGGCGTGCCTCCCAGCATCGTCATCGTGCAGCCCAACTCCGCGAGTAATTTCCGGCCAAGCACGCTACCGGATCCGTGATTGGCATCGAGTAGCACTTTGAATTTGCGACCGCGGATGCGTTCGACATCGACCGTCGCCAAAACCAGCTGCAAATGCCGCGCAATCGAATCCTGGCACGAGTGGATCGTTCCGACCTCGTCGTACGTGGCCCAAGCGGGTGCCTGCTCGCGATAGCGCTCGATTACCCGAGCGCCGGCCTCCTCGGGAATCACGCGGCCGTCAGGAGAAAAGAGCTTCAGACCGTTATATTGCAGTGGATTGTGGCTGGCGGAAATCTGGATGCCGCCGGCCGCAGCGTGCTCGCGGACCAGCACACCGGTGGTTGGAGTGGCGGCGACTCCGGCGTCAAGAACATTGCAGCCCAGGGCCGTCAGGCCGCCCTTGAGCACGGCTGCCAGCATCGGACCGGTCGTGCGACCATCGCGGGTGATTACGACGGTGCCACCTCGCAGCGGCACCGCAAAGGCGCACGCATAGCGTAAGGCGATTTCCGGAGTCAGGCTGTCTCCGACAATTCCCCGCAATCCGGAGACACTGATAATCGGCTCGCTCACGCTCGATGTCCTCACGTGGAAGAAGATGGGAAATTGGCCCGGCAGTTGAATCATTCTGGAAAGTCTCAAATTCTAGCACGTTTGCCCTAGCTTCGCGGCGGATTGAGAAAGCGTCGCACCAGCACTAGGCTCTGACGGACAAATCGGGCAGAATTCCGGCTGTGGCACATCGCGGCGCGCAACCTCAGAAATGGAGATCTTCGTACGGATGGCTTCGACCGAAACTTTCGATCGCCAGCAGGCACTGGCAGCGCTCGACAAAGCTGCCAGCGAGAACAAGCTTTCACCCGGTGCCGTGACGAACATTCGCGTATGGCTCACCGAGCCTCGCTACGCCGAATATGCACCGCAAGTCGCCGAGCATTTGGCCTCAGGCAGGTTCCAGGAGCTCGACGACGCTTTCTGGACGATCATCCCGTTCGGCACCGGAGGCCGGCGCGGCAAGATGTATCCGATCGGATCGAACGCAATCAACGATCGCACGATCGGCGAGAGTGCGCAGGGGCTGGCCGATTATGTGAAAAGCGTCGAGGGGAATGAAAACCTCGGCTGCGCGATTGCTTACGACACGCGCCACCGCTCGCGGCATTTCGCCGAACTTTGCGCCGAAGTGATGGTGGCCGCGGGATTCAAAGTTTACTTTCTCAACGGATTCCGCAGCACGCCGGAGCTTTCGTTCGCGGTTCGCCACAACAACTGCTCGTGCGGCATTATGGTGACGGCCAGCCACAACCCGCCCAGCGACAATGCCGTGAAAGCCTATTGGTCGACCGGCGGGCAGCTCTTGCCGCCGCACGATCAGGGCGTGATCGACCGAGTGATGTCGACCACCACGATTCACCGGGTACCCTTTGCCGACGCGCTGACCAAGGGTCAGGTCGTGTACTGCGAGAAGGAAGTCGACAAAGCCTACATTGCGGCCGTTCATGGGCAAAGCTTCACTGGCCCTCGCGATCTGAAGATCATCTATTCGCCGCTGCATGGCGTGGGCGCCTCGGCCGTGCTGCCAGCGCTGGCCGCGGCCGGTTTCAAAGACGTCGAGGAGTTCGGCCCCCATGCCACGCCGGACGGCGATTTTCCGAACGTGCCGAAGCACATCTCCAACCCGGAGAACAAGGAGGTTTTCACGTCGATCATCGCTCGCGCCGAGGAAGCTGGCGCCGACTTGATCTTGGCCAGCGACCCGGATTGCGACCGCATTGGCCTGGCAACTCCCCTTTCGACCAAGAGCGGCGCCAAGTGGGCCACGATGACCGGCAACCAAATTGGCGTGCTGCTGACTGAATATCTGCTCGAAAAGTGGCAGGCCAGCGGGCGGCTGACACCACAGCACTACATCGTCAAGACTCTGGTCACGACGGAAATGGCCAGACGCATCGCCGATGCGTTTAGCGTAGTGACTTATGGCAACCTGCAAGTGGGCTTCAAGTACATCGGCGGCACCATGGACGAAAAGGGCCCCGAGCGATTCGTGTTTGGCGCCGAGGAGTCGCACGGCTTTTTGGCCGGCACCTACGCCCGCGACAAAGACGCCGCAGTGGCGGCGATGTTGCTGGCCGAGCTGGCTGCCCAGGAAAAAGCCGCTGGCAAAACCTTGCACGAGAAGCTCGACGCCCTTTACTGGCAATACGGCTATCACGCCGAATCTCAGGTCTCGGTCACCTTGCCGGGCTCCGAAGGCATGGCACAAATCGCCGCGCTGATGAAGAAGTTTCGCCAGGACCCGCCGCGTGAGCTGGCAGGGTTCAAAGTCGTCCGCGTGCGCGACTACAAGGCACTGCTCGAACATGCTCCCGGCGGAACGCCCACGCAGTTCGACGGTCCGAAGGGAGACATGGTGATGCTGAACCTGGACGCCGACGGAACCTACGTGGCGGTGCGCCCCTCGGGCACCGAGCCGAAGGTGAAGTTCTACATGTTCACCTACGAGCCGGCCGAGCAATTGCACAACCTGGAAACGACGAAGGCGGAACTTGCCCAGCGGCTGACGGCGCTGGCTGGCGATTTGACCAAGTTCGCGCACGTCGGCACTTGATGGATCAAGATTGGTGTCGGTCTCGCCGAGGCATTTGAGCCTGCTTCGGGCGGGAACCAGGGGGGTAGCTTGCCGGGCTACAATTAGCAGGAGTAGCGCGTCCGAACTGATGCCGCGGTGAGCATTCGCTTTCATGGCCGACAACCCCACTCACGAACCGTTGCCCGAACTGCCTGACGGCGACACATTGAAGGATGTCGCCGGCGAAGGTTCGTTTGGCTTTCGCCGCGCGCTGGCCAAGGTGCGCGAGTTTCCGCAGACGCCGGGTCTCTATTTGATGAAGGACGCGGCCGGCCGCGTGATCTATGTCGGCAAGGCGAAGAACTTGCGATCGCGGGCGAGCAGCTACTTCCTGAAGGGCGCCGCCGAAGATCGCCGCACGGCCGACATGGTGCGCGAAATCGCGGACATCGATTTCTTGGAATGCGAAAGCGAGGTCGACGCCCTGCTGGCCGAGGCCCGGCTGATCAAGGATGTGCAGCCGAAGTACAACCAGGACCTCAAGGACGACAAGACATTTCCCTACCTGGAAATCACCACCCGCGAGGATTTTCCGCGGGTGGAATTTACGCGCACTCCGCACGAGCGGGGCACGAAGCTCTATGGACCGTTCGCCAGCGCCGGCAGCCTGCGGGGGGCGATGCAGGTGTTGCAGAAGATTTTCAAATTTCGCACCTGCTCGCTTGATATCGACGAGGACGACGAGAAGTGGCGCTGGTTCCGTCCCTGCTTGCTGGCATCGATCGACCAGTGCACTGCGCCGTGCAACCTGCGAATCTCCAAGGAAGAATACCGCAAGGACATCCAGCGGCTGCGGATGTTCCTGGAGGGGAACAAGCGGAAGTTGCTCTCGGAAATGAAGGCGGAAATGCAGGCGGCCGCGGCAGCCCTCCGGTTCGAGCAGGCCGCCCGACTGCGCGACGAAATCCAAATGCTCGAGACGCTCGACGAGCGCGGTGAGCTCGACACGCATGTGCAGCCGGAGGTGTTTTACGTCGATCCGAAGAAGGGCCTGTCAGGGCTGCAAAAGGTGCTCAAGCTGCCGGAGACGCCGCGCACGATCGAAGGCGTCGACATCGCCCATTTGGGCGGCGGTGAAACGGTGGCCAGCCTGGTGCAGTTCATTGATGGTCTGCCGTTCAAGCCGCACTACCGGCGATTCAAGATTCGCGACGTGCAGGGGGTCGATGATTTTGCCAGCATTCGCGAAGTGATTGCCCGGCGGTTCCAGCGGCTGCACGACGATGCGCAGATTTTTCCCGATCTGCTGCTGATCGACGGCGGCAAGGGACAACTATCCTCGGCGCTAACCGCATTTCGCGAGCTCGACATCGAACCGCCAAAAGTGATCTCGCTGGCCAAGCGCGAGGAAGAGGTATTCGTAATGGGCCAGAGCGAGCCGCTGCGTCTGAGCCGCCATTCCTTCGCGTTGCGCCTGCTGCAATACGTGCGCGACGAGGCCCACCGCTTCGCCCAGCACTATCACCACATCCTGCGGCGGAAGTCGATGTTGGGGGAGTGAAGCGGCGGTTTGCGGCCCGGTCGCCTCGACTTGATGAACCGCCGAGCCGACCATCTTTTCGCCGGTGGAATTTGTCTCGTTTGGCTGCCAACGTTTTATGTCCGATTGGCATTTCCGCTGAACTGGTCTACAAAGCCCATGGGTCCGGCGATGATTGCGATTCGCTCATGAACGGCCAACTATTTCGGCTGCTCGCTTCGTCGGGCACCGAACTGTTCGAGCAGCTTTGACAGCCGGTGGACGATCCACGTGATCAGCTCGAAGTCGGCCAGCAGTTTGAGCACTGCTGTTTGCTGCGCGACGGCCCGCTCCCCCGTTTGCTCGCTTCCCTCGCCACGCACGCAAGACTCGCGCGCTTGCGCTACAAGCTGGCTGTGGCTGCGCGACTGCTCGCGAAGCATTTCGATGGTCTCAGGCCGGCGCGTGTCGCACGCTAAGGCCGCCACTCCCAACAAGGCTTCGAGCGCACCAAGCACCTGCTCGCGGACGAAGCCCGTCTCCGCCGCGTGCCGCAACTCACGGTGAGATTGCCGCAACTGCACGTAGCTTTCCGCGATATAGCCAACGACAGCCGTCATTTCGCGCGCAATGTTCAGCCGCTGGGCCACGGATTTGTGCAGTGGCGCAGCGCGAGCTGCCCCGCCAACTCTTCGAGCCGTCGCGTCAGCATCGCATAATCGGTCGCCCGCCGGTCTTCAATCACCCCGGAATCGGTTCCTGCGCGATGGGCTCGCACCGAAGCTTGTAAGCTGGCCAGCAAGCGGGCCAGCTCGCGCGGGATCAAATCGACGGCCGTTACCGGGTCTTCCAGGCTGCGGGCCGAAAGGTACTTCGGCTGCGCCGCGTCGCCATCCTCGTCCGTCGGCCAAATGCGGGCTACCGCCGCCACCAAGCGCGGCAAAAACGGCGACAAAGCAATCGCCGGCAATAAATTCGACAGCAAAAACACCAGGGCCAATTGCAGCGCGATATCCGAGCTCGCTGCTTTCACGGCCGCCAGCACCAGCGGCGCGCCGGTTAACGTCTCCAGGTAATAGAGCGCCACCATCAACACGCCGCTCACCACGCAGAACAGATCTTCGAAGCGGACCAGCTGCATCGTTGTACCTCGCATCCCCAACGATAAGAGCAATCGCAGGACGATTGCGCCCAGGTTGGTGCCATAGATCAGCATCGCGGCCGATTCCAGGCGGAACACGCCCCCCGCGGCCAACGTGATCACGAGCAGCGTGGCGCCTGTGTTGCTTTGCAGAATGGCGGCCAGCAAAAAGCCAAACAGAAAGGCGACGGGCGGAGAGGCGACCGTGTGCGAGACAAAGTTGCGGAGCCACTCAGAATGTGCCAGGGGCCCGGCCGACGTCCCCATCGTCTGCAGGCCAAACAACAACAGCGCGATGCCCACCAGAATGCTCGCGATCTGCTTCGACAATCGATGCCGGACGAGCGTGGCCGCCAGGCCCGAAATCCCCACGGCCCAGGCCACGAAGGGATGAATATCGAGCGTCGCCACGAAGGCCAGCGCCGTCAGGCCCACGTTAGTCCACGTAATGACCGGCAGCGCCGCTTCGGGCAAAACCAGGCCGCTGGCAACCATGTTGACCAGGATGAAGGTCACGCCCGTGGCGCTTTGCATCATGGCGCCGGCCGCCAGCCCCAGTCCAGCACCTGCCCACGCCGACGAAGTGAAGCGGGTGACGAGTGAACGAAAGCTGGGGCCGCTGAGTTGCCGTAGGTATTCGCCGACCATCTGCATGCCGACGAAGAAGATCCCCAGCCCCAGCGAGAATTCGGCGAGTTCGTTCATCCGCAGTGGAAACCTCTTGCCTTGTCACCGTGCCGTCTCGCATGTCTTCCGGCCGACGCCATCGTAGGATAAGGCCGGGCCCGCCCAGGAACCAGTCATCCCTCGGAAGAAGCCAACTGGCGGGTCAAAGAATCCAGGACTAGCCCGTCGAATTGACCGAAAGAGCGCGGGAAGGTTGAGCGTTCGCGGCTCGGGACGGATCGACCTTGGAGTGAGCCCTTGCGTCTCGTCTATTTACCGGCTTTTCCGTTTTCGGAGCCAATGCATGGCCGCGGCACAGCCGGCCAGCGCCAACAGCAGCCCACTGGCAGGTTCGGGGACCGGCGAGACGGTGAAATTCACGCTCAAGTCGGGTGTGGAGGGAGAGGAGAGCAAAACCGCCGTCGTCGGATAGGCCGCGGTGCTGACAGCGATGACCTCGTTGCTGTGCACGAAATCGTTCACGTAGAAATCGTCAGTGTTCTGAGCGACGCTCGTAACCGTATTTGCAGTCGAACCAACGATGATCTGATAGAGCGAGCCATCGTTGTAGACGACGTAGAAACCGGTGTTGGACAAGTCCTGCGTCGTCGCACCCAGCGGGTTGGGCGAAAGGCTGAACGCGGTGAGCGATCCTTCCACGTGCTCAAGGCCGACGCCGCTTATCGTGTCGTCGCTGTATGTGAACGCGGCAGTTCCAGTGAACGGCTCGTTGGTATAACCCTGGCCGTTGAGCGTCACCGACCAGGAACCAGTGACGTTGAACATGCTGGCTTGCGCGTTGCCGACGAGGCCGGCGGTGGCAATGAGGGACACTAAGCAGCTGCGATACAACATAATCGGCCTTAGGTTAGAAACACCGTGAAATCGTCCGCCGGCGACGAAACAAGCGGGGGCACGCAACCGGCACTGTACCCAGACGAGCCTACCGATACAAGGAAACCTGTGCGAACAAGTCCGATTGCAGTCGCTGGAAGATGCGATAGAAAAAAAGCGGAAACGCAGGTGAATTCAAGGGGCGTGGTACGCACAGACTCGCAAGACGCGGCGGCAATTTTTGCGATTTTTGAGAAAACCACAGAATCCGCGGACGCGGCGCATGTTGGAATAGGCCCGGAGGGACTCGAACCCCCGACCAAGGGATTATGAGTCGCCCGGAAGACACAAGAGAAGCCCGCGAAAACGCCAGATTCCGAGCGAGTGGACACAAAAGTGGACACAACGCCGCACGATTCCGACTTGGCACGATTGTCGCGGCGTGGCCGAGGTTGCCCGCCCCGATCGGCGTGCCATGCTTGCTCTGATCGCCTAGTTGGGCCTGCGATGTCGCCACCGTCCGCAAACCGCCAACGATCAATGATAGAGCCGATGGGGATCACTGCCCATCGGCTCATTGCCTGTTCGCATCCACGCTGCCCAGAGCCGTGGCCGCTTGGGTGACGAAGGTTGGTGCCGCAATCGCCAAAACGGGCCTTTGCTTAACCAACGGTTATCAGAAAGAGCTCAAGTCCCGTCACTCAGAGGCTTGAGAGTCGTTCTGAGAAATCGGAAATCCCTGCTCGTCCGAAGAACGTTGCGGCCTCTTAGCGACCTGATAGAATTGACCAATGATGCGCGGCGTCGATCTCGAACTGCCAACACTATGGTTCGCTCCCACATGGCATGTCACGTGCGACTTTTGCTGGCCTGGGCCGCCGTGCTCATACTCTCGGCCGAGCAGGCTACCGCGATCATCCGCCGTGCCGATCGAGCCGATAGTCGTTACAGGGTGCTGGCCGAGCGATTTCCTGCCGTATGTATGGTCTGCAAAGACGGCGCTCACGGCGGTTCCGGGACACTCATTGCATCACGGTGGGTCCTTACGGCTGGGCACGTGGTTGATCCATGGGAGATGCAACGCGGAGCGCGCGTGGGTTAGATCAACGGCTACGCCACAATGGTCGGTGCATTTTGGTACACACGAGTATCGTGTCACGCGCGTGATCGAGTATCCGGGATATTCCAATAAGCGCGGAGGAGTTGATCTTGCGTTGTTCGAGTTGGACCGACCGGTCGATTCCACGACGCCAGTTCCCATCTATGTTGGCAAGCATGAACTGGGACAGATGGTCACGCTGGTGGGTTTTGGCGGCTTCGATACGTTTGAGGCAGAACAGTCCGAGCGATTCGCTAACGGTGTCGCCTTCTTGGCATCGCCAACCCGTGAGCGTATCAAGCGAGCGGGAACTAATGTCATCATTTCAGTTGGAGATACAGACCAATTGATTCTACGTGTTGATCCGCCGGAATCTGCAACCGAGCTCGAAGCTTCCGTCGCCGGCGGTGATAGCGGCGGTCCGGCGCTGCTGCCAGTTAACGGCAAAATGTACCTAGCGGGGGTAATATCCTCGATGGCGGACCACCGCCCGGCGTCCGAAGATCGAGCCGGAGTTTATGGCGCTCGCTTCGAGGTAAAGCGCGTGTCGAGTTTTGCGCGCTGGATCGAGGACACAACTGGCGAGCGCTTCGGCGCGGTAAGGTACGATCGAAACGCCGCGGCAGTTGGGCTCGTTTTGCTCGTGGCCGTCTCAGGGTATTTCTGGTTAGCGCGGCGGTTGGGTCCTTTATTGCGCGTGCATAAAGGGGGGAAAGTGTTGTTAAAAGCGGCCTTACCGCTGACCATGGCCGGAGGCGTCGTCGCTACGGGCTACGTGGCGTGGTTCGACGTGACTTCGCCGGCTGTACTGGCCTTTGTGCCGATGGTCATGCTGTTCGCGGCCATTGGCATCCGATACGCAGCCGGCACGTTTCGTGATAAGTCGAGTAGACAAAGCTTCTTATTTGTCGGTGCGCGTACTCTTCACCATTCCGGTAACGGCGGCGGTAGGTCTCGTTGCCTTGCTTGCCACTCAGCCTGTTCAAGTGGCCGATTTGCTCGGCCTTTGGCCAGCCGCGTTCGCCCTTGGGATTGTCATCACAGCTACTGTGGAGGCGACACCATTCATCGCAAGGTGGGCTGGTTTAGTCCTCGTCACCCTGCGGAAGAGGTTCCTCCGGGCCTACCAATCTTCGGCCATGTAACTCGTAACGCAGCGATTCTCGGAACTGGCGGTGCGCTTTGTCCGCCGAGCCATGCTGCCGCACAGCATCGAAGCCGCGAGAGCATCAAACCAGCAGACCCGCATCGAATCATAGCACCAACGATCACAGCACACCGGATCGTTGCGGGTGAGAAGCACGACGGCATGATGGCGAACCGCCGCGTCACCCGGTTTGTAAAACATCCCATCGCGTGTCGATAGGGGTAAGCAGGGTGCGCCGGCACAAGGCTTGGTTCGGATCGAAGATTTGACCCCACCCCCATCCGGTCAACGACGCGGAGCCAGGTCCAGGTCGAGATACTGGCACAGCTTCGCGGCGGTGTCCAAGCTGATGCCACGTTCGCCGTTGATGAAGCGGTTCAAGACCGACTGGCTGATGCCGGTTGCCTGGGCGATGGCGTACTGAGTCTCGCCAGTGCGCTTTATGGTTTGTTGCAATTGCTCGACGACAGATCGTGCTTTGGGCGTGATGCTGCGATCTTCCGTTGGAGAATGCGAGCAACAACCTCTTGAAATTCAAAAAGTTGGCATTGGTTGTCATGATGCATCGGACGATGACGCGAATAGGCCCGGAGGGACTCGAACCCCCGACCAAGGGATTATGAGTCCCCTGCTCTAACCGACTGAGCTACGGGCCCGAAGGCGTTTTCAAATATAGCGGTTGGCGATGTGCGCGGACAGATGGTGTCGAGTTCTACTGGCGAAACGTAATCGCTGCACAGCGTTCTGAAACGAACCGCGACGAAGCAATCTCGCGCTGGCCGCTACTCGACCGTTACGCTCTTGGCCAGATTGCGGGGTTTGTCGACGTCGCAGCCTCGGAGGACGGCGATGTGGTAGGCGAGCAATTGCAGCGGGATGATCGACACGATCGGCTGCAGGAAGTCGTCGACGGGGGGCACTTCGATCACGTCGTCGGCCAGATCGGCCACGCGCGTGTCTCCCTCGCCTACGATGGCGATCACCGGGCCGCCGCGGGCCTTGATCTCCTCGAGGTTCGACATCACTTTGTCGTAGACGAACCCTTGCGGAATGATGATTACGCTGGGTGTGTGCTGGTCGACCAATGCGATCGGGCCATGCTTCATTTCGGCCGCCGGATAGCCTTCGGCGTGGATGTAACTGATTTCCTTGAGCTTCAGGGCCCCTTCCAGCGCGGTGGGAAAGTTGAATTGACGTCCCAGGTAGAGAAAGTTCGTGCAGTGGCAATACTTGCCGGCGATCTGCCGCACGGCGTCGCTGGTTTGCAAGGCGCGGGCCACCATTTCCGGCAGTTGCTGCAAGCGCTCGATGATTCGCATGCCGGCGTCAAAGCCAACGTTCCGCATGCGGCCAAAATAGAGCGCAAGCATCGCCAGCACGACGCATTGCGAAGTGAACGCCTTGGTGGAAGCCACGCCAATTTCCGGCCCCGCGTGCAGGTAGATGCCGCCGTCTGCCGCCTGGGCAATTGAACTACCTACGACGTTACAAATGGCCAGGGTCGGATGTCCCTTGCGTTTCATTTCGCGCAGGGCTGCCAAGGTGTCGGCGGTTTCGCCGCTCTGCGTAATGGCGAACAACAGCGTGTTGCTGTCGAGCGGCGGGTTGCGATAGCGCAGCTCGCTGGCGTATTCCACCTCGACCGGAATCTGGGCGATCTCTTCGATCATATATTCGCCCACCAGCGCCGCGTGCCAGCTCGTGCCGCAGGCCGTGAGCAGAATGCGATTGACGGACCGCAGTTGTTGCGGCGACAGGTTCAGGCCGCCGAATACGGCCGTGGCCTCGTCGAGGCTCAAACGACCTCGCATCGAATTGCGGATGGTCTCGGGCTGCTCGAAGATTTCCTTGAGCATGTAATGCGGATAGCCGTCGAGCGACACGGCGTCGGCCGTCATTTCGAGCACGCTCACCTGATGTTGGATGTGTCCCTGGTCGCGATCGATGACCCGCAGCGCGTCGGCCGTGATTACGGCGATCTGATGATCTGCGAGGTAGACGATTTGCTCGGTATGACCGGCCAGCGGCGATGCGTCGCTGGCGATGATGTGCTCGTCATCTCCCACACCGACCACCAACGGACTGCCAAGCCGCGCGGCGATTACCACGTCGGGATAGTCGCGAAAGACGACCGCCAGTCCGTAGGTGCCCTGCAATTGGGCCACGGCCTGTCGAACGGCTTCGGCCAGGGGCCGATGGCGCGGTTCGATCCAACCATCGTCGTCGGATTCGAGCGTTTCTTGTTGTTCGGCGGCCAGCGCAAGTTGCTCTTCCAGGCAAGTGGCGATCAGATGAGCAATCACCTCGGTGTCGGTGGCCGATTGGAATACGCAACCCTCGTCTTCCAACCGCTGCTTGATCTGCCGGAAATTCTCAATCACGCCGTTGTGAACCACGGCCACGGTCGCGGCGCGACCCAAATGCGGGTGAGCGTTGGCATCGGTAGCCGGGCCATGCGTCGCCCAGCGTGTGTGCCCAATGCCGATGTGCCCTGGCGAGGGGTGTTTGACAAGCTGCTGGACCAGATTGTCGAGTCGACCGGCCCGCTTGGTGACTAGCAGTTCGCCGTCGTTGATCGTGGCGATGCCGGCACTGTCGTAGCCGCGATATTCGAGCCGCCGGAGTCCTTCGATGAGATAGGGGACCGCGTCGCGCGGACCGATGTAACCGACGATTCCACACATGACGAGCGGACTCCTTAACTGGGCGAAGTGCCGACCGGCTATCTGAGCTTGCAGGGAAGCCGTTGTGCCGACGCGACCAGGTACACCTAAGTCGAACGCCAGTTGGGCATTATTGGGGCATTGAGTAACGCCCAATCCTAGCATACGCAGACGATCGTTCCGCAGCCAGAGCGATGGCGCGGCCCGAGCCGTGGTCGAGGCACCTGCTCACCCCCCGCCAAACCGGTCTTTCAAGAAGCCTTGTTGATCGGCTACAAGCAAGCCCCAAATAATCCGCACGACCAGCACTGGGCCCTGCCAGCATGTCGCAAGCGTCACCGCAACTACGCGTTCATTCGACCAGTTACGTGGTTATTCCGGCCCGACTGGCCTCCACGCGGCTCCCTCGCAAGTTGCTGCTGGCCGAAACGGGCAAGCCGCTGGTGCAACACACCTATGAAGCGGCCGCGCGGGCCACGAAACCGACGGGGCTGATCGTGGCGGCCGATCACGAAGAGATTGCCGCGGCCGTGCGCCGATTCGGGGGCGAGGTGCAAATGACCAGCCCCGACTGCGCCAGCGGCACGGACCGAGTTGCCGAAGTCGCTCGCCAGTTAGACGACGTCGATATTCTGGTCAACGTGCAAGGCGACGAGCCGGAACTTCCAGGCACGTCGATCGATCTGGCCGTTGAACTGCTGGAAGCCAATCCGGACATGGTCATGTCGACGCTCGCCACGCCGATTCGCGACCGCCGCGTTCTCGAGGACCCGTCGTGCGTCAAGGTGGTGTTCGACAGTCGCGGCAAGGCCCTTTACTTCAGCCGCAGCCCGATTCCGCACGCCCGCGACTGGCACGACGAACTGCTCGACGCCGAACCTCCGCATTTCCATCTTCACATTGGACTTTACGCCTACCGCCGCGATTTTCTGCTCCAACTGGCCGGCCTGGCCCGCACGCCACTGGAAAAGCTCGAAAACCTCGAACAGCTTCGAGTGCTGGAAAACGGTTACTCGATTGGCGTGGGCGTCGTTGAAGAACGGACCGTGGGCATCGATACGCCCGAGGATTATCGGGCGTTTGTCAATCGAGCCCGGCTGCGTTAAGATACGGTCCCAGGGACAAGTGCGGCCCTGGCCCCGCCTCAAGCGTCTGGCGAGTCCTTTGCCGGCGTTTTCCTTGAGTTTTTGCCGTCGCAGCTTTTCGTGTCGTAGCGCGCCCGAGGGACAATATTTTCTCAGCAGGATGGAATTTGCATGACCAAACACATCTTCGTTACCGGGGGCGTCGTCAGTTCGCTGGGCAAGGGACTGACGAGCGCTTCGATCGGCATGTTGCTCGAGCAACGTGGCCTGCGGGTACGGATGCAAAAGCTCGACCCCTACATCAACGTCGACCCCGGGACGATGAGCCCCTATCAACACGGCGAAGTGTATGTGCTCGACGACGGCAGCGAGACCGACCTCGACCTGGGACACTACGAGCGTTTCACGCACAGCCCGCTCACGCGCGATTCGAATTTTACGACGGGCCAGATCTACCTGTCGGTGATCAACAAGGAGCGGCGTGGCGAGTTCCTGGGAAAGACCGTGCAGGTGATTCCGCACATCACCAACGAGATCAAGAATTGCATCCGCAAGCTGGCCGACGACGACGTGGACGTGGTGATTACCGAGATTGGCGGTACGGTGGGCGACATCGAAAGCCAGCCGTTCTTGGAAGCGATTCGGCAATTCTCACTGGACGTGGGCAAGCGTAATTGCCTTTACATTCATCTCACGCTGGTGCCGTATCTGAAGGCGGCGGGCGAATTGAAGACCAAGCCCACGCAGCACTCGGTCGGCCAGCTGCGCGAAATTGGTATCCAGCCCGATGTGTTGGTTTGCCGCACGGAACGTTCGTTGCGCGCGAAGACCGCGAAAAGATTGCCTTGTTCTGCAATGTGCCGATTGCTGCCGTGATCGAAGAAAAGGACAAGGACTTCTCGATCTACGAAGTGCCTCTGAGCTTGACGGAAAACAAGCTCGATGAATTGATCGTCGAGCAGTTGAACCTCCCGGCCGAAAACCTCGACCTGGACCGCTGGCGCGACTTGATTCATACGATGCGCAATCCCGAGCATGAGATCTCGATCGCCGTGGTAGGCAAGTATGCCGAGCACCGCGACGCCTACAAGTCGATCTACGAAGCCCTGGACCACGCCGGCATCGACCACCGCTGCCAAGTCCGCGTGCAACGCATCCAGAGCGAAGCGATCGAGCAGGAAGGGCCCGAGCGACTGCTATCCGGATACGATGGTTTGCTGGTGCCGGGCGGCTTCGGCGAGCGTGGGATCGAGGGCAAGGTTGAAGCAATTCGGTTTGCCCGCGAGCGGGATATCCCATTTTTTGGGATCTGCCTAGGGATGCAGTGCGCGGCGATCGAGTTTGCCCGGCACGTTGTCGGCCTGGACGGAGCGCATTCGACCGAATTCAGCAAAGACACACCGCACCCGATAATCTGCTTGTTGGACGAACAAAAGACGATCACCGATAAAGGGGGCACGATGCGGTTGGGAGCACAACCGGCGACACCTCGAGGCAGGCAGCAAAGCGGCCTCGGCCTACGGAAGGCAAGTCATCAGCGAGCGACATCGGCATCGTTACGAGTTCAACAATCTTTACCGCCAGCAGTTTTCGGCCAATGGCCTGCGATTCTCCGGCACGAGCCCCGATGGTTCGTTGGTCGAGATCATCGAATTGGAACAGCACCCCTGGTTCGTTGCCGTGCAGTTCCATCCCGAGTTCAAGTCGAAGCCCACCAGTGCCCATCCCTTGTTCGCCGGCTTCATTGGGGCCGCCCTCGAGAGGCATCTTTCAAGGGGCTCGGTGACACAGCGGGCGTGACTCGTTCGGCCGGCGAGGGAGCCTTCGCCGGCCACTTCACGATCATTCGATTGAAAAACGCCATGCCCGGCAGTTGGTGTGTTTGGGCTTCCGTGCCAAACATTGGCCCGTTCCCTGGGACTTGCATTTCCCACATCGGGTCACACGGGCAGGAAAATCTACACTGTGAATCCCTAACTGCCGGGCATGGTCGTTCTGTGCGGTGATTAGCTCGACAGCTTGTCAAAGAGCTGCCGAAAATCGGGCATGCGTGCTTCCAGGTAGGCTAGCCAGGCCGGCGGATGCCAAATCTCCACGCATACGCCAGCGCCGACCACGATCACATCAGCTCCTTGTTCAGCTCCCAAGAACTCGCGAAATCCTTCTGGTATCGACAGCCGGCCGCGGCCCGCCAGCTGGACGATTCGATGCCTCGTGGAAAGCAATCGCCCCAGAAGCTGCACTTCCTCGAGCCGCCCTTCGAGTCGCCCGGCCTGCATCTTGCTCTGCACCAGCGTCACACCAGCATCGAGTCGCTGCTGCCAATGCGATGCATTCCACAGACTCAAACAGCCCGGACGTTCCTTGGCCAGAATGCAATCGGCGCCGCCCGTCAGCAGCGGGTCGACCAACTCGGCTGGAATCGAGAGGCGATGCCGTTCGTCGAGCGTTCGCGGAAACTCGCCGAGGATGAAGTCCTGCGATGCGGGCATGCTGGGGCGGGTTCCGAAATAATGTCGTGGGCAAATTTCCCATGTTTTAGTTCAGCTAGAGCCATCCTTGGGCATGATTCCCACGGAATCGGAGTTTATCAATCTTCATTGCCTTTGCAAGCGCCTGCCGGAGATTTTTTCGCTCGATCGAGGCAGTCCGTCGCGGGGCACAGGAAACGGAAAATCCGCAATGGCGCTGGAGATTGCTAGCAAACGGCGCGTGGGTTGGCAAATTTCCTCGCCAACTTGGCGTTGGCGAGGTTCACGGGCTTGCGTTAAAGTTCGCCGCCCCGGGCCGGCGTCCTATTGGGAGTAAACTCGCACGCGCTTCGACGGGACCATTAAGCAAAAACTCAACGCAACAACCAATCACGTCTTCCGAGGCCGCGTGTGCCGCAAGACCAACGAATCTCCGACCGCGTTGTCATCACCGGAATCGGCCTTACGGCCTCGGTTGGCGATGATCGCGAAAGCGTTTGGCGGGCCGTGCGCAACGGCCAAAGTGCGATGCGCCGCCTGAGCGGGCTGACCGGAATTCCAGACGGCTTGTTGATCGGTGCGCCGGTGGACATCGCGTTGTCGAGCCCCGACAAGTTGAAGGTCTTGGCGTTGTGCGAACGGGTGTCCGATGAAGCGATGGCCGATGCGCGAATCGAAACCGGGGCGGTTGATCCGGCATGCTTTGGCTGTGCCGTGAGCGCGCACATGGGTGACATGCGGGGCCTGGTCGAGCAATTTGGTTGCGCGCACCTGAACCCGCCAACCACGATTCCGTGGCGGAACCAGTGGTTGCCCAACACGGCCTGCTCGGAAACGGGCAATCGACACAACCTCATGGGGCCACGTCTGAGCCACTCGACGGCGTGTGCCAGCGGATTGATCGCCGTGTTGACGGCCGTGCGCGCGATTCAAGACGGGCAATGCGACCTGGCGCTGGCCGGCAGCGCCGAGGCGATTACACCGTTGTTCGCCGCTGGCTTTCACCAGATGAAGGTCCTCGCCGATCATGACGATCCCGGCCAGGCTTGCCGGCCGTTCGATCTCGATCGGCATGGCTTCGTGATGGGTGAAGGGGCGGCGATGTTTGTGCTCGAGCGGCTCAGTCATGCCGTTGCCCGCGGAGCGAAAATCTATGCCGAGGTCGCCGGCGGTCGCCTGCTGGCGATGGCCCACCACGTCACCGGACTTGACTCGGAAAGCGACGCGCTTGCGCATCTCATCCGCGAAACCTTGCGGGTCTCGCGGCTGAGCCCACACGACATCGGCTACATCAACGTGCATGGCACGGCGACCCAGCAAAACGACGTCGCCGAAGCGAAAGCGATTCGCCGGGCCATGGGCCGGGCCGCCGACTCGCTCTGCGCGAGCGCGACGAAGTCGATCCTGGGGCATCTGATCAACGCGGCCGGAAGCGTGGAACTGGCTATCACGGCGTTGGCGATGCGAGACGGCTTCGTCCCGCCGACGCTCAACCTGACCCGGCCCGATCCGCAGTGCGACCTGGACTGCATCCCCCTGGTGGGTCGCAAGAACCAATTCGTCTCCGCACTGAAGCTCTCGGTCGCGTTCGGTGGGACGCTGGCCGCGGTGGCACTGACTCGGCCGGACGATGCGAGTGCGGTTCGCCGACCGATGTCCCTGGCGGCCTAAACGGGGCGTTTAGTCGCTTGGCCCGCATTGCCGCGAGACCGTACAATGTGTGTCGAGCTAGTATCCGGCACTTTGTCCACACTCGGCGAGTTTAGAACGATGAAACACTTGATTTACCTCGCGGTTGGCGCCGTCCTGCTGCTGTCGACCGCCGCCAACGCGGCAAATCACACGGACGATACGCTCGACGACGTACGGAAAAATCTGGCGGAAAAAAAGGCCGTGCTGATTGACGTGCGAGAGCCGTCGGAATGGAAACGCGGCCATTTGCAGGACGCAACACTCGTTCCGTTAAGCGAGATACGTAAAGCCTCGAAGGACGCTAGCGTACAGAAGAAACTCGAGACAAGCCTTCCCAAGGATCGGATCATCTACTGCCACTGTGGGAGCGGCGTTCGGGTGCTGACGGCCGCGGCCATTTTGGGCAAGCAAGGCTACGACATTCGCCCGCTGGCGTCCGGGTTCGACGATCTGGTGAATGAGGGATTTCCAGCGGCAAAAAAACCGTGAAAGACAAGCCGCCGCCTTTTGCCAAACTGCCCGAATTACCCGAGCGACATTGACCCGTTCGTGACCGGCCGATAGTATCTCGGCCCGTGTCGGACTCCGCGGTCCATTCGACGCGCAAGTGAGTCACATCGCGCCAGGGAAGGTGCTCTTGTCATGGAATGGTTAACCACGGCCTACTGGGCGGTTGTCGTGGGCGCTTCGGTTTTTTCGCTGCTGCTCACGTGGCAAGCGTTCGAACATCGGCGCGACGCTGCGCAGCCGCTCGAAGCAGCTCCCCGGAAACCATCGCAAGCACATTCGCATGTTTGTGCCTTGCAAGGATCTCGACGGCGACTTGGATGCGAACCTGAAGCCGCTCTTCGAGCAGGATCAGGGGGATTACGATATCGTCTTTGTCGTGGAAAGCGAAAGCGATTCCGCCGCCCCGGTCGTTCGCCGCCTGATGCGGCAATATCCGGGGATTCCATCACGACTCGTGGTGGCAGGAATCTCCACCGATAGCGGTCAAAAGGTTCACAACCTGATGGTCGCCACGGAGGACCTGCCCGCGAACGTCGAGATTCTGGTGTTTGTGGACGCCGACGTGCGGCCACCACGCAACTGGTTGCAACGGCTCACAGGGCGGCTGAACAACGTCGCGGTTTGTACCGGCTACCGCTGCTTCGTGCCGAAACGCAACACGTTCGCCAATCTCGCGCTCTCGAGTATCAACAGCGCCGTCGTGCCCATCATGTTCCCGGGCAAGCACCATCTGATCTGGGGAGGTTCCTGGGCGATCACGCGTGAGCTGTTTCAAGTCAGCGGCCTGCGGGAAGAATGGCGTGGAACGCTGAGCGACGACCTGATTGCCACCCGCGTGATGGCGCGCGTCGGGCAACGGGTAGCGGCCGAACCGATGTGTATTCTGCCGTCGCCGCTGGACGTCAATCTGTTTGGCATGTTGAGCTTCATTCGCAGACAGCTGATCATCGGAAGGTGCTATACGGCGGTCCATTGGTACGCGTTGCTGTTTGGCTGCGGGATGATGCAGTTCATTTTTTGGGGGAGCCTGGCGGCCGCGATGTGGGGCGGCATTTCGGCGGCTGCCTGGACCTGGCAACCGGCCACTGCGGTTGGAATTCTGTATGCGCTGCATATCGGCCGCGCTCAACTCCGTCATGCCGCGGCGCGGTGCTACCTGCGTGATCGCCGGGACGATTTGCGCAGCGTCCATCAGTTCGATACCTGGTTCGGCCCGCTGGCGGGCGCCCTCGGATGGCTGGGCCTGCTGGCCTCGGCCTTCAGTCGGCGAATCGTCTGGAAGGGGATTACTTATCAGATGCGTCCCGGGGGAGAGATCGTGAGCATTGTGCGGCCGGATGGCAATCGGACGGTCGCCGCGATCTGTCGGCCGGCGGCGTCGCTTGGGACTCGCAAAGCTGCTTGAACAATTTTTCAGACCTGCACGGCGGAAAGGACTCCCCGATGCGCATCGTTTTGTGGGATACGCGAAAGCTGGATGTGGCCAAAGATTTCGCCGGGGGCTACGGCGTCGGCCAATTTCCCGGTGGGGGCGGAGTGGGCGGTCGCCTCGTTCGTCACTTTTTCAAGCGCGACTACCGACCCACGGCGTTGATCTTCGCCTATCTCGCGGCGATCTTCCGCAAGCTTGGACACAAGGTCGAGTACTGCGCTCGACGACGTGCCGGCCGGCGCCGACGTGTACGTTTTCAACCCGTCGCTCATCACGGTACCGCTCGAACGTCAGGCAATGGCCCAGGCGCTAGCGCAAAACCCCGGATGCAAGGTGCTGGTCACCGGGGCGGTCGCGCATTCGATGAGCGAAGCCTTTGAAGGGCTGGACGTGACCATCGTTCGCGGCGAAGGCGAACAGCTGATGTGGAAACTGGACGACGTGCTCAATGCCCCCACTCGTACGGTCGACGTCGGGAAAGTGGACGACCTCGATCGCCTGCCGTTCCCCGACTGGTCTCTGTTTGCACATAAGAAGTTCCGCATCGGGTTTGACTTCACGCAGTTCCCCACCGCGTTGATTCAACAGAGTCGAGGTTGCACCCTGAAGTGCAATTATTGCCCGTACATAATCATTGAGAATTCAACCCGCGTTCGCTCGCCCGAAATGGTAGCCGCGGAAATGCGGGCCGGCGTGCAGATCTACGGGTTCCGCTCGTTCAAGTTTCGCGACCCGTTGTTTGGCGTGGACCGCAAGAAGATCTTCCGGTTGGCCGAATTGATCGGGGCGCTCCCCAAGAAGATCGAGTTTTCGATTGAAAGCCGCATCGACTTGTTGCGCCCCGACGTGCTCAAGGTATTGCGCGAAGTAGGCCTGACGAGCATCACGGTCGGCATCGAAACGCCTTCGGAAGAGACTCTCAAACGTTATCACCGGGCACCGATTCGCGACGACAAACAGCGCGATTTCGTGCTCCTGTGCCGCTCCTTGGGCATTCGCACCGTGGCCGGCTTCATGATCGGTTTTCCGGAGGACACGGAGAAGACCATCCTCAACGTTCTCCGCTATGCGAAGGCGGTGAATCCGACATTCGCCAACTTCAACGTCGTGACCCCCTACCCCGGCACGGAGTTCTACGAGGAAATCAAGTCGCAAATCGCGACCTTTGATCCATCGCAATACACCGTCTATACGCCGGTGCTGAAGTACCGCAACTTGACCTCAGAACAAGTGGCCGAACTGCACGCCAAGTGTTTTCTCAGTTACTTCTTCCGTGGACGCTGGTTCTGGGCCAATGGTCCCGTCGTGTGGCCCTGGTTGCAGAAGTTCGGCCTGAAACTGCCACCGATTCCGGAAACCGCCACGCACGCGCACGTGGGTCCGCCAAAACCGCACACGGGACTGAACGTCCTCGACGGCGGAGATGTTCCGTCGTCCGACCAGCGTAACGTGGCCTAACCCCGCAGGCTTTCAATAGAAGAATGTCGTGCCGATCACGACCAATGCCGCAACCACGGCAAACCAGGTGATCGACACAGGTGGCGGCTGCTGGCGGAACTTCAGCACGCAGCCCAGCAGCACGAGCGAGAGTACCGCCGCCACGAAACCGCTGAAGTGCAGCAGCCGCGCGAACAGGCGTGGTGCGTCGGCACCCGGGCGACCGCCGAGGGCCAGGAAAATCAGGCCAGCCATCGCGCCGCAGAGTACGGTCGTGATCACCGACATCGTCCAGGCCACCGTTAGCGCATCGGCTGCCCTGGTTTCAGCGCCAATGGCTCGCGATCTTTCCAGCGGCTTTTGCCGCGACTTCTTTCTGGCCACAACCGCAGTTTCCTTTGAGAGCGCTCGGTCCCGCCGACTGTCATCATAGGCGCGACGGCGCAAGCTCGCCAAGCGGCACGAAAATGGCCCGCGAAACTCAAGTAGCTTCGCGGGCCAGATTGGTACGGGCGACGTGTCGAGGGACGATTGATTAACGTCCCCAGGTGGTGACGATCAGGTCGCCGCAGTGTTTGAATGCCACGCGAACGCTGAAACCGCAGCACCATTCGTATTCCACGACGTCGCGGCCCAGAAATCCCGACCCGCAGCAGATTTTCGGCTCGCCCTCGCAGCAGGCGGGCAAGCAAACCGGCACGTCCGTTTCGCATCCGGTGCAGGGGTCCTTGACCTTGAGCGTGATTTCCGTTGGCGGTTTGCAACAGCCGCAGCAGAGCTTCGGTCCGCGGTGGCGATAGGTAATGCAAGGTTTCGGGCAGCACGCCGGTTCGGGCGTGCAGCAGCTCGGTTCCGGCTGGCCGCAATCGCTGGTTGCCTTTGACAGGCTGGTCAACTGGGCATCCGCGCGGCGCAGGGTGCGGGCATGGGCATCGTCAGCAGCGGCCCAGGCGAGCGTGGCACCTACGGCGACGGCGATCAACAAACTTCGTTTCAGCAACATCGATGTCTCCTAAGTCTTTCTCTCTCTTGGCAAGATCCGTTTACCGCCTCAATCGGTTACCCACAAAGTTCCCACATTTTCTGTTTTCCGCAAGGTCCTCCCAAGTCCCGCAATCGACTCATCAAGCACAACGTCTTTCTAGAAAATAGCTTACTGCCGTCGTTGGGCGTTAATTTTGTCCTTGCTGGAACTTGCAAGTCCGGCTTGTTAGGGGGCAGTGAGGACGACTTTTGCCGAGTTCTGGGATGTGACCTAGATTTCCCAAGGCGGCGCCACGCTCCGCGCACGTCTGGACGGGGGCCGCCGTGCGCCAGGTCTCATTTCCCCGTGGGCGGATGCTATGGCGGCAAAACTCGCGTTGTCGCCCTTGATGAAGCATTGGGTTTGAATGTGTCGGTCGACCTCTCAATACCGCTGAAAGCCTTTGGACGCCCGTTGGAGGAGTCGATCCGCGAGTTGCGCCGCGGCTACCAGTCGGTGACGGATTGCCTGGAGCAGGCCCTGACCGACTGCGAGCTCCGAGGCAGCGAATTGGCCGATTGCCGACGGCAGCTGGCCGAGGCACGTCGCAGTCTGTCGGAATGCGAACGGCAAATTGCCGAGCGAACGCGCGCGGAAAACGAATTGACCAACCGTTGCAACGCGATCAAGAAGCAACTTGACGAGAAGTGCGCGCAACTGGCCCAGGCGAACGAGCGAATCATCCACATTCAGGGCGAGTGCACGCAAGGGAAACAGCGGCTGGAAATGGCCGCCGAACAAAGCGAACACCTGCGGGCACAGATTGCTCGCCTGGAAGCCGACCACCGCGAGAGTCGCGAAGAGCTTTCACAACTTCGAGGTCAGTTTGCCCCGTTGGCCGAAGCCGCCGCAGAAGCAGCCCAGTTGCGCGGCCAGCTAGCCGCCGCGCAGGCCGACTTGGAGCGACTCCGCGAACAATCGGCCAATGCCAGCGACAACGGCGAACTCCAGACGCAACTCGCGGCGGCTCAATCCGAACGCCAGGATCTTCACCAGGAGCTCGAATCACTGCGGCGCCGCGCCGCCGAATTGAACGAAACGCTTGCCGAACAGAAACGCCAGTCCGACGCCGAACGGGACCGTTGGAGCGAGGAACTGCGGCACATGCGGCAAGTTCTGGAACGGCAAACCGACGCCTGGACACAGCGCGCCACACAGGCCGCCGACGACGCGGCAGCGTTGGCCGCAACCCGCGAGCGACTCGCACAAGCCGAAGCGGAAATTGCTCAAGGCAAAGAACGCCTGCAAGTCCAGTCGGAACAGGGCGACGAGTTCCGCCAGGAAATCACACGGCTCGAGTCGCAACGTGAGTCCGCCAGAGAAGAACTCGCGCAATTGCGGGCGCAATTCGGTCCCCTTTCGGAAAACGCGGCTGAAGCGGCGCGGTTGCGTGGCGAACTGGCGGCGGCACAGACCGAAATCGCGCGGCTCCGCGACGAATTGACCAGTCCGGCCGAGGCGGCGGAGCTGCAAGAAAAGCTGTTCTCGATGCAGAACGAGCGGCAGCAATTGCAAGGCGAGTTGGAATCGCTGCGCCGCCGGGCCGGCGACCTCTCGGACGCCCTGGACGAACAAAAGCGGCTGACCACGACGGAACGTGAGCAATGGAGCGACGAGCTGCGACACGTCCGTGAATCGCTCGACCGGCAGTCGGCGGCGTGGGCCGAAAGGGGCGATCAGACGGCTCACGACGCGCAGGCCCTGGCCGCGGCCCGCGAACGTGCGATCCAACTCGAGGCCGATATCGCCCAGGCGCACGACCGGCTGCAACTCCAGACGGAACAAAACTCGCAACTTCGCGAAGAGATTGCCCGACTCGAATCGCATCGTGAAGCGGCTCGTGAAGAGCTGTCGCAGCTCCGCGGTCAGTTTGCGCCGCTCGCGGAAAACGCCGCCGAGGCCGCCCGGTTGCGCGGCGAACTGTCGGCAGCGCAGGGAGAAATCGAGCGGTTGCGGGCGCAGGTCAGCAGCCCGGCGGAAGCGGCGGAAATCGAACAGCAACTCGCGGCCAGCCAAACCGAACGTCAGCACTTGCAGGGCGAACTGGAAGCCTTGCGCCAGCGTGCCGGCGACCTGGCGGAGCAATTGGCCGAACAGCAACGGCAGGCGGCCGCCGAACGAGACGCCTGGGGGGAAGAGCTGCGGCATCTTCGCGAAACGCTGGAGCGGCAGTCGGAAACCTGGGCGGCTCGATCGGGCCAGGCCGACGACACGGCCGCCGTCGTCGAATTGGCAGCGACCGCCGCCCGGCTCAACGAGGCTCAATCCGAGTTGGCCCGAAGCCGCCAACAGTTGCAGGAGCAAATTGCCGCCAACGACCAACTACGCAGCGAAATCGAGGCGTTACGGGCCAACGGACAGGCCGCGCAACAGGAGCTTGACCAACTGCGCGGGCAAGCAGCGCCGCTGGCCGAAGACGGCGCGGACAGCGAAACAGTGCGCGGCCAGTTGGCTGCCGCGCAGGCGGAAATTGCGAGACTCAACGAGCAGCTTGTCGACCTGCCGGACAGGGACTCGCTAGAAGAACGCATCGAGGCAGCCGAAAACGAACGCCAACAACTCGAGAACGAGCTCGATCTGCTGCGACATCGCGGCGCGGAATTGGTTGAGCAGTTGGCCGAGCAAAAACGGACGGCGGCATCCGAGCGGGAGAGTTGGAGCGAGGAATTGCGCCAATTGCGGAAGGCCGTGGAAATGCAGTCCGAGGCGCTTGCCCATCGCGGCAGCGCGTCGCCGGCCGCGCCCGCTGCCCCAGTCGGAAACGTAACGGAACGACCAAGTCCGCCGACCCCGGTCGGATCGCGTGCGGACGACAGCGTGCTTGGCTCGGTGATGGAGCAGTTTGAGTCGCTACAGAAAAACAAGGTTCGCAAGTTCGCGAATCCAAAACGATAAGGCGCCGTCCCCAAATCAGGCGAGAGTGAGGCAACCATGCGATCAAGCGACTCCACCAGTCACACCAATCTTCTGTCGCGACTGCCGGAATGGTTCGGCGGTCTGCTGGCGACCGCCTCGGGAGCCACCCGGGCCAGGAAGCACGACGAGGCGGCGCTCGAAGCCGCGGTCGTGGCGGCGGTTGAACAGGATGACGAATCACCGATGACGATTGAAACCAGTCACGAAGTACAAAGCGTGGTCGACGAAATGCTCTCGCAAAGTCGCTACGCGCTGCTTCTGCGACCACAGTTGATCGGCAACCTTTCTCCGGAACAGTTGGCCCGCACGCGTGCCGCATTGGCCGACGGGATGTGCCTGGTTCCCGAGGGGGAGGTCGTGCTTCGTAAAACCTATCGGACCGAAGGCGACCAAGAGGCGCCTGACGGTCCCCTCTTGCGACTCAACGCCTACTATCTCGACCGCTATCCCATCACCAACGCTCAGTACCACTGCTTTGTCGCCAGCGGCGGATATGAGCAGATGTCGATCTGGGATCCGGAGATTTGGGCCGCCCTGCTCGACTTCGTCGACAGCACGGGTCACCCGGGCCCGCGTTTTTGGCGCAACGGCCGCTTCTCCCGCGGCGAAGAACATCACCCCGTGGTGGGCGTGAGCTGGTACGAGGCGGTCGCCTACGCTCGCTGGGTCGGCAAGCGACTGCCGAGCGACGCCGAATGGGTCAAAGCGAGCAGTTGGCCGGTCTTGATTCCCGGACATCCCCTGATGCTCAGGCGGTATCCGTGGGGCGAGGCCATGGACCGCTCGCGGGCGAATTTGTGGGGTTCGGGCCCGGGACGCACCGTAAGCGTTCACGAGTTTCCCAGTGGCGTTAGCGTCGGTGGCGTGCAGCAACTCATTGGCAACGTCTGGGAATGGACGGTCGACGCGTTTTCGTTCCCCGATAGCGACGCGGGCGCCAGCGTACAAACCAAAATGAAGAGTCTGCGGGGCGGGGCGTTCGATACGTATCTCGATTGCCAGGCAACGTGTCACTTTCAGAGTGCGGACGTCGCACTTTCGCGGAAACACAACATTGGTTTCCGCTGCGCGATTAATCTTAGCGACCTGGCTTCGCGGCGCGACGATGTCAATGAGGAGTCGAGCGCGGCGGAAGAACCGTCGCAAACCCCGATTGCGGAGAACCAGTCATGAACCGCGGCGTTGCATTGGAATTGGATTCACTGCGTCTGGCGCATTATGGCAACCAGATTTCGTGCCTGATTTGTGGCGAGGGCAACACGCCCGACGCGGAGTCCTGCCGGAACTGCTATGCCCCGATGATTCTGGCTCACCAGGCGCAATCGAAGGCCACCAAGCCCATCATGTTTGGTGCGCTGGGACCGAGCGGTGTCGGCAAGACCGTCTATTTAGGAATGTTGCTCGACATGCTCTCACGGCAGCCCAAGCACTTGCAATTGGCGGCCCGGGGCGGGTTTTCGGTAACGCTTCAGCACAGCACGCTGGCGGCGCTTTCCAAGTGCGAGTTTCCGACGAAGACGCCGAATGAACCGGACCGCTGGAATTGGGTGCATTGTCAACTGCGCAGCCCCAAACAGCGCCAGCCCATTGAAATGGTGCTTCCCGACATGGCCGGCGAGGCGTTGTTCGAGGAAGTCGAACATCCGCATTCCTATCGGGTGATTCACGCGCTGCTCAGCCGCTGCGACGGCGTGATGATTTTGATCGACGGCACAAAACTGCAGTCGGGCTCGATCGATGAGGATTACTTCACCATGAAGCTCCTCAGCCATCTGACGGAGCTACAGACCGACATCCGAAATCCGTGGTCTTCGCGGCCGGTGGCACTGATCTTCAGCAAAGCAGATCAATGCGAATCGTGCTTCGAGGACCCGGCCGCCTACGCGAAGCGCCATGCACCCGGATTGTCGCGCATTTGCCAGCAGAAGTTTCAGCGTCACCGCTTTTTTGCGGCGGGAGTTGCCGGAGCGTGCGCCACTCGCCCCGTGCGCGGAGGCGGACAGCAAAAGGTTCCGCTTCGCGTCGAGCCTCGAGGAATCATCGAGCCGTTTGAATGGCTCGTCGACAGCTTGCGTTCGTAACTTGCGTGGTCAGACCGATGCATACGTTTTTGACTCGCCGGGACTGGCCCGACGGTGAGCCGACGCCGAGACAGACCTTCAGCGAGACAGCCCGTGCTTATAGAACAAGCCGTTTTCACATCCGCCAAAACCGACCGGGCCGAAGGCTACCAACTGCTGAGTCGGAGCCCGAACCTCACCGAGGCCGACGCGCGCGAGATATCCTTGTGGGCCCCGTCGCACGGTTCGCTGCTCGAACTGCCGGGCGAACGCTCGAGCGCGAATTTCTTTCAATTGTCGAGCGGTTCGTTTTGCATCTCGCGGACGACCCGCGCCGGCGCGGAGTATAGCGGTCGCGGCGAATCGATCTACACGCAGTTCCTGGTCGTACCGCCGGACTTGATGACGAAGTTTGCGAACAATCCATTTGCAATTCTGCGAGCCGCGGCGGCCAGCGGCAGTCTCTGCGTCCACGAGAACGTTCCTGAGACGCTCGATCCGCTGCACTTGGGCGGCCGAGCGCCGGTCGTCGACTTGGGGCTGATTGCGCAGCTGGCCCGCGATCCTGGTCCGGCCGCCATGGCCACGCTCGTGCAAGCGGCGTTGGCCAGCGATCGCCTGGCGATCTATTCGAAAACGCCGTGTGAACAGCTGATCGCGGGACTGTTTGACGTGCTGCCGGTCGAATGTCGCCCCGGCTTTTCGTTCAGCACGGGTCTGAAATATTCGCCCAGCCGTCCGGTTCGATTGCTGGCCCTGCCGCCTGATGAATCAACGTGGCGCTTCGTGGGTCGCCAGGGCGTCACGCTGGTGCGTCTCGACGACGTGTTGTCGACAAATGTTGGTTGGGAAGGCTGGGCCGCCTGGATCGCGGGGGTTCTTCATTCGGGAAAACTCTCCGTGCTGGCCTCGGAGCTCGAGCAATCGCGCCCTGGGCTCAGTTGCGACGATTTGGATCAGCTAGGCGATGCATTGCAAAGGGCACTGGGGGCAGGCCACGCCCAGCCGAACCCTGGGTCCAAGCCAAAGCCTGCCAAACCGGCACGCAAAAAGCGTCGCACGGACACCCACTCGCAACAGCGCGCCGACCAGGCTCATCCGGCGCATCAGTCGAGCGTGATGGTCGAAGACGCGGGGCGAGCCAAGCAGCTGGATACGCTGGCGGACAAGTTGGCCGAACAGCCGGCCGAAATCCTGGAGATGCTCGAACGAATCGACGACCTGGTATTCGCCGCCATCTCCGGAGACACCAGCGCATTGGCGGAACTGGAAGTGCTGTGGCCCCTGACCGCTTCGGAACTCGAGCCCGAGCTGGTTGAGCAAACCCGCGAACAGTACCTGCGTTGTACGCTGGCCATCTGCGGCGACTTCTCGGAAGGAGAATCGCGCAGCCCGGAACGAGCATTGGCGGCGGTCGACGTGCTGTGCGTACTGTTTGAGGAATGAGCCGCTAGCCGCAGGCGTCGATCAATTCCCAAAAGCTGTCGAACAGATAGTCGCTGTCGTGCGGGCCGGCCGACGCTTCGGGATGGTACTGCACGCTGAAGGCCGGCAACTCGCGGTGCCGCACCCCTTCGATCGTCTGATCGTTGAGATTGCGATGCGTTACTTCCAGGCAGGCCGGCAGGTTGTCCTCGCGAATGGCAAACCCGTGGTTTTGCGAGGTAATCTCCACGCGGCCGGTTTGCAGATTCTGCACCGGTTGGTTCGCTCCACGGTGACCAAACTTGAGCTTAAACGATTCGGCTCCGCACGCCAGGCTCAACAGCTGATGCCCCAGGCAGATGCCGAACACCGGGGTCTTACCCAACAAACTCTGAATCGTGGCAATCGCATACTCCAGCGGTTCAGGATCGCCGGGGCCGTTGGAAAGAAACACGCCGTCGGGCCGGAGCGCCAGCACCTCGCTGGCGGTGCTTGTGCCGGGTAGCACGGTTACCTGGCAGCCCTGATTACAAAGGTGGCGGGCAATGTTCCATTTCATCCCGTAGTCGAGTGCCACAATGTGCCGCTGTTGGCCAGATTCGGCACGTCCGGTCGGCTCGCCCGGCACGGGCAACTTCGACCACGCGCTGAGCTGCTCCGTCCAATGGATGGCCTGTGTTGGCACGACTTCACTCACCAGGTCGCGGCCCACCAAACCGGGGCTGCTCTTGGCCTTGGCCACCAGACTCGCATCGTCGAGATCCGTGGTCGACAGCACCCCCTTGAGGGCGCCGTGCTGGCGGATGCGGCGAACCAGGGCCCGGGTGTCAATGCCCGTCATACCGACGACCCCAAACTTCGCCAAATACTCTTCGAGTCGGCCCGCCGAGCGAAAGTTGCTGGCAACGTTACTGCGGTTGCGGACCACGAAGCCGGCGAGGTGGGGGCGTGCGCTTTCGACATCCTCTTCGTTGACCCCGTAGTTACCGATTTCGGGATAGGTCATCGTGACGATTTGGCCGCGATAACTGGGGTCCGTGAGGATTTCCTGATACCCGGTCATCGACGTATTGAAGCAAACTTCGCCGTCGACTTCTCCTTGGGCACCAAAAGATTGACCGGTGAAAACGGTTCCGTCTTCAAGGGCGAGTTTAGCGACTTTCATAGACGTCTCAGCTGGTTCGATCCAGCGTGATGCTTCCTGCGAGGTAAAAAAAACGGTTTGAATCGATGGAGTGCGCGGGCGACAGTCGGCCTGCTAAAGTTTCTGTTGGTGCTAGCCCGATACGGTTCTTACGGCTGTGGGTCTCCGGTGCCGGCAAAACCTAAGTTGCCAACCCCGGACAGCCAATGCGGAGGGTTCTTGCCCCGGCGAGCAAGAGCCCTCTTTTTTTTGCGCCGAGCCACCCCAGTCCGGCCCGATCGGCGCAAATTTGCGCCATTATATCGGCCGTCCGCCTCGACGGATAGGATTGGACCCGTGCCGAATTTATGTCGTTTCCGACATCTCTCGGCCGCTTTTCGCCGGTGGCGGCTTTTCAGGGCATTTGCGGCGGTCTATCCTAAGGTCCCACGCGCCGCGGACGGCCCGGCAGCGCCCGTCCTCGGGTCGCCGACCCCGCTGCCTCGCGTTCACCCTCCTGAATCCACGCCCTGGAGTAGCCACCATGCGATTCGCGTTACGTCTTCCATTGATGTTTGCCTGCGGACTCGTCCTTGCCACCCTGGTTGGCACCGCCGAAGCCGATGACCTGCCCACGACGCTTCAACCAGTTCCCCGCGAAGGTGGCTGGCTGGACCGCCACAACAGCTTCAACGAGCGAGTGAGCCAAGGGGACGTCGACCTGATTTTCATCGGCGACTCGATTACCCAAGGCTGGGAAGGCAACGGCAAGGATGTATGGGCCAAGTACTACGGTCCCCGCAAAGCAGTCAACCTGGGCATTGGCGGCGACCGCACGCAGCACGTGCTGTGGCGTCTCGACAACGGCAACATCGACGGCATCAAGCCGAAGCTGGCCGTCATCATGATCGGCACCAACAACTCCGGCGGCAACGACAACACGGCTGAGGAAATTGGCGCCGGCATCGAGGCCATCGTCAAGAAACTGCGCAACAAGCTTCCCGATACCAAGATCCTGATTTTGGCCATCTTTCCCCGCAACGAGAAGCCGGGGCCGCAACGCGAAAAGAACGCCAAGGCGAGCGAGATCGCCTCGAAACTGGCCGACGACAAGATGGTGTACTACCTCGACATCGGCCCCAAGTTCCTCACGGAAGACGGCACGCTGACCCGCGAAATCATGCCCGACTTGCTGCACCTCAGCCCAAAGGGCTACGAGATTTGGGCAGAGTCGATTGAGCCCTCGGTTGCCAAGCTGATGGGCGAGAAGTAGACCCTGCCGGCATGAAAAACGGCAACGATCTTCAGGGGGCGTCACGGCCCACGTGGCGCCCCCTCACTTTGCGCTGGGGCTAGCGATTGCGAAACCAACGGACGAAGTCGCGAACCCCGTCGGCGATCGAAACGCCTGGCTGATATCCGAGCAAGCGTTGGGCCTTCGTCAAATCGGCACATGTCACCGGCATGTCTCCGGCGAAGGCCGGGTGAAAGTCAATTTTGGCCTTTTGACCAAGTTCCTCTTCGAGCAACCGCACCAGGTCGATGACGGCAATCGGTTCGTGATGCCCCAGATTGATGGCTTCGCCAGCGATGCCCGCGGATGTGAGCGCGGCCAGGAGTCCGGAGCAAACGTCGCTCACGTGCGTAAAATCGCGGCGATAGCTGCCGTCGCCAAATAGTGGAATCGGTTCCCCGCGATCGATGGCCGTGGCAAACACATGGATCGCCAGATCGGGACGCATGCGCGGTCCGTAAACACTAAAGGGCCGCAGGCTGACCGTCGGCACTCCGTGCATCAGGTGAAAGTGCGAGGCCAACGTCTCGGCGGCTTGTTTCGTCACGCCATACGGGCTCAATGGAATTCCTAGTGGAACGTCTTCCTGGAAGGGAACTTCCGCCCCCGCGCCATAGACCGTCGACGAAGAGACCAAGACGAAACGGTCGAGCGAACGATCTTTCGCGGCCTCGAGCAGCACTAACGTGCCGCGGATGTTCGCTTCCTCGAATTGGAGGGGCCGCGTTAGACTGGCGCGCACGCCGGCATATCCGCCCAGATGAACGATCTGGCGAAACCCGTGCCGCGGAAACAAGTCGTTGACGAGCTTCGGATCACAAAACGAACCCTCGACAACCGTCACCCGACGGTCACCTGCGAACGCAGCCGCGTTGAGTCGTTTCAGCGCTGGATCGTAGTCGTCGTTGAAACTATCGAGACACACGATCCGCGCTTCTGGCTCGGATGCGAGCAGCCGCTGAATGAAATGGCTGCCGATAAAGCCGGCACCGCCGGTAACGAGAACGGACATGCTGGCTCGCGTGAGACGTGTTGGTCGGTGCGACACCCAACCGGTTCGATGAAACTTCGCAATCCAAATTGTACCAGCCCGCGGGATCGGGTGTTTGGAAACCCTAGCCGGCGGAAGCTCGCGGCCGCGGCGCCAACCAGTTTTGGGCACCCAGCGCAAGGATAATCCCCATTGCGGAAAATGCCTCGCGCGAACTGATTTTTGACGTGCCGCGTTCGCGGTCGGCGAAGGTGATCGGTGTTTCGCCGATCGAGGCACCCAACCGCTTGAGTCGCCAGAGGATCTCTTCCTGGAACGAGTAGCCTCGCGAGCGAATGGCCGAGAAATCGACGTGCCGCAGCAGCGAGGTGCGATAACAGCGAAATGCTCCACTGCAGTCCTTGGCCGGCAAGCCCAGCAAACAGCGCGCGTAGGCGTTGACGGTGCGGCTCATCAGGTGGCGCGTGAAGGGCCATCCCTGGATCGCCCCGCCGGCGACGTAGCGCGAACCGATCATCACATCCGCCGCCGGTGAACCGTCGGGATGCTGCATGCCGGCCAGCAGAGCTGGCAGATGACGCGGATGATGGCTGAAATCCGCGTCCATGTTCAGCACATAACGGTAGCCGTGTTCAATGGCATATTGCATTCCCGCGATCGTCGCAGTGCCCAGCCCCAACTTGCCGGGCCGATGCAGACAATGCAGCCGCGAAACATTTGCCGCACGCTCGTCGCACCACTGGCCGGTGCCGTCCGGTGAGTTGTCGTCCACGACCAGAACGTCGACCTGGGGAGCCACCGCTAGGATCTCGTCGACCAGCCGCGGCAGATTCTCGATCTCGTTGTAGGTCGCCAGGGTGACCAGTGTGGCGGGGGGGTCGATAGCCATTGCACCATTTCCAAATACTTCCAGCGTCGCGGCAAATCGGGCGTCGATTCCTCGAGTACAAGCGCCTGTTTTGGCCCCGCCGAAGCTGCCAAATCGGGGGCATCCCTGTTCGCGGCATGGGCGGCCATCTACAATCTTAGGTTGCCCGCAGCACCGATCCACGATTTTGCCCGCCTCCATGAGCGTTTCCGCGGAAACCGTCGTGCCTTCTGTCACGACCGATCAGCGTCTCAAACCGTCGCGCTTGCGCGATGATTCGCCGATTTACGGGCGCACCTTCTGGCTCACTTACATCGGCAACTCGGCCTTCACTGTAGCGATGGCCTTGATGTATCGGTATGCCGATTTCGTGTTGTATCTGGGCGGGACGGAATGGAACGTCGGCCTGATTGCCGGCGTGGGCATGGTCGGCAGTCTGCTGATGCGCTTTTTTCAAGGCTTCGGCATCGATCATTTTGGTCCGCGACGGATTTGGTTGTGGTCGAGCGCCGCATTTGTCGTGTCGCTGCTGGCGCACCTGTCGATCAACAACGTCCACGGTCCGGCGATCTTCCTATTGAGGGTCTGCTATGCCACAAGCATCGCGGGCGTGCTAGGGTCGTCCATCACTAGCATTTCTCGCAAACTGCCGCTGGCTCGTACGGCCGAGGTCATCGGCATGCTGGGCACCTCAGGCTTCATCGGCATGGCAGTAGGTCCCCTGCTGGGCGACGTTTTCTGCGGTCATGAGCCGATCACGCGAAGCGACCTCAATACCCTGTTCCTGGTCGCGGCAGTGCTTGGTGTCATCTCGTTCGTCTGCGCTGAACTGGCGACGCGCAACGAACCGCGACCTCGCCGGCGCCGGCGCCCACCGCTCGTCTGGTTACTCGGGCGTTACCATCCGGGAAGCGTCATGGTGTTGGCAATCGTGATGGGCATCGGATTGGTGATTCCCACCACGTTTCTTCCCACGTTCATCGAACAGTGCGGCATCGAGCATACGGGCACGTTCTTTTTGGCCTATGCCGGAACGGCATTTGTCGCCCGCATGCTCACCCGCAATTTGCCGCACACGGTGGGTGTGCGCCCCATGATCTACATCGGCCTCGCTTCGCTGGCGGTGAGCTTCCTGTTGTATCTGCCCGTCACGACCCAATGGGGCCTGGCAATTCCGGGCGTGTTTGCGGGAATATCGCACGCCGTGCTGTTCCCCAGTGTCACGGCTAAAGGAAGCACGTCGTTTCCCAGCCGTTACCGCGGTTTGGGCACGACCTTGATGCTGGCGATGCTCGATACGGGGATGTTCGTGGGCAATCCGCTCATCGGCCGGATGGTGGAGTTCAGCAAGGCGATTGGCTGGCCCCCCTACACCACGACTTTTGTCACCTTGGCAATCGGCGTCAGCCTGGTTGGCGTCTGGTATGCTATCTTCACCAGGAGATAGCGCACATGCCCACACGCCGCGGGGCCGAGAAGGCCTATGACGCTGACTTGGCGTACGTTCACGACGCGGGGTTCGGCAGCTTTGCCGAAGCCGCGGCGCGGTTTCTCTGCCAGCAATTGGCGCGTCGTGGCATTCGCAGCGGAAAGATTGTCGAACTGGGCTGTGGCAGCGGCATTCAGGCGGCGGCCATGAGCAACGCCGGCTACGAAATCGTCGGTTATGATATTTCGCCGGCAATGGTGCGGCTGGCAAAGACACGCGCGCCGGCCGGCGAATTTCACTGCCGGTCGTTTCTCGATGCCGCGATCCCAAATTGCCAGGTAGTCACGGCGGTCGGCGAAATCTTCAACTACCTGTTCGACGAACGCAACTCGCTGGCAGGACTGAAAAAAGTGTTTCGCCGCGTCTACTCGGCGCTCGACGGCGGTGGAGTCTTCCTGTTCGACGTGGCGCTCGTCGGCCGCATTCCCGGCGGTCATCACCGCGCCTACACGGACCAAAACAATTGGGCCTGTCTCTACGATGGCCGGGAGGACTCGCGGGGAAAGTCGCTCACCCGGCGAATCACAACTTTTCGCCGCGACGGACGGCACTATCGCCGCGATCAGGAAATCCACCGTTTGCGGCTGTACGAGCGAAACGAACTACTCGAACCGCTACGAAGCATTGGGTTTCGCGTGCGAAGCTTGCGCAGCTACGACACGCTGAAGTTTCCTCCCGGCTATCTGGCCTTCCTGTGCCACAAGCCGCCGCTGGGGCGCCGCTAGGTGGCGGGAAAACTGCTTACCTGCCGGCGATGGTGCGGTAGTACTCGATCGATCGGCGAAGCCCCTCGGCGAAACTCACCTGCGGATCGTAGGCCAGGCACGCACGAGCCCGCGTGATATCGGCCAGGCTTTCGCGCACGTCGCCAACTCGCGGCGGCTGGTGAACCGGTTTGATGCTGGTGCCCAGCAGCGAATTCAGATTATCGAGCAATTGCAGCAAGCTGGTTGTACGACCATTGGCCACGTTGAATACGCGTCCGGCGACGAGTTTGGGGTCGGCGTCGGCGGCGAGCAAATTGCCGTGCACGACGTTGTCGACATACGTGAAGTCGCGCGATTGATGGCCGTCGCCATAGACGGTTGGCTGGCGTCCGGCGAGCATGGCGGTAATGAATAGCGGAATCACCGCCGAATACTGGCTATGGGGATCCTGTCGCGGCCCGAACACGTTGAAATACCGAATCGCGACCGTCTCGAAACCGTAGGTGGCGGTAAACGCGCCGCAATACGATTCCCCGGCGAACTTTGCCGCGCCATAGGGAGAAATCGGCGCCGGCAAATCCGATTCGCGCTTGCTGGAAGTCGGCTGATCGCCATAGGCACTGCTTGAGGCGGCATAGACGAGGCGTCGTACGCCCGCCTTGCGTGCTTCATCCAGCACGATCAAGGTGCCCGTCACGCAAGCGGCGTGCGTTGCCAGCGGATGTTCAACGCTGCGCGGCACCGAAGCCAGCGCCGCCTCGTGAAAGACGCAATCGACTCCCTTGACGGCCTTGGCCACGGTCTGCGGGTCGGTAATGTCGCCTTCGATGAACTCGACGTCGCTGCCAAGGATTTCGACGTTGGCCCGGCTACCCGTCGACAGATTATCGAGCACGCGCACACGGTCGCCACGGGCGAGAAGTCCCTGGGCAATATGAGACCCAACAAAGCCGGCACCGCCGGTAACCAAGAACGTGCGCATCAAGATCCTCGTCAAACAGTCGTTGCGAAAGGTACTTCGAATGGGCTCTGAATTCTAGTTCACGGGGGCGGGTCGCACCACCGACGAGAATCTCGGGTGGTGTCCTAACAGTGAGGTGGTCGGATGGGAGGTCCGGTGAGGGCCGTGATTGGGGCTGTTTTTGCATCAGTCCATGTAATTGTATTGGGGATGCATTCGGCATTTTCCGGAATCGTACCCGTAGACAAAGCAGGTCCTGGTTTTATGGGGGCTCTTGGACGTGTCGAGATATTCGGCGTAGGCGATCACTATGATCACCCCGTTTTCAGACAGCACCCCGATATCTTCGTCGTTCAGCGGCATCGTATCGATGACGTTGTATGTCGTCGATGCGCCCGGTGCGAGAACGGCTTGATGCTGTGTTGCGTTGGCTGCTGTATGCAGCGCGGTAGAGATATTATCGATATCGATTCCGAGATCCGGGTAATGCGCCAGCACATCATCGTTCTGAAAGACTATCTGGCCGCCATCGCTGACTTTGATTTGTACGGCCACGGCATAACCAGTGACGATGGCCGGCGTCTTGCCTACATTTTTGAGCTGAATTGTCCCATGAATTGTATCTGGAATTCCTGGTGGAGCGATTTCCGGCACATCAAAGCTCAGCCATGGCCGCTGGTCCAGCCGCATGACCTCCCATTGCTTGTCGGTGGCGTCCCATTGCCAATAGCCGACTATCACTTGGCCCAGCGTGAAAATCACCAAACTGGCGGAAAATATGAGCTGCCAGAACGCATAGCGACCAAATCGCCGTTTTGGCTGTTTCTTGGTTCTATCGGGCTTGGTTGTGTCATCATCGTCGCCGGGTTTCTCTGCATTGACAGACTTCTCTGGGGCCAGAGGCTCAGCGGGTGGCGCTGGTGGGGCCTCCTGATTGTTGGGTGCCTGCTTATTGCTCTGTCGCTTGCGCTCACGTCTGCGGGCCTTACGCTGGGCTTTCGTGGACATTTCTCGTCGTCCTTCCGAACCTGACGCCTGAGTGTGATGTCAGTAGGGGCATGTAACCAATCTTTTCCGCCGTTTAATCGGTCGCTCAATGGGAGAGCGGCCCGCGTCTTGGCGGCGCAGGTGTTTTATAAACGCCCGTAGGGAGCGGCCTAATCCGCTGCCTGAGTTCGATTCTCACGCTCTCCGCTAGCGCTTTCTTCGCGCAGCCTTAAGCAGTATCTCCCGAGCCCACGTAGACGTGTTCGCACCGGCTGCGGCGTCTAGCTCAGCTCGCTCTTGCTCAGTAAGGCGGATGCGCAGTTCCGCGCTCTTTCGCTCGTCTGGCTCTTTGGGGGGCCTTCCCCTAGATGTAGTTTCCATGCGATTTATCATAGCAACAAAAAATATCCCCGCAAGGCTATTGCATCCTAATTATTTGTTGCTACAATAAATCGTAGTGATTGGGAGTAATGATCCCAATAAAAAACCCCGACTCGGCCCTGGCAGGCTGAATCGGGGGACAAACAACCAGGCTCTCGCTAGGCTGCTGTGACAAGCCAATTCTAGCGGAAGCCGCAACAAAGGCTACCCGCGATGATGATTGCTTGTGCTCATGCGACGTTCCAGAAATACGGCAAAGACCGCAAGGGAATCCAGCGGTTTAAGTGTTCATTGTGCGGCAAGCGTTGGACGGAAGAACATGCCAAGCCGCTTGGCGAGATGCGCGTGCCCGTGGAAACCGCCAAGCTGACCTTACGTCTGCTGACGGAAGGCATGAGCATTCGAGCCACGGAGCGGACTACAGGCGTCCATCGTGATACGCTCTGCAAGCTGATCGTATTCTTCGGCGATGCCTGCAAGCGGTTCCTAGACGATCGCATGCAGGGCCTACAACTGAGTCACCTGCAATTCGACGAACAGTGGACGTTCGTTGGCAAGAAACAGTCTCGCCTCACGATGACCGAACGTACTAGGTCGAGCGATATTGGCGACATTTATTTGTGGACCTGCATTGACCAGAAAACGAAGCTTCTGCCCGCGTTCCTGATTGGCAAACGTTCGGCGGACAATGCCCGTCGCTTCATGATGGACGTTGCGAGCCGCTTAACGTTTCCCAAGCCGCACCAGAGCGACGACCAGAGCTATACGAAGCCCGGATATCGGCCAATCGTGCAAATCTCGACCGATGGATTCTCGGCCTACCCGGAAGCGGTGGACCTGGCGTTTGGACCTTACGTGAAGTACGGCACGATAATCAAAGAGTACCGCAACGCCAGCATGATCTACACGCCGTCCGAAATGGTCGGCACGAAGCGGACTGGCGTTCGCGGGATAAGCGGCCGGAACCGGCGGACGATATGCACGAGCCACGTAGAGCGACTGAACGGTACCCAGCGGGTCTTCATGAAGCGGCTTAACCGATTGACACTGTGCTTCTCCAAGAAGCTTCGGAACCTGGAATGTGCTTTTGCAATGTTCGCGGCCTATTACAATTATTGCTGGCAGACTCGTAAGCCGGGCAAGAGCGGCCAGAAGCGGGGCACCGCTGCTATGATGGCTGGAATTGCTGGGCACGTGTGGAGCTTTGATGAGCTGTTTGAGGCAGTGCTATGCGGGTAAAAGCGGCATATGGGCAGCACTGGACATGGTTTGTATATTGTTGTATATTTCAGTTAAGCAGGAGCAACATGCCTTCCGATATTGAAGGGGGTACCAAGATGGTCGCGCCGAGGGAAGGGGACAGTCAGCGGATTCGGTTTGATGCCGCCGTTCCCATGCCCAAAAAGACCGTGCGCGTAATTGGCTACGCGCAAAAAGAAGGCCGAACGATTCTCAAAAACGATGGCAAATATCAGCATATCGTGGACATCGAGAAGCGTTTGGTTGATTTTGGAAATCTTGAAGAAACCTGCGATCTGGACATCCGCAGTTTTCACGAATTTTTTGAATTGCGCGAGCGCGGAGGACTGTTGGGAAATATAAACCTCAGGGTGTTTTTTGCGCATCTCCCTGAGCGGAATGAAATCGTGATCTTAAAGACGTACAAAAAGGAGAGGAACGACCAAACGCCACTGAACCTACCCACGTTTGGTGGGCGCGCTGTGGGGTTATTTGTTGGACATTGGGTTTGAGTTTGGGGTATTGGGTTGGCGACCCGCGAGACCCTTCGCGGGTCTTGCGCGGTCGCGGTGCTCGTGGGCGGATGATGCTTGGAGAGCGGTATCTGCCAGAGTCCGCCGGAAGGCTGGGGCGCCGCTGGCGAGGCTTTCTTCGTACTCCACCGGGCTCAAGTGCCCCAGCGACGAATGACTCCGACGACGATTGTAGAACACTTCGATGTATTCAAACAGGCTTTGTCGAGCGACCTCTTGAGTCGTGTACTGTTCGTGATACACCAGCTCCGTCTTCAGCGTGCCGAAGAAGCTTTCCGCGACGGCATTGTCGTAGCAGTTGCCACGGCGACTCATGCTGGCTTGCAGGCCATACCGCGTGAGCAAGCCCTGGTAGTCGTCGCAGGCGTACTGCACGCCCCGATCGCTGTGATGCAACACCTCGTTCTGCGGCCGCCGCTGCTCGATCGCCAACCGCAGCGCCCGCAAGCACAAGTCCGCAGCCAGCGAATCGCTGGTGGCCCAGCCCACGATCTTCCGCGAACACAAGTCGATCACCACCGCCAAGTACAACCAGCCCTCGGCCGTGCGGACGTACGTGATGTCGGCCGCCCAGGCCCGATCGGGCTGCGGCTGGTAAAACGCCCGATTCAGCCGGTTCGGAGCGATCGGATGGGCGTGACGGCTTTCGGTCGTCCGGACGCGGAACCGGCGATGCATTTTCGAACGCAGACCGGCGGCACGCATCAGCTTGGCCACCGTGTTCTTCGAGCAGCGAACGTCTTCTGCGATCAGGTCGCGATGCACGCGCGGCGAGCCGTACACCGCGCGGCTCCGCTCGTGCACGCGGCGGATCTGGTCGGTCAGCTTCGCCCGCCGCTCGGCGGTTACGCTCGGCGCACGCTTCCACCAGGCGTAGTAACCGCTCCTGGTTACCTGCAAAACTCGGCACATCACGTTCACCGGAAACTCCCGCATGTGATCCTTGATGAACGCGAATCTCAGGGCTGGTGCTTGGCGAAGAAGGCCGTCGCTTTTTTTAAAATCTCACGCTCCATGAGGAGCCGCTTGTTCTCCTCCCGCAGCCGCCGCAGTTCCGCCCGCAAAGCCGAGTCACCGCTCGCGCTGACGCCCACTTCCGGCCCGAACTTCTTCAGCCAATTGCGGATCGAGGCGGCGTCCACGCCCAGGCTCTTGGCCGCCTCCACGACCGTATAGCCCTGCTGGTTCACCAACTTGACCGCCGACACCTTGAACTCACGCGAATACACTCGACGACCCATGACACGCTCCTTTCACCGGCATTATGCCAGTTCTGTCGCGCGCCACGAATCGTGGGGAAGGTCACCACCATACATCGTGATCATCCTTCGCGATCGGCTCGCGAGGTATCTCGATGGCCAATTGCAGGAAGGAATTGCGACTCACCCGAAGTCGAAACATCGCACTCGGTAAAGTTGCGACTCCACCAACGGAGATGGAATTAATCATGTCAGTCACTACAGAGCGAAAGAGATTTGTGCAGAAAGGCGCCGAGCGTCTGATTAGTTTGCCTAGTGATAAGCTGGAACAACTTCAGCAGCTCCGCGACTATTTCGGTCGCGCCAGAACACAACGGGAGCGCCGCGAGATAATTGATGCTGTAGCCGAGCTGATTTGGCCACCCAATGACGGAACAAAGGCGGTAAATCTTGAATTAGGCATCGACAAGAGAGCCCGTGCCAAGGTAGACAATTACCGAGAGCAGGTTGGGAACGCAATTCGGCGGAGACGCGAGAAGCTGAATATGACCCAGGAAGAACTTGCGAAACTAGCCGGCATCCCACAAAGCCATGTTTCGCGACTTGAGCAAGGGCGACATGCGCCGACTCACATTACTGTCAAGCGGCTGGCGAAGGCACTGAAAACTCGCCCCGCTAAGCTCGATCCAGGATTCGACTAAATCGTACGGATTATCTCACACGCCCCGGCCCCCTGCCGGGGCTTTTTCATGCGCGGTAGAATCGCCATATGAGCCAATTCACTCTCAAGCGGATTGCTTTTGCCGTGTTCTGGCTCGGTGTGTGGTTCGCAGCCTGGACGGTTCATGCCGCTTCATTCAAGCAAGGTCCATACCAAGGGATTCTGATGCCGCTATATTGCGTGCGGATAGCAGCTCCGTTCACTGCGATTGGCGCACTTTTCGGTCGCCCATGGCTTGGAACCTCAGTCGGGTGCAGCGTCTTCATCTTGATTGTCTTGGCGCTGTTGCTGGCAATATCGTTCGGAGGCGGCGGCTGGGCAATTTAAATGCGCAAATGTCGGTCCCAATTCGGAACCACCACACTATTAGGACACTACCGAATCTCGCCCATGCGGCGTTTCGCGTCTAGTCGTTTACGACAATGCAACCAGCTACGTTCGCGCCGCTGGCCCGCAGCGCGTTGATTGTCGCGCTGGCATTGGCGCGCCGCGTATGGGGGCGTGAAAGCACGTAGTAGACCGCGTCGCAGCGCGCCGCCAGCCAGCCGGTTTCGGGCTCGGCCTGGTTGGCCAAGCCGATCAGCACGGTGCGATACAAGGGACGGAGGGCCCCCCAACCGAACTGCGGCCGTTCGAACGTGGGGACCTGGCCGTTTCCCCGCGCCACGAAATCGATTTTCGCCACATTCGTCGGATGAATGATATCCGGCCAAGGCACCTCTCCGAGCATGGCCTCGATCATGCCGGGCCCGGGTCGCGAAACGGTCTTCGAGAGACGTCCATTTCGCAAATCTCCGTCCACCAGCAGCACGTCGGCGGCGGAGTGCAGCGAGAAGCACTGGGCCAGTTGCGTCATCGAAAAGTTTGGCTCAACCCACCGATCGGCCGCCACGAACAACAGGACGTTGCTATAGTTCGCCGACAATTGATCGCCAATCCGGGTGGCCATCTCAAGGTAGTAGTCGGCCGGATTGGGCGAAATCGGCAGCACGCACCTTTCGAACGGGGCGGTTGGAAGCGCCGGACGCACCGGAGGTGAGGCGAGCGGCTCGCTCTCGCTTGGCGCGACCGTCTCCGCGGCCTGGTCGAGCAAGCCGGCCGTCTCGTCGAGTACGGCTTCCCACGATACCTGCGGCGCGGGCGGATCCGCGGGAGGCGACTCCATGGCCGGTTCGTGGGCGCGAGCGTCGAGCGTCTTGAGCGCGTCCAACATTCGTCCCATCCGAGATACTCTCCGCGCAGGGCTTACCCGCGTCGCAACTTCGAAAACAACTGTCGAAACTCACTACGTCGAGGTTGCATCGGCACTGTGCGCGCGGGCGCGTCCTCTTCGACCACGATTGCGGGCCGTGCGGCGACGATACGCGAACGGTCGTCGACGGGACGCGGTGCCGGGGTTTCGACGGCGGATTCACGTGGCGGCGCGTCCGACGCGCTCGGTTCCGCTGTGTCGGTCACGCTCGGTTCGCTCAATGCGGCTTCCTCAGGCAGAACCGGATCCGCGGCGGGTGAAAACTCAACTTCGTTGGTGTCGACCACGTTGGCGGTCGTGACCGTCTCGGACAGCACCCCGGCATCGGCGGGCTCGACTTCGGTCGAAAGGAAGATTGCGGCCGCGGCCTTGTCCTCGTTCCGCGACCACAGATTCGGCGTTTCGAGCGGTGGCAGCAGCGACCCGATTTGTCGCCCCTCAGAACTACTGACGCGCGGCACGTCAGCAAAGATCTCCGCGCCCGTGCGGTATCGGTCGAGCACGACTTCCTCCTCGGCGAACTCCTCGCTGAAAGGATCGCCAAACTCCGGAAAGTCGAGCTCAACTTCCGTCGCCGCGGAAACCATCCGGTCGTCTTCAATTTCGGAGAGTTGCTCTGCGATTGCGTCCAATTGTTCGTCAGGCGTGGCCAGGTGCAGGTTCCGACTTTGCAAATTCCGCTGTGGCTCGCACGCGCGAAACGGAATCGCCTCGGGCATGGCCTCAACATCGTCGGTTAGGTGGCCAAATTCGACGATCTGGCTGCTGGCGTCGTCGTGCGACGGCTCGCCAGACCAGGGTAAGGGCAGCTGTTGCAAGTCGGCCCACGCTTCATCGATCGCTTCGCTCGATAGTCGCGTGTGGCCGCCGAGCGCCGCCAACACCAGGGCGTGATCGCACACCTGATTGATCAGGCGAGGAATTCCGTCGGTGGCGCGAAAAACACTCCGGAGCGTTTCGTCGTCGACCATTACGGCCGGATCGCCGCCGGCAGCCGCAATTTGCGCGCGGACGTAGGCGCTTGTCTCGGCGCGATCAAAATGCTCCAGGTAGCACCGCCCGGCGACGCGCTGGGCGAACGATGCCAGTTTTGGACTGGCAAACCGCTCTTCAAGCGAAGGACCGCCGGCCAGCACGGCTTGCACGCGCGGCCTTCCATCGCGGACCAAGTTTGTGATCAGACGAATTTCGTCAAGCAGCCGCCAGGGTAGGGTGTGCGCCTCGTCGACGAGCAACAGCAGACCCTCGGGACCATCCGGCGTCGGTTCGAGGTAGTCCACAAGGGAGAGTCGCAACTCTCCTTCGTCCAAGCCACGGTAGGGCAGTTTCAATTCATAATGGACAGCCTGCAGCAGCGCCTGGCACGATTTGAGTCGTCCACAGGAGAGCAGCACCACTTTAAACGGGCCGTTAAACTTTTCGGCCAGCAGCTGACACAGCAGAGTCTTCCCCGTTCCGGGCGGTCCGATCACCAGGCCCGGCCCTTCACTGCGCTCAATCACGCGTTCGAGTGTACGACGTGCGTTTTCGATGCTGGCCGCCGGGAAATAGTTTTTGGCCAGAGGAGCAATGGCGAACGGGCGGCTGTGAAATTCGAAAAACTCCTCGTACATCTTCTGCGTCCCCTAAATTCCCTGGCCGCAATAGCTTTACACGTCGCCGACAACACGACTCTTAATGGTTCGGCATCCCGGCGGAACCCTCTGTACTGCGATGCGAACTGGCCGGAACTTTCCCCCGAACCGACGTGGGCCGGGGGTGCATAGGGTCGTCGCAGCATGCCGGCCCCGCTTAGAGGCCAAACAACGAGCGCAACGTTGTCACCGGATTGGTAGAGAAGCGGAACAAGTCATCCGCGTGTTCGATGGCGTATGCGACGGCCGAAAACACCAGTACGGCGAGCAGGACCTCGGCCAGCAAAACCAAGACTTTTCGTACCGGCACCGCGGCGCGATCGATCCTGCCAGTACTCAACGCTGGCACGATGCCCACGACGGGAATTGCGAGTGCCGCCGCCGCCTCGTCGGCGCTGGCAAAGAGTGGATCGGCCGACGAACGGGCCAACCGCACCGCGGCCAGTGCGGCCAGCGAGAGGGCCACGGCCAATGCGGCCAACACCAGCGTCTGGGTACCTGACGAGGGGGACGACGCCGCGGGAGTGGCGGCCAAAGCAGCGACCGGCGGCTGGTCAGGCCGCTGCTCGCTGGCTGGCGGTGTTTGCCTTGGTGTCGCGGGCAACGCCGGGTGCGGGTGTTGGCTCGCGGTCAACGGATCGCTGGCGGGCCGTGAAATCGGCGCGCCCAAGGGCAAGGCCGCCAGTCGCTCGACCGCCGCCAGTTCCGCCTCTTGCGCGGCTTGGAGGTCATTGCGGGCGGCCGCCCAACGGTCAAATAGCCGCTGGTACGTGGCCGCGTCGGCCGCGGACTGGCGCTTTTGGCGGTCGATGAATTCCGACCATTCTCCCATATCGAGCGCGCTTGAAGCGGCCTGCGCATCATCCAGCTTCAAGGCGTTTTGCGCGGCCAGCGATTTAAGGCGTGATTCGAGGGTCGCGATTTGGTCGTCGACCTCGACCACCTCGGGATGGACCTCGGTCAGAGTTTTCAGAAGTTGCCGGCGTTTGGCTTGCAACTCATCGAGTTCGCCCTCCAGTTGCTTCGCTTGCGGGTCGGGCGACAAGTGCGACTGGTCGCCAGCGCCGTTCGATTCAGGCAGCGGCGGATAGTCGGGGCGGCTCCGCGTGTCAAAGTGCTTGGACAAGAACGTCTCAAGCCTTGCATGGGCATACGCGGCGTCCGTTTTCGCCTTTTGGACTTCGTCGCGAGCCGCTTCCAGCGCCGCAACAGCCTCGGCGCGTTCGACGCTTCGACCCACAAGCGACGGCTCAATGGCCCCGAGGTTCGTCCCTGAGAAAAGTATGCAAACAAGCAACAGCGCAGCGCCCAGCCGCGCTTTCGGCCGGAGTCGGTGATTGACATTACTCGGTCGGCGCTCGACATGCGGAAGCTGGCGACATATGCGCAGGGTGAAGGGTACACGGTCCCAGTTTCGTCGTCAACGCGCCGGTGGCGTGGACTTGAAGCCATCTAAACCAATCTTGAGGAAAAGCTATAATTACGTTGCAAGTTTGTTGGGCTGTTGGGGTCGAATATGTTCCGAGTGAAAATCTGTGGCGTAACCAACCCCCACGACGCGCGCCTGGCGTGTGAAGCCGGTGCCGACGCGATCGGGATCAATTTCTACTCGTCCAGTCCACGATATTGCACGCCAGCGTCGGCGCGAGATTGTCGCAGCCGTGCCGCCGGGGATCTGCAGGGTGGGTGTGTTCGTCGACGCGCCGGTCGATGAGATTCGCGAGATGGCGGCCAACGTGCCGCTCGATTTGATTCAGTTGCACGGCTGCGAGACACCGGAGTTTGTGCGTTCGATCCGTCCGTTGCCCGTCATGAAGGCGATGGGATGCGAAGATGATTTGCAGTCGATCGGCGAATACCTCGACGGCTGTCGTCGTCTGAACGCCATGCCCCGAATGCTGCTTTTGGATGCCGCGCGCGGAGGCCAACTGGGCGGCACCGGCCAAACGATTGATTGGGACCTGGTGCGACAACATCGCCAAAAACTTGCTGGTGTGCCGCTCGTGCTGGCCGGCGGGCTGAAGCCCGATAACGTCGCACGCGCAATCGCGACCGTCCATCCGTGGGGGGTTGACGTGGCGAGCGGTGTTGAAACGGCACCGGGAAAAAAGTCTGAAGAATTGCTGCGCCAATTCGTCGCCGCGGCGAAGCAGGCGTTTGCCAGCGTCAATTCGCGCGGTTAGCTTCAAAACGCCGCCAGCAAGTGCGGGTTGTCAGTGCCCAGCCGGCTGCCCTATGATAGGGTGACTCGAAGCCCAGGAGCGGACACGCTGCTAACAACCGTGCACAACGTCTGAATGCCAAAGGAGATACACGTGGCTCAAGTCGAAACGAAATTGCCATACAAGGTGGCCGACCTATCGTTGGCCGATTGGGGCCGCAAAGAGATCATGTTGGCCGAGAACGAAATGCCCGGCCTGATGGCGTTGCGAGAAAAGTACGGAAAATCCAAGCCGCTGGCGGGCGCTCGGATCGCCGGTTGTCTGCACATGACAATTCAGACCGCCGTGCTGATTGAGACGCTGATCGAGCTCGGCGCCGAAGTGACCTGGAGCAGTTGCAACGTCTTCTCGACACAAGACCACGCCGCAGCCGCCATCGCCAAGACGGGGGTGCCCGTCTTCGCCTGGAAGGGGATGACGGGCGAGGAGTTCGACTGGTGCATTGAACAGACGCTGCACTTTCCCAGTGGCAAGCCGCTAAACCTGATCCTTGACGACGGCGGCGATCTCACGGCCATGGTGCACGATAAGTTCCCCGAGCTGCTGCCCGAGATTCGCGGCCTCTCGGAAGAGACGACGACCGGCGTCAACCGCTTGTACCGGATGCATGCCAAGGGCCAGTTGAAGATGCCGGCCATCAACGTCAACGACTCGGTCACCAAGAGCAAGTTCGACAATCTCTACGGCTGCCGCGAGTCGCTGGCCGACGGCATCAAGCGCGCGACCGACGTGATGGTCGCCGGCAAGGTTGTTGTGGTGGCCGGCTACGGCGATGTCGGCAAGGGATGTGCCCACGCGATGAAGTCGTTGGGGGCCCGGGTGATCATTACCGAAATCGACCCGATTATCGCCCTACAAGCCGCGCTCGAGGGCTACGAAGTGACAACCATGGACGAAGCCGCCCCACAGGGTCAGATTTTCGTCACCGCGACCGGCAATCGCGACATCATTCTCGGCAAGCACATGGAAGCCATGCCGAACGATGCGATCGTGTGCAACATCGGTCACTTCGATCTGGAGATCGACATGGCCTGGCTCAACGGTCAGAAGAACGTCAAAAAGGTCGAGATCAAGCCGCAGGTCGACCGCTATTCCTTCCCGGATGGTCATTCGATCCTCATTCTGGCCGAAGGCCGGCTGGTAAACCTTGGCTGCGCGACCGGGCATCCGTCGTTCGTTATGAGTAGCTCGTTTACCAACCAGGTGCTGGCCCAGATGGCACTGTGGAATGAAACCGACAAGTACCCGGTCGGTGTCCACGTATTACCGAAATCCCTGGATGAGGAAGTGGCTCGACTGCACCTTGGCAAGCTGGGGGTCAAACTCACGAGACTGACCGACGCCCAGGCCGATTATCTGGGCGTACCAGCCGAAGGTCCCTACAAGCCGGATCACTACCGGTACTAATCGCGGGCGAGTCGACGATTTGACAATCTCACAGGGCTTCGGGATAACAACCGAAGCCCTGTGTTTTTCGCTGGTCACCGGCTGCCGGTTCCTGCCAGGTCGCATTCCAGCCATCCCTTTTCCAAAAAGCCCAACCATCCATGCCTGAAATCCAAGCCTTCCGCGGGCTCCGTTACGATCTGGGTCACGTCGGCTCGCTCTCTGACGTGGTTGCGCCGCCGTATGACGTGATTGGCCCGGCCCTGCAGGAAGAACTCTATAAGAAGCACCCCGCCAACGTCGTGCGCCTGATCCTCAACCGCGATGAACCCGGCGACAGCGACGTCAACAACCGCTACACGCGGGCGGCTCAATTCCTGCGAAACTGGCGGAGCGAGGGGTTGCTCTTCAGCGAGCCGCATCCAACGCTTTACGTGTATCACCAGACCTTCGAGACGGGCGGTCAGACGATCACGCGGCGCGGCTTCATGGCCCGCTGCCGATTGGAACGATTCGGCGAAGGCAAGATCTATCCTCACGAAGAAACGATGTCCGGCCCCAAGCAGGATCGCTTGATGCTCACGCGAGCCTGCCGGGCGAATCTGAGCCAGATCTTTGGCCTGTTTCCCGATCCGAATTCGCAAGTGCAGGAAATGCTCGAAAAGGCCGCCTCCGGCGTGCCCGCGTTAGAGGCAACGGATCATCTCGGGGTCATGCATCGGATGTGGCCCGTTACCGATGTCTCCACCATATCGGCCGTCACCGGATTGATGGGCGGCAAGCCGATGTTCATCGCCGACGGTCACCACCGCTACGAAACCGCCTGCAATTACCGAGATGAGTTGGCCAGCCACCGCGGCCCGCTGGAAGCCCACGATCCGGCCAATTTCGTGTTGATGATGTGCATTGGCATGAGCGACCCGGGCCTGCTGGTGTTGCCGACGCACCGCCTGTTTCGCGGCACCGCTGGCCTGACCGCCGCGAAACTTGCCGCCGCGCTGGGCGATTGTTTTGAGGTCCGCACGGCGGGCAAAGGTCGAGACAGGGCTGCTGAAATCTGGGAGGAGATCGAAACCACGGCCGACCAGGGAACGCTAGGCCTGTATACCCAGGCCGACGACACCTGGACGCTGGCCACGATCACGTCGGCCGGCAGGGCCAAGATGGCCGAGTTGGCCGACGAGCACAGCGAGGATTGGCGCAATCTGGGCGTTAGCATCCTGCACCGGCTAGTGGTGGAGAACCTGCTGGGCGGCGGCGAGTGGCCCAAACCCCGCTACGTGCACCTGGTGGAGGAAGTCGTCGACAACCTGGCCGGCGGAGAGTTTCCGTTGGCGGCGCTCGTCATGCCGGCGACCGTGGACGATATTCGCACGATCAGCCAGCACCAGGAACGAATGCCGGCCAAGAGCACTTACTTTTATCCGAAGCTGCTCAGCGGCCTGGTTATCAACCCGCTCGAGTGAGCTTCTCGTTCCACGTGAAACTGCACCTGGCAGGTCGATCGTACGGCTTGTTGCCTGGCGGGCGGAAGCGCTGGCCGGAATTGCCGATCGCCAAACTCAACGCAGTAGCCACAGTTTCACGTGAAACAACCGGCGGCACGGTCGGGCCGTGCTAGCAAGGCGTCGCGCCGCTGAACTGACATTTGGCCGACTTCGCGCGGAAGTTACAATCGCCCCGCTGCGTGTCGTTCACTTGCAATGGATTGCCGGGGTGCCAAGGTGGGGCGAATCCTGTGCGTTGCCAATCAGAAAGGTGGGGTCGGCAAGACGACCACCGCCGTCAACCTGGCGGCGGCGCTTGCGCACTCAGGGCGTCGTACCCTGTTGGTCGACCTGGATCCGCAGTGCAACGCCACCACCGGGCTGGGACAGCAGCCCACCAGCTGCCACCCGTTGGTCTCGCGACAATCGCTACGCGACTCGCTGCGCCAGACGGGGGTTGCGAATCTAGAGCTGCTTCCCGGCAGCCGTAGCTTTCAGGACGTCGAAGCGCTGAGCTCGCATGATGTCAGCCATTCGGCCACGCTGAGCCAGCATCTTGCGAGCGGTCTGAGCGCCTACGACTTTGTGCTCATCGATTGCCCACCCTCGCTTGGCCAGCTCACGCAAACGGCGTTGGCCAGTTCGACCGAAGTGCTGATGCCGATCCAATGCGAGTACTTCGCGATGGAGGGGCTGGCCCAGATGATCGAAGTCATTCGCCGCGTGATGGACTCCAAACCCGAACGTCTACAGTTTGGGGGCATCGTGCTGACGATGTATGAAGAGCAGTTGGAACTCACCCGCGAGGTCGACGCGGAGGTGCGCGACTTCTTCGGTGAGATCGTCTTTAAAACCGTGATCCCGCGCGATGTCGCCGTTTCCGAGGCCCCCAGCCACGGCGTATCGGTCATTGACTATTCGCCCCGAGCCCGCGGCGCTCGGGCCTACGTTGAACTATGCCTGGAGGTGCTCAAAACATGAACAACCAAAGAAGACTGGGCCGTGGGCTCGAAGCGTTGTTGGGACGACCGTTGGGAACCACCGAAACGGGCGACCTCGTTCAATCGCCGGTCGACAGCCATTCGGCTCCCGCCAGTGGGCTGCTGCAACTACACGTCTACGATATTGAGAACAATCCGTTCCAACCGCGGCGCGAGTTCGAACCGACCGCCATCGACGAGTTGGCAGACAGCCTCGAACAGCACGGCATGATCCAGCCGATCGTCGTGCGACGGCACGGCGAGCGCTATCAACTCATCTCCGGCGAGCGGCGGTTGCGGGCTGCTATCAAAGCTGGCTGGCAGCAAGTGCCAGTCCAAGTCCGCGAAGCCGACGATCGCCAGATGTGCGAAGTGGCCATCGTCGAGAACCTGCAGCGCAAGGATCTCAATCCGCTGGAAAAGGCCCATTCGTTTCGCCAGTACCTGGAACGATACGGCTGTACGCAGGAGGAGCTTGCCGGGCGGCTGAACATCGACCGCTCGACCATCGCCAACCTGATTCGTCTGCTGGAACTGCCGGAGCCAATCCACCAGGCAATTCATACCGGCGCGATAACGCAAGGCCACGCCCGAGCCCTGCTGCCCCTGGGCGACGAACGCGAACAACTCGCATTCTGCCGACGGATCGAACAAGAAGGATTGAGCGTGCGAGCCACCGAGGAGCTCGTACAACTGACAATCCATCAGGCCGACCATGAGCCACTCGCCGTGATTGGTGGCGAGTCGAGCCCAGCGCGCGGCAAAGGGCCGCGTCGAAGCCGCGACCAGGTCGCCGCACTTGAACAAGAGTTTCGGGTGGCGCTAGGCACCAAGGTCGACATCAAGCAGAAGGCGGGCGGCCGCGGACAGATCGTGGTGCACTTCAACAGCCACGACGAGTTCGAACGGCTTAGGGCCTATCTCGCAGCGGACGTGCACAGCCGAGCCGGCTAAAACCGGCTCTAGATTGCCGGAAGTTCAAATCCGTTGCGGCGCGGACGCTCGAGTAAAGCGTTTGCCTCGTCGTCGCCTTCGAATTGCTCGCGCACCGGATCCCAGCGCAGGGGTCGCCCGACTGCGCGGGTGATGTTTGCCAAGTGGCAGACCGTCACGGAACGATGTCCGATTTCCACGTCGGCGACTGGCTTTTCGCGCGAGTGGATGCAGTCGAGCCAGTTTTGCATGTGCCACCGCGCTTGCCAAAGCGCAACGTCATCGCTCCACTTTCGTTCCTCTTCGGCCACGTCGACCTTTTTCTTTAGTTCTTCCGCGATGTCGAGCGGATTCGAAGTGAATTTGTTTCGATTGATTTCGATCTTCCCCTTTTCACAGGTGAAGACCGCGCCGCCCATCGGCCCATGACCATGCTCGCTGACGAAGTTCACGCGGACGCCGTTGGCATACCGCATCGACACTTGACCGTTCGGCCCTTCGGAAAGCGGTTTCGTCTCGACCGGGCCGGTGCCGTCCATGCCGAGCGCCCATTGAATCTGATCGACGCCGTGCGCGCCCCAATTCGTCATCTCGCCGCCGGCGAAATCTCGCCACCGCATCCAACCCATCCAGTCCGGGTGGTACGGACGCTCCGCGGCTTGATTGAGCCACATGTTCCAATCGAAATTCGGGGGCACGGGCTGTCCGGCCGGATAGGGATTGGGCGACGCCTCGGCACCGCTGTAGTTGATCGCCCGAACTTCGAGCACCTTACCGAGTCCGCCGCTGCGAACCAGCTCACACGCCACGCGATTCATGGCCATCGATCGCTGCTGCGTCCCAACCTGCAACACGCGGTCGTATTTTCGCGCCGCATCGACCAGCGCCCGCCCCTCATTCACGTAGAGCGTCAGCGGTTTTTCGGCATAGATGTCTTTGCCGGCCTGGCAGGCGTGGATACAGGGCAGCACGCGTTGAAACTCGCCCGTGGCCACAATCACGGCGTCCACGTCCTGGCGGTCCAGAATTTTGCGATAGTCTTGATAGACTGGCCAGTTGCCGCCGGCGGAAGCCTTAAATGCCTCGGCGCGAGGCAGATTGCAATCTGCCAGGGCCACGATCTCGGCGGCCTCCGGAAGTTGCTGTAAAAGCAACTTCGCACGGCCGCCAACGCCAATCGCGCCGACACGGATCCGCTCGTTGGCTCCCGGTTTTCCCGGCGCGGCCAAGGCCTTGCGCGAGACCCACAGCGGCAAGCCGAACGCACCCGCGGCCAGGGCGGCAGAGGACTTGAGGAACTGTCGGCGATCGGAACGCGGGGCGTGCACGGGCTGCAATGACATAATCGACCTCTGGTTCGTTTTGCGTACTCGGCAACCCTTGCTGCCAGAGTGTTCGGTGGCTCAGTATAACACACCACCTAGCGTGGTTCGTAACCGCATCCGAAAGGGCAAATGACCGAAAAACGCGCGGTCCTCGCGCGGTAAAATGAATAGTCGTGGGTATGGACAAACGTACAGTAACTCGGTAATCTATGTGCCCGGTCAGAAATCCTTTGGTTACCCGAATTTCAAGGAGTATTCCATGAGCATCGCTGAAATGATCTTGCCTGAATTTGAACAGGAAATGGCTGGCACGCGCAAGACGCTGGAGCGCATTCCGGACGATAAGCTCGACTGGAAGGCCCATCCGAAATCGAACACGATTGGCTGGGTCGGCGGTCACTTGGCCGAGATTCCCGGCTGGGTCGAAGGCACGCTGACGCAGGACTCGTGGGACATCAACCCTCCGGGCGGAGAGCCGTACCGCACCCCTCAATTCAAGAGCCATCAGGAAATGCTCGACGTCTTTGACAAGAACGTTGCCGCGGCGAAAAAGGCGATTGCCGCCACCAGCGACGAAGCATTCATGAAACCCTGGTCGCTGCTCTCAGGCGGGGAAACCTTGATGACAATGCCCCGCCTCGCCGTGATCCGCGGGTTCGTGATCAGCCACACGATTCACCATCGCGCGTATCTGTGCTGCTACCTGCGGTTGAACGACATCCCGGTGCCTGCGCTTTACGGGCCGTCGGGCGACGAGAAGTAGCCGCAGCGGACCACGAGCGGTGCGCGATTAGAACCGCAGGTCGAGGCCCATGGTGACCCCTTGGAGCCAGATGCTGGTGTCGCTGACCGACGCATGTGGTACTGCCGGTCCGACTAGCGGCTGGCCGGCGATTTGCGTGGTATTCACGTTCGTGTCGATCTGACCACCGGGACGAATGACGCTCGAGACGTACGTAAAGTTGTATCCCGCCGTGACTCGCAAGGCCGGCCGCAATTGATAGCCGAGCTTGAGGTCGACTTGCGGAATGATCGCGAACCGATTCCGCGTGTAAGTGCCGATGTTGGTCGGCTGCGCGAGCAGTCCGCCCGCGTACGAGGCGACGTAAGCGTTGTAAATGGCGGACGTGGAACCGTTGATCGTAAGCTGCTGATTCATGTTGCCCAGTGCCAACCGCGTTTCGGCGCCGAGTGTCCAGCGAGCGCGGTTCAGTTCGGTGCCGATACCGATTTCACCGCCGTTGAAGATATTGCGCGTCGCGAAGCTGTCGACAACTTCGATACGGCCGGCGTCAGGGGGAAACGGGTCGAAACTTGAATACGACGTGGACTTGATGTTGAGCGACTCGTTGAGATCGAAGAACCGATAGGCACCCAGCAGGAACAGCCGAATCGGGCCGTTATAGGGGCCAATCGCATAGCGTGCTCCGCCGCCAGCGGATTGGACGCGGCTCGTTTCCTGGATGTTGATCGAGCCGTCGACGTTGACACTTGTTGGCCCCACGACGTAATTGGGAAATGCGACGATCATGGAGCTTTGTGCATCGACCAGGGGATTGGCGTCGTAGTAGGGGCGGGCCAGAATCGGGTCGTTGAGCGATCCGCCGCTGAAAATTGACGTGCGCGAAAAGGTTGTGGTGGCCGAAGCCAGACCGTAGTAGTTCCCTTCCAGCGCGATGGTCTGGAAGTCGTCCAGCCAGACACCTCCCTGTACGCGGCCGCCCCAACGAATGCCGCTGTTGACTCGCTGGTTGCCAAACAGGGTGCTCGTGGTCGGCTCGCCGATCACACCGGCATTGGCCTGCGGAGTGCCGATGGGGGCCGTGGTCACCAGCGGCGGCAAGTGATCCCCCTTGACCCACCAGCCAAGGGCGTCGAGATTCAAATAGTGCCGCGAGGGAGGCGGGGCGCATACGACCGCTGTCGGCATAGCCGAGGGCACGGCGCAAGTCGGTTCATCGGTGGCCGGTGCGCCATATTGCGCTAGTGCTGCCGCGGCGCGGGCCAGACGCTCAAGCCGCGGCGACGCAGGCGTTTCGGGGGAGACAAGTCGACTTGCCGGAGTCGACGTGACGACGCCGTCTTGATAAGACGCCTGGGCGACGTCGAATTGTCGATTTGTGTCTCCTGCGGCAATTTGCTTGACGCGCCGCAACACACGGCGGGCACGAATTCGCTCGCTGGCGGTTGTGGCACGGCCGAGTGCATTCTCGGCCGCGGCTTCAATTCTCGAAAGCCGGGCGCACCTGCACTGCCAGCTTCGAAAGCGACCAGTTGGCTCTCGACTTGATCGAGAGCGACGGCCACTGGCGCAAGTTCGGCCGCGTCAACCGCTGCCGCGGCCGGCTGCTCTTGAAGGCGGACCGCGTAGCGTTTTACTGGCTGTCCGGCCCGGGCGCTACCGACCGCGAACGCTGTTAGAAGAATCAGCTTCCAGCCAATGCGCACAGCGCGAGCCCTACCGAGCAAGCGGCTCCTCGGTGACCCGCGCAAGCCTGACTTCGAGGGACAACTGTCCATGAAATTGAACGACGGCAGAAGCGAAACGGTTGCCGTTTGACGATGGTGCGAACTGCTAGCACGCCAGAAGGCCGTACTGTGAAGGGAAGCGAACGTTTAGCCGAATTGCGCCACGTGGGCAAGATCATTTTGCGAATCGGCCTGGTAGGGCGGGCGAGGCCGTTTCTTCCCGACTCTGCATGTCAAACCATGGAGAACTGGGGAACAATCGGCCAATATAGGCTTCGCCGCGACGAATAGGCGACCAGCCCGATGATGAGGTGCTCGCGTGGTTTTGAGCCAAAAAGTAGTCGACTACCTTGCCGCCGCCTCGATTGTTGTTGCCTTTGGCGGACTGTTTTTCGGCCGTTTGATGATCTATCCGGTGTCGCGGGCGCCTGGCGACTTCCTCGAACGCGTGGCCGCGGAGTCGGCAGCTTGGGATTTCGGGCATCGTTGGATGCTCGTCGGAATGATAAGCCTCATCCCGGCCGCGATTGCACTGCGTCGTGCGATGCACGAGCGGTCACCCTGGCTGACCGACGCTGCCACGATTCTGACGATCTTGGGTGCCTCACTCGGAGTCGGCCAGTACGCGCTTGACTTTGCGATGCTGGCGGCGGCAGAGATTTCTTCACCTGAAGCGCGCTCGCAGTTTGGTAGTGCGCTTTCTACCAACGCGTTCGTGCAGTGGGCGTTCTACAAGCTGCCCGACCTGGCGCAGTTGGGGTTGATTCTGCTTACCGTTGCGCTGTGGCGGCAAGGCTTCGGCTGGAGACTTCAGGCAACGTTGGTCACACTGGCCGCGATGGTCGCCTTGATTGGTCCGATCTTCCTCGGCTCCACGGGAAGTCGCGTCGGACTCGGCCTGTTGTTTGTGGGATTCTCAACGGTCGCCTGGAGAATCGCCGGCGGCGGCGCGAAAGACAGCACGCCCGTGGATGCTGGATGTTGAGGCGAATAAAGATGTCACGCAGTTCAGCAATCGCGCTGAACCAATGACGCGCCGCGGTATATTCCCATCCTAGTCGGGGCGAGAGGATTCGAACCTCCGACCCCCTGCTCCCAAAGCAGGTGCGCTAGCCAGACTGCGCTACGCCCCGATTTATTGTTTTGGCCAGGTCGACACGATTCATCGACCCGAATCAGCAAAGTATCGTAGCACCCTGCCCCGTGCGCGGCAACACGGCCGGTTTGCCGACATCGTGTCGTCAGCGCGACTTGTTATTCCTGTTGCGCGTGGTCTTCATGCAACTCGCCCGATTCGGCGGCCGCCGGTTCGGCTTTGAGCCAGGTGTCGAAGAGCCCCGCTTGCCACAAGAGCACGAGCGAAACGAGTACGGGCGTGACGAACCGGATCAGGAATTGCCAGATTGCTCCCAACGGCGCACCGAGTTTCGCCATGTGGCTGAAACCGCTCAGGCCGTCCTTGGGCAACACGAACCAGCCTGCGGCAATCGCAATCAAGAGTCCGCCGATTGGCAACAGATAGCGTGACACCAGGTCGTCGAGCCCGTCTTGCAAGGGTGTTTCGCCGACGGTCATCCCCACCGCGCATGCCACGCCGAGCAGCCACACACACGCACCGATGCCGCCAGCCGCCAGCCAGCGCGGCATATTGAATTCGTCAACGGCGTAGGCCACCACGACTTCCAGCAGCGAAATGGCCGAACTCCAGGCCGCAAAGACGACGAGCGCGAAGAAGACGCTGGCGACAAAGGGTCCGCCCGGCATTTTGACGAACAGCGAAGGGAGCGTTTGAAATAACAAACCCGGCCCGGCAGAAGGTTCGAGATCTGCTTGAAAGACGACGGCAAAGATCACCGTACCCGCCAGCAGGGCGACGATCGTATCGAGCGCTGCGATTGCCACGCTGTCGCGAATCACACGGCGCTCTTCCTTCAGGTACGATCCGTACGTGACCATGGCCCCCATGCCGAGCGAAAGAGTGAAGAATGCGTGCCCGAGCGCTTCTAAAACCGCGGAGGAAGTCAGTTTGCTGAAGTTCGGGCGAAACAAAAACGAAAGCGATTCGTCCAATCCGCCCGTATACGCGACGTAGCCCACCATGCCGATGAGGATCACGAACAAAAGGGGCATCAGTGTCTTGCAGAGGAACTCGATGCCGCCGTGCACGCCGAGCGTGACGACGCCAATCGTGAGAAGCATGAAGACGGTATGGCAAATTGTGGCCGTGCTCGGGGTCGAGGACATCGTTTTGAAGACTTCTGGATTGCCGAACTCGACGCCGGGGATGAATCCCACGGAGAGTGTGAAGAAGTAGACCGTCCAGCCGGCCACAACCGAATAGAAGGCCAGCATCAGGAACGCCGAGGTGATGGCCAAGAGGCCCGTCAGGTAGCTAAAAAGTCGACCAGGCATCCCTTTGCTTTGCGTGAGATTGGATAGCGCGCCGAGAATATCGCGGCCTCCACGGCGACCGATGATCAGTTCGGCGTACATGAGCGGCAGGCCGACCATGGCAATGCAAACCAGGTAGACCAGCACGAAGGCTCCGCCGCCATACTCGCCGGTGATGTACGGAAACTTCCAGATGTTTCCCAGTCCCACCGCACTGCCCACGGCGGCCATCATAAAGCCGAAGTTGCTGGCAAATCCGCCGCGTTTGGCGGTGTTTTCCTCACTCATGTCGGTCCTTCCTTCCGGTCGCACGGTTCGTTGCCATCTCGTCTCGTGAAGATCGCGGCCCGAGTCTGTTGTTCGACGACGCTTCATCGCTCAACGAAACCGCGAGTGTTTTCCGCAGCGCAGCCCCGCATCGGGCGGTTGGTTAACCGGATCATAACGGCTCGCGGTCGCGCGAACCAATAAGTATTTGCGCCGCCGAGCCGCCGCGAACGAACTTACGTTCTGCGGGCCGCCAAGCTAGAATAAGCGGTCGCTGACACCTTGAGCCGTCCCCGCCTGCTCCACCATGTTCCGCGCCACCCATGTCGAACCACCACTTCCCCTGTTGATCACCGGCGCCGCCGGTGTGGCGGGATACAATGCGTTGGCCTATTTCCAGGCGCGATATCCCGGTCGCGTGATGGCCATTCGCCAGCGGGACAATTGGAAACTTCAGGGGCCTGGGATTGTGGCCTGCAATGCCGAAGACCAATCCGCATTGGCGCGCCTGTTTGCGGAACATCGATTTGCCGCCGTGCTCGACTGCGCCGGCAATTGCGCACTCAAGGCGTGCGAACTCGATCCGGCAATGGCCTGGCGAATCAATGTCGACGGCGTACGGAATCTGATCGCGCTCGTACGACAATACGGTTCTCGGTTTGTCCACTTGTCGATCGATCTGGTTTTTTCCGGCAACGGCCCAGGTCAACACATTGAAGACGACCCGACCGACCCGGTGACCGTCTATGGCAAGACGATGGTCGCGGCCGAGGAATTGATTCGCTCGGAACTACCCGAGGCGTGCACGCTGCGAATCTCGCTGCCGATGGGAGTGAGCTTCAACGGGCACGGCGGCGCGATCGACTGGATCCAATCGCGGTTTCGAAAATCGAAGCCCGCAACTCTCTACTTTGACGAGGTGCGCACACCCACCTATACCGATTGCCTGAACCAACTTTGTGAAACCGTGCTGGCCGGTGATTTGGCCGGCCTGTTTCATGCGGGCGGCCCGAGGGCCCTCAGCCTGTATCAAATTGCGCAGATCATCAATCGCGTTGGCGGCTACAACCCGAGACACTTGCAGGGTTGTCCACGTATCGAGGCCGGTCCCATTCCGCCGCGCGCCGGCAACGTTTCGATGGATTCGAGCAAGCTCACAACGGCGCTCGGTTATCAGCCCTTTCACAGTTGGCCCTATGACGAGGGCTTGGTGCCAACGCATCCAGATTGGCACTTCGAACGGCCCACGCACGAACGCGGCAGCCACGCGTGGCTCTCGGAAGTTCTCTACCGAAATCCGCTACGCATTCTCACCGACAGCTAGCACGCGAGCACATCGCGCTGATCTTGTGGTGGCCGACCCGTTTTGATAGCTAATCGCCCGCGGCGCGGCTGCGCGCCCAAATGACCGCTCGGTTCGCGCAATTCTCATACCCAGTGTGATGTTCCCATGCCTCCGCAGGCTCCGGCCAACCTGGTGCAATTGCTTGGCCGTCTCCGACTGGGGACGCCGGCGCAAATCAGCACGGTGGGGCGACGGGCCGTGCGTTTGGCAGGAGACTTGCCAGATTTCGAATCGGTGTGGGTCGATGCGCTGGCACAAGAACGAATGCTCACTCCCTGGCAAGCGGCCGAAATCAATGCCGGCCGTGGAGATGGCCTGCTGCACGGCCCTTTTCGAGTCAGCGACCGGATCGCGGGTCCGCACTTTGCCCAGTGCTTCGCGGCAACGCATCTGGATTCGGGCCGCACGGTCCGATTGTACTACGTGCGTCGCGCACAGCGGCCGCTGGCCGAAGTTTTGGAACGTCTTGGGGAGTTGCAGGAGCGAACGACCCCGCTGATCGACTGCGGCCGCGAAATCGAAGACTTTGGCACCACCGACGGAGCCGTCTGGATCGCCTGCCGCGCAGTGGACGGTCAGGCCATTCGCGATTGGATGACCGAGCACGGACGGCTACCACCGCAGGCCGTTCTGCACATCGCCCGCGAGATTGCAGCGCGACTATGGGCGTTCGAGCAGCACGGAGTCGTGCACGGCGATTTGAACACGGCCGAACTATTCATCGAGCCATCCGGAGGAATCGCCTTGCCCGCCGTTGGGCTAAGGGGCATTGTACGCCCCCAGGAGGGATATAGCTTTAGTGAGCTGCTGCCCGAAGCCTACGACTACCTGGCGCCCGAAAGGATTTCCGCCGGAACACCGCCAAACATTTCCAGCGATCTCTATGCCTGCGGTTCGCTGTGGTGGCACCTGTTGGCGGGCCGGCCTCCGTTTCCGGGTGGCAATGCGATTGCCAAGCTGAAAGCCGTGCACGCCGCTCGGGCAGTCGACATCCGACCCTTTTGTCCAACCGTCTCAAGTGAGCTCGCCGGCATTATCGGAGATTGCATGCAGCGAGATCCCGAACGACGCCCGAAGTCATTCGCCGAGGTCGTCGAGCGATTGGGCGAGCCCACATTGGCTGGAAAAATGCTGTTGGCTTCACTTTTCCGGGGCTCCGGCGGATCGTGGCAAGCGTTGCAGGGCAAGTCGACTCGCCGTCGTCGTGCCGCGAAGCGAAAGCGTGCGACGCTCACCGCCGCCGCGGCAGTCTGCATGCTGGTATCGTTGATCCTGGGGCAGTGGGCGTGGCGCACGGCTCGCAACTTTGCTTTCAAGGACGTTGCCGAGTCCAATTCAGCCAAGCAGTTGGCTCCGCCTAAACCGGAAACACAGCTTCAAGCTGCCGAGGCGCGAAGCGAGTCCGAGCCGGCGGCGCTCGAACGGCGACGAGATCCAATGCTGAAGCGGGCATCGGCCGTCGCGCCGCTGGCCGAACAAGTCGTCGAAGACATCGTACTCCCAACCGGCGCGGTCCTGAGAGTCGAACAACTCGACCTCAAGCCCCACGTCCGAGTTCGCGGACGTGGGGGTAAGCGACCGCAGTTGAGTGTGCCCAGGCGGGGACTCGTGATCGGCTTCGACGACGTGCGGTTCGACGGCATCGACTTCGTATGGGAGGCCGGCCCAAGCGAGCTTGCCGACGCGGACAATAGCGGCCTGAGCATGCTGGACCTGCAAAGTCAGACCGTGACGTTCCGGGGCTGCTCGTTTTCGAACCGCGCGGCCAACCCTCCGGTTGCCATCCGTTTCAGCGGTTCGGGCGAGACGCTGCCTGGACTGGGCGGCGAGTTGGTTTTGACCGATTGCGTTTTTGACGGCCTGGCCGCTGTGATCGACGACAAGGCTGCCGGTGGACTTTCGATTCAATTACGCAACTGCCTGTGTGTGGCCGCCGGACCGATCTTGCGAATGGCGCGGCCGCCTGAACCCGACGAGCCGGTGAATCTTTCGCTCGACCACGTCACGACTCGCGGCGACACGGCCGTGCTCCATTGTCAGTACGGTCGCCTGGCGCACGACCCCGGCCCAATCACGATCATGGCGAATGGCAGCGCCCTGGCAGGCGGCGGTCGCGCCGGACTGGTAATCTTCTCAGGTAGTTCCCACCCGCAACGCTTGATTCGGGCCCTGACCTGGTCCGGACAAGGGTCGATCGTCGCGCCGCAAACGCCGGTGATGGTTTGGCATTCAACACGAAACCGGATCGAACCGTTGCCAGACGAGGAATTGGAAGTGGCCGGGCTCGTCCGAAGCAGCCTGGAATTCGCCGGCCGCCCCGATGGCCCACTCGAGGCATCGCGAGTCGTTCGTTGGCAGGTTCCGCTGCGGTCGCCGGAACCGCCCGGCGCGGACCCGGCCAAGCTGGCCTCGCCACGCGACTGGGAGCGAGCGCAGTAAGCGACTAGTGCCGATCCCGTAGCTGTTCGCAGTACAGCAAACCAACGAGGGTTTTGGCATCCTCAATGGTGCCATCGAAGATCATCCGCATGGCATCGCTCCAGCTGACGACAAACGTCTCGATCTGTTCGCCGGCCTCGAGGGCCATTTCGCCAGGGGTCAGCCCGGTGGCCCGAAATAGATGCATGCGTTCGTTGAGAATGCCGGGTGACATCGTGAATTCGCAAAGCTTTTCAATGTTGCCGGCGCGGTATCCGGTTTCTTCGATCAGCTCGCGACCGGCCGTGACCCTTGGATCCTCGCCCGGTTCCAAGGTGCCGGCCGGAAGCTCCACCAGGGTTTTGCCGACGGCCACGCGGTAATTGTGGATCAGGCAAACGTGCTCGGCATCGACCATCGGCACAATGGCCACGGCACCGGGATGTTGAACGGTTTCCTTGGTGAGCATACGGCCGTCTCGCCCCACTTCGCGGTGTCGGACGACCCGAAAACGACGGGTTACCAACAGTTCCTCGGGCTGGTCAGTCATGTGCTATCTCGTGCGGGCGACGGCGATCGTTGATTCACTTTAAACCGGTTGGTAAGATAGCCTCGGCGGGCGATTTGGTCCAAGCCTTCACTACGCACTGGCCCGGAGCGGGTGCGATTCTTATGAGCGATTTGCCCCATTTGAGTCTGTTTCTGGCCCGCTTGCGGCGCGTACATCTCCGGTTCCACCCCCTCTTCGCGGCGGTGGCAATCTTCATTGTCTTTCTGAGCACCAGTCAGGTGGGCCAGGAAGCCGCGGGTTACGGACTGCTAGCAATTGGTGTGCTGCTAGTGAGCGTGTTGGCGCACGAGATCGGGCATTTTCTCGCGGCGATCCGCGTGGGAGGCAGCACCGAACAAGTCATCGTTGGCCCGCTGGGCGGCTTGGCGCACGCCGAGATTCCGCGCGAACCGCAGGCCGAATTGTTCGTGGCCCTGGCCGGTCCGGTCGCCAATGTGATTCTGGTGCTGCTGAGTCTACCGGCCTTGCTGGCGACCAACCTGGGTGTCGTCGACCTGCTCATCCCCTGGGAACCCACCGGGCTGTTGCGCGGCGCGTGGTGGGTTGTCACGCTGAAACTTTTATTCTGGACGAATTGGGTGATGCTGCTCGCGAACATGCTGCCGGCCTATCCGCTTGACGGCGCTCGCGTGTTGCGTGCGTTGTTGACGCCCGCGATTGATTATCGTTCGGCCGGTTTGGTGGCCGTGCGAGCTTCCAAATTGACGGCGATTGGCCTGGTCATCCTAGCCTGGGCGGTCACCGACTTGAACCAGGCACCGGTGTTGCCGGCGTGGGTGCCGTTGACATTGTTGGCCGTGTACTTGTTTACCAGTGCCACGGCCGAGTCGGCCAAGCTCGATGACCCGGAGTGGGAGGAGGAGTTGTTCAACTACGACTTCTCGCAGGGGTATACGAGCCTTGAACGGACCGCGGACCCGCCCCGCAAGGCCCGCCATTCGATGCGGCAATGGCTAGAAAACCGTCGCGAAATGCGACGTCGCAAGCGGCGGTGGCAGGAACAAGAAGAAGAACGCCAGGTCGACAGCATCCTGCTGCGACTTCATGAGGTTGGCCTGGACGGGTTGAGTGCCAAGGAGCGGGCGCTGCTGCACCGCGTGAGCGCGCGGTATCGAAATCGCCAGGGGAGCTGACGCGCAGCGTCACTCGGGCCGCGGACAGCCTGGCCTCCGCGCCCCCATCTTTCCGTTGCGATGCGGATAGCCGTTACATTCGGGCTAATGGTGATCGATACGACGTCATTCGTGCCCCGAACCGAGTGCGCAAAGTTCACCATAGCCTAGTTTTGAATAGGGAGTTACCAAGTCGTTCCAATGTCGTGCGGAAGTTGCATATGGTACCCAAGTTTAGCGGCGCGACCATTCTGGCTGCCCCAGTTTCCGAGCCGTGCACACCGACAGTCGATGACCCGAAGTTGCTCGTGGATTTACAATCGCGGTTGAACGATTGGTTTGGGGTTGGTTTCGCGCTTTTCGACGGCGGCACCGGTGACTTGCTCACGTATGACGCCCGTGTCATGACGTCGGACATCTTGGCGCTTGGCGAAATGTGCCGCGCCGTCGCGGCCGGTGGCAAAGCGGAGTTCGTTGAAGACGTCGAGCCAATGACCACGTTGGCCATTCCCGTGCACTTAGACCATGAGCAAACGATCGTTGCCGTGGCGGCGTTTGTGACCCGCAAGGTTCCGACGACAAAGCAACTGAATCGAATCGCGGCGGAAATGAACGTCACGCTCGACGCCGCGCGCCGCGGACTGGCGGCTCAACAAGTTTGGCAGCCCGGCGTATTGCTGAACATGGGGCAATTGGCCACCGAGCGGTTGGCTGCCGACTGGCGTCTGAACGCGCTCGACCGCGACGTACGCGACCTGACGTTGAACCTTTCCACAACTTACGAAGAAATCGCCCTGATCTATCGCCTCACGCAGAACCTCAAACTAACCAGCAGGAGCGAGGATCTGGCAGGTTTGGCAATCGAGTGGTTGGCGGAAGTCGTGCCCGCCGAGTGTCTGGCCGTGCAGTTGATTCCCACCGAGGCAACGGCATCGGAAACCGGTTGTTCCGAGCCACGACTGTTGACGTTTGGAAAATGTCCGATTGACGAGGACGAGATGAGCGACATGCTCGACCATCTCGAGCTACAACCGGGAAAGCGTCCCCTCATTTTCAACGGTTCGCCGCGCGCCACATGCCTGGCCTTGGCCGCAGATTCGCGAACTTGTCGCCGTTTCGCTTTGTGAAGGGCCAAACTGCTTCGGCTGGCTGCTGGCGATCAACCATGCCCGCGGCGGAGAATTCGGGACGGTCGAGGCCAGCCTGTTGAGCTCCGTGGCGGCCATTCTCGGCATCCACGGCGGCAACGCCGACCTCTATCAGCAACAGAACCAGTTGTTCAAGGGAATCGTGCGGGCACTCACCTCGGCCATTGACGCCAAGGACCCCTACACCTGTGGACACAGCGAACGCGTGGCGCGAATCTCGATGCGGCTGGCCGAGGAAATGGAGTGCGACAGCCAGCAAGTTGAAACGATCTACCTGGCGGGGCTATTGCACGACATTGGCAAAATCGGCATCGACGATACCGTGCTGCGCAAGCCCGGCAAGCTGACGGATGCCGAGTATGAACATATCAAGCTGCACGCCGAAATCGGCTATCGGATCTTGAGCGACATCAAACAGCTCGGTGACGTGCTGCCGGTGGTGCTGCATCACCACGAGCAATGGAACGGCAAAGGCTATCCGCGCAACCTGGCCGGCGAAAGCATTCCGTTGCTGGCGAGGATTGTGGCGGTGGCGGACTCGTTCGACGCCATGAGTAGCGACCGACCGTATCGCCCCGGCATGCCCGATGACAAACTGGACGCAATTCTCCGCGCCGGAGCGGGCCAGCAATGGGACTCGCAGGTGGTCGAAGTATTCTTTCGCATACGCGACGAGATGCGTGCAATCGCGAAGCGCAATTCGGCACCCGCTCCTACCGAGCCGGCGGACCGGCGCGAATACACGTAGTCGGCGCGGCCGCACGATCGACTAGCAGTCTGATAACGCCCGCCCGTTGAGTTTTTCAACGGCTGCTAGCCTGGAAACTGGCTGGCGAACATCGTCTTGAGGGCTTGCACACCCAGGCGCATGGCCATCACGTCGCTGCCGAAGGTAAGCATGCGACAGCCCTTCTCGACGCAGCGATCGGCATAGCTGGGGCTGGCCGGCACGATTCCCCAGCCCTTGCCGTGCTTGCGGCAGGCGGCCGCCACCCGATCGATGGCGTTCCACACTTTTTCGTCTTCCGGTTGGCCGAGCACGCCCAGTGCCTGCGAAAGGTCGGCCGGGCCGACAAATAGCAAGTCGACAGCGTCAATCGCCGCAATCGCATCGACTTCTTCCAGGGCGGAAAGGGTCTCGATTTGGATCGCCACGAAGTTGTCGCGATTGGCGTCCCGCGCCAGCTCTGCCTGGGTCTTATGCGTGAAATGAGCGTCGGCGCCCTGCGTATTCAGGCCGCGCTGGCCGCGAGGCGCATACTTGGCCCAGGTCACGAATGTCTCGGCTTCAGCGGCCGAACGGACTTGCGCCGCCATCACGCCGTCGACCCCCGACTCGAGGGCCTGCGTCACGGTGGCATAGTTCGTTACCGGGAGGCGCAAAAAGCTCCCCAGTCCGCATGCCCGGCCTACCAAGGCTCCCATCGTGATTTGTTCGGTGGAAATGCCAGCGTGTTCCGCGTCGAGCCAAAAGCCGTCGTAGCCGCCGGCGAGCCCAAACATTTGAAGCGTAACGGGATGGACGAGCCGCCCGCAGCAAAACACGCGAATTACCTTGTCGCTTGCCAGCAAAGTCTTGAAAAATCCGGCCATGGCGGGTTCCCAATTTCCTGGAGGTTGTCAAATTCCTGGAGTCTTGTAGTTAAACGGTTTCAGCACTAGACGTTAGGACTTGGCGACTCGCGCGTCAAGCAACCCCCACCCGCGCTGGCGGTTGTATCAAATCAAGGCGCCTGGTTGGGGGATGGCTAGCAGGCCTGGAAATTCTTTGGATTTCGCGCGAACCCTGTGGTCGATAGGGTGTCTATCCGTGCGAAGGCCGCCAAAACGTCTCCGAGAGCCCCAAAAGGGAGTTCTCGTATTGACGCCGCGGCGGACCCATGCGAGTGTTATGTTTGGAGGGGTGGGCGAGGTCCGCTCACCTTGTGACTTTTTTACGAACCCACCAGGGTTCACTTTCTCTCACCGCGTGCAGCGAAGGGAGCTTCCCATGCGTACGAACATCAACGTCATCGTCGCGAACGTCAACGTCTTTGGTTATGGCCAAGACCGCGTCGTCGTGTCGTCGTCGTTCGATACGTGCGCCACGCTGCGCAGCATCTGGAAACGCGGCACACCAGCAAATGTGCCCGCGGTTGGACCCAGCGCTCTAAGCGCCCGTGGTCCGTTACCGCGGCCATGGCTGGCGCGGCTGGTATGGCCAGACTCATTTTGAGTTTGGCCATTACCGGGCCCCAGCGGTTGCCGGTGCGACGTATGTCGCCCGTGCTCGTCCTGGCCTGAGTTGCAAAGCAATTAGCTTCGCACTCCCGCGACGAAACCGTTCAGCCGGGCCCAAGAAGTCGGTCAGCACATGCTTTCCGCTTTGCTTCTTGAGCCACTACCGTTTACCCGCGACCTCGGTCGTCCTAGGTGCATTTCGAGCCGGAGAGAAAGTCATGTTAGCAGAGATCGTCAGCGAGGAATCCGAAACAAGCCTGGTGCTCGCCGCTCAAGAAGGCGACCGAGAAGCCTTCGGCGAGCTGGCACGGCGATACGAGCGGGCAGTCTATGCAACTGCCCTGCGACGGCTGGGAAATCATGCCGAGGCGCAGGAAGTTTGCCAAGAAGTACTCGTTCGGGCAATGCAGAAGATCGGCCAACTTCGCGAGCCGGAGGCCTTCGGTTCGTGGCTGCGGTCGGTCACCAGCCGGATGGCAATCAACCGAGCCGTGCGCAAGCGGCATGCGATTGCCACCGAGCCCGAGACGTTGGCGGCCACCTGCGTCGAGCACGAAACCCCGCTGGCGGCCGTGCTTGCCAGCGAACGACGGTCGCAAGTGCGGGCCGGACTCGGTCGGCTGGGCGCGCTCGACCGCGACACACTGGTGGCTTTTTACGTGAAGGGGCAAAGCCTGGTGGAGATGAGCGAGGGTTTTCGATCGCCCGTCGGTACCATCAAGCGGCGTCTGCACGTCGCCCGAAAGCGGCTGGCCAAGGAGCTCGAGGAGCTTGTGGCCGTCTAAAAAGCACGGGGAAGGTCCGGTTGTCTTCGGATGACCGGACCTAATCCCCTTTTTTGCCGCGCCGAACACGGTCATGGTGTGTCGCGCGGCCTCTTATCGCTTCTTTCCAACCGCTGGTCAAGGCGATCGGGGCGTGAATCGACGGCAGCCGGAGGCAAACGACGCGCCTCGAGATTATAATACTTCGCGGGTGGTCGTGTCGGCCTGCCCAAGGACCGGAATAGACGGAACGTATTCTTCAGGATTGTTAGAAGGGGCCGCCGTGCAATCAAAGCGGAGTTCTGTAGATCGAGATGTGCCATTCGCCGTACCGTTCACTCACCGCCTCCGATTCACGGCGGATGTGTTAGGAGCCGACCAAGAGACTCTTGTCGATTTGCTTGAACCTGCAAGCGGGCGGCCGGCGCGCGTGCAGTTCTGGCTCGACAACGATTTGCTTAATGCATGTCCCGAGTTGCCTGCCGCCCTGAAAGCGATCACGGATTCCCGACCCGAACGGCTGAGCCGCGCCGGAAACGTGCAAATTGTGCCGGGTGGCGAAGCCGTGAAGAACGACATTCACATCCTGGAGCGGATGCTCAAGGTGTTTCACGCTGCTTCACTCGATCGACACAGTTATGTCGTCGTGGTCGGTGGTGGTGCCGTGCTCGATGCCGTGGGATTCGCCGCGGCGATTGCCCACCGAGGTCTCAGGCTTGTCCGTCTGCCCACGACTACGCTGGCCCAGGCAGACTCCGGTCTGGGCGTCAAGAACGCCGTCAACCTGTTCGAGAAGAAGAACTGGATTGGTACGTTTGCCGTGCCGTGGGGCGTGGTGAACGACGCGCAGCTGTTGTCGACGCTGAGCCAACGGGACTTCATTTGTGGGTTTGCCGAGGCAGTGAAAGTTGCCTTGCTGAAAGACTCCCGGATGCTGGCCGAACTGTGTGAAAGCGCGCCGGGAATTGCAAGACGAGACCCGGCCGCCTGCCAACCGATGATTCGCCGATCGGCCGAACTGCATTTAGAGCACATTACAGCCGGCGGCGACCCATTCGAGATGAACCAGGCCCGTCCACTGGACTTTGGACACTGGTCCGCCCACCGGCTGGAAACCCTCGCGAACTTTGCCGTCCGGCATGGCGAAGCGGTGGCGATAGGCGTGGCAATTGACACGATCTATTCGTCGCTTGTGCATGGCCTTCCGCCGGAAGACGCACGGCGAGTCCTATCGTGCCTTCGTCAGCTTGGCTTCGATCTGCAACACCCCATCCTGGCCGACACGCAGCGCTTGCTGCAAGGCCTGGAAGAGTTCCGCCAACACCTTGGCGGCGAATTAACCGTCACGATGCTGAGAGCCGTCGGTAAGCCGATCGACGTGCATCACATCGACGTCGAACGCATGCGGGAAGCGATTGAACGCGTGGTCCGCTTTGCCAGTGAGACTCCACGCTCGGTCGGGGCTCGCGTTTCGGCAATGCGCTAGTTGCCAGTGCCTGACGGCATCATCCCGACTCATTTCGGCGACGTCGGCGGGCTATCCGCGTTTCGCCGCGCTGGCCAGCACGCCCGCGGCCAACAGCAACCAACCGAGAATCCAGGCGGATCCTCCGATTGGCACGACCATGACAAACGGCTTTCGGGACGTCGCCAGCCAAGCGTAGATGCCGCCCGAAAACAGCACGATGCCGAGAAAAAACGCCAGTCCGGCAACCGTCAACAGCCAATGCTGCTGACGCAAGATGATGACCCCGAGGATAATCAGCGCCAGTGCGTGATAGATTTGATATCGCACGGCCGTTTCGTAGGTCTGCAGCGCAGCCGGCTCGAGCTTCTCTTTGAGCACGTGCGAACCAATGGCGCCGGCCGCCACGGCGATTGCAGCCAAAACAGCCCCACCGGCGATCCAGAAGTTTCCTGACATGGCTGGCATCCGTTCGAGGAAGTCGAATCAACCGGTGCATTCTAGGATGCTGGCCACGAGTTGTCAGCCGGCACCCAACGCTGCGGGCGGCACTGGGAGGCCCAAAAAAAAGGGACGCCCACCGAGGGGGGCTTCGGCAGGCGTCCAGAACGAAATTGCAACACAAGCGGGCGACAATTCCAGATCACGGGGTATACGGTATGCCTAGTCTCTCTTCCTCCTCTTCCTGAATGATGATTCGGGGAGTGACCATCATCATCAGGCTTTGGGTTTCGCGGCCAATACCAACGTTCTTGAAAAGTCGATTGATGTAGGGCAGCTTGCTCAAGATCGGCACGCCAAATTCGTTGCGGCCTTCGCTGAGACGTTTGATGCCGCCCAGTAATACGGTGCCACCATCTGGCACGCTAACCGTGGTGATGACGGAGACAATCGAGAGATTCGGTAGCTGTACGGTGACGCCATCGTTGACCGTTGAGGTCTGGTCCTGCGTCTGCGTCGAATCGCCGGTCGTACCACCCGTGGTTTGGCTATCCTGCTGATTCGAGGTGGTCGTGGTTGAACCGGTAAAGCGGAACTCCGTGACATCGTCGATCGTCGTGAACAATGGCAAGACGGTAAGTCGCACGAAGCGGCGGTCATGTGAAATCACGGCCTGAACGGTCAGAGAAGTACCCTCGGAGAGCACGGTAATCACCGGCTGGTAGGCTGCCGCGAAGTCTCCCACGACCGGAATTACGCTGATCACGAATGGTTGTTGCACTCGGTCGATCACGGACGCCTGTTGACCGTTGAAGAGCGTCACCTTCGGAGCCTGCATTACATTGCTACGGCGGTCTCCCTGGGCAGCCTGCACGAGCAAGAAGGCCTCCAGGTCGCTGAGAATTGCGAATCCAAAGCTCGCCACCGGTACCGGAGTGCCGAACTGGGGAACGGCCAGCGTGAAACTTTCCTGATTGAACGGAATGGCAAATCCCGTGTTAGGCTGCCCAGCTTGAGTCAAACCGATGACTTCGCGCTTGTTCTGGGGCGGCACCAACGGATCCGGATTGATGTTGGCACTCGTATTGATGATGTTGAAGTCGAAGTCCACGCCAATTCGTTCGAAGAATGAGTCCGACAACGTGATGAAGCGCACTTCGATCGTGACCTGCAAGTCCTGATTGCGGCGCAACTGCTCGAGCAGATCGACAATCTCCTCGTGGACGTCTTCTGTCTGGCTGATCACCAGGCTCAAATTGTTTTGGAACGGCGAGATTGAACCAGGGCCACCCACTTCATCCCAGGTTTGCGGTTTGACCGTCGTCGTGATCAGGTCGATCAGAGAGTCGAAATTGGCTTGCGATCCGCCGCCCATCCCGCCTGGCCCCATGCTGATTGGCTCACTCATGCCGTTCATCGAGCCTCCCGCACCGCCCGGCATGAGTTGATTGATCTGGGCCATGATGGCCGGATCAACCAGGGCGCTTGCGTTGGCGCCGTTCTGGCTGGCGACAAAAGCCGAGCCGGGACTGAGCCCCACGCCGGTGCCGGTCATGTTGTAGCCGTCGGCAATCGCCGCCGTTAGTCCCCAGCGTCCGCTGGGCGAGAAGTTCGGAATCGGGATTACCAGATCGGCCACGTCGTACGTCTTGGTCTGCACGACCGTATCGCGCAGTTGCTCGCTGGTGATCTTCAGCACTTCGTTTTGAATGACGTAACTGAGACGCAAGGGCTCCAGAATCAGGTTCAAGGCGCTCTTAAGCGAGATATCCTGTGAAAGGTCGATCGTCACCGGGGTATCGCTCGAAACCCCCTCCTCTTCGAGACCCTTGGGATCGAGGTGCAAGTTGACGGCGGCCAGCTTGGCCAGGTGTTCCAGGACTTCGCTCAGCGGCCGATCGCGGAATTTCAAGGAAACGGGCGTCTTCAGCTTCTTTTCAATTTCCAGCTCCCGTTCATTGCGTCGAGCCTTCCGTTCCGCCATGAGCTGCTGGCGAGATTTTGTCAATTCTTCCCACTTGCGGGGGTTGCCAAACTGAAAGGGCTGCTGGTCGTCAAACGGGGTCGCGGCTTCCTCCGCCGAGGTCATCTGATCGTAGTAGCCTTCTTCTTTGGCCTCGCGGATGGCGTTGTTTCGCTGTACGCGGTTGACGAACTTCGTTTGCCATACGAGCTGTTTGACCACGGGATTGTCCGGATCGAGCTCCCGCGCCCGCTTGGCGAGCACTTCCGCCTCGGCAAATCGCTGTTCGTCCATCAGGCGATTGCAATCGTCCACAATTTTGGCCAGTTTGTCGTCGATGACCAGCTTGGTTTCGAGTCGACGATCGACCTCGGCCAGGATCGCCTTATTCTTCTCGTCGAGTTCGATTTCTGCTCGATGCTCGATGATGTACTTGTCGAGTTCGGCGATCTTGCGGTCGACGCGTCGCAGCAGAATTCCTTTTTGTTCGGCATCGAGGCCCGAGGCGTCGACCGTGGACCGCGCCTCTTTCAGGATTTCCATGGCTTGCTTGGGCTGCTTTTCACGTACCTTGTCGGCGGCGATTTCCTTTTTGGCCAGGTCGTTGGAAATTTGACGCGCCAGCAGCGCGTGTTCGGAACCCTGGGCATCGAGCAACATTTCCGGTTTGGTGCCGCGCGAAGCCGCGGGCGGCGCGGAAAGCAATTGCAAATGATCCTGCAGCCGCTGGGCAGTCGTGGGATCGAGTTGGTCTCGCAACTCGTACGCTTTGCGGAAGAAGCTCAGGGCTCGCTGCGTATCGCGGTCGCGGAGCGCCTGTTCTCCCGCTCCATAGAGGTGCATCGCCTCGGAAACGTCGCCGGCGACCGATTCGGCATCCGCTGTCGAAGGCAATGGTTCGAGCACCTCGACCGATTCAACGTTCTCTTCCGCATCGGAAGGCAGCTCTTCTTGCGCCGCGGCCATTCGCTCGCGCGTCGCATCGCCACCTTGTTCGTAAACTGCCTGCGCCGTCGGGTAGGACTTGGGCGCTTCGGCGGCCAACGGCTGATCTGCTGACAAGCCGTTGTCGCCCGGCCGCGACGGCGCAACTCCGGCTTGCCGCCGCGCCGCGGCGATCCGCTCGGCCAGGATCTCTGGCTTGACGTCAAAGGGACTGTAGTTGACCTTCATATTTTTGGCATGCTGCACCAGGCGATCTGCCTCGTCGAATTCCTTCCAGCGCAATAGCTGTTGGGCCTCGTCCATTAGCAAATCGGCCATTTGCCTGCGGGCCGCTTCGTCGTCGCGACCCCGGATCGCAGTGGTAACTTGCTGATAACGACGAATCGCCGATTCCACTTTGTCCGGACTATCGTCGTGAAAGCCGAAGCTGACGCCCAAGCCGCGGGCAGCTTCCAGCGACTCAGTCGCACGCTGCACGTCGCCCACCGCCAGGGCACGCCGTGCCGAAAGCAAATGGAAATCCGCTTTTCGCCGTCCGCCGTCGACGCCGCTGACCGCGGGCTGCGTCGGCTTCGGCAGACGCGTCGCGGCGGGCGATTCCTGGTCCGGCGTCGTCGTCGCTCCCACCGGGGGCAGCAGCGGCTTGACTTGTCCCTGGCTTTGCGGCAATGCCAGCGGCGCTTCCTCACGAGGATCGATCACCTCGGTTGGTATCCGCGGCGTTGACGACTCGGGCCGCCCGGCGGCCTGCTGTTCGGCTGGCGGCAATTCCGGTGTGAACTTCTCACTCGGCCGCTGAGGATTCGCCGCGGCATTTCCCCGCGCCGCTTTCAAATCGGCACGCAACTTTCGCGGCGTATCGCCAAAGTGCAAGGGACCGAAATGCGGATCCAGCTTCTCGACGGCCGCCGTCAACGACTCGGCATTCTCCCAATCGCCGTGCTTCATCGCGGCTCGGGCAGCGGCCATCATCTTCTCGGCCTGCTGCCGATTGGCCTTCGTTTGCGACTTGCCAAGTTGCGTCATCGAGTCGCCGACAACGATGAGGTAGACGCCGTGGCCGGCCGCATGCGCCGTTGCTGGAGCCAGACATACCAAGGCGAAGGCGACGAAATGCCAGAGCGATTTCGACGTGTTCAAGACGATTCTCCTATTGAGACGCACGCCATCCAGGGACTGCTGGCCCGGCAACCCAGGTTTCCGATCATGCCGAACCAATGCGCGCGCCTAGCCTCGAAGTTAACTCTGCGAAACTTTTGGTCGATCCGCCCTCAGGGCGATTCACGTGACCCGAAAGGTATGCCCGGCAAATTCACGCGGAACATACGCTTTCGAGCGGCTTTTTTGATTTCCGCCAGAAATGGTTTAAAGATGAGTGCGGGATAGATATCGGCCCGCGGAAAACGGGTCAAGGCCACTTGATGGATTTGCGAAGCCGAGAGTCAGCCCGGAAGATGGCGCAGCGCGGTGCGCTCACGAGAGTTGGGCGAGAATTGAGTCCGCGCACGAAAGCTGGCAGCTAGCAAATACCGAAGCCAGCCCGTTTTGCTGGCAGCCGCTCGTCAGTCAACGGGGGAAATTGACAGGCACGAAGACAATCCGGCGAAGATGTGACAACACGGGTCAATTTCGATTTTGGATTCGCCCTCGTCTAGGTTCGTCTCTCTCGTCCTCTAGAGCGCTGGCGTCCTTCTTCGGAGGCTCGTCGCGGACCAGGGTATCCTCGTACTGCATATGGTCATCCATCTCGCTACGGACGGTCATATTGCCGTTGGCATCGAGAAGCAAGATCTCACCGGGCTTGGTAATCGGTGGATCTCTGCGGCGGCCGGACAAATTGTCCCCACCGTAAATGTCCAACACCATGAAGTTCGATTCGAACCCCAGATTCAGCTTAACGACAGCTTTGTCGATGGGATGCCGCACCGAAACTTCTCGGGGCGGAGTGTTGGCGACCGAGCCTCGGCGGGCCTCGATCTCGGTCGCCGCCTTGAGACCCGACTTGCGATCGATGGAAGTAATTACCACCTTTGCCATCGGCTCGGTGTAACGCGAACCAGCATCAATCGGCCCTGCCAAAACGTCATGACCGTCGGGGATGGTGACCACGGGCGTCGGCTCGGTCGGTTCGCTGGTGAGTTTGCTTGCGGCGGCGCTCGCCGGATCCTGGAGAAACTGCGGCGAAATGCCTGAATTGGGGTTCTGCAATTCGAGCTTAACCCGATAGCGGTATTTCTTGCCGGGCTCCACGCCATAATCAAATGCACGGAGCAGCAAATAGGTCACGCCGGAGTCAGCAACGTCCTCGGCGGGCGCGGCTTTCTGCTTGTCATCTGGTTTGCCGGCGTCGCGTGGTTGATCGCGCCCGCCGGCCGCGTCCGGTTCTTGAACCGGCGGAACCGGTCGATCCACTTCCTCACCGACGAGCGGAATCTTCGGATGCGAAACGGCTTCGCCCCATTGGCCGATCGCCAACGTTTCCAAAGGCGCTGACAGGGATGCGTCCAGATACTTCGCTGGAACGAGGTCGTCGCGCCGACTCCCCGTGGCCACCGGCCCGGGGTCGGGAACGGGCGACCAGGTCAACTGATCGGGCTTCTGATCGGACTTCGCGGGATCGACTTCCGCCCGCTCGAGTACGGGTCGCAAGTATTTGGGCACCACGTCGCGATTGCGGTCGAACTCCACGGCCTCGGCATACGCCTGGGCAAAGGCCTGTCGTTCCTTGTTGATTGGCACGAGCCCGGTGACCACGGCCCAGGGCTGAGCCTTGAGCGCATTGCCGGCGTTCTCCTGGTCTCCTTGCCGCGCACCGTTCCGGTCAGCGGCTTTGACCTGAATCACGTCCATGCCGGCTGCCACGCGCAATTCCTCGGGTGGCAGAACCTCGGGAATTCCGCGCTTCGCTTTTGGATCGGTGACCGGCGGATTGAAGGCCCTGGGCAGCGCGTAGGTACCCACCGGAATAATCTTGGGCTTGGCCCGTTCCGCATAGCTGACGACTTTCAACTTCTCTCGATCTGGATCCCACTTGGAGTTCCGGACATGCTCGCCGACGGTGGCGGCCAGCTGCTGCATCTTTTCGGGCGCATATTGTTCTTCGAGCGTCTCGCGCTGCATCGCCGAATAGACGAACAGTAAGAACACCATGCCCACGACACCGAGGGCCACTTTCTCGCCGTGCGCCAGCAGCCAGCCCTTGATGCTGGCCAGGTCGAACTTCATTTTCACTTTCATGACGCGCTGCTTCCGTTACTGGGAACTCGTCGAAGTGGCATGTGTTTAGCCCGCCGCTTGGGGAGCCTCTTCGGCGCCCAACTTGGCTCGATCGGGAGGATTGAACAGGTAGATAATGCCATGAATCTCGACCGTCACGTCGTAAACTTCTCCCGGGGCTGGCGCGGCGCCCGGTCCGCCGCGACCACCCGCCTGTCCGCCGCGTCCCGCGTTGTCCTGTGCCTTCGTGCCGCTCTCTCCGCCGGGATTGATGCGCAACTGACGCACTTCGACCGGCAGTGGGTAGTTCGCACACTCGGTGAGCAGCCGAGTAATTTCTCGCTGGTCCATGATCAGTTTCATGTAGACTGGCAGTCGCTTGAATTGCTGTTCTTGCGACGTGCCGGCCGCTAACGTCTTTCCTTCGGCATCGACATAGCGGCCCTCGTCCGGCGGCGGTGCTGCGCCGGCCTCACCTCCGCCGACCATCTCGGGCATCGGTCCGCCACCGGCATCCGCCGAGCCTTCGGCAGTGGCCAGCCGGGTGATATGACCGGGAGCCATGCCTTTTTCAAATTCTTTGGCGGTATCGGCACCGATCGCCAGCTCCTCGATGACCTTCACGCGCGGCGTATAGAGGGCGCCCTCGTTTGTTTTGCGCAGGATATTCAGCAGCGCTTGCAGCACCCAGTAGTCTTCCTGCCGCAGGCGAATCTCGAACGAACTTGGCGTACTGCCGAGCATTCCTTTCTGGAGCATCTTTTTGATGGCATCCTGATTTTCCCAACGGACTTTGTAGTTGGGGTCGGCTTCGCCTTCCTTGGGCTTTGCCTTTTCATCGGCGTCCGCCGGCGCCGCGCCGACGATCTTCGCTAACTCGGGAAACTCCTTGATCGCTTCGGTCTGGTAAGCCCTGCGCCACACGTCAGGCATTTCTTCATCAGGCCCGGCGCGCTTGAGCCAGTCACGAAAGTTGGCCGGTAAGACGTCCGGCCACGAAAGTACCTTCTGCTGGATGTCGTATACGCTTTTCCAGGTGTCGGCGACCTCCTCCTGCTCTTGCTTCGTCAGGGCCGAAATCGCGGTGGTCCACTGGTCGTTGGGAGGAAATTGATTTTGCTGAATACCGGTCAGCGTCGTGAACTTGCCGGTCACGGTTCCCTTATTCGTCGCATATTGCTCGGAAAGCGAGCCGCGCGCCATGATCCAGCCAACCAAGCCGGCGATGATCGCCAGCGTGCAGAGGATCCAGAAATGATATTTCTGGGCATAACCCAAATAGACTTTGACCTTGTCCATCTATTGAGCCCCCCCGGTCGCGGCCAGCTCAGCCGGTTGTGCTCCCTGCTCGGCTGCCTTTTCTTTCTCCAACCGCTGCGTGTATGTCGTTGGACTCCAGGCGAATTGCAACGTGAAATCCCAACGCTTGACGGGAATCGCCACCCCGTCGGCGTCTGTCACGGTCGTGTCGTGCGGGTGGTTCCCCTCGGTGAGGATCACCGGGTAGCCAATCCCTAGCTCCTTGATCGGCAGTTCCACGGCCTTGCCGTCCGGATCGACGATGGTAACCGTCTTATTGCGAAGATTCTCGACCAACGTTTCACGAACATACATGCCGACGCGGTGAATCAAATCTTCGTTGTGATAGTGGTAACCGCGGAGTTCGATGACCCAGCCCGGACCGGTGGGCCCCGGATCGGGCGTGGCTTCCGCCGACGGCTGTTGTGCATTGGGATCGGCTGCCAACGCGGGATCGACACCGGCATCCGCGGGTGCGACCCCAGGTTCACCCGGAACCGGGGCGGCCGCAGCGGCAGGCACGCCGGCTTCGCCAGGCGGAGCCGCGGCATCGGCCCCAGGAGCTGCCTCGGGCATGGGTGGCGGCATCGGAGGCAGCTTCATGGCGTTCTGCACCGCCTCGATCTTGTCCTTGATCCCCGCGTTGTACCAGGTTGATAGGTCGGTGAACCACTCGCACTCGAGCGTGGTAATGTGAATTTCGTTTCGCTCGCCGATTTTCTCGGGACGCGCGCCCTCCGGATCGCTGGGCAAGCATTGATCGAGCGCCATGAGCATCTCGGGCCACAGCCAGCGTCCTTCGACATTGCCAACCAGAGATTCGCCGATGGCATTAATCGAAGAGAATTTTTCCTTTTCAGCCTTGTAGGCAGCGTCTTGCGAGTTGGCCGTATTGGCGGCCTGATCGGCCTGCGAAATGGCGCTGCTGAAACGATCGGGCTTCACCGAATTCCAGGCCCGCCAATGCCCCAGGAAATTGATCGTGATGCCGAGCAGCAACGCGGCCACCATGGCCACGGCCCACGGCTTCTTGTCTCGGATCATCCGGTCGGTCACGATTTCCGGCGGCAGCAGGTTGGTCGAGAGCTTCGACTTCTCCATGCCCTGCAGCACGAGGCCGTAGCAGACCGCGAAGCTAAGCAGGTTTTCCTTGAACTGCGGAGCGTCGACCACGGCCGGACCAACCAGCCCGCGATAGCTTTGCACTTCGGTGACGGTGTGCCCCAGGTTTTGTGAGAGGTACTTTTGCAGCCCGGGCAGCCGCATGGCATTTCCCAGGGCAATCACATGGCCGATCTCCGCCTCGCGATCGATGCTGGCGAAGTAATTGATGGAGCGTTGAATTTGCGTAAGCAGGTCGTTGAACACCGGGCGCATGGCCTGGAAAACGGCCTTGGGATCCTCGGCCTGCTGGGCGTTCTTTTTGAGGTGTTCGGCCTTCGCAAACGTAAGCCGAAGTTCCTTTGTGAGAGCTTTGGTAAAATGGCTGCCGCCCAACGGTACGCTGCGCTGCCACACGCGGTAACCGTTCGTGATCACCAGGTCCGTGGTATCGGTGCCGAGCGACAGCACCACGACCGATTCCGGTGGATTTTCCGGATCAAACTGGTCGGCCGGCGGTAGATCCTGCATTTGGTCGAAGACGGTGAAGTTATAAATCGTCAGTGGCGTGAGCTGCACGATATCGACTTCGATGCCGGCGTCTTCGAACGGCTTGAGTGCCCGCTCCACCTGATCGCGTTTCATTGCGAAGAGGCCGACTTCGGTCTCCAGGGCAAAACCATCCTCTTCGCTGCCGCCGTCCATCTGCTGGTAATCCCAGACGACGTCTTCGAGCGCGAAGGGAATCTGTTGCCGGGCTTCGTATTTGACAATGTCGGGAATCTTCTTCGATTCGACCGGCGGCAATTTGATGAACCGCGCCAAGCCGCTTTGGCCCGAAACCGAGATGGCCACCTTGTCGCCCCGCACGGTGTTGCGCGACAAGAACAGCTCGAGCGCCTCGCGGACCAGTTCCGCCGGATCCGCGTCGGGCTGGCTCAGAATCTTGGGATACTCGATGTAATCGAACGCATCCGCGATGATCTGATCGTCTTGTTCACTGGGGCGACAGCGCAGCGCCTTCAGCGCGCATTGCCCAATGTCGATCCCCCACACGGCGTTAGATTTCGCCATCGTGCGATCCCTGTTCCACGTCAGTGTTTACGAGCCGGCAGTTCCCCGATCGTCGGCTCCCAACCCCGCAATTCGAACGAATCAGCCAGAAAGGGTTGCGCAAGGGTTGTTCCGCTCCTCATAAACATTCAATTTAGACCCGAACGCGAGGGAATGTCAATCAATTGCCGAAGGAATACAAACCGTTATGCGGCAAAGTTTTTGTCTCGGCCTGGCGGCTCGCCAGGTCGACGTCACACCGCAGGGCCGCTATGGTGGACCGTGTCGCCGACCACCCGCGGTCCGGCCCCCCCTCGCGACCCGTCCCACCCTCTGCACGCCTGGCGATGAAATTCAGCGAATTGACGGTTCTGCTGCCGTGTCACAGTCTTGAGGATTTTCCGGTCTATCACGAGGGAGCGGCCGCCGACGAGTTGCTCGGAGCTTGGTGTGCACCCTGGCATCCGGCCCTGATTGCGGAAGTGGGATCGCTGCCGAATTGGCAACGCATCGACATCCCGCCCGAAGACCTGTCTGGACGACTAATAGTCGTCCCGCCGTTTTGCCTCGACCGCCTTCCCGCAGGATACGCCGCGCGAGCCGGCAACGAGGGAGCGTGGTTTGTCGCCAGGGAGAAGCCGGACGAGGCGGAAGCGCAGGCCCTCGCGGGGTTGGATAACCTACCGGCCATCGAGCCCGAAATCGCCGCAGATTTTCGAGCACTCGGTTTTTGCCGGCTGCAGATGGAATTGCTGACGCGGCAAATGCGTTATTCGGTAAGCATCGATGAGACGCATTTCCAGAATCAGGCCGTCTCTGCCGCCCGAGCCGCCGTCGCTGGAGACGTGCCGGCTGCTCGCGAGCACTTGCAGCAATGCTTCGACACGCTTTACGAGCGCGCAAGCACTTCTATCCGGTTGACGTGCATTTGCTCGATGTCACTTTGCTGGCCGACACGACATTGGGCGCTTCACTCCTGGGGGAACTGTCTCGGAATTCGACTTTGAACCTGCTTGCCAGCGGTGGAGTGCTCGACGAGTTGGCCAACCAGCACGGCGATACCTGGTCGACTCTGCTGAAGGAGATCAACAAAGGAAAGATTTGCGTCCTGGGTGGCGACGATGTCGAAAGCGAATTGCCGCTGCTGCCCCTTGAAAAATCGCTCGACCACCTGCGCAGGGGCCCTAAAATATGAAGCTCTACTTGGCTCGCCGCCGGTTGTGTACGGTCGCCGTCGCGCGGGACTTTGGCCCGTATTGCCGCAACTGCTGGCCAAGCTTGGATATCAAGGCGCGCTGCACTTTACGCTCGACGATGGCAAGTTTCCGCTGGGACCGCAAAGTAAGACGCGCTGGGAAGGCATCGAATCCAGCGTCATCGATATTCTGGCCCGCGTGCCGGCCGACGCCGCCAGACCAGAAACTTTCTTGGCGTTGTCCAGGCTGCTATCCGATTCGATGGATTCCGACCACGTGGCCACCGTCGCCTTTGCCCACTGGCCCGCACTAACCAGCCCGTGGTATGGCATTGTGCGTCGAATCGCGGCGCTCAGTCCCGTGCTTGGCACCTTTCTGCTGTTCGACGATTACTTCATGCACACCGACATGCCGGGGCGGTTGTCGAAGTTCAAGGCCGACGATTACCGTACACCGTATTTGAAGCAGTCGATCATTCGCCGGCAAGCCGATCCAATCTCCTCGATCTCGCGAGCGCACCGGAACGAAGCGACGCGATCGGCCCAGGCTGCGGTAACCACGATCTGCGAATTGTTGGGGCAGCCCCAGGCCACGATGGCCGAACTTCCCGAGTCGTTGCGGCAGTTGGCCGCGTTATTGCCACGCGAAGACGGAGCGGCATCGTCGCGTTGTCTGGCGTTCAATCCGCAACTCGGAACGCGACGCTTGGGAGTGGAACTTGCCGGTTGGGGTCGCGCCGCCCAACTCGGTGGACCCGTCGTCGCGTCGGGCGTTTCCGACGACCGCGCATTTGCGTTGGTCGACATTCCATCGATGGGCTTTGCCTGGGTCGAACCGGGGCCCGCCGCCGCGCCAAATCAACGCGAAGTGATGATCGTCGAAGACTTGACGCTCCGCAACGAATTCATCGAGGTGCGTCTCAGTAGCAAGACTGGCGGCATCCAGTCGCTATACAACTACAATCAGCGCGGCAATCAACTTTCGCAGCAACTTGCCCTGCGCAGTTGCTGGCAGTGGGCAAGACGCGGAGTACACATCGATGCGTGCCGAGACCGTCGATGTAACCGCGAACTGCGCGGCCTTCGGCGAGATCGTCAGTCGCGGCATGCTGGTGGACGCGTCGGAAAAGATTGTTGGCCGGTTTCAGCAACGCATCAGCCTGTGGGCGGGCAGCCGACTCGTAAACCTGGAAATCGAACTCAGCGAGTTAGAGGAACTCCGGGCCGACCCTTGGAACTCGTACTACGCTGCCCGCTTTGCCTGGCCCGATGAGCAAGCGGAATTGTATCGCGGCGTCTCCCTGGCAAGACAACAGACGTCGGCCACCCGAATCGAAGCTCCCGAGTTCATCGATATTGACAACGGGTTGGGCACCGTCACGCTGCTCACCGGCGGATTGCCATATCATCGGCGCAGCGATGCGCGGATGCTCGACACGTTGTTGGTCGTCCGCGGGGAAACGGCCCGAGGCTTTTCGCTGGCCATTGGCGTCGACCTGCCCCATCCGGCGGCGACGGCAATCGAGCACCTGCAACCAAAACTGTTCGACGCACAAACGAGCCCGCCCGCGAAGAACGCAACGGGCTGGTTCTTCCACGTGGGGGCGAAGAACGTCGTGGCGACGCACTGGGAGCCGATTTGTTCACCGCCGAGCGGAGAGAAAAATTCCGCCGCGCCAACGATCAAGGGCTTCCGCGTCAGGCTATTGGAAATCGGCGGCACCGCCGGTCGCGTGCCGCTGCGGGCCTTTCGCTCGATCGAGTATGCCCGCCAGGTCGACTTTGTGGGCGAAACGATCCTCGAACTGTACGTCGACGATGATAAGATAATGCTCGATTTCGGGCCGTTCGAACTGCTCGAAGTCGAAGCCCTCTGGATTCGTTAACGCACGCATATCCGATTCATGATCGTCACCATCGACGGACCGGCCGGAGCCGGCAAGAGCACGATTGCCCGGGCACTGGCCCAGCGGCTGGGGTTCCGTTTTCTCGATACGGGCGCCATGTACCGGGCGGTCGCCTGGGCCGCGCTCGATCGCGGGCACGACTGGAATCAACCCGAGCAACTGGTTGAGCTGGCGGCGTCCCTTCGACTGGACGTCGATGAAGACCTGGTCAATGTCGACGGCCGCGAAGTGACACGAGAGATTCGCACGCCGCGGGTAACCGCCGTCACGCACTACGCGGCCAACAACCCGGGCGTGCGTGCGATTCTCGTTCAGCAGCAGCGTGAGATGGCCGGCGGCGACAATCTCGTCACCGAGGGACGCGACCAAGGAACCGTGGTGTTTCCGCACGCCGAGTGCAAAATTTACCTGACTGCCAGCCCCGAGGAACGTGCCCGCCGCCGCGCCCACGAATTGGTCGCCCGCGGACAACCGGCGAGCGTCGAGGAAGTGCTCCGCGACCAGAATTTGCGTGATGCCAGCGACGCCAATCGGCCGGTCGGTCCGATGGTGGCAGCCGGCGACGCCGTCGAGGTCGTCACCGACGGGCTGACTCCGGACGAGGTCCTCGATCGGCTGGAGGCCCTCGTGCGGGAAAAGAAGCCGTCATGACACCACCGGTGCAGCGTTCGCTCGGCAATCGTGCCTGGCAGGCGTTTCTCAAGTTCACCTGTCGGCTGGGCGCCGTATGCGCCTTCAACATCCGCTGTCATGGCCGCGAAAAGGTGCCTCACGCGGGCGGTGGATTGATGCTTTCGAATCACCAGAGCAATCTCGACCCGGTGCTCGTGGGGTTGGCCTCGGATCGGCGGTTGAACTACGTGGCTCGCAAGTCTTTGTTCAAGTTCGCACCGTTTCGCTGGCTGATCAACTCGCTCGACGCGATCGCAATCGACCGCGAAGGGACGGGTCTGGAAGGCCTCAAGGAGACGCTAAAGCGGTTGAAGCGAGGCGAAATCGTGCTGCTGTTTCCGGAGGGAACGCGCACGCCCGACGGCGAAGTTCACCCGATCAAACCGGGGTTTTGCGCCGTTGCCCGTCGCGCCGGCGTGCCGATCTTGCCGGTGGCCATTGATGGTGCTTGGAATGCGTGGCCGCGGCAGCAAAAGTTCCCCCGTCGGGCAGTCGTTCACGTGCAATTTGGTGATTTGATCGAACCGGCCGAGATTCAACGTCTGAGCGACGACGAATTGACGGTTGAAGTCGAGCGGCGGATACGAGAGTGTCATGCCCAAGCGCGCAAACAACGACTGCTTGCCAGCGGCCGTCTGCCGCTGCTGGCGACCTAGTTGTCGTTCGCCTCGAGTAACCGCAATAGCGCATCGTAGACCCGCACCCGATCCGATTCTTCCGAAGCTAGCTGATCTCGCTGGCGGCGCAATGGCGCCAGGTTGCTTTCCGCGGCACAATTTTTCATGGAATTCAGCAGCTCGTCGTTGCCGTGAAGCAGGTCGACATACGCGATCAACTTCTGACGGTCCACCAGCACGCGATGCCCTAGCAGCTTTTCTTCGATGGCGCCCTGCTCGACGAGTGAGCGACACTGCATGGCAAACCCGAACGGATAGGCCTGGCCGTCATCAAATCGAAAACGTGTCACGCGCTCGGACAACATCTCGCCACTCGTTTCGACAATCGGCCCCGGCATCTCCAGTTTGTAGACGAAACTCCGTTTCGCAGCCAACAGGTCTCCGCCATAAAGTCCCAGAATGCGGTATAGCAGTGGCTGAAGCACCAGCCCCAAGCCATCTTCGCTGCCATAGGTTTCCAGGACGACTTGCTTGGCGGCTTCCTCGTAGCGCTGCGATTTTTCGAAACCGTCAGGCACCGGCATAACACCGAGCCACTGCAAGATTTCATCGATAACCGCTGGACGCACCGGCTGACCGTCACGGCGTTTGAGTTTCTCCTGGAACACACCCCGCAAGTAATTTGCTAAAACCTCATCGCCAGTATCGAATATGCTTTTCGAGCCGTCACCCATCGGTATCCCGTGGCGTGCCAGCAGCGGAGCAAGCGCAGCGTCAAGCTGGTCCCGCCGATCAAGCTGCCCGCGAGCCCCTACGTCAAACAGCACGTCCGTAACGTCAAACGCAATTGGCGTCACGGTGTTGCGCATCCAACTGACGACTTCGGTCGTGTCGTACGCATCGCCCAAGCCGCGATTGAGAACCTTCTCGGCGATCGGCAGAAGAATGTCGGCTAATTCCCGGCGTGCCTGATGCATATCGTCGAGCGTCACGATGTCCGTCAGGGTCTCGCGCCAGCGATGCTCAACCACCAGCACAAGATCTTCCCGCTGGTAGTCAAGTTGCAGCGTGCCGTCGGGCTTTCCCTGCGGGGCGGTTTTGCGAAAGGTCTGCGGCAATTTGTCGGCCGAGCTGAAATCGCCCCAAGCGGCAAAATAGGGGCGGTCGTCGTCGCGAATCGCCTCGGGCAACGACCGAATTGTGTCGTTCCACTCCTCATGCGGAATGCGCGGGACATAGGTCCGTTTCTCCCAGGCAGATGAAGTCTGGGCGTCAGGCGGAGTTTCATCGGCCGGCTGATAAACCGCGCGACTGACGCGTCCATCGGGGTGCAGCACGGTTTCGGCTCGGTAGATCTTTGCTTCACAGCCGGCAAGTAGCCCTGCCAGGACAAGCGACGCCAGGGAGACGGTGGAGCGGCGCATGACTACCTCGCGGCAGGGGACGGCGGTGATATGGCACCTGGTGGAAGCACGGGCAGCACGTATTTGAAGACCGCGAATCGAACGATCGGACAAATGTCACGCACTACCTATTCTTAGAGTACGTCAAACCGCCTACTATTCCCGGGTTTTCCGCATCCTCTAGTGAACGTCCTGGTTGGGCCGAAATTTATTGCTGGAAGGGGTTTAGGGAAGGATTGCCAAGCCCGGGCCAGATTCGATAGAATGCGAGTTTGCCTCGGGCGGAATTGCGCTCAGCGTGCGCCATGTATGGCAACGCAACTCGCCGCTGGGCAAGCGTTTCGGTCGCTTGCCGCCGCGTTTGGCCGCGGCCCCGATGCGATGACTTTACGGTTCCTGTTTCGAATTTGACTGCTGGCCCATGTTTGAATCCCTGCAAGAAGGTCTGTCTGGCGCGCTCAAGACGCTCCGCGGCAAGGGAAAGCTGAGCGAGGCGAACATGCGCGAAGGCCTGGGCCTCGTGCAGAAGGCGTTGCTGGAAGCCGACGTCAGCTATCCGGTCGTCAAGGAGTTCGTCGGCAAGGTCAGCCAGGAGGCGCTGGGCGAGCGCGTGCTGTCATCGCTCGATCCCAGCCAACAGGTCGTCGGCATCGTCCATCAGGAGCTGATCGACCTGATGGGGCCGGTCGATCACTCGCTGCATTTGCAGGCGGGCGTCACGGTGCTCATGCTCTGTGGCCTGCAGGGTTCCGGCAAAACGACAACCACTGGCAAGCTGGGCCGACTCATCCATGAGCGCGGGAAGAAGCCGCTGCTGGTTGCCGCCGACTTGCAACGGCCCGCGGCCATCGAACAACTGCACGTGATCGGCGAGCAGCTTGGCCTGGATGTCTACTCCGAGCCGGGTGCAAAAGACCCTGTGGCCGTGTGCCAGGCCGCCGTCAAGCATGCCAAAAAAATCGGCGCCGACGTGGTGCTACTCGATACGGCCGGCCGGCTGCATATCGACGACGAGCTCATGGAACAGCTCAAGCAGATCGATCGCCGCGTCGAACCGCAGCAGGTCTATCTGGTCGTCGACGGCATGACCGGTCAGGACGCCGTCAACAGTGCCAAGGCGTTTAACGAGGCACTCGAGCTCGACGGTGTGATCCTCACCAAGCTCGATGGCGATGCCCGCGGCGGTGCCGTGTTGAGCGTCAAGCACGTGACCGGCGTGCCGATCAAGTTCATCGGCACGGGCGAACATCTCGATGCCCTGCAAGAGTTTCATCCCGAACGGATGGCGGGGCGGATCCTGGGAATGGGCGACGTCCTGACCCTGGTCGAACAGGCCCAGCAAAAGTTCGATCAGGACGAGATGGCGCAGCAAGAGGAGCGGCTTCGCAAGGGCGAGTTCACGCTCGACGATTTCCGCAACATGATGACCCAGACCAAGAAGCTGGGCCCCATCAACAAGATTATGAGCCTGCTGCCCGGCATGGGCGGCATGCAGCAGATGATGGACGCGGTGGATGCCGAGGGAGGCATGAAGCGGCTGGGCGGGATTGTCGATGCGATGACGCCGGCCGAACGCCGCCACCCGTCGAAAACGATCGACCAGAGCCGCCGCCGGCGGATTGCCGCGGGAGCCGGCGTCGAGCCGCACGAAGTCAACGAGCTGGTCAAGCAGTTCGACGGCATGGCCGCCATGATGAAGGAAATGGCCGGCCTGGGAATGCGTGACCGCTTCAAGAAGATGCAGGACTTGCAGAAGGGGCTTACGAACCCCATGGCTCAACTGCAAAAACCCAAGGTCGGCACCGGCAAGCGACTCAACTCGCAGGAGCGGGCCAAACTCCGCAAACAGCGGGAAAAAGAAGCTCGTCGCCGTAAGCGTGAAACCAGGCGAGGCGGCTAACGCCGTGACCCGCCTGGCATTTGAATCCACACTCACTCGGATACCATTGAACATTCGCATCGCTTTAACCAACTGATCCAGGAGGACCGCGTGGCAGTCAGAATTCGCATGAAAATGATGGGCCGAAAACATCGGCCGTTCTTCCGCATTTGTGCCGTCGACTCGCGCAATCCGCGCGACGGGCGCGTGCTCGAAGAACTTGGAACCTACGACCCCATGGTCAGCGAGACCGATGCTCGCGCCTTGCTCAGGGCGGAACGCATTGCCTATTGGCTGGGCGTCGGCGCCCAGCCCTCGATGAAAGTGAAAACGCTGATCAAGAAGTACGGTGCCAACGGCACCCACGTTGACAGTCAACAGCAAGCCCGCGAAAAGCTGGCTATGCCCAAGGTGGTGCCCGACGCGGGCGAGCCGGCCTATATTCCGCCGGCCCCTGGTTCGGAGCCAGAGCCGGCCCCGGTCGCCGAGGCTGCCCCGAGTGAAGCGGCCGCCAGCGAGCAAACTACCGATGCCAACGAAAGCGAATCGAGCGAGGAGACGGCTGCGACCGAATAGTCACCCGACCTGCGCCGACGGACGCGACGCGGCAAGTGAAACGTTGACCCCGGCTGTGAGCGTAGCGTCATGCGGTTCGATGTGTTGACCTTGTTTCCAGGAATCCTCGCGGGATACCTGGGGCAAAGTTTGATGAAGTTGGCCATCGAGCGTGGGCTGGTCGACGTCCACTTGCACAACATCCGCGATTGGGCGCGCGACAAACACCACACCGTCGACGACCGCCCTTTCGGCGGCGGGCCGGGCATGGTGCTGAAAGTCGAACCGGTGGTCGAGTGTGTGGAAGCGGTGCGAGAATTGGGCCCCGAACCGGGGCACTTGATCATGCTGTCGCCCCAGGGCCGAAAGCTGGATCAAGCGATCGTCGAGGAATTGGCCGGCAAACGCCGTCTGCTCCTGTTGTGCGGTCGCTACGAAGGTTTTGATGAGCGAGCAAAACAGATTTTGGAGCCGGACGAGATTTCGATCGGCGATTACATTCTGGGAGGCGGAGAAGTCGCGTCCCTGGTCATTATCGATGCCGTGGCCCGGTTGGTGCCCGGCGTGCTAGGAGACGAAGAAAGCAATCGACAAGATTCGTTCTCGGGCCAGGACCGACTGCTCGAATTTGCCCAATACACGCGGCCCCGCGAATATCGAGGCCTGACGGTGCCCGAGGTCCTCTTGGGCGGCAACCACGAGCAAATTGCCCGCTGGCGCGACGAACAAAGTGCCCATCGCACACGCGAGCGGTGCGCCGACCTGTGGGCGAAATCACAAGACAAACCGAAAAACTAAAATTGGGCAATTGCCGCCAGCGGCCCTCCCACCGTCGCTTGTGGTGCTGCCCCAATCACCGTAAAACAGATACCAAATAGAAAGGCCCCGACCCATGAGCCAGCAAATTCTTGAGCTCGTCGAAAAGAGCTCTCTGAAAGAAGAAAAGCCCGAGTTTCAAATCGGCGACACCGTGGACGTCCACACCCGAATTCTTGAGGGTGAGAAGGAACGGATTCAGATCTTCAACGGCGTGGTAATCGCCCGGGCCGGCTCTGGCACGCGCGAGACCTTCACGGTCCGCCGCATCGTGGCAGGCGGCGGCGTCGAGCGGAAGTTTCCAATACATTCGCCGCGGATTGCCAAGATCGAAGTCAAACGCCGGGGCGTCGTCCGCCGAGCCAAGCTGTACTTTCTCCGCGACCGCGTCGGCAAGGCCGTCCGTCTGCGAGAGCGGCGCGACACGGGCTCCAAGGAAAACAAAGCGTAGTTGCGAGCGAAGCGATTCCTTCGTTGCCGCACGTCAACGTGCCGCCGGGGCTGCCCGACGGCAGCGGCCAAGATTGTTTTCGTCTCGAGGCGCGCTAACGACGTCGCGTGAGGGTTCCCCGCATGAACTTCACGTCATTCGTGACTCGGCTGCGCTTGGCCTGGCAGCGGCACAACTCGCTCGATCGCCGGGGCGAACGGGCGGCCGAACGCTGTGTTCGCCGCTTGGGCTACAAAATCGTCGCCCGTCGAGAGCGCGGCCGACTGGGCGAGTTAGACCTCGTGGCCGTCGACAAGCGAACGATCGTGTTCATCGAGGTGAAGACCCGGCGGAGCCACGACAAAGGTCATCCGGCCGATGCCGTCGACGCCGACAAACAGCAGCGACTGACACGGCTCGCGCTCGCCTACCTCAAGCGCCACGGTCTGCTGGAGTACTCCGCCCGCTTCGACGTCGTCGCCGTCACCTGGCCCAACGGCGCCAAGCAACCCACGATCGATCACTATAAGAATGCATTCCCGGCGATCGGCCGTGGGCAGATGTTTAGCTAGTGGGGACTACTCCGAACGCGCATGTCCCCCCGGCACGCTCTAGAATGGGAGAATGACTCCTCCGCGTCAAACCTTTCGATTTCTTCCCTGGGCGGCAGCCGGCACCTGGCTGTTGTGGGCGATCAGCGTCGCGGACATGGCTTGGTACTACACCATTCGCGCGGAGCACCCCAGCTACGTCCCCATCCTGGCTTTGCTCACGTCGTTGGCATTGGCGGGAATTGTTTTGCTAGGCGGAGCCGCTATTCGCCTGGTACGTGGGCCCGTTCGTCGCCGCGCAATTGGCTGGCTAATGGTTGGTTTGACGCCACTATTCCTGGCCGCAGCGCACTTGGGGTTAAGCGCTTGGTACCAGTTCCGCGATCACTCGCTCCCCAATGCACCTAGCAAATGGGCCGCTAGTGCGTTTGCCAGCGTGGGAGATCTCGTGGCCCGCATTCGCCACCCGCACTGCAGCACGGGTAAGCGTGTCGTCATGTTTCACGACGCGGATGATCAGGCGGCCAGCGAACTCGCGTCGCTGGATGAACACGTGGAACGCATGGAAGAACTGCTGGGCAAGTCATCTACCGCAACAGCTCATCTTTACCGCGGCCCGGTGTTTGACGCTTCGGCTCAAATCGCGGGTTGGTACCTGTGTGGACTGGCCATCGTGGAAATGCACGGCGAAACCATTGGCTCGCTCGACCGCCACGAATTGGCGCACGCCGTCGTCGACTTCCACAGCGACATCGATGCCGTGCCGCCGGCGGTGTTGGTGGAAGGCTGGGCCGAAAGCCAGTCCGGCTACGACGAAGCCTACCTCGCGCAGCGTGCCTGGCGGCGATGCCTGCGTGGTGAACGAATGAGCCTCCAAGCGATGACGGGCGATGCGTTCTACTTCGCGGCGGATTGGCATTGCTACGAGCTGGGTGGTCCACTGGTCGACTATCTCCTGAGGGCCTTTGGCGGTCCGAAGTTCCTTGAGTTGTACACAACGTGTCGGCCGGAGTCGTTCGCCGCGGACGTAAAGCGAGTGTATGGTCTATCGCTGTCTCAGTTGGACGAACGCTATTGGGCGGACATCGCGGATCAGGTGGCGCATAAGCCGTCGCCATTTGATGGTGCCCTCGCGGCTGCGTCTGTCTCTGACGGAGTCGATCGCGAACAGTGGGAAGTGTTCGCGCACGATTTCGCCACGGCCGTCCAGCAACCGACGGCGGAAACCGGCCCCGTCATCGTGGAGTACATCCGAAAGTCTCGCGGAAGCGAGGGAGAGGCGGAAACGGAAACCAACGAGATCATTCGTTCGGGCGATCGTCATCGCTGGCTGATGCGGACCTCGAAGAACCAGCAGTTGGTGCTTGCCACGCCGGAGTTAACCTGCTTCGTCACCCGGCCGAATGAGTCCGCCGATTGGTCGTTCGACGATTGGGACAGCCTGCATCGTCGGCCGGCGGACTATTGGAATTGTCTTCGATTTATCGAGATCGCGGATTGGCCATCGAGCGGCGACTACAACGACCTGCGGTCGCGGATGTTCGTCGAGAGCGTGCGCCGCGAAAATTTTCGCGTTACGCATCTCTCCCACGATCACATCGATGGCGAGCCAACCGCGCGGCTTGAGTGCGAATACTTTTTTTCGATTAATGGGGGAAATGCCAGTGTCCAAAACCGATTCGTCCTGCTGCCTAATCGGCATTTTGCCATTCGTGAGTACGAAATACGGCACGTCTCGCCTCAGCAAACCACCGTCGAGTCAGGCACGCTTGAGTATCCGGCCGACGACCGCGCGTCGGCCCGGCCAACTCGCATGGAACATCACTTGAAGGGTCGTCGGTCTCAAGCCGCCGCGACTTGGGAACTTGTGCGCTACGAACCGTGGAGTGATGCACTTGACGTGTTCGATTCAGAGCAACTGGGAATCTCGCGAGCACAGGTAGACGCCTGCTATCGGCCACCGTGGTACCTGTGGTGCTGGGGGCCGCTGGCGGCGGTATCGCTCATAGTCGGCCTCGCCCTATTGATGGGAGGTCGAACGCGGCCACAACCTGACTCGGATGACAACCATTCTGTCGGGGATGTCTAGCCGGCAAACGGCCAATCGGAACCTAGCGCCTTTTGCTGGATCTGGCGAATCTCCGCCAGGCCGCCCTTGGCCAGCTTGAGCAGCGCGGCCAGATCGTCTTCGCTGAAGGTGGCTTCCTCGCCGGTTCCCTGTACTTCCACGAAACGGCCTCCGCCGGTCATGACGACGTTCATGTCCACTTCCGCCGCCACGTCCTCGACATAGTCCAGATCGAGCACCGGCCGGCCTTCGACCATGCCGACGCTGATTGCGCCCACACTGTCATTCAGCGGATACTTGGGCAGATCGGGAATCGTGCTGATTGCGTCGACCAGCGCAATCAGGGCGCCGGTGATGCTGGCCGTGCGGGTGCCGCCGTCGGCTTCGAGGACGTCGCAATCGACCATGATCGAACGCTCGCCAAGGGCGTCCAGATTAACCACGGCTCGCAGGCTGCGGCCAATGAGCCGTTGAATTTCGGTCGTGCGGCCGTCCACTTTGCCAACGTCACGGCGTTTTCGCGGGCTGGTGCTGCCCGGCAGCATGCTGTATTCGGCGGTGACCCAACCGCGCCCCTGGCCAGCCATCCAAGGCGGCACGCTGTTGTCAATGCTGGCGGTGCAAAGCACGGTTGTGCGGCCCGATTTGATCAACACACTGCCGGAGGCCGGTCGAGTGAATTGGCGTTGTACGCTGATGGGGCGGAGCGAATCGGGACTGCGGCCGTCGTGTCGCATGAATATTTCCTCGTTGGCCGCGTGGCCGGCTGCGTTTCAATCGGCCGTCAGCTTTGTGCGCCCAGGATCCAGGCCAAGATGCCCTTCTGGACGTGCAGGCGATTGGCCGCTTGTTGCACAACCACGCTTTGCGGTCCGTCGATCACTTCGTTGGTAACTTCTTCGCCGCGATGAGCCGGTAGACAGTGCATGAACAGCGCGCCCTCGGGAGCCTGGGCCATCAGTTTCGCATTCACCTGATAGTCGGCAAACACCTGGCGGCGCTTCTCCGATTCTTCTTCCTGGCCCATGCTGGTCCAAACGTCGGTATAGACCGCGGCGGCCCCCTTGACGGCTTCCGCCGGATCCGCCGTCGTCAGCAGGTCCAGATCGGGAACTTCGTCGTTCAAATGAGCGAGGAACTCGGCATCGAATTCGTACCCCTTGGGGGACGCGATGGCGAAACGAATGCCCATCTTGCCGCAGCCCTCGGCCAGGCTGTGAGCAACGTTGTTGCCGTCGCCCACGTAGGCCAGGGTTTGCCCCTTCAGCCGGCCGACGCTTTCCTTCATCGTGTATAAATCCGCGAGCGCCTGGCAGGGATGGGCGAAGTCCGTGAGTCCGTTCACCACGGCACAAGCGCTGTACTGCGCCAAGTCGACGGCGGTCTGATGCTTGTGCGCTCGCACGACGATGACATCGGCATATTGGCTCAACACGCGACCAAAGTCCGCCACGCTCTCGCGAGAGCCAAACCCCGCCTCGTTACCGAGGAAAATGCTGCTGCCCCCCAGATTGATCATGCCAGCCTCGAAGCTCACACGGGTGCGCAGCGAAGGCTTTTCGAACAGCAGCGCCATCACCCGCCCCGGCAAGAGCGCGTCACGCCGCCCTTGGTCGTACTTGGCCTTCAAGTCCTGGGTGATGGCAAAAATCCGATCGATCTCGGCCGATTTCAAATCGGCCACAGTAAGCAGATTTCGCATGGGCATTACTCTCGCTGACGACTGGCACGCGGCGGGCTTGCTAGCCGGTCTGTTCCTTAAGGACGGCAGCCAATATGTCGCAGCCGTCGTGGAGTTGTTGTTCGCTCAAATTCATTGCCGGCAGCAGCCGGATGACCGTGTCATGCGTGCAGTTGACCAGCAGCTTGCGGTCCATGCAGCCCTGCACCACGGGCGTGCCGTCCACCGTCAGCTCGAGTCCGATCATGACGCCCTGCACGCGCACGTCGCGGATCAGGTCGCACTCCGACTGTAGCGCGGTAAGCCGCTCTCGAAACAGTTCGCCGAGCCGCCGGGCATGCTTGAGCAGCCCCTCCTGTTCGATCATTTCGATGGCCGCAATCCCCGCCCGGGCGGCAATCGGATTGCCACCGAAGGTGGCGGCGTGCATGCCGGGCCGCAGGCTGGGAGCGATTTCGGCCGTCGCCAACAGGGCACCACCGGCAATGCCGCCGCACAGGCTCTTGGCCAGCGTCATCACATCGGGCGTGACACCGTAGTGCTGATAGGCAAACCACTCACCGGTCCGCCCGCATCCGGTCTGCACCTCGTCGAACACGAGGAGTAGCCCCTGGTCGTTGGCAATGCTACGCAGCCCTGCCAGGAACCCATCGGGAGGCAGATTGACGCCACCTTCTCCTTGAATGGGCTCGATCATGATGGCGGCGGTCTCGTCGTCGACGAGTCGCGACACCGCGTCCAGGTCGCCGTAGGGCGCGTACACAAAGCCGGCCATCAGCGGACCAAGACCTTCATGATATTTGGGCTGGGCGGTAGCGGCCGTCGCGCCCAACGTGCGGCCATGAAAGCCGCCTTCGAACGTGATGATCTTGTAGCGTCCCTTGGGAGCATGCAACCGGACCAGCTTGATGGCGGCCTCGTTCGCTTCCGTTCCCGAGTTGCAGAAGAACGCCTGACCGCCGAAACTTCGGTCGGACAAAAGTTTGGCCCACTGTCCCTGGGCTTCGGTGTACCAGGTGTTGGGTACGTGAATTAGCCTGGCAACTTGTTCCTGCACGGCCTGGACAACGGGCGGGGGACAATGGCCCAACAGGTTGCAACCCCAGCCCGGAAAGAAGTCGAGGTACTTGTTCCCGTCGGCATCCCAAACCCAGGACCCTTCGCCGCGGTCGAGCACGACACCATAGCGGCGATAGTTGGGCACGACGTATTTCTTGAACGTCTCGACGATTTCGCTGGTTGTCTTGCTCGCTGGGATGGTTGCCATGAAGTGGTTCTCCCGTGAGGGCGAAAAGATCTGGAACGGAGGGTGCCAAAGTCCCAAAGACATCCCCTGGGCGCGACAGGTTCGGCATGGCTCGGCGGCCGCCACGCAATGCGCCGGCAGGTGCGTTTAGGCCGGGTCTTTGATGATTTCGGTGCCCACCCCTTTATTCGTGTAAATCTCCAGCAGCAGGCCGTGACGATCGCGTCCATCGATAATGTGGACCTTGCGAATACCCTTGCCGAGCGTTTCGAGACACGCTTCCACCTTCGGAATCATGCCTCGCTCGATCGTACCGTTGCGGATCAACTCTCGGGCCTGACTAGCCGTGAGGGAATTGATCAGCGAATCAGGATCGTCCTTTTGCAAGCGGACGCCATTGACGTCGCTCATGTACACCAGTTTCTCGGAACCCAGGGACTGCGCAACGGCCGTGGCCGCGGTATCGGCGTTCACGTTCAGCTTCTCGTCGTTTTCCCCCAAACACATCGAAGGAATGACCGGGACGATTCCCGCGTAGCACAGGTTATTAATCGTGGTGCGATCGACTCGAGTGACCGTACCGACGGCTCCCAAGTCGACCTGGTTGCCGGCCTCGTCATGCAACGAGAGACGCTCACCCCACAGCACGTTGGTCGTGCGAAAGTTGAGCGGCGCGGCACGGCCGCCGAACGCTTCGATCCGCTCGGCAATATGTTCATTGGTTTCATAGGCCAGCACGCGTTCCACGATGTCGCGCGTGGCGTCATCGGTGTACCGGCGACCCTGGATAAACCGGGGTGTCAGCCCCGCGGCGTCCATGGCCCGATTGATCGCCGCGCCGCCGCCGTGCACGACAACCGGACGCATGCCCACCGTTTCCATGAAAACGATATCCACCAGCAGATGCCGCAGCGCATCGACGTCGTCAAGCAGGCTGCCGCCCAACTTGATGACCGTCACCTTGTCGCGGAACTGGCGAATCCAGCCCAGGGCTTCGATCAGCACATCGGCCTTTTCCGTGGGGGTGAGCAACGCAGGCAAGACTCCGGCTTGGAGATGCGGATCGAGGCGGGGACGCGAATCGGAGACGTCGACCGCCCTTGGCAATCTGAAGGGGTGAATTCATCAGGGAAAACGTATCATTGTAGGGTACCCCCAGGGGCTGTCAACGCGATCCCAATGGTCCTCCCAGGCGTGAATCGTTGGCTCGGAAACCATGTCGTCGCGAGCCTCTGGCCAGGTGCCGCTGTCAAACCGTTGGCAACGAACTGGGCAAAACGACCGGTTTTTAGCCCGCCCCCTGGAACCACCACGAGCGAATTGCCAAGATGGGAGTTTTCGCACGACTTATCTTCCGGAGTAATTCCAGCCAGTGAATGAGCCGTTGGCAATCGTGATGGCGGCCGGCAAAGGCACCCGCATGAAGAGCGAGCTCCCCAAGGTGCTCGTGCCGGTGTGCGGGCGACCGATGCTCGACTATGTGCTCGACGCCCTTGAGGCGGCCGGCATCAAGCGAATTGTCGTGGTGGTCGGCTACCGAGCCGAGGACGTGAAGCAAGCCGTCGGCGCGCGTCGAACGGTATCGTTCGCCCTGCAGGCCGATCAGCGCGGCACGGGCCACGCCGTGATGTCTGCTCGGGACCAACTCGCCGGCCATGAGGGCGCAGTGCTGGTCGTGGCCGGCGACTCGCCGATGATGCAAAGTGATTCGCTCGGCAAACTACTGGCCCAGTACAACCGCTCGAGACCGGCCTGCATCCTGGGCACGGCAACCAAGGACGATCCAAAGGGGTTGGGCCGGGTGGTTCGCGACAGTCACGGAGAGTTCACCTGCATTGTCGAGGAGAAAGACGCTACCGAGGAGCAACGGAAAATCACGGAAGTTAATCTTAGTTGCTATGTGTTCCACGGTCCCGACCTCTTGCAGGCACTCGATGAAATTCGCTCGGACAATGCCCAGGGGGAATATTACATCACTGACTGTCCGGGCGTTTTGCTGGCCGGGGGAAAAGATGTGCGAGCGTTAAATGTGTTGCAACCATGCGAATCGCTATCGATTAACAACATGGATGAATTGGCCGTCGTCGAAGAAACCATGCGTGCGATGGGCATCGCGGAGGCCTAGGCGTTACAATCAAGTTGCCACGACCGGCACGGCCTTCTCCATTCGAGGAGGCGACGTGGCCAACGGGGCCCACAACTCTCTCTAATTTTCGCATCGCAGCCTTCCGACGACGCACGTTCTGCCAGTTGGAGCGAAAGTGACCGATCCATGAACGATTTGAAGATCTTTAGCGGCCGAGCAAATCGCGATCTTACGAAGCGGATCTGCGATTATCTGGGCTTGCCCATGGCCCGGATCACGATCGGCAACTTTCCCGATAGCGAAATCAGCTGCAAAGTCGACGAGGACATTCGCGGGCGCGACGTGTTTCTGGTGCAGCCGACCTGCCCGCCGGTGAACGAAAACCTGATGGAGCTCTTGATTATGATCGAGAGCTGCAAGCGGGCGAGCTCGGAGCGGATCACCGCGGTCGTTCCCTACTTCGGTTATGCTCGGCAGGACCGCAAGGATGAAGGTCGCGTGCCAATCACGGCTAAGCTGGTGGCCAACATCATCACGCGGGCCGGGGCCGACCGAGTCTTGGCCATGGACTTGCATGCGGCGCAAATCCAAGGCTTCTTCGATGTGCCGGTCGACCACCTCTACGCCGCTCCGGTGCTGAACGAATACTTTCTCGACCAGGGTTTCGATCCGAAAGAGATCGTGGTGGTCAGCCCGGACGAGGGGAGCATCAAGCGGGCACTGGGGCACGCCGAGCGGTTGGGAGGCTCGCTGGCCATCGTCGACAAGCGGCGTGCGGACGCGGAGCACACGAAACAAGAAAACATTATCGGCGCGCCGGTTGAGGGCAAAGTGGCGCTGATGTTCGATGACATGATCAGCACCGCCGGCTCGATTTGCGGGGCGGCCCAGGTGCTTCACCAGCGTGGGGCGTCACGGATTTACGTGGCCGCAACCCACGGGGTGCTGTGTGGAAATGCCATTGAGCGGCTGGCAAAATCTCCGATTTACGAGGTGGTTCTCACCGACACCATTCCGCTGCGGCCCGAGGCGATGATTCCCAAAATCAAGGTGCTCAGCGTAGCCCCCCTTCTTGGGGAGGCGATCAAGCGAATTCATCGCAACGAATCGGTCAGCCGACTGTTCGACTAATTGCTTTGTAACTTCCCACCGGCCAGCGGCTTGGAATTCCTGACCGCCGGTGATTTTTCTTTCGCCGGCGGTCTTGAAAGATTCTCTAATTCGGCGAAAATGACCCGTTTGCCCAACTGCCAGTTGCGATACTTACAAGGACATACACGGCGATGGCCGAAGTACTGAACGTCAAGAAGCGAGAAACTCACGGCAAACGGAATGCCAAGCGCATGCGGCAGGCCGGCGCGATTCCAGCCATCCTGTACGGCCATGGCGAACGGAACGAAAGTCTGGCCGTGGTCGCCGACGAGATGGCCGCCGTCTTGCGCCATGGCGGTCGCGTCGTGGAACTCAAGGGAGACCTCAGCGAAAAGGCGTTTATCCGCGCCATGCAGTGGGATGTCTACGGCACGCATGTGCTGCACGTTGATTTCACGCGCGTCTCGGAACACGAACGCGTCGAGGTCAAGGTCCGGGTCGAATTGCGCGGGCAAGCTCCCGGCGTGAAGGAGGGTGGCGCGGTCGAGCATCTGGTGCACGAAATTGAAATTGAGTGCGAAGCGTTGTCGATTCCGGAAAAGATCGACGTGAACGTCAACGATTTGAACATCGGCGATTCGATTACCGCCGGCGAGTTGAAGCTGGCCGCCGGCATCAAGCTCGTCTCCGATCCCGACGACGTGATCGTGCATTGCGTCGTCCACCGCGAGGAGGAGGAGGCTGTTGCCGAGGGTGCCACGGCCGAGCCGGAAATTATTGGCCGCAAGGCCGAGGACGAGGAAGAATCGGAGGAATAGCCGCGGCTCAGGCAGGCCCGTGGCTGGACCAGCCTGCGGTTTGGCAGACCCGACGCGAGCCGCATGTCGTCCATGAAACTTGTTGTCGGATTAGGAAACCCAGGGCGGAAATACGAAGGCACGCGACACAACGTTGGATTTCGCGTGGCCACTGAACTGGCCGCCAAATATGGAAACACAAAACCGAAGCGGGCCTTCCAGGGCGAAGTGGTGGAGGCCTTTATCGGTTCGGAAAAAGTTTTGTTGCTGTGCCCTCACACGCTAATGAACCTGAGTGGTCAAAGCGTGCTGGAGGCTCGCGACTTTTACAAGATCCCGCCTGAGGACCTGCTGGTTGTGAGCGACGACTTGAACTTGCCCCTGGGCAAGTTGCGGTTTCGCAAAAGCGGGTCGTCGGGGGGACAGAACGGTTTGAAAGACATCATCCGCCGCCTGGGAGGCGAAGATATTCCCCGGCTGCGAATCGGCATCGGCAGTCCACCGGCGAGCCGCAATCCCGCCGACTTTGTCCTGGGGCGTTTCGGCAAGGACGAAGTCGACGAAATTGAAGTTGCCATCGGTCGAGCGGCCGACGCCGTGGCCCTCTGGGTCAGCGAAGGCATCGCGCGAGTGATGAACGAGTACAATTAAGTCCTGGCAATTTGCCGCGATCATAAGAACCCAAGCCACGTACAAAATTCAGGAGTCCGGTTGTGCCAGTCAACGTTTACGAAGGGATGTACATTCTGGATGCGAACCGTTTCTCCCGCGACCAGGCGGGGGTTTCGGGCCAGATTCCAGACATGATCGAAAAACTTGGTGGCGAAATGCTCGCCAGTCGCCTGTGGGAGGAACGACGCCTCGCGTATCCGATCAATGGTCAGCGTAAAGGCACCTACTGGCTGACGTATTTCAAACTCGATGGCGCCAAGCTGGCCGATTTGAACCGGCAGTGCCAGCTGAGCGAAAGCATCGTGCGCACGCTATTCCTGAAAGTCGATCCGCGGATTGCCGATGCGCTGGTCAGCCATGCCCTGAGCGACGCCAAGGCGCCAACTCGCAGCGAACCGGCCGCGGTAACCGCGAAAAGCCCGGTGACGTCCGGCCCGCCGGACTTGGACGAGTCAGACGAAGCGGACGATTCCGAAGTATAGTCGCAGCCTAGCCTGCCGGCGCAGCAGCCACCCTCGAGTGGCAAACACGGGAATGCAAGGAGTGGATCATGGCCAGTTACAATCGCGTCGTACTCGTCGGAAATCTGACGCGCGATCCGGAGCTGCGCTACATTCCCAGCGGCACCGCGGTGACTGAAGTCGGACTGGCTGTGAACGATCGCCGCAAGAATGCCAGCGGCGAATGGATCGACGAGACGACCTTCGTCGACATCACTCTCTGGGGACGCCAGGCCGAAATCGCGAGCGAATACCTCAACAAAGGCTCGAGCGTGCTTATCGAAGGGCGGCTCAAGCTCGACACCTGGGAAAAAGACGGCAAGAAAAACTCCAAGCTGCGCGTCGTCGGCGAACGCATGCAAATGCTGGGCAGCCGCGGCGGGCCGGCTGGGGGAGGCGGAGGCGGCGGTGGTTCGCGACCAGCGTCCCGCGGCAATGCTCCGGCCGCTTCTCACGACGAGTTCGAATCGCCGCCTGACGACGATATCCCGTTCTAAACGGCGCCCAAACAGAAACCTTCCAACGACCAACCCCTTAGTTCAAACCAGCGAATCCGCGATTTCGAGGAATCACCCATGGCCCGCACGAATACGACCAAATCTCGCCCCCGCCACAAGCGTTTGCCGCGCGGCAAGCACCACGGCGTGGAGCTGCTGCTCATCCAATCGGTCGACCATGTCGGTCAACAGGGGGAAGTCGTCGAGGTCAAACGCGGTTACGCCGTGAACTACCTGCTGCCGCAAGGACTGGCCACCATCGCTACCGATCACCACAAGCGAATGGTCGAAAAGCACAAAGCCAAGCTGCAAGAAATCCAAAACGCACGCATGGCCGGGCTGCGGCAAATGGCCGACAACCTCTCGAAGCAAAGCATCACGATCGAGGCGAATGCCAACGACGAGGGACATCTATACGGCTCGGTCGGCGCCTCGGAAATCGTCGCGGCACTCAAGCGCAACGAAGTCACGATCACGGCCGACCAGGTCCGCCTCACCGGACCACTCAAGGAATTGGGACTCTACACGGTCAAGATTCACCTCGGTCACGAGGTCGAAGCGGACCTCAAGGTCTGGGTCGTACCGACCGTCAACGAAGACGTTGCCGGGAAGTAGCCGACCAGGTAGTCGCAGGCCGGCGGTGGATCCGCTCGCGCCTGACTAGTTCCCATCCTGGCAGAAAGTCAACCGTTGTGGTGCGCCCGGCGTATCGCCATGCTCGGACGTCGTGCGCTGCGGTGCCGTCGCCCCCTTCCATTCCCTCGGGTGGCTTGCCGGCGATCGGCAAGTCGGCGACACTGGCATGTAGACCGCAATGCAGATTTCGCAGGGAGGCTGGTAGATGAAAGTCAGCGCGGAGATTCTCGACCGCCGTCCGCCGTGCAACCTCGACGCCGAACGCGGCGTGCTCGGTAGTATTCTACTGTTGCCCATCGTGTGCGACGACGTGGCGCTTATCCTGCGTCCAGAAGACTTCTACGACGACGCGAATCAGGCGATCTACAAGCATCTTCGCGAGATGCACGACGAGGGTCGGCGCATCGACACCACGCTGCTGGTTGAACGCCTCCGCAGCAAGGGAGATTTCGAGCGAGTTGGAGGCGCGGCCTACCTGGCCGAAATCCTGCAGTCGGTTCCGACGGCGGCCAATGCAACGCACTACGCGGAAATCGTCAAAGCCAAGTCGACGCTGCGGTCGCTGATCCATTCCAGCACCGAAATCCTGCGAGACGCGTATGACGAAGTCGACGACGCCAAGGAAATGCTGTCCCGGGCCGAACAGCGAATATTCTCGATTCTCGACACGCAAGGCACCGGCGAACTGTCAAACATTCGCGATATTCTGCAAGATGCCATGGTGCGGATTGATTCTCGCATGAAACAGGATCATGCGGCCGGCGGCATCGAAACCGGTTTCCGCGACTTCGATAATATAACCGGCGGGCTGCACGACTCAGAGTTGGTCATCCTGGCCGCGCGCCCAGCATGGGCAAGACAGCCCTGGCGCTGAACATTGCCGAGCACGCTTCGCTGGTGCAGAACATCAGCACGCTGTTCGTGAGCCTGGAAATGTCGTCCGTCGAATTGGCCGACCGCTTGCTCTGTTCGCTGGCCAAGGTGAACGGCATGCGGCTGCGCAATGGTTCGATTTCGAATGAAGACCGCCGCCGGCTCGTGGAAAAGGCAGCCGAGATGAGCCAAGCGCCACTGTTCGTCGACGACACGCCCAGCCGCACGATTACCGAAATTGCGGCCGCGGCCCGCCGGCTCAAACGACGCAGCAACCTCGGCCTGGTGGTCATCGACTACCTGCAGCTGATCGAGCCGGACAATCCCCGCGATCCGCGGCAAGAACAGGTTGCCAAAATTGCCCGGCGCCTGAAGGGATTGGCCCGAGAATTGAAGGTCCCGGTGATGTGCCTGGCCCAGTTGAATCGCCAGGCGGAGGCTACCCGTGACAATAAGCCACGGATGAGCCACTTGCGTGAAAGCGGCGCTATCGAGCAAGACGCCGACGTCGTCATGTTCGTGCACCGCGAGGAGTACTATTGCACGAGCGAAGAAGAACGGGCCAAGGTGGCGGGCGAGGCGGAGCTGATTGTGGCCAAACGGCGCAACGGCCCGACGGGCGACGTAAAACTTTCCTGGCTGAAGGATTTTACGCGATTCACCGACAGCACCGTGCGGCCCTACGACGAATTCGAACAATTCAACGCGGCTGACACATTCTAAACAAGTTGTAAGAAAAAGCCGCCTCGCGGATGCTGGCGCCGCGGTGCCCGCTGCTAGCTGTGCGGTGCCCATTCACCGAAACGCCCAGTCCTCCCAGTCGCTGGCATGCAAAGCGAACTCGCCTTGTTTCGGGCGGCCGGTTTCTGTATTTCTACGCCGCTTTGACGGCCGACAGCAGCCGCGAACCCGTCTCCTTGGCTTGCTGTCGCCGCGACGTAACGCAAATGGCTCGGCGGATTTGGACGGCCGGCCACTCCCATCTCGAAGTTCTTTCAACTTGATTCACAAGCGAGCGTTCATGGCTCCTGTTGGCCGCCAGGTCTTACGATTGCTGCGCCCCGCGACAGCCTCGCTGTGGCTATGCGCTGCATTGTTGGCCGCGACGGCGGGTGCTCAGAGCGGCCCCGCGGCATCGCCTGGCGGTGCGTTGCCGTTGCCTCCCACGCAAACCCCCGTGGCGCCGCCAGCGCTTCAGGTGCTCGACATTCAGGTCGAAGGCTTGCGAACGCATACGCGTGAAGCCGTGCTGGGTGCCATGAGCACGCGAATCGGTCACCCGTTTGATCAGGCTTCGTTTGAAAAAGACATTCGCAAACTGACCTCGCGGAGCTGGTTTGTGCACGTCGTTCCCAAGAAGGAATACGTGCAAGGGGGCGTGGTGATTTCGCTCAGCGTAGTGGAACGCCCCGTTCTGGAATTCGTCCGCTACCTGGGTAGCGAGCACATCACCGAGAAAAGGCTGGCCAAGGAGACCGCCCTCAAGAAGGGCGACCCGTTCGATCCCTATGCCGTCCGCGAGGGTGCCCGAAAAATCGAATCGTTGTACCAGTCCAAGGGCTTCAACGACGTCAAAGTCGACATTCCCGAGGGGACCAAGCCCGGTGACCACGGGGCGGTGTTTCTGATCAATGAAGGCAAGAAGCTCAAATTCGGCAAGATTACCTTCGAAGGCAACAGCCGCGAGATTGCTCCCGACGGCCGCTTGAAGAAGGTAATCGAATCGCGCGCCCCGATCCTCGGCTTCATCAAGGGCGAAGTTGACGAGCCGAAGCTCGAAGGCGACGTGGATCGGCTTACCGACTACTACCGTAGTTTGGGATTTTTCAAGGCCGTGGTCAGCAAAGATGTCCGGTACAACGCCGACGAGGATCGGCTCAGCGTGACCTTCTATATCAACGAGGGCCCGCGCTACCAGGTTCGCAGCGTCTCGTTCATTGGAAACAACGTTTTCCCGGAGGAGGCCTTCGCCCCGCACATGAAACTCAATCCGGGCGAACCGTTCGATCAGTCGGCCATGAACAAGGACATCGGCACGATCAAGGACATCTACGGCTCGAATGGATACGTGTTTGCCGCCGCCAACGAAGACCTGCGGTTCGACTTGGAGCCCGGCATCCTCGACATCATCTATCACGTGGAAGAAGGTCAGCAGTATCGCATCGGCGACATCAACATCACGATCAAAGGCGACAACCCGCACACCAGGGCTTCGACGATTCTGAACCGCCTCGACCTGCGGCCTGGAGACATTGCCGACATTCGCAAGTTCCGCGACAGCGAACGGCGGATCAAAGCGTCGGGCCTGTTCAACGTCGACCCCAGCAAGGGCGAACTGCCCCGCATCTCGTTCTCGCCGCCCGACTCGGTCGATAACGTCGCTCGGGGCAAACGGCGCACCGGCGGACCACGCACGGGCGACCCCGATTCTTTCCGCGGTCAAAGTCCGGACGACGGCAGTAGCCGATCGATGGCCGTAGCGAGGCGGCCGGCCGCTGCGCCGGGACAAAACGGGCCGCGCGATCTGATCGTCCAAATCAGCGGCCAGGCACTTCCGCCGGCCGAAGCACAAGACGCACCGGCCCAGGGCGATCCGCTGGCTGGCCAGGGACCGACTCGCCTAGCACCGGCTCAGCGTCAATCCAGCTACCCGCCCCGCTATCCATCGCCCTTTCCGTCCGCTCAGCCGACAGCCGCCGGTTATGTCGCACCCGCCGCCCACCAGGTCCCTTCGACGCAAACCCCGCGGCGCTATTACCCAGCAGCCAACAGCGTTTCGCCGGCTCGCAGGCCGACGACGCAAACGGTGCGCGGCCAAAGCCCCGACAACCGCTATGGCGGCTACGGCGGCACTGCCGTTAATCCGATTTCCGCCGGCCCGCAGCCGTTCGCGGTGAATCAGCCGGCAAGTGCATCGGGGTATGCCACACCGGCGCAGTATGCAGAACCGGTTCAGGACCCGCTCTCGCCCCCCTCGACACCGCGAGACTTTGGCGCGCAGCCGGGCGAGCTGCCGCCACCGGGCCTGACGCCGCCGCCGGGAGATTTCCTCAGCGGGCCGGAAGGCCTGCCCCCGAGCCAACCCGCTCTGCCAGTCGACGTTATCGCCAGCGAAGCGCAAACTGGCCGCTTCATGCTGGGTGCGGGCGTTAACTCCAACGCCGGTCTGATTGGCTCGATCGTGCTCGACGAGCAGAACTTCGATTGGCGGCGTTGGCCCACCAGCTGGGAAGACTTTCGCTCCGGGCGCGCATTCCGCGGTGCGGGCCAGAAGTTTCGTATCGAAGCCGCCCCGGGCACCGTCGTACAGCGATACTTGTTCAACTTTTCTGAGCCGTATTTGTTCGACACGCCGGTCAGCTTCGGGCTGTCGGGATACTACTTCAACCGCTACTACCGCGACTGGCTCGAACAGCGTACAGGCGGACGTGTGACGCTCGGTTATCAATTCACTCCGGACTTCTCGGGCAATGTCGGTCTACGGGCGGAAGATGTGTTCATTCAGCCACTAAACAACGGCGTCGGCGTGACTGATATCGAAGCCGCGAGCGGACATTCGGCGCTATATAGCGTTCGCACTTCGCTGGCGCACGATACACGCGACAGCACTTTCCTGCCGACCGAGGGTCACTATGTGACGGCGACGTTCGAGTACTTCATGGGCACCTATTTCTATCCCTGGTTTGGTCTGAACACCCAGCAGCACTGGCTCCTAAAAGAACGACCAGACGGCACGGGACGGCACACGTTTAGCTTCTACAATCAGCTCGGCTTCGCTGGCGCTAACACGCCCGTGTACGAGCGATTCTTTGCCGGTGGTTTCTCGACTCTGCGTGGTTTCCAGTTCCGTGGCGCGTCACCGATGCAGCCCAACCCCTCCGGAATTAACGCGATCGTCGGTGGCGACTTCCAGTTTATTAACTCGCTCGAATACATGTTCCCCGTCACCGCCGACGACGCCCTGAAAATGGTGGCCTTCGTTGACTTCGGTACGGTCGCGTCGAACGTCAACGAAATCTATGGGAATCAATTCCGTGTCGCGCCAGGTTTAGGTATGCGTGTCACGATTCCGGCTATTAGCGCTGCCCCCATTGCAATCGACTTCGCCTCGCCCATCCAACACGCGAACGGCGACTTGATCCAGAACATCAGCTTCTTCGTCGGCGTCGGCCGCTAGGCAATCAACCGCTCAAGTCGACTACCAGCGAAATCCGTAATTAGCCGGCCACCTGTAGCCGTAGTATCCGCCATAGACGTACGGATACGTGCGGTAGCCATAATAGTACGGACGGTAGGCGCGGTACGGATACACGTAGGGTCGATAGACCCTGGGGCCGCGGTAGTATCCACGATAGGGTCGGTAGCCATAATAGGCCCGACCATAGGGCCGATAATAGGCTCCGCGACGATACCGAACCGGCGTCACCGCGACGGCGTCTTGGCCGGGTCGATAGATGGCGTTGGAAGCCACTGTTTCAGCGGCGGCTGGCTGCGAAGCACTCCACAGCAGACCAACCAACAGCGTCGAAAGAATCGCCTGAGATGCAATACGCATGGTTCTGACCTCCTCGGCAGGAAACCGATGATGTCGCCAGAACGATGATAACGCAAATCGAGTGCCCGTCGCATTGCTAGCGGTGCGCCGCCGGCCCCAACTGCTTATGCGCGGCCACCTTGCAGGCTGTCGGCCAGTTTGCCCAGGGCTTCGGTCTCGATCTGACGAACCCGTTCGCGTGTCAGCCCTAGTGCCTCGCCGATCTCCTTGAGCGTTTTGGGCTCATTGTCTGATAGCCCAAATCGCATGCGCAGCACCGTTGCTTCGCGCTGGTCCATCGTTTCGAGCATCTGCTTGACGTGGACCAGGTTGTCGCTGTCGACCAGCTCCTCCTCGGGACTCTTGAGCCGTTCATCCATCACCATTTCGCCCAGCGACCAACCGGTGTCGGCCTGATCGGTTTGCGGCGTGGAATTGTAGATGCGAATGGCCTTCTTGATGATCGGCAGCTTCTTTTTCGGCAGGCCCAACACGCGGGCGATTTCCTCGGGCGTGGGCGTGCGACCGAGCTCTTCTGCCAGACGGGCCGTGGCTCTGCGCCACTTTGAAAGCAGCTCCACCATATAGGCCGGAATGCGGATCGTCTTGGCGGTGTTGATCAAAGCCCGCTTGATCGACTGCTTGATCCAGTAACTGGCATAGGTGCTGAACCGAGTGCCGACCCCCGGATCAAAACCTTCGACGGCCCGCAGCAGCCCGAGGTTTCCCTCTTCGATGAGGTCCTGCAGACTGAGCCCCTTGCCGGTATAGCCGCGGGCAATGTTGACGACTAGCCGCAAGTTGGCGCGAACCATGCGGTCGCGAGCGCGGATGTCGCCGTTGCCAATCGCGGTGGCCAGCTCCTGCTCGTCCTTGGCCGTGAGCAGCGAGGTTTCATTGATCTCGCGGAGATAGGTCTCCAGCGGAGTCTGAACTGCCGAGGTGGTGCGACGTCGTGTGGTGGTCATGCTCATCCGCTGAAAGTTGCCTGGGTTAGCTGTACCGAACAACTTCACTATCGTCGTGGACGAAAGGGATTCTGTAAGGAGCGACGTAGACGATGCCGTGCGACGAATGTGAGGCACGTTCACAAGTTAGCGATGAATCCGGCGTCTCCGATTAATGACGGTACGACCAGAACAACAGTTCGCCGCGCGCGGCGAAGAAGCTGGAAATATCGCCCGTCAAGCGACAGGTGTGGCAGTCGTGAGGATCGTGCGTGCCAGATCCTCCCGCCGCGGCGCGATGTACGGGTGGCGCCACCTGCAACTTTCCGGACGTTCCTTTTGGGACTTGACAGCCAACTGCATTAGTACAATAATGCACCAATGCAGTCGACCGGAGGTTCTCGTGACCGATGCTTCGCTCGAATTTGAGATTCAGCCCAATAGCGGCGTCCCGATCTACCGGCAGATCATGGACCAGGTCCGCGCCCTGGTGGCCAGCCGCCGGCTGGCTCCGGGGGCCATGGTTCCCAGCATCCGGCAGTTGGCCACGGATCTCGAGGTCAACATGATGACTGTCTCGAAGGCCTACGCCAAACTGGAGGCGGACGGAATCCTCGAGCGGGTTCGCGGAACCGGCATGCGGGTACTGCCACCCGCGTCGCTTGCATCACTTGCCGATCGCCAGCAGGAACTTGCGCCACTTGTCGAGCCACTGGTTACTCGAGCCTTGCAGTTGGGGCTTAACGAACAGCAACTGATCGCGACCGTCCGTCAACATCTCAGGGAGCGCCAGTCGTGGAACAAATCGCCATCGACATCTCGGGCTTGACCAAGTCATACGGCCGGAACCAGGTGTTGCAGGGTATCGACCTGCGTGTGCCATGCGGCAGCGTCGTCGGCCTGATGGGGATGAACGGCTCGGGCAAGAGCACGCTGATCAAGTGCCTGCTGGGGCTGGTGCACTTCGACGGCGGATCGACGCGACTCTTCGGCGACGACGCACGCCAGCTTTCGGCAGAGACCAAGGGACGGCTGGGCTACGTTCCGCAAGTTGTCCATCAACTCGACTGGATGAAGGTCCGGCATTTGATTCACTACACGTCGACATTTTATCCCAACTGGGATCACCGCTGGACAAGCGAACTGCTGCAACGCTGGCGAGTTCCGATGGAGGAGCGCGTGCAGGCGCTGTCAACCGGCCAGTTGCAAACGCTGGCCATTGTCCTGGCGCTGGGACATCGACCGGATCTCATGGTGCTCGACGAGCCCGTGGCCAGTCTTGATCCGGTGGCGCGGCGCGACTTCCTGCGTTCCTTGCTGGAGCTTGCGCGAAATGGCGAGCGAACCATCCTGTTTTCCACGCACATCAGCTCCGACCTGGAACGCGTCGCGACCCATGTCGCCATTTTGCACGACGGGCGCGTCGCCAGCTTCTCCGAGCTCGACGACCTGAAAGACAGCATCAAGCGGCTACGCTTACGCGCACTTGACGATTTTCCCGGCACAATCGATGTACCGGGCCTGCTGCACCTGAAGGTCGAAGGCCGCAATGCCTTGGCCACGGTCAGCGCGGTCACGCCGGCATTGATTGACGAGCTCGAGCACCGATATGGGGCGGAGGTCCGCATCGAAGATCTGAATCTCGAAGAAATCTTCGTGGAGCTCAATGGCCATGGGTAATCGCATCCGCTGGATTCTCGTCAGCTACCTGACGAATCGCATGTTTCTGGTCGCAATTGCATTTTCATTCCTCTGGTTTGTGGGCCCGGTGTGGTTCAATCTCACCCGTTCACTGCCTTATCAATCGAACCTTCCGCCGGCGCCAACAAGCAATCTGTTAGTATCTTCGCTTGGCTCTCTCGCAGAGGTTCGTCGCCGCGGGCTCGAGGGGCAGGTGGATGCCATCGACCTCGGAGGCCTTTGGAGCAGCATGGAGATCGCCCGCCAGAAACCCCAATCATCCCAGCCCGGCTTTCGCTACTCGATCGGACCACCGCCCACATCATTCTATGACGTTCTGAGCGAATTTCCGAATTTGCGGAGCGTCAGCCTGGGTTTCCAAGACTCGCCCGGTGGCCTGTCAGAAGTTTCCAAGTTGCGCCAGATCACTTACCTGAGCATGGGCGGCACAGTTCACGACGTTGCACCGCTTGCTTCGCTCAAGAATCTCCAGCGGCTCGACCTGAACACTTATCAGCCTTTGACGAATGTCGCAGCGCTGGCCAGCTTGCCGCGGCTGGAAACGATTACTCTGGCCAGCGACCAAGCGCTCTCAGACAAAGTGTTCGGGGAGCTTGCAAAACTACCGCATCTAAAGGCGCTGGGAATTCGATCCAACCTCGGCAACCAGGGAATCAGCCTGGCGGGGATCGCGGAACTTGGCAATTCTCCGTCGCTCGAGACGTTGTACGTAGGCGGCAATGACGTTCCGCGGCAGTTCGACCTGCTGGCCGAGGCGCGGCAGGCGCTGCCGCAGCTGGAAGTTCGCCCGGCAATCGTCCTTCCGCGGCCCCCGTTAGTGGCTTGCTTTCCGCCCGTGATGCTCGCATCGGCCGTTGGCTTCCTGCTGGCGAGTCAATTTCGCAGCGCCGCTCTCCGCCTGGCACCAGGCTTTGCCAAGGAGCATCTGTTGGTTGCCATCGGCTGGACCGTCTTGGCGGGCCTGGCAGGGGCCACTAGCGTTTGCCTGACGGGGCTTTCGGTTGGCACGAGCGTTTTCTTGGCGGCAGGGTGGCTTGCCATCGCATTCGGCGGCGGTGTCGAGTTATTTGGACAACGAAACTACGGAGCATCGGCCCTGACCAACCGCTGTGAAGCCAGTGCGCATGGCATCGCGATCTTCGGCGTACTCTTTGCCCTGCTCTTGCCATCGACCAATACCGGCCCGCATCCACTACTGCTGTTGGCCCTTGCCGGAACTGGATCATTGTCTCTTTGGCGGGCCGCGAAAATGCTGCGGCTCATGCCGGAACTCCACGGCGGCGGCGGGGTGCAGCAGCCATCGGGTTGGTGGCTCGACAGCGGCCGGCGCGAACTCCAAATCGAATCGCTCGAGTGGGAGCCAACAGCCAAACCTCGCTGGAACGCCGTTCAACGATGGAGGCTGGGCAACCCGCCGTTACACATGCTATTTGTCGCGCTGCTGTTCATCTGCGGTGCGATCGGGACGACCATCTTCATGGGGCGAATGATAGGTAGCAGAGGCCCCGACTTCAATCACAACCAAGCCAGTTCGTTTGCCTTCATGTTGCTCGTGTTTGTTTGCGGGCAAGTTGCGACCTTCTGGCGAAAGCGTCTATTGTCGCTCGACGTCGAGTCGCTATGGCCGATCTCGCGCAGCATGCTCCGGCGCGAGCTGGCGATGGCACTGGCTGTCGACCTGATCGTGCCGGCGCTGTCGATCGCGGCGTTTGCCGCCGTCACGATCAATTTGCCCGAGACGTGGTTGCTCCTCCCGCTCTCGGTCCAATGGCACGACATTGCCTGGCGAAACATCCCCGGCGATTTTGCGCTGCTGTCGATCGTTCTCTGGACAGTTTGCTATGCGAGTAGCGCGATTCTGATCATCGTCGAGCGTGCGTGGTTGCGGCTGTTGCTTGTCTTCGCCGCCATGTTCCTCACGATCCTGGCTACCGTTGGAATTGCGGCCCTACACGACGATTTGCCCAGATATACGGTCGGCTTTCCGCGAGTCTTGTTGCCGTATCTGTGGGTGCCGACCGCGATCTCTGGACTCGCGTTGGTTTGGATGTGGAAACTTTGGGCCCGGCTGGAGTTCGACCGTCAGCGCTAGATTCGTGCACAGGGCCCCGAACGTAGGTGGAAGTGAGCCGACCAGACTTCGAAGTGCAATAAAAAGCCCCCGCGAACATACTCGTTCGCGGGGGCCCGTTTTTGGCTAAAAGCAATCACGCTTACTTGATCAGCGGACCGGATTCACCGCCGACGCCGCCCTTGAGTTCCGACGAGGGGACGCTGCTGGGCTTATTGGGCGAGGAACCGCCGCCATTGCTGGTCGCGTCGCCCTCGCCGTCGCCGCCGATCTCATCCTCCTGCCAATCGACCCGCTTGCGCGAGAGGCCGATTTTGCGTTCTCCGGCGTCGACGCGAAGCACTTTGACTTCGATCTCGTCGCCGACCTTCACGATCTCCTCGGCATTCTCGACCTTGTGGTCGGCCAACTCGGAGATGTGCAGCAGGCCTTCCAGGCCGTTCTCGAGGCCCACGAAGACGCCGAAGTTGGTGATCTTCGTGACGGTGCCTTTGACGAGTTGGCCCGGTTGATACTTGCTGGGGATGTCGGTGGCCCAGGGATCCTCTTCGAGTTGCTTGAGGCCCAGGGCGATGCGGCGGCGCTGCTGGTCGACCGAGAGGACTTTGCACTCAACGGTCTGGCCCTTTTCGACCACCTCGCTGGGATGGCTGATTTTGCGGGTCCACGACATGTCGCTGACGTGCAACAGACCGTCGATGCCCTCTTCGATTTCGATGAAGGCGCCATAGTTGGTCAAGTTGCGGACGGTGCCCTTGACCATCGTGCCAGGCGGATAACGTTCGGCGACCTTGTCCCAGGGGTTGGCCTGGGTCTGCTTCATGCCGAGCGAGATCTCCTGCTTGTTCTTGTCGATGTTCAGAACGACGACGTCGATCTCGTCGTCGATGTGCACCAACTCGTTCGGATGGCTAATCCGCTTGGTCCACGACATCTCGCTGATGTGCACGAGACCCTCGATGCCCTCTTCGAGCTTGACGAAGGCACCGTAGCTCATCACGTTGACGACCGTGCCACGCACGACCGACCCGACCGGGTATTTATCTTCGACCGATTCCCACGGACTGGGCGTCTTCTGCTTGAGCCCCAGGGCGATCTTCTCTTTTTCACGATCGACGTGCAGGATTTGCACTTCGATCTCCTGGTCGATGGAGACCATCTCCGAGGGGTGGCCGATGCGGCCCCAACTCATATCGGTGATGTGCAACAGACCGTCGATGCCGCCGAGATCGACGAACGCGCCGAACTCGGCGATATTCTTGACGACGCCCTTGCGAAGTTGTCCCGGCTCGAGCGTGGAGAGCAATTGCGATTTCTTTTCGGCCCGCTCGGCTTCGATCAGCGCGCGGCGGCTAACGACGATGTTTCGCCGGGCGTCGTCGATCTTGAGCACGACGCATTGGATGGTGCGACCGATGTAGTCGCCGATATCCGCCGGTCGACGAATATCGACCTGGCTGGCCGGCAAAAAGACGTTGACGCCGATATCGACTAGCAGGCCACCCTTGATCTTGCGGGTAACGGCACCGGTGACGATGTCGCCCTCGTGGACGGTTTCCATCACCTTCAGCCAGGCCTCGATCTTCTCGGCCTTGCGCTTGCTGAGCGTGATCATGCCGCGGGCATCGTCGGTGCGACCGAAGACATCTTCGACTTCTTCGACCAGAACCTTGACGTTCTGCCCTACCTCGGGCGGCTCTTCATCTTCTTCCCACTCGTTTCGCGGGATGATGCCCTCGCTCTTATAACCAACGTCGACGAGAACGAACTCGTTGTCGACCCGGAGGATATGACCCTCGATGATCTTATTGACGGCCAGCTCGCCGCCGCCCCAATCGATCTCTTCGGTGGCGGTGCCGCCCATCGCCTGGGCGAGTTCTTCTTCCCATTCCTCTTGCTTCAGATCCAAGCCGCGAATCAGGTTACGATTTACCATTGTGTTCGGTGTGTGGTTCAACCCCGCCACGCAAGGTGCCGCGACGCTCATCGCAGAGCGTACGACGGCGCGCCAGAGCTTTTAAAAAGTGCACGACCCCGCATCAGCCGGCCGCCTCCAATGAGCGACCTGAAAAACCGCACGGGCGAATCGCAAATTATATAGATTGTTGGACTTAAGGGCAACGACTATGCCGCACAATCGGCCACCGTTTAAAAAACTTGGAAACAAAAACAACAGTGCTCATTGCATTTGCCGCCCAAGCTGGTACTCTGGTGAGAGTCCCTGTCCGGCAGCCGTAGGCTGCTGGATGTGCACGTGGCCTCAGGACCTATTTAGCGGCAGGTCCTGAGGCCCTTTTTTTGCGCTGCTCGAACGCCCTATCTAAAGCACGTGCGGGATTTGGGGCCGCGAATACCGAACAGCGGCGACCCGGAAACGATTATTGGTCCACGGTATATGGTAACTGGGCCGTCGACTCGGAGGCCCCGGCCGACACCGTGAGGGGCAACTTCCAGACCACGCTCCCCGCTTTGCACAAGCCCTCAGATCCGTCCTGGCAGTAATAGTATGCCAGCGATACTTCCAACGTTTCCTGGCCTTCGCCGCTCGTGGGCAGCTGAATGTCGAATTTCGTCGACGGTTTGTCCACGCGCTGCAGCGTGCCGATGGCCTGTCGATCGAGGGGGCCCTGATCGCCATCGGCTTTTACAAGGTAACGTAGCGGGGCCAGCGGGTTGATCTTGTACCCCTCGGGCAGCGACAAGTCGACCTGCAGCTGCACGTTGCCTTCTGCCGGCTTCAGAGTCGCGGCCGGAAGTTCAATCTGCTTGGCGTCTGGGAAGCTCGGCGCGGCGCTCTGGGCCTTAGGCGGCGCGGGGGCCTTAAGCCCCTTGATTTCGAGCGTGGCCACGTGGTTTCCGTGTGCCAGATCGATCGTACGAACGGCATGGTTGTTGGTATCGGCCACATACAACTTGCCCGCCGCATAGGACAAACCGGCCGGCTCGTCGAACTCCGCTGGCGAATCGTTTGCGCCCGGCTCGCCCGTGCCTACCAAGGTCTCGCTGGTGCCACGTAGCGGATCGATGACCTTGATCTTATTGTTGTACGTATCGGCGACATAGAGCAGCTTATCGTGATACAAAACGCCCAGCGCGTGCTGCAGGCGGACCTGCTGACCCTGACCATCGACGTCGCCAAACAGGAAGAGCCGGCCGACAGGCGACCAGGCAGTGCCGACCACGGTAGTGACGGGCTGTGCCGCGGCGAAGGGCACGGCGCGGATCGAACTTCCCTCGCTATCGGCGACATACAGGACTTTGCCGTCGGTGGCCAATCCACTCGGCTGAGCAAACGATGAAAGCGCCCATGGCGTAGGGCGTGGCGGGCAGATGTGGGCCGTCGACGATATCCTCGCGGCCGTTTCCCGCAAATGGCCCAATCTCACCGCGCGACAGCGACATCCGCCAAATCTGATGCGGACCGGCCATCGCGATATACAGTTCTCGTCCCCGCACCAAAAGTGCCCAAGGGCTGTTGAGAGGCGTTTTGAGCGGACGGCCGGTCGTTCGGCCCGGGCCCGCGCCCGCGAAAAACTCGTTTGCCATCGGTCTGCCTTGTTTGCCCGTGCCGGCCACCGTCGAGACTTTCTTCTTTTTCAGATCGACTTTGCGAATCAGGTGATTCTCCGTATCGGCCACGTAGAGCCAGTCCCGATCGAGCGCCATGCCCTGGGGATGATCGAACGTCGCTTCGGTGTAGTCGCCGTCATCGGCACCGACCCCGCCCGAGCCAATCGTGTCGACGAGCGTGCCATCGAGTTGTGTTACGACGATCCGGTTATGGCTACTGTCGGAGATGTAGAGGCGATCCGAGTCCTCATCGGCCAAAACTTTCCCGGGATACCGCAGAGCCGTGTCGGGGGCGGGCAAGCCAGCCTTCTCACCCGTCAACGGGGGCGGCGAGGGCTTGATTAGATGGTTCGCGCGGTAGTACGGCAGGACCTTTTTGAAGAAGGCGTCGAGCGTCTCGAAATCGATTTCGCCGCCATTGCGTGCTACCAGATTGCCCTGAGGATCGATCACGCACAGCGTCGGCCAACTCTCCACCCCGTACTTCTTCCAAATCATGTGCCGAGCATCATTGACCACCGGATGCTCGATGCCGTAGCGCTCAACGGCCTCGCGAATGTTCTTTGAGTCCGCCTCGGTAGCGAACTTTGCCGAATGAACCCCAATCACCACGATCTCGTTGGGATACTCGTGCTCCAGCTTCTTCAGTTCCGGCAGGATGTGCATGCAATTAATGCAGCAATACGTCCAGAAATCGAGCAGCACGAATTTGCCGCGGAGCTGTTTGAGATCGATCGGTCCGGCAGTATTGATCCAGTCCACTCCCCCGTCGAGTGCGGGGGCCGGGAAGCGCTGGGCAAAGGGATTCGCTGCTGGCGCGGCCTGGGCGGCTATCAGGTAGTTTCCCACCAGCGACGCGAGCAGCGCCACCGCTAGCAAGGGCAGCAATAAATTGCGGGCCGGTGATTTTACGATTCTGGTCATCGAGACTCTCCAGGAACCATCGCAACAACGCTCATGGACGAGTAAGCGGTCCGCACGGCCTTATCTTAACCCGCCCGAAAGCCCCGGTGAAAGCCCGCCACCCCATTGTCAACAGACGCTCGCCACCAGCTTGCCGTTACGAATTTTTTTCTGTGCATTTTGCGTTTGTCTGCCAATCGGCTGTCGGGTGGCCGAGGCAGGCAAAAAGTCTTGTGTCTGGCAGGGCTTCTAGCCGAAACAACCGTAATAACCGGTACGTTTTCCATGAGAAGTTGACATTTCTACGCAGCTGGCGGTAGAGTTGGCCCGAGAATTCCCGCCAATTGGCCGCAAAAAGTCCTGCTTTTTCAGACACCGCGCACGGCCCGTGCTTCGTAGAAGGATAGGTTGCCCCACCGGCCGGGGCCATCCTCGTCGGTTTCGGAGACTAGCATCCGTGACACGCACTGCTTGCATCGCCTTGATCTCGCTATTGCTGGCATCACCAGCACTGGCCCAGGAATGGGCCGTCAAGATGTTCAATACCACAACCCACGACTTTGGCACCGTCGCCAAGGGTTCGAAGGCGGAATTTCGCTTTCAGGTCAAGAACATCTATGAGGAGGATGTCCACATCGAGTCCGTACGCTCGAGTTGCGGCTGCACCACGCCCCAAATCACACGCGCGGACCTCAAGACTTTCGAAACCGGCGAAATCGTCGCCGAGTTCAATACGCGCAACTTCACGGGCCACAAGTCGGCGACCTTGGAGGTCACGCTCGACAAGCCGTTCCATGCCGTGGTGCAACTGAATATCACCGGTTTCATTCGCAGCGATGTTGTTACGCAGCCCGGCGCAATCGACTTTGGAACGGTCGATCAAGGGACTGCCGCGGTGCAAAAGCTACACGTGACGTACGCTGGCCGCGACGATTGGAGGATCCTGGATGCCAAGACCGCCGACCCCTGGTACGAAGTGGAAATGACGGAAACCGCCCGGGGTAACGGCCGGGTAGCGTACGACCTGCTCGTGCGGATGACGAAGGATGCCCCCGTGGGCTATGTGAAGGACGAACTGATCCTGGTAACAAGCGACGCCCAGGCGCGCGAATTCCCCGTCGATCTGCAAGGCCGGGTTATGTCGGAAATCACGATCAGTCCCAGCAAGCTGTTCCTGGGAGTCGTCAACCCCGGGCAGAAGGTCACGAAGAATCTCGTCGTCCGCGGTAAGAAACCGTTCAAGATTACGAGCATCGAATGCCCCGATTGCTTTAAAATCGAGCCCTCGCAAGACTCGAAAGTCGTGCACCTCATTCCAGTCGTGTTCACCGCCGGCGACGAAGCCGGGCGAGTGGCGCAGAAGATCAGCATCCATACCGATCAGGGCGACGTGGTGCAGGCGTTCACCGCATTTGCGGAAGTGGTCGAGCCCGACGCCGCGACGCCGACCGGCGCCTCGGATGCGACTGGAACCGTCCAGCCGTAGGAAGCGTCTCTTAAAGCGAACGCTCTGCCACGCTCTGCTTGGCATGCGGTCCGAATGACGCGAGTTCCACGAGTTGCCGGTCCGCGGCGGAATTATTGGCCGGACAACTTCCACATTGTCCGCAGGCACCGGACTTCTTTTGGGCTAGCGTTTGCCAGACGAGGCGCACGACGTACAGCGCGGCCGCGGCCACAATCACCAGCACGAAGTTATTCTGCCAGTCGAGGTTCATCTCGATCCTCGCGGTTTTCGGGTACGGCTAAAGCGGCGGTAAACGCATGCCAACCTGATAGGTCAACATGGCCCCAAAGTAGGCTAGCGTTGTCATGTAGGCAAACGTGAACACGGGCCAACGCCAACTGTTCGTTTCCCGGCGAATAACAACCAGCGTCGCGGCGCACTGCGCACACAGCGCGAAAAAAACCATGATCGAAAGCGCTACCGGAATACTATAGACCGGCTCACCGGTATCGTCCCACACGGCCGCCTTCATCCGGGCACCTAGCCGGTCTTGGTCGGACGTTTCACCAACGTCAAGATCGCCTCCCAGATTATAAATCACTCCCAACACACCCATCACCACCTCACGGGCGGGAAACGAAGCGATCGCGGCGCAACCGATCCGCCAGTCCCAGCCCAAGGGTCGCACGGCTGGCTCGATGCCTCGTCCGACGCGCCCCAGAAAACTCTCGCGCTGGTAGACGGCGGCAATCGCGTTTTCGGCATCGCCTAGTTGCGCGGCAACGGCAGCGGCCCGCGGCGCATTCTCGGGCAGCAATGCCAACTCGGCCGCCAGGGCATCGCGACGCGGAGCGAGCACCTCGTCGACTTCGGCCGCGTTATGCGGGTAATACGAAACAGCCCAGATTAGTACCGAAACGGCGAGGATCAAGGTGCCCGCGCGATACACGAACGACCATCCGCGCTCGGCCATTCGTAGCAGCACCATTCGTGGAGACGGCCATTTGTACGTCGGCAGTTCCATCACAAAGGGGGGAGTTGGCCCGCGTAACATCGTCCGCTTGAGCACGAGGGCCACCACGGCCGCCGTCGCGATGCCCAACACGTACATCGAAAACAGGGTTAAGCCCTGCAGCGGCACAATGCCCGCTAGATTGACGGCCGGGATAAACGCCCCGATCAGGATCGCATACACCGGAAGCCGCGCGCTACAACTCATGAGTGGAGCAACCAGAATCGTGGTAATCCGGTCGCGGCGGTTTTCGATGACGCGCGTGGCCATGACGCCAGGAACGGCACAGGCGAACGACGATAGCAGCGGAATGAATGACTTGCCGCTCAAGCCGACGCGGACCATCAGTTTGTCCATCAGGTAGGCGGCCCGGGCCATGTATCCGCAGTCTTCGAGAACGGCGAGAAAGAAGAACAGAAACAGAATTTGTGGCAGGAAGATCAGCACGCTGCCGACTCCGCCAATCACACCGTCGACCAGCAGCGACTGCAACGGGCCCTGTGACAATTGCGTGGAGACCCACTCGCCCAGCCCGCCGATCCACTGGTCGATTTTGCCCATCAGCGGATCGGCGAAGATGAAGACGGAAGAAAACACCAACAGCATCATCGCGGCAAAAACAGCCGTGCCCCAAACGCGATGCGTAAGGATTCGATCGATCCGATCGCCGGCCGTTTCCACACGCTGCCGCGGGCGAGTGATCACCCCGGCGAGCACGCCGGCAACCCACGAATAGCGAGACTGGGCCTCGACGGCTGGAATGGGATAGCCGGCGGCGGCCAATCTTTTGCGAGCGGCCTGCAAATCAGCAACCGCGCCATTACCCTGCGCGTGTCGTCCCAGCGTGCCTTGCAAATAGCCGCTCGTATCGAGCAGCAATCGTTCGGCCAGGTAACGAGGCAGCGGTTCGCCGCCGTTCCGAGCCGCATCGGCGCCGCTGGAGGCGTTCTTTGCGTGGCTCGCCCAGGCCTGCTGCAGCCGGGCCGTCTCCTGCTGAAACTCCAACGGAAACGGGCTCAGGCGCGCCGCGGGTTGTTCAGCCGATAGCGCACCGGCCAATGCCGCCTTAAGTTCCGATAGCCCAACACGCCGATTCGCTTGAACCTCGACGACAGGCACACCCAATTGACTACGGAGCTTTTCAACGTCGATCGATAAGCCCTTCGAGCGTGCAATATCACCCATGTTGAGCGCAACCACCACTGGCAAGCCAAGTTCAAGCACTTGACTGACGAGATACAGATTGCGCTCCAGATTGCTGGCGTCAACGATCGACAACACCGCGTCGACTTGCTGGATGTCGTCGCGGCGGTGAAGCAACACGTCGACCGCGACCATTTCATCCGGCGAACGGGGAGCCAGGCTGTAGGTTCCCGGCAGGTCGACAAGCTGAAGCTGTTTGCCGTCGAGCAGCATGCTCCCCAACTTCTTCTCGACGGTTACCCCCGGATAGTTCCCCACCTGTTGTCGCACGCCCGCAAGCGCCGTGAACAACGTCGACTTGCCAGTGTTCGGATTGCCGATCAGGGCGACGGTGAACTTGGACCGCTCGGTCATGGTGGCAAGGTTGGAACAAAGTTTGGCGGCGTGGAGTGGGGTCCGATGGTCCACGGGGTAGTCGGCCTAGAGCGGTTCGACACGAACCCGGCTCGCTTCGCTACGGCGCACGCTGAGGCGATAGCCCCGCAACTCCAACTCGAGCGGATCGCCAAGCGGCGCGGTTCCGACGATCGTGACTTCGACACCTGGCGTGAGCCCCATTTCCAGCAGACGCATGCTGAGATCGTCGTCGCCATCAATCGCGCTAACGCGAATGCAGGCACCGACCGGCATTTCCGCCAGCAGGCTCAACTCGCGTCTCCCCGCCGCACCAGCACGCTCAACAAATCGTCCGCGCGAAAACACAGCTTGTGTCCCGCCAGCCGCACGATGCAAGGACTGCCGCTTTGCACCATTTCGATCGACGCGCCGCCACGCAGGCCTAACTCTTCCAAACGGTGCACCTGATCGGGCTGGCCCACAATCTGATCGACTTCGGCCAACTGGCCGCTCGGCAACAAACTCAAGGGGATCAACTCTTGAACGTACGACATGGCACCGGCTTTTTATTGAGACTCATTATCAGCAATAGAATTCTAGGCAATCCGGGCCGGGCTTGCAATTGGCTGGATCCGGCCGGTCACAGAATTCCGCGCCGCCGTGCCTCGCTAGTGGGGATCGACCGGTGTCTGGGGGAAATCGTCCGTCTTGGCAAAATGCGACTCAAGTGCTTGCATGACGGCCAACGCCACATCCTCCCGCCAGGGTCGAGCCGCCACCTGTACCCCAATGGGCAGGCCGAAACTGCTGGCATCCACTTCGCCGGCCGCGCGCAATACCACATCGCGGCTCGGAATCCGGCCCGCCTGCTCGTTGGCCAAGACGCGGGTCACCGGAACCACACCGGCCGGCACTCCCAACACATTCGCCCAGTACAAATAGCTGCCGGCCAGGGCAAGGTGTGCCGTATCGCCGTGGCGCAGAGCCGGCAAGGCGTGCGGAGGACACAACAGGGCGTCCAAACGTGCCGCACTCCAGGCAGCAAAAAACCGCTCGGCATACGCGGCACGCGCGAGCGAAAGCTGCCAGTAGCCATCTGCCGAACGGCGCCCAACCATCCGCAACAGCGCTGCCGTGCGTCGCTGGCCGACGAGCGAAGCGCCACCTGCCAGCAGCCACCGCAACAGGCGCGGCGATCTAGCCAGCAACAGTAGACGTTTTACACGCCAATCGCGCGGTCCGGAACCAATCAGCCGGGCCGCGTCGGCCCCGCCATCGGCGCTGAGCAGCCCAAAGTACAATCGCACGGCTTCGTGCATGTCGGGCGGCTGAAAACTTTGCACGTGCGCGCCGAGTTGTCGCAATGCTGCGGCAGCCTCCTCCACCCCTCGCACCACCGCCGGCGACGGTGAGAAGCAGCCATCATCCGTCCAAACTCCGATCCGCAGCTGCGACACATCCACGTCGGCAGGATTACCCAGTGGAACGGGCGCGATCTGCGAATCGATCTCATTTTCGTTGAGGGTCGTCAGGACCTTCAGCGCGACGTACAAGTCCTCGACATGCCTTGCAATCGGACCGGGTTGGGGCCGGATGGACTCCATGCCGCGCAGGTTGTCGCGCGTGCCGGCGTTGGTCAGCCGGAGCGTCGTCGGTTTGATGCCGGTAACTCCACAGCAATGGGCCGGAAAGCGGATGCTGCCGCCAATGTCGTTCGCCAGGCCTAGCGGCGAGCCACCGGCCGCGATTATCGCGGCCTCTCCACCACTCGATCCGCCCGGCACGCGGTCGACGTTCCAGGGATTGTTCGTGCGGCCGAAGAGGGGATTATCGCACTCGTGCATCAGCATCAATTGGGGCAGATTCGTCTTGCCCAGCACGATCGCCCCGGCGCTATGCAAGCGCTCGACGAGCGGACTGTCGCGGGTCATGATTTCGCCGGCGAATCGCTGAATGCCTTCCGTGGCGGCCGTGCCTGCCAGATGAAAACACTCCTTGATGGTGATCGGCACGCCGTGCAAAGGGCCGAGCGGCTGGCCGCTACGTACGGCCTCGTCGGCGGCCAGGGCTTCCTGTCGGGCCTGGTCAAAGCGGGGCACGACAACGGCATTCAGCCGCGAATTGACCTTCTCGATACGAAGAATGTGCGCATCGACGAGTTCGACGCTCGATAGTTGACCGGATGCGATTTGCCGCGCCATCTCGCTGGCCGAATTCCGGAGCAAATCTGCGACCGTCTGCGAAGCACCCTGTTTCATGGCGTTGCCTTCTACGGGGGCGACTTGTGCGTTTCAGGCGGTGGGCGTCCAGCCGCTGCCAATAAGTTTACCCGAAAGCACGTTGCCAGTGGGCACTGCGCGAGGCGCGCGGAAATGGTTCCACAGCGCTGCGAGGTCGGAGTTCGCTCGCCATCGGACAATCAAATCGGTTTCCAGCAACCGTGGTGGCCGAAAGCGCGCTACTCATCAGCGGTGCCGTCGCTTCCCTTGCGATCGGCACTCTCACATATTTCGGCCCAGCTACGTGAGCCATCCGCCGGGCCAGACTTAGTTGCCCGCCGGCGCCACCTTCATCGTCATGCCGCTCCACACGACTGTCGGATCCGAACCCTCGTAGCCGGAAATCTGCTGCTCGGGATCGTCCACGATGGTTCCCAGGGCAAGAACCGTGTCGCCGGCGGCCACGGCCGGTTGCTCGGCCGTGACGATCGTCATTAATGGAGCCTCCGGATTACTGCCCAGGCGCGTCTTCGTGTAGAACAACTTGCCGACTTGCTCGGCGCTTTCAACCGTACCGGAGACGACGACGCCGTTCGTGGTTCGCTTGGGGAATCCGATCCAACGAGCACCGAACACTTTCAGCGCTTCCAGCCGTTTGGGATCGGCAGCTAGCTGTTGCTTGAGAGTCGGAGCGAGAGCCTGAAGCTGCGGATCGAGCTGCGCCGCTCCTTCGCCCAATTGGGCCGACGTGATGACGCCGGCCATGCCAAATAAATTGACGTAGAACGCCGCCCGGGCTTTCCGCAGTTGGGCCTCGTCGCCGGTGGCTTCGGCCGCCATGAGCTGCTGACCCGCGGCGAGCGTCGTCTGCATCGCGTCGGTCACGTCGGCGGGGGAAGCGGGCTGCACGTTTCGCGGGCCGAGCGTTTCGGCCGGCGCGGTGGGCTCGGGCAAGGGTTCACCAGCAGCCGGTTCGGCCGGAGCAGGCGCGAAGAGTTCGTCGGCGGCCGGCGTCGTGGCCTCGGGTTGCGCAGGAGTCGTTTCCGGTTTGGCCGGTTCCGGGGCAAACAGATCGTCGGCCGCCGGCTTGTCGGCAGGCATTTCGGCCGGGGCTGGGGCAAACGGATCAGGCTCGGCCGGCGTTGCCGTGGGCGCATCGGCCGGTTTGTCTTCCGGCGCCGGTGCGAACGGATCTGGCTCGGCCGGCACATCCGCCGGAGTTTCAGGAGCAGGCGCAAACGGATCCTTTTCCGCAGGCTTCTCGGCTGGTGCCGGCGCAAAGGGGTCTTCTTCCGTCGGTTTCTCAGCTGGCGCCGGTGCAAAAGGATCCGCGGCTGCCGGCGTTTCGGCAGGCGTGTCTCCCGCGGCGGGTGCGAACGGATCGGTGCCCGCCGGCATTTCCTCCGCTGGCTTCTCGTCGGCCGCGGGAGCAAACGGGTCCTCTTCGGCAGGTGCTGGCTGCGCTTTCGCATCCGGCGCGAACAGGTCATCTTCGGCGGCCGCCGGTTTCGCTTCGGGTGCCGGTCCAAACGGATCGGCTGCAGCTGGCGTCTCGGCAGGCTTCTCGGCTGGCGCCGGTGCAAACGGGTCTGTATCCGCCGCCGCTTCGGCGGGAGCGGCGGCGGGAGTGTCAGCCGATGGAGCGAACAAGTCGTCGCTCGGCTCAGCAGGCATTTCCTCTGCCGGTTTCGCGTCGGCCGACGGAGCAAACGGATCAGCTGCCTCAGGTTCGGCAAGGTCCTCGGCTGGCGCCTCGGCGGTCGGCGGCGTCAAACTCGGAGCCACGTCGGCGGGCTCCTCGCTCGGCATTTCTTCGGGCGCGGGCTCGGCCGCATCGCTGACAGGACGCTCGGCAACGTGCTCGGTTGCGGCGTCTGCGGTCGGCTCCTCAGCAGCAGGCTCCTCAGAGGGCGTTTGGGGAACCGTCGCAGCCGGCGCGGGCACCGGCGGAGTGTATTGTGCCAGTTGGGTCGGCTGCTTGCTGAACTCCGCAGGCAGCATGGCGCTGGGCAAAAAGTTGCCCAGGCCGAGGAAGTCGTAGTCCTTGGAAATCCACAGCGCGCCGTACAGCGCGATTGGAATTGCAATCACCGCGGGCAACGCGACGCTCACGAGCGATCCGACCAGCGAACGCTTCGGCTTGTCGCCGTCCGCCAGGGCAACTCTCGCTTTCTTTTCCTTCTTCTTCTTTTCCTTCTTTTTGCCGTTCTTGCCGGTCGCTTCCTCTTCACCATCGTCGGCAACGGGGCCAGCGACAGGTACTGCGGACATGTCGAGCGGCAAATCGTCCACGTCGCCGGAGGCATCCACACGGATGTCCTCGAACTCACGCAGCTCGCCCTCTTCGCCGGCGGCGTCAGCCTCAGGAGCGTCGAAGTTGAATTCAACCTCGTCGCCTTCAGTCGCCATGGACTCGAACTGAACGGTTTCGGCCTGATCGTCAACCGGTTCGCCAAAGTCCAGGTTGGCCACGTCGCCCTCGCTGGAGTCGTCCAACGCTTCCTCACCAATCGGGGCACCAAAGTCGAGCGTCATGTCGCCACCCGATGCTTCAGCCCCTTCGAGATCAAACTTGACTTCCTCCTCAGGCGAGTCATCGAATGAGTCGCTCATCTCAGAGCCGAACTCGAGCGTCTCGGCATTTGTTGGCTCAACTTGCTCTTTTTCTTCCGCAAGCGAGCTGTTGCCGAAGTCGAGTGCCAACTCGGCCTCGTCTCCCAAGTCGAGTGCCTCTTCGGCTTCGGCAGGGGCCTCGGGAGCAGCGAAGTCGAGCAGTGCGTCGTCCGCTTCGCCGGTCGACTCTGGAGGTTGTTCCACAGGCGACTCGATCGTCGAGGCGGAAACATCGTCGACGACCGTTTCGGCTCCCGCCTCTTGTCCGTTGTCAGAATCGAATTCGAGGCCGTCCATTTCGAGGCTGCCGAGTTCAAGGGTATCGGCTTCGCTCGTCTCATCATCGTCAAGTCCAGCAGTCGCAATTGGCTGGCCTACTTCATCTGCAGGGGATGCGTCAAACAACTCCGCTGGCAAGGCTTCGTCCGCGTCGTCGACGACCTCCAATAATGGCGGCATATTCACGAGCGCATCGGCCAACGTGTAGTGAGCATGACAAAGCGGGCAGCGCACCGTGGTCTCGTTGCGAACCCCAACGGGCAGCGTGACCTGGGCGGAACATCGCGGGCAAGAAGTGGTCGACATAGTCCCTCCGGAATGTAAGGATCATGTCAAGTTTAGCACCGCATTCCCGGCGTTGTCCATGATTTGGAGGAGCCATAAATACCAGGCCGCGCAGTTTGCGGTCAGCCGGGACGCGACCGCCAACCGGACGGCGAATTCCGGTGAAATCCACCCCGAAAGCGCCTTTACCGACCTCGCAAAAGTGCCAACCATGCCCGAGCCAAATGTCGACGACTTGTACGAGATCCGCAGCATTCGTTGCGCCGACGGCCCCGATCGAGAGGAGTTGTTCGGCTATCGACTGCTCCAACCTGAAACGGTCAACCCGGGCCAGCGGTACCCGTTGCTGCTCTACCTGCACGGCATCGGCGAGCGCGGAAGCGACAATCGGGCCCAACTCCGTTTTCTCCCCACATGGATGGCATCCGCCGTTCGGCGGCGTGAATTCCCTTGTTTTCTCCTCGCTCCGCAGTGTCGCGACACCAGCTACTGGGTGGAAACACCGCGGGCTTTTGATCGCGCGGCGCCGCGTCAGTCGCCTGGCCTAATGATGCAAGTGGTCATTCGCGCTGTGGACGACGTGATCGCCCACTTTCCCGTCGATGAGCGGCGGCTCTACCTTACGGGCCTCTCGATGGGAGGCTATGGCAGTTGGGATCTAGGCACACGCCTTGCCGATCGCTGGGCGGCGGTGGCACCCATCTGTGGTGGCGGCGACGAGCTGTATGCAGATCGTCTGGCGGGCGTGCCTGTCTGGGCCTGGCACGGCGATGCCGACGACGTCGTGCCCGTCGGCAAATCGCGCAAGATGATTGAAGCCATTCGCGCCGCGGGCGGATCGCCGAGGTACACCGAACTGCCGGGCGTGGGCCACGATAGCTGGACGCCCGCCTATACCGCCGACGACGGCGTGATCCCGTGGCTGTTCGCACAGCGAAAACAATCTTGCGACCGATGATTTACTAAATTGATGCGGCGTTGACCCCCTTTTCCGCGGAGCGATATAATCCCGGGCGTCCAAGCCGCCGACTCACCAACGCCGCTTTATACGAGAGGACCTCCGCATGGCCACCGCCACCGAAAAGCAATCCAAGGGCATTCGCGACGACATCACGCGCTGCATCGGCAACACGCCTCTGGTGCGGCTGCGACGAATCACCCAGGGCTGCGGCGCTACGGTCGTGGGCAAGCTTGAGAATTTCAATCCGCTGTGGAGCGTCAAGGACCGCATCGGCCGGGCCATGATCGAGGCCGCCGAGCGCGACGGAAAAATCAACAAAGACACCGTGATCATCGAGCCCACCAGCGGTAACACGGGTATCGCCCTGGCATACGTTTGCGCGTCGCGGGGCTATAAGCTCAAGGTCACGATGCCCGAGAGCATGAGCCTTGAACGCAGGCGGCTGCTGAAGGCGTTTGGGGCCGAAGTGATCCTGACGCCCGCCGCCGATGGCATGCCGGGCGCCATGCGGAAAGCCGACGAGCTCTTGGCCGAAAACAAGAACTGGTTCATGCCACAACAGTTCAAGAATCCGGCCAACCCCGAGATCCATCGCAAAACCACGGCCGAAGAGATCTGGCGCGACACGGACGGCAAAATCGACATCTTCGTGGCCGGGGTCGGCACGGGTGGCACAATCACGGGCGTCGGTGAAGTTCTCAAACAACGCAAGCCCGACGTGAAGATCGTGGCGGTCGAGCCGACCAACAGCCCCGTGATCACGCAAACGAAAGCCGGCCAGGAACTAAAGCCCGGCAAGCACATGATTCAGGGTATCGGCGCCGGCTTCATTCCGCCGGTGCTGAACGTCGACATCATCGACGACGTGGTCACGGTTGGCGACGAGGACGCGATGGAAACGTCGCGTCAGATGGCCGAACTCGAGGGTTTTATGTGCGGCATCAGTTGCGGAGCGGCCGCTTGGGCCGCCTTGCACCTGGCCAAGCAACCGGAAAACGCCGGCAAGCTGATCGTCTGCGTGCTACCCGACTTGGGTGAACGCTATTTGTCGACAAAGCTGTTTCCGGAATAGGAAACTGGCCGTCGCAAGCTTTGGCGCAACGGCACAGCAGGTGTGCCACGCGTGCCTGTCGAACATTTCTGCGTTGATCTGCGTGGCGAGACTATTCCTCGTCGCGCAGCTTCGCCAGCACGCTGTAATCCTCGAGCGTCGTGGTGTCGCCGATGGTTTCCTTGCCGCTGGCGATGTCCTTGAGCAAGCGACGCATGATTTTGCCGCTCCGCGTTTTGGGAAGCGCGTTGGTAAAGCGGACGTCGGCGGGCTGGGCCAGCGCGCCGATTTCCTTGCGGACGTGTTGTTTGAGTTCCTGCTTGAGATTCTCACTTGGCTTGCCGTTTTTCAAGGTAACGAATACCGCCACCGCCTCACCCTTGATTTCATCGGGACGGCCTACCGCGGCGGCCTCGGCCACTTGCGGATGACTCACCAGGGCGCTTTCGATTTCAATCGTGCTGAGGCGGTGACCGGCCACGTTCAGCACGTCGTCAATGCGGCCCATGATCCAGTAATAGCCGTCGGCGTCGCAGCGGGCATTGTCGCCAGCCAGGTAGTTATTGGGCACCTTTGTCCAATACTGTTCACGGAATCGCTCGGCGTCTCCCCAAATTCCCCGCAACATCGACGGCCAGGGCTTGGTAATAACGAGCCAGCCCCCCTGCCCTGGCGGTACGGGTTTGCCGCTCGCATCGACGATCGCCGGCAGGATGCCCGGCAGCGGCTTGGTGCAACTTCCCGGCTTGGTGGGAATGGCACCTGGCAGCGGGCTCATCATGATGCCGCCGGTTTCGGTCTGCCACCAGGTGTCGACGATCGGACAGCGCTCGCGACCGATCTTCTTGTGGTACCACATCCAGGCTTCGGGATTGATGCCCTCGCCAACCGTGCCCAACAGTCGCAGGCTCGACAGGTCGCATTTGTCGACCCAGTGATCGCCCCACTTGATGAAGGCGCGGATGGCAGTGGGCGCGGTGTAGAAGATCGTGGCGCGGTATTTCTCGATCAGTTCCCAGAAGCGACCCTCGTCGGGCCAATTGGGCGCGCCTTCGTACATCAACACGGTGGCACCGGCCGACAGCGGACCATAGGTTACGTAACTGTGGCCGGTCACCCAGCCGATGTCGGCCGTGCACCAGAAGACGTCGTCGTCGCGGTGATCGAAAACCCACTCGAACGTCTTCTTGACGTACAGGTTGTAGCCGGCCGTGGTATGTAAAATGCCCTTGGGTTTTCCGGTCGAACCGCTGGTATAGAGGATGTAGAGAGGCGTTTCGCTGTCGAGCGGCGCGGCGTCGCAATCGGCCGAGGCTTCCGCCATCAGGTCGTGCCACCAATGGTCGCGCCCTGCTTCCATGTGCACGGGATTGCCGGTCCGCTTCAGCACGACGCAGTTTTTGACGGTCGGCGACTTATTGAGTGCCTCGTCGACGCTCTTTTTGAGCGGCAGTTCCTGCCCGCGCCGCCAGCCGTAGTCAGAAGTGAGTTGCAGCCTGGCCTGCGCGTCGTTGTTGCGATCGGCGATCGCCTCGGCCGAAAAGCCGGCAAAGATCACCGAGTGGATTGCGCCGATGCGAGCGCACGCGAGCATGGCAATCACTAGCTCGGGCACCATCGGCATGTAGATCGACACGACGTCACCGCGCTCGATGCCCAGTCCTTTGAGCACGTTGGCAAACTTGCAGACCTCGCGATGCAATTGCTGATACGTCAGCGTGCGCGTGTCGCCGGGCTCACCCTCCCAGAGCAGCGCGGCTTTGTTCTTTCGCCAAGTTGCGAGGTGCGCGTCGAGGCAGTTGTATGAGACGTTGGTCTTGCCGCCGACGAACCACCGGGCGTCTGGCTCTTTCCATTCCAGCACTTTTTCATACGGTTCGAACCAGTGCAGTTCCTGGGCATACTTGTCCCAAAACTTCTCGACGTCGCCCGCGGCTTCTTGCCAAAGCTGTTCGTACGCCGCGGGCGAGCCGATCTTGGCCTGGGCCGCAAACTCCGGCGGCGGGGAGAAAACCCGCGTCTCTTGCATAACGGTGCTGAGTTGCCCGCCCTTATCTTGTGCCATCGCGCACTCGCTTTCGGATCGTTGCGTCGTACTGCTTGCCCGGGAAAACGACGATTCTACCGGCGGTTTTCGGGCGATGTCAACGAACCCGCCGGGACGTTCGATGGGCGGCACAACCACCCCGTGAGTTAACGCGTGCGCGACGATCCGCTGCGGCCCGCTTCGCTTTTGGCCGCTGCTTCTGCCACTCGTTTCAGATTCCGCATGAAATAGCGGAGTTGGAAAAAGGCGAATACGCGAGCAAGCGGGATCGCCAGTTTTCTCGGCCCACGAAGCTCTTCGATGTCGATCTCGGCGTAATACTCTAAGCGACAGCCGGTGGGCAGCTCCGCAATCCGGTAGTCGACGCACATCACCATTCCGGGCTGAAAAACACCGCCCCAAAACGAAACGCCGAGGTGCTTCGGTGGATCGTACGCATTGATTCGCCCCTCGTAGTGCGAGATGCGCCGACCTTCGCGCACCCGCAGATCAAAGGTCGAACCGACGGCTCGCGGGTTTGTGCTGGTGGGTACGAAATCAATGAGCGTCGTAAGCCACTGCTGCTGCTTGTCGGCCTCATCGAGAAACGGCCACAACTGCCGCGGCGTACAACGCATCTCGATGCGATACTCGATACGCATTCGACCCGACGCCTCGACAATCGCGAATGAAATGCAAATTTGGCTGATGACAAGCCCCAATCTAATCATCCGCCCACGTGCCATTCTTCCGCACGCACTGGTCCAGGATCAAGTCGAAAAGTTCGTGTGTGCAACTCACGTCAATTCCGCACGCGGCGCCTCGCGTGCAATCGACCAGCGTGCCACCAGCCACCAGACGAGCGCCCACGCCGCGCCGGTAGCCCATCCGGCCAGCACGTCGGTCGGATAGTGCACGCCCAGATAAATCCGAGTTAGCCCAATCAAAACGGCCAGCAGCAGTGCCACGCCAATCAGATAGAAATGCAGTTTTCGCGTCGGCATCACGCGTGCCAACATGGCTCCCAGTGTCAAATAAACGAGCGTCGAACTGAATGAATGTCCGCTCGGAAAGCTCGCCGAATGTGTGCGCTGAACGGCCGAACCCTCGGGCGGCCGCGGTCGATCGAACCCGTACTTGAGACCTGATGTCAGCAGCGAGCCGCTAACCACCGCGGCCAACAACAGTGCGATTGCCCGTGGACGCCGTACCATGGCCAAATAGCCCACGACGAGCGCGACAACCAGGCATAAGACCGTCGCGCTGCCCAGCGAAGTAATGTCGCGGGCCGCGTCGATTAGCCACGCAGGGCCGCGCGGCAGGCGCGGATTCTGCGGACTACGTAGGGAGTCGATCACCCACGTGTCGAAGTGTCTCGTTTCACCGCTGGCAACTTCCTCGGCCAACTCGATGAACAGCCACGTCAGCGTGGCGACGGCGGCGACGGCCACGAGCACGGGCAACTCGGGCCATTGCCTGTTTCGCAGCCAGGCGATGCAGTTGTGCCAGCAGAGTCGTTGCATTGCGGGTATCGGGTTACTTGACGCGCGGCCAAACAGACTCTTCAGCCTGGTCCGGCCGTCGAACGGGCGATCGGTACGTCGAACAGGCGTGGGCCGTCGTCCGACGCCAGCGATGCGTGTACCTTTTCGGACAGTTCATCGGGTTCGGTGACGCGTTCGGCCCGCACTCCCAGCGATTGGGCCAGCGCGACCATATCGATTTCAGGCTCGCGAAGATCCATGCCGACGAACTGTCCGGCCTTGGCCGCTGGGAGGCCGAATCCAGTGGCGCCGGCCTTGAGGATCTGGTACTGGGCATTGTTGCAAATGACGTAGGTAACGTTGAGCTTGTGATGTGCGGCCGACCAAAGTCCCTGGATGCCGTACATCGCGGCCCCTTCACCGAGCAAGGCCAACACGGGACGATCGGGCCAGGCGAGTTTAACTCCCAGAGCACATCCGAGCCCCCATCCCAAAGCCCAGCCGCGATGCGCGAAGTAACCGCTCGTGTTCTTCAGTGCGCCCAGGCGTTGAAAGGTGCTATTGGTCGTTGTAACCGCCTCTTCAATGACGGCAACATTCTCGGGTAGAATTTGTGAAAGGCCTTCCATCAGCACGCTTCCGGCCATCGGCCGCAGGTCGCGACGGCGGCTGATCGAATCGCGCAACACTTGGCGTGCATCGCGATGCTGCTTGGACCGTTTTTCGCCCCGGGCCGACGCCGCGCTCTTGGCCGACGCGTCCATCGTGGTTTCCAAAAGTGCGGCCAATTCCGCGAGCCCACATTTCGTATCCCCCAACACGCCGACTTCGACAGGGTAGTTCTTGCCAATCTGGCGAGGGTCTTCGTCGAAATGCACCAACCGCAAATGGCGCGGGATGGCCGGATCAGGACCGTGGTAGACGTACTCACGCACCAGATCCATCCCCGCGATCAATAGCGCGTCGAATTCCGACAGTCGCTCGGCAATCTCGGGAGCCCAAAGCGGAATGGTCTGACCGTATAGGGGATGGTCGGGTGGAAAGCTCAAGCGGCCATGCGAGTGTCCCGGCTCGGAGTACACCGGCGCGCCGAGTCGCTCGGCCACGGCGACCAATTCGCCGACGGCCTCGGCTTCTTGCACACGGCTCCCCACGAAAATGGCGGGGTTGCGGGCCTCGCTCAGCACTCGGGCGGCCCGAGCCAGAGCGTCTTGCGGCGGCCGAACGCGGTACGACAGCGGCGTCGCCGGCGACAAATCGAGTTCCGCCGACTGCATTTGGATATCGACCGGAATCGACAGGAAGACCGGACCGGTCGGCGGGGTGAGCGCGACCTGCATGGCTCGGCGCAGCGCCGCAGGCAGATCTTCGGTCCGCTCGACTTCCACCGACCATTTCGTCCAGGGCCGAGCGACCGCCACCATGTCGCCATAGAGAATTGGTTCCTGAAACTTCAACCGGCGGTCCTGCTGCCCGGCGGTCACCAACAGCGGCGTACCTTCGCGAAACGCGTTGTAAAGCATGCCCATCGCATTGCCCAACCCACAACTGATGTGCAGGTTGACGACACCCAACGAGCGAGAAGCCATGGCATAGCCGTCGGCCATGGCCATGACGGGCACTTCTTGCAACCCGAGGATATATTCGATGCGCTTGTCGCGCACCAAGGCGTCGTTGAGCGGCAGCTCCGTAGTGCCGGGATTGCCGAAGACATAGCGCACGCCTGCCGCGGCCAACATTTGCAGAAGTGCTTCGATGCCGGTGGTCCGCATGCGCCGTGCCTCAGGAGTGTCCGAGAACACCCGGCGGCCGGTGCTACCCGCGGCAGCCGGACTAGCGCGTAAACAGCCGAGTTCGCGGAGGACTTCCCAGTGTACGGGAAGGCGGCGCGGAATCAAACAATCGCTGCCGCGCTGCCATTCGACCAGCGCCCTGGCGCGGCATCGTCGTCGTCGGTCCGGGCAGCTCTTCGGCCGGAATCGGACCTTCGTCTTCCAGCATGCCCGAGGGGGGTTGCGCCGGAGTGGGACCCGTGCCGGGCGAAGGCGCGTTGTAAAGTTCGCCCACGGCGCCTGGAGCATTGGAACCGCTGCCGTCGCTATAGACTTCCCCAAAGCGCGTGTAATGCGGACCACCCTTCACGTATGGATTGCGTGAGCCGACGTAGTGCCCGCATTGGTTGCACGGGTCGCAGCAACAGGGCTTATGGCTAAACCATTCGTGCCAATACAGGCAGCCGCACTGCATGCCGCAATACGTGTTCCCACAAGGCCACGGCGCGCGGTGGCATCCTGTTTGGGCGATCAAGATCGCCCCCAGCAGCAGCGAAAAACAAGTTCGCGAAAGCATCCAACTTCCCCCCAAAAAACCAAACGGCTGATCGTTTTCCGCCAACCGTATGGGCGGGTAACTTGGGCCGCGGCTTCTCCCTGCAAAGTCGTATCGGCCGGCGGATGCGGAACAATCGAGAAATTCGGGACAACCCAGCGCCTTTGCCCCCGCGCCAAACTCTCGTCAAATTGCCTGGTCTTTGCGCGAAACGTTGCCGCGGCCGCATCGGGACGACTATATTGCCAGCAGCGCCAGCGACGTGGCGCCAAACCGACCGCTTGCCACCAGGAGACTTACGCCGTGCCTCAGCCGCTGCCGATTACGGACGTCAATCACGTGGGCCGCGTTACCAAACGACTTGAAGAGAGCCGTCGGTTCTATCGCGACGTATTGGGTTTTCGCGAGGTCGCGCGTCCCAACTTCGATTTCCCCGGTGCCTGGCTCTACAACTACGGAATCATGATCCACCTGATCCAGAGTTCGGCGGCCGGCGATCCCGAGGGCGAGATCGACACCCGCGGCGATCACCTGGCTCTCAACACCAACGACTTCGACGCCGCGGAAAAACTGCTAGAGGAACACGGAATTCCCTACCGCAAGAACCTGGTTGTCGACCGCAACATCAAGCAGATTTTCTTCCGCGACCCCGACGGCCATCACGTGGAAATCGCCACGTACCCGCCGACGCCGCAATTTATCTAGCGGGCTCTAAGCGCCGTGTCATCGATAACCCATCGAACGCACGGCCAGGTGTCAGATCGTCACGCGTTCGGCAAAACTCGCTGGGCTGCCGCGCGGATTTCGGATTGCACCACGTCGACGTCGCGGGCGGCATCAACGACAAGGATGCGCTTTGCATCCAAGGCGGCCTCGGCCAAGAATCCGGCCCGCAGCCGCCGTTGAAATTCCACGCCTTGGCTTTCCATGCGGTCGAGTTCGCGCTCCATGCGTTCCGCGGCCGCTTCGGGGGGCATGTCGAGCACGAACACCAGATCGGGCATCAGGCCGCCTGTCGCCGTCTGACCGATACGGCGAACCGTTTCCACGTCGAGTCCGCCGGCATGGGCCTGGTAGACGATGTTCGCCAGCACATACCGATCCGAGACGACTACTTTACCTGCCTCCAATGCGGGTCGAATCACGGCCTCGACGAGCTGAGCCCGGGCGGCCATGAACATCAGCATTTCGCTGGTACGGCAAATCGGTACTTCGTGGCCCAAGAGAATTGCCCGAATCTGCTCGCCCAATGGCGTACTGCCGGGGTCGATGCAACTGACGACGTCGTGCCCGGCGTCGCGAAGCCACTCGAGGAACAAGTCCATTTGAGTGGTCTTGCCGGTTCCATCCAGTCCGTCGAAGGAGAAAAACATGGCAGTGGTGTTTCGTACGGATCGCTGTAGGGAGAACGTTGCGGACGACAAGTGCCCCTGCGGACAGGCTTTTTTCCACTGGGGATCGGATTCGACCGCAAGCGTGGCTCTCGGCCCTTAGGCGTCGCCATTGTAGCGTTTTAGCATGCCTGCGGCGTGGTCGACGATCATCTTGCGCAGATGATTTGGCTTTAGTACCTCGGCCTGGTCGCCGTACCCCAGGATCCACCAGGAGATTTCCCGCACCCCGGCGACACGGACCTGAAAGTCCATCGAGCCGTCCTCGTTCCAAGTGAGCCGCTGCGTTCGATGCCACACGACCTCCGAGACGTTTCGGGCGACTAAGGGACTAAAACGAACCACGACGTCCGTGTCCGGTCCGTCGGGAATCAAATGCCAGGCATTTCCCAGGTAGCGCTGGATGCTAAAACCGCGTGGTACGTAAAACTGCTCATCCAGCATCTCGAGCGCGTGGATGCGCCCCACGTTGAAGGTGCGGACTTCGCGATGCACGGAGGAGCGACCGATGACGTACCAACTGCGGCGGCTGAACAGCATCCGATAGGGAGACAACTTGATCTGCAATTTCCGACCGTCGGCAAAGCTGTCGTATTCGATGCGGACCGGCCGGCGGTTGCCGATCGCAGCGAGCAACTGCCGATAGACCGGCGTCTGGCCCGCGAGCGGATTACTCGGTTCAAGGTTGATCTGAACGGCTGTCGAGAGCTCCTGCAGTTGTTCGCGGACGCGAGCGGGCAAACTGGCTTCGAGCTTCAAAGCCGCGTTTTGGGCGGCCTCGTAGAACGGCAGCCTGTGGTCGGCCCCCATTTCGTAGCACAGCACGATCACCGCCAGCGCCTCTTCGGCCGTGAAGTTGGTGGGCGGCAAGAAATAGGTGCCCGGAATGCGATAGACGTTCCGATCGTCGTCGAACAGCAGCGGCACGCCGGCATTGCGAAGCGTTTCCAAGTCGCGAAAGATCGTTCTCCTGCTAACGTCACAGGCCTTCGAAAGCTCGCCCGCGTTACGCCCCTTACCGGCTTGCAGCAGGCCAAGCAACTGGATCATTCGACTGACGCGGTTGAGATTCATGCTCGATCGACTGCGGCGGTTGAAACGATGCGGATGTCATACGGCCGTCAGCCGAGGAACCGCGGCCTTGAGCCGTGTTCAACGGCCGCGGCTGCTGGAGCGTCGTGCCGGTGGGGCGAGCCATTCGTTGGCTCAGACCGTTGACAACTCGCGATTGGGTATCATCTTGCTGGGCCTGGTCCCCGTCGTCGGCGTTCAGCCCCAGCGGTCCCCACGAGAACTGCCGCTCGAGGGCCGAGCTTCGCGGCGGCGGCTCCTCACCCATCATGCTCGAAACGGCTCCGTTCGTCATCGTCTCATCCGGCGTGGGCAGCATTTCCGCCTCCGGGCCGGCCGGCAGTTCCTCGGGCGTCGCCTCGGTGGGCAAACCCTGGGGAGGCATACCCGGAGCTTGGAGCATCGGCGGCCTTCCTTGGGGATTCTGCCGCACGCCACCTTGGCTCAGCACGCTTGGACGCGTGTAGCCGTAGTTGAGGTAGATCGCGGCATCCCGCTTGCGAGCCAGGCGGTCGGCATCGAACTGAGCCTTTTCCGGCCACGGGCCTTCCTGCAAGTAGACGTTGTTGTATTCCAGCAGCGAACCCTTGCGATAGTGCACGGTGATAATCGCCCGCTGATAGTCAAGCAGCGTACGGAAGAAGCTGGTTTGAGCCTCCGCACGACGACGCTGGGCCTCGAGCAATTGGTCGAGCGTGACGGTGCCCGATGCGTAGGCCGCCTCTTGAGCCTCGACCTGACGATCGGCGGCCAGCGTGCGATTGAAGTTGGTTTGCGTAAGTTCGTAGTTCAGGATCAACTGCCGGACGGCGTCGGTCAATTGATGAGAGATTTCCAATTCTTCATCCTGCAGCTTGGCGCGTTCGCGGGCCAACTGCAATTGATAGTGGCGCACTTGCACGAGTTCCTTGCGAAAGCCTACCGACATGGTCGACTGGAAGCCCAATTGCCATTCCTGAAACTGGCCGGTGGCCAACGTCTGCAAGGCGCTCGATCCGGTCAAAGCGAAAGGATTCGTCGGGTTAAAGGCCGTGGGGTTTGTGCCAAGCAAGTTATCGCCCAAGCCCAACCAACGGTAGGTGCCGTTCAAGTCCAATCGAGGCAGTAACAAGTTCTTGGCGGCGATCAATTCCATCTCGCGCTGTTTAATGCGCCATTTCTGGCGACGCAAGTTGAGGTTTCGCGCAAGTGCCTCTTCGGTAATCTCTTGCCAATCAAAGTCGACCTTCGCGATCGTCGGGCGATCGATCGGACGGATCAGTCGCCCGTCGGTCGCCGACAGCCCCATCGCCCAGCGGAGGCGATTCTCCGCACGGAATAGTTCGTTGAGCAGCGTTTGAGCCTGGCTCTTGAACTGATAAAACTGTTCGCGGGCCTGGGCTTCCTGGTTGGCTTCACCACCGCGGCTGCCCGTGCGATAGAGGGCATAGATTTTCTGCCACGTTTGCCGGGCACTGTTCAGAGCCGTGTTGGCCGTCTCCAGGTTGCGCCACGCGAATGAAAGTTCCCAATAGGCCTGTTCGGTGTCGTTCACCAGGTCGCGAACGCCGCCTTCAAAGTCCGCCAGAGCGATGTCGACGTTAATACGCGCGAGCACCACACCGTCGAAGGCCGGCGTTTGGAAGGCACCGCCGGGAATGTTCGAGAAGGGATTGTAGGGACCGGCAATCCGGTTGTATTCGGTGCCCGCACCGGCCAGCAACGGCTGGTTGAACGCCATTTCGTAGTTGACGTTCCAATCTTTCGCAATCTGCCGGGTCGGATTGTTGTTCAAATCGTAGACGATGTTGTTGCGAACCGAGAACTGACCACCTTGAGCGGTGATCTTGGTCAACTGCGTGTTGAACGTGCTGGTATTCTGTTGGAACACCTGGCGGAAGAAGGTATTGATGGGGACCCGCGGCAGAACGTTCTGTTGACGATCGTTGTGTTGATAGAAGAAGTTGCTCGACCACTGGGTATCGAAGGCCGCCAGGGCACTTTCCACGCCCGTGAAAGGCGTGGTTTCAATGATCGCCGGATCGTAGACCGTGCGGGCGTTGTCCGGACCCTGGGTGATCGCATCAGGAGCTTCACCAACCTGCGCGGTTATTGAAAGCAGAGCTGACAAATCGGCCGCCCAGCGAACGGAACACCTTCGAGTTCTGCAGCGACGTTTGCAGCGCGTCTTCGAGCGTCAGGTCCCAGTAGTTGGCAAACTCCAGGTTTTCGAGCGTATAGGGCGACTGGGCCTCGGTGACTTCCAAGAGCGTCGAGGCCTCAACGTCGGGATACTCGAGATCGCTCACCACGTCCACGTAGTGAGACAGATCGCCGTCTTCGCGAAGATAAAACGGCTGCTGAGGACGACAGCCGGTAAACGCGATCATCGCGGACGAGAGAAGCGCCCAGATGCAGTGGACACGCCGTTTCATCGAATCGACCTTAAGGGGTTTCTGGTCCCTGACGCATACCCGGTCGCGCCAGCACGGCTGTCAATGACAGCGTGTCGTTGCAACCTGGCAACAGTAACCGGACGCCCCCCGTCCACGCCGAATCTGTTCCGCCCGCTGGCTCGCGCAATGCGCTTGCACCTCGGGCGAGGTTTCGGCAGAGCCAAGTATCGACGACCCGACCGTCAAACTTGGAACAATCTTCGCATTCCGATGATTTGCCGTAACAAGAATCACCAACGCAAATCACGCGCACACCCTAGACAACCCAGACAACCGCATACCTGTGGCGAAAGACGGCCACCGGAGGGCGAGCTAGTGAGTTTCGGATAGATGGGCTGTGCGATTAGAGATACATGCCCACGAAACCACCACGTTCATCGCACTCGGCTTGGAGCTTTTCGATGCGTGCCAGCGTCTGCGCGAGGTCGCCCGCCTCAATGTAGCGGTCGAACTCAACTTCCACCGCCCGCGATACGCCCTCGGCCAGCCAGTCGGTGGCCGGAGCGGTCAGCCAGTCGCACGTTTCGCGCACCAGCTCCACGCGGAGGTCCGACCGCACGGTCTTACGGTCTTCCGGCCCGGTCATCACCGTGCCATCAAAGCGAAATTGGATCATGCCCAATTCGGGCGAGTTTGTGAGGTGGAATGTGCACTGGGCATTGTAGAGAAAATAAGTATTGTGCGAGCCGTGCGATTCCAACGCGTTCTTGATGCGTTCACACCGCTCGTGAAACGCGGGAGAAGCGTCCATCGGGATGTCGAGCCGTCCCACCGATCGCAACGGCAGGCAATCGAATTCGATATCGACGTAGTTGCTCATCGCACAAATCCTTGCTCTCGGTTCGTCCCGACCCGATCATTTTGCAACTCGAGTCACGCGATCGCTCGGAGGATTCGCATCGCCTGGCTTTTCGTCTTCCTCGGGTGGAGCGGGCACGCCGCTTTCGAGCCAGGCCAGCACCAACCAGCCACCACTGACCTCAAGCTGTTTTGTATCGAGAATGCCCGCCTGTCGCCAGCGGCCCGGTAAAATCAATCCGTCATATTTCACCTCGGGCTCAAAGAGCTTGCCAAATCGCTTTTCCAACAGCGTCCGCAAGGTAATCTCGCGGCCCGAGAGTCGACGCGGCTTGCCGGGTGGCACGATCGTTAGATCGCCTTGACGCGTGAGCTGGATTCCGTGAATTCCTTGCTGGTCGGGTTCACTCACCTTGATTTTATAGTCCGCTGTGACGTTCATGGCGCGGAAGTCCTGATCGCCGGATGTGTACCGTTGGCCGCGGATCGTGATCTGGATTCCGTCGTCGGCAAACTTGACGCTGACCGGTTGGCTGCGAGCGAAGGTAATCGACCAGGGGTCGCGGTCTTCATCGCTTTCCAGCGACTCGGGCAGCGAGCCGCGCAGCTCGATGATTCGCTCTTGCAGAGCTTCTTCTTCAAGCGTCACGCCGCCCAGGAGCGCCGCTGCCAGATTGTTGATCATGGACTCGTGAATTTGCACCGCGACGTCGTTGTCGACGCTAATTGCCGGCGGACTTGTGGGGGCCGCAATCTGACTGCGATCGGCCGCTAGCACGTCGAGCAGCAAGTTCTGCTCCGTCGTGCGCAATTTCAACTCAGGGAATTCGCGCCGGCGGATCAGGGGATTGCGAATCTTGCGGTGATAGTTCGCGTGCGCTTCGGCCATCTGCTCGTTGATTTGCTTGTCCATTCGCAAGCGTACTCGATCCGCCGCATGATCCGCCGCGATTCGTTCGGCTTGCGACTTCTGTTCACCCACTCGCCGCGAGGCGACGCGTTGCACCAGGCCCGAGCCACCAATTCCAGTGACGAGCGTATTGGTGTTCGCCGCGGCCGTGGCCGGATAGCTGGCGAAGCCCTTGTCGTCGATTACGATCCGCTTTCGCCCGGCGATGGCGGTAGCGCCGTTGGAGTAAATAGTCGCCGGTCCGTTCAGTCCGACCGTGCGACTCGTCACGACGCCGGAAAGCAGCGTATCGAGCTTTGCATTGTTCTCGCTGGGCACTAGCTTGACGGTAACCGTGCCGACCATGTGCCCGTTGCCGTTGATGTTGGTACCGAGGATGTAGTCGTGCACCGGGGTCAGCTCGTCGAGCGGCTGTTCGATGCCGGCGGCAACCAGTCGCTCCGATGCGACTACTTGCAAGTTTGGTCGCGACAGCTGCTCGCGAATGACGCGAATCAGCACCGGCACCTGATTTCGGGCCTGCAACCAACCGAGCCGCGTACCAATCGCGGTGGCTGTTTCTTCCGTGGGCTCCTGGGCATATTGCTCAAGCGCGGCGGAAAGGCTTTTGATTTGCTCGACGAACTGGTCGTGAAAGTCGCTACTGTGCGACGCCAGTTCGCTGACATACCGTTCAACGGCATCGGCGGTATTGGTGAAGATCGGCATCTCGAGTCCGACCTGATCGGCCGTCAACTTGTGATAGACCGCGGCCAGCACGTCGACGTCGGGTTTCTCGGCCTTGAGTTGCGCTTGAAGATCTTGCCACTGAAGATACTTCTTCCAGGCGGCGCCATTTGCACCAGTCAGGTAGTCGCCCAACTTGCCGGCCGTGGTTTCAAGCGCTGCCTTGGAGGCCTTCAGATCGGCTTCGGTAATGGGACGAAAGTTTGCTTCCGCTTGCAATGTGGCTTGCGCCAAACTCGGCGCTTGCAGCACGCGCAGTTCGTCGATCCAATCGGCCAACGCCCTGCGAAGGGTTACAAATCGCGGCAATTCGAGCCCCGCCGCATCGCTCTGGAGCTTCGCCGCGACCCCTTCCAACGTTTCCAGATCGGCCTCTTTGCCCTTTGCGAGCTGCTCCCGCAGTGCTGGCAGATTCAGATACTGCGACCAACCATCGGCCGTCGCGCCCGTGCCCAGCCAATCGTCGAGGTTGGTCAAAGCATGCTGAACATCTTCGGGAGTTTCAGCGATTGCCGCTTGTGCGAAAGATACGCAGCTTATGAGAATCGTCGCGACTGCGAGGAACCGAGCTTGGGTTCGCATGGCAAACCTCCTTGATTGGTGGGGCTCCGTGGTCTCCCGGGGCCTCTTTGATAACACAAAAGGCCTTAAATGACCACATCTTAAGTGCGTCAGACGATCCTCCCATCCAAGCTCGCCGATACCTTGTGATCGACTAAGTAATCGCAAGTTCACATGTTTTTTCATTTGATTTGATCGATAACTTTTGCGTAATCCACAAAAAGCCCCCAATCAGCCCATTGCTTGGACCGGAACGATTTGCCCACAATACCGGTCCAAATTTGTTCCCACAAGCAACCCACCCCCGAACCTGCAAAGTTGTCGGACTGGCGCAAGGGAAACCCAGTCCAGCGTGTCTCCGCACATAGAGCGAAACACGTTCCGTTTTTCACCTTGGAAGTGCTACCTGGAGGAGGACCTGGAAAATGGTTCGAGGATTGTTCCTGCTGTTACTAGGGTTCGTTACCAGTGCAAATGTCGCCGTTGGCCGACTTGCCGATCGGCCGATGCCGGGCATCGACGAACCAATCGCGCGCGTGCCGCAATCGATTTTGTTCCCGGATCTGGCGGTCCGCGACCTGCTAGCTGACAGCAAGCCGGCACCGCCGGTAGCAGCGCCAGCCGTGGAAGAGGTCAAGACGGGAGCCTCGGCGGAAGAGAGCCGCGACGGCCAGATCGCGACAACCTCGCACGAACAAAACGAACCGGCGAATTCCAATCCGGTCAAGGCCGCCACGCTCGACACGCGACGCATTCACACCGACTATCAGCAGGCGATGGAGGAAGCGAGCGAAAGCCGCAAGATGCTGTTCATCTACTTTCACGACTCGGGGATGACCGCCGCACGGCGTGCCTTCGAAACCCAAACCCTGCCGACGCTCGAAATCCAGGAGAAGCTGAACCGGTACGTGTATTTGGAGTTGCCAGTCAACGCCGAAGTCCAAATGGATGGCCAGCCGGTTACCCTCCTGAAGCACGCGGCGTTTGCCGAAATGCTTGGCCGATCGGGCATCGCAATTGTTGACCTGGCGCACGAACGGGCCGACTACTACGGACACGTCGTCAGCACCTTTCCATTCACACCCGGCAAGTATTACCGAAGCGAAGCGCTGTCGATCATCTTGGATCTACCCCCCGGCACGCTCACTCAGCGCACGATGATTTATGCGGTACGTATTCATCCGGAGGCCCCGCGGAGTACCCAGGGACAATTCCACATGGTACTTGCCGACGAGGCGAAATCGCACGCCGACTACCAGGCATCCATCCAGGTGCAAGGCCACCACAGTTGGGAATCGAGGTTCCATCGGATCAACGCGAAGCTGCCCAACAATGCGCTGGCCCAGGAGGTTGTCGCCGAAAGTTGGCCCAACGAAAACCTGGTCGAAGCTTGCGTCGATTGCGTTGACAGCTGGCGGCACAGCCCAGGCCACTGGAGCGCGGTCCGCTCGCGGCATCCGCTGTTCGGCTACGACATCAAGCGCGGACGCAACGGCATCTGGTATGCCACGGGAATCTTTGGTCGCTTTCATTAGCCGCCCGTCGTTGCCCTCGGCTGCTTGACACCACAACCCCCTCGGCCCAGCGAGTTCTCCGGGCCGAGGGGGTTCTTTTTGCGCTCGTGGCAGGTCGCCCACGCTCGCGCGGCTGTAACGGTCGTAACGCGCATGCCTGCGACGAAGACTCGCGCGTGTGGCGAAAAGGCATCGTGTGGCGAAAAGTGCATGGTACGTTTTCTATGAAGCGGAATTGTTTTCCCACCGCCCGAGCGGTGAACGGAGTCCATGCGCACGCCTGCTCACAGTCTTGTCGAACTCGCGCTTGCCAGAAATCTAATCTGGATCATGCTTGGCTGCGCGCTGGTGGCGGTGGGCTGCGCCAATTGTCGAATTCCGAGGATCGATCCAACCGGCGAACGCCTCTTTGTCTGGGGCCAGCCGGCGGCATCCCCGGCCCTCTCGACGGCGCCGCCGTTTAATCCGACGCTCGCGCCAACCGCACCGGTGATGACAGCGCTCCGCCCGCGGCAGCCATTGGCGGCGCGCAGGTTCCGTCGCTGACACCCCTTGGTGCGCCGGGCTTAACCGTCAGTCCAAGCCAGGTGATCGCACCCATTGGCAGCGAGGTCGTGATGATCGCTACCGTCATCGCTGACGAAGGTTACCCGCTGACGCGAGAAAAAATCGAATGGATGCTCGACGCCGAAGGGCCCGGGCAGTTCGTCAGCCCTGGGGTGCGCCGACCCTGGGACCTGCTCAATTGTCTGCATCGCTATCCGAAGAAGATCTCGCCAATCTACGCGATCAATCGCACGCTAACGGCGCCCATGACGATCGACCGGGGAACGCCGACGGCGGCCGACGACATCAACGTGCAAGACGGGCAAGCCTGGGTGACCGTCACCGCTGCCAGCGAAGGAACCAGTCACGTCACCGTCTTTGCACCCGAAGTCGACGGCTGGGACCGTCGTCAACAGTCGGCCACGATCTACTGGGTTGACGCCCAGTGGCGGTTTCCTGCCCCTGGCATCACGCCCGTGGGCGGCCGCAACACGCTTTCGACCGTCGTCACGCGACAGTCCGACGGGGCGCCACTGCCTGGTTGGGTCGTGCGATACGACATTACTGGGGGGCCGCCCGCCGTCTTTGCTCCCAATGGCACCACCAGCGTGGAAATTATCACCAACGCGTCGGGGGAAGCGCCTGCGGAAATTTATCAGGTGCAGTCGACCCCTGGTACAAATCAAATCCAGATGCAGGTGATTCGACCGCCCGGTGCCAACGGCCAGGGGCGACAATTGCCGGTCGGCACCGGAACGACGCTACAAACATGGTCGTCGGGCGAAGCCGGCGCACCGTACAATCCGCCACCAGTGCAAACGCAGCCACCGGTCTTCACGCCAGTCCCCTCCGCGCCGACACCGGCGCCCAGTCTGCAAGGCTCGCCGCCGGCAGGCCAGCCGAGCACGCCGCAACCTCAGCCAGCCGAACCCCAGGCACAAACGCCCACCCCCGCGCCCAAGGCGCTGCCGAAGCTGGAGGTAACGGTCAACGCGCCACCGCAGGCCGTGGTCGGCAGTGACGTGGACTTTGAGATCCAGGTGGCCAATCGTGGCAATGCCACGGCCACGGGGCTGCTCGTCACCGACCGGTTTGACGAAGGGCTGCAGCACTCGAGTGCCGGAGCCAATCAAGCCATCAAGCGCAGCCTAACCGACCTGCGGCCAGGTGAAACCAGTCGACTGGCGGTCACGTTCCATATCGGCAAGGCCGGCGAGTTGTGTCAAGAAGTGACGGTCACGGCCAACAGCATCGAGCCAATTTCAACGCGCCGTTGCATCGCCGCCAACGAGTCGCCGCTGGCCGAACCACAGGTGACCGAACCGGCACCGGTCTCTCCAATCGCGCCCCAGCAACCCACCCCGGCCGAATCGCCCGAGCCCACGCCGGCCGCCTCTCCCCTGACGGTTGTGAAGCAAGGTCCCCAGCGTCGAAACGTCGGCGAAACGGCCCTGTTCAGCATCGAAGTCTCCAATCGCAGCGACCATGCGGTCAACAACATCGAGATTGCCGACAACTATGAAATCAGCCTGGAGCCGGTGCGTGCCACGGGTGGCTCTACTTGGCTGCAAGGAAATGCCTTGGGATGGAAGATCGCGTCGCTTGAACCAGGACGCACGATCCGCCGCGAGATCGAGCTGAAGTGTCTGCGCGAAACGCCGCGGGCCTGCAATCGCGTCACCGTGACGGCCGACGAAATGGAAGCGATCGCCGACGAAGCCTGCCTCGAAATCGTGGGCGGCGACGCCGGAGCCCCCATGCCCACCCTGCCGGCCACCGGCACCGACCTCTCGGTAACCGCCGTTGAAACGGCCGACCCCATCCGGCTCAATGGGCAAACGACGTATCAGGTAATCCTCACGAACAAGGGAGAATCCTCGGCCTTCGACGTCAAACTCGATGTGAAGTTCGGCGATGAGTTGCAATTGCTGCAGCACAGCGGCGGGTCGGTGCAGGGGTCGACCGTGGAGGGCGGTGTTCGATTTCCGGCCATTCGTGAACTGCGAGCGGGCGAAACACAAACCTTTGAATTGCGCTTCAAGGGCGTGCAAGCGGGGACGGGCAAAGTGCACGTCGAAGTCACCAGTCGCGGAATGAATATGCCCATTACGGCCGACCAGACAACCGAAGTTTTGGGGCCCTAAGGCTCGCCCCCACGATCTCTCCGGCTGACCGCGAGCGATCGCGGCAAACGTGCTAAGATAACCCGACCGGTTTTCTTCGTCGCCTTTAGGCAACTGCCTGCACGTTTCCGCCAGCACAAGATTGCCACCCATGTCGAGCGAGAAGGCGACGGCCATCGTGCTGCGAGTGGTCGAGTTCAGCGAAAGCAGCAGCGTGGTCACGCTGTTCACACGCGAATTCGGCAAGGTGCGGGCCTTGGCTAAGGGGGCCCGGCGCCCCAAGGGCCCCTTCGAGTCTGCCCTTGACCTCCTGGCCATGTGTCGCGTAGTGTTCCTCCGCAAATCGTCCGATTCCCTGGACCTGTTGACCGAAGCCAAGCTCGAGCGGCGGTTTCGGCCGCCGGGTGGCAACCTACCGAGTTTGTATGCAGCCTACTACGTGGCGGAACTGTTGAATGAGCTGACCGACGACTATGATCCCCATGCCGGCCTGTTCGATGCGGCCAACGAGACGCTGGAATTGTTGGCTGCTGGCCAGGGAGCGGCAGATTCGTTGGTGCGATTCGAGCTAGCGGCGCTACGGGAAATTGGACATTTGCCGACACTCGATGCGTGCGCCAATTGCGGCCGCCCACTCGAGACGACCGGCCGCGTGCCGTTCAGCCAGCTGGCTGGCGGAGCGCTATGCAAAACATGTCGCGTGGGTCAAAAACAAGTCATTTCCATTAGCCCTCAAACCTTTGAGGCCCTGAAGCAATTTGCCACCGAGGGCGCCCAACCGTCCGCGTTGGATGCCCGCGTATACGGAGAGTTGCGGGGCGTATTGAATCACTACTGGACACATCTCCTCGGACGTCCACCGAGGATGCAGCGCTGGCTCTCGCCGGCGGGTCATTAATCCATTGATAGTAACGCAGGCGCAATGCATGCTGGCCGAAGGCGCAAATTGACGATCCTTGCCGTGTGCCTGTTGTTGGCCGTCGGCTGCGCGCTGACGAACGACAAGCCCAAGGTCGCTAAGTCGCCGCTGACCGCCGAACAGGCAAAATGGTGGGCCGACAACCGGCACCGCGCATCCTACGTTAAGGGAAAAGGTTATTACGTCGAGGGAACGAGCGGGTTCTTCGACCACGACGGTCACCGCGTTTCAAATGATTTGGGCAGCTTGGTCGAGAAGGACGACCGTGGGGTTTTGGCCAGACTGGCTCCCAAGAGTCTGATGGCCGACGCGAAGAAGGCCGTTGGAAAAGGTCCCAATGAACAAGTCGCTCGCCAGGCGCTCGCCGAAGGCGACTCGCTGTTTCGACAGAAGAAGTACAAACAGGCGGCCGACGCCTATCGCACGGCGTACAAACGATGGCCCGACTCTCCGTTGGAGGAGGAAGCCATCTTCAAGGCGGGTGAAAGCGAATTTTTTGCCGATCGCTACGTCAAGGCCGAAGACGAATACGCGCTGCTGGTCAAGAAATTCCAGTCAACTCAGTACCTCAGCCAGATTACCGAACGTCGCTTTGCCATCGGCCGCTACTGGGAAGCCAAGGATCGGGCCAACCCCAAGTTCGTTCTGGTTCCAAACCTTACCGACAAGACCTTGCCGCGTTTTGACACCGGCGGTCATGCATTGCGGGAATACGAAAAAGTCCGGCTCGACGATCCGATCGGTCCTCGCGCCGACGACGCCGTCATGGCCACCGCCAACGCCTACTTCCTGAAAGGTCGCTGGGACGACGCCGACTACCACTACGGGTTGTTGCGTTCCGAATTCCCCAAGAGCGAGCACCAGTATCAGGCTCACCTGCTGGGATTACGCTGCGCGCTGTTACGCTATCAGGGACCGCAATACGACGGCACGCAGCTGGATGAGGCCGAGGATTTGGCCACCCAATTGCTGACTCAGTTTCCGCAAGATCTGGGCGAAGACCGCGAACGCGTGGTCCGGGTCCGGGCCGATGTCCGCACGCAGCGCGCTCTGCGTGAATGGGAAATGGCCGAGTTCTACGCCAAGAACGAATACTACGGCGCCGCCCGGCATTACTATGCCAAAGTGATCGACGAGTTCCCCGAGACCAAGCTCGCCGAATTGTCGCATGAGCGAGTCAACGACTTCAAAGCCGAGCCCGCGAACCCCACGCCTCCCTTCGAGTGGTTGGTGAAATGGCTGCCCGAGTCCAAGAAAGGCGGCCCCAATGTCACGCCCACGATTCCCTCGTCGGTGGGAACATCCGCCGTGGCACAAGGCGGCGATGGTTCGATCAACAGGTAGCCGGGACGCAACATCGTGAACAACGTCGCTCCAATTCGCGTGCCTGCAAACGCACCTTGCGGAGAGTTTCTCGCTACGCGCCGCCGGGCTTTGCAATCGCTGGGCGGCACGCTGGCGGTCGCCATGCTCTCGCTAACCGGCTGCGCCGCCTACCGCTTTGGATCCGCGTCGCTCTATCCGCCAGACATTCAAACGGTATACGTGCCGGTATTTGAGTCGGACAGTTTCCGCCGCAACCTGGCAGAGTTCTTGACCGAGGCCGTGGCGAAAGAAATTGAATTGAAAACACCGTACAAGGTCGTCGGCACTCCCCAGGCCGATAGCGTCCTATCGGGCAAAATCACCACCGATACCAAACGGGTGATCATCGAAGATAAATATGACTATCCTCGTGAAACGCAAGTGAACATGTCGGTTGAGGTCCGCTGGGTGAATCGCAAGGGAGACCAGATCAATCAGGCAGGTACCATTCCCCTTCCCCAAAACCTGGTCACGATCAGCGGCGACGGAGTTTTGATACCTGAATACGGTCAGTCGGTGGCAACCGCCCAGTTGATGGCCATTCAACGGCTCTCGGCGCAGATCGTGTCGCTGATGGAAATGCCGTGGTAAGCTGGCGAGATGCCGTCTTCTTATCCAATGTCGCTCGCCGACCGCTTTCCTGGTCGGGCTACCGCCTGGCAGTTGCGCTCGCACCGGTTGCATTTACCGCGGCGGCCACTGGTGATGGGCATCGTCAACGTCACGCCAGATAGCTTTTCTGACGGCGGACAATTCCTGGAGCACTCGGCGGCCGCGGACCACGCGCTCGAGTTGGTGACGGCCGGAGCGGACTTGCTCGACATCGGCGGCGAAAGCACGCGCCCCTATTCCGAATCTGTCGACGCAGGCACCGAACTTGCTCGCGTGCTGCCCGTGATCCAGGCCATTTCGCCTCATGTGCTGGTGCCAATCTCGATTGATACTTCCAAGGCCGAAGTTGCCAGGGAAGCGCTGGCCGCCGGGGCGGAGCTGATCAACGACATCACGGGTTTGACCGGCGACGATCAGATGCTCGGTGTGGCGATCGAGTCGCAGGCCGGCGTTTGTGCCATGCATATGCGGGGCAATCCGCAGACAATGCAAGACAACCCGACGTATGACGACGTCGTGGGCGAGGTTCTCGCCTTTCTCAAGCAGCGTCGCGACCAATTGGTGGCCGCCGGCATTCCGGCCGAGCGCATTGCCCTCGATCCGGGGATCGGTTTCGGCAAAACGCATCAACACAACCTGACGCTTGCCGCCCATGCCCACCGGCTGCACGAGTTGGGTTGTCCGGTGCTGGTCGGCCCCTCGCGCAAGGCTTTCATCGGCAAGGTCATCGGAGACAAGCAGGCCAACCGCACGGCCGGCACGGCGGGCGTGGCACTGGCATTGGCTGTTCAGGGCGTGCAGGTTGTTCGCGTGCACGATGTCGCCGCCGTACGGCAGGCGCTGCTGCTGTTCGAGGCCTGCGGCGGCATCGATGGCGAAGCCGGAATCCTCGCCCAGGACTAGAATCTACGTGTAACTGCCGTTCGCGTCGGCAGATAGCGACGTTGACCCTCGGCAATCGATGGGGGATACTTGATAGGTCAACCGGCGAACGTTCGCTGCGACAAAAGCGTCTTGAATCGCAGGACGATGGCGACGATCCTACCGGTCGACGCTTCCGAAATCTTCGCTGAAAGTTAGCCCTCATGGCCGTTGCCGAGACGTTTGACCTGCGCCGTTATTGCCTGGAAACCGCCGAACGCGCTAAGCGCGCGTCGCACGCCTTGGCATGCTTGGGAAGCGGCCAGAAAATTGCCTGGCTTAGGCGCGCTGCCGATTTGCTACGCAGCGAGCAGGAACCGCTTCTTCAGGCCAATGCGCAGGATGTCGCGGCGGCTCCTCAATTTGGTCTTTCACCGGCCCAGGTCGATCGACTGCGTCTGACCCCCGCGGTGATTGAGTCCATGGCTGTCGGCCTCGAGGAGGTCGCGGCACTGCCGGAGCCGATCGGCGAAATCATCGAATCCTCAATTCGGCCCAACGGCCTGTCCGTTCAAAAGGTGCGCGTGCCGCTGGGGGTCGTGTTCTTCATCTACGAATCGCGGCCAAACGTGACCGCCGACGCCGCGGCGATCTGCATCAAGAGTGGCAATGCCGTGATCCTGCGCGGCGGCAAGGAAGCCAGTCACTCGAACCGCGCCATCGTTTCACTGCTTGAGCGAGCCGCCGAGGAAATCGGGCTCCCCGAGGGAGCCGTGCAATTGGTGTCAACAATCGACCGTGACGCCGTCGGGCATTTTCTCGGCCTTTCCGACTACATCGATCTGGCCATTCCACGCGGTGGCGAAAGCCTGATTCGTCGCGTCGCCGACGAAGCGCGGATGCCCGTGATCAAGCACTTCACCGGCAACTGCCACGTTTACGTGGACAGCGCCGCCGACTTGGAGATGGCCGAAAAGATCACGGTGAATTCGAAATGCCAACGGTTCGGCACCTGCAATACGGCTGAGTCGCTGGTCGTGCATCGTGACGTGGCGGCGCAGTTCTTACCGCGTGTCGCCGCGGCGCTTGGGGAGTTTTCGATCGAATTGCGTGGCGACGCGCGCGCCAGGTCGTTGGTGCCGCAAGCCAAAGCCGCCAGCGAAGAGGATTTTGCCGCCGAATACCTGGGCCCCATTATCTCGGTGAAGGTCGTCGACTCGCTCGATGAAGCGATTGCCCACATCAACCGGTACGGTTCAAAACATACCGATGCCATCGTAACGGCGGACCTCGCGGCCGCTCGCAAATTCACCACCGCCGTCGATAGCGCGGCCGTGATGGTCAATGCCAGCACGCGGTTTAACGATGGCGGACAATTTGGCCTGGGTGCCGAAATCGGCATCAGCACCGACAAGTTTCATGCCCGCGGACCGTGCGGGATCAAGGAACTGACCAGCTACAAGTACGTCGTCTATGGCGAGGGACAGATTCGCGCATAGCGATCGAGTCGCGTTGCACACCCGGTAAGCGAGGCCAGGGATGGCTGATGAATTGCTAAGCCCTGCGGAAATCGAAGTTCTGCTGGGCAGGCGGGCTGCTGCCGACGCCCAGCGCGTCGCTCCTCCACAGCCGAGCGACATCGAACTTCAGAATCGTCTGGCTGCCAGGCTGGCGCCGATTCATGAACACGCCGCCAGCCAGTTTGCCGCGGACCTGACATCGCTCGTACGCCGCGCGGCGCGCGTGAGTCCCTCGGCGTTCGAATGGATTGCGGCGTCGGGCTTTCTGGACATAGGCTCCGACGGCGCTACGTATTGCCGGCGAATCGACGTTGCGCCAATTGACGACCTCGTGCCCATCGATGGCCCTTGGTGGCTCAGTATTTCGCCGCCTGTGCACTACGCGATCGTCGATTGCATGCTCGGGGGCGGTCGTGAGGTGCGTGCTGATTTATGTCGCCCGCCCACCGAAATTGAACGACGGCTAGTTGATCGTGCCGCAAAGCTTTTACTGAGCGCGCTTCGCGTGGCTTGGCACGATACGGCAACGTTGTCGCTTGAGCTATCCGACCTGACGAGTCCGTCAAACCGTCCCGGACCAAAAGCTATCGCCGCCAAGTACCTGCGGAGCCATTTTGCCCTGGATTTGGCGGGTGTGCGGGGAGACCTGTGCCTGGTAATTCCGGCGACCACAATCGCGACGCTCTTTCCCCGCGATTGCGCCGGCGATGCGTCACAGGCATGTTGCTCGTCCGCCGCGAGCGGCATTCGGCCATCCGCGAGTTCGGGTGAGGTCATCGAACTCATGGCCTGTCTGGCTGAAACGGATATCTCACCCGACGAGCTTGCCGCATTGGAGTTGGGCGACATCATTGCCACGGATCAGCAGGCGAACGATCCGATTCTGGTGTCGCAAGACGGAGAACTAAGATTTCGCGCGCATCTTGGGTCTTGGCAGGGACGCAAGGCATTGGAGATCGAGCAAGTGTTGCCTCCCTCCGGCGAAAGTGATGCACCTACGTCGAACGGCGCCTAGCAAACGGCGCGAGGCCCCGAGATGGCATGGACGCGGTCTGCCAGCGCGCTATAATTCTCCTCCATCTCGCGGACCGAATGAAGTCGGGCGCGGCGGCCGCCCCACCTCTCTCCCTCGAACGTGGAAGGACATCCCTTGGCAGTGGAAAAAGTGGTCATCATTGGCAGTGGTCCCGCCGGCTGGTCGGCGGCCATTTATGCGGCCCGCGCCGAACTCCAACCGCTGGTGTTCGAAGGTGCAATCACGGAAGAGAATCGCATTGCTGGCACCCTGCCGCTAGGACAGCTCAACCTCACGACCGAAGTCGAAAACTACGCCGGTTTTCCGGCCGGAGACCTGTCGGCTTTCTTGGACAACGCCATCGACGCGGAAACCCGGTCGATGATGGCTCCCCACTCCAAGCACTGCATCAGCGGCCCAGAGCTCATGGAACTGATGCGCCAACAGGCCAAGAATTTTGGCACCCGGGTCGTGACGGATGACGTGGTCAAAGTCGACTTTCAAAATCACCCTTTCAAACTGGTAACGCTCGGCGGCGAGACCGTCGAGACCGAGTCGGTCATTGTGGCCACGGGCGCCCGGGCAAACTATTTGGGACTCCCATCGGAAGACGCGTTTAAGAATCGCGGCGTAAGCGCGTGCGCCGTGTGCGACGGGGCACTGCCCCGATTTCGCAACAAGCCGCTGGTGGTGGTGGGGGGCGGTGATTCGGCCGTCGAGGAAGCGAGTTACCTGACCAAGTTCGCCAGCACGGTCCACCTGGTTCATCGCCGCGATCAACTGCGGGCGTCGAAGATCATGGCCCAACGCGCCGAGTCGAACAAGAAGATCGACATTGTTTGGAACCACGAACTTGGAGAAGTCGTCGGCACTGACAACGAGGGTGTCACCGGCGTGGTGCTCAACAGCACGAAAGGAGGCGACCACACGCGATTGGACGCCGCGGGGGTTTTCCTGGCGATCGGACATACGCCAAACACCGCTTTCCTCGACGGACAACTGACGTTGACCGAAAAGAAGTACATCGCCCTTACAACGCCGTTCCGGACCCACACCAGCGTGCCCGGCGTGTTTGCAGCTGGCGACGTGGCCGATGACTACTATCGACAGGCGATCACTTCGGCCGGTGCCGGCTGCATGGCCGCGCTCGACGCCGAGCGCTGGCTTGCCTCGCGGGAGTAAACCGCCATGCAAAGAATATCGGTGGCCCAGGCGCGGCAGGCGAAAGCGGCGGGCCAGTCCGCGCGGTTGCAGGGCTGGATTCGTACTCGTCGCGATTCCAAAGGTGGTTTCAGCTTCCTGGAGCTCAACGACGGCTCCTGTCTAAGTAACATCCAAATCGTCGCCGACGGCAGCTTGCCTAACTACGAGTCGGAAATCAAACATCTCTCGGCCGGCTGCAGCGTGACCGTGGAGGGCGAAATCAAGGCCTCGCCCGCAAAAGGCCAGGCGACCGAAATGCAGGCCCAGGCCGTAATCGTTCACGGCGGAGCCGACCCCGAGACGTATCCTCTGCAAAAAAAACGGCATTCGTTCGAATTCCTGCGAACACTAGCGCACTTGCGCCTGCGCACCAACACGTTTGGGGCCGTCGCCCGGGTGCGAAACTGCGTTTGCCGCTCGATTCACGGATTCTTTCAGGAAGAAGGATTTCTGTACGTTCATCCGCCGATCATTACGGCCAGCGACTGCGAAGGCGCAGGCGAGATGTTCAAGGTCACAACGCTCGATTTGGTCAACGTGCCCAAGGTGGCCGGCGCCGTCGACTACACGCAAGACTTTTTCGACCGACCCTCGTATCTGACCGTGAGCGGGCAGCTCGAAGCCGAAATCTTTGCCTGCGCGCTGGGCAAGGTTTACACCTTTGGCCCCACGTTCCGGGCCGAAAACTCCAACACCTCGCGCCACCTGGCGGAGTTCTGGATGGTCGAGCCGGAGATGGCGTTCTTCGAGCTGACCGATAACATGGACCTGGCCGAGCGATTCCTGAAGCGTATCTTCGGCGACGTGCTCACGCAGTGCGCCGAGGACATGGAATTCTTCGACGAGCGAATCGAAAAAGGTATTCGCGCCACACTCGAAGGCGTGGTCAGCAGCCAATTCGTTCGGCTCCCCTACACCGAGGCCGTCGACATCCTCACCCGCTCCAAGCAAACGTTTGAGTTCCCGGTCTCCTGGGGTCACGACCTGCAGGCCGAACACGAGCGATATCTGACCGAACAGCATTTCCAGAAGCCGGTCATCTTGTTCGACTATCCCCGGTCGATCAAACCGTTCTACATGCGCGTCAACGACGATGGTCGCACGGTGCGCGCAATGGACATTCTGGTGCCCAAGGTCGGCGAAATCATCGGCGGCAGCCAGCGTGAGGAACGGCTCGACGTGATCACCGAGCGGATGAAGGAGCAAAAGCTCGATCCCGAGAGCTACTGGTGGTATCTCGATCTGCGCCGCTACGGCAGCGTCCCCCATTCCGGCTTTGGCTTGGGCCTGGAACGCGTCGTGCAGTTCGCCACCGGCATGGCCAATATCCGCGATGTCATCCCGTTTCCACGGGTGCCGGGCAACGCGGATTTCTAGCTGTCAAAACGTGGGATCCGGAGCGGACTAAGTGCCGGTCGCCTACGTGAGGGTGCGCCTATGAGGTTCGGCCCAGCGTCATGATGAACATGAGGCCCGCGACGAGGGTGCCGCAGAGCAAGAGCCACTCGTCGTAGCTAAAGGGGGTGGTCATGGCATGTCGGTTTGGGGTGGGCGAAATTGGGAAGGTTCTCTTTGCCAACTTAGGTTTCAATTGCGGGCAGTGGCTGGCGGAATAGATTTGCCGAGTTCCGGCGAACTATCGGAATCAGTCGTATCGATTTTGCCGGGCGGCCGGCGGGCTCGAAACGGCTGAGTTGCTTGATTTTCCCGGCAAGGGGAAATAGGCTGAAGGTTCAGCCCGCCGTCATCTCCCGGCGGAACGGGGAGCTCTAACAAGCCCTCAGGCGGATCCCATCTCGACGCTGCACCCTTGAACACGGAAAGAAGATGCGCGAAGTCTCACTCACTCGGACGACCATTCGTGGCGCACAGATTGGACTGCTTGTTGCACTCATGGCGGCAACCGCTTTTACTGCCGCTGCCCGTGCCAGCACGCTCGTCACGATTGACACGAACTTTGGCAACATCGAACTGGATTTGTTTAATGATGTGGCACCCACGACGGTCACCAATTTCGTGAATCTCGTGACCGCCGGGGACTATTCGAACTCGATCATTCACCGCTCCATACCAAACTTTGTCATTCAAGGTGGCGGATTTAATACAAGCTCAACCTCGATCCCAAACAACGGCACGATTCCGTTGGAATACAAAATCGCCAACACGCGCGGGACGATATCAATGGCGCGCCTGTCGAGCCCCAACACGGCGAACAGCCAGTTTTTTATCAACACTGTCGACAACACGACGACTCTGGGACCCGGCGGCTCCAGCACGGACGGCTATGCCGCATTTGGCTGGGTACTCAGTGGAATGGATGTCGTCGATGCGATTGCCGCCTTACCTACTTACAACCTCTCAAATATTAATGGCGCCTTTACCAACTTACCGCTGCAAAACTACACGCAGGGCAATCCCCTCTCCAGCGCAAACGAGGCCGTAATCAACAGTATCTCTATCGCCGAGCAACACCCCTCGTATCAAAATCCCATCTGGAACGTCGACGTCAACAACGATGGCAAACTGTCGACTGCGGACGTGATGGTGATCGTCAATAGTATCCTGGCCAACGGCCCGAAGTTTTCCGCCGACAGCTCGAAGATCAGCAACACGTACAAATACTTCGACACCAACGGCGACAATTTCGTTTCGCTCAGCGATCTGATGACGGTCGTCAACGCCATCCTCCGCGGCGACACGGCGCCCGCCTCACTGACCGCCACGCCGCTGGCCATGCCGTTGGTCGTGCCGGAACCCTCGTCGGCCGTGCTTTCCATGGCAGCCTGTCTCGCGCTGGGCACGATCGCCCTTCGCAGGCGCAAGCGGCGTCGTGGCGCGGCAAAAATGGCGGCTTAGAGGGGTGGATGCCGGCGCCGGGGCATTTCCAGCCGACGCGCGACTGGCCCTCGGCTGCCTCGCGCTGCATAATGGCGACACGCGGCGGGCCTTCCTGGCCCATCGTTCGCGCTCCGAGATCATCGGGGCATCCCACCGGCAAACCCGCTTCGTCACACCCAGAGCACACACCACGATGAAACTTCCACGCTTTGCCTCGCGCCGTTTCACCACGTTCCTTACCTGCTGCATGCTGGTCGTCGCCGCGACTGCCCAGGCGGCCGACAATACACCGCCCGAAGGTTTTGTCGCCCTCTTCAACGGCAAGGACCTGACCGGCTGGAAGGGTCTGGTTGCCAGTCCGCCGAAGCGTGCCAAGATGTCGGACGACGAATTGGCCGCGGCCCAGAAAGTTGCCGACCAGAAGATGCGCGACCACTGGAACGTCGAGGACGGCACGCTCGTCTTTGACGGCAAGGGGGACAGCCTGTGCACGGCCGACGACTACGGCGATTTCGAAATGTACGTCGATTGGAAAATCCTCCCCAAGGGCGATAGCGGCATTTATTTGCGCGGCACCCCGCAGGTGCAGATTTGGGACCCGGAAGTTTCGGTGCCGGAGAAGGGCCTTGGCTCGGGCGGCCTGTTCAACAACCAGAAGCATCCCTCCAAGCCGCTGGTCAAGGCCGACAACCCGGTGGGCGAGTGGAACACGTTCCGCATCAAGATGGTCGGCGACAAGGTGACCATCTGGTTGAACGACACGCTGGTGGTCGACGACGTCGTGCTGGAGAACTATTGGGAGCGCGACAAGCCGATTTACCCCACCGGTCAGATCGAGCTGCAAAACCACGGCAACACGCTGTACTTCAAGAACATCTACTTGAAGAAACTGTAGGCCGCTGTCGGGGTGCAAGTTTTGGCGGACGGGCGCCCCGGCGAGGCCGGGACCCGATGGGCTCGTAGGCGAACTCGCGGCCAGAGTCCACCGCGGAGCCCGCGTCCCGCATAGCGAGCGGGCGAAAGCAGAAACACGCGGTAACTCATTTCCGCGAGTCTATCTCGATTGGCCTTGGGCGTCGCCGCCTTTAGCCCGCGCCGAGTTTCTTAAGCAGCGATTTTGGCAGCGTTTGGCGGACCGAATCGAGGAATTGCCATGGATCGCGTTTGAGCTTGTCCAGCCGAGCGGGCAAATTGGCGATTGTGAATTGATCGGACGATTTGATGTTGGGCAGTTCTTCCCAGCTTATCGGCGTGGCGACCGGACAACCGGCGTGAGCGCGAGTCGAGTACGGTACGACAGCCGTTGCACCGCGGGAATTCCGCAGGTAGTCGATATAGATTTTGCCGCCGCGGGCGGACTTCGACATGTTCGTGGTGTAGCGATTGGGATCAGCGACGGCGGCGGCCTCGGCAATTGCGCGACTGATTTCCTTGGCATCCTCCCAGGTCGTGCGCCGTTCAATCGGTAACACCAAATGCAGCCCCTTGCCGCCGGTCGTCTTCGCGCCGCAAATCAGGTCCAAGTCCGCCAGAAAGTCGCGCAGTTGCAAGGCGCTTTCGACGGTTCGTTGCCACGGAACATCCACGTCGGGATCGAGATCGAACACCAAGCGGTCCGGTTTTTCGATGTTGTCGGTACGCGCTCCCCAGGCGTGAATCTCGAGCGTGTTCATCTGCACCAGTGACAGCAACCCCTCAAGATCCTTGACCACCGCATACTCAATTGTCTTTCGCTTGTCGTCGATGGCCACCCGGCCAATCGATTCGGGCATTCCCTTGCCAACGTGCTTCTGGAAAAAACAGTTGCCACGGTAGCCCTGGGGACAACGGACGAGCGTAAGCGGCCGGTCGACGACGTGCGGTAAGATCCAATCGGCAGCGCTCGCATAGTAGCCCGCGAGTTGCGCTTTGGTGATCCCATCGCCGGGGTACAGAACCTTGTCTGGATGCGTCAGACGGACGGAATCAGGAAATTCTGCGGACAGGCTTTCCTGATGCCTGGAGTTTCGTGCGACGGAGTTTCTGGTCGTGGGCTTCGACACGGCAGGTTGCTCCAATGACTTGAGCGGCACGGGACGTTCGCGAATGACTTGCGAAGCCGGCTTGTCCTCGCGTAGGCCTTGAAACGCCGGGTGCCGCAAATGGCCGTCGCGCGTCCATTCACTAAACGTGACTTGCGCCACCAGTATGGGCTTTACCCAGTGCACGCCGCGGGCCTGCCCGGTGCGTCCTTGGAGGTCGACAAACGGCGACTTGCTCTGCTCCAGCGTACGAAGTTGCCGCGACAAGTCCTCGAGCAGTTCATCGCTGAATCCGGTGCCGACTCGACCCGCATAGCGGAGTTGACCATCGTCGTAATATCCCAATGCTAGCGCCCCAAATCCGACGCGCGATCCAGCAGGCGAAGTATACCCGCCGATCACAAACTCCTCGCGGTGCGCACACTTCACTTTGAGCCACTCGCCGCTGCGTCCTGGACGATACGGCCGATCACGGCGTTTGCAGATGATGCCTTCGAGCTTTCTCTGGCAGGCCTCGGCGAAAAACTCGGGAGCCCGACCCACGATATAGCCGGCATCGCGAACCGCACCTGGCCCGGAAGGAACGAGCTGCGTCAATAAACGCTTGCGCTGCTCCAGGGGCACCTTCGTCAAGTTCACGCCATCGAGATAAAGCACGTCGAACACATAGTAGACGAGCCGGTTGGCTTGCTTGCCTGCGAAGGCGTTCTGCAGGGCCTGAAAGCTGGTGCTGCCGTCGGGTTCGACCGCGACGACTTCGCCATCGAAGACGGCCGAACCAACTCCCAGGCCGCGAACCGCCCGCACCAGATGCGGCACGCGCGCCGTCCAATCCAGTCCGTTGCGGCTCAAAAAGGTGACCTCGCGGCGTTCGACCTGGCAGATCATCCGATAGCCGTCGAACTTGATCTCGTTGAACCACTGGTCTCCATCTGGGGCTCGTTTTACAAGGGTTGCCAGCTGCGGCTTGATTCGCATGGGGAGCGGTCCGCGCCGGGCACCTGGCAGTTCGGCAAGAAGTCGTTTCCGCGAGCGAGCGTTGAGGTGTTGCGGCCGTGAATGAGTCGTCGCGTCGCCCGGCGGGTCGCCTCCCTTGGCCGCGCCATGTTTGGCATTCCAGACCCGTCGTCCGGCGGCAATCTGGTCCATCGTACGTCCGGTCGCCGCACTTTCTGGCTCGCGCTGGAGAATTCCGTCTTCGTCTCCTTCGATGGCCTCGTCGTCACGAATCTTGAAGAGGAACCAAGGTTCTTTCTGGCCGCCTCCAAATCGACCGTTGCCGCCGCTTCGTCGGACCAACACCCAATCGCCCCGCAGCTTCTTCCCATGCAGACGGAAATGCAGTTTACCCTCGCGATAGGCCTCGTCCGGATCACCGTCGATCGACCACGTTCCTTGGTCCCAGAGCATCACGGTACCGCCGCCGTATTGTCCTCTGGGGATCGTACCCTCGAAGGAGCCGTATTCAACCGGATGGTCCTCGACATGCATCGCCAACCGCTTCACGTGGGGATCGAGACTCGGTCCCTTTGGCACGGCCCAACTCTTCAGCACACCACCGATCTGCAGCCGAAAATCATAGTGCAGGTGACTTGCGGCGTGCTTTTGCACCACGAACAGCCAGCCGGATTTCTTCCGCCGCCGGCCTCGTGGCTCCGCCGTACGTTGGAAATCGCGTTTGTCTTGGTAACGTTTCAGGGACATACAATATCCCGCGAAGCGGGTGGCCGGAAGTATCGGAAGCGAGGCACGCCACCAACCGATTGCGAATACCGCGGCACGCTCTTGCAATTCTATGCCGTCAATGTGCGGTTGTCTTCGCCCGCGCGCTGCTTCAGTTGCGCGATCAACCGCAATATCGAGTTGTCGATCGGCTTGCTAATGCAGGCGTTGCAACCCGACCGTCGAGACTGTTGCAACTCCTCGGGCCGAGCGTGCGCGGTCAGGGCGACAATCAAGCCCGGGTATTCCTGCTCGCGCAACCGCTCCGTCGCGGTGAAGCCGTCCAGCATCGGCATTTGCACGTCCATCAGGATGACGTCGAAGGGGCTTCCGTTTCGCTGGGCCGCCAGAGCGACGCGGACGGCCTCTGCGCCGTTGTCGACCGCCGTCACTTGCGCGCCCGACCGTTCCAACACGAAGGTCACAAGCTCCTGGTTGTCGGGACTGTCCTCGGCAACCAAGATCCGGCAGTTTTCCAGATCGCTGACTCCGGCGGCTTGAGTCTCGTCTGCTACGGCGGACGCCGTCCATGCCGGCGCGACGTCGGTTTGCGGTTGATTGATGCCGACCGTGACAACAAAGTTGCTCCCTTTGCCCGGCTCGCTTTGCACGGCAATGTCACCCCCCAGCAAATTCGCCAGCTGTTTGCTGATCCAGAGTCCAAGGCCGCTACCGCCAAAGAGTCGACTGGTGGTTTCGTCGCCTTGCGCAAAAGGATGGAACAGGTTTTCAATTTGGCGAGGAGTCAGGCCGATTCCTTGATCCCGAATTTCAAAACGCATGCACGGGTCGCCTGCCGGGCCGTTCGACAACATCCGGATTCGCACCTCGCCGCGAGAACTGAACTTGATCGCGTTGCTCACGAGGTTGAGCAGAATTTGTCGCAGCCGCAGGGGGTCGGAATGGATGGTCTCGGGAACGTCATCGCCGCATTCCACGACCAGAGGCAATCCCTTCGCGTCGGCACGCACCTGCAAGAGCTGCACCACTTCGCCGACAATTTGCCGCGGCGAACAGCGCAGCATTTCGACGGCCAGCTTGCCGGACTCAATACGCGACAGGTCGAGAATATCGTCGACCAGTTGCAACAGGAATTCGCTGTTGCGCTTGATCGTGCGAGCCGCCTTGATCGACTCGCCATCGATCAGGTTGGAAACCAGGACGTCAGCGTAGCCGAGTATGGCGGTCAGCGGCGTGCGAATTTCGTGGCTGACCGTGGCCACCAGATGGCTCTTGGCGGCATTGGCCTCCTCGGCGGCCGCGCGGGCCTGTTGCAACTCGGAAGCCTGCCGATGCAACTCGTCGCGCACACGCTCGAGCCGTTCGGTATAGTCCCGGTAATTGGCAGTCCGCTCGCGATACTGCAATTCGAGCCGGCGATTGCTCTCTTCGATCCGCGCTTGTCCGATTGAAAAAAGCCAGGTCTCTCGATCACTCAGGCGAATTGCCAGCACGAGTGCGCAAACCTCGAACAGGATAAATCCCAGCCGCTCCCATTCGTAGATTGCCGCCTGACTGTCGAACGGCCAAAGATCCGCGCGCAGGATGTCGCGCCCAATGTAGGTCGCCGTCGCTGTGAGCAAGATCCGCCAGTCGCGGTAGCAGGCTAGGATCGCCAAGGCGCCAAACACCGGGAAATGCGAGCCTAGTCGTCCGCCGGTATGCTCCATCAGCAACGTCGACCAAATAATCAGCGCAACAGCAACGGCATGACGCGTGAGCGGCCTGCCTGGAATGCACCACATCAGCCCGAGCGGAATGCCGCTGACAAATGCGCCTCCGACGATGACCCAGGTTATGACCGGCGGGCTTTGAAGGCCCGTGGAAGGCGAGACCAGGGCGATGCCGGCGATTGCCGCCAGCCACTCAAGAATCAACACCCAGGCGAACAGGCGATCGACACGCCACCCCACGGCGCGCAATTGCTCGGCCACGAGCTCAGCGGCTCGCGCTTCGGCGCGGTTGGACTGTTCGGCGTCTGCGGCGTGTTGTATCACGACCAGATCTCCCCGACCTCGCTTGCGATGCGCGCTGGCCACGCCAGGGGAGTCAACGATCGCATTGCCCCGCGTAGAACGTGCGCGCAAGCTGTCAGATGCTTGAACGAGCGCCGGGGCAAATCAGATGCCCGCGCCCCCAACTCTACTCTTGGAATTGGCAAACCGCGGGCGGGCGCACGGGTTGGCCGAGTCGTGTCGATTGTTCCGACAAATAGAGCCAAATAGAGCGAGCGTTCCCTGACGGACATGGCGGCACGCCGCCCAGCGCGGCCAAATCCCGATCACACAAGTCCAAACCACGTCATGGCTTACTCGTTTGACACGGGACTGGCTGCGGTCTACGGTTCCAAGGCCCCGAATGAGTCGAATTAGTTGCCTCCGCCCTAGCGGCACTGTGTGGAGCCCAGGTGATGCAGGTTCTTGTCGTCGACGACAATCCGATTGCCGTGGACATGTTGGAAAAAACTCTCCAACGTGCAGGGTACAAGGTGCTGACCGCGAGCAACGGCCGAGCGGCTCTTCAAATTCTCGAACGAGGCACTTGTCAGTTCGTGATTACCGACTGGGAGATGCCGCAGATGTCGGGGCTCGAACTTTGCCGGCGAATCCGGCAATTGACGACGCTCAACTACATCTACGTGATTCTACTCACCGCGCGCCGCGACGCATCGGACTCGATTGAAGGCATGACCGCCGGTGCCGACGATTTCATCGTTAAGCCGTTCCAACCCAGCGAGCTCGTGCTGCGGCTGCGGGCCGGCGAACGGCTGTTGGCCCTGGAAACGCGTGAATTGCTCATCTTTACGCTGGCGAAACTGGCCGAATCGCGAGACAGCGACACGGGCGCCCACCTGGAGCGGGTGCGTAACTATTCACGAATCATCGCCGAGCACCTTTCGCACCTGCCGAAGTATCGAAGCGTGATCAACGCGGAGTTCGTGCGGCTGATCTTCCTCACGAGTCCACTGCACGACATTGGCAAAGTCGCCATTCCCGACCACGTGTTGTTAAAGCCCGGCCCTCTCACCGAGGAAGAGTTCACGGTCATGAAGACCCATACCACTCGGGGCGCCGAGACGCTGGACGCCGCGTTGCAACATTACCCCGCGGCCCGCTTTCTGAGGATGGCACGAGACATTGCCGCGAGCCATCACGAATGGTACGACGGCTCCGGCTATCCGCGCGGATTGGCGGGCGACGAAATCCCGCTGCCCGGCCGCATCGTGGCGCTAGCCGATACATACGATGCCTTGACCAGCAAGCGGGTCTACAAGGATGCCTTCACGCACGAAAAGGCAAAGGCCACGGTCGTCAAAGGTCGCGGCAAGCATTTCGACCCCGACATCGTCGACGCCTTCCTGGCGAATGAAGCAAAGTTCGTTCAGGTGCAACAATCCCTCGCCGACAAAGCTTCCAGCCCGGAACTGGCGACTGTTTAGCGCCGAACTTTCTGAATTCGACAAACGGAGCCGCAGTCTTTAGGCCGTTCGATCGAATTCCCGTTCTGCGGGCGGCGACGTCTGCCGTGAGGGCTTCGTTTCATAGGAATCGCCGGTGGCCAGCGGTCTTGGGTGCCAAATAGGTGGTAAACTAAACTTGGCCCGCCTTCTTCTCCCTCACTCACCCGCCCACCGGAGGAACTGTCGTGCGAAAGCTTTTTTTGGCTGGTGCCGTCGCCTTTGCGACCTGCAGCGCCACCGCGGCCATGGCCGAGGATATCGTGGTCGAAGCCCTGCGCGTCGAGACGGCCGGCCCCCCCTGCCAGTTGCCGACGACCAAGGTGTATCGAATCAAACCCGAGTATTGCCCGCAGGCGCTCGTTTATATGATTCCCCAAGTTGTCGGCCCGGCCTGTAGCGGTTGCAATTGCGGCCCCTACGGGATTCCGCCGATCTACGCCTCGGGACAGAACGTTCTCGTGCGGCAAACGCCGGAGGTTCAGGAACGGATCACCGAGTTCTTGACGGAAATGGGCGCGCTGGTGCCGTCGAAGAAGCTCTAGGCCGATCGCCTGCGCAAAACGTCGGCCGCGACTTGCGCGCGATCGACATCGTGCCGAGTGAATGCGCCGGCACCGTGCTTGCGCCGCGGGCCGGCATGCCCTATAATGTGGGTTTGCAGCCATCGGTGTTCCGGCCTTAGCAGGTTCTTGATCCGTGATTTCGTCCGCACTGTTGCCGGTCGCCAATGCACTTCGCCGCGCGGTGGGCGACGAAAACGTCTTGGCCGCCCACTCGGACCTCGTCGTCTTTGAGTGCGACGGGTTTGTCATCGAAAAGAATTGTCCCGACGTGGTCGTCTTTCCGCGCACGACGGACGACGTGGCGGCCATTGTGCGCGTGTGCAATGAGCACCATGTATCCTTCCTGCCACGCGGCGCAGGCACGAGCCTGGCCGGCGGTTGCCTGCCGGTCGGAGGTGGCGTGATGATCGTGCTCACGCGGATGAAACAGATTCTGGAAATCAACCTCCGCGACCGCTACGCGGTCGTGCAGCCGGGCGTGGTCAACCTGTGGCTCACCAATGCCCTCAAGGGAACGGGATATCATTACGCCCCCGATCCGTCGAGTCAGGGTGCTTGTACAATTGGCGGCAACGTGGCCACGAACTCCGGCGGACCGCATACGCTCAAGTACGGCGTGACGGTAAACCACACGCTGGGTATCGAAGCCGTGATGGCCGATGGTTCGATCGCGCAGTTTGGAGGGCCGGCCGAAGATCAAACCGGTCTCGATCTGCCCGGGACGCTGGTGGGCAGCGAAGGCACGCTGGCGATTGTGACCAAGGTTTGGGTGCGGCTAACCAAGAATCCCGAGGGAGTGCGCACGTTGTTGGGCGTCTTCGATTCCGTCGACGACGCAACCAATTCGATCAGCGAGATTATCGGCGCGGGAATCATTCCCGCCGCGCTCGAAATGATGGACCAGGGCATCCTCGCTGCGGTCGAAGCCGCGTTTCGTTTCGGCTTCCCGCTTGACGCACAGGCGATTCTTTTGATCGAGGTCGACGGTCTCGAAGTCGGGCTCGACGCGCAGCGCGATCGAATCATCGAATTGTGCGAGAAGTGCGGTGCCCGCGAAGTGCGCCAGGCGCGCGATGCCCAGGAGCGGTTGTTGCTCTGGAAGTCGCGCAAGCAGGCCTTCGGCGCCGTCGGCCGCCTTAGCCCCAGCTACTGCACGCAGGACGGAGTCGTTCCGCGCACAAAACTTCCGCACATCTTGCGGCGGATCATGGAAATCGGACAGAAATTCAACATCCGAATCGTGAATGTATTTCATGCGGGTGATGGAAACATTCATCCAATCTTGCTGTTTGATGAGCGCGATGCGGAACAAGTCGAACGCGTGCTCGCGGCCAGCGGCGAGATACTCGATGAATGCATCGCGAGTGGTGGCAGCGTGACCGGAGAGCACGGCATCGGCGTCGAAAAGATCAGCTTCATGCGAAAGCTCTTCAACGATGACGATCTCGCGGCGATGGCCCGGCTTCACGACGCATTTAACCCCGAAAATTGCCTGAGTCCGGCCAAGATGCTGCCCACGTCCGGCGCCTGCGGGCTCGAGCAAGTTCATCCCGGCCGACGCGCTGCCATGTGACCGCGCTCCGTGCCCTGGTAAGAACGACGACCATGACCGCCTTAGCCGACCAACTGCCGCTCTCCGAAACACAAACGCCTAACGACCAGCCGGCGTTGGCGGCGGCGTTGGCCAGCGCCAATGCAGGGTCGACGGCCGTGTATCCGATTGGCGGCGGCACGAGCCTTGACTACGGCCTGCCGGCCACGACGCCCGGCCTCGGGCTTGTACTCACGGGTTTGAACCGTGTCGTCGACTATCCGGCGCGCGACATGACCGTCACCGTCGAGGCCGGCATTACGCTGGCCGAGCTTGCCAACACGTTGGCCACCGAACGGCAATGGCTGCCGGTCGAAGGGGCGCAGCCGCAACAGGCGACAATCGGCGGCCTGATGGCGACAGCCTTCAGCGGACCGCGCCGTTATGGTTACGGAACAATGCGCGACTATGTGATCGGCATGACAGCCATCGACGTGAGGGGGGTACCCTTCAAGGCCGGCGGTCGCGTCGTAAAAAACGTGGCCGGCTATGACTTTTGCAAGCTGCTCACCGGCTCGCTCGGCACGCTGGGTGTGATCTCGCAGGTAACTCTCAAAGTTCGGCCCATTCCCGAGTGCTCGGCTTTGCTGTCGTGCGAACTACGCGATCTCGAGGTGGCCGAAAAACTGCTGGCCGCCATCGTACAGTCGCGCACCACGCCGGCGGCGGTCGAACTGCTCTGCGGACCGATGTGGCGGCAGCACGCGAGCCTCGGCTCGCTTACGGCGGGTACGATTGGCCGTTTGGTCGTCGGACTGGAAGGGGCCGAAAGTGAAGTCAACTGGATGCTCGGCCAATTGTCCGCTGAATGGCGAGAATTGGGCATCGCGACGGCGCACGCGGTCACGGGCGAGGCGACAGCGAAGCTGTGGGAAAGCCTTCAGGAGTTTGCCGCACTTCCCGATGCGCCCTTGGTGCTCAAGGCCAGCGTCGTACCCAGCCGCACAACCGCCTTCGTGCAACTCGTGCGGCAGCTCGATCCGGATGCTTCCATCCAAGCCCACGCAGGTAGTGGGATTGTCCTTGTCCGCTTTGAGAAGTTTGACGCCGGCGACATCTCGCGCGGTTTAGTCGCCAAGCTGCACCCGGCGGCCCAACGTGCCGGCGGGGGGGCGGTCGTGCTGTCGAGCACGCTCGATGGCTGGACGCGCGAGGCACGGTGGGGAAACGTGACTTCGGCCGCACCGTGGATGGCAAAAATCAAGCGGCAGTTCGACCCTCAGAACCTGCTCAATCCGGGCCGGTTTGCGTACGATATCAATTGAGCCTCCGCCAAATTGCCGACTCCATCGCATGAAACAGTCGTCCACCGAGAACGCCGCCACGCCTGCCGAACCTGCTCCCAATCCGGGTGCCGGCATCGACTACGGACTGTTTCTCGATTGCGTGCACTGTGGACTCTGTACCTCGGCCTGTCCGACCTATGTCGAGACAGGTAACGAAAACGACAGTCCGCGCGGCCGCATCTACTTGATGCGCAGCGTCACGGATGGCCGCTTGGAATTGACACATGAAGTGCGGAGGCATTTGGAACTCTGCCTCGATTGTCGGGCTTGCGAAACGGCCTGCCCCTCAGGCGTGCAGTACGGCAAGCTGATTGAGCCCTTTCGAGTGGCCATGGAGGCCGGTGGTGAACAAACCAAGTCGCAAGATTGGTTCCATCGCTGGATTCTGTTCCGGCTGTTCCCTTATCCCAATCGACTACGCGCCGCGTTGGCCCCAGCGCGAGTGGCGCAAATGCTCCGGCTCGACCGGGCCGTACGAGCCAGCGGTTTGTTGCGATTGCTGCCCCCCAGGCTGCGACAGTTGGCCGACATGCTGCCGCCGCTAGGCAAACGGCAGCCGGCATTGCCCTCGCATTTGCCTCCAATCGGCAAGCGGCGGGCACGCGTGGCGCTGTTCACGGGGTGCGTCGGCGACGCGATCTTCCGCTCGACCAATTGGGCCACGGCTCGCGTGTTGCAACACAACGGCTGCGAGGTACTGGTTCCCAAACATCAAGCCTGTTGTGGTGCGATTCATTTTCATGCCGGCAGCAGCGAACCTGCTCAAGAATTCGCCGACGCAAACGTGGCCGCCTTCAACGAGGACGACGTTGACGCCGTGATCGTGAACGTCGCCGGCTGTGGGGCGATGCTCAAGGACTACGGACATCACTGGCACGACGTGCGTCAACCGATGCGAGAAGCCTTTGCCGCAAAGGTTCAAGATGTAAACCAGTTCCTCGACGCGCTCGGCCTCGTTCCGCCTCCCGGCAAGATCCCGCTGGTCGCCACCTATCACGACGCCTGCCACCTGGGTCATGCGCAAAAGGTGCGCGAAGCTCCACGACGAATTTTGGCCAAGATCCCCGGCCTGCAGCTGCGCGAATTGCCCGAGAGCGAACTCTGCTGCGGAGCAGCAGGCACTTACAACCTGACCGAGCCCGAGATGGCAGCCCGACTCAGTCGGCGAAAGCTCGACAACATCCTGAGCACGGGCGCAGAATGCCTGATCACCGCAAATGCCGGCTGCCAACTGCAAATTGCCCGCGAGGCCCGCGCCCGCGGCCAGAAACTGTGGGTCGTACACCCCCTGGATTTATTGGACATGAGCTATCGACGCGAGCAACCGAATCGTTAGAGTGCGATCGCTGTTTGATCCGGGCTGGTCCCTTGCGCGCCGGTGTCTCAAGCCGCCTCGCAGGCGAAGCGCTCGGCGAAGGTTTCAATTTCGAGTGCCATGAGCCGCTGCACGAGCTCGGTCGGCGCCGGTCGACGTAGCGGTTCTTTGGCAAGCATCTGCTGAACGAGCCGCGCGGCACGCAACGGAATTTGCGGTGCCAAGCAGCGGACATCGCTGGGCAACTGCTGCCGATGCTGGAGTGCCAACTCGGATACGTCTTCCGCGTCGAACGGCAAACGGCCGGTCAGCATCTCGAACAACATGACGCCCAGACTATAAACGTCGCTCTGCACGTCACCACCGACGGAGGAATAGAGCAACTCGGGGGCCATGTAGCTGATCGTTCCCAGCAGTGGTCGCTCGGCAATTGTGCCTCGCGACGAAGCTTCACTGGCAAAGCCTAAATCGATGAGTGTCGCATGGCCAGATGGCGAGAGCATTAAATTGCTCGGCTTCACGTCGCCATGCGCCCAACCGGCACATTCCAACGCGGCGATGCCCTGGGCAGCCTGTCGTGCAATCCAGCACAACACCGGCAAGTCAAGCGCCGGCCCAAGCTCCAACTGCACGGCCAACGTGCAACCTTCCAAGAGCGGCATCGCCAGGTAGTATGGCCGCGTCTCCAACTCGGCCGCCAGAATTGGCACGACGTGCGGATCGCAGACTCGGCGCGCAACCTGGACTTCGCGCTTGAGAAGTGCCAGTCCGGCCGGGTCAGATTGCCACTCCGCACGAAGTATTTTCAACGCATACGCGGCCGGCTGATTCAGCGAGCTTCCCGCGGCTCGAGCCGAGTACACTTCGCAAAGAGTTCCACTGCCGATTCGTTCGACAGGCTCCCAGGTTCCAAGTCGGAAGGGAAGCGTTGTATCAGTTTCCGGCGGCACACTGCGCGAACGAAGCGACCGATTTTGACGGGATGTCAAAGCCATGGGCGGGAGACGACAGGTGGGTGGGGCGAACGCGAGGGGGGAAGAAGGGATGCTAACGGTGGTCATCGGCAACTTCTGCTGGCAAAGTTGAGCGATCGTGCCACGTTGGCCGAATGTAGGTGCTGTGCCAGCAGGGCAAATCATCTCCTGCGCGTGGTCCCAACGCAACCCTTGCGACCGGCTCCAAGTCGTTTTAGAATCGCTGTTTTCGTTCGCGTGAACCCGGTACTTGTGAAGGGAGTTCCAGATGAATTGGAAGCTGAGTGTGGTCGCCGTGTTGTTGGGCATTTTCTCGATCGGCTTGCTGGTTGGTTGTGAGGCAAAGAAGCCCGAAGCTCCAGCACCCAACACGACGTCCTAACCCGGCCCGGGCAAGACGCCGGAGTTGCGGACGCCAGTTACACCGCGACCGCAACTGCGGCGTCGGCAACTCCTGTCCACCGGCCCCAAGTGGGCGACGATTTTCCAGTTCGCGCGGGCTTGAAAAACCTCTCACCTCAGGCAAGAGGACTCACGGCATGCTTCAGCGGCGGGAAGCCATTCTTGCGTTCGCGCTGGGTCTGATGGCGCTGATTTTCACCGGCTGTAGCGCCAGCAGCTCGACCGGCGCCAACAGTGCGGCCGACGTCGGAACAAAACGCGTGATCTTGCTGACCAACGGCGCCGATCCCTTCTGGGACGCCATGCGCGTGGGCATGCAGGACGCCGAGCGCGATTTTAAGCTTCGCGATGCGGGGCTGCGTACGACGATGGAAGTCAACGATGGCACGCCCAAGGGCCAGATCGACCGGCTGCGGCAGTTCGCCAATCAGACCGATATCGCCGCGGTCGCGGTTTCGGTGACCGACTCCAACAACCCCGCCATTGCCCGGGCGATGGAGGAGTGCCAGCGAGCCGGCATCAAGGTGATCGCCATCGATTCGGACGTCGACCGCAAGACGGCGCGAGGGGCTCGCTTCGCCTACCTGGGCACCGACAACGTCGTCGGTGGTCAGGAACTCGGCAAAGCCGCGGCCGGCATTCGTCCCGCGGGCGGCAAATACGCCACGTTCGTCGGCCTTAAAGGCGCGGCCAACGCCATCGAGCGCATTGACGGCTTCGCACAAGGCGCCGGCGACAAGTTTCAGCAGGTTGAAAACCTGGGAGACGACATGGACTTGAGCACGGCGCTCAAGAACGTCAAGGATGCGCTCGACCGGCACGCCGATCTGGATGTGTTAGTCGGCATTTGGGCCTACAACGCCCACGCGATCGTCGATGTCGTGTCGCAGCGCGGAATTCGCGACAAGGCGACCGTCGTCGTTTTCGACGCCGCGCCGAAGGCCATCGCCGACATGAGCAACGGAAATATCGACGCCATGGTCGTCCAAAACCCCTATGACATGGGCTACCGTGGCACGCGGCTGATGAAAGCCCTCGTCGAGGGAGACAACGAAACGATCCACGAAATGCTGCCGGCATTCGATCCCCAGACGCAGAAGTTCAGCGAAAGCGAGCCCAACGGTGATATCCTGACCACCGGTTTGCGCGTCGTGCATCCCGACGAAGGTTCGCCGCTCAAGCGAGAGATGTTCCAGGAGTCGACCGAGTTTCTCTCGCTTAGCGACTTCAAAAAGTGGTTGTCTGATCACAATCTGACTGGATCATGATGACAACCGCCGGCGAACCGATTCATCCACTGCGGCGTTTGGCTCGCCTGCACTCCAACGAACTGGGTCTGCTGGTGGCCATCGTGGCGGTCATTGCCGCTACCACGATCTTCAGCGATGCTTATCGCGAGAAGCCGCTACAAAATGCCCAGGAGATTCTGCGGCAAACGTCGCTGCTAGGCGTGTTCGCCCTCGGCGCGGCGATCGTGATCATCTCCGGCGGTATCGATTTGTCGAGCGGCTCGGTGATCGCCTTCAGCGGCGCGGTATGCGCGTCAATCATGCTGGCGCTCGCCCCGCTCGATGAGGCGGGCGCGCCCGACACGGGCAATCTTGGGCTGGGAATTCTCGCGGTCGCAATCGCTGGCGCATTGGTGGCCGGCTTTCTCGTCGGCACACTGCACGCCTGGCTGATTACGGTCGTCGGCTTGCCACCCTTTGTCGCCACCCTGGCATCGTTGGTCGGGCTGCGCAGTCTCGCGCGCGTAATGGTGCAAGAGGTGACCACGGCCCTCACCCCCACGGGCCGCACGACACAGATCTACATTTATGACAGCACGTTCAACGCGTTGGGAACTCGATGGTGGATCCCGCTGGCCATCTTTCTGATTCTGAGTTTCGTGTGCTGGATCCTGCTCAGCCGCACCGTCGTCGGGCGCCATCTCTATGCCATGGGCGGCAACGAAGCCGCGGCACGATTGAGCGGCATCCGCACCGATCACCTCAAGTGGTTGGCCTACAGCCTGGGAGCGATCACCTCATCCATCGCCGGAATTCTTTACATGGCCGAGGTTGGCACGGCATACCCGGCCGTCCAGGGACTGGGCTATGAACTGAACGCCATTGCCGCGGCCGTCGTCGGTGGTTGCAGCCTGCAAGGGGGCGTGGGAACGATCTGGGGAACCATGCTGGGCGTCGTCTTCCTGCGGGTGGTGATCGACGCCGTTGCCAAGTTGGTCAAAGTCGGTGCCGATGAATACCAGGGAATCATCGTCGGCGTCTTGGTGGTGCTCGCCGTGGCGTTTAACGAACTGCGTCGGGCCGGCGGCGGCCTGAGCAAACAGTTCTTTCCAGGACTGTTGGGCATCTTGGCGATTGGCATTTTGACGGCGCTGGCCGGCACGCTGACCACGATGATGTTCGGCAAATCCGCCGGCCTGTCGGTATTCGTGATCGCCCTTGTTTCACTCTCCGTTCGCCGACTGGCCGAGGGCCGCGCGATTCGGAGGCGGCACTCCGACGCGGTGCCGTCATGACGTCGGTGCCGCTGGTTTCGATTCGCCATGTCTCGAAGCGTTATCCCGGCGTGCAGGCCCTCGCCGACGTGTCGTTTGACGTGCGTCCAGGAGAACTATTGGCGATCGTCGGCGAAAATGGGGCCGGCAAGAGCACGCTGATGAAGATCCTGTCAGGCGTGATCGTCGACTACGACGGTCAGCTAGCGCTGCGTGGACAGGCCGTTCGATTCAGTGGCACGCGCGACGCCGAGGCAGCCGGAGTGAGCATCATTCACCAGGAGCTGAACCTCGTCGAGCAGCTTTCGGCCGCCGCCAACGTGTTTCTCGGCCGCGAGCGGCGAACCGCCTGGGGTTGGCTCGATCAGGCCACAATGGACCGCCAGGCCTCCCATTTGCTTGAGCAGCTCGAATGCCGTATCGACGCCCGGCGACCCGTGGGCGAACTGCGCGTCGGTGATCAACAGCTCATCGAAATCGCCAAAGCGCTATCGCTTGAGTCCGAGATTCTGATCATGGACGAGCCGACCAGCGCACTAACCGAAGCGGAAGTGGCGCGGTTGTTTCGCGTCATCGAGCGACTCAGGGAGCGCGGGGTCACGATCCTTTATATCTCGCACAAGATGGACGAGGTGTTTCACCTGGCCGAGCGGATTGCCGTCTTGCGCGATGGAAAACTAGTCGACGTGGTCGATCGCACGGATGCCACGCCGCGCGGCGTCACGCATCTGATGGTCGGACGCGAGATCGAGGAAACCAACGTTTCGAGTCCGCGAGAGCCGGGCGAAGTGGTGCTGGAGGTCGAACACCTGTCGCTCCCCTGGCCGGGACACGCACGGCAGTGGCGCCTGGCAGACGTTTCCTTTTCGCTGCGCAAGGGCGAGATCGTCGGCATCGCCGGCTTGATGGGTGCCGGCCGCACGGAACTGCTCGAATGCCTCTTCGGCGCCAGCCAGGACCGTCCCCGCGGCACCATGGTTCTGGACGGCCGGGCGGTCGCCTTCTCGCATCCGGCCGAGGCCAAGCGTGCCGGCGTGGCACTAGTCACGGAAGACCGCAAACGATTTGGGCTTTTCGCCGAAATGTCGGTGGGGCAGAACATCACGCTCTGCACGCTCGGACAGTCCACGCAGGCCGGACTGCTGAGTCGTCGCCGCGAAGGAACCCGGGCCAAGCAGATGGTCGATCAGCTCGGCGTGAAGACGGCCGGCGTCGAAGCCTCGATCACGAGCCTCAGCGGCGGCAATCAGCAGAAAGCGATCATCGGCCGCTGGTTGCTCACCCAGCCCAAGGTACTGCTGCTCGACGATCCGACGCGCGGGGTCGACGTGGGAGCCAAGGCCGAACTTTACCGGCTGATGGACCAGCTCTGCCGGCAAGGACTGGGGATCTTGGTTACTTCCAGCGAATTGCCCGAACTACTTACGCTCTGCGACCGCATTCTCGTGCTCTGCGAAGGTCGCTTGACCGGGGAATTCTCGCGCGAGGAAGCCACCGAACAACGAATTATGGAAGCGGCGACCATGCGACGCTCCAGCGTCCAGGCCTGACGTCAGGTACCGACATATTTCGCATACACAGACCGGGCCGTGGCGATGTCATCCGTTCCGCCAATGATTGCCCTTCCATCGGCAAACAGCGTGAGCGTGTAGTCGTCGATCGCGGCACGCACCAGATAGCGGTTTTGTGTCACGCGTCCCACCGAGGAAAGCTTTTCGGCGAGTTTTTCCAGCGACACCGTAGCCCGATCCGGAGGGCTCAGCTGCACGGCATTGCGACCGCAAAGGATAGCCGATCGGCTCGCGCGGCTGCCGTCGAGCCACGGGAACTCGCTGCCGCGGCACGCCGCGCATTGGCCATTGGCACGCAACGATTCGAGGCTCACCTGTCGGATGCGATTGTCCCACACGTCGATGATCGTCAGCTGCCGGTTGATGGCGTCGCGATTTCCGCTCGCGATCTTGAGTGCCTCGTTCGCTTGCAGCGACGCGATCACATTGACGATCGGTGCCAAGATGCCTGCCGTGTCGCACGTGGGCGTGGTGCCAGGCGGCGGCGTGTCGTTCATCAGGCACCGCAGGCAGGCGGTTTCTCCCGGAATGATCGTCATCGTCTGCCCCTCGGAACCAAGGCAGCCGCCGTAGACCCAGGGGATGCGGCGCTTCATTGCCAGGTCGTTGAGTAGCATCCGAGTTTCGAAGTTGTCGGTGCCGTCCAGAATCACGTCGATGCCGTCGGTCAACTCCTCGACATTGGTGAAATCCACGTCGGCAACGATCGGTTCGACGGTCACCTGCGAATTGATCACGCGAAGCTTGTTTGTCGCGGCAATCGCCTTTGGCAACCCTGCCGCCACGTCCGCCTCGTCAAATAGCACCTGCCGCTGCAGGTTGTTGAGTTCGAGAAAATCGCGGTCGACCAATCGCACGTAGCCGAGTCCGCTGCGGACGAGCGTACCCGCGATCACCGAACCAAGCGCCCCGCAGCCACAGACCAGCGCCCGGGCCGCCGACAACTTTCGCTGCCCCTCCTCCCCAAAGGGCGCAAAACGAATTTGTCGCGCGTAGCGCGTCAGGTCGAGAGCATTCGTAACGTCATCCGTCATGGCACTTGAAATTAAATGCGTGAAACAAACACCGCCAGTTACACAATATAGCCGGCAAACTGCCCTTGCGGCGCCAGACTGCGTTGCAACTTGTCGCAGCCCGCCCTGGCTTGGTCCACGCTTGTGCAGTTCGGCAATTTCCGTCTTACGATCACCGGCAGCCCGCCTGCAACGAGGCCAGCGATTTCCTGATCTGAAACCTGGAGGATCACCAGGTCAGCCCAGGGCGACGGGGTGATTGGCATGTCGCCGGAGAATCGTTCCGCCAGCAATAGGTTGAGTCCTACGCCCTCGAGTTGCGGATTTGCACCGCGCGGCAAGGAGACGATACCGACCGCCGGCCAGCGGCTCAGTCGGCGGATTTCATCGGCGTCGGATTGGTCCAATTCCGCCACGACAAAGACGCCTACCCTGCTCGCCGTTTCGCAAATTGAATCATCCGGCGCTGCGACAACCAAAGCCGTGTCGAGTGTGTGCCACTGAGCAGGGTCGACTGGCCGATCGCCGGCGGCTGCCACGCCGCGCAAGACCCAGGCCTTGCCATCGAGTCGCAGCCGTCCGCCGGCAGCTCCGAACCGCCGAATCCCAAAACACCGCTCCGCCTCCCCCAGCACTCGGCCCTCTTGCTGAAGTTGCCAACGGGCCTGGTACAAATGCGGCATTTCCGGAGTCCAAAAGCTGGGCTCCGGCACAATCGCCTCGGCCAGCGGAGCTGCTCCCGGACCGCGGTCGATAAATCGCGAAGTGGCCGGCAATGTCTCCGCATAGATGCACGTCGGACCCGTGAGTGTGCCTGTCACTTGTAGTCCCTGACCGGGTTGCGGACCGTAGTAGCGGGCGTAGACGCGACAGACGGCTTGCGAAACGGCGCCGAAAAACAGGTCCACGCAATCGGCGTGCGAATCGGATGTGGACATGGCTATTCCTCGTCGCCAATTGCCAACAGCTTTGCCTGCCGGTTTTTCTCGGCAAACGCCTTGGCCAGAAAGCGCCCTGTGACCGACTCCTTCGACTTGGCGATTTGTTCCGGCGTCCCTTGTGCCACCACACGCCCCCCCTCGTCTGCGGCGCCGGGCCCCAAGTCAATGATATAGTCCGCGGCTTGCATTAGCTGCAAGTTGTGCTCGACGACGATCAGCGAGTGCCCTACGTTGATTAACGCCTCGAAGCAATCGAGCAATTGCAGCACGTCGTGAAAATGCAATCCCGTTGTGGGCTCGTCGAGCAGAAACAAGGATCGCCCACGACGTGTGGCCGACATGTAAGTTGCCAGCTTCAGCCGCTGGGCTTCACCGCCCGAGAGAGTATTTGCGGGCTGGCCGAGCCGCAGGTAGTCGAGCCCCACGTCGATCAACCGCTTGAGGCGGGCTTGCACCTTGACCTGACCACGAAAGAACGTAAACGCCTCGCGGACGGTCATCTCCAGAACTTCCGAGATGTCGCGGCCGCGGTATTTTACGTCCAGGATCTCCTTGCGATACCGTCGCCCGCCACACTGGCTGCAGCGCATGTAGACATCGGCCAGAAACTGCATATCGATTGCAATTTGACCGTCTCCCTGGCAAGCGGTGCAACGCCCGCCGTCGACGTTGAAACTAAAATGGGCGGCGTCGTAGTTGCGCGTGCGAGCTTCGACCGTGTCGGCAAACACGGCCCTGATCTCATCGAAGGCCTTGATGTAGGTCACGGGATTCGAACGTGGCGAGCGTCCGATCGGACTCTGATCGACGAGGATCACATCCTCCAGCTGGCCGTCGCCAAACACATCGTCGAATTCGCACGGCTTGGGGGCCTCTTTGCGCATTCGGCGGCGCAGCGCGGGATACAGCGTGTCTTGAATGAGCGTGCTCTTGCCCGATCCGCTGACGCCGGTAACCAGGCACATTAAACCGAGGGGAAATTCGACGGTCACGTTTTGGAGATTATTTCCCCGCGCCGGCCAGGCGGATCCAACCGTGATTTGGTGGCCGTCGATCGTTTGCCACACTGGCGCCACGTCGACCGGAGAGAAAGTCACCGGTCAGGCTGCGGGGATTGTCCAGCATTTCGTCGAGCGTACCCTGAAACACGACTTCCCCGCCCCGTTCGCCTGCTCCGGGCCCGATCTCAATGAGCCGGTCGGCCGCGCGAATCATCGACTCCTCGTGTTCCACCACGACGACTGAGTTGCCTCGATCCCGAAGTGAGGCGATCGCCTCGGTCAATCGATCAACGTCGCGCGGGTGAAGCCCAATGCTCGGCTCGTCGAGCACATAAAGCATGTTCACCAGGCTCGAGCCAAGCGCGCCAGTCAACGTCACTCGTTGGGCCTCGCCGCCGCTGAGAGTTCGTAGCGTGCGGTCGAGCGTGAGGTACCCCAAGCCGACATCGACGAGGTATTTGAGCCGCGACTGAGTCTGTTCGAGCATGACCCGGCCGACCTGGCGCTGCCATTCGGGCAGTTGGAGATCGCGAAAGAACCGCAGCGCATCCTGAACTTTCAGATTCGATACGTCCGCGATATTGAACCCGCCGATTCGCGTGTCGAGCGCCTCGGGGCGGAGCCGAGACCCGTGGCACTCCGGACAGACGCGATAACTTCGCCACCGACTCAAAAACACTCGCAGGTGCATTTTGTATTTCCGCCGTTCGAGCCAGGCGAAAAAACCTCGCAAACCGCCGAAGTTCCGCTCTCGCACGCCCTCAAAAACGAGCGCCCGTTCCTCGTCGCTCAGCTCGCGATAGGGAACATCGACGCGTAGCTTGCAGTCGTCTGCAAGCGCGAGTAGTTCCTCCAGCTCATGGGCATAGGCCGGCGTGTTCCAAGGGGCGATCGCGCCTTCCCTGAGCGACTTGTTCGGATCGGGAACGACCAAGTCCATATCGACGTCGATAACGTTGCCAAACCCTTCACAAACCGGACAAGCGCCCAGGGGACTGTTGAAACTGTAGAGCCGCGGCTCCTGCGGCGGGTAATCGAGGCCGCAGGCGTCGCACCGCAGATTCGACGAAAAGACGAATTGGTGCCAGGTCGAGCCGTTTAGTTCACGCGGCTTGCCGCCGGCCAGCGGCAAGGCGTCGCCGTGCGCGTCGGCGAGGACCACAACCTTTCCCTTCCCCTTGGCAAAGGCGGTCTCCACTGAATCGCGCAGCCGACTCATCTCCGTCGCGCCGGCCGAGAGCCGATCGACGACCGCCAGCACTCCGTCGGCCGCATGGTCCGGATCCACCTCCGACCAGGGCTCTTCCGACAAATTGACGAGGCGGTTCCCCACCACCGCCCGGACAAAACCCTCTTCTTGAAACGCGGGCCACAGTTTCTGATCGGCACCAGTGGACTCGACACTAAACGCCACCAGAAAGCGAGTCCCCGCGGGCAGGCGCTGGAGCACTTGGGCGGTTGATTGGGGAGAGTACTTGCGAATCTCCGCTCCGCATTGCCGGCAATTCACCTGCCCAATTTTCGCATAGAGTAATCTTAAGTAGTCGCTGGTTTCGGTCGCCGTGCCCACGGTTGAACGGCTCGACCGACTGGCGTTCTTGTGCGTTACGGCAATCGCCGGCGGAATCCCCTCAATACGCTCGGCGGCCGGCTTTTCCAGCCGTTCGAGGAACTGCCGGGTGTACGCGGAAAAGCTGTCGATGTACCGCCGCTGGCCTTCGGCATAGAGCGTGTCGAGGGCCAGGCTCGTCTTGCCACTGCCGCTTAGCCCGCAGAGCACGACTAGCTTGCGCCGGGGGATGTCGAGATCGATGTCCTTCAGGTTGTGAACCGCGACTCCGCGCAGCGAGATCGATTGGTGCGGCACAAGGACCTCGTTTCGGTGCTGTCCAAATCCTTTATCATAGAACCGGGCGGAGCCTCGGGCCAGCGCCGGTTGGCCGTGATGACGCCCAGGAGGGGTGCCTCCGTGGGATTCGGCAATAAGCGACTTGACCGCTTCCGAATGATTGGTGGACGGAGTCGAAGCTGCCGTTGGGTTCTTGCGCGTCAAGCTTTGGGCTGGCGCCGGCCGGCCTGATGCAAAAAAGGGACGCTCCAGTTCGATTTCGCCACTGCCAGGGATGCAAGTTTGCCGGGTCTCAACGATGGCATCGGCTACGCAGTCGGCACGCCCCTTACGACCGCTTCAATCCGCCCCCGTCGGGCGGTCAACCGGAGCGGGCATTCAATTTGCAAACTGGATCGGATTCCCTGAGAATGCCCGGCTTAATGACAATTTCACATGCCAGCGGGCAGACCCGCGGCAGGTGGTTTGTTAAGCTGAAGAAATGGCCGCTATGTGGTAGCTACCCTGATTGTTTGGGGTCCCGTCTAACCAGAGCGTGCCATCTGTCGGACTTCTCCGGTGGCGCTTTACAAGTGAATTGAAACGGGGACAAATGTCACCCAAGGGAACGGAGTGCGCGCACCTATCCCATTGCCAGACAGCGCATACGGACGCCTACCCGCGGGTGACTTGAATTTCGCATTCGTGAGCCATGCCAATTTTACCAAGCCAGCCCGATCTCTATCCTCCGGCCATACTCGAAGCCCCGGAGCTTGGTCAGACGGCCGATGTGCCGTGGTGGGCGATGTACACCATGGCACGCCGCGAGAAGGAACTGATGCGACGGTTGCGGGCGATGGAGATCGGCTTCTACGCACCCCTGGTCGCCAAGCGAACGCGTTCACCCGGTGGCCGAACGCGAGTCAGCCACGTCCCGCTGTTCACCAGCTATGTGTTCGTACGCGGCACCGAGGAGCAGCGGCACCGAGCCCTGACCACCAACTGTATTTCACGCTGTCTCGAAGTGCCCGATGTTGGCCAGCTATTGCACGACCTGCGACAGATCCGGCACTTGATCGAGTTGGACACTCCCCTGACGATCGAAGCCCGCATCGAGTCCGGTCGACGCATTCGCGTTCGATCGGGCCCCATGGCCGGTTTGGAGGGAACGGTCGTCAAGCGACGCGGCCGAGACTGGCTGGTGGTGGCCGTCGAATTCTTGGGGCAGGGTGCCAGCGTGCTATTAGAAGATTTCCAAGTCGAGCCACTGTAGGCCAGCAAGCCACCAGCATGTATATACACGACAGCATAACGATTAACCCGATCGGGTGGCCACGATTTGCTCGTGTCGTGGCGGACGGTTATGCTGCCGCGGAAGCAATTCTGGCGCCTTCGCGCACTTCGCAGGCGATCTCTGCATTCAAATCGACACCTTGGCAGTACCCATGAGATCCGGATTACTCCCCCAACGTTTGACGAAGCGCGCGTTTGCCGTGCTTCTGCTGCATGCCGCCGTCTTTGCCCTGCTCTATCTTCTCTCGTGGGGTCTGCGGACCGAGTTCACGTTTACAGAAGATGACTGGGTCACGATCCTGGTCACCTTGCCGGGCGTCGTATTGATTCAAACCGGTGTCTTTTACTACGCGGGGCATTGCCACCGCTCGTGGTACAGCGTCTCGTTTTCGGACCTGGTGATGCTGTTCCATTCGGCCACGCTCTCGTTATTGATCATTGCCACGCTCGATCGCCTGTTCGTGCGCGTTTTACATCTCTCGGCCGGCGTACTATTGATCGATTGGGCGATGGTGATCCTTGTGCTGGGTGGCATGCGAGCGGTTGGCCGGCTGTCGCGCGAGGAGCTCAGCCCCCGCCTCTGGCGAAGCGACTATCGCAAGGCGTTGATCGTTGGGGCAAATCAGTCGGGCGAAACCCTGGCCCGCCATCTGCTTTCCGACCGCCGACTGAAGTACCAACCCATTGGCTACCTCGATCACGACGCCAGCCGTATCGGTTCCACTTTTGGCGGGATTCCGGTCTGGGGTTTGCCTTCCAATGCGATTGAGATCGCCACCCGACTGGGCGTCGAGGACGTGCTCGTCATATCAGGCGTTTTAACCGGCCCTCAGCTCCGCGAGTTGATGGAGCGCGCGGCTGCGGCGGAGATCAAAATCAAGGTCATCCCCGCCTACGACGATCTGCTCTCCACCAACTACGCACCGCAGATACGCGACGTCGACATCAACGACCTGCTGCGCCGCGAGCCCGTTGAACTCAACAGCGACGCAATCAGCTCCTTGGTCTCGGGCCGCACGGTAATGGTCAGTGGGGCCGGGGGCAGCATCGGCTCGGAAATCTGCCGCCAGGTGCTGAAGTTCCGCCCCAAAACCCTGCTGCTCGTCGAACGGGCCGAAAACAGCCTGTTCCTCGTTGAGCAGGAGTTTCGGGCCCTTCGTACCGAAACGCAGATCGTGCCCTGCATTGCGGATATTACAGATCGCGACCGTATGTCGCAGATCTTCAAGTCGCACCGCCCGGCCGTGGTCTTTCATGCGGCCGCTCACAAGCACGTTCCGATGATGGAATTCAACCCCGGCGAAGCCATCAAGAACAATGTGCTCGGCACGCGACAACTTGCCGAACTTTCAGACGAATTCGGCGTCCAGGAGTTCGTCATGATCTCGACCGATAAGGCTGTGAATCCGACGAGCATCATGGGCGTCTCGAAGCAGCTGGCGGAACGGTTCATCCATGCGTTCTCCGAGAAGGCCGGCACGAAGTTCGTGGTTGTGCGGTTCGGCAACGTACTGGCGTCCAACGGCAGCGTGGTGCCAATCTTCCAGGAGCAAATCCGCCGCGGCGGTCCGATCACGGTTACGCATCCGGAGATTGAACGCTTTTTTATGACCATTCCCGAGGCCTCGCAGCTGGTATTGCAAGCGGCCGCGATGGGCAAGGGTGGCGAGATCTTCGTGCTCGACATGGGCGAACCGGTGCGAATTGTGGATTTGGCTCGCGATCTGGTGCGACTCTCGGGACTCACGGAAGCCGATATCGAAATCGTATTTACCGGCCTGCGACCTGGTGAAAAACTCTACGAGGAACTGTACTTCGAAGACGAAAAGATGCTGGCCACGCCACACCCCAAACTGTTCGTGGCCTATCACCGTCCTTATGCCTTGCCCGAGGTAGAGCAATCCATTTCCGAGGTCTCGGGCCTCATGCACGCCTCGCCCGACGTCTTGCGATTGAAAATCAAGGAGCTGGTCGCCGAATACGCGGAATCGGATTCGGCGCCATCCGTGCCCCCCGCGTCCGCCGAACAGCCCGCTGCGGACTCGCCAACCCGGCGTACCGGGGGGACCGCCAACGAGGCCCGCGTACAGTAGTTGTCGCACTTGCGCGGTACGCATTCGCTTACTACGTTTCGTCGCAATCGCAGCAGGTTCGTTTCTTAGTCATGCCGGATTCGATGGACGAAAGTACTTGCGGGAGTGCATTCATCGCCGGCTTCGGCTCGATTGGCCGGCGACATTTCAATAATCTCCGCGCGCTCGGTTGCCACGACTTCGTCTTTTACCGCACATTTCAAGCAACCATTTCCGATCCGGCCACCGAGCAGTGGTACTCGACCAATCGCTTGTCCGAGGCCCTCGAGCGCCGACCGCGGATCGCCATCATCTCCAATCCCACGGCCAAGCATCTGGAAGTTGCCACCGCGGCAGCGCGGGCGGGCTGCCACCTGTTGATCGAGAAGCCGCTTTCCCATTCGCTCGATGGCTGCCAGCAGTTGGCGGACATTGCCCGCGAGAAGCACCTGACCGTGATGATCGGTTGCCAGTTTCGCTTTCACCCGTTGCTGATCAGCCTCCGCCGCCAGATGGCGGCGGGCCGGTTGGGGGAAGTGCTGGGAGCGCGAGCCGAGTGGGGTGAGTACTTGCCGGACTGGCACCCCTGGGAAGACTACCGCAAAAGTTACAGCGCGCGGGCCGATTTGGGTGGTGGCGTGGTCCTGACGCTGATTCACCCGCTCGACTACTTGTACTGGATGTTTGGCCCCGTGCGGCACGTTTCGGCGTCGATTCGCAGCGTACCCAGCCTGCAAACCGTGGCCGGCGACGACTGGGCCGAGATCACGCTGCAATTCGACACGGGCGTCATTGGTCAGGTACATTTGGATTACGTGCAAAAACCCCCCGTGCATCGGCTGTGTGTGTGGGGCGATCGGGGCCGCGCAAACTGGGACTTCCACGCGGGAACTCTCGCTTGGCAACCGATCGAGGGTGACGTCGAAGTCGAACGCGTGCCGGAGGGCTTCGAAAGGAACACCCTTTTCGTCGACGAAATGCGAAGTTTCTTAGCGGCCGTCAGCGCCGGCCGGCCCAGCGAGATTCCGCTGGAAGATGGAATCGCCGTGCTGGATATTGCGGTTCGAGCCAAACAAGCGGCCCAGCGAGATTCGTGCAGTGCCTGATTCGGTTCCGAAAATGTTCGATCTGACCGACCGTGTTGCCATCTTGACGGGCGGCGCCGGCATGCTTGGTCGACAATACACGCGCCACCCTGCTCGAGGCCGGGGCCACTGTGATCGTGGCCGATCTGAACGGCGACCAGGCCAACGATGCCGCCGCGTCGGCGATCGACGCCGTCGGCGGACAAGCGGTGGGCTGGGGACTTGACGTCCGCCGCAAGGACGACGTTGAGCGGATGGCTCAGGCCGTCTGCGAACGTTTTGGACGTATTGATATCCTGATCAACAATGCCGCAATCGACCCCAAGCTCGACACCAATCTCGCCGACAAACTGGCCAGTACGTTCGAGGAGTATCCGCTCGAGTTGTGGCAGCAATCGCTCGACGTGAATCTCACCGGCGCGCTACTGTGCTGCCAGTCCGTGGGCAAGGTGATGCTGGCGGCCAAACGTGGCGTGGTCGTCAACGTCTGTTCCACGTACGGAGTCGTTGCTCCAGACCAGCGACTTTACAAGCGAGAAGGGGAACAGGAGCAAACGCTGTTCAAACCGGTGTCGTACGCGGTTACCAAGGCCGGCATTGCGCATCTGACTCGCTACCTGGCCGCGTATTGGGGCGGGAAAGGGATTCGCGTCAACACGCTGACGCCCGGCGGTGTCCAGAACACGCAGGATGCCGAGTTCGTCGAACGCTATTCGGCGCGCACTCCGCTGGGGCGCATGGCCGCCGTCAATGAGATGAACGGCGCAATGCTGTTCCTGGTCTCTGACGCCTCGACGTACATGAACGGCGCGAACCTGGTGGTCGACGGGGGCTGGACCGCATGGTAAAGCCTCCGGAAGTGCTCGCCATCGTGCAAGCCCGCGGCGGATCGAAAGGGTTGCCTCGCAAGAATCTTCGGCTGCTGGCCGGACATCCGCTGGTGGCCTATAGCGTCGCCAGCGCGCGGGCGGCCAAGGGGGTAACGCGAACGCTGATCTCCACCGATGATGCGGAAATTGCCGAAGTGGCCCAGGCCTATGGAGCGGAAGCGCCTTTCCAACGGCCTGCCGAACTGGCCGCCGACGACACTCCAGACTTTCCGCTGTTTGAGCACGCGTTGAACTGGCTGGCCGAACACGAAGACTATCGCCCACAAATTGTGATTCAGTTGCGTCCGACGACACCGCTGAGACCGCGGGGAATGGTCGACGAGGCGATTGGAATCCTGCACTCCGACCCGGCGGCCGATTGTGTCCGCGGCGTTACGATCCCCAAACAAACGCCGTACAAAATGTGGCGCGACGGACCCGATGGGACGCTGCTGCCGCTGATGGATACCGAGTTTGCCGAGCCTTACAACATGCCCCGCCAACACCTGCCGGCCAGTTACTGGCAGACAGGGCACGTGGATGTGATTCGTGCGACCACGATTCTCGAGCAGCATTCCTTGACGGGCCAACGGGTGCGGCCGATCATGATCGACGTCAATTTTTGCGTCGACATCGATACGCTGGTCGATTTTGACCTGGCCGAGGAGGCAATCCGCAAGAAGCACCTCGACATCGACATCCCGCGGCCGGTTGCCGGCGGGATGCTGCGGGGCTGGCCGCAGCCCATCGAACTGTTGGTATTCGACTTCGACGGTGTCTTCACCGACAATCGAGTCTACGTGTTTGAGGACGGACGCGAGGCGGTCGCATGCAATCGCGGCGACGGCATGGGGCTCGCCATGCTTCGCGATGCCGGTGTGCCGATGGCGGTGCTGTCGACCGAAACGAATCGCGTGGTCGATTCCCGCTGCCGCAAATTGAAGTTGGAATGCCGGCACGGATTGAGTGACAAGCGGGCGACGCTGGTCGAACTGGTGCGCGACAAGAACGTGAATATGAGCGGCGTGGTGTATGTGGGCAATGATGTAAACGACGTTGGTTGCATGGAGGCGGCCGGCTTTGCGATCGCCGTGGCGGACGCTCATCCCGCGGCGCGCGAAAAAGCGGACTTCGTACTTTCCGAGAGGGGAGGAGCCGGGGCCGTGCGAGAATTGTGTGACTTACTCCTGCAACGAATGAGGTAACCAGGATCATGGCGCGTGTCGTTGAACTGAATGGGCGTCCCGTTGGCGACGGCCACCCGAACTACATCATCGCCGAGATCGGCATCAACCATAACGGCAGCCTCGAAATCGCCAAAAAACTGATCGACGTGGCAAAGGCGGCCGGCTGCGATGCCGTTAAGTTTCAAAAGCGAACGCCCGAAAAATGCGTTCCCGCCGAGATGCGCGACAAGATGCGCGAGACTCCCTGGGGTTACATCTCGTACCTGGAGTATCGCTACAAGGTTGAATTCGGCGTCGAGGAGTTCACCCAGATCGACAACTACTGCCGCGCCCAGAAGATTCAGTGGTTCGTCTCGTGTTGGGATCCCGATTCGGTCGACTTCATGAAGCCGTTTAACACTCCCTGCATCAAGATTCCCTCGGCTTCGCTGACCGACAAGGAACTGCTGGAGGCCGTGCGTGATTCGGGCCACCCCGTCATGCTTTCGACCGGCATGTCCGATACCGGTCAGATCGACGCCGCCGTGAAGCTGCTGGGCACCGACAACCTGTTGCTGGCTCACGCCACCAGCACGTACCCCTGTCCCAAGGACGAACTCAACCTGCGCATGATCACGACCCTGCGGGCACAATACCCCTGCCCAATCGGCTATTCGGGTCACGAAGTTGGCCTGGCCACGACGCTGGCCGCCGTGGCGCTGGGGGCTTCGTTCCTGGAACGCCACGTCACGCTCGACCGTGCCATGTGGGGCAGCGACCAGGCGGCATCGATCGAGCCGGGTGGTCTGAAACGACTGGTCAAGGATGTGCGCAACGTCGAGATTGCGTTGGGCGACGGCAAAAAACGCGTCTACGAAAGCGAAGTCATCGCCGCCAGCCGGCTGCGACTGAAAGACACGCTCAACGTTTCCAAATAGCACCTTGACGCAAGGCTCGGCCGGCGACGTGTGGAGTGCGCCGTGCTTTCCGAAACCTCTTACGCGAAGCGAGGGTTCTGGTGAATCGCGATTTTTGGCATGGTAAACGGATCCTGGTGACGGGTGGTTGCGGATTTGTCGGTCGCTGGGTGTGCCGAGCGCTCAAGCCCGCGGAGGTCGAGTTGCATATCCTCGACCTGGCGCCGTCGGCTCATCTGGAAGAAAAACACACCTTTCATAAGACCGACTTGCGAGATCTGCAGGCCACGACCGCGCTCATCGACCAGATGAAGCCCGCCGCGATCATTCACCTGGCGGGCCAACCGGGAGTCGGCTCGTCGCACAACAACCCCGTGGGCGCCTACGAGGCAAACGTGCTGGCAACGTTTAATCTCTTGGAAGCCTGCCGCGTCAAGCCGGGCGTGGAAGCCATCGTGGCCGTCTCCAGCAATCACGTTTATGGACAGCAACACAAACTTCCCACGCCCGAGGACGCGCCCCTCAATGGCGACGGCATGTACGCCGCATCGAAGCTGGCCGGCGACGTGCTGGCCCGGGCCTACGGCAAGACCTACCAGGTTCCCGTGGGCATCGCGCGGATGACCAACTCCTACGGAGGCGACGATCACCACGTGGCTCACATCACCACGGCTACCTTACTTTCAGCGCTCAAGAACCAGCGCCCGGTCATCAAACAGAGCGGCCGCGACTTGAAGGGCTATCTCTACATTGAGGACACGGCCGAGGGATTGCTGGCCGTGGCCGAAGGCGTGGCCGGGAAGCCAAACCTGCGCGGCGAGGCGTTCAACCTCGTGCCCAATGAAGCCGTGACGGTAATCGACCTGGTGCGCACGGTGCTCGACGTGGCGGGTTCCAAGCTGGAGCCCGAGATTCTCAATCCGGGGGCCCACTACGAGGAAGAACATCTAGACAACACCAAAGCGCGAGAATTGCTGGGGTGGACGCCGGCCCACAATCTGCGGGCCGGTCTTCAGAAAACCCTCGCGTGGTATCGCGCGCACGGGCAAGCTTAGGATCTCTTACACGCTCAATTCTGATCCGCGCCCGATTGCTAAAGGCGTTGTGATCAAAGCATGCTGAAGAAACTACTCAACCTGCTCTCCGACGCCTCGGTATACGGCCTCAGCTCGATGCTGGCCCGCATCGTGCAGTTCGTGCTGTTGCCGATCCTGACGAGATACCTCACGACCGCGGATTACGGCACGGTCTTCATGCTGTCGATTTTGTCGACGCTGTTCGGGCCGCTGTCGAACCTGGGCATGACCAATGCCTTATTCCGGCGTTACAACCTCGACAAGGATCCGGCGAGCCGATCGGAGCTTTTCGCCACCGCGCTAGCCAGCGTCACCATTGGCTCGGTGGTCTTAATGCTAATCTGCATGGTTTTCGCCGGACCACTGTCGACCATGCTGCTCGGAAACGCGACGGGGGCCGGCTACGTACGTGTCAGCTTGCTAACCGCCGCCATTGCCTCGGTCGGGCAGGTACCCTTCGTCACGCTGCGAGCCGCGCGACGAGTCAAAACGGCGGCCGCCATCAATCTTGCCAAGCTGCTGATTTCCGTATCGGTGACGTTGTGGCTGGTGGTCGTGCTCGAAGCAGGCGTTTGGGGTGTGCTGTTCGGTACGCTCGTTGGCGAAACAAGCGTGCTGCTGGCTCAACTGGCGCTGACTTTTCGCTCGTTCCTTGCCAAGGCAACCTGGTCTGCTTGGAAGCGAATGTCGTCCTACGGGTTGCCGTTTGTTCCGCATCGAATTCAGGCGGCGGGCATCGAGTTGTTTGGGATCTATATGGTTGGCGAAATGCTCGGATTGCAGGCGACCGGCATCTACGGCACCGCCGTGAAACTCGCAGCTCCGGTGACGTTTGTCGTCGGTGCGATCCAAGCCTCTTGGGTACCCTACAAGTTTCAGATCCATGCCGAAGATCCCAATCCGGCCTCCTTTTTCCAATCCAGCTTTCTCTACTACATCGCCGGACTTTCCTACCTGTGGGTGGGCGTTTCGCTGTGGGGCCCCGACGTGGTGCGACTGATGACCGCACCCGAGTACCACGCCGCCACGCACTTGGTTTGGGCCGTGGCACTCATTCCCGTCTCACAGGGAATTTATTTCATGTGCAGCACGGGAATCGAGCTGAGCGAAGATACGCGGACCTTCCCGCTGGTCAGCTTGGCTGGCTTGATCGTTGTGGTGACTGGCGCGTTTGCCCTCGTACCGCTGCTGGGCGCCCTGGGTGCGGCATTGGCTACCGTGTCTGGCTGGATCACGATGTCGAGCGTGGTTTTCGTGCTTTCGCAGCGACGCTTCCGCATTCATTACGACTGGCCCACGGTGTTCATGTTTATCGCCTTGGCCGCGGCCTTCGTCGTCGCAGGCATGAACATTCAGGAGCAGTCGCTCGTTCTGCGGTTGGGGTCGCTAACACTGCTCTCGCTATTCTATCCGGTGGTTGGATATTTGTTCCTGCTACGTTCGCGGCATGAACGCGAACGCATGTCGCTGCTGGCGGCTCGATTGAGAACCGTGCCTGCGCTTGTCAGAGGAATACCAAAACGTCTACGTGGGTCCGGAGACACCGCTCCATGAGGCTTGTATTTCGCGCCCTCCGCGGGCTGCTGGTGCGGCCGATTCGCGAAAAATATCTGTTCTGGGAGGTCGTCACGGAACTCGAAAGTCTGGCCAAGATCGGTCTGGGAGTAAATGTCAACGGCCCCGTACATTTCGGTAACCCACAGGGTACGACCCTGAGCGAGGACGTATCGATCAACCCCGGCTTCGTATGCAAAGGAGGTGGCCGACTTCACATTGGCGCGCACGCGCATTTTGGCAACCAGGTGACTATTCTCACGCAAAACCATCGATACGAGGCCGCTGACTCACTTCCCTACGACAAGACAAGAATCAATAAGGGTGTTGTTATTGACGACTGCGTGTGGGTTGGCGAACGAGTGATGATTATTCCAGGCGTCCATGTGGGCGAAGGGGCGATTCTGGCGGGCGGTTCGGTCGTCACCCGCGACGTGCCGCCGTTGGCCATCGTCGGAGGGGCTCCGGCCCGGGTCATCCGCTACCGTGATCCCGAAGCCTATGAGTCGCTCAAAGCCGCCGGCCGCTTTGTCAATTGGCCTCGCGACTTCGACCTGGTTAATCGACGGCGAATCCAATTGCGTAGAACGCACGTGGACGAAAGCGCTACGCCACAGCATGGCTCCATCTGATTCCCCAACAGCACCGGCGGGCTCGGCGGCAGTCAGCCACGAGGCCGTTCTCCGCTGGCTGGACAAGGCCCGAGTGTCCATGGCCGAGCAGCCGTTTGCGGAGCTCTTTGAATGTGCCAACGTCGATGCCATCGACGTCATGTTCGGGGAGCTCTATCTGGCGGTACTGGCCGCGGTGCGGCACGGCCCCGCACGTCCCCCGTCGCTGCCACGCCAGGCGATCGCTTCGGCACGCAACTGGGCCTATCAGGCCAAAATGACGTTGCGCGAAAGGGCCGCTTGCCGGCTGGCGACGCCTCCCACCGCGGCCGACTTTTTGCTCTGGTCGCGAGACTTTACCCATGCAAATGTCCTCGTACCCGTGGCTCGGGCGCTGGCTTCGCAGGGCGCGAAATGCCAATGGCTGGCTTGTCAGCCGAGAGCGGTTGAGGAACTACTTAGTTGCGGCGTCCAGACAGCTTACACCGTGGCTGCGTGGCCGGAAGTCGCTCGTGCCGCGCGGCGCGCGGGAGCTCAACGGGCGCGGGAGTTGTCTCGCACCCAACACTGGAATCTGCCCGACTTCGACGAAGTGCCCGGCTCGAACCTCGAACATCCTCTCCGCGACGCGATCTGCACGATGCTGCCGATCGTCGCGGAAGCGGTGGCGAACTCGCAGGAAGCGCTTCGCCGCGTGCAACCCAAGGCCTTGATCGTGGGCAACGACCTAACCATCGAGGGACGCGCCGGCTGCCGCGTGGCCGAGACCCAAGGCGTGCGCACGGCCGTGTTCATGCACGGCTCGATCAGCGGCATACCAACCCAATCTCACCACTGCACCGACCGGATCTTCGTGTTTGGAGAATTTCACCGCCACGAACTCCTCGAACGAGGAATCCCAGATCAACGAATCGTCGTGTGCGGCGACCCCAAGCTGGACGACCGCCAGCGGCAGACCGGCAAGATTCACCCGCAGCTCAAGACCCGCTTCGGCCTGAGCGACGGCGCGCCTTGGATCCTCGTTGCCACCAGCGGGCCAGGGCATCGCGTGTCGCACCGACATCATGCGCAGATTGTGGCCGGCCTGTTCGATTTGGCCCGAGCAGTACCCGAGGTGCCGATTGTGGTGAAGCTGCATCGCAAGGATCGTCTCGAATACTATCAATCGCGCCTCGATTCCGCCGCTGATTCGCGTGTTCAGGTGGTACCGTTCGGAACGCCCGGCCTGCCATCCGACATTTTTGACTGGCTGCAGGGCTGCAGCCTGGTGCTGACCGGTGCGTCAACGACCGCGACCGAGGCAATGGTGATGGACGTTCCGGTGGTTACAATGGATTATTGTGGCGAGCTTTATCACATCGACTTCATCGACGCCGGCGCGACGGTCCACGTGACGACTCCCGCCGAACTCGTGGCGGCCGTCCCGGACGTTCTTGCCAGCGGCCGGCTGCCCGACGCCACGGCGGCCCGCATGCAAGAATTCCTCAAAGGCACTTTCGGCGCTTTGGACGGCAAGTCGTCCGAGCGTGCCGCCAGCTCGCTCCGCGAGTTGGCTGGCATCGCACCATGAAACAATCAAATCCCTATCGACGGCGAGCACGGCTCGACTCGGCTGAACCATGTGTGGCATTGTAGGACTTTGGAACATCGCAACGCCGCATCCGCTCGCCAACGTGAGCGCGATGTTGGATGCCATGCGGCACCGAGGGCCTGACGGTCGCGGTACCCTCGAATATGCCGGGGGCGCGGCCGGCATGGTGCGATTGGCGCTCGTCGATCTATCCGACCGTGGACAACAGCCCCTCTGGTCGGACGATCGCCGCGTGGCGATTCTGTACAACGGCGAAGTCTACAACTTCCGCACTGAGCGCAAGCGGCTGGAAGCCGCCGGCCATCGGTTCCGCACCGGCACCGATACCGAAGTCGTACTGCATCTTTATCTGGAGCACGGCCCCGACTTTCACAAGTACCTGCGGGGAATGTACGCCCTGGCCTTGTTCGATTGGCGCAACACGACGCCCGAGGCCCTGCCAGAACTGCTCTTGGCTCGCGGCCCGCTAGGCGTCAAACACCTCTATGTCGCCAACCCTGGCGGCGACCGTCGGAGCGTGATTTTTTCCTCCGAGATTCGCGCTTTGCTGGCCTCGGGTTTGGTGCCGCGCGAAGTCGATCAGCCGGCGGTGGCGGATTTCCTTTCGGTCGGGTTCGTGCCGCAACCGCAAACGCTAATCACCGGCGTGCGAATGCTCGAGCCCGGTGCGTTCGAGCATTACATTCCGGGTCGAACGGAGGTATTCCGAAGATTTTGGCACATGCCTCCCTACGAGCCGCGGCAGGAGTCGTTCGACGATGCGGCGCAGCGCTTGCGCGCACTGCTCGACGAAAGCGTCAGGCTGCACTCCATGGCCGACGCGCCGGTCGGTGCATTTCTCTCGGGCGGCATCGACTCGACGGGCATCGTGGGCCTGATGCGAAAGCACGTTCCCGACCTGAGAACCTACACGCTGAGATTTCCCGACGTCGCCGGCAGCGACGAGTCGGCCGAGGCCGAGGCCGCTGCCCGGAAGTTCGGCTGCCAGCAGACCACGGTCGACGTCACCGGACGCGACGTTGCCGAGATCTTGCCCCGCTTCGCCGGCGACATGGATCAACCCACCAAGGACGGCTTGAACACGTATTTGGTTTCGCAGGCAGCGGCGCACGATGTGAAGGCCGTGCTTTCCGGTGTTGGCGGCGACGAATGGTTCGCCGGCTACCCGGTGGTGCGGCGCATGACGCGCTATGCCACGACACCCGGCGGTCGGCTGCAAGCCTTGGCCGGGTCGGCCGCCAATGTCGCCTTGCACGGCGTGCCGCAAGGCCGACTCCGTGAACGGCTGGAAACCTTGGCAACGCGGCGCAGCGCGCTTTCAACCTGGCTACAACCTCACACGGTGTTTCGTCCTTCGCTCGCTCGCCGGCTGGCCGGAATCTCCCAGCAGGGGCGCTCGCTCGAAAGCAAGTTCGCCGAATTGCTTACCGAGGATTTCGGCGATTGGTCGAAAGAAACGCCGATCGGCCTGTCTTGTCTGCTCGATAGTCAGGTCTTCATGACGCATCAGCTGTTGCGCGACTCGGACGCGGCCAGCATGGCCCACTCACTCGAATTGCGCGTGCCGCTGGTCGACCTGGAGCTGGCCGCGTTTGCCCGCAGCTGCCGCGATGACTATCGACTGCGGCCCGACGGCGGCTCGAACGACCGCTATCACGGCAGTGGCGCCAAGCGCGTGCTGATTGCCGCCTTGCAAGATGTGTTGCCAGATTCGATCGCGGAGCGGCGTAAAAAGGGTTTTGCCTTGCCCTTCGAGAAATGGATGACGACGGACCTGGCGCCGTTGGTGGAGGATACTTGCGGGCAAGACAGCGTGCGGCGGCGCGGCCTGCTGGATCCCGCGGTCGTTTCACAGTTGCATGCGGCCGACCGGACGCGAATGCCGGCCTATCCTTGCTTATGGACCGTGATGATGCTGGAATTGTGGTGTCGGGCCGTGATCGACACGGGCCGCAGCGAAATGCTTCCTCGCTCGGCAATACGAGCCTAGACGAAAGAGGACCAAGCCCTTTGGAGCGCAAGAACAACTCCTCGAATGGTGCGACACCCGTTAGCCCGCGGATGTCGAAATCGCTAGCCGATACCGTGGTGCTGGTGCCCGCGGCCGGTCGGGTGGCTGAGGGCGTGATGGCGCTTTCGAACATTGGCTGCCCGGCGATGGTCCCCGTGGCCGGCCGACCGGTCATTCACTGGACGCTCAGCTATCTCCGCTCGCTGGGTTTGCGGCGGTTCATGATTGCCGTGTCGCGACGGGGCATGTTCGTCGAGGATTTCGTCGAGTGCTCATTCGGCCAGGATTGCGAGATCACGTTCCTATTGCCTTCGGCCGATGGCGGCGTGGGTCGTACCGTGCTTGATCTGGCCCAGCAGGCAAGCGGCAATTCGGCACTTGTGGTCCTCGGCGACACGCACTTTCAGTTTGCCGACCCGGCGATTCTCGAGCGTGACGAGGCCGCGGTACTCGTCGACAATGTCGAGGATTCCTATCGCTGGTGCACCGCCGAGACCGACGAGCAAGGCATGATCACCGCCTTGCACGACAAGGAGCCCGAACTGCCGGGCGTGCTCAAGGCCTTGATTGGCGTTTACTACTTTCCATCCCTGCAAGAATTGGAAGCGGCAGCCAGCCAGGCCGTGGCGCAACACGAGCCGGCGGGCGAGCGCACGGAATTCGCCGACATTCTCAAGCTCGTCAACCAACAGCGGCCCATTCGCGCAGTGCAGGCCGGTGACTGGCTCGACTGCGGCAATCCCGACCGCCAAGCCAGCTCGCACCGTACGCTCCTGCAAAAACGCGAATTCAATGAGCTATCGATCGACAGCGTCCTCGGCACGGTCACCAAACGCAGTCGCTACGTTGAAAAATTTCTGGACGAGATCAACTACCTGCGGCTGCTGCCGCCCGAGTTGGCCGTGCTCTTCCCGCGCGTGCTCGGCTATTCGACCGATTGGCAAGACCCCTGGGTCACGCTCGAATACTACGGCTATCCCACGCTGGCCGAGGCGTTCGTGTTCGAAAACGTCGATCCGGGGATCTGGGAACGCGTATTCGTGCATCTGCGCGATATCATCGTGCAGGGCTTCATGCGCCACCGCCGCCCCCTCTCGCCCGAGGTGCTCGAGGAAATGTATCTCGGCAAAACCCGCACCCGATTGGCGCGACTCGACGCACCGCCGGAACTGCTTTCGCTAGTACGGCATGCGGGCCAGGTGACGATTAACGGCCGCGAGGTCGATAACCTGCCGCTGCTCTGGAACCGTTTGGAAGTCGACGTCGAGCGGCTGGCTGAAAACGTTCAGGGATGCGTTGTGCACGGTGACCTGTGCCTGTCGAACATTCTCTACGATCTTCGCTCTCGCGTCTGCAAGTTCATCGACCCTCGCGGCAGCTTCGGCACCGCCGGCATCTACGGGGATCCGCGATACGACGTGGCAAAGCTCTACCACTCGATCTACGGCTTGTACGACTTCATCACCAACGATCTGTTTCACGTGGAGATCGCGGGCAACCGCGTCGAGTTGGATATTCGCTCCCGCCCACAACATCAGCAGATTCAAGAACGATTCGAAAAGGTATTCTTTGCCGACTTCGATCGACGGGAGATTCTCTTGATCACCGGCTTGCTGTTTGCCAGCATGCCGGCCTTGCACTACGACGCTCCGCGGCGGCAAATGGCGATGTACGCCCGGGCGTTGCAATTGTTCGGCGAAGCCTACTCTCCATCCCCCACAGCCGAAACCGTTTGACAGGAGAACCATGCGGATTTGCATCGACCTCGATGGCGTGATTTGCCGACTGCGTGAACCGGGCCAAAACTATGCCGATCTGGAGCCCGTGCCGGGCGCCGTGGAGAAACTGCGACAACTGAAAGCGGCCGGGCATTATCTGATCATCAACACGGCCCGGCACATGAAGACTTGCGACGGCAATGTGGGGCGTGTGATTGCCAGGCAGGGCGCGGTCACGCTCGAATGGCTCTCGCGTCACGGCATCGAGTACGACGAAATTCACTTCGGCAAACCGCACGCTCAAATCTATCTCGACGACAACGCCATCCGCTTTTCCTCGTGGGATGCGATCGCGGGCGATGGTTCCAGCTTTCCCCTCAGCACCGAACAGCAACAAGCCACACAGCACGATCGCGTCGATGCGGCCAAGCAATAACCGAAACACGCTTGAGCTCGTGGCCAAGTACGTCGCTCCACGGAACGCGAAATGAAGATCATCGTACCATGCTGTGGTCGCTCGAGCCGCTTTCCCGGCCAACCGCCCAAGTGGACGCTGCCGGCGCACGACGGGCGTCCCATGCTGTGCCTGGCACTGTCCGGAATTCCGCTTTCGCTCGACGACCTGATTGTCACAATCCTCCGCGAGCACGAGGAAAAGTACGGCATCAGCGAGGGATTGACCGCGGCGTTTGGCCGGCCAATCCGGTTGGCAATTCTCGACCGGCCGACGCGTAGCCAATCGGAAACCGTGGCGTGCACAATCAAGCAGGTGGATTTGCAAGAACCGTTTTTCGTCAAGGACTCCGACGGCTATTTTGAATTTGACACGGTGGCCTACGAGCACAACTACGTATGCGTGGATACGCTCAACAACTACGACCTGATCAATCCCCGCAACAAGAGCTACGTGCAAGTTGACGAAACGGACCGAATTACGACCATGCGAGAGAAGGTCGTCATTTCCGACTTGTTCAACGTCGGCGGCTACCACTTTACCTCGCCGAGCGAGTTCATGCGGTTCTATGATGCCCTTGCAAGCAAGGCCAGCGGCAGCGAATTGTATCTGTCGAATGTGATTTCCGCGATGCTCGCCGAGGGAGTTCCGTTCTTTGCGCCGGACCGCTGGCTACCAGGACTGGGGTACGGCGCACGACTGGCGCCGTGCGCTGCTGGGTCGAAAAGCGTATTTTGTGTCCCTCGACGGATTTCTCTTCGAGCGCGGCTCGCGTTATTTTCATCCCCGTTTCGAGCAGGTGCGACCATGCGAACGCGCCGTGGCGGCGGTGCGGGAACTTGCCGACGCAGGTCATGACATCGTTTACTTGTCGATCCGCCCCCAATCGCTCGCAGCCGTGACACGCGACCAGATCAAAAATGCCGGCCTGCCCGTCGGCGAGATCGTCTGGGATTGCCCCGGGGCGCAATGGGTGATGATAACCGCGCCGCACGCCACGTTGCCATTCGCCACGGGCCGGGCGGTGGAGGTCTCCCCCGACGCATCCGACCTGCCGGCGAAATTCAAAGGCGAATAGTCACTCGCTGGAAAGCCCGACTCCACGGATCATCTTCGCACTGCGAGACACGTTGAATTCCAGGCCGCGAAAAGTCCTGCACGTTCTCAATAGTGCGACCGGCGGCGCCGCGCTGAGCACGCTCGGGCTGATGCAGCGCTTTCGCCGTGAGGGAATCTTGGCGTGCGCCGTTTGCCACGACGCCGGCAGCCGGCAAGAGCGCGACGCCTTGCGCGAGATGTGCGATGGGGAAGTCTGTTTCACGACTCTGTACTGGTGGAACAAGAAGATTCGCGTGCCGCGCTGGAAACGCCCTCTCAGTGAGATCAAGCAAATACTGCGCACCGGCTGGACCAAGAAATCAACTCGCACCGTCGCGGATTTCGCTCGCTCGCACCATGTCGATCTCATCCACACCAACACAATTCTCACGCCCGAGGGAGGCAACGCGGCCATGCAACTCGGCCTGCCACACGTCTGGCATGTGCGCGAATTGATCGGCGCGGGAACGCCCTTTCCGCTGGGGCTGTCCGAGGCGGCCCTAGGGCGCTACCTTGCGGCACACTGTTCCAAACTGGTCGCCAATTCCGAATCGACGGCCAGCCGCCTGCGTCCCTGGGTCCCGGCCGGCCTGCTCGAAGTCGTCTACAACGGTATCGACTTGGACCGATTTCAACCCCGCGAAGGCCCGGCCCAGCCCGACCGCCTGGTCGTCGGCATGGTGGGCAACCTGACGAGCCATTGGAAGAAACATCATCTGGTCGTCGAAGCAGCCACGCACGTCGACCGATCACTCCCGATCGAGTGGCGTTTTTATGGACACGATCCGTCGCACGGTGGAACGAAAACCGGCGATGCCTACGTCGACGCCATGCACGCCCGCCTGGCAACGACCGGCTTGAAGGACCGCTTTCACTTCCCCGGTTTTGTCGAGGATCCGGCGCAGGTCATGTCGCAGCTCGATATCCTGGTCCACCCGGCCGACCAGGAATCGTTTGGCCGAATAATCGTGGAAGCAATGGCCGCGGGCATCCCGGTTGTGGGAGTTCGCGGCGGTGCGGTCGTCGAGACCATCCGGCACGGCGTCACCGGCTATCTGGCAGAGCCGGACAATCCCGTGGAAATCGCCGCGTACATCGAGCGGCTGGCGCGCGACTGCCAACTGAGGACCGCGCTCGGCCAAGCCGGAAGGCAGCGAGCCTTGGCCGAGTACTCGCTCGACGCCAGCGCGGCCGGTATGCTACGAGTTTACGAGCAGGCTATGGAACGTCCGCTGGGCCACCCGTCCGCCAAAGGAACTCAAATCACCGCCCACGGCTGACGCGGCGGCTCGAAATCCGAGCGCCACGAGATTAACGTCAACGTCGCGTAGACCAACCATCAACCTGCCGCCTCGGCTAACTGGGCTCGGCCTGTGTTTGCGGTGGAGGACATAACTTACCCATGAAGTTTTCGATTTGCATCCCGAACTACAATTACGAGAAGTACCTGGGCAAGACGGTCCAAAGCGTGCTCCATCAAGATGGCATCGACCTGGAAATCCTGGTTTCGGACAATGCCAGTACCGACAAGTCCTTGGAGATCCTGCGAAACTTCAACGACCCGCGGATTAAGATCCACGTCAACGCGGTAAACGTCGGTTTCGCCGGCAACCTCGACCGCTCGGCCCGCATGGCCACGGGCGATGTGATGATCATGCTGTCGTCGGACGACTTGATCTGGCCTGGCGCCCTTTCCACCTATCAAGCGCTGCTGGAGGTTGTTGCCAAGGACCAACCCACGATCGTAAGTTGCACGTTCGACGTTATCTCCGGCACCGACGAGAAGATCGACAAGTACCCGCCCGATGGTGAACTTTGGACCGAGGCAGACCGAGTGCCCGATCTCGATAGCCTGGCAGGAGGCCCCGTATACCGAGTGGCCGGAGAGGAACTACTGATGCGCTGCGTGCGGCGCATGCGAAATCCGTTCAACTTCGCGGCAACCTGCTACAGTCGAGCGCTGTACGACGCCGTGGAAGGCTACGGTGGCGGCCGCCTTTTCAATCCCGACAAATGGTTTCATTGGCGTGTGTTGGCAAAGACCCCGTACGCGTATTTCATCGACCGGCCGTTGTTCGCGTATCGCTGGCACTCGAGCAATCAATCGGCTCAGCAAAGCGCCGCCGGCGCCCTGAAGTTCCTGGTCGACGAATATGCCTCGACGCTCGAATTGGAGCCGGGAGTACTAAGTCGATTGGGGTTATCGCGCGACGACGTCCAGGAAGCGTTTGTCGAGTACGACATCGCCCGGCACGGTTTGGCCACCTTGGCGGGCGGTGGGCGATTGCGGGCGCGGCGCATTCTCGACTTTGGTCGCGCCGTCTATCCGCGGCAATGGCGGAAAAGTCGGCGGGTCAAAATGCTGCGGGCCCTGGTGGCAATGGGTCCGGTGGGAGAGAAGCTAGCGGCCCGGGCATATCGGGCCTATCGGTCGAAAAATGACCGGGGAAATCCTTTGTGAATGCTACAATAGAAGAAATCGGAACGCCCTTGGCAAATTGCCCCCCACACTGCCGGTTCCGCGCGGTGTTACCAGTCTGACGCAATGAACGCTCCAACGTACTCCTCGCCTCCCGGGCATGTCATGCCTGGCCGCCAGCATTTGCTGGCGGCCAAGTCCGGCGTTTTGGGCTTATCGCTTAATGGGGTTATGCTGTTTTCGATCGGCGTGCTGGTCGTGGCCTCGGGCTACATGGCCTTGCGGCCCGAGATTATGGGCCTGGCGCTGCATCCGTCCCTGGTACCGATCGCCTTGTCGTTTCCGCTCGTTTTCTTATCTCGCATATCGCTCGTGCCCACGCGAATTGTCGCATCGCTAACCGTCTTCGTGGGAATCTATTGTTTCTCGATCTTGAATGGCGGCGGCGTTGCGCTATCCGAGATGTTCAAGATTCTTGCGGCGGCGATCACGATTCTTACTTGCGCCTCTTGATACGCAAACGCGGAGACTTTGTCGCCGGCGTCTTGGGCCTGGGTATCGGAGTGGCCGCCTTGGCGCTGCCGGGTCTTTCAGAAGATGCGGCCGCTGGCGTCAACGTCATGGAGGGGGCGAACAAGAATACCTATTCGCTCTACGCGCTGCCGGCAATTCTGATGGCTGGCTTTGTGTGCATCCGCTGGAAGGGCGTTCCGCTGCTCATTAAGGGCGTCATGGTTGCCTGTGTGCTCGTCGAACTTTCCGCCATTTTCATGAGCGGAAACCGCTCCGGTTATTTGGGAGCGGTAATTGTCGGAATCATGCTCTTCTGGGATCAACGAGGCAAAGGTCTGCTGCTTGTGGGAGCCGTCGCCGTGACGATTATAGCGGTGGTCGTCGGCACTGGGCGGACCGAGGTTTTCGATCGCCGCCTAGACCAGACGGTGAAGGGGAATGAAGCCGATGACTTGCGCGTGGAAATCGCTCGAGCCTGTCTGAAGATGACCATGGAGAATCCCGTGATCGGTGTCTCCCCCCAGCGGCTGCCGATCGAGATCGCCCGCAATGTGGAGCATAGCCACATGCCCAAGCTTCTAGCACACAACGTCTTCGCCCACCTTGCCGCCGGTAGCGGTGTGTTTTGCATTGCTGCCCTCTTCGTATGTGGAGGGGCGATGTGGACGTACGCACCAGGACTTGGCAAACTGGCGAAAGACGATCCCCTGTATGCCCCCAGACGCCTGCTACGGATGATGGTGATTCTGTGGGCGATACGCGGACTGTTTACCAGCGAAGTACTATACAACCCTTCGTTTTGCATCGCCATCGGGATGACGATCGGTATCTGCATCATCGCCCAACAAGAGCGAGAGCGATCGGGCGCTTTGGCGAAACGGCCATCGTACGACCCCAGGCTGGCCGCGCCCGGTATCGCACCATGACCAAGAGCTCCATCGGCGAGTCCCAGCGAATTCTTGCCGAATACGAACGGCGAGATCGCGTTCTGCCGCGCGATTACTACGGCCTGCACCACCTTCCCAACTTGTTCCGACACCAGGAGCACGAAAGGACCCTGGTGCGATGTTTGCAACACAGCCGACAGATTCCGTTCACGGACAAGCACATCCTCGATGTCGGTTGCGGCGAAGGCGATTGGCTGCGCGTGTTTGAAAGCCTGGCGCAAGTCAGCAGCTTCTTGCGGGAATCGAACTCGGACCGGACCGTGCCGCGACGGCACGCGAGCGGTTGCCCCAAGCCGATATTCGCGCTGGCGATGCCACGGCTCTGCCCTGGCCCGACGAAAGCTTCGATGTGGTGTTCCAGCGAATGATGTTCAGTTCCATCCTTGACGCCGATACTCGGCGGGCCGCCGCCAGCGAGATGATGCGTGTCGCCCGCCCCAGTGGCGCCATCGTGTGGGTCGATTTTTTTGTCAATCCCACGAACCCCAACGTCCGACCGATCGGTCGCAAGCAGATCCGTGCGTTGCTCCCGGGTTGGCGGGGAACCTTCTATCGCACGACGCTTGCCCCGCCGCTGGCACGTCGCCTGGTGCCGATCTCCTGGACGTTCGCCCGACTGTTGGAATCCCTGCGAATTCTCAACACCTTTCATTTCGCCGTGTTCGTGCGGGAAGCCCACGCGTAGTCTCCACTCCAAACGATTGCCAATCGTGAGCTTGCCTGCTGATGACTGAACGTGCCGCTCCCTTCCGCCTGGGCATCATCTGTTCCGTGCCCGCCGTGCGCGACGAGCAAGGACGTCTCACTTGCAATCACGCCATTGGCCGACTTCTCGATGAATTACGACGTCAAGTGCCGGGCTGCGGGCTCTGCATTCCGGTATTGCCAAGCGGACAGAAGTCGATGCGACACGTCCTCGAATTCGAGCCGCACGAGATCACGGCAATGCCTCCGCTCAAGACCGTCATCGGCTCGCAACGGTACTTCTTTCGGACTCGCAAGATTGTGCGGCAATTTGCCAGTCGGTTCGACGTGCTCTTTGTGCGCGTCCCGTTTCAGGTTCCCATGGCCTTGCGCCATCTGAACAAGCCAAAGTTGCTGCACGTCATCAGCAATCCGTTCGAGGTGATTAACGCTTCAAGCGACTACCCTGGACTGATGGGAGTCTTGGCGCGGCGTTTTGCCGCTCACTCGAACGCCACGATGCGACGTCTCGCCGGCGAGCCGATGACCCGGGTTGCCAGTAACGGTCGCGAAATGTGGGAGCTGCTGCGAGCGAGCGCCGGCCGCATCGTCGTTTCCTCGTGTCTGCACGAGCGAGAAATGCGTCCCCGGGAGGATCTCACCCTAAACGAACCGCCCAAGTTGTTGTTCGTCGCGTATCTGCGTCCCGAGAAGGGAATCGAGGATCTGCTGAACGCATTTGAATCGTTGCGCAAGCAGCGTCCACTCAAACTCACGTTGGTTGGCGGCACCGATCGCGCGACCAACACCGAGGCTCAAATCCTGGAGCGGATTCAACAAAGTCCCTACCGAGACGACATTTCGCTACCCGGAATGTTCGAATTCGGCGACCCGCTTTTCGATCAGTACCGGCAACATGATATCTTGATCGTTCCCAGCCTCTCGGAAGGCACGCCCCGCACAATCGTCGAGGCCCGCGCATTCGGCTGCGCCGTCGTAGCGACGCGCGTGGGAGGCATTCCCTCGTCGGTCACCGACGGTGAAAACGGACTACTGGTGCCCCCACGCGATCCCATGGCACTCGCGGCAGCCATCGAACGCCTGCTGACCGACGATGCCCTGCGCCGACGGCTGATCGCACGCGGGTTGGAGGAATCAAAACAGCAAAGCCTGGAATATTTCACAGGTCAGTTGGTGGACGAGCTCAAGATCCTGGCGGACGAGAACCTACCCCAGAAACAGGCGTCCGTCGCCACCTAGCACTTACTCGTTTCGCCGCGAACCACAAACTACAATTGCCTGTCGTGGGGCCGCCCTGGACGGAAGCCCGTGGCTGCAACGATCAATTCGAACTGCCGGCGAAGCGGCCACTTGCTCGTATCTTCCTGTTCCGCGACTTTTGATTCGAGACTGCAACATGGCAGAAAACAGCGTTCGTCATCAGCCGACTGCCGAAGCCGATCCGACCGGCGACCCAGGCTCCCTGCCAATGGTCACGGTCGCCATGCCGGTGCTGAACGAAGAGAAGTTCATTGCCCGCAGCTTGGACCAGGTTTTGTCGCAGGATTATCCGTCAGACCGGATCGAGGTCATCGTGGCCGACGGCATGTCCAGCGACCGCACGCGGGAGATCGTCAGGGAATACGGAAAGGAGCATCCGCAAGTCCGGCTCGTGGACAACCCGGCTCGCTTTCGCGCGTCGGGCTTGAATATCGTCATCCAGGATTGCCAGGGCGACGTCGTGGTGTGTGTCGATGGGCATTGCGAGGTGGATCCCGATTTTGTTCGCCAGGGCGTGGAATTATTCCAGGAACATCCCGAAGCCTGGTGCGTGGGGGGGCCTACGAACCACGTCGGCCGAAATACGTTTGCCAAAGCCGTTGCGATTGCCATGTCGCACCGCTTGGGCGTCGGCACCGCCACGCACCGCTTTCCCGACTTCGAAGGCTACGCCGACGGCGTGCAGTTCCCTGCCTATCGCAAGTGGCTATTTGACAAGGTGGGGCTGTTTGACGAAGTCATGGTGCGCACCGAGGATGACGAACTGTCGTTCCGTATCGCCAAGGCTGGCGGCAAGACGTACGTCTCGCCGCGTGTGCGCTACAAATACTACGTCCGCGATTCAATCGGCAAGCTCTATCAGCAATACATGCAATACGCCTTTTGGCGGATTCCGGTCTTCAAAAAACATGGCCGCCCCACCACCGTTCGCCAAATTGTACCCATGCTGTTCTTCGCGACGATGCTGCTTCTACTTGTCGTGGGCTTGTTCCTCCAGCAGCCTGTGGTGGCATTCGCGCTGCCGGCCATTTATGTGACGGCATTGCTGCTGGTGGGAGTTTCGGTGATTCCTCGTGCCGGCCTGAAAGTCGCCTGCCTCGTGCCAGTCGCCATCGCCACGATGCACGTCGCCTATGCCTGGGGCATGGCCTACGGACTCTTCTCGGGCGTGTTTTTCCCGAAGGCATTCGACCCCAGCGGCGGAATGTCCCAGCAGAAGCGCTAGCCCATTGGCGAGACAACCATGAAAGTGCCATTCTTCCGTCCGGCCATCGGCGATGCAGAAATCAACGAAGTCGTCAATTGCCTGCGCTCAGGCTGGCTGACCACCGGCCCCACAACCAAACGCTTTGAGACCGAATTCGCCGCGGCCGTTGGTGCCAGGCACGCGGTCGCCGTCAATTCGGCAACCGCCGCGCTTCATTTGTCGGCCGATGCACTTGGGCTCAAAGCCGGTCAGGCGGTGCTCGTCCCCACGATGACCTTCGCCGCCACCGCCGAGATCGTGCGCTACCTGGGCGGAATTCCAATTCTCGTCGACTGCGACCCTAAAACGACGAATATGGACCTGGCCGATGCCGAGCAAAAACTAGAGCTGCTGTCAGCCGGGAAGATTCCCGCCGCGGCCGGACAACAACCCGAGGTGGTCGGTATCATTCCGGTCCATGTCGGTGGCCTGATGATGGACATGCAGGCGGTGCAAAATTTTGCCGACCGCCATCATCTGTGGGTGATCGAAGACGCGGCGCACGCATTTCCAGCGGCCTGGCGTCCGTCGGCCGATCAGCCTTGGCAACGCTGTGGCGAAGGCACCTCGGCTGTCGCCTGCTATTCGTTTTACGCCAACAAGACCATCACGACCGGCGAAGGGGGGATGGCGGTAACCGAAGACGAGGAAATGGCCGCCCGCATTCGCATGATGTCGCTGCACGGTCTGTCACGCGATGCTTGGGGACGCTACTCCGGCGGCGGAAGCTGGGACTACCGCATCGTCGAAGCTGGCTACAAGTACAACCTGACCGACGTCGCTTCGGCCATCGGCGTGCATCAGTTGGCAAAGGCCGAAGCAATGCGCCAGGAGCGCGAGAAGATCGTCCATTGGTACCGTCAGGCGTTGGGCGACGTCGAAGCCCTGGAGCTTCCTGAGATCCCCGAGAACCGCATTCACTCCTGGCACCTTTTTCCGGTCCGTCTGCGACTCGAAAGGTTGCGGATCAACCGCAACGAGTTCTTCGACGCGATTCGCGAAGCAGGCGTCGGCTGCTCAGTGCACTGGCGGCCACTGCACATGCACCCGTACTACCACGAGCGATTCGGTTGGACACCCGATCTGTTCCCGGTGGCCACGCCGCTCTGGGAGCGTTCGATTAGCCTGCCGCTGTTTCCGGGTATGCGCGAAGACGAGCAGACCTACGTCGCCGAAGTCGTACGCAGTTTGTGCACGAAGCACGCTGCCTGAGCAAATTGCGCAGGGAGACCGCGGCATCACGGCCATACTGGGCATCTCGGCCTTCTATCACGACTCGGCCGCCGCGATCGTTGTCGACGGCGAGATCGTCGCGGCCGCCGAAGAAGAGCGGTTCACCCGCCAGAAGCACGACGACGGCTTTCCGCTGCACGCCATTCAGTACTGCCTTGAAGCCGCCGGGTTGACGGCCGACGAGCTTGACTACGTTGGCTTTTACGACAAGCCGTTTCTCAAGTTTGAGCGCTTGCTGGAAACGTACCTCGCCTACGCGCCAGCCGGCTTTCGCTCGTTTCTCCGCGTCCTGCCTGGCTGGCTACAGCACCGCCTGCGTGTGCCGCGCGAAGTTCGGCGCGGGCTTGGCAACGGATTTCATCATCGGATACTGTTCTCGGAGCATCACCAATCGCACGCTGCCAGCGCGTTTTTTCCCTCACCGTTTGAAAATGCGGCGATCCTGACTTTCGACGGCGTGGGAGAGTGGGCGACCGCCAGCATGGGCATTGGACGCGGCAATCAGATCTCGCTCACCCACGAGCTCCGCTTTCCCCATTCGCTGGGAATGCTCTACTCGGCGTTCACCGCGTTTTGCGGCTTCGAGGTCAATTCGGGCGAGTACAAGCTGATGGGGCTGGCTGCGTACGGCAGCCCGTGCTATGCCGACCTGATCCAGGAAAAGTTACTCGACTTGAAGCGCGACGGTTCGTTCCGCCTTGGTATGCGGTACTTTCGCTACTGCCAGGGGCTGACCATGACCTCTCCGGCGTTCGACCGATTGTTTGGCGGCCCACCGCGTCATCCAAACTCCCCCATCACCCACCGCGAAATGGATCTGGCGGCGTCGATCCAAATGGTCACCGAGGAAATTGTTCTTCGGGCAGCCCAACACGTGCAGCAACAAACGGGGGCGGACAAACTCTGCCTGGCCGGAGGTGTGGCCCTGAACAGCGTCGCCAACGGACGACTTCTACGCGAAGGGCCGTTCAACGACGTCTGGATTCAGCCGGCGGCCGGCGACTCCGGCGGGGCCCTTGGTGTCGCACTATTGATCTGGCATCAACTGCTCGACAAGCCGCGCGTGGCCAAGCCGCACGATGGCCAACGGGGCTCGCTCCTTGGACCCGAGTTTGACGATCACCAATGCCGCGACTTTCTCGAGGGTGTTGGCGCACCCTACACTTTTTTTGAGCGCGAAGACGATCTCTGCGACAAGGTCGCCCAACGGATTGCCGACGGCCAGGTCGTCGCGTGGTTTCAGGGCCGCATGGAATTCGGCCCACGCGCACTCGGCTCGCGCAGCATCCTGGCCGATGCTCGCAATCCGCAAATGCAATCGATCCTGAATCAGAAGGTGAAACATCGGGAAACGTTTCGCCCGTTCGCACCGGCCGTTCTTGAAGAGCTCGCGGCCGAGTACTTCGAGTTGCCGCCGGGCCGTACAAGCCCCTACATGCAACTGGTTGCTCGCGTGAGAAACACGATGGAGTCGACCGCGAGTGATCCGGTCGAGAGCTGTCGGACTTTCAAGACAACCATGGCGTCCAGTTCGCAGATTCCCGCGGTCACACATGTCGATGGCACGGCGCGTGTACAAACGGTTGATCGTCTCCGGCACGGTCGTTTCCGTCTCCTTGTCGAGCGATTTCATGCGCTGACGGGCATCCCGGTGTTGCTCAACACCAGCTTCAACGTCCGCGACGAACCCATCGTTTGCACGCCGGCCGATGCATACCGCTGCTTCCAGGCAACCGCGATCGATACGCTGGTGCTGGGACGGTGCATCGTTGACAAACCCAGCGAAGGCCCAGCCCACGAAATTCATGTCACTGGTTGAATTCAAAAACGACCCAACGGACCGCGAGGTCCGGCAGTTTGCCCAACTTTGGCTGCCGGCCGCGTGCTTTGCACTAGCCCTCTGGGCGACCTACCGCCTGCACAACGTCTCGGCAACGGTCTTCGCCGCGGTCGGATTGCTGAGCTTGCTGCTTGGCATCTCGCGCCCAAATTGGATGCGTTGGGTGTATGTCGCCTGGACCGCGGCGGCATTTCCGCTGGCCTGGCTTGTTGCATATGCTTCGGCGGCGGCTATTTATTTCCTGTTGATTGTGCCGATCGGGCTGGTTCTACGGATCGCCGGCCACGACTCGCTTGCCAGGCAGTTTGATCGTGAGGCACAATCCTACTGGACGCCGCGGCCTGTCGAGGCCGATCGCCAACAACACTTCCGCCAGTTTTAGAGACCGCGACCCAACCGTGACCGACTCGGTTCCTCCTTCCGTAGCCTCTGCAAAAAAGGTCCGCGCGGTCGCGCCACCGCGGCGACCGATCTACCACGCCGCGAAACGGACGCTCGACCTGGTGGCATCCACTTGTGGGCTGCTGTTGCTCAGCCCACTGCTGTTGCTGGCAGCCCTGGCCGTGAAACTGGATTCGCCGGGTCCCGTCCTGTTCATTCAGCAGCGTGTGGGGCGGAACTTTCGAAACTTTGGGATCTTTAAATTCCGCACGATGGTCATCGACGCTGAGAAGCAGGGGGGTCAGATCACGTTCGGCGCCGACCCGCGAATTACGCGTGTCGGTCGCGTGCTGCGCAAGACCAAACTCGACGAGCTGCCACAGCTATTGAATGTGGTGCTGGGACACATGAGCCTGGTGGGGCCGCGCCCCGAAGTGCCGCGATACGTCGATATGTACCGAGACGACTACGCTTATGTGCTTGCGGTACGGCCGGGCCTGACGGACCTGGCCTCGCTTAAATACCGCGACGAGGCGGAGCAATTGGCTGCCAGCCTCGATCCTGCGAAAGAGTACGCCCAGCACATCTTGCCGGATAAGATCGCGCTGGCTCACGAGTACATCGACACCGCCTCGTTTGCCGGCGACCTGGGCATCGTGCTGAAGACGTTCGTGCGGATTGCCCGCTAGGAACGTCTTGAGCACGTGTACATGCCCGCGGCCGCCGGCCGCCTCGCACGCTCAAGATTCGTCGACGCCGACGGGGCCGCCGAGCGATCGAGGCTCCAGTTCGTCTCGGAGCACGAGGATGTGGGGCGGGGCCTCGATGCCCAGCCTCACTTTGTCTCCTGCCACGCGCACGACGGTTACGACGATCGAGTCGCCGAGTCTAATCCGTTCTCGCTCACGCCGGGAAAGAACCAGCATGGACCGTACCTCCCTGTATGATCGAAGTTCGTTATTAGTGAAGTTATGTATACTATTCGCGACGGAACTGTCAAGCGTGCTTTTTGACCCTTGTACGCCACGCCGCAGACATCCGAACCGCCCGTCGTCCGCTATGAACCTCAGGCGGCAGTGGCCTCCAGCCTCGGCGCTTCCACCAGTTGAATCTTGTGAAAGCGCTCGCCGGTTTGACCGTAGAAAAGCACCGTGTTGCGTTGTGTTTCCCAAATCGCGGTGAGCTTTACGGCCCGAGGTCCATGCAGGCAGAAGAAGATGCCGCAGGGACCGTCGGAACGAATCAGAATTCGCTCGGTTAAGGGAAACGCTTCCAGCTCAAGTTGACCTTCCAGACATAGAATGTTTTTTACGTAGATTCGCAAATCGTCCAAGGTTTGTATCACCGCGGAACAGGTGACCATGGGCGCTAAGTTCTCCTTTGGGAATCGCCAGCGAGCTTGGATAAGGTGAATGCCCGCGTGCGGGATAGATAATCTGGGTTGTGCCCCAACAGGATTGCTATCGGCCGAATTCGTGCGGCTCCTGCAACAAGGAGGGTAAATTTGAGAAATCTGTTAAAATAACAGCGCGGAGCGTGTTTGCTAAAGATTTCTCGATTGCGGAGGATTTGCGACGGTACCGCCATCGACAACGGCGCGCATCACCGCGGCGATCACGATGTGATCGGAGCCTCTTCACGTGTGAGAACGCCGCCCGTTATTTCGAGTATTCCTCGAACACCTCGGCAACGTGCCCCTGCTTCTCATCCCCTTTGTGCAGAAGCACGCGATAGCGAAGTTTCAACGTCTCGCCCTCGGGCAACGTGTACTCACCATGTTTCTTGCCATGCGTGAAGTCGTTCAGTCCGAACGGATTCGCTGCAAATAGGCCGTAGGTTCGCACGTGCCAGTACGTGGGGAAGCGGAAGCTGGTAGGGTGATTGAGGATGGCAATGCCGACGGTTTCATCGTCGACGGGGCCATGATAATCGACCCAGGCGGCGGGTTTGCCCCAGGCCATCAGATTCGTTTGACCTTCGCTATTGACAATCTTTCCGCCTTTTTTTGATTCGACGCGCATGCTCGAGGGAACACGAACGCCAAATGAACCTTCCTTCGTGTCGCCAAACGTGACCGGGCCGGCGGTGGCCTTGATTTCGATATCCGCGTCGATCCAGCGCGCGTCTTGGTCACCACCGAAAGTGAACTTGCGCTCGTCCTGGCAAATTAACTTGCTGCCGTCCGGACTCAGCCAATCGTTGCGCGTAATGAGCACCGCCTCCGGACCACCTTCGGCCCGCACAAACTCGCGATGTTCGATGCGGCCTTTTCCCTCGCTCCAAAAATCGATGCCGTTCACGTCGCCGTGCGTGAACCACAGCGATCGCTGATGAATATGATCGCGATCCGTTTCGCCGGGCACATCCTGTTCGAGCGGCCAGGAACGGGTCATTTTTTTCCCCGTGGGGCCGTACAGGGGCCAGATAATCGGCTTACTGCCGGATTTGACCAGGTACTCGGCGAAGGGCTGGCCGTCGATCTTCACGGCTTTGCCCTGGGGAGTGTCTTCAACGGTCAATTCGGCGGCGCACTGCGCGATTTGTCGCGAAGAACAGGAGCAGGGCTGCGAGCAGGGCAAAAAAGCGGGGCATGATGGCAAACTCCAAGGGGTGCGAGAATGCCACTATGTTAACCGCTGCCGCGGGCCGTTTCAGCCCCCGTCGGCCGCCGGAATTCTGGCGCTACCTACCGGCGGCTCAAGCTTCCGGAGGGTGGGGCCAGAAAGGCCTTGAAATCGACTTCGTCGAACGTTGCCAGTTGATTGGCGGTTTTTGCCATCCGCTTGTGGTCGCTGTCCAGCAGTCGCCACGTGACGTAGTGCTCGGTGCGCGCCGACACGGCCCGGGTATTGAGCTGCACTTCCGTGGGAACCAAGCCCCGTTTGGCCAACTCGGCGTTGACGCTCAAACGCGGAAACGGCGGCGTCGAGCCAGGGTTGGCCATCGTATTGAAACGAGCGTACCAGTCCGAGAACTCGCGATACTGCTGGGTCGCGCTGTCTGAGGGTGCTGCCATGGTCTGCAACTTGTAGGTCATCTGGGGACTCGAGAGCGTTAGCTCGCCATCCTCGGAAAACTCCACGTCGAATTGCGGGTCGGCCGCGAACTTCATGTTGGGGTTCGAACTCTTGGCCGCCAGGTCGTGCAACTCGTCTACCAATTTACGCACGTCGTCCGCCTTTACCTCGGCTTTGACCCTTTTTACCGGGTCGAGCACGACGAATCGTCCTCCCCGTTGATCGAACACCACGATTCGCGCCGAGCCACTGTCCATGTAGTCGTAGACATAGCCCGCCCGAAAGAGCGTCGTGTTCTGACTGATCGGGTTCTTGCTCTTGCCGGAGTAAACCTTGGTCTCAATGCGAAAATCGTCGGCGGGCACACGTGCGGCACATGCGCCGAGAACGACGGCGAGAATGGCCAGCTTGGCGGCGGAGTGGCGCATGTCGTGGCTCCTGAGTCGGAAACGGCGAACACTTTTCCGGGGGCGGGAAGGGTACAAGAATGGTCCCCCAAGTGTAAAGGGGAGTCTGCCCCGCCCCGCGAATTCGCCGCTGCCAGACCTTTGCCGGGCCACGCTTGTTGCCCGCCGTCGCACATCCAGTCCGGCATGCCTGGGCGACCGCTAAAGCCGGCAAAATTGCCCCCAAATCTGCCTGCACGGCATGCAAACGGAGATTGGGCACGTTATGTTTAATAGCTCGACCACCGAGGTGGTGCCTCGATCCTTTCTCTCGGCGAGGTGCGTGGTCGCGGCGGTTCGACACCACCAATTCGGGTTCGCACGTTCTCGAACTCCGCACCGCTTGCCATACCGGGCGCGGGCGGCCAGCATGCAGCCAGCACCAAAAGGACACTTGCAACGATGGCGATCGAGTTAGAACAGGCAATTGAAGACAAGCAGGCCGTCGTGGGAATCATCGGCCTGGGCTATGTCGGGCTTCCCCTGATTCGGGCCTTCATCGCGGCCGGATACCGCACGATGGGTTACGACGTTGACGCCAGCAAGGTCGAAAAGCTGCTCGCCGGACAAAGTTATATCGGCCATATTCCGTCGGCGTGGATCAACGACTGCGTACAAAGCAAGAAACTCATCCCAACCGCCGACATGTCGCGGCTGGCCGAAGCCGACGCCTTGCTCATCTGTGTGCCCACTCCCCTGTCCGATAGCCGCGATCCCGACTTGAGTTACGTCGAAGCGACGGCTCGTCACATTGCCGCCGCCCTGCGACCAGGACAGCTCGTGGTACTGGAGAGCACCACCTATCCGGGGACAACCCGCGACGTCGTCGCACCGATTCTTGCCGAGCGTGGCCTAAAACTGGGCACCGATTATTTCGTGGCCTATAGCCCCGAGCGTGAAGACCCGGGCAACCCCGACTACACGGCCGGCGGCATTCCCAAGGTCGTGGGCGGTATGGAACCGACCAGCGCCCGACTCGCCGGGTCCCTGTATTCGAAAGCGGTGGTGAATATCGTTCCGGTGTCGAGCTGTGAAGTTGCCGAAGCCTGTAAGATCCTGGAAAACACCTACCGCTCGGTGAACATCGCGATGGTCAACGAACTCAAGATGCTCTTCGATCGGCTGGACATTGACGTGTGGGAAGTGATCGACGCCGCCAAGACCAAGCCGTTTGGCTTTCAGGCCTTTTATCCGGGGCCAGGCCTCGGCGGCCACTGCATTCCCATCGATCCGTTTTATCTGAGCTGGGTGGCGCGCAAACATGGCATGACCACCCGCTTCATTGAAGTGGCCGGCGAAATCAACACCGGCATGCCGAAGTACGTCATCCATCGCTTGATGGAAGCTCTCAACGATGCCGGCAAACCAGTCAAGGGGAGCAAGATTTGCGTGCTTGGAGTGGCCTACAAGAAGGACGTCGACGATCCGCGCGAAAGCCCCTCGTTCGAATTGATGGAACTACTCACCGCGGCGCATGCCCAACTTTCGTATAACGACCCGCATGTGCCCAAGCTCCCTAAGATGCGCCACCACGAGTTGCCGGCAATGGCGAGTTCGGAATTAACGCCCGAATTCCTGGCCAGCCAGGATTGTGTCTTGATTGCCACGGATCACTCGGCGTACGACTACGATTTCATTGTCAAACATGCGAAGATGGTCGTCGATACGCGCAATGCGACCAAGTGCGTGCGTACAGGCCGTGAAAAGATCCGCAAAGCATAGTCGGCCGGCGCTTCATGCCTGGGACCGTCCTATGCTTAAACTGCACGCAATATGGGGCGACGCCGACCTCGCGCAAACTTCGGATAACAGATTCCCATGGCAGCCAATAAACGCGTACTCGTGACCGGTGGGGCCGGCTTTCTCGGCTCGCATCTTTGCGAACGGCTGGTTGCCGAGAAGCACGACGTCATCTGCGTCGACAATTTTTTCACCAGCCAAAAGTCGAACGTCGCTCACCTGCTCGATTTTCCCAACTTCGAACTCGTGCGACACGACGTCACTCAGCCAATCTGGCTCGAAGTCGACGAAATTTACAATCTGGCTTGTCCCGCCTCGCCAGGGCATTACCAGTTCAATCCGATCAAAACCGCCAAGACCTCCGTGTTGGGTGCCATCCATGTGCTCGGCATGGCCAAGCGCTGCAAAGCAAAAGTGCTGCAAGCTTCGACGAGCGAGGTCTATGGCGACCCGGAAGTTCATCCGCAAACCGAATCCTACCGGGGCGCGGTCAATCCCATCGGTCCGCGGGCCTGCTACGACGAGGGCAAGCGGCTTGCCGAAACGCTATTCATGGACTATTGGCGCGCCAACGGCGTGAATATTCGTATCGTGCGCATCTTCAACACCTATGGCGAGCGGATGCATCCTTTCGACGGTCGCGTCGTTTCGAACTTCATCCGCCAGGCGCTCGGCGGCGAAGCCATCACGATCTTTGGCAACGGCGACCAAACCCGCTCGTTCTGCTATCGCGACGACCTGGTCGACGGCATGATGCGGATGATGAACGGACCGGATGATTTCGTCGGGCCCGTGAATCTCGGCAACCCCGACGAGTTCACCATCTTGGAGCTGGCCCAACTGGTGCTCGAGCTGACCGGTTCGAAGTCGAAGCTCGTATACAAGCCGCTACCGGCCGACGATCCCACCAAGCGTCGACCAGATATTACGCTGGCCAAGGAACATCTCGGTTGGGAACCAAAAGTTCGCTTGGCCGAGGGGCTCAAGCGCACGATCGACTGGTTCCGTACGATCGACCTGGCCGACTACCGCCCGCCCACGCCGAACCACTAGTTTGACTGCCGCAGTTGCCGTACGGCGGCAAAAAGACCCAAACCTAACGCGGCACCGAGCACATCGGCGCACCAATCCAATACGTCAGCATGCCGGCCGAACGCGGGTTGGGTCACCTCGTCAAGCGATCCATGCACGGCCAAAAGCGCCAGCAGCCCGAGCATCGCTCGCCACCCAAGTCTCCAACGGAGCGACCAGGCCAAGGCGGCCAACAGCGCCAACAGCGCATACGCCAGGAAGTGCACCAACTTGTCGGACGGCCGAAATTGGAACGGTTCCGGCACACGCGGAAGATGTGTTGACGTAACAAGCGCCACCCAATAGCAGAACAGCACCGCCGCCGCCGCGCGGGCAAGCCAGCGCGCACGCCCAGACGCGTCGCGCTGCTGGGTCGGGTTTGGCGTGGTCATGGACACAAGCGGGCCAAATGAAATGCCGCGGCAATCGTGCTATAAAGGTAGCGTAAACCAGCACACGCTGTTACCCCGAGTTCGTTTTCATTTCGAACTGACTGACGTCCAACCACCAGCCAGATGCCCAAATCATGACCACGTCGACGCAATTCACGCCCCGCGAGTTGGCCCAATATCAGGAGGATGGCTTCCTGCTCGTGCCGGGACTATTCGACACCCAGGAGATGCAGATCCTCCTCAACTACGCCAAGAGCGACCAGGCGCTACTTGCCGGCGCGTCGGGCCGCAAGGACGCCACGGGCCAGATCACGAAGCTCACGCTTTGGAACGAGGCTGGCGACGACCTGTACGGAATGTTCTCGCGATCACCGCGAATCGTCGATCGCATGGAACAGATTCTCGGCGGCGAGGTTTACCATTACCACACCAAGATGATGCTCAAGGAGCCGCGGGTCGGTGGAGCCTGGGAATGGCATCAGGACTATGGCTATTGGTACCACAACGGCTGCCTGTATCCGCTGCTGGCAAGCTGCTTGATCGCCGTCGACCGAGCCACTCGCCAAAACGGCTGCCTGCAAGTGCTGAAAGGCTCGCATCGGATGGGACGCGTTGACCACGGCAAGAGCGGCGACCAGACCGGCGCTGATATGGAAGTGGTTCAGGCCGCGATGGAACGACTGGAGTTGGTTTACGTCGAGGCAAATCCGGGCGATGCGGTATTCTTCCACTGCAACCTGTTGCACCGTTCGGATCAAAACACTTCGCCCGATCCCCGCTGGTCGCTGATTTGCTGCTACAATGCCGCCCGCAACAACCCCTACAAGGAATCGCGCCACCCTCGCTATTCGCCACTATCGAAGGTAAGCGACACGGCGATCAAGGACTGGAAGGCCCTGCCCACCGGTTAAGGCCCCCATTACACGCATCGCAACGTTTTACGCGCCCGGCTGGCTCTCTCTCACTGAATTTCTTTCACCGGCAATCACCTCATGCTTCTCGGACTCATCAATTCCGCCTGGGTACAAGCCAACCAGCCTACTGACTTCGGCTTGGAGCAGACGAAACGAATTGGCTTCGACGTCGTCGACGTCTTCTGCGATCCGCTCACGCTCGACGTCCGCGAGCGGCGGCTTGTCAAGGACCGCTGCGACGAGTTGGGCCTGCCGATCATTTCACTCCCCTGCGTGGCCGTGGGGCTGATCGACTTCAACGAGAGCGTGCGCGATTTTCACATCGAGCGGGTGTTGGAATTTCTCGACCTGGCGTACGAATATCAGGCGAAAAATGTGCTGCTGGTGATTGGCGAATACATCTGGAACCGCGAGGTGATTCCGCCGGCCGAACAGTGGACGCTCGGCGTCGAGGCCGTGCGACTGCTCGGACGCAGGGCAGCCGAATTGAATCTGGAAATTGCCCTCGAGCTCGAGCCGTTTCCGCTCTCGCTGATCAACAATGTCGACACGATGGTTCGCTTTCTCGACGACGTCGATTTGCCCAACGTGTTGGCGAACCTCGACATCTCGCACCTCGTGCTCTCAAAAGTCCCGCCCGGGGAAATTCGCCGCTTGAAGGGGCGCGTCGGCCACGTGCACCTTTCGGATTGCGACGGCAAGGTGCATGGCGATTTGCCCCCCGGACGCGGCGTCGTTCCGTTCGAGCCCTACCTGCGCGAAATCAAGGCCCTGGAACTCGGCAACCGGACGGTCTCGATCGAGTTGGAATATTCTCCCGAGCCGGCCAAGATCGTCCAGTGGGTGGAAGAGGCTTACCGTGCGACGGACAAATTAATGCAGGATCTGAACCTGCGAAGTTAGCCGCCGCGGATGCGCCGAAATTGAACCGACCGTTGCCGCGCGAGGAAGTCCCGCCATGCACGAATACTTCATGCGAATGGCCCTGGCCGAGGCCGAGGCCGCCTTTGCCGAGGATGAAGTGCCGATCGGGGCGGTTATCGTGCGCGACGATCGTGTGATCGCCTCGGCCCACAACCAGCGAGAGCAGCTACGCGATCCGACGGCGCATGCCGAGATGATCGCCATCACGCAGGCGGCGCAGCAGATGGAAAGCTGGCGGCTGGAAGGCTGCACGCTGTACGTCACGCTCGAACCCTGCCCGATGTGCGCCGGCGCGATCCTGCAGGCCCGCGTGCCGACAGTCGTCTACGGAGTGCCCGACCCCAAAGGCGGCGCGGTTCACACGCTATATCAACTGCTCTCGGACCCGCGGCTCAACCATCGCCCGCAAACCGTGTCCGGCGTGCTGTTGGCGCCTTGCGGAGAAATCCTCTCGCGCTTCTTTCAGGCACAACGCAAACTGGGCAAGAAATAGCCGGCGGCGCTCCGATTTACCGGGTGATCAGCCGACCCTGAATTGCCGCTGGCTCTCGCATAGGGAGCGCCGTATGATCGAGCAGGACGGCGTCGAAACGCCCCATATCTCGCAGGCGGAGAATTCATGATCGTTAACTCGCGAATTCGCATCGGTTGGTCCGCGCTTTTCGTGCTCCTGTTTGCCTGCGCCGCGCGGCCCACGCCGGCGGTGGACCCGAGAACGTGTGCCTGGTGGTCAATGCCAACAGTTGGGCCTCGCTGACCGTGGCCAATCAGTTCATCGCCTTGCGGCGCCTCCCGCCGATCAACGTCTACTACCTCAATTGGGACGGTGGCTTCGAGAGCACCGACGGCCAAACCTTTCGCGACCAGATCCTGACGCCGGTCCTCGATGCGCTGGACAAACGGGGCATTTATAACCAGATCGACTACATAATCTACTCGAGCGACCTGCCCTACTCGGTCGGCCTGGCGAAGGACTATGACCCGTTCGTCAAGCAGGGGAAATACCCCAGGCCATACGAATACTACACGCCGCTGGTGTCGATCAACTCGGCTACTTACCTCTGGCACCTGGTAGAGAACAAATTGCCCCTCGCCATGGAATTGGAGGTGAACCGCTACATGCGCAACTTCACGAATGTGAAGCAAAAGAATACGCGCCAGGTCGCCGCCCCGAGTCACGGCTTTCATAGTTGGTACGGCTGGGGCCGAGACGGTGCGCTAATCGAGGGGGGCGGGCAACCCTACATGCTCTCCACCATGCTGGGCGTGACCAGCGGACGCGGCAACTCGGTTTACGAAGTTCTCGACTATCTGAAGCGCAGCGCGGCCGCCGACGGCACCTCGCCCAAAGGCACGATCTACTTCACCCGCACCGATAACGTGCGCTCGACCTCGCGGCAGGATGAGGTGGCCGAGGCCATGCGCGAACTCGAAAAACTGGGAGTCGCGAGCCGCGTTGTCACCACGGCGATGCCGATGCAGGCCGGTGACGTGCAGGGCCTGCTCTCGGGTGTCGAAACGTTCTCCTGGCCCGCCACCGGTAGCACGATTCTGCCCGGAGCCATCTGCGATAATTTCACCAGCTTTGGCGGCGTCCTCCGCGAGGACTCAAGCCAGACCCCGCTCACCGAATTCCTCCGCTACGGAGCCGCCGGTTCGGCCGGCACGGTCGTCGAGCCCTTGTCGATCGCCCAAAAGTTCGCCTCGCCGAATATCTTCGTCCACTACGCCCGTGGTTGCTCGCTGGCCGAATCGTACTACCAGGCGTTGTTCGGGCCGGCTCAAGTGCTGATCGTCGGTGATCCACTCTGTCAGCCCTGGGCCAACATACCGCAAGTGACCGTTGCGGGCGTCGAGCCGTCGGCCAAGGTGTCGGGAACGCTCACCCTAAAACCCGAATCCAGTCTGAAGAGGGACGGTAAGATTTCCCGCTACGTCCTGCTGGTCGACGGCCGCCGCGCCGGCGTCGCGCAACCCGGCGCGGACCTGGTTTGGGACTCGACGACCGAGTGCGACGGCTATCACGAGCTGCGCGTCGTGGCCACGGTCGATGATCCGATCGAAACTCAAGGCCGGGCGATCCTACCGGTCGTGGTTGACAACGCCGGGCATTCGGCCGTCCTGGCCACGCGGCCAGCCGGAAGTGTCCGCTGGGACCAGGTGTTGCAAGTTGCCGCCCGCGCGCGGGCGCCAAGCAGATTGTCGTGCTCAACAACGGCCGGCTGCTCGGCACGATCCAAGGCGACGAAGGCACGCTCAAGGTCGACCCGCGCGTGCTCGGCCTCGGTGCGGTCGATGTGCAGGCCGTCGGGCTGTTTGGTCGCGGCCCGCTCGAGCGCGTCGTGCCGCCGCCCGTGCGACTGACGGTACAAGCGGCCACGCCGCTGCCCGCACAGCCGGCGCCGCGCGACAGCCTGCTACCGGGTCTGGTCCTCAAGCTGGCCAACCAGCGAATCGTGCCGGTGCAAGACACGCGCGACCAGGGTTGGCTGGTGGCCAACGGCGTCGGACCCGATCAGCCGTATGTCTTCCAGGCCTACTTCGAGGTCCCTGACCAGGCAGTCTATCAATTCCAGCTATGGCACTTCGGCCAGTTGCAACTGGCGGTCGACGGCCGCACGCTCTTTCGCGGCAACGACGGCAAGTACGAGCAGAAGTTCGTTCCGGTGTCGTTGGCCGCCGGCCTGCACCGCCTGACAGTCGCCGGCAAGGCGGGCCAGGACGTCCGGCTGCGAATCCTCTTCGGCGGCCGCGGCACCCAAAGCCTGAGCGGCCAAATCTTCAAACACCCGAAGCGGTAAGCCGAGCTAGGGCCGACAAGACCTGGTGCCCATTGCTCGCGCCACGCCATCCCACCTCGTCTGAAAAAAAACGCCCCGCGAATTGGCTTCGCGGGGCGTTTGGGTTGGGCTTTGGGAGAATCAATGTCCGAGTGAGTTTAGAACTCCGACTCATTGAGAATGTAAAACGGATACCCGCCTTGGGGGTTGTTCCATGCATTAATTGCAAGCACCGACTGACTGTTGGGTGTTCCGATGTTGACTTGCTTCTGGTTCGGAGTCATCAGTTGGGTAAACACCTTGTAGTCGATCTCTGCACTCAGGTAGCCAGCATTGCCGCCGCAGTACGCGACGTTTACACCGCCCGAATGGTTGGCCGAAGGTCGAGAAAACGCCAAGCCGGTGGGACTGGAAATGTTCATACTGTTGTACAACAGCTGTATGGACCCGGTAACGATTTGGGAATTGTCGTTGATCCCATACGTACCAAGCGTCAACGGCGAGGTGTACACATTGGACGGCGTTCCGGACTGCCCCTCGTTATTCATGTTGCCGGTCAAGTACCACACCATCCCCGTATTCTCACGAACGGCCATGTCGGTGTTATAGAAACCCCGTATTGTCACGCTTTCCGGAATTGCCGTTCCCGTCGGATTGTTTGGGTCGACAGCCCAGTTGCCGGCTTGCAGGTTCTCGCTGAGCATGATGGTGTACGTTGTACCATCGCGGGTGCTGATGAAATCCGCGTTGATTTTCACACCGCCACCGGGAGTCGCGCCAGATGGCACGCTTGCGCTAGTTCCAGCCCAAAGTGATTGATTGAAAAACACGCCCGAATTCACGTCTTCGGGAACGTACGTCGCGCCACTAGGGGTGACGGTGGGGACTTGTACGGAAGTATCATTTGGCGTTTTGGCGAGCCCTGTATTCACCACGTACGAAAGAGGATTCCCGCCGAGGTCAGGATTTGCGTTACTCGGACAAATGAGGATTTCCATCGGCGAGTAAAACGTTGCGGCGGAAGTCGTCGGAATGTGGGCAAACTGTGAATAAGACGTAAGAACATTGCCGACTTTGTGCCAATTCTGATAGAGGTCATTTCGCTCTAGTTGAGGAAGGATTGGCACAACCCATGAGGCCCGAATGTATGGAATTGTCGAATCATGTGTCGGGATCAACTGTACGTAGCCCGGATATGATTTCTTCGTCTCTTGAAATTGTGTGAGCGCCAGCGAACACTGCCGCATGTTGTTCTGGCAAACGCTGCGCCTGCCCGCTTCGCGGGCGGCTTGGATGGCTGGCAGCAGGAGCGAGACCAGCATGCCAATGATCGTGATGACGACTAGCAGTTCCACGAGCGTGAAACCGCGCGACCTCTGCTTCGGACGAGCCATTGCTGTCTCTCCTCCCATGAATCCCCGTTCAGATGTGACCTCTAAACCCAGCCCAAGCCCATTTTCGCCGAACTTCCCAGCGGCGTCCAGTGTTTTTCGGGCAAAAATGGTTGCGCCTGTGCGTTTTGTAAGGGGCGCCGAGGTCCTGAGTCGTGTCACCAGGCCCGCGTCGAGCCTCAGCCAGGGCAGGCTTTGCCGTTCGATTGCGGTGGGGCTTGAAATCGGGCGACAAATCATCGAATCCCGTTTGTGCAGCGGGTATTGCCGCGAGACTGCGGGCCGGCGCAACGCATAAAATGTCGCCAATATTTGACAACGCGGCACTCCTCGGCTAGCATCAACGCGCGCTTGATCGAGGGAACGATCGTGATCCGCGAAACGCGTTTTCGTGGACGGTTACCTCGGAGATGGCCAACCCGCCCGAACATCCCACCACACGCGTTTTCGCCCATACCGAAGCTTGATGGTGCTTAATTTTAAGTACCCGAGGTCCACTGCTGCGAAGACCCGCTACGCGACCGACACCCTGGTTTCCTGCGGCCTCAAACATTTAGGGAGATCCGTATGAGTTTGCGCTCGAGAACTTCGCGCCGCGGCTTTTTGTCCGTCGGCGCCCTGACCGGCCTCGGATTGACGCTCGGCGACTATTTTCAGATGCGGGCCGCCCGCGCCGAGCAGAAGCACTACGACTTTATCGAGGCCAAGGCCAAGAGCGTCATCCACATTTTCCTGCCGGGGGGCATTTCCCACCAGGAGACGTTCGATCCGAAACCGTACGCTCCGATCGAATACCGGGGTGAAATGGGATCCATCCCCACCAAGATCCCCGGCGAGGTCTTTAGCGAAACGCTCCCCCAAACGGCGCAGATCGCCGACAAAATCACGGTCATCCGCTCCTTCTCGCACGGCGAAGCGGCCCACGAACGCGGCACGCACAACATGTTCACGGGCAATCGCCCCAGCCCGGCGCTGGTTTACCCGAGCATGGGAAGCGTCATCAGCCACGAATACGGCCCCCGCGAAAACCTGCCCCCCTACGTCTGCATTCCGAATGAGCCCAACGAATACTCCAGCACGGGCTACCTCAGTTCATCGTTCGGGCCGTTCAGCTTGGGCTCCGACCCGGCCGACAAGAACTTCACCGTTCGCGACCTGAATTTGCCGGGCGGCGTCGACGCGGCCCGCTTCGATCGCCGGCGTACGGCGCTCGATGCCGTGAACGAATACTTTGCCGGCAAGGAAAAGAGCGACTCCCTGGCGGCAATGAACACGTTTTACGATCGGGCCTACAGCCTGATCAGCTCGGAAAAAGCCCGCGAGGCGTTCAACATCGCGGCCGAGCCGGAAGCGATTCGCAATGAATACGGCATGAACCAGGCTGGCCAGCGGATGCTGATGGCTCGCCGTCTGGTGGCCGCCGGCGTGCGTTTCGTGTCGCTGACTTACGGCGGCTGGGACATGCACAACAACATCACGGCCGGCATGCGCGGCTCGATGCCTCCATTCGACCAGGCGTTTGCCGCCCTGATCCGCGATCTGGACCGCACCGGACTGCTCAACGAGACGCTGGTGATGGTCTCGAGCGAGTTTGGTCGCACGCCCAAGATCAACGGCAACGCCGGGCGCGATCACTGGCCGAAGGTGTTCAGCGTGGTGCTTGCCGGCGGCGGAATCAAGCAAGGTGCCATCTACGGAGCCTCGAACGCCGTGGCTTCCGAGCCCGAGAAAGACGAAATGGATCCGCGCGATCTGGCGACCACGATCTTCTATCAGCTCGGCATCATCGCCGACAAGGAACTGATGGCGCCGGGCGACCGTCCGATTGAAATCGTCGACGGCGGCAAAGTCCGCAAGGAGCTGCTGGCCTAAGAGCGAACCGCCGGGTCTCGCTGGGGTGGCTCGCGCGGCTACCACGCTCGCAAAGCGGGCAACGAGATCGCGGCTTGCTCCGGGAGCCTGCCATGCCTCAACCTAACCAACTCGAGGTTTTCTGATGCACGTTCGATCGCTATTTCGCGCCTGCGCGCCCAGCCGCGGCCATGGTTTTCTTGGCACTCGCGGCCGTGGCGGCGCAAGCTGCGGCCCCCGCCTACAGCGGCAATTCACCGCTCGGGGCGCAACGCGGCAAGGAAGCGGAGGTCACCTTCAGCGGTGCCAGGCTCTCCGATGCCCAGGAGCTTATGTTCTATGAGCCCGAGATCACGGTGCAGAGCCTCGAGCCGGCCGCGGACGGAAACTCGCTGAAAGCGAAGCTCGCCATCGCCGCCGATTGCCGCCTGGGGCTCCACCAGATCCGTATTCGCACGGCCACCGGCATCTCGAACCTGCGCACGTTTAGCGTCGGTGCTCTGCCTGAAGTCAGCGAAGCGGAGCCCAATAGCGAATTCAACGCGCCGCAGAAGGTCGGACTCGACACGGTCATCAACGGCGTGGCTGAAAACGAAGACGTCGACTACTACGCCGTCGAAGCCAAAAAAGGGGAGCGGATCACCGCCGAAATCGAAGGACTGCGGCTGGGCTACACATTCTTCGACCCCTTCGTCGCGATTCTCGATGCCAAGCGATTTGAACTGGCTCGCTCCGACGACGCACCGTTGGTCCGCCAGGACTGCGTCGCCTCGATCGTGGCGCCCGAGGACGGCACCTATATCATCGAAGCCCGCGAAACTTCGTTCGCCGGCAACGGCGCCTGCCACTATCGCCTGCACGTTGGACGATTTCCCCGACCGACGGCCGTACTGCCGTTCGGTGGGAAAATTGGCGAGGCCGTCAAAGTTGAGTGGCTGGGAGATGTGTTGGGGCCGAAGTCCGAGGAAATCACCCTTCCGGGCGAAGCCCCGCACGAGTTCGGCGTCTTCACCAAGGACGATCAGGGCATCTCACCGTCGGCGCTTCCCTTTCGACTGACGAACTTGAACAATGTGCTCGAGGTCGAACCGAACAACGAACTGGCCCAGAGCACCCCCTGCGACGCCCCCATCGCCATGAACGGCGTGATTGGCGAAGCCAAGGACGTCGACTGCTTCAAGTTTGTCGCGAAGAAGGGGCAGGTGCTCAACGTCCGTCTGTTTGCCCGGGAATACGGCTCGCCGCTGGATTCGGTGCTCAACGTTTATCGTATCGGCGGCGCACACGTGGGTGGCAACGACGACGTCGGTGGTTATGCCGGCGCGGCCGACAGCTACCTGCGCGTAACGATTCCCGAAGACGATACCTACGTGGTGCGCATCAACGACCATCTAAGCCAGGGCGGCCCCACGTACGTGTATCGCGTGGAAGTCACGCCTGTCGAACCGGCCCTCACGCTGGGCCTCTCGGAACGAAGCCAATTCGTCGACATCGTGGCCCCCGTGCCACAGGGAAACCGCATGGCCTTGTTGGTCAATGCGTCGCGTGCCGATTTTGGTGGCGAACTGAATTTGGAATTCAAGGATCTGCCGGCGGGCGTCACGGTCGAGACGCTGCCGATGGCCGGCAACCGCAGCGACGTCCCCGTGCTGCTCACCGCCGCCCCCGACGCTCCGGTAGCGGGCTCGCTGGTCGACGTCATTGGTCGACCGGCGGATGCGAACCTGAAGGTGGAAGGGCACTTGAATCAGCGCACCTCGCTCACGCGTGGCCAGAACAATATCGAAGTGTGGAACCAATACACTCAGCGAATGGCGACTGCGGTCACGGGCGAGACCCAGTATTCGATCGAAATCGTGGAACCGAAGGTCCCCCTGGTGCGCAACGGATCGATGGGCCTGAAGATCGTTGCCAAGCGCAAGGAGGGTTTCACCGCGCCGATCCACGTGCAAATGCTCTACAACCCGCCAGGTGTTGGTTCCTCGGGTTCAATCTCAATTCCCGAGGGCCAGACCGAAGCGGTCATTCCGCTGACCGCCAACAGCGGCGCTGAAGTGAACAAGTGGAAGATTGTCGTGCTGGGTGATGCGACCGTGGGCGACGGGACGATAACAGTCGCCTCGCAGATGGCCACGCTGGACGTTGCCGAACCGTTCGTGGCGTTCGAGTTTCTGGCCGCGACGACCGAAAAGGGCAAATCGACCGAGATCGTCGTGAAGGTGACCAAGGCCAAGGACTTTGAAGGCTCGGCCAAGGTGAAAATGCTCGGCTTGCCCAACGAAGTAACCACCGAGGAAAAAGAAATCACCAAGGACACGACGGAGTTGGTGTTCCCCGTTGCGACCACGGCCAACTCGCCGGTGGGCAAGCATGCCACGGTGATTTGCCAGGCCACGATCGTGGCCAACGAAGAGCCCATTCTGCACACTTTGGGAACCGGCGAACTGCGCATTGACGAGCCGTTGCCGCCGAAGCCCGACGCACCGGTCGCCGCGGCCCCGATGCCCATGCCCGAGGCCGCGCCCATGCCCGAAAAACGACTCAGCCTATTGGAAAAACTCCGCCTCGAACGTAAAGAAGCGAAAGCCGCGCGAGCCGCCCAGGCCGCAGGAGACACGCAATGAAACGGACGATTCTCGCCCTCACGCTGCTGACCGGGATCGCCGGTCGATTATTCGCCGACGAGCCGCCGGCCGCGGCTCCTGCGCCTGAAGCGGCGCCTGCCGCCACGCCCGAGCCGGCGCCCGCCGAAGCGACGCCAGCTGCCACGCCCGAGCCGGCGCCCGCCGAAGCGACGCCAGCTGCCACGCCCGAAGCGGCACCCGAGAAAGCCGCGCCGGAGCCGCAAATGACGCTGGCCGCCTATCCGCCGGACGTTCAACTCACGACTTCTCGCGATCGCCAATCGTACATCGTCGTGGCTACCCGAGCCGACGGCGTCACGCTGGACGTCACGGCCGAGGCTAAGGCGACGCTCGCCAACCCGGCGCTGGCGAGACTCGCAGGCAACACGCTTCACCCCGCGGCCGACGGCGAAACGACGCTGACGCTGGAATACCAGGGTCAATCAGTCGCGCTGCCGGTCAAAGTGGCCCAAGCGACAACGGATCGGCCAATCAGCTTCAAGCTCGACGTGATGCCGGTCTTCATGCGCTCCGGCTGCAATACGGGGAGTTGCCACGGCGCCGCTCGGGGCAAAGATGGGTTCAACCTTTCGCTGTTCGGTTTTGATCCCGACGGCGACTACAACCGGATCACGCACGAGATTGGCTTTCGCCGGATCAACCTGGCCCTGCCCGCTGAAAGCCTGCTGATGCAAAAGGCTGACGGCAGCGTGCCGCATACCGGAGGCAAACGATTCGCGCCTGACAGCGAGTACTACCAGACGGTGCTCCGCTGGCTCGAAGCCGGCGTACCGCACGATCCGGCCGACGTCGCCACTCCCACCGCGCTTGAAATCTATCCACCGAAAGCCGTGCTGGAAGGGGAGGGAGCCACGCAGCAGTTCATTGCCCGTGCGAAGTATTCCGACGGCACCGATCGAGACGTCACGAACCTGGCGGTGTTCTTGACGAACAACGACAACTCGGCTCCCGTCGACGCCGAGGGTCTGGTAACCGCCGGCGCACGCGGCGAAGCGTTCATCTTCGGCGCTTCGCAACTTACACGGTCGGCAGTCAGGCCTTGGTGCTTCCCAAGGATATCGACTACACCGCCCCCACGACGCCGCCAGCCAATTACGTCGATGAGCTCGTGAACGCCAAACTGAACAAGATCCGCGTGCTGCCGAGCGAATTGTGCAGCGACGAAGTCTTTCTCCGCCGTGTGACGATCGACATCACGGGGCTGCTGCCCACCGTCGAGGAATACAACGAGTTCATGGCCGACAACTCGCCGGACAAACGAGCCAAGCTCGTCGACCGGCTGCTCGAGCGGAAGGAGTTTTCCGAAATCTGGGCCATGAAATGGGCCAACCTGCTGATGGTCAAGTCGTCGAACGAGGTGAGCTACAAGAGCGCGTTCTTGTATTCGAGCTGGCTGACCAACCAGATATCGAACAACGTGCCGCTCAACGTCATGGTGCAGGAACTGCTCAGCGCCAGCGGCGGCACGTTCAGCAATCCGCCTACGAACTATTTCCAGATCGAACGCGACACGCTCAAGACGGCCGAAAACGTGGCCCAAGTGTTCATGGGCATCCGCACGCAATGCGCGCAGTGTCATAATCATCCGTTCGACCGCTGGACGATGGACGATTACTACGGCTTCGCCGCCTTTTTCGCACAGATCGGCCGCAAGCAAGGCGCCGACTATCGCGAAACAATCGTCTTCAACTCTGGTGGCGGTGAAGTGAAGCACCCCGTGGGCGGACGCGTGATGGCGCCGAAGTTCCTCGGCGGACCGGCCCCCGACGTGGCAGGCAAGGATCGACGCGAAGTGCTGGTCAAATGGTTGGCCTCGCCCGAAAACCCCTTCTTCGCCACCAGCGTCGCCAATCGCGTGTGGGCTCACTTCTTCGGCATCGGCATCATCGAGCCGGTGGACGACATTCGCGTCAGCAATCCGGCCAGCAATCCCGAGCTCTTCCAAGCGCTGGGCGACAAACTCACCAGCTACAACTACGACTTCAAGCAATTGGTGCGTGACATCGCCAATTCGCAAACCTACCAACGGGCATCACAGGCCAATGCCAGCAACGAAACGGACCTGACGAATTTTTCGCACGCTCGAATCCGCCGTATCCCGGCGGAAAGCGTGCTCGACTGCCTGAGTCAGGTGACCGACGTGCCGGACAAATTCCGAGGCCTGCCGCTTGGCGCCGCGCGGTGCAAATTGCCGACGGCCAAACCAGTAATTACTTCCTCACGTCGTTTGGACGCTCCCAACGTCTAACCGCTTGTGAGGGAGAGGCCACCACCTCGCCCACGCTTTCACAGGCGCTGCACATGATCAACGGCGACACGATCTCTCGCAAGATCGGCCAGAGCAAGTGGCTACAGTCGCAAATCGACGCCGGTAAGAAACCGCCCGAGATCATCGAAAACATCTACATCGCCTGCCTTTCGCGCAAACCGACGACCGAGGAGTTGCAGAAGCTCGAGGGCCTGGTTGGCGCCGACGCGAACGTGCGCGCGGCCGTCGACGACGTCCTGTGGGCGGTGCTCAACTCGCGCGAGTACCTCTTCAATCACTAATGAATTCGGATACCCGGTTACTTAAAGCCATGCACCGAAACCTACTTGATATCAGCGTCGTTCTGACGACCGTTTTGCTCGGCGTGCTGACTTGCACGACGGCCGTGTCCGACGAGGCCGCGCCGGAAAAGGTCACCTACGACGATCACGTCAAAGCGATCTTTCGCGAACATTGCTTCAGCTGCCACAACCAGGACACCAAGAAGAGCGATCTATCGCTGGCCGCCTATGGCGCCTTGATGGAAGGTGGTGCGTCGGGTGCGGTTATCGAGCCCGGCGACCCGGACAGCTCGCGCTTGTGGGGTCTGGTGACGCACACCGATGAGCCGGCCATGCCGCCCATGCAAGACAAACTTCCCGAGGCCAAGCTCGAAACGATCAAGAAATGGATTCTGGGAGGCGCCCTGGAAAACACTGGCTCAGTGGCCAAAGTGAAGAAGGGCCCCTCGATGCAAATGCTCGCCACCAGCGGCAGCGCCAAACCCGAGGGTCCGCCGCCGATGCCCGAAAAGCGTTCGCGGCAACCGATCGTCTACACAGAACGGGCCGGCGCCGTCACCGCACTGGCCGCCAGCCCTTGGGCTCCGCTGGTCGCACTCGCCGGTCAGAAGCAAATCCTGCTCTACAATTCCGACACTGCCGAATTGCTCTGCGTGCTCCCCTTTCCGGAAGGCATCGCGCACGTGCTTAAATTCAGCCGCTCGGGCACGCTGCTTCTGGCGGGCGGAGGCATCGGCGCGAAATCCGGCACCGTCGTCATCTACGACGTCAAAACGGGCGAGCGCGTGACGAGCGTCGGCGAGGAACTCGATGTGGTTCTCGCCGCGGACATCAACGAAGACCACACCCGGATCGCCCTCGGCGGTCCGGGCCGCGTGGTGCGGATTTATTCGATCGAGGGTGAGCTGTTGCACGAAATCCGCAAGCACACGGAATGGATTTACGCGGTTGAATTCAGCCCCGACGGCGTGCTGCTGGCCACGGCCGACCGCAACGGCGGCCTGTTCGTCTGGGAAGCGGAAACGGCGCGCGAATACCAGAATCTGGCCGGCCACAAAGGGGGCGTCACCGACGTCAGCTGGCGGGCCGACTCCAACGTGCTGGCCAGCGCCAGCGAAGATGGCACGATTAAGCTCTGGGAGATGGAAGGCGGTAAGGAAATCAAGAATATCGGCGCTCATGGGGGCGGCGTAACGGCCGTGGAGTTCGCCCAAGACGGCAAAATTGTTTCCGCGGGTCGGGATCGCCTCACGAAGCTGTGGGACGGCAACGGCGGCGCAATTCGCGAGTTCCCGCCGCTTGGTGATCTGGCCATGGAAGTGGCGATCACCCACAACTCCGGGCGCGTGATCGCCGGTGACTGGCTGGGCGAGGTGCGCATGTGGGACGCCGCCGACGGCAAGCAAGTAGCCCGGTTGCCACCGAATCCGCCCACGCTGCAAATGCTTGTCGATGCCCAAATGGCGGCTGCCGAGGCCGCTGGCAAGGCCGCCGCTCAAGCGGCCGCCGAAGTCGAGGCGCAAAAGGCCGTCGCAGCCGCCGCGGGCGAAGCGGCCAAAAAAGCGGCCGCGGAATTGGCCGCGGCTGAAGCCGCGCTGGCCGAAAAATCCAAGGCCAGCCAGGCCGCCGCCGAGGCCGCGGCAGCTGCCAAGGCGAAGCTCGACAGCCTGGCCACCGAAAAGGCGGCTTTCGAAGAATCGCAATCGGCTCAGGCCAGCACGGCCAAGTAATGCGAAACTCTCCGCGGTAAGTTTCAAGCAGCGCACATTCGAAGCGGCGCAAAAAAAGAAGCACATCGCCCCTGGGTCGTCGGGCGATGTGCTTTTCTATAAAGTCCGGTTCAGCCTCTTCGAGTATTACTCGCGGGGGCGAACGGCGCCGGTCAAGCCGCTGTAGTCCGGACGATCCTCGGGATGCCACAACGGTTCGCCGCGCAGCACGCGCGCGGCCAGGACATCGAGCTTTTCCTTCGAACCGGCCGGAGCCTCCGTCGGACAAAAATCCTCGTCTTGGCACGGCGCGAAGTCTTCGTCGTGCCCATACTTCAAAATCGCTTCAAACACGTTCCGCATTTGCCGCATCGAATCACACCCTCCAAAACACACAAAAAATTGCCCCGCTCGCTGTTCACACACAGCTACAGTTCAAGACACCACAATTGGAATACAAATCAAACGAGACAACCGATCCGTCAGCCTTTCGGAGAACGATCTGCCGACCCGCAAACCGTCCTGGCGGGTGAAGGGGCAAGATCAAACCAATCGGACAAAAGGTGGGTTCGTAGGCGATCCGAATTCCAGGCAGGGCAGAAAATACACGATTCACTTAAAACGACTTATTGTCTCTGCCAAAATTCAAAAGTCAATACTCGGCCCCCCATTTTGCCCCTTGACGCAGGCCAGGCCGCAACACATCCAAATCTACCGATCAATTTGAGTCTGCCATGCCTTGCGCGAATGTGCAGTCGAACGCGAATTCCACTTCGACGAGAGTATGTCGCCAGCCCCGCCGGCGACCCCTCCACCTCATCGCTTGGCCTCAGACTACCATCTGCTACGCTCAATCGAAGCATAAATCTTCGATTCTTACGGGAAAGAAACCGTCCCCATGGCTTGGTACCAGCGACAGCTTGAACTCCCAGCTTTCCGCCGAGGTTTTCACCTGATCACCGATCGCGTCGTCTCCGCCGTACCCGAAATCGAACGCATCGACGTCGGCCTGCTGCATGTTTTCATCCAGCACACATCGGCCTCGGTCACGATCAACGAAAATGCCGATCCTGACGTGCCGGTCGACCTGGAGTCCGCACTGAATGCGATTGCACCGGAGGACTTCGACTACACGCACACGATCGAAGGGCCCGACGATATGCCGGCCCACGTAAAGGCGTCCCTGCTCGGCGCAGCGGTCACGATTCCGATTCGCGCCGGTCGACTACTGCTCGGCACTTGGCAGGGTATTTACCTCTGCGAACATCGCAATCGTGCCAGCGGACGCAAGCTAGTGCTTACCGTTCAGGGCGAGCCGTACGCGTAACTACCGGCGCGATTACCATTCGCCGTAGGCGGCGACACCGCGTCCAGACGCCGCGATCCGGGCCAGGTCATCGAGCCAACATTCCAAGAGCGTCGTTTGGTGCGCATTTCGATCGATGTGAGTCAACGCTTCGAGCGATCGGTCGATACAGGCGGCCACCACCTCGGAGTCCCACGGCCAGCGCGCGGCGGCATTCTCAACGATCCGCAATAGCTCCGCGTCTCCCACCGGTGCGACGCCCGCGCATCGGCGCATCAGCTGCCGATAAAACTCCACGGCGAAAGCAATCGCCTGTCGTGCACGAGCGCACCGCGCCGCGGACTCTTTTCCGGCCGCTTCCACAAACGGTACGAGCACCGTCGCAAGTTCGACGCTGTGCAGTCGCGGTTCGGCCAGTGCTTCGAGCAACGTTCGGCGAAAGTCCCAGAGGTCGTCATCGGCCAGTGCCACGGCCCGTTCGACGCTCCCCTCGGCAAACGCAGCCATCCGTTCGGCCTGTGCTCGGTCGGCCGCCAGCCCTTTGTCCAACAAAACGCGGATCAGCGTCTGCTCGTCGAGAGGCCGAAAGCGAATCGTCTGGGCTCGCGAACGGATGGTTGGCAACTGTCGATCCGCGCTGGTGCCGATGAGGATCAACACGGAGCGCGGCGGAGGCTCTTCCAGCGTCTTAAGCAGACTGTTGGCTCCCTCCTCGTTCAAGTAGTCGGCATCGTCGATGATCGCCACTTTTCGCCCGCCCATGAACGGCTTGAGTGCGATGTCGTGGCACAGCCCTTCGCGCATCCGGCGATTGTCCTCGCCGATGAACGCCGCCACGGGAATCGCGCTCTTATCGGGAGGCTTTTCCACGATTTGCAGATCCGGATGCGTTCGCGACGCCACCTGTACGCAAGCATCGCAACGCCCGCAAGCGACCAGTGTCTGCGCGTCGGCATACGGGCAAAGCAGCGACTGGGCCAGGTGATCGGCAAAAGCCCGCTTGCCAATTCCCGCTGGGCCGACAAACAGGAACGTGCTGGCCAGGCGTCCTCGCGCGATCGCGCGGCGAAAACGCTCGACCACGTCGTCGTGTCCCTCAATGCCTTGCCAGGTCATGTTGCATCCGCCGGTCACAAGGAATCCGCTCAATCGCGGGGGCATTGTACCGCATCCGACGCCATGCCGCAGTAGGCCGATGCACAAGCACACGCCAACCCGCAAACCAAAACCGCGCGTGCGTCTCCAAGACGCGTGCGCTTCCAAGAAACGACAACGCCAGAGCTGCCTGGCCGGCGAACTCTGGCGCTGACGAACAACCTTGGTGTTGGCGTTAGCTCGCCTTCACGGGAATTCGCTTGGCGAGCGCTTCCTGGGCCTTCTGCAGTTTGATGTGCAAGACCCCGTCCTTATACTTGGCGTCAACGTTGTCTGGGTCGACGGCCGACGGCAGCGTCACCTCGCGGCGGAAGCTGCCGAAGCGGCGCTCCTGGTAGAGATAACCCTTCTCCTTGCGCTCTTCGCTCTCTTTCTTTTCGCCGGAAATTACCAGCGCGTTGCCGTTGATCGACAGGTCGAGTTCCTCGGGCTTCACGCCGGGGATTTCAGCCCGCACGTGGATTTCCTTGTCGGTTTCCTCAACGTCGAGCGGCGGTCCCCAACTCGACAGTCCCCACGCACTGGCCGGCGGCGCGAAGGACTCACCGAAAAACGACTGGAACAGCTGGTCCATCTCGTTGCGAAAACTGGCCGCCGGCACGCCGGATTGCTGTTGCTTGTGTCTCCAGGGTATCAGGCTCATATTGTCACGCTCCTTTCTGATACGTTTCGATTGAGAGCTTGGCAAAACTCTGGACGCAAGCAGCGGCTAGCTGCCGGCCTTAACCGCGATCTTGCGCGGCTTGGCGGCTTCGACCTTCGGCAGGTGCACGGTCAGCACGCCGCCGGCACACTCGGCCTGAACACCACTCACGTTGATCTGTTCGCTAACGCGAAAGGTGCGATAGAAATCGCCGATCCCGTACTCGTGCAGCAGAAAGCGCGTCCCGTCGGCGTATCGTGATGCGATTTTGCCCTGAATCGTGAGCACGCCTTCCTCGAAGTCGATGTCAATGTCCTCGCTTTTCACGCCAGGCACGTCGGCAATTAACGTCAACTCGCTTGCGGTCTCAAGAATGTCCACGTTTGGCCGATAAACCTGTCCGCTGCGAGTGCGTTCGGCGGCCTCGGCTTCGTTCTTCACGGAAGTTTCAGTTGTCATCGGAAGGAACTCCTCTGTTGCTGGCGCCAGGCGCCAGATGTTGATTGGATTCGAAAGAGCTGCGCCCGGTCGCTTATTGGCCGGACGACACCTTGATCTTCTTGGGCTTGGCACTTTCGGCCTTGGGCAGTTTGATCCGCAGCACGCCGTCTGTCAGCGAGGCCTCAACCTTGCTGGCATCGACTTCGACGGGCAATCGCAAAACACGATTGAACTGCCCCGTCCCGCGTTCCTGGCGATGATAGGCCACGCCTGATTGCTGGGGTTCGCCGCGACGGCCGCGAATTGTCAAGTCTCCAGCCATGACCGAAATATCGAGGTCCTCGCTGTTGACGCCGGGCAACTCCGCCTCGGCATAGAGCGCATCCCCGTCGTCCCAAATGTTGAGCGGCGGAAAACCCCCAGCTGGGCGATCGGCAACCCAGCGCGCCGCTGGACCGTCGCCTGGCGGCGTGAAAAAATCATGGACCAGCCGGTCCATTTCGTCGCGCAGTTGGGCCACCGGCAGCAGTGTATTGACTCGTCGAAAAACCATGGAATTTACCTCCTCGAATAGTGCATTCGATTGGCAGCAGGAAGCGGACTCTTCGTCCTGCCGGGGACGGCGCTCCGTACCCGGACGGGACGGTTCTTGGTGAAATGGGCGACGCCGAAGCATCCGCGGCTACTTACCGCAAAGCTGGTGCCAATTGCTGCGGCCGGCTTCAAATACAGATAGGCCAGCGGTTTGTGACAGACTTCACGATGCGCGGCAAAAAAGGCGGCCTGTCAAAATGACAGGCCGCGAAGTCGATTATTGGCCGCCACCGCAGCTAGACTGACAATTCGTCCAGCAGTTCGTTTAATAGTTCGCCGTCGCCCACGAGACCCGAAGCCGTCGGGGGTGCCAGCCGACTGCCTGGTGCCGAATCTAGCATTAGTGCCGCAAAGTACTGCTCGCGCGGTTGTAGACCCTTCGCGATCGGTCCTTGCCCGGCCTCAGGTCGTGGTAGTGCGGAATCCGCCCAGGGCTTTACTCCCGGCAAAGCAGCCAGTGCCGAGGCAACCGCGGCGCGACTGCCGTCGTCCGCTGCGGTCGGAGCGGCGTCGGGCGCCGACGAAGATCCCCAATCAAGGACGCGCGTCAGGTAGCCGCCGTTGGTACGAGCGATGATTTGATCGCTCGCGTTGACCTGTCCATCTTTGTTGAAGTCGTAGGTGTTCGTAAGTGGCAGCGAGAAACCAGGATTGAGACGGGCCGCAATTTCGTCGCCCGCGTTGGTGGTGACCAGCGTCGGGGGTGAACCTTCGAAGTTGTCACCGATGCGATTGCCGTAGAAGAACACTTCACTCGTTGCGAGTCCCGTGTTGGTGTTAAAACCGCCGATCGCATCGTTCCCCTCGACGACGACCTGCAACCAACTGTTGGCGATGCTGCCGTCGGGCCAGGTGATTTCCACTCGATCCGATCCGCTGACCCCGGCGCCCGTGCGCACGGAAAATCCGCTGGGGGAGGCGGCTGGTACCCACGTGTTCACCGAGCCGTTCGTGCCGACGTTGAAGGTGAAGTCCGAGAGCGATAGCGTCGCGGGGGCGTTAACAATGTCGACCATCAATCCATTGATGCCCTTCGAGTAGCTGGAAAACGCCGACACGGGAGCCGTGCCGATTCCGTTGAAGGCAGCCTTATCCTGGGCAACCGCGCCGTCGTCCGACGCATCGATTCCGGTTCCGTTCCCATCGAAGCCAGAGTTATTGTAGAACAACCGTTCCGAAACCACCTGCGGCGCCAGGTCGGGCACAAAGCCGATTCCCGTTGGCGTGCCGATATTCGAAACCAATGTTTGGATGAAGGCGCCAGTGCCGGCATCGTACTGCTGAATGGCGCCGTTCAAATTGTGGTCCGGAGACAATCCGACCAACAGGTTGCCACTCTCGTCGTACACCAGGCTGCTGGGTTGCGGCGGATAACCGGCCGACGAACCCGTGCCTACCGGCGTGGTGAGATTGATGAACTGGCTGGTGCTGTCGGTGCCGACGTCGTACAGGACCACCTGATGGTGAGCGAGCGGGTCGCTGCCGAGCGTGATATCGCCGACCAGCACGTCGCCATCGGGGCGCACCAACACCGCGGCCGGGTTGATGCCGCTGAACTGTTCAATCCAGACCGTCTCGTTGCCGCCCGTGTCGTAGTGATTCAAGCCTTGATAATACAGGTCGCCCACCACCAGGCTGCCGTCCGTTTCAAAATCGAATCCCCCCGGGACGTAGCCCAGCGATAACGTATCACTTTGTAGATACTGCTGCGTGGCCGAAGTGGTATCAAATTGAAAAATCGCGGCCGCGCCCAGGTCCGCGACATACAAGTGGCCGTTGGGTCCAAACCGCAAGGCCCCCGGCGCTTGCAGCGGCGCCGCATTCGCGTCTCCCGCGCCCAGTGCTCCCAGCAGGTTGCCCGCGGTGTCGTAGTGAAACACTTGTCCGGAAATCAAACTGCTCACATAAAACGACCCGTCGTCGGCCACGGCCATCCCTTGCACCATCCCCACCGTCGCGCTCGTCGAGACGCCGCCGGCAACGGGCTGGAATTGATCGTCGTAGCGCAGCACGCTGAGACCGCCGGTGTCATCGAACACACTGACCAGCATGTCACTGGTCAGCATCGTGCGGGTCTCGAGCAGCTCCAGGCGCGGGCTGTCGCCAACGCCGCCTGTCAACGAGGAATTCTGGCCAAACTTCGTGGTGCGTTTTTTCATGGAAGTCTCGTTCAGTTGGAAGGTGTGGCTCGCGGCCCTCAGAATTCCTGCCGACAGGAATGAATGTCCCTCGCCGAATTTTCTTGCACGGCGGCGAGAAAAAGCATATCCTCTAACATTCTTACGATCGTAATAGTGTTAATCCCTGGCGACGGGCGATGCAAGGTGCCCGATGGAATATTTTTTCCACCCCGCCGCTCCTAAACCGCAATCGCCACTCAAGCGGCCCTATTGACCCGCGCGATGGACCCCGCCATGCCCACTTCACGAAGTTGGAAGGCCACAATCGCGGGTTTCACAATGGTGGAACTGTTGGTCGTGATCGCGATCGTCGGCATTCTGGTGGGTCTGTTATTGCCGGCTATCCAAGCCGCCCGAGAAAGCGCGCGACGCACGGCGTGCGTGAATCATCTCAAGCAAATTGGCATTGCCGCTCAGAATTTTCACGACGTCAATCGGGCGTTCCCGCCGGGAGCGGAATCGAAGCCGTATCCAAACGCTCCGTCGACGGCCTGGACCTTTTATCGCTGGTCGTCACTGGCGCATTTGGCTCCCTACTTGGAAGAGGGGAATGCCGTCAACCTGCTCGACTTGTCGGTGCCGCTGTATGGCACGACCTTTGGTGTCACTCCGCAGAATGTCGCCGGCGTGGCGCTGGTCGTCCCGTTGTTTCTCTGTCCGAGCGACCTGGCACAGGTCGTCTCGCCCGGTTTCGGACCGACGAACTACGTCGCCTGCTCTGGCGCGGCGCGGATGGCGGAACGCCCTTCGACACCGACGGTGTCTTCTTCGTCAACTCGCGCGTCCGTTTGGCGCAGATTACCGACGGCTCGAGTCACACGGCGCTGATGTCAGAAAGTCTGCTGGGAAACCCCAAGGGAACCCCGCTGGCGCGCGACCCGCAACTCGACTACAAGTACATCCTTGCGGCACCTTTGAATGAGAACTCCTGTAACATCTCTCCGCAATGGAACGTCTCGGACCCGCGCGGCTTTGCCTGGGTCAGTGGCGAATATCGTTGCGCTTCGTACAACCACTATTACGCGCCGAACTCCACGCTGCCGGATTGCCTGGGCACGCGATTGGGCGGCGGTCTGCAGTACAACTTTTCAGCCTACGGTTGCGCGCGGCCCGCAGTCGGCATCCTGGCGGCGTTAACCTGCTGCTGGCCGACGGCTCGGTCCGTTTCATCAACGAGGCGATTGACGTGCGACCCTGGCTGAGCCTTTCCACGCGAGAAGGGGACGAGCTACCCGCGTCGACGGAAAATCCTTAACCACGAGCACCCTCATCACGGTAAACCATGACCACCGAAACGAAACGTGCCTTCGTATCTGGCGAGCAGATTACGCGATATCACACCGACGGTTACCTGATCCTGCGCGATGTGTTTCCGCCCGACGAAGTGGCGGCGCTGGCATCCGAGGCCGAAACACTCATCGGCCGGACCGAGCTTATCGACTCGGCCAACATTCGCTGTCGCTGGTCCGACCACGTCCGTACCGGCGAATGCCTGTTCGATTGTTTCGATCCGGTGATCGACATCGGCCCGGTTTGTCGCCATGTCGCCAGCGACCCGCGCATCGTGGATCCACTTAGTGCTCTCTACCGCGAGCCGGCGGTGCTCTTCAAGGATAAGTTGATTTTTAAGCGCCCGGGAGTGAAGGGGTACAATCTGCACCAGGACTATATCAGTTGGCCGGAGTTTCCTCGGAGCTTCGTCACGGTGATTCTGGCCATCGACCGAACCGACACCGAAAATGGCGGCACGGAAATCTTTCCCGGCTATCACACCCAAGGGTATCTCTCGCCTCCAGATGGCGACTACCACGAGTTGCCTCTGGATACGATTGACGAGTCGCGAGGGATCGTGCTCGATTTGGACCCGGGCGACCTGGCGATCTTCAGCGGCTTCACTCCGCACCGCTCCGCCCCAAACACAAGCAATCGCTGGCGCCGGCAATTGTATTTAAGTTACAATCGCCAGAGCGACGGCGGCCATCAGCGTGAAGCCCATTACCGCCAGTTTCACGACTGGCTCAAAATGAAATACGCTCAGTACGGGCGCGGCGAGGTTTACTTCCAATAGCAGTCGGCCCCCAAAACGATCATTCACCAACGGCCCGGGAACCGCTCTTTTCCGGAAACTCCTCGCGGGAGCACTGAATCATGTCATCGCCCCTTCCAGTCATCGCCTCCGCAACCGACAACGGCCAGGTATTGTTTCACCTCTCGTTAAACGTCGACGATCTGACGCGCAGCGTCGACTTCTTCCGTTTGCTCTTCGATCAGCCCCCTTCGAAGCATCAGCGAGACTATGCAAAATTCGAATTGTCCGATCCGCCGCTGGTGCTCTCGCTCGAACCGACGCGAACGCCGCGCGGCGGCAAGCTGAATCACCTAGGGTTTCGGCTGGCCAACTCCGCCGTGCTCGTCGCAATGCAAAAACGCCTTGAGCTAGGCGGCATCTCCACTTCGCGCGAGGAAGGCGTCGAGTGCTGCTACGCCCGCCAAACCAAATTCTGGGTTACCGATCCCGACGGCAATCTGTGGGAAATGTATACGTTCGAAGCCGACCTCGAGCATCGCGGAATGGGCCAGGTCCCGCGCAAATCGAACGAGTCGGTCGCGGCCTCCGATCGCTCGGCGCCGGCCCCCGCCATCTGGGCTCATCGACTCGGCGAGCCCTTCCCGGTGCGAATTTTGGCGGATTCCGACGGCGTTGACGAAGTCTTGCTGCAAGGAACCTTCAACGCCCGCCTAACGAGCGAGCAGCGTCGCGGGCAACTGGTCGAGGTTCTGAGAATCCTGAAGCCTGCCGGCCGTGTGATGCTGCACCAGCTAACCGCGGAGCGGTCGGTCGCGACCATCCGTACTCCCCTTCCCGGCCCCGCGGTGGCCGTCGAAGCGGTTCCCACCGCCGAGGAAATCGCCGACGATCTGGCCGCGGCCGGTTTCATCCAAGTCGAATTCGAAAAGCTCGGCGACAACCCTTGTTTCAACGCCGACGGCGTCGCGTGTCGCGAAACAAAACTCATCGGCCACAAGCGGGCTCCAAGCTCGACCGGTCCTGCGCGACATGTCCTTTACAAAGGCCCATACCGACAACTCGAAGACGACCTGGGGAACCACTTCCGCCGTGGTGTCTGGACCGAGGTCGATGCCGCCACCTGGCAGTCGCTCGCCGCTTCGTCGTTGGCAGATCAATTCGCGATGCCCCGATAGGTCACGACCAGCGGCCAGGAGAATCGCACTTGACCCAATCGATGCGCGCCACTATATTTGCTTACACGAATATGAAAACCAAATCCGGGCCCAACGTCGACTTGATGTTCCGAGCTTTTTCGGATCGCACGCGGTTGCGCATTTTACATATGCTCGCCAGCGGCGAATTATGCGTGTGCGACATCGTCGCCGTGCTGCGAGTTCCGCAGCCAAAAGCCTCACGACACCTGGCCTACCTGCGGAAGGCGGGTTTGGTCATGGCACGCAAGGAAGGACTTTGGAGCTACTACCGGCTGGCCCCGGCCCAAGGCACCTTCCACCGGAAACTTCTCGACTGCCTGGCTTGCTGCTTCCAGGAAGTTCCTGAGTTGGTAGCCGACGCCAAACAGATCGCCGCGCGCAAAGCCTGCCGCGGCTAAAATTTTTTACCAATCTATATTCGCTTACGCGTATGAATAACACGACTCCGAATCCTGAAAAGAAACTCACCGTGCTCTTCCTGTGCACCGGAAACTCCTGCCGCAGTCAGATGGCTGAAGGCTGGGCGCGGCACCTCAAGGGCGAACAGATCGAAGCCTACTCGGCCGGAATTGATCCCCATGCACTGAACCCGTGGGCCGTGCAAGTCATGGCCGAAGCGGGCATCGATATCAGCCGGCAACGCTCACAGCACATCAACGAGTTCGAAGATGTCGAATTCGACTACGTTGTTTCCGTATGTGATCGGGCCCGCCAATCGTGCCCGGCGCTTCCCAGCGGCAAGCACCGATTGCACGTGGCCTTTGACGATCCGCCACGCCAGGCAATCACCGCGGTGACCGACGAACAAACCCTCGCTCCGTATCGCCGCGTCCGCGACGAGATTCGCAAGTTCATTGAGGAAATGCCTGACAATCTGGCAACTTTCTCATCAACCACTCCCGGAGGTTAACTCATGTCCATCGAAAAGATCGTGCAATCGAAGTACGGCGCCATGGCCACAAGCGGGCGATCGAGCGAGCACTCCGGCGTCAAGGCGGTGGCCGAAGCGTTCGGCTATTCGCCCGAACAACTCGCCGCAATTCCGGCGGAAGCCAACATGGGGCTCTCGTGCGGCAATCCCACCGCCTTTGCAAGTCTCAAACCGGGCGAAGTGGTTGTCGACCTGGGCTCCGGCGGAGGGTTGGATGTGTTTCTCGCCGCCCAAGCGGTCGGCCCCACCGGCAAGGCAATCGGTATCGATATGACGCCCGAGATGATCGCGCTGGCCGAGACGAACAAACAGCGCTCGGGAGCCACAAACGTCGAGTTCCACCTGGCCACGATCGACAACATGCCGTTGGCCGACGAATCGGTCGACTGCGTGATCAGCAACTGCGTGATCAATCTGGCCAGCGACAAGCCGGCCGTTTTCCGCGAAATCGCCCGCGTACTAAAGCCCGGCGGCCGGTTGGCCGTCAGCGACATCGCGCTCAAGCGAGAGTTGCCGCCAGAGCTCAGCGAAAGTCTGGCTGCGTATGTCGGATGCGTGGCCGGTGCTATTTCAATCGACGAGTATCGCCAGGGACTGCGCGCGGCGGGTTTCGCGCACGTCGAAATCGTCGACACCGGCGCGGACTTGAACGCCTATGCAAAGGCCGACAACCAGGCCGGTTGCTGTGCGCCGGACCCTCCGAAGCGGCGCTGCCCGTGGTTGACGGCGGCCAGGCGGAAGGCAGCTTTCCCGAGCAGCTGCGCGAGCTGATGACCAAGTATAATGTCAACGACTACGCCGCCAGCGTGAAGGTGTACGCCGTCAAGACCGCCGAGGCCGCCCAATCGTGCTGCAACCCCGTGCATGGCGAGTGCTGTTGAATGCGCGACATGGCCAGTCGGGGGTTGCCAGCGCCCGCGTTGCGAGAAACAATCGGCGTGCCTCCCCACTGGCCACTCACCGTGAGACACCTTTGAACGAAACTACCACCGACACGCTGGCGGCAGCCTTAGCGCGGCACGAAATCGAACTGCCCGAGGAGCAAATCGAACCGCTCGATCGTTATTGCCGCTCGTTGTGGGCCTGGAACGAGAAGCTCAACCTCACGCGGCATACCGACTACGAGAAATTCGTCGCCCGCGACGTCGTCGATTGCCTGCAACTCGAGCCGTTGCTCGAACCGGGCGAACGCGTGCTCGACGTGGGGACCGGTGGCGGCGTGCCGGGCGTGGTGCTGGCGATCTTGCGGCCCGACCTTTCCGTGGCACTCTGCGATTCGGTGGCCAAGAAGGCCAAAGCCGCCGGCGAGATCATCAGGGAAGTCGGACTCCCGATCACCGTCCATCATCGGCCGGTCCAGGAACTGCTAGCCGAAGAGCACTACAACACGCTGGTCGCGAGAGCCGTGGCCCCTCTGGCGAAGATGCTTCGCTGGCTGGCCCCGCATTGGCATTCGTTCGACCGCTTGCTGGTCATCAAGGGCCCGGCCTGGGTCGAGGAACGGAGCGAAGCTCGCGAAGCCGGTCTTCTCAAGCGGCTGCAAATGCGCAAGGTGGCCAGCTACCCGATGGCTGGCACCGAATCGGAAAGCGTCGTGCTCTCGATTCGGCCAAACGAATAGTGGAGATCGTCCTCTCGGCATTCGTGCGACTATTTCGTCTACAAACGACCGCCGAATCGGGGTTACTCGCCGCCGGCAGCTTGCCTTGTGGGCCTGTGCGGCGCTCCCTATACTGGTTGTCTTTCCCACACCGCAAAGTCGCCTGCCGGAGGTCCTCTGGCGTGGCGTTTCTGGGGCGACTAGCCCTGCCGCGAATATTCGCACGAAACCACTGTACTAGTCCAAAGCTTCACGGGAAGGATCGACATCATGTCGGATTTGATTGCCCCTCATGGGGGACTGAAGGAACCGGTTTGCCGTACGGTTGCGGCGGGTGAAATTGACGCGTTCAAGGCGGCCGCGGCCGGTCTGCCGAAGGTGCCGGTATCGGATGCCGATCTTTCGACAGTCTATCGTTTCGGCGACGGCGCCTTGAGCCCGCTGACCGGCCCAATGGACAAAGCCGCCTACGACCGCGTGCTCGACGAATCGGTGATCGAGCACGAGGGCAAGCTGTACGCCTGGACGATTCCCCTGTCGCTCCCCGTCACGGCGGAACTGGCCGCCACGCTCAAGAAAGGCCAGACCGTCGCGCTGACCAACTCGGCCGGCGAAGCCGTCGCCACGCTCGACGTCACCGACGTCTTCGAGTGGGACAAGCCGCGCTACATCAAGAGCGTCTACCTGACCGAGCGGACCGATCACCCCGGCGCCGACATGGTGCTCAAGGGGGACGCCGACAAGACACACCTCATCGGCGGCAAGATCCACGTCCTGCCGCAGCCCAAGAATCCCAAGTTCGGCAAGTACGTGCTCTCGCCGCGCGAAGTCCGCAAGCTGCTGGCCGAAAGAGGCTGGGATCGCGTCGTGGCCTTCCAGACCCGCAACCCGCTGCACCGCGCCCACGAGTACGCGCTGGTCTACGGCTTGGAGACGCTCCTCAAGGCAGGCCACAACGCCGGCGCCGCGCTCAACCCCTTGATCGGCGAAACCAAGGGAGACGACGTCAATGCCGACGTGCGGATGCACACCTACGAAGCGTTGATCGACAACCGAGCTCTCGGCGAGGGCGACAGCGATGCCGCCCTGTGGGGGCCGCGCGGCGAGTCGGTGCCCGATCGGGTGCTGCTGCTGGGACTCGACATCAAGATGTTCTACGGTGGTCCGAAAGAGGCAATCATGCACGGCATCTACCGCCAGAACTACGGCTTCACCGACATCGTCATCGGCCGCAAACACGCCGACGCCCCTTACGCGGACGGCACCGCCATCTGGGGCGACTTCGACGCCCAGGAGATTTTCTCCAACCTCAAGGGCGATCTGAAAATCCATCCGGTGAAAGTCGGCTTCGCCGCCTATTACGAGTCGCTGGGCCGCGTCGACCTGATGGAAAACCACAAGGACGAAAAGCCCGTCTTCATCTCCGGCAAAGACGTCCGCAAGACCCTGCTGGAAGGCAAAACCGTCGACCCGCGGATAATGCGCGAAAGCACATCGAAGATCCTCGCCGAAGCGATGGCGGGCTAGTAGATACGCAGCTCGATATCCGAAAAGAGCCCAGGGGAGATTCTCCCTGGGCTCTTTTTTTCCAGGGCCATCAAGACCGGATTTTTCCGTTACACTCGTCGTCCGTTTATCGCGGCGGCGATCAACGCACCGGACGCTCGAGCATCTTTTGATGCCGCCGTCGCTGCAAAAGCAACAGCGCAGCTCCAGGGACAACCAGGGCCAGGGTGGCCGGCTCCGGCACGACCGCCACGAAGCGCACGATGCCTTCAACGTCGGGGCGCCCGGAACTGGCCCAGCCGAGCAGCGGGTGACCCTCGCTGTCGACTGGAACGTTGAATCCCATATCATCCAAACGGACGCTCGAATTGTAGATGTTCAGAATGTACGACTTTCCGACGACGAGCGGCACGGACGGCGACCAATCAGTCGTGCCGGCCGGTATGACGGTCGACAACACGTTGTGAAGGGGATCGCCCATTTGTGCGGTAAAAGATTGGCCGGGCGGCAGATCGAGTACGAAGTGTGGAGTCGGCGTGCTGACGTTCGAATTGTGTATGGGTGATAGAATTACAGGCGGTGCGATGTCCGCGGCCGTGAGCAAGCCCAAGTTCGGTGTCATTTGATAGTGCCGCTCGGTTGGAAGTCCCTGGTCGATGTTGAAGTACCAGGCTTGGTCGAGCGAGGTCACGAACTGGTTGAAGTCGACGAACGCGGGCGGGGGGTCGAACGTCCAACCTCCGTATTCCGTATGGACTCGATATTGACCGTCTTGGCTGACGATCTCGCCCGACGCAAAGTCCAACTGTTGGCCACCCGGAAAAAACTCCGGATAGGCATAGCCTCGGTAAGTCGTCACGCCGTTGACGTTCTCGGCGCGCAGGTCAAGATCGACGCGCACCTCGGCGATTGACGTCGTCCGAGTGCCGAAAATAAAGAGGAGAGTCGCCGCACATCCAAGGACCTTCGATGTAACTAAATTCCGACGCAGCATGATTGCGAACCCCATGCATTCAACCTGGCCAATGGTGTTTCAAACTGCCTTTGCTTAGCGACTGGAGGACCGCCTGGCGCGTTCTCGATGGGTGTCGTCCGTGCGTTGACGGTTTTCGGGCTTAGTCATCGGCATTGCCCAAGAATGCCGACCCGCGGTCGCATTTTGGAACCTCGACCGTGCAACGGCCTGACCCCTTCGCTGGAAGCGGCCCGGCGTTTTCGGGCATCGTCGTCGTTGGGTACGAAGCGAAGCAAGGGCAGTAGCATCGCTCGATTTGCACTAGCGTGTGGTAATGTGCCCCCTACTGTAACTAACGACATGGGGCCGGTCAATCAAACCGGTGGGCACCAACTAACTCTATCGGAACGCACATTTCGCGAAATACGATCCGCACAATCACCAGTGGCCGGCAAGGGATAACTTGGTCGATCCCGATCCCACTTCGAGGCCAGATCTCCCATAACTCATGCTACGAATTCTCGCGCTTGAAATCGGGCCAGCACCTGCGGCATACTCACCCGCGGTCGGATGGCCTGCGACGTGTGGACGAGCAACAAGCCTGGGACCTTGGTTGTCTTGTCTTTGGAACCTGCCCATCCCCGCCGACACGTTTCGGCGGCACGAGGATTACGGGGTTCGCTTGCGTTCACACGTTCGCCGCTTGCCGCAAAACGACGGCGCCGGGGTACCACGGCGCTGCGAACTTGCGCGGCAGGTCTGGCTGTCTTTGCCGCACGAAGGTTTTTTAGCCTGGCTTGGCGGTGGCGGAAGCCGCCGTCACTTGACGTACTGGTAAAACGAGTGCTTCGTGCTGCATGCCGCGTGTCGCGCCGCTCGGTCGATGGCCGAGGAGTGACCAACCATTAACCACTTTCAAAGTCCAATCCCGGCTCAACCGAGCACGACACGCTTCTATTTTTAAAAAGCGTCCAACCAAACGCCGCGCGCACCCTTGCGCGCTGGCGTTTGGTTTTTTTGTTTTCAATTCGTCCTTTGTGCCCTTGGTGGTTTTTTATCAACATCCTGTTTTTAATTGCTTACAGTTGCCCCTTTCGGGGCTCAGGGATCGTCGGAAAGTCTGCCTGTCAGGCCTCGGCCTGACCTTCTGTTTTCTTGACAGAGTCGTCAAAGCGATGCGAGCAGCCCTAGATGTAATACATGTTCTCGCTCTGCCGCTGAATGCGGCTCACCAGGTCGGCGAACGTGATCGCACGCAGCGCGTCGTATTCCACCTTGGCCACTTCTTGCCAGGCGTCCTTCAGTACGCGGGCAGTCGACGAGCGAGGGCTCGTCGTGCTCGTAACTTCCGTGTCCTGCCCTTCGATGACGGCCATCACCTCGCCCAGCGAAATCTCCTCCGGCGGCTTAATAAGTTGATACCCGCCGCTGGCTCCCCGCGTGCTCGACACGAAGCCGGCGCCTTTGAGCTGCAGCAGAATCTGCACGAGAAACCGCGAGGGGATGCCGTGTTCCTCGGCAATCGAGCGAATCCGCACCGGTTCGTTCGAACCGTAGTGGGCGGCCAACTCGAGCATGGCCAGGCAAGCGTATTCAGTCTTGGCCGATACTTTCATAGCCGGATCGAAGCCGAAGTCGCGTGGGGCAAAGCATCAACGCAATCGGCCGCATGGAGAAGCGGCGCTCGTCGTGGGCCGAGCGTGCTAGTCGGACGTGTGCAGGCCGCACTCTTTTTTGGCCGAGCCGCTCCAGCGGCCGGCACGCTCGTCTTCGCCAAACATCACCGCCCGCGTGCACGGCCAGCAGCCGATGCTAGTGTATCCTTGATCGTGCAGCGGGTTGTAGGGGATGTTGTGCTCGGTGATCATTTTCCAGACGTCCTTCTTGGTCCAATTGGCCAAGGGACTGATCTTCACCAGGCCGAACTTTTTGTCCCAACCGACGATTGGAATACCAGCCCGATCACCCGTGCCCTGGTCGCGGCGGATGCCGCTCATCCAGGCCTGCCAACCCACGACGGCTTCACGAAGCACTTTCACCTTCCGATCAAAGCAGCACTGATCCGAGTTGGTCTTATACAGCGGACCGCCGTGCGCGGCCTCGTATTGTTCGACCGTGGTTTCGGCCCGCCTGTAGTCCACCTCGAGCCCATACCGCTCTTTGATCCGGTCGCGCAGCTCCAGCGTCTCTTTGAACTGGTAGCCGGTGTCGAGATTGAACACGTAGGTGCTCGGATCGATCGCCGCCAGCATATGCAGGATGATGCAGCCCTCGGGTCCAAAGGCCGTGGCCATGGTCAGCTTGGGTGCGTAGTTTTCGACGGCCCAGGAGATAATTTCAACCGGCGTGGCCGTTTCCAACCGGCGGCTGTGTTCCGCCAGCTCGGCCAGAAACTCGGGGGTCGCTTCCAAACCGTTGTGTGTCGCCGCGGCAAGTGGAGCTTGCTTCGCGGGCTCGTTCACAATGGGAAGTTGATTCGGGAACACGCTCATCGAGGGGGCCATGAGGGTGGAGTGTCCGGTCGCCATAGGTCGGAATGCCGCGATTGCTCAGAATGATACTTATGTTAGTAATCAAAGTCAACTATCGCCACTGTACCTCTTTATCGACCTCCACGTGCCGGGTTCTTCAGCCTGTAACGATTTTGGCGATCGCATTTTCGGCCCCGCCGGTTTGTTCGCAAGTCGTTAGCTGGCCCAGCGCTTGACGCTGCCAACCGAGCGCGCCATTCTGGTGGCCCGGCGGAAAAATGGCCGGCAACGGACCCAGACAACAGCAACACCCCCAGATATAGCAGGTGGCAACTTGATGGCGCGGCAGACCTACCTGGCGATCGACATTGGGGCATCCAGTGGCCGGCATGTGGCTGGCATGTTCGATGGCAAGCGGCTCGAATTAGCCGAGGTGTTCCGCTTTGAGAATGGCCCCGTGGCGGCCGCCGGGCATTTGTATTGGGACCTGCTGGCTCAATGGCAAAGCGTCACGCGCGGCCTCCGCGCCGCCGGTGCTGGCGACTGGGGCGAGATCGCTAGCGTTGGCGTCGACACCTGGGGCGTCGACTTCGGATTGCTCGGCCGAGGCGACGAACTGCTCGGCAATCCGGTGGCCTACCGCGATGCCCGCACCGATGGACTGATGGAACAGGCCTTCACGGTCGTGCCGCGCGAAGAGATCTTTGCCCGCACCGGCTTGCAGTTCATGCAGTTCAATACGCTGTTTCAACTATGGGCCATGCGACGGGCAAACTCGCCGATCCTCGCCGCGGCCGAGTCGCTGCTGATGATGCCCGACCTGTTCCACTGGTTGCTCACCGGCATCAAGTCGAACGAACAAACCAACGCCACGACCACGCAGTTCTTTGATCCGCAATCGGGCGGCTGGGCCAACGAACTTTTCGCCAAGTTCGATCTGCCCACAGGTATCCTCGGTCCCTTGTCTCAGCCTGGCACGCAACTCGGCCCGCTACGCGCCTCGATTGCCGCCGAAGCCGGCCGGAACGATGTACAAGTCGTGTTGCCCGGGACGCACGACACGGCAAGCGCGGTGGCGGCGGTGCCTGCCGCCGGGCCGCCAAGTCAAAGTCCGAATTGGTGCTACATCAGCTCCGGCACCTGGTCGTTGATGGGCGTGGAAGTGCCGCGGCCGATCGTGAGTGAGAAATGCCTGGCCCTGAACTTCACGAACGAAGGCGGCATCGGTGGCACGACGCGGCTGCTCAAGAACATCGGCGGTCTATGGCTCGTGCAGGAGTGCCGCCGAGTGTGGAATCAGTCGGGCAAAGATTTCAATTGGGAGGATTTGACCCGGCTTGCGAAAGCAGCCCGGCCACTGGTTTCAATCATCGATCCCGATGATGCGGCATTCCTGCTGCCGACCAACATGCCCGAGGAGATCCGTAACTATTGCCGTCGCACAGGGCAGACCGTGCCCGCGGACGAGGGTGCAGTGATTCGCTGCGCGCTGGAAAGCCTGGCACTCCGTTACCGTCAGGTGCTCGGTTGGCTCGAGGAGTTGGTTGGCACGCGAATCGATACGATCCATGTCGTTGGCGGGGGCACGCGGAACCGCGAGCTTTGCCAGGCCACGGCCGACGCCTGTCAGCGCGTCGTCATCGCAGGACCGGTCGAAGCCACGGCGATCGGCAACGTCGTCGTACAGGCCATCGCTGCTGGCGAATTAGGTTCGATCGAAGATGCCCGCGCGGTCATTCGCGCCAGCTTTCCACCCGATCGCTACGAGCCCCAGGACGCGCCCGCCTGGGACGAAGCCTATGGCCGTTTTCTCAAGCTGGTGAAGAAGTGATCGGAAATGCACCAGGCCAGAGATTTCGCGGCAAATGCTAGCACGGCAACTCGCCGCTGGTGGTCGATAACCTATGACGGGACCAATTGGAGAAGCGGGATCATGGGCTATCGACGAACCATTCTCTTTGCGCTCGCGACGGCGCTCGCATTCGGGCCATCCGTTGGCTGCACGATTCAGGACGTGTTTCGCACGACCCTCGGCGGCATTAATTCCGATCGCGCCGCGTTGAACAAGATCAACCCCGCGAACGACTACTCCTATCCCCAGTCCGACGAGCAGCGCACGGTCTGGCGATTGCCCAAGTCAGACAAGTAGAGACGCGGCAAAGGTGCGTCAAACCCTATTCGAGATACAAGAACTCGTTGGCATTGAATAATGCCAGGCAGAAGTCGACCAGTGCCGCGGCCAAAAACGGATCGTCGGGCCTGGAGCCGTCGAGCGGAATTGCGAGCGAATCGCTATCGCGGCCTTCGGCCCGCAATCGCTCGGACTGCTCCGCGAGGAACCGACGGCCGGCCGCGACTTCCTCGGCGCTGGCTGCCCGATTGAACACTCGCAAGTATGCCTGCCGCATGGCCTGCGCTTCGCCGTCAGACAAATCGTCAACCTCGGCGGGCCAGACAGCCCCGGCCAGCCATCGAGCACATTCCAAACTGAACTGCGAATTGAATTGCGTTAACGATTGGGTCGCCGTGGTCGACTCGTGCCGCACGGCGCAGCTCGCGTTCGTATCGGGTCGATCGAACACGTCGAACATCGGATACCGCAGATTACGGCGAACGAACAAGTAGATGCTACGCCGCCGAGAATCTTCCGCATCGCCGTTGACCTGCCACTGATTCTTGAGCAGCGTGGTGGTGACTTCCGCTGGCAGTGGCGGACGAATTCCGGGTCCGCCCGTACGCGGCGACAGTTTACCGCAGGCGGCGAGCATCGCATCGCGAATGGCCTCGCCATCCAGCCGAGCGCTGGGACGATGCCAGAGCAGCTTGTTGTCCGGATCGAGCGATTGCGAGCGTTGCCAGGTCCGGCGCGCCGCCGCGATCTGTTCGTCCGACCAGGCTGCATCATACGGTACGCTCGCGAGCCGATACGCACGCGAGGTCACCATCCGCCGGTGCATCTCTTTCATGCTCCAGTCATCATCGATGAACCGCTCGGCGAGCCAATCGAGCAGCTCGGGATGCGTCGGCACTGCACCCATCGTGCCGAAGTCGCTCGGCGTGGCCACCAGACCGCGACCGAAATGCCATTGCCAAAGCCGGTTCACCATCACGCGCGCCACCAGGGGATTATCTGGTTGCATGAGCCACCGCGCCAGCTCACTGCGTGGCCGTTCTGGCGAAACGACAGCTGCGCCCTCGTCGCGCAGCACGCTCGGAAAGGCACACTCGACAAGGGGACCTTCGCGGCGGAAATCGCCACGCAAATACAAATGTGCTGTCCGGGCCTTGCCGGGCCGCATCACGCGTCCCGTTGGCAATTCCGGCAGCGGCGGCGCGGTCTTGAGCAACTTGACCAGCCCGCCATAGTCCTCGCGATCATCGTCGTCGAGTTCGGCCAAGGCTTGCTGGAGCGAGGGACGCACGTCAGGGTTCTTTTCACGAACCAGTTCCCGGCCGAGAGCCTCGAGTTCTTCGCGCCGAGCCGCGGCCAGGCGGAACTTTGAATCGCGAGCTTCCTCAGCGGCCCGTCGCGCGACCAATTCCTCGGGCATGGGAATGGCGTGATCGCGAAAGATCTCCGCCGATTCGAAAAACGCCCGCAAACGATAGAAATCCTGAATACGAATTGGATCGTACTTGTGATCGTGGCACTGGGCACAACCGAACTGCATCGCCAGAAAGACGCTTCCGACCGCCGCGGTCATTTCGTTCAGCACAACGTGCCGCCGCTCCTCCTGCAAGTTGATGTCCGGCATATCCGGCCCGCATAGCAGAAAGCCCGTGGCAATCGCGGCATTCGGATCGTGTGGGTGAATTTCATCTCCCGCCAGTTGCAAGCGCGCGAACTCGTCGTATGGCAGATCGCGGTTCAGTGCGTCGATAACCCAGTCGCGGTACCGCCAAGCGTTCGGCCGTAGCAAATCATGTTCGAAACCGTCCGTCTCGGCGAATCGCGCCAGGTCGAGCCAGTGCTGCGCGTAGCGCTCGCCATAAGCAGGCGAGGCCAGCAACCGATCTACGACCTTTTCGTAAGCGCCAGGTGAATCGTCCGCCAAAAACCTTGAAACTTCCTCGGGAGACGGCGGCAGTCCGACGAGATCGAAGTAGGTACGTCGTAAGAGGGTTGCCTTCCCCACCGCGGGCAGCGACTCGATCGAATTTGCATCGAGTGACGCTTTGAGAAACGCATCGATCGGATATGCATTCCAAACTTGATCGGCAACTTGCGGAACAGCACTTTTCGCTCGCGGCAAGTAGGCCCAATGATGCCGCTCGCTTTCCGTGATTGGCACCTCCTCCAACTCGTGTGCGGCGGAGGCTCGCTCGGCGGCTGCGAAGCACGCCGTGGCCGACACGAGCAGCAGGCTGACAACGCGACGGAGGTTCATGCCAGAATCTCCGTCACGACATGACCGGCCACGTCCGTCAGTCGTCCGTCGCGGCCGTTGTGCAAGTAGGTCAACTGCTCGTGCTGTATGCCCAACAGGTGCAGGATCGTGGCGTGTAGGTCGTGGACATGAACTTTGTTTTCCACTGCCCGTAGTCCGAACGGGTCGGTGGCGCCGTAGGCAAAGCCGCCGCGCACGCCGGCGCCCGCCAGGCAGACGGTGTAGCCCCAAGGATTGTGGTCGCGTCCTTTCCCTTGTTCGCTCATCGGCATGCGGCCAAACTCTCCGCCCCAGACAACCAGCGTGTCGTCAAGCAAGCCGCGCCGCCGCAAGTCTCGCAACAATCCCGCCACGGGCTTATCGGTCTTGCCGCAGTATTCCGTGTGGTTTTGTAATACGTCGTGGTGGGCATCCCAGCCGTTGGTGTCGCCGGAGTAGAGCTGCACGAATCGCACGCCTCGCTCGACAAGCCGGCGGGCTAACAAGCAGCGACGGCCGAATTCATCGGTCTGTTTCTCGCCGATTCCGTAGAGAGCGAGCGTCTCTGCCGTTTCATCACCTAGATCGACGACCGCCGGCGCCGCCGCCTGCATGCGGAACGCCAGTTCGTACGCCTCGATGCGGGCATCCAGATTCGCTGGATTATCGCGCAACAAACCGTGCCTGCGATTCAAATCCCGTAGCAGATCGATGCTGCCCTGTTGCTGGACGCTCCCGATCGACCGCTGCGGGCGCAGATCGACCACCGGCGCGGCACCGGGTCGAAACGTTGTACCCTGGAAGGTAGCGGGCAAGTATCCATTGCCCCAGGCCGCCGGACCTCCCTTGATGCCGCCGCCAGGATCAGGCAGCACGACGAACGCTGGCAGACTATCGTTTTCGGTCCCTAACCCGTAGCTCACCCAACTCCCAAGACTGGGTCGACCCATCAGCACACTGCCGGTGTTCATCTGATACACCGACTGCGGATGATTCACGCTGTCGCCATGACACGACCGCAGGACGCAGAGCTCGTCGGCCACTTCGGCCATCTGCGGCAGAAAGTCGCTGATCTCGAGCCCCGACTGGCCGCGCGGACGAAACGGCTTCACCGGCGCGAGCAGCGGATTGGCCGCTACCTTCCGCCGCGTCATGACGGGCCCAACGCTCTCGGGCAATGGTTGCCCGGCATGCTTTTCGAGCTCTGGCTTCGGGTCGAATAAGTCGACATGGCTCGGTCCGCCATGCATGAACAGATAGATGACTCGCTTGGCCCGGGGAGTAGCGTGCGAGCGGTTTCGGTGCTAACGGCCGGTTTATTGCTTCGGTTTCCGCCCGAGCGACCGACTCACGGGCAAGCAAAGAAGCCAGGGCAATTGCTCCGAAACCTCCCCCGGCTTGCTGCAAGAATGCTCGGCGAGTGGTGGCAGTGCCGCGCGGCACATGACGAGGCAGCATCACACGCTCTCCCAGAGGGGTCAGAAATGCGGCTTTTAGCGTACCATGGCGGACTCTGCCACTCAACGAAACGGACCGTTCCGTGTGAATGCTCACCTACGACTCACAGGTTCCATCGTTCGGCCGTTGGTTCAGGATGAGAGCATCCGTTGTAAAAACATCCCCAGGCTTTCGACATAGTCTTTGGCCTCTTTCAAACCCACCCCGGTTTGCGATCGGTAGAGCTTGATGGCTTCGATCTTCTGGCCGCCACGAACCAATTCGACGATCCGGGTATCAAGTCCCTCGTGCGGATCAATGCCCAGATTCTTGAGAATCAGATCGAGCTTGTGATCGAGTGCCGCCAGCCGGCCGGACGAATCTCCGCCACCTCGAACGAACAGTGAAATGATCGCCAGAACGAGGATCGCGATCAGCAACCACGTGTCGGTCGACATGCCTATTGCTCCTGAAGGTTTTGCGAACAGACCTAACCGGACCCGTCCCTTGCCAGCTGGTGACGGCAGTAGTATATCGAACCTTTCGGTTCCAACTACACGTCGCTGGCCGAACACCGCCTGAGCGGCTGTTCCAGGCACAGAAAGGTCAATCATGGAAGCGCTCGACGTCATCCGCCGCCTGCACCAACACCGAATGTGGGTGAACGCACAGTTGCTGTCTGCGGCGGAAACACTTTCGAACGACGATTTGCAAAGAACCTTCGCCATCGGCCAAGGAACGCTCTGGCGGTCGCTCGTGCACATGTACGCGGCCGAATGGGTGTGGCTGGCGACACTCGGCGGCGACGAAGCTCCCGTACTCCCCGGCGACCGCGCTGACGACCTACCAGGTAACCAGCAGGGTGAAGGAGGGTTGAAGTCGCTGGCCGAACTTCGCTCGTCATGGGAGCAACTCGACGACCGCTGGCGGGCCTATCTGGCGCAACTGGCCGAGAGCGAACTCAACGAGTCGGTCTTCAAGGTCAGTAGCCTCCAGCGTGCGCGATTTTCCACGAAGCGACTCGACATTCTGCTGCACGTTTGCACGCATGCCCACTATACGGCGGCCCAGGTGATGAATATGCTGCGGCAAGTCGGCGCGGCGTCGCTTCCCGACCCCATGCTGATTACCATGGCACGACAAGAAGCGGCCGCACGTTAGACTACGTCGGGCGGACCTCAAGCAGCTTCGGCACCAGGGAGTACATGAGCAAATGATTCGCGTGGGCATCGCTGGCATCGGCTTCATGGGCATGATTCACTACCTGGCCTACCAAAAGGTTCGCGGCGCGAAAGTCGTCGCGTTGTGCGAAACGCAGCGCGAGCGACTCGCCGGCGACTGGCGGGCGATCAAAGGCAACTTTGGTCCGGCCGGCAAAAAGATGGATCTGAGGGGCATCGCCAAGTACGAGCAGCTCGACGCGATGCTGGCTGATCCAAACGTTGACGTCGTCGACATCTGCTTGCCGCCGGCGGCACACGCTCCGGTTGCCATTGCAGCGCTCAAGGCCGGGAAGCACGTCTTTTCTGAAAAGCCAATCGCACTGACCGCCGCCGATGCCACGAAAATGGTCAAAGCCGCCCAGGCCGCTGGCAAACAGCTGATGATCGGCCAGGTGCTGCCATTCTTCCCGGAATTCGCCTTCGCGTACAAGGCGGCGACCAGCGGCAAGTACGGCCGGCTGCTGGGGGGGCATTTCAAGCGAGTGATCTCCGACCCACAGTGGCTCAAGGATTTCTACGATCCGCAGAAGGTCGGCGGACCGATGCTCGACCTGCATGTCCACGATGCACACTACATCCGCTTGCTGTGCGGCATGCCAACGTCGGTCATGACGAGCGGCCGCATGCGGGGTGACGTGGCCGAGTACTTCGTTTCTCAGTTCCTGTTCGATGATCCCGCGCTCGTTGTCAGTGCCCTGAGCGGCGTGATCCATCAGCAGGGGCGAGGCTTCTCGGTCGGCTTCGAAATCCACCTGGAAAAAGCCACCCTGCTTTACGACTTTTCTGTGATCGACGACAAGCCGGAGGTCAGCATGCCGCTGACCGTGTTGCGAGCCAACGGCAAGGTCGAGCGCCCCACGATGAAGAGCGCCGACCCCGTGGACGCCTTCGTCGATGAGTTGACTGAAGCGGCAAAGACCGTCAAGAGCGGCCGCCCCTCGGCGCTGCTCGATGGGCAATTGGCACGCGACGCCGTGTTGCTTTGCCAGAAGCAAACTGAGTCGATTCGCCGGCGGCGGCCCGTCAGCATCTAGCCACCAACGATTTGACATCACCGGACACCTGAGTCCAGCGGGAATGGCTTCGCAGGTCAGTTTGACGCCGGTTCCGCCGGTGTCGATCGCGCCGGTTCTCACAGCTCGCCGAGCGGCTGTCCAGTGCGCGCAGCGGGCAAAACCGTTGCCGGCTGTCTCTCCCGCGAAAGCGATTTTCTGGCCGTAACCGCAAGAGCCATCGCGTCGTACACCCCTTGGTGACGATTGTGCGGAGGATCCGGCGAGACCGTGGGAAAAATCTTTTGCCCCGTTTTTTGACCACTGCCATTTCGTGGCCTATAGTGTTTTTGGCCGGCGTTCTCGACCCACCTACCGGCCGCGCGTTGGTTCGACAACACGAGCGACAGCGAGCTGTCACGCGGCCGGGCCTTTCGAGTAAGGAACCGGCTCTTTTCGCCGGCGGACAGCGGCGCGCACTCGCGAGACGCATCACAACGGAAGGCCCCATGCAAAAGCTCACCCAGCGGTGGTTTCTTCTTGCGCTCCTGCTCTCCTGGCTGGCGGTACCCGCGTTTGCCCAGACGCAGATTCGGATCGTTCAGCCCGAGCAAACAAACGTCGCCGAGCTAGACGGCGTGCTTCAGCGTGCCCAGCAGGCGGAAATTGAGCAGCGGTGGGGCGAAGCGCTGGCGATTTACGAAGAGGCGCTGCGTGAATACCCGGGCCACGCCACGCTGGGCAACCGCCACAACCTGGCGAAGATTCATTACGACCTTGGACGGCGCTACAACGATACCAGCTTTTTGCGCGCCCTCACCGGGGTCGATGAGCGGCAGGCGTTGGCCCTCTATTCCGAGGTCTTGGTAAAGGTAGAAACGCACTACGTGGCCGCACCTGACTGGGCAGCCCTCGTGGCCCGCGGCACGCAGGACTTGCAAGTAGCCTTACACCAGAAGAACTTTCGAACACGACACCTGACCGGCCGCTCGCAGGCCGAGCTCGAAGCGTTTTCCGATAGCATCGGCCGGTTTACCGCCGGCCGCCGCATTCAGACTCGGCAACAGGCGATCGACACGGTTTCGGCCACCGCCCGCTATGCTCAAGAACGGTTGGGAATGTCGCCCACGGCGATCACGCTTGAATACACATGTGCCGCCATCGGCGCGCTCGACTCCTACTCGGCATACCTGACCAGCGACCAACTGACCGACGTCTACTCGCAGATCGAAGGCAATTTTGTCGGCCTGGGCATCGAGTTGAAGGCCGACGACGGCGCGCTTTTGATCGTGAAGGTCATCCCACGCAGTCCGGCCGAACGGGCAGGAATTCGTGCCGGCGACCGCATTACCGAAGTGGACGGCAAAGCTACGGCTGACTTCTCAACCGACCAGGCCGCCGACCTGCTGCAGGGACCGGAAGGCAGCATCGCGCAGGTCGTGGTGCTCAACGAAGCCGATCAAGCCCGCCGGTTGGCCGTTCGCCGCGAGCACGTCGAAGTGCCCAGCATCGACGATGTCAAAATCATCGATCGCGAAGCGGGCGTTGGCTATCTAAAGTTGACATGCTTTCAGAAGACGACCAGCCGCGACTTGGATGCCGCCATGTGGAAGCTGCATCGCGAGGGAATGAAGAGCCTGATCATGGATCTGCGCGGCAACCCTGGCGGTCTGCTGACCGCGAGCGTCGAGGTGGCCGATAAATTCGTGGACGAGGGCGTGATCGTCTCCACCCGCGGACGCAGCCCGCTGGAAGACTACAACTACACGGCACACAAGGCGGGAACTTGGCGAGTTCCGTTGGTGGTGCTCATCGACGGCGACAGTGCCAGCGCCAGCGAGATTTTCGCCGGTGCCATTCGCGACCACCGCCGCGGCAACATCGTCGGCCAGCGAAGCTACGGCAAGGGCTCGGTCCAGGGGATCTTCCCGCTCTCGATCGCCGGCTCGGGCGTGCGGCTGACCACGGCCAAGTTCTTTTCGCCGCAGGGACATCCGATCAACATGGTCGGCGTACAGCCCGACATCATCGTGCAGCGGACGGCCAAAGTTTCCCAGGCCGATGCCGCCGAAGTGAATGAGCGACTCGGCGACACCGTGCTAAATTCCGGGCTGCAAGCGGCCCGGCGCCAGACGGCCCAACGCTGAGGCTGGTCTCGATCCTGGCGGTGCCAGCAGGCCACCATGTAACGCCACTGGGAGCCTGGCGCCCGATGCAAGCGGCCACACCTCCCGCCCGATCGCGCTAACCATCGAACGCCATTGCCAGGTCTCGGCGATACAACCTGTCAAACCAGCAGTTTGCACCGGCCGGCTCCCGCGTTAGGATGGGGAGCCGGAGAAGGGGGCAGCGTCTTCTCCAGGCGTTGATGGGTCGACTCGATTGGACCGCGGAGTTCGGGAGACGATGTTCGAAGGACTCGGAGCGGTGGTTTCGCGCCATGGCCGGTCCGTCGTCGCGCTGTGGATCGCACTCGCCGTCGGGCTGCACCTGATCGCGCCACGCTGGGACGATGTTACCCACGACGGCGACTTGGCTTATCTGCCCGCGTCGATGCCAAGTTCGCGGGGCGTGCAACTGCTCAACGAAGCCTTTCCCCAGGAGCACGGTCGCAGCGAACTGGCCGTGATCGTCGAGCGCCCCAACGGCCCGATGTCCACCGCGGACCTGCTCTGGTCTGACTCGTTGGCCGAACTGTTTCGCACCCATGCCGATCGGCTTGAACTTTCCGACGTCTGGAATCGCAATACCGAAGTCGTCGGCAACAAGCTGACGAGTCGCATTAGCGACGCGGGCCAGGCAGCCGTGACCGTGCTCAAAGTGAAGCACGAATTCATGGCCACGGCCAACATACGCCTGCTCGATGAGGTGCAGGCACAGCTGGCCAAGGCGAGCAAAACAGCACCGTCCGGACTAAACGTCGGCGTCAGCGGCTCGGCCGCGATTGCCGGCGACATGCTGAAATCGGCCGCCGAGAGCATCAAGAACACCGAGTGGACGACCGTCCTGCTGGTGGTTGTCATCCTGCTGTTGGTCTATCGGGCTCCGCTACTGGTGCTCGTGCCGCTGGCGACCATCGGCGTGGCGCTCGATTGTTTCGATCGACGTGCTCGCGCTGCTTACGCAACTGGGTCGCCTGTCAGGCTTCGGCTGGTGGCACTTTAAGGTCTTCACAACGACTAAAATCTTCATCATCGTCATCTTATTCGGATCGGGCACGGACTTCTGCCTGTTCTTGATTTCTCGCTATCGCGAGGAGTTGGGCCGCGGCGTGCGGCAGCAGGCGGCGGTGGCGAAGTCCGTGGGGCGTGTAAGCGAGGCCCTCGTGGGGAGCGCCCTTACGACGATTTGCGGACTATCGATGATGTTCTTCGCCGACTTTGGCAAGTTCACCAGCAGCGGTCCGGCAATCGCGTTGTGCCTGGCGATCACGTTGACGGCCTGCCTCACGCTGGCCCCTGCATTATTGGTGCTCGGCGGCCGTGCGATATTCTGGCCGTTCGGCTGGCCAGCGGTTGGGCATGGCGAAGGTGAGGCCCCGAGCGTAGGCAACCGCTTTTGGAATTGGGCCGCTGGCGCGATCTTGCGTCGCCCAGGTCTGATTCTTGTGGCCAGCGTCTTGCTATTGCTCCCGTTCGCCTATCGCGGCACCTCGGTGCAGCTGACATACGACCTTTTGGGCGAGTTGGCGGCCAGCCGGGCGAGCGTCCGCGGCACGGAGATCGCCAGGCGGCACTTCAGCCCGGGCGAGATGGCTCCTATTACGCTCCTGGTTTACAAGCCCGGCGCAGAATTCAATGAGAAGTCGGGAGAGCGGCAGATCGGCCGATTGACCAAGACGCTGTATGACATGCCGGGCATCGAAAGCGTGCGGAGCATCACCGAACCGACTGGCGACCCGCCCGGCTACTTCCAACCGCTGCGTGCCCGCGGTCTGCAGAAATTGGCCGCCCGCAAACATAAGTTCACGCGAGCCCGGTTTTTGACGCCGGTTCCAGAGCTGGCTGGAGAGGTAGCGCGGCTCGACCTGGTGTTTCGCGACGAGCCGTTTTCGCCACAGGCCGTGGCGCGTCTCGATCGGTTGGAAGATTGGCTCGACGATCAACGTGTCGACGCCCAGTCGCCGTGGCACAAGGCGAATTTTGCGTTCGTAGGCACCACCGTTGGTGTCCGCGACCTGGAACAAGTGACGGCCAGCGATCAGCGATTGATCCAACAGCTGGTCGTGCTCGCCGTGCTCGCCGTCTTGATCGTCATGCTACGGCGTCCGCTCATCTGTCTCTATTTGATTGCCTCGGTGCTGTTCAGCTACCTGGTGACAATCGGTGCCACCCAGTGGTTCTTCGCATGGCTCTACGGGTCAGCCTACTACGGTCTCGACTGGAAGGTGCCGATTTTCTTGTTCGTCATCCTGATCGCCGTGGGCGAGGACTACAACATTTACCTCGTCACTCGGGTCTTGGAAGAACAACAGCGCTATGGGCCGTTGGACGGGCTGCGGCGCGCGGTCGCCAAAACGGGGGGCATTATCACAAGTTGTGGTGTGATCATGGCCGGCACGTTCATCTCGATGACCACCGGAACGCTACGGGGCATGATCGAATTGGGCTTCGCCCTGTCGCTTGGCATTCTGCTCGATACGTGCGTGGTGCGACCCGTCTTGGTGCCAGCCTTTCTGACGCTGGTTGAACGCTATCGCCGGCGGCCAAGTCAGTCGCCCCCCGTCGGCGGACCAGCGCCGCTTCCACAGGGTCCCTGGCCAGAACGGGCGGCGGCCAGTCGCTAATTCACGTCGGAGCCTCGAACTCCTGCTTTGCTGGCAGGGGGTGCCTCGAATTAAGGCGTCCGGCTGTAGCACGCCCGACGGCGGAAAAACCAGCCAACAACCGTAAGCCTTTCTCAAACAAAAACTTAAGATTTTGACAAACACGACCGACACGCTCGGCTGCTAGCGTGGCACGCGAGTTGCCAATACGATGGGCGACGCTTTGCGCGCCAGGAACCATCCAACCAAGTGAACCTCTTTTTGCCAGGAGTCGAGAACCTTGAGTAACGCACGCCAGGACGCGATCGCGGCCGTCACCAACTACAAGTCAAACGGGCAGGCTTTGAATTTCCGAGACACCACATCGGCCTCGATCTTCGCCGCCAACGTGTTTAGTGAAAAGTCGATGAAGGACCGCCTGCCCAAGAGCGTCTATAAGGCGCTGCAGCGGACCTGCCGGATGGGCGAGGCGCTCGACCCGACGTTGGCTGATGCCGTCGCTTCGGCCATGAAAGACTGGGCCATCGAAAAGGGGGCCACCCACTATGCTCATGTGTTTTATCCTTTGACCGGCTTGACGGCCGAAAAGCACGATAGCTTCTTGTCGCCGAGTGACGACGGCGGCGCCATGGCCGAGTTCTCGGGCAAGGAACTCATCCAGGGTGAACCAGACGCGTCGAGTTTTCCCTCGGGCGGTATCCGCGCCACGTTCGAAGCCCGCGGGTACACGGCCTGGGACCCAACCAGCCCCGCCTATATTCTTGAAAATCCGAACGGCACAACGCTTTGCATCCCAACGGCGTTTTGCTCGTGGACGGGCGAGGCGCTTGACAAGAAGACCCCTGTGCTCCGTTCAATGCAGGCCCTTAACAAACAAGCCCAACGGGTCCTGAAGCTATTTGGACACGAAAACGTCGGACCGATTACCGCGAGTGCTGGTCCGGAACAGGAATACTTCCTGATCGACCGCAATTTCTATTTTGCCCGGCCCGATATGGTCACTTGCGGTCGCACGCTCTACGGAACGAAGCCGCCCAAGGGCCAGGAGTTTGAAGATCACTATTTCGGCGCAATTCCCGAACGCGTGTTGGCCTGCATGCTCGAGACGGAGCGTGAACTCTATAAGCTCGGGGTTCCGGTAAAAACGCGGCATAACGAGGTCGCCCCCGCCCAGTACGAAGTCGCGCCGCTCTACGAAAACGCGAACGTCGCGACCGATCACCAACAGTTGATCATGCAGACTCTGCAACGCGTGGCGCAAAAGTACGGGATGACCTGCCTGCTGCACGAAAAGCCTTTCGCAGGGATCAATGGTTCGGGCAAACATGTCAACTGGTCGCTCGGCGGCTCAATCGGCAACCTATTGGAACCGGGCGAAAACCCGCACGACAATGCCCAGTTCCTCACGGTCTGTGCGGCGGTAATTCGTGCCGTACATTTGCATTCCGACTTGCTCCGACTGACGGTCGCCAGCAGTGGTAACGATCACCGGCTGGGCGCCAACGAAGCTCCACCGGCGATCATCTCGATCTTCCTCGGCGATCAACTTTTTGACGTCTTTGAGCAAATTGAGAAGGGGAGCGTCACCGGATCGAAGCACGCGGGAACGATGACAATCGGAGTCGACACGTTGCCGCCGCTTCCCAAGCACGCCGGCGACCGCAACCGCACCAGCCCGTTTGCCTTCACCGGAAACAAGTTCGAATTCCGGGCGGTTGGCTCGAGCCAGTCGATCGCAGGTCCCTTGGTGGTGCTGAACACAATCGTGGCCGAGAGCCTCGACTACATCGCCACTGCACTGGAAAAAGAGACTGGAGGCGATCCAGCCAAGCTCAATGCCGCCGTTCAGAAGGTGGTGCAAGCCGTCATCAAGGAGCACAAGGGGGTGCTGTTCAATGGAGACAACTACTCCGAGGCCTGGCACAAGGAAGCCGAAGCCCGCGGTCTGCCGAACCTGAAGAACACGGTCGAAGCCCTGCCCGCATTGATCGCCCCCAAGAACATCGCGATGTTCGAAAAGTATGGTGTGCTCAGCTCGCGTGAAGTCCACAGTCGCTACGAAATCTACATGGAGCGGTACTGCAAGGACATCAACACCGAAAGCCACGCCGCACTGAGCATCGCCAAGACCATGATCCTGCCGGCCGCTTACCGTTACCAGGGCGAACTGGCCTCGACGGCCGCTTCGCTGAAGGAGGCTCTCGGCGGGAATGTCGACACTGGCATGTTAAAAACCGTTACCGGGTTGGTTGCCGACTTGGAAAAGTGCATTGGCGATTTGGAAAGTGCCATGGCGCACGAGGGTGCCGGCGATCTGGCCGCCGAAGCCAAGCACTTCCAGTCGGAGGTCATCCCGGCGATGGGTGCGGTCCGGACCGTGGCCGACAAGCTCGAAACCGTCGTAGCCGATGATCTTTGGCCGCTGCCGACCTATCGCGAGATGTTGTTTATTAAGTAGTTGCCATCGGACAAACTGCCATTCAAGGCAGCCATTTCACGCCCCACGCCGCTTCGAAGCGGCGTGGGGTGTTTTTTGTGATGTGCTTCGGGCCACAACTCGGCGCGTCGGCACGGGTCTCGCCAACTCGGCCGGTTGGCGCGCTCTCGCATACGACACAGTTGACGGCTTTGCCAAGCGCCCTTTTCGCTCTTCCGCCCGGCGTGTTGCATCGCGCCGACGATTCTCTATGATGACGGCGGATATCGGGTCCCGAGGGCGGGCACGTTCAACTCTGGCGGAAAGGGAATCGTTATGAAGCCAAAAGAAGTGTTGGCGTTGTGTCGTGAGAAAGACGTCAAGGCAGTCGATCTGCGGTTCATGGATTTTCCGGGTCTGTGGCAACACTTCACGATCCCGGTCAGCAAGCTCGAAGAGGAAATCTTCGAGAACGGCCTGGGCTTCGACGGGTCGAGCATCCGCGGCTGGCAGGCCATCAACGAGAGCGACATGCTGGTGGTCCCCCAACCCGAAACGGCCTTTCTCGATCCGTTCACCGAGTTGCCCACGCTGGTGATGATCTGCAATATTCAGGACCCGATCACCCGCGAAGATTATAGCCGCGACCCCCGCAACGTGGCCCGCAAAGCGGTCAACTACCTGAAGAGTTCCGGCATCGCGGATACGTGCTTCATTGGTCCCGAGGCCGAGTTCTTCATTTTTGACGATGTCCGCTTCGACGCCCGCTCTAACGAAGCCTACTATCACGTGGACAGCGTCGAGGGAGAATGGAACCGCGGCCGGGTGGAAAGCCCGAACCTGGGTTATAAGCTGCGGTACAAGGAAGGATACTTCCCGGTCCCGCCGTCGGATCAGATGATGAACCTCCGCAACGAGATGATGCAGACCATGATCGATTGCGGTCTGGACGTCGAAGCCCAGCATCATGAAGTGGCCACCGGCGGCCAGAGCGAGATCGACCTGCGGTTCAATGATCTGGTGCGGATGGCCGACCAGATGATGATCTACAAGTACATCATTAAGAACGTTGCGGCGCGGCACAACAAGACGGTCACGTTCATGCCCAAGCCGCTTTATGCCGACAACGGATCTGGCATGCACACCCATATCTCGCTGTGGAAAGGGGGCAACCCGCTGTTTGCCGGCAGTGGATACGCCGGACTGAGCGAAATGGCCATGCATGGCATTGGCGGTCTGCTACGTCATGCGCCCGCGATCCTGGCATTCAGCAACCCGACAACCAACAGCTATAAGCGCCTGGTGCCGGGCTACGAGGCGCCTGTCAACCTAGCCTACTCGCAGCGAAATCGCTCCGCCAGCTGTCGCATTCCGATGTACAGCCCCAGCCCCAAGGCCAAACGGGTGGAGTTCCGCTGTCCCGATCCGAGTTGCAATCCGTACCTGGCTTTCTCCGCGATGCTGATGGCCGTGATCGACGGCATTCAGAACAAGATCAACCCCGGCGATCCGCTCGACAAGGACATTTATGACCTGGCGCCAGAGGAACTGGCCGAAGTACCCAAGACGCCCGGCTCGCTCGAAGATGCGCTGGCCTCTCTGCGTGCCGATCACGAATTCTTGCTCCGCGGCGACGTGTTCACGCCCGACGTGATCGACACCTGGATTTGGTACAAGACCGAAAAGGAAGTCGATGCGTTGCGTCTGCGGCCGCATCCGTACGAATTCTGCATGTACTACGACATCTAAACGCGAATAACGGCCCGGGCGAGATGGATCAACGGGGCGCTGCGAATCATTCGGCGGTGCGCCGGCGATCCCGTGCCCGGAACGAACTCCGCTCTCCTCATCCTTGGGAATTCAAATGGCTCTCTCCCCCGAAACCCTGAAAAAGCTTGGCCAGTTCGATACGCCCACCATCTGCAACGTCATCGAATTGTTTGACGTGCGGCCGCGAACCGCGGGCTACATGAATTCCACGATTAAAGCCGCTTTTCCCGAGATGCCGCCAATGGTTGGTTTCGCCTGTACGGCGGCCTTTCGCAGCAGCGCCGCCCGCCGGGGGAGATGCCTACGGATCAATGGAGCAGCAGGTCGAACTGTTTGGCAGGCTCGAGGGTCCGGCGGTGGTCGTGTTTCAAGACATCGACGATTCCCCCGTGGCCGCCACGTTTGGCGAAGTCATGTGCTCCACGTACAAGGGCTTCGGCTCCACCGGCCTGATTACCTCCGGCGGTGGGCGCGACTTGCTGCAGGTGCAGGCGATTAGCTACCCGGTGTTCACGGGCTCGACGATCTGCTCGCACGGTTATTGTCACATTTTGCACGTGGGCATGCCGGTGCATGTGGGCGGTCTACCGGTTAGCACGGGCGACCTGCTGCACGGCGACGCGAATGGCGTGACGAACATTCCCGTCGACATTGCATCCGAGATTGCCGACATAACGCAGGAATTTGTCGATGCCGAAAAGATCGTCCTCGACTACGTCAACGGCAGCGGTTCTAAGACCGCCGCTGGCTTGGCTGCGGCCCGAAAGGAATATGGCGTGGTCGTGGCGAAGCTGACCGAGCGAATCCATCAGAAGAAGTAACCCATTCGAGGATCGCACCGATCGTAACGCAAGCCCAGGGAGTACATTCCCTGGAGTTCAGATGTGTCCGATCGCGTGCAAGTCGGCTATTTACTTGATTTACTTCTTGACGGTTCGGCCAAGTTGCTTCTCGACGCTGGCTACTTTGGCGTCCAGCGCTCGGGGATGTCCCTTGCGCACGTCAATTTTTGCCGATACCGAAACGCGGTCGCAGTCCGCCATCATGGTGTTGATACATTCCTTGAGTACGTCGAGCAACTGATCGATGTCACCTTCCACGACCGTTCCCATCGCGTGCAGTTGGTAGTCGAGACCGCTCTTGTCGATGACGTCAACGGCTTTGGCGACGAATTGACTCACGCTTTCGCCGGCACCCAGCGGCGTGATACTGAATTCCAAGAGTGCCATCGCCCTGTCCTCCTTCATGAATTCACTCAAAGAAAAAGCGGTGCCAACAGCCATGGTACACCCGGCTCCTGGCACCGCGATATTCTAACAATTTCGCTTTCGTCCGCGTTATTCAATGCCCTTTTGCATCTTGAGCCAGGCCACCATGCACTTGGTCACTTTTTCGGCTGCGTCCTGCTGCACGAAGTGGCCGGCCTGGGGAATCGTCACCAAGGTCAAATCCTCGTCAAGCCAATTCCAGGTGTCGTTCAGCGCTCCGGGCAACAGCGCCTCGTCCTTCAAACCATGGAACATCAGCACCGGGCATTTGACCGGCGGGAACTTCTGCTCTTCGTCGTACTCGTATGGCTCCTTGGGATAGTTGGCCTTGTAGTAGTTGAGCATGCCCTCCATGCTCGACCGCTGGAACGCTTCCAGGTACTTCTTCTTGGCTTCCGGATCCTTCACCCAAAACGTGAGCATGAAGGGCTGCATCTTCGAGGCCGCGTCGGGCTTTTGAAAGTTACGGGCATACGATGAGTTCTGCTGCTGCTTCGGGTTATTGGCCAGTTCGCGAGTTAGTCCCTTGGGATGCGGCAAATTGAGAATGATCAGTTTGTCGGTCTTGTCAGGGTGGGTCATCGCGTAGGTCCAAGCCACCATGCCGCCCCAATCGTGCCCCACGATGATTGCTTTGTCCGCTTTGAAATGGTTGACCACCGCATCGACATCGGCCACGAGCTTGGGCATGGCGTAGCTCTCCACGCCCTCCGGCTTGTCGCTCAGGTTGTAGCCCCGTTGATCGATGGCCACGACCTGAAAGTTCTTGGCCAACTCCGGCATTTGCTCCCGCCAGGTGTACCAGAAATCGGGAAACCCATGAATCAGCACCACGAGCGGCCCCTTGCCGGCCGTGACGTAGTGAATTTTGACTCCCTCGGAGTCGGCGTAGCCTTCCTCGCCCAAGTCCTCGGCGCTGCTGGCTTGGACCGAGCAGGCAAACATCACCAACAGAGTGAATGCCAGAATTTTGAACATACGAATCGCTCCTAGCTAGCAGTCAGAAGATGCCTTCGGCAAGTGTGGTTGCTCGTCAAGCTATCCGCTGGAACCGGTCCAGGCAAGTTTTGGCCAAATAAAGCTAGTTCAGGACTGGAGTTTCTGGGTTCCGACAAGTCCGGTCGGCATACCCGCCGAGTTGACCTTCCAGCATTGAGACCGGTTTTGTACTACACGAATATTCGGCCCTGACGGTGGGGGCCCGAGACCTCCGCCGTGGACCGGTGCACCGCCCAATTGACCTCAACTCAACTTGATTATGCAGACCATCACGACCCTGGCCGAACTCGACGCAAAGGTGGCCGAGTGTGAAGACGCGCGACAGGTTTCGGACGACGCCCTACGACGCGTATTTCGCAGCTTTCGCATGGATCCACCGGCGGATATGCCGCGACACCCGTTCAGCGAAGAATACTCGCGCTATCAGCTGGCCCTGTACCACCGGCTCGCGGGCAAGCCATACGATGTCCGCAATGAGGTCACGTCGCTGGAGGTCGAAGAGGCCGCCAAGTGTCCGTTTCCGTATAACACCGGCGGCACCGTAACGACCGCCGATCAATACACTGCCATCGGCGCTCTGCTGCGGCGACTGGATTTGGCGCCAGGCGCGCGTGTCCTCGAGTTCGGACCTGGCTGGGGCAATACGACGCTGGCACTTGCTCTGTTGGGCTTCCAGGTCACGGCCATCGACATCGAAAAGCGGTTCTGCGACCTTGTTCAGAAGCGCCAAAATGCACGGCGTTTCGGTCGAGACAATTCATGCCGACTTCCAATGGGTCGAGCAAGTCGAACGGCCCTACGACGCGGCGATCTTCTTTGAATGCTTCCACCACTCGGCGGATCACCGCCGGCTACTCCGATCACTTCGCCAAGCCGTTAAGCCCGACGGGCGCATTCTTTTCGGTGGTGAACCCATCAGTTCGGATTTTCCCGTCCCTTGGGGATTGAGGATGGACGGGCAATCGTTGTGGTCGATCCGCAAACACGGCTGGTTCGAACTCGGATTCAATGACCGCTACTTTGTGGAAGTTCTTGCTGCCGAAGGTTGGCTCGCGACAAAATACGCCTCGGGCGACACGCCGGTTGCCGATGTTTGGGTGGCGCGCCGATACCGCGGCGAGCCGTTTGTGTTCTCCGCCACCGACGGCCGCATCATCGTGCCGTCAGAAATGCGAGATTCTGCCGGCATCGCGTTGCAGAATCTCGCGGAGCAATGGGGATTTTTCGGACCCTACATCACATTGCCCGCCGGAAAGTGGCTAGCACGAGTCGTGCTTCAACAAAATAGCCCCCGCGAGGGCCGTGGAACGCTAGACGTCTGCGCCGGCGCGGACCATCAGGTGCTTGCCAGCCAGCAATTCGAACTTGGCGAGCTCGCACCGGATAAACACAATCTGGAAATCGAGGTCTCGTTGGAGCGTGCCGTGTCGGACGTCGAGGTCCGCTTCCATTGCGAAACCGCCGTCTGCTTGGCCGTGACCCGCATTGAGCTGACGCCGCGGGTATAAGTTTGCCGCGGCCAGGTGTGCTCGATTCTCCGTCCGGGTTGTCTGCGACCCCGTCAAACGATAAGACTATCGTTTCATCACCGGCGGCCAACGATTGAATCAGATGTCCAAACTCCTACACGACCACCGCGTTTTCTGGCGGCAATTTCGCGAAAACTACCACACCACTGGCGCCATCGCCCCCAGCAGCCGGTTCCTGGGCCAGGCTCTGGCACGCTACGTTGGCAGCGAACCATCTCAGCCGCAGAAAGTTCTCGAAGTCGGGCCTGGCACCGGGTCGGTCACCGCGCACATCGTGCGACGTTTGGGGCCATACGACACCCTCGATCTAGTCGAACTCAACGAACAGTTCGTCCGCCGTCTCGACGAGCGTTTTGCCAGCGAACCAGCCTTTTGCAAGGTTGCCGACCGCTCGCGCGTTCTCCACCAGCGATTGGAGTCGCTGGGCCGCTCGGCGGACTACGACGTGATCGTCTCGGGGCTGCCTCTCAACAACTTTCAAGTGGCCGACGTCCAGCAAATTCTCGAGTCCTTCCGCGAACTGTTGCGTCCTGGGGGCGTACTTTCGTTTTTCGAGTATGTCGCAATTCGAAAGGCGCGAGCGCTGGTAAGCGGACCACGGGAACGGGTCCGTCTGAAGGGCATTGCTCGGGCACTTCACGACATCCTTGGGGCCTACGAAATTAAGCGGGACTGCGTGTGGGCGAACATCCCTCCGGCGTGGGTTCACCATGTGCGTATTCCGGCCTGAAACTTCCCGGCGGTCCCGGGATGTCCCAGTTGGCGCCACGCGCCGTTGCGGCTCGGCAGGCATCGGCCTGGCGAACCGTTATTGCCGCTTGCGCAAGCCCTGCCTATACTAGACTTTGGGTAAGCGGCGCCGATGCGCAAGTTCGTTCGCCTGCCTTCCCGCCGAATCGCTCCCACCCGACTCCAGCCCCTTCGGAGGCCCTGCGATGGAACGTCGCCGTTGGCACTGCATCTGGCTTTTGCTTCTGGTGTCCCTCATCACGCGTGGGGGGGTTTTGCGTGCCGAGGAGTCCAAACCGCCCACCGCTGTCGACAGGAAGGCGGAGAGCGACTTCGAGCTCTATCAGATCTTTGCCGATACGCTCGATCAGATCGAACGCAACTACGTCAAGGATGTCAGCCGCCGAGAGCTGATGGAAGCCGCGATCCAGGGAGTGTTGGAAAAGCTCGATCCCTATTCAAACTACATCAGCCCCGACGATATCGGCCGTTTCAAGTCGAGCGTCGAACACCAGTTCGGCGGCATCGGAATTCAGATCGGTATTGAAGATGGTCAATTGAAGGTAATCAGCCCGCTGTTGGGCACACCGGCATATCGGGCGGGCCTCGAGTCGGGCGACGCAATTCTCGAAGTTGACGGTAAGAGTACCGAGGGTATTCAGATCGATGAAGCGGTCAAGCAGCTCAAAGGCGATGCGGGCACCAAGGTTACGCTGACAATTCGGCACGCGGGCTCGCGCGAAAAGGAGACGATCACGGTTGCTCGCGAGGTCGTCCATGTCGACACTGTGCTGGGTGATACCCGCAAGAGTGACGACAGCTGGGATTTCATGCTCGATCACGACAAACATATCGGCTATGTGCGGATTACCGCCTTTGGCCGCGAAACGGCGGGCGACCTGAAGAAAGCTTTGGAAGAATTGCAGCAGGAAGGCCTGAAGGGGCTGATTATCGACTTGCGCTTCAACCCCGGCGGACTGTTGAGCGCCGCCATCGATGTCAGTGATCTGTTCCTGTCGAGCGGTAAGATCGTGAGTACCAAGGGCCGCAACACGCCGGAGCGGACGTGGGAAGCCCAGAAAGAAGGCACCTTCGAAGGGTTCCCGATCGTGGTTCTGGTGAATCACTACAGCGCAAGCGCAAGCGAAATCCTTTCGGCGGCCCTGCAAGACCATCACCGTGCGGTTGTTATCGGCGAGCGCACTTGGGGTAAAGGTAGCGTGCAAAACGTGATTGAACTCGAGGAAGGCAAGAGCGCCCTCAAGCTCACCACGGCAGGCTACCACCGTCCCAGCGGCAAGAACATCCATCGCTATCCAGACGCCAAGGATAGCGATGAGTGGGGCGTCATGCCCGACAAGGACTACGAAGTGAAGATGAACGGCAGCCAAACGGCGCGGCTACTCGAGCATCGCCGCCGCCGCGACATCCTGATTGGCCAGCATGAAAAGGCCTTGGCCGCCACCGATACGTCAGAAGCGGAAAGGCCCGCCGCAAGCGAAGAAAAGTCGACCGTGGAAAGCGCGCCGGCCGAGGCCGATCAGAAGAAGCCAGAGGGCACCGAAGCGGCAGAGCAAAAGCCAAGCGAAAAGCCACCCGAGCACCCGCCAGTGGAGGACACCGCCGATGCCAGCGACACGGATGTACCATTTGTCGACACGCAATTGCAGAAGGCCGTCGATTATCTGAGTTCCGAGCTGGCCAAGGCCGAATAGGCGATACGATTTCTTTCTGTCAGGCACAAAGACCCGTCACCCGGACGGCGTTTTTTGGCGCGGCATGGATCAAAAGAACCGGTGCGTCCAGAATCTTCATTCGCGGTCCATTGACCAACGCACTACCGGGACGAGACTATAGATAGCCTGTCTTCGCCACTCAAGCTCGCCATGCACGACCATGCGGCGCATCCTGATTCTGGAAACCACCTGCGATGAAACGGCCGCGGCTGTCGTCACCGACGATCTCGAGGTTCTTGGCTCGGTCGTCGCCTCGCAAGATGAACTGCACAAAAAGTATGGTGGGGTCGTGCCCGAGATTGCGTCGCGGGCACATGTCGAGCGAATTCTGCCGGTGATTGACGAAACGCTGCGGAGAGCCAAACTGACTGTCCGTGACATCGATGCGGTGGCCGTGGCCAATACGCCCGGACTGGCTGGGTCGCTGCTCGTTGGGCTCTCGGCCGCAAAAACATTGTGCCTGGCGCTCGGAGTGCCACTGCTCGCCGTGAATCACTTGCAGGCGCATATCTACGCCTGCCAGTTGGCAGCCCGGCGCGAAGTATTTCCTTGCCTGGGCCTGATTGTTAGCGGTGGGCATTCCAGCCTCTATCGCTGTCACTCGCCGCTGGACTTCGAATTGCTGGGGGGCACCATTGACGATGCTGCCGGCGAAGCGTTCGACAAAGTTGCCAGCCTCCTCGGCCTTCCGTTTCCTGGCGGTCCGGCAATGGATCAAGCCGCCAAACAAGGGAATTCGCAAGCTTTCGACCTGCCGCGACCGCTGCTTGACTCGGACCGGCTGGACTTCAGCTTTAGCGGCCTGAAGACAGCCGTGCGGTACCGCATCTGTCGTCCTGGCGAAAGCGTGCCAACGTCGCTCGATCCGCAATTGGTGGCCGACCTTGCGGCCAGCTTCACCGAGGCGGTCGTGGACTGCTTGTGGGGGAAGACCAAACTCGCCCTCGAACGGACAGGGCTGAAAAGGCTTTGCGTTGGTGGAGGTGTGGCTGCTAATTCGAGGCTTCGCCAGCGGTTGGAACAGCAGTGCACGGATCTGGGCATCGAGCTGTTCATCCCGCCCATGCGGCTATGCACGGACAACGCCGTGATGGGAGCGATTGCTGTGGAACGATTGCGTGCTGGAATGACCGAGCCCCTGGACTTGGACGCCCACCCTGGGCTAATGCGCCCTATTCGGGCTGGCTCCTAGCGCGCCTTCGGTCAACAAGTTCGCGCTGGACGGCGGGCAGCCGATACGTGGTCAAATCGCGAGGAACGCTCAGAAAGAGCCGCTACCGGAACTACCGCTGCTACCTGAACTCGTACCGGTGCTGCCGCTAATCAGGTTGAATGTTGTGACATCGCCGACACCAGTGAAAAAGGGCATGGGCGAGACCCGGATGTACCGGCGATCCGCCGAAACCACGCCCGACCCCATCAACGTAGCGCCCGAGGGAAGCACGGTAATGACCGGCTGATATCCGACGGCCTGATTGGCGAACGGAATGCCGAGCTTTCCCGCACGCGAAACACCCAGACGGCCGTTGGCGCCCTGCGAGGAATTTGCCTCTTCGTTGACGAGTTGAGACACGATGGCCTGATTGACGGCCAACTGTGTCTGGGCAGCATTCACCAATTGGTGTTCGGCGAGCGGCTCTTTCCGGCGTCCTTCGGGCAAGTCGAACACCATCAAAGCGTCCTGTTGGCCGAGCGGGATTTGGTCCCGCATGTGTTTTTCTTGTGGTGTGCCGTAGTGTGCATACAGGTCGACCGTGACCTTGCCTGCCGTGATCTTGCCCCACACGCGGCGGATCAGCACGCGGTAGGTACCGGCGAAGGCCTCGGGACACTCGTACGTCTCGGTCGTCGATCCTTCAACTCCACTCCGATCGTCGGAACTGCTATCGCCCAGCAATACACCGCCGTCGGCAGTGCGCGGGTTTCGGAAAGTGCAGATCGTCCCCGACGGTCCTTCAACCATCAAGTCAACGTCGGCATCGCCGGTCCAGGTGACTTTGACAATGCAGTCGCGAATGGAAGCCTTGTCGAGTGCCGCTTGGAAACGCTCGGCTTCCTCGTTACGATTTTCGCTCTTCAGTTGGGCGATGGCCGCGGTGGCGGCACGTTTGGCTTGGCTGACGACTTTTGCCTTATCCTTCGGCCAGGCCTGTTTGAGAATTCCCAGGCTCGACCAGCGAACACCGTCCATGTCGCCGACCCGCTGGGCCAATTGCAGACCATACAAATACGGCTCGGGCCGCAGGGGCTCGAGCAGGGCAACATGGTGAAACACCTTCAAGGCCCGCGATTCAAGGCCGCTACGCCCCATGTATTGCGCTGCGTAGAGAAGTTCATCAGTTGAATCGCTGAAATCAACGGCCGACATCAGAGCTCGTTCGATCTCGCTCCGAGGGCTGCCGGCAGCCTGCATCGCCAGCGACACCGCTTCGTACATCCACGGCTGCGGGTGCCCTTGCCGCAAGGCAGCCCGGATGAGACCCACGGCGTCATCGAACTTGTGAGCTTGCATGAGCTTCCGAACCGTCGCGCGGACGTCCGCATCGGAAACGTCTTTGTGGCTGTCGAAGTAGTCACTCCAAGCCGTTTCCGAATCGACACCGGTCGCGATAGCCAGCTCGATCGCGACGGGTTTTTTGGCCGGCTTACGAACGGTCTTAGCAACTGGCTGCGGAACGGGCTTCGCGGGTGCGGCCGGAGCTTTTGTGGCGGCCGATTGAGTCTTGGACTTGGGTCCGAGCTTGAGGTCATCAGGCACGGCAAACATGCCGCCACCCATGCCACCGCCCATGCCACCCATGCCACCGCCCATGCCACCTCCCATGCCGCCCATGCCACCTCCCATGCCGCCCATGCCACCTCCCATGCCGCCCATCATGCCACCGCCCATCATGCCACCGCCCATCATTCCGCCACCCATCGACTGCACGGGAATGACCAGGTCGGCAACGGGATAGGCTTTTGTAACCAGCTCGGTTTCCGCCTTGTCCTGCGTGGTGATCAAGAGCACTTCATCCTTGATGAGGTATGTCAGGTCGTACTCGCCAAGCAGCAACCGCAAGGCCGACTTGAGCGAGATTCCATTCACGTTTCGCGTAACGGGTGTTTCGGAACCAACGCCCGCATCTTCCAAAGCACGATTATCGAGTTGGATTTCAATGTCGTGGTAGTCCTTCAAATAAGCCACCGCATCGCTCAGGGGCATTTCGGTGAATTCCATTCGCGTGGGGCTCTCCAGCGCGTCGCGAATCTTCTTCTCGATCGCCGAAACTTTCTTGAGGTCGGTCGACGTGTACCGTTTTCGGCGTTCGGTCATTTCCTGCCAGAGGTCGGCCGGCGGGTAAACCACCGGTTGATCATCCGGGAACGGCATTAGGGCAACTTCCACGGTACCGAGCGTATCGACGACCGCCTTTTGCCGAGCCATCCGCAGCGCCAGGTCCGCCTCACGAGCGCCGGTCATGTGGGCCGTCAAGGCCGCCGATTGCCCGATCGGCAGATTGGGGTCCAGGCGTGCCACTTCCATCTCGCCAATTTCGTCGGCCGCCACGTAGCGCCCCTCTTCCATCAGCGAATTGAAGCGATCCATCAACTGCTTGATCTTCTCTTCTTTGCGAATCAAGTTGTTCGCAATCCGCAAACGGTCAAGCGCACCGGCTTGCGCCAATTCGTGCTGCTGTTGGAGAATGTCCTTCGTGGCCGACCGGCGGGCCGACTCGCGCAAGGCCGCTTCCAATTGTCCGCGAAGTTGTGCCCGCACCTCGGCCTTCAGTTCCGGCGAGTGAACCACGCGACCCAGCAACATCTTGAGGTCGTCCTCGATGGCGGCCGGGTCGGATTCCATACGGGCGCGAGCGGCGCGGAGCGCATCGTCTACTTCCGTGCGAATCAGGTCGGTCATGAGCCGATTGTGCTGCTCGATATTCTCCAAGAGTCGACCTTCGCCTTCGTTCACCTCATCGACTTCCGGAGTTGCTGGGCCAAGAATCTCAGCCGGAGCCGGAGGCGTCGCCAGCCTGGGTGCAGCCGTGGTTGGTGCCGGTGGAGTCGCCTGTTCATTGGAGAACTCCCGGACTTCCAGCCCGTCCCGGGCCTTCGCGGCAACCGTGCCGCCGGTACGCTGTTTGTCGAGTTGTTTTCGCACCGCCAGGGCGGCTTCATCGTGAGGATCGCGACGCAAGGCTTCATCGGACAAGCGAGTTGCTGTCTCCAAGTTGCCGGAAATAAGTGCTTGCTGGCTCAATTGACCCAGCAAATGCGTCCCTTCGTTGACCATCCGCCGCGCTTCCTGCAGGCCACGGGTACCCAGAGTCATCAGCCGCACGCCGCCATCGACGTGGGAGGCCTCAACCAACACTGGCAGGAAGGCATAGTCAGGATTCGCCTCGCCAACGTCGAGCGTCCAGCGGAACGTCTGATCCTTGGTGCCGGCACGGGCAACCATTTCGACCGAGAACTCATGGGGCAATTCCGCTCCCGCCTTTCCGAGCACGATCGTATCCCGATCGGTCCGCAAAGGGGGCATCTTTTGCGGGTAGATTTCCGCCACGGCTTCCGGCCATGCCGTGCTGGTCGGCCATAGCACGGTGCCGCGCACGGCACTTGCCAGGAAGCTTCCGGCCTGTTTCGGGTCGATGCTGTCGTCATCAATCGCCAACATGCCGCCGGTTTGATTCGCCAGGCAGGCCATCAATTGACCATCGACTTGCGGGCCGATTGCATAACTCGACACCGAAACCCGCGCGTTAACCAATTCGTCGACTAACTCACGAAATTGTTCCACGCCCAAATAGGAGGCGGCGCTCACGCCATCGCCGATGTATACGACTGTCCGCTGCGCCGTGCTGTTGCCATCGAATTTTGCAACTGCTGCTCGCAGGGCACCGGCCAAGTCCGTCGCGCCCAGGGGAACACGTTCACGAAGCGACTGAAGAGCAAGCTTGACTTGGTCGCCCTGCGGCGATGCAAAACCCGGCGAAAGCGGCACGGCATCCAAATCGACGGCCATCAGCTGAACGCGATCGGTAGACGCAAGACCGGCCACGAGCGCGTCCAGCGATTCAAGCGCTTTCTCGCGAATGATGCCGGTCTGGCTAGCCGACGTGTCGAACAAAATGACGACGTCGCGCGGCCCAGTCGCGGGTACAGTCGCGTTGGGCGCCAGATTCAAGGCGAAATAGGTCGTGCCATCGGCAGCAGTATAGCTCTGCAACGACGGTTCGGGGATTGCCGTATCCGCCTTCGCGAAAAGACCAACCAGGGACGCCCCGACAAACAGCGCGAGCGCGGTCAAACGAAACTGGTGCCTCGACATCGACGTGTCTCCACTCACAAAGTGCCGGCGGCCAGGCATACATCGTGTTCCGATAGCGATGGCCAAAGCGCGCGGATTGAGTTGCTAGAACAAGCGGCCGGGGAGTTCCCTGCCCGAACGCCTATTCTATTCGGTCAACAGAAGTTACGCCAGAAAATTCGCCGAAAATTGTCGTCTTGATTGGGCCGGATAGTCGGCCGGGACGACGGCGATCTTGCGTACGCACACCGCGTGGTGTCGCAAATCTCGTGAAATTCGCCTGCGGCCCACTTTTCTCGTCGGCGCCAAGTAAAATTGCGGCCCCCGACCGCTGAGACCACAAGTCTTCTGGCCCCAAATTGGCGATTTTCGTATTTTGCGTCCCAATGCCCTAGTTTGTCCCCGTGTGTAAGGCTCGCCTGGCAGGTAACAGGCTCCTACCTAACCGGATGCCGCCTCGCGCGGCCCACAGAATTGCCATGAAAAAGACCGCCCTTCTCTGCGTCCTCTCAGCCGCGGCCGGAGCATTTGGCTGGGAACTATGGCTGACTGTTTTGGCGCCATCGGCCCTGGTTGCCGAGGAACCTCGACTCCAAGCCCGCCCGGGAGCACCACGGTCCGAAAACAGCCCGATCGCGCCAGCATTTGTCGGAGCCCATCGTTTGCCCGTCCCGCCGAGCGACGACGAACTGACACCAGAGGAGCGGATCAATGTGGCCGTCTACGAGAAGGTAAACCGGAGCGTGGTCAACATCAGGACCGAAACGGTACGCACCGATGCGTTCTTTTTTCTGGCCACCGAGGTGCCGGGTGAAGGTGCGGGCTCCGGGTCGGTGCTCGACATCCAGGGCCACGTGCTAACGAACTATCACGTCATCGACGATGCGAGGGCGATCGAAGTCACGTTGTTCGATGGCAAGACGTACGAAGCCCGCGTCGTTGGGCACGACGAATCCAACGACATTGCAGTGCTCAAGATCGACGCGCCTGCCGATTCGCTGGTGCCTGTCGAACTTGGCGACTCGCGATATCTGCGGGTCGGACAACGGGTGTTTGCGATCGGCAATCCGTTCGGCTTTGAACGAACGCTGTCGATCGGCATCATTTCCAGCCTGAATCGAACACTTCCGGCCCGCAACCACCGCTTAATCAAATCCGTTATTCAGATCGACGCTGCGATTAATCCGGGCAACTCCGGGGGGCCGCTGTTGGACAGCCACGGGCGTCTGATCGGCATGAATACGGCCATTGCCAGCCCGACCGGCCAAAGCGCCGGTGTGGGATTTGCCATTCCCGCGGCAAATATTACGCGCGTCGTACCACAATTGCTGAAGCGAGGACGAGTGATTCGTCCGGACGCGGGAATTACGCATGTGTATCCAACGGATAAGGGTCTGTTGATTGCCGCCATGGCGCCGGGGGGAGCGGCGGAGAAGGCCGGGCTGCAAGGATTCCGGATTGTGCGACAGCGACGCCGCCAAGGACCGTTGTCGTACGAAACACGCACCATCGACCGTCACGCGGCGGACTTGATCATTGCCGTCGATGGCGAAGTAATCACCTCGCCGAGCGAGTTCTTGTCGCTCATCGAGGCGCGCGAACCTGGCGACGAAGTTGTATTGACAATCGTCCGAGACGGCCAACAACTGCGCGTTCCGTTACGACTCACGGCGGATGACTCGTAGTACGCCCTCAACAGTCATGCGCGAACACCAACTCATTGTGACTCGGCATGAGCCTACGGTCCCAGCGTCGCGCGACCCACCGCCCAAATTACTAGGAACAGAATTGCCGTAATCAGCAGCACACCCAGGGTCGAAAAGAACATCGCGTCTACTTTTGTTAGTTCAGAAATCAACGCTACAAAACAAATTCGCCAACATCCTCTCGAACTGAATCGAGACGTCAGAATGGATTTCAACGTTGTGCCGGCCGACTGTCAACGGCGAACCGAAGTCGGTCGGGAGGAGGATTCGCGAAGCCATTCCAACGGGTCCTCGATGTGCTCGTTCACTCCGGTCTGACATTCGTCTCTGACGAAGTGCGCCCCCGACACTGACTTTCATCGCCCGACGTAAAGTTAGCACACGAAGTGCTTTAGGCGCAATGGGTCACGCCGACCCCCCAACATCGGGTATTTCGCGCAATCTTGAAAATTTTCTCACAAAATTCGAAACGATTGCGACGCGGCGCGGTTTGAGCGGTTACTCGGAACGGGTCGGATTCAACCGGTGCATCCGACTGTCTAAATCCGCGCGCATGGGACTATTTGCAAAGGAGCGAGCTAATGAGACTGATGAAAACCAGCGCGGCCCTGCATGTGGCCGCGGCACTCGCGTTCTTATTGGTGAGCGCGAGCGCTAGGGCGTCGATGATCAGTTGGGACGTCGACCCAAGCCAAAGTTACATCCGACTGAACCTGCCAGATCAGGCCGTCACGGTCGATACAACGACGGCTACCATTCGTCTGCGCGACGCCAATAGTACTTCGAATTGGACGGACGCAGGCGGAAAACGAGCGTTTCTTGATGGAACGATCGCCACAGACTTTGTGGACGGCGCATCCATCGAGTTCCTCTCTGGTCTGAACAACCTGTTTGCACTAGAGCAAACGAGTCTGCGACCCAATCCAGCCGCGTTCAACCCAAACCTGGTCGACGGTTCGAACCCAGACGGGACCTATACCGACACGAGCACGGCGCTAGCCGCCTTCGGCGCGCGGGTACGCGGATCCGTGTCAATTTTGACTCTGGACCTTGGCTATCTGGCGATCCGAGATGTCCTGTTTGACATCGGAAGCGGCATCGTTCCTCTCGACGGCCTGGGAAACTATCTCGGCAATACGACAGCCGTGGGAATTCCGTCCTCCGTGGTCGATGTCGATGGGCTTAATGCCGCACTCGTTGGGCAGGTGATTCCTGACGTGTACCATGCCAGCCTGACGGTGCCTAGTCAGACGAACACGGCGGGAGGCACGGTTACGAATCTGGGCGGTCTGCTGCGGCAACTTACCGTTAGCGTGAATGTGCCAATCGCGATTGACCTCGACGGGACGATCGTTACCGGAAGTGCGACGGGACAGATCGTGGCATTCGCCGTCGTCCCTGAGCCAAGCTCGCTGCTGATGGCGGGCATCGCTGCGCTTGGTCTGTGTTGGGCAGGCCGAGGGCGATTCAGTACCCGCTAAACAACTCGCGTTCCTTGTCTAGCGGAGACTGCGTGGCAGGCACCTACGCGCGGTGCCTGCCACGCTCGTCGCGTGCTCCAGGGCAGCCCAAAGTCCGTCCTTAGGCGGTCCGCTGAATTTCCAGCCCATGTTCGTTGATCATCAGCTCACGGATTTTGAACTTTTGAATCTTGCCCGTGACTGTTTGCGGGAATTCTTCCACGAACTTGACATACCGCGGAACTTTGAAGTGCGCGAGGCTGGCTCGGCAAAACTGGCGTATTTCGTCCTCGGTGGCCGTGCAGCCCGCCTTCAACTTGATCCAGGCACACAACTCCTCGCCGTATTTCTTGTCGGGAACCCCTAGAACTGCCGACTGTTCAACGGCCGGATGTTCGAATAAGAACTCCTCGATCTCGCGTGGATAAATGTTCTCGCCACCGCGAATCACCATTTCCTTAATACGCCCGGTAATTTTGTAGTAGCCGTTCGGGAGCCGGACCGCCAGGTCGCCGGAATGCAACCAGCCATCAGCGTCGATCGCTGCGTGCGTGGCCTCAGGGTTCTTGTAGTAGCCGATCATGATGTTATGACCTCTCGCGCAGAGCTCCCCTTGCTGATTGTCGCCGAGAGTGCTGCCGGTGGCCGGATCGATGATTTTGCACTCAACGCCCGGGAACAACGTACCCACGGTCTCGACCCGTAGTTCCAGCGGGTCGGTCGTGCGGCTTTGTGTAATCAGGGGAGAAGCTTCGGTAAGTCCGTAGCCGATCGTCACTTCCCGGGCGCCCATCACTTCAATAACCTGCTTCATGACCTCGATCGGACAGGGACTGCCGGCCATGATGCCGGTGCGCAGCGACTTCAGATTGCGCTCGGGCAGCGAGGGGTGTTGAAGCTGTGCGATAAACATCGTGGGTACGCCGTACAGCGCCGTGGCACGCTCTTTCTCAATGGCCGCGAGCGTCGCCTCGGCGTTGAAGCTCTCGGCCGGCACGACCATCGCGGCCCCGTGAACGACCGCCGTAATCGTTCCCAACACGCACCCAAAGCAGTGATAGAACGGCACTGGAATGCAAATCCGGTCTTCGGCCGTCAATGCCTGGCACATCCCGGCGTAATATCCATTGAGCAGCAGATTGCGGTGGCTGAGCGTGGCCGCCTTGGGAAAGCCGGTCGTTCCGGAGGTGTACTGGATATTGACCGGCTGAGTGGCCTCGAGGCGTTTTTCGACCGCGGACAGTTGCTCGTCGCTTACCCGCTCGCCGCGCTTCAGCATCTCGTTCCATGTGATACCGCCGTGCGGGCCTGCGTCCTCCAGGGCGACGACCCAGCGGAGGCAAGGAAAATCCTTGGCTTCCAACTCTCCAGGCTCTGAACGGCCTAGTTCGTGACAAACTTCGGACAACATTTCGAAATAGTCTGACGTCTTGAAGCGATGTACGAGAAACAAGGCGACTGAATCGCTTTGGTTCAGCACGTATTTGAGTTCGAACGGACGATACGCAGGGTTGATGTTTACTAACACTGCACCAATCCGTGCGGTGGCGAACTGCAGGATCACCCACTCCGGCACGTTGGTAGCCCAAATTGCCACGTGCTGGCCGGTCTCAATGCCCAGGGCTAACAATCCCCGTGCAGCCCGATCGACTTGGGCGTCGAACTCGTGGTAGCTCATCTTGAGCCCCAGCGCCGGAAACACCAGCGCGTCGTTTGCCGGATGTTGCCGTGCAATGCTGCGGAGCACTTCCCCTAAGGTAAGACCATCCACCCAGGGCATGGCCTGCCGATCCGCCGCGGGAGTACGCTTGGTCGTGGACATTCTTGGATCCGCCCTCCCCGAAAAGTTGTTACTCCCTGAGCGGTGCCGAAATAGCCACCGCGCAAGGCACAAAGATCATCAACGGCAGCCAGGCGGCCAGCGACGGCTCAAGCAGGTAGCTGGCGCCGAGAAAACGACAACCGAGGACGACTAACATGAACGCCACCACCAGCGCCAGGCACAATCCGATTGCCATAAACACATTACGGTTTGACCGAGAAAGTACCAGCGGCAACCCCAAAAACAGAAGCGTCAGGTCGAGTACCGGTTGAACGATCCGCGAATGGATAGCCATCCGCTCGCCGGCGCCGTAGTCGAGACTGCGATTCCGCAAGCCGCGTATCAACTCCCAGGTACTGGACAATTGCCGCCAATTGCTGTCCGCCGCAAGATACTCGAAGCCGACGTCGCTCGCCACAAAACACTGCCCCGGTTTCAACCAATCGTAGTCCCGTGGCGTAAGCAACACCGGCGGTCCATCGCCCAGGCCTAGCGACTTTCGCTGGTCTAGGTCGACCGGCTGGGTCACGCCGGCCATCAGATAGCCGCCCGGCCGGTCTCCTTCCGGCGGCTGATAAAACGCGTTTTCCGCCACGACGCGCGGACCATACCGATCTAACCCGGCAGGCATCTGAAAATCGGGTTTGTGGATTCGCTTCTCGTCTCCGTAAACCTGGTCGGACGCACGGAGCAACACGCCGGTTTCGTAGTCGTAGCGCGGGATCAGTTGTTTTCCGCGACTTCCGCCCAGATTCTGCGCGTTGTGGCTCAGGTTTTGTCGTACCGTGGAGATCGGTATGACCAGCTCGCGATTGGCCACCTTAAGCCCGATAATCACAATCGCCGTGGCGATCAACGGCTTGATTACGCGCGATTTGGGAATGCCCGCGGCTTCAAGTGCGGTTAACTCGTTGTGCCGCTGAATCCAGGTTACGGTGAACATGGCCGCGATCAACGTGACGATCGGACTTGTGCTATCGAAGAACGACAACGCGCGGTAAGCGTAATACTGGCCCATCACCGTCGTAAGGCTGCTGTTGTCGCGCGAGTAGGTAATGAATTCTTCCAGGTTCGTAAAGGCGTCGATGACAATATACAAGCCCGTCAGGCTGCAAAAGCAAATCAAAAAGGTTTGTACGAACTGCCGCAGCAAATAGCGATCGACGATCAACAACCCGCGCACCGGACGAGGTGTTGCGATGGGATTCGAGTTCGCCACGAATTATTGCCTCCTGTTAGTTCGTGGACAGCCGCTCATTCCTAGTGCGAACGACGAATGGCACGCGACAGGGCCTCGACCCCTCGGCGAATGTTCTCTGGCGATTGCACGCCAAAACTCAAACGAATCCGATCCTTGCGTGCGGGGAACCCAGCCGACGGATAGCAGTATTCACCAGGCACGTAGAGCACGCCCTCGGCCAGTGCATGCTCGATGAGCAATCCGCCCGGGCCAGCATCCATCCCCTCGGGTAGCTCAAGCCATACGTAGAGCCCGCCGCTGGGACGATTCCATCGCACGCCCGCAATTCCGCCCAAAAAGTCGTCCATGGCCCCGAGCATGGCATCCATTTTCAATTGGTAGTTCTGCCGCAGAAGTGCCAGGTGAGGCTCGAACAGGCCCCGCTCAAAGACCGCCGACATTAACTGTTGATTCAGGTGCGGGGAACCGAAATCGATGGTTGCTTTCAGGCCCGAGACAGGCCCGACCAATTCCTCGGGCAAGATGCCCCAGCCCACGCGCACGCCGGGGGAGAACGACTTGGAGAAGGTTTCGGCCACGATCACCGTTTCGCCGCTTTCGTCGAAGGCCCGCAGGCTTGGCACGTCGGTGCCCGAGTATCGCAGTTCGCGATACGCCGCGTCATCAATCACGTAGATCGGCGCGGGTTGACTGTGTCGTTTGGCAATCTCCACGATCGCCTCGCGACGTTCGACGGGAAGCGTTACCGTACTGGGATTTTCAAAGTAGCTTGTGACATAAATCGCCTTAACACGCTGCCGTTCGCCCGCTTTTTCCAGCCGTTCGAGCGATTCGCGCAGCGCCTCGGGAATGATTCCCTGTTCATCTATTGCCACGCCGACGGCCCGCGCCGAGACCGTGGAGCATTCCCAGGAAGACAAAATAAGTCGGCGCGGCACAAAGCACGATGTCACCCGGGTCGAACAGCACTTCTCCGACCAAATGCAACAACTGATTGCTGCCGGCGGTGAGCAACACCTGGTCGACGGCGGGGCGATACCCACGGGATTCTCCATCCGCCGACAGTAATCTGGCCAACACCGCCTCACGCAGAGGTAGGTACCCCGCATTCGTACCGTATTGCAGCGCCGCTCGCCCTCGCTCAAGGTCGCCGAGCACAGCAGCTAACGCCTGCTGCGTTTCGACGACCGGCAGACTGGCCTGATCGACAAATCCGGCTGCGAGCGAAATGAGCTCCGGCTGCGCAAGCGCGCAGCGCATCAGCTCGCTGATCGGCTGCTGATCGAAACACCGGTGCGCTGACTCAGACGTCGGGGGGCGGTCATGGAAGGGCATCGCTGGGTCGAGGATGGCGGCGAAACCTTATTTAAGCTTTTGCGGTAGGTCAAGATCGGTCAATGTCACCCTCGACGCTCGTTCGGAGGACTGTTTGGCTGCAATGAGTGCGAACACGCGAAATTCTCAGAAATTTTCTTGTCTAAATCTAGGACCTGGATGTTGCAGCCGTTAGAATCGAGGCTGCTGGCAAGCTGACTTGCTTTACCTAACTCATACCGGAACAGACCTCAGGAAAGGACGCTACTGGCGTCGTCGCGCGTAATTCGACTTCCTTTTGCGCCGGTGTTGTTCGTCCGTTTCGTGGACTGCCAGGCTTTCCCGTCTGAGTCCTCCCGAAAGGAAGGATCCCGTCTCTCCGCCGCACGGCGCCCAGTTTCCAGATGCCCACTCCGGGGCGATTAGCTTCCGGTGCGATGACGCGCGACGATGTTTGGTAGGTCCGGATCGTATCTATGTTGAGAAGACTGCTGAGCAGAGCATTTGGTTCTTCGCTACCGGCGCGGTCGCGCCGACAAAAACCCCGACGGCTACCGCAACATTGGCGCAGCTTTCATCCCGCAATTGACGCGCTGGAAGACCGCCGTTTGCTCAGCGTCTCACCTGCGACGGACGAGGCTGCCTGGGTGGCCTCTCCGCTGAATGCGACGGCCGAAGTCGTGGGCAGGCGATTGTTTTACAACAATTCCCGGTTTGATGGAAATAATCCTGCAATTAACGCCACGGATGACTCGGCCATCGCCACCAACAAGATTGCACTCGTCAGCGGTCAAACGGCCACGTTCAACAACTACATCAGCTACTCAGCGGGGATCAACGGCCTGATGATCGACATCGCGGGCCTGGCGGGCACGCCAACGCTCGACGACTTCGTGTTTCGCGTCGGAAACAAGAATGACGTCGCGTCCTGGAGCGATGCACCAGCTCCGACCGGCTTTAGCCTGCGTCCGGGTGCCGGCGTGGGCGGGTCGACGCGCATAACTATCACTTGGGCCGACGGTTCAATTCGCAATCAATGGTTGCAAGTGATGGTCTTGGCTACGCCATCCACGGGACTTGCCACTGCCGACGTGTTTTATTTCGGGAGCGCCGTGGGAGACACAGGGAATTCGCCTTACAACGCCGCATCAAATGCCACCGATCAACTTCTCGTGCGCACGAACCCGCATGACAATACGAATCCGGCCTTGGTTACGTCTGCCTACGACTTCAATCGCGATGGACTGGTCGATTCGTCGGATGAACTAATCTCGCGCACCGCCTACGCGACGAACTTCGCGCTGTTGAATTTGATCACGCCGGACAATTTCAGTCCCGCCGAGGTTGTCGGCCGGCAAGTGTTTTACAACAACTCGTCGTTCGACGGCAACAATCTGGCCGCTGGTGCCGCCGACGACAATGCGATTGCCACGGACAAAACCGCGCTGCTCCCGGGTCAGACAGCGTCTTTCGCCAACTACACATCCTACAGTCGTGGCATCAATGGCATCATGATCGACGTCGCGGGGCTGACGGCCACGCCGACGCTCGACGACTTCGAGTTCCGCGCCGGGAACGATAATTTGCCGGATGGTTGGAGCCTGGCGCCTGCGCCCAGCAGCATTTCGGTCCGCGCCGGAGCCGGCGCAGGAGGTTCTGCACGTGTGACACTGGTCTGGCCAGATGGCACGATCGTGGGCAAGTGGTTGCAGGTCACGGTGAAGGCCACCGCCAACACATGGCTCGTGAAGCCCGATGTTTTTTACTTTGGCAATGCAGTCGGCGAAACCGGTAACTCCGCGTCCGACGCCAAAGTGACAACGGCCGACTACCAGGCCACCAATCAATCCGTGGGCGCGACGAATGTGGCGGTTACTTCGCCGTACGACTTCAATCGCGACGGCTCGGTGACCTCGGCAGATACGTCAATCTTAGTCGCCAATTTGGTGAATCCCGAGCTCAAGTTAATCACTCCGGCACACGCCGCGCCAGCAGTTCCCTTTAATGGCCTGCCGGCGTTCATGGATTTTGTCTCAACCGACGTGGTCAACCGCGGCATCTTCTACAATAACTCGCAGTATGACTCGCTGAATCCGCTGATCGATGCAAAAGACGACAATGCGATTGCGCCGGACAAGGTGGCGCTTTTGCCCGGCCAAACGGCTACGATGGCCAACTACACCAGTTACACGCGCGGCATCAACGGGATCTTTGTCGATATTGCCGGCGCGCCGTACAACTTGACGCTCGACGATTTCGAGTTTCGCATCGGTAATTCGACGGATCCCTCCACCTGGTCCCAGGCCCCGGCGCCGCTACAACTTGTTGTACGCCCTGGCGCGGGCGTGAATGGCTCGCAACGGGTGATGATCGCATGGCAGGACAATGTGATTCAAAACACCTGGTTGCAGGTAACGGTGAAGTCGACATCGGTCACCGGTCTAAAGCAAGACGACGTGTTTTATTTCGGGAACCTCATTGGCGATGCGGGAGCAAATGCCATGCTGCCCGTCGTCAATGGATCGGATCAGATTTTTACCCGTAACCAAACATATAACTTCATCAGCGCGGCCCCGATTACGCACGTGGCGGACTTTAACCGGGATATGCTGGTCAATTCAACCGACGAGTGGGCCTCGGCCCGCAATCAAGGCAAATACCTAGTGAATCTGACGGCTCCGCTGCCAAATACGGCCCTTGAACCGCACCTTCCGCTGCCAAATTTTTTCCAATCCGGCGACTCCGGGATTTATGTCTCCTTTGCACCGAACCTCGTAAAGACGCCGGATGGAACCATACTCTATATCGCCGAAGCGCGATCGGGCATTGGCGACGACACTGGCTACGGAATTCTCCTCAAGCGCAGTTTTGATGGCGGAGTCACATGGACCCCGATCTCGATCATCTATCAGGAGGCGACCAACGCCATTCGAAGCCCGGCCGCGGTCGTTGACAATGTTACGGGCGAAGTGTTCTTGCTGTTTACGCGCAATGACAGCGAGATCCTCGTCACGTCTAGCAAAGACAACGGCGCCACCTGGTCTGCTCCGACCAACATCACGAACGACGTCAAAGTAACGAGCGACGGAAATCCGAATCCCGCCGCGTTCCCTGACACACCCTGGGGTTGGTACGCTGTCGGCTCGGGTCACGGCATTCAATTGGAGCACGGTGCCTATGCCGGTCGGCTGATGATTACCGGAGACCACCGGTTGACGGCCGATCGGACTGGCCCCTCGTGGTCGCACGTCATCTACTCCGACGACCACGGCCAGACCTGGCATCTGGGCGGTGGACTTCAGCAGACGAGCGCCAACAACAACTCGAATGAAAACGTCATCGTCGAGCAAAGTAACGGCGTCCTCTACATGAACATTCGGGTGACCACCTCCGAGTTTCGCGCTTTCTCGCGCAGCTACGATGGCGGCATGACGTGGCAGAACATGTTCGTCACCGCACAACTGCAAACGTCCTCGGTGAATGCATCGATTTTGCGAGTAAACGATAACACGCTCCTATTTGCTGCCCCCGACTCGAACAACGGTGGTCGGCAACGGATGACGATCTGGATCAGCCATACGGACGGCTATAGCTGGACAAAGACGAAAGCCGTTTTCTACGGCTATGCGTCGTACTCGGACATGGTCCTGGTCGGCGACGACACCGTGTTGTTGGCGTTCGCATCCGGGCGTGTGGGGGAGGTTTCACAACAAAACAATACGCTGGTGCGATTCAACCTGCGGTGGCTCACCGAGCCTGGCGTGCCGCAATTCACCTGGCAATTCGCGGAGAAAGCCCCGGGCCAACGCGCCGAGATCGACAATACGGCGCTGATCGACGACTCGGCATGGGATAACCGTGCGATGGCCATGGCGAGTAACGCCGCATCCGCGCCCCAGTATGTCGATGGTCCCAACGGCCACACGGCGCTGCGCTTAACGGAGGGTGTCGACGCCGTCATGCTGGCAGGCACTCGAACCACAGCCTTGCAGCTGGAAAAGTCCGACAGCATGACCGTGGAAATGACTCTGCGAACAACGGACACTTCCGGCGTAATCATCGGAGCCCGCCCGGGCATTCGCGGTTGGTCGCTGCAAATCGTCAACGGACACGTCGTTTTCCTTGCCGTTGACAGTATGAGCAACTCCGCAATGGTGGTGAGTTCCGTCAACATAAGCGACGGAAGCTGGCACCGCCTGGTTGCGATCCGTGACGCAACCACCAAAATCTTGACGCTGATCGTCGACGACGTCGACATACAGACGGCTGTCGATGCGACACAAGGTACGCTTGCCAACGCAGATGCGATTATGCTCGGTGCCTACAACGATGGTACGCAACAACTCGCATTTGACATTGACGTTTTGCGTGTCACCAGAGCGGCGCTGAGCGCCGACGAATTCATGCCGGCTGATTTACCCGAGCCGCCCCGTTGGCCGGCACCCACATTCGGCAGCAATGCCCCCAATACAATCGCCGGACTGGCGTTCTGGTTGCCGGCCTATCAGCCCACGCTGTACTACGGTGACACCAATTTTACCGACACGTTGGCCGTGCATCCGACTGTCGGGTCGGTGGCCCAATCGGCCCACGATGTCTCGCCAAATGCGTTTCGAGTGAAGGCGAATTTCGGCAACCGCGGGGTCTTGTATGCGGAGGATTCGCAAGTGGGGGCGAGCTGGCAGTTTGAACCTGAAACGGCCGACGCCGCACACTCGCTAATTGTCAACGCTTCCAACGGAACGAAGCCGAACAGTTTCGATTTCGTGCAAAATACTGGAGAATTCACGATTTCGACGTTTGTCAAGGTCGATCAATGGACCGGCTCATCAATGTCGTTGTTCGACAACATCAATGCCACTACCTCGAATCCGGGATTCTCGCTGATGTTACAATCAGACGGTTCATTGCGGCTGATGGTTGTTGGTTCAGCGGGGACGGTGCGATTCAATGACTCGACACCAATTGGGACGATTTCGCAACACGCGTGGTACCAGATTGCAGTGGTCGGCAACGGTCAAGGGCAACCCGTCACTTTTTACGTTACGCCGGTAACGAGTGCGGCCGTCGATGCTTACCAGTCTAGTGCCTTTGCGATCGGGAATGGACAGTATCCCACCACCAGCAGCCAGGATTTGGCGATCGGCGGCCGAATTAATTCCCAGGCCGCTTTCAATGGCGAGATGGTCGATCAAACGATCTACAATCGAGCGCTAACGACCGCGGAAATACAGCAACTTTTCAACTACACCAAAAAAACGAACTAACCGCCGGCATTGATGCGGCGGCTCGCCCGCATGCGCCGTGCCGCACGCTCATCTCGATCTGCCTTTCCTTGCACAACGAATTGGCGGCGCACCGGCAGCCGATGGCTCGGTCTCGGCCTCAATCTGGTCTTTCCTCCCATTTGCGCGGGATGTCAGGCGGCGATTGAACCGGGAACGGCAATTGCGTTGTGCGATCCTTGCCGCGAAAAATTCATCGACACAAGTCCTGCCTGCGACCGGTGTGGATGCAGACGGCCACCGGACGGCGCGCCAGAGGTATGTTCGCATTGTCGCCAGTGGCACCCCAAGTTCGAGCGCGTATTTCGACTGGGAAGCTATGAGGGGGAGTTGCGTAGGGCCGTTTTGAGAATCAAACGTACTCACGAACGCGCGCTGGCCATCGCGCTTGCGGAGATATTGGGCGAGGCGTTCGCCGCCCGATTCTCGCAGCAGCCTCCCGACGTCGTCATCCCCGTTCCCATGCACTGGACCCGACGCATTTGGCGCGGAACTAACAGTCCGGAAACCATCGCGACGCGGCTGGCATCCCGTTTAAATATCCCGCTGGCGACGGAAATCCTCGTGAGATCTAAACGTACGGCACCTCAGGCACCGCTCTCGCCTCCCAAGCGACGGGCCAACGTGCGCGGTGCGTTTCGTGTTCGCCCGCATAGCGATCTGCCGGGTGCTCGAATCCTTCTGGTCGACGACATTATGACGACCGGGGCCACGCTCAACGAAGCGGCTAAGGTCCTTGCCACGGCGGGAGCCGGCGAAATCACGGTCGCCGTGCTGGCGCGAGCCGAGGGACACGCCTGACCGCCCAAAGCGGGTTGTCGTTTCGTCGGGAATGAACAGAATAGGAAGCGACGTCCTGTCAACCTACGAACTTCGCCAAGCAGGTTTCCGATGAGCGATTCGCGTCTTCGGCTCGGAACGCGGGCCAGCGCGCTTGCCCGTTGGCAAGCCGCCTGGGTCGCCGCACAGCTCCAGAATCGCGGCATCGTCGTCGAGCTCGTCCCGATTACAACCAAGGGAGACACGCAATCTCGCGACCCGATCGGCAATCTTGGTAGTCCCGGCGTGTTCACCAAGGAGCTTCAACGGGCGCTGTTGGACGAGCGAATCGACCTGGCCGTGCACAGCCTAAAGGATTTGCCAACGGACGAAATTGATGGTCTATGCCTCACGGCCGTCCCAGAACGGGAAAGTCCACGCGATGTGCTCATCAGTCGCCAGTCGCTTGATTTCGACGCCTTACCGTCTGGTGCCGTGGTTGCCACCGGAAGCCTGAGGCGCCGCGCGCAGCTATTGCACGCCCGGCGGGACTTGCAAATGCGTGACATTCGCGGCAACGTGGACACGCGCCTGGAGAAGCTGGCCGACGGGCAATTCGATGCACTGGTGCTGGCCCATGCGGGGCTGAAACGCCTGGGCCTGGAAGGGCGAATCACCCAGATTCTTCCCGACGCCTGGATGCTGCCAGCCGTGGGGCAAGGCGCGCTTGGAATCGAATGTCGTCGCGCCGACGCGTCGACCCGCGAAGCACTCGCGGTGCTCGATCACGGTGTAACGCATCAGGCGGTTACCGCCGAGCGAACGTTGCTGGCCAAACTGTCGGGCGGATGCCTGGCGCCGATTGCAGCCTGGGGGCGAATGGCACACGATGGACAGCTACAGTTGGACGCCGCAGTTCTGGCGGCCGATGGAAGCCGCCGTATTGCCGATTCAGTTCTCGGCCCTGGCAGCGAGGCGACCCGTCTGGGAACAGAACTTGCGGCGATGTTGATCGACCAAGGGGCAAGCGAATTGATTTCGCAAGCTCGTGTTGGCGGATGAATCGAAGTGGGTGCCGACAAACTCGCTTTCGCGTCACGGCGTGGCCGCGAAGAGTTGCCGGTCCCCTACTTTCGCGCCAGGCAGAATAGTCTTTCCGTGGCGTAGCCGATAAAGTCATCCCGGTTTGCCGCGCAAGCTCCAAGCCTCCTTAATTTGTGGTGCCGAGACAACTCGTGGCCGATCTAGGCTATGTGTGCTAGTACGAGTCGCGCATGCAAGAAAGGTGCCGCAGGGCGAAAGTGTCGCTGTGTTGACGGCGCCAATTGTGAGCTTCACGGACGGAAGAACACGCCATGGAAATCCAAACCACCCGGTTCGGTCAGTTGGAAGTCGCCGCCGGCGATGTGCTTCGCTTTCCGGCCGGCCTACCCGGTCTGAACGATTGCACGTCGTGGGTCTTGTTGGCTGATTCCCACAACGACGCGTTGGGTTGGTTGCAGAGCATCGACCATCCCGACGTGGCGCTGGCCGTCGTAAGTCCGCAGCGATTCGTCCCCAACTACGAATTGCGTGTTGGCCGCGGCGAACTCGGCGCGGAATTGTCAAACCGAGTGGACGAACTCCACGTGCTGGTTGTCGTTAGCACCAGTGATCGCGGAATCACCTTGAACCTGAAAGCCCCGTTGGTCATTCACCTACGAGAAGGCATCGGTCGCCAGGTGATTTCCAATAGTGACCACCCGGTACAATACGAACTGACATCCCAGGCCCCCCCGGTGAGCAAAGCCGCGTAAACGAGAGATCCCAAGAAACAAAGGGCGACCGAATGGAAATGTCGGTCGCGGCCAGATCATACGGATTAAACCACCCTCAACAACCCCGCCGCCGCCCGCGCTCACCCAAGCCCGTGCGAGGCAAGCCCCCCGGAAACACCGCCACTTTCCGGACATCCCCGCCAACGGCCCCCGTGGCCAGCGGTCTATAGGAAGGAGTCACGATGCTTGTTCTGTCGAGACAGCGCGACGAAAGCATCATCATCGGCGACAATATTGTCGTCACGATTGTCGACATCCGCGGCGACAAGGTGCGGTTGGGTATTAACGCGCCCACTGAGATTCCGGTGCATCGCCAGGAGATCTACGAAGCCATTCAACGCGAGAATCGCAGGGCCAGCCGCGTCGAACCGAAAGATATGCGGGGACTGGGTAATTCGGCTACGGATCCCAAGCGACCGACGCCTTAGCCCCTCCTCTTCGAATGGAATCAACGCTGCACGCGCACCTCGGTTCGAACCGTAGTCCGACACCCGGCTATCACTTCGCCCTGCAATTCTGATTTGCGACCGGCAAATTCCCTGCCAGTGCCACGCCGTGCACCACTCCTCAATCGACGTTCTCGGCCCTATGATGGGTGAAACGAGAACCATTTGTTTGCGAGGAGACCTACCGCGGTGAGCACCACGAAGACCCAAATTCGCGTCGGTCACAGTCCGGATCCAGACGACGCGTTCATGTTCCATGCGTTGGCCAACAAGAAGATCGACACCGGCCCCTATGAGTTCCATCACGAACTCGTCGATATCGAAACTCTCAATCGTCGCGCTTTCTCAGGCGATCTCGAACTGACGGCTGTCAGCCTGCACGGCTACGCTCACCTGACCGACAAGTACATGCTCTGCCCATGTGGGGCGAGCATGGGCGACGGTTACGGTCCCATGGTGATCGCCACGCACGCCTACAGTATCAAGGACCTCAAGCGGATGACAATTGCCGTGCCCGGCACGCTAACCACCGCCTACCTGGCACTGCGGCTCTGCCTGGGCATCGACTTCAAGCACGTCGTCGTCCCGTTCGACGAAATCATTACTGCTGTCGAATCGGGGAACCACCATGGAACGCCGATTGACGCCGGGCTGATCATCCACGAAGGGCAACTTACTTATGCCGATCGAGGGCTGACGCTCATCGTCGACACGGGAAAGTGGTGGCTTGAATCCACGGGCCTGCCGCTGCCGCTGGGCGCCAACGCGATTCGCAAGGACCTTGGTCCGCAGGTGATTTCCGACGTGAACCGCCTGCTCAAACAGAGCATTCAATATGGGCTCGATCATCGCGAAGAGGCGCTCGCCTACGCGCTGCAATACGGCCGCGATTTGGATCAGAAGCGGGCCGACCGATTTGTCGGGATGTACGTGAACGACTGGACGCTCGATTTTGGCCAGAGGGGCCGCGAAGCCGTTCGCACCTTACTTGCTCGCGGCTACGAGGCAAAAGTAATTCCAAAGTTGATCGAACCTGAGTTCGTTCAGGATTAGAGGTCGTATTCGTGTCCAGTTTCCAGCCGCCCCGACGACCGGAACGGCCCGAACTGCATCGGCCAGCGCAGCCTAAAACGTCGCTATTGCCGGTCGTGTTCGTGATTGTTCCGCTAATCGTATTGATTACGGGAGCCGTCGCTTTCGCCGGCATGGCGGGTTTGTTGATGCTGGCGGTAGTCGCCAGTGTGCCGGCATTTATGCTGCTGCACTATCTACTGTGGGGGCGCTGGCTTGGCAAAAGCATCCGTCAGCAAGTTGCCGAGGAAAAGGAACAGGACGGCCGCGAAGACGTCTAACCAAGACAGTTATGAGCCGACGATCAGACATACTCGACGTGTCGGTTACGGAAGGTAAGCGTAGACTCCTCTCCATTCCTAAAAGTAGTCAGGCTCACCACCCGCCTTCCACTTGATGTTGCAACCGATGCTCGGTTTCTGATCGACCAGGTCTGGTTGGCCAGCCAACACGGCGTCGAGCGCGGCGCGAAGATCCTGACCTGTTAAGGGCACACCTGAGTCCGGTCGACTGGCGTCCATCTGCCCGCGATAGACGAGCTTTTGGTTTCTGTCAAAGACGTAGAAGTCGGGTGTGCAGGCGGCGTGATAGGCTTTTGCCACCTGTTGGGTTTCGTCGTAAAGGTAGGGAAAGGTGTAGCCACGCAATTCGACTTCGTGGACCATCTGTTCCGGCGAATCAGCCGGGTGAGTCGACGCGTCATTGGCATTGATTCCCACCACCGCGACGCCTTTAGCCTGATATTCCTGTGCCAGCTTCGCCAGTTCGGGTGCAACGTGGATGACGTACGGGCAATGATTGCACATAAAGATAACCAACAGCGCCTTGGCATCCTTGAAGTCAGCCAGCGAAACCGTCTGGCCATCGACGTTTGGCAGCGAAAAATCTGGGGCCTTGGTACCCAGCGGCAACATCGTACTAGGCGTCAAAACCATGAACACTCCTCCTAACGGGCATTCCCCATGGAATCTGATCTATAGTTTGTTCGGCCGAGAAGGTAGCCTCCCCCATCCGACCGTCCGCATTGCTGTGCTCATCTTAACAATGACCCAACGGCGGCAAACCCCCGTCGGTTGATTTGTTGACACCCGCGGCCAAACCACTACAGTGAAGCCCGGCACCGTAGGCGTGCCGCTTGCCCCCTATTCAAAGGAAACGAGTCATGAACGAAAGCTACAATCCGTATGCCAGTTGGGGCATGGTAGCCGCCGAAGCGGAAACGAGTGATCGAGCGAAGTTCATCCGCTTGACGTACTTGCATCTCCTGGGGGCAATCCTGGCGTTCATCGGCGTTGAAGCATTCCTGCTAAGCGTTCCCGTCGTCCGCGAGACGATGATGTCGATTCTGGGCACGCGTTTTGGCTGGCTAATGGTACTGGGAGCCTTTATCGGCGTCAGCTATCTGGCCAACTATTGGGCCAGTTCTTCCACATCGGTGGGCATGCAGTATTTGGGGCTTGTGGTTTATGTGCTGGCTGAGGCCGTGATCTTTGTTCCATTGCTGGTCGTGGCCGAGAGCTTTACCGAGGCCACTGGTACGAATGTCATCGGCATCGCGGCAGCGCTTACCATCGTCACGTTCATCGCGCTCACCGCGATCGTGTTCCTGACCGGAGCCGACTTTTCTTTCCTGGGTCCGTTTCTAGGAATCGCGGCCATCGTGGCGATGGGTGTCATCGTGTGCGGCCTCTTGTTTTCGCTGAATCTTTTCGGAATCATATTCATCGGAGCGCTCCTCCTGCTGTCAGCAGGCTACATTTTGTATGATACCAGCAACGTTTTACATCATTACCGCATCGGTCAGCATGTGGCCGCGTCGCTGGCGCTGTTCGCGTCGGTGGCACTGATGTTCTGGTATATGGTGCAGCTCGTGATGTCAGTAACGTCGCGCGATTGAGACGAGCGATTTTCATACATGCACTGTCACGCTTGACGCTAGGCGTGTTACATCGCACGGGTGTCCAGCATCGCGGAAGTCGGCGGTGGCCCATTGAAACTGGCCGCCAAATCTGCCGGAATCTACAATCGCGCCGCCGGACACAATTTTGCCGGTTGCGTGGCAAGAATTGCGGAAAACCCATGTCCGAAACGGTCGAATACCCGCCGCTTTACTTGGCTGGCATCGCCTTTTTCAACAACTGCGACTTTTTCGAGAGCCACGAAGCCTGGGAGGAGCTTTGGACCGACTATCGGGGCCCCTCGCGCAAATTCTACCAGGGGCTGATTCAAGCGGCGGTGGCTTTGCACCACTTCGGCAACGGCAACATTCGCGGGGCGCGCAAGTTGTACTTCAGTACCCGCGGCTATTTGGAGCCCTATCTACCGTTGCACATGGGGCTTGACCTGGAGAAGTTCCTGCAACAATTCGAACAGTGCTTTGCCGAGGTAACCGCCAGCCAGGAGGATTTTCCTCAAATCGACATTGTGCCGGACTTGATTCCTGAAATCCACCTGAACCCACCCCCGGTGGAATAAAGGGTGCGAGTGCCCGGCGACGTCCATACCACCTTGGTTCCGCTTCGCCCGCTGTAAACCCACTATGGCCGACCACGAAGACGACCTGACGTTTGTGCCCGACCATTTCTCAGGCCGCGCACGTTTGTTTCCACTGCCGAACCTCGTGCTGTTTCCGCACGTGATCCAGCCACTGCATATCTTTGAGCGACGCTACGTAGAGATGTTTCTCGATGCCGTCGAGGATGACCGGCTGATCGCGATGTCCGTGCTCGAATCCGGCTGGGAGAATGACTACGACGGTCGTCCAGCAATTGCGCCGGTCGCGTGCCTGGGTCGGGTGATCACCTGGCAGGCACAAGGCGACTCCCGCTACAACCTGCTGCTGCTTGGCCTGCAGCGCGTGCGTATCACTTGCGAGCTGCCACCGCAGCGATCGTTTCGTGAGGCCGAGGTAGAGCTGTTGCCGGATTGTTACCCGCCACAGACCGAGGAGTTGCGTCCCGCCTTGCATCAAAAACTGGTGGCGACATTTGAGCAATTGATGCCGCGAATCAAAGATGCCGACGAACTGTTCAATCAGCTATCCGTGGAAAGCGTAACGCTTGGGACGCTTACCGACGTGGTCGCCTACGCGCTCGATCTGGAACTGCACGTGAAGCGAGCGCTACTCTCTGAACCGTGCGTCGATCGCCGTGCCACCATGCTCCTATCGCATCTTTGCGGGGCCAAGCGCGATACGCGGCCATTGAGCCTGGCCGGGTTTCCACCGGCTTTTAGCACGAATTGATGCCCCGAAACGATCTCGGCATTGCGCCGCTTGACCGTTTGACCCGGTGGCTTTTAAGATCGATTCATGCCTACCACCAACAACCAGCCCGAAGATCACACCACGACGGACGTCGGCAGCCTTGCCGGCGAGCAGGATCCTGCCCAGTTGCAGCCTGGAAGGTCACCTGTGGACGAGGCTCGCATTGCCTCGGCCGTGCGTGAAATTCTCTCAGCGGTGGGCGAAAATCCAGACCGAGAGGGTCTGCGCGAAACCCCCGCACGCGTGGGGCGAATGTACGCCGAGATGTTTAGCGGGCTGCACGAAGACCCACGCGCACACCTGCGGAAGTTCTTCACCGAGCAATACGACGAGGTCGTATTGGTTCGAGATATCAGTTTCAACAGCATGTGCGAACACCATATGCTGCCATTTATGGGGCAAGCGCACATCGGCTACATGCCGAATGGCCGCGTGATTGGTCTGAGCAAGTTGGCTCGCGTCGTCGAGGTCGTGGCCCGTCGACCGCAAGTGCAAGAGCGGATGACCGAAACGATCGCCAACTTGTTACTCGAAGAACTGGACGCCCGGGGCGTGGCCGTGGTCATCGAGGCGACACATACGTGTATGACAATCCGCGGCATTCGCAAGCCGGGAAGCCTCTGCGTGACTTCGGCCATGAAGGGAATCTTCCGGTCAAATCTCTCCAGTCGTTCAGAAATGATGAACCTAATTTACGGCGGCCGCCGATAGCGGGAACAAACTCTCAATCGTGCAAGTGCGGCTTTTTTCGGTACCCTTCTCGCCGCACGTCCAATATTGCCGCAGCCCCCTTTTCAAGGGGCGTTGATTTGGGGAAGATTTCGGCTCGCGATTGACAAAATTTTCCGCGGGACCCGTCGCTTGTGGCTATTCTGACACAGTTCATCTTTCGCCTCTCGTTCGGCATGGCGCTGGGTATGGCGCTTACCAGTGCGAAGCAGGTGACCAGTGGGTACTATCGCAACCATTTATATGTGCTGCTGGGCTTGAATGTCCTGGCAGCAATGGTGGCGATTACTTCCGATCAGCGATTCGATTTGTTACCTCCGATTGTGGCGGCGGTCCTAAGCTACGTCGGCGCGGTCATGTGGCTCTATGAAAAACCACGGGCGGGAGTCGTGTCGCTCGGCCTCTTGTCGGCCGTCGATCTTTGGGGCGCCTGGGCAGCAACCAACTGGCAACCCGCCACCGATCCATTGCGAACGACGCTTGTGACCCTCGATCCGCTCACCAGCGGTCTGCTACTTGGCTTCACGATGGCGGCCATGTTCCTGGGACACTGGTACTTGAATTCGCCCGGCATGTCCATCGGTCCGCTGGAACGGCTCGTGGTGCTGATGGGGGTGGCCGTGTGCTTGCGGGCGGTCGTCGAGGGGATCATTACGGCCCTGTATCTGGCGACCGGCTGGCCCAGCACGGGACAGTTGCTGTTCATCGCACTGCGCTGGCTGTCGGGCCTGATTGGAGCCATCATTCTGGTAGTTATGACCCACAAGACGCTAAAAATCCCCAACACGCAGAGCGCCACGGGAATCCTGTACGTCTGCGTGATTGCCACATATCTGGGCGAACTCGTCTCACTGTTGCTCGACCTGCCGGCTGCTCCGCCGATTTGAAATCTGGCGCACGGAGGCCCCGCCAATGGCATCGCCGGATCGACCTCCGCGCGACCGGCCAAAGCCCCCAATCGGAACTTTTGTTATGGCCGATGCCGCAAAGTTTTGCCAATGTGAACATTTCCCCGCGACTGGCGTCGTCCTACAATAGAACAGGATTGTTTTGGTCGAAGTCAGTGTACAAGGAGATTCCGCAATGCGCCACATGACGATTTTGGGGCTAGTCGTTGCGTCGATGATACTGACTGCTGGCCGTGCGCATGCCCAAGGCTGGTTTCAGGGAACATCGGACAACCCCGTTGGCCCCACGGTGAGTCCGTACTTGAACCTCCTACAAACGAACCAGTTTGGTGCTACGAACTACCAATCATTGGTGAAGCCGCTAGTCGACCAGCACAACGCAATCAACCGCCAGGGGAATTCGCTAAACCGCCTGCAACAGCAAGTAAACACGTTTAGTTCTGGCGCAGGCAGCGCACCTAGTGGACAGGGTACCGGCCATGTAACGTTCTTCATGAACTATTCGCACTTCTATCCGCCGCCGGCGGCCCGCTAAGCCGAGCCGCGAATGCTTTTCTTCGCCGCTGGGCTGGCGTCGCGCGGGGCGTAAAGTTTGTCGCAACTTCACGGCTGTGCTAGATTGACCGGGCCGCGGTGCGTTGGCCACCGCCCAAGGTCTTTCTGGGAGCCCGTACGATGAACTATCGCGCGTTTTGCCTTTTCGGGTTGCTGTGTCTCATCCAGTTCGGATGCGTTCAGCGGATGTCCGATGAAGCCGCCCATCCCCTGATTGGCAAGAAGGCCCCGCTATTCACCGGCACGTTGCTCGACGAGAGTGTTTTCGATCTGGGCGAGCACCTGGGACAGGACGTAATCATCCTTGACTTCTGGGCCACCTGGTGCGGGCCATGCCGCGAAGCCTTGCCAACGCTTGCAAAAGTTGCCTCCGAGTATCACGATCGTGGCGTGGCGTTTTATGCCGTCGACATGGGCGAAACTGCCGCCGAGGTGCAAGCCTATCTCGACCAATCTTCGCTGCCGTTGACTGTCGTTATGGACAGCGATGGATCGGTGGCCGACGCGTACGGGGTCGAGGCAATTCCGCAAACCGTGATCATTGATCGTCGAGGGAACGTGCGTTTCGTGCATGTTGGAGTCAGCGGCGACCTGCGGCAGCGCTTGACAAGCGAACTTGACGAGTTGGTTGCTGAATCCGGTTCGGTCGAAAACGCGGCGCCGATGGCGAGGGTCAATGGCGTTCCCAAGTATTCTCAATGGAGGTAGTCCAGATGCCAGTGCTCAGCCGTTTCGGCATATGTCTGGTGCTAGTCGCGCTCACGAACGCGGGCATCGCTCCACTTCTGCGCGCGGCCGACTTTCATCATGTGCACCTCAACTCGACCGACCCGGTCGCAGCCGCCAAATGGTACGCCGACAACTGGGGAGGCGAGGCCAAAAAGACTGGCATCTTCAGCGCAACAAGCTTTGGAAAGGTTGTGTTCATTTATTTCAAGGCCAAGCCGGGCTTTGCCGGCTCCCACGGCAGCGTCGTTGATCACATTGGCTTCTCAGTGCCGAACCTTGAGACCAAGCTAAAGCAGTTGGCCGACGCCAAGGCCGAGATCGTTTCCGGCATCGAGCAGGAAGGCTCCATCCGCTATGCCTACGCAAAGGATCCCTGGGGTACGCTCATCGAAATCCTCGAAGACCCCGAAATTCAAGGATTTCATCACGTACACCTGGCTTCCGTCGACCCGCAGAAGACCCTCGCTTGGTATTCGTCGGCCTTTGGCGGCCAAGTAAGCCGGTTTGCGGGCCGGGTGCCCGGCATCCGTTACGGCGATGTGTGGCTCTTGGTCAGGCCGGTGATGGAGGCGCCCGCGCCAACCAAAGGTCGATCGATCGACCATATCAGCTGGGCTTTCAAGGACCTCGACGCCGAAGCGGCACGGCTGAAAACTGAGGACGTGAAATTCACGATGGAACCGACCAAATTCGGCTCGGGAAAGATCGCGTTCGTAATCGATCCATCGGGAGTGCTCATCGAACTTGTCGGACCGGCCAAGGCGAATTGATCCTGACGCGGCGTGCGAAACCATGCCGCTAGGGGACATAACCGAGTCTGGCTTCGAGCCCCGACCGCACGTTCGGCCACTCGTCGACCGTAACACTGTAGATCACGGTGTCGCGAATATATCCATCCGGCCGGATCATGTGCTTGCGCAGCACGCCTTCGCGAACCGCGCCTAGTTTTTCGATGGCCCGCTGACTGTGCGCATTGCGCAGGTCGGTCTTCAGCTGCACGCGTACCGCTTTTTGATCCTCGAAGGCATGGCGAAACAGCAGGTATTTGCATTCGGGATTGACGAGCGTGCCCTGATGCGGCTTGGCGATCCAGGTGAACCCAATTTCCACGCCACGATCGGCCGGGCGAATGTCCAGATAAGATGTCACACCGATCGCGCGTCCTGACTCACGATGCACGATTGCAAAGGGGCAATACCCGGTTGCCGAACCGAGGAACTGAATCAGTGCCGTGAAGCCGGCGGGCGAAAAATCAGGCGGCGGAAAATGGTAAGTGAACAGGTCGGGCGAGCAGGATGCCGACAGATCCCCGGCGTGACTGGCTGCCAGCGGCACGAGCCGGGCCACCCGCCCTTCAAGCGTAATTGGCCGAATGTCCATGCCGCGAATGATAACGCCAGATGATAAACTTCAAGCTCACCAACCCCGAGGACATCTTTATGGCTGATAGCCGCGACGCGAACTGGAGCGCGTTTCAACTTGCGGCTCGTTCGAATAGTATGCCCGGCTGCCCGGCTGTCGTTCAACGGCACCATCTTGCGGTAACATGCCACGACTTCGTTGCCAGGAGTGCAGCCGCTGCGATACCGTCGGGGCTGGAATCGGGCCCATGCCATATCCCAAATAGAGAAACCCGTTGTGGACGTAGTAGTTGTGATTGTTGCGCGGGACTCGGCAGTTGTATCGCTCCCGCGCGCTGCAGTTTGCCGCCTGAACCAAAAGGGCCAGGAGTCCGGTCGCCACTACGATGTTCCCCTTCCACCATCGCACTTTACGGTTCATCGGCTCCCCACCTTCGTTCGCCTCGTTTACAGACGGGCTGACTGCCCTCTTCAACAGCTTCGACCGGCCACACCTCCTACTGCAGACTCTCGCCGGCCAGCGGGCAGATCGGCTCTTGGTGTACCTCGTCGCACGCGATGTGCCGCTTGTAGCGATTCACGTGTCACCAGCCCATCGGCGAACGGTGCGTCCTACGGCTAGCGTTCGAGTAGCTGTCCCATGGCAAGCTCTGCCAGCAGTTCATCATCCGGTGAGGACTCGGCCGGGCGCAGCTCGGTCCCGGCGATTTTGTCCAAAACGAGCTCGTTTACTTCCCATGCGCCTGTCCGTGGTTCAGAGGTGACATCCGCTCGCCGAAGAATCAAACTAGCCGAGACACTCGTTGTCGCTTCTTGGCCCACAGGTAACTCGTTATCGCGCAGGGCCAATGCCGCCGCAACGGCCGCATGGCTCTCGTCCGCCGATGCGGACGCCGTTGCAACCGGTGATGGTGCGAGAGAGAGCATGTAGAGATACCCACCGTTTGTGCGTGCTATGATTTGATCGTCGGCGTTGACGAGCCCATTTCGATCAAAGTCGCGAATGTTGGTTACGCTCTGGCCGAAGGCCAGATGAATTCGCGCGCTGATCTCGTCCACGGCATTCGTCACGGCAATCGTCGAAGATGCACCTTCGCCGGTATCTCCCACACGATTGCCGAAATAGAAAACATCGGGCGTTACCAGTCCGGTGTGTGAATTGGCGGCCGCAGTAACTTCAAGCCAGGTATTTTTGACGGCGCCGTCGTCCCAAATGATTTCTACGCGGTCGGCTCCCGATTCTCCGGCACCCGGACGAACCGAAATCGCCGTCGGGCTCGGTGCCGCCAACCACGTGGCCGGCGAATTGTTCGTACCCATACGAAATGTGAAGTCATCGGCACTAATCGTGCCATGCGAACCGGCCAGATCGAGCATCACACCGTTAATCCCACGCGAGTAGCTAGAAATGTTGCCGAACGTGGAGATATTTAAGGTTCCTGGCAGGTAGGCCTGCTTGTCCGTTGCAATGGCACCATCATCCAGCGCACTGATTTCGGCCGTATTCCCGTCGAACGTGGAGTTGTTGTAAAAGAGCTCTCGAGCAGCAACCGTCGAGGTCAACTGGCTAAAATAGTCGTGCGGATAGTGCTGCGCCTGGAACACGAAATTGACGAATAATGAGTTGATGAGTGGGTCGGGAACTCCCAACGGCGGAATCGGATCCTCGGGGCCCAACATCACGTCGCCGGCATAAGGATTTACGTACTTCCACACCTCCTGACCGGCGGGCGTGATTTCCGTCATATTGCCGTTAACGCCGTATGTGATAAACGTGTTGCCGTTCGGCAAGCGAATCGCCCCGGAAATGATCGCCGAAAAATTGGCCAACGGCGCTGTATACGTCCACGTCGGGCTGGCCGGTCCCCAAGCCTGGCCAGTATCCAACGTGTAGTTACCGTCTGACTGGAGCGGCGGGGTGATTTCCACGACCTGCGAGAAATCCGTTCCCGGGCGGCCGACGCCGTTGTTGAAAACGGTAATGTCGCCGGCGCCCGGCGCTCCATCGGGAATCCACCGGACGTCGTGCTGGTAGTAAAGCAGGCGATCGCTCGCATCGCCGCGATCGTAGGTCTGTGGATTTCCCCAACGGAAGAGCAGATCGCCGCCGTGCCCCGCGTTGCCGCCCGTATGTCCAGCTGCCTCCGCGGTCGTGGTGCTGTGGTCAATGATCCAGAACTCGCTAAATTCACGCGAAGAGAGCGCGATTTGATCGAGGTCGGGGTTATAAGAAATTCCATTGGCGTGCGTCCAATCCTCGGCCTGACCGCCGCCGTCACTAAACGATGACACATAGTTGACGTTGATCAATTGCGGATTGTCTTGGACGCCGGTAGGCCCGTAGTAGTTGGACTTCGTCGGGGCAAAGTCCTGCACGAGATGATCCCAAATGTGCCATTCCCAGACGATCGTGCCGCCGCCGTTAACATAGTCGGGCTGCACTTCGACGATGTGGTCGGGGTAGAGATACCCGGCGCCCGGCAGACTCGGATCACGTCCGGCCTGTGTCGCCTCGGCTTCGCTCTTGTATTCCCAAGCAACCAACAGGATGTTGCCGTTGGGCATAATTTCGAAATCGTGATGCGCCAAGTGTTGCGGGCTATCGTAGGCGAACTCCCAGGTCTTGTTTCCGTTCCAATCGAAGCGTTCCAGCAACCCACCGGAGCCGGCCGCATTAATGAACCCATTGCCACTCTGGCCGTGCGGAGATGCGTCGCGAATCAGGCTGCCATCCGGCAGCAGGTGGCCCAACAAGCCCGGCACGTACTGCGAATCCCAAGAATTGACCACCTCGCCGTCTTTGTTGATCAAATAGGTCGTGTTTGCCGTATTCGGTGCGAACAAGACGTAGCCGTCGGCCGCCTCGGCATCATGAAAGAAAAGCCCTGTCGTTTGCGCGAGCATCAAGCGATCTTCGAGCGGCTCTTTGGCAAGTCGTCGTTTCGGCGCCACGCGATTAGGACGCGTCCCGCACGCCCGCCCGGTGCCGCGCTGCTTTGCACGCATAACGATCCTCCCACGAGCCGACAATAGAATACATGGCCACCGGGCGACGAACATTCGCCCTGGCGTGCGTCATCATAGCAAGGCCCCTACCAGAGCATAAGAAAAATCCATTCGAAAGACGGGTTTTCTTGGGAGCAACAATGGGGCTCGACCGCTCAGTCCGAGCGCGGCGTCGAGCTTGCCAAGTCTGCTCCGCAGCGAGGGCACGCATTGACACGCCCCTGCAGCTCGGGCGGAATCTTAAGAACTGCCGGACAATTGGGGCATTGCACGCGTCGATATCCAGCTCCCGCCAAGAATGCATCCGAAGCTTGCCGAAGACGCTGAGGTGGCGTGGTCATTTGTTCCGATGCGACGGGCGCGATTGCAGTGACCTTCTTTGTCTGTTCGAGCGTTTGCTGGCCGATCACGTGCTTGCCGGCGATCTGCTGAAACGCATGATCGTAGGCGGCGAAATCCGCGCTGCCGCCCATCGCTCGCAAGACTCGGATGCGCTCCGCGAGGGGTGGATGTGTGGAGAAGGCGCTGGAAAGACGGCGGTGCTCCCCACGATGCAGTGGCCGTACGATGTACATCGGAGCCGTCACACGGCTCTGATCCGCCTGCGGAGCTGTCGTTTGGCCCAACTTTTCCAAAGCTGATGCGAGTCCCTCTGGCCAGCGAGTAAACATTGCGCCGGAAGCATCGGCCAGATATTCGCGCCGACGCGATAACGCAAAATAGATGAGTTGTGCCAGGATCGGCGAGAGGATCAGCAGCACGGCGGCGACCAGCATTAATATGGCCTGCGCACCACCCTGGCCTCCGCTCTGGCCGCCGCTGTCACGCGAACGACGCGCACCACCGCCAAACCACATGGCCCGCACACCGATGTCGGCCAGCAGAACGATGGCTCCCAACATAATTCCGGCGGTTGTCATCAATGCGACGTCGCGATTCTTGATATGGCCAATTTCGTGCGCGACCACGCCCTGCAATTCATCTCGATTTAGTATTTTCAGCAGCCCGATCGTCACGGCGACCGACGCTTTGTTTGGATCTCGCCCGACGGCAAAAGCATTTGGGGCGACATCGTCCACGATAAACACCCGCGGCATCCGGGGTAGTTGCGCGGCAATTGTCATCTCTTCGACGATATTGAAGAGTTGAGGATGGTCCTGCTTTTGAATTTGCCGAGCACCAGCCATCCGCAAGAGTACGTCGTCTCCCTCCTGACGTGTGACCAGCCACATCACCAGCCAGACGACAAACGCCGCGCCGCCGCCAACCAGGGCGCCCTCCTGTTGCCCGGAAAAGAACATTCCCAGGGACATGCCGACAACGACCAGCAACACACCCATGGCGCCGACAATCAAGGCACTTCGACGACGATTGCTCTCGATTTGCTCAAACACCTGGGATCGATCTCCCTCGCTCCATCACGCACGTCGGCCGTTGCCGAACACAGCCTGCGTCGGGCTGGTTCCAGCGACTTGGTTCAGTCGAATTTGACCTGCGGCACGTCGCGCTGGGAAGCCACTTCGATCTCGAATAGTTCGGCCCGGGAAAAGCCACCGCTGATCAGATTGGCCGGGAAAACCTCGCGGGCATTGTTGTAACGAGTGGCCGCATCATTGTAGGCCTGACGGGCAAACCCAATGCGGTTCTCAGTGCTAGCCAGTTCTTCTTGCAGCGCGAGAAAATTCTGATTCGCTTTCAATTCGGGGTATGCCTCGGCCAGCGCGAAAAGCTGTCCAAGTGCGGCTCCGAGCATTCCTTCGGCCTGTCCCGTTGCCGCCGGTCCCTTGGCCTGTACGGCTTGGTTACGAGCCTGAATCACCGCGTCGAACGTTTGTTGCTCATGCTTCGCATATCCCTTCACCGCTTCGACGAGATTCGGAATCAGGTCATGGCGCCGCCGCAATTGCACGTCGATTTGTGCCCAGGCGTTGTCCTTTTCGTTCTTCTTGCGGACCAACCCGTTGTAGACCCCAATGAAGAACATTCCAACGACGACAGCCGCGACGATCAGCCCGACAAGAATCAACGGCGACATGATTAAGACTCCTGTAGTAGCAGGATTAGAATTCTAGCGAGCCTGATCCTCAGATGCAGACGCGGGTGCAGCAAATTGCCCCAGGAAGGCGCGTACGTCCTCCAAGCCGTTTTCACTCGGATCGAGCGAGTCGGCCAGCAGGGTGCCCAGCTCGCCTTGATCAAACCAGATTCCGTGACTTCGAGGACATTGATCTAGTATCAGGTCTCCCGAGACCGAGGGAGCCCGCACCGGCACCAGCTTGCCATCACATCGCGGGCAGGTTCGGCGCGGAACGGCACGAGGCAAACGTTCTAGTTGTGTCTCAAACTCACGAAACCGCTCGTCCGCACCGGCCAGTTCGAAAAGTTGTCCCAACTCCTGGGCATCGAACCACAGACCGCGACAGTCGGGGCAGGCATCCAATTCGATGTCCCGGTATTCCACGATGACCAATGGTTGCCGGCAGACGGGGCAGAGCATTGGAACCACTTATCTGAACAGACGACACGTTGCCTCGGACGAGGATCAGGCGAGTAAGTTTAACATCGCGGGCCATCCGACGCACGACGAGGAGGATCTGGAAACCGGAAAACCAAAGAAATGCCGTCCCACAGCAGTAAAGAAGGCATCACCATCTGTTAGAATAGACTCCAGTATGGGAGCGTAACCTTGTGACTGACCCGCTTTGGAATCGCGTGCAGCACCATCCCCGACATTCCATTTCCGTCCCGCCCGCTTCGATCATTCCACGGCATTTTGCGATGTCAGCTCGCCGCACTTTCATCTTATTCGCCTTATTCTTTTTGATGGCGAACGGTCTGCTATTCGGTGCAACGCCGTCGGTACAGTTTCATCGCGACGTACGATCGATCTTGTCGAACTACTGCTTCCGATGTCACGGACCCGACGCCGAATCACGCCAGGCCGACCTGCGACTCGATCTACGCAATGGACTATTCGGCGACGCATCGACGGGCGAGGCCGTTGTTGCACCGCAGCAGCCCGACGCGAGCGAACTGTATCGTCGTCTCACGGCCGAAGACCCCGACCTGCGAATGCCACCAGCCGATTCGAAACTGGCGCTCAACGACCAGCAGATCGCCACGATTCGCAACTGGATTGCGACCGGCGCGCTATGGCAAGATCACTGGGCATACGTTGCACCCGTGCGGCCCACCGTGCCACAATCGCGGGGCGAAATCGCGAATCCGATCGATCGCTTCGTTCAGGATCGACTTGCCAGCGAAGATCTTACTTTCTCTCGACAGGCCGATCCGGTGACACTCGTCCGCCGCCTGTCATTCGATCTCACTGGCCTGCCCCCCAGCACGGCCGAAGTCAAAGCTTTTTGTGCAAACCCCAGCGGTGAAGCCTATGCAAGCCTCGTCGAGCGACTGCTGAATTCGCCCCAGTTTGGGGAGCGGATGGCGGTCTATTGGCTGGATCTGGTTCGATATGCCGATTCGTGCGGCTACCACAGTGATGTCCCTCAGCCGATATCTCCTTACCGCGACTACGTCATCGACGCGTTCAACGGAAACCTACCGTTCGACCAATTTACGCGAGAGCAACTCGCCGGCGACTTGTTGCCCAGCCCCACCCGAGCGCAGCAAATTGCCACGGGCTACAACCGACTCAACAAGACCACCGAGGAAGGTGGCGCTCAGGCGGGCGAATATCTGGCCAAGAGCGCGGCCGATCGGGTGCGGACCGCGTCGGGCGTGTGGATGGCAGCCACCCTCGGTTGCGCCGAGTGTCACGACCACAAGTACGATCCTTTCACGACCCATGACTTCTACAGCTTTGCCGCCTTCTTTGCCGACATCGAGGAACGTGGCGTCTACAAATCCGGCGACCGCGAGCCGGAATTGGCGGTGCCCTCACCCCAACAAGCGGCTCGCTCGGCGGAGCTCGCGACTCGAATCACGGCCACCCGCAATCAGTTGGACGCATTGCCTGACGGAAAAACAACCGAGCGAGGCAAACTTGAGCAAGAACTCAAGACCCTGCAAGAGAGTAAGAAGAAGCTTGAAGCGTCGTTCGAGCGGACCATGATCACGGTCTCCACGACACCTCGCGAAATGCGCGTCTTGCCACGTGGCAATTGGCTCGATCCGTCGGGGGACGTCGTGCAACCAGCGATTCCCGCCTTTCTGATTTCCGCCGTCCCAGGCAAACAACGCCTCACGCGACGTGATCTGGCCGAATGGCTCGTCGCCCGCGAAAACCCCCTCACCGCCCGCGTGTTCGTCAACCGGCTGTGGAAGTTGCTCTTCGGCGAGGGCCTGGCGCGGCAACTGGACGATTTCGGCGCTCAGGGAGAACCACCCACGCACCCGCAGCTGCTCGACTGGCTGGCGGTCGAGTTCGTCGAGTCGGGCTGGGACGTCAAGCACATGATCCGTTTGATAACCGATAGCCGTACCTACCGGCAGTCATCGGTTCCAACGACAACACTCGCCGTGCGCGATCCGCAGAACCGCCTGCTGGCTCGGCAATCGCGGTGGCGGTTGGAAGCCGAGTTCGTTCGAGATGCGGCCCTCGTGCACGGCGGCCTGCTCGTCCGCGACCTCGGCGGACCGAGTGTAAAGCCCTATCAGCCCGAGGGCTATTGGGAATTCTTGAATTTCCCGAAGCGGACTTGGAACGAGGATCGCGGGCGAAACCAATATCGCCGTGGCCTGTACACCCACTGGCAACGCACTTTCTTGCATCCCAGCTTACTGGCATTCGACGCTCCTAGCCGCGAGGAGTGCACGGCCCAGCGTGCCGTGTCCAACACACCACAAGCCGCCCTGACGCTGCTAAACGATCCGACCTACGTCGAGTGTGCTCGCAATTTCGCCGCCCGCATTCTCACGGAAGCCAGTAGCGAACAGGATGCCGATCGTATCAATTGGGCGTGGTGCGAAGCCGTGTCGCGCGAACCGCTAGCCCCAGAACGGCAGCTGCTACTCAATCTCCTGGCCGAGAGCCGCGATCGCTTTGCAAATGAGGATTCGGCGGCGAAGGGATTGCTGAGCGTCGGTCAGACAACTAACAACCTCAATGCGCCGTCCGCGGAACTGGCTGCTTGGACAAACGTTGCCCGGGCAATTCTGAACCTCCACGAAACGATCTCGAGGAACTGAGCCTTGTCCGCATCGCGCCAATACGATTGGGCCGACGCACAGCGACGCGTGCATCGCCGCGCATTTCTGGGCCGCGCGTCGCTGGGCCTGGGGGCGCTCGGCCTGGCCACGCTCACCGGTCGAGCTCGGGCACCGGCGGCCGATTCGATCAGTTCCACCACACTCGGCGTCGACGGATTGCCGCATTACGCGGCGCGGGCAAAACGCGTCATTTTCCTCTGTATGGCCGGCGGCCCCTCGCACATCGAAACCTTCGACCCCAAGCCCAAGCTCGCCGAAATGCACGGCGAGCCGATGCCCGAGTCGTTCACCGCGGGCCAACCCATCGCCCAGTTGCAAGGCCATGCACTGACGTGCCAGGCGCCGATGTTCAAGTTTCGCCGCTTTGGCAAGTCGGGACAGCAGATCAGCGAAGTGCTGCCGCACATCGGCGGCGTGGCCGACGAGATCTGCATCGTCCGCTCGTTGCACACCGACCAGATTAACCACGATCCGGCCCACACCGTTATGAACACTGGCACGTCCATCTCGGGCCGGCCCAGCATGGGCTCGTGGATCACATACGGACTGGGTAACCCGGCGGCCAATCTGCCGGGCTTCGTGGTTCTCACCAGCACGAGCAAAGACGGACGCAACCCGCAGCCGATTGCCGCACGGCAGTGGCACAGCGGCTTCTTGCCCAGCCGCTTCCAGGGCGTGGCTTTCCATTCGCATGGCGATGCGGTTCATTACCTCGGCAATCCGCCCGGCACGAATCGCACCGACCAAGAGCGGCTCGTGTCGACGGTCAGTCAGCTCGACGCCCTGCGCAACGAGACGCTGGCGAATCCGGAGGTGGAAACTCGTATCGCCCAATATGAACTCGCCTTTCGGATGCAAACTAGCGTGCCCGAGCTGATGGACATCTCGGACGAGCCGGCGCACGTTCACGATCTCTACGGCGCGGCCGAGGCAGACGGCTCGTTCGCCTACAACTGCCTGCTGGCGCGGCGGCTGGCCGAACGTGGCGTGCGGTTCATCCAGCTCTATCATCGCGATTGGGACCACCACAACGATCTGACCAAGTACATGCACATCTGCGCCCGCGACTGCGATCGTGCCACGGCCGCCTTGATTGCCGATTTGAAACAGCGCGGCATGCTCGACGACACGCTGATCGTCTGGGGCGGCGAGTTCGGCCGCACGCCGATGGCCCAGTCGAACAAAGGGGGCGTCGGCCGCGATCATCACATGCGGGCCTTCAGCATGTTTCTGGCCGGCGGCGGCATTCGCGGCGGCATCACTTACGGTGGCACCGATGAACTCGGCTATCACGCCGTCGACAACCCGGTGCACGTTCACGACCTGCACGCCACGATGCTGCACCTGCTGGGCGTCGACCACACACTTCTCACCTACCGCTACCAAGGCCGCGACTTCCGGCTCACCGACGTCGCCGGCAACGTGGTCCGGCCGATCCTGGCCTGAGCCTGCGGAAGGCCGCGACAGGTGGCAACCCAAACTCAAGTACGCCTGGCAGGATTCGAACCTGCGACCTACGGTTTAGGAAACCGTTGCTCTATCCCCTGAGCTACAGGCGCTTGCGGGCCGGTGATCGATGCGGCCGGCTCTCATTTTGTGAACGCATCTCATTCTACTGTGCCTCCTCAGGGGCCAAAAAGGGAGCGGCGGGGGCGGGTAACGCGTGAGCCGCTGCTCCTCCGCGAGGTAAACGCCATGGTTCATGTCACTGCATGCGCGAGTATGCGGTAAGTGCTGGCTCGGTTTCAAGCGCGCGAGCGGGCGCGACATTTTTTCGGCGTCGCGACTGCCCTGTAGGTTGCTCGCCGAGGGGCTCGCTCGGCGGCTCGTTGGCCCGGTTCGGAATTCGCAAAGTTTTCGAGTGGCCTTTTTTCGGGCTGAAAGTTGCGCGCACTTTTCTTTTCGCCTTTTGTGACCTGAAAAATGACACCTGTAGTATTCCGCAGCTTTCGCATTTTGCCCGATATGAAACATGACGGTCCTCCGAGCGGCCCCTGTGCAGAATTGGCCGACCGTAGGCTAGCCCAGGTGCTGGCCCGATTGATAGTGGCAAAGTTGCGGAGGGGCTTAGCTGACAATCCACGGCAGGAAAAATGCGGGTGAGATGCGACGCGCAGCCGCTTCGATCGAGGGCGCGAAAGCGATTGGAATACAGCTCGCTGCCGGACCTTGGACCGTGCCAGGTACGAAGCAGACACTTCGGGATGGCGCCGACACGAGAGGGCAACCGTTGACGTCCTGACCGAGGCGAACTAATTCCCGTGTTGATTTCCGGCTGCTCGGGTTCCTCCACTGGATTCGTCCGGTCCGACATTTCGCGGTGGGCATGACCGAAGGTGTGATATAGTGGTTAGATTCGAAGCTGTCGCAGTGGCAGCCTTCGACAAGGCAGTCAAGGGCTGCCGAAATGCAAGCGAGCCTCCGGCGATGTACGTGCGATTTTCGCAAGCGGCCAGAACCATCATGCAACTCGCAAACAAGGAGGCCACGCGGTCGAACCATACCAATATCAAGACGATCGACATTCTCGTCGCAATCGTGGCGACGCGGGATGACGTTGGCGCCACGTTGCTCCGCGCGTGGCATCGACTCAAGCGAGCTCAGAAGGGAGATAGCAAGGGCTTCGGCCGCTGGCTTAGGGGACGGTACGTCTCGCGCAAAAAGTATTGTTGAAGAGGCGATTAAAGTGGCGCAAGAACTCAACTATACAGAAGTGGATTCGGCACACTTACTTTTCAGCCTTTTGAACGACCAGACTTCTCTCGCGTGTCGCACACTTGTTGGATTGGGAGCGAATCTCGACCAATTGCGGTCCGAAATCCTGGAACGTCTTCCACCTGGATCGGCATCTGAACTCGCACACAGGAAATCCTTGGAAGTGCGGCTCCAAAACCACCCGCGCGCAAGCACTCAAGCAGCGCATCGAACAGTTGCAAGACGGACTTGAAAAGTCTGTGGCAGCGATGACTTTTGAAAGGGCGGCTTCGTATCGAGACCAGCGACAGGCATTGGAGAGGACGCTGGAAGAACTCTACGCGGAATTGAATCGAGAGGAGAATGAGAATCGTCGCTAGGCTTGAGCCGTGAGGGGCAGGAAAAAAGGGACGCGCATGTGCGTCCACTTTAATTACTCTCAATTCAGCATTCTAGCAGGTCGGACTACTGGCAGCGGTATGGGCGATAGCGGGCGATGTTGTCCGACTATGGCCTCGCCCCATCTGGAATATCGTGTTCCGCGATGAACGTTTCCCAGGCATCAGCATCACGCAAAAAGCACCAGACAATCAACTCCATTGGCTCGGGTTTTTCAAAGTGCGGGGATTCAAAGTCGACATGTGCTGGACATTCCTGGCGCACCAGAAGTTTGGAGAGTTGGTGCGATGCATCAGTCCCGCTCTTGACATGGCGAAACCGATAATGCAGTTCTCGCACCGCTCCAAGTGCCACAAGCCGCTGGCGGTGATACTTGTACTGATCGTAGCTTTCGCCGAGTATGTAACCCGCGAGGCCGTCGTGATGTACGTCCGGTGGATTCGCATACGTTTCGGTCCAGGCCCGTCGCATCCGCCACGCATGGTATCGAATTTGAACTGGCTGCGAACACACGAAAACAATGACCGCGAGGCAGCACACACCACGAAACTCAGATAGACAAGCCGACGATTGCGTCGAGGATGAGAGGCTTCGCGCATGGCAACCATTATAGTGCAGCCGGGGACCCGCAACGACGCTGGCCAGAGTCGAGGCCGAATGGGCCACGACTCCCCGATGGTCCGTCTTCAAAAAGTTCTTCAGCACGAAACAGGCGAACAGTTGATGCTGCGTGAACACTTTGGGACTATTCGGACGCGTGTAGAATGGCAGCACGCGCTGTGCCGCCAACAGCGCCGTCCGCGCCACCGCCGTCGGAGATTTACTGGTGCGTGCCACAAACCCATGACGCACCAAACTGAGCTAGCCGGCTAAGCCAGCAGAGGAGTTTTCTTTGGAGCCTTCGCGTCGCCTTTAGTTACTCCAAGTAGCCCCCTGCGGCTGTAAGTGAAGTTTGAGCAGAGATTGCCCGTAAGCGAGATCACGACAAAGCCCGGTTAGCAATTGTCGGGCCTACGGTTGCGCGGACGGCGGGCGTCGGTGCGGAAAATGGGGAGGACGTTATCGGTGAAAAAAGGCGGCTTTCATGTTAAGTCGTTTCGGTTGAGGACCGAGGACGGGATTATTATACGACGGTTTTTTCGTGAACATCGCAAACTGAAGCTGGCTCAATTGCTTGTATTCCTGGCGACAATGGCAGCTTTTGTGGCGACCGCGAATTTTATGGCTGCGGTAACGCCCGACCAAGCTCTTGCGGAGTACAAGCAGCCACTACCGGCCGGCTGGACCGCGGGCGTATGGAATCACGACCATTATTTCAGGTGGTGGACCATATCCGAACGTCCGATTCTGTTCGGGTTGTCTGTACTCACCCTCGTCATAGGAGTTCTGTTCCTCTGGAGTTCTCTCGTATTGCTTTGGTGGAAAGCAAGAGCAAGCCAACCACCTCCGATCGGGGGTGAATTGTAGAGTCGAGAAGTGGCGCGGTGGTTTAGGTTGGGCCTATCTGTTTCCGGCTCTTTCGTTTGCCGCTGCCTCACTTGCCTGACCGTGCTCCGTTTCCACTTCCCGCTCATCGAACCGGACGGGCGGACTTCCCGCATCCGGCTCTCGGACATGGTGGTCATGCGTTCGCCCACGCGGGACTTTGCCGGAATGCACGCAGTTGGACAGCCCCAATTGCTGGTACAGCTGCGGGTCGGGAAAGCGCAGGTACCTTCCACGCTGCACCTTGTGTTTCCGCCAAAGCCACTGGCGGAGCCGGCGCGTGATCGCGTTGATTCATATAAAACGAAAAGGTGGTCCAAACACCAACAGTACGGAAAAAGGGACGTCACCTTTGTCTCTTTGACAACTTTGTCCTCTTCGTTTCATCGAACTCCGACCTAGAAACCAGGCCACCCTTTCTGGTAGTTTCCCAATGAATCAGCGAGTCGATCGCTGAACACGGTCACCGGGGGTATCCGAAGAGCTCGGCAACACGTGCCTCGCGCCCGTAGGCACCGGACAACGAGTATCCAGAGAGCCCGTATTCGGTGCGCGTCTTGAATGCGCGCACCGATTACGGGCTCTTTTTTTGCACCCGTGAAGGGGGACATGCATGGACAGGTACACAAACGCAACCGAGGTGACAAGTGATTTGCCGCCCAGCGAAGCTTGGCTTTTCGCACAAGCGATTCTCGGCAGGCCGATTTCACGAATCGCCCGTCCTGAGGCCAAGACGAACGCCCAGTGCGAAGAACTGGGAAGGCTGGCGCGACTCTCGTGCCGGCATGCCGAGGAGTTGCGAAAGGTGCGATCCACGGATGCCAGCGCACGTCACAATCGTGAGCTTCTGGAATGGTCAGCTCTGATCTCGACCGAGGCCCAAGGCAAACTCCGCGCGATCCAACAGATCGAGGCCCAGGAGGGCAGGGCGTGGCACGCGATCGAGCGATTCGCTGAAGCGGACTCCCCTCTTATCGAATGGAACGAGGCCGATCATCCTCGGGTGCCGAAGGGAACAGCCACCGGTGGTGAATGGGTTTCCAAGGGTGGCGGTGGGGGAGGATCACGGACGGGCAAGCCACCTTCTCTCCTCGACAAGATCAGGCAGCGCAATCGGACGATCTCTAAATTGGGCGGCGTGGTAACGCCGAGCATGATCCGAGCGAATCGCCTCGCCAATGAATTGGAGTCGGCCGCGAAGCTTCCGGGTGAGGTCGCCCTTGCCGCAGCCGCTGGCCTTGGCACGGGCGGCAAGGCGGTGGTCAATGGCTTTGCAACGGCGGTCAAGGACGTGGCGACACTCGGATTGAGCCCTGGTCAACTTGAACTCATCGGCGTCACGAAGGAAGACCGAGAACGGGGCTACGACACGGCAGTGTCGATTTCCACGGCGAGTGGACAAATTCTCATCGCCGTCGGAACCGGCGGAATGGCGTCGGCGCTAAGCAAAGGCGGCTCGGTTGCGCGCTGCCAGTGGTGCCTTGATTGCGTACGACGCAGCAGGCAATGCCGTGGGCGTCGTCAAGGGCGTTCACGACGCGGCAACTAACGGCATAACCGTGGCCAACGGCGTGCAAGTGGCCGCTGGTGCGCTCGGACTGGGGGCAAACCTTAAGGCTGCCAAGTCTCTAGCCGCACCCACTTCACCAAATCCACCCAAGAGAAACATTCCGGCAACCAACGTCGATGATTTTGTCGGAAAGCTCCCGCGTTCATCCACACCCACAAAATCACCGGCGAATCGATATGAAATTAAGCACACCGGCCCTCACAATTACACCGTATCAGGCGGTGGAGCCAAGTTTGACATCGACGGATATCGGGGATCGGCGATACTTGAGGCAAAGCATGTCGGCAATGCCGCGAGTAGCCCATATGTGCCCGGGTCGTCGTGTCCGGAATCCGTTCGCGCCGAAGTCCTAGAAGGCGTATCCGATCAGCTCAAAAGAGTCCGTGCGATCATCGAAAGTGGCTCAACACCTTTCCAGGAGATTGAAATCATTACAAACTCTCCCGAAGCAAAGAAGTTCTTTGAAGAGCTTCTAAAAAAGGCGGGTGTTCCTGGAAACGTACAACTTAAACCATAGGAGCGTTGATTTTAATGCATAATGTGTTACTGATGAATCCCGACGGCGACACATTTGATATCAAAGCAATTGCACGAATACTGGGGCCGGGGAATGGGTTTCGCGACGTGCGATTCGATGAGCCAGGAGGAGCTCTCATTGAGGCCGAATACATTGAGCCAGGAGGCCGGACAATTGTACGTCTCAGTGGAAGTTGTAAGAGCATTTCCTTCTCTGGAACGTCAGATTGCGCCTTCCGCGCCGCGTTGATTCTGCAAAGGCAACTCGACATGCCACTCCGAATGGTCGATACAGACTATTCGTTTGATCTCATTCTTGACGGCGTTTCGAACGTTGAGGAGTTGCGGGCAGCGATTGAAAAAGGCCGAACGAGCTGAATCGACTCGCCACGAGCAGAAGGCAAGGGATCAACGGACGTGAACCTTATTATTCCCAATTGCCTGGGCAGACGGTCCGACGGGCGGCCTGTCTCGCCCCCCGCGCGGCCGACCGAGCTGCCTCTGCAAACAATCGCAGCGTCCTCAATCGCCCTGGCGGATCCAGGCTTCGTTGAAGGCGGCGTGTTTGATGCCCTTGAGGGTCGGAGGGGGTTGACCGTCGGCCGTGGTGCTTGCTTCGGGGGCGATGAAGCAACTGTAGATGGCGTGGATCGTGCCGCCCTGGCCTTGGATAATCGCAGGGTAGTGGTAGCGGCCCTCGGCGTGCTTTTCCAGATGGCGGGTCGAGGTCCAGCTGCGGCCTTCGTCGGTGGAAATCGACACCGCCAACACGGCGCGGCTGTCTGTGTCGTCGTTATAAGCGAGCACCCAATGACCGTTGGCCAGGCGAACTCCGTCGATGCCGCTACCGGGATTCGGGAGCGAGCTGTCGCCGACCGGACTCCAGGTCAGGCCGTCGTCCTTCGATTCGGAAACGCGAATGCAAGCCCGGGGGCCGTTCTCGCGCATGTAGGCCACCAGCACGCCGTCGTTGCGTCGCAACACGGTCGGCTGAATGTTGCCGAAGCCGATCAACGGTTGGCTGGCATACCAGGTGCGGCCCTCGTCGTCGCTGATCGCCATGATCGAAATGGCAAACGTGTCGGTATAGAGCGGCAGCAAGATCCGACCGCTGGGCAAAACGGTTGGCTTGCAGCGCGGCGCCCAACCGAGCCGCTGGTAGAGCGTGTCGTCGAGCTTGCGCACTGTTCGTCAGGACCGCCCTTGGCGCCGCGCGGCGGGCGCAGCTTGCGATCGCCCAGCAATTTGAGCGCCTCGTCGCGAAAGTTGGCGGGCTTAAGCAGGATGATCGACTCGCGATCCCATTTCGGCGCTCCGGGCTGGTCGTAGTCGGTCGAAGTCCGATAGTTCATCAAGCAGCTTTCCCACGAGTCTCCGATGACCGTGGGCCAGAACAGCCATAGCCGCCTCTTGCCGTCGATCATCATGCAGGTGTTGCAATCGGGAAAGCCGGGTCGGTCGGCCATCATGAACGGTTTACTCCAGGCGCTTTCGCCTTTCCTCTTGCGGGCGCCCAGTATGCCGGCGTCGGACTCGGGCCCTTCGCTACCGCCGTACCATGAGGCGAGGAGATCGCCATTGGCGGTTTCGACGATGCCCGGCGCGTGCGTTTGAGGCTCAACGGGTTGAAAGATTTGTTCCGCCTCGTAGAACGGCACTTCGTCAGCCGCGGCAAAACTGACGAGCGCAAGGCAAAGCAGCAGGTTCATGCGTCATTCCTTCCAGGGGCTCGGGACCTCGCCGCCATTGTACCTCGGCTGCCAGCCCGAAGTGAGAAGCTACCGATCGTGGGCGCTGTTTCTACCGATGGAGCCGATGACGGGGCTGGGCAGCGGCCGGTGTGGGCGGCACGCCTCGCGCGCATGTTGCCGCCGACAAAGATCGTGAAGCATCGGAAAGGGTTATCAGTAATTTCGAGCGATCGCCATATTCGGTAATGTCCCGTTTTGCCGCCCCGATGGCAGTCGGCCATTCGCACGCTTGGATTGATATAATCGACCGCGTGATCACGGCCGCGAAGGCCGTCGTGGCGAAATGTCCTTGGGGGGCGAACGGGAACGTATTGATGCCGACAAGAATCACGTTGCTGGTTTTGGCGATCGTGGTTGGCTGGTGTTCCGTTGGCGCTCGGTGCGCAGAGCCCGTTCGGCGAACGGAAGACGTGGTCTACGGGCGGAAGTTCGGGTTGGCGCTGACGATGGATGTTTTTCAGCCTGCCAATCCGAATGGTTGCGGGTTGCTGTTCCTGGTCAATGGCGGCTGGCTTTCGAGCAAGTCGACGCCCCTGATGGTGACGGTCCGCCCGGAGGACTATCGTGTCTTTCTGGATCGCGGATATACGGTGTTCGCGATTGTCACCAGCTCGCAACCGAAGTTTACTGTTTCCGACGAGATTAAAGACGTGCTTCGCGCCGTTCGCTTTGTGCGGAGGAATGCAGCGCAATACGGCGTGCGTCCCGATCGGTTGGGGGTGATGGGGGCCAGTTCGGGCGGCCACCTCACGCTGTCGATTGCGACGCGCGGCGGGCCGGGCAAGAGTGACGCTGCCGATCCGGTCGAGCGGGAAAGCAGCGCCGTGCAAGCCGTGGCATGTTTCTTTCCTCCGACTGACTTTCTGAATTTCGGAGGTCCCGGCGTGAACGGCGTGGGAGCCGGGCCGTTGGCCGCGCTGCAAGTCGCCTTTGGTCCGCTGGCACTCACGGCGCAGGGACGCGAACAGCTCGGTCGCGAGATCTCGCCGATCAACTATGTGACCGACAAGCTACCCCCGACGTTGATCATCCACGGCGATCGTGATGAGGTTGTGCCGCTCCAGCAGTCGGAGAGCTTTGTCGCCAAGGCCCGTAGCGCAGGTGCCGCGGACATCGAGCTGATCGTGCGGTCGGGCAAAGGACACGGCTGGGGCGACTTCTGGAAGTCTGATGACGACATCACGGCGTTTGCCGATTGGTTCGATCGTCACTTGCGATGACGCGAGCGGTTCGCGCGCCCGGCCAGTGTGCGTGTTTCGTGACGATTTCCTACTATCTGGCCGAAAGGTTTTGGAGGGCGTGCTCGAAGGCGTAGTTACGACCTTTCGTGCGTGTGAGGGCCTGTTGCAATTTGGCCAGGTACGGTCGCGTTTTCTCACCTAGCATTTCCAGAGCGTATGCCGCACGGCAGGCGGCCCACTCGTTGGGATTGTCGAGTTCGTGTCGCTCGCGCATTCAGGCCGGCAGCCAATGCCAAGAGGTGTCGCCAGCCAGCGTGGGCTTGCGACACGTCTTGGTTGCATGGGTGCAAACTTGCTTGTCGGCGCTCACACCTGCTGCGGCACGACGAACGGCTTGCGGTACGCTCGGGTGAGCAGAGGGTTGGCCTCGTCGGCGCCGGCGCCGGTGAACTTCTCGGTTTCGGCATCGAACGCGAGCGTGCGGCCCAGCTGGTACTTGGTTTCCGCCAGGTCGAGGCCAATGGCCTTGAGATTGTCGCGCAGGTTGCCAAAGCACTCGACGACCTGCTTGTTGTCGCCCAGCGCCGCGCCGGCTTTGTCGTAGGGCACTTGCTCGCCCAGCCGATAGGAGATATTGGCCAAGTGGCACAGCGCGGCCGAGTAGTGGGCTACTTCCGCGTTGGCGTTGTTGTCCTCGGGCTTGCGACTGCGGACGGCCTGAATGAAGCTGCCGAACGGACCGCCGGGCGTGACGCTGACTTCCGGCCCCACGAGGTCTTCGCCGTCGCTGCTACCATGCTTGTAGAACTTGCCTTCGCGAATCAGGCCTTCGGTGGTGTAGTACTCGTTGGAGACATTGCGGGGCACGTTGCCCCGGTCCTTGTTCTCCACCAGTCCGCGCACTTCGAAGACCAGCAGCGCGTCGCCGTAATCGAACACGGCCATCTGCGTGTTGGGAGTCTGCCCTTGATCTTCGTAGCCGAAGCGGCCGCCGAGGCTCCAGACGCTTTTGGGGAGCGTGGAATCCTTGATCGCCCAGCGGGCGACGTCCATCTCGTGCACGCCCTGGTTGCCGATATCGCCGTTACCGGTGTCCCAGAACCAGTGCCAGTTGTACGGAACCAGGTTCCCGTGATAGGCCTGCTCGGGCGCGGGGCCGAGCCAGATGTTGAAATCAAGCCCGGCCGGCGGCGCTTCGGTGGGCTTGGTGCCGATGCTCCACCGCGGCTTGCAGCAATAGCCTTTCGAGACAAGCAGCTTGCCGTACTTGCCGCTTTGCAAGGCCGCGATCTCGCGCGCCCGCCCGTCGCTTGAGCGTTGCTGGGTGCCGTGCTGCACGACGCGGCCGTACTTCTTGGCGGCTTCGACGCACTGGCGTCCTTCGAAGATGTTGTGGCTGATCGGTTTTTCGACGTACACGTCCTTGCCGGCCTGGCAGGCCCAGACGGTGATCAGCGAATGCCAGTGATTGCAGGTGGCGACCGAGACGACGTCGATATTCTTGTCGTCGAGCGCGTGGCGAATGTCCTTGACGGTTTGCGGGTCGTTGCCGCCGCCTTCGGCGACGCTCGAGCTGCGCGAGCCAAACAGACGCGTGTCTGGGTCGATCAGATAGGTGACCTGCACATTTTGGTCTTTGAGCTGCTTGGCAAACGCGTCGATGTGCGATTGCCCGCGGCCACGGATGCCGGCCACGCCCACGCGGATGGCATCGTTCGCGCCCAGCACGCGGCCCGAGGCCTTGGTGCCGGCAACGGTGAACAGGCCAAAGGCGGTGCTGGCAGCGGCGGAACGTTGGATGAATTTGCGGCGGGTGATACGGGCCATGGTGGGGCTCCCTTGGGTGGCGGAGGGCAAAGATCCAAGCTGGCGAGCGTGCGTGGCGGCCATCGACCAGCACCGCCCAGCGGGCACTCTGGCGGCAAGCCGATTGTAACGCAACTCCAACCCTCAAACCACCTTTTCGCATGGCAATTCGTCTTGCCTAGTGCGCCGAGTCGAGGGTAGTAAATCAGCCTGGTTGGCGCCTGGTACGTAGAATGCCGAAGGAAACCATGACACTCTTGGACTCGACCGCGGGTACTACTGACGACTAAGGAATATCTCGCGGGCCGTGCATGCAGCGGCCGTCACTGCGCAAATGGCCCACACTGGTACATAAGGAACTGTCGATGACATCACGCAGAGGCCGGCCGGCAATCGGTTGGGGAAGCACCGTCGTTGCGGCATTGCTCTGGCTTGGCGTGCTGGCCAATAGTTCACTGGCGGCCGATTCGCTCGTTGGAAACAAAGCGCCTGAGTTCCGCCTGGCGGATTCGGCCGGCAACCAAATCAGCCTCGCCGATTTGAAAGACAAGCGGCTGGTCGTCGTGTTGTTCCTGGGTACCGAGTGTCCACTGGCCCGGCTTTATGCGCCGCGACTCAGTGAATTGGCCGACAAGTATGGCGAGAAGCACGTCGCGCTGATCGGCATCGATTCGAATCTGCAAGACACGCCCGAGGAGATTGCGGACTACGTCAGCGAGCATTCGATCACGTTCCCGGTGCTCCAGGACCCCAAGAACATTGTGGCCGATGCGTTTGGAGCCGTACGAACGCCTGAGGTGTTCGTGCTCGACGAGACGCGAACGGTCCGCTACCACGGTCGCATCGACGGCCAGTATGTGCCTGGTTTGCAAAAGTCGACGAACCCCCGGCGCGATTTGGCCCTGGCTCTCGATGAGCTGTTGGCGGGCAACGACGTGTCCGTGCCCGAGACCGAGGCGGTGGGCTGCTTCATTGGCCGAATGCCAAAGTCGACTGGCGGAGAAGTGACATACTCGCGCGAGATCGCCCGGATTTTTCAGAACCGCTGCGTGGAGTGTCACCGCGAGGGAGAAATCGGCCCATTCGCGCTCACCAGCTACGACGAAGCGATCGGCTGGGCCGAGACGGTTCGCGAGGTGGTCGATCAGGGGCGCATGCCACCCTGGTTTGCCGACCCGAAGATCGGTCACTTTGTCAACGACGCCCGCTTGAGCGATGAGGAAAAGCGGCAGATTGGCGCTTGGGTCGATGCCGGCTGCCCGCAGGGTGATCCGCAGGATCTACCCGAACCTCGGCAGTTCGTCGACGGCTGGAACATTCCCGAGCCGGACCTCGTGCTGCCGATGGCTAAGCAGCCGTTCCAGGTGCCGGCCGAGGGAGTGGTGGATTACCAACACCTGGTAGTCGACCCGGGATTTACGGAAGACAAGTGGATGGTGGCCTGCGAAGCCCGACCGGGGAACCGCCAGGTCGTGCATCACATTCTGGTGTTTCTGCAATCGCCGGGGGGAGCGGTGGACTTGCTGCGTGGTTCGCTGTTGGCCGCGTACGCGCCGGGTTCTCCGCCGCGGCAGACCGAGCCAGGCATGGCCAAACACATTCCGGCCGGCTCGAAGATCATCTTCCAGATGCACTACACGCCCAACGGCAAACCGCAGGAAGACATGAGCACGCTGGGGCTCAAGTTCTGCGACGCCAGCGAAGTGAAACAGACAGTCGAAAGCAGCTGGGCGATCAATTTCGCCTTCGCAATTCCGCCCGGAGCCAAGGATTACAAGGTCACCTCGAAGCACTTCTTCAAGGAAGACAAGCTGCTACTGAGCATGACGCCGCACATGCACATGCGCGGCAAGTCGTTTCGCTACGAGGTGATTTATCCCGACGGCCGGCGCGAAGTGCTGCTCGACGTGCCCCGCTGGGACTTCAATTGGCAGATCGACTACATCCTGGCCAAGCCGAAGCTGATTCCCAAGGGCGCGCAGCTCTATTGCGAGGCCCACTACGACAACTCGGCAGACAACCCCACCAACCCCGACCCAACCAAGACGATTCGCTTTGGCGAACAGACTTGGGACGAAATGATGATCGGCTGGTTCACCACGGCCACGCCGCCTGAGAACGCTCGGGTAACGCAAAAACCCGACGCCACGCCCGCGGTGAAGTAGTCGGCCGCGCGAGTGCTATAGCAGGTGCCGCGCCTTGATCTCGAGGTAGCGGTTTACCAGCGGGGCGGTCATCTGTTCTGGGAACACGTCGAGCGACAGCACGCCCTGGCTGTCCAAGTCGCGAAGCACGCTGGCCCGCCAATGGACGATATCTTGCGCCGCGGCGGCCTCGTAGATTTGGGCCAGTTCGTGCGACGGCGATGCCACGGCGGCGTCGAAGATCGCATGGTCTCGCAGCAGGACGCCCAGCGGCAGGTGTCGGCCCACCAGACTCGTGAGGTAGCGGCTGATCTGATTCGAGTTGACTTCATCGATGACGTTCGTAATGAGCACGACCAGCGAACGTTTTCGACAGCGGGCATTGAGATAAACGAACGCCTCGTCGTAGCGAGATTCAACCAGTCGCGGAAAGCGATCGAACGAGGCGTGCAGCAGGCGGTTCATCTGATGCATGCCGCCCCGCGGTGGGACGAAAGCCTGCACTTCGTCGGAAAAGCAGAGCAAGCCAACGGAGTCTCCCTTGTTCAGGGCGATGAAGCTGAGCATCAGCGCTGCGTTGAACGCGTGGTCGAGCAGACTAATGCCCTCGGCGGTGTTGGTCATCATGCGTCCGCAATCGACCAGGAACACGACCCGCTGGCTTTGGTTGGCCTGGAAGTCCTTGACGGTGAGCTTGCCGCGGCGGGCTGTGCTTCGCCAATCGATGAACTTGTAGTTGTCGTCAAGCGTGTAATCGCGGAGCCGCTCGAATTCGTTGTCCTGACCGATCCGCCGCGTGCGCCGCAGTCCCACCAGGTTCAAGCGGTCCACGCGAGCCAGTAGCGAGTACTCGCGCAGCTGCCGCATATCGGGATAGACGTGAAGGTCGTTTTCGGCCGGATACTGAAAGTCTCGCTGCCAGAGCCGCAGGCGGCTGATGGCGCGCAGGTAGATCGCCTGCAACTGAAACTTGCCCCGCCGCGAAGCCGTCAGCTGGTAGTGAAACGTCGAACGGCTGATGGCCGGCAGCCGCACGTGAAACTGCTCACGGTCGGCTTCGCATTCGCCCGGCACGTCGTCGCGAACCCAAACGTCCAGGTCGCGCTGTGCGCGGTTGGAGACGGTTAACTTCACCGGATGCGGACTTTGCAGGGACGCGACGCGCTGAATCTCGCGCTGGGCGGAAAATGCCCGGTGGCGTGGCAAAGTGAATATGTCGGCGAATATTACCAGGACGACCAACGCGTCGAGAGCCAACAACGGCGGCAGCAATTGACGGCCGGCCAAAAGGGCCGTCGAGGCCAGCGCGGGCACCATCGCCAGCCAAACCGCGGCGCAACGCGGATAGATTGACCACAGTCGGCCCAAGACGAGCAGCCCCAGCGGTAGCAGCGAGATGAGCATCAACGGGTTCACAGCCGCGGCACCTCGACCGAACGGACCAGGTCTCGCAATTGCTCGTCGGTGGTTTGACCCTCGACTTCCGCTTCGGCGGTGAGTATGACGCGGTGCCTGAGCGCCGGCAGCACGATGTCAACCACGTCGTCTGGCACGACGAAATCGCGGCCGCGAAATGCCGCCAGGGTCCGCGAGCCTTGCACCAACGCGATGCCCGCCCGGGGCGAAGCCCCCAGGTGGAATTGCGGCCAGGAGCGCGTCATGCGAACCAGCTGATTGATGTAGGCGAAGAGTTGATCTTCAATGTGCACACTGCTACACAACGTGGTGATCTCCACGACTTCCTCCGGCGTCGTGACCGTCTGCAGCGTACTGGCCAGTCGCGCGTCAAGGTCCCCTTGGCGTCCATGTTGCTTGAGGATTTGAATCTCCTCTTCGGCCGAGGGGTAGTTGGCGACGATCTTGAACATGAAGCGATCGAGCTGCGCCTCGGGCAGGTTGTAGGTGCCCTCGGATTCGAGCGGGTTTTGCGTGGCCAATACCAGGAACGGTCGCTTCAGCTTGTGGCTCGTGCGCTCCACCGTGACGCGGTATTCCTGCATGATCTCCAGCAGGGCCGCGTGCGTTTTGGCGGGCGAGCGGTTGATTTCGTCGGCCAGCAGAAATTGTGTGAACACCGGCCCGGGCCGAAAGCGAAACTCCTGTTGTTTCATGTCGAAAATTGGCGCCCCGGTGATGTCCGAGGGCATCAGGTCGGCAGTAAATTGGATGCGCCCGCATTGGCAGCCAAGCACGCGCCCCAAGACTCTCACAAAGAGGGTTTTGCCCAAGCCGGGCACGCTCTCGATCAGTACGTGTCCGCTTGCGAAGAGCGCGACGAGCGTGCCCAGCACAAGCTCGTCCTGGCCGACGTAGATCTTGGCGACTTCGCCGGTGATGCGATCGTAGAGCGATTTGATGCGTGCCACCTGGGTCGCCGTGGGACGATCGCCAGGCGCCGCGCGGTCCACGGGGGCCGGTGCCGCGGGTTGGGGATCGGTCGGTCGCGGCGCGTTGGATGGAGACCACGAAAATGGTGAGCGAGGATCTTCAGTCATCAGCGATCAATGGCCTCTCTGTTCTCGAGGAAGCGCCGGCGGTCGCCGCGCGAGATTTGCACGAGTCTCAATTGACGGAGGTATGGATGCAGTGGGCGCGCCTAGCGCGGCATGTTCCGACCTTGAAGCACCCTGCCGGGTCGCATTCGCGTCGGGAGGCAACGCCTTGGTTCTTGCCAGTAGCTTTCCCACGGCCGCCACGTGTTTGGCGAAATCGGCGGTGGACTCCGGCGGTGGTTGCTTTGGCCGCCCGAAGACCGGCCAGCGGGCAAAACAGAAGATGACCCCCACGGCGGCCAATTGCAAGAGAATCGCCCCCAGCGGCCACCCGCGAAACAAGGTCCACAGCGAATTGTCGGTGTAGGGGGGATCAATCGGCGGGCCGCCCGGACCGCTTTCGAGAAACACGACTTCCGCGGGCTCGCCGGCCGCGTCGATAAGCTTTTCGGCCAGCTTGCGACGTTCGTGGTTCACCAGCGGAAGGTTGAGCAGGAAAGAACCATTGGCTACCAGCAGAACCTGACTGTCGGCCCAGTGGCGTTTCGATAGCCGCGACACGATGGGCTCGCCTTGCGACGTAAGGAGTTGCCGCGTGGCGATGACTGGCTTCATCCGCGTGCGCAACTCCAGGTTCGCTTTGGCTGCGTCGATTCCCCTGGCCCAAGGCCCAGCCAGATCGTGCCCCTCTCTAGCCGGTTTCTTTTCGTATCGGAACCATTCCGAGTTTGCGTCTTCCGGCAGCTTGGTGGACGGTTCGAAGTCGGGAAGTTTTGGGAGCTTTTTTTCGTCGCCCGCGCCGGGCTGCTGTTTTTGGGATTTCTGCCGGTGCTCGGACAGGAACCTAAAGTACTCGGGGGTAGCGCTGAAATCGCGCCCCACGTAGACCAGCGTTCGAGCGGGGTATTCCGCCAACCAGGCATCGAACCACTGGCAGACATCTTCGCTTGGCGGAGCGTAGTCATTGGGAAACCAGACCACGACATCGGCGTCGACCATCTCGTCGGTAACCAGCGTCCGGCGGAAGTGCACGTCGTGTCCCGCCTGCTCGAACATGGCGGCCAGCACGTCCGTGCCGTTGACGCTGCCGGACTGTCCCGGCCGGCGATGCCGCCCGTAGACGGTCTCCAGTTCCTCTCGTCCACAACCCTGCAGGAGGACGGCCAGCAGCGCAAACCCAACGACCATTCGACCCGCCAACACGGGGAAGGGACGAAAAACAGTGTTTGAACGTGGCAGCATCATGTTGGCGCCCTGAGCTCCTGTTCGAACAGGGGTAGTTCGTTCCAACAGGCTTCGAAGCCGGCGCGATCGAGCGAGCGGCTTCCGAAGAAGACGCTTTCAAAAGCGAGCAGGGTGCGCTCCAAGGGCGAACGCACCGGCGCGTTGCGCGACACCTCGCGGAGGTATTGTCGATTCGTCTTCCCCTTGGCCAGCCGAATCAGCGAAAACTTGTCGAGAGCCAACAGCTCGTAGCTGAACAGGTAGATGATCGCCTCGCTGTAGTTGCCCGCTTCGTAGTGACGGCGCGCCTGGCCCAGCAAATCACCCCGCGGTCGCTCGGCCAAGAACGTGAGCGCCTCGACTTGATCGGGAGCAAGAACCTGGTCGGTGGTCGTTCGCTGGACCTTCGGGGCTCGCTGCTGGTTGATGGCGAACATAATCAGCAACACAACGGCGGCTGCCAGCAGCACTCCCAACAGAGACCATGCCAGGATTTCGATCAGCGGGCCGAGATTCCAGTTCACTCGGCGTGGCGAGTCTTCCTCGATCGTGATCTCCACCGGCTGGAGCGAATCGGTCTGGCTGTCGTACCAGGGATACTCGCCGTCGGTGAGCGCCTCGCGACCGGCAACGACCGCCGGATCCTCCGAAGTCTGAGCCTCGGCGCCGCGCGCGGCATCGAACCCCGGCAAGCTCCAGGCCAGCAACAGGACCAAGACGCGCAGCACGAGGGGTAATTGACGACTGACGCTCATGCGACCTGCCTCATCAGGCGTTCGCGCCTGCGCGCGGAGAAACAACTCCACTTCCCAACCTTCATTGCGAATTCGCTGGTCGAGGTACGTGAGAAAGCGGGCCACGGTGAAATAAACCGCCACCACCCACAACACGCATTGCAAGGAGATGACCTGTCCGACCCAGCCCTGCTGCATGCCCAGCAAGACATCGAACAGCAGCGACTGACTGATCCACATCGCCACAACCAACAAGAGCGCCAATAAACCGGTTCCCATGGCCCGCACCAGGTTGTCTCCGCCGCCGCCCCGATGCATTAGCGAATTGCGTTTCATGGTCGACATCTGTCCGCCGCGCGTGACGAGCGGGTTGCGCTCGAGCAGGATGATTTCGTTCAAGTAGGGCCACAGTCCGTAGGGCACGATCCACGTCAGAATCGGAAAGATCAGTAGCGGTCGGAGAAGGACTTGAAACAGGATCAGCTGCGGCAGGCAGCTCAAAAAATCTCGGGCAATCTTCTTCGCGTCGGGGTGCTCGACAAACAAGGCTTGCCCCAGATAGAGCGTGACGGCGGCGGTTGCCAGGGGAGCCTCGCACATGACCAGCAAAATGGCAAGCATCATGCCATCGAAATCGGCGTTCTCGTTCAGCCGACTGCCGGAGTACTGGATGATGGTGTAGTTCAAGGCGATCATCGGTAGCACGCCGACGAGGGCCGACGTGACGATGCCGCCGGCATTGGTGCGAATGACCTGCAGCGCCAGGTCCAGATTATCAGACCAGGTGCGTTCGCGGATGGCGATGCGCGATCGATCAATCTGCACGGGTATCCCTCCCCAACCAGCCCAGCACAAACACGTAGAAGAACAAGACCAAAGTCGAGAGAATTGCGATGGCAGCCTTGACGGCGTAGGGCGCGCCCGAGGGGGACAAGAAACCCTCGATCAACGCGGCGAAGCAAAAGAGCACGACCGCGGTGGCCATGGTGGGCGTGGCCTCGTCGACGGCCCTGCGCAGAGACGCGCCGCGCGAAAGCCCGCCGGTGGCGATCAGCGAAAAACCCAATCGCATGCCGGCGGCCGCGGAAAAGACGATGGCCGTCAATTCGAAGGGACCGTGGGCGGTAACAAACGTGATGAAATTGTCGCGGGCATCGACCGTGAACATATAGCCAAACATCGTACCGAGTTGGAGGGCGTTGGAAACGGTGATAAACAGGCCCCCCACGCCCAGCAGCAAGCCGCCGGCAAAACAACGCAGCCCGATGCCCGCGTTGTGAATGACATAGAATCCGCCCATCGCGCTCGAGGCGCTGGCATTGCGACCTGTGATTGGCTTGGAGAAACTTTCTTCGAGAGAGGTTAGCGCGTCGACTCCGACCACTTCCTCGCAAAACGCCCGCGACGTGTAGCCCAGCGCGAAAGCGGCGAAGAAGATTCCCCAAAAAACCGCAAAGGCCAGCCAGACGGTGCGATCGAACAAGATCCTGCGAGGAACCTCGTGAAAGAGCTCCGCGGCCCACTCATTCCAGCGGAATAGTTTGCTGCGATAGAGTTGGTTATGCGCGCGTCCCACCAGTTCATGGAGATATTGCACGGTGTGCGGCGGCAACTGGTAGGCATCGGCCAAGGCCAGATCGGCGCACGCGCTGCGATAGGCGCTGGCGAATCGCAACACTCCCGCGGGGCCGAGTCGACGCGCGCGCCCACGTTCGAGTTCGCGGCACATGGTTTCGAGTTCGGCCCAACCCTGTTGGCGGCGCTCGAGTAGTTGCGAGACCTTCATCGAATGGTCACCTCGGCATCCGCCGTTGCGGCGGCCTCGACGGCGGGCGACACGACGGCATCTCCCGGCGAATCGGCGATGAAGGCGCGATAGTAGAGCGCACAAAGCAGCAGGTCGGGATTCGTCTCAAGGGGCAAGCCAAATCGAGCGACCAGCGGCTCGGAAAGCGTGCGAGCGATCTCGTAGCGCCGCGCCGGCGAAAGCCGTTCGCGGCGCGCGACGTACATGCTCAACGCTTGCGCCATGTCGCGGTGAACGACGAAGCTATGCGGCAGCTGCTGGGCAAATCGCACGACTTCCGGATGCTCGAGCGGCGCCACGCCGCGAAGCTTGCTCCGGCGTTCGACCACGACGATGGTCCCGCACGTCAGATCTCCAAGCCGCTGGTAGCGGTCGTTGAGAGACATCGCCACCAGGCCGAGCATATAGAACGGAATGCCAAGCTCGGCCGGTCCCCAGATTGGCATCGCGTCGACCGCTCGCAGCACGTTTCTCAAAATAGCCTGCATGGCGTTGATTGGCTGGCCATCGGTACTCAACACGCGGAGCCCCATCAGCCGTTTGCCGGGGGTTTGGCCGTTCCAGAAGGTTTCGAACAGACCGAAATAGAACCAGGTGACCGCAAATGCCGCCAACAGCCACAGTCCGAAGCCCAACCCACCCGGACCACCAATCGCCGCGAACATGCCGATGACGAGTAATCCGGCCAGCAGCGTGCCGACGCAAATGGCACAATCGATCAAATAGGCCGGCAGGCGGCGGAACGGCCCGGCCAGCACATAGTGGAAGGCAATGTTCTCAGGCGTGACAATTTCGATGCGCGAGTCGAGTTGGCGCGGCGGCTGAGACATGCCGTCATTATTCGCCGCCTGGGGGTAACTCGCAAGTCGGGACTCTCGGAGTGCGGCACTTGCCAGCCCTGGCCGCGGGGCTTAAGTTTCACGGTTCCCTGGAAAGATCGACAAGACGGATTCACATGCGAGGCACGAGCGCGATGCGATTGGCTGGCAAGACGGCACTGATTACTGGTGGGGCAACCGGAATTGGCCTGGCAATCGCCAAGAGCTTTGCCGGCGAAGGTTGCCGCGTGGCCATCTCTGGCCGCCGCGAAGAAAAACTCAAAGCAGCGGTTGCCACCTGGCAGGGCGAGCCGCCAATCCTCATGCACAAGGTCGACGTCGCTGACCGCGATAGCGTGGCCAAACTGGTCGCCTGGGCGGAGAAGACGCTGGGGAAGATCGACATTCTGGTGAACAACGCCGGCATCAATACGCCCAAACGTTCCATGGCCGATATTCCGCCCGAAACCTGGGACGAGGTGATGAAAGTCAACGCCACGGGTCCGTACAACTGCATCCGAGCCGTGCTGCCGATGATGCGAGCCGCCGGCGACGGGCTAATCATCAACATCGATTCGATCTCCGGCGTCCGCGCCCATCCTTTGGGCGGCGTGGCCTATTGTGCCTCGAAGTTCGCGATGTCGGCCCTGAGCACCGTCGTTGGCATGGAAGAAAAAAAGCACAACATCCGCGTGACAAGCATCTGCCCGGGCGAAGTCGATACGCCCCTGCTAGATGGCCGGCCGACGCCGGTTTCGGCCGAGCATCGCGCCACGATGCTCAGGCCCGAGGACGTGGCGGATGCGGCACTGATGGTGGCTTGCTTGCCGCCGCGGGCCAACGTGCACGAGCTGATCATCAAGCCGACGACGCAGGAATACTACTGAGCGGCGACAATCGCAGGATGGTAGATTCAAGCCGCTTGCAGCCGGCGACGCAGCAGATCCCGCAAGCGTCCGGTGATGCCGGCGGCTGACTTGGCCGGCAGGCACTGCGCGATGGTGGCCGCGTGTTCGCGTGGGGCGAGCGCTTTGTAGCCAATAAGTGTATTGGTATTGGCTTCCAAGCCGATTCGCTGAGGTCCGTACGCGTAGTGTGCCACCAGGGCATCGCCCACAATGCAGCAGGGTCGGCCGGTTTCCCGCGGCAGAATTTCGGTCACCCAGGCTTCGTCGTCACTCTCAAAGCGTCTGGCCGGCTCGGCCAAATCACTGCCCAACCAGCACATCGCGTTGATCGAGAAACGTTCGTACTGGCTGAGCTGCCAGGTGGCAAAACGATAGCGCTGGAGTTGCCCGGCGGCGCAAAGCCGAAAGAACGCTTCGTGGCAATCGCGGGCCGTCTGCCAACGTCCCCAACTCACGTTGCCCAAACATTCGTATTCGATGATCGGCAATTCGGGTAGCAAACCCATTCGCTGATGGAGATGAGAGCAAAGCGAATTGTTGACCGTGTTGGGAAACACGGCCAGGTAATCTGGATTGGCCAGACGAAACGCGAGCAATCGTTCGACCGCGCCGTCATCGATCCAGACGAGGTCGTCGTCGAACTTCAAATACAGCGTGTCGTCCTCGTCGCACTTTTGCCAAAACCAGCAGATGCGCGGAACACATGCCTTTTTGGAATAGCGAGAGCTGTCGTGCACCAACCGGAAGAAGTCGGGATATGCCGCGGCCAGTTCCTTCACAAACGACAGGTCATCGGGATCGTCGGTGTTGATCCAAAAGTGGTGCTCGTCGATGAGTCCCCGCAGAGCAAGCAGATGGTGCGCCAGAATTTCGACGTAGCGATGCCGCCCATAGGGTGTCACCGACACCACTCTTCGTCCCTGATACATGGCTGGTACATCCGTGCGGTTGAGAGCGCCGCCCGCGTCCTCCATACCCCGAGGCGCCAGGAGGGGAATTTTGGAGAAAAGGCGGAAATCGGTCAATGGCAGTTACAGCACCTGGAGCAGCGAATCCACTGCTTGTTCCAGTTTTTCGCGGTCGACGCCAGAGGCGATTCGGACGCGACATGCCAATAGCAAGAGTGCCGCCTGTTCGCACGTAGCCTGACTGGGATTGCGGAGGAGTTTTGACGGTTCCGAGATATTGGACTGTGCCATTGCCTCCTTCGTAAACCGCATTAGCACGTCTGCGGTGTCCGTATCCACGTGGGCGGGGTCGGCTGCGATTCCTAACAGCTCGCCGCAGATCTCGCGAATTCGCTTTTCCCTTTTTGGAACGACGAGTGTTGCGTAATAGGTGGGTAACCCAATCAACACACCCGTGCCCAATAAGACCACGGAGATGGACAAAAGGTACTCTTGCAGCGGGTCATTTGACACTTGCGGCATCTTTGGTGATGCCACCAGCGCGATCATCAAACCAAGAAAACCGAACATTAGCAACGCTGCGGCCACGAAGCGAATATAAGCCATGACGACAGACAGCCGATCAACGCGAGCGAGCCGCAAGCCTACTATCGAACGACTGCTTTGCGATGCGACGAGCGGAATTCCTCGTATCGATTCTTTCCCCAGCCGCGCGAGATAGTACGACTCCAGCGGGAACAAGGGGATCAACTGCAACATCACAAACTTCGTGACGACCGGGGTCGAGCCGACTTTGCGCACCGCGCCGTATGTTTCGCTGCCAGCTACGACAGTTACCATGCAATTACTCGCAGGCATCGGGAGTGGAGAAACAGGGAAACCACTTCAACGCCTTTCGACCTTTAGTTTTCGATTCCCATCCGCCGGTACTTCTCCTTGTACTTTTCCCACAGCCGCTTCTGGCGGTCGTTCAAGTCGACCTGGCGCCCTTGGATATAGGCGGCCGTCACCTGGGTGGAGATTTCCAAGGGGTCGCCAGTCGTAACGATCAGCGTGGCATCCTTCTGCGCTTCGAGCGTGCCGATTCGATCGGCCACGCCGAGTATCTGCGCCGGGTAAAGCGTGATCGCCTTGAGGGCTTCCTCGGGTTCGAGCCCGTAGGCCGCCGCCGACGCCGCATGATATGGAAGATTGCGGACATTGGCAGGACCGCCGCTCGAGGCGCCGCCGATCTCGCCCGCGATGCAGTAGCGAATGCCGGCTTCTTTTAGCCGCGCCGGAAGTGTGTAACCCGCGTCGTAGGCTTCGCTGCGCCGAAGCGGCGTGCGATAGACGCCACCGACGATGACCGGCACGTCGTGCTTCTTGAGCAATGCCGCGCAGTCGACCGCGTCGTAGCCACCGACGATCACGGGTCGGAGGGCCTCCTGCTCGCAAAACGCGAGCGCCGACTGAATCTGTTGAATGTCCTCGGCGTCGATGAACACCCGAACTTCTCCGGCGAGGACCGGCAACATCGCTTCCCACCGCGAATCGTATTCGGGCTCGGGCGATTTTCCGGCGGCGTGCGACTGTTTGGCCTTGTGGTAGGCCTTGGCGTCGGCAATCGCGTCGCGGATCGACTTGAGAGCGAGATCGCGACTGCGCGTTTGCTCGTCGGCCGATTCCTCGACCCACCAGGCTTCAACCGGCTGCATGCGCGGCCAACTGACGTGCAGCCCGACGCCGCGCTTGAGGCACATCTCTTCCCACGTCCAACCGTCGAGCTGCATGCAGGCCGACAGTCCCGTGATCGAACCGCCGCTGGGTACGGTGAGCACCGTGAGGACTCCGCCGGAACGTCCAACGGGAATCAGCTCGCTATCAGGGTTCACGGCTACTTCCGCCTTGACGTTTGGATTGATCGTTCCTGTCTCTCGCGTATCGACCGTTCCACGAACCGACGGCACCTCCACCAAGCCCATTTGGCTGTTGGCATCAATCAGCCCCGGATACACGTGCTTGCCGGAAACGTCGATGCGCTGGGCATTCTCGGGCACTGCCACTTCGCGGCCAACGGCAATAATCTTGCCTTCGTCGAAGAGCACGATGCCGCCATCGATTGACGGCCCGCTCACGGGATGGACCGTTCCGCCCACCAGCGCGATTGGTTTCTGTTGGGGAGCGCCGGGAATCTCGGGCGATGCGCTGGCTTGGTTTGCCAACACGCAGGCAAGTCCCAAGACAAGTAGACCAGCGCGATTCATGACGAGTTTCTTCCGCTTATTGTTCATGGTGCTCGTGCCCGCTGCGTTGTTGCTGTAAGAGAAAATGGTCGCCGTGATCGTGATGACCACAGAACAGGTCCTCGCGAGGCCAATGATCGTGATCATCCTCGCCGGGTTTTGCCGCAGGTTCGCCGGATGCCAGCACGCGCTGTACGAGCTTGGCCTTTAGCTCGGCGGCTTCTTGCCGCAGCCGTTGGTCTTCCTCCAAATCGAAATACCGTCGGCCATCGACCCAGGTTTGTTCGCAGCGGCTGAACGTCGACAGCGGCGAACCGCTCCAGACCACCAGGTCCGCATCCTTGCCCGGCTCCAACGAACCGACGTGATCGTCGACGTGCAATTGCCTGGCCGGATTGAGCGTGACGAACTTCAGGGCCTCTTCGGGCGACACGCTGCCGTATTTGATCGCCTTCGCCGCCTCGAGGTTGAGCCGCCGCGCCAGCTCGGCGTTGTCGGAATTGAACGAGACGACGACACCCGCGTTGTGCAGCAGCGCCCCGTTGTACGGAATGGCATCGTAGACTTCGAACTTGTAGGCCCACCAGTCGGAGAAGCTCGAGCCGCCGGCACCATGCCTGGCAATGGCGTCGGCCACCTTGTAACCTTCGAGCACGTGCTGAAAGGTGGCGATCTTGACGCCAAAATCATCGCAGGTGCGGATGAGCGCCAGGATCTCGTCACCCCGATACGAGTGGCAGTGAATCAAACGCTTGCCCTCGACGACTTCGGCCAAGGCTTCCAGTTCCAGATCGATACGCGGAGGAATTCCCACTTTGGTTCGGTTCCACCGATCCCGCTCCTGGCGGTAGCGACGGGCCGCGTTGAATGCGTCGCGCACGAGTTGTTCGACGCCCATCCGGGATTGTGGATAGCGACCCGTGTTTCCCGCGCCCCAGTTGCTCTGCTTGACGTTCTCGCCCAGGGCAAACTTGATGCCCGGCGGCGCGGCGGCGAATTTCATTTCTTCCGGACCGGCCCCCCAGCGAAACTTCAGCACCTGGTTTTGGCCGCCAATCGTGTTGGCCGAGCCATGCAGGATATTCGATGCCGTAACGCCACCGGCCAGTTGCCGATAGATATTGATATCGTTGGGATCGATGAAGTCGCCGATCCGGACCTCGGCGGTGATAGTCTGCCCCGATTCGTTGACGCCGCCGTCGGTGGCAATGTGCGAATGACAGTCGATGATGCCCGGCGAGAGGTGCTTGCCAGACGCGTCGACGACCAACGCTCCGTCCGGCACTTCCAGATTCGCACCGACAGCGTTGATCTTGCCGGATTCGACGATGAGATCGGCCTTTTCCAAGCGTCCTTGTGGACCGCAGGTCCAAATGGTGGCTCCGCGAAATAGGACGAGTTTGGGCTGCTCCGGCGGCGCGGCACGTCCGAAGGCTCCTAAGGGAAAGTTGACTGGGCTGATGGCATGCTTCGGTTGGTCAGGCTCGGACTTTGCGTCCTCGTTGTCGTTCTTTTCGTCCTCTTTGTCGGGGTGAGCTTTAGCTTTGTCCGCGTCCTTCTGATCGTCATCGTCGCCGGCCGGCGAGGGCTTCTCATCCTCTTCTTTGTCAGGATCCTCATCCTGGCCTGCCTTTTCCTCTTCGGGCTTCGGTCCCGCCGTGCGTTTGGCAGTCAGATCGCTTCGCTTGCCGTCGGCCCAGACGATCGTTCCAAGTGCTGTTAATTCTGCATCGGCAGCTTCAGCGTCGGACGCGGCGACTGTCGCGCTGAGTTGCACGATGCCGTCGTGGCCGAGCGGCTCGCCTTTAAAGGCGGCGGTCAACTGCCAACCAGTTAGCTCCGGCGCAATCAGTTTCGACGATTTCTCGCCGCGGCTTGCCTTGCCCGACAGCTTCGTCGCTCGGCCCGAGATTTCGAGCGTGAACGACTCGCGACTGCCGTCGGGTTTCGAGACGTCGACATTCCAAGTTCCGCGCACGTCAACTTCGGGCTTGCTGGTGATTTCGTAGCGCGCGCCGTCCACCCACGTTTCGAGCACCTTGGTTTTGCCGTCGAACAGCGGACCGTCGGTGACGACGACGTTGGCGGCCTTCCCTGCTTCGAGCGTGCCCAAGCGGTCGCTCGCGCCGTAAAGTTCGGCCGGCGTGACGGTCAGCGCCGTCAAGGCCGACTTTTCATCCAAGCCGCGCTTCACGGCCTTGCGTACCGCCGACAGAAACTTGCCCGGATCGCTCAGACCTTGCGACGCGAGCGCGATCTTGATGCCCGCCGCGGCCAAGCGCCCCGGATTTTCGGGCGCCAAATCCCAATGCATCAGACGTTCGAGCGGGACATTCATCGCCGCCTCGGGCGTGGCCACGTTTGGCGGTTTTGGGAAGTTGAGCGGCACGATGATCGGCCGGCCGGTGGCTTTCACCTCCTCCAAACGGCGATACTCGCTGCCCGAGCCTCGCACGATTACGTTCAATTCGAACTCATCGCCAAGTCGATCAGCACGTAGAAAGTAGAGCTCGTCCCCCGCATCGACCACCACCGGCGGCGTACGACCCAGGAATTTTCCGAGCACCGCGAGGGCGTCACTGCGCTCGGGTCGCTCCAATTCCGGATGCCGTGCAAAGATTTCCCACGCCTGGCCATACCAACCGGCATCGTAGAACGCCTGCCGCACGAGCGTCAGCGCACCCATCGGAGAACGCGGGTAGCCGCGAGACCCGCGACTGGTCAACTTCAAATGTAGCGCGACGGGCTCGCGAAGAATCACTTCCTGCCCGGAGCCGTCCGCCGTGCTCACCAGCGCGCTGGTTCCCTTGATGATTCCCGCCGATGGCGCAACAAGCCGAACGGCGACACCCTGACCGCGAAACTTCTTGTTCGTGCTGGAGTCGGCTGCATACAGCCTGGCCGCGGAGACTTGCGGGACCACGTTCGCGTTCCAGTAGCCGGCTCCGGCGCCGTCTTTCACGCCGGATCGAGAATCGTCGCTTGAGAGCTCGCCCATGGCGTCGATCAAGCCAGGATAGAGCGTCTTGCCGTTCATGTTCCAAACGCGGGCGTCGGCCGGCGTTTCGACCTTCTCGCCGGCGGCCTCGATGACGCCGTCGCGGACGACGAGCGTGCCTTTTTCGATTGTCACGTCCGGCGATACCACGATCTTGGCATCCACCAGCGCATGCACGTCGTGCGAGCTTTCGCGCAGACCGGGCGCGGGGGCCGTGCGAGGCTCGGCCAGGGCAAAGTCAAATGCCGTCGCCAGCACGAAGACGAATAGGCCAGCTATCAGTTGACGAATGTTCATGGCAGTCCTGCGTACAAATGCCGGCGGTACTGTCGAAATTGACGGGAGGATCCGAGGGTCGGGAATCGCAATCGTTCGCAGCGATTGAGAATAGTCGACCCACGCGCGCGGTGCCAGCATTTGGACTCGCCTGGCGAGGAATTGGCGGCGGCCGATGCGTGTGCCACGGCTCGTGGAAATCCGCCTTGAACCTACCGGGAGAAGCCTTATACTCCGGCCCCCTCGCAACCTGCATGCACGTCTCGCATGCGAGCACAGTTCAGCAAGGAGGCTGACGTGAAGCCAAGCTTGATCCGCGTGTCTTGTTTCTGCTGGTGCCTGGTCTACTTGTTGGCAGCTCCGGCCATGGCGGATAGCCCGGCGGAGGTTCAGCCAAACGCGCCTCGCGCCGCCTCCAGCGAATCCTCGGCCGCCGACCAGCCGGCAGAATTAAAATTGGTGTCGGGCGAAGGACCCGCGTCCGCTGGCAATGGCCAGACTCCGGCCAATCCGACCGCCAAGCAACTGCCGTCCGACGCGGAACGTATTGCGCGACTCGAACGGTCGATCGAAGCGGACCAGAATCGCCTGCGTGAGTTGCGCACCAACCTGAACTCCCCCGACGGAGAATATGCCCAAGCGGAGCAAGCATTCAAGGATCTCGATAGCCAGCGCAACGATGTCCGGAAACGCCTGGCCGCGGCGCAAGAGGCCGGTAAGGCCGATGAGGTGACACAACTGCAAGCCGAACTGGACTCGCTCGAAAAGAAGTGGGCATTGGCCAAGGAGCGATTCGATTTGGCCATCAGCGAGCGGAAAGCCGGCCAGGAAAATGCGACCACGCTCGAACACAAGTTGCAGAGTGATCGTGAAACGTTGGAGAAATTGGCTGGCGTCACCGAGCCCGAAAAACTTGCGCCCGCTGCTGCGGCGCCCGCTCCGCAGGCGGCTACGGCCCCCGCGGAAACGCCCCCGGCCGCGACTCCCGTGCCCGCTCCAGCGGTGCCAGCCGCTTCTCCTCCGGAGCCTGTTGCCACGGCACCGGTGGCAACGCTGCCGACCATGGCACCGCTCGCGACGGCACCGACATCAGCCCCCGCCAGTATCGCGGCGCCCTCGGCCGCGGTCTCGAAAAAACGGGCCGAAGAACTGGAGGCGGCCAGCAAAGCGGCGGAAGAAAGCCGCCTCGCGGCCGCGGCAGCAGAAGCCGAGGCCCGCACGATTGCCGAGCGGATTGCAATCCTTAACAAGGACATCGAACAACAGCGCGTGTTGCGCGAGACCGCCCGTAAGAAGGTCGAAAACGCCGATCAAACACTGAAGGGGCTCAACGAAGAGCTTTTCCGCAAATTGATGGCGGGGGAGAAGATCGACGGGCTCAAGCAGCAGATCGAGGAGACCACGTCGCGGTTGCTTGACAGTCGCGATCGCTCGCGCGAGATCAATACGCACCTTGATCAACTCCAATCGACCCTGGTCCTGCTTCAGGAGGATCAGCTGAATGCCTCGAAGGAAGCCTTGCGCAAGCGAGAGAACGCCGACCATGACCAACAAGCACTTGCGGAATTGGAAAACCCGTTCGCCCTTCGCAACGTCTTGCAGTGGCTATCAGATCATGGGCCGAGGATTCTGGCCATCCTGCTGTCGCTGGTGGCATTGTTGTGGTTGAGTCGGGTGATGGAGGCGCGGCTCGTGGGATTGATTGCGCGTCGTGGACGGCGCGGCAGTCGCGAGGACCGCGAGAATCGAGCCAAGACGCTGGTGGGGGTGTTCAACAATGTGGCGAACCTGCTGATCATTGGTGGTGGCGTCATTACGGTGCTCGGCGAAATCGGCATTCTGATCACCCCGGTCATTGGCGGCGCTGCCGTACTCGGTTTGGCCGTGGCTTTCGGCGCAGAGTCTGATCAAGGATTACTTCACCGGATTCATGGTCCTCTTCGAACAGCAGTACCTGATCAACGACGTCATCAAGATTGGCGACATCACCGGACAGGTGGAGCGCATTTCGCTCCGCATGACCGTCTTGCGCGATCTCGAAGGCCGCGTGCACTTCATTCCGCATGGGCAGATCGAAACCGTTACCAACCTGACACACGGATGGTCGCGGGCCGTGTTCGAAATCGGAGTCGCCTACAAAGAAAGCGTGGACCAGGTGATCGGCGTGCTCATGAATTTGGCTTCCGAACTGCGGAATGATGAGAGTTATCGTTTCCTGATCCTCGACGACCCCGTGATGTTGGGTGTCGACTCGCTGGGGAACTCCGCGGTGAACATCAAATTTTACATTCAGACTCGCCCGCTCCAGCAATGGACCGTCAAACGCGAAATGCTCCGCCGCATCAAAAATGAATTCGATCGGCTGAATATCGAGATCCCCTTCCCGCACGTGACGGTTTACCACGGCACTCCGCCGCACGGGGCCCAGTCGCACAACGGCGACCAAGGCGAGCAATGGGAGCACCGGGACGTGGCTTAACCTGCTTCCCCCCAGATTGCGACCCGACGTTTTGCGGGCATCGCGACGATTGGGTTGTTATAGTAGGTGCCGTGCCGCGCGAGTTTGTCGTCGCGCGCCGTCGCCGATCCCTACGCGAGATACCGACGCATGCCCCACCGTCGCGAGCTACTCAAACAATTTGGCGCGCTGACCGCCAGCGCGCTGGCAAGCGGAACCCTGAGCCGCTTTGCCGCCGCCCTGGAAAGCACGGGCCAGCGGATCAAAATCGGCCAGATTGGCGTCGGACACGCCCACGCCAGCAAGCTTTCGGCCTTTCGGCAATCGGACGACTACGAAGTCGTCGGCATCGTCGAACCGAATCCGGAATTGCGCAAGAGCCGAGGGCGAGGATGCGTTTCGCGATCTGCCCTGGATGACTCGCGAACAACTGTTCAACGTGCCCGGTTTGCAAGCGGTGCTCGTGGAAACCGAGGTTCGCGACCTGCTCGATACGGCCGAAGCGTGCATTGCCGCGGGGAAGCACGTGCACCTCGATAAACCTGCCGGCCAATCGCTACCGCAGTATCGGCGGATTCTCGACGCGGCCGCACGGCAAAAGCTGCTGGTGCAGATGGGCTACATGTATCGCTACAACCCGGCGGTCGTTCTGCTGCGCGACTTTCTCAAGCAGGGGTGGCTGGGCGAGCCGTTCGAAGTGCATACCGTGATGAGCAAGGTCATTGCGCCGGACAGCCGCCGCCGGTTGGCCGAATATCCGGGCGGTTTGATGTTCGAACTCGGGTGCCACATTACCGACCTGGTGATTGGTGTACTGGGTGCCCCGGCGAGCGTCACGCCGTTCAAACAGCATGCCGCCAGCATTGACGACGGCCTGGCGGACAACATGCTGGCCGTCTACGAGTATCCGCGGGCGATCGCAAGCGTGAAGTCGAGCGCGTTGGAGGTAGAAGGCTTCGCCCGCCGACATTTGGTCGTCTGCGGCACCGAGGGAACGTTCCACATTCAGCCGCTTGACAATCCGTCGGCCCGCGTAGCTCTGTCCCAACCGCGTGGTGAGTACACGCGCGGGTATCAGGATATCGAGTTTCCCAAGTTCACCCGCTACGTTGCCGATGCGGCCGACATGGCTGCGATCATTCGCGGCCAGAAAGCGAGCGATTTCCCTTACGAACATGACTTAAACGTGCAAACCTCGCTACTCAAAGCCTGCGGTTTGCCGCTGGAGTAAGACAGATGCCCGACCAGACGAGTCGCCGCGAGTTTCTCAAACATTCGTCGCAGATCACCGCCGCCGTGGCCGCGGTTCAGACGTTAGGCGGTGTCCACACGATGGCCGGGGAAAAGTCGGAAACCGTGCGGCTGGGAATCATCGGCTGCGGCGGCATCATGAACATGCATGTCCAAGGCCTGGTCGAGCGCAAAGAGAACGTCTCGATCGCCTGGCTGTGCGACGTCGACCCGCGGCAAATCGAAAAAATCTCGAAGCATACCGCGGGCTTGCCATCGCCGCGGCGCACGTCGCGATATGAAGACGTGCTGGATGATCCGAACGTCGACGCCTGTATTATTGCCACGCCCCATCACTGGCATGCCCCGATTGCCGTGGCCGCCATGCAAAACGGCAAGGACGTGTACATCGAAAAGCCGATTTCACACGTCTACAACGAGGGCCCGCTGGTCATCGCCGCCGCCAAAAAGTATGGCCGCGTCGTCCAGCAGGGAAGCCAAATGCGATCGAGCCCCGTTACCGCCAAGGCGGGCAAACTCTTGCGCGACGGAATTATCGGCGAAGTGAAAGTCGCCCGGGCTTGGACGGCCGAATTGCGCGACGAGGTGCTGCCGCTGCCGGACGGTCAGCCACCGGCGGGCGTCGACTACGACCGCTGGCTGGGCCCCGCGCCGGTGCACGCGTTTAATCCCCACCGTTTTCACGGCACCTGGCGGATGTTTCGCGACTACGGCAATGGCGAGATCGGGGACGATGGAATCCACGACTTGGACATGGCGGCTTGGGGTCTCGGGGTGGAGACGCTGCCCAAACAAATCACGACTCGCGGCGGGCGGATGATGCTGTTGGAGCATGCCAGCGAGTATCCCGACAATCTGAACGTCACGTACGAATATCCCGACGGGCGACTGCTGGTCTACGAAAACTATCCGTTCACGGCGTACGGAATGCACGGGTTTGACAATGGCAATGTGTTCTATGGCACCGAAGGGTACATGATCTTTTCGCGGCGCGGCGCCTTCAGCGTATTCCTCGGTCCCAAGTCAAAACCCGGCCCGACCGAAGGGAAGGAGTTGCGAGGGCAACGCGGCTACGCGGAACACATGGCAGAGTTTCTCGACGCGGTGCGCAAACGCACGCCGACCAGCGCCGCGCCGGAAGTTGCTCACCGCAGTTGCGCTGGTGCACTTGGGCGAAATTGCCTACCTGACACGTGGACGAATCGACTTCGATCCGGCGACCGAGCGATTCGTCGAATGCCCGGAGGCGGACGCGCTGCTCACCAAGGCGTATCGCTCACCGTACGGGCTGCCCGCGCTCAGTTAACGACGAGCTCCCCACAACCGGTTCAACCGGTGTCTGCGGCGCCGAATTGGATTGGCGAATTTCGGCCTTGTCGTAACATTTGATGCCGGTGGTATTTGCGTATTGCTGATACGAGCGAAAAGTTTGACAGCCCCCCTTTTGTGCCCGATGATACCGGTGGATTTTCCTCAAGCTTCGCTCCATGCCGGCGAATGATAGTCAGGAAGCATCGATCTGGTTTCAACGGGGAGCTGTGGTGATGGGAACCTTGTATTTGTTCTGCGCGATTTTCGGCGGAACCGTGCTCGTCGCGCAGTTCTTTCTGGGCTTCGGCGGCGAGGACCATGGCTCCGAAGGTTCGGAAGACGCCCCGGATGACGTCGGCGCAATGGACGCCGAGACGGACGGCTGCGACGGTCATCACGACGCCGGACATCACGACTCGACCTGGGTTTTCGGTGTCCTCACTTTCCGCACGATGTTGATCGGATTGACGTTCTTCGGACTGACTGGCAAGGCCACCGGCGCATCGGGCTTTGATCCACCTCAAACGCTGCTGATTGCCCTGGGTTGCGGCTTGGCTGCGATGTATGGCGTGTACTTTCTGATGCGCGGTCTCTATAAGCTGACGGCCGAAGGTACCGAGAGAATCGCTCGGGCGATCGGAGAAGAAGCTACAGTTTATCTGGCAATTCCCGGCGGCAACCAGGGCGTCGGCAAAGTGCACATGGTCGTGCAAAACCGCACGATGGAATACGAGGCCACGACCGTGGGACAGCGTCTGCCGACCGGCACGCGTGTGGTGGTCGTGGGAGTGTTGGGCTCCGACCGCGTGGAAGTTGAGCCGATTGTCGAACCGACCAATATTACCGAACCCGCAAGGAACTCCAATGTTTAGCTTGTCGCTATTAGCGGCCGTGTCGGACCTGAGTGAAGCCATGATCTGGTGGGGCGCCACGATCGTCGTGGCAGCGCTGATCCTGGTGAGCGTGCTGAGGTTTCTGACGACGCGCTACAAACGTTGTCCGAGCAACCGCGTGCTGGTGATTTACGGCCGCGTCGGTGGCGGCAATACGGCGCGTTGCGTCCATGGCGGCGCGAAGTTCGTCTGGCCGCTGTTTCAGGATTACAGCTACCTTAGCCTGGAGCCGATTCAAATCGAGATTCCGCTGCGCAGCGCGCTGTCGATCGAAAACATTCGCGTCAACGTGCCCAGCGTGTTCACCGTGGCGATCGGCACGAGCCCCGAGGTGATGCAGAACGCGGCGATCCGTCTGCTGGGTTTGAATTTTCAGCAGGTTCGCAGCCAGGCCGAGGAAATCATCTTCGGCCAGTTGCGTCAAGTGATCGCGTCGATGCGGATCGAGGACATCAACCGCGACCGCGATACCTTCCTGGAACACGTCCAGCGCTCGCTCGAGCCGGAGCTCAAGAAAGTCGGCCTGGTGCTGATCAACGTCAACATCACGGACATCACGGACGAGGCAGGGTATATCGACGCCATCGGCCAGAAGGCGGCCAGCCAGGCAATTCAGCAGGCCCGCGGCGACGTGGCCGACGAAGAGCGACAAGGTGAAACGCGCGTGGCCGAAGCTGAGCGCGATCGCATGATCCAGGTCGCCAATGCCAACAAGCTGCGCGATATCGGCACCCGCGAGGCCCAGCGCGAGCAGGCCGTGCGTTTGGCCGAACTCGAAAAGGAACAAAGGATTGGCGAACAAACTGCCGGGTTCCAACGCGACGCCGATATCAAGAACGCGGAACAATTGATGCGTATCAAGTTGGCCGATGCCGAGGCCAAGGCCATCGATGGCGAAAACCAGGCCCAGGGCCTGGTCGCCAATTCGAACGCGCAACTTCTTGTCAAAAAGGCCGAAGCCTACGAAATCGGCGAGAAGCGGAAGCGCGAAGCCGAAGCTGCCGTGCTCGAAGCGCAAAACCGCGCCATGGCCAAAGCCGCGCTCGCCGATGCCGAACGACGCGAGGCCGAGCAACGGGCCGAACTGGAAGCCCCGGCCAAGGCCCAAAAAGCACGGGTCATCGTCGAAGCCCAAGCCGAAGCGGAAAAGCGGCGTGTCGAGGCCGAAGGTCAGGCCTCGGCCATCTTCGCCAAACTCGAAGCCGAAGCCCGCGGTCAGTATGAAATCCTGGCCAAGAAGGGCGAGGGTCTGAAGCAGATCATTGACGCCTGCGGCGGCGCGGAGCAAGCATTCCAACTATTGATGCTCGAGCATCTCGACAACCTGGCCGAAGCGTCGGCCAAGGCCATCTCGAATATCAAGTTCGACAAGGTCATCGTCTGGGAAAACGGCGGGCAGAACGGCAAGAGCAACACCGCCAGCTTCCTGCAAAACATCGCCGGCTCATTGCCACCAATGATGAACGTGCTGAAGGACATCGGCGGCGTCGAGCTGCCCGAAGCGCTCATCAAACTGGGCGGCGACAATTCCGCCAAGGCCGGGGCCTCGAACGGCGCCGCGGAAAAAGTGCCCAGTGGTCCCAGTTCGCCGGAGGCCGGCCCGCCGCCGCGCGCATAGCGGCAGTTCAACTCGCGAGGGCCGCTTTTCCCTCGGCTCAAGCTCCCTGCGGCGTGCCCCAATGGCTGCGATATTGGCGGCGCACCAGGGCGTCGGCCTCGGGATCGTTGACAATCTTCTCGGCTTGCGGATCGAACTCGAGCGATCGGCCTAGTCGCGTGGCGATGTTGCCCAAATGGCAAAGCGACGTCGAGAGATGGCCCGTTAGCGCGTCGGCGTTCGGGCGCCCATCGCCACGTATCGCATCGCAGAAGTTCTTGACGTGGGCCACGTCGTTCTGAGCCCCCGGCTGAACGGCAATCTCTGCCCGCCGGTTGCGATCGTCGAACAGTTCGATCTTTCCGCGCCGGCTTAAAAAAAGCTGACCCTTGCTGCCGTAGAATTCGGCACCGCTGTCGCAATTGTGCGGGTAATTCTTCGACCACAGTCGCTGCTCATAGACAAGCATCTTGGGGCGACCGCCGCTGGGATCGGGGTATTCGAACGCGACCTGCTGCGTGTCGGGAAACTCGTGATCGTCGTCCCACACGAACTTGCCGCCGATGGCCGAAACTTTTGCCGGGTGCACGTCGACGCCCAAACCCCAGCGCGTGTAGTCGATGTCGTGCACGCCGTCGTTGCCCATGTCGCCGGTGCCAAAGTGGTACCACCAGGTCCAGCGGTCGTGGACGCGATTGGTCCGGTACGGAATCATGGTCGCCGGGCCAACCCAGTTTTCGTAATCAAGCCCGGCCGGTGGTTCGACGTTCTGACCGTGGCCAATCGAACCTCGCCGCTGCACGTTCCAGCACTTGGCCACCAGCACGTCGCCAATCAGGCCGTCGCGCAGCAGCTGCACGGCTTCGATCATCATCGGCGTGCTCCGGTTTTGCGTGCCGTGTTGCACGTGCGTCTTATTGCGGGTGGAAGCCTCGACCAGCAGTCGGCCTTCGCGAATGTTGTGCGAAATGGGCTTTTCCACGTAAACGTGTTTGCCGGCATTGCAGGCCAGGATCGAAGCGGGTGAATGCCAATGGTCGGGCGTGGCAATCACGACCGCATCGACGGATTTGTCGTCGAGAATTCGGCGCAAATCGCCGACCGCATGCGACGCGTCGACACTTAGGTTTTCGGCCGCCTTACCCAGTCGTTGCTCGTCGACGTCGGACACATAAGCGAGCCGAACGTTGGGTGTGTTTTGAAACAAACCCGCATCGTGCACGCCGCGTCCTCCGCAACCGATCAGGCCCACCACCAGCGTGTCATTTGCGGAGGCAGCGCGCGAAGTCCGCGCGGCAACGAGGGTCGATGCGCTGAGCGCGGCGGAAGAAGCGGCCAAAAACCGCCGGCGCGTCGTGTCCTGGTTCATCAGAGCGTCCTCCTGCTGCGGGAATATAGGGGGGTATTGAGCCAGCGCGATGCTCAATCGATAGCGACTTCCGCATTCTAGTCGCGGCCGAAGTAAGGTGCAAAGAACCTTCGCGGAAGCGTCGCAGCGGGCGATGCCGCCGCCACAATCGCCGTCAGGTGGTTAGTGATGCTTCCAGCAAACAGCCGAACTCACGCGGAAAATCGACCGAAACGCGGGCATGGACCGCGCCCTGGCGGTCGAGGAAGCGTTGCGTGCCTGCCCGCGTGAACACGCCGTCATGCCAAATGTTTGGATGAATGTACAATCCCTGCGTGCCGTCGAAGCGAAAACAAACGAACTTTTCGGGCGTCACGTCGTCGCCGGGTAGCGCCAACGGAACATAGAACGGCCGCTTATCGAGCGGGAAGAACATCTGACCGCCATCAGGATGGTAATTGGCGTGCCACAACAGCATCCGTTCGGGCGGGCGAGCGTGCGTTTGATCTGCGGTGGCCGGTTCGACACCGTAGGCCAGGATGTAATGGCCATCGACGGCCTCGTTGCGCCCGAATAACACGTCTCCCTTCCACTCGCTGATGAAAATGCCCTCGGTCGTGCCTCCTTCGTCGCCGCTATCGGAGTCGACGGGCCGCCAACCCTGCGCGGGCCAGCGCACGATTTCAATGGGCTGCAACTCGGGGTCGTCTATTAGAGACCCAAAACCAGCGAGAGACTCCCCAGTGGCCTGCACGACGGGCATCGAGACACGACGCAGGTCCGCGGGCAAATTGGGATTCAAGTAGTCGATTGCGCTGTGCATTAATCGTCGCCTGCCGCGAGGGGCATTTCCATTCGATTTTCAGGGGGGATCCACTGCCGACATTTTACCGGCTGGCTCGCCCATCGCAAATCGTGGCTGACCAATCAAGCGCGCAGCGATTGCGTCTACCAACCCATTTTGCTCATCGGCATTTTTGCGCGAGCCGCCGCGCATGGCCCAGCACCGGCAGAATGTTGGAGCTGACGGTGCTGGACCAAACGAGCTGACTGCGTCAGAACGCGTTCAACTAACGGTAACGGCGTTTGCGAATCGCGAAGCCGGCGACGCCGAACATGCCAAGGCCGCAGAGAACGACGCTCGACGGTTCCGGCACGGCAACGCTGTAGAATCCCAAACTTATCGACGAATTCGTATCGCCTCCGGAAGCCTGACGCACGGTGTTGAGGGGCACAAACCCGCCACCGGTGTCCGCGGAGAACTGGATGTTAATGCTGTAGTCGCCGCCGGCGGAGTTGTCGATCACCGCTCCGATTGCCGGAAAAGTGTATCCGGCGATGGGAAGCGTGGACCAGGTTGGCGTTCCGGCCGTAATCGAAATATCCATCTTGAGCGGAATCGACGAATAAAACGTTGAGGTGTCCGGATCCGTCCACGAGGTCGTTCCCGTCCAGGTTCCCGTGCTGCCGCTCACGCTGCTGAAAGTGAGCAGATGGGCGGAACCGTCGAGCCCGGCCGTGGGCGTTGTCGTGTCCCACAGACCCTGCCACAAGCCTGTCAGGCCGGACACGTCAAAGGCGCTGTAGTTCGCCGTCACACCCCCGGGGTCACCTGGAGAACCAGAGGACGAATAGCTATTTCCGCCGGGCGCCGGGTAGTCCGGCCCCGCCGGAATCGTGTCGGCGAGGACGAAGCGAGAGAAGGTGGCCAATAATAGTACACAAACGCAAGTTCTAAGAGTCATTAGCGTTCCTCCCAGTCAAGGCGGTTTGTAACGCGCGCAAAGTTAAATGAGACCGCGCGCCTCTCCAATATGTAAAGGAACGCATTCGGAGGAGACGGAACCTCAGCGCCTCAGAAAAAATCGAGAATCGCTATCGATGACGAGCAACTTCGACTGCAAGGCGCGCAGCCAGCGCGGTGCGTTCGCACACTCTGCTAACAACCTGCACGCACCGCGACGAGACTTCCCGTATTTGCTTGACCCTCGGTGCAGACCCCGATAACCTGCCGACTGGGTTCCAGCTTTGCTTGGCCCCGGAGCGTGCGAAAAACTACCTCGTCTATTTGGGCTCACATGTTCGAGGAGTTCGCTAATGATCACGACCGCCGCTGTTTGCGATGTTGCAACGCACGGCCGAAACGATTCGCTTGACGACTGGCTCGCACTGGCCCGCCAGGGATCGGTATCGGCGCTGGGACATGTCTTGAACTCACAACGCGGCCCTTTGTTGACCTTGGCACGCCGCGGTCTCGATGCTCGGCTGCAAGCAAAAGTCGGCGCCGAGGACCTTGTGCAGGAAACGTTCGTTCAGGCCCAGAAGGACTTCGAGCAATTTCGCGGTGGTAGCTATCATGAATTCAGCAGTTGGCTGCGCTCGATCCTTGCCAATCGCCTGGCCAACAGCGTTCGCCACTATCGACACACGAAACAGCGCACGATCGATCGCGAATTGTCGCACACGGCCGCGGCCTCGCGATTGCGGGTTGTGTGTGACGATGTATCCGGCCCAAATGCAACGCTGATCCAACGCGATGAACAACAACGAATGCGATTGGCTCTGTCGCGACTCTCTCTGGAACAGAGAACGGTCCTTCTTGAACACACATGCCAAGGGCTTTCGTTTGCGAGGATTGCCGAGCGGCATCACAATTCGCCGAAACAGGCCCGACTTGCCTGGCATCGTGCGGTCCGGAAACTAGGACGACTACTGACCGGAATCGATTGAATCGCTCCTGATCCGATCGTGCGCTTTTGAGGCGCGGCAATTCCGGTCTATGATGGCGGATGCCGCGTTGCGGCACTCTCGAGAATCCGCCTGACGTCTCGCATCACATTTGCCCAGGTACCTCATCGTCCTATGTCCACCCTCTGGAAAGCTTGCGAATTTGCCAACAAGATCCATTGGCCACGCATCACCGCGCTGGGCTGCCTCTTCGCCGGTTCGTTTCTCGCCGAGGCATGTGCCGGCGAGGCAAAGCCGAACGTTGTGGTTATTCTGGCTGACGATCTCGGCTACGGTGATCCGGCTTGCTACGGAGGCCAGATTTCCACGCCCAACCTCGATGGATTGGCGGCGGCCGGAATGCGCTTTACGGATGCTCACACAAGTTCCTCGGTCTGTTCTCCGACGCGCTATGGATTGCTGACCGGCCGATATAACTGGCGATCGAAACTCAAACACGGAGTCTTGGGTGGCCTGAGCCCCCGACTGATTGAGCCAGACCGGCTGACAATCGGCTCGCTCTTGCAAGCCCAGGGCTACACGACCGCCGCCGTCGGCAAATGGCACCTCGGCATGAATTGGGTCGTCAAGCCAGGCGCGTCGGTAACCGAACTTGGCATCGAGCCCCGAGAACAAGTGTTTAACGTCGAATACGGAGAGCCGATTGCCGCGGGACCGAACAGCGTCGGTTTTGACTACTACTATGGCATCAGCGCGTCGCTGGACATGGTGCCCTATACGTTTATCGAAAACAACCGAGTAGTTGCGCTGCCGACCGAGGATCGCAGCTTCCTGATGATGCACGGTCGCCCAAAGGGAGGCCGCACGCGGCAGGGTCCGGCAGCGCCAGGTTTCGACGCGGTCGACGTGCTCCCCGCGATCGCCAGCAAGACCTGCGAGTTCATCGAGAAGCATGCCGCGATGGCACGCCAGTACAAACCGTTCTTTATCTACGTGCCGCTGACAGCCCCGCACACGCCTATCCTGCCGTCACGCGACTGGCAGGGCAAAAGTGACATGACTCCGTACGCCGATTTCGTCATGCAGACCGACGCGGCCGTCGGACAAATCTTGGCGGCACTCGAAGAACAACAACTGGACGAAAACACGCTGGTGATTGTCACGAGTGACAATGGATGTTCGCCCAGCGCGGACTTCGCACAGCTTGCCGAGCACGGGCATTACCCCAGCGGTCCCCTTCGAGGCCACAAAGCGGACATTTTCGAGGGCGGGCATCGCGTTCCGTTCATCGTACGCTGGCCGGGCAAAGTCGGCGCGGGGACTAAGAGCACGCAATTGATCTGCTTGACCGACGTATTGGCCACGGTGGCGGAAATCGTCGGCGCGCCGCTGTCTGACAATGCAGCCGAGGACAGTATCAGCTTTCTGCCGACCTTGCAGGGAAAAACCAGTGCGGGCCGCGACCACCTGGTCTCGCACTCCATCAATGGATCATTCGCGATTCGGAAAGGTCCGTGGAAGCTGCTGCTGTGCCCCGATTCGGGAGGGTGGAGCCAACCCCGGCCGGGCACGCCCGCGAGCAAGTCGTTGCCTTCCCGGCAGCTCTATAACCTTGACGAAGATCTTGGAGAGCAAACGAACCTGATCGACCAGAACTCGGAAATGGAGCAACACCTCCACGCCCTGCTGCAGGATATGGTTGACCGCGGCCGGACGACTCCCGGTGGCAGGCAGCCGAACACCGGGCAGGTCGACATCGAGCCTTCGCGGTAGCAGACCGTTGAAAAGAGACCTCGCGGCCGGGCGGTAGTATAATCAGCCCCATGGTCTGCTGGGCGAAGTTTCGTAAGCTCGGCTTTGTAATCTCAGCGGGGCCACTTGTTGACACTGCGATTCGCAATCGCTCCACCGCCGTCATCTAGTTCATCATCACACTCAACCCCGAACAACTCCATGCTTCCACAACGACTCCTGACGCTCGTCATCATAACCTGCTCGCTTTGTTCGTTGGCACAGGCCGAACTGAAGGTCGGCGTTGGCAAGGCGATCATCACGCCCGATCCGCTGCTGCCTGTCTCCGGCGGCGTCGGCCCCGGCAATCCGTCCACCGGCAAGCAGGGCGAGCTGACCGCTCGCGCCATGGTCTTCCAACAGGGTGAAACCACAGTCGCTTTCGTGCAACTCGACCTCCTTGGCTTCCCCTCGGTACTTTGCGAACGCGTTCACAAACAGGTCCCTCGCATTCCGGCCGACAACATTCTTATTGGCTCGACGCACACGCATAGTGCTCCAGACTGCTACGGCTTTCCTGGCCCCAACGGTAGAGCCTCGGGCAATCTGAAGTACATGGACTTTGTCTGCAATCAGGCGGCGATTGCCATCAACCAGGCGTTCGACAACCTTCAGACCGCCCAACTCAAGATGGCCACCGGCGAAGCCAAGGGAAAGATCGCCTACAACTATTACGCTCCGGAGCTTTACGATCCGCGGATGAGCGTCATTCAGGCCGTCTCCCCAGCCGGCGAAACGATCTGCACTTTGGTCAACTATGCCATCCATCCGGAAGTTCTCGGCAGCGGAGTCGGCCTTGTCAGCCCCGACCTTGTCGGCCCGCTGTGCGACAAACTCGAGACCGATCTTGGCGGCATGGGAATGTTCATGAACGGCGCACAAGGAGGCATGATCACGGCCGACAACCGTCGGCTTGAAAACCCCTCCGACCCGATCCACGCGAAGTGGCACGACTCCCGCACCTGGGAAGAGTGCCTGCGGATTGGTCAACTGATGGCCTCCGAAGCGGAGCGTATTGTCAAAGACGCCAAACCGCAAACCGACCCCGGCCTTGCCTGCTTTGCCCGGGAGGTCAAGTTCCCGGTTGCTTCCGACCTGATGTGGACCATCATCTTGGCCTCGCCGTTGAAGTATCCGCACAATAGCGACAAGTCGATCACCACGCGTATGAACCTGGTGAATCTCGGCAACGCCCAGATCCTCACCATCCCGGGCGAAGCCCTCCCCAACATCGGCTACTACATCAAGCGACACATGAAAGGGGAAAACAATCTACTGTTCGGCCTCACCAACGACGCCTTTGGCTACATCCTCACCAAGGTCGATTTCAATAGCTTCAAGCGCTACGAATACGTCTCACGTACCTCACTCGGCGAAATGACGGGCGAAATCCTCATTGAGAACGCGCTCGAATTGATCGAAGAGTCGCCCGCGCCGGAAGCAATCGACGGCAAGAATTGACGGGCGGCATTTCAGGCTGATTGACATTACTTACTACGGCAGCGAATCATCGCCGCCATACGAAAATCGGCCGCTGTCCGGTGGAGACAGCGGCCATCAGAAAAGCGGGCCAAGCAATTCGAACGTTCGATCGGACCAAGGAGTCGATTGGTTCGCGGCGCAGGGATGGTTAACTCTGCGATGCGCGGGGTGCGTCAGCCGGCGAAACACGGTTGACGCTCAGCATCCCCTTCTTCGTCCGATCAGGACCAGTGCGACGAGCCCCAGGCCCGCGATCATCAGCGATGAAGGTTCCGGAATCGCCATGCAGGCATTGTTGATCCAAGCGATGTCGGCCGCGGTGAGCAAGTTTGCGCCGCTTGCGATGTTATCCGAGAACAGTTGCGGGTTGTTGTTATTTCCAAAAGTGTGCACGGCGAAAATCGTGTCGCTAAACGCACTGATCGTCTGCGTTCCTACTGGATCTCCGTACACGTCGGTCAACCCGTCGACCGTGAAGTTCACCGCATCGGACGTGAAATATGGCCCGCCGGAATCACCACCGAAACTTGACCCGACACCTAAATCCGGGTTGCCGGGACTGACGGGGCCGGGGTTCCATTTCACATCGGTATAGGTGTAACCATCATGTGCCGCCCCGGCGTTAACGCTCACGGGATTCGCATTGTCGAAGCGTTGGATGCCGACTGACAATTGAGGCGTAAACCCGTCCTGGATGCCCGAATCGTAATGCGGCACGCCGGTGAGACCGTATCCCACTTCCGTGAAGGTTCCTGGTAAGTTGCCGAGAGTGAGACTAGCCGGGGGAGTCCAGAGTTGAAGGTCTTGGACGCTGACGAAAAACGGATCGACCACGCCATAGCGGATGAAAGCCACCGCGAGATCCTCATTTCCTGTCGAACCGCCGCGCACGGTGTTCACGATGGGATAGGTGGCCGCAAAGCTATTGGCCGGGTTCGTGCCGTCGCCAAAATAGCCAAAGCCGATGCTATTGGCGCCTGCCGCGACGACATGGTCGGCCGTGAGTACGCAGAAGTAACCGATTTGTTGGGCCCCTTCAGTGATATAGTGTGACCCAATAATCGAACCAGTTCCGACGTCGACGGTCGGACTTTTGGTCATGTCGACCACCGAATAGAAGTTGCTAAAAGCCGTGGGATTTGTCGTTTGCTGGACCGGCGCGGTTGCCCAGGCCGAATGACACACCATGAACAAAGCGCTGCATGCCAAGATGACTGGGATGGGCAATCGCCCGATTCGAGATCGGGACTGTCGAGCGTGGTCGCGGAACGTCGCTTTGCCATTCATCAGCGATCTCCTTGGTTAGACGGTCGCCGAAGTGGACATGGGGCAGACAGTGGATCGCCGTGTCGACATTCAAGGCAGACCGCGGACTAGAAAACCCACGATTGCACACTGTAGCGTGCCGTGAGACATAGTCAACAAAAAGCTGCGAGAAGTCAGTTTTCAACAACGGATTCTCGCCTTGCACCGTTCCGACCTGCCTCGGGCTTGAACGTTGCGGAGACGCACAAAACCGACAGATCGCCGGCACTTGGCACACTGAGGAGAACACGATGTCGAAGCAAGCCGCCGCGCCTGATCCCAATGCATACGGCCGCTGTCCACGCCAGACAACGGCCGTCACAAAGAGCGGGCGAAGGGATTCGAACCCTCGACATCCAGCTTGGGAAGCTACCCGCTCCAATCCCTAAGTGCCAACTCCGGCCAACTTACGTCGACCGATTCTTCGGCTTGCACCGCAGCTTGCACCAGCTGTGCAACGGCTGAAAAGCAAGAGCCCATCTCCGCCGTTAGAAGTTCGCGACCCCGTGTCGCCAAAGCCCTGACGGCGCTCGGAACGTTCGTCGAAAAGTTGCTCGCGCTCTCATCGCGCGACCGCGAGCAGCTAATCGCCCTACTCGAAACGGCAGAAGGCGAGCAGCCAAATCATCACGCGAACGCGTGCACCGGCGAAGATGCGCATTAAGTCCCAATTGATTCTGCATAAAACGAGGTTCATGACGATGGGCGGTATTGGTAGTGGAAGGCGGCTTGGTAGATGTCCTCGTCTGACGACGGATGACTGTCTGTGTCTCGATGTGAATCAGCTGTCCAGAGACGGCGTGCTCTGCCCGAGCTGGCGGGGACTACTGCACTGGAAGTTGCACGGGTCGAACGAATTATTTGCCAGCCTTCGATGCATCGCCGAACTTGACAGCCAGGGCCACCGACGCCTCCGCCTCAGCTACAGACTCGACGATGGTCGCGAAATCGAAACTTTCATTCACATCCTGACGAGCCGACCTCATTTCGGAGGCGTGCGGAATTGGTTCCAGTGCCCCGGCGGGCGTCTTGGCACCGTTTGCGCTAGACGCGTAACGAAGCTCTATCTACGCGGCTCGCATTTTCTGTGTCGGCATTGTCAGGATCTGCGATACCGATCACGGTCAAATCGGAGGTAGCGGTCGTTCAAGATAACCGAGTTTCTTTCGTCAAAGGAGTTTTCAAATGGGTAGAAGTGTACTACCGCCGTACACGCCAGAGCAAATTGCCATATTGGCCCAAGCCTTGGAGAAGGCGATTGAACAGATCGCCTATCAAGAGGAGGTCATGCGCAGAGCGCAAATCAAAAAGCGTCACGCTTGGCGACGCTATGCTGCACAGGAGCTATCACCGCATTCTTCGATTCGCCGTTGCCCTTGAGCGCGGGGTTAATCAAGCCATCGACTGTCCGCGTCCGGTCCCCTGGGACGACCGCCGAAATTGCGAAGGCTAAATACTTCACCTTAAAAACGAGAGGTCAGCATGTACTTGCAATGTCACGTCACCGCTTCGACTCGTCGGAGGTCCATCGAAGACTACGTTCGCGAGGTCAATGTCGATGTAATGGAGTATGGAGAGGAGGGAGCCATAGAGATTCTTCTTGGCCGGTTTGCATTCCAGCAAATCTTATGGTCAGAGATTGAGTTGGATGGACAAGACGCGCATTCGGTTTTTGAAGAGTACTCGGACGACCTCGAGGCAGTCTATTTTTGTTTTGTCGACGAGTACGGCGATATACGATCTGAGTTTCAGGCGGAGGCACACGTCTCCCGCATCGTGGTCCTTGACCGGATGGTCTTGCACCCAAAGATCCTTAAACACGGCCAGCATCTCTTGGAGGCTGCGCTCAATCTCTTCGGCACTAGTGTTTTCGTCGTATCTTGGCAAGAAGTGCCGCCACTAGCGGACAAGTCACTCGCAGAATTGGGATTCAGAAGGGCTGCGGAGACGAATTTCATCTATCGGCACTCGAGTCTTCGGAGAAGCTACGAGAAGCGGTACCCGCGCGGGTACGAGAAGTTCGTCGATGCAAAACCCCGTTATGAGCAGTGGGTAATAGATGCGTGGACCAAGACGCAATAAAGCAAATGCGCAAACTGCGAATGGTACCGCTCACACGCCCTCCGTAAACAGCGGGGTTTTGTGGGTGCACGGTAGCAGAATAAAAACGCCCACGGCGACCGAAGCTGCCGCGGACGTGAGTTCCCCGGCTCGACGGAGCTAGGATCGAGCGGGAACGGTCTCTCCAAACATTAAGGCGCCCAAATGCACGGAAACCGGACACCAGGACAGCATTTGCAAGACCGGCACCTCGCAACGTTTGCCACTGTTTGTCACACCTGAGAGCGGGGGTGATTTTTCACCTAATGTGGCTGGTAACCGTCGGTCGAATTGTACAAAAGGCAGCCGCCACGAAACGGGGCAGTTGCTCGGCCCGCACCTTTTGCTGCCCCGCAGGTGCGGGCGTTTTTTTTACTCGACGAACAAGAACCATGTACACAGTAGTCGTCCTGCTTTTCGCTGTGGGTATCGCACTGGCGGTACTTCTATCGTATTTTGTTTGGGACACAATGCGTCACACTAGCAAGGTCAGTGACGCCGCCGCCCAGCGTGCCAAGCTACGTGCGGAACTCAACCGAAACAAATCGAACTCGTAGCTGCGCTGCGGTCACATCCGAGTCAGCAGCGTAACGCCTCGCCAAAGGCGCCCGCTTCATTTCTGGCTGAATCCGAGTGCTCGACGTGTTGTGACAAAATCTGTCAACTTTCTTTTCAGGCGCGTTTGGAGTCTATTAGCACGTTAAGTCACCGTTGGCGAGGACGTGCCGGAAATTGCTGGAGCGTCCCTGGACCAGACGCCTCGCCCAGCATGAAGTTGGGCGGGGCGTCTTTTTTCAACACAACCAAGTTGAGGACGCAGAAAGCATGCGGTCGTCAGACTGGTTCAGTCTTGCCCACAACCGCTGCATCGCGCGGGTCCACAGCTTGCGTGCGGCGTCATCGCTGCAATCCATCGCTGCGCCGACTTCTGCAAACGTCAATCGATCCACACTTCGGCGCACGATCTGACAGTAAGTCCTCGGTAGTCCCGCCGAGCGGCATGAGGCCGGCACCGTTCAATCTTTGCGTCGAAGGTATCATTCGCGGCATCACACGCCGACGAATTCGCCACCGCTGATGTACCATCCGTCTCCGCAGGGCTCGCACCAAATAATGTTCAGAGGCACGATTGTCGGAGGACCGTCCGGACAGGAAATCCGGCATTCAACTTCACCGGGGACCAGCTTGATGTCATGCAACAGTCCGACACCAAACCGCGAGATTTCTCGACTGAATGCCGCGTGCGGCCGGCCGTCGGAAGTTCGCAGCGATACGGATCGAAAGAATGCATGACGCCCGCCACGCAGGCGATGCCTCTTTTCGTTTTTCTGCGCGTAATTAATAAGGTTCGCAATTGATCCCGAAACTTGGGCTTGCGTCGTTGATTTGTTCGACATGGGTTATCTCCTTGGAAGGTGGGGGCTCTCTGCGAGACGTTCCCCTTGAAGGAAGTTCAGGATTGAGTCACCGGCCAATCTGTTAGGCCAACCAATCGGGGTGGGTGAAGGAACCCGTCGCAAGCTTAGGTCACTAGAACGCAAGGAGCCTTACATCTGCACGCTACTTGATTGCGACTTTGCGTCAGCTCGAACGGGTTTTGCTGATACTAGCCATCTTTCAAATCCAGAATTGTTTCGCACCTAGGACTCAACCTGACATAGCACGGATGCCGATTCCATTTCGTTGGTTAGCCCGACGCAATCGACGCGGCCAATATCGAGGCTGGAGTGAACTTGTCGCGATGGTTTGCTGGTGAGGCATCCATTCACGTAGGACCTGTCGTGCGACAACAAAGGGTCACCGGCTCACTGTTGATGGGTCCATAAAAAAGCCCGCGTCACCCTTTCGGCGCGACGCGGGTTTCGCAGCAGCTCCGGGTATTACATGTGGCGCACAGAATCCCCGGAGGGGCGATACTTATTAAGGCGCGGAAACCAAGCGAAACGGACAAAAAATCGGATGGCGACTTCCGAACCCGATTCGCCGGGCTATGAATCACAGCTGTTTCCAGAGAGCGGCAGAGACTTGTCTAGCGAAATCGGTCTTCGGAGCCGGCCGTGCGCAGGTGAGGCTCGAGCTTCGCCATCAAATAGCGACCGTCGAGGCAGTCGATGAGGGTGGACATGACTGCGAGCTTGGTGTCGTTTGTATCGTCCGGTAGCCAGGCGTTAGCGGGTGTGGCCATTATGAATATCTCAGACAACTCGTCGGCAGTGGTCTCGGAACGGAGAAGCACATAGAGCGTTGAGAGCCAATTCGACTGCCCGAACGTTAACGGCAATCCGAAGACCGCTAAGGTTTCGCGGATGGTCGCTACAAGCCGCTCGCTTTTCATTGCGTCACCTCCCAAATCTCGGCGAAGTCTTCTCCTTGGTACGATCCTCAATGCATGCAACACGACGCACACCGAGAGCGGTGTTGGCAAATCACCCTAGTGACACCCCCGCCGGCCAACAGGCGAACGCGGACGTATGGACAGTCCCGATGGAGCCGCTAAGCAGTATCGGGAGCACCCTCAATCTACGAGGCGCTTTTTGAACGACAAACTGGACGCATTACTGATTTGTCATGAGTTCTTGCAGCCAGCGCGGACGAACGGTGTCACTGCATCGAGTACCGCTTGAGCAACGTGTGACTGTTTGCTGCCGCCAACGAATCTCCGGATGTACTAGAGCCGGCGACGTCGATGGTGGCCGTCTAGACGTAAAAAGCTTGCGGTCGTCGCATTACTTCAGGTTCGCACGCAATCGCTGCATTGCGCGGGTCCATAGCTTGCGTGCGGCGTCACCACTGCGATCCATCGCTGCGCCGACTTCTGCAAACGACAGTCCCTCCAAATTCCTAAGTACAACGGCTTGACGATAACTCTCGGGGAGCCGTCGCAGCGCCCATTGAAGCAGGGCACTATCCTCGGCATCAACGCACCATTGGCAAGGCGATTTGCACGCAGCAGCACTTGTCGGTTCGAGATCCTTGCCGACAAGGGCATTCAAACTGAGCTCGCGGCAGATGGCACGCTTTGGGGTCAAATAACGGCGGCGGGTATCACGCACGCGATTTAAAAGAATTGCTCGCAGCCAGCCAAGTAGCTCTTTTTCCGTGGACCCTTGAAAGCAACTGAATTCTGCCTGCGCGGCAAGCAAGGTATCTTGGACGACATCCTCCGGGTCCAGTTTTGCGCGGAATCGCTCTGGCAGTAGGCGGTCTGCCACGTGCAGCAGATAACGCTGGCTGCACTGGAGAAGATAACCCTGAGCTTCCGTACAACCATCGGAGGCCAACCGAATACAGGCATCCTTCTGAATCGAGAGGCTCGGCTCCCCTCCAAAAACCGCATTTGGTACTTTTTCGGCGACCGTAATCATGGTAGTGCTGGGGGCAAAAGTCGAAAATGCATCTTCAGGCAGTGTGTAATTCTTACGGCTATTCTTCAAGTAGCCTGCAGGAGGGTTTGGTTGAACGAGAAATTCATGGAGTGCCTACGCTTGGTGCCGTGCTGACGGGCGTCGCCAAAAGAAGCTGGACGGGAACAGAACCGGCCTGGCTCGATGGACCCAAATTGGCTGGCGATTCTTATGTCGCGTGCTTTCTTCGTCGGATCACCAGCAGGGCGACGATCCCGAAAGCGGCCAACGCTACGCTCGCCGGTTCGGGCACGAGATAGCCCGTCCCAGCCACATTGCCCGTGCCCGCGGCATGAAATCCGGTGAGGAACCCGCCAGCTGATGTAACGCCCGTCAAGTTCGCACTCGACATGACGATCGTGATCGGCTGGGATTGGTCAAATTCCAAGTTGAACGGCAGGCTTTGCGCGAACAGATCGGTTGCGAATCCCGACACGGAGATGGCGATTTGGCTGCCGGTGTAGAAGAACTGCATCGTGTCGATGTTTAACGCCGCTCCCCAACCGGGAATCGTGTTATTGGTCAGCAGATCGACGCCGAAGGCGCCGCCGTTGCCCCCGCTATAAACGATGCTGCCGCCGGACGCTGGAATGTTGAGCACGTCTTTGATGTAGATGTCCGCAAAGACGTTCGTGTTTTGAACTCCGACGAGAGTGCCGTCGAGGTAGAAGTTCATCGAACCTAGCGGATCGGACTGGGCGGGATCACCAATGCCAACGGTGTTGTGCGTCCCGGCGTCGAAAATATTTGTTCCGTCGTAATCGAGATTGAGTCCGGTGAACTGAATTTCAAGCGTGCCGGCTTTGGCGACGGAAACCGACAGAAGCACCGCGACGAGCATCGCGAATGCCGAGAAGCGCCGTGCGATACGGCGAGTGGCTCGCAGCAGGGCAAGCTGCGAAGAGGAACCAATCAGCAGACGCATGAAGCTACTCCTCGGTGTCGGCACGGTGCGCGTCGGAAAACCGGACTGCGATGACGCTCGCTTGAGACTAGTCACCACCCAGCGAAAGTCAACGAAATCCAGCCGAAGTTTCGCGAGATTTAACGCAGCCTAAATAAATAGCTGTTTTCGCTTTACGTCAAGGACAGGACGTGTCAGGGTACCGGCGCTGCAGCACGAATCTGGCGCACCATCACGAACCACTCCTGCGCGGTTCCCACACCGAATAAGTCGCCTGTGGAAACAGGTCAGGCATGTTCTTCGCCGCTGATCAAGGCGCCTCGCGGCGGTCGGGGTGACCGATTTTTGTCGATCAGTTTCAGCGGCGAGATAGTCCCAGTTTAGGTTCCACCAGACCAAGCAAGGGCCATCCAGGGCTTTGCAAAGCAGTTGCCCGCAAGATTTCTTGTTACCTGAAAGCCGTTTAGTCAGTATGCCGCCATTGGCGGCCTATAGGGAGTTAGAAGGGGTGTTTCGGGAGTACGGCTTATCCGCACACTATCCGCTCTTTGATGATGCGCCACATCCTCAGGTACGTAAATATGAAATCGAAGATTCTGTTGCTGGCTGCAAGTTGTGTGGCATGGGCGTGCTTCGGTCCTGCTGCTCATGCGGCAATTTCGATTGTATCTGCCGTAGGGGGGCAACCGATCAGCGGGGCGAACTACGTGACGTTCAATGACCTTTCTGCAGGCGGCACCGGCGGCTTCGCTGCCAATACGACAGCCTCGGGCGGCATTACGGTATCTTTTACTCCCGACGCAAAAGTGGTCAGCGGCGCGGCATCTGGTTTGTATGCCCCTCCTTTTCTCTCGAACAACAATGGCTTGAACTTCGGTGGTCAGGGCAATGGCGCGGACGCAACCAATTATTTAACGAGCGGTAGCGATGGTGGCAGTTACCCGGCTGCCAAAGCTGTTCTGACGTTCTCCAGCAAGCAGCAGTATTTCGGGCTGTTGTGGGGATCGGTCGATAAATACAACACCTTGCAGTTCTTTGATAATGCGACGTTAGTCGGAACAATCGACGGTAGCCAGGTCGATGCCAATGCGACCGGCGACCAAGGTACATCGGGAACCTTTTATGTGAATATCAGCTCGACGCTGGGTTTCGATAAGGTTGTGGCCACGAGTTCCCAGTACGCATTTGAGTTTGATAATGTGGCCTATTCTCAATACTCGGTCGATCCTCAGGGTGTGCTCTCCGTTCCCGAGCCGGCCAGCATTATCGTCTGGTCGCTGCTCGCCTTAATGTTAGGTGGCGCCAACTGGTGGCGACGACGAAGTGGCTAGGTTTTGCTTAACCTGCCAAGCAGCGGGGCCTACATGAATCCTGCGCTGCCATTTTTGGGTCCCCACTTTCTTCTTTCGCGGTGGCTGCCTCGTCGTGTCACCCACGCGATACGTCAGTGGTCATTGACTGGCAGCTTGGAGGAGCAGGCCATGCGCGGGTCATTGATCGCATGAGCCACGGTTCGTGAATACTCGACCCGGCTCTCAAGTGGTTTCATGGTGTATGACCTGTTGAGAAGCCAACCAGCCAACCATCGCGAGCCGATTTCGTCGGCGATGATCGACCGTTGGCATTTCCGAAAACTGTTGTTTGGTTTAACGATCTATGAGGTCACCGCGGTCACTCTGAAAAACGGTCAGCCTGTCGAGATCGTTGGCGACTACGAAGACAGCCGTATTCAATTGGTCTACTCACGAACTTCTCCCGGAGAACTCAGCGAGATCCATTTCTCGAATAATCCGTCTGCCACGGGAACCGTCATTCGGTGTCCCGAAGAGATAGCCGCTGTCAGAACGGCACTACGACCCTTGCTCATGCAGTTTTTTGAGAGTCTGGCAGAAGACGTTGGCCTTCCGCCCTCAAACTGATCTAGCCTTGCCTGTTCCGACCTCGTTGAAACATCAATCCGACAGGCATCAGTTCAATGAAGACGCGGATCACCTTAGTTCGTCCGCCGGAATCTCAACCAGCTCCCCTGCAGTGGAACTGACCATGACGCAGTCGAAGTTCTGCGCGAACGTTGGAAAACCGCTTAGGTGACCTTCCTGTCGAGCGCGGTTGTGAACGTTTCGAAACAACTGCTCCAGGCTTTCCGGTTGGTCGAGATCCTCGAAGTTCCAACTTATTTGCGGCATGTCGGGGACTTTAAGCAGCAATGCTTGATAGGCGAGTCCCGCCGATCCTCCATCCGCGACACGCGCTCCAAAGATGGCCCCGCCATACCCCCTCACACGAGCCCATCGGCATATCCGACCGGCGACGTCTGCAAACAGGTGTTGTTCAAGGTCGTAGTCCGATCTGGGAGTGCCGATCGGGGATGCAAGTAAAGTGCTTGGGATTTCCACGAGCTTGGCGGAGGCCGCTTTGAACACGACCGCCTGATAGTGCCGCTGACTATCCCGCTGAACTCGTACGAACGTCGGGTAACCACCAGCGTATCCGTGCACGGTCGCCCAATCATTGACGGCTCGAATCAATTGGCACGTCGTGGGCGATCCCTGTCTGTTTCGGCTTGAAGCGTCGGAGAGCTGGTCTTGTTGGCGTGCGTGGTCGGGAAGAAGCGGAACGGTTATCGCCCCGTTGCGCACCGTCAAGGCGGACGCGGTGGCAACCAACTGATCAACTTGCGGATCGATCGCCGCATCGCAATTCTCGTCTCGATAAATGGCGATCTCGTTTACGCGAGCGTTGACCTCCGCGGCCGACAAAGGACGCCCCTCCAAGTCTTCAAAGCGGAGGGTAACGCTATCGACTAGACGATCTCCGTGTCGGCGGCCGGCCGTGAACGACCGCATGATCGGCAGCACGGAGCTAGACCGCCACAGTTGCTGCCAACCGGTTTTTGTCTTTTGTTCGAGTTCCACGTCGAACCGAAGCCCTTCGTTGGCGCGCCAGATCACGGCGTTCTTGTCGCGTGCGGCAATGATCGCATCCGGTCGCCCGTCGCCATTGACGTCAAATGCTTCAACGCACTCGCATCCAGGTGCGTGCCCATCCACTGGGTGCACGGTTTGATTGAATCGTCCTCGGCCGTCGTTTACAAAACACGTCACTCGGTCGCCCTCGTGGTCGCAAAGCAACACGTCCAGATCACCGTCCACGTCAAGGTCAACGACATCGACATCGGTTGCCCTGACAAGCTTGGTCGCCACGGTATTCGCCAGCGTGAAGGAGCCCTTGCCGTCGTTGGCAAACCAGACTGCGCTTTCGTCACCCGCATACAGCACATCGGGATCGGTGTCGCCATCCAAATCGGCCGCGACGACTGCCATCACGCGACTCGCGTGTGTCGTTACAACGCGCGGTACGGAAAAGCGACCATGCCCTTGGTTGGCGTACCAGGCCACGGTATCGTCGCCGGACGACCCGGAGAGAATGTCGATATCGCCGTCGGCATCGAGATCCGCCGTTGTCAAGCAAATGTCCCCACCAGTGAACCGGCCGATTGATTGTGGATCGCCGAGTCGGCCGGCGCCCAGATTCTCAAGCACGACTATCGAAGCGTTCGCCACTGCCCCACATACCAAATCAAGGTCGCCGTCGCCGTCCAGATCGGCCGCGGCCATTCCGTCCACGTCCCGTAGTTTTGAAAGCGTCCGTCGCTCCTGCGGCGCTCCACTGCTGTCAAACGTTAGCCACCAAGCTTGGCTGTCGGCCGAACAAACAACACCCGGCAATCCGGACCCGTTAAGGTCCGCCGCGAGGATATTTGAGCATCTGTCCACAGTCGCGGCCCGGTCATGAAATTCCGTACCACTGCCGTCGTTGGTCAGCATATGTAGCCGGCCCTCGCTACGACTCATCGCCGCGACATCTAGATCGCCATCACCGTCAAAGTCAGCGACCGCCAGCCGTCGCGGTTCCCGAGTTCCTGAGGCGATCGTGCGGCTTGCTCCAAATGCCGGAATCGGGTGTAGGATTGCCGAGGATGGTAACGGCGACGAGACAACCGAACCTGTTGGCCCATCCTGGTCGAATGCAGAAATCGGGGCAGGTGGGACGCAGCGAACGCGGATAGGATCGCAGGTGCCAATTGCGTCAGCGGCCATTTCAAACTTGATCAAAAGGTCGGACTGGCGCTGCAGCGGAATTCTTTCTTCAGCCGCCAGAAGAGGTGCCCACGCGGTATCGGCGATGTCTTTCAGCACGGTCGAGCGCGAGGCGTCACGCGGCAGGGACCACCGCCAGATTCGTCCCATGCCTTGCGAATCCTGGCCAAGGGCCAGGAGTTGGTCGTCATTGCCGGTAAAAGTGAAGTCGATGATCTCGCAGCAATCCTCGCATTCGAGTTGCAACAGCGGTTGGCCATTTTGAACGTCAAAAAGCGTGATCAGTACAGAATTCGATTGAGAAAACTGTGGGGCAGTAGCCAGGATCCGTCCGCGCGACGAAAACTTTAGCGTATAAAGTTCGGTCTGCTGCGGAACAAGCGACCGTACAACCTTCCCTGTCGCGACGTCCCAAAGAGTCGTTTCGCCTAACTTGCAACAAGCAATTGACTTTCCGTCAGATGAAAACGTCGCGTCGAAAGCATCACCCAGCGAGTGCTTTAATTCTCCCGTGCGAACGTCGTGCAACCGCACCTGATCCGTTCGAATTGCCAGCCGTTGTCCGTCCGGAGAAAAGGTCATGCGCAAAGGGGCACTTCCGACTTTCACCAGCCTCGTCACTCTTCCCACTTGCCGGTCGATAATTGCGACGTGTCCCTCGTCGATGCGGAGTGCCACGTGCTGGCTGTCGCTCGACCAAACAAGTTCACCCTGGCATGCCCACGGGTTTGCTTGCCGAAGCAGCACTTTGCCCGTCGCGTAATTCCAGATGGCCAACTCTTGCTTGCTCGCAACGGCCGCGTGCATGCCGTCGGGGGCCAAACCAACCTCTTCAACTGAATCGATCGGCGCCCGTACGATGCCGATCAGGCGACCGGCTGTCAGGTCCCAGGTACGCACGAAACCATCTTTTGAAAACGTCGTCGCAGAGTTGCCCTGGGAATTGACCGTCATGGCGCGAAACAAGGCCGCCACTCCAAGAGGTAATTGCGAGCCGGCCGGTCGTCTTGCAGAATCCCAGAGTCTTACGACACGATCGGCCCCGGCGGTAGCCAGCGTGCGCCCGTCCGGCGACCAGGCGACCGACCACACTCTCCCAATATGTCCCAAAAGCCTCTCTGGGGGGCCCTGTCGGCCAAGTGACCAGAGCTTGACGATGCCAGCCTTGTCGCAAGACACCAGTCGGTTATCGAAGGGAGAAAACGCGAGGCATTGAATCTTCTCAAGATGATCGTGACGGAACCTGTGCTTGCCAGACAAACCTTTGACATCCCAGTCCCTAACTTCAATCCAGTCGCTCTTTCCTGCATAGGCGAGCCAGGGAAAGTCATGCGAAAAGGCTACAGCCAGCACATGGAAACCCGGACTCTTTGCTCCGGGCAGTTCCTGCCAATCGCTCACGCGCCAGCAGTGCACGGCGCCGGCGTCATCGCCCGATACGAGCAACGACCCATCGGGCGAGAAACTTACGGCTTGCACGAAGTCGGCAGGGCTCTCCAGCACCCGCTCCGGCAACCGCCGTGCGACATTCCAGACGCGAACGGTCGAATCCCAGCTTCCGCTGGCCAATAGCTTGCCATCGGGCGAGAAGGCTATCGCAGGTATGCCAGCACTGTGACCTTCAAGAACCCCGACCTGCGCGCCGGTGTCCGTATTCCAGAGACGAATCGTGCAATCTTCACTGGAACTGGCTAGCAGCCGGCCATCGGGCGAAAAGGCGACTCGCATGACCTCGTCGGTGTGCCCTCGCAGCACGTGCAAGGCATTTCCCGAAACGGCATTCCAGATTCGGGCGGTGCCATCCTTGCTGGCCGTGGCCAACCGTCGACCATCGGCCGAATATACGACGCAAAACACCTCGTCGTCGTGACCCTCAAGCGACAGCGCCTCCTGATGGCTTAATCCTTGGAGATAGTGCCAGGCAAAGCTGCGGAGATCCTCTTGTCCATTCTTGGGTATGTGCCGCTGGAGGTACTCGAGCATCTGCGGTACGTTGTCCGCCTGGTAAGCGCCTTGGGCCAACCCCACGTCGGCTGCATACAGTAAACGTCGGCTTGCTTCGGCCTCACGTTGGGCGACCTCGCGTGCCCGATCAGCGCGCGTAACCTCACTGCTGAGCCGTGCGCTGTAGGCAACGACAACTCCGAACAGCGTGGCGGCGGCGACCACGACAACGGTCCATAGCGCCGCGATCGCTGGGCGGCGACGAGCCCATTTCCATGCGCGCTCCGCTGCAACCAGCGGTCGTGCCTCGGTGACCTGGCCGGCTAAGAACCGCCCCAAATCGTCTGACAAATCCTGCGCGGTGACATAGCGCGCGTCGCGCTCTTTTGCCAAACATTTCAGGCAAATCGCCTCCAAATCGCGAGGAATGTCGTGACGGATGCGACGTGGTGCCACAGGATCATCAAACAACACATGTCGCAGTGCTTCGATGTCAGACGCGCTCTCAAAAACACGCCTACCGGTGAGAATCTCGTACAACATCGCCCCCAAGGCATACACGTCGGCGCGGGCATCGACGTCGCGGACTCGGCCTTGTGCCTGTTCAGGCGCCATGTATGCCGGCGTGCCGACGAGCGCGCCGCTGCGAGTTTCGTCTCCCTCTCGCTCCAACAACTTGGCCATGCCGAAGTCCGTCAGCTTGGGAAATGCCGCGTCCCCGTCAACGCTTCCCGCAATGGGCTTGTTTTCATCGGTCGTTGTCGCGAGCTGCGTCGGCTGCGATTCCGCCTGCGGCCTGGTCAGCATCACGTTGCTGGGTTTGATGTCGCGATGGAGGACGCCGCGTCCGTGGGCATGCTGCACGGCTTCGGCAAGTTGTTTGACCACGCGCGCCGCCGTATCGATTGGCACCGGCTCCTTCCGCGACTTGAGCCACTCCGCCAGCGTCGGTCCTGGACAGAATTCAGCGGCGATGTAGCAAATCGAAGCCTCTTCGCCAGCTTCGTAAACGCTGACAAGATGCGGGTGGCTCAGTCTTGCCGCGGCTTCCGCCTCGCGGAGAAAACGGCGGCGCAAATCGTCACTCACGAGCGACTCAAGGCGAGGAACTTTCAGGGCCACCTGGCGGTGCAGTTTCGGGTCGTAGGCCAGGTACACGACGCCCAGTCCGCCGTGCCCCAATTCACTTTGAATATGAAACCGCCCCAGCGTCGTGCCTGCTTTGCCGGTCGGCGTGGCGACGGCCGCGTGAGTCGGTCGGGGCGTATCCGTAGTCGCCAGATCGGGCGACCAGCCGCGCCGTACGCGATGTAGAAGCTCGAGGCAATGCCGGTCGGCTTCCCACTTGGCCAGTATTTCCTCGTCCTCGGCGATCGAGGATGCATCGACATACCCGGAAGCGGTGCCGGCGGCAAGCTGTTCGTCGATTTGGACCAGGAGCTCCGTCAGCAGGTCTTCGCGATCTCGATCGTCGACAACCATATCGTGGAGTCACTCGATGTCAGTCAACAATTCTTGCAACTTGCGGACCGCACGGGCCCACGTCTTACGAGCGGCATCGGCGGAACAATTTCGGCGCGCGCCGATTTCGGCGAATGCCGCACCTTGCCACGTGCGTTCCATCAGCACCGATCGCCATGGTTCTTCCAGCCTTTCGAGCACCGCGCGGACGCGCCTTTGCTCGTCTCGCGCAAGGAACGACGTGCCCGGCGTTAACGCGTCATCTTTCAGTCTTTCAAGCGCTCCCTCAAGCAGCGCCAAGGGTTGTTCGCGGCCAACGTCACGTCGTTTAACCTGACTATATCGCCGGACGCTATTGGCTACTCGATGCCGCAGAATACCGACCAGCCAAGCGTAGAATTCCTGCGGAGTGTTGCCGCGAAATGCCTCAAAACCACGATGCGCTTCGACGAACGTATCCTGCACCAAGTCCGAAGCGCCCACCTTTGAACGTAACTTGTCATCCAACGCCCGATTGGCGACTAGCAGCAAGTACTTGCGGTTTTCCTCCAGCGCCCGTCCCAGGGCGGACTTCGATCCGTCCCGTGCTTCCCGTACCAATCTTTCAATCGCTTGCTCGGCGGAGGGCACTCCGTCCTGTCGCGCAGGCGAAAACGGTGCATCCATTAGTCTGCGGCCTCTATATCGATAGGAACAAATCGAGTGAAAACCGGACGGGCCGAGAAGCTATAGCGGCGTGGAATTGTTCGGATGGCGGACGACTGAGCGTGGTTTGATCAGCCGACTGCCGACGCGGATAGGCACAAAAAACAGCGTGGGTGTACGATACCCCCACGGTTTGCCAACGTCAAGAATTTGTCAGGGTTCCCCTAGGATTCCAGCCAACTGTGGAACTTCGGCCGAAGCAGTCGCCGTGCCGATTCCTGTCAGCCGCCGAAGAGAGCACAAAAGTGAGACGTTCGTCGAGGATTGATGGCCACGCAGACTTCCTGGACGCATCGAAATCAAGTCCGACCCCGTTCCAACTGGTCGGCACGCAATTCTCGCTCGAGCTCAAGCACATAAATTCGCGTTACGACACCGGCGTCATCGTGCCGGGAACGCAGTTTTGCCAGTTCGGATTCGACTGCTCGAAGCCGCTCGGCAATCTCCCGACGGAGTTCCGAGGATAGTCGCATGATGGGCGTTCGCATGAACATCAACCCAAAAACAACCCCGCAGCGCGGGGCAGTGCGTGCAACTGCGGGGCGGCGAGCGAGTCGCTCACCATCCTCACATCGTCCAGTTGCCGTCTGGACTTTAAAAATGCGCGCACGAAATAAGCCGAAGCAGAACTGGATCTGCCCCGGCTCATGCAATCGTGTGGTTGACGACTCCTCGGCGGCGCTATGCCGAACGCCGACCTCGTCGCCACCAACATGCGCCGCTTACTGTCACCCCCAGCAGCGACCAAACAAGCAAACTGGCCGGCTCAGGCACGGCTTCGAGATTGACGTTGGCAATGTCCCCATTGTTTAGAGTGATCGTAAGTCCATCGACGAGGCCCGTAAAACCAGTGGACCATCCGCTGCCGGTTTGCAGACTAAACAGATTTACGACTTCATTGCTGTAATCAACGTTCTGACTGCCGCTCGGCCAGTTCACCGGACCCGCTTGCAAGTTCGCTAGCGTCGGGTCGGTGTAAGTTCCATAGATACCGCCGTCCCGATTGACGTCGTAGAAGCGAAGGGGATTTGTTGAATCGTTAGTTGACCATTGGTGCCAAGTACCCGGTGTCACAGCAGCCGTGCCAGTCAAGTAAGGTTCCGCATTCAGGCGCGAGTGGTACCAACTCGCCGAATCGCCCGTGCCGGTCGCCGCGGTGTATAGGTACAACGCCCAATCCGGGTCGGCCGCTGTGGTGCCTTTGTTCGTCCAATAGCTAATCGACGCGATGTCGGCAATCGTCACCGCACTGCTAAAAAGTGAACTCGCTTGAATGTACAGTTCTCCTTTGGTGTCCGAGGACTGTTGCCAGGAGCTTCCCGAGAAGCCAGGTGCTGAGGTGCTGCCGTTGCCCGCCACGTTTGATGCACCTGAATAACTGGGATAGAGGGTCACGTTGGTAATCGCGGCCCTGGACTCCGATGGATTGGTTAGGACTGCCAACAAGACAGCTAAGCACAAAATCAGATGCGAAAAATGACGATTCATCCGGTCCCCCCCCAGTGGTCGAGTCTCATAAATGCCGCGATTGCGTCTGGCTTCACATCACCGGACGGACAAGTTCTGTCATGTCAACCGATGTCAACATGTAATAGTCCGGAAGTCCGCCATTCCTGACACAAACTCTAAAATATATATTTCTAGAATTGAAGGGATTCCGAAGTCAAAGACCGAACTTCGAGGGGGAGGCCAAAATATGGCCATTTGAGACAAATACTTCGCACTGACCGGCATGCCCGCTCGATCCGGGAGTTTCCATTCGGATCTCGAACTGCCGATTCGGCTACGCCGCCGGAGTTGCGGACGCAGCTACTTCGATGCCGAGGCGACTCACTTCCCGGAGTCAGATGCGTACTTTGTTGGAGAGGGGGCTCGGCTCGCACAGTTTTTGACGCAATTTGGTCGCTCCGCGACTACAAAGCTTTCGTGCCGCCTCACAGGAGCATTCCAGTTGATTCCCAATTTCTCGGAAAGAACGCTGCTCTTGGTGTCGCAAAAGGAACGCGTCCCGCATCCGCACCGGCAGCTGACCAACACATTCGTCTAATCGAACGGTTTCTTCAACTAACAACACTTGCTGCGCGGGGTTCGCTTGCTTTGCCCACAACTCGGGCACTCCGTCCTCGCAGAGTTCCAGCGACAACTCGCGGGAGACATCGCGCTTCCTGGCCCGTTGATAGTACCGGTTGATGTCGGCGGCCTGGTGCAACAGGATCTGCCGCAACCAACCCAATAATTCGTCGCGCCGCTGACCACGGAAATCGGCAAAGCAACAGTGCGCCTGTAACGCTGTTTCCTGGACCAGATCCTCGGGATCGAGCTTCGTCCGCAAAGAATTCGCCATGACTCGGTTGGCAATCGATAGCAAATAGGCGGAACTACTTTCGATCAGCCTTCCTAATGCTTTCGTGGAACCTTGCCGGGCCTCGTCGATCCAGCGTGCAAACCGTTCTTCGCAACTTTCTTGCTTTAGTGCCTCAGCGTTCGGGTCGCTCGGGCGCTGTCCGAGTTCCACATTTGGTGCCTTGGCACGCGCCACGGCGGACGAGCGATGCCGTTTGACCTGCACGTACATTGGCGCAACCCTATCAGCCGCACTGCACGGGGGAGTTCAGGTGCCAACCAGCGTGTCGCAGGTACACTGACTTCAAAAATTCAACACACGAGCTAGTCAGATCAAGTGAGCGGCACGACTTGTGAGCCTTATTGGCGGTCGCCTCGCAACAACCTGACGGTAGCACTTGTGCGCGAATCGAAATCAGATGAGAAAGTGACGAATTAACAGAAAGCTTGATCGACACCGTTGGGGGTCGATCTTATGTCCAACAGCCGGGGTGTCAAGGAACGCGAGCGTGACAAAGTCGTTATATAACCCTTGCGCGCCAAGTGAGTTAGCACTGAACATTGACGCAATACGTCAATGCTTGGGCCGTTATGTCAGGTCGACAAGTTTCCAGCTGTCGGCGCCAAAGACTAAGCTTGGCGAGCCAACCGAGGCAGCTTCTACTGCATTCGTAGTGATCGTTTACGCACATGATGACAGGTCGCGACACGGTTCGGCGCGGTTGCGGCCGTGACGGGAGTTGTGAACACTTTTTTTGCAAAGTTCTTCAGCGGGACGTAACGCGTGGCCTCGCGGAAAACCCCGAAGTCGGTAACGCCTGATTTGCAGACCTCCCCAACACGCCTCCGTCAAGCCAAACTCTTACGAATCGCGGACTGTACACGCGCAGAGTAGACGGACGCCGGTGACGAATCCGCCCGCCCGAGCTGCCATAAGTTTCGCTTATCTAAATGCTTACCGAACAGGAAAATGATTGGCGGATTCGAGATTTCCTGCATTTGGTTCGTCCGGTATGCCCCCTCTTTTGCGCCTTTAGGAATAGACCGCTTGCGTTCGCAGCGCAATAGGCGATTAGTCGTTCCGGCAACGGTTGAAGTTCTCCAAGCAGGAGATAGCTAATGCACTTCAGCGGCCGCCAGGTGAGCATCCGATGCTCGAAGGTAGCAGCCGAAGCAGGCCGCTGTGGGCCCAGTCTGAGCAGCCTTGGTTCGGACTGTCGAAGAAATCACAACTCCCAGACTCCCAATGACACGAACCCGGGCACTTGTGCGGCAATGGACGCTCCTGCGTGTGCTATCGCAAAATGTCGACGGACTCAGCATTGATGACATGGCTCGTCAGACGGCGGTCAACGCGCGAACGATTCGCCGGGATTTGAAGTTATTTGTCGAGGCCGGAATTCCGTTGCGCGAAACGGTGTGCCGCCGCAACAAAAAGATTTGGCGCATCGATCGCCGGCACACGGCCGTGCTGCCACACCATGCGAAAGATGATTGCCTGGCATTTTCGGTTGCGTTAGAACTCTTAGAGCCGTTGCAAGGAACTCGCTTCTACGAGGCACTTTTGGTCTGCGGCGAGCGGATCGCTGCCGAAACCAGTGCCGCAGCACGCAGACAAATCGAAGAGCAAGTCGAGAAACGTTGGGCACAGTGGAACAAAGACGTCTCACTGAATATCAGTGGTCGTGACATCGAAGAGCTCTGGGCGGCTCTCGTCATAGCCAACGGCAATGGACAATCAATCGGCGACGACGCCGAGCGCGATTCACCGTTGAAAATGAGCCGTGCCCAATAGAGAATCGCGGAAACTCTACCGCTCGCTGGCCTTGCCAGAGGGTCCGCTGGGGCGTGGTGGCGCAAGCCGTGGCGAGGCAAATTGGTCGATCTGGTCGGACAAGTCAACGATGGCGGCATCAACTGCGGCCGGTTTCTGAGTTGAAATCACCGTGTCCGGCTCGCTTGTCATCGGTGCTGCTGCGGCTGATTGAAGTTCGAGGAGCGCGGTGGCGTGGAGCGATTGAACTGTTGTGTCGGGAGAATTGAGCGGCGCGGCAGATAGATCAGAAGTGTCGATACTCATCGTACTGGCCGTCAGTGCGCTGACGATCAGGTTGCCTTGGAAAAGCTCAGCGACTTCATTAGGTTGCAAAGCCCGATTGGCGATGAGCACGTCGTCAACGCGTCCTTGCATCGAGCGTCCGCCGTCTTCCTCCGCGCCGATGGACAGCCCGAGGTCATTTGTGCCGATCGTAAAATTGGCCGCCTTGGACGCTTCCAGCTGACCGTTGATGTACATGCGAATCGTGGTCCCGTCATACGTCGCCACAACGTGCATCCAGGTCGTGCCGTTCGTCGGGTACTTGGACGTCGAATCCACGCGAAACGCATTGCCTGCACTGTCTTGATTGAAGCGAACGAACACGGTGCCTGAATTGCTCAGCGCTAGTTCATAGCCGTCTACGCTTTGAGTGATTGATTTGGTCACGAGCGATTGCGTAGCCTGTGCCTCGGGCGAAATCCAGGCCGCAATCGTGATGCTGCCGGTGATATCCAGGCTAGCCGCGTCCGGGACCACCACGTGCGGGTGGACCGTTCCTATGGGTTGCGGCAACGCCACCGAACCGGCCAGCACCAGTCCCGTACCATTCTGACCGGCACCAAAAGCGGCGCCGTCTTGCAGGCTGCCGTCATTGCCGCTGCCGGAAGAATCATGGACCGTCGAACCGGATCCCTCGTTGAACTGCCAGAATCCCACGAGGCCGGTGGAAGTACTGGCTGGCGATACGGTGACGGTTACGTCGTCGCTGGCGCTGAGTTCGCCGTCCGAGGCGGTCAGCCGCAATACGTACACACCCTCGGCACTGAACGTCGCCGAGGTGGATGGGGCCGCGGCGTTGCCAAAGCTGACGCTGCCTGGCCCGCTAACCGTGCTCCACTGGGTAATTAAGTTGGACGGGCTGGGCAGCCCGTCGTCCGACACCGAACCGCCTAGCGCGATGGCCACGCCCGCCTGTCCGCTAACATCCGAGCCTGCACTCACCGTGGGCGGCTGGTTGGCCGGAGCCGCGGGATTGAAATTGCCCACGTACACCTGCGCGATCTCAGTCGCCGAGAGCGCCCGGTCCGTGATCAGCACTTCATCCAGTTGGCCCTGCATCGAGGTGGTGCCACCATTGCCGGAGCCGAAAGTGAGCGCCAGGTTGTTCGTGCCAATCGCAAATGTGGCTGCCTTGCTGGCCTGCTGCTGGCCATTGATGTACAGCCGAATGGTCGAGCCATCGTAGGTGGCGGCCACGTGCAGCCAGGTGTTGCCGTTGGTCGGATAGCTTGACGTCGAATCAACGCGATACGTGTCACCTGAACTGGCCTGGTTGAAACGTACGAACACCGTGCCGCTGTTGCTCAGGCCCAGTTCAAAGCCATCGGTCGCGTTGCTGGCTGCTTTGCTGACGATGGTTTGCGTTCCATTGGCGCTGGGTTTGATCCATGCCGTGATCGTGATCGCATCGGCGATCTGCAATTGGGGAACGTCTGGCACGACGTAGCTCTGTCCGGAGCCGTTGAGGTTGAGCCGGCCGTTACTGCTGACCGTGGCACCCCCTTGCAAGCTGCCCAGGTTGCCGATCTGGCTGGGGTACGCCGCCCCGAAGCCCGGCAAAAAGTTCCAGAATCCCACGAGGCCAGTGGACTCGCTGGTTGGCGATACGGTGACGGTTACGTCGTCGCTGGCGCTGAGTTCGCCGTCCGAGGCGGTCAGCCGCAATACGTACACACCCTCGGCACTGAACGTCGCCGAGGTGGATGGGGCCGCGGCGTTGCCAAAGCTGACGCTGCCTGGCCCGCTAACCGTGCTCCACTGGGTAATTAAGTTGGACGGGCTGGGCAGCCCGTCGTCCGACACCGAACCGCCTAGCGCGATGGCCACGCCCGCCTGTCCGCTAACATCCGAGCCTGCACTCACCGTGGGCGGCTGGTTGGCCGGAGCCGCGGGATTGAAATTGCCCACGTACACCTGCGCGATCTCGGTCGCCGAGAGCGCCCGGTCCGTGATCAGCACTTCATCCAGTTGGCCCTGCATCGAGGTGGTGCCACCATTGCCGGAGCCGAAAGTGAGCGCCAGGTTGTTCGTGCCAATCGCAAATGTGGCTGCCTTGCTGGCCTGCTGCTGGCCATTGATGTACAGCCGAATGGTCGAGCCATCGTAGGTGGCGGCCACGTGCAGCCAGGTGTTGCCGTTGGTCGGATAGCTTGACGTCGAATCAACGCGATACGTGTCACCTGAACTGGCCTGGTTGAAACGCACGAACACCGTGCCGCTGTTGCTCAGGCCCAGTTCAAAGCCATCGGTCGCGTTGCTGGCTGCTTTGCTGACGATGGTTTGCGTTCCATTGGCGCTGGGTTTGATCCATGCCGTGATCGTGATCGCATCGGCGATCTGCAATTGGGGAACGTCTGGCACGACGTAGCTCTGTCCGGAGCCGTTGAGGTTGAGCCGGCCGTTACTGCTGACCGTGGCACCCCCTTGCAAGCTGCCCAGGTTGCCGATCTGGCTGGGGTACGCCGCCCCGAAGCCCGGCAAAAAGTTCCAGAATCCCACGAGGCCAGTGGACTCGCTGGTTGGCGATACGGTGACGGTTACGTCGTCGCTGGCGCTGAGTTCGCCGTCCGAGGCGGTCAGCCGCAATACGTACACACCCTCGGCACTGAACGTCGCCGAGGTGGATGGGGCCGCGGCGTTGCCAAAGCTGACGCTGCCTGGCCCGCTAACCGTGCTCCACTGGGTAATTAAGTTGGACGGGCTGGGCAGCCCGTCGTCCGACACCGAACCGCCTAGCGCGATGGCCACGCCCGCCTGTCCGCTAACATCCGAGCCTGCACTCACCGTGGGCGGCTGGTTGGTAGCGATTCCCGGTGGGAAATCTCCCGCGTAAAGGGCAGTCACTTCGCTGGGATCGAGTGCCCGATTGGCAATCAGGACGTCGTCAATCCGGCCCCGCATGCCACGGCTGCCGGTGGGATCGGCTCCGATTCCCAACCCGAGGTTATTGGCATTGATCGTGAACACGGCCGCCTTTGACGCTTCCAGTTGGCCGTTGATGTACATGCGAATCGTGGTGCCGTCGTACGTGGCCACGACGTGCATCCAGGTGGTGCCATTGGTCGGATAAGTAGAATTCGAATCCAAGCGGAATGAATTGCCCGAGCTGGCCTGGTTGAAGCGTACGAATACCGTTCCCGAGTTACTCAGCGACAACTCATAACCGTTCACGTTTCCGGTCGACTTTTGCACCACCGATTGGGTTCCGGTCGTGTAGGGCGCGATCCAGGCGGCGATGGTGATGTTTTGAGTAACATTGAGACTTGATGAGTTGGGCACCAAAGTCGACTGACTTGCGGTTCCCATAATCAGGCCATTGCCGTTTTGTCCGGCACCGAAAGAGGCCCCTTGTTGCAGGGTGCCGTCATTGCCTTTGCCGGACGAATCATGGGCCGTTGAACCCGAAGCTTCGTTAAAATGCCAGAATCCCATGATGCCACTGGACGCCAGCACGGCATTGATAGTGATCGTATTGGGGCTTGGGTCGAGGTTCACTCCGCCATTGGCGGACCCGCCGTCGTCTTGAACCTGAAATGTAAAGCTGGCATAGTTCGACCCCTGCGCGTCGGCCGCCGGCGTAAACTGCAACTTGCCCGCCGCAATATCAGCCGCGGAGACGAACTGCCCGATAGAGACGGCCGCGCCGTTGTATGTCAGGGCACCCGCGCCCGGCAGACTGGCAATTCGCACCGCTTGCAATGCGTTGGCCGGGGAATCACCAGGATCGCTGAAACCAAAATCGACAACCTTCAAAGTGTACGCGACCCCGCTGATCGTCGTGATCGTGTTGTCGCTGCCGGACGGTGCGTCGTTCACCGCAGTCACATTGACGGTAATGGTGTTCGGCGTCGGATCGAGGTCGCTGCCACCGTTGGCCGTGCCGCCGTTATCCTGCACTTGAAAGGTGAGGCTCGTGTAACTCGAACCGTTGGCATTGGCTGCGGGAGCAAACTTGAGCTTGCCGGCTGTGATGTCGGCCACCGCAATGAACTGCCCTGCAGAGACTGCCACACCGTTGTCACTCAGCGACCCAGCCGCGGGCAGCGTGGTGATCTTCACCGCCACCAGACTGCCCGCTGGCGAGTCATTGGGGTCGCTGAAGCCGAAGTCGGCTGCGGAGAATGTATACGCCGTGTCCTCCAGCGTGGTGATGATCTTGTTCGTCCCAGACGGCGGATCGTTTACCGCCGTGACGTTGACGGTGATGGTGTTCGGCGTCGGATCGAGGTCAGTACCCCCGTTGGCCGTGCCGCCGTTGTCCTGCACCTGGAACGTGAAGCTCGTGTAACTCGAACCATTGGCGTTGGCTGCCGGAGCAAACTTGAGCTTGCCGGCCGTGATGTCGGTTGCGCTGATGAATTGTCCTGCCGTAACCGCCGCACCACCATTGGTGAGCGAACCGGCCGCGGGTAGGCTCGAGATTTTGACCGCCAAGAGTGCATTGGCCGGCGAGTCATTAGGATCGCTGACGCCGAAGTCGGCCGCCGAGAACGTGTAGCCCGTGTCCTCCAGCGTGGTGATGGTCTTGTTTGTGCCAGACGGCGGATCGTTTACTGCCGTGACGTTGACGGTGATCGTGTTCGGCGTGGGATCGAGATCCACGCCGCCATTGGCCGTGCCACCGTTATCCTGCACCTGGAACGTGAAGCTCGTGTAACTCGTCCCGTTGGCGTTGGCTGCCGGAGCAAACTTGAGCTTGCCGGCCGTGATGTCCGTCGCGCTGATGAATTGTCCAGTGGTGACCGCCACGCCATTGTTGCTGAGCGCCCGGAAATGGGCAGCGTCGTGATCTTTACCACAAATAGGCTATTGGCTGGAGAATCAATCGCGTCACTGAAGCCAAAGTCAGCCGCAGAAAATGTGTAGGTCGTGTCTTCCAGCGTGGTGATGATCTTGTTTGCGCCAGACGGCGGATCGTTTACTGCCGTGACGTTGACGGTGATCGTGTTCGGCGTGGGATCGAGATCGATGCCACCATTGGCTGTGCCGCCGTTATCCTGCACCTGGAACGTGAAGCTGGCGTAGCTCGTGCCACTAGCGTTAGTGGCTGGGGCAAAGACAAGCTTCCCGGCCGTGATGTCTGTCACGCTGATGAATTGACCAATGGTGACCGCCAAACCGTTGTCCGCCAAGGTGCCCGCGCCGGGAAGGCTGGCAATACGCACTGCCTGTAACGTGTTCGCGGGAGAGTCGTTTGAATCGCTGAAGCCAAAATCGGCTGTCGAGAACGTGTAGGCCGTGTCTTCTAGCGTGGTGATCGTCTTGTCGCTTCCGGATGGCGAATCGTTGACCGAGGTGACGTTGATGGTGATCGTATTCGGGGTGGGATCGAGATCGACGCCGCCATTGAGCGTGCCGCCATTGTCCTGCACTTGGAACATGAAGCTCGTATAGTTCGTACCGCTGGCATTGGCTGCGGGAGTGAATTTCAGCTTGCCCGTGGTGATATCGGCGAGGGCAATGAACTGGCCGACGGTGACGGCGACGCCGTTATCGGTCAGTGCGCCGGCAGTGGGGAGCGTTGCGATCTTAACGGCGAACAGACTATTAGCCGGGGAGTCGCTGGGATCGCTAAAACCGAAGTCGGCTGCGGAGAACGTGTAAGCCGTATCCTCCATCGCGGTGATGGTCTTGTCGCCACCAGACGGCGGGTCGTTCACCGCCGTGACGTTGACCGTGATCGTATTCGGCGTGGGATCGAGATCGACGCCGCCGTTGGCAGTGCCGCCGTTATCCTGCACCTGGAACGTGAAGCTGGTGTAACTCGTCCCGTTGGCGTTGGCAGCGGGAGTGAACTTCAGCTTGCCGGCCGTGATGTCGGCCACAGCGATGAATTGCCCGGCGGTGACTGCCACGCCGTTGTCGGTAAGCGCCCGGCAGTCGGGAGCGTCGTGATCTTCACCGCCAGCAGGCTGTTCGCGGGCGAGTCGTTGGGATCGCTGAAGCCGAAGTCGGCCACGGAGAACGTGTAGGCCGTGTCTTCCAGCGTGGTGATCGTCTTGTCGGTTCCGGACGGCGCGATCGTTCACCGCCGTGACGTTGACGGTGATCGTGTTGGGTGTGGGATCGAGATCGACGCCGCCATTGGCCGTGCCGCCGTTATCCTGCACCTGGAACGTGAAGCTGGCATAGCCTCCGCCGCTGGCGTTGGCGGCGGGCGTGAAGTCAAGCTTGCCGGCGGTGATGTCGGCCACGGTGATGAATTGGCCGGCGGTGACGCCAACCCGTTATCGGTCAGCGCGCCGGCCGCGGGGAGCGTCGTGATCTTAACCGCGAACAGGCTATTGGCCGGGGAGTCATTGGGATCGCTGAAACCGAAGTCGGCCGCGGAAAACGTGTAAGCCGTATCTTCCAACGTGGTGATGGTCTTGTCGCCACCAACCGGCGGGTCGTTCACCGCCGTGACGTTGACCGTGATCGTATTGGGTGTGGGATCGAGATCCACGCCGCCGTTGGCAGTCCACCGTTATCCTGCACCTGGAACGTGAAGCTCGTGTAACTCGTCCCGTTGGCGTTCGTAGCGGGAGTGAATTTCAGCTTCCCGGACGTGATGTCTGCCAGAACGACGAATTGTCCAGCAGTGACTGCCACGCCATTGTCGGTCAAGCTGCCCGCGCCGGGGAGGCTGGCGATACGCACCGCCTGCAATGTGTTCGCGGGGGAATCATTGGAATCGTTGAAGCCAAAATCGGCCGTCGAGAACGTGTAGGCCGTGTCCTCGAGCGTGGTGATCGTCTTGTCGGTTCCGGACGGCGCATCGTTGACCGAGGTGACGTTGATGGTGATCGTGTTCGGGGTGGGGTCGAGATCCACGCCGCCGTTGGCCGTGCCGCCGTCGTCCTGCACCTGGAACATGAAGCTGGAATAGCTCGCGCCGTTGGCGTTCGGGACGGGAGTGAACTTGAGTTTGCCGGCGGTGATGTCGGCCACGCTGATGAATTGGCCGACGGTCACGGCGACCCCATTGTCGCTGAGCGTTCCAGCCGCTGGGAGCGTCGAAATCATGACCGCCATCAGCGAGTTGGCTGGCGAGTCATTGGGATCACTAAAACCGAAGTCGGCCGCGGAAAACGTGTAGGCCGTGTCTTCCAAAGTGGTAATGGTCTTATCCGCGCCCGCCGGGGCATGGTTGAAACCCGTCACGTTGAACGTGATCGTATTGGGGGTTGGATCAAGATCGACGCCGCCGTTCGCTGTGCCACCGTTGTCCTGTACCTGGAATGTGAAACTGGCGTAGCCAGCGCCGGTAGCGCCGGCGGCCGGGGTGAACTTGAGCTTGCCGGCCGTGATGTCGGTCACCGTGATGAACTGCCCGGCGGTGATCGCTACGCCATTGTCAGTCAGCACCCCGGCAATCGGGAGCGTCATGATTTTAACCGCCAACAAACTGTTGGTTGGTGAGTCATTGGGGTCGCCGAAACCGAAGTCAGCCGCCGCGAACGTGTAGACCGTGTCTTGCAGTGTGCTTACCGTCTTGCTCGTGCCAACGGGCGGGTCGTTGACGGCGGTGACGTTGAACGTGATCGTATTGGGTGTGGGATCACGAAAGGCTATTGGCGGGGAAATCGTTGGCGTCACTGAAGCCAAAGTCGGCCGCGGAGAACGTGAAGGCCGTGTCTTCCAAGGTGGCGATGGTCTTGTCCGTGCCGGACGGCGAATCGTTGACCGAGGTGATGTTGATCGTGATCGTGTTGGGGTGGGTCGAGATCGACGCCGCCGTTGGCCGTCCCACCGTCGTCCTGCACCTGGAACGTGAAGCTGGCGTAACCTCCACCGTTGGCATTGGCGGCGGGCGTGAACTTGAGCTTGCCGCTCGTGATGTCAGCCACCGAGATGAACTGCCCGGCGGTGACTGCTACGCCATTATCGGTCAGTGCCCCGGCCGCGGGCAGCGTCGTGATCTTTACTGCAAACAGACTGTTGGCAGGGGAGTCGCTCGGGTCGCTAAAGCCGAAGTCAGCTGCGGAGAAAGTGTAGGCCGTATCTTCCAGCGTGGTGATGGTCCTATCCGCGCCGGCCGGCGAATCATTGACCGCAGTGACGTTGATCGTGATCGTTTTAGGAGTTGGATCAAGATCGATGCCACCGTCGACCGTACCGCCGTTATCCTGCACTTGGAACGTGAAGCTCGTGTAGCTCGTGCCACTGGCGTTAGTGGCGGGTGTAAACACAAGCTTCCCGGCAGTAATGTCTGTTACGCTGATGAATTGTCCGGCAGCGACGGCTGTGCCGTTGTCGCTGAGCGTCCCAGTCCCCGGTAGACTCGAAATCTTGACGGCCAACAAACCGTTGGCTGGCGAGTCATTGGAATCGCTGAAGCCGAAGTCCGCCGCGGAGAATGTGTAGGCCGTGTCTTCCAAACGTGGCGATGGTCTTGTTCGTTCCGGATGGCGGATCATTGACCGCGGTAACGTTGATATTGACGATTGCGGAATTGGAGTTGGCGGAGTTATCGTTTGCCTGGTAGGAGAAGGAGTCGGGTCCGGAGTAGTTGGAGTTGGGGGTGTAGGTGAAGGAGCCGTCGGAGCCGAAGGTGAGCGAGCCGTGGGCCGGTCCGCTGACGAGCGCGGCGGTCAGCAGGTCGCCATCGGCGTCGGTGTCGTTGGCCAGCACGCCGGGGGCGGCCACCGTGAGCGGCGTGTCCTCGCTGGTCGAGTAGCTGTCGCCAGTGGCCACCGGCGGCGTATTTCCGCTGGCGGGCGTGAGCTGGAAGGAGACCTCCGGATCGCCGAACAGCGTAATCGTGAAGTTCAGCCAGCGGTAGGTGCCCACCGTGCCGACACGTATCAGGTTATGTTGCTTCGAGTACTCTTCCGCCTCTCCCAAGTGCAGGTAACCCAGGTTAAAAATCGCATTCCAAAAATCCTTGGCGTAGTAGTGGCTGTACCCGGGACTGGTTCCTGACACATACCAACCCTCCCGGGTATTGGCCACCATGGCAAACGCGCCATATTGCGACACTACCTGGGCTTCGGCCACGCTCAAGTCGGTCAGATCGAATCCCCCCGCATCGCAGCCCTGCGAGTACATCAGGTAGGGGAACGCGTTGGTCAACGCCTGCACGTCGGCCGGGGTCAGCTTGGAATCAATCGTGGTACCCGAGTGCCCCAAGGATTCCACGATCGCCGGACTGCTGTTCAGGTAGCTGATCAGCTGGCTGGCCGTCCAGGTAGACGAAGACGTGTCATAGAGCTCCAGCAGCGATGCCTGCCAGTTGGCCGGCAGCACGGTGTCGCGAATGTTCATGCCCGAATAACTGCCATAGGTCGTGGAGTCGATGATGCCTCCCAGGAACAGTCCCTCGGTCGGATTGGGAGGGGGCGTGGTCTCATAGAGCAGGGTCTTGGCCACGAAGTTGGCGGCTTCCGTGGCGTTGCTGGCCGGCGCGCGTCCCACATAGACATCGGCCGTCAGGTCGATATCACCTCCTCCCACGCCATCGGTGGACTCACCCCACAAACTGTTCCCGTTGCCGTTCCAGGTGCCATCCAGGCAGCCATAATACATGTCGGTGGCCAGCGCCGTTTCGGACAGCGACCCGGCAGTGGCGTAAACTCCGCGGACCGGCACCACTTCCGAGTCCCCGCCCAGTAGCACCCACTCGGTGTTGTGGTTGAGGTACATGTCGCGAATGAAGTCGCGGATCTTGTCGGGGTTGTCGTGGGTCTCGCTGCCGCTGTAATTGGCGTAGATGTAATCGGTCGTGAAGATGGCGCCGGTCAGCCCCCGGGACAGCTTCTCGTTCAGCAGCGGCTGGAAGCTGCTGGCCAGGCTGCTGCTGGTGATGATCACGTACTGGTAGTCGGGTGTTCCGGCCAGCGGAGAGGCGATCTGTTGGCTGGCTTGCGCCGACGCCACCGCATCGTAGCTGGCCAGCGCTTGGGGGTTGTCCACCAGGGCCGCCACACGGGCTCGGTCGTCCGCGTTGTTGCGGACTTGCAGGGCGCTGCCGGCGGGCCGCTGCTCGAGATGCAGCGTGACCATGAGATCCTGGTGGTACGTCAGGCTGCCACTGCTGGCCTGGTACTCCACGGGGAACACCTCGAGCATGCCCAGGCTGTAGCCGTTCTGGACGCTGTTGGTGAATTCCACCGGACCCTGGGCGGGAAAGTCGCTCCCGCTGTAGACCGTCGTGGCCGCCGGATCGCTGGCGTCCTCCGGCGGCGAGGCCGCCAGCAGTACGTTCTGGGCCAGCAGGGTTCCAGCGTCCCCGTAGCTCACGCTCACCGAGGAAATCTCCAGCCCCGGAGGCAACAGCACCGTCGAGCTGCGCATCGGTAACAACGGCATCCCAGGAGATGTCAGCGACTCCTCGCCAGACAAGGATACCACCACCCCCAAGCCCTGTTGAGTAACCTGCGGCAGACCGTCAAAGTGAAATTGAAAGACCGAGGTTTGGTCGGTCAGCGCTGCCAGAGTGCTGCTCAAAAGCAGCCGCGCACTGGGTGAAAGGTCACCGTATAGAGCCGGACTCTCGTCCAAAACCTGACTGCTCAACGGCTGTGAGATCGATAACAGCTCACGCCGCTCTAGGGACTCAAAACGAAGGCGACGAGACCGCAGCGCTCGGCTAAGGATGCCAGCATGGCCGACAGCAGTTGTCCTGGGATCGCTGGCCCGCGACAACTGACCGCGTGGGCCGTCGATCCATCGCCCAAATGACGGGAACATGACAGATTCCTCGCAAAAACGACCCCCATTGAAAAGAAGGCTGCGAGTCCCGCTACATCTGCTGTTGCGCCAAGTCAGCGAATGATGCGGTGAAGAGAATTGCGGGCTCGGAACTGGAAAGTCGCCCGGGTCCGGTTGCATCCGACGCATGAGCGATGCGTCTGTCCCTCGGATGTCTCCTCTAAGCAAAGCCTACGTCGAATATATCGATTCGGCGTGCGAGGTGTGTGGTTCATCGCGTGAGTGGCGCTGATTTTCAACAGTAGGTGGTACGGACATATTGATTGGGGAAAGATTAACGCGTCTTTTTTTGTGGGTGCAGCCGAAGCGGAGAAGCGGCTGAAAGATAAGAGGTACGTTCGGGTGATGAACTAGAATCGCGCGAAGATCCAGAGTCGTGAGTTCGAGGGGGATGGTCGTGCTCGCGCCTACGCGGTCGTCTGATTGAATACGGTCCGCACGCGTTCAATACCCGCAAGGCCAATCACTTCTCTCACAGACAGTCTCAGATGTCTAACAAAACCACTCGGCGTTTCGTTTCACCGACGTGGCCTGCTCCCCGAAAACTGGTCCATGTGGTATGAGAGATCCTAACGCCCTGTTGGGCAAGGAGACTCTCGATGAAAGGCAAGAAGCACAAGCCGGAGCAGATTATTCGGAAGCTGCGTGAAGCGGACGCGATGCTGTCGGCGGACAAGACGATTGGCCAGGTGTGCCAGGCTCTGGAGATCAGCGAGCAGACGTACCATCGGTGGCGGAACCAGTACGGCGGGATGAAGGCCGAGGAGGCCAAGCGGCTGAAGGAGCTGGAAGGCGAGAACAAGCGGCTGAAGAAGCTGCTGGCCGAGGCCGAGCTCGACAAGGCGATCTTGAAGGAAGCCTTGGAGGGAAACTACTGAGCCCGACGCGGCGGCGGGCGGCGGTTCGCCATGTTCAGGATCGCTGCCGTGTATCCGAGCGTCGGGCGTGCAGAGCATTGGGCGTGGCACGAAGCACACAACGTTATTGTGCGCGGCAAGACACTGCCGGCGAGCAGCGTCTGGTGGCGTGCATGCACGAGCTGGTGTGTGAGTATCCGCGTTACGGTTACCGCTTCATCTGGGCCAAGCTGCGTCAGCGAGGATGGCACGTGAACGTGAAGAAGATCTATCGCTTGTGGCGACGCGAGGGCTTCAAGGTGCCGAGAAAGACCCATAAAAAGCGGCGTTTGGGCCACAGCGGCAACAGTTGCGTGCGGCGCCGCGCGGAGCATCCGGATCACGTGTGGACGTGGGACTTCATCCACGATCGGACGATGACAGGACAACCGTTGAAGTGGCTTGCGATCACCGACGAATACACACGCGAGTGCTTGGCCTTGGAGGTCGATCGTGGCATTACGGCTGATCGCGTGGTCGACGTGCTGACGAGTCTGTTCCTGATGCGTGGGGTGCCGCGGCACATCCGCAGCGATAACGGTCCGGAGTTCATTGCCCAGGCGATCCGTCGTCACGGCGAACGAGCAGGATTGGAGATGCTGTATATCGAACCAGCCAGTCCCTGGGAGAACGGCTACGCCGAGTCGTTCTTCAGCCGGCTGCGCGATGAACTGTTGAACTGCGAGGAGTTCGCCAACCTAGCTGAAGCGCGATGGTTCGCGCGGCGGCGATTGCAGGAGCACAACCACGAGCGGCCGCACAGCAGTCTCGGCTACCAGACCCCGGCGTCGTTCGCCGCCGCGTGTGCTGCTTCCGCTGCGGCTGCGCCTCCGCTCCAGCAGCACACGCGAAAACAAGAAGAAGTCACGTTACCCGTTCCCCAACCGATACTCTCATAGCCCGTGGACCAAAAATCAGGGGCAGGTCAGACGGACACCCGACTATCCTTGACGCGAACTTGGACTGCCAATGCGGGATCGCGGTGTCGATCAAACCCGGCCCGTTTGCCAGTCGAGGTTTTGCATGCCACGCCACGCATGACAGACATCCGGCCAGAGAATCAATCGCGTTTTTGCTCGGCGTGCTCGCCAGGCGACCGGAATTCGCCTCGGCGTCTCACTGATAACGGGGAAACAAATCCCGCGCAGCCCATCAAGTCGATAGTGGGCGTGAATTTCCCAGCGGCAGCTGACGCGAGATCGGCGATGCCGACAGCGACTCGACAGCGTCATAGGGCCAGAAAGCGGACCGTAACCAGGTTGACTGCCAGCGCTGCATTCGGCATTCAAGGACTGATGGAGCCTGATCTAGCCGGGAATGACGTGCTGGGCAGGGGGCATCTAACGCACACAGGACATGTGGCCAAACTTCGTCCCGAGCAAGAGCCAAGGAAAAACTGTTCCGAATTTGAAGGAGAATGCCCCGCAAATCCGTAGTTGGCGCGCGACTTTCCCCCCAAACGGCTCGTCGCCCGCAAATCTCCATCACCTGAATGAACGGGGAGTCTGGCGATATTGGGATACGTGGGTCGTTTCGTGAAGTGAAAGCAAGTCTCTTGTTTTGGGACGTTCCGTAGGGCGCGAGGAGACAGGCCAAGCGCGACACGCTGCCCCCCCTATTGCCTGTATTTCGTCATAAGTTATTTGTGAAAATAATGATACGATTACTGTCTGAGCCAGCCGGCTACCACTCTCGGTCGGTTTTCAATCGCTGGTCTGTATCCGTACCCCGCGATTTTTCGAAAAATTCTGGGCCTGCTCGGAAACTTTGTCAGGATTGCCTGAGCCGGGGCCTATAGTCAGCAATGAAACAAAAAGGCTCGTCCTTTGGCATGCTCTAAGGAGATTCTACGATGAAACGCATTTCGGTTTTCTGTGCAATGGCGTTTCTGACTCTGACGCCAACGGCGTTTGCAGGAATCAGCCCGCACGACGACATCAAGTTGAGTGGCAGCCAATCGGGGACGAACGGTGGACCGTTTACGTTGTACTACGATCTAGATCACACGAGGTCCCAAGGTCCTGGCAACTACGTCAATCCGGCCGGTTTCTCTTCAGTCGACCAATTTCAAACCTTCTGCGTGGAGTACAACGAGGAGTTTTCTCCTGGGACAGTCTATGACGTCAAGTCAATCACGGATGGGTCTCTTCAGACGGGTAGAGACTTAACCGGCTATGCTGCTTGGGTCTACAAGACCTACCTTGACAACATTGCCAACATAACGACGAACTCTGAGAAGGCGATGTTCCAGGCGGCGATTTGGGGTGGCATGGTAAATCCTTCGGCTGTGGCCGGAACCATCGCCGGCGAGATCGGTAGCCACACAACTTCGGAATGGGCTAATGCTCCCGCCACTTGGTACAGTGGTGCCATTTCTCCTCCGCTTGACGGGTCAAATAATCTCGATCTAAACGCGACGGCCTTCTCGGATGTGTTAGGTGACGCGACGGTAGACATTAGCTACGACACATTCCTTGGCCAGATGTCAACTTGGTCGGCTGGCGCGTACGCCAATAATGACGATAGCAACGCAGCGTTGCTCTTTACGAATGGCTACCACATCCTCAATCTTTCGAACACGACTAACACCGCCAAAGTCCAAGATATGATCGTATCGCCGGCAAACACTCTGTCGGTGCCGGAGCCGGCCAGCATTGTTGTGTGGTCTCTCTTGGCCGGTGGAGCAGCTGGTGTGGGCGTCTCCCGCAGGCGTCGAAACAAATTGCCGGCCGCGGGTCGTTGGAGCGAAGGCGACCGCAATGCGATCTTCGCGATAATCCAGCGTGGTTCCGACAACTAGCAAGTGAACCTGCCGAGGGCCGTTTGAGCTTCGGCGGGCGCATCAACGACGATCAAGGGTTGCCGTGAATTCGGCAACCCTTTTTTCTTTGCGGGGGGGTGCTTGCTTCCTCGGTTCTGGCTGGCGGCCTCGCGCTCGCGACTCAAGAATCGTCATTGAGTGTTTGTCGCACGCTCGTCAGCATGCATTGGGGGGCACGATGCGCCTCTTGATGACGAGGTGCACACATTCGACTTGCCGAACGTTGCGGTACGTTCGGTGCTCTCGATGAATTGAGTGAAATAGGTCGATTTTTCGGCTTGCGAAGCATTCAGCGACTCACTACGCTGCCTGTGGCCGAGAGGCAGGGGCTCTAGTGCGCATAGTTCGAGGCGTCATTGGGCAGTCGCCCACAGGTTTTTTTCGCCGCTTCATACCACCGGCAGGATGTCGACTCGAGTCGTGTCAATTGACACGCCGCTCGTGTCCAGCAAGATGGATCCTGCCGCGTGACCAATGGCACCTGAACTAAGCGAGAGTTGGTGGCGCCCATGCTCAAGCTGTTGCTTCTCTTCGGTTCGCGAAAAAAGTGGACTCATTCCAATCGCGGCTCGAAGCTTCGCGGAAAAGCTGTCCGATGTGTCGTTGAGCCGTTGGAATTGCGCAGTGTTTTATCGGTGGCGCCGGTACAACCGGTGGAGTTCGAAGTCTCCGACAATTACCTCTCAAACCCAGCTTCCCAAGTTCTGCAGCTCACCTTCGACTTTAGCCAGAACGCGACACTGCAGTCACAGGGCTTGGGGGTGACGGTATCCTTGTCTGGCGAGGAGTCGCTGACATCTCCTGGGATGCCGTTGTTACCGATGCGCAGCTCGACGGTGCTGTTGCCTCCGGGGCTGGAGATTTCCTCGGTGAGCGTGAGCTACGGGGACGCTGGAACCCTGCTGGCCCAGAACGTACTGCTGGCGGCCTCGCCGCCGGAGGACGCCAGCGATCCGGCGGCCACGACGGTCTACAGCGGGAGCGACTTTCCCGCCCAGGGTCCGGTGGAATTCACCAACAGCGTCCAGAACGGCTACAGCCTGGGCATGCTCGAGGTGTTCCCCGTGGAGTACCAGGCCAGCAGTGGCAGCCTGACGTACCACCAGGATCTCATGGTCACGCTGCATCTCGAGCAGCGGCCCGCCGGCAGCGCCCTGCAAGTCCGCAACAACGCGGACGACCGAGCCCGTGTGGCGGCCCTGGTGGACAACCCCCAAGCGCTGGCCAGCTACGATGCGGTGGCGTCAGCGCAAGCCAGCCAACAGATCGCCTCTCCGCTGGCCGGAACACCCGACTACCAGTACGTGATCATCACCAGCAGCAGCCTGGCCAGCAGCTTCCAGCCGCTGCTGAACGAGAAGCTGTCCCGGGGGCTGACCGGCGCCATCTTCACGACCGATTACATCTACGCCAATTACAGCGGCAGCGAGACCCACGACAACCCCGACAAGATCCGCGACTTCATTCGCGACATGTACCTCAACCACAACACCGAGTGGGTGCTACTGGGCGGGGACTCGGAAGTGGTGCCGGTCCGCGGAGTTTACGCCACTGCCGGGTCGCTGTCCGAAACGGCGCTGGCCACCGACATGTATTATGGCTGCCTGGATGGCACCTGGAACGGCAACGGGAACAGTTTGTGGGGTGAGTCCACCGATGGCGTGGGAGGAGGTGATATCGACCTGACGGCCGATGTCTATGTGGGACGCGCGCCGGCCAGCAACGCCACGGAAGCCGCCAACTTCGTGGCCAAGACCCTGCTCTATGAGACCACGCCCCCTCCCAATCCGACCGAGGGACTGTTCCTGGGAGGCATCATCGACTCCACGACCTATGGCAGTTATTCGGGCATGAACATTCGCGACACCGTGCTGCCGGCCAACTGGCAGGCATCGCTGCTGGAGCTCTATGACACGTCTTCGTCTACCTGGACGGCCAGCCAGCTGATCAGCTACCTGAACAGCAGTCCGGCGATCGTGGAATCCTTGGGGCACTCGGGTACCACGATTGATTCCAAGCTGACCCCGGCCGACGTGCAGGCGTTGACCAACGCGTTCCCCTACCTGATGTACTCGCAGGGCTGCGATGCGGGGGGATTCGATCTGACCGACTTGAGCGTGGCCGAAGCCCAGGTAGTGTCGCAATATGGCGCGTTTGCCATGGTGGCCAATACCCGGGAGGGTTGGTATGTGTCAGGAACCAGTCCCGGGTACAGCCACTACTACGCCAAGGATTTTTGGAATGCGATTTTTAACCTGGGTTACCTGCACTTGGGAGAGGCGGAAGAGTACTCGAAGCAACATAACCTGATACGTGTCGGCACGGTGGGCACCTACCGCTGGCTGAACTTCACGATTACGCTGTTCGGCGATCCGGAGGTCTCCTTCCAGCTCACGCCCGCCAGCGGAAATACGCCGCCGGTGGCCACTGGCGACAGCTACTCGACCAGCGAGGACACGCCGCTCACGGTGGCCGCCCCCGGCGTGCTGGCCAACGACACCGACGCCGATGGCGACCTGCTGACCGCCCTGCTCGTCAGCGGACCGGCCCACGGCTCGCTCACCTTCGGCTCCGACGGCTCCTTCACCTACACCCCCAACCCCAACTACTCCGGACCCGACTCCTTCTCCTACCAGGCAAACGACTCCTCCGCCAACTCCAATTCCGCAATCGTCAATATCAATGTTGTGCCGAATCCGGGCAGCGTGGTCGCCAGACACATCTTCTACAACGATTCGAGCTACGACGGAAACAACCCGTCCGTCAACAGCGGCGATGACGCCGCGATTGATTCGGCCAAGATGGCTTATCTGCCCGGCACTGGAGTGTCCACATTTGCCAACATTACCAGCTATGTCAGCGGCATCAACGGCATCATGATCGACTTGGCCGGCGGGGGTAATCATGCAGCCATCAGCTCGGGCGACTTTATCTTCAAGGTCGGCGCCAACAACTCCCCCGAAACATGGGCGCTGGCCCCGGATCCTGTCATCGTATCGGTGCGGCCCGGCGCCGGTGTCGGAGGCAGCGACCGAATTGAGATAACCTGGGCCAACGGCGCAATCATTAACACTTGGCTTGAAGTGACGATCAAAGGCAATGACTCATTAGGGGGCTTCGATATCAATTCCGGCTTGTCGACCTCGGATGTTTTCTACTTTGGCAACCGCATCGGTGACGCCGGATTTGACTCGGACGACGTCGCGGTGACCAATGCCGCTGATGAAATAGCAGCCCGTGTTGCCTACGACTTCCAGCAAATAACGGTCACGAACCCGTACGACTTTGACCGAAATCAGGTCGTCAATGCGAGCGACCAAATCATCGCTCGTGTAAACTCCGGGACTCTGGCCATGATTGAGCTGGGAGTCGGCGTTGCGACACCCCAAGCGATGCTGCCAACAGAGACCGACGCCATTCGCTCCGCGCTTGGCATGCTCCGATGGCCAGTTCGCATCATCGGCGAGACGGCTGACCAGCGCCAGAATGACTGGCAACTGCCTGAAAATCCGTTACTCGCGGCATCAACTCACGATCTGGCATTGATGCAAGTGATGATCGAGTCAATCGATCAGGAACCGCTGGCGTCCGATACTTCGACTGTGCCGTTCTCGCTGCTAGAGTATCCTGCCGATGGCGGCCCCATTCGAGTTTCGGGCGGTCGCAGGCCTTAGTCGCAGGTCTCGTGGGTGGTCCCGTCATTCGAGTTGGCACGAAAGTGTCTACGTCGACGGGCTGTGTGTGGTCACTTCCAAATTGTGTCACAACTGGCTCGCCTTCCACGCGGTCCCATCGATGTTCTCACCGCGCATGGGAATCCTAAAGGGAATTGCACCAAGAGCTACGCAGGTTGGCTTGTAGGGGAAATGCGGCGCTCAATTGACAATTTGCGGTACCTCGCTGGAGAATGCAATAGGCACAGGCGCGGTTAAACTCCTTGCGGCGACGGTTCGATTGATGGCAAAAAAACGGCCGACAACTGGCCGGCAGTCTGAGGCGGACTCAGCCGGCGATGGCCTCGGGCGCAGGTTGCGTGGTCTCACACAAAGCGCTGCCTTGTCTGGTGCGGCTCCTGGGTCACACCGAGCCGGTCGACTCTCGGAATCCGCGGCTGAAATCGTAATAGAGGCTATTCTTCAATGTAGGGAACCATTTCCTGGTCGCCGATTGCCCGGCAGGCGGATTGCAACACGGAGCGAGGCGCAGGCGATTTCTTGAGCGAGTAATTCCCGTGAAGCCAGAGTCAACTCCCATCGAAGTCGGCGACATCGTGCGAGTTCGCGGCACGCCGGCGACGCTGGCCGCGGAGGTGGCGGGGCTAATAGGACAGGTGACGCGCATTGCACAACCACCCGGCGCCAACGAAGTTATCGGACAGCCTGTCGATGGTAACGCGTGTGAAGTGTTCTTTGACGAGTTGAAAGCGTCCTATTGGCTACCGGCGCCGCTGCTGGTGGTCGAGACACGAGATTCAATCGCGACCGCGAAAGCCGCCGTTTCCGAATCGCCAAGCAGGGAAAAGCCAGAAACGTTGTCGCAGGCGCACCGCTCATCTCCTAGCACGCTGCTGGGCCGCCTGCAAAACTTCCTGAAGCGAGTTTTCGGCGTATTCTGAAACTCGACACGCCCTGCGGTCAATTGCCGACGCGGGGATCAACAGCGGCGGGTTGTAGAACCGTTCAGCGTTGACTGCTTTTGTCCATCAAGCGACGCCCAATCAATTCGCATCAAAATGCGACAGCGAGCAAATTGAACTGATCGTCGACAAAAAAACCCCGAGACCGGAACGCAAGTAACGGGCTCGGGGTAGACCACGACCAAGCTGTGCCTGATGCGATCTTAGCAACTGGGCTAAACTGGGCGGCAACATGTGAGAATTCTCTACATCCATACTATTTAGGCCAGTCGATCCCGAATCCTGACAACCGAAACGCGCAAAGTAGCGACCCGCGGAAATCGCTTTACCGACGAGCAGACGCGTTAAGGTCGTACACCTCAACGTCCGCCAGGACCGGGCGATGGTCCGAGCCGATATCCGGGCCAACCCAGCATCGTACTGCTCGAGAGCCAACGTCTGTCAGCACATGATCGATGCGGATGCCGTAGGCTCCCGCAAGTAGCGGCTCATACTTCGTGTAGCCAAAACCCAGGCCGACTGCGGAAAACGCATCGGGCCGGTCCGACCAGTATTCCCGAAAGATCCCGCTGTCGACGGGCATATTGAAATCGCCCGCGACAATGAGCGGCCCTTCGAAGCCACGCAACCAATTCGAGACGGTTTTGGACTCCAGCCGCCGGATGACGAGCTGGGATGCTAAATGGCCGCTCCGGGCTGAGTTGATCACCGTGTGCCGATCGAGAACCTCGGCCAGTCCCTCCCGAGGCGACATCAAGTGCACACAACAAACGCCAACTGGGCCACATGGTGTCGACAATGTGGCATGAATCCCGTTAACGGCAGGCCAAGGGCTAAACGGGTAAGTGCGATGCGAGATCGTGACAGATTCGAGCGGATAACGAGACGCAACGATTAGTTGCCCGGCTCGCTCCACATGCCAGCCGGCTGGCCAAGGGATTTTTAAGTCGCCGCTACACTCCTGCAACGTGACAACTTCGGCATCTACCTGCTTCACCAACGAGACAAGCCGCTCGCCATCGACTTGATCGCCCTCCACGTTGTATGTGAGTAGTCGAAGCGTGGGCGCATTGTCCACGGCCAACTTTCCAAAGGGCAAGCAAAAGCCCATGACCGGCCCCACCAGCAATACTAGGCTGGCCAGTAACGGCCAAAGCGACCGTCGCCACAGAATTGCCGTCGCCGGCAGCAACACGGCGAGAGGCAGCGCAAGAAGCATTCGCGGCCCAAAGAGAATCACCGTTGCCAACCACCAGCGATCACTAGCGAACCGCAGCAATAGCCACATGGCAATTACGAGGATCAAGTAGATCCAAGATAGTGAAGCAATAGTGTAAAGCAATATCGACTTTTGTGTCGCTGTTCCGTTCAACTCTGGTTGGACTCGATGTCGACTTTCGGCGATTCCATTGTCAGGCTCGAGTTTCACTATTTACCACCGTTCCTGATTTCAGCACCGGTGTCTGTGTGAGAATCGGTGAGGGTTTAGTTCCTGCGTTGAGTCTCGGACCGGTGGCTCCACACGCGACGTGGCCGGTGTGGCACAAATTTAAGGTAGACCACAGCGGTTGACCGAGTCTGAAGAGCTCTACTAGCACTGCGGACACATCGACGTCACCAACTCTTGGGCGGAACTTTTGCGCCGGGCGGGATGGAAGAGAGTATCGAGCCAAACGGATCCAACAATTCACTGATGGCGACATCGACCTCCGCCCGATTGTCAGTTGAGGTCACCATGCCCCCCTCGTTTAGTGCTCGGTGCTGCGGGTGCCGATTGCAGTTGGACGAGCGCGTTGGCGTGGAGCGATTGAGCCGTTGGACTGGGGGAATTGAGCGGCACGGTAGATTCATCCGAAGTGTCGATACTCATCGTACTGGCCGTCAGTGCGCTGACGATCAGGTTGCCTTGGAAAAGCTCAGCGACTTCATTAGGTTGCAAAGCCCGATTGGCGATGAGCACGTCGTCAACGCGTCCTTGCATCGAGCGTCCGCCGTCTTCCTCCGCGCCGATGGACAGCCCGAGGTCATTTGTGCCGATCGTAAAATTGGCCGCCTTGGACGCTTCCAGCTGGCCGTTGATATACATGCGAATCGTGGTCCCGTCATACGTCGCAACAACATGCATCCAGGTCGTGCCGTTCGTCGGGTACTTGGACGTCGAATCCACGCGAAACGCATTGCCTGCACTATCTTGATTGAAGCGAACGAACACGGTGCCTGAATTGCTCAGCGCTAGTTCATAGCCGTCTACGCTTTGAGTGATTGATTTGGTCACGAGCGATTGCGTAGCCTGTGCCTCGGGCGAAATCCAGGCCGCAATCGTGATGCTGCCGGTGATATCCAGGCTAGCCGCGTCCGGGACCACCACGTGCGGGTGGACCGTTCCTATGGGTTGCGGCAACGCCACCGAACCGGCCAGCACCAGTCCCGTACCATTCTGACCGGCACCAAAAGCGGCGCCGTCTTGCAGGCTGCCGTCATTGCCGCTGCCGGAAGAATCATGGACCGTCGAACCGGATCCCTCGTTGAACTGCCAGAATCCCACGAGGCCGGTGGAAGTACTGGCTGGCGATACGGTGACGGTTACGTCGTCGCTGGCGCTGAGTTCGCCGTCCGAGGCGGTCAGCCGCAACACGTACACGCCCTCGGCACTGAACGTCGCCGAGGTGGATGCGGCCGCGGCGTTGCCAAAGCTGACGCTGCCTGGCCCGCTGACGGTGCTCCACTGGGTCGTCAGGTTGGACGGGCTGGGCAGTCCGTCGTCCGACACCGAACCGCCTAGCGCGATGGCCACGCCCGCCTGTCCGCTAACATCCGAGCCCGCACTCACCGTGGGCGGCTGGTTGGCCGGAGCCGCGGGATTGAAATTGCCCACGTACACCTGCGCGATCTCGGTCGCCGAGAGCGCCCGGTCCGTGATCAGCACTTCATCCAGTTGGCCCTGCATCGAGGTGGTGCCACCATTGCCGGAGCCGAAAGTGAGCGCCAGATTGTTCGTGCCAATCGCAAATGTGGCTGCCTTGCTGGCCTGCTGCTGGCCATTGATGTACAGCCGAATGGTCGAGCCATCGTAGGTGGCGGCCACGTGCAGCCAGGTGTTGCCGTTGGTCGGATAGCTTGACGTCGAATCAACGCGATACGTGTCACCTGAACTGGCCTGGTTGAAACGCACGAACACCGTGCCGCTGTTGCTCAGGCCCAGTTCAAAGCCATCGGTCGCGTTGCTGGCTGCTTTGCTGACGATGGTTTGCGTTCCATTGGCGCTGGGTTTGATCCATGCCGTGATCGTGATCGCATCGGCGATCTGCAATTGGGGAACGTCTGGCACGACGTAGCTCTGTCCGGAGCCGTTGAGGTTGAGCCGGCCGTTACTGCTGACCGTGGCACCCCCTTGCAAGCTGCCCAGGTTGCCGATCTGGCTGGGGTACGCCGCCCCGAAGCCCGGCAAAAAGTTCCAGAATCCCACGAGGCCAGTGGACTCGCTGGTTGGCGATACGGTGACGGTTACGTCGTCGCTGGCGCTGAGTTCGCCGTCCGAGGCGGTCAGCCGCAATACGTACACACCCTCGGCACTGAACGTCGCCGAGGTGGATGGGGCCGCGGCGTTGCCAAAGCTGACGCTGCCTGGCCCGCTAACCGTGCTCCACTGGGTAATTAAGTTGGACGGGCTGGGCAGCCCGTCGTCCGACACCGAACCGCCTAGCGCGATGGCCACGCCCGCCTGTCCGCTAACATCCGAGCCTGCACTCACCGTGGGCGGCTGGTTGGCCGGAGCCGCGGGATTGAAATTGCCCACGTACACCTGCGCGATCTCAGTCGCCGAGAGCGCCCGGTCCGTGATCAGCACTTCATCCAGTTGGCCCTGCATCGAGGTGGTGCCACCATTGCCGGAGCCGAAAGTGAGCGCCAGGTTGTTCGTGCCAATCGCAAATGTGGCTGCCTTGCTGGCCTGCTGCTGGCCATTGATGTACAGCCGAATGGTCGAGCCATCGTAGGTGGCGGCCACGTGCAGCCAGGTGTTGCCGTTGGTCGGATAGCTTGACGTCGAATCAACGCGATACGTGTCACCTGAACTGGCCTGGTTGAAACGCACGAACACCGTGCCGCTGTTGCTCAGGCCCAGTTCAAAGCCATCGGTCGCGTTGCTGGCTGCTTTGCTGACGATGGTTTGCGTTCCATTGGCGCTGGGTTTGATCCATGCCGTGATCGTGATCGCATCGGCGATCTGCAATTGGGGAACGTCTGGCACGACGTAGCTCTGTCCGGAGCCGTTGAGGTTGAGCCGGCCGTTACTGCTGACCGTGGCACCCCCTTGCAAGCTGCCCAGGTTGCCGATCTGGCTGGGGTACGCCGCCCCGAAGCCCGGCAAAAAGTTCCAGAATCCCACGAGGCCAGTGGAATCGCTGGTTGGCGATACGGTGACGGTTACGTCGTCGCTGGCGCTGAGTTCGCCGTCCGAGGCGGTCAGCCGCAATACGTACACACCCTCGGCACTGAACGTCGCCGAGGTGGATGGGGCCGCGGCGTTGCCAAAGCTGACGCTGCCTGGCCCGCTAACCGTGCTCCACTGGGTAATTAAGTTGGACGGGCTGGGCAGCCCGTCGTCCGACACCGAACCGCCTAGCGCGATGGCCACGCCCGCCTGTCCGCTAACATCCGAGCCTGCACTCACCGTGGGCGGCTGGTTGGTAGCGATTCCCGGTGGGAAATCTCCCGCGTAAAGGGCAGTCACTTCGCTGGGATCGAGTGCCCGATTGGCAATCAGGACGTCGTCAATCCGGCCCCGCATGCCACGGCTGCCGGTGGGATCGGCTCCGATTCCCAACCCGAGGTTATTGGCATTGATCGTGAACACGGCCGCCTTTGACGCTTCCAGTTGGCCGTTGATGTACATGCGAATCGTGGTGCCGTCGTACGTGGCCACGACGTGCATCCAGGTGGTGCCATTGGTCGGATAAGTAGAATTCGAATCCAAGCGGAATGAATTGCCCGAGCTGGCCTGGTTGAAGCGTACGAATACCGTTCCCGAGTTACTCAGCGACAACTCATAACCGTTCACGTTTCCGGTCGACTTTTGCACCACCGATTGGGTTCCGGTCGTGTAGGGCGCGATCCAGGCGGCGATGGTGATGTTTTGAGTAACATTGAGACTTGATGAGTTGGGCACCAAAGTCGACTGACTTGCGGTTCCCATAATCAGGCCATTGCCGTTTTGTCCGGCACCGAAAGAGGCCCCTTGTTGCAGGGTGCCGTCATTGCCTTTGCCGGACGAATCATGGGCCGTTGAACCCGAAGCTTCGTTAAAATGCCAGAATCCCATGATGCCACTGGACGCCAGCACGGCATTGATAGTGATCGTATTGGGGCTTGGGTCGAGGTTCACTCCGCCATTGGCGGACCCGCCGTCGTCTTGAACCTGAAATGTAAAGCTGGCATAGTTCGACCCCTGCGCGTCGGCCGCCGGCGTAAACTGCAACTTGCCCGCCGCAATATCAGCCGCGGAGACGAACTGCCCGATAGAGACGGCCGCGCCGTTGTATGTCAGGGCACCCGCGCCCGGCAGACTGGCAATTCGCACCGCTTGCAATGCGTTGGCCGGGGAATCACCAGGATCGCTGAAACCAAAATCGACAACCTTCAAAGTGTACGCGACCCCGCTGATCGTCGTGATCGTGTTGTCGCTGCCGGACGGTGCGTCGTTCACCGCAGTCACATTGACGGTAATGGTGTTCGGCGTCGGATCGAGGTCGCTGCCACCGTTGGCCGTGCCGCCGTTATCCTGCACTTGAAAGGTGAGGCTCGTGTAACTCGAACCGTTGGCATTGGCTGCGGGAGCAAACTTGAGCTTGCCGGCTGTGATGTCGGCCACCGCAATGAACTGCCCTGCAGAGACTGCCACACCGTTGTCACTCAGCGACCCAGCCGCGGGCAGCGTGGTGATCTTCACCGCCACCAGACTGCCCGCTGGCGAGTCATTGGGGTCGCTGAAGCCGAAGTCGGCTGCGGAGAATGTATACGCCGTGTCCTCCAGCGTGGTGATGATCTTGTTCGTCCCAGACGGCGGATCGTTTACCGCCGTGACGTTGACTTGAAGATTAACTGTCTGTGTCTGGTCTGCGGTAAGTTGTCGTTGAACTTGTTGGCCATTGACATTGGCAATTGCTGTGAAGGGATTGTAGCCCGTCTTGGTGGCACCTTGCGTTTGAAACTCCGTTAGAACAGCGACAACCTGGCCGCGGGCGTCGGTGGACCCAGAAAATACTTGGTTTCCCAGTTTGTCGGTGGCCGTGACGCGAGCATTGGCCACGGCCGCGCCGTCAGAGTCGATGACCCGTACAGTGGTAGTCCACTTTACCGAAAATGCCATCCGGTTGTCGGGGTTGCCAGCTCCGTAGTCTTTCACAATCGCGTCAGCAAGATATTGCTTCGAGGCGGCGTCCTCGAAGGTTGTGTCGATCAGTGAAATCTGTGTATGTAGATTTTGATTGGGCCAATAGTACGCGGTAAACACATGCGGAGTGGCGACCGGATTGGAAACGACCACATGCGAACGTACCAGGTCCAACACCGACCCAGTCGATTCTCCCACGATACCGTCATTGGTGACTAGCGTGTTATCCGCAAACGTCACTGCATCGGTCGTTGCCCCGTCCAACTTGATCGTCGCCGCCCTTGCCCCATTGGAAATCGCGCGGAAGGTGTTGTTGTGGACGGAGACGTTCGAAGACGTGTAACCGCCATAGTTGTTCAAACGGAACGCATACGCCTTGTGAACGTCGCCGTGTGCGTAAACGTTATTGCCGTAGACTTCCATGTTGCTGACGTTTTCGAGCTGGATTCCATAGGCACCGTAGGCATTGACACCTTCGTACTCTTGATTATTCGCAAGCTCTTGAACGTGAATCGTGTTGTCATAAATCCTGCCTGGCAGCGCAATCGTTCCGCCTGCCACGGCGATCCCGCGAGCCGTGTACTCTCCTGTGCCGCAATTGATCACGTTGTCATGTACTTGACTGCCGGCGGTGGCCACGATCGCGAACGCGTTCGTGTATTTGGTCTTCAATTGGATCGTGTTGCCATAAATAGTGGATGGCGAGCCGATGCCCCCAGTGGCAAAACCGGCGTGCGGTCCGTTGTTGATCGTGTTGTTGTGGAAAGTACCGACCAATCCTTTCACTACCGCGCCATCGAAATTGTCTCGCGATGTGATGGTTTCCACATTGCTGGTGAGCGAACTGTTGCCGATCACTACCGGCTGATTGAAAGTGTCCTTGCCCGCTATCGCAGAAGAGTTGGCGCCGTTGATGGTGATGTTCAAATTGTCAATCGCGACACCAGGCTCACTGTAAATGAATACGCCGTGCGCCGACGTCGCTCCGTCTGCTGCTTGGACAAGCGTCCCATTTCTGACAACGGCGTTCGTAGCAGGCCCGTATTGCTTGACGTCGGGAGTCTCACCCGGATTCCAGTTCTTGGGGGAAACGACAACACCGTAGGTCTTGGTTCGCTGGATCTTTAGGTCGTCAATGTAGAACGGCTTGGCAATCGCGGGATCCAGCGCCGCGCCACCTTCGATCCCCACCTGCACGTAGCAGGTTTCCGGGGTCGCGCCGGTAGTAAATGTCCCCTCCTGAAGCTGAATACCTCGCCAGTTCGTCCCATTCCAACTCACTTCCTGCGTGGTGCCCCCGTTGCCAACAAGTCTCACGTAGCCATTCACGCCAGGATTTGCCGTATCACCCTGCCCGCCGTACTCGAACATCGCCGATAGGCTATAGGTCGTGTTGGCCTCCAGCGTAATGGTTGAAGTCGAGGTGATGTGCTGATCGCCGTTGGGCAGTGCAAACTTCAGCGAGTAGTTGCCGTCATAGATCTCGTTGTGCAGCCAGACACCCTGAAAGCGCAATGCGCCGGGCGCGGCGCGTAAAGTCCCAACCACTTGCCACCACACCGGCACCAGCTTCGAAACTGCCATTGGGTATGGTGATTGGGGTGGCATCGTCATAAGTAATCTTGTGCCCATTGAGGTCGAAGACAACATCCTTCGCGATAATCGCAAATGCCGTTCCGTCCGTGGTGACATCCGTTTGCAGCACATAGGTTGCTCCTGGCTGGTCCAGGTAGTAGGGCCCCGCTCCCCGGGCGTCCAACCAAGCTTGATCGATATCAATGATGCTTGTCGCAGCAACAACTGCAACTTGGTCCGATCCCGCATGGACAACCGGAGCCCCTTGGGAGTCAAGCGGTGCGGGGTCGCCTGACAAGAATTCCGGAGGCGGCAACTGAGATTGCTCGGCGGATGAAGTTGCGGCTTCGAGTGGCATCGTTGACAATAGATGCCTAGACTCAAGATGTTCCAATCGCAAGTTGGACGCTCTGAAGGCAGAACGTTTTGTCCTCTTGCCGCTCCAGATGCGAAACTGCTTCCTTGGCAAGGCAGGTTCTCCGACATCCTCGGGAGGCCTAAGTTCAACATCGGCTAAAGATGTGTCGCTTGCAGCAGTACGAAGACAAGAGGCAGACGGGCAGACTGGGATTAGAACGTATGCCAGGAAACAGAGCCGCAATGCGACGAACTTCTCAAACCCTAAACATAGCATGTTTTTTCACTCTGTGGGTTCTTCATCGTCTGCCTTTGCTCCCCCATTGACTTCAATTCCGCCCAGTTTGCCCGATCGTCATGGCAGGCTCAGTCCGCTTTACTTCACGGAGTCGAGTGACGCCGAGCTAAACGCGTTTCGCACAAACGGACTTCGTCGTGGCGGCCATAGATGTCGATCGTGAGATCGTGACGCGTCGAGCCCGCCCTGCCAGCATCGCCTCGGGCGTCGGCAGCAACGCGCCTCGTTTGCGTGGCCGACCAGGTGCACCTGGCTTTCGCTGGGGCGGAGCGTCATACAGCCGCGCGTTCAGCAGCAAGCGACTGGTCAGATCGCAGTTCTGCGGCAGTTCGCCGAGCACGCTCTGTCCGCCATAGGCACTATCGGCCAGCACGTGAAAACGGCGGTTTGCACGGTGTCCGCACACTATCCACAGCATCTCCACGGCCAACTCAGGACGTGTGCGATATTTCCGCCGATCGCGCTGGGCCGACTTCTTGTTCAAGTACAAACGGAACAAGATCGGCAGGCAGAACGCCAGTCCTTTCGTGCTGGTACGGGTTCGTTCTCACAAACAAACTTCTACCAGTTCCAGGATTGCCCTTTCAATTTGTGCGCACAATCCAGGACGTTATCTGCAAAGGTCTGGCGTGTCCTTTCCTTGCTTCGGTATCCCGGAGCTATATCCAGTCGGAATCGGCGTGGGTCAGGAAGTACTCTGACGGCTGCAGTTTCCTGGCTCGCTCAGAAAGAGGCAGGATGATAACGTTCGCCGTATTCGGGAGTTCTCGAAATCCCGCGTGACGGAGTGCCGGTACGGTATAGTTAGTGGCCGGACATTGAATCTGGATTGACTCGAAACCGGCCGCCCGGGACTGGCGGGCCAGCGTTTGAATGGCGCCCGTGATAATTCCGGCATCGTTCGGAACGAGCATATCTACGAGTTCTCGATCTCTTCCCTGATTCCGGACCACGATATAACCGACATGGGCTTCCTGTCGGATGACAACCAACAACTCATACTGCTGCGTCGCGCCTGCAGAAACCGCCAGTGAATAAAGTCATGATCTCGAACCAGGGCAACCGACTGCGGAATGTCAACGTCGCTGATACTGGTTGTTACCTGATGGGGCACGGCGTCCGAATGGCCGACCAGAGAACAGGCGGTGCCGGTCTTCCGAAACCGTCGGTTGGCAGCCACAATCGGAGCCGCGGTGGGCCCAAGCACACCCTGCAGGAGACGGTTAGACGTCACTCGCCGTCCCAGATAGGCGCCCGTCAGAGGAAGTACAAAAGTCGACATCGCAGTCAGAATCTGGAAGCCGGCATTTAGTAACGACCCAAGAGATTGACTGTTGGGGAAGCCAAGAACGTATTCGAAACGCGATTCCAGGTCCCCTAAGACCACCTTGAGAAGACTATTGAATATCCTGCGTCCCCGGTGCTCCTTAAGCACCATGCCATCAATCAACTGGGCCACCCGGCAAAGAGAGTTGTCCACACGTACCTGTTGGGGAATGACCTGAACACAACCGACAATCGAGTCCTCGCTGATCGCACAATACGAAAGAGCCGGTCCCGACGGATTCTGGGTGCAAAGCCAGTCGAACTTTTCCGAATTACGATCGGGGTGTACAACGCGGTATAGTTTCTGGATCCGCGTGATATCAGAGACTCTCTCAAATTTGAGGTCTGACATCGTGTTCCTACCTGTTCTATTCCTTGATTCCCGACACGAACAATTTGAACTTGGCAAAGAACATGTCTGATCCGACTCCGAGGCGGGGCAGTTCGTACAGGTCAGCCGTGGGGAAAACAAGTTGTTCCGTGGTCGTGACGGCACTGTCAAAGGCTTCGCGTACCACCCCCAATACGGACTCATTGTAGTCATCCGGAGTGCCGTTCGGATAGGCAAAGTGGTCGATGGCATGACCGACTTTCCCCTCGATCAGCCTTTTCGAGTCAAGGATCTCTCTCCGCATGGCTGAGCCGCAAGTCTGTGAAAGAATCACGTGACTGACCGTATGTGCGCCAAAATCTATCAGTCCCTTCTTGTCGATTGCCTGAATGTCCAACCAACTCATACCCCGAAACATCTCCCGATGCCGGTCGAGAATGACGGTATCCGCACGAGCAACCAATGCCTGGATGCACTCCAACCGACGTTCGGTCGGCAAGGCCTTGAGCTTCTGGCACACCAGCGCTTTGGCCCGGTGGCGAGACGCCTCGGAGGATAAATCCAATGACGCCAAAGAGAGATCCATGAGATCCAGACGCTCTTTTCTGGTCGCCAGTAGAATGGCGTGGACATAATCCGGCCAGATTAGTCCCTGAAACTCATTCTGCCCGTCGATAAATGACGTTGTCAGGTAGACCGTCGCCGGTATCTCGAATTCTTCCAGTATGGGGAGTGCCAGGGTTGCGAAATTCTTGAAACCGTCATCGAACGTCACAGCCGTAGCCGCCGAAGGCAAATGGCCGGACGTCAGCCCGGACACCAGTTCAGGCATCGAGAGTACGGTCGTGGCCGACTTCAAGTAGGCCATCTGCTGGCGGAACATATCTACGTGAACCTGAGTCCAGGCTATGGGACATTGATCGACAATGCTGTGGTACATAAGCACTGCGGCCTTCCCCCGGTGATACCGGCGAAGAAGCGACGGGGTGCCAAGCGCGGCAAGAGCTCCATATGCGACTTTCTGCAGGTGGCTGCTACTCATCCTTCTCGCCTTTGACAGACACTGCAATCAAGGATACTTGATTTTGGAAATGTCGCAGCGCAAAGGGGATCTGCTCGTCCGTACAATGCTTCCTGCCCATGGTCCCAAATCCTCCTCGTCAAAATGCCAGGTTCCAACAACTCTAACATTCCTCGCGGATCAGGAAATGGGGTGAAGGTCAGCCGCTGTATGACGCTCCGCCCCAGCGAAAGCTAAGTGCACCTGGCCGGCCACGCAAACGAGGCGCGTTGCTGCCGACGCCCGAGGCGATGCTGGCAGGGCGGGCTCGACGCGTCACGATCGACATCTATGGCCGCCACGACGAAGTCCGTTTGTGCGATTGCCAAGCCCGCGTGCACTCGACTCCCGCGCGGCCCTTGCGTGTGGTGGCCGTCGAGCCGTTGTTGGGCGGACGAACACGCCAGGCACTCTACTCGACGTGCTGGCAGGCGGATGCCGAGCAAGTGCTGTCTTGGTACGCGATGCGCTGGAGCCTGGAAGTCAGCTTCCACGATAGCAAGCAGTCGCTGGGTTTCGAGGAACCCCAGGGCTGGACGCGCCGCGCGGTCGAGCGAACGGCGCCGATGGCGATGCTGTTGTATAGCCTGGTCGTGTTGTGGTTCGCCGAGGAAGGTCATCGCCGGTACCGTGCGTTCAAACGTCCCTGGTATACGACCAAAGTCCACGCTTCCTTCGCTGACATGCTCGCCACGCTCCGTCGCGAAACGATCCGCGAAAGGGTTTTGTCACTCCCGCTCACCGGCCCAGGAAGTCGAAAAATCACCCAAGCCCTGGACAACATCGCGGCACTAGCCGCCTAAAACTGCGAAACTCGAACTTACAGGAGAGGTCGGGACAAACCCAATCTTGTTATGTGTGAATCCGTTCGAGCCAGCCTGGAACATAAGCATGGAAAAGATTTGCTTGTCATTTAGAGTACGTCGTTGATAGTGGTTCTGAAGGACACATTGTACCTTCCTCGGATTAAGCACCTGATATCGTTCCACGCTGTCGGGCGACAAAGTTGCGTCGACATATGGTCGAAGATCGCCGCGCAGCCAAATGGCCATCGGCGATGCGAACCCCTGCTTGCGATGATTCATTACTGAGGCCGGGAGGTAGTCACGGGCGACACGACGTAGCAAGTATTTCTTCTGACCCCAACGGAGTTTCATTGACGTAGGTATCCGCGCGCAAAACTCAACGAGTTTGTGATCCAGGAACGGGACTCTAAGCTCAAGTGAGTGCCGCATGCCGACGCGATCGGTAAGAGCCAAAAGATCGTCCGGTAAGTACATCTTGATGTCCTGGTACAGTGCGCGGTCAAGCAAGTCACCTGTGTCAACCTGTTCAAAATATCGCGTACCCATCATGTCGACGGCGTCGAAATCGATCTCGCGCGCCACGGTCGGCACGTACAGGGCTCGCCGCCTTTGGCGGTTCGCAATCATTTGATAGCTCTGCCATCTTGCGGCTGCGGAAAGTCCGGCGCCGTCAACGAATCGCTTCAGGTGATTAATGCGATTCTCTCCGTTACGTGGCTCTCGGAGTCCGTGCACGACTGGCGCTAGGATTCGGTCACGCACAAATCGGGGAATACGATCATATTGCGAGCTGAGAGCGAAACCGCGAAAGCGTTCATACCCGCCAAAGCTCTCATCTCCACCGAGACCAGTAAGAGCCACGGTGACATCTTTTGAAGCTGCTTGACAAATGGAATGCGTGGGTATCAATGAATCGTCAGCAAAGGGCTGATCGAAAGCGAATAGAGCTGCATCGATTGCTTCCTCGGGCGTTGGCATTACCGAGAATTCGCGGTGATTTGTTTGGTAACGCGCGCTGACCTCGCGAGCAAACGGCCGCTCATCGAGAAAGCTGCCGGTATCCCCCCCGAAACCGATAGTAAAGGTACGCGTCGACTCTCCGCCATTTTGGTTCATCATGGCAACAACTAGACTTGAGTCGATCCCGCCGCTCAAAAACGCCCCCAAGGGAACTTCGCTCATCAGTCGCATTTTTACCGAATCTCGGAAGAGCGACACGAATTCCTGTGCAATGTCGTCCGGTCGCCCTGACAGCTTTGGCGTCATGGCTAGATCCCAATATTGTTCCAAAGTGACGCCGCGTCGTTCCGCGATTAAAAAATGTCCAGGAAGCAATTGCCGAATCGACTTATAAGCTGTAAAAGGCGCTGGGATATAGCCGTAGGCAAAGTAAGCATCAATTGCCGTCCAATCCATATTTCGCGAGATCATTGGCCGAGACAACATGGTCTTGATTTCGGACCCAAATAGCAAAGAATCGTGGCCGAGCGCGTAATAGAGCGGCTTGATTCCAAGTCGATCTCGTGCGATGAACAGTTGATTCTTTCGCGAATCCCAAATAGCGAAAGCAAACATCCCCCGCAGGTGGCGTAGGCAGTTCTGCCCCTCCTCTTCGTACAGGTGAACTATGACTTCAGTATCCGTCGTAGTTGTGAACCGATGGCCGCGTTGCTTTAATTCAGATCGAAGAGCGACGTGGTTGAACACTTCGCCGTTGAATACGATCCACAGCGTCCCATCTTCATTGCTGATGGGCTGATGCCCACCGCCTACGTCGATGATCGATAGTCGACGTACACCCAACCCAACGCTGCCTGCCGTCCAATACCCCGCGTCGTTAGGCCCACGGTGGACAATTGCGTCGCACATCGACTTAACAGCATCTACCTCCACGACTCGTCCAGGGTCGAAATAGAATATTCCGGCGATTCCGCACACGAATTAAGCTCCCTTTCTGGGGGTCCAGGTAACCTGTCGCTCGCCGCGCAGAAACTTGAATAGCGCCACCGCGGCGGCCGCGTTGATCAGGCTGAAATATAGAGGAACAAGCATCCAGCGAGAGTTAATCCGTCCTCGATAGGCGAAACCGAAGCCGGCGGCGCCATAAAACAGAAGCTGAGCACAAAGGGCTGCGAAGTAAAACGGTCGACCTAGGAGAAAGACGCTGCTGACAACGAGTACCGTCAGCGGAACAAAAGATAGGTAGCGCAGCCATTTGTGAACGAAAAGTTGAAATGCGTACAAACCGTACCTCGGTGACAGAAGCTGCCGAAATTCCCACAGTGTGTGCAAGGAGCGAAGGCTGACCCTCACTCGCATTCGGTACTCATCCTTTGCCGCGACTAGCGCCTCTTCGCGAGCAATTGCTAAAGGACTGAATACCACACGATATCCTTGCTCAATAACGCGTAAGGGAAGTACAAAGTCCGGTAAATGATCGGGGCGCATCGACGAATACAGGGAGCGCCGAACAATGTCGATGCCGCCGTTTACCCCAACGACGGAGCTGGCTCGCGTTTCGAGGGTCCGAACCCAGTTTTCATAACGTAGATATATACTGGTTGCGCGACCAACGCTCGGTACGCCAGGGCTGGGATGAACCAACAGTCCTGTGGCGTAGCCGACTTTAGGATCGGCCATGGCAGCTACTAACTCGCGCACTGCGGAGCGATCATAGAGCGAGTTTGCGTCCGAGAAGACCAGAAAGTCCCCCGAAGCGACCGCCACGGCACGGTTTAGCGCACTAGTCTTACCCTGCCGTCGCTCTTGACGCACTAGCCGAACTCTCTTTGAGTCGATCCGCCGCACCATTTCATCCGTGGCATCCGTGGAGCCATCGGACACAACGATTATCTCGAGAAGGTTTTCAGGATAGTCGAGACCAAGCTTATTCTCGATCGTCGCGACGATCGACTGCTCCTCGTTATAGGCGGCTATGAGAATGGAAATCTTAGGCAGTGGCGGCGACACACGCACGTCGGTCGGGCCTCGCCGGTGCATGCAAAATGACAGCAGACTAAGAGGATATCCAAAATAGACATATAAGACGATAATAGCGCAAGACCAGAACGCAGTCTCGGCTAGCACACAAACTGCGGGCATTATTGCACTGTACCTATTGTCGGCAGCGGGTCCCGACGACGAAGTTCTTGAATCGTCCTGCTGATTTTAGTTCCCCACTGGGCGGTCATCCTGTTCCTGCGAATCGCCGCAAAAGCCATCTTGGACTTAAACGTCGCCCCAAAACTCACGCCGCTTCCGCGTTTTCGTGACACACTTCCGATTCGGCCATTCCCGGACCCTCGCCTGCGTCCTAGCGACTTGTAGAGACCGGCTCCGATGGTAAATCTAAGACAGCCTTGGCGGGTGAATTAGGCGAGCTTGTATGCAGGAGGCATTTCGTAGGTCGGCTAGGCTCGTCAATCCCATCGAATCACCAAGGCCGGTTGTGAGATAGACGCTATGCGGTGAAGTGCCTTACGGTCCGACGGAACACGTGGGCCTAGCGAGACAGCGCCGGTAAGTACCTATGTGCCATGCGCCAACTCCACGCCAACTGCCGGCGCACCCACGCTTCCTCGTCACCATCAACCACGCCAAGCTGCCAAAGCAGAGCAGGCCAACTGATCCACAAGCCGGCCTTTAGGAGTATGCCTGCTGCTCCCGTAGCAACAAATAGCTGAGCTGCTCCATACAGCCCAACAGCGGCCGCAGTTCCAATGATCACCGCACGCCAGTCATAGGCAACGAAGAAAACTCTCTGTGTCACGACAAATGTGACGCAAGCATGAACCGTAAATGCAATCGCAAGCGACACCGCTGCTCCCACGCTACCAAATCGTGGTACAAGAATAGAAAAGGAAAGCACAGCGACTACGCAGGACAGGGCCATGATGAACGGCTTCCATTTCGTTTGGCGCTTCGCCCAAAAGCTTCCCTCAAACAGATTCGATGTGAAGTGCAAGGTTGACGATACTGTAATGAGCGGAATGATATATGCTGCCGCTCTGTATTCTGCCGGGGCTACCAGCGTCACTAGTTCAGCGCTGAAGAGGCATACTCCTAGCCCGATAAACACGCGAACTGCAACCATCCGCAAAATATATCGCCCAACAGCACGAGTTGCGTCGGGCCTCCCGAACACTTCATATAGTATTGCCGTCCACACTTTGAACAGCGGCATCGTGGCCAGCAGTGGAATAACGTCAGCCAATTTGTAACCGAGGGAATAGACGCCAAGCTCGGCAGTTCCGTCATAGCTAATCAGAAAGAAGCGATCCGCACTGCTCAGCCCTATTCCAAGAAGTCCCGTGGGCAGTAGGGGCAGCGCAAACAGGAGAACGTTGTGCGCCGTTGTGCGACTTGGCCGTGGAAAGCCTCGCGCCACTTCTCGCATCGTCAGCGAGATACCAAATATTCCTAGGCAGATGACGGTGCCTCCCAGCACACCCCAAACTCCCAACCCGAGCACCGCCACTCCAACGATGATTAGAGTTAGCCTCGTGATGGCCATGAGTAAATTGACCGTTACGAATCCGAAGGAGTCGACGCGAGCCTGCATGAGCGCCAGTGGCAGCGACACGGCACCTTCGAGAAGTACAACCGCAATCCCGAGGGTCACGAGCGCCGGACTTCCAATTCCCAGCCATGATGCCAGCAAAGGCGACAACACAACGGCCGCCAGACCGCCAAAAGTCAAGAGCGACCACAGCACAACCGCCACCGCAGAAAATGCATGCTGACGCGCATCGGGCGTTTTCGCCTGACAATAGAAGCTGAACGTGGCCACCTGGATTCCTCTTCCGAGGATGAGCAACACGAGAACATCTCCGGTGCGCTGGAGGATATCCAGGGTTCCATAATCGGCCGGTGAAAGGTAGTGGGTGTAGAGCGGCAAAAGCACGGCCGATGCCACTTGCATCGCCATCGCGCCGAAGCCATAAACTAGAGCGTTCGAAAGGAAACTACGCGAGTTAGACATTGTTGAGCTAAAAGAGGCCTAGGATTGTCAATTGATGCGAAACCACAACATGCGGCGAGGGCCTCGCTTTCCGTCGCCAGCCCTTCACAATGTTGACTTGTCGCGGCGACAGTAAGATCGTTTGAGTGTAGTGCCACGCATTTCTTTCATCCCAGCCTGCGCGGAACGCAAAGAGTGAGCCTCGGCGGCCGTGCTGTGCGGTGGGGAGTGTGTGCCAGCACGCTGTTGACGACACGCAGAGCAAAGTTCGCGCAGCGACGCTAAATCGCATCTTGTGTTCCGTTGCCAACAGTGCCGCCCATCGAGACGACTCTCCCAATCGTTTCTCAGGTGAGCTAACCTTGGAGCGGCCTATTAGCATCGATGAGGCACTTGCAGAATCGTACTTTCCCCGATGGCTCGCGTGGGATCGAGTCGACCACCGACACGATCGTCTCGGTGGATTCCTGCATGAACTCGCCGACCTTTCTTGCGATTTCTTGCTTTGACCTTTCTCCGTGCCAACTCATCCCGGGAATGACGAGAACTTCGAATTGCCCAACCGCCCTTTGTATGATCTGCATCTCACGAACGGTCGAGTCGTCCTTGACGATTCGATTTGTGAAAGCCACTCCCGGCACACGTTGGCCCGCGGAATTAATGAACGCGTCCGTGGTGCGTCCCTCAAGCGATGTAAGTCGCGGCAACTCCGATCCACACTGGCATAGTTCGTACGTCATCGTGCCGACGTCACCAATTTCGTAACGAATCATTGGCATCGCGACATTCCATAAGTCTGTAATCACGATCCGTCCCATGCTGGAGTCGGGATAGTCGCCTTGTCCGTCGATTTCAACGAAAACGCCGTAGACATTCACGTGCATTCCCGCATGGCATTCGCATTCTGTGGCAATTCGGCCCGATTCGCGCGATCCGTACCAATTGTATGGCCTACAGCCAAACGCCTCAGTAATAACCTCGATCTGACTTCGAAGCAGTGGCTCGGCGGTGACAGAAATGTTCTGAATGTTCAGACGCAACTGGTTCCGAACAAGAAAATCTGCAAATATCGCGAGTGGCGTCGGATACGCCTGCAGGAATTTTGGCTTCCAACGGGCGAGCGTTTCGTAGTAGCCGCCCAAGATCCCATCATCGAGCGGACTCGAGGCCAGAAACTTTGTGCGTGTAACGTACCGACTCAACCATTTCTCTCTCCAAGATGCTGCTGAATTAAAGTCTTGCTGTGCGCCCCACAGGCAAGCAATCTTTTGACCTCGCTCGTAACCAATACGTCGATCCCACTCGTGAGTCGCCGCCCATCGTCGGTCAAGGGCTGGCCAATCCATATAGAACATGACGGGTGAACTGGTTGTTCCACCGGTCGCAGACTTATACCGCTTAGCCGCCGAGTGTCGTTTGCTCAGCAGGGCGCTCAGCCGCTCTCGGATGTCGGTTTTAGTCAACGTCGGAATTCGCCGAAACTCTTCCAGGCTGAACCTGTCAAAGGAATGAATCCCGAGCTCGTCAAACCGCTGACGATAGAAGTCGGTGTTTTCATACGCATACCTGCAGATATCGCGCAATCGACGCAGCTGAAATTCGCGTACATGTTTCGAGTTTCCCGAGAGGACCGATTGCACCTCAGCGCGATAGCGGCCAGCGTTGCTACCGCGCCAGCGATCCCAGGCCGGCAAGTAGACGTTCGTGGCTAGCGTATCAGCCAACATTAGGGCACGAGTCCTGAAAACTGTCAACCGAATACACGAACCGAAATTTGCCAGTTGGAGTCTTGTCAAACTGCTCGGTGAATTCAATGCTTACATTGCGGAATCCAAAACACTCTTCCATCTTCCGCCTCACCATCTCGTCAATCCGTTCGGAGCGGTCGGTTACTCGGACGCGCATGCGTAGCCGTTGTTCAGATCGGGAATACACGACCTGAAATTGCTTGACGGTGTCGAAGCCAAAGAACAGGAACTCAAAGAATTCACCGTTGATGATCTTCCCGTCCGGCAGTTCGATATTGTCGTTATCCCGACCTTTCAGCCCGACCAGGCGGTGGGAGTACCGCCCACACTCGCACGCCTGAGTGTCGATGCCGTCCGCCAGATCTCCGACCTGGTAGCGGATGAAGGGCATGCCGAAGTTATTCAAGTTGGTCACCAGAATTTGCCCATCAACCACTTCCACATACTGGTTCTCCATGACAATATGCAGGCCGCGGTGGCAGGTACACTCCGTCGCAATCTGGCTCACCTCGCGGCAGCCGTATGAATCGATCACGTCGGCACCAAACACCGAAGAGATCTTTTTCCGCATCGCGGGCCATAGCATCTCCGCGGACGAAATCACAATCCGTGGCTTTTTGACACGTAGCTGGTTAGCCTCGACAAAGTTCGCTATGAAAAACAGCGAACTGGCGTAGCCACGCAGAATCTGCGGATGGACTAGGTTAAACGCGCGAAAGTATTTTTTTATCGTGACGCCATCGAGATCAAACGTGTTCAGTTGCAGCATACGGTAGCGCAGTAGACTTTTAGCGACCGATTTTAGCGAAAACCCCTGCCCGATATCTCGATCGGCCCCCCAGAGAACGGCCTCAATCGCGTGCCGCGAGATGCCCTTGTGGCGTCTCCATGCCCTGACGCGGGCCGCATCTGCCCAAAGACGGTAGTTGTCGTCCTGAAAAAAGTTCAGAGGCAACCCAGTCGACCCGCCTGTCGAGTTGGCCGTGATACCGGTGGCTCGCCGATCAGTGGAGATCATTCGACGGGCAGACTGTTGTATCTCAGACTTAGTGAGAATGGGCAATTTGCCGAGGCATTCAAAATCCTTGAAATCCCGACGCGGATGCAATCCCAGTTTGTTCAGTCGCTGTCGATAAAACTCGCACGACTCATAAGCATGCCTAAGAAGCGTCTCTAGCTTGGCCCACTGTACCTCACGCAACTTGTCCGCTGGCCAATACTGCGACGCGAACAGGATGTTGCGAGCCTGCTTCGCAGTGGTCGGGAGGATAGCGTGTGAGGACGAATACATTCCGATTGTCACACCGTGACTCTTGGGCTGTGCCAGAGTTTTCCGACGGAGAACACCCGTAGTGTTATGCACTCATACATTTGCGTAGCACGCACGTGCTGTAATCCACCACGTCTCGGCAGCGGAACGACGCAACAAACGTTCGCGACCTCGCAGAGCGTATCAATCGGGCTGTCAACGATAAAGAAGCTCAGGCAGCCAGGGCCTGAGAACGTGTCTTCAAATTAGTTTTGTCGGGCGAGTCGGCGGGCCATGAGGCTGATCATGGCGATGTGGATTATTGCTTCGCTCGTTTCGGTGTTCCGTTCGTAGTCGCGGGCATGTCGGCGGTGGCGAGCGATCCAGGAGAAGGTGCGTTCCACAATCCAACGTTTCGGCAATACGACGAAGTCTTTGGCCGTCGCCGGCCGGAGGACCGTTTGTAAAAGCCAGCCGAAGGTCGTGCGAACCCAGTCGGGCAGCCCCGGACGGCCGTAGGCGCTGTCGGCGAACACGACCTTGAGGCGGCGGCATCGTTGGCTTAGCAGCATAAGCACGAAGTGAGTTCCCTCGTGATCTTGCCAGTCCGCCCCATGCACGACGACCGCCCACACCAGGCCCAAGGTGTCAACGGCCAGGTGCCGCTTGCGACCAGTAATCTTCTTGCCTGCGTCATAACCCCGCTGTTCGCCGCCTTCGGCAGTGCGCACCGACTGACTATCGAGGATCGCTGCGGTGGGCTTGCTTCGTTTGCCAACACCCCGTCTCACCCGTTGCCGCAACACATTGTGAATCTGCTCCCAGAGGCCGGCCATGCGCCATCGCCGGAACACCGTGTAGACGGTCTTCCACTTCGGAAAGTCGAGCGGCAGCTGTCTCCACTGGCGGCCCGTGCGCACCACATACAGCACCGCATCGAGAATCTCTCGCCGGTCGATCGGTGGCCGACCACGCTTGGCCCGCCTCGGCAACAGGGGCCGAATCAACTGCCATTGTCCGTCCGTCAGGTCGCTGGGATAATGCTCGCTCATCGCTATGGCTCCGTCTTCCTTGACTTGATAATCCAAGGTGCGGAGTCGTAGCGTTTTTCATTGATTCAGGCAATTTGAAGACACGTTCTGAGTCCGACACTTCTCGCGAATGCGCTTGAAGCGACGATTCATCGCACGCTTTTAAACACGTGCGTCACGCGCGATCCGGAAGCCGAAGCGGCAATCGCTCAGAGTTTTGTGGGAGTCTCTCTCGTGGAATAGCAACGATATTTACGAAGTCTTCGCCTCTGGGCTCATCACTCTCCATCATCTTCCTGAGTTGGATCCCTATCAATGACTTTGTAAGACAATATAGGCCGTACTCATGATAGTCCAACTGAAACAGAATCTCCCTAACCGACGCCTCGAACCGAGCAAGTGCTTTCGGACACAGTTCGATTAAGATCACCGGACGCAGATGTGCTAGTAGTGAATGTGCTCCGCGCAGCATCATGAGTTCGGCACCCTCTATGTCGCATTTTAAGAATTCCACATGCCGAATCCCTTTCTCGCGTACGTATTGATCCAAGGTGGTTGTCGGAACTGAGTCTGTAAGGTACCGCCGTTCGACATCGATTGACGTCGTACCAGCACCAAATGTCGGCGTAATAGGTACCTCACCGACGAAGTCCGAGATCGCAGTTCTGTTGATGCACACTACGGAGGCGAAGTCATTGAGCGCCACATTCGCCTTCAGCTGTGTGATCTCTTGGGCGGAGATCTCAAATGCGTGTACTTCCCCTATGGGGGCCACCTTTCTCGCGGCGAGCATAGTATAGTATCCCACATTTGCACCCACGTCGAAAAAGACGTCACCTGCTTTTAAGTTACATTCGATAAATCGTGTTTCGGCGTAGTCATAATATCCAGAATAATAAAGCAGTACATCGAGATAGCTCGCTAGGTCGAGACGAAACCATACGCCGCGGCGTCTTGCAACAACAACATGCGCACGTCGCAGACCGAATACTCGGATCAGCGACGAGACTATCTGCCATCGACCGGGAAGTGGCGGTGTAACCTTTCCGTAGAAAAGAGTCAAAGTATGACCTAAGCGGATCAACTGCGGCTTCCCGATAATTGCACTCAGCCTTTTTAGCGGCACTGTTGCAGCCTAGTGTAGTGACGCATTAATCCGGGGCCTTTTGAAAAGCTCGAATATGGACGTTGAACCGTTCGGCGGGATCGCATTCGTGTGAAAAGCCCAGCAGAAGTCACTTGCTATAAATACCCAACAACTCGATTCACTACACTAGCGGGCTGTGCCGTCGCCACCGGAATAGCAAAGATTATGAACCAACCAGCGCATCCAGCGCCGCTATGATCCCAATCACCATGATCACCTTGATTTCACGACGCTTGGCGCAAGTTCTCCGTAGGCAGTTACCGATTCTAGTTCTAGTGTAGTGGCTCAATCAGATGGGGTTTTATGCAGACGCACATCATTGGCCGCTAGCTAGCGAGAATCCCCCGGAAAACACCGGGAATCCTAAAGCCCGTTATTTCGCAGACACTACACTAGGTCGAAATGCGCCTGGAACAGTTGCCGGCGCGAACAATGCAGGGCGGTCACCTGAAATGCGCCGTACCAGATCCATGTATACCGATAGAGATTGTGCCCTGCCATCCCTAAGATCAGCATCAAGAGCGCCGAAGCCAGAACCGACGCCGAGACCCAGAAACAAAATCCCCTCTCCCTCCACGGAGTACCCGAGCAACAACGAGAGCTGTCGCGAGCATTCAATACTACGCCCGCGATCACGCCCGCAAATGCGATCATGCCGATGATGCCAACCTCTGCCAACAACTGGCCATATAGTGAATGCACCTGCATTCCAGTTCCGCTGCTCAAGGGAAAGGAACCAGGACCGAACGAACACAAGGGTCGCTGCTTCCAAAGCTCAATTGCAATTTTGAAGAATTCTTCCGCGATTCCGCGGAGGCCTGAGCGTTTGCGGGACCGCGACCGGAATCAAAGAGCGTGAGATAGCGGTTTTGTCGATCTTCGGGCAGCGTCACCCATACGAGCGGAGCTAGGCAAGCGACGGCGATTCCAACACGCCAGCGATAGCGCGACATGGTCACCAGGACAATCATGCCCACTGACAGCCCGACAAAACCAGCTCTTGACCCGGTAAGCATGACGCACGTGATAGTAAGAGCAGTGTAGATGCCAAGTAAAGTGGCGTCGCGCCAAGTTCGCAAGGTTCGCCAGAACGGGATAGTCATGGGAAGAGCATAGACCACGGTCGCGGCGAATGCATTCGGATCTCCGTGAGTGTTGTCTATACCGACCATTCGGGCCGTACCCATCCGCCATACATAGCGCCCATTGCCATACTCCCACAGACTGTGCGTCATGTAGAGGGCCATGCAGACTAGAAAGCCTGTGACGATGAATTTAAGTTTCTTCTCGTCGCGGATACAGGATACAACCAACACATAGAATACGACGGTCTTCCAATACTCGTCCACGGCTAGTGTACCCGCGTCATGATAGGGGCTCAGTATCCACGCGACGAGAAACGACAGAAAGAATGCTGCGAAGGCGAGATTCAAGCGATTGCGAGTCCATCCTTTGTTGGCCGATAGAAACCAGCAACCAAGCGTCACCAGCATATATACTCGCTCAACGCGCAACGCACCAAGCCACGGCCAGACCTCAAAGGGCCGGTGGATATAGAGCCACATGTAGCCGACTAACAGCCAATGCATAGTTGAAATCGTTGACCCCGGAAGATCTACTCGCGGCGAGCCCGCCGCTCATGTCCTGGAATGACCTGTCTCGTCGGCGAACACCAGTGCGAGCCGAAGTAGCCTCCGAATGAACTTGTCGTGCGTGAAGTTCTGGATCACATGTCGACGAGCGGCTTCTCCAAGGCGGCGCCGTTGGTCGGGGTCATTCCAAAGCTCAAGTATCCGCATACGGAGTGCTTCGGCATCCCCAGAAGCCACGATGTAGCCAGTTTGCCCGTCGAGAATGTAGTCGCTGGCCGCGATACTGTCGGCCGCAATGATGGGTTTCCCGTGCCACATGGCATTGCAGAAGTTCGCCTCCCCACCTCCCTTTAGCCCAGTATGTACCATTGGGATGACGACAAAACTCGATGCGGCTTGTAACTGTGCGAAGGCGGGCTCCGGTGCTCCCAGTACGATCACATTTGGTAACCGCTCTATTTGGTTTCGCACCTCTTGGGCCGTCGCACTGATGACTACCGGGATTCCGGTATCTCTCACCGCGTTAATCAAAGTCTGGTAGTCGCGTTTTCCGTTGCCACCCGAAAAGATGAAGGCGCCGATCGACAAATCATACACTGGACCTTTGGAGTGATTCGCTTTGAATGGCAAGAAGATGAAACGGTCCTCTGGTATACCCAGATAAGCAGCGTGTGTGGCGACTTGCGGCTTTGACCACACCACGCTTAATCTTATGCCTTGTATTGCGATCTGTACGATTCGCTTTTTCCACGGCCGATTCATTTCCACGAAAATATCCCATAGCAACACTCGTCGCCGCCAATGAAACAGTAGACGGTTTAGAAGCCCTACGCTGAACCAGAGTGAGGAGCCGCCATTCACAATCAACACACTATCGCCCCGACAGCGCCAAAGTAGCCTTATTGCGTACGCAACGCTGTAGAGACACGGTACAAAGCGGAGGAAGTGGACACATGTACCTGCGGGTATGTAGTCGACATGGAACCCGTCAACTGGAGTGAATTGCTCATGAGATAGAAGCCGTGTATGTGGTTGCGACGCACAGTTACGGTGATCGGAGTCCAAAAGCTTCCAATCGTCTTGAATTTCGCGAAGACTCGTTCTTCTGGCATTACCACGTTCGGCTGCTTGGATGGTCACAGCTTCATCGCCGGTAATCATTTCTGTGAAGATCGCATCACTATACAGAGTTAATATGGCAACTTAGCGCGGTGCCATTTGTCATGAACGCGGTTTGTCGAACAGTTCCTGATAGACGGACGCATATCTGTGCAATTCTGTTGCGCGGCTATAGCGCTGCCGCGACTTCTGCAGTGCCTTTAGAGCGAGTCGACTGGCAATCGTAGGATCAACTAAGAGGTTCTCGATCGCGTGAGCTAGGGAGTCGGCGTTGTCCGGCGGCACCAAGAGTCCGTTCACGCCGTGTTCGATGACCTCGCGAGTGCCATCGATATCCGTTGCCACAATTGGCAGTCCCGCCGCCATGTACTCGAGGAGTGCGTTGGAGAACCCCTCGGAATCGGAGGTCAGCACGGCTACGTCGAACGTGTTCAGCAAGCTGGGAATGTCATCGACGCGACCGGCGAAGTGGACACATTCGTCGAGCCCGAGCTGGCGGGTGATCTCCTCTAGATGTGGTCGCAATTCACCGTCTCCCGCGATGCAGAACGTCAGGTCGGAATACCGCTCCTTCAGGATTGCCGCGGCGCGCAAGAAGAGGTCAAGGTTCTTGACGGGCCTAAGATTGGCCACGATGCCAACCCGCTTGCGGGCTACCGAATTGCTGGGACTGCTGCGATCCCTGGGATGGAAACGATCGAGGTCGATGCCGTTGGGAATCACGTGGACGCTTTCGGGGCGCGCTCCCTCCTGTTCGATGACTGCCTGGCGGCAGCTTTCGCTGTTAGCGATGGTTCCATCGACCAATCGAGAAACGATTCGTCCCAACCAGCGATGGCGGCGGGTAAGCCAGTACCCCGTGTTGCGCCGGGTGCGGATGCATTGCACACCGGCGAGCCTCGCCAACGGGGCTCCAAAGTAGGTGCTGTCTGGAAAATGCAGTTGCACCAAGTCGATCTGCGATTTTCGCAGCCAACGAACAAAGCGCCAAGCTTGCCGCGCCGCATGAAAGGTTGCTAGAGATCGGATTTCGAGACGCAACACCGGGCAATCTCGGGGCTCGAGCGCACGCGATGACTGGCTGCTGCCGTCAAGCAGGCAAAGGTACGGTTGGACTCGCCTGCGGTCAAGATTTGAAATCAAAGCCAAAAGTTGCTTCTCAGTACCGCCAATGGCAAGCCCATCGATCAGGTAGCAAGCCCGGATTGGACGTGGGCCAGCGGTCTTGCTAGACGTATCATTTGAATCGACGGATGATTCAGCGTGCCGCAGCAAGTGACAATCCTTCACGTGAACTCAGTCGAAGCATGTCAGAAAACAGGCGGAGATAGGCGTCTGCCTGCGCCTTGAAGGAAAACGATTGACGCACGCGTTCTCGACCGGCAACTGCCATTTGATTGCGGAGTGAAGCATTTGCAAGCAATTGGCTCAGGCGAGACGCCAGGGAGATTGGATCGCCGGCGGGTACCAAGTATCCGTTGATGCCGTCTTCGAGAACTTCCGGAGTCCCTCCCACAGAAGTTGCCACCGTGGGCACGCCGGCAGCAAGTGCTTCAAGGACAACATTTGGAAGGCCTTCGGTATGCGATGGTAATGTGAACAGGTCACAACATGGCAGCAATGTATCCAGATCGTGCCGAAAGCCGCCCAGGATAAAGCACGATTCCAGTCCTAGTGATCGAATCTGTCGCTGCAACGACTCGCGGAGAGGACCATCGCCAAAAAGAACAAATCCCACATCGGGCGTGGAACGAAGCACATCAGCGGCTGCATCTACCAGAACGTCGAATCCCTTTTCAGGACTCAGCCGGCCAGCGGCACCTACAATCAAGCGAACTGGTGCGGGAAGCAAGGACTCTAATTCACCGCGACCAAGTTTATTGGGAGCATCGAACCGCTCACAACGAATGGCGTTATGGATGACGACCGTTCGGTCCTGTCGCACACCTGCGCACCGCACTTTGGCCGCTTGTCCGTGCGAAACACAAGCCACCCTGTCCATGCAGCGCAGGATGCGGCGGTCAATTGATTCGTAGAGTCGGATCTTAGCACTCTCGCCAGTCCATCCTCGCGAGACGGCCACGACGGGGATGCCGACTTGCCGAGCAGCAAACAAGCCAAGGAAGCCCGCCTTATATCCATGGCAAATAAGCATATCGGCAGGCACGGAGCGCAATAGCGAGCGCACCTCTCGACCTGCGGCGAACAGATGAGGTGTGTCATTGGCAATTGCCACCGCCTTAAAGTCTTGTGCGCGTGCTCGTTCGAGAAAACCTTGACACAGACCGCCTTCGGAGAAGGAGGCGAAGACGGTATTGCAACGGTCGCGCAGTTCCGAAGCAAGCTCAAGCATCTGCCTCTCCGGACCCCCGAAGAATCTGGACGACGTTAGATTTACAAGATTCATCGAGTTCGGACAGTTCCTCCGGTCGCATCAATGCCGCAGCGAACATAGATTCCTGCGGACGCGTCCCAAATGCGCTCAAGGTTGTCGGCAATAGCTGGCCAAGCATAGTGCATCTCGGCGTGATGCCGTGCACTGCAAGCCATCTGATACGACGAATTGGGGTTCTGTAGAATTCTAACCAGCGCAGCGGCGAGTGTCCCCGTAGAGTCCGCCTGAAGATAATGATCTCCGGGAAGCATCGAGAGTCCTTCAGCGCCGACTGCTGTCGAGACAACTGGTACTCCGGCCGCTGCGGCCTCTAGAATTTTTAGCCGCGTGCCGCCGCCAATCCGTAGCGGCACAACCATTGCCGATGTGGCAGCGAGGTAAGGTCGCACATCAGGCACGTCAGCATGCAGTTTCACTCCGGGCCGTCGATGCACAGCGTCAGACAGCCAGCGCGGAGGATTGCGACCGACAATTGATAGCAGAATACCGGGGCGTTGCGAGACTAGCTGAGGAAATATATCGTCGAGTAACCAACGCACGGCATCTTGATTTGGTCGCCAATCAAGGGATCCCAAGAACAGAACGGTGTCTGAGTTGTGCTCTACTCTCGTTGGACGAAAGTACTCGATGTCCACGCCATTGCTAACAACTTCCGGACGCTTGATGCTGAACCACCTAAGTGCCAAGTCGGCATCCGATTCGCTTACAACGATCGTTCGACTCGCCTGAGTAAAGACCGCTCTTTCGAACCGCCGGAATTTCTTTAGTTGATGAGCGATAAACGATCGCTTTACTGGATTACTTTCCGTTTCGTGATAACGCTGCCAGATTTGGGATTCGATGTTGTGGGCCATCACCACCCAGGGCTTACGCACGATTTTGCGGATATTCTCGGCGTACGGCGTCCATTCCACGTGCCACAAATCAACGTTACCAGTCTCGCTGAGCCGCCGTACCGCCCTTTGCAAGGCCGCACTCTTGTGACTTTGCACTGAGTATGGCAGCGGGGAACACAAGTTGGCGGCCAGTCGACCATGAAACTTCAACCCAGACTTAGGCAAATCAAGGGGGTCGACAACGATCACTTCAATGCCGTGGTTTCGCAGGTAGGTTTCTGCCTCAATTGCTTCGATAGGATCTTGATTGCGATGAGCTAGATATGTGATCCGGTGCCGGCGGGCCAATCGCGTGACGAGATTTAAAGTACGGAGGCGTTTTCCGGAATTCGGCGGATAAGGGAGCTCCTCGTCCACCACAACAACGTTCATGGGTTTGCGATCAGCCACTATTCTGGAACCGATGCCAAATTGTCTGACCGGGCGGGGGATGATAACTCTTCACTTCCTGGCAAAGGGTCTGTTGTGAACTGCCTTCGCACAAATTCGCTTAACACGCCCCAGCCGCAGGCGGCGTGGAGGGTAACGAAAACTACTGGCAGCAATGGAAGCAGTTGCAGAGAGCGCGAGCGAATCACGCCGGAGACGGATGCAGTACCGATCGCGCCACCATATGCGGCCAACGTAGCGAAGTAGATAGTGGACAGCCAAGCTGAAACGAGGCAAAGCGGTAGACACGCGATCACTGCGAGCAAGAAAGCGGCTGGCAAGAACGACCCGACAGACAAAGTCGAGTGGTGCTTAGACGCCAGCCGCACCCGACCGCGGCCGTAGCGCACCATTTGCCGAAATAATCCGGGCAAACTGCTGCGTGGATGATAATGAACCGCGACATGGGGAACAAAAAAACACCGGAGGCCGGTTTGGTCGATTCGCGTATTGAGTTCCACGTCCTCACACGCGTCAAACCGTTCGTCGAACAGCCCCACCTGGTCGAATACCTTCCGCCGGTAGGCCACGGCCACGCTCTGGGCCGGCACGTAGCCTTCTGTCCTCGAGTAGATGTACGAACCTGGGTGGTGACCAAGCCAAGAACTGCGGGCTGCCGCAATGGCCCGCTGCAGGGTCGTGGCGTCCTTCACGTCCAGCGGCTGCGGACGCCCGATGCAGTCCGCACCACTGCTGGAAAAAACATGGGCGATTTCCCGCAGATACTGCCGATCATCGATTTCGCAGTGTCCGTCAATCACCAGCACGATTTCCCCCATCGACTCCCGGATGCCGATGTTGCGTGCCGCACTTGAGAGTTGCTTGGGGTTGTCGAGTAGACGCAAGCACTCGGTTCGCGATGCATACTGCGCTACGATCTCTCGGGTCTGATCGGTCGAGCGACCGTCTACTACCAGCAATTCATAGCGGTCTCTTGGGTAATCTTGTCCGAGGAGCGAGTCGATCGTGCGAGCGATCAATTTTTCCTCATTGCGAACCGGCACAATGACCGCTATCGTCGGGAGTTGTTTTTCGTCAAGCGTCTTATCACCGGCGCCATGCATCGAGTTCGAGGCAGGGCCAGATGACAACTCGGTTGCGAGTTCCAGATTGCCGACTTGCGACTTCATGTCAGAAAGCTGCTGTAGCAGTGGTGGTTGCAACCGCGCTATTCGCACAATCGCGGAGCGGCGCAAATGAAAAGTCTCGGAGCAGAGTTTTCAGTTTGTGTTCAGTCGTTGTCAAATTGACGTAGTGTCTGAATCGCGCGGCACGGGAGCCGAGGCCCATTCTTGGCTGCTGCGGATCGATCTCCCACGGATGGACGTAGAACATGAACGGCTGTCTCGCTCGCTCGTTGATGTGCCGCAAGCAGGCGCGAGTGACCGACCAGGGGTAGAGCCGAAAATAGCCGCCTCCCAGTGGAATGTTGATCTTGGCCACGCGTGCAACCGAGGGGGGCACCTCCCAAATCGGGCCGGCGGCGGTGGCGATTTCGTGAGCGTGGGGCTTGGCGTCGGGAATCCCGTAGCGGTCGTGGTAGACCGGAAAAATGCTCGAGTCGACGGTGAATCCCTCTTCCACGAGGATCTCAAGGGCCCACAGCGATCGCTTAGTAATAGAGAAGCTCGGCGCGCGATACGCAGTTACCGGTACGCCCACAATCTGCTCGAGTGTGTCGCGCGACGATCGCACGTCACGCCGAAACTCTTCTGGAGTCTGCTCGTAGACCAGGCGGTGCCAATAGCCGTGAGAAGCAACCTCGTGACCACCGCGGTGAATCTCCCGCACGATCTGTGGAAACTTGTTGGCCACCCAACCCAGCACAAAGAAAGTCGCCCGCACCTGTTGGCGCTCGAGCAGCCGCAACATGCGGTGGGTATTTGCTTCTACCCGACAGGGAAACCGATCCCAATTGGCTCGGGGAATGTGCCTTTCGAACGCGGAGACCTGAAAGTAGTCCTCCACGTCTACCGTGAACATGTTTTGGATCGCAGCCATTTCGTTAGCGAGGCTTCGGACGGTCTGAATGATGCTCATGACCATTTCGGCCGTGCGGGGTTGCTTTGTGCCCGTTGCCGTTCGACGAACTATGTAGAAGGGACTGCAGCGCACTGCCGGGCGAAACCTCCTCAGGCGATGATGCACGGCCGTCTGCCGGTTCCAGTTTCGGGCTACGATGCAAGCCGAATAAGCCGATGGTGGGCACCTTGATGAGCCGCGTGGCCGTACAGACGAGCAGGCGAGCTTCCATCCCGAAGCCCGCCTGCTCAACGTACTCTAAATCAAGCATGAGCTTCCGCCGTACGCTATTTAAATCGGTGTCTGGCGGCAAATTGAGCTGCGCCAGCCCGGTGATCCCGGGCGGCACTGCCAGTCGGTTTCTGTATTCGGGAATCTTTTCGGCAAGTACTTCGACGAACTCGGGACGTTCCGGTCGCGGGCCGACCAGCGACATCTCGCCTTTTATCACATTGATCAACTGCGGCAACTCATCCAGGTGAAACGTGCGTAGCATGTGTCCGAAACGAGTGACCCGCGGATCATTGGTCGTGCACCAAACGGCGCCGGTGCCAACCTCGGCATCCTGCCGCATGCTTCGTAGCTTCAGCATGGTATAAGTCCGCCCGTCCTGACCGACGCGTCGTTGGCGATAGAAACCGGGTCCAGGAGAACCACATTTGACCAACAGCCACAACAGGCCAATCACTGGCCCAAATGGAATCAACAGCAACACGGCGAGAGGTAAATCAACGGCTTGCTTCCAGCGAAAGAAAGAAGAAACCGGCACCGCCGTTCCCGGCCGTGTTCTGGCACTGTGTGTGCTCACCGAACTCGTCGGGGTATTTTGAGGCTGTAGGTCCAAGACTCGAGGTACCATCAATGTATCCTCATGTTCAATGTCAGCGACTCGATGAACTACTCACCAGCTCTTCGCTAGCTTCCGGCAAAAAGGCACGCAGGAACAATTGCGTTGCGTCTTGGGTCTGGTCCAGCGCTGTAGACACAACGGGCGCAACCAACTGGATCTTGTAGAGAAAAGCACTCCCCGCGAATGCGAACCGTGGATCGTCCGGAGCCGACCAGGCACCTCCAGTCGACCATGCATAGTAGACACGGACCATTTCTCCCTCGACGTTCTGCAGTTGAAAATCCACGGCCCAGAAGGAATGGTCCACACCTTTCACGTCTTGAACTTCCACGCGCTGACGCTTTCCCAGCAGACGATAATTCTGGCTGGGAAAACAGATTTCTGGAGAATGAACGGCAAGCGTCCCGGCCGGACCCACCAATAAAGTCACGCCAATTGTCGAGCCAGTTTCAGCATCGACGTACTGCCGGATGACTTCGCCAGTGCACTCGAGTTGTGCTTGGGCGTAGTCGGGCAAGTGCGTTGATTCACCACCTTTCCAGGTAGCGAAGTTGGTCGGTATGCGTTCAAGTTTTGCGCCCGCTTCGCTCTGAATCTGCGTAGCTCCCCAGCGATTCGTAAGCCGTCCGTAGACCAAACCGCCCCCGGTCGTCAAGGCTACCACCAGAATCAAGCCAATCCACATGGATGGATTTCTCATGTGCTAGAGCGCTCCATCGGAGGTTTTCATTTGTTGCAGATTCATCGAACGTTCTCGTTCAATTCCGCGAGCATCTGGGTATCGGACTGTGTCAGAACCTGGCGGGACAGTTCGTGTTTGTTCGCGAATTCCAATGCTTCCCGTGCCTTGTCCACGTCACCGACTCGGAAGCGGCCAACGGCCAGATGCAAGTAGTAGCGGGGGTCGGAATTCGGCGCGGACGTCGCCGCGTTCAGCAATTTGACTGCCTCTTCCTCCTGTCCAAGCGTCAGCAGAATCGTGCCTTTGGTATCGAGCAGATTTGGCTGAGCCCCGACCAACTCGATTGCTCGGTCGATATAGGTAATCGCCTCGCTCGCCCGTCCCGGCTGCTCCGCAAGAACGGTGGCCAGATTGTTGAGCGCGTCTGCGTTTTGCGGCTGCACCTCGAGCACTTTCTGGTAGAGGACCGAGGCGTCGTCGAGTCGTTGTTGCACTACCCGCAGCGCAGCCACTGCGGTGAGCAAGTCCACGTTGTCGCTATGTTCCTTGAGACTCTGCGAGATCAACGCCTCTGCCCGCTCAGCGTTGTCTGAATTCGGCCTGCCGCGCAGTAGAACGGCAACCACGGAGGTGGCAGGAAGTTGCGAAGGATCCTGTGCAGCGGATTGAATACACAGTTCAATTGCCTCATCGATCCGTCCAAGCTCTGCCAGCGAGCGAGCCAGCCGACCATATTGCTGCGGATCGAGTTGGAACGCACGTCGATACCAGCGTTCGGCACCTTTGAAACTGCGCGCCGCGAAATACAGATCGCCAATGGTTTGACAGACTTGCAGTTTTTGACTTGCCGCCGGTTGGCCGTCACGTTCGGTCGGTTGCAGCATCCGCTCGGCGGTTTTCTCAAGCAGCGGTTCGATTTCGCTGTCGCGGTTCTCCGCGTGCAGCCACCGAACCCTTAGACCGAGGGTAGCGACACTATTTGCATTGAGCTGCTCAAGCTTATCGAGCCAACGCCCCGCTTCCTCTTTTTCATCGTGCCGCAGGAGAAAATCGACGTAAGCTGCCACATCGCCGGGACGAGGGGATGCCGTGTTTGTCAGCTCCAAATACTCTTTGCGAGCGAGCTCGCGATTGCCCTGGGCTTCACGCACGAGTGCCAACATCAGCCGATCGCTGCGGGACGCCATGGGGTCAGAGTCAGCCAGCAACTCCTCCAGGATTTGCTGAGATCGCGCCAAATTTTCTGGGCCACCCCTTTGCGCCAGCAGCGCAGCCTCCAAGTGCCGGTCGGATTTCTCAGGCTTGTTGCCATCCGAGGAGCGATCAAGCATCTGCACAGCTTCGCGCCATCGCTCTTCGCCACCGCGTCTGGCGAGCAATTCAGCCAGCATGCGACGCGCGTTATCGGAGCGCGGATTCAGTTCCAGCGCTCGACGCAAGGCTTTCTCAGCCACGGGCGGGTCGTCCGTTAGAAGGATCTTGCCAATCTCTTCCGGAATGCCGGCGTTCTGGGCGTCGAGCTGTTCTGCTTGCTGGAAATGAACCAAAGCTTGGTCGTGATCGCCAATCGCCTGGTAGCCGGCAGCCAAGATCATTTCACGTTCCGCCGGCGGGACTTCCACTTTGCGCGCGCACTGTTCAACGGCCGCGCGAGCCCGATCCAACTGTTTGGTGCGGACGAAATAATTCACTGCCGCACCGTACGTCCGTGGATCGGTGGGGCCCAGTTCGATCGCCCGTCGCAAGGCGTTTTCAGCTTCGGCCGTCTTGCCCGCCGCAAGTAAAAGCTGACTTACCCAGATCTGCGCCAGCGGGTCACTTGGGCGTCTAGCCGCTCCCAGTCGTGCTGCTTCCAATGCGCGGCCTGGTTGGCCGGACTGCATGGCCATCGAGATTTCCAGCGTAGATAGTCCGGTGGACGCCGCGGTCCGGCTGCTTAATTCGTCGAGATACTTGTTTGCTTCGTCGAACCGCTGGAGCCGGTAGAGAAGCAACATCAAACGTTCGTAGGCGACGAGTCGCTGTTCACCGAGTTGTATGGCCTTCTGATATGCCTCGACGGCTTTTGCTGGTTCGCCTTCTCGATCCAGGACATCTCCCAATAGCAGTTGTCCGCCCGAATTATTGCGTTGCTCCTGGCAGATTTCCGTCGCGATTTTTTCTGCTTCGGTTAGTCTCTCGTCCTGTGGACCCGTGGCCTGCAGGAGAAGACGATTTGCGCGATAGATTTGCCATTCGCTCGCCTTCACGCCAGGCAGCTTGCTCAAGCTTTGCTCGAGTGTCTCGGCGTCTTGAAATCGCTTTTGGTCCAGCGCAAGGTCGAGCGCCCGTTCCAACAGTGTCCGATTCGAGGGGTCCTGACGCTGTAACTCGCTCAGAGCGTTCCAGGCCTCCTCTGCCCGTCCTTCTTGTACATCAAGACTGACGAATCCAAGTTGAATCGGCAATCGTTGATCTTCGGCGACCTTTTGTAGCCCTTCCTCCAAAATGCGACGCGCCGCGGGGAACTGTTTGCGAGTTGCCAAGATCATGGCGGAGTTGATGTAGGCGACAGCCTGGTCCGGAAACATTTTCCTCAAAGTCTCAAGTGCGCTGTCCGCTGCCGACTGGTCCCCGAGGCGCTCAAACATGTTCGCAAAACGGCTCCAGGCCTCGGCCGAGTGCTGACCCGTCTCGGTCGCATCCTGCAGTATTTGAAGCGCGGTCTTGATTCCACCTGCTCCGTCCCCACGATCTTCAGCCTGTCGCAGCCGGAATTCCGCTTCGAGAAGGCTGAGCTTCCACGAATCCGTGTCGGGGGTTTGACTTACTGCTTCCTTGGCGCCGTTTAGCAGCTTTTCGACGCTGTTCCAGTCGCGCTGTTTGAGCGGCAGGTTAAACTGGTTTCGAATCGCGGCTCCGGCCAGGAGCACGCGGTTTTCAAAGGAGTCCTCGATCTTTCCGGCCTTTCGTAGCTCATCTTCAGCGAGTTTCGGCCGGTCGACATTCATCCACATTGCCGCGGCAGCCAAGCGGGGCTCTGCCGAGTTGGGACTGACCAATGCCGCGTCATCGAATGCCTTCGTCGCTAGATCTTGTTGACCCTGGGCTGCGTAGATCTCGCCCAAGATCATCAAAGCCTCGTAACCGGGAGGGTTATTTCCGCGGCGACTAACCGGATCGTTACTAACCCGTCGCAAAATCTCGATAGCCTTGTCCTGCTCTTGTTTCGCGAGCGCAATCCGCGCTTCGAGCACCTCGGCATTTCGGGTAAAGCCCAGGTCAGATTCGAGAACCCCACGCTGCCGCAGCGTGGCGGCCGCCGATCTCAGCGCGGCAAGGCATTGTTCGGCACGGACAAACTCACCCTGGGGGATCAGGGCCGCGGCCATTCGCAGATTCAATAGGATGCTATTCTTGCCGCAGTTGGTCAGGCCCGATTCCCAGGTTTGCAGTGCTTCGTCTGGCTTTCCCTCGAGCCATCGCACTTCTCCCAGCCCGAGATAGGCTTGCTCCAATGTCTTGGACGAAGCGATTGCCCGTTCGTAGAACTGGCCGGCCTGTGCGAGAAGCTCGGGCCTCGCTTGATCCGACGCGGGCGAACGACCAACCAGTTTCCGCAGGCGGTCTTGCGCTGCAACCATCAGTACGACCGTATTGTCGGGCTCCAGTTGAACCGCTTGATCCAGGTCACTTTCGGTATCCGGCAGTCCGTTTTGAGATCGGTATTGATAGCGCGCCAAATGGGTGATTGCCCCTTTGGGGTCGGCCTTGACCAATTCGTCGACGCATTGGTCCGCCAGCTGGGCGCGGTCGACGTCGCTGCGAGCGCGAGCTTCTTCACTTTGCAGCCGTGGTTTGTTTCGGTAGACATCCGCCAGAGTCAATGCCAACTGCACATCCGTTGGGTTGAGTCGAAACGCCTCTTCCAGAGCAGCCCCGACTGTCATGCCGGATTGAGCGATCGACGATTCGCTGCTGGACTGTGCCTGACCGAAGAGCGCCAAGGCAAGCAATCGGTGCGCTTTCGCATCCTTTGGATCGACTTCGATTAGCTTCCTGGCTTCGGCCTCGGCGGACACGAATTCCTGGGCTTGCATCAAGAGCTCGCCCACTCTTTGTCGCAACGCTTGCTGGCGTTCGGGCGGAGCGGCGGCCAGTGCCTGGTAGTACAGCTCGATTGCGCGAGTTAGTCTTGTCCGTTCACCTGCCAAGTGCTCGTAGGTCTCCGCCAATTGAATGCGCGCGTTGGCATCGTCGGGACGCATCCGCAGGTAGAGGAAAAGGTACTCGGCCGATTCCGCCCAAGACTCTTCTTTCGCCAGTGCTTCGGCCCGCGCCGCGAACACGTCTGCACCCTGCTTGACTTGGTGGGCGCGCCAGAAGTAAAGCCCCGGCAGCAACACGGCCAGGGTCACCAGCGTGCCAACGAGCAGCGGCAGCCGAATTCGTCGCTCGGTAACCGGGCGACGAGCGATCGCGGCTCTTGGTTTTTCTCTCATTTCGCGTTGGCGTGACTTTTTCATCTACATTATCTTTCTACAAATCGGCGTCATAGAAATAGCTGCCGTAGCGCCCCGCATATTCGCTGGTAGGAATGCCGCTGATCACGACCCCAGCAACCTTCGCACCGGTGAACAGGACACGTTCCGTTGCCTTTTTCAATTGCGACTGCCGGGTCACATCTCGCATGGCACAGACCAGGACCGCGTCTGCGCTGCGAGCTAAGACCAGTGCCTCGCTTGCCGCCAAGACCGGCGGAGAATCAATGATCACGTAGCGGTAAGTGGCAGGGATTTCTGCAATCAGTTTCGACCAGCGTAGCTCCTCGAAAAGCTTATGTGGGTTGCTGTCCAATTCACCGGCAGGCAACACGTCGACCAATTCGGTACGAGTTGCGACGATGGCTTCGGCGAGCGAGCTTCTGCCAGACAGAACGTCGGCGAGCCCCGGTTCGCTGGGAATCTCAAACAGACGGTGAACGCTGGGGTCGCGTAAGTCTCCGTCAATGAGCAGCACGCGTTTCTGGGTGGCGCGGGCGATGCTTGCCGCAAGCTGAACAGCGACGCTTGTCTTGCCCTCCTTGTTGACAGCGCTGGCGATAGCCAGGATTCGTACGGACTCGGCGTTTGCTCCCAGCAGCACGCTGCTACGCAGCGCCTCGATGCTTTCCTGAAACATTTGAACGGCTCGATGCTCCCGCGGTGCCAAACGCTTGGCCTTCGAACTCCGCGTCGGCAATGCGGTAATCTCGCCGAGGACAGCCAGGTGGGCACTTTTTTCGACGTTTTCCGCCGTGCTGATCCGACCCGTCAGTTGTTCCTTCAGGACCGCCAAGCCAAACGGAGCGGCGAGTCCGGCCAGCAACGCCACCAACGCGTTCAAATAAGGTAGAGACTGAACCGGTGCTACAGGCACCTCTGCCGTTTTGCGTTCGAAGACACGACGCGGAGCGCTCTGTTCGGTTGAAAGTACAACGATGCGATCCGATATCTGGTCCAGGACATTCTCGGCCCGCTCCAGCTTGTCCTTCTCGAACATCAGCGTCACCGAATCGCCGGTGGACTGTTGAACTTTGGCCAATTCCGCGACTCGTCGCTCTTCTAACATCGATTTAGTCAGTTGACACTTTTCAATCTCCGCCTTCAACTGTGCGATGGCCTGATGATGATCATGCAGCCGCTGCGCTTCGAGTCGAGCCTTTGTCTGCGACCGCAATTCACTCTTCCATGTTTCAAATGCCTTTTGGTTTTGCACGACGCGATCAGCCGTGCGCTGGTATTCCGAGCTGTCCTTACCTTGTGCTGCGCTGGTCAAGATGCTACTCAAGTGCAAGTTCTGATCTGCGAGGGCCTCCGCGAATTGCAGCGTTTTTGGATTTCTCTCAATCTCCGCATCAATCATCGATTCCGGGACCGCCGCGATACGCTTCAGATCCGCGGATTCAAGCGAGTGCAGTCTCTTCGTGAGCACTATCTCTTCGACCTCGGTATTAATCAGCTGGTTGAGCAGGTCTGCCAGTGGCTTGGCTTCCGTTGCAGACGCATCGGATCCGTCTTTGAAGGGATCCCGTCCAGTGACTTGCTTCGCAATCTCGCGAACGCTCTTGCGCAACTCCTCGACCTCCTGTGAACGCCACTGAACTTCACTGCGGAGCTGATTGACGACTTCTTCCGACCGCTTCTGAAGATCGTCCTTCCGCTGTTTGAAGTATGAATCGACAATCGCATTTACCGCGCGGGCGGCTGCCTTGGGCTGCGAGCAGGTGAAGGAGACGCTGTATAACTCAGACTCGCCGATCCGGCTGACCACGATTTGTCGGCGCAACCATTCCAACGGGTTGTCCTGTTTGTTCAATTCTGGAAGTCCGATGAGTTCCCGTTCTGCTATCACCGGACGGACGACCATCGGGCTTCGCAGCAACTCAATTTGCGTGGCAACAAAGGCTTTTGACGATGATCCTTGATCCTTGGACTCGAACGCCAGGAAGGGAACGTGCTCCTCGATTTGGATCCACGCCGAGGCCTCGTATTTCGGGACGAAAAGCCAGTACACCGTCAGGCTCGCCACCGTTCCGAGCACGATTCCCGCTGGCAATGCCCACTTCCACCAGAATCGGATGGCATCGATGATCCGACGCGGACTGAGTCCGGTATCGGACTCAGCAGCAGGATGTACCACGCGCGGCGGACGCGTGGGTACAGAATTACGCGCGATTGGCACCAGACTTCGCGATGCTTCCTGATTCGATGGGTCGTGTTTTTGCGAGGTGTCAGTCATGGCAGTTGGCAATTACGAATGCAGCGCAAGCGACTTTACCTGACGGGCGCAGATCGAGTTCAAGGTTTGCTGGCACGGCTTTGCGGTTCGCTTTGCCCCAGCAGAAGGTCGGCGACGTCCATCGTTTCCCGTTCGGGGAACAGCCGGTTCAGGTACCACAACACACCGCCAAACAGGAACGCGGCCATCAGGATCATGGCGAAACCGGCGAAATCGTGTGAGAACTTCTGTCCCGCTTCACTCGAGATGTACTGATAACACAGTCCGGTAACAACGATTCGCGCGGTGTTGGCTGCCAGCGCGACCGGAACCACGCTTAGAAGTAACAGCGCGCGTTCCCACCACGATTTCTTGAAGAACATCAGATAGGCGACTGCCAAGGCAATGATCCCCACCAACATGCGCAAGCCCGAGCAAGCTTGCTCCACGTCGAGCCGATGAGTTCCGAGGTGGATTGTGTATCCTTCACTAATTGCCGGTTGGCCCAGACACTGGAGCGTCCACACGCTCAGCCTGGTGGCCGCCGAACGAAGCGGCAGGCTTAGCATCTGCTCCATGCGGAAGGGGAGCGGAACCATGAAGTACAGATACAGAGCCGCCGGCAAGCTCCAGCGCGCCAGTCGCCACCCTCCAAAGGTCCACACGACTCCAACGATCCATACTGGTATCGACCACGCGTCAATCGTTGGAATGTACAGAATGGCCGCCGGGATCCGCATGGCGATGCTCAGCAGCACGAGCAACAACCCGGGCCACGCGAACTGAAGGCGGAAGTCCGGAAAGCGATCGCGAGCGTGCCACAAAAAGAAACCCGCCAGCAGCGGCACAAGAAAACCGTGCGAATAGTCGGGCACGGTGTTCCAAGTGTGGATCAGATGGGCTGTCGTTGGCCAGTATGCCCAGAAAAACAAGACCACCAGCGACAGGCCAGCGATCGCGATGGTCGTGCGCGCCTTGCGCGGCGGATTGACCGCTATTTCAGCCGGGGAATCAGGCGAAGGGCTCGCCTGCGCTCCGACGAGCGGCGACTTTTCGTACACGCTCGAGCCCATGCTAGGTGCCGTCTCCAAAGAAACGCACAAACCGCTTATACACGCGATGCGTCTTTTGCCAGAAATTCGCCCGCGTCATCTCGTCCGTTTCCAGGTAGCTGTCATCGTCGGGGGAGTCGAGCAGGTACTCGCCACAAAATTGCCGTTCGCTGGGCGATAACGTTTCCAGAAACTCGTTGAGCGAGACATCAACCTGATCATCGTCTGTCGAGTAGTGAGGAGCTCGCTGGCGAGACGCTTTCCCCTCCCGGACCCTGCGACGAAGCTCCGAGCGAAAGTGGCGACGGACTTCGTCGCGAGCGATGGCACGCAAGAACGTAATCAGGCGTGCCCCTCTGCCTGGATCGTAGCGCGTCAAAAGTTCGCCATCGTCTGCCACGAGGGCGTACCATACCCGAGCAGTGATTTCCTCGGCCAGGTTTATATCGCTCGTGCGACCGCTCAAGAGCACGCAAACGATTTGAACGAGCTGATGATTGCATTGGGCGTGCAATTCCTCCCACGCGTTGACTTGTCCGGCTACGCACCGCTGAGCAAGATCGCGGTCCGCGTCGACCAACCGCTTGCGAGCAGCTTCCACTTCGGCCTGCGTTTGCAATGCCTCATCTGCAGGCGGCGCCTCCAACAGTTGACTGCTCGACGGCTTTTGTCTTCGCTTCACGCTGGTCTTATGGCTTTTTCAAAACCTGCAACGTAACTTAAGCGCCGGAGACAAATACGCGGCCTCCTACTGCGCCCAATTTGCGCGTACTCCGTTCCCGTGGGTGACGTTGCACCCATTCCCAAACGATTGGAAAGCGCGTCCAGGCGACTAGTGGCCGTCGAATCCGTCGACGGCGCATACGACATCCACGGCTCTCAGCCCGGCTCGGACAACGAGCGCCACAATCTCCGTCCAATCAGCGAATCAACAATTCAATGGTGTGCGGAACGGCAGGATTCTGGACAGTCCCAGCCCCGGCACGGGCTGGATCGCCGGGGCGGCCGAAGCGCATGAACGACGCGTCGACCGCGAACCGGCTGGTTCAGACAGATTTGATGCGGAACCCGATACCCGGGGCGCCTCGCGCCACGAGCCACGACTCGCGAATCAAACTGCGTCAAGAAGCTTGCGTTCGTAGAGGAAACCCGGCCAGAACAGACAACAATCCGTGGAAATACCAACATTTTCCGGTCCAGTTTTTCGGTCGTTCGGCTACGAACCGACTGCAAATCGAACCGACTTTCAGCGGCAGAGTTCCACACGGTTGTTGCCCCCAGTTGCTAGCGGGTCTCCTCTATAAGCAACAAGGCGCATTTGGTCGTTGAAAGCGGACACGCTTGTGTCGCAGAGCGTATCAGCCAGAGCCGATGATAGATTAGTAAGTCATTCTTGATGCGTCGGTTGCGCTTTCCAAAATTCTCCTAAAATTCTTTTTGGGTTCGTAGGTCTGATCGGCTACCGACGTCAGCGACCCACCGTCCCCCCCATATTCTTTACTCCATGGCATAGATCAAACGACGCCCAACAATGATCACGGATCGGATCTTCGCAGTCGAGATGACCTGAACGCCGAGTGACAGGTTTGACTGAAATGATCGAGAATTGGCTGTAATCTTCAATCTTCGATAGGCAAGGAAGAGCCATCTCAGTCGCGGGGTGACCTTAGTTATGACACAAAATGTCAGCACTTGTCCGCGGCGTCGGTTTTCGCAAAAAAACATCTCCACGACTTTAGAAATACTTGACATTCACCGCTGGCTCGGTTTTAATTTGCTTCATCGCGGTTGTCCGCGTTCAACATTGCCGATCAGCCAAGAACATTCATGCATACGGAGAAACGTCTAATGCGTCGCATCTTGAGCCACTTTGCGTTTTGTTCTCTGGCGGCGGCAATCGTCTTCTCGGCTGCCACGGCACGAGCTGAAAGTATCTCGTTTGCCGACGGATACGAGGGCAGCGTAAACGCGGCAGCCGATGAAGCGTTGACCAGCGAATCCGCTGTTGAAGCTTCGACGCTTGTCAGCGACAAATCTCTGGACGCTGAATTCACATTTACCAGCCCTTCATCGGCGAGCGAAGTTGCCTCGTCGCAGTCAGTGAATCTGACGCCGGTCGGCATTATGGTCGCCACCTCGGCCACGGCCACCGTCCCGGAGCCAGCAACTCTGGTATTGCTTGGCCTTGGTTTTCTGGGCGTACTGGTTGCCCGTAGGCGAAGTCGCTGATTCATTTGCTGATCGCAACAAATACGTTGAACCGTGCAAACCAGTTTGCACTGCAAATAGGACTGCTCGCCAGTCCTTTTTTGCGCGCCCGCCCTTCGAATGCACATACGCCCTGCGGCAACAGTTAATGCTTTTGATTTGAGCGGCCATTCATCCGACCGACTTGACTCTTGCAGGAACCTCGTCCAGCAGCGATGCTGAAAAACCGTGGGCATCGAGCGTCGCAAACCGTACCGCTCGACTAGGTCTGACAGGTCGCGGTTTCAAGATCAACCGGTGACGTGTCTTCCCGGTGTGCGGCAGCCGGCGCGGTTGGAGAGTCATGTGATGCGGCAAAGCATGCTAGTTTTGACAATCTGCTGTATCGCGGCCAACCTATCTCAAGCCAGCGTCGCGGTCGTGACGAACCGCACGGACAGGACCGTGTCGTTTCGCTTGGCTACCGAGGACGCGGATACCTCGCGCAATGCCGAGCAAGTGATCGAGCAAGGGGATTGCTTGCCGATCCCGCTGTCGGGCCAGGCACAGTTGTCGATCGTTTCGGGTGGAAAGCGCAAGCAATACCGCGTGAATCCTACCGCCATGTACTACTTCTATTTGAACAGCGCCGGGGAAATTGACTTCAGTCAGATCGGGTTGCAGGAGCCGCCTGGTGCCAACGTTGCTCCCATCGTCGCTGCTCGGGTAGCTGGCGCACCATTGACTCCCAGGAAATCGGGATCGGTCGTAATCCCGGTCAAGATCCTGTATGACGATGCCGAGGTGTTGACTCGCAAAGCGTGGGAAGCTCGCATGCGGAGACGATTTGAAGAAGTCTCGCGCATTTTCCGGAAGCACTGTTTCGTTGAATTTCAAATCGTCGCGGTTGACAGCTGGCAGCGGCCAACCGCTGTGCAGGCACTGTTACCTACCATGGAGGAGTTTGAGAAGGCCGTTGATCCGGCGCCTGCGCAGGTGGCAATCGGATTCCTGGGACAGCCAATCAAAAAGAGGCCTGAAGATGGTCACCTCGGTGGCACGCGGGGACCGCTGAGCACGCACGTGTTAGTTCGTGAGTGGGTCAACGAAAACACGGAGCGGGAATGCTTGGAACTCCTGGTGCACGAACTGGGCCACTTCCTCGGTGCCGTTCATAGCCCCGAAGTCAATTCGGTCATGCGGCCAAATCTCGGGGACCGCTATGCGCGATCTCCATATTTTCGGATCGTTTTCGACCCGCTAAACACATTGGCCATGTGCCTGGTCAGTCAAGAACTGGCTGCCAATCGAACGCTTCGATTCGCGCAGCTAAGCCCTTGGACCAAGTTGGAATTGAAGGCGATCTACTACAACCTGGATCGCGCGAATCCCAAAGATCCAGCCGCAGGCAGCTATTTGCGCGCCTTGGGGGATATCTCTCCCCGACGAACCGGTCCGGACCCGATCCTGGGAGAATAGAGATACCGGCAATCGCGCATCGGTCGAGCATGGAAAATCATCGGGAGTGACCCGGCTAAGATGCGGGCGATCACGCTTGGGTTTTCAGCAGGCTGCCAACCGGTCACCGGACCGCCCCAGTCGCGCGTGTTCCGACTCACAGTATGCTGCGCCACGGGGAGCGGAATGCACGCTCGTACCCGATCGCAATTAGGCCCGCGGTCCGGACACGGCATCCAAAATGGCTTGGCGCGTATCGCTTGACCAGCGTCCCTGCGCAACTTCCCGGCGTCGACGTCCCACGGTCAATCCGGCCGCACCTCCGGCCAGTAATGACCACACAACAAGGCTTGCCGGCTCGGGCACGGCGGCGCCCACCTGTGCGTCGGCAACAATGACCCCGTAGGCTTGGTCCTGATTGAGCGGGTTTGTCAATGCCCAGACCGTCGCGTTCGGCGATGCACTACCCAGGTTGCTTAAGAAAAACTGCGCCTCCGCCAGCATGTTCGCGGCAGCGCCCGTGGGCGTGTTTGTAACTCGCAAATTGCCCGTGCTGAAGCTGGAAGAAGCACCGTCGTATACTAACTTCCAGAGCGCGATCTGGTAGGCACCCGCCCACTCTCGACGGTCTTGAGTCGTCAGATTTGGATCGCTGAGGATCATCTGCGGATCCGGGTAAAAATTTGAAAAGAGCGCAGTAATTTCTCCCGCGATTGTCGCGTCGATTTGAGCTCCCGGATTGGGGGCACCGACTAAACCAGCGACCGTCCAACTCTGCAAGTGCCCCCAGTACACATCTTGCACGACTTCGATGCACGAAGTGTAAAAGTTGTCGACCGGGCTGCCGTTTACCGCAGCGTTGGTCCAATAAAGTAGCCCGCCCTGATCCGAGCCCCAGGTCGTGCTTGTAGGGCTCCCGTTGTTGTAGAGCCGAAAGTTTACTCCGGAGACGCCCAGGATCGAACCGTTCTGCGTCAGGTATCCCTGGACTTGATCATTTAATTGCAGGTCCAACGCCGCCATCAGCTGATGCCCGTTGCCGAGCACTACGGCGACAGCCAGGGAGGCTAGAATCGTGCGAGCAAGACTCTGTAACTTCATGGACATAACAATCTCTATCTCAGGCTGTGATTCTTGATGCGGGGAAGATCGTGTTATCGCTTTTATCTACCCTCCTATAGACCGCCACACGATTTTCCTGACAAAAAAACCTCCCAATTTACCAATTCGGCGCGGCGAGGGATTCTTAAATCAGGACGTCGGACACGGCTTGTCCGCTCCTGCGGCCAGAATTGACCATGAGAAAGCTGAAGGTCGCGAGTGACTGGAATCGGCGCTGCTCAGATTTGCGAGCTCGGCGAGAAAGGCAGATGGGAGCTTGAGCCCGTTTTCGTGGTGAGTTCAGCCCTGAGACTTCTTGCGGCGCCAACCGATGCCCATTGCAAGGGAACTTAGCAAAGTCCACACGATCAGGCTGGTGGGCTCAGGAACCGCAGCTGTTCCCGACATTTCGACCCGCAGCGCCGATGGATTGGCGTTGCCGCTATTGTCACCAGGAGCGGAGCCACCGTTGTGAATTACGAATTCCAAGGTGTTCAATCCTGACACGAAGCCACTGGTAATCGTGAACGGGGCGAATCCCGAACTGAATTGCGTAAACGAGGTGGCGACAGTACCGATCGAAACACCGTTTATTTTGATGTCCACGCCATCGTTGTCGCTTGACCAGGCACCACTGATACTAGCCGTCGACGGATTGAGGCCGGTCAAATCGAACGTCGTTTCATAGACGTAATTTCCTGGAGGGGAGTTCAGGTCCGGGTCGTTGTTTGGGCCAATCCAACGGGACAACGAATTATCGCCCAAGTAGGGCGGGATTGGAAAGTTGCTCGCGGACGTTATGACTCGAATGTCGGTGGATCCACTGGGCACCGACGTCAAAGTGTAATGTGGGTCCCCAATCGTGCCGTCGGGCAGGACGGCTCCAGAAGCATCGACGCCTGTGTTGAACAAGGTCGTAATGATGGCTCCCTGGGCGTGTCCGACTTCGAAGGCCAACACGATTCCAAGCATGCCGACAGATCCGTTTCATTTTCCAGTCCCTTGACGAGTCGAGGCGGTTCCGCAGGCGAAAGCTAAAGTCGTCGCGACGCGGGTTCCACGAAATGGGTCCATAGGTCCATATCCATACTTTCAGTTTCTATTAGGTTCGCCAAGCATGGTATCCTGACACAAACCTCGAAAAAATAGTTATTCACCAGGGAATGCCATGTAGATTCATTAAGCGTCGAGTACGATTTCAAGAGCCAAATGACAGCAGCCGGAGCAGACCAGAGTGCGCCCCGGCTCAGTGGATTCGCTCGGCGACCAATTCCTAAGCAGCTCGTTTGCGTCGTCGCCAGCAACCAGCGCCGCCCAGGACTAACCCGAGGAGGGACCAAACAACGAGGCTGCCGGGTTCGGGAACCGAAGCTGATAGGAACTCTGCTCGAAGACCCGTCGGATTGCCGCTTCCGCCAGATGCGTTTGTCACTCGGAACTCTAAGGTATTTGCCCCAGCTACCAAGCCAACTGAAGAATTCAGTTCAAAATTCGTCCAAGTTCCAAAACCCAACGATGACGGCAAAACTAGATTCCCATTCAAGAATAGCTGCCCCGAGTTGTCAGTTGCCCAATGCCCGTCAACCACCAAGTAGGAACCTGGCGCCGTGAACGTAAGCGAGTAGGTGTAAAGCCCCGCAGGAGCCGTCGACGGCCATATTCCACTGCCTGAATTTGCAAACTGGGTCGGAGTAATCCAGCTGGAACCACTTGACCCGGGAGCGTCATTGGCAAGCCAATGACCATAAGCTGGGTTCGTCGTTGAGACACCCGAATTAGGCGGGGCTGCCGTTGTTGTTAGCGTGTAGTGCGTATCGAAAGCAACTGGAGCTAAGACTTTGTCGGCGGAGTCGGTGCCCGTGTTATAGAGGCCAATGCTCGGCAATGAAATTGCGGCCGATGCGTTCCCTGGCAGGCAGGTTGAAACAGCGCCAGCGATCGCTAGAAATGCCAAGCCCCGATTTCCGAACAGCAAAAAGTCTTTATAACACATAGCCCACGTTTCCTTGTAGGTTGTTCGATTCATGTTGCTCTATGATATCGCTAAAACCCTGCTTCATTATCGGGGCGATTCGTAGGCCACTCTTTTGCCGTCGTAGCCACACCAACCGGCCCCACCGATAGTCATGATCTCGCGTAGCGACCAGCACACTGCCGCTTATCTATCGCAGCTTTGTGGCGGCCTTAAACCGGCCCAACGCTACAAGCTTTAGGCCGGCAAACCCGGGAACCTGACAAAAGATTGGCCTTTCTGCGATCATATCCATCAGAGATTGGCAAGGCGTCCGAGCAGCGACTTGGCGAAACGACTGCCCGGCGAGGAAAAAGTGCACTAGGACGCGAAAACCGGGCGAAAAGCGATTCGGCAGTAGCGACCAGTCCGCTCGGCAATCCATTGTTCCAAAGGTCTGACAGTTTCTGTCAGGCCGAACGCAACCGATTGCTCTTAGAGTTGTGTTCGATCGGAGTACCATTTTACTGCAAGCGCTCGCTTTGCCAGAAGACGGAAACAGAAAAGCCGGAGCAGAACAAAGTCTGCCCCGGCTCATTGGATTCGCTCCGCGGCCAATTCCTAAACCGCTCGTTTGCGTCGTCGCCAGAAGCCGGCGCTGCCAATTGCCAAGCCGAGCATGGACCACACGACCAAGCTTGCCGGTTCGGGAACAATCGACGCGTTTAGTGCTTCGGCCGTTGGAGTTGGCGATGCCCCGTTAGTGAAAGTCCAGTTATGTCCGCTCCAACTGGCGAGTGCGGAATCGACCAAGGTGCTACCCCGGTACGCGAACAGGTTGACCGAAAGGGGAGTGCTACTGGATCCGATGAACCAAAGATTGAAAGTGATATTCGTGGTTAGAGGTCCCTGTGCGATGCCCAGCGTACGATTGAGACCAACGCCAGCGGTGGGCTGGTCCGTCCAGCCAGCGACTGAAATACTTCGAAATACCTGCGCTTCAAGCGGCCCGCCGGAGACGATTTGGGCGGCTATCATGTCGAAAGTTCCAACTCCACTCTCATTGATACCCTGGCCCCAACTGTTTCCCTCTATTGGGTCGCCAATTGCCGTGATCGAAGCTGAAGATTGCGAGATACCGACGGTGAGGATTAGCGCCACCGTTGTAAATCGCACAATTCGCACGAAAAGATCGCTCGTTCGCATTACATCGCTCCGGCGGTGTGTCTCTTGAATGTGCTGGAAGACTTTTTCTAACTGTATATAGGCCGACGGCGGACGATCACTGACAAAGAAAATCGCAACGGCTAGATCGAGGATTCGCCCCGGAAGAAGGCACCGTTGACACGAATTGACATGGTCCTGTGACGCTACCGCACACGCTCGTCCTGTTGACCTAACGTTGAGAACGGGCAAAAATCGTAACGGTTGAAGTCGTAGCATCACGAGCGACCGCGTGATCGACTCGCTGGTCGAATTACTCGCCGATGCGTGGCAGGCTCCAGCAAATTCGCAGCGGCAACGGTCCGGAGTCTATCGCCGTCTTGATTCGTCGCTGGCTCGGCCGAGGTGGACGTTGAGCGCTGCACATCATGCTGCTGGGAAGGCCGCTGTCCAGGGCCGTCTCGATAGCTGCCCGGAATCTTGCGCCCGAGTTTTGCGCCGTCGGTCGACGGCAATTCCTGGCATCATTCGTGCCAGTCACCGCCTCAGCCTTGGCCCCCCCTTGACGGCGGCAATATACCGATGCTGCGCTGACCCCTGGCTGCCACCTTATGACCTTCACCAGGAGCCGATCCGGCCTTACCGGATGCCTTAGTTGAAATAGCCGATTCCACAGACCAAGGGCCCCTGCTTACGCGTGCCCCTCGTGCAAAATCCAAGTGCTTCATCAACACGTGCTACTTCGGCTTCGTACCGGTTTTGTTGCTGCGACGCGCAGAGGTAACCCAGCAAACTCAGGCTTCCGAAACTGAGCAGCATAATCGAAGACGGCTCCGGAACGATTTGAGCCAGTCCGGTGAGCACAGCGATATCCCCGCCGCCAGAAAGCGAGAATCCTAGGGTCAGTGACATGTTCATCCAAGCACCCACGGGACCCGCCTGGGGGCCTGCCGTGTAGGAGCCGTACGTGTAGAAAGCACCAGGGGACGCGGCGCCATGTGCGTTGGCCGGGCCAACGTCGACACCCATGTTTGTCAACGGAAGTGACAAGTCAGCAATTTGAATGTTTGGGCCAAGAGTCGGCGTAATGGAAACGCCGTTTCCGTTCACATCGTTCAAGGCACCCGCGATCGAGGCATTCACGCTGTTCGCCGTTGGTGGAAATGCGATCGGCGTTGAGAAAAAGAATCCAAAAGCGCTGGGCGCTCCCAAATCTTGCACCGAGATTCCGTAGCTGATTTGTGGATCAGGATCGAGCTCGCCACTAATGCTTGCCGAGAATTCGCTATTCGAAAGATCGACACCAGAAAACTGATTTGTATTCGGGTCGAACGTTCCCGCGCCCCAGTGGCCGCTGCCGGGATCGAATGCCAGCGGAATCACAAAGTCCTGCCCGTCGACCGACAGAGTTGCACTGGGTGTCACTTGAACTGGCACCGCTTGGCTGGCGCTGGACCCCAGAACAAGCGCAAAGATGAAAGCCATGCAAACGACGAGAAGTCGATTTCGTAGTGACATCACGAGCTGCTCTCCATTGCACCTTGTCTCGCCGCGACGAGCCAAGCTGGTCGGTTAATCTCAGCGTAAAGGACAAGAACACGGCCTACAACTGCGACAACTGGTTCAGCGTTTTCCTTGCGGCTTATATGCGGCAGCAAGCTATCCGCACAGACGCGAAAAACGAAAAACGTTCGCAACCAGCGGTAGCCTAGCAATCCAGTCGACAACCGTCAATCAAAATCAAAAGAAATCGCGAACTTATGATGACAGATGCCGTCATAGTAGCGTCGCAATTCGGTACTCAACTCGCGTGGCCGGCATCCCCGTGCCGCGCGGTGACATGGTCCATTGAACTTGGTGCTGGATATTCAGACTTGGCAGTCTACCTTCCGCCTATCACATTTAAGCTGCCGGTATGCGATCCTTGATAGCCGTGCAGCAAGAGGCTCAGAAAGCGATGCGATTGACGGGACAACAGACAGCGAATCGAAATAAGTCGGCCAGGGCAAAACCTGGTGTTTGATCGAGACCGATCGCAGTTGTCTAGCCGGCCGTTCTACGCGATGCGCTTTCTTCGTCGGAATACCAGCAGGGCGAGCATGCCGAATAACGCCAGCGCGATGCTGGTGGGCTCCGGGACGATAATTCCGAGCGATCCAGTGCCGGCGACATTGCCGGTACCAGCAGCGTGAAAGCCGGTGAGGTAGCCGCCGGCCGAGGTGACGCCCGTCAGGTTGGCGCTGGACATCGCGATCGTGATCGGCTGCGAGGGATCCCATTCCAAGTTGAACGGCAAATTCTGCGCGAACAGATCGGTGGCGAAGCCGGCCACGGAGATCGCGATCTGGTTGCCCGTGTAGAAGAACTGCATGGTGTCGATGTTGAGTGCCAGACCCCAGCCAGGGGTCTGGTTTTCGGTCAGCAGATCGACGCCAAAAGCACCACCGTTGCCGGCGCTGTTGACGATGCTGCCGCCCGCCGCCGGAATGTTGAGCACGTCTTTGATGTAGATGTCCGCAAAGACGTCGGTCGTTTCGGTTCCGACCAGCGTGCCGTCGAGGTAAAAGTTCATCGACGTCAGGGCATCGGACTGGGCCGGGTCGCCGATGCCCAGCGTATTGTGCGTCCCGGCATCGAAAATACTCGTACCGTCGTAATCGAGATTGAGACCGGTGAACTGGACCTCAAGCGTGCCGGCGCTGGCAGGACGGAAAGACAACAGAATCAGCGCGCATGCAGCGAAGCTCAAGCCAAGCTTCGCAAAACAACAATTCTTTCGCAGCACAGCAAGCCGCAAAGAGACATGATTCTTGGCATGCATGAAGCTACTCCAAAGTGGCTCAGCAAAGTGTTCGCGCGGACGCAGCGATGTTGACAACGAGCAGTAGCCTAAGTTCCCCCAGAGTGATTGTCAACCAAATTCAACAGAAATCGCGAACAAAGTGTGACAGGCATCGTCATAGTTCAGTGGCGTTACTGATTTGACGCTTGCGCGGCTCGATCCATCCAATTCCTTTTGGACCTCAGGCCAGGCATTGCTTTCACTCCTCTCGCCGGCTTTTATCGGCCCGGAAGAAAGCCAAATCGCCACACTGCGATTTCGTTTCGAACTACTCAAAAACCGCAAAATCACGGCATGTCATCAGTCGGTAATTTCCTTTCTGCACGCGAAGACGCGCACCGGAGGTTAACAAAACGAAAAGCTTTGTGCACGAAGCCTTTATGTGAAAGGATATCGGCATCAGTCAGGTCTCCCCGAATTGCAGATTTTTTGTCAGGCGGGCCTCATCGGGGGCCTATAGAGGGTTAAGAAGCATTGTATGGAGTCCAACATCCGGCTGGGAGCCGACTTTGAAACCGCATATTTTCGCTCTCTGGGCGTTTGCGATCGTGGGCAGTACTTGCTGCCGAGCGGCGATTGTGCCGCTTTCGGGCGGCCCGGTGCGGATAGCGCTCGTTGACGTGACGTCCATCTCAGGCTCAGAGAATGCTGGGTCGGCGCTTGCCAATGCGACGCTCGTTGATATTTTTTATGCCGAAGCGTCACAAGGCGAGGCGCAACTCACCGCGGGCATGCAGGTGTGGGTGTACAATAATTTCGGTCAGCAGGTTGGCACCGGCATCATCGTTCCCCGCCCAGACACACATGACGAGCGGAACCAGTTGGGTATCTTCGGCAAGTCCCCCTTGCCCAGCAGTTACTTCGAAAGTTTCCTGAGTTTGCTGACCTCGGCCGCTCCCGCGACAGGCGGTTCTGCCCCGCAGAGCCCGTTGATTGCTGCCGGTCCGTATGCGATTTCGGCCACGCCACTCGCTGCTACCGTGCCAGAACCGGGCAGCTTGATGATCTGGTCTTCTCTGATCGCGAGCATCGGCGTGTTGAGCGCCCTAGTCCGCCGCCGACTTCGCCGCTGAAATCAGCATCGGCTTGCCGTGAACTGAAAGAAGCCAGCCGTTTGGCGGTTTCGCGCTCCGTGGCCGTCGCTTCGCTGGTGGTCTTGGCCTGCCGGATGCCGAGGATCTGGGCGATGACACGGCTCACTTCGGCCGGCGGGTAGAACTGTCCCTTGCTCTTGCCACTTTCGGTGGCGAAGTGCCACATCAGGTACTCGTAAGCGTCGCCCAGAATATCGTCGCCTTCGGCGCGATTTTTGGAGAAGTCGAGGACCTTGTTCTCGAAGATAGCGATCAGGTTGGTGAGCCGATCGACCATCTCCTTCCCGCTACCCAGTTTCGTGGCATCGTTAAAGTCCGGCACGTTGGACAGCTGATTGGCCGCGGCCAGAGGGGCGATGATCTTCTTGTTGATCTGGTCGCCAATGTCGCTTCTTGCCCTTGAGCGCCACCATGTCCTTGAAACTGGCCCCTTTCGGGATCGTGATCGGGGCATACGGCTGGCCTGCGTACTTATCGCTGATGTACTTCACGAACAACAGCACCAGCAAATAGTCCTTGTACTGGCTGGCGTCCATGCCCCCGCGCAGCTCATCGCACGAAGCCCAAAGATGAAGAGTAAAGCTCGGATTTCTTCAGGGCCATTGAGCGGGCTTTCCTGGCTAGGGATGGAGGAGACCACCTAGTTTAGCGGCCAAACAGGCGGGGAAATAGTGATCGAAGGAGTGACGGCGAGCGGGCCCCTAAGAAGTCCTCCAGTTCGCCGCGATTTTCAAATCTCGGGCTCGTATTGATGTCGTATTTTCGACGTTCAAGCGCGATGTGAGTCGTGCCAGCGCCGTGCAACGACTGTCTGACGCGGACCAGTCTGGCTCGATCAGCCGCTGGTAAAATGCGCAAGAGAGACAGCTCCGAGCCACGCTAGACAAGTGGTGGAACATGCAGTCATATGGATTTTCGGGCTGGATTTACATGCTGGATCAGAGGAGGCGCGCGAAATTTGACTTTGAGAGTGCGCGGTCGTTAGATTGGCATTTGTGTCGAGAAATGACCGGTTTCGGCCTAACATATCCGGCGTTGCTCGTCATGGGATAGCCGCGTCTTATCGCGACCGCGATAGGCACGGTTCCGTCGAGTTTTTGGTTAGACGTATCCAGAGCACTGCCGACGAGAGGCCTGAATACGTTACGGCTGTTGATTGACCGCGTATCACCTTGTGGTGACAAACACCAAGAAACTCCGACCGAAGCTGCAGTAGAGATAATCCAGAGCGCCGCTGATACCAAGGGGCCTGGACGAGTTGCGACGGCATTTCGCCTGCGCAGTTCGCCCAGGCCCCTTTTTTTTGATAAAGCCACCTTCACCACCTAGGAGACGATTAGATGAACCAATCCGCCAATGAAACGCAGATTTCGCTAAATGAAACGCAGGCGTCGCTCCTCGACGTCAAAGCCCTTGCGAAACTGCTTCACTGTTCACCCAGGCACATACGTCGGCTGGTCGAGTTGGGTCGGATGCCGAAGCCAGTTCGCCTCGGTACTCTTGTTCGGTGGCCAAGGCCGGCGATTGAAGCCTGGATCGGCGAAGGATGCGAGCCGGTCCGAAAAGCCAATCCGAAAAGCACCAAGGTATCGGACGTCAATAAATCGACTGCGACATGACATCTACTGCCGCTTACCGTGTTGTTCGCGAATTACAAGGACCGTTAATTCAATCCAGGAAAGGAGTCCGCTGCTATGGCAGCAAAGAACAGCGATCTCAACGAGCTGCGCGACCAGATCATCGCGTCCCTCGATATTCCATACGAGTACAGTCAGATGGGCCTACGGCTCGCTTCCGACAAGCCGCGATCGAGCGGCAAGATGGAAGCGTATTCCATGACCCGCGACGAGCGCAAGCCTAGCGCGTGGATCGACGCGAACACCGGCATGTACGGTGACTCGGGCCCCGGCGGCGAGTCTGGCCTGTCGATCTTCGACTTTGCCATCAAGTACGGCGGGCACGTCGATTTCAAGTCCGCGTTCGCTCACTTCGCCGAAAAGGCCGGCGTCGACATCAAGAAAAAGAAACGCAAGCGGCGCGAGGAGAAGCCGGAGGACAAGCTCGAATTCCAGGAATGGGACGACGGCAATGACATCCTCGCAACAATGTGGTGCGTCAAGCACAAGCAGGGCGTGACCCTCGAATCTGTCAAGGCGGCAGGCGGCAAGATCGCTTTCTATCCGTGCTGGAAGGACAAGGAAACCGGCGAGAGAAAACGCGGCTCGCACAAGTGTATCGCGGTCCCATGCTATGTCGATGACGTGGCATCCGCAGAGCCGGTCGCCTGGGTGCTGTACGACCTGCACAACCAAAAGTTCAAGGTGTTTCGCGGCGACGATCAAGAGCCCGACTACGTCAAGATGAAGTCCATCGGACCCACGCGGGGCGCGATGATGGGTCGCGCGGGACTGGAACGGCTGGCCGGCGACCGCAACGGCATCGAGCTAGTCTGGAAAACCGCCGGCCCTAGCGACATGCTCGCGTTGATGGCTGCGATTCCCGAGGATAAGCGGGGCTCGCACGTAGTCGTGTGCAATGCGAGCGGTGAGACCGGCGACGTACTGCCAAACAACATCGACCTGTTCGTCGGGGTCAAGGCGGCTGTGCTGCACGACGCCGATGACGCTGGCGAACTCGGCGCCGTGAAGTGGTGCCTGCCGCTGCATTCCGTCAGCCAAGAGGTTCGTCACGTCCGCCTGCCGTACGACGTGACACAGAAGGGAGGCAAAGACTTCCGCGACTTCGTGGCGGAGGGGAATAACTACGACTCTCTGTTGACTCTCTACAACGCCGCGAAGCCCTACGAGCCACCCGCCGAACCAGGCCACGGCGACGGCAAGCCAGAAATCAGCATGGCCGCCGAGCGGCAGATTGTCGGGATGATCCAACTCGACGTGCTCGGCGAAACAGATCGCGGCGGCGTGAAGGTGTTCAGTGAGTTCCATCGCAAGGCTGACGTCATCACCGACATCGGTAGGCTGACGTTCGAGAACTTGGCTCGCATCGCTGGACCGCGCGTGCGTGAATGCGTGATGCTCAGTAGCCGCGACGAGAAGCCGGGAATGGTTCCGCTCCAGGCGGTCAAGAATGCCATCGCGCTACTGTCTGGCTACCGGCGGATCGGTGAGCAAACCGAACTCGGCGCCGGCTGCTGGTCGGGCATGACGGAGGAGGGCATTGCGTACCCATCGGTAGTGATGGTCAACAACGGCGAGGCCGCCGAGTGGAACGGCACGAAACAGCTTGAGCGAATCGACCACCCACGGTTTAAAGAACAATTGCTCGACTTCGAGAGCGCTCAGAGACCGTGGTATCGTTTCGATCACCTTAAGCAGTGCATTGAAAACTGTGACCGGGATTTTGCCACAGACACAATGAACGAAGCGATCCAGCTCTTCGACAAGTTTCGCTGGAAGCATTCTGCAGCGCCGTTCACGACAACCGGACTCGTGCTGGCTAGCTGGGTTCAGTCGCTTTGGGATTGGCGACCACAGATCGCGGTCATCGGTCCTTCAGCGTCGGGCAAAAGCACGCTTTTTGGAGTGCTCGCAAGAATCTTTGGCAACTTGGCACGGAAGTCGTCCAGCAGCTCGGCTGCAGGACTTAGACAGGTCATTAAGCGATCGAGCCAAGTGATCTTGTTCGACGAGTTTGAAAACAGCCAATATCGCAAAGAGGTCCTCGAAATGCTCCGAATGAGCAGCAGAGGCGACACGATGTTGCGAGGCACGACCAGCCACCAGGCCCAACAATTCCAACTCCGGCACATCGCCTGGGTCGCGGCAATCGAGGCAGGTCTCAACAAGACGCCCGACAGAAATCGGTTCATAATGCTTGAGCTGGAGCGACGAGGAACCCTGGTCAATGAGAAACTCGAATTGCCAAGCGCTAGAGAGCTAGCGAGTTTAGGCCAGCGGCTGCTTGCTGTCGCTGTTAGGTATGCGTTTAAAGCATGTCGACTAGCCAACCAACTTAAGGAGCACCGGATCACCGGGGTTGATGATCGAGTGATCGAAAACTACGCAGTACCCACCGCGATGCTATCGACGATAAAGGAGTTCAATTACGCTGACGCGGTGGCCCTTTTGACTGAGATGCTGCATGGCGCAGAAGAACAACATGAAAGAATGTCGGACGAGATGGACCTATTGGAGGACATCCTCAACTCGCGATTGGCGAACAGCCCAAGCCGACTAGCTATGTGGCAGTTGGTACAAATCGTCCTGACTTCAACTGCCATCTCGAACGTCACGGTGGACCAGGCCAAATCAGAACTGGATACTGCCGGACTACGATTTTCCCAATTCACAAAGAACGACGCCCTTACATTGAAAAACATGGACCTAGAAGGTCAGAGATGCCTCATAATCAGCTGCAAGGCCGTCTCGCGTCATTTGCTGACAGACGACGCCTATGCCGGAGTGGATGTATCAGCGATTCTGAAACGATTGCCCGTTTCATTAGCGAGCCGCAGACAAACGAACCTCGGCAATGACCGCTCATGTATAGTTGTCGGGCTGAATACACTCGCAGAGGCGAAGGATGAGTTGCTATTCGCTCCACAAGCATGCAGCGGAACAGTTGGAACACGCGTGGAATGAGTTGGCGTAAAGGTAATTCACTACGAGCACAAGGGTTAGTCGCTCTCACTCTATCAGTATTCCAAGGTTCCAGATATTCCACGATGAAAGACTCCATTCGACTGATCAGGACGATCTCGACGCGTGAGAAAATCAGAGGAGAACTGTTGTACTGGTATGTTGGAATCTGGGAATGCTGAACAGCAAGAGTATTGACGTGTACTGCGACGAGTTTTTTATTGCGAGACTACTTGACACGATCGGAGGAGTGGGATAAAAATCTCACTAGGGCAAGATGCTCTCAGATGTATTGCGAGACAAGATCGCCAGGAGCGGCATTCCGTTGCTGGTACTTGAGCGCGAGACCGGAGTTCAGCGGGCCTCGATCCGCCGGTTTCTCGATCGCAAACAATCGCTGCGGCTCGATGCCGCCGATAGGTTGGCGAAATACTTTGGTCTGACGCTGGTTCAATCCTCAAGGAAGAAATGAACTGTGGGCACTGTCTTTAAGAAAACATATACCAAGCCGTTACCCGCTGACGCGACGCTTGTTGACCGCAACGGCAAGCCGCAAGCGCAGTGGCGCGATAGCAAGGGGAAGCTCCGTCGGGCCGACGTGACAACTGGCAAGGACGGGAGGGATCGGCTCTTCTTGACCGCTCGTACGTACACCGCCAAATACCGCGATGGCCAGGGCTTGCTGAAGGAAGTTGCGACCGGCTGCCGGGACGAAGCTGCGGCACGCGCTGTCCTCTCGGACCTGGAACGCCGCGCCGAAAAAGTGAAGGGAGGGCTCCTTACGCGCGAAGAGGCGGATGCGATCGATCATCAAGATCTGCCACTGGACCGGCAGTTCGAGACCTACTTGGTTAAGCTGCAAGCCGAAGGCACCACATCCGTTCACCGCGCAAACGTACGCCGCTGCTTGTTTCGAATCGCGAAGGATTGCAAGTTCATGCAGCTGTCCCAGCTGTCCCGGGATGCTCTTGAGCGCTGGCTCGTAGCGCAACAGAAGGCTGGCATGAGTGCTCGGACTCGCAATATCTACCGAGCTGCCCTCGTGGCGTTCTGCAACTGGTGCCTGGAGACGGGGCGCATGCTAACCAACCCGTTCACGAAGGTGGCCAAGGCGGACGAGGTGGCGGACCCGCGCCGACAGAGGCGATCCTTGACTGAGGAAGAGCTTGGCCGCCTCATTCAGGCCGCTCGCACCCGTCCCTTGGCCGAAGCCGCCACGGTGCGACGTGGACGCCGCAAGGGTCAGCCCGCGGCGTCGCTCAAGGCCAAGACGCGCCAGCGCCTGGAAAAGCTCGGCTGGGAGCGTGCACTGATTTACAAGACTCTGGTGCTCACCGGGCTCCGCCGAGGGGAATTGGCGTCCCTCACGATTGGTCAGCTGCGGCTGGATGAGCCGACGCCTTATCTCGTATTGAAGGCAGCCGATGAAAAGAACCGCCAAGGAGCCACCATCCCTGTCCGCGCGGACCTCGCGGAGGATCTGCGGAATTGGCTGGTGACGAAATCCCACGAGGCACTGGATTCCCCGCTCTTCACAGTACCCAAGGGCCTGATTCGCATTCTCGACCGCGACCTGGTTGCCGCGGGAATTGCTCGTAGAGTTCAGGTCGGACCAAACAAATGGGTGATCGACAAGCGGGATGATCGAGGCCGTACGGTTGACGTACATGCGTTAAGGCATACATTTGGTACACTGCTGACTAAAGGTGGGGTTATGCCTCGCACTGCCCAGGCAGCGATGCGTCACTCGGACGTGAACCTGACCATGAACACGTACACCGATCCCAAACTGCTCGACGTGTCTGCGGCGATCGCCGCTCTGCCCGAGCTCCCGCTGGGCGCTTGCGCAGTGGGAAATCAGCTCTCTGGGTCGCTGGGAGCCGTGTGCGATAAAGCTAGCGCCGCGGAATCTCGGCTTGCACCAGAGCTTGCACCAACGCCTTTCCAAGCTGGACCAATCGGGTCAATTGTAGACACTGCGGTAAATGCGCCGAGCCATTGCTCAGTCGAGAAGGGTGTCGACGAAGGTGCCTTTGCTGACAAAGAGATACGGCCGTTGTCCATCTCAGACAACGGCCGTCAAGAAGAGCGGGCGAAGGGATTCGAACCCTCGACATCCAGCTTGGGAAGCTAGCGCTCTACCAACTGAGCTACGCCCGCAGGGTACCAGTTATCTTAGCTGATTTTGTTTGTGGATACAGCAAGGGCACCAGGAATTTGGTGGCTGCGACTATTGGCGCGGGGGGAATTACGTAGGGCCGGAGCCGCGAAGGGCCTGGTCGATTCGCGATAGCGTCTGGCCAATGGGCTCGTGCAAGACGGCGTCGGCCGAGGCGTCCTGGTCGGTCGGGTCGCGGTTGACAATGACGAGTTTTGCGCCGGCGCGGCGGGCGACTTCCGGGAGGCCGGCCGCCGGGTAAACAACGAGCGACGATCCGATGGCCAAAAAGACATCGCTTTGCGCAGCCAACGCGGCGGACGCTTCCAGGATGTCGGTCGGCAGCGCCTGGCCAAACGATACAGTCGCACTTTTCAAACGTCCGCCGCACGCCGGGCAGTCGGGCACCGCCTGCTTTTCGCGAAACTCCGCCAGCAGCGGTAGCGGCTCGTAGCGCTGGTCGCAGTCGAGGCAAACAATCCACCGCACGGTGCCATGCAATTCGAGCACGCACTGGCTCCCCGCCAGTTGGTGCAGGCCGTCGATGTTTTGGGTGACCACGCCGGCCACGCGACCTTCCTGCTCCCAGCGGGCAATGATGCGGTGGCCAACGTTCGGTTCGGCTTGCACGAAGTCATCGGCGGCTAGCGCCTTCTGTCGCCAGTATTCAAAGCGGGCCGCGGCCGACGCAAGAAACTCGTCGTAGTAGACCGGCTTGTTCTGCGACCAAACGCCGCCGGGCGAGCGAAAGTCTGGAATACCGCTCTCGGTACTCATACCGGCGCCCGTAAAAACCACGGCTCGCCGGGCGTCGGCCAACCAGCCCGCTACGCGCTCGATGGGGGAGTCTCTGCGCATCATCGCCGCAACCTCGACCAGATTGAAATGACGTTGCCACGCTGAGAAAGTTGTATGCCGGTTGAAGGTCGGTTTGCAAACGGGCGACAGGTTTACACTGCGCCCTCCAGGTCGGCCCAGCGATTGAACGCGACCGCCAAACGGTCTTCCAACTCCTTCAGAAGTGCTTGCTTGGCCGCGATTTGTTCCCCCGGCTGACGGTAGAACGTCTCGCGGGCCATTTCCTGGTGCAAATCTCTGATTTGCAACTCGAGGCTCTCGATGCTGCCGGGCAAGGTTTGGAGTTCCTGCTGCTCTTTGTAGGACAGGCGGCGTTTGCCCTGACCCGATGATCGCTGGTTTGCGGACGCCGACTTCGTTGCCGCCGGTATTGCTGTTTGTTTCGACGCGACGTCGCGAGGGCGATTCTGGCGTTGTCGCAGCCAGTCGTCATAGCCGCCGACGTACTCCTTCGCGTTTCCGTCTTCGAATACGATTGAGCTTGTCACGACGTTGTTCAAAAAGGCCCGATCGTGGCTCACCACGAGCACCGTTCCTTGAAACGTCACGAGTCGCTCTTCGAGCAGTTCGAGTGTTTCCGCGTCGAGGTCGTTAGTCGGCTCGTCGAGCACGATTACGTTTGCCGGCTTGGCGAACAGCCTGGCCAACAGCACGCGATTGCACTCGCCTCCGGAAAGAAATTTCACCGCGGTGCGCGAACGCTCGGGGCTGAATAGGAACTCTCCGAGGTAGCCAATTACGTGGCGAACATTGCCCCCGATGTTTACCGTGTCGTAACCATCGCCGACGTTGTCCTGCACCGAAGCGTTCTCGTCCAGCTGCTCGCGAAGTTGGTCGAAGTAGGCGATTTCCAGGTTCGTCCCCAAACGCGCGGTGCCCGACTGTGGCTCGAGCTTGCCGAGCAGCAGCCGCAAGAGGGTCGTCTTACCGGCACCGTTGGGGCCGAAGATGCCGACCTTGTCGCCTCGTAGAATCGTGGTCGAGAAGTTCTTGACGATCGATTGCTGGCCATAGCAGAACGACACGTCATCCAATTCGGCCACCAACGTCCCGCTCCGCTGCGCCTCCTGGATCGACATTCGCACGTTGCCGTCGCGTTCTCGCCGCTGTGCGCGCTCGCGCCGCATTTGCTCAAGGGCACGCACTCGCCCCTCGTTGCGCGTGCGCCGGGCTTTGATGCCTGTGCGAATCCAAACCTCCTCCTCGGCCAGCTTTTTGTCGAACAACGCGTTCTGCTTTTCTTCGGCCACGAGCAATTCCTCCTTGCGTGCCAGGAATGTGTCGTAGTCGCACGACCAATCGAACAGCCTGCCGCGGTCAATTTCCAGTATGCGCGTGGCCAGGCGCCGCAAGAACATCCGGTCGTGCGTGACGAAGACCAGTGCAACGCTCGTCCGCCCCAAAAACTCCTCGAGCCAATCGATGGCGTCCACATCGAGATGATTGGTCGGTTCGTCAAGCAGCAGCACGTCGGGCGACGAAACCAGCGCTCGGGCCAGTAGCACGCGGCGTTTCATGCCCGCCGAAAGCGTCTCGAACTCGGCATCGGCCGGAAGCTGCATCTGGGCGATTAGCCGGTCACGTTGCTGCTCGGCGCGCCACGCTTGTTCCGGGTCGGCAGCCAATTCACCCATTCCCTCCGCGATTACCTTGCGGACATTTCCGGTCAGATCTCGCGGCACATCCTGCGGCAACAGCGCCACGCGCAGTCCCCGGGACAAAACTTACCTGACCCGAGTCCGGCTGCACTTCGCCGCTTAAGATTCGCAGGAAGGTTGTCTTGCCGGCACCGTTGCGGCCGAGCAGCGCGACACGCTGCCCGGACTCGATATTACAGGACACACCGTCGAGCAGCGCTGGTCCGCGAAACCCGATGGTCAGATCGCTAACAGTAATCAGAGCCATCAACCCACGGCCGACGAGCGGTAGGAACAAGAGTACGAAGAACGATGCTCCGTATTATGGCAAAACCTCTGGCGGCCCCGATATGCCTATTTCGCGCGGTGTGCGTTTGAGGCGTCTAGTTCGCACTCAATTTGTCGATCAGAAATTTTTCGATCGAGCCGTATTTCGTGTCCTTGTGTCCCGGGTACGAGACAACCGCTTCCACGCCGGCGTTTTCGAGGACCTCGGCCAGTTGTACGCCGTACATGGCCGAGTGCGTGGGGTCGCGCTCTTCCTGGCCGATTTTGGGAGACTGCTTTTGATTGGGGTAGTCGAGATAGATCGGCGGATCGTCCTTGGTCACCAATTCGATCGGGGAGTACTCCTTGATCCAGGGCAATACCTTCTCTCGATTGGCGATCAGGAGTTCGAACTCCTCTGGTCGGCCCCGTCCCGCGGCGGCAAAACCGAAGGCATGACCGCCATAGATCGCATTGGGAATCCACTCGCGAAGCTGCTTGGGGTCGAGCGACGTCTGCGCTCCGGACACTGCCGCGCAGGTGAGGCGAGACGACTCGCGTGCAATCGGATCGCTGCTGGCGGGGTCGGCCAAATCATCGTGCAGTGCCAGCCAGACCGATGTGCAAGCGCCGGCCGAGCCGCCCGTTGCGCCGACCCGCGTGGGATCGAGATTCCACTGCTTGGCTTTCGAACGGATCGTCTGCAGCGCGCGGGCGGCGTCATGCAAGGGGGCCTTGACGGGCGGCTCGACGTGCTGCTGCATGGCTTGCTCGATAAATCGGTAGTTGATGGCGGCCACGGAAATGCCCGCGTCCAAATAGGGTTGAATTGACTTCGTGCCGTAGGTCGATTTGTCGCCACCGCGCCAGCCGCCGCCGTGAATCAGCAGCACCAGCGGCGTCGGCTCGTCCGACTGCGCCTGCCAGAAGTCGAACTTCTGCCGCTCGGAATCGTCTCCATAGAAAAAGTCCGCGACCGAGGGCGTCGGGCGGTCTGGGGAGTTGCGCTGGCGGGCGTTCTGCGCCGGTGCAACCGAGGGAATCAAGAGCAGGGCGGCAACAAGCAAACTTTTTGATTTCATGGCAGGATTTCCAGGTTGGCCAACTTGCGGGGAAGCCGACGGTTCGAGCGCCTATCGTCGACGAGTTGACGGTTCGAGTCAAGCAACTCCTCGCACGAGACGCGGTGGCGAAGCATTGTGCCGGCGGCACGCTTCGAACCAGTTTGTCGGACACGGTTGCAACTACTTCCCGCTTCGCTCCCAACCGGTCAATTGCCGGTACACGTCTTCCCGTGGGAGTTTCGCCTGATTGAGGGGCATGGCGACTGCGGCGGGCCGCGCGAGAAAGCCGGCCGCGCGGCGCTGTTCGTTTGCCTCTTGTTCCAGCGATGCGAGCCAGGCGGGAACTTCCAGCCCAATGCCGGTCGGCTCTTGCGTGAGTTCGGCGGTTTCCTGCTCCAACTGGTCAAACGGTCCACCGGGCTGCGGGGCGGCGCCCGCTTTCACGGCTTCCATGGCGGGCCGGATCAAGGCGCGCAAACGGTCGATCACCAGCGGCTGAACAAAGCGCTCGGCAATGCGATCGGTGACCGTGGGCAGACGCATCGCATATTTCTGCCGCAATTCGGCGCCGCGCGTTTGCAGTGTGTCGGCCAGTTCGCTGGTGCGGTCGGCCAGCGCCCGGCGCCACATTTCGGCCGCGCCGTTTCGCCCTCGCTGCACGAGTACCGCATGCGCGATCAAGACCGGCCTCAGATGCCACGCCACGCGGTCGTAGTGCACGCGAAGCCGCAGAAAGTCGAGCAGCGTGTAAATCATCTCGCCGCGGTCCGATTGCGTGGTCGTGCTATTGTAGTCGCGATACTCGCTGTAGTTCTCGACCACTGCTTCGATAACGAGATGCAACTGCTTGATTGCCTCGGCGCGCGAAACCTCCCGCCCCAACTCGTTAAGCAAGCGCAGTTCAGTGTCATCGGCCAGGGCAGGTTCTTCGACCAGTCGATCGAGCCACGCATCGACCCCCTGGTGCAGAATCGCCCGCAGATTGCCCATGTTCAGGAATCGCTGCGTAAATAAGTCGCCCCCGTAACGTTGGACAAACTGGACGAGCGACCGCCAGGCCCGGTCGTCGACAATCCGCTCGAGCACGGACAGGCGAAGCGTGCGACTGTGGGCCAGCCACTGCTTGAGCAGTGACTCGGTCACGCGCTCGAGCGCCTCGACCAACTCATTGTCTGTTTCTTCGGCGTCCCGGCCCGTGGCCCAATCGGACGACATCTCCACGATCGACTCCACGATCGATTCGTAACCGGCGGAGAACAAGCGGTCATATTCGCTGATTGCTCCCGGGCCCACCGGATTAGTCGATTCCATCAGCCGCGCCACTTCTAGCAGTTGACAGGTCTCGGCAATGAGTCCCAGCTTGGGCAGCCACTGCAACAGGTCGCGCAGGAGTTGCTGCCGTACGCGCGCCTGCACCAATTGCGCCGGTTCGCCACCCTTGCTAACAGGTACGTATAGCAGCGTCTGGCTTTCCAGATTTGCGAGCAGTTCCGGCCAGCGACTTTTGACACCGGTGGCATCCTGCCGCACGATCGCTCGCAGGACGTCGACCGTGACATCCGAAGGCGTCTCAGCCCGTTCGGCGGGCAAGCCGGCGCGCATGATTCGTGATGCATCTTCAATTTCAATCGCCGCGGTGACGATCTTCTCCGTGAGCGATTCCTTGATCGCCCGACGGCGATCGAATTCAAGCAACGAATCTCGCGTATTCGACGGCGCGGGCACGCGGCGTTGACTTACTTCCCGCAATAAACTTAAAAGCCCTTGTTCGTTGGCACTTGCCTGTGCGAGCCAGCGCTGGAGCGTCGGCGAGTCGAGTGGTGCGTCGCTGGTGGGCCCTGCGGCCAGGGCAGCCTGTTTCCACAGCGAGGCGACCGTCTGCAGCAGTGTCAACCGCTCACCCACGCGGCGCGCCTCGTGTTCGAGTTCAAAGTCGGTAACCGAGCCCGCGCCGCTTTCCAACATGTCGGCATCGATGCCGTCGGCCGTGCTGTCGACATACACGACTTCGTCATACGCGGCGCTGAACAGTCCTTCGTCTTCTTCGTCGTCGTCGAGCAAGTCGTCCTCTTCCAACTCGCGATCGTCGATGACATCGCCGACTCCCGAACCGAGCAATTCGAGCGAAGGCACGCGCCAGTAGTCTTCCGCATTGGCTTCAAGGAGTTCGAAAAACCGGGTGATCAAGACGTTTCGGGCGTCGCCGGAAAGCTGTGGCGCGGAATCCGATGAGGACGAACAGAGTTGCGCGAGCCACCGCCGGGCCAGCGTATGGAACGAATATTCTCCCTGCTTGAGCGCGATTGAGCCGGCCTGGCTGAGCCATTGCATCAACAATGCCATCGCGGCGACCAGGTCGGGCTGCCGGCAAAGTGAGGCAACTACCAAGGCGTAGGCCTTCGGCGAATTGAACTGGGCCACCCGGTTCCGCCAAAATGCAATATCACCCGCGGCAGCGCCGGCCTGATGAAACGCCGACAATGCTTGGGCAACTTCGCGCGCCGAATCGAAGGCCTCGGCTCCGCTAAAGCCTTCGATGCTTTCAATGCTTGTGGGCGCGAACTGATCCCACCAGGCCGTCAGTTCGCTCATGCGATGTGAAAGCACGGCTTGCAACGATTCTTCGTTGCGCGCCGCGGCTTCGCTCCAAAGTCGAGCATACAGCCCGACGATCTGCTCCATCAATTCGATGAGTTGTTCCAAGCGATGGTCTGGGACGCTGTTTTCCGGCGACGGAAACAAGCTAAATTGTCCTTGAAAGCCGAGAATATTCCACGGATCGACCAAGGCGCCGCACTCGATCGCGCGGTGAAGAAAATCTTCGGCCTCGACCAGCAGCGTCGACGCCTTATCCGGGTCCCCCGCGTCGAGGGCCAAATGTCCAGTCGTGAGACGACATTGGATTTCGCAGACCATCCTTGCCGCGGCCACCGGAACGACTCGAGCCTGTCGCAAGGCCGCGTCTGGATACCCCATGCGCGCGAAGAGGAGCGCCAAATGAACATGTTCGAGTTGCGCGGCACGGCGGCGAGCCAATTGTTGATTGAGATGTTGGCGCGCCGCCGATAATGGCTGTTTGCCGGCAACCGCTTCGTCCCGCAACCGCTCGCCGTGACTTCCGCCCAGTCGAGCGATGAATTGCTCGTAAAAGGCATCGCGGTAGCCGGCGATCCGAGGTAGCAACGTGGAAAGCGTCGTCGCGGAATCGTGCGCGTCGGGTCCACTGCCGCTGGTGCCCGAGGCCATCAACATCGTGCCGGCCAGCACTGCCGCTGCTTCGAGCAGCAGCTCCTCGGGTGGCAGACTTCCTGGCTGATCCACGCGATCGAGCAGCACGTCGAGCGTGACCTGTTGGACGACGAACCGGCGGTAACGTCCCTGCCCGTCGATGTGATGGGGATCCCATTGGCCGAAATGATAGTTTGGCCGTTTGTTCACGGGGTGGTCGAAATCGTAGGCCCGCGGATCGAACGCCAGTTCGTCGAGCAGTTCCGGATCAAACCAGGCATCGCGCAGAATCACCGGATCGGTGCCGTGCAGGATCTCCAGTGCCCGCTCGACGATTTTTTGATAGCGTCCGGTTCCGACGCCGGCGGATCGCACGTAGAGCGGGATGGGACGGACCCATTCGTGCGGGTACGGTTCGATCTTTTGCGCGGTCCTCAAGACGGCGACGGGTCGGTGCCCGACGAAATCGTTCAAATGGGCAATGGCACCCGACGTGATTCGATCGTCTTCGTCCCAGGGCCCCCCCTGCTGCAAGAGGGCTTCGATTGCGCGGCCAACGAACAGGGGTCGCCAAATGGAGGAATCTGGCTGATGAAAGAGCAAGTCCTGGTGAAATCGACGGTAGTGTGGGGGAAATACCTCACCGGCCAGCCGCAACACTTGTTGAGCCTGCTCGACATTGCTAAAGGCGCCGGTCCCGCCGGCTACGGCGCGTAACTGTTCTTGGAGTTCGGCATAGACCGCGGGCCACGTCGCCGCGGTCCCTTGCTCTGCATTGCCCGAATCCTCAACGGCCTCGAACAGGCAATTGAGATTTGCCAGGAACTGCGGATCAGGTGTACCTGACGAGAAGTTCAGATAGCCGAGCAACTCCAGAAACTGGGCGGGACTCGGTTGGGGGGCCTCTCTACCGGTCATGGGCACTTGCCTGTGGATCTTGCTGGGTTCTGCCTCATGGTAGGACATCGCGAGGGAGTTGGTCCAGCGGGGTACGAGAGGCGGGCGCGAGACGTAGACCGAAGTTTCAGTGCTTTTGGAGCCAGGCCGCGTATCGACTATAGTGGAAGGAGCCCGCTCGGTTCCTACTAAATACCTTGGGGGCTGCCTTCCCATCGGAACAGATCTCGGAGTTTTCTCTCATGCGCCAAGCGACGCGATTGACGCTCTGTGTAGTCGCCCTGCTCATCGTCTTTGGATCTCTGGCTCAAGCTCAGGGATTGATTCCGCGCACCACGGCAACACGGTACGGTTTGACAAGAGCCTGGTTTGCGCAGGTTGGGTCGCCGCAGGTGACCGGGCGGCTGGACCACGTCAACTATGACGAGGGGATGTTGCTCGCGCAGTCCAGCCGGGGCGTGATCACCGCGCTGGATGCGGAGACGGGACAACTATTATGGAGCACACAAATCGGCACTCGGGAGGGCTCCACCACCGAACCGGCCGCGAACGACAAGTTTGTCGTCGTGCTCAGTGGCTCGACGCTTTACGTCCTTGACCGCAAGGATGGTGGTGTCGTCTGGACCAAGCAGGTGAGCGGAGCACCCGGGGCAGGCCCCGGAGTCACGGCGACGCATGCGTTCGTACCCATGGTGTCGGGGCTGATTGAGGGATATGACCTGGAAGCTGGCGTCCATCAAACGCCTTGGAACTACCAGTCGACCGGGCGCGTTTTGATGCCGCCGTTGACGACGCCTTTATCCGTAAGTTGGACGACCGAACATGGCTATTTCTACGTCGCCGACCCATCGGGCGGCGGCATCAAATATCGCCTGGAATCGCGGGGAGCAATTCACTCGCGCCCGGCCTCCTGGGCGCCGATGGTCTATGCCACGTCGATCGACGGATTGGTGTACGGGATCAACGAAGTCAAGGGAGACATCAAGTGGAAATTTTCGGTCGGTGAAGCGATTTACAAAGAACCCGTAGCGCTGTCGGACCGCGTCTACGTCGTTCCAGAATTCGGCGGCATGTATTGTCTTGACGCGGCGAGTGGCGGACTGGTATGGCACGTACCAGGCATTCAACAGTTCGTAGCGGCCAGCCCTTCACGCGTCTACACGGCGGACTCCCTTGGCAATCTGGCGATGCTCGACGTCGAGACAGGCGGTCGTGTCGGCACCATGCCGGTTGATGGCCTGGCCACGAAATTAGTCAATCGCTCGAGCGATCGGATCTTTGTGTACGACAATTCATGCGTCGTGCAATGCCTGCACGAGGCGCAACTCGCGTCGCCCGCGATGCACACGCCACCGGAACCGGCCGCCGAGGAACTAAAACTCGGTCCTAAGAAGCCCGCCCAGCCCGAGGCCCCACCGGCCGACGAAGTACCGGCCGACGCAACGCCACCGGAAGAGCCGGCGGCGGACGGCGACGACCCGTTCAGCGTGCCCCCTGATGATGGCGGCAATCCGTTCGCACCATGAGCCAAAAGCCGGGACGTGCCCGCTCAGGCGGGAGTTGACTGCCGGCGGGCAACTTCTTAAACCAAGGGGATGGCACGCGACGAGTGCCGTTCTTCTTGCCGACGACCGTGAACCATCGCCCGCGGGAGTCGGTCTGATTTCCATGACTGCGAGCTGCCATGTCTGCACCGATTTCTCCGCCAATCAAGCGAGCCCTGATCAGCGTTAGCGACAAACTGGGGCTGGGTGAGTTTGCCCTGGGATTGGCTGCCGCGGGGGTGGAAATCTACAGTACCGGCGGCACGCGCAAGTTTTTAGAGGCCGCCGGAGTTAGAGTCCACGACGTGGCCGAGTATACGGGCTTCCCGGAAATGCTCGACGGCCGCGTCAAGACGTTGCATCCCAAGATTCACGGCGGGATTCTGGCCCGCCACGATCGCGCGGACGACCTTGCAGCGCTTGCCGCGCACGGCATCCGGACGTTTGAACTCGTGATCGTGAATCTCTATCCCTTCGAAGCGACCGTGGCCCGCGAAAACGTGGCCTTTGAGGAGGCCGTCGAGCAGATCGACATCGGCGGTCCGAGTTTGATCCGAGCGGCGGCCAAGAATCATGCGTTCATTACCGTGGCCACCGACACGGCCCAATATGGCGAAATTTTGGCCCAGGTTGCCGATCGTGGGTGTACCACGCCCGAATTTCGGCGCAAGCTGGCATATGCGGCCATCGCACGGACGGCGCAATACGATCAGGCAATCGCCCACTATCTCGCCGGTCAGGTCGAGGGCGAAGTTTTCCCGGAGCGCTGGCCCGTGGATCTGCGCCGCAAGGAAGTCCTGCGGTACGGAGAGAATCCGCATCAGCGGGCGGCCCTGTATGCCCAAATGCATGCCGGTTGCGGGGCGAATCTGGTCGCGGCACAGCAACTGGCCGGCAAGGAGCTTTCATACAACAACCTGTTGGATCTCGACAGCGCGCTGGCGATTGTCCGTTCGCTAAGCGGACCGGGAGTGTCCGTGATCAAACACAACAATCCCTGTGGTGCGGCCGTTCACGAGCAGCTTTCCACCGCCACGCGGGAGGCACTCGACGGCGACCCGCTCAGTGCGTTTGGTTCGGTGCTGGGATTCAATCGAGCGGTCGACGCGGCCTCGGCTGAAGTGCTGGCCGAGCCAGGGAGATTTGTCGAAGCGATCGTCGCACCCGATTTCGAGCCGGCTGCGCTTGAAATCCTGACAACGAGGCCGAAATGGAAAGCGAACGTGCGATTGATGAAAGTCGGACCGCTCGATGACGCCCAGTCCCACTGGCAATTACGGCAAATCGAAGGCGGCGTATTGGTGCAGGAAACCGATACGGCGGCCGATCCGCAGTCCGAATGGAAAGTTGTAACCAGCGTTCAGCCGCAAGACGATCAGTATGCCGACCTGAGATTCGCCTGGGCAATTTGCCGGCATGTCAAATCCAACGCGATTGTGATTGCCAAGGACCGCACACTGTTGGGTACCGGCGCCGGGCAGATGAGCCGCGTCGATTCGGTTGAGATTGCCGTCGAAAAGGGGGGCGATCGCGGACGCGGCGGCGTTTTGGCCTCGGACGCGTTCTTTCCGTTTCCCGACTCGATCCAGCAGGCCGCCGCGGCTGGGATCTCGGCCATCATTCAGCCGGGCGGATCGAAGCGCGACGAAGAAGTGATCGCTGCCTGCAACGAACACCGAATTGCCATGGTCTTTACCGGCCGACGCCACTTCAAACACTAATGGCAAACGTCCTCGACAAAATCGTCGCCACCAAACGCCGCGAAATTGCCGACGCCAAGGCGGCACGCAGCGAGTCGCAAGTGCGGCACGAAGCCGAAGCAGCGCCGCCAGTTCGCAATTTCTTCGAGACCCTCGCGGCCGGCGGCAAGATCAAGCTCATTGCCGAAGTGAAAAAGGCCAGCCCATCGGCCGGCGTCATTCGGGCGGACTTCCATCCGGTGGAAATCGCCATGACGTATCAGCAGCACGGCGCGAGTTGCTTGAGCGTGCTCACCGACGAGCACTACTTCCAGGGCAGCCTCGGCTACTTGCACGACGTTCGCGCAGCAGTCAACTTACCCGTCTTGCGCAAGGACTTCATTCTCGACACGTACCAACTATACGAAGCCCGGGCGGCGGGGGCCGACGCCGTCCTGCTGATCGCCGAGTGTCTCGACGACTGCAATTTGCGAAAGTTGCATAATGAAGCCGTTTCTCTCGGCATGTCGCCGCTGGTCGAGCTTTATGAGCCCGAGAATCTGCCACGTGTGTTCGACGCCGGCGCCACGCTGATCGGGGTGAACAATCGAGATTTGCGATCCTTCAAGACCGACTTGGAGCACACGTTGCGCTTGCGAGATCAGATTCCAGACGAATGCGTGCTGGTGAGCGAGAGCGGCATCCGCACCAGGGCCGACGTGGAGCGGCTACAGGCGGCAGGGGTTGATGCCATCCTAGTGGGTGAATCGCTGATGGCCAGTCCGGATATAGGGGCGGCGGTTGATGCGATCTTGGGTCGGTAGGCAAGAGGCCGGATGATTTTACCCCCGCTGCGTAACCGATAAACACAAAGACGGGACGCACGCGGCGTGTTTGCCTATAATTTCGCGAACGTGGTTCGTGCAATCCGGCGTCATCCGACGAGCATTTTCGCATGGCTAACAACCTTACCAATATTGCCACGATCTTTCGCAGCATGATTTCTCTTGTGCTGCTCGGATTGCTGGGAACGGGCAGTTGGCTGGCGTACCAGACATATCACGAGCGAGATCGGCTCGGTCGCGAATTGCAGCAGGCCCGCGCCGCGGTCGAGCAGCTTGAAAAGGAAAACGAGCGTCTGGACGTCGCGCTGCGGCTCATGAAGGTGGATCATCGCGTGGCCGAGATCGAAGTACTCGACCAACGTCAGAACGGTCCGCGACCCCAAACGACGTTTCAGTTTGTGGAGCTGGCCGACGACGGCACACCGGTCGGCGAAAAAAAGGTCTTCACACTGGAAGGCGACCGCGTTTACGTCGACGCCTGGGTAATCAAATATAACGACGACCTCGTCGAAAAAGGGGATCCGATGCGTTCGACTTCGGTCTGTCTGTTTCGCCGCGTGTTTGGAGAATTCCTGGCGCCCGACAAAGGTTTTCCGCTCGACACGAGCGGCTCTCGACCGGCGATCTACAGCCGGGGCGATGAAATGTCGCCTATCGAACGCGACATCTGGGCCAACTTCTGGCAGTACGCCAACAATCCTGCCAAGGCCCGGCAGGCCGGCGTGCGCGCCGTGCACGGAGAAGCGCCCAGTATGCGATTGGAGCCTGGAAATCGCTATCGCGTCGAACTGCGGGCAAGCGGCGGCTTGTCGATCGTTCCGGAAGAATCGCCGCAGAAACCGGAAGCGTAGCGTTTGCGAATTGCTGCCGGCGGGCGTTTCGACAGCGTCTAGTCTGCCAACAGCAAACGGCTCAACTTCCTGCCGGTCGTGCTGAGGGGAAGTTCCGCAAGTGCCCGGGGCGCGATCCATTGCCACTGGCTGGTCGGCAGTCGCACGCGACTCTTTTCGTACGTTGCACGATAACAATCGAGCGTGATGCGAAATCGTGTCACACCATGTTTGAGCGTCGCAATCCGCGCTGCGGATCCGATGGCTAGCCCGGCCTGCTGACGCGTTTTTTCCTCCAGTTCGGTCCGCAAGGCCTGACCACGCCGTGCAGTCACGGGAAAGCGCACGAAGTCCCACAAACCGGCCCAGCGTTCTCCCGGCTGGCGTTGACGAACGAATACTCTACCGCGCCGCCAAACCACGACCGCCGCTTCCCGCACGTCTTCGAAGTTGGTCTTGGTGCGTGGCGCGGGAATGTCGTCTTGCCGCCCCTGCTGATACGCGACACACAACTCACTTATCGGACACGCGTCGCATGCCGGCGCCTTTGGCGTACAGACCAGACTACCTAGTTCCATCAATGCCTGGTTGAAGGCTCCGCAACGGCGCTCCGGCACGATTGCCTCGGCCAGTCGCCAAAGTTGCTTCTGCGCAGCGGCCGTCGAAACGTCGCCGGCATAGCCGAACAGGCGACTTAGCAGGCGAATTGTGTTCGCTTCGAGAATCGGGGCCGGTCGGTCGTAGGCAATCGACATGATCGCGCCGGCCGTGTAGCGCCCGATCCCGGGAAGCGCGGATGATCTCGAGCGATTCGGGAAATCGACCGCCATGATCCTCGGCAATTTGCCTGGCGGCCGCGTGCAACTGCCGAGCCCGTCGATAGTAGCCAAGCCCTTCCCAAAGCTGGAGTATCTGGTGTTCGTCGGCCGCGGCCAGGTCGGTTATGCTGGGAAACGTCTCAAGAAACCGCTCGAAATACGGAATCACGGTCGCCACTTGCGTTTGTTGCAGCATGATCTCGCTGACCCACACCCGATAGGGATCCGCCGATTGCCGCCAGGGTAGCTTGCGCTGATGCTGACGAAACCAAGGCAATAGTCGACCGGCGAGCGCCCGTTTCCATTCGGACGTCGGCAACTGCGGCGACTGTGTGACTCGAGACGTGCTGGCCATCAAAGATTCCGGCGTCCGCTGCGGCAAGATGCAGGGATTCTAGCGCCTTCGCCCTCGGCTGAGTAGACCGAATCGGTGTCGTGCAGTACGCTCATACGTCGCACACGCACTTTCCCTTGGAACGCCACGCAGAGCATTCAATTGGCCGGCAAGCGACGCAAGCCTAAGTCTCGTCCCCGAACGGATCGATCCGGACCGGCTAAGCGATCAGCCCCTTTGTCGTCCGGAGGCATTCGCGTCCGGCAACGCGCGGGCGAAGCCGCCTGGGAGTTGGTCTTGCCGCGTTGTGCGCGCGACCGCCAGGAAGACCTGGACGAAGTTCGCAAGATGCTCGAAGCCGGCGAGCCCGATGTGGCGCGTGACGAGTGCCTCTGGCTGTTGCAAGGATGTGTCGATTGCCTCGATGCCCATCGCATCCTCGGCGAAATAGCGCTCGGCGAGAACGATTTGCCGTTGGCCCGCGGGCATTTTGGTTACGCGTTTCGGTTGGGCTCCAAAGCGATCGAGCAAGCTGGCGATGTCGCCCCCCTGCCCTACCGTCTGGTGGCCAATCAATCCTTTCTGGAAGCGGGCAAAGCTTTGGCCTGGTGTCTGAAACAACTCGACAAATCCAAGCTGGCCGCCGAGGTGATCGAACTTGTGCTCCGTTGCGACCCGGACGATCCGCTCGGTGTCCGCAACCTCTCGACCGGCGATCCCGCAACGGGCTGAGCTGCCCATCGCAGCGGTGTTTGAAGATTCAACACGTTGCCCACGCGCATGGATGCGACGACAACCTGGCACCGAGGCTTTTGTCGGCGGCCTGGGTTTTTCACCAGACTGTCATTTGTCCTGTACGGCCACGATCTTGGTTCCGGGTTCGTAGTGCGGAACCTTGCCGGTGAATTCGACTTTTGCCGTCTTACGTTCCTCTTCGATGAGTCGGCCGAGCTTTTCCTTGGCGGCGAATTGTCTGATCTGCGGAATGACCTGGGTCCATTGTCGACCGCCGGGCTTGACGTCGGTTGCCTTGATCAGATGCGTCCCCAGCGCCGTGGAGACTGGTGCACTGATCTCGCCCGGTTTCAGCTTGAACAGTGCCTCGCCGAATTCCTCGAGCATTACGCCGTGGCGCGGAATGAACCCGAGATCGCCCCCCTGCTCGCGGCTCGGACCGACGGAATACTTGCGGGCAGCCGAGGCGAAATCGATGCTGCCGGATTCGATTTCCTCGCGAATCTTTGCAGCTCGTTGCTGAATTTCCCTGGTAGTCTCGTCGTAGCGATTTGGAAGTAGCATGATGTGGCTTGCGCGGATTTCCGTGCCGTCGAGTTCCTTCTTGTTTGCATTGAAATAGGCCTCTAGATTGTCGGCCAGATCTCGCTCGAGAAAACGTTGCCCGGCAACTCGAAACATCGCGGAATTGCGCAACGCTTCGATCGTGACGCCTGTCTTCGCGCACATTTCATCGAGCGTCATCCCCTGCTCCTTCGCTTGGGCCTCTTTTTCCGCAAGGAGCTTTTCGACTTCACCTTCCTTGATCAACGTCGGGTCGCGCGCCAGGGCGTGTTGCGCCAGTCGCTGATCAACGAGCTGCGAAAGTAGCGCCGCCTTTACGTCTTCAGGACGACTGCCACGTATGCTCCCGGACCTTTGCATATACTGATAAGTCGCCTCGATCTCGGAGACAAAAATCGGTTCGCCGTCGACGGTGGCAGCCACCGGCGGCAGGGGCCGCGGCTCAGGGGCTGGCTCCGCGGGGGCTTGCTCTGGCGGGGCCGCCGATTCGGGTGCGGGTTCATCTTGCGCTCGAGCGGTTATCGCGCACACGGCCAGCGCGATTGAAATGACCAGGCAAGTCCAGTGAGTGCGTGGGTTCGTCTTCATGTTCAAAATCTCGATAGGTTCAAATGCATATCGGCGAGATTCGTTGGCCGGCGGCCCAGGCCTTGAGGCCTCGCTGACCAATCCGACCACTCATGGAAGAGGCAAGTCTCGGAATTCATATTCGACGGGCAGTTCCAGCACCATCAACGGCGTGCGATAGACAAACGACATTCCCGCCGGGCCGTCCGGCAAATCGAAGAAATAGTTCAACCCCAATTCGTCCTTGGTGTGCAAGGTTTGCTCGATTCCGCCCGAGTCGTGACGATTTCCGTCGCCATCCACGAAATAGGCCTCGTTTTCCAACATCCACCCGCGGTGCGATTCAAAGGCCTCGCTGGGGGCGTCGAAGCGGATGCGAAGACTTGCTTCCCAGATGTCATTGTTGGTACGCACCCGGTCGAGCGTCAACGATGTACCTGCCTTGCGCTGCGTGGCACCCTGTGGGCGAGCACCGGGTTTGGCCAGCGGAAGTTCGTCAAAGCGAAATTCTTCGAGCGGACCAGGAACCAGCGCGATCAACTTACCGGTCAATCGCCGAATGCTCTTCGTGCCGCGCGGCGGAAGCTCCAGGGGGATCTCCAACTCGGCGGCTGAAAAGCCGCCGCGAATCAGGGTCTCGGGCGCGGCCCGCTCGCTGGCGGTGGCAATCGCTTCGCCAGAATCGCCGACAGCCTCGACTTCGGCCATGGGCTGTAGTATGGAAAACGGCTGCAAGCGCGGCTCCCAGCTCACTTCGATAAAGAGCCGCAACCCACCGAGTTCCGGGTTGCGCAGGTCGCGTTGCGCCTCGAACCTCACGGGTTCCAGCCGAAACACGCCGACGTAGTTGGCATTGGCCGCGCGCGGCGATGCGCCGGGAGGACGATTGATGACGAACAGGCCGCGCTCGCCGGCAAATCCATACAGGGTAAGACCCGCCTGATCGAGCACGTTATCCAGCGCTTGCCAAAATGGCGTCTTTTCAAAGTCCACGTCGACCAGCCGCTCGTCGGCCTGCTGTCCGAACGCAGCGCGGTGATCGACGATCGGGTTTTTGGTTTGTTTGGCAAACTCCTCGAGCACTTCGGCCAACGGCATGTCTTGGCCGTGCAGCGTGATGTGAGTGGGCTCGGCCGCGGCCATCGCCTGGGCGCGCATCAGGATTTGCCGCACGCGCGTCAGCCGTTGAGCGGCTTCGGCGGACGTGCGGTCGTCAATGGCCGGCAACAGCGGCAAAACATCCGTGCCCAGAGACTCCAACTCGCGCTCTGCGCTGTCACGCTCGGTTAGTCGCGACGCATCGAGCTGCCGAACGAGCGATTGCACGCGCGCGGCCACGTCCTCGTCGGCCGCTGGCGGCGCAACGACCAACATCGTGAAAAGCATGAACTGGATCACTCGAACGCCTCGTGATTTCGCGTTGCCGCGTTTCGCCTTGTCTTCTTGCTCATAACGATCCACGTAAACGGTTGATACCTTGATTTTATGCCAGACCGCATGACCCTGCGAACCAAAAAGTAGCCTGCCAGGATGTCAAGTCGCGACGCCTGGGCCAACCGGCCCACCGTAAATGCCGGCTAACTGTCACACGCGCTACTTCATTTATGCCGTGAACGGCCGGTTTCGTGGGCTAGGTTTTAGTAGTCCTGTCTTGCACCCGACAGCCGGCAACGTCGCCGACGGCGGACTATCCGCACACCACTTCTTCCGATTTCGACGAACCGCAGCGAGACCGCGATCGATGCGCACCTGGTTGGCAATCTTGATGGCGGCGTTTTGCCTCGGCACGACCGAGGGAAGAGCCGAGCGGCCGCATTGGACCATGCTAGTTGACGTACATGGCCAACCACTCGAGGGAACTCCCTTGGCCTGGTCCAGAAACCAGGTCGTTTTGCTGGCACGAGACGGCCGCTTGTGGGACTTTGCACCCAGCGAGAGCCGCAACTTCCGCAAAGTCAGCTCGGTGTTTACCCCTTACTCGGCCGCCGAGATGCAAGCCGAACTGCAGCGGGAGCTGCGTGGCAGGCTGGCCGTGACCGGCACGGGCCACTACCTGGTGGCTCACCCTCACGGCCGCGAAGCTTGGGCCCAGCGGTTCGAGGACCTTTATCGGTCGTGCATCCACTACTTTGGCCTGCGGGAAATGCGCGTCCGTGAACCGTCGTTTCCCTTGGTCGCTATTGTTTGGGATCGCCGCGAGGATTTCGTACGGTATGCCGCCAGCCAAGGAACTCGGGTGAGCGGCAATGTACTGGGCTTTTATTCGCCTAAGACCAACCGGGTCATGCTGTACGATCAGGACCACGGCGGGCGCCAGCGAACATTTCTGGAAAACGACGCCACGATCATCCACGAAGCCACGCATCAGATGGCCTTCAACACGGGCGTGCACAATCGCTTTTCGCCCACGCCGGTGTGGTTGGCCGAAGGGCTTGGCACGATGTTCGAGGCATCGGGCGTCTGGAATTGGCGCGATCACCCCACGCGACGCGAACGCGTGAATCGCGGCCGCCTGGCAGAATTTCGAGCCTGGCAAAAACAGGGTCGAGCGCAGGGGGACTTCATTCACTTGCTCGGTTCCGACCGCAAGTTCGAAACCAACCCTTCGGCGGCTTATGCCGAGGCCTGGGCCTGGGTCTTCTTTCTCACCGAGACTTATCCACGGCAGTTTGCCGAATTTGTTCGGCGAGTCGCTGCCCGCGAGGACTTTGAACAGTATCCCACCGCTCGCCGCATCGCCGATTTTGCCGAGGTGTTCGACACGGATTTGCGAATCCTCGAACGGCACTTCTTGAACTTTATCGCCGGGCTCGATTGATCGGCGTCGCTTCGCTCCGGCCCGCCCTGGAAAGGGCGGGGGAAGGTTCCTATTTGCCCTGAAAATTTGGCGGTCGTTTTTCTAGAAACGCGTGCATGGCCTCGGCCACGTCGGCCGTGCCGATGAGTTGGCTTTGAGCCCAGCGCTCGATGGCCATTTGGGTATGTTTGGGCAGACCGTCCCCTTGGTCGACAATGAGCTTGGCCAGCCCCACGGCCAACGGCGCATTGGCGGCAATATCGCGGGCGAGCGAGACGGCACCGTGCAATTGGCTTCCATTGGGCACGACACGATTCACCAGTCCCCAGGCCAGGGCCTCGTCGGCCGCGATGCTGCGCGCGGTCAGCAGCAGATCCTTAGCGCGGCTGGGCCCCACGGTGCGCGACAGCCGCGTCGTGCCGCCGACGTCGGCCACCAGTCCCACGCGCGCTTCGGGTATCGAAAGCTGACAATCCTCGGTTGCCACGCGCAGATCGAAGGCCAACGCGAGTTCGAGTCCCAGGCCCATCACTTGGCCTTGCATCGCCCCGATCACGGGCACCTCGGTGGCTTCGATGACGTTCAGCGCGTCTTGCAGACGATCGGCCAATCGCCGTAATGCGCGAGCGGGATTCTTCGCGAGCGAAGCTCCCAGCGATTCGGCCAGCGCGCCGATGTCGATGCCGGCCGAGAACACCGGCCCCTCGGCATGCACCACAACGGCCCGCACCTCGGGGTGATCGTCGGCCGTGCGGACGGCGGCAGCTAAAGCGTCGATCATTTCCGGCGTCAGCGCGTTGCGTTTCTTGGGCCGATCGATCGCAACCAGCAAAAGGTTGTCGTCGATTCGCGTGGTGATGTGCTCGGCGGTCATGTTCGGCTCCGAAGGGCGGTGTGACGGGTGACGGTTGTGACGCGAAGGCGGTTTGCCGGTGAAAGCTGGCGTCTGGGCTCGGCCAAAGCCGATGGGCTATTATTGTCCTGTTAGTGAGCGAACGGGAAGACGTTTTCAACAGCTTTTGTCGAGTGGGAACGATGGCGGACTCTTACGATGCGATCGTGATCGGCGGTGGGCACAACGGCCTGGTGACGGCGGCCTACCTGGCACGCGCCGGCAAACGCGTGTGCGTGCTCGAGCGGCGGAGCGTGCTGGGAGGCGCCGCCACGACCGAGGAACTGTGGCCTGGCTACAAGGTGTCGACCGCCGCTTACGTGGTGAGTCTGCTGCTGCCGGAGATCATCGGCGAACTGAGGCTGGCCGAATACGGCTTCAAGGTTCTGCCGCGCAGCCCGTCGAGTTTCACTCCGCTGGCGGACGGCCGCAGCTTGCTGATGGGACCGGAACCGGGACTCAACCAGCGAGAGATTTCCCGATTCAGCACGCGCGACGCCGAACGATTCCCGCGCTACGAGACCCTGCTGGAACGCGTGGCACAGTCGCTCGAGCCGGCCCTGTCGAGTCCGGCTCCCGACTTGCTGCCGCTCCCTTCGACTTGGCGCGAGCGCGGCCTGGGCAAGCGGCTGCGCGACGGCAAGATTGGCTGGAACCTGTACCGCGCGCTCGGTGCGCTGGGCAGCGATCTGCCCGAGGCGATTGAGCTGTTGACCGGCGCGGCCAGGCCAATTCTGGACCGCTGGTTCGAGAGCGACGTGCTCAAGGCGACCCTGGCGACCGACGCGATCATCGGAGCATTCGCGCCCATTTCCGCGCCGGGAAGCGCCTACGTGCTGCTGCATCACGTGATGGGCGAGGCCGGTGGGGCGCGGGGCGTGTGGGGGTATGTGCAAGGGGGCATGGGGGCGCTCGCAACGTCGCTAGCCGCCGCGTGCCGCGACTTGAAAGTGAAGATCGTCCGCGAGGCGCCGGTCCAACGCATTTTGGCCGCAGGCGGACGCGTGAACGGCGTGGCGTTGGAAGACGGACACACCATCAATGCGCCCGTGGTGGCCTCCAGCGTCGATCCACATTGGACGTTCGAGCGGTTTCTCGACCCCAGTGATCTTCCGGCTGATTTTCTCGCCGCCGTGAAACGCATCGACTACGCTTCGGCTTCGGCCAAGATCAACCTGGCACTTTCGGAGCCGCCACGGTTCGCAGTGAACGATCGGCCGGTGGACGCCGATGGCTTGGGAGCCCATCATCACGGCACGATGCACATCGGACCGTCGCTCGAGTATTTGGAACGAGCCTATGATGACGCCAAGTATGGTAAGTTCAGCGACGAGCCAATTCTCGAATTGACGATGCCCACCAGCGTCGACCGCACGATCGCGCCGCCGGGCAAGCACATCGTGTCAATATTCGTGCAGTACGCACCGTATCAGCTGGCCGAAGGCGATTGGGATAGCCAGCGCGAGACGTTCGGCGATCGGTGCATCGAGGTGCTGGCACGCTTTGCGCCGAACGTGCCTGGCGCGATTTTGCATCGGCAGGTGCTGACGCCACTCGACCTGGAGCGCACGTTTCGCCTGACCGGCGGCAACATCTTTCAAGGGGCGATGAGCCTTTCGCAACTGTTCTCGCTGCGCCCCGTGCCTGGCTGGGCCGACCACCGCACGCCGCTGGCTGGCCTCTATCTGTGCGGCGCCGCGTCGCATCCCGGCGGTGGCGTAATGGGCGCCTGCGGAAAAAACGCGGCCGCCGAGATTCTTCGCGACGATTGATAACGATCGATTCGAACTTGTTTTGGATTGCCGCACGGGCAGCCTAACGAACGCAGACTTCGCGCACTCGCTTGGAGCGCAGCAAGTAGGCCGTCCACAGGCCCGCGACCACGCACTGCGCGAGGAACACCAAGGCGGTGAAAGGCAGATCGTACTCGTATCCTGAGAAAATTTCGTAGCCGACGAACGCGATGCTCAACAGCACGTTGGCGATCAAAATTGAAATCATGATCGGGACAAAAAGTTTCCGCCGCCCTAGCAACAGGAATAACGCCAGGGCGCAGAACGCGGAAACGCCCACATCGGTCAATACGTCCAGGCGATCGGAGGAAGTGGATTGAGGCTCAAGCGTGAAGAGCCTGGCGAAGCCCGTAACCACATTAAGCGTCAGACCGACCGCCAATAGCCCGAGCCAGAATCCGAAAGAGGGCAAGTTTTCCGCCTTCGCCGTGCTGGAAGCTGCGTCCATTTGAGATTCTCCCACTACAGAGGGTTTGAGTGTCCGGGGAGGCCTGCGGCCAACCATCTACTAGTAATAATGGGTGGTATGATAATGTCCATTGAATGGAGTGTCAATATGTACACTTACTGTCGAGCGACGTGAGCCGCATCGCACGTCATTTGTTCAACTTTTCCAGCCGAACTGCCGCCGCTTTGCCCGACCTGCTGGCTCGGTTATCTTATTAGCTGGCGTTGATCTGTTCGTTCTCGCTGAGATCGTGGAGGGCCGGCCCACGTGGTCAAGGAGTTGCACTGCGAGTACGTTCTGAGGCGGGCATCGATGTTGGCCGTGGCGTGTCTGGTGCTGGGAGCCACCGGCTCGACTGCCGACGCGTCTGCCAAGGTCGATTTTCTGCGCGACGTGCAACCGATCTTTGCCGAGCACTGCTACCAGTGCCATGGTCCCGATGAGCAGGAGGCCGGGCTGCGACTCAACCTCCGCGACAAGGCACTCGCCGGTGGAGATTCGGGCGTCTGGTTCGTACCCGGCAAAGCGGGCGAAAGTGAAATCGTCCGCCGCGTCACCGCTGGCGACGATGAACGGATGCCCCCGGCAGACGCTCAGGCCAAGCCGCTCTCGGCCGCACAAATCGAAACGATTGAGTCCTGGATTGACGCTGGCGCCGAGTGGCCCGAGGCCAATGCGGCGGGGAGCAATCACTGGGCTTTCCAGCCAATCGAGCGTCGGCCAGCGCCGTCCGTGAAAGAAGAAGCCTGGGTTCGCAATCCGATCGATCGCTTTGTGCTTGCGCGGCTCGAAGCCCGCGGCATCGCTCCATCGCCCGAAGCCGACCGCTACACACTCATCAAACGTTTGTCGTATGATTTGCTGGGGTTGCCGCCAACGGTGGCCGAGGTGGACGCCTTTGTGAACGATCCCGGGCCGGATGCTTACGACCGGCTGGTGGATCGATTGCTCGATTCACCTCGGTTTGGTGAGCGATTTGCCCGACACTGGCTCGACAAGGCCCGCTATGCCGACTCAGACGGCTACGAAAAAGACAACCCACGCCCCGATGCGTGGCGCTATCGTGATTGGGTGATCGATGCGGTCAACCGCGACCTGCCGCTCGACCAGTTCACGGTTGAGCAGTTGGCCGGCGACCTGCTCCCAGAGGCCGGTCCACTCGATCGTTTGGCGACGGCCTTTCATCGTCAAACGCTCACCAACACGGAAGGGGGCACCGACCAGGAGCAGTTTCGCGTCGAGGCGATTTTCGACCGCGTGGCCACGACCGGCACGGTGTGGCTGGGCCTGACGGTGGGCTGCGCACAATGCCATTCGCACAAGTACGACCCAATCACGCACCAGGAATACTATCAACTTTTCGCGTTCTTCAACAACGGCGACGAAACGCAATCCGATGTGCCGCTGGTCGGCGAGCCGCTGACAAAATGGCAGCGAGAAAAACAACAGGCCGAAGCCAAGCTGGCAACCTTGCGCCCGCAACTCGAAAAACTGCGCAGCGACCGCGCTGCGGGATTGGCAGCCTGGGAAGCCGAGCTCAAGGTCGCGCCGCCCGTTTCGATCGAATACCATCCCGTCGAGTTGGTAAGCGCCGCGTCGAGCGCGGGCGCCGAAATCAAGACGCTCTCTGACGGTTCGTACCTGATCGCCGGCAAGAATCCCGATGTTGATCGGCTGACGGTGGTCGTGAAGACGGAACAGCCGGAAATCAGCGGTTTGCGGATCGAAGCGCTCGCGCACGATTCGCTGGGTGGCCGTGGGCCGGGACGGACCGATCACGGCAACTTCGTGCTCGGTGAGTTCAAGGCGTTAGCTTCGCCGGACGGCAAATTCAAGGACGACCAGAAGGTGGCGCTAAAGTTTGCCGAGGCCGACTACAACCAGGACGGTTTCGCGCCGCAGGCGGCCATCGACGGTAATGAAAAAACGGGTTGGGCCGTGGGCGGGCAGACCGGCCGCGACCACCGGGTCGAGTTCTTTACCGAGAAGCCGATCGACACGAAATCCTCGCCCTGGCTGCAACTGACGCTCAGTCAGAACTACGGCGGACAGCACACGCTGGGCAGGTTCCGCGTTTCGGCCGTGACGGGCAATGATCCCCTGCGTGGCGTTCCCGAGAAGATCCGCGCTTTGCTCGCGACGCCGACAGAAAAGCGAACGGCCGAGCAAACGGCCGCACTGACCGACTATTACGTTCGTCGCGACGAGCAAGTCGATAAGCTGGCCGATGAAATCGCCAAGCTCGAACAGCGCGTGACGGCCGAGCCGGTGATGAACGTCCGCGTGATCAGCCAGCGCACGAACGAACCTCGCTCCAGCCACATCTTGTCCCGTGGCGACTTTTTGAGCCCGGCGGCGGAGGTTCAGCCCAATACGCTGGCCATATTGCCCCCAATGGCGCCACGCGCCAAAGGTTCGGCCGATCGACTCGACCTGGCCCGCTGGCTGGTCGATCCGGCCAATCCGCTTACCCGCCGCGTGATGGCGAATCAGCTCTGGTCGCATTTGTTCGGCCGCGGCATCGTGCGAACGCTCAACGACTTCGGCGTTCGTGGCGAGCGACCGACGCATCCACAATTACTCGACTGGTTGGCTTGTGAAATCGACGCGCGCGGCTGGAGCCGCAAGGACATGCTGCGGTTGATCGTTTCCTCGGCCACCTATCGGCAAAGTTCGGCCAGCCGGCCGGAGTTGGCCGAGCTTGACCCGCTCAATGATACGTTCTATCGCCAGAACCGCTACCGCGTGGAGGCCGAGTTGGTGCGCGACCTGACGCTGTCGGTGGCCGGCTTGCTTTCGGACAAGATCGGCGGGCCGAGCGTGTTTCCGCCAATGCCCGAGGATGTTGCGGCGCTCAGCTATGCAAACAACTTCAAGTGGAAAACCAGCGATGGCGAAGACCGTTATCGCCGCGGCATGTACACGTTCTTCAAGCGAACGGCGCCGCATCCGAATCTCGTGACTTTCGACTGCCCGGACGCCAACACCACCTGCGTCGAGCGCCGCGCGTCGAACACGCCGCTGCAAGCACTGACAACCCTGAACAATGATACGTACATCGAAGCCGCGCAGGCGATGGCCCAACGTGCATTGCAGTCCGACGCGACGGACGATCAAGGGCGCTTGCAACGGGCGCTACGATTGTGCATTGCCCGCCCGCCGCGACAGGATGAGTTGGCAGCGTTTGCCGAACTGCTGAGCGACAGCCGCGGCTGGTACGCCCAGCGCACCGAAGAGGCCAAGTCGACCGTCGGATCCTATGGAGTCAGCGGTGTTGCGGCGGAGGAAAACGCCGCTTGGATCGCGACGGTGCGCATGATGATGAACCTCGATGAGTTTCTGACGCGCGAATAGCCTCAAAGTCTGCTACCCATTGGAAGGCCAAGACCATGGAATCGCATCCGCTGGTTGAGCACACCCGACGTAACTTCCTGACGAGCGCCGCCAGCGGGCTGGGTGCCGTAGGCCTCATGCAAGCGCTGGCCGGTGATGGGTTGTTTTCGGCGGCCCACGGGGCCACGGCCGAGCAGGGCGCGTCGGGTGACATCAATCCGCTCGCGCCAAGGCGCCGCATTTCGCGCCCAAGGCCAAGAGCTGCATCTTCATCTTCATGGCCGGGGCGCCCAGCCACATCGACCTGTTCGATCCCAAGCCGAAGCTCAATGAGCTGAACGGGCAGGCGCTGCCCGAGTCGATGGTCAAAAACGTCCGCTTCGCGTTTCTGAAGAAGGACACGGCGCGGCTGATGGGCTCGAAGCGAGTCTTCACCAAGCACGGCGAGTGCGGCATGGAGCTATGCGACCTGCTGCCCCACATCGGTAGCGTGGCCGACGATCTGCTGCTGGTGCGCAGCATGCATACCGATCAGTTCAACCACCACCCGGGCCAACTGTTGATGCAGTGTGGCAGGGCCACGTTCGGTTTGCCCTGCATGGGATCCTGGCTCACCTACGGGTTGGGAAGCGAGTCGAAGAACCTGCCGGGCTACGTGGTGCTCACGGCCGGACGCGGTTCGAGCGGCGGCGCCACCCTGTGGCAAAGCGGCTTCTTGCCGAGCGTTTACTCGGGCGTGCTGTTTCGCAACCAGGGCGAACCGGTGCTCAACTTGCGCACTCCGGCGGGAATTCCCGACGCGTTGCAGCGCAAGGGGCTTGACGTTTTGGGACGGGTCAATCAGGCCCGCTTCGAGCAGATGCACGATCCGGAAATCGCCAGCCGCATCGCCAGCTACGAGCTCGCCTTCCGAATGCAATCGGCCGCGCCAGAACTGATCGACCTGGAGCAAGAAACGCAGGCTACGATCGACGCCTACGGACTCGACCGCAAGGAGCCAGAGGCCAAGGGGGGACGTAGCGGCGGGCCAGGGCAGTTCCGCTCGTTCGCTTCGAACTGCCTGCTAGCGAGGCGAATGGTCGAGCGTGGCGTACGCTTCGTCAACATCATTCATGCCTCGTGGGATCATCACTCGAATCTTGATGTCGAGCTCCCCTTCAACGCCGAGATGGCCGACCAGCCGATCGCCGCGCTGATCAAGGATCTCAAGCAGCGCGGCCTGCTCGACGAGACGTTGGTGGTGTGGGCCAGCGAGTTCGGCCGCACGCCGCTGGGCGAGAACCGCAACGGCTCGGAGATGGTGACCGGCCGCGACCACCACCCGTTCGCCTTCAGCATCTTCATGGCCGGCGGCGGCATCAAAGGGGGCAGGTCTACGGCGAGACCGACGAAATCGGCTGGGCCCCGGTGAAAGACCCGGTGCACATCAACGACTTCCAGGCCACGCTATTGCACCTGTTCGGCATGGACCACCTGAAGCTAACCCACCGCTTCCAAGGCCGCGACTTCCGCCTGACCGACGTACGCGGGAACGTGATTGATCGGTGGTTGGCGTAGCGATCGACGTTTCCACAGCGTTAGTCGGAAATTGCGGGCCGTACAACCTTCCAAGTTGCCATGCGATGGCCCCAGACGTCGATCTCAGGTCCCTTTCCAACGGTGCAAACGAACACCTGCCCGCAGGCCACACACATTTCCATGCGAAGGTAATTCCGGGGCGATCGGGCGAGTTATCGCAATAAAGGTCCGCCAAATCACCACCCTCTCGTCCCATTTCCGTATCAACCATCCATTGGGTGAATTCCTCTGATTTGGCGAAGGAGCGATCCGTGCAGAACCGAGGCGCAGGTTGGATATCCGATCGTGTGATTCATCTAGCGACCCGGCGTCGTGGCTGATCCGATACAATAAAGATACTTGTTCGAGCGGATGAAGAGCTGACCCTGGCAGGGGACGATGGCCGAGCGGAACAGTTCATCGCTGCCGCTTTCGAGTTTGCTTTCGCCGATGGTTTTCATTTGCGGGCCCGGTTCGATGACGATCGTGTCCCCCTCTTCGCTGTGGAAGTAGGCACGTCCTTCGGCCACCAGCGGCGTGGTGGAAAACTTCGGACCGATCCGTTCTTTCCAAAGTTCCTTGCCGTTGGCGCAGTCGTAGCACACCAGCACGCCGGCCATGCTGCAGCCGAGTAGATAATCGCCGACGACGACGGGGGAGGGCAGATCGCGGCCCGCGCGGCGTGGCGTGTGCCACTCGCGATGCGTATGCGGTAACGTCGCCCGAGCCGCCGGGCGCACGCAGTAGATGTCGCCCGAAAGGCCGTTAATGACATAGAGCTTGCCGTGGGCAAAGGCCGGCACCGGTTCGCCGCGGCCGTTAAAGCCCTTACAGAACCAGAGCTCCTTGCCCGTCTTCGGATCATAGCTCCGCACTCCAGTGTGGCTGTTCAGAATCACCTCCTCGCGCTCGGGCGTTCTGATAACAATGGGCGTGCTCCAGCCGCGGATGACCTGCCGCGGCGCTTGCCACACGGTCTCCCCGGTGCGGGCGTCGACAGCCAACACGCTCGACTCGGGCGACTCGCTGTCGCAGTTCTGGATGATCGTGTTGCCGTAGAAGATCGGGCTGGCGGCCGTGCCCCAGGGGCCGGCGAACTCGCCGAGGTCGCGTGACCAAAGCGGTTTGCCGTCGAGCGTATAGGCGTGCAAGCCACCCTTGCCGAAAAACGCGACCACGATCTTGCCGTTCGTCGCGCAGGTGGCCGAGGCGTGACCGTTCATGTTGTGGCTGCGCTCGGGCTCGCCGGTCCAGGCAATTTGTTCCCAAAGCGTGGTGCCATTGCGGCGATCGATCGCAAAGACCATTCGCTGCCGCCCGCCATCGAGCGCGGTGGTTAGAAAGATCGAGTCGCCCCAGATGCAGGGCATCGATTGGCCGAACCCCTTTAGTTCGGCTTTCCAAATGACGTTGTCGGCCGTCCAGGCAGTGGGCAAACCGGTTTCCGCGGTATGGCTGGAGCCGTCGGGGCCACCCCACCGTGGCCAGTTGACTTCCGCACGGGCCGTAGCGATCCACGCCAAACACATGGCCAACACGACCATTCCGACGATTGCCTTTCTCATGCGCACGATGCAACTCCTGGCTGTAGAAACGGGAACCTGGAAAGACGAACCCCTGCGGGTCGAGAAAGTTCCGCTGCCTGGCGGACAATCGTCACGCGGTGGGAGCAACCAGCAGTCGGGCCGCAACTATACCAACTCAACGATCGGCGTGCCTTGTTCGATCATATTCACCGGCCGGCCGGCGTTGTTGATGAATTGCGTGTCGCGGGGAATCCCCAGCACGTGAAACACGGTGGCCATCAGATCCTGCGGTCGAATGGGCGCACTGCGGGGAACGTCACCCTTGGGCATCGACTCGCCAACAACCTGCCCGGTGTTCAAGCCGCCGCCTGAGAGCGCCAGCGTGCTCAACGGAGCCCAATGGTCGCGGCCGGCGTTTTTGTTGACCTTGGGCGTGCGGCCGAACTCGCCGGTAACGACCAGCAGAATGCGGTCACTCAGCCCGCGCTGATGCACGTCCTTGACGAACGCGGCAATCGCCTGATCGAGGCTGGGGCTGAGCTTTTCCATGCGCTTCTTGATGCCGTTGTGCATGTCCCAACCGTTGTAAGACAGCGTGACGAAACCGCAGCCCGCCTCGCACAGCCGCCGGGCACGCAGCAGTTGTTCGCCAAGCCCTTTACCGTAGGCCGCGCGGGTCTTCTCGCTCTCTTTCTTTACGTCGAACGCCTCGGGGGCTCCGCCAAGCACCAGGTTGAACGCCTGCTGTTCGAAGCGGCTCATCCCTTCCATCGCGCCGGAAGCATCGACCTGGCTATTGAGCCGGTCGAGGCTCGCCAGCAGAAAGCGGCGGTTGCCAACCCGGTTTTCGGGCACCGCCAGCGATAGATTCTTGAGTGCCTGGCCGTTGGGATCGAACGGGCTGTAAGCCGCGCCGAGAAAAGCGGGCCCGTCAATGCCCGAGCGAAGCCGATTCAGGGCCACATACGTCGGCATTCCCGTGACCGCATGATTACTTCCGCGCACGCGGGCCACGATCGAGCCGATCGAAGGTCGGGCCGGGGCGCCGCCGTTGTCGATGTTGCGGTTGTCGTAGCCCGTGTTGACGTAGTGCGTGCCCCCCACGTGCCCGCTATTGTTGTGAGCGAACGAGCGGACGAAGGCCATCTTGTCGGCCACGCCAGCAATTTTGGGGAACGTGCCACCGATCGTGACGCCGGGCAATCGAGTTTTGACCTCGCCGGTCGTGCTGCGATATTCCGACGGGGCGCGCATGTGCGGGTCGAACGTTTCGACGTGCGTGGGTCCGCCCGCCAACCAAACCCAAACGATGGAAGTTTCCTTGACTGGTTTGCCCGCGGCCTTGGCCTGGGCGCGGGCGGCCAGCAGCTGTGGCAACGTAAGCGCGCCAGCTCCCAAGGCTCCGATCTTCAGGAAGTCGCGGCGGGCAATGCCTTCACAATCTCGGGTCCCACGGTCAGTGAACAGTTCCAACATGGCCAAAGCTCCTTCGGCTGTGCGTACGCCGTTTTCGCGGGAGGGCAGGGCGAGGCGGGAAGTAAAACCGATCAGCGTCAGCTTATGTTTGGCAGTATAGCGCCATTCATTAAACCGTTCAACGTTGCCATCGGACTGCTAAATCCGGTTCACCTACCCCCCGAAAGTTTGCAAGAGAGCGGCCAAGTCGGCTAACATGCGGCAAGCTGCCCGCGGCGACGCCGGAACGCGCCCCGGGAAGGACCCGGCCGAGGAGATTTGCGTCGGGTCCGCATCTCACAACGCTCAATTCGAGGGGAGGTTGTCATGGCTCGCAATCGATGGCTCGTGGCGGCTTTGGGGCTGGTGACTTGGTTGGCGCTCGGGAGTGTCACACGCGCCCAGTTGGGCTCGGGCGAGTTCAGTCCGCCTTCGGCAGGCAGGGCGCTCATCAACGACACACGCGTTGATGCGCCGGACGACGACGATCCCTTTGGCGGTGGCGAAGTGGCGCCCGCCGACAATCCGTTTGCCGCGCCGGCCAAACCGGGTGTGAAAAAAGCGACTGACAAGCCGACCTCCGATGACAATCCGTTTGGCGATAGCAGCCGGGAACAAAAGCCTAGACGCGCCAGGAAGCCGTCCAAATCTCCCAAGGCCGCACCGCGCGAATCAAACCGGGGTTTACGCCCAAGCAGCAACGAGCGAGTGCGCGACGCACTTGCATCCCCGACACGGATGGAATTCACGGAAATGCCTTTGCAGGACGCCGTGGTCGTATCTTGAAGGACGTATCACGACATTGAAATCCAAATCGACAATCCGCGCTTTGGAAGACGCTGGCGTGGGCAGCGAAACACCGGTCACGCGAAACCTAAACGGGATTCCGCTGAAGTCGGCGCTGCGACTGTTGCTCAGCGAGTACGATTTGGACTATGTCATTCGCGACGACGTGCTGATGATCACGACTAACGACGTGGCGAGCAATTGGTTGGAGCTCGAGGTCTACGATGTTTCGGACCGGGTCGGCCCAGGGGTGAACGCCCAAGAAGTGGCCGCGACGCTGTCGATGCTGCATCAGCCCGTCGTTCAGGGAATGGGTGGGGGAATGGTCATGCCGTCCGACCTGAAAATCAGGATCGTGCCATTTCACAACCTGTTGATCGTGTATGCCCCGCAGCACGAGCACGAGAAGATTGAGGACCTGTTCTCGCAGATCAAAGCGAAGCTGAACGCCGACGACTAGCCCGGCTCGTACGGCTCCATGTGAACCAGCACGTCGCGCACCGCCGGCACGTACTGCCGCACGGCGCCTTTCACCTTGCCGCTGAGGATGTGGGCGTCGTGCAACGATAGCAATGGATCGGCCTGCACGTGCAGGTCGACCAGCAGTTCGGTGCCGAACCGGCGTACGCGCAGCTTTTCGGTTGCGCATACGCCTTCGACCGATCGGGCGGCCCGTTCGATCTCCTCCAGCAGCGCGGCCTCGGGCATGCGGTCCATCAAGTCGTTAACGGCCGACCTCAGGAACCGGCCGCCGTTGAGCGCGATAATCGTCGCCGCGGCGATGGCGGCCCAGTCGTCCGCCGTGGCCCAGCCAGGGCCTCCCCAAATGGCCAGCGCGATGCCCACGAACGCGGCGGCCGAAGTGATGGCGTCGCTGCGGTGATGCCAGGCGTCTGCCATCACCACGTGGCTTTGCGCCTCGCGGCCCACTTTGAAAACCTTGCGAAACAGTACCTCTTTGATGAGCACCACGCCGGCCAGCACGAACAGCGTGAAGGGCAGGGGGGCATGGTGCGGCGTGCCGATTTCGTGAACTGCGGCAATCGTGATGCCGATGGCGGCGCCGAGCAACATGAGCGCCACGGCCGCCGTGGCCAACGCTTCGGCCTTGCCGTGACCGTAGGGGTGCGACTCGTCGGGTGGCAGGGCCGAAACGTGCAATCCGCCCCACACGATCAGAGAAGCGAAAATATCCGTCGACGACTCGACGGCGTCGGCCACCAGGGCATAGGAATGCCCTACGATTCCGGCGGCCAACTTGGCGACCACCAGCGCAGCATTAACAAACAGTCCTGCCTGTGCCGCACGGATGCCAGAAGTGAAATGCCTCACGGCCGTAGTTTAGCAGGCGGTGTGCCCGTTGGGGACGGGGTGCGGTACGTCATGTTCCTGTCCCGAACAGAGTCGGGCGCCGCCGTGCAAATCGGCATCAACCGTGACAATCGGACTCTCGGCCGGCCTACGACGTTCATCATTGTGCCAACCCGCGCAGCCGAACCCCCGCGGAGCGAAACTTCGCATCGCCGCACTATAGCCTGGGGGACCTTGCGGCCGATGTAAAGTTTGCCGCTCATGGAGGAGTCTGAGGATTGGGTTGTCCGCCCGCACAGGCCAAGTGCGCTGGCGCGATCGATCCGGCTCGCCAATTCCTTGGGAGGCAAATCGTTCCAGTCAGGGAACCGACGTGTCCGCAACTTTTGGCGCAGGCCCCTGACATTACTTGTGAATAAACAAATTCCCAACTACCTGCGGCTGGTGTCCGATACTAGCTTGCAGCCGCGTACGACGCAGAACGAGGACCTGGCCGCGCTCGACCACGTGTCTCAGAGTTTCGCCCGAGCCACGGGGTGGCAACTCGAGTACGCCGCCGGTCCACCGCCCTCGGTAACAACGAGCCTGATGTGGTCCGCCCCGGTCGATCCGGGCGTTGGAACCTCTCCCGGGCACATTAGGCTCTTATTTCCCGAGGAGCGTAAGTCGTCTGAAAATCACGCCAAGCCGTCACTGTCGCTCGAGCAGGCCGCGCCGTTGGCCGAAGCCATCGGACAGCTGTGGGGCGAAGTGCTTCACACCCGGCATGCCCTGCGTCAGCGTGAAGCCGAACTTGCCGCTGGCGTTCCGCTGGTCGTGCGCGATGACGATGCCCGCGCCCCGTCGCTCGCCGAGCGACTAGAATCGGTACTCAAGGGCGGCGCCGAAGCGATCGGCTGCCAGGCTGCCGCGCTCTACCTGTTGGACGACGCGACAAGCGAGCTCAAGTTGCGCTCGAGCTGGGGTCTGCCGCGGCGGCGGTTGGCCGATCCGGCGCGGCCCTTGCGCCGGCGCTGGCGGATCTCGAGGCATTGCTGGGGCACGCCGTGGTGATGAACGAACCGGCGCTCTTCGACTATTGGAAAGTGCCGCAAGAGGGTTTCCGGTCGTGTGTCTGCGTGCCGGTTGCCAGTCCGTCGATGCCGCTGGGCACACTCTGGATCTTCAGCGAACGCGTTCGCGACTTCACTGACGCAGAGACGAATATCGTGGAAGTTGTCGCCGGCCGCCTGGCCTCGGATTTGGAACGCGAAACCCTGGTGGACGAGGCCGTATCCGCCAGGGAAAACTCGCAGCAGATCGCTCGCGGACAGCGCGCCCAGCAGGAACATCTGCCCAGCGTGCCGCCGATGGTCGAAGGCTGGGAAGTTGCCGCCCGGGCATATCATGCCGCGCCGGTCGGCGGTTCGTTTTACGATTGGTTCGCGCTGGACGACGGTAGCCTTTCGATCGTGGCTGGCGACTTGCGGCAGACGGGTATCGAAGGAGCCATGGCGGCAAACCTGCTTCGTGGCGCCGCGAGGGCATTTGGCACGGACCGCAAGGCGGCGCATGAATTCGCACAAAAGGCGAGCCAGATTCTCTGGTCGGCCACTTCCGGCGATGCCGCGGCGGGGCTTTTTCACGGCGTGCTCGAACCGAAGGCCGGCGTACTCGAGTTCTGTTCCGCCGGACCGGTGCGCGTGATGAGCCTCGGCACTGATTCGTACGTGGTGTTGGAAGGTCCCTCGGCGGCGCTCGGCGAACAAGAGTTGGTTCGACTTGCGACCCGGCACCATCCCGTCGGCGACGGCGAATTGATCGTATGCTATGGCACGACGTTCTTGGGCGAGGCCGACGAGCAAATGTTGGCCGCGTTCGACCAAAGGCTGGCCCTGGCCCTGGAACCTTACTGCGGGCGACCGCTCAGCAAGTTGGCCGACGTGGCCGGCGAGATCCTCGATGGCTATCTCCACGGCCAACTGGCCGACCGAGTGATCCTGCTCATTCGCCGCCAACGGGATTAGTTGCGGCGACCGAAAACGCGCCGGGCTGCCGCCGGTTCCGTTCAGCATCCGTGCAAATCTGAAGTTGCCGATTGCTGCCCAATGAAACGTTCCCCCCACCGATTGCCCCTCAAACCCGATCGCCTTGACGGCCGCGCTAAATGCCGTAGACTTCGGACATAGCCAACTTTGACGCGGGAATGGCGGAATTGGCAGACGCGCTAGGTTGAGGGCCTAGTCCCAGCAATGGGGTGCAGGTTCAAGTCCTGTTTCCCGCAGTATTTACAACGTTAGCAACAGGCTAGGAACCAAGCGCTTTTCAACGGCCGGCCACGGGAATGCCCAGCAGTCGTTCGGCTTCGGCTCGGAAGTGAACAAGCCCGTTGAATGGAGCCGTTGTCGCGGTGGGCGTAGAGTGCGGCGCGGTCAGCGGAAGTCGCGCCAGTTGGGGAGGCCGCTGCGCGTACCTTGGCGGTTTCGAGCGCGTTGAAGGTTTAGGAGTCGAATTCGCCGCGGATCCATTCCAACAGGTGGTTCTGGTTTTTGGTGCTTGGGATCATGGATGATTAGCAGAAAGTCGGCGTATCCCCAAGGGCCCTCCCACGTCTTCGGGCGGATAGGCACGGGCGCCTTCGAGGCAGCGAGGGTACTTCGTGCTAGCCTCTGGGGGCTGCTTGCCCTCGCAGGCGACTTAATCGTTCGCCGACGGTTTGACTGCCATGCCAAAAGGAAGATTGAATTGTCCAATTCCGCTGCCGTACGTCCCGAAGCTTTGGACGAATTGATATTGGGCTAGCGCACCTTGGCTGTCGAAGAACAAAACGCCGCCACAATGCAGCCATGTCGAAAGGCGTTGTCGAATTCAATTGGGTATCCTAGTTCTGATTCGCGAATAGCTCATGGCGCACAAAACCCGGCATTCAAAGACTCAATTGCTATGCGTACTACGGCGAAACTGTGACCAAACTGCAACGAGCAACATCGCAGTCACCCCAAGCGTTACCGCGCTGGGTTCCGGGACGCCGACGATTAGTGTGCCGCCAGTAAATGAGTTCGGAAGGTGGTCAGTAAAATCTCCGGCGCCCTCGGCGTTGTTGGTGTATGTTCCCCAGGGGTTCCCCGAGATCGGCGTAACTTCGATTGTTGTGGGCGACAATCCGGTTCTTTCTACTACCAATGAGCCGATAAGGGTTGGATAGCCTAGAGCATCTGCAGCGCCCGCGCCCGGCCGACTTGGCTCGCCGTATTGGCGATTCTTCGCTTCACCCGGGGACGCTTCCACGATGATGCTCTTCAAGTCGTTCGTGTCGATGCCAAAGTCGGCATTGCTGAATTGCCAGTGCATCTGTGCGCCGCCGATCGAAGGACCGTTGCTGTCGAACTGGTTAAGGTTGGGCGCCAGTGGATAGAAGCCATTGGCCTGGGCGGTGCCCGGGTCCATCCAGCCGGAGCTGTTCGCCAACCCCGCTCCCAATTCAACATTGAACAGCGCGGTCCAAAAATCCTCGTCAACCGCGGCGTCGGCCAATGTCATGCGAAATTCAATTTGCAAGAAGCCGCCTGCTGGAGTGGACGCTCCATTGTCGGGCAACGCTCCCAATGGGGCGAGCGTGCTGCTGAAGCTCTGCACGTAGTGCGGATCAATTTGCAGCGTGGCGGCCTGCGTCGCAGTTGCAAACGTGATTGCGACCAAAAAGGCGGTGAATCGAATCATTGTTTATTTCTCTGCGTGATACTTATTGGGGCCGGTGTGGACCGCAGGTTCTGGTTCGTTTCTGTGTCTGAAGTCGGGGGCCTTTGCCAAAATGCCTGTCTTTGCAGCGGACGACCAGCGTGACGTCGACAAGGTTTCAAGCACTGCGTCATTGCAAACTTCCGTTGTGTCGTCGAGCAACGAATCCATCGATAGCGCAATGACTCGATCCCAGATGTGCAGCGGTGCTCTCCTTGGCGCAGCCGACAAGATGGTGGGGTCGCCTGGTGGAATCGACGTGCTCAGAGCGACAGGGCGAATCGTTTGTAACGAATTGGAGCCGATCCAGAATGACTCGGGATTGGCCAGCGGAGGCGTCGCGTCGACGCGTGTCGAGCCATCGCTGGCCGGCTCGGCGACGAGCTTCGCGCGGATCGCACTGGAGTGCTTTTCCAATGGCGATGTTGTTGTAGCGTTGTCCGGGAATGCCGTATTGAAAAGCATACGCACCGTTGTCAGCACCGGCATGGCGTTTTCAGCAAGCGTTGGCTGGTAGCCGGGAGACACCACGCCCCGAGACGGTTCTTCGTCGGGTTGTCCGACCGAATCGTCGCGTGCATTATCTCGCGTCATGGATCCCGGTTGCGCCACCGCAGACGCCGGTATCGACGTATCGGCGTCCATTGCGTTCGTGTCGTCCGATGGAAATCCTGTGCCGCCGACTGATGCGTCAAACACCGGATCGGAAACGGCCACAATTGGAGCGGCAACCAGCAAGCCCGGATCATCCGGCTCCGCACTACCAAGTGAAGGCTCCCCAACCGGAGCAGAAAAGCCAATGTATTTGCGTACCGTTGCGAGATCGGCAGCGTCAACAAAGCCATCTCCGTTGAAGTCACCGGCAACCCAGTTCGGCCCGCCAAAATTACCGCCTGTACTGGTGCGCACCGTGGCAAGATCGGCCGCGTCGACGTGGCGATCGAGGTTGGCGTCGCCGTACTCGGTTCCTAGGATCGTATGGACCAGGTAATCGACGTCGCCATGATCGCTCAGCCCGTCGCCATTGAGGTCGGCCGCCGGGTTGTGGTTTCCAACGAGGAAGAACAGATAGTCGATGTCCTGGGCATCGACCAGACCATTGCCGTCGACGTCGCCGACTGGGGGGCTGGTCACCTCGAATTCGTAAGCGGACTGGTTCCAGTTGTCGTAGATGAAAAGTGAGTAGTGTCCGGCAACCGGCAGCATGAGCCCCTGGAAGGTTAGCACTCCGGCGTCCGAGGCCAACACATTTATTGCGCCGTTGCTCAGGTTGAAATACTCGCCGGTGTCTTCATTCACGGCGGCAACAGAAACGGAGCCGAGGTAGCTCGTTAGTACGCCGCCCTGATCGTTGCGAGCCGTCACGGTCAGATCGAAGGGCACCCCGGACTGAATGTTTTGGGGGATCGTCTGAAATGAGAAGTTGACCGCCAAGACACCCAGCGGGAAGTTCGTTTCGACAACGCCATCGCGAATGGTCAGCGTCTGGTCACCGGCGGAGTCGAACGACAGCCCTTGAAACGTGTGCTGACCGAGGTCGACAGGAGTGATTACCGCCGCGGTATCTGCGCTGGTCGCGATCGGTCTCGAAGTGCTAAGCGCGATCAGGCCGGTGTAATCGGGTAGCGGTTGTCCATCGGCGTCCAGAGCACGAATGCCAAAATCAAAAGTCTGGCCCACATAAACCACTGTGGGACTTGCCGCCGTTGCCTCAAACCGTGAAGCGACCGGAACGGTCACCAGAAACTGACCGTTGAGGTGGCCATCCGTGCTGCGGGCCAAAAGTGCATAGTTTCCCAAACTGGGTAGCACGACGTTGGTGAAAGTGACGCGTCCGTCGATGGCAGTTTGTGTGCCTCCGCCCAACACGTGCGACGTGCCGGAAGTGTCGACATAGGACAGCTCGACGGCGCCCGTATATCCGGGCGCAAAGACACCGCGATCGTCTTCCGCTTGGAGCGTCACGTCGAACGGCTGGCCGACATCGGCCACGGTGGGAGTGTCGGCGGTGCCTCCGAACCGCGTAATCGGGTGCACGACTATCGGGAGTTGGGTGGAGACCGCGCCGCTGGTGACGGTCAACATGTCCGTGATGGGACTGGTGCCGGGGTTGTTGAGCACGTGCGCGGGCAATGTGAAAGCGCCGGCGGCAAAGTTGCCCAACACGGAGAACACCACGTTGCCTTGATTATCGACCAGTTCAGCGGTCACTGCGTCCGCGGAATCGGCAATCAGATTGCCGCTGCCGTCCTCGGCGGCAAGGCCACCGCTTACCATCTGGCCGGCCGTCACGTCGCTGGCGAAGCCGGACACTTTGATTTGGGACAGCGGCGTGTTGGTGACAGTCGCCGTCGGTTCGGGCAGATCAAGATAGTCGTTGGCCGAGACTTGTCCGTCGGCGCTAGTGGCCGTGAGCGAGACATTGAAGTAGCCAACGCCCGTGGGGCCAGGCATGAAAGTGATTGTCGATTGGTTGCCAGTGGCGACCACGATGTATTGATACGCCGAGGTATAGGTTGATACTTGCCAGTTGAACGAGGCGCCCGGGGCTAGTGCGCCGTCGAGCTGTGCTGTGAGCGTGACGGGCGCGTCGATTGGCCACCCGCCACTCGGCGCGCCGGCGATGTGGACTGCCAGCTCTGTCTGCGTGGGTCCGCCCCCGCTGCCCGCTTGAATGACTCCATCGGTAGCGAGGTCGTCGTCCCCGCGCCCGCCGTCGACCAGGTGCAGGATGATTTGACCGTTCGGCAGGAACTCGGCGCCGGTTGTGCTGGCGTCGTTGTCGTCGGTCTGGTGCTGGTAGAGGAAATTGTACCAGTCATAGTTGTCTGGATGAGCTGGTGTCGTGCCGTACTCACGATAGTCGGTCCAATCGCGTCCGGCCGGCGGAGTGATCGACAGCTCGGTTGCCTCGCCGGGCGTCAGTCCCTCGATTTGAAATTGGATTTGCCCAAGCGCGAAGTCGAGAACCGCCGCGGAGTCGTAGTAGCCTGGAGAGGACAGCGACGCGCTGAGCGTGGTCCCCGCTCGGGACTCGAGAGTCACGTAGCCACCATGGATCGTATCGGCCAGTTGCAGAACGTTCGACGCCGATGCAGTTACGGTCCACTCGAATGTTCGATCGCTGGCATGCAGTCCGTCGTCGGCATGGATCGTGACGTAAAACTGCCCGGGCAACGACGACTGAGGCGCAACCGTGCCGACGATGTGCCCTGTGGCCGGATCGATGTCCAACCCTAGCGGCAGGCCGCTGGCGGAAAATGTGATTGGCAGCCCCAGGTCGCGCTGCAACGTGATCGGCAGGTCAACCGCCGTTCCGACTGGTGTCGCCTGATCCGCGGGCGTGTCCAGAATGATCGTCGGCGCGACGGACCACTGGAAACTGATTGGGTAGACGAAGTTGATCGTCTGATCTGTCACCGTGACAGTCGCGTGGTAAGGCGAGTTGGCATCGGCGTACGCGTCGATCGTGCCGTTGATCGAGTGGCTACCGGGATCGAAGGTGAGGCCAGGCGGCAATCCGTCGGCAGCGTAAGTGAAGCTGTGGCCATACGGATTGTTGCTCACGCCGGCATAGGCGTAGACCGTGTCGCCGACAAAGCTGCTTTGGTCGCCCGGCACGTACACGCCAAAGCCAGGCTCGGTGGTCCAGTTGAAGCTAGTGGAGACCGTCGACGCGCCGTCGGTTGCGTAGACGGTAACCGAAAACGTCGGATCGTACCCGTAATACGCATGGTAGAAGTAGATCGAACCGCCGATAACTCCCGTGTTCTGATCAATGTAGAGATAGCTGGGCAGTCCCGCCGCCGAGAAGCTCAGCGTTTGGTTATTCGGATTGAGGACCTGCATGGCCAGGCTGATCGGCACGCCTTCGGGCGTCAGTTGATTGCCTGGATTGACGAGCGAGAAACTCGGCAACACGCTCCAAACAAAACTCGCGGATCCGCTGCGCGCGCCGTCGCTGGCCGACACCTCGACTGTGTAGGGAGACCCGCCAGCAGCATCAACCGAAATAGTTCCGCTTATCAATCCACTTTGTGGATCGATCGATAGCCCGGCTGGCAGACCGGTTGCCGAATATGTTAACGGTTGGCCATAGATGCTGGTCGATTGGATCGCCAACGTCGCCGCCGATCCGGCGGTCGCCGACTGCGGACCCGGGTCGACCACGACAATGCCTGGCAACACGGTCAACGCAAAACTGCCACTGGTTGCGTTGTATCCATCGGTGACCGAGACGGAGATTTGGTAAGGCGACGCGTTGGCGGCGGCTTCCGCCATCGAGCCGGAGATCACACCGGTCTGCGTGTCGATCGACAGGCCGGTCGGCAAGCCTGTTGCCGCGAATGTGAAAGTGCCGAGCCCCCCCAGGATTTGGATCTGAAGTGGAGCGATGTTGGCTCCGACTTGGCGCGTCTGGCTACCGGGGCCGATCCAATCGATCGGTACAATCTCAACGTTGCTGGTCAGGCCCTCGATGCGAGGCGCGACGCCGTTTGCCAGATCGAAGGGCACGTTGTGCCAGAAAGTCGACGAACCGTAGTACAGCGAGTCAATGCCCGCTCCGCCGTCGACATTCCCATGCACGACGCCGGCGTTATAAAAACCGTTGACAAAACTGAAGGTGTCAGCGTCCGCGCCGCCTTGCAAGTTGCCAATGCTCTGGTAGCTGACGGCCGTGCCATCCAGGTTACTCGCGGATGTATCCTGGTAGATGTTCCACGTGTTCGGTTGATCCGGGCCAATCAGAGTGTCGGCCAGGCCCGCGCCTCGGATCGAGTAGTAGAATCCATTTGGCAGACTCATGACATGAAAGACGTTGCCGCCGGCTCCGCCGCGGAATGAGGTCGAAAACCGCGTGCCGATCAAAGTAATCGGTCCGGGGGCCATTCCGCTGACAAGTGCATTGCCGTTACCGTTGGCTTGTAGATCAATGTTGCGGCCGACGGTGTCTGAGGAGTTGTCCAGCGTGAGACCGATATAGCCCTTCGTCGGATCGTTGGAATAGATGTCCACCGCTCCTCGAATCGCCTGCATATTGCCCGCTTGACCGAGGTTAACGATTTCGGTTCTCTGGGTGCCGGTCGGTTGCCCGCCCGGATTGATCTGCAGCGGCCCGGAGGTTCCATAGACGTCGATCTGTTGCGTCCCGGCGCCAAGGACCGTGCCCGCCATTCCCGTATCGCTGACGACGATGGGCCCGAAGTTGATCGCGACGTGCGTGTTGTCGCCGGCGTAGCGAACGTCCCAGTACACAGTGCTGCCGGATTGCAACCTCAGGGAAAGCTGATCGTTCTGGATGGGATCCAAATACAGCGTCCCCGCCGGGGTGGTCGGAAATGGAGTACCGACAGGTGTCTTGTCAACCGAGAGCTCGATGGCGTGGGGCTGCGACGGATCTTCGCTGATGTTGATCTGCGGAGCCCCGCTGAGGCCGGGAATCGCCGCGTATTGTGTCGGCATGAGCGCGACATTCCAGGCGCCGATGATATTGATCGGCGCCGAGGAGTTCGCGACCGTGCTGGCTGCGCCTGCGTAGAGATTCATAGTCGGCGGTGCGGCCGCGACGTCGTACGAGCTCATCGCGCTGCCGCGCACGCTTAGATTGTGAGCGCGATTGTAAAACGTGCTGAAATAGATCGGCGCCGGGGCAAAGTTGTTCAGCTCTTTGTAAAATGCCAGTGCGCTATAGTACTCGTTGTGCGTGCTGGTCACGATGCTGTAGGGCGCTGCTGAATAGGTGTGCGCCGTGAAGCTAACCTGCTGCCGCGAGCTTTCGGCGCTGCCGTCGATGGTCGTCACTGTGGCGGAGTTCAGATGTGAGTCGCCGGCCAGTAGAACAGGACCGTCCAGTCCTTGCACGCTGCCGGCACTTCCCAAGGTTAACTGAGGAACGGACCAGCCATCGTCCCAAGACAAGTGGCCGGTCGGCTGACCTGTAGCGGTCGACCAGTTGAATTGGACGCCGCCGGTAAGAAGCGCCGAAAAGAGTTGGCCCAAGACCAACGGGCCGGTAGTCCCAGCCACAACGACAGGGCCGGCTGTGAACGACGTGTCCGAGTCCGAGAGCAACGTACTGATGACGGTCGTAGCACCCGCCGGCGTGTTGGATACGGTCGTTGCCACCGCGACATGAGAAGGCAACTGGATGCTGAGCCCAGGTAGTTGCGTCACTTCAAGATCGAGCGTAGTGCGGAAATTGCCCGAGTTCGCAGTCGACGGGGCATCGATCAGATCGAAGAAATGAATGGGCGCTGCGGCGATTCCCGTCAATTGAGTCGCGGTCAACTCGACGTCCGGCGTTACGTCGGTGTGGTCCTGGATTCCCGTTGGCAACGGAATGTCGGCAATGACGCGCAGCGACGCCTGACTCACGCTGACGTCGGCCTGAATGGTGTCCAACAAGCTATACGCACCGACGGAGTCGTCTCCCCAGCCGGGCAGTACCGACGACGAGCCTGGTTGGATCGGGAATGAGAACAGCGGATTGATCTCCACGCGCGTTCCCAGTCCGTTGCCCTGGACGTCGATCGGGCCTTGCGCCGACCCGATCAGGATCTCTTCGACGCCGTACCTGTTGTTCGGATTCGAAATATAGTGGACCGGAGACGACAGCGGATTGTTGATGAGCACCGTGGGTCCCGGCTTGCTGAGCGCCATTGGATTGCCGATCTCGACCGGGCCGTAGAAGTACACCTCGGTATTGGCGCCGTAGAGCACGTCGCCACTGGCGAGATAGCGCAGGTCGCCCATGCCTGGGAAGTTAGGATTCGACCAAATGCCGTCGATCGTAGACCCCAGGTTCTGATCGCTAGTCGTCTCGTCCGAAGTGTCGAACACCAGCGTCGCCTGACCGTGGCCGGTGAAGTCGAGGAACACCGGCAGCGGCTTCTGCGTCTCGTATGAGTTCACATAATGTATCAACGTGAGCGGCGGCACGACGACTTGCGTGAAGGCTGGCTGGAGTGCGAGATCCCGCAGGATCCAGCCCACATTGGAGTAGTCAGTTATCAGTCCGCCGGTTTGCTCGTAGCGGTCTTGCGAATCGAAGACGTCGGCAACATGGCCGACGACATCGATCGAACCATCCGAATTTAATCGCCTGCCAACGTATAACGCAAAGTTGCCGGTGACGTAGAGCGGCATTACCGACTTACCCATCACATAGACGCCGGAGGGAGTTCCCGTGTCGACAAAATTCCGAATCGTCGTCGTGGGCGCTGTGTTGGGAGTGCCTTCGACGTCGAACTGATCGAGCGGGCTGGCGCTGATCGTAAAGTCTCCCTCCAGCAAATCGAACGTCATGGTGGGATGAGTCCCCGCGTCGGTGCTCCAGCCCGAGAGCGTTCTGGAGGTCAACGTCAGGTTGTCCGGCGATGTTCCCTGGCGATCGTCGATGTCCTTGAGCCACACCAGATAGGCGTTGACATCTCCTTGGATGTCGGCCAATCGGCCGGTGCCCACCGTCATGCTAGTGCCGGCATGGTGCACGACGCTTCCAGCCGCCAACAAATGTGCCAGGTCGCTGCTGAAGATGGGCGGGGTTCCGGTCACCGTGACGGCCAACTCTGGATTGACCTTCGTCAGATTCACGGACGTCTGTCCAAACGTGGCGATCGCGCCGGTGTGGAGACTGCCGAACGCATCCATCAAGGCTTTGGCCGTCGCGTAATCGGGCTCCTCAACGTTGAACGCCAAATCACCGCGCAATTGCGAGGCATCTAGGTTGACGTTGTTGTCGGTTGTCGTGGGATTCGGGTTGCTCGGAAAGATCCGCACGGTAGCCGTTTTGGCGTATTCAGAGCCAAGATAGACCGGCGTGCCGCCGGGCGGCACCACGAACGCGCTGTACGTCAGGCCGACGTTGTCAATAAAGTCGACTCCCGTCAAACCATTGCCCACAAGAATCGGCGGTTCACCATGGCCAGTGGTCGGCACAAACTCAGTGGACAGCACGGCAAAGAAATCCGTCGGAGCAGGATTTGCATAGTAGGTCCCAAACGAACCGGCATAAGGCTCATACGGCTTCGGCGGATCGGCAACGAAACCGAATGCTCCTAGCTCGATTTGCGCGTCGCCTTGTTGCGTTGGCGCGACCTTGAAGAGGGTTGGCGCGGTGACGCTCAGGCTGTCCTCGGGAATGGAGCCGAGCACGTACAACGTGTTATATGCGTGCAAGACTGAGTCGTTCGTACCGATCGGGTCGAGCGAGATGTCGCCCGCGCGGACGAGCGCGGAAATGTCGTTCGGTGCCGAGGGATTGGTGCCCGCCAGTCGAGCCTTACCATCGACATAGAAGATTCCCGGTCCCGTCTTCCGCAGATTCGCGTCGACGCTTCCGCCCGGCAGGTAGATGTAGATCTGGTCCTCAGCTCGGTAGCCATCGACCGTTAGATCGAGGCCCACCGTTTGATTCAAGACGTGCAAGTTGCCCATGCCGTCGATGACATACTGGGCGTCAGGAGGGTCTAAGTCGCCGTCGAGGATCACCTCGGCCAGCGGCGTTCCAGCATGGTATACGTGGACGGGAATCGCCAGGCTGATCAGGTGCTTGACCCGTTCTTCCGCGCCGGTGATCGGATCCAGCCGACGACCGAGATAAACTCCGAAGTTGTTGTAGATATCCAAAGGCACCGACCAATTTGGCGAAAAGATGGCGTCGCGCGTTTCGAGCCAGGAATTGCTGACTGCGCTGCTGGTGACGCCGGACGGCGTGCCATCGAGACTGATGCGATCACCCTCGCCCAGTTGGACCGACAATGCCCCGTCGAGCACGTCGTAGGTCAGGGTCGGAAGCTGTGCCAATCCAGGCACGGCCCAGCCGTAGAACGTCGTGGGGTTGAGCCACAACAGGTTTTGGCCGGGATATGGATTGATCACATCGCCGGGGTAAATCGCCGGACCATTTTCCAACGCGTTGTTGATGGTCAAGTGACCGTGCGAGACGCTCACGTTCCCGTGGATTCTGGCCAGGCGCCCATCGCCAATCGTCACGTGCCTCACCGGGTCTTCGAAGAGCGACGTGGTCAACTGGTTATTCGTCGCCGAGAGGACCATGTCCTCCTGCGCATGGATCTCGAGGGCGCCTAGTAACGTCGAGGCATCAAAGGTCAATAGTTTGCCGGCCACCGGGTCGTTGCCGTTGACGAATGCCACGGTCTGGCTGAAGGTCGTGGTATCTTGCAGCCGATTGCCCAGGATCTGCACGCGATACGGGGGGGCCGCATCTTCCATGCGGATTGTCACGCCGCCGTCGGTATCGGGATAAAAGTTGTCATTGCCGTTGTGCACTTCGATGCCCACGATGTTGACGTTCGTGGAGTCGACGGGTCGCACGGTGCCGTCGACGGTTACGCGTCCGATGCCGACACCGGAGAGGTTGTTTACCTGGACCTGTCCACCGTGGAGTTTCAACAGCAGATCCTCGTCGGGATCCAAACCCACCAGTTCCAGGTTTGCCCCGGGCTGGTTGCCATAGGCACCTTGCAAGACGTCGAGGTCGTAGTAGGTCGTGCTTTCGCCTTGATCGTTCAAAATGGGGACACCATTGGCGTCGACAAGCGTGAATAGATGCCGATTGACGAACATGGTATCGGGCACGGGTGTTGTCGGAGTATCCATCACGACGTGCGTGGGACTGACGCGCGTGGGAGCCAGGTTCCCCACGATCTGCACGTTTCCCAAGGAACTGAGATCGCCGATATCTAGCGTGCCGCCGTTTAAATTGAGTCCCAGCAGTTGAGAGTGGTCGACGACGATGTTCGTCCGTTTGCCGGTCACCAAAAGATTGGTGCCAAAGGGGCGCAGCACGAGACTGTCGTCGTCGTTGTTGGGGACGTCAGTTCGTTCGAAGAGCACCGTGTTGCGCGTGCCGCCATTGGTAAGCACGTGACCCTGCTCGGGATTGTCGGTGGAATACTTGAGCGCGACCTTGTATTCGTTGATGGTCGGGCCACCGATGAACGTCGTCGAGCTACCGCCTTCGAGCAAGTTGGTGCCAATGCCGCCGATCAGAATATCGTGAGCGTCTGCCGCGGAAAGAAAGTCGCCATGAGGGCCGTGCATCAACGGCTCACCGGCCTGGGAGACTTGCGCGTTAATCAGCCCCACCACTTCCGGCGGCAACCCGCTGTAGTCGATATAGCCCGTCTGACCAACGTCAATGCGGTCGCCGAACGCCGTGACGCTCGCGGCGTTCGGGTTGGTCGATTGGAGGATGTCGTCACCGCCAGCGCCGATCAGGATCGCCCTGCCAGCTCCTTGATACTCGAGTGCGTCGTTACCCGATCCACCGATCAATACTGCGTTGACGGGAAAGTCCTGGCCTTCCCAAGTCAAGTCATCGACGATGATCGTCTGGTCGCCAACCTCCTCGTCCTGTACGAGTTGTGGCGGGAATGAGTTGTCAAAGTGATATGCCCGGTCGGTCGCGATCAGGTCGTAGTCGGCGATGTGGGCAATGAGATCTCCCAAAACCGGATCATGGAAATAGTGGGCGACCGGAAACACCTCTTTGTGATCCGGATATTCCACGAGGATGGCTTTGGTGTAGGCCTTAGGATCTTCCGGGTCGGGAGCGGAGAACTGCGTCATCCGCACGTAAATCTTCTCGTTTGTGGCCGACTTGTGGACGTAGATCGTATGCCCATCCGACGTCGGCGGACCGTTCTCCGTCCCGCCGAAATCGACGATGTTCAGATGCCCTAAGTTGACGTGTGCCAGCGTAATATCGCCCCAGAACGTTGGAATGATCACGCTTAGATCCGCGGTGATGTACAGACTTCCGCCGGCACTAAATGGATTGTCGCCGTGTTCAATCTGTTGTTCCAAAGCGCTCAATCGCACGCGCTGTTGGGCATCGTTCAAATTGGGATCCAAATGAAGATTGACGTCGGCGTGCAAACCACCGCTAACCAATAGAATCGCCGCCCGCGCTTCCAAGTCCAAGCCACCCATGACGTCAATGCTGGTGGCGTAGTGATCGTAATTGTTTCCCTTCTGATCCTGGACAACACTCTTGGTGTTGTCGATGTAGAAACCGTCCAGGACATGCTCGAACACGTGGTCCGGGTCGTTTACCGCCGCACGCAAACCCGACGTGTCGTATCCGAAGCCAAAGCTCAGGTTGAATGCGGCGCTGGGGTGCAAAAACAAACCGGCAAAGGGTGGAATGCCGAAAAGCGGAATCGGCGGCAAGTCGAGCGGGACATTGAGGCCAACCTGGAATTGAAACAGCGTGACGTTGTCGTGGCCCGTCAGCATCTGGAATACTGTGCCGGCGGGGTCTTCTAGCAGAGGAAAGTCCAACTGGGAGTACGTGCCCAACGCCGGATGAACCAACGGTGCGCCATTGCCATCCCACTGGGTTTTTCCCGCTTGTCGCAAACCATTGGCATCGAGCGTGAAAGCATCCGTAATGGGAATGTCACCGCTATTCAGTTGGTCCACATCGAGCGTGTTGACGTAATTGATGAGCTCAAGAAAATCGCGACTGCCTGGACTTACCTGTTCAAGCAGGTCCGCCACGCTAAAATCCACTCCCAGGTCGCTCAGCCCCGGAATGTTCGTCAGCGCAAAGTCGACGATCGGTTGAATGGGCTTCGTGAATGCCTGCACATCTTCGACGACGGTCCGCACGAAGCCTCCGTCGCCAAACAGGCTGTCGGCCTGGAACACCAGTGCGTCGAATTGCACGTTGCTCAGCACGCCGAAACTGTCGGCGCTTAACCCCGCGGCCAATAGCTGGTTGTCCAGATGCCAGTCAAAATGAAAACCGCCCGTAATTCTCGGGTTGAACGGCAGGCCGACCGGGCCGAAATCGAGCGACATGCCCGCCACGCCGATGTGGCTATCCGCCGAAAAACTGGCCGACGTTTGCAGATTGGGGTTCACGTCGGCCAGCAACGTGCTACTGAAAAAGCTGTCGGCTGAAAGCGAGCCTTGAATATGCAACAGCGCCGCAAGGGTACCGTCGAGCTGCAAACCGCTCAAACCGCCGGCGCCCATCGGCGTGGCCACTGTCAGTGCCAGATCCTGATTGGGGAATTGGGCGAGACTCGCCGACTGCAGAGCCAGTGTGCCGCTGCCGTCGAAGGTGAACTTCAGTTCATAGTCCAGGTCCAGATTCAGATCGATCGAGCCAGTCTGCTGCAACGTAAAGTAATCGCCCAACCCAATTGCAAACTGCGGATGCAGTGTGGAGAGCAAGCCAGACTGTTGCAGCAGGATTTCAAACTGCCAACTGCCGTCAGCATTTTTTTGCACCAGGACGTCCTTGCCGCCTCCTGGGATATAGTCGCCGACAAACGACTGGCTGAGCAGTGCCTGTCGAACGGCGTCTTCGGCACCGGGATCGGATGCCGGCAGTCCGATGGATTGAAAGACGTCGGCCAAGCTGCTTCCCGTGTCGCTGACAATTTGAGCGACGTTGCCGATTTGCTGCCCAACCACAGGCATCAGCGGCGCCAGATTCAGCGAGTCGGCAATCTGCGATTCGACGTCGGTCAGTTTGTTGCGCAAGGACGACGCCAGGTTGCCGAAGTCGATGTCGCCAGCCAACATACGCCGACTTTCGAGTATTTCGACCAGGGAACGCCGCCAGCGCGGATCGCGTGTGCCTAGACGGAGGGAGCGGGTCAGCTGTCGAGGGCGACGTCGAGGGGCCTTCCCGCCAGAGCGCTTCATGGTTGCAGCCCCATTTCCTAGTGACCGTCGCTCTGCTGGCAGACCAGCCAAGTCGCGCGGTGATGCCGGGTCGTTTTGATCGCCTTACCGTGGCTCTTGCGAACAGCTACAGCCTATCGCGGCACTTCGCGCGCATCGCGATACCACCCACTGCCCAAAGAATTGCCGTGGGCACAAGCCGCGGACAAGAAATTACGGGAATTCCGAAGAAGTGGCTGTACGCGAGAACGTTTTGCTCCTAGGCCAACGTCCGGGAGATCCGCAGCCGTGCGCGCCGCGAACACCCGCACACAACAGCGACACCAAGAACAAGCAATCCCATCGTGGAGGGTTCAGGAACAACGGACACGCCCAATTCAAAGGGCGAGAAGTTGTCGGTGGTGTAGCTGATTGTGTGATCCGCCGTATTCACAACGCCGCCGAATTGCCACTCGCCAACGAACGTGTTGTAGTGCCAGATTCCTAGTTGCGACTCATCGATGCCGCCGGGCAGCAGCAGAGGGTCATAGTGGAACGTCAAAGTCACGCTGGTGCCGTTCAGGTCGCCGCTGTATTGCACGTCCCAGATTTGCGGCGCCACGGAGAAGTCTTGAGCCGAAAGCGCGAACAGAGGATTTGCACTGCCTGCTGCCAGCGCATCGTTGGCAAGTCCGGCTGCGGGAATCTGTTGCGCGCTGAACTCGCCGGCTCCAGCGAACTCGTTGAAGGTCGCGCTCACGCCGCCGGTCTGCGTTGCTCCGCCGAGGACATCGATGTCGGTGAAGAAGAACGGATCGATCACCGCGACGTTGTCGGCACCAAACTGTGCGGTGGCTACGATCGCGCCGTCATAGTTCAAGGTCTGCCCCTCGGTCGTGATGCCGGGCCCGAACACCGTCGATGTGTACGCGTAGTGCAGATTCATCACGAGCCGCCACGAGCCCGGCGCGACTTGCGTAAGGGAGGACGTGCCGCTATCGAGGTAGTCGCCGATGCCCGCGGCAGAGAACGTTCGACTACCCAGGTTGGCGTTTTCGACGTCTTCGCTGCCGGAAAGCGTCGCGAAATGCACGCCGCTCGAGGCGAACTCTCCTGCCGCGTTCACGGGTACCGACCCGGAGGACCAGTCCCAACTCAAATCGCGCAAAGCGCTGGTGGACGTGCCGGCCGCGTTACGCATGGCGAAATTCGCTGGCAGGTTCAAGGGTTGAAAGCTGGCCCCGCCGCCCGTCGGCTCGTAGGCCGACGAACCGTGACCCGCGAAGAACTGAATCGAGCCAGGAGTCGCCGAGCTGGCATCGAAGTCGACCAGGAAGTGGCCATCGACGGTCGTCGTATCGCTCCCGGGCGCCTGTGGAACGGCCTGGCCGTAAAGCGTGTCCTGACCGCTCAGCACGACACTCGACTGGGCGGGATCGACCGTCATAATGATGTGACTTGCCAACGCCGGCTGGACGAAACTCGGCATTGCGGCAACAAGGGCCCAAACGAGCCATTTTACAGTGTGTTTCATTAGGCAGTTCCTTTGTCAAAGCGGTGGTGGAACGCGTCCTAGGCCCCGTTTCGCGCTCCGGCTCGAAACCAACCGTTCGGCTTGGTCCTGTCGGTGCTGCAACGATCCAAGCGGCACCCCTGGTCGCTTGCCGCCCGGCCGGTCCAATGCGCGAAACCACTGGCCCTCAACAGACTACAATTGCCGTCACGGCCGCAGGCGGACAGATTCTTTGGAGAAATGTTTTGGAATCTCGGGTTCGCACATTGTGTCTGAGTTATTTAGTGCCTGGGTTTTTGCGCATGCTTGACGGTCGTCCCCGGTTGCGAATGACGTCCAACGGGGAGGCAAATCCTCAGAGACGCGGCTGGCACCTGTGGCTGTCGGCCGGACGGGGATCAGCTATTGCCGATAAAATTCGCAAGTGGCAAGTCGCGGAAGTAGAATGCAACCACGAGGTTCTATGGGACAACATCGGCAATGCCTACGACAAATGACTTCTGCGAATTGATTGCACGTGTCCGTTGCGGCGATCCCGACGCGGCTTGCGACATCGTCCGCCGGTACGAGACGTCGGTTCGCGTTGCCGTGAGGACGCGACTATCGGATCCACGATTGCGCCGTCATTTCGATTCGATGGACGTTTGTCAATCCGTGCTTGCCAGCTTCTTTCTGCGTGCTGCAAGCGGCGCATTCGACCTGCACGATCCTCGCCAGCTCGTAGCCTTGCTGACCAAGATGGCCGAGAAGAAAGTGGCGATGCGCGCTCGGGCGCACCATCGCCAGCGCCGCGATATCCGGCGCACGAACGAGAAGACGAATCAATGCTCCACGATCCCGTCGTCGGCACCGGATGCCGTGCGACATGCGATTGGCAAAGAGCTTTTGGGCCAGGCGCTCAATATGATGACGAACGAAGAGCGCGCGATCGTCGAGCGACGCCTACTCGGAGAGAGCTGGTCGGAAATCGCGGCGGCCTTGGGCGGCTCGGCGGAAGCTCGCCGCAAACAATACGAGCGAGTGGTCGAAGTGATCGCGGACAGCTTGGATCTTGAATGTATCGAGGGGTAGAGCGTCGTGGCAACCTTCCGCGAATCGCACTCCACCGACATCGATTCCATTGACGCGGCGATCGCAGCCGTCCGGCATTTTTCCCGCCCGCATTGGCTCGATCTGGTGCGCCGCGACCAATGCGACCGCTGGCGAAGCGGCCAAGGTGTCTGGGCGGAAACCTATTTCGAATCTCTGCCCGAGTTGCGCGCCGTTTCTGAAGACGCATTGGTTCTGATTTGCGGAGAAGTGCACCTCCGCCGAGAGATTGGCGATGCTCCGGCGCTCGCCGAATACGAGCGACGCTTCCCGGAGCTTGCCGACGAGATTTCTGTACAGTTCGATCTCGACTGCGTGCTGGCCGACGGATCGTCACTCTCGCCCCAACGCCACGACCGTATTGAACCTTGGAATTTCGAACTACCGGGCTTCGAGATCGTCAATGAGCTCGGCCGAGGAGGTTCCGGCGTCGTCTATCTCGCGCGCCAGCTTTCGATTGATCGCTCGGTGGCGATCAAGGTAAGTTCGCTGTTGGCCATCAATCCGGGGCAACTGTGTCGGCAACGTCAAGAAGCGACGATTCTATCGCGAATTCAGCATCCGAACGTTGTGCAAATCTATGACTTAGTAGAGCACGGGGGGATCCTGTGCGCCATCATCGAGTACGTCGATGGCTCGACGCTGGACGAATATACTGGTGGCAAACCACTACCGGCACTAAAGGCGGCGCGCCTGGTCCGCGTCTTGGCCGAAGCCGTGCATTTCGTGCACGAGGCCGGCGTACTGCACCGGGACATCAAGCCTTCGAACATCTTGATGACCTTGCAGGGACAGCCAAAGATCACCGACTTCGGGTTGGCGAAGTTCGTGGAAGGTCAGCCAAGCCTGACCGAAGCGGGCCAGGTCATCGGCACACCCAGTTTCATGCCGCCGGAACAGGCGGTCGGCACGTTGGATGATGTTGGCCGCCCGTCCGACGTGTATTCCCTTGGGGCAGTCCTCTATGCGATGCTCACTGGCCGTCCACCGTTCCAGGCTGCGGCGACACTCGACACTTTAAGACAAGTATTGGAGCAGGATCCCATTCCACCGCGCCACTTGGATTCGTCCCTGCCCCAGGATCTCGAAACGATCGCAATGAAGTGTCTGGAGAAGAGCCCCGCCAGGAGATATCAATCGGCGCAAGCGCTGGCCGACGATCTGCGGCGTTTCGAACTGGGCGAACCCGTTCTAGCGCATCCCGTGTCACCTCGGGAGCGAGCGTGGCGTTGGGCCAAACGAAATCGGCTCACGGCTGGGCTCAGTAGCGCGGTGCTGTTCTTGTTGATTACCGTCACGATCACTGCCGTCGTCGCAGCATTCGCGATCGACTCGCTGCGCCAGGAGGCGGTGTTCCAAAAAGAACGCGCCATTGCCAACCTCCAGGAAGCGCGCAGCGAGCGGGCCCGCGCCGAGCAAAACCTGGACTACGGTCGCCAGGCGGTCAACCAACTTGCCGAGAGCTACGCCTTGTTGGGCAACCAGCAGCCGGGACTCGATCAGCGACTGCAATGGTATGAACAGGCACACTCGCTGCTAGAGGATTTGGCGCGCGAGAGTCCTGCAAATCTCAAATTCCTCACTCAACTCGCCGCCAGCTATGGGCGACTGGGACTCTTGCACGCCCAATCACGGCACAGTTCGCAGGCTCGTGACGCGCTGCATCAGGCCGTCGACATTCTCGAAAAGATATGCGAGGAGTTTCCCCAAGTGCAAGAATATCAGCGCGATGTTGCGCAGACTTACAATCTGTTGGGCAAGCAGTATCGAATGGATAACGAGTACGAGGCCGCACAGAACATGCTCGCCCGGGCGTGCAACGCCCAAGAACGACTGCTGTCCATTTCAAAAACACCCGTCGTCGAATGGCAGCGCGATCTCGGGGTCTTCTATTCCGATTTGGGTCACGCGCAATGCGATGCGGGAAACACGTCAGGAGGAAGGAAATCGTACGATAAAGCCCGAGTCATCTTAGAACCGCTCGCGGCCGCTCATATGGATGATGCAGTACTGCAGGAAACGTTGGCGGATTTCTACTGCACGATTGGCACATCCGAAGCCTCGGATGATCCGCAGTTGCTGCTGTCGCGGGCGACAAGCATTCTCGAATCGCTCATTACGGCCCATCCGGATCGCCCGCGCTACCGAGCGGATTTGGCGCGAGTGCTCACTCGGTCGCTATTCATGCAAGACGACTTCGAAAAGGCTCTTGCCATGCAGAATGAGCGACGCGCGCTGTGGCAGCAACTTAGCCGTGAGCAACCGGACGATGCCGAGATTCGATACTCGCTGGCGTGGTGTTTGTTCGATGACGCCCGATTGTTGCGAGGGGAAGGGCAATCACGAGAGGCGCTTTCCGCGCTCGATCGAGCCGTCACGATTGTGGACTACTCCGATGATATCGAACTCAACGATCGAGATTCGGAATTCGTGGCGCGACTATTGGCAGACCGCGCGCGGCTGCAACTACAGCTTGGCGACGTGAGCGCCTATCGACAGACCTGTCGCGCACTGGTCGAACAATGCCGCCGACGGAACTGCGTTGCGTTCGGACCGCTGCGTGTTTGTCTGCTAATGTCCGATGCAACGGATGACCCGGCTGAGCTCGTAGCGCTGTCGAAAGACGCAGTGACGCGGGGGTCAACTTCCCTGAGAAAACGCGCAAATGTGGGCGGCGCGTTGTACCGGGCCGGTCAATATGAAGAAGCAATTGAAGTATTGCGTGCGGTCGAGCAGTCTAACCGTATAGCTCTACTCGCTCGACTCGGAACAGCTGAAGTTGTGAAGGCGGACAATGCTCGTGTGGAATTGTTTCTAGCAATGGCCAATGCCCAGTTGCAACGAATCGACGAGGCATGTCTGTGGCTAAAGAAAGCTCTCACGTGGATCGATGGGAAGGGGACAAGTTTTGCGCCGTCAGCACACCACGTTTACGAGGAACGAACGGAAACAGCCGGCGATGTCCATAGCAAGCAATCCGGGGATGAAGACAACCTTGTGGAAATCACGTCTGGGGTACTTAGGAACCGTCCTGGCCAACTTGAACTCGCCGATCGTATGTTCTTGGCAGACATTCTTTGTGAGCTCCAGATGCTTCGCGACGAAGCCGAGCAAATGATTGATCGCGCATCTCATTGACGGGCCGTGTAATAATTCGGCACGGGCTCTGGTCCGATACTTCCTTCTTCTTTTGCGGCTTCTGCAGCAGTTCATGATGACTCGATCGGCATGAAGTTCGGGCTGGCGTGCAACGCATCGGATCAACTACCTAATGGATCGATTTTGGGGACAGAATGGGGATAAAAAGTGCCATCTAAAGCCCACTCGTCCAAAATTCAAATCGCTGTGATTCTCATTCCAGAGGCTTGGGACCAACACAATTGCGACGCAAATCGTTTGCCATCGCCATGCAGGTGCTTTACCTTGAGGGCCTAGTGGTAGTAATACCGTGCAGGTTCAAGTCCTGTTTCCCGCACTCTTCACGTAGGTCACGCCGAAATCGCAACGTCGATTACCTGCCGGCGAACTGGCAGTGCCGCCCGTTGAATCCGAGCCAAAACGGTAAGTACCGTTTTGCGATCCTTCAACCGGAGTTCGCACATGCCGAAGCTGCTTTACGCAGCCCCCAAGTATTGCCTGTTTCGCGTCTCGGGACAGGCCATCGTGACTCTCAACGGGCACGACCACTTCCTGGGGCCGTGGAAGCCGAAGGCATCTCTCGTCGAGTATGACCGTCTCACGGGCGAGTGGCTGGCAAACGGCCGTGTGGTCTTCTCGTGGCGGCAGCGACGTGACGATCGTTGAACTGGCCGGCCGCTACTGGGACCACGCGAACTTGCGAGACGCTTTTTCCAATCGAGCTGGGCCTCTGCGAGGATTGGTTAGTGTTTCGCATACTCGCGGTAGCGACTGGCGCACGAGCCGCGCGCAGTTACAATCATTCGTTGATTGAGCGACCTGGTGCAAGTAGGATCGAACGGCCCGCAACTTGTGTGGCCGGGCGGGCATTAGGATGGCGCGCCGTACGTCACGTGACGCACGATTCGGCACAAACCTGGCCGCACGAAGTTTAGTTGATTGCCGGGCGTGGCCGCCGCACGTGTGAGCGGATCAACTGTGAACATTGCTGATACCAACGAATGATTGCGACCCCGCTTCGCCCGCTCGACATCGCCGCCGTTCTGGCGTATTTGCTGGGGATGGCGGCCGTGGGGCTCTATTTCGCACGTCGGAATACCAGCACCGAAGAGTATTTCGTAGGAAACCGGTCGTTCAAGGGCTGGGTCATAGGCCTCTCGATGTTGGGGACGACCGTCAGCTCGGTCACATTTTTGGCCTTTCCTGGCGATGCCTATGGTTCCGACTGGCGGAACCTGGTGAGTAACCTCACACTGCCGCTGGTTGCCATTTTCGCGATTGCGTTATTCATCCCGTTCTTTCGCCACGGCAACCTTACCTCGGCGTTCGAGTACTTGGAGCAGCGCTACGGTCCGATCGTCCGTTTCTACGGAGTGGCCAGCTTCATCGTTGTACAGCTCATTCGACTGGCGCGAATTCTGTTCCTGGTTTCGCTGCCGGTGGCCCTGCTCACGGGAGCGTCTCTGTCGACGGTCATCGTCTGCACGGGCATCTTCATCGCGTTCTACACAATCGCCGGCGGAATCGAGGCCGTCATCTGGACCGACGTGGTGCAGTCGCTCGTTTTACTGGCGGGCGGACTGTTTTGCGTCGCGTTCATCGCGATCTCGCTGCCGGGGGGAATACCTCAGATCTTCGAAGTGGCCTCGGCACACAACAAGTTCAACATGGGCGGCTTGAACCCCGAGAGCGAGGACGCGACGGCGAATCCGCGACAGACGTCGGATCCTGGCAGCCGCGTCGAGCCGCCACGTCGCGACGAATCCCTGCACGACAAGATCGCGTTTTTTCTGTCGAGGAAGACGCTGCTGGTGGTGGCGCTGCTGGGAATTTTCGAATGGCTGACGACCTACGCCTGCGACCAGACCGTGGTGCAGCGGTACGCGGCGGCCAAATCGATGCGCGAAGCCCGCAAGGCAACGGCCTTGTTTTCAGTGCTGGCCCTGCCGACGTGGGTGCTGTTCTTTTTTGTGGGCACGTGCGTTTACGTCTACTACCAGGCCTTCCCCGACCCTACCGTCGCGGCCCTCGGGGAGGTGGACGCCGTGTTTCCGCATTTCATACTCACGCAATTGCCGGCCGGCATTGCGGGCCTTGTGATTGCGGGGGTACTGGCGGCGGCGATGTCGTCGCTCGACTCGAGCATCAACTCGATTGCCACCGTCACGATCGTCGACTTGCTGAAACCATACCTGGCCAAGGGGCGCGACGACCGGTTTTACTTGCGGATGGCTCGCCTGACCGCGACGCTAGCCGCGGCTTTCATGATCGTCGGGGCGGTCGTTCTGGTCTACATACCAAAAGAAAGCATGAATAGTCTGACGTGGATTGTATCGTCGGTCTTCGGCGGCTGCCTGGTCGGGCTGTTCATGCTGGGCTTCTTCACGACACGTGTCGACTACGTCTCGGTGGTGATCGCGCTGGTGCCCTCCGTCGCGCTCAATGTGTACTTCATGCTGAACGTTTCCGGCTGGCTACCCGCCGGCTTGCGCGTCGGCATCCACGAGTACTGGGTGACGATCCTGGTGAACCTGCTGTTCGTAACGCTGGCCTACGCGGTCAGTCTCGTGCGTCGAGGCAAGCCGCCGCCGTCGGGATTGACCGTTTGGACCACCGGCCCACAAGCCGAGCAACCGTGAAACACGCGCCGCAACCGGCGGCGATGATGGCGATCTGAATGCGACACTTTCGGATATCCGCTTGCGGAGGAATTCCTGGCACACAGCCATGACGATGAGCCCCACCTGCAATATCGATGGAGCAACTGGACCTGGTCCACGGAGCTGATCAAGGGCGCTTCGTCGGACTTCCCTTCGATGTGGCCGTCTTCGTCGAGACGCATTTGCAGCCGTTCTATCAAGAACGCTCGGTTGATTCGGCTGACGGGGAAGCATAACCTGGGATCACCAATTCCACGGCTTCCTCACGCGGCAAAACGATGACGCTTCAGCGAATCAACATCCTATTCTTGCTGCTTTTTGCTGCGATCTGCTGCCAGCAGGCGTGCCTTGGGCAAAATATAACGGTGATGGATCCTCGCACCGCCCGCGTCGACCTGCCGGCTCCCGCGCCTCCCAATCCGATCGTGGTCGACAGTGCAAAACGTTTCTTTGCCGATGACTGGATGATTGAGCGTATGGTGCGGCTGACGCGAACACTACACCCGATCAAGAAACACCCGGGCAGTCCGCTGTTGAAAGCCGAGATGCCATGGGAAAAGCCGTGCGTGCTGTTATATGGCAGTGTGATGTATGATCCAGATCGCCAGGACGACCGGTTTCGGATGTGGTACTTGTGCTTCACGCCCCAATACAATGAGGATTACTCCGAGCGGCTGGCCAAGGATGGCCGGATTGCGTACGCGATTAGCAGCGATGGCCTTCACTGGAAGCGGCCAAACCTGGGGATTCACGAATACGACGGGAGCAAGAACAACAACATCGTCATTCCCGGTCCGTGGGGTGTCGCGAGCGTCCACTACGACCCCCGCGACCCGAATCCCCAGCAGCGCTACAAGGCCCAGGTTCGCTACAACGGACATCGCGCCTTCGTCTCGCCTGACGGCATACACTGGACCGACCGCGGTCCGATGAACTTGAGTGCATTCGATCGAACGTCCGTGCATTGGCATCCGGTTGATCAAAAATGGTTCGCGAGTACGAAGAACTGGTACAAGGTTCCTGGCGAGGAGGACCAACGCGGTCGAGGGTACGCCGAGAGCGACGATTTCTTTCACTGGGGGCCCGTTTCGTATATGTGCGGCACGTCGCCGGACTCGGGTGAGATCGTGTATGGGTTGGAGCCGTTCTACTACGAGAGCATGTTCTTCGGCCTGTGGGACCGCTACCGGCACGACCCCGATGGACTGTTAGATGTCCAGCTCGCGGTGAGCCACAACGGCCGGCATTGGACACGCCCCAGTGACGAGGCGTGGATCCCTTTGACGCCGTTGCCGGACGATTTCCGAAGAGCGACGTCGGCGCGTAGCCCCGAGACCGGCATCGACCCGTTCGACCCACGAGTCCCGTGGGACTATGCGAACAACAGCGGCAGCATTCTCGGACCGCTGCGGGTGGGCGATGAGTTGTGGATGTACTACAGTGGCCGCGCGACCGACCATCGCAGCCGACCACACGTAGGAGCGATTGGTCTGGGGACATTACGACTGGATGGCTTCTTCTCACTCGACGCATCCGACTCGAGCGGTGTTCTGGTTACACGGCCGCTCCGTCTCGTAGGCGATCAGCTACATGTAAACGCAGATGCCGAAGGGGGAACACTGCGGGTCGCGATTCTCGACGAAGCGAACAAGACCATTGCGCCATACACGCTGGCGAACTGCCCACCCATTTCGACGGATAGCGTTCGGCACCGCATCGAGTGGAACGGCGCGTCCGATCTGAGCGGAGTCGTTGGCAAGACGGTCCGCCTGAAGTTCGAGCTGACGCGCACCGCACTATACGCAATCTGGACCGGCGAAGAACGCCGCTAGAGCCTTGTTCTTGCTGGCCCGCGGACGCCGCCGCATGGGTGTCTGGGAGTTTCGACTTCGTCTTGGTCCGGTTTGGATGGTGGCTTTCCCATGGATGTCGGACCGAAGCGTGCTCTGTTGCAAGAAATTGAGAGTCGCGTACGGAGGGCTTGGTCGTAGAACTGCGACATTCTCGCCAGACACCGCACTAGCTGGCGCCGCGGAATTGCAGAATCACGCTGGCAACCACGCACGTGCCGATGATTGCCACTGACAATAGAAGCAGCGCGGCAGTGGGTTTGCTCATCTGCACGCGACGATCGGTGCGAAAGGCCATCCAGCAAATTGCCACCATCAACAACGGTGTCGTCAACAAACCCGAAAAGTATTGTCCGAAGATCACCAGCCTCTCCGGCGCGGGGCCCGCCAGGAAGATGATGCCCAGAAACGCCACCAGATACACCGACTGCACGGCCCGCCAACATCGTCGCTGCACTGTGGCGTCGCCGCGGCTGATCCAGCCGAAGCTTGCCAGCATGTCGCACCACATGCGGGCGAACGCGGCCGTGCCCACGATCAACGTCGAGAATAGCGTGCAAAGGGCGCCAGCCAGGAACAGGTCTTTGGACCACGCGCCGTAGGTGCTCGTGTACATCGAAGAGAGACGCTCGATGATCCCGTCGCCGGTCAGTTGTTCGTTTCGTCCGTAAAATACGGCGCCGCCGATCAAAAAGTAGCCCAGCGTCGTCACGGTGGCCAATGCCGTGCAGGTGAACACGTCGACCTGCAGCACGCGAATCCAACCGCGCGCGACGCAGCCAAGCGTCGTCGTCACCCGTCCCCACGTGTTTGGCGTAGCCTTTTTCCAGAACCCAATAGGGGTACATGAACAGTTCGTTTCCGGTCGCCCCAAGCGCACCCATCAAGCTCACCACCGCAACCGCCGCCAGATGAACGTCGTTCTTGCCAAACGAAAATGTCATCCCGGACAAAACTTGCTCGCTGCTGATGCGAAACGTCGTGCCTTGAATCAGCACCAGTCCAACCACGACGCTCAGGCTGAAAACGCCCACCAACACACCGATCATCTTTTCCAGGACGTTGTACGTGCCGCGCCACAGGATCACGAAGGAAACGGCGAACACGACGAGCGTCCACAAGTCGACGCTGCGGGACTCGGCGGTCGAAAACGGCAGGACCACGTGCAATAGCCCGGCCGTGGCGCGGAGAATACCGGCGAGCGACGCCGCGGTAAGTAACGATCCGAGCACGAACACGGTTCCGATCCACGACGTGCCGCGCCATTTCGGGCCCGGCAGCGCGTTGAGCGCGTCAAACGGAGTTCGATTGTGCACTAATGCGTGGCGGCCGATTTCAACCTGCAGAAAGCACTTGAGGATGCAGGACAGGAGCACCGCCCAGAGCAGCACGAAACCAAATCGCGCCGCCTGCACGGGCGTGTTGATTAGCTCGCCCGAGCCAATCACGGAACCTGTGACGACGATTCCCGGCCCAATGGCCAATAGAATTCCGCCGGGCCGTGTTGGCGCCGGCAAGTATCGTTCGCTTGGGTTGCTCATCCGCCCGATGATCCCAGTTGCGGTTGCCTGGCAATCGGTCGCCCATTGGCTGGCGTCGACTGTGCCGCCCGCAACTGTTCAACCGCGGCCTTCGCCGCGTGTTGCAAGTGAATTTCGTCGGTGGCGTAGGAAGCGAAACGCATTCCACGTGCGATCCAATCGGAAACCGTTGACATATCCGGCGAAATAATGCCAGGTGCGACGCGGCGCCGGTCGGCCACCTCGATCAGCCGCTCGACGGCGCCAACGGCCTGGGGGTGCCGCAATTGTCCGGCGATGCCCATATCGACGGTCAGATCCATAAAACCCAGACAAGCGACGTCGACGCCGTCGATTGCCAGCATCGCCTCGAGATTGTCGACGGCCTCTCGTCGTTCGATCTGAATCACCAGCAGCGTTTCTCGGTTGGCCGCTCGAATGAATTCATCGATGTCCACAGCTCGTCCGTCGGTTTGGGCCGTAGTGCAGGCAAACCCTCGCACGCCGTCGGGCGGATAACGAACCCAGCTCACGATCTGCTCGACCTGTTGGGGCGTATTCACGCGGGGCACGATCACTCCTCGGGCCCCGGCATCGAGCACGCGAGCGATGAAGGCATATTCAGCCTGCGGAACGCGCACGATGGGCACAATATCGGCCACGCGCACTGCCTGGATCATGTCGGACACCGTTTCCATGCTGAAACTGGTGTGTTCCATGTCGATAAACGCGAAATCGAAACCAGCCGTCGCGTAGATACGCGCAATGTCCGGCGATCGCAACCTCGAAATCTCGCTGCCGAGGGCAACTCCGCCAGCCCGCAGAGTACGTTTGACTTGGTTTGGTTTCATGGGGACCTGCGCAGTTGACCTATGCGGATAACAGACGACCGTCAGCTTGATGTCTTGAGACTAAGCGGCGGCTGAGTTTGGTTCAAGCGATCAATCCCGGCAGCAGGACTCCGCGCGATGCGGGAAGCGGTCGGCCTTGGGAATCGTGAAGCTCCGCGTCCGGCGGAACTCCCAGCAGGTGCAGAATCGTCTGCGCCAGGTCGTGAGGAGCCACGGGGTGTTCGTTCGGTTCGGCAGCCGTGCGGTTGGAGGATCCAAATAAACTGCCTCCGCTAATTCCGGCTCCGGCCAGCAAAATCGATTGCACGTGCGGCCAATGGTCGCGCCCGGCGTCTTGATTGAGCCGCGGGCTGCGCCCGAATTCTCCCATCACGACCACCAGTGTATCGTCCAACAAACCGCGCTCGTCCAGATCCGCGAACAGCGCTGACAGCGCTCGATCCGTGGGAGGCACCAGGCGCTCGCGCATGTGGTGATAGATTCGACCGTGCGAATCGTATTCTCCGCCCCCTGGCCCCGCTGGTTCTGGATCGATCCAATACACGGTCGCCAGCCGAACGCCCGCCTCGATCAGTCGGCGCGCCAGCAGCACACCCTGCCCGAACAGGTGCCGGCCATAGCGGTCACGCGTGGCGTCTGACTCGGCGTGCAAGTTAAATGCGTTACGCACATCCGGTGAGCTTAGCAGCGAGAAAGCTTGTTCGTAGAAAGTCGCCAGATGATCGAACGGGCCACCGAGCGGCCGGGCCGGCGTACGTCGATTCAATTGCGCCAACAATGAGTGTCGACCGCCGAGCCGATCCGCGTTCACTTCTCCCGGCAACGCCAGCGCCGGCGCCGAGAACTCGGCCGTCTGCTTGTTTCCTTGCGCGACGAACGGGTCGAACTGCCGTCCCAAGAAGCCTGCGTTCTGGCCCGGCCAGATGCCGTCGACCGGCGGCGCTTCAAACAGCCTGGGCATGGTTACGAAAGCCGGCAGTCCGCGATCGGCGCCGCGAAATTTCGCGACAATGGAACCCAAGTGCGGATGGTCCGTCGGCAACGCGCGGGTTTGATCCACGATCGGCGTGCTATGAATCGTGCCGGTCAGCATCGTGTAAACACCCGTGGTGTGCACCGAGCAGGGGTGAGTCACGGAACGCACGATCTTGAATCGATGGACCTGTTGGGCCAACAGCGGCAACAGCTCGCTGATTTGAATGCCCGGCGTGTTGGTGGCGATCGGCTTTAGTTCGCCGCGAATTTCGGCAGGCGCCTCGGGCTTCATATCCCAAAGGTCAAGTTGAGATGGTCCGCCGTTGAGAAATACCAGGATGCAGCGCTTTGCGCGGCCGAACGATGCAGGCATAGACGACGCGCAGGCCGGTTGAGCGCGAATCAGCGACGGCAAACCAAGTCCCATGCCACCCAGCGCCCCCAGCCGCAGAAACTCGCGGCGGAACCAGTGTCGCGCAATGCGTGGCGACTGTGGTGCGTGTTGCACGGCGTTTTCGCGCTGAGGTGTCATTGTCTCGTCATCCGGGAGACCTGCAGCTCCATCGAACGAACACAGTGCTGGCGCATCGCCTCCTCGGCCCGCTGGGCGTCGCGGGACTGGATCTCCTCGACCAGATGCACATGCTGCAGCGCCGGCCGCTCGACATCATGGGCCAGCATGCTGCCGCGTGCGAGCATGCGTACCAATTGATTTGCCCGCAGCACTTCGACCAGGATTGCCGTGCCAGCCAGTTCGGCAATTTGCAAGTGAAACTGGGAGTCCAAACCGTGGATCTGGTCTGGTTCGGCATGCGAATCGATCCGGCGATCGAGCTCCGTCGCCAGGTTGAGCAACTCGGCCAGTTGGGCATCGGAAGCGGTTGTCGCGCAACGACGGGCTGCCTCGCATTCCACCGCTGTGCGTAGCACATGTTGACCGCGCAGCGCGTCGGCAGTCATCTTCCGCACACGTGTCCCCCAGCCAGGCTCGCTTTCCACTAGTCCATCACGCGATAACTCACGCAGTGCCTCGCCGACAGGCGCCATGCTCATTCCCAGCGAGTTGGCCATGCCGCGGAGCGAGAGACGTTGCCCAGGCTGTAACCGCCCGGCGAGGATTTGATCGCGGAGCTCGAAGTAGGCTTGCCGGCTTAGCGTAAGCGATTTTGTTACATCAGCTTGTGGCATCAGGACTCACGTTTTTTGGGTCGCGTACTTGCAACGTTCGATCAGTGTTATAACATAGGCGTTAGCCCGCCCAATCGTCAACCACCAGCCAGCCGGAATTCTTCGATCCAGGTTTCACAATGACCGATCCACTTGGCAACCCCTTGCCCGAACCAGAGGGTATTAGCCGCCGCCGCTTTCTGCGGGCTGGACCGGCCGGGCTCGCGGCATTGGGTGCTGCCAATCTATTCGACCCGGCGGCGGCGATGGCCTCGGCGGCATCCCACAAGCCGCGAGCAAAGTCGGTCATTATCTTGTACTTGTATGGCGCGCCGAGCCAGATGGACACGCTCGACCCCAAGCCGAACGCGCCGCTCGAGCGGCGCGGCGAGTTCAAGTCCATCTCCAGCAGCCTGCCCGGCATTGCCGTTTCTGAGCTGCTGCCCAATATCGCGAAGAATCTTCACCGCGTCGCGCTGGTGCGTTCAATGACGCACACGTCCAACAACCACGCGGTTTCGGTGGCGCTGTCTGGCTTGTCCAAGTCGTTGCCGGAAATCGAAGGGAACGGGCGTGACCCACGGCATCAACCCTATATTGGCTCGGTGCTTGAGTACTTGTGGAAGCAACAGGGCATCAGCATGCTCGACAGCGGCATCCCGGTGAACATGGTGCTGCCCTGGGCGCTCAACGAAAAGACCGGCCCCGGACGCTGGCAACACGACGGCGCATGGTTGGGATTGCAGTACAACCCGATCATTCCGATGTTCGTTGGCAAAGGTTCGCTTGAGGTCGGCTCTCCGTCGATCGCGGGCAGCACGCCGATCCTGACGCGTTTCGATCCCTGGGATGGGATAACTCCCGAAAGCACGTTTCAATTCGAGGGGACGGATTTCCCAGCAGGCGTTTCCGCGTCGCGATTTGCACGCCGGCAGGAGTTGCTTCGGTCGCTCACGGTCGCCGAGCGCCGGGTCGGATCGGCCGTGAACACGTTCGATCAATGCCGCGATTTGGCCTTTGCCATGATTGCCAACCCCAAGGTCGCGCATGCGCTGGACGTGACGCGTGAACCGACTTCGGTGCGCGAGAAGTATGGCTGCACGTTATTTGGCCAGTCGGCTTTGACGGCGCGGCGACTCGTAGAAACCGGCGTGAAGTTCGTTACGGTTTTCTGGGACACCTGGACCGACAACAATGCCGCCTGGGATACGCACCACAACCATCATCCCCGTCTAAAGGACGGACTCTGCCCCAAGCTGGACCAGATCCTCCCGGTATTTCTCGACGACATGGAGCAGCGAGGGCTGTTGGACGACACCTTGGTCATGGTCATCAGTGAGCACGGCCGGACGCCCACTTTGGGAAACTCGCCTGGCGGAGGTCGCGAACATTGGGCGGGCACTATTGGGGCATGTTCTTTGGCGCCGGAATCAAAACGGGCCAGGTAATCGGCTCGACCGACCGAGACGGGGGATATCCGGCGAGTTGTCCGACGGACCCGAAAGATATCCTGGCAACGATGTACCACCTGCTTGGCTTCGACCCGCATTACACCACGGTTCCCGACCGGCTCAACCGACCCATCCACATCATTCCGCATGGCGAGGTTGTTCGGCAGCTCTTGGAATAGGCCGGCGTGGTGAGCCGTTTCATTGGCCGACTGTGACGACGACGCGGCCAGGAGCGCCGCCTTGGCGAACCACTTGGAACGCGTCGTTGATGCGATCCAAGGAGAATCTCGCGACAATCGGCGGACGGATCACTCGATCAGCCATGAACTGCAAGGCATCGCGCACGTCTTGCATGCCGCCGTTGCGCGAGCCGAGGATTCGCAGCTCGCGCTGTGCGATCGAGATCGTGTCGATCGCCGGGAATTCAGCCTCCTCGCCGACGACGATAATCTTGCCACGTCGACGCACGAGCTTGGAGGCCAGTTTCATTGTCGCCGACAAGCCGACCAACTCGAACACCGTATCGGCTCCATCCGCTTCGCGGCCTACGACGTTCTGAACCTTCCGCATCAGGGCCTCGTCGTCGGCCGACAAGGCCAAAATGGCGCCCGAATCCATCGCCAGCTTTAGACGATCGGTCGATCGGTCAATCGCGATCGTTCGCACCCCCGCGGACGACAAAAGCTGCACAAGAATCTGACCGATACCGCCAGTGCCCAACACCACGGCAGTGTCACCCCACGAAAGCTGGGCCGTGCGAAAGGCGTGTACGGCCGTGCTCACAGCGCAACTCGTCAAGCCTCCGCAATCGAAAGGCACTTCGTCCGGCAGCACCAACAGGTTGCGCACGGGGGCCTTGAAGAATTCTGCAAATGCCCCCGGCAAGGTGACGCCGAGAATGCCCGTCAAGTGCATCGCCTGGGCGTCGAGGCCACGACGCGAAAAGCGGCACTCGGCGTTGCGCACAAACAAATGCGGCACAACCGGCTGCCCCACCTCGAAATCCGCCACGTTGCTCCCTACGCTGGCAACGACTCCGGCCGGCTCGTGCCCCGGAATGTGCGGCAATTGTGGCACGTAGGCCAAACCCTCCTGGATGTGCAGATCGGTCCGGCAGATGCCGCAGGTGCGCGTTTCGACAAGCACCTCGTCCGGCCCAATCTCAGGGATTGGAACGTCGGCAATACGCAGCGGACCGCCGACCTGTGTCAAAGTTGCCGCTCGCATGCGATTCTCAATGCTCCCAAAAGCTTCGCGGAAGTCCCCGGATGGGAACCCCGTACCAAAGGAGTTCACCCGGCGGTTTTGATTCAGGTCGTCGTTGCGATTCCCAACTCGCGCTCGATACTTTGAATCGATTCCACATTGCGCCGCGCACCGTCTTCCAGCAATGGGTAGCCGTATAAGTCGTTTGTCAGCGTGCCATCGAAACTGATACCCTTTAGCGCATCGACGACGGCCGTGAGCCGCAACACGCCGTCGCCCAGCGGCAAATGGAGTGCATACGTCTGTCCGTCGCCGTCCGCCAAGTGGACGTGTCGAATCCGCGAACCGAGTTGCGCGATCGAGTCGACGTACGTATCGGCTTGGCCGACGCCATAGTGACAGGAGTCGTACAGCAGTCCGACCGCGCCCCGCGGCATTCCCTCGGCCACTGCGTCGACAAAGTCAATTGCCCACGAGTTCTCCATGCTAAGTGTGTCGGGATGCGGCTCGAACACGAGGTGCAAATCGCGATCCACGCACCGGGCGGCAACGCGGCGAAACAAATCGACGTTCGTGCGCAGGCACTCTCCCGGTCGACGATGGGCATTCACTGCCGCCCACGGGTCGTGACTGATGATCATGCCAAGCTGCAAATCGGCGGCCCACTCAATCGCCCGACCAAAGTCCGCCAGCGTTTCGTCAAACCGATCGTATGGTTGGACGTCGACCCAGCAGTCGAAGCCGTAGAGGCTCAAACCAATTTCCCTTGCCCAGGCGGCAAAGCGGCGGCGTAGGCCTGGCGTCTTCAGCTGGTCGTAAAACGGCGGCCGCGAGACTTCCAGCGAATCGAAACCAGTCGCCCGCACGAGTCGACAGATCGCCTCGATGTTCGGGTTTTCGTGAAAACTGACGGCGTTGATGCGGGCCATGCGTGCCTCGCTGCAATGCGATGAAGTATCAACCGACTACGCCGCGGCCGGCCAAATCATCGCGCGGGCTTCGTCTGGTGTGGCAACTTCGCGCCCTAGTTCGCGCGAAATGCGTGCGATTTTCTCGACCAGCTCCGCGTTGCTGCGGGCGTACTGCCCGGCCGCGACAAACGGATTGTCTTCCATCCCCACGCGCACGTGCCCGCCCAGAATGATGGCCGTGGTCAGCACTTTCCATTGTTCCTGGGGGTCCATGACGCTGGTGTTGTAGAGGAAGCCAGGCGGCAAATGGTGATGATTGAAGAGCATTGCTTCGGCGGTCGGTGGCGTGTAGCTGCCGCCCCGCCAACCGAGAAAGAACGTAATCCAGACCGGCGCCTTGAGCAGGCCCTTTTGTACCATTCTCTGTGCGTTCCACACGCCGCCATAGTGGAAGCACTCGGCCTCGATTTTCACTCCCAGCTCGGCCGTCGCGCGGCAGTATTCCTCGAGCTCGGGACGATTGTGCAGACCATAGAGCTCCACCGGTTCGCGTCCCGGCTCATAGTCAAAACACTCGTCGTGTGGATTGAAACAGGTCGAAATCATATCCGGCTTTTGCTCGCACATCAGCACCTTGCGCTGAGCGAATCGGCCGTTGGCAATGCCGTATTGAATGATCGGGTTGACCGAACAGTTTTCGACGATGTCGCGGCGCAACTTTTCCCAGCCTGGGATGTCGAGATCCGAAAGCCGCGTCCCATCCGCCTGAATCGTTTCGTCAATTGTGTAGGGACCGTGCAGGTGGCAAATCGACGCCCCGGCGCTCACGCTGCGTACGTATTCGCGCGCGACCTCCTCGTAGCCCTTGGGCGTTGGGTTGTGCGGGTTGCTGGGATAGGCCATCGTCGAGTCGCACGTCACGGTGATGATCAGTTTGTCCACGGTCATCGGCTCCTGATAGATTCTCTTGGCGGGTCATCAGATGGCGCACTCGCGATCGCCGGCGGCAGCTATGCCCTCAACGGCTTTCCGCCCTACCGGTGCCTCCGGTGTGGGCACGGTCAATTCGTCGCCCAGGGCGACCAACTCGTTCCAAGCCGCCGCATCGATGTCGATTCCGCCGCTCAGTCGTTCATTCCGCCGGCGGTGCTCCAACTCACCGGGAACAATGATTTCGGCGAATCCCGGAACCAGCGAGGATGACTTGACATGCGCAATCAACTCGCCGACGTGCGTGCGGAATCGGTCGAGACCACCGAACTGTGCAACATCGACGGCAATGAGCAGCATTCCGTCACGCGCTTCGACGTCATCCGCACTGCAGCATCCGGCACCGGACAAGGCGCCTGCCAATACGTCGACCATTAGCGCCAGCCCGAACCCCTTGTGGCCGGCGGCCCCACCCAAGGGCAATATCGCACCGGCGGGAGAATGGTAGAACTCGGCGGCGTCGTTCGTCGGCCGGCCTTGGGCATCGATGAGCCAACCGTCGGGCGTGGGCCGGCCTTGTTGGGCCAGAGCGCGGATCTTTCCTTCTGGCGCGACGCTCGTTGCCATATCCAGGACGAGCGGGAATGTGTCTCCGGGAACGGCGATCGAAATCGGATTGGTCGCCAGGCGGCGATCCGACCCGCCGAACGGCGCCACGGACTGTCCACCGCCCCCGGCGTTGACCAGGGCAATTCCCGCCATGCCTGCCGCGGCGATCGTTTCGGTGTAGCTGCCGATTCGGCCGGTGTGGTAACAATTCCGCACCGTTGCAGCCGCAATTCCGCCTGCGCGAGCCTTCTCCACGACGATGTCGACGGCACGCGCGGCGGAGACCTGTCCAAAGCCCCGCGCACCATCCACGATTGTGCACCCTGTCGTTTCGTGAACCACGCGCGGTATGGCGTGGACGTCGACTTCACCCGACCGCACGGCGGCCACGTACTGGGGCACGCGCCGCACTCCATGCGAGTCGTGGCCGCACAGGCTGGCATCGACCAGGTGGCGGGCGACGAGCCCTGCGTCGGCCGCGCGAACTCCGACGGCCTGCAGAAGTGCGACGACAAACGGCTCAAGCGAGTTGTGCGAGACCAGCGGCACGGCAACCACGATGCATGAGACAGCCGACGACCCCCGCTGCGCCGGCGCAGGACTCGAACTTAGCGGCTGGGCATGCCTCACGCAAGGCTTTAAGCGTTCAAAAACTGACTTTTCTTGCTAAAATGCAACGTCGTTCCTGTTGCGGGGTGATTCCCCGCGCCTTTGCCAAACCGCAAGTGAAGGTACTGTACGTGACCTCCGAGAACCGCGCGTCTTTGACTGACAAAGTTTATCAATATCTCTCAGGGCAATTGGCCGGACGTGCGCTCGCGATCGGAGATCGGATTAACCCGCGCGCCGTGGCCGAACAACTCGACGTCAGCCGTACCACGATCAACAAGGCACTGGCTCGGCTCGAAGCCGAGGGCTGGTTGACCTCAGACGACGCACGTCGCCCGATCGTAACGAAGCGACCGGGCAAGCGTCGGGCCAGCCCCGCGGCGAATTTCGAGTTTTCGAATCGTACCGACGCAACCTACGAGGCAATTCTCGAGCGCATTTTGAAAGGGGAGTTGCAACCAAGCGAAATCGTCAAGGAACGACCGCTTGGGCAAACTCTCGGAGTGAATCCGGCCACGGTGCGCCGCGCGGCCGAGTGGTTGTGCAACGACGGACTCATGGAACGGCTCCCGCGCCGCGGTTGGCGCGTGGCGACTGTTTCCGCGCACGACCTCAAGGACATCTACCAAATCCGGGTGTTGCTGGAACCGCTGGCGATCAAGGGCACCGTGGCGCGGATGTCGGATGAAGTGCTGGCTGACCTCGAACGAGAAACCCGACGTCTAATAACTCAGGGAGAAAAGGCCACGGTTTACGATCGTCGCCGCGCCGATCTCCGTTTTCATCAGGCGATCGCCATGACATCGGGAAATCGCATGCTGGCGGCGACGATCGAGCCGCTGGTCCGCAAGGCCCTGCTCGTAACGACCGTGGGTTTCCGTTATGGCCGGGCGTCGCAGTCCTTCGAAGAACATCTGGATATTCTCCGCGCGCTCAAATCGCGCGATGGGGCGCTGGCGGCCAAGCGGCTCAAGAGCCACCTTCGCCAGGCACAGAAGTTCAATCTCGAATTGTGGGAGCGACAGTCGCGATTCCCGTTAGTGGCTGACGACAGTCGCAGCGGACCGCCCGGGCGCGGCATCACTTGACGGCAATCGGATTTCCCGGCGATCCGGTGGCGCCTTTCAGCCGCAAAGGGGCGAAAATAAACGCAAATTCGTAGGCCTTATCGGCGGCCAATGCGTCGAGATCGAGGTTTTCGATGAAGTAGATGCCGTGGCGGGTAATCATCCACTGGTGGACCTCGATCTTGCGCCCGGATTCTTCGGCGACGGATCGACCTCAATTCCCCAATTGTCGGCGCCGACCATCAACGGTTCGCGCTCGATGAGCATCTTGGCCACCTCGAGGCCAATCCCCGGCTCGCCGGAGTTGTACTGCTGGTTGTCGACCTTCCACAGCCGGCTGTGCCCGGTGCGAATCAGTACGACGTCGCCCTGGCGGATCGTCGTCCGCTGGGCCGCCAGCGCACCGCGAAAATCGCCCGGCGTAATCTCGTAGCCGACTTCCAGCCGTTCCTTCTGCAAATAGCCGGCAACGTCGACCAGGACGCCGCGAGCAAAGAACACGCCGGCGTTCTCCACGCCCAGTGATTTGAGGCCATAAGCATCCTCAATGTCGCTCGAGCGGAAACCGTTGTAGTAGTAGTCGCCGTCGTTGAGACGTACGCCGACGTGCCCCAAACCGTCCATCTGCGTCCCCATCTGGCCGATTTCACCGACGAAGAATTCGTCGCGGCCGACGCGCATGTTGTCGCCGTCAACCGCCCGGAAGGCAGGAATCGTCAGGCGAAACGTGCGATGAGGAAACGTCGGCATGTCGCGTTCGTAAACGCGTCCCAACTGGTAGATGTTGCCTTTGCGAATCAGCTTTGCCGCCTCCAAGACGCGCGCCGCTGACATCAGATTGGCCGATCCGCGCTGATCATCCTTTCCCCATCGCGAGGGCCACCAGCGAGAACCGATGGGCGTCTCGTTGGAGTCTTCCCGAGTCGCCGACCGCCGATTCGCCGGTTCGTCCGGCGCCGCGATTGCCGCCGGGGCGGACAATTCACCGAAGTCCGCGGCTTCCCACAACAGAATGCCAACCACCGCGCCCAACAGAATCGGCAAATACCGCGTCAATCGTTGATCGCTCATCAAAACGCCTCGCGAATCGAAGGTTGCTCGCTTGCCCATACGCCCGCGGCCCCCGGGGGTCGCGCGGCGACCGCGCCGGGTTCTCGATGCGACCGGTTGCCAGCTGACAAGTATTGCTAAAAATCCGTTGGTCTACAATCCACGCGAGGAATTGAGCGCCATGAGCGTGGTTTTTGAGAGCAAGCGATAGAGCACTGGCGGCCGGCAGATTCCAGTAAGTGCTCGGCGAAGCCCGCCTCCTGGTTCGCGTGAAAGTCGATCGTCTGAACGCCGGTAACGGCGAGAACTTCCGGCGGCAGATTTGGCGGCCATGAGAGATCCAAGAACGCGGCTATTTGCCAGGGCTCTCCTGGAGCTTGTTCATCACTTCGTCCAGGTTGAAGCTGGCGGCCTTTTGTCGCTGCGGAAACTCCTTGAACGTCGCCAGGACGTTTCCGACGTACTCCTGAGCCGGCACCAGCAGGAAGGCATGGTCGAGCAGCCAGTCGTAGTAGGTGTTCGACGTGATATCGGCCCGCTCGTACGGATCGAGCCGGAGGTTGTAAATCTTTGGCACTCGGAGCGAGACAAAGGGCTCGGCCCAAATTCGCAGAGTGCCCGGAACGCGTTGCTCCAAAAACACCAACTTCCAGTTGTCATACCGCAGGGCGGTCACTTGCTGGTCGTCATTGCAGTAGATGAATGACTCCCGCGGACTTTTGTCGACCTGTCCGGTAAGGAGTGGGACCAGATTGTAACCGTCAAGGTGAACCTTATAGGTCGTGTCGCCGAGCTTGTATCCCTGCTTCAGTTTTTCGGTCACATCCTCGTCACCTGCGATCGCCAGCAGCGTCGGCAACCAGTCGTGATGGGCGACGAGCTGATTCGAGACGCTGCCCGGGGTGATCTGGCCCGGCCAGCGGACCATGCAGGGCACGCGGTAGGCTCCTTCCCAGTTCGAGTTCTTTTCATTTCGGAACGGCGTCATGGCGGCGTCCGGCCAGCTATTCATGTGCGGACCATTGTCGGTGCTGTACATAACAAGCGTGTTGTCCGCAACGCCGGCGTCGTCGAGCGCCTTGAGCACGGTGCCCACGTTTCTGTCGTGGTCGATCATCGCATCGGCGTATTCGCTCATCCAGCGGCCCGATTGCCCCTTGCTCTCGGGCTTGACGTGGGTCCGAAAATGCATGTGTGTGAAATTCACCCACACGAAGAACGGCTTACCGGCCTTGGCCTGTCGCTCAATGAAATTCGCAGCCCGACTCGCCGTATCGTCGTCGATCGTTTCCATCCGTTTCCTGGTGAGGGGCCCCGTGTCCTTGATGGTCTGCCTGCCGACCTTGCCAAACCGCGGGTCGACCGTCTCGTCGTCCTTGTCTGTCGCTTTGCATTCGAGGACCCCACGTGGACCGTACTTCTTTCGGAATGCCGGATCCTTTGGATAATCGGGGTGTTCGGGTTCTTCTTCGGCATTGAGGTGGTAAAGATTGCCGTAGAATTCGTCGAACCCGTGCACGGTGGGGAGGAACTCGTTGCGGTCACCCAGGTGGTTCTTGCCAAACTGGCCGGTCGCGTAGCCGAGCGGTTTGAGCAACTCGGCGATCGTGGGGTCTTCCTTCCGTAGGCCGACAGTAGCGCCTGGCAGTCCAACCTTCGTAAGCCCGGTGCGCAAGCCGTGTTGACCGGTAAGAAACGAAGCGCGGCCGGCGGTACAACTTTGTTCGGCGTAGTAGTCCGTGAAGAGCATCCCTTCCTTGGCGACTCGGTCGATGTTCGGCGTGCGATAGCCCATGAGCCCCATCGTGTAGGCGCTGATGTTCGACTGACCGATGTCGTCGCCCCAAATGATGCAGATATTTGGCGTCTTGCCGGACGCCTTGGACTTGGCCGCGACGTTTTGATTGAAGGCCGCCAGTGCAATCAACTCGCTCCTGTCCGCTTGCCCGCCGCACGCCGTTTGCAGCCGGTGAGCTTCGCGCAAGTCCTTGGTTCTGTCACCGGGAATCAATGCTCGCGATGCGGCGGAATAGCCGACCAGTGCGCACATCCCGACGCAAAACAACGTGATTAGTCTTGCGTGCTTCAACATGGAAGTCACTCCTCCGAGATAGGGCTAAAGATGTGAGTGCTTGCGGCGTACAGGCTGCGACATGCCGGAAAACAAACGATGTGAACAGATGTAAGCACCAACCGCCGCGTTTGCAGATGCCGGCATGCCCCTCGTGCCCTTTGCCGAACGGGCCGGACGAATCATCACGGCGCTCCGCAGAGGCAAACCCCGAGGTTGGACGCATTATGTCGGCGGGCGACGTGGTCCACAAGAAAATACCGAAGTTTTGAGGCAAGACGTTGGACGCCGTTTCGTTGCACAGATAGTTGGAAATTGATGGGTTCGTGGTCGTCAATGACGGACGATACCGCGCAAACGCATCGCCTTAAATCCCGCGGGCGCGATCTCGGGCGGGGCGACAACTCTTTCGGAAGAACTTGCGGCAACGTGATGTTCCGCTTCCGCGGTTGTAATCCGGTGGTCCTTTGCGATCATGGTTGCAGACCCTGGTTTACTGTGGTGGAGCGCGACCATGTTTTCTTCGATTGGTTTTCAACGGCTGGTTTGTCTGGCGGTGGTTGCGGTTTTGACCGAGACAGTTTCCGGCGTGCTTGCCCAGGAAACCAAACCGGTTTTTCGAGCCGGGGCCGCGACGAGCAACATTACGCCCCCGCTGGGGGAACTGATCGTCGGGGGTTGGACTCCAATCCTCGCGACTCACATTCACGATGAGCTCCACGCGCGCTGCCTCGTGCTCGACGACGGAACGAATCAAATGGGCATCGTCCTGTGCGACAACGTCGGCATTTCGCAAGAAGTGTTCGACTTGGCGAAGGAGCAAATCCGCCGAACGTCGGGTCTACCAGGTTCGCACCTATTATTGGCCTCCACGCACACTCACTCGGCCACCTCGGCGAGTGGTCCGTGCAAGGTCATTCGGGAGCGAAAACTCACCGCCTATCAAACGTTCGTCGCCAGCCGCATTGCCGACGGAGTGCGCCGTGCGCACAACCAACTCGAAGCCGCTCGAATAGGTTGGGGGAAGGTCGATGAGCCGTCCGAAGTATTCAACCGTCGCTGGTTCGTCAATGACGCGGCCTTGCTGACGAATCCGTTCGGGGGCATCGACCGCGTACGGATGAACCCGCCGCGCGTAGCGCCGCGCTCGATCGTCCCGCCGGGCGAACCGATCCGGAAATCTGCTTCATTTCGATCAAGAGCCTGGACAACCGGCCGATAGCGGTCTTGGCAAACTATTCGCTGCACTACGTGGGTGGTGTCCGTTCGGGGGACGTTTCGGCCGACTATTTTGGCTGCTTCGCGACGTCGCTTGAAGAGGCGCTGGCGCGAGCGACCAGTCGCCGCCGTTCGTCGGTATCATGTCCAATGGCACCAGCGGCGACGTGAACAACATCGACTTCACCGCAAAGAACCCGCGGCAATACAAGCCCTACGAAAAGATGAGCGAGGTCGCCGAGAAGCTGGCCCGCCGCGTCTATCAAGCGCACGGGCATATTGAGTTCCACGATTGGGTACCGCTGGACGCGGCGGAACTGCAGCTGCCGCTGAAAGTCCGCAAGCCAACTGCCGAGATGGTGAGGTACTTGGAACAAGTCACCTCAGCAAGCGGGGGCGACAAGCCGGCCCGTCACGATCGCGAATCAATCTATGCCGAACGGATCCGACAGCTGGCGGACGCCCCCGACGAGATTCGCGTTCCGCTGCAGGTCATGCGCATCGGCGACCTGGGCATCGCGACGGTTCCGTTCGAGACCTTCGCCGAGACCGGCCTCGAGTCTGAAGAACCGCAGCCCCTTTAGCCAAACGTTTACGATTGAACTCGCGGGCGGATCGTTTGGCTACTTGCCCACACCCGAGCAGCACCGACTGGGTGGTTACGAAACGTGGTTGGGAACGAACTATGTGGAAGAACAAGCGTCGAAAAAGATCGTCGAGTCGCTGCTCGATCTGTTTCAAACCGTCCGCCAAAGCAGCGCAACCAATAATTCGACTCACTGAGGTCCTTGCCGATGATCCTTCGGCCGTTGCTGTTTCTTCTGGTGTTCCTGATGTTTGTGTCGACGTCGGTTGGGATGGCCGAACCGAGTCGGCCGAATATCCTCCTCATACTGGCCGATGACGTCGGCCGCGAAGTGCTGGGCTGTTACGGTGGTCAAACGTATCAGACGCCCCACCTCGATGCCCTGGCACACGGCGGCCAGCGGTTTACGCACTGCTATAGCATGCCGGTCTGCCATCCCTCGCGGATCTGCCTGCTCACTGGCAAGTATCCCGCCGTGCTGGGAAATCCCCGCTGGGGAACGTTTCCGCCGGCCGAAGAAGACGGGACCTTCGCGGCGCGTCTCGGACGCGACGGCTATGCGACCGCGGTCGCCGGCAAATGGCAATTAACGCTCCTCAAAGACGATCCGCGGCAGCCCAAGCGGATGGGCTTCGACGAGTGGTCGCTGTTTGGATGGCACGAGGGACCCCGGTATCACGACCCGCTAATCTATCAGAACGGTTCGATTCGCCCCGACACGGCCGGAAAGTTTGGACCCGATCTGTACGTCAACTTTCTGATTGATTTCATCCGTCGCAACCAGGCCGGGCCGTTCCTGGCGTACTACTCGATGGCGCTTTGTCACGACGTGACGGACGACATTGGCAAGCCGGTGCCTTATGGTCCCAACGGTCGTTGGTTGTCGTATGCCGAAATGGTCGCCGAAATGGATCGGCAAGTCGGGCGACTGGTCGGTGCGCTCAACGAACTGCGGCTGCGAGACAAAACGCTGATCCTGTTTATCACCGACAACGGCACCCCGGCTGCATCGTACTTGAAACACGAGGACGGCAAGTTCGTCCGCCCGAAGGTCTTCTCCAAAATCGACGGCCGGCTCGTGCAAGGCGGCAAGGGCCAGCTTACCGATTGGGGCACTCGCGTGCCGCTCATTGCCAACTGGCCCGGGCATGTCGCCGCCAACTCGGTCTGCGACGACCTGGTCGATTTCAGCGACTTTCTGCCGACGCTGTGCGACTTGGCCGGCGCGGCGCTGCCGTCGGACGCGAAGCTCAACGGGCACAGCTTCACGGCGGAACTACGAGGCGACGGACATTCCCAGCGAACCTGGGCGTACTCCGAAGGAAAGCCGCATCGTCAATACGTCCGCACACAGCGATACAAGTTGTACTCGTCGGGGGAATTGTTCGACATGCAGAGCGACCCGGACGAACAACAGCCATTGGACCAACAGATGCTAACGCTGGAGCAGCAGGCGCAAAACAGTCGCTAACCGTCGCGCTTCTTTCGCTCGTCGAGATGGACGAAAAGCGCGAACGCGCTTCGAGCGCGCGGTAGGACACTCTCGGCCGGCGACCGGTAAAGACCTTGCTTGCGTGGAGCTTGTGGTGGGCGGATAATCCAGGTTTGTCGAGCCGAACTTGCGTGCTTTTTTGAGGCATGCATTTTGTACCCATTCTGACGCAACTAAGCGAGAAGGGAGATTGCAATGTCACGTCAAGCCGGCGATCGTTATGTTTGCGAAAAATGCGGAGCGCAGCTGGTCTATGAAAAGCCGTGTCCTTGCGCGGAAACCATGCCACATTCCGAAATCTGCTGTGGGGAGCAGATGAAGCAAGTGAAAGAGCAGGCAAGACCCGCGACGGTCAAGAAGTGACGTCCGCGGCCCCCGCGCTCGTGCAAACCTGAATTCACAAGAGAAAGTGGCCGGCGAGCCCGGGACAGCCGCCCAGGTGCGCACTGCGGTTGCGGCCGTTATGGATAGTGGCACGCTCCACGTATTGCGACTACGATGAAGCGTTTGCCGCGGCTTTGGGGGTCTTGCGTCATGATGAAGTTTCTGTTGTCGGCTTGCCTCGGTCTGGTCGCGTTTGCCCCTGCTTGTGCTGAGGAGGAGATCCGTATCGAACGGTTGTTTGGGCCGGAGATTCCAGGGCAATACAAGCATCCGGCATCGATCGCCGAGCTGGACAACGGCGACTTGTACGTCGTCTACTACGGCGGGGAAGGGGAATACGAGGGAGACACGGCCGTCTATGGATCGCGGCTACCTGAGGGAAGTCGCCAGTGGTCGCGTCCGCAAATCATTGCCGACACGCCCGGTCGCTCGGAAGGGAACGCCGCCGTGTGGCAGGCGCCTGACGGCATGGTATGGCTGTTTTATATCACTAACTACGGACCGACGTGGTCGACCTCGCGAATTAAGTACAAACTTTCCAGCGATCAGGCGAAGTCGTGGTCTGATCCGGTCGTGCTGACGTTTGAATTGGGCTCGATGGTTCGCGGGGCGCCGATCGTACTGCGCGACGGTGACTATCTGCTGCCGGTCTATCACGAGACAGGGGAAGATCGAGAAGGGACCGCGTCCGACACCTCAAGCTACTTTCTCCGCTACGATCCCAAGACGAAAACGTGGACCGAGTCCAGTCGCATTCGTTCGTCCAATGGGAACTTGCAGCCGGCGGCGGTGCAGATTGACGATGACTACCTGATTGCCTACTTGCGACCCGGCGGCGATTTCGAGCCCAACCCGAAGCGGTTCGTGTTGCGCAGCGAGTCGCGCGATGGCGGCCGCACGTGGAGCAAGGGAGAGAACACACAATTCCCCAATCCCAACTCCGCGGTCGACTTTATCAAGCTCAAAAGCGGCCACTTGTTGCTGGTCTACAACAATACCAACGTGGGTGACCGAATGCCGCTCACGGTTGCCATATCGACGGACAACGACCGGACGTATCCGCATCGTCGCGACATCGTCAACCAGCCGAGCGACACGGCCGCGTATCCGGTGGCCATTCAAACCCGCGACGGCAAGATCCACGTCGTCTATACTTCGGACAATCGCAAGGTCGTCAACCAGGCGGTATTCGACGAAAACGCGATCCTGGGGCACACGCCAACGCATTGATGCCAAACATCGATACGACAAGATTCACGGACAAGCGGCGCGAACATGCTTGAACCACCTCGAATCATCCAGACCGAAGTTCAGCTTACGGCGATCATTCGCCTGACGGTTCCGCGGGCGGAGATTCAACAGGTGATGGGGCCGGCGATAGCCGAAGTGATGGCGGCCACAGGTGCGCAGGGCATCGCGGCTGGACCGGTGTTTTCCTATCATCCGCGCATGGATCCCGAGGTGTTCGATTTTGAGGTTGGCGTGCCGGTGACGAAGCCCGTGACTCCCGCGGGACGCGTGCAGGCGAGTCAACTGCCGGCAGCGCGGGTTGCGCGCACGGCGTACCAGGGTCCCTACGAAGGACTCGCCGCGGCCTGGGGCGAATTTGGAAAATGGATTGCGGCGGCCGGATATCAGGCGACGCCTGATCTTTGGGAGTGCTACGTCCAAGGGCCCGAGTCGAATCCCGACCCAGCGACATTTCGTACGGAATTGAATCGACCGCTCGTTGATTGAGGTTGCGACGGCAACGCCTGTCAGGCCGGAAGGTATTAGGAGGTGAAGTCGCTCGGGCGGGGCGATCCGTAGGGAGCCTGGCGTACCGAAGGAACTGCGCATCGGGCATTAAGGCTTAGCAATGGTCGCAGACAGCTCGTATGTTTTCCCGGATTTAGTCCCAGTCGTCTTGTGTCGCCTCCCCCTGCCAACGGGCGAACGTATTGAACCTGGGCGTCAACCAGAACAAAATCTGAGGGAACTGGCAGACCACTTTCCTGGCGGTAATGGACCATGACTCCACGGCTTCGCGGGTATGGCATCGCATTGCTCTGTCTTGTCGTCGCGACGGCCTGTCGAATCGTTCTCAATCCCATCCTGGGCTACGCGGTCATCTACGGCCTGCTGTTGATCAGCGTGTGGGCTAGCGCTCGACTCGGCGGATTCGGTCCGTCGTTGTTCGCGGTGGGCGGCGGGGCGATTCTAGCGTACGGGCTAAGCTATTCCGATCCCACGTTCGATTGGACAGATTTTGAGCTTGGCATCGGCTTGATTTTGTACGCTGCGCTGGGCGTCATTGTCAGCTTGTTGTGCCGATCGGAGTTCAATGCGCGGTGGTCGTTGATTCAACAACTTGCAAAGCATCACACCCTCGAGGAGATAAGTCGCACCAACGAAGGTCGCTTGCAGGCCATCATGGACAACACCACCGCGGTCATCTACATCAAGGATCTGCAAGGGCGATTCGTGATGGCTAACCGGTGGTTCGAGGAATTATCCACGCACGGTCCGATCGTGGGTAAAACCGATGCCGATATTTTTCCCAGTGACGTCGTGGCCAGGATCCAAGCCAACGACCGGCTGGTGAGAGAGACCGGCAAGCCGGTTGAGTTCGAGGAGGTTGTGCCGCAAAGTGACGGACTGCACACGTATGTCGCGATCAAGTTCCCGCTCTTTGATTCCGCGGGGCAAATTACGGCAATCGGTGGCATCTCGACGGACATTTCCGATCGCAAGCGAGCAGCGGACGCACTCGAGGCGGAACAGGAAATGCTACGCCATACGATCCATGTGCAAGACCAGGAGCGGCAGCTGATTGCCTACGAAATTCACGATGGTCTGATTCAATATGTCACCGGAGCGTTGATGCAATTGGAAGCCCTGCAAGCCAACGCAGATTCGCAACCCGCCGCGTCGGTTGAGAACATCGTGGAAATCTTGCGTGCGCCGTGGCCGAAGGTCGCCGCTTGATCAATGGAATTCGCACGCCCGTGCTGGACGGTTTGGGAGTCGTGGCCGCGGTCGAACATCTGATCCAGGAAGAAGATCGGGCGCATGTAGAGATTGAGTTTCTCAAGGATGACGAAATCGATCGCATGGAACCCAAAATCGAGGAAGCCATTTATCGCATCACGCAGGAGGCCTTAACGAACATCGGCAAACACAGTCACAGCAAAAGCATCCGAGTGGAACTCGGGCGCCGCGGAGAACATGTGCATCTCGAAGTTCGTGATTGGGGCGTGGGCTTTACGCCGACCAGCGGGTCCACGGGCATCCATGGCCTGCGAGGAATGATGGAGCGCGCACGAATCGTCGGCGGCATGTGCAAAATCGAAAGCGCGCCCGGAGAGGGCACGCGCGTGATCGCGGACGTGCCCTACTTGAACAGAACCTGAGGCAGGTGCGGTACCAGTCGGATCTTGTGAACCGGGGCGCGAGGCAGCGTTCTGGCTGCCATCCGCCGAGGCTTGGCTTGGGCGACGTCTTGATTTGTCGTCCGCGTCGTCGGTCTGGCGACGCTAGCAGCTCAAGCCATCATCGACGATTCTCATTGACTTGGTCGCGCCCTCGACGATAGAGTTCGGGGCCTTTCAAGTTCCAGGCGACCGGCAGACGATGCGCGAGGGTTCGCAATGTTCAAACTCGGTGCTTTCTTCACGTTTGTCGCGGCGTCGCTGTGGATCGCGGTGGATTCGCTTCCCGGCTTTTTCTCCGAACCTGTTCGGGTCGTCTTCGATTTGCCTGAGATTGTCGAGTGCCGCGACGTGACGCCGGTTGAATTCGCAAGAACACATCCAACCGTAAAGGTCATCGAGGCCAAGTTCCGCGTATCCGCCAGGCTTGTCGCCGGGTCCGAATCCGACGTCGAGGATTTTCTGTATGTGATCGCCAGCGGTGACCAGCAGATGCGGTTTCAGGACTACCTTCCGAACACGTCGCTGGAGAGCTCGGTCGCCGAGAACGAAATTGAAATCACCGACACCACGGAGAACGCCAAAGGGGGAGAAATTGGGACGCATGTCGCTTATCAAGGGGTGGGCGGAGGCGTCTCGAGGACCAAGAATTCCAAGCACACCCACGCCGATCACTACAAGGAGATAGCCCCGCAGGCACTAGTGGTGGCCAGCGGCACGACCGATCACGAGCATGGTGTCTTTTTCAAACTCAAACCGTCGAGAGCGGCTTCCCTGGAGGGAGCTAAAGAATTCACGTTCCTGGCCACGGTGCCGATTTCGTGGAGGGGCGGATGGTGCACGGTCTCTTGCGCTGCCAGAGGGAAATCCAAAGCTCTCTTCTCCCGAAGTGGAGTGGTGCCTGCCGGAGTAGCGCAGTCGCAGGTCGGTCTCTACTTGCTGGGCGACGCCGAGGCCAATCGCCTGGCTGAGGAGTTGGGTGCCGTTCAACGACGACATGCGGATGTTTTGGCAGGCCACCTCGAGAAAAACGGCTTCCTGGACATGATGTACGATGCCGCTTCGACAGGGCGCACCGCCTCCTTGTGCGGAGTCTTCAAAATCAGCCCCGCACACTGGGGATTTGACACGGGAGAAGACGAACTCGACGAGGCGCAGCATGACTTGCTCAGCGTTCAGCAGCGCCTCGAGGAACTATCCGAGTAGCGTCGGTCCCCGTTTCCAGGCCGAACACGTCCAGCAATTTTTTCAACGTCGCCGGGGCGGCGGCATGCGCAGGTTTACCGGCGTGCCACGGAATGCGCGCGGGATGACCGGCCAGTCCTCGGTCAGAAAATAGGCGTACGTGCCGCCGGGAAAGTCGGGCGTCTTGCCGAAGCGACCGTTGCACTCGTCGAGATCACCGCGGCCGGCCACGTATTCGTAGTCCTGGATGAACGTCCCATCGTACTGTCCGCCGGGCTGGTGCTGGCCACCAGGTCGTTTCCCCGGCTTCAATCGGTAGCTGGATTTGAGCGCCACGATTTTCGATTCCGGATCGTTCGCGTCCGCGTAGCCGTAGACGGCATAGACCGGGAAACCATCGGCTGCCCAACCGATTTGCGGTGAATGCTTGCGATCGCTCCAGCCGAGTTCCTTGAGCAGCAGTGTGGGTAGCCCATGATAGTGGTAGCCGCCGTTAGGCTGGACGTGTGCGTAATTGGCGTCGATGCCCAGCGGCACCGCGCCGCCAAGCGCCTCATAGTTCCAGCCGCGCGGGTCGCCATCGTAGAATTCAGCCGTCCCGGGATCGAACAGCACGCCGTTGATTGCGACGCCAAACGGCATGTTCGGCGGTCCGCGGCGGCCCGTGCTGTTGTGCAGCGGCGTAATCCGCGCCGCGGGCTGCGGATTGGCGGGCAGATTGAACTGGTAGCGCTGTTCGCGGATCGCGTTCGGGTTGCCGCGGTTCGGGAACATGCCGACGTTGTGATTGGGAATGCCGTTGGCCGAAACGTGGCGGTGGCCGTGTTGCTCGTCGATCTCGGCCTGGCTCTTGGCGGGCGGCTTTTGGCTGGCGGGCACCAGTTGCAGTGGCCGCGTGCCGATCGCAAACAGACGCCGCAAGGGAGGTGGACCTTGGGCCCACACGTACCAACTGGCACCCACGAACGACACGGCAAGGACCACGGCCAGCCATCGTTTTGCCAGCATGGCAATGAGTCGGCGAAACGTCATCGGCACATACCCTGTTTGTCCCGTCATGGAAATAAAGAATTCGACTCTTCAAATAGCCTACCATCCAGTTCAGCGCACCGCACCCCGTGCCGGTCGCCCATTCTTCCGGGGCACCGGGCCGTCGGTCGATTTATTTTGGAAACGTATGAATGATCGAACGTGCCAGCGTGCGTCGACGGGCTGAGCCTCCGCAACTCGGAATCCATCGTGCCACGATCGCGTGCTGACACGCTCAACGACGCCTCCTCAAGCGCGCCCCTTCAGCTCACATGCTTCGCTCATCGCACGCGCGACCGAAGTTCGACACGCTTGGCGCAAGTTCGACAGGTGAACATACTACGCGGTAGGTAGTTGATCGTTGTTCGGTCAAGTTTGGCGTGTTGCGGCGTTCGGTAACACGCGCATGCGGCGAATTGGGGCCGATCGACTGGATTGCAAGCGCGCCGATCGTAACGAAGTTTCTTTGAGCACGACCACCTGATGTCATCCAAAATTCGCGTCGTGACATTGACGATGAATCCGGCCATCGACTCGAATTGTTCCGTCGAGCGAGTCGAACCCGAAGCCAAGATGCGGTGCGATGAACCCTCGTTTTTTCCTGGCGGCGGCGGAATCAACGTCGCCCGAGCGATCCGAGAATTGGGGGGCCACGCGATCGCCTATTGGACCAAAGGGGGCGCGCTGGGAGATTTGCTCAAACACTTGCTAGATTTATCGCGAACCGCGAACCAGGCCCTGCCGATCGCAGGAATGACTCGCGAGAATCTGGTGGTCACCGAGCGCGCCAGTGGCTGCCAGTATCGATTCTGCATGCCGGGTCCGCGGTTGCTTGAACACGAAGCCGAGAACTGCATCGCGCAATTGCGGAGTATGCCGCCAGCCGACTACCTGGTTCTCAGTGGCAGCCTCCCTCCCGGCGTTACGGACGATTTTTACGCGCGGATAGCCCGCAGCATTCACTCGGATTGCCGCGTCGTGCTTGACACGAGTGGCCAGGCCTTGCGAGACGGCCTGAAGGCACCCATTTACTTGATCAAACCAAATCTCAAGGAACTTGGCGGTCTGGTTGGCCGGGAAGTTTGCTCCGCCAGCGACATCAAGGACATCTCCAAATCGCTGATCGAGCAAGGACGCGTGCGAATCGTCGTCACGTCGCTTGGTGCCGATGGCGCCATTGTGGTGACTTCCGAGGGCGCCGAACACATCCCCGCTCCCCAGGTGCCAATCCGCAGCAAAGTTGGTGCAGGAGACAGCGCTGTTGCCGGCATCGTTGTCGGACTAGTCCGTGGCCTGAGTATTACGCAGGCCGTAAGGTTTGGCGTCGCCGCCGGATCGGCTGCCGTAATCACAGAGGGGACTGAACTGTGTCGTCGATCGGACGTGGAACGGCTCTATGGCGAGATGCAGGGCGACATCGCCGCGCCGCAACGGCCTTGAATTCTGTCACCAAACCTCTCGGTTGGAGGAATCATGAACAGCAACAAAATCGTTTTCGCGACGGACTATTCAGAAGCCAGCCAGCATGCCCTTCAATACGCAACCTGGCTGGCAAAGTCTGCAGGTAGCCACCTCTATATCGTGCACGTTTCCGAGCACGAACAATTTCCCGTGGGAGAGCTCTTCGATGAAGAGCCAGAACCCGATACGAACGAGCTGAAACGCTTAAAGGCGGTCGTGCCAGCTCAACAAGACGTACGTTACGAGCACCGCTTGCTCTACGGCGAGCCGGGAAGCGCCGAGGTCACCAAACCGGCCGAAGTGATTGTCAAGTTCGCCAACCAAGAAAACGCCGATACGATCGTGCTCGGCACGCATGGCCGCTCCGGATTCGGGCACGTGCTGATGGGCAGCGTGGCCGAAGCGGTTCTGCGGGAGGCGCCTTGCCCGGTGGTCACGGTGCGCGAGAGTAAGTCGGTGCAAAAGAAACCGAAATAAGGCCGACTCTCTCGACCAGCCGACTCTCTCCACCATTTAAGTGGCACGTCGTAGCCGCAAAGAGGCACGCGTGGGCGCTTCACGGACTTGGGGCGGCGCGGTGTCTTGTTGCCGCTCCGCGCTCTGTTACTCGTGTTTATGCTCGCCTTGATTGCGTTCGCGATTGATATCGGCACCTTGCAGGTTGCCCGAACGCAACTCCAGCAATCAGCCGACGCGGCGGCGCTGGCGGCCGCGTCGGACCTAATTGACGACGATTCGTTCGGCGCGACGCCGGACCTGACCGATGAGATTGTATTGGCCCGCACACACGCGGCGCAGTACGCGTTGGCCAACAAGATCTGTACGTCGGCGCCCACGATTGACATGAACTCAGGAAACAGCACCTCCGGCGACGTCGTCATTGGCTATCTCCAAGACCCGTCGAATCAGAGTCAGACGCTCACTTTCACCGACCCGAATCAGTTCAACGCCGTGCAAGTGCGCGTGCAGCGGTCGCAAACAGAGAATGGCGAGGTGCCGTTGTTCTTTGCGCGGGTGTTGGGCGCCAACAGTGAAAGCGTTTCGGCAACCGCGACCGCGGCCATTCTGAAGAACTTTTCCGGTTTCAAGGCTCCCTCCAACGGAAACAACCTTGGGCTGCTTCCTTTCGCGTTGGACGAAGAAACTTGGAACGACATGATGGCCGGAGGCGGCACCGATCAGTGGGCGTGGGATGATACGAATAACGCCGTCGGCTCAGGCAGCGACGGCATTCGCGAAGTGAACCTCTATCCCCAGGGCACGGGCTCGCCGGGCAATCGAGGCACCGTCGATATCGGCAGCAGCAACAACAGCACCAACGATATCGCCCGCCAGATTGTGAGCGGAGTGAGTTCTTCGGACCTCGCTCAACTACCCGGAGCGCAACTGGTGCTTAACGAAGATGGAACTTTGAACCTCAATGGCGATACCGGCATCAGCGCTGGCGTCAAAGACGAGCTTGCTTCCATCAAGGGACAAACTCGCGTCATCCCGATCTTTCGCAGTGTAACGGGGCCCGGCAACAACGCGCAGTATGAAATCGTGATGTTCGTAGGCATCCGAGTCCTGGATGTAAAACTCACCGGAGCCATGAGCGGCAAACGAGTCATGGTGCAGCCGGCAAACGTGAAAATGGAGGGCGGCATTGCCGGCAGCGGTACGCAAACAAGCTACTTCGTGCATTCGCCGGTCTGGATTGCTCGCTAGGGATTAAAGTATTCGAGGAGAGCGAGTCATGTTCCCCCGATTAAGCAATAGCTGCTTGTGGCCCCAGGTTGACGGCCATGACGGCCTACCAAGCATTTCGCGATTGGCGCGGGTGTCCCGGCATCGTCGCTGTCGGTCGCGCCGTCGCAGGGGTTCCGCGGTCGTCGAGTTCGCCGTGGTTGCCCCGGTGTTCGTGCTGCTCGTGTTCGGCATGATCGAGTACGGACGAATGGTGATGGTGCAACAGATCCTCACCAATTCTGCCCGCGAAGGGGCACGTGTTGGAATTCTCGACAACAGCACCGAGAGCGACGTTGACACGGCCGTCAATCGCTACCTCACGGCGGCGGGTATTAGTGGCGCGACAACGACCGTAACACCCGATCCGCCCAGTTCCGCATCTGCGGGAAACCCCGTTTCGGTGCAGGTCTCCGTCGGTTTCAACCAGGTCAGCTGGCTACCATCGCCGTTCTATCTCGGTGGGACGACCTTGAGCTACACCGCGACCATGCGGCGTGAAACGAACCCGTAAGTTCACGCCACTCCTTGCGGACCTTCGAGATTTCTTTCGGCGGCGCGTCGTTTTCGCCGGCTCGCGCGCGGCATGTCCTCGTCGGCCACTCACTTGATGAGCGAACTGGCCCGGATAGGGCGAAATCGCACATCACGCGAGGGCTGCTGCTCTTGCAACCGATGCCGGATTGGTTGCCAATCACATTGGCTGGTACACACGAGCGGCGGCGGCACATTCTTTGCTCCCTGACGTTCCTGAAACGTCGGACTGATCCCATGCAAAGCGTCTCCAACAGGGAGGGCAGAATTCCATGGCCGCAAAACCGCGCATTGCCGTATTAGGTGGGGGCTTTGGTGGACTCGAGGCCTTGTTTTACTTAAAGCACGTATTGAAGGACCGGGCGGAGTTGAAGCTCCTGAGTGATCGGTCCCATTTCACGTTCAAGCCAAACACGATCTACATCCCCTTCGGCGAGCCGCCGGAGAAATATCAGATTGACCTCGTTCGACCGCTGCAACACCAGTCGATCGAATTGCTGCAGACCTCGGTGCGGAATATCGACCCCGCGGCCAGGTCCGTCGAAACGGAGCGCGGCCCAATTGAGTTCGACTATCTGGTTGTCGCCACGGGCGCCAAAATGCGGCCCGAAGAAGTTCCCGGCCTGGCCGAGCATGGCGTGACGGTGTGGACGCCAGACCAAATGCTGGTGCTCCGCGACCGCATCGCCCAGGTGATCGACCGCGCAAAAGATGGGAATCGTTCGAAGGTTTTATTTCTCGTGCCGCCCAACAATCGTTGCTCGGGGCCGCTATACGAAATGGTTTGTATGCTCGATACGTATCTCCGCCGGCGAGAATGCCGCGAAGCGGTGGACCTTGTCTTCGCCACCAAGGAAAACGCGTTCATCGAGGCGTTCGGACCGCGATTGAACACGGTTGTCTCCGAGGAATTCGCGGAACGGGGGATTGAAGGACACATCGGTCACATCGTGAAGGAGGTCGGTGAAAAGAGCGTTCGCTTTGAAAATGGCGCGGAGTTTCCGTACGATGTGCTGGTCAGTTTTCCGCCGTATGCGGCGGCCTGTCATTTTCCCGCGCTGCCGGCCGACGAGCGCGGGTTCGTCAAGGTCGATCCGTCGAGCCGGCGGGTCGACGGTTTGGAGCGGGTTTTTACGGTCGGCGACGCGGGCAACTTTCCGATCAAACAGGCCTTCCTGGCGCTGTTGCAGGCCGATGCGGCCGCCGATCATATTGCCGCCGAGGTTTTGGGGCGCAAGGCGGAAGTGGACTTTGTGCCAATGAGCATGTGCGTCATGGAGCAATTCGACAAAGCCGTGTTTGCCCAAGTGCCGCTGAGGTACACAGATGATCCCCAGCAACCGGTTGCCGTCGACGTGGAGGACACCGAACACTATAAGGTGGGCGTCTCACCGTTATGGCGCGTGGGAAAAAGCGCGCTGGGCTTCTACTTGCCATGGCGGTTCGGCAGCGGCAAGCCTTTCCACGCCGGGTTTGCCTGGAACATGATGGACCTGGGACTGAAGGCGATGTCCCGCGTAATGGCCGATTGAGGGAAGTCCCATGACCGCTCGTCAGCGTGTTTTGCGTTCGGGAGTTTCGCGGTGGGCCGGCGTGGTTCGACGCGGCGCCATTTTTCTCGCCCTCGCCGCCGGAGTGAGCGTACTGCTCTTTTGGCTGGCCGGCAGCTTCGCCCCGAAAGTACCAACTGACGTCCCGCACGCGGTGACGTCGCGAACGCCGGCCGGCGCCCAGCGCGTCGTACCGGTGCGATTGGTGAAGCTTCCTCGCTCCGAAAGCGCGGTGGGAACGATCCGCGCCGTGCATGAGACCAGCATCGGGTCGAAGCTGTTGGCCCGGGTCGTCGAGGTCGACCTCAAGGCGGGTCAAAACGTCAAGAAGGGAGACGTGTTGGTGCGCCTGGATGACTCCGATCTGCAGGCCAGGCTGAAGCAGGCGCAGGCGGCGATGACGTCCGCGGACGCCGCCCGAGCGCAGGCCGAGGCGGACGTAGCTCGGTTTGCCAATTTGCGAAAGGCCAATGCAATTAGCGAGCAGGACTACGAGCGGGCGGTCACGGCGCTCAAGTCGGCCGACGCCGACCTGCGACGTTCGCGCGAAGCCGTTAATGAAGTGCAGGCCACGCTCGACTTTGCCACGGTGCGGTCAACGATGGACGGTATCGTGATCGACAAGAAGGTAGACGTGGGCGACATGGTTTCGCCAGGTGAGATTCTGGCCACGATTTTTGATCCGCAGAGAATGCAACTGGTGGCCAGCGTACGTGAGGCGCTGGCGGTTCAACTCAAAGTCGGGCAACCGATCGAAGTTCAGTTCGAAAACTTCAACCGGCAATGCACCGGCACCGTGAGCGAAATCGTGCCCGAAGCTCAGGCCGCCAGTCGCACGTTTCAGGTCAAGGTAACCGGTCCCTGTCCCGAGGGTGTCTACAGCGGCATGTTCGGACGCGTTTTGATTCCGCTCGAAGACGAACAAGTGCTCGTCATTCCTCGCGGCGCGGTGCGGCACGTCGGCCAACTCGAATTGGTAGACGTCGTGGAAAATGGGACCTTGAAGCGTCGGGCCATCCGCAGCGGGCGTGCCATCGACGGAAAGGTCGAAGTGCTTTCCGGGTTGCGCGAAGGAGAATTGGTTGAACTACCGGCTGGCGCCACGGCCGGGCGAGAGGCGATTCATGGCTGAGCATGACCTCGGTTCCTCGCTTCAAGAACACAACTTCACCAACAAGATCGTCAAGATCTTCCTGGAGTCGAATCTCTCGCTGATTCTGATCTTGTTGGCCACCGTCATCGGCATCGCCGCACTGGTGCTGACGCCACGCGAGGAAGACCCACAGATCGTGGTTCCGCTGGCCGACATCTACGTCAACTTCCCCGGACATTCGGCGGCCGAAGTTGAACAACTGGTTGCGACGCCCCTCGAGAAAATACTGTTCCAAATCGACGGCGTCGAATACGTCTATTCCATGAGCCGCGAGGACCAGGCGATCATCACGGTCCGCTTCTATGTCGGCGAGGACCGCGAGCGCAGCCTGGTAAAGCTGTACAAGAAGATCGACGAAAACGTCGACATCGTGCCCAGAGGCGTGACCGGCTGGGTTGTGAAACCCGTCGAAATTGACGACGTGCCGGTCACCACCTTGACGCTGGCCAGTGGCAAGGCCGACGACATGACGCTGCGCCGGGTGGCCGAGGAACTTTCCCAGCGATTGGCAACCATTCCCGACGTTTCGCGGGCGTACGTGGTGGGCGGCCGGCGGCGCGTCGTGCAAGTACTGATGGATCCGGACCGAATGGCCGGCTACCACGTTTCGCCGCTGGAACTGGAGCGAGCGATTCGGGCCACGAACGTGCGACAGATGGCCGGAGACTTTCGGTCGCAGGACCGGCTGATCCGCGTCGACGTGGGTCAGCGCTTCGACGATGCTCGACAACTGAACGATCTGGTCGTGGGCGTATTCGACGGTCGTCCGGTGTTTCTCAAGGACGTGGCACGCATCGTAGACGGTCCGGACGAAGTGGCCAACTACGTGCGTCACGGCTGGGGACCGGCGCATGGGTTCACCAAGCACGAGTATTTTCCGAGCACCACGCTGGCCGAGGCGGAACGTCCGACCGAGCCAGCGAAAGATGGCGGCGTTTCGCAATCGGCCGTCACGATTGCCGTCGCCAAGAAGAAAGGCTCGAACGCCGTTTGGGTAGCGGACGCAGTACTCGAGAAGGCCGAGGAACTGGACGCCAGCATCGTGCCGGATGACATTGAAATGGTCGTGACTCGTAATTACGGTCTGACCGCCGACGAGAAGGTGAACGAACTTGTTGAAGGCCTGGCGGTGGCGATTCTGATTGTCGTGGCGCTGCTGACCGTGGGGCTGGGATGGCGCGAGGCACTGATTGTGGCCGTGGCCGTGCCGGTCGTTTTCGGCCTGACATTGGCGGTGAATCTGCTGCTCGGATTCACGATCAATCGTGTGACGCTATTTGCCTTGATCCTCTCGCTGGGTTTGTTGGTCGACGACCCGATCGTCGACGTCGAAAACATCACGCGGCACTTCGCGCTGCGAAAGCGCGCGACCAGGCGAATCGTGCTGGAAGCGGTGGCCGAAATTCGCCCACCGCTGATCACGGCCACCCTGGCCGTAATCGTCAGCTTTCTGCCGATGTTCTTCATCACCGGCATGATGGGTCCTTACATGCGGCCGATGGCGCTCAACGTGCCGGTGACCATGCTGATGTCGATGGTCGTGGCGTTTACGATCACGCCCTGGCTCGCCTACCACGGTCTGCGCCGCAAGTACCGCTCGGGCGGTTCCGACTCCGACGCGCACCACGACCCGCACGACCTGGAGGCGATCAAGCAATCGCGCCTCTACAAGGTATTCTATCCGTTGATGGCGCCGCTGCTTCATTCGCGGCTGATCGCCTGGTCGTTTTTGCTTGCGATGTTCGCGCTGACCGTCGGCGCAATGGGGCTGGCTGCCGTGCGAAGCGTGCCACTCAAGATGCTGCCGTTCGACAACAAGAACGAGTTGCAAGTCGTGCTCGACTTCGATGAAGGGACAACGCTGGAGCGATCCGATGCGGCGGTGCGCGACATGGAGGCCTACCTGGCCGGCGTAACCGAAGTTGCCGATTTCACAAGCTACGTGGGGGTGGCGTCGCCGATCGACTTCAACGGACTCGTCCGACATTATTACTTGCGCAAGGTGACAACGTCGCCGATATTCGCATCAATCTGGCCGGCAAAAGGAACCGGGATTTGCAGAGCCACGGCATCGGGTTGCGGATGCGCAACGACTTGCAGCAGATTGCCGACCGCCACAGGGCTCGGATGAAGCTGGTCGAGACGCCGCCCGGCCCGCCTGTGATCGCCAGTGTTGTCGCCGAAATCTACGGGCAACCGGATAACCGCTACGAGGATTTGCTGCTGGCGGCCGATACGGTTCGGGCGCGGCTGGCGGAGGAACCGGGCGTGGTCGATGTCGACGACATTCGTGAGTCGCCCGAGGAGAAGTTGATTTTCGTGACCGATTCGGAGAAGGCCGCCCTGAACGGAATATCGGCCGATGTGATCGCCAGCACGCTAGAGGCCGCACTCGGCGGCTCAACCGTCGGTCTCATGCGCAGCGACACCGAGCGCAATCCGCTCCGCATCGAGCTGCGGGTGCCGGTCGCGCGACGAAGCAGTGAAATCGACCTGGCTCGCCTGGAAGCGAAAGGGGAAAACGGCCAACTCGTTCCGCTGGCCGAGCTGGGTCGTTGGGAAAACACGCGCGTCGATCAGATGATCTACCACAAGAATCTGCAACGCGTGGCCTACGTGTTTGCTGAAACGGCCGGCCGGCCGCCGGCCGACGTCGTTGTCGACGTGCTGGTGGATCGCGATCACTCCGGCCGCATGCCAACGGCGGCCAAGATGGTAGGTGAGGGCTGGGTAGCTGATGCGCCAGCGCGACCTGTGGACGAGCGAACTTTTCTGTCCAACGGCGGAGGGATTGCCTGGGCGCTGCCGGCAGCCTTCACCGTGGATTTCGCCGGCGAGGGAGAATGGAAGATTACCCTGGACGTGTTCCGCGACCTGGGACTCGCCTTTGCCGCCGCGATGGTCGCCATTTACATTCTGCTGGTGGCCCAGATGGGGTCTTTCGTCATTCCGCTAGTTGTCATGCTGGCAATTCCACTCACGATTCTCGGCGTCATGCCGGGATTCTGGCTGCTCAACGTATTGCACGCCGAACACATGGGAGGGTATCTCGACCCGGTCTATTTCACGGCCACCGGCATGATCGGCATGATTGCTCTGTCGGGCATTGTGACCCGAGATTCAATCATTCTGGTCGACTTCATTCACCTGTCGCTGGGACGCGGGCGTTCGCTGTTCGATGCGATCATGGAGAGCCGCGTCGTTCGTTTGCGACCGATCCTGCTGACTGCCAGCGCGGCGATGTTGGGTGCCACGCCGATCATCATCGACCCGATTTTCTCCGGCCTGGCCTGGTCGTTGATTTTCGGGCTGTTTGCCTCGACGCTATTCACGCTGTTTGTGATTCCGGTCGCCTATTGGCTGCTTTATGCGAACACGCCCGGGCATGGCTTGCCCCAATCGCTGATGGAGCAGGAAGATCAAGCCTACGAGCAGCGCGCCCGAGCAGCGCAAACCGGGAGTGCGGCGGGCGTGTCATGAGCAGTTCGCGTCACTGGTGCGAAGGAGGCCGTTCAAGCGCTCGGTCCCGCGGACTTCACCGCGTCGCTGCAGCCGGCTTCGTAGGTAGCGAAGTTCTCGCGGAACAAATCGGCCAACTTGTGGGCCATGATGTCGTACGCGGAGGTGTGCGTCCAGGTATTACGCGGAACCAAAATCCTGTCCGGGATACCACCGCATCTGGTGACGACGTGAAAGCCGAAAATGGGATCGACTTCCGTGGGAGCATCGGCCAATTCCCCGGTGTGAATAGCATCGATCAGCGCTCGGGTATGAGCCAGCTTCATTCGATGGCCAACGCCGAAAGCGCCACCGCTCCAACCGGTGTTTACCAGCCACACGTTGGTTTTGTGCTGTTCCAACTTGGCGGCAAGTAGCTCGGCGTATTTGGCCGGGTGCCAAACCAGAAACGGTCCGCCGAAACAGGGCGAGAACGTGGCTTGCGGCTCGGTCACACCCACCTCGGTGCCGGCAACCTTGGCTGTGTACCCGCTAATGAAGTGATACATCGCCTGTTCGGGGGTCAGGCGGCTGATCGGGGGCAAGACGCCGAACGCGTCGCACGTCAGAAAAATCACGTTGCTGGGATGCTCTCCCAGGCAGGGGAGCTTGGCGTTCGAAATGAACTCGATGGGGTAGGCGCCGCGTGTGTTTTCTGTGATCGACGAGTCGTTAAAGTCGACCGTGTGGTCGTATTGATGGTACACCACGTTCTCAAGCACCGACCCATAACGCAGCGCCTGAAATATTTCCGGCTCTGAATCGGGCGACAGAAAGATCGCCTTGGCGTAGCATCCTCCTTCGATATTGAAGATGCCATGGTCGGTCCAGCAATGTTCGTCGTCTCCGATGAGCAGTCGCTTGGGGTCGGCCGAGAGCGTGGTCTTGCCCGTTCCCGATAGGCCGAACATGATGGTTGTGCTGCCGGTTTCGCGATCGGCCGTGGCCGAGCAATGCATCGAGAGCACACCGCGCTTGGGCATGAAATAGTTCATCATCGTGAACACGCCCTTCTTCATTTCGCCGGCGTATTCGGTGCCCAGAATCACCATCTCGCCCGTTTCGAGATCGAGGTCGACGCTCGTTTTTGAAGTCATGCCCGAGGTGTAACGGTTCGCCGGGAAGTGGCCCGCGTTGTAGATCACGAAGTCCGGCTGGCCAAAATTCTCCAGTTCGACGTGGGTGGGCCGCACCAGCATGGTGTCCATAAACAAGGCATGATACGGCCGCGAACAGATGATCCGTACCTTCCTTCGATATTCCGGATCCCAGCCGGCAAAGGCATCCACGACATACAATCGTTCGCGCGTATTCAAGTAGTCGATGGCCCGTTCGCGGTTGATCCGGAAGGTGTCCTCCTGGATCGCCACATTGACCGTGCCCCACCAGATGTCGTGTTCCGAAGGGGCATTGCTGACGATCCGCTTGTCCTTGGGCGAGCGGCCGGTCTTGGCGCCCGAATAGGCAATCAGCGCGCCGCTAGCGGCAATGGCCGAATCGGGTTCCGTGCGAATTGCCTCTTGATACAATTTGGCCGGCACCATGTTGCGCTGGATGTCGCGCACCGTGATCTCGGGAATTGTCAGCCTGTCAACGCTCATCCATGCTCCTTGGTAAGACCGATCACACTGATTCCAAGCGGCGCCGGTGCATGAACTCTATCGGTCGGTGCGCACAAGAGCAACTGCCCGTCGACGGTAGCGCGGATGGTGTGCCAGAGTGGCACAGTGACTCCCACACCCGATCACCATTGCCGCGGAAGGCAACCAGCTCAGGCGAGCAATTCGGAAATGACCTTCGCCGGTTCGACGCCCGTTAGCCGCTGATCCAGGCCCTGGTGCTTGTAGGTGAAACGCTCGTGGTCGTAGCCTAACAGCTTCAGCACCGTGGCATGGAAGTCGTGAATGTGAACCGGATCCTTGACGATGTTGTAAGAAAAGTCATCTGTTTCGCCGTAGATCGTGCCTCCTTTGGCACCACCGCCGCACATCCACATGGTGAAGCACCGCGGATGGTGGTCGCGGCCGTAATTCTTCTTCGAGAGGCCTCCCTGCGAGTAGATCGTGCGGCCGAACTCGCCACCCCAGATGATCAGTGTGTCGTCGAGCAGGCCGCGGGCACGCAAATCCTCGATCAGGCCGTGGCAGGGCTGGTCGATGTCACGGCATTGGTCCGGCAGCCGGCCGGCTACGTTCGAATGGGTATCCCAATTGTTGAGATACACCTGGATAAAACGCACGCCCCGCTCGACCATTCGACGGGCCAATAGCGCGGTTTGGGCGAACGTGCCCGGTTTGCGAGCTTCCTCGCCGTAGAGTTGGTAAGTCGACTCCGGCTCGTCACTCGTATCCGTTAAGTTTGGAACGCTCGCTTGCATGCGGAAGGCGAGCTCGTATTGTTGGATGCGAGTGTGCGTCTCTGGATCGCCTACCTGCCGGTAGTTGATTTCGTTTAGCGCCGCAATCCATCGAGCGTCGTGCGGCGCACCTGGCTGGGAACGCCTTCGGGATTGTTGATGTACAGAATTGGATCACCGCCGGAGCGGAACGACACGCCGGCGTGTTCGCCGGGCAGATACCCGGCCGACCAGAGCCGCGCGGAGATCGCTTGCACCTGTTCGGTATTGGTCGGTTTGGCCACCAGCACCACGAACGTGGGCAAATCCTCGTTGAGCGATCCCAGGCCGTACGAGGCCCAGGCCCCCAGGCAGGGCCGCCCGGTGACCTGGTTGCCGGTTTGCATATAGCTGATGGCCGGCTCGTGGTTGATGGCCTCGGTGTGCATGCTGCGGATAAAGCACATGTCGTCGGCGTTCTTTGCGAGGTTCGGCAATAGCTCGCTGAACCACATGCCGCATTGACCATGCTGGGCAAACTTGAACATCGACGGCGCGATCGGAAACCGCTTTTGGCCGGACGTCATCGTGGTCAGCCGCTGTCCCATCCGCACGCTGTCGGGCAGGTCCTTGTCGTAATACTCCTGCATCTGCGGCTTGTAGTCGAACAGGTCCATCTGCGAAGGACCACCAACCATGTGCAGATAAATGACGTGTTTGGCCTTCGGCGCAAAATGCGGCGCAACCGCACCGGCGAAACCGCCGCCGTCACCCAGCGTGGCCGCGAGGGCCGACGTGCCTTCGCCCATCAGCGAAGCCAGCGCGGCCATGCCGAGCGCGTTCGCTCCGTGCCTAAAGAACTGCCGGCGAGTTTCGGTGCGGACCCATTCGGTGAACAGCGGGTTCATGGGTTGTCCTTCCGTTTGCGATCGGGTGGCTTGTCGGTTCTTGGGAAAAAGCGGGGTCGAGAACTACTTATTCACGACTTCGTCGAGGTTCATCAATTCGTTGGTGAGCATCGTCCAGCCGGCCAGGGTGGCCGGATCGAGCTCGGCGATCGGCTTGGCCTGGCCAGTCGCGATCAGTTTTTTGGCATCGTCCGGATGCTCGCTGTAAAAGCTCAACAGCGTAGCGAGCGACCCTGTGACGATCGACGATTCTTCAGGTGCCAGTGGCCGGCAAAGCAACCGCCTGGCAATGAAGTCTACGCGGCTGGCATCGCTATCACCTCCCTCGGTCAAGGCTCGCGCGGCCAGCCGCCGGGCCGCTTCGACGAATTGCGGGTCGTTCAGCGTGACCAACGCCTGTAGCGGCGTGTTGGTCCGCTCTCGCTGAACCGTGCAGACTTCACGACTGGGGGCATTGAAGATTTCCATCGATGCCGGCGGAGCGGCTCGCTTCCAGAACGTGTACATGCTGCGGCGGTAAAGGCTTTCGCCTTCGTCCTGCTTGTAGTTGCGGGTGTTGCTGCCGATCATCGCCACGGCTTCCCACACACCGTCGGGCTGGTAAGGCCGCACGCTGGGGCCGCCAATTTTGTCGACCAACAGGCCGCTCGCCGCCAGGGCATAGTCGCGCACCATTTCGGCGTCCATGCGGAACCTCGGACCACGCGACAACAAATGGTTTTCGCGATCCTTCTCCAGCTTTTCGGGTGTCACCTCGGCCGATTGTCGATACGTGGCCGATGTCACGATCAGGCGGAATAGCTTCTTCACATCCCAGCCGCCTTCGCGGAACTCCACGGCCAGCCAATCGAGCAACTCCGGGTGCGTCGGAAGCCGACCCGCGACGCCGAAATCGCCGGCGGTAGCCACCAGGCCCGTGCCGAACACCTCCTGCCAAAAGCGGTTGACCGTAACGCGCGCTGTGAGCGGATGTTCAGGACTCAAAAGCCACTGGGCCAGGCCAAGCCGGTTGCGGGGTAGCTCGTCGGCGAACTTGGGGAAGGCTGCCGGGGTGTTCGGCTTTACTTCCTCGCGCCGTTTATCGTATTCACCACGATACAGTACGTAGGCCATCGCCGGCTCGGTCTTTTCCTGCGAAACGTGGGCAATCGTGGCTCGCTGCTTGATGGCGGCTTCGGTCGCTTCCAAGGCACGCTTCGCGCCGACGAGCTGGCCATATACCGGATCGGCCTTGTCGAGCCACCAGCCATACAACTCCTCGTTCTCCGCGCTGCTGCGCCCTCGGCCGGCAGACCGACGAGGTACGCGGCCCGGCTCAGGCTGGCCAGCGAAGCGACTTCATCGGCACCCAGCACGCGGGTATAGATCCGCAGGTCCTGCAGTGCCAAATCATCGAGACGCGCTGGCGTTTCGCTGCGCCAGCTTGAACGGCACTTGCGTGCGGATGGAATGCTTGAGCGTATCGGCGGCCACTTCCACGTCTTGCTGCGCACCGTCCAAGTAGATCCGCACTCCCTTGGCGCTTCCCTGACCGTCGTACGTGACCGTGACGTAGTGCCACTTGCCGGCTTCCAGGGCCTTCTTGCTGATCACCTTCACGGCGTCATCGGGCCATTTGTGAATAATGTGCGTGGCCGGGCGCCCTCGATCGAGCCACAAGTCCCAGCCACGATGCTCGCTACTCTCGTCCATGCGGGCGACGACTGCTCCCGATAAGTCGGCGCGGGGCACTTTCACCCAGGCACTGCAACTGAAGGCCTGGTCCTTTTCGAAGTCGCCCACGGCCGGAACGGAGACGTTCGTCTCGGGTCGCGACTTGAACGCCTTTGCACTGATCACTCCGGCGTCGTAGTTGGGCTCGGAACCCAGCGAAACGTTCTGCACCTCGCCCTGCACGGCCAACGTAAGTTGATTGTTTGAGCACTCACCCAGCGGCGCATGCAACACAAGGCCTGCGTGGTCGACCTTTGATTTCAGTTCGCCCGGCGTCACCTTGGCCAACCAGGCATTGAAGTCGCCGCGGGCATCGGCACGGCGCGCGTCCACTTTTTGCTGAGCGGCCGAAAGCTCGCTCGGCAGTGCCTCCCAGGCTTCGCGATCCTTGTCCATGGGAACGACAATGATCGGCGGCGTGTCCTTGATGTTTCCGTCCATGGCTCCTTGCGTCGTGTTATTGAAGAACGCCGCCATCTCGTAGAATTCCTCCTGCGTGATGGGGTCAAACTTGTGATCGTGGCACACGGCACAACCGGCTGTCATGCCCAGCCACACCTGCGACATCGTCTCGGTGCGGTCGCGGGTGTAGAGCACCAGATACTCTTCGGGAATCACGCCCCCCTCGTTCGTGGTCATGTTGCAGCGGTTGAAGCCCGAGGCAATCAATTGATCGAGCGTCCGGTTGGGCAGCAAGTCGCCGGCCAACTGTTCGATCGTGAACTCGTCAAACGGCATGTTGCGATTAAAGGCATCGATGACCCAATCGCGATACGACCACATCTCGCGGAAGTTGTCGAAGTGGATGCCGTGCGTGTCCGCATACCGGGCCGCGTCCAGCCAATAGCGGCCGCGATGCTCGCCCCACTTGGACGAACCGAGCAGTTGATCGACATAGCGTTCGTAGGCGTCCGAGGCCGCGTCGTTGACGAATGCCTCGACGTCCGCCGGCTCGGGAGGCAGGCCGGTCAGGTCGAGACTCAACCTGCGAGCCAGCGTCCGACGGTCCGCCTCGGGCGCCGGAGTCAAACCCGCGGCCTCGAGCTTCGCCAGCACAAACTCATCAATTGGGTTGCGCGGCCAGGCCTTGTTTTGCACTGGCGGCACGGCCGGCCGCGTGGGCGGGATCAACGACCAGTGCGGCTCGTACTCGGCTCCCGCGGCGATCCATTTGGCGAGCAGGACCTTCTGCTCGGGCGTCAGTTTCTTGTGGGTTTCCGCCGGCGGCATCTGCATCGACTCGTCGTCGGAGGTGATCCGTTCGACGAGCGCGCTTTCGGCCGGTTTGCCGGGAACGATGGCGCCCACCTCCACCGCGGCATCGCGCTTGTCGAGCCGCAAGTCGGCCTTTCGCGACGCGCTGTCTGGCCCGTGGCAAGCAAAACAATTGTCGGCCAAAATCGGCCGCACCTGGCGGTTGTAGCCGATCGCATCGTCGGCCCGCGAAGTGGAAATGGAGACGAACCATCCAACGACCAGGGCGACCGTCCAACAGCAGCGCCGTAGCATCTTCGAACCCCCGGGGAAGCTTTGTCAGGTGGGACTCAACCGCGCTTGCAGGCGGGTACTTGGCACCGGGCTGAAGGTAGGAAGGTAGGGGGCCGGTTACCATTGCCGCCAATGTTGCATTATAAACGGTTCGCACCACGCTGAAAACAATCCTGGGGCAAGACTTTAGGGAAGATTTGCCGGGCGTGCGAGCTCGGGCGCTGACCGAGCGCGAACCGCTCGCGCGGGCGGCGCAGTATTTGCTTTTCCGCTCGCTTGTGTGCCGCTGTGCCGCGATTTACAACGTTTTGCATGGTAAACTTGCTCACCCACCGGGCGAGTTGCCGGTCTTTTAGGCATTACCGACCGGCTATTGCAACCTGTCGGTGCGCGCATCTGGCGGCATGCGTGTCTCGACCGCGCCCTTTCAGGTACCCTTCGAAAGCCCTGCACCGATGGCCATCCGCGTCGCCCTCAATCATCGCACCACGTATCGCTACGACCGCCACGTGACGCTGGGACCGCAAGTCGTGCGACTGCGTCCGGCTCCGCACTGCCGCACGCCGGTGGTGAGCTACTCGCTGAAAGTCAGCCCGCAGAAACATTTTCTCTCTTGGCAACAAGACCCCCACGGCAACTTCCTGGCCCGGCTGGTATTTCCCGAGAAGACCGACCACTTCGATTTGCAGGTCGACCTGGTGGCCGAGATGACCGTTATCAACCCGTTCGATTTCTTTCTGGAAACGGACGCCAACAAATTCCCGTTCCGCTACGCCGAGTGGCTCGACTCGGAACTGGCTACCTATCGCAAATGCCAGACGCCGGGGCCGTTGTTTCAGGAGTTCCTGAATTCGATCCCGCGGAACTTCGAAGGCACGGTCGATTTCCTGGTCGACTTGAACCGCTACGTGCACGAGCAGATTAGCTACTCGATTCGCATGGAGCCGGGCGTCCAAACTTGCGAAGAAACTTTGCAGCGGCGAAATGGCTCGTGCCGCGATACCGCCTGGCTGTTGGTGCAAACGCTCCGTCATCTCGGGCTGCCCGCGCGATTCGTGTCGGGATACCTGATCCAACTCAAACCCGACGTCAAGCCGCTCGATGGTCCAGCCGGCGCCGCCGAGGACTTTACCGACCTGCATGCCTGGAGCGAGGTGTATTTGCCCGGCGCCGGTTGGGTTGGGCTCGACCCCACGTCCGGCTTGCTGACCGGCGAAGGCCACCTGCCATTGGCCGCCACGCCCGACCCGGCTTCGGCCGCGCCGATTACCGGCGGTGTGGAGCCGTGCGAGACCCAGTTCGAGTTTTCCATGTCGCTCCAACGGATTCACGAAGATCCGCGTGTGACCAAACCCTACGACAACGCGCAGTGGTCGCGCATTGCCGCGCTCGGTCACGAAGTCGACCGGGCGCTCACGGCGGGCGACGTGCGGCTGACGATGGGGGGCGAACCGACGTTCGTATCGATCGACGACATGGACGGACCCGAATGGAACATCACGGCGCTTGGCCCCGATAAGCGCCGCCTGGCCGGAAAGCTGTTCACGCGGCTGGCCGATCGCTTTGCCGCGGGGCCGCTGCTGCACTACGGACAAGGTAAATGGTATCCGGGCGAATCGCTGCCCCGCTGGGTACTCGGATGTTACTGGCGCAAAGACCGCGAACCGATTTGGACCGATCCGGGCTGGATCGCCCGCGATGAAGTCCAGTACGGGTTGACCGACATCGACGCGCAGCGGTTTACCCTCGCCCTTGCCGAGCGGTTGGGCGTAGGGGGCGAGTTTGCGATTCCGGCCTACGAAGACGTGTGGTATTACCTCTGGAAATCGCGTCGACTGCCGGTCAATGTCGACCCGTTGCAGTCGAATCTGAACGATCCAGAGGAGCGCGAGCGGTTGGCGAAAGTGTTCGAGCAAGGTCTCGAAAAGATCGTTGGCTATGCCCTCCCCCTACGCCCACGCGAAGACTGGGCCGGCGTGCCCGCTTGGGAAAGCGGACCTTGGTTTTTGCGGCAGGAGCATATGTTCCTGATTCCGGGCGACTCGCCGATGGGATTCCGGCTGCCGCTCGATTCGCTGCCCTGGGTCGCCAAACTGGACGTGCCATTGCATTGGCAACGCGATCCGTTCGCCGAGCCGGTCGATCTGCCAAGCTACCATCGCCTGGCCACCGAAGGACAATGGCCGCGACACTCGGGCAACGGGGCATCCAGCCATTTGGAACGACAACGGCGTCTGGTGCGTCAAGTTGCCGGCGTCGGCGGTGGCGGCCACCTGCCCGACGAGCCGGGCGACGAACTTCCAGAGGAAGGCGGCGAAGGTGAAGCTCCACCGCATTGGACTCGCCCCAGCCCGGGCCAATCGGCTCGCCACCTGGTACGCACGGCGGTTTGTGTCGAAGCGCGCGGTGGCACGATGCACGTGTTCATGCCGCCGGTCGAAGCTGTCGAGGAATACTTGCATCTGACCAGCGCCGTCGAACAAACGGCCCGCGCCTTGGCCATGCCGGTGCGCAGTGGAAGGGTATCAGCCGCCGCACGACGAGCGGCTGCAGCACTTCAAGGTGACGCCCGACCCCGGCGTGATCGAAGTCAACTTGCAGCCGTCGGGTGATTGGCAGGAACTGATTGACAACACCACGACGCTGTATGAAGAAGCCCGGCAGACGCGGTTGGGGACCGAAAAGTTCATGCTCGACGGACGCCATACTGGCACCGGCGGTGGCAATCACCTGGTGCTCGGCGGGGCGACGCCAGGGCATAGTCCGTTCCTGCGGCGACCGGATTTACTTGCCAGCCTGGTCCGCTACTGGAATAACCGGCCGAGTTTGTCGTACCTCTTCTCGGGCCTGTTCATCGGTCCGACCAGCCAGGCTCCGCGCGTTGACGAGGCGCGACACGAATCGATCTACGAGCTCGAGACGGCTTTCGCCCAATTACCCAAGGACGGTAGCGAGCAGCCCTGGGTGGTTGACCGCGTGCTGCGCAATCTGCTGGTCGATCTGACCGGCAACACGCACCGCACCGAGTTTTGCATCGACAAATTGTTCTCGCCCGACTCATCTGCCGGCCGCTTGGGGCTGGTCGAATTTCGCGGCTTCGAAATGCCACCTCACGCGCAAATGAGCCTTACGCAGCAGTTGCTGCTGCGGGCGATTGTCGCCTGGCAATGGAAGAAACCGTACACGCAAAAGCTCGTTCGCTGGGGCACTTCGCTGCACGACCGATTCATGCTGCCGCACTTCGTGGCCCAGGATTTCCAGGAAGTGATCGAAGAGCTCAACGACGCGGGCTTTCCGTTCGAACAGGAATGGTTCGCGCCGCACTTCGAGTTTCGCTTCCCGCTGGTGGGACAAATCACGCACGCGCGGTATCCACGTCGAGCTGCGCCAAGCAATCGAGCCGTGGAACGTGCTGGGCGAGGAACCGGCCGGCGGCGCGACCGTGCGGCACGTTGATTCGTCGCTCGAACGATTGCAGGTTACCGTCCGCGGCATGACCGACTCACGGCACGTGCTGGCCTGCAACGGCCGACGGGTTCCCTTGCATCCGACCGGCACACCCGGCGAATTCGTGGCCGGCGTGCGTTTCCGGGCGTGGCAGCCGCCATCGTGTTTGCATCCCACGATCGGAGTTCACGCGCCCCTGGTATTCGATCTAATTGATAGCTGGAATGAGCGCTCGATCGGTGGTTGCACCTGGCACGTGGCCCATCCCGGCGGACTCAGCTTCGAACGATTTCCGGTCAACGCCTACGAGGCCGAAAGCCGCCGCGTGGCACGCTTCTATCCGTTTGGTCATACCGGTGGCCGGTTGCCCGTTCCGCCAGCCGAAGCCAACCGCGATTTTCCCTTCACGCTCGATTTGCGGCGACGGGTACAGCTAGCAACGCTCGACGAGGGCGTAACGCCGGGCTGATTCGGCAGGAGCGACCCGACGCACGACTCTCGCCGGCACAACCGTCGGCCGGATGTTCAACCGATCTCGAATCCCTTCCGCTGCTGGCGGCTGAGCCAGCCGTTGGCCTCGTCATCGCCGATGAACCGTTCGGCATCGGGGTCCCAGCGCAGCTTGCGGCCCAGCCGCATTGAGATGTTGGCCAGGTGGCAGACGCTGACTGAGCGATGTTGGCTGTGGACGTCGGAAATGGGCTGCTGGCGCGAGCGAACGCAATCGAAAAAGTTGCCCATGTGGTTGACGATCGCGTCGAGCTTGCCGCTGCGAGCGGGGCGGTCGAGATTGTCGTGCTCGTACAGCACGTAGTCCTCGCGCTCGAGCGGCTCGTCCTGGAGCTGGTCGACGGCTACGCCGGCCACCGTGCCTCGATTGGCAAAGATGCGGCCCCCCTCCCCTTCGAACATCACGCCGTTGCGACCTTCGTCGAGAATCTCCAGCTCCACGCCATCGGCATAGCGGAACCTGGCGGAGTAATTGACGGCCACGTTGTAGCCGTTCGGTACGTCCGGAAAGTCCGCCCGCCCGTCGATTTCGACCGGCCCCGAATCCTGCATGCCGGCGCCCCACTGGGCAATGTCGACGTGATGGGCACCCCAGTCGGTCATCTGTCCGCCGGAGTACTCGTACCACCAACGGAAGGTGTAGTGCGTTCGCTCGGGGATGTAGGGAACGTCGGGAGTCTGCCCTTGCCAGAGTTCCCAGTTGAAATGGTTTGGCACCGACGCGGTTGAAAACGGTCCGCCGGTCTTGTTCTTACCGAGCGTGACGCCGACTTTTTGCAGCTTGCCAATGCGCCCTTGACGCACCATCTCGCAGGCCAGGCGAAAGTTTGCGTCGCTGCGCTGCCAGGAACCCACCTGCACGACGCGGCCGGTTTCTTCGACCACGCGTGTCATCAGCTTGCCTTCGTCGATCGTGAGCGTCAGCGGCTTTTCGCAATACACGTCCTTGCCGGCCCGGCAAGCGTCGATGACCATCTGGGTGTGCCAGTGGTCGGGCGTGCCGATCAGGATCACGTCCAGATCGGGCCGCTCGAGCAGGCGGCGATAATCCTCGTAGAGTTCGGCCTTGCCGCCGAATTGCTCGCGAGCTTTCTCGGCAATCTCCCGATCGACGTCGGCGATGGCGACCAGGTCGCCTTCGGCTAGTGCTTTTTCCGTAATCACCGAGCCCTGGTAGCGCATGCCGATCGCTCCCAAGCGGAAGCGGTCGTTCTTCGCACGCGGCCGCGCGCGCTCTTCGGCATCGGCCGTGAACACGTAAGGATTCAGCAATCCCGCGGCCAGCGCGGCACCACTGGTCTGCAAGAACTGTCGGCGATTCGCTCCGTTCACAATTGTTTCTCCTCTCGGCTACTCGCGAACCTGCTCGAAGTAGTAGGTGCCCTTCTTGTTCGACGTGACGACGTCCAGCAGACCGTCGGCGTTGACGTCGGCCACTTCGAACTGCGTACCCACTCCGCTGTCGTGATCGATTTCGTGCGGCGTCCACACGGGTTTACCGTCTTGGCGCTGCAGTTCGAACCACATCACCACGGCCGGATCATCGGGCCGGATATCCCCTTTCGGTCCGTGCGCCCAATAACGCTTGCCGGTGACAAAGTCCATCAGGCCGTCGCCGTTGATGTCGGCCAGATTCAACGAGTGCGTTTGCGTGATCGCGGTCGTGATCTCGTGGGTCTTCCAGCCGTCGGGCGATTGCTCGTGCCACCAGATGCCTTCGCCGTGTGCGCTGCTCGATAGCACGTCGTTGTCGCCATCGCCGTCGAAGTCGTAGGCATACATCTGCGCAAGGCTGGCCGAACTTCACGGGGTGGAATACCCACGGCGAGCCGGACTCCTCGGCCGGGGCTTCCCACCAGCCTTCAACCACCATCACGTCGTCGCGGCCATCGCCGTTGATGTCGCCCGAGCCAATGCCATGGGAGAATCGATCGGTAGCCGGGGCGTTTTCGGCCGACACGGACACCAGCGGCCACAGCCCTTCCTTCGCGGGCTTGGCAAACCCAACATGCTTGCCGGGATCGTAGGCCAGCAGCAGCTCGCGCAGGCCGTCGCCGTCGATGTCGCGATAATCAGGGCTCTCATTGTTCGTGACCGGTGTGGCGGTATGCCGTTTCCAGGCGCCGTCGGCGGCAGCCGGTTGTTCGAACCACCAGGTTTCCTTGCCCGGAAAGTCGACCACGATCAGGTCGGTGCGGCCGTCGCCGCTGACGTCGTCGGCAAAGTTCTGAAACGACGTGCTGTAGTTGTGCGGATCGTACTCGGGCGGATTCTCGACCACCGGCACCAGCTTCCAGTCGGGTGCGGCAAAGTAGACGGGTCCGGCCGAGACGTCGAGCTTGCCGTCGCTGTTGAAGTCCCCAACCGAGACACCTTCGCTGCGGAATTTGGGTTCGAGTTGCGTGCGCTTAAAGGAAATCCGGGGGCTCTTTTCGGCAGCCGGCAAAAGTGCCGGACTGGCCAGACAGGCCGCCAGCGCAAGACACGTCAATCGTTTCATGGCGGGGTTCCCAAGTCGCGGAGGGATGGACAGGTTGTCAGCCTAGTCGACGTGCGGCGGCGACGCAAACCAGTAGCGCGCCGACGGGGCCCTAGGCGGCGATGGCGAATGAGCCGCGGGGCAGGGAAGGGCGGTCAACGGGGGCCGGCCGGCAACGCCGAGGGCCGACCAACGAGCTGGCGTCGTCAAGCTGGCTGTTGAAATATGCCGTCGTGGCAGATTCCAACTTCGCCAAGTGCGCGGCAAAGCCGCATACGGCTCGCAAAACAACGACTTGGGTCGCGGTTTTGAGATCGCATCCATGCGATCGACCGGTCCGTCGAAGACTTCAACCGAAAGCTAGAGCATGCTTTCGAGCAACAGCCGCATTTTGCGGAGTTCGGCGATGTGGTCGACCCCTTCCATCGCGGTGATATGCACGACCAGGGCACGATTGTATTTGACCCGTTCAAGCTGCGAGAGCAGCCGACTGTATTCGATTTCGCCTTGCCCGATGCGGACTTGCAGTTTGTCTTTGGATGTATCGCGCAGGTGGACGTTGTACACGTACTTCATCACCTGATCGTAATTGCCGCCGGCGTGCGGGCCGTAAATGTAGTGGCTGGGATCGAGCGTCAGGCCGAGCCCTTTCACGTTGTCGCACAACACGACGGCCGTGTCGGGATCCTGCGTGATCTTGCCGGTTTCAGTTTTGATGCTGACCAGCACGCCCTCGCGCGAGGCGATGCCGACCAGCCGTTGCAGCCGCTCGATCTCGGCATTGAACGGCGTGCCGATCTCCGCGGCCGGCGCCGTGAGCGAAACGACCTTGGTCGCCTTGGCCAGCCGGCAACAGGCGGCGAACTGGTCGTAGTATTCCTCCCCCTCGGCGTCGATGTCGATGCTGTAGCCGCTGATTGTCAGCCGATACGTTTCGCGGCAGGCGGCAATGACGCTGTCCAGATCCTTCATCAAATCCGACGGCTTGATCTGACCTCCGCGCTCGTGGATCGCAATCTCGATGTTGGAGTATTCCAAGTCGACGAAGCGCTGGAGCACTCCATCAAGCGATAACTCCGGAAAACACTCGCTCGAAGCGGCAACAAACACTCGCAATTCCTCCTTGCAGCGGTACGGCTGGGCAACTGGCGGCTTAGCTTACCGGGTACGACCGAGTTTTGGCAACACCGCGCGAGCCGTCGCGTGCGACTTTGCGTCGCGCTTCTCAACCCGCGACCGATCTATCGGGCTTGAAACACCGCCCTATAATGAGATGGCTTCCGCGCGACGGCGCGGCAGTCAAATCGTCGTCTTGCCCGCTCTGCTATCACGTTGGCACGCTGCTCCATTCTTTCGAGGTGGTCTTATGGAACCCGAACAATCATCCCCGCGTACCCCCCCGCCGCCACCGTATCTCGATCCTCGCACGCCGCTGCGCGTCATCATCGAGCCGCCCCGCGGGAGCTGGCTCGTCCGTGGCGCCCGCTGGATCATCACGATCGGCCTGGTCCTGTTCGTCATCGGCCTGCTGTACGGCGAGTCGTCCGACAAACTGAACGAGGAGTGGCATTCGCTGAGCAAGTCCTCTGATAATAAGGTCGCGATCATTCGCGTCGAGGGCACGATCATGGGCGACGAGGGGTACGTCAAGGACCAAATCGAACAGGTGCGCGAGGACGATGACGTGAAGGCGATCGTCCTGCGCGTCGATTCGCCCGGCGGCACGGTCACCGGCAGCGACTACATCTACCATCACCTCAAGAAACTGGTTGATGACAAGCAGGTTCCGCTGGTCGTGAGCATGGGCGGCGTTGCCGCCAGCGGCGGCTATTATGTGGCCATGGCCGCTGGCGACACGAAGGACACGATCTTTGCCGAACCCACCACCTGGACCGGTTCGATCGGTGTGATCATTCCTCACTACAACATCGCCAAGTTGCTCGAAAGCTGGGATATTCAGGACGACTCGATCGCCAGCAATCCACTCAAGATGATGGGCAGCCCCACCCGCGACTTCCCCGAGCCGATTCGGGCGGAGGAGCAAAAGATTCTGGAAGGGCTCGTGCAATCGAGCTTTGCGGACTTCAAGGAAATCGTGCTGGCGAGCCGCTCGGCACTGCGCGACGATCAGGCCAAGCAGGACGTCGTGTTCACCGGTCGGATCTTCACGGCCAAACAGGCCAAGGAAAATCTGCTGGTCGATCGGCTCGGATTCATCGAAGACGCGATCGATCGTGCCTTGGAAATGGCAAACCTTGACCGCAAAAATGCACAGGTGGTCAAGTACAAGAAACCGGTCGGCGCCCTCGACCAGTTGTTGTTTGGCTCACGTAGTCAAGCTAGGCAAATCGACATCGCGAGTTTGGCCGACCTAACCGTTCCGCGGGCATACTACATCTGTACCTGGCTCCCGGCGCTGTCGGGTCTTGCGAGGCCATAGGACAGCTAACAGCAAAATGATGATGCCAATGCACTACGAATCATTCTTCGCATCGGCCGGCCCTGGCAACTCGGCCGCCGTGGGCTTGGGCTGAGCCGGGTTGCGACGCGGCGGCCTGGAGCCATCCTCGGGCTTTGCCGGCGACCCATCACCGTGATCTCGCCCGCGTTCGTGACGGTGTCGGTCTGAGCGGCCGCTAAACGGTCTGCGAGATGGACCGCCACTCCGTTCGAAGTACATTTTGCGCAGCTCTTGCAGCATTTCCTCGCGGGGCTTTTGCAGCAATCGCTCGCGCTCGGCCGGCGGAACTTCGGTCTGCAGGAACTGCAGGAGTTGCTCGCCGACCACGGGGTTGCTGCGCCGGCCATGCTGCCACGATGCCGACCGCCGCAGGGAAGCGAAGATCCAGCCGCGCACAAGTTGCCGCTGCTCTTCCAAGGTGGAGGCCTTGGCCAATTCGGCCCGGGCGGCTTCCGAGAGCTTCGCGGTCAAGCGGTCAAGATCCGCCTGCGTGACCCGCGACGGTTCGTCGCCGCCACGCGAACGGCCAAACAAGCGATAAACCAGTGCCATCTGCTTGGCGCCCGGATCGGTTTGCTTGTTGTACCAATCGCGAAATTTACCTGGAATGCTGGCCACCAGCGCTTCGCGGTCGCGATCGACAAGTTCGTCAACCCAGCGGCGAATATCGCGCATATCTTGCCAAGTGAGAGGTTCGAGTCGCTGGGCGTCGCGTTGCACGCGCAGCAGATGTTCCACCTCTCGAATCCGATCGCGGGGCGGAAGCTCGGCGAGCTTTGCCCGCTCGGTCGTGGTGATCGTCTTGAGCCATTCGTGATAATGTTCGAGGACGGCCAGCAATCGCTCGGAGTTTGGATCGGCCGTGATCGCCGCCTGCAGCTCGCGCAGGCGCTGCTGTTCGGCGGCCGGCAGGGCATTGAATCGTTCGAACTTGTGCAACAACTCCTGCTGTCTGGCGGGATCCATCGCCGCGACTCGGACGCGTCGCGCTTCCAATTCCTCGCTGCTCGGGTTGCCCGACGTGGCCAGTGCCAAAAGCACGACCACCAGCAGCCCTGCGCGGCGGATGGGTCGCTGGTTAACCTGCATGCTCGCTGTCTCCTTCGTCGAAGAGATGTTTTTCGTCGAGCATCCGCAGGAACTCAATGTCGTCGGCTTGGTAGTAGAGATCGAGATTTTCCAGGAGCGGCAAATCACGGAGCAGCTGTTCGTTCGGGTCGGGCCACACTTGGTTTCCGATGGCAAATCCGACGAGCAGCGCGGCGACCATCGAAATCACGCCGGCCAGTCGTTGCCGCTGACGCTGGCGAGGCAATTGACGCGTGACCTCCCTTGCGTCTTCGGCGGCCGAAAGGGCCACCATCTCGAGCGTGGTCTTCGTGAATTCCTCACCGACCGACGCTCGCGGCAATCGGTCGAGTAAGCCCCAGGCGCGCTCCATTTCCTGCAACTGCCGGTGATAATCCGCGTCGCGGGCCAACCGCTCTTCCACGCGGCGCACGCCTTCGGCGTCCAGTTCGCCGTCGAGATAAGCGGACAGCTCGTCTTCGACTTCATTTGGTGTGGAAAAATGGTCTGCCATGGTCGGCTTGATTCGTTTCTGTTTCGCTCGCGCTATTGCGGACGCGTGCCGTCCGCGAAATACGGTTCCAGCAATTCTTTCAGGTTCACGCGGGCCCTCGACAACAGCGATTTGATCGCCTGGGGCGACATTTCCATGGTGGTGGCGATGTCGGCGTAGCTCATGTCCTCGAATTTATTGAGTAGCACGGCCATTCGCTGCCGCTCACTTAGTCCCTGAAGCGCCTCGCGCACGATGTCTCGCAACTCGGCCTTGTCCATTTGTCTGGCGGGCATGGCACCGCTGGCGGCCACGGCCATCTTGTCGAGCATGCCGATGCTGCCCGACTCGGTGGGACGCGTCGAAACATTCACTTCCGGACGCCGCGAACGCGACCGCAGGGCATTGGCCGCCACGTTGTTCGCGATCGTGTATAACCAGGTGGAAAACTTGGCGCCCGCCACGTATCGCTTGCGGGCACGGTACACGCGCAAAAAAACCTCTTGGGCCAGGTCCTCGGCCTGATCGCGCCTGCCGACCAAATGCTCGAGCACCGTCACCAGCCGGTTCTGATACCGCAGCATCAACTCGTCAAAGGCAGCGGCGTTGTCGTCGCGCACCTTCAGCATCAACCGCACGTCGGGGTCTTGAAGCTGGTAGCGCTGGGCAGAGGATTCACTGACCGCCAATGCAGGCGCCTCGCTGTCACGTCGTCGCCGTTGTTCATTTCCTCAAAGGACCTTTCAGTTTACCACATCCAAACCCGACGGCCCCCCAGGTATTGAACGCCGAGGGAAGCGCTGGGTTTCGGAGCCGCTGGCGCGCTCAACCCGCCCGTCGACACCCCGGCTCGACAGCCCGCCGGTCAGAGCCTACGTTAAAACGCGGAAATTTGAGGCCGCCAGAGGCGGCGCGCACGTCGTCCGCGTCACCCTTTTTCTCAGGCATCGCCATGCTTTTCGATCTCACCGGCCGAACGGCCATCGTTACCGGCGGCGCCAGCGGCATCGGCAGAGCCACGGCCATTGCGCTGGCTAGCGCGGGAGCCAAAGTTTTTGTGGGCGATCTGCATCCGCGCGACGAAAATTCCACGAGCTTTGCCCCGCTTGGGATCCACGAACAAACATGTGACGTCCGCCAGGAGTCGGACATCCGCGCCCTGGTCGAACGGGCAGTTCAGGCGGAGGGCGGATTGCATATCGTGGTCAGTAACGCCGGCATCAACATGACCGGGCAAGTTCCCGACCTGACCAGCGCCGACTGGGATGAATGCTTCGATACGAATCTCAAAGCCGCGTTTTTGGTCTGCAAGCACGCGATTGGGCACCTGCGGGCCTCTGGCGGCGGGTCAGTGATATTCACCGCCAGCAATGCCGGCTTGTTGCCCCGAGCGCACGATCCGCTGTACAGCACCAGCAAAGCGGCATTGATTGCCTTGTGCCGCAGCCTGGCATTGTGCCATGCCGCCGAAAGGATTCGTTTCAACACCGTGTGTCCGGGTCCGGTTTCCGGCACGGGATTGATCGACGACGCGGTACAATCATCGGCCGATCCACAGTCGACCCGCCAACAGTTCATCGCCGCCAGCCCCCTGGCCAGGGCGCTGGACCGGATGGTCACTCCCGAAGAGGTCGCCAATGCGATCCTCTATTTTGCCAGCGACGCCGCCGCACTGGTGACCGGTACGTCACTACGCATCGACGGCGGCAAATCGCTGGGCGTGCCCCCAAAACGGTGAACTGCCGGTTCAATTTAGCCATTCTGATGGCCGTATGGCAGCTTGGTGCACTTGGAACTCTTGCATTTTTACGCAATTCCGGCCTATTATAACCCGTTAAGAGGCACTTCTGCGTCGTGGTCCTATCCAACCGATTCCTCTTTCGGAAACCAAGTAGCCATGAGACCTTCCGGCAAGTTGCTGTGGATCGCGCCGCTGTGCGCCGCTCTGGCGGTTAGCTCACTGGCCTCGCCAGGGCTCGCTAACGAAGCCAGTTCGTCCAAAGAAGTGACCCCGAATCTCGGCCGGAAGGTCGAGGACTTCTCGCTGCAGGACTATCGGGGCAAGAAGTATTCGCTCGCCGACTTCAAAGATGCGAAGCTCGTGGTGGTCGCCTTCCTGGGCGTCGAATGTCCGCTGAGCAAGTTGTACGCTCCCAAGCTTGTGCAGTTGGCCAAGGACTACGAAGCAAAAGGCGTGAAGGTGATCGGCCTCGACCCGAACCGCCAGGATGCGGTGACGGAAATGGCGGCCTATGCCAACGAGCATGAACTCAACTTCCCGCTGTTAAAAGACCTCAACAACAAGCTCGCCGACGTCATGGGCGCCGCCCGCGTTCCGCAAGTGTTCGTGCTCGACGGCGATCGTACGATCCGTTATTCCGGCCGCGTCGACGATCAATACGGCTTCGACACGGGCAGCGGATACGCCAAACCAAACATCAGCCGCCATGACTTGGAGGCGGCCGTCAACGAACTGTTGGAAGGGAAAGACGTCAGCCAGCCCGAGACCCGGTCGATCGGCTGTTTGATTGGCCGCGTGCGCCCGGTGCAAGAAAACGCCGAGGTAACCTACTCGAACCAGATCGCGCGCATTTTCCAGGACCGTTGCGTCGAGTGCCATCGACCGGGGCAGATTGGTCCGTTCGCGTTGCAGAGCTACGACGACGCGGTGGGCTGGAGTGAGATGATCGAAGAAGTGGTGCGCGACGGTCGGATGCCCCCCTGGCATCCGGATCCCAAGTTTGGGCACTTCAGCAACGATATTTCGCTCACGAAAAAGGAAAAGGAACTGATCTATCAGTGGGTTGCCGCGGGAGCCCCGGAAGGCAATCCCAAGGATCTACCGCCGGCCAAGGAGTACGCCGGCAGTTGGATGATGCCCGGCGGACCGGACGCGGTGTTTTACATGACCGACGAACCGGTTGACGTGCCCGCCGAAGGCACGGTCGAATATCGCTACTACGTGGTCGATCCCGGCTTCAAGGAAGACAAGTGGGTGCAAGTGGCCGAATGCATGCCGGATAATCGCGGCGTGGTGCACCACATGATCGTGTTCCTCAAGCCTCCTGCGGCGGATGACGACGGCGCGAAAAGCGGCCGCGGCGCCGCTCGCGGCCAGGCCTCGTTCGGCCAACTCTGTGGTTTTGCCCCCGGCACACGCCCGATTGTGCTGCCGACTGGCATGGCCAAGCTGATCCCGGCCGGCTCGAAGCTTGTGTTTCAAATGCACTACACGCCCAACGGCTCGCCGCAAAAGGACCGCAGCGCCGTGGGAATGAAGTTCTGTGACGCGGACACGGTGAAGTATCGCGTGGCCACGTCGAACGCCATTAACGCGTTCTTTGAAATTCCCCCCGGCGACCCGAACTACAAGGTGGAATCGACACGCACCTACGGCAAAGAAGTACAGATGCTGTCGGTGTTTCCGCATATGCACTTGCGGGGAAAGGATTTTCACTACGAGTTGATTTATCCGGACGGCCACAAGGAAACGATCCTGAACATGCCGCGGTACGACTTCAACTGGCAGACGAGCTACATCTTCAACGAACCGCTGAAGTTGCCGGCTGGTACCACGCTGCATTGCACCGCGCATTTCGATAACTCGGCCGACAATCCGGCCAACCCCGACCCCAGCATTCCGGTGCGGTGGGGTGACCAAACCTGGGAAGAAATGATGATCGGCTGGTTCGACATTGCCGTGCCCAAGGACTGGGATATTGGCGACGTTTTGCCGCGTACCGGTCGTCGCGGCCGACCAAACGCTGACGCAGATGACGAAACGAACGATGCTGCGGGTTAAAACGTGTGTATCCAGTGGCTATCGCGCCGCCGCGGTAGCCACTGGGCAATCGACGGGTTAAGATTGCGTGGATCATTGACGTTTGCGCGCTTATCGTCGTTGAAATCTTCTTCCGAACCTCTTTACTCGTGTCATTCAGCAGACCCATGTGGAGCAGACCTCACTCGCTTCTTATTGTCGGTCGACGATTTCCGTTGTTCCTTGCCTCAAGTCTGGTGGCCTGCCTGATGCTGGGGTGCGTCAAGCCGATGCCGCCCGAACACGTCGCCGCCATCTCCAAGATGCAAGGACTCGGAGGCAAGGTCTTGTTCGAAAATGGCGGCTATCGGCTCAACATGGCCGATTCACGCGTCACAAACGACGACCTGGCCCATTTGGCGAACGTCGAGAACCTGAAGACGCTCGACCTACGCAACACGCAGGTGAGCGACGAAGGCATCAAGAAGCTCGTCCCGCTCAAGTCGTTGAATCTCGTCATTCTGGCCGGCAGCCAAGTGACCGCCGAAGGCATTGAGGCCTTGAAAGCGGCCCGGCCCGACATCAAGATTTCCCGCTAGTCACTCGTCCGTCCAAGCAAGATCCGTTGGATCGCTTCGTGACGGTAGGCGAAGATGGCGTCCAATTTCCGCCGCACGAGTGGATGCGCCAGGTTGCCAAACGGTGCTAGTGGCAACGCATAATTCACGTCGTCCTCGATGACCGTTCCCCCGTCACGCGCTTCGAAGCGGTGCGTGTGAATCCACGTCTTGTAGGGTCCCGCGAGTTGCTCGTCGACAAAGACATGAGGCGGATCCCAGCGGCTGATCAGGCTCCGCCAACGAAGCCGAATTCCAAACACCCGAATCCGGTAGTCCAATTGCGTCCCCACACGCATCTCAATTCTCCCGGGGGTCGCAATGCGAAACCCCATCGCCGGGGGCGTGATCCGACTGAGATTCGCCGCGTCCGAAAAGAACGCGAACACCTGTTCCCGTGGGAGCGGCAGAAACATCGACGTTTTCAGCACATGGGACACGCGATCCACCTCCGCACGATGAACCGCGATCGCGGCGGATTCATCACGCGGTCGGTCCGCAGTTTACTCGTGCGGCTGCCCGGCGACGGAGTTCGCTGCAGCCTGCGGCTGCAGGTAATGGAGGTTGCGCCGCGGAAACGTGTGCCGGCTGACGGGCGCGAAGCCGCCCGCTTCGTGGAAGTACATGTAGTGCGTGATCAGCGTGACCTCGGGGCCGATCTGAATGAGGTTGAAGGAGTTCTTTTCACGCTCTCGGGCGCGGCCGCGGCGCGAGGTGGTGGTGCCACATTGCACGACAATGATTCCGCTGGTGGGAGTCTTGCTGCGGTAAAGATCGAGTGAATTGCCGATGTAGGCGCGGTGCAGATGGCCACCCAAGATCAACTCGACGCCCAACTCATTGAAGCGGTCCAGTGCCTCGCGTGCCCGCCACATGACGTCGTTCCGATCGTCGTAATCTGGCGCCGGCGCGAAGTGGTGATGGGCAACCACGATCTTCACGGCCGACTTGGGGGCGCTGCGAAAGGCCTCGGCGCAAAAATCGAGTTGCCAGCGATCGAGGCGGCCGTTGGTAACCGTCATCAGAGGCGAGGTGGAATTAATCGACACGATCGCCGCATCGTCACGCACCAGCACCGAATTTAATTCTTGGCTGATGTACTGCTGGTAGTTCGCATACGGTTCCAATAGCCGCTCGAAAACGCGGTACAGCGGCACATCGTGATTGCCTGGTGTCACGATGACGGGCACGGGTGGCAAGCGATCGAGAAACGACCGTGCTTCGGCGAACTGCTGGCGCTTGCGCGCTGCGTGAAATCGCCGCTTGCCACCACGATATCCGGCGACAACTCTTGTGCCGCGCGAAGCACGGCCTCGCCGACCATCGGCAGATAGGCCGGGCCGAAGTGCAAATCGGAAACGTGCAGCAAACTGAGCATGGTGGTTCGATCCTGGTCGTCCTTGTAACACACAGCCCACGTTCTGGGCAGATCGCTCGGTTAGGCCAGCCAAAAACCGGCGTCGCCGCCAGCGTGGCCCCGATCCGCGGACTTGGCCGATCGCCCTGTTCCGGCTACCAAAGTAGCTAGCCGAAACGGCTTAGGACGGCTATGATAGGACCCAGTTATCCGGGCCCCGTGGCAAGGTACGCTCCTTCGCACCGAGCGTAATCCCCCGACTGGAGCGGGCCCATACGCGCAATCCACATCAAACACTAACCGTTGCCTAATACTGCCATGGTATCCATGACGCGTCGAGAGGCATCAGCGAGTTTAGTGGAAATGGTGGATATGGCTGCCCATCGCGTCCTCGTCGTCGACGACGAAGAGGATTTGCTGGAATTAGTTCGGTACAACCTGAGCAAAGAGGGTTTTCAGGTTCAGTGCGTCGCATCGGGCGAAGAGGCCATTCAGGTGGCCCGCAGCCAGTTGCCCGACGTGATCTTATTGGACCTGATGTTGCCGACCGTTGACGGTTTGGGCGTCTGCAAAATCCTCAAGGGGAGTCCCCAAACACAGCAAATTCCGATCGTCATGCTGACTGCCAAGACGGCCGAGGCCGACGTGGTCAGCGGGTTGGAGCTGGGCGCCGACGACTATGTTACCAAGCCCTTCAGCCCGCGCGTGCTGCTGGCACGCATTCGTGCCGTGCTTCGCCGCAAGTCTCACACGCCGGCCGGCGAGGAAGATCCCAGCACCATCCGCGTTCATGAGATGGTGATTCATCCGGGACGTCACGAGGTGCTGCTCCGCGGCCGAGCCGTCGAACTCACGTTTACCGAATTCCGCCTGCTGCAGTTTCTGGCCCGCAAGCCAGGTTGGGCCTTTTCGCGCGGCCAGATTGTCGACGCCGTCAAAGGCGAGGATTATCCGGTCACCGAACGTAGCGTCGACGTGCAAGTTGCCGGGTTGCGGAAGAAGATGGGAGATTTAGGTCACTACGTGGAAACGGTGCGAGGGGTAGGCTACCGATTCAAGGAGTAGCCATGCCCAAACGTCGCCTCGCGTGGCATCTGCTGCCCTCCTACGTCCTGCTGGTCGTGGCCGCCGCGATACTGCTGGGCTGGGCCGCGCTTCACGTGTTGGAAAACTCGTCGATCGAAACGGCGCGTGGCGAACTGAACGGGCTGGCCGACTTTCTTGACTGGCGGCTCGGCCCGGACGTGCCGGCTGATCGCACGGCCTTTGGGCGCCTTGCGCGTCGACTGGACGATGCCACCGGTGTGCGAGTTACGCTGCTGCTGACAGACGGCCGCGTCGATTCCGACAGTCTGGACCGTCCCGAGGAGTTCGACAACCAACGCACGCGTCCCGAACTCGAAGCCGCACTGGATGGCGAGCGCCGCAGCGCGATTCGCTACAACCCGGGGCTCGACGAGCGCGTGCTGTACCAGGCCGTGCCCATCGTGCGCCACGGTCGGTTGTTCGGGGCGTTCTACCTTTCGAAGTCGCTGGGAAGTGTCGATCGTGCCGTTTCACGGTTGCAGACGATGATGCTATTGGCGGCCCTGGCGCTGGTGGGCGTGGCGGCGCTGTTGGCGTGGCGAACGGTGCGCATGATTTTGCGGCCGCTCGAGCTGCTTCGCGCCGCGCTCGATCGGTTTGGCGAAGGACAATGGAATGCCCGCGTCACGGTACCCGACGATCGCGAAACAGCCGAACTGGCAAGTGCATTCAACCGCACGGCCGACCGGTTGCAAGGCCGAATCGGCATCCTCGTCCAGCACAACAACGAACAGAAGGCCGTGCTGGCGAGCATGGCCGAAGGCGTGCTGGCCGTCGACAGCCAGGAGAGGATTATCAGCCTCAACCGCGCGTCGGGGCGTTTGCTGGGACTCGATCAGGCGCACGTACAGGGCCGACGGCTACAGGAAGTCGTGCGGAATGCGGATCTCAGCCGATTCGTCAGCCGCGCGCTGGAGATTCCCGGGCCCATTGAAGCCGACATCGTCCTACTCGGAGAACGCGAGCGCGTGATGCAGGCCCACGGTTCGGCGCTGCACGACTTGGACGGCCGACCGATCGGCGCCGTGATCGTGTTGAACGATGTGACCGACTTCCGCAAGCTGGAATTGATTCGCCGCGACTTCGTGGCTAATGTCTCGCACGAGCTCAAGACGCCCGTCACGTCGATCAAGGGCTTTGTCGAGACGCTGCTCGACGGGGCCAAGGACGATCCGATCGATTCCGACCGCTTTCTGCGGATCATTGCCAAGCAGGCCGACCGATTGCACGCGATCATCGAGGACTTGCTGGCCCTCTCGAAGATCGAACAGAGCGAGGACCACGAGGATGTCGTCCTCGCGTCTGCTCCGCTCAAACCACTGCTCGATAGCGCGCTAACGACCTGCCAGTCGACGGCGCGCGATCGGCAAATCGAGGTCACGCTCGAGTGTCCGCCTGAAATGCGGGCCAGGATCAATGCCTTGCTCCTGGAACAAGCGGTGGTCAACCTGCTCGACAATGCAATCAAGTACAGCGAACCGGAAAGTGAAGTGCGAGTGACGGCCTGCGATGACAACGGGGAGGTGAACATCTGCGTTGCCGATCATGGACCTGGCATCGCCGAGGAACACCTGCCACGCATCTTCGAAAGGTTCTACCGCGTCGATCGTGCCCGCAGCCGCAAGCTGGGCGGCACCGGTCTGGGCCTGGCCATCGTCAAGCATATCGCTCAGGTCCACCACGGCCGCGTAACCGTCGACAGCACGGTCGGCGCGGGCAGCACATTCACGATCCATTTGCCAAAGTAGTACGGACTCGCGAGGTACTTTTTCCGGAAGTCGCGAGTCGCGCATTCGCTAGCCATCAAGGCCTTGCCATGGGTACTCGATGTAGCGCGCCGTCTCGTCGGCTTTCTCTCGGCCCAGCAAGCGGGCGACGACGTGAAATGACATGTCGATGCCGGCCGCCACTCCGGCGGAGGTAATCACCCGGCCGTTGTCGACCACGCGGCGATCATCGCAGACGTCGGTCTGCGGGGCGAGTTGCTTGAGCAGATCAAGCGCCAGGTGATGCGTCGTGGCAGCCAGCCCATCCAGCAGTCCCGCCTTGGCCAAGAGTAATGCCCCGGTGCACACCGAAAGCACCAACTCCGCTTGAGACGCGCCGGCGCGAATCCAATCGATCGTTTCATTATCGTTCACCAGTGGCCGGGTCCCCTGCCCTCCTGGGATCAATAGCAGGTCGATCGGCGGCGCGGTTTGCCAGGTATGGTCCGGCACCACCTGCAAGCCGTTGCGGGCCAGCAGCTTGTCCGGCGTCTTGGCGATGGTGCAAACCCGGAAACTGTCGGGCGCGATCTGCTGGCCGGCGACCGAGAAGACCTCGAACGGGCCGCAGAAGTCCAGCACTTCGACGTCCGGAAAGATGAAGATGCCGACCGTGCGGATTCGTGTCATCGTTATAGATCCCGCGGATAACCACGCGGCCAATCGGGAGGCAAGAAAGCCCAGGGAACGTTTTCCCTGGGCTTCGGTGAAGTTTAGCGTTCTCGGAGGTGTTGTCGCAAGCTGGCGCGGGTTCCCTATCGCCGGCGACTTAGCGTCGTCTACTCGGGATGCACTTCGTCTTCTTGTTTCGGCTGTTTGTCTTCAGCGTCCGAATGCATCTGGCGGCGTAGCGATTCCAATTGCTTGCTCATCCGCGCCATCTCGCGGCTCATCGCTTCGAGCCGATGTTCCAAGCCGTGATGCACCTCCTTCCTTACGTCCTCTTCCACCTCTCGTGCTCTGGCAACTTCCTTGCGTACTTTCTCGCGCACTTCCTCGATGACGACTGGACGTGGCGGGATTCCGGGAGGAAAAGGGACCGCGTGCCGCTTGCCGTCAGGCGCCGATATTGCAAACGGCGTCGGAATGCGACCCAAGAGCCGCTCGGCATGTGGGCGTAATTCGTCGGGCAAGGCGTCGAGTTTGTCTTCCGTGGTCGTCCAGCTTTCGTCCCCCTTTTTGATCGTGATTTGAGCGGGTTTGCTACCCTCCTTCTCGATCTTGAAAGTCAGGTCGTCGGGAATTGGCGAGGCGATCTTGAACTTTGTCCCTGGCGGCAGGATGTGGCCGGGCCTCAGAAGCTGCAACCGCATGTCGACGCCAGCGTCTTTTAGTTTCTGGCGGATCTTCGATTCGAGCCCGCGAATTTCCACTTCGACTTCCTCGGTCGGAACGCGGATGTCGGCCGATACCGACGAATCCTGTTTGGGCGTGACGGTGATCACCTGCGACTCACCACTGCGCAACACCTTGACGTGCAGCGGCTTGCCGCCAGACTCGTGAACTGTTTTCATCAATTCCTTGATTCCTCCGATCGGTTCGTCGTTGACGGCGATGATCAGATCGTACCGCTTGATGCCCGCCTTGGCGGCCGGGCCATCGTTGTCGACACGTTCGACTAGCACTCCCTTGCCGTCGAGTTTCAGTTGCGCGTCGAGTGCCGGCGGAACCGGCGCAACGCTCATGTCGAGTTGATAGTCAATTTTCAGACTGATGATGCCGCTTCGTTCGCCGGCAAGTTTCACGGCCCGGTGGGCCGCCTCGGCCGCTTCATTGGCGACATCTTCGGCGGCGGACTGGGCTTGCTCGGCAATCTCGGCCGCGGCTTCGGTGGCCCGACGCTGGGCTTCAGCCGCGATTTTTTCGGCTGCTTCCTGGGCGGCTTCGGCGGCCTCACCGGCCGCCTTTTGGATCGTAACGGTCAACGCCTCTTCGGACTGCGGCTCCTCCGCGGCGAGCGCCGGAGCGACCAGCAACAGGGTGAAAGCAAGCGATCCCATGGGACAGACAAAGCGAAGCATTCGACGCATCGGTGGGTCTCCTGGATATGCGTGAAAGGATTTGGCGATCATGACTGCTCAGCGCAAAGCATCGGCCGACTACAGGCGTTCGACTTCGGGCGCGCGGATATCGACTTCTTCGATCGGCAAGAGCACTCGACGGCCGTCGGGCAATTCCACCGGCCACAGCTGCTGCTGCCGGTTAACCTCGAAGCCGTCTTGCTCGAATTGTTGGATGAAGGCATTCGAAAACGTCGACGGCTCCTCGGACGCAGCCACGGCGCTGACGGCATCCGATTCCACAATCGGCAACTCGATCGCCTGGCCGCCGTCGCCGCCAAGTGGTGTCAGGGTGAGCGTTTCGGGCACCGCTGGTTCGTCGGAGGGCGCGTCGTTAGTCGCTAGCGCAGCGTGATTCGCAGGGACTTCCGCATGGGTATCCTGTCTCGGCGGCACCTTGCCATGCGGCGCCGCAGCCACCGAAGCGGGTGCGACGTCATTTGCCGGCCGCGCAAATGGAAACCGCGTACCGAGAGCAAACGCCACGAGCACGCTGGCCGCCACGGCCACCCACAATGCCCATGGCGTGCGACGTTCGGCCGCGGCCGCGCGGCGGGGAGCCGTTATCTCAGCGAGAATCGGTTCGCTGGCCACACGCGACAATTGCAGACGCCAACTTTGTGCTTCCAGAAATGCCAACGCGCAACTGCGCCACGCCCCCGGCTCATCATCAAATGTCGCCAGCAAGCGCTGGCGCTGTTGAGTGCCAAGCTCACCATCGACCAGACGGTCGAGCACGCGATTGGGGTCGCGACCAAATTCTTCGACGATCGTCATGGTTCCACTCCCACGCCTTCCAGTGCCGCTAGCTCGCGCCGCAACCGGGCGCGGGCTCGATGCAGGCGGCTTTCGACGGCGCTTTCGCTTGCGCCCAGATGTTGGGCCAGTTGTTCGTAACTCCAGTTTTCGGTGTATTTCAGCAGCAGGATCTCGGCCTCGCGCCGCGGCAGACGCCGAATAGCCTGGCGGACCAGGTCCTGCCGTTCGTCGGCCAGCAGCCATTCGAGCGGATCGAGCGTGCGACCGTCGTGCTCGCTCGGCGGCTGGCGCTGGGCAAAGCCGCGCGTCAGTTTTCGCCAGCGCCCCTGCCGGCGGCGATACAGTAGCGCTTGCGTCACCGCCAGGCGGTACAACCACGGGGCCACCTTCGCCGTGTCGCTCAGCGGCGCCTGCTGCTTGACTGCCGCCAGGGCAACCTCCTGCATTACTTCGTCCACGGCCGCGCTCTCGCCGACTCGCGCAAGCACCACCGTTCGCAACCAGCGGTCGTGTTCGATGAGCGTAACTTGCCAGTTCACAGGCGGCATCGGTTGGATCCAGCTCGGACGATGCGGTAGTCCTTAGAGGTCCATGTCTGTACCAGCATTTCGCCGCCGACAACCAATAGTTGCCGCCCGGGCCGGCGTCTTGCGAAAAAAATCCGGCCAAGGCCATTTTTCCCGGCGAAAGCGCCTACGGTTGTCCGCGATTATACGGCCGGGGCTGCCCCGTTTTCAGTTGGCCCCCCCTGCCCTAGAATGCGAACTAACCGATTCACGCTCCGAAGCATTCCTGGATCCCACCCATGGCCCACAAGCCCCAATGCTGGCTCATGAAGTCCGAGCCAGATTGCTTTTCCATCCAGCACCTGGCTGCCAGCCCCAACCAGACGACGTTTTGGAGCGGCGTGCGCAATTACCAGGCACGCAACTTCATGAAGGCCATGCAGGTTGGCGACCGCGTCCTGTATTACCACTCGGGCGCGGAACCGCCAGCCGTGGCCGGTACGGCGATCGTCGTGCGCGAAGCCTATCCCGATCACACCGCGCTCGACCCCCAAGACGACCACTTCGATCCCAAGGCCTCGAAAGAGAATCCGATTTGGGAGATGGTGGATATCCGACTCGACGAGATTTTTCCGCAGCCAATTCCCATCGGCACATTGCGGGGCGTGAAAGAACTGGCCGGGATGGAACTCTTGAAAAAGGGCTCGCGCCTGTCGGTGCAACCGGTTCGACCGCGTGAGCTCGAAGTCGTGCTCGCGCTTGCGGAAAGCGCCGCGGGCTCAATGCCCACGGCCAAGCCTGCGAAGAAAAAATCGTCGACCAAGAAGAACTCGCCCAAATCTGGCGCGAAGAAGAAACCCGTTCGGGCCAGGTAGTCCGCTCCGGCGCATGAATTCATGACCTCACCGCGTAACGATGCACTCGACTGGATCGACCAGGAACTCGCGGATCTCGCACAAAACGGGTTATTGCGCGAGCTGTCGACGCACGCGGGGGCCCAGCAGGTACGTCTAAAAATCGATGGCCGCGAGTTCGTCAACTTCGGATCGAACGACTACCTGGGTCTGGCCGCCGATTCGCGACTGGCGGCCGCGGCGATCGCAGCATCGCGCCGCGAAGGGACCGGCGCGGGCTCCAGCCCATTGGTTACCGGACACGCAGCCGCCCACCAGAAACTCGAGGCGGCCTTGGCTGCGTTTGAAGGGACCGAGCGGGCACTCGTCTTTGCCAGTGGATATGCGGCCAACATGGGCGCCATTTCGGCACTGGCCGGCAGCGGCGATGCGGTCTATTCCGATCAAAAGAACCACGCCAGCATGATCGACGGTTGTCGCTTGTCGCGAGCCGACGTGCACATTTATCCGCATCGCGACGCGAATGCCCTGGCGGCACAGTTGGCTCGCTCGGGCGTCTATCGTCGCCGTTTGATCGTCACCGAAAGCGTCTACAGCATGGACGGCGATTTGGCTCCGCTCGAAGAATTGGCAGACCTGGCCGAGCGTTTCCACTGCATGTTGCTGGTCGATGAAGCCCATGCCACGGGGGTGTTCGGCGCCAACGGACGAGGACTGGCTGAGCAATTGGGTGTCGAAGAGCGCATTCACATCCGTATCGGAACCCTCAGCAAGGCCCTGGGCGCCGCTGGAGGATTCGTATGTGGCAGCGCATGGCTTGTGGAGTGGCTGATCAATCGAGCCAGGCCCTATATTTTTTCCACGGCGCTGCCACCTGCCACTTGCGCTGCTGCTGAGGCCGCCCTGCGTTTGGTTGCCGAAGGCGCGGTCGATCGCGAGATGCTGCTGCAACGCGCCGAGATGCTACGGCGGCAGCTACGCAAACATGGTTGGGACGTCGGAAAAAGCGGCAGCCAGATTGTTCCGGTTTTTGTTGGCGAGGCGGAACGGGCCACGGAGTTATCGGGCCAATTGCGCGATGCCGGTTTATTGGTGCCGGCCATTCGGCCCCCCTCGGTGGCGAACGGCGAGGCGCTGCTCAGAATTAGCCTGACGGTCGACCATGCTCAGGAGTCGATTGACCGGCTCGCGGCCGCCCTGGGGGCGACAAAAGCCGCCGTCGCCTCGGCATCAAGGTAGGCGGCTGGCGAACCCTCGGACGTCACCGTGGCGGGGTCCGATTGTGGGGATTACTCTGAGCGCAAAGTCTTTGCCCGGGAGCGGTTTAGGCCCGTTGAGAAAGCTTGACACCCGCGGCGGGGGCATCTAGTATCGATATTTACCCCACAGTGCCTCAATTCGCACGTTGCGGCGCCGTCGGCCCTTCGGCTTTCTCGTTTGATTTTGCTCCCACTCGCGAAGCGGCGATATGGCATACGTTCTGTTAGGCATCCTGGTGCTGGGCCTGGTGGCCTCCATCTACATTGCCTTCATGAGCTCCAGGACCTGGCCGATCTATCAGGCCGTGCTCGTGGTCTTTGTGTTCATCGCGGCGCTGGCGTTTTTCTATTTGGGCGCTCGCACGCTGGCCACCCACAAGGCCTGGCGCGAGCTGTACGAAAGGAATCAACAGCAGGCCACCAACCTGGAAAAGCAATTGTTGCCGCTCGTCGGTGGGATCGATCCGCAAGGCACGGGCGTAACCGGTGAAATACCCACGCTGAAAAACGATCTGGCACTGGCCGTCGCTGCGCGTGGCGGCGGCGTGTACTACAGCGTCAAGGCCGATGCCTGGCAAGACGGTGTCTTGCAGGTGACGCTCAGCCCGCCGGGAACTCTGCCACCGTTGCCGGCCGCGGCGACCGGAGAACCGGGCGCCCCGGGCGCTGAGGGGCAACCTGCCGAAGAACTTCCTGTCGAGCAACCCCCTGCCGAAGCACCGGCGGCCGAAGGTGCCGAAGGCGCGGGCGCCGAAGCGAAGAAAATTGTCCACGGGCTGGTGGCCGACACGATCCTGTTCGTCTTCGATCAGAAGCCGCTGAAGGAGGGTGGAACCTACTTGGGGGAATTCAAAGTCGTCGAAGCCGCACCCGATAGTCCCAGCGCGAAGTTGACGCCCAATCTGCCGCTCACCGATGCCCAGGCGAAGCGGATGGAAACGATCGCGCCCGGCCTGCTCGTAATGTATACGACGATGCCGCCCGACGATGCGTCGCTGTTTGCCAAGATGGAACCAGCAGCCCGCCAGGCGCTGCTGCCGCCCCAGACCGCCGAGGAATATGCCCAAGCCGATCGCCCGCTGCGCGACTACCACGCGTTCTTCCACGAGAACTACGTGCAACGCGGGTTGCTGTCGGACGCGATTTCGCAAACCAACAGCAACATCCAGCGCGTCGAGGCGGCCGCCGCCGAAACCACCAAGGAAGCCGGTTACCGCGAAGCCGAACAAGGAAAGCTCGCCGGCGATCTCGAGAAATTCCAGGCCGAGGTCAAAGCCATCGCCGCTTACGAGCAATCGCTCAAGAAGGTGTTGGGCCAGGTGCGAGACCAGTTGAAGGCCACCTACATCGAGAATCGCAATGCAGCGGAAACGCTCACGCGCGAACAGCTCAAGGCCGCCGAGGAAATCAACCGCCGAACCAACGTGGCCGCCAGCTAGCCTCTTCGGCTCTCTTGGACGTGGTTGGCGGCTGGAATCCGTGGCTCCAGCTATTTTTGGCGGCAAATCACGACCTGGCTGCACTTTCCGCTGACCCGCGCGTGCGATATCCTTCCTTAGCAGTGGATTGAGATTGCCGGCTCCCAGGCCTGGGCCAAAACAGCGCGATTCGAGCACGTCGTCGGCCAGCGGGGACAACTGCGCGATCCCTTTCGCATCCAACGTCAGCCACCGACCTGTCCCCGCGAGAGCGGCCCACGTTTGCGAGCGACTTCATGGGCATCTACGATCGAGCCTACCTGCAAGAGGAAGAGCACAGCGGCGCCTGGTCGCCCGGCCGTTCGATGGTGACCAATCTGATCATCGTCAACGTGGTGATCTGGCTGTCCGGAGCCGTTTTTGAAGCGCAACTCGTGGAGTGGATGGCGCTGAAGAGCAACCTCTTCACGCATCCCTGGCAAGCCTGGCAACTCGTAACGTATGGTTTTGCCCACGCCGGGGCGGCACATCTCCTGTTCAACATGCTAGGGCTATTCTTTTTCGGCCGCGAACTCGAGGGCATCTACGGTCGCTACGAATTCCTGCGAATCTACCTGGTGGCGATCGTGCTGGCCGGCTTGGTGTGGGTCGCCATGACTGCCAGCCAAATGGGCATGGCGGAACTCGTGGGCGCCTCGGGCGGGGTGATGGCAATCGTGTTTCTGTGGGTGCTGCATTTCCCCACGCGGCTCGTCTACATCTGGGGCGTGCTGCCGGTGCCTGGTTGGGCATTGGGTACGTTTTTTGTCGTGGGCGATCTGCTCGGTCTGGTCAGTCAAGGGGGAGGGGGCGGGCCGCAGGTGGCCAACATCGCGCATCTGGCGGGCGTCGGCTTTGCCTGGATTTACTATCGCACCAAGATGAACCTCGGGCGTTTCGTACCCCGTCGGCTCGGCGACCTGAAGCCGCGGCTGAATCGCCCCAAACTGCGAATTCACGATCCGGAGACCGAATCGCGGAACTTGAGTCGCGAGGTTGATGCCATTCTGGAAAAGATCAGCCGCGAAGGGGAAGACAGCTTGACCAAGAAGGAGCGGCGCACGCTCGAAGAAGCAAGCCGCCGCTATCAACGCCGCCGCAGCTAGAGGCCCTCGCGACCTCGGTGGCGCCGGGGCGACAACATAGACTTGGTAATTCGGGCGAAGGGGCCACCCCCGGCGAGACCTCGCGATCGGGTCGGTTTTTCGTTACGAGAAATTGCGCCGTGCGGCCGGCCCGCCGCTGGCCAATATGCCATACTTGCTGGGCAGGGTTTTGCTCGTCCAGGGAGGCCTCTCGGCGGGAAAATTCGCGTCGCAAGGCGGTTGGGGACTTGACGTTTGCCAGGGTGCTGTCATAGGCTGCCCAGCAGCGGGGCGGGTGACGCTGCCGGGGTCCCAAATGACCTTGTCCAGTCAAGGTGTGCCCCTATAATCCGTTGTCCCCAAGCTTGTCGACCGGATCCCTGCTTGCGGGTGGTGGACCGTGCAAGCGGGTGTAGCTCAGTTGGTAGAGCACGACGTTGCCAACGTCGTTGTCGTGGGTTCGAATCCCATCACCCGCTCTTTTGCTTGCCCGAGCAGCGTGCACCCTGGATTTTGCCGGCTCGACGCATGTCGAGTTCGCGAGTGAGTACGGACAGTAGCCAATAGCAGGGCCGGACTTACAAACGTCCGCCAAATCGAACCAATCGGCGTGCAATCGCCAACCGAACCCATCAGAAGCGACCCATGATGTCTGCCCCCGAGAACCCAGCCGTGGCCGAGGAAGCCGCGGAAAGTGAAGATCAGAAGCTGAACCTCAGCATCAAGGTCGACAGTCCGTCGGCTTGTGAGCGGCACGTCACCGTGACAATTCCGCGCGAGGATATTGATCGCTACTACGACAAGTCGTTCAGCGAACTAATGGGCACGGCCACGGTCCCCGGCTTTCGCGCCGGCCGCGCTCCGCGCAAACTGATTGAGTCGCGCTTCAAGAAGGAAGTGGCCGATCAGGTCAAAAGCTCGCTGCTCATGGACAGCATGACGCAGATCACCGAGGACGAAAAATTCTCGGCGATCAGCGAGCCGGATTTCGATCCACTGGCGGTCGAGCTTCCCGACGACGGTCCGATGACGTTTGAATTCAACATCGAGGTCCGCCCCGAATTCGACTTGCCGGAGTGGAGGGGGCTGAAGGTCGAGCGTCCGGTGCGCGAGTTCGAGGCGAAAGACATCGACAAGCGGCTCGAACAGATCCTGGCACGTCACGGACGCCTGGTTCCGCACAAAGGTGCCGCCGAGAGCGGTGACTACATTAGCTGCAACCTGACGTTCAAGAACGGCGCGGTCGAGCTGTCGAGCGCGAAGGAGGAAGTCATCCGGCTGCGTCCGGTACTGAGCTTCCGCGACGGCAAGATCGAGGACTTCGACAAGCTCATGAAAGGAGTCAAGGCCGGCGAAACTCGCGAGGCCGCGGCCAAGATCTCCGGCGATGCCCCCAACGAATCGCTGCGAAACCAAGAGATCACGGCGGTCTTCGAGGTGCTGGAAGTCAAAAAGCTCGACCTGCCCAAGCTCGACGCCAATCTGCTTGAGGAGATGGGCGGCTTTGCCAACGAGGGCGAGTTGCGGGATGCGATCGCCGAGGACCTCAAGCGCCAACTCGAGTATCACCAGCAACAGGAGGCCCGGCGGCAAATCACCGCTTCGCTAACCGAGAGTGCCGACTGGCAGTTGCCCCCCGATTTGCTCCGACGTCAGGCGCGTCGCGAGTTGGAACGAGCCGTGCTCGAATTGCGCCGCAACGGGTTCAGTGACCAGGAAATCAGGGCCTACGAGAACGACCTGCGGCAAAACAGCCTGACTTCCACGGCCAAGGCCCTCAAGGAACACTTTATCCTGGAGCGGATTGCGGAGGACCAGAACATCGAGGCCGAGCCGGACGATTACGATCAGGAAGTCAAATTGATCGCCGTGCAAAGCGGCGAGAGCGTTCGCCGTGTGCGGGCGCGCCTCGACAAGGGTGGCCTGATGGACGCACTGCGAAACCAGATCATCGAACGCAAGGTGATCGAACTGGTGCTGTCGGAGGCCAAATTCAAGGATGTGAAGTACAAACCCGAAGGCGTCGACACCGAGGCAATCGAACAGACCGCCGGTGGCGAAGACGAACCGGAAATTCCCGAGGCCAAGAGCCCCGGCGAGGCCGAGCCGTTGCGCGCGGCGAAGGAACACGACTAGTCATAGGGAGCCAACGAGTTGGGACCGCACGGAAGCGAAGCTGGCCCGACTCAGCCCGGCCCGAGGCGCGGCGGCGCAAGCCAGACCTCGAAGTACGACGGGCAATGATACGATCGCTTTCCGACCGCGCCGGCGAATCGCGCCGGACGCGCGGCGAACATAAGGATACGCACACATGTCTTATCGCGACTACCAGCGCCAGCGGCAGATGACGCTTGGCGACTTGCTGCTGGAAAACCGCATCATTCTGTTGCAGGGCGAAATTCACGACGGGAATGCCAACGAAATCGTGATGAAACTGTTGTACCTGCAAAGCGAAAATCGCCGTAAGCCAATCCATTTTTACATCAACTCGCCAGGCGGCAGCGTCACCGCCACGCTGGCGATCTACGACACGATGCAGATCTGCAGCTGCGATGTGGCGACTTACTGCGTCGGCCTTGCCGCGAGCGGCGGCGCGGTGCTGTTGGCTGGCGGAGCCAAAGGTAAACGTTTCGCCCTGCCGCACGCCAAGGTCATGATTCACCAGCCTTACGGCCAGGTGGGCGGCCAGGTTTCCGACATCGAGATTCAGGCCGACGAGATCGTCAAGACGCGCGAAGTACTCAACAAAGTGCTGGCCAATCATACCGGACAGCCTCTCGAGCGAATCGCCAAGGACACCGACCGTGACTACTACATGAACTCGGAGGAGGCCAAAGCCTACGGCATCGTGGATGACATCCTCACCCGAGCTCCGGCGACCGCCGCCGACGAAGACAAAGACTAACACCCAGCTCTGCACCGCGCCCCACGGCGCGGAGGAGAATCCTGATCATGCCTCTGATTCCCTATGTCGTCGAAAAGAGTGGCCGCGAAGAGCGCGCCATGGACATCTACAGCCGGTTGCTGAAAGATCGAATTATCTTTCTCGGCTCGCAAGTTAACGACGAGGTGGCCAATTCGATCGTCGCGCAGCTGTTGTTCCTGCAAAGCGAGGATCCCAAGGCCGACATCCACCTGTACGTCAATTCCCCGGGTGGCAGCGTGACTGCGGGGCTGGCCATCTACGACACGATGCAATTCGTCGCTTGCGACGTGGCCACCTACTGCATCGGGCAGGCCGCGTCGATGGGCGCCGTGCTGCTGACCGCGGGAGCCCACGGCAAACGGCACGCGCTGCCCAACGCCCGCATCATGATCCACCAGCCGCTGGCTGGCATGGAAGGCACGGCCGAGGAAATCATGATTCACGCCACGGAATTCAAAAAGGTAAAAGCCAAGCTCAACAGCATCCTGATCAAGCACACGGGTCATCCGCTGGAACAGATCGAACGCGACACCGACCGCGACCGCTTCATGACCGCCGAGGAAGCCATGGATTACAAGCTGATCGATCAGGTCATCGAGCACATGGAGGCCAAGTCGATCAGCAAGGCCGAATCGCAATCTTAACGATCAAAAACACTGCCAGGTTTTTCGGCTAAAACAAATCGCGAAGTCACTTTCGCGCGAATCGTAACGGCCCGCTGCAGGACGTGGCGGGCCAAACCGGGGTGCCTCACCTCCCGCAATGGGCACGCCGGATGAGTTGACTAACTGGGTTGGCAATCGCGATACCACGAGCCGCCGGCAACGGATCCGACGGCGGCCGGCGTGGGCTTTGTCATCCCAAAACCGCAATCGATTTTCTGTCGCATGAGGCGCACATGAGAACGTTGCCCCTGGCCTTTGCCCTGCTGCTCGGTAGCCTCGCGCTGGGGTGCCGCTCGAACAACACGCAAGTGCTGGTCGAACAAGAGGCGCGGATGCTCGAGGACGAAGTCTACAACCTCGAAGCCCAGTTGGATGCTTGCTGCCAGGCCCGCGAGGCGCTCGCCCGCGAAAACGAGGACCTTCGCCGCCAGCTTGCCGGCGGTGGCAGTGCCGGCAGCGATTATCTTCCGCCGTCCACTACGAAGCCGTCGCGCCGTGGCCCGCCGATGCCCGAAACACCGCAGCTGGAGGCCCCCACCATCGAACTCCCCGAGGCAACCACCACGCCCCCCGACACGCTCATTCCCGGCAACGAGCAGCCGGCCATGCCCAGCCCCAACGAAGGAAGCGCCATCGGACGCCAACCGGTCGATTTGGTTATCAACAAGCGCATGACCGGCGGCCTGGACCGCGATCGGACGGGCGGAGACGACGGCATCCTGGTCATGGTTGAACCGCGCGACGACCAGGGAAGTTTAGCACGCACGCCCGGCGCCGTGTCGGTGGTGCTCATGGATCCGTCGCAAACCGGCGATGCCGCGCGCGTCGCCCGTTGGGATTTCCAGGCCAACGAGTTTGCCGAGCACTTCAAGCGGTCGGTCTTCGGTGAAGGCCTGCAATATGAACTCAAGTGGCCCGGCAAGCCCCCGGCCAATCGTGATCTGATGCTGTTCGTGCGCTACATTTCGCCGGAAGGCACAAAGCTCACGAGCGACACCCCGCTGGCGATTCGCCTCGCCGGAGACTATCCGCGCGAAAGTCGCGAGGCGCTGGCTGCCGCCGAGGAAGATCCAAAACGCCCCGCACGCGCGGAAATCCGCGTGCCCGCGATAGACGAAAGGCCGCGCAAAATCGATACCGCCGATCGCCGCGGCCGCCCGGACCAGCCGCTGATCGGGCCGCGCGAGGCAAAGCGCGATCTGCCGGAGTGGAAGCCGTACCGCTAGCACGGTGACGTTGAACGCAACCGCGCGGGCTAATGGACCCGTTGTCCCGGCTTTGCGCCCGAGTCGGGGCTCAACAAGTAAATCTCCTGACCGCCGGCGCCGGCCGCCACGACCATTCCCTCGCTCAGGCCAAACGTCATTTGCCGAGGCGCCAGGTTCGCCACCACGACCACCAGCCGGCCAATTAGCTTCTCGGGCTCGTAGGCACTTTTGATGCCCGCGAACACGGTTCGCTGGTGCTCGCCGCCAAGCGACAGCGTGAGCTTAATCAGCTTCTTGGCCTTGGGCACTGCCTCGGCGTTCACCACGCGGGCCACACGCAGATCGATTTTCGTAAAATCGTCGATCGAAATCTGCTCGGCCACCAACGGCTCGGCTTCGAGGGCCGCGGCGCTATCGGCCTGGGCGGCAACGGAAGCGGCGGTGCTATCCTCGGGTTGTTCGGCGGTTGATTCGGTCACTTTGAACTCCTCTTTGCTTTCGGCGATCATCGCTTCGAGCTGCTTCGGCTCGACGCGCTTGATCATGTGTTTGAATTCGTTAATCGAAACGCCCACCAGCGGCTTGGCGGCGTCTTCCCAGCAGGCGACCCCACTGCCAAAAAGTCCGTCGGTCTGCTCGCGCAGACTTGGCAGCACCGGCGCCAGGTAAATCACCAGCTGCCGGAACAGATTGAGTGTGATTGTGCAGGCGTTTTGCAAGTCGACCGCCCGCGCCGTGTCGTTCTTGAGCTTCCAGGGTGCAACGCCGTCGACGTATTGATTTGCCTTGTCGGCCAGCGCCATGATCAGCCGCATCGCGCGATTGTAGTCGCAAGCTTCGTACGCCGCGGCAATCGCATCTCCTTCGGCCGCGGCTGCGGCAAACAGCCCGCCATCGTCGGGATACGTTGGCGAGAGCCCGGTGTCTTTCACGAACTTGGCCGTGCGACTGGCCAGGTTCACCACTTTGCCCACCAGGTCGGAGTTCACCTTGTTGACGAACTCATCGAGATTCAAATCCAAGTCGTCCAAGCCCGGACCGAGTTTCGAAGCGTAGTAGTACCGCAGGTAGACCGGGTCGAGATGATTTAGATAGGTTGCCGCGCGGACGAAGGTTCCCTTGGTCTTCGACATCTTTTCGCCGTCGACGGTCAAGAACCCATGCACGTGAATCTTCGTCGGTAGGTTAAAGCCGGCCGTCTTGAGCATCGCGGGCCAGAACAGCGTGTGAAAGTAGGTAATGTCCTTGCCGATGAAGTGATGCACTTCGGCCTTGCCGCCCCGCCACCAGTCGTCGAATTGCTGCTCGTGCTTTTGGCACCACTGGGCCGTGGAGGCCATGTAGCCGATCGGCGCGTCGAACCAGACGTACCAGTAATTGCCGGGGCTGTCGGGAATCTCGAAGCCGAAGTAAGGTGCCGGACGCGAGACGTCCCAATCGCGTAGCTCTTCGCCCAGGAAGTGACCGGCCAGGTAGTTCGAAATCTCGCGTTGCAAGTGACCGCCACTTTGCGTCCACTCGTGTAGGAAGTCATGCAGCTGTTCGATCTGCACGAACAAGTGATCCGCCGAACGGACCTCCGGCGTGCTGCCCGAGAGCGTGCTCTTGGGGTCGATGAGTTCCGCCGGGCTGTAGGTGGCCCCGCACTTGTCGCAGCTATCGCCGTACTGGTCGGGAGACTTGCAATTGGGGCATGTTCCCTTGACGAACCGATCGGCTAGAAACGTGCCGGCCTCGACGTCGTACAGTTGCGTCACTTCCTTTTCGTGCACCAGGCCCGCCTGGCGCAACTTCGACCAGATCTCGCCGCACAGTGCGCGGTTCTCCGCGCTGTGCGTGCTGCCGTAGTTGTCGAAATGGATCTGAAACTGTTCGAAGTCGCGAATGTGCGCCCACTGCATATCGGCGATCAGGGCTTCTTCGCTGCGCCCTTCCTGCCGGGCGCGTATCATGATGGCCGTGCCGTGCGTGTCGTCGGCGCAAAGGTAAATGCACTCGTGCCCGCGTAGCTTCTGGAAGCGCACCCAAACGTCGGTCTGGATGTACTCGACCAGATGCCCCAGGTGGATGTGCCCGTTGGCGTAGGGCAGGGCGGCAGTCACCAAAATCTTGCGTTTTGCAAATGTCGGCTTTGTCGATGAATTGCTGTCGACCACGATTCTTGAATCTGCCTCAGGGCTCGATAGACGATGGTATGCGAAAGCGACAATTGTACCCGGCTGCGCCAATTTGCGTGAGCCCTGCTGGCAGCCGAAAGAAACGTCGAGTGTCTATCCCCCCTGCTCTTTTGTCGGCGTCCATTGAAACCGGTACTGCTCGCCCAACCGCAGTCGCGTGATGTACGCGATCTGTTGTGTGTGCCCGGCTAAATGACTGACGGCGTCGTAGATGGCCACCGGTGGGCTGACGTCGAAACCTTGCATGCGCAGCGGTTCCAGCAGCCGCGATGTTGGAAAGCTCGCAATCGCGGCGTCCGCGTCGGCCAGTGTCTCACGCAGCCGGGCCAAGAGCTCGTCTTTGGCGATTTGGCGTCTCGCTGAAAACTCCGCCGCCCGATTCCGCCGGTCGGGCCGCCCCAGCAGCGCATCGCAGATCCACTGCCGCACGTTGCCCGACAGATGCAGGACGATGTTCCCAATGCTGTTGGCTTCGTCAAACGGCCGCCACCACACGTCCTCCTGGCCAAGCTGCTCAAGACAATGCGCGATCTTTGCCAGCGACCCCTGCAAGCTCTGCCGGCTTTCGAGCAAAAACGCCTCCCCCACCGACGTCGGCGTTCCCAACTTTGGCGCACCAGATTCCACGGGCATGGCAGCTTCCTCGGGTCGTAAAAGCCAGCAGGCATTGGATAGGACAGCCGCTTGGCGGACAAGTTCGCCGTGGTTTCATTGCGGAGAGTGGTTCGGCAGAAATAAATGGCGGAGTTTGCGGTTGGAGTGAACTGGAACGATCGCTGCCAGAAAACCGCTCTTGACCTTATCAGACGAATTGTCTTATTCTCTATCAAGACAAATCGTCTTACTGGAGGGAGCCTGTTTTGTCACCACGGAATGTTCGTCTTACCGACGCCGAGTTTGCCGTCATTGAGCCGCTCTGGGAAATCGGGCCGCAAACGATTCGGCAGCTCACGGCCCAGCTCTACCCAGGGCAGTCGACTTCCGACTATGCCACGGTGCAAAAGCTGCTCGAACGGCTGGAAGCCAAGCAATGCGTCACCCGCGATCGGTCACAGTCGCCGCACGTGTATCTCGCGGTCGTGGAGCGCGAAGAGCTGATCGACGACCACTTGCAGCAGATTGCCGATCGGCTGTGCGACGGTTCGCTTGTGCCGGTGCTGAACCAGCTGGTGCGCCGGCTCTCGCTTTCTAAGGCCGAGCGTGCCCATTTGCAGAAGCTGCTCGACGACCACCGCAAGAAGCCCTCATCCGCGAGGAAAAAATGATCACCACCTGGCTGGAAATCGGGATTTCCAACGCGCTGGTCACCACAGCGCTGGCGGCGTTGGCATGGGTTGCCACCCGCCGGATGCGGCCGCGCCTGGCATTTGCCGTGTGGCTGCTGGTGCTAGCCAAATTGCTCGCCCCACCGCTATGGAACGCCCCGCTCGGGACGCTACGGGCGATCGCGCCAGCGGAGGAGTCTTTGGAGATCGATTGGTTACGGGGTTCGGCCGATCGGTTCACGTCGCCGCCAGATGCGAGCCAACGCTTGAAATTCGTCGCGATGGAATTGGCGACGCCACAAATCGCCGAACTCGAAACACCGCCGTCCGCGAACCCGGCACCACTTTGGGACTTGATCACGCCGGCAATATTCTTGTTTTGGCTGCTGGGTGCAGTCGTCTGGACGGTTCTCGCGGTACGGCGGATCCGGCGGTTCGTGGTGCTACTCAACGGGGCCCGTCGGGCCCCGGCCAACTTGCAGGCGGAGGTGTGCGCGATGGCCAAGCAGCTTGGCCTGCGGCGAGTGCCCGACTTGCGATTGACTCGCCGCCGCGTCCCGCCGCTGGTGTGGGCGTTGTTCGGTCGGCCCACGATCCTTTTGCCGACGCGTCTAATGCGTGGTCTATCGCTCCCGCAGCGAACGGCGCTGTTGATGCACGAGCTAGTACACCTCCGACGCCGCGATCACCTGGTCAAGCTCGTCGAACTCGTGGTGCTCGCGCTGTACTGGTGGCTACCGAGCGCCTGGTGGGCTCGCCGCCAGGCCGAGCAAGCCGCCGAACATTGCTGCGACGCGGAAGTGGTGACCCGACTGCCGGCCGCACCGCACGCCTACGCCGAGGCCCTGGTGGCCACGATCGATTACCTCTCCGGCACGTCTCAGCCGCTACCGCTGGGAGCCAGCGGCTTTTCCCAATTCAGCCATGTTTCAAGGAGGATCGAGATGATACTAGAGCCCCTACCCGCCCGTCGCGCCGCGTGGCACTCGCGTCTGGTTCTGCTCGTGCTTGCCCTGGCCGTGTTGCCGCTCTCGGTCCGCACGCTGTGGGCCGAGCCGACAGGTGTGCCGAGCACTGCAGCGACCGAAACCGCCGCTGCGCCCCCGTCCGAAACTCCCCCGGATTCGAAGGCCGATGCGACCGCACCCGAGTCCGATCACCAACCTTCTCCGGGCGGCAAGTTCATCGAGGGGCAAGCTGGCAAGGATTGGCAAGTGGAGTTGTCGCGGGAGCAAGTCGAGCAGCAGATGCGCGACCTGGTGAAAAGTGCTCTCGACCCCGTGCAAGCGGCATCCAAACGCCGCGAGATTGCCAGGCTAGAGTTGCAGAACTTGTCCAAAGATTTCGACGCGGGCGATGTTTCGATCGGCCAATTGCTCGAAGCGCAGCGCCGCCTGGCCGAAGCGGAAGTATCATTCGCGCGACACGCCACCGCGCTCTGCAAGGACGAAAGGCAGCGAAAGAGATTGCGGCTGGAAGCCAATTTGCTCATCGCCCAGGAAGCGCTCGACAATTCGCGGCGCACCTGGCAAAAAGTCTATAGACTCTACCGCACCGGCGACCCAGGTGGCGAAGCCAACGTCGAAGCCCAGGCCCGCGAACAGTTCTACCAATTCAAGTCGCGGTTGGAGACGGTGCGCGAGGAGTATCGCCAATTCACAGCGGCCGCCGCGGGTGATGCGTCAAGCCGTATCGACTCCGACCGCGACGCAATCGCTCAGCCCGTTTGGAGCAGGCGCTCCCCCTTCGGGCGACTCGTCGCGTCTTTCGGAGATGTTTTCGCTGACAATCGGCGATCTCCAGGAGTTAGCGCAAGTCAAACACGCCCAGCTACAACTTGCGCGGGATACCGTCCGGCTCGACGAACTCGTCCGTGTCGACCCGGCACACCAGCCTGAAGCCGCGAAATCCACCCCGGAACCGAGCGACGGGAAACGCGAAGAAGAAGTCTCGAAGCCGAAGACTCGCATCGCCCGGCGAAAGCTAGAGCTGACCGTAGCGAGGCACCATTTTCTTGACCGGCTCCACCGCTCCGGGTATTCGATCCAGTACGCGAGCCAGATCCTTGAAAACTCTGCCCCGATCGACGGTGCCAGATAGTCGGTTGAATATTTCGTCGGCAGCGATCATTGAAGCCGACTATTTCTCCACGCCGCCAAACAACCGCTCGGCGCGCCTTCGGTTTTCTGTCGTGTAGCGGCGGCAGTCGTACATCAGGCCTTCCGGACCCGTGTAGCCCAATAGTCCGGCGAGCTTGGCTAGCTCGCGCGGCTCGTCGGGCAGATCGTCGCGCACCGTGGTACTCATCAGGCGCAAGCGAGCCTGAATGGTGCGCAGGAACCGGTAGCTGTCGACAAAGAAGCTGTAGTCGTCGCGGTTGACGAGACCGGCGGCGTGCAGAGCGTGCAGCGCGTCGAGCGTCCCCGGCAGCGCGATCTCGGGCTTGTGCGCGGCGTTCTTGAGCTGAAGCATCTGCACCAGGAATTCAATATCGACCAGGCCGCCGGGGCCGCGCTTGAGGTTGCCGGGTGTGGCCGTTACTTCCAGCCGCTTACGCATCTGCCAGATGCTGTCGGCGTTCTCCGGCCTCCACTCGGGTGAAAAGGCCGCCTGGCGGATCGCATCGACGGCCAGCTCGGCGGCCCGCGGCGAGCCGTATACAACCCGCGCTTTGCACAGCGCCTGCCGCTCCCACAGCTGCCCCTGTTCCGACCCGAAATATCGAGCGAACTCGGCCAATGAGGTCGACAGCGGACCGCTCCGCCCCGTCGGCCGCAGCCGTGGATCGATCTCGTACAGCCGGCCGTAGGGCCCCAGTTGGCTGGCTACCTTGATGATTCGCTGTGCAAGCTCGCTGAAGAAATGCTGATTGTTCGTTGTTTCGTCGCGCCGCGTGCGCCGCGACGGCACGGTCAGCCCGTCGGCCTCGTAGAGAAAGACGAGGTCCAAATCGCTGTAGTAATTCAGCTCGCGCCCGCCGAACTTGCCCATTGCCAGGATGATCAGTTCGCAATCGGGGCGATCACTACCCTCGTCGCCGACGGTTGGCCGACCAAGCTTGGCGGTCAGCCGGCCGAACTCCTGCCGTGTAATCTGCTCGAGGCATACCTGGGCGATGTCCGATAGCGCGCCGGTGACCGCCTCGATCTTTTCCTTTCGCAGGATGTCGCGCACGCCAACGCCCAATTGTTGGGCGTTCTTGAAACTGTGCAACGCCGGCTCGATGTCCTCTGCCCCGCGGCACAGCTCGGCCAACGTCGCGCGCAGCACCTCCATCGTCGGCAACCGATCAAGTAGCAGGCTATCGAGCAATTCGTCGAGCATGCCGGGGTTGCTGATCAAAATGCCCGAAAGATACTGACTTGATGAGCAGAGCGTGACGTACAGCTTTAGCGTCGGTGGGTTGAAGCTGAACAGTTCCCACAACACACCTTTGCCTCCCAACGAATCGCTCACCTTGCTCAGGTTGTTGAGCGTCGAGTCGGGATCGGGCGTTTCGGCTATTGCCGCCAGCAGCTGCGGAGCAATCGCCGCCAGAAAGTGCCGGCAGCGGCGCGTCGACAGATAGCGAATCTTCTCGGTCGACAGCTCCATCAGAATGCGATATGCCTGCTGCACGTCGCGAAACTTATACGCGCCCAGAATCTCGGCAATCTGCTCGGGTGCCGGCTCGGGGTCGAGCACCAGGTCGCTCTCCGGCTCGGTGCGCGCGTCGTCGCTAAAGGCATCGTGCAACAGATGGTCGAGAATCTTGCGGTTCAGCTCGGTCTTGTTCTTGTAGTCAGCTTCGAACGCGACCAGTGCGGTTTGCGTGCCGCCATCGGCATACCCCAGGCGAATGGCCACCTTGCGCAGCTCGTCTGGTTCGCTCGGCATGACGTGCGTTTGCAGGTCGAACATGATCTGCAGCCGATGTTCGATCTTGCGGAGAAACGAATAATTGTCCTCAAGCAAAGCCCGTTCCTGGGCCGTCAAGCAGCCGCACTGTTCGAGCTGCAAAATAGCCTCGAGCGTATTGCCGGTGCGAAGCGCGGGCAAATCACCCCCGTTGAGCAACTGCAAGAACTGGATCACAAACTCGATGTCGCGAATGCCGCCGTGTCCGGTTTTGACGTTGAGGGCGTCACCTCCGTCGTCCCGCGTGCGATGCTCGATGCGCCGCTTGAGGGCCTTGATACCCGTGATGTCGGCCCGGCTCAGATAGCGGCGATAGATCCAGGGTTCGAGCTGTTCGAGAAACTCGCCGCCGAATTCCAAATCGCCGGCGATAGGGCGTGCCTTGACCATCGCCTGGCGTTCCCAGGTGCGGCCTGACACGTCGTAGTAGTGCAGGGCAGCATCGTAGGCCACGGCCATCGGCCCGGCGTTGCCTTGCGGGCGAAGGCGCAGATCGACTCGGTACGCGCTTCCCAGTTCGGTGTTCTCGGTGAGCAGTTTGACAATTTCGCGCACCAGCCGCAAATAGTATTCGCTGACGCTGTGCTGCCGCATCGGATCAATGCCGCGCGGCGGATCGTAGAGAAACATCAGGTCGATGTCGCTCGAATAGTTCAATTCGCTGCCGCCGAGCTTGCCGAGCGCCAGCACCACGAATCGCCCCGGATCGACGCTCAATCGCGAACCACCGGGGCGGCCGGCAATCCGCCGCTGGGCACCCCGCAGGGCCGCCTCGACCATTGCATCGGCCAGGTACGAAATCTGCCGGGTGACGGTGCTGACCGGCTGCCCGCGGATAATGTCGCCGTAAGCGATGCGCAGCGTTTCGCGGCGCTTGAAACGCCGTAGGGTCGCGGCCACGGCTGCTTCGTCGTCGGCCAGCGTATCGATTTCGGCCGACAGTTCCGAAACCAAATACTCGCGGGCGACCGGCTGCCCTTCGGTAATCCGCAACAGGTCGTAGCTTTCGCCGTCCAGAATCAGCACGTCGCTCAAATGCTGGCTGGTGGCGAAGATTTGCAACAGGATCGGCAGCGCTTCGACATCGCGCTCGAACAGGGCGGCCAACGACAGCGGATTGCGCGCGCTGGCCACGAACCGTTCGAGGTTGTTGAGCGCCATGTCCGCGTCGCTTGAAGCGGGTAGCTGCTCGGCCAATTGGTCGCAGATGACGGCCAGCAGGTCGAGCGTGACGCCGGCCGTGGCGATACGAACCAGGTTGCCGTGCGCGCGATCGACATCGCGGACGCCCAGCGCGCGGAGCCAGGCCGCGGCCTCGGCCGGGTTGTCCAGGTAGCGATGGAGATCTTCGACGCGCATCAAACGCTGCGAGTGGCTAATTCACCGACGAATACGAACGCGGACTCTCTACAAACTGTACACCTCGGGCCCGACGTGCGCCGTTACCACGCTGCCAAAAAGCGTGAAGGCGTTGGCGTCATAGACGGCCACATCCAGCAATTGCCCAATCTGGCGGCGATTGCCATCGAACACCACGATCCGGTCGCAGTGCGTGCGCCCCACGAGCTGCGCCACCTCGCTTCGTTCATCCTGCTTTTGGGCGTTCTTGCTGAGGCCTTCGACCAATACCTGCACGTGCCGGCCGATCAGCGGCTGGTTGTCCTCTTCGCTGATCGCGTTCTGAATCGCCAACAACTGGTTGTTGCGGCGTTTCTTCACTTCCTCGGGCACGTCATCTGGGTAAAGTTGCGCTCTTGGTGCCTGGGCGTTCGGAGTACTTGAAGATAAAGCTGTTCTTGAATCGCGACTCGCGTACCAGCTCCACCGTCTGGGCAAAGTCGTCGTCGGTTTCCCCGCAAAATCCAACGATGAAGTCGCTAGTCACCGTGGCGTCGGGAATCGTGGCGCGGATACGGCCCATCATCTCGCGGTAGTTTTCAACCGTGTAGCCTCGCTTCATCCGCTCGAGCATCCGATTCGAGCCGCTTTGGGCCGGCACGTGCAGGTAAGGCGACACCTTGTTCAGATCGCGTACCGCCTGAAGCAAATCGTCGGTCATATCCTTCGGATAGTTCGTCACGAACTTGATGCGGTCGATGCCGTCGATCGCTTGCAATTCCGTCAGTAGATCGCTCATCCGCCAGGTGCGGCCATCGGCCGTGTGCCGGTAGCTGTTGACGGTTTGACCCAATAGCGTGATTTCGCGGCACCCTTCGTCGGCCAGTTGCCGGGCTTCGGCCAGAATGTGCGCCGCAGGCCGGCTCTGTTCCGGGCCCCGCACGCTGGGCACGATGCAATAGGTGCAAAACTTGTCGCAGCCGATCATGATCCGCAGGAACGCCTGAAACGGCGTCGGCCGCATCGTCGGATCGCGCAGTGGATCGTAGCTCTCGAAGCTCTGTTCGACCTCGGTGCGGCTGCCGGCCTTGCGGTCGAGGCTCACTTCCAACTGTGGTCCGGCTCCCTGGCTGATCTTTTCGATGAGTTCGGGAATCTGGTGCAACTGCCCCGGGCCGACAATCAAATCGACGTAAGGAGCCCGTTCGAAGATCAGCCGCTGGTCCTTCTGGGCCATGCACCCTAGCACACCGATGATTTTATTCGGGTTGTGCTTCTTGGCATGCTTGAGTCGGCCGAGGGCGCTATAGATCTTGTCCTCGGCATGCTGCCGCACGCTGCACGTATTGAACAGAATCGTGTCGGCCTGTTTCGGCGAGTCGACGACTTCGTAGCCCGCCTTCCGCAAACTGGCCACCACCAGCTCACTGTCCAGCATATTCATCTGGCAGCCGACCGTTTCGATGTAGAGCTGTTTGGCCATGGGCGGAGCAGGGCGGGAAAAAACGCGAAATTCAAGCGGCAGCCGGTGTTAGCACGCGGTGAAGCATCTCATTTTAGCCGAGCAGGGGGCTCGGAAGCCAGCCGGAATTAGCACGCCAGGTTAGCCCCCGGCTTTGCCCGGGGATTCTCCCAACACTTGCTCTCGTCGCGTCGCCGCGGCGTCGACTGAACCCTTATTCCGCTCCCAACCGATCGCCCGGCCGAATCGGATTTCCGCGCCGGAACTCAGCCGCTGACATCGAGCGCTTGCCGGCCGGCTGAAGGGCTTCGATCAAGAGCGCCCCGTCACCGGCTGCAACCAACAGCCGCTCCCCTTCGGCCTCTAGCACCGTACCCGGCGCGCCGCTCGTGTTGGCAACTCGCACGCGGTCCAGAATCAACCGCACGGGTTCGCCGCCGGCGCGGTGCCAGAAGGTGTACGTCTTGGGCCAGGGCTGCAATGCCCGCACCTGGTTCTTAATGGCCGCCGCAGGACGCGTCCAATCGACTTCGCCTAGCTCTTTCGTGAGCCGCGGGGCACGTGTCGCTTGCGAGGCATCCTGTTCGATGGGCTTGACGGTACCGTCCGCGATGGCCGTGAGCGCTTGCAGAACCAGCGGCGCGCCGATTTCCGCCAGGCGCGGTTCGATGTCGGTCGCGGTGTCGTCCGGACCGATTTCCATCCGGCCTTGGGCAATGGCCGGACCGGCGTCGAGCTGTGGCGTCATGTGAATGACGGTCACGCCGGTTTCCGTCTCGCCGTGGTAGAGCGCCCAGTTAATCGGCGCCGCGCCGCGATATTTGGGCAGCAGCGAAGCGTGCAGGTTGATGCCGCCAAAGCGGGCAATCTCCAGCGCCGCGGGCTTCAAAATCTGACCGTAATCGCAAACGACATAAATGTCGGGGCGGTAGCTGGCGAGTACCATTCGCGCCTGGGACGAATTGATGCTTTCCGGTTCGTGCACGGGCGTGCCATGCTGGAGGGCCATGACCCGCATCGGGTTGGGCGGCGTTTTAGTTCGTCCCCTTTGCGGTCGATCGGGCCGGGTGAACAACGCCAGCACTTCGTGCGGCGAGTCGTAGAGCGCCCGAAACGTCGGCACCGCGAACGGCCCGGTGCCCATCATGATCACACGCATACCTCGCTCCGTCGGGTCGCCGTCGGTCATACTTGCGTCGAGCCCAGCAGATTGCCGCCGAGCGTCGGGTGGCCAATTCGCTTATCGCCCACGACGTTGATCAACGCCGGCTTGCCGGAGGCCAACGCCCGCTTGAGCGCCGGAATGATTTCGTCGGGCTGCTCGACGTGTTCGCCGTGGCAACCAAGCTCCTGGAAGATGCGGTCGTAGCGAATGCCGGGAATCATGTCGAACGGGTCGGTGCGGCCCTTGAGCATCGGCATTTGCTCGAAGCTCGGGCCCCAGGAACTGTTGTTCCACAGCACGGCGATGACCGGAATGTTGTACTTGGCCGCCGTTTCCATGTCCCAGCCGCCAATACCCAGGCCGCCGTCGCCGATGACCACAATCACCTGCTTGCCGGGCCGACCGAGCTGAGCACCGATTGCCATCCCGATGCCATGGCCCACCGGCGCGAGCGGTCCAGCATCGACGATCTGTCCGGGGAAGCGCACCGTCCAATGATGGCTCACATATCCCGAGAGCGTGAAACTATCGACAACGATCGTTGCATCCTTGTCAGCGATGCTTACCAGGTCGCTCATCAAGCGATCTGGATGGATCGGCATTTCGGCGCGCACTTTTTCCGCCCGCTCGCGAACCAGCTTGCGGAAGTTCTCGCGGGCCGTGTTGACCTCTTCCAGCCAGGCCGCGTTCTTGCGATCGCCAAAATCTCGCTGGCGCGCCTTGACGGCGTCAATCAATTGTCGCAGGACGAGCTTCGGATCGCCGACCACGGCCACCTCGGCAGGCACCTGCCAACCGATCCGCGCCGGCGTGGCGTCGACTTGCACGTAGGTCGCCTTGTCGGTCCAGGTGGGCGGCTGGCCGAACTTCTCGCCGCTCCAAAACCGAAAACCAACCGCGATCACCAGATCAGCCCTTCCCGAGAACGGTTTTTTCCAGGCCCCCTGAATCGCCAGCGGGTTTTCTTCGGACAGGGCTCCGTGGCCGGCGCGGCGGGTGTAGGTGGGAGTGCGGGTCAGTTCGGCCAATTCGCCGAATTCGGCGGCGGCATCCGACCAGAACACACCATCGCCGCCCACCAGCAGCGGCCGCTCGGCATGGGCGAGCATATCGGCCACGCGCTCGATGCTGCGCGGATCTCCTTGCGAGCGGAGCTGGTCCGGCTCGTAGACCTTCGCGCCGGGCACCTGGTCGGTTTCCTCTTCCTGGTGGTAAAGGACGTTGGTCGGAATATCGAGCACCGAAACGCCTTGCGGCGGCAGCATCGCCTGGCGAAACGCCTGTCGCACGTCGAACGAAATTCGATACCAGTCGAGCACGCGGTGCGTAAACTTGCTGAACGACTTGCAGATTTCGGCGCCATAGGCCTCCTGAAACGAGCCCAGCCCGTCTTCCCCCACAGGGTGTTGGCCCGAAATGCAGACGACCGAACTACCCGTCAGCCCGGCCACGCACAGCCCGGTCACGGCATTGGTCAGACCGCAGCCGGCCGTCACGCAGCACACGCCGGGCTTGCCGGTGACGCGGGCATAGGCATCGGCGGCATAGGCGGTGGCCTGCTCGTGCCGCATGTGGATCAGCTTGATGCCGTTGTTGTTCAGGTTGGCCAGAATCGGGAACAGGTGTCCGCCGTTGATCGCAAACAGATACTTGACTTGCTGCTCGCCCAGCACCCGACCGACCAATGTGCCGCCATCGACAACCGCCATGAGAAAAACCTCCCCCGTTGAAATGCTGCACCGCGCCCGGGTCAATCTACCGCCCACCAGAACGAACCGCAAGAAAGCTGCGGTAACGCTGCGATTTCGAAGATGACGCGCACCTGTTAGAATTCGCCCCACGCATTCTGAATCCCTCGCACGCGGTGAACGAGCCCATGAAACTTGTGATGCATCCGGCGGTCGAACCTGAGCGTTTTGGCCGGATCGTCGCGGCCGCCGGGGCCATGCAGGTCGTCAACGCCGCTAGCGCCGACGAAGCGCTCGCCGAAATCGTCACGGCCGACGCCTTCTTCGGCAAGCTGACACCGGAGCTTCTGGCAGCCGCCCAACGCCTTCGCTGGGTGCAATCACCGACGGCGAGCCTCGAACATTATCTGTTTCCCGAGTTGATCGAGCACCCGGTGGTACTCACGAACATGCGGGGGTTGTACTCCGACGCCATCGCCGAGCACGTCCTGGGCATGATGCTTTGCTTCACCCGCAACCTGCACGTTTACATTCGCCAGCAGATGTCTGGCCGGTGGGAGCCGGTCGGCGGCGAGCGCGAGCGAGTCTCGTTTTCCACCGGCCCAGGCATCCTGAATGCCATCGACCGCGCGCATCAGAACCTCGGAGACCTGGCCGCCGGAATCGTAGGCCTGGGGCACATCGGGCGCGAGATTGCCCAGCGGCTATCGACGTTCGGCATGCACGTGCTGGCCGTCGATCCTGTGGTGTCGGAAACGCCAGCAGCCGTAAGCGAACTGTGGGGGCCCGAGCGTCTGACCGAGCTTTTGGCCGCCAGCGACTTCGTGATCATAGCCGCGCCGCACACGCCTCAGACCGAACAGATGTTTCGCCGGCCGCAGTTTCAGGCAATGCGCGAAAGTGGCGTGGTGATCAACATCGGTCGCGGGGCAATCGTCAATCTCGACGACCTGGTGGCGGCGCTGACTGCCGGCGAAATTGCCGGCGCAGGGCTCGACGTCTTTGAAATCGAACCGCTGCCGGCCGAGCATCCGTTGTGGAAGTTTCCCAACGTCATCCTGACGCCGCACGTGGCTGGCCAAAGTCCCCGCATCGCCAGTCGGCATCTGGAAGTGCTGCTCGACAACATTCAGCGATTCGTGCACGGTGCGCCGCTGGCCAACGTCGTCGACAAGCAGCGCTGGTTTTAGTATCGCCGCGAGCGGGCTTTCGAGGAGTCCAACCTGAGTCCCAGCCGCGATTCCCGACCGTAGCGACTCACAAGTTCGCTGGCGATCATGATCCACACCGCCAGGAATGCCAGGGTCATCAGATGGTCGAGCAGTTCGGTCATGGGTGCGCTCTGCGCGGTAGGGCTGGTGCATAATGTCGCCAACCCATTGATCGACCATCATCCAAGTTCGGCTGGACGATTGCGGCGCACTCCGCCCGAAGCGTTGTAGCCGCCGGGACAGGACCAGGCGCCACAGTTTACCACCGCGGCCTGGCCACGCTTCGCCGCGCGTAAACTCCAATGCAGCCGACCGCATCAGCGCGAGCGACCTTGCACTTGCCTGGCTTTGCGGGCGGATTTGGCCAATGTTGCCTGGCGATGCAGGTCGGACTCCGCACCCACGCCCCACTTCTCAAGTTTCTCAATCCATTCCAGCGCCTTACGGTCATGTAATTCCACGGCCGGCAATTCCGCCTCGCGTGCCAACTGGGCCATTCGCCGCAGCTGAGCGGCCACATCGAGCAGTCGCAATGTCAGGTCGTCCAAACGTTCAGGACGGTAGGGTTCCAGAGTCATAAGTTTGCTCACAATTGTGGCACGATCCATTGCTATTTCTCCGACCGGGATGGTCGGCCGGATGACGCCCATACTACATCTTGCACGTCAATTTGTCGACATAATTGCCGTAGTTTTTCTGGAGATTCGCCCTCCAGCGGGCCGGAGACCAGCGGAAAAATAGTCCAAAATTATGATCGAAATTATGGTTGAAATATGGCCATTTTTTGCGCTAGGATGCCACCTGTCGTGATTAACGAAAAAGAACCGCGGCTCCCCGCGGGGCTGTGGGGCAAAGCGGGTGGAAAGTCGGCATGAAAAACCACAACCAACCTGCAGATGGAGCTCATTCGCACTCGGCAAACCAGCCGGATGCGTGGCATCCCGACGCCGACGACGAATGGTCGGGCGAGCCGCTGCGAGAAGCGGATTGGGAGCCGGACGACTTCGACGAAGAACCGCTCCCCGAGCACGGCGACTTTTGGATCGAGGTCGAAGAGGCGGACGACTGACGGCGTTGGCAATCAACTGGCAATCGGCCGCGCTTTTGCCGCGGCGAGAGGAGACTTGCATCATGTTGGCATTCGGGAAAGTCAAGGAAATCGAACGGTTGCTTGCCGAAGGCCGGCTTTCGCAGCGGAAGATCGCGAAAGCCCTCGGCGTAAGTCGGGGCGTCGTCGATGCCATTGCCAGTGGCAAGCGGCCCGACTACGAAGCGCGTCGACAACACCGTGCCGACGACGGCGAACCGCAGGGCCCCATCGAGCGCTGCCCAACTTGCGGCGCCCGAGTCTACATGCCCTGCCGGCTATGCCGGGTTCGCAACGGGCAAGCCCGCGAGCAGGCATTGCTCAGAACCATGCGGCACCGCGCTCGCGAGCAGGCCGTGCGGCGGTTGCTGGTCGCGATATTGCGGGCGGCGATAGAAAGCCAGTCCCTTGACGAAACGCCGCGTGTCTCTGCTGGCAGTACCCCGGTCTGTCCGCCTGCCGAACCAGCCGCTTGACCGTCGGCTCTACAATGGATGCAGTCCAATTGCATTCATGGGAGGGTTGGCCATGTCCCGGCTTCGCTTCGTCCATAATGACAACACCATTCCGCCAAATTCCGAGCAGCCCGAACGGCCCGACCCGCGCGAGGAAGCCGCGGCGCTCGATGCGTTTTCACAGGTGGTTGTGCGTGTGGCCGAGGCGCTGATGCCCGCGGTCGTCAATATCCGGCGCCGCGCGGCCGGCGTGGCGGATCGGGTTCCGGCGTGCTGTTCACTCCCGACGGGTTTCTGCTCACGAATCATCACGTCATTCAAGGACAGATGGAAGTCCGCGTGCGAACCGGTGACGGCCGCGAGTTGCCGGGCCGCGTCGTGGGAGCCGATCCCTGGACCGACCTGGCCGTGGTGCAGGCCGACGCGTCAGACTTGCCCTACGCCCCCTTGGGCGATTCGACGCGCCTGCGCGTGGGCCAATTGGCTGTGGCCATCGGCAGCCCATTCGGTTTCGACTCAACGCTGACCGCCGGCGTCGTCAGCGCTTTGGGGCGCACACTACGAAGCATCACCGGCCATCTGGTCGACAACGTCATTCAAACCGACGCCGCCTTGAATCCCGGCAATAGTGGCGGGCCGCTGGTCGATAGCCGAGGCAACGTAATTGGCATCAACACGGCGATCATCCAGTCGGCGCAGGGAATCTGCTTCGCCATTCCGATCAACGCCGCCAAGCACATTCTGCCGCAGCTCATGCAGCACGGCCGCGTCGTACGCGGATATCTGGGGTTGCACGGCCGTGCCGTGCCGCTGGCTCGACCGCTCGCGCGACTGCATCACCTGACGCAGGAATCGGCCGTGGAAGTGGTCGCCGTCGAGCCCGAGGGCCCGGCCGATCAGGCAGGACTCGAAGCCGACGACTTGATCGTGAGTCTGGGCGAGGAGCCAGTAACCAGCGTTGACGACCTGCACCGCTTACTCACGCAGCTTCCGGTCGGCATTCCCAATTCGGTGATCCTGCTCCGCGGCCAGCGCCGCTTGCAACGATTCGTGCTACCGGAAGAGTATCCGCACTGGGATCCGGCGAAACGATAGTTCAGAATCAGGCTTTCGGGGCGAATTTGCGGCCGGTTGGACGCGAAACGTCACTGGGTGGGCACCTCTCGGGCAGTCTCCTATAATACATGTTGCATGCCGCTTGGGGCGGGGCGTTTTGGAGCTTGCGAACGTCCCTTCGGCTTCCTTTTCTCTTGCGTGGACGGGCGATTTCATGGGTGGTGGGTTTTCGACGATTGAAGCGGCCATCGAGGCGATCGCACGCGGTGAGATCATCATCGTGGTCGATGCCGAGGATCGCGAGAACGAGGGCGACTTTATCTGCGCCGCCGAAAAGGTGACGCCCGAGGTCGTCAATTTCATGATCACCCACGGCCGGGGCCAGCTTTGCATGCCGATTCTGCCCGAGGTGTCCGAGCGATTGAAGCTCGCGCCGATGGTCGAAGCGAACACGTCGTTCCTCGGCACGTCGTACACCGTGCCGGTCGATCACAAGTCGTGCCGCACGGGCATCACTGCCCAGGAACGTGCCAAGGCCATTACCTCGATCATCGATCCGGCGAGCGTGCCGAGCGATTTTGTTCGCCCCGGACATTTGTTTCCGCTGGTAGCCAAGGAGGGGGGCGTACTCCGCCGCGCCGGACATACCGAAGCCGCGGTCGACCTGGTGCGGATGGCCGGGCTGGCTCCGGGCGGCGCCCTGTGCGAAATCCTCGGCGACGACGGCGATCGCGCCCTGCGCGAACAGTTGTTCCGGCTGGCCCGCGAGCACCACATGGAAATCATCTCCATCGAGGAGCTGATCCGTTACCGCCGCGTGCGCGAAAAACTCGTGTACCGCATCACCGAAGCCAAATTGCCGACCCGACACGGCGAGTTCAAAATAATCTTCTACGGCGTCAAATACGAGTCCCAACAGCCGTTCGTGCTGTTGATGGGCGAACCCGACAAGGGTCCGGTGCCGCTGGTGCGGTTGCACTCGGCCTGCTTCACCGGCGACGTGCTGGCCTCGCTTCGCTGCGACTGCGGCGACCAATTGGATCAGGCCTTGGAAATGATCGCCAAGGAAGGCTCCGGCGTGTTGGTCTATCTGCCACAGGAAGGACGCGGCATCGGGCTGGTTGAAAAGATCAAGGCCTACGCTCTGCAGGATCAGGGGCTCGATACGGTCGAAGCCAACCTGGCCCTGGGCTACAAGGCCGATACTCGCGACTATGGCGTCGGCATCCAATTGCTCAAGGACTTGGGCCTGACCAAGGTCCGCCTGCTCACCAACAACCCCAAGAAGACCGACGCCTTCATTTACGGAGGCTTCGATCTCCAAGTGGTCGACCAGGTGCCAATCCACCCGAAGATCAATGAGCACAACGCCCGCTACATCGCCACCAAGCGCGAAAAGATGGGCCACAAACTTCCGGAAACGAAGAGCGGCTGAGCGCCCGCCCTCGCAAGGGGAAACTCCGGCGTGGGCCTAGTGCTTGTAGATCTTGTGTTGGGGGCGGCCGGCGAGGATTTGTTCCTTGCCCCAATCGGTGACCTCGCGAAACGCCTGGCTGTGGATGAAATCAGTGAATGCCTGCTCGTCGGACCACTCGCTGGTGATCATGTACGATGCATCGTCAGCCACATCGCGCCAGAGATTGGAAGTCGTATGCCCCTGTGCTGACTTGAGCGCGGCCAATACCGCGGCGAACTTCCCTTCGAAGTCCTGCTGCTTGCCCGGCAAGACCTTGTAGTTCATTCCTACCGTAATCATCGGCCGCACCTCTTATGCGATTTTAAAATGAATGGAAACGGCCGGCATTATACCACAAAGCCGCGATGGGTTCGATGTAGCTCAGCGCGGCCACACATCACTCAGGATGATTGCGACAGCATGCGCTCCATGTCGAGGATGTCGCGCTCAATCTCCTGGACCTGATCGTCGGTCAGCTTTTCGAGTTCCTTGGCAATCGTGCCCTTATCACCGATTACCTCGTCTTGCGTGAGCAACACGAGCAACTCCTTGAACGGCTGTTGCAAGTGCTGGGGCAGATCGCGAGCCGGATCGATTTCCCACAACTGGCTCACGAACGCCACGGTCAGCCGCCGCCGCAGATCGCTATCATCGCCGCGGAGAATCTTGGCGGCTTCACGAAAGCGCTCCGCCGCGTCACGTCGATTGGATTCCACCGTCATCTTTCCTTTCCCGTACGTGTGACGAAAACTTAATGCTCGCTCACTCAAAGACCTTACTTCGGTCGGTCGTCGACTTCGCCGGACTCGTCCGCCGCGACGGCATGCAATCTAACGTGCGATGCCTGCGTTTGACGCAGCAAGTGTTCGGCTCGTTCGACCTCGGGTGGTTCCCCCGTGACGACCACCAGGATCTTGCCGGCGTCGACCTGCTGCTCATACTCGCGGATGTGCTGATCGTGGATGCCCCAACCGCGCATCGCGCCCAGAAACGCTCCCACGATGGCACCGGTAATCGCCACCAGTGGCCCGGTCATCAAAATCAAACCGATGCCCGTCACGGAGATGAGCGCCGCCGCGCCGACGGCACCCACGGCCCCGCCGACGGCACCGCCGATGGCGGCATCGTGCAACGAATCGTCGCCGAGTTTCAGTTCATCGCCCACGGCGCCGCTGGGATTGAAATGCCTGCGGACCACGGATGTATGCGCCGGTCCAAAACCCGCGCTATGCAAAATCCGCACAGCAGTTTCCGCGGTCTCTGAGCCTTCATAAACTCCCACTACACACTGATTTGACGTTGCGTGTGGCTGTGCACCCATATACGGTTCCTCCCTTGCTTTGAACGAATGGCAGCAGACTGCAAACGTCGTACCGTCAATCCACCGTTGGCCAGTTGATCGCTGCCACAACGCACCGCATACTGGCCAACGGGCGGTTCCTTTTCGCTTGGTCGGCTGATACGGAGGCGGCGGTGTTTCGTTCTTTTACTTGTGGAATGTTCGTGCTTGCCGGGCTGTTGGCAAGTCGCTTTGTTGCAATCAGCCAGGCCGCTCCCGCAGCGAGCCGACCCAACGTGGTCGTTATTCTAGCCGATGATCTCGGGTTTTCCGACCTAGGTTGCTACGGTGGCGAAATTGCCACGCCCAATCTGGATCGCCTGGCGGCCGATGGCTTGCGGTTTACGCAATTCTACAACACGGCCCGCTGTTGGCCCTCACGTGCCGCGCTGCTGACGGGCTATTACGCTCAGCAGGTGCGCCGCGACACGTTGCCGGGCATCAAATCGGGAGGGCGGGGTCAGCGTCCGGCATGGGCGCCGCTACTACCGGCAATGCTCGGCCCGCTCGGGTACCGCTCATATCACTCCGGCAAATGGCACGTCGATGGCCAGATTCTGCCCAGTGGTTTTCATCACTCGTATTCTTTGGAAGACCATAATCGATTTTTCAAACCGCAACGACATACCAAGGACGATAGGCCGCTACCTCCGGTCGATCGAGACGACTATTACGCGGCCACGGCCATCGCGGATCATGCGGTGCAGTGTCTTCGCGAGCACGCCACCCAGCACGCTGGTGAACCGTTTTTCTCGTACGTGGCATTCACGTCGCCACACTTCCCGCTGCAGGCACCGCAAGAGGACATCGACCGCTACCGCGAGCGGTATCGAGTCGGCTGGAACGTCATCCAACAGGCGCGCGGCCGCAGGCTCAAGGAGTTGGGCATCGTCGAACACGCTCCACCTCCAATGGAACGCGAGGTCGGTCCCCCGTACGACTTTCCCGAGGATCGCAAGAAACTGGGGCCCGGCGAAATTGCGCGGCCCCTTCCCTGGAACGAACTGACCGACGAGCAACGCTCGTTCCAGGCCGAAAAGATGGCGATCCATGCCGCGATGGTCGATCGCATGGATCAGGAGATCGGACGCGTCATTGCACAATTAAAAAAGATGGGCCAGTTTGAAAACACGTTGATCCTGTTTGCCAGCGACAACGGTGCGAGCGCGGAAATCATGGTCCGCGGTGACGGGCACGATGCAAGCGCACTGCCCGGCTCGGGGGCCACGTTTTTGTGTTTGGGGCCCGGCTGGTCAAGCGCGGCGAACACGCCGTTTCGCCGCCACAAGACCTGGGTACACGAAGGAGGCATTTCAACGCCGCTGATTGCGCATTGGCCGCAGGGCATCAAGGCGCAGGGTGAGTTGCGGCACGATCCGGCCCACCTCGTCGACGTCGTTCCCACCGTGCTCGAGTTGGCCGGCGGAACCAAACCCAAAGAGTGGCACGGTGTGCCTGTTCCGGCTGCTCCCGGTAAGAGCCTGGTGGCCGAGTTCAAACGCGATGGCGCCGTTCGACACGACGACCTGTGGTGGCTGCACGAAGGCAACCGAGCCCTCCGGGTGGGCGACTGGAAAATCGTCGCCGCCGGCCAGGATTCGCCGTGGGAACTCTACAACCTGGCCAACGACCGTGGCGAGATGCACGACCTGGCGACTGCGATGCCGGACAAGGTCAGCGAACTTTCGCGGATCTGGGAGCAGCAATATGAGGAGGTTCGCAAGTTGGCGACCTCCGACGCGGGCGCGGCCAGCGACAAGTGAGTGCGCGGCTGAGACGGTTTATCGAGCGGCACTGGCGAAGTTCGGTTCGGACGGAACTCGCTCACGAATACCACGAGCGCGACCAAAGCAAAGGGGCGGAGGTCGCGCGACCTCCGGCCCCAAGTTTGCGTCTCGCCGGCGAATCAGGTTCGCCGTTAGCTGACCGACCAGGTTTCGCCGCTTTCGAACAGCGCCTTGAGGTCGCCCTTACTACGCTGTTTGGCCGCTTCAACCTGAGCGCTTAGCACTTCTTCGTAGCGAGGCTTGTCGATGTCGCGAAATACGCCGATCGGCTCGGGGAACTCGGGATGCGACATCCGGCTGAGCAGGTAGGCCAAGGTCGGCTCGGCGGCCTTCTCGTCGTGGAACAGCAAATCGTCCTCGCTGATGCCCTTGCCCAGTTCGACCACCTCAGGCGACATGCCGTTGAGCCGGATGCCCTTATCGCGATTCTTGCCGAAGATGAGCGGCTTGCCGTGTTCCAGTTCGAGCGTGCGTTCCGCTTTTACGTCGCGGCCGGTGACGTACTCGAAAGCGCCATCGTTGAAGACGTTGCAGTTCTGATAGACCTCGACAAATGAAGTGCCCACGTGCTCCGCGGCTCGCTTGAGCGTGGCGGCCAGGTGCTTGATGTTAATGTCAATCGAGCGAGCGACGAATGTGGCCTCGCAGCCAATGGCCACCGAGAGCGGATGCAGCGGATTGTCGATCGCGCCGGCGGGCGTGCTCTTGGTAACCTGGCCCAGCACCGAGGTGGGCGAATACTGACCCTTGGTGAGCCCGTAGATGCGGTTATTGAACAACACAATGTTGATGTTCAGGTTGCGGCGGATGGCGTGCATCAGGTGGTTGCCGCCGATCGACAGTGCGTCGCCGTCGCCGGTGATGACCCACACCGACAGGTCGGGACGGGAGATCTTGACGCCCGACGCCACGGCCGGCGCGCGACCGTGAATCGAGTGCATGCCGTACGTGTTCACGTAGTATGGAAAGCGGCTCGAACAACCAATGCCCGAGATGAACACGGTTTGCTCGGGCGGAATGCCCAGCGTCGGCAGCACCTTCTTCATCTGAGCCAGAATCGAATAATCACCACATCCGGGACACCAACGCACCTCCTGGTCGCTGGCAAAATCGCCGGGTGTTAACACGGGCAACGCGGTTTCAGTGCTCATTTCACTCCCAAGTGCCACTGATGGGCGGTTGGTGATGCTTGCAATCGGTTTCGGTGTTTAAAGGCAAGTCCGGACGCCCCTGCGTCCGCCGGCTTGCGGTGCTAGTTCTTCAAGACCGCTTCGATCTTCTCCACGATTTCGCGGATCGCGAACGGCTTACCCTGGATCTTGTTCAGGCCGATGGCGTCGACCAGGAACTCGGCCCGCAGCAGCATTCGCAACTGCCCCCGGTTCAACTCGGGCACGAGCACTTTGTCGAAGCGCTGGATAATCTCCCCCAAGTTCGCAGGGAACGGATTGAGGTACCGCAAATGCACGTGCGAGACGTCAGCTCCGCGATTGCGGGCTTGCCGCACGCCCGTGGCGCAGGCGCCATAGGTACCTCCCCAACTGATGACAAGGAGCTTGCCACTGGCCGGACCGTCGACCTCTTGTGGCGGAATCTCATCCGCCACGAGCGCAACTTTCTTGGCCCGCAGATTGACCATGTGTTCGTGGTTGGCCGGCTCGTAATTGACGTTGCCGGTGATGTCTTGTTTCTCCAGGCCGCCCAGGCGGTGCATCAAACCGGGTGTTCCGGGCACGGCCCAGGGGCGTGCCAGATGCTCGTCGCGGGCATATGGCAGGAATGGTTCGCCGTTGTCTCGAGCCTGAGGATGCTTAATGGTGAACTGCGGCAGTGCATCGACGTCGGGCACCTTCCAGGGCTCGGCGCCGTTGGCAATGTAACCGTCGGTCAGCAGGATAACGGGCGTCATGTAGCGGACGGCAATGCGCCAGGCGTCGAACGCGGCGTAGAAGCAGTCGGCCGGACTCTGGGCGGCGATCACCGGCAACGGACACTCGCCGTTGCGGCCAAACATGGCCTGCATCAGATCCGCCTGCTCGGTCTTGGTTGGCAGCCCCGTGCTGGGACCGCCGCGCTGCACGTTGATGACGACCAGCGGCAGCTCGGTCATCACGGCCAGACCGATGGCTTCGGTCTTCAGCGCGATACCCGGCCCGCTCGACGCGGTGACACCCATCGCGCCGGCGAACGCGGCCCCAATGGCGGATGAAACGGCTGCGATCTCGTCTTCGGCTTGAAACGTGCGGACGCCAAAGTTTTTGTGTCGTACCAACTCGTGCAAGATGTCGCTGGCGGGCGTGATCGGGTAGCTGCCAAAGAAGATTTCGGCGCCGCTGCGCTGGGCGGCAGCAACCAGGCCCCAGGCCAAGGCCTGGTTGCCGGTGATGTTGCGATACAGGCCTGGCTCGAGGCTGGCCTTGTTGACCTTATACTGGCTGGCCATGGCGTCAGTCGTTTCGCCATAGTTGTAGCCGGCGTGCAGGGCTCGCCGGTTGGCCTCGGCCACGGCCGGCATCTTGCCAAACTTGGCGTCAATGTAGCGAAGCGTCGGCTCAAGCGAACGGTCGTAGAGCCAGAACACCAGGCCCATTGCATAGAAGTTGCGGCAGCGGTCGCTTTCCTTCTGGCCGAGCCCCAGCCCGTCGACGGCCAGCCGTGTCAGCTTGGTCATTTCGACCGAAAAAAGCTGGTAACCATCGAGGCTGCCGTCCTCCAAGGGGTTCGAGGTGTAGCCAGCCTGGCCCATCCCCTTCTCGTCGAAGGCATCTTTGTTGACGATCAGAATGCCGCCAGCAACCAGATCAACCAGGTTCGTGGTCAGCGCCGCGGGATTCATCGCGACCAAGGCGTCTACCTGGTCGCCCGGCGTGAAAATTTCCGTGCTCGCAAAGCGAATCTGGAAACCACTAACGCCGGCCTTGGTGCCACGGGGAGCGCGAATCTCGGCGGGAAAGTCGGGGAAGGTGGCAATGTCGTTGCCGGCCAGCGCAGAGGTATTGGTCAGCTGCGTGCCGGCCAACTGCATGCCGTCGCCAGAGTCGCCGCAAAAACGTACCGTCGCGGCATCCAGCTCGACGAGTGGCTTAGATCGGGTTGTGGTGGCCATTGGGGTCCTGGAGTCCTCTCGGTATCAAAAGACGGCGGCGCGAAGTCGAGGGCACCGCAAATCGAAAGTTCGCATGCGAGTCGTGCACGGCGTCGGAATCGCTCAAGGCAGGTTCTGTTCCAGCGAGCATCGAATCATTGTCCAGTCGGTGTCTTCGGCCGTAGGCGCGCAAGCTCAATTCTTGAAGTGGCTCCACTTCAAGAATGACCGACACGCCCCATCATGTGCGATGCGAGACTGCCCGTCAGAACGCCGTTGATGCCACTGCCGGCTGGCGAATGGCCAGTTGGCACAGCGACCATCGACGCTTGTTTGACTGCGACCATGCCAAAAGCTGGCGACCGAGCGCAGACACGAGGAAGGACCCGAATCCGGGAGGAGGTATGACGATCGACGCCAGCGTTGGGGTTCCGTCTTCACGGCCCGCCCCCTTGACGCCAGCACACGTGGGAGCTCAAGGTTCACCGCACGCCTTAGCAAAGCATTAAGAGCTCGGTTTACCGATACACTTTATTAAATGTACCACCGCCGCCGGGACCCGGCAAGCACAGCAGCTTTCCTTCTCGTAAGAATCGAAAGACCCCGTAAAACACCGTGATTTGTCAGGCCTGCTGGCCAGGTCGACCGGCCGCAACGACGCGCGCATCCGCGGACAGGTCCGCGACCTAAGTCGTTAATTTCGCGATTTTCCTCGCGGTACTTCGAGCCGCGCAGCGAAACCGCCGGCTAGGGGTTCGTCGTGGGGGGCTCGGGACGCCGCGGGTCGACGTAGTACTGCGTCAGATCGATGCCCCCCTTGAGTTCTTCCTCTGCTAGCTTGAGCCGCGACTCGAGTTTCTCGATACGGCGCAACAGCTGCATCAGCAGGTTCGGACCTTCATCCACCTGGACGGGCCGCGGCACCTCCGGATAGCCCAGGTGGCGATGCAGCGCGCCGAACAACAATAGCGGATCCTTGCCGCGGTTGGCCAGCGCGATCCGCCCTTCGCCTTCGCCAAATAGCACGGGTTGCTCGTGCGGCGGCACACCGTCGGCCGCACCGGCCATTTGACGACGGAAGTAGTGTTCGCTACGCACATAGATCAGATCGGCAAAATCGACCAGACCGATTTGGTGTCGTACGATGCCGATCCACTGGCGCCAGGCGGCATCGAATACCACGTCGCCGGCAATCGCTTGCAGGCCGCGGTCATAGCCCAGGCGATTCCGCGCCAGCGATTCAAACTCGTACAGAAAAATGCCCTGGGCCGAAGCGCCGCGGGCTCGATACTCGGCTTCGCGGGCGAGGATATTCAGGGCCAGGATCATATCAAAACGGCCGCGGTCATTTTCCGCTTCGCCGACAACGAACGTCTGGAACGGCGTGAAATAGTGCGGCAACTTGCTCATTGCCGTGTGAAACACGCCGTTGAGCTTGAGCTCGCCAGCCAGGAAATCGATCGCCATCGGCAGCTTGGTCGTCGAGAGGGCCTCCTCGCGAACCATGCCCAACAGATCCTGCGTCGAAACACCCAGCGCGTTCCGTTCGGCCAGCGACTTAAAGAAATGAGCCTGCTCGACGTACTCTTCGCGTTCTAGCATGGAGAAAAGTGAACCTGGAAACTGCCTTTTGACCGTTCGATCATACCATGCCGCCGGAGGTTTGGGCGTGTGGTGGTCGCTGGATTTGAGATCCCTCAACTGGGTATACTCCAGAGGCACCGGCAACGGTAGCGGAACATTTCGAACCGGGCCAAATACAGAGGAAACCGAGTCATGCTGGGTCGACAAATCCTAGGGACGCTTGCGTGTTTGTTTGCCGTGTGCCTGGTGACGGCGGCGCCCACCGCAGGGGCCGAAAAGAAGCTCAACGTCGCCCGTTTGAAGAAGGGGGACAAGCTCGAGTACTACAACGGTCGGGAGTGGATTCCGGCTGAGTATGTCGACGAGTTCAGCTCCTTGGCGCTGCGCGTTATTCGTGAGCCGTTCAAGACACCCGTTGCCACGACCATCAGTGCACTTCGACTTCCACAAAGACGGGCCAAGGCCGCCGGCGCCCCCGCGGAAAACCCCTTCGCCACCGAGGAAGAACGAATCGCTGACCGCAAACCCCGCACTTGGGCCGACGCCGGCGGAAAGTTTAAAGTCGAAGCCACGTTCCTGCGGGTCGACGGCGAGAACGTCGTCCTCAAACGCACGGACGAGAAGGAGATCGCCGTGCCGCTGGCTCGGCTCAGCGACACCGACCGCCAGTACGTCGAAGCGTTGGAACCGTCTGCCGTGGTCGAAGAAAGCGAAACCCCGTCGCCTGCTGGCCTGGCACACGAGAAGGAAAAGCCCGCGCCGCGCGAACTGCCGCTGACCGAAACGAACCTGGGCGCGGCCGACGTGATGGAGCTGATCGGCGATGGTTGGACGTACCAGCCGGACCCAGTTCTCGAAGGACAGGGACTGCGCAAGGTGCGGCTGCCGCTGGCGAAAATGAACTTCTTCGAGAAGCCGCAACAGATCTTGCTGGTGCCGGCCGAGAAGCGGGCTTTCGTCGTGACCTACAAAAACTTTCAGGGGAAACAAATCGGCGTGCAAGCGTTCGACGTGCAACGCGGCACGCCCAGCGGTTCGGGCGTGTTCAGCAAGCAGGCGGCGCCGATTGCCGCATCAGCGGACGGCAATTGGATTCTTGCTCGTTCGCAGGGCGATTCCTTCGGCACGACGGCGGAGTTGCGACTCTACAAGCGGAACGGAATGAAGGTTACCCCCGAAAAAGCCTGGATTCCCTATCGCCACCACGGGCCCCTGGACGAGGGCGGCCACGAACCACACTACCCGCGCGAAGCCGAAGTGGTGTGGGCAGAGTTCCTGGGTTCTGACCGCGTGATTTCATTGAGCCGCGTGGGCGAACTGGCGGTCTGGTCGGTGGCCGATCTGAAGCCGTTCTATCAGATCAAGCTTAGCGGCGACTCCCAGCCGGCGCTGAGTCGCGGCGGAAAGTACTTGGCCGTGACCCTAACGGGAAGTGTGGCAATCTTACAAACGTCCGATGGGAAGCTGGTCGGCCAACTCCCGGCCGACGCCGCGACCGCCATGAGCGCACTGGATTTCTCGCTCGATGGACGCAAGTTGGCGCTCCGCACGCTCGGAAACCGATTGCGGGTGTGGGACCTGACCACTCAAGAACTCGAGCGCGAGTTCTCCATTCCGGCGCATCGCGGCATGCCGCATTCGATTTCGCGATCTGGCCTGGGTCGCCGACAATTACTTGCTGAGCGGTAGACACTTGATCGACGTGAGTCACTATCGCCCCGTTGCGACATACGGAAGGCTGTCGACTTGGTTGGAACAGGGTGGGCGTGTGTGGTACGTCGAAGACCCCGTCGGAACCGGAACGTCGACACTCACGTCCGCAATCGTTCCCTCGCAGACGATCCGCGACCAGTGGTCGAAGGTGCCGACCGACGAAACACAGCTCGTCATTCATCCCGGCGTCGAAGTCGCCCTCGAACTACAGACCAACGATGCCCATACTGCCGAGACGCGGCAGTCGCTTGTCCAGTCGCTCTCGCAGCGCGGTCTCAAGATCGTCCCGCAAAGCCCGATCAAGCTGGTGGGCACAATCGGTCCTGGAAAGACGAGCGCGATGAACTATACTTCCGTCGGCCGTTTTGGCCGTAATTCAACCGCGGTTTCCGTGCAGGGACACGTGGCAACGCTCAGCTATCAGGTGGACGGCAATACGGTCTGGGAACACACGAGGGAAACTTCGGCGCCGCATTTCATGCACTTGAAAAAAGGGGAATCAATTGCCGAGACGGCACAATCTCAGGCCAATCTCGATTCCCAGGCCTTTCTGGGGTTTTGGATTCCGGTCAACGTGCCGCGACCCAACCCGGATGTCACGGCGGCTACATCGGAATACCCCGCCAATTGAGAAATCACGGCCGCACGGGGTGAATCCTGGTCGCGCGATTGCGGTTCCTAAAGGGGGACGGGGTTTCTACAAACCGACCGCATCCAGTGAATGGTCATGTTGGCTGTGCGACCCACGAATTCTTGCGTCGTGCGATTTTTGGCGGCTCAACGGCAGTTGAGCCTCAGCTATCCGCATGTCGGCGCAACGCGCTGGTCTGCCGACCGGATACGTCATCGATCACCTGCGCAGAGATTGGCAGCGGGGAGCGGGCCTTTCTTGCAGCGACAGACGCCCTTCGTCGTTGGCAACATTTCGAACTCGGTTGGCTCCAGGCATGGCCCACCGCGACGCCTCTGGAAGTCGGCTCGGCAATTGCCGTCATCGCTCGCGTGTTTGGAATCTCGTGGCTGAACGCCTGCCGAATCGTGTACGTCGTCGATGAGGACGGGCCGGTGCGAAGGTTCGGTTTTGCCTATGGGACGTTGCCTGGTCATGCCGAATGCGGCGAGGAGCGGTTTCTTGTCGAGTGGGACCGCACAAGCAATCAGGTGTGGTACGACATTTTGGCGTTTTCGCGCCGAAGGCACCGTCTGGCAAAACTCGGTTATCTCGCCGTTCGTCGCTTGCAAAAGCGTTTCGCTCGCGACTCGGTAGTGGCGATGCAGAATGCCGTGGCTGCCGCACCGACCACGGTATCAACCTAGGTGCGACTTGCCGACTCGTCAAGTTCTCGCCGCAGGCGGTTGTATTGCGTGCGAACTTCTTGGGGGCCGTACTTCCGTTCGAGCTGCCGGACCGTGAAATGACCGCGGGCCATATCCTGGAAGTGGTTGATGAACACCAGGTTGACCGCTGCCCCGCCGGCTGCTCCCAGGGCAGGAACCGATTGGGCGGCGAACTTGGCCGACACCGGAATGTGGAATCGGGCTGCGATTTTGGCGATCAACTGCACGATTGCCGGCGCGCCTTCCTCGGCCAGACCCCGCTCGGCCAGATACTTGGCCGCTTCGGAAACCGAGCGGGCGAGCATCGTCCGCGTGGCATAGTAGCTCGTTTCGGATGCATCGTCCGTTTGCGAGCGGCTCCCAAGAGCAAATACCTCGAGGCAAGCCAATTGGCACTCCGGCGAACGAATGTTTTCTCCGTGAGCCCGGGCAATATCGGCCACCGAACGGAGGATGAGCGTGGTGGAAACCGGGAGCTCGATTGCCAGGGCCGGCAAGCCAAACGCTCCGCCCGCGGCACCGCTCAACGTCGCCATCGCCTTGTGCATCCGGTTGGAAGGCCGCAGTCCGCGCTCGGCATTCATTGTTGAAACAGCGCCCCGCAGTGCCGTCCGCAGCGCCTTTTCGGTCGCTTCTCCGATCCGTTGGGAGACGTCGCGTGGCAATTTGCTCAGCGCGTACTCGACCGGAGCGCCGACGACGTTCGCAATTTGTACGGCAAGACCGGGATTTTCCAGCGTCGTGACGGCATCGGCCAAGGCATCGAGGTCTTCGGGAGAGAACATCATCGGCAGTTCCAGGGAGCAAAGCAGTGACTCTAGGCATTATTGGCGTGCAGTCCGCCGGGGCAAACCGAACGCCTAGGACTTCGTGACTGCCGCGGCGATTGCTTCGCGCGTCACCGGTTCGATCACGCCACGCTCGCAGATAATGGCCTTGATCAATCGGGCGGGAGTGACGTCGAAGGCTGGGTTGTAAACTTCAACTCCCTCGGGAGCCGTGGCGCGGCCGAAGCCGTGGGTGACCTCGCGAGGATCGCGCTGTTCGATCGGAATATCGCTGCCGTCGGCCAGCGAGAGGTCGAAGGTGCTGGTGGGGGCGGCCACATAGAACGGAATTTCGTGCGCGGCGGCCAAGAGTGCCACGCCGTAGGTGCCAATCTTGTTGGCCGTATCACCGTTTGCGGCGATCCGGTCGGCGCCGGTCACAACCGCTTGCACGCGTCCCTCGCGCATGACTTGTGCCGCCATGGAATCGCAAATCAGCGTAACTTCGATTCCACGTCGTTGAAGTTCCCAGGTCGTGAGTCGCGCGCCTTGCAACAACGGGCGAGTTTCATCGGCATAGATGTGCAATCGCTTGCCGGATTCCTCCGCCGCGAAGAACACGGCCAGCGCCGTGCCGTAGTCGGACGTGGCCAGTCCGCCGGCATTGCAATGCGTCAACACGCCCTGACCATCGGCTAGCAGCGCGGCGCCGCGGCGGCCAATTGCGCGGCACATCTGGCGGTCTTCGGCTTCGATGGTCCGGGCTTCGGCAAGCAGGGCGGCAAGGATCTCGCCCGGTGGCCTGTCCGACAAGCGATGCCCGGCGGCGCGCATCCGGTCCAGGGCCCAGAACAGGTTGACGGCGGTGGGACGGCTGGTAGCGAGGTAGTCGGCAACCTCATCAAGCCGGGCCAGCAGGACACTGCCGCCGGCGGCCAGTGCGGGTCGCACGCCGAGGCAAACACCGTAGGCCGCCGCGACTCCAATCGCCGGAGCGCCGCGGACGCGAAGCGATTTGATGGCTTCCCAGACAGTTTCCGCGTCGTGGCAATCGACGTAGCTCAACTCGCCGGGCAGCTGTGTTTGATCGATGAGTCTCAGGTAGCCATCGGCATCGCCGACCCAGGCCAGTGTGGCGACCGCAGCATTGGAAGCATTCATCCCCCAAGTCTAGCAGGGAGGTCGGCGGACGATCAGACAGGATTGATAGCGCTCGTCAAAACATGCCGCCACCCATTCCGCCGCCCATCATGCCGCCACCCATGCCACCCATCATCCCGCCCCCCATGCCGCCGCCACCCATCATTCCACCCCCCATTCCGCCACCCATGCCACCCATCATCCCGCCCCCCATCATGCCCATGCCACCCATCATTCCGCCTCCCATCATGGAGCGAATGGGGATGACCAGATCGGCCACGGGGTAGGCCTTGGTGACGAGCTCGGTTTCGGCCTTGTCTTGCGTGGTAATCAGCAAGACTTCGTCCTTGACGATGTAGGTGAGGTCGTACTCGCCGAGCAGCAGCCGCAAGGCGGACTTGAGCGAGATGCCGTTGACGTTTCTGGTGACCGGCGTCTCGGAGCCAACGCCCGCGTCTTCCAACGCGCGGTTGTCGAGTTGGATTTCGATGTCGTGGTAGTCCTTGAGGTAGGCCACCGCGTCCTGCAACGGCATTTCGGTGAACTCCATCCTGGTCGGCGACTCCAGGGCTTCCTGAATCTTCTTCTCGGCGGGCGAGACCTTTTTCAAATCGGTCGAAACGTACCGCTTCCGCCGCTCCGTCAGCTCTTGCCAGAGGTCCGCCGGCGGATAGACCACGGGCTGATCATCGGGAAACGGCATCAGCGCCACCTCGACCGTTCCCAGGGTATCCACCACGGCTTTCTGCCGTGCCATTCGCAACGCCAGGTCCGCCTGCCGGGCGCCGGTCATATGAGCCGTCAAGGCGGCCGATTGCCCGATCGGCAAGTTGGGATCGAGGTGGGCCACCTCCATCTCGCCGATTTCATCCGCCGCCACGTAGCGGCCTTCCTCCATCAGCGAATTGAAGCGATCCATCAGTTGCTTCACTTTCTCTTCCTTGCGAACCAGCGCCTGGCCGATGCGCATGCGATCGAGTGAGGCGGCCTCGGCGACCTCGCGTTGGCGGTCGAGGGTGTCCTTGGTCACCTCGACGCGTGACGCCTCGCGTAGCGCGGCTTCCAGTTGCCTGCGCAATTGCGCGCGAACTTCGGCCTTCAGTTCGGGCGTTTTGACCACGCGCTCCATCACGAGTTTCAGCGATTGGCGGACTTCCTCCGGGTTGTCCGCCATTTTGGCCCGCGCCGCGCGCAGCGCGCTCTCGGTCTCGGTTTCGACCTGCTGCGTGACAAGGCGGCGGCGTTGTTCGAGCGTCTCGAGCAGGCGTCCCGGCGGTTCATCACGTTCCGTCATTTCGCCGCTGCGAGACGGCAGCGCGGCAAAGCGGTAACGCGGTTTGGAACTGCGTGGCGCCTGGGCAAGTGCGACCGCGCTGCCAAGGCTGAAGAAGGCCACAAAAACCAACAGTCCGCCACGTTTCGAGTAAAACATGACACACCCTCAGGCTGAAGTGACTTGAGTCGTCAGCGCTGACAGCAGGTGCTTTGGTTGTGTCAATCACCACGACTCAACAATTGTCGAGGCTACTTCTGCCGCATTCGCATATCCAGCGCACGATCGCGCGACGCAAGCTGCGAACTTTTCATTTGAACCACCAAAAACAACGATGTGGTTCGAGTGGAAAAACCGCTCAGTTTCGCGGTAAAAATGGCCCACGCTCGTTAAAGAACGCGAAGTCGCGCGCCCATTTGGCCTTTAGAAATGCTGTCCGATTTTTAATCGAGACGCGGCCGAATTTATTTTCTGCAAGAATCATTATCCTTACGATCCTGCAAGGCTTTGGTGCCGCAAGGATCTTCGTTAGAGACGCACCACGTGGCTCCGCTCGCAGACGGATTCCGCTGCGCGGCAATCGACGCAAGCCAACTCAACCGATAGCTTTGTTTGATCGACGAGTCTCGGCATTGCCGATCCAGGCCAATTCGGTGCCGGCAGCAGGGCGGTTCGCGGACGATCAGACAGGATTAACGACGGCTGTCAAAACATGCCGCGTCCCATGCCGCCACCCATGCCACCCATCATCCCGCCCCCCATGCCGCCGCCACCCATCATTCCACCCCCCATGCCGCCACCCATGCCACCCATCATCCCGCCTCCCATCATTCCGCCACCCATCATGCCACCGCGCATCATGGAGCGAATGGGGATGACCAGATCGGCCACGGGGTAGGCCTTGGTGACGAGCTCGGTTTCGGCCTTGTCTTGCGTGGTAATCAGCAAGACTTCGTCCTTGACGATGTAGGTGAGGTCGTACTCGCCGAGCAGCAGCCGCAAGGCGGACTTGAGCGAGATGCCGTTGACGTTTCTGGTGACCGGCGTCTCGGAGCCAACGCCCGCGTCTTCCAACGCGCGGTTGTCGAGTTGGATTTCGATGTCGTGGTAGTCCTTGAGGTAGGCCACCGCGTCCTGCAACGGCATTTCGGTGAACTCCATCCTGGTCGGCGACTCCAGGGCTTCCTGAATCTTCTTCTCGGCGGGCGAGACCTTTTTCAAATCGGTCGAAACGTACCGCTTCCGCCGCTCCGTCAGCTCTTGCCAGAGGTCCGCCGGCGGATAGACCACGGGCTGATCATCGGGAAACGGCATCAGCGCCACCTCGACCGTTCCCAGGGTATCCACCACGGCTTTCTGCCGTGCCATTCGCAACGCCAGGTCCGCCTGCCGGGCGCCGGTCATATGAGCCGTCAAGGCGGCCGATTGCCCGATCGGCAAGTTGGGATCGAGGTGGGCCACCTCCATCTCGCCGATTTCATCCGCCGCCACGTAGCGGCCTTCCTCCATCAGCGAATTGAAGCGATCCATCAGTTGCTTCACTTTCTCTTCCTTGCGAACCAGCGCCTGGCCGATGCGCATGCGATCGAGTGAGGCGGCCTCGGCGACCTCGCGTTGGCGGTCGAGGGTGTCCTTGGTCACCTCGACGCGTGACGCCTCGCGTAGCGCGGCTTCCAGTTGCCTGCGCAATTGCGCGCGAACTTCGGCCTTCAGTTCGGGCGTTTTGACCACGCGCTCCATCACGAGTTTCAGCGATTGGCGGACTTCCTCCGGGTTGTCCGCCATTTTGGCCCGCGCCGCGCAAGCGCGCTCTCGGTCTCGGTTTCGACCTGCTGCGTGACAAGGCGGCGGCGTTGTTCGAGCGTCTCGAGCAGGCGTCCCGGCGGTTCATCACGTTCCGTCATTTCGCCGCTGCGAGACGGCAGCGCGGCAAAGCGGTAACGCGGTTTGGAACTGCGTGGCGCCTGGGCAAGTGCGACCGCGCTGCCAAGGCTGAAGAGGAGCAAGAATGACAACAACCCGCCGAACTTTGAGCAAAACATGACATCCCCCCCTGGCTTCAGTGACGTGAGTCGCCAGCGCGACACCAGGAAACTCGGGTCCTGTCGCTCATTCGACTCCGCATCGTCGAGCCTACTGATTGAGTATCTGCGTTACCAACGTCCAATCGCGCGGAGCTTGCCGCGGACATTGTGTTTGAGATGTCCAAAAAAAGTCGGGCTTTGAAGGGCGAATTCGGCAAGATACCCGGCCAACACAGCCCAAGTTGGTTGCCGGCAGCCGAGTTGTGTTCCGTTTGGCTCACTAAAATGCTGTCCGAGTTTTAACCGGGACGCGGCCAAAATTAATTTGTGAACTAATGATTCGTCTTACGATCCCGCAAGGTTTTGCGGCGGCAGCGGTCAGCGATGCTGGTCGACGGTTCGCCGACGCGCGCCGCTATGACAGCCCTCGCCGGCTCTTTGCAACCGCTGGGGCACGTGCTAACCTACCGAACGGACGGTAGGTATACGGTGCCCAGTGCGAGCGACGTCATGCAATCCAGCGAACTACCAGCGGCCGTGGCCAAGCTGCTCGAAGGTTACCCGATCGTGGTGACCACGATGGTCGCTTGGGGCGATATGGACGCCAACCGGCACGTGAACAACGTCATCTACTTTCGCTACATCGAACACGCGCGGCTGCACTACTTCGGCGTGTTGGGCTTTTCGCAATCGCAGCAGGAGACCGGCGTCGGCCCGATTCTGGCCTGGGCCGACTGTCGCTTTCGCCGGCCGCTCGACTATCCCGATACGGTTTCGATCGGAACGCGAATTCGCGACGTCGAGAGCGACCGCTTCTTGATGGACTCGGTCATCGTCAGCCACAAACTGGGCGACATTGCGGCCCACGGGCAGCAAAAGCTGGTATCGTACGACTACCGTCTGAATCAGAAGGCGCCGCTCCCCGAACAAGTGCGCCGGCGAATCGCGGAAATCGAAGCGGGCCGTGGTTCGCAAGAATAAGCCCCAGCCATTCACCTACAAACCTTCTCCATAACTCAAGAGCGGACAGGACCCATGAGCAATACGATCAAACTCGATGGCCGCGTGGCCATCGTCACCGGCGGCGGCCGCGGGATTGGCAAGGCGATTACCAAGCGACTGGCCGCGGCCGGCGCCAACGTGGCCATCGCCAGCCGCAAGCTGGAAAACCTGCAGGCCACGGCCGACGAATTCGCCGACTTGCCCGGCAAGATCCTGCCCGTCGAGTGCCACGTCGGTCGCAAGGATCAACTCGAGAACCTGGTGGCCACGGTCGAGAAGGAATTCGGACCCACCGACATCTTGGTGAACAACAGCGCCACGAACATCGGCCAGGGGCCGTCGCTCGACGTGACCGACGAAATGATCGACAAGATGGTTGAAGTGAACATCAAGGCCGCCGTTCGTCTCGTCCGTTTGACCGTGCCCGGCATGATGAAAAAGAACAAGGGCTCCATCGTCAACATCGCCTCGATCGCCGGCCTGCACCCGCAGCCAGGCGGGCTGTTGTACAGCTTCACGAAGGCCGGCCTGATCATGATGACGCGCACCTGGGCGTGCGAGTTTGGAAAAAAAGGCGTCCGCGTGAACGCGATCGCTCCCGGCTTGATTCAGACTGATTTCAGCGAGTTTTTCTGGAAGAACGAAGGTCACGTCAAGCGTCTGGAGGCCACGCAGCCGATTCCGAGGGTCGGCCAGATCGATGAGATTGGCTTTGGCGCTCTTTACCTGGCGTCGGATGAATCCTCATTCGTGACGGGTCAGGTTCTCGTGATCGACGGCGGTGCCACGGCGATGTAAGCGGCACCCGATCAAAGCACTACGCGAACCAAGAAACAGGGCACGCGACGACCGATTCGCCGCGTGCCCTGCTCGTTGTTACAACCCTGTGCGTTGTGACGACAAGGTCACTTGCTGAGGGCCACGTTTGCGTGGCAGCAAGTCTCGCCGCTTTCGCAGCAGGCTGCCAACTCCTCGCAGCAACCGGCCGTGAGGGCCGTTTGCTTGTCGTCGTCCGTGCCGCAGCAGGCCTTGGCCTCCTCGCAGCATGACTCTCCGTCGCTGCAGCAGGCCTGAGGCGTATCGCAGCACTCCTTGCCTTTGTCGCAGCAAGCCATGCCCTTGTCGCAGCAGCCGAGCTTGGCAGGAGCGGCGCAACAGGCCGACCCTTCCTTGCAACAGGCAAGCTTGGCATCGCAACAGTTCTTCTTGGCCTGCGGTGCGGCATCCGCCGCCCAAACCGTGGCCACAAGTAGCGCTCCGACAGCGAGCAATCCGCTTGCCAGAGCCAAATGCGTCTTCGTAAACATGAGAATATCTCCAATTGCTAATCGTTAGAAAAACGGAACCGTGGTAGAAATCGCCAGGCGCGCACGGCAAAACCGTTTGAAAACATCAAGCGGAAAGCGATGCGCGCGGCACGATTACAAGCGCCACTGGCAATGGAGAATTTGCAGCGGTGGAGCTTCCGCAATGGTGAAACTCGCATGCGCGACCGGAGAGATCGCCAACGCATTTGGAAGCGGCAGCATGTCGAATGCCATCAACGGCTGCGCTTCGGCCAAGGGCTTTTCCACCCCCGGAGCGATCGGATCGAGCCGGCAGCAGTCGCCTCGACAGGGCTCGCCGTTGCCAGGTGCCGGCTGTTCCGCCGGTACGCTTTGTTCCGCACAACACGAGCGGACCGGCTCGGTAGCCGCTTGCGGTTCGGCCGCGTCTTGTTTGACGTGGCACGGGCTGGCAAGGAAGGCACAGGGCGACAGCGGAAATGCCACCGTCACCATGCAGAGCCAGACCAGCGTTGTGCCCAATGCGTGCATATCAGGATTATACGAACGCGGCTGCCGGAAGTTCGTTAAACAGCTTGCTGGTTCGCACGAACCGGACGCAAACAACAACCGCAAAGCGTTAGCTGCAAATAGTTTGTTTCTGTTGGAGCGCCGCCAGTGAAATTACCGGCAGCTTTTCGACGGGGAGATCGGCCAAGGTCTGCGATGACTCGGCCGGAAGAATAATCCGACCCTGGCTACCTGCCAAGAGCGTTTCCCACCGCTCGCGTCCAAAGGCTGGGCCGACACCCCGAAGCGACGGCGCCATTTGCGCCGGCGATCCTGGCGGAAGCTGCACCATATGGCTGGCCTGCTCGACCATGCCGGAGGCCCGCTGAGGGTCATTGCCCAGGTGCAGCACCACGCACAACTGCGGCTGCTGGGGATGGGTTGCGATGGCCTCGCATAGCTCGCGCATCTGCCCATGCAGCGCCTTCGGCGGTTGATTCCAATCGGGAAAAGCCACCAGGTTGATCTCGCGCAATTGCAACGTGGCTCGTATGGCTTGGAATCGTGCCTGCCGCAGTGCATCAAAGAGGCCGCGATAGATCCACAAATAGTGTTCCGGATGCACCAGCGACAGCGGCGGCAGATTGCCATCGGCCTCGAATACCGCCGCCAGCGGTGGATAGTCATGCAGACGCTGGCGCTGCACGTAAAAGAGCAGGTTTTGCGAATACCAGCGGGCAACCTCCGTGTTCCGCCAGAGCTTTCGCCGCAAGGCATCGACGGCCACGTAGTCATGCCGAGCAAACAAGCGGTACCAATACTCGGGCCACTGTTCGTTGATATGGTCTTCGCCCTGTTGAAATGGTATCGCGGCCGAAAACAAAACGACCGGGGCCAGCCCGACCAGCGAATCCACGAGTGTTTGTGCACTCTCGCTCGGCAAGTGCTCTGCAACTTCCAGGCACATCGCCAAGTCGAATCGGCGATCGAGGTGCAGCGGCTGCGTCAGCTCGTGGGCCACGAACCGCTGGGGCTCGATCAACAATTGCGTTTGCGAAACGTAGCTGCCATCGACGCCGAGATAGTCCGTTATGCCCGCCGCCTCGATTTCGCTTAGCCAGGTACCGATGCCGCAGCCGACGTCGACCACGCTTTTGACAGGCACCATCTTCAGCAGCAACGGTACTGTTTGTGCGGCGCTCTGCCGCGACAACGACTCGTGCTGGGCGAAGAAGGCGGAGTCGTAATGGTTACTCATACATGCCACGCAGGCGGCACTACTTGCCGATGAGCTGCTCAAACTGCTTTTCGGTCAAGACGGCCACGCCCAATTGTCGCGCCTTATCGAGTTTGCTGCCAGCTTTTTCACCCGCCACGACGTAATCGGTATTCTTTGAAACGCTCGAAGCCGCCCGGCCGCCGCACTGGGCAATCAGGCCTTGGATTTCATCACGAGTGTACTTTGTGAGCGTGCCCGTGACGACGAACGTCTTGCCGGACACGCCTTCGACTTGCTGTTTCCGCGGGCCGGTCGCGCTCATGTTGAGGCCCAACGCGGCGAGATCCTCGATCGTCTCGCGGCCAAAGTCGCCGTGCAGGAAATCGTGCACGCTCTCGGCAATCACGTCGCCAATTTCATGAATCGCCGAAATGTCGTCGACGCGCGCCTTTCGCAGCTCTTGCATGTCGTGGAAATGATCGGCCAGGATGGTGGCCACCCGGGTGCCCACGTGACGAATCGATAGCGCATTGAGCAGCCGGGCTAACCCTCTCTTTTTGCTGTTGGCGATTCCTGCGAGCAGGTTCTCGGACGATTTCTTGCCCATCCGTTCGAGGTCCGTCAGCACGTCAAGCGTCAGGCGATAAAGATCGCCGTAGCGCTTCACTTGATTCGTCTCGACGAGTTGATCGACGAGTTTGTCGCCCAGCCCTTCGATATCCATCGCGTTGCGGCTGGCGAAGTACCGCACGCGTTCCTTGACCTGTGCCGGGCACTCCAAATTCGGGCAGCGGATGTACACACCGCCTTCGTCCTTGACCAATTTCGTGTGGCACTCGGGACAGTGCGTGGGAAACACGAACTTGCGGGGCTTGCCTTCGCGCTCGGCTTTTTCGACGCGGACGATGTGCGGAATGATCTTGCCGGCCTTTTCCACGATGACCGCGTCGCCAATCCTCACGTCTTTTCGCTCGATTTCGTCGGCGTTGTGCAGGCTGGCTCGCTTTACGATCGTGCCGGCAAGTTCCACAGGCTCCAAATCGGCAACGGGCGTGATCGCGCCGGTTTTGCCTACCTGCACGCGAATGCCGAGCAGGCGGGTCTTGGCTTCGTACTTTTCGAACTTGTAGGCGATCACCCAACGGGGGCTCTTGCTGGTGGAGCCCAAACGGTCGCGCTGCCCAAAGTCGTCGACCTTCAGCACCAGCCCATCAACTTCAAAGTCGAGCTCGTGCAGACTTTCGATCAGCTCCTCGCAATGTTCGACGGCGGCATCGAAGTCATCAAAGCTGGCCACGTGCGGCGTGGGGGGCAGACCATAGCTGCGCAGCTCGTCGAGGAATTCGGTGTAGGTTCGCGCCTTGAGTCCCTGTTGAAAGCCGAGGCCGTGGCAAAACAGCCGCAATCTCCGTTCGGCGCAGAGCCGCGGGTCGAGCAGCCGAATACTGCCCGCGGCGCAATTCCGCGTATTGGCGTACAGCGGCTGACCGCGCTGCTGTTGCAACTCGTTGAGCCGTACCAGGTCGGAATTGGTCATGTAAACCTCGCCCCGCACTTCCAGTGTGCCGGGCGGATCGCCGTCGAGTCGCAGCGGGCAGTCGACCACGGTGCGCATGTTGTGCGTGATGTCGTCGCCCGTCCGCCCGTCGCCGCGGGTGGCTCCCTGCACGAGCAGGCCGTCCTCATACGTCACCGAGACGGCCACGCCGTCGATTTTCAGCTCGACCACCCAGGAGATCTTTTCGTCGGGCAGCAGCTTGGCGATTCGCTGGCCATACTTGCGAAGCTCGTCGAGGTTGTAGGTGTTTTCGATCGAGAGCATCGGCACCCGATGCTCGACCGGCGTGAGCTCACCGACCGGTTCACCTCCCACTCGCTGTGTGGGGCTGTCGGGAGTGACGAGCTCGGGGTGCTTGGCCTCGAGCGATTTGAGCCGCTCCATCAAGCGATCGTACTCGAGGTCCGAAATCTCGGGGTTAGCCTCGACGTAATAGAGCCGATCGTGGCGGCGGATTTCGTCGCGAAGCGCAGCGATTTCAGCGGCGGCTTTGGATGTCATCGAAAGGGCGATGGCGCAGGGAAGTGTTACGCCAGGCGGCGCCTGGATGCCGATGCGACGCCATGTCGCAATCAAAGCCGCGTCATTCTACCGGGCGACTGCATTCGGCCGCTACCGTCACTTTTTGGCCAATCGACGAATTCGGCACCAGGCACAGAAACTTCATCGGCACGTCGCCCGTATTGCGAAACTGATGCACTTCGTCCGGCGTGACCAGCACGAAATCGCCTGCCGACAGCGAATGCTCCGTGTTACCTTCATAGACGACTCCCTGCCCTTCGAGCACGAACACCTCATGTTCGTAGGGATGGCTGTGGCGTGGCGTGTAACCACCGGGAGCGACTTCGAATTGACGCATCGCAAAGTTCGGTGCTCCGCTTGATGGATCGACCAGCCAGCGGACCTGGCAACCTTTTGAACCTTCCATCGTGACGGGAGCTTGCTCCACTTTTTCGTAATGGCTGACTTTCATCGGCCGGTCTCCTGTTCTTCTGGTGCGGCCAATTTATCGCGTTCGCTTCGCCGCGTGCGCACCCCATCGAGCCACATGGCCCCGAACGTGGCCGCACCCAATAGCCCCAGTTCACCCGCCATGACCGACACGCCGTGGCGGTCTAGCAGGCTCATCAGCCCGGGCCCTTCGTCGGTTTGGGCCACGGCGCGATAGGCCATCGTGCCATAGGCAAACGTGGTCACGGCGAACGCCACGCCCAAAGCAATCACCAGGGCATAAAACGGATTGAACGGTTCTTTCGGTTTGGCCACACGAAATCCTGCTTCGACAACAAGAGCCGCCATTTGCGGCCGTCAAGCAATTATAGCAGCCGTACCGACGGGCGAGAGAGGGGTGCTGCGACGGGCAGCATTGCCTATCGCAATTGATCGACCAGTTGCACGAAACGCCGTCCGCGATCCTCGAAATCGCGGAATTGGTCGAAACTGGCGCAGGCCGGCGAGAGCAGGACGGACTCGCCGGGAGCCGAGTTTTCATAGCACCAAGCAAGTGCCTCTTCCATCGTTTCGCCTGCATGCAGTGGATGATTCCGATCGCACGCAGCGATGCTCGCCTGCAATCGATTTCGAGCTTGCCCAAATACGGCAATCCCGCGCGTTCGCTTCGCGGCGGTGGCCGCGAGTTTGTCAAAACACGTTCCTTTTGCGGCGCCGCCCGCCAGCAGCCAAACCGGGCCTTCGACAGCTGCCAACGCTGCGATCGTGGCACCAGGTGAAGTCGCCTTGGAATCGTTGTAAAACGTTCGCCCGCGCACCTGGCAGACGCACTCGATTCGATACGGCAGCCCACGATATTCCGCAAGCCTCTGCCTGATCACACCCGGTGAGATTCCGGCCGCTTCCGCCGCGGCAGCCGCGCAGGCGGCATTCTGTCGATTGTGTTCGCCCGGAACGAGCAGCCTGGGAATCCGGTCCAGATCCCACCCGCTCCTCGCGACTCTTTTGCAATCTCGCTGCCACGAAGTGACGACCGGGTCATGTAAGTTGCATATAACCGAACTGCAATCCAGCAGCCGTCGCTTGGCGGCGGCATACTCGGCCTGCGTCCCGTGCCAGTCGAGATGATTGGGCGTGCAATTGGTAAGCACGGCGATTTCCGGTAGCCGGGCGACGGCTGTCAGATGGGCCAATTGGAAGCTGCTCAGTTCGAGCACGACCCAGTCCTCCGCGGTCATCCGGTCCAGTTCGCCCAGCAGGCTGCCACCGATATTGCCGCCCAGCCAGGTGCGGTGGCCGCCAGCCCGCAACATTTCGGCGAGCATCGTGACCGTGGTTGACTTGCCATTCGAGCCGCTGACGCCGATCGCGCGTGCACCGCAGCGCTGGAGAAACAGTTCGATCTCCGAAGTAAGTTCTGCTCCGGCAGTGCGTGCGATTTGCAGGCAGGGGTGGTCCGGCCGAACCGCCGGATTCACGACGACGACTTCGGCTGCGCGAAAATCGCGTTCGTCGTGACCGCCGAGGTGTAAGGCGTGAACCGCGACGTCCGCGAGTTGGGCCAGCGATTCGGAAAGGACGTCGGCATTGGCCGTATCGCTAATCGTGACGCGGGCGCCTTGCTGGGCGAGATACCGAGCGGCGCCAAGTCCGCCGCCGTGTCGCCCCAGCCCCATCGCGGTCACATGACGATCGGTCCAGTTCTGTGCGCTGCGAGTCTTGCGAAGTGTGGCCAGTGGCATTGGCTTCCTGCCTTTGCACGCGTTTTGCGACGCGGTCAGTTTGATTCGGCCAGCATCCGCCGTGCGGCCTGCAGCGAGGGTTGCAGTGCGGCGGCCTGCTCGCTGCCGCAGACTTTGAGGTACTGTTCGAGCACCGGCAGCGCTTTTTGCGGCTGACCGAGCCGCAGGTAAACCAGCCCCAGGTCCCGGCGCTCCTGCGGAATCTGTGGCAAGAGCGCCGCCAACCGCTGCTGGACACATAGCAATTGTGGCCAGCACTCGTGCATGGCATGCACGGCCTTGAGGTTTTGTAACACTCGGGCCGCGATATCCAGCGGCGCCGCTGCCCGAAAATGTTCGCGGCCAAGCGATCCCTTCTTACCGATCGCTTGTTCGATCCGGCATTTGCACTGGTCCAGTTCCAACACGTCGCCGTGGTTGAACGGATCGACGAACATCGCCTCGCCGTTGCCGCAGCAGGCCCCCACGACGAAATGTCCGGGCGTGTTGACGCCAAACATTTTTAGTCCTGACCTCCCAGCGACGGCCATGTAGAGGATGCCAAGAGAAATTGGGATGCCGCAGCGCCTCTCCAGCACATCGTTTAGGTAGCTGTTTTGGGGTTCGTAATACGTTTCGCGATTACCGTGAAAACCCTCCAATTCATAGAGCATCCGACTGATGGCGACGAGCCGCTCACGGACATCGCAACAACCGTGGCGCTCGACCTGATCGTGACAAGCGACGCGCAACCGATCGATTTCCATCAAGCAACCGACGCGATCGAGGCACGGATAGGCGTCTTCGGCCACCTCGAGCATGAAATGCACGAGGTCGATTTCGGACCGCCCGGCGATCAATTTGGCAAATTCGCAGTTCGGTTCGTATTGCGACATCGGGAGCGCGTGAGCCGGGGGGCGAGCACCAGCGGGAGTGCCGGGGAGGTTTCGTCGAGCCAATTCTAGGGTCGGCCCCTGGTAGCGGCAATTGAGAATCCCCGTCGGCGGCGGATCGCAATCGCCAATGGCTCGCACCGCCACGTTACGAGGATGCGTCGATGGCATCTTGACAGCAACTGGCTGGCTGACAACGGTCGCCTGGTTTTGACACAAATTGACGGGAAAATGCCCTGATTTGCCGGGAGTGTCGGCCTTTGTGAAAGTACCCGCAGCCGCTATCATTGCGGGGGTCTCATGCCGCGATCGCGGTCCGCGCTGGCATTATGGTTCTTGCGCGACGGTCGCGGCTTCGACCTCTTTGCCGCCCCACCAAGTAGTGCGGCACTTCCAATGAAAGACACGCAATGAGCGAGTTCCGTACCGAGCGCGATTCGATGGGGGACGTTCAGGTCCCCGCCAAAGCCTATTACGGCGCGCAAACCCAGCGCGCCAAAGACAACTTTCCCATCTCCGGCTGGCCGTTGCCCCCCGCGCTCATTCACGCGTTGGGCCAGGTGAAATACGCCGCCGCAGTGGCCAATCGCGATCTCGGAAAACTCACCGGCTCGGGTAAGAACCCACTGAAGGACGAGCAGGTCAAGGCACTGCTCGACGCCACCCGCGAGGTGGCCTCCGGCAAGCTCGACGACCAATTCCCCATCGACGTGTTTCAGACCGGCTCGGGCACCTCCAGCAATATGAACGCCAACGAGGTGATTTCCAATCGAGCCATTGAATTGATCGGCGGCGATCGGTTCCAGGCCGACAAGCCGATCCATCCGAACGATCACGTCAACATGGGGCAGAGCACCAACGACATGTTCCCCACGGCGATCCACGTCGCCGTCGCGCAGTCGATCAAGCAGGAGCTGGTTCCCGAACTCCAGCGGCTGCAAAAGGCTTTGGCCGACAAGGCGAAGCAGTGGGACGCGATTATCAAGATCGGCCGTACGCACCTGGCCGACGCGACGCCGATTCGGCTGGGCCAGGAGTTTAGCGGCTATGCCCGGCAGCTCGAACTTTCCGTGGAGCGCGCCAGGGCGCGATCAAGGCCGTGCTCGAATTGCCCGCTGGTGGCACCGCTGTCGGCACCGGGATCAACACACACCCGGAATTCGGCGAGCGCGTCGCCGCGGTGCTGGCCAACGAGACGGGCATTCCATTCGTCGAAGCGGCAAACCATTTTGAGGGAAACGCCAATCGCGACGGCTTGGTATCGTGTAGCGGCGACCTGCGGACGATTGCGGTCACGCTGTTCAACATGTCGAACAACATTCGCTGGCTGGGCAGTGGCCCGCGCTGTGGCTTTTATGAAATCAAGCTGCCCGATCGCCAGCCGGGCTCGTCGATCATGCCGGGCAAAGTGAACCCCGTAATGTGCGAAAGCATGATGCAGGTTTGTGCTCGCGTGATCGGCAACGACCAGGCCTTGGCCTTCGCCGGGGCCACGGGTGGCAACTTTGAACTGAACATCATGATGCCGATGATGGGTACCACGGCGCTTGAGTCCGTCCATTTGCTGGCCAGTTGCACGCGGGCGTTCGTCGACTTTTGCGCGCTAGACATGCAGGCCAATGCCGAAGCCTGCGAGGCCGCCGTGGAGGGCAGCTTGGCAATGGTCACGAGCCTCAACCCGCACATTGGCTACGAAAAGGCCGCGGCCCTGGCCAAGGAAGCATTTAAGACGGGCAAGACGATTCGGCAATTGTGCCGGGAGCAAAAGATCCTGCCCGATGACGTCCTGAACGAAGCCCTCGATCCGAGGCGGATGACTGAACCACATTAGAAAAGGCGGAAGTCAGCGGGATGAGGAATGAGAGAGACTTTTCAAACTCATCCTTCCCACGGCTGACTTCGCCTTAACGAAAAATCTCTCCTCTCGCGAACAAGGAGGTTCACGATGATGGCACGATGGCAGCGAATTTTAGTGCCCACGCTGGTCGCGATGGCTGTAGGCTGGGGAATCACGCAAAGCAGGGGCGAGGGACCCACGCACCTGGTACCGTTTCCGGAAGACGCCGCCGAGCAGGCTGCCAAGCCGAAACCGGTCAAGCCGGCACCGCCCAAGTCGGATTTCCAGCCGCGGTTCCGTGCGCCGAATCTGAAACCCGCCGAGCCGTTGGAACCCGTGGCGAAACAAGACAGCGCCGTGGTTCCTGCCAGCGCCAGCGAGCCCGTCTCCGAAGAGCCCACCGAGGCGATCCCCCTGGAGGACGCTCCGGCAGGCGAAAGCGCGGCCGAAACAGAGGCCAACGAAGGGCCGCAACTGTTGCCGGCGGCCGAACCCGTCGACCCCGGCGCGCTTGCAGGTCGCGAGGCTCTCAACGAAGCCTATACGCGCAGCAAAGTGGCTTCGTCCGAAAGCGACTACACCACCATCATCGCGCTATGCGAGCGTGGCAAGCGAGGCGTCGCCAAACGGTATCAAGACTACGCCGAGCAATTGATGGGCTGGGCTTACAACCGCCGCGGCGAAGCCCGCGCCAAGGTCGGCGACGAGATACAGGCTCTCACCGATTTCGAAACGGCGGTGCGACTGAGCGGCGCCTGGCGGGCGATTCACAATCGCGGCGTCAGCTATGCCGCGGCGGGTCGCATGGAAGAGGCGCTGGCCGATTTTCAGCGGACGATCGAGCTCAATCCCCGCTATCCCAACGCCTATTACAACCGCGGCGAGCTCCTCTATCGACAGCAGAACTATCCCGGTGCCATCGAGGACTACAGCATGGCGCTCGAGCTGGGAAAACCCGACGCCACCACCTACAACAATCGCGGCCATGCATTCTATCGCATTCAACGATTCGGCGACGCGCTGCGCGACTACGGCGAGGCGATCAAGCTCGACCCGACCAATCCCGACCCGCTGATCAATCGGGGTGACACGAACAGCGATCTGGGACAGTACGGTGAAGCGGCGGCCGACTACCGAGCCGCCGTGCAGATCGCGCCCGAGTTGGGCCGCGCGTTTCAAGCGGCCGCCTGGCTGATGGCCACTTGTCCCGATTCGCATTATCGCGACGAGAAGCTGGCGGTCGACGCGGCCAACCGCGCGATCGAACTCGACGGACCGACGTTCCGGAACCTGACGACACTGGCCGCCGCCCAGGCGAGCGCCGGTCAGTTCGATGCCGCCAAGTCCACGCAGGAGCAGGCGATCGCCGTCGCTCCCCAAGAGCAAGTTGTCACCGGCGAAAAGATGATGGCGCTTTACCAGCGTGAGATCGCGTTCCGCGACCGTCCGATCACCTCATTCAGCACACCTGAAGAAACTCCCGAATCAGAAATTCGCCAGGCCGCGGTCAATGAGTTCTTGGACAAGATCATGCCTTCGAAGCGGGCTTTTTTTCACGGTTCGGAATCGAACCCGCGGCAACCCGCCCAGGCAAAGCCGGCTCCCGCCGGGCAGTACGACGGTCGCTATAGCGCGCCGCCGCGGCAATTGCCGTCTGCGAGCCGTCCATCGCAGCAGGACCAACGACAGCCAGCCGCCGAGCCGCAACAAGAGCAGCAGCGCACGCGGCTGTTTGGGCCGAAGGGGCGAATCTAGCGCCGGGTCCGACCGTCGAACAGAGCCCCGTCGCCAGGAGCTAGATCAAAAAATCGCGGAGTCGGGTAGGACTTTCCTCCCGGCCCCGTTGTTGTCGGCGCAGCCACGTCGCTAGCACTTTCCCTTGATCCCTGGCGGCTACCTTGGCATATTGACTGTACATCTATCTAGTACGGTCGGATCCGTGAGCGGGACGCACGTGGCCCGCGGATTTCTCCCCCAGCAGGAGGTCGTCATGGCAGGCGTGGTGGGTCGCAAACTGGAGCACGAGGGACTGCTGTTTTCCACCGACGGGGACGACTCGCTCGAATCGCTCGAACTGCACCTGACGGTCACCGACCGCGACTCGATCGACGATCTGGCCAGTTTCGCCGACGGCGACGAGCGCGAGCAATTTGCCCTCAACGCTTTGCGCATCGGCATTCTGGCGCTCCGTCAGGCGCGGGGGCGAATCGATGCCGACCTGATCCAGCGCGAAACCCAGCGCATGCTATCGGCGCTTCAATCGCAACTGTCGGCGCACACCTCGCAAACCCACGAAAAGCTATCCGGCTCGCTGAAAGAGTATTTCGACCCGGCCAGCGGGCGGTTTCAGGAGCGTGTGCAGCAACTCATCAAACACGATGGCGAGCTCGAACAGCTGTTGCGCCGGCAAATCGGTGGCGAGGACTCGGAGCTTTGCAAAACGCTGGTTGCCCACGTCGGACAACAAAGTCCGCTGATGAAGCTGCTCAGCCCAAACGAATCGCAGGGGCTGCTCTCGGCGCTCAAGCAGACAGTTGAAGCGCAATTGACCAGCCAGCGCGATCACGTGCTGCGAGAGTTCTCGCTCGACAACAAGGAAGGCGCCCTGGCCCGCATGGTCGGTGAACTGACCAACAGCCACGGCCAACTGACCGAGGCGTTGGAAAAGAAGATCGGCGTGGTGATCGAGGAGTTTTCGCTCGACAAGGAAGACTCCGCGCTGAATCGCCTGGTGCGAAACGTCGATCGCGCGCAGTCAACCATCACCCGTGAGTTCTCGCTCGACGATGAAGCGTCGGCGCTGGCCCGCCTGCGCCGCGAGCTGCTCGCCCTGCTCAAGGAACAAACGCAAACCAACACGCAGTTCCAGGAAGAGGTGAAAGTCGCCCTCGGCAAGATGATGGCGCGTCGCGAGGAATCGCAGCGGTCCACACAACACGGCCTGGTTTTCGAAGATGCCGTGTGCAGTTTCCTCGAGTACCATGCGCAGCAATCCGGCGACATTGCTTCGCGCACCGGTCAAACCACCGGATTGATCAAGAACAGCAAGGTCGGCGATTGCGTCGTCGAGCTGGGTCCCGATAGTGCGGCCGCGGGGGCAAAAATCGTCGTCGAGGCCAAGCAGCACGCCGACTACAACCTGGCGAAGGCCCGGGCCGAAATCGAAACTGCCCGCAAAAACCGCGACGCTCAGGTGGGCCTGTTCGTGTTTTCCAAACAGTGCGCGCCGGAATGCTTGGAGGAAGTGTCTCGCACTGGCAGCGACGTGTTCGTCGTCTGGGATCCAGAGGACGCGGCAACAAACCTGCATTTGAAAATCGGCTTGACGCTGGCCCGGGCACTGTGCATTCGCGTCGAACAACAGCAGCAATCGCAAACCGCCGATTTCGAGGCGATCACTGCCGCGATTCTGGAAATCGAAAAGCAGGCGCAACTGCTGAGCGAAGCCAGCAAATACGGCGAGACGATCAAATCGGGGGCCGACAAGATTCTGGAACGCGTGCGCAGAACCCGCAATTCCCTGGAACGCCAGGTCGCGATCCTCAACGAGCGGATTGGCGATTTGAAATCCCTCGGCGGGTCCACGCCATCCTAATCAGGCCGGCCCTACTTCAACGCCGCGTATCCGCTGCGGAAATATACGAGCGGCTTGCCTTCCTGGATCCGCGTGCTGCCGACTTCGCCGACCACGATCGTGTGATCTCCACCGGGGAGCAGGTCGACCACCTTGCATTCGATCGCACAAATCGCGTCCTGAATGAGCGGCGCCCCGGCCGGACCAGGCGCGTAGCCCACTTCGCGAAACTGGTCGGGCTCGCTGGAGGCGAACCGCCGCGAAACGTTCTCCTGACTCTCGGCCAGGATGTTGACGGCAAAGGCGCGATCTTTCTGGAACGTGTCGTGCAGTTTGGCTCGCTTGTCAATGCAAACGAGCACCAGCGGCGGATCGAGCGACAGCGAACTGAAGGCGGTCACCGTGATGCCCGCCGGCGAGCCGTCCTCGCCAGCGGTCGTGACGACCGTAACGGCGGCGGCGAAGTGACCCAGGGCCTGGCGAAACTCTGCTTTTTCGACGGGCATTGTCTACTCCCTCTGTACGCAATCCACGGACGGGCTTCACTAGCGACGACTGGCATCGAGGATACCGAAATTGCGCGCGCGCGCCAGCCCCGCTGCGGTTGCCGTGGACGGGCATTTTGCCAATCTCGGGGTGCGTTGGAACGCGCAATAAATGACTGTAAGTGATCTGTCTGTAACGACTTGTCGCTGGCGGCGCTGGCGCCGTTGCTTGACAGGTAGACAGCGGAACCTATAACGACCCTAACGATTACAGGAAGCTTATCGATTGCAAAGAATGGAGATCGAGCGTGACGCGGCAGCGTTTCTACGGCGCTTCAGAGCGCACCCCGGAAGTCTCGGATCACGAGGCTGCGGGTTTTTTCGCGAGCCGACAAGCTCGCCGTGCCTTCCCCTGGCGCGAAGCTGCCCCCCAGCCCGTTGGGCTGTTCGTTCTAGGACCTTGCTGGTCGAAATCTGCGGCCCGGTGCAGTTGGGCCTTCATATAGCGATGGCTCGAAAACGTTGTGGTTAAATTTTTTGTTTTGGAAGGAGAATGCGATGAGAGGAAAGTTTGGGCTCGCCGTTTTACTTTTGGCCGCCGCCGCGTGGATGGTTGCCGAGAGCCAGTCGTACGCCGGGGGTCATCGGCGTCGCGCGCGTTGCGGCGGTTGCCATAGCGCTTGTTCCACCGGCTGCGCTCCGGCCAGTTCGGGTTGTTGCACGGCCGCCCCGGCCGGCGAAACAGCTCCTGCGCCGCCAGCCCCTCCGGCCCCGGCCGCACCCAGCCCGTCGGACGCGGCTTCGTCGGATGGAGCTTCGGCCGCAGCCGCAAGCGAAGCTCCCGAGGCCGCCCAGGTGACCTCGAGCCCCAACCAGCGCGTGTACTATTCCGCTGGCCGCCGGGCACGTCGCGGTTGGTTCCGTCGTTAAACGTCGGATCGATTCGTTCGAATCGCGAGCCGGGGCCCGCTACCCCGGCTCGCGTTGTTTTGCGCGCGCCAGGCCATGCTCGGCATCCGGGTAGTGTCCTATGAGTGAGTTGGTCGAAGGGAAGCTGCGGCTAGGGCCGGTGATTGACTGCCTTGAAAAGAAGAAATGCACCTAGCAGAAGTACCAATGCTGGGGCTACAAACAGCCCAGTCGCGAATGCAGGCTCCATGTGCCTCTCTTCGATCATCTTCATATTCTCTTTGATGCCGCAAAATGCCGCAAAGGCCGCCAGTAAGGAACCGGCTAAATAGCCTTTGTGCATTCCATCAAGCCCTATTCTCCAGCCGCGCAGGAGCGATTTGGCTTTAGCCTTATCTGGTTCGTTTGGGGGACGATATGGATTATTGTCATCACTCATTTCGTCATCCTTAACAACTGCGATTAGGGGCGTGAACTCTCGTGGCCCCGATTCTACCGCGCATGAAAAAGCCCCGGCAGAGGAATCGTGGCTAACTGGGAGGACCGCCGAATCCTTTCATTCTTGGCTGATCTTGCGCCCGCTTGACTTGAGCTCTGATCCATACTGCGAAAGAATCCGACGGAAGCCTATATAGCCCTTGCTTGTCCGGATGCGGAAGAATGATCTGCTTACTCTTAAGCGCCTGAAGTGCATTGGTCAAAGTCGTATCCTTGAGTCCCGTTGCGGCCAAGCAGCGTGTAAAATGACCCGACCAGCGGCCATCCGTGACCTAGGACACTACCGGCATCCGGGCTCCCGGGACAACTCGGACGTTGAGTTGTACAATAGCGCAGCTTTACCGGCTCAGCAGGCACGTGGCCAAGGGCGCGCCGCGACCGGCACTGGCGTTTATGGTTTCAGGGTGGTGCATGCAAGATTCGCAGGGATTTGATGGCTTGCGCGTCGCGGCGTTTGAAAGCCGGCGCGCCGACGAAATGTCGAACATGATCGAGAAGCTCGGCGGAGTGCCATCGGTCAGCCCTTCGATGCGCGAAGTGCCCATCGACGAAAACCGCGAAGCGATCGACTTTGCTCACCGCGTGCTGACAGGCCAGATCGACATCATCATCTTCATGACCGGCGTCGGAATCCGTCACCTGCTGGCTGAAGTCGAGCGGCACGTCGACCGCCAGCGCCTGCTCGAAGCCATTTCGGATGTCGTCACCATTGCTCGCGGGCCGAAGCCCGTCGCGGTGCTCCGCGAAGTGGGGCTGAAGCCGACGCATCGCGTGCCGGAACCCAACACGTGGCGCGAGGTCCTGGCCACCATTGATCGCGAAAAAATCAACATCGCGCAACAGAACGTCGGACTGCAAGAATATGGACTCCCCAACGCCAGCCTGGTGGCGGGTCTCGAAGCGCGCGGGGCGCACGTGCAAACGCTGAAGGTTTACAAGTGGGACCTGCCGGTTGACGTAGCGCCGCTGGAGGTAAACGTTCGCGCATTGGCAGCCGGTGAGCTTGACGTCGTCATGTTCACCTCGAGCCACCAGGTTGTGAACATGCTCCGCGTGGCTGAGCGGCTGAAGTTGGTCGAAGCGTTGCGCGGTGGCCTGGCATCGGCCGTGGTCGCGTCGATCGGCCCGACGACCAGTGAAACGCTCGCGGAACTGGGCATCCACGTCGACCTGGAACCCGATCACTCGAAGATGGGGCACCTGGTGACGGCCGCCGCCGAGCGGGCACCGGCGCTGCTCCGCCGCAAGCGGACTCCCATCGTTGTGGCGCGCTCCGTCGGCGCAGACAAAGTCAGCCCCTTGGCCGGTCCTTGGGACGACGGTCCATTCATGCGCGCCTGCCGCCGCCAGCCGGTCCAGCGCACGCCGATTTGGCTGATGCGGCAGGCGGGCCGCTACATGGCCGAGTATCGCGCCGTGCGCGAGAAGGTGTCGTTTCTTGAACTTTGCAAAGACCCGGCGCAGTGCGCCGAGGTCATGGTGACCGCCGTCGCAAAGCTCGGCGTCGACGCGGCGATTATTTTTTCCGACTTGTTGCCGATCCTCGAGCCGTTGGGACTCGAGCTGGAATTCACCAAGGGAGACGGGCCCGCCATTCGCAATCCCATTCGCGAAGCACGCGATCTCGACCGACTGCGAGAATTGGAGACGCTCGAATCGCTCGACTTCGTCATGCAGACGGTCAAGCTCACCCGCGCGGAAATTTCCGCGTCGATTCCGGTGATTGGCTTTGCCGGCGCGCCGTTCACGCTAGCCAGCTATGCGATCGAAGGAGGTGGCAGCCGCAACTACCTGCACACCAAATCGCTGATGTACCGCGACGAAGGTGCTTGGGACGCGCTAATGGGACGCTTGTCACGGGCGGTCGCACGATATCTTACCGGCCAAATCGCGGCTGGAGCCCAAGCGGTGCAACTCTTCGACAGTTGGGTGGGCTGCTTGGGCGTGGATGACTATCGCCGCTACGTATTGCCGTATACCAAGGCGATCATCGACGCCTTGCCGCGCGGCGTGCCGGTGATCAATTTCGCCACGGGCAATCCCGCTCTTGCCGCTGTTGTCCGAAGCCGGCGGCGACGTCATCGGCATCGATTGGCGCATCGAGCTGGATGCCGCTTGGCAGCTCGTGGGTGACCACAAGGGCGTGCAAGGCAATCTGGAACCGGCCGTGCTGCTGGCCGATCGCGATACGATCCGGCGCCGCGCAAGAAGTGCTGCAGCGGGCTGCTGGCCGAGCAGGTCACATCTTCAACCTGGGGCACGGCATCGTTCCGCAGACGCCCGTCGAAAATGCGCAATACCTGGTGGAGGTTGTGCGCGAGCTGAGTGAAAAACGGTAACCGGCCGAATTCGTCGCGGCCGTGCAAGCCGGCCGCTATCCGGCGGCGAACCGCGAGGCGACGAGTTCCAGCACCTGGCGCGTAATCTCGCCTTGTCGTTCGCGTCGTTCCAGATCCGACAGCGAATTGAGCATCTTTTCCGTATTGCGCGTGGCGCCATCCATGGCCGTTAACCGGCTCGCCTGCTCGCTGGCAAACGATTCTGCCGCGATCCGATAGAGGCGGATGAAGGCATATTGGCTGATCAGCCCAACCAACAAATCCGCGGCGGGCAATTGCAGGTCGTAGGAAGTTTGCAAGGGCGCGGACGACTCTCGCAAGGCCGCCCAGTCGATGGGCAGAATCTGCTCCTCGGTTGGCACTTGCTCGCTGATCGACTGATACCGATTGTAGATGGCCCGCAGCGTTCCAAGCTGGCCGGTGGCAATCTGTTCGTCGACGATGGCCGCCAGCCGCTTCACGACGTCTCGCAGTCCGTGTACGGAAGTGGCCGCCGGTTCGGTCGCAACCGGAACGACGCCGCGAGCCGCCAGTTGCCGGGCGCCGCGATGGCCGACGACAACCAGCTGCGCTTCGCCCTCCCCTTGCAGTTCCCGCAGACGGCGCTCGGTCAGAGCCAGCACGTCCTGGTTGAAGGCCCCGCAGAAGGGTTGCTCGGAAGTCAGCACGAGCACGAGTGTGCGGTGGCCCGGGCCCTGCAAGCAGACTGGCTCGGCCGAGTCAGCGGTTACGACGCGAATGGACCGCAAGACGACGTCTTCGAAGCGCCTCGAACTGGCCAGGGCCCGCTGTGCACTTTGAATCCGGCCGGCGGCGATGGCCCGCATCGCGCCCACGATATCGTGGATCGTGGCCACGGCATGTCTTCGCCGTTGCGTTTCCTGCAGTGTCATGTCGGCTTTCCGTTTTCAAAAGTGCTGCGCACCGCGTCCAGCACATGCCCGAGCTTCTGTCGTAGCGTCTCGTCGAACTCCGACGCCTGTTCGAGCGCCGCGACCAAGTCTGGTTCATACTGTTCCAGTCGCTGGTAGAGGCGTTCCAGGAAGTGCGCGACCTGCGCGACCGGCACCGAATCGAGAGCGCCTTCGCGAACGGCGACCAGCGTAGCGATTTCGTGGGCCACGGAATTGGGTTGCAGCCGGGGCTGTTTGAGAGACTCCCGCAAGCGGCGGCCCCGCTCCAGGCGGCGCCGTGTCTCGGGTTCCAATTCGGCCCCGAAGCGGGCAAAGGTTTCGAGTTCGTGCAGTTGCGAGTAGAGCAGCCGCAAATCGCTGGCCACCGCGCGAAGCAAACGGGGTTGGGCTTTTCCGCCGACGCGCGAAACGCTCAAGCCAACGTCAACGGCCGGCCGCTGCCCTTCGTTGAACAGCCGCGTGTCGAGATAGATCTGCCCGTCGGTGATCGAAATCAAGTTCGTCGGAATGTACGACGCGATGTTACCCGCCTGGGTCGATGCAATCGGCAGCGCCGTCAGGCTTCCGCCCCCCAACTTGTCGTGCAATCGCGTGGCCCGTTCGAGCAGCCGGGCGTGAAAGTAAAAGATGTCGGCCGGATAGGCTTCGCGTCCGGGGGGCCGGTTCAACAGCAGCGAAATGCGCCGGTAGGAGTCGGCATGCTTGGTAAGGTCGTCGAAGATGACCAGGGCGTGCCTCCCTTGCCGCATGAAGTATTCGCCAATCGTGCAGGCCGTGTAGGGCGCCAGATATTGCTGGCCGGCAGGCGAGCTGGCGTCGGCCATGACGACCACCGTGTGCCGCAGCGCATCGGCTTTTTCGAGCAGCCCCACGGTCTCGGCCACGCTGGCTTTCCGCTGTCCAATAGCGCAATACACGCACAGCACTCCGCTATCACGCTGCGCCAGGATTGCGTCCAGCGCGATCGCGGTCTTGCCCGTGGCGCGATCACCCAGAATCAGTTCGCGCTGGCCGCGCCCCAGGGGGAGCAGCGTGTCGATCACCTTGATGCCGGTGTGCATCGGCTCGCAGACCGGCTGTCGCTCGATGACGCCGGGCGCCTCGCGCTCCACCGGCCAATAGTCCGACAAGTGCAAGGGTGGCCCGTCATCGAGGGGGCGTCCCAGAGCATCGATCACGCGACCGAGCAATTCGTCGCCGACGGCCACACTCGCCACCCGGCCGGTGGCTCGAAGCTCGTCGCCCGCCCCCACGTGCTCGCTGCTGTCCAGGAACAGCACGCCCACCTCCTGCGGCCGCAAATCGAAGGCCAAGGCCGTCAGCCCATCGCTACGCTGCAGCAGTTCACCGTAGCGGACCGACGGGCAACCGCGCACATAGGCCACGCCGTCGCCCACGCGAACCACCCAGCCCACCTCGCGCTGGCGCACTTCCCAATGAATCTCGCTCAGATCCTCGCGAAGCTGTTCGGCCATCCGCTGGATTTCTTCAGCCATGGGACGAGTTCTCCGAGACCGTGCGGGCCGTTTCCAATTGGCCGGCCAGGGAAGCGTCCCACACATTGCCCCCGATGCGCAACCGCCGCCGGCCAAAAGTGCCGGCTTCGTTTCCACATCGAGTTTGACTTGCTGACCTACGACCGACGCGACCGCGTCGGTGATTTTTTGCATCGAACCGGGATCGAGCGGGGCGGCAATTTCCACGACCGCGCCGTCTGCAGACTTCCAATCGCGGCGCACACGCGAACGCTCCTCTTCGGGAAGTCTGGCTAACGCTTCCACGAGATGCCCGGCCAATTGCTGCTGCAGCGTCGTTCCGGCCGCCTCCCGCAGCAAACGCTCAGCCAACTCGGCCGCCGAAGCGCTGATTTCGGCGCGGAGCGAACGGAGCGCGTCTTCGCGCTGGCGCTCGATGCCCGCGCGGACTTCGGATTGGCGACGCTCGATTGCTCGTTCGGCCTCGGAAATCAGTTTCTGGCGTTCGGATTCGCCTACCGCGCGGGCCTTCTGAATCGCTTCTTGCCGCTCCTGCTCGATGCTTGCGCCTGCGTTTGCAATTGCTCTTGCATGGCGACAGCCTGGGCGCGGGCAGCTTCGGCGTCGCTTTGCGTTTTGGCCAGCACGGCCCGACGCTGATCGATCGCCGCGCGCAGCGGGCGGTAAAGTATGCGGTGCAGGATGTAGGCCAGCACCACAAAGTTGACGATCTCGAACAGAAACGTCCAGACGTTGAAAGTCATAAAGGTTTATTTCGAAATCAGGCTCGCGAGCGGATTGGCAAACAGCAGAATCAGCGCGATCACCAGGCAATAAATCGCCAGCGACTCGATCATCGCCAAACCGACGAACAGGGTCCGGCTGATGCGATCCGCGGCGTCGGGCTGGCGGGCGATCGCGTCGAGCGCCGAGTCCACCGCCTTGCCTTGCGCAAAGGCGGGGCCGATCGAGCCGACGGTCACAGTCAGGCCCGACACGACCATGACGATCAGGGCAAAGATGTCATGCGAGTCCATATGTTTATTCTCCTTGAGTCTGTTGCGCCGGACGGCGGCGCTCAAATAGACAACGGTCAATACGGCAAAGATGTACGCCTGCACCACGCCCGTCAAAACTGAAAGCATCATGATCGGAACGGGAACTAACAATCCGGCAATCGTCAACAGCACCGCGATCACCAACTCCTCGCTTACGACGTTTCCAAAAAGTCGCACGGCCAGTGCCAGCGTGCGCGAGAATTCCGTGATGATTTCCAGCGGCAGCAAAAGCGGCGTTGGCTCCAGGTAGTGGCGCAGATATCCGCGCAGTCCGCGAGCCCAAATCCCGTAAAACGGCACGGCCAAGAAGACCACGATCGCCAGGGCGGCCGTCGTGGAAAAGTCCGCCGTCGGCGGTCGCATGCCAGGCACCAGCCCGAGCAGGTTGGCGGTGCCGATAAACAGCGCCAGCGTTACCACCAGCGGCGTATAGGGTCGCGGGTCGCACTCGAACATGTCGTGCATGATTCCTTCTAAATGCTCGACGACGAACTCGGCGGCCACGGGCCAGCCCGAGCGATTGGTCTTCAGGCCGATTCGTACCAGCAGGGCGAACGCGACGACGATAGCTGAGGCAATCAACGAGTAGACGACCGTACCAGTCACTTCTACCGGACCGAACCGCAACAGCACTTCAGGAAAGAATTGCTCACCGCCCATGGGCAACGACCCTCAGTCCGCGAACGCGTTGGTAGCTAGCCATCACCGCACCGAAATCGATGTTCACTCCTTCAACTCCCGATCGACATGCCGCCAGGCGCTGGCACAGCCGAGCATCAGGCCCCCAACCAGCAGCGACAACGTCCAAAAAATGCCCGAAGCGAACTTCACGTCGAGCCATCGTCCGACCAGAGCGCCCAAGACGGCGGGCAAACTCACCATCCAGCCCACCGCGCCGACGCTGGCCAGCCCGCGCCAAAACGTCCCATGACGGCTATCGCGAGTTCGTTCGGCTTGGCGCCGGATTTCCGATACGAACGGATCTTCCGGGGCCTTCTCGTTCATCTGTGTTTCTCCACGTGGCGCAACTCGCGCACCATCGAGGCCTGCAACTCGGCGAACTCGGCCCGCGCTCCTTTTTCCTGAGCCCGCCGTGCCGCGAGCATCGCTTTGGCGGCGTCGGCAACATCTTCCAGTCGGTCCGCCACGACGGCCTCGCGAGTGACAACCGATGCATGGTTCGCTTCCATTAGCAGCACGCCGCCGTCGGCGGCTGCATAATGCGTTCGCCCGTCCGACTCGTCGAACTCCAGGATACAGGGCGCAATCAGCGTAAGGAACGGCTCGTGGTTGGGCAGCAAGCCAAATCTGCCGCTGGCATCGCCCGCTTGCAAACGCACGACTTCGGTTTGTATCAGCGTGCCGTCAGGCACCAGGATTTCTAGCGTAAAGCTCATGTTGCGACCTCGTCGGTCGAGCCGATCATATACAGCATGCTTTCGTCTTGAGCGTCGAACCGGCCAGCCAGGATTTGTTCGCAGCCATCCAGGGTTTTCGCCAGCGGCACGCGCCGCCCCTTGTGACCCGTGAACGGCTCGGTCACGAATAGTGGTTGCGTCAGGAAACGCTCCAGGCGCCGCGCCCGGCGGACCGTACGCTGATCGTCGGCCGACAGTTCCTCGATCCCGAGCATGGAGATAATGTCCTGCAACTCGCGATATCGTTCGATCGTTTCGATCACCTGCAGCGCGAGTTCGTAGTGCCGCACGCCCAGATGCACGTGGTCAAGCAAGCGCGACGTGGAAGCCAGCGCGTCAATTGCCGGGTACAAGCCCTGGGCCGCCATGCTACGCGAAAGCACGATGCTCGAATCGAGGTGCGAAAACGTCATGGCCACCGCCGGGTCGGTCATATCGTCTGCCGGCACGTAAACAGCCTGCACCGAAGTGATGGCCGCTCCACTGACCGAGGCGATCCGTTCCTCGAGCACGGCCAGATCCTCCGCCAGGGTTGGCTGATAACCAACTTCGGACGGCAACCGCCCCAATAACCCCGACGTCTCGGATCCAGCCTGCACGTAGCGGAAGATATTGTCGACCAGGAACATCACCTCCTTACTTTCCACATCGCGAAAGTATTCCGCCATGGTCAACGCCGTCAATCCGACGCGAAATCGCTTGCCGGGTGCGTCGTTCATTTGGCCAAACACCAGCACCGCCCGCTCGAGCGATTTGGCTTCCTTCATTTCGAGCCACAGGTCGTTGCCTTCGCGAGTGCGCTCGCCAATGCCGGCAAACACCGCAACGCCACCGTGATCGTGGCTGGTCGTGCGAATGAGCTCTTGCAGGAGAATCGTCTTGCCGACGCCGGCACCGCCAATCAGCCCGGCTTTGCCGCCGCGCCAAGCGGGGCCAGCAGATCGATTACCTTGATGCCCGTCTCCAGGAACTCCAAACCGTGGCGTTGTGCCTCCAAGGTGGGTGCGGGGCGATGGATCGGCCAATGTTCACAATCTGATGGCGGTGCTTCGCCGTCGAGGGGGCTCCCCAGGGCGTTGAACAAACGTCCCAACGTGCCGGGACCAACCGGAACGGTGATGGGCCGGCCGGTGCGCGCAATCGCCAGGCCGCGCGCCAAGCCTTCGGTGTGTCCCATTGCAATCGCCCGCACGATGTGCGAGTCGACGTGATACGCGACCTCCAGCACGAGCGGCGGGTCGTCGTCGGCAACGCGGATCGCTTCATTGAGTGCCGGCAGGCCATCCGGAAACTCGACTTCCACCACCGAACCGCGGACGGCAACGATATGGCCCGGCGGCTGATTCGGCTCATCGCAGGGTGTCATCTGCCGACTATTACCCACTTGGTTGCCGTTGTTCGACGCCTTTCCAGTCGACATGTGCGTTTCCAATCGTGCTGCTGGATGGCCGGGCCCAGTTCGTTGCCGGCTGACCACGGCAAAGCGACAATCCGGCGTGTTCCGACTCCCGCTGGTCAAAAATAGCGTTTTTAAAACGGTGGGATACTCCCCGGCAGGTGCTATGTACGAAGAAATCTCCTGAGCTGCCGTCGCCAGGGAGTCCTGTGCGACCACGCACCAGCCAGAGCGATACCGCGCACCAATTTCATCTGGTTTCGCTCGAATCGCAAGATCATCACACGGTTTTCCGGTCATCGCCAGCCCACGCGGTCTCGCCTGCCAAAAGGCCTTCGGCTCGGCACATGATCTGCATAGCTGGCATGGCAGCGTTTTATCACGTTTCGCCGTCGGCCGTACACGAGTGGAGAAGTTCAACATGACCAGCTCAACGCATGCCACAATGCACCAGAACCATCGGCAATGGAAAAGTGACAACGACCAATGGCGGTGCGACCTGGCCGCTTGGCAAGATGAATTGCGGCAGGCGACGGGGCAGCTTTCGGAGGTTGAAGAGGCATTGAAGAAGCAAGCAGCGAAGCTGCAGACTCACGCCTCGTCGATTCGCTTGCGCGAACAGGATCTGTTGGCACACGAACACGCACTGGCAGCCTGCGAGCAGGGAGAGCCCACGGTAGATCTCATCAAATTGGCGAAGGCGCACGAGGACGAAGAGTCCAAACATGCCTCCCAGCGGGACGCGCATGAGAAGATCAAGCGCCATCATCACGCGATCATGGCGCACCTGGCGGCGTTGCATAAGCTCGTCTCCTAGCCAGACTAAGGGATGGTCATCATGCTGGTTGGTCCCCCTTGCGGGCCTAACGGCGCGTCAGCCGGAGCGCGAAATCCGCGGCCGCTACTTGCCACGTGTTCGATCCGTGCGAGAATCAATCGCTGTTATGCGCTATCCGCCTGAAAATCGCGCACGGAAATCGCTCTCGTGGACACGCCGGTCTTGATACAAGTGTTGCAGCAGTTGCGCTTTTCCGAGACGCTGCCCGACCACGTCTTGGAACGCGTCGCGGCGGCCGCCAGTCTGCGCGGGTTTCCGGCCGATACGATCTTATTTCGCGAAGGCGGACAAAACGATCAGTTGATGGTTGTCTCCGTCGGTAGCGTGGCGCTCGATATGAACGTGCCGGGGCGGGGCGAGGTGCGGATCATGTCGCTGGGGCCCGGCAACGTCGTGGCCTGGTCGGCCCTGCTGGGCGGAGGTCGCATGACCGCTTCGGCCGTGGCTCTTGAAGACACGCAAGTCGTACAGATTCCCGCGGCCGACCTATTGGCCATTTGCGACACGGACGCTCTGTTCGGCTATCACTTGATGCGGCGTGTCGCCACGGCACTGGCCGAGCGGCTAGTCGCCACGCGATTGCAATTGCTCGACCTATTTGCCGACACGGCACCGATCGTTCCTCAGGGCCCCGACTGACATTCGACGCAGGAAGGTTGCGGCATGACGACGACCGCGGGTGAACCAGTCGGCAAGGATGGCCAGACCATGCTACTCGCCAAGGCGCACTTTCAGAAACTCCTGGATTTGCTGTGGAGCCAGGCGTATCGAGTCGTTGGCCCGACGGTGTCTCAAGAGGCGATAGTTTACGACGAGGTTCGCAGCATCGATGATCTGCCGCGGGGGTGGACGGACGAGCAAAGCGGCGGGACTTATCGACTCAAGCGGCGCGACGATGACGCCTGGTTCGGCTTCGTCGTGGGGCCGCACTCCTGGAAACGCTATTTATTTCCGCCTCAGGCAACGGTTTCGCAGGCCGAGCGTACGGCGGACGGCTGGCAGCTGCGCGACGTGGTCGACGAGGAACCGCCCTACGCGTTCCTTGGCGTGCGCGCGTGTGAACTTGCGGCCATGGCCGTGCAGGATCGAACCTTCTTAAACGATCAATACTGCGATCCAATCTATCGCCGCCGTCGGGAGCGAGCATTGATCATCGCGGTGAATTGTACGCAGGCCGCGTCGACCTGCTTCTGCACTTCGATGAACACCGGGCCGCGCTGCACGCGAGAATACGACTTGGCGTTGACCGAGCTAGTGGATCACTTTACCGTCGAGATCGGCAGCGAGCGGGGTCGGGAAATTGCCTCGCAACTCCCGACCACCGTGGCCGATTCCGGACACCTCGATCAGGCCGAAACCGCGCGCCAGCAGGCCGTTGATCAAATCACGAAAACGCTGGACACCACCGACATCCGAGATTTGCTGCTGGGGAACCTCGGTCACCCGCGTTGGACCGAAGTCGCGACCCGCTGTTTGTCGTGCACGAATTGCACGATGGTCTGTCCGACCTGTTTTTGCAGCTCGGTTAAGGACGTCAGCGATCTGGCCGGCGAGCACGTCGAGCGCGTGCGGCAGTGGGATTCTTGTTTCAATTGGGACTTCAGTTACATGAACGGCGGTGTGGTACGCAACCAGATCCGCTCGCGATATCGTCAGTGGCTGACGCACAAGTTGGCTTCTTGGATCGACCAGTTCGACGTCTCCGGCTGCGTGGGATGCGGACGGTGTATCACCTGGTGTCCGGTGGCGATCGACTTGACCGAGGAAGTGGCGGCGATCCGGGAGACTGCCCTGTGAGTCGTGACCGCAGCTCTGCGATTAGCGAGAATCCCTGGTTGGCACAAAGCGTCGAGATCGCCGACATCACGCCGGAAATGCCCGGCGTGGCCACCTATCACCTGCGATTTCGCGATCCGGCCCTGCACGCCAGCTATGCGTTTCGGCCGGGACAATTCAACATGCTCTATTTGCCCGGGGCTGGCGAAATTGCCATCAGCCTGAGTGCGGGCAGCCAGCAGCACGGCACTTGGGACCATACGATTCGCGTGGCTGGTAACGTCACTCGAACGTTGGCCAAGATGAAAGTGGGTGCCGATTTTGGGCTTCGCGGTCCGTACGGTTCGAGTTGGCCGTTGGACGAATTCCACAATGCGAACGTCATTGTTGGCGCCGGCGGTATTGGCCTGGCGCCGCTGCGGCCTGCCATTGAGGCGCTGCTGCAAGAGAAGCACAAGTTTGGCGAGCGGATGTTGCTTTATGGAGCGCGCACGCCCGATACCTTGCTCTATACCCGGCAGTACGAGGACTGGTCGGATCGCGGCTTGAGTTTGCAAACGACCGTCGACCGTGCACAGCCCGGCTGGTTAGGTCACGTGGGCGTCGTGCCGCTGCTGTTGGACCGCTTGCGGCCGTTTACTCCGGCCAATTCTGTGTTGTTGCTCTGCGGGCCAGAAGTCATGATGCGCTACTGCGTTCGCAGCGCATTGGCGCGGGGTATGCGGAAGGACCAGATTTGGTTATCGCTCGAGCGCAACATGCAATGCGCCGTGGGGCTTTGCGGCCACTGCCAGCTTGGACCGGAATTCATCTGCAAGGACGGTCCGATCTTTCGCTATGACCGCGTCGAGCCGTTTCTCGAAGTGGAGACACTGTAATGGGGATTCCCCGGCTGGCCGTGTTCAAATTCGCCTCTTGCGACGGCTGCCAGCTCTCGCTGCTGGGGTTGGAAGACGAACTCCTGACGCTGGCCGGACGCATGGACGTTGTGTACTTTCTGGAGGCCTCCAGCCGCGCCGAACCGGGACCGTATGACGTTGCCTTGGTTGAAGGTTCGATCACGACCGCCGAAGACGCCGCGCGCATTCGCCAGATTCGTCGCGATGCGAAGTTTCTGGTGACGATCGGTGCTTGCGCCACGGCAGGCGGTATACAGGCCCTGCGCAATTGGGCCGACTCTCGGGAATTCTTGCAAGCCGTGTACGCTTCGCCACAGTACATCGAAACGCTCGCCACCTCGACGCCCATTTCGCAGCATGTGCCGGTGGATTTTGAACTGCGCGGCTGCCCGATCAACAAACATCAGTTGCTGGAGGTCCTGACCGCGCTGCTTGCCGGTCGGCGGCCACGGACACCCGTGCATAGCGTTTGCCTGGAGTGCAAGCGGCGCGGAACCGTCTGTGTCATGGTCGCTCAAGGCATGGTTTGCCTCGGGCCGATCACGCATGACGGTTGTGGAGCAATTTGCCCCAGCTACGACCGCGGTTGCTATGGCTGTTTTGGTCCCGCGCAGCAGCCCAACCCGAAAAGCCTTACCGCGCAGTTCCAGCAAAACGGCGTCTCGCGAGAATCGCTTGTTCGCAGCCTGCGCGGGAGTTTTAACGGGTATGCGCCGGAATTTCGTGCCGAAGGCGATCGGCTCGCCGAAGGCCAGGACTAGGTGCTCACGACATGACTTCCGAGCGTACTATTCGTGTCGCGGCGATGACCCGGGTCGAGGGGGAGGGATCGCTGCGGATTCGATTGAGCGATGGACAAATCGACCAGGTGCAACTCAGAATCTTCGAGCCCCCGCGGCTGTTCGAAGCGTTCCTGCGGGGTCGAGCCATCGAGGATGTGCCGGATATCACGGCCCGCATCTGCGGCATCTGCCCGGTCGCCTATCAGATGAGTTCCGTACACGCCCTGGAACAAGCGCTAGGGGTGCAAACGCCGCCCGAATTGCGCAGCTTGCGGCGGTTGCTGTATTGCGGCGAATGGATTGAAAGCCATTCGCTGCATGTGCACCTGCTGCACGCGCCGGACTTCTTGGGTTACGACAGCGTGCTGGAAATGGCCAAGGACTTTCCCGATGAAGTGAATCGCGGGCTGCGCCTCAAAAAGCACGGCAACCAACTGCTCGACGTGCTGGGTGGGCGGTCGGTGCATCCGGTGAATGTTGCGGTCGGCGGATTCCACCGTCTGCCGCGTCGCGACGAACTGGCGCCGCTGGTCGATGATTTCGCCTGGGGGCTCGAGGCCGCAATCGAAGCCACACGCTGGGTCGCGGGTTTCGATTTTCCGTCGTTCGAGCGTCCCTATGGCTTCGTGGCGCTCTCGCATCCGCACGAATACGCGATGTCCGAGGGGCAGATTCGCACGAGCGATGGGCTCGCCTTCGACGCTGCGCAGTTCGCGCAGCATTTCCGCGAACAGCAGGTACCGCATTCCACGGCCCTGCAGGCCGTGCGGGTCGACACGGGCGGGACCTATTTTCTGGGGCCACTGGCTCGCGTCAATCTCAACCGTGGGCAACTGCTGCCCCGGGCACGCAAGCTGGCCGACGAGATTGGTTTGGAAGATCCTTGTCGCAATCCGTTCAAAAGCATCATCGCGCGGAGTATCGAGGTCGTCCAAGCGTATGAAGAAGCGCTGATGCTCTTGCGGAGCTATCGACCGTCGCGCCGAGCCCGAGTCGCGTATACATACCGCGCCGGCGCCGGCGCCGCGGCCACCGAAGCGCCCCGCGGAATGCTATATCACCGCTACGAGGTGGACGCGGAAGGCACGATCGTGGCCGCCACGATCGTGCCTCCCACTTCGCAAAACCAGGGTCAGATCGAGGACGATTTGCGTCACTACCTGCCGGCCCAACTTGCGCAGCCCGACGAACAGGTGGCGGCGGCCTGCGAACGCTTGGTGCGAAGTTACGATCCGTGCATCAGTTGCTCGACGCACTTCCTGAAGGTTGCCATCGAGAGGAACGAATGAGCGGCGACGCACTGTTCGTCGGCATCGGCAGCCCGCACGGCGACGACTGCGTCGGCTGGCGAGTGGCGCAGCGGATTAGCGAGTTGGGCATTAAACGCCTAGTCGTCCGCCGGGCACAATCGCCAGCCGACGTGCTCGACTGGCTCGACGACGTCGAGGCGCTGGACGTCTGCGACGCGGTTTTCAGCGAGTCGCCCCCCGGCACGCTCCATTGTTGGCCGTGGCCCAGCGCCGCGATCGAGAGCGCCCTGTTTTGCGGCACGCATGACCTGTCACTCCCCGCGGGGCTCGCCTTGGCCGAACGACTCGGTCGCTTGCCGCGGCAGGTCCGTATTTGGGGGGTTGCCATCAACGAGGCCAATCAGACAGCGCCCGTCTCACCGGACGTTGCCGCGGCGACTCCAGCCATCGTGAGCGAAATAGCAACCGCTCTTGGACGCCAGTAACCAGGCTTATTAACCAGGCTCATTTGTTCCCCAGCGACTGTTCCAGTTCCACGATCCTGGCCATCGTCTTGATCGCCGCGTCCGGATTCAGCGAGATGCTGTCGATTCCCTCCCGTACCAGGAATTCGGCGAATTCCGGATAGTCGCTTGGCGCCTGGCCGCAGATGCCGATCTTCCGACCCGCCTTATGCGCCGCGGCGATCACGCTCGAAATCAAACGCTTCACCGCCAGGTTGCGTTCGTCGAACACGTGGGCGACGATTTCGGAATCGCGGTCCACCCCCAAGGTGAGTTGTGTCAGGTCGTTCGAGCCGATCGAAAAGCCGTCGAAAATCTCGGCAAACTCCTCGGCGCACACCACGTTGCTCGGAATCTCGCACATCACGTAGACTTCCAGCCCGTCTTTGCCCCTTACGAGCCCGTGCTGGGCCATGATGTCGAGCACCTGCTGTCCCTCCTTCACCGTGCGGCAGAAGGGGACCATGATTTTCATATTTACCAGGCCCATCGTTTCGCGCACTTTGCGCAGGGCCTGACATTCCAGACCAAAAGCATCGCGGAACCTCGGGTCGTAGTAGCGCAATGCGCCGCGAAAGCCAATCATCGGGTTTTCTTCCACCGGTTCGAATTGCCGGCCACCGACCAGATTGGCATATTCGTTGGTCTTGAAATCGCTCAGCCGCACGATCACATCCTTGGGATGGAACGCGGCCGCCAGCATGGCCACACCCTCGGCGAGCCGGTCGACGAAGAACTGCGGCTTGTCGGTATATCCGACCGTCATGGCGTCGATTTGGGCCCTGACCGACTTGTCTTCAAGACGGTCGTACTCCAGCAATGCCGACGGATGAATCGCAATCGAGTTGGCGATGATGAATTCGATCCGCGCCAGCCCTACTCCGTCGTTCGGCAGCATCGACAATCCAAACGCCTCATCGGGCTTTGCCACGTTGAGCATGATCTTGGTGCGCGGGCGGCCGAGATTGCTCAGTTGCACCTTGTCGACGGCAAAGTCGAGCTGCCCGTCATAGACGAAGCCCGTTTCCCCCTCGGCGCATGAGACGGTCACCGCCTGGCCGCTGCGTAGCACGTGCGTGCCGTTTTGCGTGCCCACCACGGCCGGCAAGCCGAGCTCGCGACTGACGATGGCCGCATGGCACGTGCGTCCGCCGCGATTGGTGACGATGGCCGCGGCCTTTTTCATGACCGGCTCCCAGTCCGGATCCGTCTTGTCGGTGACCAGCACCTCGCCTTGCTGAAAGGATCCCAGGTTCTGGGCGTCGGCAATCACCCGCGCGCGGCCCGTGCCGATCTTTTCACCCACGCTCTGGCCCGTGACCAAAACCGCGCCGCGAGTCTTCAGACGATACGTCTCCAAAACGTCACGCTTGCGAAGGGCCTGCACTGTTTCAGGCCGCGCCTGCACGATGAAGATCTCGCCGGTTACACCGTCCTTGGCCCATTCGATATCCATCGGGCAGTAGCGGCCGTGCAACTGGCTATAGTGGTCCTCGATCTGGCAGCCCCAGCGGGCCAGTTTCAAAACGTCGTCGTCGTCGAGCGACAGGCGGTTTCGATCTCCCTCGGGTACGGGCACGGTTTTGACCATCTTGGTGCCGCCGTGTGCGAGGATCAGTTTGAATTCCTTGCTGCCGAGCTTTTTGTGCAGAAGGGGGCGAAAACCCGATTTAAGCGTGGGCTTGAAGACAACGAATTCGTCTGGATTGACCGAGCCCTGCACGATCGTCTCACCGAGCCCGTAGGACGACGCGATCAGCACGGCATCGCGAAAGCCCGATTCCGTGTCGATCGTGAACATGATGCCGGAGCTTGCCACGTCCGAGCGCACCATCAATTGCACGCCGACCGACAGGCCGACCTGGAAATGGTCGAAACCCTTGTCGGCGCGATAGGAGATCGCGCGGTCGGTAAACAGCGAGGCAAAACAACGACGGCAAGTTTCCAGCAGGGCCGCACTCCCGCGCACATTAAGATATGTTTCCTGTTGGCCGGCGAAGCTGGCATCGGGCAGGTCCTCGGCCGTGGCGCTGCTCCTCACGGCAACCGCCACATCGCTGCCATTTTCTTGCGACAACTGGGCGTAGGCTTCGAGAATCGCCTCCTGCAGATCGGCAGGGAAGGGGGTCTCGACCATGGCATGCCGAACTTTGGCGGCGCGCACACGCAGGTCGTCGACATTCTGCGTGTCGAGCCCCTCGAGAATTTGCCGGATCCGCCGGTCGAGCCCCTGTTGTGCGAGAAACCGGCGGTAGGCTTCGGCCGTAACGGCAAATCCGTTGGGAACCCGCACGCCCGCGTCGGCGAGTTGGCGGACCATTTCTCCAAGTGAAGCATTCTTGCCACCCACTGACGGAATGTCAGCCAGCGTGAGGTCGGCAAACCAGCGGACGAGCGTGACTTTGGTTTCGGCAACGGACATGATGTTCCCCTTTCTGATCGGCCGGCCATGGCCGGTGGAGCTTGGCTAGGAAAGTCGTTTGCTGGCCCTCAGCAGCGTCGGATCGTCGGCCGGTTCCAGGTCGAAACCGAAATGCCGAAACACATGCAACATGCCGGCATTGCTGCGGCCGGTAATACCGTAAACCTCTTGCACCTTTTGACGGTCCGCATGCTTGAGACAATATGCGGTGAGCAGCCGCCCGAGCCCCTTGCGCTGCCAGTGCTCGCCCACCAGCACGGCAAATTCGGCGCGTCGGGTGGCCGTCTCATTCACGAGCCGCGCCACGCCAAGCAGTTGTTTCTTGCCGTCGATGTCGGCTTCGGCCACGGCCGTCAATTCGCGGTCGTAGTCGACAAAGCAAAAGCGGATCGCCGCCTCGTGCGTTTCCGTCTTGAACATGTAGCGAAAGCGGTTCCAGAGCGTTTCGCTCGAACAACTGGCCAGCAACTGGTGCCACAGCGGTTCGTCCTCGGGCTTAATCGGGCGCAGCGTCACGGGCGTCCCGTCCTTGAGTTCACCAGGTTCGGCGAGTTCGGCCGGATAGGGACGAATTGCCAAATGGGCATACGGTTGCGCTGCAGGATGTTCGACGGCCGCGCGATCGACGATGATCCGCGCGTCCAACGCAATTAATTGCTTGTCTCGCACCAGCACCGGATTGGCATCGAGTTCGGAGATCTCGGGAAAGTCGGACAGCAGCCGCGAGACACGCAGCAAGGATTCGACCAGGCAATCGACGTCGGCCACGGGTTTACGGCCGCGGTAGCCAACCAATAGTGGCCAGGCACGGAGCGATTGAAGCATATGCAGCGCGAGCCGTTCGTTCAGGGGCGGCAGTCCGAGCGCCCGATCCTGAAACAGCTCGGCCGCAATTCCCCCGACGCCGACCATCAACACCGGCCCAAACACGGGGTCCTTTTTGGCGCCGATAATCAGTTCGAGGCCTCCCGGGAGGCTGATCATCGGCTGCACGGAGATCCCTTGAATCTCGGCGTCAGGTCGAGCCTGAATCACATTCGCGGTCATCTCGATATAGGCGGTTCGCACCTGGTCTTCATTGACCAGATTCAACGCCACGCCGCCCACGTCGGTCTTATGCGTGATTTGGGGCGAAACGATTTTCAGCGCGACCGGAAAACCAATGGAACGCGCCAGCGACGCGGCTTCGTCGACCGAATGCCCCTCGCGAACGCCAGCCACGGCAATCCCATAAGCACTGAGCAGCGACTTGGCTTCGGACTCGAACAGAGTATCGCGGCCGCGCTGAAACATGCCCTGCAGCCGCGCCCGAATCGCGGCCGGTTCTTCGGCCAACCCCAACGGCATCTCGCGCGGCGTCTCGTACAGCAGGTCGAGGTTCCGCGCATAGCGAACCAGGTGCATGAATGCCGACACTGCATCGCTGGGACTCTCCGCCGTCGGTAAACCCGCCTGGTTGAGGATGTCGACTCCTTCGCGGACCATCCCGCCTCCCATCCAGTTGGCCAGGATGGGCTTGTGCGTGTGGCGCGACGCCTTGACGACGCTGCGGGCCGTCTCGCTGGGATCGGTCATCGCTTGTGGAGTCAAGATGGCGAGCACCGCGTCGACGTTCGTATCGTTCGCCACCACTTCCAGGGCTCGTGAAAATCGTTCCGGCGTCGCGTCGCCCAGCACGTCGACCGGGTTCGCGTGCGACCACGCCGCCGGCAGGAATTGGTTCAACTGCTCTAGCGTGGCTTTGTCGAGCTCGGCCAGCTTGCCGTGGCGTGCCAGCAATGCGTCGCAGGCCATCACGCCCGGCCCACCGGCATTCGACACGATGCCCAATCGGTCACCTTGCACGCGCGGCCCATGGGCCAAGAGTTGTGCGCACTCAAACAATTCGTCGACTTCAAAGACACGCACGATGCCCGCTCGCTCGAAGGCCGCCTCATACACGCTGTCGACGCCGGCCATCGCGCCCGTGTGAGATGCGGCGGCCTGCGCCGATTCGGCGAAGCGTCCGGCCTTGTAAGCAATGACCGGTTTCCGCCGGGCACAGGCTCGCGCTGCCGACATGAACGCCCGCGCGTTGTCGATCGATTCGATATACAGGATGATCGAATCGGTAGACGAGTCGTCGGCCAGGTAGTCGAGCAGATCGGCAATGCCCACGTCGATCGCATTGCCAATTGAAAGAAAATGCGAGAACCCAACGGACTGCTCGCCAGCCCAATCGAGCATGGCCGTGCAGAGGGCACCCGACTGCGAAAGGAACGCTAGCCGCCCCACGGCCGGCATCGAAGCCGCGAAGCTGGCATTGAGATGGTGCCCCGGCACAATCGCTCCAAGACAATTCGGGCCGATCACGCGCATTTCGGGAAACCGCTCGAGCTCTGCTTGCAATGCCGCTTCGACCGAGCGCCCTGCTTCGCCGGTTTCACGAAAGCCGGCCGTGAGAATGATCAGTCCTCCCACTCCGGCCTCGCCACATTGGTGAACCAATTCCGGCACGGTCGCCGCCGGCGTGCAGAGGATCGCCAGGTCGACGGGCTCGGGCAGTGAGGCCACATCAGGATAAGCTCGAAGTCCTTGGACCTCCGAGCGCCGTGGATTAACGGGAAAGATTGGCCCTTCAAATCCGCCGCGGACCAGATTTTCGAAGGTCACCGCGCCAACCTTGCCCGGCTGGCTGCTGGCTCCGATCACAGCCACGCTACGAGGGGCCAGGATTCTGCGGAGGTTTCCCATGACGAAGGCGTTCCCTCTTTTCGAATGCGACAGGATCGCACGCACTGGGCGAATCGGCACACTCGTTTGTCTCGTTTGCGTGCCTGCAATGCTTTTTTCTCACGCATCACGGGTCTTTGCAACGCACGTGCCGCTGACGTGGTTTGGAGACAAGGTGCGCCGCAAGAAGACGGACTCGCTTCAGCGACCGACGATTTCGAACGGCCAAAACGGCGCGCCGAAAGTTGCACCATGGCACGCTTAGCAATCTTTGCAGATTCGATGAACTGTTCGCGGTCCCGATTTCTTGTTTGTGAATCGCTGGGCGCATAAAAAAAACCGCCTTCTTGGCGGTCCTCCCTCGTTCCTTGAGCCTCGTGGGCTGTGAAGCGCTTCTTACCCGATCGCAGGATGTGAACTGCCCCGACAGCGCTCACCACTTATTTTGCGAACCTCACTCTCGGCCGCGAGGCTCCCTTACTGCTTTTGCCTCACACATGATGTCGCACCTCCTTGTTAAACCATTCATTTTTGGCCTTCCGGACGACACATTCCGATCGGGCCTTTCGCTGACTTCTCCACTCTCCTCTCTCCACCATTACTACGCAAGTAATGGGCCATTGGTTCGCCAAAAACGGTAGGGAAAAAACACCGGCCAGGGCGGATACATGGGCTACATCCCGCCCTGGCCATGTTTTTGGCGGCGGATCAACTCTTGACCGTAATCTTGCGGGCCTTGGCTTCTTCGGTCTTTGGCAGTTTAACGGTCAGCGTGCCGTTTTTGTACTGAGCGTCCACGGCCTCATCGTTCACTGGACAAGGAAGCGTCACCGTCCGCGAGAACGTTCCGCTACGCCGCTCAACGCGGTGGTAGGTTTTTCCCCGCTCCTCACGTTCTTCCTTGCGTTCGCCGCTAATGGTCAACAGGTTGCCATTGACTTGAATCTCGAAGTCTTTGGCCTCCATGCCTGGGGAATCCATGCAAACCTCAATCGCACCATCGGTTTCGGCCACGTCCAGCGAAGGGGAAATCCGGTCGAGCGGCCACTCGGCATCGCTGCCGAAGGTCCGCGAAATCAGGTCTTGCATCTCTTCTCGCAGATGCTCGAGCGGGCGAGGTCCAAACCAATTGCGCACACTCTTCGGTTCCTTCTTGCTCTTGGTCAACGTCGTACTCATCGCATCGCTCCTTTGCAATTGCTGGGTCCATGAATTGCGGCGCCCGGTTGGGTGATGTCTGAACTGCCACCCTGAAAGTTGAGCAAACAACATGCCGATTGCCGCCTGGGATGCCGTTACGGCCGCTACGATCATTGCAAGAAAGCGGACACGTTAATGCCTTGCAATGCGATGACAAACTGGCGTCACCAACCAAGTGTGCGGAATCGACCGCCCGTGCGCTTGTTTGGCACCCGCTTCTGCAAACCGATATCGCGAAATCGTACGTAGCGGACGGCAAATTAACGCTAGTGATCACATTTTTGAGCGCGGCGGAATGTTTTGGTGCGCGACTTGCGTCACACCCGCCCTCAGGAGGGTTAACACCATGACAACCTGGATTTTGGTGGCGGATGCCGGTCGAGCCAAGCTGTATTCGGCCGAGTTGCGTGCAGACAAGTGGTCTCTAATCAAGGAATTCGAACACCCCGAAGGACGGCAGACATCCAGCGAGATCAGTCCGTCGTCGCCGCCGGGTAGTTCCGAGCAAAGTCAGGGGCATGGCGCTCGCCATACGGCTTATGAGCCCCGTACGACACCCAAGAAGGCCGAAACGGATCGGTTTGCCCAGCATTTGGCAGATCACCTCGAAAAGGCGACTGCAAGCCGCGAATTCGACGCCTTGGTGCTCGTGGCCCCGCCGCGCTTCCTTGGCATGTTGCGCGGGGCTTTGGGTCAACAGGCCGCCAAGCAACTGCGCACGTCGGTTGATAAAGACCTGAGCATGTTTAGCGTCGAGGCGCTGCGCGAACACCTTACGGATGTGGTGTTTCCATCCACGTCGGCGGCTGGATGAGCAGAAGCGCCTCATCGAAGCGCGAGGGAATGAAGGGCCCGGGCCATGGTCACGTTTGCCGAGCAACGCCGCCAATTGGTCGAAATGCAAATCAAACGGCGGGGCGTTACAGACCCGGCGGTGCTCGCGGCCGTCGAGGCGGTTCCGCGGGAAGCATTTCTGCCACCCGAGTTGGCTGAGTTTGCTTATCTCGATCGAGCATTGCCGATCGAGAAAGGGCAAACCATTTCGCAGCCCTACATCGTGGCCCTGATGGCCGAAGCGTTGGAACTAAAACCGACGGACCGAGTACTGGAAATTGGCACCGGCAGCGGATACGCGGCGGCCGTGCTGGCAAAGATTGCCAGTGAGGTGTTTACAATCGAGCGGCACGGAGAACTGGCCGAACAGGCCGCGCGGCGGCTGCACGAAGAGAATTTTCAGAACGTGCACGTGCTCCATGCCGACGGCACGCTGGGATGGCCCGACGAGGCGCCCTTCGATGCGATCGTGGTTGCCGCCGGCGGACCGGAGGTGCCCAAACCGCTTTTGGAACAATTGGCCATTGGCGGGCGGCTGGTCATTCCCGTGGGTGCCGAACGGACGATGCAAAGTCTGATTCGGGTAGTCAGAGTCGGCGAAGACAACTACCAGCGTGAGGACCTCGGCGACGTTCGGTTCGTGCCGCTGGTCGGCGCCGGTGGTTGGGAGGAGGAGTCCGAAGCGGAACGGATCGTCGCGCCCAAACCGCGGCGTAGCCCCGACAAAGTCGTCGAAGAGCTAATTCGTGAAGCGGCCGAGCCGCTGCATCAGATCGAAGGTGCCGACCTGGGTTCGATCGTCGAACGGGCCGAGAATAGCCGGCTGGTGCTGATCGGCGAAGCCACGCACGGCACGTCCGAGTTTTATCGAATGCGGGCCGAAATCACGAAGCAATTGATCACCCGTCGAGGTTTTCGCTTCGTGGCGATCGAAGCCGACTGGCCCGACGCCGCGCGGATCGACCAGTATGTGCGACGCCTACCGCCGGCCAACGGTCATCGCTGGGAAGCTTTTGCCCGTTTTCCCACCTGGATGTGGCGCAACCGCGAAGTGTGGGACTTTGTCGAGTGGCTTCGCGAGCACAATTCGTCCATTGAAAACCCCGCGGAGCGCGTCGCGTTCTACGGCCTCGATTTGTACAGCGTGTTCACCTCCATTCGGGCCGTGCTCGACTATCTCGACCGGGTCGACCCGGACGCGGCGCGCATCGCCCGCTTGCGCTACGGCTGCCTGACGCCGTGGGAAGGCGATCCGGCCTTGTACGGCCGCATGGCGGTTGGCGGACGCTATCGCGTCTGCGAAGACGAGGCCGTCGCCACGCTCACCGATTTGTTCAAACAACGCCTGAAGTACACCGAATACGACGGCGCGCGGTTTCTCGACGCGATGCAAAATGCCCGGCTGGTTGCTAATGCCGAGCGCTACTATCGGGTTATGTACTACGGTTCGAACGAATCCTGGAATCATCGCGATCAGCACATGTTCGACACATTGGAGTTGCTGTTGGGCTTTCACGGCACGGAGTCCAAGGCCGTGGTCTGGGAGCACAACTCGCATTTGGGTGACGCGGCTGCCACGGAAATGGGAGCCAGCGGGCAGACAAACGTCGGGCATTTGTGCCGAAGCCGATTTGGCAACGATGCCTACCTGATTGGGCAGGGCACCGACCATGGAACCGTGGCGGCGGCGTCCAATTGGGACGAGCCTGTCGAGTTTATGCAAGTTCGCGCGGGGCATCCCGGGAGTGTCGAGCAGTTGTTTCACGACTCACGAGTCGAGGCATTCTCGTTGCATCTTCGTGAACCTCGTCGACCGGCCGTCCGCGTCGAGATGGCCCAATCGCGACTCGAGCGCGCGATCGGCGTGATCTACCGTCCGCGCTCGGAGCTGGCGAGTCATTATTTTCATGCCTTGCTTTCGCATCAGTTCGACGAATTCATTTGGTTCGATCGCACCAAGGCAGTCACGCCCACTAGCAACGACGATGCGCGCCGTCTGCCGCCGGGCCATCCGTTCGCGCTCGATCGTTAAGACGACAAATGCAACGGCACGTCGATCATGTGCTGACCCGCCTCGATTGGATGCGCAGCGAGCGCATCTGGCCAAACGGATTGCGCTATCTTTGGACCGACGCTTTCGGTGTGACCCTGCTGGTGTCGTTGCACGACGCGCTAGTCGACGAAGCTTTTCTCGATCAGGCCGAGCAGGTCGTGGCCGACGTGGACCGCGTGTTGGGGCGACCACTCGGGATCCGCATCGGCGAAGAGTCGGATCGGGACGGCCAGTACTATCACTATCTGGGCATGTGGCTATTCGCCCTCTGGCGGCTCGGGCAGCATCGCCCCGAGTACCATCGCAGCGCGATCGAACTGGCCCGCACGATCCACCCGCGGTTCGTCGTCCCTGGCGTGGGCGTGCACTGGAAGATGCTCGAGGACCTGAGCGGCCCGTACCCAGGTTTTGGAATGGGGGCACTCGATGCCTTTCATGGTCTGGTGGTTTATCGGCTGCTAGACGCACATGCGCTGGCCCGCGAGATTGCCGACATGAGTCGGATCGTGCAGCAGACGTTCTCGCAATTGCACGTGACCCAGGACCTGGGGTTGGGCATGTTGCTCTGGATGTCGCACTTCTTTCCCAACGAAGTTTGGGCGGCGACGCTACGCGAGCGGTCGCTCACGATGCTCGACTCGATGTGGATCGATCCACCGGGGTACTTCTGCCGCGAGCCGTACTTGCCGCACGTTTGCTTTGCCTTCACCAACTATGGAGTTTCGATCGGCCTGCAAGCCGTCGGCGCGAGTTCCGACCGCGTGGAGACTCTCAATCGCTATTTTGAAACCTACCGTTCCGGCGATGAGTACGACACCAACGCCATCACCCACGTGATGGGGTGTTGCTCCTGGCTGCCGGGTTGCCTGTTGTAGGGCACAGGTCATGCAAAACAATGCAAGCGTAAAAGGCGGTTGGGCCTTCGCCCTGTGGGTTGCATTGGCCGGTCTGGCCGGCCAGGTGCTCGGAACTGAGTCGGCCGCGACGCGGCCAGAAACGAACATCGTCACGCTCGAGGTGTTCGTGCGCAGCGACTCAAAGCATTCACAAGATGCCGTTGAATACGTCCGGCAGCTCGAAAAGCAACGAACGGGGCTGCACGTGGAGGTCCACGACGTGCTCGAGGACGATGCCGCGCGCGCTACGTTTTGGGAACTGGCCAAGAAGTTCAAGGCCAAGAAACCCGGACTGCCCGCGTTTTTTGCCTGCGATCGCGCGGGTTTCGGATTTGCCGATGCCGCGACAAGCGGCCGTTCAATCGAGAACTTGCTCACGATTCGAGCCTTCGTACGCGAAGGTTGTCCGCATTGCCAGGCCGCGAAGCGATTCTTGAAAGAGCTCGAGCAGCGCTGGCCGGCGATCCGTGTCGAGTTGAACGACGTAATTGCCGATCCCGCGGCGCACCGCAGAATGACCGCCCTGGCAAAACAATACGGGCAACATGTCGCGTCCTTGCCCGCAATCGAAATCTGCGGTCGCTTCCACATCGGGTACGACACCGACGCCACGAGCGGCGCGCGTCTCGAATCGATTCTCCGCAAAGCGAGCGACCCCCTGCGCGGAATTCAAGTACCAGACCACACACGCCAAGGCCGCCGGAAGCAGCGGGACCGCCAACTCGGACTGGACGCGACCCCCATCCTTCAATTGGCGAGTATTCAGGTGGTTGGTATCGCGCCGATGCTCGTCGCCGCCGACGAACCACCGCCATTGCCTCCGGTTGTTGAAGACGATACCGAGGTGGTCGGACCGGTCGAAACTGCGCCCGGTCCGCAAGGGATTCAAGTGCCGTGGTTCGGCACGCTGTGGGTCGACGAGGTGGGAATGCCCGCGTTCACGCTGGCGATCGGGCTGGTCGATGGGTTCAATCCATGTGCGATGTGGGTACTCGTGTTTCTGCTTTCGGTGCTGGTGAACGTTCGCAGTCGGGCGAAGATCCTCGCGATCGCCGGCACGTTTGTGCTGGTCAGTGGATTGGCGTACTTCGCGTTCATGGCCGCTTGGCTCAACGTATTTCTGCTCGTGGGTTTCCTGCGTCCGCTGCAAATAACATTGGGGCTGATGGCGATATTTATCGGCTTGATCAACGTGAAGGATTTCGTGGCCTTCAAGCAGGGGATATCGCTGTCGATTCCCGAATCGGCCAAAGAGGGGATCTACGACCGCGTTCGCAAGATCGTGTCGGCGAAGTACCTTGGTGTGGCCGTGGCAATGGCCGTTGTTCTGGCAGTAGGTGTGAACATCGTCGAACTGTTGTGCACGGCGGGGTTACCGGCGCTGTACACACAAATCTTGACGCTGCAGAAACTACCCGGCTGGAAAAACTACGCCTATTTGGTGCTCTACAATGTGGCCTACATGTTCGACGACACGCTCATGTTGGCGGCGTTCGTCATCACGCTTTCGCACCGCAAAGTGCAAGAAAGGGAAGGGCGGTGGCTCAAGCTTGTCAGCGGTCTGGTAGTCCTGGCACTGGGAGTGGTGATGATCTTTCGACCGAGTTGGCTGCAACTTGCCGCCGCCCAGCCGCTCTAGTCAGCAAATGCCAAGGCTGTCAATACGAACGAATCGCGCCGCCTTTGCGCAATTACTTGTCCACGACCACTTTCTCACCGTCGAAGATCTCCGACATGTTGCCGAGGATCACTTGCTCGGTACCGTCGAAGTTCTTCCAGTCGTTGCCGACTTTCTTGTTCAAGATTTCGACCCAATCGTCCGTGTGCACGCCGGTTTCCACGGGGATTTGAACGGCCTTGCCGTTTTCATAGAAATAGCAACACTCCTGGTTGCCGATTTCCGTAATCGTGGCCCTCGGCAACACCGTGGCGTTTTTGCGGTCGAAAATCACGCGGCCGTACGCATACATACCCGGTAGCAGGCGGGCGTCGGGATTATGCAAGTCAATTTCGGCCCGGAGCGTGCGGCTTTTGAAGTTCAACGCCCACGACGATCGCGTCACTTCGCCCGGGATTTCATCGTCTTGAAATGCGGTAACCAGCACGCCACCCTTGGTCACTGTGCGTGGATCTCCGGAACGTTTCTCCACTTTGCTGACGATGTAGTTGGCGTCCTGCTCCGGAACGTCAACGTACACGCGCACCACGTCCGTTCGCGCGACAACGTAGATCGGCGTCGCTTCGGCCGCCGACTTATCGCCCGAGCGTGCCGCCGCCGAGGGATCGCCCGTCGCCGGCAGCACGAAGTCGCCAGTGTTGATATTGCGAAGCACCACGATGCCGTCGTACGGAGCCAACAACTTGGTATAGCTGAAGAGTGCTTCGACCCGTTTTAGATCCGCGTCGGCAACCTGCAGCCGGGCCTTGGCCACGTCGACATCGACCCGGGCTTTGTCCAAGTCGGCGGTACGGGAGACCAGATCGGCCTCGGCCGTTTGCACGGCGGCTAGCGCCGCTGCCCGGCTGGCGATGCTGGCTTGCAGTTGCCGGGTGGACTCGTCGAGGATTTGCTCGTCGAGCACGTCCTCTTCGACGAGCTTCGTTTCGCGGCGAACTTCCGACTCCCAGCGTACGACCAGCGCTTCGGCCTGGCCGACGTTCGCCTTGGCCTCGGCCACCTGAGCGCGTGCCGCGGCAAGATTGCCTTGCGCCACCTCGACCAGTTTCTCGGACTGTCGCACCAGCGCCGTGTCCATCGCAACCTGGGACTTCTTGAGCGCGACTTCCTCCCGCAACTCGGGAATATAAAGCGTCGCTAACACCTGGTTCTTCTTGATGGGGTCGCCGATGTCCACGTTCCAACGAAGCACGTAGGCCGGCAATTTGGCGTAGATGGCCGTCTGTTCGTACGAATCGATGAATGAAGGCTGTCCGATCACGCGTTGGAGATCGCGCTTGCTGGTTTTCACCAGACTGACGTGCGGATCGGTGCTGAGCGGCTCTTTGGCCGGCAGCGGCTTGGCGCCGCAGCCCGAAGCTGCCAGAGGCAGTAACATTAACAGGAGACCAACATATCGCATGACGCGTCCTCCTCGTGTGCGGAATGTTCGTCTGGGGCATCCTCCGGCGGATCGTAGTACGAGCTGTCACTGTCGTCGGGATGCACCGACATCGAGCGCCGCACCGAGGAGCCAAGCACCAGGGCAAAAACGGCCGGCACAATCGTCAGCGTGGCCAGCGTCGACATGATCAGGCCGCCAATCACGGCTCGGCCCAGCGGCGCCTGCATTTGGCTGCCCGCTTCCAGTGCCAGCGACATCGGAACCATGCCGACGGTCATCGCGCAGGCCGTCATCAAAATCGGCCGCAAGCGGTCGGCGGCGGCGCGCACCGCGGCTTTGTGCGGCAACATGCCCCCTTTCCAGTGTTCGTTGGCAAACGTGACCAGCATCACGGAGTTCGACACCGAAACGCCGATGCACATGATCGTGCCCATGAACGATTCGAGATTCAGCGTCGTGCCGGTGGCAAACAGCATCAGCACCACCCCGGCCAACACGCACGGCACGGCGCTCACCGAGATGATCGCCAGTCGAGGCGATTCGAAATACGCGGTCAACAGCAGCAGAATCACCACCACGGCGATCGACAGACCGATGCCCAGCGCCTTGAACATGTCATCCATCGGCGTCAGCTGTCCGCGGGTCATCACCCGCACGCCCCGAGGCGCCTTGCCCGCACGGGCGACCGCCTTGGCCACCTGCCGCGAAGCGCTGCCCATATCCTCTCCCTCGACGTTGGCCGTGATGCTGATATAGCGCTGCGACGCCACGCGGTCGTATTCGCCCGGCATCGTGCTTTCGCGAATGTCGGCCACGTCGCGCACCATCAGGTTGACGACGTTGTTGACTTGCTCGACCGGTAGCCGCGCCACTTGTTCCGACGATGTCATCCGCTGGGTCGGCACGAGCACCTCGACCTGGTAATCAAAGCCCGTCGCCGGGTTCTTCCAGTAGTTCAGCGCAATGAATCGGCTGGACGACGTGGCCACGATGGCCGCGTTGCCCACTTGCTGAACGGTAACGCCCGACAGGCCGGCCTTTTCGCGGTCGATGTCCACCTCGACCGTGGGATACTCGAGCGTTTGCTCGAAATCAACGTCGCGCAGATAAGGAATCTGGCACATCTCCTCCTTGATTCTCTGGGCATGACGGCGAGCCTCGTCCAGGTCGGGACTGGCCACCACAATTTCAATCGGCGTGGGCGACCCAAAGCTCATCACCTCGGTGATGATGTTGCCCGGCTGAAAGCCAAACATCGAGCTCTCGGCGCGTTGTCGGGCAACCTCGGGCATGACCCCTTTCTTTTCCAGTACTTTGGCCAGCCAGGGGATGATCTTCTTGGGCAGCTCCTGGCGCATCCGCTCGCGGAAGGCGGCCAGGTCGATCTTCGCCTCGTCGCGAAAACGCATTCGCAGCCAGCCGTCGTCGGGACCGCGCATGAACAGTACGATGTTGTTCATGCCGAAGTTCGGGGCGATCTGACCGGCGTAGCCGATTGAGACTTTTACGTTCTCGGCGCCGACGGCCTCCTCCATGAGCTGCAGGATTTTGACGCCCATCTCGCGCGTGATTTCGTAGTTCGTGCCGCGCGGCGGCCGGTAGCGCAGCACGAACTCAGTGGAGTTGATCTGCGGAAACAACTCGGTGCCGGTGCGCGTGCCAATTTGCCACAGGACGATCGCGCAGAAGGCCACGTACGCGCCCACCACCAGGCGGCGATGGGTCACGTTGAACTCAACAATGCGTTCGAACGCCGCCTGAAAGCGGCCGAAGAATCCGCCGCCTTCGTCGTCGTGCGACTTGTGTTTGAGCAGCCACACGCAAACGATCGGCACCAGCGTGCTCGAGAGGATGTAGGACGAAATCATGGCGAATCCGACGGCCAAGGCCAGCGGCATGAACAACGCCCGCATCGGGTCGACCATGATGAACGCCGGAATGAATACCGACAGAATACACAGCATCGCCAACAGCCGCGGCACGGCGGTCTGCATGCTGCCTCGTTCGACTGCGCGCGAGAGCCGTTTCGTTTTCCCCATCTGCACGTGGATGTTTTCGATCGAGACCGTCGCCTCGTCGACCAGCATACCGATCGCCAGCGCCATGCCGCCCAGCGACATGATGTTGATCGTGCCGCCCGTCAGCCAAAGTCCGGTCAGCGAGCCCGTCAGGGCCAGCGGGATATTGAGCACAACCACAACCACGCTGCGCACATCGCGCAGAAAGATCAGAATCATCAGGCCGGTCAGCGTTGCGCCAATCAGGCCTTCCGTGGCCACGCTATGAATCGCCGCCACGACCGTCGGCGACTCGTCGAACGCGTAGCTGATCTTGATGTCCTCGGGCACGGCGTCGGAGAACACCGGAAGCGATTTGTGAATGTCGGCCACGACCGACAGCGTGGACGCGGTGCTTTTCTTGATGATCGGCAAAAACACGCTCGTCTTGCCGTTAACCAGCGCGCAGCCGTAGTTCACGTCGGTGCCGTCGGTGATCTTGGCCACGTCGCGAATGTAGACATTGCGTCCCATGCGGAGCGGAATCTTGCTGATCTCCTGGATATCGTCGACCAGCGCGTTGTTGGGCACCATCGGCATCTGGTCGCGGATATAGACGTTCCCGGCCGGAATGATCGCATTGCCGGTCATCAGCGCGTTGACGACGTCTTGCGGCATCAGGTTGTACGACTGCAGCTTCTGTGGGTCGACATTCACCAGAATCGTTCGCGCGTTCGGACCAAACGGCGAGACGGCCACCGTCCCCGGCACGTTCTGCTGCACCAGCGGACGGATGATGTTCTGCGCATAGTCCGCCACCAGTCCCAGCGGCGTCTTCTTGCTTTCGAGCACCAGGTAGCCAACCGGCACGCTTCCCTCGTCCATCCGCATCACCATCGGCGGCAACGTGCCAGGTGGCATGCGAGACATCGCGCGATTGGCCATCGCCACGACCGCCGATTCGGCCACGCCCATATCGGTGCCCGGAAAGAACGACAACTTGACCAGCGCCACTTGTTGAATGCTGCGAGACTCGATTTCCTTGACGCCGTCGACGTACTGAAACATCAACTCAAACTGGTTGACGATCAGGCCTTCCATCTGCCCGGGGCTCATGCCGCCGTACTGCAGAAAGACGTAGATCCGCGGCTCGTTGAGCGACGGAAAAATCTCGATCCGCATCCGCGTCAGGGCCAAGCTGCCGCCGGCTATCAGTCCGACCACCAGCGTGAGCGTGGTGATCGGGTGCTTCATCGCGAACCAGATTGGGTTCATGGCGCTGGCAGGGTGGAGTCGGAGGGCGGGGAAAACCGGGGGATTTCGAGGGCATCCAACCGTACGAGGCGAAATAACGGGTGTCAATTTATCGAGACCCGGCAATTTGGGCGGAAATCGGTTTGGTTGTCGAATACTCCGAAACTCGCGGTTGTATGAATTGGTGCAGCGCCGCCGCGCTATGTCCCGATACTTTTCGCATAGGGCAGCTCTGAGTGCAGGGGTGCTATTTCTCTGGGAGACGAAAACCGCGACGAAGGTTTCCAGATGCCTGACTCCACGGCGGCAGTATGCCAGGCCAGCCGCGGCGCCGGATATCGGCGCGCTTGCCGTCGCTTGGCGCACTCCTGGGATTCTGCAGGCTGCTAGCAGTCGTGGTGTTGCTTTCAGACGCCTCCACGACGGTCGCCCAATCGCCCCGAGCAACGATGCGAACTGCCGCGCTCGAACGCCTGCCACCCGTTCAAAGCATGCCCGAATTGGTCACCACGCCCGCGCCTGCTGAAGCTCAAATGCAGATGCCCGCGCAGGACTTCGCGCTTTCCGGCAGCGGATCCGTGCTCTCCGGTCCACGCCGCTCCGAGCCCGCGATCCGTCCTGCCTTCGCGACGGTGCAGCCGACGGGCTCGGAGCAACCGCTGCCGATTAACCTGGCTACGGCCCTGCGGCTCTCGGACGCGCGGCCGCTGGTCGTGGCGGCAGCCGAGGCTCGAATCCAAATTGCCGCGGCCCGCTTGGAAAAGGCGGGCGTGCTGTGGTTGCCGAACATCAACGGAGGCTCTGCCTACATCAATCACACCGGCGGCAACCAGGCTTTCACCGGCAACCTGGTTACGAATAGCACCAACTTCCTGTACGCCGGTGGTAGCCTGGAATTGCGGGTCGCGACCACCGACGCGATCTTCGAGCCGCTGGCCGCCCGCCAGGAACTGCGCGCCCGAAACATCGACCTGCAAACGGCTCGCAACGACGCCCTGCTGGCAACGGCCGAGGCGTACTTTACGGTCCAGCAGGCCCGTGGCTCGTATACCGCCATGCGCGACGCGGTCGCCAAATCGGCCGACCTGGTCAAGCGCGTCGAGAGTCTGGCCCGTGGCCTGGCTCCGCGTGACGAAATCTATCGGGCTCGCACGCTACACGCCGAGTTGGAAGAGGCAGCCGCGCTGGCCAAGCAGAAGTGGCAGGTGGCAAGCGCCCACTTGACGCGTGTGCTGCGGTTGAATCCCGCGGCGGTGGTCGTGCCGCTCGAGCCAGACTTCATGCAAGTTTCGCTGGTTTCTGGGCGAGCCAGTCTCGACGAGTTGATCCCGATCGGACTGACGAACCGGCCAGAGCTGGCGTCGCATCAGGCGGTCGTGCAGGCCACGTTGGCCCGGCTCAAGCAGGAACGGATGCGCCCGCTGATTCCCAGCCTCTTAGTGACCGGCAACGGCACGCCGGACTTCCTTTTCCAGGGCGGCGTATTCGGCACCGGCGGCAGCAGTGGTCTGAACCAGTGGGCCGGTCGTAGCGACATCAGTGCCCAGATCGTCTGGCGGATGGAAAATCTGGCCCTTGGCAACCAGGCGTTGATTCGCGAGCGGCGCGGCCAAATGAACCTGGCGATGGTCGAGTTGTTCGAAGTGCAAGACCGCGTGGCGGCCGAAGTGACCCAGGCCAAGGCGGACGTCGAATCGGCCACATTTCGCGTGGGTCAGGCCGAAAAAGGGCTCCACGAGGGGCTGGCGTCGTATGCCGGAAACCTGCGGGGGTTGGGCCAAACCACGCGCTTCAACGATTTGCTCACGCTGGTTAACCGGCCCCAGGAAGTGGTCGCCTCGCTGCAACAGCTCCAGCAGGCCTATATCAACTACTACGAGACCGTGGCCGATTTCAACCGTTCGCAATTCCGGCTGTTTTACGCGCTTGGTTTTCCGGCCCACATCTTGGCGTGCCAGCGACCGCCCGGAACGGTCGAGCCGGTCGATACCTCGCGACCAGGGTACATGCCGGCCGTCATGGCAGCCGAGCCCTGCGGATGCCCGCCCTGATGCCCCCGGCAGAGGTCGGGTGAGCGGTCCCGCAAGTCGATTGCCGCGTCGGGGTCCGGCGGCCGAAATCATACTCGACGGAGCGGGGATGGACGGCTACAGTTGGGAGGAAACAATAGTAGAGTTGCGGTGTCGATGGATCGCAGCCGGCACCGGCGAGTTGGCCCCGATTTTCAATAGTGCATTAGCTGCCCACCGGGCTTCCTTCCCGGCGGTAGAGCGTGAAACGGCATCGTGAATTCGAACCATCGTAAAAGCAGCGCCGCGCATCGCAACGGGCGCGGCCGAGGACCGGCTTGGGCCAAGCTGCCCGACGAAGAGCTGCTCAAGTTGCGGATCTGCGACCTTGGGCTGACGATCGAGGGCACCGTTCTGGAGGAGCGCACCGAGCGGCTTAGCGAAGAGCTGGAATATCGCGGCATACGCTTTCGGCCGCACTTCTGGTTGTCGGACGAATGGTTTTCGCCAGACGGCATACCCGGCATCGCCATTCCGTTTTATTTGGCGCATCCACGATTGGCACGGCTCGAGCGAAAGCAGATGCTCGAAGTGGAAGGCGGCACCGAAGACTGGTGCCTGCGCATACTGCGTCACGAAGCGGGGCACGCGCTCGACACCGCTTATCGCTTGCATCGCCGCAAGCAGTATCGCAAGTTGTTCGGCAGCTACACGGCGCCCTATCCGGAACACTATCACCCGAAGCCGTATAGCAAGAACTACGTGCTGCACCTCGAACCTTCGTACGCGCAGGCGCATCCGGCCGAGGACTTTGCCGAAACATTCGCGGTGTGGCTGCGTCCGCGGTCGCCGTGGCGCGCCACCTATCACGATTGGCCGGTCATTAAGAAACTCGAATATGTTGCCGAGTTGATGGATGAAATTCGCGGCGAGAAGCCGGTCGTATTCTCGCGCGAACACGTCGAACCGGTGCGCAAACTTCGCAAGACACTGGGTGAACACTACGCCAAACGTCGCGATCAATACGGCATCAACTTGCCCAATCTATACGACCAGCATTTGCGTCGATTATTCTCCGATGCCGCGGCGTTTCCCGAGGCTCCCTCGGCCGCGTCATTCCTGCGACGCAACCGCGCCGAACTGCGCAAAACCGTCGCCCACTGGACGGGCGAGTATCAATACATTATTGATCAAGTGCTTGAGGAAATGATCGATCGGTGCGGAGAGCTCGATTTACGCATCGATCGGCCGGTTGATCAGGCCCAGCGCAACGCGCTCGTGCTGGTGACGGTGCAGACCATGAACTACCTGCACGGCGGATATCACCGCGTTGCCCTGTAAGCACGCGGATTTGCACGACATGCGGCTCACAAGGACGGGTGCCCTCTACACTCGATTACGCGCTGTGACGAAGGCAAAAACGAAAAAGCGCGAGTTCAAGAAGCTCCGCGTGGCTGTGTTGGTACACGAGGATCTCGTGCCGCCCGAATCGCTCGAGGGCTACACCGACAAGGAAATCCAGGAATGGAAGACCGAGTATGACGTCGTCACCACGCTCCGCGAAATGGGACACGAGGTGCGGCCGCTGGGCGTCTGGGACGACCTCGGCAAAATCCGCAAACAAGTGGATGAATGGCAGCCGCACATCGCCTTTAACCTGCTGGAGGAGTTTCACGGCGTATCGATCTACGATCAGCACGTCGTGAGCTATCTGGAACTCATCCGTCAACCGTACACTGGCTGCAATCCGCGCGGCCTGATGCTGGCCCACGACAAAGCGCTTTCCAAGCAGATTCTTTCGTACCATCGCATCCTCACGCCGCGCTTCGCCGTTTATCCACTCAAGCGCGCGGTCAAGCCGACAAAGCGCCTCAACTACCCGCTGGTGGTCAAGAGCGTTAGCGAGGAAGCGTCGCTGGGGATCTCGCAGGCATCGATTGTAACCAGCGACGAAAAACTCAAGGACCGCGTGGAGTTCGTACACGAGCACGTGCAGTCCGACGCCCTGGTGGAAGAGTATATCGAGGGTCGCGAACTCTACGTCGGCATCGTGGGCAACCAGCGACTCCAGACGTTTCCCATTTGGGAACTTCAGTTCAAGAAAGGGGGAGACAAGGTTCCCCTGATCGCCACGGCCAAGGTGAAATGGGACTACGAGTATCAAAAGAAGCTCGGCGTAGAGACCAACGCCGCCCGCGATCTGCCCGAGAGTCTTGTCAATGCGATCATCAAACAGTGCGTGCGCACCTACCGCTCGCTGTTCTTGACGGGCTATGCCCGCATCGATTTGCGGCTGGCCGAGGACGGTCGCGCCTACGTGCTGGAAGCGAATCCAAATCCGAACCTGTCCTATGGCGAGGATTTTGCCGAGTCGGGCGAAGCCGCCGGATTGAGCTACGAAGACCTGCTCCATCGCATCGTCACGCTCGGACGCAACTACAAGGCTGCCTGGCGGGCTTGAATTCGGCCCGCACCCGCCGTCCCGGCGCAAGCCGCACAAACGGTCTGCCGCCGGGAGAAGATGCCCGAACCGATTTTGCCAGCGCGCACGACTTCGACGGTTGATCGGCCGCAGGGCCCTCCCCGTGCCCGATTAAAAGGTAAGGTTGGAAGTAATCATTCCAACAATCGGGCACCGCGATGGGTATGGAAAAATCGACGATTCTTGTCGTTGACGACGACGTGAGCGTGGCGCAACTGCAGACGCTGCGTCTCAAGCACGCCGGCTACGACGTGTGCCTTACCGAGAACTCCGTCGCGGCCCTCGAGCGCGCGAAACAGGGCGACGTCGATTTGGCCATCGTCGACCTGCGGCTGGAGGACGATGTTACCGGCCTCGACCTGCTCGAACGGTTTCATGCCGCCGGTTTACACATTCCGGTCATCATTGTCACGGGGTTCAGTGAAGAAGCTACGGTGATTCGGGCACTACGCGCCGGCGTTAGCGATTTCATTCCCAAAACCAAAGCCTATCTCGACTACCTGCCCGAGGCGGCCGAGCGCGTGCTCAAGCAACAGCGCACCGAGCGCCAGCTGGCTGAATCCGAAGCCCGCTTCGTCTCATTCATGGATAACGGGCCGGCCTTGTGCTACATCAAGGACCAACAGGGCCGCTTCCTGTTTGCCAACCGGCAACTGCGCCAGTTGTTCGACATCGGCGATTGGACCGGCAAAACCGTCTTCGATTTAGTGGCCACCGACCTGGCCCAGTCGGTCCACGACGACGACATGGAAGTGCTGCGAACGGGCCAACCGAGCGAGAAGAACTACCAGGCCGATGAACCGGATGGATTGCTGCGACAGTGGGTGACCTATCGATTTCCCATGACGGACGTCCACGGCGAGCGGCTGCTGGGCGCGGTCACGGTCGACGTGAGCGAACCGGCCCGAGCCGAGGCCGCTTTGCGAACCTCCGAGGCCAAGTTCCGCTCGGTCAGCGAGTCGGCGACGGATGCTCTGATTTCCGTCGATCAATATGGCCACGTCATGTCCTGGAACAAGGCCGCCGCGCGAATGTTTGGCTACGCGGCCGAGGAGATGCAAGGCCAACCGCTCGAACGAATTGTGCCCGAGCGCTATCGCGAGGCGAACCGCGCCGCATTCGCCCGTATCGCGGCCTATGGCAAGTCAGGCTTACGTGGACATCCGCTCGAACTGCACGGTTTGCGCCGCGACGGCAGCGAGTTTCCCATCGAGCTCACCGTCGGAAACTGGCAGGATGGCGGCGAACTGTTCTTCGCGGGCATCGTGCGCGACGTGACCGACCGCAAGCGGGCCGAAGTAGAACTACATAAACGCGACGAGCAATTGCGGCATTCGCAAAAGCTGGAGGCGCTCGGAACGCTGGCCGGCGGCGTCGCGCACGAATTCAACAACCTCCTGCAAAGCATTCAAGGATACACCCAGTATGCCCGCGAGGGGCTCGACGAGGCGGATCCCCGTCGACAAGACCTCGACCTGGTGCTCAAGGCGGCGGACCGGGCCGCATCGCTCACGCGTCAGCTCCTCGGTTTTTCGCGGCGGCAAATGCTGCAGTACGCCGACCTCGATCCCAATCAGGCCGTGCAGGAGGCGGCGCGCATGCTCCGGCCTTTGATCGGCGAACACATTCAACTTGAAATTTCACTGGGAGAGGATATTGGAACGATTCATGCCGATCCGACGCATCTGCAACAACTCCTGATGAACCTCGCGATCAACGCCCGCGACGCCATGCCCGCCGGCGGTCAACTGCTCATCAAGACCGAGGCCCTGCGGCTCAGTCACGAGGCCGCCGACTTCTATCCGGGGCTCAAGCCGGGACACTACCTATCGCTCACCGTTTCCGATACAGGCTGCGGCATGAAGCCCGAGGTGCTCGAACACGCCTTCGATCCGTTTTACACCACCAAGGATGTCGGCCAAGGCACCGGCCTGGGCCTGGCCTCGGTCTACGGCGTCGTCACGCAGCACCAAGGCACGGTGCGGGTCTACAGCGAACCGAACGTTGGAACGTCGTTCAAGATTCTGCTGCCGGTGGTCAAGCGGCCTGTCGAGGGCGTTCGCGCGAGGTCGATCGCCCCGCGAGCGCGCGACGATGAGACCGTGCTCGTGGCCGAGGACGAACCGCTAGTGCGCGATCTGGTCGTCCGCACGGTCGAGTCGTCCGGCTACCGCGCCATTTGTGCCGCCGACGGCGCCGAGGCATTGGAAATCTTCCGGCAGCGGCACGACGAGATCTCGCTGGTCCTGCTCGACGTGGTGATGCCGGGGATGAACGGACACGAAGCTTACGACTTGATGCGACTGATCGAACCGAACGTCAAGGTGGTCTTCTCCAGTGCCTACGATCTGGCAACCGCCCAGCTCGGATTCATTGGCGACCATGGACTGCGGTTCGTCCCCAAGCCTTGCGAGCCCGCGGTCCTGCTGCAAACGATCCGCGCGGTGCTCGATGACAAAGCCGCGCCGACGGAAGCCGCTCGTTGACCCCACCTCCGTGCGCCGAGCAACCGCCCCCAGCGGCGGCTGCGCGCGTCGCAACAAACCCGGCTAGCCCATTTGCTGGCATCGCGGTCCGCGCCAGTCTACAATCGCCTCCATGACACCGATACGATTCATCATGGTTGGCGGCTTTTTGGGGGCGGGCAAGACGACCACCATCGGCCGGTTGGCACGCGCGTTCACCGAGGCCGGACACCGCGTCGGCATCGTCACCAACGACCAGGCGGCCGATCTGGTCGATACGCACCTGCTCCGCTCGCAGGGGCACGCCGTGGGCGAGGTGGCCGGCGCGTGCTTCTGTTGCCACTTCAACGATCTGATCAGCACGGTCGAAGGGCTCGAGGCCAGCGCACGGCCCGACGTGATCCTGGCCGAACCGGTTGGCAGTTGCACCGACCTGGTGGCTACGGTCGTGCAGCCGCTGGTGCAATTCTACGAAGAACGCTTCGACGTGGCCCCCTACGGCGTCATCCTCAAGCCGAGTCACGGGCTACGGATTCTCAAGCCCGATAGCAAATCGGGTTTTTCTCCCAAGGCCGCCTATATCTTCCACAAGCAACTCGAGGAAGCCGACTTTGTGCTCATCAACCGCATTGATGAACTGCCCGCCGGCGAAGCCGATGAGTTGAGCACACTGCTCGCGGCTCGGGTGCCCGACACGCCGCAGCTGCGCGTCTCGGCCAAGACCGGCGAGGGCTTTGATCGGTTGGTCGAGTTTCTCGATCAGCGGGGCGCTTTCGGACGTCGGATTCTCGAAATCGACTACGACACCTACGCCGAGGGCGAAGCCGAGCTCGGTTGGCTCAATGCCCGGCTTACAATCGCCAGTGCCGCGGCCATCGATCTTGACTCTCTGGTGCTCGATATCATCGAGCGCCTGAGCAAGGCCTTCGCCGCGGCCGAGGCGGAAACCGCGCACCTCAAGGTAATTGGCCTGTCCGACGCATCGTTCGCCGTGGCCAACCTGGTCAGCAGCCAATCGCCTGCCGAGCTCTCGCTCCCCTCGAACAGCCAAACCAAGGCCGCCGAGCTGATTGTCAACGCACGAGTGGCACTTGATCCCGAGCAACTTCAAACCGAAGTCCGCGTTGCCGTCGACGCCGCTTGCGCTGCGGCCGGCACCACGCCCAACTGGCAAGAGACCAAAAGCTTCCGACCCGGCCGGCCAGTGCCGACGCATCGGATGGCGCTTTAGATTCATTTTCGACTCCCATGTTGACTGGACCGGACGTCGGATCGAGAAAGCGACGGCCCGCATGGCGGCGCCTGCATCGCACCGGTTGGATCGCGTACGCCGGGGCTGGCCGTTTCGGCGCAACGGTCGAGCTCCACGATCGGATGCCGCTGACGCCCTATTCGTACCGTGGCCCCGACGAGAAGACACAACTTGAGATTGTGCGCTGGCGATGACCGGCGGCACGCAAGCCGTGAAACGCTCAAAGGCCAACTCGGAGCCAATCGCTAGAACGAAGCGGATGCCTGCACCAGGCCAAGGTGAGCCATGAAGTCACGACCCTTGAGACGGCTCCTGTTGATTAGCGGCATGGCGATCGTCCTGGTTGTTGCCACGTATCAAATCGCCTTCGAGTTCCCGGTGATCAAGTGGACGTACTTGCACGGCGCCGACTCAAAGCAGCCGGTGCTGCGACCGCCGACCTACGCGGAGTCCATGATCAGGCTCAAAGTCTGCTCGACGATTGAAGCAGTTCTCGTCATCGGTGCGTGGGTCTTCCTGCGCTGGTACAACGGCAAGGAGATTCTGCCGGAGAACAAACTACTCCCAATCGAAGGTGAGCCGATCAAGGGCGAGCTGCTCATGCCTCTGCAAGGGCTCGGCTATTGTCCGGCCGACGACAAGTCAGCCGAGCGCCTCAACGACTAGCCAACGGCGGCGAGAAGAAGACGGGCATCACGACACCAGCGGGCGTGCAGCGGCTTGCGAGGACTCGCGCCGCAATTTGGCGGATTGATCGCGGCCGACGGCTGCTCACCGTCTCTGGCCGCATCCACGCTTACCTTCCAGAATCCAGCAGCTTGCGAAGCTGGGCAGCGGCCTCCAGGAATCGCTCTTGCCTCAGCTTGTCGGGTCGCTTGGCGTTTTTGATATAGGCTGCGGCGCCGGCCTCTGCTTCGTCGAGGGACTTGCGAGCTTCGTCCAATTGGCCCGCGGCCTGTTGGTTGCGTGCTAACGCCAAGCGTTGGGCGAAACTGTCTGGATCGACCGCGAGGTACCGCATGCGAAATTCGATGGCTTGTTCGCTCTTTCCGGCCCGTTCCAGGGCCAGAGCCGTCATGCCGATTGCGTCGAGCCACTTTTCACTTTTCGGTTCGGTCGCGTCGCGATAGTCGCGAAACGCCGCCAGCGTCCGTTCCAAATCAGGTTGACCGAGGAGCGAGGTTGCCTTGCGGCGCAATCGCGCCAATCGTCGTGGCGAATTCTCGGCGGCATCGGCAATCAGGCCGTCGTAAATCGCGACCATTTCATCCACGCGCCCCAGTCGCTGCAGCATATGCGCTTCGTGCGAGAGTACGCGCACGCGAAGGTCCGCCGACGGGGGTGGCACTTTTAGCAATCGCCGCGCATTGGCCAAGGCCTCTTCGCAGATCAAGGTTCGTTCTTCCGGCACCGCGTCCTTCTGCCAGCTCGACAGCTCGAGTTGAGTCTGCCGCGCTAGTTCCAGCCTCCAGCGCACGTCGTCGTCCTGAACGCTAGGCAGTGTTTGTTCGATATAGGCAATTGCGGCCGGCGCATCTTCAACCCCCTTGAACTTTCTTAGTTCCCGGAAGATCGTCACGCCCGGTTGCTTCTCCCACGCCTTGCGCGTCGCAATCCGCTTCTCGTAGTACTTGGCGGTTTCGCCCGAATCGCCGTCGAGCGATTTGATTTCCTCCACCACGTCGCCGTAGTAGGCAAACAGCGGGTCCATCTTGCGCGAATACATCGTGCCCAGGTTCAAGGCCACCGCTTGGAGCCCCTCGTGCAGTTTCTTGGCCCGCTCCGCGCCGGTGAGCTTGGCGGCCTCGGCCAGCGCGGCGTCACGGGCTTGCCGACCGGCGCGATCGAGACTTAGCTCCTGCAGAAATTTCTCAGGAGTGATGCCGGTGTTATATCCGGTATAGGCGACGGGCAGTCCCTTGGCATCGGCGACGATCACCGTTGGATAGCCACTCACCATGTAGTAGTCGCGCAGCTTCGGAAACCACTCCTTCATATCTCCTTCCAGATACTCGTCGGTGCCCGGATAGTCGAACTCCACCAGCACAAAGTCATCGGCCGCAGCGGCGAACTCGGGTTTACCGAAAACCTCGGCCTCGAGCCGTTTGCAGTATCCGCACCAACTCAAACCCGTGAAGTTGATCAACAGGTCCTTGCCCTCGGCCTGCGCGATCCGCTTCGCTTCATCCAGACGACGAACCCATTTGATCGCGGATTCATCCGCGCGCACCGGCGCTAGCGCCCCGAACATGGCCACTGCAAACAGCACCCAGAATTTCGTGGCCCGCATGATGTTGCCCTCCGGTGCGAGGAACGGAATCAGAGAACGATCACTCTCCAATTAACGCCGAACAGCACCCCACAATCTACTCAGTCTGGCGGCGTCAATCACGCATCTCCCGCAAAAAAGCCTGCGAATGCCCAACGCGAGCAGGCCGTGTTGCCCCTGGGGCCGCTTGCCGCAGGCCTCGACTGTGTTGATAATCGCTTCGAAGGGCTGAACTGTTAAAGATAGCGCACGGCTGCGCGACCCGACCTCATGTGGGAGCGACCCGTGAAACGTTACCGTCTTGCGGCCTTGCTGGCTGCCTCACTCATCGCCGTCTTGCTAGTCGATCGTGGAATTGCCCAGGAGGCGGCCAAGACTTCCAACGCCGGGAAGCCTCAGGCACCGTCGGCGGAGTTGACCGCGATTCGCACTACCTCGCAAGCTTTCACCGAGGCGTTCAACCGCCAAGACCCGCAGGCGATCGCCGAATTATGGACTCCTGACGGCGATTTCGTCGACGAGCTCGGCAACCGCTATGCCGGCCGCGATGCCATCCAAGCGGCATATGCGCGGTTCTTCGCCGAAAACCCCGCGGCGCGGTTGCGCGTCATTATCGATTCAGTTCGGCTCCTGAACGACCTCACGGCCATCGAGGACGGCCGTACCACGATCGATCCACCACCGGCCGGCGCGCCTGGCATGGGCAAATACACCGCCATTCACATCAAGGTCGATGGTAAGTGGTTGATGTCGACGGTGCGCGAGACACGAATCGAAACTCCCTCGGCTTACAATCACGTTGCCGATCTGGAATGGCTCATCGGTACCTGGACGGCCGAACAGCACGGTGCAAAAACCGAATCGGTCTGCCGCTGGGTGGCAAACAAGAGCTTTGTCGAGCGCAATTACACAACCACCCTCGCTGACGGCACGTCGACTGCCGGCGTGCAACTGATCGGTTGGAATCCTCGCGTGGGTCATGTTCAGTCGTGGAACTTCAGCGCTGACGGCGGGCATGCCGTTGGCGTTTGGTCGCCTCAAGAAGATGGCTGGGCCGCCGAGGTTCACGGCGTCACCGGCGATGGCATCCCCACCGCGGCAGTCGTCCTGCTCAAACGCCTCGACGACAATGCCTACGTTTGGCAGTCCATCCGGCGCACCGTGGCCGAACAATCCTTGCCCGACACCGACGAAGTCGTCCTCCGACGTCGCCAGGCCGGGCCGTAAGCCCCCCTGGCGTCATGCTTCGAATCGTCGCAAACATCCTGGAGACGTACTGATGATCCGGCAACTCCAACTCACCGCTTTGTGCCTGGCATTGATCGTCGGGCTGTCGTTCTCCAATTGTTGGGCACGCGGATTCGGCGGCGGGTTTCATGGCGGCGGTGGTTTCGGTGGGTTCCATGGTGGTGGTTTCGGCGGCGCCGGACGCAGCTTTGGTGGCGGTGGATTTCCAGGGGGAGGGTTCGGCGGCGCCGGCGGCTTCGACCGCGGCCTGAGCCGTCCCGGTGGCTTCAGCCCAGGTGGCTTGGACCGAGGAGCGGGCGGCTTCGATCGTGGTGCCTTGGGCCAGGGAGGCCTGAATCGCCCCGGTCAATTCGGTGATAGAGATTTCGGCGCCGGGGGTCTCGGTGCGGATCGGTTCGCGTCGCCCAGTCGCACGCAGCTCAACAGCTTTTTGGGATTGCCCTCGGATGAAGGACTGCACAACCTGGCTGGCAGCCGTCCGTTCTCCGGAGACAACTTCGATGTCAATCGGGGCACCGTGGAAGGTCCGCGCGGCGGCACTGCGGCCGGCGCTACGGTAACCGGCCCACGAGGCAACACGGTCGGCGGCGCCGCCGCCGAAGGCCCCGGTGGCGGAACGGCCGTGGCGCGCGGCGTTCAGGGTGCAGGCGGGGCCGCCGGTGTACGGGGCGCTGCCGAAGGTCCCGGTGGGCGCGTTGCCGCCGGCGGCGCGGTGCATGGGCCCGGCGGAGCCGTTGCCGCGCGCGGCGTGGTCGCCGGGCCAAGAGGCGTGGCCGGGGGCTTTGCACGCGTATCGCCGTCTGGACGCTATACCTGCGCCGCCGCCGTGCGACGCAACTACAATCACTGGGGCGTGTTCGGCCGCCCTTGGTACGCCAATCATCCGGGCGCCTGGTTTGCGGCCGGTTGGGGCGCCGGAGCCGTATGGAGGGCGGCGACCTGGGGCTCCCTGGGTGCGTGGATGGGATACTATCCTGCCCAGCCGGTCGACTACGACTACGGCAATACGGTTGTCTATCAGGACAACAGCGTCTATGTCGACGGACAGGACGAGGGCAGCGCGGAGCAATACTATGATCAGGCCGCCGACCTGGCCAACGCTGGGGCGCAGGCCAACGCGCCGGCCGACGGCGACTGGCTGCCGCTGGGCGTGTTCGCGCTCACGAGGCCCGATCAGAGCAAGTCGGATGTAACCATTCAGCTGGCCATCAACAAAGACGGAGTGATCCGCGGCAACAGCGACGACACGGCCACCGGCAAGGTCCAAGTCATTCAGGGCTCGCTCGACAAGCAAACGCAGCGGGTGGCGTTTACCGTCGGCGATAACACGTCGACCGTGGTGGAAACGGGCCTGTATAATCTCACGCAGGAAGAGGCTCCCGCCTTGATCCACTTTGGCAAGGATCGCACCGAGCAATGGTTGCTCGTGCGTCTTACGAATCCCGACGCCGAGCAGGCCAAGAGCTGAAGGCACACACGCATCGAAGGAGCGCAGCAATGAAACGGTGTCGACGATCCCGGACAACGACGCAGTGGCATTCGTTGGTTCTATCCGTGGTACTGCTGGCGACCACCACCGGCTGCCTGCAGCAGCCGACGCAATCCGCGACGGATACCGAGCCAAGCGAGCCGCCGGCCAGCCAAACGAAGCAGTCGCCCCCTTTGGCCATGGCCGATGGACCGCAGACCGCCGGACAGCCCGGTTCGCCCGCCGCCACGACGACAATCCCCGGCAACCAGCTCCCGCCCCCCGACCCGAAATTCGGCGGCGCGATCAAAGAAAACGCGGCCCAGTCGAAGGCGTGGTGGGCGCCCCGCGTGGTGCCACCGAAGAAAGCGCCAAACATCTTGCTGATCATGACCGACGACGTTGGCTTTGGCGCGCCCAGCACGTTTGGCGGCGTCATTCCCACGCCGGCGCTCGATCGGATTGCCAGCAGCGGCCTGCGTTACACGAATTTCCATTCCACTTCGCTCTGCTCCCCGACGCGTGCCGCGCTAATCACCGGCCGCAACCACCATTCCGCAGGCTTCGGCGTCATCTCCGAGCAGTCCACCGGCTTCCCGGGCTACAACAGCATCATCAATCGCGACAAAGCCACGATCGGACGCATCCTGCTGGACAATGGCTTTGCCACCTCGTGGTTTGGCAAGAACCACAATACGCCGACGTTCATGGCGAGCCAGGTCGGCCCGTTCGACCAGTGGCCAATCGGCATGGGTTTCGAATACTTCTACGGCTTCGTCGGCGGCGACACCAGCCAGTGGCAGCCAAACCTGTTTCGCAACACCACGCCCATCTATCCCTACATCGACAAGCCGGGCTGGAATCTCACGACGGCGCAGGCTGACGACGCCGTCAAATGGTTGAACGAAATCAATCAGATCGATCCCAGCAAGCCGTTCCTCTGCTACTTCGTGCCGGGGGGGACGCACGCGCCGCACCATCCCACGCCGGAGTGGATCAAGAAGATCAGCGACCTGCACCTGTTCGACAAGGGCTGGAATGCGCTGCGCGAGGAGATCTTCGCCAACCAAAAGCGACTGGGTGTGATTCCAGCCGACGCCAAGCTGACTCCCTGGCCGGATGACTTGCTCAAGCAGTGGGATCAATGCACCGCCGCCGAAAAGAAATTGTTCATTCGCCAGGTCGAGGTATATGCCGCGTATCTCGCCTACACCGACCATGAAATTGGACGCGTGATCCAGGCCGTCGAAGACATGGGCAAGCTCGACAACACGCTTGTCATTTACATCAGCGGCGACAACGGCGGGAGCGTCGAAGGCACCCTGCTTGGCACGCCCAACGAAGTCGCGGCCTTCAACGGCATCAACGTTCCTGTCGACGTGCAACTTGAAAAATTCTACGACGTGTGGGGCAGCGACCAAACGTACAATCACATGGCCGTGCCGTGGTCCTGGGCGTTCGACACGCCGTTCCGTTGGTCCAAACAAATCGCTTCGCACTTCGGCGGAATTCGCCAGGGTATGTGCGTGTCGTGGCCTGGTCACATCGACGATGCGGGCGGTATTCGCCACCAGTTCCACCACGTGATCGACGTCGTGCCTACGCTTCTTGAGGTCTGCGGCATTCCGGCGCCCGAGCAAGTGGACGGCATTCCGCAAACACCGATCGAAGGCGTGAGTTTTGCCTACACGTTCGACAAAACCAAAGCGAACGCACCGTCCACCCACAAGACGCAGTACTTCGAAATGATGGGCGATCACGCCATCTACCACGACGGCTGGATCGCCAGCACCAAGGTGATTCGCCCCCCCTGGGAAATCGTCGGGCCGGTCAATCAGGATCCCTTCAACAACGTCACCTGGGAACTTTATGACCTGAGCAACGACTGGACGCAGGCGGATGACGTGGCCGCCAGCCACCCGGAGAAACTGGCTGAACTCAAGCAACTCTTCTCGCGAGAGGCGGAAAAGTACCAGGTGCTGCCGCTTGATGCCTCGGTGGCAACACGCCTGGTGGCGCCGCGTCCGAATCTCACCGCCGGACGCAGCGAGTTCGTCTATACGGTTCCGATGACGGGCATTCCGCAGGGCGATTCCCCCGTGTTGCTTAACACGTCGTACACAATTACCGCCGAGGTGGAGATTCCCCAGGGAGGCGGCGAAGGCGTGCTGCTCACTTCCGGAGGTCGATTCGGCGGCTACGGGTTCTACCTGCTCAAGGGCAAGCCGGTGTTCGTCTGGAACCTGGTCGATCTCGAGCGGATTCGCTGGCAAGGCCCCGACGAGCTTTCGCCGGGCAAGCACACGATCGAGTTCGCCTTCACCTACGACGGTCTCGGCGCCGGTACGCTCGCATTCAACAGCATGAGCGGCATCGGCCGAAACGGTACCGGGGTGCTCAAGGTCGACGGCCAGCAAGTCGCCGCCCAGAAAATGGAACGCACGTTGTCGCTGATCATGCAGTGGGACGAGACCTTCGACATCGGCTCCGACACCGGCACGTCCGTCGACGATCAGGACTATCAGATCCCATTCGCGTTCAATGGCAAATTGAACAAGCTAACGCTCAAGATTGACCGGCCACAGCTGACGCCGGCGGACATCAAGTTGCTTGAGCAGGAGGGTCAGCGAAACAACCGAGCCAGCGAGTAAGGTCGCCACTGAACTTCCGCAAGCACTCTCGGATCACGGGGGTGCGTGGTAACTCGCCGCGCACGAGAGACGCCCTGTTTTTCAAAAGAACGTTAGCGCGACCACCAGCATAATCGCATTGAGCCCAAAATAAGTAAGTGGGAAGATCCACCGACAATTGCTGTCGATGCGATCGCCGCGCTGATGGCCGCGACGGTCGACCGTGCCCACGTACAGGTTGATTACGACCGTGGCACACATCAGCACGAAACTCAGATTCAGAAACCCGTTCATCAACGTGAAGTACGAGACGTTCGGAACGATGCCCCCCAGCGTGATCTGGTAGGCCACCGCCGTGAGGATCCCCACGAATGACACGGCCATGCGGTCGCCGACTGAGGAGCGGTCCATCCAGAACACCGACCAGGAGAGGATGACAATCAAGCAGAGTGGAACGACGACTAACCGTAGCATGAAGAGGGGCTGCCGGTTTACGTTCATGCTTACGACCAGCGCCGACGCGTCGCCCATTCTGTCGGAATCCGCCGCGTTTAGCGTTCGATTCGACGCTTCGATCCCTTCCATGGTCCACTGTGCTAGTTTGGTTAGAGATCCGTCGGCGGATGCGGAGTTTGGCTCGCTTTTCAGCGCAACCTGACTGGCATCATAGCCGAAGACCCTGAACACTAATTCCAAGCGTTGGCGATCGAACGGAAACCGCCTGATATCGAGATCCACTTTTGCGGCCGCCTCGAGTTCTTCGCTCAAGATGCTGGTTCCATCCGGCTTCACGCGTAGCAGGACCGCCCGACTGTCGTACTGGTCCAAGGCGTTGGCCAGCGTGACTTGGGGATACCAGCCGGGCGATATCTCATTGAACTGATACGAGCCCGAAAAAACCTTCTCGCTCACGCCCTCCTTGACCGGATCGAACGCCTGGCGTGCGTCCTTCCAAACTAGCGTGAGAACGCCCGAGAAGGCGACCTTTTCCGCTTCGTCGTCGATCTCGGTGATGCCGAGCAGTTGAAACGAAGCGCGAACCACCAGCGGTCCGTCGACTTTCGGAAAGCCGAGTAGAACCGAATCGCTCGCGGCCGCTGGCGGAGGCTCGGCGATCGGTTGGGCGGTGACCGCCGGCGAGCAGCAAACAATCATCACCGCAAGTCGCGCGACGCTGGCAATTCGCTTACGCATCGCGTCGCAGTAGTTCTTGAGATTCATAGGCCTTCCCGAGCAGTTGAATTGGGTCCATCGGCCAGAGCAACTTGGCATCGGTCCGCCGCAGCGGCTCAGACCCGCCTGGTTTAGACCGTGGGCACTCGAAAGGACAGGTCGTTGTTGGAGATTGCCAAGAAGGTGATTAGATCAACCGACCGACGGTCCGAAAAGCACATCCGCGCTCAATTTTCCTGTAACAATCGACCGCGGCCCGCGCTGAAGATGGTATCCACAGCCAGGCATCACCCCCCGCGACCACTTATCCGGCGGCGCGATCGCTATGATCAGCGACTTCCACACCGTTTGTACAGAGTCCGATTGAGCCCAACGGCAAAGAAAGCTTATAGTTCTTCCCTGCATCGTTCGATTTGAGACAGGCAGCTAACACCCCCCGTTCAGGATGCACTGCAATGACGACCGTCAACCTCGACCCAGCACGCACTCGCATTTTGTTGCTAGCCGTCTTGATGCTGCTGACCCTGGGTGTAACCGGCGCCATCGCTGCCGAGCCGGCCACGCCGCAGGCCGCCGCTCGCGTGCTCGACCTGCGCACCTTTCCGCGGCCCAATGGGGCCGCCGAGAGTTCTCTAAGGACCCTCGGCATGCTGATGTACGAATCGCCCGTTTCGGCCGCGGCCGCCTTCGACTTCCAACAACAGCAGCTCACGAAGGCCGGCTGGAAGGTGCAGCCGGGCGCCTATCACGATGCCAACAACCATTCGGCGCAATTCAACAAGCAGGGCTACTCGCTCGCGGTTTCCACGTCGAGCGTGATGGGCGAACCCGACAAGCAAGGCTGGTCGCGCATGGCGCTTATCAATCACGGCAACGTACAGGCCGCGAATCTGCCGGTGCCCAAGGGCGTCAAGCCGTTCGGATCCTATGGCGGCGACGCTTCGTACCTGAGCGATGCCAAGGTGGCCGACGCCGCCAGCGCGTGTCGCAAGTTGCTCACGTCCGCCGGCTGGACACCCTACGGCTCGGCCGGTAGCGACGACGCACCGATGATGTATTTCAAGAAGAACGCCATTCGGGTGATGGCCTGGATATCGACCGCGCCGGCCCAGGGCAACAAAACGATGATTCGCTACAGCACGGAACTGTTGTCGGCCGATCTGCCCGTGCCGCCCAATGCTCCGGATCCGCGCTACAACGACACCGACAAATCGCTGAGCTTCGACTTCCCCGGCGAAGACAGCTTGCCGGTTATCGCGTTCTACCAGGAGGCCCTGCCCAAGCTTGGTTGGCAGGCAACAACCGACAAGCCAATCCGCGACGACGGCAAGAGAACGGAGTTCCTCATTTTCCGCAATTCCGACCGCGACATGATCTCGCTCGATCTGGAACACTTCAACGAGATTGTGCGCGTCAAAGTTGAGTACGACACGGCCGCCGAAGTTCAGGAGGAAGAGCGCCTGGCCAAGGAAGCCGCCCGAAAAAAGTTGGCCGAGCGTGAAGCCGCCAGGTTGGCCGGTGACGACAAGCCCACTCAGCCCAAGCTGCCCGCCGGCGTGGAGATTCCCGAACTGCCCGACACCGACGATGTCGGCGGCTTGCTCAAAGCCGCCCAAAAAATGGCCGACGACGCGATCGGCGAAGCCCGGCAGGCCGTCAAAGAAGCCGGTGGCGCTCCGCAAAAACCGGCCGCGCCTGCGGGTCCGGCACGCGTTGCCGACATCGCCATGCCCGACGGCGCCGGAGTCGAGTACAACAATATTGTCAAGATGATCAAGGTCACCAGCGCCGACGACGTTGCCACGCTCGCCAAGTTCTTCCTCGATTCGCTGCCCGCTGGCGGTTGGGCGGCAGCTCCGAATCCGCTCGTCACCGACGACTCCGCGATTCTGAAGTTCACGCGTGGCGAGGCCACGCTGACCATCATGGCGGGGGGCGAAGATTCCGGCAGCGAGGCCACCCTCATCTGCAAAGGCGTCAATTGGGACCAGGTCCCACCATCGCGCGCCGCGGCCAAAACGCCGGCCAAGGTTGCCAGCAGCGACAATAAAGCCGAGCTGCCCGCCGCCGATCACTCCGCCGACGACGAACCAAAACCAATCAAACTCAAATACGCGGCCAAAGTTTCGGCGGCCGAACAAAAGCAAACCGGCGCGACAATTGAGGCCGGCGGCAAGAAGTTCGCACTCGCCTATGGCGTGGCCTACCAGGCTGTCGACGACGGCCAGCAGAAAACCGAAGTCCTGCTGTCCACCAAGCCGATCAACGTCGACAAGCTCGTCGCCCTGCTCAACAACGGTCAGGACGGCGGCGACGCCATCAGCTTCGAACCACAGCTCAAACTGCGCTACGACGCCGAAGGCAAGCTCAGCTACCTGTTTTTGTATGCCGACGGCCTCTCGGTAAACCTCAGCGGCCAGGGCGAGGATAAAATCGAATCGCAACTCACGATCGACGGCGATCGCGCACGAGGCAAAACGCGCCTCGTGCAGCCTGGCAAGCTGTTCGACAATGAGTACACGTTCACCGCTCCGTTCGACGTGAAGCGGATCACCGGCACCGCCCCGTCAGGCAACGCCAATCCCGCCGAGCCGCCCGAGGCGCTGGCCGGCGAGGATTTCAACGGGCTGCCCGTACCGCTCATTACGACCAATCGATCGTCGACCGGCAGCCCATTTCGCAACACGATTGAGGTTTCGATCCCGGCGCCGCTGGCCGCGGTGGTCGATTTTTACCGCACCGCGCTCGCCAAGTCCGGCTGGAAAGAAGACGCTCGGGCGGCAAAGCTGACGGGCGACGGCGCGACGCTCGCCTTCACCAGCAGCGAAGGCACGCTCAGCGTCGGGCTCACCAGGCAGGACGACAAAACGCAAGCCACGCTCGCCGCTCGCTTCCCCGCGAAGGCGCAAGCCGCAGGCATCGCCCCTCAGGCCGGCAAGGGACGCCTGATCCTCGGCAACGCCGGCGACCGCGAAGTCGTCATCGTCATCAACGGCCAGCAATACAAGGTTGCCGCCGGCAAGGGCGCCCAAAATCCCAAGGACGGCGTTTCGTTGCACGTGCTGCCGGGCAACTACAACGTCTCCATCAAATCCGCCGGCCAACAAGACAAAAGCGAAAAGCTGAAAATCGCCGTCGGCGAAACCTGGGGCGTCATCGTTTTGCCCACCGGCGGATATTTCGCCGATCAGGTGTATTGAGTTCATCGCGAAACGGTGCCCGCGGAATCTAGCTCGCCGCCACGATTGCTCGTGAGGGTCGCCCTTTGAATAGTTAGCGAAGTTTCAGTTTTTCGTCTATACTTCGAAAAACGCCCCCCCCACCTTGAGAGGCAAACCCCCTTGGCAGGTGCATCCCATGAACCGAAACACCCCGTTTCGCCTGCTTGAGAGCTTTTCGACCTCGGCACCGACCCCTGAACTGGTTCGGCGTACTGTCTTACGGTTCGAGCCGCTCGAAGATCGCAAGATGCTGGTCGCGACGACGGTGTACGTGAATGACGACTGGACTGACATTGATAATCCGGGTGGACCGGTTCAAATCGGTGACTTCGTCCAAAGCTCCATCGGCACCGATGGGGTCTCCGTCATCGCCGAGTACGGTTTCGACGCCTTCGGCACGGTCGAGGGGAGCACCCAACCAGGCGCTGCCACGATTTACGATGCCATTCAGGCCACGAGCACAGGCGGCACGCTGAATCTGTTGGGCGGCACCTATGCCGAGTCGGACATCGTCATCGATCGTCCCATGTCGTTCATTGGCCAGGGCACGACCGGCGCCACCGCCTCGGTGATCGTTCCGGAAGTGGTTTCGGCCGCTGTGCAAGAAAACTTCGGCGTCGGCACCCACTCGGGCATCATCATCTACTCGCCGACCGTCAACATTGCCAACGTCCGCGTCGACGGTGCCGGCAACGGTTCATTGGCCGGCAGCTACAACTTCCACCAGGGCATCACCACCCTCTACGACACGCAGAACGGTGGCGACTACAATTCGCTGCATAACGGTCTACTCCCCCTGATCCAACTGGGCGCGGACGGCAGCGGCGAGGGGGGTGCCGGCAGCTCGATTCCAGACATCTCGATCGACAACGTCTCGGTCAGCAACGCCTACTGGCATGGCGTCACGATCTCGGCCCTGCAGGACCTGGCGTTCGATCCCGGCTCTGCCGAAAACTACAACCTGCAGATCACCAATTCGCAAATCAGCGACATCGGTGATGTCAAAGACGTCAATCGCGTTGGTGTCCTGCTGCAGAACCTGACCGACGAAGACAATTCAATGGGCAATGCCCGTTATGTCACCGTGACGAATGCGGGCGTCGGTTTCAAGTCGAATGCATATGGCTCGAGTCCGGTCTTTGGCCAGAACCACGGTGCCACCAATCGGTCGTACCTGCGATACGACACGGCCATTGATCCGGTCGTATACGGCTTTGATGTCAATTTTGCCGACCGTAGCGACTCCTACGGCTGGCACGTCTCGGTCAGCAACCCGGCCAACACAGCGGTTGGTGTTCACCTCAACTACGCCCGCTCGCAACTGGTTGGAGCTGTGATTACCGGGGCCAAGATTGGTGTCGAGGTGCAGAACGCCCCTGTAGCGCCGACCGGCAACACGGTCTTTTCCGGGCTCGGTTGGGAAACGTCGATCACCGGTCCGGCCGGCGCGCCTGCCGGCTCGGTCGGCTCGCTCATCACCAGCGGTGCCGGCGACCAGTACGGCGTGGACACGACCATCAGCCCCGACGTTGCAATTTCCGGCTTCGATACCGGCGTCAAGATTGAGCAGCCCAACATGCCTGCCAGCGGCCGGCCGAACACGGTGATCTGGGCTGGCAACACCTACTCGAACGGTGGGAAGACCGCCCGGCTTTCCGGCAACACCACCGACATTTCGGTCGGCAACAATGCCGTCCTGAGCGGTGCAGCGAACGTCGCGGGGAGCATCGTGACCTCGGGCAACGCCACGGTCGATCCGCGGATGTACAACTGGAATCCGCAGAGCCCGTACTACTACGACGGCCCAGGTAATTCCGGCAACGGCGCTGCCGCCCCGGCCAACGCCGACCAGTGGAACTCCGGCAACCTCACCCTGGGCAGCAGCTCGACCTACTCGGCCCTGCTCTCCGGTAAAACCGCCAGTGCCGACCTGTTCAACTTCAACAGTGCGGCGACCTACAACTTCGCCGCCCCGCCGTCCGATCCGGTCGATGGCGTGGTGGCACAGCCGTACGGTGCTCTGTATGGCTGGTATGGGCACGTCACGCAGTCGGGCGACGGGGTTCTTAACGTCACCGGTGCCCCGAACGGCGACGGGTACGAGTACATGTTCGGCTCGAACAACACGCCGATCACCAGCGGTCCGAATGCCGGCCAGTACCAGCTCGTTGGCACCGACATTTCGGCGATGTCGCAAATCAACTTAAAGGTGATGCTGAATCCCGACAACGAAAGTCATGCGTTTGTGTTCGGTTTGCTCGACTTCCGCGGCAACGCCAATGCCTGGACCGTCGACGCCACGCAACTCAGCTCGACAACCTGGACGACGCTCTCGTTCGACTTGTTGACACCCTCGATCGACCTGACCGGCCCCGATAGTCACCTCGACCTGACGAATGTCGCCGGCTGGGTGTTTGGTGGCGACCAGGGCCTGGCCAACGACATGCACACGGTCCCGACCAGCTTCCAGGTGGACGACATCAGTGTCTCCAGCGTGCCCAACAGCGAGCTCAACGTGACAGGTACGGTATCGTTGGGTGGAGCAGCTCTGAACGTCAATCCGCAAACTTCGCCCACGGTAGGCCAAACGTGGACCCTCGTTAACAACGATGGGGCCGATGCGGTCTCGGGCACGTTCTCCAACGTCGGGCAATTCTCGGTGTCCTATACCGGTGGCGACGGGAATGACGTCGTCACGACTCTCGGATGTATTTGTCCCCCGCCGGACGTCCGCACTTACCTCTTCTACAACAACTCGGCCTACGACGCCAACACGCCCGGCATCAGCGCCTCGGACGACGCGGCGATCGCCACGGACAAAACCCCCTTCAACGGCGTGGGGACCGCGCCGACCAGTGCGTTTGCCAGCTACAGCAAGGGCATCAACGGCATTATGGTGGATATCTTAAACCCGCCGGCCAACCTGTCGCTGTCCGACTTCACCTTCAAGGTCGGCACCAACAACATGCCCAATCTCTGGGCAAACGCTCCGGCTCCGACCGCCTTTTCGATCAGGCCGGGCGCCGGTTATGCTGGCTGGGACCGGGTGGAAATCATCTGGGCCGACGGTGCCATTGCCAACGAGTGGCTGCAGGTCGTGGTCGAAGGAAACGACGCGATCGGTGGCAACAACACCCATACGGGATTGGCGACCAGCGACGTGTTCTTCTACGCCAACCGCATCGGCGACAACTTCCTCGGCGAGCCGTCAACGCTGGTGGTGACCAACGCGGGCGACGAGATTTACGCTCGTACCAACACGGGCTTCTTGTTGCCGGTCACCAACATCACGGACTTCAACAAGGACAAGTTCGTGAACGCGGCCGACCAGATTGTCGCCCGTACCAACGGCGGCTTTTTGACGCGCGTGATCAACTGGGTCCCGCCGGCAGCTCCCGTAGCCTCGCCGACGCTGGCCACCAGCAGCAACGACGGGACCAGTTCGGCCGTGGTATCGGCCCTAGCTGTTCAACGCCAGAGTAAGTTGGATCCGCCGACACGCAGCCCGCGGAATTCAACTCTGGGCTCTTCCGGGACGGTGCCGAACCGAAACACGCACCATGCCACTACGCACGCGCTACGAAGTAGCGAGGACCTGGAACGTCTCGTTGCGTCCGCGGTGGAACCCTATGACGCCCCCGCGCTTGAATCGTCGCTCGACGACCTCCTGGCCGACGCTGGCAAAAACAAATCCGCCAAATCGCTCCTGTGAATGAATCGCCTTCGCCGTGCTACTGCTTCACTACGCGCCGATCCTTGCCTCTTCAGCAGCAGCCAACTCCTGCGGCGCGAGCGTCCGCGTATTCGCCAAGACGTCCGACCAAAAAACGGCTTGGAAACTCCGAATCATTTCTTCTTTCCCGACGAATTGAGAGCGACAGCCGCGCGGATGAGATCCTTGAATGCCGCTTCGTTGATCTTGTCGTCTTGCTGGATATCGATGGCGCGCCGGACGTTCCCATCCATGCTCGCATTGAATAAACCCGCGGGATCTTTAAGAGAGGCTCCCTTGGCAAAGGTAAGCTTCACCTTGTCCTTGTAGGTCTCGCCGGTGCAAAGAATCCCGTCGTGGGACCAAACTGGGACCCCCGCCATCGCGTTCGACGGCTTTCTCCATTTCACCTCCTCGACCACATCGGGGTCGGCCTGCTCGATCAGACGGCGAATCCGGGAGAGCACTTCGCCCCGCCAGTCGGTTCGCTCCTGAAGTCTCGCGTCGATCGGCCTGGTTCCCGCCTGCTTCGTGGCCTTCGCCGACGTCTGGGACGTCTTGTTGGGCATTGTGTTTACTCCAGAACTGCGGTGCTACGGTCCGAGCCACCCGGCGATCTTAATAAACATAACCGGGTGCGGGAATGCTCTCGACGCGATGAAGACCTGCCCGCGAACCGGCCGACTGCAATTACAGCACGTTCGCTCAGAACCCAACGCTCAGTCAATGGTGTGGCCAGCTTGGATGCGTGTCTAATGCCAAAATGTGAAATTGGCGTCAGCTTGACCGTCGCGGCCCGCGCGCAACGGCGCACCCACCGAGAGACGGCCCGCCGGGTCACCGTCGCTTTATTGCCGCGCGTCGAATCGGAACGGTCTGCGACGCCGGTGAACTGCAAACCAGGCTGCCGTCATCCCGGCGATTCCCAATGCGAGACCAGACGGTTCGGGAACCGTCCCGACCACTCCGGCAAAATTTGTGGGCGCGGCGATGACGGTCGAGCCACTTCGATCGAGCGCGTGGATGCCATCGGACGGCAGCGCGGGGAAATTGAAACTGTCGACGCCGGCGTAATTCAACGTATCGCCATTCGGATCAAAAAAGGGGGCGACCGGAAATGTGTAGTCGGGCACGACGCCCGCAACGGCTGAGAATCCGGGCGTGGCAATCAGCACGTGTTGACCGGCGACCGGAACGCTCGGGAGATTGGAACCAAAGATGAGGGAATTCGAATTCAAACCGGCCGATATCGCGTGCCCTGCCAAAAAACTTTCATCGTCAAAGTCGAATGGCAAAACAAGGTCGACGTACTGCACACTTCCGCTGGCATTCGAATAGACCTCGCTGATCTGCCAGAGGTGGAAGGTCGCCTGCGCTGGCGAAGCCGCGCAAGTGAGAATCAACGCAATGCCGCAGCACAGTCCAGCGTAACGGTTAGCAAAAGTCATAGTCAGTAGTCCTCAAAGACGTGGCTAGTTCGCGAATGTTCAAACTCGTTTGTTCCAGTCAGCAGGTCGCTTTCGTCGGCGCAGGAGGGTCACCGCAACCAAGGCAAGTGCCGCGCTCGCCATCAGTACGAGCGTATCCGGTTCCGGAACGGGCACGAGTTCCAGAACCACGCCGGTCGAACCTGTTGGACCCAACAGGCTGCTGCCCATCACGTACAGCTCGCCGTTCTGATCCTCACCGAATCCCTTGACGAACAAGCCCAGGGCGCGGTCGTCGAGCCCGATTTTCAATTCTTGAATCAAGCCAGTGGCCAGATCGGCGTAAAAGAGTCGTCCGGACGGCGAGCCGAAGCCTTGCGAGAAGTCGCCAAACACATACTTGCCGTCGAGCTCGGGGAACGCGCTGCCGTGATAAACGAAACCGCCCACGACGGCGATACCCTCGTCGTGGTCGTATTCGGCGACCGGATCAATCAGGCCGGCCGGCAAGCCGGGACTGTCGCTAAGCACATTACCTGTCGTCGGGTCGAACAGGAACGTCCCTTCTTTGACGTGCCAGCCATAGTTCCCGCCGCTAATCACCTTGTCGATTTCTTCGATGTGGTTCTGCCCGACGTCGGCAACGATCAGATCGCCCGTCGGCTTGTCGAACGAGAATCGGAACGGATTGCGGAAACCATCGGCAAAGATTTCGGCCACACCGCCGCCGCCAACGAACGGGTTGTCGGCGGGAATTCCATACTGGCCGTTGGCGCTGTTATTGCCCGCGACGTCGATGCGTAGCACGCTCCCCAGCACATTGCTCGGATCCTGGCCGTTGCCGGTGGTTGGATTGTGTCCGTCGCCCACGTCGTTGGCGTTGCCACCGTCACCCAGAGAGATGTACAGATCCTTGTCGGGTCCGAATGCCAGCATGCCGCCGTTGTGGTTGGCCTGCGGCTCGTCGATCCGCATAATCTCGCGGGGAGCGACATTGGGGTCGATCTGCAACGGATTGCCGGCGCTCACCGTCCATTCGTTGACGACGCTTTGATGGTTGAACGAGGTTCCCGCCGGCAACGGAACCGTGAAGTCGGCCGGGCGACTGACCGGTTCACTCGAGTAGGTGTAGAGCTTATGAAAACCCGCGGCGCCGGGATCGTTGAAATCGGGGTTAAAGGCCAGGCCGAGCAGGCCTCGCTCGTCGTAGTTGGGGTTTAGCGAAACCAGGCGACTGCCGAGATCGCCGAACAAGCCGGGTTGCAGCGTGCCGTTCTGGATGATCCCCATCTGGCCGCTCTGATCGACCGCGATCAATCGTCCGCTGCCGTCTGGCACCGGAACCAGCGTGTTCGGCCCGACCAGGCCGCTGGCCACGGTTTTCAGCTCCACGGTGACGGAGCCCTTGGCGATGGGGGCGGCTATTTGAGCTCTGGCCGATGACGCGGCGACCGCCAGGATCAACAGCCAACAGGCTGGAATGCAACAGCGCAGCATGGAAGCACCTCTTAGCAAATAAGGAAGCAACGAGAATTCGCGGCGCTTGAGGCGTTCCGCGAATCGAGCAACTGCCGGCTGGCGGGCTTCGGCGAAAATCAGGTCCGCGTCCGAATCACGGGCCGCCGGCACGTTCTAAGAAGTGATATTCACTGGCTTTCCCGAGAAAGGAGTATATGCATTGCATATCAACAAATACGGTACTATGATTGACAAATCGTTGCAATCATTTTCCTGAAAAAACGTGGGATTTTTGCGACCGCGTGATCCCGCGTTGGCAATTACTGCCGCGAAACGGTGAGCACTCCGCACCCGCAGCAGGTCCAGTGCTCATAGACATTACGTTCAAGAGGAGTCCCGCGGATTTGCGAAAAAAAGTTTTCTTGTCAGATACCCATCCAAAACCGGGCGTGCGCACGTACACGTTCTGGGTGAGTCAAATTGGCACAGCGGAGTTTCATGGAGTTGATCAACTTCGGGGCAGGCCAGTGCACCGGCGACTTTCATTGTCGCGCGGAGGGAAATGAGTCGAGAGGCGGGCAGCCCAAATGATCACCGCGGCGACTTAACTGGGGCGAGCGTTGATCGTGCCAGTGCGCGTGGCAGTGCGCGCCGAGTGTCGGCCGATACCACGGCCCTCGAAAAGTGTACCGATTCGCAACTGATCGCGTTGGTGGCCGTACAAGATGCCGCCGCTTTTGCTACGTTTTTTGACCGTCATGCAAACCGAGTGATGGCGCTGGCTGTTCGATTATTGGGACATCGCGCTGACGCCGAAGACGTCGTTCAGGAAGTGTTCTGGCAAGTCTGGCGCACGGCTGCCCGGTACCAACCACAGCGGGCGCAGCCGATCGCCTGGCTTATGGCCATTGCGAGTTCGCGTGCGATTGACGGACTGCGAAGTCGCGGCGCCGCCTCCCGCTGCAGTGTGCAAACCAACGCACTCGAAACCATATCCGGTCAGGATGAACCGTTAACACTCAGGTTGGAGCTACAGTCATTGCTCGAGCGTCTGTCCGCGGAGCAAAAACAGGTCATCGAAATGGCATTTCTAGAGGGTCGAACGCACGTGGAGATAGCGGCGCGCGAGAACCTGCCGTTGGGGACGGTGAAGACACGCATTGCGCTGGGTATGCGTCGGCTTCGCGGCTGGTTGGCGGAGTGGCGCGAGGAAGGCAAGCCATGAGCGACCAGCGTCTCTTGAACGAATCGGAGTTGCTGGCCGCCCTGTTTGTGGCCGGCGCGCTACCCAAGGCGGAACGGCTGGCGTTTCTCCAACGTGTGGCCGACGGCGATATCCCTTGCGCCGAGCAACTAGCCGACTACCTCGATGTGCTGTCGCCTTTGCCAGCCAGCCGCCTCGAAGTGCTGCGAGGCAGAATTCTCTCGAACGTGGTCGCCGATGACCAGCTCGATCGCCCTGAAACGGAAACCAGCCAATCCATTCGTCGTTCGTCGTCAACTGGCCCGAAGACAGCCGCACGGACCGGCGGCGTGTCGGAAGGCGAAAATCGGCCGAGCGGAACAGGAAAAAAGCAGGGGCAACCCGTGTTGGATCCATCGGGATGCTATATCCTTCCTGCCACCGCGGGGACGTGGAACGAAACGGGCTATCCGGGTATTTCGATCCGCCAGCTCTACGTCGACCATCCGCGAGGGCAGTTTACTGCCCTGGTGCGAATGAATGCCGGCGCCGTTTTTCCAGCCCATTCGCACGAATTCGCTGAGGAGTGTCTGGTCCTCGAAGGCGACCTGCGGTTCGGCGACAAGGTGTTGTACGCGGGTGATTTCTTGCGCACGGCTCCCGGCTTCCAGCAGCAGGAACAGACGACCGGCAGCGGATGCCTCTTATACATAACCGGCCCCATCGAATCACAGCTGGACTGACATCGGCCCCCATAAACACGTGAGCTACAAATCAGGAAAGTCTCCCCTGGTTGTGGTTCCGCAGCGGCCCGCGTCGCGTGAATGTGTCACCGCGACGTGGGCCGTTTAAACTTCCAGCTGAATTAAAGGGGACGGGAATCGCGTCCCCTTTAGTTACTCTGGGCGAGCTCAGCCCGAGTCTCCAAGTGAGTTGTTCCCAGTCCGGAGCGCAGCACAGCCAACGCTTCTGACCCCTGGCCCCCACTTTCGATTGTGGGGCTTGGCCGAAGTCGATGATTGCGGCCAGATACGGTCCGAATTCATCGGGCCGCCAGTATTCAATGGCTGGCTGGATTTGAAGCGCGCGGGTGCCGGCCACGTACCGAACCGCGCCAGTCTTGCCGACGGCGCCCTATTTGAAATCGCTGAGACCTTGGCCTTGCCCCCAAACAGCAGGGTGATCGGCGTTGTATTCCAGCGCAAGCTTACAACTCCGTAATGCTCTAAAGGGTTTGCGACAAGAAGATGAAAAAATTGCGCGTTCGCGCTGGCAATCTGCCAGCATGGACGGCATGCTTGGTGGGGGATCACTTCCACTCGAACACAGGATAGGCGCCCGGTTACAAGTTGCTCTTGGGCCGCTTGAACAAAGATAGGCGCCATACTTGAAGTTGGATCGCGTCCACTCGAACGAGGGCACTGTTACCCAACGAGCGAGCAACTACTCGACGGCTGGGTAGCAAGGCGTCGAGGGACGTTATCCGCACGAGACCGAGCGCAGTCCGAGGTTCCTTCGGAGGGCAAGTGCGGTGACCGGCCTGATCAAGCTGGCGTTGCGCAATCCTAGAGCCGTCACGGTGACGATGCTCACCGTGGTTACCTTTGGCGTTCTGTCGCTGCGGATGATTCCGATCGACATTCTGCCGGTCTTCAAGAGTCCGGCGGTGCAGGTGCTGACTTTCTACAACGGCATGCCGGCCGACAGCATCGAGAAGGACATCACCAACCGGATGGAGCGGTGGACCGGCCAGGCTGCCGGAACGATGCGCCAGGAATCGCGCTCGATTCTCGGCGCGAGTATTATCCGCAATTACTATAGCGGCGATACGAACCCGAACGGCGCGCTTACGCAGGTCAATTCGCTGGCCTCGGCGGCCATACCCAACCTGCCGCCCGGCACGCTGCCACCGGTGATCCTGCCCTTTGATCCCACCAGTACCGTTCCGGCTTGCATCATCGCCTTGGACAGCAAGTCGCAATCCGAGTCGATCCTCTACGACGTGGGCCGCTACGAGGTACGCAACATGATCATGGGCGTGCCCGGCGCGGTTGCGCCTGTGGTTTATGGCGGAAAACTGCGCACCGTGATGGCCTATGTCGACCGCACGAAGCTGCAAGCGCGCCAACTATCGCCGGTCGGCGTAATGAACGCGCTGGACAGCTACAACCTGTTCTTGCCCACAGGCGACGCCAAGTTCGGCTCGATGGACTACGCCATCGATTCCAACTCGATGTATGACCTGGTGGAGCGGATGGGCGACATTCCCTTGCGCACCGAACACGGCAATGCGGCGTTCCTGAAGGACGTGGCCACGCTGAAAGACGCTTCGTTCATCCAGACCAACGTCGTGCGGGTGAACGGTCGTCGCCAGGTGTACATTCCGGTGTTTCGCCAGATGGGATCCAGCACGCTCAACGTGGTCAATAAGCTGAGAGAGGCCGTGCCGGAGATGACGGACAAGGTGACGCGGCCCGACATCAATCTCAAACTGGTCATGGACCAGTCCGTTTATGTCCGGCACTCCATCGAGAGCCTGTTCGAAGAAGGAGTGCTTGGCGCGGTGCTTTGCTCGCTGGTGATTCTATTGTTTCTCGGGCAGTTGCGTATGACGGCGATTGCCGTGTTGATGATTCCGGCGGCCATTCTGGCGGCCATCGGCTGCCTCTATGCCGCTGGCGAAACGATCAATGTGATGACGCTGGCCGGCCTGGCGCTATCGATTGGTCCGCTGGTGGACTTGGCCATCGTCGTGTTGGAAAACACACACCGACACCTGGGAATCGTCGGCGAACCGCACAGGGCGGCCTACAACGGCGCGACCGAAGTCGTGCTGCCATTGCTTGTCGCCACTTGCAGCACCTTGCTTGTCCTGGCGCCGCTGGCGGTAATGCCCGGTTCTGGCCAGTTCCTATTCAAGCCGATGGCGCTGGCCGTCGCCTTCGCCATGCTTTGCGCGTTGGTTATGGCCATGTACTTTGTGCCGTCTCGATGCGCGACATGGTTGAAGCCGCATGATGATGATGCGGGCAAAAAAGAAGGATACTTCGGCAAGCTGTTCGCCCGCTGGGAGGCATTGATCGACCGAGCGATTCAAGCGTACGTGCGCTTGCTCAATATCGTCATGCGAGCACGACTCTTGACGGTCGGCAGCGCCGTCGTGCTGCTGGTCGCCACGGTGGCCTTGCTGGGAACCCGGCTCCGCCGCGAGTTTTTTCCGGAGGTGGACGCCGGATCCTTCGAGATCTACGTGCGTGGTGCCTCAGGCACCCGGATCGAGGTCAGCGAAGAACGCATCGTCCAGGTGGAGCGCTATATCAAGGAGAAGGTTGGCGCGGACCTACAGTTGATCATTAGCGAGTTGGGCGTCACGCCCGACTGGTCGGCAGCCTACACTCCAAACTCCGGTCCAATGGACAGCGTCGTCAAGGTCCAGCTTGGTGAGGATCGCGAAAAATCGGCGCAGGAGTATGTCGACATCCTGCGCGAAGGTTTTGCCGCGGCTCCGGAATTTGCCCAGCTCGAGTTTGCCTTTGATGCCGGGGGCATGATCCGGGGCGCCATGAACGAAGGCAAATCGACGCCCATCAACATTCGTATCACCAGCAAGGACCTGGCATTGGCCCATCGCATTGCCAGCGAGATCGAGAAAAAGGTCAAATCGATCGACGGCGTGGTCGATTGCCGCATCCTGCAACGGCTCGACTACCCCAAGTACATCATTGACGTCGACCGCACCAAGGCGGCCGATCTGGGCCTGGATCAGTCCGATGTGATGAAAAATGTCGTCGCGGCGCTCAACTCAAGCATTCAATTCAACAAGCACAATTTCTGGATCGATCCGGTCAGCCACAACCAATACTTCGTCGGTGTGCAGTATCCCGAGCGGGATATCAAAACGGTCGACACCCTACTCGATATTCCCGTTTCCAGCCCCTTGCAGAAGCGGCCGATTCCGCTGCGCAACATTGCCAGCTTGCGGCGATCGAAGGATCCGGCCGAAGTCACGCATGCCAATTTGCAACCCACCATTGACTTGACGATCGGCGTCTCCAAGCGCGATTTGGGTCATGTTGCCGTCGATGTGGCCAATGCGGTTGAAGCGTTTGGGGTAGAGGATTCGCCCGGCGTGTGGACGCCTTACGACCCGAACTCCGCCGAAAAGAAGCTCATCGGTGGAAGCAAGATCACCTTGACGGGTGAATACACGCGGATGCAGGACACGTTTCGGAATCTCGGCATCGGCCTGATACTGGCGTCGCTATTGATCTACTTTCTGATCGTCGCACTGGTCAAGTCGTTCATCACACCGCTGGTGGTCTTGACCGCCGTGCCGTTTGGCATTGTGGGTGTGATCATCATGCTCTACCTGACGAACACCGCCATCAACGTGCAATCCCTTTTGGGTGTGATCTTCATGGTCGGAATCGTCGTGTCGAATACCGTGCTGCTGACCGACTTTGCCCAGAAGTTGCGCCTCGAAGAGCATCTGTCGCCAACCGACGCCATCAAGCGGGCGGCAGCCGTGCGCGTCCGGCCGGTTGTGATGACCGCTTGCGCGGCGTTCTTTGCCCTGTTGCCGATGGCGATGGCACTCGCTCGTGGCAGCGAAGCGAACGCTCCCTTGGGGCGAGCGGTCATCGGCGGTTTGTTGGCGGGCCTGATTACGACGTTACTCGTCGTGCCGGCGCTCTATTCGCTCCTGTTGCGCGACGATCGTGACCTAGAGCCAGTTGACATCGACGCGCTACTGGCCGATTGAACGCCCCAGCCCGCATTCCGCACCCGCGGCCAGCGGCGGCGGATCTGGCCCACAATCCTCGTCAATTCCTGCACCGTGCCACTGGCGGCGTCGATATCGCTGGAATAATTTAACGGGACGCAAACATTTCCTTGGACTGTCGAGGTCAGGCGCCCGGTCCTTACTCAACGGTTGTCCGCTCAAGTCCGCGCCAGTCGGAGGTCGCTGCTTCGTGCCGCGCAAGGTCTTAGGACCGGCACCGAAATCTAGTCCAATGGCATTTCGGCTCTCGGGGATGGCTTGAATCTTTCGATGGCAGCGACTTGTGACGTCTGCCCGTCGCCTCGCACCCGCATTTTTCCTGCCGCGTCGCGTCAGGTAAGCCCCACTACGACTTTGCCTCTATCAATCGAGCCAGCCGCTGGGCTAGCCTACGGTCGGCAGATTCTGCACAGGGGCCGTGCGGAGGACCGTCATGTTTCATACCGGGCAAAATACGAAAGCTGCGTCATACTACATGTGTCATTTTTCAGGTTACAAAAGGCGAAAAGAAAAGTGCGCGCAACTTTCAGCCCGAAAAAAGGCCACTCGAAAACTTTGCGAATTCCGAACCGGGCCAAGTGCGAGCTTCGTCCGCATTGTGACCAACGCCTTACGAGCGTTGGTCACACCGAACAATTGCGAGCCCGCTCGCACGCTTGCAACCGAGGCAGCACTTACCGCATACTCGCCTGCATCGAATGGTTGGTTGCTCGGCCGACCAGGATTGTTACGATGGGCATCGTCAATTCATTGACCGTTTCCCCAAAATTCGAATCGCAAACTCACATGCCGAAACACAAAGTGCTGATTACCGATTACGCCTGGCCCGACCTGGAAATCGAGCGGCGAATCCTGGCCGAAGCCGATGCCGAACTGGTGGTCGCCACCGAAGGCCAGCGCGATCCCGCCTCGCTTGCCGGGCTGGCGGCCGACGTCGAAGCCATCATGACCAATTGGGCGCAGGTGCCGGCCGAGGTCATCAAAAACGCGCCCCGCTGCCGGCTCGTGGCCCGACTCGGCATCGGTTTGGACAACATCGACGTGGCCGCCGCGAGCGAGCGCGGGATGTACGTGACCAACATTCCGGACTATTGCCTGATCGAAGTGGCCGAGCATGCCCTGGCCCTGCTGCTGGCCCTGTCCCGCAAGGTTGCCCACTATCATCTCCAGACGAAGTCGGGCATCTACGATCTCAAGTCGGGCCCGGTACTGCGGCGACTCGAAGGGCAAACGCTGGGCATCGTCGGCCTCGGCAACATTGGCAGTGCGCTTGCCAAGCGGGCGACGGGGCTCGGCCTCAAGGTGTTGGCCACGAGCCGTACCCGCCGCGAGCCTCCGCGGGGAGTCAGCTTCTGCGAGCTTGACACGCTGCTGGCCGAGAGTGACTACATTTCCTTGCACGTTCCGTCAACACCTGAAACGCGGCACATGATTGGCGCCGGGCAGTTCGCAAAAATGAAACCCACGGCATATCTGATCAACACGGCGCGAGGTGGCTTGATCGACCACGCGGCATTGGCGGCGGCGCTTGACAAAGGGCAGCTGGCCGGCGCAGGGCTCGACGTGCAGGAACCCGAGCCGCCCGACCTCTCGCAACCGCCGTGGAATGATCCACATGTGATTGTCACGCCGCACGCAGCGTTCGTTTCGGAGGAGTCATTGAGCGACCTGCGCATGCGCACATCGCGTCAAGTCGTGGCCTGCCTTGCGGGAGAGGAACCACCCCACATTGTCAATCGGGATCGGCGGGCGCACGGCTAGCGCGGGCGTGAGGTCGCGCAGCCGTCACAATCGGCAGAACCTTCCGCCGATATGTGCGCCATGCTGTGCGTGCTTTGACCCCTCGGAACCCATGGCCTATACGTATTTAGGGCCAATTGGGCGAGAACTTTCCCGCTTGCGTGCGGCGACGCCGTAAGCGGGCGTGGCAAGGCTATTTGCGTAGCACATGCAAACGATCCTTCGCCGCCTTGCCTCGCTGGTGAACAAACTGCCGCTTTGCCGGGCTACTCGGCTCGTTGACGGGCAGCGGGCAAAGTCGTCGCCTGTAGCAGTGGGCACAACATTCGAAAATGGCAACCATGGAAGAAAAAAGCCTTGGCTCGGGCGGGAGCTCCGAACATGGTTCGGGCATTGAAGGACCGCATGGCGAGCGGCGGCGGCGTGCCCACGAGATCCTCGCCGTGCAAGAAAGTTATCTTGAGCGGCTCGAGAACGAGCTAACCGCACAGCTCCAGCTGCTCGCCGACGAAGTGCAGCAATCGGTCCAGCTATCCGAAGCGGCCTCGGGCGAGCAGGGAGAATCCGCAGCGGTTTCGGCACTCCAGACGCAGCTCGACGCGCTCAAGCAGCAGTTCGAAGCGTTGGACGCCCAATGCGAGCAACTTCGTGGGCAGAACGATCAGGCTCGGCTAGATCAGGCGAGGCTCGAACAGGAACTGCGAGTTCGAGAGACGCTGCTGAAGGAGTCACAATGCCGCGACGAGCAGCGCCACGTTGAATCGGCCGCGCTTCGCCAGGAACTTGCCGACGTGCAGGCTCAGTTTTCCGCCGCACGAAACCGTCAGACCGCACTCGAACAAGAGTTGACGACCGAGCGAGACCGCTTCGAGACTCGACTCGAAGAGACGAAAGCACAGCGCAGGCGAATCGCTCGCGAATTCAAGCAGCAGCGTGCCGAGCATCTGGCGGAGTTGGCCGAGCGAAAGGCCGAATTGGAGACCCTGGCTCGAACGAGCGACCGAGAACTGCAAGCACAACTGGAAGCGCTCAAGGCCGAACTGCAACGGGCGACCGAGGAGCACGCGCGCGAACTCGCCGAACTCCGAAATACACCGACGAGTGACGCGGATCCGGCGGCGCTTCAGGAGTTGCGCAAGGAGCGCGATCAGTTGTCCCAACGGTTGGCGATGGCGGAAGCCAAGCTGACCGAGGCTGCCTCCGACGCGGAACAGGATCCTCGCAAGCGCGACGAATTGCAGCGGCGCTTTGAAATGGCCGTCGAGGAAGTGCGAGAACTCAAGCGGACCAACGCGGAACTGGAGAATAAGCTCAAGAGCCGCGGCGGAAATAGTGGCGCTGGCGGGTCGCCAGCACCGGGTGGCGGGCTCGACTGGGAAGCTCAGAAACAGCGTCTGCTGGCGTCGCTGGAGGCTGATAGCGACGACGAAGATGACGAAGCGGCCCGCGAGGAGCGAACCAGCATCGAGGGAACGATTCGCATCACGGACCAGATCGTCGCACAAAAAGATCTGGAGATTGCCGAGCTCAAAGAGCAACTCGAACACCACGTGGGAATGTCAGACTCTTCCCTTTCCTCAGCCGCCGCCGAGTTGCTCGATAACGATGAAGTCATACGCCAGGAGCGCGAGAAGCTCTCCCAAATGCAGGCCGAGTGGCGAGAGAAGATTGGGGAGGCTGAGATCGAGATCTCCGTCCAACGAGCAAAATTGGCCCGCGAACGCGCCGAGGTTGACGAGAAACTTCGCCAGCTCCAAATTGAGCAGGAAAACCATGTTCCGCACGAGGATTCATCCGAGCCAGGCAAACCCGTCCGAGGCCGCTGGCTGGCCCGCTTGGGCTTGAAAGACCTGGACGAAGGCAAATAGCACGGCCCACTTGGCGGCCATGCGCGTTATTCCTGTAGGGGCACGCTGCTGGTGCTCGAGAGTACCGCCTCGGCTTCCGACACACCGCGCGGATCCTGTTCGCGCAGTTGCAAGAGCGCCTCACGCGAGACTGGCTGAGGGCACGCAAGCAAATAACCCACAATAGCGCGGCGAATTGCCGGCTGCGAATACTCTGGCTTGCCGTATAACGCCGTGATGTCAGCCAACGCCTTCCATGCCTGCCAGCGAGCCAGATCGGTAATCGTTGCCTCGGCAAACTCGGGCCGCGCCAGCAGGTGTTGCACGGCCGCCGCCAGCCGCTCTGGCGGAATCTCGCGGCCGTACTCGTGATAAAATCGCAGGGCGGTCATCGCGTGCCGCACGTCGCCCACTGCCGCCTGCGGATTGGCGAAGTAGCGTGCATTGAGCAGGTCGAGCCCCTCGACGCCTTGTAGTAACAAGTATCCGCCAAGTATCCCGTCAAAGCCCGCTCGAAAGTCGTCGTCGGGAGCCACAATCAGTTGTCTTAATACTCGCGCGTTGGCTCTCCGCGTTTGTGGATCGCGTGCGAGCCCCAGCGCTAGGCCATAAAATCCCTTTCGATGGGAGGGAACGTTCGGATCACTCAGCCAAGCGGCAATTCGTTGCATTGGGAGCAATCCAGCGGACTCGGCCACCAAGTCGAACGGAGCGTGGGCGAACTCCAGATAGGCATCTTCGGCCACAACTTGGTTAGGGTGCTCAAGAAAAGTCGCGAAATAGCGCAGCCGTTGCTCAAGTGGCGTTAACCCCCGCGGAGCTTGGGCAAAGTAGGCATAGCTTACTTCGTCGACTGCCACAGCATGCCATTCAAGGCCGGTAGCCGTCCGGCTGCCAAACAGTATGAGCAGCTCGCCGGGACTCACGGCCAAATCCAGCGGAACTGTAAGTTGCGTCGCAGCAGGCAGAACTTCCTCGCCCGAAAAAACACGATGCAACTTGACGGTTACCGGGCCAGCGGCACGGGCCGATTGAACTTCCGCCAACACCGTTGCCGCGGCCGCAGCTTGCTGCTGGCAGAGCGTAGGCTTCTGCGCGGTGCAAAATGGACAGCCAAGCGCAGGCCCGGCCGTCAGGATACAGATCAACGCCTGCAGAGCGGCAAAGCACCTTGCCCGCCCGCGAGCGCGACTATTTGACCTGTTTACCGTCGAGATGATAGATGGCCAGATAGTTGCCATCGGGACCCTTCAGCTCGCGAATTGAAAAATTGCCTTCAACGCTCACCGGCCGCACGGTAAACGTGGCCGATTCCGGCGGCAGCATTTCCACGACGATGCAATCGTGCAGCAGCGCGCCTGGCCCAAAGCAACATTCCATGTTATCGCGGACCAGGATAAACTGTTTGATGCCGGTCTGCTGAAAGCTCGGCAAAATATACCCGCGAATCCGGATCGATTTTCCGTCGAGGCTTTTGACCTTGTCGGTGAGGATCGAAGAATCGTAAGGATCGCCCTTCTTTAAATCCAGTTTGATGTCGTCGAATGTGATTTCCTTAACCGAACCGGTTGGCGCGTCGCCGGCCGGGGCTCGGCGAGCAGCGACCGCCAAGCTTAGGATACAGACTACGGCGGCGAACAGCGGACGAGTCATTTCAAATAGTCGGCCTTGAGATGATAGAACACGCCCCCTTTGGCTCCATCGATCGCTGAGTCGTGGGGCTCAACGTGGAAGGTGCCACCCAGCTTGTGCAATCGGGGCTGATAGGTCAACTCCAGCGGCTGCTCCAGCGTGACCTGAATGCGATCGGTGATCTTGGGATCTCCGCCGAAACAACAGTCACCCTGGTCACGGACTAGCAGAAACTCGTGAATTCCATCCTTCCGTTGGCCCGGATAAACGTAGCCCTTGATGAAGATTTTCTTGCCTTCCAACTGCAGCGCGGTTGGTGGAACCAACTGTCCCGGCTGCGATGCGTCGGGTTGCAAGTCGGCGTACGAGATTCGTGCATAACCGTCGGGCACTTCCGTCACGTAAACGTAGGAGAGCCAGGCGGGACCAAGAACTCCAAAGAGCAACGAAAGCACCAGACCGGCCTTGGCCAGCCCCTCGCCACTCAACTCCTCGCGATGGCGCCGAACTTTGAACAAGGCGACTAGCGAAAGGGGAGCGCCGATCCAGGGCACGACCACCAACGTCCACGAGAGGATTGCCAATGGACTCAGGAACCCGACGATCAGGCTGGCAACGGCAGCAGTCGATAGCGCCCGGTAGCGTTGATAGTCATCCGCAGGCGCGCTTGGCGATGCGAGATCGATGCTCATGGTAGAAATGCAACGCGTGAAACGACGGGATCAACCAACCGAGCGCTGACCGCCCTTGAGTATTCCCCAGAACGCAACGGCCAATACCAGCGCGGACACAATCATGCCGACCATCACCGGCAAACTTCGAACCGGTGGCCCGGGTACGGCGGCAGCCGCAGGCGCCAGATGCCCCAGAATGGCCGAGGGCTTGGCCTCGCTCACTTCGATTCCCCGCACTCGCGGCTGTGGTGTGGCCGACGACTGCGTGTTGGGAGCCGACGACGTCTTCTTTTCCGTAGGTGCCTGGCCACTATTCGCTGCGCCAGCAGGAGCGGGTGATGCGTTTATCTTTGAGTCTTCGCTGTCGGTGGGTTTTTCTTCGGACTTATTGGCTCCCGCCGTCGTTCCCGCGGCCGCGGCACCGAGCGGAAAAAACGAATTCGCCCGCTTAATGCTTTCTGGATCGATCTTCGCCAGCTCGTCGATCTTTTGCTTTGCTTCTGGCTGGGGGCAGGCCCGCAAGTAGTTGATGACCGGTACGCGAACCCAACTGGACTCTTCGTCAGATGTCTTGAAAAGCTCGACCAACCGGTCCATCACCGACCAGTCCTCCCAGCGAGCCAGATCCGGAATCACCAGATCAGCCAATTGCGGGCGATCGAGCATCATCCGCAGCCCCACCAACAGGCGATCCTTGGAGATGATCTTCTCCTCGGTGCCATGGAACCGCAGGGCCATAATCGTGGCGTAAGTGTCTGTATATTCGGCATCCTTGTTCTTCAGGAACAAGTCTTCGACAAGTGGCATCCCTTCCGGCCCCTTGAGCGTCAGGTAAGACGCCACCAAGGCGTCGAGCGCACCTTTGGTTTGGCGGTCCTTTGATTTAATCATTTCTTCGAGAACCGGGATGTCTTTCTGGTCGCCGGCGGCGCCGAGCATCGTCAAGTAGAGGCGGCGGCGGCTAACCGGAATTTCGGTGCTCTGGATCCACTCCAGCAGCTTCTCGTGGTGCATCCGCGGGGCCAATCCCAGGACCTCGGAGTAGGGCGCCTTAGCGAATTCGTCATAGGCATCCCGCGCTAGCGTCTCGTCCTTGTCCTCCAGGTAGTCCTGAAAAAACACCAGCCGCTCAGGGCCATCCTTCGGCAAGTCCATCGAATTGACAACGTAGTCGATGCCGCGATCGGTGATTGCAATGGGCGTGCTCCAATTGATGTTCGGTGGATCGATGCCCATGATCAGAAACGTCGTGCCGACCGGGCTGTCACCGAAATAGACCGCGTCGATCGTCCGCTCCTTGCCGAGGGCTTCCTCACCCTTGAGCACCTTAATGATTTCGAATTTCGCTTTCGCGACGTCGAGCGAGTTGGTGTCGCTGGGCGGCGGCGGCGGCTCGGTCAACTTGGCGATGACCGCTACTTGTGAGTTATTGATCTCCTCGCTGAACGTGAGCGACACAGCGCTGCAAAATGGGCAGGCCAGTGCCCGGTAGGTAATTGCCGTCAATGAGCCGACCGCAGCCACCAAGGCCAACACCCAGGCGACCACAACGCGCAACTTGAAGAAGGTCATGCTCAGTTCCTCGCGATAGTTCAAAGGTAGGAGGGCAAGGCAGGGATTCGGTCCGTTTGCATGCCGCCAAGTTGCCAAAACGGCAGATTGTTTCGCATGTATTAAGGGCGACAGTCCGCCCCTCGTGTGACTCGACTTAGGGAGTGGCCGTCAGGGCCTTGGCCACGTCGGTCCGGTACGCCGCCAGGGCGGGCAAGTAGCCCACCAGCGACGCCAGCAAGATCAGCGCTGGTATTATAACCAATTCATAGCTGACGAACTGGAAGAAGCCGACCGAAACCCCCGTTTGTACGGTGATCCACGGATTGAGCAGGGCGATGAGGCCGTGTCCGATGACCCAACCGGCCAAACCACCTGCCAAACTCAGCAGAATCGATTCGAGCAGAACCAACACCATGACCGTCTGGCGCCCGGCCCCCAGGGCCCGCATGACGGCAATTTCGTGCTGGCGCTCCGACATCGAATTATAAATGCTTACCAGGATACCAATGCCCGAGACGACCACGATCATCACGGTCAGGCTCAGCAGCACAATCCGCAAGGGGTCGACGAACGTCGAAAAAAGCGTGGCCATCTCGCGAATCGGCAGCACGGCCTGAGCCACGTTTCCCTCGTTGATGCTCTTGATCAGCGGCGGGGCCATCAATTCGGGCGGGGCACCGGCGAAGCTGGCCGTCAGTACCAGCACGGCCGTGACTTCACGTTTGTCGAGGGGCACCGGTTCAGGATGTTCGTGCTCGTGTGCGTGCTCATGGTCGTGATCCACCTGTTTCTCGGTGGAATCTTCTTCGTGTCGGTCCGCGGCGGGCTGGGCCGACTTCGCCGTGGCTGCCGGTTCCAAATCGGTACGATGTTCGGGAATCAGGTAGAAACCTTCCATGTTGATCAACACGGCGCGGTCGTTCGGGGTGCCGGTGGGATTGAGTACGCCAACCACGGTGAATTTCTCGGCATGGACGTGTGCTTCGGGTCCGCCGCTGTGCGAGGGTTGAAACTGATCACCGACTTTTAGCCCCGTCTCGCGCGCCACGCTGGCGCCGACCACCGCGCCAAAGAACTCATCCTGCTTGAAGTTTCGGCCGTCGGCAAACGAGTAAGGGTTACCGCCATAATCCAGGTCGTTCAAGAAACCGGGGTTGGTGCCCACGACGCGAAAATCTTGATAGGTATCACCCAAGCAAATGGGGACGGCCTTGCCGACGTACTGCGAGTATTTTCCCTCGGTCAGTTCCTGGTAGAAGGTGTAGGGAATGTTCTCGACCGGCCTGGCCAGGTAATAGACGGTGTTGAGCACCAAGTCCAATCGTCCACCCTTCGCTCCCACCACGACGTTGTAACCGAGCGCCGAATTATTCATGAACGAGTCACTAATCGCGCCATGAATGACCAGGACGGCGACCACTAGCATCACACCCAATGCCATGGAAAAACCCGTCAGACTGGACGCCAATGCGCGCTGCTGGATGCTTCGCCAGGCTATCTTCCAAAGACTCATGCCGTCGCCACCGCCTGGTTGAAGGATTCCAGTCGTTCCACGCGTTCGAATTGCTCGGCGACTTCCGGCGTGTGCGTGACCAGCAGCAGGGCCACGTTTTCCTCCCGGCAGGTGGAGCGTATCAGATCGATGATATGTTGTTGATTGCCCGAGTCGACGTTGGCCGTCGGTTCGTCAGCCAGCAGCAGCTTCGGCCGGTTTGCCAACGACCGGGCGACAGCGACACGCTGTTGCTCGCCCACCGACAGGGCCGTTGGGCGATGCGTCATACGATGCTTGAGCCCAACCCGCTCGAGCAGGTCGCGAGCCCGGGCGGCGTCAGCACGACGATTGGCGAACGTCATGCCCAGCAGCACGTTCTCAAGCGCCGAGAAGCCGGGCAACAAGTTGAACGTCTGAAAGACATATCCGAGCTTGTCGGCGCGGAACCGATCACGTCCGGCTTCGCTGAGCCCAACTATGTTGGTGCCATCAATCTGCACCGAGCCGGAATCCGGGCGGCTGAGGCCTGAAATTACATGCAGCAGCGTCGTCTTGCCACAACCGCTACGGCCCATCAGCACGACCTGCTCGCCCGACTCGACGCGAAACTCGCGAATATCGAGAATGGGCAACCGGCTGCCATCCGGTTCGCGGAATGATTTACAGACATCCTTCAGCAGCAACATGGCCGATTCGATAGCTCCAGGGTTTGCAGCCGTTTGCATTGCGTCGGTGAAGTCCGCATGAAACTTCCTCGACCAGAAGACGGGGCCCGATTCGTCCCAACGCGTTACATCCTAAAAGGTTATCGCCGCACCACAAGGGCAATTCAGCATCGCGCGCAACTCGATCGGATGCCGCCGATTGCGTTACTTGCAGATACGGGCGGCTGGCGAAAATGGTTCGATTTCGGGCAATTCCCCATGCGCTACGCATGCTCCTCGATAATGGCGTCGGCCTCGATTTCGATCATCATTGCGGGATCGACCAGCCGCGCGACTTCCACCATGCTGGTCACGGGACGAATGTCGTGAAAGAAATCACCGTGGGCGCGGCCGTATTCCTCCCAGCGGCTGATATCGGTAACGAACATCCGCGTGCGGACGACGTGCTGCAGCGTGGCGCCAGCCTTGGCCAAAGCCCCTTCAATATTCCGGAGCGTTTGCACCGTCTGTGCGTATGCATCTCCGTGCCCGACGATCTGACCGTGGTGATCCGTCGCCGTGGTACCGGCAACGAACACGCGCTGGCCGACTCGCACGGCCCGCGAATAGCCCACGATCGGTTCCCATTTTCCACCCGATGAAAAGCGCTGTCGCTCGGCCACTTCACATTCTCCTGGCAGGCCCTAGCGGATGAAGGCGGACGGAAGAACGTGGGCGGCTCAGTGCCACATTCCCGCGTCGGGCTTCAGTCGCTAGCCTCTGCGCACGGCACGTTCGATGTCGCGCTGCATCGACTTCTTTTTCAGCACCTCGCGTTTGTCGTACAGTTTGCGCCCCTTGCAAATACCCAGCAGTACCTTCGCGCGGCCTTCCTTGAAGTACATTTTCAGGGGCACCAGCGTCAGGCCCTGCTCGTAACCCTTGCTGGCGAATTTCTTGATCTCGCGGCGATGCAATAGTAGCTTGCGGGGGCGGCGGCGATCGTGGTTGAATTGGTTGGCCTCGGTATATTCGGCGATGTCGCAGCCCATCAGCCACACTTCGCCGTCCTTCATGCGACCGTAGGCCTCGTCGAGCGAAATGGTCCCCTTGCGCAGGCTCTTCACTTCGCTGCCCACCAGCACGATGCCGCACTCCAACGTGTCGATCACCTCGTACTCGTGGCGGGCTTTGCGATTTTGCGCGATCAGCCGCTCGTTATCATGCTCGCGGTCGACTGCGGGTTTTTTCTTGCTTTTCGCCATGTGGGAGGAGACGCCGACGACGGGAATCGGGTTCACCGCGGCTGGGGGCATCGACGAAACGTCGCCGCAGGCGGTATTATTTTATACACCATCGCCCCTGGTCGACGAATGGCCGTCTGGGGGCCAGTCGAGGAAAGAGCATGAGCATCGAACTGCCCGTCATTTCGCTGGCCGAACCACCCGAGCGGTTGCCGCGCTGGTTGAAGAAGAACCTGCCGCTGGGTAACGGCAATCACTTTACGGCCCGGCTAATCGAAGAATTGCACCTGGAAACGGTGTGCGAGAGCGCTAAATGCCCGAATCGCATGGAGTGCTGGTCGCAACGGACAGCGACCTTCATGATCATGGGCGATACGTGCACCCGGCCCTGTGGTTTCTGTTCGGTGCACAAGGGTAAGACGACGGCGTTGGAACTCGATGAACCGGAGCGCGTCGCCGAAGCCGCCCAGCGGTTGGGGCTCAAGCACGTGGTGATCACGTCGGTTACGCGCGACGATCTGCCCGACGGAGGTGCCGAGCATTTCTATCGCTCGGTGCTGTCTGTGCGTGAGCGAACGGGGGCCGTCGTCGAAGTGCTGACCCCCGACTTTATTGGCAAGCCGGGGGCCGTGGAGCGCGTGGTCGAAGCAGCTCCCGAGGTATTCAATCACAACACCGAAACGGTGCCTCGCCTGTATCGCGAGGTGCGTGGACGCAAAAGCGATTATCGCTGGACCCTTGAATTGCTCAAACGCGTGAAGCAGCTCAACGGCGCCATCAAGACCAAGAGTGGCCTGATGCTCGGCTTGGGCGAGACGCGAGAAGAGTTGTTCGACACGTTGGCGGATCTGCTGGAAGCCGGTTGCGACTTTCTCACGCTCGGCCAGTATCTGCGTCCCACGCCCCATCACCTGGCGGTGTCGCGCTATGTGCCCCCGGAAGAATTTGATGAGTTGGGCCGCGGCCCGGCAGATGGGTTTTGCGCAAGTGGCGAGCGGGCCGTTCGTGCGTTCGAGCTACCATGCTCGGGAAATGGCCGAGGGGACGTAAAAAACCGCCGTGTTTTCCCGGCATTTTGCCCCGGGACCCGTGATGACCTAGTTTTGAGCATGGGAGCTGCCTTCTCGTTGGCTTCCTTCGGCATTCCGGGCGAACAAGTTCGCCACGCTCAAACGCGGAGGTTATTACATGGGTTGGGGACATTGGCTCCTGCTCGAAGACGTTGGGAAACAGCACAACGTTTCGGAAACGATCGGCGAACTCGACATCCTGCAACAGCGACTGAACAAGACGGCCGCCTGCCAGGCTTCGGTCACCGACGAACTGCGTCGGCTAACAGCCGAAAACAACGAGCTCAAGCTCTACACGGCCACCGTTTTCCGGCTGTTGCTCGACAAGCAGCTCGTCACCATGGAGGAGCTGGAATCGATGGTCAACGCCATCGACCGCGAAGACGGCGTCGAGGACGGGCGGCACCGCGGCCCCGTGCTGGCCAAGTAGCCTTGTCCGTTGGCAGCGTAAATCTACACTTCGCGGCTACCGATCCTCGGCCTTGGCAAGTTCGAACGTGTCGAAGAGCCGGCCGTCGATGTCGTAGGCCTTGAAGACGATCGTGCGATCGTGGATCGCCGCGTAGCAGTAGTGGAACGCCCGCTGGAAGTGCAGGTTGAACCAGGTCCGCTGCGGGGCCGCTTCTTCCAGGCCGCCGCCACCGCCGCCGCTGGTGATGTAGCGGACGCCCTGCTTGTGGTTGACGGCCATCTCGAAGATCGGCCAGGTCCGCTCGTAGTAGTGAATGTGGCCATTGAAGGCGATATCCACGCCATGTTTTTCATAGAGCGGAATTAGCTTCTGAGCATCGACGTCGCCGTAGGTAAAGTTCTTGTCCTTGGCACCGCGCTCATGATCGCCGTAGTCGTTCTCCTCGGAGCTGAAGCAGGGGTGGTGATGGCACGTGAATTTCCAGGTGGCGGTTGAGGCCCCCAGTTCCTTGTCCAGCCATTCATATTGCGGTGAGCCCGGGTCGAGAGGCCGGTTGCTGTCGACCATGAAGAACTGGGCATTGCCGTATTTGAACGTGTAGTAATACTCCGGATCGGGCAGCGCGAAGTAGTCGTAGTACCAGTGCGAATCCTTTTCGTGGTTGCCGATCACCGGGAATGTGGGAACGTGCGACATCAGCCGTGAGCACGGTTCGAACAAATCCTTCACCCACTGGTGCTTGGCATAGCCGTCGTCGACGACGTCGCCGCAGTGCATCAAAAAGTCGGGCCGACGCGAATAGGCTCCGTCGGCGCACTTCCGCGTGACTTCCGGATTGCGTTGCGTATCGCCAATCACGGCGAACGCCCAGGCGCGGTCTGCGGCCGGCGCGGTTTGAAACGAGGAAAGCAGCCCGCGCACTTCGGCCCCCTTCTCGTTCGTGCAAGTGACGCGATAGAAATATCGCGTGCCGGTCTTCAGCCCGGTCAGCTTGACCGTGTTGATCAATTCCATGCCGTCCGACTCGGCGCCGTTTTCCAGCGGCTGCACCTCGGCATAGTCGACCCGCATCTTGGACGGCCGTGACGTCTCGCACATGACCTTTATTGAATCTTGCGTGGCGAACTGCAAGTAAGGCTGCACCACCAGCACCAGGTCCTTCTCGGGCGTCGGGTTCCAAGCGATCAGCTTGTCCCCTTTCTTGGCAACCGCGGCGATCTCTTCGGCCGCCAGTGTCCGGCCGTAGGCCTTCAGTTCGAACAAGGCGCCTTCCATCAAATCGTCGCCGCGACGGTCGAAGCGCGCCCCAATGACATACGGGGCATCGGCCGGATAAGCAATGTCGCCCGATTGCTCGAGGGACTCGGCCTCGGGCTTGCCGTTCACGTACAGCCGCATCGCGCTTCCATCGTAGGTTGCCACGACGAAGTACCAGCGTCCGCGCTCGATCTTGGTCTGGCTGAGCAAGTAGCCCACGCGGCGCGGCCCGCTAGGTTTCTCCGCCGCTAGAGCAAAGACGAAGGCACCGTGTCGAAAACCCAACGTCCAGCCGCGGCCGCCGTCGTCATCTCCCCGGTAGCTGATGATCGTCCCCTGCTCCAGGTTGTCCTCCAACCGTACCCAGGCTGCGATCGACATCTCCCGTTTCGGTAAATGCTGACGTGCCTCGTCGCTGTTTTGCGCCAGGGTCAGATACTCTTGTCCGCTGAACAGCAGCACTTCGGTTGGACCCGCGGTGGCGAAGCGGGGCGCGCCGTGAACTTGGGCCAACACCTGGTGCGAAACGTCCTGCCAGGCTCCGTTTTGGATCGGGTGCGTGCCAGCCGCAAAGTGGAACAGCAGATCGTGTTCGACATGATCGGGGTGACCGAGCGCAGCGCCACCGAGCAAAAGGGTGGCGGATAGAGCCAAGGAAATCATCGAGGAAACTCCGCGAGGTGGGACAATTGGCGGGCCTGAATACACTCCAGCAAACCCGGAACGTCGGCCAGAGTCAACCCGTCTCATGTCGTTGTCAGCAGACCGTTGGCGATTTTTCGCCTCGCTGAGCTCGGTGACTGGTTCCGTTGCTTGTCGGAGAGCAAGGGATTCGTCAACGAGATCATTGAAGAAGAGGTCGTGAATCATGACAGCGCGAGCGCGCGGAGCGAGCGCGCAGCGGCGCGCTGGCGAAGCAATAAAAATGGTGCCGCTGGCCCGGTTGAGCCGGGATTGGACTCTGAAACGCTTGTTAAGGGTTAGTTGACCACTCCTCGACCATCGACCGAGAACAGCGGCACGCGGAACGGCCACCCGTTTTCGCTCAGGCGGTCGTTTCCAACCGTACGCCGTTCCCGCCGATCGGGACACGCCTGAGACTTGGGCAAAGCTCCCGCGGCACGACCTCCCACACCGCGCGCTATCTGCAGCTAGCGCTGGCGATCGGAGGAGCGTGGGTCGAGGACATAAGCGGCCGCGAAACGTTGTTCACGGAAATCACGTGCCGCTTGCGCCGGGGCTCAGACAAGCCGATCCTAACGCCCCGGGATTCACATCCTCGATAGCCACACAGGCCACCGGACTGCTCGCGATTGTGCACCAGGTGCTGGCCCGATTTCAAGCAGGCAAAATCGAAGAGGAAAGAACTGGGAACGGCCCACGGATTTCTGCAAGCGAACCCGACGTACTGCGACTGCCGCCCCCACCCGCAATCCGCCGTTCTACTTCACCAGTTCCAGCGTGCCCCACAGGCTGGGATCGGAGGCGAACGGGAATTCGCTGCCCAGACTGAAATACTGTTGGCCGAGCTCGCGATCGAACACGAAGTAAGTAAAGCCGATGCGCGGATGGTCGGCCGGGTTGAAGCCGGTCAGCGCGGCGGCGGGGATGAACAACGCCATCACGTAGCCACCCACGCGCCGTTCGAGCTTGATTTGCAATTGGCCAGGGCGCACCGGGTTGGCATTCTCGCGGGCGCGATCGACGAGCAGTTGGTCGGCGACGGGTTGTTCGTAGTTGCGGCCGGCGCCGCCCGGCAGGAAGACGAAACGGTGGCAAAAGCGGCTGGCGCGGTGGATGTTGTGGGTGTCGCGGGTATCGATCCAGACTTGCAGCGAGTCGCTGTCCTCGAGCTTTGTTTCGCGGCACCAGTTCGGATGTTTCTTCCCCTCGACGCGCACGCTGAAGCCCAGGCCGCCTTCGCTCCAGGCAGCGCGGACGTCGGCGATGGCGTTTTGTCCGTCCAGCTCGCCGAGCAAGGGCAGACGATAGGCCGGCTCCAGCTCGGCTGGGGCCCGCGCCGAGCGTGGGATCGTACAAGCAGGGGGCCGCGAAACGAAACAGAAAGCGGGTGGGCAATAGTTGCGAGCTCATGCGAAGGCTCCGGCACGTTTCTTGCGATCCACGGTACTGGCCAGGTGTTCGGCGAGAAATTGCCGCAAGTCGCCGCGGTCGAGGTCTTCATGAGAGCGGAATTTCAGCCGCGCCAAGTCGCGGTCGGGGCCGCTTTGGAATTCGGGATCGAAACCCAGGTCCTTGATGCGCCCCAAGGCGAACTTTCCCTTGGGGCCGCCAAGCGTCAGATCGACCGAGGCGACACGCTTGGTATGGATGGTGGCCCAGGGCTCGTGCTGTCCTTTGACGAACAAATGCACGAGCTGCTGGTTGTTCCACAAAAACTGTGCGTCCGGCGCCGTTTCCTTGAGCATCTCGCAGAGTTCTTCCAGGACGTCCGCATCCCACTTGGGCGGCTTGCCGGGCGGGAACCCCTTGCGAGCGAAATGCCATTTCTGCCCCAACACTTTCCAGGGCATGATGTCCTCGGGATTTTGCCGCACGCGATTGGTAAACCTCTCGTAGCCTGCAATCGCGTCGTCGATGAACTGCCAGAACGCCGGCTTGTCGACTTCCGCCAGGGAGTGCACCTGCAGTTGAACTTCCTGGAACGGACCGCGCACGTTCTTGCACTTGACCCGCGGCTCGTTGCCATAGACCGGCAGCTCGGCTAACTGATTCAACGGCTCAAGCTGTAGCTGTTCGACAAGTTGTTCGCGTTTGAACGTGTTCTTAGCCACGCGGAATTTGAGCTTCAGCAGCCATTCTTCGCCGGTGATGGCATGCAGGAACCAGCCTTCGCTCTTGATCTTCGAGGCAATCTCCACGATCGTCCGCGCGTTCCAATTGACGGGCCCCAGAAATTCCGCCCGCTCAATGCGATCGACGATCTTTTCCAGAATGGCGCCATCCCAGCGACACGGTTGCCCCTTGCGCCCCACGCGATCGACGGTATGCCACCGCCGACCGTCGACTTCCCACGGCATGCGGGAATCCTTGCCCACCTCGTTGATGTCCAGGTCGCCCTGCCGCTCGGACTCCTCCGCCGCAAAATCATACGCGACCCGCTTGCGGCGCGGGCTTTCGGCGAGCGCTTGGGCGAGCACCTCGCCGGTGTGCGAGCGGAGCGCATCGGTGGCGGCAGCGGAAACGCGCACCGCGTGGGCCACCATATCCTCCGGCGTGCCACTGGCCACCACGTAGCCGCCACCGTCGCCGGCCTCGGGGCCCATGTCGATGACCCAGTCGGCCGTTTTGATCACGTCGAGATTATGCTCGATCACGACGACGCTGTTGCCCAGGTCAACCAGTCGATTGAGCACGTCGAGCAGCTTGGCGATATCTTCGAAATGCAAGCCCGTCGTCGGTTCGTCGAGCAGGTAGAGTGTGCGGCCGGTATCCGGACGCGCCAGTTCGGCCGCCAGCTTCACGCGCTGGGCTTCCCCACCGGAAAGGGTTGGCGCGGCCTGGCCAAGCGTCAGGTAATCGAGCCCCACGTCGCACAGGGTCTGTAGTATGCGGCGGATCTTGGGGATATTCTCGAACAGCTTAACGGCCTTGCCGCACGACATATCGAGTACGTCGGCAATCGACTGGCCATGATAGGTGACGGCCAATGTCTCGGGGTCATAGCGCCGGCCGCGGCACGTTTCGCACTCGACCCACACGTCGGGCAGGAAGTGCATCTCGATACAAATCTGGCCGTTGCCTTCACAGGCCTCGCAGCGGCCACCCGGCACGTTGAAGCTAAATCGCCGCGGCGTGTAGCCCCGCACGCGGGCTTCCGGCAATTGAGAATAAAGGGTGCGGATCAACTCGAAGACGCCAGTGTAGGTGGCCGGGTTCGAGGTGGGCGTTTGCCCCAGCGGCTGTTGATCGACCCGAATCACCTTGTTGATCTGTTCGATGCCGCGGATTGCGTCGTGTTGTCCGGGCGCTGATGCTGGCGCGGTGCAACGTACGAGCGAGCGAGCTGTAGAGAACGTCTTCGACCAGCGAGCTCTTGCCGCTGCCGCTGACTCCGGTCACGACGGAGAAGCAGCCGAGCGGAATTTGCGCGGTCACGTTTCGCAGATTGTTATGCCGCGCGCGACGATCTCCAGCCAACCACCCGGCGCAGCGGGCAAGGCCTGGTTTGATTTGCTGGATGCCGGAGGGGAAGGGGGCAAAGTCGAGGGTGCCTCGCCCTTTGATTTCTTCCTGCGGGTTTTCTTTGCCGACACAACTTCGCCATTGCCATCCGTCGCTTTGCCGGCCGCGCGCGACGGCATCCGCCGATTGCTCGGCACGGCGATCGCCTTTTTGTGGGACAGGTAGGGCCCAGTCACCGAGCCGCGTTTACGCGCCACCTGGGCCGGCGTGCCACGAGCCACGATCTCGCCGCCGCCGTCACCCGCGGCGGGTCCAAAGTCGAGCAGTTGGTCCGCCGCGGCCACGACCTCCCTGTCGTGTTCCACCACGAGCAGGGTATTGCCCAGGTCGCGAAGCTTTTCGAGGGCTCCGAGCAATCGGCGATTGTCGCGCGGGTGCAAACCGATCGTGGGCTCATCGAGCACATACAGCACGCCGCACAAGCCGCTGCCGACCTGGCTGGCCAGGCGGATGCGCTGGGCCTCGCCACCGGAGAGCGTCGGGGCCGGGCGGCCGAGCGTCAAATACTCCAACCCCACGTCAACCAGAAAGCGCAATCGGTTGGCCACTTCGCGCACCAGTTCGCCGGCGATCTTCCGCTGGCGTGCGTCGAGCTTCCAGGCGTCGAACTGTTCGGCCAGGTCGGCCAAAGGCATCCGACACCAGGCGTCGATGGTCCGCTCACGTAGCCGCACGGCCGAAGCGTCGTCGCGCAAGCGGCTGCCGCCGCATGTCGAGCACTCCACTTCGCCGATCAGACTTTCCCATTTGCTGCGCAACGCCGGCGACAGCCGTGACGCCTCTTCCAACCCCGGATAGAGCCCCTTGAATTGAAACCGCAGCAGCGGTCGATCGGTTTTACGGCGCGCTGTCGGTGGATAGACGTCGATCCACTCGTCCCCCGTTCCGTGGAACACGACGCGGCGTTGCTTCGCGTTGAGCTGGTCGAACGGCACGTCGATCGGCACCCGGGCTTGTGCCGAGAGGGCCGCCAGCATGGCTTCGAACAGCGGCGTGCTGACGGTGGGCCACAATCCGATCGCGCCCTCGGCGAGGGTCAATTTTGGATCTCGCAACAGGGCCGCCGGGTTGGCACCGGTCTGCGTGCCCAACCCTTCGCAGGCCGGACACCAGCCGAGCGAACTGTTGAACGAAAAACTGTGTGGCGTGAGCCGCTCGAAGCTGCGGCCACACTTGTCGCAGGCGTAATGCTGGCTATGGATCTCGACGCGCCACTTGGGCTCAGGCACGTCATTTTCCGGGTAGGCGACGTGCACCATGCCCTTGCCAAGCGAGAGGGCCGTCTCGACCGTTTCGGCGATCCGTCCCCGCGCGTCAGGCCGCACATTAACCCGATCGATTACCACTTCGACCAGGTGTTTGCGGCGGCGATCGATTTGCGGCGGTGAATCGACCGAATGCGTCTCGCCGTCGACCCGCATTCGCACATAGCCCAACGAACGGATTTCGCTCCACAGATTCTCGTACTTCTCGCCGACGTCGACTTGCAGTGGAGCCATCAGGTAGAGCTTGCTGCCTGCCGGCTCGGCCATGATCTTGTCGACAATCTCGTCGGATGTTTGCGTGCCAATGGGAATGTCGCACGACGGGCAATAGGGCGTGCCGAGACGAGCCATCAGAATCCGCAGGTAGTCGTAGATTTCGGTCACGGTGCCGACGGTCGAGCGTGGCGTATGCCCCATGTGCTTCTGCTCGATGGCGATCGCGGGCGAAAGACCCTCGATATGATCGAGCGCCGGCTTTTGCATCTGGCCCACGAATTGCCGGGCGTAAGAACTCAAACTTTCGACGTAGCGCCGCTGGCCCTCGGCATAGATCGTGTCCATGGCCAACGAGCTTTTGCCCGAGCCACTCATGCCGCAACAAACGGTGGTCTTGTCTCGCGGGATTTCGACATCGATGCTTTTGAGATTGTGTTGCCTGGCGCCGCGAACACGAATGGCTTTGGCTTCCGACGTAGTGCCGCGGCGGCGCCGGCTGGCCTGGGCGCGGCCCGAATTGCGGCGGGCTGCTTCGCCGTTCAAATGCGCGGCCAGCGAGCGGCCGGTGTACGAGTTGGCGTTGGCGGCGATTTCGGCGGGAGTGCCCGTGGCAATGATTCGCCCGCCGCCGGCGCCACCTTCGGGCCCCAGGTCGATGATCCAATCGGCCGTCTTGATGACGTCCAGGTTGTGTTCGACGACGAGCACGGTGTTGCCGGCATCAACGAAATCGTGCAGTACCTTGAGCAAGAGCTTGATGTCGGCGAAGTGCAGTCCGGTCGTCGGCTCGTCGAGCAGATACAGGGTCTGGCCAGTGCTCTTCTTCACGAGTTCGCGGGCCAGCTTGATCCGCTGAGCTTCGCCACCCGAGAGAGTTGGAGAGGGCTGACCGAGTTTGAGATAGTCGAGCCCCACGTCGTGCAACGTCTGCAGTTTGTGCCGCACCTTGGGAATGTTCTCGAAGTGCTCGAGCGCCTGTTGAACGTCCATCTCCAGCACGTCGGCGATGGTCTTTCCCTTGAACCGCACTTGCAGGGTCTCGCGATTGAAGCGGTGGCCCTCGCACACCGGACAGGTCACCCAGACGTCGGCCAGGAAATCCATCTCGAGCTTGTTCGAGCCGTTTCCTTCGCAGGCCTCGCACCTTCCGCCCGCTACGTTGAAGCTGAAGCGACCGGCTTTGTAGCCTCGCTGGCGCGATTCGGGGAGCTGCGTATAAAGGTCGCGTATCTCATCGAACAGCTTGATGTACGTGGCGGGATTCGATCGCGGCGTGCGCCCGATCGGCGATTGATCGATTGCGATCAACTTGTCGAGGTGTTCGAGGCCTTCGATCTTTCGGTGCTGGCCCGGCGAGCCTTCGCCGCCGTTCAAATCGCGGCGGAGGGCTTCCACCAGAATGTCGCTGACCAGCGAGCTCTTGCCGGATCCGGAGACGCCGGTGATGCAGACCAGCGACCCGAGCGGGATTTCGGCATCGATGTTCCGCAGGTTGTTGTGCTCGGCACCGAGTACCTTCAGCCACTTGCCCGTTAGCTCGCGCGGCGCGGGGGGAACCGCAATTTGCTCCGCGCCTGAAAGATACTTGCCCGTCAGGCTCCGGGGCGCTTTGGCAATCGCTGCGGCCGTGCCCTCGGCGACGACTTCACCGCCGCGCACACCTGGGCCGGGGCCGAAGTCAATGATGTGGTCGGCCGCCCGCATGGTGTCTTCGTCGTGCTCGACCACCACCACGGTGTTGCCCAGGTCGCGCAACTGGGTCAGCGTGTCGAGCAGGCGATCGTTGTCGCGGGGATGGAGGCCGATCGACGGCTCGTCCAGAATGTACAGCACGCCCACCAGTCCGCAGCCGATCTGACCGGCCAATCGGATTCGTTGCGACTCCCCGCCCGAGAGCGTCGGCGCGGTGCGATCGAGGGTGAGGTATTCCAGGCCGACGTTACTGAGAAAACCAAGCCGCCCGCGAATTTCCTTGAGCGCTTCGGTGGCAATGACGGCGCGCGTGGCGTCAAGCTCTAACTCCTGAAAGAATTCGATCGCATCGCTGATCGGCAGGCCGCAGACATCCGGCAGCGAGAGCGACGCTCGATTGGCGAATTGACTGCCGCGAGTGGTCAGCGTGACCGCGCGAGCCTGCGGATTGAGCCGCTGTCCGTCGCAATCCGTGCAGTGCATCACCTGCATGTATTTCTCAAGCTGCCGGATTTGCATACCGCTTTGCGAATTGCGGTACTTTTCCAGCAACTCGGGAATGATGCCCTCGAAAATGCCGCCATACTTGTGGCCGGAGGAACCACCGCGCCACGTAAACGTAATGTGTTGATCGCCGGTTCCCCACAACCACACGTCCTGCTGCGGGCCGCTGAGCTCGTTCCAAGGCGTATCGAGCAGCGCCCCCTTCGGAAGGTCGTGGATGCGTTCGATCGTATCGGCGACGCCCTGATAGATGTGCCGCTTCCAGCGCCCAGGTTGCGCCACGGGCCGAGCAGTGCAAAGCAGCCCTGCTTGAACGACAGCGTTGGATTGGGGATCAGAAGTCCCGGGTCGAAGCTATACAATTCGCCCAGACCGTCGCACGAAACGCACATGCCCTGCGGACTGTTGAAGCTGAACAGCTGAGGGCTCGGCGGCTCGAAGCTCAAACCACAATGCGTGCACGCGTAGTGGGCCGAAAGCTGGATGTCGCCGGGGCGCGTCGAGCCGGCGCCACGAGGCTGATTGTCGGGTGTGTCGGTGTCGGCGCCCCGCTTCCGTTTGGCGCCGCGACGCGTGCGGCCAGCGGCGGCCGGGGGTTGATCTTCGGTGCCTGCGGGTTCTCCCGAGGAGGTGAAATCGGGGGTCTCGGTGGCGACGATCAGGTTGCCGTCGCCGAGCTTGAGAGCCAATTCAACGGCTTCTGCCAGTCGACCTCGCGATTGTCCCGCCACCAGGCGATCGACGACCACTTCGATGTCGTGCCGCATCTGACGGTCGAGATTCAAGTCGTCGGTCAACGACACAACGCGGCCATCAACGCGGGCTCGAGCAAACCCCTGTTTGAGCAGATCGACGAACAGATCGCGGTACTCGCCCTTCTGGGCTTTGATCAGCGGCGCCAGCACAAGGAACTTCGTTCCCGCGGGGAGACGCCCCACCTGATCGATGATCTGCTCACGCGTTTGGGCCGTAATCGGCCGTGAGCAGTTCGGGCAATGTCCTTGGCCGGTGCGGGCATAGAGCACACGCAGGTAGTCATAGATCTCGGTGATCGTGCCGACCGTCGAACGGGGATTCTGGCCCGACGACTTTTGCGAAATCGAAATCGATGGGCTTAGTCCGCCGATGTAGTCGACGTCGGGCTTGGGCATTTGCCCAAGGAACTGGCGGGCGAAACTCGACAGGCTCTCGACATACCGGCGCTGGCCTTCGGCATACAGCGTGTCGAAAGCCAGTGAGCTTTTTCCCGAACCGCTGACGCCGGTCAGGCAGATCAACCGATTGCGAGGCAGCGTAAGCCCGACGTCCCGCAGGTTATGTTCGCGGGCCCCCTTGATGACAATATCAGTAGCAGCCATGGGCACCGTGCGGAGAAAGCAACAAGTCCGTTCGTCTTCCAGGCGAATCGTGAATTGTAGTAGACGCGCGTACACGCAGGCTAGCAGGAAAATTTTGCGCGGTTCCGAAAGGCGGCGATCGACACGCTGCTCGACCGCAAAATCGCACCGATGAAGCGCCGTTGCTAGCTTCCACAGGAGCCGGTCTGGACCAGGGCCACGCTTTTTGCGACACTCCCGCCCCCGTTGGACTAAAGAAACCCGGCTGCCCATCGATCCCTCATGCGAGCAGGACACGTTGTCGTATGAAATCCCAGCGTCTTATCGTGTTTGCATTGGCGGTGCTACTGATGGCGGCGGCCCCCCCAATCGCGCCGCGACCGGCCGCGCCGTCGTGGTGGAGTCGAATCGTGGCCGGAGCGAAACAGTTCGTGCACGATCCGCTAGGCAGTTTGCACTCGCCCCCGCGATCGCTGCCACCGGAGCCAGATTTGCTTGACGCAGACAATCGGCGAGCCGGCAGCGCGCTCGCACCGCCGTCTCCGGCATTGCAGCGCGACGCCCTGGTGCGGCCTGCCGCTGCCGTTGAAAAGGTAACACCGCCAGCGGCGCCACTGCGCAAGCCACAAAAAACAGCGAAGCGTTCGCTATTCTCTCGCAACCGCTCCCCTTCACGAACGGTCTCGGAATACATGGCCGAAGAAAAGCCATGAGGCGTCTACCGTTTACGAGCCTGCTCGCGATTTTCGCGATACTTGCCGCCCGCGGTGTTTTGTTGGCCCAGCCGCCGGGCCGCTTGCCGAATTCCAGCGCGGCGAACTCCGGCTTTTCGCTCGCGCGGCTCTTGCCGGGCCATGTGGATCCGCAGCAAGAGCAAGCCTTGCATGCGATTGAGCTGGCTGGTGGCCAGCACGAAGTGGAATTTGACCAGCGTGGAAACGCGTTTACGGTCGTAACCTGGAACCGTGGCAATGAGGGGCTTGATATTCTCCAGAATGTGCGTGATTTGCGATGGCTCGATCTTTCGCGCACCAATATCACCGACGCCGGACTACATACGGTCAGACAATTGCAGCACTTGGCGGTGCTCAAATTGCAGCAGACCCGTGTTACGGACGAGGGGCTTGCAAACCTGAGCGGCATGTCCGAGCTCGAGGGACTTGCGCTACACGACACGAAAACCTCGCCGGCGGGCCTGCGGCATCTGGCGGCGCTCACGAACCTGCGCATTTTGAATTTGAATTGGACCCGCACGGGAGACGAGGGGCTGGCCATCGTCGGCCGGCTGCCACGGCTCGAAGAGTTGTATCTGTATGACGCCAAGGTAAGCGACGAGGGAGTGGCGCAGCTGGCTGAGTTAACGGAACTGCGAATCCTCAAATTGTCATACAACGAGATTACGGACCGCTCGATCGCGACGCTGGCTCGGTTGCCAAAGCTGGAAGCGCTTTGGCTCGATTTCGGCGACATTACCGACACGGGCGTGGCGCAGCTACCGAGTTTTCCCGCACTGTATGCGATCAGCCTGGCCGAAACACGAGTGACCGATGATGGCATGCGGCATTTGCCGGGCATGCGCAGACTGGCGATGCTCGACTTGTCGAACTTGCCAATCAGCGATGGCGGGCTTGCTCCGCTTGCGCGCTGTCCGGCGCTGGCGGTTCTTGTGCTGGCCGGTACCGACGTGACGAACGCGGGGTTGGGTCCCGTGGCGCACATGAGCCGACTTGTGGAGCTAAATCTTAGCGGCACGAAAATCGATGACGCCGGCCTCGGCAAGCTCGTCACTCTGCACGGACTGATGAAGTTGAACCTCGCCCAAACGAATGTGACGGATGCGTCGCTTCACCTGATAAGGTCCTGGCCACAGCTACGGGAACTCAACGTCAGCGGAACGCAGATTTCCAAGGCCGCAATCGAAAATATCGAGCGTGCTATGCCGAATCTCAAGCTTATGCACTAAACCCCAACCCAAGACCTGGCTCGAACGACCTTGATCAGGATAAAGGCTATGACACTCAGGACAACTTGTTGGCTTGGTCTCGTGGCCCTCGGACTGCTTCGTTCGCCGGGCGTCGCTGCCGAAAGCTGGCCGGAGTTTCGAGGTCCCGGGGGCCAGGGGCATGCCGTCACGCAAGACGTCCCCCTGCAATGGAGCGAGTCCGAGAATATTCGCTGGAAAACGCCTATCGCCGGGCTAGGCTGGTCGTCGCCCGTAATTTCGGGACAGCAAATCTGGCTCACTACGGCGATCGAATCGGAAGGGTCGCTTCGGGCGGTGTGCATCGAACGCGAGTCGGGGCAAATGGTGCACAATGTGGAGGTCTTCAAATACGACGACCTTGGACGCGTGGCATCGAAGAACAGCCATGCGTCGCCGACGCCGGTTCTCGACGGTGGCTTCGTGTTCGTTCACTATGGCGCACACGGCACGGCCTGCCTGACTGACGAGGGAGAAATCGTCTGGCGAACTCAGCTTCACTACGACCATCGCCATGGCCCCGGCGGCTCGCCGGTGGTTTGGAAGGATCTGGTGATTGTGGCGTGCGATGGTCCGGACGTGCAGTATTTGGTGGCCTTGGACAAGCATACGGGTGAGCAGCGTTGGCGCGTCGACCATCAGGGGGAACAAGCCTATTCGACGCCGACGCTCACGCAAGTCAAGGGTGTCGACCAGTTGATCACTAGCCGTGGAAACGCCGCGATCGCCTTCGCGCCACACGACGGCCGCGAGCTATGGCGAGTCAGTTACACCGGACACTCCGTCGTTCCGCGACCGGTGGTCGCCGGCGAGATGGTCTACTGCTGTACCGGGTATTGGAACCCATCGTTGTTGGCGATTCGCTTGGACGGGAGTGGCGACGTGACGGAAAGCCACGTCGCGTTTACCGTGCGACGGGGCGTGCCAAATAATCCCTCGCCGTTGGTCGTCGGCGGACAATTGTATATGACCACGGACTTGGGAGTGCTGACCTGCATCGACGCGGCTACCGGAAAAGAACTGTGGCGCGAACGGCTGCCAGGCAACTTTTCGGCCTCGCCGGTTTTTGCCGCCGGCAAAATCTTCTTGCAGAATGAGGAGGGCACGACCCTGGTCATCGCGCCGGGCGATCGCTACGAGTTGTTGGCAACCAACCACCTGGAAGGCCGTACCCTGGCTTCGCCCGCCTTCCTGGACGGCGCGATCTACCTAAGGTCCGACACGAATCTCTACCGCATCGAGGCTCCACGCAACATGCGAGCCACGGCCACGCTTCCGAGCCGGACGCTTCAGCGTGGTGGGAAAGCGTTTCGGCGCTAGTTGGGCCTAGCTCTTCATGACGCGTCCGTGCACGTAAGCGTCGGTGCCCACTTGTTCGATCACCGGGGTCACGAGCGCCAGAGATTGTGACACTAGCCCGACGCCTTCGCCGGCCATTGGGCTGGCGGCGGATGCTCCGCCCACAATCTTTGGCGCAACAAACGCATGCACTTCGTCAATCTGGCCGGCATCGAACAAGCTGCCCAGTAGCTTTCCGCCACCTTCGACCAACACGTTGGTCATCAGGCGGGCGCCAAGTTGATCGAGCAGCGCCCCCAAACGTTCTTCTCGCGACTCTCCTTCGCACACGGTGACGTCGCAGCCCGCATCGAGTAAAACTTGCACGCGATCTTCTGGCGCGTCGGCGCCCACGGCGACAACAACCGGCACATCGCGGGCCGTGCGCACGAGTTGGCTGGTTGGCAACAGCGAAGCCATCGTGTCCACCACGATGCGGGTGGCCGTACGCGGTCCTGGCGGGCGAGCCGTCAGCATTGGGTCGTCGGCCTGCGCCGTGCCGCGACCAACCAGGACGGCATCGACGCGTCCGCGCAATCGATGCACGATTTCGCGCGATGCTCGACAGGAAATCCAGCGGCTGTCACCCGTGCAGGTTGCCAGCTTGCCGTCGAGCGTCATGGCCCACTTGGCAATGATCCAAGGACGACCCGTCTGCGTGAGCTTTAAATACGGTGCGTTCAACCATCGGGCCTCGGCGGCGGAAAGGCCGCATTCGACTTCGATACCCGCGGCGTCCAATTCGACGATGCCGCCGCCGGCCACGTGTGGGAAGGGGTCCTTTTGGGCGATCACCACACGACGCACCCCGGCCGCGATCAGCGCCTGGGTACAGGGAGGCGTTTTACCGTGATGGCAACACGGTTCGAGCGTCACGTAAACCGTCGCCCCGCGGGCACGCGTTCCGGCGACGTTGAGGGCCTCGATCTCGGCGTGCGGTCCACCATAACGCGCGTGAAAGCCTTCACCGACAGTTTCGCCGTCACGCACGATCGTGCAGCCCACCATGGGGTTGGGCTCGACGGATCCCTCGCCACGGGCCGCTAATTCGAGCGCGCGAGACATGTGCCAGGCATCCAGTTCTTCCCACTGCATCGCAAGGGGGCCTCGCGTGGTGCTCAGTCTGGAGTCCAGATCGTTGATTTCTTACCGCCGCCCGACGCTGGCCCGCTTTCGGGCGTCCACAGTTTGCCTGGCTCGGCGCCGCCACCTGGCACCATGACGTCGGCGCCCGGCTGCGGTGCCGCCCCGGCGGGCATGGCTGGTCGGCCGTCGGGACCGATGATGCCGGCCTCTGCCAAGATCTGATAGAGTGCCTGCGCGACGCCCGGTTCGCGAATATGCTGATCGCGAATATGGTGCAGCAACCGATCGGCGTCGGCGACTTCGCCGCGAGCGATTCGTAACGCCAACTCCGCTAGATCCCACGGAGCAGTCGATTTCTTGCCGGCCTCGGCCGCCGCACGCGCCTGGTCCAAATAGGCTACTGCCTGCGTCCCGTCCGGCTCAATCTGTGCGAGTAGCCCATAGACCTCGGCTTTATCAATTTTACCTTCAAGGCCGGGGCGTTCGATGACTTCCTGGGCCAGATTCCGCAGCGCCGCGATGTGGCGGTAATGATCTGCCCGCTGATAGAGGTCGACCAACTGATCGTCCGACAGTTTCTTGACGGCGACATGACTCATTCTGGCCAGCGGCAGCTCGGCGAGCGAAGTCTGGGCCGGATCGATTTCCTCTTGCTCGGGCACGCCGAGTTTGCGGCGCAGTTCGTTGAACGCGAATTCGGACGCCACCTGGTCAGTCGCCAATTCGAGCAGTAGGATCGCCGCGAGCAGCTTGATGCGCTGCGATGCGTCGCCGGCAACTTGTGTTGCGGACTTTCCGTCGAACACCTTGCGAGGCATTTCGCACCAGTGATGCAGCAGGATATCGCGCCGCTGCTGTTTGATCAGTTCCAAACGTTTTTCGGCAGGCGTATCCTCGGGCAAGCGCCAGTTCGTGGTCAAGGCATGCTGCAAGGCCGGCACTTCGGTGCTGACCTCCTCCTGGCCTTTGGCACCCAGTGAATCGCCGGCGATATCGGCCAGCGCCGCTTGGGCCTCCGCGAGTTCCGGACGATACACCGCGAGTTCGAGCCGAGCATCGCGATCGGTTTGTTTGCCGTACAAGAACACCTGACCCACAACGTGCGGCACATCGGCCGGAGACAGGTCCTTGCCACTTTCAGGCACCGCCCGATTGAGCAACCAATAGGCGCCTTTGGGAGGCGGCTGATCCTCGGTGCCCATGCGTGCCAGGTCGATAGGCATTTGCAATGCGCGGGGATTTGCCGTGAGACGCGCCTGCAGAACTTCCGGGTCCGCGATGCCGTATTCGATCGACAGCACATCGACCAGGTCGATCGCCTCGGGATCGATCGACTGGGCCATTGCTTCGGCCTCGACGGCATCCTCGAGCGGAATCGACTGCGCGGCATACTTGCGCCAAGCCTCGATCGCGCGCGGCGTATCGGCCAACCAGGTGCGAAGCACGGCAATGTTGCGCCAGATCGCGGGCCAATCGCCGACTTTGGCGGCCAGCGCAGTTAAATCGTCGGCCGCCTTGCGCCAGGCACCCCGCATGGCGGGCGCCAGCGATTCGTTGAAACTGCTTTTCCAAAGCGCATCGTCAGGTGGCGGCACGAGTGGCAAGTCTTGTTTGGCCAGCAACGGAACCGACGTCGATGCATTGAGTCGCATTAATAGTTGCAACGGCTGTTGATCCTGCGTACCGCTCATGCCGAGTTGCAGCACGAGATGCGCTCGGGCCGCAATCAATTGGTTCTCGGCCACGAGCCCCTGGGCCACCAGTCCAATGGCGTCGTAAACTTGGGCGGGAACTTGTTCGTGGCACTTCTCCAGCGCATCTTGCAGCAGCGGAATCGCGGAAACACCTCCGGACTCGGCCACCTTCATGGTTGCTTGCTCGGCCAGCGCCACGGGGTTTTCTGGGTACTTTGCGACGAAGCTCGCCAGCGTCTGTTGAGCCTTATCCTCTTCTCCCAATTGGGCCTGGAGCATGGCCTTGATCGAGAGCAGACAGGCTCGCTCTGGGTATTTCCCTTCAATACTTTCGATGTGTTCCAGGCACGCAGCCCGTTGCTCACCCTCGAGCATCCGCTGGAGCTTATCCAGTTCGGACACCATGTCGCCGCAGCAGAACTTGATTTTTTTGCCGGTGCCACCGGGGCAGGGGGCATAGGGGTCGATAGGCATGAGAGAAAAACTGCTTTTGTGGAAGGAAAGTGGCGAGCCGAGCCTGAATTCTCGAATGGTATCATTTTCGTGGTTCGAATTCGAGCCACTGCCCGCAACGTGCGTCCGAAATCGAGGTCGCAAAAACGGCACGGCCCAGGGCAAATGTGGCCCTGGGCCGGTGGCATGCGAAGATCGTTTGGCGGGATGCCTAGCTGGTGCCAGCCAGCGATTTGCGTTTCTTGGCGATCAAACTCAGCAGAGCTTTCTGCGGCTCGGTGAATTTGTGCACACCCTCTTCCATCAGCGTGGCTTCGAGATGCTCGATGTCGACCTTCTGATCGATCTCGTCGAGTACTTCCCGCGGTGGCAGCTTGTCGATATCGCGCTGGAACGTCAGACCGCTGGCCTCCACCGCTTCGTTCGTCGCCGGCGGATTGGTTTCGATGTCGCTGCCGGCAAATGCCGCCACGTATTTCCACGCCGGATCCTCGGGCTTCTTAGTGCCGGTACTGGCGAAGACGATCTCCTGATCGAGCTTCAGCTTCTTGTCGGCCCAATAGGCCTTGTTATCCGCCCAAATCCGTTTCGCACCAGCGATGCCAACCATGCCCTGCGCGGCGGGCGAGAGGCTGGGCACGTGCTTTTCGGTGTAAACATCGACGCGCGACACGAAGATGCTGTACACGCTCTTGAACTTGCTAAAGTTGCCATAGCGTTGCGCTCCGCGCCACACGGCTTCGCGGGCCGCCTTGTACTGGCGAGGTGTAAACGTCAGCGTCACGTTGAGTGGGATACCCGCGCTTGCCAATTCCTCGAGCGCATCGATGCCGGCGGGCGTGGCCGGCACTTTCATCATGCGGTTGACATGGCCCATCGACCACTTCTTGCCGAGCTCGATGTACCGCGCAACTCGCTCGTCATGGGATGGCCCCAACTCGGGGTCTTCCAGCAATGGATCGAGCTCAAAACTCACGTAGCCATCGTTGCCGCCAGTTTGATCCCAAACCGGTCGAAACACGGCCTGAGCCTCGCTCACTAGTTTGTCGGCCAACTTCCAAGCAATCTGTTCGTCCGTCAGCTTCTGATCCAGGAATTGCTCGATGTCCGAATCGAATCGTCCAGTCTCGATCAAGTTCGCGATAATAATCGGATTTGAAGTAGCCCCGCTAGCACCGAGGGCCCGGTTCTTGGTCACCAAATCTGGATCGATCGAGTCGAGCCAGAGCTTGGTCCCGCTTGCCACTAGCGATCGTAAGGGAGAAGTCATCGCAGCTCACTCTCTCGTGGGATCTAGAAGTATTCCAAAACGCAATGCCATCGCCCAAAACAGCCGCTGGCGGGGGGTGATTGCACAGCCATCAAGCTGCGCCTTCCATGTCACCCTCTGTAAGTCTTTGTACCCCTTGGCTTGCAAAAGACAAGGAAAAAGGGGCCGTCGCTTCGGCTCGGTACTGTCCGTGCATCGGCTTGCTGGGCAAGCAGCAAGACTTTCCTGCGGCTGGTGAATTTGGGTTGAGTTTTCCTTTTTTTGAGGCTCTGCCGGTTATTCCTAATTTGCGGGCAAGCGACGATCCGATCAGTCTTAGGCAGAAATTGCCCCTTAGGGCAGAAGCGCAAAGACCCCGTTCTTAGCTAGCAACAAGCGAACCGAGGAATCTTGGCCGTGCACAGAGGATTCTTGCTATTGCCGTGGTTGGCGCTGGCGGCGTTGGCACATATAGCCGATGCCGATGAGACGCCAAGCCCGCAAACGAGTTCCGCGCGACATGGTTCTGCTTCGGCTAAGCTCAGCCCATCGGATCGAGTGCCGGCCGGCCGGCCGGCACTCGATCCGATGCCTGGGCTCCGTCACCCCATCGTCGATGAAGCGGTGGTCCCGGCCGCCTACGTTGCGCGGGAAGAATATCCCCCCGAGCCGCTGGGTTTCAGCGCCGCGCGGTTTAATCCGAATCCGGGCCCGCTGGTCGACCCGGCACTCGGCCCGGGTATGACCTATGGACCTTATCGCGGAAGCTTCGAGTTCTACGATCCCCATGACCCCGACTCCCCGGCGCCGACCGTCAGCTCTGGTGCCTGGATTCGCACAGGTTGTTGGTACGGCGACGTGGCGGCCACCTATATCGGCCGTTCGGCCGCGGTTAAGAACGACATAAAGATGTCGTTCGACTTCTTTAGCCAACAAAACGTTATTGCCTCTCAGCAAGATATGGGGTACCAGCCGGGACTCAATATCACGCTCGGTCGCTACTTGGGACGCGACTCCCAAAATCGCGATCATTCGGTCGAGTTTACGTTTCTCGGCCTGAATCATTGGCAGTTTTCCAAGAGTATCACGGCGGTTCAATCCGGGTCCATCCTGCTCTCGTTGGATTCAGCCGCCAATCCGCCAGTCTTTGAGGGGTCGGACTTTCAAAGTCTCAACCAGACGTCGGATTTCAATAGCTACGAATTCAACTACCGCGTTGACCGTCGGCTTAGCCGCGATCGCATGGTCTATTCGCGCGATAGCACCTGGACTCGCGAAGCCACGCCGGGATGGGTGTGTTCGTTCATCTCGGGCATCCGCACGGTGATCGTCAATGATCGGCTCTATTGGTTTGCTCAGAACTCGTTGGGAACCGGCAACTATACTGTGATGGCCCACAACAACCTGGTAGGGCCACAAGTCGGGGGCGAGTTTTTTTACGACCGTGCTTACTGGCGATTGGGCATCCGCGGCAAAGCCGGCGCGCTGGTCAACTTTGCCTCGCAATCGAGCACCGTACAAATCCTCGATGGTAACGGTGATCCCTTGTCGCCCAACCGCAACGAATATGCCAAAGACCATTCGATGTCCTTCGTCGGCGGCGTGACCTTCCTGGGCGAGTACCGTTTCCGCCCGAACTTGGGACTAAAAGCGTCGTTCGACATGCTGTGGGTTACGGACCTCGCCTTGGCGCAAAATCAACTTACGTTTTTCCCCAGCACGCCGACGCAGATTTCGGCATCGCATCAATTGTTTTTCAACGGCTTTTCACTCGGGCTGGAATGGTCTCGCTAAGGGAACAGTGACACTCATCGGCAGCAGCAAATCAACTGCTAGCTGACAAAGCAGGGAGCGAGGACCTGTACGACAAGTGTGTCACCCGTAGGCGGCTGCCGTGGGAGACGGAAAATTGGGCTAAATTCGCGGTGAAATCGCTCTGCCGGCTGGCTGGTTCAGCATAGACGCGGAGCGAGGCCGCAGGTACTCTTAACGCTTCGCCTCGGAGGGCGGACCCGCGGGTAGGAACTAGTCGCGGGCACAATGGCAAGTAGGCCGCAAGTGGTGACCGGGTGCGGGAATTTACGCATCGCGGGAAACTCGGGAAGAGCAGCGCGCGTGCTAAATCAATTCTTTACCCGGCATAGTTTCAAGATCATCTTGGTGGCAATTTTCTTGCTGCCCGTCATGGGTCGCGGCGCGAAAGACCCTGCAAAGCAACGACAACAACGTCCACGACTGGCTGCCCACGACCTACGAGGAAACCACGGACTTCAGTTGGTTTCAGCAGCACTTCGAGAACGAAACGTTCGTGCTCATCAGTTGGGAAGGCTGCACACTCGGCGATCAGCGGCTCGAGCTGTTGGCCAAGAAGCTGGTTCCGCCCGAAATTCCTGACCAGTACGCAAACTTTGGTCCGCTACCCGAGCCGAAGAAGCCCAAATGGTACGAAGACCTGGTCTTCTCCCACTGGTTCAAGCGCCCTGATCCGGTTGAAGAACTTGCCCGCGGATCCCTGTTCAAACACGTCGAAACCGGTCCGCGATTGCTCGATCGATTGACGCAGGCGCCCATCAGCCTGTCGGAGGAGGAAGCCATCGGGCGATTGCGGAAGTTGTTCGTCGGTCCCGACGGCAAGCAGACTTGTGCGGTGGTGACGCTCACCGACGAGGGCAAGCGCGATCTTCGCGTCACATTAAACAAACTCTACACCGTCTGCGAATCCGAATTGGGCCTGCCACCCGAGCGAGTCAAGATGGGTGGGCCGCCGGTCGACAATGTGGCGATCAGCGTCGAAGGCGAAAAGACGCTGCTGCGGCTATTCATCCCGGCGGGCATCGTCGGTTTGGCGCTGGCCTTCTGGTGTTTGCGAAGCGTGCGATTGACGATCATGGTGTTCGCGACCGCGCTCTATGCGGGAGCGATTAGCCTGGCAATCGTGCACTATTCCGGCGGCGCGATGAATGCCATCCTGCTCACGATGCCGGCTGTCGTGTACGTAGCCGGCATTTCGGGGGCAATTCACTTTGCCAACTACTACCGCGACTCGGTCGCCGAGGGAGGCGTCGAAGGTGCGCCCGCGAGGGCGCTGCTACATTCGTGGCTGCCGTGCGTGCTGGCGGCCGGCACGACCTCGGCCGGGCTGTTTTCATTGTACACCAGTGAGCTCGTGCCGATTCAAATGTTCGGAGTTTACTCGGCGCTGGGCGTGCTCTCGACTTTGGCTCTCTTGTTCCTGTTCTTGCCTGCCTGGATGCAGCTCTGGCCGATGCGGCCGCACAGCCTGCTCGACGGCGAGCAGCCGAAGGCCGAGGATATCGATTTGCCTGTACGCTGGCGCAAGATCCTGCAGGGCGTACTCGATCGGCATCGCTGGGTCTTGGCGGGACTGACCTGCTTGATGCTGGTTTGCGGTCTGGGTCTGTCCCAAATCGATACTTCGATCAAACTGACGAAGCTGTTCTCATCCAGCGCCCAGATCATTCACGACTACCAGTGGTTGGAGGACAACCTGGGCGATCTGGTGCCGATGGAGGTCGTGGTCAAGATCGACGATGACAGCGGCTTGAACATGCTCGAAAAAGTGGAGCTGATCGGCAACATCGAAAAAGAGATGCAAAAGATCAAGCACATCGGCAACACGATGTCGGCCGCCACATTTGCTCCGGAGATTCCGAACAAACGCAGGGGTCTCCTCTCGGTCAACACATTGCGCGACGTCACCAACCGTCGGCTCGAAGCCAACAAGCAGGAGTACCTCGACAGCGACTTCCTCAGCACCGAGGGAAACACGGAGTTATGGCGGGTCAGTGCTCGCGTGGGTGCTTTAAATGACGTCGACTACGGCGAGTTCAAGGACGAGATCCGCGCGTGCGTGGAGCCGGTCATTTTGGCCAAGCGCAAGCAGCTTGCCCAACTGGCCGCGCGGCGAGCGACGCAGTCTGACAGTACGATTCAAACCGTCGCTCTCAAGTCCGCCGGGAACGATACGATGGGTATCGACGCCGTGTATACGGGTTTGGTGCCGGTGGTGTACAAAGCGCAGCGCGAGATGCTCAACGGCCTGGCCTGGAATTTCGTCACCGACCTGGCCACGATTGGCGCCGTGATGACGATCGTGTTCTGGGATCTTTCGGCCGGACTGATTCTGCTCGTGCCGTCAATTTTCCCGATCATGATCGTGTTCGGCATGATGGGCTGGTTGGGAGTCGTTATCGACGTGGGCACCATCATGACGCCGACCGTGGCGCTAGGTGTCTCGGTCGACGATGTCGTGCACTTTCTGATTTGGTATCGACGCGGCTTGAAAGAAGGGCGGATTCGCAAAGGCGCGGTCATGCTCGCCTACGAAGGCTGCGCCCGGGCCATGTATCAGAGTTGGGCAGTGCTGGGACTTGGCTTGGCCGTGTTCGCCCTGAGTTCGTTCGTGCCCACGCAGCGGTTTGGAGCCATGATGTTCCTGCTGCTAACGGCAGCGCTCGCGGGCAACCTGTTGATGCTCCCCTCGGTGCTGACCAGCCCGATCTCGTACTTTTTCGGCCGGCGGCTCATCAAACAAGCCAAGGCTGCGCAAATCGGCGACCATCTGCCTGCGGACAAACGGCAGCCGACCCAGCCGGTCCCGTCACAAGTGCGGCACGACGTGTCCCACCGTGTGCGGAGCAGCAACTAGCTGCCGCTGCATTCGTCAGTCGGCCGCCAGCACCATGGCCACCGACTGGCCCATCAGCGTTTGGTTCAGCACCATCGCCGTCTTACGCTTCGTGGCGAGTGCTTCGTGATGCACCACGTTCACGGGGCAAGAAGGATCCGGGCGTTCGAAATTCAACGTGCGGGGAACACTTCCGGTTTCAAATGCCACGAGCGTGCCCAAAAGTTCCACCGAACCCGAACCTGCTCCCAGGTTGCCGAAATAGCTTTTCAGCGCGGTGACGGGTACATCGCCAAGTGTGTCGCGAATCGCCTGCGCTTCGGCCTGGTCGTGTATTTGTGTGCTCAGCCCATGAGCATTCACATGGCCGACGTCGGCGGGCTCGAGTTCTGCTTCAACTAGCGACTTGCGGATGGCCGAACGAATTGCCTGGCCGGGAAACGTGTGGCCAGGCGTGCAGGCCTCGAACGTGCTGGCGAATCCCAAGATTCGCGCGATGATCCGAGCGCCGCGGGCCTCGGCAGAACGGCGAGACTCGAGAACGAAAGCTGCGGCGCCCTCGCCATAAACCATGCCGTCACGACCGGCATCGAAGGGACGCGAAACGACCTGTGGATCCTCCGTACGAGGCGAACAGAGCTGGATATTATCGCGAAAGGCCCAGGTCATCGGATGAATCCGCGAACCGGTGCCGCCGACGATCATCACATCGGCCGCGCCGCGCTGAATGACACGCATCCCCTCGGCGATAGCCAGCAAACTGGAGGCCTCGGACAGCACGATCGTGTTGTTCGGTCCTCGCGCGTCCTGTGCGATGGCCACATGACAGGCCGGCATATTCGGCAAGTACTTGAGCATCCACAATGGGAACATCTCGCCCATGGCACGCTCGTCCCACTGGGCATAGTCGAATTTGCCTTCATTGACGCACGGGCGAAACGCGTCGACAAGCTCGTTTGGTTCGAGCTGCATCATGTCGGCGCCAAATACCACACCGAAGCGCTCCGGATCGACGCCGGCGCCGGCCAGATCCGCCTGGGCGATGGCCATTTGAGCCGAGGCAAAGGCAAGCTGGATGCTCCGCGACATGACCTTCAGATTCTTTCTGACGGCCACGTGTTTTTTGGGGTCAAACCCGACGACCTCGGCACCGACCCGAACGGGAAATTCTGGCGAGTCAAACACTTGCAATCGCCGCACACCGCTGGTGCCTTCCGCCAGCGCAGCGGCGAACGCCTCGTAGCCGATCCCAATCGGGCTGGCGGCTCCGGCACCGGTGATCACGATTTCCGACGCGGCGTCGATCATCGTAGCGGCTTTGTCACGATTGGAACGGTTTTGGCAATGGTCTTCCGAGTGGCGGACAGGTCGAGCGACGCTGTGGCCTGCACGGCATGGTCTCGCTCTTCAGCGAACGGCAATCTGTAAGCGGCATTTATGCCGAAGGTTACGAGAAATTCATCGTATCCGGACACGATTTGACGAACAAGCTGCGCAGTTAGGTTCGGCCATCGGCATTGCCCAGGTTGACTAAATTGACTTTGAATTTGGTTGCTGAACGACCGATAGGTGATTAAGAGGTGGGAAAGCAGCCGATTTCGCTGCCTTCTCGCTCGCGTGATTGCATCATGGATGTCCCCCTTGGATCGATGCCAAGTCGGTCCCTTCCGCTCGGCTAGGACGTCCCGGCGGTGGTGCGGTCGCTCTAAAGGTTTTTCCAGGCTACGTTTCCGATTCCAATGCCGAAAGGTCTCGTCGGATGATCCAGCATACCGACACGCCAGCGTTTTCGCTCGCCCAAGCTCGCCATATTGTCAAAGACTTATTTGCCCCCCGCCCGGTGATTTACTGGGCCGACTTTCTCGGCTCGGCGTTGGGTGGCATGCTTTGCTTTACGCTCGTGCGACGACGGCTCGAGCCGTTCTCGCTCGAGCAGGGCATCGTGTTCGTGATTTGCTGCCTGCTATTCTACCGGGCGGTGCTATTCACGCACGAACTGACGCATCTGCGATCGGGCTCGTTTCGGGCATTTCGGATTGCTTGGAACCTGCTGTGCGGCATTCCGTTGTTGCTGCCAAGCTTTACGTACTACACCCATGTCGAACACCACATGCGGAAACATTTTGGCACTGAGCGCGACGGCGAATATATGCCGCTGGCAACGACCGGACCATGGCATATCGTGCTGTATCTTTGCCAGCCGTTTGTGTTGCCGATCATTGCCGTCGTGCGATTCATGTTCCTTGCACCGATTGGCTGGTTGGTTCCCAGCTTCCGCGCAGTTCTGCATCGCCACGCATCGTCGATGGTGATGGATCCGACTTATATCCGCCCGTTGCCGGCCAAGAAGACGTTGCGCATCTTTCGCCTGCAGGAAGTGCTGTGCTGCTTGTGGTGCTGGTCGCTGGCCACGCTGATGGCCAACGGCGTGGTACCGCTGGGCTTTCTGCCGACCGCCTACGCCGTGAGCGTAACGATTCTGTTCTTGAATGCCCTGCGGACGCTCGGCGCCCATCGCTACACGAACGACAATGGCCAGGTGACGTTCATCGAGCAGATGCTCGACTCGATCAACTATCCGAACCGGCCATTCCTGTCAGCCCTGTGGGCGCCGGTGGGTCTGCGATTCCATGCGCTGCATCACCTTTTTCCATCGCTGCCCTATCACAACCTGGCCAAGGCGCATGCCAGGCTGATGGCCGAGCTGCCGGCCGATTCGCCATACCGCTTGACCGAATGCCCGAGCCTGACGACGGCGCTGCGGGAACTATGGCAGAACGCTCGCAAGAGCGCCCGGCGCAGCCACACGTATCGACCCAACGGCGTCGCTGCCCCTCAGCGTCTGACGAGCGCCCGGTAAGCCACCGGCGCACTATCAACTCGCGATTGAAACAACCGCCGGCATGTTCCGCCGGAATTCGCCGCTCTATTCCTTGATCAATTCCTTCACCGTCATGCCGGCGGGAATCATCGGCAGCACGTGCTCCTGGTAGGGCACTTCGACGTCGAGCACGAAGGGGCCGGGGTAGTTGATCATTTCCTGCAGCGCGTCGACCAGCTCCGACTTGTCCTTAACATAGCGGGCGCCGGCGCCGTATCCCTTGGCAATGGTGACAAAGTCCGGATAGCGCCCGGCTGGCTTGTCGGCCGTGCCCTGGCCGACGGCTTCGGGATTGTCGATCGGTCCCAAGTAGGTATGCGCCCGGTTGCCTTCGTGAAAACGGTCTTCCCACTGCACCACCATGCCCAGGTGCTGGTTGTTGAGCAGCAGCACTTTGACCGGGATCTTTTCGCAGAAGCAGGTGGCCAGCTCCTGAATGTTCATTTGGAAGCTGCCGTCGCCGTCGATGTCGACCACCAGCTTGTCGGGATGCGCCACCTTGCGCCTACCGCCGCCGGCAGACCAAAACCCATCGTGCCCAGGCCCGAGCTCGAACACCAGGTGCGCGGCTCGCGCAGGCGATAATGCTGGGCCGCCCACATCTGATGCTGGCCCACGCCCACGGTGACGATCGTGTCCTGATCTTTGGTCAGTTCCCACAGTTTGTGGATCGCGTACTGCGAGGTGATCGGGCCTTCGTTGCTGCCAAATTTGAACGGATCGCTCTTCTTCCAAGCCGCAATCTGCTTGTGCCAGGCGCTCAAGTCTTCGGGCGCTTCGACGATTTTGTTCAGTTCGGCCAGCGCGTACTTAATATCGCTGACGATCGGAATGTGCGCTTCCTTGTTCTTGTTCAGTTCCGACGGGTCGACGTCGATGTGCACAATCTTGCCGTGCTTGGCAAACTCCGAAACCTTGCCCGTCACGCGATCGTCGAACCGCACGCCGAAGGCCAGCAGCAGGTCGGACTGATCGACGGCATAGTTGGCATACACGCTGCCGTGCATGCCCAGCATGTCGAGCGAGAGCGGATCGTCGCCGGGATACGCCCCCAGGCCCATCAGCGTCATGGTGACCGGAATCTTGGTCTTTCGCGCCAGCTCGCGCAGTTCGCTACTGGCATCGCCCATGACGACGCCGCCGCCGGCATAAATCACGGGGCGCTTCGAACGCTTAATGGCCGCCGCAACCTGGGCAATCTGCTCTTGCGGTGCCTTGCGCTCCTCGACGTGATAGCCCGGCAGGTTCATGGGAGCGTCGTAGTCGGGTGCGATCTGCGCTTGCTGCACGTCCTTGGGCACGTCGATCAGCACGGGTCCGGGCCGGCCACTGGTGGCGATGTGAAAGGCCTCGCGCATGATCCGCGCCAGATCGTTGACGTCGGTGATCAGATAATGGTGCTTGGTGATGCCGCGACAGACTTCGACGATCGGCGTTTCCTGGAAGGCATCGGTGCCGATGACGGCCGTCTTCACCTGGCCGGTGATGGCAATGAGCGGAATACTGTCGAGCTTCGCGTCGGCAATGCAGGTCACCAGGTTCGTGGCCCCGGGGCCGCTGGTGGCCATGCACACGCCCGGCTTGCCCGTGGTGCGGGCGTAACCCTGGGCGGCAAACCCGCCCCCCTGCTCATGGCGCGGCAAGATGGTGCGAATGCGGTCCTTGTAGGCGGTGAGCGACTGGTGCAGCGGCATGCTGGCGCCGCCGGGATAGGCGAAGACGACCTCGACGCCATGCCGAACCAGCGATTCGACAAGGATATCGGCGCCCGATTGCAAAGCCACGGTGGCACGTTTCGAGGTCGTAGTAGCCACGATCAATCACTCCCACAAGAATCCCAAACGAACGCCCAACTAGCTAACGAAAACCATTTTGGGCAAACAAATTAGCATACCTCGCTCCCGCCCGAGAGACAAGCAAAAGCGGTCCGCCGGTAGCGATTGTCCGGCACGTGCCCAGCGCTGCTTTGAGCTCTGACGCGACAGGGGGAGCTTCGGTTCGCGGCCGCGGGGGAGCAAACGCGATTGGACCGTGCCGCACAGGCGAGTATGCGGCAGCGGCTGGCCCAGTTTCAAGCGTGCAATCGGGCGCGACACTTCCGCGGCGTCGCGACTCCTGTCCGCGTCGATCGGCGGGCGGCAAGCCGACAAATTGGTTGGCGGCGCGGCTCGATTCGGAATTCGGAAAGTTTTCGAGTGGCCCGATTTTCGAGCGTTTGGTTGCGCGCAACTTTTCATTCCTAAGGGAGCCTGAAAAACCGATCAATTCGCCTCCCCATTTCGCGCATTTGTCCTTGTTTGACCACCGGAAAAATCTCCCAGGCCCCAGTTCAGAATGTCCCGAGCCTAGGCTAGCGGAAGTGGCGGCCCGGTTTCAATGAGTTGTCGGAATGGTGGGCGTAAATCGGTGCGCAAGGTGCGAAGACGAAGGGGTGTGGTCTGACGAAGGACGAACCGCGGATGGACACGGCCGGACGCGGATAGTCGGCAAGGGCGCGTCAAAGTAGCAGGCTCACGCCGTGAGCCGTAGCAGGGGTGGGGGGATTGTTGGGAGGCAGCTGGCGCGAACGTGCCGCAGGCGTTCCGATTGACAGTGGCAATTCGATCCTTGCGCCAGCGTGGTTCGTGAGCGCGGGTTGGCTGCGCAGGACATAGTGTAGACCTCTTGTGCCTCCGGCACGTGCGACATTTCTGTCGCGGCCGCGCTCGGGTTATGATGCCCCCCAAAAAAGAGGTTCGCTAGATAGTCTCCCCCTTTCACATCAGTTTCGTGCAACTCGCCTGTCGGCCTCTTACTTTTGGTGTGCTTCCAAGAAGCTGCTTACTAGCTGACTACGCATAAACTACATTCCATGCTTGGACGGCTTGGCGTAATCGAAACGCGGACGGAGCATTGCATGACACGCCTTACACGAAATGATCTCATCAATTGGGCAGCTACAAAAGCGTCAGAGGGACAATTGCCAGAACTAATTCGTCGGCTCATCCTGGCATCCAATCCATCGGTTGAAACAATCGTCATGCCTTATGGAGACTCAGTCGGGCGCTCAGGGCTTGACGGTTATGTCTACGCCAGGAGTGGTTCTACGTATGTCCACGATGGTGCCTCGGTTTGGGAATTCGGGACGAATAAGGGGCACGTCACCAAAGCCAATGAAGACTTCAAGAAGAGGACAAATGGAACAGCGGATTATCGACAAAAGGAATTGACGTATTACTGTGTCACACCAAGGCATTGGGAGAAGAAAGCTGATTGGGTGTCCGATCCGGGACCGGCCAACGACAAGATTGTCGGTCACTGGAAGGCAGTCCGCGTCTTCGACGTCGATGACATTCTCGGTTGGTTATCAGATTGCCCGGCCGTCGAGGCTTGGTTTTCTCGGAGGCTTGGAAAAGCAACGGCAGGCTTCCGAGATGTCGAAGGATATTGGAAGAATGTTGCGACAACGCGTTCAGACGTCATCAAGCCAGGAGCTCTCCTCGCTGGCCGTGAAGAGTTGACGAAGAAGATTCAAATACACATTGCGGGTGAAGATGAGAATCGTGGCCCGTTGGCAATACTCTGTCGATCTCCGGCGGAAGTCGTACCGTTCGCGGTCGCCTCCGTAGTGGAATCTGGCCACGAAGTCGCGATTGCACGCACAGTCGTAGTCGAGTCACGCGCTCGGTGGGAACAACTTATTGTTGAAGAATCCGGCTTGGGACTGATCGTTGCTCCACAAGTGCAGCCGAGTCGCGAAGAACTACAGCAGGCAGCGAGCCAAAATCATCGAGTCATTTACTGCTCCACCGTCGGGCACATGGAGCTGCCACGTCTGACTGAGTTCGAGGTGCGCCAAGCTCTGACTTCGTCGGGCATTGGCGAAGCAGAGGCAACTCAACACGCAATACAGTGCGGTGGAAATGGGCAACTCCTTCTGGATCGGTTGTCCGGGCTTCACGCATCGGCAAGAACGATCGGGTCCAGTCTCGATGACCGAGTAAAGGCAACTTGCCTGCTGTTGGTCGGCTGGGATGGCAACCATCCCGCCGATCGTGAAATATTCTCGATCCTTTCAGGCTTGCCATACGAACAACTTGAGACTTCGCTCATTTCTGATTCGAACGACCCTGATGGACTTCTATTTCGAGCCGATGGAAAGTTCAGACTTCTTTCGCCCGAACTTGCTTGGATTCGTTACGCGTCGCTCATCACAAAGTCCGTGATCAATGAATTTGGGGATGTTGTGCGGTACCTGCTCGCGGATGACGATCCAACTGCTGGTATGCCGGGCGAAAAGCGGCTTACGGCTCAGTTTCTCGGCAAACATCCAGAGTTTTCTGGAACCTTACGACGAAACGTGGTGCATTCACTGGCAATCGCTGCATCGATCGGTGCCACACGATTAAATCTCGACGCTTCCATGAGTCCGTTGTTTGTGGACTGGATTGTGCGATCGACTCTGAAGGACGCGCGCTTTAGTCGCTGGGCGTCGTTTCGCGGCGAATTGTCAATTCTGGCCGAAGCCGCGCCAGATGCTTTGCTGGACGCTCTTGAACGCGATCTCCACCCGGACGGACCGCTTGCGGAGGTAATGGAAAGAACTGAGACTGGTCTCTTCTGCTCGCCTGCACACACCGGCATTCTCTGGGCGCTCGAAAGACTTTGTTGGTCCCCGCAGCATCTGGAACGAGCCATCTGTGTTTTGTTGCGGCTGGCCAGACTAAATCCTGAAATCAAATCGGGTAACAATCCTTCAAACTCGATTCGCGAGACTCTGCAGCTTTACTGCCCGCAGACAAATGCGGACTGGTCAACGCGAGAGGCAGCGATCGCTCGTATGCTGAAAGAAGATGCAGGAACGGCCTTCAGACTGGTTATCTCGCTCTTTCCTTCGGCGCACTCAAGTTGGATGTGCCGTGAATTACCAACGTGGCGAGACTGGGCTCACGGATATGAGCCGGGCAGGACAAATCGTCAAATCGCGATCGAACGTCGATGGTGTATCGAGCAACTTCTAGCGGTTGCTGCTGACGATGCCGAGCGATGGTGCGCTCTCATTGAACTTTGTGGGGACATCGCCGACGATCAGTTTAGTGCAGTCCTTGAGAGCTATGAGTCGACGCTGGCTAGCGGAGTATTTGAGCAGGAGGACAAACGCCTCCTTTGGGAAACAATCAACGCCATGTTGGTCGATGCGGAGTGGGCATCAGCCCAACGGCGATTGAAAAATGGTAAAGTTGTTGATGCGCACGAACTTGAAGATACGACTGTTGAGTCTGAACCACATTTTCCCGGAGAAGTTGAACGCTACGAGAGGTACGGACCACGGTTGCGACAACTGCTCGAAGCTTCAATTCCGGAGGATCCAGTTCTTGCCGGATGCCATGCATTTTTGTATGCGGCTTCCCCGAACCACTGCACACGGCACTTCTCAGATCGCTTCAATTATGAGAGCCAGCAAAAACGTATTCGTGAATCGCAAAAGTCCATTGTCTTAGGAGTTTGGCGTGCCGAAGGCCTGGACGGTTTACGCCGCTTGGCAGCGATTGACCACGTCGCTGCGGACGTAGTTGGTGGAACAGTGGCGCTTACTGAAGAGGTGGCTATTGAATTTGCTGAGATCCTGCCGCTCATTTCGTCAACGACGAAGTCAGATCGATTGCTAGCGCGCGGATTTGTCTCTGCTTGGGCGTGGCAGCGCAAAGATTCCCTTTCGACACACGTACTCCCTCATTTAGCGACGATGACCTCGGATGAGATGATTGCGTCATACCTAAGTTGCCTCCCTACCGTACCGGAAGTCTGGGATTGCATTGATCGGCAAATCGAATCCGTCCAGCGACTCTACTGGAAAACTGCACCAGCACCTTGGGAGATCCCAGCGGGGAGGCTTTCGTACTTTGTCAGAAATCTGATTAAAGTCGCCCGCGCGGATCGAGCCGTCGACCTATTGACCTATCGACATAAGGAAATCGTCGGCGACGAAGTTGATTTAGTTTTTGAAGTGCTAGAAGCGTTGCCCCATGTCGAGCGAGATCCAGACGAGCAGCACCAAGACAGTCTCAGGTGGGAGATACAGGAACTCTTCGAAGTGCTCTACAAGGTTGGAATGTCTCAAGTCGAACGGCTTGTTTGGCTGGAACTCCTTTATCACCGTGTGTTCGACAACGATAGTCGAAAGATTCAGCCCAGAGGATTGCTAGTTGCGATTAGGGATACGCCGTCCCTTTTCGTCGATTTGCTCAGATATCGCTACAAAGACGACAATGGCGCATCGACCACGTCGGATAACGAGCAGACTAACGCTCTGGCGAAGCAGGTATGTGGACTGCTTCACCGACTTGCAGAACTGCCGGGACAATCCGAATTGTGTCCAATGAGTGACGGAACGATTGCTGACTGGGTTGCTGACGTGGTCCAAATCGCTTCTGAAAGGCGATATTTGACCGCAGTTGGACTTCTGTTGTCGGACATCATGACAAGTGGAGCATGGGGCGCGATCGAAACATGGCCCACGACCGATATGGCCAAAGCGATTAACATTCTAGCCGACACAATCCCAGAGATTTTCCCACCACACCTCACGGTCAGCCTCTCGAACGCTCGCGGCGTCCACAGCATTGATCCGTCCGGACACTCAGAAAATAGCCAAGCCGAGAGGCTCCGAAATCGAGCAGATCAACTTCGACAAACCTGCCCGGCCGCATCACGGGCCCTGCGCGACGTCGCCCAAGGCCTTGATTCCGAGGCAAAAAGAAATGTAGAGCAGGCAAAGTGGGAGCGATAGATCAAACGGCCCGATGCACTGAGCCACGGTACTTAACGATCCCCTATCGCACGTCGGCGACCTCTAGCGATTGAAACACCGAATCTGTTTTCCGTGCTTCGGTCCGACACCCCGAGGCGCCAACGACACGGTGGCGGGGCGCATAACGATTGCGGAGGAATTCAGGCCTGTTCCGCACGGCGCGAGACTTGAGTTGCGGGGGTTGAGTTCCCAATAGACAGCCAAGGGCCGAGGACTTCGGGCGTCGCCGCGTATCACATCGATTTCACGACAATCATCGCTGCCCGATGTCCACTTGTCACTTCGGTTGATGTGACGTTGAGGCGACCGAGGCGCGCTAGTGTCGCCGAAGTGTGGAGCCGACGGGCGTCCCGGGTAACGGTCGTTTGATGACGCTTCTTATGTGAGACGGCTTTCCGCGCCTTCGGTACGAATTACTAACCGGCGGGGGCCGTTCATCGCACGCCATTCACTTGGGCGCGGCCTCTGAGTCAACACAGAAAAGATGCCTTTCGCCACGAATCAAGATGCCGTTCAAGGCCGGGACAGGCGAACCGATGACGGACTCAGCCATGTCGTTTTCGGACAACAAGTCGAACTTGTCGTCGGCGACACTCGCCACAAACACGATTCCGTCCTCGCGCGGCGCGTACAGCTTATCTCCGGCAATCAGGGGCGAGGCGTAAAAATTGGCCCGGTTCTTGGGAAACGCCGCTTCCCAAATCGTCTTGCCCGTGGCCGGGTCGATGCACGCGACTTCGCCGCGGTCTCGAACGAGAATGACACGGCCCTTGTAGACGGCTGGCGTAGGGACGAACGTGCCCACATCGTCGCGCTTCCACACATGATTGGTTTGCGTGACGTCACCGGATCCCGTCAGTCGAATTCCATAAAGCCGCGGAACTCCTCGATCGTTGCGACCGTACGCGACGACCGCCATGTCCCCCACGATGACGGGCGTTGCAATCGTAGGCCACAGCTTGTCAGCATTGGGATTGAAATTGCCGCACGACCACGAAACGTGCCCATCGGTCGCGTTATGAATTGTGAGATGCTCAGCTCCCCAAACGAAGATCGACTCCCGTCCCTGGTGTTGAATCACCAACGGCGTTGCGTAGCCGTGATCGCATTCGATCGGTGTCGAGTAATTGCGTGCGACCTTCCAGGCGATTTCGCCGGTTTCTTTGTCGAATGCGGCCAGCCACGACTCGCCTTGATGCATGCGTGCCATGACGACGTACCGATCGGTCAACACGGGAGAAGTGCCATGATCCCAAAACAACGTGTCTTTCCCGAAACGCTCAACGAGGTCGGTCTTCCAACGCACCTTCCCGTCGAGATCAACGGCCGCAAAGGTACCGCTTTTGAAGTAGACGAACACGGCCTTTCCGTCCGTAACAGGTGACGCATTGCATCCCGATCCATTGCGGTGTTTCCCAGGGTTCTCTTTATTGAAAACCGCGCGCCATTTCTCGCGCCCGTGCGAGTCGTAGCAGAGCAGTGCGTCATGCGCCTCGATTGGAGACGTCAGGTAAATCATTTCATTGAGCACGATGGGAGTGGAACAGCCCTTGCCGGGCAATTCGGTGCTCCAGAGAAGTCTGTCGGCGCCAAACCTGACGGGATAATTCCCCTGTTCGATGCTGCCGCTGTCGTGCGGACCGCGCCACGAAGGCCAGTCTAGCGCATCCGCCGCCAGCCCTAATCGCGGCGACCAGAGAATGAACCAGACAATCGTAACGAGTATTTTGTAAGGCATCGTAGGCGAGTTCCCCTGAAGTACACGAACCGGTGACGGCGCGTCAGTATACCTTTTCCCGAGGCTGTGCGAACCGCGGTAAAGGGGTCCGCCGACTCTTCTGGCCGGATCGCCGACGGCAACCGAATGCGGGCGCGCGTTTTCACTGCGCCCGGCCATTAGTTTTTCGACTTTCTCTGCGATCGCGTCGTGGCTCGATAATTCGTAGCGGAGCACGCCTTGGCGGTCGATGAGCAGTACCGTGGGCAGGCGGGTGACGCGTCCCCCGGCCTTCCAGAGTTTGAGCGCTGCCGAGTCGCGCCATGTTTACGGACTTCCAGGGGATTTCCAGACGGTCGAGGACGGCCTGTGCCCGTTCCAGTTCGTCGTCGAAGCTGATCCCCACGACTTCGAGGCCCTGGTCGTGCCAGCGGGCGTAGATTTCCTTGAGCTTGGGCATTTGCTTGAGACAGGGGACACACCAGCTTCCCCACAGGTCGACCAGCACCACTTTGCCGCGCAACTGCTGCGAGTCGAACGGCTGGCCGCCAGCCGTCAACGAGAAGTCGTACGGCTGGTTAACTTCCGGCAGGGGCAAGGCGCGAATGCCTTGCTGGTCCGCCCGCCGCGCAGCAATCCGGGCGATTCTCTGAATGTCGTTCTGTGTCACGCCCTGGATCCCCACGTCCTGGACCTTCTCGAGTGGCAGCGTGTCGGGATCGAGGCGAAAACGATCGACAAGGAAGCCGCTATAGACTCCGGCGGGCTCGCGCACGAGACGATACCACTTCCCCTGGGCGTCGAAGGCGATGACGTCGACGCCCAGGACATTGAACGAGTGTTTGACCGTTACGACCAGGTCGGCTGCCGACTCGCCGAAGGAAACCTTGATGTCGGAATTAGACCAGCCGCGAAATTCGCCGCGGGGACCTCTGCCCGTATAGCGACGTAGCCATTGATAGCCCGCGGGCAGCGGACAGTACTTTCGCCGATCGAGCTGGGCGTCGCGGATCGCGAACGCGTACCCTTGATTTTCGCCGGTCATCACGTCCAGCATGATTCGCGAAAGTCGGCAATCGTCGTCACCGAGCCGGTACCATTGATCGCGAACCTCAAACGAATACCGAGGGGGCAACATTTGCGTGTCGGCGATGTTCTCGTAGATGCGATACGTTGCATCCTCGACCGGAAACTCCTCGCGATCCCAGTGGCGAATCGCGGCGATCACGTCGTCGACCGAAAGCGGCTTCATCGCCGCCTTGAGTCGTTGGGGGTCGTCCGAGTCGGCGAGCAAACGGGCGAGGTCATTGGCAAGCCGTTGGTTCACGTCCGCGATGGCATCGTCCAGCGACGTTTGCGTTTCGGGGCCCGGTGCACTTTTATCGCCGGTTTCCGCGCCGTTGGCCTGCGCGTGGGCGGGCTCGTCGGCCGCCGCGCGGTGAACGATCGAAAGCGGAAGGAAACCAAGAACAAAACCCGCTACCAGGATCGTCGCGGTGGCCGAAAGCCGAGGGGGCCGAAGGGTCGTCGTGCATTTCATCGCCTGCCTCACAAGTATGGTGCCGCGGCTTATCTACCCCCCCCGATTGTACCGCCAGCGGCGGCGGCGAGCAGGTGCGGCCGCACAGGTTTTTCTCGGGCTCGTTCGGCGTGCGGGCGGGGGGAATCTAGGCTACACTGCTCGGCAGTTTGAGCCGCTGGAACCGGCAAGACACGAATCGCAGGAACGCCCCTCTGCTTGGCCTCGCTAGGACGGTCGCCGCTTTGGATCAGCCCGACTGGTATCTCGCCCTGACCGTGGGAATCTTGCTGGGGGCTGCATTGCTTGCGGGGCAGCTCGCGCGGCTGTTGCATCTGCCGAGCGTCACGGCGTATCTCCTGGTGGGTCTGGCCCTGGGACCCCACACGCCCTTTTTGCATGCCATCGAGTGGGTCGCAGAGCGGTTCGGCTATTCGGTCTCGCTGGCCGGCAGCCACATTTCGGAAGAGCACCTGGCTCACCTCGAACCGGTCGGCAAGTTCGCGATTGCCCTGGTGTTGTTCAATATCGGCTGTCGGCTGCCGCTGTCGAGCTTTCGGCGGACCGTCAAACGACTGTTGCCCCTGTCGCTGGGGGAAATGACAACGACGATGGTCCTCGTCAGCGGTAGCATGGGGCTGCTGAGTGCATTCTGGAAGGATGCGGGTGTGGGCTGGCAGGCGGCCGTGCTGTTTGGGGCGTTGGCGTTGGCGACGGCCCCCGCGACGACCGTCCTGGTATTGAAGGAAAGCCGCAGCGAAGGTCCGCTCACCGAATTCACCACCGGGCTGGTGGCGCTGAACAACCTGGCCTCGATCGTGGTGTTCGAATTGTTGTTCGTCGTGGTGCACGCCACGCGCCACGCGGACGTTTCCATCGGCTCAATCGGGGCCGAGTACCTTGTTTTGACGCGCAACCTGATTGCCGCGAGCCTGCTCGGGATGCTGGCCGGCCTGGCGGTCAGCTTTTTCTGCGGACTGGTGCCGTCCACCCGATGGCTCGTACTGTTGACGGCCGTGATTGCTCCGTTGATGGCTGTGTGCGAGTTGTTGCACGTGCCGTACCTGCTGACTTTCTTGACGATGGGAATCACGGTTGCTTCGACCTCGGACCTGGCCAACGAAGTGTGCGAGACGCTTGATCGACTGACCGGGCTGTTGTGCGTGGTGTTCTTTGTCATCCACGGCGCGGCCATGGACCTGGGCAAATTGTGGGCCGCCGGCGCGGTGGGGGTGGCATACATTGTCGCGCACTGCGCCGGAAAATATTTTGGCATCTATTTCACGGCCGACGCCCACCGCGACGGTCCGCCCGTCAAACGATGGTTAGGTTCGGCATTGTTCTCACAAGCGGGGGCCGCCATCGCGCTTTCGGCCATCGCCGCGGACCGCGACAAAGCGCTAGGGCAACAGTTGCAGCACATCATCCTGGGCACCGTGGTGTTCTTCGAAATCGTGGGGCCGATCCTCGTTCGCACCGCGGTCCTGCGCCGGAGAAGTTCCATTGGCCACGGCAATCTTTCACTCGACCAGTTCACCGGTCGAGCAATTCCGCGGGATGGTGTTCCAAATCATGCGGTCGTTTGGAGTCAATCCCTTGAAGGGCAACGTTGCCGATCAGTTGGATGTCAACCGAGTGACGAGCCGCAACGTCAAACCGCTATTGGCAGGGGCGCCGTTCGATCAGGTGCTGGACCACATTGAGCAGAGCCACGACAACACGTACCCGGTCGTCACGGACGCCAACGTGCTGATTGGCATCATTCGCTATCCGGACGTGCGCGATGTTGTCTTCGACCCGGCGCTGAAGACGCTCGTCACCGCGGAGGACATGTCGGTGCCGGCCAAGAAGGTGCTCAAGCAAAACGATACGCTGGGCGAAGCCTGGCGCTTGCTCAAAGACAGCCGAGACGACTGCATCCCCGTTGTCACCGCGGAGCCGCCGTATCACTATGTGGGCGTCGTTCGGCGGCGCGGCCTGCTGCGGCTACTGAGCCACGACGCGATTCGCGAACAAGCCGGGGGCTAGCGGCCCGCTTAAGAATTCGACGGGCTGCTAGCCGCACGGATGGTTTATGAGTATGAGCCGGGGAGATTTTTATCGGCGCCGCGCCGCGGGCTGCGCGATGCGGATCTCGACGGCGAGTGCTTCGGGGTTCGTCGCCGTCTCGAGCGCGTGGACGCCGTCGACCGTGCCATTGCGATAGAGTCTTAACAGGTGCTTGTCGAAGCTCTGCATTCCGTTCTCTTCGGTGGCAATGTAGTCGGTGATGTCGCCGATACGTCCTTCCAGGATGTATTTCGAGGTGACCGAATCGCCGCGTAAGACTTCCACCACGGGCCACAGTTGTCCGGACTTGCTCATCGTGAGTCGTTGCGAGATGACGCCGACGAGAGACGCCGCGAGTTGTTGCCGGGCGATGCCCAGCAGCGACGGGGGGACCAAGGCCAAAAGCCGCTCGATGGTCTGAGCGGCGTTCGACGCGTGGATGGTTGCCAGCACCTGGTGCCCCGTATCGGCTGCGCAACGCCATCTGCACGCTTTCGGGATCACGCAATTCGCCGACGAGGATGACATCGGGCGCTTGGCGCATGGCCTGCCTCAAACCATGTTCGTACGACGGCGTGTCACGGCCGACTTCGATATGAGAGATGAGCGACTTCTGGCCGGCGTGCACATATTCCGTGGGATCTTCAATCGTGAGGATCTTCAGATGGAACGAACGATTGAGCAGGTCGATGATTCCCGCGAGCGTGGTTGTTTTGCCGCTGCCGGTGGCGCCGCTCATGAGCAACAATCCGCGCGGCACCTTGGCCAGTTCGGCGATGACCGGTGGCAGATGCAGTTCGTCAAGCGAGCGGATCGCAAGGGGGATTACGCGAACCACCAGGCCCGGCGTTCCGCTATGGCTGTAGAGATTGCAGCGGAACCGCGCGACGCCCGGCAGGCTGTACGAAAAGTCGAAGCCCTCGAGGAGTGCGTGGTCGATGTCGTCGAGGACCGTGCGCGGTCCGATCGAACGAATGAACTCCCGCAGTTGGTCGCCTGAGAGCGGCGGCAGTTCGATCGCCCGCAACTGGCCGTCAATCCGCATTTGCGGTACCGAACCGGTTTGCAAATGGATGTCGGCGGCATGGTGCTCCACGCCGAAACGAAGCAATTGGTCAATGGTCATGCGAGACCGATCATTTTATGGATTTCGATTTCCGAGCCTTGTCATTTTTCCAGGGATCCACCCGCTCGAGTTCGCCTTCGATGCGTCGTTCGACGGCCGGGAGTTTTGATTCGGCCTCGGCTTCGATGGCGGGTCCTTCCTCGTAGAAAAAGTACGCCATTCCGGCCAGCAGGATCGGCAGAAAGGCGCCCAGCGTCTTCTTGAGCGGCAGCCGCACCTTCTGCCAGCGGGTTACCCAATAGTAAATCGTATAAGGCGGCAGCAGCAGGCATGCGATACCTTGAAAAAGTCCGTCTTTAAACGGAAGGGTGACGAGGTAGGCTGCGCCGACGGCCAGCAGCCCAATGTTCGTGACGATAATGACCACGGTCCCGAGGTGCATTGCCATTTTGTATTTGAACACGAACCCAAGCAGGATTGCCGCCAACGCCAACGTTGAAACCAGGGCCAGCCAGTCGCGAAGTCGACGCAGACGACGTGCCGCGAGATTTCCGACCAGGCTTGGCAACATCACCAGAAACGAAGGGGGGCCACTCGAAGTCGGCACGCGTGCGGGCTCGCGCCGATCGACTTCAATCTCCGGACCTCCGCTATCGAGCAGTCTGTCGGCCACGCGCAACTCGACGGCGCTCGATTTGGTTTTTTTTGCCGGTTCCGCCTGAAACGCCAGTGGCTCGTGCTCGGAAAGCAGGTGAACCGGGGCCCGGGGAGGGCTGGAACTTTCGGGCGGCTTAAGATGCAGCGGCTGCTCTACTGATTGCGCGAGAGCAGGAATGACGAGCGTGTGTCCACACTGTTTGCATTTGCCGTGCCGCCCGGCATGCTCGTCGGCCGCATGCAGGGGATGTCCGCACTGTGGGCATTGGAAGTGGATCGCCATTCATCAAACCCCGTAGCGCCGGACCACAATTCCATCAAATCGACGGTGCGGAGGGATGTCAAGTCTCAACGGTCACCCGCATGACGGCGCCGACATGAACGGCGGGCCAAGAGTCGAGCGCTTGGTCAGGAAACAAGGTCGGCGCCCGGAATTAGTATAGGTTACTTGCCCCGGCAACCGACTTCGAGGCACGTCGAATCGTTCAACGGGCATTCGGCGCGTTTTGGGGCAAGCCTCCGCGCTCCTGCCGATTCAATCGCTCCAGGATCGGCTCCATCGCTTCCAGCTCGGTGTAGTACATGGCGCTGGGGTCGATCTGGTGCGCGGACAGCCACTGCAGGCGGGCGTTTACCCGAGGACGACTGGCGAGCCAAGGAAGCGCGACGAGCCAAGCCGCGGCGAGGACCACGACTGACAGCAGGAGTGCGAGGACCCGTTTGCCGGCAGCTGTTGGTGACTGTGTTGAATTTGCTATTGGCGTCGTCATCGTTCGTTTCGTTACGGCACTGTCCTATTCCGTCATGTTGCGGAAGACGACACGGAACATCAGCCACGCCATCAGGAGCGTCAGACATAGATTGAGCGTCTGACCGCAGAGATAAAGGGCCAGGGGTTTGCCGCCGCGAAGATACGGAGACAGTTCGCGAAAGTTCGTGGCCAGGCCGATGCTGACGAAGGCCAGACAAAAAAACCAACCGCGCAACGTACCCGTGGAACCTTTGATCATGGCATCGACGAGTTCGGGTCCGGCTGGCAACACGGCATACAGGGCCGAGAATACCAGTGAGGCCAGCACGAATCCGAGCACGAACTTGGGAAAGCGCCGCCAAATTTCCAGCAGGCTAGGGCGGGGGGCGGTGGGATCGCGCTCCACGCGCGTCACCCAGTAGACCGCCACGGCGAACGCAACCGCGCCGATCAAGATGTTCTGAATCATCTTGACCGTGGCCGCCACTTCCAGCGCCTTGGGGCCAAGCACGGCGCCGGCCGCGGCCACGGCCCCGGTCGAATCAATCGTGCCTCCGAGCCACGCACCACCCAGGATTTCGTCCATGCCGGCGGCGCGAATCACGGCCGGCATCACGGCCATCATGATCACGGTGAACGACAGCGAAAGGCCGATGGCCAGCGAAAGCTCTTCCTTCTTGGCTTTGCAGGCGGCGGCCGTGGCAATAGCGGCCGACACGCCGCACACCGACATGTCGGCCGAAATCACCATGTTGAGCGACCGTGATTCCATCTTCAGCACTTTCTGCCCAAAGATGTAAGTGCTGACCAGCACGATCGGCGTGACAACCCAGGCCACGAAGATTCCCGGAACACCAAGCGCCAGCAGGCGGTTGAGCAGCACCTCGGCGCCGAGCAGCACGAGGCCTGTTTTGATGTAGAACTCGGTGAGCACGGCCGGCTTGAGCACGTCGGGCGTGCCAATCGTGTTGCTCACGACGAGTCCCACGAGCAAGGCCCACAGCGCATACTCGAGGTTGTACGCCTTGACGAGACTCTGCCCGGCCATCGCATAGGCCACCGTCGCGAGTAGAAAGACGACCGGGAATGCTTTGAGAAAGGCGCCGCCCGAGCCGCTGCGAATTTGCATCGCCACGGCAAACAGCACGCCAATGACGACGAGCGCTCCGAGCGTGCCAGGAATGGCATTGAACGGTTTATTGTCGCCCTCTGCCGGCTTATAGAACCCAGCGACCGGGTTGTCCTTCCAGGAACCCGGCTTCGAGAGGTACGGCTTTAAGGGGTTGCTGATTTCAATCGCCTGGCCCGTGGAGGCCTGCTGCGCCAAGTCGTTCGGTCGCGTGATCCAGACCGCCAGAAACGAAACGGCCAGCAGCAGCGCCCCGCACCAGATGGCCCACCAGTCTTCCGACGTGCGCATCTGCGAGAGGGTGGTTTGCCGATCGTTAGGGGGCGTTTCGTTGGGGGGGGTTTCGTTGGCGGGCATGGGCGTGGAACCATCGCGGCGAGGATGCCGTCGGGCGGACGGCATGCGGAAGTTACGCCCGTGTTCTAAGAGTTTTGGCCGCCGGCATCAAGGCGTAGCGCGGCAGAGCGCCGTACGCGCTACCGCTTAGCTTTGGCGTAGGAGTCGGCGACGGCCAAAGTAACCCATCACACACCCCACGAGTAGTAACACACAGCTCGACGGTTCGGGCGTTTCGACAATTTGCAAGCCGGCGATGGCCGGACGATTGCCGGCTTGCTTGATGATCTGCAGATCGAACGCCGTATTGTTGAGCCCCGTGAACACGGCATAGGTCGCCAAAGTCTCGTCTTGGTAGTTTGTCGCGGTCGCTTGGATGAAACCGTCGGTCGTGAAGTTCGTCGACTGCACGAGGAAGAATTCCTGGCCGCCCAGTTTGACGCTGGCGTCGGCCCCAAAATTGAAGCATGCGAGATACGCAATCACTTCATACTGCGCGTAAGGAATGTTCGTTACGCTGACTGTCAACTGCGGTGAATTGGAGTCGAAGAAGCTTCCCTCAACCAGGCCGCGATAGAGGCGTTCGTCGGGTGTGGTATTGCCGCCATCGGAATTCACCTCGGCATTGGCGTTGAACCAGGTGATCTGCGCACCGGAATCGACTCCGCTGTTGTCGACCAGCTTGCCCGCGATCGGCCCGCTCACGTCGGCAGTCGATCCGTTCCCGACGGGGTTCGAATTGTTCCAGTTGACCTGCGGCACCAATCCCGCCGATTCCGCGGGCAAAATCGGGAACGGTCCGCCGCCAAAACTGGTCGCGGTGAAATTCATGCCGATGGAACCGGCACAAACTGGGGTCCCGCAAACAAGAACAATTGCAAGCGCCTGGCAAATGGGTGCTAACCGCGACATAACGGTCGTCCTCTTGGTTGTAAGTGTCGAAGTTGTATTTGAACGGCGATGGTTTTTTCGCACCGAAGTCAAAACTGATGCGAGCACAAATTGATTTTCGTGGAATGCAAACAGGAGCAAATGGCCGGCCGCAGGGCCAATGCCGGTTCGCAGGCGAGAGCCGCGACGAGTCGATGCCAATTTGGAGATGCGAAGTGGCTAGCGGTACCTGGTGTCAGGCATACAATCCACCCAAAGTAACTAGGTGCGTTTGTGAAGTCAAGCAACCCACCAGGGCCGCGAAGCGTGGAGGCTGGCGCTGCCATCGGGACCGCGGACCGGTGGTGCGGGAAGATGCCTGGGGAGTGGACCGTGCCCTGCAAGGTTCAACCGCAAGGTCGTCGATCGCTCTTTCGTCCGACGCGCTGCGTTCGTTGCTCCGTTTTCAATTGGACAGGTACGTGTCTGGCCCTGGCAACTCGCCAGTTGGGTGCCACAGGCGCAAGAGGTTACACTATTGGGCGAGGGGCACGTAGACGGTCGAAATTGGCATCGCGCATGCGGAGCTGACGATGAATTGTCGAGCAAAGTTGCACGCAGTTACGTGCTGGTCTGGTTGGACAGCACTTGGCCTGGGAATGGCAATGCTGACATCCAGCAGAGGATTCGCCTCGGAGCCTGCCGGCAGCGTAGAGGATGCTCGCGCGGCGAGCGAGGCGGCTCTTGCCAAGATGGTCCAGGAGGATGGCTACGGCCTTCCGCGGGATAAAGATTTGATTCGCGTGAAGCCGCCGTTTGCGAGCCGTCGCATGGAGTATTACTACTGGGCCTATCCCTCGCAAGCGAGTGCGATTCCCGAAGGCCCATCGGCGATGGTGTTCCGCTGGAACAACAAAGGGCGGCTGCGTACTCCCGGCATGAATTTTTCCGGTGACCCGACGACCACCGGTTACACGCTCGTGGGCATCCTTGATTCCTTGTGTGGCATTAAAAGCCAAGAAATCGAGGGACCCAGCGACCTACTAGCAGCACCTTGCTCGGGGGATTGGGTCGTTCGCGAAGGCGCCTCCAACGATGAACTCGTGAACCAGCTCGCGACGATTCTCCGGGAGCAGCTTGCTCTGCCCGTACGGATGGAGTTCCGGGAGGCCGAACGCGAAGTATACGTCGCCAGCGGTCAGTACAAGTGGGCTCCGCTTGCCAGCCAGAGTCAACAAACCGCGCCCGACGATTCGACGAAGTCGGATCAGATTGAAATCTATGGCAAGCAGATCGTACCGGACAGTGGCGCAGGAGGAGGGTGTGGCAACTTCGAAAAATTTCTCGATTGGCTAGGAAGGTGGATCAATGCCCCGGTTGTCTCTGACGTTCGGCAACCCCCCGCTCACCAATTGTGTTGGCATTTACACGAGCGTTCACCGTCGACGCTACAGACGCTCGGCGAAGATCACGCCCCTTCGCTGGTGCTTGCCAACATCAGTGCCCAAACCGGCCTGACCTTCAAAGCCGAGACTCGACGCGTGAGAATCCTGTTCGTGGAGCGCACCGAATAAGCCCGCAACGACAATCGTTTCGCGACCGAATGAGTCAGGGCACTAGACGCATCATACTCGCCAGGTTTATTCGGGCCGATTCCGGCGGTTGCGGGCTCCGCGGACGGGGATCCACTTCGCTTCGACGTTTTCGCGATTCCAGCGATTCCAATCGGCGGCGAGCTCGTTGACCTTGTCGGGCTGCTGGTCGGCCAGATTCGTCGTCTCGCCGATGTCCTGGCTGAGGTTGTAGAGCTCCGCCCCGTCCATGTTGGCCGTGGTTCGCAACTCGATCCCGACGATGCCGGGGCCGCCGGCGCCCTTGACCAGCTTCCAGTCGCCCTTGCGGATGGCTACCTGTGGCCCAAAGCGCCAGTAGAGCGCCTCGTGCGGTGCGCCGCTTTGCTCGCCGGTCAGGTAGGGCAAGAGATTCACACCCTCGAGCTTCCACTGCGGCTCGATCGCGACGCCGGCGGCGGCCAGCGCCGTCGGCACGATGTCGAGCTGAATGACGGGTCTGTCGTCGACTTTGCCGGCTGGGATGTGGCCTTTCCACTGGACCATGAACGGCACGCGAATCCCGCCTTCCCAGGTCTGAGCCTTGAAACCTCGCAGCGGTCCGTTCTTGCTGGTCGTTTGCCGGGTTGGGCCCCCGTTGTCGCTGAAGAAGAAGATCAGCGTGTTCTCCTCTTGTCCAAGCTCCTGGATCTTGTCGAGCACGCTACCGACGGCATCGTCCATCGCCGATTGCATGGCGGCGTAGGGGAGCCGTTTGTCATTCTTGATATTTGGAAACCGAGCAAGATACTTGTCCGTCGCTTGGAGCGGACCGTGCACGGCATTGAAGGCGAGGTAGCAAAACCACGGGCTCGACTTGTGGTGTTCAATGAACTTCACGGCTTCGCGGCCAAAGGCGTCGGTCGTATAGCCATCGATATCGGTCGTTGGCGTGGTGCCGCGCAGAATCGGATTGGCCTTATCGGCCGAGGCGTCGAGATACGAGTGCGCGCCGCCCAGAAAGCCATAGTACTCATCAAAGCCACGCTTGAACGGATGAAAGGGGGGCGCGTAGCCGAGATGCGACTTGCCGAACCAGCCGGTCGTATAGCCGGCCGCTTTCAAGTGGTCGCCGATCGTGATTTCGCTCAGCGGCAGACCGAACGCGTCGCTGGCCGAGCGCGCCGGTCCGGGATTGAACTCATGGCCAAAGCGCGTTTGATAGCGTCCCGTCAGGAGGCCAGCCCGAGTCGGGCTGCAATACGGTCCGCTCACGTAGCCGCTGGTGAACCGCACGCCGCCGCGAGCGATTCGATCGATATTCGGCGTCGGAATCTGGCGGGTAAATCCCTGGCATCCCAACTCACCGTAGCCAAGATCGTCGGCCAGAATCACGAGCACATTCGGCTTTGAGGGCGCCGCGGCAAGCGTGGCGTGCCCAATCAACGACAGCAGACCAAACAAAAACAGGCATTGTCGAGTCACGGAAGCGCCCCCGCCAAAGAAGTGACGATGCGGAAAGGAATTGTCACGGATCTCTTTTTACCCGGTTGCCCCCTACTAAACACCACTCGTTTGCCCGGGTTTCGCCGGATGTCGTTTTCGGCCCCCCTGGACGAGGCGCGGCGGTGCGATTTCGGGTATACTCAAGCGGCTCGCCGAGAGTATCACACTGCCCGACCTGCCAAGCGACCCGCCATCTAATCTTCAGGAGTCACAACCATGGGCGCCAATCGTGCCGGTGACAATTTGCGTCGTAAGCGGAAACGACAGGTTAAGAACCTGCGAACGAAGTGGGCGGCCGAGGATCGCGCGGCCGAGGCGGCTGGCAAGCTGACAAAAAAAACGCAAAAGTAACGGCGGTTCGAGGCCAGCGAGCCTTTCGCGCCACGGAGAGCAACGACATGCACAAGTTGCCCAGGACTTCTCGACGAGCCTTTCTGGTGGCCTCGACGCTCGGCTATGCCGGCCTCCAGTTCGGTCGACCGGCGTTGGGCGCGACCACAGACGCCTCGCAAACACAGGCCGGCGGGAAAGCCAAATCCACAATCTTGTTCTTTCTGTGCGGCGGGGCATCGCACGTCGACAGTTGGGATATGAAGCCCGAGGCGCCGCTGGAATATCGGGGCCCGTTTCAGTCGATTGCCACGAGTGCTCCGGACATTCGTCTGTGCGAGCACTTGCCGCTGCTGTCCAAGCAGGCGCACCACCTGGCGCTCATCCGTTCGGTCGGCGGGTCGGTTAACACGAATGACCATCACGCCGGCTACTATTACAACCTGACGGGGCACGAGGCGGATCCGACGTTTCTCTCGCTGGGGAACAACCGCACGCCGTACGCCGACGATTGGCCGTTCATGGGCGCGGTGGTGGCGGCCAAGCGTCCGCCGCATCGGTATCTGGCCAACGCGATCACGCTGCCACACATGCCGAGCAAAGCGCCTACACGCGCCCCGGGCAGTTCGCGGCGCGGCTAGGCGTGGAGTACGATCCGTTGTACCTGCAAGGGAGCGTCGAGACGCCGCTCAAGTTTTCCGCGCCGTCGCTCGAGTTGCAGCAGGGAGTTAGCACTAGCCGCGTTGCATCGCGGCGCGAGTTGCTCACGGCGCTGGATGACGCACGGCGACAGTTCGACGCCAACGTCCGCACCGAAACGTGGAACCGCCAGCAAGAACGGGCGTTCAAGCTGTTGGCCTCGTCGCGGACGGCGGCGGCGTTTGACGTGGCGGCCGAACCGGAGGCTGTTCGGCAGCGATACGGCGAAAACGTTAACGGCATGAGCCTGCTGCTGGCGCGTCGCCTGGCCGAGGCCGAAGTGCCGTTTATCACGGTGTTCTGGAAAGAGGACGAGAATCGGCTCGCCAAGAAGTGCGCCAGCGCCGGCGGCTGGGACACGCACGGCAACAACTTCAATTGCCTGAAGGAAGACCTGCTGCCGACTTTCGATCAGGCGTTCTCGGCGCTCATCGAGGACCTAGCCGAGCGCAACATGCTCGACCAGACGCTGCTGATGGTCACAAGCGAAATGGGCCGCACGCCCAAAATCGGCGACCCGCGCTCGGGCGGACAAACTGGCGCCGGCCGCGACCACTGGACGCATTGCCTGACCGACATCCTGGCCGGCGGCGGCATTCGGGGCGGACAGGTGTATGGATCGAGCGACCGCCGCGGTGAGTATCCGGCCGACCGACCGGTAACGCCCGCCCACGTGACGAAGACCGTCTACCACGCGATGGGCATTCACGACCTCGACGTGATGGACCGCGAAGGGCGCCCGATCAACCTGTTGGCCGAGGGCGCGGCGCTGACGTCGTTGTTCTAATTGACCAAATTGGGCATCGCTGCCACTGGCACACTGCGGCCACGGGCATTGTCGGGAAAGCCGATTGAACGGCTACTCTCGCGTTTCGGGTGCGAACCCACGGCGCATCGTGTTTTCAGTGATGGTTCGCGGCACGACGAATTGCAGCAGGTAGTCGGGCCCGCCGGCCTTGGTACCGATGCCAGACATGCGAAAGCCGCCAAATGGCTGGCGGCCGACGAGCGCGCCGGTGGTGCCGCGATTCAGATACAGATTGCCGACCATCAGCTCGCGACGCGCGCGATCGAAGTGTTCTGGACTACGCGAGAACATGCCGCCCGTCAGGGCATAGTCGGTACCGTTGAACACGCGGATCGCTTCGTCGAGGTTGCTGACTCGCATCACGCAAAGCACGGGCCCAAAGATTTCTTCCTGCGCCAGTTGGCCGTCGGGCGGAACGTCGGTGAAAATGTGCGGACCGACGTAGTATCCCTGTTCGGCGAGCGGCCCCACGTCGACAGCCAGCGCCACGCGGCCGGTCTCGCGGCCGATTTGAATGTACTTGCCAATCCGCTCCAGCGCTTCGGCGTCGATGACGGCAGAGAAGCTGGAAGCCGCTTCTTCGGCCGGGCCGACCTTCAGGCTACGGGTGGCTTCGACGAGCCGTTCGAGAAACGTGTCGTAGACCGCGTCGAGCACGATCGCGCGCGAGCAGGCCGAGCACTTCTGCCCCTGATACCCGAAGGCGCTTTTCACGACCCCCAAGACTGCTTCGTCAAGGTCGGCGTCATCGTCGACGATGATCGCGTTCTTGCCCCCCATTTCCGCAATCACGTGTTTGACGAACTTCAGGTTGCCCCGCGCCGAGACCTCGGCCGCTTTGGCGTTGATGGCCAGACCCACGGCTCGCGAGCCCGTAAAGGCGATCGTCGCGACGCGCGGATGCTCAACCAAAGCGGCACCGACAACTTCGCCTGGGCCGGGCAGGTAGTTGACCACACCGCTGGGGAGCTGCGCCTCGCGAAAGACTTCCATGAGCTTCGCGGCCATCACGCTCGACTGCTCGGCCGGCTTCATGACGACGGTGTTTCCGGTGGCCAGCGCCGCGGTCGTCATGCCCGTGAGAATGGCCAGCGGAAAATTCCAGGGCGCGATGACGGCGGTCACGCCGCGCGGCACATACATGAAACGGTTTTCCTCACCGGGAACATCGACGCCGTGCGGCTGTTCGAGATGCACCGCGCCAGCGGCATAATACTCGCAAAAGTCGATCGCCTCGCAGACGTCGGCATCGGCCTCGCGCCACTCCTTGGCACACTCGTGCACCTGCCAGGCGGCCAGTTCGAAGCGGCGACGGCGCATGATTTTGGCGACCGAGCGAAGATACTCGGCACGCTCTTGGGCGCCAAGCGACGACCAATCGGCCAGCGCGCAAGCAGCGGCTTCGACCGCCTGATCGACTTGCGGTTTGCCGGCGCTGGCCACGCGGCCGACGGCGCTGGCCATGTGCGAAGGACAGATCGACGCGAACCACTGGCCGGTCATCACTTCCTGACCGTCGATCACCAGCGGGTACTCTCCGTCGAACTGCGACTCGACATCGAGCAGGGCGTCTCGCATCGCTTGCCGGACTTCCTGGCGACTGAAATCTGCCGGCGGCTCGTTGCGGTAGCTGGGGGCAAACCGCGCATGAGCGGCGTGCGTCTTCTCGCGGCCATCGTTTGAGGCGTGCTCGCCTGCAAGATTCGCGGGATTCATCAGTAGTTTCTCCGCCGAGACGTGCTCGGTAAAACTAGCTCGCAGAAACGATTCGTTCGACGTGTTTTCCAGCAGCCGACGGACCAGGTAGGCCATGCCGGGAATCAACTCGCCGTACGGCATGTAGATTCGCAGCCGGTAACCGAGGTCGACCAGCGCCTGCTGCTGGGCAGCGGCCATGCCGTACAGCATCTGCAGTTCCCAGGCATCCTTGGCTAACCCCAGTTCCTGGGCAACTGCCATACCGTGGGCCAGGGAGCGAAGGTTGTGACTCCCGAGCGCGGTGCGTAGATGATCGGAGTGTGTGAGCGCATAGCGGGTGAGCGCTTCGTAGTTCGCGTCGGTTTGCCACTTTTCCTGATACACCGGCACGGGCCAGCCGGTGGCCTGGGCGTGCACCGTTTCGTAGTCCCAGTAGGCACCTTTGACCAATCGCACCCACACGGGCGTGCCGCGCCTTTGGACCCACGCGACCAACTTTTGCAGATCGCCCGCCGAATCTTTCAAGTAACATTGCAGGACAATGCCCACGTCGCTCGTATCGCGGAATTCGTCTTCCATCATGATTTGGCGGAAGATGGCCAGCGTCAGGTCCTTGACCTGATAGGACTCCATGTCGACGTTGACGAATGCCCGCCGCTCGCGCGCCACACGGAGCAGCGCGCGGAGTCGAGCTCCGGCCCGCTGGGACGAGCCGTCGGGATCGATCGGATCAAACTGACTATCGAGCGCCGAGAGCTTGACCGAAACATTGACGCGGGGAATTTCCCGGCCGCCGGCTCGGTCGATCTGGGGCACCTCGGGCCAGTCGTTGACGATCGGGGCGATGCCTTCGATGAGATCGATGTATTGCCGCAGATAGTGGTCGGCTTCCGGCTCGCTGGTTACGGCTTCACCGAGCACGTCGAGCGTGAACGCGCGGCCCAGTTTACGCTCGCGCATCGCCGCGACCAGGACTTCGTTTTCGTTCGTGCCGGCAATAAACCGGCGAGCATGACCCAACGCGTTTCGCCGGGCCGCCAACGCCAGTGCCCGGCCGGCGATGGATTTGGGAGTGGCAACCGCCAGCCCCAGCCGCACGGCCGACGGCAAGTATTGCCGGACGTCGTGAAAGTACTCGTGCAGATGCTGGGTCACCGCGGTGCTCTTGGTAAGCATCGGCAGCACGTCGATGAACCGGAACATCTGCACCTTCACCGATTCGTCCTGCATCGCCCAAGCCATGATGCGGTCGTCCCACCAGCGGCGGTCGAGCACCGACGGCTCCGCGGAGGCAGAGCTCGCGAACAAGTGACGCCCGAATTCGTGCGTCATGTCTTCGATGCGGGCCAACTGCTGGGGCGAAAAGTCGTGAGATACAGTCGTCACGGCATCTCTCAAGTCGGAGAGAAAGGGAAGATGTTATCGAATTCTACGCAATCGGCACACGCTGGGCGACGTTCTGTTTTCCGTGGGCCAAGATCGCCGTCTCGGGGACGAATTCCTGGTGTTCCGCTGCCGCACGCGACTACAATTGATCGCCGAGGAATCCTGCCATGCTGACATCCGTTCGACACTGCTGGCCGCCTATTGGTTTGGTGGCGTTGATCGCGGTGGCGTATGCCGCCCCTGCGAGGGCCGATGCTCCCGCGAAATCGAGCGCTGCAAATGCCGACCGCCAGCAGCAGATTGCCGCCGCGGTGCTGGCGGCGATGGAAAAGGACGAAGTTCCCGGCGCCAGCCTCGCGGTCATCGAGGACTACGAGATTGCCTGGACCGCCGGATACGGTCGCAAGGTGGCCGACAGCGAAAACGCCGTGACGCCCGAAACTCTGTTTCAGGCAGCATCAATATCGAAGCCGATTACGGCGATGGCGACCTTGAAACTGGTCGAGCAGGGCAAGCTCGATCTGGATGCCTCGGTAAACGATCAACTCAAGTCGTGGAGCATCCCAAAGAGCAACATTGCCCAAAGGACGCCGATCAAGTTGCGTCACCTGCTCAGCCACTACGCCGGCTTGACGGTGCATGGCTTCAACGGCTACACGACCACGGAACAACGACCGACGCTCGTGCAGGTGCTCAATGGCGAGCAACCGGCCAATTCGCCGGCGGTTCGTCCTGTCATGCGTGCCGAATACAAATTCTCCTACTCGGGCGGCGGTTACAGCGTGTTGCAGCAATTGCTGATCGACGTCAGCGGGGAGCCGTTTCCGGCGTTCATGCAAGAGACCGTACTTGGTCCGCTACGGATGTCTCACAGTACTTATGAGCAACCATTTCCCGCCGAATTGGCTGCCGAAGCCGCGGCCGGCCATCGACCGAAGGGGCTCGTGCTGGCAGGCCAGTGGCATGTGTATCCCGAAATGGCGGCGGCCGGCCTTTGGACAACCCCTAGCGATTTGGCGCTGGCCGCGATCGATCTTTCCAAGAGCTACTCCGGGCAAGGGGGCCAGATTCTCTCGCAAGAGATGGCCCGCAAGATGCTGACGCTGCAAAACAGCCATTGTGGGCTGGGGTTCTTTGTCAACGGCGAGGGCCAGCACCTCAAGTTCGAGCATGGCGGCGCCAACGAGGGATTCCGCTGCATGCTCGTCGCCTACCCGGAAACGGGGCAGGGCGTGGCCATGATGACCAACAGCGACACCGGCAGTAACGTCCTTACCTCGACGATAAAGCTAGTGGCCGACTTGTATGACTGGCCGACGAACGACTGATAAGATTCGTCTCCAGCGCAAATACGAGCCTTGCTTTTTGCAGCCGCCGTTCCTCGCGGCTATCGCTTGGTGTCGCTGACGACTTTCCCTTCGATCACACATCCAACACAGTGGGTGGTGTACTCGAACGGATCGCCGTCGTAGAGGGCCAGGTCGCCGTCTTTGCCGACTTCCAGCGAGCCGACACGGTTGTCGATGCCTAGTATCTTCGCGGCATCAATGGTGATCGTGCGGAGCGCTTGATCGAATGACAGTCCGTTGGCCGCCGCCACGGCCGCTTCGAACAGTACCACGCGTGTTTTGGGCACGTACGCCTCGAAGCCGCTCTGCAGTGCCACGGGAATTCCGGCCTCGACGAGCTTGGCGGCCGTCTCGAAGCTCAGATTTTCATGTTCACCAAAGGCGCGTTGCATCGGCGCGTGACTGATCACGGGCACGCCAGCGGCCTTGATCTCGTCGATGAGCAAATACGACTCGCAAGCGCCATCGAGCCAGACTTGAATGTCGAATTCCTTGGCCAGTCGTAGCGCGCTGACGATGTCGCGCGACCGATCGGCCGTGATCAGCAGCGGCTTTTTGCGACCGAGTACTTCGACCAACGATTCCAGGTGCAAGTCGCGCGCGGGGGCTCCCCTTTTTCGCCGGCCTCTTCGGCCCGGCGTTTCTTTTCCTGATATTCGCGGGCCTTGATCAACTCGGCCCGCAACATGGCCATCGACTTGCCGCGCGTGCCCGGCGATTTGCTGCCGGTCTTTTGGGCGGCCGTGCCGATGGTGGCCGCGATCGCTTTCGACGGCTCAATCACGGCCTCGGCCACGGTGTCGCCGCGAGTTTTGGCGATCAGCGTTTGACCGGACATCAGTTCGCCGGGGGCGTGGCAGGCATGGATCGTGGTTACGCCGAAGCTGCGAACCCACTCGACGAGCGGATCAGTGGCATTGTAGGCGTCAATCGCCCGCAGCTCAGGTTGGATGGGCGTCGAGCTTTCCAGCTGATCTTGATCGTGCGGGATATTCAGAATTCCGGAGAGGCCGACCGTCGAATGCGCGTCGACCAGACCGGGCGTGACGACCTCGGCCTCGAGAACCTTAAAACCCTCGGGAACCGCGATCTGATCCGCCCGGCCGATGGCCGTGATCTTGCCGTCCTGGATTACGACGATGCCGTCGGAGATCAGCGCGCCGGCCATGGTGTGAATGGTCTTACCACGCACGGCCACTTGGGCGATGGCGGTGGCGGAACTAGCGCACAGGCAGGCGGCAAGCAACGTTTTTAGTACGGCGTTCACTTTCCACCTCCCAGCAGCGCGGCGTCATCGTAGCAGCACATGTACGGTGATTGACCGTGACCGGCTCCGTAGCCGCCAACGGCGTATAAATGGTCCTGCGGGTCGCTCCGGTCGAACACTTTCTTGCCGTCGGCCCAAGTTTCCAGCGTTTTGCAGTACACGCTGAGTGGATCGCCCTCGAGGATCGCAAAGTCGGCATCCTTTCCCGGGGCCAGCGAGCCGATGCGATCCTGCAGGCCAAGCATTTCGGCTCCGGCCAGGGTCAAGGCCTTCAAAGCGCCCGCTCGCGACATACCAGCTCGCACGGCCAGTGCCGCGCTACGCCTGAAAAGCCGCGAGTCGGTAATCCAGTCGTCCGTGTGGAACGCGGTCAGCACCCCGTGCTGTTCCAGGATGGCACCGGTTTCGAAACGGCAGTCGCGCGCTTCGAGCTTGCCACCGGGCGAGTCGATGACGATGACCGAGCACGGCACTTTCGCCTCGGCGATTTCTTCGGCCACTTTCCAACCGTCGCTCACGTGGTGCAACACGACCGGAAATTGAAATTCCTTGGATAGCCGCAGCACGGTCATGATGTCGTCGTGGCGATGCGTGTGGTGATGGACCATGCGTTTGCCCTGCATCGCCTCGACCAATGCTTCCAGATTCAAGTCGCGGGGCGGCATCTTGGCCGGATCGCCGGCGGCGCGCACGATCTTGTCGTGGTACTCGCGGGCTTTGATGTACTGTTCGCGAACCAGGTAGGCGCTCTTGCCCCGCGTGCCGGGGAACGGCGTGTCGCGCATCGAATTGGTGCCGTTGGCCATCTTCAGGCCGCCTGCCGGCTTGCCGTCGTCGTTGCGGATGAACAAGTCGTCGATTTTGTGCGGCTGCGGTTCGAGCCGCAGCTTGACGTACACGGTTTGGCCGCTGATCAGGTGGCCCGAGCCCGGCATAATGTTGAGCGTCGTCAGTCCGCCGGCGACGGCCCGTTTGAATCCCGGGTCGTAGACGTCGAGCGAATCGAAAATCCGCACGCCCGGTTGGATGGGTCCGCTGCCATCGGCCCCACCCAGCGAACCGCTGCCGCCGATGTGGCTGTGGGTGCAAATCAGGCCCGGCATGATCGTCTTGCCCGCGACATCGATCTTTTCCGCGTCGTCGGGAATCGTGACATTATCTTTCGGACCCACGGCGACAATCTTGCCGTTGTCGATGACCAGCACGCCGTCGTCGATTTCATCTCCCTCGATGGGGATGATGTGGGCGCCAACGAAGGCGCGGGGGCGATCGTCGGCCGCTGCCACGGCGGCGACCAGCAGGAGCCAGGTGAATGAAAAGAGCCGAAAAACACGCATGGATTCCCTCTCGGAGCGGGTCGCTGGAGAAGTGAGGCTGGAGGTCTGCAGTATAGTTGCCGCGGCGGCCAAGGGCTACTTCCGCCGGCCGGCCTCTTCCGTTTGAGTCGATTGTAGGACAAGATAAAGCCCACTCGCCACGGATTCCCACCTGCTTTGAAAAAAGGCTCGCCACCATGCTCCGCTCAACTTTTCCTTCGCTTGTCCTGCTGGCCCTATTGCTGGTGACTCCCGCGCTGTTCGCTGATGACTGGAAGCCGCTGTTTGACGGCAAGTCGTTCGACGGCTGGGAACAAAAGGGGGGCTCGGCCAAATACAGCATCGAAGACGGCCAGGTGGTGGGCACCAGCGTCCCCAACACCAGCAACTCGTTCCTGTGCACGACGAAAAACTACGGCGACTTTATTCTCGAGCTCGAATTCAAGGTCGACCCGCGCTTGAACTCGGGCGTGCAGATCCGCAGTCAGTGTTTTGACGAGCCGACGAAGGTCGCCGGCAAGACGATTGCCCCGGGGCGCGTGCATGGCTACCAGGTGGAAATCGACCCCTCCGACCGCGCCTGGAGTGGCGGCATTTATGACGAAGGGCGCCGCGGCTGGCTCAATGACCTGAAGGAAAATGAAGCCGCCCGTCACGCTTTCAAGCAAAACGAGTGGAACCAGTTCCGCATCGAATGCCGTGGCGATTCGATCAAAACCTGGCTCAACGGCGTTCCCGCTGCCGACCTGAAAGACGACATGACGCCCGAGGGCTTCATCGCACTGCAAGTGCACGGCGTCGGTTCTGAAACCGAGCCGCGCGAAGTTCGCTGGCGCAATATCCGCATCCAAGAATTGGACTAGCGAGTCGAACTCCTGCGCCGAACCGGTTACTCAGCCGGGTTCCACCAGCTGTCGAGCATGCTGCGAAGCATGGCGACTTGCTTTGATTGGGCCGCGGCCAGGTTTTTGGTTTCGTGCGGATCGGCCGCCAGGTCGTAGAGTTCGACGACGGCGTCGGGCTCGTTTTGCGGGTCGGGCACGATCAACTTCCAGTTGCCATCGACCATCCATCTCCAGCGCAGGTTCGCGGCCGGATCGTCGAGGTCGTTCGCGTTGTGGGTGAAGCACTCGCCAAAAATCGCTTTGCGGGCCGCCACCGCCTGCTGGTCGAGCAGGTTGATGCCCTGCATCTGGGGCGTCGGTTTTTCGCCCACCGCGGCCAATAGCGTCGGCGCCAGGTCGACTGAAACGGCCAGTTCGTCGGTCATCCGCGGCGCGACTTTACCGGGCCAGCGAATCATGATTGGCGTCCGCAGGCCGCCGTCGTATTGCGATTGTTTTGACTTGGGGGCGTAGCGCGGGCGGTCGACGTTTTGAATCCAGCCGTTATCGGCCAGGTAGACGACAATCGTATCGTCGGCCAATTGTTTCCGCTCGAGGTGATCGAGCAAGCCGCCGACGGTTTCGTCGAACCACTCGATCATCGCCCAGTATTTTGCCACGTGCTCCGAGGGGGCGACGTTCTTGTACTTGTTGAACAGTCGCTCCGGCGGTGTGTGTGGATCGTGCGGCATCATCGGTGCGTACCAGACGAAGAAGGGCTGCTTGTCGGCTTGGGCGTCGTCGATGAAGTCGTAGATCGGTTGCATCGTTTTGCGTCCGATATCCAGTCCTTCGTCGCCATGACGCTCTCCCTTGGTCATGCCGTGCGTGAAACCGCCGCGGCTGAAATGCCCTTGCCACCACTTGCCGGTTTGGAAACTGCGGTAGCCGGCCGAGCCCAGCAACCGCGGCAGCGTGGGCACGGCTTCCAGGTGCTTATTCATGATCTCGCGGCCGGCGGCAAATGCCGGCGAACGATAGAATTGCCCGCGCTGCGTGCCCTCGGGAATGGGCGGATCGTTGCTGGTCACCTTGTGTTGGTGCGGATAGAGACCGGTGATGATCGTGGCCAGGCTAGGGCAACAGAGGCTCGAAGGAACGTATCCCCGGCGAAACGTCAGGCTTTCGGCGGCCAGCCGATCGAGACGCGGTGTCTGCACGTGCGGATGATTCAGGAACGAATAATCCGTCCAGGCATGATCGTCGGAAATGATCATCACGATGTTCGGCCGCTGAGCGGCCCCGGCCAGGCCGGCGAGAGCCGTCAACACGATCGTCAGGAGCAGAGTGAGTCGATTCATGAGGTGCTTGCGTTATTTCTTGAGGAGGATTTCGGCCACTACGCCGTAGTGGTCGGCCAGATCGATCATTTTCCCTTCGTGCTGCTGGCGGGCCCGCTGCACGGATTGCCGTACGATGGTGGTGTGCGTGCCGCACGGATTGAGCAGCACGTGGTCGATGTGCTTGGCACGTTTGTTAGGCTTGTTCCAACTGTTCTTGCCGCTGGTGGTGGTGGGATCCGGATCGTCGAGCGGAAAGCTCGTCATTGCGTTCGCCGCGAGCAGCGTGGCGAATGCATCTTCCGCGGGGCTGAGGTTCATATCACCCAGCAAGATCTGCGGCACGCACTCGGCGCGATGCGGCACGATGATGCCCTCGGCGATTTCCGGGATTTCCTTATCCCGGGCTTCATCGTCGCCGGCCTGCAAATGCGTGCCGGCGATTTGAAACCGGAGGCCGTCTTTTTCCGCTTCAACCAACACGCAGCCCTTCTCGGCCAAGGCGTCCACGCCGGTAAGATTTTTGTAGACGATGTGGTCGACGTATTTCAGTGGAATCTTGCCGGCGAAAAGAATGCCGCCGCTGCAGGCGGCGATGCCCCGCTTGGAATCGACCGAAACGAGGTAGGGGTATTTCTCCTTGAGACCTTCCTTGAGCCGTTCCGTTATCTTTTTGTCGATGACCTCTTGCAACACGACCACGTCGTAGTCCTGGGCATTCAGAAACTCGATGATCCACGGCGCTCGCATGGCCTGGCCCCTTTGCAACGGCTCCACCGGCGGAGACGTGGGAAGCATTTGGACGTTCCAGGTCAGGATTTTGAGGTTTGCCGGCTCGCTTTCCGCGGCGGCCTTTGCGTCGTCGGCCTGGGCATGGGCGGCGCCGAGCGTCACCAGACCGAGCCCCGCCACAAGGACGGTCATGCCAAGAGATCGGGCAATCGGATTCACGCGAGCGACTCCAAGTGCGGTGCCATGAATGCTATTGAACACGGAAGGCGCGGGACATGCACGTTAGCGGATGCACTTCGCCATCGGCCGTTTTGTACACTCCGCGATGCACGATTCGATAGGTACCCGGCTGGGTCTCTTTCGGGATTTGCCAATCGATGCGGCACACGAAAGGCGCCGTGCGACTGCGATTTTCCGGCGGCTGCTTCCAGCAAAGTCGAACTTCCCAATCACCGTCGATGGCGAGCGGCTGCCAGGCGCCGTCCTGCTGCCGTTCGATCGTCGCATAAATGCGCTCGCAACGGAAATCGTTTTGGGGATGTCCGCTCCAAAACGACGCGCTGGCGGCATCGCCAGGCGAACAGACCTCGCTGACATCCGCGATAACATCGCCGAACTGGGCGGCGGTTGGCGCATCATCGGCGGGCGTTCCAAGTTGGGTCGGACGAACCGCGCCGCGCACATCGGCCGGTGGCGGTTCGGTGGCCGAGGGTCGAGCGGCCGCGATGTCGGCCGCGAGGCGCGCGAATTCCTGGGCGTAGCCGGCCTGCGTCCAGGGACCGTAGAGCGTGGCGGCTCCCTCGTAGTGTTGGATTTCGTATTCTTCGCGCGTGGCGACATAACCGACGTAGTCATTGGCATAGCCGGCGACGGCGACGTATTTTACGTCCGGCAGCGATTGCTCGATCGCCTGGCGAAAGCGGCGGCCGCTCATCGTGGTGAACTCGGCCGGCCCGATCGCCAGCGCAAGCTGCCCAACGCGGGCGACGCCGAGGGGAATGACGTTCGGCAGCAGCGGCGGGTCGACGGCTCCCGGAGCGAACAGGATCGGCTTGGGCCGATGGGCGGCGCGGACTTCGTCGCTGGGCGGCGCTACGGGCACCACCTGTTTGGCCAGCGTTTCGATGAGCTTGTCGGGCCTGGTCATGCCCTCCTTGAACAGCAGCGGCTGACCGCCGCCGTCTTCGGTGGAGCCGGCCGCAAAGGAGTAGCCGTAGGCAGCCGGTCCCGTGGTTTGATCGCCGTGTCCCGTCCAGGCGTCGCGAACGACCAGCGCGCCGAAGTTGACATACGCTTGACGGTAGTCGATCGGTCCGGCCAGATCCTCGGTGGCCGAGTCGAACAGGCGAATGGCGGCCGCGCACTGGCGATCGCCCATGATCCTGGTGCTTTCGAATTCGTCCTTGCCGGGGCCGCGCTGCTTGAGCGTGAGGTTGGGCGTGACGTCGCCGCAATTGCTTTGAGCAAACGCCGCGACGAAGGACCCATTTTGATCCTGCGTCTGGGCGTGTTCGCGATTCCACCAACGCTCGAACGCAAGGGCGGCGTAGCCCTTGTTGTCGCTCGAAATGAGCCGATTGTGATAGCTCATGGAGGTGGGATGCACGGCATGCCAGTTGAGAATGCCGATCGGCTGGCCGTCGCGCACGAACTTGAGCAGGATCATTCGCGTGTCGATGTCGGCCGGATACTTGTCGCGTTCGGCCTGCGGATTTTCGAGATAGGCCGCTCGCGAACGCTGGGCGCCGCCCGCTTCCACGTCACCGACGGCGATCAGGATACGAGCCGGCTTCAAATCGCGGTGGGCCGCGACGACCGAGTCGGCAATCGCATCGACCAACTGCTGGAAATGCTCTGGGTTGAACGGCGCGCCCAGCGGTGAGTCGGCGCCGTTGTGCCAATAGCCGCCAGGCACGGCGTGGGTATGCGTGGCGGCGAGAACCAGGTTGTCGAGGTGGTAAACGTCGCCGATTTCCGCCGCGAGTTTTTCCAGCACCGACAACACCATCGAGTGCGTCACGCTCTGCAAGTCCGTGGTGACGATGGCCAGGTGCTTCTTGGCATCGCGATCGGCGATCACAAACGTGCGGGCATATTGCCGCAGATGAATCCCCTCGGTGATCTGATCCGGGCGCACATAGCCGAGCATCTTGATGCCGACCGGCGGACCGGTGATATCGCGGATGGCCCGGCCAACGCGATAGGGCTGTTCGGCACGCACGGCGGTGGCGGCGCCCAGCATGATTGACAATGCCAGCAGAATTTGCCCGCCACGGGCCAGAGTTTTTCCCATCATGATTCTTATTCGCACGGCGTGCTGCGGCTGCCTGGGCCGGAGTGATGAATTCGACAATGTGCAGTCTACGCAGCCTGAGACCTGACGTATACTGTAGGCGTTCAGATCGAGAATTTCAGCGGCCCGATTTCAGAGCTGAGTACCCAAGGAGATATCGCGATGTTCGAACGCATTTCGCGAGGTATCGAGCTGACCAAGCAAAGCTGGCACGTACTCCAGGAAGAAAAATCGCTGCTCGTGTTTCCACTGTTTAGTGGAATCGCGTGCATGCTCGTGACCGCCAGTTTCGCGGTGCCGGTTTGGGTCAGCGGCTACGGACTGTCGCTGCTCGACGAAGGGAACAAATTGCCACAGGATCCACTGGCCTACGCGCTGCTGTTCGCGTTCTATTTCGTGAACTACTTCGTGATTGTGTTTTTCAATTCGGCGCTGATCAGCTGCGCGGTTATCCGTTTTCACGGTGGCGATGCCACGGTGTCTGACGGATTGAGCGCCGCGATGAGCCGGCTGCCGCAAATTGCGGGTTGGGCACTGGTGAGTGCCACGGTGGGCGTGCTGCTCAAGGCGATCGAATCGCGCTCGGAAAAGTTGGGCCAGCTCGCCGCCGGTCTGCTCGGAGCCGGTTGGGCGATCGCCACGTATTTTGTCGTGCCCGTGTTGGTCGTCGAAGGGGTGGGGCCAATCACGGCGGTGAAGCGTTCGTTCGCCATCCTCCGCAAGGCGTGGGGCGAATCGATCGTCGCTCAATTCGGCATCGGCCTGATCGTGTTTGCCGCGACGTTGCTGGCGCTTCTGCCCGCCGCGCTGGGGATGCTTTCGGGCAATGTCGTCGCGGCGGCCGTGGGGATTGGCGTCACGGTCTTGTTGATCATCGTGATCTCGCTCGTTTCCGCGGCGCTCAATACGATCATCCTGGCCGCCCTGTACCTGTACGCGGCCGAAGGCCAGGTACCGAAGCAATTCGACCGCGAACTGCTTGCCGCGGCTTACGCACGCAAGTAGGCACGGACCGGCGTCAGGGCGCCAGCAGCAAGCGGCCGGGAACTTTGAGGTAGTTGATGACCTCGTTGAGGAAGCGAGCGGCCGTGGCTCCGTCGACGACGCGATGGTCGTAGGTGAGGCTCAAGGGCATCATCAACCGAACTTCGATCTTGTCTCCCTCGGTCACCACCGGCAGCTTGCGCGAACGGCCCAGCAACAAAATGGCCACCTGCGGCGGGTTGATAATCGGGGTCGAGTAGGTGCCACCGACCGCGCCCAGGTTGCTGATCGTGAACGTGCCGCCGTTGAGATCGTCGAGCTTGAACTGCGCCTTGCGTGCTTTTTCGGTCACCTCCGTGAGCGCCCGGGCAATATTGGGAATGCTCATGCGGTCGACGTCGCGAACGACCGGCACGACCAGACCGCGCTCGGTGTCGACGGCCACGCCGATGTTCACGTACTGCTTGTAAATCAGCTCTTCCTTCTCCAGGTCGACCGAGGCATTGACCATCGGATGGAGTTTGAGGGCCTGGGCACAGGCTTTCATGACAAAGGGCATCATCGTCAGCTTGATGTCGGTGCCGACATAATCGGCAAGCCCCCCCTTGCGAATCCGTTCGAGCTCGGTGATGTCCGCGTCGTCGAAGTTGGTGACGGGGGGAATCGTGGCATGCGACTTGGCCATGTTGACGGCGATGGCTTTGCGGATGGCCGTCAGCTTTTGCTTGCGGACGAAGCCCCAATTGTCTTTCGCGTCGGTGCCGGGCGGAAGCGCCGCGGACGGTGAAGGTCGCGGAGCGGCGACGTTCTCGCGAACGGCGGCCTTGACGTCGTCTTCGGTAATACGACCGTGCGGCCCGCTGCCGGCAACGATCGTCAAATCGACGCCCAATTCGCGGGCCAGCCGCCGGGTGGCCGGTCCTGCTGGCGGCGTCTTGCCCGGCGCGGTGCTGGCCGCCGGCGGCGGCGAAGCTTTCTTGCTGGCCGGCGTCTTGGCAGCCGGCTGCTCCGCCTCGACCTCGACAACCGGCTGCTCGGCGGATTCGGTCTGCTTCTGCTCGGTCGCCTGTTTGGGGCGCGATTCCTCTTTTTTGGCCGCCGGGGCTTTGGCCTTGGCCTTTGCTCCGCTATCGGCTTTGGATTTGCCGTCGCCTCCTTCGAGCGTCAACAGCGGATCGCCGACCTTGACTTTGGAGCCTTCCGCAACGTGGACCTTGATGATCTTGCCGGCGTAAGGGCAAGGGAGTTCGACCACGGCCTTGCCGGTTTCGATCTCCATCACGCTCTGGTCGGCCGCGATCTCGTCGCCTTCGTGGACCATCACCTTGACGATGTCCCCCTCGTCAACATTCTCACCCAGGTTGGGGACAGTGAAATCGGTCGCCATGTGCTTGAGACTCCGTCGCTCGCCGTGCTTTCGCCGGGCGTTTGCAATCCAATGTATGTTCGTCGGTTAAGGCGTTTTCGATCGCCAGGTCGCTCTGCCCGCGGCCGATCAGGCGCGGGCGGGATCGATCTTGTCCGGGTCGATCCCGAGTTCCTCAATGGCGGCTGCCACGTGGTTCGAATCTATGCACCCCCGCTTCGAAAGTTGATAGAGTGCAGCAACGGCAATGCTTTCGGCGTCGACTTCGAAGTGACGTCGCAAGCTCGAGCGGTCCTCGCTCCGACCGAAGCCATCGGTGCCCAACGGGAACAAGCCCTCGGGCACGTACGGCCCGATCTGTTCGGCCAAGGCACGTACGTAGTCGCTGGCGCTAATGAACGGTCCCTGCTCCCCGGCCAGCACCTGCTCGATGTAGCTTTGCCGCGGTTTTTCAGTGGGGTGCAACATGTTCCAGCGTTCGACGGCCTGTGCATTGCGTGCCAACTCGGTATAGCTGGTCACGCTCCAAACCGTCGACGAAATCTGATACCGGTCGCAGAGGATTTCTTGGGCTCGCAGGGCTTCGCGCAAGATCGCGCCGAACCGAACAGTTGCACGTGCGGACGGTCTTTGCCCGCACTCTTGCTGCCGAACTTGTAGATGCCGCGGAGAATCCCTTCTTCCACGCCCTCGGGCATGGACGGGTGGCGGTAGTTCTCGTTGTACAGCGTGATGTAGTAGATGGCGTCCTCGCCGTCTTCATACATCCGCTTCATGCCGTCGAGCACGATTTGCGTCGTTTCGTAGGCAAATGCCGGGTCGTAAGCCCGCACCGTGGGGAAGGCCAAGGCGTTGAGCAGGCTTTGCCCGTCCTGGTGCTGCAAGCCTTCGCCGGCCAGCGTCGTGCGTCCGGCCGTGCCGCCCAGCATGAACCCCTTGGACCGGCTGTCGCAGGCGGCCCACACCAGGTCTCCGATGCGCTGGAAGCCGAACATCGAATAGTAGATGAACATCGGAATCATGTTGATTCCGTGTGTCGAGTAGGCAGTGCCCGCGGCGATGAAGCTCGACATCGAACCGGCTTCGGTAATGCCCTCTTCGAGCAGCTGCCCGTCTTTTGCCTCGCGATAGTAAGTGAGCATGCCGGCATCGACCGGCTCGTAGAGCTGACCGGCGTGCGCGTAGATGCCGCACTGTCGGAAGAGGCCTTCCATGCCGAACGTTCGCGATTCGTCGGGCACGATCGGCACGATGTACTTGCCGACTTTCTCGTCCTTGAGCAATTTACTCAGGAAACCGACGAACGCCATCGTAGTCGAAGCCTCGCGCTCGCCGCTCCCCTCGAGGAAGTCCTCATAGCCTTGAATCCGCGGCATCTGGCTGTTGACGGGCTTTGTCGAACGTGCCGGGACGAAACCCCCCAGAGCCTCGCGGCGCTGCTTGAGGTACTGGATCTCCTCGCTGTCTTCGGCGGGTCGATAAAACGGCGCCTGGCTGACTTCGTCGTCCGAAATCGGAATGCCGAAGCGACTGCGGAATTCGCGCAGTTCCTTGTCGCCAAGCTTCTTTTGTTGGTGCGTGACGTTGCGGCCTTCGCCGGCTTCACCCAGGCCATAGCCTTTGATGGTTTTGGCCAGGATTACGGTCGGGCGGCCCTTGCACGCGATAGCGGCCTGGTAGGCCGCGAACACTTTTTCAGGATCGTGCCCACCACGGCGGAGCTTCTTGAGCTCCTCGTCCGACATGGCCCGAACCATTTGCAGCAGTTCGGGATACTTGCCAAAGAAGTGCTCGCGAATGTATTCGCCGGGCATGACCGTGTATTTCTGGAACTCGCCGTCAACGACTTCGTTCATGCGGCGAACGAGCAAGCCGTGTTTATCTTTCGCCAGCAGCGGATCCCAGCTATCGCCCCACACGACCTTGATGACGTTCCAGCCAGCGCCACGAAAAGTACCTTCGAGTTCCTGGATGATCTTGCCGTTGCCGCGCACGGGACCATCCAGCCGCTGCAGGTTGCAATTGATGACAAACGTCAGGTTGTCGAGTTGTTCGCGACCGGCCAGCGTAATCGCGCCAAGTGATTCGGGCTCGTCGGTCTCGCCGTCGCCCAGGAATGCCCACACGTGTTGGCCCGAGGTGTCTTTGATGCCACGGTCGTGCAGGTACTTGTTGAAGCGGGCCTGATAGATGGCCATGATCGGCCCCAGACCCATCGACACGGTCGGGAATTCCCAGAAGCCCGGCATCAGCCAGGGATGCGGGTAGCTGGAAAGTCCGCCCCCTTTTTCCAGTTCCTGCCGAAAGTTGACTAGGTGCTGCTCGTCGATGCGGCCCTCGAGAAACGCGCGGGCATACATTCCCGGGGCGGCGTGCCCTTGGAAATAAATCTGATCGCCGGAGTAGTCGTCTCCTTTGCCGCGGAAGAAGTGGTGGAAGGCCACTTCGTAGAGCGTGGCCGCCGAGGCGAACGTCGAAATATGGCCACCGATGCCGTCGTGGGCCTTGTTGGCCCGGGTGACCATGGCCATCGCGTTCCAGCGGATGATGCTCTTGATGCGGCGCTCGAGTTCGCGATTGCCGGGGTAGGGTGGTTGCTTGTCGGCGGCGATTGTGTTGATGTAGGGGGTCGTGGCCGTGAACGGCAATTCAACCCCCTCGCGATGTGCCGCTTCGCTCAACTCGCCGAGCAAAAAGCTGACGCGTTCGGGCCCTTGATTCTCCAGGACGCTCCGCAACGATTCGAGCCATTCGGCCGTTTCGAGCGGATCGGTGTCCGCATGCGAGGGAATCGTGTCAGCTTGCGACATGGCCTGGCTCCATAGCACTGGGGAGATCGAATTGTCCGACGAGCTGGCGACCGGTGTCGCAGCTTTTCATCGCGTCCATGCGATGACGCAGTCCGTCGAACTGTTCAACGGACTTTGAGTGCCTCCGCCGGGGGCGTGCGGTCACAAACAGCGGCAGCAGCGACCGGTTCGGTGGGAACCACCGAACGGCTGAATTATCCCCCGCCGGCCCAATTTGGTAAAGGGCTGTAAGTCCATGCGGCACAGTCCCTTTGTGGTTAACAGGATGACTTTTTCTTATGTTTTGCGCGTGTGCGCGGTTTGTAGATTTCGGTGGCCGTGCCCAGGAACGCTTCGGCCGCAAAACCCAACGTTTCGCTCAGCGTTGGGTGCGGGTGGATCGATTCGGCCAGATCGCGGGCCGTGGCCCCCATTTCGATGGCCACCACGCCCTCGGTCAGAATGTCGCCGGCGCTAACGCCCACGATGCCGATCCCCAAAATCCGTTCGCTCTCGGGATCGATGAGCAACTTCGTGAAACCTTCGGTGCGGCCCAGCGCAAGCGCCTTGCCGCTGGCCGCCCAAGGATATTTTACCACCTCATGTTCGACGCCTTGCGCCTGGGCGTCGTTTTCGGTGAGCCCGGCCCAGGCAATCTCCGGGTCGGTGAACACGATGGCCGGAATGGCCAAGGGTTCGAACACAGCCGGCTCGCCCAGCAGCGCTTCAACGGCCACCTTGCCTTGATGCGAGGCTTTGTGCGCAAGCATCGGCTCGCCGGCAACGTCGCCGATCGCCGATATATGTTCGTCGGCCGTGCGACATTGGTCGTCGATGACAACGAAGCCCTTTTCGTCGATCTCGACGTCGGTGTTTTCCAGCCCGAGCCCGGCACTGTTGGGCCGCCTGCCGACCGACACCAGCACGCGGCTGAACGATTCGGTGCGTGTGCCGTTCTCGTCTTCGAAGGTGACGTCGATCACGTCCTGACCTTCGGCGACCTTGGCAACCTTGGTGTTGAGGTAGATGTTGGCGAAGATCTTCTTCAGCCGCGTTTCCAGCGGTTTGACCAGGTCACGATCGGCCAACGGCAGCAGCGTGGGAGTTAGTTCGACAACCGTCACCTTCGTGCCGAGTTCCGCGTAGACTGTTCCCAGTTCCAGGCCGATGTATCCGCCGCCAATTACCAGCAGGGTCTCGGGCACGTCTTGCAGCGCTAGCGCGCCGGTTGAATCCATTACCCGGTCGGAGTTCAGCTTGAAGGCGCCGGGCATGGCCGGAATCGAACCGCTGGCCAGGATGCAATGCTCGAAGACCAGTTTGTCGTCCCCTTCGACGCCTTCGAGCTTAAGCGTTTGAGAATTGAGAAACGTGGCCCGGGCATGAATCACTTGCACCTTGCGGCGCTTGGCCAGTTGGGACAGGCCGCCGCTCAGGTCGGAGATGACCTTGTCCTTGCGGGCGCGCATCGTGTCGACGTCGATCTGGGGCGATTCGAACTTCACGCCCCATTCGTTCATTTCGTGCGATTCGCTGATGACGCGGGCGACGTGCAACAGGGCCTTGGAGGGAATACAGCCTTTGAGGAGGCACGTGCCGCCCAGCCGCGATTCGGCTTCGACGAGCGTGACCTGCATGCCCATATCGGCGGCCATGAACGCGGCCGCATACCCGCCGGGTCCGCCGCCCAGCACTACCAATTGAGTCTCCATGGCAATCTTTCCAGCTATCGATGTTTGGAGCGCCGCGAGTTCAACGCCCAATTGTACGCTGTCGTGGAAGGTCCGGCCGAACGCGTGCGTCAGGCAAGCCGGTTATGATACCCGGCGCCCGGCTTGTCTTGAAGGTGCGAATCGTGCCGGTCGGCGCAAGGAAAATCGGGACCCGTCGCATCGATGGCGTGTCATCCATAACTGGGTGCCATGCTTGCGCTTCGCAAGCATGCTCTTCCTTCGAGCAAGGCAAGAAGATCGCAGAGGCGTTTGACGCTGTGGAACTTTCATCCTGGGGCATGCTTGCGAAGCGCAAGCATGGCACCCGGCACCCGGCAAGTTTAAGTCGTCTCTCTTGCTTTACACGAAGTCCTGCCGGCATGAAAATACGCCCATGACCCAGGCACATCGCAAACGTTGCCGGCGATACGACGTACCGGGGGATGCTCATTTCCTGACGTTTTCGTGTTACCAGCGGCTGCCGCTGCTTTCGCGTCGACGTTCGTGTCAATGGTTGCTTGATGCCCTCAGGAATGGCCGCGACCGGGCAGATTTCGATCTCTGGGCGTATGTTGTCATGCCCGAGCATGTGCATCTGGTCGTTTTGCCAAGGCCTGAACATCGAATTCGCGATATTCTCAAGTCGCTCAAGCAGTCCGTGGCACGCCGTGCGTTTTCCTGGTTGGAACGGAACAATCCGGCGTTTCTCGACCGGCTCAAAGTCGTGCGGACCAACGGAACGTGGGGCTATAGATTCTGGCAGCGCGGCGGAGGATACGATCGGAACCTGCGATCGGTTGCCGATATCCATGAGAAGATCGCATACGTCCACAACAATCCAGTGCGCAGAGGCCTTGTCCAGCGAACTGTCGATTGGCAGTGGTCGAGTGCGCTAGCCTGGGAATCGGGCGGCAGCGAACCGCTGCCGATCGACCGTGATTCAGTGCCGCGGTTAAACGTCTGAAGGCCTTTTTGTAAGTCCGTTGCAGTGACAAAGGGTGCCATGCTTGCGCTTCGCAAGCATGCCCCAGGATGAAAGTTCCATAGCGTCAAACGCTTCTGCGATCTTCTTGCCTTGATACCGCTCGACGGAAGAGCATGCTTGCACTTTGCAAGCATGGCACCCGAGCGCCGGACGATAATCGCCTATCAGCGCAACTGTTCCAACTCGGCGCGGAGTGTTTGTTCGGGAACAACGCCAACGTGTTGCCTGGCGATGCGGCCGTCTTTGAAGATGAGTAGCGCGGGAATTGACGAGATGCCGTAGTGGCTGGCCAACTCCTGATTCTTGTCGACGTTGACCTTGGCCACTTTGAAGTCCTTGGCCAACGACTCGATGGCCGGCGTCATCATCCGACACGGCCCGCACCAGGGTGCCCAAAAATCCACCAACACGGGCTCGGTGGATTGCAGAATCTCCTTTTTCCAATTGAATTCCTTCAGAAGCATGGCGGAAACTCCCTCGGCCAGGGCATTAGTCGAGAACGTGGTGAATTTTACCCGGCGAGCGAACCGGCGGATGTTCATCCACCGGCACTCGTCTCACTACTGGGCATGCTTGCCGTGAAATTCGAGCATCAAGTCGCGAAGGGCCTGTACGCCTTCTTTAGGCATGGCGTTGTAGATGCTGGCTCGGATTCCGCCGACGCTACGGTGTCCTTTCAGATCGACCAGGTCGCGCTGTTTCGCGGCCTTGATGAACTCGCCTTCGAGTTCATCGCTGGGCATGCGCCAGGTGACGTTCATTTGCGAACGGCTATCGGGGCGGGCATGCCCGCGGTAAAAATCGGGATGGGCGTCGAGCACGTCGTACAGCAGCTTCGCTTTCTCCTGGTTCCGCCGGGCCATGCTTTCCAGGCCGCCGACATCCTGTTTCAGCCACCGGGCCACGAGCATCAGCACGTAGACGGCAAACACCGGAGGCGTGTTGTATAAGGAATCGTTTTCGGCCTGCAAGCGGTAGTCGAGCATCGGCGGCAGGTTCTTCGGCACCCGCTCTAGCAGGTCGTTGCGAACGATCACGACCGTGACGCCAGCGATGCCCGCGTTCTTTTGCGCAAGCGTAGATCATTCCGTAGCGGCTCACGTCGATCGGACGTGAGAGGAAATTGGACGATGTGTCGCAGACCAGCGGAATCGATCCGGCATCGGGCTCGCTCTTGAATTCCACGCCCTGAATTGTCTCGTTGTCAGTGAAGTGGGCGTATGCCGCGCCAGAGGTGAACTTCAGGTTGGCCGGTTCGGGCAGGTGCGAGTAATTGTCGGCCTTGCCGTCCCAGACGACGTTGGCAGTGCCCAATCGCTGGGCTTCGGCCAAGGCTTTCTTGCCCCAGCTGCCGGTAAGGATATAGTCGGCGGTTTGCGTTTCGCCGCGGAGGTTCATCGGCACCATGGTGAACTGCAGGCTGGAACCGCCCTGCAGGAACAGGATGCTGTAGTCCGACGGGATATTCAGCAGCTCGGTAAGCAGCGTCTTGGCTTCTTCGTGCACCGCGCCAAAGGCCTTTGAGCGGTGACTGATTTCGAGGATCGACGAACCGACGCCCGGTAACTCACTGACCGCGGCCTGGGCTTCCATCAATACCTTGACCGGCAAGACGGCCGGACCGGCCGAGAAATTGTAAACACGCGGCGACATGGCTCAGAGAATCTCCGGATTGGCGAACGGACGCGACGAGGCTCCAAACCGCCGAATATCGCACCTGAGGCTCCGGGCGACAACTGCTGATTGCCCGCGGCGGCCGGATTGTCAGTGACGGCCACGACGGCCAAACGGTTACAACCATCGTGCTATACTTCCGGCGGCACACGATATGCACCAACGTCAGCGTGAGGACGAAGGGCACGTTATGAAAATACTCGTTACCGGCGCATCGGGCCTCGTCGGCTCGCGGCTCGTGCCCGAACTGAAAGCTCAGGGCCATCAGGTCGTCGGCCTGACACGTGACAAAGCGAAGCTCCAAGCCGGCACGGCATTTTGGAATCCCATCGAGGGCTACGTCGACCCCGAGGCTCTGAGCGGCTGCGACGCCGCGGTGAACCTGGCTGGCGAAAGCATCGCTTCGGGCCGCTGGAACGAACGGCGCAAGCAAGCGATTCGCCAGAGCCGGGTCGATTCGACGACGACGATCGCCAAGGCCCTGGCCGGTTTGGAACCGAAGCCGCGGGTGTTGATCAATGCCTCGGCGGTCGGCTACTACGGCTCGCGCGGCGACGAGGCGCTCGACGAAACGAGTTCGACTGGCAGCGGCGACTTCTTGTCGAGCGTTTGCCGCGATTGGGAAGCAGCGACCGAACCGGCCCGCGAAGCTGGCATTCGGGTTGTGATGACCCGCTTTGGCGTGATCCTCAGCAAACAGGGGGGCGCGTTGGCGACGATGCTGACGCCGTTCAAGCTGGGTCTGGGAGGCAAGATTGGCAGCGGCGGTCAATATATGAGCTGGATTGCGATCGACGACGTCGTTGGAGCAATCGTTCATTGCTTGAATAGCGAGTCGCTGGTTGGACCGGCAAACATTGTGGCCCCGGAGCCGGTCACCAATGCCGAGTTCACCAAAACGTTAGGCCGCGTTCTGTCGCGGCCGACCATCTTCCCGATGCCGGGTTTCGCGGCGAAACTTGTTTTTGGCGAGATGGGAGACGAGCTGCTATTGAGCGGCCAGCGCGTACGACCGGCCCGGTTGCTTGAGGCGGGATACGTGTTCAAATACCCTGAGCTCGAGGCGGCGCTCGGACACGTCCTTTACGGCAACTGAGGTTTGGCGAATGCGGCAGGCGATTCTGGCGTTTGGTGTCGTGGTTTGCTTGAGCGCGACCGCGACCGCTGAGAAACCGGCTCCTAACTGGCAACTCGTGAGCAAAGCGGCGCCGTGGCAAGCCCGCGATTCGCAAGGCGAGGTCGTCTTTCGCGATCGGTTGTGGGTCTTGGGCGGCTGGTTCGATTCGTTCAAACCCGCTCCCCGCGACGTGTGGAGCAGCGGCGACGGCCAGCACTGGGAACTTGCCACCGGTGAAGCGCCTTGGCGGCACAGCGACTTGTCGATGAGTCTGGCGTTCAAGGATCGCATGTGGATGATGGGCGGTTGGTACAACGGCCGCATGCCGGGACACGAAGCTGGCAACGAAGTCTGGTCGAGCACCAACGGAAAGAATTGGACGCAAGCGACGGCCGCGGCCGGCTGGACGCCTCGGTTGGCCGCGGCCACCGTGGTGTTCAAGGGCCAAATGTGGATCCTGGGCGGCACCGAAGATTATTACTTCGGCGACTCGTCCGACCTGAAGAACGATGTCTGGTCCAGTGCCGACGGCAAGCATTGGACTTGTGCGACGGAGCATGCGGGCTGGGCACCCCGAGCGTATCATCAGGCCGTCGTCTTGAACGACCAGATGTACGTGTTGGGCGGTGGCAACTACGTGCCCACCTACGAGGCCTACAACGACGTATGGAGCAGCCGCGACGGCGTGAACTGGGAACAAGTGACCGCCAAGGCGCCGTGGGAACCGCGGCTGTGGTTCTCGGCAGTGACCTACCGCGAGCGGATGTGGATCCTCGGCGGCTGGGCCAACAACCCCTCGCGCAACCTGGGCGATGTGTGGTATTCGCGCGACGGCGGCGATTGGCAGCAGCTTTCATCAGCGACCATCTGGAAGGAGCGCCACGAACATTCGGCGCTCGTGTGGCGCGATAAGATCTGGGTGCTCGGCGGCCACGCCCGTCCGCTTTCAAGCGAAGTCTGGTCGCTCGAGATTCCTCCCGATTGGTTCGACGAAAAGTAGGCGGTCGAGGACTTCTCGGCGCGGCAAACATGAGCGATCGTGGCGAGGCAACTGAAGAGAATTGGCGCGTGCGGCCGGCCAACGAGGCGGCACTTCGCGACGGCGGCCAGTACGTGCTGTATTGGATGATCGCCACGCGGCGCACGCGATGGAACTTTGCGCTCGATCGGGCGATTGGTTGGGCCCGCCGCCTTGATAAGCCGCTCGTTGTTTTCGAGCCGCTCCGGGTCGGCTATCTGTATGCCAGCGACCGATTGCATCGGTTTGTCATCGAGGGAATGGTCGACAACCGCGATGATCTCAACGGTGCGCCGGCTTTGTACTATCCGTACGTCGAACCCGCGGAGGATGCCGACAAGGGGCTGTTGACCGCGCTGGCCGAACGTGCGTGCGTTGTCGTGACCGACGATTTTCCGGCATTCTTTCTGCCTCGCATGGTTACGGCCGCGGCGCGACGATTGGACGTACACGTCGAGATGGTCGACTCCAACGGGTTGCTCCCGCTGCATGCCACCGACCAGGTATTCAGCAGTGCTTATCAGTTCCGTCGTTTCTTGCAGAAGTATCTGCCGCGGCACCTGGAAGCGGCGCCCAAGAATGCTCCCCTTTCGCGCATTAAGTTGCCGGTGCTATCCAAACTGCCGCCGACGATTACCAAGCGTTGGCCCGCCGCGAATCTCGATAAGCTGCTCGCTGGCGGCGGTCTGGCCAGCTTGCCGATTGATCACCGCGTGGGTCCCGCGTCGTTCGCCGGCGGGGCCCGGGCCGCGGGGAAGACGCTCAAGCGCTTTCTGGACCGGAATCTCCAGCACTATGCCGACCTCCGCAACGAGCCCGATGTCCAGGTCACCAGTGGGCTGTCTCCTTATCTGCATTTTGGGCATATCGCGGTGCACGAAGTTTTTCAGAAGCTGATGCAGCGCGAAAAATGGAATCCTCGGAAGCTCGCGCGCAAGGCTTCCGGCAAGCGCGAAGGATGGTGGGCGCAAGCTCGGCGGCCGAGGCATTCCTCGATGAGCTCGTCACGTGGCGCGAGCTGGGCTACAACATGTGCGCACATCGCGACGACTACAACCAGTACGAGTCGCTTCCCGATTGGGCTCGCACGACGCTCGAAAAGCACGCCCGCGACCGACGACAACGGATCTACAGCTTGCGGCAACTCGAGCGATCAGAGACCTACGATCCGCTGTGGAACGCCGCGCAGCGGCAACTGGTGCGCGAGGGCCGAATGCACAACTACCTGCGAATGCTGTGGGGCAAGAAGATCCTGGAGTGGACCCCCTCGCCGCGCGAAGCACTGGCCGTGATGCTGGAGTTGAACAACAAGTACGCCGTCGACGGCCGCGACCCGAATTCCTACTCCGGCATCTTCTGGTGCCTGGGCCGCTACGACCGCCCCTGGGGCCCTGAGCGCAAGATCTTCGGCAAGGTCCGCTACATGAGCTCGGAGAACACGGCGCGGAAGCTCTCGGTGGCGGGGTATTTGGAGAGGTATGGGCCGTGAGAATTCCCGTCATTGTGATCCATTGAGAAGAACTCTTGCGGCGCCAAAGCCGTGGTCGCGACTCCGTTGTCAAGGTGGAAACGGTCTTGACGATTACCGGGGCGGCACGGCCTCACAGAATCAAAACTTGGTCATATGGACCGGATTTGATATGATGTGAAGTAGCAGATTGGGCATGGCGGCGAGCGAGTCGGTGCGGCGAGCCAGCCGGAGGGAGCCCAACCCTGCCCCGCCTCGGTTCTCCCCGCCTAACGCATGCCCGCTCAAACTTGCCTTTATCGTCTTGGATCTCGGCTCATGCCTCGGCCTGTTTGTTATCTCATCGTGCAAGTGGTCGCACTGTGCTGCGCGACCGACGTGCTTGCAGACGAGACCAGCGGTCCGCAGGCAGATTCGATTTCTCAATTCCGCGGCCAGGTTGCGCCACTGGTAGTGAAATACTGCGGCGACTGCCACACAGGAGAAGAGCCGACCGGCGGTTTGCAGTTTGACAAGCCTCTGGCTCGCGTGGACGTGGCCGGTGATCGTCAGACGTGGGAGAAGATCACGCGTAAATTGCACGACGGCGAAATGCCTCCCGAGGACCAGCCGCAGCTTGAGCCAAATGAGCGGGAACAGATCACGGCCTGGATTGACGCGCAGTTGGCCCAGTTCGGCTGTGGCGACGAGCGTGATCCCGGACGCGTAACGATTCGGCGGCTGAACCGCAATGAATACAACAATACGATTCGCGACCTATTGGGCGTCGACTTCCATCCGGCCGATGACTTCCCGTCGGACGACGTCGGCTACGGTTTCGACAATATTGGCGACGTGCTTTCGATGCCGCCAATTCTGTTGGAAAAGTATCTGGCCGCCGCCGAGGCGATTTCGGCCCGCGTGCTGGGCACCGATCTGGCCAACCTGGTGACCAATGAAATCAACGGCGGCCAGATTGTTGACGGCGGCGCCCGAATCGTCAGCAGCAGCGAAATTGAAGTAAATACCAAGATTCGTATGTTCGGCACCGGCGTCTACATGTTTCGCGTCCGCGCTTGGGGCGACCAGGCGGGCGACGAACCGGTGCGGATGGCCGTCTACCTCGACAAGAAGCTGGTCCGCCGCTTTGACGTGCGGGCGGTCGACGGCCAGAGACAAACCTACGAGGGGTGGCTGACGACGCGTGGCGGCCGACACACCGTCGAGGTGGTGTTTGAAAACGACTACTACCAGCCCGAGCAGCCGGAACCCAACGACCGCAACTTGTACATCGAGCATCTCGAAGTGATGGGGCCGTATCCTGCGAACTTCCAGCAGGTGATTCCACGCGAGCACACACCGGAGGACAAGCTGCTATTGGCGCGCGAGATTATCAGCCGCGTGATGCGCAGGGCGTTTCGACGTCCGGTCAGCGACGATGAGATCAACCGCGTGCTGAAACTAGTGGAGATGGCCGATCGCGAAGGCGAGAACTTCAACGTTTCTATTGGGCTGGGACTGCAGGCAATGCTCGTATCGCCTTATTTCCTGTTTCGCGTCGAGCTCGACCCCGAGCCAAACAATCCCGACGCGATCCGCACGCTCAACGACTTTGAACTGGCCACGCGTTTGAGTTATTTCCTATGGAGCACCATGCCCGACGAGGAACTGTTCGCGCTCGCCCGTTTGGGCACGCTTCGGCAGGGCGACAATCTGGAGTGTCAGGTGCGGCGGATGTTGGCCGACAACAAGGCCCAGGTCCTGGTCGAAAACTTTGCCGGCCAATGGTTGCAGCTTCGCAACCTGGAGATTGTGGCCCCCGACAAAGGGAAGTATCCCGGTTTCGACGAAGCACTGCGACGGGCGATGCGGCAAGAGACGGAGCTGTTTTTCGCCGCCATCATGCGCGATGACCGGAGCGTGCTCGATTTCATCAACGCCGACTTTTCCTACGTCAACGAGCGGCTGGCAGAGCACTACGGGATTGCAGACGTCAAGGGCGAGGAGTTCCGCCGCGTCGAGCTTGATCCGGCGCAGCGCGGCGGTGTACTCACGCAGGCCAGCGTGTTGACGGTAACTTCGAATCCGACCCGCACGTCGCCCGTGAAGCGCGGCAAATGGGTGCTGGAGAATCTGTTTGGCACGCCGCCGCCACCGCCACCGCCCGACGTGCCAGAACTCAAGGAAGAGGCGGCATTGACCGGCTCACTCCGTGAACGCATGGAACAACACCGGTCCAATCCGGCCTGTGCCGTCTGTCACAGTCGCATGGACCCGCTGGGCTTCGGCCTGGAGAACTACGACGGCATTGGCGGCTGGCGGACCAAGGACGGGCAGTTCGACATCGACCCCTCGGGCAAACTGCCCGGTGGCGAATCATTTGCCGGGCCACGCGAATTGAAATCGATTTTGCTGGCCAGACAAGACGATTTTATTCGTTGCCTGTCCGAAAAAATGCTGACTTATGGCCTGGGACGCGGGGTCGAGTATAGTGATCGATGTACCGTTGAAGACATCGTCCGGGCCGTAAAAGAGAACGACTTCAAGTTTTCGAGTTTGATCCTCGCGATCGTTGACAGCGACGCATTTCAAAAACGGCGCGGAAAAAGGAGCGATCCATGACGAATAGCTGGCAGCTATCGCGACGCACGATGCTACGAGGGATGGGAACGGCAATCGCGCTACCGCTGCTGGATGCCATGGCTCCGGCGCTGGCCCTGGCCGGCGAGCATAAAAGGGTTCCCACCCGGATGGCATTCGTCTATGTGCCCAACGGTAAGCACATGCCCGATTGGACGCCCGCGGCCGAAGGCGATGATTGGCAGCTGCCCTACATCATGGAACCCCTTGCGGGCGTGAAAGACCGGCTGCTCGTGCTAACCGGTTTGGCGCAAGATCACGCCCGACCTCACGGCGACGGCCCCGGCGATCATGCGCGGGCACTGGCCGCCTTCTTGACAGGCACGCAACCGCGGAAGACACACGGTGCCGACATCAAGGCCGGCGTTTCGGTCGACCAGGTTGCCGCGCGGCGTGTCGGCCAGCGGACGAAGTTCGCCTCGCTCGAATATGGTTGCGATCCCGGCGCACAGGCCGGCAACTGCGACTCGGGCTATAGCTGCTCGTACTCGACCAACATTTCCTGGCGCACCGATACGACGCCGCAGGCCAAGGAGATCGATCCGAAATTGGCCTTCGAGCGACTGTTCTCGAACGGACGGGGGCCAGCCGGCTCGCGGCGCGAGGTCTTCCGTCGCAGCGTGCTCGACTACGTGCTCGAAGACGCGCACGATCTGAAGGCCCGGCTGGGAATCAAGGACCAGCGGAAGCTCGACGAGTATTTGACCTCGGTGCGCGAACTCGAACGCCGCGTCAACGGCGCCGCGGACAATTCGGACGCTCCGCCGCCGGAGTTTCCAGTGCCAGATGGTATTCCCGAAGACTATGCCGAACACATCCGGCTGATGTACGACCTGTTGGCGTTGGCATTTCAGGGAGACCTGACGCGCGTGGCGACGTTTGTCGTGGCCAACGAGGGGAGCAATCGCTCGTACAAGTTTATCGACATTCCCGATGGGCACCACGACCTGTCGCATCACGGCGGCGACAAAGAAAAGCAAATGAAGATCCGCGAGATTAACCGCTTTCACGTGACGCAATTGGCCCGCTTCCTGGAGAAGCTCAAGGGCATCAACGAAGCGGATCGCACGCTGCTCGACAACTCGATGATCCTCTACGGCAGCGGGATCGGCGACGGCAACCGACACAATCACGACGATCTGCCGATCCTGTTGGCCGGTCGTGGCGGCGACACGATCAAATCAAATCGCCACGTCCGCTTCGGGCAGGAGACACCGCTGAATAACCTCTATTTGTCGATGCTCGATCGAATGGAATCGTCGGTTGACGAACTTGGAGATAGCAAAGGGCGGCTCGACAGCCTGACCTAAGTTTGATCGAGCACCGGGTCACCGCGCGGCAAGGCAGCGGGTAATTGTCGAATGCCGATCCGTGGGGTCGCGTAACATCTACTCGCCGACTGGCTTTTTGAGCCAACTTGATTTGTTCGGCGAGTGCCTGGACGTTTGTTCGAACGTCTATTTGTGCGTAAACGGTGCCGCCCAGCCGTGCCGCATCAGGCAAAATCGTTGACCTCCCCCCTGCGCTAGCGGTAGGTTGACCTCCCGGCCATTCGGCCACGCATCGTTGACGCGCGTCATTTCCGTTCGATCAGACAGGAAGGGAGGAGTGCGATGTTACGCTTTGCTCGCTTGCGAATCGGCTCACTTTGTTGTGGATGGATGTTCGCGCTCTCGCTCATTGGCGCGCCGCCGCAGGCCAACGCCGCGGACGAGAGTGCCGACAAGGCCAAGGCCACCGAAACCAAAAAGGACGAAAAAGCCGAGAAGTCGAAATCGAAATTCCCCGAGTGGAGCACGGTTGTCAAGGACGCCAAGAAACTGGAGGGCTTATTCCCCCTGTACTATGACGAGAAGGAGGAAAAGCTCCTGATGGAGATCAAAAAGGATCAATACGACAAGGAATTGATCCTGCCGATCTCGATTGCCCGCGGAGCCGGCCTGATGTACTTGGGGGGCGACACGCTCAACTTCGGCAACCAATGGGTCGTGACCTTTCAGCGCAAGGCCGACAAGCTGTTGGTCATTCGCAAGAACGTCAAGGTGACCGCGAAAGACGGTTCGCCGCAGGCCGATTCGGTCAAATTGTCGTATAGCGACAGCGTCATCGCGGCGCTGCCGATCAAATCCGAGGAGCACGGCGGCCAGAAGGTGCTGATCGATCTGGCCGACCTGCTGATGACCGACCTGGCAAATATCGGCGTCAAGCCCGATCGCAGTCGCAGCACCTGGGCCAAGGTCAAGGCGTTTCCCGAAAACCTGGAGATCGAAGTCAGTGCCGTGTTCAACATGGCGGGCGGCTTTTACTACTACTTTTATGGCGACGACAGCGTCGCCGACCCACGAGGCGCTCAAGTCGTCATCCACTACGGTTTGTCGAAATTGCCCACCAGCGGCTACAAGACGCGACTGGCCGACGATCGAGTGGGGCACTTTCTCAGCACGGTGAACGATTTTTCCAGCGATATCGACAATACACCGGCCACCCGGTACGTCACCCGCTGGAACCTGGAAAAGAGCAACGAGGACGCGGAGAAATCGCCTCCCAAGAAGCCCATCGTGTTCTGGGTCGAGAAAACGGTTCCCCGCGAATATCGTCCTTACGTCCGGGCTGGCATTCTGGAGTGGAACAAGGCCTTTGAAAAGCTGGGGTTCATCGAGGCAATTCAGGTTCGCGATCAGACGGAGCTCGACGATTTCGATCCCGAGGACATTCGCTACAACACGTTCCGCTGGATCACAACCTCGGTGGGCTTTGCCATGGGCCCCTCGCGAACGAATCCGAAAACGGGGCAAATTCTCGACGCCGATATCGTGTTTGACGAAGGCATGATTCGCTACTGGCGCGGCGAATTCCTGCGGACGCGCGGCATTCCCGAGGCCATGAGCCTGCTCGAACAGGGGCAACGACAGGCGTTTTACAAGCTGTTCTCGACCTACCTGCCAGAAATGGCCGGGCAGCAAGAACAGATCAATCGCCTGGCCGAGGCATTCAAAGCGGACGTGGCCCATCATCGGCTCGATGGGCACCACCACAACACGCACGCCTTGGACGGAACTCGACCGCCGGTCGGGTGCGAGTGTTGCATGATGGGGCAAGGGATGCAGCGGCAGATTGGTCTGATGGCGGCCATGCTGGCTGCTCGCGGCAAGATCGAACCCGGTGGAAAAGTCCCCGAGGAATTCCTGGGGCAGGCGGTCAAGGAAGTCGTGATGCACGAAGTGGGGCACACGCTTGGATTGCGCCACAATTTCAAGTCCAGCACGGTCCTCAGCCTGAAAGATGCCAACAATCCGGAAGTCACGCGCAAACACGGCATGACCGGTTCGGTGATGGACTATGCCCCTGCCAATTTCGCCCCGACGGGCGAAAAACAAGGGGATTACTTCTCCGACACGATCGGTCCCTACGACTATTGGGCGATCGAGTACGCCTACAAGCCGGTCAAAGGTGACGAAAAGGAAGAGCTGGCCAAGATTGCGGCCCGGTCTTCGTCTGACGAGTTGACCTATGGAACCGACGAAGACATGTGGTTGAACCCCGACCCGCGGATCAACGCCTACGATCTCGGCGATCCGCTGGACTACGCCAGCCAGCGGGTGCGGATGATGAAGGAGTCGATCGACAAGCTGCAGGATCGCGTCGTCGCCAAGGGAGAGGGTTGGCAACGTGCCCGGCAAGCCTTTTCGATGTTGCTTGGCGAGTTGTCGTCGGCCGCGTATCTCAGCAGCCAATATGTCGGCGGCCAGTACACTTCACGAGCACACCGCGACGATCCGAACGCCAAGGTTCCGCTGCAAGCAATTCCGGTTGCCAAGCAGCGCGAGGCCATCAAGCTGCTCAAGGAGGAGATTCTTTCGGACGATGCGTTCAAATTCTCGCCGGAGTTGCTCAAGCGACTGCCGCCCGAACACTTTTTGGACAATTACTACTTCTTCTCCAGCAGCAACTATCAATTTCCGCTGTATGAAACGGTGCTCTCGATCCAGCGGATCGTGTTGTCGCGGTTCCTGGACAGCCAGGTGCTGCGCTCGATTCAGAATGCCGAGCTGCTGGCGGGCGACGGCGAGGATGTGCTGAAGTTGCCCGAGGTGTTTGACGCCTTGACCGACTCGATCTGGACCGAGTTGCCGGCGGCTGATGCCGGGGGAGATGAGAAGGCGAAAGTGGCCGTCTCAACGATCCGCCGCAATCTGCAGCGCGAGCATGTGAAGCGGTTGAGCGATATCGTGCTCGGTCCGCGGAACGATATGTACAGCTACTACAACTTCATCTTTTACAACTATTCGCAACCAGCTCCGCCCGATGCGCGGGCCTTGGCGCGGCATCACTTGAAGGCGATTGATGCGCGGATTTCCGTGGCACTCGATGCCAACAAGGCGGAGCCGGACGCCTACAGCCGGGCGCATCTCGAGCAGTTGCACGACCAGATCGCCAAGGTGCTGGCGGCCGAATTGAAGATGAACGAGCCGTAAGCCACGGATGCGGCGCCAGCGCGTCGTTGCACATTTGCTCTGACGCCAAAGAGACGTAAATTTCCCGCGCCGAGGGCCTTTTTGGCACGCAGTGTGCTAAATGCGAGGTTGGCACGGGAGAGAAACTAATGGTACGTTAACCTGGGGCGAATGCGGGGGCCTTGCGGACCGCGCAGCGTCAGAACTACAACGGGAACTTTCAACCACAGGACTTGGCGATGGAAAACTCGGGAGTCAACCGGCGTGATTTTCAGCGCTTGACGGCGGCGGCCGTGGGGGGATTGTTGGCGGGCGCGTCGCTCGGCAAAACAACCTTGGGCGCGGACGACAAAGTGCCCAAGAAGGACAAGAGCAAGAATCCCATCCTCGGCGAGCCGCACGTCTGCCGCGGCATCAACATGTGCAAAGGTCTGGGCGCCACAAAGGACAACGCTTGCGCCGGACAAGGCGCTTGCGCGACGGCCAAGGCCCACCTTTGCCACTACAAGAACGAATGCCGCGGCCAGGGCGGTTGCGGCGCGAAGCCGGGCGAAAACGAATGCAAGGGCAAGGGCGAGTGCGGCGTTCCCATGTCGAGTGGAGCCTGGAAGAAGGCCCGCAAGCGCTTCGAAGAGCTGATGAAAAAAGAAGGCAAGGACGTCGGACCGGCCCCGCCGAAAAAGTCCTGACGGCTCGGGTCCTGGCATTTGACGGAAAACCTGCACGGCACGGGCGAGAATGTTTCGCCCGTGCCGTGTGCTTCATTACTACGGGGCGAACGGATGACGGTACCCGCGCGACTGGGTCATGCAAACCTGGGGCTGGGGGTGGGCCTGCGCAGCGTGCACTTCCCCTACATTCTCGAACATCGACCGCAAGTCGACTGGTTCGAGGTCATCTCGGAAAACTTCATGGACTCGGCTGGCCGGGCGCGCTACGTGCTCGATCAAATCGCCGAGCGCTACCCCACCGTGATGCACGGGGTGTCGCTGTCGATCGGCAGCACGGACCCGTTGGATTTCGAGTATCTGCGAAAGCTCAAGCGGCTGGCTGATGAGATCAAGCCGCGTTGGATTTCAGATCATCTCTGCTGGACCGGCGTGCTGGGCCTGAATGCCCACGATCTGCTGCCGCTGCCGCTTAACGACGAAACGCTGCGGCATGTAATTTCCCGCGTGGGCATCGTGCAGGACTACCTCGAACGGCCACTGGTTTTGGAGAATCCCAGCACGTACGTGACCTTCGCCGGCTCGACCCTCAATGAATGGGAGTTTCTGGCCAAGTTGGCCGAGGAGACCGAGTGCGGACTGCTGCTCGACGTGAACAACGTGTACGTTTCGAGCGTCAACCACGACTACGACCCGCGCGAGTACATCGAGAACGTGCCGCGGGAACGGGTGGTGCAGTTCCATCTGGCCGGGCACACCGACTGCCGTACGCACATCATCGACACGCACGATAATCACGTGATCGACCCGGTCTGGGAGCTCTATCGGCTTGCACACCAGCGGACGGGCGGTGCGTCGACGCTGCTGGAATGGGATGCAAGGATCCCGGAATTTCCCGTGGTGCATGCCGAGGTGCTCAAGGCCCAGCAGTATATGGACGAGCAATTGCCGCACCTGGTCGACCGGGTGGTGCCGCCATCCGACGCCGACGTCGATGAGGTCGGCGTGTCCAATCCGATCGCCTACATCGTGCCGGAGGTTCGATGAGCGAATCCAATTCCAATTCGGCGGAGGAGCCCCGCCTGCAGCAAGTGCAACGCTGGATGCAAAGCATCCTGATGCACCGCGGCGGCGTGGCCGAGGGAGTCGATTCGCCGGAGGCCCGGCAACACATCGACATTCGACTCGATGAACTGCCGCGCGTGATTCAGCCATCGCGGGCCCTTTCGAGTGCGGATCGGCTCGAGATCTATGTCAATGCGTACTATGCTCGGCTGCTGGAATGCCTCGACGAAGAATTCGCCGTGACACGCTGGACGCTTGGCGACGACTTGTTCAGCGCGGTGGCATTCGGCTACCTGCAGAACTACCCGTCGCAAAGCTATACGCTCAACCAACTCGGCGCACGTTTTCCACGGTATTTGGCCGAGTCTCGCCTCCACGCGGCGGCGATGCCCGAACACGCGGAACCGACCTGGCCGGACTTCGTGATCGAACTGGCCACGCTGGAGCGGTCGCTCTACGAAGTCTACGACGGGCCGGGAACGGAGCATGATGGCCCGCTCGACGCAAACCACCTCGCCGAGCTTGCTCCCGAGGCTTGGGGAGACCTGCGATTGATCGCCGCTCCTTGCCTGCGGCTGCATCGTTTTGACCACGCCGTGAGCGGCTATTGGGGGGCCCAGAAGGACGGCGCCGAGCCAAGCATGGGCATGCCTCGCCCCAGTTGGTTGGCAATCGGCCGCCGAGATTTTGTCGTCGAGCGGCACGAGCTTACCGAGCCCCAATTCGCGATCCTCGAGGCGATTGTTGGTGGCGATCCCTTGGCAAAAGCCATTGCCAACGCCGCGCAACGCGAGGCCGGGGACATCGAGAACCAAATCGGCGGCTGGTTTGCCGACTGGATGGGGGCCGGTTTCTTCTGTGGCTGTAAATTGTCCGAGGATTGAGTTGGCGGACTCGACCGATCTGGTTGGCCCGGCGCAGCGTCCGTCGTGGTGATCGAGCAACCATGCTCGTGGCGGCCGTTCCCCTTTCGGAAATAGCGCGCGTCAACCGGTGCCTTCTTCACGCCTGCGGGGTTTAAGGCCTAAGCGACGTAACTGACGCAACCGCTGCAAGGGGAATAACTCCAATTGCCGCGTGCGAACAAGTCGCTAGCGCCCATACGGAACTGCGCGAACAGAGGGGAACGGGCCGGGCCGCACCACAGGCACGAGCCTAGGCGGCCGTCTCAAATGCGATGCGATTTATTCGCATTGCGTTTTCAGCTGCGCGCTCTTCGCGTCGCTGCCCCCCTGTCGTGCCCCGGCCGGTAGGCAAAATCTGCCATGTTTTTCGGATATTTTGACTAGCGGGACTTGAACGGGGGTGGCTGTTGTGCGCATATGGAAAGGATTGGCCCGCGGCCAAGCTGCCCTTGGAACAGGCACGACTTCTCTCCACCCACACACCAGTGACTCGCCTGCGCCAAAACGGTGCGTGGCTGTCTAGTTGTTAAAATAGATAATTTAGGGTAACTGGATTGCCCCTATCCAGGGCTGCAATCATAATCCGTAGGCAAGTACTTTTTCGGATCTAACAGAGAATTTGGTTCCCAGAACCAGGAAAGCTTCCCCATGGCGATCTGGCAAAGCTTCTCGCGCCGACGTGGAGCAGACGAAAGGAAGCGTCGCAACCGATTCCCCAACAACTCATTGCGTCAAATGGCCAAGCGCAGCTTGCGTATGGAGCCGTTCGAAGAACGCATCTTGCTGGCAATCGATGGTCCGCAGTTGCTGGCGGCCATCCCGGCCTCGGGGTTGGTGATCAACGACGGAACGGTTCTGTCACAAGCGCCGACGCAGATCCTGTTGCGCTTCAATAAGCCGATCGATTCGAGCACGATTAGCAACTCGTCCATCCAATTCACCCGTGGCAGCGACCACATCATCGGCAACGGCAACGACATCACTGTCACGCCGGGCTTTGTCGGCATTGATGGCGCTACGAACGAAGTCATCGTGCGGTTCGCCGAGGACCTACCCGATGACGCCTACCAGATGACGATTGTGGGTGCCGGCGCCGGGCGCTGAAGGACACGGATGGCCTGGCGTTTAACGGCGGCGCGAATCTGGCGCGAAAGTTCAGCCTGGATCTTGCCCCGCAGGTTGTCGCGGTGGTGCCCCAGCCGATCACGCGCGGCGCCGACGGCAAGTTGACGCAGTCGAAGAACACGATTGAAGTCTACTTCAATGCGAACGATCCGCTGGATACCGCTTCGGCGACCAACGTTGCGAATTACCAGTTGATTCGCACTGGCGGAGCGAATGGCACGAGCACGCCGACCGATGACGTGAAGATCAACCCGTTGTCCGTTTCGTACAGCCCAGCCAGCGGCAAGGCGGTGCTCACGTTCAACACGGCCGATCTATTGGTCAACGGCACCTATCGCCTGCGTGTCGGCAACAACGAGCCACTGGCCACTTCGTTTACCACGCTGACGCCGGGCAGCGCCGGCACCAGCTTCGCCACGGCCGCCGACTTGGGAACCTCCGCGAATCCGTTCACATCCAATACGGGCACTCAAACCGTTTCGTTGAGTGACACGATCGGCAGCGTGCCGACTTCCGTGATCTGGCCAGGATCTCCCCTCGAACCGGGCGAGCGCGATCCAAGCATCGAAACCCACGTCATGGACGGCAGCAACAACGGCAACATCCCGGTCATTTCATACAACTTCAAGTCAGTCTACGGTCAGCTGTTCGGTGTGGATCAGACGAACTTGATCACCGAGGCCCAGAAGCAGCGCGTCCGCGAGGTCTTCTCGTACTACGCGTACTACCTGGGCGTCGAGTTTGTCGAAACACCCGACTCTGGATGGACCATCGCGCTGGGCGATCCGCGCGTGCTCAACACGCCGACGAACGTAGGCGGCGTGGCGGGTGGCAACCTGGCGATCATGAATTCGGTCGTAAACTGGGGTGCCAGCGAACCGCGGGGTAGTTTCTTTACCACCGCGATGCACGAAATTGGTCATTTGCTCGGGCTGGGCCACGACTACGAGTCGCCGGCTGTCATGGGTTCCGGCGTCCAAGACGGCGTCCTTCCAGGCGATCTGGACCTTGTCTATGCCCGCTACTTGTGGCCGGCGCTCGGCAACGACATCAACGTTTACCGGTTCAACCTGGCCACGACCGGAACGTTGAACATTGAGACGATTGCCGAACGGCTGAAGTCGCTGGGGTTGGCGTCGGATCCGAGTCAGTTGAACACCGTGATCACGCTCTACGACGGGGCCGGCAACATCCTCGCCCGCAACGACGACTATTACGGCAAAGACTCGTTCGTACAAATGGTTTTGGGTAGCGGCACGTACTACGTGGCGATCACCAGCACCGGGAATACGAATTTCGACCCGCACGTTGCCAACAGCGGCGCCGGCGGCAACACGGCCGGCGGTTACCAGTTGCGGCTCACCTTTACTCCCGCCCCCACGGCGAGCAACAGCATTCACGACACGACCGGCAACGTCCTGGACGGCGACCGGGACGGCAAGGCGGGCGGGGTCAACAATTTCTGGTTCAAGGTGGCCAACACGATCTACGTGGACAAAGCGGCTACGAATGGAACCGGCGCCCTGGGTTCAATCACCAATCCATACACCCGCATTTCCGACGCGTTGGCCGTTGCCTCGCAAGGCTCGATCGTGCGTATCGTCGGCAACGGCGGTGCCGACAACAATCTGGCGACCGTGGGCGACAACCTGTCGTACAACGTCGGCTTCGACAACCAGAACCTGCCGCTCTCGGATGGGACGAAGTTCGATATTCCCAAGGGCGTGACCGTGATGATTGACGCCGGGGCGATCATCAAGCTACGCGGCGCCAATGTGAATGCCGGCTCGATTGACGTGAACATCGACCGTTCGGCCGGCGCGTTGCAAGTCCTTGGAACCACGGCCAAGAACGCCAATGGCGCGGACATCGGCTCGGTGTACTTCACCTCGTACTACAATCGCACCATTGGCACCGACCCGGGCGTCAATACCAGCGGCTTGGCGAAGGGGAACTGGGGCGGCATCGTGTTCCGCAATGACTCCGATCTGGAGGCCAACGGCGTATTTCTGGATTACGTCAACCAGGCGCGCATCAGCTATGGCGGAGGATCGGTCACGATCGGCGGGAGCCCAACCACCTTTCGGCCGATTTCGATGGAGACGGCCCGCCCCACGATCACGTTCAACACGATTACCAACAGTGCCGACGCGGCCATGTCGGCCACGCCCAACAGCTTCGAGGAGTCCGAATTCCAGGGCCTGGGTTACCAGGCCGACTATACGCGTGTGGGTCCGAAAATCTACGGTAACAAGCTCACCCAAAACTCGATCAACGGCCTGTTCATCCTCGTGCGCACGAGCTTGACGACCGGCAACGTGCTGGACAAGCTGACCGTCAATGCACGGATTGCCAACACCGACATCGTGCATGTGCTGGCTGAAACGCTGTTGATCAGCGGCAACCCCGGCGGCTTCAGCACGACCAGCGGCGGCCTTCAATCACGGCCCAGCGCTCGGCTGGCCATCGATCCGGGCATTATCTTCAAACTGGGTGGCGGCCGGTTTGAAACCGAGATCGGGGCGCAACTGATTGCCGAGGGCACCATCGATCAGCCGATCATCTTTACCTCGCTGTATGACGATCGCTACGGTGCCAGCGGCACGTCGGACACCACGAACAACGGATTGAATACGTTACCGGCTCCAGGCAACTGGGGGGGCTTTCTTTTTGGCCCCACTTCGGTCGGCAGCATCGACCACGCGTTGATTGCCTTCGCCGGTGGCGAAACACGCTTCGAGGGATCTCCAGACAACATGGAGCCCGTGGAGATCGACCAGGCGCAGGTGCGAATCACCAACTCGACGTTTGACTACAATCGCCTGGCAGGCGCCGGTGCGCGGAACGGCCGCGGTGCCGCGGACGCGAGCGTGGTCTACATTCGCGGCGCCCAGCCGGTGATCCTCAACAACATTTTCGAGAACAACACGGGCGGCGCCGTTATCAGCGTCAACGCCAATTCGTTGAATTCGACGCTCGTGGACGACTGGGGGCGGAGCCGGGCGCCATTGGTTATGCCGGTTCCTATCCCACCAACGACGGCCCGCTGATCCGCAAGAACCTGGTTGGCAACAATTCGCTCAACGGGATGGCGGTGCGCGGCGGGTTGCTGACCGTCGACGGCGTGTGGGACGACACCGACATCGTGCACGTCGTGACCAGCACGATTTCTGTGACGAATCAACAGTCGCTGACCGGGACGCTCCGTCTGCAGAGCAGCCCGACCGAAAGCCTGGTGGTCAAGTTACTGGGCACGAACGTCGGCCTGTTGGCGGGTGGTACCGTATCGGACGTTACGGACCGCCTTGGCGGATCATTGCAAATCATCGGCACGCCGGGCCACGCGGTCGTGCTGACCTCGCTGAAGGACGACAGCGTCGGCGCCGGATTGACCCCCCAAGGGACACCGCAAAAAGATACGCTCAACACCAAAGGCGTGGTGGCGCCCGAGCTGCCCGACCTGCCCAACTCCGGACCGATCATTGTTGATGCGGCAGCCCGCGACGAGCATGGCTCGGACTTTGGCGGCATCCAGGGATGGCTTACGCTCTCCAAGGAATTGCAATACGTCGTTACCAACTCGCGCGTGGAAAACAAGCCGAACCTCGTGCTGGTCGTTGGCTACGAGACAGATCCCAGTCCGTTGGACCTGGGGTCGGCGTATAGTGCGGAGGCCATCAAATGGGCGGCGGGCAAAATCGGCGTGCAGCTCGAGTTTGCCCAGACCGGCTCGGATATCGCCGGTGCGATGACGCATCTGACCGACTATGCGGCCGTGTACGTGTCGTCAGACAGCAGTTACCCACTGCCGGACTTTCGCGCCGACAGATACAAGAGCATCAAATGGTTTGGCGGGGCAGCGGATTTCATGTTGGAGACGCTGAACCTCAACAAATCTTTTCTGACCAACTACGTCAACAACCAGGGGGGCGGCCTCTTGGTAATGGCGGAGGATGGCTCCGCACATCCCTATAATTTCCTGCAACCGGCTGGTGCGGACCCGATCATCCTCAAGAAAGTAGGCGGCAACGTCGAAACGGCCACCACGTCGTCCGAACCCAGCTTTGACGCGATCGGTTTGACGGATATCTATCTCAGCGAAGGCGTCCCTTACCGGTTCACGTTTCAGGGTTCGACGAACTTCAACCGGCTGCAGCCATTTGCCGTCGATCCCGTTACGGGCGATGTCGCCATGTTGGGGCAGGTGGCCGGCGGCAAGGGGCTTGGCGCGCTGCGCGACGTGCTGTCGCCCGGCGATTGGGGGAGCGTGCAGCTCGGCGCCCTGAGCAACGACACGAACGTTGATCTGGTCAATGAAACCGAACAGGGCTTCACCTCGGCCGGCGATACCAATCAGACTCCCACGAACGCCCAATACATCGGCCAACTGGCAAAAGATCAGTTCAGCGGTGACGACAACCAGCGGTTGGGTTTCGAAATTCACGGTGCCGTCAGCCAGACCGTCAACAACTCGGGCGGAGGCGACGTCGATGTCTACAGCTTCCAAGGCACCGCGGGCACCATGGTTTGGTTCGACATCGACCGTACGGCCGCGTCGCTGGATTCGGTCGTGGAGCTCGTTGACGCCAACGGCGCGGTTATTGCCCGCAGCGACAATTCGATTGCCGAAAGCGCCAATCCGTCTCTGCTCGTCGGTTCGGCCTTGCCGCTGCAGAGCGGCGCAGGCGGCACGAGTGATTTTTCGCAGCCCGACTTCTACACAACGAATGAAAAGGACGCCGGCATGCGGGTCAGCCTGCCTGGCGCGGCCGGCACGGTCGGGACCTATTTCGTTCGGGTTCGTTCGAGCAGCACGAATCTTAACAATCTTACGGCAGGCGTAACCAAGGGTGCATATGTGCTGCAAGTGCGGCTGCAAGAGAAGGACGTGTTCCCGGGTTCGACGGTCCGCTATGCGGACGTCCGCTATGCAAACAACGGAATCGAGGTCATCGGCAAGCCCGAGCAATCCGCTTTAATTTCAAACACCGTGCAAACGGGGCTCGGGAGTTCAAGTTTCTCGAGTGCGCAAGACCTGGGCAACCTGTTGGAAAGTAACACTGGCACGATCGACGTGGCCGGGAATCTCAAGACTGCGACCGACGTCAATTGGTACAAGTTCACGCTGAACTACGAGCAAATTCAATCCATCACCGGTTTGAGCGACGGACTGAAAACGTTTGCCGCGGAGCTGCAGGTGAACTACGCCGACGGTCTGGGACGCCCCGATACGACGTTGTCGTTGTACGACGAAGCGGGCACGCTGTTATATGTTGCCCGCGACGGAGAAATTGCCGATTCGCTGCCACGGCCTAATATCGGCGGTATTGGCACGGATACGGCCAACCTCGCGCATGGCTCGTACGGCGCGCTCGACCCGACGTTGGGGCCGATTCAGCTAAGCGCCGGCGCGCCGAAAAAATACGACTCCAGTGGCAATGTGATTCCCGACAGCGTGGTCACGTATTACGTGGCCATCAGTTCGAATGCCACGTTACCCGCGGCGATGACGGCCAGCTTCGGCAGCCCGTTACAAAATCCGCTGATTCGGCTCGAGCCGGTGGATTCGGTCAACCGAATTGTCGATGACCGCGTGGGCTCCAGTGGGGGCGGGACCACGACCGCGGGGAGTGCCGGCTCGTTATTTCCTGTCACCAGCAACGATAATACGACTGAACTGAACACCTACGCGGACAGTTACCAATTGGGCGACGTGGTGTTGTTTGTCAACACCGAAAGTCAGACTCCGACCGGCGGTACGACCGACGGACTTGCCACGGTTAACCCGTTCACGGGTCAGAAAATGACCAACGGTGCCTTGGACGCAAATAGCGGGGTGACCGGCTACGACAATATTGCCATGCGTAACGATGGCCGGCTTTTTAGCCTCAGCAACGGCTCGTCGCCTGATAACACGGGAAATTACGTGCAATTCGACACGTCCACCGGCAATATCGTAAGCAGCACGGACGATCAGCTTAAGACGTTCAAAACCACGAGTGGCACGGGGAAAAACTCGGATCCGTACATGTTCAGTCAGGTCCAAGTCGGTGTCCAGTACACGGCGATGGCCTATTGGCAAAGCGATAATAACACCAATCGGCGTCTGTTTGCCATTGGCGAGCGCGACGCGGCAGGGAGCTTGCCAGGAACGATTCGCGTTCAGAATCTGCTCTATGAGTTGGACCCCGATACGGGCCAGGTCCTGCACGTCGTAACAGGCGCCGAAGCCTTTACCCCCTTTGAAGAGATGATCCCGGGTACGGACGCGATTCCGGTCGGCGAATTAGTAAACGTCAGCCAGCAATTGGTCGGCATGACGATCATCGGCGATCGGATGTTCGCGATTACGGCAGAGGGGCAGTTGTACGAGATCAAAAACTTTTTGATCCCTCCGAATGCCTCTACGTTTGTTTCCGAAACCACGAGTGCGGATGTGACACAAGCGAGCGCAACTCCGGTCGGCCAAATTCCCTTGCCTGCGGGAGTCACCCTCACGGGGCTATCCGCGGGGCCGCCGCATGTGGAAGGCGGCGCCTATCAGAATACGCTGTTCGCCATCGACACCAATGGCAAGCTGTATTCGTTCGATACCAGCGGTAACGCGCGCGGGGTATTCCTCAACGGCGCTTGGACCGTGGATACCGGAGTGTCGAACGCGCAAGGCCTGGCGTTCTCGTCGCTGGACTACAATCTTTGGCATGCAACTACGAGTCGAGGTAACGACCCCGGTCACGGCATCGATCCGAGTGCCGATAAGAACGTCGCCCGCAACAATTCCACCGACGGCACGAGTTATTACTTTGGCCTTACGTCTTCGGACGGGCAACCGGGCGCAGCCGCATACGGCAGCAATCCCGATATCCTGAACACTTATGCGCTGCCGGGCGGTGCCTATGGCACTCTGACCTCCACGACGTTTGATCTGGCCGGATATTCGGCCTTCGACAAGCCGACGCTGTATTTCAACTATTTCCTCAACACGCCCGACAACAATTCCAACATCAGCGCGACGGACGCGTTCCGAGTGTTTGCATCGACCGACGGTGCCAAATGGGAGCTGCTGGCCACCAACAACGTGGTGCCTGGATCCAATTCTGAAAATCCCCAGGTGATCACTCCGAGCGGCGGTTCGTACAAGGGCCAGAGTGCCAACCAAAAGGTGCAGGGGCTGTACGACAACACGATGGTCGACCCCACGACCGGGCAGGTCGTTACCAGCGACGGCGAAATGGTCTGGCAACAGGCTCGCGTCGACCTGGGTGACTATGCCGGCAAGTCGAACATTCGCCTGCGATTCGAGTTTACCACGGCCGGCACGATGGGTTCGGACTTCAGTCTCCAGGGAACCGGAGATACTCTGAAAGCGTTGCCCGGGTCGCAGTTGAACGACGGCGACACCTTCACCATCAGCGGCCACGATTTCGTCTTCCGCAAGGGAGTTCCCGCGACGCTGAGGAATGAGATTGCCATCAATGACACCGACAGTTCGACCACGGTTGCGCAGGCAATCGCAGCTGCCCTCGACCGCGTGCTTATTACCGACACGCAGCAAGTCACTTTGTCAGCAACGTCGGGCACTTTTACACTGGACTTTTCCGGAACGGTTGCGAATCCGATTGCGACCGAGACGACCGGAGCCATTGCCTTCAATGCTTCCGCGGCGGACGTGCAGGCAGCGCTCGAGGCACTGCCGAGCATCGCTCCGGGAGATGTCAGCGTTACAGGCGGAAATGGAGGTCCGTGGAAGATTGCGTTCACGGGACAGTACGCGAATCAACCGATGAACTTGCTCGCAGGCAACGCTACTGCAGGCAGTGTGAGTGCATTTACCGTCACCGCGGCCGACGATCCGGCCATCTTTTCTAGCGCCAAAGTGGTGGGCGACGAGTTGCGGTTGTTTGGCAACACGATCACGTCCGCCGGACCGCTGCCACGCTTTACCGGTACGCTGACGGGTGACGATCACGGCAAGTTCGATTCGCGGACACGCGACCGCTCGTTATCGACCGTCGAAGGCGTGTACATCGACGACTTCGTAGTCGGCTTTGCCTCCCGCGGCGAAATGGTCAGCGGCGCGAAGAACCTCCTCGAGGATCCACTCGCAACGGACTTCGGCTCCGTGCCCGCGCCAGCGAACGATCCGAATCAAATTCTCACCGGCAATTATCAGTTGCAGATTCGACCCGCGCAATCGTTCGGCTCTGTGACGGATTCGGGTGGCCTGAGTCTCTCCGATTCGTTCGACGTCAACGATCGGTTCGCCCAGGCGATCACGCTGGTGGCCAACGCGGCCTCGCAGATTACGGACGGACAGACGTTCACAATCGACGATGGCAGCCAAGCACTGAAGTTCGAGTTCAATTTGACGGGCGGCCAGACGGTGGCCAACAGCATCCTGGTGAACATTTCCGCCGGCGATTCGGCCTACACCGTGGCAACTAAGATTCGCGATGCGATCAATAATGCCGTGGTGAGCAAGGGCTTCAAGGTTCGGGCAGCGACCCGGGACGGCGGCGACCGCGTTGACCTCTTTGATGCCTTATCGGTAACGGGGCTGCAGGGGGTCGGCAGCGGGCTTAAGAACATTTTAGTGTTCAACACCGTCGGCGATACTCGACCGGTTCAGGGCGTTACGGCACCCGGGGAAACGATCGTTCAAGATTCCATCGTCAGCCATTCGCGACAAATTGGCATTCAGGTCATTCCCGTCATTGGCCAGATCGAAGAAACCGGCGTGGCTTTTACGACGCAGGGTCAGTTCCAGGTTGGGATACCTGGGAATACCGGCAGCATTGCCAACGTGCCGACCAACAACACGACGGGCTGGGTACCCGGTATTGCGATCAAGAACAACCTGGTAACCCACAGCGGCCGAACCGGCATTCAGATCGGTGGCGATCCCAACGCCAGTTGGGCCTACGAGCAGGGCCTGAGCGAGCTCGGTTGGGGCAGTACGGCCAGTTTCTCGAGTGCCGAACGGGACACTGAACTTTTCCTACCTTTTGTGCGCGTGATCAACAACACGGTCTATGACGCCCTGGTGGGAATCGCGGCCACGAACGCGTCCAGCCCAACGATCATGAACAACATCGTGGCGGACATCAAACTTGTCACCGGCAACGTGATTCGCTTCCAGGGGGCGGCAATCTACGTTGATCCGTCGTCGGGAGCTGCCCAGTCGCTGCCCAGCGGCGTAAGCAGCAAATTCGGTCTGTCGGTGGTCACGGCCAACCTTTATCAGAACAACAGCTTGAACTTCGCGGGCTCGTCCGAGTCGTTGGCCATCAATCTAGGCGCGAGCGATCCACTGTTCGTCGACGCGGCGAACGATAATTTCTATCTCAACGAGAATTCGATGGCGATCGACAGTAGCGTTGATTCGTTGCTCGACCGACCGGCGTTGGCCAACGTCGTGGCGCCGTTGGGATTTGCGCCATCTCCGATCCTCGCACCAGACACCGATCTGCTGGGGCAGACTCGCGTTGACGATCCGGCGGTCGATCCGCCCGCCGGCGTGGGTGGCAACGTGTTCAAGGATCGGGGTGCGCTCGAGCGGGCCGACTTCATTGGCCCCACGGCGGTACTGCTCAATCCGGTGGATAACGATGCGGCCGGAAACGACCGTAATGTGTTGACGAACCAAGTGCAGCTGGTGAACACCCTGCTGACGGAATTCACCATCCAGTTGATCGACGGCGGGTCAGGCATCGACGACAGTTCGGTGAATAGCAGTAAGTTCGTTATCCAGAGAACGATCGGCGGCGTCACCACGACGTTGGTCCCCAACCTGGACTACGGCCTGGCCTATGACACGAATAGCAAGATCGTTCACCTTGTGCCGGCCCAGGGATTGTGGATTAACGGTACCTATACCATCAATCTCGATCGCACGGCAAATGGCATCAAGGACCTGGCGGGCAACGTGTTGCAAGAGAACACGCCTCCCGAGACGAAGTTCGTAATCGACCTGACCGACACGATTGTCAGCGGTTGGCAGAATCCGACCAACAAATACGACGTGAACAACAACGGCGCGGTAAATGGCCAGGACCTGATTATTTTGATCAATCGCATTCTGATGAATCAGGGCGGACCGCTGCCGCTCGTGGCGACTCCGCCACCCTACCTGGATGTGAATGGTGACGGCGCCTTGCGTACCTCGGACATCCTGGGCGTGGTCAACGAGATCCTGCGTGAACAAGCGCAGGCCAGCGCGGCAGTGGCCGAACCGCAGATCGCGACCAATGACACAACCACAACCCCCTCGGCCCCGCAGGATGCTCCCATCGTCACGCCACTTGTGGAATCGAACTCGGTGGCTGCCGGTTTGACGATGAGCCAGGCAAGTAGCCAACCCGAGGCCGAACCGACGGAAACCTATGCCCCGGTGAGCACGCCGGCTCCGGCTCCGGTTGCGGCACCACAAGCGGTGGCTGCGGCGATTGTGGACGATACGCCGGTTGCTGACGAAACCGAGGGGCTCAACGCATGGGATGCCGACTTGGACAGCATCTTGACCGACCTGAGCGGCGACTTACGGAAGCGCACGCTTGTCTGAGACAACGCAAAAGTGGAGATCTTCTCTCCCCAGAGACGCACCATCCAGACACGACACGATACGAAAAAGTTAACAAACATTCGCGGTGTGAGCACCGCCCAGTTCCAGGCTGACCACCAGAGACGACCATCATGAGATTTCAACGACGTCGCCGAGCGAACACACTACGCCGCACTGCCCCGGGACGAAACCGGACTCTGGTCCATCGGACAGGCATGCTCGAGATGCTGGAAAAACGGGAGATGCTGGCCGGCGACGTGGCCTCGAGCTGGCACAACTCGCTCAATCCCCGCGACGTGAACTTCGATCAACGGGTCACTACCAGCGATCTAATGGTGGTGGTCAACGAATTGTTGCGTAACGGCGCGCATTCGCTCGCCGCCGACCAGGCCACGCCGCTAACGTCGACGACTGGTGCGTCACACCCCCGATATTTGGACGTCAATGGTGACGACCGCGTATCGGCCGCCGACGCGCTCATGGTGGTCAATGCGCTCCTGACGACAAACGACATGCTCATTAGCACGAGTGTGACTGATCTGGCGGGCAATCCGATTACGGAGATCTCCGTCGGCGCACAGTATAAGCTGCAGACCATCGTGCAAGACATTCGCAATCCACCAAATGTGCTTGGCGGCGTGTTTGCGGCGGCCACGAAAATTTCATACGACTCGGGGCTATCGACCATCGACACCGGCCAAACCGTCCAGTTTGGCAGTTTTTTTGGCTTCACGCAGGCGTCCAACCTGCAACAGGGGCAAGTCGTTGGCTGGGCAGTAAGCAATAGTTTCGATCAAGCCCCGGGGACCGACCCTCAGTTTCTGTTCAGCGTCGTCCTGACCGCGTCGGCAGCGGGTGTTGAGACTTTCACACCCATGGTGGACGATACGGATCCTAATCACGAGAACCTGCTCTACGGCGACGACAACCCGATTACCGCGGTCCAGTTCGAAGGGACGACGCTGAACATAGTCGCCCTGCCCGGTCTCTCGGTGGGCGACGTAACGCAGACAGAAGGAAATACGGATTCAACCTTTAACTTCACCGTGCAATTGTCGCAGGCATCGGCCGAACAGACGACGGTTCAATACTCCACCGCCGACGGCACCGCGACGGTAGCCGGCAACGACTATCTGGCCACCAGCGGCACGCTGACCTTTGCACCGGGCCAAACGACGGCAGTGATTCCCGTGACGGTCAAGGGTGATACGAACGTCGAACCGGATGAAAACTTCAACGTCGTGCTGTCGAATCCGAGCTCGAACGCGACGATCATCGACAGCACTGGAATCGGCACGATTTTGAACGACGACGTTCAAGGATCGCTTTCAATCGTCGGCAGCACGGTTGACAACACTACCTCCGGTGCCACGGGATACGTCACGGTCACACTGTCGCAAGCGCTGACCTCCGCGGTGACCGTTCAATATGCCACGGCGGACAGTTCGGCGCTGGCGGGCGTGGACTACGTGGCCACCAGCGGCACGCTGACCTTTAACCCGGGTGGCAGCCTGACCCAAACGGTGCCAGTGAGCATCATCGGCGACTCGACTCCGGATGCGGTTGAAGAGTTTTTCGTCAATCTGAGTAACCCGTCGGCCAATGCCTCGCTCGACGTCGCCCAGGCCACGATCCAGATTAATCCGGCCGCCGTGGGGATTTTGGCGACCATCACACCCAGCGTGTCGCATTCGGAAGGCGCCAGCGGGAATCAGACGCCTTTCGTGTTCACCGTCTCGCTGTCGGCCGCGGCGACGGAGGACGTGACCGTGGCCTATACGACGGCGGATATCACCGCGAATGCCGGCAGCGACTACGTGGCCACCAGCGGCACCCTCACTTTCCAGGCCGGCGTCACCTCGCAAACCGTGACCGTGCAAGTTACCGGTGACAACGTGGCCGAGCCAAGTGAAACATTTGCGGTCAATTTCCAGGCGATCAGTGGCGCGGTCGGCAGCGGTCAGGGAATTGGCACGATCCTGGACGACGACGGCACGCCCACGCTGATCATCGACGATGTGACCGTTGCGTCCGGACTGGGCGTGAATCAGGCCACGTTTACCGTCACCTTGACGGGCGCTCTCACCAGTCCGGTCTCCGTCGGCTATGCGACCAGCGATGGTTCGGCCGTTGCGGGCACCGACTACCTGACGGCCACGGGCAACTTGAATTTCACCCCCGGCGGGTCGACGACCAAGACGATTACCGTGACGATTCTCAGCAGCAGTTCGCCGCAGCCGGACAAGACCTTCTTTGTCAACTTGTCGAGCGTGACGGGGGGCGCGGTCATCGGCGACGACTTGGGGGTTGGCACGATTATTACCCAAGGCATTTCGATTTCCGATGCCGTGGTGGTCGAAGGAAATTCGGGTACACGCGACGCCATCTTTACCGTCAGCCTGTCTCGCCAGTCGAATAGCGAAGTAACCGTCGCCTATTCCACGCTGGATGGAACGGCCACGACCGCCGACAGCGACTACGTGGCCACCAATGGGATTTTGACGTTCGCGCCCAACTCGAGCACGCGGTTCATTACGGTGCAAGTCAATGGCGACACAGTGCAGGAAGCGAATGAGACGTTCAAAGTCGTGCTCTCCAATGCCAGTGGCGCGCCAATTTTCAATTCGCCGGGCACGGGCACGATCCTCAACGACGATGGTCAAAAGGTGACCTATTTGTTGCAGCTGACCGACACGTCCGGCAACGCGTTGCCGCTGGGCACGCAGTTCGATGTGGGAGCGGAATTCTACCTGAACGTGAGCGTCCAGGACGTGCAGATCGATCCGATGGGCGTCGCGCAGGCATTCATTGACGTTTCGTACAATGACGCTCTGCTTGACGTTGACGAAAGCTCGCTCGAGTTCGGGTCGTTTTTTACGACCTTCACCAGCTCCGATTTTCAACCGGGCTTGCTCAACGACTTTGGCGCCTTCGGCGATACGTCCGGGCCACCCGCCAATCCCGGCGACCCACAATTGCTGTATCGCGTCAAATTCACGGCCACCGACGTGGGGCTGGCCAACTTTACCGGTTCCGTGAACGAAGCCGATCTCAATGCCGGCGACGAGACCTTGCTGTACCTCAACGATTCGCCGGTGCCGTCGGATCAGATGAGCGTGGTTCCGCTCGGCGGCCTGTCGGTTAACATCGGCTCCAACGTGATCACCGTTGCCGACTCCAGCGCCTCGGAGGGAGCCGGGCAAATGGTCTTTACCGTCACGCGGTTCTTGCCTTCGTCAGACACGGCGACGGTGGTGTACAGCACCGTCGACGGCACGGCGATCGCCGGACAGGATTATACAGCCCAGACCGGCACGCTCACGTTCGACGCGGCGAACACCGTACGATACGTGACCGTGCCAGTGATCAACGATACGATCGATGAACCGGACGAAACGTTCTCGCTCGTGCTGAGCTCGCCGCAAGGCGCCAAAATTTCCGCATCGGCGGCCACTGGCACGATCCTGGATGACGACAATCCTCCAAGTGTTTCGGTCTCCGGCGGTTCGGCTTCCGAGGGCGACGGCGTCGTGTTTAACATCAGCCTCTCGTCCATCAGCGGCAAGACCGTCACGGTCGCGTATGCCACCACGGGCACAGGCACGGCCACCTCGGGACTCGATTACACGCCAGTTTCCGGCACGCTGACGTTCGCCCCCGGCACAACGCTTCAAAGCGTGACGGTGCCCACGCTGGGCGATATCGTGCTGGAAGGCAACGAGACCTTCCAACTCGCCCTCACCAGTCCGACCAACGCCACGCTGGGCACGGCTCAGGCCAACGGTACGATCGTGGACGTGCCGCCGGCTGGCTTGTCTGGTTATGTGTACGTGGACTTGAACAACAACGGAATCAAGGACGCCAACGAGAGTGGTATTCAAGGGGTCATCGTGACGGCGACCAATTCGCTCACCGGCGTGTCACAAAGCACCACCACGAAAGCGGACGGGTCATACCTCCTGGTGGGTCTAATCCCCGGAACCTATACGCTCACCGAGACGCAACCAGGCTTCTACACTGACGGACGCGATACACGATTCGGTGTCGACTCGCCGCTGAATGATCAGTTCGCCGGAATCGTGCTGGCACCCAGCGCGGGTGAAACCGGCTTCAACTTTGGCGAGGGTGGCATTCGGTCGGATTTCATCACCGCGTTCCTCAATCGTCGCGCATTGTTCGCGACGGCGGCAGTCGAAGGTTACGGCGTGAATATGAACTTGTCGGGCACCGTGCTCGATCTGAGGACCGGTGATATCTGGGTATCGTTTGACGGCGGTTGGAGCGGGTTGCGACAAATTGACGCACTGTTCAACAGCGCCCAGGGCACGGCCAACATGCGGCTATACAATAACAACCTGCAGGAAGTGGCCGACTCGTCGCCGTCATCCACCGGAGCCGTACTGCTCTACAACGGTACCCTGGGGCAAACGTACTTCCTCAGGATCACCGGCAGCAACTCGAACGTCACCGTGCAAATCACCGAGCCGTCGTCGTTCAGCAACCTGGCTTCGACCGGCAGCCAGTCGTCCGACACGTCGCAGACGTCGACGGGCACTTCCTCGACCGGCAACACGTCAACGAGTTCGTCGAACACCACCTATATCTACGATCGTTTCGGCAATCCAATTCCGGTTGCCTCGCCATCGGCTGAACCGTTGGTCAGCACGGACGACGGCGACGGTTCGGACGAGGCCTTTGCAGACGACGAGGATTGGGTGCTCGACTCTCTGCTCGCCTAGATCATCGGACCGACACGCGCCGGGGACAGAGGTCTTCTTGCAAAGACTTCCGTCCCCGTTTGCTATTTCACGCCCCACGTGCGATTGCCTCGCCGGCGCGATCCGGCGATAATCGCCTGCACGAGAGTGGCGCCCGCGTGATGCAGTGACAGGAGCGAATGCGATGACGAGCCGGGGCATTTTCAAGGTTGCGCGGGCGATCGTCCTGCTCGGACTGATAGCCGCGGGCGCAAATCTCTTACACAGCATCGTGGCCGCCGGCGAAGCACGCCAGCAAGACCGTTCGCCGGTGGACCTGGTGCTTTCAGAAGATGGCAGCCATTTGCTCGTGGCCAATCAAACTGCCAATAGCGTTTCGCTGGTGCGCGTGGCCGACGGCAAGGTTCTTGTCGAGCTACCCTGCGGTGAACATCCGGTTGCGATCGCATTGTCGCCTGACGGACACCGAGTATTGGCAAGCGCCAGCTACAGCGGCGACTTGTGTCTGTTCGACTATCACGATGCCGAACTTACGGCTGCAGGCCGCGTACACCTGGGATTTGAGCCGCATGGCATTGCCGTATCGCCCGACGGCCAGTTGGCCTATGTGGCCCTGGCCGGGTCGAATGAAATCGCGGTGGTCGATCTCAAAACCAAAGTGTGCGTCGACAGGGTCGAAGTGGGCCACTGGCCGCGTTACCTTTGTCTTTCACCGGATGGGACGCGTCTAGCGGTGGGTTGTAGCGGCGACGGAGGCATATCGGTCGTTGACACCAAAGACCGCACGGTGCTGTTCGACACCAAATTCGTGGGACTGAACATTGGCCACCTCGTGCCATCGGCCGACGGCCGTTACGCGTACTTTCCCTGGATGGTGTATGCCGATCGTCCGATTACACCCGGTAATATCAAGGAAGGTTGGGTGTTGGGTAATCGCGTGGCCCGCGTGAGGCTTGATGTCAAAGCGCGTCGTGAGGCTCTGGCACTAGACCCGCGCGGGAAAGGCGTGGCCGATCCCCACGGCATTGCTCTGAGTCCGGATGAGAAATGGCTCGTCCTTTCGGCAGCCGGCACGCACGAACTCGTGGCTTTGCAACTCGATGGATTGCCGCTCCGCCCGGATGGTCCTGGTGATCATATGAAAGCTGATCTCGCGGCCGACCACGACCGCTTCGTGCGGATCCCTTTGGGCGGCAGACCGCTGGGGCTCCGCTTTGATGCGTCCGGGCAGCACGTGTATGTGGCGAACTATCTGGCCAACGCCGTGCAGATTGTGAATCTTGCGGAGCGTCGCGTCGAGCGTGAGATCCCGCTTGGCAGCGCGGCCGAACCGTCGCTGGTCCGGCGCGGCGAAGCCATCTTCTACGATGCGCAGCGGAGCGTCGATGGTTGGTACAGCTGTAACAGCTGTCACTACGAGGGACATACCAATGCCGTCACCATGGACACCCGCAACGACGGCTCGAACGGCACGTATAAGATGGTGCTGAGCCTGCGTAATGTCCACCACACCGGTCCCTGGTTCTGGCACGGCTGGCAAACCGACCTGAAAGCGGCGCTCGCGCGTAGCCTGGTCGAGAGCATGCAGGGCCCGAAGCCGTCGGATGAAGAAGTCGAACAGCTGGCGACGTTCCTGAGAACGCTCGCTCCCCCGCCGAATTCGCGGCGCGGCTCGGACGGCGGCCTGCCGGAACCGGCGCAGCGCGGGAAACAGGTTTTTCACAATGAAGTGGCAAATTGCGCCGCGTGCCACTCGGGCCCTTACTTCACGGATGGCGAAGTCCACGACGTGGGATTGGGCTCTGAATACGACAAGTACGAAGGCTACAACACGCCGTCACTGCTGGGTACTGCGAACCGCGTGCGCTATTTGCATCACGGCCGCGCGCTGTCGCTCGATGATTTGTTGAGCGACCTGCACAGCCCCGCCAAAGTGTCTGGCACGCGAGAATTGACCGACCAGGAGCGGGCCGACCTGGTGGCTTACTTGCAGACGCTTTAAGACGTTTGCCCTATGCTCCGGACACCGGCGGTGTTGTCGGTGGCGGCGTCGTTGGCGGCGGAACCTGGGGCACCTGGCCCAAGGGTTGTCGCAATTGCGCGAGCGTGGCTTCCACCAATTGCGCGCCTCCCTCGCCCATGCCATGATAGAGCTGACGCATGAAGAGCAGCGTCCTCTCGGCGGCATCTTCAAACTGCCATTGGCAATTCTCGAAGTGGCAGCCGCTGATCCGCGGAATCTGGCCGCCTCGAAATACCATCTTGCAACTCTCAAAGCGGCAATCCGTATAAGCATTGCCGTCGATGACCTCGGTCGCGTTGGTCATTGTCTTGCCGGAATGTTCCATGGAAAGTTTCGCCCGTTGTCAGAGATCGTCGAAGGGTGAACCAGCCGCTCAACTTACCGCGCTCTGGCAGCCGACGAAAGGGCCCCCTCACCGGGAAGTGGTGCCCGTTTCGTGTTAGAATTGCATCGCAAACCAACATCGCGAAGAAATCGCTTGGCCAACGACCCGAGAGAATTGATCGAACATGCTTGATTGTTTGCGCGTGGCCGCCGTAGCAGTCGATACGAAGCCGGGCCATCTCGACGAGAATGTCGAGAAGCTGGCACATTGGATCGGTCAAGCCGCGTCAGCGGGCGCCCGGGCCGTGCTGTTTCCAGAATTGTCGCTGACGGGCTTCATTCCGAACCATCCGTTGGGGCAGCACGAGTCGTGGCTGCGGCGAGCCCTGTCCGAGGCCCGGCGCGCGGCGCTGCGACTTGACTCGCCACCGCTGGAATCCCTCCAGGCATTGGCCCGCCGTCACCAGATGCGCGTCTGTGTCGGCCTGCTCGAAGATGGCGGCAACTTGCTCTACAACGCACAGATTCTCATCGGTCCCGATGGCATCGAGGGCCATTGGCGCAAACTGCATGTGCCAATGTTCGAAACCCCTTTCTACCAGGGCGGCAGTACGGCCCCCGTTTCCGTCACTTCCGTCGGGCGATTGGGCGTGAACATCTGCTTCGACGTATTCATGCCGGAGTCGACGCGTTTGTTGGCGGTCCAAAACGTGGAAGTCGTGTTGATGCCGTTCGCAGCCGATCCACCACCGGCCACCCCGACGGGCTGGGCCAATTGGGCGTCGCCAGCCATCCGCGCCGCGCGGTTGAGAACGGCGTGTTTGCCGTGGCGTGCAACTATGTCGGCCACGTCGAATGCGCCGGCGTTGAACAGACTTTCCCCGGTGGCGGGCTGATCGTCTCCCCCCGCGGCGAGACGCTCGCCGACTGGTCCGCGCCGTCCGGCGAGTGCGGCATGATCGTAGCCGACCTGGAAGCTAGCACGTTGCAAGCCGCTCGAAGCGAACCTGAATACTTGTTTCGCTTTCGACGACCCGAGATCTATGGTCCGCTCTCAAAACCGTGCACAGGTTAACCGGGCTCGACCGGTGTCGCGATATCGGATATTGGTGACGGGGCTTGGGGCGCCACGACAAGCCCAAACCGTTCGGTGTGGTCCTCATCAAAATCACATGGCAGGACGGTTTGCCGCCGCTGTTGGGCCGGGCGATAATAGGGGTGACGGTCGGCAACACGCGGGCGACCCAAGGTCGGAAGGGGAAGCATGTCACGCAATCCAGCCACTCTCGTCGGGTGGATCGCAGTTGTCTATCTGATCGCCGGCGGCGGCAATCGCACGTTCGGGGCCGAAGCCGCGCAAGACGCCAATCAACCTCCCACGGCCGCGGCGCTGAGCCCAGCCGAGGAAGTTCAAGCCCACCGATTGGCACAGGACGTTACCATCTATCGCGACGCCTGGGGCGTGCCGCACGTTCACGGGAAAACGGACCGCCACGTGATGTTCGGGTATGCCTATGTTCAGGCGGAAGACTTCTTCTGGCAGGTCGAAGACACCTACATCCTTAGCCTCGGTCGCTATGCGGAAGTGCACGGCCCCAAGGGGCTGAACAGTGACACGTTGAATCGGGCGTTCGAAGTCGTGCCCATGTCGCGGGCCGCTTACCGCGAGCTCGAACCAAAGTACCAGGAGTTGTGCGCTGCGTTCGCGCTGGGCCTCAACTACTATCTAGCGACCCATCCCGACACCAAGCCGCGCATGATCACGCATTTTGAGCCTTGGCAAATGCTGGCGTATGGGCGCCAGGTGCTTTTGGAGTTGACGTTCCGCTATACGCGGCTGTCGCACAACTACCTGCCGCGCTCGCACAATCAGGTTTGGGCCGCCTCGGGCTCCAATGGCTGGGCCATCGCGCCCCAACGGACTGCCTCGGGTCATGCCATGTTGTTCGTCAATCCGCATTTGCCGTGGTTTGGTTTCTCGCAAATGTACGAGGCGCACCTCAAAAGCGACGAAGGGTGGTCGTTCGCGGGTGCCACGATGTATGGAAACTGCGTACCAACCCTGGGCCACAATGAGCACCTGGGATGGACCTACACGACCAATGAGCCCGACATTGCCGACGTTTGGCGTGTGACGTTCGACGACCCTGAGCATCCGCTCCGCTACCGATACGCAGAGGGCTATCGCGAGGCCACCGAATGGGGCGAGACAATTAAGATCCAGCAGGGAAATCGCCTCGTCAACCGCGTGGTCAAGTTTCGCAAGACGCACTACGGACCGGTCGTAGTCAAGGAAGATGATGAGCATTACCTGGCGGCACGGATCGCAGGTCTCGATAGCGTGCGGATGATGCGTCAACAGTTGGAATGCGTCAAGGTGCGCAACTTCGAAGAGTTCGAGAAAGCCCTGAACATGCAGCAGTTCCCGATCATGAACGTGATCTATGCCGACAAGGCCGGCAACATCATGTTTCTGTATAACGGGCTTGTGCCACGACGCGACCCGGCCTTCAACTGGAGCCGGCCGGTCGATGGCGCCGATCCTCGCACCGACTGGAACGGGCTGCACGCCGTCAAGGAACTGCCGCGCGTCTTCAATCCGGTGGATGGCTTTGTGCAGAACTGCAATTCCAGTCCGTTTACCACCTGTGATACGGGTAACCCGAACCCGGCCGACTTCCCCCCGTACATGGTTGAGGATGCCGACGACGACAAGCGGCGGGCCAAGATGTCGCGACAGATTCTACGCGAAATGCAAGGCGTGACGTTCGAGGACATGGAGCGGGCGGCTTACGATACGAAACTGTATTGGCCGCAGGAGAACCTGCCCAAATACGCCACACAACTCGAGCAACTTCGCCAGACCGATCCGAAGCTGGCGGCCGACGTCGCACCCTACCTGGAACATCTGCTCGATTGGGATTGCCGAGTGACGCCAGAGAGCACCCAGGCGCCGCTTTGCGAAGCCTGGTACGAAGAACTTTACGGTATGGACTATCCGGCCGAAAACCTGCTGCCGAAGTATGTCGACCACCCGGACCGACAGTTCGAAGCGCTGATCACCGCGGCCCGCAAACTCAAGTCCCGTCATGGAGACTGGCGAATCGCTTGGGCGGATTTATTCCGAAGTCAACGGCAAGCGCACCTGGTCGATTTGCTGGAAATTGCTTTCGATGACAACAAACCCAGCCTGCCCACCTTGGCGGCACCTGGTCCGCTGGGCGTGGTATTTACGCAGTACTATTCACCCTCGATCAAGATTCCTTTCGTGATGTCGATGAACAAGCGGTATGGATTGGTGGGCACGAGCTATATGGCCGTTTACGAGTTTGGTCCGCAAGTTCGTGGAGCCAGTGTGCTCAACTACGGGCAGAGCGGAGATCCGGACTCGCCGCACTACTTCGACCAGGCACATTTACTCTCGCAGTGCAAGCTCAAGCCCGACTTGTTCGTCTGGGCGGATGTCGTGGCGGGGGCGCGACAGGTCTATCACCCCGGAGAACCGCCGCTGGAACGCGTGGCACACTAGCGGTTGAAAGCCACCTTGCTACGCGCGACGCACCGACTAGCGCACGCCGAGATTGCGTTCAATGTCGCGGGCTTTCGCGTCGATGCCCGTGAATCGCCGCTGGTCGCCGGGAGGCCGCAGGTTTTCGGTCAAAGCGTTCACCTCGTCGTCGTAGCCCTGACCACGCCAACTCCAGATGCCCGTGCCTTCATGCCACGATTGGCAACCGTGGGCACAAACCACGACGATCGCCAGAAGAAGCGCAACGATAGTCGACGGGCGGATGCGCAACATCGCACTAGGGACGGGTGGTTGAGGGGATTTAGGCGAAAACGCGGCCGAGAGTGTGCCAAACGTATCTACCCGCGTCCAGAGCATTTTGACCGTTTGACGGACTTGCCGCGGCAGGCGTGCTAGCATTTGCCGGCTAGCGATAGGCAGGACTCGAACAAAGCTCGCGCAGATGCTCGGCCGACGTGCCGCCCGAGAAGCGATTCACCTCGCTGCCATTCTCCAAGAACACAAAAGTCGGCACGGCGCGAATGCCATATTGGTCTGCCAGTGCTCGGTGTCGATCGATGTCAACGTCGCGCATGTGATACCCCTGCCGGCGTAGCTTCTTGACGATGGGCTTCATCTGCCGACAAGGTCCGCACCAAGTCGCGTTGAAGAACAAGACTTCTCCCTTGGTGGGCAAGGTAAATTGCTCGACATCCATGCGAGGCGTGTAGTACTCCTTGTACCAAACCACCATGGCCGCGGGCGCAATCAACAAGAACAGACAAACAAGATAGACTCGCATAGCAATCAACCTTCGAATCCGAACCCTCGGAACCGACCCGAAATGCGTTCCGCAACGATGAACGCGCGACCGATCCGCCCATACACAGTTATTCTGCGAATTGCTACAAAAACGCTAGCTCAAACGAGGTGCCGCGGCAAAAGCGAGCGGTTCGGTTAGCCGGATTAGTGCGGTCGCGCGGGAGGTGGCATTCGCCAGGGACGCTACGTATCATGAATTCTCGCGGGCCGGCAGTTCACGCGAGCCCGGAATGGTTGGAAAGAGTGAGAATTTCATGAAGCGACGGCGCTGTCCACTTCTGCTCGGGCTGGCAATGATCCTGGTCGCTGGGCCGGTACCGCCAGCCTCGTCGGCGGTGGAGGAGGCTGTTGCGCTGGCCAAAGACGACGGATATCGCGGCCTGTGGTATGCCGTGCAAAAGACGGGCGACGCTTACGCCTACAAGTATTCCGGCGGCATGCCGACCTATCCGCAGCAACATCTGCCGATTGCCGTCTACGCTCCTGCGGTCAACAAGACGTTTTTCGTCTATGGCGGCTCGCCAAGCGAGCGGAGAACGTGCCTGCACATGGTGTCCTACTTCGACCATGCCACGGGAATGGTTCCTCGACCACGCATTTTGCTCGACAAGCACACCGACGATGCCCACGATAATCCCACGCTGACGATCGATCGCGACGGGCACCTGTGGATTTTTTCGAATTCGCACGGCACGTCGCGCCCGTCGTTCATTCATCGCAGCGCCGAGCCCTACTCGATCGAGAAGTTCGAGCGCGTGGCCACGACAAACTTCTCCTACGGCCAACCTTGGTCGATGGACGATGGTAGCCTGCTGCTGATGCACACGCGTTACGCGGCGGGGCATCGCGAAATGTTCGTGATGACCAGCCGCGACGGTCTCACTTGGAACGAACCGCTCCCGCTATCGCGAATCGCCCAGGGGCACTATCAAGTCAGCTGGTCTGACGGCCGCCGCGTGGCCACCGCGTTCAACTACCATCCCGAAAAGGGAGGTTTGAATGCCCGCACGAATCTTTATTACATGGCCAGCGACGACCGCGGCGCGACCTGGAAGAATATCGCCGGAACGGTCCTCGAGCTTCCGCTAACGGAAGTCGCGAACGGGGCGCAGGTGCGCGACTATCAGTCAGAAGACCAGCTCGTTTACCTAAAACAACTGCAGTTCGACGCGGACGGGAATCCGCTCATCCTGTTCCTGACCAGCCGAGGTTTCGCCCCCGGCCCCGAAAATGATCCGCGCGTCTGGCACACCGCGAGATGGGATGGACAAGTGTGGGACATCCGAGACATTACGACTTCCGACCACAATTACGACTTCGGCTCGCTCTACCTGGAACCCGGCAACGTCTGGCGTTTGATTGCCCCAACCGCACCGGGTGCCCAGCCGTTCTGCACTGGAGGCGATATGGAATTGTGGACTAGTAACGACGAGGGGTGCATCTGGCACAAACAAAAGACGCTGACTCACGACCGTCGTTATAATCACTCATTCGCCCGGCAGCCGCTCGGTGCGCATCCGGAATTCTATGCCCTCTGGGGCGACGGCGACACGCATCAGCCGTCGGATTCGTCGCTCTATTTCACCGATCGCGAAGCTACGCACGTCTGGCGGCTACCGAGGAGCATGGAAACGGATCCGGCCAAACCGGAAATCGCCTGGTAATTTCCCAATCGCAACAGAACGCTGCAACGGAAGAGAGTTAAACGATGCAAAAGTGGATTGGACTAGTAGTCGTGGCGGCCGTGCTTACGACGTCAACCGCCGTTTTGATTGCCCGAGCTGACGAGGATCCCAAAGTGATCCGCCACATTGTGCTCTACAAGTTTAAAGACGATTTGAAACCCGGCGAAGTGCAGGAGGTGATTGATACGTTTGCTGCCTTGCCCAAGAAAATCCCAACCATCATGGACTTCGAACACGGTACGAACGTCAGCCCTGAGGGAAAATCAGAAGGCTTGACCCACGCATTCGTGGTCACGTTTGCCGACGAGGAGGGCCGCGACATGTACCTCAAACACCCGGCACACCTGGCTTACGTCGACGTCGTCAAGAACAGGCGTGAAAAGGTTGTCGTGTTTGACTACTGGGCCGACGAATGATCGCCAGCGTTTTAAGATGGCTGACCATTCTCATCGCCTGCTCCGTCGTCCTGTTGCAATACGCAGGTGGCGCATGCCTTGCCGAAATGCCTTCGGTCACACGACTGCGGGTGCTGTCATACAACATCCATCACGGCGAAGGCGTTGACGGCAAGCTCGACCTGGAACGGATCGCCGCGGTCATTCGCGGCGCTGAGCCCGACCTTGTGGCTCTGCAAGAGGTCGATCGCAACACGGCGCGAACGAAGCATGTCGATCAGCCCCGGCAGCTCGGGCGATTGACAGGCATGCCGGTTGTCTTCGGCCGCAACATTCCTTACGAGGGGGGTGAGTATGGCAATGCCGTGCTCTCGCGGCGGCCAATCAAACGGCACGAGAATCACCCTCTGCCCTCCCTCGGACCGGGTGAGCGGCGCGGCGTTCTGGAGGTTGAAATCGAACTTGCCGACCGTCGACCACTACTGTTCTTTGTCACGCACTTGGATCATCGAATGGCCGACCGCGAACGAATTGCATCGGCCAAGGCGATCAACGAGCAAGTGTCGAAATCCAACACTTCATTGGCGATCCTGGCGGGTGATTTGAACGACTTTCCGCAGAGCGAGACGCTACGCATCTTTGGACGGGCCTGGCGAGTCCCCCAAGAACAGCCGCTGCCAACCGTGCCGGCCGACCAACCGCGACGACAGATCGACTTTATCCTGGTACGTCCTCAGCAGGGTTGGAAGGTCGCGGACGTGCGAGTCCTTGACGAGCCAGTGGCGTCGGACCACCGCCCCCTATTGGCAACGTTCGAATTGCCGTTGCCGTAGGCTCATCAATGCTGCTTTTCGGGTTAGAACCTTACAATCGGGTGCTTCATGCCGGCGATGATTTTTGACCTCGATGGGACGCTCATCGATACGGTCTACGGACACGTGCTAGCCTGGCAACGGGCGTTTGAGGAAGAGGGAATGGCCATCGACGGCTGGCAGGTTCATCGCCGTATTGGAATGAGCGGCGGGCTCTTTGTGCGAGCCGCCGCACGAGAGCTGAATCGGACGCTCACGCCCGCGGAGGTCAAACACCTGCAGGACAAACACAGCAGCTATTTTCGCGAGTTTCTGCCTACGCGGCGACCGCTCCCGGGAGCGGTCGAACTCCTGGAACAGCTCGGTAAATTGAACGTCACGTATGGCATTGCCACTTCCGGCCGGCGGCCAGACATCGATGCTTCGCTGGCGGCTCTGAACATTCCGAGCCACATCGTCGTGATCGAGCGCGGCGACGTCGAGCGGGCCAAGCCCGAGCCCGATTTGTTTCTGGCCTGTCAACGGAAGCTGGGCGTCGAGGCGTCCGATTGCTACGTCATCGGCGACGCTGTCTGGGACCTATTGGCCGCCCGCCGTGCCGGCATGCTGAGTGTTGGGCTACTCAGTGGCGGTTACGGCGAAGACGAACTCGCCCGGGCCGGCGCGTTCCGCGTCTACCGCGACGCGGCCGAGCTTCTGGCCTCGCTCGATGAATTGGGCGTACTCAGGTAGATTGAAACGACTCCAATCGAAGCTGCTCGTTACTTTCGGGTTGGCTAGGCAACAACACGTTGTGTCTGAAACGACCTTGCCCTCGCGTATATTGGGCCGCAATCGCTTGCCGAAATCGAATCTCGCATCAATTACTCACCGGCGAACATCGCTCGCGGGATTTGAAATCGGATGGGCTCGCTCCCGCTAAAGCCAGACGCGGGCAACTCGAGCCGCAGATACTCGCTCGACTCCAACGGGGGATCGAAGAGCAGTTCCCTTTGAACCGTTTTACTGGGACCGACGGCCGGGCTAGCTGACAGATCGACTTGCGCGGCCGAAAGCCGTACGGCCGGCGTCTGAGGAAAGAAGTTACCAGCCTGGTCAGTAAGCGTGGCGGTGGCCGTGGCCGATTCGAGTTGGCCGCCCAGCTCGCTCCCCTTGAGCAGATCGCTCACACCGCTGGGCAGACCGGCAACCGGTCCATTCCAGCCGGGGACCGAAATCACCTTGTCCTTCGTCAGGTTCTCGATCGAAATGCTCACGTGCAGCATCGGCTGGGGCTTGCTACGCCGCATCTGCGTCAGATCGAGGCTCTCCAAACGAACTTGCTGAATGTCGACGCGCCAATCTTAACGCGAAGTGGTCCTTGTTCGACAGCTTCGCTGGCGTCGGTCCACACCGGCTCGGGAGGTATTTCAAGTTCCGGTTCTCGTGCGTCGGATGGCGGAGCGGGAGCAGGCGCGGTTTGCACGATCGTCGGCGGTGGCGTCAATGGCGTCGCCACGGGCGTCGGACTCGAAAACATTCCGAACTTGATCCCCAGCACGACAGTGAGTGCGAGTCCCACCAGCGAACTGCTAGCCGTGGCCACATTCAGATAGAGACCAACCCCGCCATGCATGGCAGCCAATACCAAGCCCAAGATTCCCAGTAGCAGTCCAATCCCGCCGACAACAATTCCCATCCATCCCAGCAGCGAGTCGAGCAGGGGCAGCCAACAGCTTGCCAGCGCCAGGATCCCGAAGATCAAGCCCACGGCGCCGACAAGTTTGCCGGCCAGCGACGGAGTGTCCGGCGATATCTTGGCGACTTGTGAAATGGAGCCCACAGGCACTCGCGCCAGCGGCGTTGCAACGGGCGGTGGCAAGGGTGGCGCCGCGACCGGAACGACCTTTGGCGATGCCTCGCCCTGTGGCTTCGCGGGAAACAGGCCCTGCACTCGTCCCGCGGTAGTCCAATTCCCTTCGGCGCCCAAGCGCACCTGCGATGCGGGACCGATTTTCCCTTCGCCGGCCAGTTTCTTCAGTTGGGCGGACGTCAGTGGTCCATACTGCTTGCCACCGTGTTGCAGGTACCACTGGTGTGCCATTGACCCGCCCCTCGCTTGGACCCTGTGGCGAGCAGGCGAACGCGACTGCCAACACCACCCGGCGCGTGTCAGTTTAAGCGGCCTCATATGCCGGAGCAATCGACCGCCCGCCGCCTAGGTCCGAGGTTCGGCCACGCTGCCGCGGTTCAAAGCGTCGATCAACTGCCGCAATCGGCCCAGACTGCGGCGGTTGAAGCGGAACACCAGGCGGGAGTACTCCGCCAGATCGGGCTCGTCCTTTTCCTCGGGGAGCGGCCCGCTGACTTTGAACTCACCGCCGTTGAGAATGTCGGCGAACTCGGTGTTGATGTCGGCCAACATGCCCTCGCTGGGCGCCGCTTGCAAACGCAGCACGAGTTTGTTCTTCACGTACCGCATACTGTGGTAAACCTTGAAGAATTGCAGGATCTCGGCAACCGCTTCTTCGACGCTATCGGTCAGCATGTAAAGCGAGAGGTCATCGGGCGAAATCATGCCATCGGCCAGTAGTCGCTTCTCAACATAAAGCTGGAAGTCCTGCCAAAACCTGCCGCCTGGGGCGTCGAGAAAGACCACCGGCACCATGTCGCGTTTGCCGGTCTGCAAGAGCGTCAGGACTTCGAGGCCCTCGTCGAGCGTCCCGAAGCCACCCGGCAACAGGCATACGGCGTCGCATTCCTTCACGAACATCAATTTGCGCGTGAAGAAGTATTTCATGTGCACAAGCTTCGTATCACCGGCGATGACCGGATTGGCATACTGCTCGAAGGGAAGCATGATATTGAGTCCCATCGAGTTTTCGCGTCCGGCGCCGACGTGCCCGGCCTCCATGATGCCGCTGGCGGCGCCGGTGACGACCAGCCACTTCTGGTCGGCCATCGCCCGTCCGAACTGCACGGCCTGCTGATAGGTTGCCTCGTCGGGCCGGGTGCGAGCCGAACCGAAAACGGTCACTTTTCGCCGCGAACGATAGGGCGTGAAGACCTTGAAGGCATAACGCAACTCGCGCAACGTGCGACTGAGGATCTTCAGATCACCACGCGACGTTTCGTCCACGGCCAACTTGTCGGCCGACTGCTTGATTTGATCGATCAGATCCACGACCCGAGATCGCTCGGTGGGACTGATCGCGCCATTTGCCGAAGTGATTTTATCTTTAAGATTCGAGACAGCGTCCTCGGCTGCCTGAGAAACAGCGTCATCCTTGGGAAGATCCGCCACGCGGTTGTCCTCACATTTCCAGAAGAGAACCAAGCGGTGCTGGCCCCGTGCCAGCACCAACGTTCATTTTGATTCGTTTCCTGCAATTATACCCCATCGTCGGCGAATGGACCGAATTTCGTGCCGTTTTCACGCCCGATCTGGGGCGGGCACGCGGCTCGGTCAGCTTGTTCCATGTAGTAGAATCCTTCGACAGATCTCGCTTACCAGGAATTCACAACGCTCCGCTCGATGTTTCGCATTCGACGCATCTACGACGACGCTCTACCGGCCAACCGCCAATCGCTTCGCCAGGTGGCTTCCATCTTTCGCGCACAATTTTCGGCGCGCGTGCCGCCGACATCGACACGCTTCCCGAGCAACTGCGTGACCCACTCAAGCGAGGTTTGCGCACCATTCTCTACGTCGCGGAAAATACATCGCGCAACGTACAGGGCTTTGCAATCGTTCTACACGAACCGCAACTACGGTTCTGTTACCTCGACTATCTAGCCACTGCGAAAGCGATCACCGGTCGCGGCGTTGGCGGGGCGCTCTACGAGCGGCTTCGCCAGGACGCGGTTGCGCTGGGAGCGAAGGGGCTGTTTCTCGAATGCCTACCCGACGAAGCTGCCGCTTGTCCGAATGAAGCGGAACGCAAGCACAACCGGGCTCGTATCCGGTTCTACGAGCGCTATGGTGCCCGAGTCGTCACCGGCACGCAATATGAAGCGCCTGTGCGCGAGGGGGACACCGGAATGCCGCATCTGGTCTACGACGACCTGGGACGGGGCGAGCCGCTTTCACGTTTGTTTGCCAAATCGGCCGTTCGGGCGATTCTGCAGCGCAAATACGGTTACCTCTGCCCGCCGGAGTACGTGTCTCGCGTGGTCAGCTCGTTTCGAGACGACCCGGTGCGGACTCGGCCGGTTCCGAAAGCGACGCCGGCGCCCGTGGCGGTATCGCCTCGGCCGTCTTCACTCGAACCAATCGCGCTGGTGGTAAACCAGAAGCACGATATCCATCATGTCCGCGAGCGAGGATACGTCGAAGCGCCCGTTCGGATCAAATCCATTCTGACGGAAATCGAGCCGACGGGACTGTTCGAGACGCGGGAAGCACGACCCTTCGGGGAGCGGTATATCACGGCCGTGCATCATCGCGATTTCGTCGACTATCTGCGGCGAGCATGTGCCGAAGTACCACCCGGGCGGAGCGTCTACCCCTATGTATTTCCGATTCGCAACCAGGCCCGACCGCCGCGCGACTTGTCAGTGCGTGCGGGCTACTACTGCATCGACACGTTCACGCCGCTCAACCGGAACGCGTTTTTGGCAGCCCAGGGAGCCGTGAATTCGCGCTGGCAGCGGCGGATGAAGTGGCGGGCGGCCGTCCCTTGGCTTATGCGCTGGTACGTCCGCCGGGACATCACGCCGAGGCACGCGCGTTCGGCGGATTTTGCTACTTCAATAACGCCGCGATTGCCGCGCAGTTCTTGGTGCCGCATGGCAAGGTGGCGATACTCGACATCGACTATCACCACGGCAACGGACAGCAGGACATCTTCTACGAGCGTGATGACGTATTGACGGTTTCGATTCACGGCCATCCGAGGTTTGCCTATCCGTACTTCAGCGGCTTTGCGGACGAGCGCGGCCATGGGCGAGGGAGGGGATTTAACCTGAATTTGCCATTGAGTGAATCCGTGAACGGCCCGCAGTATCGCGTGGCGCTGGAAAGGGCGATAACCGCATGCGCACGATTCCAGCCGGCCTTTTTGGTTGTCGCACTTGGGCTCGACACCACGAAGGGCGACCCCACAGGCAGTTGGAGCCTGACGGCTAAAGACTTGGAAGCCAACGGACGGATGATCGGCGCGATGCAACTGCCAACACTTGTCGTTCAGGAAGGCGGTTACCGAACGCGAACCCTGGGAGGCAACGCGCGCCATTTCTTCCAAGGCCTGGTGGCTGGCAGAGCGGGCTCTCGCCCCCACCGATAGAAAAAACGACCCGTTCTCGCCAGGGAGAACGGGCCGTGTGGCTTCCATTCGTAGATCAACAGCTTCCGATTCCGGTGACGTACTTCAGGCTGAGGGGCGACGGTAGTGCTGGTAGGCCAGAATCACTTCGTACAGGTCGGTTGAAATCGTGACTTCGTCGTCTTCGAAGTCGCGAAGCCAAGTCCGTTCGTTTCGCACGGCATCGGCCAGCAGCGGCAGAATTTCGCCCAGCGGAACGGTTACCTGATCCTTTGTGTCCTTTGCCGTGCTGATGGTGGCACTGGCGTCGCTTTGTGGTCCGTAGTACACACGCAGTTGGCTTCGAGCCATAGTGACGTTTCCTTACGTCTTGGGGCCTCGTGGTTGAGAGCCGGCTCCCGAATCGCTCCGACCTCGGAGCAGTCAGTTGGGCTCCGCATGCGTGACATGCTATCGCTGCCCACCCCTGTCGCCATGGAATATCGGCAAAACGCGTGCTGAGGGTTTGATCTAATTGTCCGAACGTGCCGTTTTTTCTCACGAGCACCTCAAACGCCGATCGAACCCAACACAGCGGTCATTCGCGCAATAGGGGTTTTCTGGGTAGTCTGGATAAATTCGGACGAGTTGCGGTCCTAGTCCTGACATCTATATCAGTCGTGTCGGCAATCGTGGCCCTGTAAGGGCTCGGCGTCATCGCTCTGAGCTGCCGGCAAGTGCTCGATGTTCGGCGCTAGTGGACGTGGCTCGGATTTTGACTGCGTTTCGGATGTCTAATGCGAAGTTTCCATCGTACTCGTGAAGCAAATGGCGAACGACAAGCCGAAGGCAGGTTTCGGCACATGGCGATGCTTCAGGCAGGATCATGGGAGTGCAATCAAAACGATATCGTTCCATGGGACGTCCGCGAACAGGTTTCGAACTTGTTTCTTCGCGCAAAGAGGGAGATCACACTAGCGGGACAACCGATCGCAGTGGGCCGAGGAGGTATTTGATGGACGTCGCACGACGGTGAATTTCTTCCATACGCATGTCCGATTCCGGGCAGCACGACTTCTGTAGCTCGCCGTTCTTGACAATTGCTCCCCTCAGCGCTTAGATTGCCAGATTGGCAAGTCACGATCAGTAAAAACTTTGCGCCAAAAACCGCGGATCGACGCCGAAACTCTGCATGGCTAGCAACACGATCGCCATCGATTTACGACCGGTGGCCCAGGCGCTGCAGCTCTCTTTGCGCAAGTCGAGAGTGTCGTCGAGTTGCTCGACGCCGGCAACACGGTCCCTTTCATCACGCGATATCGCAAGGACCAGACCGGCGGGCTCGACGAAGAACAGATCCGCGCCATCGAATCGCGGCTGATCAAAATGCGCCTGTTGGCCGAGCGCAAACAGACGATCTTGCGATCGATCGATTCGCAAGGCAAGCTAACGCCCGAGCTGGCGGCGGAGATCGAAGCGGCGGCCAGCACGAAGCGGCTTGAAGATCTTTACCTGCCATACAAACCGAAGAAGCAAACCCTGGCCACGGTCGCCCGCGAACGCGGTTTGGAACCGTTGGCCGACGAAGTTCTGGCGGCGAGTGGCACATGTGCCGATCTCGATGCTCGCGCGGCTGACTTCGTGAATCCCGACAAGGGGCTGAACAGCGCGGCCGACGTGTTGTTGGGAGTGGGGCACATCCTGGCGGAACTGATCAGCGAACAGGCCGATCTGCGGCAGAAGCTGCGGCAAATTCTCAAGCGCAGCGGCAAGTTGGTGTGCACTCGCGGTGAAGGGGACGCCAAGATTGCCCAAGGGTTCCGCGATTATTTCGAGTTCAACGACACGATTGATCGCGTGCCGGAACATCGCGTTCTGGCGATCAACCGAGGCGAGAAGGCCAAGGCGTTGCGTGTCAAGGTCGAAGCAGATTTGGACGCCATGCAAGCGCTCGTCGACGAGATGGTCTGCGCCGGACCACCCGCACGTCGAGTTCATTCGCGGCTGTGGACACGACGCGCTGGCGCGGCTCGTCTTTCCCAGCCTCGAGCGGGAAGTTCGCCGCGAATTGACCGATTGGTCCGAAGCCCACGCCGTGGAAGTGTTCGCGAAAAACCTCCGCAATCTATTGCTGCAGAAGCCGGTGCGCAGCCGCCGCGTGTTGGCCATCGATCCGGGCTTCAAGAGCGGCTGCAAACTGGCGGCCCTCGATGAGTTCGGCAACCTGCTTGACCAGGCGGTCATTCATCTGGTGGGCAAAGCCGAGCGCAAACAGCAGGGCCGCGAGAAGCTGGTCGAGATGATTTCCAACCACGAACTAAGCCTGGTGGCCATCGGCAACGGCACGGCCTGCCGCGAGAGCGAAGAACTCATCTCGGAACTCTTGTCGGCGGAATTGGCCGACAAGGGCGTGGCCTACGTGATCGTCAATGAAGCCGGCGCAAGTGTCTATTCGACGAGCCCGTTCGGGCGCGAGGAGTTCCCCGACTACGACGCCACGCTTCGCGGCGCGATCTCGATTGGTCGCCGCTTGCAGGACCCGCTCAGCGAATTGGTGAAAATCGACCCGGCCAGCATCGGCGTTGGCATGTACCAGCACGACGTAAAGGCCAAGCACTTGCGGGCTTCGCTCGATGCCGTGGTGGAATCGTGCGTGAACTTCGTGGGTGTCGACTTGAACACCGCCAGCCCCGCGCTGTTGCGATACGTGTCGGGTTTGAATCAGCTCACCGCTCGCCGGTTGTATGACTATCGCTCGCAAAACGGCCCCTTCAAGAGCCGCGAACAGTTGAAGGAAGTGCCCGGCTTTGGCGAGGCCGCATTCGTCCAAGCGGCAGGCTTTCTCAAAATTGGCGACGGCGAGAATCCGCTCGATGCCACCTGGATTCATCCGGAAAGCTACGAACTGGCGGGGCAGGTGCTCGAAAACATGGAGTGCACCGTTGCGGATCTGGCTCAAAAGGAAACGACCGCGCGGATCGCCGAGCGGGCCGCCCAAGTGCGACTCGAAACGTTGTCCGCGCAATTCGATGCTGGCGCCATGCTTCTACGCGATATTCTCGCACAGCTCTCACGACCGGGACGCGACCCGCGTGAGGACTTGCCGACGCCGATTTTTAAAAAGGGGGTCATCAAGCTCGACGATCTTTCGCCCGGCATGGAACTGCAGGGGACTGTGCTGAACGTCGTCGATTTTGGTGCTTTTGTCGACATCGGCCTGCACGACACGGGACTGGTTCATATCAGTCAATTGGCAAACAAGTATGTCAAGGACCCGCACGACGTGGTGTCGGTTGGTGACATCGTGAAAGTGTGGGTTCACGAGATCGACAAAGACCGCCGTCGTGTGTCGCTGTCGATGATTCCGCCAGGAACCGAACGGACACCTCCCAAGCATCAGCGCCGCAAGGGAGACCGCCGCGGCAAGGGAACGGCCGGCCAGACGAGTGACGCCGCCGCTCCAGCCGAAGGGCAGACGACCGAGGCGGATGCCGGATCGGTTTCGCCGGCCGTCGATCGTACGCCAGGGCGGCCGCCGCGTCGCCGCGAACAGCGCCCGGGCGCCCCCAGCGGAGCGACCAGGAAGGTCGGCCCCCCAAACCGAAATACAAAGACCGTTCGTCGGGCGGCCGCAAACCTGCGAAGCCGCTCGTCCCGTTGACGAACGAAATGAAAGCTGGAAAAGCCCCTTTGCGGACCTTCGGCGATCTGAAACAATTCTTCGAACTGAAAGAACAAGACCCGCCGGCGGACGAAACGCCCTCGACGGACACATAGAACCCAAGTCGGACCCGCTCACCGCCAACACGCTCGGTGAGCTTGCCCGCCCCGCGGTTGCTCATGGATTTCCAAGAACGCCTCCAGCGCGCCATTCAACGCGGACACCGAGCCAGTGATGCTGACGCGCGGGCCAAGGCCGAACAAGCGACCAGCGAAGAAGAATATCGGCGGCTCCATTCACAATTTCGACTGGAATTGTCCGAGCACATCGAGCAATGTCTTCGCGCGCTACCGCGACATTTTCCCGGCTTCCGCTTCGAAACGCTGGTGGGCGACCGAGGCTGGGGTGCGGCAATCAGCCGCGACGACCTTGAACTAGATCACGGCCGGCGCACAAATCTCTACAGCCGCCTGGAAATTGTCGTGCGGCCGTTTTCCACCTCGCACGTGCTCGACCTCAACGCCAAAGGTACGATCCGCAACAAAGAGCTCTTCAATCGCGCGCAATACCAGTTGCTCTCGGAAGTCGATCTGACGAGTTTCACCGAAACGATCGATCGCTGGGTGCTTGAATACGCGGAACTCTATGCCGCGAAAAGCTGATCCCGCCGCACGCTGGCCGCAACCGTTCCGGGCAGGTTCATCCAAGTTGGACCCAATCGAGATGGAAGCTGGCAGCGTTGCTAAATCTCCGCTGGCGCGAGTGCCAACTGCTTGAGGGCCTCGAGGCTAGCCACCACGTCGTCTCGCGAGATTTCCTGCCAGCCGGCCATCTTGTGCCTGAGAATGCAGAGTTTGTAGGATTCGAAGGCATCGTTCACGTCAGGAGGCAACGGGGGCAAGCTGGCGAAAGGTCGAACGATTTCGACTGCGTCTGCCGCTTGACTGGAATAGCTCGATACGGAATCGGCCGCCTCGCGATTGCGAGTGCCAGAGTCGTCCTCGTCGCTGTCGTCGGCGTCACGTCGCTCGGGCGATTGCACGGTGCCCACGGTGCCGGTCGTCACTTCGGCTGCTTCGGCCGGTTCATCGTCCTCGTCCCAAGGCGCATCACTTGCTTGTTCTTCGCTGCTGGGCTCTTCGTCGGCGACCGCGCCGTGCGTTTCCCAACGATTGCGGCGCATCTCGGAGATCGACCACTGGTTTTGAACGGCCCCCTCAAGCCAGAGTTCGGCGTCATCCCAATCGAGCGCTGCCTGAAAGTGGCTCCAATACAAGCCGGCGTAGTCGTCGCGGACACCGCCGAAACGCTCGAACACGCGGCGCAAACGACCCACGTGTTGCGGGGTGACATTGCCCACGCGGCGGCTCCAGGCCTCGTCAGAGTATTCGGAGGCAGGAGCATCGGCCACCACCAGGGCAGCGCGCCACTCGAAGATGATCTGGCCTTTCTCCCAGTTCGTGGTGCTGACCAGTCGTTTCCACTGGCCCAGGAATTGTTCGCTCGTCGTATCGATCAGCGCAGAATCCATGCGTCGCAGTCACTACCCTGTGGAATCGGAGAATTGCCTGAACAAGCCGGCCGAAGTGTCAGCCGTCGAGCCGCGATTCTAACAGAACGCCGACGACCTACGAGCAACTTGCGAGTACGATCAAGCAATTTGCGCCGCGACGCGGCGACATAAACGGCATGCACGGCAAGGTTTCATTCGTCACTCGCCATGACTTTGCGGCGCGATGCGGTTGGGGAAAACTTGTCGATTGGCCGGCCAACCGCATCAACGTATTTCCTGGCTCGCGTCGAGCCGGCCGCAATTGGGGCACCGTGGTCAGGCCGACTCGGGCGCGGGAGCGGTTTCCGCCGATGTGAAGCCGCAACGATTGTGGGTTCCGTCACAGAACGGTCGCCGGCTCGATTGCCCGCAACGACACAATGCGACCGACGGCTTGTCGGGATTCACGGGAAAGACATTCCCCTCGGCGTCGACAATCGTGACGGGACCCTCGACCAGTAAGGGCCCGTTCGGCCGAACGCGAATCGTGGTGCTCATGCGAAAAGTTCCTCAACGGCTAGCGGTGGCGTGTCTAAACCGAAACGCCGCGATGCGGCGCTGGGGGAAGTGTACCGCGAATGCGGACTGAACGCCAATGCTCCGGCACATCGCGATCGCCGTTAGTTACCGACTCTGCCGCCCAGGAGTTTCCTGCTGCGGCGCGACGAGCAGTATTTGGACCCCTGCCTGGATCTTCGCGGCCGACTCAAGTCGAGGGGAAGCCACTCGCGGTAAAATGATCTGTTGTCCTGGACCCAAATTCGCGGGCCGTGGCACCTGCGACAGTATGTCGTCAACCTGAGAGCTGGTCGCGCGCAACAAATACAGCGACTGTAGTGGCGCGGTGCTCATCCTATCGGCAGCTTTGCCATTCCTATTCGTGGACTCGGACTCGACCGAAACCTGCTCACTTCCACGGGGAGTCGTCAACTTCTCCCACGCGATATCATTTGCATCGAGCAATTTCTCGAATCGCTTACCGTTGAAATACTCCGCGCTTACTGAGCACACGATGGGCGATTGGGTGTCCGCCTTGACGACTCCGTTTGATTCGGAGAATAACGGCGTTGCCTTTTTTTGCAACGGCACCGTCTTAGAAGGCGAGGCATCTTGCATCGAGCGCGCCTGGCCGCGCACAGTCGGATGACCGCCCATCTTCTCCGAATGCTGGAAAAGGTCCGCTGACGGTCGACTTGCGGGCTCTCGCGGGACTGAACTTTCCGGCGCCGGTACCGCGCCTTTGGCATAATTGGCGACGGGTTCGCCGGAGGCCGGATGGTTGCCGAGATGGTCACGAGAGAATGCGTTAGGAGGGGATTCAGACGCCGCACCGACGCTCGCCCCCGAACCATCTTCCCCACCGTTTTGCGAATCCAATTCGGTCGCCTCGGGCGGCGCCTGTGCGACATGCAGTTCGTCGGGGCGTTGGTTCGCGTCGTAAACTAGAATCACGAGAGCCGCGGCCACCGCCAACGCGGGCCAAATGAGCCGTCGCAGGTTCGATCTTCGTTCCCACCAGTTGGCACTCTTGGGCACAATGGTACTATCACTGAAGTCGCCGGTTTTCGAACGCAAGACCGCCTGCTCCGCACGACGCAACACGGAAGTGGCCAGATCTCGGTCGAGCTTGTGTTGGGGTAGCGTCTGCAAGCCAGCGCGCAGGGTCAAAAGATCATCTCGTAGCTGGCGCAATTCGGCACTTTCGGCCAGCCAACCTTCAACGCGGGTCCGCTCATCGACCGACAGCTCGTCGTCGAGATAGGCACTGAGCAGTTCTTCGCGTTCGATTTCAGTCATGTTTTTTAGGGTCCGAGTTTTCGCCCCTGTCCCGGTAAAAGTTTACTTCACGTCTTCCTGCAACACGTCCTTGAGTTGTTCTCGCAACTGCAGCCGGGCGCGGTGCAGCCGGCTGCGGATGGTTCCGACGGGCAGCCCCAGAACTTCCGCAATTTCTTCATACGTGCAGCCGTCTATTTCGCGGAGCACCAGAATTGCCCGATGCTCTTCGGAAATTCGCTCCAACCCGACCTGCACCTGAGAGGCTCGTTCCTGCCGCTCGATTCGATCACCAGGGCCCGCGCCACGATCGACCGGCTCGTGGCCAAGTTCGTCGCGGGCGTGGTCGACCGACACGGTCGGTTTTTCTCGCCGCCGCCGCGTGACGGCCATGTTGAATGCAATCCGGTAGAGCCACGTGTAAAAGGTGCTAGCCCGCTCGAATGTGTCGAGCTTGATGTAGGCCTGTACGAAGGCGTCTTGCACGGCGTCGTAGGCCAAATCGGGGGATCCCACCAAATGCACCAACGAGTTGTACAATCGGTCCTGATATCGCGTGACCAATTGCCCAAACGCCGCACCATTGCCTGCCAGGGCGTCGTCAATGAGCTGGGCGTCGTCGTTCACAGCCGCTCCACCGGTTTGGACGCCAAGAAACCCACGAAAGTTCCCCGCGGGACGCCAGAAATCCGCCCGCGACGGCCAAAGAAGCGACCGTCCAACCCGATTGTCGAGACCCTTGAAAGGCTTGTCAAACATGGGGTCGACTGACGCCCAAGCTTTAGAGGGCGCGGTTTGGTCACTAGCGACGGTCGTGATTCCATCACCGACGACATCACAATGAATACATTGAAATAATCACTTCAACAACAGGCCGCGAAGCCAAGCCGTCGTCCAAGAACCAAACACATTAGATAACCAGGGGAAATATCACCTAAAATCAAAACCACGACACAGGGGCCCACGATTGGTCGCCGGAAGAACTGGCAGTGGACGCTTGGACGGTGCGATGTCCGTATCGAATCCGCGACTACGGCGCCAGGGCGAGCCTTGGTTGCCAGGCAATGCCGGGGGGTTTCCGCCACAGCAGGTAGGCCCAGAGAATGATGCCCACTAGAAAAATGCCGATGCTGATGTTCTGAGAGATACTCATCCCCGTGCCAAACACGGCCGATTCGTCGATACGGATAATCTCGAGCAGAAACCGCGAGATCGGATGCAGCGTCAGGACCAGCGCGGTCAACTCGCCGTCGCGCCGCTTGAAGGGTTCATAGGCCAGAAGCAAGCCGCACAGCAAGAGTGCGTCAATGAGGCTGTAAAGTTGGGCCGGGTGCATCGGTAGGCTGCGAGGCGCTGGGCCGGCAATCACCCACTGTTTGGGTTGTGGATCCTCGGCGACGGCAACTTCGACCGTTTCGCCGTCTCCAAAGATGCTGAGCAGTCGGCCCTGGGCTTCCTGGACGCTCTTTACAGGCACGCCCCCGATTGCCACCACGTGCTCGCCTGGTAGCAAGCCCTGGCTCGCAGCGGGCGAACCGGCCTCGACGCTGGCAATTACCGGCGGAGCGTCTCCGCTGCCATCAAAGGTCAGCCCGTGTACGTACAGTGCGCCTCGCTCAACTTGGTCGATGAAGGCTGGGCTCTCCGGCGGGAACTGCACGGCCCAGGGAAGGTCGGTCAATCCGCCGTAGCAGCAGCCATTCATGAAGCAGCCGAGTCGCCCCAAACCGACTCCCAACACGACCCCAGGGGCAATCAGATCCGAGAGAGCGAGGCCGGGCAGGTGATACTTGCGAACGAAAACAATCAGCGCCACGCCCCCGGCCAACAGCGACCCGTAAACCACCAGACCGCCTTGCGTCATGTTGATGATCGCCAGAAGCGTGCCGGCCAGCGTGGGCCGCTCAAATCGGTCCCAATACTCAATCACATAAAATGCCCGGGCGCCGATGATCCCCCAGATAAAGAACCAAGTGCCCAGCGACAGAATGATTTCCGGATTTACGCCAACTCGTTGAGCGCGAAAAACCGACAAACCCACTCCCGCACTGACCGCAACTAGCAGCATGGCGCCATAACCGCGGATAGCCAACCCGCCGAGCCGCTCATCCATTAGGTGCGGCAGCACGAAATAGATTGCCAAGCCCACGACGAGCGCGGCGCCGATCTGGCTGCGTGTTTCACCACTCCAGCCGTGTCGTTTAAGCGACCAGCCCACCAATATGGCCGACACGACCACCCAAACGCCCAATAGCCAGCCAAAGCCAAAGACGTCGATTCCGGCCACTTGCCGCGGGATGACAAATAGTGTTTGACACATGGCATCTACGCTCCCAGCGTGTGAGCAGGCAAACGGGGCGTGGTCGCCCCCACTCCATCAAGAAAGCATTTCGTTATCGATCAATCGCGTCGTGCCCACGCGAGCCGCCACCAGAGCCACGGCTGGACCTTCCACTCGATCGAGTGGCGCCAGTGTGTTTGCATCACAAATCGCGACATAGTCGATTTGCATCTCGGCCGCTTGCAAGATTTCACGCATCGTTGCAAGGATGGCATCCGACGCACGAATCCCTTCGCCCACCATCTCGGCAGCCCGCTTGAGGCTTTGCGAAAGCGATCGCGCTCGGCGGCGTTCCGCCGGTGCCAGGTAGGCATTGCGCGAACTCATCGCCACGCCGTCTGGTTCGCGGATGATTGGGCAAACCGTAATTGCAATCGGTAGGTTCAGATCAGCGACCATCCGCCGCACGACAAGCGACTGTTGATAGTCCTTGCGTCCGAAATATGCCCGATCCGGCTGAACTATGTTGAATAGCTTGAGTACGACCGTCGCCACGCCGCGAAAATGAGTCGGCCGAAATTCTCCTTCCAACGACAAGGCCGGCCCAAGCACCTCGACGCTCGTGGCGTGCTGGGAACCATACATCACGGCCGTCTCGGGTGCGAACACGACGTCGACACCGTGCTGAGCGAGCAACCGGAGATCGGCCTCGATATTCCGTGGGTATTGCGTGTAGTCCTCACCAGGACCAAACTGCGTGGGATTCACAAAAATCGTGGCGACCACGACGTCGCACTCCTCACGACAGGCATCGACCAGACTGAGGTGTCCGGCGTGCAGCGCACCCATCGTAGGCACCACGCCAATTGTGGCGCGTTGCTCACGTGCTGCGCGAAGGTGTTCGCGCAAGGTATCGGCTGCGTGAAATAGCTGAGGGGGAGTCGTCGTTTTTGCCGTCGTCATCAGTTGCGAAGCCGCCTGTTACTGCATGGCGATCATTGCCGCCGCAAGCTCGGTTAATTGTGCCTCGAAGTCGAAACTCCCTGCGCAAAGCACCGGCTGCCCGCCGCGAGCCGCCAATTGCAAGAGTTCGGGGTCAAGCGAGCGACGGAATCGACCCGGCGTGTCGCCTCGTGTGCCCACCATTGCTTCCCAGGAATCAAGCACGACCAACAGCTTTGGCTGGGCGATTTCGTGTTGTTGTCGCCACGCCTGCTCAAACCGGGTGAAAGCATCTTTTTCCATCTCGACTCGGGCCTCCGCCAGCAATCGGTCGAGATAGAAACCGCTGATCAGCGCTCGGCCCGAGCTCCAATCGTAACCCGCCAGCATGCTTGCGGCATGGTCGAGGAATTGTATCGGTGTCGTCGGGGCACGACCAGACGGATCGGTCCGGGACGTAACATGTTTTGCCACCGCCGTTTTCGACAGACAATCGGCCCCAACGCGAGCCGCCGCAGCTGCGGCAAGCTCCTCGGCCCGGCTGTCGAGTGATCCCAAAATGGCCACATAGGGCCGCGCACGGCGCAAGTGTTCGAGCAATCGCTCGATCGACCAGCCGACCAGCGGATGCACCATCTTCGGCGCCACCTCGGTAGCAGGTTCCAGAACAAAGCGGCGAAACGCCATCCGCGGATGCGGAATCTGCAGTTGCGGCGTGCAGATCACTTGCTCGTTGTAGAGGAGCAGGTCCAGATCGATAAGCCGGGCCTCCCATTTCTCGCCCCGCTGACGACCCAAGTCTATTTCGATCTGTTGGAGCAGCGCGTGCAACGAATCGGGAGTCAAAGACGTCTCGAAACTCGCGGCCGCGTTGAGAAACGGTGCTTGTCCGGCAGGCCCGCCGACGGGCAGGGTCTCGTGAAACGTGCTGACCGAGGGGCTGCTGATCGCGGAGTTCTGCGAGAGCCGGTCGATGGCACTCGTCAGCGCTATGTGTCGCTGGCCAAGATTTGCGCCCAGGGCAATCAGCGCTCGCGGCATGGCTGTCTATGTGGGGGGGACGATGGTGAGCGACTCGGGTCCGCATCATTGTACGGTGAGGCGGGATGCCGAAGCGAACGCTCGTTTAAACGATGGACTTGCACGTGAAGCCCAACGAGAAGCGAACAGGCGGTTGCCCCTTCGCGTAGAAAAGGATGCAAAAACCCAGGGGGGCTTCCGTTCCGCGACCTTTCGGCCGCCGACTGTCGATCCTTGCAGTCGTCGCCCCCAAGCTACGTTGCCTATGGGTGTTTGAGGAGCGACGGGACTTGAGCTAGCACTCAAATCGACTGCGTATCGACATATCCTGCGCAACGAAAGACCCGTTTTTTTCGAGCCAGCGCCCGCCAGATTTTATATGCCGACCTGCCGGATGAGGATTCCGCAAGGTCGTCTATGGCACCGAGAACACGATGCACTAATCGATTCACAACCGTCGCTAACCATCAAACAGAGTCACATTTTGCGTTCGTGGCGAAAAATGTCAAGCAACATTCCGTTGTGTTTTTTTTGCGCGAGATTTCCTCTTGAAACTTCGCGGTGCATGCGAACTAAACAAGTCGTCGCGCTGCCCGCATCCGTTCAGCGATGCAGTCGATTGCGCATTGAACATCAAGCCAAGAACCTTCGTGCAGTGGAAATTCTTTCGTCAGAATTGAGAATCTCTCGATAAATTCGCGACTCCCTGCATGCGGCATGGCGACGACCGGTCCGCGCGGACTTGAACCTCGCACAAAGCGTGACTTAGGATTGCATGCTGAGTAAATTCGCTTCCTCCAGAGTGGCACGATTGTGGACGAACTTTCCGGCGACAAGCGCGCACAACTGCATGAAGCCCTCGCTCGCGCGCATGAGTCCTCCGCCGCCGGCTTCGCCGACGCAAACGATCCGATCGCGTTACTACAGCGGTTACTGGGACCGACACTCTGCCGCCAACTCGGCGTGTTTCATTTGCCCGAGAGCTTTTTGCTCTCGGTCGTCATTCCGGTTTACAACGAACAGCGCACAATTGAGGAAGTGATTCGACGCGTGCGCAGTTGCGGCATTCCCTGCGAATTAGTGATCGTCGACGACGGCAGCACCGATGGCACACGCGCGGTTCTGACAAAGTATCAGGACGATGCCGATGTGACGGTCGTGCTGCACGAAGTCAATGAAGGCAAAGGGGCCGCACTAAAGACGGGCTTCCTGCGAGCAACGGGCGATGTAGTCGTCGTGCAAGACGCCGACCTCGAGTACGATCCGGCCGACTACACGCGGCTGCTGCAACCGATCATCGAAGAACAGGCCGACGTGGTGTTCGGCAGCCGGTTCATCGGCGCCAGCCACCGCGTGCTCTATTTCTGGCATTCGGCAGGCAACAAGTTCCTGACCTTGCTTTCAAACATATTCACCAACCTGAATCTAACGGACATCGAAACCTGCTATAAGATGTTTCGCCGCGAGGTCATTCAACAGATCGCCCCCACGCTCCAGGAAAAGCGATTTGGTATCGAGCCGGAACTGACGGCCAAAGTGGCTCGCATCCCTGGCGTGCGAATATACGAACGTCCAATCAGCTACTCCGGACGCACCTACGCGCAAGGCAAAAAAATCGGCTGGCGCGACGGCTTTCGAGCCTTGTGGTGCATCCTCAAGTATTAGGCAGCGAATTTCCTACGCACGGCTGTGCTGGCGCAGACCAAATTGCGCAGACCGATATAATTCCGTCAGCCAAATGTGCTCTCGCGCGTCTTGCTGACACCCTTCACCCCTGGCCGAGGATCGAACGTGATCGTTGGAGTGCCCAAGGAAATCAAGCGCGACGAGTATCGTGTTGCTCTTCTCCCCGTCGGCGCCGAGGAACTGGTTCGCGCGGGTCACCGCGTGCTCGTGGAACAGGGAGCCGGGCTTGGATCCGGCCTTACCGACCAGCAATATGCTCGGGCGGGTGCGGAATTGGTTGCGTCCGCGTCCGAAGTTTTCGGGACTGCCGACATGGTCATTAAGGTCAAAGAGCCGCTCGAATGCGAATGGCCGCTGCTACGGCCGGGACAAATCGTCTTCACTTACTTTCATTTCGCGGCCGACCGCAAGCTGACCGAGGCCGTGCTCGCGTCGGGGGCGACCGCGGTGGCCTATGAGACCCTGCGCGACGAACGTGGCCACTTGCCCTTGCTTACACCCATGAGCGAGGTGGCCGGTCGCATGAGTATTCAGGAAGGTGCGAAGTATCTTGAACGCCCGCAAATGGGACGAGGCATTCTGCTCGGCGGCGTGCCGGGCGTGGCGCCGGCACACATCACGATCCTGGGCGGGGGCATCGTCGGAGCGAATGCCGCCAAAGTGGCCGCGGGCTTCGGTGCCGACATTGGCCTCTTGGACATCAACATGGACCGCCTGCGCTATCTCGACGACATCATGCCCGCCAACGTCGACGTGCTGTTCAGCGACCGACATACGATTCGCGAACAGCTCGAACGGGCCGACCTGGTAATCGGCGCGGTGCTTATTCCCGGCGCCAAGGCTCCCCGGCTGATCGAGCGCGAGGACCTGAAGAACATGAAACCCGGCAGCGTGATTATTGACGTGGCAATCGACCAGGGGGGCTGTGTGGGCACCAGCCATCCCACGACACACAGCGAACCGACATTCATTGTTGATGAAGTCGTGCACTACTGCGTCACCAACATGCCGGGTGCCGTCGGTCGCACGAGTACGTATGCCTTATGCAACGTAACGCTGCCCTGGGCACTAGCCATTGCGAACCGTGGCATCGAGCACGCGGCGCGAGAGCTCAAGCCGGTCGCACACGCGGTGGATATCATGGCAGGCGAAGTCACGAACGCGGCCGTGGCCCAAACGTTCGATCTACCGCTCAGCAATCGCTTCGCGTCGTAATTCGAACGCCCGACCGTGCCTAGAACGTTCCCTCGCTGATCGCCCTGGCCGCCTCTTGCGCCAGCGCCGCCACGTTCTTGTCGAAATGGGCGAAGCGTTCGTCCTTGGTGAAACCTTGCACGTAGCGGTAGTAGATCTGTTGCACGATCACGGCCACCTTGTACAGGCCAAAGGCGTAGTAGAACAGGACGTTCGACGTGTCGTAACCGCTCTTCTCGCCGTAGTAGTCGGTAAGCTCGCGGCGAGTCATGCTGCCGGGAAGCTGCGTGGGACCAAACGAGTGCAGTTGCAGGGGCATCGGATCCTTGGCTTCGACCCAGTAAGCCAACACGGTGCCAAAGTCCATCATGGGATCGCCCAGCGTGCACATTTCCCAATCGAGCACGGCCACGATCTTCGTCAGATCATTCGGGTCGAGCATGATGTTGTCGAATTTATAATCGTTGTGCACGAGTGTGCCGGCAACCTCGGGTGGCATGTGCTCGGGGAACCAGCCCATCAGGAACTCCATATCCTTCACCTGGTCGGTGCGACAGGCTTCGTAGCGCTTGTTCCACCCCCCGACTTGTCGACCGACATATCCAGCTGGTTTGCCAAGATCGCCTAGTCCGGCAGCCTGGTAGTCGATGTGGTGAAATTCCACCAGGTTGTCGATAAATGCCCGATTCAGCCTGGCGAGCGTTTGCGGATCCAGGTTTAGTCCCTCGGGAATCTTGCGACGCAGGACGACGCCATGTCGTCGCTCCATGCAGTAGAACGGCGCGCCGAGGATCGACTCGTCCTCGCAGTAAACCAGCGGACGCGGGGCGGGAGCGTATACCTGATGAAGCTTCGAGAGCACCTTGTATTCGCGACCCATGTCGTGCGCGCTTTTCACCCGGTTGCCAAACGGCGGACGGCGGAGCACGAGTTCCGTTTCGCCAAGCTTGATTAGATAGGTCAGGTTCGACGCGCCGCCCGGGAACTGCTCGACCACGAGCGGCCCGTGCGCGTCGGGCAGCTCCTTGAGCAAATATTGCTCAAGGGCCGGCACGTTGAGTTCCTCGCCGGCCCGCACCGGCCGGGTGCTATCCAGGATCTCGCTCATGGTTCACTCCAACTCTGCAAACAGAATCTCTTGATCCTTGCTTTCGTCGTATCGCTTCATACCTGGTGCGTCAACGAAACGTCCACATTTCCGGATCTTCCAAATGGGCCAGTGCGTTGAATCCTTCCAGCGTCACGCGGCCCGGGCTGAATACGAAGTCCGTCACGGAGCAGTTGCGAATTCGCCAGCCAAGGTCGAGCGATTTGGTGTCACTACAACCCAGCGCCGCCTGCAAACAAACGGTGATCGCACCCACCGAACTGAACGCCGCCACGCGACGCCCCCTTTTCTCGCGGTCGACAATCTGCCGCAGTCCGTTTCGCACGCGTTGTTGAAACTCGGCCCACGTCTCAAAACCGTCTGCGCCGATCTTGCCAGCCACCCACAGACCCACGACTTGTTCGAACATCAACTGAAACGTGCGATGCTTGTCTTGCGGCTCCTGAGCTGCCTTGTAATCGGCTAGCAGCCCGCCAACGTGCGGAAACTCCTCGACGATCTGCCGGACGGTGGCTTTCATCAACCGGTCGACGTGATGCTCGTCTAGTTCCGGCACGATTTGCGGCTCGGGCCACTCGAGCCCCGCGCGGGCAAATGCTTCGCCGGCCAAGGCGGCGGTTTCGATCTGTCGGACGCGCGGGCCCGTGTAGATCTCATCGAAGCGCACGCCGCGTCGCAGCCAGTATTCTCCCAGCAGCCTTGCCTGCTGCTCGCCGAGCGGCGAGAGCTGATCGTAGTTGTCGGCGAAAAACGAAGCCTGCCCGTGCCTGACGAGCGCCAAACTACCCATTGTCTTGGTGTGCCTCTTAAGTCGATTACATCGTGACGTCACTGCCGGACGCGCGGATTTGGTCTTGCAAGCGCCGCATGCCACGAATCCAGCGATCATGATCCACTGCCTTGCGCTGGCAATACTCCGCCACAATGGGATGGGGCAAAATCAAGAATTTCTCCGTCGCCAATCCCTGGATCACGAACTCTGCCACTTCCTCGGGTGAGATTGCCTCGGCTCGCAAGAATTTCGTGGCTTCGCCCACATCTGGCCCCATCAGCATGTTCGTGAATACACCCTGCGGGCAAAGGCACGAAACTTTGATGGCCGGCCCATGCGTAATCGAAAGCCACTCGGCCAGCGCCACAGCGGCATGCTTTGTGACGGAGTACGGGGCGCTGCCGATCGCCGAAAGCAGTCCGGCGGCCGAAGCCGTCTGCAGTAGGTAACCGTCGCCCCGCTTTAGCATCTGCGGCAACACGGCCCGAGCAGCGTACACGTGGGCCATCAGGTTGACTTCCCAAATCCGCTGCCAGTCGGCGTCCGGTGCCTCGACACCGCCGCCGGTCGCAATGCCGGCGTTGGAACAGAACAGATCGATCTGACCGAACTGGCTGGTGGCCTCGTCGACCAAGCGGCGCATGTCGTCTTCGCGGGCGACGTCAACCACGACTGGCAAGCCACCGATTTCCTCGGCGGCCGCTTGCGTCGCGCGGGGTTCGCAATCGGCGACAACGACACCGCGCGCCCCCTCGATGGCAAAGCGGCGACAGAGCGCCCGACCAATGCCGTTGGCACCTCCTGTGACGACGGCGACTTTGTCTTTGAGTTGCATGATGAGCCCCTACGATAGGTCAAACGAGTCAGCTTACCCAGACCGCGAGCGAACGCCGCCAACCGGGCATACGTTCGTTCGCGCCCTAGTCGAGGTTGCACCTACGAGTACTTTCTCAACTCTTGTTTGGCAATCGACTCGCGGTGGACCTCATCCGGGCCGTCTGCCAAACGAAGCGTGCGGGCACTTGCCCAGGCATCCGCCAGAGGGAAATCTCCACACACGCCGGCACCGCCGTGGGCTTGAATCGCCCGGTCGATCACCCGCAAGGCCATGTTCGGCGCAATTACCTTGATCATCGCAATTTCGCTTCGTGCAACCTTGTTTCCGACCGTGTCCATCATGTAGGCGGCCTTAAGTGTCAGCAGTCTGGCTTGTTCGATTTCGATTCGCGAATCGGCGATGTCGGCCCGAACGGTTCCCTGGGCTGCAATGGGTTTGCCGAACGCCACGCGACTCTGCACACGTTTGCACAAAAGTTCCAGCGCGCGCTCGGCCTGACCGATCAATCGCATGCAGTGATGAATGCGCCCCGGACCGAGTCGACCTTGCGCGATCTCAAAACCGCGCCCTTCGCCCAGAAGCAGATTGGATGCCGGCACACGAACGTTCTCGTAAGTCACTTCGGCATGTCCATGGGGTGCGTGGTCGTAGCCGAAGACTGTCAGCATCCTGTCGATTTTCACGCCGGGCGTGTCGAACGGCACCAGGATCATCGACTGTTGCTTGTGCGTTTCGGCCGACGGATCGGTCTTGCCCATGAAAATTGCGATCTTGCAGCGGGGATCGCCGGCTCCCGAGCTCCACCACTTGCGTCCATTGATCACATAACTATCGCCGTCGCGGCGAATGCTCGACTGGATGTTCGTGGCGTCGCTCGAAGCCACCTCGGGTTCGGTCATGGCGAAGCAGGAACGAATTTCTCCGGCCAACAACGGTGCGAGCCATTGCTTTTGTTGCTCGGGCGTGCCGTACTGAGCCAGGACTTCCATGTTGCCGGTGTCCGGGGCCGAACAGTTGAACACTTCTGGCGCCATGTGCGAACGGCCCATGATCTCGCAGAGCGGAGCGTATTCCAGGTTGGTCGGGCCGGCGCCGTGCTCCTTGTCGGGCAGAAAAAGGTTCCAGAGGCCGGCCGCCCGAGCTTTGGGTTTTAATTCCTCGATGATCTTTGCCGGCTGCCATCGATCGCCGGTGTTGATCTCATCGTGCCACCGCGATTCGTTGGGGTAGATGTGTTCGTCCATGAACGCGGTCAGCCGCCGCTGCAAATCCTTGACCTTGTCGGAATGCTCAAAGTGCATGATGACCGCCCTTTCGCACAACCAAAATTGTGAACTCCACCGCCTGACGTGCGGTTAAAATCTCAGAAAACCACCCACATCGTCGAGTTCTCAGATGGACGCCCGCGGGCAGGCCGCCGCTGCGTAAGGAATTGACAGAGGCCCTGATTGCCCGACCAACGCGCGTGTGGGTTTACATCCTACCGAACGGACGGTAGATTCGCTATCAGGGGCCTCACTTTTCCCAACCTCCTTTCGCCAGGAACTCCCATGACCTCCGACAGCCAGAAGGTGCTGGCCGACGTCGACGCCTATTGCCAGGAATTGCGGCCCATCGAGGAATTGTGCTATTTGGAGCACCGATACAACCAGGCCACGGTTGATCTGGCAAGGAAATACAACCTGTTGGGGATTCCCGTTCCAGTCGAGTATGGCGGACGCGGTGCGGATGCGCTGACTTACGCCCGAGCCCTGGCGCGAATCGGTCGCGAGGGAACCGGCGTGCGGACGTTCTTTTCTGGTCAAACGTCGATCGGCCAGTATCCGATCATGCGCTACGGCGATGTCGAGCAACACAAGCGCTATCTGCCGGCCTCGTGCCGGGGCGAGAAGATTCTGGCCTTTGGGCTCACCGAACCCGATGCCGGTTCGAACCCCTTGGAAATGACCAGCACGTATCGCCGTAGCGGCGACAAATTCTTGCTCAACGGCGTCAAGTACTTGATCTCCAATGGCGGCATTGCCGACGCAGTGGTCTGTTTTGCGTATCCTGAGGACAAGACCGGCAAGGACCGCCGCATGAGCGCATTCATCGTCGATACGGCGGGCGATACGTTCGAGGCGGAGGATCTTTCGGCCAAGCCCGGGATGTACAGCGCCAACACCGGCATGTTTCAGATGACCGACCATCCGGTGCCAGCGGAAAACCTGCTCGGCGAGGAAGGCAATGGTTTCCGCGTCGCCATGGGGACCCTCGTTTCAGGCCGGCTGAGCGTGGCGGCCGGCTGCCTGGGGGTCATTGAAGACTGCCTGACGGAGGCAATCGAGTATTCCAAGACACGAATCCAGCATGGCAAGCCGATCGGCAAGCATCAACTTGTGCAAGAACATCTGGCACTGATTGAAATGGGGCGTGCAACCAGCGATGCTCTGATTGAGCGCGCAGCCGTTGCCAAGGGTATCAGCGACAAGGCGCCCGGCGACAAACAGCTCTTGGCCGAGGCAGACATCCGCGTGGCCCAGGCAAAGTTCTGTGCGTCGAACGCGGCGTGGGATGCGGCCGACCGGGCCGTCCAGATTTATGGCGGCCGCGGTTGGAGCGAGCTCTATCGCGTCGGGCGGCATTTGCAGGACGTACGCGTCTGCCGCATCTACGAGGGGACCGACGAGATCATGAAACTCAAGATCGCGTCGTCGCTGTTGGGCAAGGACTTTGCCGCGTTCGGCTGATTTAGCCCTCCGCATGTCGCGAGGGGCGTGTTGCGTGACGATGATGCAACCCCCGCAATTTTCTTCCTCGACCTATCGTGGCCGCATTGCCCCCACGCCGAGCGGCCCCTTGCATCTCGGTCACGCGCTGACGTTTTGGACTGCCCAGCAACGCGCCATCGAAAGTGGCGGCATCCTGATCCTACGCAACGAAGATCTCGATCCGGACCGCTGCAAGCCGCAATACGCGGCGCAAATGTTCGACGATCTGCGATGGTTTGGCCTTCGCTGGCAGGAAGGTCCGGACGTTGGCGGTCCGTTTGCGCCCTACGTGCAGAGTGAGCGCCGCGCGCTGTACCTGGAGACCTGGCGGCTGCTCGTGGCCGTCGGCGCTATCTATCCTAGTCCGCATTCTCGCAAGGACATTGCCGAAGCGCTGCTCGCACCGCACGATGAACCGCGCGGCGCGGCGGCCTCAATGGAGCAGATCTTTCCGACCGAGTTGCGGCCGACATCGCCAGTGGTGCCTCCAAGCACACCTGGCGACGTCAACTGGCGGTTCCGCGTGCCCGACGGCGAGGTAATTGCCTTCATGGATGCTCGTCACGGACGCGTCGAGCGCACGGCTGGCGTCGATTTTGGCGACTTTCTTGTCTGGCGCAAGGACGGCTATCCATCGTATGAATTGGCCGTCGTACACGACGACCACGCCATGCGGATTAGCGAAGTCGTGCGCGGGGAGGATTTACTGACCTCGACCGCCCGGCAGCTTCTGCTTTATCGTGCGCTCGATTGGCCACCGCCGACGTTCTATCACTGCCCGCTAGTCCGCGACGAGCGCGGTCAGCGATTGGCGAAGCGTGCCGACGCGGTATCTCTGGCGCGTTTGCGTGCTGCCGGTAAATCTCCGGAAGCATTGCGCCTCGAAACCAGGCCGCCCGATAGAGCCACGGGTTCGTAGGCAACTCAGGCCTCATTCAATTGTTTGCGCACGGCATTCCATGCGTGTCGAATCACCTGATCGGCGGCCGCCTTGATCAGCGTGGGGCTGACCGCAGAAAGCAGTCCTTTGAGTTGTTCAACGTGCGCGGTCCAAATGAGCCGAGATCCCTCTCCCTCGGGCAAGACCTGCATTTGCGAAACGACGCTCATCCCAACGCCGATCCCTTGAGCCTCGACGTTCATCGCGGCCTTCTCGGGAGAATGGCAATCGCCAAGCGAAATCGTCAGCCGCATCGTGCCACGAAGAAAGGAGAAGCCCGGCTTGACGACACACTTCATCGACCGTTCGTCAACTTTTTCAGAAGACACGAGATCGGGAATCGTGGTCGCCATCGCATCCAGGTCGGTTAACAACGCATAGACGAGCTGCTGAGAGGCCGCGAATTGCTCCTCTCCGCCAAACTCGATTGGTTCTTTGGCCACGTGATACTCCACCTAGGAATCGAGCGGTGCGTATTGACTCCGCACTAGGGCAACGGTGCGCCGCCTTGGAACATCTGTCCGACGGCGCCAATGAACTGGCCGATACCCGCCACGACGTCGTCGGGCAACACCAGTTCGGCGTCGAGGCCGGTTTCACTCACTCGAGCCGCGACCCCAATCGGCTCGCTGGGCGGAAACGCCGGTAATTGAAATTCGCCTCCCAGCATGGCCTTCATAAACGAGCCGATCAGTTGCACGACGCCCTGGGGATTGGCATACCCCATCCACTGGCTCCCCGCGGGCAGCATGGCTGTCGTCTTGGCGATGTCGCCGTCGGACTCGAGTCCCTTGGCCCCCGAGCGAACGTGTTCCACGCCGCGCACCAACTGTTCACGGCTATAAGCACTGACGACCACGTGGTCATTGGCCTTGGTTACGTACATGCGAATCTTGCCTTCGCGGCCAAACATCATATCGAAGATCCCGCGGGCCTGGTTGGCACCCCCAGCGCCACCACCCTGGATCTCAGCCAGGGAGTCGAAATTCGTTACTAACTCGATGGCGTCGATTTCGCCCACCTTTAGGTCATTGACTTCATACATCGGAGCTTGCGTCTTGGGATTGCGCATCGAAAGTGCTAACAATTCGAGTGCCTCGCGGGTGAGCTTTAAATGTTCGTCGGCATTTTTCACGTGTTCAATGCTGATCGCGGTCGAGAAGAGCGAATCGCCGGGCGCATCATTCCCATCACACCTCCGGAATAAACCTTTCCCGCCTGGAGCTGCTCGCTCAGGGCCATGTAGGCTTTGCGTCGCTCTTTGTCGAGCCCCATCATCTGCATACCGTTTGCGCTGAAGCGGCTGATCAGGGCCCAGACTTCAGGGCTGAACTGCGCCGAAACGCCGCCGTAGGCAAACACGTAGTCCCCGGGGGGAACTCCAGCCAGCAAGCCTTCGGAAGGCACCTTGATGTTCTTCGCCCAGGAGGCGAGCTTTCCGTCGGGTACGAACAACGCGCGAACCGCGACGTGCAAGGTCGCGGTGTCCTCGATGCGGACACCAGCTGCGAGATGCGTCAGTTGCTCGTCGGCGGCGATCAACAACTCTTTGAACATGCCGAACATTTGGCCGACACCCGCCAGTGCATTGGCCTCGGCCGTTACCTCGGCATCGACTTCGTCATCTTTGTCGTCCGAATCATCCTCCTCGGCGTCGCCCTTTTGGTCTTTGTCTGCATCTTCGTCGTCATCCGTGCCAGGCTTGAGACCGGCCTCGATTTGCTTTTGCGTGGGCATCGCCGCGGCCAGCGACTGGAACAGCTTGGTTTTTCCCGACGGCGTTACCACAACCGCCAATTGCTGTTCCCCGATCCAGGATTTGAGCGGTTCGACCGTCGAAATGACCGACGTCTTGCTCGACAACACCTTTTCCAAGAGAGCTTTGTGCTGGGGGTTGACGGCAAAGACTGCGAAGTCACCCTTCCGACCCACGAGCATCGATTGGCCAAATACGGTGACCTTGGTAATCGCGGCGTCTGCGTCTTGCGGAGATAGCGTGCCGATGAACTGTTTGTAGTCGCTGACCGGCGCGAAACCGAACCAACCCAAGTCGGCGATACCTTTGTCGCCAGTTGGCAGGACGGCAATGGCCAAACCTCCCTTTTCGTCGAGCCCTTGATCAACGCCAGCCATACCCTTGACCATTTCGAGCAAGTCGGGCACCGGCAGCTGCATTTTAGCGGTCAGCTTGCCCACTCTAGCGTTCGCATCACTCAGATCGTGGATCACCGCAAAGCCGTAGGCGTCGTCAGGAATCACTTCCAGCGGATTGGACTGGGCCAACAGTGTGGCTGTCATGGCCAAACACACAAATGGCGCGGCCAGCAACGAGTGTGCGCGTGTCATCGATGAGCTCCGTAAGGATGCCGGGCGAGGGGAGGTTCCGCCAAAAGCTGCCCAATTGTAACCTTCGCCGCAAATTCCGACCAGTTTATGCGCCGCGCGATGCCGAATCAGTTCGAGCAAACGATTGGCCATGCTCACGGCGAATGCCGAGTCGTTGATATGCAAGTCGAGCTGCCGAATGTCCAGTTGCGGGCCATTTTCTCGTATCGCGCCAAGAGCGCGCCGCGGGCGAGTGGATCGTCGAAAGGCTGATCTGCCCGGTCAATCGCCGAAACTCCTCGACTGGGTAGAAAGACAGTGACCGGCGCCGTAGCTTGCGACAACTTGCGTCCGATGTCTGCGCCGATCCGCGCGCATTCGTCCACAGTTGTGCGCATGAGCGTCACGCTGGGATTGTGACGATAGAACTTCCGGGTCGAGAACTCCGCGGGAACCGTTTCTGGCGCATGAAAATTCACCATGTCCGTGGCACCCACCGATACGACTTGGGGTACGCCAGCCTGGGCGGCCGCCGTGAGCCGCTGGGGGCCGGCCGAAAGAACACCGCCGACTAATTCATCGGCAAGCTCGGTCGTCGTGATGTCAAGCACGCCCGCGAACATGCCATCGCGGACCAGCGACTCCATTGCCATGCCGCCGCTGCCAGTGGCATGAAACACCAGCACTTCGTAGCCGGCTGCTTCGAGGACCTGTTTGGCTTGCTCGACGCAGGGCGTGGTGACACCAAACATCGTGGCAGCGATCAGCGGACGAGGCGCGCTTTGCGTGGCGGCTTTCTCTAGCAACACCATGCCGGCCAGCGCGAGCCGCTTCGCCGAGGACTTCGCGGGTGACGCGATTGAGCCCGGCAATGTCGACAATGGCGTTGAGCATCAGGATGTCTTTGTCACCCACGTAGTGCCGAACCTGCCCCGAGGCAAGCGTGCTGACCATGACTTTCGGGATGCCGATCGGCAAAGCGCGCATGGCGGCGGTGCCGATCGTGGTTCCGGCCGAGCCGCCCAGTCCAATGACGCCAGCGACGTTCCCATTTGCATGCGCCTTCGCAATGAACGCGGTGGCGGCACGAGCGGCAGCACTCACGGCGGCCCCGCGATCACCGGCGGTGGCCAGGCGCGCGGCGTCTTCTCCGGCCGCGGCAAAGAACTCTCTTCGGTCGACGGTCGGCGGGACGGTCGGCGGCGCCAAGCAGCCAGCGTCGACCAACTGCACTGGAATTCCATACCCTGCCAACAGACTGCGTACGAACTCCGCCTCGGCCCCCTTGGTATCCAGCGTGGCAATGACGAACACGATGCGATGCGTGGCTGGTTCGACGGAAGACGAAGACATGAAACGGGTCCCGTATCGACACGGCCGGCAGAAACATCCCCCGCTGGGGGCAGCCAATTAATGTATCGCCTAGTGGCTGGCAACGAAAACCGACGGCAAGAACCTGCATTTTCCCCACGGAGGTTTCTATTCTCGCCCGGTGCGGCCGCCGCTATAATTCCGCCTCGAAAAAACTGGAGCAGACGGCCATCCAGCCCATCTCTTTGCCATGGCCGTATTCGGAGAGCTTGCTTGAATCCCGTTGCGGAAGAAGCACCCCACCCGGCACCATCCGAACAGGGACCGCCGCCGTTGCGATTGGTGCGAGTTTGCGGCCCGCGGTATTCGCGCGCTGACTTACGAAGAATCGTGGGCGAAGGATCCGCTCACGCGATCATGGTCGGCGTGGGCGAAAGTTATCTGCCCGCGTTTGTACTGGCGATGGGCATGGGGCAGGTTGCGGCCGGTCTGATTACCACGATCCCCCTATTGGCCGGCGCGGTGCTGCAACTCATCTCGCCCGCGGCCGTGCGTTTTTTCGGTTCACATCGACGATGGGTAGTGACTTGTGCGGCGGTGCAAGCTGGCAGTTTTGTGCCGCTGGCGATCGCCGCCTGGTACGGCCATCTGCCTGTGCTGGCAATGTTCGCGCTGGCCGCGATCTATTGGGGAGCCGGGCTCGGTACGTCCACGTCATGGAGTACCTGGGTCGAGAAGCTCATCCCACGGAATCTGCGCACGCAGTTCTTTTCACGGCGAACGCGTCTGAACCAAATCGCGACACTGAGCGGGTTCGTGCTCGGTGGGTTTGGTCTGCAGTGGGGGGCCGCGCACGGGTGCGCGCTAACTCTATTTGCCGTCCTGTTCGTGCTGGCGGCCGTGTCTCGGACGACGTCGACGGTCCTGCTGGCCAACCAAAGCGAACCGGAACCGATTCCCAATGGTCATCGCTCGGTTCCGATGCGGGAGTTCTTTCACCGCTTTCGCCAGTCGGGCGATGGAAGACTGCTGGTGTATCTGCTGAGCGTCCAGGCCGCGGCCCAAATTGCCGGCCCTTACTTCACCCCATTTATGATCCGCTCGCTGAAGTTTTCGTATGTCTCCTACGTGACTCTCATCGCCATTTCCTTTGCGGCCAAGGCAATCACGCTTCCGGCCATCGGCGCGTTGGCGCGGCGGCACGGCACCAGGAAGCTGCTATGGTTGGGCGGCATCGGTATCGTGCCCATCTCGGGCTTGTGGCTGGTCTCGAATTCCTTTGCGTTCTTGTGCGTCGTGCAGTTGTTGGCTGGCATCGCCTGGGGTGCCTATGAGCTGGCGATGTTCTTACTATTCTTCGAGACGATTCGTCCGCACGAGCGGACCGGCATGCTCACGAACTTTAACTTCGCGCATTCGCTTGCCACGGCCATCGGATCGCTATTCGGCGGGGCGCTGCTATGGGGCCTGGGGAAGAACGCCGAAACCTATCTATTGCTGTTCGCCATCTCGTCGGTCGCCCGAGCGATGAGCCTGGTGCTCTTGTGGCGAGTGCCGACCGCTTCGTGCGCGGAACTGTTGCCGACGGCCGCCGCGAACGTCACGGTGCGACCGGTGCCCAGCCGCGCCGCCTAGCCAAGTGCTAGAGTGCCAAGCGGTCCATCAGTTCCGGGACAATGGTCGTGCAGCGAACGATTTCCGACCTCGTTTCGTCAAGCGCTTGTCGCGCACCGGACAGGTCGTTCTGCCGGACAGCGTTTTCCAACGCCTCGGCCCGCGAACGCAGGCACGCCGCCGAGAGGTTTGCAGCCACGCCTTGCAGAGTATGCGCCTCGCGGGCGAGTTCCTGCATGTTGCCCGCTTCGAGTGCCCGCTCCATCGCTGCCAATTGGTCCGCCGAGCGGTTGACGAATTTGTGCAGAATCATGCCACAAAAGGTCGCGTCGTCCAGACACCTTTGCAACAGGTCTAGCAGGTCGATGACCGACTCTTCGCCGGCGACAGAGTTACGCGTGGCGGGTGGAGTTCCAAGGTTGAATTGGTCGCACACCGAGTCCTGCCGCGAAACCACGGTTCTGCTATTCATCCTGATTCTTTCACTAGGAAGTTGCGCACTGACGATCGCGGCTTCCGGCCGTTTCGCGCCACGCACGTGCCGTTCCAATGTGAAAACGTACCACCCCCGGAGTTGCAGTCGCACGGCTTCGAGCGATTCTGCGGGGAATGCCGCGCGGATGTGAATAAATCGCTTGCAGGACATGCGGCTTTCGCCGCCCGCAGCGAACGGATAAACTGAGTAAATTGCGATCCCATGCTGTTTTGACGCCACATCGCCATGTCTTCGTCCGGCACCTGGTCTGAAGTCGAACTTTCGGGCCACGCTTGTGAATTCTACGACCCCCCCGAGCGCAATCCACACGGCTACGTCGTCATCTATCTGCACGGCGTGCATTTGAATCGCCTGTGTGACAAGCCGGCCTTCCTGCGCGAGTTCGATCGACACGGGCTACGCGTCGTCTGCCCGCGCACGGCACGAAGTTGGTGGTCGGACCGCATCTGTGAGGAGTTTGATCCCCAAATCACGGCCGAGCGGTACTTGACGGATCATGTGCTTGGGTGGATTCGGGACAACTGGCAGGTCGAACCACCGCGCGTGGCGCTGTTGGGAACCAGCATGGGCGGCCAGGGCGCGCTGCGGATCTCGTTCAAACACCCACAAACGTTTCCGGTGTTAGCGGCCATCTCACCGGCCATCGACTACCATACCCGCATGGACGAAGGCGACGAGACGTTGCCGGGCATGTATGCCGACAAGGAGGAGGCTCGGCAGGACACGGCCACACTGCACATTCACCCGCTCAATTGGCCCCGGCATATGTATTTCGCCTGCGATCCGGCGGACGTCCGTTGGCACGAAAGTGCCGATCGGCTGCGAATGAAGCTGGCGGCACTGGGTGTCCCCTTCGAGGCGGACTTGGAAACGAGCGGCGGCGGCCATGGCTTCGAGTACTACAGCCGCATGGCGAAGCCTGCGATTGAGTTCATCGTAAGTCGTCTGGATGGCGAGCGTTTGCGGGTCTGACCTGGCACCGCGCGGCACGGTCGTCCGCCGATTCGCCGTTGATGACGTGGTCGATTCGGCCGCCCAGAGAGAACATGCTGGGCGATCGGCTGCGGTCTGGAGCAGCGATTGCGCTCGGCGGAGCTAACCCCTATGGCGCAAGCGAGCGTCAAGAAGCAGATTGAGCAGTTCGTGATCAATCGCCCCTTCCGCATCCCAGCCGTCGTGCCCGTGGTGGTCGTTTGCCGCGGACTTGATTGCCAGCGCGAAGGCCAGGTCGTGTTCGAATGGGCGGCGGGCGCTTGTGGCCGATGGAGTCGCCACAAGCGAAGTGGCGGCGGGGTCGGATGGCGCGACAGAATCACCCGAGGTATTGTCAGTCGAACTGGCGGGTTGCGCCGCGGCGCGGCCGGCGTGGAAAGATCGATTCGCGTCAGAAATCCGCTATTGGTGCGGGCGATGATCTGATCACTCGCATTGACCAAACCGTTGCGATCGAAGTCGTAGCTGTTGGACAGTCCGACGCCGAAACCGGGGTTCTGACGAACCGTGATTTCGTCGGCGGCATTGGTAGTGAAAAGCGTTGGCGCCGAATTCACGCCCGTGTCTCCGACGAGATTGCCGAAGTAAAATATGTCGGCGGTGGGCAAGCCTGTGTTCGCCGTGGCCATGAGCGTGACTTCAAGCCATTCGTCCTCAATCGCGCCGTCGGCCCACGTGATTTCGATACGGTCTCCGCCATTCGCTCCAGCACCGGCCCGCACGGACACGGCAAGAGGCGAGGGTGCGGCCGACCACGTTTCAGGTGAGTTGTTGCTGCCCACGCGGAACGTGAAATCGTTGGCGGTAATTGCGGCGTGTGAGCCCGTGATGTCGACCATCACTCCATTCAGGCCGCGCAGGTAGCTGGAAACATTGGAGAACGAAGCAATCCCGCTACCAGCCAGGTAGGCCGTCTTGTCCGGCGCGATGGCCCCATCGTCGGCGGCATTGATTGCAACGTTGCTGCCGTCGAAGGTCGAATTGTTGTAGAACAGCATTCGCCCCAGCACACCGGCGGTCACGGTAAACGATTCCGCCGCGTTGCCCGCCACATTTCCTGCTGCATCGATTACCGGATCGGTGGCACTGGTGAGAACCAGTTGGTAGACGCCCGACAGCGCGGTAATCCCACTCAAGTTGTTGAGCGACCAGTTCATGCCATCGACGGTCGTGATCGTTTGCGTGCCGGAGAGAAGATTCGCCCCTGCGTCGCGCGTCAGCGACAGCGCTGCGAGATTCAATCCGCTGACCACCTCGTTGAATTGAAGGGACACCGACGAGACCGGTGTCGTGCGCGGGTCGGGGGTGACGGCCACGAAGGTGGCTACGGGCGCCGTGGTATCCACGGTAACTGGCAGCGCCGACGTGGCGTCGGAGAGTCCCTTGCTCGGCTCAACCTGCCGTGCGGTGATGTTGTGCAACCCGTCGGTGAGTGTGTAGGAGCCGCTGGTTGTCACGACGGTCGTAGCGCCCCCTGCCACCGCCGTTCCGATGAGCGTGCCATCGGCATACACGTTGACGGTGGCTCCAGCGATCGTGCCAGTCACGGTGAACTGCAGCGTCGAGCCACCGCTACTGTTGTTGAGCCGGGTCAGATCATCCGAATTGGAAATGCCCGTATCGCTGGCAGCCACGAGGTCTACCGCGGCAGGCGCCGTACTCGCGTCGACGAGACTCGCCACGATCAGCGCGCCCTTGGGCGATCCACGGCCGGTGACGGCATCGAAACCGACGCCCGCCGACTGCGGAATCGAGCCGCCGCTGGTTCCGCTGGTGATATCGTTGAAGTTGCTGGCGGGCATCGAATACAGCTTCGTCATCAGCGAGGTGGTGTCGAACACTGGTAGGCCGACCAGCGTGCGACCTTGGTTCGCGATGGCAACTAGGGCCGCCCAGGCGGGCGCGGAAAAACTCGTGCCGCCCACTTTGCTCCAGGGCTTATTGGAGGCATTGTTGAACGTATCGTAGATTGGTACGCCGGTGCTCGGATTCGCGTCGAAGGCGACGTCAGGCATGACACGCTTGGTCGCACTTTGATTGGCCACGCCGTTCTGCCAGCTTGGTTTCGCTTCGTACTGGCTGATGCCCCCGCCGCTGCTATGCGTGCCGTCGTTCCAGACCGTCTCATTTAGAATGTTGTTCGAACCATCGAGCGACAGGGTGGTGCCGCCTACCGCGGTCACGTTGGGTGAGTAAGCTGGGTAGACACCTGGGCCGCCGCTATCGCCGGCCGCACCGAAAAAAGTGACGCCGGTGTGCCCTACGGGCGTCGTAAAATAGTGGTCGTAGCTGGTCTCTCCGAAGAATTCACTAACACCCCAACTCATTGTGATAACCGACACCGCCGGGACGTTCCGCGCATAGTCAACTGCGGCGGTCAGGTCCGAAAAGTTGGCACTGTTGGCCTCTACCAACAAAATGCTCGCGCCCGGAGCCAACGCGTGCGCCCACTCCACGTCAAGCGCTGTTTCGGTGGCCCAACTGCCATTCGTCCCCGTATAGTTCGTCCCGCCATTTTGATCGACTTGCGTGAAGCTGGGAGGAGCGGATAGACCAAAGTAGGCGTCGAACGAGGCCAAGTCGGACGCGATATTGGGGTCGTGATACGCGTCAATGATGGCAATCGTTTGCCCGGTGCCATCGCCTTGAATGGTGCCGCCATCGAACGATATCTGGTCGAAACCATAGGCATGCCGAATTTGCGTTGGTGTAAAACCACCCGGTGACGCAGTCCCGACTAACGGTTCGACTGTATCCACCAGCGATAACGGTGCAGCGACTGGCATCGTCTCGGTCGTCGACCACAGCGCATCCAACGACGAATTGAGCGCGTCGCTGGTCAGCAATCGCCGCTCTTCGAGCGCTTCGCAGCCCAGATGTCCGTCGCGCAGACGGCGATCATGCTGCCGAGACCTCGTACCGCGACCTTTTTTGTGGGCTAAATTCATTCCTGGCGCGCCTACCGAGCCCATGCGAGATTTGTCGTGAGCAGAGCCTGTTCCGGATCCGAATGGCCCGGTGGCGCGGGAGATTTCGAGCCAGGCCACAGCTCTAGGATAATGAGCGGCGCCGCCAATTTGCAAGGATTCTCCGTGCAAAAATCAACTTTCACGATGGCGGCGGGGCCTCATGACCCTCGCAGACCAGCCAAATAGTCGCCGCCAGTCCCCACGCCCCGGTAGTTCGAGTTCGTCGCCACCAGTGCCAACTATTCCCACTTGGCGTTTCGGGAGGATACCCGAATTCCTGGCATCTTCCCCACGAAAGGGGTGCCAAGACGCCGGCAATTTGGCAAATTGGTCGGCACGAGCCGCTGCCTCTGGCGCACAGCGGGTAAGCGGCATTTATTGACAACCCATTGGAGCGTCGTTAGTCTCAAATTAGAACAGAGTTACCACTTTTCTTGCGCATCTGTAAGTCTCGCGCCGCGCTACCGAGTTTTCGCCGGGGGGGGCCGCGTCGCCTGTGGTCCGAAGGAAGTCGCGTCCGTGGCCCGTCGGGAATCCGGCCAATCGCGTCAAGCCCAGCGGATTGCCGTCGCGACGAACTTGGGAATGCACATCCATTGGGTAACGGTGCGGCATTGGCTAGTTACCCGCGACGGACCGGGAATCAACAAGTAGGCATTTGCTTCAACATACGGATTCGACATGGCAGCCAAGAAACTGGATTTTGCTGAAATCCTCATCCGCCAGGGTGTTATCTCCGCCGAGCAATTGGCTGAAGCCAAACGTGTCGCCAGAACGTCCGGCAAGAAAGTGCCGGATCAACTCGTCGTACTGGGGTATGCCACCGATGACGAAGTGATGCGTGCGATCGCCAAGGAACATGGCCTCGATTTCATCGATCTGAACGAAGTCATGATTCCGCCGTCGATCGTGGAACTGGTGCCCGAGTCGGTGGCCCGCGAAAACGCGATCTTGCCGATGGCAGAGGAAGATGGCGGACTGAAGGTGATCGTTAGCGATCCGTTTGATCTGGAAACGTTCGATAAGTTGCGGTTCATTTTGAACCGCAAAGTTGATATCGCGCTTGCGCCGCGGTCCAACATCCTGGAGGCCATCAACCGTCATTATGGCCAGATGGAGGACCAGAGCGCCGACTCGATGCTCCAGGAATTCACCGATACGGCCATCGATTTCACCGAAACCGAACAGGAAACGACTGGCGGCTCCGATGAAGTCATCGACGAGAGCAGCGCTCCAATCGTCCGGTTGGTCCAGTTGCTGATCAGCGAGGCGGTGCAACTGCGAGCCTCGGACATCCACGTCGAACCGTTCGAGGATCGTGTCCGCATCCGCTACCGTATCGACGGCGTGCTGGTCGAGCGCGACAGCCCACCACGCCGCCTGCTCGGCGCACTTCTTTCGCGCGTGAAGATTCTGGCCAATATCGATATTGCCGAACGGCGACGCCCCCAGGACGGGCGGATCAAGGTGACCCTGGGCGAAAAACAGCTCGACCTGCGAGTCAGCATCCTGCCGACCAACCATGGTCAGTCGGCGGTCATGCGGGTGCTCGACAAAGACAGCATCCGGGTGGGCGTCAGGCAGTTGGGCCTGTCGGAGAACGATTTTCGGCAGTTCAAAAACTTGATCCGGCGACCCAACGGCATCATTCTCGTGACCGGCCCGACCGGCTCGGGCAAGACGACCACGCTGTATGCCGCACTTAACGAGCTAAACCGGCCGGACCGGAAAATCATCACGGCCGAAGACCCGGTCGAGTACTACCTGCCGGGAATCAACCAAGTGGAGGTAAGGCACAACATCGGGCTGGATTTCGCCAAGATCATTCGGGCCATGTTACGGCAGGCTCCAAACGTTATCCTGGTGGGAGAGATGCGCGACCAAGAGACTGCTCAGATGGGGATTCAAGCCTCTTTAACTGGACACTTGGTTTTCAGTACACTTCACACGAACAATGCGCCCGGCGCTATTACAAGAATGACCGACATGGGCGTACCTGGGTATCTGGTTGCCAGTTCCGTAATGGCCGTTTTGGCGCAGCGATTGGTCCGCGTAGTCTGCTCGAAATGCAAACAACCTTTCACGCCCAGCGACGCACAACTGGACGCGGCAGGCATCACCCCGGAGATGGCCTCCACGGCCAAATTCATGAAAGGAAAGGGCTGCGGAAATTGCTCGAAATCGGGTTATCGGGGACGTATGGGTATCTTCGAATTGATGATGATGACCAACAAGGTCCGCGAAATGGCATTCGCCGGCGCTCCCACTCAGGAGCTGCGCCGCGTCGCTATTTCTCAAGGCATGGTACCACTTTACAGCGATGGCATCCGTAAAGTCATGGCCGGCACGACGACGATTGAGGAGGTCTTCCGCGTGTCCAAGCGGGAGGAGGGGTGAGAGATCGCCTCGCAGCGGTTACTAAGGTCACATTGGCAATTAACAACGACGCCCGGCGGGCGGCCGCTGGGAAATCAAACGAACGAAATTGGGTGGAGTTTTTCGCGCGGAAAGAGGGAGCCAACCACGACCGCAACCAGACTAATAGGGGGAACACCGTCCTTTCCTATTTCCCCCGGCTGGCGGCGCCAAGCCTTGGCGTATCGCGGCGGGGGTCCGAATAATCACTTGGCCATTCGGGCTACCCCGTTTTCTGTGGGGGCCTCAAACGGAACAGTGTGCCTTCGGCCGGTCTGGTCTGTAGCGAAATTTTCTGACGGCGGCGCGACAACATCGCCTGCCGCCCTGAAACCGTGGAGGCATCCTTAACCGCGTCGGAAGTTCAAACGACCGGCGACAGAGGATTTAGAAGTGGCTACGGAAACGGTACTCATCGACAAGCTCTTGCATGCCGTCGTGCGGCAGGGCGCTAGCGATCTTCACATTACCGTCGGGCAGCCGCCGGTGATTCGGCACGACGGTCACATGGTCAAGCTCAAGACCAAGGTGCTCGAGCCGGCCGACACACAGTCGCTGATGAAGAGTATCACGCCCGACCGCTGCCAGCAGGAACTTCAGGCGGTGGGCGGGTCGGACTTCGGCTTCGCGTTTGGCGATTTGGCCCGTTTTCGCGTGTCGATTTTCAAGCAGCGCGGCAATGTCGCCATGGTGCTGCGGCAGATTCCCAACAAGCTGCTCACGATGGAGCAGCTGGGACTGCCAGCGGCTTGCGAACGGTTGATTCAACGGCCTCGAGGGCTGTTTCTGGTCACCGGTCCAACCGGTTCCGGCAAGAGCACCTCGCTGGCCAGCATGATCAACTATCTGAACGAGAACTTCGATCATCACATCATCACGATCGAAGACCCCATCGAGTTCTATCATCCAAATAAGAAGTCGACGGTCAACCAACGAGAGATCGGGGTCGACGTACCCAGTTTCTCGGAAGCACTGCGGCGCGCGTTGCGGCAGGATCCGGACATTATCCTGGTGGGCGAGCTGCGAGACTTGCCCACCATCGAAGCGGCGATCAGCGCCGCCGAGACGGGGCACGTCGTGTTTGGAACGCTGCACACCACGGGCGCCCAGGGCACGGTCAACCGCATCATCGACGTGTTCCCCACGACCCAGCAGGACCAGATTCGCACGCAGCTTTCCACATCGATCATCGGCGTGCTCTCGCAGACGCTCATCCCTCGAATTGGCGGCGGGCGCTGCGCCGCTCACGAGCTGCTGGTATGCAATTCGGCCATCGGCAACCTGATTCGCGAGAATAAGACCTTCCGCATCACCTCGGCCATTCAAACGGGCGCCAAGCAGGGCATGATCCTGCTCGACGACGCGCTGTTTCGGCTGTGGAAAGAACAGAAGTGCACGAAACAAGACTTGCTGGCCAAGGCCGCCTCGCCCGATGAATTGGCCGCCCGCATCGCCAATGCCGAGCGGGGCATGTTCGACGAGGAAGACGGGGAGAAGGGAGACGGAGAGGGCAAGAAGAAATAGTCGGTATTCACGACCCGCGCGGCACGGCAACAAATCACGATACACAGCACCGCATAGCAACAACTCAATAGGCGTGACTTTCCATGGCAATGCGTCGTCTCGGTCAAATTCTGGTGGATCTGGGATTCATCACCGATGATCAACTCGAACAGTTGCTCGAGGATCACCAGGCGAGCCCGGGCATCCTCATCGGCAAATTTGCCGAGAGCCAGAACCTGATCAACGAGGAGCAATTGGCCCAGGCCGTGGCCGAGCAGTGGGGCATGCAGGTGGTCAACCTGGCCGACATTGTCGTGCCGCCCAACGTGCTCTCGATGGTCACCGAAACGATGGCCCAGATGTATCGCATCGTGCCGATCGCGTTTCGCGACGACTCGCTGACGATCGCCATGTGCGACCCGCAGAATCTGTCGATTCAGGACGAGTTGCGCACCTTCCTGGGTTATGAAATCCGCTCGGTCGTAGCCACCGAACGCGACGTACTCAAGGCGCTCGATCGGTACTACGCCGCTAGCAACGAAAGCGTTGAAAGCCTCGTGCAGGACATGGATGCCGACGAGGAGCTGGCCGCCGCGGCCGCCGCCGCCGGCAAAGAGGGGCCCATCGACCTGACCAGCGTCGAGGCCCTGGCCGACAGTGCCCCGGTGCGCAAGCTGCTCAATATGGTTCTGCTGATCGCCATTCGCGATCACGCCAGCGACTTGCACTTTGAACCGTTCGAAGATGAATTCCGCATTCGCATCAAGGCCGACGGCGTGCTCTACGAAATGGTGCCGCCGCCGCGCCACCTGGCCTTTGCCATCACCACCCGCATCAAAGTGATGGCCAACCTGGATATTGCCGAGCGCCGCATGCCGCAGGACGGCCGCATCGAACTGACCGTTGGTGGCCACCCGGTCGACCTCCGCGTCAGCGTGCTGCCAACCATGTTCGGCGAGAGTGTCGTCATGCGGGTGCTCGATCGCTCGGTGGTCTCGCTGGACCTGAACAAGGTGGGTATGGATGCGCCCACGATCAAGGGCTTTCGCGAGATCATGCACAAGCCTAACGGTATCGTCCTGGTAACCGGGCCGACCGGTTCGGGCAAGACCACCACGCTTTACTCGGCCCTGTCCGAGATGAACCAGATCACCGATAAGCTGATCACCACCGAAGACCCGATCGAATACGACATCGACGGCATCGTGCAAGTGCCCATTGACTCATCGATCGGCAATACGTTTGCCATGTGCCTGCGGGCGATCCTGCGTCAAGATCCCGACAAGATCCTGGTGGGCGAGATTCGCGACATTGAAACGGCCGAGATTGCCGTCCAGGCTTCGCTCACGGGTCATACCGTGTTCAGCACGCTGCACACCAACGACGCCCCCAGCACGATCACGCGATTGCGCGACATGGGCATCCAACCGTTTTTGATCACCGCCACGGTGGAAGGCATTCTGGCCCAACGGCTCGTGCGGCGCATTTGCACGCAATGCCGCGAAGTCTCAGTCCCCAGCAGCGAGATCCTGCAGGACCTTGACTTGTCCCCTTCGGATCTGGCCGGCAAGACCTACTACAAGGGGCACGGTTGCGATGCCTGCAATAACACCGGATATAAGGGACGCGTAGGCCTGTTCGAACTGATGATCATGAACAACAACCTGCGCGACATGATCATGCAGGATGCTTCGACCGAAGAACTGCGCGACGCGGCCCGCAGCTACGGTATGATCACGCTGCGCGACAACGGCATGAGTGCCGCCAGCGACGGCCTGACCACGCTCGAAGAAGTTGTCCGCGAAACCGTGATGGAAGCCTAGCGGAGACGACTGCTCACCAGAAACGACCAACACGAGATCAACATACAGCCGGCCCGTCGATGGCCGAAACTAAAGATCGATCAATAAACGGAACCTCCGCAGTACAGTACCCTCGTAGCACAGCGAATCAGGATCACGGCCATGCCTACTTATCAATTCGAGGCCATGGACTCCACGGGTCAGGAGATCAAGGACGTTATCGACGCCCCGAGCGAGGAAGAAGCCCAGGCGACCATTCGCCAGATGGGCTATTTCGTCACCAAAATCGCGGTCAAGAAGCAAAAGAAGACCGCGGCCGAAAAAGCCAAGGGGGGCAAAAAACGTAGCTTCGCCGTCGGCGGCGTCAACTCCAAGGTTCTGACCGCCTTCACGCGCCAACTCTCGATTCTGCAGGACGCCGGCCTGCCGATTCTGCGCAGCTTGCGAATTCTCGAGCAGCAGAGCAAGCCAGGTCGGATGAAAAACAGCCTGATGGACGTCTGCGACGAGATCGAAGGCGGCTCCACGCTCTCCGAGGGCATGGCCAAGGCGCCCAAGGCTTTCAACCGGCTCTACGTCAACATGATCAAGGCCGGCGAGGCGGGCGGTGCGTTGGAAATCATTCTCCAGCGCCTGGCCGACTTCCAGGAACGATCGCAGTCGCTCAAACGCAAGATCAAAGGCGCCATGATCTACCCGATCGTGGTCATCTCGGTGGCGGTCGGCATCTTGACCTTCATCATGATCAAGATCGTCCCCTCGTTCGTGTCGATCTTCGAGGACTTTGAAGTCGATCTGCCGCCGATGACCGTGTTGCTGATTGCCATCTCCAATGGCGCCGTCAACTACTGGTACCTGATTCCGGGCATTCCGATCGGCTTCTTGCTCTTCATCAAGCTGTTGCGCAAATTCAATGCCGGACGCGTCGGCTGGGATATGTTCATCCTCAAAATGCCGATCTTCGGGCCGTTGGTCGAAAAGAACATTCTGGCCCGCACCACGCGAACCCTGGGCACGCTGGTTTCCAGCGGCGTGCCGATTCTCGAGGCGCTTAACATTACCCGCGAAACCTCCGGCAACGCGGTGTTCGAATATATGTTCGCCAAGGTCTCCGAGTCGATTCGCGAGGGCGAGTCCATCTCGAAGCCGATGAAAGAATTCTCGCAGATGACGTTTCATCCCATGTGCGCGTTTTTCTGGGCCCTGTTTTGCGGCGGCCCGATCGGGCTGCTGCTGTACATGGGCCGCATGCGGTCGCGCGTGGTCGACGACCTGACGGTCAACATGGTCGACGTGGGCGAGGAAACCGGCGAATTAGACACCATGCTCTACAAGGTGGCCGACACCTACGACGAAGAAGTCTCGGTGCTCACCGAAAGCCTGGTCAGTCTGATGGAGCCGCTTTTGATTATCTTCTTGGGTGGGGCAGTCGGGTTCATCGTCATATCACTCTTTATGCCGCTGGTGGCCCTGATTACGAACTTGAGCGGCTAGGGAAGTTTCGCAGCACAACCATTTCACAACTCGAACGTCCTCCTTCGCCGCGCCCGCGGGGCACGCGCGAAGGCACCGTCGGCGCCCCCGGAGACAGCAGGTCTCCTGGCGCCGGCTCGCGGCCTGTTGAAGAATTCAGCGGGCTGCGACATCGCATGGATGCGATGACGAAATAGACGGCGTAAGTCGTCATTTCGCGAGCGGTGCGGAGCTTGGCTCCGCACTTCGCGAGGTTGAAAAATGTCACGAAGGCATTTTTCAACAGACAGTTAAGAACGATGAACCACCACCGGCAGCACGGCGGCCTGGCGGACCTTCCGCCGGGCGAGCCGGTCGTGTTGCCGCCAAACGACAGCCACACAGCGCGTCCACGAGGGGCGCGGCCACGAGCGAACCACGAGAGCGAAAGTAGCAAGGAACCCAGCGATGCCCGAACCCAGCCCGCACGAACCGGCCCCGTCCCCCGCGCCTCGCCGCGGATTCACCCTCACCGAGCTGCTGGTGGTGATCGCCATCATCGCCATCCTGGTGTCGCTCACCAGCGTGGCCGTGATGACGGCGATGACCAAAGCGAAGCAGACCCGCATCAAGGTCGAGCTCGACCAGATCGACTCGGCGCTCAAAGCCTACAAAGACAAGTACGGGGCGTATCCGCCGTGCAATTTGGCATTTAATGAGACCGGGATCCCGTCGACGAGAACAGAATCGACGCCTGGCGGTTGTTCAGGCAGCACCTGGCATTGGCGTTTCCGCGATACGACACGAGTCAACCTTCAAAACTCACCTGCAGAACGACCTTACGAATGCGGGCATCGACTTATACTAACGTTCGGCCCGGACCAGGCACTGGTGTTTTGGTTGCAAGGGTTCAGCTCGAATCCGCTCAGGCCGATTTTCAGCGTGAACAGCAAACAATGTCGATGAACAACAGCGAGGTACGGAGCTTGGCGTTATCCAGCGTACCAATGCTTTCTTCGAGTTCGACAAGACGCGGCTGCTTGCGAAAGCGAGTGTCCTGCCTGCGACCAGTTATATCGCGCCTTCGTATTTTCCCAGCGGGGTGAAGACCACTCTCCGCGGACGCGGTAGCCGCTGGAGCCGGACCCTATGTCTATTGGGATTCACGGTCGTATGGCGAAACGAACCACTCCGATGGGATGCGCCGGACCACGAGTGACCATGCTGAATACGTTCAACCCAACACGTTCAAAGCCCATAGCTGACGGTGTTTTCCAATGCCGGGGTGACCTGTCCCTATTGGCACGACCGCAATGGGAACGCGTCCACCAATCAGCCGGCGGACTTCAACAGCCAGAGAATCGTGGTGCAATCCCGATTCGTTTCAGCTCATCGCTTGCGGGGGCGATGGCAAGTACGGCTCAGGTGAATCCTAACCCAACGACTGACGCAGCGGCTCTACCCGACCGGCACGAACTATGATCCCTCGACGAGCATTAGCCGATGACGACAACGTGACGAACTTTACCAATGCTTCGCGGATTGGAGATGATCGGCCATGATGCGTCGCAGTGGGTTGCTCACGTCCGTCGGTCGCCGCGGGTTTACGCTCGTGGAACTGCTGATCACGGTCAGCATCGTGGCGATCATGGCCTCGATGGTGCTGTTCGCCATGTTCCAGGCCCAGGACGCCGCCCGCGCAAAAAACCCGCACGCAGATCGCGAAGCTGAACAACATCATCATGCAGCGGTACGACGAGTTCCGGACGCGGAGGGTGCCATACACATTCCCGCCGCCGAAGTTTGCCGCGACGGCTCTGCCGGCAATTAAGGCTCAGTACTACAACGAGATCTCTCGCGCCCGGCTCGATTGTCTGCGCGACCTGATGCGGATGGAAATGCCGGACCGGATGAATGACATTGTCAATCCACCCGCATCGGCTCCGGTAACTCCCTTTCCGCACTCGCTGCCTTCGACTGTCATGAACGCATATTCGGGCTACATGGCAGCCCCGGTGCTTTATCAGCAGTACTACGCGCGATACAACGCCGCCACCATCGCGAACCCATCTAAGTGGCCCAACTATGATCACGAAGGCGCGGAATGTTTGTACATGATCGTAATGGCCTCGGTCGCTCAGCAGGGGGACGCTCGCGAAGTTTTCAAGAGCAGCGACGTAGGCGACACCGACGAAGACGGCTTGCCAGAATTTCTCGACGGCTGGAATCGACCCATTGATTTCATTCGGTGGGCGCCCGGCTACCTGTCGGTTTTGCAGACGCCGATCAGGGTTACGGGCACGGTAAATGCAAACGGCCAAACGGCAACGCTTAATGTGACGGGCAACTACGGTCAGCGGCTTTCGCAGACGCCAGGCTCGTACATTGGCGGCGCGGCGATCTTGATCGACCCGACGACGCAGATGATGGATACGAGTAAGATGGGGAGGATCACCGGTTACAACTACACGCTCTCGCCGCTGTCGGTTACGTTTAGCTTCGAAGTTCCGAGCATGAGCATGCTTCCGCCCACCGCGAATCCATTTGGTGGAAGTAGCACGTCGGGTGAGTTCGTCATCCTGCAGCCCGATCCCTTCGATTCGCGCGGTTCATATCCTTGGTACGCTGCCGCGTCGACATATCCTGCTTTGGCAAATCCCACGTTTCGCCTCTACCCGCTCATCCTCAGTGCCGGTCCGGACAAGGTCTTTGGAATCATCCATGACTGGCAGATTCCCGCGGGATCTGGCAATTATTACAACGCTGCCGCTCCGTCGGTGCGGCTGAATCCGTTTTACGTGCCGCCACCAATCTCCGAATCATTCGGTCAGGCGTTGGCTCGACGCTCTATCACGTTACCGCTCCCGAGCCAAATTGGTATCGCGGCTGCGATGTCGACAACATCTCGAACCACAATCTCAATCAGAGGTAGACCGTGCGCGGCGGCAGGCGGACAATTCGACGCGGGCGGCGGCGTGGGGTGACGCTGTTGGAGCTGTTGATCGTGATGGTGATCTTGCTGATGATCACCGCGGCGGCGATTCCGATCGTCGTGCCGGCTACCCGCAACCGCCAGATGCGCGAAGCCACGCGGCTGGTCACCACCTATCTCGGCGCCGCCAAGGCCCGCGCCGTGCAAACCGGCCGACCGGCCGGAGTGATGATCGAGCGATTCAACGGCAACGCGTTCGCGCTGCAGATGTCGCAAGTCGAAGTACCGCCACCGTACGCGGGGGACATTCAACGTACTCAACAGACGAGTGGGGCGTTACCAGATAAGGGGCAACGTGACGAGTGCAACGAACAACGGCGCGGGACAAGTTCGCATCACGACAGCGGCCCCAATTCCACTGGCATTAGAAACGGATTCAACGTGACGATGGCTGGCGTAATGGGAACCACGAAGCAAATGGGCGATGGAAGATTACTAACAATCAGCACCCACTTCGATTTACAGGGAAGCGCGTTCACGAATACATACACGAGCGGAGGAACCTTTTCTATCGAGTGCTGGCCATGCGTATTGCAGCTAGGCGCAGCGGATACCCAGTGGCAGAGCCTACTCAGATACGGAGATCAGGTGCGTCTGGATTATCGTGGTCTGCTTTATACGCTTACATCGGTGCCGACGCCATTGCCGGCAACGGCAATCCCCTGGAAGTGGCAGACGATCAAGCAACCGCCTCCTGGAAATCGCCACCGACGGGAACTGGTTTCTGGCGGCAACGGGTGGCAAGCAACCGTTGACGCCAATCTGTTGTCAAAGTCCCTTACAGGTCTTTCGCCAGCCGGTGCGCACAATCACGCCGCCACTGTTGTTGCCGGATGGCATCGTGGTCGACCTGGCTATTTCGGGCGTTGGAATCGGAGGAAGTTTCACCCGTGTTCCTATAGCAGGCGATGACCGTCGCCAACGCCACCGCTTCCGCCGACTGTAGTTACTCGATCCGATGATTATCTTCTCTCCCAGCGGGCGTCTCGAGTGGGTAACCAATCCGCACGGGCGACTCATTCGTCCACTCGACTCGGTCTACCTGCTGATGGGTCGCCGCGAATTGATGTATGACGTGACATCGAAGAGTAATCCAAATGCCAGCTAAACAAGACATAGTCTCACAGAATCTCAGCCCAATTTCCAAGACAGCGGGCCTAGACCAACCCCACCCGAAAACTTTTGGATCTCAATCGGCTACCAGACGGGACTAGTGACGGTTGCTGAAGTCGCGCCGCACATCCAGGACTAAATTCCAGCCCCACTACGCCGCCACTTCCAATTGTGACTTTGACGCAAGTCGATACGTAAGCCTCCCAACTGCCCGCGCGTTCGCCCAGCAATCGCAAAGCTATGTGGGAGGGCGGTAGACATGCGGAAGTGGCAACTGGACACAACTGGCGCATGCGATCTCCCCGCGCGGCCGGCCCGGCGGCGGGGGATCAGCTTGTTGGAAGTGCTGATCTCGATGTTCGTGCTGGCGATCGGGCTGATGGGCGTGGCGGCCCTGATTCCCGCCGGCCGGCACGAAATCGTCGAAGCCATCAAGCTCGAAAACGCCGCCATGGTTGGCCGCGGCGCCTTCCGGGATATCCAAATCCGCGAGTATTTGAATCCGGAGGAACTGGATGGGATCCAACAAGACCGGAGGAGACGTGGCAATGTACCGGGACGTACGGTATACGACTCGACACCACTCCCGCGACGCCGTTCAATATCTATCAATCCCGACGAAGGAACTGTACCAGGCAACGGCTCGCAAGTTGCCTTCGCAATCGATCCGCTGGGATTGACGGCCTCGACCACCTATGGAAATGTCTTTCCCTTCACGGTCTGAGCGGCCCCACGCCTCCGCTCCGCTTCGTCGCATCCTGCCGTTCAAGCCGGCGTCGAGCGATCCCGCCAACATGCGGGCGGCGTTCGATACGATCTTTCGCGGCTCGTTCGATCAGGTCACTCAGCCGAACACTGCCAGCAAGGATCTGCCGCCAAATCAGCAGTACTTTAATAACGGCACGACCTACCTTCGCCGCGCTTCGGACGGCAACTACTCGTGGATGGCCACTGTGGTTTCCGATCCGACCAAGTCGGCACTCGACGCCGAGGTGACCGTCTCGGTGGCCGTGTTTTATAAGCGGACCTTGCTGACGACGACCGACGCCGGCGGCAGCCCTGTCGCTGTCGGTGAATACATCAGTCAACTCAATACGTTCCCGGTACTGCCGATGACCAGCGGCGGCCAGGCGATCCTTTCCCAACTGCCGAACGACACGACCGGAAAAATGGTGTCGGTCAAACCAGGGCAGTGGATCATGCTTGGCGGGCGGCAACTTGCCTCGGCCGGACCTCCTCCGACCTATTACTACCACTATCGCTGGTATCGCGTACTTTCCGCCGCTCCGGCGAACACTTCAACGCAAACCCAGCAAGTCACCCTGGCCGGCCACGACTGGAACATTTCAAACGTCAACAGCCGGGCCTGGATCTTCGACAACATCGTCAGCGTGTATGAAAAGAACTTGCCGCTGGAATTTGAATAAGTGCCGGAACAACCGGCAGGCGGGACGAGGGGCAAACAGTGACGGCAGGCCGGGGCGACCTGCCAGATGAGGAACCGACCGTGATGAGACACTTGCCAACGCGCACTCCCCAGCATGATCTCGAATTCCGGCGACCAGGCACGAGCCGTCCGCGCGCCGCCGCGCGGCCGCGCCGCGGGGTGCTGTTGCTGGTGGTGCTGAGCCTGCTGATTCTGTTTTCGCTGATCGCGGTTACGTTCGTGCTGGTGGCCGGCCGCTACTACGACACAGCCCGCAACTCCGTCCGCATGGAGCAGACCGGCGACAACCCCCAGCGGTTGCTGGAAGATGTGCTGGCCCAGTGCGTCCGCGGCACGACCAACCCGCACAGCGTGCTCCGCGGCCACAGTTTGCTGGAAGACCTGTATGGGAATGATGGGATTACATACAGCGATACGACGAACCATCTGGAAGTCATGACGTACTCGGCGTCCAGCTGGCAACCGATCGCGCCAGACAAAGTGGGACAAATTATCGACCTGAGGTTTCGGCCAAGTGGTAGCGGAATCAAATTCGTGTCCTACCCGGGTGTTTCGCTGCCGGTCACTTACACGCCTCCCTACCCGCTCAGCCTGCAGCAGGCTCAAACGCCGGGCTATTTCAACGGCTGTGTGTTCACGGCGCTAGGGGGCGCTGCCGAAGGCAAGAGTACTCGGATCGTCGGGCTGGGGACTCGTGAACGATATTACGTCGTTCGGGTCTTGGCGTTCGACGGCGTCACATTTACCCAACTCAAAACAACCCTCCGACCGGTTTTGTGATCAATGGCCGGCCGTTCAATGGCACGGGATTTGGATTCAATCCGAACGATCCATCGCCAGGGACGTCCCCCACGCTGTTGAGTGCGACCGAAACGATCAGCGGAGCAGCCCCAGCCGATCCCCTTCGCACTGCTGCCCAATCCGGTACTCGCCGATCCGGCGAATCTAAATCCGTTGGCGAGCGTATCGGGCGGTGTGACGCATTATCCACAGTTCGGAGGCATTGGTGGAGCGGACGAAGACTACGACGCCCCCGATGCACAAAATATGCTGTTGGCGCACATCCCGATGTCGGTCCCCAGTGGTGCTACCTACCCTGGCGACAATCATTCCCTCGCTGCATCGCCCGGAGACCATCCTCTACGTTACCACAAACTTCACTCCGGGCACCGACGAGAGCCACGAAACTGTTGAACCAGCAGGTCAATGCTGAGGCCGCACACCGAGCGGCTTGCGAAATTCGCCACACATCCACAATTCCCGTACATCGATATCACCGGCGGGCCATATGACGTCGACAACGATGGCGACGGGGTTGCGGAAAGCATTTGGGTCGACGCGGGACTGCCGGTACGTACCGCACCCGACGGCCGGACCTATAAGCCGATGGTTGCCATTTTGTGCCTGGATCTGGATGGCCGGTTGAACGTAAACGCCCACGGCAACGTCGGCACAAGTGGACTCGTATTACCTGGGAGCGACTCCCACTGCGTATACCGGTCTTGACCATCAATGCGAAGCAGCTGCCAACCACCCTCACCGTCACCTCCCCCAATCTGACACGCGGCCACGGCTACGGGCCGGCGGAGATTAGTTTGTTCCCACTGTTTGTGCCGACCGGCACAACGACCGCGCCGACGACGTATCTGCAGCTGGCAATACTTCGCAATGTTGTTGAACTCCCGTTACGGTGAACCGAACACGAGGCTGTATGATCTGGCGCACGATCCGAGGCAAAGCATATACAATGATGCCGTATAACTCGAAGTCCCACGGCCGCAGCAACTGGAAGCCAAAAGGTCCCGAATTACCCGGGAGCTACCAGCTATGCCGATCTCTTGGCGGGACTGAACTTCACGCACTACCCGTATCCGTATCCACTCACGCCGCCGCCGCTTCATTCCTTTCAGACGCCAACGGACTTGTCGGGCCGCGCCTTCACCGTACTCGACGCACGGGGCATGCCGCTGCCGATCTACACGGACCGGACGACCGACATTCTGGATAGCCCCTATGAGTTGAATTTGAGCCGCAAAGCCGTGCGGTCGGCTTCATCGCCCAGCTTTACTCCGACGTCGATCGCGGCGGCCATCGCCGGCACGACACCCAATCCGCTGGATACGCCGTTTTCGCCGGCGGAGTTGGAACGGATTCTGCGAATGTATGATCTTGGACTCCGCCGATCTGCCCGATCGGCTGCGGTCGTTGGTTGAGCGGGACGCGGCGGCCCGGCACTCGACTTGCTGCGGAACATCATCACGACCGATAGTTTCGATCTTCCGGTGCCGGCGATCCTGCCGACGCGCGACATGCGAAGGGCCAATGGCGCTGCGAAGCCAATCATCTCGCCGTCGATGTCGGACTTGTTGCGCGTGAGGATGAATGCGGCGGGCTTTGCTGGCTCGTTCCCGACCGAAGTTGCGAAGATGCTGGCGCCGGAACTGGTGGCCGGTCTGCGCATGGACGTCAACCGCCCGTTCGGCAATGGCCGCGACGACAACAATAACAACATTGTCGACGAACCGTTGGAAATGCCGGAGTCGGCCTATTGGAACACGACCAACATGTCGGTGCCGGCCCGGTTCACGACCTCGCCCGTTCCGACCAATCCGGTCAACGGCATCGACGTGAACAACAACAATTTGGGAGACGATAACGCCCTGGCTCGGCAACTCTACGCGCGGCATCTGTACATCTTGATGATGCTGCTGAAGGACGAGAACTTCCAAATTGACTACAACGGAGACGGCTTCGCGGGCAGCACCGCGGATCAAGTGGAAACCGCCTATGCCATTGCGCAGTGGGCGGTGAACGTAGTCGACTTCCGCGACCGCGATTCGATCATGACGCCGTTCCAGTTCAATATCTATCCATTCAAGGACGGCTGGACGGCGACCAACGATCTGTATAACCCGCCTGCCAATACGGGGCTGGTGTGGGGCTGTGAGCGGCCTGAACTGTTGATTACCGAGACCCTGGCATTCCACGACCGGCGCACGGAGGACCTGAGTACCGAACCGAATGGTCATACAACCACGGACCTGATGATGCCAGATGCCGACTACGATCAACGCATCCCGCCCCGGGGATCGCTGTTCGTGGAGCTTTACAATCCGTGGGTGACGCAGAGCACGGTCACGAATGCCGGCAATTTGCCATCGGCTTACGAGGTGCCGGGGGAGTTTTATAGCGTCAATACCACGGCCAACACGGCAACCGGCGTAAATCTGAATGCCACGTCTCTTAACGGAGGCTCGCCGGTTTGGCGAATGCTGATCACGCTCGGCAGCGCCATTCAGACCAACGGGCAACCGAAAGACCCCGACCATCCATTTCCGGCCTACGCTCCGACGCTTGCCGAAATTGAACGGAGCATCTACTTCGTGCAGCCCCCGCAGACGATCACCGGCGACGGTCAGAAGTATTTCCAAAATCGGCTGGTCGCCCCAATTCTTCCCGGGCGATATGGCGTGATTGGTTCGGCGGGTCTCGCCAACACCCTCGGCGGTACCTATACGACAACCATTGGGCGACTTGTCCAGACGGCCAGCAATACGGCCGACACAGCGCATGATGGTAATGCGCAAGTCATCAACACGCGGCGGATCGTACTTTCACCGAGCGCAAATCCCGCGACGCCCCAAGTGCAGGTACTGCTCAATGGCTCGGCTCCAAGCTTCTCCGACATTCAGCCGCCGATCGCCATCGTGATCGACCAGGCGCAGGACGCGACGGGAAATGTCACGCCGCGTTCTATTAGTGTTTCAGAACCAACCTATGGTTATCTCGCCGGCACGACGCAGGCCTTTCCCGCGGAACCCATTGTTTACAACCCAGTGCAGGACGTACCTCTGGACAACGCGAATCCAGTGGCTCCGATGAGCAATCGGCTGTGGCGTTTCATTCACCTACAGCGGTTGGCTGATCCCACGCTGCCTTACAGCCCCAAGACAAATCCGTACCGCACGATCGACACCGCACCGATCGCACTTTCAGTTTTCAATGGACTTACGCCACCTGGTACAATCGAGGCGATTTATACACCAACCGGGGTCTGTTCCACACAACGCGGCACACAACAATCTGGCGTGGATAAGCCCATGCCGAACCTGCTTTGGGTTTATGAGCCGCAGGTGGCAGCCATCACTTCAATCGCGGACGGCAGCAACACTCACAACGTTCCGTTTTTCGTCAGTGAATCGCTTGGATACTTGAATCAGGGATATGGCACGGCCGGAAATGCGATGAGCACTTTCACGTCGTCTTCAACCGCGCCGAGCAGTTATAGGGGATCGCCCAACGTTCAACCATTTCCCTGGCTCAACTGGAACAACCGTCCGTACGTGGGGCAATTAGAGCTGATGATCGTGCCCAAGAGCCGTTCGTCGCGGTTGACGCTGGAATACGCCCCAGACTTGGATCTAGACGCGACAAATCCCCACCACCCGTACGCCGGCCACGTGACAAGCACCAGTCACCTGTTTCCATTCTTCGATACGGTTGCGGCATCGCAACCCGTGCCACCTAATCTTCATCGCGTGTTTGAATACCTGACAGTTCCATCGCGATTCGTGGGAACGGAAACCGAGCTCGACCCCCAGACGATGAACGCCTTGCCCGCGTTCGACACCACGGGCGTCGAACAGACGTTAGTGTCGTTTTTGCATCCGCCGTTCAATCGCGTGTCGAACTACCGAGAGCCGGGACGGATCAACATCAATACGATTTCCAGTGACTATGTTGCAACTGCTGGAACGTCACAATCTACTGTCTGGAACGGAGTGCTGAATGCATCGGCGGGCGACACGATCCTCGCGGGTACGTCGCTGAACTGGCTCGCAGTAGCGCAAAGCCGCCAAGGAAAATCGTATCCGTTCCGACCGACGACCGGCAATTTGGATTCAACGTCGATATTTGGCAACCCGTTCCGATCGGCGGCCGGTGAAGCTCTATTGCTTCCGCTTACGAAGTACTATGCGGATCGGGATGAGGTCGACGTCACGTTGTTCCGTCCTGTCAACCCGGCAACGAATGCCCCAGCCACGGACACGCCGCTTTTCGGCTACACGTCGACACAGTTGCACAACAATTCGAGCCGCAATCCGTACTTCAGGCACCAGCACTTGCAGCGGATTAGTAACGTCGTCACCACCCGCAGCAACGTCTACGCCATCTGGATCACGGTCGGCTATTTCCAGGTGCAATCGCCGCCGCTGGATTCCACGGGAACTGCGTTGCCCTTCGGTCCCGGCACGCCCTATCCGGACGGCTATCAGTTGATGGCGGAGATGGGGAGTGATACGGGGGAGGTGGAGCGGCATCGGGGGTTCTATATTTTCGACCGCTCGATTCCGGTGGCCTTTGAGCCGGGCAAGAACCACAACTTCGAAGAAGGCCTGCTGCTGCGGCGGTTTATCGAGTGAGCGAGCGGTGAAGGCCGGCGGGCGAAGGACGAGGCTGAAGCGTCAGGACTTGGGCGCGGCTGCCTGCGTGCGGCAGGGGATGACCTGGTGCTCGTCGAGATACTCGGGGCCGACCGGGTAGTTGCGGAAGCGGATGGAGTTGTAGGTTTCGAACCAGCGGGCGATGTCGGCCTCGACCTGGCGGTCGTAGTCGGGGGCCACGTGCAGCGTCTTGCCGGCGGTCGGCTCGCGCAGCTCGCCCTGGTCGACGATCACCTGGCCCGCCTTGATCACGTGGCGGGGTAGCTCGAACATGAGCTCCTTGTTGTCGTCGGGCGTGTAGAGGGTGACGTCGGCATCGGCGCCCGGCCCGAGGTGGCCTTTGTGGGTGAGGCCGAGGATTTTGGCGGGTCCGCTGCGGGTGATGATGCAGATCTCGTAGAGCGAGTACTCGCGGTCGAGCTGGGCCAGGGTGGAGCGCTCGCGGACGCGCGGGTGGACGGTTTTGAGCACGTCCTGCCGCCAGGTACGGTCCATCAGCAGTCGAATGATCTGCGGATAGGCCAAGAACGAGCCGCCGTTGGGATGGTCGGTGCTCATGACCACGCGCCAAGGATCGTCGACCAGCAGATACCACTCGAGGCCGATCGCCCATTGCAAGGCGTTGATCAGGTTCTTTTGCTTGTACTCGATGGGCGCGATGCCGCAGCCGGCCTCCATCTCGATTTCGGCCGAGAACCATTTGGTCTTGAAGAGGTTGCTCAGGTAGTAGCCGAGCGGACCGTCGCCGGTCATGCTGGTCGTTTCGCCAAACAGCACCTGGCCGACGTCGACGGTGAGATTGGGGTGGGCGTTGACGTACTCGGCCAGCGGCACGACCTGCGAGCCGAACGATTCCTCCTCGCCGCCGGCGCCGCCATAGCTGTGAAACTGGATGTGCGTGAGGTGCCCGCCGAAATCGGCCAGCGATTTCATGGTTTCGAGCGTGGTGGTCCAATTGCCGGGCATGCCGAGGTTGTTGCAGTGCAAATGAACCGGATGCGGCAAGCCGAGTTCGCCCGCCGCCTGCGCGATGCCGCGAATGATTTGCCGCGGCGTGACGTCGAAGTGCTCGACGACGGAGTCCAAACCGCTGACGTTGCCAGAGGCCTGCTGTTTCCAGACTTCGACGCCGCCGGGATTGACCATCTTGGGAGCGAACCCCTTGGCGGCTGACAGCAACCAGCCGAGAAAGGCCTTCACGCGCTCGGGCTCGCCCTGGTGAATGGCCCGCATCAGGTAGTGGTTGTTGCCGACGACGACGTAGAAGCCCTTGTCGAGGCAGGGTGTATCGGCAAACTCCTCGTGCACGTGGCGCGCGGCCAGCGGCGGGATGGCGGCGTCGAAGGCCGTGGTGTAGCCCATGCCGGCGTATTTGTAGCCGGTGGCAAACGTGCTGGGGACGCTCCCCATCGTGCCGCTATGCGTGGTGGGCGTGCGGTGGAGAGGCGGTGCGGATCGCTTTTCCTCAGGTCGCATGCGGCGGGCGATATTGACCTTAGGCCCGGCGATATGGCAATGCATGTCGATGCCGCCCGGCATGACGACCAGGCCGCGGGCGTCGATCGTGCGATCGGGGCGAACGTTCGGGTCGGTGGGCGCGGCGACGATTTTGCCGTCGCAGATCCACAGATCGCGCAGCTGGCCGTCGACGCCGTTCGTGGGGTCGTAAACCGTGCCGCCGGCAATTTTAAAATACGACCTGGCCACGGCTCAACTCGCGGTGGTTTGTTGCAGCTCGCGGACGCGAAGACCGACTCGGTGGAGGATTTCGACGTCGGTCGGCAGCGACGATGTGAGCGTCTGCCTCAACGGGAGAGGAATCTCATCCATGCGGTAGACGGTGCCGCCGGTGTGGATGCCCGCCGTGGCGGTGAGGAATTCGACGCTGGCACCACGCGTCTCCGCGGTGGGTCGGCTGTCGAGGACGATACGGGGGATCGACGCCAGATGCCGGTGGGCGGCGGAGCCAAAATCCTCGCTCACGTCGCATTGCACGATCAGTGCGGCGTCGACTTCGCCCCGGGCCAGCACGTCGTCTGCCGAGTATTCGCCCGGATTGAATCGCGGATACCCTCGCGATAGGTTCACGGCAAAAGCGAAGCCGGTGCGCCAGGCGAGCACGTTGTCGGCGCCGGTGACGTTACCCGAACCGCGCATCGATTTGCCGACGAACCGCGTATAGGCGTTCATGTCGCGAATGAGAGCCAGCATGGCCTCGGTGTTAAGGTGCTTGCCGTGGGTCATCGCCAAACCGGGACCAAAAAACATCACGCCAAACTTTGCCCGCTTCATGCGAGCGGCCAGATCCTGCCAGGCGGCCAACGGAACACCGGTGCTCTGGCACACGTGGGCATCGTCGAGCTGGCGATCGGCGGCTAGCGCGCGCAGCGTCCAGAGGGCTTCGAAGTCGCGGTCGGGTTCAACCTGTATGAATACATCGGCAGCCTCGGCGCTGGCGGTCCGCTCGACGTCGACCACAATGACGGTGCGATCGGCACGGCCGCGCGGCACGAACATGCCCTTGGGAAAGAGGCTGTAGCGCTCGAAATGCCGAGGGTGCGTCGTCGCGGGATCGATGCCCCAAAAGATGATCAGATCGCCGCGGTTGGCTACTTCGCCCAGCGAACTGGTCACTTCGCCCACGCCTTGAAACGAGACGCCCCAGGGCCCGTGGTGGCTGCTGGTTGGCGTGTCGATGACCGCCCCCAACCAATCGGCCAAATCGGCGGCTGCCTGTTGGGCTTCGCTGCTGGTGCCGCGCAAACCATAGATTAGCGGATAGCGGGCGTCGGCGAGAATCCGTGCGGCACGTTCGATGCCTGCGGCCAATTCGGCCGGCTGGCCCTCGATCAGGCAACTCGGCAGCGATTGTTCGCGTGGTTCCAGGAACCACGCTTGCCCCAGCGTGCAAGCACGTCGGGCCTCGATGATGCGACTGCCGTCGACGACGACGTCGATGTCGTCGCATACGCAACCGCAGGCCGTGCAAGCAACGTCAGCAACGATGTGCGGCGGATCGGAATCGACGGCTTTGTTGGTGGGCACGGAAAAACTCTGGCGTTTCTGTATATTCCGAGTGCGAAGCGCGAGCGGAGCTAGGGACCGCAATCGTCCATTGTCCTCGCTGGCGCTGCGGGCTAGTGCCTCAATGGCGATCGGAAATCGTGGGACTTGAGTTTGGCTCATGCCCAAGGGTCCGATTCCGCGATTAGCATGTAGGCAGGCATTACGGGCAGACTCTATATTCTGTCATCGGTCTGCAGCAAACGCCAGCGCAAAGAGCGCCCGCACCCCGCCAAAACCATCCGGAGAGACCTATGCTACCCGTCGAAGAAACCTGGGTCACGCTCGTGCGCCACGAAGGCGAAACCCCGCGCGAACCGAGCACTTGCGGTGTGCGCGACCGTCTGATTAGCCATGAGGACAATGGCCGTGTCGCCGCCTGGGTTCACGCCGTGGATATTGACGGTGCACGCGAACATTATCATCGCCGCAGTGCCGAGCTATACTACGTGCTCGATGGTGAGGGGCAGGTGATTCTGGACGGGCAATTACACGACGTGCGCAAGGGTTCGATCGTGCACATTCCGCCGGGCGTCATTCACGGCGCGCGAGGACGGATGCGGGTGCTCGTGGTCGGCGTGCCCGATATCGCCGATGACGACGTCTATTTTCTGGAAGATTGATCCGACGAAGTGCACAATCGGGACGGCTGGAACTGGGGGACATGCGCCAGGGCCATGTCGCGGCATCGGATCGGGTGCCCTGGACGGAACCGTCGATCGCCGTCTATCTCAACGAAGCATGCAATGCTGGCACTCACCGGCGACGCGCGAGGGTCGGTTGTCTATCTGGACCGAGCTCGATCGACATTTTCGCTGGGGAATGCCCGCTTTATATACCGATGGGCAAGTGTTTGGCGACCGACAACCGATCATTACCGTATGACGGCTCGTAGCGGTGCCGCGCAAATTGAAACCACGGCGTTCCGCCACCTTCGTTTGACCTTGTGTTCCGATTGAGGGAGGTAGTACGCCCCTCGGTGGCTTGCTAGCTGAGCGGCTGGCAGCCGCAATTGACGATTCGCGGCAAGGTGCGATACCTTGGTGCCCCCATTCGTTCGGCACGTTGTTCTCAGGTAAGGAGGCCTGAAGCATGCACCGATGGCACATACTGCTGTCTCTCTTCATCTGCCTGGCGATGTTGCCAGTCGCGGGTGCCCAGGAGCGAGCCAATGGTCGCGCGTCGAGCCGCTTGTTGCAATCCGCCGAAACGCTCGAAAATGCATTTGAGCGAACGGCTGCGCGTCCGGGTGGACGAATCGCGCAGCCTGAGTCCATACAGCGCGCGATACGTCAGCGCGCAAAGTCCGAAAGCGACGCCAGTTCGCCAAGTGCCGCGCAAGACGCCCTCACCCGCTCTCGCGGCAACGCTCAAGGCCCTCGATGCGACGGCACCCTACAGTGTGTCGTCGAGCGGTCGATACCTGGTCGCCACACAGGGCAAATCAGGACTCGTCCTCTTCGACACTAAAACGCACCGCGCATTGCGGCAACTTCATAAGGGAGCGAGGGGATATACCCTCGTCGAAATCTCGTCAGACGCGCGATGGATCGCCGGCGTTCAGGCGGCGAACCCCGATCTGATTGACCTTTGGCGGGCAGACAACGGCCAGCTGGTGCGTACCATTCAAGCCGAAGGTGGCAGAAAGCAATCGATCTCGTTTTCGGCCGAGGGCGAACAACTTCGCGTGCTGGCCGAAGACGGTCGCGGCGTGATCTACAACATTCCGGCCGGAGTGCGGGTGGGAGGATTTCAATCCGGCAACGGCGGTTCAGGCATGAAACCGCCGACAGTGCAACTCGAACCACTCAACGTTCCGCGGACGGCAACCCCTCAGCAAAGCGCCGCCACGCCGAAGACGCAACGTCTTGAATCCTGGTCGGCCGCTCCCGAAACGGCGAGCCCGGCTCTGCCGCCCAAGGCACACGTTGCAATGCCAAAGACGGTAACGTCGGCGCCCATCACGGTACCACTGTCGTCGGCGCCTGGGGGCTCGGGCCTGCCAACCGCCGAACCCATGATGGCAGCTCCCGCCGCGGCCGAGCCAATGGCCGCGAGTCCGTCGGCCGCCGAACCACCGACGGCTTCCCCGTTTGAAGTCGCGGCGCCAGCGGCAGAACCCATGGCTGCGACGCCTATGCCCGAGGCTGCGCCACAAGCCCGCGAGACGACCTCTCCCCGAGCCGCGATGCGTGTCGAAGCCCCCAGCGAATCAATTGCCCCCGGCGCCGAAGAAACCGCCGTTGCGGAAACCGAACCGCGCGAGGCTGTGCCTGCTAACGAAAGCGAGCCGATCGCCGCGTCTGCGCCGTCCGGCAATGCGAATCTCGATGCGGAGGCCGTCTCGCAATTGCCGACTCCACAGCCCGAAGACCTCTCCAAGGTCACCGTGCACTACGCCACAAACCGCAATCGATTGGGGGTGGCCGACCGCACCTGGCTGGCGTATTTCAAAGGCTTCTTTTTCAGCTTACCGGCGGTCATCGTCTACGTTTTGACCGTCTTGTGCTTGTTGGTCTTTCCCTGGTTCGGCAAACGCTCCTGGGCCGCCGCCGCGCTGCTCACCGGCGTGGTCGTGCTCTGTTCGATGGCAGCGCTCGAAGCTTACGTTCGCTCTCAGTTGCGAGACGAGCTGTCAGGCGAGTTGTACGGTTCCATTCCCGGCGATTTGAACTACGGGACCTGCGAAATTTCGGTGCCGAAGCCCGAGAACCGTTCGCCGGGCGAACTGAACCGCCCCGTGTCGGTATGGATCTTCGAGGCGCCAGAGGACCCCGACAAACATTTCACGCTGCGGCAAGTTACCGAACTCGGCGGCAAGGACGCGTTTTACGAAAGCCTGTCGGCGCAGCTACGCGCGTAGCGAGGACGGTGCCTCGCTGCTGTTTATCCACGGCTACAATGTCTCGTTCGAGGACGCGATCTTCCGCACGGCTCAGCTGGCCGTCGACTTGAAGTACCGGGGCGCGCCAATCACGTTTAGCTGGCCGTCGTATGCCGACCCGGTGAAGTACACGTTCGACGAGCAAAACGCCGAGGTTTCGATACCGGCTCTGCGCGAGTTTCTCGAAGATTTGTCGACGCGTAGCGGTGCAAAGCGTATTCACATCGTTGCACACAGTATGGGCAACCGTGTGCTCGCCGGCGCGCTGAGAGCCATGCCGCCTGAGGCGCGTGTGAAGAACAAGGCGATGTTCCGCGAGATCGTGTTGGCCGCGCCCGACATCGACAGCCGCGTATTCGAGACGCAGGTCTTACCACACCTCGAGGAGAACACGCAGCACTGCACGCTGTATGCTTCCTCGCGCGACCGGGCGCTCATGATGTCTCGCTACTTCCACAACTTCCAGCGGCTGGGCGAAACGGAACCACAGCTGATCGTGGCCACGGGCATGGACACCATCGACGCCTCGTTGGTCGACACCAGCCTGCTGGGGCACTCCTACATTGGCGACGTGCAATCGATTGTCAGCGATTTGCACGACCTGGTCGTCAGCGGCAAGCGTCCCACCGAACGCGGCGGCCTGGAACCCGAATTGCTCGGCCAGTTGATGTACTGGGCGATCAAGCCAAGCCTGCAAACCGCGGCCGAAGCGGGCACCAGGCGGTAGCCGTTCCACGCCAAGTAACCGGTAGGTTCAGCACCGGCGATTTACGTCACGAACGCGAACCGTTCGGCGTCGAATAGGCCCAGGTCGCTCAGCTTGAGTTTGGGGATGACCAGCAAGGCCATGAATGACAATGTCATGTACGGGGCGGAGAGCATGGAACCGGCGGACTTGGCCAGCTTGTCGACTTGGGCGTATGCTTCGCCGATCTTTTCGGCGGGCAAGTTGCTCATCAAGCCGGCGATGGGAAGCGGCAACACGGCCTCGCTTTCTTCGTCGACGTAGCAGACTCCGCCGCGGCTGGCGACCAGCGCGTTGACGGCTTTGGCGATCAACTTGTCGTTGATGCCCACGGCGATGATGTTGTGCGAATCGTGAGCGACTGTCGAGGCGATTGCTCCCCGCTTGAGCCCGAAGTTCCTGATAAACGCCACGCCTGGCGATGCATTTTGATAGCGATTCACCACGGCGATCTTCAGCACGTCGTTGTCCAGGTCGGCCTGTAATTGGCCGCCGACCACCGGCAAACGGCATGGCTCGCGTTCGGTAATGATCTGCCGGTCGACTGCCACGATCGCCTCGTGAAAGCATGGCGCGTCGGTCACGGCGAAATCCTCCGACTGCTTCGGCTGGCAATCAAAATGATTGGGAGTCGCGGGAGGCGTCCAGGAAAAAGCAACTCGGCCCCGATCGTAGACACAGGCGCCGTCGATCCAGGTTTGACGCACGTGAAACGACGTCAGGTCGTCCACCACAACCAAGTCAGCCGGATCGCCAGGGCGTAACTGTCCCACGGGCAACCGGTAGTGTTCCACCGGATGCACACAGGCGGCACGAAGCACGTTCATCAACGGGAGGCCGTCGGCCACGGCTCGTCGTACCAGTCCGTCCACGTGGCCTTCGAGCAAATCGTCAGGATGCTTGTCGTCGCTGCAGAGCATGCATGACGCCGGATGGGTCGAAAGCAGGCTCTTGAGCGCTTCGTAGTTGTGCGCGGCCGAACCTTCGCGGATTAAAATCTTCATGCCGCAGGCGATTTTGTCGATTGCCTCGTCGAGCGTGAAACATTCGTGATCGGTGCTGATGCCAGCCGCGGCGTAATGCCGGGCGTCGTCGCCACGCAGACCTGGCGCATGTCCGTCGACCGGTTTACCGAGTTTCTTGGCAGCGTCGATCTTGGCAAGCACTTCCGAGTCGCCATGCAGGACGCCGGGATAGTTCATCATCTCGCTCAGATAGCCGATCTCGTTCCGAGCGAGCAATTCGGCAACGGCGGCCGCGTCGAGCACCGCGCCGGCTGTCTCGAAGCTCGTGGCCGGTACGCAGGAAGGACAACCAAAATGGAACTTGAGCGGCACTTGGCGGGCACTGTCCAACATGTACTCGATGCCGGCGGTGCCCAACACGTTGGCAATCTCATGCGGATCGGAGACGGTCGCGACGGTTCCAAATCGCACGGCCACCTGTGCGAAGGAAGCCGGAGGCATCATGCTGCTTTCGATGTGAATATGACTATCGATAAAGCCGGGCAGAATGTAGCCGCCACCCTCGACGGGGTGCTCGTCGATGAGCGCGATCCGCCCGTCGGCAATTGTCACCGAACCGGTGAGAATTCGCTCGGTCCGAATGTCAACGATTTGACCACTGATGCGCGCTTGGCTCATGCGTTTTGCTCAAGCTTGGCGGCAGCCGCCTGATCCACAAGCCACGAAATTCGCCCGGTCTCAGGATGCACTCCGGCCGCCGGACGCCTGTCCGGATCGGCCTTACCCGATAGGATGTCCGCCAGGGCATCCGCCTTGTTGGTTCCCGACACAAGAAACATCACCTGACGAGCGGCGTTGAGCACCGGATAAGTCAACGTGATTCGATCCACGGGCGGAGGCAAGACGCCCGGGGGACTCCAGGTGACAATTCGATTATCGACTCTCAGTGCCTGCGCACCTGGAAACAGCGAGGCTGTGTGACCATCGTCTCCCAGCCCGAGCAGGACTAAATCGAAGATCGGTATCGTTCCGGCAGGCTGTCCAAAGAACTTTGCCACGCGCTCGTCGTACTCATCGGCACAGGCAGCGGCGGACGGCAAGTCCGTGCGAACGGCCAATACTTGTTCGCTCACGATCGGTGCCACCGAGAGCAACGAATCGTAGGCCATGCGGTAGTTGCTCCGCTCGTCGTCGTGTGGCACATGCCGCTCGTCGCCAAAAAACAGGTAAGCCCGCGACCAGTCGACGTTATTCTCGCCTTCGCCGTCCGCCAGAATCTCGTAGGTTTTCCGGGGCGTCGAGCCTCCCGCCAAGACTAACGTAAAGCGTCCCCGATGCCGAATGCTTTCGGTGGCCGTGCGGGCAACTGCCCTGGCGGCCTTGGCCGCCAGGTGTTCGGCATCGGCGTAGACCTTCAACTCGTAATCGGGCGCAGTCGTCATGGTCGTCAAACTACTCTTTTCAGCCCCAAACGGTCAACTAAGTATCGTCTGTCAAATGCTATGCGCGTCTACCATCTTACACCGATAGAGAATTCGAGAGTGGAATGCTATTGGGAACTCGTCGCCAGGAATACGTACCATGACAGCTCAGCGTAAGGCGGAAACCGCACAAGTGACCCAAGCCGTGGACGAACTACCGTCGTTTCGCTTCCCCATGGAAGAACAACCCGCGCGTACCGGCAACGGGGGTTCGGCGCGAAGCCTCTATTACCCAGTTTCCCGTATCCCAAGGAATTGCGGGCGTGTCGATGCGACTGGACGAAGGTTCGATCCGCGAGCTGCACTGGCACGCCAACGCGGCCGAGTGGGCCTATGTCGTCAAAGGCAACTGCCGGACGACGATTTTTTCGCCGGATGGATCGAGCGAATCCACCGACTTCACGGCGGGCGACATCTGGTATTTTCCGCGCGGTTTTGGCCACTCGATTCAGGGACTGGGGCCGGGCACGTGCCACTTCATCCTGGTGTTTGATAACGGCGCGTTTTCCGAATTCGCCACCTTCAGCTTTACGGATTGGCTTGCCCAAACGCCACGCGACGTGCTGGCTAAAAACTTGAATCTGCCCGCTTCGGCGCTGGCACAATTCCCAACCGAAGAGGTGTATTTCGCGCAGGGCCCAATCGAAGTTCCCGCCAGGCCATCGGTGGCCAACTCGACGCACCGCTACCGGCTTGAGGCACAAACGCCGCGGAAGTTCAAAGGTGGTGAACTTCGCCTGGCGACCGTCAATGAATTTCCAATTTCCACGACGATGACTGGTGCCACCATGAATCTGGAAACGGGCGGGCTACGCGAACTTCATTGGCACCCCAATGCCGACGAATGGCAATACGTGCTCGAAGGCCAAGTGCGGATGACCGTGTTCGCATCGAAAGGCCGCGCTCAGACGGTCGACCTCTCGGCTGGCGACGTCGGCTACGTGCCGCAAGGCTACGGACACTATCTGCAAAACATAGGTCCCGCAAACTGCCGAATCTTACTCGTTTTCAACGCTGGCACGTATGAAGACATCGACCTGAGCGGCTGGATCGCCTCCAACGCCAGGCAACTCGTGGCGACGAACCTCGGTGTGCCCGAGTCGCTTCTCGGACCCACACCGAACGAGACGTTGTTCATCACCCAGTAAACGAGATTCCGACGAGTTGGCAGCGAAGACACACGGCGCTCAAGCCACACGCCGCGAGGACTCGCTCGGCCGCGGCGCTGCCGGCTGCGGATCGCTTTGGATAGGACCGGAGCGGCTCACCCGCCGGATCCGTTGAATTCGCTCGAAGAAACTGGGCGACAACCGCTTCACCCACCAAATCAACTGCGCGGAAGCCGAAACGACCACGAGACCCTGGTTCTTGCGAATTGCTCGCACGGCTCGCCGCGCAACGCGCTGCGGAGAAGCAGTTATCCAGCGCGGAAACCGCGGCACGGATTTCGCCCCGCCCGTCATCGCGGATTGAAAAATCCCCGTTTGCACCAAGCCCGGACAGAGGGCCGTCACACCCAGCCCGCGGGATCCGTATTCGGCACGGAGCGATTCGGAAAAACCGACAAGGGCGAACTTCGTGGCGTTATAGGCCGACAAACGGGCAACGCCGACCAGGCCCGCGATACTGCAAATGTTCAATATGTGGGCCTCGGGGCGTGCGAGCAAAGTTGGCAGCAGCTGATGTGTCAATTGCAGTGGCGCAAGCAAATTGACGCCGAGGAGACGTCGCCACTGTTGGTCGGACATCTCGTGCGTGGTGCCATAGTAGGCCACGCCGGCGTTATTCACGAGGATATCCAGGCTGGGGAATTCCCCTTGCACGCGGCGCGTCAAATGTGCCATAGCGTCCGAGCAGCACAGATCGGCGACCTGCCATTCGATGCGACCGCCGTACTGTGCTGCAAGCTGCGCAGTCGCCAGCAGCCCATCGCTGTCGATGTCGATCAAAAACAAATCGACACCTTGGCGCGCAAGTTCAATAGCCAACGCCCGGCCAATTCCGGACGCGGCACCCGTGATGAGAGCCAGTTTGCCGTGAAGGGAGTCCATCTTGATGAGAGCGGTGCGTTTGGGTCAAGGACGTCCGCCTTTCAAACCCATCGGCAGATCCGCAACGCCGACTTGAGGTTAGGGCCTCACGCGGAGCCAACGCCCGTGCGATTTCTCTGCGATGCCGCGGCCGATAGCAAGCACCGCGAACGCCTATGGACGGTTGCAAGCGAGTGCACGACAGCAGTGCGCGATGGCCGCTCGGGGCAACTCGTGATATAAACTCTTGGTCCAAAACCAATTTCTCCGTTTTTTTCGATCATTCGATTCAAAAGCCCCTGTCGCCGGTAAACCGGCACAAGTGGAATGACGTCCTAAACCCGCCTCGACAATTGGCTCGGGGGTTGTGTTTCAGCGGCTCAACCAAGGAGAACCAGGCGATTAACTCCTTCGAACTGCTGATTGGCCTGGCCGTGGTGGCGGTCATTCTCTACGACGTGTTTGAAACCGTGGTTGTTCCGCGCCGCACGGAAAGCAAATGGCGGCTTGCACCGCCGATCCTGTTTCTCTTGTGGCCGCTCTGGCAACGAATCGGCCTGCGAATCACGCCCACTTGGCGACGCGAAGACTTTCTCGGCACGTTCGCGCCGTTCGCGATCATGCTGATCCTGATGATCTGGGTTCTGGCCCTCATCTTTGGCTTTGGGCTCGTGTTCCATGCCTTGCAAGACGACCTGAAGCCACCACCGCGCGACTTCGTGGCGGCTTTCTACGCGGCGGGGACAGCGCTGTTGACGATCGGCTACGGCGATATCGTCCCGCAATCCATGCTGGCACGGGGCATTGCACTTTTGGCCGGCGCGGCTGGCTTGGCCGTGGTCGCCCTGGTCATTTCGCTCGCATTCAACCTCTACGGGTCATTCTCGCGTCGTGAGGTGCTCGTGTTGCTGCTCGATCCACGCGCAGGCGTTCCGCCGTCGGGTGTAACTCTGTTGGAAACCTACGGCGAAAAGCAAATCGTCGGACAGTTGGGGTCCCTCTTCAATCAGTACGAAGCCTGGACCGCGGAGCTTCTCGACAGTCATTTGGCATATCCGGTGCTGCCGTTCTTTCGTTCGTCCCATGAGAGCCAATCCTGGGTCAGCGCGCTCGGCGCGCTTTTGGATGCGGCAACCCTGATGGTTACCGCTATCGAGCCAGCTGCGGATGCCAACGAAGCTGAGCGCGCAAGTCGCGCCGCAGCGGAGATGATGTACGAAACCGGCTGTCACGCGCTGATCGATTTGACCCAGTCGCGATTACTTCCCAGCTCGAAGGCCAAGTTGGCCGTGGGACCCGGAATTGAACGGACCGAATTCGTGGCCGCCTGCGAACGGTTGCGTTCGGCGGGCTTCGCGGCCACTTGCAGTGACGCCGCCTGGCAGGCCTTCGCCGAACATCGCGGCGTGTATGCCACGCGGCTCAACGTCATCGCTCGCTATTTGGCAGCTCCCCCCACGCAGTGGATTGGCGACCGCTCGGTTCTGAACTACCATCGGCAGCCCCACTTACACTGAATACACTAAGGAAATGTCTCGAAAAGCTGCAGAAGCGGCCCTGGTCCTGTAACTCAAAGTGCGGTAACGCTCGGTATGAGAGGCTTTTGCGCTCAACTCAATTCGCTTTCGCTTCACGAGTCCGCATCTATAATACTTCTATCCCCAGACACTTCGTTTGGCACGGAAGGGACCATGTCCGGTTGGTTCCGGAATTTCGCTCAACAGATTGTGACCCTATGTCGCTCGAGCCGTTCGATTCGTCAATCAGCGAACTTGAGCGATCGCGTTCAGTGACCGGTCAGCACATCGAGTCGCTGATGGTCAGGGCAGCCGAATCCCCAACTTCAATTGGGCCACTCCTCGAAGCGTGTCGTAGTTATCTACTTGTTGTCGCTAGCGATGAACTTGCCAGTGACGTGCGTGCAAAAGTGGCTTCCAGCGATCTCGTGCAGCAATCTCTGATCGAGGCGTATCAAGGTTTTGACGGATTCCACGGAACGACTGCTGCTGAGTTGTTGGCCTGGCTACGGCGCGTATTGATTAACAACGTTGTCGATGCGACGCGCGGTTTTCGGGCCACCGGCAAACGGGCGATTAGCCGTGAAGTGTCAATTGAAGCAAATACTTCGGGGGTCGGGCTCGCCGGAGCGCTTGTCGACGCCGAGCCCTCGCCATTCATGCACGCGGTAGCGTCCGAGGAGAGCGAACGACTTTTCCACATGCTCATGAAGCTCAACTCGCGAGACCAACAAGTCATCCGACTCAGGAATTGGGAGCAAATCTCCTTTGCGGAAATCGGACGCCAGCTTGAAACGACGGAAGAAGCCGCACGAAAACTTTGGACTCGGGCTGTGCAGCGATTGGCTCGCGAGTTGAAGGTATCCCATGACGACAACTCCGTCTAGGCACAATAAAGACGGCGGCTGGGTCGAGGCCTTGCATGCGATGGTCGTCGGCGACACGGACGCCGAATTGCGTACAAGCGCGAAACTTCCAGGCGACGAAAAGGATGCTGTACTCGACTGCCTACGGCAATTGGAACAAGTTCGCCGCTCCGGTGTTTGGCGACATTCCTGGCCGTCGATCGCGTTGGCGTCATCGTGCGATGGACGTCGGCTGGGACGATTCGAGATTATTCGCGAACTTGGACGGGGTGGGCACGGAGTGGTCTTGCTGGCCCTCGATCCGAACCTTCGCCGAGAAGTGGCACTTAAGGTACCTCGACCGGAAGTTCTCGCCGTGGCGGAGCTGCGCAAGCGATTCCTGCGCGAGGCCCATGCCGCGGCTCGTCTGTCCCATCCCGGTATCGTCACAGTATATGAAATCGGTGACGTCTGGCCAGGCTGCTACCTGGCAACGGACTACTGCTCGGGCGGATCGTTGCAAACGCACTTGGCCAGCCGTGCCGAGGGCCTGGCATCGCGGACGGCGGCCTCGGTGGTGGCGGAATTAGCCTCGGCCGTTCAATACGCGCACGAGCACGGCGTGTTGCATCGTGATATCAAACCCAGCAACGTGCTTTTGGCCCCGCGAGACGATGTTGAACAAGCGTTGCCAAGCGATCCGCTGCTACGTTTGAAACCCAAGTTGGCGGACTTCGGTCTGGCGCGATTGGCCGACAACGACGCGGAGCAAACTGCCACCGGCACGTTATTGGGTACGCTCGCGTACATGGCTCCCGAACAGGCTGAAGGTCGCCTGCATGACGTTGGTCCTAAGACTGACGTGTACGCGATGGGCGCTTTGCTCTATGAGATGCTGACCGGCCAGCCGCCCGCTCGCGGATCGAGCGATGCCGACACCCTACGTCAGATACTCTTTGTCGAACCAATGCGGCCGCGGACGTTGCGGCGCGACATAGCAAAAGATCTGGAAGCAATCTGCCTGCGTGCCTTGGAAAAGGATCCGCGGCAGCGCTATTCGTCGGCGGGTCTTTTGGCCGAGGATTTGCAGCGTTACCTGAAAGGGCTGCCGGTTCTCGCCAAACCGCCGACCGCGCTGCAACGTGCCGCCAAATGGGCTCGCCGTCGCCCGGCACTAGCGGCCCTAATGGGTGTGTGCGCGGTAACGGTCGTGGCTGGCATTCTTGGGCTAAGTGCCTACAACGTGCAACTCCGGCAGTTGACGGATCAGGCAATCGCTAGCGAGCGAAACGCCCAACAGTTGCTGTACGCAGCTGACATGGCAATCGTGCAGCAAGTAATTGACAATGGTGGTGTACATCAGGCGAACGAGCTACTGGAACGTCACCGCTTCGACAACCAACAGGGCAAACAACGCGATTTTGCCTGGTACTTTTTAGACAATCTCCTGCATCGGGATCAGGGCAGCCTGCCTCGTCATCCGGGGGACGTGTACGGCTTGGCCTTCTCTCCCGATGGACGAAGGCTGGCCACAACCTGTCGCGATGGCCACGTGAGAGTATGGCGACTGCCCGACAAGAAACTCTTGCACGAATTGCAATCGCACCGTGGCGAAGCCGGCGCAGTCGCATTTTCACCCGACGGCGGCCTCTTGGCCTCGGGTGGCGATGATGGTCGCGTGGTCGTCTATGAATCCGCCAACTACCGCGTGCTCCACGTACTTGAGAATCCGGCCGGCCAGACCAAAACCGAAGTAACGGTGGCCGGTATTCAGTTCACGCCCGACGGGGGGCGACTCTTCGCAGGCATGGGACACGATATATGTGTTTGGAACGTTACGACCGGCAACCTGATTGGCCGGCGACCCGAGGCACACGGGCTCGATATCCGCGCGATTAGTCTCTCGTCGGACGCCACCAAGTTGCTAACGGTTCGGGGCGATGCATGCTTTTGGAATGCCGACTCGCTCGAACCGATTACGACCATTCAGCCAGGGGCAGCATCGAGTTGGCGCGGTGGGCGATTCTTTCGAGATGGTCGCCACGCGGTGCTGACCAACGTGGACGGTTCGCTAGTCGTATGCGATTTAGCCGACGACAAGCTCACCAGCCCAGGCTCCTCCAACCACACATCGGCGGCTTCGGAAGTGGCCATCACAACCGACTCACGAATCATGATTTCGGTTGGTGATGACGGACTGATCCAAGTCTACGACGCACCGCTTGACGAACAGAACCTGGGCCGACTGCGCGTTTACCGTCGACATCAGGGCCGTGTGTGGGACGTAAAGCTTGCGCCCGACGAGAGCTTTTTTGTGTCGGCCGGAGCCGACGGTGAGGTGGTGTTCTGGGAGACCCCTCGCAACACAAGGTCCTTTGAGGCAGATGGCAGTGTCGAAATATGGTCCGCTCCAAGCAGCCCGTTGCAGGCGTTGGCTTATTCGCCCGATGGACGGTTCGTGGCGTGTGGGGGCAATACGCCGCTTACGAACATTGTCGACCGTCGCACCGGCCGTGTGCTGCGCTTACCTAGCAAGATTGGCTTCGGTCCCAACCTCTGCTTCACCGCCAACAGTCGTCAATTGATTTCGGTCGAATATCGTACCGCGCTGCGCGTCTGGGATGTTCGCAACGGTCAGCTACTGTCTTCGCTTGACATGCCTGAGGAAGTGTACGGCACCGAACAATCGCCGCGAAACGATCGGCTTGCGTTGGTGTTTGGTGCCAACAAGGTCCGCCTCTACTCGTCGCCGGAGCTTCAACCGCTTCATGAATTCGCGGATAAACGCGACTGTAACTTTGCACGCTTCGACCCATCGGGCGACTCGCTGATCTTTGGTCGGGACGGTGAACTTGCCGCATTCGATCCCTATACTTTCAGGCAGAAATGGAGTGTCGGCAAGTCTGGCGATTCCTTTTACGACGTCGACTGGGTGAGCGATCATGAGATCGTTGTTGCCGAGGGACGCGATGGCGTGGCGCTCCGCAAGGCAGAAGACGGAGAACTAATCAAACGTTTGGCTGGTCATCCCGAAGCCGTTCGAACTGTAGCTGCGTCACCGCACCTGCGCAATTTTGCCAGCGCATCGGACAGTTCGATGCTACTCTGGGACCGACGAACGCTACAGCCACTACTGAAATTTGAGGACAGACTACTGCCCAACCGAAGAGGCTTACAGTTCAGTCCTCAGGGAGACGAGTTGGTGATGGCCCAAAATCGCCCTGGCGGACCGCTGAGCACGTTGCTCGCCGCGCCGCGCGGCAAGGGCCATACACGCGTTCCGTGGATCTGGCCCATGGACATGCGGGCCTGGACCGTGAAGCGTACAGACAACCGTTTGACCTCCGCCTTCGCGTGGCGGCCTGGGGTTGAAGCCGTCCTGTTGGGCGATGCGTCCGGCAAGTTACGGAACTGGTCCGATGGTGCCGATTGGACGCCGTGCGAAACGATGACCACGCCATTCCGGCATCTTCTCATGGCACAAGATGGCCAACGCGTGTTGACCATCCAAAGCGGCGGTCAGGCACACTGGCGGTCGCCTGACGGTCTGGTCGGAAAACCATTCCAGCTACCCCTCGGCAAATACGACTTTGTGGAATTGCATCAACAAGAACTGTTGCTGGGCTTCGCCAGTGAGAGCGCATTGATCGTTGTCGACGCAACCTCTGGAGAAGAAACATGGCGCAGCGAACATCCTGATCCAATAACCGGGATGAAACAACTGCCAACAGGGCAATTGATCACGACATGCGAGGATGGTGGAGTCCGCTCATTCGATTTCCAATCCGGCGTTCTAACCCGGCACGAGCAAGCAGTAGCTGGAATCGCGATTACTTGGCTTGATTGCTCGACGGACGGCTCACAACTTGTCGTCCTGGCCACGGACGGCTCGATTCGCGTCCTCGAATCAAGCAAACTCCGAGAAATCCGTCGCTTTCCACAACCACCAAACGTCCGGAGCGTCTACTTTTTCGGATGCGATCGCTGGTTGCTGTTCGGCGAGGGTCGCCAACCGCTGTTGGAAATTGCGACGGGGAAACATCTACTTCCCCTACCCGTTGGACCGGATGCGAACGTTCGCACTGTTTCGCCGGGAGGCGACGCCGCTATTGCTTCCGACGACGCATCGCTGTATTTGATCGAGCTAAATGGATCCACGCTCGACTAATGCGCGTCCAACCTCACCTTGCTTGGTCGTACATGCGGTGCAGGAACCTGGTCAGCTGGGATGTCCACTGGCACATGAGGCCTGGCCGGAGGCAGTGGCCCGACTTTCGGTCCCCAGTTGAACAAAACCTTGGTGATATACCAGCGTGCAATGGGGGCCATCCGCCACCACAGCATCTTTTGCACGAACGGGTATGGCAGTCGGTTCAAAAGCCGCGCGGCGTGGGTCCGGCGTTTCAGTGATTTGCCCATCGGAGTGGCAAGAATGGATGCGCCGTAGTCCGTGAACGAGTAGTCACCTCGCTCGAACGCGTCGCCGATGGCCCGGGCGGCCAGTTCACCGTAAGCCAATGCCGGACTGATTCCCTCACCAAACGTGGCATCCACGCCAGCGGCATCTCCAACGAGCACCACATTGGGAGCCGAGAAGCGCGCCTTCGGTTCAAATAGCCGAATCGGATGCCCTTCCAGGTGGTAATCGTCCAGGCGGTATCCCGAGTGCTCAAGCCAGTCAGCCACCACCGGTCTTAGCGAACCGACCGACTTGCGTGACACGGTGCGGCTGTCGTACACACCCCAGTTCCTCATGCGGGTGCCGGCAATCTTGGTGGGAAAGCTCCACACGTAGCCTTGCACGCCACGCGGAATGTAACTGAAATCTAGCAGCGCGTCGTCGTCGGCCATGGTCGAGGGCAATTCCGGCGGGTCGGCGGGTGTCACCAGCTCAACCAGCCGCGCGATGGGCGAGGGATGCTCCCCCTCGGGCACGAGCCGCCGCACAACGCCGCTGCTGCCATCGGCACCAACGATCACGCGTGCGTGAAATGTGCCCCGATTGGTTTCCACTTGCACGCCGTCCTCGGTGCGGCTCAGTTTGATAACGCGAGTTTCTTCCTTGATTTCGACCCCTCGACTACGGACCTGGTCGGCGAGCCAACCGTCGAATTCATTGCGGCGTACAACCCGAAACGCAAAGTCGGGATTAAATCGCAATGGAAAGCCCTTGCCGCGAAAAGTCACCCAGGCCCAATCGACGTCGACGTGCGGAACCTCGCGATAGTCGAGCCCAAGCCGGCGCAAGATGACGTCGACCTCGGGAACGCAGCCGCCGCCGCACAGCTTATGCCGGGGGTGACGATCGCGCTCCAGCACGAGCGTCCGCTCGGCAAGGGCGGGATTTAGATGCGCCAAATGCAGGGCCGTGGAACTTCCGGCCGGACCCGAGCCCACAATGATGACGTCGTAGCGCACAAACCACCCCGGGCAACTCAGAAATCAAATCAATCGAAAAGACTAGCGAACGTTCGATTCGCCTCGAAACATCCGTTGGCAACATCGGCCCTTTGGCCGTAATTTCGATGTTACTCGCTAGGGAGCGAAATGAACACAAAAAACCGGTCGTTGCCCGGGCCGGCCCGCGATCGGCACCCGTCGTCGTCGGCATAAACGGACTGGCTTGCGCGGTCGACCCTGCACGGACAGGAGCGAGGGGCGAGTTCCAGTCAAACTGACGTGCACGATCGTACAGGTGAGGCGGATTTCTCCAACGTGTGCGGTAGCGTGCCACTGCGGCCAGGCCGCTGGCCGAGTGGTCGATCGCGAAAGCGACTCCGAACTTACTCGGGCAGCGGCTTACCCATCGTCTCTGGCGCAAATGGCAACACAACCAAACCCAGGAGAAAGATGCCGCACATCGTCACGCCGGCGTACCGCATCGGTTCGGGAAAGTCAGCATAGACATAGGCCGTCAGAACGCCGAGCGCTGCCGGTCCCAGTGCCGCGACGAACCGCCCCACGTTGTAGCAGAACGAAGTGCCCGTGCTGCGCAGACGCGTGGGAAACAACTCTGGGAAGTAAATCGCATAGCCACCAAACAAGGCCAACTGGCAGAAGCCCATGATGAAGATGGGCAGCAAGCCGACCGGCAGCGGTCCGATGAACTGGGTCACGTCTTGCAGAAACCAGAACACGTATGCCGTGCTGACCATCGCTGCCAGGAACGCGACGGCAAACGCCGGCCGCCGTCCGGTGTACTGGGTAATCACACTGAACGAATAGATGCCGCAGAACCCACCCAGGTTCTGCACGATCGAGACCATGCCCGTCCAGTTGCCAACGCGGACTTTAACTTCGCTGGGACCGAGCCCTTCGGCCTCGAACCGGTTCCGCAGCACGGTGGAAATCAGATCGTAGCTGAAGAATCCAATACCCCACAATCCGACCACGCCGGCAAAGGCCAGCAGCATGCCCACGATAGCGTTACGCCGCCAGCGCGGATCCGCAAACAGATCAGCGTATGAGCCCAGATGCGACTTCTGTTCGTGGGCGGCCACGTTTTTCCAGCGATCAGGTTCTTTCAATCGCCGTCGAATGAGCAAGGCCAAAAGCGCCGGCAGCGTTCCCACGACGAACATGATTCGCCAGGCACTGCCGACCATACCGGAACTCTCCAACTGGGTCATACCCATACTGATGAACGCCGCCGAGATATTGCCCACTGCCGACAATGCCTGCAACAGACCAAGGGCAAACGGCCGCGCCCGATCAGGCATGACCTCGGCAACCAGCGAGACGCCGACGGCAAACTCGCCGCCTACACCCAACCCAGTCAGGAAGCGATAGAAGGCAAAATCCCAGAACCCGACCGACAGCGCGCTCAGACCGGTGAACAGGGAGTAGATCAGAATCGTGAAAACCATCGTCTTGGCACGGCCGATTCGGTCGCCTAGCACGCCAAAAAACAAACCGCCGCTCGCCCAGCCAATCAAGAAAATCGACGTTGCATAGCCGGCGTACTCGTTGACGACCCGCAGGTCCTCGGACTTCTGCTCGGCGGTCAAGTCTTCGCCGTCGTCGGCCGGTTTGGCACCGACCAGTTCGATCATCGCGGGTCGCCGCGCCAGGGCAAACAACTGTTGGTCCATCGTGTCGAACAGCCACCCCAGGGCGGCTACGGTCAACACAAACCAGTGATAACGATTCAGTTCGCGGTACCAGCGATAGGGCCGTTCGTTCATGCCGTCGGTGATCCTCTCGGAAATCGTGGGCGGAAAACGGGTTGCGGCTACTTGGCAAGGACCCGTGCGGGCTGCTGCCTAACGCGCATCGGTCGGATATGCCCTCCCAGTAGTCGCGTCATCGTAACCCAGGGACCCCTACATTGCGAGGGTGCGGTTTTCCCGAAGTCCGCGGGGCGAGAAGACCTGCGGCCGAGGAGTGAAATGAATACGTCGAATCCGAGGAAAAAGACTTGACGTAATTAGACCAACGCCATATCGTGAAGAAAGCTTACTGAACCGTTAGACCACCGCCTTTTCGCTGGGCTAATGATCTAAAGACCGAGAGTTCTTGCCGCACGCATTTTTTGCGTCCCCGTTCGGTTGCGGCAGTTCTTCCTCTCTCGGGACTTCCCGCGTCTTTGTCGCGCACTCGCATCCGGCAACCCTTAACCGCGTTCTGAAAAGAACGTCCGTGTTAACAGCCGCCGGTCAGGCGATGCGCAACGTATTCCGATCCCCAAGCAACGTGTTGGTTTCTGGCATGATCATTTTCCTCCGCATGCGGAATGTGCAAATCGTCGTGGTCGCGTTGGCCGTGGCCTTACTGGTCCGGACGGCGTGGGCCGTCGATATTGACGGCGTTCGCGAAGGGTCCCTCGATCAACCGCGCATGAACTTCGTGATCGAACCCGGCGCAGGCGGCGATCCGTACAGCTACGAAGGGCTTTTCGGCGGAACGTCGATCAATATCTTCGGATTCCTCGATACCGGGGCAAGCGGCGTGGTCATCAGCGACGCGTCGGCCACGACGCTGCAAATGCCACGACAAGCGGGCGTCCAGTTTTTCGATGTGGGTGTCGGTGGATCCTCGTTGTACGACGTAAGCGAATCGGTACGGATTCGCGCCGCCGCTTCGACGTCGACGGCGATTGACAACCTATCCACCTATCAAACCGTCTACAACCAGGTCACCGGTCCGACGAACATTCAGATCGGGCCAACCAACACCTCGCCAGATCCGCTGTCCGATCCGCTCGATGTCTTCGGTATGCCGGTGATGATGGGCAAGACCGTCGTGATGGACCCGAGACCAGTCAACGACTTGAGTGATCTGATGCACACTTTCATCTATGATCAGGGCACGCCATTCCATCCGAGCACGACGAATACGGATCCGGGTATTCCCACCACCAGCCACCATGTGCAGCTGAGCTACGGTGATTTCACCCGATTCACCGAGTTGTCACCGCCGGGAGCTCAAGGACCGCAGTTCAGCCACAACCCGTTCATCGGCCCCAACCCGGTATTGCAACTCGATAACAATCCGCCGGTCGACAATACACCGCCGGTGAATGTCTCGTTCAACGGAGTGGAAGCCTCGGGCAGTTTCCTGCTCGACACCGGGGCCGCGGCGTCTTTCATTTCGACCAGCCTGGCGGCGTCGCTTCACGTGCGCTATAGCGAGAACCCGCCCGCCGGCACAACGCAGCTCGAGACTTTCGATCCCGCTCATCCCGAGCTTCCCGGCACGCCCATCGCCAATCAATTCCAGTTGCCCATCCAGGGCCTCGGTGGCACGGTAGATCTGGCGGGCTTCTTTCTCGACGACCTGTTGCTGCACACGACCGAAGGCAGTCTTGACCCCAACGATCCCAACAATCTTCGCTACTTGCACGCTCCAGTGCTGGTGAACGACATCACGGTGGTCGACCCGATCACCGATCAAACTCTTACGCTCGACGGTGTGTTTGGCACGAACTTCCTGGTGGCCAGCATTGGGTTTGATTTTGGCGACGCGCGCGAATCGCCATACAATTGGATCACGTTTGACGAGCCGAACGGAATTCTGGGGCTGGACCTCGCCGCCAACGTCCCGGAACCGAGCACGTGCGTATTGGCCAGCCTGGGTTTAATGTTGCTCAGCGGATTGGCATGGCGCAAGCGACACAAAGCCAGGTAGTTGCTGTTCCGCAGCCGATGGCCTTGCGAGTTTTCGCGTGTGAGCCCTCAGAAGTTCAGCGCATTCCGAATGCGCTCGGCCGCTAGCTCGCCACTGTGGATACAATTTGGCACGCCCACGCCGTGGTAGGCATTGCCTGCCAATTCCAAGCCTGGCCATCGCTGCAGGCCACTTTCGATCGCCGCGACTCGTTCGTTGTGCCCGAGGTGGTACTGGGGCATCGAGTCTGGCCAGCGCACCACACCGGCAAACAGTGGCTCACCCTGCGCATCCAGTAGTGTTCGCAATTCGTCGACGGCAATTGCTATCAACTGATCGTCCGACAGCGCGTTCAACTCGCTCTGGCAGGCCCCGCCGATAAACACCCGCACGAGCACACACCCGGCGGGCGCGCGGCCCTCGAACTTTGCGCTGGCAAAGCTACCCGCCAGAATACGGCGTTTTTCTACCGCCGGCACGACGAAGCCAAAACCGTCCAGTTCGTTTCCGATTTGTTCGCGACGGTAGCCCAGCGTCACGATGGACGTGCCGGCGTATTCGATTTTTGCCAGTTCGCGTGAAACATCCGGATCGAGATTCGCCAACAGCTTCGCCGCTTGCGGCGCGCGCGGTGCCAGGATCAGGCCCTCGCACCGAATCGGATCAGTGCTGCCCGATACACGTAGCGTCCAGCCCCCTTCCGCTTCATGTTCAATGTTTTCAACAGGACTATTGAGTCGGACGGTGCCGGCGGGCAAGCGGTCGACCAACCGCTCAATAAGCGAACTCATCCCGTTGCGAAGCGTGACAAACAGCCCGTAGCGAGCGCCGCTGTCCTGCGCGCTTTGCTACCGTAGCCGCGCGGGCCCCGCGGATCAGGCTACCCCAGCGGCGCTCCATCTCGATGAACCGCGGCATGGTGGCGGCTAGACTAAGCTTCTCGGGATCGGCCGTATAGATTCCACCGACCAGCGGCTGCACGATGCGTTCGAAAGTCTCTCGTCCCAAGCGACGCCGAGCGAATGCGGCAAGGCTCTCATCGCCGTCGCCGGCACGCCGCGGCACGAAACGTTCAGCCAGCAATCTCATCTTGCCTTGCGGGCTCAGAATCGGCGTTGTCACCAGGGACCAAAATCTTGCCGGGGCCAGCAGCATGAAGCCCGCCGGCACGCGGACCAGCCTTCCACGATGCACCACCAGGGCACCGCGCTGCTGAGTGCGGGTTGCGATCAACTCGTCGCCGAGCCCGATTCGCCGGCAAAGGTCGACGGCCCAGGGAACGTCTGTGATGAAATTATCGGCGCTTTGTTCGATCAGAAATCCGTCTCGACGAACGGTATGCAGCACGCCGCCGACCCGATCACCCGCTTCCAACAAAATGACCTCGATCGACGAGTCGAGTTCCATAAGCCGATGTGCCGCGGCGAGGCCGCTAATGCCTCCGCCAATTACCGCAACGGTTTTTCGAGTACCAGCAGCATTCATGGCAAATTACGTAGTAGGCGCGGAGTCTAAGGCAAGCCGTGGTTGGCATGCTCCACAATCCTATCATGGCCGAGCGGGGTGCGACCAACCCCGTACCCGGCAGTCGAGACCTCCTCCGGGATGGACGGTTGACGATTGCAATCGCGGCTCGACCGAACCGAAATGAGGCGCATTTGGACGTGATTTGACTCGCCCGGCGGCGGCAACCCATAATACTTCAGGTAATGGAAGAGACGGGTATTCGCACCTGGGAGACCTTATCGATGAGCGTTCGACGTGTCGCGCAAGTGGCGGTTTGCTGTGCCGTGGGATTGATTTTCAGCGGTCCTCAGGCACTGGCCATTCCTCCCTTCATGAAGGAATTCCAAGCGAAGTACGCCAAGCCTGACTCCGCGGACGAGAAGGAGAAAGAATACGCGAAGATCCTCGTTGAGACCGTCAAGTGCAACGTTTGTCACGTGCAGGGCGAGCCCAAAAAAGTTCGCAACGCCTACGGCACAGAACTTAGCAAACTGCTGAAGAAAGACGATTTCAAGTCCGAACGTCTCAAGGAAGAGCCTGAAAAGTGTTCGGCCGAGATCGTTGCCGCGCTGGACGCCGTGGCCGCGATGAAGTCCTCTGGCGAGGACTCGCCAACTTTCGGCGAGATAATCGCTCAGTACAAGCTGCCAGTCGACGCACCGGCGGCCGTGGCAAAATCCGATGAGCCGGCGCCCATGCCCGCGCCCGATGAGCCGGCTCCTGCGGCGGCCGCCGAAGTCCCTCCTTCGGCAGAAACCCAAACCGCAATTGACGCCATCAACAAGATCGGTGGCACGGTGATGGAATTGGCCCAGAACGATGACTCGCTCGTCGTCGATTTTCATCTGGGCGGCACGGCGCTCACGGACGATGGGTTGGCGCAAGTGAAATTACTTCCCAAAGTCGTGCAGCTCGACCTCAAGGATACGCAGATCACAGACGCCGGGCTCGCGCAGATCGCCGGGCTGGCAACTCTCAACAAGCTGCATCTCGAAAAGACGAAGGTCACCGATGCGGGTCTGGCCCATCTGAAGGATCTCGGCAACCTTGAGTACCTCAATCTCTATGGCACGGCGGTGACCGACGCGGGCCTCGAACACCTGAAGTCGCTCGGCAAGCTCAAGAAGCTCTATGTCTGGCAAACTCAGGTAACGGACGAAGGGATTGCGAAGCTCAAGGAATCGCTGCCGGAATTGACGGTCGTGAAGTAGCCCTAAACTGTCTCTACAAAAGGACCTGCAATCCATTAAAAAGCGTTGATTGTAGGCCGCCGATCGCTTAAATTACAGGCTGACCGAAAGCGGATCCTACCCCGACCTTTCCCGCCTACAGCCTGTCCATGCTTCGCGCCTTCCCACAATGTGCGCTCGTGCTGTTTGCCGCCGCGGCCTTGGCCTGTCTGGCGTTCGGCTTGCCTGCCTGGGCGAACACGCCTGACGTGCAGGACGACGTAACTCCAACTCCCACAATCATCGCGGGCAAAGTGAACTTCGAATTGGACGTCCTGCCCGTGCTGACCGCGGCCGGATGCAATGCCGGCGCCTGCCACGGCAAGGCTCGCGGACAGAACGGTTTTGCTCTCTCGCTGTTGGGGTTCGACCCGGCGTTCGACTACTCGGCCATTGTCGAGGAGGGACACGGCCGACGGGTTTTTCCGGCCGCTCCGGAAAACAGTCTGCTACTGCGAAAGGCGTCGCTGCGCGTTCCGCACGGTGGCGGCGAACGGCTGAAGCCCGGCAGTCCTGAATATGACCTCGTCCGCCGTTGGATCGCCTCGGGCATGGCTCGTGCGGGAGCCAATGCGCCCACGCTCGATGGCGTGACCGTTGAACCAGACGAGCATGTGATGCCGGCTAGTTCAACTGAACAACTCAAGGTGTTGGCGCACTACTCAGACGGTTCGGTGCGCGACGTCACGCCGCTCACCGATTTTTCGTCGAACGAGCCCGGCGTGGTTTCCGTCGACAGCGGCTTGGTAAAGGCAGGCAAGTTGCCCGGCGAGGCCACGCTGTCGATCCGCTACATGAACAACATCGTCCCCTGGAACACGGCCATTCCGATTGCAGGGTCTGTCGAGGTGGGATTGTACGACCAGTTGCCTCGGCAGAATTTCATCGATGGCCTGGTGTGGGAAAAACTGCAAACCGTGGGAATTGTTCCCAGCGAACCGGCACCCGAGCATACTTTCCTCCGCCGGGCGTATCTCGATGTCATCGGTCGACTCCCCACGCCGGAAGAATCTCGCGAGTATTTGGCCGATCGGTCGCCGAGCAAGCGCGAAGAACTAATCGATTCGCTATTGGCGCGGCCTGAGTATGCCGACTACTGGGCGAATAAGTGGGTCGATTTGCTGCGGCCGAACCCTTACCGCGTCGGAATCAAGCCCACCATGGCCTTCGACGCCTGGATCCGGCAGGCGTTCCGCGAGAATCGACCGTATGACCAGTTCGTGCGCGATTTGGTCACCGCGCAGGGGAGCGCCTGGCGGAATGGCGCAGCAACACTGTTTCGCGATCGCCGCACGCCCGATGAAATCACGCCGGTTATCAGCCAGTTGTTTCTCGGTATCCGGCTGGAGTGCGCCAAGTGCCATCACCATCCGTTTGAAGTTTGGGGCCAGGACGATTTTTATGGTTTGGCCGCCTACTTTGCGCGCGTCGCGCATAAGGGCGAGGGCATTTCGCCGCCGATCTCCGGTGGCGAGGAAGTGGTCTACGTTGCCGACGCCGGGTCGGTACGGCATCCGATCACACGAGAAGTTATGGAGCCGCGGCCGCTATTTGGCGAGGCCCGTCCCATCGCACCGGGCGAAGACCCACGCCAAGCGCTTGCCGAGTGGATTACCGCGGACGACAACCCATTCTTCGCTCAAGTGGCCGTTAATCGCGTGTGGGCCGAGTTGATGGGGCGTGGTTTGACCGAGCCAGTCGACGATCTGCGGGCCACGAACCCACCCAGCAATCCGGCCCTGCTCGAAGCGTTGGCAGCCGATTTTCGCAAGCAGGGGTATGACCTGAAGAAACTGATTCGCCAGATCATGACCTCGCATGTTTATGCGATCTCGTCCACGCCCAACAAGCGGAACGTATCCGATACGCGGAATTATTCGCGACACTATCGCACCCGACTGAAGGCCGAAGTGCTGCTTGACGCGGTGTGCGATGCGACCGGCGCGCCCGAATCATTTGGCGGCATGCCGGAGGGAACACGGAGCATGGAGATTTGGACGCACCGCGTAGGCTCGCTGTTTTTGGATGCGTTTGGCCGGCCCGACGCCAACCAAGATCCACCCTACGAGCGACAGCCAGACTCCACAATCGTGCAGGCGTTGCACCTGATGAACGCACCAGAATTGCACGAAAAGATTACCGACGAGCACGGCCGAGCAGCCGAACTGGCGGCCAGTGACAAAACGGCCGAGGCGATCGTCGAAGAACTCTATTTGCTGCTCTATAGCCGTTTTCCGAACGACGAAGAGCGACAAGCGGTGTTGTCGGCATTTACCGCGATGCCAAGCCGTGTTCAGGCGACCGAAGACCTGATGTGGGCGTTGATGAACACGCCCGAATTCATCTTTAAGGATTAGAAACGCCCACGGCCGATTTCACACACTTACGACGACTGAATAGGGCGCCCGAGGTTCACTGAACCAATAGACCGCCAAGGAACCCGATCAATGGCTTTTCATACCAACTGCGAAGGCATGAGCCGTCGCGACTGCCTAAAGCTCGGTGTCAGCTTTCTCGCCGGTGGCAGCTTCGTGAACCTGCTGCGGCTCAAGGGAGTGGCGGCCCAAGCGGTATCGCCGGTCAAGCGACCGTCGAGTTGCATCTTGATCTGGATGGATGGCGGACCGACGCATTTCGAAACCTTCGATCCGAAGCCCGAAGCTCCGGCCGAGATTCGCGGTGAATTTAATCCGATTCGCACGAAGATTCCCGGAGTCTATTTCTCGCAGCACATGACCCGGCTGGCGAGCATCGCGGACAAACTGGCAGTCGTGCGGTCCGTGCGTCATAACCAGGGGAATCATGGCGCAGGCAATCACTACATGATGACCGGTTCGCCGCCGCGCATTCCAGTCGGCTGCGGTGCCTTTGTCAGCTTTCACCCCAGCATGGGATCGGTCGCGGCCTATGAGCGCGGGGCCCCAGAGGGTCTGCCGGCCTATTTCTCGATGCCAAATATGTCGCGCTCGGGCGGCCCGAATTTCTTGGGTGCCAAGTACGCGCCCTTCGTCGTGTCTGACGATCCCAACGGCGAGGATTTCCGCGTCCGCGACGTGGCGCTGCCGGCGGGCTTGAGCGACGACCGGTTTCACACGCGACGCGACCTCCGGCACCTGGTCGACCGTTTCCAGCGGATCACCGACTCCGCCGCAGCCGATCCGGTCAATGCCATCGACGAATACTATCGTCAGGGTTACAACCTGATGACCAGCCCCGCGGCGCAAAAAGCGTTTGACATCCACACCGAGACGGACAAAGTTCGCGACGCCTATGGCCGCAATGGATTCGGCCAGCGGGCCCTGCTGGCGCACCGCCTGGTCGAGGCGGGCGTGCCGTTCGTCACGCTGTACGACGGCGGCTGGGACCACCACTCGGAGATTTTCAGTGGCTTGCCCAAGAAGTTGCCGCCGTTCGAGAACGCAATCGCCACCTTGATCGAAGACCTCGATGACCGCGGCATGCTCGATACGACCATGGTCATCGCTTTGGGCGAATTTGGCCGCACGCCTAAGATCTCGCAACTGACCGGTCGCAGCAGCCCGGGCCGCGACCATTGGGCCAACGCCATGTCGATCATGTTCGCAGGCGGCGGTACGCCCGGCGGACAGGTCGTTGGAGCAACCGACCGCAACGGTCATTCGGCCTGCGAAAGGATTCTGTCGCCGGAGAATTTCGTGTCGACTGTCTACAGCAAGATGGGGATCGACCCTGGCAAGATCTATCACACGCCGCAAGGACGCCCAGTGCATTTGGTGAGCGACAGCGAGCCGATCGCGGAACTGATGGGGTAGGCATGCGGCAAGGCGTTTTGGGACTTCGCGCAATCGCTGCGGTTGCCGCACTTCTGGCGGTTTGCGCGCGGCCGTGCGGCGGGGCCCGACGTGCGGGCGTTATTTCCGGCGGGCGGCCAGCGAGGCACCACGGTTGAAGTCTCCCTGGCGGGCAAACAGGAGCATTGGCCAGTACAGACTTGGGTCGACGGATCGGGCCTTACGATTTCGGCGTCCGAGGAAAAGGGCAAGCTTTCGATCGCTGTCGCGCCAGACGCAGTGCCAGGGCTCCGCTGGATTCGCGTGTATGATGCGACCGGGACGAGTCCGCCGCGGCCGTTCGTCGTCGGCACGCTTGGTGAAGTTGTCGAGACCGAAGGCAACAACGCCCCGCGCACGGCACAAGCCCTCGCTACGTCGAGCGTAATCGTGAACGGAAAGCTAGGAGGAGGAGGCGACGTCGATGTCTTTAGCCTCCCGCTCCTGGATGGGCAAACGCTTGTGGCCTCCCTGTCCGGCCACGAACTCCTCGGTTCGCCGATGGATGCCGTGCTGCACGTGGTTTCGTCCGCCGGCTATCAACTCGCCTATAACCACGACCGTCGCGGACTCGATCCAGAAATTGTCTTCACGGCACCAGCCGCAGGAACCTATTTGCTGCGCGTGTTTGGATTCCCATCCGCGCCGAATTCGACAATTGGCTTCTCCGGAAGCGATCGGCACATCTATCGCCTCACAGTGACCACGGGTGGCTTTGTCGACTATCCCTGGCCACTGGCGGTTACACGAGATCAAGACACCGATGTTGCCTTGGTGGGCTGGAACATCCCTGATTCGCTCGCCACCGTCAAAGTGCAAGCCGAAGCCGAGACGGCTCGAATTGCCGACCCCCAATTGGCCAACGTTGCCATGGTTCGCGTCGAATCGCATGCCACGCGGATTGAAACCGAACCAAACGGCCCGGATGTGCCTCAGGCGATCTCGGCGCCACTGACGGTCACCGGCCGTATCGCCGACCGCGAAGATACCGACGTCTTTGTGGTCGAGGCCAAGCAGGGGCAACCGCTTGAAATTCAGCTTGAGAGTCGCGAGCTCGGTTACCCGCTCGATGGTGTGCTGCAAATTGCCGACGAGGCGGGAAAATCAATTACCAAGGTCGATGACGACGGCGGAGGACGCGATCCGAGCACGGTGTTTTCTCCACCCGCCGACGGCAACTATCGAATTACCGTCAGCGACCTGAACCGCCACGGTAGTCCTCGGCATGTATATCGCCTACGAATTGTTCCGGCGACGCCCGCCTATGAGGTGACGGTCGATGCCGATTCCTACACGGTCGAGCCCGATAAACCGGTCGAAATCACACTGTCCATAAGCCGTCAACATGGATTCGCCGAGGAAATTGCCTTTCGCGTGACAGGGCTTCCCGATTTCATCACCGCCGCTTCGGTGAAATCAGCGCACCGATGGTGACAGCGCTAAGTCGGTCAAGCTATCGTTGATGAGTACCGGCGGCGCGTTTTCGGGGCCAATTCGCATCGAGGCGAAGGCCAGTGGCGACATGCAAATATTACGTGTCGCGACTGCGGCGATTCCCGATCACACGGCACGAATCGCCGAACTTTGGCTCACGGCAACCGAAACGAAAAAGTAGGCGTGCCGGGCTCGACGATTCGCACCAGGAGCGAAGCCCCCATGCAAAGCACATGGCCTGGTCGAGCCCAATTTGGGTGGGATAGTCGACAAGGCGCGACAAATCCACGGCGTCTTGCGGCAGCCGAGCGGGCAATTCCCAGCCTATAATTCAGTTGGATTGTCTTCCGTTCAATTCAACACTCGCGGAAAAGAGGTCTGACTATGTTGCGCTGGGCTGTCATCTTCCTGCTGATCGCCTTGGTTGCCGGGGCCCTGGGGATGTTCGGCGTCGAAGGACTGGCAATGCAGATCGCCAGGATCCTGTTCGTCGTGTTCCTGGTGCTCTTCGTCGTGACCCTGATCACCGGACGGCGGATTCGCATTCCGTAGGGGCGACAAACCGCCTTTGCCATTGCGTACGGATCGCGGGTGCTCACGCACCGTGCTGGAGGCGTGCGATTCGCGACATCCATTGTCTCACGAGCTTCTCCACATTAGCCGCCAGCGGAAACGTGACTCGCATCGGTACGAATGCTGTCGTTCCATCGGGCACAGGTGGACCTAAGGGTTGGAATCCAAGCCGCTCGTACATCGGCACTCGTTCGACAACTCCGGAAATGTAGACGTCGTCATAGCGATGACGTGCGTGCAAGAGGGCCGACCACAGCAATCCCACCATCACTGGTCCCCCGCGATGAGTCGGCTCGACCGCCAGCAACCGCACTTCCAACGGCCGTCGTCCGGGCGTACTCAGAACGGACGGATCGTCCAGCCGTGCGGCGATCGAGAAGGGGGGACGATCGTGCACGCTGATCATTCCCACGACACGCCGGTCGTCCAGCGCAACAAAGTACGTATTCTTGTCGTGGAATTTATCCACGAGCCGGCCGGGGACGGTGGCAATGTGCTGAGGTATCTCTTCGACGAACGTGCGATAGTTTAGCTGGTGAATCTGCTCGATCTCGTCGTCGGTATCGGCAGGTTTGAACAAATAGCGGCCGACTTGCAACATGGCTCGCAACCTCAAACTCGCGAGGGATTCGCGCAGATTATAGTATGAGTAGCGTACCGGCGGTAAATTGTCGGAGATCAAACGTAGTCCGTGGCCCGCACAGGAGACGATCCATGACGCTTCCACACGCCGAAAACCGCACGCTCGAGTTCGAGGGGGGCCAGGCCATTGGCTCAAGCTACCAGTGGCCCGGCGGACAGTATTGCGCCATCCATACGGCGCGTGGTCTAGTTGGATGCGGTATTTACGACATCCGCGCGGCCAATGAATTCAATCTGGCCGTGGCCATCGCGCGAGGCACGCCGGCCAAACCACTGCGCAATCCGGAAGACTTATTCGACGCCAAGATCCTGGAAGTCAGCGAGGCCGCCGAGAAACTCGGCGTTTCGGCGGGCATGACAGGGCGCCAGGCCGTCGAGAAGCTGCTCAACGCGAAGTAAACCCTGGGTGCTACTACCGCGGCTGACCGCTCGCCGAGGGCGGCAGGGCGTTCATCGCCGGCGGGGTCGACTGCGTGGCGGGGGGCGTGACGATCGGTTTGGCCGGCGCCTTCGGCTGGTTCGCGTTTGGAATTACGACATTCAATAAGTTCACACCCGTGGTCCGCACGCGATGGTCGGCAAACCAGTATTCAACGAGCGTGGCTCGATATTCCTGACGCTGTCCGCCGTTTTGATTCTCCATGAACATCTCCGCCGGACTGCCATGGAGCGCGAGTTTATCATTCCGCTCGACATAGGTAAGCTGCGTTCCTTGGGCGGTAAACCGTTGACTCTCGGCAAAGATGCTGCCCGTCGCGTCGAGTTCGAAGTAACCTCGCTTGGTTCCAGGCGGCCCCGGCATTTGTCGCACATCCAAGGCATCGGCCTCAAGCGACATGCCCTTGGCGCCTAGTCCTGTCAGGTCCGTATCGTCGAGCTGATCACCCCATCCGGCGACGGGGCCATAGATCGTCTTGGTCTGATCAAAGAATTTGACTTCACGACGATTCAAATTGCCCGTCAAGCCTTGGCGGAATTTTACATGGAGATAGGTCAACTCGTCTTTGTCATCCTCGGCGGGAGGCCTCGGCGGGCGGCTTTTGACCCGGTAAATTGACGGCTTGGGGCGATCCGATTGAGACGTGCTTGACCCAGCCTGGTCCAATCCCACCAATGGCTCCGCTGGAGCGGTCGATCGACAAGTCGTTCACTCCCATCTGGCTGAACGATGTTTGCTGTCCCTGCTCGTCGAGTTGCCGTCCCTCGAGGAAGGTCCAGCCCCGCGTGCGAAGCGCAGCCAGATCGAGTCGCTCGCCGGGAGCCGCCGGACCGACATTTGGGTTTGCAAAGTCGACCGGACGAGTGAGCGTTGCCTCGAGCGTTTCCGTATTGACCACCTGCTGGGCGCTGCGGGCCACGACCGCGCCAGTGAAGATCGCCGTGTTCGTTTGGAAGTTCATGCCTTTTTTCCAATCCACCGTCAGCGACTCGGGGCGAGTTAGTGGTTTGCCGTCGAAATCCTGCGTGACGGGAAGCATCAATTGCCCCGGTCCGTTGATCCACAGGCGATTGGTCTTTTTTTCCAATTCGATCGTCTCGCCCCACAGCGACATTCCCTGGGCCTCGACAAATCCGGGTTGGCCCTTGATCGTGACGTGCGTCGCGTCGGTGTGAGCATCCGAGACATGTAAGCGATCACCCTTAACCATCAATAGGCGTTTTTTGAGCTCGCCGGTCAAGTTCCACTGCTTAAGCTCAGCATCCTGTTCGATGATTGCGCTGGCGATTGCGAGCTCATCTCCCCGTGGCACGAGTCGAATTTGAACCGAGCGGCCGGTGACGTCAAATTTGTCGCCAGGACGCTGCGGCGCCGATTGCGGCTGAGCGTCGCTCCGCACCACGGAACCTGCCGCGCCGGTCTGCGGAGCTGGAGAAGTTGGTTGACGCGCGACGATCACTTCCAGCAGATTCGTCACGGCGTGCAATTGCGTCGAATCGATCTTCACGTCACCCTGACTCTGCGGGGAGTCGGCGGTCTGGTAGCGGCGTGCGACGACGCGCTCGATCTGCCAGGCATCGGAGTTCGGTGCACCGCCAGCGGGCAATTGATGAGCCGCTGGTTTGAACGGACCTTGCTGGGCAACCTGTGGCGGAGCGGGCTTGGGGCTTTTACTCAGCCAGGCAAAAACTTCGTCGGCCGTGATCTCCCCCATTTGTCCAATGTTGATCGTCGCCGCGCCGCGCAGCGAGGCGCGATAGAGCGACCCGTCTGGCACAAATCGCAGTTCACGAGCCCAGCTCGCCTTGTACTTGCCGGCTGGATCATTCGGCAAATTGCCATGGATGACACCCGGGCCAAATGCCGTCAGCGTACCCGGCTCGTTGCCCACACCAGGCTCGTAGTCGACGCCATGACAGCGGGCATACATGCCTTGCCCGGGAGACCTCATGGTGACCGGGTTTCCGCGGGCTTCGATCAGCCGCACCTGTTGCGCCGACGCCGGTCGACCGGCGGTCGATAGCGGGGCAGGGGGAGCCGCTACGGTGTCACCCGGGCGGACAAAATAGACCGTGAGTAGCTGGCAATTGAGCTGGTCGCTCTCGCCGCTCGGGTTGAGCAGGAACACGTCGACGTCTTGATGGAACGAAGCCGCGTAATCCAGCATGTCGAACTCAAACGAGCGGCGACAGGTGATTTCGATCGTGTTTTTGCCAGCTGGCGGTGGCGCGACCGTGCTTTCGGCCTCTGACGAGCCGGCCAGCGGTCCGGTTCCCATCTCCAAACGCATTTTCACGTCGCGTTTCAATTCCAATGAGCGAACCGTCAGTCCCCGCATGGCTCCCTGAGGAGCTCCCGGCTCGCTCGACGCAAATTTGATTTCTAAATCGCGCCCACTTCCGCGACTGCGCCCCAAACGAAAATCCACCGGCTCTGGTGTCCAGGCGCGATCGCTAGACATTTGCACATTGCGGGTTTTGATCTCTAGATCGTCCCCTTTGCCGGGCACGCTCTCATGCTGAAAGATGCGAATATCTCCTCGCAGAGTTCCCCCCAGAAACCGCCGCTTCGAAAGATCAACCGTTCGCAACACAATCTTCTCATCAAACTGAATAATCGCACCCTCGAAAGCTCGCATGATGATCGGACGCGTCTGACCTTGGCCACCCGCCTTATCGAAGAACATTAACGTGCAAGGATTCAGCTTGACGCTGCCGTCGAGCTGCGGTTCTAGCTTTTCGAAAAGCAGCCGCATTTGACCGCTTTGCCAGATCGCGGGATCCTTGGCCTCCCAATCGCCTGCCGCAAAATACTGCGACAGTTCGCGCTGTCGCGCCGTTACCGTATCGCGGGCGGCACCGATTCTCTCTTCTGAAGTGCTATCGGCAACCCGCTCGTCGGCGCTGGGTTCAATGAGCGGCACCGCGATGAACCAGTACAACCAGTAGCAGACCAGCACGACCGCCAGGCTCACCAGCGACTGGCCCGTCAGTGCCCAGCGAGAAGGACGACCAATTTGCGCGGGGCTAGTTCCTACCACGGCCTCGGACATCGCGCTCGCCTAAGTCGTCGTGTACTTCTGAACCAGGTCATCCCACCGCCGTTGTGCCTTGAGAATTAGCTCGATCACTTCGCGCACGGCGCCGCTGCCGCCGGGCAGCGTCGTCGTGTGGTGGGCGGCGGCGCGGGCCTCCATGCAGGCGTCGGCCACGGCCACTCCGAGGCCCACGTGACGGATGACGGGGACGTCAGGCAAGTCGTCACCGATGTAACACACCCGAGCCGGATCAAGTCGCAATTGCATGAGAATTTCTTGGGCTACCGGCAATTTGTCTTCGGCAGTCTGCCGTACGATGTCGATGCCCAACTCTGCCGCCCGCACCTTTACCACGTGCGAGCTTCGTCCGGTGATCAGTCCGAACTTGTAACCGGCCCGCTGCCAGAGGCGAATTCCCAGCCCGTCGCGAATGTGAAACTGCTTGGTTTCTATCCCCTGGTTGTTGAAGATGATGTGTCCGGCCGTCAGCACACCGTCGACATCGGCCAGGATTAACTCGATATTGTGACAAAGTGCGTCGGTTTTCATGCACATTCCCGCGATCGGGCTCCTCGCGAGGACGACTTGCTTGCGCTGGCGGCCGGCTGTTTGGACCGACCCCGTTTTTTTCCGGGAAAGGTTCTCAGCTGCGGCGTGTCGCCGGTCGGCTGCGGCAATGACAACCGAGCCTCCGGAAACAGCGACACGACGTCCGTTATATCCAGCATGCCTACCGGCCGACCACGCCGGTCAATGACTGGCAGTTCGCTGATCTTCCGCTCGGCCATGATCGCCACGGCGTCGAGCATCATCGAGCCCTGCGGCACCGTGCAGGGCCGAGCGGTCATCACCTCACGAATTGGCCGATCGAGCGACGCGTCGCGCTTGTGTTCAAAAAGTCGGGCCAAGTCACTATCGGTAAACAGTCCTGCGAGCTTGCCGGCCTTGTTGACCAGCATGATGGCACCGGTCCGGCGGCCGACTTGACCGTGCCCGACAAAAACTTGCCGCACATCATGCCACTGGCCAGCCACGCGACATAGACCAAGAGGTCGCATGAATTCCTCGACCTTACTCAACTGTCGGCCCAGGCTACCGGCCGGGTGAAAGCGGGCAAAGTCTTCACGACGAAAATCGCGCAGCCGGCTGGTTACCAGGGCCAGCGCGTCTCCGCAGGCCAACATCGCCGTGGTGCTCGTGCTGGGCGCCAGGCCGTGCTCGCAGGCTTCCTGGAGCGGCCCAAGTTCGATGACGATCTGGGCCGCGCGGCCCAGCGTGCTGGAGCGCCGGGAGGTCACGGCAATCATCGTCACACCGAACTCTGTTAGCGACGGCAATAGCCGCACGACCTCCTCGGTCTCACCGCTCTGCGAAAACAGCACCACGACGTCGTCCGCCCGTATGCGCCCTAAGTCACCATGTACGGCCTCGGCGGGATGGAGCCAATGGCTACGCGTGCCGGTTGATGCCAGGGTGGCGGCGATCTTTTGGGCAATCAGGCCCGCCTTGCCCATGCCCGAGGTGATCACGCTGCCGCGGCAGGCAAATAGGGTCTCGACCGCATGACAGAATTCATGGTCGAGTCGCTCGGCCAAATGTGCAAGTGCGCGGCCCTCGAGCTCGATGATTTCGCGAGCATAGCGAAGTTGGGCAGCACGATTGGTCGACAGGGTGCTAGCGCGCCGCGGGGTGCTCATGAGGGGCGACCTCTTGGCCAGGGCGGAAGTTAGTTTCGGGGCGACTTTTTTCGAGACCGCCGGTGGACGGGGGATTGTAGCCACGCCACGAAAACCGGGCAACGCGGAAGCAGGCACGCTTTAAATTGGGAAGCAGCGATGGTGTGGTTTTGGGCATCCGTGCGATCGTCAGCAGGGATGAACGCGCCCCGCGGCTTTACATCCGGGCGAAAGGAGCACAAGTGCATGCTAGTATTAGCCAATCTGCTATTCGGCAAGACGCACCCAGTACATCCTGGCTTCTGGCCGATTTCCGCGCCATTTCGTATAATCGCGTGATTCCAGCAAGAACCTGCCGTTTTCGTGGCCGTCGAGGCGCAGCACCGGCCGCTAGCACTCCGGCCCGATTTTTGGAGACCGACTCAGATGATCGTTACGACCAGCGAGCTGTTTCAGCAAGCCTATGGCAAATACGCCATCGGTGCTTACAACATCAACAACCTCGAGCAAACCGTGGGACTGTTCCGCGGCAACCTCGGCCTGGTCAAGTCGAACGACGACCCGATCGATGCCAGCAAAAGTGCTCCCTTTATCATCCAACTTTCGCGCGGCGCTCGGGGCTACACCGACAAGCGGTTTCTGGAGTCCATGATCCGCGCGGCCGAGGAAGTGTTCGAAAAGGCGATCTTTGCCGTGCATCTCGATCACGGCACCGAGGAAGTCTGTTACGATTGCATCGACAGCGGCTTCTACTCGTCGGTTATGATCGACGCGTCGCATGAGACGTTCGATGAGAACATCGCCATCACGCACCGCGTGGTCCAGCGGGCCCACGAAAAGGGAATCTCTGTCGAAGCCGAGCTCGGCATGCTGGGTGGCGTCGAGGAAGACATCGAAGTCGATGCCGACAACGCCTGCTTGACCGATCCCGACCAGGCGGTCGAGTTCGTAGAGCGAAGCGGTTGCGATTCGCTGGCGGTCGCCATTGGCACTTCGCACGGAGCCTACAAGTTTAGCGGCGGCCAGGGCCTGCACTTCGATCGAATCGCGGCCATTCAAAAATTGCTGCCCGGCTTTCCGCTCGTGATGCATGGCTCGAGCAGCGTACCCAAGAATTGGGTTGAGCGGATCAACAAGGCTGGCGGCAAGCTCGGCGACGCCAGCGGGGTGCCCGAGGATCAATACTTGCCGGCCGCGAAGCTGGGTGTTACGAAGGTGAACATCGACACCGACGGCCGTCTGGTGTGGTGTGCAATCTATCGCGAGGTGTTTCGCGATAAGCCTGAGGATTTTGATCCCCGCACGGCCGGCAAGCCGTTCATGGCCGCCTACGCCGAATACATCACGCACAAGAACCAGATGCTCGGTTCGGCCGGTCAACTAGAGACCGTACGTGCAGCGCTGGCCGGGCAGCCCGTCTGACCATCCGACTCGATTGGCCGGCGAGTTTCGATCGATAGAGGCGCCGCACCCGCGGCTATTCTTCGATGTCGTTGGTAATCGACGTGAGATTGTCCTGGGGTGGACCATCGTAAAACGCGGCGTCCGGGGCCGCCCGCGCGCGCGCACGACCCACAACATCGGGATGGGCTTGTCGCCTCTGGTATCGGTGAAGAAGAGATAGCCGGGGCTTGCACTGCGATCTGGCCTGCTGGCCATCAAGAACATTTGGCCCGGTGCAAGTTGCGGTTCAACGGCTAAATCTGTAAACACGCGCTTGGGTCGTTCCTGGGTAAACATGATCATTCCGTCGCTACCGCGCATGCGGTTTTGAAACACGCCGTAGTGCAACTCGGGAACGATCTCCAGCCGGACCCGGCCGTCATTCTCCGGATAGGGTCGCAGAGCCAGGCGGCACTCGGCCTGGCGGTAGGTTTTGCCGCACACTTCGCCATTCACCGATTCGAGCAGCGACAGTTCTTCGCGCATGTTCGGCAGGGCAAGTTCGGTGCGCTTGCCGGCCTTCGCTTGCACGACTCGCAAGTTCACGCTCCCGTCGGGGTTGAGCGAAACGGAGTACTTTTGATCTTCCTCCACGGGTCGGTCAGTCAGGTTTAAGATTTCCGCCAACTCGGTAGGGATGCCCGGACCGATGATTCCCGCACGGAAACCGTTGTCCGCGAGACGGCGTCGCAGGTCAGGTGGTAGCGATTGTTCGTCAACGAGCTTCCAAAGCTGCGCCAATGCTTCTTCGCCCTGGCGTACCGGCGCCGAAAAGATCTCGAGCGAGACCGTATCGGGCGCAGCGGACAACGGTGCCAACGGCAATTTCGACGCGGCATTCGGCTCGACGATGCGGCAACTGCCGCTCATCAATACCACAACCCACAGCAAAATGGCGCGCATCGCCATACGCATGCCGAAATTCCCAGCTGGAACGTTCGAAAGACAAGACCGCGAAGACGCTTCGCCGCGACGTGAGGGGCGTACAGTACCCACCGGGATCGATTTGTGTCAATGCATGCGCCACTCGCGATGACAGCATCGGCTGCTAGCTCAGCCGGCTCGCAGGAGTCGTGGCGTGCGAATCTTCTGGCCAAACACTCGGCCATGACGACGTTCGAGTTGCCGGAAGTCGTATTTCAGAAACTCGTAAACTTCCCGCGGCGGATGCAAGCTTTGCCACTTTTGCGTCAACTCACGCATGCGCGCGTCGTACTGCCTTTGGGAGTGAGTATGGGCGTAGCATCGGCCCGGATGGCGGCGTAGATCTCCATCGAACGTCGGACTGATATGCCACAACTCGTGGACCACCGTGGTCAACTTCTCTTCGAGAGAGCGGTCTAAGAAGCGGGGCAAGTAGAAGCTGAGCAGATAGAGCATCTCGCGGCCTGCATCGTTGTAGAGCCGCTCGACGGTCCAAGTGCCGCCGCGGCGTCGACTAAGAAGCTCACCCCCTTCGAATCGCATCGGTGTGAGAGAGGCATACAGGCCGTGGCGAGAATGGACGCGGGCCTGGCAGAACCGAATTGCAACGCGATCGATATCGAGATGCGCCAGTTCCGGCAGCCGCTTGGCCAGGTCGGCACAAAGCCATCGCATGTGCAGCGTGAAATTGAAACCGGCGGCAGCGGGCGGCAAACCATCACGCTTTTGGTCACTCGATCGTTGCGTGGCCATTCGCCACATCCTTGAGCGAACCTCAGTACACGCTTCTTTGCTCTGCCCGACGGTTGATGCTTTAGGTCGCGGCCTGCTCGAATGCGGGCTTAGTCGACTTTTGACTCACTCGATCACGTTCGCCGACGAACTCGAGAATTGCGCGGTTGCCAGCATCGCCCAGCCGAGGCTTGGCCAGCTTTAAAATCCGGGTATAGCCGCCTGGACGATCGACATAGCGGGGAGCGACCTCGGAAAACAGCAACCGCACGGCCTGTTTGTCGCCCAGCAACACAAGTGCGCGCCGCCGCGCGTTAACGACCGGCGCCATGGCCTGATTCCACTTGGTGTACGCATCGCTCTTGCGCCACTCCTTCCAGGCGGCGCTATCGCGGTCGGCTGTCGTGCCGTGTTTTTCCGCTTCTTCCAACGCCGGCAGCACATTCTTGGCCAGCGTGATACAGCGCTCGACCACCGGCCGAACCTCCTTCGCCTTTTCAACCGTGGTGATGATGCGGCCCTTCACCTTCGGTGCGTTCTCATCATCCTCGGCATCACGCACAGTCAGAAACAAGGCGCTGGCCAGGTTTCGAAGCAAGGCCCGCTGATGAGATGGAGAACGGCCGAGCGTGCGGCCTTTTCGTCGGTGTCGCATGGTAACTGTTGGTTCGATCTATCAAGGGACCCAAGGTCCGGGTGTCATTTTCGGCGGCAAGCCGCCAACGTATTCGCGTTACACGCTGGCGATGGGAGCGGGGATTCGCATGCCCAGGCGCAGCCCCAATTCCGCGAGCTTTTCCCGCACTTCATGCAGGGTCGTCTCGCCAAAATTGCGGACTTCAAGCAATTGGTCTTCATTCCGACGGACCAGATCTCGCACGGTATGGATATTTTCCGACTCGAGGCAGTTGCTGGCCCGCACCGAAAGTTTGAGTTCCGCCAGGCTCATATTCAATTTCGCCTCGAGCCCGGCGTCGGCCGAACCGCCACTGCTGCGTACGCCGGCATGCACTCGAGCGCCCAACTCGCTGTATTGCACGAACGGGCTGAGATGCTTGCGCAAGATCTTCGCCGATTCAACCAGCGCCATTTCTGGATGAATTGAGCCGTTAGTCCAGATTTCCATCGTCAACTTGTCGTAGTTCGTCTTTTGGCCGACACGAGTTTCCTCGATCTCGTATCGCACGCGAACCACCGGGCTATAGACGGCGTCGATTGGGATGATGCCGATCTCCTGCACGTTCGGGCTGTGCTCGGTGGCCGGCACATAGCCGCGACCATTCTCAATCACCATTTCCACGACAAACGGTACGTCGTCGGTGAGCGTGGCAATGACGTGGTCCTTGTTGATCACCTCGACCGTCTCGTCGGTCTGCACGTCGGCCCCGGTCACGACGCCGCGAGTGTTCTTCTCCACGCGTACAACCTTGGTCGACTCGGTGTAGTTCTTGACCACCAATGACTTGATATTGAGCACAACGTCGGTCATGTCTTCAACAACGCCGGGCAACGTCGTGAATTCATGCTGGGCGCCCTGCACCTTGATCTGGGTGATTGCACTGCCTTCCAGGCTGGAGAGCAGAATTCGGCGCAGTCCATTGCCGATCGTCACGCCGAAACCTCGTTCGAACGGCTCGGCCACGAACTTGCCGTAAGTGCCACTGAGCGTCTTCGTGTCGCAGGTCACTAGACTGGGCAATTCCAGCCCACGCCATCGAATATGCATGTCAAGTCTCCGCAAGCGCCAAGCGGGCTTCTGCTAGAAGCCCGCGGTCGGGCCAACCGTCAGGGGGTCTGTGTTGTGTCGCTTGCACCTGGCGGGCGGCGGTCCGGCACCGGAGTACAAGCGACACGGAAAAATTCACTCTACTTTGCCGGGAGCAAAGCTCCGTCTCTATTTCGAGCAAAGCTCGATGATCAGCTGAGTTTGCACTGGGATTGAAATATCGTCCGCCTCGGGCAGCCGAACAACTCGGCCCTCCGGGATCCCGCCCTCGATGAGGGTCAGAAAGTCCGGCACGTTGCGGCGGTTTTCGGCCAGGTTACTTTGCACGAACTGAAGACTCTTTGCCCGGTTCTTCACACGAATGACGTCTCCGACTCGCACGATGTAGCTCGGAACGTCGACGCGTTTGCCATTTACAGTCACGTGCCCGTGCGACACAAATTGCCGTGCCTGGGCTCGGCTGCTGCCAAATCCGAGCCGATGCACGACGTTGTCCAAGCGGCGCTCCAACAAGCTCATCAGGGTGTTGCCCGTATTTCCCTTGCTACGCGCTGCCCGGTCGTAGTAGCCACGAAACTGACGCTCGAGCACGCCGTAATAGTGCTTGACCTTTTGCTTCTCGCGGAGGTGCGTGGCGTAATCAGTTTGCTTGCCTCGGCGGAACTGGTGCATTCCCGGCGCGGTATCGCGGCGCTCGATACGCGCACTTGGGCGTGTCGCAACGGGTACCCTTGAGGAACAACTTCAGGCCGTCGCGGCGACAGAGCCGGCAAACGGGTCCGGTAATACGAGCCATACGTTTCTCTTACAGTAACAGTGGTTTGCTGGCGTTGGTTTGGTTGATTGCAATCTGCGGAAACCGCGGCTGACCACTCGCAGCAGCAGCGCGGCGGAACGAACGTACTATACGCGGCGTTTCTTGGGCGGACGACAACCGTTGTGTGGCAAGGGAGTCACGTCTTCGATGCTCTTGATTGTCATGCCGGCCGCCTGGAGCGAAGTAATCGCGCTTTCGCGCCCGCTGCCAGGGCCCTTCACGCGGACGTCGAGTTCCTTGACGCCGAACTTGGCCGCTTTTTCGGCGGCTTGTTGTGACGCCATCTGGCCGGCGAACGGCGTGCTCTTGCGGCTTCCCTTGAAACCGCTTGTGCCAGCGCTCGCCCAACAGAGCACGTCACCCTTGGTATCGGTGATCGTGACTGCCGTGTTGTTGAAGGTCGCTTTGATATGCGCGATGCCGACCGTTACGTTGCGACGGACCTTGCGTCGTTTGCTTTTGGCCACTTCCGATGAACTCCTCAAATACGACTATTCAAGCACACAACGACGCGTAACCGATCTGCTCAACGACGATACGGCGACCCGGTTCACACTCGCCATTTCGGCACCGACTGTCTCGACAACCGGTCTCTCGCCCGCCGCAAGATTCCACTGCGGCGAAAAAACGCGATTACCTCAAATCTTTCACGCCCTTCTTGCCGGCCACGGTCTTTTTCGGACCCTTGCGAGTACGGGCATTGGTTCGAGTCCGCTGACCGCGTACCGGCAAGCCGCGGCGATGCCGCAAACCGCGATAACAGGCGATGTCACGCAGACGCGAAATGTTTTGCGCCACTTGCCGACGCAACTGGCCCTCGACGACGTAGTCTTTATCCAACAGGGCCGCCAACCGGGCCACCTCGTCCTCGTGCAGATCACGCGCCTTCGCACGAGGATCGATGCCGGCCTTATGGCACAACTCCCGCGCGATCTGCGGCCCCACTCCGTACAAGTACGTGAGCGACACGACGGTCGCCCGATCATTGGGAATATCGACACCCAGCAAACGCGGCATATCTAGTTCTCGCTTCTAAACAATTGCGACGGGCAATATCCCGCTCGGCAATACGTTGCTCGCAAGTGGAGCATGACAAAATACTCGTGCCGCTGTCCGGCTTGCCACTTACCCGACTCGCCCAGGAGTTCTCAAAGGCAATCCGGCGACAAGAATGGTGACGAGCCACGGCGTGGCCAATCAGTCCTGACGCTATGCCTTAGCCCTGACGCTGCTTGTGCCGCGGATTGTTGCATACCACGAACACGACGCCCCGGCGACGGACGATTTTGCAGTTCTCACAGATTCGCTTGACGCTGGCGCGGACTTTCATGGCAGCTTTCGACGGACACGGACGGTTGGCGTAAAGGTCCAAAGCACTTGAATATATCCCCTCACCGCCGACGCTTACAAGGCCCCTGCGGTGAAGATTTTTCTCCTCCACAGCCCTTGCCGTGCGGTAGGCAAGAGGAAGCTATAAATCGTGACGTTTTTTGGCCTTTTGGCTTACGGTGCGAGGATCCGGCCGACAGGTGCGACCAGGGCTCGCCCGCGCGAGCAAATGACCTGATTTCTCGAGTCTCCGCTAGGCTGGGATTTCCTCGCCATCCTGAGGTGGACCAGTGAGCACCCAGGGCCCGTTCTCGGTCATTGCGATCGTGTGCTCAAAATGGGCACTCGGACGCGAATCCTGCGTCGCCTGGGTCCAATAGTCGGGCATGCTCTTAACGTGCTTGCTTCCCATGTTGACCATCGGTTCGACGGCGATTACCAACCCCGGCTCGATGGCAAAATCACCATTGCGGCGCAGCTGGGCACTGACAAAATTCGGAACCTGTGGATCTTCATGCATCTCGCGGCCGATGCCGTGACCGACGAAGCTCTCGACGACGGAGAATCCCGCATCGCGGACAAACGTTCCCATCTCCGAGGCAACCTCGCTCCAACGATTGCGTTTTCCCATTAGATCGATGGCCAAGCTGAGCACGCCGGAGGTAACTTCCAGCAGGCGCTGCACCTGCGGGTCAATCTGGCCGACCGGCCGTGTTACCGCGGAATCGCCACACCAACCCTCGTATTTGCAGCCCGTGTCGATGCTGACGATATCCCCTTCGCGCAATACCCGGCGTCCGGGAATACCGTGCACGACTTCGTCGTTGACCGAAATACAGGTCACGGCCGGAAACGGAATCTTGCCCGGCACGCCCTTGAACAGGGGAATCGCATGGTGCTCGTCGAAAAACCTTTCCACCGCGGCGTCAAGCTCGCCCGTCGTAATCCCAGGCTGCACCATGGCAGCCGTGAGTTCGTGAGCTTTCCAGACAAGCAAACCAGCTTTGCGCATCTGGGCGATTTCGCGCTGGGAACGCAGAATGTGCACGCTCTTTCTTCTCCTGTTGTCCTCGACCAAGGTCGTTAAAAACTCGCGGGCGGCCAGGACCAGGCTGATATGCCTCGCCGCAAGCCAGCTCCCACCGACACTTTAATTTATATGCTATTTCGCACGCTCGCGGGGACTGACGATGTCTTCGATGCGGACAAAAACCTCATCGGGGGTACCCTGGCCGTCCACCGTTCGCAGCAGTTTCTGTCGACTGTAGTAGTCATGGAGCGGTGCCGTCTGCCGCTCGTATTCCTCAAGCCGGCGGCGCACGATGTCTGGTTGATCGTCCTTTCGCCCGCGAGCCGACAGCCGTCGAATTAATTCCTCGGCATCGGCCGTGAGTTCCAGCACCAAATCGAGCGGCGTGCCACGCGCGGCCAAAATCTTGTCGAGCGCGGCGGCCTGACCCAGCGTCCGCGGGAAACCGTCAAGCAGGTAACCATCGCGACAGTCTGGTGCCTGAAGACGCTCGCTGACAAGCTCGAGCATCAGCTCGTCCGGTACGAGTTGGCCGGATTCCATGTATCGATCGGCTCGCTTGCCGAGTTCGGTCTGCTCGCTGCAAGCGTGCCGAAGCATTTCACCGGTCGAGAGATGAACAATCCCCAGGCAGGATACTAACCTCTTGGACTGGGTGCCTTTCCCCACGCCGGGCGGACCGATGAAAACTAACCGCATGGTGTCTCGTCTTTCCCGCCCAGCCGCGGCGTAAGTTTCCTGCTACGCCCCGCGGAAGCTGTCGCTACGCTTCCAATAAACCTCGATAGTTCCGCATGACGAGGTGACTGTCGATTTTCTGCACCAGGTCGAACGCCACGCTCACGGCGATCAATAAGCTGGTCCCGCCGAAGAACTGTGCCACATTATAGTCCACCGCGAAGATACTGGTGATGATCGTCGGGGCGATGGCCACGACCGCCAAAAACCCAGCCCCCACGTAGGTGATTCGGACCATCACTTTCTCCAAGTAGTCGGCCGTCCGCTTGCCTGGCCGGTAACCGGGAATGAATGTGCCAAAACTCTTGAGATTCTCCGACATGTCTTTGGGATTGAACGTAATGGCTGTCCAGAAGTAGCAGAAGAAATAGATCAGCACGATGTACAACAGGTTGTAGACGAAACCGCTCCCGCGTCGGAACGCCTCCTCCAGATTGACCCAGATGGAGTCCGGATAGGCATTTGAGAGGCTCGTGAACAACAGCGATGGGAACATCAACAAGCTGCTGGCGAAGATGATCGGCATCACGCCAGCCTGGTTCACCCGCAGCGGCAGATACTGACGCGTGCCGCCATAGACCCGGCGTCCGCGTACGTGCTTGGCACTTTGGGTGGGAATCCGCCGCTGCCCGAGTGTGATAAACACGACTCCGGCCACCACCGCGACGAATAAGATCAACAGCAGGATGATGACTTCCACGCCGATCTGACCCGTGCTACTTCCGAGCTCGAGCGAGGAATTGTTGAGCAACGTATAAATCGCGCCCGGCATGTTGGCGAGAATACCGGCCATAATGATCAAACTGATGCCGTTGCCGATGCCGAACTCGTCGATTTGTTCACCCAGCCACATCAGGAAAATGGTGCCGGCCGTCATCATCGTCACCGTCAAGAGTTGCCAGCTGAACGGCAGCGAATCATTGACGAGGTAGTCTTCCAAAATCAGTCCGCGACTCGTTAGGTAGCCGAGATAAGCCCAACTTTGCCCGATGCAGAGCACGACCGTCGCATAGCGCGTGTATTCGTTGATCTTCTTCCGGCCGCTTTCGCCTTCCTTTTGCAGCCGCTCGAGTGGTCCCCAAACGCTCCCCAAGAGCTGAAAGATAATCGAGGCGGAAATGTAGGGCATGATGCCCAGACCGAAAATCGTGATTTGACTGAGCGACGCGGCGCTGAACACGGCCACCTGCTGGAACAACTGCCCCATGCCGGTGGATGACTTGAAGAAGGCGGTCATCTGGCTCTGATCGACGATCGGCAGCGGAATTTGCCAACCGACGCGATAGACGGCCAGCAGGCCGAGGGTGAAGAGAATCTTCTTCCGCAGTTCGGGAATCGTGAAGACGACGCGGAGTTTTTCCCACATGGCTTCGATCCGTCCTTCGTGGAGCCTCCCGGCGCCCGGGGCGGCGGAGGCCGTTGGGTGGTGCGCCCCGGTCCCTGGGCGATGATCTAGTCTGGAGCCGATACTACCAAATACTGTGCACGTTTACTTCCCGGCGGCCTTCTTGCTCTTGGCCGGCGCCGGCGCCTGCTTGGCCGGCAGCACGTTCGCCTCGCCGCCGGCCGCCTTAATCTTCTCCAGCGCCGTGGCGCTGAAAACGATGGGCCGAGATTTTAAGCTTCTTTGTCAACTCGCCGGCACCGAGGATCTTTAACTCGTCGTAGCGACCCTTGGCCAGATCTTTCGCGCAGGCTGTCGAGCGTCACCTCATCGCCGTCGGCATACCGGTCGTTCAGATCGCCAACATTGACGGCCTTTACCACCTTGGCAAAGGCATTGTGAAAGCCACGCTTGGGAATTCGGCGAATCAGCGGGCTGGCGCCACCTTCGAAGATCGACGGTGCGCTCCAGCCGGCCAGCTGACCCTGGCCCTTGTGGCCGCGACCGCTGGTCTTGCCGTGCCCGCTGCCGGGCCCACGACCGACGCGCTTTTTCTTTTTATGCTTGCGAATACCCCGATTGACATCAGCCAGGTTCATACCAGCGTCACTCCCCGCAGGCGCTCGATTTCCTGCGCGCATGCGCAATTGCTTGAGCGCCTCGATTGAGGCCTTGACTAAATTGACCGGATTGTTGGAGCCGAAGCTCTTCGTCAGAATGTTGTGAATGCCTGCCGCCTCGCAGACGGCGCGCACCGCATCACCGGCGATTACGCCGGTACCGGGCGAAGCCGGCACGAGGACCACGCGAGCCGAGCCGAATCGGCCTTCGATCTGGTGTGGAATCGTGCCTTCATCGAGGGCGATTTCGAACATGCTGCGCGAGCCTTCCTTGACGGCCTTTTCGACACTGGGAGGTACTTCGTTGGCCTTGCCGTAACCCCAACCGACCTTGCCGCGGCCATTGCCCACGACGACCATGGCCGCGAAGCTGAAACGGCGGCCACCCTTGACCACCGCGGCACACCGCTTGATCTTGATAACCTTGTCGATCAGCTCTCCACGATTGCTGCCTTCAGACACGTTGACCTTCCCCCAAGCGTGACGCTTGCCAATCTTACTGAATCGTTAAGTTTACTCAAACCGTCGACCAAGAAAACGGCGTTTTCCCAGACAACTCGGCGGCCGTTTGAACTAGAAACTCAGCCCTGCCTCGCGGGCGGCCGTGGCCAACGCCGCGACCCGACCGTGATACTGATTCGAACCTCGGTCGAAAGCCACTTGTTTGACGCCGGCCGCCAGCGATCGCTCGGCAATTGCCTTACCGATCAGCGTCGCCGCGGTGACATTGCCACCATTCTTCACGTCTCCCCGCAAGTCCTTGTCGACGGTGCTAGCGGCAGCCAGGGTCTGGCCGGTGCTATCGTCGATCACCTGGGCGTAGACGTGTTTGTGGCTGCGAAACACGGATAATCGCGGCCGCTCGGACGTTCCCCGGACACGCTTTCGCACCCGATATCCGCGTCGCAACCGCTGTCGTAATACTGCTCGTTCGTGATTCACTGTATTGCTTCCCGAGCTACAGGACCCAAGAATGTCCAGCGGACGTCATCCGCTGTATTTCTCATCCTCCGCCCTTCTGCTTGATCCTTTGGATTACTTCGTCATTGCCTTGCCGGCCTTGCGGCGCACTTGCTCGCCATCGTAACGAATGCCCTTGCCTTTATAAGGCTCAGGTTTTCGCACAGCCCTGACCTCGGCGGCAAACTGGCCGACCAACTGTTTGTCGCTTCCCTTGACCACGACGTGCGTCTGATCGGGGCAGGTCACGGTTAAACCGGTGGGGATATCCAGGTGAATTTCGTTGGCGAATCCGACCCGCAATTGCAGCTTATTGCCCTGCACGGCAGCCAGATACCCCACACCCACGATCTCCAGCTTCTTTTCGTAACCCTTGGTTACGCCTTCGACCATATTTCGGATCACGGCTCGCGACAGCCCGTGCAGGGCGCGAGCCAGCGGGTGATCGCCCTTGCGCGTGACGACAACCTGCTGCTTGTCGGTATCGAAGGAGACGGTTATTTCGGGCCGTAGATCCCAAGTCAACTTGCCGAGCGGTCCTTCGACCGTGACCTCCTTGGCCGTGACGCCAACCTTCACATTCGACGGCACGGCGACGGGTTGTTTTCCGATGCGGGACATTGTCTTACCTTCGCGGCCACGGACGCGGCCAGTTCGTTTACCACAATTCGCAAAGCACTTCGCCGCCCAGATTCTTCTGCCGCGCCTCGCGATCGCTAATCACGCCGCGGCTGGTACTAATGATCGAAATGCCCAGACCATTGAGCACGGGGCGGAGGCCATTCGCATGACGATAGACGCGTCGGCCGGGCTTGCTGACGCGCTTGATATGACGAATCACTCGCTCGCCGTTCGGGCCATACTTCAGTTCGATGCGCAATTCCGGTACGGGCTCTCCGGAGACTTCTTCGAAGCCCCAGATATAGCCTTCGCGCTTGAGCACCTCGGCCAAGCCACGCTTGACCTTTGACAGTGGCATCGTCACGTTTGGCCGCTCAACGCGCACCGCATTGCGGATGCGAGTGAGCATATCGGCGATGGGGTCGGTCATCATGTTTGCAAAGTTCCCCTGTTACCAACTCGCCTTCTTGACGCCCGGAATCAGCCCTTCGTCGGCCAACTCACGGAAGCAGATACGGCAGATTCCAAATTTGCGGTACACCGCCCGAGGCCGCCCACAGATCTTGCACCGCCGAACGCGGCGGGTACTGAACTTGGGCGTTTCCAGGGCCTTGGCAATTTTCGATTTACTCGCCATGAACTTCCTGCCTTACTCGATACATCTGGTGTTTTCAGTAGTGAGCGATGGCCTCAAGCCGCGCCCGCCTTGCCCTCGGTCGATTCCTCGGTCTTGAACGGCATGCCGAAGCCCCGCAACAACTCGCGCGACTCACCGTCTCCCTTCGACCCGGTCATCACTAAGGTCACATTCATTCCTTGTGGCCGCACGAACTTGTCGGGGTTCAACTCGGGAAATACCAATTGCTCGGTGAGCCCGAGGCTGTAGTTGCCGTGGCCATCGAACGCCTTGGGACTGAGTCCCCGAAAGTCTCGCACGCGCGGCAGAGCCACGGAAATCAAGCGATCCAAAAACTCGTACATCCGCGGCCCACGCAGCGTCACCTTGGCACCGATTGGCAATCCCTCCCGCAAGCGGAAGTTGGCAATCGCCTTGCGCGCCTTCGTCACCAGGGCCTTTTGCCCGGTAATCTGCGCTACGCGCCGCGGCCGCGTCTTCAATGTGCTTCTTCTCGGTGATTGCACTGCCGACGCCCATGCTGACGACGATCTTTTCCAGCCGCGGCAAGGCATGGACATTCGCGCGACCCAGCTTCTGCGCCAAGGCCGGCCGGATCTCTTTTTCGTATCGTTCCCACAGCCGTGGCGGCACTGCTTCGGCCTGCTGCTCGGGAACTTCGGTTTGTTTTGTTTTCTTCGCCATGATTCACTCAGCCACGTTTTGGGCCGCGTTGATTTGTTCTACGTCGATTCAAGTGCTGGCGTGCGCCTTGCGGGGTGGAGCGATCACGCCGATCGCCGAGTCGCACTTCTTGCAGTAACGATCCTTGGTGCCATCCGACCGAAAGCGAACACCTGTCCGCGTCGCCTGATTGCACGAGGAACAAACCAGCATCACGTTCGACAGGCTGACGGGCATCTCCTTTGACAGCCGACCGCCCTGCGGATTCTTTTGACTGCGGCGGATGTGCCGATAGGCACGGTTCACACCTTCGACAATCACGCGATTCTCGTCGCGCAGCACCCTGAGCACCTTGCCGCGCACCTTATCGGCGCCGGTGATCACTTCAACAATGTCGTCCACTCGTATATGCATCACACCACCTCGCTGGCGAGGCTCACGATTTTCATGAAATTGCGGTCGCGAAGCTCACGGGCCACGGCGCCGAAAATGCGCGTTCCGCGCGGGTTCTTGTCATTGTCAATGATCACCACGGCATTGTTATCAAAGCGCACGTAACTGCCGTCCGACCTCCGGGTCGGTTTCTTGCAACGCACGATCACACCCTTGACGACGCTCTTCTTCTTCACATCACTGCCGGGAATCACCGACTTGACACTACAGACAATGACATCACCCAGACCGGCCGTGCGCCGATGGGTACCGCCGAGCACCTTGATACACATGACCTCCTTGGCCCCCGTATTGTCGGCGACGCTCAATTTGGTCTGCATCTGGATCATGATTCACACACCTGGATCGAATATCTTTGGACGCCGGCCCACTAGTTACTCGTGGCACACCGATGGTTATACTTCGTTCTCTTCATTCGCCGCCTTGTGCGCTGCCTTCATCGCGGCGATGTCCACTAGACGACTCTTGGCCACAACCCGCACGAGTTCCCAGCGCTTGGTTTTCGACCGCGGGCGCGACTCTTGGATTTCCACCGTATCGCCGACGTGGCACTCCTCGGCCTCATCGTGTACGTGGCACACCGTCTTGCGATGCATAATCTTGCCGTACTTCGGGTGGCGAACCAGTCGTGGAATCTCCACCCGACGGGTCTTGGCCGTCTTGTCGCCGGTCACAACGCCGATCGAAACTCGTTTTGGCATGGCAATCTCTACTGTTTACTTGGCGGCCGCCGCAGCCTGGGCCCGGGCCGCTCGCTGCGATTGGATGGTCTTGCAACGGGCGATCAAGCGCCTTGTCTTGCGAAGCTCGCTGGGAGCGTCCAAGCGCTCGGTCTGCGATTGAATCCGCATCCGAAACAGACTCTCGACCGCATCCTTGAGCGTGAGCACCAATTGCTCGTCGCTCATCTCGCGTAATTCACTTGCTTTGGTCATGATTCTTTCATCCGCTGTCCGCTCGACGAGTTGTTCGCCGCCGGGTGATCTGCACGCTCCTCACCTAAACCGCTCGACGCCGGATGAACCGCACCCGTACGGGCATCTTGTGAGCCAATCGCGAAAAACACATCCGAGCCGCTTCCTCGGTCACGCCCGCGATTTCGTACAACACCGTGCCAGGACGTACCACGGCCGCCCAATATTCCGGCTCTCCCTTGCCCTTACCCATGCGAGTCTCGAGCGGGATCGACGTAATTGACTTGTGCGGAAAGACGCGAATGTAAAGCCGACCCTCGCTGCGCAAGTATTGCGAAGCGGCGATACGGCCGGCCTCAATCGTCTGCGCGCTGACCCAGCCACCTTGTGTAGCCTGCAGGCCAAAGTCGCCGAAGACGACGCGGTTGCCCCGCGTGGCCTTACCTTTTATACGTCCTCTTTGGCTTTTTCGGTGCTTGACCCTCTTGGGCATCAACGCCATCGGTCTCGTCCTCTTGATACATACCTTGATTGACCCACACCTGGACACCGATGTGTCCCTGCGGCGTCATGGCTTCGGTAAACCCGTAGTCGATCTTGGCCCGCAAAGTCGACAGCGGAATGGAGCCGGCAATCGCTTTCTCGCGACGCGCCATTTCCGAACCGCCAAGTCGACCGGCCAATTGAATCTTGATCCCCTTCGCGCCGGCTTCCATCGTCGATTCCATCGCCCGCTTCATACAGCGGCGGAAGCTGGCTCGCTTGGCCAACTGCTCGGCGATGTCCTCGGCCACGAGTTGCGCGAACACCTCGGGACGCGAAATCTCTTCGATCTTGATGTTGATGCGGCGGCCGACCAGGTTCTGCAGTTCATCCTGCAGACGCTCGACCTCTTGACCCTTGCGGCCAATAATGATGCCCGGACGCGCGGTGTGGAGAATCACCTTCACTTCATCGCGAGTCCGTTCAATCTCGATCTTGGGGATGCCCGCGAACTTGTACTTGCTTTTGACGAACTTGCGGATCTTGCGGTCCTCGAGCAACAGGTTCGCAAACTCCTGCTTCGAGGCATACCAACGGCTCTTCCAACCGACCATGATGCCGGTGCGAAAGCCGGTAGGGTTGACTTTTTGACCCATGTTTTCACTCGTTTCCGTTGCTCTGCATCCCGCGGGACGCCAATATTCAGTCCGCTGTCTACTTTTCTTGCGTCGGTTGTCTTTGCTTGAACAACCAAGCCGCTAAGTCAATTACGCTACCGTGTTTTCATTCAGGCGACGGTGTCGACCGATATTCGAATGTGCGCCATCCGCTTTTTGATCATGAAGGCCATGCCGCGAGCTCGCGGACGAATCCGCTTGAACATTGGCCCACCGTCGACGCGTGCATCGACTACCACCAAATCGCTTACGCCAGGGGCACGACGATCCTCGGCATTTCCCAACGCGCTTTTGAGCACCTTTTCAAGCAACCGCGCACCGCGCTGCGGCTGGTACTTCAGCAGGTCAAGCGCCTCGTCGGCGTGCTTGCCGCGAATCAAATCAGCCAGCGGACGCACTTTGCGAGCGCTGATCCGAGCGTATTTGTGAACGGCTGTGTAGGCCATTGTGTCGTTCTCTCTCGATTGATCCACAGGCGCCGTCGGCGATGCCCGTGGGCTAAACGCAATCCCGCGTGACTACCTCTTGCCGCCCTTGCCGCCATGACCGCGGAAAGTTCGCGTGGGAGCAAACTCGCCGAGCTTGTGGCCGACCATGTCTTCCGTCACGAACACCTTGATATGCAACTTACCGTTATGCACCATGAACGTGTGCCCAACGAACTCCGGCACGATCGTACAAGCGCGAGCCCAGGTTTTGATCGGGTCCTTACGCCCATCGCTGGTCATCCGTTCGACCTTGGCGAACAGCTTTGGGGTGACAAACGGGCCCTTTTTTAGTGATCTTCCCATGGCACTTGCCTATCGCAGATTCGATTGCTCTTGTACGACGCACGCACCGACTTACGGCCGGCCAAAGTTCAACTACTGAATCCTCAATTGCCCGTAACGACGCGAACGCCGGCGACGCACAATCGCGGCATTCGACGGTTTGCGTCGCTTGCGGGTCGAACCACCCTTGGCACTCTGCCCAGTGGGGCTTACTGGATGCCGCCCGCCCTTCGTGCGTCCTTCGCCACCGCCGTGTGGGTGATCGGTCGGGTTCATGGCGGTGCCACGAACGTGCGGCCGAATTCCCTTCCAGCGATTGCGGCCAGCCTTGCCAACCACAATCGCGTCGTGCTCGGAATTGCCAATGGCACCCACGGTAGCCCGACAGGCAGCCGGCACGCGGCGGATCTCACCACTTGGCAGGTTAATCTGCGCCCAGTCCGCCTCACGAGCGGCCAGCGTCGCACTGGTGCCAGCCGACCGGCACAGCACGCCGCCACGCCCAGGCTGCAGCTCGATGTTGTGAATCGCCATGCCCAACGGAATGTTTCTCAGCGGGAGGGCATTGCCCACCGACGGCGGAGCATCGGCGCCGCTCACCACTTCGTCTCCCTGCTTTAAGCCATTGGGAGCCAGGATGTAGCGCTTCTCGCCGTCCACATAGTGCAACAAAGCAATCCGAGCGCTTCGGTTCGGATCATACTCGACGCTGTTCACGCGGGCCGGCACGCCATCTTTATTGCGACGAAAGTCAATCAAACGATAACGCTGCTTATGGCCGCCACCGCGATGCCGAGCCGTGATGCGCCCCTGGTTATTCCGGCCGCCGGTCTTCCTTTTCGGGCGCAACAAGCTTTTTTCTGGCTTGGCCCCCTTGGTGAGGTCGGCGAAGTCGCTAACCGTCGCACCACGGCGCCCGGCTGTCGTCGGCTTATATCGTCGAATACCCATGATGGATCGTCTTTCGATTCGGGGCGGCGAGGCCGCCTCGGTTACTCACTAGAAAAAGTCGATGCGGTGCTCGGAATGCAGCGTGACGATCGCCTTCTTCCAATCCTTCGTGCGGCCCGAACTAAAACGCGTTCGCCGCGGCTTTCCCTTTCGGTTCTGCGTATGCACACGCAGAACTTTCACATTAAACAACTCCTCGACCGCCCGCCGCACGTCGCTCTTGGTTGCCAATCGGCTAACCTCAAACGCATAGGCATTGTGGCGCGTCGAACGATGCATTCCCTTTTCAGTCACCAGCGGACGCAGAATCACCTGGTGCGGCGCCAGAAACGGTTCAGCAGGCGTGATAGTGTCGGTGGCCATCGCCATGATTCCCTCTATTACTTCGCATCCGTGTCGGCCGATTTCGCCTGGCCCTTGGCCCGCACAGCTTCAAGCGCCGCCTTGGTCATCAGCACCCGCCTGGGCTGCAACAACACCAAGGCATTCAAGCCGTCAACCGGCGAGACCGTCACCCGGTCGATATTGCGGGCACTCTTGAAGACATTCACATCATGTTCGGCCGTGGTGACCAACAGGCTGTCGCCAGAGATCCTCAAGGCCTTGAGAATGGCAGCCATATCCTTGGTCTTGGGCGCGTCGAACTTCAAATCATCGATCAGCATCACTTCGTCGTCGCGAATCTTCGCCGCCAGCGCCATCCGAGTAGCCAACTGCACGGCCTTACGAGGCAGGCGATAGACCCAATTTCGCGGACGCTTTGCAAAAATATGTCCGCCACCACGGCGAATACCGCTGCGACGTGAACCGGCACGGGCATTGCCCGTCCCCTTTTGACGGTACATCTTCTGCGTTGAACCGGCCACTTCAGCCCGACTCTTCGTGCGAACCGTGCCCTGCCGCAGATTCGACTGGTACATGACCACCACATCGTGCAGCAATTGCTTGCTGATGCGCGGCACCAAGTCCGTGGGCTCAATCTCGTAGCTGCCCACCGATTTGCCGGTCCGGTCGTATACGGTCAAACTTGCCATTACTGTTTTTCCTGTCGGCCACAAGCCGTCGAACTGCCGGGCCACCAGGGGCCCACCGGGATGCTTACAACTTGTTCGTTTCCTTGATCACCACGTACCCGCCGTTCGGCCCAGGAACCGCGCCGCGGATCAAAAGCAGATTATTCTCGGCATCGACTCGCACGAGCACCACGTTTCGCATCGTGCTCTTCTCGTTGCCATAGCGACCGGCCATCCGCCGACCTTTCGGCACGCGGCCAGGAAACTGACTCTGACCGATCGAGCCGCAATGACGGTGTACCTTCTTGACGCCGTGCGTAGCCCGCTGGCCCCGATAGTTGTGCCGCACCATCACGCCCGCGGTACCGCGACCCTTGGTAGTGCCGACAACGTCAACACGCTTGATTTCGGCGAACTGAGTGACATCCAGCGTCTGGCCGACCTCGGCACCCTCGAATGCGCCACGCATTTCGCGAACGAAACGCTGTGGTTCGCAGTCAGCCTTAGAGAGAGGCTCGACCCCCGCCTTGCCGCGGGCCTTCGAGCGCTTGCTGTCAAGCTTGGCAACGTGACCACGAGTACTGCGACTAGCCAACCGACGGGGCATATCATCGAAGCCCAACTGCACGGCTTCGTACCCATCTCGATCCTTCGTGCGGACCTGCAAGACGTGACAGGGACCGGCCTGAATTACGGTCACCGGCACCACGTTGCCGCCTTCGTCAAAAACTTGCGTCATCCCGACCTTGCGGCCGAGCAGTCCGATTGCCATCGCAGTATTTCCTGTGGTCGGTTGCCGGCCAGTAGTCGCAGCCAAAAGGGGCCGCGCTTTACCCGCCGAGCTTCCAGTGCATAGGAGAATCCAAAAAGTCCCGCGGCATCAGAAGACCGCCCGCCAAGTGCCACCTGGACGAGCGATTGCCGCAATCAGTTCAAATCGTTCGTATTCCCGCCTAGTGCCTGCTGGAGGCCTTGATCTTGATGTCCACGCCAGCCGGTAGACTGAGCTTATTGAGCGCCTCGATCGTCTTGGCCGTGGCCTGCACGATGTCGATCAACCGCTTATGCGTGCGGATCTCAAACTGCTGCCGTGCCTTCCGGTCGATATGCGGACCACTCAACACGGTGTATCGCTCAATTCGCGTCGGCAGCGGAATCGGCCCATGAACCTCGGAATTCGTCCGCTTGGCCGTATCCACGATTTCCGCGGCACTCTGATCGAGCACCGAGTGATCGTAAGCTTCCATGCGGATGCGAATGATTTCTTGCGTATGACCCGCCACCAGCACGCTCCCGACTGCGTAAAAAGGCCCCCGGTGATCGAGGGCCGTTAACTCCTGCTCCCACCACTCGTTTCACCAAGTGGGCAAACCACGAATATTAAGGCCTGGAGAGAAAGCTGTCAACAGGCTCCGGCGCGGATTGCCTTGCGACGGTGTCTGGCGGCAATGGTGGCTGGCCGCGGACGGCAATCTGGCGGAATTGATGCGATTCTACCCCCCGTGCCGTTGGTCAATTCGCCCGCCGGGCACCTGCTAGCGGGAGTTTCCGCCCCTTCCAGGACGTCGCCCGAACGATGCATCCTCCCGGCTACACGAACGCTTCGGCAACTTCCTGGGGGGCTGGTCCATAGGCAGCCGGCTCCATCGTGGCGGTTGCCCGACCTTGGCTCAATCCGCGCATGGCGCATCGAATAGCCGAACAGGCTGGCCAGTGGTGCCTCGGCGTCGATCACGACGTTCTTGCCGCGATGTTGTGTCTCGTTGATGATCGCTCGCCGCTGCTGCAGATCGTTGATGAAGTCGCCGAGGTTTTCCTCGGGAGTCGTGATCTGCAGTTTCATGATCGGCTCGAGCAACACGGCGCCGGCCGCTTTCAACGCCCGATTGAAGGCATCGGCCGAGGCAAAGCGGAAGGCGATCTCGCTGGAATCGGTTTCATGAACGACACCCCCGATCACGGTCACTTTGACCCGCATGAGCGGGCAGCCCAGCAGGCCGCCACCTTGTCCTTCGTCAGTGAGCGCGTCGATCACGGTGGAAAGATAAGGTTCGGGCAGCACGTCGCCCCGAGCCGGCACCACCACGACGCCACTCCCGCCTTGCGAATAGGGTTCGATGCGAATCGTTACTTCGGCGCTCATCGACTGGCCGCCCTGCTGACGATGACAAGTGCCGGTAACCTCGGCCGCCTTTTCCACCGTCTCGCGATAGCTGACCCGCGGCTTGTGCACGCGGACGTTCAAGTTGTAGTCTCGGAGCAGGCGATGCTTGATCACTTCCAGATGCAACTCACCCATCCCGCTGATCAACGTTTGGCCCGTTTCTTCGTTCTCTTGAGCGCGGAACGTTGGGTCTTGTCGCTTCATCATCTCGAGCACGTCGGCAAGTTTTTTTCGCTCGGTCGACGATTCGGGCTCGATCGCCATGGCGATCACCGTTTCAGGAAATTGAATCGTTTCCAGCAAAATCGGGTGCTGCGGATCGCAGAGCGTATCGCCTGTGATCGAATGTCGCAGGCCAATGATACCGACGATATCGCCGGCACCGACCGAGGGAACCTGCTCCTGGCGGTCGGCTTGAATGTGCCAAAGCTGGGGAACGTTTTCTTTTTTGTCCTTGCCGGGGTTGAGCACGCGGCTGTTGGCCTTGAGTTGCCCTGAGTAGACACGGACATAGTGCAGGTCGCCGGTGCGGCGAGCGTCGATCTTGAATACGAGCGCGCAGAACGGCTCATTGATCGCCGGCTTGCGAGTCAGCTTGACGTCTGGCTTTTTCGGGTCGACGCCCTCGACCGGAGGCACGTCGGCAGGGCTGGGCAAATACAAATTGACGCCATCGAGCAGCGGTTGAATGCCGACGTGATCGAGTGCCGACCCACACATCACCGGCACGATGAGCCGCATGAGCGTCGCTTCGCGGAGCACGCGACGAATCAGGTCGGCCGGTACCGGCTCCTTTTCCAGGAACAGCTCGGCGATCTCATTGCTGTATTCAAATAACTTCTCCAGCAGTTCACCGCGCCATAACTCGGCCAGGTCTTTTAAGTCGTCAGGAATCGGCTCGCGACGAAACTCCGCACCGAGCTTCTCTTCATCGAACGTCAGGTACTCCATGTCGACCAGGTCGATGATGCCACGGAAGCGATCCTGTACGTGCGGTGGCCCGGCGCCGGCCGGATACTGGATCGCCACTGGATTGGCTTCCAACCGGTCGCGAATCTCATTGAACGTCGACTCAAAGTCGGCTCCCTCGCGGTCCAATTTGTTGATGAAGGCGATCCGCGGCACGCGATACTTGTCTGCCTGTCGCCAGACCGTCTCGCTTTGGGCCTCGACGCCCTCGCGGGCACTGAATACCACAACTCCGCCGTCGAGGACGCGCAGGCTCCGCTCGACTTCGGCGGTGAAGTCGACGTGTCCGGGCGTATCAATCAGGTTGATCGTGCAATCTCGCCAAGGAAAACTCACTGCGGCGGCGCGAATGGTGATCCCGCGTTGCTGTTCCTCGGGATCGAAGTCGGTGACGGTGGTACCTTTGTCGACTTCGCCCATCCGGTGGCTCGCACCGCTGTAATACAGCATCCGCTCGGTGACGGTGGTCTTGCCGGCATCGATGTGGGCAATAATGCCGATGTTACGCGTATGAATGATTGTGTGTTCCATGGGTGGTCCAATCGCCGTGAGCTAACGGTCCATTGAAAAATGCCGTCGCGGCAACTTTTCAACCTCGCCCAGTGCGGTGCCAATTCCCGCACGCAAGCACAAGATAGCGAATTATGTCGCGATCTTGTCATCGTATCCCTGCGATGAGACAGGCGCATCGAATTCTGCAACCGACTGCTCAGTTACCGAAGGCCGCCAGGCGAGTTTGCGGCTCAGCGGGTGTGAATCCAGACGCTGGCTTCCGTATTGTTGCCAAGTGGTGGGCGCAGAGCAACGCCGCGCCACAGGAAGTCTCCCCTGATGCGCGGCGCAAGCGTATTCGGATCCAAACTTACCAGGCAAAGTGCGCGAATGCCTTGTTGGCATCGGCCATGCGATGGACGTTTTCGCGACGCGAAATCGCGGTGCCTTCCTTCTTATAGGCAGCGATCAGTTCTTCGGCCAGCTTCTCGTGCGTGGCACGGCCCTTTCGCTCGCGAACAGCCATTAGCAGCCAACGAATGGCGAGCGATTGCTGCCGGGGGCGATTGACCTGCATTGGCACCTGATAAGCGGCACCACCGACGCGCTTCGAGCGAACTTCAATGGCTGGCTTTACATTTTCCACGGCCTGGGTAAAGACCTCGATCGGTTCAGCATCGCCGATTTTTTTCTCAATGATGCCCAACGCATCGTAGAAGACCTTTTGCGCGGTGGCCTTCTTGCCGTCATGCATCAAGCAGTTGATGAACTTGCTAGCCAGCATCGAATCGTGCCGAGGATCCGGCGACAGTTGCTTGCGGCTGGCGGTAATGCGACCCATGGTTGGCTTGCTTCCGTCTAGAACTGGACTGTGTAATGCGCGTGACGTCGTTTCTACGACTTCTTCGCCCCGTATAGGCTGCGTGACTGCTTGCGGCCATCAACCCCCAATGTATCCAAGGCACCACGGACCACGTGGTAGCGCACGCCCGGCAAATCTCGCACGCGGCCGCCACGCACCAACACGATCGAGTGTTCTTGCAACGTGTGGCCCTCACCGGGAATATAAACGGTCACTTCCTTGCCATTGCTCAGCCGCACGCGGGCAATTTTCCGCATCGCTGAGTTCGGCTTCTTGGGCGTCATCGTCTTGACCTGCAGGCAGACACCGCGCCGCTGCGGACACCTGTCCAAGACCGGCGACTTGCTGAATTTGCGCGGCTGTTTACGACGCTTCCGCACCAGTTGATTAATGGTCGGCATGAAGGACCCGCTATTCCACTACGAGATCAGTACTTAAGGGTTGTGAATCCTCCAATTTAGCGATTCACCGGAGGGTGTCAAGCGGGGAATTGTTGCCTGAAACCGTGCGACGAAGGCCGTCGTCCGGTCGCCCAGCATCGACAACACTCCCGACCGTCCTTCGAACGATGAACAAGCCGGTCGGCTGGAGGCGAGCCGCCTGGCAAACCTTGTATTCGCCGCCATCAACAAAACCGGGGCGCAACTTCAGCGAGCAAGTTGCGCCCCGTTTGCTTTACGGAATACAAAAAGTCCGACTATTCGCTGGCCGGCGGCTGCGGTTCGTTTTCGCCCAGCAGCGCCTCCAGCGACTTGTCGGGAGCCGGCTCGCTGCTCGGACCGCCGTTGGTCGATTCGCCGTCCCCCTCCACACCGTCGAGCAGTGGGAAGCTGCGCGACAGCACGCGGTCTTTCTCGGCCTGCAGCGCTTCGAGCGCTTGTGGTCGGATACGGACTTCCGAATCCTGGAAGATCTTGAAACCCGTGCCGGCCGGCACCAAGTGACCCAAGATCACGTTTTCCTTCAGTCCCACCAAATTATCGACCTTGCCGGCCAAGGCTGCTTCGGTGAGCACTTTGGTGGTTTCCTGGAAACTGGCCGCCGAGATGAAGCTCGAACTCTGCACCGAGGCCTTGGTGATACCCAGCAATTGGGTGCTGGCCGTGGCAGGCTTGGGCTTGGTGCCCTTGGCTGCCTCGCCACCGAGCGCCTCGATCTGAGCATTTACCTGCTCCAGAGCGTCCTTGGGGACAATCGTGCCTTCGGCAAAATCGCTGTCTCCCTTGTGCGAGATCTTCACGCACTTGCTCAGTTCCTGGTTGGCCAGGCGGAACTCGAACTTGTCGAGCACGCTACCCGGCAACAAGGTCGTGTCGCCGGGCGTCTCGATCTTCACCTTCCGCAACATCTGCGTGACGATGATCTCGATGTGCTTGTCGTCAATTTCCACTCGTTGACTGCGATAGACATTCTGGATTTCGCGAGTCAAGTATTGCTGAACGGCTTCTTCTCCACTGATCCGCAAAATATCGTGTGGCACGAGAGGCCCGTCGACCAGCGCCTCGCCGGCCCGCACGAAGTCACTGGCGTGCACACGCAAATGCTTGCCGTGAGCCACCAGGTGTTCGCGCTCAATTCCGCTTTCGCTACGGACGATGATCGTTCGCTTGCCCCGCCGCTTTTCGCCGAGGAGTTCCACGGTACCGTCGATTTCGGCGATCACGGCCGGCTCTTTTGGCTTGCGGGCTTCGAAGATTTCAGTCACACGCGGCAAACCACCGGTGATATCCTGTGTACCGGACACTTCACGGGGTGTCTTGGCCAGCAGAGTGCCGGCTTTGATGATCGCACCCTCGGTGACTTCAATGTGCGCCTTTTCGGGTAGATAGTAGAAGTCGAGAATCTTTCCTGACTCGTCTTCCAAGACGACCTGCGGATGGAAGTCGCCCTTGTGCTCCATGATCAGACGGCGCTGGTGACCGCTGGGGTCCTTTTCCAGTCGCATGGTCTCGCCCTGGATCACATCCTCGTAGCGGACCTTGCCACCCACCTCGGCCAAAATCGGAATACTGTGAGGATCCCACTGGCAGAGAGCCTGCCCCGGTTTGACCTCTTGGTTTTCGTCGACCATCAGGTACGATCCCGCGGGCACTTCGTACTTCTCTAGCTCACGACCCTTCGGATCGAGCACCGAGATTTCGCCGTTTCGCGTGAGCACCACCTGCTGACCTTCGTCGTTGCGGACGACTTTCAGGCGGGTGAACTTCACGACGCCGTCCTTCTTGCTGCGAATTTCGCTTTCTTCGACGGCGCGGGCCGCGGTACCACCGATGTGGAACGTCCGCATCGTAAGCTGCGTGCCCGGTTCGCCGATGCTCTGGGCGGCGATGATGCCCACGGCCATGCCTTCTTCGACCATCGAACCAGTCGAAAGGTCCATTCCGTAGCACCGCCGACAAATCCCCAGCGGAGCGTCGCAGGTCATGGGACTGCGAACCTGGATCTTTTCCAGACCCAGTTCCTCGATCCGACGGGCAATAGCATTGGTGATCATTTCGTTTTCACGAACGATCACTTCGTCGGTGATCGGGTTGACGATGTTAGCGCGGCTGACGCGGCCACGAATCGAATCGGCCAACCGCACTTCCACTTTTTCGCCGCGATAGATCACGCCCTTGGTGATACCTTGGGTTGTACCGCAATCTTCCATCGTGATCACGACGTTCTGGGCCACGTCGGCCAGTTTACGCGTGAGGTAACCCGAGTCGGCGGTCTTGAGGGCCGTGTCGGCCAGCCCTTTACGGGCACCATGCGTGGAGCTGAAGTATTCGAGCACCGAAAGGCCTTCGCGGAAATTGGCTTTAATCGGCGTTTCGATAATCTTGCCCGAAGGCTTGGCCATCAAACCACGCATGCCAGCAAGCTGACGAATCTGTTCAACACCACCTCGGGCACCGGAGTGCGCCATCAGGTAGATCGGGTTCACGTATCCCGGCCTGCGATAGTCGTTTTCCAACTCGGCCATCATCTCGGTCGTGATTCGCTCGCGGGCGTGCGTCCAGGCATCCAGGACCTGGTTGTAGCGTTCGCCCTCGGTGATGATGCCGCGCTGATAGAGCTTGAGAATCTTCAGCACGCTTTTCTCGGCGTCGGTGATGATGCGGGCCTTGGTCGGCGGCGTGATGAGGTCGTCGGTGGCGAACGACAGACCACTATGCGTGCTCTGGCGGAAGCCCAATCGATTCATGTCATCGAGCAGGTCGATCGTCTTGCGGCGACCGAGAATCTGGTAGCAGTCTGAAATAACCTTGGCGAGTTCACTCGACCGCATCGCCAAGTTGTAGAACGGCATGCCGTCGGGGAGCGTCATGTTGAACAGCACGCGGCCGACCGCGGTATCAATGAGCACGCCTGGTTCGGCGTTCTCACCGTCGCTCTTGAGCGCGCGGTTCGGCGGCAACTTGACCTTGATGCGTGCGTGCGTGTCTACGGCACCCAAGGAATAGGCCAACTGCACCTCATCGAGCGACGCGAAGACCATGCCCTCCCCCTTGCGGCCGGGAAGCGAGATCGTCACGTAGTAACAACCCATGACCACGTCTTGCGACGGACTAATGATCGGCGCGCCATTTGACGGGCTGAAGATGTTGTTGGTCGACATCATCAACGTGTGCGCTTCGACCTGGGCTTCGATCGACAGTGGCAGATGGACGGCCATCTGGTCGCCGTCGAAGTCGGCATTGAAACCCTTGCACACCAGCGGGTGCAGTCGAATGGCGTTGCCTTCCACGAGCGTGGGTTCGAAGGCCTGGATGCCCATACGATGCAGCGTGGGAGCGCGATTGAGCAGCACGGGGTGATTGCGAATCACCTCCTCGAGGATATCCCATACTTCCTCGTCCTTGCGCTCCAGCATCTTCTTAGCGCTCTTGATGGTGTCGGCGTGACCCAGATCCTTGAGTCGGCGAATGATAAACGGCTGGAATAGTTCCAGCGCGATTTTCTTCGGCAGGCCGCATTCGTGCAGCCGCAGGTTCGGACCGACGACGATCACGCTACGGGCCGAGTAGTCCACGCGCTTGCCGAGCAGGTTCTCGCGGAAGCGGCCCTGCTTGCCCTTGATCATGTCGGTGAGCGACTTGAGCGGGCGATTGCTCGAGCCAAGCACCGGGCGCTTGCAGCGATTGTTATCGAAGAGAGCGTCAACCGACTGCTGCAGCATCCGTTTCTCGTTGCGGATAATGACTTCCGGCGCGTTCAGGTCGACGAGCTTCTTGAGGCGGTTGTTGCGGTTGATTATTCGCCGATAGAGGTCGTTCAGATCGCTTGTGGCAAAGTTGCCCGAATCCAACAATACCAGCGGCCGCAGGTCGGGCGGAATCACCGGGATCACGTCGAGCACCATCCACTCGGGCTTGTTGTCCGAATCGCGAATGGCTTCGACGATTTTCAGCCGGTTGATCAAGTCCTTCGCTTTTTGCTTGGAGCCGGTCTCGACGAGCTCGGTGCGGAGGTCCTTCGACAATTGCACCAGGTCGAGATCCATCAGCAGCTTACGGACCGCCTCGGCGCCCATGTCGGCTTCGAACGCACCTTCGCCGTATTGTTCGCGGGCGGAGCGGTATTCCTCTTCGGTGAGCAGCTGTTGCTTTTTGAGCGCCGTATCGCCGGCACTGGTGACCACGTAATCCTGGAAGTAGATCACTTTCTCCAGGCTGGTGGTTTTCATCGAGAGCAGGTTGCCCAGGCGGCTGGGCATGGCCTTAAAGAACCAGATGTGCACGACCGGCGCGGCCAGTTCGATATGACCCATGCGCTTGCGGCGGACACGGCTATGCGTCACCTTGACGCCACAGCGGTCGCAGATCATGCCCTTGTACTTCATCCCGCGGTACTTGCCACAGGCACACTCCCAGTCCTTTTCGGGTCCGAAAATGCGTTCGCAGAACAGGCCGTCCTTTTCGGGGCGGTAGGTGCGGTAATTGATCGTCTCGGGCTTTTTGACCTCGCCAAACGACCAGCTACGAATGTCGTGTGGCCGGGCCAGGCTGATCTTCACCGACGTGTAGTCGTTGATCCGATCGTAGGAGCTTTCGCCGATACTCACAGTATGCCCTCCCTATGAAAAGGACGACCCGAGGAAGATGAAGGAGGAGGACTAAGGGAAAACGAAGAACAACCGTCGACATCCATACATCGGTCGTTGCTCGTTCGTCCCTTATTCTGCTGACTTCAACGTTCTTCCAGGTCTAATTCCCTCTTATCTTCTGCTCTACCTAGACGCGACGCTTTTCCAATTGCATGTTCAGCCCCAGTCCGCGAATCTCGTTGGTCAGCACGTCGAAGCTGGCCGGGGTCCCGGCTTCCAGCGTGTTTTCACCTTTGACCATCGATTCGTAAATTTTCGTGCGACCCTCGACGTCGTCGCTCTTGACCGTCAGCAACTCCTGCAAAATGTAAGCGGCGCCATAAGCTTCCAGCGCCCAGACTTCCATTTCTCCGAATCGTTGACCACCGAATCGCGCCTTGCCGCCCAGCGGTTGCTGCGTGATGAGCGAATAGGGCCCTGTGCTTCGGGCATGCACCTTGTCGTCGACCAGGTGATGCAGCTTGAGCATGTAGATGTAGCCGACGGTCGTTTCCTGTTCGAACGGTTCGCCCGTGCGGCCGTCGTACAGCTGTGCTTTGCCGTGGACCGGCAAACCGGCTTCGGCCAAAGCACTTTGAATCGTCTCTTCGGTGGCGCCATCGAATACAGGCGTAATCGCCTGAAACTGCAGCTTGGCACCGGCCCAACCGAGATGGGTTTCGAGAATCTGGCCCACGTTCATACGGCTGGGCACGCCCAGCGGATTTAGCAGGATCTGCAGCGGCGTACCGTCGGCTAAAAACGGCATGTCTTCGATCGGCAGAATCTTGGCAATCACGCCTTTGTTTCCGTGGCGACCGGCCATCTTGTCGCCCACGGAGATAACGCGCTTCGCGGCGATGTAGACTTTCACCATCTGCAACACGCCGCTCCGCAATTCATCGCCCCGCTTCATGGAGTTCAATTTGCGGTCGCGATCGTCAATCGCCTGCTCGACGATCGGCCAGTGGTTCTTGTAGGCCTTTTCCACGTCGGCCTTCCGCTGCGGACTGCGAATGTCGATCGAGTCAATCTTGAACCGCTGGGCCTGGTCCGCGATATATTTCGGATCTTGATCGCGGACGACAGGCGTGCCCTCGTCGTCGACCACCGGACGCTGCAGGATGCCTTCAATCTCCTCGACCATCGCGCTAAAGGTCGACGCGATTTGGGCAGCGCCCTCGGCTTCGGCTTCCTTGAGGGCCTTTTCGAACGCCTTTCTTTCGTCTTCCGAAAGGCTCAGACGTCGCGAAAACTTCTGCGTGTCGATCACGATGCCTTCGACGCCGGAGGGGACGTCGAGCGAATCATTTTTCACGTCTTCGCCGGCCCGGCCGAAGATCGCGTGCAATAACTTCTCTTCCGGCGTGAGCTCGGTCTTCGATTTTGGCGAGACTTTGCCAACCAGAATGTCACCCGGGCGAACGTACGTCCCGATCCGGACGATTCCGCTTTCGTCCAAGTTGCGGAGCGCCTTTTCGCTGACGTTAGGAATATCGCGAGTAAACTCCTCTCGGCCGAGCTTCGTTTCCCGAATTTCGATATCGAACTCTTCGATGTGGATCGACGTGTAGGTGTCATCCTTGACCAGCTCTTCGCTAATGATGATGGCATCCTCGAAGTTGAAGCCGTCCCACACCATAAACCCAACCAGCACGTTGCGACCCAGGGCCAATTCTCCCTGGAAGGTGGCGGCTCCGTCGGCGATCACGTCCCCCTTTTCCACCTTCTGACCGACCTCGACAATCGGCTTCTGGTTTTGACAGGTCCGTTCGTTGAGGCCCACGAATTTGCGGAGGGGATAGGCCTCGCTGCCGATCTCGATTCGCGTGCTGTCGACATACGTGATGGTACCCTTGCGGCGGGCGCGTACGATCATGCCCGAATTCGTAGCCACGTCGCGCTCCATGCCGGTGGCGACCACCGGTGGCTCGCTGACCAGCAGCGGCACCGCTTGCCGCTGCATGTTGGACCCCATCAGGGCCCGGTTCGCGTCGTCGTGTTCGAGGAACGGAATCAGGCCGGCGGACACACCAACCATCTGGCTAGGCGCCACGTCGATGTATTCCACCTTGTCGATCGGCACCATCTCGAAGTCCGAATGGTAACGAGCGATCAGGGTGTCGCCCTGCAGTTTCCCGTTTTCAACCAGGGCGTCGGCTGGAGCCAAATACGCTTCACTCTCTTCGTCGGCACGTAGCCATACCACTTCGTCGGTCAACTTGCCATTGGTCACTTTTCGATAGGGCGTGACCAAAAAACCGTACTCGTCGACGGCCGAGTAAATTGCCAAACTCGAAATCAGGCCGATGTTCGTACCTTCCGGCGTTTCGATCGGACAGATGCGTCCGTAGTGCGAAATATGCACGTCGCGGACTTCAAAACCGGCCCGCTTGCGATTCAAACCGCCGGGCCCCAGCGCCGATAGTCGCCGTTCATGCGTGAGCATCGAAAGCGGATTCGTCTGATCGACCACTTGCGACAGTTCGCCGCGGCCAAAGAAGTACTCGATCGCAGCCGAAATGCTCTTCGGATTGATCAGGCTCCTCGGCGTCATATCCTCGACTTCCTTCAGGCTCATCCGCTCCTGCACGGTGCGGCGCAGCTTAAGGAAGCCCTTGCGCAGCTCGTCGCAAGCCAATTCGTCGATTGTTCGCAGACGACGATTGCCCAAGTGGTCAATATCGTCGATCTCCACGTCCGGATCGCCGTCGGTCAACTTCAACAGGTATTTGATCGACGCAATCAGATCCTCGGGACGTAGCGTCATCTCGCTTTCGGACACGTTGAGCTTCAGCTTCCGGTTGATGCGGAAGCGGCCGACCTTGCCGAGACGGTAACGGTTGGTGTCGAAGAACTTTTCGTGGAACAGGGCCTTGGCCTTCTCTAACTGCGGCGGATTCCCCGGCGCAGCCGCTGGTAGATTCGCAGCAATGCCTCTTCATGGCTGCTGGTCGCATCCTCCGACAGGCTGTTAAAGATCAGCGGGTTCTTGGCATCGGTCATGACTTCGATCGACGACAGGCCCGAGGTGCAGATGATCTCGGCGACGTTCTTCGTGATCTTCTGTCCGCCTTCGAGAATCACCTCGCCTGCCTTCTCGCTGGAAGCGGGGTAGACGACGTCGTCGACCGCGATCTTGCCCTCAATCTTCGAAACGCTGCGGCCATCGACGACTTTCTCAACCGAGGTGTCGTAAAAAACGCGAATCAGTTGGGCATTCAAGCTGTACTTGGGATCCATCGCACGCAGCAGCGTCATCGCCGAGAATTTGCCGCTCTGGTCGATCCGCACACTGAGCGTATCCTTCTTGCTGGTATTCAACTCAATCCAGCTACCGCGCTCGGGAATGATGCGGCAGCTGAAAGTGCGGCGGTCGCCAGCCTCGAGTTCGCTGACGAAGTCGACGCCGGGGCTACGGTGCAACTGACTAACCACGACGCGTTCCGCACCGTTGATGATGAACTCGCCGCCGCCAAGCATGATCGGCATGTCGCCCAGATAGACTTCTTCCTCAACTGGTTGCTCCTTCGTAAGTCGCAACCAGACGCGGAACGGCCGGCCGTACGTGAGCCGCAACTGGCGACATTCGTGCGGTTCGTAGCGAGGCTTACCCAGTTCGTAGCGAACGTACTCCAGCCGCAGCGTCTTGTCGTAGCTCTCGATTGGAAAGATTTCTCGGAGCACGCCCTCGATGCCTTGATCGGCGCGCTTGCCGGGCGCGGCATCGTATTGCAGGAACGCCTCATAACTACGCGTCTGGATTTCCGTCAGGTCTGGAATTGCGTGCATCTGACGCAAACTTCCAAAATGACGAACTTCCTTGGGACGCAGGCGACGTTCTGCCGATGTGGCCATGGTAGGATCCTCTGGCTAGCTGTGAATCGTCAACGAATAGGGCGGGGCACATCGGGCGCGCAATTGGAGCGCCGCAGCCAAATGCCATTCACGCACGGAAGAAACGAAACGGACCAAGCGGGCACCAGCCGGGTGAGCCGAACTCCTCGGCGAACCGTTCCGAAGGAACCAGCCCACCGACGCGGAGCACGTACGCCAACCTGGAGGTTGCATGCCGGACAAGGCACCATCGGACATTGGGCGGAAAGTCGCCGGCAAAATACCGGCGCTTCTGCCACGCCGAGCACAATGCCCGGTGCTGCCGCCTGTCTGGGTGTCACGCACTACATGACTCACTACTTGACCGAAACCGTCGCGCCGGCTTCTTCCAGTTCCTTCTTGATCTTTTCGGCCTCTTCCTTGGACACGCCTTCCTTAACCTTGCTGGGCGCGCCTTCGACCAGATCCTTGGCTTCCTTGAGCCCCAGGTTCGTAATCGTGCGGACGACCTTGATGACGCCGATTTTCTTGTCGCCAAAGGCTTCAAGGACGACGTCGAATTCGGTCTTTTCTTCGGCCGCGGCACCACCGCCACCACCGTCGCCGGCCGCAGGCGCGATCATCACGCCACCGCCCGTGGCGGCCTTGATGCCGTGGACGTCTTCCAAGTAGTCACTCAACTCCTTGGCCTGCTTGAGCGTTAGCTCGACGATCTTATCGCCGAGCTGCTTCGTGTCGGCCGAGAATTCACGTTCTTGCACGTCAGTTGCCATCGCGCTATCTTCCTTTCACACATTAAGTCCCGGCGGAGTCGGTTCATGGCACCCGACGCTGCCGGCTGGGTCGAAGTTGTCTGGTTTGTTGTCTAGCTCTCGTTTAGAAACTCAAACGGTCGCTTGCCACCGCCACGGGTGGGGCGCCGTTAATGGTCGATCATTTCGCGTCTTCTTCGGCCGCCGGTGCGGCGTCGACGGCGGGCCCCTCGTCGTCGGCTCCTTCACTCTTTTGCTTGACTTGGCTGGCCAGTGCACCGCCCGGACCAATGAGTTGCGAAGCCAGCTTCGAACCCGGCGAGAGAATCTGACCCACCAGAATGCTGAGCTGCTCCTGGCGAGTAGGCCACTTGCTGACCTGCTCGACCTCTTCGGGTTTCAGGGCCGCTCCCCCCATCACACCGCCGCGAGGAACGAATTTCTCAAATTCCTTGTCGCCGGCGATCCGCACGACTTCCTTGGCGAGGGCCACGATATCCGAGGCACCCCAGACCATCGCCAATGCCCCCTCGGAGCCTTCAAAGGCCGGGGCCAACTGGGTTCCCTCGGTGGCCCGGCGAGCAAGGCTGTTCTTGACCACCAGCAGCTTGATCCCTTTGTCGCGCAGTTGCTTCCGTAGCGATGTGGTGCTATTGGCTGACAGTCCCACGACGTTCACCAACAACAATTCCTCCACGCCGTCGAGCTCGCGCTTCAGTTGATCGGTGATCAGGTCCTTGACGAATTTGCTCATGTTAACTCTGCCTTGAGCACGCACTGCCGAATGTCTGCTGTTCGGTGCGGCGCTCGTGTTGTTTGCGGGTTGATGGCCGTTTCTATCTCGTTGACTCTTGTTTGCGGATTTAACCGACGACGCGCACCGAGGGGCTCATCGTGGCACTGATCGCGATGCCCTTGACGTACTGACCCTTGACCGAGTGCGGTTTGATGGACTGCACGTGATGGATGAAGGCCTGAATGTTTTCGGCGAGCTTCTGTGCGTCGAAGCTCAACTTACCGATCACGGCATGCACGTTACCACCAGCGTCGGTACGAAATTCAACCTTACCGGCCTTGTATTCCTTGACGGTTTTGGCAACTTCGGGCGTTACCGTGCCGGCACGTGGCGAAGGCATCAAGCCGCGCGGGCCGAGCACGCGGCCCAGCGGACCAACAATTCCCATCATGTCCGGCGCGGCAATACAGGCGTCGAAGTCAGTCCAACCGTCTTTGATTCGTTTGGCCAGGTCTTCGCCGCCAACCTCGTCGGCGCCGGCCTCCTTGGCGGCGTCGGCCAAGTCACCCTTGGCAAAAACAACGACTCGCTGCGTCTTGCCGATGCCGTTCGGCAGGACGATCGAGCCGCGGACGATCTGGTCGGCCTGTTTGACGTCAACGCCCAGTCGCATCGCGATATCGACCGACTGATCGAATTTCGTGTTGTCATAGGTCTTGAGAATCTCGACGGCCCGCTCCAACGGCTGCGGTTCCTGGCCGGGACTCTTTTCGACGAGCGGACGGAGCCGCTTGGATACTTTGGTGGTCATGTGTGTCTACTTTGTTTGTTTCGCTTTGATTGCGGCGATTGCTGGGCGATCGGCTAGCGTGTGGCCAAGCCCTGTCAGTCGGTCACTTCCAAGCCCATGCTGCGAGCCGTGCCTTCGACCATTCGCGCCGCATGATCGGCATCGCTGGCATTGAGGTCGGCCAATTTCATTTTCACAATTCCCAGTATCTGCTCCCGCGTCACCGAGCCGACCTTATCCTTATTGGGAACACCCGAGCCCTTGGCAATGCCAGCCGCCTGTTTGAGCAGCGCGGCTGCCGGGGGGCTTTTGGTAACAAAGTCAAACGAGCGATCGTTGTACACGTTGACCACCACGGGAATCGGCATGCCGCCGGCTTCCTTCGTGCGGTCGTTAAATTGCGAGACGAATTGCCCCAGGTTGATGCCGTACTTGCCGAGCGACGTGCCAACCGGAGGCGCCGGCGTGGCCTGTCCGCCCGGCACCTGAAACTTCGCCTGTCCTACGAGTTGTTTTGCCATGGGTCGCGACTGTTGGTTAGTGGTCAGTGGCTAAGGTATTTGTGGGCGAATTCCGCAACAGCTTCCGATCAGTGACCAGCCACTAGTCACGCACCGACAGCCATTCTCATATCGATTCGATTTGCCAGTATTCCAATTCCACGGGCGTCGAACGTCCGAAGATGTTGATCATCACCGTCACGCGGCCGCTGGCCTCGTCGATCGAATCAACCTCTCCCTCGAAGTTCTCAAACGTCCCTTCGTTGATCTTTACCCGATCGCCAACGTTGAAGTTGATCTTCAACTTCGGCGCCTCGTCGGCCTTCTCTTCCTGCTTGGAGACGATCTTTGACACTTCGTGAGCGAGCATCGGCGTGGGCTTTCCCGCCGATCCGGTGAAATCGCCGATCCCCGGCGTCTCCCGCACCAGGAACCACGTCTCGTCGTTGATTTCCATGTGGGCCACCAGGTAGCCCGGATAGAGCTTCCGCTTGACGACCCGCTTCTTGCCTCCCTTGAATTCCGACACCATCTCCGTGGGGACGATAATTTCTCCAAAATAGCGGTCGAGGCCGGCCACCTTCACCCGGCGCTGCAGGCTCTCGCGGATGGAATCCTCGCGGTTGCTTTGCACTTTGAGGATGTACCAATCCATCTTCGGCTCGTCTTCTCCGACGGGCGTCTCCTCGATCGGCCCACGCGGCTCAACCTCTTCCTCCTCAGCCGCCGGCGATTCGAGCCCGGCAACCTCGCTTTCAGACGCCTCGGCCGCCGCCGCGCTCGACGCCACCTCTCCCTCGCTTGATTCGGGCGACACGCCGGCATCGTCGCGCACCTCCTGGTGGGCTACATCGCTGGGCGACATTTCACTTGCCACGTCGCGCGACTCGTCCTCACGCTGGGCTCGTTCGGCCGCATCGCTGGGCGGCATCGCCGTCGTCGGATTAGTGGCCGCCTCGTCGGGCGCCTGGCTCGCATTGTGCGGGTGTTCGGTCACGCGTACGTACCTAAAAATTTCGGCAAAGATCGAAGGCCGCGGTTCACGGACGACTATTCACCGCCCTGAACCACTCCCAACAGACTTAGCAACTGCCGCCAAAACACGTCGTATCCAAATAAGACCAGCGCCAGAAACAGGATCAACAAGATCACGACCAGCGAACTGCGAATCAACTCCGCTCTCGTGGGCCAGGAAACCTTGTTCATTTCCGCTTCAACAGCGATCAGGAAATCCGCAAAGCTTGGAATATTGACCAACCGAAACGCAATCCAAATTCCTACCAGGGCCAACAGTCCAGGAAGCCCAAACCGCATCACGTGCTCGCTGTTGTCGCCCAAAAAAGGGACGCGCCATCCGATTGCGGCCACGCTTAACCGCCAAGCCCCCAGCAGCACGCCCAAAGCCAGTACGGCAAACGTAACCTGCCGGGCCACGCGACCCTGGCTGCGTTTGTAAATGCCGAGCTGGAACAGTTCTCGAAAAAACAGGCCCAGCGGGGCGTTCTTTTCCTTCGCCATGACGTTGCTCGTGCGTGGTCGGCTCGATATCGATTAGCGCCGGACGTCTTGCCCGATGCTCCGGTTGGAATCGCGAATCACACAAACCCGAAAACTAAACGACGAAGCAAGCCACGGCCGGTGCGATTCCACCCGGCCGAGCACACCTCACGCTTTATGAACTGGCAGGGGCGGCGGGAATCGAACTCGCAACCTCTGGTTTTGGAGACCAGCGCTCTGCCAATTGAGCTACACCCCTGCAAAGCGGACCGTCGCGAGCGGCTGCTTTAGCCACCGCCACGGTAACCGACCTTGTTCGCTACTACGCAATGATCTTCGTGACCACGCCGGAGCCCACCGTGCGGCCGCCTTCGCGAATTGCGAAACGCACACCGTCATCCATGGCAATCGGCGTAATCAACTCCACACTCAGCTTGGCATTGTCACCCGGCATGCACATTTCAGCATCGCCGACCAGGTTGGCCGAGCCGGTCACGTCGGTCGTGCGGAAGTAAAACTGCGGACGGTAACCGCTAAAGAACGGCGTATGGCGCCCGCCTTCCTCCTTCGACAACACGTAGACCTCGGCCTCGAACTTGGTGTGCGGCGTGATCGAACCTGGCTTGGCCAACACCTGACCGCGCTCGATTTCCTCACGCTTGATACCACGCAAGAGCACGCCAACGTTGTCGCCAGCCTGCCCCTGATCGAGTGTCTTATTGAACATCTCGACACCGGTGCAGGTCGTCTTACGTGACTTGTCGCTCAGACCGATCACCTCAACCTCGTCGCCGACCTTGCAGATGCCGCGCTCAATACGGCCGGTGGCCACGGTACCGCGGCCTTCGATCGAAAACACGTCCTCGATCGCCATCAGGAACGGCTTGTCGACTTCGCGCTGCGGCTCCGGAATATAGCTGTCGATCGCATCCAGCAACTCCTGGATGCACTTGGTCTTTTCCGGATCGGTCGGGTTGTCATAAGCGAGCTTGCCGGCACCTCGGATGATCGGAATCTCGTCGCCCGGGAAGCCATACTTCGTGAGCAGCTCACGCAGCTCAAGCTCCACCAACTCGAGCAATTCCGGATCGTCGACCAGATCGACCTTGTTCAGGAACACGACCAAAGCCGGCACGCCCACCTGGCGGGCCAACAGGATGTGCTCGCGGGTTTGTGGCATCGGGCCGTCGACGGCCGACACGACCAGGATCGCGCCGTCCATCTGGGCCGCACCGGTGATCATGTTCTTGATGAAGTCGGCGTGACCAGGGCAGTCGATGTGGGCGTAATGGCGATTCTCGCTTTCGTACTCGACGTGACTGACGGCGATCGTCACCGTCTTCGTCTCATCGCGAACGGTACCGCCCTTGGCGATATCCGCGTACGACTTAAAGTTCGCCAAACCCTTGGCCGACTGCACTGCCAGAAGGGCACCGGTCAATGTGGTTTTACCGTGATCAATGTGACCGATCGTGCCCACATTGACGTGTGGCTTCTTCCGTTCAAATGTGTCCTTGGCCATTCTTTCTCCCTGATCTTTCTACGACAGATGTGTTTGTGAACTGGGTTATCTTGCAAATCCAAATATCAAAGCTGCTGATGGGACTCGGACCCATGACCTCGTCCTTACCAAGGACGCGCTCTACCAACTGAGCTACAGCAGCCCGAGTTCATCCCTGCATTTCATTCATCCTGCGTACCCGCCCGATTGCTGCTGTCGTCCGGGCCAAAGGCATTTCAATTCATGTCAAACTAAGCGGGTGAAGGGAATCGAACCCTCGTCTTTAGCTTGGAAGGCTATGGCTCTACCATTGAGCTACACCCGCGTGTCACAGCACCCTGGCAAGCACTTCGATGTCAACCACGCTCCGCTCGGCCCGCCACTGAACCGTGCTACGTTTCCTCTCCCGAGACCCAAGCCCCCCTACCTACAACCAACCCGACCTACCAGCGAACTCATTCTGAGAACCACGTCCAAGGCAGGCGAATATCAACGCAAAACTAGTGGGGGGTACAGGATTCGAACCTGTGAAGGCAGTGCCATCAGATTTACAGTCTGACCCCTTTGACCGCTCGGGAAACCCCCCGCTCACTCCTGGCCCGACAACCGTGTCCCACTGGGACGGGCGTGTTCCCGGAAATCCGATCCTCAGCCGATGACCGCCTTCCCCTCCGCCGCTCTGAGAGCTAGCGGAGGGACTTGAACCCACAACCTGCTGATTACAAATCAGCTGCTCTGCCAATTGAGCTACGCTAGCGCGTTCCCCCTACGAAAACCACTAAATATAACGAACTTATCCACCCGTGCAATACGGGGCGTCCGGGGCAATTTCGGCGATCTCCGTCCACCAACGACAAAAGCCACCAAACGCCCGATAAGCGGAAAATCAAAGTGCTGACCGCCCGCTAAAAATTCTCCGTTTACACGATTCGTGCCCCAGCCGAGAAGAGAACGACGCAGTGCGCGCAAGCCCCATCGACTGGCAACAATCAAGGAACATGCCGGGCGACAAAGATGGCTCCACGAGGAGATCTGCTTTACTCCGCTAAATCGTGCAGCCGCTCGCCGGCCTCCTTTTGGCTCGATCCCCTGGCTCGGGGCACCAACGAAAGCATCCCCGAGGGCTCCAGGCGAGCTCTCGGGGGTGCTGTGCGAAACCTAATCACAAACAAGATGCTACGGCACGAGTAATTTCCCGTCTAGGGGGGACCCCCGACAGACGGATACTCATGCAGGGCCGGGAACGTCGATTTTCTCTTCCTGAGCCGCGACTCGAAGCTTGTTGAGAGCTCGAGCCTCGATCTGACGAACCCGCTCCTTGGTAACACCCATTTCGGCGCCAACTTCTTTCAAAGTCTGGGGTTCGTGACCATGATCGAGGCCAAAGCGGCTGATGATGATTTTCTGTTCTCGCTCATCAAGCCGCTCCAGGATTTTGCCGATCTGAGACTCTCTTTGAGCCTGGGCACTCTCCTGCTCGTACTGGTCGGTACGCCGCTCTTCGGTGCTAGCAAACATCTCCGAGTGACTTGTGCGGAACCGATCACGGTGACGATGTTCATCCGGAATCGTCCGGGCGAAGTTCTTCATGATCGCCCAACTGGCATACGTGCTGAACTTGTTGCCGCGGGCGAAGTCAAACTTCTCCACAGCCCGAATCAATGACATGTTGCCGTCGCTGACCAACTCGAAAAAGTTATCGGCTTGACCAACGTGCCGCTTGGCGATCGAAACCACCAGACGCAGGTTCGCTCGCACGATCTGATTCTTGAGCGCGACGATCTGGTCATAGAGCTTCTCGATCTGGTCCATGAGGCTGCTCTTGGCCTTGTTGACGTCGAGCTGATCGCGAAGCTTCGAGGCCTTGTACTTCAGGTAGTTGAACTTACGGAACAAATGTGCTTCCTGCTCGCGCGTTAGCAACGGAACCTCGTACAGACTAGCCAAATACGGCGGCAATCCACTGGGCAAACGCGTCTTTTTGGTCGGCGTCGGATTTTCAGGCATCGGCGCCGTGATCGTCTTTTCCGCCGTGGACCGGCCGAAGTACGGGTTCGGAATATAGTCGATCGGCAATTCCAAGATCCGCTGAGCCCGCATCTCGTTGATCACGCGGTAGACGCTGGTCTTGGTGCGGTGATAGCGCTTGGCCAGCGTTTCCACGGGGGCGCCGCGACGATATTGCTGGAAAATCCGCCGCTTGTCGTCGTCTCCCAACGGGCCGGTGTGGTCCGGAAAAATGGCCAGGTCCGGATGTTCCTGATCGAACTGCTTCAAGGTGTATCGCACGGTTTCCACGCTTCTTCCCATCCTTTTCGCCACGCGCTTGGTGACTTCAGCCAGATTGCCACCGGCACGCGCCAGGCGTCGCGCACGCTCTACCATGTCACTACGCTCGTCGAGCGTTAGCTGGCTGAACCGAGCCCCGCGCCGAACTCGCTCCTCGTTCTTTGAGACGAAGTTCTCGACCGAACTCTTCAAAAAACCGACTCGTTTTCGGCCGTCGAAGACAAACCGCCGGCTGACCAGTCCCTGCTGCCGCCAACGCGAGATGGTCTTGGTCGAAACCTTGAACATCTTGCTCAACTCTTCGACCGTCAGCACGCGCTCGCCGGCACCGCTGGCCGGAACGTCGGCTGCGTCTGACAGATCCTCGACAAACAAGCGCAGATCATGCCCGGCGTCTCGACCCGACAATTTCAGATTCGGAAACGACTCGGGCCGGTAATCGGTGATCCGGAAACACAGATACTCGTAGGTGTACGTCCGCGACGCATCGAGTTCGGCAATTAGCTTCTCGGCCCGGTTGACCTGTTCGATCTTCTTCTCCCGGGGAGCAAAACGGACTTGCTGATCTCGCAGCTGGCGGATGATCGCGTTGTGGTAATCAGAATGCATGACGTGAACCTCTTCGCAGGTTTCGGCGGTGTTCCTTGCGTCTCCAGCGCCCTCTCCGAAACCGACCTCCTGGGGTTGCACGCTCCATCAATGGAACGTGACTTTTCCGACGAACGGAATCTCTGCTTCTGCCCCTTGCCGGGCCAGCGACTCACGCATATGAGGCTCCGGCCCCGTTATGTATTCGCTGCCCAAGGTGTTTGGTTGTCCGAAATCCTCAGGTGTCGAACCGGAACACGGCAATTCGGTGACAAGCCGGGTTTTGCCGGGTATGTGATTGGCGTTCTTACAACCGGCCAGACCTGAAATGCATTATTCTCTACGTATAAAAGTCACCACGGATCGTGGGAAGTTCGCGCTACGCTGCTATTTCCGCAGTTTTGCTGGATTTTTCACCCCTTTCGGTCGCACCCTTGTCCTTATAACAAATATGGCTGATTTCAGCCCACTTGGGTTCGCTAGCAGCCAAATACTTTGCGGCAACTAGCAATACCGGAAATTCCGTGGTTTTCCCAGCTTCCCATCGCCGAAACTGGTCAACTGCCGGGCTTTTGCGGGTCGATGTATCCTGTTGACTCCCTTGCGTGTTCTGCGTAAGGAGTATTGCAAACCTTGTGCCGCATCTCTTCTCGGGGGCCCTGGAATGGATTCCAGCCGCACTGTCCGCGTCGCTACCTATTTTCTGCTTCTTTTTTTAGCCGCGGCCGCGCGCGTCGGTGCTGCGCAAAGTGGCGAGAAGCACATGCTTGCGGCAGACCACCAGCCAGGCGAACTGACCCGCGTGCAGATTGCCCTGCAAGTGGGCGGCGACTTGAAACTGGTCAGCGACGCCGGCAAAGCCAGCGATCTGCCCATGAGCGTCGTAGCCAACCTGGCCTACGACGAATCGCTATTGGTCGTCGACCCGGCCGGCAAGCCGACCCGTAGCGCCCGCTACTACGACGACGTGCGGGCGGTCATCAAGATTGACAAGGGGGGCGAAAAGCCGTCGCTCGACACCTCGCGGCGGTTGATCGTCGCCGAGCGGCCAGAGGGCTCCGCTTGTCAGCTATTTTGTCCCGCTGAGCCATTGAAGCGCGAAGAGCTCGATTTGATTGATGTGCCTGGCGGCAGCCTGATTCTCGATGACCTGCTGCCGGCCGATCCGGTAGCTCTCGGCGAATCCTGGAAACTCACTGACACGACGCTGGCCGCCCTCCTGTGCCTCGATGCCGTCGGTTGGAGTGACGCCAGCGCGGTGCTCGGCGAAATAAAGGACGGTCTGGCCGACATCGCGGCCGCCGGCACCCTGAACGGCGCAGTTGGCGGCATCGCGACCGAGATTGAGGTAAAGATCAAGCTGAAGTTCGACGTTCAAGCCCGGCACATCACGCAGTTTGCAATGCTCGTAAAGGAAAAGCGGGCCGTGGGGCACATTGGTCCCGGGCTTGATACGGTAGCGAAATTGATTGTCAACCTGACGCCCATCGAGCATTCAATGCATCTCACGGCGCAGGTACTGGAAACGATTCCCTTACAGACGGCTCCCGAGCAGCTAGCCCTGGGCTATACGCCCAAAGGGGGCCAATTTCGCTTCCAGTACGACCGACGTTGGTACGTCACCGAGGATGATCCCAAACTGGCGGTTCTGCGAATGCTGGATCGTGGCGAACTGATCGCGCAGTGCAATATCTCGGCCCTGCCGAAACTCGAGAAACCCGTTACTCTGGCCGCGTTCCAACGCGATGTCGAACGCTCGCTCGGCAAGAACTTCGGTCAATTTGTCGGTGCCAGCCAGGAAGTAAACCAGGCCGGCTATGCCGTGTTCCGCGTGGCGGTTCACGGTGAGGTGGGCGGCCTGCCGATCGAGTGGATCTACTACCTGGTCCAGGACCGGGGCGGCCACCGCGTCTCGTTGGCATTCACGCTCGAACAGAGCCTTGCCGAACGCTTCGACGCGACGGACCAAGCCATCGTGGCGGCCATGATGCTCACCGAGCCGCCGACGCCCACGGCAGCCAAGCCGGTGGAAACCAAGTAGCTCGTTTCGCCGCGGCGGTCGTTATAATTGCCGCCATGAGCCAGGCATCCTCGAAATTCCGTTGGTGGCTGCTGCTGATCTATATGGTTGGCGGATCCACGCTCTGGTCGCTGTATATCGCGTACCTTTCGATATTCCCGCCGAATCGCGAAGCGCTCGGAGACGAGACCTACACCTCTGCGTGGCGATGGATCGTTGTCGGAGGCGCCGCGCAAGGGGCGACGATCTATTTCATGACGCTCTATCTGCCGCGCATTGCTGCGTGGTGGAGGCGCAGAATAATGGTCGACTCGTCGAGTAAAAAATAGGAGTGCCGCTCGGTACGCGGCAAACCACTCGACCATGATTCGCCGCGAAATTGCCGCTCGCGAAGGAGTGCCCGCCGCCTGGGTCATCATCTCGCAGATCGATCACGCCCGCCTGGCTGCCAAGCTGTCGAAACATTGGGGTGGCGGGCCGTTTGCCGCGATTGAACCGCGCGAGCCATTGCAATGGGCCATCGAGCATCACGACGACGGCTGGCGCGATTGGGACAGGCACCCCGGTGTCGACGCGTCAACCGGGGTGCCTCGCCAGTTCACCGAGATGGAACCTGCCGAAACGCTCGCAATTTGGACCCAATCAATCGACGCCGCCGCTGCGCAAGGATTACTGGAAGGTTACCTCGTAGCCGGACACTTCTGCCGCCTGGGGCGTCGCGCAACGGCCGGCAAAGACCATGATGCCAGCTGGCAGCCCTTCATCCAGTTTCTCGACCACTACGAACGGAACTCGCAAGAATGGCTTGCCCAATGGCAATCACAATCGCCAGAGTTCAATACTCCCCAACGCGCCGCGAAATCGCTCGATCAATTGCAATTCTTTGACACCTTCAGCCTCTGGTTCTGCTGTTCCGAATCCACGGATCGCGAAGTCGTTGATACCCCCTCCGGCACGGATCTAACGATCGACCCGCGCAGCGGTTCGCAAATCCGCCTCAGTCCCTGGCCGCTGTCGGTCGAAACCCTGGAATTGGAAGTCACCGGCCGACTGATCCCGGCCGACCGCTATACGAAGGCTGACGACTTGGCCGCCGCGCGGTCGCAGGCGATCACGCTCCGCTGGAAGCTAATGCCCCGGTCCTAGAACATTGCGGAAATCCTCCTTAGAAGACGATGGCTCAAGATGAACTTCACCGAAAAGATACCTGCCGACCTCGAAGGCCGGGAAACGGTGGTCGTGACGCGTGAAATCACCGTGGCACACTTCCATCCCGAGATGCCCGAGGTTTATGGCACGCCGTTCATGATCTACCTGATGGAAGTGGCCGCCACCAACGCCATCCAACCATTCTTACCCGAGGGCTATACGTCGGTGGGCACCGTGGTCCACGTGCGGCATCTGGCCGCCACGCCAATTGGACGTACTGTGACTGCCAAAGCCAAGGTCGAATCGATGACCGATCGCACGGTCACCTTCAGCGTCGAAAGCCACGACGGTCACGAACTGATTGGCTCCGGAACCCACACCCGAGCCGTCATCGATCTGGCTCGCTTCAATCGGCAGCTCGAATTCAAGCGTAACGGCGGAGCATAGGCGAGAGGGGACGAATTCCAGACCCGTCGCGCCGCCGGCACCCAGCAACTATTTCTGAGTCCGTAGCGGCTGACTCGCAAGCTGTGCGGGTGCGTCGATCCAGGAGGCCGATTCGTCCGTTGCTTTGGCGATCTGAGTCGGCACCGAACCGGTCTCGACGGGGCCGGCTCCCATCAATTTCCAGCTCTTGAAATCGCTGCGTGCCAGCACGGCGTGGCCCCCCAGCACGGGCCTCCGCGTCTTCACGTCGAAGGCCACGATCTTGAGTTTGGCCGTGCCGTTGGCGCGAGTCCGCGATATCAAAGTCACCTGCGGGATCGAAATCGGCGATGGCGGTGGTAGCGGAATCTCCGATACGCCGACAAACTTCTCCTGCCGGTCGGTTCCGACGGCGCCGCTGGTGACATGCATCACGACATCGGCATCCTCAGGCTTGTCAACGAGCGTCGAACCGTTTCTGAGGATGCGTTCTTCGAGAGATACGATCACGTAGTTCTTGTCCACGCAGTCAAGATACTTCTCTTCCAGGTAGACCTTGGCACCGCGGATCGGTGCGAAGTCGACCTTGTCGAGTGCTTGATCAACGGCACTGGAAACCAACAGCTGTTCGATGCCAGTCCGGGCCGTGTCCGACTCCTTCGTGGTCGCGCAACCAGCCAAGAGCACGAGGACGCACCCCCAAGTCATCCAGCAACCACGGCATCCCGCAATATTTGTGGACTGCATCATGAACGCCCATCCCCGGGGAACGGAAATTTCTAACGGTATCCTCCTATCGACCGTTCCGATTGCATAAGTTGAATGGGATACGCGGACGGCGAGGATCCCTAAGCACGGATCGCCGCCGTCAGGCCCACAAATCGCTTTCCCAATCCAGGCAGTTTACCCGTCCTTAAAGTTTGACCCTTCCACCTAAACCTATCTATACTGGATAGTTCCGAGCGGGCCGCCGGGGTCTTGATGGCGGCGGGCATCGCCTCGCATGACGCCCCTTTGCTTGTAACTTCACATCGGAACACGTAAACGAGACGCATTGCATGCGCCATCTGCTCACTTCGACGACGTTCTGCTGGACTTTGCTGACCGCCTTCGCCGTGGGCGCCTCGCTAACGCGCACTGCGGAACCTTCGGCTCCTTATCGTGCCCTGGCACCGGGCGTGGAAATCACCATTCCGCCTAACCCGCAGGAAAAGGAAACGGTATCCAAGGCCGACATCATTGAAATCCTGCATGGCATCCCGGGACTGGAGTGGACGCCCAACTTCGCGCCCGAGACGCAGACGCTCAAGCAAATGGCCACGGGCACGGAGTTTCGCCGCGAAATCTGGTGCCTGGAGTTCACGTTCAAGCCGGTTCGAATGATCTGGGTCGACGTGCCGCAAGCCAGCGGCAAAATGCAGCGGAAACTGATCTGGTACCTGGTTTATCACGTGCGCAACATGGGCGGCGCGCTCAGGCCGACAAAGAAAGACGACGGCTCGGTGGTCGTCGAGTCGACCGACCGAGAGATCCGCTTTTTCCCGCAGTTCGTGCTTGAATCGCACGAATACAAGAAGGCGTATCTAGACCGTCTCATTCCGACTGCCGTGTTGGCCATTCAGCAGAAGGAAGATCCGAATCGCAAGCTACTCAACAGCGTGGAAATCGGTAGTCAACTCGTGCCGATCTCGACCGATTTGGTCGACAAGAGTTTGTGGGGTGTCGCCACCTGGGAAAGCGTCGACCCCCGAGTTGACTATTTCTCGGTCTACGTTGAAGGGCTCACGAATGCCTATCGCTGGATTGATCCACAGGGCGTCTTCAAAGCGGGAGATGCCCCGACCACGGGCCGCGTGCTGCTGCAAAAGAATCTGATGCTCAATTTCTGGCGGCCTGGCGACGAACGGCTGGAAGACAAGCAGACCATCTACTACGGCATTCCTGGCAAGGTTGACTATAGTTGGGTCTATCGGTAGATTGGTGGATTCGGTACCGGCACAAATTGCAAGTTTTTTCGCGAAGGGTCATGCCCGCGCCGCCCCGAACCGGGGCAGCCGACGCGGCGGAGAAGGTCAGCCATGGCACATAAGAAGGGACAAGGTTCCAGCCGAAACGGTCGCGATTCGAATGCTCAGCGCCGCGGCGTCAAGCGCTATGCCGGCCAACAGGTCCGCGCCGGCAATATTCTGGTTCGCCAGGTTGGCACGAAGTTCCTGGCCGGGCGCAATGTGGGTCAGGGAACCGACTACACACTGTTTGCCTTAACCGACGGCGTCGTCGAGTTCGACCAGAAAGGTCGCCGCGTCAACGTGGTCGGCGCTGCCTAACTGTCGGTCGCCATCACACCGGTTCAGGGATGCCGGGCGGACACACCCAAGTCACCAAGCCCAGGGCACGCTTCACCCTGGGCTTTGCTGTTGCGCTCCAGTCGCCGCTTCGCATCGCTCAGAAAGTCGCCATGTTTGTCGATTCCGTCAGCATTCACATCGAGGCCGGACGCGGCGGTGACGGTTGCCTCAGTTTTCGCCGCGAAAAGTTCGTGCCGCGCGGCGGCCCCGACGGCGGCGATGGCGGCAGGGGCGGAGACGTGATCATTGTGGCGACCGCGGGTGTCGACAGCTTGGCGGGACTCTCTGGACGCCGTCACTGGAAAGCCGAGCCGGGCGAACGGGGCGGCAGTTCCGCCTGCCACGGTCGCAACGGACACGATCTCATTATCCAGGTACCGCCCGGCACACTCGTCATTGACGCCGACCGAGGACACGTGATCAAGGACCTCGCGCGAAGCGGATAGCGTGGTGGCGGCCCGCGGCGGCAAGGGGGGCAAAGGCAACTTGCGATTCAAAAGCGCGACCAACCGGGCCCCTCGCCAATTTACGCATGGCGGCGAACCAGAAGCTCGGCTCATCTCGCTCGAACTTAAGGTCATTGCCGATGTTGGGCTGGTCGGCAAGCCCAACGCGGGCAAGAGCACGCTACTCAGCCGCCTTTCGCGAGCACGACCCGAGATCGCAGCCTATCCATTTACAACCAAACACCCAAACCTCGGCATCGTGCCGCTCGGCCCGGATCGATCGTTCGTGCTGGCCGATATACCGGGTTTGATCGAGGGCGCCCACACCGGCGCGGGCTTGGGGCATGAGTTTCTCAAGCACATCCAGCGGGCCGGCATCTTGGTGCACTTGGTCGAACCCATGCCAGCCGATGGCAGCGATCCCCTTGAGAACTATCGTGTCGTGCATGGGGAACTTGAGCAGTATGATGAATCCTTGGCCCAGCGACCGGAGATTGTCGTCGTGAGCAAGGCCGAATTGCCCGGGTCGGCGGAGGTCCGCGAAACTCTGGCAAGACAGCTTGGCCGTGAGGTGCTGGCTATTTCCGCCGTTACGGGCCAAGGGCTGGATCGATTGCTACACGCACTGACCCGCGAACTCGACGCCCGCACGGAGGGCTGAGCGATGCCATTTGAGCCGATGTTTCCGCTGGTGGCCGTTGACGTCGGCAATACGCGATTGAAGCTCGGCGTATTCTCCACGCCCCTGGCCGAGCCGTTGCCGCATCCGCAAGGGACACTGTCGATGGCGAGGGATTGGTCCGCTGCGGACCTCGACTCTTTTCTGCCGGAATCGCCCGCCGAGTACACATGGGCCATCGCCAGCGTCAACCGCCCCGCTTGCATTCATCTAGTCGCCTGGCTCACCGAACGTCGAGTTCCTCGGATCTGGCAAATGGAACACACGGACTTGCCCGTTTCGGCCGACGTGGAGCGACCGGATCACGTCGGTATGGATCGCCTCGCCAACGTGGTCGCCGTGAACCGGCTTCGGGCCAGCAACGAGCCGGCCATCATTATCGACATGGGAACCGCGCTCACGGTCGACCTGGTCTCACGTACCGGTGCGTTCGCCGGCGGAGCAATTCTTCCAGGCATCTCCATGAGCGCCCGTGCGCTGCACGAGTTCACCGACTTGTTGCCGCTGGTAGAGGTCGTCGAGTCGCCCCCGGCGCTGGGCAGATCGACACACGATGCGATGTGTTCTGGGCTCTACTGGGGTGCCGTCGGAGCCGTGCAAAAACTGGTCGGTCAATTGACGACCAACTCGACCGAGGCGGAAATCTTTCTGACTGGCGGTGCGGGGCCGCTGTTCGCCAGTGTGCTGGCCGACGAAAGCAGCCGGCCACCTCAGTTCGTGCCCCACCTTACATTGGCCGGCATCGCCATCGCCGCGCTCGAGAGGTCGCGGTAGCTATGCCCGCGGGCACGCGAGTCGTGTTGCTTACGCCCCCCGGCCGTGCGGCAGTGGCCAGTTTGTTGGTCGAAGGCCCCGCCGCCATATCAACCGTCTCCAACTTGTTTCAGCCCGCCGGTAGGCGTTTGTTGGCGGAGCAACCTTGCGGGCGAATCGCCTTCGGCCGCTGGCCTTCCAGCGCGGCCAGCGAGGAAGTCGTCGTTTGCCGCCGGTCTGATACGCAGATCGAGATCCATTGCCACGGGGGGCGTGCCGCAGTCCGCGCGATCATTTCGACCCTGACCGAGCTAGGCCTTGAAGAGATCCCATGGACCGGGTGGATCCGGCAGCAATCGGTCGATCCGCTCGTCGCCGATGCTCGTATCGCGCTGGCCAGCGCGACGACCGAGCGCACGGCTCTGCTGCTGTGGCGGCAACACGAGGGTGCTCTTCGTCAGGCAATCGAGACCGTCTTGGCACAGATTGCCTCTGACGATCTCGCGGCGGCACGACGCAGCATCGACGAACTGCTCGGCTGGTCCAAACTCGGCATGCACTTGACCGTCCCCTGGCGAGTCGTCCTGGTCGGACGGCCAAACGTCGGAAAGAGCAGCTTGATCAACGCGCTGTTGGGCTATCGCCGGGCTATCGTTCACTCGACAGCGGGCACAACGCGCGACGTCGTGACCGGTTCGACAGCCATCGCAGGGTGGCCCATCGAACTGTCGGATACGGCCGGAATGCGAACAGGCGACGAAGAACTTGAAAAAGCAGGCATCGAGCTGGGCCACCGACACGCCGCCGAGGCCGATCTGGTGCTCCTGGTCTTCGATCGGAGTAAGCCCTGGACGGCGGACGATGAAACCTTCGCCGCGCAGTGGCCTCGCTCAGTTCGGGTCGTCAACAAGTGCGACCTACCCCCCGGCGAAAACTGGCTCCAGCACGATGGAATTCACGTAAGTGCCCTGAACGGTCTGGGCTTGAACGAGCTAACCGCGGAGATTGCGCAACACCTGGTGCCAACAGAGCCCTCGCCCGATCAGGCATTGCCGTTCTTGCCAACCCATGTTGCGGCGCTCGCGGCGGCTGCCGAAGCACTCGCGCGCCACGACCCTCGCGCCGGCACGTTGGCGCTTCGCAGTTTGCTGGTCGCTAGCTGATAGCATTATAAGCGGCGGAAGTGCGCATTCGACTGTCTTGATCTGGACGCAAGTTCCCGACCGGGTCATACTTTGCAGCCAATTTAGTCGTTCGGCCGAGGGATGCGGCGGTTGCCTCGCGCATGTGAACTCGTGTCCGCGTAATTCGCCGAACGCAATGATGCCGGTTCAGGGAGGAACCCGTCATGCGGTGGAATTTTTCTCACTTGCTCATGCCCGCGGCGATCTTCGTCGTGCTCAGTTGGCCATTGCTCACGTCCGAAACGGCCTTCTCGATGCCCGAGGCCGAAGATCCTTATGCGGAAACTCCGTCAAGCGACGGCGAACCCATCGAGACTACTGCGGACGACGCAAACGAGCCGACGACGTCGAGTGACGAGCCCGCCGAGGCGCCGCAAGTTATCGTCCGCGACAACGCCAAGGAGAGGACGGCGAAGGATTCGGCCGTCAAACCCCGACCGGCCTCCGTATTGCCGGCTACCAAACCAGCCAACGAGACTCACGACCCGTATGCGGAAAAGCCCGCTCCATCGTCTAAGCCGCTCGAAGGAGACACCGCACCAGGGGCACTACCGCCATCGCCCAAAGTTGCCGAGCTAGTTCCCGTCGAGCCTCGCGGACCGATGCCGCAGCGCGTCGCACTCGATCCGGCCACCCTCGACGGAGTGCATCCCGGTAGTACCACGCAAGATGAACTGCACGAGAAATGGGGCCAGCCCGAACTTTCACAACGTGTCGCCGGTGGCGCGCGCGAAACGTATCGCCTGGACAAACTCGGACGCGTACGTGCGACGATCTTTGAAGCGGTGGTCAGTTCTCTGACCGTCCATATCGAACAGCCGGCTCCGCTGGCATCGGTCGCACAGCGGCTGGCACTCGGGGACGTCGAGCCGGTCGACGTCTACGACGAACATGGGGATCTGCTTGGCGCGGCGTTTCCAGAGCGCGGAGTGTTGTTGGGCTATTTGCCGCGCTCGCAACCGCCCAGGGTTTTCCAGATTTTGATCGAATCGATCGACGCTCAGCCCTTTTTGGCCCGGGCGGAAGTCCGGCTGCGCGGCCGCTACGCCGAGAGTATGGCCGACGTGGAACAAGCGTTAACCCTGGCCCCGGACAATCCGCAGGCGCACCACTTGCGCGGCGAACTGCTGCTCAAGCAAGGCGAACTGAACAAGGCGCTGCAAAGCGCGGAGCGGGCCGCCGAACTCGAACCGCAAACGGCCTCGCATCGTCTGCTGCTCGCACGCATTCTGGCGGCGGCCGGCGACTATCCGCAAGCAATCAACCGCCTGCGCGATTTGCTCGGCGAGCCGGATCTCAACGACCTGGACGCCGCCCGCGCGTCGTGCCTGTGGGGAGACTACCTGGCACACTCGCATCTGAACGACTGCGCCACCGCGATCACGTATCACCAACAGGCGATCCAACTGGCCGAACCGCTGTTGGGCGATCCAGAGCGTAGCATGCGTCGCGCTGCCAAGGAACTTCTGCTCGACGCGCACTTGGGCGTGGCGTACGACATTGGCAGAGGCCACTGGCAACAAAAGACCACGGCCGTGGCCAAGTGGGTGGATCGCGCCGCCGTCTTTGCCGACGACTTGATGCGCAGCGAACACGCAGGCGCGGAAATGCGACTGCGGGTGTACCTCGGCGCGCTGGACGCCATTGGCGGCATCGTCGAACCGCCGGACGTCAGTAAATGGGTTGCCAGCACGCGACAGCTTGGCCAGAAACTCTACGAGGCCGCGAAAGACTCGACCTATCGCGCGGAACTCGCCTGGCAGTTGGGTCGGGCGCTGAGCGAAGTCGTGGAAATTGAAATTGCCCGCGGCCAAAGTGACGAGGCGTTCAACTCTGGGGCGCTCGCACGCTCGCTCTTCGACGAAGCACAGCCCGTGGCCGAAAAGTTGCCCATGTACAACTACGAACGAGGCACGCTCTACTATCGCCTGGGTGTGGCGTATGCCACCGAGCGCAAGGATCATGCGCAGGCCGTGGTATGGTTCGACCGGGCGGCCCCTCTGCTGGAGAGCCCCGTGCCGGCTGCCGCCATCAACGCGGGTACGCACGGCGAGGCGTTTGTAAGCATGGCCGTTTCCTATTGGGATCAACAAAATCGCCACGAAGCCTTGCGACTCACAAACCAGGGACTCAAGTTGATGGAACAGGCGGTCGAGGAAGGATCGCTCGAGGCCGCTTCACTGGCCGTCCCGTACAACAACCTGGCTGCCATGCACGAAGAACTCGGCGACCCGGAACAGGCCAAATGGTGCGCGGACCTCGCAACTCGCTATGAAGCGGCGGCAAACACGAAGTGATCGTAAGCCGCCGCCTCGCACGTATTTGAGGGTTCCGGGTTCCCGCCGTACGGTCACCAGCCTAGAATTCGGTGGACTATCTACCACCGAGTTGCTGAATCCCGGAGACCGAACGTGCTTGGACGATTGCTGTTGCTGTTGATCCTGCTGCCGGCCATCGAAGTCGCCATCTTGGTTTGGCTGGCGATGAAGACCTCGTTGCTTACGGTAGTCGGTCTGCTCGTAGTGGCCGGTGTCGTCGGCACGTTCTTGGCGCGCCAGCAAGGCGTACGGGCATTGGGTCGACTATCCGATGAAGTGCGGCGCGGCAAGATGCCCGGCGACGCGCTGCTGGACGCGGTGCTAGTTTCCGGAGCTGCTTTACTGCTGATTCTTCCGGGCCTGCTTAGCGACGCGCTCGCGATTCTGCTCCTCTTTCCGCCGACTCGCAGCCTCTTCAAGACAGCCGCGCGGCGCAGTCTGCAAGGCCGCGTCGTGACGACCCAATTCTACGGCTATCAAAGTCCTGGCGGACGCGACGAGATCATCGACGTCCAGGTGCTCGACAGCCCGCCGCCGAAGCTTGGCGGTTAGGTGGGCTCAGCGCAAACCGCCCATTAGACCGGCAGCGGTTCGACGTCGACCGAGACGTTCATGGCATGTTCTCCCCCGCCGATGAAGACACCTTTAATGGGACAAACGTCGCTGTAGTCGCGACCCCAGGCGACCGTGATGTGTTCGAGCGACGGCACGACATTGTTTGTCGGATCGAAATCGACCCAGCCGAACCGCGGACACCAGGCCGACACCCAGGCGTGCGAGGCGTCCGCGCCAATCAGACGCGGCTGTCCGGGCGGGGGAGTCGTCAGCAAGTAACCACTGACGTAACGCGCTGGTAGTCCGAGAGATCGAAAGCAGCCGATTTGCAAGTGGGCAAAATCCTGGCACACACCGCGCCGCATTTCGAGCACCGTCTCCAGCGGCGTGGCGACGTTGGTGGCGGTCGGATCGTACGAAAAATCGCCGTGGATCCGAGCCATCAACTCAAGCGACGCATCGAGCCACGGCCGCCCAGGCGTGAACGAAAGCTTCGCAAAATCGGCCAGCGACAAAAGTGCTGTCACGTGCGGCGAATCATAGATGAATTGGCGCACCTCCAAATCGTCGCGCACCGGACCACGTTGCAGACCGGCAATTTCCTCCCACGCGGTTGTCTTATCGGGCGGCAAATACTCCGCAGTATGCAGCTCGACTTCACTGTGCGCGGCCACTGACAATTCGTGATGGCGATCTTGAATCGTAAAGAATTGAATCGGGTTGCCAAAGTAGTCGCGGGATTCGTCGATCTTGTGCGGCAGGGGATTGATTTCCAACCGGTGCGAGCGACACGTTTGCCGGGCGGTGTCGCGCGGCTTGACGTGCAGTTCGTTCTGGCATAGCGGCACCCCCTCGCTGTAGAGGTAGCGCGTGGCATGCGAGACGCGGTAGCGCGTTCGCGTCGCGCCATTTGACGAACCGAGTTTTGCGCCTGGAGTCATGATCTATCCGCGTCCGATTTCCGCCAATTGGTGCGCCGGTCCAGCATGGACCAGATACTTGTGCGAAATAGCGCTGGCCAGATCGCGAAGCTTGCCCGCGGAATCTTCCAGCATCCTGTCTAGCTTGCCGCGCTGTCCCCGTTCGTCGGGATCGGCCAATGCGTGTACGTCGGCCAAGCGCACGGTCGACACGACCGAAAGGACGAGCCGTTGCTCGTCGCTCAGCAGCGGATCGCCCACGGCGCGCGGCAACCGCTCCACGTGGTGGGCCAGGGCTGCAAGTTGATAAGCGATGGCCCGAGGGTTCGTCTCGTCGGTGATCAGCAGATCCAACAACGGCGCCAATTGCAGGTTGGTGGCGTAGCGGTTGCGATAGGTCATCGAGCTATCAGCGATCTCAAGAAGCGCTTCGAGCACCGCGTGTTCGCCGCCGGACGCCGTGGACAAGGTGCCTCGCAGTAGCGAAATCATCGCCAGCGCGCGCTCGATCCGGCGGCCCAAATCGAGAAACTGCCAGCCGGGCCCGCGGGTCATGTTTTCGGTCGCCACGCCGGCAAATGCCGAAAAATTGAAGATCATCTGGTTGAGCATTGCCAACACGTCGGCGGCTGCAACGTTTCCGCGCGGAAATGACGGCCGGAAGTCGTCGTCCACTCGCTTGAGAATTCGCCACGAGTCGACCGATATCCGATCTCGCACAACCTTGGCCACGCGGGCCAGTTCCGCAAGAATTGATTGTAGGCTTCCGGGCTGATGCTCGTCGTAGAGAAACTCCATCACGAGCAGCTCCATCGTCGAGACTGTGCCCGGACTGGAGATTTCGTCAGGCGCGGGAGACAACGGCCCGCAGAGCGCACGGTAGAGCAGGGCAAGTTCCCCCAGGCTACCGGGAGCCGTCTCGCTGATTAATCGCGTGAAAATGCTGCGGAGCAACCGCGCCGATCCTTCGGCCCGTTCGACATGCCGGCCGAGCCAGAACAGATTGTCGGCGACGCGGCTCGGCAGATCGATGCCACTACGACGCGGTTCGACCGGCGTTCCCGGCGCTTGCAGCAGGCTGACTGGCGCCACCGGACCGTCGGCAAGCACCCACACGTCCTTGCTGCCATGGCCGACGAACAAAGAGTCACCTAGCGTGGCGGGGGACGTGCTGACGTGGGCGAGCGCACCGGGCATTACGTGGTACCCTCCTTCACCGGCAACGAGAAACGTTCGCAGCGCAATGTGTCCGGGTTTTAGCGACTCATCGTTCCAGACAGGGGCCGTTGACCGCACGACAAGCTCCTGGGCCACGAACTTCGCCGGCGAGGCCTGGATCTCAGCCGCCAGCCTTTGGCGCATGGCCGGTTCGAGCGACGCCGCGTGCACCGGCTTGCGGCCAGGATGCGGCACGGTTGGACCAATCACCAGCCGTTCAAGATTCTCCAGCACGAATTCGCGAGAATCCTCGTCGCCGCACCACCAGGTGCGCACCGACGGAATTTGCAGCTCCTCACCCACGAGACGCCGGCAAAGCTCTGGCAGAAAGGCCATCAGGGCGGGTGTTTCCACCAACCCACTTCCCAACGAATTCGCGACAAGAACTTGACCCGACCTCGTGGCGTTCACAAGACCTGGCACGCCCACGCTCGAATGTCCGTCGAGTTCGAGCGGATCGCAATCCTGATCCATCACGCGACGCAACACGGCGTCGACGCCAACCAGGCCACCCAGCGTCTTTAGGAACACACGGTTGTCGCGCACCGTCAGATCCTCGCCCTCTACGAGCGTGTAGCCAAGATATCTCGCGAGATACGAGTCCTCGAAATACGTCGGGCTACTGGGCCCGGGGCTGAGCAACACGATATGCGGCGATTGGCCGCGGCTTGCGGCCAGACTTCCCAGCCGCTGGCGAAGCTTGATGAAGAAGCCCGCCAACCGCTCAACCTGGCAATGGTGGAAGATGTGCGGCACCATCCGCGAAATGACGATCCGATTCTCCACCGCATAGCCTGGCCCGACGGCCGCCTGCGTGCGATCGGCCACGACCCACCACGTGCCATCCGGCGATCGTGCCAAATGTGCCGTGTAAAGGTGCAAGTGGCAGTCCTCAGGTACGCGGATATCATGACACGGCCGGAGGAAGTCTGGATTGGCAAACACGAGCTCCGGCGGCACCAGACCTTCGCGTACTAGCTGCCGGGGCCCGTAAAAATCGGCCAGGATCGCGTTGAGCAACCGCGCCCGCTGGGTCAGCCCTGCGGACAGGACGGTCCACTCGGCATGGCGCATGACGAGCGGCAGAGCGTCGAGTTCCCAGCGTCGATCGCGCCCCTGCGGATCACCGTGCACGTTGTACGTGATGCCGTTCTCATGAATCAAACGTTTGGCATGTTGCCAGCGGCGTTCGAGTTCGCCGCGCCCGAGCGCGTTGAGCAATTGAAAGAATTCCTGCCACTGCGGACGGAGCGTACCGCCGGAGTCGACCAATTCGTCATACACGCCTGGCAGCGGTTGATAGCCGGCGAGGAGGCTCTCGGCGGCGGGCTTTGCACGGGAAGCTTGCGAGGGGTTCATCCGCGCCGTTCGTCGCTGGTTTTCAAGAGATTCGCCGTTGTTCGTTCGTCGAGAATCAAAGCCACAAGTGGCCTGACCCCCTATTATCGCAGATACCCGCCCACACGGAAGGTCATACCCGACGGCCAGCAAACCCACCCGCGCTCAACAACGTCGTTCCGTTGGAGTTGTGCGAACAACCCGCGCCACCGACAATCGCGTCGCAATCGAACGTCGGGATCGGCAGCATCCCTTCGCTCCGCCCCTGTCTTTTTCCGGTTACTGTTGAAACGCACGTTGTGCGTGCCCTACCGGGCGCATGGCGAAAAACGTCTCATGGATTGCTTCGCCCACTTGGTTCAAATGCACCTGGAACGTATCGATGAATTCATGCAAACCCTGCTCGATGATTTCGCTGATCTGAGTGTAGTCGAGTTGCGAGCGCAGTCGACCCAGTCGCTTCTCGGGGATGGTGTGGAAATGTCCGCGCTGGCCGCCCGTGATTGACAAGAGCGACTCCTCGGCCTTGATCAGGCAGAAATGAATCGCGCGGGGGAACTCGCGGTCGAGAATCAGAAAATCCGCAACCTGAACTGGAAGGATTCGCCCAAATCGTTTGCGGTACATTTCCAGCGCGCTGGCGCTTTCCAGCAGCGCCGACCACTGCACCGTGTCGAGCGGAGTGCCCACGTCGGCGGCGGCGGGCAGGAGCACGTAATATTTCACGTCCAGAATGCGGGACGTCTTGTCGGCCCGTTCCAACAGCCGGCCCATGCGGGCGAAGTGCCAAGCCTCGCCGTGCGACATCGTGGCCACGGTAATTCCCTCCAACAAGTGGCTGGCGAGTTTTACCTCGTTGAAGAACTCGTAGGCCGAATCCCAAATGTTGGGGTTGGACTTTGCCGAACGCACCATCAGAAAGAATTTATTGAGCTCCTCCCACATCGAGGAACTGATCATTTCGCGCACCGTGCGGGCGTTCTCGCGTGCCATCCGCAAGCAGGACAGTATCGAATTCGGGTTGCGCTGGTCAAAGGTCAGAAACTCAATCGCCTTGTGGCGGTCAGGCTCGCCATAGAGTTCGCGAAACAGCTCGTCGTCGCCGGTCGTTACGACCAGCGGCGCCCACTGATCGGCCGGGTGGATCTCCTCGGCGCCGACGTCCATGGCCAACTGCAGGTTGACATCGATGAACCGCGCCACGTTCTCGGCGCGCTCAATGTACCGGCTCATCCAAAAGATCGAATCCGCCACACGACTCAGCATGGGCCAAGCACCGCCTTATTTGAGACAGCCGTTTTTCAAGACCCACGTATCCTTGCTACCGCCACCCTGCGACGAGTTCACCACCAGCGAGCCCTTCTTCAGCGCGACGCGCGTCAGTCCGCCAGGTAGCACGTAGATATCCTTGCCATAGAGGATATAAGGCCGCAAATCGACATGCCGACCTTCGAGCTTGTCTTCCACAACCGTGGGCACCTGCGACAGCGACAGCATCGGCTGAGCCACATAGTTTCGCGGGTTGGCACGGATCAGCTCGCGGTACTTGTCGTGTTCCTCTCGAGAGGCCTTGGGGCCGAGCAAGATGCCATAGCCGCCCGACTCATTCGCCGGCTTGACGACAAGTTTGTCGATGTTGATCAGCACGTGCTCGCATTGTTGCGGATCGCCGCATACGAATGTCGGCACATTGGGCAACAGAATGTCTTCACCCAAGTAGTACTTGATCATGTCGGGCACATAGGCATACACGGCTTTGTCGTCGGCAATGCCAGTGCCGGGGGCATTCGCCAGTGCTACGCGCCCCGATCGATACACGTCGATCAACCCTGGCACACCTAGCGTCGAATCGGCGCGGAACGTTAGCGGGTCGAGAAAATCGTCATCGAGTCGACGATAAATCACGTCCACGCGCTCGAAACCACTCGTGGTGCGCATGTAGACATAGCCGTCAATCACCACCAGGTCCGAACCCTGCACCAGTTCGACGCCCATTTGCTGGGCCAGGAAGCAATGCTCGAAGTAAGCCGAGTTGTAGATGCCCGGCGTCATCACCACGACGTTCGGATCGCCGACCGACGGCGGCGCAATGTACTGCAACATGCGCAGCAGTTGTTCTGGATAATCCTCGACGGGTTGAATCGACAGCCCTTCGAAGATCTGCGGAAACGTCCGCTTCATCACTTCGCGATTTTCGAGCACATACGACACGCCCGACGGACAGCGGAGGTTGTCTTCAAGCACATAGAATTGCCCATCGCCGTCACGCACGAGGTCCGTACCCGTGATGTGGCACCAAATACCGTGCGGCGGGTCGAGTCCGGCGCAGCGCGAGAGCAAATTCTTCCCGGAGTCGATCAACCAGTCGGGAACAACCCCTTCCTTGATGATCCGCCGCTCATGGTAAATGTCGTCGATGAACAGATTGAGCGCCTGGATGCGCTGTTTCAAGCCACGTTCGACGTGGTGCCACTCTCGCGAGGAAATGATGCGCGGCACGATGTCAAACGGCCACACCTTCTCCGTACCGGCCTCGTGACCGTAGACGTTGAACGTGATGCCCATATTTAGCAGGGCCAGATCGGCGGCCTTCTGCCGCCGCTCGAGTTCGCCGTCCGACAGCGCGCTTAGACGCTGCGTGAGCATCTGCGCGAGCGGCCGAGGGTGGCCGTCGGACTCGAACATCTCGTCGTAGAATCCGCCGGTTTGATAGGCGTCGAACTTGACCATCGTACGCCTCCTAAAGATTCATCTCTTGCGCGGCCGCGCTTCCCTCTGATCGAATAGACGATCGTGCCGGCCGGTGCCCAGCAACAGGGCAGGGGCCGTCGAACGAATAGGCAATTCAACCGCAAAACGCCTGCTTATCTTAAGTTTCGTGTATCAGACGCAAACCACATGCCTAACGCAAGGCCCAACGTCCTGGCGTGCCGGCAGTTTGCTGCGGTTGCGAAAATCGTCCCGGCTCCGGTGCTCGAGGTTGTAGCGATCCGAGAAGCGACTCGACCAGCCACAAACGCACAGCCAAATAGTTGACTGAACAACCCGAATCATTCAACCGGAGCCCGCCCGTGGAGATTCGGCGCACGGTGAACGTCGAGTTCGCAACCCCAAAACAGGGACTTGTCGCGAAGCCACGCCGTCTGAGCGACGGACTAGAGTGCGTAGCGACGACGGAAAAAGATGAGGAAATACACCAGCGCACCGACGGCCAAGGCAATCGCCGATGGCTCGGGGACCACGCTGATCATCCCTGGAGGGGCAGTTGCACCGTGGCTCGACTTGGCGGCAAGCCCATCGTCGTCGATTCCAACGTGCGACGGTTCAGCCAATGTCACTGGCCATGAGTCTTCGGAGAGCGTGCCTGGCGTAACAGCCGGCCGATCACCTGTTGACACGGAAACTTCCGCGTCGCTGGTTCCGGTCTGCGGCTCGGCCGTGGTGCTGATCGTCACGGGCTTACCTGCCAACAGGTCGTCCACCTGATCCGCATAACTGAAAGTGTCGCCAGCGTTTAGCGCTAAGAGAAGAGTGCCGATCACAATAGCGGTCCGGGTGGTCTTCATCAGCGACCCTTCCACGTGCTTTGGCTCTTGCATCGATAGATTTCCGGTCTCGGCGATTCATCCAAAATGCCATAACTTGATGGCACACCGCCGAAATCAACCATGTGACACATTATGTCAACGATAAAACGGACTGCAACCAGAAAATTCCCGAACTTAAGGATTTTTAGCGCAAATACGCCAATCACCGTCCGGTATTACGCTCCACGGCAAATATGTGGAGCGAATGCCAAGATTCAGCGGCCGCGAGTTCCTTCCAGTGGTTCTTTAACAGATCATCCCCGCAGTCCGAAACCACCCCGTCGAAAATCCGGGCTCCCCCTCCAGGCTGCCAGCATTCCGCGGTTGCACGGATCGTCGCCCCGAGGCGCTTTCCCAGTCAATTCCCTTCGCGCGCCGAGCGCTTCATGAGTTCAATATTTCGCTCGGTGTCACTTGGCCCCTTGGCCGACTTCCGCCGCCCCCCCAGGTACACGGCCATGTCGCTGTCGTACATCGCCTCCGGTTCGGGCTGGCGTCCGAAGTCACCGGTGGACGTCTCCCAAGCCGCAAGACGCTCGCGAAGTTGCCCAAGCACCGCCGAATAATCCGGATTGTCGGCCAGGTTCGTCAACTCATGCGGATCCGCTTCGAGGTCGTACAACTCCTCGGCCGGACGCGTGGGAGCAAACAGCAGCTTCTCTTGAAGTTGATTGAGTTGACCGTCTGCGTGCAGCTCGCGCAGCCGCTGAATGATCGCTTTGCCGTCCTTGTATGCGTTTGGCTGCAAGTGTGGTCGTTGGTTCAGATAGTTGCGGATGTACTTAAACTGCTCGGTGCGCACGGCACGAATGTGCTCCACCGTCTCATCGCAACGGTCGCGAGCGGAGAATACCGCGTCGCGCGGCCGATAGTCCGTCGCCAACAGATCGCGGCCTTGCATCCACTTGGGCACGTCGATGCCGGCGAGCGCCAATGATGTCGCGGTCATATCAATGTGCTCGATCAGATCGTCGCGAACGGCACCGGCCGGGATACCCGGCCCACGAATCACAAACGGCACGTGAATTCCTTCGTCGTACAGGAACTGTTTTCCGCGGGCATGGCTGATACCGTGATCGGTCATGAAAAACACGACCGTCTCGTCGAGGATTCCTTCGTTTTCGAGCCGCATCATGACGTCGCCAACTTCCTTGTCGGTGTAACGCACGGAGTCGAGATAACGAGCCCAATCTTCCACGAGCACAGGGTCGCGCGGATAGTATGGCGGCAAAACGACCACCTCGGGTGACACGTTGCTGCCTAGTTCGCGAAACACCCGCTTCGCCCAGGCGTCGTATTGCTGGGGATGAGCGCCGCGGTACTTGCCGCCATGCAGCTCAACTTGCATGAAGAACGGTTGGCCTGGCTGGCGGCCTGCCCAGTCGCCTGCATCGTAAATCGCCGGATCCCACTCGAAGTTGTAGTCGGTTTTGCCCAGCCGCCCGGATTTAACTCCTGGCCCACCGATGCATGTGTAGTATCCCGCCCGCTTGAACAGCGCCGGCACCGGTTCCACGCCGTCTGGCAAATGAATCTTGAGTTCACCGCGTCCGCTACGGTGATGATGCGCACCGATGGTGGTTTGGTAGCAACCGGTGATCAATGCGGAGCGGCACGGCGAACATACGGGAGCTGTGACAAACGCCCTGGTAAACCTCGTACCCTCTCGTGCCAAGCGATCGACGTAAGGCGTCTTGATGGCCGTCTCGCCATAGCAGGAAAAGTTCGCCGACATGTCGTCGACGAAAATCCAGACAATGTTGGGCCGCGCCGCCGGAGCGGAATGAACTGGCACAACGTTCAACGTAACGACCAGCAGGAGAGACAAACGGAGTCTTCGGAGCATCGACGGAAACCTCCAGTGCAATGGTTGGCACGCGGGCTGGCTACCAGCCTAATAGAGCGCACTGGCCGGCTCAAATCGCAACCCCCGGACAGCCCGTTCCTGCTCGGCGCCGTCCCGTGGTGCGCCCACTTCCTTTTGCGACGTCGCTCGCATGCCGGCCGGGGTTGGAGCGTCAATTGACGGACGGAAATCAAAGATGTTGACACGACGTGTTATTTCGACAATACTGTCGAAATAAGGTTGAGGGACTTCGATATGCCGAAACTCGTCGACCACGACAGCCTGCGGCGTCAAATTCGTGCGGCCGCGACAGAGGTATTTGCCGCGCGCGGCGTCAAAGGCACTGGCCTGGCTCACGTTGCCGACGCGATGGGCATTGGCCGCTCAAGTCTCTACCACTACTACTCCGACAAGGCCACGCTGATTGCGGATATCGCCAGTGATCTGCTTGCGCGGGAAGCCAAGATGTTCCGCGAAGCCTTGGAGGATGACCGACCCGTTGAACAGAGACTAAACACGTTAATCCGCCAGCTCACAAGCGTACTGGACGAGTGGGCCGCGGTCGGACCGGCAGTGCTCGATCTGCGCTCGGTAACGAGTCCTCAGTTCCGGAAGTTTTACCGTCGGATCCGTCAGGACCTGGCCGCGCTTATTGCCGAAGGGCAGCGGGCTGGCCAGTTTGGAACGCAACTCAGCGCGGACCACGCCTCGAGCCTTGTCATTGCAATCGTCGACGGATTGCTACTGCAGTACATGGCCGATGCGCGGGCGATTCCTCGCGGTCGACAACTTGAGCGTCTTTTGGCATGGTCCATTTGGAGACTCCTTCAGCCATGAGCACACTTGCGCTAATGCGATGGCTTGAGTCGGCTCCCGATCGCTACGACTGGGGAATGATTGCACTGACGCTTGGACGGGTGCGCGAGCTTCATCGGGCCATCGCCACCGCGGCGGTGCGCTCGGCCGGCACCAGGGTGCTCGAAATCGGCTGCGGAACGGGAACGGTTACGTGGTTGATGGCCGAATTGGGCGCGATTGTAACCGGCGTCGACCAGAATCCGCAAATGCTTGAAATCGCCCGTCAGCGACTGACGAAGTATGCCGGGATTGAATTCGTCGAACAGACCGCCGCGGAAATCGACTCATTTGGCGACGGCGCCTTCGACGCGGTCGTGGCAAGCCTGTCGCTGTCAGAAATGTCGAGCGATGAGCGAATCTATGTGTTCCAGCAGGCCAGAAAGCTGCTCGCCGACAATGGAGTTTTGGTGGTCGGCGACGAAGTGATTGCCCGGCCCTATTGGGCCCGAGTGTTGCAATTTGTCCTGCGACTGCCTCAAGCGCTAATGGGCTGGATTCTGGTTGGCAGCGTCTCGCGCCCATCCGCGATCTGCCCGGCGAATTACATCGCGCTGGCTTCGAAGTACGGCAAGAACGGTTCTTCCTAATGCGAACATTGACGGTAGTCGTTGCCGAGCCCGAATGATGCGTACACTTCCCAAACGCTTCGTGCATCTATTGCTGGATGTTCTTCAGACCATCTTCCGCATGCTTCCGTGGCCCACGCAGACCGGGTTGCGAATCATCGGAAACCCAGGACCCACGAGTCCCGTGTTGATCACGGGGAACTACGATTTGACCGTGCGTCGCCTGTTGCGCGCCATGCGGGGATACGACGCCTGGCTGATCGTCGCGCCGTCGCAGGGCGTCAACGTCTGGTGTGCCGCGGCGGGCGGACATTTCGGAACGCATCAGGTCGTCACCGCAATCAAGACCTCGGGCATCGAACAGCGCGTTCAGCACCGCCATGCGATTCTGCCGCAATTGGCCGGCACGGGCGTTGTCGCGCAAGATGTCGCTCGCCGCGTCGGCTGGCGCGTGGCATTTGGTCCCGTTTACGCGAAGGATTTGCCGGCCTTTCTCAACGCCGGACAGCAAGCCACCGCCGCGATGCGCCGCGCCCATTTCACGCCGCGCGAGCGGCTGGAAATGATGATCGCCTGGGCGGCACCGACCAGCCTCGTGTTGGCCATTGGTTTTGGCCTCCTTGCGAGGGAGTGGCTCTTACCGGTGCTGGTTCTCACCTGGATCTTGGCCGCGACCGTTTACCTATTTGTATTCGAGTGGATCCCCGGCCCTCGCAAAGTCGTGCTGGCCGCAATTTCGACGGGCCTGGCCTCCGCCTACGTTTTCACCACTGGCGGGAGCACCCTGACAACCGTCGCTGCCGGAGTCATCGCGTTCGGCCTCGCGTGGCTGCTGTCCTTCGATTACACCGGCTCGACACCCGATCACGCGGTCGATCATTTTGACGAATCGGACTTTCACATCGCGCTGGACAAGGACCGCTGCACCGGTGCGTTCGTGTGCTTGAAAGTCTGCCCCGAGGGCGTGTTCGAACCAGCAGCCAAGGCGAAGAAGATCGACCTCGTGCATGGCGAACAATGCGTGCGCTGCGCGGCCTGCATTGTCCAGTGTCCAAGAGATGCGCTTTTTCTAGAAGACCATCAAGGCCGCCGTATCACGCCTGACGTCATTCGTCAATTCAAGCTCAATCTGCTCGGCCGTCGCGCGACTGTGGCGGCCGGCTCGAATACGTCACGCGAATAAGTCGCGTGGCCGAGTGAATTCCGTGACTCGTGGCACCGCTCCAACTGGGCACTCCGTCACTTCGACGCGGCCTTTTCCGACGGGTACTTTTCGTCAAAACGTTTCATGATTTCCTTCCAGTTGGTGAACAGCACTCCCTCGCGTTCGAAGAAAGCCAGCACGTCCGGGTCGTCGAACATCTGGGCTTCCCAGCTTCGTTGTCGCCAGCTGCCAGTAATGTGCTTGAGACCCTCGGTCAGCGTGGAGGGATGAAAGATAATCTCGTTCAACCCCGGCGAAAGCGAACGCATGAGTTCGTAAAACTTCTGTTTCTTGTCTTCGTAATTTTCTCCGTCGAGCGTGGAGTTGAAGTCGTCGAGCTTCGGCAGCTTATAGTTCTGCATCAACTCCAGGCCTTGTTTCGTGATCGGGTAGCCCTTCTTGCGAAACTTTTCAATCACAGCGGGCGTCGGCTCCACGACCATCGCGGGAATGTGGTACTCCTCCGCCACGGTCATGTAGGCCTTCGTATAGTCAGGACGCGCGTAGAGCGTGCCCATGTGGGTGTCGATATGGCTGGGGCGAATACCGCGCGAAATGGCTCGTTCGACCTGAGCACGGATTTCCGTTTCGATCTCCTCGGCCGAGGCATGCGTGGCTGTGTCGATCACGTCGCGACGGAGATAGCCGTCTTCGTCGACCATGCCGGGTACCTTGTCCTTGCCGGCCACGGGCGGCCAGCGGTACCACTTCCATTCGCTGTTCATCGCCAAGTGCAGCCCCATGTCGTGCTGCGGATTCTCCTTGTACCAATTGGCGATTTCGTTGAACCAAGGGCAGGGGACCATCATTGCGGCCGATTGAATCCGCCCGTTCGACAGGTAGTTCTTGGCCGCGTCGTTCGCCTCGTAGCACATGCCAATGTCGTCGGCATGCAGGATCAGAACGATCTTGCCCGAGGGATAGCCGAGTTTTTCGGCCCAGGTTTCGGCACGCGCCGAGAGCGACGCGGCGAGAGTAACGAATCCAAACAAAACGGCGAAGCGAAACCAGGACGAAGTTGAGCGATGCATGACTTGGAAGATCCCGGGGAGAGCGGACGATGATGGTTGGCCACCGCACGCGGGCGGCGAGTTCGATTGTGGATGCCGGTCGCGCGGGCGTCAAGCAATAGCGAGTCCCCTTGCGCGATGGCTGGCCGCCGTCCGGTCAGGCTGCGAAAAGATCGCTTCGCAATCAGAGTTTGACTACGGCCTACCCCCTGTGATTGCCGATTCGTCGAACGTAGCCACGTTAATCTGGCTCCGCGCGTGCGATGTGTACACCAGGCGAATCTTGCCGTCCTTGCCCTGAATGGCATACGGATAGGCATAGTCAAAGTCACCGGTCGCGATATTCCGGCGGTGTGGCCAGGTCTTGCCGCCGTCGGTCGAAATGGCGGCGGTCAAGGGCGTCCTGTTGACTGGGCTGTCGTTGTACACGAGCAGCAAATGTCCATTCTTCAGCTTCAGCAGGTCGACGGCGGCGTTTGGATTGGGAAACTCAGTGTCGGTTCCTTCGCTCCAAGTTTGCCCGCCATCGTGCGACTCAGCCCGGACGATGAATCCCTCGGTCCCCGGGCCATAACCGCCCCCACGGCGACAATAGGCTAGCAGGTCGTTCTCGGTCAATTGAACCACCGACGGCTGAATATTGCCGCGCTTCGAGCGAATCGGCTCCGAGCGGTTCCATCGCTTGGTCTTCGGATTGAATCGCAAGAACAGCGACACGCTGTCCGAACCCACCAGTTCGGTATCGTGCCCGGTTTCACGATAGACCGGTAGCAGATACTCGCCGCTCTCGAGCAACAGAGGTCGGCTGCGAACCATCATGCCTTCTTCGAGGGCCACCAAAAAGGAATCGCTCCAGGTATGTCCGCGATCATGCGAAAGCTTGGCAGCGATTCGCGACGTGCTCCAGGTATCGCCGAACCGCACGACGTAAAACAACCACACGACGCCGTCGGGGGCTTGCCACACCACGGCGTTGCCGTCGGAATAGAAGGGCGTGTCGGCAATGACCTCGGGCTCAGACCATTTGGATTCGCCCACCTTCTTGCGCATGCCGTAGTCGGCGGTCACGTCGGCATACTCGCCGTCGCCACCGTAATACGCGATGTATAAGTCGCCGTTGTCGAACTCTTCGATTGTCGCCGGATGCTTATACTTGCCGGGATATTCGGGGCCAATCACTCGCTCGAATTGAATATCATCGGCCGCTTCGGCAAGCGGCGCCGCTACCAGGCTAGCGGCGAGGGACAGAAACAGAACGGGTAGAACAGGGAACTTCATCGGTGCAACTCAGCGGTGGGGCTCGATTGAGGTTTGGCGGTGGCTGTTCAGTATACCCTCAATCGTCGTACAGCATCACCATTGTCCGTCCATCGGATGTAACGTAGCCTCGGAACAAGCCGGGCGTATTGAACGGGGCCGTGAATTGACCATCCGCGCCGAGGGCGATCACACCCCCTTCGCCGCCGGCCGGTTTGAGCTTCTTTTGGATCACTTCGGCGGCCGCCGCTTCGATCGACATTCCCCTGTATTTCATCAGCGCGGCGATGTCGTGGCAGGCGGCGTAGCGAATGAAGTATTCGCCCTCGCCGGTCCCGGACACCGCACACACGCCATTCTCGGCATAGGTGCCGGCACCGACGATCGGTGAGTCGCCGATGCGGCCGTACATCTTGTTGTTGCGGCCACCGGTCGAGGTGGCGGCCGCCAAATTGCCTGCCGTGTCGCGGGCAACGGCTCCGACAGTTCCCCAGGGTTCTTTCTCCGTCAGCTCGGTACTCGCTTGCCGCTTGGCCTCCTCGGCTTCACGCTGCCAAACTTTTTGAATTTGCCGCCAGCGTCGTTCGGTCCAGAAGTAGGCCGGATCGACGGTTTCCAAGCCCACCTTGGCGGCGAACACTTCGGCGCCCCGTCCGGCAAGAATCACGTGCTTCGTCTTCTCCATCACGGCGCGGGCCGCGGTGACCGGATTCTTGATGACCGTGACACTGGCAACGGCTCCTGCCTGCAGGTTGCGGCCGTCCATGATCGAGGCGTCCATCTCGTTCTGGCCTTCGTGCGTGAACACCGCGCCTTTGCCAGCATTAAAGTGGGGCGAGTCTTCCAATACCCGCACCGCCGCCTCGACGGCGTCGAGTGCCGTGCCGCCAGATCGCTTGAGCACCGCTTGGCCGGTTTCCAGAGCCCGTTGCATGTCGGCTCGCACCAACTTTTCGAGCTCTGGCGAGAGCTCCGCCCGGGCGCCAGCCGCGCCGCCATGTATCGCCAGCACAACATTCGGCACGGGCGAGTCGGCCGAAACGACCGAAGCCACGACGGCCACCATGAGAAGCGAGAATAACAGACTTTGCAGCATGAGCACGGCCCTCAAAACTTGAAGAAGCCAACGGGGCGGAACGGCAAAATGCCGCGATTCAGGATATGCGGGGACAACGTCGCGATCAAACTGGAGTTCGCCCCGTTTACAGCGCGCGCTAAGTTTCCGATGATGCAGATCGTACTTGCCTCTCCAGCACCTGTGTCACCCGGCATTTCCATGTCTGATTCTGTCGAATCCTCCCCCGTGGCCGAACCATGCGAGGCTGCGCCGCGTGAAACCGCTGTCGGCTTTGCCACCTCGCAGGTCACTCTCAAGCCGCGCAAGGCACGACCGTTTTATGGCCGGCACCCGTGGGTGCTCGATTCGGCGGTGGCGCGTGTCGCAGGCGACGCTGCTGACGGCGATGTTGTCGATCTGATCAGCGATGCTGGCAAATTCGTGGCCCGCGGGATTTTCAACAGCCGCAGCCGAATTCGCGTGCGACTCTACACTTGGGACATCAATCAGCCACTCGCCGAAGCGTTCTGGCGGAGCAAGCTGGAAACGGCTCTCGCACTGCGGCACTCGCTAGGACTCGATGCCCGCGACGGTGCCGCCCGACTTGTCTTTAGCGAGGCGGACGGGCTGAGCGGACTGGTCGTCGATCGCTACGCCGACTGGCTGGCCGTGCAAGTGACCGGTTTGGGGATCGCACGGCGGCTTGAGGAAATCGTGGGCCAACTGCGGGAACTCATCCAGCCGCGCGGTATTTTCATCCGCACCGAAAAGGGCGTCGCCAGCGCGGAGGGGATCGAACTGCGCGATGGCTTGTATTGGGGCGACGCGCCGCAAGGCCCGGTGTTCATCACCGAAAACGATTTGAGGTATGGCGTCGATCTGGCTGAAGGGCAGAAAACGGGCTTCTATGTTGATCAGCGCGATAACCGCCTGGCGGCGGCGCGCTACTTTCGCAATCGGCGCGTCCTCGACATGTTCTGCTACAGCGGCGGTTTCAGTCTTAATGCTGCCCGGCATGGCCAGGCTCGGGAAGTGATCGGTTTCGATTCCAGCGCCAAGGCGGTCGCTCTGGCGCAAGCGAATGCCGAACTGAATCAGGTGACCAACACGCGTTTCGAAGCGTCCGATAGTTTCAAAGCACTGGATGCCTTGCGTGACAACGGCGAGAAGTTCGGAGCCGTGATTCTCGACCCGCCCAAATTCGCGCAGTCGCGGCTCAGTTGTCGATGCTCTCCGGGCCTATCACCGCCTCAACCGGCAGGCAGTGGAACTGCTTGAACCAGGCGGTATCCTCGTCACCTGCAGTTGCTCAGGTCACGTCACTCGCGAGGATTTTTTCTTCATGCTATTGGGGGTTGCCGAGCAGACGGGTCGCGATATCCAAGTGCTCGAAACGCGCGGCGCTTCGGCCGACCACCCCACGAGCGTGACTTGCCTCGAAAGTGAATATCTGAAATGTTTTATCTGCCGTCTGACGTAAAGCCCTGCTGAAAGTTCAAAACCTTGCGGCAATAGGTTGCAGGGTGCCCTCCGATTCGATTGAGAACCGCAAATCCACCGAGGCTGGCGCGAACCCTCAGGGCAGCCCGCGGTGTCGAGCTTGGGATCTCGGCGGGTGCCGCGGGACTAGGGTGGGGAGTTGGCAGTTGGGGCCGCTCTTGACCCCGCCTGCGCCGCCTGAATACCATGAAGCTGTGCCGAGCTAACGTGGTTCGGCGGGACCAACGGCCCGGAGACGCCGCCGGTCAGGGCTGGCGGGAACTTCGGGATGGCCTTGGTTGGAAAGGAGGTGACCCTATGTCTAGTGGTATACAGAGGTGGCTCGTTTAACGAGCAGCCGACGGGCTGCCTGCCTGAGAATCGGAACCTCTCGATTCCAGGGCACGTTAGACAGCCACGTTTCTGAGACCTGTTAAGAGTGGAGCCGGCCGGAGCCCTTCTTCGGCCGGCTCTTTTTCTGCGCCCAGCCGCAGACTGTCCCCCGTCCAAAGGCCCAACACCGGCCACGACCGGAATCCTTGTGATAATTGCGCAATGCGTTATTCCCGGAACCCGCAGTCGCAGTCGCAAAAACGCGATGTAAACTCGTTTGAAGAGTGTTGCGGAGGGGAAACCGCAAAGCTAGCATGAATGCTCAATTTGGGATGATAGCGTTCACTTTGACGCCTCGGGAGGGATAGGAATGCGGGCTGGAAAATCGATTCTCGTATGGGCGGCGGCTCTCATGATGGTCGCCAATCCGGCTTCGGCCTGTCGCTGGCGGTGTCGCACCTATTGCGGCCCGGTCTATTGCGCGCCGGCGTACTGTGCGCCAAGGTATTGCGGCCCGGTCTATTATGAGCCGACATATTGTGGCAGCGTGCCGGCCGACTGTTCCGCCGGTGGTGAAAGGACCGGTGGACCGGTCACGACCAATCGCGTGCCGGACCACGCGCCGGCCGAATCACCGACCCCGCAACCGACGATTGAACCAACAACGCCCGCAGCTCCGACGCAGCCGGCACCAGAGCCGTTTGAAGCACCCGCGTTCGAACCAGCGCCAGCCCCCGAAAAACCGATGCCCGCGGCTCCTGCCGAAGAACGGCTTGGACTTCCAACCGAACCGGCGCCAGCTGAAAAGGCCCCCGCAGAAGCACCAGCGGCGAAGTCCGAGGTGGAGGACCTGTTTAGCGAGCCAGCAGCGGAGCCGGCGATGCCGGCCGAAACAAAGCCCGAAGCACCGCCGTCCGACGTTGAAGACCTATTCAAAGACCCGGCCCCCGCTCCGCCGGCCGACAAGCCGAAAGACGAGGTCGACGATTTGTTCAAGGATCTGGACGACAAGAATGCGGCATCGGGCGAAGCCCACATCCCGGCGCCGGCCACTCCGGAAAACAAGGAAATCGAAGACCTGTTCAGCGATCCGCAGCCCGAATCGCCAATGAGCGCGGCGGTTGAACCGGCCCCAACGCCGGTCAAAGAAGCACCGACGCCGGTTGCAAACGTGTCGGAAGTCAAAACCGAGCTTCCGCGCCAAGACGCCGCGACGCGGCTGTGGACCGACAATACAGGCAAGTATCGGGTCCGCGGGCGGCTGGTCGTTGTAGGACCGACGCACGTGCGAATTCTCAAGGAGAACGGCAAGTTCACGACCGTGCCGTACGGAAGGCTGTCCCAAGCCGACCTGGCCTTCGTGAAGCGGCACGCCAACGCCGCCGTTGTCGCCAGCTTCTAACAGTATGCGACAAGACGCTGCCGAGCATCGTCCCGCTGCTTGGCAGGTAGGGCTACAATCACTGCCAGTGATCCTGCCGGGTCATTGGCAGTTTTTCTTTGCGCAAGCGAGGACGCACAATGAAATTCGCACCGTTGCTGTTAGCCCTGCTGGCCCTGGGTGCATCAATGCCGTCGTCGGACGCCGACGAGCCGCGCAAGCTTCTTCTGGTAGGCCAAAGTCCGGACGGGCATCCGGCGGGCACGCACGAATACATGCCCGGCGTCGAGCGGCTGGCCAAATTGCTCGAACCGAACACCGACTTGAAGATTACCGTCGCCAAGGCCGACGAACCCTGGCCCGACGGACCGCGGCTGATCAGCGAAGCCGACGGCATCGTGATCTTCTTGTCCGAAGGCGCCAAGTGGTGTCTGACCGACCCACGGCGCCACGATGCGTTGACGCAACTTGCCGCGCGAGGCGGCGGGTTTGTCGCCTTGCACTGGGCCATGGGCACGCGCGAAACTAAACCCATCGAGCCATTCCTACAACTCTTTGGCGGTTGCCACGGCGGTCCCGACCGCAAGTACATGGTGGTCCGCACGGAATTGCGACCGGCCGAACCGATCCATCCCATCGCAACCGGTCTTCACCCGCTGCAACTGCGTGAAGAGTTCTACTACCGGCTCAAATTCGTCGATGCGACCCCGGGCGTCAAGCCGGTCATGCAGGCGATGATCGATGGACAGCCAGAAATCGTCGCCTGGGCGTGGCAACGTCCAGACGGCGGCAGGTCATTCGGCTACAGCGGCCTGCACTTCGATGACAACTGGCAGCTTCCAGAATACCCGCGGCTGATCAAACAAGCCGTCCTCTGGACAATGAAGTTGCCCATTGATTGAGCCTCGTCTGGATGCGCAAAAAAAACGTGCAACCAAGGTTCTTTCTCGGCTGCACGCAAGATCAATCGAAAAGAATCTGCCTAGCGTTTGCGGCGCCAACGACAAACGCCCACCAGCGTTAGTCCCAGCGCAGCCAGGCACAACGTACTCGGCTCCGGCGCGGAAATCGTATCGACAACCACCTGAGCAACGACGACATCCGGCTGGATGAAGATGTCAAACGTCTCCGAGTACGGATTCGGGAAAAGATTCCACACCTCGGTGCGATGGTAGAGATTGTTCAAGGGGTCAATCAGCACGTCGTTCGCACTCACGAAACTGCTGCTGACCGTGCCACCCGGAATCGATCCCAGGATGTTCGAGAGGCCCGGCGGCGGCAGCGTGGGATTTGGCTGGTAGGTAATCTGCACCCACAATTGCTTCCATGGCTCCGTGTCGATCCAATTCGGAATGCTGAACTGGAGAGCACCGCCGGTGTTGCCGATCCACGATCCATTGAACACGGGATCCCAGATGATGCCGCCCAAGGGCGTCACGCTGGGTAGACCTCCCCCATCGCCAACGACCGGCGGCGGTAATAGCGCATCGGGAGGACCACCGTTAGGCGTCAGAAAATCCCACGCGGCAACCGTGGTCAGTGGCTCGCCGCGCCAGGGGGGCGGAACCAAGTCGTCGGCAAATACACGGCCAGGCGACGTAACGATCGCGATGCACGCGACGGCGGCAAGGGCAAGGTGAGTCAGAGTGGCTAAATGCCGACAGGATGATGCAATAGCGACGTTCATTGTCTGCGTTCTCCCAAGTAAGCGTGCAGCGAGGCAGGCACAAATTCCTACGCGCGACAGAGAAAAACTTGTGATGATCCAAGCTGAGATTCTTAATCCCCACTCTTTTGCACCGCAGACCCCTAGGAAGATTTGCGGTCGCATTGTTTCTCTCCAGAATTGCTTGAGATGACGTGGCTAGCGTCCCCTTTTCGACTCGAATGCGGATCGTGTCCACCCGACGGTTTTGGGCCGGTCGCATGGTAACGAACGAAAATTGTAAATGCAAATTTTATGTTGTTTTTTTGCGCAACACGGCGTCAAACAATGGTTGTGCATCGCTCAAAAAGTCGAACCACCAAATGACTATAAAATCTTGTAAGCCATTTTAATATCTATATTTGCACGACGAAGTTGACCGCATGCCGCGTCGATTTTGTCTCCCTTTCGCTCGCGAACCTGAACGTTCAGGCCTGCAAAACGAAGCACCTCTACAAACCGACTGACATCACCCGGCGAGGGGGTCTGATATGGGAGTCCGGCCACCGGGTTGTAGGGAATCACGTTGACGAGTGCCGTGCGGCCGCGAATCAAGGCGGCCAACCGCCGAGCGTGATCGGGCTGATCATTGCGTCCGGCTAACAGCACGTACTCGAACGTCAATCGCCGGCCTGAAACTTCAAAGTAGCGATCGGCCGCGTCAAGGATGTCCGCCAGCGGGATGTTCTTGCTCACCTTGACCAGTTCGTGTCGCAATGCATCGTCGGGCGCATGCAGCGACACCGCCAGGTTGTAACGCGATTTTTCATCAGCCAGGCGGTGAATCGCCTCCGGCAGCCCGACAGTCGAGATCGTGATCCGCCGGGGACTGATTCCCAGACCGTCAGCGGCGCTGGCCTGCCGAAGTGCCGGAAGCAACTGGTCCAGATTCGCCAACGGTTCGCCCATTCCCATTACCACGATGTGGCTCAGCCGCTCGTCCGTCGGTAACAAGCGGTCGAGTCGCAGCATCTGCTCGACAATCTCACCGGCCGTCAAATTGCGGGCGACACCGGCCAGGCCGCTGGCACAAAACACGCAACCCATGGCACAGCCGACCTGCGTGCTGATGCAAATCGTGCGGCGACCTGCGTCGCGCAGCAACACGCACTCGATTTGTTGGCCATCGAAAAGTTGCACAAGGAGTTTTTCCGTGCCGTCATCGGTAACTTTGTGCAGGGGCACTTCGGTCGACCACACACGGAACTCGGCTGCCAGCAACTCTCGCAAAGAAGCGGGCAAATCGGTCATCGCGTCAAAGCTCGCGGCCCGGCCGGCGAATAACCAGCGGTGGATCTGCGCGTTGCGATATCGAGGCTGACCGTGTGCGGCCAACCAAGCGTCGAGATCTACGGCTGCCAGGTCGAGCAGATGGTTCATCGGACAATCAGTACCAAAGCGAATCTGACGTTCAAAAACGCATTTCCGGATGGATTATACGCGACCGGTTGCCCAGACTGTACGACGCTCCAGCGGCCACATGCCGGGGCGATCGTTGGGCGGAGCACAAATTGACAGTTTTCCCCCAGAATCTCACAATGCGCCTCACGACCCGCGGCGGTCGCGTCCGTTTCATTCATCAATGCGTCGAGGAACAAGAGCATGTCGATGCCCGAACAACCGAATCCGTTCGATAGCCCCGAAACGGTCAGGCCAGGGATGAGCGGCGGCACGAAGGTGCTGCTCGGCGTGGGCATTGGCTGCGGCGTATTGGCCCTCCTTTGCTGCGGCGGCTTTGCCATCATGGCATTTACGTTCGGCCGCAGTTTTTCGCACGCCGCCAGCGACGACCCGGAGACCATCCGCAAGGTCACCGAAAGCATCGTGAGCATTGAGATTCCGCCACCGCTCAAGCCCCAGGTGTCGCTCGATTGGACGATGCCGATCGTCAATCGCAAGATGATGACCATGGCGATCTACGGAGACAAGGCGCAACACGAGAACCCTGCAAGCGTCGTGTTCCTCTTCCAAATGGATTCGGGCTTTGCCAACCGCGACATGCTCAAAGGACAATTCGAGCAGCAACTCCATCAATCGGGAAGGCAAGACTGGGAAGAAGTCGAGTTGGAAAAGTCCGAAGAGATCACCATGGAGATCAACGGCAGCGCGGCCGAATTCAAATTCGGGCACGGCAAAGTGCGTGACGATGACCGCGAGGTATGGCAAGCCATCGGTGCATTTGATGGGAAGGGCGGCCCCGCGATGCTCTTCATGCAGCTCGACTCCGACGACTTCACCGAGGAACAAGCCCGAGCCATCATCCGTTCGATGAAATAGCCCCGGCGAATCACTGGGAAGTCGAACTCGACCGGTACGGACCGCCGCGAGAACCGGCTGACGTTGTGGGTGAGCTTCGCTATCTGCTTTTTGCGCCGTGAATCCGCCGTTCCAAGTCTCCACTGACAAGCGCGGCTTCCAACGCCTCGACATCGGTATACACGGCGTGGCTGAGAAACTTTACCACCCAGTTGTGCGACATCGGACTGATCGTCACCACCACGCGGCCGTGCCGGTGGGCCTCCCACATTTCGATTGCAGTGCCCATCGAGGCCTCGGGCACAAATGCAAGCACGACGTCCACTTCGCGGCACAACTCGCAGTGATGAAAAAACACCTGGCGGCCCCGTGCGTCGTCGTACGATAGTGAGTCGGCGTGATCTGCCAATGGATCGTGGATTTCCGCTGCCGGGAAATGCTGTTCGAGCAAGGAGCGCAAGTGTCCACGGTATCCTTGATGATGCAAGGTCGCCGCCAGGTGCGAACCCTGCATGATACCTGCCAAAAAGAATCGCATTGCCATGTCTCCCTGATCAATGCCCGCCTGCACGGGATGGTCCTGCCCTACGGCGCGTCCATGGACTAGGATAGAGACAGAGCGCCGTCCTCGACAGGGGGCGTTTGCCGTGGGCGGTAGAGGCCGTGCGCCGGGCCGCTTCGCGGCCTTGGGTCGTTGCAGGTAGTAGAACAGCCCCAGCCAGCGAACACAGTAAACCGATGACCAAAGCGTCCACGCGCCGCCCGCGCCGAACGAGTTCCGCCGGTCGTCCGGCTTCCGCGTTGCAATTCTCTTTCAACCGCCGGTGCGCCGTTGACTTGGTAATGGAACTGATGGCCATTCCAGGCACGAGCGGCAGCGAGGGCGCCGTTGCCAGGTACATCACCGGCAAACTGCGCGATTGCGGGGCCCCACCTTCGACAATTCGTAGTGACAACGCACATAAGAAAACGCCGATCGCGGGTGAGATTGGGAACCTGATTTTTCAGATGCCCGGCACCCTGCGCGGACCGCGGCGGCTGCTGATGGCGCACATGGACACGGTGCCGATTTGCGTCGGTTCCAAGCCGAAACGAAGCGGTCGGCTCGTCCGTTCGGCAAATCCGTCGACCGGATTGGGTGCCGACGACCGGGCCGGAGTTGCCACCATCCTCTCGGCCGCGCTCGAGATCCTCGAGCAGAAACTGCCGCACCCGCCGCTGACCTTCTTTTGGCCGATTCAGGAAGAAGTTGGGTTGCAGGGGGCGCGGTGTGCCCAAACATCGCTGCTAGGAAAGCCAAAGCTGGCATTCAATTTCGATGGCGGCGCGGCAGAAAAGTTGACTGTCGGGGCCACGGGTGGCTACCGGATGCAAATCGAGGTCACCGGTCTGGCCTCGCATGCCGGAGGCGCGCCAGAGAAGGGGATCAGCGCGATTGCCATTGCCTCGCTGGCCATCGCCCGGCTTGTCGAGGACGGTTGGCACGGGCTGATCGAAAAAGACGGCGGGCAGGGGACTAGCAACGTCGGATTCATCCAGGGCGGCCAGGCCACGAACGTCGTTACCGATCGCGTTGTGCTCAAAGCCGAGGCCCGCAGCCACGATCGCGCGTTTCGCCGGCAAATCATCAAAGCAATCGAAGCAGCCTTTCGTGACGCGGCTAGTCGGGTGCGCAACTCCGCCGGCAAACGCGGCACAGTTCGCTTCGAAGGGCATCTGGACTACGAGGCATTTCGACTGGCCAAAGATGAACCTTCATTATTGGCCGCGGAGCAGTCGGTGCGCGCCGCCGGCCTGACGCCGCTGCGGGCGATTAGCAACGGCGGCCTGGATGCCAACTGGATGACCGCCCACGGTATCCCAACCGTCTCACTCGGTTGCGGCCAAATGAACATTCACACGACCTCCGAGTGCCTTGACCTGGCGGCCTTCGAGCATGCCTGCCAGATCGCCCTGTGGTTGGCCACCGAAAGCGAGTGACGCGTGCAACTTGACGACGAACTGTGCCTTTGCTTTCACGTCACCAAACGCAAGGTAGTCAACTACCTGCGTGTGGAGAAACCCAAGCGGCCCGGACAACTTGCCGACTGCTTCGGCGCGGGGACCGGGTGCGGCTGGTGCCGGACGTACCTGCGCCGACTATTCGATGAGGCTCAGCGTGGCACGCCGGCCGATGTCGCCGAGCCAACCGCCGCCGAGTATGCCCAAGGTCGCACGAAGTATGTCAAGGCAGGTCATGGCACGCCGCCGGCCGGCGCCACGCCGATCGACAAGTAGACTGCCTGACGAGGGACAAATGGCAACTCGGCGACCCTTACGCGTTGCCCGGGCAAAAATCGCTCCGCACTACCCACAATCTACCCAGCTAGCCGGCAGCGGTAGAATTTATTATCATAGGGCCCTTCACCGCGTGGTTGGGCCGGCTTCCATTGGCCAGTCCCGCGTCGACGATTTCCTTCCTCGAAAGCACACGAATATGGCCCGTAAAGTCCTTAATCGCAAGGAGTTGCGTGAGGAATCCGACGCTGCGGAACGCTCCGGCAAGACGAAGAAGAAGGCGGCCGACAAGACCGACGCTGAGGGCAAGAAGAAGCCCGTCAAGCGCAAGAGCCGTGCCAAAACGGCCAAGGAGGTTCGTCTGAAGGCCTTTTGGGGAGTCTTCAACCAGTCGATGAAACGCGTTGCCCTGTTCGAGTACAGCCAGCGGAAGCAGGCCGAAAAGAAGGCTGCCGAACTCTCAACCTCGGCCAAGTCGCCACACTTCGTGCAGCCGGTCAAAGAAGTGATTGAAGAGTAGCCTTCAAGACTTTCACACCACACCGAAGCGTCTGATTGCTGACAAATTCGTCAGCGACGGACACGAGTTGCATCGACGGCGAACTCAAATCCTCGGTGTTTTTCCGCGAATCCGTCGCAATTGCCCCCTCCTGCTAGCCAAGAGCGCTTGCCCATGCGCCCGAGCGCGGTTCTTGACTAGAACTGGCGTTGCTTGACTGGCGCGGAGTTGCGCCGAAAATCGTTACGGGCAATCGCCTTAGGAATTTTTGCCATTCGAACACGCTCAATTCGCTAGCTGCCATGGAATTTAAGCCCGGCCACACCGTCGGTATCGATCTCGGCACGACTTTCTCGACGATGGCTCAGCTCGACAGCGAGGGCAATCCCGTGCCGATTGCCAATGAGGACGACGACGTCGAGACGCCCAGTCTGATTCTGTTGGCCGAGAGTGGACACGTGGTTGTCGGCCCCAACCGCCAACGGGCGGCGATGGAAGATCCCGACCACGTCGTCGATCGCGTCAAGCGGCACATGGGCGAGGCGGATTTCAAACGCACGTTTGACGGCCGCGAAATTACGCCCGAGTTTCTCTCGGCGTTGATTCTCAAAAAGCTTCGCCAGGACGGCGAAAAACGGATTGGCAAGATCGGCAATGCGGTCATCACGGTACCCTATTACTTCAATGATGCCCGCCGTAAGGCCACCGAAGACGCGGGCCGCATTGCCGGCTTGAACGTGATCGACATCATCAATGAACCCACCGCCGCCACGCTAACCTACGCCTGGACGCGAGGCGAACTCGGTGCCACCGGAGGCGAACAGAAGCCGCACCTGGCGCTTGTCTACGACCTGGGGGGCGGCACGTTCGATGTGACAGTTGTGCGCTATACGCCAAGCCATTTCCAGGTGCTGGCAACCGATGGCGACGTTCACCTCGGCGGCATTGACTGGAACGACCGCATCGTCGACTTCGTCGCGGAGGAATTCAAAAGCAAGCACGGGCTCGATCCACGTGAGTCGCCGAGCACGTTACAGCTGCTGCGTCACGACGCCGATCAGGCCAAGATTGCGCTCTCAACCGCCCGAGCGGCGACCGTGCCGTGCCGACACGAAGGGAAAAGCAACAACGTTCAGATCTCGCGCGAACAGTTTGAGGACCTGACTGCCGATCTGATACAGCGCACCGCGGATACCGCGCTGTTGGTCATCGAACAGGCTGGCCTCCAACCCGAACAACTCGACGCGATCGTACTGGTGGGCGGTTCGACTCTGATGCCGAAGGTTGTGCAAATGCTCAAAGATCTGACCGGCAAAGAGCCTTTCCAGGGACTGTCTCCGCACACGGCCGTGGCTCAGGGCGCAGCAATTCACGCGGCCATCCTGGAAGCAAAATTCCGTGGCGAATCGAGCGGCATGGCCGAGCGCATTCGCAAGCTGCTGGCCAACGTCAAGCAGGAGGATGTCAACTCGCACGGGCTTGGCGTTATGGCTCGTAATCCCAAAACCGGCAAGACAATCAACCACGTGATGATTCCGCGCAACAGCAAGCTGCCCATCGAAGTGCATCGCACCTTTGCCACCAGCGAACCCAACCAGCAGCGGGTCACGGTCAAGGTAATTGAAGGCGATGCGCCGGACCCGGCGGCTTGTTCGCTGGTGGGGAATTGCCGTATCACGGGGCTGCCGAAAGAACTGCCCAAGGGCTCGCCGATCGAAGTGACCTATGCTTTCGACGCCTCTGGCCGCGTGCGCGTACGAGCCAAGGACAAGACTGGCGGCAAGGAAGCCGAAATTGAAATCGAGCGCAAGGGCGGCCTCGACGCCAAGCAGCTGAATACGTTCACGGCCCTGGCCGACCAATACCAGGTCGACTAAAACAATATTCAATGGGATGCAGACCGGCGGGCGACCAAACGCCTCCGACTCCCCCTCATCGTTCATTGCTCACCCTTCATCCTTCCGGCATGTCATGACCAAGACGCTCGACGTATATCGCGACTGGCTGAAGATCACCGAAACCGCCCGGCCGCTCAACCACTACCAGTTACTGCGTCTCAAGCAGTTCGAAGACAACACGGCCAAAGTCCGTGAGCACTATCGGGCCATGAACGCTCACGTCCGTAAATTCGCCGCGGGCGAGTATGCGAAGCAATCGCAAGATTTACTGAACGAGTTGGCGAGGGCCATGCTCTGCCTTACCGACAAACAGCGCAAGGCCGAATACGATACGACGCTGGGCCGTAAGAGCGCGGAAGGCGGTGCCAAGGGGCGCTCCTTTGAGCAGATTCTGCTCGCCAGCAAAATCGTCGATCAAGCCATGCTCGACAAGGCCCGGAACTTTTCCAAGGCCGTCGGTGTGGACGTTCGCGATGCGCTCGTGCAGCAGAAACTGGCTCGCTACGACGAGGTATTGCCGGCCTACGCCGAATCCATCGGCCTGCCGTATTTGGATCTGAAGGACGTGCCGCTAAACGCGCAATTGATCGCCAGCGTGCCGCCGATGATTGCCCGGCAACATTCCTGCGTGCCAGTGTTAATCGACAACAACGAATTGCTGATGGCCTCGCCAAACCCATTGGACCCCAACGTCGAAGAGGAATTACGGCTGAGGTTCAGCATGCCCGTGCGCACGGTGCTCTGTACGCCGCGCAACGTAAACGACGTGATTGCGAAGTACGTGCCAAAGGACGCCCAAGCGGTCCCGCCCCCCGCGGCGGCAACGGCAACGGCTGCCGCGCCGACGGGAAACGCGCCGGCCGCCGAGGCTCCTGCTCCAGTTGCTGCCGCCAAACCGACCGGCCCCATGACCGAGGACGAAAAGAAAGAGCGCCAACAGTGGGCGCTTGTCGCACTCTTTGGCACGGGCATGGTGCTGACAAATGTCTTGATGTGGGTGGTCGGAATGGGCGGCGTTGTGTCCGTGCTACTGGCCGTCTCCGTCGGCGCTGTCGCTGGCGGTATCGTTTGGAAAATGAAGTCGCGCTAGACAATGAAGTCGCGCTAGACGGTGCCCGGTATCACCTGCGCATGTTCGTTGGATGAACCGGTGGAGATCATACCAGGGTTTTGCCGCCCGAATTTGCTGCGTCGCTCAACCCAGCACGGATGCAAGTTTCTGGCGCGTCGCCTCGGAGCGCAATTCTGCCTTGCCAAAGCCAAGCGCGGCGCCGGCAGCCACCGCTTGGGCCTGATACTCCGGATAGTTGCTCACCAACATCACCGCAACGCTTGTCAGTTCCGGATCGGCCTTGATCCGGCGGATGATCTCCAGCCCGTCGCTGTAGTCGGCGTCGAGCTTTCGGTTCACCAGTACCAGATCGAATCGGCTTTGCCGCAACAATTCAAGCGTGTCGGTCAAGTGATGCGCCTGCGACACCTCCGCACCGAGTTCACCCTCGAGGAGATGCTTGATCGCCCAATGATCCGGCCCGCACTGGCCGACGTCGAGTACACGTTTCATGAAAAATCCCCGCGAGATGATTCCGCGGGGAATCCGTGGTTGTCGTCCTTTGATGCGCAAAGTCCCAGGGAGCGCCCTCGGGTCTTTGCAAATGGCGTACCTTTTGGCCGGGAGACCTGCGGCGCTCCGTGGCGGTCAAGATGCTACGGACTGTCGTTCTCGGCACTTGCATCTTCGTCTTCGCTGGCGATGGCGAAAATGTGGTCCTTGTTGGCGATGAACAACGTGTTGTTGGCCACCACCGGTGTGCTGTAGACCGAATTCTCCATCGAGTTTTCGGCCAACAGTTCCATCTTCTTGGAGAGCTTGAACACGCAGATGTCGCCATCCTCGTCGCCGACGTAAACCTTGCCCTCGACAATCATGGGAGAACCCCAGGCGGCAGCGAGCATGTCGTACGTCCAATAGGGCACGCCTGTCTTGGCGTCCAGGCAATGGAATAGCCCGCTAAAATCGGCCACGTACAGCAGATCGTCCTTGATGGCCGCGGTACCGCAGGTACGGTGCATGGTTTCCTCGAACTCGACCTTGTCGTTGCCGTTCGAATCGTAGCTGGCATAATGCCACACGGCGGCGGAATTCGGATTCGGGCGTGCCACGTCGCCATCCTCCGCCACGACGGCTTGCATCCGCTTGGGCGGAATTGGCTTGGTCAGGTCCTTTACGTTGAATGCCAACTGGGGACTCACGTCACCCCGCTTGGTCGGATCGATACACCAAAAGTGCCCGACGCCCTCACCATGTTCCGGGTCCTCGCCCACGCCGATATAGACCAGCCCGTTGTAAACCACCGGAGTTCCGATGATGTGATTACGATCAGCGCGTCCGCCGAGCACGTACTTTGATTCCTTGGGGTTGGCATCGAACCGCCACAACATCACGGCCTTGCCCTGAGCGGCGCTCTGGTCTGCATCGAAACTGTAGACCCAACCGTCGCCCGCACCGAAGATCACCTGGTTCACACCACCCAGGTTGGCATAGGCCGGCGACGACCATTGGCCGTGCAAAACGTTCTCGCCAGGTGTGTTGTCGGACCACAGCACCTTGCCCGTATTCTTATCGAGCGCCACGAAGCTGGGAGCCGCCGGGGCCGGCAGATTGACGTGCCCTTCGTCGACGCCGTTCGACGTGTTGACGAACAGCGTGTCGCCCGCGGCTGTCACTGAGCAACTGCACATGTTGTGCTGCGAGACGCCCAAGTCCAACATCATATTCAGCCGCCAAATCACGTCGGCTTCGTCTTTGTCGTCGATGTTGAGCACCTTGTAGGCCACCAGCCGCGGTCCCTCGACACGAACGTTGACCTCGCGAGGCGCTCCTCCCGCAGGCGTGAACGTGATCTTAAAGGCCTTTCCGTCGGCGGCCACTTTGGCGTCGCTGGGCAGGACCAGACCAGCAGCTTCAGACGCGCTCGCCAGATCGGACGAGATCTTTCCGGCCGCCAGGTCCTTCAAAATACCCGCCACTTTATCGGCAGCAGGGTCTTCGGCGCGGGCTATCTCCAACAGCCGCACGGGCTCATTCGTGACCGGACCATCATCTTCGCCATCGTAGAAGCCCTGCGTATCGAGGCACAGCACTTCGCCACGATTGCTCACGTACCAGAGTCGCTCGCCCTCGACCAGCGACGAGGCACAAACGCCCTGCAGCGGCCAGTCGTGTACGCGGCCCGTGGGAAGTTTTTCGTTGGAATGCTGCCAGAGAAATTTCCCGCTCTTTTCGTCGAAGCAAAGCAATACACCCAAATCAACCGTCGCCGGATAGCGCTTCAGGTAGCCGGCCCCGTTATTGCTGCCCACGTATACATGGCCATTGGCAACCACCGGATTGCCGTACGACTGCGAACCGAGCGAGGCGGCCCATTTCACGTTCTCGGATTCGTCTTTGTTCCACTCGCCCGTCTTCAGGTCGAATGAGCCGATCGTCCATTCGACCGGAATGTTCTTTCCGTCGGGCGAATTGTTGCGTTTGCTCGAGCCGCCCCATTGGCCCCAGTCGTGCGGGCCAATACCCTGGGGAGGGTTATCGGCCGCGGGCGTCGCTGGCTTGCTGGGAGCCGCCTTGGCCACGACGGCCACTTTTGTGAGACGCGGCGCGTCCGCATCCGAGGGCGCGACGGTCAATAGCAAGAGCGCCCCGCTTAACAAAGCAACACACAAAGCTGGGAATGCCATTTTCATGCCGTTGGTCTCTCCGACGTATGGAGTTTTCATCCGTGGCGAAATGCAAAGGCATTCCACCGTTCGCTGTGGGTGACTAGCATTTGCATGCAATCGCCCGAAACGAATCTGCCAGATTCGGGATGGTTACTCGGGTTTGTTTTCAGTTACGGAAATGTTGTCGACGAAGATCTCGGCCGTCTGAGCGTTGCCGAATAGTCCTGGGCTGCCCACAAGGTTAGGAGCCTCGTCAACGGCTTCAATTGTCCACTGCTTGGGCTCCGGTTCACCGCGCTTCCAGACCTTGCCTTTGAGCACGGCTTTTCCGCCGGAGGACTCGGCACGGAGTTTCATCGTGTACCACGTATTTCCGTCCCACTTGAAGGGTACGGATTTCGAGAATCGATCGAGTTGCGAGGTCCACGATCGTATCTGAATCTGCTGGTGGTCGCCCATCAGGTCCATCGTGTAGCGCTGGGCAATCAAGCCGGTGTCCGGCAACTTGCCGTTGGTCGGCACCCCCAACACATCGGCCTGAATCGTGTAGTCGTGATGCTGATTCTGCCCCATGATCGCCTGACTGCGGGTGCCCTTGGGAATCGTCGTGACCTTGACCATTACGGGATTTCCATCGACGTCGCGGACAATATTGCGGTAGCGGGCGCCGACCCAGGTGACCGGCACCTCTCCGCTGGCAAAGTCAAACTTCCAGGGGAAATCAGGGACGACGCGAACCCGCGATTGTCCCCGGGCCTCGCCAACTTTAGCTGTAACAATCGTGGCCTTGTGTCCGGCGTCGCTGGCAGCCGTGAAGGTGCCGCCGGGCGTCACTTCTCCAGGACCGACAAGGGTGAAGTCCGCCTTGTCGGCGTCACGTAGAAATTGACCACGCGCGTTGAACAGTTTGATCGCGAACGTCTGCTTGTCGCCCGGCTTAAGCAGCGCTTCGGCCGGAATCAATTGCACCTGGGCAACTTCGTCCTCCTGGTTGACGGGCGTTTCCCGCGGTGGGGCCGGCCGCTCGGTGGCGTGCGGCGTGGCGTTCGGCTTGCCGAGGCAATACAGTCGCGACGTGGTCGGCAGGTAGATGCGGCCATGCGAGACGATCGGCGAACCAGCCACTTCGTCTTCGGCGTCGAGCCGCATTCGATTGATGAGTTTCGCGCCGCTCTTGGTCGGTTCCAAAACGTGCCAGGCGCTTGTCGTGCACGCGTAAATCTTGCCGTCGGCATACAGCGGGCTGGATCGCATGATGGTTCCCACCAGCTTGATCGGCCGCTTGGTCACTGCCTCCCCGGTTTGAGCGTCGAGAATGTGGAGCTTGCCGCCGTCGTCAAACGCATACAACCGGCCGTCGAGCACCAGCGGCGAACTCTTGCCGATCATCCCGGGCGCCCGCCACACTTGACCCGACTTGCTGATGTCACCCGAACCCGCGCCGTCAATGCAGACAATCGATCCCATGGACGCCGCGTTGCCGGCATTTTCTTCGGCTTGTGAGGTGTACACCCGGTTGTCGACGACCACCGGCGAAATGTTCAGACCGCGGAGCGAGAAGTCGAACGTCCAAATCTCTTTGCCAGTGCGCGGTTGCCAGGCGTGCACTCCGCCGTCGCCCGATCCAAACACGATCGCCGCCTGGCCATCGAGTACGCATACGGCGGGCGTGCTGTAAGTGGTATCTTCCGGCAGCGGACGCGTGCCGTTGATCCACACGAGCGTGCCGTCTTTCTTGTCGAACGCCAACAGGCGATGCGTGGGCCGCGCGGTGTCGCCCCAGCCAATGATGACCCCGCCGACAATCACCAGGTCTTCAAAAACGATCGGTGTGGTGAGGCGTCCGCCGTAGGTCGTGAGGATGCCGTACTCTTCATTGAGCGAGCAGTCCCACAGCGTCTTGCCGGATTCTCCGTCGAGACATTTGAGGAAACCGCAGGCACCGATCGCATAGACGTTGCCCGTCGTCGGGTCGCCCGCGCAGTTGGCCCAACCGATGCGCTCGGCCGGTACATCGCTCAAGAAAACGTTGTCGCGGCTCTCCCAGATCTTCTTGCCGGTGGCCGCGTCAACGCAAACGACCTTTTCACAATCTCTTGGCGTGCCGGCGTCGCTGCGAACAATCGTGTACAACTTGCCGTTCATCACGATCGGCGTCGAAATGCCCGCTAGCTCTTCGCTTCGCCACAAAACATTGCCTTCCGTTCCTTGGGCATTCGGATCCCACTCGTCGATCAGCCCGGTCTCGCGCGAGATGCCGTTGCCTTCGGGACCACGCCATTGCGGCCAATCGAGCGGATCCGCTGCGGCGCCCATGGCCGCGGACATCCGCCCGCCGCAGGCAACCAATATGATGACAAGTCCAACTAGTAGCGCGAGGGCACCGTGTCGTTTCATGTTGTGCTCGGGAAAGGAATGTCGCCTGGGCAAGCGATTCGGGTGGGAACGATTAGATCGGTCTAGTTTAGGATACGATGGCCCCAGCCGGGCGGCAAGTCGCGGAAAAACCGGGATTTCCGAGTCTTGAAACGCTGCCTCGCCGGGGGCCTGACAAAACAGCAAGGTCTCCGTTCCGCTCGGTGTTTCTCGGTTTGGGCAAAACCAAACTGCGCTCGGGTGAATCCATGAAATACGTGGATCGGTTGCGTCGGGTTCAATCGAACCACTCGTCGGCTGGGTCGAACTTCGGCTGCACAATCACCAGCACACGCATCGATCCCCTTGCGCGGTGTCGCACGCCGGGTGGAATCAGGATGCACATCCCGCCTGTGATCGGCACCTGCTGGCCGTCGAGTTCCATGTGCGCGTCCGGCCCACACTCCAATATGTAGTAAATCTCCGTCAGCCGTTTGTGGTAGTGCACTCGGGCATCGGCCGAAATGTCAGTGCGATGCACGGTGCCGGGGTAGTCGACCACGTCGGCAAATGCCCGCCTCGCCTGACCGCAAGGGCACAAGACTGGCGGGATGTCGTCAAAGTCGACGATTTGGGCGCGGCGTGGGGCTAGAGACCGTTGCGTCATGGAGCGAGAACGCCTGGCGGGGTGGTCTGCGCGGAGGCAATTTTGACGGTTGCGAGTAACGACGGCGAAAAGCGTGTTGGTCGACGCTCGACCAGTCCACATGCAGTTCGGCAAATGGTTACGCCGCGAAGTTTCCGCAATCGTTTCATTCACCATACCACAGCTCGCTGGCAGGGGCCAACCGGCCGCCAGCGGCATCCTGCAATCGTCAAGGTTTGACTGCCTTACGCGCGCGGAAATGTCTACGCAATAGTCGTTGTAAACCACTGTCTGAAAAATACTTCTGGTTACTCAAGCGCCGTTTGCCAGCGAGCCGATACGGTAGTTGTTACCTGCCGAGGATCGCGTGCCGGAAAAGGCACGTACAAAGGGCGCGTCAGGAAAACCGGATCGGACTTTTCGAGTCAAGGATTGGCTCGACCGGTCCTGGCGCAATAAACCGTGTGAACTGCTGGTTCCGACCCCACCTAAAACCCTGCCTGACACGATCACCCCAACCGCCCCGCCGAAGGCTCTCCCTCCTCGAAGCGCCTCGGCTAGGCAGTCGTCCCGCAAGCCCGCGGCAATCCGCCACGGATCGGCGGGGCGTGCAGTGCCAGTCCCCAGGGTGCACGCTATCCGCAGTTCAAGTAAAGGAGACGTTGCTCGATGAAATGGAACATGGTCTTTGGTGCGCTAGTAGTCAGCGTAGGCCTGTGCAGCCAGAGCTTCGGTTTCGAGCTCTTGGATCGCATGTTGGGCCTGAACGACTGCGGCTGCAACACCTGTTGCACGTCCTGCGAACCCGCGTGTGGTTGTGACAAGGGTTGCGAACCCTCGTGCTGTGCGGCGGCCTGTGAGCCGTCCTGCTGTGCCGCGGCGGCCCCCAGCTGCGGTTGTGCCGCGGCCTGTGAGCCGGCCTGTGGATGCCCGTCGGCTTGCGACACGTGCTGCGCTAACAAGTGCTGCCACAAGAAGCGTTGCTGCCGTGGCTTGTTCGCTGGTTTGCACGATCACATCTTCGGATGCTGCCACAAGAGCTGCTGCAACAGCGGTTGCAACAGCTGTGGCGGTTGTGCGGCTGCTTGCGAACCGGCTTGTGCGGCTCCGGCTGCCTGCGGTTGTGCGGCTGCCTGCGAACCGGCTTGTGCGGCTCCGGCTGCCTGTGGTTGTGCGGCTGCCTGTGAACCGGCCTGTGGTTGTGCCCCGGCCTGTGGCTCGTGCTGCAAGAAGCACTGCCACCACTGTGGTCTGCTCGGCCTCTTCCACTGCCACCGCAAGTGCTGCAAGTCGTCCTGCTGCAACAGCTGTGGCGGATGTGCGGCTGCCTGCGAGCCGGCTTGTGGTTGCCCGAGCGGTTGTGCGGTTGGCTGTGGCGCCGCCCCCATGGGTGACGCTTCGGCTCCCGCCGACGACGCCGCTCCGATGCCGCCGGCCCCGACTGCCGACCCCTCGGCTTCGGTGCCCAGCAAGCGTCGCGTGGTTGCCGCTAGCAGCAAGGTCGTTCGCCGCAACTAAGCGTCTGCGACAATCTGTGTGAAACGAAACCTGCCCGGGACGAAAGTTCCGGGCAGGTTTTTTTGTTTTCCAACCGAGCCTTGCGATCAGCGAATCGTTGACGACTTCTTGCCACCTCTGCGTGGAACCGGTTTGGTTGCCCGGAAAGATTTTTAGACAAATTGCGCCCGAGCGTCGCTCTATTAGGGTGTGTGGCAGACTTACCAGCACCATCCGACGACCAGCGGCTATTGCACGGCCTCGCGGCAGGGCAGGAGGAGGCTTTCTCCCAGCTCTACGATCTCTATGCAGCCCGGCTCTACCGCACAGCCGTTGGAATCCTGGGCAGAAGCCAAGATGCCGAGGATTGTGTGCAGGAGGTGTTCGCCGCGCTGGTTCGCTCGCGGTCGAAGCTACCTCAAGTTCAAGATCTGGCGGCCTACCTGTTTGTGGCACTGCGCCGACAAGCCGCGCGACACTCGACGAGCCGGCGCAGACAACCCGCTAGCTTGACGGACGACTATCCCGAGCCGCCCCAGGCAGCTGTCGATCCACGCAGCGAGGCCTTGGCGGCCGCTCTAAGAGGTCTGACCGTCGAGCAACGTGAAGTGATTGCGTTGAAGATCAACGGAGAACTGACGTTTGCCGAAATTGGCCAGGTGTTGAAGGTCAGCCCAAATACCGCGGCTAGTCGCTATCGCTACGCACTTGAGCGGCTGCGCGAGCGACTAAATCCCTGGATGCAAGGCAAGGATGCGAATGATCGATGATCCGGAATTACTCTTCCTCGAGCAAGAGCTTCGCGCACTGCAAGTAGAACCGAGCACCGCGTTACGCGACCGGGTCCTGGCTACCGTGCGCTGCGAATTCCGCCATGAAGGTGTTAACGGTTGGGCCTGGACGGCGGCCGCAGCGGCGGCACTGGTCTTGCTGTCGGCCAACGTGTCGTGGCATGTCATACCGATGCCCTCGCCCATTAGCTCGCCGCACGAATCGCGTGCGGAGCTGACGGCCCAACTGCGAGAGCTATTGCCGGAGCTGTCGCCAGAAGACGCGAGACAACAAGCAGCGTGGATGGAAAACAATACTGGATTACCAAACGGTGATGCCGCTCGTGCGCGGCAATATTCGGCGTGCGGCATTTCTGAATCGCTGGCAACACAACACAAAACTGCGGACGGACACACGATGGGATATCTATTTCTTGGCATCGAGAATCTTGCCGTCACGCTGCTCTTTGTCGCAGTAGCAATTACGCTAATTAGCCGGTTGCATCGCCGCTGGTTGCGCATTATTCTGGCCGTTTCCGTCGTGCTCGTGCCGCTGCTCGGGTACGTGTTGTTAATCACCGTGGATGCCATGTTCGAATTCACGCAGCAGATGCGAACCGGCTGGTTCATTCCGCTAATACTGATGTCACTGCTGTTTCTGTCAGGCGCAACTTGGCTGGTGGTGCGGGGCTTATGGCCGCGCACGCCGTTGGTTGACTTTGCGGAACAATTACCGCCCGAACCGACGGCTCGTAGCTGGCCGCTTGGCAAGCTCGTCCTGGCCTTGGTTACGGCCGTGGTTTTGCAGGTGATTGCCTTTTCGAATTTGGATGCGACGGCGCGTCAAAGCCTCGATGTATTGCGCTCGGAAGCGTATGCCCTTTCGATGTCAGTAGCGCCCGAGCCGATCCCTGATCATGAAAACGCCGCGCTCGACTATCTAAAAGTCCAAGAGGCACTCCAGCGCGGGAAACCACCGTTTGGCAAGGTGTCGCCTGAGTGGCCGCAAATCTGGTTAGACGCCGAGAAATCATTGCAAGCCAACGAGCAGTCTGAGGACGAGTGAGCCGGCGACGAAGGCTTTCGATTTCGCCGCTGCGGAACTTGGCCGGTGGTTGGCCACTCGTCAGGGAGAGATGCAGCTGCTGCGCCGGGCCGCCGCCAAGCCGGGCTGCCGATTCGATCGCAACTATGGACAAATCGACTGGATCGAGATTCTGCCGGAAATCAGGAAATGAGTGACGCGGTACGGCTACTTGGCCGTCGATGCCCGATACCGTGCCGCGACCGGGGATCTCGCAGGCGCACTCGCCAACGTGCAGGCCATGTACGGAATTTCACGGCATGTGGCCCGCGAACCGTTTGGCGTCACGATGCTCGTGGCTGCAGCGTTTGATTCGCTGTCTTTCGACACGCTTCAAGCCATCCTTCGTTCATGCGACACAACGCCTACCGAGTCACTGGCCGCGGACGTGGTCCAACGTCATTCTTACCGCCGAGACATGGATCGTATTCTGCGTAGCGCGGAGGCTATAACGCTCAATACCGCGATCAACCTCGACACGGTCGTGCAATCAAACTATGTCGATGGCGGCCTCTACGTAGTCGGTCAGTCGCAACTGAGCTCGCTGTATCGCATTTTTGTACTCCCGTCCGATTTGGAAACCTTTCGCAGCACCGTGCAACAGCTGTACCGTCTTTCGACGAGTCCGTATGACAATTCCAAGAAACGCCTTATGGAAGTCCGGTCCGCTTTGGGCAGTGATGTAGCGGGATCCTATATAACTGTAACCGGATCAATCCGCTCGTTATTGGATGAAATACAGCAGACCTACCTGGCCGACGCTCGCAACTACGTAGCGTACACAGCACTGGCCATGCACCGCTACCGGGCCCTGAACGGGCGGTTTCCAGATGCACTGGACGAGTTGACGCCGGACATCATCCCGATCATTCCCAGCGATCCGTTTGATGAACAGCGGCCACTCAAGCTGACAAAAACTGATAACGGCTGGGTCGTCTACAGCATTGGCCCCGATCAGCAGGATGGCCACGGCGAACCATGGAGGGCCGAGAGTAAGCTCGGCGATGTAGGTTTTGAATACGTCGAGAGGAATGGGGCCAAAGATGCAACCGAGACGGAATGACGTGCACACCACTGAGCCGTCTTCTTGCCCCCACTCATTTCTTCGACTTTCCAATCATTCCGGCCGTGAAGCTCACCAGATCGCCGCGCTGGCGGCAAACTTGCATCAGCGGTTCGTAGTTTCCCGATCGCCGGGATAGTTCGAGTAGGTTGGGAGCAAAACCGCTCGTACGCATGCCAGCAGGAATTAACTCGACATCTGGCCGCAACAGCTTCGTCATGGCGGCCAAGTCGCGCGAGCAGCGCGATGTAAATTTCCGCCGGACCGGTTCCTTGCTCCTGCACGTTGGCCTGACGTGCCTGCTGGGCGAAATACTCTATGGCCTCTTCCACCCCTTTACCGAGCTGGGCTCCAAAGAAGAGTCCATGCGCGGGATAGACGTCGGCAAATGGAGGCTCGCCCGGGAATTGAAACTGCTTCGACAACCGCTGGCCGTACTCCGTCAGATCGTACGCCACCGCGACGTGCGGCGGATCCTCCAGTACGCGGGCAAATCGCACCGTGGCAGCCAGGTGCGTGGTGTCCGTGTGGTAATTGTTCTCGCCAAACAACCAGTCGCGATCGGCCACGAGCGCGGCCAAGCTGGATTCAGGTGGCTCATTACCTTCCTGCCGAGCGATGTCGGCTCGCACGTTGGCCACCAGTTCCGCGTGCAAATGTTTGAGCAGGGCCGCGGAGCACGCTTGTTGATCAGCGCGGGGGCGGCCGAGTACGGCACCTTCGTAGGTAGTGATTGCGTTGCAAGTACCGTAGTTCTTGAGCACCAGGCGGTAGCCGATTGCCGGCGCAACGCCCTCGTGCAGTCCGATCTCGATAAGGTCCTGCAGGTTCTCTTCGTCGGGCGTTATTTTCTCGATTGCGGCCGCCACCAACTGTTTGTCGCCAACCGGGCGGAGGTACATCCACGCCTCGCGCAAACGCCCCTCATCCAGCAACAACGTTCCCACCTCGCGGCAACTCGCCAAGTACGCCTCTTCAACTTGCGACCGCAACGGCTCCTCCAGGTCGTCGATCGAGGTCGCCAGAATGACAGGCAGTCCCAGTCGCTGCCGAGTCTGCATCACTAGCACGTCAAACAGCTCGTGGTACTTCTTTTCGGCCTTCAGTTCGGCGACGAGCTTTTCGAAAACCGCCTCGAGCCCCTTCTCGTGTAATAGTGCCTGCAATTGATCAAACGTGTTTTCCGACATGATGGAACCACCAGGGCAGGGAAATCGGGCAGGATCGGGCTCATTCAAATCCTAACGCGGAAAGACTCCCCGCGAAACCCGCGCGGCGCGGCTGCGACGCCGCGGAAGCGTGAAATCTCAACTAAGATTGATCTTCGCGCGACAATTCAACAGAGGGTTGCGAGTTCGAATCCGCCGCCAGCGAAGTCAGTCGAGCGAGTCGCCAGAATCCGTAGGCAAACGTGGCGACGCAACAAGCTTTTATTGCGAGCAACCAGCGGGGTCTCCACCAGGCACCAGATTGCATTTCGAACAGATCGGAAATGCCAAATGCCAGAAATGCCACGCTCAACATGACGAGCACCGCACGTCGCCTCGAACGTGTGAATGCGGACGCTGCTAGTAGCGCGAACGAGACGATTCCCCACAGCACTGCTTCCAACAGATTCCCGATCCACGTAAGGTCCACCGCGGGCTCCTCGCAAGTTCCCTCTTGTCCCATCCTACCACGAGGGACGTGAAATGGACGTCGTTTCCGTCGATTCAGTATGCGACATTACGGTAGTGGGTCAGTGACCATTTACGGCGAACCTGACTCCAAGCGCATCTCGACCAGCTACTCCAAATCGAAAGACGGCGAATAGTAACTTAGGCCGCGTCCCCGGCTATACTGGCCGTATGAGCGAGCCGGTATTCAAATTCAATCTGCTTACGACGTTTGAGTGCACTGCCTGGGCGGCATTGGGAGTACTGGCGGCAATTCGCGGATTTGCATCCTTGCCCTCATATCCGGAGCTAAACAACAAAACTTCTGTCGGCCTGTTTCTATTGGCTGGAGCTGCCGTTGGGGCGGCAATTGGAAGCTTGACCGGAAAGCGATCGCGGTTCGCGATATTCGGCTTGGTGGTTGTGCCGCTAATCGTGCGCCTGATCATCTGTGCGACCATTATCAATTCTGCGAATTAGACTGACCGATTACCCTGCTCTTGGCGGGCCAATTTCAGGCTGACCCACTAGCGACATCACCTTGCGTGCGCTTCCGCACCGGTTAAATGATGGTGCGGCGATTGCTGAGACGACCGACGCATTGATTCCGTCGCCGGTGGCATTTCTTCACTGGATCACCACTCGACACGTCGAGGTTAAACACTATGAAAGCGTACGAAATTCAGGCCTTCGGCTTCGAGAACCTCAAGCTGGTCGAACATCCCGACCCCGAGCCGACGGCCGGTGAAGTGCTGCTCAAGATGCGGGCCTGGTCGCTCAACTTTCGCGACCTGATGGTCGCCAAGGGACACTACAACCCGCGGCTCAAGATGCCTGCTGTGCCGCTGTCCGATGGCGTCGGCGAGGTCGTGAAGATTGGCGAGGGGGTGTCGCGGGTCAAGGTGGGCGATCGCGTCGCCGGTTGCTTCATGCCGAAGTGGATCGCCGGAGAGATCGATGAAACGAAAGCCCGCAGCGCGCTCGGCGGCGGGGGACCCACCGGCATGCTGGCCGAGTACGTCGCCATCAGCGAGGAAGGCGTGGTGCACGTGCCCGAACATCTCTCGGACGAACAAGCCGCAGCGCCTCCTTGCGCGGCCGTTACCGCCTGGCACGCGCTCGTGCCTGAGGGACACGTCAAGAGCGGCGACACGGTGCTCGTGCAAGGGACCGGCGGCGTGTCGATGTTCGCCCTGCAGTTCGCCGCGATGCACGGTGCGCGCGTCATCGCCACCAGCAGCAGCGACGAAAAGCTGGCCAAGGCGCTCACGCTCGGCGCTTCGGATGGCATCAACTACAAGAGCACGCCGGAATGGGACAAACGTACGCTGGAACTGACGGGCTCGCGGGGTGGATTTCGTCGTCGAGGTCGGCGGCGCCGGCACGCTACCGCAGTCGATGAAGGCCGTTCGCCCCGGCGGTCAAATCAGCCTGATCGGCGTGCTTTCGGGCGGCGGACAGGTCAATCCGATGCCTATCTTGATGAAAGGCATCCGCGTACAAGGCATCTTCGTCGGCTCGCGCGACATGTTCGAAGCCATGAACCGCGCGATTGCCCAGCACAAGATGCAGCCAATCGTCGACCGCGTATTTCCCTTCGCCGAAGCGGTGGAAGCATTCCGCTACATGGAAAGCGGGGCTCACTTCGGGAAAGTCGCAATCAAGATCGGTTGATCGCAAGAGCCAATGAAAACAACCAGGGCGAGCGAGTCGAGTCATCCTTCGCCCCCTCGTTCGCTGTTCCCGAAGGCCTTCTCTGCCTTCCGCGGTTACGCTTCGCCGGCTTGTTGTTCCCCGCTTTCGCGTTCGGCCGTTTCGGTCGCCGGGCGCTTGCGCTCGGTGGTGGTTCCGGGAACGATCTGCGGGCTGGGTGAGTTGGCTTCGATGATTCGCTTCAACTCGTCGGAGTCGATCACTTCATTTTCGATCAGCCGCGCACTCGAGCGCTTGCAGCGAGGCTCTGCGCGTTTCCAAGATGTGACGCACCTTCTCGAACGACTCGTCGATGATGCGTTTGACTTCCTCGTCGATCTCGCGGGCCGTTTGCTCGCTGTGACTGTGCTCGCGCTGCATGTCGCCGCTGCCCGCTAAAAACGGGCTGCGATTGCTTTCGCGGAAATTCACTCGGCCCAGGCGGCTCATGCCATAGTCCATCACCATGCTGCGGGCGATGGCGCTGGCACGTTCCAGGTCGTTCTGTGCACCGGTTGAGACATCTTCAAACACCATCTCCTCGGCACAAGTACCGGCCAACAACACTTGAATACGGCTTTCCAACTCGCCCTGCGTGAGCAAATAGCGGTCTCCCTCGGGTCGCTGGAGCGTGTAGCCGAGCGCGGCCAACCCACGGGGAATAATGGATACCTTGTGCACCGGATCGGTATTCGGCAAGCAGTAGGCTACCAGCGCGTGGCCCGATTCGTGATAGGCCACCCGCAGTTTTTCGTCCTCGTGAATGATTCGCTGCCGCTTTTCCAAACCAGCGGTAACGCGTTCGACGCCTTCGTTGAACTCCTCCATGCCGACGGTCGTCTTGCCCTTGCGGGCCGCCAGCAGCGCTCCTTCGTTCACCAGGTTGGCCAAATCGGCACCGACGAAGCCGGAAGTGATCGCTGCGACTTCCTTCAGATTCACGCTCTCGTCGAGTTTCACGTTTTGCACGTGGACTTTGAGAATTGCCTCTCGGCCGCGGACGTCGGGCCGGTCGACCAGCACGTGGCGATCGAACCGACCAGGCCGCAACAGCGCCGGGTCGAGCGTCTCGGGCCGATTGCTCGCCGCCAGCACGATCACCCCGCTATTGGAATCGAAGCCATCCATTTCCACGAGCAGGGCGTTGAGTGTCTGCTCACGTTCGTCGTGCCCACCCACAATGCTACTGCCGCGCGTTTTGCCGAGCGCGTCGAGTTCGTCGATAAAGATGATGCAGGGGCTCTTGGCCTCGGCCTGCTGAAACATGTCGCGGACGCGCGCCGCACCCACACCCACAAACATTTCAACGAAGTCCGAACCCGATAGGCTGAAGAACGGCACGCCTGCCTCGCCGGCGATGGCCTTGGCAAGTAGCGTTTTTCCCGTACCCGGAGGACCAACCAACAACAATCCTTTCGGGATCCGCCCGCCGAGGATTTGGTACTTCTCGGGCGTACGCAAGAACTCGACAACCTCGCGCAATTCGTCGACGGCTTCATCGATGCCGGCCACGTCTTCGAACGTCACGCCCAAGTCTTCCTGGGCGTACATCTTGCCGCGGCTGCGACCAAAAGCCATGGGCGAACCCGCGCCGCCAAGCCGGCGCATGAGATAGAAGAAAAACACAATGCACAGGCCGGTCAGCAGCAGCATCGGCAGATAGGCGCTCCACGGACTGGGGCCATCCGAGTTGTCGAAGGGAATGCCCTTGTCGAGCAGAGCCTTCGACAACAGTTCGTCGCTAGGTTTGATATTCGTCGAGAAAGCAACTTGTTCCGGCTCCTTGGCGTCCGGCTTCTGCAGCATGATCTTGCCGGTGACTTTGAAGCTGCCAATCGTGATGTCCGTAGGTTTCGAAAACCGTAGCACCTGCGTCTTGTCGCCGCTGTGGCGTTCGACCTCGATATAGCCCTTGCCGTCCTCGTTGTTGACCAGCCGCACCAGGTCGCTGTATTGAAGCGTCTCGCCCGTGGTGCTAGTGAGGAGCATGACGACGAACGCCGTCAGCAGCCCCAGCGCGATCATGAACCACAGGATGTTGTTGTTGATCGGCGAGGCTTTTTTATCCGGCGGTCGACGTGAGGGCTCGCGGTCGTTTTTCATCGCAAGGGGGCTCTCTGTTCTCGAAAAAAGACGGAACAATCCGGGCCAATTCAATTGGCCATCTGACGGGACACCGGGTGGCGGTACGGCCACACCAAGGCACGAGACGGGAACACAAGCGGGCGTCTGTTCATAGTATGACTTAACTTTCCAAAATACAACGAGCCCCCCTCCGGTCGCACCGCAAGAAGCGATTGCAAGGGCGGCCGATATGTAATCGGGTCGAATGCGCCTTCTGGCCGGCTTCGGGTTGTGAATTTGGCGCTTCTGCCCTTAGAATGGCTCGTTGGCGGCGTTTTTCTGCTGAGCGCGTGGCGCCGCGTCGACCGCCACCTCCCTGCGAAGCGGTATGGTATGGCTCCCTCGGTCGCCCGGGTGGCGATTTTAGGCTCGACCGGTTCAATCGGCCGCAACACGCTGGAAGTGATCGCCGCCTCGGGCGGCAGCTTACAGGCCGTGGCGCTTTCGGCCCACTCAAACCTGGAGTTGCTCGTGCAGCAGGCCGCTGCCGTGCGGCCGCGGTGGATCGTGGCTGCCGATGCTGATGCTGCCAGCACGTGCGATTGGTCGGCACTACCCGAGGGCGTTGACCGGCTCGCCGGCGCCGAGGCCCTGGAAACCGTCGCCCGGCGCCCGGAAGTTGATATCGTGGTGGCTGCCATTGTCGGAAGTGCCGGGCTACGGGGTACTTGGGCCGCCGTCGAAGCCGGCAAGAGGGTCGCTCTGGCCAACAAGGAAACGATGGTCGTGGCCGGCCCGCTGGTCACCGAACTGGCGAACCATAGCGGAGCCAGCATCGTACCGGTCGATAGCGAGCACAGCGCCATTTTCCAGGCGATGCAGGCCGGGCGCCGGGACGAGGTCAAACGGATCATCCTCACCGCCAGCGGGGGTCCGTTTCGCAATCACACCGCCGAGCAATTGGCCCAAGTGTGCGTCGAGGATGCTTTGCGCCACCCAACTTGGACCATGGGCCCTAAAATTACCATCGACTCGGCCACGATGATGAACAAGGCGCTGGAGATCATCGAGGCCCGATGGCTGTTCGATTTGCGGCCCGATCAAATCGACGTGGTCGTGCATCCGCAGTCGATCGTGCACTCGCTCGTGGAATTCGTCGACGGTTCGATCATTGCCCAGCTCGGTTCTCCCGATATGAAGCTGCCGATTCAGTATGCCCTGACCTACCCACGGCGGACGACCGGCTGCGCCACGCCGCTCGATTTCACCGAACGGATGCGGCTGGATTTCGAACCGCCCGACCTGGACCGTTTTCCGGCCTTGGAATTGGGCTTGGAGGTGGCCAAAGCGGGTGGGACGGCCGGAGCGGTGTTAAATGCGGCCAACGAAGCCGCGGTGGAACGGTTCCGTGCCGAAGAGCTACACTTTACCGAGATCGTGCCCAGTTGCCGGGCCGTCCTTGAACAACATCATTTCGACCCCAGTCCGTCGCTCGAACAACTCGAGAAGCTCGACGTCTGGGCTCGCCAGGAGGTACTTCGTTGGGCTTGTCTTTAATCGCGCTGTCGTCAGCCCTGTTGCCGCTCGCCCTCACGATGGCCGAGTTGCCCGGCACGATCCTGATCATTCTCGAAGTCGCCTTTGCGCTGGGGGCCGTTATTTTCGTTCACGAGCTGGGGCATTTTGCCGTGGCCAAGTGGTGCGGCGTGAAGTGCGAGAAGTTTTATCTCGGCTTCGACATCTACGGCCTCAAGCTGTTCAAGTATCAATACGGCGAAACGGAATACGGCATTGGCATCCTGCCGCTCGGTGGCTACGTAAAGATGCTGGGGCAGGACGACAACCCGTCGCACGCGGCCCAACAACGCGAGCAATCCACCGTCAATCCGGAGTCATCTGACGCCGTGCAGAAGCGCACCGCCGAGGGAACAACCGTATCGCTCGATCCTCGCAGCTACATGGCCAAGAGCGTGCCGCAACGGATGGCCATCATCTCGGCCGGCGTGATCATGAACGTGATCTTCGCGTTCATCTTTGCCGTCGTGGCCTACAGCATGGGGGTGCCCGAAATCGTCTGTGGCATTTCTGGAGTCGTGCCCGGCGAACCGGCCTGGCGAGCGTCGTTGCAGCCCGGCGATCGTATTCTGGCGATCGAGGGTTATCACGGACCCGTGCGGTTCCGAGATTTGCGTTCCGCCGTGGCGCTGACGGACGTCACCAAGGGGGTCGATTTCACGATCAAGCGCGAGGGCGTCGAAGAACCCTTCCGCGTGAACCTGAAGCCAGATACCGCCGAAGGACGTTTGGTACCAACCGTGGGTGTGCTATCGCCCAGTACGACACAGCTTGAGCGCAACCCGATTGTCGGGGGCGGCACCCCGGCGGCCGAAACGGGCAAGTTCAAAGTCGGCGACAAGATCACCGCGGTCGATGGCACTCCGGTAAAGACCTATGCGGAACTGCTGGCGCAACTGACCACGCAGGCCGACAAGCCGTTGACATTCACCGTCGAACGCAAGAACACCGAGCAACCGGATGAATCGGACGCCGTGACGATGCTCAACATCACGGTGCCACCGCGACCCATGCAGACGTTGGGCCTGGCGATGACGATCGGTGAAATCACGGCCATTCAAGACAAGTCGCCCGCCGCCGAAGCGGGGCTGCGTCCGGGCGATCTGATCGAAACCGTCGACGGTGAGGCTCCCGGCGATCCGCTGCAACTGCCGGAGCTGCTGGAAAAACGCGCGGGCGAGAAGGTAATTCTCGGCATTCGCCGCCAAATATCCGAGGGGAAGAAGACCGAGACGCTCGAAAAGGAACTGACGCTCCGCAAGCGGCCTTGGCCTGAGCGGTCGCTGTTTCCCGGCAGTCCGGCGAGCGTCCCGGCGTTGGGATTGACTTACAAAGTCTTGGCTCGAATTCAGAAGATCGGACCCGAAGGTCCGGCCGCCAAGGCCAAGGTGACCAAAGACGACGAGCCGGCCGGCGCGCTGGCGGCTGGCGACGAAATCGTCTCGGCAGACTTCGTGCTCCCCGAGCTGTCGGAAGAGCAAAAAAAAGCACACGAAGAAGATCCGTCCATCGCCTGGCCAAGCGTTGGAGAACCGATCAAGTTTTCGGACAAGATGGCCAATTGGCCGATGTTCTTCACCACGTTGCAAATGCTGCCGCCGGACACCAAAGTGACCGTGACGCTGGCCGACGGCCGCACGGCAACACTTGCTCCGACCCCGGCCGCGGACTGGTACTACTACGACCGTGGCTTTCGTTTTGGAGCCGAGATGGCGGTCGTGAAGGCCGATTCGTTCCAGGACGCCGTTGTTCTCGGAGGGCGCGAAACGAAAGACGCCCTATTGATGGTCTATCAGTTCCTGCGCCGTATCGGCACGCAGGTTTCGCCGTTCGCGTTGGGCGGTCCCGTGACGATCGTCAAGGCGGCCGGCGGCGAAGCCAGCGAAGGCATTCCGCGGCTGCTGTTGTTCCTGACGATGCTCAGCGCCAACCTGGCGGTGATCAACTTCCTGCCGATCCCGCTTCTAGACGGCGGGCACATGGTGTTTCTCATTCTTGAGGGCATCATGCGCCGCCCGGTGAGCGAAAAAGTCGTGGTCGCATTTCATTACCTTGGCTTCATCTTCATCATCAGCCTGATGATGTTCGTGCTGGGCCTCGACGTGGGCCTGATTCCGCGGTTCTAGAACTACTCACAGCGCATAATCGCCGTATAAAGCCCTGGCGATCGACCACCTCCAGGCTTTTGTTTTGCGCAAGGCCCCTCGTTTCTGCTGGCAAACGAGGTGGGTACCCGGGGCCGGTCAAACCGTTTCCCCTCACTTCCGCCCGTCTATAATGCTCGCGGCGGAAACGCTAAGGCGGGATCAGACCACGTGGAGTACCCAGAATGGCAATCGACAGCACAGGTCCGGCCGCCACGCTCGAGTGGCAGGATCGCCTCGACAACATCATGGATATGATGCGCGAAATGAGCCGGCACACAGACCCGCAGGAAATGGTGGCGGCCTACGGCCGGCACGTCGGGCGGATGCTCCCCCGCGATCGCTGGCTGTCGATCAGCCGCCGCGACATCGATGCCCCCCAGTTTCGCATCACCCGCTACAGCGGCTGGACCGAGGCCATCAATCCCTGGAAGGAGCAAGACCGCCTGCCGGTGCTCGCCGGCGGAATTCTCGGCGAGCTGCTCTATTCGGGTGAGCCGCGGATCATCGACGACCTGCAGCTTGACGACGATGATCCGGCCGTCGAGTTTCTTGCCGGACAGCGTTCGCTAATGGCCATTCCCATGCTCGACCAGGGCGAAGCGCTCAACATGGTTGTCAGCACGCTCGGCCGGCCTGCGGCGTTCGACAAGGAGCGGTTTCCGGAGATCGTGTGGACGGCGATTCTTTTCGGCCGCTCGACGCACAACCTCGTGTTGGCCGACCAGGTACGCACCGCCTACAACATCGTCGATCGCGAGCTGCAAGCGGTCGGCAACATTCAGCGTTCGCTACTGCCGTCGGTCGTGCCCGACATTCCGACCATGACACTGGCGGTTGACTATCACACCTCGCAGCGGGCCGGCGGTGACTACTACGATTTCTTTCCACTGCCTGATGGCCGGTGGGGAATTCTAATTGCCGATGTCAGCGGCCACGGCACGCCGGCCGCCGTAATGATGGCCGTCACGCATAGTATCGCACACATGTACCCAGGCACTTCGGCGCCGCCAAGCGACATGCTCAACTTCGTCAATTGCCATTTGAGCCGGCGGTATACCGACAACGTCGGCTCGTTCGTCACTGCGTTCTATGCGATCTACGATCCGCTGTCTCGCCAGCTGACCTACTCGTCGGCGGGCCACAATCCACCCCGTGTGCGGCGCTGCGCCACGGGCGAGATCCTCGCGCTCGACGGTGCTCGCTCGTTTCCGCTCGGCATCACGCCCGAAGTTCACAACGAAGATGCAATCATCCAGCTTCTGCCGGGCGATCAATTGCTCTTCTACACCGACGGCATTACCGAGGCGACCGGTCCCGACGGCGCCATGTTCGGGGTAGCGCGTCTCGACGGAATACTGGCCCGCTGCCGTCACGACGCCGACGAAATCAAAACGGCCATCGTCGCGGCAGTCGAAGATTTCACGGCCGGTGCCCCCGCCACCGACGACCGCACCATCGTCGCGGCAAAGATTCTATAGGTCTGCCGCTCGGTATTCGTTTTCGGCAATCACTGGTCGGGGATCGCGCATTTCGACCCCGCGGCCGCTACAATGCCGGCGTGTCATTGTTAAGATTTCGCCAGGGGGACCATCACGATGCTCGATCAACTACCTGCGCTGCACGAGTTTCAGCTTCGCTATATTCAAATGCTCGCCGCCGATCTCGACGATGATGATTTGGGCGTGGCGCCGTTTTCGGGGGCGAATCCCGCCGTCTGGATCCTGGGACATCTGGCCGTGGCCACCGACTATGCAGCCCGCATGCTCGGCCAAAAGCCCGAGTGCCCGCGCGAGTGGCACAAGTATTTCGCGCCCGGCAGCAATCCTGCGGAGGTGCCGCTGCCGTATCCCACCAAGGCCGAGTTACTGGCAGCCATTGAGAACGGCCACCGCCGCTGTGCCGCCGCCCTGGCCGCGGTCGACAAGGAAATGCTCAACCAGCCCCACAGCGTCGAGTTGCTAAAGCCTACCGCGCTGAAAACCAACGCCGATGTCCTCTGCCACCTGATGGCGACCCACCCAGCGTTCCACGTATCGCAGCTCTCTGCGTGCCGACGGAAGAAAGGGAAGGGGCCGGTGGTGTGACAGAGTCGAGCGAGGTGATCGTGCGGTGCGGCTCATCGCGCTCGCGTTAGCTTGCTAGCGTGACAGCCTCGCCAGGGATTTCCCTGCGCCGAAGGGCTTTCGACTCGTTCGCCTTCAACCGGTCTTGTTCCTTTTCCCCGTCTCGCGTTACACTGCCGGCCCTTCACTGAAATAGGCTCATTGCCGGCAGCTTCTTCTTGCGACGGAAAGGATTCCGGGCCATGCCGACGACTCTTGCGGCACTTGCGCAGCTGGTGGGTGGCGATCTGGTGGGCGACGGTTCGGTCGAGATCGCCGGCGCGGCCACTTTGTTGGATGCCGGTCGCGAAGACATCACGCTCGTCGATAAGTGCGAAAAAGCGGGCTCGCTGGCGTCAAACTGCGCTCGGGCGGCCGTCGTGCCGGTTGGTTTTCCGCTGGAAGGCCTCTTGATGCCGGTCATCGTCGCCGACGACGTTCACAAGGCATTCACCACGTTGGTCACGCATTTTCGGCCACCGCGACCCGAGCTGCGGACTGGCATCGCCCCCGGGGCAAACGTGCATCCCACGGCCAAGCTGGGGCAGGACGTCGACGTGCACGCCGGCGCCACGATCGGTGCCGACGTCGTCGTTGGCAGCGGCTCGACGATTCATGCCGGGGCCCGTGTCATGGCCGGTTGCCAGTTGGGCCAGCGAGTAACGATTCATCCCAATGCGGTACTATACCAACGGACCCAAGTTGGCGACCGAAGCACAATTCACGCCAACGTGGTGCTCGGCTGCCACGGCTTCGGCTACCGCGTGTTCGAGGGAAGCAACCTGCCCAGTGCCCAATTGGGTTGGGTCGAGGTAGGCTGCGATTGCGAAATTGGCTCCTGCAGCACCGTCGACCGCGGCACTTATGGCCCCACGATCATCGGCGATGGCACCAAGCTCGATAACCTGGTAATGATCGCCCACAATTGCCGCATCGGCCGCCACAACATGATCTGCTCGCAAGTCGGCGTGGCCGGCAGCACAACCACGGGCGACTACGTGGTGATGGCCGGCCAGGTTGGCGTGCGCGATCACGTGCACATCGGCGAGCAAGCGATTCTGGCCGCCAAGGCCGGCGTCAGTTCCGATGTGCCGGCCGGCGCCCATATGCTTGGCATCCCCGCCATTCGCGAACGGGAACAAAAAATTCAGTTTGCCGCCATGAGCAAGCTACCTGAAATGCGCCGGCAACTCCGACGTCTGCAGCGGATGGTTGAGGAGCTCGTCGAACAGCAACAACCAGCGGCGCAGAATCACATCAAGCCAACCAACCATGCCGCCTAGACCGTTCACGGTGGGGCGTCACTCGCTACTTGTCGCCAGCCGTATGCATCCATGCCTTCCGACCAAGAGATGCCAAGTTCCCAGGACCAAGCCGTGCCACGCGCAGTTTTGCCCGCCAAGGTAGGTCTGATCGCCGGCTGGGGACGCTACCCGCTTGTCGTGGCCGAGGCGCTCAACCGGCAAGGCGCTGAAGTCTATGGGCTGGGCATTCGCGATCACGCCGATCCGGTGTTGGCCAATTACTGTCAGGCGTTCGACTGGATTGGCCTCGGGCAGATCGGCAAAGTCATGCGATTCTTTCGTCGCCACGGCGTGTCCGAAGTGACCATGGCCGGCAAAGTGCACAAAGTGCGGCTGTTCGAGCGCTGGGCCTGGCTGCACCATCTGCCGGATTTGCGCGGCGTGCTGACGTATTATCCCCACTTCGTCAGCCGCAAAAAGACCACGCAGGACGACAGCCTGCTGGGCACGATCGTCGAGAGTTTCGGCCGCCGCGGCATCACAATGCGGCCGGCCACGGATTTCGTCCCGGAGTTGCTCGTGAAACTCGCCTGTCTGACGGCGCCGCGGCCAACTGCCGCCCAACAACAAGACATCGAATTCGGCTGGAAGCTGGCCCGCGAGATGGGTCGGCTCGACGTCGGTCAAAGCGTGGCCGTCAAAAATCGCTCGCCGCTGGCCATTGAAGCCATCGAAGGCACCGACGAGTGCATTCGTCGCGCTGGTGCGTTGTGCGGGGCAGGAGGGTTTACCGTGGTCAAGGTGGCCAAACCGCAACAGGACATGCGATTCGACGTTCCGACGATCGGGATGGGTACGCTGGAAACACTGGCCCGATCCGGCGGCCAGGTGCTGGCCATCGAAGCCGGCCGGACGATCATCATCGACGAAGCCGAAGTGGTCGAGTTCGCTAACCGCCAAAAACTAATCGTGGTTGCGCTCGACGAGGCGGGGCAGGGGATCGACGTTCGCGGCAGGTTAGCCGGCTAGTGGAAGCAGTCGCCAAAAAAGGTTCAGATCCACGAACAACATCGCGACGTGCGACGTCAGCGTCGTTCACGCCGGACTGATGCTGAACAGAAACAAGCAGGAGGTCACCGAATGCGTCCGGTCACCACAGTCATCACAAGACCAGCCAGTTGGTTGATTGTGGGGTTCTTCTTCGCACAGTCTACGCTAGCGACGGCCGCGCCGCCCAAGGAACCAATTTCTGGCAGTCGCCCGGCTGCTCGCCCAGGGAGCCTATCGCGAGAAAACATTGCCAGCTCAAGCGACGACTTTCGCCGCTGTCTGGAGGCGGCCCGCGAGGTGGAGGCCGCCCGACGGGGCTATGCCGAAGGGACCGTTACGCTTGCTGCTCTGCTCAAGTCGCAACAAGCGCTAACCGCGGCACAAATCAAGTACTCGACGACGGCGACCAACGTTCGCGGCAATCCGGCCCTGCGCGATTATCTCGCCCGGCGCGGCGAAGTCGCGGCCTTGACGCGTGGCCTGTCGGAGGCCCGGCATCTGCTAGGCGAAGTTCCCTCGAACGAGCAGGAGCAAGTGCGCCAGGAAGTAACGCGCTACATCGAGGCCCTGAAGCTGGCTCAACAGGAGCTGGCTCAAGCGGAAAAAGCCTGGAAGACCGCCGATCGTGCCAAGCAGTTTCGCTACTTGAACCGCCGGGCGTTGAGTCCGCGGTGAGCGTCGGCGGCTGCCCGGCCGCTCCGGCAGCACCCCTCGTCTTACGACCGACGTTTGCTAGGATTACCGTAGTTGCCGGTCTCTTCTTCCGGCCGACGGCCACCGTGCGGGTGGCCCCGGTTCTGTCAGGAAGTTCTCGTTGGTGGTGCCGCCTTGAAGATTGTCCAGTATCCACATCCCACGCTTCGCCACGTCTCCAAGCCTCTCAAGCGAGTGGATCAGGAGTTGCACGGCATGGTACGCGAGATGTTCGACCTGATGTATGAGGCCAACGGCATCGGGCTGGCGGCCAACCAGGTGGATCTGCCCTACAGGCTGTTTGTGCTCAATCTGAAGAGCGACCCGGACGCCAGGGAGGAAGAGCGCGTTTTCCTCAATCCGGTGTTGACCAGCCGCAAGGGGACGGCCGAAGGAGAAGAAGGCTGCCTGAGTATTCCCGGGTTGTATGCCGACGTCAAACGGCCCGAGCGAGTCGTGCTCAATGCCTACAACCTCGCGGGCGAAGAAGTAAACCTGGAGCTCGACGGACTGTTTGCCCGCGCGGTGCAACACGAGATCGACCATTTGGACGGCGTGCTGTTCATCGATCGGCTCAGTCCTACCGGCGCGATCGAACTGCGCGAGGCGCTGGCTGATTTCGAGGCCGAGTTCGCCGGCCAGCGCGAGCGCGGCGAGGTTCCCGGCGACGAAGCGATCGCCCAACGGCTGGCCGAACTCGAGCAGTTGCGCACTCAGCGCTCAAAAGTCCAGGAACGGAGCCGGCACCAAAAAGGCGTGCTGCTCGTACAGGCTAAAGTGGCCGTACCACGATAGGTACTGCGTGAAATAGACAACGATCACGTAGATGGCCACCAACGGAATCATCGCCAGCCGACTGGCCCAGCGGAAGAACCAATGCCGCGGTTGCATGCGAAGATATGAGCGGCCCATGGCCCACCCGGCCAGCAGTCGTGCTGGAAAAATCGACACCACGAACAACAGGCTCGGCAGCCAGGCCGCTTCGCGCGGCACAATCTCAATCTTGAGCAAATAAAGAGGCAGTGCGAGCGCCAGCGTAAAGACCAGCGCAATCCACCAGGCGACCGGAGCGCGAGCAAACGCACGGCGAACCTCGCGCACCTCAAATAGGGCTCGAAAGCGGTTCTCGACCGCAAACCACGCTTGAAGAAACGGAAGATGCGCGAGCACGATGGCCAGCAGCAGTCCGCCGAGCAAACCAACGACCGTTCCCAACGCAGGTTTCAGGAGCGACGCGGTCGCCAACATCGTCACAGGCACAACGAGCCAGCAGAGAGCGCCGGTGAAGCCCCGCGCACGAGCCAGGCGTAGTACGGGAGCCGAAGACCGACCACAAACTCCCACACCGCATCGCGCGACTCGGAGTATGCACCGGTTCGCATTGCTAACCGAAGCGAGTGCCAGGGACGAGGCAATAGAAAGTGCTGCAGCTTGGCACCACGCAAACAACCGGTGACGATTTGAAATAGCACGCCGGCAGCGATCATGGCCACGGCCACGTTCCAACCGATGGTAGCCCGGCTGTGCGGATCGATTAGTTGCGAGGAGAATCGTAGCGACGAAGCGATCCACAGCGGTGTCATCAACAGGGCGATGCCCAGCGCGATTTGTCCCAGCCGGGCCGCCTTTCGAATGCCGACAAAACCGTCGCGCAATCGTCCCGTGCGTCCGACGCGGCCGCTCACTTCGAGCAGGTAGCCAAGGCTCAGCAATTGTGCTAGCGGAATCGTGGCCAGCACGGCCAGCCCTACCATAAGCGTCAGCGCACCGAACCACCAATCGAGGACCCGCCCGACCAGTCGTAGCGGCGAGACGATCAGACCCCGCCATGCGAAGGACGCATCGACCGGCCGCGAGTCGCGCGATTCATCAAGGGTTAAGCCATCGACGCCCATGGTCGATTCCTCGAATTCGTCCGGCTGGGGGCAGCACTCGCAATTCATTATAGTGGCTGGCCGGAGCCATGGACCCCGGTTAGAACCACTAGCCCCAGCGTGTATTCGACCATGCAATATGCATATTTGCTGCTCGCCGTCGCCGCGGAAGTTGTCGCCACCAGCGCCCTGAAGGCGGCGAACGGATTCACTCGCCCGCTACCATCGCTGATTGTGGTGTTGGGGTATGGCGCCGCGTTTTATCTGCTGAGCCTGATCGTGCAAAGCATGCCCCTGGGAATCGTGTACGCGATCTGGTCCGGCACCGGCATCGTGCTGGTGGCGGTCGTCGGCGCGGTATGGCTGAAGCAGATTCCCGACTGGCCGGCCGTCGTAGGCATGACCCTCATTTTGGCAGGCGTGATCATCGTCAACTTGTTTTCCAAGACAGTCGCACACTAACGTTGCGTTAGTGCGCACGTCCGGCCACCCGCTTGCATGAACGAAACAGGGTCATGGCATCAGCGGGAATGATTCGTCTACCCAGACTGTAGAAATATTGCGCGTGCTCGCACGCGCAATCGGTGCTAGTCCGCGCATTCCGTTGGTCCGCCTGCACCCGCGAGGATAGTATTCAGCCTCGCGGAGAGAGTTGCAGGCATCTAGTGAAACTGACTTGTTATCCTGTCGAATCCCATCCTCCCAGGCTGGCCCCTGCGCGGCGCGATCGCGCCTGGATGGATGCGTTGCCCAACGCCAACCGCTGCCTGCCGTTGTCGATTGCCAACTCGTATGGCTGGGAATTGCTCGCACCGGCTTCATTCTCGGTGCATTGGAATGGCGGCCCCGGTACTGACGACATTCGCATTCACACTCACGGCGACGACCCCATCGAGGGCTTCGCCCAATCGAACTTTGCCGGCGGCATCGTTACCTTTCATACCGGCTACATTTTTCGGACCGATCCCGGTTGGAACCTGATGGTCACCGGACCACTGAACGAGCCGAAGGACGGTGTTAGCCCGCTGTCGGGCGTCGTCGAAACCGACTGGCTGCCGTATCCGTTCACGATGAATTGGCAGTTCACGCGCCCGGGCATCGTGCGCTTCGAAAAGGACGAGCCGTTTTGCCGTATCCTTCCGGTGGTGGGCAAAGCCATCGAAGACGTGCGGCCCGAAATCCATTTGCTTGAATCCGACCTGGAACTCGCCGGCCAGTTTCGCGAGTGGCGCGAGCGCCGCGACATGTTTCGCGTCAACGTTCGCTCGGGCCATCAGCCCACGATTCGCGAGCGGTGGCAGAAATACTATTTCAAAGGCGAACTGGCCGACGGACAAGGCGCCGCCGTGCCGCATCACGTACAAAAGCTGCGGCTCGCCGAGCCGATTGATTTGCGGCCCAAAACGCCGGCCGCCAGTCGAGCCCCAGAACCCAGCGTCAACGTGGCCGATCTGCCTTGCTCGGAAGGCATGATTCCGGTCGCTGGCGGTCGCATCTGGTATCGCACGTTCGGTGCCGTCGGCGACACACCACTGTTGATCGTCAACGGCGGCCCCGGACTATCGCACGACTATCTGGACGGTCTTGCCGCGTTGGCCAACGAGCGCCAGGTCGTGCTGTTCGACCAGCTTGGCTGTGGCCGTTCGGATCGGCCGACCGACGAAGGCCTATGGAGCGTCGGCAAGCTCGTCGACGATATCGGCCAGGTGCGCCGCGCGCTGGGTCTCGACCGCGTGCATCTGCTGGGCCATTCGACCGGCGCGCTACTGGCCGTCGAACACGCCCTGAACGAGCCGGCCGGTGTTGCCAGCTTGACGCTGGCAAGTCCCTGCTTGAGCATGCCCCGCACGATGTCGGACTTTGATCGACTGCGCGATCAGTTTCCGGCCGACTTTCAGATGATCTTCGCCCGCGCGCAATCGGATCCTTCGATCAACGGCGCCAATCATCAGGCCGCCGTGCGTACCTACTATCGCCGGCATTTTTGTCGCTTGCAGCCCTGGCCCGAATCGCTGGTGCGGGCGTTCACCGGAATGGGTGGGCACATGAACGCCGCGCTGTGGGGCCCGCGCCCACTGGCCTGCACCGGCACGCTACGCACCTACGAGATCGGCGGCCGATTGGCCGACCTCGATGTCCCCACGCTGTTCACCTGCGGCCGGCACGACTTCGCGACGCCGGAGGCCACCGGCGACTTCCAGCAGCAGGTCGCCCATGCGCAACTGGCCGTCTTCGAGCACAGTTCGCACACGCCCCACCTCGAAGAACCCGGCGCCTACCTCTCGACCCTGCGGGCGTTTCTAGTCGAAAGCGAATCGCAATCGATTGTCGCCGAAGGCGTTGCTAGTATCGGCGACTAGCCGAGTCCCCAGTCGGTGATCTTTTTTTGCCGGATAGACTGGCCCACTCCCCTACTTTTGCCATCGGACGTCGACCGTGATAGGCTTTTAGGTTGGCCTACTATCGAAACTAGCCAGCCTGGCACTCCATGACTCTTGCGACTGACGACGACGCCACGTATGTGACGGGCGCCGACGAGGCGGATACCATCCGCATCCGCGGCGTGCGCGTTCATAATCTGCAAAACGTCGACATCGACCTGCCCCGCGACCGGCTGGTCGTGATCACCGGCCCGAGCGGCTCGGGCAAGAGCTCGCTGGCCTTCGATACGCTGTTTGCCGAAGGGCAGCGTCAGTACATCGAGAGCCTCTCCGTCTATGCCCGGCAGTTCCTGCATCAGATGGAGCGCCCCGACGTCGACTTGATTGAGGGGCTGGAACCAACGATCTCCATCGACCAGCGGGCCGGCAGCCAGAATCCTCGCAGCACGGTGGCCACGGTCACCGAGATCTACGATTATCTGCGCCTGCTCTACGCCCGATTGGGCACGGCTACCTGTTACAAATGTCGAGCGACGATCCATCAGCAGTCACCAGAACAGATCGTCGAGGATCTGGCCGCGCTTCCCTCGGGCACGAAGCTGATGATCATGGCCCCGTATGTGCGCGGCCGCAAAGGTGCACACAAGGATGTGCTCGACGCCATCCGCAAGGCGGGTTTCGTGCGCGTGCGTGTCGACGGAGAAATCGTCGACATCGACCAAATCGACACACTGCCCCCTCGAAAGAATCACAGCATCGACGCGGTCGTCGATCGAGTCGTCGTTCGCGAAGGCGCCGAGCCTCGGTTGGCCGAGTCCACACGACTAGCGATTTCGCACGGCGAAGGGGCGGTCGTGGCGGTGTATCTAGAACCCACCGCCACCGATGCCAAGGGCCGGCCGGACACGAGTGCCTGGCAAGAACGCCTCTACAGCACGCTCTACGCCTGCCCTCATTGCAAAATCAGTTTCGAGGAACTCGAGCCGCGCACGTTCAGCTTCAATAGTCCCTACGGCGCCTGTCGCAGTTGCGAGGGCCTCGGGTCGCGAATGCAGTTCGATCCCGACTTAGTTCTGCCGGATGATAACCTGTCACTTGCCGAAGGGGCTGTTGTCGCCTGGAAAGGGGCCACACCGGCCCAAGTTCGCAAGATTAATACGCAGCTCAAGCCCTGGCTGATGGCCACGGGATTTGAGTGGGACCGCCCGCTTTCCGAACTCAAGCCCAAACAGCGGGAGCAACTGGTTCACGGTGACGGTCGCGGTTTTCCCGGCGTGCTCACCCTGCTCGAACACCAATACGCCACCTCGCTCAAGCCGGCCGAACGGTCCAAACTCGAAGGCCTGCGCGGCGTGGTCGCGTGCCTCGATTGTGGTGGAGCTCGATTGCGACCGGAGGCTCGGGCGTGCCTGTTTCATGGTTTGGCAATTCACCAGCTGACGGCGCTCAGCGTCGCGCGCGCCCGCCAATGGTTTGGTGAATTGAATCTTTCGACGAAAGAACAATTGATCGCGACGCCGATCGTCCGCGAGGTCAACAACCGCCTGTCCTTTCTTGAGAACGTGGGCGTCGAGTATCTCACGCTCGACCGGCCGGCCGACACACTGAGCGGCGGCGAATTGCAACGTGTGCGTTTGGCCACTGGAATCGGTTCCGGACTCGTGGGCGTGTGCTACGTACTCGACGAGCCATCGATCGGTTTGCACCAGCGAGACAATCAACGGCTGATCGACGCGTTGCGCGGGCTGCAAGAACAGGGAAATACCGTGCTCGTCGTCGAGCACGATGAGGCGATGATGCGGCAGGCGGACTACCTGGTCGACATGGGTCCAGGAGCCGGCATTCATGGTGGGCGCATCGTCGCCGAAGGGTCGCCAGAAGAAGTAGCCGGCAACCCTGCCTCCGTGACAGGCCGTTATTTATCAGGCGAACTGGCGATCGAAGTGCCCGCCACGCGGCGGCGCTTGGCCAAGACGCGTTCGCTGATGATTGAGGGCGTGACAACGAACAACCTCAAGGAAGTCGATGCGCAGATTCCGCTCTCGGCGCTGGTTTGCGTCACCGGAGTAAGCGGGTCGGGCAAGAGTTCGCTCATTAATGAGACGCTGGCCCGCGCCATCAGGCGGCGTCTCACGGGCGACGGCCCCAAGCCCGGTCCGCACCGCAGTCTGCGTGGCGTCAGTCAACTCGATAAGCTGATTGAGATCGATCAGTCGCCCATTGGGCGTACGCCGCGGAGCAACCCGGCGACTTATTCCGGCATGTTCGACGAAATCCGCAAGGTCTTTGCCGGCACGCGCGAGGCACGGCTCCGAGGCTACAAAATCGGCCGCTTCAGCTTCAACGTCAAAGGCGGTCGCTGCGAGGAGTGCCAGGGGCAGGGAATTCGCCGCATCGAGATGAACTTCCTGCCCGATTTGCTCGTGCCGTGCCCGGTCTGCGAAGGAGCACGGTTCAATCACCAAACGCTCGAAGTTCGTTACCGGGGGTTGTCGATCGCCGACGTGCTCGAATTACGCGTTGACGACGCGCTGCAATTCTTCGAAAACTTCCCGCAGATCGTTCGCCAGCTCACCAGCTTGCAGGATGTCGGTCTAGGATATCTCAGCTTGGGACAATCGTCGACGACCCTCTCCGGCGGCGAAGCGCAGCGCGTCAAACTGGCCACGGAGCTAGCTCGCGTCGACACCGGAAATACCTTGTATATCCTCGACGAACCAACTACCGGCCTACATTTCGACGACATCAAGAAACTGCTCGTCGTGCTCGACCGGTTGGTCTCCGTTGGGAATACCGTATTGGTAATCGAACACAATTTGGACGTCGCCAAGCGAGCCGACTGGATCATCGATCTCGGCCCCGGCGGTGGCGAAAACGGCGGCCAGATCGTGGCCACCGGCACGCCTGAGGATATCGCCGCCACGCCCGAAAACGCGACGGGTGAATTCCTGAAGCCACTGCTTAGCGACAAGGCATCCTAACTCACTCGTTCGCACTGCCGGCCTATTTGGCGGCCTTCGCCGCCGCCGCCACGTCGCTCCCCTTAGCCCGGCCACCGTGGGACTTGCTGACCTTTGCATAGCGGATGATGCCGTCACGGTCGATGACGAACGTCGACGGATAGGCGGTCTCGCGTGGGGCATCCCAACGCAGCTCATAGGCGCTGGTGAACTCGTAGCCAGGGTCCGTCACGTAATGGAAATTCTCTGGCAGCGTCTTGCCTTTGAGGAATTCCTCGGCTCGATCCCCCAGGCCATCGATCGGACCGGGATAGACGAGGACCACGTTGGCGCCGGCCTGCTTCAGCGCGGCGGCATGCTTCATCAGGTCAGCAACTTGAACGCTGCAAATTGGACACTGATAACCCGGATAGCCTCGCAGCACAACGAGTACCACGGGGCCATTCTCTCGAAGTTCGTCCAGATTCACAGAGTCGCCTTCGAGTGTCTTCAAGGTAAAGTCAGGCGCCTGCTCTCCAACGGCAGGAATGCCGGCAATCGCCCCCCTGGCAAAGCTGACCGCGAGTAACGCCAGGCCGTAAGCCGCTAGTAACCGAATCCGCGTGATCATGTCCTGGTTCTCCGAAGTTGAGTCGATGGATGCCGCCTTCTTAGTCGTAAGGCCGAGGCTGGCCGTTACACCAGCGGAGTCATTGTAGCAGAACGATTTGCCTAACCGTCTCCCGCTATCGCCGGGCAAACCGCCCGACCGCGTCCGGGTTGAGTTCAATTCCCAAACCCGGGCCACTCGGCACTTGCAGCATTCCTGCAGCGTCAATCTCGAACCGTGGCAACGTCAACTCCTCGATATACGGTACGCCCGTCTGAAACTCGACCCACCGGGCAACCGGCATCGCGGCCGAGAGCGCCAGATCGGCAGCCACTCCGATGGCCGTGTTCCAGCCGTGGGGCACGAGCAGTACGCCCTGGTCCGCGGCCATCCAAGCCAGCCGCCGTCCCTCGCTCAGCCCGCCACACTTCGTCAGGTCCGGCTGAATGATGTCCACCGCGCGGCGTGTGATCAGCGGCTGAAACGATTGCCGCCGGGTGAGCACTTCGCCGGTCGCCACCAACACGGGCGACGTCTCGCGCAGGGCGGCAAAACCGTCGACGTCGTCGGGCACGAGTGCCTCTTCGAACCAAACGACACCATAGTCGCCGAGCATCCTGGCCGTTTCCCTCGCCCAGGTGACTCCGTGGGGCCAGAACTGTTCGCTTCCGCCGGCATCAACCATCAGCTCCACGTCGTCGCCGACTGTTTCCCGCGCCGTTTTGATCAATTGCTCATCGAGCTTACGGCTCACGCGTCCAAACGGCCGCCAGCCCATCTTGATTGCACGGAAGCCGCGGGCGAGCTGCTCGCGAAGCTTGTCTGCCAGTACCGGCGGATCATCGAACAGCATCGACGCGTACGGCTTGATCCGGTCGCGATAGTTTCCTCCGAGCAATTTGGATACCGGTTGGCCGAGCGCCTTTCCCCATAGATCCCAAAGTGCTATGTCGAGGCCACTGATCGCATGCTCCACCGAACCGCCACGGCCGAGCCAGAACGTGCTTTGTCGCATCGTTTCACTCACCCGCTCCGGCTCGAGTGCCGACTGGCCAATCAGAAACGGCTTGAGCAGTTCCAAAGCCCCTTCCACCAGGGTTCGCGTCGTGTAGCAGCTTCCCAGACCGACCGGCCCTTCATCGCTAACCACCTCGACCAGCGTATTGTATTGCACGTTGGGGTCGGTGCCGCCGGGCCAACCATGGTCGTCGGTGGCACCAGCCAGGGCAATCGTCCGCACCGAAGCGATCTTCATCGGTTGAACTCTCCGTCAATTGGAAAGATACTCATGGTACCCCAAGCCACACATACTCCCAAGCCGCCGCTTCCCGCCCAATGGCCACGAACTAGGGTCACCCGCACGCAAAGGATTCTTTCCGTGAGCAATCGCGCCCTGACGGACTATCGCTATGAAAAGTTGACTTGGCCCGAAATCGAAGACGCTGTCGACGCCGGACAGGTTTGCATCGTCCCCTGCGGCGCCGTCGAACAACACGGCCCTCACCTGCCGCTCGACGTGGACCTTGTCTGCCCGGGCGGCATTGCCCGAGGAACGGGCGAACAAATTCCCGACAAGGTGAAAGTGCTGCCGATCGTGCCTTACGGCTACACCGGACATGTCATGGATTTTCCCGGCACGATCAACAACGACTTCGAGCATTTTCAACACGGCGTGCTCGACATCTGCAAATCGCTGGCCTACCACGGCTTCAAAAAGATCATTCTGCTCAACGGCCACGGTTCGAACATGCCGAACCTCGATCTGGTCGCGCGGCGGTCCAATCTCGAGACCGACGCCGAATGCGTTTGCATCGGCTGGTGGCATCTGCTGTCGGTCGACAAGGAATTCTTCCCTCGGTGGCGCGAAAGCAAGTTTCCTGGCGGCTGCGCCACGCCTGCGAACTCGAAACGTCGCTGTACATGTACCTCGACGGCGAGAACGTGCGAATGGACAAAATCAAAAACGGCGACATCAGCTTCAACCTTGAAGACAGCCCGTTCATGTGGGTCGATCTGTTTGCCGCAGGTCCGGCGACGGTCATCTCCTGGACCAGCAGCTACAGTGAAACGGGCGTGCTCGGCGAACCGGAACTGGCGACGCCGGAAAAGGGACGTCAGGTGTATGAGGAGGCGGTAAAGCAACTCGTGCGGTTCGTCACCTGGTTTAAGGACCGGCCCCGCGACCCGCGGCGCGATCGTCACCGCAGATCGCCAACGATGCCGATTCCCTGGAATCAACGTCCGATCAATAAGAAGCACGACATACAGTGAGACGGCCGTGTCCTTGGCTACGCTGAGAATGAGCCTGTTCATACTGGTGTCGCTGGTGGCGTTACCTGTCGCGGCCGACGAACCTCGCGCCGCCGACAACGACTTCTTCGAGCGCGACATCCGACCCCTGCTGATTCGACACTGCCATACCTGCCACGGTGACCTGGCCGAGCCCAAGGGCGGACTGAAACTCACTTCGCGAGATGACGCGCCTGCGCGGGGGCGACAGCGGCCCGGCGGCGGTGGCCGGAAAACCCGACGAGAGCCTGCTGATCTCGGCCGTGAACTACGAAGACTTGGAAATGCCTCCGGACGGCAAGCGACTCGACCCGACGGAAGTTGCCAAGCTTTCCGAGTGGGTTAAGCGTGGGCTTCCCTGGCCAAAAGCTACGGCTGCCTCCCTTGCTCGCGCCCAAAACCTGGTCGAGAACCAACAGATCGCCGAGGTGCAAAGAATCCATTGGGCGTTTCAGCCAATCCAGCGACCAGCCATCCCAGTGGTCCGCGATTCGAGTTGGGCCAAGACTGAGGTCGATCCCTTTGTCTTGGCATTGCTGAAAAAGCACAACCTTACCCCCTCGCGGCCGGCGGACAAGCGGATGCTCTTGAGGCGGTTGTCATTCGATCTGACTGGCCTGCCGCCTACTCCGGAAGAAGTCGACGCCTTTGTTGCCGACGAGGCGCCGGATGCCACCCAGCGCGTCGTTGATCGATTGCTCGCCTCACCCCACTACGGTGAACGCTGGGCCCGGCATTGGCTCGACGTCGCGCGTTACGCCGACACAAAGGGCTATGTGTTGTTTCAGGATGGAAACTTCCCATGGTCGTACACCTATCGCGACTATGTCATTCGTGCGTTCAATGACGACTTGCCCTACGACCGGTTTCTCGTCGAGCAAATCGCCGCCGACAAGCTGGCGCTCGGTGATGACCGACGGCCGCTCACAGCGCTGGGCTTTCTTACCCTCGGCAGCAGCTTTATGAACAACCAGCAGGACGTAATCGACGATCGAATTGACGTCATTTCTCGCGGCCTGCTGGGACTAACGGTTGCCTGCGCTCGCTGCCACGACCACAAGTTCGATCCCATCCCCACCCGCGACTATTACTCGCTCTACGGCGTGTTGGCCAGCTCGGTCGAGCCGACGGTGCCACCGCTTTTCGAAGAGCCGCCACGGACCGAGGAATACGCGGCGTTTGCCAAGGAGCTTGCCGAGCGGGAAAAGAAGCTCAACGACTACGTGGAGGGGAAGTTTGCCGAGTTGCTCACCGGAGCACGCACGCGGTTATCCGAGTATTTGCTTGCCGCCCATGCCCAGCGAGGCAAACCACCGACAGAAGACTTCATGCTGTTGGCGGATCCCGAAGATCCCAATCCTACGATGGTCATTCGCTATCAGCTCTATCTGGAACGTACGGCCCAAGGACACGACCCGGTGTGGGCTTTGTGGCACGCACTTGGTGCCATTCCACCGGAGAGGTTCGCCGACAAAGCCAATGCAACTGTCGAACGGATTCTCGCCGAGCAAACCATCGAACGACCGATCAATCCACTGGTGGCCGGAGCCTTCCTTGGCAAGCCGCTTCGCGAAATGGCCGACGTGGCCAAGATCTATGGCGAACTTCTGCTCGGTGCCGACACGCTGCCGGCGGCGAGCAACCAGAGCAATCCCGCACTGGCCGCCTTGCAGCGCGTGTTGCGAGGCTCGGAAGCCCCGGCCAATTTGGCTCGCAATGAGATCAATACCTTGGCCCTGCTCCCTGATCGCAAGTCGCAGGGCGAACGCAAAGAATTCCTGAAGGCCGTCGAGGAATGGCGGGCCAGCGGTCCGGCCGCGCCGCCAAGGGCCATGGCGCTGGAAGATTCACCGACACCGATCGAGCCGCGGATTTTTATACGGGGTAATCCGACGAATCTCGGCGAGGCAGTTCCGCGTCGGTTTCTCCGCGTGCTCAGCGACGGTGAGCCGGCCCCGTTTACCGAAGGCAGCGGCCGACTGGAACTCGCCCAAGCGATCGCCGATCGAGACAATCCGCTCACGGCTCGTGTTCTGGTCAACCGCATATGGCTCGCACATTTTGGCACGCCTCTGGTGACAACACCGAGCGACTTTGGCCTGCGGAGCGACCCGCCAAGCCATCCCGCGCTTTTGGACCATTTGGCCACGGGCCTCATGGAGCACGGCTGGAGCATCAAGTGGCTCCACCGGCAGATCGTTCTGTCGGCAACCTACCGCCAGGCCAGTGATGATCGGACGGATTGCCTCAAGCTCGATCCCGAGAATCGCTGGCTCTGGCGGATGAACCGTCGCCGGCTCGATTTCGAAACGACACGCGATACACTGTTGGCGGTCAGCGGGCGACTCGATCGCACGCTGGGTGGGCCTCCAATCACCGACATTTGTTCACCCGACGCCACTCGACGCACGATATACGGCCGCATCGATCGTCTGAACTTACCCGGTTTGTTCCGCACATTCGATTTTCCGAACCCCGACGCCACCAGCCCCGAACGTCCGCAAACCACCGTGCCACAACAGGCTTTGTTCTTCTTGAACCATCCGCTGGTGATCGAGGCGGCCAAGGCATTTTGGTCACGGACGGACGTGCCAACGGGCAAAGATGCCGCGCCTCGAATCGACCGACTTTACCGCGTGGCGTATGGACGTCCGCCGAGTGATGACGAATTGGATTGGGCCGAGCAGTTTATCTCGGCCGGGGTCGGAAGCGACGACGTTTGGACGGAACTCGCCCAGGCGATCTTGGCCACCAACGAATTCGTGTACATTGACTAGAGACTCTCGCTATGGCCACGTACGACCAAAAACATGGAGAAACGAGCCCGCGGCTCACGCGGCGGAAAATGCTCGCTCGCAGCGGCCTGGGGTTTGGCATGCTAGGGCTTGCCGGCGTGCTCGCGGCCGACGGCGCAATGCCGCAGGTTGCCGACGCATCGACGTCCGGTGGAGCACTGGCTCCCAAACACCCACATTTTGCCGGCAAGGCCAAACAGGTCGTGCACCTGTTCATGAACGGCGGACCGTCGCAGGTAGATACCTTCGATCCCAAGCCGGCCCTCGATCAATACCACGGTCAACCTCTGCCCAGCAGCTTGCGTACCGAACGCAAAACCGGCGCGGCGATGCGCTCGCCGTTTAAGTTTGCCCGGTACGGACAAAGCGGGATCGAAATCAGCGAATTGTTTGCGAAAACTGCACAGCACGTCGACGACCTGTGTATCATTCGCTCGATGACTGCCGACGTCCCGAATCACGAGCCTTCACTGTTGCTCATGAACTGCGGCGATGGTCGCCTGCCGCGGCCCAGCGTTGGGTCGTGGGTGACTTACGGACTCGGTTCCGAGAACCAGAATCTGCCGGGCTTCATCGCGCTGTGTCCGGGCGGCTATCCGATCGTGGCCACCCAGAACTGGCGATCCGCCTTTTTGCCGGGCGCCTATCAGGGCACCTACATCGACACCAAGCACACAGAAGTCGACAAGCTGGTCGAGAATATCCAAAACAAAATGCTTTCCCCCAATGAGCAGCGACGGCAACTCGACTTCGTGCAGCGGCTGAATCGGAGTCATCAGCAATCCCGGGCGGCCGACGCGCGGCTGGAATCCCGCATCGAATCGTTCGAACTCGCCTATCGCATGCAGGGCGAGGCCGCCGAGGCGTTCGACGTCTCGCGCGAGCCGGAGCATGTTCGGGCGATGTATGGCGACGGACTGCAAGGTCGGCAACTCATGATCACCCGCCGGTTGCTCGAGCGCGGTGTGCGGTTCATACAGGTTTGGAGCGGTGCGGGCCAGCCTTGGGACAACCACGAAAACATCGAGGCGGGACACCGCGAGCTATGCGGCGAGTGGGACGGACCGATCGCCGCCTTTTTGGCCGATCTGAAACAACGCGGCCTGCTCGACAGCACGCTCGTGCTGTGGGGCGGGGAATTCGGCCGTACGCCGGTTGCGGAATTGCCGAAACTGAGCGGCCGGGACCACAACCACTACGGTTTCACGATGTGGCTGGCCGGCGGGGGCGTACGCGGTGGACAAGTGTATGGCGCGACCGACGACTTCGGCTTTGCCGCCGTGCAAAACAAGGTGCACGTGCACGATCTGCATGCCACCATGCTGCATCTGTTGGGCATTGACCACGAGCGGCTGACCTACCGCTACGCGGGGCGAGACTTCCGCCTGACCGACGTACATGGCCGCGTGATGCGCGACCTGTTGGCCTAGCGGCTCAGCCGCCGAAAGGACCGCCCATCGACGATAGGCCACGTTGCTGGCGGCGTTCCTGGAGCTGTTTCATGTACTCGCCGAACATGGCTCGCTCTTGCGGCGAGGTATTGTCGAGCATCCGCTTGCGCATCTCATTGCGCTGATTCTGGTCCATGCCACCGCGATTGCCAAAGCCGCCTGGGGGACCCGGGGGGCGCTCGCCGCTGGCGCGCCGCTTTTGCATGTCCTTGCGGAATTTTTCCATGCGGTCGATATCTTCGTCGAGTTGCGCCCTGCGCTGATCCTCGGGCAGGTCAAAGTAATCGGCGACCCTTTGCCGCATCCGTTGGGCAAACGGATTGTCGCGCATCAATTCATCGCGCTGATCCGAGGAGAGCTTTTCTGTTTCCTTCCGCAGCTCGCCAAATGCCTGGCGACGGTCTTCATCCGCCATTTTTGTATTCGGATCGAAAAGCCTCTCCTGCAACTGCTGGACCTTCACCATCTGGGGATCCGGTCGCGGCGGAAGCAAAGCCCAGGCCAGGCCACCAAATGCCGCCAAGATCAACAACGCCACGACCGTCTTTTTGTTTCTTGACATCGCTACCAATTCCGCGGGTGCAATTACGTCTGGGCACCAGTGTAGCCTACACCTGGCCGATCGAAACATCAAACACCGCAGCCTGGTTCGAGTGTCGCGCAGGCGCGCAAGATCCCGTCACTTCACTCGATAACTTGACTTATCTGCTTCGCCGTCTCTGAGCGCGACGAAAGGAATCGCGACGCGGATGAGACTAGCCGCTAGCCACGATACGATCAAAGGCTTGCATTTCGGCTGGACTGCCGACGATCAAAGGCGTTCGCTGATGAATGCTCTGGGGCTTGACGTCCAAGATCCGGCCCTGGCCGCTGCTCGCTCGGCCGCCTGCCTGTTCGGCAATATAGGCAATGGGATTGGCTTCGTAGAGCAGGCGTAGCTTGCCCTCGGGCCGCTCGTCGTTGGGAGGATAGAGGAATACGCCCCCCTTGAGTAGCGTGCGATGGAAGTCGGACACCATCGAGCCGATATACCGCGAGGCATAGCGATGTCCGAACTCTCCGGAGCGCAATCCTGCGACATATTTCCGGTACGGAACTGGAGATCGGTCGAGGTGTGCCTCGTTCATCGAATAGTAAGGCCCCGACTGTGGAATGCGGATATTGGGGTGTGAGAGCACGTAGGCTCCCACGGCCGGGTCCAGTGTAAATCCGTGGACACCGTTGCCGGCGCTGTAAACCAACATCGTCGACGATCCATAAAGCACGTAGCCGGCCGCAACTTGCTTGTGGCCCGGCTGCAGGACCTCGTCGGCACGAACCGGCTCGTCGAGTGGCCGGGTACGCTTCAAGATCGAAAACGTGGTGCCGACACTGACGTTCACGTCAATGTTTGACGAACCATCAAGCGGATCGAACACCACAATGTACTTGGCATGTGGCGAACCGCCGTGCGCCAATAGCGGATGCTCGTTCTCTTCCGACGCCATCATGGCCACGCTCTCGCGGACTTTGAGCGCGTGCAGAAGCATGTCGTTCGCGTACACATCGAGCTTTTGTTGAATCTCGCCCTGGACATTCACGTCGCCTTGCACGCCAAGAATGTCGGCGAGGCCTGCCCGGCGCACCTTGGCCTCAATGAGTTTGGTGGCCAACGTGATGCCCGACAACAGCCAGGAGAACTCACCAGAGGCCCCGGCAAACCGCCGTTGTTCATTGAGGATGTGTTGCTGGACGGTGATTAATGGCGGAAAAGTGAGCCGTTTGGGCGGCTCGATGGGAGAATCGGCGTCAGCATGCACAGCAGTGGTTTCCCCGGAAACACGACAAACGTTCATTTCAGTTGACGGACCGCCTGGAGCAAGTATCTCAGCCCGACCCAAACACGGCAATGGCCACCGGCGCCGAGAAAGCTGGGTGGAAAACATGGATCGCCATATCGCACCGGATTGTTCGGCGGCCCGTCGCCTGGCCGGTTTCTGGCAGCGGCGGGTCTTTGCGAGCGCAATCGTGCGGCTGTCACTGCTGGTGATCGCCCGAAGCGTGGCAGCGAGCGTGCCGGTGCCGTCGCCGAATAGCCAACAAGTCAGCAAATCGGTGCGTTAGACGCTAAAGCGAATATTCAGGATGTCACCGTCCTGAATGACGTAATCCTTGGGCTCTTGCCGGACGAGCCCATGGGCTTTGATTTCGCGTTCGCTTCCCAGGCGGATCAGGTCCTCGCACGTCATGACCTCGGCTCGAATGAAGCCGCGGGCCAAGTCGGTGTGAATGTTCGCGGCCGCTTCCAGCGCCGTACCACCTTGCCGCAACATCCACGTGCGAACTTCTTTTTCGCCGGCGGTGAAATAAATCATCTGGCCTGACACGTCCATCAAGGTGCGAATCAGGGCATCGCGATCGTACCCGCCGACGCCCATCTCCTCGCGAAATGCCACTCGTTCCGAGGGATTCATCCGAGCCAATTCGAGTTCCAGGCCGACCGGAACAGCTGCCGCGCGAAGCGGTGGCGTACGGTTGGCAAGTTCGTCGAGCAGCCGCTGCGGATTGTCATCATCATCGGCCGCGTTGAAAACGACAAACTTGGGCTTTTCGGTCAGCAGTCGAAATGAGCGGGTAACCTTGAGTTGTTCTTCATTCATGCCGACGTCGGAAAGTGGCGTGCCGGATTCGAGTGCACTCAGCAAGGGCTCGAGCGCCGCCAGTTCGGCCAGTTCCTGATCGCGTCCTGGTCGGGGTTTCTTGGTACTCTCGCGAAGCCGTTCGACACGCCCGGAAACGATCTCCATGTCGGCCAGTAGAAAATCCTCGGCAAAGCTGTCGACGTCGGTCAAGGCCTTGGCGTCGCGTTGGTGGGCACCCACGACGAGGACCAGGCAGCCCGCCTCACGAATCTGTGCCAACCGGGCCGCGTTGCCCTCATGCGTACGGCTTAGCCCGGCCGTATCAACCAGTTCCAGCGCGGCCAGGGTGATCTTCTTGGGGCTATAGATCTTGCAAAGCGCCTCGACTCGCACATCCGGGACGGTCGCCATCGCGCTCTGCGAGGCATGCGCCAGGGCCGGATCCGGGGGAACCCCCGTCAGCCACTCGAAAAGCGTGCTCTTGCCCGAACCCTGATAACCGATGAGACCGATTTTCATAATCGACGACTGGAAACCGGGTGGAGCCCGGCTGCAAGCGGTGTGAATCGCGAATGGCGGGCCGCACCGATCTCCAAGTCCGTGATGCGGCGCGAAGTCAGCGTGACCGGGTTAGCGCGAGTTCTAATTCGGTCAGCGCATGTTCTACCGCCTCTGCTTCCCGCTTGTCTAGGGTCCGTCCGCCAAAGCGGACACGATAAAACGTGTCGACGATTCGTTTCGGCAGGTGGGCGATCGGGCGATGATCGGTCCGCTCGGCCAAATGTCCGCAGGCAGCCATCGCATACTCGTGCGCCGTCTCGCCGGTTGGCGGCTCATTCCCAGCCGCTCGAGGGCCGTTTCGAGGCGACGATACATCTCCAGCACGGGTGCACGCTCACCCGCCTTTCTGCGGGCTATCCAACCCCGACGCGACAACCATCGCCACGTGGCGCGCAACCCCACAACGGCGGAAAACAGAAACAGCGAGAACGTCACGGCCACCAGTCCGCCGCGCCAGCTGAACCAATGGCGCCGATACCAAAACCAGAACTTTGCCAGCCGGCTTTCTTCGAGTGTTCGAAGCCGGTCCTGCCAAACTTGTACGCTGGTCAGGTGGTCCACGGCGGCTTCCACGCCCGCCACCAAAGGTTCGTAAACACCCTGCCGCTGTCGTTTGGCATTCAGGCTCGCCACGTAGTTAATCCACAGGACGCGGCCGTAGTCGATCAGCTGCCGCGCACGCGCGATCAACCCGGACCCTGTGCCAGACGAACCCTCTTGCGTGCCCTCCGTCGGATCGAGTACCAACCATGCCGCTGATGGAAGACTCTCCCCGGCAAACTCGTCGGGCGGTATCTGTCCCTGTTCGAGATAGGCCTCGACCCAAGAATGGGCATGCAATTGTTGGACCTGATAGTAGCTGCCGACTTCGTTCCACTCGCCTCCCTTGAATCCTATAACCATCCGGGCTGGAATACCCTGACTTCTGAGCATCATCACCAACGCCCCGGCGAAGTACTCGCAGTGTCCGCCCTTATGCGCACTTACGAAATCCTCGAGTGGATCAAGCTCTGGGTCGCGTTCCTGCGGATCAAGCGAGTAGAAGAACTCTCCGGAAAGATGGAAATAGTCGGCTAGCGCGCGTGCCGCGCCGATGCGATCCGAGCGAGGATCGATTCCTTGATCGCTAAGTATTTTTGCGGCCAGGGCAGTCAACGCGGGAAACGGATTGTCGGCGAGATCATTCGCAAATGGCTGCAACAACCTCCTAAACAGACTAGACCTTGGTAGCTCTGGACAGGGCAACACCACTCGCTGCCGATCGCCTCTTATACCTGTCGTTCCGATGTCGAATTCCACTTGTCTCGAACGCAGTTCGTCGGAACGAAAGAGTTGGCCCGAATACGGATCCAACCTCAGGCGCGAATCGGGCTCGTCGATTGCAACGGCCGGAGCCACGTGGAAAACCTCCGCGACATCGAGCGGCTCAAGTGAGATCCGCTGTCGCGCGATGGTACTACCGGCCTCGGCCGGCAGCCGAATGGAGTATGAATTGACCGCCTGCGACCACGTGCGGTCCTCGTATCGGGTGACAACCGAACCACGAAACAGGGGCTCTCCTTTCAACTGTATTGGGCGATTGCCCCGCCCGCGATAGAAGGTCACCCGCATCACGACATCGGGATTCTGGATCACTTCGCCCAACTCACCGAGCATCACCGTGTTGGTAAATCCAACTGTGCGCAATGGCTCGGTGTCAGTCGTTTCGTATTCCGCGGTACCCCACCTGGGCAAAGCAAAAAATATCAGCCCGGCCGATACCGTCGCGAGTAAGCACAGGAGGATTGCCGTCGGCAGAAGACTCTTCAATAACGCTGGAGGATCGACTGGCAAAGCCCGACCTAGCAAGACAATCGTTTCTGGGGCGAGCGGGCCGGCATCATCGCCTGTCGTGGCGGGCGCCGTTTTTCGGCTGCCCAGGTTAAGCTCGTTCGCTTCGCTGGAAAGCAACAGCGTGGCAAACCCGACAACGCCTAAGAGTAGATAGATCAACAGGAACCACCCGAAAGCCGGACCCGGATACAGCGTGGAGGCGATGGCAATCTGCCCCAAACTCAATAGCGCCAGCTGCCAATAGACGCGGGCCGTCTTTGTTTGGAACAACAGCACGTATTGCAAGTACGATTGTAGATTCGCGACTAGGATCAATAGCCCCTGCCGATCCGTGCGGAACGCCGCCACGGCCGATGCCAACATGATGGCCAGCGCGGTGAGGTCAGCGACGGGCTGGGTGAGGCGAAACATCTTCTTGGAATCGGTGACATACGCCGACACGCCCACCATGGCCAAGGTCAGCACGAGAATCAGGACACTCCCCTCTCCCAAGGCCAATAGCACGGTTGCCACAAGCACCTGCAACATGATCAGAAGACGTGCAAGTTGTCGCAGTTGAGGAGATCGCATCGGGCCGATGGCTATGCGTGGTGGGGAATGATGGGTGAAAAATAACTTGCGAGTTCACCGCCAGCGATATCGACGGCCAAAATCTGCCGACCGTCAAGTTGCGAGTCGCGCTCGGCGGCTGCCCGATTGAGAACGTTCCAGTCGACCGATCGCGTGCTAATAATAAAGGTTGGCGTCGATGAAGGAACAAGCGCCAAGGCATGCCCGAGTTCACGCGGGAAATCGGGCTGCTCGTGCGCCTGAACCAGCGCGAGCGCGTCCATCTGCTCTTGTAAAAATACGGGCGAACCAGAACCTGCGTTGGAAAACGGGCACCGCGCGGCAACCTCGATCAAGAGTTGAGCGCCAGGTTTGCGGCAGACCTCGGCAATCAGCGTGGCGACAAAACTGACCGCCGTCTCGACGCGTTCCAAGTCCTGTTCATTTGGTTCGCCCGGTTGCCACAGGTCGAGCAGAATCGCCAGGTTTTGGCTGCGTCGCTGCTCAAACTGCCGCACGATCAGCGCTCCCCGACGCGCCGACGTGCGCCAGTGAATCCAGCGGCGGCTATCTCCCGGCCGCCATTCCCGCAGACCATAAAAATCGGCCTCGAGCATGCCGCGCCGGGTGATCCGCTGACTGCCGGATTCGTGCTCGTGTACCATCTTTTCCCAGCCTGGATTCAATTGCCCCAGCTTGGGATGAACCAACAGCTCGTTGTGCTCAGCCGCGATCAGGCTGTGGCGTATCAACCCCAGCGGAAACCGAGTCGCCGCCCGTAGCGGACCGAAAAAGTACCGTCCACGACGGGCCAGTTTTCCTTCATAGAACGATTGCCGCGACTGGGACGCCGGCACATACGGAAAAAAAACGCCGACCCGGGCGGACTCCCCGGACACGCCCTCGCGCTGGACCGAATCCTCGACCTTCAGGCCCCACAGGCCCAGCCAACGGCTGGCATTTCTGACCGTGACATCTATGCGCAAAGGTTCGCCCGCGTGCAAATGCGACGGCAGTCGCCGCTCGACACGAACCCGGCCGAGCGTCAGTCGCCCGTAGAACAGGCTGAAAAGCAGCGGGCCTGCCATGACACAGCCCACTAGCATCAAGAGGTTCAATTGGCGGCTCACGGCCCCAATGAGCACCGCCAGGAACACGATTATATAGTAGAGCCCTTCGCGGCAAATCCTCAGTTGGCGCTGGCGAGGCATGCAAATCACCGATCGCGGAAACCGATTCTTCCCAGACCTGCCCGCCGTGTGGTCCACAGATAATGCACCCGTGGCCCCGCAATTGCTTCCGGGCCCTGGCCCCCTCATTGTACCAGTTTCATCCGCAGTGGGTTGGCTAGCGCGGCACCGGAATTTCGTCGACGAGCCGCCCGACCAAGTCTTCCATTGCCTGTCGATGCGTCCCCTGCAAGTAACCCTTGGCAATCACCCGATGCGAGAGCACGGGCACGGCCAGGCGTTTGACGTCGTCCGGAATCACGAAATCTCGGTTCTCCACCAGGGCCAACGCCTGACTGGCACGATAGAGACATAGCGCCCCTCGCGTGCTGACGCCAACGCGCAATTCGTCGCAGCGCCGCGTGGCGTCGACGATATCCAGCAAATAACCGTTGATGCTTTCTTCCATTGACACTTGCCGTACGGCCTGTTGCAGCGTCACCACCTGGTCGGCATCCAGCACGTGCTCCAAGTTGTCGATCGGCTCGCCAACCCGGTGACTACTCAGCACCTGCAATTCATCGTCACGCTCGGGATATCCGACGGCGATCCGCATCAGGAACCGGTCGAGTTGGCTCTCGGGCAGCGGATAGGTTCCCTCGAACTCGAACGGATTCTGCGTAGCAATGACCATGAACGGCTGCGGAAGCGGGTACGTCTGCCCGTCGATCGTCACTTGGTGATCGCTCATCGCTTCCAGGAGCGCGCTTTGCGTGCGCGGAGGCGTGCGATTGATCTCATCCGCCAGGATGATGTTGCCGAAGATCGGACCGCGGGTGTAGACAAACTGCCCGGTTTGCGGGTTATAGACGTTGCCGCCGGTGATGTCGCTAGGCAGCAAGTCGGCGGTGAACTGGATGCGGCAAAAGGCTGACGAGATGCTCTTGGCCAGTGCCTTGCCAATCAGCGTCTTTCCCACACCGGGAACGTCTTCTAGCAGGACGTGATCGGCCGCCAACAGTGAAACGATGCATAGCCGCACAACCTCGCCTTTGCCCAATACGACCTGGGCGATATTTGCTTCGAGTTCGGCTACGAGGTTCTGCAGCTTGGTGGTCATGCAACTGCTCGCTGCCCGCTCTCCGCCGCGAGCGTGCCATGCCATTTAACGTGGTCGATCCGGCCCCGCGCACGGCCAGCGTCCGAGCGCCGCCGGAACGCGAGACTTTCTATCCTATCCAGGCCGGCCGCCACCGGTCCAGCCCCGACGGGCTCAGGTCAGGACTTCTCGGAGGTGAAAGTGAAATTTTCCGAGTCGGCCCCCGTAGTTGCCGGCAGTGATGGCCAAAACACCGGGACCGCTGGCGGCTCGGATGCCGACAGACATGGCTCGGCTAATTGCCGCTTCGTCGCTACCGTCGATCACGACTTCGTAGGCCGCGTTGGCTCCTGCCACCAATTTCGTTTCCACTCGGCCGCGCAGCGTCGGGCAATACGCGTCGGCCGTGGACGCTTTCAATGCCTTGTAGCGCGATCCCACCTTGCTGCCGCTACGGGCCACGCCACCTGGAAATGGCGTGATTACGCCTGGTAGCGGGTCGATAGCTTCGATCGCCAGCCGTGCGGCAGCCAGTGCGGCGACTTGGGAGGTACCCTGCAGGATGAAGTTGCCACCGCCAATTCCTTTTGCAACGTGGACCATATCTTCAACGATGAATTCGCCGTCCATGACTGGCACGCGCCAGTAGCGACGATCGCCGATGAGCTTACTTTTTTGATAGCCGTCGCCAAAATAGCGGATCGTCTTGCCGAGCGGAATTCGCGATTCACCACCTGACAGTCCGTCGTACACGGCCGTGGTCGGACAGGTCATCACGCACTGTCCAAGGCGATTCGGCACGACGGCGGCCAATCCGTCGGCCGAAAAACCAAACAGCAGAATTGCGGCCCCAGGCCGGCCGTCGGGCGTTTCCTGCGGCGTGAGCAGACATTCGCGGCCGGCTTCGCTATCGCAGGAAATTATCGAGGAACTATAGCCCGTGACTTCGCGCACCGCTTCGTCGAGCCAATGGTCGTCGTGGGCGGTGACGATCAACCGCACGTAGCGCATTCGGAATGCTTCGGCGAAGGTGTCTTCGATGTGCGTTCCGTTCAGCTTCACGCAATTGGCCTATGTAAACGGGAGGGAGGGGCAAGTTCGATGTCCGGCACGACCATCATGATCGCGCCCGCCCGACCTGCCAAGTGTAGGTAGTGCCGGCGACATCGGGCCGCGAGGCCGCAGACACGTCATTTACTTGCAACGTTTCGATCATTTTACGATACTTGGAGGCGGCAGCGGTTTAGCCTTTCCCAAGCGAGGAGCGGACGATGCACATTCCCAACGGCTTTCTGACGGATCCTGTCTGCACGGTCTCAACCTTGGCTTCGGCCGGCGCGATCGGCTATGGATTCTCGCGCATTCGCCAAGCCGACAGCTCCCGCTCCGGGGCTTTGATGGCCGCCACCGGCGCCGGTATCTTTGCCGCTCAGATGGTGAACTTTCCGATCGACGGAGGCACCTCGGGGCACGTGCTGGGTGCGGCCGTCGCTGCCATTGCCCTGGGACCGTGGCGCGGCATGCTGACGATGGCCATCGTGTTGGCCGTGCAATGTCTGATATTTGGTGACGGTGGGCTAAGCGTGCTGGGCGCCAACGTGCTGAACATCGCCGTCGTGGGTACCTTGGTGTCCTGGGGCGTCTATCAATACACCACGCGCCGTGTGAGTGGCATGTCTGGCAAGCTGCTGGGAGCAGGCGCGGCAGCGTTTGGTTCGGTGTTGGCCGCCGCCACCATTTGTGCCGCTGAATTGGCCGTAAGCGGCACGTACGCGATGAGCGAAGTCTTTTCCGCCATGTTGAGCGTGCACTTGCTAATCGCCCTGTGCGAAGCGATTGTCACGACCGCCGTGGTTGCTGCCGCGATCGCACTGGCGGCCGAACATCGACTTAGCTCGCCGCGCAGCGTGATGTCGGTTGGACTGGCGCTGGCGATTGCCGTGGCTGGTTTGCTCGCCCCGCTGGCCTCGTCGTCGCCAGACGGCCTGGAGCGCGTGGCCCAGGACCTGAACTTTGCTGCGTTGGCAACCGACTCGTTCGCCCTGGTAGCTGGCTATGAAGCACCGGGCGTCGCCTGGCCGGCAGCCGCCGTGGCCTTAGCAGGCATGTTCGGCGTGTTGGTCGTTTTCGCCAGCAATTATACTTTGGCCCGCGCGGCAAAAGTTCGCCTGCCGAAGCGATAACGCAACGCCCCCCATCAACCCAAGCCCAGTCGCACCGCGTCGAGCAACTCGCCGCGGTGCTTTTTCTTGCGCCGTTACCGCCAAAAGACGACAAAAATGGTTCCCGGGGGCGGGTGCGGACAATGACAGTTTCCAATGATGAGTTGAAAATGGCGCCAGAACTTCTAACCCTTTTTCGATGGTGGATCCGTCTGCGGCATCTGGATTAGAATCGCCTTGGCGACGGCTCTCATAGCGGCCATGTCCGGGTGAGTAATTAGCGCTTCACAAGATATCGTTTGATCGGTTTGACTGAATTCGTGTAGAGATCTGCCAAAGCGACGAAGAAAGTCATCGATCTCGAGGCTGAACACCAATCGGCCACGATCTAATTCATGCCCGAGGCCGGAATCGTCGAAGAGCTGGCAAACTGCTTCCATGAACGACGATATCTCGCCTTCGCCAGAGGATAGCCAACGCCTTCGCTGTAATGAAAAAGGTTCCTGGCACCTTTTCTGCAAAACCGAAAAAGGTGCCAGGAACCCTTTTTCAGGTCGTGGCGGACCAGGTCCAGTGGCGGTCGGTGGTGGGTTGAACGCTTTGGCCGTCGAAGCCGAGTTGCGAGATGAGTGCGCGAATATCCGAGACCGAGAGCGCAGCACGTAACGAATCGTCAAACAGCTTGCGCTGGTGGGCGTTGCAGTTAGCGGCGTAGGTGTCGACCAAGTGCCGCACTTCGGCGTCGTCTCTTGGTCGTGAAAGATCCCGAAAGAACGCCAATCCGCCGGGCTTGCGCAGCACGCGCACCGCTTCGGCCAGAGTTGCCAGCGGCTCGGGAATGTGGTGCACGATGCTGTTGCTGACGACAGCGGCGAAATGACCATCCGCAAAAGGGAGTCGTTTGGCGTCGACTTGCTGCAATTGGATTCGGTCTGTTAGGCCCGCTCGCGCGACGTTTTCGGCAGCCAATCGCAGCATTTGGGCCGAAAGATCGATGGCCAGGACGCGAAGGGTGGGGCTCTGCCGGCAAAGTTCGATCGGAATTTGCGCCGTGCCGGTACCGAGGTCGAGCACCTCGACATCCGACCGCAAGCCGGCAGCCGCAAGCGCCGCCAGAAAATCCGCGGCGAAGCGGCGGTTCACCTCGCTGTGATCCATCGCGTCGTAGTCGCAGGCTTCCTTGGCGGTGTCCATAACCTCCGATTCCAGGACGCGGGTGAGACACGAGTGGTCGGAGGCAAGTGCAGGAATCGGACCGATCATGGGCGATGTAACCAGGGACGGCCATCCCCGGGCTCTCAATGTAAGGTGACCTCTTGCCGCTGGAATCAACGGTTGCCGCTGGCAACTTCGTCAACTTTGATATCAACACCCAGCGCGGCTTTGGCCACCCGCGCTAGCGTCGACTTGTCGCCTTCGATATGGAAGGTCGACTGCGTGTGCATGATCGACTTGCCGGTTGGCAGTTGAGCGGCCGGCGAGAGCGATTCGAGTTCATAGAATCCGCCGAGGGCCGGCTTACCCGGTTCAGGCGGTCCGTCGTTGTAGCTATTGAAAACGTCTCCCTGGTAAGGCTCTTTCTGCTTACCCCAATTGTTGTTTACATATCCGTACTTCGCCGGATCATCGGGCATCGAGAAGTGCACGAGGGTTAGCACACCGTTCTCCAAATCGATCGAGCCGGCCACCGGTTTAACGCGGGCCTGCGAAACACCGATCTTTGAGCGAAATTCCCCATCGCCAACGAACCAAATGGCCTGCGAATTAACCCGCAGCCGATCGGGCGGAACGGCACCGAAATAGTCGGCATTGACGATCGGCCCCAGGGCAGGGTCATCGTCACTCTTGTAGGGAATGATGATCGACGTGCGCGGACCGGCGGGGAACTGTCCGAGGCTCCAAATCGCAATCAAGCCTTTGTCACGACTCATTGCCGTGCCACGGTTGACGACCATGTTGATGGTCTGAAAACCCACCATCCGAAGTTTGCCTTCCGTGACCGCGCTTTGCGCCTCGCTACCGAACAGCTTGCCAAAGTGATGGATTTTTTGCAGGTGAATTTCGCGATGGACTTCGAGGTCGAACACCGTGCGTGAAGCATTCTGAAAACGCATCCGGCGCGAAAGTCGGTAGTGCGGATCGGTGTCCTTCGACGTGATTTGGTAGGCACCGTCGTTCAGGGCCTGCGGCGTGTACCAATTGGCTAGCGTCTGGGAGGCACCAGGTGCGAACCACAGGCTGAACTGGCCCCCTTCGGGTCCTAGCCACAGCCGGTCCTCGCCGCCGTAGTTGTTGAAGTGCTTGTCGTCGGCACCACCGGTGATGAACTTCCGATTGATCCAACCATGACTCAGACCGTCGGCGTCGCTGGTGCTGGAGGTCATCACACGCCCTTGGTACTCAGGGCAGATCGCCACGCGCTCACCATTTTCGCCGGTCAATTGCACGACTTTGGTATGCGAAACGAGAAAGTTGAACGCTTCCCCATAGGTTTCTCGCTCGGCCGCCTGGGCACGGATCCCGAGCGTGCACGCCAAAACTCCCACCAGAGCGAACGCACCGCACGTCATCCCATGATGATGCATGAGAGAAACCTCCTGATTCGCGCTGGCCCCCCAGCAGGGGCCAAGCTGAGTTGAGCCCACGTCCTGTGTCTTGGCCGGCAGTCGTTGGCTGTCGGATTGCGGCGGGCCAGGTTCAATGCCGGAACGAACAAAGCGAATGTCCGCGACGGACTTTCGAATGTTCCAACCTGTGTTCTCCAGCGAGCTTAAACCTTCCCGAATGGGGCGATTATAGCGAATCGCACGTCGTTTGGGAGACGGCTGTGTTGCGGGTGTTCAAATGGTACAATTCCCCAGCTGTCGGGGTGCTGGTAGCTGGACGGGAAACGCAGCAATTGGTTTGCTACAATGCAGTTCGGGCTGGTTCTGCTCCCTGACGTGCAGCTGTGCCCTGGCCGCAACCGACCTCTGGCGCGCCATTTCCTCTTTTTTTGTTCCCACCTTGAACTCCGCGCTCGGGCATCGCGTAGTGACAAATGGATAAGGTCATAGGAAACTCGCCAACAACGGAGGTTTCTGATCGGGCAGCCGTGTCCGATGAGGAGCTTTTGTTGGCCTACCGCGATCAGGCTGATCGAGACGCATTTACCCAGTTGGTACATCGCTACGAGCGGGAGCTGTATAGCTACCTGCGGCGCTACCTGGGGGACGCTCCGATGGCCGAGGACGTATTCCAGGCGACTTTTTTACAGATTCACCTGAAATGCGATCAGTTCGAGGAAGGCCGCAAGTTTCGACCCTGGCTCTACACCATCGCAACGAACCAGGCCATCGACGCGCAGCGCCGCAACAAGCGGCACAAGAACGTCAGCCTGGACCGCAATACCCGACCGGAGGGCTCCGATGACATCGGCACGTTGATGGACTTGTTGTCCAGCAACGAACCCGCCCCTGAACGCCGCATGGAAGCGACCCATGAACGCGATTGGGTCCGCAGTGCCGTCGAGGCACTCCCCGAAGGCCTGCGGCAGGCCGTTAACCTGGTTTACTACCAAGGCATGAAATACCGCGAGGCTGCGGACATCCTCGATATTCCTGTGGGTACCGTAAAAAGCCGGCTGCATTCGGCGATTCTGAAACTCAATGAAGCCTGGATGCAAAACCACCCCCACGCCAACGATTAAGCTGAGAGTGTGAGTGCGATGCGAGAGAACCTGATCGGCTACTTGTTGAACGCGTTGGAACCGTCGGAGCAGGCGCTGGTCGAGGCCCATTTGAGCCGCGACCCGCAGTTGAAACACGAATTGGACCTCCTGTCCCGGAGCCTGCAGCCGTTAGCCGCGGACCGTGCTGAACATGTTCCCCCGGTCGGGCTGGCGACGCGAACTTGCGAATTCATCAACGTGCAGACCAAGGTGACGCTTCCGCCTCCGGTGACGAGCGTGCCGGCACGTTGGTCGATGGCGGATTTGGCGGTCGCGGCCGGAGTCTTTCTGGCGGCGACCTTGCTGTTTTGGCCCGCCATGAACCAGAGTCGCTTCGCCGCCAGAGTGCGCAGTTGCCAGAACAACCTGCGCCAATTGGGCGTGTCATTGAGCACCTACAGCCAGCATTATCCGGGGCAGTTCCCCACGATTGACGTCAACCACAAGCTCAGCCGAAGCGGCATCTACGCGGTGATCTTGCGCGAGCAAGGACTGCTCCCCGAAGCGCGGCTCGTCATTTGTCCTGCGTCGGATTTGGCTGAACGGAAGGACGACTTTAACGTCCCTACTTTCGATCAGTTGATGCGAGCCCAGGCCGAAAAGCTCAATGCTCTGCGAAAACAAATGGGGGGCAGCTATAGCTACAGCCTCGGATTCTACCAAGACGGCAGGTACCAACCGCCGAAAGATCGGCGTCGCGCGACACACGCGCTGATGGCCGACGCACCCAATCATCAAGCTCCGGACCGGTTCTCCTCGAACCATGGCGGATGCGGCCTGAACGTGCTGTTCGAAGATCTGCACGTGGGCTACATCACCACGTGCCGCACTCGGGGCTGCGGCGATCATATTTTCGAGAATCGGCTCGGCAAGCCTCACGCCGGCGTCGATCGGGACGACGTGGTCCTGGGTAGCAGTGACGCGACGCCAGTATTGGTTCCCGTCGCTTCGGATGCCCCGTAGCAGCCCCACACCATCGTCAAAATCCTCCGCGGGCTCGCGATCAGCGCGAGCCCTTTTCTTTGCGTGCTGCATCTCGCGCCGCAATGCCATCCGTTGCCCGATGGCGACATTCGCCCGCGCCTGGTGATGCAATAATGCAACATCATGACCGCAAATTTTCCCGCTCCAGAGCGCCGGATCGGGACACGAAAACTTTACCGAGCCGTCATTTAAGTCGATCCACATATCTGCTCCGGCAACTCCCTGGCATCGACTTTGCGATCTTTCGCATGCCAAGGCAGGGCTTCTCTAGAGCCGGCTGCCAGAGCCTTGGTCCCCTCAGGCTCTGGTAGCCGTTTTTGCGCCCGTGTCCCGCACCGAATCCTTGTTCAACTTTCTCGGTGCCATCTTGCAAAACGGTCGCAGTCGATGCACGCAGGCGAGTTGGTCGAAGTCGCGGGAATCGTGGCCTATCACGGCCCGCTGCTCATTGGCGGTGCGCGGGCGTTGTCACCCGGTCCGCTCGAACAGTATTGGGCCACGTCCAAGTGCCGCTGCGAAAACTGGAATCGAACGTTCAAGCAAACCGCGACGCCAACAGCGGACGGCAAACCGCTGGAATCGTCCGACCTCCGCATGCTCTTGGCAACGTTGGAGGAAATCTTCGTCAGTGAAATCCTGGTCCGAGTCTGGACGACCGTGCTCGTCGCTCACGATCGCCGCCTGGGCGCGGGCATCGACGAACCCCTGGCCCGCAGCGTGTTCGACTCACATATGGAAGCCCGCCGTCGGGCACTCAAGCTTTTGCTGCGATCCAGCGCATTTACCACGCCACAGGCGGTGGCCATAAATCGCCTGCGTCGCCGATCCGAGCGCTGGAGCGATGTGCTGATCGGCGGGCTCCTGACTGCATGCGATCTTCCGGAGTTCGCTGTCGATGCCCAGCGTGCGGCTGACTTTGCCGACTCCCTTTCACGCCGTCAGAGTCAACCGGGCGGGCGGCACGCTTGGCGTCTGACGCTCGTTTCGCTGCGCAGCGCCTTTCGCGACGTTCTGGGCCAGCAAGCAGCCAACGCCGATGCCAATGCTCGCGTTACCGCTAGCATCCTGGGCTGTTTTCCCGGCGAACTTTTCGATTCGACCGGAATTCTGAAGTCGCTGTGGATGACGCGATTGTCGGCCGTTGCCAGCGATGCCCAGGGATTGATCACCGACCTGCTCGGCGAAGCGACTCGGGTATCGGTCGAGGCGGTACGTCGCCGAAATCGCTAGGACCGGGTTTTGCAAGCTTGCTGCCCGCGCGAGCGGACGGCCGCATCGGCCAGACTCCTGGTCTGAGCTATCTGGCTCGACCCTCACCTCTGCCTCCCTTTCATGCTGCTAGCATCACCCGCATTCGCGGGGCGAACCTCTGTTGCCCCGTTTCCCTCCGCTCTGTACTCTATGGCCCCTTGATGAACGTGCAGCGACGTTGTCTATCGCGAGCGCGATCGAGCGGGCGGTTCACTGGGGCGATCGATTTTTGTTTTGCCAGTGAGGATCGACGAAGTATGCGAAATCACTACCAGTCGCATGGCCAATACTTCACGCGATTATTGATGCAACTCGCATGTGCGGCGTTCGTGGTCTGCACGGCAACCGCCAGTGCCAAGGAAGCCGAATGGATCTGGTCGCCCGCATTTGAGAAAGAACTCGCACCCGAGGGCGAGTGCTACTTCCGCAAGACCTTCGAGTTAGGCATGCCCGAAACCGGCCAGGTGCAAATCGCCTGCGATGACAACTATGAGTTGTACGTGAACGGCCGCGAGGTGGGCACTGGCTCGAACTGGAAGATGCTCGATTCGTACGACGTGACAAAATACCTCGTCGAGGGCACCAATACCGTGGCTGTCAAAGCCGTCAATGCCGAAGGCGGCTCTGCTGGACTCGTGGCCCGCGTCGTCGTCAAGCAGCAAGGCGGCACATATGTTGATCATTCGACCGACGCAACTTGGAAATGCGCGTTGAAGGAATTCGGCCAATGGCACAAGCCGCGGTTCGACGACGAGCAGTGGCTGGCCGCGCGCAGCTTTGGCCCACTGAATGCCACGCTGCCCTGGGGGAACGAGGTCACGCTGGCCGGTGAAAACGGCCGCTATCGCATCACACCCGAGTTTCACGTCGAGTGGGTCGTCGACCCTAAGGAAACCGGCTCGTTGATCTGTATGACTTTCGACGAATTTGGACAGATCATCGCGGCCCGCGAAAATGGTCCGCTGGTGATCGTTCGCGACAGCGACCGCGATGGGCTGGTCGATACGGTTTCGCCGTTTTGCGATGAAATCAAGAATTGCCAGGGGCTTCTGGCCGTTAGTGGCAAGGTCTATGCCGTGGCGGACGGTCCGCAAGGCGCGGCTCTCTACCGACTCAGCGACGAAGATCAGGACGGCCGCATCGACCGCGTCGAGTCCGTGCTCAAATTCGGGGGAGAGATGGGCGAACACGGACCGCACGCGCTCACGCTGGGTCCCGATGGACTGTTGTATATGTTGCTTGGCAACTTCACGCAATTGCAGAACAAGTTCGAGGCCACGAGCCCGTATCGCGACTTCTACGAAGGCGACCTGGTGACGCCGCGCTACGAAGACGCCGGCGGACACGCCGTCGGCATCAAGGCGCCCGGCGGCACCATCATTCGTACGGACACTTCAGGCACGGCCGTCGAGGCATTCGCCGGCGGAATGCAGAATCCGTACGACCTGGTCTTCAATCAGGACGGCGAGCTATTCACCTGTGACTCGGACATGGAATGGGACTCGGGTATGCCTTGGTATCGCCCGACTCGTTTAAACCACGTGGCGGCGGGCGGTGAATTCGGCTGGCGCAGCGGCTGGGCAAAGTGGCCCAGCTACTTCATCGACAGCCTGCCGCCCGCAATGGAACTCGGGCGTGGCTCTCCGGCCGGCATGGAAGTTTACGACCACTTCATGTTCCCTGTCCGCTATCACAATACCTTGTTCGTGGCCGACTGGTCGCGGGGGCGGATCCTGGCGGTGCGAACGCGGCCGCACGGTTCCACCTACAAGGCCACGGCCGAAGTCTTTCTGGAAGGCCAGCCGCTGAACGCCACCGACTTGGCCATCGGCCCCGACGGTTGGCTCTATTTCTGCACCGGCGGCCGCGAGACCGAAGGCGGCATCTACCGCGTGGTGTGGGAAGGCAAAGTGCCGCCCGAAATCATGCAACATGGACGCGGGCTCATGGCGGCCATCGAGCAGCCGCAAATCAACAGCGCCTGGGCGCGGCAGCGGATTGCGCTGGTAAAGCAACAGCTCGGCGACGATTGGGCGAAACAGCTCACCGCGTTCGTGCAGAACACCAAGAACAAGCCGCTCCAACGCGCACGCGCGCTCGACCTGATGCAATTGTATGGCCCTCATCCACAACCCTCGCTTTTGATCTTAGCCTCGCGCGACAAGTCGCCGGGACTGCGAATCAAGGCCATCACGCTAATGGGAATCAACCCCGACAAGACGACGCAGACGCGTCTGAAGGAAATGCTGGCGGACAAGGACCTGGCCGTGCAACGTTCCGCGGCCGAAGCGCTAGCCCGCAGTGGCGGGACTGCGTCGGTGGCTGAACTGGAAGGTCTGCTCGGTTCGCCCGACCGTCACGTAGCCTGGTCGGCCGCACGGCTCCTGCAGGAAACTCCAGCGGGTACCTGGCGATCGCAGATCCTTGAGCACGAGAACTCGCGCGTGTTCCTCGTCGGGGCCATGGCCTTGCTGTGGCAGTCACCCGACCGCGACGTGGTTGATCAGGTGCTGGCGCGGTGCCAGTCTCTGCTCGACGGCTACTTAGCCGACGACGACTTTATCGGCCTGTTGCGGATCATCCAGGTAGGGCTCATCAAGGGTGAAGTCAAACCCGACGAGGCCATTACCTTGCGGGTGAAGCTGTCGGCCGAGTACCCGGCTCAAGATGAACACATGAACCGCGAGTTGATTCGGTTGCTCGTCTATCTGCAGGATCCGACGCTCGCCGAACGAATGGTCGAGCAATTGGCCACCGAGATGCCGAGCGTCGAGAAGATGCAAGTTCTCACCCACGCCCGCTTCCTCACAACGGGCTGGACGCTATCGCTCAAGCTCAAAATGCTCGAAGCATACGAGGAAGCCCGGCTGATCGAGGGCGGCCATAGCTTTGCGGGCTACATCGAAAACGTCTCCCGCGATTTCTTTGCGACGTTCAATGAAGATGAGCGGCGTTTGGTGCTGGCCGATGGCGTACGTTGGCCGACCAGCGCCTTGAGCGTGCTGGCGAAGCTGCCCAAGAACCCCAGCCCCGAGACGTTGCGCGAGATTGAGCGGCTCGACCGCCAGGTCAAGAAACTCGATACGGAAGCGGCCAAGCGGCTGCGCATTGGCATTGCCGCGGTGCTCGGTGCCAGTGGCGATCCGGAGGCGATGGCCTATCTACGCGTGCTTTACGAAACCGAGCCGGACCGGCGGGTGCCGATCGCCATGTGCTTGGCGCAACGGCCCGACGGTGAAAACTGGCCGCTACTCGTGTCATCGCTTTCGATTGTCGAGGGCGCGGCTGCTCAGGAAGTACTGATGCGGTTGGCAAAGGTCGACCAGACGCCCGACCGCGACAATGCGGAAGTCTATCGCCAGGCGATCATCCGCGGCCTAATGCTGCGCGAGAACGGCAGCCGTCGGGCCGTCGCATTGTTGGAAAAGTGGACGGGCGAGCAGCACGGTGCGCCGGAGGATCCTTGGGATCAAACGTTGGCCGCGTGGCAGAATTGGTTTGCCGAGAACTACCCAGACTCACCTCCGGCCACATTGCCGCAGGACAGCGAAAAGAGCCATTGGACGTACCAAGAACTGCTGAGTTTCCTCACCGGGCCACAGGCCTCCGAAGGCGTGGCCGCACGGGGAGCGGCAATTTTCGAGAAGGCACAATGCATCAAGTGCCATCGCCACGGCACGCGTGGCGACACGGTCGGTCCGGACCTGACCAACGTCAGCAAGCGCTTCCAGCGGAAGGAGATTCTGGAGTCGATTCTTTTCCCCTCGCAGGTTATCTCCGACCAGTATGGCAGTCAGACGATCGTGACGACCGACGGCAAGACCTACTCCGGTCTGGTGGCACCCACGGGTGACGGCTCGTACGTCCTGCTGCAGGCCAGCGGCGAAAAGGTCACGATTCCGGAAGAGGAAATCGAACAGCGGGTCCGAAACAAAACTTCGGCGATGCCCGAAGGCTTGCTCAATGAGCTTACGCTCGATGAGATCGCCGACTTGTTTGCCTACCTGGCCGGTCCGCCTCGGCACGACGTGGCGCGACGGCCAACCCGAGATAACTAGCGACGGCAACGCCGCAGTCCTCGGCAGAATGCATGCGTGACGCCGGCAACTAGGCGATTGTGTCATGCGTCAGCGAAGACTCGGCAGTCTCGCTGTCGCGCGACGAATTGGCCGACATCGGCAGTCGCACGATGAACATCGCGCCATGTCCTGGTGTGCTATCGGCCGCGATCGCACCTCCGTGGGCAAGCACGATTGACTGGCATATGCTCAAACCCAGCCCGCTTCCACCGGCGAAGTTCTCGCGCTGCCGCGACTTGTCGCCTCGGTAAAACCGCTCGAAAATGTGCGGCAGGTCTTCGGGGTCGATTCCCATTCCGGTGTCGGTCACTCGAAGGACGGCCTGTTTCTGTTCATCATCGGCTCGCAGAGTGACCAGCACGTGTCCGCCGGCGGGGGTGAACTTCAGGCTATTGTCGATCAAATTATTGATCACCTGGCGCAGGCGGTCGGCGTCGCCGTCGATCATCATCGGCTCACCGCCGCTGGCGGAAAATCGGACGTCCCGTTCCTCGGCAGCTCCCCGAAACATGTCGGCCGAGCGCTCGACAAGTTTGTCGAGCCGCACCGGACGCTTGGAAATTGGAAAACGCTGGCCGTCGGTTTCCGCCAGGAGCAGAAGCTGATTGACGAGCACCCGCAACTGGCCGCACTCGTCGGCAATTTCGCCAAGCATTTCCTGGTAGGCCTCGACCGAACGTTCGCTGTTGAGAGTCACCTCGATCGCGCTCTGTACGGCGGCCAGGGGCGATCGCAATTCATGCGCCGCGTTGTCGACGAACTCACGGTGCCGCTCGAGGTAGTCGTGCAGCAGGTCCAAAAAACGGTTGATCGTCATCGAGAGCTTGTCCAACTCGTCACCGGTACCGCGAATGGGGAGCCGCTCTTTCAATTGGCTGGGACGCAGTCGCGCGGCGGTGGTGATAATCCGCCCCAAGGGGCGCGTGGCGCGGCCGGCCAGAAAATATCCCAACAGTGGGGCCACGAATAGAATCACGATTCCCGCGGCCAACATCAGGCGGCTCAACTTGAACATGTCGTTTTGAATGCTCGTCAACGACGCGCCAACTTGGACCGTGAAATTCGGTAGCCGGCCCTTTTGTATTCGACGCGAAGCCACGCGAAAGCCGTCGATTGTCGTCAACAGGGGTCGGTCCGGTGCCGGCAGCGCCACGTCGCGCAGGCCGGGTGGCTCGCCCGTCTGAAACACGAGCCCGCCTTGCGCGTCGAGCAGTCGCACGAATAGCTGCCGGTCCAGGTGGCCGGATGCCTTGCGCCGCATTTCAGCCTTTATCTCGTCGAGGTCCGGATAGTAGCTCTCGACTGCCAAGACAACTTCCTGGGCGTCGTCGAGCAGCACGTGATCATTTTCGTTCATCAACGCGAAACGTAAAGCTTCGCGCAGACCCAGCAGCGTGACCACGACGATTAGGAGCACCGCCGCGGTGTTCCACGCACTGAGACGGAACCGCAGCGACTGAAATACTGACTTAAGCTGCTCGAAGCGCATAGCCGCGCCCTCGGACGGTCTGGATGACGGAGCCTTCGTAGCCCTTGTCCAGTTTACCCCGCAGGCGGTTGATGTGCACTTCGATGACGTTTGTTGCCCCCTCCCAGTCCGTTTCCCAGAGATGTTCGCAGAGCATCCGCCGAGTGACAACTTGCCCCGCGTACCGCATGAGAAGTTCCATCATGCTGAATTCGGTGGGAGTCAGGTCGATGTCCTTGCCGTCACGCGTTACCCGCCGCGTGGTCAGATCGAGCGTCAGCGGACCGGCGTGCATCACCGCCGGCGGACGCGTCACCGTTCGGCGGCAAACCGCCTCGAGTCGGGCCATCAGTTCAACGAGTGCGAACGGTTTGACAATGTAGTCGTCGGCACCGGCTTTCAGGCCGTCGACTCGCTCGTCGACCGAACCAAGCGCGGTGAGCACGATGACCGGCGTTTGAATGCCTTGCGTGCGGAGCTGGCGAAGCACTTCGAGGCCCGGACAACCAGGAAGCATCAGATCGAGGATGATCGCATCAAACTGTTGTCCGCTGGCTAGTTCCAGCCCTCGCTTCCCGTCCTTGGCCCACATGCACCCATGTCCCAATTCGGAAAGACCCTGCCTGAGGGTCTTCCCGATCAGCGGATCGTCTTCGATCACCAACAGTTCCAAGGTTTCGTTTCGGCAGGAAGTCGCCGCTCCAGGATTCATAGCACGATTCCCCATTCAAGTGTATGATCGCCATTTGGCGCGAAGTCGGGCACCAGTGCTGGGTTGCTTACAAATTCGTAATTAGGTGAACCATATTGATTTTACGCAGGCTACGGATCCGTGGCCAATTTGGACGACAACGGACAGGGGGATTCGATGCGGACACCTCCCGAGGGGAACTCGTCCAAACGTTCTCCGTGCGGGTGTGCGGGGGTTGGAAGCGATCCGGGAAGCTAAGCCGAGAAGTCCTGGACAAATTAGTCTACAACCCTGCGGCAAAACGCAGGAGCAACCTGATTTCCCCCGGGGTCTGACCGCACGCAAAGGTGCGATGCCGCTGGGTCTGATTGCGCTGACGCCTCCCTCGCCGAAGGGTTTCTCCCCCGATATAATAGATCGCTTATGGCCGGATGCGAAGTTTATCCGCCCCCCTCTCCCCAGCAAGAAGTGCCATCATGGACCGGGAATTGATTGATCGGGCGGAAGCGATTCGTCAGCGAGTTGTCCAACTGCGAGACTCTCTTTGACTACGCTGCCAAGCAGCAGGATACCCAGTCCATCGAAGCCAAGATGGCTCAGCCGGGATTCTGGGAAAATCAAGAAGTAGCCCAAGCCACGATCGCGGACCTGAAGTCGCTGGGGTCGATTCTCAAACCGCTCGAAGAAGCCATCGGCGCCGCCGATGACCTGGGGGCGTTGGTCGAAATGGCCGAAGAGGATCCTGCCCTTGTGGGCGAGGTCGCCGGCGAAGTCGATCGACTGGAAGCACTCGTCAATCAGCTTGAGCTCAAGGGTCTGCTTAACGGACCGTTCGATGCCAAAGGCGCGATCATGACGATCCACGCCCGCGACGGCGGCACCGACGCCAACGACTGGGCCGAAATGCTTCTGCGGATGTACATTCACTGGGCGCAAAAGAATGAGTACGAGGTCGAAATCCTCGATCGGCAGGACGATATCGTCGCCGGCATTCAAAGCGCCGCTTTGGCAATTCGCGGACCGATGGCCTACGGCTATCTGAGGGGGGAGACCGGTATGCATCGACTGGTGCGCATCAGCCCTTTCAATGCCGAAGGCAAACGTCAGACCAGCTTCGCCGCTGTTGACGTGTCACCGGAGATCAGTGATTCAGTCGACATCGAACTTCGCGATGAAGATATTCGTGAAGATGTCTTTCGCGCCAGTGGCGCCGGCGGACAACACGTCAATAAGACTTCCAGTGCGATTCGACTGACACACATTCCAACCGGCATCGTCGTGCAGTGTCAGAACGAGCGTTCTCAGCACAAAAACCGGGCCACGGCGCTCAAAATGCTCCGTGCTCGATTGGCACGAGTTGAGGAAGAAAAACGCGAGGCCGAGCAGGCCGCCAAGTATCACGAGAAGGCCAAGACGGGCTTCGGATCGCAAATTCGCAATTACTTTCTGCACCCCGATCAGCGTGTTAAGGATGTGCGGACCGGCTACTACGTGGGCAACTTCCAGAGCGTGCTCGACGGCAATATTGACGGATTTCTAGACGCGTATCTTCGCTGGCGGGCGGCCTAACGGAACATGCAGAATACCAGTGCCCCCCCAGAGCAACTGATGGAAGCGGGCGATTTGCGCGTTCGCTTTTTCTGGCAATCCGATCGTTATGCTCATGAGATCTCGCGCCGCGCGATGAACGTTTGGCACCCGGCGTGGATGTCGGTCGAAGGTTCGCCGGCCGACGATTGGCCCCCCAGCCCGCCGTTTCAGTCGCTCCATATCCAGCAGCGAGACGATGGCCGGACGCTAGCCCTGTTGGTGGGCATGGCAGGCAAGAGCCATTGGTCGGCCAGCATCGAAATCGAAGCGGAATCCCCAAGTGTGCTGTTCGACGTCGCTTGTCGTGTGCGCGATTGCGAGGCCGGACCACTGGGAAGCACCTATCGCGCGGCAAAAGGGGCCATCGGGGGCGATGTCGGTCTGGCGATCGAGCTTTCGCGCCGCTTTGGCCCGGCAACGCTGCAACATGCCGCCGGCCAAACCCGTGTCGTTGCCCAATCGTCGGCGGTCGCGGCACCCCAGACCGTTCGCTGGGACTATCGCCTGTGCCTTGACGAGTAGTCTCCGGCACGCGCGCCGTTGGTTGTTTCGGCGTTAACTTCGCTACTCAGATCCGGCGAGGCAAAGCTGCGCAAACCCACCCAGTACTCGGCGGCTGAAGGGGGCCATCGCGGCGAGCCCCGCGGGCGTGCCATCACGAATTCTGGCCGGGTCGATGTAGGGAGCCTCGGCAAGTTCGACGCACATGCTCGGGGCAGCAAGCCAGGTCTCGACCATCTCTGCGGTCATTTCCAGGTGAAATTGGAGCCCGTAGGCACTGGGCCCGTGGCGAAACGCCTGATGCCCGCAGGTCTGGCCGCGTGCGAGCCAAGTGGCCCCCTCCGGTAAATCGAAAGTGTCTCCGTGCCATTGGAAGACGGTTTCTCGCGGCGGGCCGCCGCCGAAGAGGGGATCATCGCCGGCGCCGGGCATTCGTTCGACTTCGTACCAGCCAATTTCCTTGACGCGATTCGCGTACACCGGACTGCCCAGCGACTTGGCCAGGAGCTGAGCGCCCAGGCAAATACCGAGCGTGGGTAGCTCGGCACTGGTGGCAGCCCGTAGCCAGTCGACCTCGGCAGCCAAATAGCGATACTCGTCCGTCTGATCGACGTTCATCGGCCCGCCCATCACGACCAGGCCTGACCAGTCGGTGGGACGAAATCCGACGCGGTCCAGGTTGATCCACTGGCCGGCAAAGCAGTCGACGATTTCGAGCTTGAGCCCAGCCGTGCGCAGCGTCAACTCGAGATTGCCGAGCGCCTCGTGGGCAGCATGGCGAACGACCAGCACGCGCTGCATGGAAAGAGACTCTTAAGTGAGAGCCGGCGGAAGCAACGACATTGTACTCACGGCCGGCGTGCATCGCCAAGCGTGGCGCGATTGCCACCGGTAAGCTGCGCTGGTGTTTTCGCGGGTCGTTTGTTAACTTGACCCAGCGGATACCGATGACCCGCTTGACACGCCAGAAGCGGGGGCGCGGGGACTAGAAATCAGCCGTGGGAGGCATTGTGAAGGCCGACGCAAAACTGACCAAGCCAGCTCGCGATCAAATACCCGAGGGCGAAGTGCTGTGCGCTTATTGCACGGCGAAGTGTTGTCGTTATTTCGCCCTCCCGATCGACCAGCCCGACTCGTTCGAAGACTGGGAATACGTCCGCTGGTACCTGCTGCATCAGGGAGCGACCGTATTCAAGGAAGACGATACCTGGTATCTGCTGGTGCACGCGGTTTGCAATCATTTGCAGCCCGATCAACGCTGCGGAATCTACGAAACCCGTCCGCAGATTTGTCGGGACTACTCGACCAGCGAATGCGAATACGAGGACGACTGGTTGTACGAGCAATACATCGAGACCGCCCAGCAGGCGGCCGAGTACGCCGAGGCCATTCTGCCGAAAAAGAAGGGGGAGAGCATTCGTAGCCCGAAACCGCCGATGCTACCGATCCTGCATTGAGTCGGCGCTGTTCATTCCCTTGCATCGGTCCGGATGGCGATGCATTTCCAACGCGAAATCGCCGGGCCAACCCGGTCAGGCTGCAATCCACGTGAACGACGTTCAACGCATCGAGCCGCGCACGCTGAAGGGCTTTCGAGACTATTTGCCCGAGACGATGATTCCGCGCGAATGGATCATCGACACCGCGCGGCGGGTCTATCGCTCCTACGGGTTTGCCCCCATCGATACGCCGGCGCTCGAGTATCTCGATATTCTGACTGGGAAGGGAAGTGAGGAAACCGACAAACAGCTCTATAAGTTTCAGGACCACGGCCAGCGCTGGGTCGGCATGCGGTTCGATTTGACGGTGCCGCTGGCGCGGTTCGCGGCCCAGCACATCGGACAACTGGGCACTCCCTTCAAGCGCTATCACATCGCCACGGTGTGGCGCGGCGAGAACACGCAACGCGGCCGCTATCGCGAGTTCATGCAGTGCGACTTCGACACCATCGGCACGCTGGCCCTCTCGGCGGACGTCGAGACGGCGCTTGTGATCCACGATCTGTTCCAGTCCCTGGGAATTCGCGATTTCGCGATCCGCGTCAACAACCGCCAGGTGCTTACCGGTTTGCTCCAGCGGTTCGATTTGTCGAGCCAGGCAACCGCCATGTTGCGAGCGCTCGACAAGCTTGACAAGGTCGGCCGCGAAAAGGTGGCGGCCGAGATGGAAGCCACGGCAGGCGCAACGCCCCAGCAGGCCGACCAGGTATTGCAGCTGGCGGAAATCGAGGGGGCCAACGACGAGATTCTGCAATCGCTCGAACAATTGGCGAGGGGAAGCGAGACCGCGCAAGCGGGAGTTGCCCGCCTGGCCGAATTGGTTTCCGCCGTCACGGCCGCCGGTGTTTCGCCCCAGCGGATTCGGATCACGCCGTCGATCGCCCGCGGCCTGGACTACTACACCGGCACGGTGTTCGAAACGTTTCTGGACGATCTGCCCGGCATCGGCAGCGTTTGTTCCGGAGGCCGCTACGACAATCTGGCGGGGCTGTACACCAAGGAGCAGCTGCCGGGCATCGGAGCGTCGCTGGGGCTCGATCGCCTGTTGGCGGCACTGGAAGAATTGGGCAAGGTGGCCAAGGTAAGCACACCGGCACCTGTATTTTTGGCGTATTTCGATGCCGGCAGGCTGCACGACTACCTACGATTGGCGGCCGCCATTCGCGCCGCGGGCGTTGGCGTTGAGTTCTATCCCGAGCCGAAGAAACTGGGGGCTCAACTCAAGTACGCCGACCGCCGCGGCTTCCGATTTGCTATCGTGGCTGGCGAAAACGAATGGTCCTCCGGGACTTGCCAAATCAAGGACCTGCAAAGCGGCTCGAGCCAATCCGTCACCCTGTCGGAAGTGCCCGAAACACTCCTGTCACTGCTGTCACGAACGGAGTAGCCGGCGCGCTGGCGTTGCTTTACTTCCGCACAAAACCTGCAACAATGGCACTAGCCATCTTAGGGGGTGCGATCGATCCCTCGGTGTCGTCACCGGAACGTTCGCACGACCTTTCCGACATTCAAAGGCACTGCGGACTTGCCGTGGCCAAGCGCGACAACCACTACGAAGCAGCGTTCGAAGCCTGGCTCCGCGAGCGGCGGCTGCCGTATGTTGCGGTGGACGAGGCGCGGCGAAGTCGGTTCCCGGGAGGCTCGATCAAGAGTCTCGATTTCATCGTCTCGCCCTGTGACGGCTTCTCCTGGCTGGTCGACGTCAAGGGGCGCCGCTTTCCCTCGGCTGGCGGCAAGCAATACTGGAAAAACTGGTCGACGCACGACGATTTGGTGAGCCTGGCACGCTGGGAACGCTGGTTCGGTGAGCGATTTGGCGGCCTGTTTGTGTTCGCTTATAATGTGGTGGGAGATCGTTCGCCGCTCCCCGCCGACCGATTGTTCGAGTTCCGTGGCGGACTTTATGCCTTCGTGGGCATTCGGGTTCGAGATTACGCAATGCACGCCCGGCGGATTTCATCCCGTTGGAATACGCTGGCAATCTCGGCTCGTCAGTTTCGACATCTAGCGGCGGCGGCGGAAGACTTTTTTCAAATCGAGAAGGTGGCAACCGCATGAATCGTTCGCAAGCTTTGCCGGCGCCCTGGTATCGTCGTTGGTCGCAGCGCATGGTGGTCGCAGCGTTAATTCTGAGCTGTTTGTCGTTCACACCCACGACGGCTCTCGCCGCGAAGAAGAAAAAAGAGGAAGCGCCTCCAACGAAGTCGTACGTGCTGCCGTACATGATTGTAATGATGATGGTGGGCGTGGGTTTGATGACCGTTTGCCGTCCCGGCAAACGACTCGAACGCGCCGACGGCAAGAAGGTGGAAGAGGGCGAATAGCTTCCAACAAAATCACGCCGGACACGGCAAAACAGCAAGGGGCTCGGAATCGCATGGTTCCGAGCCCCTGCCTTTTAATCTCATCGTTGGATCCGCCAAGCGGCGTTTAGCGAACGCCCGTACCAAAGAATCCCGCAATTGCCCCAACCACGGTCCGCTGTTCGCGCGCCGTCAGTTCAGGAAAGATCGGCAGCGCCAGCGTCTCCTCGGCGGCTCGTTCGCTCTCGGGCAAGCTTCCCTCGGTGTAACCCAGATCCGCGAAGCAGTGTTGCCTATGAAGCGGAACCGGGTAATAGATCTCCGTTCCGATCTTCTGTGCCGTCAAATGGCTTCGGAGCGTATCGCGGCGGCCGTCCGGAATACGGATCACATATTGATTCCACACGTGTCGACAATTCTGCTTGGCAACCGGCAGCGTAACAACGCGATCGACTCCGAATTCGGCGAATAGCTCACCGTACCGGACAGCATTGGCTTGCCGCGCCTCGGTCCAGGCATCGAGATGAGGCAGCTTGACGTTCAATACGGCGGCCTGCAGCGTATCCAAGCGGCTGTTGATGCCAACCACATGGTGATAGTAGCGGGGCTGCATGCCATGAGCTCGCAACAGCCGCAGCCGATCGGCCAAACCAGCGGTCGTGGCGGTCAGCATGCCCCCGTCGCCAAATCCGCCGAGATTCTTAGTCGGGTAGAAGCTGAGGCAACCGATGGCTCCCAGACTGCCGGCCCGACGGCCGTTGAGTTCGGCACCGATCGCCTGGCAGGCGTCTTCTACGACGTACAAACCGTGCCGCCGAGCGATGGGCGCCAGAGCGTCCATGTCGGCACACTGACCAAATAAGTGAACGGGAATGATCGCTTTCGTTTGCGGCGTGATGAGCTTCTCGACCAACGCCGGATTGAGATTGAACGTGACCGGGTCGATGTCCACAAACACCGGCCGGGCACCAAGTCGCCAGGCAGCGCTAGCCGTCGCGAAAAACGTATAGCTGGGCATCAAAACTTCATCGCCTGGCCCCACATCGCAGGCCATCAATGCCAACAACAGGGCATCGCTTCCCGAAGCGCATGCCACCGCGTGCGGTGCCTGGCAATAGGTGGCAAGATCGGCTTCCAGTTGCTCGCAATCGGGCCCCAACACGAACCGACCGCTCTGGCAAACCTGGGCGATCGCCGCGCCGATTTCCGACTGGAGCGTCTGATACTGCCGACCAATGTCGAGCAACGGGACGCCCACCGGCACACCCGTGACCGAAACCGTGCTAGCGGCCAGTGAATGCTGGGAGGGAGCGACGCTCATGACGGATTACCCCTTGGCGATGAGTTGGATTTGCGAGGATCGGGTTCGCCCTGCACGCCTAGCGTTCCGCCGGCTCGGCAGACAAGGGCCGCAAACGGTACCGAAAGCGGAGCCTGCGAGTCAAGGTCGACAAACCGGCGATCACGGCAGCAGGCAGCTGCGCGGAGCTCACAGTCAAACCGAGCTTACGCCGACTGGCCAGCTAGCCTATCCTGCAGGACTGTTGAACTGTTTGCCTATCGACCTTTGTGCGCCCCATGGCTGCGAGCGAACGCGTTTCCAGTTTAAGGTTCATGCTGCGGGCCCTCCGCTACCACAACTATCGATTGTTCTTCGGTGGGCAAATCGTCTCGTTGGTGGGCACCTGGCTGAGCATGGTTGCCAGCAGTTGGTTGGTCTATCGACTTTCCAGTGAACAAGGCTACCCGACGGCCCTCATCCTGGGTCTCGTCGGCTTTGCCGGACAATTCCCCGTTTTTCTACTCACGCCCGTAGCGGGCGTGTGGATCGACCGCTGGAACCGGCACGGCATTTTGGTTGCTACGCAAAGCCTGTCGATGTTGCAATCGTTTGTGTTGGCCGCGCTCACACTGGGTGGCTGGATCACCATCTGGCAAGTCGTGGCGCTGGCAGTTGTACAGGGATTAATCAACGCGATTGACGTTCCCGCCCGACAGGCATTCGTCGTCGAGATGGTGGAGAATCGCGAGGATCTGAGCAACGCCATCGCGCTGAATTCGTCGATGGTGCACAGCGCGCGGCTCATTGGTCCGGCATTGGCCGGTTACCTGATCTATCGCGTCGGCGAGGGGTACTGTTTTCTTGTAGACGGTTTCAGCTACTCGGCCGTGATCGTCGCACTCTTGTGCATGAAGCTCAGCCACGCCGCGCGGCATGCGCCACCCACGCGCGCGTTCGATGCTTTCAAGGAAGGGCTGCGATATGCGTTTCAGTTTGCGCCGATTCGGACGCTGCTCGTGATGGTGGCCATCACAAGCCTGTCAGCCATCTCACAATCCACGTTGATGCCAATCTTCGCCGACACGATTCTGGGCGGCGGTGAGCGCACACTCGGATGGCTGTTAGGAGCATCAGGCTTGGGTGCGCTAGGAGGCAGCTTGTACCTGGCGGCGCGGCGAAGCGTTCTCGGTCTGGGACGCGTCATCGCCCTGGCCTCGGCGACAGTCGGCGTGATGCTGATTCTGTTTTCAATGTCGCGATCATTCCCTCTGTCGCTGGCGCTGCTAGTTGTTTGCGGGTTCGCGCTAGTCACGCAGATGGCTGCTTCGAACACGATCTTGCAAACTCTGGTCGACGACGATAAACGTGGCCGCGTGATGGCCCTGTTTTCCATGGCCTTTCTGGGAGTCGCGCCGTTGGGCAGTTTGCTGTCGGGTGGAATTGCCACCCTCTTCGGAGCCCAAGTTTCGCTCGCGATTTCAGGCGGCGTGTGCCTGATCGTCGCCGCGGCATTCATCCGGCACCTACCGAACTTGCGGGCCTTGATCCGTCCCATCTACAGAGCAAAGGGAATTCTGCCCGAAATCGCCGCCGGAATGGAAGCGACCGAAACGATCGTCCCCACGACCCCGGAATAGCTCGTGCGAGGTTTAACCGTTGGATTTAAAATGGAATCGGCGTCCCGATTCGTGAGAGGGTTTCAGAGACATGAACAACGATCTGCAAGACCGCCGTGGCTCGTTCCTGCATTTGCTTGCCGTGGGCGCGGCGCTCGCCGCACTGATTGCCGTGGTACTCGTAATCCAAACTACGAGCGGGTGGAAAACTGCCGTGCCGTTGAAACCGAGCGATTCGCTCTCGTTGTGGCGTGCATCCAGCGAGGACGAGAAACGCGTTACGGCCGAAGTGATTGTGGACGAACTTCGAGCGGCACACGTGCTCGGCCCGCAGACCTCCGCGAAGCTCGACCAGCCTGGTGGGAAGAAAGAACTCGTCGACGCACTCATTTTAAAACTTGATGAGGCCACGAATCCTGATGTCACAGCGTATGTCTCCCCCGGCGACACGATGATCAAGACCGCAGAAGAAGTAGCTCCCCAAGAAGGCTGGGACCAATAGTGCGTCTCCCCGACCCGCGGGCCGATGGCAATCGAAGTTGATGTCGATTGACGCAATATTTGGCCTGCGCTAAAATCGCTTGGCGGCGGACGTTAACCCTGATACTCACACGACTTGCTCACGACGCCGCACACTGATGGCCCGCTTCCTGCCACCGCTGCTGCTCATCGCCCTGCTGGTGGTCACCATGATCGTGGGGCTGGCCGGTTCGGGTGGCGGTAATCCGCACGTCATCAAGATTGTTTCCAGCCTTCCGCGCACCGGCAGCGCGAAGGCGCAGACCGACACGATCGTCGGCGGAATCAAGATTGCCCTGGCCGAGGCCAACTACAAGGCCGGCGAGTTCGACATCGAGTTTGCTGACTGGGACGATGCCACGGCCGGAGCCGGCCAGTGGACTGCCGAAGCCGAAACCGCCAACGCCAACCGCGCGGTGAGCGACCCGGACGTGATGATTTACATGGGAACCTACAATTCCGGCGCGGCCAAGATATCCATGCCCATCCTGAACAAGGCCGGTCTGCTGATGATTAGTCCGGCCAACACGTGGCCCGGCCTTACGAAGCCGGGCATGGGAGACCCGGGCGAACCGGACATCTACCGCCCCAGCGGCAAGGTGAGCTACCTGCGGCTCGTGCCGACCGACGATTTGCAGGGCCCGCTGGGGGCCGTTTGGGCCAAGGAGCTTGGCGTTGGCCGCGTCTATGTCCTCGATGACAACGAGGTCTATGGCAAGGGCATTGCCACGCTCTTCATCGATGCCTGCCAGGATCTGGGTATTGAAGTTCTCGGGCACGAAAGCATCGATGTTAAGGCCCAGGAGTTCAAACCGCTGATGGCCACGATCAAGGGCCTCGACCCGGACCTGGTTTATTTTGGCGGAACGACACAGAGCAAAGGAGGACAAATCGCCAAGGACATGGTCGCCGCCGGACTCGACTGCAAGCTGATGGTTCCCGACGCGTGCTATGAGGAGGCGTTTATCGAGTCGGCAGGGCCCGAGAACGTCAATGACCGCGTGTACGTCACTTTTGGCGGTCTGCCGCCGGAACAACTGACCGGGCCGGGCAAGGCGTTTGTCGACAACTATCAAAAGCGGTTTGGCAAGTTGCCAGAGGGCTACGCGATTTACGGTTACGAGGCAGCCAAGGCGGCACTCGAGGCAGTTCGTCTGGCGGGTATCAAGGACCGCGAGGCGATTCGGCAGGCGGCGCTAAGCATTCACAACTTTGACCGAGGCGCGTTGGGCACCTGGTCGTTCGACGAAAATGGTGACACCACGTTGACCACGATCAGCGGCATTCGCATTCACAACGGAAAGTTCGAGTTTGTCAAAATCCTTGGCCAATAGTTCCTGCCCTCCAGGATCACGTGCGGCGTTGGGTATCCACCGGGCCGGAGGATGCGCGCCGTGATGTCACCCATGTTGTTAGCCGCCGCCGATGCAAACGCCTGGCAGACTTTGCTGCAATACACCCTCATCGGCCTGACCAACGGGGCGCTGTTCGCGCTGATTGCGCTCGGCTACACGATGGTCTATGGGATCATCGAGTTGATCAATTTCGCGCACGGCGAAGTCTTCATGCTAGGTTCCTTCCTGGCGCTGGCCTTGATCGGGGTGCTCGGTCTGGAGGACGCGAGCGCCGTGCATTTCTGGCTCGGCATCGTCGCACTGTTAATCGCGGTGCCAGCCTTTTGCGGTGGATTGAATATGGCGATCGATCGCATCGTGTATAAGCCGCTTCGCAACGCGCCCAAGCTCGCGCCGCTGGTGTCCGCCATTGGCGTTTCGTTCGTGCTCATGAACGTTGGCCTGTTGTGGGGCGGAGCCGCCGACAAGCACTTTCCGGACCTGGTGTCACGTCACAACCTGTTCGGCGAGCAGGCCGCGGTCAGCTTCACCAACAAGGACTTGATGGTGATGGTCGTGACCGTGCCGATCATGATCGCCCTGACCTTGTTCGTCAAAGGCACCAAGCTCGGCAAGGCGATGCGAGCCACCGCCCAGGATCCGGTCGCCGCACAGCTAATGGGTATCAATGTCGACCGCGTCATTGGAGTCACCTTCGCTCTCGGTGGAGGGTTGGCCGGCGCGGCGGCAGTGATCTACGGGCTGTATATCAACACGGTCAGCTACCAGATGGGCTTTACCAACGGCCTGTACGCGTTCACGGCCGCCGTGCTTGGAGGCATCGGCAATATTCCCGGCGCGGTGCTGGGCGGACTGGTGATTGGGTTGGCTCGCTCGTTTGGCTCCGGTTACGTGGGTGAACGTTGGACGAGTGCTCTGGTGTTCGTGATCCTGATTGCGATTCTCGTGTTCCGCCCAGAAGGGCTGCTCGGCACGCGCACGCGGGAGAAGGTATGACGCGTCCCAAACGCCACCTGCCAAAATGGATTGAGAGCGGGCGGGTGTGGCCAGTGTATCTGGCTGTGCTGTTCATCTACCCGCTATTGGTCTATCCCGACCAGGTGCTCTTTCGCTGGACGCAGATCTCCATCGGGATGCAACTCACCTATATCTTCATCTATGCCATTTTGGCCCTCGGTCTGAACGTCGTCGTTGGCTATACGGGCATCTTGCATTTAGGGATTGCCGCCTTCTTCGGCATCGGGGCGTACATCACGGGCATCCTGGCCGTCCCAGCATATCCTTTTGGATTTGGATTCTTGGCGACTCTCGTGTGTGCCACGGCCGGCGCGGCACTCACGGGCATTCTACTCGGAGCCCCGACGCTACGGCTGCGGGGTGATTACGTGGCCATTGTCACCTTGGGCTTTGGCGAGGTGACCCGTTTCACACTCCGCAACCTCGAGGAGATCACCGCCGGCACGCGCGGTTTGAATCCGGTGCCACCGCCACATCTGCCGGCCTTCTTGCATCGCCCCCTGGGCTGGCTGGGAATCCAACCGGATTGGAGTCTCGACTATCGGCTGTTCTATTACCTGGCGCTGGGCATTTTACTACTCGTCGTGTTGTTGCTGCGAAACCTCGAACGGTCCCGCCTAGGCCGCGCCTGGATCGCGATTCGCGAAGACGAATTGGCCGCCACTTGCATGGGCATTAATGCCGCCCGGGTCAAGCTCTCCGCTTTTGCCCTGGGCTGTGGTCTGGCCGGCATGGCTGGTTGTCTGTATGCCACCGCGCTAACCAGTACGGCCGGACCCGATGCCTTCGATTTCAATCGTTCCGTGATCATGCTCTGCTGCGTGATCCTCGGCGGACTGGGAAGTATTCGCGGCACGCTGCTGGGCGTGTTCCTGCTGGTCGGATTCGACAATGTCGTTGCGCCGGCACTTGACGGGATGCTGCAGCGAGCGAACATCAACCCCGGCGGCAGCGCGCTGCTGACCTTCAGCAATTGGAAGCTGATGATCTTCGGCTTGGCACTGATCCTGATGATGCGTTTCCGACCCGAGGGCCTGCTGCCCTCGCAGGAGATTGAAGCGGAGTTGCACGCGGCGGGAGGTGCCCGGTGAGCCTGCTGGAACTGGAAAAATTGACCGTGCGGTTCGGTGGTTTGACGGCCGTCGAAAACGTCGAGACGCGCGTCGAGCAGGGCCGCATCTTTTCGATCATCGGACCCAACGGCGCCGGTAAGACCACCGTCTTCAACGTCATCACCGGCATCTACGATCCAACGTCCGGGCACGTCAAGTTTCGCGGGCGTGAACTGATGCGACTCTTCACCTGGAGAGTCGGCCTGGCCGCAATGCTGGTCGGTCTGGTGACCGGACTCGTAGCAGCGCTCCTGGCGCTGAACGTTGACGCGCTGTGGCGGGCCACGATCAAACGCAACTACGCGGGACCCGGAGCAACCTTTTCCTATCGCGCGGCCTGGGACGACGCCGGGAACTACCTCGACGGCAAGTTGGCCCTCGAACCGATTCGCGGCGGTCGCTGGGCGGTACGCACCGCCGATGGCCGGCGTACGTTGGGATTTGCCAAAACCCGTAAAGCCGCGGAACAATCGCGCGAGCAATTCAACAAGCTGATTGATGCCGGCCGTCGCTATAACAATGGTACGAGCGATCCAATTCGCCAGCAGAATGACCATTGGGTGATCACCAGCGACGGCCTAGCGCTGGCCACATTCAACTCCGAGTCGGACGCTCGCTCGCTGCTCGACAAGTACGCCAACCTCGCGCACGATCCGGTTTCGCGCAAGCGCGATAGCCTGCTTGCTCTCTTCGGAGGCATCGTGCTCGGCACCGCCGGCACACTCGCCGTTTGGAGCCGGGCTCGCCGCTCACCCGAAGTGATCGCCCGGGCCGGGATCGCCCGTACGTTTCAAAACATTCGGCTGTTCCAGAACATGACCGTGCTCGACAACGTGCTGACGGCGATGGACCGCCGCATCCGTGGTGGCGTCATTCGCATGGCTCTGCGAACGCCTGGAATTCGTCGCCATGAGCGTGAAGCCCGCGAGCAGGCCCAGGAGTTGCTCAATTTCGTCGGCTTGGCCGACCAACAGCACATGCTTGCCAAGAATCTGCCCTATGGCGACCAGCGACGACTGGAGATCGCCCGCGCGCTGGCCACACGGCCTGATCTCGTGCTGCTCGACGAACCGGCCGCCGGCATGAACCCGGCCGAATCGCTTGAGTTGAACGGTCTCATCCAGGAAATCCGTGCCCGCGGGCCGACCGTAATGCTGATCGAACATCACATGAACGTGGTGATGGGGATTTCCGATCGGATTGCCGTGCTGGAATATGGCCGCAAGATTGCCGAGGGAACGCCGGACGAGATTCGCAACGACCCAAAGGTCATCGCCGCGTATCTTGGCGACGAAGAGGTGACTTGATGCCGCCGCTGTTGGCCGTTGAAAACTTGCGGGCGGGCTACGGCCCGATTGAAGTCCTCAAGGGCCTGTCGCTCGAAGTGCGGCCGGGCGAAATCGTGGCACTCATCGGCGCCAACGGTGCCGGCAAGACGTCCACGCTGATGAGTATCTCGGGCTGTGTGAGGCCGCGTTCCGGGCGGATTCGCCTCGCTGGTCGAGAGATCCACACCTTGGCGCCTCACGAGATCGTACGGCTGGGTGTCTGCCATTCGCCCGAAGGTCGCAAAATATTTCCCCGACTGACGGTGCTCGAAAACCTGCAGATGGGCGCGTTCGCCAGTCGCAACAAGCCGCAAATCGAACGCGACCTGGCGCGTGCCTTCGAATTGTTTCCGATTCTCAAACAGCGACGATCGCAAGCCGGCGGCACGCTCTCCGGTGGCGAACAGCAGATGCTAGCCGTTGCGCGAGCCATGATGGGTGGGCCCAAATTGCTGCTGCTCGACGAACCTTCGCTCGGGCTGGCACCTCTCATCGTGCTGAAGATCTTCGAAGTCGTGCGCAAACTGAACGACGACGGGATTTCGATCCTGCTCGTCGAGCAGGCCGCAAGGATGGCGCTCAAGCTCGCCCATCGAGGATACGTAATGGAAACCGGCGAGATCACGATGAGCGGATCGGCGGCGGAACTGCTGGCCGACCCGCGGGTACAGGATGCTTATTTGGGTGGGTAGTGTAAACGAATGACCGCGAATCGCTCCACCGTTTTCCAAGTCGCTCGATGTGCGTGCGTGGCAGTGAAAGCCACCATTCCTCTTGTTCCCCGCGCTCGCCACGAATAGACTTCGGGCGTCGGAAACGCATTCGAGTAAATCGTTTGGCAGAGGGATGTCGCGTGGTTCAGCACGAACAACTTTGGGCCCCTTGGCGGCTGGCGTACGTCAGTGGTGAAGCCGCGGCCGAGGCGGCGAAACAGCACGCGGCCGAACTAAAACTGCTTCCAGGCGCCGATCCCGAGTGCTTCATTTGCCGCGCCGTGGCTGATCGCGATGACCGCGGCAACCTGGTCGTCGCTCGAACCGAACTCTCAATCGTGATCCTCAATCGCTTTCCTTACAACAATGGCCACTTGCTCGTCGCGCCGCGCGTGCACAAGGGGCGCCCAGACGAGCTGAACGATTGCTGAACTGCTCGACATGCAGCAGCTTATCGTCAAGTACATGGAACTCTACGAGCGAATGATGGCTGCCCAGGGCTTCAATGTCGGCCTGAACCTGGGCAAGGTCGCGGGGGCCGGTCTGCCGGGCCACTTGCACTGGCACGTGGTGCCTCGCTGGCACGGTGATACGAACTTCATGCCGGCCCTGGCGGGCGTACGGGTCATTCCGCAAGCGCTCGATGCGCTGTGGGAAATGCTGCAGCCTGACGAATTGCCCCCCGAGGAAGAGTTCTAGCGGATGGGCGCCAAACGCACCGACGATTCGCCTGTCTTGCCGCTACGGTTGATTGCCGATCGTGAGCGGGTGCTACTGGCACCATACGCGATGCACAGCGCCCAATCGGCAGGCCGCGAACATCCCGAGCCGGAGCATCCCTATCGTGGACCTTTCCAGCGAGACCGCGACCGCATCGTTCACAGCGCCGCTTATCGCCGGCTTAGCGACAAGACCCAGGTCTTTACTGGCGAGCTAGGCGACTATCATCGTACGCGGCTGACGCACACGATCGAAGTTGCGTCGGTCGCCCGCACGGTTGGCCGCGCGCTGGCGCTGAACGAAGACTTGATCGAAGCTCTGGCGCTACTGCACGACATCGGCCACCCGCCGTTCGGACACGCTGGCGAAGACACGCTCGACAAACTTCTCCGCGACGAAGGTGGCTTCAGCCACAATGCACAGGCGCTGAGGATCGTACGCCAATTGGAGACGCGATACTACGAATTCCCGGGCTTGAATCTCTCTCGCGAGGTGCTCGAAGGACAAAGCACGCGGATCAAGCACGAAAGTGGTCCCCAGTCTCCGCTATTGGAAGTGCAAGTAGTCGAAGCGGCGGACAGCATCACCTACGACACGCACGATGCCGACGACGCACTGGAGCTCGAGTTGCTTTCGCTTGACGATCTGCTCCAGCAGCCGCTGTGGGCCGCCGCCGCAAAACGGGTGCGGCAGCGGGCAGCTGGCATCACGGGCAACGAACTTCGTCGAGCGGTGCTTCACGAACTGATCGATTGGCAAGTGTCCGACCTCTTAGAGCGCGCCTCCGGTAGTTTGTCGGATGGTCGACTCGATAGCCCTCAGGCCGTACGCGGCAGCGAGATTGTGATCATTTCCAGTCCGGAATTAGCCGCCCAGAAGCGCGATCTGGAACAGTTTCTCCGCGAGCGGGTCTATCGTCATCCGAACGTGCTGGCCCATCGCCAGGCGGCGCAGGCGGTACTTGAGGAAATGTTTACCGGTTATGTGGCTCATCCGGAGAATATGCCCGTCCGCTTTCAGCGCCGAGCCGAACAAGCTGGCCTGAGGCGGACGGTAGGCGACTACGTGGCCGGCATGACCGATCGCTACGCGCGGCGCGAATACGATCGGCTGTTTCGCCGCTGAAAATCAGGCGGTTGGCAAGCGGCGCGTCCGAGACCTACAATAAAGGTACGCGTCGCCCCCATTGCCCCATCACATCGCTGAAAGTGCCGGCCACGTATGGGCCTGATCATCCTGCGAGTCTTATTTGTATTGGTGGCCGCCGGTGTAGGCGTGCAACTCATCAATGCCGACGTTTTGGCGTCCGATCCGGCATATATACCTTGGCTTGTGTTCGGCGGGGTGATGATGCTGGCCGCGGGCGTGATCGCGCTTGATTCGTTCGTGCGCCAAAAGCGCATCGATACCATCTCGGCCGTCTACCTGGGTCTGATCGTGGGCTTGTTCTTGACCTACGTGTTGCGGTTGGCCCTGAGTCCCATGCTGTCGGCGAAGAGTCCGGTCGTGCCGTATATCGAATTGTTCCTGGGATCCGTGCTCTGTTACACCTGTATCAGCCTGTTGCTGCAAACCAAAGACGATTTTCGATTCATTATTCCCTATGTCGAATTCGTCAAGGAAATCAAGGGCCTCAAGCCCTACGTCCTGGATACCAGCGTCGTCATCGACGGCCGCATTGCCGACGTCGTTGAAACCAAGGTGCTGGACAACCAGTTGATCATGCCCCGCTTCGTCATTTCCGAGTTGCAGAACATCGCCGACAGTTCGGACAAGCTGCGCCGCAGTCGCGGCCGGCGGGGGCTCGATATTCTTAACCGGCTCAGCAATGCCAGTGACGTCGACTTCAAAATCTACGACCGCGAGCTGCCCGAGTTCACTGGCCAGCCAGTCGATCTGAAACTCGTGCTACTGGCCAAGTACTTGCAAGGGAAAGTGGTCACCAACGACTACAATCTCAACAAGGTGGCTCGTTTGCACGGCGTGGGTGTGATCAATCTCAATGACCTGGCCAATGCGCTCAAGCCGATCGTACTACCCGGCGAGGGCCTGGAAGTGCGAATCGTCAAGCAGGGCGAAGAGGCCGGACAGGGAGTTGGGTATTTGGACGACGGCACGATGATCGTCGTCGAGGGGGGACGCGACCACATCAACCAAACGGTCAAAATCGCCGTCACCAGCGTGCTACAAACCAGTGCCGGCCGTATGATCTTTGGGCGCTACGATCAGGTCATCAAGCCCCAACCAGTCGGGCAATCACACGACTAGCAAACCGTCGCTCAGCCCTCACGCGGCAATCGCATCGCGGCTTGCGCAAAACGGCCGATTACATCTTGTCGACGACTTGTATGCCCAGCAGTTCCAACCCCTGCTTGAGTGTGCGGGCGGTGAGATCGCACAGCAGCAGCCGACTCGTCTTCGTTGTCTCGTCGGGAGTCTTGAGCACGGGACACTGCTCGAAAAAGGTCGAGTAGCGATTGGCAACCTCGAACAGATACGCCGTAAGCAAATTCGGGCGATACTCCGTGGCCGTCACTTCCAAGGCCTCGGAGAATTGCAGCAAGCCCATCACCAGGGCCCGTTCGGCCGGATGTGACATGGCAATCTTGGCATCGCTTCGCCGAACTGCCTCGATATCGATCTTGCCGCGTGCAAAAATCGACAGCACGCGCGCATAAGCGTACTGCAAATACGTGGCCGTGTTGCCGTTCATGGCCAACATCCGATCGTAGCTAAACGTGTAGTCGCTGGTGCGGTTGACCGCCAGATCCGCATGCTTTAGCGCGCCGATGCCGACGACCTCGGCGACCTCGGCCCGTCGCTGTGGCGAGATCTCCGGTCCTGAGGGTTTCGCGTCGTCGTTGGCGCTCACAACGTCCCGCGCCTTGCGCACTGCTTCATCGAGCAGACCTTCAAGCCCCACCGTGTCGCCCGAGCGAGTTTTGAACGGCCGGCCGTCTTCGCCGAGCACGGTGCCAAAACTAACATGCACAAGTTCCAGGTTGGTATAGCCCCATAGCCGGGCCGCGCCGAACAGCTGTTCGAAGTGCAGGCTCTGGCGATGGTCAACGACGTACAAGATCGCATCCGGATTCCAACGCTCAGCGCGATACTGGATCGTGGCCAGATCCGTCGTGCCGTAGAGGAACGCCCCATCCTGTTTGCGAATCACCAGCGGCGCTGTCTGCTCCGGCAGGAAGATGCAAATCGCACCGTCACTTTCCTTGGCGATGCCCCGCCGAGTGAGATCGTCCACTACGCCAGGAAGCCGATCGTGATAAAAGCTCTCGCCCAGTGTTTCGTCAAACGTGACGTGCAACCGGCGATAGATCCGCTCAATATCGGCCAGGCACGGCGGTAGAAACTCGCGCCATAGCCGTAAATTCTCCGCGTCGCCGTGATGCAGCTTGGCCGTTTCAGCCAGCACGGCCCGGTCAATCTCCACATGCGCGGCGACCCGTTTCGACAGCTCTGGATCGCTTTCGACTAGCGCGATTCCCCGCTCGCGGTCGGCGAGCGTCCGTTCGAGTTCCTTCAGGTTGTTTTCGGCGCGGCGCAGCGATTTGGCGGCACTTTTGTCTTTCGCGTTCTCGACGACGTCGGCCGATTGCCGGGCAATCTCGGTCCGCAACGTGTCGATCTGTTTCCGCAAAGCTGGCAGCGACTGTTTGGCCTCCTGATGAGAGACCAGTTGGTTGACCAGCCGGTACAACCGGCCCAGTTCGGTTACCGCCTCGGCACGATAGGCTTTCTCGTCGAGAAAGTGTTTGTAGCCGTAGATGATCATGCCGAACTGGGTGCCCCAGTCGCCAATGTGGTTGTCGGAAACGACCTTGTGCCCCAGGAAGCTGAGCGTCCGCTTGAGCGAATCGCCGATTACCGTCGAACGAATATGGCCCACATGCATCGGCTTGGCCACGTTCGGCGAGGAATAATCGATGATGTATGTCCGCGGCGCGACGGCCGGCGCGATTTCCAAGCGATCGCTCTTGAGCGCCCGAGCAGCGGTGTCGACCAGCCACGCGTCACTAATTCGCAGATTAATGAAGCCAGGGCCGGCAACTTCCGGTCGTTCGCAGAGGTCATCGACCTGAAGCTTGGCCACCACGTCGGTGGCAATGTCGCGCGGTGGTCGGCCCAAGCGCTTACCGAGCGGCATCGCAAAGTTGGCCTGGTAGTCGCCGAACTTCGGATCGCCACTGGGGCGGATCATCGCCAGCAGTTCGGCCGGGTCGTCGACCAAATCGACCAGCGCGGCCCGAAACCGAGTTTGCAATTCCGCCAGAATGTTCATGAAAGACGAGCCGAAAAGAGACCGTGCGACACCGTCCGTCTAGGGATGGGTGGCGGGGAATCACTCACAATTAGCGGCATCAGTTTGCCACCTTGTGCAAGTGCCTCGCAACCCCAAACCCGCTATCTCGCTCAAGAGGAGCAAGTGGGAAATGTCAACGGCGCGGGATCTCTACTCCTGAGATGCGGCGGCGTCCGTCGGGCTCACTCCCGTGCGCGTCTCGGTGGACGACTCGAACGGTACGCGCTTGCGCCGGCCCAGAGGTTTTCCAGGTCGTAATACTGGCGCGTTTCTTCGTCAAACAAATGCACGACGACGTCGCCAAAGTCGAGCAGGATCCACCGGCTCTCCTCGTAGCCCTCCCGGCCTAGCCGCTTGTCGCCAAATTCGTGGCGCAGCACCTGATCGATTTCCTCAGCGATCGCATGCAGTTGTCGGCGACTACTGCCGGTGGCCAGCACGAAATAGTCGAAGACGGGCGTCAGCTCCCGCAGGTCGATGATCGTGATGTCGCGCCCCCGATTCATATCGGCGACCCGGGCAGCGGCCTGGGCGCGTTCCAAACTACGGCTGTGTTGATGGCCCAGTTTTGTGGCGGGACTAGCGATGGCCAATCGTTCCTGTTTCCTGGTGCTATCGGGATGCGGAGCCGGTCGTACCGACCACGGATGGTGACACCTCCATTTTAACCACCCAGACGGCGAAAGCGAAGAGCCTGGAGCCTCTGACGAAGAGCAACCAGTTCCACGGCGCAGCGACGGAAAGCCGACCTGGGAGGCCCCTCGCGGGCGCTTTTGGGATGGGTATCCGTCGAAATCCGGCAATTCGTCTTTTGTGTTCGCGTTTGAGCCCTTGCCGGTGGCTATCGGCTCGATATGGTAACGGGACAGTTCCGCGTGCGTTTCGGTTCGTTTTTCTAGGAGACCGTTGGCCATGGGTGATTGGGTTGAACCGGGCAAGAAGGCCCCCGATTTCACGCTGCCGAGCGACGATGGCGGCAAGGTCAAGCTTTCGAGCCTCCGCGGCCAGCCCGTCGTGCTCTATTTCTATCCTCGCGACAACACTCCCGGTTGCACGCGCGAGGCCTGCGCCTTTCGCGACCAGAAGAGCTCGCTAACCAGGCTCGGTGCCAAGGTGCTGGGAGTAAGCACCGACACGGTGGAAAGTCACGGTAAGTTTCGCGACAAGTTCAAGCTGAACTTTCCGCTATTGGCCGACGTGGAGCACAAAGTGGCCGAGAAGTACGGTGCCTGGCGCGAGAAGAATATGTATGGCAAGAAGTCGATGGGGATTCAGCGTTCGACATTCCTGATCGACGCCGAAGGCAAAGTGGCCAAAGTCTGGAAAAAGGTCAGCGTCGACGGCCACGATACCGAAGTGATCGCGACGCTCAAAGAGTTGAAATAGCCGGCCTCGAGGCTCGTCGTTACTGTTTCCCCTGGCGATGACGTGCCGCACGTCACAACTTGCAACCAATCGTAGAATCGCACGACCGCCTCATAGGATGCGACGAGGCGCTGCTGTTGGCATGATGTGCCAGCGCGCGATGCGGAACTAGGCCCGGACGCTCCGCAAACCCGGCAGGCCGTCGATGCTGCGGCCGTTATGCTCAAGCTTGTACGCTTCGAGTTTCTCAGGACCGTTGGTTTCAGCATATTTTGTCAGTTGCGTCCGCTGTCCGACATACTCGTAAAGCGGCACGCCGAATCCGCACGACTCTGCAATTCGCTCCAGGTCGACGACCACGATGCTGCGCGTTCCGGGCAAGCGAGGGAAACTGGCGGCGAATTGCTCCCACTCCGCGTCTTGCGGCTCAACCACGCGCCCACGGCCATAGAGCCGCACGATCTGCGGGACCCCGGTGAACGTGCAAAACATGATCACGATCCGGCCGTTCTCGCGCAAGTGGGCGGCCGTTTCAATCCCGCTGCCAATCAGATCCAGATAGCCGACCGTTTTTTCGTCGAGCACGCGAAACGACTCCAGCCCCTTGGGCGAAAGGTTCACGTGCCCCTCGGCCGCCAATGGTGCTGTGGCCACGAAGAACATTTGCTGCCGGGCGATCGATTCCCGCAGCTTGTCGTTGAGCTGGGCGAACACGTTTCCCACGGTAGGTCTCCTTCGCGGAAGCGACTCTCGATCGTAGGTCGGGAACACTTTGCCAGAGTCGATCGGAGCCGCGTAGGTTCGCGCGGAAACTACCCGCGACCACCTTCGCAGCAGGTTTCGCAGATCGTGTGGCACGCGGAGCACTGCAGCTTGCCGCGGATTTCGATCAAGTGGCCGCCGCAGACAGGGCAGGCCGCGCGGCAGTTTGTCGAACGTTCGTGAGCCGATTCGGCCGAACCCGAGTCTTTTCCATCCATCAGAACACTCCGGTTGATTGCGGTTCGATCTCAGCATCCTAAACAACCGCTGCCGCAGATGTAAACGTTGCCAACTTTTCCACGACGAGTTCCATTCTCTGTCCTCTGCTCCACCCGGCGACTTCCATCCTTGCGCGGCGGGTGGCCGTCGCCTAGAATTGTCTCATGCCGATTCGCCTGTCCAACATTCGCATGAGCATTGACGAGTCCGAAGGGGCGCTGCCGCTACGAGCAGCGGCGGCCCTGGATGTTCGCCCGGATGACATCGCGCGGTGGAGAATCCTGCGCAAAAGCCTGGACGCCCGCAACAAGTCGCAGATCGAATACGTTTACTCCCTTGAGATATGCGTCGGCGATGGTGCCGACGAAATGCATTTCGTAGACCAGGCGAGCAGCCACTCGCACGGCATCGCGGCCGAACTCTATCGAGCCGCCGAGTTCGAAATGCCCCACCCCGGCACCGAGCCGCTCGGAGAGCGGCCGGTTATCGTCGGTTCTGGGCCGGCCGGCGTGTTCGCGGCGTATTTCCTGGCCGAACAGGGTTATCGGCCCCTGGTGCTGGAACGCGGCAAACCGGTGCGCGAGCGGATTCGCGACATGCACGCCTTCGATGCCGGCGGACCTCACAACCCCGAGAGCAACTACCTGTTTGGCGAAGGGGGCGCCGGCACGTTCAGCGACGGCAAGCTCACTTGCCGCTCGAGCGGACCGGACGTCGAGCGTGTACTCGAAATTTTCGCCGAGTGCAAAGGCAAGCCGTCCATCCTCTACGATCACCGCCCGCACCTGGGGAGCAACCGGCTGCCGGCGGTGGTTAAGGCGATTCGCGAACGGATCATCGCCCTGGGAGGCGAGTTTCGTTTCGATTGCCGCGTCGAAGATCTCGACCTGGCCGACGGCTCCCTCCGCGGGCTGCTGACCTCCTCCGGCCGCATCGACACCACGCTCGCCGTGCTGGCCATCGGCCACAGCGCCCGCGATACCTACGAGATGCTGTTTCGCCACGGGCTGCCGATGGTGCAAAAGCCGTTTCAGCTCGGTCTGCGAATCGAGCAGCCGCAGCAGCAGGTCAATCGCGCCCAGTACGGCGCCGCGCGGCTGGAAGAAAAGCTCGGCTCGGCCGATTACTCGCTGGTGGCCAAGGGCAAGCACAACGTGTTTTCGTTTTGCATGTGCGCCGGCGGCTACGTCATGCCCAGCGTCTCGGAGCCGGGCTACTTCTGCACCAACGGCATGAGCCTCTCCAAACGCGACTCCCCCTACGCCAACAGCGGCCTGATGGTGACCCTGGAGCCCGAGCACTTCGGCTCCACCCACGTGCTGGCCGGCATGCAGTTGCAGCGCCTGTACGAACACCGCGCCTACGAAGCGGGCCGCGACTACGAGTGCCCGATCCAACGCGCCGACGACTTCATTTCGCGCCGCGCGACCAAGGGCTCACCCAAGTCGAGCTACCCGCGGGATGTCATTGCGACGGAACTCGACGGTCTGGTGCCGCCGCTGGTGGCGCAAGCTATTCGCCGGGCACTGCCGATATTGGACGAGCGTTGGCGGGGTTTGTTCCTGCGCGATGCGACGCTAGTCGGCCCCGAAGCCCGGGGCAGTGCCCCGGTCCGCTTCGAGCGCGACGTGCAAACCCTGGAGAGCCCCGGCGTCCGCGGCCTCTACCCCATCGGCGAAGGAGCCGGCTACGCCGGCGGCATCGTGAGCGCGGCGCTGGATGGACTGCGCAGCGAAATCGATCATCGCCCGGTTTGCGCCGCTGGAGCGGTAAGGCTGCGGGCATCGCCTAAAAGCCCCGGAGCGGCTAAACACCGTGCGGCAGTTTTTTGACAGTGTCTCTGCACCTTCGCGTGCTCCGCATTGAAACCCTCTTTACCCTCTGTGTGTTCTGTGGCGATTCGAAAACTTTCCTTGAAATCAAGCCACCCTTTCCCGCAAAATGCCTCTCGGTCTGGCGGACAGGCTTGGATCACGCGGAGTGTAGCATTCCGCAACGCGGGGAGGTCTTGGCCCCGTGCTTGGGGCGCTCTTGCCTGGCGATGGGTACCAGTCGCTCGGCAAAAAGCGTCTCGTTGATTCACGCCGCTCCGATCGTGCTGTTGGATTCCGGAATCCCGGCATGTGGGAGTCGCTTCCCCAGGCTTTGTCCGCTCGTGTTTGAGAGGCTGTCCGGCCGCGTGAGGGGTGGACGTGGCAATGCCGGACGGTGTGGCGTCTCAAATGAGTGACGGGTATCGTCCCGGCTGCATAAGCTGCTCTTTGGTCGATGGCCGAGGAGTGATCACGTGTCTAACCAACTTTAAAGACCAATCCCGGCTCGACCAAAGAGCAGCCGCACCAAACTTTTGTGTTGGTTCTGTCTGGCAATGCGCGCTCAACTTGCGCGCTTCGTTTGCGCGCTGGAGCAGGGTCGAATTTTAACGCAAAGGTGCAGAGAAGACAAAAAACAAGAGAAGCAGATTGGCCACTGACCTTCCCCACGATTCGTGGCGCGCGACAGAACTGGCATAATGCCGGTGAAAGGAGCGTGTCATGGGTCGTCGAGTGTATTCGCGTGAGTTCAAGGTGTCGGCGGTCAAGTTGGTGAACCAGCAGGGCTATACGGTCGTGGAGGCGGCCAAGAGCCTGGGCGTGGACGCCGCCTCGATCCGCAATTGGCTGAAGAAGTTCGGGCCGGAAGTGGGCGTCAGCGCGAGCGGTGACTCGGCTTTGCGGGCGGAACTGCGGCGGCTGCGGGAGGAGAACAAGCGGCTCCTCATGGAGCGTGAGATTTTAAAAAAAGCGACGGCCTTCTTCGCCAAGCACCAGCCCTGAGATTCGCGTTCATCAAGGATCACATGCGGGAGTTTCCGGTGAACGTGATGTGCCGAGTTTTGCAGGTAACCAGGAGCGGTTACTACGCCTGGTGGAAGCGTGCGCCGAGCGTAACCGCCGAGCGGCGGGCGAAGCTGACCGACCAGATCCGCCGCGTGCACGAGCGGAGCCGCGCGGTGTACGGCTCGCCGCGCGTGCATCGCGACCTGATCGCAGAAGACGTTCGCTGCTCGAAGAACACGGTGGCCAAGCTGATGCGTGCCGCCGGTCTGCGTTCGAAAATGCATCGCCGGTTCCGCGTCCGGACGACCGAAAGCCGTCACGCCCATCCGATCGCTCCGAACCGGCTGAATCGGGCGTTTTGCCAGCCGCAGCCCGATCGGGCCTGGGCGGCCGACATCACGTACGTCCGCACGGCCGAGGGCTGGCTGTACTTGGCGGTCGTGATCGACTTGTGTTCGCGGAAGATCGTGGGCTGGGCCACCAGCGATTCGCTGGCTGCGGACTTGTGCTTGCGGGCGCTGCGGTTGGCGATCGAGCAGCGGCGGCCGCAGAACGAGGTGTTGCATCACAGCGATCGGGGCGTGCAGTACGCCTGCGACGACTACCAGGGCTTGCTCACGCGGTATGGCCTGCAAGCCAGCATGAGTCGCCGTGGCAACTGCTACGACAATGCCGTCGCGGAAAGCTTCTTCGGCACGCTGAAGACGGAGCTGGTGTATCACGAACAGTACACGACTCAAGAGGTCGCTCGACAAAGCCTGTTTGAATACATCGAAGTGTTCTACAATCGTCGTCGGCGTCATTCGTCGCTGGGGCACTTGAGCCCGGTGGAGTACGAAGAAAGCCTCGCCAGCGGCGCCCCAGCCTTCCGGCGGACTCTGGCAGATACCGCTCTCCAAGCATCATCCGCCCACGAGCACCGCGACCGCGCAAGACCCGCGAAGGGTCTCGCGGGTCGCCAACCCAATACCCCAAACTCAAACCCAATGTCCAACAAATAACCCCACAGCGCGCCCACCAAACGTGGGTAGGTTCACCACATCGTATCTCGATCTTGCGCGGCTTTTTTCAGCCGCACACCCAGGCCGACTACGCGCCGCTGGACATCTAACACGGCCTAATTGCGTTATTGACCGACTACAGGAACTTCTGCAAGCTGGAGAAATGATACCCAGACTTCGCGCGTCTCGTCCGTGATGCCGCAGGGAACAATCTGTCGAAGCCAAGAGAGCCAGCGACTGCGATTCGAACATTGCAATAGAACGACCTTCCGGCGAAGAAAGATCTTCGAAAACCCAGTCGCCTTCCGGATCGTACCTACCTGCCATTGGCAGTCACTGAGGTCGTAAGTGAACGACGACGCACTGCGTCTACCTATGGTTAGCTTCCCATCCTCGAGCGCAACGATGCAGCGACACATTTTTGAATTGACATAGATGCCGCCGACTCTTAGCAAGAACACAACGAAACACACCGCAAGCCCAAATAGCGCCCCCACCCAGGCATCTTTGGAGGTCCAGACAATGACGCCCACAACAATCAGAGATAGGAAGGCAAACGCGAATAGTTGATCACGAATGAGCTCCCTCGGACTCAGTGTCACGGATTCCCGAAGAACAGATGACTCGCTGGCATACCGCTGCAGCAAGGGTGACGCACCGGCCACGCAGGATTGGCAGTAATCTTTGCCATCCCAAAGGCGAATCGCCAAGTCGTCGGCAAGCTGGTGATAGCACTTCGAGCAATACACTTGCCTGCCTCCGACGGCGCAGTGCCCCGTAAATCCTGCCTAGCGAGAGATCGATTTCGCATCTACTCGTATTTTACCGCCGCAACTCACGACATGCAGGCATCCGAAGGCAGTAGAAACGAGGGTCTGCACCGACCCCGGGGTTCCGACGCGGAGGGCGACGCCTGGCGAAATGCACCGAAGTCGCTACGCGCTCGCCCGCAAGGGGTCGTAGACTTCAACGCGGTTGACGACCGCCTGCACCCCTTCGACGCGGGCGACGATGGCCTCGGCGAACTCTTTGAGCTGGCCATGGGGCACGCGGCCGATGAGCGTCAGCACTCCCGCATCGACCTGGCAGCGCAGGGCTCGCAGGAAGTAATAGGGGCTTTCGCGGAGGCGCCGTTCAGCGGCCTGGCCGATGGCCGTGGCGTCGCAATTAGTTTGTAGAGAAAGTATGGTCATCGTGGGCGGCCCTCGGTTAGATTTGCCCGAGGTACCAGCGGCCCGGGGGAAACGTATTTCAACCTCTATCGACCGTTGCGTGCGGAAAGTTAACTGCGCCTTTGGCCCGCGACAAGCGCGACTGCGAGTTTCGTACCATGAAAAACTACCCGGCGATCGTATTGGGCGTGGGGGGCGTTGGCAGTGCCGCGCTCTACCACTTGGCACGCCGCGGCGTTGCAGCGCTGGGCATTGAGCAATTCGACCTGGGGCACGATCGCGGCAGTTCACACGGACAGACCCGGCTGATCCGACAAACCTATTTTGAGCATCCCGACTACGTTCCGCTGGTGCGAAGAGCATTCGATGGTTGGCGTGCGCTACAGGATGCCGTCGGTGAGCGGCTGTATCACGAGGTGGGGCTCTTGCAGATCGGGCCGCCAGAGGGGGAAGTGATGCGGGGCGTGCGGCAAAGCGCCCGGCAACACGACGTGCCGATCGAGAATCTATCTGCCGGTGAGACCGAACGCCGCTTCCCGGGCTTGCGCGTTCCCGAGGATTGTGACGCGGTGTACGAAACGCAGGCTGGCTACCTGCGGGTTGAACGGTGCGTGCTGGCGCATGCCAACGAGGCCGTGCGGCTAGGCGCCCAGTTACATACCGGTGAAACCGTGCGGGCCTGGCGTGCCGAGGGTTCGGGCGCGGTCATCGAGACCGATCGCGATCACTACGCCGCCGATCGTCTGATCGTTACGGCAGGTGCGTGGTCGGCGGCGCTATTGGCCGATCTGGGCGTTCCGCTGGAAATTCGCCGCAAGCCGTTGTATTGGTTTGGCACTGGCAGTGACGTGTATCGCGCCGAACAGGGCTTTCCGGGCTTTCTGTATGACTTGCCCGAGGGCTGCTTTTACGGTTTTCCGCAGATTGACTCGGCGGGCATCAAGGTAGCCGAGCATAGTGGCGGCCGCGTGGTTGCCGATCCGCTGTCGGTCGATCGCGAAGTGGATGCGGAAGACCAGGCCCGGGTGGCAGGTTTCGTCAAGCGGCACCTCGTGCAGGCGACGACTGAGTGCCTGGGCCACGCGGTTTGCATGTACACGATGAGCCCTGACGGCCATTTTCTGGTCGACGTTCACCCGCGTCATCCGCAAGTAGCGCTGGCGGCCGGGCTTTCCGGGCATGGATTCAAATTCGTGGGCGTGTTGGGGGAGGAGCTCGCCCGGCTGGCGTGCGAGGGCCAGGTCGACGCGAAGGCGAAATTCCTCGGTCTCGGCCGTGAAAGTCTCCACCGGGTGTGATAGGGTAACAGGATTACGGTAAGCATTTCCCCGGCCCAGCCGGGTTTTGGTCCTTCGAATAGCCCGGAGCCGCACAGCATGTCGTACCTCACCGATCGTCGTCGTTTCTTGAAGACCACGGCCCTGACGGGCGTGGGCGTGTTTGTGTCGGGTACGGCCGCAGCCGAAAGCACCTCGCCGAACGAAAAACTCCGTTTTGGCTGCATCGGCGTCGGTGGCAAGGGACGTAGCGATTCGGCCGACGCGCGGCGTGGTGGTGACGTCGTGGCCATTTGCGACGTTGACGATCAAACCCTGGCAACCGCCGGCAACAAGACATTTCCAAAGGCAACACGATTTAACGACTTCCGCAAGATGCTCGACGAGATGGAAGGCAAGATCGACGCCGTGACGGTGAGCATTCCCGATCATATGCACGCGGCGGCCACGGCCATGGCCATGCGCAAGGGAATGGCCTGCTACACGCAAAAGCCGCTTACCCGCACCATCTACGAAGCCAGGCGATTGGGCGACATTGCCCGCGAAACCAAAGTCGCCACGCAGATGGGCAACCAGGGAACGAGCTTTCCTGGCTTGCGCAAGACCGTCGCGGCACTTCGAGCGGGCGTGATCGGCGACGTGCAAGAAGTCCATGTTTGGACGAATCGCCCCCACTGGGCCTGTGGTTGTCCGCGGCCGGCCGAAGCGCCGATTCCCGAGAACGTGCATTGGGATCTGTGGCTGGGCACGGCGCCCGAGCGTCCTTATGCACCGGGCTATCACCCGAACTCGTGGCGCGGCTGGTGGGATTTTGGCTCCGGCGCCCTGGGCGATATGGCCTGCCACACTGTGAACATGCCCTACATGGCCCTCGAGCTGCGCGATCCGACGAGCGTGCAAGCCACCACGTCGGGGCACAACCGCGACAGCTTCCCCAAGTGGTCGATCATCAACTTCGAGTTCCCCGCCAACGACAAGCGCCCCGGCGTGAAGATGACCTGGTACGACGGAGGTCAGAAGCCCGCAGCCGATCTATTCGGCCGCGAGCCAATGACCCAGACCGGCGTGCTCATGATTGGCGAAAAAGGGAAGCTGTTCGCCAAGGGCGACTACTGCGAATTCGGTTACGTGTTGATCGACTGCGACGACGTCAAGCTCGAGTACCCGAGAGTGATTAATCACTTCTCGGAGTTCATCAAGGCGATCAAGGGCGGCCCGGTCGCGACGTCAAACTTCCCCAACTACTCCGGGCCGCTCACCGAAACGATCTTGCTGGGCAATCTGGCAGTGTGGGCCGCCCCCGACCCGGAATCGCCCGGCAAAAAGGTCGAGTGGGACGCTCGGAACATGGTGGCCACCAATGCCCCGGAATTGTCGGGCGTGATTAAGCCGCAATATCGGACGGGCTACGAGCTGTAATGCCGCAACATTCGGCGACGTGGGACACTTTGTCGCCAGAAACGCGGCCGGATATTTTGACACTTCTACCCAGACTGAACATACTTGGTAGAGTGAGCAGATTTCCCATTGTCCGAGGTACCGGTCGGCCGTTTTGGCAGGCGGTCGCGGGTGCCTGTCTGGCCCGGCGAAGTGTTTGATATGCACCTTTTCCTGCGTCTTACGGGTTTGGCCGCACTTGTGGTTTTCATCGTTGCGGGCAGTCAGTCCGCGCGGTTGTTGGCTCAGGAGCAGGTCGAAGATACCGTCGTTGCCGATGACGGCGACTCCCGACCTCTGTTCGAGCGTCTGGAGGCAAAATCCGAGCCAGCCGTCGAAGCGGATGTTGCTGGCGACGCCGAACCGGAAAAAGGCATTCGGCCACGGGCTAAGAATCGCTTTGCGGTGCCCGACCCAGCGCTCGAACTGACCGATCCTCGTGACTACCAATTGAAGATTGGAATTCGCATTACGGCCACCGAGAGCGCCGTGAAAAACATCGCGGCCACGGTCCCCATTCCGATGGAATGGCCCGAACAGCACATCCGCCTGGTCAGCAAGAAAATGAGTCCACACGGGCGGACGAGCGAACACGTAAAGCCCGGTCAGGCAGCATATTTGAAGTTCCAGGTGGCGCAAATTCCCAAGGGCGAATCGGCGTTTGTCGAGTTGCTCTACGACGTCAGGCGCTACCGCGAGAAGTTCAAGCTGCCGCCCGACGAACTCAATTTGCCGCGCAATATACCGCCTGAGCTGCGCGACCAGCTAAGCGGCACGTCGCCAGGGATGGAAATCCAGAATCAAAAGATGATCGACCTGGCCAACATGCTTACCGGCACCAGCCGCGACGAAGGCGCCTGGCAGACAGCCAAGTCGTTTTGGAGCTGGACGCGAGACAACGTAAAGTTCGAAAACGGCGACTTCCGTGGCGCAATGCATGCCATCGAACAGCGCTGCGGCGACTGCGAGGAAATGAGCGCGCTGTTCGTCGGCTTGTGCCGGCTCTCAAACATTCCCGCCCGTACCGTGTGGGTTCATTCCCACGACTATCCGGAGTTCTATCTCGTCGATAAGCAAGGGAAGGGACATTGGATTCCCGTGCAGGTGCTGGGACCTGCCTGGTTCGGCGAAATGGCCGAATATCGCCCGATTCTGCAAAAGGGCGACCGATTCTTTGATCCGTTGAAGAAGGAATACGTTCGCTACGTGCCGCAAACGGTGCGGGGCACCGACGCCAAGAGCCTGCCGCACGTGGAGTTCACGCACGAAATCATCGCCGACTCCGATATCAACGGACCCGGCTATGGCACGCAGTGAGTTGGCAAGTAAGGCCGGTAGCTTCGCCCCCTTGCTGGTTCGATAAGCGAACACGCTTCAGTTAGGTCTCTTTAGGCCCATGATCATTCCACTTAGACCCAATCGAGTCGATCACGCTCACGTGAACATGGCACCCGGCATGCTCGCCGCGATTTTCTGTGGATTCGTCATATTCTCGGCCGCACGGGCCGCAGACCTCGATAGCGAACGAGCCTTGATCGAGCGACGCGCCGAACATTTACAGGCATTGTCGGCTCCGCCGCAGCCGCCGCAGATCAGCGCAGCCGTGCCGCATCCGATCGATCGATTCATCGCGGCCAAATGGCGCGAGTTGCCCCAGTCACCCGCTGTGGGGCTGTCCGATGACGCCACGTTCCTCCGGCGTGTCTATCTCGACGTCATTGGCGTGATTCCGACGCTCAAGGAAACAAATCACTTCCTGGCCGCCCGGCCGAGTGCCGAGAAGCGCGAGCAACTCGTCGACGAACTGCTCGCGCGCGACGAGGACTATGCCGCCCATTGGACGACGTTCTGGGAAGACGCCTTGGCCAGCCAGAACGTGCTGGCTCAGGGCGGTATCCTGACGCGGGGCGATTATCGGGACTGGCTGTTGTCGAGCTTTCGCCGCAATCGGCCGTACGACGTGATGGTGGCCGAACTGATCGATCCGACGATGCCCGGTCGCAAGGCCGCGCAAACGAAGGACGTGCTGGGCGAGGACTTTTCGATCGAGTATGTGCGCAACGAAAACCACAAGGTCACGCTGCAAACGGCAGCCAACGTGGGGCAGGTATTCCTCGGCACGAGCATGAAATGCGCCAGTTGCCACGACCACTTCGAGAACGCCGAATGGCCGCAGGAACGATTTCTGGCGTTCGCCGGACTGTTCGCGCCTGACGATCTGGAAAAGATACGCTGCGAGTTGAAAACCGGCCAGAAGATCGCGGCTCGCTTCCCATTTGATTTGCCAGGCGCGCCGAAAGAAGTCCCCGCCGACCTGTCCGCCCGGTTGCACCTGGCGGCGCAGTTGATCACCGACCCTGCCAATCCCCGCTTCGCCAAGACGATTGTTAACCGTCTGTGGAAGCGCTACCTGGGCCTGGGCCTGTTCGAACCGGCCGACGATTTTCGCCTGGATGTGCCAGCCAGCCATCCTGAGCTATTGGACTGGTTGGCCCACGACTTTGTTGCCCACGGTTGCGACCTGAAGCATACGATCCGTGTGATTCTCACCAGTCAAACCTATCAACTGCGCTACGATCCGAAGCTGGCCGACACATACAACGCCAGCGAGCCGCTGGCTCCCCGCTATTTTCGCTCGCCGGCGCTGCGGCGTTTGACGGCCGAACAATTGCTCGACAGCATTCGCGTCGCAACCGAGGGAAATATCACTCCGCAGCAGCGAAGCTATCTCGACGCTCGGTCGACTGCGTTGTCGCGAGCCCTGGGACGGCCAGCTTCACGCAATGAGATCAGCACGGCCCGGCCAGACGACATAGCCGTCGTGCAGTCCCTTGAATTGCTCAACGGCGAGCAACTGCACCAGATGATCTACGCAGCCGCGCCGCCAGAGGAATTGACACGCCTGGATGAACGGCGCTTGGTCGACCGGCTGTATCGTTGCGTCTTGTCGCGACCCGCTTCGACTGACGAAAAGAATGCCGGCCGGGAGTTCTTACAATCGGCCCAATCACCGGACGAAGCAATCGGCGACCTGCTGTGGGCCCTGATCTGCAGTCCCGAGTTCCAATACCTGCACTAGTCGTCGCAAACGCACCTGATGAACCATCCTCACTTCAACCGCCGCGACTTTTTGAAGCAATCCGCCGCCGGTGCCGCACTCGCCGCGCTGGGGCCGAGCATGCTGCGCGGCGCCGATGCGCGTGCGATGCGAGCGGCCGCCAAAGCCGATTCGGTGATCTTCATTTGGCTCCCGGGTGGCGTGGCGCAGGCCGACACCTGGGACCCCAAGCGATACACGCCCTTCGAACCGGGCATGCGGGGGTCCGATCTACTGGGCACCTGCGAGTCGATTCCCACGTCTGTCGACGGGCTGCGGTTTGGTGCCGGGTTGGAAAACATGGCCTCGGTCATGCATCACGGCACAGTGCTCCGCAGCTTGACCAACGCCACGAAATTCGGCGCCGTGCATTTGAAGGCCCAGTACTACATGCTGACCGGCTACCTGTTTCCGGTTGGGCTTAAGGCGCCGAGTCTGGGCGCGGTCGTTGCCCGTACGTTGGGGCCCAGGCAACCGAACGTGCCGCCGTACATCTACATCGGCCGCGATATCGACACCAGCGATACCGAGAAACAATTCATCAGTGAAGCGATCGGGCCGGGTTTCTACGGCGTACCGTACGCGCCCTTCATGATTCCCGACGCAACCGCCGGACTTGCGACGCTCAGCGCGGCTGCCGGCATGAGCACCGACCGCCTTGACCGCCGGATGAAGCTGCTCAACTCGCTGCACGCCATGTCCGACGAACGACTGCGCAACGCGCCCGCGCCGGCGAGTATCTGCAAACCATGGAAGCGGCCCGGGCAATGATGGATTCTCCGGTCAAGCGGGCATTCAACTATGCCAAGGAAGAGACCGCCGCGACGCTGGCCGCCTACGAGCCGCGGATCGAACGCGATGCGTTGCTCGACAAGAAGTACTTTCATGGGCGGCGATTCGGTCACGGGCTATTGCTCGCGCGGCGGTTGGTCGAGGCAGGCGCTCGCTTCGTGCAGGTCGAGTACCAGTACGGACCGTTCAAGGGTTTTGATATGCACGAGAATGGCCAGCAGCGGATGGTCGAAATGAAAAAGCAAATCGACTCGCCCATTGCGCAGTTGATTCGCGATCTGGCCGACCGGCGACTTTTGGATCGAACGCTCGTGGTTGTGGCCACTGAATTCGGCCGCACGATTGCCAACCAACCCAAGGCTGGTGTCGAGCCCGACGGCTTCGCCGAGGAGCAATCCGGGGAAGAGCTGATCCTTGAAGATCAAAAGATGTACGGCTTCCACGGACACTTCTCGAGCGGCAATAGCCTGCTGTTCTTTGGCGGAGGTTTCAAGCCGGGCTTGGTTTATGGACGCACGGCCGAACGGCACCCGATGCTGCCCATCGAAAATCCGGTTACGCTCGAGGACACCCACGCGACGATCTATCGGGCGTTGGGCATCCCCGCCGACACCGCCTATGTGACCGAGGGACGTCCGTTCTACGTGACCAAAGACGGCAAGGGGAAGCCGATCGACGGCTTGCTGTCCTAGCAGGCTCGGTTGCTTATCACCGTTGGCTCCGTGCCGCCAGGGCCCACGTCGCCGGCATAATCGCTAATTGCGTCATGCGCGGTTTCATAGTGCTATTCCACACAGCGTGCAATTTTGTGCGCGCACTTCCACGAATGCGATCGGCCGACCGATACCGTCGAGAGGGGAGGAACCGACCAACTCAGTCAAAGGGAGCCGACGTCATGCGCAGGGTGTTATTGGCGGTCTTGACGGCCGCGGGGGCCACCTGGGGGCTGGCCGAAGAGGCTGGCGCTTTCCACCATGTAATCCGCGCTCGTTGCATCGCGTACTATCCGGGGCTTTACTCCTTCGGCTATTGCGGCGCGCCTTGCCCGCCGCCGCCCTATACTTTCCCCTGCACCTATAGCTATCCGAAGTACTGCGGGCCGTTCGCCCGTTGTTACGACGGCCGCGTGTATTGCTCGACCGGTTATCGCCGCTGCGGTTTATGTTGCGGTCTCAGCTGCCGACTCGGCTGCTGTCTTCGCGGTTGCGCTCCGTGTGGTTACGGTTGCGGCTATTCGTGCGGTGGCTGTTGTGGCTGCGGCTCTTGTGGCACATGTGATTCATGCGGTGCCGGTGGCGGCTGCGAAAACTGCGATGCCGGCAGCAGCACCGCGACCACGGAAATGGGACGTACGTTCCAGACGAATGAAAAAGTGCTCTATGACGGTCCCGCTGACAAGGCCCCGGCCAGCAGCGTCCCGCCGCAACCTGAGCCCGATCCGTCGGCTGGCATCTTCCGCCGTCCGTTCCGGCTGACGTCGCTGAAGTCGCAAGACCGCGACGGCACGAACGACTTCACCCGTGGCATGCGCGCCTATTGGGACGACAATATGACTTTGGCGTTGGACGCGTTTGAGGCCGCCACGGCTGCCGAACCTCAAAACGCTCTGTACCGCTACTATCAAGCATTGGCAATGTACAACTTGCAGGGCCCGGAGGCGGCCAGCCAGTTCTTGGCTCAGGCGGTCGAGTTCGAACGCGAGAATCCGATCGCCAACTGGGGCCGCCGGATGGAACGCGTGCAAGGTCGAGCTCGCATCTGGGTGGAACAAGCCCGCTCTGCGGCTAACGTTGGCGGCTAGTGCCGGCAGCGTACGAGAAGAAATAAAGGCGGGAACGCGGCACCCACCTGGCGTCGCGTTTCCGCCTATTCGTTTCGCTGTCATTCCGTCGAAGAGGACGTTGGAGCGTCGGGCAAAAATCGCATCAGCAGCCGCTGTTTGTCGGCACCCAAAGAGGCAGCGCGATTAAAGTACTTGGCAGCCTGCTCGCGCTGGCCGCCGCAGTACAGTTGGATTCCAAGCGCCAAGGCGATTTCCGCATCCAGCGGATCGATGGCGGCCAAACGCTCCAGCACTTTGGTGGTCTTTTCGAAATCGCCGGACGTGGAGAGCTTTTCTACCGCCGGCGCCGGTGTGCCGTCGTTGCCGCCGCCAAGTTCGAGCGATTCGAAAAACTCTTGGCGGGCCGGTCCGTATTTCCGCATCGCCAACATGGCCAGCGCCTGTCGCAAATGCGGTTCCGCCAATTCGGGCGCGGCCCGGGCTGCTCGCTTATAGCTCGAAATAGCCGCCGCGTAGCGCCGTTTAGCAAACTTGGCATCGCCTTCGTCAAGCGCAGCGCGCGCTTGCGCTAACGCCTCGGAACTGCTGGCCGTCGGCACCTTCACCGCGTGCTTATCTTCGTCCGGCAGCGCCTGCCGTGGATAATAGTTCCGGCGCGTGGAATAGTTTGGCAAATAGCCACTCATGGTCGCCGGATAGAATGAGTACGCCATACCCCCAGCCATCCACATGGCCACCGACGCGTGGGCCGACGACCATTGGTGCTGGTAAGAGAACGACGAGGAGCCATGCACGGGCAGTGCGGCCGGCATCACCGCTGGCACGGGAAGCGTCGCGGGCGCTGGCAACGGCACGGCGGCTGAAAAAATGTGTCCCGCACCGCCGTGGCCCTTCACCTGCGCAGGCACCAGCCGCATTGCCTAGCATCATTCCAGCCCCCAGCGCCACGAGAATGCCGTATCGCATGTCCCTGTTCCTTTTGCTCGGGTTCCGCTTCCTCATTCCTCAGGTTCCGCGGTGCCGCCGCCCGCATTATTTCACTACGGCCGTCGGACTGCAAGAGATTTGCATTTCCCGATCCGCCGCGGGGAGTTGCCGCAGATCAACGGGCGTGATAGGGTTGCGGAGCCGAACCGCGTTCCTGCCAAGATCATTCCCCAGAGACAATCTCTGCATTCTTCAGGGATCCAATGCCATGACTCGCAGCTTGCTTGCCGTAGCCCTTGCGGTTTTCCTGCTTTCTCATTCTGCCGCCGATGAGCCTTCGGGCCTGCCTCGGGCCACGATCGATGGGACTGGTCCTGGTTGGCATGCTTTGGGTGAAGCCGATTTTGTGAACGTCAATTGCGATCCCGACACCTGGACCTGGAGCGACGGCGAGGCCCACTGCACCGGAACGCCTGTGGGCGTGATCCGCTCGAAGCAACCCATCACGAACTTCGAATTGGTGGCGCAGTGGCGTCATCTCAAGTCGGGTGGTAACTCCGGAATCTTCGTATGGGTACCCGAGGCGTCGCTGGCCACGCTCAAACCTGGGCAGCTGCCGCACGGCATCGAAGTGCAAGTTCTCGATCACGGTTACGCCGAGAACTACACCAAGCAGACTGGCAAGCCGGCCGACTGGTTCACCACCCACGGCGACGTGTTTCCGGTTGGCAGTTCCGACATGAAGCCGTTCCCGCCGGTCGCGCCCAACGGCAAACGGAGCTTCCCCTCAAAAAACCTCAGCAAGGGCGTCGGCCAGTGGAACCATTACTACGTCCGCGCTATCAACGGAGAAGTGCGCCTGTGGGTCAACGGCGAGGAGGTCTCGGGCGGCACCGACTGCAAACCGGCCACCGGTTTTCTCTGTCTCGAGTCGGAAGGCTCGCCGGTGGAGTTCAAGCATCTTCGGATTCGTGAGCTGCCGTAGTGCAGCTCACGTTGCGAATCGTGCAAGGCGATGTTTGCGGCACGGCGCTTGCTGCTCATTACCAACATTGCGACTTCCTGCTATCCTAAAGCGCAAAGAGCGCGGGGGACGGCGGCGGCGCGCTGGGAGTTGGTTTCCGCGGAGGGGTCCGCCATGCAGCTTACGCCAGGCGATGCGCACGACGAGCGATTGCTCGCCCAAGTTCACCCGCCCGATTGGGTAAACCCCTTACCCAGCGGCCGCTACAATCTCGTGGCAATCGGTGGCGGCACCGCGGGGCTTGTCGCGGCGGTAGGAGCCGCCGGGCTGGGTGCCAAGGTCGCGCTCATCGAACGGCATTTGCTTGGCGGTGACTGCCTCAACTTTGGCTGCGTGCCGAGCAAGGCCCTGATCCGTAGCGCCCGGGTCGCCCGAGACATGACGGCGGCCGTAACCTATGGATTTCGCGGCACGATTAACGGCCGATTCGACTTCGCCGCCGTGATGGAGCGAGTTCGCAGTCTTCGCACCGAGATCAGCCACCACGATTCGGCGGCGCGTCTCAAGCAGCTCGGCGTTGACGTGTTTCTCGGGCAGGCGAGCTTCACAGGCCGCAAGTGCCTTTCCGTGGCTGGCCAGAAGCTCGAATTCAGTCGCGCTGTTATCGCCACTGGCACCCGTCCGCTCGAGCCGCCGGTCGAAGGTCTCTGTCAACTCGGCTACTTGACCAACGAAACCGTGTTTGAACTCACGGAACTGCCGCGGACATTGATCGTGCTCGGCGGCGGGCCAATCGGCTGCGAACTGGCCCAGGCGTTTCGGCGTCTGGGAAGCGAAGTGCACCTGATCGACCATCGGCCGCGGATTTTGCCAAAGGAAGATCCCCAAGCCGCTGAAGCCATACAGAAACGTCTGGAAAGCGAAGGCGTGCACTTGTATCTCGGTTGCCGGGCATCGAGCGCAAAACAACTGGGGCCGTCCAAGTCGCTGGTGATCCAACAGGGTGACGAAAAACAAGTGCTCATCGGCGATCAAATCCTGGTTGCCATCGGCCGCCGACCGGCCGTAGAAGGGCTTGAGTTGGCTGCTGCCGGCATTGAGGCGAACGAACGAGGCGTGGTTGTGAACGATTTCCTGCAAACGACCAACCGCCGCGTCTATGCCGCCGGAGACGTCTGTACCGACGTCCGTTTCACGCACGCCGCCGACGCCATGTCTCGCATCGTGCTGCAAAACGCGCTCTTTTTCGGTCGAAAACGCTTCAGTCGCGTGCACATTCCGCGAACGACATTCACCGAGCCGGAAATCGCCCAGGTGGGGCTGACCGCGGCCGAAGCGCAAGTCCGGGGAATTGCCGTCGACACGTATCGGGCCAACTTGACGGATGTCGATCGGGCGGTCGTCGATGGCGAGACCGAGGGCTTCGCGGTCGTGCACACGCGGAAGGGAAGCGGCTGTATCGTCGGCGGCACGATCATCGCCCCGCAGGCCGGCGAGATGATCGGGGAGCTAACCATGCTTCTAAACCAGAAACAATCGCTGAGCCGCCTGGCCAACACCGTGCATTGCTACCCAACCCAAGTCGAAGTGCTCAAACACATCGCCGACCAATACCAACGCACACGCTTGACGCCCCGTGTGGCCCGGCTTTTCGAGAAGTTATTGGCCTGGAGACGATGAGAGGGGGCGATGCGCTCCTAACGCCGAAAGATCCGTTTGGCGTCCTCCAACGCTTGTCCCAACCGTTCAACATCCGCCGTCGTGTTGTACAAATAAAAGCTTGCCCGGCTGCTGGCCGTGATGCCCAGTCGCTTGTGAAGCGGCATGGCACAGTGGTGGCCGGCTCGGATGGCGACGCCGTGGCGGTCAAGCACTTGCGCGATGTCGTGGGCATGGATCTTGTCGATCGTGAAACTGACGATGCCGGCCTTGTGCTGCGGATCGGGGCCCAGAAACCGCACGCCGCCAATCGACGAGAGAATCTGGTGCGCCAGCGTGGTCAACCTCTGTTCGTGCCGTTGGATGGCCGGCATGCCGATCTCGGTGAGGTAGTCAACGGCGGCGCCAAGCCCGATGGCTGGAACGATTGGGGGCGTGCCGGCCTCGAACTTCGAGGGGAGCTCGGCCGGTTCGAAGCCGGTGGTCGTTACGCGGCGGATCATGCCGCCGCCCCCCATAAAAGGCGGCATCGCTTCGAGCAGTTCGCGCCGTCCGTATAGCACGCCCACCCCAGTGGGACCGAGCATCTTGTGTCCCGAAAACGCCAAGAAATCCGCATCAAGTCGCATGACATCGGTGACGGCATGCGGCGCGCTTTGGGCCGCATCGACCAGCACGACTGCACCGGCCTGATGTGCCCGCGGGATAATTCGGCCCAGTGGGTTCTCCGTGCCCAGCACGTTCGACACGGCCGCAATGGCAACGATCCGCGTGCGCGGCGTGAGCATTTGGTCGAGCCTGTCGAGCTGCAATTGCCCGTCGTTCGAGATCGGTAGAAAGCGGACGACCGCGCCGGTGCGTTCGGCCGCCTGCTGCCAGGGAACGATGTTCGCATGGTGCTCCATCTCGGAGAGTAATATCTCGTCACCGGACCGCAGATTGGCGTCGCCCCAACTGCGAGCCACCAGATTGATGCTTTCGGTGGTGCCCCGCGTGAAAATAACCTGTTCGCTCGACGGCGCACCAATAAACGCACCGACCTTACCTCGGGCCTGTTCGTAGAGATCGCTCGACTTTTCACTCAGCCAATGGATACCGCGGTGGACGTTGGCATAGTACTTCTCGTAGGTGTCGGTGATCGTTTGGATTACTTGCCGAGGATGTTGCGTGGTGGCCGCGTTGTCGAGATAGACCAGCGGCACGCCGGGTGCGTCGGCCGAGCCATGCAGCACGGTGCCGAGAATGGGGAAATCGCGGCGGATGCGCTCGACATCCAGCATTGCCGGTGCGGCAACGTTCATGGCGTGGACCTCAATTGCATTCGCCGTCGGCCGGGCCGGCGTCCGGATTGAGCGGCGAATAGATTGCCGATTGCAGTGCCCGCCAGCAAAGCAGGCAGCATTTTTGGCGATTGGGCGTCAGCTTGGCGCCGAACAGCGACAACATGTCGGCAGCCGTGAAGGCACGGATGTCGTCCAGCCGACCGCCACAAATCCGCTCCATCAGCATCGAGGCCGATGCCTGGCTGATGCAGCATCCGTCGCCACTGAAGTAGGCGTCGCGAATTGTGCTGTCCGGATCGATCGCCAGTTCCACGCGCACCACGTCGCCACAAAGCGGATTCTCATCTTCGTGCGCATGCGTGGCCGCCGGACAGTGCCCCCGGTGAAACGGCTCCTCGTAGTGATCGAGTATGCGTTCCTGGTACAGTTCGTCTTCTTTCAACGGCATATGCGGAAACGGGCGGCCTGCTTCTGACGCCCCTCTTTGAGCTTGTGTGCGAAACAGCACTTCAATCGTAGGGACGATCGGCGAACTCAACAAGTCGGCAATTCCCGGATTCCCTGGGATCGCGAAGCAGAAAAAAATAATGCCGCTGGCCGCCTTGCAAACGACCAGCGGCACCTTGATGTCAGGCAAAACGCGCGGAAAACTACTCCGGCAAGCGCCCGCGTTCGATCTTGGGGAAGCTGCCAGTGCAGCCCTGCGTCATGAATTCCACCAGATCCTTCTTATCCTGATCGTTCAGATCGAGCTTCTTGATCTTCTCGCTCAAATTCGGGTTTGGATGGCCGCCCTTGGCATACCACTCGACGACCTCCTCGAGCGTCTTCTGGCTGCCGTCGTGCATGTAGGGAGCACTGGAAGCCACGTTGCGAATCGTCGGAGTCTTGAAGGCGCCCTTTTCTTTTTCATCCTTGGTGATCTCGAAGCGGCCCAGATCGGGATTCTCCTTGTCCATGCCGACGCCGAGATTATGGTACTTCTCGTCGGTCAGGTTGGCGCCGACGTGACACGCCGAGCAACTTCCCTTTTCGGTAAAGTAGATCTCCATTCCGCGCTGCGCGCTCTCTGTCAGCGGGTGAGCTTCGGCGCCGGCCTTGGCGGCCTCGTAGCGGGCCTTCAACTCCTCGTCGGCTTCGATGTCCTCAGGCTCAAGCTGCTCGAACGGCTTCAAGGCCTCGGCGTAGTCAAACGGGGCCGGGCCGGTCACGATCGCTCGCTCGAACGAAGCCAGCGCCTCTCCCACGGCATCGATATCCAAACGGCCGAAGATCTTGTCGAACTGAATCTTGTAGCCCTCAACGCCCTTCAGGCACTCAACGCAGGCATCATGCGTGTTGCCCATTTCGATCGGGTTGGCAATCGGCCCGACCGCCTGCGCTTCCAGCGAGGGGGCGCGCCCATCCCAGAATTGCTTGTCGCTGAGAATTCGGTTGTAGCTCACCGGCGAATTGCGCCCGCCGGTCTGCCCCTTGATGCCCACACCGAATTGCGTATGCCGGGCAAAGCCTTCGTCCGGATCGTGGCAATGTGCGCAACTCACGCTCACGTCGGCCGACAGTTTCGGGTCAAAGTACAATTGGCGGCCCAGTTCGATCTTGGCTCGCGTGAGCGGGTTCTTGTCGACACCTGTAATTTGCGAGGCACCTTTGGCCATGCCCATCGGCAATTCAAAGTCGAGCGGCTCGTGGTTCTCGGGGTCGTCAAGCCAGGCCGTGATCTGTTCGACTGTCAGCTTGCCTTCGCCGGGAATTCCAGCAAATAGATCGTCAGAACCGAGCACGACTTTGCCAAGCTCGACCGTGTCGTCATTGGCTGCCGGTTCGCCGGCAGGTGGCACGTTGGCGCCTGCCTCTGGGGCCGGCTCTTCGGCGGGCTTTTCTTCTGGAGTTGGAGGCGCCTCCGAAGGTTTTGCCGGCTCGGATTCGGCGGGCATCTCCTCGCCTTCAGCGGGCACCGTTTCGACGATGACTTCTTCTTCCTCGACAACGACGGTTCCATCGGTCGTATTGGGCTCCGGCCCGGGTTTCTTCTCCGCGCATCCTGCGGCCGAGACTACACCGACCAGCAATATTGCCAGCGCGGCGGTCCACTTGAGAGTCGTGTTCATGATGTTTATCTCCTCCGCTTGCCGCGCGATTCGGCCGCCTCTACCGGAGGCGTCAGTTCCGCACTAGGCAAAAAGAAATTGTCATACAATAGCGCGGCCACCGCTCCACCGGCGAGCGGTCCCACAAAATACATCCACACATAGTTCAGCTCGCCGGTCGCCACGGCCGGACCGAGTGTGCGAGCCGGATTCATGCTCGCGCCCGTCAGCGGGCCGCCAACCAAAATGTCCATCGTGAGCACCAGACCAATGGCCAAGCCAGCCACGTTTCCGTTGCGGCCATGGATGCCCGAGGCAAACACGGCAATTACGAGGAAAAACGTAAGCACTCCTTCCAGCACGATCACCTTGGCCGCATTCGCTCCTTCGGCGGCATTTGCGATACCGGGCGTCAAGCGACCGACCGTCGAACCGAGCGATGAACCCGGACCGACGAACCATTGAAGCAGGTAGGCCGCGGCGATGCACCCCAAAAACTGAGCAATCCAGTAGCTAATTGCTTTGCCGATCGGAATCCGACCGGAGATGGCAATGCCAAACGTTACCGCGGGGTTCACGTGGGCGCCGGAGATGCTACCCCAGGCGAAGACAATGACCATCAGCGCCAGTCCGTGAGCCAGGGCCACGCCCACTAGCCCGGCTGACCCCGGGTCGGCCACGGCACCAGCTCCCGCTCCGATCAAAACGAGCGTGAAAGTGCCGATCAACTCCGCGATTGCCGCCCTGGTATCCAACACAGAAATCCTCGCCCGACGTTAGTTGTTATTGGCAAACGCTAGCGGAGCCCCACGACGGTTGAATATATCAATAATGATTATTGATACAAGACACAGGGTCTAAGCTACTGGACGATGGCCGTTTCGACCGTGCCGCGCAATTTACGTTCCGCCTCCATTCCCGCAGGTGTCGAAAAGGCATGTCTCTCTCGTCGGTGGGGCCAAGGCACAGTTTCCATTGCCGTCCATGTATGCGCCACGGATGAAACTCTCAGACGAGACTCTCGGCGGATCAAACGCCCATCAAGTAGCAGGCCAGCCATTCGAAGGCACGTTGGGGCAGGATCCGGCGGAGCGGCACCACGATCTTCTGGCTCACCATGCCGACCGGGTAGCGCAGTTTTGGCCGCGGGTGATTCAGAATTCGTTCCGCCAAAAGCGCGATCGGTTCGGGCGTCGGCGCGCCAGCTTCGTCCTGTTCTTGCTTGTTCTTGAAATACTCGAACGCGTCGCGATACGCGTCGTTCGTTTCAGCGGCCGCCGCAATCCGCCGGCTTTCGGTGATCTGCGTGCGAAAATCCCCGGGCTCAATAAGCACCACGTGGATGCCCATGCGCAGCGTTTCAAAACGCAGGCTCTCGCTGACCCCCTCCAAAGCAAACTTGCTAGCGCTGTAAAGTCCGCTGAACGGAAGCCCAAAAGTGCCGGCCAGCGAGCTGATGTTGACGATGTATCCGCTCCCCTGGTTGCGCATGATTGGGAGCACCGCGCGACATACGCGAAGCACGCCAAAGAAATTGGTTTCGAGTTGGGCCTTGGCTTCCTCAATTGTCGTGTCCTCGACCGAACCTGCCCAGGCAATGCCCGCGTTGTTGATCACCGCGTCGATATGCCCGGCCCGTTGGTGCACATCCTCGACAGCTTGCCTGACGGAAGTTTCGTCGTCGACGTCCATCCGCACCATTTCGACGCCGTCGGCGTCTTCCCGATGACTGCGCGACGTGCCGAACACGCGCCAACCACGTGAGGCCAGGTGTCGACCACAGGCCCGCCCAATGCCCGAAGATGCGCCGGTGATGAGCACTGTCCGAGAGGAAGTAGACATGATGCGGTTCGCCAATCCTTTCTGGGCGAGAGAGATTCTTGTCGCGGCGCGGTTGACTGGCCCAGGCTGCCAAGCCAGCGCGCGTCATCACGCTCAGCAGGATACGCGTTCTTGAGAGTACGTGCCAGATATTGACCTTCGGGTCCGATTGTCTAGGCGCTGGCTCATTCAAACGACAAGTCCTCTTCCACGCCGACGAGTTCGGACATCACGACGCGAAGTTTGTGTGAGATTCGCTCCAGCCGCTTGCGGACGGCCTCGGGCGTGATGGTCAGGCGCTCGGCGGCCGCCGTGGAGTTCAGGCCCTGCAGACGACACAGCGAAAAGGTTTCCCACTCGCTGGGCGTGGCCTGCACGCGAAACAACTCGACCGCTTCCTGCAGGATCTCAATCTTGAATTGGCGATCTAGCTCAGCGGCAGGATCCGTCGCGCCGGGATCCTGTAAACCGGAATTGAAGAAACTCGCCGCATCGAACTGAACGTCGCCGCGAGCCGAACTCGCGCGGACGTGGTCGATGGCCCGCCTGCGCACGATGATGTACAGCCAGCGACGAAAACCACCCCGCGCCCGATCGTACTGGAAATTCGGCAATTGCCGAATCACTTCGAACCACACGTCCTGCAGCAGATCCTCTACCTGGTCGGCCTGAAAGCTCACTTTGCGCAAAGCGGGTCAGGATTTGGAGAAGCGACAAACGCGACCGGCCCCGCGAATACCTTACCAGGACAATTCTTCACGATTTCCTTGCCAAAATTACGTCACAGTTGGTCATCAAACCCGAACAGACTTGGGGACGGCTGTGCACCCAACCGCAATTGGCCCTGTTTAAGGCACTCTCGACCCGGACCTCGGCTTGAAAATCTCAGGCCGGCGCGTTCCGTGTACCTTTGCAGAGCCAAAACAGGCTGAGCGGGGTGAACGGCTGGTGGCTGGCGCGGGCCAACTCGTGAAGTGGCGTGGCGCAACTCATCGTGCTTTGATGCCTGTTACACTTTCAACGAACATCAGACTTGCCCGAATTCCAAACCACGGGCAGCGGGCTCGACTAATCAGGGGGGACGCTAATGTCTAGGACTATCCAGGCTGCCACGGCCATGCTGGCCGTGCTACTCTTTGGCTCGGCCGCCGATGCCCAAACGCGCGTCGTCACGATTGGCGACAGTTGGGCCGGCTTTGTGGCCAATGGCGCGCCCGGCTCGGCTGCCGATTCCGGCACGGGCAATAGCGTCCAGGCGATGCTCGATATCTTTCACCCGGGCATCAATGTGTACAACGGCTCGTTCTACGGCGGTACCGCCGCGCAGCATGCCGCCAACCTGGCGCAGATCACGGCCAACATCAACGCGGCGGGTCCCGACGTCGACGTAGTGTGGCTCAGCTCTGGCGGCAACGATTTGCTGCTCGGTCAACTCGGCGGCGGTTACAGCCGCCTGAACACGCCGGCACAAAACGCCGCCGTCTATGCCGCCATGCAGGCCAATGTCCAGACGGTCGTCAACGGGATCCTCGCCATTCGCCCGGACATCCAGGTTGTCATCGCTGGTTACGACTACCTCAACGTGTGGGACGGACCCGACCAAATGGCGCTGAACAATGTGCGTCTGAATTTGGGCTTGATCAAGTCCGGCAACACGGCAGTCGACCTGGTGCAAAATGCCGACCTTAATCAGGCCTTCAAAGATGCCGGCGCACTGAAGCAATCCATCGCCGACAATAGCAGCCGCGTCCACTACGTCAGCGACTTCGGCTTGAACAACACGACCGCTGGCTACAGCGGCTACTTCGGCAGCGTGCCTGCAGGCCCCTATCCGCCGGAACTCTATCCGGCCGCTCCCACGCCGACTTCGCGGATGGGAAATGGCGACCCGATTCATCTAAACACGACTGGTTACAATGCCTTGGCGTTGAACATGGAGGCCAACTTTTTCGACACAGCCTTTTTGCCCGCCACGCTGGCGGTTGATGCCTCGACGCTCAATTTTGGCTTGACCCGCGTTGGCACTACCGCAAGTCAAAGCATCACCGCCTCGAATGCCGGCCCAAACTTCACCAAAGTTGAGGGGCTGACCTTTGGTGCCGCCAGCGGCGAGTTTGACGGGGCGTCCGAAGCCTTCAACCCACTGTTCCAGGACCCCACGCTTGGCAGCGACACCGCCAGCAAGACGTATCACTTCTCGCCCACCAGCCGTGGCCAGGCCGACCAAAACGTATCTCTGACGAGCGACAGCGGCAGTCCGGGCCTCGCCCTGACGGGTGTTGGCGTTGGGCCCGAGTTCGATGCCAGCGCCGCAACACTCGACTTCGGTACAACGCCCCTCGGTTCGTTGGCCCTGGACGTGGCGAACATTTCCATCGACCTGAATGCTGGGAACTTCGATCTCACAAACCTCACGCTCCTTTTGGCCACCATCACGGGGCCAGACAATGCGCTGTTCATGCTCAGTGGATTCACACCCGGGATGGTTCTCGGACAGGGTGGACTTGCTAACTTCAGCGTGGACTACCTGGGTGTCGGCCCGGCAGGCGCAAGAGCGCCACGCTGACGTTCGCAACCGACCAAGGCGCCGCCGTCGGTGTCGCAGGCGAAAGCTTCAGCATTCCCCTGGCCGCGGTACTCGTGCCGGAGCCGGCAAGCGCGGTGCTATTCGGGCTGGCTCTGGTCGGGCTGATGGCTCCGCGCCGGCAGCGGGCACCGCGCGGGCTAGGTTTGCAACCCGGCGCCAATTAGCGTTCATTTGGCGTCAGGCGAAGCCGCCGAATCGGCTGCGGGTTCCTCGGTTGTCGGGAGGGGAAGTGCTTTGCGCAGCCGCGGATCATCCAGCACCGCCAGGGCCTTCTTTTGAATTTCAACCGCAGCTTCCGATTTGCCGGTGGCCATCGCCACCGAAAGCAGCTGGTCGATTTCATTCACAAAATTTCGTTCGTTGAATTGCTTGAAGGCCGCTCCACCGAACTTGGGGTCGTTGTAGTGTGACGTATTCAACTCGTACATTTCCTTGACTCGGCTGAATGCCTGTACCGGATCGCCAAAGTACTTGCCCGCCAAGTCGAAACGTTGAGCAGCAAACACGGCATCCTTGGCGGCAAACCAATAACGTTTGGCCAGATCAGGATGCGCCTTATCCACTTGCTCGAACAGGTCGACCGTCTGGCTTTCGCGTCCCACAACGCGGTTGAAGGCGGCGGCGTCTTGAAACAGAGCAAACGTTCCGCCGGTCTCGAGCACCTGCTTGATCGTGTGGTCGCGCGTTTCCAATAGCGCAACGCGTGCCGGTGGATAATCGTCGCTCAGTTTCTTCCAGGCCGACAGAGCAAACGACAGCCGTACGCCGACCATTGCCGGATCGTGCTCAAGCGCATGCTCGTGAAACCATTGATGCCGCTCGAGCGCTTCGGCATGTTCGCCCCGCCGAGCAAGCACATTCGTATCGAACAGATACTTTTGCATGTCTTCCGCATATGCCGTGGCGCAGAACAGCACGAAAGATACAGCGAGAATTGTTTTCATGGCCATGGTTTCCGAATGGTGTATCGAGAATTGCGTTCCGCGCCGAACATCCCACCATTGTGTGGCATGCCTCTCCGCGTGTCACGCAAATTGCCGTCACGCGGAGGACCGTTTACTACTATTCCCACCCGCCCGCATCGGCCATACTGGCATGTGGCTCGCAACGTTTCTCCTGGCGGACTTCCGATGAAATACTGGCTCGGCCGCTTCTACCTGTGGCTGTTTGGGTGGAAGCTGCTGGGGCAAAAGCCGCCTTATCGCAAGTATCTGATCCTGGCCGCTCCGCACACCAGCAACTGGGATGTGCCGGTCATGTTGGCGATGGCCTACGTCTACGGAATCCACGTCTCGTGGATCGGCAAGCACTCGCTGTTTCGCGGTCCGCTGGGTCCCTGCATGCGGTGGCTCGGCGGCGTACCGGTCGACCGCCGCTCGCGCAACAATGCCGTGCAGCAGATGGTCGAGGAGTTCGAGCGTCGCGATGAACTCGCCCTACTGATTACTCCCGAAGGAACCCGCGGCCGCGCGGACTATTGGAAGAGCGGCTTCTACTATATTGCCCGCCAGGCCCACGTACCGATCGTGCTAGGACTATTGGATTTCAAGAAACGGGTCGGTGGGCTCGTCGAAGCCATCGAACCAACGGGCGACTTAGCGGCCGACATGGACAAGATTCGAGCATTCTATCAAGGCGCATCGGGCAAGTACCCCGAGGATTTCGGGCCGGTGCGGCTGCGCGAGGAAGAACCGGCCGGCTCGTCGTCGAGCAACTCGTAGTCGCCGCGGCCGCGGCTAGATCAGCAACAACGAATAGATCACCAGCACGGCGATGGTCCAGCTCAGGCACACGACCAAACCCGCGATGCCAATCAGCGCCCACACCATCGGCCAACCTCGCGTCCAGTAGTAGAACGGGTCGAGGTCGGCCGGCTTTGGGTAGAGATAGGCGATGCTCGAAAATCCGACCAACAGACCAAGGCCCGCCGGAAATGCCCACCAGTGCACGTCGGGGACTCCCAACCGCTCGAACGCATATGCCAGGCCCAGGAACCAGGTCACCAGCCAGATCGAGCCGAAATGCACGGCACGGATATCGCGAATGTGCGGCCGCAGGTTGTTCTTGGGCACGATGTCGACGTAGGCCCACAGGACCCCGGTAACAATGATGGCCACCATGTGGAACGCGGCCAACAGAAAATACAGGGCGAGCATCGGTGGCAAGTGCCTTGCTGAAGGTGCGGCTTATTCGTCAGGCTCGCGCGAACATCCAAGTTCGGCGGGTGCCACGAAGTATCGCAACTCGGCGGCTCCGAGGGCAAGCTGATCTTCGTCGAATCGGAGGGCCGCCACGGCTCCCTTGCGAAACGAAATCGCACCGGGCGGCATCTGCAACAGGCTGGCGACCAATTGATCCACGTCGGGAGCGTGACCTACCCAAACCAGTGATTGTTCCGCGCGGGCATTGGACCAGCCGATGAGTGAGTCTAAGTCGCTGCCCGGCTCCAGGGCTTCGAGTTCGACTAGTTCGGGCGCCGGTTCGACTCGCTCGCAGATGACCTGGGCCGTTTGCCGACAGCGCACCAGCGGGCTTGTGGCCACAACCTGGGGATCAAATCCTCGCTTGACGAGTTTCTTGACAAATTTATGAAACTGCTTTGTACCCGCCGGCGTGAGCGGCCGGAGCGAGTCATCCGGATAGCGAGCGTCTCCGTGATGCCCGGCATACGCGTGTCTCACGATGAAAAGCATGGTCACGGGGGTCACCTCATGGTTGCGTGGTTCAATTGAGATGAACCTAGCGATCGCGCCACAGCACGCCGTCGGCAATTCCCAACTCTGTCTTGACGGCTTGGATGGCGTTCATGAATCGCCTGGCATCGCGTGGGTAGCCGGCGGTCGGTGCCAACTCTGCAACGCGACCGCACCAGTAGTCGTTGAACGCACGCATTGCCAATTCGCGGAGGTACTTCGAAGTCATCGACGCCAGTGCCGTCGGCAAGAACGACTCACCTCCCATACGAAACCGCACGTCGGTGCGCGTTTCGGGGGGGCCCCAACGATAGACGCTCTCGCGCAGGCCCTCGCCGTGCACCTCCACCAGTACGTCGGGAAACTCCTGCTGCAACAGCCGGCCGTATTGGTTGCGGCCGCCGTGCTTATCGCACACGACCAGCACGGGTTCGTCCTGACATTGCTGCAAGGCGGCGGAAACGAGGCTCAGTGTGGTCTTGGAGAGCGTCTCGGACTTGTTGCCGAGCGTGGCGGTCGACCGATTGAACTCATCCGGAAACACGGCGCGGCTCTGGAGCGCGATCAAACGCACGCCCAACTGCTCGAACGAGCGACGCAGCTTTTTTACGAGTTTCGTGAGTTCTTCCGGATCGGCGGCCAGTGGCAGGCGAAGATCGTAATCGACGTGCCAGGGAACTTTGGGCAAATCGTCGACCGACGGTGGATCGAGCAACTGCCAAACGTCAAGCCAATCGGTCGGGCAATGATTCACCAGCGACAGGGCCGCCAGCACACCACGTTCGAGATGCTTGATGCCGGTCGCCGGCGAATAAAGAATCTTGGAGTCAGCGATCGGCAATCGCTGCAATCGGCTGCCGCGACGGGGAGGCGCCTTGCACACCACGCTTTTGAGGTGCTGATAGAGGTCCTGTTGTGCGTGTGGTCCGTCCACCCACCACACCGAAGCGGAGACGACGAGCGGCCCCAGGTTCGGCGCGTATCCGGCTTCGTCGGTTCCAATTAGATAGGGCATCGAATTCCCTCCATGACAGCCGTCCGCAAACTCGCGAGCCATGCCGGGCCTGCCGCAGTATACCAATTGCCGCGAGCAACCATCAAATTGCGTCCGATTCGTGGCCGTATCGACCGAACGGCCTGCCCTGTATTCGTCGAAGTTGCGGCGTGTTAGGATAGAAATTTCGACCTCCCCTGCCGTTTCGCTCGCGCCTTGCGACCTGTACCCTCCCAGGAGTGCTTCCATGCGTTGGTTGGCAACATTGACCTTGCTGCTGCTATGTACCGCACGAGCCGATGGCGATGCCATGGAGCGTCTGCGGCCGGAAAAGCTGCGGGCTACGCACGAGAAGATCGAAGCCCTCAGGAACCAGCGCCGCGAAGTAAGCTTGTCAAGCGGCTACGACGACATAAGGGCGCTGTTGCATGTCCACTCGGCCTTCTCACACGACAGCCGCGGAACCATCGAGGAGATTGTGGAGGCAGCCAAGCAGACCGGCGTCCGCGTGATCCTGTTTAGCGAACATCCTGCGGGCCACTACGACTACGTCAACGATGGGCATCGCGGCATGAACGACGGCGTGCTGTTGATCCCCGGTGCCGAAACCGGCGGCTTTCTGGCCTATCCGAAAACCAGCATCCAAGACCAGAAAACCGATTCACCCCAGGCACTGGCCGACCTGGTCGGTTCGACGGGCGGCCAAATCTTCTTGTGCCATCTCGAAGAGCGGATGGATTGGGAGATCGACGGAATGACCGGCAGCGAGATATACAACACGCATGCCGACTTCAAAGACGAGCCAAAATTCCTGGCAGCACTCCGCTCGCCGCTCACGATGCTGACGTTGATGGGGGCGGTCAAACAGTATCCGCAGGAAGTGTTCGGGGCGCTGCTGGACTATCCGGCCGACTACCTGGCCCGTTACGACCAGCTCTGCCAGCAGTCGCCCCTGACCGGCGTTTCGGCAAACGACGCCCATCACAATCAGGCCTACCGTGCTACGGTGATCGAAGGTGGCAAGGTGCAGCTCGAGGACGCCCTGGGAGTCAAGCTAGCCGTGCTCGACCCGGAGAAAATCACGCCGCTGAAACTGCTCGTAAACGGTCGCAAGCCCGGCGACGTGATCCTGGACCTCGATCTGGACCCGTATGCCCGTAGCTTCCACCATGTCAGCACGCATTTGCTGTTGGCATCGGTTGACGAAGAAAGTGTCCGGCAAGCGCTCGAGGCGGGCCGCGCCTACGTGGCATTCGACTGGCTAGCCGACCCAACCGGTTTTGTCTATCGCGCCGACGCCGGCGAGAAAAACTGGCCGATCGGTAGCGAAGTATCACTGCAGGACAAGCTACAACTGCGCGCCGAAGCGCCGCTCGAAGGACGCTTCAAGTTGATCCGCAACGGCGAAGTCGTTATGGACCAGCGCGGGGCGGGGCTCAACTATGTGGTAAAGGAACCGGGCATCTATCGCGTCGAGGTCTGGCTCCCGATCGCCGGAGAAGACCGGCCCTGGATTTTGACCAATCCGATTTACGTGCGCTAGCGTCCACGCGGCCGGCGCGAAATTCTTGGAGGGGCCGCCACCGTCACCTTGTGACCCTGCGGCGGCTGGAAGACATGGAGGGGCACAAACAATCCAACGGCCACGGTTGCGACATGACGGCGATTGCTAAACTCGCTTCAAAAGCTTGCTAATCAAGTGCCCGTCGGCCAGCTTCAACGGTCGGCCCGCTGGAGTAATGAGTTCCTTGGCCGGATCGATGCCCAGCGCAGTCAACAGCGTGGCGTGTACGTCGCCGATTTGGCGCGGTTCCTCGACGTTCCGTCCTCCCTCCGGGTCGGTTGCGCCAACCACCGTTCCGCCGCGAATTGCACCGCCGGCCAACGCCATACTGAAACCACTGGGCCAATGATCGCGGCCTCCGAGGCGGTTGACCGTCGGTGTGCGACCAAACTCGCCGCCGCACAGCACAAGCGTTTGCTCCCACAGTCCGCGCTGCTTGAGGTCGGTAATCAATGTCGCGAAAGCGGGGTCTAAAATCCCGGTCTGCCGCGCTTGAATCTCGTGATTGTTCGCGTGGCTGTCCCAACCCGATAGCGTTACCTCGACGCACCGCACGCCGACTTCGACCAATCGCCTCGCCGCCAGGCAACCACGACCGAACGGAGTGTCGCCGTACGCGGCGATCAATTCGGCCGGTTCTCGATGCACGTCGAACGCCTGCAGTTGTTCGCTTGTCATCATCCGCCGCGCTTCCTGCACCTGGTGGCGATGCAGCGTGCCTTCGACGGCCACCCGGCGTCCCCGGGCAAATCCCTCCTCCAATACGTTCAAATCCGTGAGCCGTTGCTGGTAGCGGGGCAGCGAGACTCGCGCCGCAACGTCGGCGATCTTCTCGGCCGGATCGCCAACCTGGAAGGCGTCGAACTCATCGCCCAGATATCCGCCCCGGGCCGGCCATTGGCTCGGCAGAATCGAAATATGTCGCGGAATGTCGGTGCCCGCGGCGGGCAATTCGTGACAACAAATCGCGCCAATTGCCGGATGCACGGCCGTTGGATCGGGTCGGTAGCCAGTCTTCACCAGGTACGTACCCCGCTCATGATCTCCCTCTTTGCTCACCAGCGAACGTACCAGAGCAACTGAATCCATCTGCTCGGCCAACCGCGGCAAGCCGGCGGCGAGTTGCACGCCTCGCACCGCCGTCGCGACAGCCCGCGTATCGCCGGAAATGCATTTTCCCGGGTGCGGGTCGAACGTCTCCAACTGGCTCGGCCCGCCGGCCATCCAGAGAACGATGAGCGATTGTGCCTGCGGCTTTTGATGCAAACGCTGCTGGCCCTCGGCGCGGCGCGAAAGCAGTGTCGCTATCGACGTCAGCAGTCCAGCCGTCCCCAACTTCAATATCGTGCGGCGGCTTACGTCGGAAACCGCCAAGCCGCCAGTGGCTAAGTGCTCGGGTGGAATCAACCGCAGCAGTTGCCCTTTCTCGCCTTTCATTCTTCCGACCTCTGCCTTCGTCTCAATGGTTCCATGAGAACTCCGTGCTATTGAGTAGAGTCCATACCAGGTCGCCAACAAGCTCTTTTCGCCTGCGGCCGGTCGTGCCGTTTACGCGTTCGGAAAAGTAGCGTGCCTCGTCCGGATTTGGACGGCGAGTTAGCGTCGTCAGCAGAGCGGTTTCGATGGCCATCTCGTCGTTGGGTGCAAAGGCCGCGAGCTGGCTCGCCGCCGCGCTCAGCAGATTATCTTTCGTCTTTTCGTGCACGATCTTGCCATTCATCAGCAGCAGTCGCTGGCGCGTCGTGCCGCCGCGAACGTCAAACTCATTGGCGCCGGCGTCTCCGTACCGTTCGATAAATTCGCGCTGCCCAATCGCTCGGCCCGCGCGAATCAGGATGTTCGATTCATAATCAATCGTCGCCAGCGACGCCGACTGCAACAGGGCGCCCACGACTTGCTCCGGCCGCAAACGCGTCAGCGGAAATACGGCCCAGTTTTGTTCGAACCGCTCGAATTCGTGGTCGCTCACGTCGCTCGTCAGGCGGCTATCGAGCCGGAATACGCGCGTGTTGGCAATCACTTCAATCAACCGCCGCCAATCGTGCCCATGGGCGGTGAAATCGTCGCTGAGGATTTCGAGTGCCTCGGGGAGCGGTCCGTCGAGGGGCAAGTCGTCGATCGGTTCGACCAACGGCCGACCAAACAACAAGGCCCAGGCCCGGTTCACGGCCAACCGAGCAAAGGCGCGATTGCCGTCGCTAGTCACCCAAGCGGCCAAGCGCTCGCGTTGATTGCCGCTGGTGGGCAAGCACTCCCTCGCAAACGGCACGGCCGGAGCCACCGTCGATGTCTCGCCAGTCTGGCGATTCTCCACGGTGAACTGCCCCGGATAGTCGCGGATGCCGCGCAGGCTTTGTCGCGTGCCTCCGAAAAATGCGGCCAACCCTTGAAAATCGCCTTGCTTCCAATCGGCAAACGGATGGTCGTGGCATTCGGCGCAATCGAGCCGCACTCCGAGCAAGCCGCGCGCTACTCTCGCCGCCAAACGGCTGGGGTCGGGCTTGTTCTCGTCACCCGTGTTGATCGTCACGGTCACGAAGTTCACTGCCGGCGCGTCGGTCCACAAGCCGGCATCGGAAATCAGATGCCGGGCAATCGCATCGTATGGCTCGTTTGCCGCGAGTTGATCGGCCAGCCAAGAGACGAACCGCCGGCGGCGATAGAGCAAGAACGGCCCATCCTCGACACCAACATAGGCCCGTGCCAGCCGTTCCGCCATGTAGTCCGCAGAACGGGGATCGGCCAGCAATTCAGCCAGCCACGTGTCGAGTCGCTCCTGCTCAGCCAGGCTCTCGAAATGTCGCACGTCTTCGAGCGAAGGAATCGTGCCGGCCAGCGCGAGCGAAATGCGCCGCGCGACAAGTAGCTCGGGAGCCGCAGCGGCTGGCGCGATCTCGGCCCTGCGCCATTGATCTTCGAATGCCGCGTCGACCAAGGCAGCGGCGCGGCGCACCGAGTCCAGTGAAATCTCGACCGTCGGGCGGCGCTCGGACGTCAGCGACGGGGCGACACTGCTAACCAGTAGGCCCAGTCCGAGCAGGCAGACGCCAATGAACAATAGGTTCTTCACCCACATAGACGCACCCCGGAACCGGGTAAGAAAAGCGCGGACGCATCATTGAATTATACCGCGGCCCCCGTTGGAATCTCGCGGTCTGGCGGGAGGAGTTCCACCGCAGTTGTTCAGTTGTTGCCGCTATTTTCACCGTGCTCGTACGTATCGACGTTCGACACGTCGAGCTCGGTATTGGCCGCGGGGCCCGGCAGAACCCAGATTTCGCCGAAAAGCTGGCTCTGGTCGGTCCGTACCTGGTGATGTCGGACCAATTCGAGCACCGCCAGAAACATCCCGATCAATGCACTTTTGTGCAGACCGGGGCGGAACAGATCGCGGAACTTCAATCGGCCCTCGTCGACGAGCCGCTGGTTGATTTGGGACATGTAGACGTGAATGGGGGTATCGTCATACACGATGTTGGATGGCTTGGCGGCCTGCGCCTCTCGCATGATGCGACCGAATGCGCTGACCAGGTCCCACAGTTCCACCTCGTGCAGTTCTTCCTCGCTGAGATCGCGTTTCTGATCCGGTCGATCACTAGCCAACCGGCCGAAGCGTTGCTGCCAATCGCGCGACCGCTCTTCCAGCATGCTGGCCGCGTCCTTGAACTTCTTGTATTCGAGCAACCGCCGCACTAGCTCCTGCCGAGGATCGGACAGTTCATCCTCCACCTCGCCGCCGCGGGGAAGCACCGAGCGCGACTTGATCTCAACCAACGTGCTGGCCATTTCCAAAAAATCACCCACCGCATTCACGTCCAATTCCTTGAGTACCGCCAAATACTCAAGGAACTGATCCGTAATCGGTGCAATTGGTATTTCGACGATCTCCACCTCGTGCTTACGCACGAGATACAGCAGCAGGTCCAAGGGACCGCGAAACACGTCGAGTTCCACCCGAAAGTCCATGGCAATCGCCGGCGGCCCCATCGGGCCCATTGAAGTAACGTGAAGCACCCGTTTTCGTTATACGCGTCCCGGGGAGCGGAGAACAATGACAGTTGTTTTAACGGCGTTTCCGCTCCCCACCCGGCGCGCTTCAAAAGACTTAACTCCCCAGAGGGGCAGTATTGATTTTGTGAAGCGTCCAACGGTGGAATTCTGTTGCCTTTTATAGTGAGTATTGACTAGACTAATTATCATCTTTGAGCTTGCTTCTGGCTTTTCCTGACGTTCGTCGAATCCTTTCATCCTCGGCAATCTCCCGGCCCCGCGGCCGGTTTTCGTGTCGGACAGAGCAGGGCTTCCGCTGGATCCTCGCGTCGCTCGACAACCACGCGAACAAGCCCCAAGCGGAGTGGTGTTGCCTTCGGTCTCCTGCGTGCGACCCACGCATCATTGCGCGAGCCGCGCGCACGAGCCGCCCGTTGGGCCCGGCGCGAAGCCTAGCTACCGAGCCCACCAGCGGTGTTCTCTCCTGAGAGTGCTAGAGGTGGAAGCATGCTCGAAATCCGTCATCGAAAGACACGCGCGGTATTGGGCCGAATCGATGCCGAGTCACTGGCCGGCCGCAAAATCTCCGGTGCCCGGCTGCGTGGAGCTGACTTGGCCGGGGCTGATCTTTCCGGCTCCGACTTAACAAACACGGACCTGCGGGAAGCCGACCTGACCGGCGCGAACCTCTCGGATTGCACGCTCAACGGCGTTTACCTGGAGGGTGCCAATTTGGTGCACGCCAAACTCCGCCGCGCGAACCTCACCGACGCGCATTTGCACCAAGCTGATTTGCAGGAAGCCGACCTGCAAGGCGCGATTCTTCGCTACGCACAATTGCGCGATGCCGTGTTGATTGCCGCCGACCTCAGCGAGGCCGATCTCAGTATGGCCGACCTCCGCGCCGATCTGCGTAAGGCCAGGCTGATCCGCGCCGATGTGCGGGCGGCCGACCTGACCGGGGCCAACCTCTTTGGAGCAGATCTACAGGGAGCCAACCTGACCGGCGCCAAACTGTTGGGCACGCAGTTCACCGGTGCCAACGTCATGGGGATGATCGACGTGCACGGCAATCGGATCAACGTTCAGGCATCCCCACCACCCCCCCCAAACCGTACTCGACGCCGCGTACCACGGCGGATCAAGGCCCCGCCGCCTTGGTGGAAGTTCTGGGCCCGGGCTTGACGGGCGTGCAACCCCCGTTGGACCACAAGGCTTGGCTGCAAAACGGCGGACGACCGCGTCGTGAGCTATACTCGTGCGATGTAGCTCGATTGACCGCCGGCACCTATAATCCGGCTTTTCCGCTCCCCTGGCCGGCCTTTAGAGTGCCCGCCGCTTCCTCTCACCGCAGCCTTGCCCCCATGTCGACGATTCTGGAGTGGATTCAATATCTCATGGGGCTCGCCAAGCCTGAGAATCTTCGCGAGCTGGTCAACCTGGCCGGGCCGTGGTGGGTCAGCTACCTCATCCTGTTTGCCATCATTTTCAGCGAAACAGGTTTGCTCGTCGGTTTCTTTTTGCCAGGCGATTCGCTGCTATTCGCCGCCGGTCTGCTATCAAGCCAACAAGTGTTTAATGTTGGCGTATTAGTCGTCTCGTTGTCGGTGGCAGCCGTTGTTGGCGACGCGGTCAACTACTACCTCGGCTTGCAAATGGGCCAGCGCGTGTTCGAAAAAGGCTACCTCCGCTTCGTCAAACATAGCCACTTGATGGCAGCGAAGGAGTTTTACGAACGCCACGGCGGCAAGGCGATCATCCTGGCGCGATTCGTGCCGCTCGTCCGCACGTTCACGCCCTTCGTGGCGGGAGTTGCACGAATGAGCTACCTTCGCTTCGTCGTGTACAACATCATCGGCGGCATCGGTTGGGTCACCTCGATGACTCTCTGTGGGTATTTTCTCGGCCAAATCCCGTGGATTAGCCAGAATTTCGAAATCGTCGTGATCGGCATCGTGCTGATTAGCGTGCTGCCGATCGCCATCGGAATGTTCCGCCACTGGCGTGCGGGACATCACGCCGTTACGGAAACCGCGCTTACCAGCGCGGGCGACGGCGCGGACCGCTAGGTTTTGTTGCTGGAAAGTCGCCTGCCCATCTTGTATCCTGCGGCATACTCCCACCTTGTTGTCCCGCCGCTGGAGTCCCCGCACGGTGAATCGCCCCGTCGAAGATACGCTCGTTCACCGCTCACGACGCGAAGCCGCCATGGCGCTTGGCATGTGGGTCGTGGCCATGATTTACACCCTCACATATTGCTACTTGAACGGCTACGACCGTGCGCCCGACAGTCTCTCATTTGTGCTGTGGTTTCCCGATTGGGTGTTTTGGGGCATCGTCGCGCCCTGGGCAGCCTGTGTGGTCGTTTCCACTTGGTTCGCGTTTCGCGTAATGGGCGACGAACCGCTGGGTGAGGAAGTCGATTCGGAAGAACCTCCGGCAACGACCGAAGGCGAGGTGCATCATGCCTGAGCCAGAGGTCACTGTCTCGGCCGGATACGGCACGGTCTTTATGTTGCTGGCGATCATGGCCGTTTCGGTCTGGCTCGGCACGCAAGCCCAGAAGGCTGTCGAACGCGGCGGCTTTATGAAGGGGTATTTTCTTGGCAACCGCGGTTTGGGTGCCTGGGCCCTGGCGCTGACGGCCACGGTGCAAAGCGGCGGCACGTTCATGGGCTTTCCGGCGCTCGTCTATGCACACGGCTGGATCGTGGCTTTGTGGATCGCCAGCTACATGGTCGTGCCGATCACCGGATTCGCGGTCCTAGGCAAGCGCTTTGCGCAGCTTTCGCGCCGCACGGGCGCCATTACCGTGCCCGATTTGTTCGATGCCCGCTACGGCGACCAGCGAGTGGGCATCATGGCGTCGCTGGCGATCCTGGCATTTCTCACGTTCCTGATGATCGCGCAGTTCAAAGCCGGCGCGTTGGTCATGAAGCTCGCCTGGCCGTCAAGCATGTCGCTTTCACTGGCCGAGGAAGCGGCACAAAGCGGCTACGACAAGCTCTATCTGATTGGCCTCGGTGTGTTCGCGCTGACCGTCGTGGGCTACACGATGATCGGTGGCTTTCTGGCGTCGGTGTGGACCGACATGTTTCAAAGCGTGCTGATGCTCATCGGGGTGATGCTGTTGTTCGCGATCGTCGTCCCAGCCGCCAGTAGTCAGGGGATGGAGCAGCCGACGCTCGAAGCTGTCGCCGCGACGAGCAACGACTATGCGTTTGGCCCCGGCTATTCGCCGACCGGATTGACGTTTCTGCCGCTCGGAGCGGCTATTTCGTTCTTCTTCATTTGGCCGATCGGTGGCATGGGCACCCCGGCCGGCATGGTGCGCGTGATGGCCTGCAAGAACACCGACACCATGCGGCGCTCGATCGTCTTGTTGTCGTTCTATAACAGCTTGATCTATCTGCCGTTGATCGTGATCTGCATCTGCGGCCGCGCGATCATGCCCGACGTGAAGGTGGCCGACGAAATCATTCCTCGGCTGGCAGTCTGGGCCGCGCCCGACTGGACCGGCGGTTCGCTGGTTAGCGGATTGATCCTGGCGGCCCCCTTCGGCGCCGTGATGGCCACCGTCAGCACCTTTTTAGTGGTCATTGCTTCGGGCGTCGTGCGCGACATCTATCAGCGGTTTCTCAGGCCACACGCCGGCGAAGCTGAAATCCGCCGCGTGACTCACGTGGTGATGGTGCTGCTGGGAGTGATCGGTGTGCTGGCCAATATCAATCCAGTGCAGTTTCTGCAAAAGCTCGTGGTGTTCAGCGCCACCGCTACCGGTGCCACGTTCGTGGCGCCTGCCCTGATGTTGGCCTTCTGGCGGCGTTCCACTGCTGCTGGCTCGCTGGCCGGCATGGTCCTGGGTGGGGGCAGCGTGCTTGTGCTGTTTCTTTGCGGACCGCTGGTTGCCGGCAGGAATTTGTTCGATCCCTATCAACTGTTGGGGCTCGACCCGATCGTGTGGGGCCTGGCCGTCTCGTCGGTCGCAGGCGTCACGGTCAGCCTGCTGACGTCGCCGCCGCATGAGGAACATATCTCGCGACTATTCGACGCCCAAACATCCTCGGCCAACGCCACGGTCGCGGCCGCGCAAACTTGAAACTCTAGCGAACCAGGAATGTTTCGACATGAGCGACGGTCATACACCGCACCAACCCCTGGAAAGGAGCAGCATCACCCGCGGCGCCCAATTCATGGCCCTGGCGGCGGCATTTCTCGGCTGGATGTTCGACGGGCTGGAGATGGGCCTGTTTCCACTCGTGGCCAGGCCCGCCATGCTCGAACTGATGGGACCCGATGCGTCCGACAGTATCGGCACATGGATGGGCTGGATCACCGCCGGGTTTCTGGTCGGCGCGGCCTGCGGCGGCTTGCTCTTCGGTTGGCTCGGCGATCGCGTGGGGCGCGTCAGGGCCATGGTCTGGAGCGTCATGACCTATGCGATCTTTTCCGGGTTGTGCGGGTTTTCCGAGGCCCCCTGGCAATTGGCCGTCTTGCGGTTCTGCGCGGCCTTGGGTATGGGAGGTGAGTGGTCGCTGGGCGTGGCGCTGGTCATGGAAATCTGGCCCGCGAAGTCGCGTCCCACGCTTGCCGGTTTAATCGGTGCGGCAGCCAACGTTGGCTTCCTGGCAATTGCCTTGGTTGGATTGGTGCTGGCGCAGTTTATCGAGGGCGCGGCCGACGGTCTGCGATCGGCCGGCATGTCCGACGAGTGGGTCACCTGGCTAATCGGCGCCGATCAATCCGGCTGGCGACTGCTGATGTTCGTGGGCGCGATGCCCGCGCTGCTCACTTTCTTCGTGCGAATCTTCGTCCCTGAAAGCGAACGCTGGCAACATGCGGCTAAGACAAGCGCACCGGCCCGCATAGCCGACATTTTCCAAGCCGGCATTATTTCTCGAACGCTGCTTGGCACGGCGCTCGGCGGCATGGCGCTTATCGGCACTTGGGCTTCGCTTCAATGGGCTCAACCCTGGGCTGCCAAAATGGCGCTCGGAACGCCATACGAACAAACGGCGTCGTCTTATACCCAAATCAGTTCTGCGATCGGCGCGATTATCGGCACGATCATGGCCGCCCAGTTCGCCGAATGGTTTAGCCGGCGGAAGTCCTATTTCGCGCTCTGCGTCGGTTCGTTGCTCGTTTGCCAGTACCTCTACCGAGCACCAATGGAGTTTGACATCACGTTCGTGCTTTTGGTCGGCTTGGCAGGCTGCCTGACAGCGAGCTTCTACGGTTGGCTGCCGCTCTACCTGCCCGAGTTGTTTCCCACGCGCATCCGGGCGACGGGGCAGGGCTTTGCCTTCAACTTCGGTCGCGTGCTGGCCGCCATCGGCGCCTTGCAGACGGGCCGGCTGCTTAACTATTTCGGCGAAGACTACGCCAAAACCGGCGCCATTATGAGCTTAGTCTACCTGGTGGGCATGGTGCTGATTTGGTTTTGTCCTGAAACCAAGGGCAAGCCGCTTCCGGAGTAGCGCGGCACGTGCTGCGACCTGCCACCGCCATATCGCTATCGCCGCTAGCACCAGATCAAAACCGGCCTGACGACCGCACGGAGCCAACTTTCGCACTGGCGCATTTGCCAGAAAAGATTGCCGGGAAGTAGGTTACGAGCCGCGGCGCGCGCCGCAACTCGTATTTACCCTCTGGCGGGGCCCCGCTAGAATCCGGCCCTTTGCGGTTCGGTGACAGGAGGTCGCCGACGGCAATTTCAACCAAGTTCGGCGACGCGATTGGTTTACTGAGGGAGGCAACTCTGGTGTCCAAGGAAGGACCCTCGAACGGCGAGTTGTTTTTGGCTCGGCCGTTCGTCTTGGGGACGCGGCTGATCCTCGCTTTTCCGGTCACCACGCTGGCAATCATGCTTGGCTTGGCCGGTGTCGCATGCTATCTCACGGCCACGCGACTCGGCTATCAGACCAACCGCATGGACCTGGTCGATCCCAAGAGCAACTACAATCAGCTCTGGACCGAATACATCGAGGAGTTCGGTGACGACGACGACGCGGTCATCGTCGTCGAGGGAGCCGGCCGCAAGCAGGTCGTGCCGGTGCTCGAAGAACTCTCGGCGATGCTGGGACGCGAGGACCGGCTGTTTCATGCCGTGCTTCACGAGGTCGATCTCGGCAAGATTCGCTCGAAGGGACTGCACTATCTGTCGGCCGACGAGCTCAGCGGCATCGATCGCTTTTTAGCGGAAACCGGGCCGATCCTCTCAGGGGACTGGTCCAGTCTGAACGTCAGCCATATGGCCGGCGGCCTGGTGCGACAAATGCAGTCGGCCGGCAACGATTCGGTGCGATTCGAGCAGGCGCGCGAAAAGGCCAATCGCCTGGCCGAAAGCCTTGGTGCGGCGTTGGGACAGCGTGGGCGCTACCAATCACCGTGGCCGGAAATGCCCTCCTCATTCGCGATTCTAAGCGAACTCAATTCCGAATACCTGCTTACCAAACAGGGGCAACTGGGGTTCGTGCTGCTTCGCCTGGCAAGTGGCGACGACGACTTCAGTCACTGCACCGAAGCGACCGCGGCGCTGCGCGAACTGATCGCGCAATCGCAAGCCCGACATCCAGACGTCAAGATCGGCCTGACCGGCTTGCCGATCATGGAAAACGACGAGATGGCTTCAAGCCAGACGTCAATGTTCTGGGCCAGCTTGGTCTCGATGGTTGCGGTGGGGCTGCTGTTCATCGCCGGCTTTGGCGGAGCGCGGCACGCACTGCTGGCCAACGCCATCCTGCTGGTCGGCATGGCGCTGGCGTTTGGTTACACGACGCTTGCCGTCGGACACTTGAACATCCTGAGCGTCACCTTCACGGTGACGCTGATCGGCATCGGAATCGACTACGGCATCTACTACGTCGCCTGCTACCTGCAGCGTCGCGGCGAAAACCAAGACTGCCAGACCGCGCTGCTGGAGTCCGCCCGCGTAGCTGGTCCCGCGATTACCACTGGTGCGGTCACCACCGCCATTGCGTTCTTCGCGGCCGGCTTGACGAGCTTCAAGGGCGTGGCCGAATTGGGCATTATCGCCGGCGGCGGCATCCTGCTCTGTGCCATCGCCGAACTGGTGTTGCTGCCCGCCTGCATCTGGCTGGTCGACCGCAGCGGCTGGGGTGTGCGCATGCCCAAGCCCCTGGGCGTGCATCGTTGGATTGCTCCCTTGCTCCGCTTTCCACGCTTTACGTTAGCGCTGAGCCTTGCCGGAACTGCCATCGTCGCGCTGGGAATCGGCCACTTGTGGTACGACAACAATCTGCTCAACATGCAGGCCGAAGGGCTCGAAAGCGTCGAACTTGAACGCAAGCTGCTTTCCGAATGTAACCAAAGCGTGTGGTATGCGTTGTCGATCGCCGACAGCCGCGAAGAGTTGCTCGAACGCAAGGAAAAGTTCCTGCAGCTCGGTTCGGTTGAACGGACCGAGGAGATCGTCTCGCTATTGCCGGTGGCGGACAAGGTCAAACAGCCGATCATCGACCAGATCGGCCATCGCCTGGCCACGCTGCCCGAGCGGCCAGCGCAGATCACGGTCGACACGCCCGAGGCGCTCGGACAAGTACTCGGCGAACTCCAAAAGGTTTTAGCCAATTCGCGGTACGACGAGCGGAGCGTGCGACAACTCGAGGCCGTGCGCGACCTCCTTCGCCGGCTCCCCACCACTGACTGCTACGCCTTGCTCACCCGATTCCAACAGGAAATGGCCGGGGATCTGCTCAGTCGCCTGCACATCCTCAAGAGCATCGCCAATCCAGCCCCGCCCGCGCTCACCGACCTGCCTGCCAGCCTTGTCGACCGCTTTGTCGGTCAACACGGCAAGCACCTGCTCAAGATTTACGGTCGCGGCGACATCTGGGACACGATGGCCCTGCGGCGCTTCGTCAACGAAGTGCGCAGCGTCGATCCGCACGCCACGGGCAATCCGCTGCAAGCCCACGAAGCTTCGCTGGAAATGATGCGAAGCTACCAAGAGGCTGCGATCTACGCGCTGCTCGTCATCCTGGCCGTACTGGTACTCGACTTCAAGAGCCTGCGCATGGCCGCGCTGGCAGCTGTGCCGCTCGGCATTGGCATCCTGCAAATGCTGGGGCTGCTCGGTTGGCTCAACATCCCGCTGAACCCTGCCAACCTGATTGCGCTGCCGTTGATCCTCGGCATTGGCGTCGACTATGGCGTGCACATCCTGCACGAGTATCGCGAAACGCAGGGGCCCTATCGCATGTCGGCGGGCACGGCAGTGGCTGTGCTGGTCGACGCGCTGACTACGCTGGTGGGCTTCGGATCGCTAATGATCGCCACGCACCAGGGCCTGCAAAGCCTGGGCCGCGTGCTTACGCTCGGGGTGACTTGTTGTCTGTTCACTTCGCTTGTCATGCTGCCGGCGGCGCTAACCTGGATGACGCGCAATCGTAAACATCCGCTGCCGGAGGATCCGCGCGTGCTCATCGAACCCCGCGCCGCCGTGGCTTTCGCCGAAGTGGAACTGGCGGAAGAGTCGCTCCGACGCGCGGCCTGAAACACCGCGTGAAGCAACTCGCCGGGTTCACTCGCGAGGATATGCAGTGCTGGGCTCTAGGTATGGGCATGGGGCTAGCCTTTACTGCTTCGCTTTTCGTGCCCGCTCGGCTGCTTTCCGCTCGCGATAGTCCGCCAGCACGCCGTCCGGATCGTCGTTGAACAGGTCGCGGCAGCCGCCGCAACAGACATAGTACGTCTTCCCCTGGAACTCGACGGCGATTGTTCCCAGTCCGCCAGTCACGACGCACTCTGGACCGCTGGCCGCCGTCTTGGCGAAACCGCTCCCTTTGCGTGTCGAACCAACTTCGGCCAGTCGCCCGAACGTCGCCTCGCCGAGCCGCTTTTCGTACAGCACGAGCATCCGATCGCCGCCCGCCACCAGTCGCACGGTGATCCGTGCCGGCTCGTCGCTGTTTGCCGCCTGTGAGACAGCGATCAGGACGCCATCGCGAAGCCTGCCCTCGAACCGCAACGTCGCATCCTCGGTGCCGTCCGCGATCGTACCCAGCACGACAAAAGTTTCCGGCGCGTCGCCCGGCTTAATCTGTAGCCGCGCGAAATACTTGTCGCGGTCGAGCGTCGCCACCAGTTCCGCGCGGCCGTCCGCAAAATGCCACGACCACTCAGTAAGCTCTGTCCAGGCCCCTTGATTGGACCCTCGCTTGGGCAGCCCCACGCCGCGCCACTGGCCGACGTAAGTCTGCAAAGGCGCGAGCGCCCCCTTGTCAGCCGCCAACTGAGGATTCTCGTCCGCCCGCACTTGCACGATCGGCGACAAAAAAATCAGCGATACCACGCCAGTTGCGACCGCGCCCCAAGCAATACCGCTAGCCACCCGCCGAATCATGTGAACCTCCGGGAAATGCTCATCCTCATTTGAATATAACACCGCAACGCCGCGGTCCGATCGGCAATGTCTTGGAAACAGAACATCCCTGTCAAAACCTATCGCCCCTTTCCCCTTCTCGCCGACGCCTCTAAACTGACGAATTCTCCGCCAGCCGGTTGTTCCCTCCGAGCGCGCCATGGTCCACAACATGCCCGTCAAAACGTTGGTCCACAAGGACCTGACGATCGAGGGCTATTCTCGCGCCGCGGTGCAAACCTATTGGCGCGTGCCGGAACTCAAAATCGGCTTTGATCTTGGGGCACAGCCGTGGGCGTTCATGTCGACGCCCACCTGGTTCGTCTCCCACGCGCATCTCGACCACATCGCCTCGATTCCGGTCTACGTCGCGCGGCGGCGGATGATGAAAATGGAACCGCCGACGATCTACCTGCCCACGACCGCGGTGGACCCGGTGCACAAGATTTTACGATTGTTCACACGGCTCGATCGGGGGCGGATGCCCTGCGAGCTGGTAGGCATCGAACCTGGCAGCGAAATCGAACTTTCCCGCGAACACGTTGTTACCGTCTCGGCAACCAAGCACACCGTGCCGTCGTTGGGCTTCGTCGTCTGGGAGCGCCGGCGCAAGCTCAAGTCCGAATATCAGGGGCTCGCCGGCCCACAGATTCGCGATCTGCGGCTGGGAGGCACCGACGTGACTGAGGAGAAACGCATCCCGCGGTTTGCCTATCTGGGCGACAGCGCCCCGGATGGGCTCGACCATTGCCCCGCCATGTACGAGGCCCACGTGTTGGTGATGGAGATGACGTTTGTCTCCCCTTCGCATCGCAAGGAGAAAATCCACAAGTTCGGCCACATCCATCTCGACGACGTCCTCGAGCGCCGCGAGCGATTCAAGAACGAACTGGTCATCGCCTCGCACTTCAGCACCCGCTATAGCATCAAGCGCATCCGCGATACCGTCGCCCGTATGGTCCCCGACATGCTCGACGGCCGGCTGCAACTCTGGCTTTGAGTCGGCGGGTAATTTCGCCCATTCCCTCCGCCGGAGCAGTCTCGCGTAGAATGTAGCGGCGGCTCGACCGACCGCCGCGCGCCGTTGTTCCCTATCTTTGTTCGCACATGCAGACCAACTTCCCAGCCCCGCGTTCCGCGTACGTCCACGTGCCGTTTTGTCGCCATCGGTGTGGATATTGCAATTTCACGCTGGTGGCCGGACGCGACGATTTGATCGCCGACTATCTGCGGGCCATGGAGCTGGAACTACGCCGGCTTGGCGAGCCGCGCGAGGTCGACACCCTGTTCTTCGGTGGAGGCACGCCAACGCATTTGCCGCTCGATGCCTTGGAGACGCTTCTACAAACAACTCGCCGCTGGTTTCCGCTGGCGGCTGGGGGAGAGTTCAGCGTTGAAGCCAACCCGGTGGACCTGACCCTCGAGAAGGTTGCTCTGCTGGCCGAGAGCGGCGTCAATCGCCTCAGCCTCGGCGGGCAGTCGTTCGATACGGCCAAACTCGCGCTGCTCGAGCGCGATCATGACGCAAATACCATCATCCGCGCCATGGAAGTTGCTCGACAACGAATTGCGGCCGTGTCACTCGATTTGATCTTCGGCGCTCCCGGCGAAACTCTGGATGTCTGGCAGCGCGATCTCGATTCCGTCTTGACGCTACGGCCCGAGCACGTTTCGACCTATGGTCTGACATTCGAGCGCGGCACCCCGTATTGGAGCCGGCTGCTCGCGGGCGACCTGAAGCGCCTCGAAGAGGAGACCGAGCGGACGATGTATGCATTGGCGATCAATGCGCTCGCGGAGGGTAAGTTCGAACACTACGAAGTGTCGAATTTCGCGCGGCCGGGCCATCGCTGCCGGCACAACGAAGCCTACTGGGCTGGTGGTGGGTACTTCGCCGCCGGCCCCGGCGCGGCTCGCTATGTGAACGGCCGCCGTGAGATGAACCACCGTAGCACGACAACCTGGCTCAAGCGTATCCTGGCCGGCGAGTCACCGGTCGCGGAAAGCGAAACGCTGGCTCCCGAGGATCGCGCTCGGGAACTGCTCGTGTTTGGGCTGCGACGTCTCGATGGAGTCAAGCGTCAAGAATTTGCCGCGCGGAGCGGCTATACGATCGACGAGCTGGTCGCCAAACCGCTGGCAGATTTTGTCGAGCACCACCTACTCAGCGATGACAACGACCGCGTGAAACTCACGAAGGCAGGCCTCTTCGTCAGCGATGCCATCTGGCCACATTTTTTGCGCGGTTGAAAGCGCAGCCGGCACTGCTACCGGGTAAGGTGCGAGCTATTGGGCCACGTCGGGCGGAGGGGGCTCCACGGCCGGCGTAATATAACCGGGCGGAGTTGTCGCTGGCGCCGGCGGCCCCGGTTGGTAGTGCTCGATGTTCGGGTTATTGAAGCCGTAAGCGTTCTGATAGAACCGCTTTGGACCAGCGCAGCAGCCGACCATCCCTGCAATAAGCAGCCCCGCCATCGCGCTGGCAACAAGCCGGCTCATACGCCTACTCCCGCATCAAACACTGACGATTCCAAGGAACCTATCTCGATTATCGGTTGTGATAGTCGCGCAAGATGATCGTATTCACGATCGCAAGCTGCTAGCAGGTTCCACGGGGACTCAGCCACGCAACCTCCGCTGCCCAGCTAGCAACCAACGGAGTGGTTAAGTATCCTGGCTCGCACGCGGCGATGCCTCTGCCTACGAAAGCCAACTTCCCGGCGACTCCCTCGCGCTGATGCCCAACCCTCCGATTGATTCCACGTCTGCCATCGAACCGACTGCGACCCACCACCTGCGCGACCTCTCTGCCGCGCAGTGGAAGAGCGGCGTTGCCGCCTGGTTGGGGTGGTTGTTTGATGGGCTGGACATGCACCTCTACACGCTTGTGGCGTTGCCATTCGTGGCGACGTTGATGGCCGTGGATGAAACGGATCCGCTGGTCGGCACCCGGGCGGCTTATATTCAGGCGGCCTTCTTGTTTGGCTGGGCGCTCGGCGGCGGGTTCTTTGGACGAATCGGCGATCGGCTCGGACGAAGCCGGGCGCTGGTGCTTACGATCCTGACCTATGCCGTCTTCACCGGACTATCGTTCTTTGCGCAAGCCTGGTGGCATTTGCTCATCTTTCGTTTCCTCGCAGCGCTGGGCATCGGCGGCGAATGGGCCGTTGGCGCGGCGCTGCTTTCGGAAACCTGGCCCAAGCGTTGGCGACCATGGCTCGCTGCCGTGCTGCAATCCGGTGTCAACTTGGGCATCGTGCTGGCCACCGTAGCCGCGTACCTGCTCTCGGGCTTCGAACACCGGTACGTGTTTCTGGTCGGTATCTTGCCGGCGCTGATTACGCTTTGGATTCGCCGCGCGGTGCCCGAAACAGAAGCCTGGCACGCGGCGAAATCGGCCGGCGGCGAGGTCGATCCAAGCATTTGGGAACTGTTTCGCGGTGACGTGCGACGAACTACCTTGCTCACGATCGCCGTTTGTGCGCTGTCGCTTTCGGCGCACTGGGCATTCGCATTCTGGAGCGTGCAGCAGTTGCGGAACCTGCCGGAAATTTTCGCCTGGACACCCGCCGAGAAAAGCCAGCTCGTGAGCCAAGCATTCGCTCTGTTGATGGTTTCATCGATCGTCGGAAACTTCTTCGCCGCCTGGCTCGCCCGCTGGATCGGCTATCGCGCGTCGATCGCGTCGCTGTGCCTGGTCTATGCCGCGACACTGCTGTTCACGTACTCAACGCCGCGAGACTACCGCCAGATGATGTGGCTTTGGCCGATCCTGGGCGCTTCGTCAGGGTTGTTCGCACTGTTCACCATGTATTTGCCGCCGCTATTTCCCACACTACTTCGCACGACCGGCGCCGGATTTTGTTATAACATCGGTCGCATCGCCGCCGCCGTAGGCACGCTGTTCTTCGGTCTCTACAGCCAGGTCAGCGACTTTCGCACGGCGCTGTTTTATACCGGCTTCGTGTTCGTGCCAGCGGGCATCGTGGCGATGTTTTTGCCCAATCCGCTCGACGAACTTGAGCTTGTAACCACGCCCGAGTTAGTCCCCGTCGAATAAATCCTTGCAGGTTCTCCCCAATGAACATCCAGCGTGCCAAGCTCCAAGAATTCACTGCCAACATTTTTGCCGCCGCGGGATGCGCGGCTGAAGAGGCCGGCCGCATTGGTCACTATCTCACCGAAGCAAATCTCGTCGGGCACGATTCTCACGGCGTAATCCGCGTCCCATCGTACATCGATTGGCTCAAGGCTGGAAAAGTCGTGGCCAATCGCACCATTCGCGTCGACTTCGAAAACGAGGTGATCGCCGTCGTTGACGGGCAATACGGTTTTGGCCAGTCAATCGGCGAACAAGCCACGAAATATGGTATCGAGAAATGTGCGGGGCAGGGCGTTGCGGTCGTCGCGCTGCGCAATGCCGGGCACTTGGGACGCATCGGCGACTGGCCGCTGTTGGCTGCACGGTCAGGGCTCGTGTCGCTGCATTTCGTGAACACCAGCGGCATGGGCATTTTGGTGGCGCCGTTCGGCGGAAAGCAGCGGCGGCTGTCGGCCGATCCGATTGCGGCCGGTGTGCCTGTCGCCGGCGGTGAGCCGATTCTGCTCGACATGTCGAGCTGCACGATCGCCGAAGGCAAGCTCCGCGTCGCTTTCAATAAAGGCGTGAGCGTGCCCGAGGGCTGCATCATCGACGCTGAGGGAAAGCCCACCACCGATCCCAAGGTGTTTTACGCCGATCCGCCCGGCGCGATCCTGCCGATCGCCGGACACAAAGGATACGCCCTGGGCTTCATCGTCGAGATGATGGCCGGCGCGCTAACCGGGGGCGGCGCCAGCAACCCCAACAAAGCCGGCCGGCTGGCCAACGGCATGCTCTCGATCTACATGGATCCCAAGAAGTTTCGCGACGCGGCCGAATTCGCCACCGATGTCGAGCAGTTCATCGCCTGGGTCAAAAGTTGCCCCACGCAGGAGCCCGGCGGCGAAATCCTGGTCCCCGGCGACATTGAAGTGCGGACCAAGGCCCAGCGGCTCGAACGCGGCATTGAACTCGACGACAACACCTGGCAAAACCTGGTCAACGTGGCGCACGAGCTTGGTGTGCAAAATCCTGACAGGTAAGGCGACTGGCAGCCTCGGCAGTGAGTTGCCCATCCTCACGCAACGCAGCGTAAGTTGTTGGATCACAAGCCGGCCTTCTCTCGCGCCAGCTCCAGCTTCGCCTGCAACTGCGCGTTCTGCGGTTGGGACTTGATCAACTGTTCGAGCAGCGGCACGGCCTCGTTGTAGTTCTGCTTCTCCAGATACGCGTCTGCCAGGCCGTACGTGCCGGCGTTCGGGCCGGGCGACACCTTAAGCATGTGCTTCCAAACCTTTATCGCTTCATCCAGCTTGCCTTCGGCTTTGAGCACCCGAGCCATGCCGTTGAGCACGCCGGCGGCGTCCGGTTCGATCTTGAGCGCTTTTTCGAAATGTGGCTTGGCCTTTTCCGGCAGTCCGCTGTTGAGCAGCGCCCAGCCCAGCCCGTTCAAGACGTTGGGGTTGTCGGGATCTGCGGCCAGGACCTTTTGGAACAGCTCGCGCTTCGGCGTTGCGGCCTTGATTAAACAGTCGCCAGGCTTGCATGAATTCGGCCTGCGAATCGGCCGGCGCTGGCGGCTCGATCAACCGCCGTAGTTCGTCCGGAAGCTGCCTGTTCTTGGCGGCCGCAAGCATTTGCCTCGCACCGTCGTCGCTTTCGCCCGAGTTGACGATCTTCTGCGCCCATTTCTGGGCCTGTGCGTATTTGCCTTCGAGCAGGTAGAGCTTGGCCAGTGCGTACCAGGCTGCCGTCGCCTGCGGGGCGGCTTTGAGCAAATACTTCTCGGCCACGTCGTACTTGCGATCCAGCAGCGCCAGTTGTCCCAACCCGTTGAGCGCGGCAGGATGCTTCGGTTCCAGGGCGATGGCTTTCTTGAAGGCCTGCTCGGCCTCGGCGCTGCGTCCCGAGTTAAAATTACTCCAGCCAAGACCGTTCCAGGCACTGGTGTTCTTGGGAGCCAACTTGACGGCCTGTTCGAATTTTGCGCAGCTTCGTCCACCTGGCGCGCCTGCCAGAGCTGCCAACCTTGTTTTGTGAGCACCGCCGACTCGTCGGCGTGGGCAGCTGCGCCGGTTCCCACCATGGTCAAAGCCACCAACACAGCGCACAGGATCGCAAGCATGGTCAGTCCTCCCACGATTGAGTAGACGAGGTATTTCCGCCGCGCACGCTGGCGTTCTTCGATCTGCAGCGACTGGACCAGCAGGTCGTCGGCCTTCTGCATGGCATGTTCCAGCCGAGCATCGTCGGTCGCCGCGGCGGCGCTGGCACCGAGCCGTCCCTTTCCGGTAGGGCGAGATTCACGCATGATTGCACCGGCTATCAAATTCGCTTGATCAGACGCGCGGCATCCTCGGCGTTGGTTTTGCCCGGCTCGACCGCATCGAGCAGGCTGCCGCGCACACGCTGGGTCTTGGCGATTTCGCCACGTATCGCTTCGATCACTTTGTCCAACCGCGAGCGAACCGTGGGATAGGAGACCCCGACTTGTTCGGCGATTTCCTTCAAACTGCCGCTGGCCAGCACGAACATCTCGATGAACCGCTGATGTTCAATCGGCAAGCCGGCCAGCCGCGACATGGGAAACGCCGAGCAAACCGCGACGCGACACGCATCACACGTCATCTCCGTAATCCGCATCGACTCGCCACAGTACGGACAATCGTGCCCCACGGGGCGTGCATCGATATTGGACATAGCCACCTTTCATTTATGGATGTTTTTAGCAGATTAAGTGACTATTGTAAATCTTTTATCGCATATACTGTAAATATTATCAATTCTGAACCATACGCCAAGGGCATCGCCAACACCCAAGCATCAAGTCGGCACATGGGTTGATTTCGGCGAGCCGCCGAATGTGTCGACTCCATGAGCGAGGCCCTTACGCACCACTTGCCCGGCTTCTCCCCAGCACCACGCCGATCAAGATCGAGCGGGGGCGGGTGGTGCGTGATCGCTGCGTTGCCGGTTTCGCCGGTCGATTCGGCACGCTTCGCAGCATCAGCGACGAAGAATACCACGGAGCGTTGGGCGTCGTTGTGGCTTGATATTGCCCCCCTGATAGAATGCATCTCTCAGCGGAACAGGCACGAATCTCAACCTCGCACCGAGGCGCTACTGCTACACGGAAACGATTTCGCCAGTCGCGTCGTTACCAGTCCACGGCGGAATTGATTCCGCGGGCGCACGCCAGTCAACGCTCGGTTCGAGCGCCTCGCGGACAATCAAAAACGGACATCCGCCAAATCTCATTTCCGTGCGAGGTGTGTCATGCCAGCCGTTCTGCGGTCGTGGTGCGTTTTGTTCTTGCTCTTGCCCGCGGTAGCGCGCGGCGCGTTTCTCCAGTGGACTGTCACCAACGGTGGCAACGACCACTACTACACGTACGTCGATATGCCGACGACGTGGCAACAGGCGGCTGAACTGGCCGCCGCCATTACGTTTTACGGACAACCGGGATATCTCGCCACGATCACCTCCGAGGGTGAGAACAATTTCATCATCGACAACTTCGATCAGCGCGGTTGGCTCGGGGGGAGCGACGCCGCGGTGGAGGGCGAGTGGCGTTGGGTCGTCGGTCCCGAGGCGGGTGAGCTCTTTTTCGTGGGCCAGTATCCCGATCCCCTTCGGCACACGCTGATCTACTCGGACTGGGGCGGCAACGAGCCGAACGACTACGACAACACGCAATTCGGCTTCCCGTACCCCGGTGAAGATTACCTGCAATTTGATCCAGCTCGTGGTGGCGAATGGAACGACTCCCCAGGCGACCCGCAGATCTACGACGGCTTCTACGTCGAATTTTCCGCGATCCCGGAACCAGCGAGCCTGCTGCTGTGCGGAGAGGCTGCGCTGTTTGCAATGGCCGTAGCCTGGCGCAAGCTCGCCAAGTTCAGGTCATCACGAGTGGTGTGATGTGTGCAGCACCGTGGAATCTTGTGAGCACACCACGTGCTATTTTGCTGGAATCCAGCCATGAGCTTCAACGCATTAATCGTATCCGGGAATCGCGTTCGAACCACCGCAGGGACGTTCGAAGAATTCGAAGCCATGGTTCTATGCTGGCAGCTGTTCGGTTGCCCCAAACTCACGCCACCGATAGACTTGACCTTGCTGCCCGAACCTCGCCCCACAGTGCTGTCGTTCCCCGGTTTTTCTTATGTCGCGCATCGTGTTAGCCATGTCGGGGGGAGTGGATAGCAGCGTCGCTGCACACTTGCTCAGGCAAGCCGGGCATGACGTGATCGGCGTGTTCATGCGACACGGCGAGCCGCCCGAATCACATTGTTCGTCCGAGGATAAGCCCTCCGGTGGTCTGCCGGTTCTTGGCATTCGCACCGATCACAAGCAGGGTTGTTGCACCGCCAGCGACGCGATGGATGCCCGCCGGGTGGCCGATCGGCTGGAGATTCCGTTCTATGCCATTGACTTTCAGACCGACTTTGCACGGATCATCGACTACTTCATCGACGAGTACACGGCCGCCCGCACGCCGAACCCTTGCGTGATGTGCAACAACTGGATCAAGTTCGGCCGGTTGTTCGACTACGCCGACAGTGTGGGGGCGGAATTTGTCGCCACGGGACACTATGCCCGCTTGGCAGATGATCCAGACGGCGGGCCCGGTCTATATCGTGGTGTCGACCTGTCGAAGGACCAGTCGTACGTGCTATTTGGCATCGAGCGCGAATATCTGCGGCGTATGCTGTTGCCGGTGGGGGGCTTTCAGAAAAGCGACATTCGCCAAATGGCCGGCGAGTTGGGCCTGGCCGTGGCCGACAAGCGCGACAGCCAGGAGATATGTTTCGTGCCGGCAGGAAACCACGCCGAGTTCATCCGCCGCAAGCGGCCCGACACCGACTTGGCCGGCGAAGTTGTGATGTCTGACGGCCGCGTGGTCGGCACGCACGACGGGCTCGAGCGGTTCACCATCGGACAGCGCAGGGGCGTTGGCATCGCGCTGGGCGAACCACGGTTCGTCGTCCGCCTCGAACGCGATACGAACCGCGTCGTGCTCGGCTCCAAAGAAGAACTCGGACGTCGCACGCTCTCGGCCGATCGCACCAATTGGCTAGTGGCCGAGCCGCGCGAGCCCCGGCCGTGTCACATCAAGATCCGCTACAACGCGGCGCCAGCGCCCGGCAGCGTTGTGGCCCAGCCAGGCCAGCGATTGCAAGTGACGTTTGATGAGCCACAGTTTGGAGTTGCGCCGGGCCAGGCCGTCGTCTGCTACGATGGTGAGCGATTGCTCGGCGGCGGCTGGATCGAGTAGCCGCGTGCTGTTCGCGCGGCCGCGAGTCGGATATGCTTAACGGTACCCGAGCCTGCAAAAGTTTGGCTCCTCCAAGCGTGCACGAGAGCGAGGTGATCATGATGGCTTCCGTTTGGCCGACCCTGCTTGCTCAGGCTCCCGATGCCGGCGGCCCGACTCCGGTTCACTGGGCCATCATGCTCGGTCTGCTGTTGGCCGTGGTGTTTATGTTCATGTTCGTCGTGGCCGTGCTGGCTTATGGTCGGCTTTGGTTTCAGGCGTACATGTCGAATGCCCGCGTCGGATTCCTGAGCCTGATCGGCATGAGCTTGCGGCAGGTCAACTCGGCGGTGATTCTGAAAGCCAAGATCATGGCCCTGCAGGCCGGCGTGGGGAACGATCCAACCACCGGCATCACCACCCGCCGGCTCGAGGCCCACTACCTGGCCGGCGGCAACGTGCCGAACGTGATCAACGCGATCATCGCCGCGCATCGGGCCGATATCGACCTGGACTTCGACCGTGCGGCCGCCATCGACCTGGCCGGACGCGACGTGCTCGAAGCCGTACGGACGAGCGTCTATCCGAAGGTGATCGACTGCCCCGACCCGACCAAGGCGAAGAAATCGCACTTGAGCGCGGTCGCCCGCAACGGCGTGGAACTGAAGATTCGCGCGCGGGTGACGGTCCGCACGAACCTGGCCCAGTTGATCGGCGGCGCAACCGAGGAAACGATCATCGCCCGGGTGGGCGAAGGCATCATCACGTCGATTGGTTCGGCGCAAAGTCATCTGGAGGTGATGGAAAACCCGCATCGGATTTCCAAGGCCGTACTCGACCGGGGGCTCGACGCGCATACGGCGTTTGAAATCGTGTCGATCGATATTGCCGACATCGATGTCGGAGAAAACATCGGCGCGCGGCTGCAGGCCGATCAGGCCGAGGCCGACACGCGCGTTGCTCGGGCCAAGGCCGAGGAACGTCGAGCGAACGCGATCGCCAGCGAACAGGAAATGAAAGCGCGCGTCGCCGAAAACCGCGCTCGCGTCATTCTGGCCGAGGCCGAGGTTCCCCTCGCCATGGCCGACGCATTTCTGTCTGGCAACTTGTTCGGCCAGCACTCGCCAGATGGCCCCGGTGGCAACGGCCGCGGCACGTAAGACCTCTCATCGTTTCCGGAGGTCACGCCATGCGAATGATCGCCTGCGGACTTGTAGCAATCTGCGCCGTTCTGTTGCCGGCGCCTTCACCAGTCGCGGCGGCCGAGCCGGCGGGCGAAGAGTTGGAGTTGCTCCAAACGTTTCGCGGCGAATTCGTCGAAATAACGCCGGGACAGGGCGTTTATCCGGCCAACTTCGAGATGGGCAGCGACGATGGCCCGGCCTCCGAATGTCCCCGGCACCGCGTCGAGCTTTCGGCAACGCTTGCCATTGCCCGCTACGAAGTGCCGCAGAACTTGTGGCAGGCGGTGATGGGTACGAATCCCAGCCGCTGGAAAGGGCCGCGAAATTCCGCCGAGATGCTCAGTTGGGACGATGCGGTTGAGTTTTGCCGCCGCGTGACGGAACAATTGCGGGCCGCGAAGCTGATCACGCCCGCGCAAGTCGTGCGGCTGCCGAGCGAGGCAGAGTGGGAATACATGGCTCGCGCCGGCACGACGACGCGTTATTCGTTTGGCGACGACGTCGATCAGCTCGATGAGCACGCCTGGAGCACGCGAAACGCAGCGGGCAACGATCCGCCGGTCGGCGCGCTGAAGCCGAACCCCTGGAAGCTGTACGACGTGCATGGTTATCTGTGGGAATGGTGTGCCGACACGTGGCACGACGACTACACCGGGGCACCGACCGACGGCACTGCCTGGACCAGCGGCGGCGACGCTACCCGGCGCGTTCTTCGTGGCGGCAGTTGGAAGGACCCCGCCGAGCAGCTCACCAGCAGCTATCGCCGCGCGGCGAAGCGCGAAATGAAGGACGACGCCGTGGGCCTGCGGTGCGTCCTCTCAACCGCGCAGTAAACATTCGCACCACGGGCTCAACCCGGAGGCAACGCCGATGGCGCTTGGCCCAGTTACCGACGTACCGTCGCGCCGTCGGCGTTGCCTCCTGGCTAAACATGCGTTGCAGGATCAATACCTAATACTTTCGGTTCTTGACGTTGACAGGTTTGTTCTCGCGCGGCACAATGACCTAATCATTTAGGTTATTCAGCGCGAAAGGATCTCGTCTTGGCCGAACTTAATCCCTCGGGCCGCGAGCTCGAGATTCTCAAGATTCTGTGGGAACTGGGTCCTTCGACCGTGCGGCAGGTGCACGAGCGGATGGCGCCCGGCGGCGAGCTAGCGTTCAACACCGTGCAGACGCTGCTGCGGATCATGGACGATAAACGGCTGGTGAAGCATGAGCGCCGGGGCCGCACCTTCGTCTACGCGCCGCGTCACACCCGCGACCGTGAAACCTCGCGTCTGCTCGACCGCGTGTTCGACGGGGCTCTCGATCAGTTCGTCGTCAGCTTGCTGAACGCCAAAAATGTGAGCGACGAGGAGCTCAAGCATCTAGAAAAGATCATCGTCGAGGCCCGCCGACGGAAAGCGAAAACACGATCCAAGGGGAAATAGCCATGCCGTGGTACGTCGCCCTGTACGAGTTGCTGTTGCATGTTTCGCTGTGCAGCCTGCTGTTGAGCGCTCTGGCGTGGTGCGCCGTCTGCATACTGCGTCAGCCGGCGCGGCGGATCGGCGTGATCCAATGGGCAATGATTGGGCTGATGGCCCTGCCCGCGATCGCGTTGGTGCCGGGGTATCCGCGGGTGGCGGTGTTGCCGGCGTGGGAAGTCGAGCCCGACGGGACCGAAGTGAAGGCCTTCCCGGCAAAGCCAGAAACTGGGAGCCCTTTGGAAAAGCTGCATTCTGCAAAGCCCTCGGCATTGCCGGGCGGCCGCACTGCCAATCATGCGGACGTACCCCCGATCCACGTCCAAACACCGCCCGCGATCAATTCTCCACAGATGGTTGCCGCTGAAGCCACCCCGTTGCGTAGCGATGATGCGCCACCCCACGCCACGCGTGTCTCGTCGCCAACGACCAAACGCTCGCCGGACCAATTCCACGCGACGAATGCCAGCCCACCGGCGGAACGACTGGCGGACTATCGCTTATGGGTCGTTGCGATTTATCTGGGCGGCGTCGCCGCGATGCTGGGCTGGTCGTTGTTGGGCGTCTGGTCGATGCGGCGACTGGTCGCTTCGTCACAAGTCGCGGACGAACACCTGCGAAACGTACTGCGCGATTTGGCTGGCCCGGCGAGTGATCGGGTGCGGCTGCTGGTTTCGTCGCGGGCGGCGCAGCCGTGCGCATTCGGCTGGTGGCGGCCGACGATCGTTTTGCCGCAATCGCTGATCGAATCGGGCGATCACAAGCAACGGCGATTCGCTCTCGCGCACGAGTGGTCGCACGTTTCACGCGGCGACGTCGGTGTCTGGCTACTGGCCGGACTGGCGCGAATCCTGCATTTTCATCAGCCGCTGGTGTGGTTGCTGCGCAGCCAACTCCGTTTGTCGCAAGACTACCTGGCCGACGCCGCGGCCTCCGGCGCCGGCACGCCGGAAGATTACGCCGAGTTCCTCACCGGTGTTACGCAAAAAATGAAGCGACAAAATCTCGCCCCCGGCCTAGGTATCGCCGGCCGCCGTTCGGAGTTGCATAGGAGAGTCGTTATGCTGGTCGAAGAGCACCCTCCGCTGGAACGCGCAACGCCGAAGCGTTGGAGGGTCCTTCTCCTGCTCTCTGGTTTGCTGGCAGTCGCCACGGTTGCGAGTCTACGTGCCGAACCGAGTCGGGCAAAAAGTTCGCAACTCCCAGTCCAGCAGTCAAGTGTGAGCGAACCGCTGTCCTACGTCGAAATCAACGGGATCCGCTATCAAGAGTCGATCGACCCCAAGACGGGTAAGATCCTTCGGACGGCAGTGGGTCCGCGTGCGGCGAACAGCGAAGTGCCGCTGGAACTTCGGCCGGAGCGCATTCAAGAGAACATGCGTCGGTATAGCGCTGCCGATCTGGCCGTGCATCTCGATTCCGAAATCCGCCGTTTGGAAACACGGCTAAAAGCACTGCTCGACTTCCAATCCTTAGGCGTGATAGAGCCCGACGGACAGCTGAAGCAGAAGATTAAAGAAACACAGAAGCAGCTCGAGCAGCGGCGGGCGGAAGTACGCAAATCCGCCATTCAGTCGGCAGCGGCCAGCGAAGCAGGAATTGCATGGACGCCGCAACAGCTCCAGGCTCTGCTTGGGCAACGAGTTCAAGTCTATCGCGAGACGCTGGAACGACTACGGGAGGCTCCAGAAGATCAAGAAAAGGCGAGGACCCTCTCAAGAGAGATCTTGAGGCTAGAAGGTCGACTCCGAGACCTAGCGAAAGACGCCGAGCCTACGGCGGTGGCAGAATCGGGCGCCGAATCGGCGGCGCAAGTATCTTCGCCGGATGTGGCGGTGGATATGCTGCTCGAAAAGGACCCTGTCATTGCAAAACTTTCGGAACAGTTGCGGGGGTACTTGAACTATCTCGAGCGGGTGAAAGCTGTCCCTGCCGACTCACCACAAATTGCGGAATATATCAACATACTCCAACGCGAGATCCTCAGGCTGGAAGAAACGAAAAACGAGCGCGTGGCAGAACTTCGCCCCCAGGTGCTCAAAAGACTGCAGAGACAATCCTCGCAAGCGCAAGATCCTAGCAAGCAACTCGTAACTGATGTCCCCTTCTCCGGCAGAATCCGACCCGGGGATATTCTTAATCTCGGTCTGGCGGTTTATCCGACGCATTACGATCCACGCAAAACGGTGGAGCCCGACGGCAACCTGCCGATTTCCGCGGCCTACGGCTCCAAGAGCCGCATCCACGTCGCCGGGATGACCTTGATCGAGGCCGGCAAACATATCGAACACGAGCTGCGAGAGTTCGAAAAAAATCCCAAGGTGCTCCTGACCTATGTTGGACACGACAATGGTGTGGTGACAGCGGAGCACTGGGCAGATAGTAAACCCCCGAGCGCGGTATTATCCACTGAGCCAGTGAAACTTGCGCCGCTGGATACGATCGAGATTTGGCTGGGATCGGACTCGTGGGGAGCCTATCTCATCGAGCCGGACGGCCAGGTTCTGCTGTCCCGGGAAAGAGTCGCGATCGCCGGCAATACCGAACAACAGGCCGCCGAAGTCGTTCGAGCGCACCTAGCCAAGCATCGGGCGCACTTGCACAAGTACTCTTCCGGTCGCAAGGCACTTCCATCGGCACACATCAAGAAACGAGGACGAGCCGTGTTCGGTCCCGGAAAGGAGCCCGGCCCCGACTACCGAATCCGAACGGGTGATCATCTGCTTCTTAATCAGGGAAATCCTTTCGATGGATCGCCCTACAAAGTGAATCAAGAAGGCGACATAGAGAAGTTCATAGGCTACCGCCAGGTCAAGGGAGAACGCATTCCCGCCGAGCATCGCATTAAAGTTCACGTGCAAGGACTCACACTCACGGAAGCGCAGCAGGCGGTCGTCGAAGCTTCCCGGGATACTAATTTGAGCGTCACCATCGGCGATTGGCACGAAGAAGCCGACCCGAAATTGATCGATCAACTAGAGCACGCCGCCGACCCCGCCGTGCAGAAACTCGAACGCGAACTCGACGAACTCAAAGCGATGATCCGCGCGCTGAAACGCTAGCACGTGCCACCCGTTTAGCCCGGAGGCAACGCCGACGGTGTTGCACGCGTTCGTTCGCCGCGACGATTCCGGCATTGACCGTCGCTGGCGGGTTAAACTCGCTGCGCATGCGATCGCGTGGTGTGAGAACCCTTGCGCCGCCGGCCATCGACGCCGTAATTTGGACCGCGATCAAATGCAAACATCCAACGCCGTCGGCAGTGCCTCCGGGCTATACGACGGGAGCCGGGATGCTGCTCGGGTGATCGGCGCACAGCATCTCCAACAGCGCAATCGTCGCCGGCTTGTTCGGCATCGGATAACCGCGCGATAGATCCGGGTCGCTGTGAATCGCCGGTCGCAAATTCGGCAGGCCGACGCAGCTCGGACAGCCCTCTTCGCAGGGGCACTCGCTGACCATCTGTCGGCAAATCGCCAACACGTCTTCCAGGCGGGCGAACCCTTTTTCGCAGTAGCCCAGGCCGCCGGGATAGCGGTCGTAGAGAATCATCGTGCTGCGGCCCAGGTTCTTGCTGTCGACGATGCCGCCCAGGTCGCGGCTGTCGCACATCGCCACCATCGGCAAGGCGACCATCGCCAGGTTCCGCAGGCCCGTCATCCCTTCGCTGGTGCGATGCCCGGCGGCTTTCATTTGCTTTCGCAGGGCATCGTCGGGCGCCAGCCATACGGCGGTGGTCGGCAGAGTCTGCGCCGGAATATCGACTGGGCCCAGGCCGATGTTTTCGCGGGTGCCGAACTTGATCTTCTTAAACGCCACGGTTTGCCAAGTGACGTCCACTTCGCCAAAGGCCAACAGCGAACCGGGCACGCCACTCCGCTGCCGGCGTTCGTCCTTGATCTTCACGCTCGATTCGAGCACGGCCTGCGTGTAATAGTCCATCTCGTGTCGTTCGACGTAGGCCACCTTGCCCACCAGGTCGAGCTCGCGGACGAAATAACTCTCGCCATTGTGCAGATAGACCGCCTCGGGGTAGACCAACTCAGGAGCACTGATCGAATCGACATTGGCGATCACCTCGTGATCCTGCGGCCGCTTGCCCGCTCGCGGCTTGTCGCGCTTCAGCACGATCGAGAACGTGTTATCGCTCATATGGCGCAGGCTCATCCGCTGGGCTGGATTCTGGCTGCCGCCGGAGTAGAAATACTCGCCGCCCACTTCGGTCAGTTCGCCGCTGTCGCCCAGCACGCCGGCAATCGGCATCGCCAAGGGGCCGAAGCGATCGACGTCGGCCTCGGCCAGCGGCAACTCAAAGGCCGCGGCTTGCAGGTGATTGGCCAGCACGTAAGGGTTTTCCGGATCGACGACCGCGTTCTCGGGCGACTGCGCGAAGAAGTATTCTGGATGGCGTGAGAGATACTGATCGACTGGGTCATTGCCGGCCAACAGAATCGCCACGCTCTCGTCATGCCGCCGACCGCTGCGCCCGGCCTGCTGCCAGGTGCTGGCGATGGTGCCGGGATAGCCGGCCAGCAGAGCCACGTCGAGCGAACCGATGTCGACGCCCAGTTCAAGGGCGTTGGTGGCAGCCACGCCACGCAGGTTGCCGCCGAACAGTTGTGATTCGATCTCGCGCCGCTCGATCGGCAAGTAGCCGCCGCGATAGGCCCGGATTTGGCCGGCGAGTTTCGAGTGATTGGCCGCGAGCCGCTCTTGCACGTAGCGATGCACGAGCTCCGCGGCCTGCCGCGTGCGGGTAAAGGTAAGCGCCTGGGCCCCGTCGAGCATGGCTTCGGTCATTAGCAGCACGGCGTCGTCCGTGGCGCTGCGACGGGCCAGCCGATCGTTGCCGAGCGGGCTGGGGTTCCAGAGGACAAAATACTTGCGGCCGCGCAGCGCGCCGTCGCCGTCGACCACGGCCACGTCGCGGTTGAGTAACTTACCGGCCAACTCGCCCGGATTGGCGATCGTGGCGCTGGCCGCCAGAAACACGGGCTTCGCTCCGTAGTGTTCGCAGACGCGCTCGAGCCGCCGCAACACGCAGGCGACGTTCGCACCCAGGATACCGCGATAGGTGTGGATTTCGTCGACGACGACGTAGCGGAGATTACTGAAGAAGCGGGCCCACTTCGGATGGTACGGCAGGATCGAGGCGTGCAACATGTCGGGATTCGACAGCACGAGTTGCGACTCGGCCTGAATGCGCCGTCGCTGGGCAACGGGCGTATCGCCATCGAACACGCCCGATCGCACGCGGTCGATCGCCTGCAAGCTGCCGCCAACCAGATCGAGCAGCCCCTTGTGTTGATCTTGCGCAAGCGCCTTGGTGGGAAACAAATAAAGCGCCCGGGCGTCGGGATCTTCGAGTGCGGTTTCCAGAATCGGCAGATTGTAGCAGAGGGTCTTGCCGCTGGCCGTGCCGGTGACGACAACCAGATCTCGCGCTTCGCGCGCCAGTTCCAGCGCTGCCACCTGGTGCGAATAGAGTTCTTGGATGCCGTGCGCCGCGAGCACTTCAGCGAGCACCGGTGGCAGGGGTCGACTCGGCTGGACAAACGTTCCCGGCCGCTCGGGAAGCACCTCGACGTGCTCAATCTGCTGGGCGTAAAAGTCCTGGCAGCGAATCCGGTTCAAGAATGCCGCGACATCCATGACGCAAAGCCCTCCGATGGCAGATACTACACATGCGTATAGTATACCGGGGGAATGGCACTAGGTTAAGAGATGTTGCCATTCGGTGGTCTCGTTTCGCCGGCTTCGCCGCCACGTGTGATGCTGCCGTTGCGGCTACGTCATCGTTCCGGCAGCACACGCCAACGACGGACAAAGAATTTTGACCCCACCCCAACGACTATGGTCCCGGGTACGGCGATTTGCGGCTGATCTGGCAGCTAGCGACCCGCCGCAAGCCAGCAATCTCGGAAGTGGCATGAATTCCGGCATGTCGGCGTGCACCGGCGGAGAGATAAAACGAGCAGACGGCGTACTGGGGAAATGACGGATTCCGCTGGATCAATCAGCAGCGAACTCCACGCCCCCCCGAAGTGCCGGGAAGAAACTCAGCAACGCAGTAGTCACACACTACCTCCCCCGCTCCCTAACAAAACCCTAACAATTGCCCCGTATGATGAGGGCGAAATTTAGAGGGAAGAACTGAGGTGCCGCTTCGAGGAGTTCGACGGCGCGCGGGATGGATGTGCTGCCCAGTTATGTTTCAATCGGGGCGCTATCTCGGGTGGACGGCGGTAAGATATTGCCCGCGTCTGCCCCTGTGTCCTCTCGCGCTTGGGTTCACGCTCTGAAACGCTAGGCGGTCAGGTTGCGCGCCAACCAACTTCAAATCTGCGCCCGATGTGACGGGCGGAAGGGAACACTCCATGGCACGGATCAGTACGGAATTTTTCACTCGCCGCGCGGGTAGCGCGCTGATCGCCATCGGCACCGTGTTGCTGGCCGCAACGCTCGGCTGTTTTTCCAACTCGGGCCAGCGCGACGATGGCACGATTCGCATCACCGGCTCCGATACGATGGTCAACCTGGCCCAGGCCTGGGCCGAGGAATACCAAAAGGATCACCCGGACATTTCAGCGCAGGTGCGCGGCGGCGGATCGGGCGTGGGCATTGCCACGCTGATTAGCGGCAAGGTCGATATCGCGCCGGCCAGCCGCGCGATGAGTGAAGAGGAGTTCGAGCTGGCGAAAAAGAACACCGGCAAGGAGCCCAAGCAATTTATCGTCGGCAGCGACGCCCTGGCGATCTACGTGCACAAGGATAACCCGATGGATTCGATCTCGATCGAGGAGTTGGCCGCAATCTATGGCGAAGGAGGCAAGATTTCCAAGTGGCAAGAATTGGGAGTCGACAACCCACAGTGCGCCGGGGGTGAGATCGTGCGCGTCAGTCGCCAAAACAGCTCGGGCACCTATGTCTACTTTCGCGACACGGTACTCGGCAAGAACCGCGAATACAAACAAGGCACCACGGCCCAAAGCGGTTCGTCCGACGTCGTGGCCCTGGTGTCGAACACGCCCTGTGCAATCGGCTACAGCGGCATGGGTTACTACCAGCCGGGCCAGGTGAAGATGCTCAAGGTTTCAGCCAAGAAAGGCGAGCCGGGCATTGAGCCTTCAATCAGGTCGGCCCTGGACGGAACTTATCCCATTTCACGGCCGCTGTACCTCTACACACTAGGCGAGCCGACTGGTTCGGTCGAAGAGTTTATTGATTGGGTCATGGGCCCCGAGGGACAGCGGATCGTCGAAGAGGTCGGCTACGTGCCGAATGAGCTTGGCGCCCCCAAAGCGAGCGAACAACCGGCCGACGTTTCGGCCGCCAACGACGCGGCCAGCGACGAAGACACTGCTCCGACGGCGGCCGCGGATGAATCTTCTGCCACCAAAGAGTAACCCGCCCTCCGAGCGACTTCGCGCTACGCTGCATCATGGCCACGATCTCGACCACTCCCGAGCGACAGCGGATCACCCGCCGCGACACGTCGCGCTGGAGGCGATTGCCCGAGCTGGCGATCGAGACGCTGATCCGGCTTTGCGGCTGGAGCGCGATTTTCTTTGTGTTCGGCATCTTCTTCTTCGTTTTCCGCGAAGGAGCGCCCTACCTGTTCAACGGGCTGAACCTGACGGAATTCTTCACCAGCACCCGCTGGTCGCCCGTGGCCAATACGCCGCAATACGGCATCCTGGGCCTGCTGGCCGGCACGGCTTCGGTGACGGTGCTCTCGATGGCAATCGCCGTGCCGCTCGGTTTGGGCGCCGCGGTGTTTGTCTCCGAGTTCTGCACGCCGAAGATCAAGGAAGTGCTCAAGATCGCCATCGAGATGTTGGCCGCCATCCCGTCCATCGTGTGGGGATTCATCGCCTACATGATGCTCAACCCGATCATCATCGCCGTCACCGGCGCGCCGGTCGGCCTGAACGTGCTCAATGCCAGCATCATCTTGGCGCTAATGAGCGTGCCGGTAATCGTGTCGGTGAGCGAAGACTCGCTCAAGGCCGTGCCCGATTCGTATCGGGAAGCGGCGCTAGCGCTGGGAGCCAGCCGCTGGGAGATCGTCTACCGCGTGTTATTTCCGGCTGCCAAGAATGGTTTGTTGGCCGCCGTGCTGCTGGGTGTTGGCCGGGCGATTGGCGAAACGATGGCCGTGTTGATGGCTACCGGACACGCCAATCAGATTCCGCACAGCCCGCTCGATCGCGTGCAAACGCTCACGGCCACGATCGCGGCCGAGCTGGGTGAGGCTGTGAAAGGGGGCGACCACTATCGGGTGCTGTTTGTCATTGGCATCCTGCTGTTCGTAATCGCCTTCGTGGTCAACCTGACGGCCGATCTTGTGGTTCGCGGCGTCCGGGGGAGGCAAAATGACTGACAAGCACCCTGGTCACTTTCGCTACTACGTTTCGCCGCGCACCAACGGCGATCCCGGCGACGGCACCCCCGGGCGGCCCCTGCGGAGCGTGCAGGACGCGCTCCAAAACATCGCCCAGCGGCACAGTGGCGATGCCCCATCGGTGAAGAAACTGTCGGGATACGACCGCGTGGATATCTGCGCCCTTGCCACGGCAAGTAGCGCTGGGTCGAAAAGAAAGCCGCCGCGATACGAATTCTTCGTCGATCCGCTGGGAGCGTCGGACCTGGCGGTCGGCACGGCGCAGCTCCCGTGGCCCGACTTGGAGTCCGCACTTTCCGGCGTGTCCAAGCTCGATGCCACCGGCAGGATCCAACTGGCACCTGGCGAGCATCTGACCCTTTCGGTGCGAGAAGTCTTTTCGGCCACGCCGGTCGATCGACACAAGCGTCGCAACGAGCGGATCGCGCAGGTCGTGTTCGGCGTGATGACCATGATGCTGGTCGTGCCGCTGGTGCTAATCCTGGGACACCTACTCTACAAAGCCTGGCCAGTGCTCTCGCCGTCGTTTATTTTCGAGAACCCCCAACACAAAATGACCGCCGGCGGCGTCTGGGCTCCGCTCATCGGCACGTTTTACCTGGTTTTCATTTCACTCATGATCGCCGCGCCCATCGGCGTGCTGGCGGGGGTGTACCTGAACGAATATGCCAAGGACAACTGGTTTACGCGCGTCGTCAATCTGGCCGTGGTCAATCTGGCGGGCGTGCCCAGCATCGTGCACGCGCTGTTCGGCGTGGGAGCCTTCGTGTATTTCGCCGGCATGGGCGAAAGCGTCCTGGCCGCCTCCTGCACATTGGCCATCATGACCCTGCCGGTAATTATCACCAGCACCAAGGAAGCTCTGGCCAGCGTGCCGATGACGTTCCGCGAAGCCTGCTGGAACATGGGCGCCAGCCGCTGGCAGACCATCCGCACAATCGTGCTGCCCAATTCGATCAGCGGAATTCTCACCGGCGTGATTCTGCAAGTCTCGCGGGCGGCAGGCGAAACGGCGCCGATTCTGTTTACTGGCGCGGCGCTCTACCTGAATGTGCCCAGCAAGGGCCTTCGCTCCTTCCTTCCCTACTCGCTCAACGATAGCTGCATGGCGCTCTCTTATCACCTGCACGTCATGCTCACGCAGGTCAACGGAGCCACGCCCGAACAAATCGCGTCGGGCGAATCCCTGCCGCTGGAACACCTGCAATACGGCACCGCCGTGGTGCTGATCGGGCTGGTGCTGGCGGTCAACAGCGTGTCGATCGCGTTGCGTTTTTATTTGCGATCGCGCAAGAAATGGTAACGCATGGCAGCCGTCGGCATTCAGATTCGTGACCTCTCGGTCAGTTATGCTGGCAAGCCGGCTTTGCGCGGCGTGTCGCTCGACATTCCGGCGAACCAGATCTTCGGCATCATCGGCCCTGCCAATTCCGGCAAGACCACGCTGCTCAAGTGCATCAACCGCACGATCGACTTCATCGGCATCGCCAACGTCGACGGACAGGTGTCTGTGGGCCAGCAGGATGTCCGCCGCATCGGCAATGTGTACGACCTGCGGCGTCGGATCGGCATGGTATTTCCGCTCCCTGTCGGCTTGCCCATGTCGATCTACGACAACGTGGCTTACGGTCCGCGGATGGCCGGCGTGCGGCACCGTGGCGAACTCGATGTGTTGGTCGAGCGCTGCCTGACGCAGGCGGCGCTGTGGGACGAAGTGAAAGACCGGCTCGAGATGCTGGGCACCAAACTTTCGGGCGGCCAGCAGCAGCGACTCACCCTGGCCCGGGCGCTGTCGCTCGAACCCGATATTCTGTGCCTTGACGAGTTTTCGATTGCCATCGATCCGGTGACAACGATGAAGATCGAGGAGGTGCTGTTGGAATTGTCGCGCGAGATGACCATCGTGTTGGTGACAAACCTGGTGCAACAGGCACGACGATTGGCGCAGATGACTGCCTTTTTCAATAATTCACATCTGGTGGAGGTGGGCGAAACCAAGCAGATGTTCACCAAGCCGAGCCAGAAGCTTACCTACGACTACGTGACGGGAAACATCGGCTGATGCAAGCTCCCGCCCAGGCCGGCTACAGCATCGAAACGAAGGACCTGAATCTCTGGTACGGAGATTTTCAGGCCCTTAAGCAGATCAACGTGAACATTCGCTCGGCTTGCGTCACTTCGCTGATCGGCCCCTCGGGCTGCGGCAAGACGAGCCTGCTGCGGTGCTTCAACCGCATCAACGAACGCTACGGCAACGTTCGCACGACGGGTCAGATCTCGATCCTCGAGAAAAACGTCTACGACGAGGACGTCTCGCTCTCGGAACTCCGCAAGACCGTGGGAATGGTCTTTCAGCGCCCCAACCCGCTGCCGATTTCGATCTATGAAAACGTCCTGTTCGGCCTGCGGGTGCATACGAGGCGCGACGCAATCACCAAGCGCGAGCGCGATGCCCTGGTCGAGTCGGCGTTGAGCGACGTGTTTCTGTGGAAGGACGTCAAAGATAAGCTCTCAAGCAAGGCCACGCTGCTCACGCTCGAACAGCAGCAGAAGCTATGCATCGCCCGGTTGCTGCCGCTCAAGCCGCGGGTAATTCTGATGGACGAACCTTGCTCGGCACTCGACGCCGAGGGGACGCAGGCCATCGAGACGCTGGTCGACACACTCAAACAAAAGTACACGATCGTGATCGTGACACACAACATGGGGCAGGCCGCCCGGGCCAGTGAAGAGTGCATCTATATGCTGCTGGGCGAAGTGATCGAACACGGCAAGACGCAGGACATCTTCCTCAATCCACAGCGGAAAGAGACGGAGATGTACATCGAAGGCCGCTACGGCTAGTCGGCCGCCCCCTCCGCCCGCGACTCCGCCGCGAGACGGTTGCCCGGATCTCCCCCTGCGCGAAAGCACTTCGGCACCCACTCTTTACAGAACCCATCTGGTCGGCGAGACTTGATGCATCGGATAGCGACAGCTCATCGCCGAGACGGATCATGGCCAAACAACTCCCGCGTCAGATCGATGCGCTCAAACAGAAGATCCTCTTTGTCGGCACCTTGGTCGAGGAGGCGATTGCCCGGGCCGTTCAGGCCCTCAATACTCGGGATCGCAACATGGCCCAGGCCGTCATCGATTCCGACTCGGAGATCGATCGTATGGAGGTCGACGTCGAAGAGGAATGCCTGAAGGTCTTGGCACTTTACCAACCGGTGGCGGCCGACTTACGGTTTGTGGTGGCCGTGCTCAAGATCAACAACGATCTGGAACGAATGGGTGACCTGGCCCGCAACATCGCCAAGCGAGTCGTATTCCTGGCCGACTACGAACTACAGGAAGCGCCGGTCGATTACCGACCGATGGCGGCGCAAGTGAAGTCGATGGTCAAAAAAAGCCTTGATGCCCTGGTCAACTCCGACACGGCGCTGACCGCAAGAAGTCCGGGACGATGACGATAATGTGGACAACCAGCGCCGCACCATTGAGCGGCAAATCGAGGCCCAAATCGCCAAGTGGCCGGATCGCACCGAAGGTTTGCTACGTCTCTCGTCCGTGGCCCGGCACCTGGAGCGAATCGCCGACATGGCCACGAACATCGCCGAAGACGTGATCTACATGGTCGAAGGCGAGATTGTGCGGCATCATTTCAACGAGTAGCGTGGATCCTGACGGCAAGCTCGGCGAGAAAATCGCCGACATGACCCCAATACGCAGAAGTCGGAGCCCCTAGATCATGAAGCTCCACCGCGGCTGCGACGTTCTCCCCGATCGTACCGGACTTGTGTGCCGCCAGTCTCGCATCGGCGGCGCAATCCAGACCTTGATATTCGGCGCCGCGTTTGGCGGCAGTCCAATCCTACAGTGGTGGCTCGGAGCACCGCTGGTCTTTCCCATCATCTTCGCTCTGGTCGCGGTGATAATTGTGCCGCTTCTTCTGGGAGACGCGCGGGCCCGCTTTCGTACAACGAATTGGGTGCTGTGGATACGTCCCCGCGGCTTGTGGATCAACCTGCGGTCCTATCAAGATCGCAGCTCGCAGGAGACCTTGAGCGTCGTCGAGCTGACTGATAGCGAGATCGAACACGTGCAGCGGCGAACCGAGCGTTACACGGCACCGACCATGAGCGGCAGCACGGTCTCGTACAAACTTGAGTCGCTCGATATCAAGCTGCACGAGTCAGACACCGGTCAATTGGCGGCGGCACTCGCAGCCTGCCGCCGCGCCAAGCAACCGTGGACCAAACAATTGGGCTTCATGACGTCGAAGTCGGGGGTAACTCTCTACAGCGTCTCACTGCCTGCCGCCGATCGGATCCGCATTGCCTGGTGGGGCGGACGCGGTCACGGCATCACGCCCAGCTTGCGTCGCGTGTTGGAAAAACTCGAGTACCGCATGTCAGTGGCGGAACCGACTGACGACAAACGGCCGGATTGGCGGGAGATTCCCGACGCCCAACTCGACGATGAGATCCTCTCGCTCGTCGGCGCGGGCAACCGCATCGATGCCATCAAACTGCTTGAAAACCGCCGCGACATGTCGACCACCGAAGCCCACCAGTTCATCGAAGAACTGGCGGGCCGTGTGTAATCCTTCAGGGATGCATGACGCCGCAGACGGGTGGATCCCAACCAAGCTGATTTTGTCGGGCAACAATGGCATCGAACCGCTCGGCAATGTCGGCCGGCAGTGGCGCCATGCGCCGCTCGCGCATATCGATGTGGGCCCCGACATGCTCCTGGATGGCGGCCAGCTTGTCGCTTTCGTCGATGGTCATGAAGTGCATGAAGTGGATCCGTTTCGCACTGCGCCCCAGGCAACGGCTGCGGATCGTCACGTTCCAGCCGATATGTACTTCCGACAAGTACCGCACATGGGTCTCCAGCGCAAAGCTCCCTTTCATGTTCGCGCGGAAGTACGCCTCGTTGAATCCAAACGCATCAGCGAACTTCTCAAATGCACAACTAAACAGGTGCGTGTACCACATGACGTTCATGTGCCCCATCTCGTCGCGATAATCCGACGGAATCTGCGCGGTACGTTATCGGCAAGCCGCTCAAGTCGAGCGGCGGTATCTTCTCGGCCATCAATCCCCCCAAAAAACAACCGCTATTCCGGTAAGCCCAAGGGACGCTTTCCCTGGAAACGGATCGCAACCAGTAGCACCAACCAAGCTCCAAAACGCCGTCGGCGATGCCTTCGGCCTAAACGATCTTTGGCGACGAACTCGCGGCTACTCCTTCGACTTGTCAAAGTCGGCGAAGGTCTTGCCGCCTTCGGCCAGTTCCTTGAGCAGCGGCGAGGGAGCCCACAAGCTGCCGTGCTGCTTTTCGAATTCGCACACGCGATCGTTAACCTTTTTCAAGCCCACCGTGTCGGCATACCACATCGGTCCGCCGCGCTGCGCGGGGAAGCCATAGCCGAGAATGTAGAGCATGTCGATATCCACCGCGCGTAGGGCGATTCCTTCGGCCAGAATATTCGCCCCTTCATTGACCAGGGCGTACAGTGTGCGGTCGAGAATCTCCTGGTCGGAGATCTCGCGGCGTTGGATGCCGGCCTTCGCCGATTCCTGCTCGATCAGGGCCTGCACCTCCGGATCGGGAATCGGGCGCGGGAGCCGGCTTCGTACCGGTACCAGCCCGCGCCAGTCTTCTGGCCGAAGCGGCCTTGCTCGCAAATCAAGTCGGCAATCAGCGGTTGGCGAATGCCTTTCGGTTCGAGGTGCTTGTACTCCTTGCGAATCCGCCACCCGACGTCGAGTCCGGCCAGATCACCCACGGCCAAAGGCCCCATCGCCATGCCGAAATCGTACAGCACTTTGTCGACCTGCTCGACACGAGCCCCTTCTTCGAGCAGGAATTGCGCCTCGCGCATGTAGCAATGGAACATTCGGTTGCCGACAAAACCGCGGCAGTTACCCACCAAAATGCCAACTTTCTTGATCCGTTTGGCAATCGACATCGAGGTGGCGATGACGGTATCGCTCGACTCATTGCCGCGCACGATCTCCACCACCCGCATCACGTTGGCAGGGCTGAAAAAGTGATGGCCGATCACCTGCTTGGGCCGCGAGGTGGCGGAGGCAATCTCGTCGATGTTGAGCGTCGAAGTGTTACTCGCCAAAATCGCCTCCGGCCTGGTCACTTTCTCGAGTTCGGCAAACACCTTCTTCTTCAGGGACATCTCTTCAAACACGGCCTCAACCACGATGTCCGCTTCCTTGAATTTGTCGTAGCTGGTCGTCGGCTCGATCAGCGCCATCCGCTCGTCCATTTCCTTTTGCGTCAAGCGGCCCTTGGAGACCGTGGCCGAGTAGTTCTTTTTGATGATCGCCAGACCCTTGTCGAGCGCCTCTTGCGAGATCTCTTTGAACAGCACAGGGATCCCGGCATTGGCATAGTTCATCGTGATGCCGCCTCCCATTGTGCCACCGCCGACCACCGCGGCCCGTTTGATCTCGAGCTGGGGCGTATCCTTGGCAATGCCCGGAATCTTGGCCACGGCCCGTTCACCAAAGAACACGTGGATCATGGCCTTCGATTGATCCGAGAACAGGCATTCCTTGAACAACTCCTGTTCCTTGGCCAGGCCTTCCTCAAAGGGCAGCTTCGTGGCGGCTTCGACCGCTTCGATGGCTTTGACCGGAGCCAGCAGTCCGCGCGATCGCTTCTTGACGGCATCGCGAATGACCGCCAGGGCCTTGTCGTTCTCGGCCTGGTTGGAGATCTTGTCCGTTTGCTCGCATGTGCGGCGCGGCGGTTGACCCATTTTTTCACGAGCGAAAGCCACGGCACCGGCCAACAGGTCGCCGTCGATCAGCTTATCGACGATGCCGGCTTCCAGCGCTTTGGGTGCGGGCACCGGATTACCAAAGGCGCACATCTCGGCCGCCACGGCGACACCAGCCAACCGCGGCAAACGCTGCGTGCCGCCGGCGCCGGGAATGATGCCCAGCTTACATTCAGGTTGACCGACCAGCGCCTGGGGCACGGCCACGCGATAGTGACAGGCCATTGCCGTTTCCAAACCGCCGCCAAACGCCGTGCCGTGAATCGCCGCCACGATCGGCTTCGGGCAATTCTCAACCATCGCCAGGATTGGATTGAAGCCCACACCCCGTTCCTTCTTTCCGCTGGTCATCTTGCCGAACTCTTTGATGTCGGCTCCGGCGATGAAGGTGCGCCCGCCGCCGATCAGCACCATCGCCTTGACCGAATCGTCGGCAGCAGCTGCTTCGACCGATTCTTTTATTCCTTCGGGCACGCCGGGGCTGAGAGCGTTGACCGGCGGGTTGTTGATCGTAATGACGGCCACATCGCCGTCCTTGGTAAGGTTCACCAGGTCGCTCATGGGAAGGTCCTTGAGTTGGAAGGATGAAGGCAGACGGTTGAAGGATGAAACTTCCTACGCTTCGCGCCTTCGCTGCTATGGTTCGTTTCTAACTGCTACTTGTCGTAGATCATTCGACGGGGCGGCGCTGGATAAAGGCGGCAATGTGCTCGGCAATTTCTTCGCCTTTGTCTTCCTGCAAAAAGTGGCCGGCATCGCGAATGGTGATTTCCGGTTCGTTCTTGGCCGAGGGAATCAACTCCCGAAAGTACTTGTCGCCGCCGACGGTAACGGGATCCTTGTCGCTAAACATGATCAAAGCCGGCTTGGTCCACTCTGTGAGCGAGGCGGCCGCCTTGCGCATGGCGGGCAGGGCCTCCGCATCCTCGGAAATCGGCACCAACAGCGGGAACTGCAGCGCTCCGCCTTTGTAGCTTAAATCCGGAAACGGCGCGTTATAGGCAGCCAGCACCTCCGGCGTCAACTTCGTGACGGTCGCACCATCAATCACCCGGCCAATGTCCATATCCTGTGCCCGCTCGGCAAAGTTACGCCAGGCCATGAAGCCCGGCGACAGCGGCTTGCCGCTCACCGGGAGGCCCGTGTTCATGATTACCAGCCGTGCAAACCGCTCGGGCTTTTCCATGGCGACTGGAATGCCCAGCAGTCCGCCCCAATCTTGACAGACAAGCGTGACTCGCTTGAGGTCGAGCCTTTCGACAAACGCGGCCAGTGCGTCGTGATGCAGCGCGTACGTGTAGGGCTCCTTGCCAACCGGCTTGTCGCTTCGCCCAAATCCGATCAGATCGACCGCGATCACCCGCCCTTGCTTCGAGAGCGTGGGAATCATCTTGCGGTAGAGATAGCTCCAAGAGGGTTCGCCGTGGACGCAAAGGATCGGATCCCCCGCTCCTTCTTCGACGTAGTGCATCCGCAAGCCGTCCGACACGTCGACGTAGTGTGGCGGGTAGGGAAAGTCCGGCAGGTTAGCAAATCGCTCATCAGGAGTTCGCAACGTTTTCATGGCGGTGGCTCCAGAAGTTTGCGGCTGACTGGATTGGGCCGCGGTGTCGACGATCAACAGGCAGACAACGGTACAAGCGAACTGATATCCCTGCATGTTTGCGGCCTTTTCATGCGCGCCAGCTCTTCCGGCGAAGGAGAGCGGGTGTCACCTCCTACAGGCAGGCCTCGAATAAGCCAGCGGCGCCCTGCCCGCCACCAATGCACATGGTCACCACGCCGTACTTCACCTTGCGGCGGAGCATTTCGTTGGCAATCGTGCCGACCATTCGCGAGCCGGACATGCCGAACGGATGTCCAATCGAGATCGAACCGCCGTTGACGTTCAGCTTCTTGGGATCGATACCCAGGCGATCGCGGCAGTAGATCACCTGCACCGCAAACGCTTCGTTGAGCTCCCACAAACCGATGTCGTCGACCTTCAAGCCGTTCCGCTCAAGCAGCTTGGGCACGGCGTATGCCGGTCCGATGCCCATTTCGTCTGGCTCGCAGCCTGCGACCTGGAAGCCGCGAAATATCAGCTTCGGTTTGATGCCCAGCTTTTCCGCCTTTTCCCGCGACATCAGCATGCACACGCTGGCGCCGTCGGACATTTGCGAGGCGTTGCCCGCCGTGACCGAACCCTGCCCGCTGTCGGGATCGAAGTACGGCTTCAACTTCAGCAGTCCTTCGAGGGTCGTGTCCGGCCGATTGCATTCGTCTTTGGTGATCGTGTGCTCCTCGGTACTACCGACTTTGCCGGTCGCCTTGTCGATGATGCCGCGGGTCACCGTCATCGGCGCCAGCTCCTCGTCGAGGTAACCTTCGGCTTGCGCCACGGCCGTGCGCTGCTGGCTCAGTAGGGAATATTCGTCCTGCGCTTCACGGCTGATCTTGTACCGCTTGGCCACCACTTCCGCCGTATCGCCCATCACCATGTAGATGCCGGGCTTGCGCTCTTGCACGACTGGATTCGGTTCCCCCTTGCGACCGGCAATGGCGGTGATGCTTTCGACGCCGCCGGCCAAGGCCACGTCAACCCCTTCGTTCTGGATCAGGTGCGAGGCCATCGTCACAGCCTGCAAGCCCGATGAACAAAAGCGATTGATCGTGCAACCGGCCACGGTCACCGGCAGCCCAGCGCGAATCGCCGCCACGCGGGCCACGTTCATGCCCTGCGTGTGTTCGGGATTGGCACAGCCCATGTAGATGTCTTCGATTTCGGCCGGATCCAGATCGGGCACCTTTTTCAGCACGTCCGTGATGCAGTGCGCGGCCAGGTCATCGGGCCGAGTGAGATTGAACGAGCCGCGAAAACTTTTGGCCAGCGGCGTCCGCGAATGGGCAACCACAACGGCTTCTCTCATCGGTCGATCTCCTGAAAAACGGGTCCACGCTCGCCCTCGCTCGGCACACCGAACGGGGAGAAAGCTGGGCGGTGTAGAATGAAGTGATGTTGGGTAACGCTGCGTGCGTGCGCCGCCAAGCCGGAGTGGTCGAGACTCGTGCCGCCCCCCTTTTTCCGGCTGAAATGCGTCCCTGATTGGCGCCTACCGTCCGTTCGGTAGAATGTACACTGAAATACACCCGTTGGGAAGAGTGGTGGGAGAATTGGAAGCCTGACCGTGGCCGGCGGAAGGGGGGAGAGACGTATCCCGGCACAAGCGAGTTCCGGGTTCAACGCCATCGTCCAGGGAATGCCTTCCCTGGGAACCGTTCCGACTCATCGGCCGTGCGCTGCTCCAATTCGCTCGCCACCGTCCCACCACGTATGCTGATAAGCGCGCTCAGCGGGCAAATCACTTCCAACTCGGGCGCTTCGTTGGTCCAGGCAAAGCGAGGAGAACCCGTCATGCTGAATCTGGCTATCGTTCTCTCGGAGAACGCACGCCGCAACCGGGACCGTACGGCTGTCATCTGCGACGACCGGCGGCTGACGTATGGCCAGCTCGAAGAGCAGACTAGTCGTCTGGCTGGCTCTCTGGTCAAGCTCGGTGTGCATCATGGTCAAAAAATGCTGATCATGCTGCCGAACATTCCCGAGTTTGTCGTCAGCTATTTCGGCATCCTCAAGCCGGGCGGCGTCGTGGTACCGATCAACATCCTCTACAAGGACCGCGAGATCGAGTTCCTCCTCGAAGACAGTGAAGCCATCGGCATCATCGCCTGCACCGAGTATCTTAGCGAAGCACTCGAAGCCTTCCGCAACGTCGACACCTGCAAACACTTGATCCTGGTTGATTATCCCGAAGCCGCGCCAGACATCAGCGACGCCGGCGTGCATCGGATCGAAGATCTAATTCGCGCCGGCGAGCCGGAATTCGAAATCGCTGCCACTTCGCCCGACGAAACCGCGGCGATCGGCTACACCAGTGGCACAACCGGCAAGCCCAAGGGTGCCGAGCTCTCGCACTTCAATTTATTCTATCAAGCCCGCGTGCTGCCGATGCTGAGCACCGAGGTGCCGCGTGAAAGCGACGTGCGGATGGCCGTGTTGCCGCTGTTCCATTCGTATGGTCAGTCGTGCGTGATGAACACGGTATTGGCAATGGCCAGCACGCTGACGCTGATGCCGCGATTTGATCCGGCCAAGGCGATGGAAATCATTCAACGCGACAAAGTGACGCACTTCGCCGCCGTGCCGACGATGTATCAGGCCATGTTGCATCACCCCGAGCGATCGAAGTACGACTTGAGTTCTCTCCGCGTCTGCAACAGCGGTGGGGCGCCGATCGCCATCGAAACGCTCCAGCAGTGGCGAACGGACTACGACTTTCATATTCGCGAGGGGTATGGACTGACTGAAACGTCTCCGACGGCCACTTGGAGCCAGGATCCAGTCGTGCCGCGCACGGGCTCCTGCGGCCAGCCAATTTGGGGCTGCCAAATAAAGATCGTCGACGACGACGGCAAGACGCTTCCACCGGGCAAAGATGGCGACGTGCTGATTCGCGGCGTCAATGTCATGAAAGGTTACTACAAGCAGCCCGAGGCGACCGCCCAGGTAATCGAAAACGGCTGGTTTAATAGCGGCGATATCGGCCATCTCGACGAGGACGGCTACCTGTACATCGTGAGTCGCAAAAAAGACATGATCCTGCGGGGCGGCTACAACATCTATCCCCGCGAGATCGAGGAATTACTCTACGAACATCCCGCTGTGGCCGAAGCGGCCGTCGTCGGAGTGAAGCACGAAGAGTTGGGTGAAGAAGTGAAAGCCGTGATCTATCTCAAACCCGGCTCGCACGCCACCGAAGCCGAACTACAAGCCTACTGCAAGGAACGGATCGCGGCCTTCAAGTACCCACGAATCATCGAAATTCGCGACCAGCCGCTGCCGAAGGGCCCCTCGGCCAAAATCCTCAAGCGCGAACTGATCGACCAACACGAACGAGCAAGGACGGCGACGGCGCACACTTGAGTGAAGGAAAGTGAAGGAAAAACACGCACGACACAGGCCGCGATTGTCTCTCGGACCAAACCTTCAACTAATGAACTAGGAGCAGCCAGCGATGGCCTATTCGGAAATTCTGTACGACGTGTCGGATCGCGTGGCCATGGTGACGCTCAATCGGCCCGATAAACTCAATGCCTGGACGGCGACGATGGAAGCCGAGGTCCAACAAGCGATGCTCGGTGCCGATAAGGACGAGAACGTGCGGGTGATCGTGCTCACCGGAGCCGGCCGTGGCTTTTGTGCCGGAGCCGACATGGGAAGTCTCGACAGCATGGCCAAGACCGGCGATCCGGCCACGGCCGTCAATCGCCTGCGCGAAAAGTTTGTCGGGCCCAAGATCGAGGGTGCCCGCCCTGATTTTCAGAAGACGTACAGCTATTTTCCCGCGCTCGACAAACCGGTCATTGGCGCCGTCAACGGCGCGGCCGCCGGACTCGGCTTCGTGATCTCCTTGTACTGTGACTTGCGCTTTGCGTCGGACAAAGCGAAATTCAGCACGGCGTTTTCGCGCCGCGGTCTGATCGCCGAGTATGGCATGAGCTGGATGTTGCCGCGGCTGATCGGCGTCGCCAATGCACTCGATTTGCTCTACTCGGCACGGTTGATTGACGCGACCGAAGCCGAGCGCATGGGCTTGGTTAGCCGTGTGATTCCGCAGGAACAGTTTGGCGATGAGGTGCGTAAATACGCTGTCGAACTGGCCACCGCCTGCTCGCCTCGCTCGCTGCGCGTGATGAAGCGGCAAGTATACAATGCCTTGTTTTCCAGCCTGGGCGAGGCGATCGACGCGGCCGGCGAGGAGATGATCGCCAGTCTGCAGTGCGAAGATTTCAAAGAAGGGGTGGCCCATTTCCTGGAAAAACGGCCCCCTCATTTCACCGGAAAGTAATGCACGTGGAACAAAATGCGTATGCGCCGGTCTTGCACATCGGAATTCCCAACCCGATGTTCGAAGGCGAGTTGAACCTGTACGTCATTGCTGGCGATCCGCTGACGCTCGTCGATACCGGTATCGGCACGCCCGAGGCGCTGGTGGCGCTCGAAGCGGGGTTGGCCTCGCATGGGCTGGCGTTGGAGGACGTGAAGCAGGTGTTGCTCACGCACAAGCACGCCGATCATATCGGCCTCGCCGCTGACGTGCGAGACCGCTCGGGCGCGACGGTCTACGTGCATGAAGACGACTGGCCAGGCGTGGCCGACCTGGATCGCCGCCACGAGGAATTCCTTCCCTTGGTCATCAAGCGGATGAATTTGGCCCGCGTGCCGCAGGAAGAGATCGACAAACTTGTCAAGTTTCTTAGCCACGGCAAGCGTTTCGCGCGTCAGACCGTGGCCGAAAAGTTGCGCGACGGCGATACGTTCGAGATCAGCGGCCAAACGCTCGAGGTGATTCACACGCCAGGACACACTCAAGGGTGCGTGTGTTTCCGCTATGGGCGGCACCTATTCACCGGTGATCATGTCTTGCCGACCATTTCGCCCAACATCGGCGCCGGCGAACTGCGCCGCACTGGCATGATGCAACGCTTCCTCGACGCGCTCGAGCGGATCGCCACGTATCAGTCCGACGATCTGGTGGCCCTGCCGGGGCATGGGCCGGCCTTCTCAAATCTGGCCGAGCGATGCGGAGAACTGCGGCAGCATCATCTCGACCGTGAAGAGACGATTCTCAATGTCCTGCGAGAACGTGGCGAGCCGATGACGATCTACGAGATCTCCCAGACACTGTGGGCGAAGCTACCGGGTTACCACCTGGCGCTCGGCACGTCGGAAGTGAATTCCCACCTGGAAAAGGCCGTTGCAGACGGTCGCGCGACGCATGATGATGGGCGATTTTCTCTCGTTTGACAACGCTCCAGGCAAACTTTCGCGCGCGGGAAATCAAACTTATGGCGTCTCGCAAACCATCGACGATCGACCGACGTGGCTTCCTGAAAGCTCTCGCGGCGGCGGGCATGGGTAGCTCCGCTCTCGCCAAGCATGCCTTCGCCGCGAAAATGATGCCCCCGGTGCGCGCGATTACGCGCGGCCCAAAGCATCACTGGTTCGGCTACTACGATAAGCTCGAGTTTGACCCGCGCGACCAACTGGTTCTGGGGATGGAGGTCGAGTTCGAGCACCGTTCGCCCCGTGTGGACGATGCGATCAAAGTCGGAATGGTCGACACGAGCGACGGCGATCGCTGGATCGAGCTCGGCCAGAGCACTGCCTGGGGATGGCAACAGGGTTGCATGCTGCAGTGGATTCCCGGCTCAAAGTCGTCGATCCTGTGGAACGACCGCCAAGGCGATCGCTACGTGTGTCGCGTGTTGGATGTTGCCACGAGGGAGCAACACACGATTGACATGCCGATCTACGCGCTTAGCCCGGATGGCCGCACGGGCATCTCGGCCGACTTCCGCCGCATCAACGACGTGCGCCCCGGCTATGGCTACGCCGGACTTGCCGACCCGTACGCCGACGAACTGGCACCTGGCGGCTCGGGCATTTGGCGCATCGATTTGACCAGCGGAAAGTCCGAATTGATCGTCTCGATCGCCGATGTCGCGGCGTTTGGCAAGTTACCCGGCAGCGACGCGCGCGACGCGAAGCACTACTTCAACCATTTGCTGTTCAGCCCCAATGGCTCGCGGTTTATCTTTTTGCATCGCTGGCGATATCCCGATGGCAGCCGAAAAACACGAATGCTCACGGCTGCATCCGACGGCAGCGAGTTGCGAATTATCGACGACAACGGCCTGACGTCGCACTTCATCTGGCGCGATCCGACGCATATCCTGGCGTATTCCGAGCAACCGTCACACGGCCGCCGCTTCTATCTGTTCGAAGATGCCCAAGGCGGATCGATCGAAGTCGTCGGTGGCGACCAGCTCACGGTCGATGGTCACTGCACGTACCTGCCCGGCAGCAAATGGATTCTCAACGACACCTATCCCGACGGCGAACGGAAGCAACACCCGCATTTGTTCGAGATTTCCAGCGGTCGCGTCGTTCCGCTGGGAGCGTTTGTCTCGCCTGCTGAATACACCGGCGAATGGCGGTGCGATACGCATCCCCGATCGAGCCGCAGCGGTAAGCTGGTGTGCATCGACTCCCCGCACGCCGACCAGGGGCGCCAACTGCATCTGATCGACATTAGCGAAATCGTGGGCTAGCGCCACGCCGCGGGGAGCGACGTCCAGTGGTTGGCGAGCGCAGCCAGGGCCTGGTCGATGGGCAGAGCCCGCCAGCGGTCGCCGTTTTGACGGGCAATTTGCAGCCGCTCGAGTTTGTCGATCGCGTCGTCGATTTCGAAGTCGACCGCCTGTTCGGCCTCCGTCAACAGCCAGGCTTCCACTAGTTTATCGAGTTCCGCCGCCGTGAGGCCTTCGGGCGTTGCGTCCTGCCAGAGGAAGAAATAGGCCAGCATCACCTCGCGGCTTTCCTGCTCGGCAGCTTCGTCGAGCAAGCGATGGATGACGCCGGCGTTGTTGTCGATGTTCTGATAGTACAGGCTCTGAGTCAGGTTGAGTTGATACTTCTGCTTGGTATTCAAATAGCCGTAGAGCGATCGAACACCGTAGCCGACTGTGCCACCAATGAGGCCCAGAAATGCCAGAGTCGAGCCCAACGCCACGGTTGCCACCCACACGATCTTATAAAGCGCAATGGCAATGCCCGACAATGTCGGCAGCATGACTCGCGCGCGATCGAAGAGCGACATCTTGACCTCTGAGCCCGGTAGCAGCATGTCGAGGTCGAGTTTGGGGATGTCCTTGAACAGTTTCAGATAGACGTCGCGCGTATCGAGCAGCTTGGAATATTTCTGACCAGGCCGCAAGCGGAAGATGATCACTAACCGCTGATAGATCGGAACCTCGACCGCTTCACTCCGAAATCGATTGCGCAAACGGCGGCGGAAGCGCGTGCCGATGCGGTCGCCGCGATAGTACAGCTCCAGCCGATCAAACAGCGAAAAGTCGACGGTCAACAACAGACCCCAGTGGCTGCGAGTGTTAAGCGCCAGGTTGATTTCGTCTTCGGCCAACCGATGGAAGTTGGCCCGCTCGAGCAACCGGGTGAAACGATCGAAGAGCACACCGCGCAATTCGTCGCGGCGGGCTTCCGTGAGTGCCTCGCCTTCGCGAGTATCCGCATCGGGATCGAACGGCGCGTACGCGGCCTTGAGGTCTTCGAGCGTGGCCTGCAATTGGCAATGGATGAGCAGCTGCAGCAGCCCGCAGAAACGGTTGAAAGCTTCGGAATCTTCGGACGACAGGCCTGGCGTGCGAACAAGCGTGGCCCCCAAATCGACTTTCCGCAGCGGAATGAACGCCTCGGCCCGGCCTCCAGGCGAGGTCGCACCGTCCGAATTGCGGTGCGAGCGATCGTTCGCGTCGGAAGACGGATTGTTCAGTGTCGCCATTTTGGGGCTTTCGACAGCGAAGTGCGCGGTAATCTGCCGATTGGCTCAGCAGAGCGGGGCTTGTGCCCCTGCCAATTGTAGCCGAGCGCCACCGCGGCCTGAACTGCTCGCCTGGCGCCCCGCCCGCTCGATTCGACTATGATGAAGCCGGCCACGTTTTTCACCCGTGCAACCACCGAGTTCCCTCTGGCACACAGCAGCGAGCGGTACCATGTGCGATCCATCTCGAAAGTCCAATTGCCCAATTCAGTTTCGCTCGCTGGTGAGTGCGCTCGTCATGCTCGCCAGTGCGGCAATGGCCGGCGCTCAGGATTCGTCGACCGACGAGGAACTTCCCCCGGCAAAGCCGAAATACATGGGCGCGAGATCGCCCAGACAATGCACTACCTGGGGGCCCCCTGGTTGATGCGCGAGTCGCGACAGCGCGAGGAGGATTGCGAAACGCTGCTCAAAGCCCTGAACGTGAAACCGGGGCAAGTGGCCTGCGATATCGGTTGTGGCAACGGCTTCTACACGCTCCAACTCGCGAAGCTGGTTGGCGAAAACGGCAAGGTGTTGGCCGTCGATATTCAGCCCGAAATGTTGCATATGCTGAGCGAGCGCGCCCGCGACGAGGGCATCACGAATATCGAGCCGATTCACGGCACGCAAATCGACCCCCGGCTGGAGCCGGAAAGCGTCGATCTGATTTTGTTGGTCGATGTGTACCACGAATTCTCCCATCCCAAGCAAATGCTGGCCGCGATGCGAAAGGCACTTAAGCCCGGGGGCCGCATTGCTCTGGCGGAATTTCGGATGGAAGATCGTAGCGTGCCGATCAAGAGGCTGCACAAGATGAGCAAGAAACAGATCCTACGCGAATACAACGCCAACGATCTGAAGTTGGTGGAACAGTTCGACGAACTCCCTTGGCAGCATTTGATGTTCTTCGAGCGAGGAGGCCAGCCGTAAACTGAATACTGTCAGCAGTTTACTAGCGTCACGGGGTCCGACGGCCGCGTCGCCACGTTGGCGCCGTCCGGAATAAACCGGACGTTTTCTGTAGAAAACTTGCGAGACCGTGCAATCAGTGGCGCTGAAGTTGCGTCTATTCGGGCCCCCAACTAGAATAAATCGCGTGCATTGGAGCCGGTTTTGCCGCTAATCCTTAACGGGTCAAGAGTTGCTAATGAAGAGGATTGTGATGTTTCAGTTGGTCGCACGGGCGGCTTTCTGAACATCTAATGATCGGGCTGACGCTTGGGCAAGGCGACAGTCCATTAAGGTGTCGTGACAAATATGTCTACTCACTCGTCGATAGTCCCCAGTATCGACCCGGCTAACCGTTCCCTCCTAGCGCCGTCAGACTGGGTACTTGGGCAGAATCTGGCAATCCGCCAAATTGTGCGCCATGCCCAGCGCGCGGCACAAGCCGATTGCACCGTGCTTGTCTCTGGCGAAACCGGAACCGGAAAAGAACTCTGGGGCCGGCTGATTCACGATGTTGGACCGCGCAAGTAAGCCCTTCATTCCTGTCAATTGCGCCGCCCTGACGGTCACGCTCGCCGAGAGTCAACTTTTCGGTCACGAACGAGGTGCATTTACGGGCGCAGCGGGCCGATCGCTAGGCGTGTTCCGATCGGCCGAAGGCGGGACGGTGTTTCTCGATGAAGTCGGCGAAATGCCGCTGGAATTGCAGCCCAAGCTACTGCGCGTACTTCAGCAGCGCGAAGTGACGCCCGTTGGCGCCTGCGCACCCCGTCGAAATCAACGTCCAAATCATCGCGGCCACGAATCGCGACTTGGACGAAGAAGTTGCGGAAGGCCGGTTTCGCGAAGATCTTTTCTACCGCCTGAACATGGTCGAACTACGAGTTCCAGCCCTGCGCGATCGCGTGGAGGATATTCCCGAATTCGTCGATTTCTTTTCGCGACAGTGTGCCGAGCGATATGGCCGGCCGCTCTGGAAGCCCGACCCCGAGACACTCAAACGCTTCTGCGAGTTCCCCTGGCCGGGCAATGTGCGGCAATTGTCGCACGTTATTGAGCAATCTTACGTACTCGACTGTACCCCAATTCTGCCCCATGCCGAGCCGGCCGCTGCCAGCGACGCGACGCTGCCGTTCATGGATCTCAACCGGCTCCGCAATGCTGCTATCTACCAGGCCCTGGAGACCACCCGGGGCCACAAAGGTCGAGCCGCCAAATTGCTGGGAATTCACGCCAACACGCTTACCCGCATGCTGGCCCAGTTGGAGACCGAGAAGCCGGGCACCTTGAAGTCGTGGCGGCGGAGCACGAATCCACGACGTCCATCCAAGCCCCGCTAAGCAAGTCCTCCGCAGGCGAACGGCGGACATACCCGGCTTGGACCCGCGCCCCATTGGCGAAGCGGACCACCGCGTGGCAGGCATCGCCATCGCTCCCTCCAAATTTCCCCGTCCAGGATTGGGACGATTGTCTGGAATCTGGCGCCGTTCTCTTGCCCAGTGCGTTGACGCCCAGAGCGCAATGACTGCTGCTAGCGGGACCGTGCCAGGGCGCTACTGGTCCTGAACGACGCTTCCCAGGAGCTGTTTGGGCCCACGAAAGCGAGTCCTTCGCGCAAAGTTCAGGCGGATTTGGATTGCGAAACCAGGCCGCATGCACCTTCACCATTTAGGTGAAGGTTCCTCAAGTTGGTGACGAACCATGGAAGTCGTCCTGCTTGGGCAAGTTGCGGCCACAACCGGCCGCGACTTTCACACAAACGGTGAAATCCGCGCTGTTGTGTAAGCGTGCGCGTAACTACCGTGGCGACAAAATTTTTGCGTTGATTTCACGCGGAAAACGCTAGCTCTCGGCAGTTTTTCGTTGGTCGCCTCGTAGTGGTACGCCGCTTGCCTTTCAACGGCCAAGGACTGAATCCCGGCGCATCGCGTGTACGGCTCGACCTCGGGGCCATTAGTCAGCGCGGTGGTGTTGCGGGATATGTGCTCAAACGACATCACACGAATCGCAACACGAGAAGCAAGGGCAACCACACGGCGCTTTGGTGAAAACGGGCCGCACGGTGTCAAGTCGGAGGACCCGGTCGGCGAGCAAGTCTGCGATCCGCTTGGCGGACTGTCGAGGGAATGGCAATCGAAACGGTCGGAGGGATTCGGCGCACCAAGGTTAGCAACTCCTGAACGATGATCTTCTCTCATTTCGATTGCAGAACACAACCCATGGCGCATCGCGACTTGAACACGTTGAGTGTGCGGGAACAAGTACAGCACAAGTACGCTCGCCGCGCAGCGAAGCTCGTCAACGTTTTCCAGTGCTTGATCGTGTCGGCCGACCCGCAACGCCGACGGATGCTGGAACGAGCTGCGGCTGACAGCGGGTGGAAAACTTTTGTGTGCCCGGACGCTTCGGCGGCACTGGTGCACGTGAACCGCTGGCTCGTTCAGTTGGCGGTCGTGGATTTACAGGAGCAATCGCCGGAAGCCTTTCGACCGCTGGTCGAGCAGCTTACGGCACGCAAGGGATTGCTGTCGATCGTATGCGGCAACGACGCAAACGTCGACGAAGAGATTTGGGTGCGGCAGCGTGGTGCCTGGATGTACCTGCCCGGCGTCGCCGACACCAGCAACGTCAGCCTGCTTTGCGGCGAGGCCAGACAAATCGCCGAGCGGTTGGACAAAAAGTCGGGCGAATCCGACCGTGAACCGGCCGTGCCGGTTGTCTGAGTGAGTACCACCCCATTCGAGTTTGCAACGTTTCAGAGGCCCTAGTGAAACGGGGCACCGACCCCCAAGCGAGGAACGACAAATGAACATGATCAACAGCAACTACGAAGAACAGGAATTCGAATACCGCGCAGATTTCGGCCGCCGGTCAACGAAGTCCAAAACTACCAAGGCTCGCAAGCTCCAGTACTCCCGCACCGGACGCGCGCCCACCAGCCACAACGGCATCCACCGTCGCCGCAACAAACGCTTCAGCTGGTAAGCACCCGCGGTAACGATAACTCGCGATACTTTGCACCCAACCGCACTGCGCCGCGCCTCGACACCTAGGATGAGGCCACCCGAACTCACGGGGCGTGAAACACTGCGGTTGGTTTTTTTTGCGCTCGCCGAATCCGTGCCGCCGCCAGGACGCCGGGGCCCGTTCGACGGGGCGGCTTGAAAGGCATGGTGCGCTATTGGCCACTCGCGGTTGTGCGCACGGTGGCTTCGATCACCAGGTCTGCTCCGCCGGCCGCGCAGGCCTCGTCCGCTTCGACGAACACCCGCACGTGACATGCACCGCTGGCGTCAGCCGGCACCCGTAGCTCCGTGGCAAATTCGCCCGGCGAAAACTCGCAGGTGACCGAATCAAGCCGTGGCTCGTTGGCCCGTGCATACACGTCGGCATAGTCGGCCAAAGAATTGGCGTCGAATTGGCCCCGGTGGGGCGGTCGAAATGTGAGCCGATCGCGCCGCACCGCCAGTTCGACCACGCCCTTGCCGGCCAGCGGCGAGTGGCCTCGCACCACGAGTTTCGAACCTGCTGTGGCCCGCGCGGCCACCTCGACGTCCACCAAGCGCGGATACGGCACGCGCAACAGTGGGTCTCCTAGCAGGTTGAATAGGTCGAGATGCTCGGCTCGTTCGGCCTCCAGGGCATCGGCCGCGGGACTCATCAACCGAGCGATGGCATCCATCGCCAGCCGGTGCTTGCTGAGGTTTTCGGTCTGCATCATTCGCCGCTTGGCTCCCAGCATCGCGTCGCCCAGCGTGGGAGCGTGTTCGGAAAACACCTGTTTCAGCAGTTCGCTTCCCATCACCGTCATGGCATACGGCATGGTCACCCTTGAACCGCATAGAATGGCAACCGGTCCACCGTCGGCCAACAGCATTTCCTCGGCCAGGCAATCGCGGGGCAGATCGAATGCCCCGGAATAGCAGGCCAGAAAGCAGGCGATCGGAGCGCCGTGCCGGCAAGCGAGTTTGTTCACGTCGTCGGTCGAAAGAATCGGAAACCTCGCCCCCGGCACGCGCACTTCGTCAACCGACCGTTGCTGTCCGTGCCCCAGATAGACCCAAAACAGGCTCCCCTCGTTGAGCCGCGAGAGCGTTACGTCGCGAAAATCTCGCGGGTCGGGGCAATAGGGACTTTGCCAACTTCCGTAGGTCATCGTCGTGCAAAAGGCGCTGGGAATGCCTTCGCTGATCAGCGACTTGGCCGCAGCCTCAAGCACGGTGTCGGCCACCGCCCCAAAGCCTCCCAGACCGGCCACGAAATGGACTTGGCGACGCCAGTGACCAAAGTCGGCTGATTTCTCGTAGGCCAGAGTTTTCGCCACAATCCGGCTCAACTGGTCGGCCGAGTCGCAAGCGATGCGCCCCACGGCCAACTCGGGAATTCGGTCGTCGTCCAAATCGGCATACCAATTGTCGGTCGCAATCTCAGGCGACGAACCAAACCGCACGTTTACCACAGCGCGGCTGTAGTGGGCCGGAATCGAGCGGCGGCGCACGGCCTCGTCGCGGTACAAGCGAGGATCGGCATCGCCGACCAGGACCAGGTATTTCAGCGATCCCCCTTGAGCAAGTCGGCGTATTTCCGACCGCAGGCCGTCCGGCGAATGCAGATTCGACAACATGACCAGACCGTGCCCCTGCTGGCGGCGAAACTCGACCCAGGGGGCCAGGGCCTGGCGGTACTCCTCGGGGCAGACAACCGCCGTGTCGATTTCCACGCCCAGCGGGGCGCATAAAAGCAAAGCCAGCAAGGCACCGATCATCGGTTGGGCGCTCCTCAGAATGTGGCCAAGACGCACAGCAAGTGTAACCGGAACGCCGCGGTCGACGGAGACCGAATTCTCGCCCCGTCCGTCGGCAGCCGGGACGGGCTTGCTTGGCCGCGCGATGGGGCTTCAAGTATCATAGAAGCTCAGCCTGCCTCGGGCCGTTTTGCCGTGATCGCGGCAATTCGCAATTTGTGCTGCGAGAAGAATATGGTCAGTGGACCTACAATTCGACCCGGTAACTGCTGTGCAATACTGCTGGTCGTGGCATTCGCCGCGTTATTGCCACCGGTCTGGGCCCAGGAGCCGGCCGCTGTCGATGCGTCGGTGGCCCAGCGAGTCGACCAATTACTGGTCGCCCTCGACGATCCGAATTTCAACGTTCGCCGGCAAGCGGCCGACGGCTTGCAAGCAATGATCGGCGAGGCGTCGCTCTCGCCCTTCCTGGCAAAACGCTTTCAGCACGCACTCGTATCCGAGAACCGCTCCTTCGAGGTTCGAACGCGGTTGGAAGCGTTGTTGCGCAGGCTCCCTGAAACACCCCCCACCGAACCTCAGCCCATGCGCGATGCGATCGCGCCCCTGCTCAAGCAACTCAATAGCGATCAGTACGTCGACCGCGATAGCTCCGTGCGGCAACTGTCGGCAATGTTGGCTTACAAGGACTTGATCGTGCCGGTATGGCTACAAATAAAGCAGCGGGCGGCCGATCCCAAGGCCACGGCCTCCGAACGGCGGCTGTTGGATCCGCTCATTGACAAAGCGCACTACGCGTGGCTGCTCTCGGACGTGCCAGACGACGCGTTGCCGCTTCCAGGTGACGAGCAAATCGAAGCTTGGATCGCCGAAGCTTCCAAACCGGAAAACGTCGAGGAGATCAGCGTTTTCTCGCGCAGCCCAGCCGAGCGTGAACTACTCGACCTGATTGCCCGCGACGATACCTGCGAACATGTACTGGCGCTACTCCAGGCAAAAATCGACGGGGCCACCGACAAGGTGAATTTGCAGCGGCTGCAAAATCTCGTCGACTTCGCCAGGCCGGGCATGGCCGCCGAAGGCTGGAGTAACCACACGAATACCGTGCTGCAATATCTGCTCATCAACGTTCCGCAGTACAACGACGCGATCACCCCGCCACGGGCGACGCACTTCGACCGCATCGACGACCAGACCGCTCATTGCGTCACCGGCAACTCGCTTACCGAAGGGGACTATCCGGTGCGGGTCGCAATTCCGCATCCCGAGCCGGGCCGTGACACGATGTTCTATCTCACCAACCTGCCAACGCCGCGCAGCCGATTGGCGTTCGAGTATTCCGTGCGCCGCGACGAGCACACGCGACTGGCGGAAATCAGCAAACGCACGCTCGACTATTTTCTCAATCGGAAAACACCGTTGAGCGAGGTCGAGATTCTGTTACTCGCGCAGCTCGACCCGCGGGCCGTTTCACGGTTCGTCGGTGACTATTTCGCGTCTGTACCCAACGCGCCACTCGCGTCCACGCCAAACGGACTTAACAGCCAAACCACGCTCTACGGCGGCATCTGCGCGGTGCTGAGCCGCGTAGGCACGCACGACGCGGTGCCCGCGCTCGAAAAGCTGGCTCGCAGCGGCGCGCTGGGCAAGCCGGTTTATCCCAATCGCGTGGAAGTGGCCTGGGTGGCGCTGTTGGCCATTGCGGCCCGCGATCCCTGGCCGGAAGTCGACCCGTGGCTGGCCGCCCTGATCGACGAAACGCTGCCGTTGACCACCGATCCCGACCTGCCGCCGGAGTTGGGAGCCAGCGCCGCGGGCTTGCTGATCGATCGCCGTGGTGCGTCCGTCCGTCCGTTTGGTCTGGTGACCGCCGGAGAAAGCGTTACTGACGCGTTCCAATTCTATGGCTACCGCTTCACGACCGAGGATGACCGCGCCGACGTGAAACGCTGGTGGAAGAAGCAACAAACCATCGCGGCCGCGGCACAAAAGGCCGGCGATGGCATTGCGACGGAGCGCGAGGCGCCCCCAAGAAGGCACGTTGTCCGCCGGATCAGTGGTCGTAAGGTCCCACCTCCTTGACCGCTAGAGCCATTTCTGCCAGCGATACCATTCGGCCGTTTGACGTAGCCGCTCGAAGACGGGCACCTGCGGGGCGAATCCCAGGTCGCGTCGGATCGTTTGCGTCGAGCAAACCCAATCGCCGGCGCCTGCCTCGCGGGCCTTGTCGAAGTTGAAGATGTACGGCTGACCCCGCAGGCGCGAGATGGCCTCGGCCACGGCCGCCGCGGGCCACAGCAGGGTCGGACCCGAACTGCGGAAGATCCTCACGCTCTGGCGCCCCAAGCTCTTGCCGATCAATACGCCCAACTCCGCGAACGTCGGCTGCTCGTCGGTGGCCACGAAGTAATAGCCTTGGGGCGGAATTCTCTTGTCAACAGTCCCGGCAGGAGCCAGGCGGCTGCCTCGTTCTGCACAGGAAATCAGCGAATCGATCAGGTCCTGCACGTGAATCAGTGAGTAATGCGATCCAGCGACACCCAACGCCACGTGCACGCCGAACCGAAAGATCGATCGAAACACGTCCCGCATTTGAAGATCGCCTTCGCCAAACACGATCGGCGGGCGCACGATGGTAATCGGCACCCGGTCGGCGTATTGTTCGGCGATCAGCTCGGCGGCCCGCTTGGCCCGGCCGTAGTTCGACACGGGCATCGGCGGATCGCTCTCAGTACGGGCGCGGTTCGGCGTCGAAGGTCCCGCCGCCGCCAGCGATGACACCGACACCAACACCGGTGGTGTCGACCGCGCGGCGCAGGCGTCGACCACATTGCGAAAGCCCTCAGAATTGACCAACATCAGATCGCGGGCACGAAATGCCGAAGCCAGGCCGGCCAAGTGATAAACCACTTGAGCGTCGCCCACCGCGGCACCGACCGACCGCGGATCGCGCACGTCCCCGACGGCGTAGCGCACGCCCAGCAGGTCGAGCCCCGCGCGGTTCGACGTTTCGCGCACCAGACAGGTGACTTCGTCGCCCCGAGCGACCAGTCGCTCAGTCAGATTCGTGCCAATGAACCCACTGGCACCGGTGACCAGTACTTTAGCCATCGCCGCAGCGCCGGCGCTCCCTTGCCGGACACGAAGGAAACTACTCGACATGCCGTGTAAGTTGCACGGACAAGAATAAAATCGTCAAGGAGCCCTGAACTCTGTGGATGGAACTCGGGTCGGACTTGTAATCGGCACGGACGCGACAAACCGCATGCCGGCCGATGGCATGCGCAGGCGACGACAGGTGCAAGCGGCGTGCCAGGACACATCTGCTCGGCACAAAGCGCATCGCCCGCAGCACTGTTCCCCGACCTTGGGGGAGATATACTTTAGTGACGCCAACCCGCGCGGCACGAAGCAAGTTCCCCCACCTGCCAATTTTCCGCGCTCGTCCCCAGAAAGTCGCACGCAAGCCATGAGCATCGCCTCTCCCCAAGAGGGGTCGGCCGCCTTCGAGTTGGCCCCCTACAAGTCACTCGACAACGAAACACTGCAGGCCCGAATCGACGCAGTCCGCGACCAGATGGGGTCGTCGCTGCTCATCCTGGGGCACCACTATCAGCAGGACGAAGTGATCGCCATGAGCGATCTGCGGGGCGATAGCTACCAGCTCAGCAAGATGGCGGCCGAAAGCGGCGAATGCCGCGCGATTGCGTTTTGCGGTGTGCACTTCATGGCCGAAACGGCTGACATTCTGGCCAACCAGCCAGGCAAGCTCACCGACCGTGGTGGCGAGCGCGTCACGGTCATTCTGCCCGATATGGCCGCTGGCTGTTCGATGGCCGACATGGCCGCGATCGAACAGGTCGAATCCGCGTGGGAAGAGCTTGGCGAGGTGATCGACACCGCGGATATTACGCCCGTTACCTACATCAACTCCGCCGCCAGTCTGAAGTCCTTTTGCGGCCGCCACGGGGGTATCGTTTGCACCTCGAGCAATGCGCGGGCCGTGCTCAACTGGGCGTTCGAGCGCACCGGCCGTGTGCTGTTTTTCCCTGATCAGCATCTGGGACGCAACACGGCCAAGGCCATGGGCATTCCGCTTGAGCAAATGCCTGTCTGGGATCCGATCCGAGACGAGCTAGGCGGCAATACGCCCGATGCTCTCCGCAACAGCAAAGTCTTGCTGTGGCGCGGCCACTGCAGCGTGCACCAGATGTTCACCGCGGCCCACGTCAACTTGTTCCGCGAGAAGATGCCCGGCATCAAGATTCTGGTGCATCCCGAGTGCACGATGGAAGTCGTCGACCTGGCCGACGTGCAAGGTTCGACTGGCAAGATCATCCGCGAAGTGGAACAAGCGCCCCCGGGCACGAAATGGGCCATCGGTACCGAGCTGCACCTGGTAAACCGGCTTAAACAGGAACACCCCGAGCAGGAAATCCACTTCCTTTCGCCGGTCGTCTGCATGTGCGCCACGATGTACCGCATCGATCTGGCTCATCTTTGCTGGAGCCTGGAGAACCTAGCCGCCGGCAAGCCGGTCAATGTCATCCGCGTTGATGACGAGGTGGCCCGCTGGTCGCTGGTGGCGCTCGAGCGGATGCTGGCGGTGAAATGAGAGCGCCTCGATGCCGAGATTAGCGTTCCAATTGCCGCAGTTGAGCACCTTGTGGCCGCCCGCGGGCTTCGGTAGGCTACCCGTTTTCCCCGACTTAAGAATCTCCCTCCGCACGATCTCGATCCATCATGAGCGACCCCTACTTCCAAAAGCTTTTCGCCGACCGCGTGGGCGGCATCAACTATGGCAAAGGCACCGCGATCTATAAATTCGAGAAGATCAAGCGGGCCAAGCGCAAGGCGCGTCACCGACCATCCCGAGCGGAAGCTGATCGACTTCGGCATCGGCGAGAACGACGAGATGGCCCCAGCGACGAGTCGCGCAAGGTTGGCCGAGGAGATCAACAAACCGGAAAACCGCGGCTACGCCGATAACGGACCGCCCGAGTACAAGGAAGCGGTGGCCCGCTTCATGCAACGCAACTTTGGCGTCGAGCTCGACCCAGCCAAGGAAGTGAACCATTGCATCGGTTCAAAGACAGCGCTGGCCATGCTGCCGGCCGCGTTCATCAATCCCGGCGACATCACGCTGATGACCGTGCCGGGTTACCCGGTGGCCGGCACGCACACGAAGTACTACGGCGGCAGCGTCTATGCCTTGCCGCTGTTGCCGGAGAACAACTTTTTCCCTGACTTCGATTCGATTCCGGCCGATATCTGCCGTCAGGCCAAGCTGCTGGTGCTGTGCTATCCCAACAGCCCCACCGGCAAGGTCGCCACGCGAGACTTTTACGGGCGGGCCATTGAATTTGCCCAGAAACACGAAATTGTGATCGTGCAGGACGCCGCGCACATCATGCTGACGTTCGAGGGGGAGCCTCTCAGTTTTCTCTCGGTACCGGGGGCCAAGGAAGTCGGCGTCGAAATTCACTCGATGTCCAAGGGCTTCCACATGATTGGCTGGCGGTTGGGCTGGGTTTGCGGCCACGAGCGCATCGTACAGGCCTTTGCCGACGTGAAGGACAATAGCGACTCAGGTCAATTCCTGGCGATACAGAAAGCGGCCGCCGCGGCACTCGACGATCCCCAGATTCCCGCCCAGGTTCGCGCCAAGTATGAACGGCGCTGCCGCAAGCTGGTCGACGTGCTCAATCGTACCGGCTTTACCTGCCAGATGCCCGGCGGTACGTACTTTATCTATGCAAAGAGTCCGAAGGGGATTGCGGGTGGACCACAATTCGACTCCGCCGAGGCCGCCAGTCAGTACCTGATTACCGAGCACTCGATCTGCACGGTTCCCTGGGATGACGCGGGACCGCACCTGCGGTTCTCGGTAACGTACGAAGCGCTCGACGACGCGGCGGAAGACGCTTTGATGGCCGCCACCGAAGATCGGTTGAAACAGATTCAACCGATCTTCTAAGGCAGCGTACCGATCGGTTCGTTCGATCTAACTCGTCGCCGGCACGCGTTCAATGCGATGAGCCAAGCCGATCAGTTCAGCTCGCGAATGGGCCCCCATTTTCCGCATCACGCTGGCGCGGCGAAGTTGAATCGTGCGAAGGCTCAAATCAAGTTTCAGCGCGATGGCCTTGTCCGGCTTGCCGGCCACAGTCAGGTCGAGCACCTGGCGCTCGTCGACCGTCAGCGTCTCGAAGCGCCCAATAGATCGCGGCGCTGGGCCGAGGCTTCCCGCTGTTTGGAGTCGCGCTCGATGGCACGCCGCACGCTGTCCATCAGCGCCGAACCAGGGTAGGGCTTCTCGAGGAAATCGACCGCGCCCGCCTTGATGGCTGCCACGGCCGCCGGAATATCGCCGTGACCGCTGATCATGATCACCGGCACGTCGGCGTGGCGAGCGGCCAGTTCCTCGATCACCTCCAAGCCGTTGAGCTGCGGCATCTTCAAATCGAGCACCACGCAGCCCGGCTGGTTGGCTGAATAGCCATCGAGAAACTCACGCCCCGATGCGTAGCATTCGACCTCCAGGTTCATGGATTGGATCAGCGCGGCCAGCGACTCGCGCACTTGTTCGTCGTCGTCGACGACCGATACGATGGGTGTGGAATTCATTCGCCTGCTCCGAACAACGGCAACGTGAAACGAAACGTGACGCCACGATCGAGGTTGGCTTCCGCCCACAGCCGGCCGCCGTGGTCTTCCACGATAGAGCGGCTAATGGCCAATCCGATGCCAACCCCATTGGGCTTACTGGTAACGAACGCGTCAAACACGCGCTCCAAGTCCTCCGCATTGATTCCTTCGCCGACATCCTTCACGGAGATTTCGGTTTTGTCGGCTTGCCGGGCGATAGCGATCGACACCGATCGGTCGTCCGACGGATTGCCAGCCATGGCTTCATAGGCGTTCCGCAGCAGGTTCACAAGCACCTGCTCGATTTGAATCCGGTCGACGCGGACCGGAAGCGAACTTTTGGGAGGACGCCAGCGCAATCGCACGCTCTTGAGCCGCGTTTCAGCCTCGAGCAAGTCGATCACCTCGGTGACCAGTTCGCTGGCTTCGATCGTTTCGCGCTTCGGGTCACTCTTGCGGGTGAATGATCGCAGCCGGCGAATCATTTCGGCCGCGCGATGCGTGTTGTGGGCGATCTTGCCAATCCAATTCAGGACATTCTCACTAATCGTGCCGTTCTGGGCGCCGCCGTTCTCAAGGGCTCGCGTGCAACTTTCGGCATAGTTGCTGATGGCGGTCAGTGGCTGATTGAGTTCGTGCGCGATGCCGGTGGCGATTTCGCCCATCGTGCTGATTCGCGAGCGGTGTGCCAGTTCTGCCTGATGCATGTGGGCCAGGGTTTCAGCTCGCCGCCGCTCGGAAATATCCATGATCGACCCGACCATCCGCACCGGCACGCCTTGCTCGTCGTGCATCACGAATCCACGATCGATCACATCGGCATAGCTGCCGTCGGCACGCCGGAAGCGATACTCGTAGACGCATTGCTGGGAAGTCGCGCTGTCCATCGCGGGCATCTGCGCCACCACCCGCTCGCGATCGTCGGGGTGAATACGGTCGACCCACCACGCCAGGTCCGGAGTGATCTGTTCGGCGCATAGCCGAACAGGCTCTGAAAACCCTTGCTGCGCCAGACATAGTCGCGCTTGCGGTCCCAGTCCCAAATCGCATCCCGCGTGGCTTTGGCGGCCAGACGAAACCGAGCGTCGCTCTCGCGCAACTTTTGTTCCGTGGTTTTCAGTTCCGTGATATCAATGATCGATCCGACCATTCGCACGGGCTTCTGCTGTTCGTCGAAAATCACAAAACCGCGGTCGTAGACAAAGGCATAACTGCCGTCGGTTCGCTGCAAACGATACTCAAACACCCATTGTTGTCGGCCGCCCTCGGCATCGCCTGGCACCATCGACAGCACGCGTTCGCGATCGTCCGGATGGATGCGCCGCCGCCACCATTCGACAGCCGATTCCTTGGCGCGGTCAAACGTGCCAAAGACCTCCAAATAAGCTTCATTCTGCCACAAGCGATTTTCGCGCAGGTCCCAGTCCCAAATGGCCTCGCGCGTGGCGCCGGCAATCAACTGAAACCGTTGATGGCTTTCGCGCAGCTGCTGTTCAATTTCCTTTCGGTCGGTAATGTCCTGCCCCGTGGCGAAAAACAGTCCTTGCTCAATGCAGGGCACCGCGTCCCACAAGATCCAGCGAAAAGTGCCGTCTTTCGAACGGACCCGCATTTCGGTCGTGGTAACCATTTCGCCAGCCAACAGTTGTTGTCCCATGGCCGCGGCCAATTCAAAATCGTCTGGATGCAAGAGCGACGACAGCGGAAGCTTCTTGAGCTCCTTGGGTGAATAGCCGAGCACGCCCACCGAAGCGCTCCAGCGCCGCATGTACCCGTCGAAACCGCCGACGCACAGCAGGCTCAGCGATTGTTCATAAATCTGGTCGCGTTCGAGTTCGGCCTGCTTGCGGTCCGTAATATCGACGTGAGCCACGATGGCGCCACGGTATTTGTCGTCGCGCAATGGGCTGGCCGCCATGCGGAACCACCGTTGCGTCCCATCGATCACGCAGGGATACTCGCAGCCGAAGGTGGGAAAACGATCGTCCAATACGTTGCGCAGCCCGGCGGCGATTGCTTCCGCATGCTCGTGACCTTCGGCCACGGCCGCGTCACACACAGCCACGTAGTCGACGCCCTCAATATGCCGGGCGCTCTGAAACCGGTTTTCAATGGCATGCCGGCGCCAGGCATTGTTCGCAGCGCGAATGACACCTCGCTCGTCGAGCATGGCGAGATGCACCGGCAGGGCATTGAGAATATTGCAATACGCGTAGATGTCTTCGGCTGTCGGCGTCGCGTGTCCGTTGGTGCCCACCGCTCGCCGCTTACCTGCGGCGGCCACGATGCTGCCAGCCAATCGGTCGAGATAGCCAGGCTGTTTTGTCAGGTAATCGGCCGCACCCCGTTTGATCGATTCGGCCGCCCAATACTCGTCGCCGCGCGAGGTCAAAAGGATCACGGCGGTACCCAAACCACTGTGCTGACACTGCTCCAAGATCGAAAGTCGATTGCCTCCATCGTCCGCCAACTCGCTGACGACGACGTCGATTCCCTCCTCGCGCAGCAAGCGATCGATGTCGCTCGAATCAGTCGACTCGACCAGTGAGAATCGTTCGTCGCGACCGAGCGATTGCACCACGTCGGAACGCTCCGGGCTGCCGTCGTCGACGAGCAGCACTCGCAAGCGATCAACCTCTTGCGGTTTGGATTTAGGTTTGGATTCGAGGATTGATCCGCGCATCGCTGACGCTCAACGGGAAGCCGGAAACAGGAAACGCCATAGGGCAGCGCGGGCCGGTTGCGCGACGGCAAGAAAGGAGGGCCCCAGGCTGCCCGCCGCTCGGTATTTCAGGCGTCTCTCGCTAAATTGAATTAACCCACGATCCCTCTGCCTCCAATTTCGTTGAGCCCTCGGGCCCCGTCAACCCCGCGGCAAAGCACCCTCGACTTAGGACGGCTTGATTCGGCCCCAAAAATGCACAAAATGACAGTTTACCAATCGGTCGACCCAAGTGTTGGGGCCCCTCGTCGGGCCGCGGGGGCGATCGTTCCCTCCTGGCCCATGCCGACCGATATGTTCGATCAGATTGAGAATCTCAAACAGCAGTACACCGATAAGTACGTTCTCGTGGACGAGAACGTTCCGGAACTCGCGCGCTTCGGAGGGCACGTGGGCCAGGTCAAAACCGTGAACATGAACGGTCGCGCCCTGGTGCAATTCGACACCTGGAACAACATCGGTTGGTACGACATCGATCTCGGTTGTCTGCGAGTCGTGCCCAAGCCCGAGCCGGGAACGGCCGAGGCCAAAAAACCCGCTGCCAAAAACGAAACGCCGCGACCGGCCGCCAAAGCTGCCACGACCACAGGTGAAAAAAAGCTATCGCCGCTGGAGATGGCGCGAATGCAAGGCGCCGCCAAACCGGCCGGTGCGGCGCCAGCTGCCGGCGGCGCCAAGAAATCAACATCGGACATCCTCGCCGCGGCCCGCGCTGCCAAGGGAGGCACGCCCGCTGCTGCCAAGTCGGCGGCACCCGCGGCGAAAGAAAAACCCGCCGCCCCCACCGGCAAAATGAGCACCGCCGACATCCTCGCCGCCGCGCGAGCCAAAAAGGCCGCCGAGTCACAGCCGCCCGAGGCGGCGGAAGCCGAGCCGGCTCAAAGCGTCGCCGAAGCCGATGCGCCGGCCGCCCAGGAGGTTGCCAAACCTGCCAGCACGACAACCTTCACACCGGGTCAGCGTCCCAGCGTGCCAGAGATTCTCGCCTGGTGCCGAGAGCACGACACGAAGTAAGCTTTCCCCCGCTCCGGCGGCGACGCCGGGCATAGACGCCCTACTTCCACGGATGGTGAGCCGTCATGCTCAGCGACGAGGTTCGCGCGCGAATCGCCCGGCTCAAAGCGCCCGATTCTCGCGCCCTCCCGGCACCGACGCGCCCACTCCTGCACGTGGTACCCACTACGCAGGTAATCGCGCCGCCGGATTTGGCATCTGCCGAGCTCTGTCAGAATAGCTCGGGCGAGCACCTGCGATTTCGCCAACCTCTCTCCGAGTTGTGGCCTGCGGCCGAGGAAATCACCTTACGCGCAACCCATACCCTACGGTCAGCGCCCCCTGCGACAGGTCATCCGGAACTAACCGCCGTCGCAGAACACTTTCCGACAGGCACGCTGTTTCTCGATTTGGAGACGTGTGGTTTCGCCGGCGCCGGTTTTTTTGGCGGGCGTCGTTTGGCACTCGGGCGACGCACTCGTTCTCGATCAGCTATTCGCCCGGCACTATGGCGAAGAGCGAGCGGTGCTGGAATCGCTCTGGTCGATTGCCGCCTCGCAGCACACCCTGGCAACTTTCAACGGCAAGAGCTTCGACTGGCCGATGGTGCGCGACCGCAGCACGCGGCATCGGTTGGGCCAGCGCAAGGTGCGTTCGATCAGCCGGCAAATGCTCCGCGCCGACGGCGATCTGACGCACTGCGATCTGTTGCATCATGCCCGTCGACGTTGGAAGCGGGTCTTGCCAGACTGTAAACTGCAAACGCTCGAGCGCTACGTCTGTCGCCGCGTACGGCAGGACGATCTGCCCGGCGCCGAAGTGCCGTCCGCCTATCACCAGTTCGTCCGGACGGGAGCCAGCGGACCAATCCGTTCGATCCTGCACCACAACGCGCTCGACTTGCTTACACTCGTGCAGGTCACGTTGAAGCTGCTCGGCCTGCAGTGCCCGCCGGCAAACTTCTCCGCGGCGAGTTGAGATTGGTTTCGCATGGCTGGCATTGCCCCCCGTGCAAAGTTCACCAGCGCACAACGTCGGTGGCGACAAAAAACATTGGCCACGGCCCGCCCGAAAGGACGTGGCCGTGGCCAGGTATAATCAAACCTCTAGCCCAATGCGACGGAGGAGTCGCTGCGAGAAGAGCGGGGCCAGACTGTGCTAGGCACTAGCCTTTTGGTGGCCCAAGCTCACGCATTTAGTTAGGTCCTCCCGACGGTTTGAAGGCTATTCTGAGGTTTGAAGTTTCCGAGAGAATCGTTTTTCGGGCGCACCGAGCAAGTCATGGTCAGGACTTTACGGTGCCATGACATCGACGGCAGTCAGACTGCACAGTAGATCGGCAGTTTTGCGACGCCCCTTGGGCCGTTTTTGAAAAACGCCCCTGGTTGTTCGCTCGTGTGAAATTATAGCTCGACCGCTCACCGAATGAAGGCGAAAAGAAGGCCAACTGGGCGCGAATAAATAACTCTTTCACCCAGGCATGAGATTTGCCTAGGCGGAAATGGGGCAGGGGGCGAGCAAGGAGATAATGGCTCAGCGGGGGAAGGATCTCGCCATGTCGGCCGGTGCCGGGCCACATTCGGCCTGAAGTTGATCCTGCTCGCTCCACAGGAACGCATCCACGGCCTCTTCCAGCATCTCCAGCGTCTCGTAGGTGCCGCTCGTGATCAGACGCTTCAGTTCAGCGATCTTCGCTTCTCGTGCGATCGCTTCGGAAGATCGGGTCATCTTTTACCCTCCGTCGTATGCAACCACCGCCTACTCGTTTACGCCCCGGATCGGTGCGTTGGTGGATTCCAAGTTGCCACCATGCTAGCACATCAAACCGGAAATAAAACATGCCCGGCCAAGTGGCCTTCAGGCCCACCGCGCCAGGGAGCAAAAACGACAAAACCTGCCGCAAATCACGCTGTTTTTGCGGCAGGTTTTGAGGATTCCGGGTTGTGGATAAACTGTCGATTTCCGGCGTTCCCCGTTGGAAACGAACTCCCGACCCTCGACCGTCAAATCTTTCAGCTAAGATTTCTTTTCCACGACCCAGATGTTGCGATATTCCACTGGGTTGCCGTGGAACTGTAGCATCAGCGGGCCGCGTCCGGGCGATTCGTGCGGGGCTCCGCCGGGCGTCAGATGCGGTAGCTCGAAGTCGTCAAAAATAGTGACGCCGTTCTGCTTTACGGTCACACGCGCGTTCGAGGTTTTGTTCTCACCGTCGAACTTCGCACCCGTGAAGTCGAAATCATAGGTCTGCCAAGACAGGGGCGGCAGGCACATGTTCACCGCCGGCTCCTTGATCTGATAGAAGCCGCCGCATTCGTTGTCCTTGCCTTCCAGTCCAAACGAATCGAGCACCTGGCACTCATAGCGGTTCTGTAGATAGACACCGCTGTTGCCTCGACCCTGCCCGCGCGCCGCCGGCATGTACGGCGTGCGGAATTCCAGGTGCAAGGTAAAGTCGCCGAACTCGTCCTTTGTGAGCGCACCAGCCTGCAGCAGGCCGTTCTTCACGCGGCTGACTTTCCAGGCATCGGCATTGCTACCGTCAAACAACACTTTCGCGCCCTCGGGCGGCGCGGCGCTCAGCGTCGGGCTCTTGCGTTCGACTTTTTGTAGCACTCCCATCTCTGCACCCGACAAATCCTGAATCGTCATCTTGCCGTCTTCAATGACGGCGGTGCCGGAGTCACCTTCGAACGTCACTTTGCCCTCTTCGCAGGTCGCATCCGCTTCCAGCTGCTGCATCCCGCGCTCCCAGCCGTCACCTGGCAATCCGCCGAAATAAAACACGCCATGAAACTTGTCGTCGCCCAGGGCAATTACCTGTGCGCCGAACTTGAGGGCCTCGTCTTGATCGGGTGCCTTGAGCTCGCCTTGATACTCGCCCTGAATGGCGAAGTCCGGACCTGCCTTGGCCGGATCGGTGATGGCCGGTCCCTCGGCCGCGAACCCGCGGCAAGCAAGCACCAACCCAAACAACGCCGCCAACATCAAACGCCTAAACATGGCATCAATCTCCTGGATGACTCAGAGGAAGTAGTACTTCAGGTGCGAACCCAATTCCGAAGCCAGTATTGTGACTGGCGCACAAACGCGTCGCAAGCGATTGGCATCGCGCCCGCCAATCCAGTTGATTTCCGCCACGCGATTTTCACGCGTGCGAGCAAGAAACGAACGATGAAACGGCTGCCGCAATCACCCGTGCCGCGGAACACCGCGGCCGATCGCAACCGCCGCCACTTGGCTCGGGGTCCGTTGCGCGAAAAAAGCGGGCTCGGTTTCGCTTGCCGAACCCGCGTTCGAATCCGTTTTCAGTCGACCCGCTCACGCAAACAGCTGCGTCACGACTTCCGCCTTTACCAACTCGCGCGGTTGGTTCAAGTGGTTGTAAACGACCGTCAGCGGGTTGATGCCAACCGCGTGGTAGACCGACGCGAGTAGTTCGATCGGGTGCACCGGGTTTTCCAGCGGGGCCGAGGCGGTCGCATCCGACTTGCCGTACACAAATCCGCGCTTGGCGCCCCCGCCGGCCACGATGCCGGTATAGCAGTAGGGCCAGTGATCGCGACCGTCGTCGCTGTTCGAGTTGCCCGAGGTGCTCACGCCGCGCTGCGGGCTGCGGCCGAACTCGCCGATCACCACGACCAGCGTATCGTCGAGCATGCCCCGCTCGTCCAGATCGGCAATCAGCGTTGAAATGCCGGCGTCAAACATCGGTGCCGATTGCGTCTTCATGCGGGTCGACAGACCGCTGTGATGATCCCACGAGTGATTGTCGGAGTTGGCGACCTTGGGCCATACGACTTCGACCACGCGGGTGCCGGCCTCGATCAAGCGGCGGGCAAGCATCAGGCTCTGGCCGAACGTGTTGCGGCCATATCGGTCGCGGGTGGCGTCGCTTTCGGCCTTGAGGTTGAAGGCGTCGAGCGCGCGGCCGGAACTGATCAGCCCCAACGCCTGGCCGTAGTATTCGTCCAGATCGTATTTGGCCACGGCCTTGTCGACCGCCGGCATGCCTTCGCTGATCAGGTCGCGCAAGCGAGCGCGCCGCTCGAGCCGGGCGCTGGTGACTTCCGGGCGCAGGCTCAGGTCGTCGACCTTGATATGCTCCATCTTGTTCATATCCATATCGTCGCCGGTCGGATACAGATAGTAAGGATCGTACGCCCGGCCGAGGAACCCGGCGGTGCCGCCTTTGCCCACCACGTTGCTCTCTTGCAGCGGGCGGGGAAGCATCACGAACGGCAGCATCGGCACCGTGGGCGGCTTCAGGCGAATGATGTTCGAGCCGAACGTGGGGAAGTCCTTCGGCGACGGCGGCTCGAGCTGTCCCGACGGGCTCACTTTGTCGGTCGTATAGCCGGTATGAATCTGATAGATGGCCGCCGTGTGATTGAACAGCCCGTTGGGCGTGTAGCTCACCGAGCGGATCATCGTGAACTTGTCGTTTACCTGCGCGAGCTTCGGCAGATTTTCAGTGAACTGCACGCCGGGGATTTTGGTTGGGATCGGCTTGAAGATGCTCTTCACATTGTCCGGCACGTTTTCTTTCGGATCCCACAAGTCGAGGTGACTCGGTCCGCCTTGCAGGTAGACCATGATCACGCTCTTGGCCTTGTTCCACCCAGGGCCGCTGCCGCTGAACGCCTCGGGCGAATTGGTGGCGGCCTGCGCCTGCTTGAGTTGCAGGATGTCGGCCAGGCTGAGGCCGAGCAGCGAGGCACCCCCAACGCGCAAGATGTCGCGCCGCGTGGGCCCCATGCCCCGATCGCAATTGTCCTTGGCAAGCTGTCCGGGGATCCTGAGCATGCTCGCATACCTCCGGTAAACGGATGTTGGTGGGTTGTGCTGGGGGAAGGCAGGCAGAGCCCGACCGCCGCATTGGCCAGCCAGACTCGACAGGGCATCCAGCCCAACTCTCGACAGGAATGCGAAGCGCGAAGCGCAGCCTCACCCCCGCCGGGAGCCGCCCGCAGTATAACGGCAGACTTTGATGGGTGTCAAATTTCAAGCGCGCCAGGCGGTTCCTCGGTGCCAGGACAACCACGATTCCGATCGTCCGACGGCCTTTGCGGCAACAAAGTGGCTCGGTTTCGATTTTCAAAGATTTCCGAGTGGCTCGATTTTCGAGCTGCACTTTTTGTGAAACTTTTCATTCCTAAGGGAGGCCGAAAAACCGAACAATTCACCTCCCCAAACCGTGCATTTGCCCTTGTTTGACCATCAAAAAAACCCCCGCAGACTCGGTCCATAATCTCTCGACCCTAAGCTAGGCGAAAGGCTGGCCCGATTGCTAGAGACAAACCCAGCTAAAGTCGCTGACGCGGGTGCGCGGCAGGAAGAATGTAGGTCAGGCCCTGGCCTGACAGACGGTGATGGACCCGGACGTTCGACCCCGCTTAAAAACTCCGCGCCCGCCCGTGGCCTCACGCTCTGTTGTTGCGGCCGCAGCACGCGTCTAAAATTGCTCTCATGTCCGAATACCGGCGGTACTTCGTGGCGGGCGGAACGTACTTTTTTACCGTCGTGACAGACGCCCGCGCGCCGCGATTCGACGACGCGCTTGCCCGGCGTCTGCTTGGCAGCGTACTTCGTCGTTGCGTTTTGCGGGCGCCGCTGCGAGTGCTGGCGATTGTCCTACTTCCAGACCACCTGCATTGCCTTTGGACCTTGCCGCCGGGCGATAGCGACTATTCCGCGCGATGGAACTGGATTAAGGGAGAGTTCACACGACAATGGCTGCAACTCGGCGGCCGAGAAAGCCCGCCAACTCAGGCGCGACGTTCCCAGCGTCGTCGTGGCGTTTGGCAGCGCCGCTTCTGGGAACACACGATCCGCGATGAGAATGACCTTGAGCGTCACGCCGACTATATTCACTACAATCCCGTCCGGCACGGTTTGGCCACGCGCCCGCGAGACTGGCCCTGGTCGAGTTTCCATCGTTGGGTGCGTCTAGGTCACTATCCGGCCGATTGGGGCCGCGACGGAACAGAAATCGAGTTGGGCTATGAAGGCGCCGAGTAGACCAGACCGCGGCCCGGTCGGTCAGGCCCTGGCCTGACAGGCAAGCGTTGTCGGGCATCTGTCAGGCCAGGGCCTGACCTACAAGTCTTTCGAAAGCGAGGATTGAGATGACTGTTCGAAGCCGAATCACACCGAGCGTCTTCACGAAATCCGTGGTCACGAAAATCATGGTCGTCGTCGTGCTCTTCGCGCTGCTGGCCGTGCCGGCACTGGCGCCCGCGGCCAGGCCGGACGCTGCGTCGTCGTCCCCCTTTCCGCATACGGTGAAATTCGAGCCGGGGGAAACGCGCTTCGACAATGGCGATGTGATCACGATCGACGAAGTCGACGGTACCGCGGCTACGTTTACGCCGGGCAATATCTACTGGATCAAGGGAACGTACACGCTCGCCTCGCGCGACGAGGCCACGCTGGCTGCTTACGTCACGGCGGCGGATTCCCAAGACGCGCGCAGCTACTCGTTTGACGTCCAGACGCGCGATTGCAAGCGGGGGAGCGGCAAGTTCACGCTGCTGCTGCCGATGTCCTACCGCGGCTGGCCGCACGTGAGTTTCTACCCCGCCGCCGGCGGCCAAAGTTTTGGCGGCACCTATTTCGGAACCGGCGACTCCGTGCGGAAGTGATGGTGAGGGACTGCGCTGGAGAAAGACCAACTGCGACACGACTGTTCCGAAAGTGCCGGAACAGGATGGCGTCCCGTTTAAGTCCCCCTTAATTCCCCTATTTGGCAGGCGAATTGCTTTTTGCTAGATTCGCGCTGCTTTGCGGTGGCCGCCAGCGCATTGTTGACCCTCTACGACTTTCGGCACGTGGTGCCGAGCGGCTTGTTTATAAGGTGCTGAAATCGCCATGCAGCGTGCCTTGTCGCGGTTTATTGAGCATGCCCGGGAGCGCGGGTTGGATCATGTAACGATCTTTTTGCTGCTGAAGTCGGTGGGCTGGAAGGAGCGGGAGATTTCTGGGGCGATTGCCGAGCGGGAGCTGGCGATGCCGATTCCCGAGCGGGCGGGGGTTGGCTCGCCTCGCGACGCCTTCTTTCACTTGCTGGCGTTCACCGCGCTGTATGCCTGGGCCATCAGCTTGATCTACGTCTGCTTTACGTACATCAACTTTACGTTTCCCGATCCGGCCAAGCCGACGCCGACGTATGTAGTCGAATCCGTGCTGTCGAGCGTTCGCGTGGCGCTGGCCGCGCTGTTGGTCGCCTACCCTTTGTTTCTCGGGACCTGGTGGTTCCTGCTTGGCGAAGTGCGGAAGTATCCCGACAAGTCAAAGAGTCCTCTACGCCGCTGGCTCACATCGCTGACGCTGTTCGTTGCCGCGAACGTGATCCTGGGGGACGCGATCACGGTGGTTTACTATTTCGTCGAGGGAGACCTGACGGTTCGGTTTCTGCTCAAGGTGTTGGTCCTGTTCGTCGCGACGGGGGCCCTGTTCATTTATCTCGCACTGACGCTGCGGGGCGAGGCGGAGGCTGGCAAATGACCGGACGTTTGCACGTGGTCTTTGGTGTCCTTTCGGCATGCACGGTGATGCTGGCCATCGGATTGGGCTTTTCGCTGGTCGGATCGCCGACGACCCGCCGCGCGGAGCGGTTCGACGAAGAGCGTTTGCGGGATCTGCAGGTGATCGTTCGCGAAGTTCACAACCTGGTCGTCGAGCCGGGACCGCCGCCCACGCTCAGGGGACCGCTGCCTAAAACGCTGGACGAGATCGCCGAAAAGGCGCGGCTGGAAAAGATTGTCACCCACGATCCCGAAACGGGCGAAGCGTACCGCTACGTCGTCAAGGACGGAACGACTTTCGAACTGTGCGCCGCTTCACGCATGCCCGCAAGTCCACCGACAGCGTGTACTGGAATCACCCCGCCGGCCAGCACTGCTACACGGTCAAAGTGCTCGACCCACCACCGTTCTACTGACGGAAATTCGATCGCTAGGGGAGTAAAATAAAGGGGAATCAGCAGGGGAGTTGCAAAGGGGGACGCGATTTGCATCCCCTTAAATTACTCCCCAGAGAATGGTGGTTGGGGATGGCGTGCTGATTGTGAACGACAATTTGCCATGGGCCGAGTCATGCCTGTCACATTAGATTCCTTGGTTCGATTTGTCTGCAGCGCTGCGGTGATTTTCTTGCTAGGGTCACTTGAAAGATGCGACGCACAAATGGAGCGTGCCGGCTCCGCAGCACAGGCTTCCAAGGGAGCGGCGAAACTTGCGGCGTCCGATCTACTGACCGATGACCAGATCCGGCCGCCCAGAGTGTTTCGTTCGGCGAGGCGAAGTGGATGGTCCGTCTCGAGTTGCCCTCCTTCGACAATGGTATACGACTTCCGGGTCGTCCAGAGCGGTTCGCCATTACCAACGGTTTCATCCACACTCCGTTCAAGACCGCATCATAAACCGGCACCTGGACGATGGCACGTATGGCCCCACAGCACGTCGGCGAGGCGGCATTATCGATCAGGTCGCATGTTCTCAGGCAGGCATTGCAGTGACATCTCGACCACCGACCGTGGCGAGTTGCCGGATGCCGGACGCTTCATCGTCATGAAAAATTGGGCAGGCGACGGCATCCGCGAACTCAAAGGGCACGCCTGCATGCCGTGGCGCGTCTGGGCGTCACCGACGGCACGCGGGTTGCCTCCTGCGCCGATGACAAGACGATGCGTCTCTGGGATGCTGACAGCGGGCGCGAATTGGCCGCATTCCCGGGGTATGGATACGGCGGAAACTTAAGCACGCGGCGGGGTGAGTTCGTCTCGTTTTCGCCGGACGGCAAGTGGCTGGCGACAGCCTTTGAGCATCGCATATCGCTTCGCCGCCCGTCCGATGGAAAGGAGGTAGCGGTTTGGAACTTGGACCAGCAACTGGAGATGTTCGAGATTCTCCAAGGCATCCGCTTCTCTGCAGACAGCCAGTCCTTGCTCGCATTCCGTCCGATGACGTTTCAGCCGCACGACCGCCAGAAATTCTTTTGTGGAGCATCCACTCTGCGAAGCAAACCGTCTTCATCGGCGACCACGACGCGATTGATGGCCGACTTAGCGAGGACGGGGAGAACGTCTTTACTTGGAATAGCTCACCGGCGATTACTCTTTGGGCGTGCGCAGCAAGAACGTAGTGCGCACAGTCAACGTAGCTCCGAAGCACCTGTGGGCCATCGCGTTTTCCAAAACGGCGAATATGATTGCGGCCGCGGGTGACGACGGTGAAGTGCGATTTTGGAACTTCACGACCTTCGAGAAGTGCAATCCGAAGCGATGCTACAAGCACAAGGGCATCCAAACCGTCCAGTTTAGTGAAGACGGCACGTATCTTGTGACGGCTGCCGCCGATGGCTCCCTCGCTGTGTGGGACAGCTTTCCCACGATTAGATGTGCCCGTTCCACGAACCTTTCAATTACCCACAAGTTCCTGTACCGCCGTTTTGCGGTACAGGCTAATCTTGTAGCAGCGGAGCTTTGTTTTCAATTCGTCAATTCGCTGAAGGTAAGGGGTGGTCAGGTCAATCCAGCCGATTTTTAAGCTCGCGCAGTTTGCTCACGTGTTTGATCAACGGGAGGGCCTCGTAGACGGCCTTGCGATTCCGAAGCGTTACGCTGGCAACACGGCCACCGAGTCCGACGACACGCCCGTATTCCTTCGCGGCGGCGGTGGCTTTTTCACGCTTGCGTTCAACCATCACTGCAAGTGCGCCGCAGGCAATCAATAGACCCGTGGCGATAATCGCAGCTTTTCACCAGATGCTTGAGGCCTAGACATGGGAGTCACTAAAGGGGATGCGAAGACGCGAACCTTTTCGTGCACGACTCCGGGCCATGGTTTACGCGATAAGACTGCGGCGTCCGCACGCTGTTCCGCCAAAGCATTTCAAAGAACAGCGCGTGTTAGCGGGGATTCATACAGTCATCTTGGATCACGCGCCGGCAATTACCGGCGTGTGATTGGTGCCGTCGGAAAAATTTCCGGATTTCTTGTCAGGAACCTGCGCACGGCGGTCCAAAGATTCATGACAGGTGGTGTCTCAGTATTCGGTATTAGGCTACAAACTAAATCCAAAATCGCCCGCGGCCGGGGCAGTTTGCTTCAACAAGTTCGGTGCACGCGGGCAGTCCGCCCAACGCCACCAACGATAACGGGTACACGGCCGACGGCGGCGGTTTCGAGACGCCCAGCGGCCTGCCGAGAAAATTTGACCGCCGGCGCTTATTTGTGCTACCCTCATCCCAACATTTAGGCAGCGCCAATGAGTCAACCTAACAATGAGCGTTTGTTGGCAACATGCTGTGATCTGTAGGCCTCGTGCCTGCGGATCGTAGCATTTTTTTTGCGGCAGAGAGCTGGCTGGCCGCGGTGGGGTCATTACGCGGAAATGTACCACACAACTGTTGAGGGAAACGCCGATGAGACTTAGCAAACGACGAGCGGGCATGGCAGTGATCGCGATCATTGGATGTGTGGTGACGCTGCCCGCACCGCCGGCCCGGGCGCTGACGATCACCGTGAACTACGAGGGGACCGTTCCGGCGGCCGCGAAGACCGCCTTTAATACGGTCAAGTCGCTTTACGAGCATACGTTCGTCAACCCGATCGATGTCAAAATCGACGTTCGCTTCGGCACGGTAGCCCTGGGCGCGACGAGCAGCAACTTCATCTCCATGTCGTACGCGGATTGGAAGACCGACATGAGCAACACGTCGGCCCTGTATCCGTTGAACACCTATCTGAACACCGCCAAGGGGACGCTGCCCGCGAACGATCCGATCGGCCTCGGCACCGGCAATGGAGTTGTGTATGTCCGGGCGGCCAATGCCAAGGCCATCGGCGTGACGGCAGGCCAGACGACTGGCACGTTTCCCAACTCCATCAACGGCGCCTATGACGCGGTGCTCACATTCACGGACGCGGCCAACACGTTCGAATACAACGGCGTGGGAGTCGCCGACAAATACGATTTCATGGACGCTGCCTCGCACGAGCTCAACGAAGCGCTGGGCAGCGGATCGCAGTTGACTAATATCGCCAACAATGCGGTGCTGGGGGCCAACACGGCATTTGAACCGGAAGATTACTTCCGCTATGACGCCTCCGGCAGCCGCTCGATCACGACCGATCCGAACGCAGCCGTCTATTTCACTTACGATCCGTCGCTGGCGGTTTATCTCGACCGGTTCAATCAAGATAACAACAAGGGGGACCGTAACGACTGGATCTGGGGGAATTTTGGAGTGCCGGCGTCAACCATCGAAGTGCAAAGCGCGGTCATGTGGCAAAACCAAATCGCCCCCTTGCTCAGTCCCAGCCCGGCCACGCCCGAGTTCGTCGTGCTGAGCACGCTGGGCTACTCGGTCCCCGAGCCCTCGACCTACGCACTGGCATTCTGCGGCCTCGCCTCTCTCGCGCTGGCTCGACGGTGGACGAGAGGGAGGAACTAAAGGGTACGAGAAGACGCAAACCTTGACGTTGGTGACTCGACTCTGAGGCCAATCATTGCTTCGCACGCCAGGAGTGCGGTTTCCGCACCCTGATCGCGGCCAAGCAGGGCCGTCCGACGGACAAGCCCGCGCGGCACCGATATCGACGGCTGATGCTGCCGAAATCTCCGCTTGATGGCGCTGACGCGTAACGTCATGATCCTGTTGCGCGGGGAGATTTTCTACTGAGCCGCCCGTAAGCTATTTTCGACTGTGTGCCATGCGCAAGCTTTTTCATCGAAGACGTCGCCCGTTGCTGTGCGCTTCCGTCGGCAGACGGACAATTTGCGAAATCAACCAAGCCCCCCACAAGGAATGGCCAATTGTTGAGTTTTCACAATTGAGCCCCGTGCTTCAACTTCTGGACGCGGACGGTAAAGCATACTGCCACGACCTGACGTCCATTGTGCAAGAGGGCATACGATGGGGCTATTTTTCGATCACAATCGGCAAAGGATTGACCTGCCAGGCCGACGCAATATTGATGAAAAAGGAAGGTGACGCGCCAGAAGCATTCGCGGCGGGCAGGGCGGACGGTTTGAGGCTGCAACCGTTCTATCTACCAGGCTGTCACAGCCGGCCTTCTGAGCTAGTTGGACGTGGCCTGTTTTTTCGCGGACTTCACTATAGCGGCACGGTTACACCCGGAAATGTCTCGCTGTCCTGTATTTGCGATGTGTGCGACGCAGCTTTCGGGTGCAATCGTTCCACACAGGCTTCAGTGGATCGTCATATTTTTATTGCAGCAACGGACCGCATACGCTTGAGGTCAGCGCGACACACCGAGGGTGCTCCGCCCGCCTCAGGCAAGGCGGATCCTGAGAGCTTGGCCGCGCTTGAGACACGGTTACCTGCCTGCTCCCATTGCGGAGGCACCTTCGCATATCTCAACTCTTTTCGTTGTCCGCATTGCGCCGCACCATACATCGACTTCGGGAGATTCCCATCCGAGCGGGAAATCGAGTACTACGGCAACTACCTATACGGAGAGGAGTTGCAAAGATTCAGGCCGTAGTGAGCGATTAAAGGAGGGCTAACCTAAAGGGGACGCAATTCTCGTCCTCTTCAATCCGCAGGTGCAGAAGCGGGCGTTTTCGTGGAGAGTTCCGTAAACCACTTGAGGGCTTTGGGGACGGCTTGCAGCACGGAGGCATTGTGCGCGTAGGGGCCGACGGAGATCGCCTGCACGTCGGCTCCGCGCTGCTGCATTTCGGCCGCGGCGCGCTGGGCTTCCTCGGGCAATACGTCCTCGTCTTCTTCGCCGTAATAGATGCGGACCGGGACCTGCGGGGTCCAATCGGCGACGCTGTTCGCGGCGAGCGCGTCGAGAAACCAGTGCGGTTGACCCTTGTCGTACGCTTCGAGCAGTTCCGGCGTGAACAGCTCGCGTGGATTCTTGGGAAGCGCCGCCGCGATGCGTTCGGTCTGATGAGCGCCGTCGAACAGGGTGGGAACCTCTTTGGCATAGGGCTCGACCAAGATCGAATCGAGCGGATGACCGTACGCCTGGGCATAGGCATTGGCCAGGTACGCCAGGTAGAACGCGTGCGAAGGGCTACGGCCGGTCAGCGCTTGTGGAAAACTCACGTCGCGCAGGTAGAACGGTCCGGCAATCGGCGCGGAGGCGACGACGTACAGATCCGGATCGGCATTCTGCTGGAGCGCCCGTTGCACGGCGAACGTGGCATGGCCCCCTTGCGAGAAGCCGAGCAAGAACAATGATTTCGGCCAGGGCCGCTGCAAGTGCGTGACCAGTTTCTGGGCGGCGCGCATTAAGTCGATCGACGTGGAAGCGGTGACGCCGGCGAGCATGTAGGGGTGACGATCTTGGCTTTCTCCGAGGCCGATGTAGTCGGGTGCAACAAGCAGGTGTCCCGTACCGGCGACGGCGGCGGCCAACACCAGTCCTTCGCCTGCCCCCGATTGAGAAGGGGCCGTCCGCCGTTCGGCATTGGTGCCGTGAAAGTACGCCAGGACGTCATGCGGCGCGCTGTCATTTGGAAGTGCCACCAGCCCGGAGGCCGCGACCGGCAAACCGTCGATGCCTGTCGTTTGATAGCGCAGGCGGTAGAGCGTGATCCCGTGTTGCACGGCGATCGGCTCGGGCAGGTCGACGGTATCGAGCAGATACTGCGTTGCGAAGCGCGGATACTTCCCGATCCGCGAGACCGATACCAGGTCGCCCGGCTCGTCTCCGCGCAGCGATTCGGGAACCGAGACGGCGAAGGTGCCGACCGCCCGATGCATGGCGATGCCACCTGCCAGCGAGAGCGTGGCAAGGATCGCAAATACGACCAGCGCAAAGCGTCGCCATCGGCTCGCCTTAGGACGCACCGTTGGATCGGGCAGAGACGTGGGTTGGTCGGTCATGGCGTTGGCTCCACGAGGTACACGAGAGGTATCTAAAGGGGGAGGTATCTAAAGGGGACGCAAAGGCTCTGAAGAAAACTGCTCTGCTGTCTTAAGCTGCTAGCTCGGTTGGGTGCGTAGTGGGTTTGTGGCGCGCACCAGCAAATCTCCGAAGGCGGTGGCGCGGGCGGCGCTTGTGGCCGCTCAGCGGGTACTGCCGTTCTACACGCATCCCAACAGCCCAAAGAAGAAGAAAAGGTGCCAGGAACCTATTTCTGGCTTTCTGGGGGTCAGACCAACGCGGGCGCGCCACGATGGCTCGCCCAGGGGGCTGCCGCGCTGCACACTGCGGCGAATCGCTTCCAACTCCGCGTCGCTTTGCGGGGCGTTGACCCAAGCGGTCCGGCCACGCCGTCGCGGCAGCGGGCAGACCGCCAGCAACGACTTGTCCTCGGGCGATCCCCGCCCAGCAGTATGACCATTTTGCTTTACGTGGGCGCACCACTGTCCGTCTGCCTTGGAGGATGTAAGGGCAGCTTTGTCTGTGGAATATCCCTGTCAAGCCAGTGGCGCAGCTTGGCATAGAATTCGCCCGAGGTTTCACCGTCTCCTCGTTTGCAAGCTCCGAACGATTTGCATCGACGTTTGATTTCGGCGGCTCCTTCGGGAGTTCGTTCCAATTTGGCAACAAAGTCGAGCAATTGGGTCAGCTTGTCCTCGATAAGTTCGCTATCGAGCAGCTTCTCTTGCGGACTTTTATATTGGAAGGTCTTCTCGTGGCCTGCACGATTTGCCCTTCGGCTGCGGTCCACATTCGTTCTCCGTTGGTATTCCAAATTCCTGCTGATGACATCATAGCAGTTTATGCGCCGTCAAAGTTTGCTTCGTGAACTCGAGTCCCAGCTTTGTTGGTGCTGGGAGCGGTTTGTACTGCGGCAGTCATTAGAGGCGTACGCGAACCTTTTTCGTGCATGATTCGGGGGCCATTGCTTCGCGCGCAGGAGTGCGGCGTCCGCAGGCTGGTCGCGACCACGTATTGTCGCCCGACGGACAAGCCCGCGCGAGAACACCATCGGCAGATGCAAACGCGTATCACGAAAGGAAGTACCACCGCCGCGGCCAAGTGCAAACGGCGAACTCAACGATCAAACGCCACCAAGGCGATTACGCCCCGAGCCGAACCGTCCAAGCCCAATGCCGAGATCTCCGCTTGATGGCGCTAAAGCACCAGGCCATGATTCTGTTGCGCGTGAACGTTTTCTAACTGAGCCCGACGCGAACCTTTGTCTCCCACTTGAAAAGGTTTGCGTCAGTTGCGTCCCCTTTATTTAATCCCTTTATTTAATCCGACGCCGCTGCCGAAGCGTGGTGACCACCATGGCCAGCACGGCGGCTTGTGCCAACAGCCAGCCGCTGGCGGGCTCCGGTACCAGAAACGGGTCGAGAGAAAAGTTGTCGACGGCGTGGGCCCCGTTGCCCGTAACAACAAAGCCGGGATACAGCGAGGCGTCGGCCGCGAAGCCTTGCGTGTCGGGCGTTTGCGTTACGTGCTTGAAAACTGTGCCGAGGAAGTTCAAACCATCCAGGCCGTAATCGTCGATCCGGACACCGTATTGGATCTGTCCGCCGAGATTCGTGAAGGCGACTTGAAAATCGTACCAGTGATCGGCACGGATCGTTCCCTTGGTGAAGTTGAACGTAAAGCCCGGAAACGAACCTCCGCCGGCTTGGAGCGTTCCGCCTTCGATCCGATCGACGCTCGAAGTTGATTCGAGCGAGACAAACAGATGCGCGTCGTAGTTGCCGAACTCGCTCGCCGTATGCACCAGATAGGTTTCGTGATAGGTGCCGAAGAAGCCGGGCATCAGTCCCGACAAGTCCCCCGCGTGAAAGAACTGCGAGATGTAGATCGTATCGCCGGGATGATTGAACGCCCGCGAGGAAGTCAGCGTGCTTGCGTGCGCCGTGCTCGTCACAAGCGATCCCGAGGGACCGATGCCGTAGCCCGGGCTCCAGGCAATCGGCGAGTACGAGCCATAATTCTGCCGCGAAAAGTAGAACAAGTCGGTCGAGCTGTTGTAGTCGATCGTCGTTGCCTGGCAGGTTCGCCCGGCAGCCACAAAAAGTGGGATCACCGTCGTCGCGGCAACCAATACCGACAGTGCACGCATGCGAAGTCCTCGACCGTTCGGATGAGTTGGCTCCCCGTACCCCGAGACGACATCCGCCACGCGACCAGCTTCTCACTACTTCGGGGTATATATAATGCCCCACATTATTGATGAGCGCTCGAAAAACGTCAAACAGATTCGACTTGCTCGCACGGAAATAGCTAGTTCTAAACTGCACATTAACGCGCTCCCGCTCGTGATCGTGGCGGCTGTGGAAAAGGGCGGCCGGTTCCAGCCACCTTCCATCGGTCGGGTGCTTTCGCCGCGGCGGCCCAAGCGGTTCAATGTTGGAAACGACCGCAGCCGCTGGACCGTGGGAGGACGCCCGAGATGGACGAAATCAAGCGCATGCAACACGGACTGCGCATGCTCGAAGCGCTCCGCGAATTGTTGCAGAGTGGCGACTTGAGCGCCGAGGAGTGCGATCGCGCCGAGCGGATTATCGAGTTCGACGAAAGCCTTCGGGCCCCCGGTGCCGGCGACGAGAAGATTCTGGGCGTCAGCATGAACTTGTTGAGCAACGCGCACTTCGACCTGATCGAAGCCTTCCTAGCAGAACACGGCGTGACCGTTCCCGCGGAATGACCGCCACCGGCCGCCACACATTAACCCGAAGCCCGCGCTCGCGCGTCGGGTTAGTAGACGGCGGTCCAACGACCGCGTTCGCCCGCTCTACGCAATCAGCTCTTTCACCACGCGGCCGTGGACGTCGGTGAGGCGGAAGTCGCGGCCGGCGTAGCGGTAGGTGAACTTCTCGTGGTCGAAGCCCATCAGGTGCAGGATCGTGGCGTGCAGGTCGTGCATGTGGACGCGGTTTTCGACGGCGGCGAAGCCGAACTCGTCGGTCGCGCCGTGCACGTAGCCGCCGCGGACGCCGCCGCCGGCCATCCACATCGTGTAACCGTGATGGTTGTGGTCGCGGCCGTTGATCTTGCCGGCATTCGCTCCCTTCTTCGGCAGCTCGACCGTCGGCGTGCGGCCAAACTCCCCGCCCCAGATGACCAGCGTTTCGTCGAGCAGCCCGCGGGCTTTGAGGTCTTTGAGCAGCGCGCCGATGGCTTGGTCGCACTGCTGGGCCAGGCGGCGGTGATTCACTTCGATGTCGTCGTGGCTGTCCCAGGGTTGTCCTTGCCCGTGCCAGACCTGGACGAATCGCACGCCGCGCTCGACCAGCCGGCGGGCAATCAGGATCTGCCGCGCTTGCGTTCCTTCGCCATACATGTCGAGGATGTGCTGCGGTTCGCGGCTGACGTCAAACGCGTCGGTCGCTTCGCTCTGCATGCGGTAAGCCAGCTCGAACGACTGGATCCGCGATTCGAGCTGTTCATCGCCGCGGCGATCTTCCAGGTGCAGCGCGTTAAGCTGGCCGAGCAAGTCGAGCTGGCGGCGCTGCTGCTCGCGGCCGATGGCCTTGTTCTCGATGTTCTCGATCAGCCGGGCGATTTCCTGGTGCTTGGTGTCGATGTAGGTGCCCTGGAAGACGCCCGGAAGGAAGCCTGACTGCCAGTTCTGCGACTCTTGAATCGGATAGCCGCCGGGGCACATCGAGATGAAGCCGGGCAGGTTCTGGTTGTCGGTGCCCAGGCCATAGGTGAGCCAGCTCCCCATGCTGGGGCGGATTTGCCGCGGCTCGCCGCAGTTGGTGAGCAGCAGTTGCATCTCGTGGCTGGGCGCGTCGCCGTACATCGAACGGATCACGGCGATGTCGTCAATGCACGCGGCCGTGTGCGGGAAGATCTCGCTGACCTCGATCCCGCTTTCGCCGTACTTCTGGAACTTGTACGGAGAGGCGAAGGCCGCGCCGGTTTTGCGCTCGGTCTTGAGGTTGAACGGCAACTCCTGGCCGCTGCGTTTGGTGAGCTCGGGCTTGGGATCGAACGTGTCGACGTGCGAGGGTCCGCCGTTCATGAACAGGTGAATGATGTGCTTGGCCTTGGCCGGAAACTGCGGCATCCTGGCGCGAGCGGCCGGATCGAATCGGCCGCCGCCGGCGCGAGCAAGCCCTGGCCGCCCAGCAACTGGCCGAGTGCCAGCGAGCCGAAGCCGAGCCCGGTTCGACGGAGCAAGTCGCGGCGCGTCAGGCTGCAGGAGTGGTCGCTGGCGGTCATGGGTGTTCTCCGGTCAATCGACGAACATGAACTCGTTCGAAAGCAGCATGGTCTGCACGTAACGCTCCCAGGGCGACGGCTGTGCCGCGGCGCCTTCGGCCGGCTTGTCGGCAGGTTCGGCGGCCGCTTGTTCGCCGGTCAGGAATGCCTCGCCGAGGGCGAGCTCCTGCTCGCTGGGCTGGCGGGCGAACGTCACTTCATAGAGTCGACGGATTTTGTCGGCCGGGCCGGCGGCATCGTCAAACTCCGCTCGCGCGGCCAGGTGATGCGCCTGGGCGAGCACGAACGGACTGTTGAGCAGGTAGAGTGCCTGCTGCGGCACGGTGGTGGTGAACCGCTGCGGGCTGTGCGTGTCGGGGCTGGCAAAGTCAAACGTTCGGAAAAGGTTTGGCAGGTTCTGGCGATCGATGCGGCCGTAGATCGTGCGCCGCGTGGGCCAGGGCTCGGCGAGCAGATCGACCGACGCCCCGCCGACCGATTCGTCGAGCTGTCCAGACGCGGCCAGCAGTGCGTCGCGCATCGACTCGAAGTCGAGCCGCTTGCGATTCATCCGATACAGCAGGCGGTTTTCGGGGTCGAGCTTGCGACCGTCGGGCCGCTCGGCACTCGATTGCTGATAGGTAGCCGAGGTGAGGATCAGCCGGTGCACGCTCTTGAGCGACCAGTTGTTTTCGATCAGCGCGCTGGCCAGGTAGTCGAGCAACTCGGGATGCGTGGGTGCGCCGCTCCGCAGGCCGAAGTCGCTGGGCGTTTCGACCAGGGGTTGCTCAAAGTAGTGCATCCAGATGCGGTTGACGATTACGCGGGCGGTGAGCGGATTGTCGGCACTGGCGATGGCCTGGGCCAACTCGAGGCGGCCGCTGCCGTTTTGGAATGGTTGGCGATCCTCGCCCGCCACCACGGAGAGAAACTGCCGCGGCACTTCCTCGCCCGGGTTGCCGGAGTTGCCGCGAACGAAGACGTGCGGCGCGACCGGTTGCGGGGCATCGGCCAGGGTCATCACGTCGGCCGGTTGTTCCGGTTCGACGCTGCTGGCCAGCACGCCGTAAAGCGAATAGTAGTCCTTGGTCGGAATCGGATCGTACTTGTGATCGTGGCAGCGGGCGCAGGTGACCGTCAGCCCCATCGTGCCGCGGGTGAGCACGTCGATGCGGTCGTCGATGATATCGTGCATGTTGTTGAGGAAACGGCGACCGACAAGCAGAAAGCCCATCGCGGCCAGCGGGCTCTTGTCGTCACCCAGCGGCAGACGATCAGCGGCGATCTGTTGAATGAGAAATTGGTCGTACGGCAAGTCGTTGTTCAGCGCCTGCACGACCCAGTCCCGATATTTATAGGCGTTCGGATAGTTGCGATCGGCGGTGAAAACGTAGCCCTTGCTGTCGGCATAGCGTGCCACATCGAGCCAATGGCGTGCCCAGCGCTCGCCATAATGGGGCGAGCCGAGCAGCGTCTCCAGGGCGCGGTCGAGGGCCTGCGGGTCGGTGTCGGCTTCGAGTTGTTGGACAACCGCGGCCTCGGGCGGCAAACCAGTGACGTCGAAGCTGGCGCGGCGGAAGATCGTGCGGCGGTCTGCCGGGGGCGAAGGTTTGAGGCCGGTCGCTTCCAGCTTGGACAAGATAAAGTTGTCAATTGGCGAAGTGGGCCAGTCGGATTGTTGGACGGTTGGCAGCGCGGGTTTGACGATCGGCTGGAAGGCCCAGTGCGTCTTGGCCGCTTCGTTCTGGTCGGGCGACTTGGGAACCGGCGCTTCGCTGGTCGGCGCGGGAGCGCCCATTTGGATCCAGGCTTCGAGCTTGGCGATCTCTTCGTCAGTGAGTTTGCCTTCGGGAGGCATCTTGGGTTCGGCGTTGTAACGCACGGCCACCATCAAGCGGCTTTCGGCCGGATTGCCGGGCACGATCGACGGCCCGTTGTCGCTGCCGGCCAGCATCGCGGCGCGGGAGTCGAGCTGCAGGCCGCCCTGCTTGTCTTCGCCGTGACATTCGAGGCAATGCGTGACGAACAGCGGCCGAATGTGCTTTTCAAAGAATTCCATCGCGTCGGGCGAGGGGGCCGCAGCATCGGCAGGCGGCGGAGCCGCGGAGGCTCGCAGGCAGATGCCGGCGGCAAGGATCGCCAGAGCGGCGATTCGTAGTGCGCACCAGGAAGTCTCTGATCGAAACCGCATGGGTCGAAGTTCCGCGAGCGAGGGTGGGCTGTTTTTTGGTGGGGCAAGCGGCGGGGCGAACGATTCGCTGGGGCCGAATCGCCGTGCCGTCATTATAATCGCCTGAGTAGCGCGACGCCAACCCGCGAGGAGTGCAACCTTTTGATTTCCGCCGCCGAAGCCTTGAAGCTGGCCGAGCAAGCCATGCAGTCGGCAGACCTTGCGCGGGCGGAGTTTATCTACCAACAGATCCTGGCCGCCGCGCCAGAAGAACCGCAATCGCTCTTCGGATTGGGGACGCTGGCGCTTCGGGCCGGACACTTTGACAAGGCCGAAGCGTTTTTTCGACGGGCGCTGGCCACGGCTCCCGACGAGCCAATGTTGCACAACAGCTTGCACTTGGCGCTGCTTGGCGAGGGACGCACCGCCGAGGCGGTTGCAAGCTGCCGCCGCGCGATAGAGCTTGCGCCGCACGCGCCCGAAATGCATAACAATCTGGCCCTGGCACGAAAGCAGGCCGGGGATTTAGAGGAAGCCCGTGCGGGCTTCGAGCGGGCGATTGAACTTCGACCCGAGTATGCCGACGCGCACTACAATCTGGCCAATGTGCTGGTGCAGTTGCGCCGATTGCCCGAGGCGGAGCGTTCGTTTCGCCGCGCGATGGAGCTCGATCCGGAGGATTGGCAGTCGCACAACAACCTGGGCAACATTCTTCAGCTGCAAGGGCGATTTGACGAGGCCGGAGTTTGCTTCGACGCGGCCGTGCAGCGCAATCCGCAAGCGGCCGAAGCCCATCGCAACCGAGCCCTGTTGCGACTGCTGCTGGGCGACTTCGCGGGCGGTTGGCCGGAGTATGAGTGGCGCTGGCGGATGCCGCAGCATTCGCCGCCCAATCGGGCTCAACCGCGCTGGCAAGGCGAGCCGCTCGCGGGCGACACGGTCCTCGTCTGCGCCGAACAAGGGCTGGGCGACACGATTCAATTCATCCGCTACGCGCCGTTGGTGCAGAAGCTGGGCGCGCGAGTCGTCGTTGAATGCCCCGCTTCGCTGCACGCGCTATTGACCGGGGTCGCTGGTGTCGATCGCCTGGTTGCTCCCGGCGATGCGGCGGAGCCGATTGATTATTGCGTCCCGCTACTGAGCCTGCCTGGCCTGCTCCACACCGCCTTGGAAACGATTCCCGCGGACGTGCCATATATTGTTGCCGATCCGGCGCACATGGAACGTTGGCGCCATGAGTTGGCTCGGCTGGCCGGTTTCAAGATCGGCATCGCATGGCAGGGCAACCCCAAGTTTACGGGCGACTACTATCGCTCGATTCCGCTGGCTGAGTTCGCGCCGCTTGCCGATTGCGCCGGCGTCACGCTGGTCAGCCTGCAGCAAGGTTTCGGTCGCGAACAGCTTGCGGCGCTTGGAGATCGTGTGCCTGTTGTGGATTTGGCCGATCGACTCGATCAGGACGGGGCGGCGTTTGTCGATACCGCGGCCGCGATGATGCATCTCGACCTGGTAGTCACTTCCGACACGGCGATTGCTCACCTGGCCGGAGCGCTGGGGGTGCCGGTGTGGGTGGCGCTGCAATTTGCACCCAATTGGCGGTGGCTCGTCGGCCGGGGCGATAGTCCGTGGTATCCTTCTATGCGGCTGTTCCGGCAGTCGCGATTTGGCCAGTGGGGCGACGTGTTTGCAGACATGGCCGCGCGGCTGGCGTCGCTTCCATCGCGGACTGGGTGAGACTACATGCCGACGATCGTCGAACTGCTCAACCATGCCATTGTGTTGCACCGTCAGGGTGAATTGAATCAGGCCGAGGCCCTGTATCGGCAGATTCTGGAAGCCAACGCGCGGCAGCCCGATGCCTGGCATCTGCTGGGGCTGGTGGCGCATGCCCGGGGCGATCAGCAGGCGGCCGTGGAGTACATCGGCCGGGCGATCAAACTCGACGGCGGTCAGCCGAGCTTTCACCATCACCTGGCCGAAGTTTATCGCACGCTGGGCCAGTGGGAGACCGCCGAGCAAAGCTGCCAGCAAGCCTTACGGATGCAGCCAAATTTGGCGCCGGCGCACAATACGTTGGGGGTGATTTACCAACAGCAAGGGCGCCTGGAAGAGGCCGCCGACTGTTACCGCCGGGCGACGCAACTTGATCCTCGCTTTGCGCCGGCTTTCGGCAACCTGGGCGCGACGCTGCACGCGCTGGGGCGATTGGAAGAGGCCGCCGCGGCATGCCGGCAAGCGCTGGAACTTGACGGGCGGCTCGTTTCCGCCGCGCTCGACCTGGGGAGGATATTGCGCGATGCGGGCAATTTGCCCGCCGCGGTGGTTGCGACGAAACAGGCCCTGGAGATCGATCCGGGCAATGCCGAGGCCGAATGCAACCTGGGCACGTTGTGGCAATTGCGAAAACGCCCGACCGAAGCCGTCGAATGCTTTCGCCGCGCGATCGCCCGCCGGCCGCGCTATGCCGCCGCTCAATGCAACCTGGGAAGCGCGCTGCGCGAGCTGGGCCAAACCGATGCCGCGGCGGCCGCCTATCAACGGGCGATTGGAATCGACCCCGACCTGGCGGAAGCCCATTTCAACCTGGGCATGCTCTGGCAAAGTCTGGGGCGCGACGCCCTGGCCCGTTCGGCATATCAACGGGCAATCGCCGCCCGCGACGACTACGCACAGGCATACAACAATTTGGGAACGCTCTACAAGGCGGTTGGCGATTTCGAGCGAGCCGCGAATTGCTATGCGAAGGCCCTGGAACATCGGCCCAACTCGGCCGAAGCGCTCAACAATCTCGGCAACCTGTTAAAAGTGCAAGGTCGTTTGAGCGAAGCGGCCGTCTGCTATGACCAGACCCTGAAGATCGCCCCCGACTACGCGCAGGCTCACTACAATCGCGGGCTGATGCAACTGGCCGAAGGTCATTTTGCGGCGGGCTGGCCCGAGTACGAATGGCGCTGCCGCTGCCCGGAGTTCGAACAGCGCGGTTTCCAGCAGCCGCGCTGGTACGGCGAGCCGCTGCCCGAGGGCACGGTACTGGTGCACGCCGAACAGGGGTTGGGCGATACGTTGCATTTCGTCCGCTACCTGCCGCTGGTTGCCGAGCGAGTCGGTCGCGTGATGTTTGAAGTGCAGCCGGCACTCGTGCCGCTACTGGAACAGTCGGGGTATGGAGACGTTGCCAGCCTTGTGCCCCGGGGAACAGAGCTGGGGGAGTTCGATGCTTATGTGCCCCTGCTGAGCTTGCCGGGAGTTTTCGCAACCAGGCTCGACAAGATTCCCTCGCCCGGCGATTATCTGCGGGCCAGTTCGGGTCGCGTGCGGCATTGGCGCGAGGCGCTCGGCGCGCACGACAAGCTGCGCGTGGGAATCGCCTGGCAGGGGACGCCGACTTATCCGGGAGATCGCGAGCGCTCGATTCCGCTGGCCCAGTTCGCGCCGTTGGCGCTGCCGGGCGTCGAATTCGTCAGCTTGCAAAAAGGCTTCGGCGTCGAGCAGATCGCCAAGGTGGCCGATCGATTTTTCGTGCGCGAGCTCGGACCGGAATTTGACAGCGGCGGCGGCGCATTTCTCGATACGGCCGCGGTGATCGAGACTCTCGACCTGGTGATTACCTCCGACACGGCCATCGTGCATCTGGCCGGCGCGCTGGCGCCGAAACCTGGCTGGCTCTGACGCTTGTGCCCGACTGGCGGTGGATGCTTGCCCGTTCGGACAGCCCGTGGTATGCCAGCGTGCGTTTGTTTCGTCAGACGCGGCAGGGAGATTGGGCCGAGGTATTTGACCGCCTGGCAAAAGCGCTGAGCGAGCGCGCCGAGCAGCGCAAGCGCAACCGTCGCTAGACGCCCCTGCACGCGGACGAAGATCCATCCAAGAGAACAGCGCGGCGCGACGGCGTTTTTCTTGTATGATTCATCCTTCCTCCTGCTGACTTCCTCCTTTCGAGGTTCCACATGGCGACGGGCGATCGAGTATTTCGGGTGGCGTATACCGGTGACTTTCGGCGGGCCGACGGAAGCCCTTTATATAAGGACATCGGCGAAGGCGTGCTGGCGGCGGACCCTGGGATTCGTTTCCGACACTTCGTCGAACACAAGGGCGAGATTGCGCCGGAGCAGATCGACGACTCGCAAGCGATCGTCGTGCTTTCGCCGCGGACGACGCCCAGCAGCCTTTCGCGGGCCGACGAACTATTGGCCATTTGCCGCTTTGGCGTGGGGTACGACTCGGTCGATGTGCCGGCCTGCACGGCTGCCGACGTGGCGCTCATCACGGCGGTCGGGTCGGTCGATCGCTCGGTGGCCGAGGCGACGGTCGGTTGGATGCTGGCGCTCACGCATCAGATGCGCACCAAGGACCGCCTCGTGCGCGAAGCCCGCTGGGGCGAGCGGAGCGATTTCATGGGGCGCGAACTGCGTGATCGCACGCTGGGCGTGGTGGGTATGGGGGGCATCGGCCGCGCGCTGGTGGGCTTGCTGGCCGGCTTTGGCATGCGGCCGCCGCTGGCGTTTGATCCGTATCTGTCGCCCGAGCGAGCCGCCGAAATCGGCGTCACGCTGGTGCCGCTCGACGAACTGCTTTCCACCTGCGATTTCGTGTCGGTGCACTGCCCGCTCAACGACTCGACGCGCGACCTGATCGGGCGGCGCGAACTGGCACGGATGCGGCCCGACGCCTACCTGATCAACACGGCGCGCGGCGGCATCATCAACGAGGACGCGCTCGACGAGGTGCTGGCCGAGGGGCGGATTGCCGGCGCGGCGATTGACTGCTTCGTGGGCGAGCCACTTACGGCGCCACCTCGCTTCGGGCAGTACGAAAACGTGCTGCTGGCGCCGCATTCGATTGCCTGGACCGACGAGATGTTTCGTGACATGGGGCATACGATCTGCCGCGCGATCGTCGAGTTGGCCCACGGCCGACGCCCGCCGGGAGTCGTTAACGCGGAGGTGCTCGACCGGCCCGGCTTTCAGGCAAAGTGGGAGCGGCATCGGCTGGAAGGATGAAGCCAGGCGGACCGCCGCAGTCGGAAGCTGTCGTGTGCGCGGCAAAGCGGTTTTACGTGCCGCACGATTGGAGCCGGCCTGCGTCTATTTCTCATCCATCATCCTACGGCCTTCATCCTTTCCCGCTCCCCAGCCTATCTCTGAATATTTCGCTTGCGATCCGGTTTCTTAGAGTCGACAATCCACGGCCGTGGCAGGTCTCTTCTGGGTGCGGTACGCAGGTCAAAGGGCGGTTTCCATGAGCAAAGGCAAGGTGTGGTTTGCGCTGGCGGTATTGTTTGGCATCAACATGCTCAACTTCTACGACCGCCTGATCCTGGGCGCCGTGGGGGAAGCGGTTCGCAAGGATTGGGAATTGTCGGATACCGAACTGGGCATCCTGGGCACGATGTTCATCTTGCTCTATGCGGCTGTGGGCGTGCCGCTGGGACGCTGGGCCGACCGCGGCAACCGCTCGCTGATTCTCACCGGCGGAGTCACCATCTGGAGCTTGCTCACCGCGGCGTCGGGCATGGCCGCCAATATTTGGCAAATGGGTGCTTTGCGATTGGCCGTGGGCGTCGGCGAAGCCACCTGCGCGCCGGCTTCCAATTCACTTATCGGCGATTTGTTTCCCGCGCGCACGCGCGCCCGCGCCCTCTCTGTGTTCATGCTGGGTCTGCCGATCGGCAATGCGCTGTGCTTCCTGGTCAGCGGTTATTTGGCATACAACTACAGTTGGCGATATGCGTTCTACGTGGCGCTGGTTCCCGGGTTGCTTTGTGCTTTGGGCGCGTTCTTGATCCACGAGCCCGAGCGCGGCGGCACGGAAACCATGAAGATCGGTTCGCGGCGGCGCGAAGGAAACCCGTTCTGGCTCGTGCTGTCGACGCCGACAATGTTATGGATCATCGTTTCGGGCGCGCTGCACAACTTCAACATGTATGCCATTGGCGGCTTTCTCACTCCGTTCACGATGCGGGTGCACGGCAAGGACGTGCAGTTCGCCGGCTACGTGTCGATGTCGGTGTACGGGCTGGCGGGCATCCCGGGCATGATTCTGGGCGGGCTGCTGGGTGACTTCGTGATTCGTCGCTGGAGCAACGGTCGGATGCTGGTGGCCGCGGTGGCGATCGCCATTTCGGTGCCGGTGTTTTATTTCGCGATCGGTCAATCGGAGTGGTTCGCGTTCGGCATGATGTTCGGCTTCGGCTGCATGATGCTCTATATGTACTACGGTACCGTGTACTCGACGATTCAAGACGTGATCGAGCCGTCGCTACGGGCCACGGCCATGGCACTGTATTTCTGCGCGATGTACGCTTTCGGCGGGGCGCTGGGACCGATCGCCACGGGCTTTCTGAGCGAGCACTTCACGAATCGGGCCGCGACGATCGCCGGCGTCGAGCTCGACGGGCTGGAAGAAAGCGTCCGCTATGCCGCGATCGAACCGTATCGGGCCGAAGGGATCAGCACGGCGATGTACGTCTTGCCGGCCGTCGGCAGTGCGCTGGCATTGAGTCTGTTTGCCGGTGCGATGACGGTGCGCCGCGATGTCGACCGGCTGCACGCTTGGATGCGCGAGGCCAGCGAAGCCGAAGCGGCGATGCCGCAGCCTGAGAAAGTGACGACGTGAAGCCGGTACGGCCCGTCGGACTAGGTCACCTTATTGATTTGGATCCGCCTGTCGAATCCCTGCTTCAACGAGTGACTTGATTTCATGCAGCGGCGGGTCGATGGCCACGATCTTTCCTTCACCGTCCAACAGGAACGACCGCGGGACGGAACTGACGCCGAGCCGGCGTGCCAGCGGATGGTGCATGCCGGCCGTTTCCGGCGTGGCGCCGTGGAGCACTGACCAAGGGATGGACTGGTTCCTGACGAACGACTTCAAGTCGGTGTCGGCTTCGTCGAGGCTGACGCCGACGACTTCAAAACCGTGCTCGTGCAGGTCGTGATAGAGGCTCTTGAGTTCCGGCAGCTCGGCGACGCAGGGCTGGCACCAGGTGGCCCAGAACGACACCAGCGTGACTTTGCCATGATACGCCGCCGGGTCGAGCGGCTGGCCGTCGACCTTCGTGCCGGCCAGTTCGAGTGTTTGGCCGACTTCGGGAGGCGGCGCGAGTTCGCCGGGCGGCACGGTCATATCCCACAGCGGCACGGCGCCCTCGCCGCCGGTGGCTAGCGTCTTGCCGTCGGGACTGTAGGCGATCGACATCTGAAACGACTGCGGCGCGATCATCGTTTCGAGCACCTTGCCGCTGGCAACGTCGATGAGTTGGATCCGCGGCTGCTCGAGTTCCGAGGCCTTTAGATTCCGCCGGACTTGCTTGGGATAAATCGCTTCGGCGGTGGCCAGGTTCCGGCCCGATGGCTCGAATGCGAAGCCGGTAACCCATGTATTCGGCCCGAGTGCGGTCTCTCGCACTTGCCAGGTGACGAGATCGACCAGGAGTAAACGCGAGTCGCGCGTCTCCCCGTCGAAACCGGCGAGGGCAAGCACGCCGCCATCGGGCGACACCCCCGGGAACAAAAAGGCTTCACGCGGCGACTGAGGTTCAATCGCCAGCAGCTCCTTGCCACTGGACACCTCCCAGATCTTCAATTCCTGCCGGCTATGTTTAAAATCGTCGCGCTTGGGCATGGTGATGACCACTCCGATGGCGACCTGCCCTTCTTTGGCAAAGTTGGTCACAAACGCCCGCTGTAAATCAACCAGCGGAACTCGCGTGGTGGGTTGCCAATCGGGTAGCGTGTAAAACACGATCGCCTCGGTGTAGTTCGTTTCGCCAGGAATCGGCACAGCAACGCCCGCCAGCGTGCTATCGTCGTTGACGGCATGTACCGAGATCCAACCTTTTGCCACTTCGCGAAACGTGCCGGTTTGTACGTCGAGCAGGCTGAGCGCGCGCGGCCGTGAACCGGTGACCTCGCCGGGGGTTTCTTCCTGCACGAACATATGTTTGCCATCGGGCAGTAGTTCGGTGTGGACGACTCGGCGCGGCGGATCTTGTTGCCAGGCGTGCAAGTGATGGCCTGTCACGGCGTCCCAGGCATTTACCACGTCCGAGTATGCGACGCGCGAGATACGCTTGCCGTCGCGTTCGATGTGATCGAGGCGGCCACGCTCGCGACTGTGCGTATAGACCTGCTGCCAATCGGGCGAGATGTGAAAGTAATTGTGGGAGCCGCGCAGTCCCTCGCCCGCGTCGACCGAGATTACCCTTTCGCCGGTGGCGAGATTCCAAATGTGCACCAGGCCGCCCGGGTAGTCGCCGGCGATCAGTTTTTGGCCATCGGGCGAAAAATGGATGTCGCAAATCTCGCCATCGGGGTGCAGGTGCTCGAGCTTGCTGACAAGGCGCCGGCTCACCGGAAGGATTTGAGGACCGGGCAGCGCCGGCAGAAGCTCCAAGTCGAAAGTCGAGGGAGCGACGTTTCCTTCGGGCCAGCTTGCGAGCGAGAACGTGACCCTGGCCATTCCCGGTGTCACTTCGTCAGGAATCACGACATCGTCGTACAAGTTATAGGTGCAACACCGTCGGTCGAAGTTGTAGGTTCGCACCAGGGTTTCGCCGCCGGCTTTGGGAAATTGAAACTCCACACGCGGACGCACCTCGGCCGGAATCACGCCGGCATAAGCGGTTGAGATGGTCGAGCCGGGACCGATGCCTGGCGTCCCCATTTCCAGGGAGATCTCGTTGTTGCGCCCGAGTCTCAGCTTGCCTTTGCCCGTGGGCAACAGCGTCCACGGTCCGCCGAAGTGTAGAATTGGCGCTTCGGCGGGCGATTGCGCGAAGTCGAGCAGGCCGTACACGTCGCCGATGGAGAGGTGCTGGACCACGCGGCCGTCAATTCCCTGACCACGATAACCGGGCAGTTCCACGTCGCAGGCGATTGACACCGCGCGAAAGTTTGGATCCTGTTCTAGCCGCTCCGTAACGTCGGCATATTTTCCTAGCAGGTGATCGACGTTGATCCAATGTACGCGTAGGGCCTTGTGCAGGAGTTGTCCGTCGGGGATATCGCCAGCAAGGAACGACGGGCTGCCGCCGCGAGAGTCGCTCGCCTCGTCACGCATCGCAATGCGTTCACCTTCGTCGGTGAGATCTCCGTTGCCGTTGCGGTCGACGTAGAGCACGTCGCCGTCGCGCACCAGCCAGACGCGCGTCTTCGCCTCGGGCCCGAACACCAGCAGGCAATACAGCGGCTGATCGCTCTTCAACTCCGGAAGCTTGTCGATCTGGCGAGGAATGTTTTCCAAATCGATCGCGCTGGTGCGCGCGGCAATCAGCACCGTGCCCGTTAGCAGCAACAACGTCGCAAGTCGCATGACAGCCTCCTTCATCGGAGTGTGCACTTGGGGGCGGTTCCGCGCGCTCGAGCATCATCGTAACACGGGCGAAGCGTTGAGCCCAACAATCGGGGGGCATCGCGGGATTGGAAAAGCTTGGCGCATGGGTCTTCAGTGCGTTATCATATGGGCGCGGATTGATGGATGCGGAGGCGGCCGATGTTCCACATCGCGCTCCCGCCGGCAAGCCGCGCCCGCGATCGACCTACCTTGAAATCCTACCTATTTGCCGCGTTTGGTTCTGGCGCCGGCCAGAGCGAAGCGCTGCCGGGAATACGTTTCCGGGACTTTGTGGAATCGTGTTCGGTGCACGCTCGGTTCTGACAAAGTCGAGAGCATCGCCGGGAGAGACGATATGCCTCGCGAGACGACCTTCCGCGCTACAGCGACTTTCCGGTGGCAGCACGCAACCGCCGTTGCGCTGGCTGCCGCGTTGTTGCAGATGGTCGCGATGGGCGTGGCCGACGAGCCAGCAGCCCCCCCGGCCGCTGAGAAACCGCTCCACCAACGAATCGACGAGTTGATCGAGGCCGCGTCGCCAGGGCCCGCCGCCGCGCCCGCCTCCGACGCCGAGTTTCTCCGCCGGGTCTATCTGGATCTAAACGGCACGATTCCCGATGCGGACACGGCCCGGGCGTTCTTGGACGACGCCGACCCGAACAAGCGGGCTGCGCTCGTCGACCGGTTGCTGGCCGCGCCGCGGTTTGCTCGGCACATGATGCATACGTTCGACGTGATGTGGACCGAACGGCGGCGAGAGACGCGTCTGGGCAAGGGGGTGGCCGACGCGGAGTGGAACGCGTATCTCTACCAGAGCTTTGCCGAAAATAAACCGCTCGATCAACTCATTCGCGAAATTCTTTCGGCCGACGGCGCCGATCCGGCGCTGCGGCCGGCCGCTAAGTTCTATCTCGACCGCGACGGTGAACCGAATTTGCTGGCCCGAGATGTCGGACGGTTGTTCTTTGGCCGCGACCTGCAATGTGCCCAGTGTCACGACCATCCGCTGGTCGAGGACTACTTGCAGTCGGAATACTATGGACTGATGGCGTTTGTCAACCGCGGCACGGTGTTCACCGACGCCAAAGATGAAAACAAGTTGTACTACGCCGAGTTGGCCGACGGCGAAGTGAATTTCAAGTCGGTGTTCACGGGCAACGCGCGCGACAAAGTCTTGCCGGAACTGCCGCGGGAAGAACCGGTCAGCGAACCACAGCTGAGCAAGGAAGAACAGTACGTGGTGGCGCCGGACAAGGACAAGAAGGTGCGACCGGTGCCGAAGTACAGCCGCCGCGCGCAACTCGCGTCGCTGGCCACTAGCGGAACCAGCGAAGCATTTAATCGCAATCTGGCCAATCGGCTGTGGGCGCACATGCTGGGGCGCGGCATCGTGCATCCTTTGGACATGCAGCACAGCGACAATCCGCCGGTCCAGTCGGAGTTGCTTGGTTTGCTGGCCGACGAGCTAGTACGGGCGAAATACGACCTGAAGTCGATCTTGCGCGAGATCGCGCTTTCGCGAACCTATCAGCGATCGAGCGTGGAGCCGAATCCTGCTGAGATGCAGATCGACGCCGATGCGGTGGCCTCGACGTTGGCCGCCTGGGCCGCCGAGGCCGAGCGGTTGGCCGCCGAGCTACCTAAGCTAGAAGAAGCCGCGGCAAACGCCGACGGCGCCCAGGGAGAAGCCTACGAAAAACTCGCGGCGGCCAAAGAGGCGCAGGGTGCGGCCCAAAAGGCGCACGACGAGGCCAAAAAGGCCAGCGACGAACTCGCGGCCGCGCTAGCCGCTGCCATTAAAGACGTCGAAACGAAAGAGGACGTGCTCAAGTCGCTCGTCGCCGCGCGCACCGCGGCCGATGCGGCGGCCGCGAAGTTGCCCGAGGATAAGCCGTTGGCCGACGCCGCGGCGACCATCAAGACTCGTGCCGGCGAGATCGACACGGCCCTGGTTGCCGCCCGGGCCACGATCAAGGAGAAGCAGCCGCAGGTGCAAGCCGCCTCGCTCAAGTTGGCCGACCTCGACAAGCAATTGCAGGCCGCGACGACCGCGCAGTCGGCGGCCGGTTTGGCGCTGGCGGACGCAGAGGCCAAGACGCGGCATGCGAACTGGGAATCTCGCTCGGCCAAGGCCAAACACAACGAGCTGACCGCGCGCATTGCCGATACGCAACGCGCGCTTGACTATCGGGCAATGCGCGAGTCGGCGCTCGCATCGCAGGCCGCGGCCGAAACGGCCGGGAAGCAATTGGCGGCGCTCGAAACGCAAGAATCGATCACGGCCGACACGATGGCCATGGCCCGTGCCGCGCTCAATGCGGCGAAGGAAAAAACGACCGCCGACGTCATGGCCGCTGAGCAGGCCTGGACAGGGTTGCTAACCTCGTCGGAGATTCGATTCACGCTGGCGCCGCTCAAGCCGCTTTCGCCCGAGCAACTGACCTGGGCCACGATGCAGGCCGTCGGCATGGTCGACGCGCAGCGTGCGGCTCAAGAGGCCGAAGCGAAGAAGCAGGCGGAAGCAGCCGGCGAAATGCCGCCCGAAGCACGCGAACACCTTACCGCCCGCAAGCTCGAGGAGTTGGTCGACACGAAATTGGCCGGCAACATCAAGCAGTTCGTCGAACTTTTTGGACAGCAGCCTGGCCAGGCGCCGTCGTTTCAGGCCACGGTGCACCAGGCGCTGTTCCTGGCCAACGGCGGATTGCTGGCCGGCTGGATCAATCCAAGCGGAGGCAATCTGACCGAGCGACTGTCGAAGCTGGAGGATCCGCAGACCGTGGCCGAGCAGTTGTATTTGAGCGTCTTCACGCGGCGGCCAGAGCCGGACGAAGCGGCTCGGGTGGCCGAGTACTGGAAGGCAGCGGACGACCATCCCGCGGCGGCGCGGGAGATGGTCTGGTCGCTACTCACCAGTAGCGAGTTCCGATTCAATCACTAGCGAACAAACGGTTGCCGACGGTCAGGATGTCGGTGGAAGTAGAAATCGAACAACAGGCGCGATCGTGGGCGACCGCTCCGATCGACGTTGCCGTCAAAACGAGGACCTTGCCATGAAATGCCACTACGCCTGCCGCTCTGGAGAGCATTTGATCGAGCGGCGTAAGTTCCTGGGCACGCTGGCCGGGGTGGCCGGCGCGGCGACGTTTGGCGCGCCCAGCATGGTCCGGGCGGCAATGCCACAGCTGACTGCAGGCAATAAGCACATTCTCATGGTCTGGCTGGCCGGCGGAGTGAGCCAATTGGAGACCTGGGACCCCAAGCCCAAGACGGACACGGGCGGACCGTTTCGCGCGATTCCCACGTCGGTGCCCGGCATTCACATTTGCGAACTGCTCCCGTACACCGCCAAGCAGATGCACCACTTAGCGCTGGTGCGGAGTATAAACACCAAGGAAAACGATCACGGCAAAGGGGCCTACTGCATGACCACCGGTCGCAGGCAGGAGCCGGTGGCCGACTATCCGCACTTGGGAGCCGTCGGCGCGAAGCTGCTCGCGCCGGCCGATTCGCCGCTGCCTGGTCACATTCACGTGGCGGCGGGGGGCACCGGCGGCAGCCGCGACGACGCCGCGTTTCTCGGCCCGCGCTACGCCAGCATCTCGCTGGGCGACGGCAACCCGCCCCGCAACACGGCGCTGCCCGAGGGTATGACTCCGGCGGCCGACGACAAGCGATATGCCTTCCGCGCAAGTGAACGATCACTTTGCCCGGCGGCGCCGTTCGGCCGAGAGCGACGCGTTTCTGTCGTCGTTCGACCAGGCCCGGCAATTGATGGAAAGGCGCGAGGTGTTCGACGTCAGCAAGGAAGCGGCGGCCGATAAAGAGCGCTACGGCAACAGCGAGTTTGGCAAGCAGTGCCTGCTCGCCCGGCGACTCATCGAAAAAGGGGTCAGTTGCGTGCAGGTGACGCACACCAACTACGATACGCACCACGAAAACTTCAATTTCCACATCGAGCAACTCGGCGAGTTCGATCAGCCGTTTGCCACGCTGGTGGCCGACCTGGTCGATCGTGGCCTGTGGGACAGCACGCTATTGGTGGTGATGTCGGAGTTCGGCCGCACGCCGCGGATCAACAATCGCTTTGGCCGCGATCACTGGGGCATGGCTTGGAGCGTGGCCCTGGGGGGCTGCGGCATTCAGCCCGGCGCGGTCATCGGCAAGACCAACGCCAACGGCACCGAAGTGGCCGATCGCGAGGTCAATCATGGCCACTTGTTCCACACGTACCTGAGCGCGGTGGGGGTCGATTCGTCGGGCAAATTCGACGCCGGCGGCCGCAGCATTCCCATGGCCGACCCGGCCGCGGCCCCCATTTCGGAGCTCTTGGCATGAACGACCCGCAAGCCGCCGCCGATCCGAACCGGGTCGATCCGCAAAAGACGCACGCCGTGGGCGAGTGGAAGTACACCAGCCCCTTGCTCGCCTGCCGGTTCGATCCGAGCGGGCAGTTCGTGTTTTGTTCGGCGCAGGACAACACCGTGCAGCGGTGGAACATCGCCAGCGGCGCAGCCGTGCCGATGGAAGGTCACGACAGCTGGGTCCGCGGCATCGCCTGCCACCCCTCGGGCAGTCATGTTTACACCGGCGGCTACGACGGGCAGTTGATTGCCTGGGAAGCGTCGGCCGAAGCGCCCAAGCCGGTGTATACGATCGAAGCGCACGACGGATGGATTCGCTCGGTCGCCGTCAGCGCCGACGGCAAGCTGCTGGCCACGGGCGGCAACGACCACCAGGTCAAATTGTGGGATCCGCTCGACGGGCGGCTCATCGACGTGCTCGAAGGACACCCGTGCCACGTCTACAGCGTGCTGTTCCATCCCGACGGCAAACGGCTCGTCTCGGGCGATCTCAAGGGCGAAGTGCGCGAGTGGGACCTGGCCACCACCGAGCAACTGCGGACGCTCGACGGCTCGGCCCTGTGGAAATACGACGGCGGGTTCCGGGCCGATATCGGCGGCGTGCGCGGCATCGGCTTCAACGCCGACGCCACGCTGTTGGCTTGCGGCGGCATCACCGAAGTGAGCAACGCGTTCGCGGGCATTGGCAATCCGCTAGTTGTGGTGTTCGACTATGTCACCGGCGAGAAGAAGCAATCGCAAGTTTCGTCGAAGAAGCCGCGCGGCACGGTATGGAACGTTCATTTCCATCCCGAAGGTTTTTTGATGGGCGTTTCCAGCGGCCACGACGGCGGCCACCTGCTGTTCTGGAAAGTTGCCGAGCCGAACGAGTTCTTCGACTTCAAACTCCCCAACCTGGCCTACGACTCCGATCTGCACCCCGACAAGCTGCGCGTGGTCACGGCGCACGAGGACAACACGCTACGCCTGTGGCGCATGACGGCGCCGGCGGGATAGGGTGCAGTTCACACGGGCAAAGTCGCGCGTTCTGCAACTGAGATGGGCGTTGACTCTCGCGCCCAAATATCGGTTTGTGCAGTTGTCCATCCGTAGTGCCGGATCGTGTTGTATATCTGGAGATACTGGCGGGCCTCTGGAGATACGTGGCACGTGAAGGTCAAGTGCCCCAACTGTCAGCGCGAGATTCCGGCCGAACAGATCAACGTCGGCAGTGACGTGGCCTATTGCCCGCGGTGTGAAAACGCATTTGCGCTTTCATCGCTTGTCGCCGCAGGCGCGACAGATGATGTCGAGCTTGGCGAGCCGCCCCCGGGATGTTGGATGCGCGTTGGATTTGACGACTGGGAGGTCGGTGCCACAACGCGTTCCTTTGCGGCGCTGTTCGTTATTCCCTTCATGTGTGTCTGGTCGGGGTTTTCGCTGGGTGGCATCTACGGCAGCCAAATCGCCAAGGGCGAGTTCAACCTGTTCCAATCGCTGTTTGGAATTCCGTTCCTATTCGGCACGGTTATGTTGGCTGCGATCGCCGCCATGACCGTAGCGGGCAAAGTCACCTTGAGTGTTCGCGACGATCGAGCCGAGTCGTTTATTGGCGTCGGTTCTCTCGGTTGGCGCCGCCGGTTCGATTGGTCGGGCATCGCCCGCGTGGTTGAAGGGCCCGCGGCAAACTCGCTTTACGGAAAGGACAGCGGTTGGATCGTTCTCGAAGGAGCCGGTACGGCGATCCGATTCGGGTACGGCGTCAAGTTCGAGCGACGTGCCTACTTGATGCGGGCCTTGCGGAAGATGCTCGTCAAGACGAAGCGATCGTGATTCCGTCGGAACGACTTTCGCTGCCAACGCGCGAACGACGCGGACGCTTGGTCGGTCCAACGCGGCAAACCGCCCAGCGTTGGCACATTATCGACGAATCGGCAAACGCAAGCTTGAGCTCTGCTGCCGAAAGACGGTAATATGCCGCTGCGGTCGTACCTGCGAGCAGACGGAGAGGTCGGCGCGACGGCACGTGAACCGAACAGGCCGCTGGGATTGTTCGCCGGAAGGTGCGACGCCAGGCTTTCGAGAGTCGCGTACCGCTTGCCCGGTGCGGCTAGTGCCAGATCGCTGAAAGCCAAGAGGAGCTGATCGTGATGCACGACATGGACGCATTGAGATCGAGCATCAAGCGCTGGACGTTGATTCTGGGCGTGCTGCAAATCACCGTCGGTTGTAGTGTGGGTTTCATCCCTCCGTCGGCCGTCCAGTGGTACCGAGGGCTCGTCATGAGCCACATCGAGTACACGGCCAACGGCGTGTTGATGATCGCCTTCGGATTCTTGGTGCACGAGTTGAGCCTCGGACCCACGGCGCTGAAGATCTGGTTCGCGATGCTGCAAGTGGGAACGTGGACCAATGGAACGGCCGGGCTCGTCGGCGCCTTCATTGGCTACGCGTCATTGCTGATGCCCAGCTTGAACGAGAAATTTCCGGCCCCACATGGTCCGGATCACCCGGCCGTTACCAGTTTGCTTCAGCTTTGTGGCGTGACGATCATGGTGGCCCTGGTGCTCACCTTGTACGGACTGTTGCGCCGCAAGCCAGACGGTTGATCTCGGCGCTCGCGTGCCGTACTTGCTCGTCGAACTTGGTCCACAAATCGGCCCACCACGGTAGAGCCGCGGCGCTCATCGGCGGTGGTCGCGGTGAAGGTCAATCCGTCGTACGCGTGCACACTCCCTTCGCTCGCCGGGCCGGCACGGACGCGAGCACGTCGAGCTCACGTCACAAATTGCCAGATTCCGCGGGAATTTTCTCGACCGTTGGTTGTTTCGCTTGGCGCTGCGGCCGATACTGACGCTCGACCGACAATCCATTCCGCATTCTGCGCTAAAACTCCGACGCGGGTTTTTCCTTGCGCAGAGCCACTCCAAATCCGAATGAGGTGACGCTGATGACCACGACACGACGATTCATTTCTTGCGCCGCGGCCACGCTGACCATTTTCTCCACCAGCGTTCTGCGGGCCGGCGAGATCACCGGCTTCAGTTGGTTTTCGGGCGTCGCGTCGGTGGCCGGCACGACGATCTCTCCCCCCTCCGACCCCAACAACGACGACGTCGTCGGCCCGTCACCCAACGGCGTCTTCGTTACGCAAAAAAACTACGTCGGCATCGGTCCGGTGGACTTGCAGTTTGACGTGAGCGACACCGGCGGCGTAACCGAGTACTTGATCACCGAGGGCGTTGCGAACAACACGGGCCTCGACTGGAGCAGTTATCACATCGAACTGGGGTTCGGCCACGAGGCCGGCTACGTCAAATCGACCTTGGGCGACGGGCTGGACTTTGACGCCCCCGATTACAATTCAACCTTCTTTTTCAATCCCTCGCCCGGCTTTTTTCCCACCTACTCGGTTAGCGAGGATGATGTCTACGCCACTGGCGGCGTGATGCCGAATTCGACCTTCGCGGGATACTTCCAATTCACCATCGACGTGCCCGACGGCATCACGTCGTTCACGATCCGGCAGTCGCCAATCCCCGCGCCCGAGCCGTCCACCTGGGCCTTGGCCTGCATCGGTTGCATTGCCTTGTGGACACTCGGCCGTCAACGGAAGTCCTAGCGGCACAAAGGCGCCGGCGGACGCGCGTGCGCTTTACTGGAGTTGACCTGTTCCGGCCTCGCGGGCAAAGTGAGGCCCGGGACCGTGGCAAGGCTGCGCGCGGTGTCGCGAGGCGAGAGTTTATCTTCACGCAGGAAGGGATCGAATGCTGACGCTCGTCGGGCTGCTGCTGTTGCCGCTGGCAGTGATCCTCGTGCAGATCTCGATTGGTGCGACGGGTTGGATCGGCAACGCCTGCTACAAGTCGGCGTTCATCGTTCCGCCGTTGATCTACTGCCGCGTGCACGGCATTCGCATCGGCCGCGAAATATTTCGCTGGCAGAATTGGCGGAATGACTTGCGCCTGTCGCTGGCGATGGGTGTCGGCGCGGCCTTGCTGTTTTGGGGATTCTACGCCACCGCCGGGAGCTTGCTGGTCGACAAGGGGGTGATTGCCGCCAAGATTCACGAGCAGTTCAGCGTCACCGCCGGCACGGTGCTGCTGATCGCGCCGTTCACGATCCTGATCAACTCGCTCATCGAGGAGTTTTTCTACCGTGGTTTTGCGTTCGGCCTGATCGCTACGCGCCGGCCAGTGCTGGGCACGCTATTGCCGGCGGCCGTGTTCACGGTGCAACATCTGCTATTCGCCTATCATTGGGTGGGTCCGGGCACGGTGGCAATCGGCGTGGTGGTGCTGTTCATGTTCTCGCTGGTGACGCAGGCCATGTACGCCAAGGCCGACTCGATTGTCGCCCCGTGGGTCATCCACATTTGCGGCGACCTGGCTATGATGACGATCGCCGTGGAGTTGATTTATCGCGGATAGGGCTTGCCCTGGGCAAACGGCAGTCCTGCCTGGTTCCAAGAATTGCCCAGCCGGGACGAATAATAGAGGAATAGAGGTCGACGTGTTCTATATTTCATCCGCAAATCGATCGGACCGTGACGCTTTCTGGCCATGCCTGATGACTTAACCATGCCTCGGGCCAAGAGACCGCACCCCGTCCAATTCCTGGCGCTGGGGGTCATTGCGCTGGCCGCCGCGGTTGGGCTGTACGACCTGTTGGTGGAAGCCCCGCCCCAGCCGTCCGACGAAACCGTCGAGTGGGAATCCTACGGACGCGACCCCGGCGGGAGCCGCTATTCGCCGCTTACCCAGATCAATCGCGACAACGTGCGGCAGCTCGAAGTCGCCTGGGTCTATCGCACGGGCGACTGGTCCGACGGCACGGGCGGCCGACCGAAGACCGCGTTCGAATGCACACCGATCGTCGTCGACGGCACGATGTACGTCAGCACGATTCATGGCCGCGTGATCGCGCTCGAACCGGAGACGGGGCAGGAGCGCTGGACGTTCGACGCAAAAGTCGATCGGACCGTTCATCGCTCGGAGATCGGCAACCGTGGCGTGGCAACCTGGCTTGACGCGAACTTATCCCAAGACGCGCCGGCTCGTCGGCGAATCTTCGTGGCGACCATCGATGCCCGGCTGATCGCATTGGACGCAGACACCGGGCGAAAGTGTACCGATTTCGGCGATCAGGGAGAAATCGATCTGACGCGCGGCGTCGACTTGGGCGACCACCTTGTGGATAAAGAGGACTACGGCGTGACCTCCGCTCCGGCCATCCTGGGCGACCTGGTAGTCGTCGGATCGGCGATCGGCGACAACCGCGCCGTGACGGTTGAACGCGGACTGGTGCGCGCCTTCGACGTGCGGAGCGGCGAGTTGCGCTGGTTTTTCGATCCCATCCCGCGCGACGCGTCCGATCCGGCCCAAGCAACGTGGGAAGACGACAGCGCCACGCGCACCGGTGCGAGCAACGTTTGGGCGCCGATCTCCGTCGACACCGAGAGAGACCTGGTGTTTGTGCCCACGAGCAGCCCCAGCCCCGACTATTACGGCGGCGACCGACCGGGCGCGAACGAGTATTCCAATTCGGTCGTTGCGCTGCGCGGTGCGACGGGGGAGGTCGCGTGGCACTATCAGATCGTGCACCATGATCTGTGGGATTATGATCTGCCGGCACAGCCGACGCTGATCACGGTTCGCAAAGACGGCCGCGAGATTCCGGCCGTGGCACAAGCCACGAAGATGGGCTTTCTGTTCCTGCTCGATCGCGAAACGGGCGAGCCGATTTACCCGGTCGAAGAGCGCGCGGTGCCCAAGTCGGACGTACCCGGCGAGAGCAGTTGGCCCACCCAGCGGTTTCCCACCGGCCCGCCCCCACTGGCTACGGCGCGGGCGACGCCCGACGACGCCTGGGGGCTCACGCCCTGGGACCGTGCACAATCGCGCGAATTGCTCGAGCGCTATCGCTACGAAGGCATTTACACGCCGCCCAGTTTCAAGGGCTCGATTGAATTCCCGGGTATTGCCGGCGGAACGAACTGGGGTGGCGTTTCGTTCGAGCCGCGGCGAGGACTGGTCGTGCTGAACATGACCCACCTGCCGTTTTTGATCAAACTCTTTCCGCGCGACCAGTTCGATATCGAAAAAGCAAGGCAAACCTGGCAGGCCGAGTACGCCCGGCAACAAGGAACCCCGTACATCATGGGCCGCGCGCCGCTGTTTTCGCCGCTGCGCTTACCGGCAACGAAGCCGCCCTGGGGCACATTGGCGGCCGTCGACGTGAACACCGGCAAGTTGAAGTGGGAAGTCCCGCTGGGAACCACGCGCGATATCGCGCCGGTGCCCTTGCCGCTTCGTGTCGGCGTGCCCAGCATGGGCGGCTCGGCGTGCACCGCCGGCGACCTGGTGCTGATCGGTGCCGCGGTCGACAATTATATTCGGGCGTTCGATATCGATACCGGCGCGGAATTGTGGAAACGCCGCTTGCCCGCGGGGGGTCAGGCCACGCCGATGACCTACCAACTGCAACCACCCTCTGGCAGCGGCAAACAGTTCGTCGTCATCGCGGCCGGCGGGCACGGAAAACTGAACACGACCATCGGCGACTACGTCGTGGCGTTTACGCTGCGAAGCCGCGGAGCGATCATCACGCTGTGGCTACTCAGCACGCTGCTGGCCGCGGCGTCCGTGTTCGTCGCGACGCGATGGTTGTGGCTGAAACCTCCCGAAGAGGGCAAGAAACATTCGCGGCTTCGTCGCCTGGGCCGCGGAATCGTGCGCCTGTTTGGCGTGCTTTTTCTTCTCGCGGCGGTCGGGCTCGTCTTGCCCTGGCTGCTTGGCGGCGCCACCTGGCTGGTGCCGCTGTCGGCGTTGGTACTATGGAGCGGAATGCTGCTTACGACGCTCGCGGTGGTTGTGCGTGGTCGGGTTCGACTCGTACTCCCTGCGATTGCACTGCTGGCCCTGGCTACCGTGACGGCCTACCTGCAAATGAGCGAGTTGTTCTGGGTCGGCGCCATGCCCTGGTGATCCGGCGTGGTTGAGCGTTTTGTCTTCTCGCTGTTGACGCAGGGGACGTACCTGTTTTTTACCGTCGCCCGACAGGGCCCACGTCGCGGGGCTGTACGCAGTATTCCAAAATCGTCAGCGCGTCGGCGCCGACAGGCACTCCGTCCAATTCGCGAGCCGTTTTGATCAGGTGATCGGTCAGCAGACCGGTGAGCCGCTCGACGACTTCCGCGTTCTTAGAATCGGCATAAACGTTGTGCATTTCGTCGGGATCGCTGTGCAGGTCGTACAGGCGGAACAGGTTTGGCGTGAGGGGCCGCTCGGTGTCGTAGCCGTCAGTGCGGCGGCGGGCATTGCGCTCATAGACTAACTTCCAGTAGTCGTCGCGGACCATGATTTCGTCGTTCTGCGCGTACTCGACGATCACGTGGTCGCGGTGCTTTGTTGTCTTGCCGTCGAGCAGTTGGATCATGCTCTTGCCTTGCAGCGGAGCGGTCGTCTGGTAGTCGCACAGGTTGTAGATCGTGGGCACCAGGTCGACCAGTTCCACAAACGCGTGGGTCAGCCGCCCGCCGGCGATGCGTTTGGGATAGCGAATCACCAGCGGCACCCGGACCGCCTGTTCGTAGCTGCAGTGCTTCTCGAAGCGGCCGTGCTGTCCGAGCATGTAGCCGTGGTCTCCCAGGTAGACGACGATCGTGTCTTTGGCCTGCCCCGATCGCTCCAGCGCGTCGAGCACGAGGCCAACGTTCTGGTCCATGTATTCGACCGACGTGTAGTACGCGGCATTAATGCCCTGCTTCTCGGCGTCGGTCAGGTCGCGAAATTCGGCCGGAATCTGATCGTCGTCTTCCGGTCCCACCGGCGGCACGTCGAACGACTCCGGCTGATATCGCCCGCGAAATTCCAGCGGAAAGCGAAAGGGCGAGTGCGGCTCGTAGAAGCTGACCATCAAGAAATACGGCTTCTCGTGCGGCGCTTCGATGTACTCGGCCGCCTGCTGGGCGAAATAGGTGGCGTCGGTCTGCGCATCAACGGTATCCACCGGCCGGCATTCGGCATTGAGCCAAATGCGCGCCGGGTCTTTGAACGGATGCCAGGGCGGTTGCACGAGCACGCCCTCGGGCGTTGGCGGCCGCTTCTGCTCGCGCAGCCAGCGGCGGTACTCACCCATGTCGACGCGCAGATCGAACCCGTGCGAGAGATTGCTGTTGAAGTGCATCTTGCCGATCGACGCCGTGTCGAAACCAGCCAGTCGCAATGTCTCGGCCATCGTGACTTCGCTCTCAGGCAGCGGCGTCTGCAGCAGCGTCACGCCGATCGACCGCGGATACCGGCCACACAAGAACGACTGCCGCGAGGCCGTGCAGACCGGCGAATTGCAGTATGCCCGCAGAAAATGGATGCCGCCGGCGGCCAGGCGGTCGATGTTCGGGGTGCGAATCTGTGGGTTGCCGTACACGCCGGTGACGTAGGCCGCGTGATCGTCGGAGCAAATCACCAGTACGTTCGGCGGCCGGCCGTCGCGGGCGATGGCGCTCCGAGGAATCATCGGCAGGCAAACGATTGCCAGGAAAAAAACGGCTCGGGCGCGGTATCGAAAGTTGCCTGTCATGCGGGTTTCCTCAGTGCAAGTTGTTCGACGATCGCCGGCGACGGCGCGAAGCCGGCCTCGGCCAGCGCGGACAGGTAATCGGCCGGGGCATTCAGGTTTCTCAGGGTATCGAGCCGCGGATCGACGTCGCGCAGTTCGACTTCGCTCACGCGCCGGGTCGGCACGCAATCGAAAAGGTCTGCCGGCCGCATGCGATCGGCCGCCAATAGTTCGTCAATCACGTCGACAAGACTCGTACGATACACGGCGGCCAGCGATTGCAAGTAACCGCCGCTCACGGGCACCGCCGCCGCATCTTCGCCCAACAGCGCGAACATTCGCCGCACGAAGTTGGGCACCAGCAGTGGCACGTCGCAGCCGGTGGCATAAGACGCTCGCACATCCTCGGGCATCGCCCGCAAGCCGGCTGCAAGTCCTTCCAAAGGCCCGCGATCGGGCTGGCGATCGTACGCGACGATTACCGGCCGATTCAACGGCGGCAACTCCTGACCGGTCGCCGCCACGACGACGACCGGTTCGCACGCCTCGCCAACCAACCGCACAATGCGCTGGAGCATCGTCTCGGGGCCAAACGGCAGGGACGCTTTCGGCACGCCCATCCGCGTGCTGTGTCCGCCGCAGAGAATGATCGCGCCGTGGGTCATGAGAACCTATCGAACGTGAGTACCAGTATTGCGTCGCCCGTTTCTGCTTCTCGTTCCATACAAGAACTTCGATTATACTCCGGCAACATGGCCTGTTGATCCGACTTTGACGTGCGAATCTACCGACGACTGCAGACAATACGGTGCATCCATGAGCGATCGGCCCGATTGGCTTCCCGAGCCCGTGCGTCCGTCCGGCCCACCGCTCAGCGAACGCTTGCATGTCGGGGCTGCCAGCGTCGCGTCCTTGCTGCTGGGAGTACTCGGCACCGTGATGCTTGGAACGGCTCTGTTCATGACCATCGCCGGGTTCACAGGTTTTAACCGCCACGTCGACTTCCGCGTGGTGGTGTCGTATGTCGTGCCCGGCCTGTTTATGACGACGCTGGCGTACTTGCTGCGTTGGTGTTTGCGCCGTGTTCGACCTCAAGTGTACAAGCCACGCCCACCCGCCTGAACCATTCGATCAACCTTTCTCATGCCCTTGCGTCTAAAGTACAAACAGCCGCAGTCCGTGCCCGTCGAAGTCGAGGGGCTGCTCCCCGAAGCCGTATGCGCACTCTCTGTGCCCGAAATCGAACAGTTTGAAATCTTTCGCGGCAACCAAAAGCTGCCGCTGGCCGAGTTGTTCGACGTCAGCGGTGATGCGAGCGACTTGCAAATGGAGTTCGAGGGGGATCTGTCGGGCGTGCACTGGATCGGCGCCAAGATGGCCGCCGGCTCGGTTCGCATCAACGGCCCCGCGGGCCGGCACGTCGGCAGCGAGATGTCGGCCGGTACGATCCACGTGCACGGCGACGCCGGCGATTGGGTCGGGGGCGAACTGCACGGCGGATTGATTCATATTCACGGCCGAGCCGGCAACTTGATCGGCGCGGCCTATCGCGGCAGCAAGCGCGGCATGACGGGTGGCACGATCCTCGTCGAAGGACCGGTCGGCGACGAAATCGGCCACACCCTGCGCCGCGGCCTGATCGCGGTCGGCGGCGCGGGAGACTTCGCCGGCATCAACATGATCGCCGGCACGCTTCTGATCTTTGGCCCCGTGGGCGTGCGCACCGGAGCCGGCATGCGCCGCGGCACCATCGGTTTGCTGGGCGGCGGCCCGCCCTCCCTCCTGCCGACGTTCCGCCGCGGCGGCAGCGACAAGCTGCTGATCCAGAAGCTCGTGCTCCGCGAGCTACAGCACCTGGGCTACCCCTTCGACCCCGCCCTGCTGGAAGCCAGCTACCAGCTGTACCACGGCGACGAAGTGACGGTCGGCCGTGGGGAGTTGTTGGTGCCGGTGGGTTAGGCTACTCGCTGCTACTTTCACTAGGTTAGCGGACGAAATCCACGTTAGCACACTGCCGCATGCCGTGCCTCCAGCATCGTTGCACGGATCTGCGGGAAGCCGCGACGCGAATCGCTTGACACCTCAGATACTTTGTCTTAGAATCCACGTCAGACGTGTTATCTGAGGTTTGTTGGTTTTCCACCCGGTCCTGCGGATCGCTACGATACGATGGCCCAAATTCGCCTCACCGATGCGGAATTTGCCGTGCTTGAACCGCTGTGGCATGACGGGCCGCGGACGATTCGGCAGTTGACAGCGCGGCTCTATCCGGGGCAGTCGACCTCGGACTATGCGACCGTGCAAAAACTGCTCGAACGGCTGGAGGCAAAAGGTTGCGTCCGGCGCGATCGCTCGGCGCTGGCGCATGTGTTTCGGGCCACGATTGCCCGCGAGCAGCTCATCGACGAGCAATTGCGGCAGATTGCCGATCGGCTGTGCGACGGATCGCTGGTGCCGGTATTGAATCAACTGGTCCGCCAGGTGCCGCTCTCGCGCGACGAACTGGCCGACTTGAAGAAGCTGCTGGATACGCACGCCAAACGTCCCCGCTCCGAACGCAAATCATGAACGCCTGGCTCGAAATCGGATTGTCGAACGCGGTGGTGGCCACGGCACTGGCCGCGCTGGTGTGGTGCCTGACGCGCATCGTGCGGCGCCCGAAGTTCGCCTTCGTGCTGTGGTCGCTGGTGCTGGTCAAGTTGCTCGTGCCCGGCGTGGGCGCCGGCTGGACGACGTATCGGATGACGATTCCGCGGAGCGAGCCAGCCCTGGTTTCGCAAGTTGCGGATGAGCCCGCGACTCAGATGCCCGTTGCGGCAAGCAAAATGGCGCCCATCGTTCGTAAGGATTCGGTCGAACCGGCTGCGATGCCACAGGCGACCGATGCGGTCGCCGAGCGGATCAATCCAGTTGAGACGAAGCAACTTGCCGAAACGCCGCCGTCCGAGCCGTGGGACATCTCTTGGACCAGTCTTGTCGGCATCGCCTGGCTCGCGGGCTCGGTCCTGTGGCTGCTGGTGGCGGTTTTTCGCTTGCTCCGATTTCAACGCCTGTTGGCGCGGGCGCCGCTGGCTGGCGAGGCGCTCACGGCTGAAGTTGCCGGGCTCTGCCGACGACTGAAGATCAAAACGATTCCGACCGTGCGGGTAACGATCGCCGCCGTGACTCCGTTGGTGTGGTCCACCTTGGGACGCTCGACCGTGCTGCTGCCGCAAGTACTCGTCGACCGCCTGGATGACGATGAGCGCACGACGCTGATCGCGCACGAATTGGCCCACGTGGCGCGCCACGACGGCTGGGTGCGGTGGCTGGAACTGGCGGCCGTCGGCGTCTACTGGTGGCATCCGGTCGCCTGGTGGGCACGACGCAACGTCGCGCGGGCCGGAGAACTGTGTTGCGACGCGACGGTTGTCGACCTGCTGCCGGAGATGGCGCACGCCTATGCCCGCACGCTGTTGGCGGCGGTTGAGTTTTGTGGTGGAGCTCGGTCGGCGCTACCCGCCGGATCGAGTGGATTTTCGCAAGCCAGCACTCTTAAAAGGAGGATGGAAATGATTCTGGCACATCGGCAAACGCAACGTCTTGGCTGGCCGCTACGACTGGCCATGGTCGGTTTGGCAGCCGTGGTGCTGCCGGCGTCGATCGGCGCGGTCGCGGCCCCGCCTGACAGCTCGCCGGCCGCAGCGAAAGCGGCCTCGTCAGCGGCCAAGCCGGGCCGTTCGGTCGAGGAGCGGCTGGACCGGCTCGAAAAAATGATCGAAGCCTTGACGCGGGAAGTTCGCGCCATGCGGTCGGCGGAGATCGCCAACGCCGAGCCGGCGGTGATCAAAACCGTTCCGGAAAACGGCGCCGAGGACGTCGATCCAAACCTCGCCGAGATTCGTGTCACGTTCAACAAGGACATGCAAGACGGCACGTGGTCGTGGACGCAGCGCTCGGACGACACGTTTCCGGAAGTCACGGGCAAGATCCACTACCTCGACGACCACCGCACTTGCGTGCTGCCAGTCAAACTGCAGCCGGGCAAGACCTATTACCTGAGCATCAACTCCGCGCGGTTCCGCAACTTCCAGGACACCAGCCGGCGGCCCGCGGTGCCGTATCCCATCGCGTTCAAAACCAAGGGGGCCGCGGAGTAGTTACGCAATCCGTTCGAGCAAGCCGATTCAGGCTCCGTGCGCACTTATTGAGGGTGGAGTTCTTGCGCATTCAAAAGTGCTCGAATTCGGAGGGGGAACGCGTTAAGATACGTGCGCTCGTGCCTCCTTGGAGTCCATGTCATGTCGGATGAGCAAACTCGGCTATTGCAACAGATCCTCGACGTTTCGAAAGAACAGTTGGCCTTTGTAAAACAGCAACGCGAGGAATTGATGGCCATGCAGCGCACCGCGCTGCAAGGTCAAAAATCAAGCCTGCGGATGTCGCGATTCGTGATCGCATTCATGTTAATCGCGGTGGCCCTGCTTATTGCGGTCTCCGTGCTGTCGTCACGCAACGAGGATGTAAAGCAGCCCACTGAACAGGCAGGCTTTATGGACGAAGCAGAACTCTGACTGCCGATTGGCCCACGTGCGAAAAGAGCATCGCCGGCTTGGCGATGCTCGGCCGGGGCGTCATAATGGGCTGCCATCCACCCTGCCCAATTGGCCCACCCCGGAGCTGCCGCCATGAAGTGTCGCCTGTCCATCGTTCTTGGCCTGTTGATCGTCGCCACGACTCTGCTAACGCGCAGCCGCGGCGCTGGCGCGGAGGATGCCCAGCCAACCCGCTTGTTCGAACTGCGCACCTATACCACGAACGACGGCAAGCTCGACGAGCTGCACAAGCGGTTTCGCGAGCACACGAACAAGTTATTTGTGAAGCACGGCATGGAACTCGTCGGCTATTGGACGCCGGCCGAAGGTCCGGAAGCCGACAACACGCTGGTCTACATGCTGGCCTATCCGAGCCGTGAAGCCCGCGACGCATCGTGGAAGGCGTTCCTGGCCGATCCCGATTGGCAGGCGGCCTACAAGGCATCGCACGCCAATGGACCGCTGGTGAAGAAAGTGGATAGCAAGTTTTTGAACCCCACCGACTACTCGCCGATCAAGTAGTTTCGCAGATCGCTGCAAATCGCTCGCGCGTCGTTGCGTGGGATTCGATCGGCTGGCGGCGGGTAAATCTGTTTAGGAGTAGAAGCAAGATGACCGACCGCGAACGCTGGACGGTTTACCCGTTGTTGTTTTTGGCCCTGGGCGTTTCCCTCAAGGACAAGCTGACCCAGTCGATCACCACCAATGAGGTTCGCTGCAAAGCGATGATCTGCAACGAGCTATTGGTCGCCAACGCCGCCGGAACCGACCGCCTGCAAGCCGTCGGTGGAAACTTGCAGGCCAACAGCCTGATCGTCGGTGAAAAGAAGGACCAGCGTGTGGCCCTGTCCGACGGCACCGTGCGGGCGCCGAAGCTGTTTTGTGGCGCGCTCGTGGTGGCCAATGCGGAAGGAAAGGAAACGGCTGCGATCTCGACCAACGAATTCGGCGGCTTCGTGCGAGTGACGGGAATTCCGAGCGGCACGGTCACCCTGTTGGGCAATACCGATCAAGTCGCCGGACTGTTCTTCATCGATCCGCGCGGCGCAGTGCATGCCGGCCCGATCTTCGCCTCGCCGATCTCCACCAAAAGGCCGGCCGAAAGCAAATCCACCCCGCCCGTGAAGGCCAGTCCCATGACAGAGTCGGAGACGCAGGACGACAACGAACCGGCCGAAGCGGCACCGGCGGCGAAACCCAAGTAACTTGCTGCACCGCATCGACCGGCTGAATTGGCCGCGGCTGCTCGCGCGATTACTTGGGCGCGAACCGGAAGCGAATGTGCTCGACGAGCACACGACGATACTCTTCGGCGTCGACGTCGCGCTCGCTGCACACCAAAAACAGCGATCCGTCGTCGCGGAAGTTGTCGTCCCAGGCTATCAACTGCTCGTCACTCCAGGTCGGATCGTACTCGGCCAGCTTCTCGTCCGACATGCGGCTGAAATACGCCCGCAGGTTGATGTCGGTTTCGTCCATGGCCATGCCGGCCGGCATGCGTTCGTAATTGATTTCGTCCGCGTTCGGATTGCTCATTGCCACAGATCTCACTGGAAAGGATCGAAGGAAGTGACTCGCCGACGAACTTCATTGTACCCGGAGGCCGGGGCGGAAAACACTTCTCCGACCGTTTCTCGCCGCGCCGCCCCTTGCCAGACTGATCCTGGCTACGGCCCGAACTCCACCTTGTCGGCCAGGTCGCGTACGACGTTGAGTGGAATGCCGTCGCGCTCGAGGTCTTGCAAGTTTCGATACGGCCGGCCGGCGAAAATGTGGGCGGCCATCGACGAATTGATGCCCGGCAGGCTCTGAATCTGGAAGAACGACGCCGAGTTGATATCCACCTTGCGCGGCACGTAGGGGGCAATCAGCGGCCGCGTCGGCTCGCTGGGTGCTGGGCTTGGCTCGGCGGGCTTGAGCGGCGTGGGCCGATGCGAGCGAAACAGGGGCCACAGCCTGAGCAATAGCTCGGGTGGCGGCTGGATATTGCCGTAACTTGCCGGCGCCGCAACCCATAGCGCCGCCAGCATCACGATCGTTCCGCCACAGATTCTTCGCAACCCTGGCATATTCGCTCCTCCTCGCTTGGGAATGCCGAAGTCCGGCGGCCTTCCCCGCGTCAATTGTACAACATAATTGAGGGAACTCGCGGCACGACTCGCACGGCCGGCAATTGCTGGACAACCGGGCAACTCGCTCGCGACAATGCGGCGAAACGGTGCCTTGCGGCAACTCGCACAATCATCGGACTTTCCGCACCTCGGAGCGACACCATGGAGCGACGCGAATTTCTCGGCGGCACGCTGTCCGCCACCTTCTTGGCGCAGAAGCGAAGCAGAAATCGAAACCGGCCACGCCGCCGCAATTGGCCGGCGACGTGACTCAAGTTCCGCGGCCGCTGATCGAACGGGCCGCCTCCGGCCAGCCGCATCGGGGCAAAGTGCTGGCCACCATCGCCCCGCATTCCGACGATCACTCGATCCTGGCAGGCGGCACGATCGCCAAGCTGATCGCCGAGGGCTACACCGGCTACCTGATCCGAACCAGCAACGACGAAATGGACTCCTACGATCTGTCAAAGGGCGAGACGGTGGCGGCCAACGAATCCGACAACCAGCGGATGGCCCAGGTGCTGGGCATCAAGCAGGTATTCGATTTGAACTACCGCAATCACTCGATGGACGACGTCTCGCGCGTCGAGTTTCGCAGCCGATTGATCTTTCTGATTCGCCTGCTGAAGATCGACACCATTTTCAGTTACGACCCCTGGGGGCACTACGAAGAGAACCCCGACCACTACGTCACGGCCCAGTGCGTCGAGGCCGCCTGCTGGATGGCCGCCGGTCATCTTGACTTTCCGGAACATTTCGCCGCCGGGCTGAAGCCGCATGCCGTGCGCGAAAAATACTACTACGCCCGCGGCCCGCAACTCGTCAATCGCGTGGTCGACATCTCCGGCACGATCGAACAGAAACTGGCGGCGATTCGCGCCAACCGCACGATGATCGCGCACATGGTCGGCGAATTTCGCGACGAACTGGCGACGCGCAATCTCAAATTACCGGAACTGGAGGGAGGCACCGACGCGGCCATTGCGGCTTATGTCGACCTGCGGTTCCGCAGCGGGTTTGCCAAACGCGGCGAACCGTACGGACTGGCCTACGCCGAGCAGTTCCACTACATCGGCCCCGATACGTCGCTGGACGACTACATCGAAAAGCACGCCGTGCCAATCAAGTGAGGCGTTGCAATTGGAATGACGCGACAAACGCGTAAGGCTACTTGCCAATTGCGATCAGGTGCTTCTCGCCGCGGAAGATGAGTTGGCCGTGGCTGATGGCCGGCGAGGCGTAGGAGTATTCGCCGAGATCGTTTTCGGCGAACACTTCGAGCTTTTCGCCGGGGCGGACGATCGTGGTATGCCCCTCGTCGGAAGTGAAGTACACGAGGCCTCCGGCCGAGACCAGCGAACTGGAGTAGTGCGTGCCGATTCGCTCCATCCAGAGCCGCTTGCCGGTCTGGGCCTGAAAGCAACTGGCCACGCCGCCGTCGGAGACGACCAGAAAATAATCGCCCGCCGCGATCGGCGAAGGGACGTAGCTGGCCCCCTTTTTGGTGCGCCAGGCGATGTGCGTATCGGTGACGTTGCCGTGTCCGTCCGGGCGGATGGCCAGCATGTGCAACTCGGGAAAACCGGCCGTCAGGAACAAGAGATCGCCGTTGTAGACCATCGAGGCCACGAACTGCTCGGTCGGTCCGTCGATGATCCAGTGCCGCGAACCATCGTGCGGATCGTAACTGGCAACGCACTTGGAGCCCGAGAGAATCATTTGCGTGCGGCCATCGATTTGGCGGATGATGGGCGTGACGTAGCTGCGGGTTTTGTTTTCGCGATTGGTTTTCCAGCGCAACAGGCCGGTGGCCTTGTCGAGAGCCACGATGTAGGCGTCGCCGTCGTGATCTCCGTTGACAATCACTTCGTCCTCGAACAGGACGGGGCAACTGCAATAGCCGTGCTTGCTGGAGAAGCCGCCGGGGCGAACCAGCCACCGCTGGCGGCCGTCGAAGTCGTAGGCGGCCACGACCATTTCGGTTCGGTCGAGAAAGGTGACGTAGACCAGCTCGCCGTCGGTGGTCGGGGTGCTCGAAGCGAAGCTGTTGAGCTGATGCTTGTCTTCCAGCGGCGATTCGAGCACAAGCTGTTGCCAAAGCTGCTGGCCGCTGGTGCGATCGTAGCAGACGAGGAGTCGCTGTCGGGCTTCTTCCAAACACGAGGCCACAAAGATCCGGTCGTCCCAGACGATTGGCGAGGCATGCCCCTTGCCGGGCACTTCGACCTTCCAGGCGACGTTTTGCTCGGGGCCCCAGGCCGTTGGGATGCCGGTTTCCGTGCTGGTGCCATCGCCACGCGGCCCGCGCCACTGGGGCCAATTTTCGGCGGCGGCCGAACCTGCCAGGGCCAGCCAACATCCAAGCAGGCAGAGTGTGCGGAAGGGCTTCATCGAGGCGGGCTCCAGGGGGCGTGGGGGAGGACGGGTGCGGGAATCTCCCGATTTTAGCACCTCGGCCACCTCGAAGCACCTGCCACCTCCGACCCCCCGCGTATCAGGCGCTCTTTGCGGAACACCGCCCCAGAGTTAATCTGGTTCGATCGGCCAAACAATTTTTTCTCATTGGTGCGGTCTTACGCGCTTCGCTTGATGTATCTGCTCGCACTTGCCTTGGCCGATCTCTCCATCACACCAGCCCAGTTCACGCTCGGCGTGGTCGCCCTGGTATTCGTGATGCTGGCTTTCAGCCGGCTGACGCCCGACGTGATCCTGGTCGGCGCGGTCGTGCTGCTATTGCTCAGCGGCGTGATCAACGCCAAGCAGGCGCTGGGCGGTTTTTCGAACGAGGGCATGATCACGATCGGCGTTTTGTTCATCGTTGGCACGGCCGTGCGCGAAACGGGGGCGGTCGACTTCATTACGGCGCGGCTGTTCGGCCGACCCAAGACTCCCGAAGCGGCCATCACGCGGATGGTGTTTCCGACGATGGGACTGAGCGCGCTGATGAACAATACGCCGCTGGTGGCGATGATGATTCCAGCCGTGAGCGATTGGGCTCGCACCAATCGTTTTCCGGTTTCAAAGCTGATGATCCCGCTCAGTTACGCCGCTATCCTCGGCGGCACCTGCACGCTGATCGGCACGAGCACCAATCTGATCGTTCGCGCCATGCTGATCGACGCCGTGCCCGGTGGACCCAGCATCGGCATGTTCGATATATCTTGGGTGGGTATTCCCGCGGCTCTGGCCGGCGGGCTGTTCATTATTCTCACCAGCCGCTGGCTACTGCCGGACCGCCGCCCGGCAATCAGCACCACCGACGACCCGCGCGAGTACACGGTCGAAATGCAGGTGGCGCCCGAGGGCCCACTGATCGGAAAAACGATCGAGGACGCCGGACTGCGTCACTTGCCGGGCGTGTACCTGGCCGAGATCGACCGCAACGGCAGCGTCATTCCGGCCGTATCGCCGCGGGAAGTCTTGCGAGCCAACGACCGCTTGCTGTTCGTGGGCATCGTCGAGTCGGTGGTCGATTTGCAGCGGATTCGCGGCCTGTTGCCGGCAACTGATCAGGTGGCCAAGCTCAGCGCGCCCCGGCCGCAACGCTGCCTGATCGAGGCCGTGGTGTCGAACAGTTGTCCGCTGGTGGGCAAGACAATTCGCGACGGGCGATTTCGCAATGTGTATAACGCCGTGGTGGTGGCCGTGGCCCGCAACGGCGAGCGGTTGCAGAAGAAGATTGGCGACATCGTGTTGCGCACGGCGATACGCTGCTAGTCGAGGCGCATCCGTCGTTTGCCGACCAGCAGCGCAACAGCCGCGACTTCTTTCTCGTCAGCCGCCTGGAAGGAACCAACCCTCCACGGCACGATCGGGCCTGGATCGCAATCGCGATTCTGGTGGGGATGGTGGCCGCGGTGACACTCGAGTGGCTGCCAATGCTGCAGGCGGCGCTGCTGGCCGCGGCTCTGATGCTGGTAACCCGCTGCGTCACCGTGGAAGCGGCGCGGCGGAGCATCGACTGGGAGGTCCTGTTGGCGATTGCGGCGTCGCTGTCATTGGGCGTGGCGCTGGAAACCACCAAGGCCGCCGAGCAAATCACACAGGAGATGATTGCGCTGGCTGGCGGCAGCCCCTGGATCGCCCTGGTGATGATTTACGCAATCACGCTGATTGTCACCGAACTGGTCACTAATAATGCGGCGGCCGCGCTGATGTTCCCATTCGCGCTCACCACGGCCGAGGGTTTGAACGTCAACTACATGCCCTACATGATTGCCGTGATGATGGGCGCCAGCGCCGGCTTTGCCACCCCGATCGGCTACCAAACCAACCTGATGGTCTACGGTCCCGGCGGCTACCGATTCAGCGACTACATGAAGATTGGCGTGCCGCTGGATATCCTGGTGATGATCATCACGGTGATTCTGGCGCCGCTGGTTTGGCCGTTTTAACTGGCCGGCGAGAAGGGTAGGCCGCGGAGCAGGCCGAGCGAGTTTGAATTCTCGATTGGTTGACAGTCATGAAGGCTCGTCAATTTGGCCTGGGCAGTCTGTTTGGCGCGGCAGTGATTGCCGGTATCTATCTGGCAACATGGCAATACATGCACCGTGCGCCCGCATTGGCAACCGTGCTGCTAGTGGCCGCGCTTTCATTGGTGGTATGGGTCGGATGGAGCTGGTTGGATCGCCATTGAAGATTCAACGAGCCGTCGTACGCGAGCCGAGGGCCTTGGCGGACAAGCAATCTGGCAACGGCCGCACAAAACGTGGCCACACACTTACTGCACTTGGGGCGGTCTCGGGTAAGATGAGGACGTGGCCGGACCATTCTCCAAGCAGCGGATGCCGACGACAAGTTTCCTCGTTTGCAGAGATACCTACCATGTCGAATCGACTGCAAGATAAGGAGGCTCTGGTCACTGGCGTTAGTCGCGGCCTTGGAGCCGGCATCGCCAGGCGGCTGGCCAGCGAGGGCGCCGACATGGCGCTCACCTACGTCAGCAAGTCCGATCAGGCCAAGGCGACCGCCGAGGCCGCGCGCGCTCGGTGCCAAGTCGGTTGCGATTCACGCGCGCAACGGCACGGTCGACGCGATCGGGCGCTGGTTGCCTATCTCCCCCGCCCCGAGGCCGGTTTCGTCACAGGTGCCAGCCTTCATCTGCATGGCACCATCCGCGATTAGCATAAGGAAACGGAGATGAAGCACTTCTACTTACTGTTCGCGATCGCAATTCTGACGGGTGCCCTCGGGCTGTCCCATGTGGCGAGTGCCCAAGAGCATCTCGAATTTGATCGCAAAATCATGAATGAACTTCTCTCGCCCTCGCGAGTCGAGTTTCACCTGGTACCGCTGGAGGCTTGCGTCGAGTATCTGGCCGACTATCACGGCATTCCGATTGTGCTGGACCTCGAAGAGTTGCGCCGGGAGGAAATCAGCCCCCAGGTTCCCATCACCGGGAAGCTCGAGAACAAGCGTCTCGAAGATGTCCTCCAGCAGATCCTATTGCCCCAACAGCTCAATTTCATGATCGAAAAGCAAAAGCTGCTGATCACCACTCGAGACAAGGCGCTCCACTGGCAGCAGCAGTATGCCAAGGAGACGGGGCGCCAGTAGACAGCGACTCCGTTTCCAGCTTGCCCTTGGATCTCGCAGGCGGGAACGCTGCCGCCGCTCAGATCAGCGCCGCTCCAATCGCTGGATGCTTGACTTGCTCCGCCCGGAGGTGCAGACTGACCGCGCCCCCAAATCCGCTCAAAAAAAACCATCACCGAGGACACCCGTCATGCGTCCCGCGCTGCAACTTCTGGCGATTGCCGCCGTACTGTGTGGCACTGGCCTTATCGCCGACGAAGCTCGTTTTCCCGGCCGTAAGGACAACGGCTTTCTGCTTCCCAACGGCTGGACCATCACGCCTGCCGGGGAGCAGATGATTCTCAAGGATCTCCCGCTCAATATCCTGCCGCTCGCCGATGGTCGGCGGGTCCTGGTCGCAACCAGCGGCTACAACGCCCACGAGCTGACGCTGATCGATTTCGAGGCCAAACAGGTTCTACAGACCGAAACCGTGCACCAAAGCTGGTTCGGACTCGTCGCGACTCCCAAACAAGATCGCTTGTGGTGGTCGGGCGGCGGCGGAGCCGCGCTCCACGAATTCACGCTCGCCGACGGCAAACTGGCCAGAACCGACGACGGAGATCCCACCGCGGCATTTGGCCGAGGCGATAACAAAACGAACTTCAAGAGCGGGCTGGTGCTGGATGCCAAGCGCAACGTGCTGTACTCGCTCGATATCGATGAGGGGAGCCTCTCGGCCCTGGATCTCACCGACAAGCAGCCACCACGCAAGTTGTCGATCGGCGGACGGCCCTACGACGTCGTGCTCGCGAGAAATGGTTCCCGACTGTATGTCTCGGATTGGGCCGGACGTGCCGTGTTGGCCATCGATCCGGTGGACTTGCGCGTCGTGGCCAAGATCGGCGTTGGCGAGCATCCCAATCAGATTGCGGTACACCCGCACGATGATCGATTGTTCGTGGCTTGCGCTTCGAGCAACGAGGTTTCGGTAATCGACACGAGCCGCGGCGTCGTCACCGAAACGATCTTCACCGCGTTGTTTCCCGGCGCGCCCGAGGGAAGCACGCCCGATGCCTTGGCGGTGGCGCCCGACGGCGAAAAGCTGTACGTGGCCAATGCCGACAACAACTGCGTGGCCGTCGTGGATATCGAAGAGCCAAGTCGCAGCCAGGTGCAGGGGTTCATTCCCACCGGCTGGTATCCGACCGCCGTGGCCGTCGGTCCCGACGGCAAGACGCTGCTGGTGGGCGTCGGCAAGGGGAACCAAACCTCCGCGAACCCCATTCCCAAAGATCCCGAGGACGTCAAGAAGAACGAGGCGCGCCGGCGCGGCCGGCCCTATCCCTACATCGGCACCACGCTTTCGGGCGCGCTGTCGATCGTGCCGATTCCCGACGAAGACGAGCTGGCGGCGTACACCGAGACCGTGTATCGCAACTGCCCCTACTCCAATAAATTGCTCACCGCCGCCCCGCACGGACAGAAGACCGCGATTCCGAACAAAGTCGGCGACCCGTCGCCGATCAAGCACGTGATTTACATCATCAAGGAGAATCGCACGTACGATCAGGTGCTCGGCGATATCGGCCGAGGCAATTGCGATCCGGATCTGGTGATGTTTGGCCAGGACGTCACGCCGAACCATCACAAATTGGCTAATGAATTCGTATTGCTGGACAACCTGTATTGCAATGGTCACGTTTCGGCCGACGGGCATCCCTGGTCGACCATGGCCTACAACACCGACTACGTTGCCCGCAACTGGGCGCTCACCTACTCGAATCGCGAGGGGATCGACGATGACGATGAGGGCGACTTGCAAAAAGCGCCCTCCGGCTACCTGTGGGACGCCTGCGCCCGTCACAATCTGACCTACCGCAGCTACGGCGAATACGGCGGACGCGTGAGCCAGCCCGACGGTTCGCTGAAGATGGAAGGTCGCGTGCCCGGTTTGGTCGGACACATGTGTCCCGACTACGGCATTGCCAAGGAGCAGGACCAGCGCCGCGCGATACCGACAACGTGGAGGTCTTTCTGCGCGAGTTTCACGAGTATGAAAAGAACGGCAACCTGCCGCGGTTCATCGTGATGAGCATGGGCGAGGATCACACCAGCGGCACGCGTCCTGGCGCCTATACGCCACAGGCTTGCGTGGCCAGCAACGACCTGGCGCTAGGCCGCCTGGTCGAAGCGGTGAGCAACAGCAAGTACTGGCCCGAGACGGCCATTTTTGTAATCGAAGACGACGCGCAAAACGGACCCGATCATGTCGACGCGCACCGCACGGTCGGCCTGGTGATCAGCCCCTACGCCAAACGCAAAGTGCTCGACAGCACGCAATACACAACCGTCAGCATGATCCGCACGATGGAACTGATCTTGGGGTTGGAACCGCTCAGCCAGTATGACGCGGCCGCCAACCCCATGTTTGCATGCTTTACCGACACGCCCGACCTGACGACCTACAAGGCCGAAAACGCGCGGATCGACCTGAAGGCGAAAAACGGTTCGCTGGCCTACGGCGCGGAACGCTCGCTGAAGATGGACTTCAGCGAGTACGACAAGATCGACGACTTCGAGCTCAACGAGATTCTGTGGCGCTCGATCAAGGGCGCTGACGCCCCGCTGCCACCGGCCGTTCGACGCGCGATCGCCTATCGGATAAACAAGCGGTGACCGTTCGCACGAAACGAACGGTCCTGTCCCAAGAAGATCGGCGCGAGCAGTGACTGTGCACGACGAAACGTCAGAGAAACCGTGCCCGACGCTACCGCCGATGCGTTCGCCAACGCAGGAGCGTTACTTCGGGCAAATCCAGGCCCAGCGGCAGGAGATCTATGATCGCATCGCTCCGTTGCCGGCCGCGACGATCTGGCGGCGACCGGGCGACGGCCATTGGTCGGTTGGTCAGAACTTGGAGCACGTCAACAAACTCTTGCGTCTGTTTCGCTGGTTATTTCTGATTTACTTGCCCGTTGCCGTTCCCATTGCCCGCGTGCGCCGCCATCGCCCCTTTGCGATCGACAAGGAAGACATCTACCAACACGACACGCAACGACCTCCGGGCGTCAAACCCAAAGACCGCTCGAAAAACCCATTTCGATACGAAGCGTTGCGGGAAGCGATGGACGCCGAACTTGCGCGGACCAGCCGCGCATTGCAGAACTTGCCCGAGGACGTTGCCGGCAATGTCTACTATTGGGATTGGGTCACCGGGCTGGTCAACTTGCACCAGATGATCTTGCTGGACTACTATCACGAACGGCGGCACTTCGGCTTCGCACATCGACTGCTCGACCGCTGGCTGAGCGAAGCCGGTTCCGAAAGTTAGCCGGACCGAGCGGCGGGAAGGCTCGCCAAGATTTGTTCTCTGGTGGCGAATGATAGTGTGGAACCACGACGGCCAGCAGCCGGCGGCGTGCCCCGCTGCGTGACAAATCACACGGAGTACATGCCATGGCGCCAGGCGGAAGCGAAATTGCAATCGTGTCGCGTGTTCGAACGCGAAGCTGGAGCGTCTTTCCCGTCGCCATCTGCCTGGCCATTCTGCTGTTGGCCGCGGCACCGCTAGCGGCGAGAACCGACGAGCCGGCGAAGGAAGAAAGTGCCGCACCGCCGGCGCCGCAGCAGTCCGCCGAGTCACCCGCGGCCGCCGCGACGCCTGCCGACCGCAACGGGCCCAGCGATCGGGTTGAGCTCGAAGCGTTCATCGATGGGCTGATGGCAATCCAACTCAAGGACAAGCACATCGCCGGGGCGACGGTCTCGGTGGTGGTCGATGGAAAACCGCTGTTTGCCAAGGGCTACGGCTATGCCGACGTGGCCGCCAAAACGCCGGTCAGCGCCGAGGAAACGATGTTTCGCATCGGTTCGGTTTCAAAATTGTTCACCTGGACCGCCGTCATGCAGCTTGCCGAGCAAGGCAAGCTCGATCTCGACGCCGACGTGAACATCTATCTGAAGGACTTCAAGCTGCCCAGCACCTATCCGCAACCGGTCACGCTCAAGCACCTGCTGGCGCACACGGCCGGTTTTGAAGACCATGTGTTGGGACTGTTCGCCCACGAGGCCTCGGACCTTGAGCCACTGGGCGTGGTACTGGCTCGCGAAATGCCCAGCCGCGTGCGCCCGGCGGGCGAGCTGGCTTCTTACAGCAATCACGGCACGGCGCTGGCCGGCCATATCGTGTCGCAGGTGTCGGGCATGCCCTGGGAAGACTACCTCGAGCAACACCTGCTACAGCCGCTGGCCATGACCCATACATTATTGCGGCAGCCGCCCCAGGAGGAATTGCCCGCGACGATGTCGAAGGGCTACAAATTCGTCAACGGGAAGTACGAGGAGCAGGGTTTCGAATACGTGTCGATTCCGCCGGCCGGGTCGTTCAGCTCGTCGGCCGAAGACATGTCGCATTTCTTGATCGCCCACCTCCAGGACGGCCGCTACGGCGACGTGCAAATTCTCAAGCCCGAGACGGCCCGCCAGATGCGCGAGCTGTTGTTCACCCACGATCCCACGCTGTCCGGCATGGCCTACGGTTTCATGCGGATGAGCTACAACGGCCAAAAGATCATCGAACACGGCGGCGACACGGGATGGTTTCATTCGCATTTCGTGATGCTGCCGGCCGACAAGACGGGCTATTTCATCTCTTATAACACCGAAAGCGCGGGGGGCGTGCGCAGCCAGGTTCTTGAGGCGTTTTTGGACCGCTATTATCCGGCAGCCGACGAGCCGCCGGTGCAGCCCGCCGCAGAGTTGCACGATTCCTTGGCGCGCTATGCCGGCAGCTATGGCGCCATTCGGCATTCGTACACGACGGTCACCAAGCTCGGCGCGCTGATGGCCGTGATCCGGGTGTCGGCCGACGGCGACGAGCTGGTGCTTCACGGCGGCCCGGGCGGGCGGCGCTACGTCGAAGTAGAGCCACGCGTTTTTCGCGAAGTCGACGGCCAGACCAGTCTGGCATTTCGCGAGGACGCCGGTGGTCGAATCGCCTATCTGTTTCACAGCAGTAGTCCGGCTGTGGCGCTGGAGCGGTTGCCGATGTTGGAGACGCCACGGTTCAACGCGGCGCTGTTGGTGATTTGCGTCGCGCTGTGGGCGTCGGCGCTGATCGGTTGGCCCGTCGTGGCTTTCGTAACGCGCGAGCAGCGGCACTCGGCGGCAGCCGCCAGTTCGGATCAAAAAACCACGACCCGCGCCGATGGTGCCCGTTTCAAGGGCGCGCCGCTGACAAGTTGCATCGGCTGGCTGACGTCGCTGGTCGCCTTGGGCTTATTGAGTCTGAGCATGATTCCATTCGCCAAAGCCGAAGAATTCGGCTACGGCGTGCCGGCATTCTTCGCCGCCCTGCTATGGATGACACCCGTGGTAATGGGCCTGACGGTGGTGATGATGTTGGCCGCCGCGATCGCCTGGTTCAAGGGCTACTGGCGCTTCTCGGGCCGCCTGCACTACACCTGCGTCGCCCTGGGCTCGGTGGCGTTCGTCTGGTTCCTCAGCCATTGGAACCTGCTGTACTTCGGCGCGTGAGCCAAACGAGCGAGCCCGCGGATACCTTGCCGACGACGAACATGCGGGCAGCGCGAGGTATGCCGACGTCGGACCGGCGATACATTTCGCCGGCGATCTCCAGGGAAGATTTTCCCGTCACCGATAGCTCGTCCCCTTGCCTTGAACATTACGGGATCGTAATATAAAAAATAACTAATTCGTAATGTTTAGACTCCGAGAATGCCGATAATGTCGGTTAGGATACCCAAGATCACCCGAGGATATAACGATGCAAGGTCTTCGTCAGTTTGAACTTATAAACGATTTAGAACCCCGCAGCAGTGCCAAGGCCACCCTCCTGCGCTGGGATGGCCAACGTTACGTCCGCACGACAGAAATCATCGAACTGCACGAGTTTGTGGGCATTCACGGCTTGAAAGGCGACCGGGGCTTCTGCTTTTTGTCGCCAGATTCTGGTCGTTGGGAAGCGGCCAGCGGGCTGTATCAACAGGTGCCGCAGTACTCCCATGCGTAGTCAGCGCAGGGCGGCTGACACCTCAGAGGTCCAGGTGATATGCCAGCCGCGCTTTATAGCTCGTATGTCTGTCGATGATCCGCGTCGCCATGCGGGCAGGCATCTTTGCCCACTAGGAACTCGTAGAAAAAAATCGATGGAAACGACGTTCCTCTCCGTCGTTTCCCCTTGCTCGATGTCGCGGGAGGCCAAGCGGACGCGACCCCGCCACGTCTCGATTTTCGCGACATTAGCTCGCCAAGCTTCGGCAACAATCGGCAGCGCGCAAGACCGCCGAAGAGCTCGCCCCTTGCCCGGCCAGCGAAGAACAGCAGTCCGCTTTGACATACCAGGTCGGTAACGGCGTATGTGTCATAGGGCGACAATCGCACGAACTGGCGCCCTTCACGCGCACGGTCTACGTCTTAGATGCCCCATCGATTGTCAGGCCGCTGCGACTGCGGCCTAAGTCGCACAGGAGACGCTTTCAAATTCGTGGGGTCACCTTCAACGGTGAGGCGGAATTACTCTCGCCGTCCGGGGCATATGCAACGTGTCCCATCCTTTCGCCAGGGGCTCACGCCGCTGGCTCTTGTCTGTCGCCGCGTTGCTGCATGTTTGTAGGTCCGGTCTGGGCCTGACATGCGAGCATTCGAGCGGCATCCGTCAGGCCCCGGCCCGACCTACGAATACAAAATCCTCCGCTTGTCCGCCGCCATGCAATCCGGGTAGCATCGTGCACGGGCTGCAAACCGCCACTCTCCATCCGCACGGGGCGATGCATGACGACGAACCAATCCGAACTGCGGATCAGCGGACCGGTGCTGCTTTCTTGCGCGGCGATGGTGGTGATCGTGGCGGGGCTGCGCGGCACAGCCGATCGTCGTACCGCTGGTCGTCGCGGCGTTTTTGACGATGATCTGCTTGCCGCCACTCAATTGGCTGCAGGAAAAAGGGCTGCCCAAGTGGGCCGCTCTGCTGACGATCGCCACTGGCACCGTGCTGCTCGGGCTGTCGGTCGTGGCGGTCGTGGGCACGTCGGTCAATCAGATGCGCGAGCAATTGCCCGAGTATCAAGAGCGAGTGGCCGACGTGCAGGCCGACGTCGTCGCCTGGCTCAAGCGGCACGACATCGACGTCGGCGCCAAACTCGAGCAGGAAACGCTCAACCCTCGGCGGGCCGTGTCGCTGTTTGGCGACCTGCTGGTGGCCCTCGGTTCGGTGCTGAGCGACGCGCTGGTGATCGTGTTCACGCTCTTGTTCATGATCTTCGAGGCGGCCGAACTACCGGCCAAGCTACGCGCGATCTCTGGCGGCGACAACTCGCTGGCGGCGCGATGGGAAACGATTCAGGCCAGCGTGCGCCGCTACGTCACCATCAAGACCCAACTCAGCCTGCTGACCGCCGTGCTGGCCACCATCTGGCTATGGTGGCTGGGCGTCGATTATCCGCTGCTGTGGGGTCTGCTCGCCTTTTTGTTCAACTACGTGCCGACCATCGGCTCGATCATTGCCGCCGTGCCGCCCGTGGTGCTCGCGCTGTTGCAGTCGGGCGTAAGCTCGGCCGTCTACGTGGCCGCCGGCTACCTGGCCATCAACGGCGTCATCGGCAACGTCGTCGAGCCGCGGCTGATGGGGCGTGGGCTGGGGCTTTCGCCGCTGGTCGTGTTCCTGTCGTTGATCTTCTGGGGTTGGGTGCTGGGGCCGATCGGCATGTTGTTCTCCGTGCCGCTGACGATGATCGTCAAAATCGCGCTCGACCACAGCGAAGACATGAAGTGGCTGGGCATTCTGCTCGGCGCCGAGGTGCCGCAGGCGGCTGCCGCGGCCGGAAGCAAAGGAAAGTAGCGCCCGGAAGACAAATCGCGTCAAGCATTTACACGAAGCCGCGTCACGGCGCGCGGCAAAATTTGCCGGCCTCGCAAAGCGCGGTAAAATGCCCGGGAATAGAAGCGCCCGATCTCGACGATTTTTCTTCGGGAGGTGGCAATCATGCGAATCTCGAGGCTGACCCTGATCGCCCTGGCGATCTCCTGTTGGGCGGCGGTCGCCCGTGCTCAAAGCGGCGCGAACATCACGCTGCAGTTGCCAAGTTTTCATTCCTTCGGCGTCAACACATCGGTGCTTGTTCCCGATGGCGGACGCGCGCAACTGGCCAGCCAGCGGCAGGCGTTTTACGAGCGCACCATGTACGGCGGCTTGCCAACGCAGCGCACGCTCGGAATCGCCCGCGGCACATCGGCGGTGCAAGTGACGGCGCAAATTCATGATCCCCGCGCCGCCGAAGCTGAACTGATCCGCGAAGCGCGCGAACGACGCGCTACCTGGACGCGCGGCAGCGTTGAACCGCATGGCTTGCCCCAGCGGGTCGCCAACGATCAGGCCGCGCTCCGCAGCCTGGCCGACATCGAGCGCCAGCGCGCCGCCCAAGCCGCGGCCCGCGCACGCGAGGCGCAGCAGTTCCTGATGCAGGCTCGCAAATCGTACAACGCGGGCAAGCCAGGCGTGGCCGCTGTTTACTACGGCATGGCCGCCAACCGCAGCGACGCCGAGCAGAAGCAGGCCATCGAAGACGAAGCCCGCCGAGCCAAGGCAGCGGCTTCCGAAGCCGACCAAACGGCAGGCGCAACGCCTTAGCCAGTGTGGTCGCGCCGGCCGACTACTATGCGCGGTGCTCACGGTTGAAGTCCGTGGTAAAATCTTTCACCCGCCAGGGGTTCAGACTCCGATCCTGTGGTTGCTTTCGTTCCATCAGCAAACCAAACATGATCGTCTTCTTTCGTCCGTCGTCGTCGACAAACGTGACCGTGTACCAGTAGTCGACGAGTCCCACGGTGCGCCCGGCCGCCACTTTGTTCGTCTTGTAAAAGCGAATGTCGGCCCGATCTCCCAGGGCCAACAGCATACGAATCGCCGGTTTGTCGACAAACATGCGCAGGTCTTGTTGCGACTCGGCATCATTGCGATAGAACGACCACAAGCCGTCGTCGTTCGGCGGGCGGCGATCGGGGACCATGGTCAGCAGCAAGGCCTGCTGGGGATTGCGCTCGCGGAGATCCTTTACGAACTCATCGGCCACCGGGCGCGCTTGCCGCGCGAGCAGCCAATTGGCCGACGTGTAGTGCGCCAGCGGCACCATCAGAAACAATGCCGATAGCGCCATGCCCGCCAGAGCCGCCCGTCGGCCCGGCCGCAACGGATCGCCGCTGATCCGGCTCAGGGCCACCAGCGCCGCCAGCAGTCCAATCACCGGGACGAGGCTCAGCAGTGGGTCGACGAGCGCCAGCGGCGACGCCAACCCAAGCAGCAGGGCAACGATTGCCCAGGCTTCCACGGGCCGATACTCGAGCGCGTCGTCCTCGCTGACGTCCGGCAATGCGCTGAATGAGGAATCGGGCATGCGACGTGCCGTGGGCTAAAGATGCTGGAAAAATCGTGCGAAACTCGGCTACTCTTGCGATGCTAACCGCCTCGGGTCGAACCGGCAAGGCAGGCTCGACAACCCGGCCCACACGAAACCACCGCCAGACAATAAATCCCCTCAGCCAAACGACATGCACAGTGCACACAGGCTTGCCTCGCCGCCCGGAACGACTCCTGGTGCGGTGACATTCAAGCGGAACTTCCTAGGCCCGCGTTAGATCGTCGCTCTTGGACGAACTGCTGGCAAGTTTCTGCGGCAAAAGCCCGTTTAACTTGCGATTCCGTTAGCTGGCGAACAATTCTGCTTGAGCCGCGTTACGACACTTGTAACGATAGGTTGACCGTGCCATCGGAGCAGTGAGCACGGCCGAGTCCGCTGGGACGATCGAGTTTTCAGGCGACAACTCAAGCGCTATTGCGGAGGGCAAGAGGCATGGCAATTCCATTTCGTTGGTCGCGGTTGCGCCGCAGGGGTCGCTCAGCGCGCCGATCGTCGGCCGCGGCTAGCAACCGCCTAGGCCTGAGCGGCGAAATGCTCGAAGAGCGCCGTCTGCTGACGATCACCCCGGCGCTGCTGGCGGACATCAACACGGACTCATCGCTCAATATTGAAGGCACGCCGTCCGTGGACGAATCGGGGCTGATCTTCTTTGGGGACAATTTCGGTGATCTCTGGCGCACCGACGGTACTCCGCAGGGCACATTCTTCGTGTCACACCCGAACATCGGATTCTTCTCTGACCCGACAAGCATAGGGAATACAACGTTCTTTTGGTCTGGCTTTAGCGGAAACGAAATTTGGGTCAGCGACGGCACCTATGCCGGAACAAAGTCGATTGCCACGTTTCAACTTGGCGTCCAACCAAGCACGATTTTCGACGTCGCCGGGACCGCGTACTTCGTTGCGTCCGATGGAACGCATGGCCAGGAACTCTGGAAAAGCGACGGCACCAGTAGCGGCACGGTCATGGTCGCCGACATCAATCCCGGCTCCGCCAGTTCGGGAATCGCGAACCTGACCAACGCCGACGGCACCCTGTTCTTTACGGCCGACGACGGCGTGCACGGACAGGAGCTCTGGAAAGTCGGCGCCGACGGCACGCCGACGATCTTCGACGTCAATCCGGGGTCGGCCACTTCACAAACGGCCAATCTCAAGGACGTCAACGGAACGCTGTTCTTTACGGCTTATAGCGCGCAGGCCGGCTTCGGCCTGTGGAAAGTCGAGCCGGGGGCGCAAGCCGCCCAGCAGGTTAAGGGGTTCATCTCGCAACCCTCCCTCACTGAGTTCGACCTGACCAATGTCGACGGCACGCTGTTTTTTGGCGCGGTTTCAACCTATGGCGGACCCCAACAACTCTGGAAAAGCGATGGCACTGCGGCGGGGACGCAAGCCATCCCTGGCGGCTATACGCTTCCCAGCGGTTTTGACCAGTTGAAAATGGCAAGTGTGGGAGGGTGGCTCTACTTTTTCTCGACTGATTCCTCGAGTGGCAACGAGATGGCTTCCCTCTGGAAGACCGATGGTACGCCAGAAAACACGGTGCAGGTGCGAGGCGGTTTTCAGGGTGGGGTCGACTATATTTATGGCGGGGGCAACGGTCACCTAACCGCCGTTGGCAACCTGCTGATGTTCGGTGCCAACAACGGCACCGGCGGGGAGGAACTTTGGAAGAGCGATGGTACCACCGCGGGGACAGTGCTGGTGAACAACAATGGGACTCAATTCTTCGGCAATTCTGGAACTGTCGTGGGAAGCACGCTGTATTTTGAGGCGGCCGATTCGACGCACCACACCGAGGTCTGGCGGAGCGATGGCACCACCGCCGGCACCCAGATGCTGACCAGATTTGCGCAGCACACCGACTCAAGCACCAATGGGTATGGAGCGGCCGTCGTCCCAGGAAACGACGTCGCGTACTTTACCACTTACGCTCACGACAACAGCCACCCTCAGCTTTGGAAAACCGACGGCACCACGGCCGGAACCGTCCCTGTCAAAGACAACTTCTATCAAATTGAAGGCAGCGGGTTCGGAATCAATTCTCACATGCTGACGGTCGGTAACTGGCTCTACTTCTCTGCAAGCGATGGCGTCAACGGCGATGAGCTATGGCGCAGCGACGGCACCCAGACCGGAACTCAACTCGTGGCAGACATCACCCCCGGTAGCGGCGGTTCGTACCCTCGTGGCCTGACTTGGTTTGGTGGCAAACTGTTCTTCGATGCTGGACCGTTGGGACAACCTTCTCTCCTGTACACCAGTGATGGAACCGCCGCCGGAACCCACGCGCTTGCTCCGGATAAACTTGGCAGCTCTGCTTTTGCGATGCTCCCGATGGGCGATTCATTGTACTTCACCGCCAAACCGATCGGCAGCAACACACTTGAACTTTGGAAAACCGACGGGACCTCCGAAGGAACCGTACTGGTCAGAGACATCTCGGCGGAAAATCTCATCAATGTAAACGGAACGTTGTACTTTGTGGGCAAAGATCCCAGCAATGACACGGGATCTGAACTCTGGAAGAGCGATGGGACGACCGCCGGAACGGTGCAGTTAAAGGACATCAATCCCAGCTTCACTTCCCCTGGCGTACCCGCCAGTTCGTTTCCCAGCGCGTTTACCAACGTCGACGGCACGCTGTTCTTCTCAGCCGACGACGGAGTGCACGGGCCGGAACTCTGGAAGAGCGACGGTACCGCGGATGGAACGGTACTGGTCAAAGACATCCGCCCCTCGGCACTGGATGGCACGGCCTCTTTAACCGATCTGACCGCCGTCGGAAATCAGTTGTTTTTCACGATCGACGACGGGGTTCATGGCCGCGAACTCTGGAAGAGCGACGGCACCGGCGCCGGAACCACGCTCGTCAAGGACCTCATGCCAGGCAGCGCCACGTCGTCCATCAGCAATCTGATCAACGTGAACGGGCGGTTGTTTTTCACGGGCACCGATGGCGTACACTACGGCCTGTGGATGAGCGACGGCTACCCGCAGGGAACCGTCTTTGTCAGTGACATCCCAATCGACATCATTCGGGGCGGAGGGGCCGCAAACTTTACCGTCGCCCTCAATCGGTTGTTCTTTACGATGGACGACAGCGTTCATGGTATGGAAAACTGGACCATCGCGCCGCCACCCGTGCCGCAACTTTTCTACAACAACTCGCACTTTGACGGTAACAACCCAGCCGCCACGGCCGACGACGATGCGGCCCTTGCTTCGGACAAAACGGCCTACCTGCCCGGCGGCGGCCTGGCCGGCTTCAACAACATCAGCAGCAGCCCCCAGGGCATCAACGGCCTGGCCCTCGACTTTGCCGGCTCGCACCCCGACATCACGGCCGCCGACTTCACGTTCAAGGTCGGCACCAGCAATGCACCCGACAGCTGGTCGGATGCGCCGCCCCCAAGCGTGGTTTCGGTGCGGGCGGGCGCCGGCGACGGCGGCGGAGACCGCGTGGAGCTGGTCTGGCCCGACGGAGCCATCAAAAACACCTGGCTGCAAGTGACCGTGGCCGCCAACAGCCGCACGGGTCTGACCGATCCGTTTGTCTTCTACTTCGGCAATCGCGTCGGCGATACCGGCACGGCCGATCCGTCGACGTTCGCGCTATCCAGCGCCGCCGATCAAATCGAAATTCGCACGCACTCCGGTAGCGACCAGCCGATCACGAGTCCTTACGACATCAACCGCGATGGAGCCGTCGACGGCACTGATGAATCCATCGCCCGGCAAAACCCCGGCTTCCTGCCGATGCTCAACCTGCCCGTCGCGGCCCAAACGCCGCTGGCCGCGCCATCGGCGGCAACGGCAGTGGCGGTCGACTTTTCGGCCGCAACTTTGGGCGGGTCCAACGTAGTCGGCGAGGCCAGCGATCTAGCCGCGGGGCAAGCAGTCGCTTCGGCATTGGCGCAGGCGTTTACCGACGATGAGCTACTGGAGCCGGTCGATGTTTCCGCCGTAGCACCGCCGGTCGCGGCACTGGCGAAGCCGCCGCAGGAGCAAGCCGTTGCGCAAGTCTTGGACGCCTCGGCTGCCGCACTGGCGGAACTCGACATCACGCTGGGAGACAGCGATACCAATTCCCAGGGCGACGATTCGTTCGACTCGCCATCGTTGTCCTGACCGCCCGCCCGTTACGACTCGTCGGGCGAAGACATGCCGGGCGTGGGATCGCGGCGCCACCAATGGTGGCCGGGCGCGGTGTAGCAGAAGTGGATTTCCGAACTCTGGCCGTTGAGCATCGCTCCTTGCCGCACGCCGGGCAGGAAATCGATTTCGAAGATCTCCTCGCAACCGCTCGTGAAGCGAAACATCGCCGCCGGCTGACCCGTGCGCAGGTCGACGACCGCCAAACCGCACATCAATTCGTCGAACTTCGCGGCGATCGGCAAGCCGCCAAAGATGTGCTGCTCGCGAATCAGGCACATGCCCACCACGGCATACGGCCCCAAAAAACAGAGCCCCCGCACGTAGCCCGGCAGCGTGCACACCACTTCCAACGTTCCCTTGGCCGGATTGACGTAACCGAGTTGTCCGTGCCCCGAGTTGAGCACCCACAATCGGTTGTCGTACCACCGCGGCGTATGCGGCATCGCCAGCCCGCGGGCCACGACCTGCCCGTCGGGCACACCCAGCACGACGCCGCCGGTGACTTTATCGGCGCGCCAACCGCCGGCCGTATTGGTGGTGCCGAGGCACGTGACAAACCGCGGCTCGCCGTCGACCATCGCCATGCCGTTCATGTGGCAGCGGTCCTCGGGCGCCAGGTCGGTAATGAACGGCGGCTGCCATTGCGGAACGAAGTGATAGTCTTCCGAGAGCGAAGCCAGGCAACTGAACCGGGTGTTAACGACCCACAAGCCAGACTTGCCGAAGGCCAATCCATGCACGGCCACCTCGCCGATGCGATAGGCCACGCGCGGCAAATAGAGCGCATCGTAGTGGAGGTTGTCTCCCAATTGCAGATCGGGCGCCAGGGCCGGGGCATTGTGCAACAGCACCACTTCCTCGAGCGTCCCGACGGCCATCCGCTGCCCCTGCACGGCCATGCCCATTGGCCGCGGGAAATCGCGCCAGTGCAGCCGAATGCCGCTGCCATCCCATCCCAGCAGCGCGATCTTGCCGGCCTGATAACAGGTGACCACCAACGAACCACCCAGCTCCGCCAGCCAAGGCCCGAAAGTGTCGGTGTAGGCGCAGGTGATCCCGACCGATTCGGGCGGAGGAGACGAGGAATCGTTGGAGGCCATCGCGTCACGAACCAAAACAAACAACGAAAAACAATCTCACGACAACACGGCGCGTCCCCGTCCAGAGAATCGCACCAGCCGGCCGTGCACCGCCGCTACGAGCTAGTAAAGCATAGGCCCCCCCAAGCGATCGGGACGCCCCTTGCCGATCGATCTTAATCGGCCATGCGACTGTCGGGCAACCGCGCCAGCGCACCGGGGACAACGCGAACCCGTCAAGGCGACTAGCGAATCGCTTTCTCCGATTTCATGAACTTCCGCCAGTCCACCGGCACGTCATTCTCCAACTCGGATCCCGGCGTGCTGCGGCCGCGGGCGATAAGCTGCTCGAGCAGTGCCGTCATTTCGCTGGCGATCTCCGGTTGCCGTGCGTACTGGTTCCGTGTTTCGGCCAGATCGTCGTCCAGATTGTAGAGCTGTGCCGGCTGCCCATCGGGCTTGCTCGCCGAAAGCCGACTCCACGCGCCGCCTCCGCTGGGTCCGAACAGCATCTTCCACGCGCCGCGCCGCAGCGCGAACTGTCCCTGGGATCCTTGGCTCACGGCATGCTCGCGCACCGGCGCGCGGCTTCCTTTCAACAGCGGCAGCAGGCTGTAGCTGTCCGGCCCGGCATGCTCCGGCAGCTCGGCGCCGACGACGTCGGCCACCGTTGCCATCACGTCCGCCTGATGCACGAGCTGGTCGCACACCGTGCCCGGCTCGACGATTCCCGGCCAACGCACGATGAATGCCACTCGATGCCCGCCCTCCCAGGCATCCCCCTTGTAGCCGCGCAGCGGACCACTCGGAAAATGTCCCTGGGCTTCCAAATGCTCGACGCCGACGTAGGGAGCGAAGCCGTTGTCGCTGGTAAAGACAACCAGCGTGTTGTCGGCCACGCCGCTCTCGCGCAGCGCCTCGAGCACACGGCCCACGACGTCGTCGGTCTCCAAAATTAAATCGGCCACCGCGCTGTCCAGCCCGCTCTTGCCGCGCCACGGCTCGGTGACGGCCAGCGGCGTGTGTGGCGAAGTGAGCGGCAGATAGAGAAAAAACGGCTGGCCGGTCGCAGCCCGCTCCTTGATATAGGCGCGGGCACGATCGGCCAACGTCGGCAGCACCTGCTCGAGCTGCCAACCCGCAAGCGCCGGTCCCGGCAAGCTTGCCAGATGATTCTCAAACAGTTCCTCCGGCAAGAACTCCGTCGGGATGCCGACGGTGCGGTCGTTCTCGATGAAACAATACGGCGGCCAGTTCGGCACGTCGGTGCCAAAGTACTCGTCGAACCCGCGCGTCGTGGGCCCTCCGGCGATCGGCCGCGAATAAACTTCGCGCCAGGCGTTCCGATGTCGATCGCTCACCGGCGGCACCTGGCCGCGCTCGGGCGCAAACAGCGCGCGCTGTTCATCCGGAATGTTCCAATCCCAGCCCAAATGCCACTTGCCGATGCAGGTGGTGTGATATCCCTCTCGTTTGAGCAGCCCAGCGATCGTGAGTTGCTCCGGCGCGATCAGCGGGTGTTCCAGATACCGGACAATGCCGGCTTGCAACCGCGACCGCCAGTGATACCGGCCAGTGAGCAGCGTGTATCGCGATGGCGAACAAACCCCCGAACTCGAGTGCGCGTCGGTAAACCGCATCCCCTCGGCCGCCAGTTGGTCGAAGTGCGGCGTGGGAAGCTTGCTGCGCGTCGGGTTGTAGCAGTGCACGTCGCCATAGCCCAGGTCGTCGGCCAAAATGACGACGACGTTTGGTCTCTTCGTGTCCTCGTTGGCCAATGCAAGAGGCGTCAGGAAACAGCTGGCGATCGCAAGAACGAAACGCATTAAGCTACCTCGATGAATGGGCGTGAATCCGAAGAATCGCCGCGGCCATCGATTCTAAATGCACGCGCGGCAGTCCGCCATGCGCGAACAACTGGCAAAAACTTCTTGACACCGGCGTACCCAGCCACTAGGGTACCCACACGGTTCCACCTCTACGAGTACGGGCTCGCTACTGCCACGATCTCTTTTGACCGTTGAGTTGCCATCGCGGCTGCAAATCGGTGTCTCAATTGCCGATTCCGATTTGCCGCGTTTCTGAGGCGACTTACCTGCAGGTCGAATTGCTTCGTTGACCTCGCGTCTTGCCGCGCGGGTTTCTTTGCAACAGGAGTTCCCAACCCATGCACCGGCAACACTGGACCGTATTCGTTTTGATTGCGTGCGGATCGCTGGCATTGGCTTCGCCTGAGTCCACGTTTGCGACGACGATCGACGTCGAGTTTTCGAATTTCACCGTGGGCGATATGTTTCCCAACGCCAGCTTGCCCACCACGATTGTCGCCGATGGCGTCGACGTCGCCCTGTCAAAATACAACGGCTCTTCGGGCGCAAACGGCACGATTGTCGACATGCCGCTGTTTGGTTCGTCGAACAACGCATTGTTTCTGGCCGCCGATCTGCGCGCGGAGATTCTCTTGCCTGCGAATTCCAGCGGCGGGTTCTTTTACTTTCGTGACGACGGCGGATCGAACTTTCTCGAGATCAACGGTCAACTGCTCGCCTTTACCGATTCCGCGCTGGCCGGCGCGGGGAGCACCACATTGGGCGGAGTCACGGTTTACTCCAATGTACTCGACGACCCAATTCGTAGCGTTAAACTCGACGGCCTGATCCAATCGATTGCTTTTATCGGCCAGGAACTGACGATCGACCGCGTGGAGCTCACGCTGGTTCCCGAACCGGCCACCAACTTGCTCGCCCTGGCTGGTACGTTCGTTTTGGCCATCACCTACGTCTCACGGATGCGTCCGACGTGTGCGGCCGCGCACCACATCGACTGCGTTCTAAATTTGCCGGCGAACCGTGCGAACGGGCCGGGTCGCTAGACACGCGCGTGTGCCATGCTACCATTTCTGGTAGACGGGGCCGGGGCCAGCGTCGCGCTTGAACCCCACGGAAAGGCCAAGCATCGTTCAAACCAGGAGTCGTTCCATGTCTGAAATTCAAATCACGCTTTCCGAGGCCGAACGTGACCTGTTGTCGCGGATGCTGGAAACCGCCCTGTCCGACAAGCGCGTCGAAGTCCGCCGCACCGAATTCTCTTCGAAAATGCACGACGAACTGCGCGGCGAGGAAGAGCTGATTCGCCAGCTGCGGGAAAAGCTGGGAGGTTCAGCATAGAGAGGACGCGGATTGGAATGTCGGACTGGGGCTCTCGATAAGCCGACGGCTCGCACGCCAAATGGCCGGTGAACTGTCGCTCGACAACCACCTTCCCGATGGCGCGTGCTTCGTGCTGACACTGCCGATCGCAGCCGTCTCCGGCGACTCCGCCGCGTAAAGCGGCGTGTGAGCGTTTTCGATCATTCCCCCGTCGCTCGCTCAATCGCGCCGCCCGCTCAGCAGCGTTAGGTAGTACAGCAGGATCATGATCGACTGCAGCGTGGCGGCCACGTAGGTCCATGCCGCGGCATTCAGCACGGCGTTCACGTGGCCCATCTCCTCCTGCGGTACGATGCCGAGCTCGACCAGTTGGGCTTTGGCGCGGCTGCTGGCGTTGAACTCCACTGGCAGGTTCACCAGTTGGAAGAACACCACACAGGCAAACAGGCCCATCCCGATCCAGGCCAGGATGCCGAAATGCAAGAAGTAGCCAGCGATGATCATCAACACGCCGATGCCGCTGCCGAAACTGGCGGCCGGTACCGCGGCATTGCGGATCGTCAGCGGCGCATAGGAGTGGGCATGCTGCAAGGCGTGCCCGGCCTCGTGCGCCGCAATGCCGACCGACGCCAGCGTCCGCCCCTGGTAAACCTCGGGGCTCAACCGCAAAACGTGATCGCGGGGGTCGTAGTGGTCGGAAAGCTCGCCGGGAATTTGCTCGATTGCAACGTCCTGCAAACCGGCCGAATCCAATATGTGCCGCGCGGCCGCGGCGCCACTCAAAGGCGCCGGCTGTTGACGGGCGGCGGCATAGGTCGCCTTGACGCGATACTGCGCCCAGAGGGCCAGCAGCAGCGCCGGGGCAATGTAGAGCAAATACCTGGGGTCAAAAAACCCAATCATCGTTCGATACCTTTCATGGCGCCAATTGCGCGCCTCTGGTTGCTCCCCAAACGGGAAGCACACGGGTTCTCTGTTAACATCAAAGTGTGCGGGCCTCGGCCGACTGTCTATTTCGTATTCGCCGCAAGGCCTGCGCGCTTGTTGTCATTCATTAATACGGACAGCGGCAAGGGCGGTTCTGGACCGATCCCCCGCCGACAGGTGGATCGCCCAGCAGAATCAGCACAAGCGATCTATCTACCGTATTCTTCGTTTTTTATCCAAAACATTGCCAACGAATGCCGAAGAGCTTAAAACACAACGTTTGCGGCGAGTTTGCTTCCGACTTCGCCGCAGTGCCCGCCCCGCTCGGAATCGCCCGAACGAACTTCCCAGACGCATGAGGCTGACGCAAGTGCAGACGTGTTCCCCTCGGTCGCAGACCGCCGCTGGTTTCCTGGCTTTGCTAATCGCGCTCGGCCCCGTCCTGACCAGCGGCTGCAGCAAGCCGCAACCGCAGGTCACCAAGGTTGAGATTCCCGACGAAGATGCCCTCCGCGAGCGGCTCGATAAGGCGATCACCTTCACCTACAAAAACCGCCACCTGAGCACCAAGGATCAGGCCGCCTGGCAAATCGTGCACGGGGCATTGGCCTATGGACCTGACTTTGAAATCTACGCCGATGGCCAACTGAAGCCGGCCATCGCCTACCTGCTCGGCGGCGGCAAATTGCGTGGCTGGGACCTTCGCAAAGGGGATCACGGCGTGATGGCCGTGCTCGACGCCGGCTCGAAGATGGGGCAGGGACATCCCGATCAGTGGCTTGGATACCTTTCGCAGTGCGGCCTGACGCTCGACGACAAGGTGCAAGTCGGCGACGAAACGTTCACGGTGCGCGACATGCTCACGCAGGCCGAGTGGGATTTGTATGACGGCATGGAAGCAACCTGGACATTGATGGCCTTCAGCACCTACTTGCCAATGGACGCCGAGTGGACGTCGAAGGACGGTCAGAAGTGGACCATCGACCGTCTGGCCCGGATGGAAGCCTCGCAAGATCTGGCCGACAGCGCCTGCGGCGGCACTCACCGCATGTACGCCCTGACGACCGCCCTCAATCAATACCTGGCCGCAGGCGGCAAGATCGGCGACGACCCCAACGGCACCTGGGCGCTAGTCGATAAGAAAATCAAAGACACGGTGGCCGCGGCCCGCGAATTTCAGCAGCCCGATGGCAGCTTCTCGACGAACTACTTTTCGCGCGCCGCCCGCAGCGCCGAGATCAACGACCGCATCGCCACCAGCGGCCACGTGTTCGAGTTCTTGATGGTGGCGCTCGACGACGAGCAACTCAAGCAGCCCTGGGTCACCCGCGGAATGCTGCATCTGGTCGACTGCTTGGAAAAGACCCAGAAATTCGACCTTGAATGCAGCTCGCTCTACCACGCCGTGCACGGGCTGAAGCTCTACCGCGAGCGCATGTTCGGCCCGATGAAATCGCTCACGCCGGCGCCCGAACCAGCCGTTACGCAAGCCGCAGCGGCGAACTAGGCATATCCGACGAAGCCGTCGCACGTTTTTAGCCCGCGTCTGTCGATCACGACCCGCCAGTCGTCGCCCGATAGCGCCCCGGTACGGCGCGATATGGAACGCCGTGCGGTTCCATGCATTGATTGCCGCTTACCTCTCCGCAAAACCTCGCCCCGTGGTAGACTAAGCCCATGCTCGACCACAAGCCAACTCCCAATCGCCAGCGCTATCTCGAGGTGTTACGCCGCATGTCGCCGGTCGACCGGCTGCGCAAAGCCTGCGAGCTCTCCGACGAAACCCGACGGCTATTCAAGATCGGGCTTGCGCACCGCTTCCCCGAGCTTTCCGACTCTGAACTGCACGAACTTTACTTGGAAAAGATGTTCGGATGGCGCAAACCGAACTCCTGAAGCACGCGATTGATGCTCTTGATCACCTCGGGGTCGCGAGCATGCTCACCGGTTCGCTAGCGTCGAGCCTGCAAGGCCAACCCCGGGCGACTCACGATATTGACCTGGTGATCGATTTGCCGCCCGAGCGCATCGACGCCTTGCTTGAGGAGTTTCCTCCCCCCGACTATTACCTAAGTCGCGCGGCGATTGAAGAGGCCCTGCGCGACCGCAGCCTGTTCAACGTTCTCGATCTTCGGGAAGGCGACAAGATCGACTTCTGGATGCTCACGGACGAGCCCTTTGATCGCAGTCGATTCGCTCGTCGACAGCGATACAACATTGATGGCGTCGACGTCGCCGTAAGTTCGCCGGAGGACACCATCTTGATGAAGCTCAAATGGTCGCAAGCCGCGGAAGGGAGCCGACTGCAATTCGGTGACGCGCAACATATCTACGAACTGCACCGCGGCGTGCTGGATACCCAATACCTCGAAACTTGGATCCAAGCTCTAGGCCTCACCGAAATCTGGAATCGCCTCCAAGCGGCCGACTCAGCCCAGCAATAGGCCACCCCTCGGCGTTCGTCCTTCCGCTCAGTACCGGCACCGCTCACTCGTCACCCGGTACCGCTTGTGGCCTTTTACCGGATCGCTCGCCGTGTGGCAATGTTGACAATACTGCGTCACGGGCAGCTGGCGATGTTTTTCGCTCGACGACTTGTGCACGTCGTGGCAGCTCAGGCAGGTCACCGACTCCTGGCCCCCAATCACCACGTCGCGAACGTTCTCCATCACGTGCGCGTCGGCCGGATTGAGCTGCTTGGCAGGGTCTTCGGTGTCCAGCACGCTCCAGTCAACCTCGAAATCCTTGAAGAGGTTGTCGCCCGCCACGAAGTTCGTGGGGTAGGGCAGTCCGGTGGCCTTTGACTTGCCAAAGCGAATGTGGCAGCTTCCGCAGATCGAAGTGATCGCGGCCGGCGAATCTTTCCGCGCCTTGGCCAGCGGCATCAGCGTCGTGTCGTTGGCGTGCTCGACCGTGGCGTCGCCGTGACAGGCGTAACAATCGAGCGACACGGTGGCAAACGCGTGCGTCTCCGGATCGACCGCCGTCGCATGGCAACCGGCGCACGCGGTGGCAAACGTTTCGGTGTCCCAGTGCGCATCCTCGGCGCCCTCAAGCCTCGCGCGCGTCCGCGCCCGAAGGTCGCCATGGTCGTAAGCATATCGGCGTGGCCATAGGCCTCGGCGCGTTTCAAGAAACGCTGCGCGCGCGTGTCGCCCATCAGCAGCGTCACTTCCTCGGCGATGGCCTTGGTGTTGTCGTCCGCCCGCAGCGATTCAACGGCCGGCTCGGTAGGCTCGGCATCGCGGATGGTGCGATTGTGTTTGTTGGTGTCCCAAGTCACGCCCACCTGATGTCGATGGCAAAACAAGCACTCGCCACCTTCGGTATACATCGGCACCAGGTCGTCCACATGGTCGCTGCCCCAAGCCGCCGGATCGAGCTGCTTCTGCTCGGGCGCGCCGGCCGTGATCCGCCGCGGCGTCCAGAGCGAAAACAAAATCGCCGCCGTCAACAGCACGGTTACGGCGGCCACGCCCACGCTGGCAGTCCGTTGCAGCACTCGACGGACTGCTAGAGCCGTGCGCAGGCTTCGTCGCGCACTTGGCTGGGTTGAAACATGCCACGACCGCATATCTCAACCGCCTGCTCGGTCCCCGCGCCCATCGTCGAGCCCATCTATCTTTCACGTGCCGGTCTCCCACGCATCAACTTTCGCGGTCGCCTTCCGACTGGGTACAAACTCCTTCCAGCCAGCTTCTTCACCACTCTATCTAGTCAAGCCCGTAAAAGGCAAACGCGGCGCGGGCCCTGTAGGCAACCCGCGCCGCGCTCCACTTTCATGTTTCCCTGCGGCCGGCCACAGCCAACCGCCAGCCGCTCGTTTGCCTGCAGTCGAGATTCCCCGAGGGAACCTCGAATCTCCCAGACCCAACCTCCCGCTCGCTCTCAAAGTGCCCCGCCTTGAGGGCACTCAATCGCTAACGATCGGCCGGCTACAGCACACGGCCTGTTTTCTCCCTGGGGTGAAAAACTCGCGAGTCGTTGCGAGATGCCCCCTCGCTGCAATCTGCTTACGAAACCTGCGTATCGTCGCGCACCCAACCGTAAGCTGCGTTCTGACGCGAGGCCCCGATCTCCTTGTATGCCGTCTTCAGTTCCGAAAGCTTGTCCTTCGGAATGTTCTTGCGCGCTTCATTGGCGTCGATCTCGTAGATCTTGGCCGCGTTCAAGCCAAAGATCTTGGCCTTGTCCTCATCGGTCACCTTGGCGTAGCCGAACTTCTCGCACAGCTCGTCGGAGATCTGGAACCGCTTGAAGGCGTCAATCGCCCACTGCGGAGATCCCCACCACAAACAGTCGGTGCCCCAAATCGTGTGGTCGGCGCCATAGTACTTGATGTTCTTGCCAATCAGGTGCTGGCACATCTCGGGGTTGTAGATCGCCAGCGTGCCAAAGCTCGAACCGATTTCCGGATACACGTTGTTGATCTGCGGATTGCGCTGCTTGATCTTCATCAGCACGTCGTGCCAGGCAAAGTCGCCCGTCTCCGGATCGTACTTCTCCTTGAACTCTTCGACCTCCGCGCCATACGGGGCGTGCTGCAGGGCCGAGTGATAAATCACAAACGTCAGGTCCGGGTGATCGAGCGCGGCCTTCTCCACGTCTTTCGGATTGGCCAGGTGCCCCAGCGTGCGGCTCTGGGCCGAAAAGCCCTTGTGCACGCTAAACCGCTTGAGTCCCAGCTCCTTGCTCTTTTCATAGAACGGATAGGTCAGCTTCTCGTCGTCGAGCTGAAAACCGTTGCCGCTGCGGCCCGGGTCGGTATGGCAATACCACTTCCAACTGTCGATGCCATACTGCTGCACCTCCCGCTCCATCTGGTCGAACAGCGCCTTCTGGTCTTGGCTGTTCGTTTTCATGTCCCAGTAGTGGTTCGGGGCGCAGTTCCCCTGGCAGAGCGCTCGCACGCTGCCAGCCATCTCGTTGATGTCGGCCTTGCGGGCGCTCATCAGCCAGCTGGGCAACACGCCGCCGCCGCGCTTGGGGCCTTCCAGCGGATTGCCTGCGCGGTCAAATTGCCGCTCCTTGCCCGGCACGCCCGAAATCACCAGCACCGCCGTCTCGCTGTCAAAGAACATCTCTTTGACGAAATTCGGATACGAGTACGACTCGGGCGAGTTGTCGAGCTTGAAGCCCATGTTCTTCACGAATTCCATGTTGCGGAATCCGATCGGTACGCCGTTGGTAAAGTGGGCCTGCACGTCGATGACGAAAAACTTTCCCTTGGGATACTTGTCTTCGTAGGCGCCGGGCTCCAGTGTTTCTTCTTCTTCCACGGCCCAGCACTTCTTGCCCCACACCATGTTGGCGGCCAAAAAGCAGGTGGCCAGCCCCATCGAGCTCGACACGAACTCGCGGCGGTCCATGCCCAGCTTCTTCGCCTTCTCGTCGCTCATCCGCGTGATCAGGTCTTCGATCTGCCGCTGCTTGGTCGTGATCGGGCGCGGGATGAATTCTTCATTCGAAACGACCTGCGTGGGCATGCCCGTCTCGATTCCCTTTTTCCGATCGCGCACCCATTTTGGAATCCACATGAAACATCACTCCTCGAAGAGCTGTAGAGCGTTGATTGATAACTGCTTGCTGTGCAAACCCGGAAAACGATTCCGCCACCGCTTGCGATAGGCCCACACGGTTGATTGCTGGTGCTCGAAAGTGCCCGGTTCCGTTTGTGTCGAACCGCCGCACGCCCCAAGCGTCGATATTCCTAGCGAGCAAAAATCGAAAGGTCGACCAATTCAGATACGTCAGCGTGCCCATCCGCTGTTCGCGCCGCCGCACGGGCCGTGGGGGTCAACCGCGCACGCTCGGCCAGACAGGGCCTCCAAAGCGATCGACCGGGTCGATCCCCCGAGGCAGTTCTGCATTATAGCCACCCCGAAAAACCGCTGTAAACGATTTTCCCAGGCCCTAATTGAGCCGTGCGGGCAAGGGGTTCGGCCGATCGGACCGACCCGGATAACGCCCGCCCAGCCTCAGATTCCCTTGCCGGGCGTCGCCAGGGGCCGGGGGTGGGAATCTCGAAGTTGGACAAGGGCCTGCTAGCCTGGCGGACTTTTTTTGCACCGACCCCGTCATCCCGCCTCATTCGTCCAGCCAAAACACACGCTCGGTCGGCTTGTTGAACACTTTGGCAATCCGCAGCGCGAGCGTCAGCGAGGGCGTATAAGCTCCGCCCTCCAGCGCCACGATCGTTTGCCGCGTCACGCCCACCAGGTCGGCCAGGTCCTGCTGCGTCATCCCCGACCGCGCCGCCCGCAAGTCGCGGATGCAGTTGTTGAGAGCGGGTTCCTTTTTACGCGGCACGCTGTCTCCGATACAGTACGACCGCGACCAACCCCTTCACGCCCCACAAGATCGCCGCCTGAACCGAGATCAGCCAGGTCAGGAAAACCGTCCCCACGACGTCGGCATGCGTGAAGTTGGCCCATAGCGTCGCGGCCAACAGGGCACCGAACAAGACGCTCCAGGCGGCGGCGATGCCCAGGCTGGTTGCCCTCTTGTCAATCTCGCGATCGCGCTCGTCGACGACGACGCGCCCGCCATCGCGCCGCAAAAAGATAAGCCCTACCGGAATCAGTGCCAAAAGCGAGAAAAAGCCGATCGACGCCGACCCCATCCAAGGCAGCGCCACCGTGACGGCAACAATCGTCAGCGCCGCGACCACCAGCTGCGTCCCGGCAAGCTTTTCCATGGCACTCATCGCAACCACCTCGCAATAGAAGGATCGGTCGAGCCGTGAATCGCGATGTATGATAAACTTGACACGACTTGATGTCAAGTCTATTTGACATGGCGGTAAACATCGCGAAGGATGCTCGGTTGCCACGGGTAGGCGAAAGCGGGGTGCCATGCTTGCGCCTCGCAAGCATGCTCGCTCCGCCCTCCCGGCAGCCTGCCGCCTATAGCATACGGCCTCCCCCTCACTTCCCCGTCACTCGCCGAATATACTCCACCTCCTCCTGGCGATATGGCGTTCCATCGGCGCGAAAGATGTCGTGAAACCACTGCTCCGGCTCGGCCGTGTAGGTTCGTTGCCAGCTGTCCCAGGGGTAGATCGTCTGCGACTTGCCCGACACGAAACCCCACGAGTACGCCCCGATCCCTTCCGCTTTGAAGTACCCCAAGATCGGATCGAAATGGCTGCCGTTCCCTCGGGCCATGAACTCGGTGCAAATGAGCGGCCGCTCGAACCGCTCGAGGCTCGCCACGCGACGCTTCACTTGCGGCAGCGGGTCGTAGGTGTGAAACGAAATCACGTCCGACTCGTCGGTCATCAGCTTGTCGATCGGGCTCATCTTGCCTGCCCGCCAATCGCCCCGCCACACGCCGGCTGAGAGCGGCGCCGCCGGATCGACCGACCGCGCCCACACGAACGTCTTTTCCAACAGCGCCTGGGCCACCTCGGCCTTGTTCGCCAGTTCCACCTTGCCATAGGCGTTGGAGTTTGGATTGTCGGGCTCGTTGAACAGGTCCCACACCTGCACGCGCGGATTGTTCTTGAATCGCCCCACGATCCCCACCACGTACGTCCGCAGCGAGTCGCGCTTCGCCGCATCGGCCAGCACCTCCGCCCCCGGACTTTGCACCCAGCCCGAGTTGTGCACGTGCGGCCGCGGCTGGCGCTGCGTGCCGAGCTGGGGATGCGGATCCCACACGCCATCGAACAACACCAGCATCACGCCGATCTTATGCCGCGCCGCAATCTCCAGAAACCGATCGATCCGCCCGCAAAACCCCTCGGCATCCTGCTCCCACAAGAGGTGATGCAGAAACACCCGCACCGAGTTGAACCCCAATTCCTCCGCCCAGCCGAGCTCCTCGTCAATCGCCTTGGCGTCAAACGTCTCCGCCTGCCACATCTCCAGCTGATTAATCGCCGACCGCGGAGCATAGTTGCAGCCCACAAGCCAGCCCGTCTTCGCCTGCCAGGCGCGCGCCTGCTCGGCACTCCACCGCTCGCGAGCCGTAGCCGCGCCCGCAGACACCACAACCAGAAACCCCACGAAAACCACCCGCCGAATCATCGAAGCCGCTCCTAAAGAAGTTGAGGCTGGAAGGAAGGGTTGAATTGTAGCCGAAGGGATTCGTGTGGTGTGCCACAGCGCCCAGGTGCCATGGATCAGGCGCCATGGGGTAGGTGCCACGCGCTGGCCGCGCAGCGGATGCTTCAGCTTTTACGTCGTCGCTTGCGGTCATTGACCGAATTCCGCCATTTCAGCACGGCAATGCGACTTCCACGTTGACATTGGCCATTTTCCAGCCGATACTTGTATGAGGCCCTGTTGCTCTCGAAGCCCCAAGTTCCACTTGGGGCACGCCGTAAGGCATAGTGAGCACGGGGCTTTTTTCTTTAGGGCTTGGTTCGATTCCAGTCGCGCTGGTGGTTGCTGGGAATCAGTTTCCAGTGCCGATAGGGGTCCTCCAGCGATTAGCTCGATCGCCCTGCATCCCAGTCGATTCTCCAATGTTGAAGTTCGGGTAGAGTTGTCGAATGCGCCCCAAGATGTGCTTGTAAAGTTTCTCCTTGGCAATCGTTCGCTTGCCCCGTCGGACTTGCCCTGGCGGCTTCACCAAGTGCTTGTCATTCAATCGAAAAGCCATCGCCCCAAGCCGGGTGCCACGGGTGGCCGCAAAGCGGCTCACCCGTGCCGTGCGTCGTTCCGCCACTGCCTGGGTGCCATGCTTGCGCTTCGCAAGCATGCCTCCTGACTATCCACTACCCACTAGCCACTACATCGTGCCGTGTGTCGTTCCGCCCACTGATCACCAACCACTGACCACTCGCCACTGTCCTAGAGATTCCCCACCGTCGGTCCCCAAAAGAAAACCTTGGCGTAATACAGCGGCGTGAGATTAAGAAACGCCGCTATCGCAATCAGCCAGCTCCAGCGTTTCCACAGAAGTACGAGAGAAACAGCTTCACATGCCGTCATCGCCAGCCCAGACACGGCAAAGAAACGTGCGACAAGTATGAACTTTGAATCGCCGGTCAACTCAGACTGCCTTGGCAACAACCAAGTGAAATACAGTATCCAAACAATCAAAGGCACTAACACAACAAACAGGGCGACCATACGAGGACCAGTGAAGAGCTTCCTAAGCAGTGGGAGTGGTGAATCGGAACGGAATTCGGGTAGACTCTCGCAACGGAAATCGGAAAAGGCATTGCCGCGCCGAATATCGCCGATAAACGCACTCAGGCCCAGAATCGCACACGCGAAAAACAACATCCGATCAAAGCGAACCATATCGAATCCCGACCTACATGCCCCGCATATCGAGCCGGCGACAATACATATCAACGACGCATACTGCAGGTGAATATAGTCATTCCAAGCTGTGAAATGACGGCTCAGCGCCGCATTCACTTCGGCTGTCGTGCCTGCACCAAATCGCCACTCCTTCTTTAGACGCTCCGTCGTCTCCTCTTGAATCCAGCGTATCCACCTTAGATTCCAATCCAGCGCTGCTTCTATGAAAGGATAAACCAGCGAACGGTGAACGGTGTAAATGACGACGCCGGAAAATGCCGCGACGGCAAGCGTGGCGGACCAATCCACGTTACGTTTCTCTAAACTGCTCCAGCCTTCCGTTGCGACTACGTAGGCAAACACAAAAAAGCCGCCGGGAAGCGTGCCCCGGAAAAGGAGTTGAAATGGAACAGACTTCAGAATTGAATCAAACATGTTGTGCTACCGGCTGTCAGTTCATTGTGGATCTAAAGGTCTTCGGATAGTCGGATTCTAGGTGCTGGGCAGCGCTGATCACGACCTCTTACCCTTCTTATGCGCCCCGGTCTTCGACTCATCGATGGTGATTCGCCCGATCTTGTTCTTGTAGTTGTAGAGCCGCAAACTCATCCCAGCTGCCTTGCCTTCTCGGGTCGAGCGGTTGTAGCCATTGAGTTTCGCCAGACACTGGCCAATCCCCAGATGCAGTTTCAAGGCCTCCTCAAACGTCAGATTGACCGTGAACACCTTCGGCGCGGCCTCCGAATTGAGGAAATCCTCGGGCGCGAATTTGTCCATCGCGACTGTGCCGAATGTGCCTTGCTTCAGTTTTGGTTCGCTCATCAGTAGCTCCTGACAGGTTGATTCGTTCGTTGGCTGCGGGAACCCTACCCACACCGCCTGCGCCGCAGTACACTACGGTCCCCCCAATGGTGTAGCGACAGAATACCGCAAGTGATGGCGACAAGCGATATTTGCGAGTCCCAATGGCCTAACGGGAGTCTGACATGGCAAAAAAGCGTGCATTTTCGAAGGCGGACATTGAGCTGAAATCCGAGGACTACCACGGAAGCTGCTATTACGCGAGAACTCGTCCCGACCTCGCCGAGAAGAACGTCAACTCAGTCAACGTCGAATTGACGTTTGACCGCAAGTGCTTGGTGGATGGTGGTTAGTGAGTCGTGCCAGAAATGGCCACCCGCGGCGCTGCCAGCCGCCGGCGACCGATCGCCTGCCGCTAGCAACGCGCTCGCGTTGACGCCCGTGGGCGGGGGCCCTAGAATTGGCAGGCTCATCTCTCAATGTCTTGTGCCCCAAGCGGTTGGGTTCTGTCTGGAGTTAGCGCTGCCATGTCCTCCGCGTCGGCCGATCCGGCCCCCACGCACGCCGGTGGTCTGGGCGCAGCCGCGCTGCCGTGGCTGTTGTCGTCCACGCTCCACATGCTCGCCATCCTGCTGCTGGCACTCAGTTGGCAGTGGGCCACCGACAACGCCCCGCCCGCCGCGGGCATCACGCTCGATGCCTCGTTCCTTTCGGCCAGCGGCCACGAAGACGTGGCCCCCACGATCCAACTCGACACACCGCCAGCCGACGGCTACTTCGACGACCAGGAGCCGGTGCTCTATGCCGACGAGCGCGAGCAATCGCCCACCGGCGGCAGCTCGCTCAAGTCGCTGTTGGCCGAAGAGCCCGCGGTCGATCTGGCCGGCGTGCTCCCCAGCACCACCGCCGAGCTGGGTATTGGCGGCGAGCACGCGGGCATTGCCTCGGCGACGTCGCTGGCCAATGAACCGCCGCCCCCCAATCGCATGCGCGGCGGTCAGGCCCGCACCGGCGTGTTCGGCCTGGTGGGCGAGGGCTACAAGTTCGTCTACGTGTTCGATCGCTCGGGCAGCATGGACGGTCACGGCGGCGCGCCCTTGGTGGCCGCCAAACGCGAGCTCATCAACAGCCTCAAAGACCTGGGCACCACGCATCAGTTTCAGATCATCTTCTACAACGAAAAGTCGCGGATCTTCAATCCGGCCGGTCGCGACGGGCGATTGGTGTTTGGCAACGATCAGAACAAGAACCTGGCCCGGCGCTTCGTCGGCAGCATCACCGCCAGCGGCGCCACGCGTCACATGGAAGCCCTGGAAATGGCACTGCGAATGGGCCCGGACGTGATCTTCTTTTTGACCGACGCCGATGAACCACAAATGACGCCGCAGGAACTGGCCCACATCGCCCAGATGAATCGAGGCACCGCGATCAACACCATCGAGTTCGGCACCGACGGGCATCCCGAGCCAGACAACTTCATTGCCCGGCTGGCCCGTCAAAACGGCGGCCAACACGTCTATATCGACGTGTCGCGGCTCGGGAGAGATCGGCCCTAGCTAGGAACCGGAACGAGCAGATGTCAGATGGCACAACGGGTTGCCGACGCGTTGCCGCGTGGGGCGTCTTATCGATCGCGGCATGGCTGGGCTGCCTTTCGGCAGCGCGGGCCGAAGACGTCGTCTATTTGAAGGCGCCCGACGGTGCCCGCGGCGGACAGCTGCGCGGCAAGGTGGTCGACTACACCGGCCGCGAACTGCGGTTGCAGAGCGCCGCTGGCCGCGAGCGCCGCATTCCGGCGGCCCAGGTCGAGCGCGTCGAGACCGAGCACAGTCTGGAGGAGTCGGCCGGCGATCGGCTGATGGAGCGGGGCGACTTTCGCGGCGCGATCGACCGCTATCGCCAGGCCCTGGAAACGGCGCGCGAGCCGCGCGATTGGGTGCGCCGCCAGATCCTGGCGCGGACAATCTGGTGTCAGCGCAATCTGGGCGACTGGGATCAGGCCGGCGAGTACTTCCTGATCTTGCTGGGGAGCGATCCGAGCACGCCGGACTTCGATTGCCTGCCGCTAGTGTGGATCGATGAACCGTTGCGCCCGGAATTGCAACGCAAGGCCGAGGCCTGGCTCAACGACGAGCAGCAGCCCGCGGCCGTGTTGATGGGTGCCAGCCATTTGCTCTCCACGGCTAAGCGACCCGCGGCGCTCGAGAAGCTGCGCGGCTTGCTCGGCAGTTCCGATCCGCAGATTGCCTGGCTCGCCTACGTGCAGCTCTGGCGGGCCGGCGCGAACAACGCCACGCCCGAGCAACAGCGAAGCTTCGCGCGCCGCATCGACGCCAACGACGAGCGCCTGCGCGCCGGGGCCTATTTCGTGCTGGGGCAGTCGCTGGCCGAGCAGCAGCCCGAAGAGGCAGCACTCGCCCTGATGCGGCTACCGGTGCAGTACGACCGGGAGTATCGGCTGGCGGCCGCGGCCCTGGTGGCCGCGGGAAGCTGCTTGGAGCGGCTCAGACGGCCGGCACAAGCCGCGGGGCTCTATCGCGAGGTGGACGAGCGGTTCTCGCAGTCTGGCGAAGCCGCCCAGGCGCGGCAACGGCTCGAGCGACTGGCCTCGCCGAGCGCGGTGCACGACAATGAACCGTAGGGCGCGGCGAGCTGTCATCCCTTGTCTGTCCACTCGAGCCATGACATTGTGAATCGCAAGCACCGCCTTTTCGGGCGAAAGATGTCCATCGTTGGGCTGGTCGTCGCCCTGGTGGCGCTGGCGGCGCGTGGTCGGGCCGAATCGTACGACGCGCAGTATCTCGACGGCCTGCGGCAGCGGCGGCTGTACGAGTTGGCCGAGAAGTACTGCGCCGACCGTCTCGACGACGAAGCGCTCGGCGATGCGCGGCAAGCGGGGCTCACGATCGAGCTGTCGCGCACGCTGGCCGAGCACGCCTTGAATGCCTCGGCAGCCGATGCCCCGGCGCTGTGGCAACGAGCTCGACAGGTGCCCGATCGGTTTGCCGACCGCCATGCCCGCTCGCCGCAATTGCTGCTCGTCCGCTTACAAGGCCAGCTCGCGTTGGCGGCACAGGGTGAAGCCGCCCGCCAGGTTGCCAGCGATCAGGATGATGTCCAGGCGACGGGTGACGCCCGCGCCGTGTTGCGCGAAGCCATCGCGGGTTTGGAGGCGCTCGACGGCCAAATTGCGGATCAACTGCGGCAAAGCCGTGCGCCAGCCAGCCGCGACGGGCTGTCGACCGCCGAGTTGCAGTCGCTGCAAATGAACGTGCAGCTTGAACTTGCTCGCACCTTGCGCAATCAGGCGCTTTGTTATCCAGAAGGGAGTCCCGATCGGATCAACGCGTTGGTGCGCGCCGGCGAAGCGCTTTCGGCGGTGATGCGGCCTAACGAGCGGAGCATGCTTACCTGGTCGGCCGAACTGGAAGAGGTCGCCCGCCAGCGACTGCTTGGCGAGTATTCGACGGCCGCCCGCAAGTTAGACGAACTCGATAAGACACAGCCGCCGCCGTCGATCGCCCAGCAAATTCGCGCCGAACGGATGCGGTTGGCGCTGGCTCGCGATCGCGTGGACGACGCGCTGGCCGAAGCCGGCACGGCCGCCAACATGCCACACGGTCCGGAGGTCGACTTTGCGCGGCTAGAAACGCTGCTGGCCGCGGCGCATCGCGCTCGCGAGCGGCGGCAGGCCGAACGTTCCGCCGAGTGGCAAAGTCGAGCCGTGCAGCAGGCCCAGGCGATTGGCCGCACATACGGGGCTCACTGGATGCGCCGGGCGGAGTCCTTGTTGGCACGCTCGGTGGCAAGTGCCGACGGACCGCAGACCGCCGACACGCTGAGCTTCGCCGCCGCCGGTTACTACCGCGGAGGACAATTCGACAAAGCCATCGCGGCCTTCGACGAAGCTGCGCGAAAGGCTCGCGAGGCCAAGCACTCGAAGCCGGCGTTTGATGCGGCCTATTCCGCCGCCACGATCGAAAAAGAGCGAGGCAACTTTCGTGAGGCGCTCGAACGCTATCGCCGGCTGGCGCTCGACGCGAAAGACGAAGATCGGGCCGCGGCGGCACACTTGCTCGCGATCTACTGCGCGGCACAGCTCGCGCAAGCTTCGCGCCCTCCGAATCTCGACCAATACGAAACACTGCTGCGCGAGCACGTCGACACCTGGCCGAGTGCTGCCACGAGCGCGCAAGCTTATAGTTGGTTGGGGCGGCTCGACGAGCATCGGGGAGCGTGGCAAGCGGCCATCGACTGGCTGGTACGCGTGCGGCCGGGCAATCCGCAATACGCCGAAGCCGTGGCGGCCATCGGCCGTTGCTACGAAGGCTGGCTGGGCGAACTGCACGCGCGCGACCAAGATGGTCAGCGGCTGGCGAACGACGCACTGGCCGCGTTGGAAGGCATCACCGGCAATGCACGTCCCAATGATGCCACGCGCGCCGCCACGCTGTCTGCCGCGCGGATCTGGTTGCTCGAATTGCCCAATGGCGCGGTGCCGGCCGAACGGCTGCTGCGCGGTGGGCTCGAAACCGACGCGTCGGCGCCCCCCGGCTGGCAGACCGAGGCGCGACGCTGGCTCGTGCCGGCGCTGGCAATGCAAGGCAAAGGCGGACAAGTCGATCAGGTGCTCGACGCAATTCGCTCCTCGCCGGCCGAAACGCTCGCGGTGCTCGCCGCGCTGGCCGCGGTGCGCGAGCGGCATGCCGGTGACGAAGCCCGCAAACTGGCCCAAATGGAACTCGACATCGAAAACCGCCAGCTCAATCGGGCCAGCCGCACTCGACGGCGATACGCTTCGTGCGGTGCGCCGCCGTCGGGCGATCACGCTGGCGGAAACCGGCCAGCGCAAACAGGGGCTCACCGACTTGCAGAACCTGGCCCACGAATTCCCTCGCGATGGACAGACTCACGAAGACATGGCCCGACTGCTGGCCGCCGGCAACGACGCCGACGTGCGCGCGGCATTGACCGCCTGGACCGAAGTGGCCCGCAAGAGCCGCCCCGGCACGGCCCGTTGGTTCCGCGCGTACTGCGGGCTGGCCGGCACGCAACTGAAGTTGGGCCAGCGGAACGAGGCGCGGGCCACGCTGCAAGCCGTGGCCCAGCGTTTCCCCGAGCTCGGAGGCCCGCAAATGCGGCCGCGTTTCGAGAAGCTGTTGGACGAAGCCGGTGGCGGCTAGTAGCTGCTTCCGACCGGGGTCGGGTACTTGGTGATCGGTGGTCGTTGCGCTCGCGAAGTAGATGGTTTGCCTCTCTTTGACCCCAAGACTCGGTCACGGCGCGTAGATTTCGCAGCTCGACAGATACCTGCCGACGTAGTGGCCGCCGGCAATCAGCACCCGGCCGTTTTTCAACATGATCGCGCGGTGTCCGTTGCGGGCTTGTTTGAGCTTACCGGCGTTGCTCCACGTGCCTCGTTGTGGGTCGAACAGCTCCGCGGAGCTTCGCGCCCCAATCGGAGCAAAGGCGCCTCCGGTCGCCAACACTTGTCCGTTGGAGAGCAGCGTAGCCGTGGGGCCCCAGCGGGCCTCGTGCAGCGGGGCGACTGCCGTCCACTTTTCAGTCCGAGGATCAAACACTTCGACCGCGCTGAGCTGCTTGTTGCTTTTGGCCATGCGTGCCATGCCGCCAACGACCAGTACCCTCCCGTCCGACAGTCCTATCGCTGCTAGAGAGCGACGGGCAACGAGCATTGGCGCGGTTTCGCGCCAGCGGCCCGTGCGCGGTTCGTAAATCTCGGCGCTGTTGAGCACGCGCCCTTCATCGCTGTCGAAGTTTCCGCCGACGACCAGCACGCGCCCGTCGTCTAGTCGTACGGCACCATGATTGAAACGGGGTATGGCCATCGCGCCGGTTTCGGTCCAGGTACCCGAGACCTCGTCATACAATTCGGCGGAGGCGTGCACCTGTCCGGTGAGCCAGTCGATCCCTCCGGCGACCAGCACCTTGCCAGGCGCAAATTGCGTTGCCGAGTGAACGCAACGGGGCACGTGCATTTCACCGGTGATGGTCCACTTGCCAGTTGTGTAATCGTAGAGCTCGGCTTCATGGACCGAACGGTTCGCGGTGCCGCCGCCGGCCAGAAGATACTTGCCACCGGCCAGCGCGATCAGTCCACCGGGCTGCACGCCGTTGCGCGGCACGGAAAGCGAGCCGGTTGGAGTCCAGGCGTTCTTTTGTGGATCGTACAACTCGGCGCTGGCCAGACTCTTGCCCGACAACGGATGGCCGCTGACCGCCAGCACTTTTCCGTCGGGCATCACGGCCAGTCCCGGGTACTCGCGCGTCACTTGCATCGGCGCGGCCGCCTGCCACTGGCCCGCCAGCACGGCGGATGAGAAAGCCCAAAGTGCAACGAAGCAAAGCACATTGACTCTCGCAAAAATCGGGCATGTCGGCCTGATCATGGTCGCACCTTGCAGTAGTAGTGACGATTCACGTGCAGCCGTAGGCGGCTGCATTGTCTGTCAGGCACGCGTGCGAGACAAGCAATCGCGGCGACGAGTGCGTGTCCGAATTGCAAGCAGAACGCCTGATTTTAGACGGCTCACGGCGTGAGCCTGCTCGATTTTGGCGATCCTACTCTTCGGCCTTTGACTCTTCCACGGCTTCCAACACGGTAACCGCGGCCTTGGCCATCAGATGTCTGATGCCGTGGGGCAGCGCGTGGGGGTAATGCTTGCGAAGCACTTCGGCGATGGCCCGCTCGCAGGCTTCCTCGAGTTCGCGGACTTCATTGTGGTCCATGCTGCTTATTTCTCCTCGCTGCGCAGTCGGTTCGGTTCGCAAAAAGTTGCGTGCGTCGAACAGGTTTCCCGGCGGTTTGCGATCCGGCTGAACCGTGAAAACGGTTGACTTATAATACGCCATTGTGCTCGCGTCGTCCCTTGCGTTTCGTCTCCGCACGGTTCTCGCCCTTTCCGAAACCTACCAGCAGGTCACGACCAAGATGCTTCGTTTTTCTCGCCGTGCGACGGCAATCGCTGCTGGGTGTTGGCCGCTCGCGTGCGCTTGCTGCGCCCGGGCAAAAAAAAAGTGGATTCCCCAGCTGAATCAACACTTCAACGATCCGGCGCAAGGTATCGCGCCGTGGACGCGGCAGCACTCAAGTTGAATTCGACGAGATGATCCCCCAGACGATCTTGGCGCATTAGCCGCTGTCCATGCTGATCCAATGCGTGGATGACAAGCATGTGCGGCTCGGTTTCAGGGCCCGCGATGACGAAGCCTGGTTGCTGTCGCGCCCCGATGATGTCTCGCCACTGCTGCACGGACCGATTGGAGCGTTCGGCATGCACTGCTGGAGCACCACGATCGGCAAGATGTATGGCGCGCCGGCTGGTAGTCCGATGTCCCAGAAGTTCCTGATCGATTACGTCCACTACCGATACGGACTGTCCGCGGGGCGGAACGATTGATCCCTCTTATTCGACTTCGACCACTTTTCCCGAGACCGAAACTTCGACTTCGCGAATTTTGCCGTTGGGCATCTTGCCCCGGATTTCAAACACGTCCTCGCCGTTGACCTGAATCTTGCGGGCGCTTTCGAATTTGACGTCGGGCAACGTCTCCTCGGCAACTTTGACCAGCTGCGGTTCAATTTCGGCGATGGGCACGAACTGATTCGGCGCACTCTGTTTAGCACCACAACCTGCCAGCAGAATTAAAAGCAACGCGTATCGCATGGTCGTACCTAAAACTGTTCTTCGATTGATTCATCGCCGGCACGGGTGGAAAGGGCTTCGAACACCTTGGGATCCATCTCGGGGGTCAGGAACGCGACGTGCGCGTCGGCAAAAACGAAATTAACGCCGCCCGAATGCCGGCTATAGAACATATCCGTTTCGCCAGTCGGATCACCCGGGCTTTTGTGCTCGCCCGACTGGCCGAGCACCATCGTGGAGCCGTGTTCCACTTCGAAGGTGCCGATGCCGTCATTGTCTCCTGGCCCCGGTGCCAAGAGGGCATCCGTCAAAGATCCCAACCAGGTGGCTTCTCCCAGCAAATGCGAACGTTCGCCGACGGCAATCGTGTGTGAAGTGCCGTCGGTGATTTCGCGGAAGCGAACATGGCTGTTTCGAAAGAAGAGTCCCGAACCGTCAATGCCGGGTTCGGCATTCCCGAACATACCGACGTAATTGGCCGAAGCCACATCGCAAATTTTGTTTGCCGGATCAATCGTGCCAACCTCGTTGTAAGCGGGCCAGGTTGGTACGATGTTGTCGGATGGGCACAGGTAGGTCGAGACAAGCGTGGTTCGAATCGCCGCGTTGGCCGGGTCTTCAATCGGACGAGTAAAGTCGATGCGCCCGCGGATTGCCGTCTCTTCCAATTGACTCAGAAGCAGGGCGGCCCACCCCCAACCTGGACCGGTGTCCGTCCCGTCTGCCGTGAAGTTCGAGATATAACCGGACGGAAGCGAACGACTGGCGCTTTCATAGTTTTGCAGTGCGACGCCAATCTGGCGAAGGTTGTTAACGCAGGAAGTACGGCGGGCCGACTCACGGGCGGCTTGGATAGCGGGTAGCAGAAGCCCAACCAGCAGGCCAATGATGGCGATCACGACCAGCAATTCGATGAGGGTGAATCCCCCACGACGATCTGATTTCCGCTTCATTTTGACTTCCTTGGGGACCCGCTGAGTTTACCGCAGGGCGTGTACTCGCGTAAGTTTAAATGACCGTCGCAGCGTCTTGCCACAGGGAAACGACAAAGTCTTTGAAATGCGATAATCGCGATCATGCTTTGGGCAGCTCCAAAATGTGAGCATCTGATTAGCCATTTGTTCAAGTAGCAGTTCGGTAGCCCCATCATTCAATCGGCAAGTCGACCGAGGGAGGAAACCATGACAGCCAAGTTGAACTTCGTCCGGCAGCAGGGGTTCCAAGATGCGTCGGCTGAAAGTTGCAGCTATCAATATCCGGCCTTGATGTGGCAACCCCGTGCGATGGCGGTGCTGGTTTTGATCGGCTTATGGTTTCAGGCCTGGCCGTACTTCCTGGTTTTGTCGGCGATTCTCTGGTGGAACGTAGTCTTCCCATCCCTCAATCCGTTCGATGCTCTCTACAATCTTGTGGTGGCCAGGCCCCAGGGCTCGCCGCGGTTGACTCCGGCGCCCAGCCCGCGCCGGTTCGCTCAGGCGATTGCCGGCACCTTCATGCTCGCGATCGGTCTGTCGCTGCGGTTCAACATCATCTACCTGGCGTGGGCGTTTGAGGCACTGTTGCTCGCCGCGCTGAGCGCATTGATTTTTGGCGGCTTCTGCCTGGGCTCCTACCTGTTTTGGATTTTCGCGAGGCAGTCCGGCTTCGCCAACCGAACGCTCCCGTGGTCTCGCAACTAGAAAATCGTGTCGGCCTCTACCGAGTCGAAGCCACCGGTTGTCTCGACGCTTGACCGTCCATGTCTAGTCCTGCGCGTCGAGCGGCGAGAAAATCGCCATGTGCGACCAAAATATGGCCGCCTTGTTTTGGCACAGTAAATTTGGGTTTTGTGTGACAAAAACCCAGTCACCTCCGCAATCTTTAGCGCGAGCCCGAGCATGCAAAGCGTTCGTCCCTCAAATGGTTTCACCCTCGTCGAATTGCTAGTGGTGATTGCGATCATCGGCGTGCTGGTGGCGCTGCTATTGCCGGCCATTCAGGCGGCGCGTGAATCGGCGCGGCGGACGCAGTGCCAGAACCACATGCGACAGTTCGTGCTGGCGTTTCAAAACTTCGAGAGCGTCAAGCGACGGTTCCCCCTGGCGTATACGAACCCCAGCACCGCCAAGAACAATTGGGCGCCGTTTGTGATGCCCTTCCTCGAGGAAGAGAATCTGATTCTCGGCTACGACGTCAACAAGGATTGGTGGCTCGATCCGAACAAGGATATTGTCGCCACGCAAATGTCCATCGTGCAATGCCCGTCGACGGCCGAACCCAACCGCATTCAGGATAAGCCCCAGGCAACGCCGCCCAACAAGGTCGGAGCGTGCGGCGATTATTTTACGCCAGCCGGCGTGCACCCCGACATCAATCTGACGCTATCGCCCGACGCACAGATCGACATCAGTGGCGATTTACGAGGGGCGATCTGCGGGTACAGCACCAAGAATCAGCGCAACCGCCTGGCCGACATTACCGACGGCACCGCGCAGACCATTCTGCTCGGCGAATGCGCTGGACGCGAGGACGTGTGGCGGCGCGGGGCCAAATCGGCCGTTCAATACACCGGTTCGCCTCGCGTCCGGGCGCGGGGCGGCGCGTGGGCCACCACCGACAATCCCTACGAGATTGGTCAGACCAAAGCCTGGGACACCGCATTCGGCCCCATTCCGGGCACCATGGGCATCAACAATTCGAACGAATGGGGCCACTGCTTCTATAGTTTCCACCCGGACGGCGCGAACTTTGGTTTTGCCGACGGCTCGGTCCGTTTCTTAGGCGAACAAACAGGCCTACGACTGCTCGCCCGATTGGTCACCCGAAATGAAGGCGAGACGGTCGACGCAAGCGGGCTCTAGAGTAACCGCTTCGTTTCATTCTCTTAAGCCGTCGCGATAAACATTGACATGTGCGATTACGCACTATAGGCTGCGGGTGTTGACCGGGCGGGGATTCTCAACTTCTCGCAAAAGGTGGTCGAAGCGACCTGTCCGGGCAAGGAATCGAACCGCGTAATCCAACTTTTCCAGACGGCGATCATGGGCGAAACATCGGACCAAGATTCCCCCAGCGAACAAAGCCTGCGCACGGACTGGTCGCGGCGGCTCGACGGCAAGCGCCCGGTGTACGACTGCCCGAAGTGTGGCCAGAAGGCAATGCAGTACTTCACGCAGTCGCTGGAAGGTTATCGCGAAGATTATTTTCGCTGCCACGCCTGCGGATCGAACTGGGAAATGTGAACGTCCGAGTGCAGGCCGGCTGATTTGCCGGCGCACGAGACGCTTATTCGAGGGGCGCCGCGGCCGGCAGACCCGGCGGCTTGACCGCGACCAGCGAACAGGGCACCTGACGGAGCAGACGCTCGGCGGTGCTTCCTAAAACAAGTCCTGGTTCGCGATCGCCGGCGACGGTTCCGATCACCAGCAAGTCGATCTGCTGGTCTTCGATGTATTGCAGGATGACGGGTTCCGGGATGATCGAGCCGTCTTTAACATGCACCTCGATGTCGCCTGGAATCGTTTCGCCTAGTTGGCGGTGCAACTCGTCGGACAGAAACGTCTCGGCCCGATCGCTGATCTGCTTGTGGTAGCGATCAGAATCCGCCGTGGGGACGCCGGTAGTCCACAGCCGGTCCAACGGAAAGTCGACGACGTGCAAGAAATGCAGTCGCTGCACGCCCAACGACCGGAGCGCAAGCCCCATCTCGATGACCCTCGGACACATCGTACCGACATCGACAGCGACCAGGACGTTACGCACATCGACTTCGGGTTTTGGCTTCACGACCCAAACCGGTCCGGGGCACTGACGAAGCAGATTCATGGCCGTGGTTCCGAACAGGAGGCGATTCATGGTGCCCACGTCGCGCGTGCCCACGATCACCAGGTCGTGCTCGCCGCGCATCGCCTCGTGCGTGATCTCGAGCCAGCCCTTGCCGTGGACAAGCAGCGGTTCGGCCTGCACTCCCGCTATTCGGGCGCGGTCGACCAACTTGTCCAACGCGGCGCGCGTCGTGTCGTCTGCCTGTTTTTGCAGCCGCTCGCTTTCACTCGAACTGAGCAGTGTGCGGAAGCCACCGGCCAACTCGATCGCGGCAAGAAACGTCACCTTGGCCGAGCAATGCTGTGCCAGCCAAATCGAGCGCTCGATGGCGTGCTCGACGGGAGGTTTAAACGTTGGCTTTTCCGGATCGACAACCTGCGAAAAATCGATGCCGACTAGAAGATTGTTGAATCGCTGCATAACTGGAGTTCCCGCCCGCGCGTTGAGCCGAGTCGCCTCCTCCATTGTACCACTACCGAGCACAGCGACATCAAATCGTTCAATCGACACTGCGCTTGACGAACACGGAAGAAAGGAAAGTTGAGACGTCTATGCCACGTCGCACAACACGCACCTGGCACGGGGAGTCAAAATTTTGGATTAACCAAAAGAGAAATGCCCGGGCAGACTCGCCACCCGGGCACTCCTGGCAACCATCTTTTCTCTCCCCGAGTGGCCGCTTACCACGGGCCGCGGATGTAATAGTAGCCGAATTGTCGGGTGTCGCTGGGGATTTGCGGCGTGGGGAGGAAGCCGTACGGGGTCCATTTGCCGTTGGGCCAGGGACGCTGGAACTGGTGGTCGTTGCGGGTCATGCGCGACGAGACCGAACCCCAGCCGTAGTCGGTCGTCAGTTCGGCGGTCGGCGGCACGACGATGGCCACGGCCTGCCCGTACTGCACGTTGTAGTAGCGGCCGTGCCAGGGGCGAAGGCTGGCGCGGTATCGCGCGTTGTGGCCGTGATGCGTTTCATCATACGCCTCGACGCGCGCCGCCGAAGCGAGCGCCGCGGCGACCATTGCCACGAAGAACACTTTGCGAAGGAACATGGATGGGATCCTTGTGTCGGGTGTGCTTTCAAAGCGCCCGGCCGCTCCTGGAGGTCTGCGAGCGGCCGAGCGCCGGAGGAGGAATGCGGAGGTATTTCGCTGCGCTGTGCGCGGTGATTTGGTTTGAGTGGGCGAGTCGCCGCGGGGGGCGATCGGTATGCGGCGATCTCAAAACAAGCGGCCTAATGGCCCCGGGCATTCGTTTCCTGGGTACTACCAGAAGCAGAAACCATACTTGACGCACGACGTCGTGTAGCCGCCGTTGCGGTAGTACTTGTAGTACTTGCGGTGGTGGTGATACATGAACTCGTGTGGGTTGAGTGGCGGATAGGTGATCCAGGTGTGACCGACACGGGGCGGCGTCGGGCGCGGCGAGATGTAAAGCTGCGCCGGATCGCCCTGGCCGAACACGGTCGGGCCGTTGTAGTAGTTGTAGAAAATGTCGGGATGGTCGGCCGACGCCTGCGAGGCGCCAATGCAGAGCAGCGAGCCCAGCACAAAGGCGGCCAGCGCAGCGCGCATCAGGGTACGTACCATTGCCGTATTCCTCCTTGAACGGAATGATGGGGACGGGGTTCTATCGCCCGCCGCACGTCAGCCAGACCGGCCGCTGCCGGTGGCCGCCAGGGGGGCACGCTTGGGATGTGATTCGTAGGTGCCGGGGGCGGGTGGCGGCCAGGAATCTGGCCGCCGAATCCCCCACAAAGAATCTCGGCCGGGGCGGCTTCTGCGAGTGAGCCTTTGTGTGTCGATTGTGGCAATTACGCCTGTTCTGCGGCAGTTTTCGCCCGACTGCGGCTGACTGAACGGGGTATAATCGGTATATTCGGCACAGGCGGAATTCCCTTCCGCGCCGTCGACACGGATGGTCGAGTCCCCTCGCCTGCCTATGGAGTGCGCCGCGGGCTCTCCCCTCCGTTTTATGCCTCCCGCAAGCTATACCACCTTTGACTACTTATATATAGATGGCCAAGCAACCCAGCAAAGCCGGCAAGCGCCCCCGCAAAGCTCCCCCCAAAAGCAAGCGCCAGGTGGCCGAGACCGCTAGCGACGTCGTCGAGCACGAAACGGCCGAGGCCAGCGAGAATATCGCCGCGACAAACGGCCACAAGTCGCGTCGCCGGGCCACCGCCCAGAGCATGGCTGCCAGTCAGCGCGATATCTCGGTCAGCGAGTTCTTCGCCAAGAATCGCCACCTGCTCGGCTTCGATAACCTGCGAAAGGCCCTGCTCACGACGATCAAGGAAGCGGTCGACAATTCGCTCGACGCATGTGAAGAGGCCGGCATCTTGCCAGAAATCTGGGTGCACGTCGAACAAACTGGCACGAACCGCTACAAGGTGGGCGTGCAGGACAACGGCCCGGGAATTCTCAAGAAACAGATTCCGCTGATCTTTGGCAAGCTGCTCTACGGCTCGAAGTTTCATCGCCTGCGAATGAGCCGCGGGCAGCAGGGCATCGGCATCAGCGCGGCCGGCATGTACGGCGTGCTAACCACCGGAAAACCGGTGAAAATCGTCTCGAAGACGTCGCCCCGCAAACCGGCGCACTACTACGAAATCAAAATCGACACCAAGCGCAACCTGCCGGAAATCCTCAACGGCCGCGGTGAAGGCGAAGACATTCCGCCGGGGGCCGCCGGCACCACCTACATCGAAAAGCACGGCATCGAGTGGATCGAGGTCGATCACGGCACGCGCGTAACGATCGAGCTCGAGGGCAAGTACGTGCGCGGAAAGGGAAGCGTCGACGAATACCTCGAACAGACGGCGATCGCCAACCCGCATGTCACGATCCATTATCTCGACCCCGAAGTCGGGGCGGGGCAGGGGGAAGAAAAACTCTACGAGCGCTCGACCGATTTGCTGCCGCGCGAACCGAAGGAAATCAAGCCGCACCCCTACGGCATCGAACTGGGCATGCTGGTCACCATGCTTTCCGACGCCCGCGGGCAGACGCTCTCGCAGTTTCTCACCTCGAGCTTCAGCAAAGTCAGCTCGGCGGTAGCTTCGCGCGTGTGCCAGACCGCCGGTGTTGGCACGCGCACCAGCACATCAAAAGTCGGCCGCAACGAAGCCGACAAACTGTTTCAGGCCTTGCGCGAGACGAGAATCGCCTCGCCCTCGACGGACTGCATTTCGCCGATCGGCGAGGAGCTCTTGCTCAAGGGTTTGCATCACGTCGTGCCGGGGGAGTTTTACGTCGCCGCCACGCGGCCGCCGGCCGTTTATCGCGGTAATCCGTTTCAGATCGAAGTGGCCCTGGCCTATGGCGGCATGTCGAGTGCCAACCGCGTGCCATTCGACGTGTTGGAGCAACTGCTCAGCGAAACCGACGCCCGCACGCTACGGCAGTTTTTAACGACCACGTTCTATGGCCTGGGGAGCGACGCGGCCGATCAGATCATCAAGGAGGCCGAGCTCAGCCCGCGTACTTCGGCTGGCAAGATGAAGCCCAAGGAGATCAAACGGCTGCACGAGGCCATGCGAAACGTCAATCTCGAAGCGGGCCAGACGATGAACGTGCTGCGGTATGCCAACCGCGTGCCGCTGCAGTTTCAGCCGGCCGCCTGTGCGATCACGCAAACCGTGATCGGCACCAACTGGCGAAGCTACGGGCTGAGCCAAACCCGGGGCGGCCTGCCAACCGGTCCGGTGACGATCATGGTGCACATGGCCAGCGTGTGGGTGCCGTTCACCAGCGAGTCAAAAGAGGCGATCGCCGGCTATCCGGAAATTCAAAAGGAATTGCGGCTGGCGCTTCAATCGGCCGGACGGAAGCTGGGCATGTATCTGCGTCGCCGCCTGAAGGTCAAGCAGGAAGGAGAGCGCCGCAACATCTTCCTCCGCTACCTGGGCGAAGTGGCCAACGCCGTGAGCGATATCAACAACGCCGACGCCAAAAAACTCTATGACCAACTATTGCTGGTCGCCAAGAAGAAGACCGCCACGGCCGACGCGAAGCTGGACGAGCGCGGCCGCATTATCGAAGAAACCGAAGAAGCCCTGGAAGCCGACCCCAGCGTGCTCATCGTCGAGAAACCGAGCGAAGTCGGCATCCGAGGAGCAGAGCAAACCAATGGCCAAACGAACTCGTAAAGCCGCCGCTCAGAACGGCAAGTCCGCCCCGGACAAGGAAAAGGTCGTCCTCAGCGATCGCGACAAGAAGACGCTCAAGGACCTGGTCGGGCTGGCGGATCGAATTGTCGTCGATGCCGAGAAGCGGCGCGATCCGTACCTCGAGATTCCCACCCGCGCCTGTCGAACGTGCGCTACAACAAAGCCAAGCGGCGGATCGAAATGGGTTCGAACAAGAACCGCCGCCAACTATTCAACCTCTCGCAAGCCAAGAGCTACATGCAGACGGTGCTGGTCGCCAGCGGCTGTAAACAACTGATCGAACAGGGCAAGACGCTCAGCTTGCGAGGTCTGTACTACAAGCTCAAACACTCGGTCGAAGGTACCCGCGAGGAAACGTTCGAAGACCAGGACGAATGCGATCCGGTGATCGAGGACGTCGAAGTCGGCCTCAATAGCCTGCGCGAGGAGTTGCACCTGTATGCTTCGAACCGCGGTAATCTGGCCGGGCCGCTTACGCTATTCGATCACGCCACGGGCGACGAAATTGACTGCGCCCGGATGGGTTCGGCCGGGTACAGTATTCCGTCGATCGTCGAGAACGACGTGATCGAATTCAAGAAGTGCACGGCCAAGTTCATCCTGCACGTCGAAAAAGACACCGTTTGGCGGCGGTTCTCGGAAGACAAGTTCTGGCAGAAGTACAACTGCATTCTCACGCACGGCAATGGCCAGCCTCCCCGCGGCGTGCGGCGAATGCTCAGCAGACTGCACAACGAATACAAGCTGCCGGTCTACTGCCTGTTGGATAATGATCCGTGGGGATACTACATCTACAGCGTGATCAAACAGGGCTCCATCAATCTGGCATTCGAATCCGCGCGGATGGCGATTCCCGAGGCCAAATTCCTGGGCCTGCGGTCCCGCGACTTCGAGCGCTGCGAACTCTCGCCCAGCGTGAAGATCAATCTCAGCGACACCGACATCAAGCGGGCCAGACAAATCGCCAACTATCCGTGGTTCGAGCACAAGAAGCCCTGGCAAAAGGAAATCGAGCAGATGCTCAAGAACGGCTTCAAGCTGGAAGTCGAATCGCTCATCTCCAAAGACATCAGCTACGTCACCGAGGTCTACACCCCCGAGCGGCTGGCGGAAGGCGATTGGCTGGATTGATTCATGCGGTGGCGCCGAGAACACGCGTCACCCAATTCCTCGAAATTCGGATGTGTCAGGGAAATCGCGATGCCTGTTGACGGCCCGCCGCTGACGCACGCCAATCCCATCGCCGGCCTGCTGGATCGGGGTCTGGAAACCCGGCCCGATGAGCCCGCGCTCGTGTCCACCACGTCGCAACTGAGCTGGCGACAACTGGCCGATCTGAGCACTCGGCTCGCGGCAAGCTACCTGGCCCTGGGCCTTAAACCCGGCGATCGCGTGGCGTCGTTGATGCCTAATCGCCCGGCGCTCGTGGTACACTATTTGGCTTGCCTGAAGGCGGGCCTGGTGGCAACTCCGCTCAACTATCGCTACATGGCGCCGGAAATTGATCATGCTCTGGCGGTTAGCGGTGCCTCGTTGCTGCTGCACCACGCGGAGCGCGACGAGGACGTGGCCGCCACCCGGCTCGCGCGCCAACTGGCGCGCGGCGTCGTTCGCTACGGGGCCGAAGACGGACACGGACGGCACTACGAAGATCTGATCACCCAACCGACGCCGAAGGTCGCGCTGCCAGCTCCCCATCTTGATGCGCCGGCGTTCATCTACTTCACCTCCGGCAGCACCGGCAAGCCCAAGGGGGTCACGCATTCCCAGCGAACCTACGGCTGGATGATGGCCTCCACCATTCAAGGCATGGAGATTTCGAGCGCCGACACGTTTTTGCCCGGCGCATCGTTTTCGCATATCGGCGGATCGCTGTTTGGGCTGTGCACGCTGGCCGCGGGCGCGCAATTGGTCATTCCGCGCACAAGCGACAGCTCCGAAATCTTTCCGCTACTACGGGAACATCGGCCCACGGTGCTGTGGATGCTGCCGGCGGCGTTGATCAGCCTGGTTCGCGACCACGATGCCAATGCGGCCGACTTTTCGTCGATTCGGCTTTGCATGTCGGGCGGCGACAAGGTGGCCACGGAATTGGAGCTGGAGTTTACGTCCCTGGCCGGCTTTTCAATCGACGAAAGCTACGGGATGACCGAGATCGGACTGGCGACCATCAATCCGCCGTCGGGCGAAAACCGCGTGGGTTCGGTCGGCAAGCTCTGCCCCGGATACCAAATGTCGCTCCAGAACGACTCGGGCGGCGAAGTGCCGGTGGACAGTCCGGGGCGGTTGTGGATCCGCTCAATCACGAACATGACCGGTTATTGGAATAACGAACGCGCTACCGCCGAGACAATCAACGACGGCTGGCTCGACACGGGCGACGTGATGCGCGTCGACGCCGACGACTATCTCTGGTTCTGCGGCCGCAAGAAGCAGATCATCATTCACGACGGTTCGAACATCTGTCCGCAAGAGGTGGAAGAAGCCGTGGAGGAACATCCTGCAATCGCTGCGGCCGGCGTCGTCGGAGTCCACGACCTGGTTCACGGCGAAAACGTGCGCGCCTATGTCACACTCAAGCGCGGCGCGGCCCAACTCAACGCCGCCGAGGTCATCCGATTTGTGCGCCAGCGCATCGGATACAAAGCGCCGGAAGAAATCCTGGTCCTGCCCGAAATGCCGCTGACCGCCACGGGCAAACTCGATCGCGTGGCGCTCAAGCAACTGGCGGAAGAGCGTGTTGCCGGCAGCGCTGCGGGCAGGCAAATGTAGCCGACGCCGGATCGACAAAGAGCCGCAATGCGGCGAACGTTCGTAGCCCGCGGGCGTAAGCCCCTGGCGACGCGCGCCCGCATCGCGATCCCTCGCAATTCTCCCAGCGCCCGGGAGGGGCGACAGCGCTACCCCGTCGCCCCTCTTTGTGTGACGAACCTGCGAACGTAAGCGAACCGCGAAGTCCTCTCGTGCCGCCAAAAGTTTTCACCCCCTCTCCAAATATCCCTCCAGCTTGTCGAACGACCCAGTCCAGCCTTGGGCCATGCCGGCGCGGGCTTGGATAAAGGTGGCGAGCTCCTCGGGCGTGGTTTCGCCGTGGGGCTGCCAGGTGACGGTGACGCGGGTTTGCTCCGAGCCCTCGGGCGTTAGCTTGACCACGGTCAACATCGTGGCGGGCCAGGTGGGCGCCATCGGATGACGCGCGAGATTCTCTTGCTCGTCGCAAAACTGTTGCGTGTAGACAATGCAGTCAGGCTTGTCGATGCGCAGATAATCGACTCGCCCGTACATGCTGACGCCGGCGTCGTTGAACATCCGATAGTGGGCGCTGCCGCCGGGCTGGACGTCGCCCCGCAGGAACTCCATTTCGAATCCAGTGGGCGGCATCCATTTGGAAAGGTGCTCCGGATTCGTCCACATCTCGAACATCACGTCGAGGGGGGCGTCGAACGTGCGGTTGATCACGAACTCCTCTTTGCCGGATGACTCCTTTTCGAGGTATTCGGCCAGACGATCCCAGGTCGAATCGCCGCCGGCCCGCTTGATGAACTTGCGCGCTTCCGCGGCGGCCTCGGGCGTGGGCCACGCCATGGTCATGTCCATCTGAGTCTGGCCATCGACCTCGTTGAATTGCACCGTCACGTGGAACATCGCTGGACGATCGTCGTTGCCGCCGTGGTCGTAGACGAGCTTCGCACACTCTTCAACTTCGTGATAGACGTGCTTGTTCGGGTAATCCGTGCCGTCAGGGCCGTGCATCGTGTAGACCCAGGTGCCGCCGGGGCGTAGGTCCTTGCTGTGCGTGGTGAGGGTGAAACCGCGCGGGCCCCACCATTTGGCAACCTGCTCGGGATCGGTCCAGGCATCCCAGACGGCTGCGACGGGTGCATCGTAGACCCGCGTGATCGTGAGCTCATTGGACTTATTTTTTGCGGGCATGTTTCTTTCCTTGCGAGGACTTTTTGGCGGTAACCGTTTTCAAATACGCTTCGAGGCGGTCGAAGCTCTCTTCCCAGAATTGGCGATACTGCTCCATCCAATCGGCCGCGTCCTTGAGTCCGTGGCCGTTGAGCTTGCAGGGGCGCCACTGTGCCTGCCGCGACTTGGTGATCAGCCCGGCCTTTTCCAAGACCTTCAGATGCTTGGTGACGGCCGGCAGGCTCATCTCCTTGCGAAACGGCCGAGCCAGGTCGGAAACACTGGCCTCCCCCTTGGACAGCCGCGCGAGCATGGCCCGGCGCGTCGGATCGGCGAGGGCGGCAAACGTTTGGCTGAGCGTGTCTGGCATCGAATTACACCGTGTGGTTAATTAACTTAATGGTTAAATATAGAGCCTCGACGCCGGGCTGTCAACTGGAACCTCGCCTCGACAAGAAATCGACGCGCCGCGATTGCCCTGGGAAGCTGTGCGCGGTTCGAAGTAGACTGATTGCAACTCGAGATCGCGGGCCCTGGGGAAAGTGACGGCCGGTGAATTCACCCATTTTGAATAGTTGCCTGGTAATCGGCACCACGGTCGCTGCGCTGATCGGCGTGTTTCACCCGCGGATGGTGAATTCCGTTACCTGGCGGGCCACGGTGACGCCGCTGGCCTCGATCATTGGCAGCGGCTTTTTGGTGCTGGCGCCGATTCTCAAGCACAGCTTCGGGCCCTGGGGCATTGCCGTGATGCTGGCGCTGTGCGTCGGCGCCTATTGGATTGGGGGAGCGATCCGCTTCAATATTGCCCGCTACAGCTATTATGGGCGGCAGGGGCTGGCGGTGCCGCGTCTCGTGTCGCGGCTGGAAGTAGTCGCGTCGTACCTGTTGGTGGCGGCCTACGGGATTTCTATCACTTACTACCTGAATCTTTTCGGGGCATTCTCGGTCAGTTTGACGACCGCCAACGATCAACTGCACGCGCGGCTCGTGACGACAGGAGCCATCGTGTTAATTGCGATGATCGGTTGGGTGCGAGGTTTCGCCGGCCTGGAGCGGGCCGAAGAAGGCACCGTCGGGCTGAAGCTGGGAATCATCGCCGGACTGTTGGTCGGCCTGTTGGCTTTTTCCGTCGAGCAATGGGGTGCAATCGATGGCTCGTATTTCGCAAGCTCACAGCCGCTCAACTGGCAATCCATCACGGTGGCAATGGGGCTGATGGTCACCGTGCAGGGCTTCGAAACATCGCGCTATCTGGGCGACGAATTCGACGTGGCCACGCGCATTCGCACGATGCGTATCGCGCAGTGGATCTCATCGGCGATCTATTTGCTGTACATCGCCATCACGACATTCTGCTTTACCGAGCTGCAAGTGGGCAAAAGCGAGACGGCGATCGTCGGCATGACCGAGTTGGTCGCACCCGTACTGCCAGTGATGTTGGTGGCGGCGGCCCTTGCCGCGCAGTTTAGCGCGGCCGTGGCCGATACGGCCGGCTGCGGAGGGCTGGCCTCCGAGACAACACATCACAAACTAAACGCACGGGTCACTTACGTGCTGGTTGGCGTGTTTGGAATCGGTCTCACCTGGTGGGCCAATATTTATGCGATCATCGCGATTGCTTCGCGGGCCTTTGCCGCCTACTACGCGATTCAATGCGCCATTGCCGCGGTCTTCGAAGCACGGTCGGAAGCGAGCAATCGACTTCGGGTGGCCGGCTACCTCGTACTGGCCACCGTGGCGGCCCTGATCGTTGTGTTTGGCCGCGCGGTGGAATAGGTTCCGGCAGTTTGATCGAGTCGGCTTGCGAATTCCTGTCGAACTGGCGGCATGGGTGGTGCTTCCGCGATGAGCGTCGCGAAAGTCGCTGCTTTGCGCGAAGGATCTGTGATCTGCCACGCGGGTTTGCTAGGATCAATCCCCTGAATCACCGTTAGTAACCGCAGCAAGCGGCGGCGGTGCGTTCAGTTCGGCAAGCAGCATAACGAGCGATGACGCCAAAGCTCCTTCTTGAAATCGCGCTTCGAGTTATGGGGCTCTGGTTCTTCTTTAATTCGATTATCACTCTCGTGTCGACCGTCGCGGCCCTTTTCTCGCTCCCCGGTCAGCACAGCTATCTTTTGGGAGCCGTCGCGATAGGGATCGCGCAGTTCTTTCTTGGCGGACTGCTCGCATTCGGGCGCCTGCCGTAGCGACTTGGTTCTACCCTCAGGTCGCCGAGCGCGAAGGGGATCGCGTTAGCGTCGGTCCGGGCGACGTCTATCGCACGGCCTGTTTCGTGCTCGGTGTCTGGTTGCTGATAGCCATAGTCGAGCCAGCTGAACGTTTGGTGACTGCCGGACTGAGCAGAAACCAATCCGGTCGATTCGCCGCCGATTCAGTGACGCTCATTGTTTATGCTGCCAGCGGTCTACTCCTCGTCTTTGGGTCGCGCCGCATCGCCGAATTGCTTTCAAACCTCCGCTACGATCCGGATACGATTCCCAAACAGCAGGTCAGTCTCGCAATGCTGCTGACCTTGATCGTGGTAGTCGCTATTGTCCTGGCAGCATTCCGGATGATCTCCCTCGCTTCTTAAAGTTGGCTCGCAACCAGCGCCACACGACATCCCGCGCCTTCGCCAGCAGAACCTGCGGAATTTGCGCGGTTGGAATGAACTATAGTTGTGAAGGCGCGGCGCATTTCACCATGGTTTGCCGCAATTGCTTGCGTCGCCCCAGCCAGGATGACACCAATCGCTCACTCACACCGTAACTAGTTTGCAGGTCCCCATGATGCATTCCGCGTTAAGAACCGCTCTGTGCACGCTGTTGTCGTGCTTGTTGATCGGGATGGCCAACGCCCCCCAGGCGAAGGGCGACGGCAACGTTGCGCCCGAGCAAGTTCGATCGGCGGTTGCAGAATTAGAGAAGCTGATCGAGCAGACGCTCAAGAGCACCAGCGTGCCTGGCATCGCGGTGGCGGTGGTCCATCGCGACCAGGTGGTGTACAAGCGCGGCTTTGGTGTCCGCGAGGCGGGCAAGGCGGACCCCATCGACCCGGATACGGTGTTTCAGGTGGCCTCGATGTCCAAGCCGATCGCGTCGACCGTGTTGGCGGCGCTGGTGGGCGAGGGTCTGATCGGCTGGGATGATCGCGTGATCGATCACGACCCGGACTTCCGCATGTATCATCCGTTCGTCACGCGCGAGCTGCGGCTGCGGGACTTGCTCTGCCATCGCAGCGGCCTGCCCGATCACTCCGGCGATCTGCTGGAAGACATCGGCTACGACGCACCGGAGATTCTGCGGCGGTTGCGATTTCAGCCGCCGGATAGTAGCTTTCGCACGCAGTTTGCCTACAACAACTTTGGCTATAGCGAGGCGGGCTACGCGGCGGCCAAGGCCATCGGCACGACGTGGAATGAATTGGCGGCGAAGAAACTATTTGTGCCGCTGGGGATGACTTCGTCGAGCTATCGCTTTGCCGACTACGAGCAGGCGCAGAACCGGGCGATGCTTCATGTGCGCGTCGACGGAAAGTGGGCCGCGGCGAACATTCGCCAGCCCGATGCCCAGGCTCCGGCCGGCGGCGCCAGCTCGACGCTGAACGACTTGGTGCGCTGGATGCAACTGCAATTGAACGAAGGCAAGTGGAACGGCCAGCAACTTGTTGCGGCCGAGGCCTTGGCCGAAACGCATACGCCGCAGATCGTGACGAACTTTAGTGCCGAACAAGGGCGCGTCGGTTCCTATGGGCTGGGATGGAACGTGAGCGTGGAGCGCGGCGGCCGGGCGTTCTTCCGGCACTCAGGCGCCTTCTCGCTGGGCATGCGCACGGAGATTTCCATGCTGCCGTCGGAAGAGCTGGCCATCACGGTGCTGTCGAACGCCGCGCCCACCGGCGTGCCCGAAGGCCTGACCGAGAGCTTCTTCGACCTGGTGCTCGACGGCAAGCTCCAGCGCGACTGGGTGGAGTTCGCCAACCGCATGTTCGACGAAGAACTCAAACGCGAGCTGGGAAGCGAACGAGACTACAGCCACGCGCCCGCAAAGCCCACGCCGGCGCTCGCACTCTCGGCTTACACAGGCACGTATAAGAATGATTTCTTCGGCCCGATTGAGCTGGCCGAGCAGCAGGGAACGCTCGTGCTACGGATGGGACCCAGGCTGCGAGAGTTTCCGCTCCGGCACTGGGATCGCGACACGTTCATCTACCAACCCACCGGCGAATCGGCCGGCGGCCCCAGCGGCGTCGTGTTCACCGTCGCCCCCGACGGCAAGGCCGACCGCATCCTCATCGAAAACCTGAACATCCACGGGCAGGGGGCGTTTTCGCGTGTGGAGTAGGTGGTGGGAATCGCAGTCGGCAAGTGGGTCGCTTCGACGCATGCGATTCGGCCTCGCAATGTCGCTGCGCGACCAGACATTTGCGCCGAATGCATGCATCATTTCGTCGGATGAAGGTCCAGACCCTATCGAAGCTTGGCGCTAAGGAGCTGTTCAATCTCCTGCCACGCGTTCGCCGAACCGACTAGCTTGCCGTCAGGACCAATCAGATAGTACGCCGGAACCGAGCTGATCCCCAATTGATGCATCATGTCGGAGTCGTCACCGAGATAGTTCTGGGCCCAATTCCAGCCGCCGTCTCGCGCGAGCGACTTGGCCGCGGCAGGGTCTTTATCGACGTTTAAGCCGACGACCGTCAGTGGGCTATTGGAACGTTGTAGCACGGTCGACATCACTTGGGGCATGGCTGCCAGGCACGGTTTACACCAGCTGGCCCACACGTGAAAGAGTACATAGCGGTCCGTCATTTCGTTGACTAACCGCACGCGCCCCTCGGAATCGGTAAATTTGTATGCGCGCATATCGGAGCCGACTCGTGGACCGCGCCGGCAGGGGACATCGATTTCGCCGAGCGACACTTCGCCTGACTGCTGATTTTCCGCGATTGTGATTGGAATGACCTTCGCACCAATGCTCTCGACAAGACAGCCGGCGGGTTGTTCGTAGAGCTGAATGACCAGATCATATGAGCCTGGACGAACTCCCTGGATCCGCATGCGACCATCCTCAGTAAGCTTCACGAAGTGGTTCTCCCGCGTCGCCACCCAGGCCGAAAAACCAGGCTCCCGCAGCCAGGCTGTATCCAAGGGGCCATTGGGATCAAAACTCAAGGGTTCCGCGTCGCGTGGATACGCAACTCCGGGGCTACGGCTGACCAGATAGTTGAGCGACCAGCGCTTACTGAGCGAGTCGTTGTCGCCGCCGGTCGCCACGACGCGGCCGGTCACCGTCGCCCCGTCGCCGCCGAGCAATAGCTCAACCTGGTCCCCCGCCTTCAAATCAAGCGGCACCGACTCGCCCGAGGTCAGCACCGAGTCCTCCCAGGGGCCCAGCGCGGGTCGCACCGATGCGCGCATCGGCGGCAGCCGTTCGAACCGAAAGTTGCCGTCGAGATCGGTCTTGGTCGAGAATCCATCCTGAAACCGCGCTTCCGTCAGCGCGCGTTGGGCCAGCGGCAAAAGGTAAATCCCCGTGTTGGCAACCGGCTTGTCGTCTTGCACAAGGCGTCCAGATACGGAAGCCCACGGCCGAAGCGTAATGGTTTCAATCGGTTCATCCCGTTCGCGATACACTTCGGCAAACCCCGTCTTGTTGAACGCCCGAATCCGCTGCGGCTCGAACGTCGCCGGCAGGTCAAAGGTGTTCTTGCCGACGACCGGGAAGGTGATTCCAAATTCCGCCTCATGCCGATCGACGCTAAAGTGCGGCGAGGTGGTCGGCGTTCCGACCGCAACGGTGAACTTGTTGACCGGCGCACCGCTGACGTCGACAACCGTGCTCCGCAGCGCGGGCACCTTTTCGAGCGCGAAGTTCTCCTCGAGCGGCGGATCCCCGTCCCCAAGCGACTTCTCGCCGAGCGCCGTGCGATATCCGTCGGCTTCAATCCGCACACGATACCGATTGCCCGTCGGTCCATAGGTATCGAATTCGATCTTGTAGTCGCCGTCTTTTCCCTCGGCCACACTCCCGTCTTGAAAATCGGTCGAGTAAAAGTCGGGGCGGAACGCTTTGACCGGAATCACGCGAAACTGCTCAATCAGCTTGCCACTCTCGGCATCGGTGACGCGTCCAAAGATCGTGACCGGCGATGATAGCACTACGGTGTGCGGCTCGGCTTTGGCGACGAGCGTCAACTCTTTCATCGCATACCCAACCGCGCCGATGCGGTAGCCCACCCCGTCCGTGGGAGCCCAGGCCCAGCGATAAATCCCGTCCTTGTCTGCCTTGCGCGGGATTCTGGAATCCGGAACGTTCGGATGGTCCTGGTTGAAGATCGCTTCGGTTCCTCGCCACTCGCCAATCTGCACACTGGCTTCCGGAATCGGCTGGCCCTGCTGGTTGACAATCTTGATTGTGATCGAATGGCCCGGCTGGAGCTTGAAATCCACCGCCTTGAGCGCCGCGTTCACCCGAATCTTTCGCTGCTCCGGCGCGAAACCAGGCGCCAGCACCGTGATCGGATACTCGCCCGGCGCGAGCCGCAAGGTCTCGTATTTGCCCGAGGCGTCGATCTGAGTTTCATTCACTGCTTGTCCCCAGTACGGTCGATCGTTCCAGACAACGAGCCCTTCGGTCACCGGATGACCGTCCGGCCCGGTGATCGATCCGGTTACCGCGACTCCGCGATCCAGCGTCAACCGGGCCGTACCCGCCCGTAGCTCTTCGGTCGTGATCCCCTGCTGCGTCTGCAACTCGCCGTACTTCGTGTCGCCCGCAAAGTCTCGATGCGTAACCATCAACTGGAAACGGTAGTCGGACTTTTCGCGCGGCGCCGGCGCGTTAACGATCTCCCATCGGCCGTCCTTGTCGGTAACCGCTGCCCCCTCATCTTCGGCAAGCCAGGTGCTCACGATCGGCTGGGGATTCGCACCCCAGTATTCGTAGTCGGATACTACCTTCACTTGAACCCGAGCGTCGGACACCGGCGTCCCCTCCTCATCTACAATCACCCCGCTCAGACGCGTGCCCGGTTGCAGCCGAAACTCATACGTCTCGGGCAGCAAGCGGCCATCCTCGTGCGTTCCCTCGGCAAAATTCACAAACTGCGGCACATAGCCGGCCTTCGAAGGCCACAGTCGAAGGATCCGCAGCCGCTGTGAAATCTCGACCTGCACCTCCCCCCGCTCGTTTGCCGTGTAGTTGCGGTTCGGCGGTCGCTTCGACCCCGGATCAACCGCCCAGATGCTCGCATAGACGTTCGCCTCGGGTATTGGCTTTCCCGCCTCGTCGAGCACGCGGATCACCATCGTCCGCGACGCGCTGGGATCTTCCGCCCCGGGCGTTTCTTCTGTATGCGGTTTCTCTGTTTGCGTCTTTTCTGCGTTCGACTTCGCCGTGGCCGGCTGCTTTACCGCGGCACTTTCCTGCTCCTCCGCACGCGAGGTCAATTGCAACGAACCAACGACGATCGAGATCGCAATCGCCGCAATTCCAACCACGCGGGCCACGGGCTTCGACATCGATGCCCGGCGTCGCGTCGCGTCCAGGATCGCGCGGATCCGGCTTTCGACCTGCGCCGTGCGCGCCATCGCCACCGTGCCAACCCGCTGCCGACAGCGATACTCCTTCGCCACGTTCAACAGCGTCTCCGCATAACTACTGGGCCGGCTCGTGTGCGCGACCACCACGTCGTCGCAGGCAATCTCTCGCAACCGTTTCATCTCGGCCGCGCCCCACCAGGCCAGCGGATTGAACCAGTACACCGCACAGCACAGCCCCGCGATCGATTGCGTCAGCACGTCGCGGCGCTGCACGTGGGCCAGTTCATGTAGCAAGACCTGCCGCCGGCGGTCGATCGTCCATTTGTCGGCATCGCTCGGCAAAAGCACCACTGGGCGCCAGCAGCCAACTACCATCGGCGAAACGGCTCCGGAATGCGACCGCAGCGGAACAACCCGCCGCACGCCCAGTTGCCGTGCAACCGTGTCTCGCGATTGGCACCAGCTTTCGCTTTCGACCTTCGCACAGTGGCGCACAGCGCGCGCCACGGCAACACCTTGCTGAAGGAATCTCGCAACCCCAATGGCCATTCCGGCGCACCATGCGACCAGCAACCATGTCGCCGGCGAGGGCCATTCGATCGCCCTGCGGGCAGCCGTGGACAGTGCTTGAGCTCGCCGTTCCCGATTCTTCCGCGCCAACTCGATCGCAGGCGGAATCTCCGCGAATGCAGGGGTTTGCGGCATGCGGCCCGCCTGAGAGGCGAAAGCGTCCGCGCGAGCAGTCTCTCGAATCGGAACGCTGGCAGTGGCCGTGGCTGCCGGTTGCGAATCCTGAGACGGCAGCAACGGCAACGCCACGTTGGGCAGCAGCAGCGTCACCATTGGGATCAGGAGACAACTGGCGAAACCAAGCGCCCAAATGTGGTGATTCACGGCGGCCGAGCGCCGTCGGCAGGCGCTCGCAACGCCGAGCGTAATGGCCAGCAGCAGAAACGAACGGACCGCGATATTCACCAGCGGAAGATGCTCGAAGAGTTGCGTGGCCATTTCGTCATTCCTTCGTGCGTGCGCGTCGGATTGCTCGTTCAAGCCGCTCGATATCGTCGTCGGAAAGCTTCTTGGCAGAGTCGTCGATCAACGCTGCCAAAGCATCGCCCGGTGAATTGGGAAAGAACGTCTCAATCAGCCGATGAAAGGCGGACAGGCCGGCAACCTTCTGCGGCTTCACCGCTTGATAGAAATGCGTCACGTCAGTACGGTCACGTCGCAGATAGCCCTTCCGCTCAAGCTGTCCCAGCATGGTGCGGACCGCGGAATAGCTAGGCGCGTCGGCGAGATGATCGCGGACCTCGGCCACCGAGGCTTTGCCCAGGCGATAAACAACACTCATGATCTGCTCCTCGCGAGGAGCTAGCTTCCGCGAAATCTTCTTTTTGGGAACCATTCGAACGACTTCCACAAATCTGAGTCGCTGATACATGTCAATTTATTAGCACATGTCATTGTATTGACACATAACGTGGTGTCAATACGGAGTCGACAGACTTGGAAAAACCAAGAACGCCTGGATTGCGCAGTAGACGATTTGCCCAGCGGCGTCGTGTTCACCGTCGCCCCCGACGGCAAGGCCGACCGCATCCTCATCGAAAACCTGAACATCCACGGGCAGGGGGCGTTTTCGCGGATCCGGTAGGGCAGTGACCGGATGAAGTTCCTGGACAAATCGCGACGAGCGCAAGGCAAACCGATTCGCGGTGCATTCATTCATGCCGCAAGGCAGCAACAGGGTCGATTTGCGCTGCGCGCCTGGCCGGATAAACGGCGGCCAGCGTCGTAACCACGATGGCAAACGCGAGCACGGCAGTCACGAGCCACACCGGAAACACGAACAGCGAATCTTCAAGCTCGTAGGGATATTTTCCGGCGACCATTCCGCGGATCCAGGCCTCGCCAGGATAAGATGCTCCCCAAGCGGCAATGAGTCCCAGAGTTCCCCCAACCAGGCCGATCAGCGCGCCTTCGATCAAGAACACGCAGATAAGTTGCCCCGGAGCGGCACCGACGGCCTTCATAATGCCGATTTCCCTGGTTCGTTCCAACACACCCATCAGCATAGTGTTGGCGATTCCCAGGGCCGACACCAGCAGGGCCACGGCCGCGACGCAAGTCATGCCGCCGAAGATCAGCAGGTACGTCAACCGCTGGCGATCGATCTCGTCCAAAGGCGCGAATACAGATAGCCCCGTTTCCTTGATGCGGTCGTAAACGGCGCGCGTGTGCTCCTCATCATCGACGATCACGATCACCTGACCGATATCCCATTTCTCTGGTCCGAATGCATCGTCGGCCAAATTCATCGCCGTTTCGTACGGGACGATGCAATCGTTCCTGACCGCCAAGGGCTCCCACAGCCCACGTTGGTCGTCGTCGGTCGGCATCCGCACCACGCCGACGATGGGCAATTCCGCCGCGTAAACAAATGGGGGTGCGGCCTCCTGACTGATTGCTTTGTTCAGGAGCTCGATCTCCGCCGCAGTCAAATCGAGCTGGTCGAGCACGCCGGGAAGATTCTTCGTCACCTTGTCCAGCGCCGTTTGTTCCGCGCGCGTCGCGAAACTGTCGTCGGATTTGACCAGGTGCACGACCAACCCTGGATGGGGCGCTTGGATGCGAAACTCGATTCGAAGATACCGCCCCACGGCCCGGGCCACGTCGTCGTCGTCCGCAATGCCGAGTTGATACAACAGAAACTCGCTCACTACGACCGCCGATTCGTCCGCGGCATGGAACATTCGGCCGGCGACCAATCGCCGCGTGCAGGCCTCGTCGTCGGGGCGAGCCGTAGCGAGACCGGTCCGCTCGTCTCTACCGTCGAGGATCGCTTGACCGCCGAGTTGAAGCAGCGGCACCGCCACGGCCACGTGAGCGAATGCCTGCAGCTCGGCCAAACGGCTTCGAGTGAGCGGCTCGACCGTATTCTGATAATTGTATCGCCGCTCGTGTTCTGCGAGGGCTTGTCGAATGCGCTGCCGTTTGGCCTCGCTCATGTCGCCCGACACAGGCATGCTGTTGACTTTCGACTCGGCCGGCCGCCACTCTGGCGAAACGACGATCGTTCGCAGCATGTCGCTACGGCGTGAGATGGCGTCAATCGTGTCCTGCACTCCCTGGCCAATCGACAAGCTGGCAGCCAGCACGAAGCTGCCGAATACGACTCCGAGCGTAGTCAGCAACGTTCGCGACTTCTGCTGCCATAAGGCAATCAAAGGCAACGAGAGCTGGTCGCCGAGGCGGATGGACTGCCGTGGGGTCGTTGCGTTCATGCGTTCAATCGCCCGTCTTGAATCTGCAAAATGCGATCCGTGCATTGGCCGGCCAGCTCCGCGTCATGCGTAATCAGAATCAACGTGGCGTCGCGACGGCGGACATATTCGAGCACTAACCCGATCACATCAGCGGCCGTCTGACTATCGAGATTTCCCGTGGGTTCGTCGGCCAACACCACGGTTGGCCGATTGACCAGGGCCCTGGCGATCGCTACTCGCTGACACTCGCCGCCGCTCAATTGCGAGGGGAGATGCCGCATCCGATCGGCAAGCCCGACAGCCGCCAACGATTCGCCCGCGATCGCGCGCCGCTCAGCGGGTGGCAGGCCTGCGAAGATCATCGGCAGCTCGACATTCTCCAGCGCGGTGCGTGATGGAATGAGATTGAACGATTGAAAGATCATGCCGACGCTGGAAGTGCGAAAGCGGGCCATCTCGCGGGCAGTCAGGCGACCGAGATCGTGGCCTGCCACCTCCAATTGCCCCGAAGTCGGATGATCGAGCCCGCCGAGCAGGTTCAACAGCGTCGATTTTCCAGAACCGGACTTACCCAGAATCGCCACCCGCTGGCCGCACTCCAGCGTTAGCGAAACTCCGCGCAACGCATGCACCGGCGCGTCGTCCGCGCCATAGACCTTCGTCACCTTGACCGCGCGAACTGCCGGAATGTCAGCTGACAACGCGGGCGATACAGTAATCGAATGCACGGGCTCTATTCCGGAAAGTGAGACTGACCTGTCGCCGCGCACAGAGGCCAACTATCAATCTACCAGCCGCGTCGCGCGGCCGAAAGATAAATCGGTGTTGGTCAGAAACCCTGAACCAATTGCACGATCGTTTCATGGCCACGCGCGACGGCAATTTCCAGGGGCGTCTTTCCGTCGCCATCGCGGACATCTGGATTTGCACCATTCTCTAACAACAGTCGCACCACCTGCGAATGGCCACCGCGCCCCGCCTCGTGAAGCGGGCTGGTGTGACTGTCGACGGCGTTGGCCAGCTGCGGATCGTCGGCGAGCAGCCGCCGCACGATGAAGTCAAAACCCCAGCTCGCGGCAACGGCAACACCAAACGCTCGCGGCGTGCAATGCAGCGTTGCATCGCGCGCCGTGGGATCGGCGCCGGCCTCGAGCAGTTGTCCGATCACCTCTCGCGAGCCGCCGAAATACGCCCAGTGCAACGCGGTGGCTCCCAGGTACGACCTGAATGACAAGTCCGGCTGCTTTTCGAGCAGATAGCGCACCACTTGAGCGTGGCCGTTGCGGCAGGCCATCGAGAGCGCGTCGGCCACCTGCTCCCCCGCGGTCGCCGGTGGAGACGGGAGCCGCGATCCGTCGGCTGCAAATCGGCTGCTGCCGCTGCGCGATTCGCGAATCAACCTGCCTGCCGAATCGAAGCAAGCGTCCACTTCCTCAAGTGCGCCGAGTCCCGCGGCGCAAAACAAATCGGGCTCGGCTCCGAGCTTGACCAGCGCGCAGGCGCAATCCAGCGCGCTACAGGTGACCGCCCACGAGAGGGCCGTATGACTTGACTGTCCGAACCTGGCTTCGACGTCGGCTCCATAGGCGACGAGCACCGCGGCAATGTTCTCGTCGTTGTATCGGGCCGCCAAATGCAGCGGCGTTTGGCCATCCGCCGCCCGCGCAACTGCGAGCGCGGGTCTCTGTGCCACGAGGTTCGCGACCGTCTGCGCCTGGCCGGCGGCGATCGCAACGAGCAAGGCCGCGAAATCAGGATCGTCAGGAGCGACGACCTCGCCAGCGGCCCGGCTGCGCACGTCGAGCGGTACCAGCGCGTCGAGTTTTTCGCGCTGTTTGTCGACGTGTACTTTGAGTTTCTGCCAGCTGGGAAACCCGAACTCGCGTGCTACCGCCAATTGCGCAGCGCTGAGACGTGCGGTGGGACGTTCGATTCGCAGCTCGTCGAGTCGCTGTTTGCAGAGCTTCTTGAGCCACTCGAGACTGACGCGTAGCGGAAGCGGGCGAGGCATCAATACACCTTCTTTCAACAGGCCCGGCGTCCGCATCTCACGGGCAGAAAGAAGGTCATCAAAACAGGAGACGTTGACGAGTGGGTTCAACCCTCCACGCGGACCGTCGGCCGCCCGTCACGGCCACGCGATAATCTATAGCACGCGCGCAAGGCGAGCAAGGTGCAGGCGATCGGGTCTGTCGGCTTGGGATGGCTGGGTCGATTTCACGCGTGACGGCCAACAAAGTCGCCCCGCTAGAACGGCGCCGACGCTGGCTGCGGAACCTCGCGGGTGCTGGCGTATTGATCGCGATTGGCGTCCCACCACTTGCGCCATTTTTCGTAGGCGCTCTCGCAACTTGCCCACGGCTGAGATTGCCAGGCCACGGGTTGAATCCCCTGATTGCGACCGGTGAGCCGCTCGAGTCCCCGCGCGGCATGGAACCGCACGTCGGCGCCAGCGTCGGTCAATAGCGCGATCAGGTCGGCAATCCAGCGCGGTTGCGCCACGTCGGCCACGATCCGCGCCGCGGTGGCTCGTTGGGGAGTGTTCGGCGTGGCGCGGGTCGACTCCAAATAAGCCAATAGCGGCGGCACGGCGCTATCGCCCAGCCGGCGGAGTTCGTCTTCGTAAAGCAGCGACAACTTCGCCGCGCCGACATTGGCCAACAACCGATCGACGCGCTCGACCAGCTCCGGATTCTTCGAGCCGCGCAGCGCCAGCACACCGTTGACCCAAGCCGTTTCCAAGAGTGCGTCGCGCGGCTGCGGATCGGCTTCAACTTTTCCACGGACAATGCGCACCTGTTTGCCGGCGCCGACCTCCACCGACTCACTGCCGGCCTCGACATTCACCGCGCCGCCGATGACGATCAGGCGTACCGCTGGCGGCTGACATTCGAGAGCCACTTCGGCTGCCTGTTTCGCCACGATCGTGCAGCCGGCCGTCGGAAATTCGAGACCGCTCGGGCCAGGTTGAATGCGAGACCAGAGACGTCCTTGTTTGACTTCGACCACTTTAGGCCTGCGGAGCGTGACTTCGGTATTGCGGTCGAGCCGCAGCGCGTTGCCGCCTGCCAGCGCGATTTCGCATTGTGCGGTCGGACCGGTGCGGATCACCGAATCGCGCTGGATCGGTGTGGCCGGCTGACAGGTAAACGCGGGAATTTGACTGGCCGCCCGCACCTCGACCGGCGCCGACGCGACGGCCAGACGCGCAATCGGTTCGAATGCGGCTGACCGTGCCGGGACAAGGGTCTTGGATTGCCAGGGGCGAAGCAAAGCGACCGCCAGCAAAAACCCCGCGGCCGTGGCCAACAATATCTGCCCCCAGGCCGGGCGCGCGGCCGGAGGTGCGGGCAGAGCACGCGACACGGGAATGTCACTCGAGGCGCGCACCATGGCCACGGCACGCTTGGCCATCCGCTCGGCCGCCTCGCGCCGCGGGACAAACGCGCACCGCAGTTCGACGTCGATGGTTCGCAGGCCCTCGGCCGCCTCGCGGCACTGCCAGCATGCGGCCAGATGCGCATTGAGCCCGGCTTCGGCCTCGGCGGAAAGTTCACCGTCGTTGCGGGCGTTGAGTTGGTTCAGAAATTCTTCGCAGTGCATGGGGTTTTACCTCTGCATCCCGCTAAGCCGCTCTCGGAGCATGGCCCGGGCTTTGGTCAGGCGCGCGTTGATCGTCGCGGCCGAAACGCCCAGCGCGGTTGCCAGGTCCTGGTAGGTAACGTCATCGTAATAGTACATGAGGATCACTTCGCGAAATGGTTCCGGCAGCGTGGCGACTTCCGCCAGCAGCCGTCGCTCGTCGTCGGCCTGCGCCGCCGCCTCATCGGGCGTTGGGCCGTGGCGCGCAACCCACTGGTCGGCACGTCCATCGGTGAGTGCATCGAGCGATACTTGCTGGGCCTGGCCGCATTTCAGTCGGTCGAGGCAGACGCGCGAGGCAATGCCGCACAGCCAGGGACCGAACTTGGCGGGATCTTCCAGCGTGGCAATCGAGCGCAATCCGCGCAGCAGGGCCTCTTCGCGCATTCTTCGGCGGTGTGCGACGAGCGAGCGCGGGCATGGCAGATCGCCAGCACGCGCGCCGACCAGCGGCGCACCAGTGTCTCGTACGCAGCCAGTTGGCCCCCCTGCACCAGGCAGACCAGGTCGCTGTCTGACGACATCCGCTTTGCTCCAGGTTGTCGCGGCCCGGTTCCGTGCCGCGCTCTCTTGATTGTAATGACGAGCGACCGGCGCACGTTATTAGTCGCGCCCGAAAAAAACTCGCGGGCCGCCATATTAACTCGTGCCGCCAACGCTACGAAATGGTGGGCGACACTCGTTGCATGGCACTCGATGAATTTGACACGGAGTTAATAACCATGAACCGGAAAACGCGGACGATTTGGGCCAGTGCACTTGCCGCCGGATGCCTGGTGGTCTCCGTCAGCTTGCTACCTGGTTTGCTACAGGGGGGCGACTCGCGAAATGCTCTGCCGACACAAAAGACATTGCCCTCGGATAAGCTGGTCGTACACGAATGGGGCACCTTTACCAGCTTCTCCGGCAGCGACGGCGTCAACCTCGACTTCCGCCCGCTGGTGACGAGCGATCTGCCGCCGTTCGTCGAAAGACCGTCTTCGTGGCTGGCGAAGGATCGGGTTGTTGCCCAGCAGCGGATGGAGACGCCGGTCACGTACTTCTACACGGACGTACCGCGGACGGTAAACGTGCGCGTCGATTTTCCCCAGGGGCTGCTGACCGAATGGTATCCCAGGGCAAAGCGGTTCGACGCCAGCGGTCAGAACCCCTTGAGCCTAGGGGGGCGTGCGTTCGTGGATTGGGGTCCCGTGCGCCTGACGCCGCCCGGGCAATTTGCAGACGTGCGTGTCCGCCTTCCCAAAGGGCAGATCGCGCCGGCTTCGCTGCCGCCAGTCGACGCTGGACACCACTACGGGCGGGCCCGCGAAACGGACTCGGCGATCGTCGAGACGGTCGACTGGAATCACATCAGCCACTTCGAAAAGTTCCTGTTCTACCGGGGCGTGGGGAATTTTGAGCTGCCGATCAAGCTGGTCGCGCTGGGGGGCGATCGCTTTGAAGTGACAAACTCGGGGGCAGAGGCCAGCGGCTCGCTGTTTCTGATGCGCGTCGACGGGCGGCGCGTTCGCTTCGCAAGCATCGAGTCGGTTGGCCCGCGGTCCACCCTCGAAGTCGAGCTGCCAAGCGTCAATTCAACGGTGTATCAGCTCGCCGACGCGGTGACCGACGCACTGGTGGCCACGGGTCTTTTTGATAAGGAAGCCTTGGCAATGGTGAACACGTGGCGCGGCAGTTGGTTTGGAGAAAACGGCACGCGGCTGCTGTACCTCATATCGAGCAAGGAAACCGACAAGCTGCTGCCGCTTTCGATCGAACCTGTACCCGACGAATGCCTGCGCGTGCTCGTGGGCCGCCTGGAAACGCTCACGCCGGACGATTGCCAGAGGCTGACGAACCAGCTGGTGGGCGTGGTCGGCAACCGACCTTCGGCCGAGGAAGTTCAAAAGCACCTGACATCGCTCGGCCGATTTGCCGAACCGGCGGTTGCGTTTATCGCCAGCCAAACTGGCGACACCGAGACGCGCACCTCGCTGGATTCCATCCTGGCGAAGGTTCGCGGAAAAACCAATGCAAGGTAGTCGGAGAGCAGACGGCCTACCAGTCGGCCGTTGTGCTGCGCCGCAATAGAACGGGCCGCGGCAACCGACGACCTGCCTGAGGGCGCTGGCCTGCGCACGACTTGCTTGCCAAGTCGACGCAGGCGGCGCCTGGGCACGCCAAGCCATGCAAACGTACCCGAAGTTCGCGCAGCGTGCCCTACGAATGCGCGCCCAGGACTTGCTGGTCGAAGTCGATGATCGCGCCGGTCATCAGTCCCGAGCGGTCGGACAACAGGAACGCGACGACTCGGGCGACTTCGGCTGGTTTGACCAGGCGACCCAACGGCTGGGCGCGTTCAGCTTCTTTTAGCCAGCCGGGCTCGGCTTGATGAAAGCGCTGCTGCACCGCATCTTCACCCGGCGTATCCATCCAGCCGAGGTTCAGGCCGTTGACGCGGATGTGATTGTCCAGCACCGAGTTGGCAACGTTCTTCGTCAGCGTGACCAGCGCGCCCTTCGACATCGAATACGGCGTGAGGAACGGCTGGCCGCCGTGGCTTGACATGCTGAGGATATTGACGATCGAGCCGCAAATCTTTCGCTCGAGCATCAGCTTCAAGGCGCCTTGCATCAGAAAGAAAGGAGCCCGCACGTTCAGCGCCACGATGCGATCGAACAGTTCTGGCGAACTGTCCAGGATCGTCCCCCGTTCGCTGGTGGCCGCGCTGTTGACGAGGTAGTCGATGCGATCGAACGTCCGCCACGTGTGCTCAATCACGCGGCGGCAATCCTCGACTCGCATCAAATCGGCCGGCACGAACTCGGTGCGGCACCCCGGCGTCGTCAACTCTTCCGCCAGGCGACGCCCCCTGTCCTTGTTTCGGCCGCAAATCACCAGGCCGCTGACCATCTTCTCGGCGATCAGCTCTCGCGCAATGGCTTCACCAAGTCCCTGGGTGCTGCCGGTCACCACTGCGACTTTCTGGGGAAGTTCTGACATCGAATCGAAACCTCAGACAAAAACTGGATCACCCAGGGAGTCATTCTAGCCGATTCCCTTCGCGAAGGCCCAACATGCCGTAGCGATCCGGATGAATCGGTGTCGCTTCGGCGTCACCCCTGAAATGACTTGCCGAGATACACCGTTCCCGAAGTTGACGTGCCTGTGCGGGCAAGTTCGTGGAATCCCAGTCGCTCGTAGAAGCCCAGGGCCGGGGTGTTGAGAACGCTGACCGCTAGGTGCGCGCCCGGGGAGTCTCGCTCACGGAGCCTGTCCATGAGTTGTTCCATCATCCGGCGGCCGATACCCTGGCCGCGGGCTCGTTCGAGCAAGTCGATGTGCATGTGCGACGGGTAAGACGCATACGGTTCGGGGCAGAAATACTCGGGATGATGATACTGATGATGGACGGCCTGCGCTCGCGTCCAAGTGGTCGGCTCGCCGGTCGGCCGTGGAAACTGCTCGCAAAGTTTTGGCCGCCACTCGTGTTCGTAGCGCGCATAGAACGCATGCGAGTCGAGCGCCGCCAGGGCATAGCCGCACACGCCTTGGTTGTCTTCCACCACCAGACTCAAGTCGGGCTCGAAGGCTAGATATGGGCCGACATAGATTCGACCCAACGCCTCGGGGTCGTCGCGATAAAAAGGTTCGCCATCGCGGCCATGGTCGCCGGTCTTGAGGCAGACATAGTAGGCCGCGGATTGATCCTCGGTCCGAGCGCGGCGAATGGTGAAGTCGGACATGAAGTCGGTCGGTTCGCTACAACAATTCCAGAAGCGGCTCGCGGTCGTCAAGCACGAATTGCGGGCGGCCGTTGTAGTCGAGGATCGTTGTGGCCGGATCGATGCCCAACTGATGGTAGACCGTGGCCAGCACGCTCTTCATGCCAATCGGTTTGCCGATCACTTTTTCGCCCCGCGAATCGGTGGCGCCGACGATCTGTCCGGTACGCAGTCCGCCGCCGGCCAACCACAGGAAACCGGCCTCGGGCCAGTGGCCGCGGCCGTCGGGTGTCTGATCGCCAATGCGCGGCGTGCGACCGAATTCGCCTCCCATCACAATCAGCACGTCGTCGAGCAGGCCGCGCTCGTCCAAGTCCGTTATCAAGGCGTAAAGCGCCTGGTCCAGCGGCGGCAACATGGCGCGCAACGCGGAAAAATTGGAGGCGTGCGTGTCCCAGCCGTGCACGCCGACGGTCACCACGGATACTCCCGCCTCGATCAGCCGCCGCGCAAGTAGCAGCGAGGGTCCCGGGTGCGGGCCGTGATGGTACTTGCCCTCGCCATAGCGCGCGGACCTGCGGCGACTCCTTGGCGCTGTCGAACGCGTCGCGCACTTGCGTCGAGGCAATGATCTCAATCGCCCGGGCCCGGAAGCGGTCGACCTCGCGGGCCGCGCCAATTTCCAGCCGGCGGCGTACGTCGTCGAGCGCGGCCAACAGGGCGCGACGATCGGATAGACGTTCGATGGAAACGTTCTGGTTGCGGCCCATGTCGTCGACGGCCTCGGGCGGGCTCGCAGATCCGACGCGAAACGGCTCGTGTTCAACGCCAGCGTAATAGGCACGCTCCCAATCGTGGTGATTCTCGATGCTCACGTAGCGGGGCAAATCGTTGGTGCCGGGCCGCAACAAACTGACAACCGAACCAACGGCCGGCCGCTGGGCCTCGCCCGGCACCGAAGCGCGCGGCGACTCCTGCCACGGAAATCCACTGTAGAACATGTTGCCCGTGTGCAGGTTGGCCACTTGCACTCCGCGGAGAATGGCGAACTTGTCGGCCACCTTGGCTTGCAGCGGCATGAGCTCGCAGATCTCAATCCCCGGAACCATCGTTCGGATGGGGCGGAACTCGCCGCGATATTCGGCCGGCGCCAGCGGCTTCATGTCATACATGTCCAGGTGCGACGGCCCGCCGCTCAAATGGATCATGATGACCGACGTCGGTCGGCGCTGACTGGACGCCGCGGCAGCTCGCTGACGCAATAGCTCGGGCAGCGCGAGTCCGCCCAGCGCGAGCGTGCCAACGCGGAGAAAACAGCGACGGCTGACACCGTCGCGCGAGTCGTTGGCAACAGGATGCGTTATCGTGAGCATGGCTTCGCCTCGACAACATTTGTTCCGATGCAAACCAACCCGGACGGTGATTCTAAAGCCTGCGAATCGAAACCGTCAATCTTCGCGCCATTCGGCGACACAGTGATCAGGCGTACTTGAAGTGACGTCGGTGCTGACCATTTCCTGTCCAGGCGAGAAAGCGTCTCACTGGCCTGAACTTGAGGCTGATTGCGCCGCAAAAACCATCTCGCGGCGACGCGCGAATTCCTTACGGCTTCAACACGATCTTGCCCGCTAGCGTGCCGGCTTTGTGGATGGTGTTTTCTTCTTGCAGGCGGTGGGCGGCGGCGGCTTCTTCGAGCGGCATCACGCGGTCAACGTTCGCCTTCAGCTTGCCGGCGGCGTGCCAGCGGTTAATGTCGTCGGCGGCGGCCTGCTGTTCCTGCGGCATCGCGTTGAACATCGCAAAGCCGTGCAGCGAGCAGCCCTTCACGTAAAAAGGTCCCACCGGAAACGGCGGCCGCGCATCACGTCCGGCCATCAGCACCATCCGGCCCCGCTGCGCGAGCAATCCGATCGTGCGGTCGAACTCTGGCTCGCGCAAGGTTTCCCACCACAGGTTGATGCCTTGCGGGGCAAACTCCTTGATCCGCGCGTCGACGTCCTCTTCCTTGTAGTTAATCGCCAGATCGGCCCCCAATTCGCGGCAAAGGTTCACCTTCTCGGGCGTGCCGGCCGTGGTGACCACGCGGGCGCCGATGGCCTTTGCCATCTGCAACACGGCCGAACCAACGCCGCCGGACCCGCCGTTGACAAACACCGTTTCGCCGGCGGCAAGCCTGGCGTCGCGCACCAGGCCCAGGTGGGCCGTGATGCCGACCAGCGCCAGCGCCACGGCGGTTTCGCTGTTGACTTCCGGCGGCGTGGCATAGAGCCATTGTTCCTCGACCAGCGCGTAGTCGGCGAACGTGCCTTGCCGGCCCAGCAGCCCCTGGTTCGAACCCCACACGCGGTCGCCCCGTTTGAACCGCGTGACCGCCGGGCCGGCGGCCTCGACCGTGCCGGCCACGTCGCAGCCGATGATGTACGGGATCGGCAGCGGCATTGTGACCATGCCGCTCCGCACGTAGGTATCGATGGGATTGACGTCGACCGCCTCGACGCGCACAAGCACTTGCGAATCCGTCGGTTTTGGCTGCGGCAATTCTTCGATGCGAATAACTTCCGGCGGACCGGTGTGTCTGATCACGGCGGCTCGCATGCATGAATCTCCTTTTGCTGAAGCGAAGCGTTAGCGCCGAGCCCGAGGACGGTTGAACAGCACGATGCCGGCGCAGCCCAGGGCGGCCACGCCAAGCGCGAGCACGATGCCCATGCCCCACAGCATCATTTGCCGGATTTTGAGGACGGCATGCAAGTCATTTCGATTGCCCAGGCGACCGGTAGCCGCCTCTTTGTGGATCAACATTAGCTCGCCGGGGGCCGCGGCATCGACGGCCACATTGAACTCCTCATTGGTCGGCTGCACGATCTGGGCCGGTAGCGAAGCCCACAAATAGATCGCCACGCCCACGCAAGTCAGCGCGCCGAGCACGAGCAGAAATGCGACCCGGTGTCGATCGTCCCAACTCTCGGCTTTGGCATCGCCGGCAGTGGCCCGCTCAAGCGGCTCCAATTCTTGCAGCCCGCGCATCGTCGGCACTTGCAGTTCGTTGCCGCAAACGCAACGAACCGTTTCGCCCGCCTGCGCGGTCGATACGATCGTATGTTCTCCGCACTCGCACGGCAGCAAATACTCAGGCATTCGTTCGCTCAACTGATAATGTCTTGGGCCGCCGCCAGCGGGATCAGCGTCACTCGGGAACACCCGATCCGCGGCTGGCCCACCAAGGGAGCGTGATGCCGCCGTCGACCAACAGCGCGCTGCCGGTAATATAGTCGCTGGCCGGATCACAAAGGAACACGACGGCACGACCGATCTCAGCGGGGCGCGCCAGCCGCTTCCAAGGTAACTTGGCGGCGGCCCGGGCAATCGTTTCGTCGTCGGCAAATTTTCGTTCGCCCGGCGTGTCCGTCCAGCCGGGTGTCACGATGTTGACGCGAATCCGGTGCTCCACCAGTTCGATGGCCGCGGTGCGGGCCATCTGATCGACGGCCGCCTTCGACATGTTGTAGGCCATCGAGCGGGGGATCGCCGTGTAGGCGTGGGGCGAACCGATCACCACGATCGAGCCCCCAGGGGGAGCCCCCGACTCGGCCTGGCGGATCATCTGCCGGGCGGCGGCGCGGGCCAGGTAGAACGGTCCCCACATCGTCACATCCACCGTCCGGCGGAAAGCGTCCAGGTCGGCCTCATAAAATGGTTCGCGGTGGCTGAACGCCGCCGACGCAACGGCGATGTCCAGGCGGCCAAACGCCGAGACCGTTTCGGCGACCATCCGTTCGACGTCGTCCACCTCGGCAACGTCTCCCTGGATCAGCATGGCCTGGTGGCCAGCGGCTTGCAGGCGTTCGATCGCGCCCGAGGCCTCGTGGGGCTGGTCGTAGTAGTTAAAGGCAACCCTGGCACCGGCTTCGGCCAAAGCAATGCCAGCCGCCAGGCCAATCCCCCGACTGGCTCCGGTGACGAGTGCAACCTGGTTGCCAAGGGGTTTGGACACCGTTTTCCTCTCCGCGCACTGTGCCAGCAAATCGCCAATTGGCTGTATGCTACCGGGCCCTCGCCGGGGTGACAACGCACGGCAGCGGATCGAACACACACGCCACGGATGCATTCTTGGTTGCGCATCGCGGCAAGACTGGACCGGCATTTTGGAGTGACTAGAATTCAACGCTTCGGTTACCGCGCGAGCGTGGCAACTGCGTGCAGAAAAAGGTGCGAATAAGGTCGTATAGGTAATTTACGGTAAATGGGAAGGATGATTGAGCAATCACCAGTCGTAATCTTTTGCCAAATGAATGCCGCGACCGGCGACTCAACAATCGGGTGATAGAATTTGTTGGATTTTCGCCACCTTTGAAGTGATAATGTTGGGGCTAGACCGGTGCTGAAACAATCAACGCCCGTGTTCGTTACACGCAGGAGCGCAGGGTGGGCCGGAGGTTTTGTGACCTCACCGTGCCTAAGCGCACACCAAATGATTGAAGCATGTCCAGCCGGTCATTTCCGCCGACGTATTTAACGCTCGCGATACGCATTCACCAGTTACACCGTAGGGAGTGACGACTTGTACGACGCAATTTTGGACGAATTGGAAGACGATCCGTCGCAGAATCCGGACGAAGCAAACGATTTGGCGGACAAATCGTCCGACGACCTGGATCTGGATGGCGAGATCGATGGTGCCGACGTCAATTCCGACGCGGACCTGGAGCTGGATCCGAAGTCCGAGGATCTACTGGCTGTTGCGGAAGAAGAGGCCGAGTCGTGGTCCGATGATCCCGTGCGGATGTATCTCACGCAGATGGGTGAGATTCCACTACTCACGCGCCAGGAGGAGATCTCTCTGGCCAAGCGGATTGAACTGACGCGCGCTCGCTTCCGTCATTCACTTCTCGAGTGCGATTACGTCATCCAGGTGGCCGTGAAGGTGCTCCGCCGGGTGCACAACGGGGAACTTCCGTTCGATCGGACGGTGCAGGTTTCGGTGACTGATCGGCTGGAGAAAGACCAGATTCTCGGCCGCTTCCCGCACAACCTGCGGACGATCGACACGCTGCTCAAGCAAAACCGCGACGACTATCGAATGGCGACCAGCAAGTCGCAGAAAATGTCGCAACGCCGCGCTGCCTGGCAACGCCTGGGCCGCCGCCGCCGCCGCGCCGTCAAGCTCGTCGAAGAGCTCGGTCTGCGGACCCAGCGAATCGAACCGATGATTCGCGTGTTGGAAGACTTCAGCCGCCGCGTCGATATGCTCAAGGCGCAAATCGACGCTCACAAGAAAGCACGTGGACCGCTCGCCGAGCGCAAGGCCTGGATCGTCGAGTACCGCAACATCCTGCGGGCCACGCAGGAGTCGCCCAAGAGCTTGCGGAATCGGGTGCAGAACCTGAAGGTTGTTTATTCGCTGTATCAACAGGCCAAGCGAGGGCTGTCCGAGGGCAATCTGCGATTGGTTGTCTCGATCGCCAAGAAGTACCGCAATCGCGGCCTGAGCTTCCTCGATTTGATTCAGGAAGGGAACGCCGGCCTGATGCGGGCGGTCGATAAGTTCGAGTATCGCCGCGGCTTCAAGTTCTGCACGTACGCCACATGGTGGATTCGTCAGGCGATTACCCGCGCGGTGGCCGATCAGAGTCGCACGATTCGGATTCCGGTGCACATGGTCGAAACCATGTCGCGCGTGCGCAACGTCTCGCGGCAACTGCTGCAAGAACTCGGCCGCGAGCCGACGATCGAGGAAACGGCCAAGCGGGCCGGCACGGCCGTCGACGAAGCCCGCCGGGTGCTGGCGATGAGCCGCTATCCGATCAGCCTCGACCGTCCGGTGGGCAACAGTGAGGATAGCCACTTTGGCGACTTGCTTCCCGACTCGGGCGCCGAGAATCCCGCCATCGGCGCCGCCCAGGAAATGCTCCGCGGCCGGATTGCCAAGGTGCTCAAGACGCTCAGCTATCGCGAGCGCGAGATCATCAAACTGCGTTACGGCCTGGGCGACGGCTACAGCTACACGCTGGAAGAAGTCGGCCACATTTTCAAAGTGACCCGTGAACGTATCCGCCAGATCGAAGCCAAAGCCGTCCGCAAGCTGCAGCAGCCAAGCCGCAGCCAGGAGCTGGCCGGGTTTTTGGACTAGCGGCGAGATGCAATTTTGCTGAGATACCAAGCGAGCCGGGCCGAGTGCCTGGCTCGCTTTTTTTGCGATATGTCCCGTCGCGAAGCGAATACAATTGCGACGGTCGACGGGCAATCGACGAGGACAAACCAGCGCTGAACGTTCGACGGCAAAGGAGACCGGATCGATGCAGACTCGCCACACCGTCATGAATCGAAAGAATACGGCAGCCGGAATGGCGATGCTGGCAACGCTGATGACCTGCTCTGCTATCTCGTCGGAGGCCAAAGCCGCTGATCCGCCGATGGTAAAGATCGAATTTGTCGGCGCCGATCCGGAACCGGCGCCAGGGTTGACGAAGGTCACTCCTCCGGGCTCTCTGAAGCCGATCTATCTGCACCCGAAGCCCGAGCTCACCGGAGATGATGTCGCCAGCGCGAAAGTCACCCAAACCGAACGGGGCGATGCGGCGATTCACCTCGTCTTTTCCGGCGAGGGAAGCAAGAAGATGCAACAATTCACCCAGGCATTCCTGCTAAAACACATGGCGATCCTCGTCGACGGCAAGCTGCTGTGTGCCCCACGAATTGTTTCGACGATCAGTCATGAGGCACAGATCACCGGGAATTTCGACAGGGCCGAAGCGGAACGCATCGTGGCAGGTATTCGCGGGCAGAAGTCGCCATGACCCAAACGCCCGCAGCCTTTCGATTCAGTCTGTGGCGGATGCTGCTGCTAATGACCGCCGTGGGTGCGTGCCTGGCCGGGCTGCGCGTGCTGCCGCTCCCATGGGCGTTGTGGCTCATCACGGCCGCATTCTATTTCAGCGTGGTGCTTTGCTTTTCGAGCGTCGACCGGCAGGAGCAACCAGCGAGGGAGCAGGGGCCGCGCTAATTCTGTAACGAATTTCCGTTGACGCGTCCTGGGGAGCGCGGTACGATGTTGTTAATTCATTAACGACTTGCCGCCTGCTGGATATCCCTCACATGGCCCGACCGACCTCCGATCTGCTGACCGAACGCGAAACCCAATTGATGGACGTCCTCTGGGACCAGGGGCCGGCCACCGCCGAAGACGTCCGACAAGCACTACCGGATCAGCCGCACGATTCCACGGTGCGCACGCTGCTGCGCGTACTCAAACAAAAGGGCTACGTGCGAATTCGCGGCCGGCAACCGGCGCTGTACGAAGCCGCCGTGCCGCGCGAAAAAGTGCAAGGCCGGGCCGCCCAGAGCTTGCTCAAGCGGTTCTTCGGTGGTTCGGCAGAGCAGCTTGTCATGCGCTTGGTCGAGGACGAAAAGCTTTCCCCGGAAGAATTGGCCCGCCTGCGTAAGAACCTATCACGCGGCCGGCCGCGCGGGAGGAAACCATGAACGGATCTTTGATCGCATTGCTAGTGGTTGTTTCATTACTACTGACTGTCAGTCTGATCGCGGACGACTGCCTGTCACGGCGAAGGCCACTATTGATGTCCGCGCTGTGGAACGGCTCGTTGATTGCCCTACTGTTAGCACTGCCCACGGCGATGTTCATGCCGCGCTGGGAGATACCGCTGCTGCCGCCAGTCGAATCGCATGGCGAGATGGCAGCCACCAACGAACCCGTCGTGACGGATGACCTCGTCGAAGCTCAGCCGATATACGTTCCACCGACCTTCGACGTGCAGCCACTACCGGCAACAATCGCCGTGCCGACGGTTTCGAGACCATCGCCGATAGATTGGACTCGCATCATCAGGCGCGGCCTGACGGTCGCCTACGTGCTGGGGGCGGCCGTCTCGCTGGTGCGACTGGCAGCCAATCTGGTCGCCGTAACGAAATTACGAGACGCGGCACGCCATTTGGAACAAGCCACGTGGCGATCGCGCCTGGAGGTTTGGCGCGCGAAAACCGGCATCTGCGCCCGACCGGATTTGTTATTCAGCGAGCAAGTCTCCGTACCGATTACGCTCGGGTGGCGGCGTCCAGCGATCGTGATTCCTCAAGACTTGATCAACCGTGCTCGAGCGGAGGCGATCGATGCGATCCTGGTGCATGAGCTGGCACATGTGCGGCGCGCCGATTGCGCATGGCAATTCGTCGAGCATCTGGTGCACGTTTTTTATTGGTTCCATCCACTTGCCTGGCCAATCGGCCGCCGAATCGCAGCGGTGCGGGAAAGAGCTTGCGACGACTTTGCCATCTACCTGCTCGCCGATCGCCGGGCCTATGCCGAGACGTTGCTCGCCATGGCCACGCGTATGGCCTCGCGACACAGGCTCACCCTGGCGATGGCCGTGGTACGGACAACAAAGCTCGAAAGGCGATTGACCGCCATTGAATCGAGCCGCGGCGCAGCGCTGGTCCGCCTAGGCGGCTGCACGCGAGCCGCACTGACCTTGGGGCTTTCGGCTGTCGTTGCCGCCGGGCTGGTCGCGCGGCTGGTTCATGCCGAGGCTGAGCCGGCGCCGCCGCGCGGCGAAGCAATTGCGTCCGCTGAGTCGGACTCGGCCCCTCCAATGCAGCCCGAGGAGAAACAGCAACGCGAGAGGGATACTCCGCTTGCTGGAGAGAAAGAGTCTGCATCGGCGAAGGACTACACGTTCACCGACAACGTCGTAAACAAGCTTTCGCAGCGAAAACGCGACGCGGCAAGGCGTCTCTTCGTCGATCTCCTTAGGCAGCAGTACGACCAGGCCGTGGAGCTGTTTTCGCCGCAATTGCGCGAGACTCTTACCGGCGAGAGACTCGCGCGGCTCTTCGACAAGCTGGCCAAACAATTTGGCAAGCTTCAGCCGCGGGCAGTGCTCTACCTCGGCCGGCTTGGCGACAAGGAACTTCCCGATCTAATGCTCATCTGGGGACAAAAGCATTTCCTCTCCGTGCGCCTGCTGTTCGATGATCAAGACAAGATCGCTGGCTTGTGGATCGGCAGCAACTCCTTGGCCGCCCAGCCCGATCAACCACCGATCAAGGTGGGCGAAGATGAACGTGAGTTCACTACCGCCAGCATGATTGCATTTGGCGAACCCATGATGGCGCTAGTCGCCAAAGCCAACCTTTCGCTTATCGTGGAGTGGTTCGATGCCAGCGGTAAGCAGTTGACATTTGGTGAGCCGCCCGGGGTTTTTGTCTCGTTCTTTCGCGCCATGCACGACGGCGAACCCGCTCAAGCAAGCGACTGGAACGACACCGTCGACCACATCCGCTGGCGACACATCGCCAACGAATCGCCGCTGGAGAATCGGGCGGAACACCTGGCGCCAGGGACCTACCGCGCGTTTTGGTCGCGCGTCAGGGACGCGGGTTATCAACTGAGCGACCCGATCACGCTCGACGGCTCGGTGCAAGCCACGGTCGTGAAGACGACGGAGCAGCCAGGTGCGAAAGTGATCGTTAAGCTCGTCGACGATCAGACTGGCAAGCCCATCCAAGGCGCCGACGTGCGCGTCACCAGCGACGACCCACGAATTCCGTCCTACCGCTACGGCAGCAGCGAGTTCCCGGAAGCAACGATCACGTTCGACGGCATGCTATCGGGCCGCCATCGCATCGATGCCCATCGACCGGCAAAGCAGCCCGGCGAGAACGACTACGAACAAGTCGAGACGCCTGTCTATGTCGAGCTTGAGCGCGGAAAAACCTCCGAAGTCACGATCAAGCTGCGTGGCAAGCCCGCGGCAGATCAAGGTCTCAATGCTCGCTTACGGTGGATCGCCACCGGTAAAGTCATCGATTTGGAGGGACGCCCCATCGCCGGCGCAATCGTGCGGGCGGCAACGGGCGAGGGCACGCTTCTCGGCGGAGGATCGACGACGACCGACGCCGACGGGCGCTTTCGTCTGCACTTCGGCGAGGGGATTTGGAGCGACAATCCCGTGAACTTGCAAGTGGCCGTGCTCTCTGCGTCCAAGCCCGGCTACTTCGAAACCAACCTGAACCGGCAGGGCGGCCTCGCCATGGCACGCAGCCAACCCGCTGAAGACGACCTGCGGCACTGGGGTGGTCAGAAAGTCGTCTTTCTGCCCGGCGAGCCGCGCGAGCTGAACTTCGAGCTGGCCCGGGCGGCGACCATTCGCGTGGAGTTGGTGGACGCAGCAGGAGAAGACCTGGCCGAGGCGAGCGTTTCGCTATCGGATCAGGCAAAGGAGTGGAACGGCGTGGCGTCGGGTGAAACCAGTCGCGGCGGCGATTACACCTTTGAGAATGTGCCGGTCGGCAGAGCGTCGTGGATTGCCGCGACCGTGGACAAAAAGCTGAGTGCCCGGTCGCTGCCGTTCACCTTGCCGCGCGCGGAAAACTACCGCATGAAATTGAGATTTCGGCAGGACGAAGCCAACGATCTGAATCTGCTGGAGGTGCAATCGATCACCAGCGCAGCGGGCGAGGAAATCAAGGACAAGGTCCTGGGCGATGACCCCTTGGCGCGGCCGCCCGTCACCGATGCAGACCAGGCCGAAGCTCGCGACCTCCTCAAGAAACTACTGGACGCCAACTCCCCGTGGTGGTTTGCGCGGCCGCCAGCGGAAATCGCCAGCATTCGCTACGACTTCTGCTTCGCCAGCGGTGATCGCCGCAACTATGCGTTCGAGCAGGACCAGGAGAAGTTCGATCATTGGGTCGCGCATGGATTGTCGTATTCGTCGGCAACCGCCATGCTCTGCGCGAACCGCAACGCGGTGGCCTTCCGGCTGGTGGAGATTCAGCCCAACGTGGTTCGGCTGGCCTATACGACGACGACTCGCTGGGGATACTCCGTCGGCAACGGCGTGCAGGGAACATGGCGCGGCTTTCAATCGGGTGGCGTGCGCGATGGCATCCTCTCGATCGATCCGCGGCGGTGGGTCCCCTTGGAGCATAAGTTTGGCGATATGCGCGAAGTGTTTTCCGACTACGTCAAGCTGCCCTCCGGCCAGTGGGCGCCGCGGAGCGTGCAAATCATCGAGGGAGATCGCCCGAAGTTCGATTGGAAGTTCGATCTCTACGAGCCGGGCGTCTGGCTGTTCTCTTCGAGTCGCGACACGCGGAACCCCGACGCACCGCCGATCGCCCGGCTGGAGAACGTAATGATCAACGGCGCTCCCGGAAAACTCATCAACTAGTTGACGAGCCGCGCGTTTGGCGGGCTGCGGCGAACTTGTTTGACAGTACCTGTCGACCCTGCTACAGTACCCCGCATAGCGTGCGTTGGTGGTCGGCGTTTGCCTCTGAAACGTCGACAAAACAGGGAACTCCGGTGCAATTCCGGGACGGCCCCGCCGCTGTAACCGAGTGCTTAAGGAAGCTGTTTCTTAGCCATTGTTGAGCTGGCCGAAGTCGCAAGACTTTGCCCGCGTGCAACGAGAAGGCCAGTCTTCCCCAGCTCGGGAGTCAGAAGACCTACCAACGCTTGACTGACGGAAGTTTTCGCGAGGGACGAGAGCTTTCGACCGTTCGTAGGCCTCAATTAGGACGCCGCTAATCGTCGGCTTGTGCCTTGTAACCCAACGCGGTTTGGCCGTCTGACCGTACGCGCTTGCGCGCATCTGTCCGCCGTCCCCGCTCGTTGCCGTTGGCATGCGCCACGACGATGCGCTCATCGTTTGCCGTGACTCCGTCCGCAAGCAATCAACGTCGCCGAATCGCCGCCTTCACCCTGGTGGAGCTGTTGGTCGTGATCGCGATCGTCGGGCTGCTCGTGGCGCTGTTGCTGCCGGCGGTGCAGGCCTCACGCGAAGCCGCCCGGAGGACGAAGTGCCTGTCGAATCTGCGTCAACTCGGCGTGGCGCTGCAAACGTATCACGACGTGTTTCACGTCTTCCCGCGGGGCGGGTGGCCGGCCGCAAGCGCCAACATCAGTTGGACCGCTTCGATCCTGCCCCACTTGGAAGAGCAATCGCTCTACGATCGTCTGAATCGCACCGTGCCGTATACCGACGTTACGAATCGCGACGCCGGCCAGACGCCCTTGGCCCTGGTGCTGTGCCCTTCGTCGCCCAAAGAGAGCATCTGGAAATCGTCGGCCGATTTACCGGCTTCCGCGTCGAATCGTTTTGCACGCACCGATTATGGAGCGATCAGCGGCGAACGCGGACTGCGGTCGCCCACGGCAAGCAATGTGCCAGAGCGCGGCGTCATGATTCTGGAGCGCAACATCTCCCTGTCGGGCATCCTCGACGGCGCTTCGCACACGATTCTCATTGGCGAGGCGCCCGAGGGAATCCATTCGCTGTGGATCAGCGTTCGCAATCTTTACGACCAGTCGGGACCGATCAACGCCCCGGCGACATATGCGCCCGCCTTCGTCTTCTTCGACTACGGTCAGGAACTGAGCAGCTATCACCCAGAGGGTGCGCAGGTGCTATTCGCCGATGGCTCCGCGCGGCTGCTCGACAAAGAGCTCGACGTGCGGACTCTGGCGGCGCTCTGCTCCCGCGACGGCGGCGAAGCGATCGACGGTGACTTTTGATCGGGTGGCAACGATGTATTTCTCAATCTCCAACACACACACGATGAGGCAGGTGGCGCGTCACCTAGCTCGTATTGCTTGAACTTCATTGGCAACTTACTCACACCGCGCGGAGTGCACCGAAGCATGAAAAAATTGATAAGAAACTATCTGAGGAGCGGACTGCTGTTGGCGTCGACGCTGGCGGCGCTCGGGCAGGCGGCACGGGGCGACATTGTGAACTTCGACGATCTTCCACTGGGCCCCAACTCCCATTGGAGCGGGCCGGATCCGACCGGCGTGGATCAGCCCGACCCGTACGGCGGTCCGCTGCCGGTGAAAGTCGGCAGCTTCACCAGCGGCGGCGTAAAATTCGGCAACGAATACAATCCCAACTACGACAGTTGGGGCGGCTTCGCCTATTCCAACGATACCGACAACACGACGGTCGGTTACGGCAATCAGTTTGGAGTCTACGCCGGATCGGGAAATGATCCGGGCGGCGATAACTTCGGCGTGGCGTTTGGCTACGTCGACAACTTCAGCCCGTCGGACCCGAACCAGCTCGACCAACTGCCGTATCTCGAGTTTCCGCAGACGGCGAATCCCCAGTCCATTTACGTCACGAACATGACCTATGCCGCAACCACGATGCGCGACGGAAACCCGTTTGCCAAACAATTCGGCGGAGCAAGCGGCAACGACCCCGATTGGTTCAAGCTGTCGATCTACGGAACCGATGCACAAGGGAGCCTGGTGCCTGGATCCGTCGAGTTCTATCTGGCCGACTATCGCTTTGCCGACAACGCCAGCGACTATATTCTCGACAGTTGGGCGCCCGTCGACCTATCAGCGCTGGGGAGTGTGACGCGATTGTATTTCAATCTTTCGTCAAGTGACTCCGGGCCCTTCGGCATGAACACGCCGAGCACGTTTGCGATCGACGACTTGCAGTTCATACTCGTGCCGGAACCAGGCACAAGCGTCTTGGCCGGCCTGGGATTGTTGGCGCTGGCATGGGCCGGCAGCCGCGGGCGGCGACCCCGTCATCCTGCCGCCTGACCTCTAACCAACAAGTCACCTGCCGCCTGGCAACGGCCACGACTTCCCGCGAGTTAATGGCCTGATTCTCAAGTTTGTTATTTTTCTACTCACATCGATGTTAATGTTCTAACGGCCAAAATCATTGACTTCCCGCATCGGTGGGGGTAGTTTAAACGCGTGCGACATGAACCAAGGCCATGTATCAAGACGCCGATGAAGCAAGCCGGTGACAATCATCCATCGCGATGAGCTTGTCGACGGACTCTCTTTCGTAACTCCCGCCGGTCGCTACGGCCCGGTGAGCAGTTCCACCTGGTAGCATTTGGGCCATTTCTCTGCGCGGGCACGAATCGACGGCTTCGTGCGTCATTCTGGCCCGAATGATGCGCACGGAAAGAGAGTGGATATACCCATGCACCAGTTTGCTTTTGGCGGCGCAGGGACCGTTTGTCATGAAAGAACATTTCATTCTCGCCGCTTTCGTTTTATCCCTTTTTGTCGGGCGCGGGCCCCGGCCGCGGACTACAACTGGAAATCGCCGGTCTCTGGCAGCGCCGGTACGGCGAGTAATTGGACGCCAACCGGCGTGCCAGGGCAGTCGGACAGGGCAATCTTCAACCTGGGTTCGGCCGGCTACACTGTTTCACCCGGAAACGCGTTCGTCGGTCAAGTCTACGTCAACAACGACACCGTGACTGTCACTCGTAGCCTCGTTGACGCTGTTGAGCCCAACCTGCCGGCCATTCAACTCGGCAACAACTCAGGTGACATGGCCAAGCTAACATTGACCGACAGCGTGACGTTGATGGGAAACGAAATCTGGATCGGCGCCCAGGCGAACACGCAAGGCACGATTACCATCAACCAGGGCATGTTGTCGACATCGACGTTTCAACCCGGTAACTCGCCCGCGCAGATTGTCGTGGGCGCCGCTGGGACAGGAACGCTCTCCGTACTGACGGGCACCGTGCAGGAGATTGGTACGACAATCATCGCCAGAGACGCCCTGTCGCACGGAACTTTCAGCTTGGATGGCAGCGACTCGCTCTACTATTCACTGGGATCCGGATTGACCGTCGGGCAGGGGGGAGTCGGAACGTTCTCACTCACGCAGGATTCAGTCGCCTATGTGGCGGGGAACCTAATGGTGGGAGAGGATGCCGGATCAAATGGCACGATCAACGTCGCAAGCCAATCGACGCTGACCTCGGCTTTGGGAAGCTATGTCATGCAATCGGCCACGATCGGCGGGGCGGGAACCGGCGAGCTTGACGTTACGGGCGGGGGCAAAGCCTACCTGCTGGGTCCCCTGGTCGTGGGCCAGGCACAAGGTTCCGAAGGAACGGTCATCGTCGATGGATCGCAATCGACCCTCGCACCATTTAGCTCCGGTACGCTACCCAAATTATCGCTTACCGTGGGTGATGCCGGTGCGGGAACGATGTCGGTACTAAACGGCGCACAAACCTCACTGGGCGGCACGATCACAATCGGTAATAGTGCCGGCAGCATGGGCCATTTCATCGTCGACGGCGCCGGCTCGCACGTGCAATCGGCACAATTCGGCAGCCAATCGGTCGACAAGATGATCGTGGGAGCGTCTGGCAACGGAACGCTCTCGGTGACGGGGGGAGGTGTCGTCGACCTCATCAATGCCAACGTTTATGTCGCGCAAAACGCCGGCTCCATGGGAACGATCGAGGTCGCCTCGGGCTCCCAGTTGATCGCCAACAACTTGGACATCGGCGCCGTGGGAACCGGCCTGGTTTCGATCGGCAACGGTAGTAAGGTCAGAGTCTGGACCGGGCCCGTGGAGAATCACGCCGGAGGTACGATCGACCTACAAGGCGGAACGCTCCAACAGTACTTTGACAACACGAACGTCGAAGTCCACAACTCCGGCACACTCGACAACAACGGTACGGTGATCGGAAACGTCACCAATTTGCCAACAGGAATTGTGTCTGGTTCGGGCACGATCACCGGAACGCTATCCAACCAAGGGGGCATGCTCGCACCAGGCAACTCACCGGGAACGCTGTCCGCCGGTTCGCTCGATTTCCAATCCGGCACGCTGCAGATTGAAATGAACCGAGCAATGGAAGCCGCCGGCGGTCCCGCCGGTTGGGACCTGCTGAACATCCAAGGCACGGCGGCACTCGCTGGCCCCCTCCAAATCGAACTCGTTTCGTTGTCGCCAAACGATCAGCCCGGAAACGTCTACGATTTCAACCCTTTGCAAGACTATCAATGGCTCTTCCTGAACGCCAGTGGAGGAATCACGGGCTTCGATGCCAGCAGTTTTGCGATCGACTTATCGCATTTCTCCAATGCCTATTCGGGCCAATTCTTTGTGACGGAAGTCGGTAACGCGCTTTTACTCAACTACAGCGTGCCAGAACCGGCGACGCTGGTGCTGGCCGGCGTCGGACTGGTGCTGTTCGCAGGGGCGGCCAGGCGCCGCCGACGGTCTTGAACGCAAACCCGCTTCAGGTAAGCGGCTTTACTTGGACAACCCAGTGCCAACAAATTACGCCAAGCCCAAATGCAGCCCCGGGCCGGCAGCCGATTGACAGCGCGCCATCGGCTCGGATTCAATCGAGTCATGAGCTCTTCGCGAGACCACAATCGGCAAGCCTGGGACAAGCGCGCACGCGCCGGGGCACGCTTCACCAAGCCGGCAGCGGACGAAGAATTTCGCGATCCATTGGCCGCAGTCGATCCCTCCGGCTGGCTCGGCAGCAGTATCACGGGCAAGCGCGTGTTGTGCCTGGCGGCCGGCGGCGGCCGGCAGAGCGCGCTGTATGCCGCGGCCGGCAGTACGGTGACGGTGGTCGACATCAGCGGCGAAATGCTCGCCATCGATCGCGAAGTGGCAGCCGAGCGCGGCCTGTCGCTGCGAACCGTGGAAGCTTCGATGGACGATCTCTCGGCGCTCGCGCCGGCGAGCTTCGAGATCGTGATCCATCCGGTGAGCACGTGTTACGTACCTGACGTGCTCAAGGTCTTTCGCGAAGTGGCGCGGGTGCTGGTTTCCGGCGGCGTGTACGTGAGTCAGCACAAGCAACCGACGAGTTTGCAAACCTCGGTCGAGCCAACCGCACGAGGATACGAGGTCGCCGAGCCGTATTATCGCCGAGGTCCGCTGCCGCCGGTGGTGGGCAGCTCGCATCGCGAGGCGGGTACGCTCGAATTTTTGCATCGCTGGGAAGAACTCGTCGGCGGAATATGCCGCGCCGGCTTCGTGATCGAAGACCTCGTCGAACCGGTGCGCGCCGACGAAACCGCAGCCCCGGGAACGTTCGCGCATCGCAGCCAATACGTAGCCCCCTACGTGCGCATCAAGGCCCGCCGCCGCGGCGACGCGCAAGTGACCGCCGAGCCAGCCAAAGTCTGGTTGCCGTAAGGGGGCGTCAGCGATCCGGCGAATTCGCTTTCCACGCGAAATCCCAGAGGGAGATCACTCACGACAGGCATTTCCGCGTGCGGATTGTTGCGATCGGGGCTTGCGACAACTACGATACTGCGCGTGTGCGCACTTCGATTTATCGGCGATTTTCAATAGGTTGGGCAGCTCATGAGAAACATTCTGGCCATGGTAGCAATGGCGGCGGGGATTCTACTGGGAGTTTCAGACACGACGAACGCATCCAGTTTAGTGCTTGCGTCACAGCAATTAACCGTGGACAGCGACGGAGACGCCACGCCCGATTTATTCGACAATGCTCCAGGCACCGCAAACAACCAGGCGGACGCCGACGCGGACGGAATTGGCGACATCATCGATCCCACACCGAATGCCTCGAACCCAAACTTGGGTGATCCTGGTTTCATTCTTGCTCCGGCCATGCCGATCGTGGCAGGTGCGAACGCGAACTTCGATTATCTTGTGTTGGTTACTCCGCCGGGAGGATGGGGCCGAATTGAACTCGATTTCGATCAGGACAACGTGGCCGACGCCGTCTTTTTCGGGCCGCTGACGGCCGTCATGGACACGATCAGCATCCCGGCCGGTTTATTCGTGGACCCCCTGTGGGATCTCTACACGCCAGGCACGTACACCGTTGCCATGAAGGCCTACGCTCCAGGCATGTCGTCTGCCAACTGGGCACACCCGTACGTGACGGTGTTGCCGGTTCCTGAGCCAAGCACTTTGCTTCTGGCAACCCTGGCCTACATCGTCACGATGTTCGGATGGACACGCCGTGCGTCGCCTTGCAGGGAATTTCACCGCTAATTCTCGTGCCTTGAAATCGGCAATCGACCGCCGCCAAACGTGGCAAAAATGACCGTTCTGCCCGCTGGGGCGAGCCAGCCATCCGGGCGTTGCATTCGCCTGGACGCTCGATCAAGATAGACAAGCCTCAGCGCTCGCCGTGCGAACTTTCCGTCAGAACCTGCCAAGGATTCCGCCCGCGTGACCCATCCTGCGATCCAAGAAATCGTGGCCGTGTTTGGCCAGCCCGTGGCCGGCAACCCCACCCAGTACATGATGGAAAAAGCGTTCGCCCAATTGGGGCTCGACTGGCGCTACCTGACGCTGGAAGTCGCGCCGAAAACCTCGGCGATGCCATTCGCGGCATGCGGGCGATGGGCTTTCGCGGCTGTAACCTGACGATTCCACACAAGGTCGAGGTGATCCAGTATCTCGACGGCACGAGCGAAGCCGCCACGCTGATGGGCGCCGTCAACTGCGTGAATCGCGTCGACGACAAGCTGATCGGCGAGAACACCGACGGCAAGGGCTTCGTGCAGTCGCTCAAGCAAGTTGCCGACCCCGACGGCAAGAACGTGGTGATCTTCGGCGCCGGCGGCGCGGCGCGGGCGATTGCCGTCGAGATTGGCCTGGCCGGCGCGGCGGCCATCACAATCGTCAATCGCAACGAAGCGCGGGGCCAGGAATTGGCCGCTCTGCTCAACGACAAAGTGAACGTGCCCACGACGTTTGTGCACTGGGAAGGCGACTACGAAGTGCCGCCCGAGACCGAGGTGTTCATCAACGCCACGTCGATTGGCCTGAGCGACGCCGACGCGCGGATTCCGCTGGTCGTCGAAACGCTGGAGTCGGACATGATCGTGGCCGACGTGATGTTCAATCCGCCCGAGACGCGGCTGATGCGCGACGCACAATCGCGCGGCTGCCAGACGCTCGACGGTTTGGGCATGCTGGTGAACCAGGCCGTGATCGGCTTTCACATCTGGACCGGCCGCGATGCCGATCCGCAGGTAATGCGCGAAGCGCTGGAAGAGTTTTTGGGGCTTTGAGAAACAAGCAAGAAACACAACGATTGTTACCAAGCGCGCGCCGCCATCTGGCATCGTGCAGCTGAGAGAGGACAACCTAGTGATGACCAACGTCTGGCGGATTTTTGGCATAGGCTGCGCGTGGGCCATCGGTGCAACATTGGCTATCGCGGAACCGGCTCCCACCGGAAACAAATTGCTGATGGCCGATTCGCTGGCCGGTTGGACGTACGGCGCCCAGCCGCCGGCACATTGGATCATCAGCGACGGCCGCTTGACCGGCAACGCCGAGTCGACGCCGCTCGTGTCGGGCTGGACCGTGGGCGACTTTGAGCTACGCCTCAATTGGTCGGTACGCGGCTCGGGCGCCTGGACGGTTGGTCTGCCCGATGTACCAGCCGGGAGCGGCCTGCAACTGACGCTTGCCGAAGGGGACGGCTGCGGGGCTGTGCGCGACGGGGATCAAACGCTTTCCTCGGGAAGCAAACTCGAGGCGGCCAGCGCCGACGGCTTGCACTCAGCCGACATTCGACGCGCGGGCAGCCGATTGACGGTGATCGTCGACGGACGCGTGGTGAGCGAAGTGGAGATCGACCGCAATCGCCGCTTCGGACTGTCGCTGGCCGTGCCCAATGGAGAAGCTTCGCTCGAGGATCTGCGGCTGGAAGAGCCACGCGGTAATCCACTGTTCAACGGCCACGATCTGAACGGCTGGCACGTGAACAACAAGAAGGGCGATTGGAAAGTCGAGAACGGCGAGGTCATTCCCACGTTCCACACCGGCCTGCACTACCTGCGCACCGACCGCGAGTACGCGAACTTTACCTGGTCGTTCGAATACACGATCGACAAGGGAGGCAACTCGGGCGTCGCCATTCGCACGGCCGAAGGAGGCTGGCCCTCGGGCGATGGCATGGAACTGCAAATCCTCGATCGCCCCGGCCTGGTCAAAGACAGCACGATGGCCATCTACGGAAACTTGCCGCCGCTGGAGCGGGCCGACAAGACCGGCCAGTGGAATCGCGTGGTGATCAAAGCCGACGGGCGGATGATTTCCGCCTGGGTCAACGGCGAGCTCGTGCAGCAAGTCAACACCGCGCATCTGCCGGAGATCAAGCACCGGCATTTGAAAGGCTGGCTGGGCGTGCAGGACCACGGCGGCAATCCACACTTCCGCGAAATCTATCTGCACGAGGCTCCCGACGGCATGGGCCTCGACGCTTGGTACGCACCCCGCCAGGAAAGCGGCGCGTACCTGGTGCTCGATCGGCTGATGAACACCGAACGGCTGTCGCGCGTCGATGGTCTCACTTCCGGCGTTGTCAGCACGACCACTTCCAAGGGCGGAGAACAAGTGCTGGCCGAGTTGACTGGTCCCGGAGCGCTGGTCCGCTGCTGGCAGGAATTCCCAGGCGGACGCTTGAAGTTCTACTTCGACGGAGAAGAGACGCCGCGAATCGACTGCGCCGCCGAACATCTGTTCGAGCACGTGCCGGGCGTCGCTCACGAACAGCAGCCCACCTTGATGTGTTTGCCGTATGCCAAAAGCCTGAAGGTCGTCGTCAGCGATCCGCTGGAAGTGCGATACCAATTGAACTACGTGAACTTTCCGGCCGACGTACCCGTGGAGAGCTATTCGGTCGAGCGGCCGGGTATTCCGCGCGGGATGCTCGAAGCCATTTCGTATCGGCATCAGGGCGTGCAGGGAGGCAAGCTTCGCGAAGCGGAGATTTACGACCGCGTGAGCGTCGAGCCGCGAACGATCGAGCCCGGCACGACCGTCGAGTTGGCCAGGCTCGAAGGCGCCGGCCTGGTAAACTGGCTGCGATTGCATGCCAGTCGAGAAACGCTCGACGACGACAACCTGTGGATCGAGGTGACCATTGACGGCGAGTCGCTGCCGGCAATTGCAGCGCCGGCCCGATTCGTCTTTCCGGCATTTGCCGGCGGCAGGTCGAACGACTTCAACACGATGATCCAAACGCTGGAGGGCGGCTACGTGAACATGCTGGCCATGCCCTACGGCAATGGCCTCACCGTCGCGGCCCGCAATCGCGGCGACAAGCCGATTGAGAAAGTCGGCTTTTCGATGTCGGTCGATCGGGCCACCGGCGGCAAGGCCGCCGACTATGCCGGGCGGATGCGCTTGCGGGGCGTTTACGAACCCGCCGGTCCGGCCACCAAGGAACTCGTCGAGCAACATGGCAAGGGACGCTGGGTGGCAATCGTTTACGAGCAGCCCAACGAAGCGACCACCGGCATTACGGCGCTGGCCATCGACGGCCAGGAAGTGGACGGCTGGCGCATGGACGATCTCGATCCGCTGTGGGGACGACCGGGCGAAGGCGAGAATTATTACACGGCGCTGGCCGGCCATCGAGAGTCACTCGGCTGGCGTTACCTCGTCCTGGAACCGGTCAGTTTCGACCAGTCGCTCGTGCTCAAGCCGCGGGGCGAGAAACTCGGCGGAAGGTTGGCGCTATTCTACCTGGCCGAGTAGCGCTGGCACGAAAACCGAAACAACGGGACTAGACCGGCTGCTGCTGCGTGATGCAGTGGAAGGCGCCGAGGCCCCATACCAGATCGACTGCTTCCATGCCGCGAATTTGCCGGCCGGGGAACAATTGGGCTAGCGTTTCAATGGCCACGGCGTCGGCCGGGTCGTTGAACGCCGGTACGATCACCACGCCGTTGGCGATGTAGAAATTCATGTAGCAGGCCGGCAGACGCTGGTCGTCGTAGTAGAGTGGGCGCGGCATGGGAATGGGAACCACTTCCAGCGGCCGGCCCTCGGCATCGCACAGCATTTGCAGCCGGCGATAATTCTCTTGCAGCGGCGCGTAGTTCGCATCCCGCGGATCGTTCTCCAGGGCGCACACCACCGTGGTCGGACCGACGAAGCGGGCCAGTTCATCGATGTGGCTGTCGGTGTCGTCTCCTTCGACGCTGCCGGCGATCCAGAGAATCTTGCTCGCGCAGGCATAGTCGATCAAATAACGTTCGATCTCTTCACGCGACAGCGCGGGGTTCCGGTTCGGGTTAAGAAGACAGGGCTCGGTGGTCAGAATCGTGCCGGCGCCGTTGCCTTCGATGGCGCCCCCTTCCATGACGATGCCCGGCGAAAAGACACGTCGCTTGGTGAGCCGCGCGACTTGCGCGGGCACGGCATTGTCCAAGTCAAACGGCGGATACTTGCCACCCCAGGCGTTGTACTCCCAATCCACCAGTGCCGGCTCCAACCCGGTAGGCCCCGAGAGAAACATGGGACCGTGGTCGCGCGCCCAGACGTCGTTGGTGCGAATATCGTGCAGCGTGACGTTCGGAACGTCGCCGACCAACTCGCGAGCCTGGGCCATCACGGCCTCGCCGCCAGCGCAGAGATGCACCGGTTCGAATTCGGCCAGCGTTTTCACGAGTGCTTGCCAGACGGCCGGAATCGGCTCGAACTTGCCGGGCCAGGTCTCGGGCTTGTGCGGCCAGGCGAGCCACGTGGCCGCATGCGGCTCCCATTCGGCGGGCCAGCGATATCCAAGCGCCTTCGGTGTGGATTCGGACATGCTTGCAAGATCCGCCTCTGCCGTGCGCGGGTTCAATCCACATACCGCTTCATGATGTTTTCATACGCGTCGATGCGGCGGTCGCGCAGAAACGGCCAGTGCGTGCGCACCACGTCGATCTTATCCAGGTCGCATTCCACTAGCAGCGTCTCTTCCTTGTCGTGCGCGGCCCGGGCCAGCACGTTGCCGTTCGGATCGGCCAGCAGTGAAGCGCCCCAAAACTCGAGCTCGCCTTCCGGGCCCGTGCGATTGGCGGCGCCCACGAAGACGCCGTTGGCGATCGCGTGACTGCGCATCATCGTTTCCCAGGCCGAGTGCTGGCTGGCGCCGTACTGTTCCTTTTCATTGGGCAGCCAGCCAATCGCGGTGGGATAGAAGAGCAGTTGGGCGCCGGCCAGCGCCGTCAGCCGCGCAGGCCTCGGGATACCACTGATCCCAACAGACGCACACGCCGATGCGGCCGAAGCGGGTATCGAAGGCCGAGAAACCCAAATCGCCGGGCGTGAAATAGAACTTCTCGTAGTAGAGCGGGTCGTCGGGAATATGCATCTTGCGATACATACCGGCCGCGGAACCGTCGGCATCAAACACGACCGCCGTGTTGTGGTAGAGTCCCGGCGCGCGGCGCTCGAAGAAAGAGCCCACGACGACCACGCCATGTTCCTTGGCCGCGGCCGCGACGGCCTCGGTGGTTGGACCGGGGATCGGCTCGGCTTCGTCAAACCGCGTGTGGTCTTCGCTTTGGCAGGGATATTGCCCGGCGAACAGCTCCTGCAAACAAACGACGTTCGCACCAGCGGCGGCAGCCTCGCCAATCCGCTCCAGGGCCTTGGCCACGTTGCGTTGCTTCGACGCGTGGCCGCTCATTTGCACGAGCGCAACGGTGACGATGCCGGGCTTGGTGACGTTGCCTGTGGGATTTGTGCCATTCATCGGCGACATGGTACCTTATGGACTATGACGCGAAAACAGGTACGCGGCTTATTTATTACTGGCACCGACACCGAAATAGGCAAGACCTACGTCGCGGCCCTCATCGCGCGGGCGCTCGTCGCCGCCGGTCATCGAGTTGGCGTCTACAAGCCCGCCGCCAGTGGCTGCAAAAGCGTGGAGGGGACACTTGTGTCGGACAACGCGCTGGCCCTCTGGAAGGCGGCCGGTTCGCCAGGCGCGCTTGTGGACGTCTGCCCGCAGCGTTTCGCGGCGCCGCTGGCGCCGCATTTGGCGGCCGAAGCGGAGGGAAAAACGCTCGACGCCGACCTGCTTCGCAACGGACTCAACGTCTGGAGCGCGCGAAGCGACATCGTGCTGGTGGAAGGGGCCGGCGGATTGATGTCGCCGCTGGGAGAAGACGAATACATTGCCGACCTGGCCTGCGACTTCGGCTTTCCGCTGATCGTGGTGGCCCGCAACACGCTGGGGACGATCAACCATGTGCTGCAAACGCTGATCGCGGCGGCCACGTTTCGCGATGGGCTCGAAGTGGCCGGCATCGTGCTCAACGAGCCCAGGCCCACGGCTGACGACCCTAGCACGGCGCAAAACCCGGCCGAAATTCGCCGCCGGGCCGTCCCCCCCTTGCTCGCTGAGGTAGGATTTGGCGCCCAAGAATTCTCGCCGTCGGTGGACTGGTACGCACTGGCCGGCACGCCGATTGCAAGCGAAATTTCGCACGAGGACACGCCGTGACCAAAGGCAACTACATTCCGGCCGGCACACCACCCGGCCCCTACCTGCACCAGCCGGTCGAGGACCAGCAAGTTGCCGAGAGCCGGCGGCTGATACTGGCCGCGGCCGAAAGTGCCGAACCGGGCCGCGCCGCCGTGCTGGGAGCCGGCAACTGCGCGGAGATTCCGCTGGCGGAACTCATCGCGCGATTCGAACAGGTGACGATCAACGATGTCGAGCCCGGCGAGCTCAACAAGGGGATCGTCGCGGCGCATCTCGACGATGCGGCCCGAGCCAAGCTCGACGTGCAAATTGCCGACCTGACCGGCGCCACCGAGACGCTGCTGAAAAAAACCGCCGAGGCGCTCGACGCCGCCGCCGATCCGGACGCGGCCATCGAGAAGATTTCGCAACTCGTCGTTCACCAGCCGCTCGAGGGCATGCCGCTGGACGGAAAGTTCGATTTGATCGTGGCCTCCTGCGTGCTCAGCCAGCTGCATTTCGGCCTGTTGCATCGCACGGCCGATCTGTTCGAAAACAAGTATCCTGGCAAGGTGGATTGCCTGAGGCAAAGCGTCCGCTGGTCGTCGGCCCTGTATGAGATGGCCCGGCGAATGGAGAAGCAATTCATCGACGACCTGGCCGCGCGGGTTGCACCGGGCGGGCTGATCTATCTCTCCGACTCGACGCAGATGTGCTATGTCAAGCGGACGCCGGAGGGAAAATGGGAAACCGAAGGAACGTACCGCTTGCTGCGCAGCCAGTACATTACTGATTATTTCGACCGCCGCTTCGTGGTCGTCGCCAACGGACGCTGGCACTGGGTCGTTTCGCCACCCCAGAAGCCGGGAGACGTGGGCCGACTGTTCGATGTGCAGGCCGTCGTGCTGCGCACCTGGCGAACGTGAGATTGCTACAATGGGCGATGTCGTTTTCATCGCCTGAACTTTCCAACCAAGAGGATCGCCGCCATGAATCGACTCTTTGGCTTGATGTTCGCGTGCCTATTGCTCGTTTACTCGTCTCTTGCGCGCCGACGACGACGCACCGAGCAAACCGGCCGAGCCATCGCAAGAGGAACTGGAACAAGCGTTGGCCGAAAAGCTGTCCGGAGCCACGCTGGTGGGGCAATTCACGGTGAGCGACATGAACGACGGCAAGCCGCTCGCGCAAGATCGCTACACGCTCGGCAAAGTTCACAAGCTCCCCAACGGACTGTGGTCGTTCGAAGCGCGAATTCAATATGGCGACCACGACGTCAAGTTGCCGCTGGCACTGCCGGTGAAATGGGCTGGGGACACTCCCGTCATCACGGTCACGAAAATCGCCTTTCCGGGCTTGGGAACCTATTCGGCCCGCGTGTTGTTCTACGGCGATTCGTACGCCGGCACTTGGAACGGCAGCAACCATGGCGGCGAAATGTGGGGCAAGATCGAAAAGGCCGACGCCGCGGACAAAACGGACAAGTCCAACGAGTAGTCGTTGGTCGCCAGCGGAAAGGGTAAAGATGTATTACCTCTACGGCGCGAAAACCGGCGGCCCGAAAAAGCTCGTTGCCACGTTCGACTCCGAACAGCAATTGTTGGCCTATGTCCGTTGGGCAACGCTCTCGGAAAAGGAAGGCATTTGCAAGTTCGAGCAAGGAAGCTCGCTGGTCGGCAGCCAGGCTTGGAGTTATTCGACCGAGCCCGAAACCGACGACGACGCGCAAACGGTCGATCACAATCCGACGCCCAGCATGCTCTGACGGCGAATCGTGATGACCGCTGACGTCACGCCAGCGCAATTGCCGAGACGACCGCCAGTGCCGCGGTCTCAACTCGTAGAATGCGCGAACCCAAGCCGACAGCGGTCCAGCCGTGGCGATTCGCCTGGCTCCGTTCGTCGTCCGTAAAACCCCCTTCGGGTCCGACAGCGATCACGATTCGTGGCGGCAGCTCCGCAGGCAGGGCGATCGGTTGGGCGCCCGGATCGGCGAACACTCGAAGTGCGGCGGTTTCGCCGGCCAGAAATTCCGCGGCCGCCGCTGGAGCCGTGATTTCCATCAGTCGATTTCGACCACACTGCTTGCTCGCCTCGATGACCGCGCGGCGGAGTCGTTCGAGCGCCGCCGGCGATTCGCGATGGTTGCTTCGCTCGGTCATCAGTGGCATCAGGCGGGCAACGCCCAGCTCGGTCGCTTTTTCAACGAGCCAGCGCTGCCGATCCCCTTTTGGCAAGGCAACTCCCAATGCGATCGAAACCGATAGCTCCCGATCGACCTGCTCGCGGGCGAGTATCTCGAGGTCGATCTCCGCGCGGCCAACACGCGTGACCGACGCGGCGAACTCGGCGCCAGTGCCGTCAAACAACGTGACCTGCTGGCCGGCTTTGGCGCGCATGACGTGCGCCAGATGATGCGCCTCCTGGCCGACGAGTTGGGCGGTGAAACCGGCGACGGGCGTGTCGACGAAATAGCGGTCGGCCATCATTGCCAGCAAGTGGTGCCAGTGCCGCGGACGAGCGCGACAAGGTGTTTATCTCAAGCGGTTGCAGCCATTCTACCGAAGATGATAACGGTGCGGAACCAACCTGCGCACGTGCTAGCTTGCGCTTAACCTGAGCGAACGGTCGTATGTATCAAGCTTACTGGGGTCTGTCCAAGAGTCCGTTTCGTGGGCATCTCGATCCGCGCAGTTTCTACCAGGGACCGTCGCAGGACGAGGCTCTGGCCCGGCTCCACTTTCTGGTGGAAGAGCGCCGGACGCTGGGCCTGCTGCTGGGCGCGGGAGGCAGCGGAAAGTCACTGCTGTTGGAAGTCTTCGCCAAGGAATTGGGCATCGTCCATCGCGAGCACGCGCTGATTAGCCTGCTGGCAATCAACCGCGGTGAGCTGCGGTGGCTCTTGGCCGGACAGCTCGGCGCTGAGTCGCTCAGCGCCAAGCGAGACTCGCAGCTCTGCCGCGTCATCGACGACCACATCCTGGCCAATCGTTTTCAGCAGATCTCCACCGTGCTTCTGCTCGACGACGCCGACGAAGCGCAAGCCGACGTGCTCGACGAGGTCGTGCGGCTGGCCCAGTTCAATCAGGCTCACGACGCCGGGCTGACGCTGGTGCTCACCGCGCGGGCCGAGCGCTTGCACCGGCTCGGCACGCGAATCCTGGAGCTGGCGGAGCTTCGCGTCGACCTGGAAGGTTGGGACGTGGACGATACGGCCGCGTTTATCAAGCAGGCGCTAACCGAAGCCGGCCGATCGACGCCGATCTTCACCCCGCCAGCCCTGCGGCGATTGCACGAGCTATCGGGCGGCATTCCGCGGCGCGTCAAACAACTGGCCGACTTGGCGCTGGCAGGGGGCGCGGGCTCCAATCTGGCCACGGTCGAACCCGACCTGATCGAAGCGGCCTACCAGGAGCTGGGCGTCGACACCGGGACGGTCGTGACCACTGGGACGCACTAGGGGCGCCCGCGGAAGCTACCACGCAAGTGGTCGATAAATCGTGGTGCGAACGGCGGTTTTCCGCTCGGTTCAGCCGATCTGGCCACGCCGAGCGGGGGCGTCTAGAATAGGTCCGTCGTTCGATGCCCCTCGTCTCCCCTCGGGGGCCGCTGCTCACGGAGATTGCAACGTGTCCAAAGCTACCTTCGCCGCTCCGTCTTCCGCGCCGCTTGCGGAAGACGTGGTCGACCTAAAAGACCCGATCGTCGCCGTGGTTTTGGCCTGGCTCATCCCGGGGCTTGGCCATCTCTATCAGCGGCGCACGGCCAAGGGTTTGCTGTTCATGATCTGCATCTTGAGCACGTTCATCTTTGGACTGTTCTGCAGCAGCGGACATGCGGTGTATGCCTCGTGGACCGATTGGGACCGCCGCCTGCCCTATCTGTGCCAGGTGGGCGTGGGCTTGCCGGCGCTTCCGGCGCTGATGCAAAACTACCTGGTGCGCAGCGGCAAGGCGCCGCTGTTCGACGGCGCGATGGCGCCGCCTGCCACGCCGCAGGAACTGAACGACTGGTACCGCAAGCTCAACAAGTACTTCGAACTCGGCACGGTCTATACGATGATCGCCGGGCTGTTAAATGTGCTGGCGATCTACGATGCCTGGGGCGGTCCGGTACAGATGGTCGAGTCCGACGATCGAAAGAAGAAGCCGGATGACAATCCTGAAACGCCTCCCAGCAGTTAGCGCCGGAGAATAACGATGTTTGCACTTCAGCTACCGCTGGCCGAGATCGACATGATGTGGTACGCGGTCCCACTGATCCTGGTGATTAGCCTGGTGTACGCCGCCACGCATCACGAGGCGATGGGCGCAATTCTGCAACATGCGGCGAGGCTGGCGCTGATGATCAGCGGTTTCATGCTGGCCATCATGGTCGTGCTGGCGATCGTCTCCTGGCAGCTTTAAACCCGCGCCGCGGCCAACCGAGCCTCTTCGACGGGACCCGACTGCCGCCATTCGGGGCGCGCGTCCTGCGTGGCCTATAATTCCCTCGCGGACGTTTGACTCCCCGCGCTGCGAATTGACGGATTGCCCGTGGCATCGCATCCGAAAGGATCACGAGATATGGGAATCGCCGAATTCTTTGCTTGGATCGGGTTCGGATTGATTGTCGGCATGATCGCCCGGTTCCTCTGGCCGGGTCGGCAGCCGGTGGGTTGCCTGGGCACGGTGCTGTTGGGCGTGTCCGGCTCGATTGTGGGAGGCGCGATAACATACGCGCTAACCGGCGGACCAGCGCGCGACTATCACCCTGCCAGTTGGCTGATGTCGATTGTCGGCGCCATCCTGGTGCTGTGGGTTTTCGGTGCGACACGCGGGCGAGATGCTCCCTAGCGCAGGTGCCAAAAGGGCGCCTTTTCCCGCACGCCGGTGTGCTCGCCGGGCTGTGACAGGTGCCCCGATCGGGCCGGTTTTGCCGGCGGTTTTCGCAACAGACGCGTGCGTAAATCCTTGCAATCGACGGACCCGCGCGCGACAATGAGTTTTGGAGCGGCGCAGCACCGGTTGGCCGGGCCACGAGGGCCAAAGCCGGGCGGAACAGAGTCCATTTTAAATTTTGTCGTTCGGTGGCAAGCATGTCGAGCGCTCTAGTTGCGCCTGAAGAGGCCGAACCCGCGGTGACCGAGCAGATGCTCGAGTTCCTGCCCTCTTGGCTGGTCTCGCTGGTGGTGCATTTGACGCTGGTGCTCTTGCTGGCGCTGCTCACGGTATTTGGTGAGGGCGGCTTTCATCGCAACACCATCGTGCTCGATTGCGAGACGGCGGGCCCCGACGGCACGGCCGACGACGAGCTCCTCGCCGCATCCCTCGAGATGCCCAGCGAGTTGGCAGCTCCCGAAGAAATCGAACTTGAGCCTCAGGAAGTTGCCGACCTGGCGGCCATTTCGCCCGACACGCTGTCTCCGATCGAACTGGTGAGTCCCACGGCCGGCCAGACTAGCGCCGCGCCCAAGGAAGTAGCCCCCGAAGGCAAAGGGGCCGCGCCGGCACAAACGGCTATCTTTGGCTTGGCGGGCGAGGGCTCCGACTTTGTTTACGTGTTCGACCGCTCGCAGAGCATGAACTCCACGCTCTCATTTCAGAGCGAGGGCGAAACGGTCTTTACCGTCACGCCTCTACAGGCCGCCAAGGCCGAGTTGCTACGCAGCCTCGGAGACCTGGGTCCGGAAAACCGCTTTCATATTCTCTTCTACAACCATGAAATGTGGATGTTCGACCCGGGCCGCAGCGCGCATCGGGGGCTGATCGTCGCCACGCCCGAGAACAAACACCGCGCCACGGCGTTCATCCGCAGCGTCTACGGCGACGGGCAAACGCGGCACGTGCCGCCGCTGGAAGCAGCCATTCGCATGCGGCCAGACGTCATCTTTTTGCTGACCGACGGCGAGGACAAGGACGACCCCACGCCGGCCGAACTGGCGCGGCTTCGAAAACTGAACGGCGGGCGATCGAAGATCAACGTCGTGCAGTTCTGCTATGAGCCGCGGACCGACGGAGCCCTGGTGACGCTGGCCAATGAAAACGGCGGGCGGCACATTTTCATGAACATCGCGCAGATGGGCCCCAGCCTGGCCGGCATGGCACAGGCCAAACCTCCGGCACCAAATCCTTAGCCCGCGCGGCGCCTGGCTGCCGAACCCAAGGACGGCGGCGAGCGTCTTGTGGCGGCTTGCCGCATATTCGCTCGGCCCGCGCGTGATGCTTCGAACGGCGCTTGAGCTCCGTTTGCAAACCGCCCGCCGTTGGGCTATATCTGGCAGTTTGCCTTTCATTCGGTCTTCGAGAGTATGGATCCATGGCGCTTAACAAGTACAGCTCGCGCATCACGCAACCCAAATCGCAAGGCGCCAGCCAGGCCATGCTCTATGGCACGGGCCTGACGCGCGAGGACATGGACAAGCCGCAAGTCGGCATCGCCAGCGTCTGGTATGAGGGCAATACCTGCAACATGCACTTGAACGACCTGGCCGCCAAGGTCAAGGAAGGGGTCAAGGCGGCTGGCATGGTCGGCATGCGATTCAATACCATCGGCGTTAGCGACGGGATCTCGATGGGTACCGAGGGAATGTGCTACTCGCTGCAATCGCGCGACTTGATCGCCGACTCGATCGAAACCGTGATGGGCGCCCAGTGGTACGACGCCAACATCTCGATTCCTGGTTGCGACAAGAACATGCCCGGCTGCCTGATCGCCATGGGCCGGCTCAATCGTCCCTCGCTGATGGTCTACGGCGGCACGATCAAGCCGGGCCATCGCATGCACGACGGCCAGGACGAAAAGCTCGACGTCGTCTCGGCGTTCCAATGCTACGGCGAGTACCTGGCCGGCACGCTCGACGAAAAAGGGCGCGAGGAAGTCGTGGCCAAAGCCTGCCCGGCGCGGGCGCCTGTGGCGGCATGTACACGGCCAATACCATGGCCTCGGCCATCGAAGCGATGGGCATGGCGCTGCCCTATAGCTCGTCGATCCCGGCTGTCGATCCGGCCAAGATCGACGAATGCCACCGGGCCGGGGCCGCCATTCGCGTTTGCCTCGAAAAAGACATTAAACCGCGCGACGTCATGACCCGAGCGGCATTCGAGAACGCGATGATCGTGGTGATGGCTCTGGGCGGTTCGACCAACGCGGTGTTGCATTTGATTGCCATGGCGCGCGCCGTGGACGTGCCGTTGACGATCGACGATTTCCAGAAGGTGAGCGATCGAATTCCGTTCCTGGCCGATCTGAAACCCAGTGGCAAGTACGTGCAGGAAGACCTGCACAACGTCGGCGGCACGCCGGCGGTGATGAAGTACTTGTTGGAAAAAGGGTTGCTCGACGGCAGTTGCCTCACGGTAACCGGCAAGACCATCGCCGAAAACCTGGCCGATCTGCCCGGATTCAAGGCCGGCCAAGACGTGTTCCACACGCTCGAAGACCCGATCAAGCCGACCGGTCACATTCAAATTCTGCGCGGCAATTTGGCGCCCGACCGGCGCCGTGGCCAAGATCACCGGCAAGGAGGGCCTGCGGTTCAGCGGGCCGGCCAAGGTCTACGACGGCGAGGAAGATATGCTGCACGCCCTGGAGCGCAAGGAAATCGTCAAAGGGGACGTGGTGATCATTCGCTATGAGGGTCCCAAGGGGGGCCCCGGCATGCCGGAAATGCTGACGCCGACCTCCGCCATCATGGGCGCCGGCCTGGGCAAGGACGTCGCCCTGATCACCGACGGACGATTTTCCGGCGGCTCGCACGGCTTCATCGTCGGGCACGTGACGCCCGAGGCTCAAGAAGGTGGCCCGATCGGGCTGGTCAAAAGCGGCGACATTGTGACGCTCGATGCGACGAAGAACGAGATTTCGGTCGCCGTATCGGACGAGGAGATGGCCCGCCGCCGCGAGAAATGGCAGACGCCCCCCTTCAAGTTTACCCGCGGCACGCTCTACAAATACATCAAGAACGTGAAGAGCGCTTCGGAAGGCTGCGTGACGGACGAATAGCTCGTCGGTCACGTTTTCGAAGTGTGCGCAACTCGATCGTCGACTTCCGATTTTGCGCTCGCGATTGTTGCGCTGTTGGGCGCCTTCGCCGCTTGGCGCAGTTGTCGCAGGAGAGAACTTTCACGCTCTCGGGGCGCTTTTGGACGGAACTCACCTTGACGCGCTTCGGGAAGAACGGTTCAATTCGCGAACTTAGGTGAGACGAAGAGGCGCCGCCTCCGGCGCTTTTTGCGACGCGAGTGTTTGCTCGCTTCGCTTATGGCGGATTTCCCTGCCCGGGTGCCCACGGGGAAACGCATACTAAGAAGTCCGGGTACCCCTAATCGAGGAGCCACGGAAATGGCAACCAAGAAGTCGACGAAGAAGGCCACCAAGACTCCGGCGAAGAAGGCGGCCAAGAAGACCGCCACCCGTTCGCCGAAGAAGAAGGCGGCCGCCAAGAAGACGGTCAAGAAAGCCGCCAAGGGCAAGAAGAAGTAAATCGCTTCTTGTGCAACGGAATACCGACGAGAAAGGCCGGCTCCCTGGTCGATCAGGGAGCCGGCCTATGTTTTGCGCGTCAAGCAACACGAACTCCGGCACGACCGCTTCGACCGGCGTGGGCGCCACGCCCCCGATACCATGCGTTGCCGGCTTTTGGCCCATTTCAGCCCTTTTCAGTCGAAACCGACGGGGGCGAGCGGCGTCCAGCGCAAACGGGGCGCGGTTGACGAAAACCTTGTTGGCCGCTAGAGTTAGAGTATCAAAGTGGATCGCAATATCCCCTCCCGGTTGCGGACTGGCTGCGACCGATCGTTCTCCTCCGCCAGTTGTGTTGGTAGTTGCGTTGCAAAGTAGCACGAAAGAGAAAACCCCGCCCGCAAGCTCTTCTTCCGGATTTGATGGCCTGTCGCTTTCCGAAACCATGATGGTGGCTTTGGGGAAAGCCGGCTATCTCGAACCCACGCCGATCCAAGCCGGGTTGATCCCGCGCGCCATGGAGAGTGTCGACGTATTGGGCCAGGCTCGCACCGGCACCGGCAAGACCGCGGCGTTCGTCATTCCGATCCTTGAGAAAGTTCAAAACGGCAAGAAGTCGCAAGGGCCCCAGGCGTTGATCCTGGTGCCCACCCGCGAATTGGCCGTCCAGGTTCGCGAGGAAGTGGTGAAGCTGGCTCACGGCCGCAAGATTCACTCGGTGGCCGTGTACGGCGGCAAGCCGATCCGTGGCCAGATCGAAAAGCTCTCGCGAGGTGCCGAGGTCGTCATTGGCACGCCCGGCCGCGTGCTCGATCACATGGGCCGCGGCACGCTCCGGCTCGACGATCTGCAAATCGTCGTGCTCGACGAAGCCGACCGGATGCTCGATATTGGCTTTCGCCCGGACATCGAAAAGATCTTGCGCCGTTGTCCTCGCTCGCGGCAAACGCTGCTGCTGAGTGCCACGGTGCCGCCGCCGGTCGAGCGGCTGGCCAAATCGTACATGCACGATCCCGAGACGCTCAACTTCTCGCCCAGCGACATTTCGGTGCACACGATCGAGCAGTTCTATTGCACGGTCGATGGCGATCGGAAGTTCGACCTACTGGAGCATCTGCTCAAGCGCGAACAGCCGCAGCAGGCGATCGTGTTCTGCCGCACCAAACGGGGCACCGACAAGGTCGAGCGGCGGCTTACGAAGCGCTTCGAGGGCGTGGCCTGCATCCACGGCGATCTGGCGCAGAGTCGGCGCGATCGGGCCATGGCCGCCTTTCGCGAAGGGAAGGTCAAGATCCTCGTGGCCACCGACGTGGTCGGCCGGGGCATCGACGTCACCGGCATTTCACACATCTTCAATTACGACATCCCCCAGTTCTGCGACGACTACGTGCATCGCGTCGGTCGTACCGGCCGAATGGGTCGCGAGGGCGTGGCCTACACGTTCGTCACACCCGAAGAAGGCAACGAACTGACGCGGATCGAAATGCGGATCGACAAACTGCTGGTCCGCGACGAAGTGCCCGGTTTCGCCACGGTCAGGGTCGAAGCCAACGCCGGCCGCCCCGTAGCCACCGAAGACGGCACTGCTCCGGCACCCGAGCCCGAACCGCCCAAGAAGCCCGCCCCGCTGCTCGGCCGCGGTGGCCGCCCGCCCAAGCGTTTTCGCCGGGCTCTGTAATTCGCCGCGCGGAATGCACGGGGCACGAGCCGGCGTGAATTACAATGGACTTGTGCGACCGCTCCCCGCGCCGCCCACGTTCTCCTCTGGCAATTGCTGGCCATGACACGACGGCTAAAACCGCTGATCGCGCTGCTCGGGCTTGCCCTGGTGCTGTCGTCGTCGGTCGCAGGCGCGGCCGATCCACCGGGATTGCGCACGCTCTCGTCCCAGCACCTGACGCTCGTCACCGATCTACCGTCGGATGCCGAACTCGACGCGCTGCCGGGGTACTTCGATCAGGCGTTTACCCAGTGGTGCGAGTACTTTGGGGTCGATTCCGCGGCTCATGCCGACTGGCACGCGAAGGGCCACCTAATGCAATCACGCGAGCGGTTCCAGGCCGCGGGCCTGTTGCCGGCGGAGCTGCCCGAGTTCACGACTGGGTATTCGTTCAACGACACGTTCTGGATCTACGACCAAACCAGTGTGTACTATCGTCGCCAGTTGCTCCTGCACGAGGGGACTCACTCGTTCATGAATGTCCTGCTCGGCGGCACCGGTCCCCCGTGGTATGCCGAGGGAACCGCGGAGCTTCTCAGCACGCATCGCCTGGCTGACGGCCAGATCCAACTCAATGTCATACCTCGCGACCGCGAGGAAGTGCCCAAGTGGGGGCGCATCGAAGTGGTGCAAAACGATTTTGCCCAGAGGCACGCGCTGACATTGGCCAAGGTCTTTAATCTCTCGGGCACGGTGCACGGCACCATCGAGAACTACGGTTGGTGCTGGGCGGCTGCGGCGTTTCTCGAACACCACCCGCGCTATCACGACCGCTTCCGACAATTGCACGTCCATCTGCGTCAGCCCGACTTTGCCGAGCGGGTGGATGCAACCTTTGCCGACGACCGGGCGCGGCTTGACGAAGACTGGCAGATCTTCGTGGCCGACATCGACTACGGCTACGATTTCTCCCGCGCCGAAGTGTCTTATGCCGCGGGCAAGCCGCTTGCCACTCGGCAAGCGAACCTGACCGTGGCCGCGGATCGTGGTTGGCAGGCGAGTGGGATTGCTCTGGAAGCGGGCCGGAAATATCGCCTCCGGGCCTCGGGCCGCTATCAAGTGGTCGGCGGAGAATCACCCTGGATGAGCGAGCCCGGCGGCGTCACGCTGCGCTACGTGCGGGGCAAGCCGTTGGGGTGCTTGCTATACGCCTTGCGTCCGGACGATCCGGCCGCCAAACGTCCGAGCGGATTGATCCGACCGCTGGTCGCGGGACTCGAAACCACGTTGACCTCATCGCAAAGCGGAACACTCTATTTCCGTATCAACGACTCAGCCGGCGAGCTGTCCGATAATGCCGGCGCGGCCGAAGTGGAGATCACGGCGCTGCCGTGATCAGCGACTTCCGCGCGGCGTTCGGCCTCGCTCGATAACGACGCCTGGCCCGCATCGGCGCGCCGTCCCCCGGACTCGGCCTATGCTATTTAGGATGGACTGCCGGCGGGATAGACGCCAATTGACGATTCGCGGCATGTGCCCGACAATGTGACATCCTGATCTGCTTTGTCCGCTCTCCTGGGGGGAATTTCCGTCCCATGAATTTTATTCTCGAAGAAGACCCCGAGGTCTGGACTGCCATTGCCGAGGAAATTGATCGGCAGCAGGACGGCCTGGAAATGATCGCCAGCGAAAACTACACGAGCCCCGCCGTAATGCAGGCCGTGGGCAGCGTGCTGACGAATAAATATGCCGAGGGCTATCCGGGCCGCCGCTATTACGGCGGTTGCGAGCACGTCGACGTGATCGAAAATCTGGCGCGTGACAGGGCCAAGAAGCTGTTCGGTGCCGAACACGCCAACGTGCAACCCCACTCGGGCAGCCAGGCGAACTTTGCCGTCTACATGACCGCCCTCCAGCCCGGCGACACCGTGCTGGGGCTCGATCTGGCACACGGCGGCCACCTGACGCACGGAATGAAGCTGAACATCTCGGGCATCCTCTATCACTTCGTTAGTTACGGCGTGAAGTCGGACGACCATCGCATCGACTTCGACCAGGTGGCCCGGCTGGCCCGCGAGCACAAACCGAAAATGATCGTGGCCGGCGCCAGTGCTTACCCGCGCGAGATTCCCCACGGCAAGTTTGCCGAGATTGCTCGCGAAGTTGGCGCCAAGCTATTCGTCGACATGGCACACTACGCGGGCCTGGTCGCCGCCGGACTGCATGACAACCCGGTGCCCGTGGCCGACTTTGTCACCACCACCACGCACAAAACGCTCCGCGGACCTCGCGCCGGTTTGTCGATGTGCAAGGCCGAGTACGCCAAGGATCTCGATCGTTCCGTCTTTCCGGGTATCCAGGGCGGGCCGCTGATGCACGTGATTGCCGGCAAGGCAATTTGTTTCGGCGAGGCTCTGCGCCCCGACTTCAAACAATACGGGCAGGCGATCATCGACAATGCCAAGACGCTGGCCGAAGAGCTGATGGCCGGCGGCCTGCGACTCGTCAGCGACGGCACCGACAACCATCTCTTGCTGATCGACGTCACCGCCGTCGGTTTGGGCGGCAAGCAGGCCGAAGCCGTGCTCGACACCGTGGGAATTACCGTCAATAAGAACATGATTCCCTACGACGAGCGCAAACCAATGGACCCCTCGGGCATTCGTGTCGGCACACCGGCGCTCACCACGCGCGGCATGGGGCCCGACGAAATGAAGAAAATTGCCGGCTGGATGTTCGCGGCGCTCAAGTCTCCAGACGACGCAAAGTTGCACACCGAGATTCGCGGAGACGTGTTCGACCTGTGCGAGAGCTTTCCCGTGCCCGCCGCGCGGCTGTCCGAGGTCGATGCCGACGAAGTCTGAGCGCATCGGCGCTACGTTGGCCGATAGGCCTCCAAGGGCTGCGCGACCAGCGACCGCCCCCTGGGCGCCGGTGGCACTGCGCCCCAGGCAGGCTCGATCGCTTGACCGCAACATAAACGCAGCGGTCTTCTCCGGATAGGAAGGCCGCGACTACGCCGGACGGATTTGACGCGTTTTGGCATAAGGCTTGCCCATCGTACACATTCGCAAGGGCAGCACTTCTGCCGGCCAAAGAGTGGTTCTTTACCTGTCGTCCGTCGTACTGCGATGCGATCGGATGTGGGAAGAAAAGCACTTCTTGGAAACTTCGGTTCGTTCGAATCGAAGCAGAGGTGGCTGTCCTTGCGTTTTTTCTTGCGCCGCCAGCATGGCATCCGCGCGCTTGCGAACTCCCATTCTCCCGGCACGCCGCGAGCCCTATAATCGGACAGTTGAACTTGCAGCTTGAAGTTGATCTGTCAGCCACGGAAGTGCCATGCCTGAAACGTCCCCCAAGAGCCGGATCCTGATTGCCGACGACAACGGTCCCAACGTCGAACTGCTGGAGGCGTATCTCAGCGGGCTCGACGTCGAGGTGGCCGTGGCCGTCGACGGGCGGGATACCTTGGAAAAGGTCGCCTCTTTTCAGCCCGATCTGATCCTGCTCGACGTGATGATGCCAAAGCTCAGCGGCTTCGAGGTCTGCGAGAAACTGAAGTCCGACCCCGCGACCAGCGGCATTATGATTCTGATGGTCACGGCGCTAAACGAACTGGGTGACATCGAGCGGGCCGTGGAAGTTGGCACCGACGATTTCCTGAGCAAGCCGGTCAACAAGCTCGAACTGCTCAAGCGCGTGGAGAACATGCTCAAGCTGCACCATGTAACCGACGAAGTGGAACGGCTGCGCCAGTACATCGCCCAGATGGAAGACGCCACGGGTCCGAGGTGCTAGCAGCGCACGTCGCCAATGCGTGACTGGTCTTGCTCCGACTCCCGCAACTGGGTATACGAATCGTCCACCAAGAGTCGGGCAGCTAGCGGCGGATTGCTTTCTTTTTGAGCCTTTGAGACAAGGACGTCTCCCATGTCGCGCGCGATCGTGGTCGTGCCGTGTTACAACGAAGCTCGCCGGCTGAACATGCGGGCCATTCAGGATTTTGGCCGCCGCACCGAGTCGGCCGAGTTGCTGTTCGTCAACGACGGAAGCCGCGACGAAACCCTGGAATTGCTCGAACATCTCAATACCACGAATCCACGCCGGTTCAGCTTCTTGCACCTGGCCGCCAACCGCGGGAAGGCCGAAGCCGTGCGGCAAGGCATGCTGATGGCCATTCGCGCGGGCGCCGACTACGTGGGCTTTTGGGACGCCGACCTGGCGACGCCGCTGCTGGACATCGAGCCGTTCTGCCAAATACTCGATGGCAAACCGCAAATTGACGTAGTCGTTGGCACCCGCATGCGTCTGCTTGGCCACGCCATCGATCGCCGCCCGCTCCGCTATCTGCTGGGACGCGTGTTTGCCAATACCGCATCGCTGGCCCTGGGGGTCAAGCTCTTCGATACGCAGTGCGGGGCCAAGCTATTTCGGGTGACTCCTTCGCTGGCGGCCGTTTTGGAACGTCCCTTCTCGACGCGCTGGATCTTCGACGTGGAGATCTTCGCCCGCCTGAAGCAATCGCGGCGTGCCGCGCGATTGCCGCTACTCAACGAGGCGATTTACGAGTTTCCGCTCGACGCTTGGCGCGACGTCGCCGGGTCGAACGTCAAGGGGCGCGACTTTGTCAAAGCCTCTTGGGAGCTGGCCCGCATCTACTGGACCTACCTTCGCCCCGGCGCACCACCCGCCGTGGCGCTGCCCAAAACCGCCGGTGGCGTGGCAGCACCCGCTGTCCCGCGGGAGTCGCGCGGCGATCAAAAGGCGGCGTAGTCGTCATCCGCCAGCTGCGAGGGAGCCGGATCGAAGCCGAATTGCTGGGGGCTGGTAAGAAACTTGGGGGCCTCGCTGGTTTTGCCTTCGGCACTATGCCAACCAATGTCGAGGCGGTGAACCATGTCGACCGCCTGGCGGAGCCGAAACTTCTCGAACGCCTGCCGCGACACAATCTGGAATCCGCGCCGCGCTTCGCTCGCCTTCGGCTTCCAGGCCAAAAGCTTCTCCATCCAGGGCTGCTCGGCGATCGGGGGCAGCGCATCCTGACGGCTGAGTCTCCACTGCGTATCGCGCAGTTGCCACAACGTCCGCAGATCGTCCGGGTCCAGGCAGTAGTCCTCGTCGCTCACGAGGATGACTTCGCCGTGCGTGTGGTCCAAACCGGTTTGAATCGCCTCGCTCAGGCCCAAACGCACCGGATGGCGAATCACTCGAACCTGCGGATAACAATTCGACAGATCGCGGGCCACGTCGGCCGTATCGTCGCTCGAGCCGTCGTCGAGCACCCACAGGTGGAAGGGTCGCTTCAGATCCGACAGGACTTCCAGAATCTCGGTCACGTCGGCCGCAAGGTTTCCCTGGGCATTATAGACGGGCAATAGCACACTCAGCGCGTTCAATAGAATGGCTCCCAATTGCAGTCTCAAGACACGATCGGTGACTCGCCGTGAGCCGGGCCAACTGGCCAGTCACCCCCCTCGGCCGCCCACTATTGATCGGAGATGGCCAAAGCGCAACTCTACTGGGGCCAGTCGAATGCGGGCTGTGCGCGCTGTAACGACGGAAGCAACTCAACCGAGGGCAGTCGCGCCGGCATGGTCGCCCGCGCGGCGGTTAACACTCGGTCGACCGCCCCGTTCGTCACAGCCAGCAAAAACGGGCGGGAAAAGCCAATCGGGCGAATTGAACTAGCGCGGCACGACCGACACCGCATAGTCGCGGCCTTCCCAGCGCTCCCCGTCGGTCCAACGAAACGTGAAACGGATCGGAGACCGCTGTTCAGGCGCAACGGGCAAATCGACGTACGAGATGCCAAGCTCCAGGTCGCAGGCCGGGGTGTCCTGCACCGTTTGCCACTCGTTGGCCGTCCAGTGCAATGCAAACTCGGCGGGCGCTGAATTCGCAGCGTTGCCCCCGCCGGCACCTGCGTTGCATGTCGATTCGGCTTCCAGACCTCAATCGTCGGCGGGCGCTGGCCCGAAAGGTATCGTTCGGCAACGTGCGGCAGAAAGTCGTAAACCTGGCCGTCGGCCACCGATCGCAACAGCGTGAGGTACTCGGCATGCGCCCACACCAGCGGCATCGCCGAACCGGTCGGAGCTCCAAGCCACTGCCGCGCCTCCGGTCGATCGGGCGCGTCCCAAACCTGCTCGGGCAACATGCCGCTGGCCGCAAATCCCTCCAGGGCCCGGATGTAGGGCTTAACGTCACGTCCCGCGGCAAGCTCATAGTGGGCTCGCTCGCCGGTAAGCAGGGGCCAACCGCGTCCACGCCCCCAGCCGTCGAATGCCCCGCCGTCGTCGCGCTGGCCATAGCCGTCATGGTTATAGCGCCGCCAGCAAGGGCCATGCGGCGTTTCCACTTTGAGCAGTTGATCGACCACACGCAGCGAGTCTTCCATCAACGGATCACCCGCCTTGCGAATGCCGTAGCGCACCAGCTCGAGGAAGCCGGCATCCACGATGTCCTTGGCCGGGAACAGGTACTGCGAGCCGGGTGCCTGATTCTTGATGGGCACCATCGCCCGGTTCGGATCCTCCAAAGGCTCCGGGTCGCCAATCTCAACCGGCAGGATCCTGATGTAGTGCCGGGAGATGCCCGGCACGAGCGTGCTTTCGGTGGTGACCGTCCAGCGCTCGATGTTGCCCTCGAGAAAATCGGCGTAGCGCCAGAGGTATTCGGCCACGTGCTGGTCGCCATGCTCGCTGGCCATTTCCGCCGCACAGGCCAGGGCCGCGATATTGGCCGCCAACGACGACGGCGAGTAGCCGCTGTTCTCCTCCCAGCGTTCCTGCGGCGTGGCCGGCCCTTTCCGCACAAGATATCCGGCCGCGCTGAGCACCATCGGATAGGGATCGAATTCGCGAAGCGCGTGGGCCTGCTTCACTCGCCAGGCCAACAGGATGGCAAACGACACTTCATCGAGTTGCACGCCGTCCCAGTAGGGCTCGCCGCTGATCCAGAAATTCTGATGAAAACCGCCCCCGTCTGCCTGCGTGCAACAAAGGTAGACCAACGAACGGTAGGGCGTGGCCGTGTTGCCGGTTGCCAGCAAGGCCGTGGAGCTGTGCACCATATCGCGGGGCCAAACGAGATGATAGCCACCCAGATCGTCATCCCCCTTTGCTTCGCCCCAGGGAATGCTGAGCGAGGCGATCAGGGCGCCAGGGTAACTCTTGTCCTCGTGGGCCAAGAGCAAACTATGACTGCGGCGATAGAGCAGGCCATCGTCGCCGGTCGCGTTTTTCAGCGGAGCGACATGGCCGCAGGTGCGCTGCCACTGTTCGATGAAACGTTCGCGGTGCGTGCCGAACGGTGTCTCGATCGATTGCACCAGCGTGGTCTGAGCATGATGCATACTTTCGCCCAGCGCCACGCCCAGGGTGAACTGGTACGAGGTGCGCAGGTCGAGCTGCGCCACCAGAGCGATATTGCCGTCGATTGCCGAATCGAATTCCCAGTCCATTTGGAAATTGTCGGACAGGTCGGTCCAACCGTCGCTGCTGCCCACGTAGCCGCAGGATCGCTTGAGAAAGGGAACCGAGGCCCCCATCGCCAGCCAGGTGTTGCCCTTGGTGGCCATCAGCATCTCGCGGCAGGCCATCGTTCCCAGGAAACCGCTGTTGCCACGGCCACAGCCTTCCAGGTGCGGAGCCAACAGGGCGTAGACCTTGAGCTGCTCGAGCAGGGTCTCGTCCGCTTCGATCCGCGCGTTGACAAGCAGGCAAGCATAGTGCGGATCGGTAATGATCTCCTTGACGATTCGATAGCCGTGCTGTTCGTTGGTGTTGGTGAGACGAAAACCCAGCGAATGCTCGGAAAGCTGCTCCAGTTCCCAGGTCGTGTCACGGCGTTCGTCGTGGAAGAACGTCTCGCCGTCGGTGATCAAGAACTGCAGGTCGCGAATCTGCGGCCGGTCAATCGTTGGGTAGTAAATCTCGCTGACGATGCCCGCGGCCAGCGTGAACCACAGCCGGCTGCCGGCAAAGTACGCAGTGCCCACGGCCGACTTGTCGCTGCGCGTCCAGCGCGGCTCGATACCCGGGGCTCCAAAGGCGGGACGATCTGTGCGGCACATGGCGGGGATCTTGCTTGGGCGAAGTGGGTCCAGGGAAGGCTAGCGCTCGTTTTTGCAGACGAATCCCACCCCGGGCAAACCGCACCGCAGGGGACCAGCAAAGTCTAGCTTGCCGCCGGAGATCGTGCGAAATCCCCGAGGAATTGTCCCCCCCGTCCCCCCGTCCAGCGGTTCCCACGGGCGTATACTAAAAGTACGGAACTCCTCGGCCGCCTGTGTCCCTATCTGCCCGAGCTGTCATGAGCATCGACACCGACCTGGTCTCCATCGGCATCCACCATCACCAGGCGGGACGCGTCGAAGAGGCGCTGGCGATTTACCGGCAGGCACTCTCTGGCGATCCGCAAAATGCGGCCGTGCTGAGTTTGTTGGGCGCGGCCTGCATCAACTTGCATCGCTGGGACGAAGCTGCCAGGCACCTGGCCGAGGCGCTCCGCTCCGACCCGAACCTTCCGGCCGTGCACGACAACCTGGGCGTGTTACAGGCCAAACAAGGCCGCCTCGGCGAAGCGGTGATCAGCTTTCGCCGGGCCGCCGAGCTGAGTCCCAACAATCCCCAGACGCAACTCAACCTGGCCGCGGCACTCGATCGCCAGGGAGATACCGCTGGAGCGATCGAAGCCTATCGGGCTGCCGCCCATTTGGCTCCCAACTCGCTCAAGGCGCATCGCGAAGCCGCGCGGCTCTTGCAGGCCGCTGGCCGCCTGACCGAGGCCGTACCCCATTTGCGACAGCTCGCGCGATTGAAAAGCCAGGACCCCGAAACCCGCTTTGAACTGGCCGCCGCGCTGGCCCAGTCCGGACAAACGGGAGACGCGATTACGGCCTATCAGGAGGTCTTGGCGCTCAAGCCCGACTCGGCCGAGGCGTGCGTCAATCTCGCTCAGCTCTACGTCGATAAGCGCGACTACGGTGCCGCGATGGAGGTCGCCCAAAACGCCGTTCGCCTGCGGCCTCGATTTGCCGAGGCCCACTTGAACCTGGCCACCGCGCTGATGGGACTCAAGCGAAACGACGAAGCCCGAGTCGCGCTCGATACCTGCATGCGACTCAAACCCGAGCTTGCCCAGGCCTACAACAACCTGGGCAACATCCTGGCCGACGAGTTCGACTTTGTCGGTGCCCAGCGCGAGTATCAGCGGGCGCTGGAGCGCAATCCGCAAAACGCCCAAGCCCTGTACAACCTGGGAATCGCAGTGCTTCGGCAAGGTGACGTGCAGCCGTCACTCGAGTACTTCGAGCGTGCGCTACTGTTGGCGCCCGACTATGCCGAGGCCCATCACAACCGCGCCAGCGCACTGCTGCTGCTGGGGCGGTTCGAGGAAGGGCTGGCCGAGTACGAGTGGCGATTCCGTTCACGCGATTTTCCTTCGTTCCGTCCCCGTTGGAAGGTTTGGGAAGGGGGTTCACCCGCCGGAAAGACGCTGGTGCTCGTGGCCGAACAGGGATTGGGCGACACGCTGCAATTCGTGCGCTATGCGCGGATGCTATCGGCCGAAGGGGCGCGGGTGATCGTCGAGTGCAATCCGGCGCTGCACCCCATTCTGGCCCGCACGCCGGGCGTCGAGCAGTGGATTGGCCCGGCCGATCCGGCGCCCGCGGCCGATGGCTGCGTGCCGCTGATGAGCATGCCGCATCGCATGCAAACCCGCGTGGAAACCATTCCCTCGGAAGTGCCTTACATCTTCGCCGACCATGAGCGCACGGCAGCCTGGCGCGACCAGGTTGTTGAACAAGGCCGGTTTCGCGTCGGCATTGCCTGGCAAGGAAACCCTCACGCCCCCTTCGACCGCGAACGCTCGATTCCATTGGAACACTTCGCTCCGCTGTCTCGCATCCCCGGCGTGCGCCTGTTTAGTTTGCAGAAAGGGGAGGGGAGCGAGCAACTGGCGGAAGTCGCCGAAAAGTCGGGCATCGTCGATTTCGGCGAGCGGCTCGACGCCGCCGATGGTGCGTTCACCGACACCGCCGCGATCATGCAGCACCTCGACCTGGTGATCACCAGCGACACGGCCATCGCCCACCTGGCCGGAGCCCTCGGCGTGCCGGTTTGGGTTGCGCTTACCGCGGTGCCCGACTGGCGCTGGCTGCTGGAGCGCGAAGACAGCCCCTGGTATCCGACTGCGCGGCTGTTTCGGCAGCATGAGTTTGGGGATTGGGGCGAGGTGTTTAAGCGGATGGCCCTGGAACTCGAACGTTTGTCTGGCGATCGAAGTCGCCCATAGCCGACGAGTTCCTTTCGGGCTGCGGGTCTAGCCGGATTGTGACTTCGCCCTCCGACTGGTCGAAGTGGTACACCTGCTTGCCGGCGGTGATTTCGACCGGTACGTCAATCAGCCCTCGGTATTCGGCCGAACCTCCGTCGTCGGTGGCCTCGACGAAGACGTCGCCGCCAATGAGGTCCCCGTAGCGGATGCCCTCCGCTGGGTGAAACTGGTAGCGCTGCCGCACACCGAGAATGGGCTTGCCTTTGCGTTGCTGAAGTTTGTCCAGATCACCGATCACGCGAATCTTCAAATCACGCCGCGGTGGTATCGCTACGCGAATGTCCGACTGCCCGGCCTGCACGGGCGGCAGCATCACTTTCGCACCGTCCGCCGCTTCGGCCATTACGAGATAGTACGCGCCTTTCCGCAACTGATCGATCGAAAAATGGCCGTCCTCGTCGACACGAACTTCCCGAGGTTCCGGACGGCTGATTGTGCTATGCCCAAAGACGGCCACCCGCATCCTGAGGGCCGCACCTTTTGCAGGCGCGCCACCGGGTGAAAGCAATATGCCGGTTGCCGGCCGGGCCATGCGCAACTTGAACTTGAGCGGCGCGTCCGGCGGACCGGGAACCGAAGTGTTGGTGGGCAACGTTGTGCTCAGCGGTTGATAGCCAGGGGCACTTACCGAGAGTTTATACGCCGCCTCCTGCGTCAAATGGCTGAGCGCCAAGGTACCGTGCGCATCCGCTTTGTGCGGGATTGCGGGGCCTGACGAACCGTTTCCCAAGGCAGGAACCGCCACGACCTCGGCTGGAACAGGGTCGCCATCTTCATTTTCAAAATCGAGGTACCACGTCACTCCCTCCCGAAGCATCAGGCGCACATCGGCAAGCTGCTGCCCCGGCTCCAGATCGAAAGGGCCGGCAATTGCCGGAGCGAAGTCATCCGCGAAAAACGCGAGTCGAACGGTGCCGGCCGGTATGGTTAGCGTGAATCGGTCTGTGAAGCGATCCGCCGTCCCCATCGTCGTGTTGCCGTTTCGATCCAGGTGCTGATAGTGCAGCATGCCTTCGCGTGTCGCCGGCGAACCGTCCGCCAGGACGATGCGGCCGCTGATGGTGGCTTTGGCATCGGCGGGCGGCTTCGGATTGGTCCGCGTGCCATTGGCAGGCACGCCGTCCGATGGATCCAACGTCAGTGTGATTTCTTGACTCTCTGTGATTCGTCCGAAAGGATAGCCCCGGTTGCCAATCCATAGGGTCAGCTCGCCGGGCATCAGCCCCCCACACTCCGCGAATCCACCTTCGGCCGTCGGCGTGACAGAGACATACTTGTTAAACAAATCGAACACCGTGGCATTCTTGACGGGCTCAAACTTGAACGGCTGGCGGATGTTCAAGACGGGTCGACCATTCCGTAGCGGAAGTCGGCCAACGTCGCCGACAATTCGAATGCGCACATCGATTCGCGGGGACACCGCGACCCGGATATCCGTCTGTCCGGCTTGCAGGAGCGGCAGCGCGGCTTTGGCGCCGTCCTGGGATTCGACAACATATTGGTACCACCTGTCGTCCTGCAATTGGTCGAGCGTGAAGCGTCCGTGCAGGTCTGTCTTCGTCGTAGTGTCGTCATTGTAGATGGAGAGTTCACCCTCATGTGCCGAGGCGCGCAAACTAATCGTGGCATCAGCCAGCGGCTGACCACTCTCGTCAACGACAACGCCGCCGGAGAGCCGCGCCTTTTTGAGTTCGAGCGTCACGGTTTCACCGGAGCGAATCTTGCGATACTGATCGAATCCGCTTTGATAGCCCGGTGCGCGGGCATTTAACGCATAGGGCACATCTGCCAGGTGCGTCAGCTCGAAGCGGCCATCGGAACCGCCGGTAATCGTAGGGGACGCGCCAGTGGCGTCGTCTCCGATTCGGGGGAGTGCCACGATCTGCACATTCTCGATCGGCTCGCCCGTACTGCTTTTGACCTGCAACGTTGCCGAGAAACCCTCTTCCAGCGTGAGTTTGATGTCATCCAGGTGGGCGCCAGCGGCAAGCGTGAAGGGGCCCTTCCAGGCCGGCGCATAGCCATCGGCAAAGTACTTCAGCCATACCGTTCCGGGTACAACAGCACCGGAAAACCGATCGGCAACTCCTTCCTCAAGAAGTCCGGAGTGGCCACTTCCCGAGTTATCTCTTTGTACGTAGTACAGAGACCCCGTACCGCGGTGCGGCGAACCGTCGGCCAGTAGGATGCGGCCGCTGATGGTGGCCTTGGCATCTTTCGGAGGCTTGGGGGCCGCCGGCAGATTGTCGACCGTAGTCCACTCAAACTCGCGCACTTGAAACTCAAACTGCTTGATCTCGTCCGGTTTGAGGTCCTTGAACACGTAGATGGATTGGTTCACCGTGTCTGCGGCAATCATGTGCGAAAAACGAGTAGCGCCGTGAGTGCCGTTCGCGCGATCGATCGCGACCAACCTTGTATCCTGGTCAAACCAGTTGTGCGAAACCACGATCATCGTGTCACCGTCCTTCTCGAACGCACCGGAAAGGACGATTCCTTTGCGCCGGTTGTCACCCTGTGCTTGAGCGTACGTGTCGCCGCGGTAGACCGTGGTCCATGCGCCGTTCGCAATGCCTACGCGCAGTGTCAGCGTCTTGGCCGCTTCCGGTACCACGGCGAGCTCCTTCAGTACGATCGGCTGTCGATCGTGGAACTCGATCGATGGCAACGTTCCGCGCAATCATTTGTCCCGAGCTAATCTCATAACGAACAGCCGAAGTGCGAGTCAGACCCGGTAGCTCAAAGACGACTTGTCGGCAATTTGGCGGTTTCATCAGGTCGGTGTTACGGTTACCACCGATACGGTTCGGCGAGGGAGCCGCACACGGATCGCCCTCCATGTTCCACCATTGCGGCTCGCCGGTCTTCAAGGCATCGCTTCGGCCAATCGCCAATACTTTGACAGCAGGGACATCGGAGGGCTCAGCCTTCTTGTCCGGCGGTTTGACAACCTGGCTCACCGCGTCCGGTTCGCCTGATTTTGCTAGTGACGTCGATACCGACGACGGATGCGAGAATCCGATAACTGGAGTCGCGATTAGTGCGATGGCAAGCGCAGTCACCGCAACTGCGTTTCCCCGTGAAAGACGCAGTGGATCGCGCATGGGTTCGTCGAGCAGCGCGGCCACGCGGCGCCGCAACTGGCTGGGTGAACCTCCATCGGCAGCCAGGGCGGCAATATCCGCTTGCGCAAGCAAATGACTTGTCGTCGATTCGAAGCACTGCATCTCCACCAAATGGACGAGCGCCCCGGCATATCGAATGCGCGTCTGAATGGATGCGCCAGCCGCGCGGCCACAGGCCAGTTCGTCGCAGCAGAACTCACGCAGCGCGCTGACGCGGTGGCTCAGGTACCACAGCCCCGGATTGAAGAACAGCACTGACTCGGCCAACCGCTGCAGGAAATGTACCCACAGGTCGTGGCGCCGCACGTGGGCCAACTCGTGAGCGAGGATCATTTCTAGTTCCGCCGCCGACAAACCGCTGACTGCCGCCAGCGGGAACACGATGGTTGGACGAACCAAGCCGGTCACGCAAGGCATCGCCAGCCGCTGGGAAATCGCCAGCCGCGGTACGGCATGCAGCCGCCAGCGCTCGGCGAGCGAGCGGAGTGAAGTTGCCAGGGGGGCGCTGATGAGCGGCTCCGCTTGGGCCAGCAGCCGCTGGCTGCGCCACACCCCGCGCAAGAGTCGCCCCAACATAAGCAGCACGCCCAGCGCGTACAGGACCACGACCCAGCGGGTGATCCGCTGCGCCATCGGGTGTGGTTCCGCCGCGGCCGGAACCGTCGCACTCGCGGAAGCGGGTGGTGCTTGCCGGTCGGTTCCGGCCAAGTTGGCGAAGGGAATTGTGGCGGAACGCTGATCCCGCTCGGCAATCGAAACGAATTCGACTTCGGAAGTTTGCGCCCGCCGCGCATCAGGCGGTGAGAAGGACGCCGGCTCAAGCACCGACCAAGTCGTTGCCACGGCGGCCAGTCCCAACACTAGCGCGGCGACGTGCAAGTTGTATCGCCACTCGACCGATAATCGCTGCAACAGCCGATCCATGAGCCAGACCACACCCGCCAGCGCCGCAAACTGCCATAACGAATGGAGCAGCGTTAGGCACAACCGGCCGCTAAACGAGGCGTCAACTCCCAAGCGTTCGACGAGCATGCTCCAGGCGTTCATCACGGCTGCTCCTTGGCCTTGCGATTGATCAGCTTGCGAAGCTCGGCGAGTTCCGCGGCGTCGATGTCAGACGTTTCGATCAAGTTGAGCGCCATTTCGGCCGGCGATCCGCCAAACAGTCGCGTGGCCAGATCGCCCAGCACGCCACGCTGCAGCGTTTGCTGCTGGAGCTTGGGCGAAAACAAGTACGCCTTGCCTTCCTTGCGTCGGCGCAGAAAGCCCTTGCGAACCATGATGTTGAGCATCGTGATCACCGAACTGTGGGCCAGCTCGCGCCGGGCATCGGCGGCCAGCCGGGCACGGACCTCGCGGACCGGCAGCGGCGACTCAGCCCAGAGGACCTTGAGGATCTCGAGCTCCAGTTCCGTGGGATATTCGGACTCGCGTCGGGCCATGTTTTTGTTCCGCGGAAAAGAAACCTCTCTGGCAGGAATCGTGTGAGGCAATTCCAAGCCGTCTCCAACACCATCTAATTCTTTAGACAGTTCACGCCGCCAAGTCAATAGAACCATCTAATTTTTTAGATGATGTGGCGGCGTGGCGAAAAACCAGCCCGCCGCTCGCGACGGATCGGCGGCGCCCGCGGCAATGCCGCACGGGTGGCAAAGTCTACCTAAAGTCCGCCCCCAACTTTTCTTGCACTTCGCCCGCCAAGCGGCTACCTTGGAGGGGCCCGCCGGGCTTGATGTGGCCCGCCTTGCCTGCCTGCTTTTTCGCCGCGAAGGTGCGATTGATGAGCACTCGGTATCACACGATTCCCCAGCACTTGCGTCTCCATCGCCGTGCGGCCATTCAGGCCGGGGCGGTCGGACTTTTGGGGCTGGGGATGAATCACGTGGACGGGCTGCGAGCGCTCGCCGCCACGACGGACCGGGCGGGTTCGAGCGATCCCAAGGCCAAGAACGTCATTTACATCTTCCTGTCGGGCGGATTGGCACAGCACGACAGCTTCGACATGAAGCCCGGCGCTCCCGAGGGGATTCGCGGCGAGTTCCATCCGGCCGCCACGCGCACTCCGGGCTTGCAGATTTGCGAGCACCTGCCGATGCTGGCCGAGCGGAGCAACCTGTGGTCGCTGGTGCGCTCAATGCATCACGGCCAGCCGGAGCACTCGGCCGGCCACCTGCTGATGCTCACCGGGCGGAACAAACTCCCCATCGGATTCAACCCCTCGAAGCCGAAACCCACCGACTGGCCCTCGATGGCGGCGATTGCCAACGCCATCTGCAAGCCGCGCAACAACGTGCCACCGTCGGTCGTGCTTCCCGAGGTGTTGATTCATCGCGAGGGGCGGGTCATCCCCGGCCAGTTTGCCGGCGAGATGGGCTCGCAGCGTGACCCGATGTTCATCAGCTACGCCCGTTTCAGTAGCACGGCCTACGGTGCCTGGCCCGAGTATGGGTTTCACCATGCCCACGGGCGCGAGAATCCAAAGGATATGGCCTTCGAGGCGCCGAATCTTTCGCTGCAGGCCGACATGGACCCGCGGCGGTTCGATCGGCGATTGCAACTGCTCGACACGATCGGTGAGCAAGCCGAAGAGCTCGAGCGCGCGGCCGAGAACGAGGCGTTCGATCGCGAGCGACAGAAAGCAATCTCACTGCTGGCCGACAAGAAAACGCAGGCCGCCTTTCGCATCGACAACGCCAATCCGAAAACGCTCGATCGCTACGGGCGGAACACCTTCGGCTGGTCGCTGTTGATCGCGCGGCAGCTCGTCGAAGCGGGCGTACGCATGGTGCAAGTGAACCTGGGAAACGACGAAACCTGGGACACGCACGGCAACATCTTTCCTTCCCTGAAAGACTTCCTCTTTCCGCCGACGGATCGAGCCGTGTCCGCGCTGCTCGACGATTTGCAAGACCGGGGATTGTTGGATTCGACCTTGATCGTGATGGCCGGTGAAATGGGAAGAACCCCCAAGATCTCGCATCTGCCGGCGCACTACGCCCTGCCGGGCCGCGACCACTGGGGCACGCAAACCGTGTGGCTGGCCGGCGGCGGCGTGCAAGGCGGACGCGTGATCGGCGCCACCGACAAGATCGGCGCCCTGCCGGCTGCCAATCCGCAAACGCCCGAGAACATGGCCGCCACGATTTACCAGGCCCTGGGCATCCCGCGCGAGCTCGCCTGGCACGACCACACGAACCGCCCCCACTTCGTGTATTTCGCCGACCCGATCCCGGGTTTGACCTAAACGGCCAGCCCACAGGTGTGCACAACCCGAGTGCGCGGTTTACGAACCGGTCGATGGCTTCGACGTTTCTACGTCCGACATCGCCTTGCCGATCTGCGACGAGCGCAGCCGTCCGATTTCCCCGTCGGGCGACACCGCCATCCAATAAACCCAGTACTCGTGGAGATTCTCCGAATCCGGGGCCAATTGGACGACGATCTCCGGTGAGGAGCCAATTCGCACTTCGTGACGTGCGCCGGGGTGCGAGTGGTGTGCCGCGATGAAGCGGACCTTAGCCAGTTCTTCGAGGATTGCGCGCGGACGGCGGGCTCGCTGGCCATCGACAGATACGGTTGATCGATCGTTCGTTGCCCGCATGAGCCGGGCGCGCATCAGATACCTGGCATAGGCATTCGTCGTTTCGATGCCAATTGCGATCAGCAGCGCCGTCGTGAGCAACCAGGCGAAAATCAGGCGACTCCAGAATCGGTGGCGATGGCTGGGCGGAAGCGCTCGTGGACGAAAATTCGGTACCCACCAGATCACGGCGAAAATCAACACCGCGCTACCAACCGCGCACGCGATCAGAATGGCATTGTGCACGCTCATGCCGGCAGAATTGCTCCGGGGCGAAACAAAAAACGGGGATGCAACTCGCTCTCAGAGTTGCACCCCCGACCATTCTACAGAATGCCGAGATATTCCGCGTGCCGTGCTTACAACACTGCTTCGTAACAGGTGCGGGCACTGTTGCAGCCGCGGCGTTCGACGAGCTGATCGTCGGGACCGAGGATGTGCAGCGTGTGGTTGCACCAGCAGTGGCCGCTGCCCATGGCGTCCATTTCCGGCGGCGGCTCCATTTGGCCGGCGACATAGATCGCCTTGGAACGCATGTGCCGACAGATCGGCTGGACCGGCCCGGCTTCTTCATCAAACGATCGGCTATATGCCATGAGGTGACTCCTCGTTAATTCAACGTTTCAGGGTGCATGCCGCAGATCCCCCCGCCAAAGCCGGGGGCTGACGTGATTACGACAACCCTCCGGTTTCGAGTCCGGCGGCCAGCAGCAGGGCCCGCTTCACCGAGACTTTGGCCAATTGAACTTTGTACTCGTTGTGCGACAGCGGCGTGGCCACGCTCACGGCGGCCTGGCCGGCGGCTTCGGCCGTTTCGTGCGTGACGGGACGGCCGACAATCGTTTCGGCCGCTTCGCGCGAAATCCAGGGCGTCGGCGCCACCTGGCCGAGCACAACGCGGGCTTCGCGAACCACGCCCCGCTCGACAAGGATCGAAGCCGCCGCGGCCACCAGCGGATACTCGGGACCGACGCCGTGACGTACCTCGTACGACGCGCTGGTGCGCCCCTCGGGATGCGGCAAAACGATCTGCGAGACGAACTGGTTCGGCTCCAGCATGTGTTCGCGCTCGCGCTCGCTCTTGGGCGTGCGGTAGAACACCTCGAGCGGCATCAGCGTTTCGTCGGCCGGATTGGGACCCACGATCTTCACCCGGGCATCGAGCGCGACCAGTGCCGGCGCCAGCGCGAGGGACAGACGAACTTTGCCGCTCCGGCGTTGCCAAAGATGGCATGGAAGCGGTTGTCCCCCTCGACCACCGCCCGACCGCGGTCGGCCAGCAGTCCGCCGTTGTCGCGGAAGAACCAGCAGCGCGGCCGCTGGCAAAGTTCGCCCCCCAGGGTGCTTTGCGAACGCAGTTGCTGGCTGGCAATCTCGCCGATGGCCTGGCGAATGGACGGGTAGAACTCAGACACTGGATTGTCGGCCAGGTCCTCAAGCGTGACCATCGCGCCGATGCGGACGGCCACCGAGTCGGCTTCGATCGTCTTGAGCGAGTCGACGCGATTCAAGCTGACCACGCGATCGGGTGTGACGATCATTTTCTTCATTAAACCGATCAGGTCGGTTCCGCCAGCCAGAACTTCGCTCCGGCCGCGTTCGGCCGCGAGCAATTCCAGGGCTTCCTGCTCGGTACGGGGCGACGCATATTCAAAGGCTTTCATCAGGCATTCCTCGCTTGCAATTGCAATGTGTCCAGAACCCGCTTGGGTGTCATCGGCAACACCGGCACCCGAATGCCCAGGGCATTGGCCACGGCATTCGAAATCGCCGCGCCGGGGCTGATTACCGGCGGCTCGCCCAAGCCGATTACGCCGCGTTCGCGCTCGCTCTCGGGCTCATAGATTTCCACCACGAGCTCGCCGACGTCACCCAACCGCGGCAAGCGGTAGTCGGCGATTTCGGCATTGAGGAACGCGCCGGAGCGGGGATCCATGATCCGTTCCTCGAACAGTGAGTAGGCGATGCCCATGATCATGGCACCGTAGATCTGGCTCGACGCCGTCTTGCGGTTGACCACCAGGCCCATGTCCTGCACGGCGACGAACTTCTTCATCTTGATCTGGCCGGTCTCACGGTCGACCTCGACTTCAGCCATTTGCACGCCCGCGACGCCCGAGCTCGAAAGCTTCGAGTTCCGACCCGGCTGGCCGCGGCCGGTGACTTCCAACGGGCTCATGCCCAACAGGCTGCAAGCTTCTTTCCAGCTCAACCCCTTATCGGGATCGTCCTTGACGAAGATGCGGCCCCCCTTGGCAACCAGCGATTCGGCCGGCACGCCCAGCTTCGAGGCCACCTTTTCGTTCAGTTGGGCCAGCGCGTCGAGCCCCGTGCGGCGATTCGACTCGCTGACGCCGCCAACCGTGGTGCTGCCGCCCGAGGGTCCGGAGGCCGGGTACTTCGAGCTGCCAATGTTGACTTTGATGGCCTCGACCGGCAGGCCAAATGTTTCGGCCAGCACGATGGCAATCACGGTGCGGGTGCCGGTGCCGAGGTCCTGGCTGCCCAGGAACGTTTCGACGCCGCCGTCGGGATGGATCTTCACCATACAGGTCGACGGATGTCCGCCGCCGCCCCACGTGTGGATGGCCATACCCAGTCCATCGACGACCGAGCCGCGTTTGTCGCCCTTGCCGTGGGGATGCCATTTAGCTTTCCAGTCCATCAGCTTGGCAGCGATTTTCATCTCCTCGGCATAGACCTTGCGCCGATCCTCGTCTTCGACGTTGACCAGGTTCCGCTCGAAGACGTCATAGCTATCCAAGCCGAGCTTGGCCGCGACGTCGTCGATCGACGTTTGGGTCATGGCACACCCTTGCGGATGGTTCGGAGCCCGCCAGGCCCGCACCGGTGCCGTGTTGATCTTCACGTTCGTACCGCGACGACGATAGTTGGGAGGAACGATCACGTACGGGATCACCGACTGGTTAACCGGCGCGCCGCCGAATCCGCCGGCACTCCAGAAGTGGGTATCCCAGACCTTGATCACGCCATCCTTGTCGGCGCCCACCTTTGACAGGGCGTAGCCCGAGGGACGCGAACCGGCGTTCTTCAGTTCCAGGTCGCGATCGAGCATCAGTTTGACCGGTCGGCCCAGTTCCTTCGAGAGCTGCGCGGCCAGCGAATCCCAGCGGTCCACGGCAAACTTGCTGCCGAAGCCTCCGCCGATGTAGTCGCAGTGCACGGTGACGTCGTCGGCCGTCACCTTGAGCGGCGCGGCGAACTGGCCGGGCGTGCCCGAGACGTTTTGCGTCGAGAGGTGGGCGGTGAGCTTGCCGTCTTTAAAATCGCAGGTCGAGCCGTGCGGTTCGAGGCACATGTGCGTGATGGCCGAGATGCCATAGAGGCCCTCGACCACGGCCGCCGATTCCTTGAACAGCCGCTCCAGTTCCTTGTCCTCAAAATCGTTTTCCTCGTCATCGCCGGGCTCGCGCTCGAGCTGCACCTTGCCGCCGGCCTTGGCCGTGCGGCCGGCCGCTTCGGCGGCTTCGAGGTCGTCGTCCGCGACAAACACGTCCAGCGGCTCATAGGTCGCGGCAACGGCCGCCAGGCCTTCGGCCACGGCGCCTTCGGTTTCGCCAACCACGACGGCGATCAGATCGCCCTGCCACTGGATTTCATCGCCGACCTTCTTCATTTCGCGCACGGCCACCACGCCGGACACCTGCTCGGCCTTGCTGAGATCCAGCGACTTGATCTTGCAGTGAGCGTGGGGGCAACCCAGCGCGCGGCCGATCAGCACTTTGTCGGGGTTGATGTCGTAGCTGTATTTGGCGGTGCCGGTGCACTTGGCGACGCCGTCGATCTTGTCGAAGCTGCCACCGAGTACCGAGGAGTCCTTTTTATCGGGCCACACGTATTCAACCATTGCCGCCTCCTTTCACCACGTCGAGGACCGCCGGAATGATGTTGGCGTAGGTGCCGCAGCGACACAGGTTGCCATTCAAGCCTGCACGAATTTCTTCTTCGGTTGCCTTGGGATGCCTGGCCAGGAATGCCTTGACCGCCATCACGAACCCCGGCGTGCAAAAACCGCACTGCGAAGCATCGTGATGTACGAACGACTCGGGCACCGGATCGACCTTGTCGCCAGAGAGCAGGCTCTCGACCGTCACGATCTGTTTGCCGACACAGTCCATCGCCAGCACGCTGTTGGCGCTGACCGGCTTGTTGTCGACCAGTACGGTGCTGCCGCCGCTGGAACCGTCGACGCTGATCGGCTTGGCACCGGTCAGGTTCAGGCCATAGCGGAGGGCTTCGAGCAGCGTCGAGCGCGGCTCGACTTCGACCTTGTGCGGCTTGCCGTTGACGTTGAGCGTAATCGTGGTCGCGTCGGCGACCAGCGTCGCGCCTTGCGCTTCGGCTTCGAGCCCCGGTGCGCCGGCGATCGCCGTGGCGGCAGCGGCAGCTCCGGAGCCCTTCAAAAATGCGCGGCGGCTAAAACCGGATTTGCCGTGCGCCGGATGCTCGGGCATACTCATGCGAGAGACCCCCTTGCGAATGATTGGGGATGAGAAACGGTAATTTGCGTGGAGTTTTCGGACCAAAAGTCCAGCAGTGTTATAAGGCCGCACAGAGCGCGAATCAAGCGCGCGACCGCGAGACGAACGGATTCTTGGCCGGAACTGCCCCGCCGCTGGCGATCGCTAGACAAGGCGGCGAAAAAACGAGTGATTATGGACCGGCTGGGGGCAAGATTCGTTCGCGCGATCGCGCAGGCCGTCAAGGCTCGAAAACTTCCTCGACTGGCCGCTCGCGGAGCCGCGTTTCGCCCTGGCAGCACTCACAGGGCTTGAGAATGTACATCGGAATGGCACAAATGTCGCACCAATAGTCGACTTCCACCAGACCCTTCTCGGTCGGTCGGCGAATCCGAATCACTTGGATCAGCGGCACCTTGGCATACCGCCGCACCAGCAGTTCGACTTCCATGCCGCGCAACCGCTCGTCGACGACGAACAGCGCCCCCGCGTGTCGGGCACCAGCGGCCAAAGCCGGCCGTCGGCCATCTCCAACACCACCTGTGTATGCGCGGCGTCGGGCTCGGTGGTAATGCCATAGAGTCGCTCGAGCGCCTCGTCGAGCCATACCACCTTGCCGCGCAGCGACTCGGTCTGGTACTCGGGCTCCGCGTTCGGCGACGCGACTTGGTTCGCGTCTGGCTTCTCCGGCAGCGGCGTTTTGTCAGCCGCCACGCAAGGCAGGTCGATCAACGATAAGGCGAGCAGGAACATCACAATCAGAAATGCCGATCTCATCGGGTGCCATGCTTGCGCTTCGCAAGCATGCGGCCAGCGCGGCTCTGAGACCGCGTTTGAATCTCGGTTGAGTTTCGTCGACATCAACATCAATCTTGTCACGCGTACCTATCGGAATGCTTGCGAAGCGCAAACATGACACCCGGCGCAACGCCGCTCAAATACTAGCGATGGATCTCAGCCCCGCGATTTACTCGTCGGCCGTGCCCACGACGATCACTTCGATTGGCAACTTGCCGCCGTTGCCGGGGAGCCGCGCGGCCCACCACTCCGGCTCTTCGATGTGCCGCATGGCCGGCGCTTTGCCTTCGGCCGGCTTGAGCAGCGGCATGATCGCCGGGTGCGTTGATTCGGCCGCTTCGGCACTCGTGGCGAAAAAGTCGGTGCCGGGCTTGGTGGCCGGATCGGTATCGGCCTCGGCCGGCAACATCAGCAAAAAGTCGCGAGTGTCGAACGTGCCAATATGGTTGCCGTCGACCGGTTGTTGCCCGTACCGAAGCGTGTACGTGCCGCGGGCGATTTCCTGGCCGCGAAAGTCGGCCCCCTTGCGCGGGAACTTGAGCGCGCCCACCAGCGAGCCCGGCTCGAGCGGATAAAGCACCGAGAGAGTTGGCTCGAAATCAGGCTTGGTGGCCAACTCCTTGGCCAGCCAGATCTCGACCACTGCCTTGCCGTCTTCGCCAATGATTTTGTAGCCCGAGGGATCGAGCTTCGCGACCATGTCGGCCGCCAGGTCGTCGGCCGGCGGTCCGTCGTCCAATTTTTCGATACGATAAGCGTCCGCCGCCAGAGCCAATTGGCCCCACAACATCATCGCCGCCACCGCGGCCAGCCACTTGGTCATAATCGTTCGTGCTCCACTGAGTTGGTTGGTCGCGAATCAAAGTCGCCAAATACAGTCAGCCAGCAAAGGCGGAGGAGCCCTTCGATGGCATCACGATTATAGGGCGCGCGACGGGCGAGTGGCAAAACGGGCGGAAAAACCGGCTAAGAATCAATTTGCCGTGGACGTCGGCACCTCGCGCTGGTCGTGCAGAAAGATGAGTACGCCAGCGGAAAGGTGAGGCTTTAGAGCCTCAAGACACGGCGCGTGGGCGAGGTTTTCGAGGAAACCGCTCGTTGCGGCATGGCGCAGGTTGGCGGCCCCATATCCCCAGCAGGTCGAGACCAAATGGCCGAGTTCTTGAAGCGATTCGGGAGACGCTTCGCTGATAATGTTCTTGAAAAAAGCGGCTGAACTGCTCCAAGACGTCGCGAAACGCGTTTGGATCGGCTGAGTTGCTTAGCCGTTCGATGTCGCCGTGCCAATACTCGCGAAAGGCTGGAAATAGAATCACCAGCCGGTCCAAGAGCGCACCGGCCGATGACGGCAAGTTAAGCGGCTCCGCTCGGTTCATGAGACTCAGCACATGCATAACACCGCCCACGAAAAAGTAAATGAGCGCCACTGGAAGCATTGCCGTTTGATGGACATAGCGAGTTAGCCCGAGCAGGGACGTTAATGCGCCGGCGACATAAAAGAACGTCGGGCGAGGAGGGCGGCCTGTGCGTACTCCCCAAGCAATGGACCAGAGAATGTACGTGAGCACCGGATATGCAAGCATCGCGATCGACAATTCGAACCACCACGTGCGGTTGAGATAATAATCCCAGGTCCAGTGAATCGCAGGCGGCAAGATCAACTCCGTAACACATCCGATCGCCGGAACTGCGGCAGCAACGCCCAGGAGAATGAACAGCCACGAACACAAGATTCGCCCACATCGCTCCCATCGACTTGGCTGTGACGATTTCATGGTAACCGCTCCCACAACGGCCACAGGATTGCAATTGAACCCGTCTGTCGACGGACGGTCGGGTGAGCGTTTTCGGGATTGCTACTAAAGCGAATCCCACTTCTGCAGTCTATCAAACCGCGCAAAAAGAAAGCCGCCTCACCGGGCGGCTCTCTGTCAAATTCTAATCGCGGCGCCTAGTACGAAAAGCTCGCCAGAAACGCGCTGCGCGTGCCGGGGTTCGACCACTTGGTTCCCAGCGCCGGGCCGTTGAAATTGCCCACTTCCGTGTAGGCCGGCGTGGCGTTTTTCACTTCGTTGAGCGGCGGGTAGAACGTCACCTCGTTCGAGCAGACGCAGTCCCCCTTCTTTAGCTGACGGGTCGTGATCTCGGCCAGCTTGCCGGCCTTGAGCATGCCCACCGCGGCGAAGTGGTCGGCCGTCATCTCGATCGGTGCCGAGACGACCTTCACGATCTTGCCCGAGTGCTTGGCATAGCGCGAGGCGAACGCCACCAGCGCATCATGCTGCTCGGGAGTCGCCTTGCGGTCGACAATCACCAGCGAGCGGATGTTTTGCGGGTTGATCTTCAGCGTGCCGCCGAAGCCCAGGGTGTCGGTGGCCGTGGTGACGACGACGACTTTCAGGCCGGCCAGTTCCACGCCGTCATAGCTGCCGCGCTCGATGTTCCAGGCCATCATCGCATCGTTGCCCGACAGGCCCACCTGGCCGTTGGCAAAGCAGGGGCCGGTATAGACGTCGCAAGTGCGGGTTTCCAGATAGTCTCCCTTGAGGCCATCGGCTGACGAAACCGGAGCATGAGCCAGCGCGGCCAGGGCGCACACGGTGCTAAGAAAGCGAAGCATGGCGAAAGAACTCCTTAAGGCTTGGATCGCTGGGGCGCTCGGCTCGACGGCGAGCCGGATCGCGGCGGTTGCAAGTAGCATTTTAGGAGTGCCCGGCGGCAGGGTCCAGTTCGTTGAGATCCGTCCGACATTCCCAAAGAAACGGCCGGCTCAGCCGGCAGCAACACAATCACCACCATTTTTCTTGCTTCGCACCCTAATTAATTACTAGAATGCCCCTTATTATCGGATACCATTTGCCCCCTCTGTGGAATGGTATGGATCATGTCACTCAATCCTCGCCAGGTTGTCGGACGCCTACGCCGCTTTCGATTCCACCGCGCGTCGTTCGAGCCACTTGAAGCACGACAACTGCTGACCGCTTCACCCGTTCTGTTGGCGGATCTGGGTGGTCCCGGGTCGTCGGGGCCAAGCAACCTGGCTGACGTTGGCGGCGTCACCTATTTCCAGGCCGACGACGGAATTCATGGCGCCGAGCTGTGGCGCAGCGACGGGACCGCCGCGGGCACCTACCTGGCGCGCGACATTGATCCCGGCAGCTGGGGATCAAAGCCCGGGGAGCTGGTCAACGTCGACGGAACGCTCTATTTTGCCGCCACGACGCACGACCTGGGCACCGAACTTTGGAAAAGCGACGGCACGACCGAGGGGACCGTGCCGGTTGCGGACATCGTGCCGGGCGTGGCCGGGTCCAGCCCGCGCAATTTGACGGCTGTCGGAAACGTTCTGTTCTTTGAGGCCGGCGACGCAAGCAACGACTGGGAATTGTGGCGGAGCGATGGCTCGGCCGCAGGCACCTATCGGGTGAAGGACCTGAACACCAACGGCAGTTCCTTTCCGGGCCATTTCACGAACGTCAACGGGGTGCTGTTCTTCGAGGCCTCGGACGGGTTTTTCGGCCGCGATCTCTGGAAGAGCGATGGGACCGCCGCCGGCACCGTTGTCGTGGGCAACGCCTCTAACTACAAGAACCAACGGCCACTGTTCCTCACCAACGTCGATGGCACTTTGTACTTTACGGCCTATAGCAACGACTCCACCCGCAGGCTGTGGACCAGCGATGGCACGAGCGCCGGCACACACAGCATTTCGGCGTATGCGTACCCGACCAACCTGACGAACTTCGCCGGCGCGCTCTACTTCGGAATCGCCTCAACGCTCTATCGCGCCAACAGCCCCACAGACATTCAACAAATCGCCGAGTTGAATCCGGGCATTGGCAGCAGCGCCTTCGCCAGTTTGACGCCCGTTGGAAACCAGCTCTTTTTCGCGGGAGCCACAACCGCCGATGGCAAGGAGCTGTGGGTTACCGACGGCACCACGCCCGGCACGCACATGGTGGCAGATCTGGTGCCCGGACCAGACGGCGTGCTGCCTAACAATCTGGCGGCGGTTGGCGACACGTTGTATTTCACCATCTCCGACAGTTACGAGTCGCTTGGCGGCAGCGAGCTTTGGAAGAGCGACGGAACGGCTCTCGGGACCGTGCGCGTCAAGGATATCTGGCCCGGGCCCGACGGCGCAGGTCCCAACAACCTGACAAACGTGGGCGGAACGCTGTTCTTCTCGGCACTCGACGTGGCGAGCGGCCGCGAACTTTGGACGAGCGATGGTACCGAGCTCGGCACCGCACAGGTGCTGGATATCAACCAACAACCCAGCGCCGATTCTTCGCCTCAGTCGTTCACGGCGGCCGGCGCGATCACCTACTTCGTGGCCACGTCCCTCGAATTTGGAGCCGAGCTGTGGAAAACCGATGGAACCACCGCCGGCACGGTAATGGTCAAGGATATTCGTCCCGGCCGAGACAGTTCGGGCGCCGCAAGGTTGACTGCCGTCGACGGAACCTTGTTCTTCTTCGCAAACGACGGTAGCGGCTACGCCTTGTGGCGCAGTGACGGCACCGATGAAGGCACCCAGCCCGTTCCCTACGATTGGACATCCGCGTTTGATCCCACGACCGCGCTCGTCAATGCGAACGGCACGCTTTACTTTGGGCTGCGGGATGAAAACGCCGACTATCGTCTCTGGACCAGCGACGGGACGGCCACCGGCACGCACGTTGTCGCGGGAACGCAGCCACTGGTGCCGTGGACCAACTCGCAAACCACTTGGGCGAACCATCTCGTCAACATCGGCAGCGACCTCTACTACGTCGCCGTCAATGCCAACGACAATCTCAGGCAGGAGCTGTGGAAGTACGACATCGTGAGCGCGACCGAGCAGAAGCTGGCGGACTTGTCGGAGGTGCAAACCCAGTATGCGGAATACAACCTGGTCAACGTATCAGGAACCTTGTTCTTTAGCGTTCGGTCGGCCAGCGGAGCATACAACCTCTGGAAGACCGATGGCACGCCCGAGGGCACGCAGGCTCTGTCCGACATTGCGATGTGGCAAGGGGCAACGCCGGCCAACGTCAATGGACGGCTTTTCTTCGCCGCCAGCGATGCCGACTCCGGCGTGGAACTCTGGACCAGCGACGGCACGCCCGAGGGCACCGTACGCGTGGACGACCTGGTGCCCGGCAGCGGCAGTGTCTATCCCGGCGGACTCACGGCGGTCGGCGACACGCTGTTCTTCGTATCGCGCGAGCCTCCTGGATCGGGAAGCCCCTTGTGGAAGAGCAACGGGACGGCCGCCGGCACCATGCGCGTCAACGCGCCAGACATCTACAATATGACAGGGCTGACGAACGTAAGCGGCGCTCTGTACTTCCTGGCGCAGCGGTCTGGCGCTCTCGATGAACTTTGGACCAGCGATGGAACGAGCGCCGGCACCGGGCAGGTTGGCACGGTTCAGCCAACTTCTAGCTCAAGCCTGGCCAATGTTAATGGCATGTTGTTCTTCGCCGGAAATGACGGCGTGCACGGCGCCGAGCCGTTCATCGTCGCACCGCCGGTGGTAGCGCGGCTGTTCTACAACAACTCTTCATTTGACGGAAACACACCCGCCGCCGGCGCCAGTGACGACGCCGCGCTGGCGATCGACAAGCTCCCCTACCTGCCCGGCTCGGGGCGGGCGGGCACGAACAACGTCTCCAGCTACTACCAAGGCATCAACGGACTTTTTGTCGACCTGGCTGGCCCGCACGGAGAAATCACCGCGGATGACTTTACCTTCAAGATCGGCAACAGCAACGCCCCCGATACGTGGATCGCAGCTCCGTCGCCGGTCTCGATCGCGGTTCGTCCCGGTGCCGGCGTGGCCGGCAGTGATCGCGTGGAATTGATTTGGGCCGACGGCGCGATCCAGAACATCTGGCTGCAAGTCACCGTGCGCGGCAACGACGCGGCCGGCGGTTTCGATACCAACACCGGGCTGGCGGCGAGCGACGTGTTCTACTTTGGCAACCGGATTGGCGATACGTTCGTTGCCACGCCCGACGCCGTTCTTGTAACCAACGCCGGCGACGAAGTCGGAGCGCGAACGCATTTGGGCTTCATGCAGCCCATCACCAACGTCTATGACTTCAACAAGGACGGACAGGTCAACGCCAGCGACATGATTATTGCCCGGCTCAATACGGGTTACTTGTATCGCATCGAACTCCCCAACCCGACACCGCTTGTCCAGGCCGCGGCGGTGACGGCAGACAGCGGAACGTCGCAGATTGCCTTTGCCCTGGCCGCGCGGGATCATGCCGTCGGTCAACAGAATTCCAAAGCTGGCGATGAACGCCTGATGCAGCTCGGGTTGTGTGATTTCTTGGCCGCTACGCGTAGCCAGCGCTCATTCGCCGCGATGGCGCCCGCAAGGCTTTGGCTCGCGTCACTCGCCGACCTCTCTCAAGATGCCGGGGAACTATCGGGTACGAGCGAGGAGTTGGACGACTGGCTCTTGGAATCCATCGCCGTCGGACCAGTCGAATAGGCCAAGACCAGCTGCGATTGCATTCGAGCGGTTCGCTCCGCCGCCTCCAGCGCTACCGGTTCGCGGAAGCACCATCTGCGAACTGTGCATTTCGTTCGCAATAAATCTTCTGGACATCCGCCAATCGTTTCCCTACGCTGAGCGTTGGCGTGTGGGCCACCTTCTTTTGGATCCTTATGATCCCGCGGGCCCACGCGGACGAAAATCGGGTCGACGGCAGGCAGGACGAAGAGGCTCGCGGGGGCAACGCGAGAGTCCAGCCGAGCGATTGCGTCGTCGTTTTCGTTCTTGGATTTGTTACGGACAGAGGAAGAAGCCATGTTTATCCGTCGATCGGTCCCGCGCGGACCAGCGCCGCTGCGCGCACCAGAGATTCCGTCGGCACTCGCCTATCGCCACTTGGTCTGCGCGCTTTCCCAAACCGGGGTGTCGATTTGCAATCGACCGGTGAACGGAATGTGAGCGTCTGGACAAAGATCTACGTCGCGCTGCCTGCCGTGCTGTTTGCGCGGCCGTGAAGCGCGCCTTTGCGCAGTTGGTTGCAAAGCGGGCGGAGGCCCGGCACCGGCTGGTCGCTGGGGCGCGCGAAGCATGTCGCTCCGGCGGCCGGCCCGGTGTGAGTGGCCAGCTTGCTGCGAATTCACGCGGACGCATCTCACGCCGACAATTGCGAACGGATCGATCGCGTTACTGACCGTCGGGCTCGTCCATTAGCAGCGCGGGAGTCGTCGGCGGAGGAGGCGTTTCGATCACTTGGTCGGCGGGCTCCCAGGCAGGAACAACCACAAGGAGCGCATCGAGGGTGTTCCACGAACCGGTGGTCATCGTGAGAATCAGGCCGGCAGTGATGGCGCCGCTTTGTGCCGAACCGGCGTCGACCGAGATCAGCTCCAGCGGCGGCGCCTGCTTAAGTAACTGGTTAATCACGATGATCACATCCGCCATGGTCACTCGACCATCGCGATTGAAGTCCGCGGCATAGTCGATCGGCTGAGCCATTTCACCGTGCGGATCGCGAAGGATCTGGTTGACAACACGAAACAGGTCGGACGTGCTCACCCGTGCTCGATCCGGCTCGTTGCCGGTGTCGCCGACGTAGTTGCCGAAGAAGAACGTATCGGACTGGGCCAGCCCCGTGTTGCCGTTGGCCAGCACGATGACCTGCAGCCAGGTGTTTTTGATCGCGCCGTCGGCCCACACGATTTCGACGCGGTCGGACCCGCCGACGCCGGCACCGGCGAGCACAACGACCGACAGCGGATCGGGGGCGTACGACCAGTGTGACGTATCGCTGCTGGCGCCAAGACGGAAGATGAAGTCGTCGGTCGTGATCGTGCCGTGCTGACCGGCGAGGTCGACGATGACACCGTTGATGCCACCGCTGTAGCCGGTGTAGTTGGAAAATGTGGCCGTTTGGCCGGGCAACAGGGCAGTCTTATCCGTGGCGATGGCCGCATCGTCGGCGGCGTTGGCCGTCGAGTCGTTCCCGTCGAAGGCCGAGTTGTTATAGAAAATATCCCGACCGGCGACGCTCGCCAGGCCGGGAACGTAGATGCTGATCTTCGAAACGGCGGCTTCACTCTGATTGGTACCGTCGCTGATCACCACGCTCACGTCCACCGTCGTTCCCGCCGCACGGCTGGCTGCGGTCTGGAAGGTCGCGCTCCGCAGAACTTGCTCGTAGTGGGCGATCGAATCGCTGCCCGAAAGCGTGAGCACGCCGCCGGTGAACGCGGCGGTGATGAGCGTGCCCGCGACGTCGACCGAGAGCATATCGCCAGGCAGATAGCCGGCGATGGCAATCGTGGCCCCGGCAAGCTGCGTGGCTCCGGCCGGAAAGATCACCAGCCGGTCGGGATTCCCTACCGGCACCGGCGCGCCATTGGGAATGAAATTCCCCTCGTAACCGATGCCAGGCGGCTCCCCATTGAGATCGACGCCAAGTGTGCGCGGGACGGCGAAGCGATCAAGGTGCACCGTGAGAAGATTCTGTAAAGTCAGATTTGAATAGTCGATCGTTCGGGGCGAATCCAACCAGGTGATTGTCACCTGACCGTCGAGGGCGAGCATGCTCTCGACGCCGGCCTGGCCGAGCCAGCTGCCAACCGAAAACGAACCGCCAATCGCATTGCCTGACGGATCGTAGGCTCGAATACGAATCGTACCCGGTCTGTCGATGTAGGAATTTGAAACGGAATACGTCGTCCACGGCGTAACATTGATTGTGTCCAGCGGAGTTATCAGATCGGCGGGTTGAGACACGTACACGGAGAACCGCACGAAGAAGTTGCCGGCAGCATCCATCGCAATGGCGATCGGTTGGCTGAGGACGCTTTCCGGCGTATCGCTTACCTGCTGGGCACCCCGCAAAAAACGCCCCTCCGCATCGAACCGCTGCACAAACACCTGGTGTTCACCGTTATTGGTTTGAATCCAACCGGCGACGAAGCTTCCGGACGCATTGGTTGCCAGCGCGAAATTGCTGGCGCCCACGGCGGGTCCAACCAGCACCGGGTCGAACAGGGGCGTTCCATCCGCTCCGAAGCGCTGCACAAACACGCCCGACGACGGATGCCTCGCGTCGGTCCAGAGCGCGACAAAGCTGCCGTCGGGGCCGAGCGCGACTTGTACATTCGTTCCGACGCCCAGCGAAATCGTCGGCCCGACGCTATGTCCGTCGCGGTCGAACTGCTGAATTCGCGCCTGCGGATCGCGAGACGGGGGTGGACCGGGGCCGATGATCGCCCGAGAATCAGTATGCGTGTAGCCAACCAGGATGCCGCCGGAATCCGTCATTTGAAATGATGTGATCGTTCCGTACACATCGGCAAGCGTGAATTGATCTCCGACAGCCTGCCCGTTGCCGTCGAACCGCTGTGCAAGACGTCCCGTTTCAATATTGTCAAAAATGGAGGCGAAGAGGGCACGCCAGGAAACGACGAACTCCCCATCGGCCGTTGCCGCGATGTTCAAGCCGCTTCCGTACCATCCCCCGGAGTCAACCACCATGACGTCTCCGATCGCGGTGCCGTCCGAATCGAAGCGCTGTGCCAGGATCCTGCTTTGACTCGTGTCGAGAGTGTTCCTGGGATTGTCAATCCAGGCAACGATATACTTGCCGTCGCCGTAGGTTGCGATGGCCGGCGTATCTCCCGAACTTGCCCGTCCGACGCTAATATCGGGCAGCGTGGTTGACGCCGAGGAAACAACGAACGTGCCGTCGAAGTTGCCGCCCGTTTGAAGATCACCGTCTCCGTCGAGCGCACGACCGATCGTGTCGTAAATCGAATCGAGCGCCACGAGGCGATAGGAGCCCGCATCCAATTTCTCGGAAAGGGAGAGAATCGCCTGGTTACCCGCGGTGAAGTCAATGCCGCTGATCAGATGGCTGACGTCGACGTTCCCGTTGTACAGTTGCCAATTCGCCGGATTGAGCACACTATGAGCGCCTGCCGCGCCGTCGGTGTTGGCAACTCTCGAAAAGCTGACGATGATCCGGTCTGGGTGGAAATAGATCACGTTCGACGCTTGCTGGGCGCCGTCTCCCAATTCAACGAGATCCACACGCAGCCCGTCGATGGCATCGAGAGGCTGAACGTATTGCGGCGCGACGATCGCACTGGCCGCCAGCATTTGGCGCTCCTCCAGCCCCTCGAAAGACAACCGCGCGAGCGAGGAGCGAACGCGGTGATGGGAGCGAGGGCTCGGCGCACGGCGACGGGGTGATGGCATGGTCGAAGCTGCGGAGAGGACAGCGTTTCAGCGGCTGCGCAGAGCCATCCTCAATCCGGCTCCGCGGCCTCCAGGTTCCAGCGACTTCCCCTCGCAAGGAGGGAACGTCGCCATCAGTTTAAGCGAAGTGCCGCACATGCGCCAAATAAAAATTTCGAGCAGCGCGCACTTGGCCGCCGACCAGAAACGCCAGTTCACAACTAGCTTATCACTTCCGCGCTCGCGGGTGCTTCAGCGGCAGCCAGGCGCCGCCGTCGGCGCTGCTGGCCACCGACTGCTGGATGAAGTACATGCCTTCGACGCCGTCGTTGATGTTCGGGTAGACCGTGTCGGTGGTCTCGAACTTCTCGCCGGTCGCCCGGGCGGCCATCGCGTCGTAGGCGGCGCGGTAGACGTTGGCGAAGGCCTCGAAGAAAGCCTCGGGGTGTCCGCTCGGCAAGCGGCAGGCGGCCTGGCCGGCGGCGTTCATGTACGGAGCATTCGGATCGCGGGTGTAGATGGCGTGCGGGTGGCCGTTGCGGCGGAAGAGCATCTTGTTCGGTTCTTCCTGCCGCCAGAAGAGCGAACCCTTGGTGCCGTCGATTTCGATCGACAGATCGTTCTCGCGGCCGTGGCTCACTTGCGAGGCGGTGACCGTGCCAAAGGCGCCGTTTTCGAAGCGGATCAGCGCGGTGCCGTAGTCGTCGAGCTTGCGACCCTTTTCGAAAATCTGCAGGTAGCAACTGATGGTCTCGGGCAACAGACCCGTCATGTAGCGGCCGAGGTTGTAGGCGTGCGTGCCGATGTCGCCAAAGCAGCCGGCGGCGCCGCTCTTGGCCGGATCGGTCCGCCAGGCAGCCTGCTTCTGGTCTTCGCTTTCGATCCGCGTGCGGAGCCAGCCTTGCATGTAGTTGGAACGCACGGCGTTGATCTCGCCCAACTCGCCCGAGAGGATCATCTCGCGCGCCTGGCGCACCAGCGGGTAGCCGGTGTAGTTGTGGCTGACGGCAAACACCGCGCCGCTCTTGTCGACCACTTTGGCCAGTTCCTCGGCCTGCTTGAGATCGAACGTCATCGGCTTGTCGCAAATGACATTGAAGCCGGCTTCCAGCGCGGCCTTGGCGATTTCGAAATGCGTGAAGTTGGGCGTGGCCACGCTGACGAAGTCGATTCGCTGGTCGGCCGGCAGCTTGGATTCGGATTCGATCAATTCCTTGTACGAACCGTAAGCCCGCTGGGGCGGAATATCGTAATCGGGCGCCGAGGCCTTGGCCTTTTCGGGATTCGAGGAGAGCGCGCCAGCCACCAGAGCCGCGCGGTTGTCGAGCACCGCCGCGGTTGCATGCACGCGACCGATGAAAGCTCCCTGGCCGCCGCCGACCAGTCCCATGCGAAGTTTGCGATTCAGTGCGCCGTTGGTGGACATAGCTCGCTCGTCTCCTCGTATCGGAATGAACCGCGCCGGTGCGGCACGGCTTGATGTGGGGCCTCTTTTTTTAACACATGCAGCCGGTGCTGTCGCGAGGGCGCCCACGCGAACTTCGGCTGGCTTTCGTCGCCCTAAAGCGGTACGATCGACGTGAGACGCGTTTCGCCGGCCCGGCCCCATTAAGCGACAATCGGGCAGCGAACCAACAAGGTGCTCGACGGAACGAACGACCTTGCTGGCGCGGGCCGTTGACCGCGCCGACCGAATCCGCGAAAGGATCTCCAGCCATGACCAATTCGCGAACCGTATGGATGGCGGCCGGCCTGGCACTTGGTTTGATTGTCGGCCTGAACGTGGCCGGCATCTGGCCGCAGATTCCGGTGCACGCCGTGGCGACGCACGGCCAAGACAATTTTGCCATCGCCACCGGTCCGCTCGACAACGACGTGGAAGCGATCTTCGTGCTCGACGCGGTGACCGGCGATCTGAAGGCCGCGGCGATGAACGTTCAATCGCGGCGGTTCAACACCTGGTATGAATACAACGTGTCGCGCGATTTGCCTGTGACCGGCAGCAAGAACGCCCAATACCGCATCGTGACGGGGTTCACCAATATCCGACAGGTTCCCGCCGCCGGACAGCTCGGCCGCACCGTGGTCTACGTCGCCGAGGCGACGACCGGGCAAGTGGCGGCCTACGGAGTCCCCTGGGTGCCCGGCCGGTTCACGTCGCCGGTGCCGCTGCGGATGAACCTGATTCTGCTCGACCGCTGGCAGTTCCGCACGGTCCCCGTCCGCGACCTTCAACCCTAGACCCACCCATCGCACTGTCTGATCACACCGTGAAGATCCTCGTCAACGGCGTCCCGCGCGAAGTCGCCCCGGGCACCACCATTGCCCAACTTCTGGACGAACTCGAAGTCACTGCCCGAGCGGTCGCCGTTGAGGTAAACTTAGAGCTCGTTCCCCGCGCCCGCCATGCGGAACACAAGCTGCAAGAAGCCGACCAATTGGAAGTGGTTACGCTGGTGGGCGGGGGATAACATCCGTGCTTTCGATTGCCGCCGTCCACGAACCCCTAGTCACCCGCCATGTCACTGCTGCACGAGATCGATCATCTGCAAATCGGTACGCATACGCTCAATAGCCGGCTCATTGTCGGCACGGGCAAGTACGCCAACTACGAGCTGATGAGCCAGTCACTGGACGCTTCGGGCACCGACTGCATCACCGTGGCGGTGCGGCGCGAACGGCTGATCGACAGCCAGGGGCACAACATTCTCGACTTTATCGACACGCGGCGGTATACGCTGTTGCCAAACACGGCCGGCTGCTTTTCGGCCGACGATGCCGTGCGGGTGGCGCGGCTGGGCGCGAGATTCTGCTGGGGCTCGAAAATCCCGGCGCCGATTGGGTCAAGCTGGAAGTGCTGGGCGATACCAAAACGCTGCTTCCCGATCCGGTGGCCACGCTCGAAGCGACCGAGAAGCTGGTGGCCGAGGGGTTTCAAGTGCTGTGCTATACGAGTGACGATCCGATCGTGGCTCGCCGTCTGAAAGAAGCCGGCGCCGTGAGCGTGATGCCCGCCGGCAGTCCGATCGGTTCGGGGCAGGGAATTCTGAATCCCAACGCCATTCGCATTTGCCTCGAATATCTCAAGGACGGCGATCCGGACTATCCGGTGATCGTCGACGCCGGAGTGGGCACCGCCAGCGACGTGACGATCGCCATGGAGCTGGGAGTCGACGGCGTGTTGCTCAACACCGGCATCGCGCACGCCCAGGATCCGCTGCAAATGGCCCGCGCCATGAAGGCCGGTCTCGAAGCCGGCCGGCTGGCCTATCTTTCCGGCCGGATTCCCAAGAAGCTCTACGCCACGGCCAGCAGCCCGGAAACGGGCACAATTGCGCCGAAGCCGCGGTAGGCGACGCTTGCCACTTGCCTACCGAAATGATCTTCGGCGCGGCAGTGATCAGTCCACGGCGGTTTGTCGCCCGCTAGCGTGGAGGTAGATGACTGCCGCCAGCAGCGTCTGAAAGGGAGCCGTGATCAGGCCACCCAGTCCGCACGTGACGGTGGAAAGCAAGTTGCCAATTAGAATCACAGGAAAGAGCAACAAGAAAACCGGCAGCAAGTTGTGCATCATAAGCTTTGCAGACAGGCCAAGCGCCGCCAGCACGCCCTCTTCTTTATCCACCAATGCCAGGGGAGCCAGGCTGAGTAGGATCGCGACGAAAATCCCCGGCACGATGAGCAGGAACGTCCCCATGCCGACCGCAAGGAACATCAGCAGAAATACACCCACGCCCGGCCAGAGCAATGGCAGCGAATCAATCAGCATCGAAACTTCCGCTGGCTTGCCGCGCGCGAGTTGCAGCATGAACTTGCAATAACCCAGCGTGAGGTACGTAAGGACGAGAAGATTAACGGATACGAAAAACACGACCACTGAATTCGCCAAAGCGACGGATCCGATCTTCAGCGCGACGACCACCTGGGCAAACGCCAAGATGGCTCCAATCAAAAGGCCATGAGCCAGGCCGAAGCCAATCATGACGATGACCGTCGCTCCGATACAGGATCCAAGCTTCGCCTTAAAAATCGCCCACGTCGTCCGCATCGTTTCGCCATAGCGGATTCGCTGAACCTCCCCGTTCTTCCGTGTCGGACGTTCGCTGGCCCTTGGCGATTGGTATGGATTCGATTCTAGCGGGCGAGCGGTGGCCGGAGCCGACTGCTCGAAGTCAAGCATCGCGGCGATGTCGTCGAGTGGGTTCTCCGCGCTCGGGTCGCTCGGCGTTTCATGCGGCACTACGCTTTCCAGCGGCGTAGCAACCGGTACGGCCACCACTGGCAGCGCCTGCGCGGGTTGCGTGTCGACCGGCGAGGCCGGCACCGCCGAGGCCGGCTTTGCGGTTGTCTGCGGCGTCACCGGCTGGGCCTTCGGCACGGCGGCCGGAGCGGCAGGTTGCGCCGGAGCAGGAGCGGCGGGGCGCGGTTTCGGTTGGGGCTTCGGCGCGGAGGGCGTGCTCGACGGTGGCGCCATTCCCGGCGGCCAGCGATCGGCGGCCAGATTCGGCACGGCTACGGTCCCGCCGCATTGCCGGCACTTCGCCTTGCGACCGGCCATTTCCTCAGGCGCCCGTAGCGGGGCCTGACAAGCAGAACATTTGAACTGAATCGTCACTCGGAGCGTCCCCGGCCCGTGCCGACGCCAAATCTCAGCTGAGCGCCAGGGCCCAGAATAACCCGAGATGGGGGCAATTCCAAATCTTTCGAGGGATCAGCGCGGGGGCCCTCTCGGTTCGGCCGGGCCTAGCCGTGTGGTTGGACCCCGGGGCTGAACAGCGGTCGCTCGGCCGTGCTTGCCACCGGACGCCTCGCGGACGTTGGCTGGCCGCTGACACCCAGGTAGGTCACGGCATACAACAGCAGCACAAACGGCGAAAACAGGAAGACGCCCAATCCGCAAGTTGCCACAGTCAATGCCAGACCGGCGAAGAAAACGATCAGAGACATCAACAGCACGGTCGCCTTGTTGCCTTCCATCACGCGTGCCGAAAGTCGGAACGAATCCATCACATCGGAGCGTTGGTCGATAAGCATGAACGGTGCCAGCCCGAAGTACATCAGAAACAATACGCCCGGCACAAACAGCAACATAAACCCTCCGATCATGCCCAGAATCAGCAAGGCCAGGATCGCCGTGGCCGGCACCAAAAGCGGCCCAATCGAAAAAAAGTCGGCCCAGTCGGCCCGCCCGTGCCGCGCAATGCCGAGGAAGAACTTCGCCATCCCGAACAGAAAATACGCGTCGATCGCCACGGCGCCCAAGCCGCCGAACAGCCCGCCCACGACGGCAACGGGCCAAGTCGTGTTGTCGGTGATCGCGCTGACCAGTCCGCCGAAAAGCACGTGTGCAATTTGCATGCAAATGTTTCCGATCAGCGCACCAAGAATACATACCAGCAGGTTGCTCTTGAAGATGTTCCACGTCTGTTCCAGCACATCCGTTAGGACCACGCGCGTTGGATGAAAACCAACGGCAGACGATCCGAAAGGCGACTCGAACGACGCGGCGGCAGCGGGCGATTGATACGGGTTGGCCTGGCCATGATGACTCGCGGTGGCGGCAGGATCAAAATCGGCGTCGCGGGGCGGCACTTCGGCGATCGACGCGGCCGGAATCGCCATCATTGCCCCACACTGCGGGCACTTGGCCTGCTTGCCTTCGGTGCCAGGAGGCGTGCGAAGCAACTTGTTGCAGCGCGTACAGCGAAATTCGATCGTCAACGCGATACCCTCCATCGTGTCGCCTCCCCCCGCGGAGCAGGCCCGCTTACGGGGCCCGCCAGATTATATTCGCGGCCCGCGACGTCAAATTGGCAATCGCGACAAAGTTGGGCCAAGAATTGCGTGGGGCGGGCAAGTCGTTTCTAACGAGCCCCTGGAAATTCTGCAATCGCGGCATGCGCCGGCACGCCGCCGGCGGCAGAGGTCAGCTCTTGGGGCCCTGCCTAGTGAGCGAGAGATTCCCCTCATACTCGCCGCGACGATTCGAGTAGCGGACGATGAAATCGCCGTTCTCGTCGAAGGGCCGCGCTCGGCCAAAGCGCGAAAGCGTGCCTTCCGATTCGCGGTGCATCCAGCCCAGCCACACCCGATCCGGCTGCAAGCCGAACAGCATCTTGGTGTCGGGATCCTGTTGAAATCCCCCCAGAAAATGGCGCGCCAAAGGGGCCGTGTGAAGCGTGGCGGTCGTGAAGCAAAGCGCGATCCAAGCCACCCAAATCGCCATGATGATTCCGCCGGCCTTTTCCAGCGGAACAGGAAAACGGACCTTCACCTTCGAGAAATAATCCGAAACGAACCGCAGGAAAACCATGGCAAAGCCGAAAACCAGCCAGATGGCCACGAAGTCCCAAATGTAGGTGAACGATGGTTCGTTGTCGTCGAAGAAACTCGCCACCGGCTCGAAGTAGTTGGTGGCAATCAGCCCTGCCAGCAGCAGATTGACCAGCGTGATGGTATTGTTCCAGAGCCCTTGGGTCATGGCCGAGGCAAAGACTCCGACGAAAATCAGGACCAGCACGATGCCGACAAACATGGGAGCACCACTTTCCTATTGTTTGAGCACGCGGAGTAGTTCTTGGATCGACGTCACTCCCTTGGCCACCAGCAGCACCCCTTCGTCCTGCAGGCTCCGGTGTTTGAGTTTGCGGGCCATCAGCCGCAGGTTCTCCAGCTTGGGAGCGGTGGTCAATACCTTGCGAATGTGGTCGTCGACGACCAGCAGCTCGAAAATACCCGTGCGGCCCAGGTAGCCCACGCCGTTGCACTGATCGCACACCTCGTCCGGCTTTTTGGGATTGATCGGTTGCGTCGGAGTGCGGTAGAGGGCCTCGATGCGGCCGGCCGGCAGTCCCAATTGCTTGAGCACCTCCGGCGGCGGCGGATAGCCTTCCTTGCACTTCTCGCACAATTTGCGTACCAGGCGGATGTTGAGCACGCCCGTCACGGCCGGCGCGAATTCGGCCGGCGGAATCTTAAGCATCATCAGCCGCAACAGCGCCTCGACGGCCTCTTTGGCACGCACGCTGGTAATCACCAGTCGGTTCTCGCCGGCCTGCTCGCAAAGGATATTGAGCGTGTCCAAATCCGCCACGTCGCGAACGATGATCACATCCGGGTAGGTGCGGATCAGCTTGGGCAGAACCGCGGCAGGCGTTTCGCCGGCCGCGGATGAGTAATTCGTGGCATGAACGTTTTCAATGTCGTGATAAGGCTTGTCGGTGTCGACGACTTCCACGAAGTTGCGGGTATAGCGGTCGACATTCGACAGCACTTGATCCATCGTGGTCGTCAGGCCGCCAGCCGGCATCGAAGAAAATACGAACAGGCCTGGCTCCGCCAGGATTTCCATCAGCCTCTCGCGCGTTTTTTCGCGGATGCCCAGGTCATCGAGGTCGAGCTTGGGCACTTTATCCGGCTCGAACTGCAGCAAAACGCGTTCGCCGGTCTGCGTTCCCTGGCTAGTGATCTTGGTGGTAAATTTCATCTTGCCGGCTTCCATGCCAAACTGACCACTCTGGCGCGAACGGCGGTCTTGCACCTTGAGTGCGGCCAGCGTTTTGAACACCTCCAACACCGGATCGCCGACTTCCCGCTCCAGGGCCGATCGATCGTGCCAGACACCGTCGACCTGGTATCGAACACCCACCGACTGCGGCGTGTAATCGAGCATCACGTGCGTGGACCGCTGCTTGAGAGCGTCGTCCAGAAGTTCTCGCGAAGGCATGAAGCCGGCGTGCTGCCGGGCGGTTAGCAAGTTGACGTTGTCGTCGCGGTCGCTCGCGGCGCCGCGGGCCGTGTACTCGATTTGCGGTCCCAGCTCGCGCTCATCAAAGTCAGCCCCCTCGATCTTGATGCCGATCAGCCGTACCTTCAGGGCGAACCATCGCCGCAGGTGCCGGCCGGTAAACACTTTGTCGGACGAGGCGCGAACCTGCTTGTTGCGATACACCACGTACGACACCAGTGGCGCGACGTAGGAAATCAACAGCAGCGTGATGCCAACAAAGAAAACCTTAATGGCAAAAAACAGCAACAGCCCGAGGAAAAAGCTGAAGAACGCGATCGAGTTCCACAGCGCCCAGCGCAGCTTGACTTCCTGCGCGTCCTGGCTGATCCAATCCACGGTGCGGACCCAGTACAGGAACAAGATCCACACCGAGAGCAGCTTCCAGGGGTCGAGGTAGAACCCGCTGCCGCGCAAACGAGGTGGAGGGCCACACCGAAGTGTCCGCCGCCAATAGCGTTTGTGCGCCGCCGGCCCAGATGGCCGACGCGCCCGCCAACACCAAGATCGCGCGCAGCATTACAGAATTCCGGGGGTCGAAACGGCGATGCCCTTGAGGGCCATTTTCAGTGCTTCCGTATTCGGCGCCACTTCCATTGCGACCGCCCGGTCAACCAAATCGCGATTCACCAGATCCGTCAGGCTCATCGTAAAGTCTTGCATGCCGTCGCGTGCGGACATCCGAATCGCATCCGGCAGCTTGTCGTCCTTTTCCTCGAGAATCAGCTTCCGCACCGTCGGACTGAAGGTCATGATCTCGACCGTCGGCACGCGGCTCACGCCCGGCTTGATCGACGGCAGAAGTTTTTGCGCCACGATGCCCCGCATGTTGAAGGCCAGCGCACTGCGTAGTGCCGGATGCATATCTGCCGGGAACAAGTCGAGAATACGGCCAACCGTGGTCGAGGCACTCGAGGCGTGAATCGTGCCGAACACCAAGTGGCCCGTTTCCGCCGCGTGAATGGCCGTCATGAACGTTTCGCGATCGCGCATTTCGCCCACCAGCATCACGTCGGGATCCTCGCGGACGGCGTGCTTCATGCCGACTTCGAAGTCGATCACGTCGAGCCCGATTTCGCGCTGGTTGATCAGGCACTTGTCCTCGGTGTAGATGAATTCGATCGGATCTTCGAGCGTCAGGATGTGTTTGCGGTAGTTCGCATTGATCCAGTTGAGCATCGAGGCGATCGTCGTCGTCTTGCCCGAACCCGTGACGCCGGCCAGCAGCACCATGCCCTGATCGAACTTGCAAAGTTCGACCATCGTGGGAGGAAGGTACAGCCCCTCGAAGTCTGGAACCCAGTTGCTCACGCGGCGAGCAACCAGGCCCATGTGTCCCATCTGTTTGAGCATATTGACGCGGAACCGCCACCGCACCCCGTCGACCTCCATGCTGTGGGCAAAGTCCGCGCCGCCGGTTTCGGCAAAGATCTTCTTCTGCCGCTCGTCGAGCATCGGCATCAACAGGCGTTCCATCTCCTCGTCGTCGATCGGACCGCGATTCAGCGGGCGCAGGCTCCCCTTGACGCGCACGTGGGGCGGGCAATCGACCTTCAGGTGCAAGTCGCTCCCCTCCAGCTTCACCAAGGCTGTGAACAGCTTGTCGACTTCGAGTTCTCGGCGGCGCACGGTCGGTTTCTTCTGGCGATTCGGATCTACGGTGGTAGCCACTTCGGCCTCTCCTTTGCGTTTGTTCCTATGTCCTATCCTACTTGATCGGGGTGCCTCGTGTTGCCGTCGGCGGGGCGATTATTTAGCCTCGCGCACGGGAACTCCCCGCTCTCGCATCACTTGCTTGGTCTGGGCGATCGAAAATTCGCCGTAATGGAAGATGCTGGCCGCCAGGGCCGCGTCGGCCTTGCCCAGCATAATCGCGTCGGCCAAATGCTCCGGACGACCCGCTCCACCGCTGGCCACAACCGGAATCGTCACCGCGTCGCTCACCGCCCGGGTCATCTCCAAATCGTAGCCGTTTTTCGTCCCATCGGCGTCCATGCTGGTCAACACGATCTCGCCGGCCCCCAGGCTCTCGACCTCCTTGGCCCAGGCCACGGCCTCGCGCCCGGTCGGCTTGCGGCCGCCGTGCGTGTGGACTTCCCACACCTCGCGGCCCTCTTTCGTGACGCGCTTGGGATCGATGTTCACCACGATGCACTGGCTGCCGAAGCGCCGGGCTGCCTGGCGGACAAACTCGGGATTCTCCGGCGCGGCCGTGTTGATCGAAACCTTGTCGCAACCGGCCAACAGCAGGTCGCGAATGTCTTCCAGCGTGCGAATGCCTCCGCCCACGCAGAGCGGCATGAAGACCATCTCGGCCGTGCGACGGACCACGTCGAGCATGATCTCCCGTTCTTCGTGGCTGGCGGTGATGTCCAAAAAGACCAGTTCGTCGGCGCCCTCCTGCTCGTAGCGCGCGGCCACATCTACCGGGTCGCCGGCGTCGCGCAGGTTGACGAAATTCGTACCTTTGACGACCCGGCCTCGATGAACGTCAAGACATGGAATCACGCGCTTGGCAAGCATGTGAGAAGTCGACTAGGAGGGTCATAACCTGTTCCATGGACTCCCTCTAGCAGCACCGTCCCGACGCCGTAAAGGGACTTTCCAGATATCACTTTAAGATCAGCGACCCAGGGGGTCAACGGGCCGGAAGGCGCGGACGGGCTGCGCCGCCTCGGCTGCACCTTCGACCACCTATTGAGGGTTTTGCGGTACCTTGATCTTGCGGGTACCTGGACGGGTTTCTAGACTCCCCCCGCGCAGGAGGCAAAAGATGCTCCGACTGGCGCCTACAAATCCTGTTCGTTTTGCCAATTCCGGAGGCCTGGATCATGGGAAGATGCGCATCTTGTCGCAAGTTAATTGTGCTGGGTGGCAAAAAGCAGGGCAATTTGCGGTTCTGTAGCGACGACTGCCACCAACAAGGGTTTCTGATTCCGCTGGCTCAGCAAGGCGCACCTGAGACCGTGGCCGAGCAGGTCCAGGCCGTTCATCAGCAGGCTTGTCCGATGTGCGGTGGTCCTGGTCCGGTTGATATCTACACGTCGCATTCTGTCGTTTCGATCCTCATCGTGACCTCGTGGAAAAGCACGCCCCAGCTATCGTGCGTATCCTGCGGAACAACTGCGATCTGGAAGGGCATTGCCGTCTCGGCGTTTCTGGGCTGGTGGGGCTTTCCCTTCGGCCTGATCATCACGCCCCTGCAATTGCTCAAGGGCGCAAGAGCGCTCAGCAACCGCCCGGAGCCCGGCCAACCTTCGGTAGCACTTCAAGACGTCGTCCGATCACACATCGGAAGTTCCCTAGCCAGAGCCGCCTAACGCGTCCTGCACCAAAAAGGTGCCAGGAACCTTTTACTTGTCCAGCAGCTCGGCGAGCTTTTGTCCCAGCCTCTTGCCGCGGCAATGGACCGCAGCGACTTTGCCGTCCTTGCCAATCAGGATAAACGCGGGAATGCCTCGAATGCCGTATGCGGCCGCCATCGACGTGCGATTGAAAGGATGACGATCAGCCAGGACAGTCCAGGGTGGGTTCTCCTGGACGACAAATTTCCGCAGCTCGCCAAGGTCTTTGTCGATGCTGATGGCGATCACTTCAAATCCGGCGTCGTGGTACTGCTGCCAGTTCGCCAGAATATTGGGCATCTCTGCGCGACACGGTCCACACCAGGTCGCCCAAAAGTCAATCAGCACCACTTTCCCTTTGAACCGCGATATATCCAGCGGCGTGCCATCGAGCATGCAGCCCTCGATCCGTAGCGGCTGGCCGACCAGCGATAACAGCGGATCGACCTCGTTTGAGGACCCAGGTTCCGACTCAAAGTCCAGGGTGCGCTCTTCATTGCCCAGCATCATGCTGATGGCGAACACCCGCCATTGATCGCCCTCGAAGCGGAGATGCAGTGTGGTCTCGTGTCGCGCACCGTCAGAACGGACCTGGACGGGCACCTCGGCTTGCGTCTCGGAGATCTTGGCGCGACCCACTCGAATCGAGCGGATACTTGCATCGGGAGTAGCAAGCTTGACCAGAGGGGAGTCTTCGTTCTTGGCGATGGCTTGGGCCGCATCCGTCAACAGGGCTCGCGCCAGCTCGCGTTCCTTCGTACGCAGGTCGCCGTAGAATTGCTCAGCGACATCGCGGACGACCTTGCTTGCGGAGTCCACGTCGGGTTTCTTTTCATCGGCCAGCTGCTTTTTGACAAACGCCCGATCTGCAGCGCATAGCCGCTTGAGGGGAATCGTGATTTCCTTCCCATCGGCGAGTCGTAACTGAACGTCGACCGCGGTCGCGGAAATCAGTTCCGCCTCCGTCGTGTGCTTGCCGGTTGAATCGGTCCAGTTGCGGATTTCGCCCGCGGCCTGTCCGCATAGGTTAAATAGGACAATCCCGAGGGCGACTGTTGACGAGCAAATTCTGGTGTACATTGCCGCGCTCCGACGACGACGAGCGAATAGCCGCACGTTCCAGGATGTCAGCATACTGTGGTCAAGACGCCGAGTCTCAATTATTCGCGCCGGGTCGCGAAAATGGTGCCAGGAACCTTTTTGATTTTCTTGGGACGGCCACGCGGGCGGAGGGTGTTCTGGAGGCCAAGGGTGATTGCGGTGCATTCGCTCCAATGGGCGCTGCCCAACGGATTTCCTCGCCGAATACTTCGCCCGATTTGCGCGACTTCGGCCTCGGTTTGCGGTGTGTTTACGAGGTCAATCCAATCGCGCGGTCGGGGGATTGGCCACGTCGAGAGAAGTGCGTCGGCACCGGACTCGTTTAGCCTTCGATACATGCTGCCCCATCGCCACTTTTCGGCGCGATCCACCAAACCGGCCCGCAGCGCATTTCGCTCGACATAGCGTGTCACACGGTAGAAATGGTCGTCCTCCTCGACCGGGAAGGATTTGAATCGGCCCTGATAGAGATGTCCCGTTCCGCTCGACTGCCGGAATGCATGCCAGCGCTGGGCGTGCGTCAAGCTAAGCCAACCCACGAACCGCGAAAGTTCGCCGTCTTCTCGCGGCCAAACCACGAGGTGCCAATGGTTGGGCATAAGACAATAGGCCAACAGCCGCGTATCCGTGCGCTCGACGGCAGCTTCCAATATCTTTTCAAATGCCCCATAGTCGCCGTCTTCAGCAAAGATCGGCATGCGCGCATTGCCACGATTGAGCACATGGTAAACGTAGCCACCAACAGCAGCACGATGCGGTCGTCCCATGCCCGACCAGAATAGTCCCAACGGGTGGTTCGGTCAACGAAAAAGGTTCCTGGCACCTTTTTCGTCGCGGGCGGATTCGATGACGCGGCGGCAGTCGGGGAGCGACTCTAGAAATAGCCTGCCGTAGGGCTTGGTTCGCACCCGGGGGTCGAGGATCACGACCATGCCCTCGTCGCGCTGGGTGCGGATGAGCCGGCCGAAACCTTGCTTCAGCTTCAGCACTGCCTCGGGCAATTGATAGTCGTTAAATGGATTGCCGCCGCGTGCGCGGATTGCCTCCAGCCGCGCTTCGAGCAGGGGCCGGTCGGGCACGCTGAACGGAAGCTTGGCGATGATTACATTTTGGAGAGCTTCGCCCGGCACGTCGACGCCCTGCCAAAAACTGTCGGTGCCCAGCAGTACGGCCCGCGGATTGGCCCGAAACCGCTCGACCATTTGCGTCCGCGGCAGTCCGTCGGCCTGGCAATAAAGTCCCAGGTTTTGCGCCGTTAGCCAGGGCGCAAATCGGCCGACACGCGCCGCATCATCTCGTAGCTGGTGAGCAGCACGAACGCATGCCCGTCGGTGCGGGCCACGTAGCGGCGGATCATCGCCACCACGGCCCGCTCGTAGGCCTCCTTGTCGCCGGTCGGGTCGGGCATTTCGTCCAGCAGCACCAGTTCCGCCTGCCGCTGATAGTCGAACGGGCTTCCCCAGCGGCGGCTTTCGGTCTGCGTGAGCCCCACGCGCAACTTGAAGAAATCGAACGAGCCGCTACGACCAACCGAGAGCGTGGCGCTGGTGAGCACCACGGTTTTCACTTTTTCAAACAGTTGCTCGCGGAGCGTCGGTCCAACATCGAGCGGAGCGGCCGACAGGCCAATTCGCCGGCGTCCCCGGCGGCTACGAGCCGCGTCGATCCAATACACCGCTTCGCTCTGCCGCTGCAACCGCCAATCCTCGACCAGTTCCGAAAGCGCCGCCAGGCGCTCGGCCGCGGCCGTGAAGTCGAGCCGTTCTTCCTCGGGCACGCCGTGCGCCAGCGACTTGAGCCTGCGCGCGAGCGCCGTCAGCGACGGGCTGAGCTTGTTTTCGACGATCTCGGGCTCGCCAACGCGGGTGGTTTGCCGGCCGTGGCGGTCGATCCAATCTTCAACGTCGTCGAAGAACTGGTCGGTGCGGAAGCGGCAAGCCTGCACCTCGCGCTGGGCGTCGGTCAGCCTGTGATGCACGAGCAGACCCCGTTGCGTCCGCTCGTTATAGAGTTTCGACAACACGAACTCGATTTGTCCGCTGGACAGGTTCACGCCCAGGTGATCGCTGGCCACGCCTTCAAGGTTGTGGGCTTCGTCAAAGACGACGATGTCGTAGTCGGGCAGAATGCTCGCGCCCTGGCGACGCAATGCCAGGTCGCTGAAGAACAGGGCATGATTGACGACCAGCACCTGCGCGTTCTGCACGCGCCGCCGAGCACGGTAGTAAAAGCACTCTTTATAGGTCGGGCACTGCCGGCCGTGGCAGTTGACGCTGTCGCTTTCCACTTCGTCCCACACCTGCGACGGCGGGCGGTGATCCAAATCGGCCAGCGATCCGTCGCTCGTCTCGCGCGACCAATCGACAAGCGACCGCAGGGCGGCAAACTCTTCCTCCTGGCGATACAAACTGCGGGCTCGCTCGGAGGCCAGCTGCAAGCGGCGAAGACTCAGGTAGTTCTGCCGGCCCTTGACCAGCACAGCGGAAAACTCCAGCGGAATCACGCTGTTGAGCAGCGGCAGATCGCGGCCTATCAGCTGTTCTTGCAGGCTGATCGTATGCGTGGAAACCACCACGCGGCGCCGCGGCGCTTCGGCGCCTTGGTCGGGCTCGTCGGCCACGGCCAGGATCGATGGAACCAGGTAGGCAAAACTCTTGCCCACGCCGGTCCCGGCCTCGGCCACCAGGTGGTGCCCCTCGGAAATGGCGTCCGCCACGGCCTGGGCCATCGACAACTGCTCGGGACGTTGTTCGTAATGTTCCAGCCGGGCGGCAATCCGGCCCGCGGGCCCCAAAATATCGGCCGGAGTGAGCATGAAAGGCGCGCGCTATCGCATCTCCAGAATTTGGAATTTCCTCAGGCTAACACTTCCGCAAGGTGGCGAATAGGCGGTCTGGCACGAGACTGGTTGCGCCGCCTGTTCTTATGGCAACGAATGGCCCCATTCGAACGACCGCAACCGGTCGTGCCGCGTGCATTGGGCACGTAAATTGCTCGCTGGATTACCAGGTTTTTCAAGCTAGATTCCCGATAGAGGGTCGTGCTGCGACGGGGCGGCTCTGAGTGGACTTCGAGTGGGGACGGAGACCCAAGCCGGCCAGCGCGGTTTCTCGTCCTTTTGCTTGAGGTGGCGACATGAGAGAACGTCGGAAGCGGATTATGAAGCGGCTGCTCATCGAAGAGCTCGAAAGCCGCGCCATGCTCAACGGCACGGAAATCGCCATGGCGGCGACCAGCCTGACAACGAATTCCTACCAAGACTTCTATAAATCCCAGGTGGGAACCGAAATCGGCGGTCCCGGCGGCGTCGGCATGCTCGATAGCCTGCTGGTCGATCCGCAGCTGTTCGTCGAACTCGCCGCCAACGTGATGAACATGGGGAACGCCGCGGCGACTTTCCCCGAGGCCACCACCGGCGTCGGTCAGATGACCATCACCACCGGAGCCAACACGCTGGGTATCAGCAGCTTCGCCTATCCCACGGCGGGTCCCTCGCGGGCCGGCGGCACGGGCAACGCGAACCTGGGTTCGCCCACCGGGCCGGTTGAGGCCAACGCCGTCGATCAGGCGATCCTCGAGCTGCAACTCGAATTGCCGAGTCTCGCGCTGGCCAAACGCTCGCACGATGCGCAGCAAGACGACACCGCTCGCGCCGAACAGGAAGACGCGGCCGAAGAACAGAGCGACAGCCAGTACGAGGAGGAGTCGCGCAACTGGGATCGTGAGTTGGTCGCCGCCTACGATTAATCGCGGCCAAAGCCCCAGTTTTCTCGCAGCCAGGCGGAAAGCTTCTCGTGGATCGCGCCTTCTGGCCGGCAGACACATCTGCTAGCATGTCGCTCGCCGGCGCCCCACAGACGTGACACTTGTGCGAGACACCAACCCGCCATGGAACGGCTGATCAGTTTTGCCGGGCTGTTGGTAATGATGGGGCTGGCCTGGCTCCTGAGCGCCCGGCGGCGGCAAATCGCCTGGCGGACCATTGCCGCCGGCTTGGCCCTGCAATTCACCTTGGCCGTGCTGATTCTCCGCACGTCCGTCGGGCAAGGCCTGTTTAAAACGCTCGGCAAGATATTCGTTGGCCTGCTCGATTTCGTGAACGTCGGTGCGGGATTTGTTTTTTCTCAGGCAGGCGGTGATCGAGCAGGGCTGTTAACCACGTTCGCCTTCGGCACGCTCTCGACAATCATCTTCTTCTCGTCGCTGATGTCGATCTTGTATCACCTCGGCGTCATGCAGCAGTTTGTCCGATTGGCGGCCGTCGTCATGCGCAAGGGCATGCGGCTCTCGGGCGCCGAAAGTCTGGCCGTGGCCGCCAATGTGTTCTTCGGACAGGTCGAGGCGCCGCTGGTCGTGCGGCCGTATCTGGGCACGATGACGCAGTCGGAACTGATGACCATCATGCAGGCCGGCTTCGCCACGATTGCCGGGGGCGTAATGGCGGCCTACGTGCAGATGGGCATCGACGCCGGGCACCTGGTGACCGCTTCGGTCATCTCGGCGCCGGCGGCGATCGTGATCGCCAAGATCATGCAGCCGGAAGTCGAACAGCCCGTCACGCTGGGGAAGGCGGCCGCGACCGTCGAAACCGGCGCGGTCAACCTGATCGACGCGGCGGCCAAAGGGGCGCTGGTAGGTCTTCAGCTGGCGCTGCAAGTCGGCGCCATCATCATCGCCTTTCTGGCGCTGATCGCGCTGGGAGAATTTCTTTTCCATTGGGTGTTCTCCCAATTCGGCTCCGAGCTGACGCTGCGGGGCTTATTGGGCTACCTGTTCGCTCCGCTGGCCTGGATGATCGGCGTGGAGTGGGCCGATTGCCGTGTCGCCGGCGAGTTGCTGGGAATGCGACTGATCAGCAACGAATTCATCGCCTATGCCGAACTCAGCGAACTGGTCAAAGAGGGCTCGCCGATCAGCAAGCGGAGCGAGGTGCTGCTGACCTACGCGCTCTGCGGCTTTGCCAACTTCGGATCGATCGGCGTGCAACTGGGCGGCATCGGCGGCGCCGCCCCCTCGCGGCAAGGCGATCTGGCCCGGCTCGGCCTCCGCGCCATGCTCGGCGGCATGCTGGCCTGCTTCATGACCGCCTGCTGTGCGGGCATCCTGCTGTAAGATTCGGGCGGCGCGCCGTCGGCGGTGCCTCCGGGCTAAACCGGAAGAGATTGCGCGGGGGGCAAAGTTACGATGCCGTGGATGATGGCCCGGATCTTCGGCGCCGCGGCGGTCGCAACGGATTCGACTTCTTGCGAGTTGGCCCCCTCCAGGTCTTCGGGGCGGCATTCGTTGGTCACCACCGATATTGCCAGCACGCGCAGCCCGCATTGCCGCGCCACGATCACTTCGTGCACGGTCGACATGCCGACGGCGTCGCCTCCCAGACGCCGCAGCATCCGGTACTCGGCCCGCGTTTCGTAGTTCGGCCCCAACACGCCGACGTAGACGCCCCGATGGCAGACGAAGTCCTCGCGGCGGGCAATCGTAGCGGCCGCGGCCAACAAGTCGCGATCGAACGGCAGGCTCATGTCCGGATATCGCGAGCCCGGCGCGTCGTGCGGACCAACCAGCGGATTGGCGAACGTGAGATTGATCTGATCCTCGACCAGCATCAGATCGCCCACGCGATAGTCGGGGTTGATTCCGCCGCAGGCGTTCGAGATGATCAGCGTCCGCACGCCCAGTTCGCACAACACGCGCACCGGAAAGGCAATCTGCGCGGGCGTGTGCCCTTCGTAAGCGTGAAAGCGACCCGCCAGCGCAACCAGCGGCACGCCAGCCAGCCTCCCCAGCACCAGCGCGCCGCGATGGGTTGGAGCCGTGGGCCGCGCAAAGTGCGGAATCGATTCGTACGGCAACTCGAGCACGGCCTCGATCTCGTGCGCGAAGTCCGACAGTCCCGTGCCAAGAATGATGCCCACTCGAGGCCGCGGATGACCCTGCCTGCGAATGGCGGCCGCCGCGGCCTCGACCTGCTCGCGTGGGGGAAACATGGCAGCGGCGCTATCCGGCAAAATCACCGAGGACACCCAGAATGATTTTACGCAGTTTTGGTTCGGCGGCGTTTGCCGTGGCAATAATCTCGGCCACGTCGACCGGCTTGAGCGCGTCGGGGAAGCAAGTATCCGTCACGATCGACAGTCCCAGCACGCGCAGCCCGCAGTGTACGGCCACGATCACCTCCGGAACGGTCGACATGCCCACCACGTCGGCGCCGATCAGACGCAGGAAGCGATATTCGGCGCGGGTTTCGAGGTTCGGCCCCAGCACGGCCACGAACACGCCCTTGTGCGCCACGAAATCCTCGCGGCGGGCAACTGCCAACGCGCGATCGATCAGCGCGGCATCGTACGGGCGAGCCATGTCCGGAAATCGCGGTCCAAGCCGGTCGTCGTTGATGCCGACCAGCGGGTTGCTTCCCATCAGATTGATGTGGTCATCGATCACCATGATGTCGCCGCAGGCGTAATTTGGATTCATGCCGCCGCAGGCATTGGTGACAATCAGCAGCTCGCAGCCCAGGGCCTTCATCACTCGCACGGGCAAAGTAATTTCGTCGAGCCGGTAACCTTCGTAGGCGTGAAAGCGTCCTTCCATGGCCATCACGCTGGCGCCGTTGAGCTGGCCGCACACCAGGCGGCCGCGGTGTCCGGTGGCCGTGGCGCGAGGAAAATGCGGAACCGTTTCGTATTCGATCGAGGCCTCGACTTCGATTTTTTCGGCCAAGGGGCCAATGCCGGTGCCCAGAATGATGCCCACGCGGGGTTGGCCAGACCACTGCCCGCGAATGGCGGCCGCGGCGGCTTCGATTTGGTCGTGCAAGTGAAGCATGTGCGAAATATTCGATTTCCGAGTAGCGCAACGTTTGGGTGGCGCAGTGTAGCCGTCATTGCTCGCACCGCCAAGTGATTCATACAATATCCAAATAATCCCAGGGAGTGCCAACAGAACATGAATCCAGCGCAGTCGACCTCCGTCTCCGGCGCGGTGCAAAAGCATCGCGACTACTTGTTTCCCGCCGTCAGCATGTACTACCAGGAGCCGCTGGCCCTGGTGCGCGGCGAGGGAATGTACGTGTGGGACGACGCCGGGCGGCGTTATCTCGACGCATTCGGCGGCGTGCTGACGATCAGCGTCGGGCACGCCAACCCCAAGGTCGTCGAGGCGATCGTCGAGCAGGTGAAAACCCTTTCACACGCCTCGACGCTGTACGCCACCGAGCCGCAGTCGAACCTGGCCGAAAAGATGGCTGAGATCGCGCCGGGCAAGCTCACCAAGAGTTTCTTCACCAGCAGCGGCACCGAAGCCAACGACACGGCCTTCGCCGCGGCCAAGCACGCCACCGGCCGCCAAGAGATCGTCGCCCTGCGACACAGCTACTCCGGCCGCGCCGCGCAAACGCTGGCCGCCTCGGGACAGGCGCCTTGGAAGCGATTGCCGGCGCAAGTGCCGGGCTTCGTGCACGCCCACGCGCCGTATTGCTACCGCTGCCCGTTCAAGCTCGAGTATCCCGACTGCGGCTTGGCGTGCGCCGACGACATCGAAGAGTTGATTCGCACCAGCACCACCGGCGAGATCGCCGCCTTCATGGCCGAAACGATCATCGGCTCGGGCGGATTCATTGTGCCGCCGCCGGGTTACTTCGAGCGCGCCGTCGGCATCGCCCGCAAGTACGGCGGGCTGTTCATTGCCGACGAAGTGCAAACCGCCTGGGGACGCACCGGCGAAAAATGGTTCGGCATCGAGCACTGGAATGTCGAGCCCGACATCCTGGTCAGCGCCAAGGGGATGGGCAACGGCGCTCCGGTTGCCGTGACCATCACCACGCCGGAAGTGGCGGACAAGTATCCCGGCATCACCTTCGCCACCTTCGGCGGCAACCCCGTCTCGATGGCCGCGGCCCTGGCAACGCTGCAAGTGATCGAAGAAGAAGACCTGCGAACCAATGCCAAGGTCGTTGGCGCCTACCTCCGCGAGAAGCTCGAAGCGCTCCAGGACAAACACCCGCTCATCGGCGACGTCCGCGGCATGGGCCTGATGCAAGGCCTCGAACTGGTCCAAGACCGCCGGACCAAGGAGCCCGCCCCGCAGGCCGTGCTCGACCTGTTCGAAGAAACCAAACGCCGCGGCGTGCTGATCGGCAAAGGGGGCCTCTACGCCAACGTGATTCGGCTAGGTCCGCCATTGAACGCCACCAAAGCGCACGTCGATGAACTGGTGGAAGCGCTGGATGCGGGGTTGGCGTTTGCGGCCTCCAAGTAGTTTCCCATCCAGTTCACGGCGATGTATTGGCGTCGGAAAATTAATGAACACTGCTTCCAACAGCCGCGATCCCGTAGCTGAACTCTCGACGTCGTTCAATCTGATCTCCCCTTTGGATTCTCAATTGTGCGTGACACCGTGCGGGTGCAAGTAGAGTAGGGAGCGCAGCCAATGGCGCAACGCTGGTTCTATCGCGGGGGCCTGGTACCCGAGTGTTGGTCTTCAACCCTCAAGGTGGAAGGCGGCCGCCTGTACGGCACCCACGATTCCCAGGATTGCGAAATCTTGCCGGGTGACATCATCGCGGTCAAGGAGTTCGGTTTCAACAACCCTTTTCTGCTTATTACAACGGCAGATGGAAAATTCCATGTCGGTGCAATGACGAAGCAGTACGATGAGGTAGTCCATATTCTCGAACGATACGTTGGCAGCAGTTTTTGCCAGCGCTTCGTGCATCGTTGGAACGTCCTTTTCTTCCGAAAACAGTTCGGCGTTTCGTCGTTCGTGAAACGCCTTCTTCGTGGGGTAAAAAGGGCGGGGCGCCCATAAATGCCAAACGCGGAACTGAAAGGGAGACGGGAAGCATTTCCATTTTGCCGAATCGGGATCAACCAAAGCGGACGCGAAACATTTCGATGTGTCGACTGGCTGGCTTGCTTCTTGAGCGGGCGGCCCGCGCGCGGAAGAGGGGTCCCAAGTTAATTCGGAAACGCACCAGCAATCGCGATCAGCTTTACATATCCGGCCCCGAAAGGCTCTTGAGGAACTCGATCACGGCAAATCGTTCGTCGTCGGTCAGGCTGTCGCCAAACGTGTGGCCCATGTTTCCGTGGCCAAATTCCTTGGTGTCGTAGATGGCCGAGTGATCGAGCGCGACCGGCGAGAGGAAGAACTTTCCGGCCGCGGCCGTGGCACTGGTCTCAAACTCGGCTCGCGACAACGGCCGATACGCCATGCCAATCTTCTCCAGGTCGTACGCGTGCGGGTCTCGGTTGTCGCGAGACCAGATCTCCGGCCGCAATTTCGAGTTCAACACGCACTCGAGCGTCGGCACCGATCCGTTGTGAAAGTAAGGGGCCGATGCCCACACGCCGACCAAGGGCGGAGCGACGTATCCCGGCTTCGACGGCACGCTGGCCTGCGGAATCAACTCCGGCTTGCCCAGCGACGCGTAGTAATGCTCGAGCTCGTTGATGTGGTCGGCAATCGGCTTCAGCTTTTGCAGAGTCGTGTTGTAGGCGTCGTCCGTCTTCACGTTGCGCAGGATGTGCGAGAAATCGTAACTCACTTTCCACGCACCGGGCTCACTCCAGTCGGCGCCGGGCTTCTTCTCGTAGGTCCCGTGGCAGGTCTTGCACGCCCGAAAGCCCGCGGTCGAGTGCGGCTTCGTGCGACCGTGAAACAGGTCCGCACCTTGCTGCACAAGTTCGGCGTCGAGCTTGCCGGGAAACGGCGGAGACTGCGTTTCGCGGGCAAAGGCCAGTGCCTTGGCCACCGTTTTGATATGCTCAGGCCGATGCTCGTTCATCTCGGGATGGGAGGTCGTGAAGTTGACCGAAAAACTGGCTGCGTTGTCGATCCCCGCGTCGGCATACCAGTAGTCGAGCACCTTATACTTCATCAGCCACCAAGGCATCGGATCGACCGGCGGCAACTCGGTCGAGTCGAGCAATTTCTCCAGGTCCGTCTTCCCTTTGCCGACCACCATCCCTTTGTTCGCCGGGTCGACCAGTTGCGCCCCCAATCGCCACACGGCGTAAGGCCCAAAGTTGTCGCCTCGGGCACGCGCGTGTTGCGGATCGGATTGATTGATGTGATTGTTTCCCAGCCCGGCCACCACCTGGCCGTTGACCACGCCGGCGTGGCAACTGAAGCAGTTGATGTTGGCCATTTCCTTGCCGTCGCGCTCGAACACGCTTTCGCCCAAACCAAATCCTTCGGCGGCACCGGCGGTGCGCCCCGGCGGCGAGGGGAAGCGTCCGCTCGTATAGAACCGACCTTCGTCCGACTGCGGATCGTAGCCCAGGTTCTTCTGCGAGGCGGTCATGGCTTTGACCATCATCCGCACGGTCGAGACCGGCAATGCGGAATGAAAGCAGCGGCCGGAAAAGATCTCTTGCAGGCCTTCTTCGGCGGCCGCCGAATGCGATGCCCCATTAAAGCCATAAAACGTCAGCGAGTCGTCCGCCCGTCCCAGGCCGGGCACGAACGAGACAACCACGAGCAGGGCCAATGCCACGAACGCCGATCGGTATCGCATTCGGATTTCCTTTCACAGCAATTTGTCGAGATGCACCCTGCGCATACCAAGCCAGCAGCCAAACGTCGTATCGCCTGGCGCGGCAGTTTGTACTCTGGCAGCGCGAGATAAGTTTCAGCCCCTCCGCCGATCCGCGCCTCAACTCAGATAGGTCCCTGCATTCTAGGCCAAAGCCTACAGCCCTTGCCAGTCTTTTCAGCGGGGAACTCTTCCGCAGGAAACATCAAACAGCAGGCCATCGATCGGAGCACCACCGTCGAACAACTCCGTGGCAAACACCTGATCGGCATCGATTGGGCGGATCATTTTACCGGGCAAAGGCAGCTGCATCGAACGCGCGTCGATCGATCTCAAAGTCGCCGCGGCCGTCGGCCTGATTTGCCCCTCCGCGGATCGAGTTGAAATTGCCAGCGGGGGCGGCGCCGGGACGGATCGCCGCGCGGTGCCAGGTTGTGCTGCCAGGGCTGAAGCCACGGCCGAACCGCTCCCATCCGTCATCACGTCGGCCTCGGCTGGAGCCGACGGCGACGGCCAGTCGATGATCCGCGTGAGGAACCCAACGTTGGTGCGGGCGATGATCTGGTCGGCCGCATTCACCAACCCATCACGATTGAAATCGTAGACGCTTTCGATCGGCTGCGAGTACCCAGGGTTCGTGCGCGCGGCAATCTCGTCGGCGGCATTGGTTGTCATCACGGTCGGCGGTGCTTCGGCAAAGGTGTCTCCAATCCGATTGCCAAAGAAGAACACGTCGCTGGCGGCCAGTCCCGTGTTGGTGTCGTTGCCACCCAGCGAGTCGTTCCCCTTGACGATAACCTGCAGCCACTCGTTTTGAATGACATTGTCGGCCCAGGTGATTTCGATGCGGTCGGAATGCCCCTCGCCTTCGCCCCCCAGCACGACGACCGACAGCGGGGCGGGCGCCTCGGTCCACTCATCCAGATCGGACGAAGTGCCCGTGCGGAACAGAAAGTCGGCAGCGGTAATCGCGCCATGCGGTCCGGCCAGATCGACGATGATGCCGTTGATGCCGCGCGCGTAGCTGGTGTAGTTGGCGGCCGTCGCCGTTTCTCCCGCCAGCAGGGCCGTCTTGTCCGGGGCGATGGCGCCGGCATCGGCGACGTTGGCCGCTGAATCCTGATTGTCAAACCGCGAGTTATTGTAGAACACTTGACGGCCGACGACGCTCGAGTCGGGCGCCGTGGTGTAGACTTCGCGGCCGGCGTCCGACGTATAGGAACCGCCCGCGCCGGAGCCTTGGCCGCCGCCGACAATGACTTGCGCGTCATCTTGGATGATGAAGTCGAAGGCCTGACCGGCGGGCGACGACACGTTGAACGTGCAATCGTAAACTTCCGCCGTGCCAAGATTCCAGGCGTAGATGCCGTCGGTCTGGACCGAATTCTCGTCGCCCGTGGCATTCAACGTGCAATTGAACAGCCGCACCACGCCGGTCCGCACGTTCACGCAGTTCGACACGTGCGCCGGAATCGGATCGGGTTGCTGTACCGTCAAAGTACAGTTCCACAATTCGACATACTGCGGATTGAAGCTCGAGCCCAGCACGGCCACCGCGTCGTATTTCGTGCTGATGTCGCAGTCGTAGGCGTACAGCCGGTAGGTGTGGAGCTGATTGGTCCAAATAAAGATTCCGTCGCTGTCGCCCGTAATCTTGACACGCATCAGATAAGTGGTGATGTCCTGGTCGGGAATGGCCGCCATGCCAACCAGCGTTTGATAGTATCCGTTGTAGAGCGTCCCTTCGAGCCAACAGTCCTGCACAACGGTGCCGTCGTTCAGCGTGAAGGGGGCGGCGCCGTCGATCCCTTGCGGCACGCTGCTAGAAATCCGTGTCGCCTCCTTGCCCGAGCCCGTTACCGTAACTTGGGAGGGAAACTCGATGTGCTCCAGCCCGCCCATGTCGAATACGTACGGCCCCAGCAGAATCTCGTCGCCCGGCTGCGCTTGCGCAAGACCGCGCGCAGCGTGTCGCCGCGCTCGGTGTCGCTCTCCTCGGCGGAGGAAAAAGCCTGCACCTCGACGCCGCCGCGCACCAGCACAATCGCGTCTCCATCCGCAATCGACAGACTGCTGGCAACGGGCACCTTGGCCGCTGGCTCAGCTTGCGTTGCGACCAGGCTTGCCGCGTCCGGCAAAACATCCGTGATCGCCGGCGATTCGTCGATCGATGCCGGTGAGGCGCTGAGCAACTCGCGCAACTCGAGGGCCTCCCCCTGCAAGCACGCGGCGGGGCTCATTTTCGTTCGCACGTTCGCAGCGCGAAGACGTTGCAGGGCTTGCATGGACTCTGTTCCGACGTACCACGAGACGACAGCCAACCTGGCGGCGAAACCCGGTCGCACGCTCTGCGTCCAGCATAGTCAAATCCGTCACCGCGTGAAGCAATCGACCGCTAAATCTCGCTCAAAAGCGCACGGCGCAACCGGGTCCATCCCAAAACCGCCGGCCGCCGCTGGTTGGCGCCAAGGCACGCTCGGGGTTGGACCGGCCGGGGGCCGCTTCGCTATACTCGCTGCGCATGTCGACTCCGTTTGACTCACCCACCGAATTCCAACCGGCGCCCCGGCGGCGCGTTTGGCCGTTTGTGCTCTCGGGCTGCGCGGTCCTCGGCCTATTGATGCTTGCCGCCTGCGGGGGAATGCTCTATTTCGGTTATCGGCAAGTCTCTGGCAACGGCGAAGTCGCCGCCGAGGTCGATCGGCTGTTTGACGAAATCGCCCAGGGTCGCGCCGCACAATTCTATCGCGACTGGTGTTCCCCCGAGCTAAAGCGCGCCACCAGCCAGCAGGAGTTCGTCGACTTCGCCAATGCCATCAACGAGCAGCTCGGTAAGCTGGTTTCGAAAAGCGTGACGGGCTTCTCTTTCAACCGCCAGAATCTGACCAGCAACGTCGAGGCTTCCTACACGTGTGAATTCGAACGCGGCAAGGCGACCGTGCAAACCCGCTTCGTGCAGAAAGACGGACGCTGGTTGTTGCAGTCGTTTCAGGTGCTCTCACCGCGGCTATTGAAGCCAACCGCGCGACGAAAGTGCCCCTTCTGCGGCGAGTTGTACGAACCCGGCGACAAGTTCTGCCCCCACTGCGGCAAGCAGCTGCCGGATACTCCGCAGAAAGAAGCCCCAGATCAACCGGCGAAGTGATTCCGGGCGGGCCGGCCAACGCGTGGCTCTCGGGTGCCATTGCTGGCTCGTACAGCAGTGGCGATATAATGTCCCACGGAAGCGCGCCATTGCAGCGGAGACAACCTTCTCATGTACGAGCGATTCACGGACCGCGCGAGAAAGGTAATGAAACTGGCACTAGCGGCTGCCACGCGACTCAACCACAACTCGATTGGCACCGAACACATCCTGCTGGGGCTGCTCGAAGAGGGAGGCGGAGTGGCAGCGCAAGTCCTGCGAAACGCGGACGTCGATCTGGATCACATGCGAAAGACCCTCGAAAGCCGGGTCACGCCTGGGCCGGCCAAGCCCCCACAGCGCCGCGGCTGGGTTGGCTTGCTAACCTCGGCTGATCGGATTCCGCAAACGCCCGCCGCCAAAAAGGTCATCGAACACGCCATGGAAGAAGCCCGCGCAATGCGGCACAACTACGTAGGCACCGAACACTTGCTGCTCGCGCTCCTGCGCGACGAGCCAGGATTGACGACGCAGACCTTGATCGACTCGGGGATAACGCTCGACGACGCCCGCGCGGAAGTGCTGCGGCTACTCGGGTACGGGCTGGAATGAGTCGCTGCCGTTGTCGACGATCTAATCGGGGACACCAGACCAGGAACGATCAGCGGAGACAACCCTCTCATGTATGAGCGATTCACGGACCGCACGAGAAACTATGATCGAGTTGCAAACAGGGCCGCCAGAAAGGCGCCATATGCCAATGCCAACACGACGGCACCAAATATGCCGACACGGCGGTAGAACGGGTTCGCCCATACTCGCCACAACCAAACAGACAAGATGGTAGCGGAAATTGCAATCTGCACCACAATCGCGACAGCACCGAGTGTAAAATCGCTCATGTGTGTGCGCCACCAATCACTTGGGATATCGCCAACTTCGGCCGGCATTGTGCGATAAGTTACTTTGCTGGGCAGCGACGGCACTACTGACCATCATCGGTGATATTCGTGACGCCTTTTCGCATGCCAAAGATCCTTGGCGGGTGCCCCAATATCCACTCACCGGGAATCGTTTTTGACTATGGAGTTTCACTGGCCGTGAGAGCTCCAACGCTCCAGCACGGCAACAACCGCCGCCTGATGATGCTTCTTTGCAATCTGCAAGGGAGTCTCGTGAAGCATATTCTCTGCATCTGCATTCGCTCCCTGCTCAAGGAGCAACCGAGCCACTTCCGCGCGACCATGGAGTGCCGCGACATGCAGGGGCGTTTCGTTGTGCCGGAAGCCAAGCGAATTGACTTGTGCGCCAGCGTTGAGCAGCGCACTTGCAATTGGAACGTTTCCCGAGGCCGCGGCCAAATGCAGTGGAGTCGCCGAGTCACCTTTTGCATTCACATCACTGCCAGCATTGATAAGTAATTCCACAATATCGAGATGTCCAGCCGTCACTGCGACGTGAAGTCCTGTATTGCCTAGAAAGGTCGTCGATCCGATCAATTTCGGCTGATCCGCGAGGAGACTCTTGACGCGATGCAAATCCCCTAACTCGACGGCATCGAAAAAAGATCTTTGCCCCAAAAACGTCAACGTCAGAAACATTCCCCCTAATACCCAGATGCCAATTATTCCTGGAACTAGTACTTTTCTCCATCTCCGTCGGCCCGCTTCGCGCGTGCATAAAAATGCCCCTAGGGTCAGAGCTAAAAGCCACGCGACGAGTACAACGTGCGACGACATATTCTAAAATCGCATGTCCCGTGAGGACCCAATGAGGACATCCGCTCTGACCAACCCAGCCGCCCCTCACACCTCGGCATCGCCGATCACCGAGCTGCCGCCTGCCAATTCACAGATTTGCTGTATGAACCGCAGGTAGCCTCGCTCAATCGTGGGCGAGGCCCCTGTGCGCTGGAAAATCTCGACCAACGCAACCGTTTGGTGCTTCTTCTTCACGGTACCGAGCAACAGGAGCGATTCCGTGGGATTGCCCCGGTCGTCGTCACGTTGACCCTGCTCGTTGGGCCCGATCGCTGCCGCCGCGCCCTCGGCAAACGCGCGCTCCAACAGTCGACGGTGCCAGGGCTCCAGCAGTGTACGATGGAAATTCTCTGTCGTGCCGGCTCCCACGGCGATGCGCAACCGCAGACGCTTTGCATCGCGCGTCCACACCGCGCCACCAAGCGCCGCCAACATCGTGATCAGGCCGGTCAGCATCTCTTTGTAATAAGCATCCGCATCCGTCGCAGTGTCAGACAACTGCTCGATGTGGTGCAGCCAACCGCGAATTCTTCGTTTCACATCCGCAATCGCATCGGTCGCTTTCGGCGGCCCTGGCCCATCGAACCAAAGCAGGCACCCGCAATAAGGGCAGGGCGCGTCCGCAATGCGCGCACCGCTGGCCGACGGTTCCAGCCGAACCTCCCGCCCGCACAGCGGACAGCGATTCGGACTCCCCTCGGGCGTTCGTGACGAAACGGTCATCGCTGGCACAAGCCCCGACACAACTGGACAAACGATGAATCAACTCACATTCGTTGTAATGGCACGACGTCGGCGGAACTTCCGCAGACGGGATGAAAAATGGACCGGATTAAGATTCGCCGTCCACAAATCGCTCTACTCCAAGTCCAACTTCTCCAGGTCGGCGTCCAACGCCTTTTGCTGCGCCGCGATCTCTTCATTAATGCGCTGCAACTGATCGTGCAGCCGTTCGACATCGTCCTCCTGTTGGTTGAGCTTGGTGCTGTAGCGATTGTACAGCGCCGAGGTTCGAGCCAGTTGCTCCATGTTCGAGCGAATTCGAGACTGCTCCTGCTCGATGGCCTGCATTTGCTGCGCGAGCAACTTTTGCCGCGAGGTTGCGTCGGCCAATTGTTGTTTGCGTTGCAATAGCTCGGCCAGAGCTGTTTTAATCTCGGGCGAAATCGCCTTCTCCTGGATGTACATGGCAACGGTTGCGTCGTCGCTATTCCCCAGACGCATCTGGGTGTCGCCGTCATGTTGCTCCACCACCGCAAGCGTGGTTGGTTTTTTGTTGTCGGCCACGATTTCGAAGCGATACAGCGAACGCGTCGTTTCGGTTGCGGCCGATGCGTCGGCTAGCTCCCAGGGCGGGTCGATCGGCTGCTCGACGAGCAACGTCTTGCCGCGCTCGCCGGAATTCTTGATCGTGTAAATCCGTGTGCGACGATGCCGGCTGCGAACCTGCAAAATACCCCTCCTGATCGACGCCTGAACGATCTCCTCTTCGTCCGGCACGCTCTGAGAGGCAACTTCCGTGTCGAGATCGAGTGCGTAGCTAACCAGCCGCGTCGCGCCGGGCGCTAGATCTTCGATCTGCGCGTCACCGGCATAAACGCCGCCGTCGAAGACCGTGATCGGCCCTTGCATGAGGTGCAGCTTGGTGTCGTTCGTAAGCCGCACGGCGTTCAATGGGTGGACGCCTTGGACAGCCGCGTTATAAATGCCCAATTTCTTGCCTGCGACCTCCTGATTGACGATCGGCAGCAATGCCGATTGCTGGCGGGCCAGCGTCACGGGCTCCTCGATGACGTATTGGAATAATTCGCCTACGTCCTCCGCTTGAGCAACGGCCTGCACGCCAGCGCGCGGGTCGACCGGGACGGCACCGCCGCCGCCCATGCCGCCTCCCATCCCACCCATCATTCCACCACCCATGCCGCCTCCCATCCCACCCATCATTCCGCCGCCCATCGGGCCGCCCTCGGGCAGTTTTAAGTTTTGGCCGTGTATTTGCGGCCGTAGGGACGAGAACAAATTGGGGACGACCGTTGGGCGCGAAGCGTACAACGGTCGGTACAAATCCATCATGAACGAAATCGGACGGCCGCTGACCAAGGTCAGGTCGACACCCTTCCAGTCGTGCTCCGTCGTGTTTTCGACAATGGCCCAACCTTGCAGCGCCGCCTGCCCGCCGTCGAGTAGCATCAGGCGGTAGCTCGTTTTCCAGATGGGCGACTCTTGCACGTAGCCCACTCGCACCGGCCGCTCCCCCTTGCCGACGAACTTGAGCGTGACCGTTTTCTTATCCGACACGCGACCTTCGGCCAGCACCGACAAGGCTTCTTGAAAGTCGCCACTGATCTTTTCGTCGAGAAAGCGAATCTCGCCGATGTCTTCCAGCGTGACGCTGCGAAGGCCCGTGGCGGTTAACAGGTTGAGCACTTCAACTTCGATCGCGGCGTCCTTGCCAACTCTCTCCAGGCGGCGCTCGATGCCCACGATTCGGCCTTGGACTGGCCGCGGAGCATCAATTTCGACCCGTTGCCCGCGCACCTGGCGCAGCAAATCGGCAACGGTCGGCTCATTCGTCAAGTCGACGGCAAAGGTCTTCAGCGTCTTGGCGATCGGGTCGCGAGCGCCGTAGGTGATGGTGGAAATGCGACCGCCCCCGCGGTCTTCGAGCACCATGCTTTTCAGTAGATCGTTGATATCGTTGACGTTGAACTTGAGCGGCACTTCGGCATCGCCGGTGATCATGCCGCTGTGGGTATAAAACCCGACGCCAGAACTGAACATGACGACGCGCGCCAGCGGCAACTCATTGGCGGCCGGCTCGGCGGCACAAAGCCGCGCGCAGCCAGGCACAAGACGAGTGATAGTCCGCCGGCGGCCAGGCATACACGCGCAGCAAGCCGTGCCATGGGCCGAGCCCTCCGAGCTGAGGAGTTGAATCGAATCCGTTCCGTAGGCGAGGCGAACACCCGCGATTCTAACATGTTGCCGTTGGCCGTGCACATTTCTCCTCCCAGATCGAGATGCCTTGATTGCAATTTTCCGGCACCAGGCCTAGATTCAAATTAGGCTCCTTGGCGGCCGGAACAGTTCTCAAGGGGAGGCGCTTGCGATGCAAATGATCAATAGGACGGTAAGTACCGCGGTGCTGCTGGCTCTCGTTACCGCGGGCATCTCTCCGCCAAAATGCCTCGCCCAGATCTACCGTCTCACCACCGGCAGCGGTCGAGCCAACTCGATGCCCGATCGCACCTCGATTTCCACGATCGATCATGCACTCGAAGATCGGTATTTGGAGCTGCTCCAGAGGCCGATCGACTGCAACTTCCAGGAAACAACCTTGGCCGCCGTGGCCGAATACATGCAGCGCGAAACTGCGGTCCCGATGCAATTTGACAAACGCGCGCTCGAAGACGCTGGAGTAGGGACGGACACCCCGGTTTCCTTTCGGGCCTCCCAGCTCCCGGCGCGCACCGCGCTAACGCTAATCCTCAGCCAACTGGATTTGACATTACTAGCGAAATCAAGAGTCATTTTGATCACGACCCGCGACAAAGCCAGCACGGAGCTTCAAACGCGCGTCTATCCGGTTGCCGATCTGGTGAACGCGACGCGAGAGGTCCAGCAAGAGTGCGTTGCGTCGCAAGATTTCGACAGCCTGATCGATTTGATCACCGTGACCATTGCTCCCCAGACCTGGGACAATGTTGGCGGCCCGGGTACGATTTCGGCGTTTGGTTTAAAATCGGCGTTGGTTATTTCCCAAACAGCCGACGTGCACGAAGCGATTGCGGGATTGCTCGAAGTGCTCAGAAGTTTGCCCAGCGCATCCTCCGCCGACGTGCAAAGCGGTATCCGCCGCCTGACCCCCTCGAACTCAAACGCCATGCAAGGCAACTCACAGAACCCCGACCTGACACGCCTCGACGGAGCATTTCCAAGCTGGCGCATCCCCCGGAATCATCGCGATTGACCGCGCCGGCAACAGCCGCCCAGCCACGTCGAACCTCGACTTGATCGCCGCTTGCATTGGTACCGGTCGATTTCAAGTGCCGCGCCAATCGACTACTCCAGCGGAATCTCCGTGCCGTCGACCTTTTTGATATACGGCTTGCGCACTTGCTTCCCCTCGGCCGCCTTGATCTGGCGCACCCAGATGTTCCGGAACCGCGTCGGGTTGCCGTGATCCTGCAAGCGAATTGGCAACCGGTCGGCATGCTTGGTGTACTCCGGCGGCCTGTCATACGGCGTGTCTCCCTTCAGCGCGAAATGATTCAGGATCAACACCCCGTTTTGCAGCGCCGTGATGTAGGCCGGCGACTTGAGCGATCCGTCGTCGTTGAACCGCGGCGACGTCCAGATTACGTCGTACACGTTCCACGTCCCCGGCGGTTTCATGGCGTTCACCTCGGGCGGCGTTTGCTTGTAGATGGCCCCCGCCTGTCCGTCGAAGTATGTTTTGTTGTTGTACGAATCGAGCACTTGCAGCTCGTACGTGTCCATGAAAAAGACGCCGCTGTTCCCCCGTCCCTGTCCGATCCCTCTGGCCGGTGTCGGTGACGACCACTCGATGTGCAGCTGGCAATCGCCGAATCCCTCCTTGGTTCGGATGTCTCCCTTCCCACACACCATCGCCCCGTCTTCGATCTTCCAGTTCTCGGCACCATTCCAGGCCGAGAAATCCTTCCCGTCGAACAGCACCACCGCATCCGACGGCGGCCCACCATTCTCTCCCGGCGTCACCACCGCCGGCTGTTGCCACTCGATCCCGTTAAGATATTCGTCGCCGCGCGCCGGCAACACGGCACAGGTGAGGAGCAATGGAGCGAACAAACCGATCGGCCAGAGTTGTATCTTCATGGGTGTGGTTCCTGGATGGAGCGAGTGGTTCAATGGGTACCGCGAGTGACAACGCCAACATTGTATCCAAACTCGCCGGGCCTTGCGGGCACTGAAAACGAAGTCGCCACGGGCGGCGGTGCCGATTGCACATGGCCGACCCGCCGCTTTTGCCACTTCGCACGCCACGCCCCGGAGCCTCGACCGAATGGGCGAACGCCGGCGCCCGCGGCACCGGCAAGGCACCGCGGCTCGCGCAATCGGTCGATGTGAACGGAAGCAGGGTCGCTCTGAACTTCCCGATCCAGAATACGTTCCGAGAGTCGTTCGCAGCCCAAGAGACTCAACGAGGTCGCGGCCGCCAGCACGAAATCGCGAGGAGCAAACGAGGTCGGCTTTGACGTCTATTCGCCCAGGACCGCCCGGTGCCGCGCCCGCCGACGAGACATCAGCGCAATCATACCGGCCGCGCCGAGCAGACCCAGCGTTGCCGCGCCCGGCTCGGGCGTGATGGTGAGGTTGAAGTTCTCGAAGCCGGCGCGGGACGTGCCGGTCTGCACCTCGTTGACCACGAGTTCGGACAGCTCGAACGTATAGTCGGCGTAATCACCGAGTAGAATGTTTTCGTGGTCGACGAACGAGCCGTTGTTGAGGGATTCCCAGATGGTGTCGACCTGTGACTCGCCGTGGTACTGCTGCAGCAACCGCATGCCGTACAGAGCCGGATTGCTCCCCACGTTGTCGCTGATGAATTGCGTGGTCGCGATCATTTCGACCTGCTCGCCGGGGTCGGGCGTGAACTCGATATGCAGCGAGTAGTACGCGGCGCCGTTGCCGAGCGTGCCGCCGGGCGTAATATCCCGCTCGACCACGGCGCTGCCGGATCCGGTGATCACGACGCCGCCCTGGCTGAAATCATAATTCAAGTCCATGGTACCGATCGCACTAACCGAACTCCCCTCGGGATTGGTTTGCACCTTGTGCGCCTGGTTGAAGTAATTGCCGGACGTGGTGGGCAGGCCAAAGCTGTTGGGCGACAACTCGGTGACATCGCCCGGATTGCCACCGCTGATCGCCGACGTCACCTGCTGAAAGATCGAGGTGATCTGCACCGCCTCTGCCGGCCGCGATACGCCGGTCATCAACATCGTCGCCGCGGCGCACCGCAGGACGCGCGCACCGCGGCCCGATCTGGAATCCAGGCCCATCGGTTCGCCCTCCTGCATTTGTTGAAAGCTCAAGTGTCCGACCGGATTATACGACTTCAGGCTGCCACGTCCATCAATCTCCTCGACAGCATCGTCGTCTGATGGCTCGGTGCCGCGCCCAGACACGGCAACCGTCCCACCGACCGCGGACGGCGGTGCCGATCAGCACGAAAACCGCCGAACCGCACAGCGCGATCCCGCCCGGCTCGGGAACCGGGTTCATCAGGTTCAACCCTGCCGTATCGATGTAAACGTCGTCTACGTAGACGGGGCCGACGTTTTCGGTGGGATTGGGTGGTTGGTTGCTCGTATTGCGGCCGGTGGCAATAAAGAACGTCAACAGATCGTTGTTGGCCACGCCGTTGCGAAACAGGAATGTCGTGTCGCCCTGGTAATCGAGCCGGGTCTGGATCGTAAAACCACCGCCTTGCATAAAAAGCTGGGTGGTGTCGTTGGCATTGTCGATCACCATCCAGACGTTGTACCAGTCGAGCGGCGACACGTTTGTGGCTAAGACTCTGGAACTGCCGCCATCGCGCATGGCGACGTCATCGGCACCGGGGGTAAAGGACAAGGTGAACTGACTTTCGAACTGCGTAAACGAGTTGAAGATCACGTCGCTGATTGGATTGGCCACGTCGCTCATGCCGAGCGATGTGTCGACCTGACTGATGTCCCAAGCGACGCGAAAAAACAGCGTTGCCGTACTTCCTTGCACGACGCGCAGCGCCGGATCGGTGTTGATCGTTTCGCGGTGCCCCAAGCGGCCGCTGGTGAAACCGCCGTCCCCAATGTTCATGACCCGATTGTTCGGGCTTGGCGGATCGGCCGAGACGCCCGCCGCCACCGGATTCGCGCCCGCCTCGGCCTGCCAGTAACCTTGGCCATCGATGGCGCTGCCGACCGAGTAGCCCTCGAAGTCGTCAATCAACGTAAACCCCGCCGTCGCCGTTTCGACAAGACAGCCGCCAACGACAACCGCGGCGAGGGCGGCTATCCGAAGCGCGGCGCGTGGTGCACGGCAAACTGATTCCATCGTGAGCCTCCGTTATTTAGTTGTTCCGATATCTCGTGAACTCCTTGCGCAACCATCCCACTTCAACTCGCCGCAGCGTTCGGCCAAACTAAAGGGGGACGGGAGTCTTTTCTACAACAAACAGCCGGCGGACTGAGCCGCTCGTAGAATGCTGCGATGCTCGACATGCACGCGCTTCGGCCCGGTCCTTGCCTCGCCACACTCCCCCGACAAGATCGCGGCGCCAGTCAATTGGCAGCGGACTCCTGCTCTAGTTTCTCCGCCAGGGTTTGTGTATCGCCCTGGATGAGTTTCCCTGCGGGGTCGATTAATAGCACTTTCGGGAGTCCAGGCAGACCAAAACGCTCCCACGTCTTGAACGTGTTGTCGAGAAGAACCGGAAAGGGAAGCGTCTTGCCATTCCAGACGTGCTCCACGATCGGTTGAATCGCCCGATCCAACTCGGCCAGTGACTCCATTTCACCTTCGGGATCGACATAGAAAGCGATGATCTCGAAGCGATCGCGCCGGTCGGCGTGCTCGTCATAAAATCTCATCAATTCCGGCAACGTTCGCTTCAAGCATGGCGCAGTCCAAAGACCAAAAATCCAACAGCACCCATTTGCCTTTAAAATCCGAGAGCCGAACGTCGTTGCCGACGCCCCGCGCGTCGGTCACGTGCCAGTCGGGCGGCGTCTGGCCGTAGCGCTTGGTGTAATCGCCGAACCTCCCCTGGGCTTGCGATGCCTTGCGCAACGCGTGGATCGAATTCCAACGCGCAAGCTCGATCACGCCCAGGTCCACGTCGGGCGTGTCGGCCTCGAGAACCAGATCGCGGCCCAGGCGCCCCTCGAAATCCCCATCGTAGGCGTCGATCCGGTAGCGCCCCGGCGGCAGCGATAGCAAGAACCGCGCCTCGTTCGAGGCGCAGTTGGCAAGACGGCGCACGTCGAGCGGCCGCGTCGAGTCATAGGGCGTCTCGATGTAGACGTTCGTCCAATGAGGGCGCACGCCCTTGCCGGGCCCCTCAATCGAGCCACGAACCCGAATCAATAGGCCGAGCCGGATTTCGACGGATGCCATTGGATCGGAGTTCGGGATAACCGCCAGCCCGCCGCGTTGCCGGCCAGCGTCCATGGCCATTAAAGTCGGAAACGCGTCGTCCACGTTTGCGATCACAAAACGGCCCTGGCTGTCTGATTTGACAGAGTTGGGTGCGCCTGGTGCCATCTCTCCCAAGTGACGCGGACCAAACAATTCTTGGCGAACCTGTTCGTCGTTGAGGTCGGCGGGCTTGCCGCCCTGGCTCCAAAACGGACCGTTGGCGTTCCAATAATAACAGACATCAACGTCGGACACGGGCTGACCCCTTTCGTCGAAGACCGTTCCGCGAACCTCACGCGCCACCACCCGAACGCAAATCAAAGCAATCGCGATCGACAAAGCGGTGTAAGTCAAGCATCGCATGAGATGCCCCCTCGTAAGAATCCGGTCCGTCACACTTGGATGAACGATAGCCGGTCGAGAATCTTCTCCGCAACAATTTCCGCTGGGCTGGGCCGCTGGCAGGGTGCGGCGAGGCCTCGACGTGCATGAGGTTCGGTTGGCCGATACGGGTATCACCATCCAATTGGCCGACTCGCAAGCCATCGCCGAAAGCATCCGCCCCCGCGGCCGCCCCAAGAAGAGACCCGGCGACTGCCCCCGAAGTACCGGAACAGGTTTGCGTCCCCTTTAGTTACCCCCCAACGCCGGAATCTCCGCTTGATGGCGCTAACGCACAACATCATGATTCTGTTACGCGTCGAAGTTTTCTACTGAACCGATCGGCCACTTTTCCGTCTTCATGCGTCTGGTTCCTGGATGGAGCAAGTGGTTCAAAGGGTGAGAGCGAGCGACAACGCCACCATCGTATCTAAACTCACCGAGCCTTGCGGGCCTGGAAACCGGATTCAACTCGCGGCGCGTTATAATGTCCGCTTCTGTCGGAGTCTACACGGCCACTGCGCGACGGAGAACGATTATGTTTGGAAAGGGGTTCGAACTCTTCAAGCTCTTCGGCTTCTCGGTCAAGATCGACCTGAGCTGGCTCTTCATCGCCGTGCTGGTCACTTGGACCTTGGCCAGCGGCGTCTTTCCCACCAGCTTTCCCGGCCTCCGCTCCGAAACCTACTGGGCCATGGCCGCCGCCGGCATGCTCGGCCTGTTCCTCTCGATCGTGCTCCATGAGTTGTCCCATTCGCTGGTCGCCCGGCGGCACGGCATGCAGATGAAGGGAATCACGCTGTTCATCTTTGGCGGCGTGGCCGAAATGTCCGATGAACCGCCGAGCGCGAAGGCCGAATTCTGGATGGCCATCGCCGGCCCGATCGCCAGCGTTGTCATCGCGCTGGTTTGCTTTGGGGTCTACCGCGTGGGAACTCTGCTGGACTGGCCCGCACCGGTCAACGGGGTGTTCGCCGAGCTCGCCTGGATCAACGCGATCCTGGTGGCCTTCAATCTCGTCCCGGCCTTCCCGCTCGACGGCGGTCGGGTGCTGCGCGCGCTCATCTGGCAATGGAAGGGGAGCATTCGCCGGGCGACGCAAATCACGTCGCAGTTCGGCGTCGCATTTGGAATCACGCTGATCGTGCTCGGAGTTCTGGCAATCGTCAGCGACAACTTCGTGGCCGGCATGTGGTATGTCCTCATCGGGCTGTTCCTGCGCGGGGCAGCACAAATGTCCTACCAGCAACTCCTGATTCGCCGGGCTCTGGAAGGAGAGTCCATCGGGCGGTTCATGACGACCGAGCCGGTGACGGTCGCCCCCGAGCTGCCGATCGCGCGACTGGTCGAGGACTACATCTATCACTACCACTACAAAATGTTCCCCGTCGTCGAAAATGGAAAAGTCCTGGGCTGCGTCACCACCCGTCACGTTCGCGACGTACCGCGCGATCAATGGCCGGCGCGCACGGTGAAAGACATCGTCGAGTCCTGCTCGCCGGCCAACACCATCTCCCCCACGACCGACGCGATGAAAGCGCTAGCGCAATTGACCCGCGCCCAGGCCTCTCGCGCCATGGTCGTCGACGACGGCAAGCTGGTGGGCATGCTCTCGCTGAAAGACATGATGCAGTTTCTCTCGACCAAGATCGAACTGGAGGGAGAAGCGTAATCGAGCTGGGGCGAGGCATGCCGCCTGTCGCACCGCCCCACAACCCAACGCCAAGAAGACAACAACGGTTCGCATCCTCGCGTCCCCTTTAGTTCTTCCTCAGAGAGAACTAAAGCGGTCGTCAACCACGACAACCTCGATTCCCAGGTGCTAGACGTTCATCTTTATCGCACTGATGTGGATGCTGTAAGAAGGGACGCCTTCCAACTCGATAAAAGTTCCACGTCCCTCATGGTCCTCTTCTGTTCCCCGCCCGAGGCGGCAAATAACGTCGCCGCCTTCCACGCCGAAATGCCTGTGCCATCAATCCGACACTGGCGATACCAAGGAGAATGAGGGAGTTGGGTTCAGGTATGACGGCGGAATACGCGCGGTAGTAAGTTCCGTCGAGATAATACCCAACGACGGTATTGCCTGAGATGCCACGAATGGCCGATGTTCCCACTGCCTGTGGATGGTCGAGCGTGCTGTAGTCGAGACCATCGTACGTAAAGCCGTGCACTTGCCCCGCTTGATCGAAGTAATATCCGACAACGTAGTTATCGGAGACACCCATTACGATGGTCGCAAGGCTTGCAAACGAGACGTCGTACGTTTCGTAGGACGAACCGTCGTAGACAAATCCATGTGTCTTGGAAAAGTTGTCTAGGTAGTAGCCGAAAATGCTGTCGCCCGAGATCCCGGTAATGATGGTTGCGTGTGTCGTCCCGGGTACCTGGAAATTCGAATAGGTTGAACCGTCGTACACGAAGCTCTTGTTTTGCCCTGAGGTATCCCAGTAGTAGCCAACGATGGTGTTGCCTGAGATGCCGGTGGCTACGGTTCCCGCCGATCCCGCCAAAGGGTTGTCGAGGGTCGTGTAGGTCGAACCGTTGTACAGGAAGCCATGATACTGAGAAGCGTCACCGACATACGATCCGACGATGTTGTTGCCCGAGATGCCGTAGGCAATGGTGCCACTGCCCGACGAACTCGCCATGGGATGATCCAGTGTTGTGAAACCAGATCCATCGTAGAGAAATCCGTGATTCTTTCCTGCGGCAGAATACGAGCCAACGATGTATGGTCCCGAGACATCCCGGGCCCCGGCATCAGTTCCCGGAGTATTGAGAGTTGTGAATGAGACTCCAAGAGCCACTTGCGAATGGATGAGAATCGCGATTGGCGCAATCCAAGTCGCCGGCAAAAGCCTGTGTCGAAACGCACTCATCAGCTACTCCAGTATCATCAGGTTGATTGAACTTCCCAAAGCCATGCACTTCATGGAAATAGGTGTAAGCGTTACGACAAAGTGCCAGCCGCGTCGAGCGTTGTATAAGTTGAGTAGCTGTCGAGAAGCCGTGATTGAAATCGAAGCCGGCCTATCACCCGACACAATCACGCATCATCCCTCGGAAGTCGGGTTCTGGCAAGATATTTCGGTGCAGATTCTCTATTAATCGCTGGGCGATCGAGCCTCCGATGACTACTCCGGCTGTCGATGCCGTGCCTTTGGTAAACGGCTCTCGGACTCCGTCCGCACTTGTGAAGAGAAGTTTGTGGGCCCCGCAAATTGACCTGGCGCTGGGTGAGTTTACGCGGCCGCTATTCAGGCCCCTCGTTTCCCTACCGGCCCCGACAGCCTCTCAAGTCCATGCCCCGATGCAACTCTCGAACGGTTGCTACAATCGACGTGCTGAACGGCCGAAACGATTCCCACGTTCGGCGCGGCTCCCGTTTCACCGACATCAAGGATCCTGCTGCAATGGCGCAACGAGCTTTAACTTCCCTCTTCGTAACGGCAATTGTGTGCGCCCTGTTTTGGTTGGCTGCGACGGCAGCCGGGGCCGACCTGTCGGGCGGTGCGCTCGCGGGCGATCGGCCGCGGGTGATCGTCTCCACGGACGTTGGCGGATCCGATCCCGACGATTTTCAGTCGATGGTCCATTTGCTCATCTATGCCGAGGTGCTGGAACTCGAAGGGCTGATTGCCTCGCCGCCCGGTCGAGGCCGCGTGCGGCACATTCATGAAGTGATCGAGGCGTACGCCAAGGACTACCCGTCTCTCAAGCGTCACTCCAGCGGCTATCCGGCTCCCGACGCGTTAAATGAGATGGCCCAGCAAGGCGCGGTCGCTGCCGCTCCGCCCAGCGGCTGGAGCCAACCGACGGCCGGATCGCGGTGGATCATCCAGGCGGCCAAGACCGACGATCCACGCCCCCTCTGGGTGCTCGTCTGGGGCAGCATCACCGACGTCGCGCAGGCCGTTCACGACGACCCGTCAATCAAGGACAAGATCCGCGTGTACTCGATCGGTTCGTGGAATACCCACAAGGACCGCGCGGCACGCGATTACCTGTTCAACCGTCATGCCGACCTGTGGTGGATCGAAAGCGACTCGACCTTTCGCGGCATGTACGTGGGCGGAATCCAACATGGCGAATGGGGCAATCTCGAGTTCGTCGCCAAAAACCTCCACGGACACGGAGCCCTGGGCGATCTGTTCTTTCAAAAAAAACGCGACATCAAGATGGGTGACACTCCGTCGCTGCTGTACCTGTTGCGAGGCAATGCAGACGACCCCACCTCCGTCCACTGGGGCGGCGCCTTCATAAAGACCGACCACGGCCCCAACTACTGGACCGACAATCCCGATCCCAGCCTCTCCGAACGCCAATACGCGGGAGCCAAAACCGTTAACCGCTGGCGAACCGATTACCTGGCCGACTGGCAGCAACGCATGAAACGAGGGCAACTGTAGAGTCGAGAAGTGACGCGCTGGTTTAGGTTGGACCTATCTGTTTCCGGCTCTTTCGTATGCCGATGCCTCACGAGCCTGACCGTGCTCCCTTTTCCACTTCCCGCTCATCGAACCCGACGGGCGGATTACCCGCATCCGGCTCTCGGACAAGGTGGTCAGGCAACCCCACCCGGAATCCACCGTCCACCCCCGCGGCCGCCCCAAGAAGAGCCCCGGCGACTGCCCTGGCAGCATCAGAAAAGGTTTGCGTCCCCTTTAGTTACTCCTTTAGTTACTTGTTTGATGACGATGGTTTCTTGAACAGCGCGGCACGCACGAATTTGCCAACGGCAGGCACGATTGGCGCCGCTGAGAGACCAATCCAAAATATGAAGACGACGTCAAAGTCTACCAATCGCATGTGGCTTGGCGAAATGACTTGCTCGCGATACTCTTCACCGGCTATAGCCAAGATTGGCCGGTCTCCGAATGGGATTCCCAAAAAAGGCGACCAAGGGCAGTATAATTCCGAAGATCAATCTTGCTCTAAAAGGCAGAAGTTCTCCCAACCACATCACAATCACCACGAAGGCGCCGTATTGGTGTAACGTTTCTTCTGTAAACAGCACTCAAGGAATTCGCGTGTGAGGCTTGGCGGAGCGAAGGCGAGCGTCAGCGAGCCGAAGCGGAGCCAGGCCTCACACGCGGCGACGAGCTTGAAAGGGGTGGGCCAAGGTGGTTTCCTTTTGATTTTGTTCTCTACGCAAAACGAAAGGAGTTCGCCCCCATGGCCCACCACGATCAATCTAACGCCCGCGACGAAGTTGTCCACCTCCTGGCCGAGCACGGATTCGAAGGCATGGCTCAGGCACTCGAAACCCTGTTCAACGAAGCGATGAAGCTCGAACGCTCCGCGGTGCTGGGCGCCTCCCCTTATGAACGCACCGAAACGCGACTCGGTTATGCCAACGGCTTCAAGCCCAAGACCATCACCAGCCGTCTCGGCAAGTTACACTTGCAGGTGCCCCAAACCCGTGGCGTCGAGTTCTACCCGTCGGCGCTCGAACGCGGCGAACGCAGCGAACGGGCCTTGAAGCTGGCCCTGGCCGAGATGTACGTGCAAGGCGTCTCGACGCGCAAGGTGGCCGAGATCACCCGCGAGTTGTGCGGCTGTGAGGTCTCCAGCATGCAGGTCAGCCGGGCGGCCGAGCAGCTCGATGCCGAGCTGGAGATTTGGCGCAAGCGGCCGCTGGGCGCGACGCCGTACCTGATCCTCGATGCCCGTTACGAAAAAGTTCGCCACGGCGGCAGCGTCGTCGATTGCGCGGTGCTGATCGCGATCGGTGTCACGCCCGATGGCCGGCGTTCGATCCTGGGAGTCAGCGTCTCGCTCTCCGAGGCCGAGGTGCACTGGCGTTCGTTCCTCTCCTCGCTCATCGACCGCGGTCTGCACGGCGTGCGGCTGATCACCAGCGACGATCACGCCGGGCTGGGCCAGGCACGCCGGGCTTGCTTCCCCAGCGTCCCTTGGCAACGCTGCCAGTTCCACCTGATGCAAAACGCGCTGCACTACGTGCCGAAACTGCCGATGCGGCGCGAGGTGGCTCGCGATCTGCGCGGCGTGTGGGACGCGCCCGATCGCGACGAGGCCGAGCGGCAACTGGGCGTGCTGGTTCAGAAGTACCAGACCACCGCGCCGAAGCTGGCCACCTGGCTGGAAGCCAACGTGCCCGAAGGACTGACCGTGTTCGCCTTGCCGGCCGAACATCGCCGCCGGCTGCGCACGAGCAATCCGCTGGAGCGCCTCAACGAAGAAATCAAACGCCGCACCCGCGTCGCCACGCTGTTCCCCAACGAGGCCTCGCTCCTGCGGCTCGTCACCGCCATCCTCCAAGAAACCAGCGAAGACTGGGAAACCGGAAAAATCTACCTCAACCTGGAAACCAACTAGCCCACCCCAAACAAGCTCCCGAAGCTTTTACAGAAAAACGGTTGCTCAATCGGCACCGTAGAGCGCAAACGGACGCCCAAGCTTAACAAATAATGTCAGGACAACTGTGGCCGCCACTACAAACACCAAGCCCCCTCGCTTCGCTAGGCCCAACTCCGGCAGCCGTGGCCGACGTCCTCTAACCACAAATAAGGATTTCATCACTTGGGCTCTATCCCATTTACAAATTGCTCGACTTGGAGTTACTCCCCTTTAATTACTCCCCGACGGGCCGCCACTGATTGAGAGCATCGAGCAGCTTGAATGCGAGTCGCGACTCGGCGGTTTGCTCAAGACCTATCGCCGTGCCGCCTGACGTCTGCCAAGTCTCGATCAGTTAAAATTCTGCCGCAAGCTGGCGATACGCACTAGCTTCTCGAATTGGCAAATCTGAACCAAGATTTCGGCCGCACGCCGCCATTCTGTCAGCGACGATGGCTCGAGAGCCCAGGTACCAAAGATCCTCGATAGGTGCCGGATTGGCTGTGGCATTCTATTTGTACAAGGCGGGTCATGAGCGACGGTCAGGTGAGGGCATGCATATGCGAAGAACAGCAGCCCTAGGATTGAGCCGCAAAGTGCGCATTGTGGAATTCGCCTGAATGGCACTCCAGCAGCAGCCCCCGCCGTCTGGCCCGCCATTACGGTTCCAAAGCAGAATACCCAGACATTTCCCTCGCAGTGCCAGAGTACCGCGCCCGTGAGCACAAATCGCGCGACCATCAAGATCACGCGCTGCACGTTCCATTGAGGGCGCGGCAAATTGCGCCACGACTCTTGGAGTCGCGGCCATGCCGCACGCCGAATTCTGCTGATTCGATCCATTCGCCGCCCTCCTACTCAACAAAGAGATTGACGCGACTGAGCAATCGGCTGTTGCGTTTTGCAGAAGTCTCGCTCATTCCCGCATTAAGGCCATTATAGCAGGGGGGAACTAAAGGGGACGCAGAGACGTGAACCTTTTTCTGTACCTGCTTAAACTGCTCGCTCCAATCAATTCGCTTGTGTAGCCTCAGTCGCGGCGCAAGTCCTCAACGTTCGAATCGTCTTGAAGCATAAGGTCAAACGAGAAATTGGTATCAAAAATGCGGATCGGAAAGTTGAGATGAGTTTACAGGATCAAGGCGGCGCGAAACGCAGCGTTTGACGTGCCTGACAACGAGATTGCGCCACGATCCTCACTTAGGCTGATGTAGGATTTCATATGCCTCGTTCACCTTTCGATAAGTCTCCGCGTCGAGGCCGTTTTGTGACTTTGCCCATTTCAAGTATTCGACCTGGTGGTATGTCCATCCCGTCTCCATGCGGCCCGCGGTGACAGGATGAGGTTGTTCATCCTGTCCATTGGCCACAATAAGAACGGCGTCAACGGCTGAGGCCACCTCTCCTTGCTCTTCAAGATAGCGCAGAATGGCTTCGCGGCACTCGGTGATTGGATCGTGTACCAATGCCTCTCGGATTGCCTTCATGGATTTCGCGTCTTTTAATCCGACCAAACCGTCGTACAGTCTCGATCGCACCCACCAGTCCTTTGCCATCGGTACCTGGCTCAAAATAAAATCCCGGTAAGGCGTGTGATAGGCATTTTTGTCCATTGCAAACAAGAGCTTGAAGGCGTCCTGTCGGCAGGTGATGGACCATCTGGCGTCCCCAGCTTGCTCGGCAAGAAAAGCGACATACGCCTTGTCCGCCGCCTGAGGCGCGGGAAGCACCGCAAAGAGTTTCTCATCGCCGTAGGTTCTCACCAGACGCATCGCATCCGCGCTCGACAATTGTCCTCGGAGTAGACGGATGGCGAATTCTTCAAGACCGATCCCGGCCTCGTAGATACGAAGGATGTCATCTTTGCGGACGCGAACCTGCGCCTCTCCATGTTCTCCAGCGCGAAACGCATGACCAGAAATAGCATCGGGTCGTGAGTGCGCTTGTACGTGTCAATGTCGAGCAGCGCCAGGTATTGCTCATAAGTCAGCGGCTGCTTGGGAATCCCGTATGTAGCTCTCTCAGCGGCCCTCAGGTAGCCCGGAGCGCGACTGGGCGGAAGCCAGCCATCGACGTCAACTCTTTGGCCCTTGCTATACACTTTTCCTGGATTCCCATTTGTCCATGGGCGTTTAGTGAGCTTGGTGACGGGAAAAGCCCCCAAGTCATAGAGCATCTTTTCGTAGGCCGAGTTTTTCTCCGTCTTCTCCGCGGCCCATACAGAATTGTTGAGCGCCGCCGCGATGACCAGTGCGCCGATGGTTGGAAAGAGCAAGCGTTTCATACGATGGCCTCTTAGGTTTGCTCAGGCGCACCAGAAGGGGACGGGATCAACGCGCAAACTAGGAAACGGTTGCCCCCTCTTGCCTGCGGCATGTCGACAATGCCACTTTGCGGCTCGCGTGGCAACACCGGCATTCAACCTGCATTCTAGTACATCCCGGCATTTGCTGTTGGCAGTCGCCCTTGCGGCTGTCTCCACTTAGAGGCAGCTCCGGGGCCCGCGCCGGCCTTGCGGCGCCCCAAGCGAGTTTTTCCGGCAGTGCGCGGCCGTGGAAACGCTCCACAACTTCGCCTCTTTCAATCGAGCCAGCAGCTGGGCTAGCCTACGGTCGGCAAATTCTGGACAGCGGACCGCGCGGGGAGGCACCATGTTTCATACCGGGCAAATTACGAAAACTGCGTCATATGACAGGTGTCATTTTTCAGGTTACAAAAGGCGAAAAGAAAAGTGCGCGCAACTTTCATCCCGAAAAAAGGCCACTCGAAAATCTTGCAATTTCCGAACCGGGCCATTCGCCTGCTTTGCCGGCGCGGCGGCGGACGGTCGGGAACCGCTCGGCAGGCCGAACAATCGCCGCATTGGGCGAAGCTTGCATTTGGCGCACGCCTGGTCCATGATCGAGCTTTGCAGGCTGTTGAAAAATGCCTTCGTGGCTTTTCTCAACCTCGCGATGTGCGGAGCCAAGCTCCGCACCGCTCGCGAAATAACGACTTTACGTCGGTTATTTCGTCATCGCATCCGTGCGAGGACGCAGCCCGTTGAATGCTTCAACAGCCTGCCTAGGCGGGCCGGATTTCCGGCCGAGGTTTTCGGGCTCGAGTGGCCCGACGTGACTTTGGCCATTAGCGACTGGAGTAACTGTCGCCCTGCGGCTGGCGGGCCCGCGGCGCGAATCGCGCGCATGCAGTCCTCGATGCGAACTCTGTTTCGCGGTGCCGCCTTCTTTGCCGCCACCAGCGTCGTCGGTACCATCGGCTACGCGCTGGCCGGCTGGGATCCGCTCGACGCGGCCTACATGACCGTGATCACCATCTTCGGCGTCGGCTACGGCGAAGTCCATCCGCTCGACAACGACCCGCGGCTGCGATTCTTCACCATGTTCGTGATCGTGGCCGGCTGTTCGAGCGTCATCTATTTCATCGGCGGCTTCGTGCAGATGATTGCCGAGGGAGAATTCAACCGCGTATTGGGAGCCCGACGAATGACCAAGGGAATCGAACAGCTCAAGAACCACGCCATCATGTGCGGCTACGGACGCGTGGGACAGGCCCTGGCCCGCGAGCTCAAGGCCAGCGGCCAGCCGTTCGTGATCGTCGACTCCGACACCGAGCGGCTGCGCGAGGCCGAAGACGAGGGCTACCTGGTGCTGGTCGGCGATTGCACCGACGAACACGTCCTTTTGATGGCGGGCATCGATCGCGCGCGGGTGGTGGCCAGCGTACTATCGAGCGACGCGGCCAACGTGTTTCTGACGCTCACCGCGCGGGAGCTGAACGGCGAAGTGGAAATCATCGCCCGCGCCGAAGCGCCGGAAACCGAGAAGAAGCTGTTCCGCTCCGGCGCCAATCGCGTGGTGCTGCCGACGGCGATCGGCGCGACGAAGATCGCCAACCTGATCTCGCGCCCCACGGCCGAATCGCTGTTGGGCGACAATTCCGGCCGCGAGCACCTGAACGAGGAGTTGGAGCACTTCGGCCTCAAGATGCAGGAATTCCCGGTCAATGCGGGAAGCGAGTTGGTTGGTCGACCGATCAGCGACGCGGAAGTGCGAGGGCAGGGGGGCGTGGTAATCGTGGCCGTTCGGCAGGCCGACCGCACGATGGTCCGCAGGCCAGAAGGCAAGTTTGTGTTGTCGGCCGGCGATAGCATCATCGTGCTGGGGCACAGCGAGCACGTGATCAGCATCGCCCGCCGCGCCGCCACCGACCGAACCGTGTTGTTCCGAGGAGCAAAGACGTAGCTGCTGTCATCACGGCGGTCGCCAGCGGCGGGTCAAGCTTGAGTTTAGCCGCTCGGCGGTCTAAATTGGTTGCGCGACCGGACCCCCTCGAATCGGGCCCGTTTCTCCCGCTCCGCCGGCCGCCGGGATTGCCAACGAAACCTCGTTCATTTCGAAGGAGCCGACCACTATGTTGCACCGATTTGGCATGCTGCGCCGATCGACCTTTCTCGTCGCGCTGTGCGCGATTCTGGCCGCCGCCGCCGCGCGGGCCGCGGAAGACCACTACTTCGATTCCGACGGCGTCAAGATTCACTACGTAACCGAAGGCGAAGGAGAGCCAGTCATTTTGATCCACGGCTTCACGGCCAGCGTTCCAGTGCAATGGCAACTGCCGGGAATCTTCGCGAAGCTCAGCAAGGAATATCAGGTCATCGCGCTCGACAATCGCGGACACGGTCGTAGCGACAAGCCGCACGACCCGGCTGACTACGGCACCGAGATGGTCGAAGACGTGGTGCGGCTGATGGACCATCTGAAGATCGACAAGGCGCACGTGGTGGGCTACTCGATGGGGGGCTTCATGACCGGGTACATGATTTCGAAGTATCCCGATCGCTTGATGTCGGCCACGATGGGGGGCGCCGGCTGGTCGCAGGCCGACGATCCGCGGCTCGACTTCATCGAAGAGCTGGCCGCTTCGCTGGAAGCCGGCAAGGGCATCGGCCCCTTGATCGAGCACCTCACGCCGGCCGATCGCCCCAAGCCGACAGCCGAGCAGATTTCGGCCATCAACCAGATGTTGATGTTGAGCAACGACCCGAAGGCGCTGGCGGCCTGCATCCGAGGGATGAAGGGGCTGGCCGTACCAGAGGAGAAGCTCAAAGCAAACCAGGTGCCCGTGCTGGCAATCATCGGTGAAAAGGACCCCCTGAAAAACGGCGTCGACGCGATGCAAGAGCGGATGGCCAACTTGACCGTCAGCGTGATCGACGGCGCCGATCACATGACGACGTTCACCAACCCCAAGTTCGTCAAGGATCTGAAAGCGTTCCTAGGCAATCACTCACCGGCCGAGGCAGAAGCGACAGCCGCGGCGGGAGCAAATTGATTGCCCTCGAAGATTTGATCGCAATATGTCGGGGCGCAGCTCGATTCGAGTTGCGCCCCGTTTCTTTGCACACCTCTAGGTTCGACGGCGAAGTGCCCAGGCGCCCACCAGCAAGGCGGCCGCCGCGGCCAGGCAACCGCTGGCGGGTTCGGGAATGAGGTAGCTGGTGCTCAACGGACTAGCGGCGATTTCGGACAGCGGCGCCGCGGCGGGAGTGGCCGTCCGCGACTTCAGAATTTGGTTCTCCACGGATTGTATGTCGGATGTACTGACGCGATCATCACCGTTGACGTCCAGATAGTGACCCGTTCCCGTCGGTGATCCGCTGAGTTCGTGAATCCCATTAACCCCGTTGCTCAGAATGTCGTTGACCAGTATCAGAACGTCACCGAACGTCACCGTGCCGTTCCCGCTGACGTCGTAGTAGTTGGCTTGATTCTGCCAGAGCGGATCCGGCTTGTTGAGATAGCTCAGAATTTGGTCGCGGTAGGCCGAAAGGTCGACAATGGTCGACTGCTCGCCATAGGTGATCGTGTTGCTCGGCTGATTTGAAAGCGGCTGGTTGGCGATCATGAGCCCGGACAAATCCCATTGCCCGTCGACGTACGAGAAAACACCCCCCCCGGAATCCCCCGGCGTTGCCTGAGCTTCGAACGGGATCCCTCGGAAATCAAATGTCGTCGAAAACGTCTGGGTGAAGTCGGTGGTATTGAAGTTGGATGCGGCGGAAACGACGTTCATTCCCCATCGCATGGTGTTCGTACTCCCCAGGTTGTAGCCAAGCACATTGGATTCGAGCAGAGGCTGAGCCGACCAAGCGAGCCCCGAGGCCGACGATGTGACGCGCCAGCCGATTAGTTTCGGCGACCGATCCGTGCCGGCGCCGATCATCATTACCTGGCTGCCCGTAGCGGGGGCCGCGGCATCAATCGACATGGCCGGCAAACCGGGGTCTTCCGCCAGCCGAAAGATACGAAGGTCGGGGGAACCGAACGGAAACACGCCGGCGTTGCTTAGTTGGATGCCGGATCCGACCGCCTCGGCCATTACGCGGCCGTCCGATAATCGCAGGTCTCCTTCACCCACGTGATTTGCGGTGATCACCCAACGATTGCCAAGATAGACGGCCGAACCGCTCCCGACGCGTCCCACGTTGTTCCAGCCCGGATTCGTGGCCGGCGCCCGCACGTTGGGCGTATCGTCGGACTCAAAGATAGCAACGGCCGTGGCGCGACTCGGCGCCAAAGCGCCAAGAAGCAAGACCGCGGCGCATCGCAGGCAGGCGACAAGAAGTCTGCTGCGCATCGAGATGGGTTTCCTAGGTGGCGGCGTCAATGGTGGAACTATTGGAGGACGGAAGGTGAGTTTCCAGATTAATTGGTGGTCTGACCAATTGCGAGGAGATGCTGACCACAATCTTCCCGAGGAATGCCCGAATTCGGACAATCGTCCGTGGCACCCTAGTCGAAGTCCGCCACAAGTGGCCGATGATCCGAACCGATGTCGGGTCCGACCCAAGCCCTGACGCAATGCCACGGGGGACTGTAGAGAATGTGGTCAATGCGAGCCCCGTAGGTCCAGCCCCGCTTTTCGGTCATCTTTGTGAAGCCGAGTCCGAAACCGGTTGTCGAAAAGGCGTTGCGCATCGAAGACCAATAGCGGCGGTAGATGGTACTCTCCACCGGCATATTGAAGTCGCCAACAATGATTTTTGGCTCGGGGAAGCTATCGACCCACTGTCCAACGAATTTTGTCTCCTCGTCTCGCTTCCGCAGAATGGCATTGAGCCGCGGAATGCCCGATAAGTCCACACCTCGCTTGCGGTCCAACACCGCCTCTAGGCCTGGGCGTGGCGTCATCAAATGCAAATTGAACAGTTGCACGTCTCGGCCGGGAAACTGAATCTGGTAGCGGATGGCCGCCAACTTTCCAGGTACGGTCGGGCGACGAACCGTCCCGCGCTGCCAGATGGGATACCGGCAAGCCACCAGCAACTCATCGTTGAAAACCACGTGCCAACCCTCTGGCCAAACCAACTTTGGTGGCACCAGCTTCACCTCCTGCAGGGCAACCACGTCGGGGCGCAGTTCATCGATCAGACTGGCCAGATCGGCCACCCGATAGTCGCGCTGGGCCACATTGCAGGTAAGCACACGCAGCTTAAACGGCGCGCTGTCGTTGAACAGGTGAAGCTGAAAGCCCATGATCGGACCGGCGATCACCACGCCGATGATCGCCAGCAAACCGAGCCCGCGGCGAAACCAAACGGCTGCCAGCGGCACCAGGACGAGCATCGGCACCGCGCAGATCCAGCGTGGGCCAAACAAAAACAAGGTGGCCAGCCAGGCACGATCTCCTCGCAGGCGCATCCAGACAGCCAGACCGAAAATCGTGATCGCATACAGCACGATCGCCGCCACGAGTCCTCGTTGCCACGACGTACGCCGGCGAACCGGCTTCGCATCCGAACCGGTGTCGTGCGAAGGAGCCGTGTCAGGTGGATCGTTGCTCCGCTGCGACATGGGGGCCCTTGGTGTGGGGCGATGCTCGGGTAGACTTCGCGCATTTCTACGCAAGGTCCACTTGGCACGGCCGCGACGTTGCGAGGTTTACTGATCGGCTTCGTCTTCCGCCTTCAGGCGGGCCAGACGCGCGAGCATGTGTTTGATATCGTATGCCCCGCGAAATGCCACGTACACGGTCACGGTGGAAAACCACAACAGCGCCGCCGCGGTCATCAGCCACCAAAAATCTTCGAGCGTCGGCATGCTAGCTCTCCACGGTCGGTGCGATCACCGTTCTGCGCGGCTTCAAATACGATCCAATCACCATCGCCAAGGCCGCGCCGGCAAAGGCGGCGATGCCAGCCATCTCGGCACCGATCTCCAGGGCCGTTTCCTGCGTGGCCGGCAATTGCTCACACACCAGGTAGGCCAGCGGAATCAGGGCCCCCACCGCGATTGCGCCGGCGGCGCCCAGTTGTTGGCGGGGCGCCAGTAGCAACTCGCCACCAGCAGCGTCGACATGCTCGCCAGGTAGATCGTGCCCGTGACGGTCAGGTAGGTCCAGATTTCCTGCTGCAACGGATACCAGAGGCCATAGATCAATAGGAAAACGCCGATCAGCGCCACGATCACACGGTTCCAGCGCAGGCCGCGCCTTTCGGTCCACTTGGCCTTGCGCAGCGGCGCGAGCAGGTCGTTGTAGATCACACTACTCCAAGTGAGCATGTAGGACGAGTCGGTCGACATGTCGGCGGCGAGCATGGCGGCAACCAGCAAACCCGCTAGCCCCACCGGCCAGGACATCGTCGCCAGGAACATCGGCATCGCGTCTGATTCTTTATGCCCGGCCATCATCTCCGGGTCGAGCGTGGCCAATGCGGCAATGCCCCAGATTCCCGGAATGATGAACTGGCAAGCGAAGAAGAAGCTCGTGCGGGTATAGACCTTTTGGCCGGTGGCGGTGTCCTTGGCCGATAGCAGCCGCGCAATCGTGGTCTGCCAGGTAAGCATGGCGGCGGTGTTCACCAGGGCCTGAAACACAATATAGCGCCAGCCCAGTCCTTCGCGGACCAAGGGATTGAATCCGCCCGCGCCGTAATGTTGCTCGACCGTTGAGGCCAATTGATCCCAGGGCACATTCCACAGCGTCAGTGCGGTCACGGCCAGCATGCCGACGCTCATCACGAGGAACTGCAGATAGTCGGTCACCAGCACCGACAGCATGCCGCCGACGATCGTGTAGAAGCCGACGGCGATCAGCATCAGCGTCATGGTGATTTCGAGATACTCTTTGTTGAAGCCGCAGACGATGACCAGAAACTCGCCGCCGGTGCGCAGGAACACGCCCATATTCAACAGGCCGCCGAGGACGATCACCACTCCGCTCCACCAACGTATTCGCGAACCAAAGCGCTGTTCGAACAGCTCGGCAATGGTGATGACTCCCGCATCGCGGAGCGGTTTGACACAGAATCCCGTCCAGCCAATCAGCAGCATCGCCACAAAGCCAAGGAGGCCGGCGGCGGCGCCGGCAAAGCCGTGCTTGTAGCCGAGCTCGGCGCTCGACATGCATGTGACGATGCCAAACTCGGTCGCCGCCAGCGACGCCACGCCCAGGTAGACGTCCATCTCACGGCCGGCCACCAAAAAGTGCTCGACCTTGCCCACGTACTTCCGCACGCTCAGCCCGGCAAACATCGCCACGGCGAAATAGAGCCCCACGATGCTGCCGTCAATCCAGGAGAAATTCGACATGGGGGCGAGGACTTTGGTACGGAAGAACGGCGCCGCACGACACTAGGCGGGGCAACCTAAAACGGAAACTTCTCGTCGAGTTTCGCGCTCGATAGTTCAACAAGGAATGGTGCGAGGCGGTCGACGATGCAGTCCATCATGCGGCGGCCTTTGTCGGCCGTAGCGGCGTGCGGGTAGCCGGCGCCGGAATTCGTGGTGAGCAAGTGCCAGGGGCGAGTGATTGAAACCCAACCTTCGTTCACTGCTTGGAAACGCGTTTTGGCCATTGCTCCGTCATCGGCGATCAGCGTGCCATCGTCATTGCGGCCGACCAATTCGGGGAAGTAGGCCAGGCCAAACGACGTTTCCATTTCTCCGGCATGATCGTCGGGATAATCGAAGATTTCTCCCGCCAGATCTTTCACAGCGCTGTACCAGCTCACCAGAAAAACATGCACGGAGGTTTTGCCATACAACTCGCGGACGAGCGCTTTGAATTCGTTACCGCCGTGACTGTTAAGCAGCACGAACTTCCGCACGCCGTGATGCTCGAGCGACTTGACCAAATCGGTGATCACCGTGAACAGCGTCGAGGGATTCACGTTCATGGCCATCGGAAAGGCCATCTGGTTGGTTTCGGTGCCATAAGGAATCGTCGGCAGCAGGGCCACCTTGGCCCCTTGCTTGTGCGCCGCCTCACAAATCTTCTCGCCGACGGTCGTCCCCTCAAATAGATCGGTGCCGTATGGCAGGTGCAAGTTGTGCGGCTCGGTGGCACCGCAAGGAAGCACCGCCACTTCGTAAGGGTTTTCTTTAATGTAGGCGTAGTTCGCTTCGGCAAGAATCCAAGGACGCACGGCGGAAAACTCCAGGCTGGGGCATTGAATGATCAACGGCAGCCGTCGATGATACCGCCTTGCCAAGCGTTTCGATACCTCCTCGTCGCCCGGCTGGGCGTTTTGCGGTAACGCTCTACCGGGCCGCTTGTTCAGGGGCGCGGCAACAGTCACGCCGGCGCTCATGTAAGCGCGATAGGCGGTGTCGAGCGCCTCGTAGCTTTGGCCAGTCTGGTCGGCCAGCGATTGCGGCGTTGCGCGGCCGCGATAGATTTCCAGCAGGTACTCAACCAGCGCATCGCCGTACCGGCCGTGCTCGGCCTGCATGAAAAAGTCGGTCAGGCCGGCGCTTTGGCTGTAGAGCATTGCGATCCGCTTGTCGCGCTGCAGGTCGTCTCGCCCGAAGGTGACCAGCTCGGCCAGCGGCACGTAGAAATGGTCGACGAGCAGGCGATGCCGCGCCGCGGGAACGCGTCCGGCGTTCATTCCACCCAGCGTGAAATGACCTCCCTGGTCAGCGAGCGACTCCATGTAGCAGGCAATCCCCTCGACGATCCAGAAGTTGTTTTGTCGTCCGATTTGCGCCGTGACGTTGCGCGTCTCCTGGAACAACTGATGGGTCGCCTCGTGAAACAAGGTGCCAGGGTCCTGCTCTTCGCCGGCAAAGAAGTACGCCGTGCGATTCGTGTCGAAATAAATGCCCAGCGTAATATCGATTTGCGGCTGGGCCGAGCGAAGAGCCGCGTTGTACTCATCGCGCGTGCGAAAATAAACGACGTCATGCTGTCGGGGCAGGGGACGGGGAGACTTGCCCTCCAATAGTTTGAGCATCTCGGCGCCGCTCACCAAATAGGAAGCGAACACTTGCCGCCATAGCCCGTAAAAGATCTCCAGGCGTTTGGCCAACGACACGCCCTCTTCCAGGCTATGGTTCGTCGTCACCACGTAGTGATCGGTTTCGATCCGCCAACCGCGCTTCAGGTCCTGCCGCAGCCCAGCCTCTTCGTCGGCACTCATCCAGCGGCCCAGAGCGAACCGTTCGCCGCGTTCGTAGCGCTCGACGTGTGATTTCGGCAGCCAGCCAAACCGCTCGTGCCACTGCTTGCCAGACCGGAATTGGCGGACTTCAAACGGCGTGTGCCACTCGTCGCGGTACTTTACGTAGCCCAACATTTTGCGAGCCCGTTCGTCGTCGGGATTCTCTCGCATCGCCTCGACGACAAGTTCGTAGGCCAGCGACGGGCGCCCTTCGCCGGCCGCCTGCCGCGCGAGCGCCATTAGGGCGTTGGCCTGCTCGTTGCGCATATCTTGCCATTTCACGCCATCGGTCGCATCGCGCGCGGTTTCGGGCGTAGCCACCGAAGGCAACGGAAAGAGCGTGGTCTGATCCGCCGTACGCGACGGTAGCCAATGCCGCAGGGCCTCGGCAGCGCGCGGGAGGTTCTCGGCGTCGCAGCGACGCGCAAGGTCATCGAGCTTCGCCGAATATGCCGCGTAAAGGTCGGCTCGCGCCTGGATGACGTCAGCGCGCACCGCTGCCACACTGAGGGAAAACGCAACCAGCACCAGGGCGACGAGGACGGGACGCGGCATATCGTTAGTTTAACATGCCGGTCCGGCACGCCCCTTTTTTCCACCGACGTCATTGCCTTGGGTTCGGGGTCGGAATTCTCTGCGGCAGGAGCTTGCTACGCTTGTGAAAATGCGGCGTCAAAGGCAGCGCCGGCAGGTGCGAAATCGAGGTTTTTCACGAAATGCAATGCCTCCTGGGCTCCCGCCTCGCGGTCCATGCCAGGATCTTCCCATTCGACCGAGAGCGGCCCGGCATACTTGATGTGGTTCAGGGCCCGAATAATCTCCTCGAAATCGACGGCGCCCCGGCCGGGCGAGCGAAAATCCCAGCCGCGCCGCGGATCGCCAAACGGCAAATGGCTGCCCAGGATGCTGGCTTTGCCGGTCAGTCGCACGGCCGTGTCCTTCACGTGCACATGATAGATCCGGTCGCCAACGGCGCGGAGGAACTCGACCGCGTCGACGCCTTGCCAATGCAGGTGGCTGGGGTCGAAGTTGAAACCGAATTCCTCGCGGCGGTCGATCTCCTCGAGTGCCCGCTGAGCCGTGATCAGGTCAAAGGCGATTTCCGTCGGGTGCACTTCCAAGGCAAACTGCACGCCGCACTCGCCAAACACGTCGAGAATCGGATGGAACCGCTCGGCAAACTGCGCAAAACCCGCATCGATCATGGAATCCGGCACCGGCGGAAACCCATACAGCAGCGGCCAGATCGTTGAACCCGTGAAGCCGTTGACAATGCCGACGCCCAGCTTTTGCGCCGCCCGGGCGGTGTTCATCAACTCCTCGGCAGCGCGCTGGTTGACGCCTTCCGGATTGCCGTCGCCCCAAACGTGCGGGGGAAGAATTGCCTCGTGCCGCGCGTCCACCCGGTCGAGCACCGCCTGGCCGACCGAATGCGCGCTGATCGCATGGACCTGCAAATCGTAGCGCTCGAGCAGGTCGCGGCGAGCGGCGCAATAGCCGGCATCCGATTGCGCTTTGTCGACTTCGAAATGATCGCCCCAGCAGGCCAGTTCCAATCCCTCGTAGCCCCACGCGCTGGCTTTGCGGGCCACGTCCTCCAGCGGCAAATCGGCCCATTGTCCAGTGAATAGCGTAACCGGCCGTCCCATACGGTGCTCCTTGCTAAGTGCAATTCCTGCGCTCCGCGTTATTGTGGCGAAACCCTGGCGGCGTGCAACTGGTACGAAGCTGGTTGAACTGGTATCGGGCCGGCCATGCGAGTCGGCTTGAGCCGCCCGCTGGCAGGTCTTACTCTGGGGGCTCGTTCGGACTGAAGCCTTCACTCTACCGCCAGAATCTCGATATGCCTGTCTCCAAAACCTCTCAACCTGTGCGCATCGGTATTATCGGTGCCGGCGCCGTCAGCGACTATCACCACGTGCCCGCCATCCGGATTGATCCAAGGGCACAGCTTGTGGCCGCCTGCGATGCCAACGCCGATCTGCTCGCCAAGCGCAAAACCGATTGGGGCGTTGAGATCGTCAGCACCGATCCGGACGTCATCTGCGGGCATGCGAACGTCGATGCGGTGATCATCGCCACACCGAATTTCACGCACCGGCCAATCGCCATGGCCGCGGCCAGGTGTGGCAAGCACATCATGTGCGAAAAGCCGCTGGGGCTGAACGCCGGCGAAGTGCGCGAGATGTATACAGCAGCACGCGACGCGGACGTCGTGCACATGACGGCGTTCACGTATCGTTTCGCGCCCTCGATGCGCTATTTGAAGCACCTGGTCTCCTCCGGGCAGCTGGGCGAACCGCGGCACTTTCGCAGTCAGCGATTCCTGGATTGGCCGGAAACGAGTTGGGGCTGGCGGCAGTATCAGCATCTGGCAGGTGCCGGCGATCTGTTCGACATGACAATCCATCGGATCGACTTTGCGCAAGACTTGCTCGGACCGATCGCCCGCGTGACCGGCGCGCTGGCTCGTTTCGCTCCCCGCACGCAAACGGCCGACGGCAAGCCGTGCGAACCGTCGAATGTCGACGACTGGTCGAGTATCATCGGCGAATTCGACTGTGGCGCGACCGGCGTGTGGGAGGGCACGACGCTAGCAAAGGGATACGGCCGAGGCGGCTTTGGTCATGAGTGGGCCGAGATCAACGGCTCCGAGGGCTCCGCCGTGTACCAGCTTCACCAGCCCAACAGTATTCTCGTTGGCAAAACCGGCCAAGACTTGGCGCCGGTTGAAGTTCCGAAAGAATTCTTGAAACCCGCCGACAGCCCTCGCGATCCGTCGGTCGGCGAGCCGGCAACGGTATTTCGCTACGACCTGGTTTGGGAGTTTGTCTCGGCGATCGTCGAGGGCCGCGGGGCCATGCCCGATTTCTACCACGGTCTACAAGCTCAACGCGTGGCCGACGCGGCGATCGAGTCGTACGCCGGGCGGAAATGGGTCGAGCTTCCCGCGGAAGCTCGATAACCAGGTTGAGCGCCCATGCTTGGACGACTACGATTAGGAATGACGGCAATGCGATGGTATTCGCGCATCGCTGCATGTTTTCTTCGTTGCGCCGGCTAATGCAATTCTCTTGATCCGAAACCTCGCTGTTTGCGCGTGGATTGTGCGCACCCCGATCGTTTCGGACTTCTCCGTGTCGCGGCATCATTACGCCGTTCGCACATCGAACCTGTGCCCGAGGCTGGCGTTCGATCTTTACCTGATCTCGCTCACACCACCGGTGATTTCATTGCTATGAATTACATGCGATCCGTTGCCGGCATTGCCATCGTGTTCTTGGCAGGTTCGTTTGCGCATGGCGCAGCGGTTTTCTACGGACCGACCCACTACTACAGCCCCGCCGACAGCCCCTTCGACTTGAGCGGGCTGGGCACAAACTTCTGGCTCGAGGATTTTGAAGATCTGCTGCTCAATACGCCGGGCGTCACGAGCATCAACGGCGCTCCTCGGGCGCCGTCGTCGCTCACCGACTCGGTCGATGGGGACGACGGTGCCATCGACGGCCACGGCAACGGCGCTAGCTACATGGTGCGGCCCGGCATCCTGGGAATGGACTTTGTGTTCGATGCGTCCGCGTTGGGCGGCCTTCCAAGTTATGCGGGAATCGTCGTCACCGACGGCTATGGAAAAGACGGATTACCCCAGGCCACCGCCGAGTTTTACGACGCCAATGACAACTTGATCGGCACCCTGAATAGCCTCTATGAGAACTTTGACGTCAATACGACCGACGATGATTGGTTCTTGGGTGTCTATCACTCCACGGGAATCAGCCGGATTCATTTGTGGAACTATGGGACCGGAAGCAGCAATTTGGAGGTCGACCATCTTCAGTATGGCTATCCAATCCCGGAAGGTTCGACGCTGGCACTTTCGCTCAGCGCCTTGTTTGTGTTGGTCGCCATGCGATCGCTCCGCGGTTGGTCGATTGCCGGCCGTGCGCGGCAGCGTACGAGCTAGCTGAACCCCGCCTCGCTGTACGCCGACCGACTGCTGATCGGCTCCACGGACCCCCAAACTGCGCCCCCAACTCGCATACCCAACACAGCCGGTATTCGCTAGAATCCAGCCCATGGCACAACAACCAAACAGGGGGACGCTGCTGCGGCACACGCTGATGGGGCTCAAGATCACGGCGACCGGCAGCTACGCGCCGCCGAACGTCGTGACCAATGAAGACCTCGCGGCGCTCGATCTCGATCCCGAATATATCTTTCGCCGCACCGGCATTCGCGAGCGACGACACGTTTCGCCCGGAATGTCGACCAGCGATCTGTGTTACAACTCCGCCCAGCAGTGCTTCGAGCGGGCAGGGGTGGGACCCGAGGACATCGATCTGTTGGTCGTCGGTACGGTGTCGCCCGATTGGCACATCGCATCAACCGCCGCGGTACTTCAAGATCGGCTCGGCATGCGCTGTGGCGCGATCGAGATTGCTTCGGCCTGTGCGGGTTTCATGTATGCCCTGTGCACGGCAGCGCAGTACATCGCCACGGGGGCAAGCAAGCGAGCCCTGGTAATGGGTGCCGACTGCTGTTCGAGCGTCATCCACCGCGAAGTACCGAAAACGTATCTGTTGTTTGGCGATGGCGGAGGCGCGGTAATTCTCGAGAAGGGAACGCCTGAGCAGGGCCTACTCGGCTACAACCTGGGAGCCGAAGGCGCGGGCGCCGAGCAGCTATACGTTCGGATGGGCGGTTCGCGCCAGCCAGCGACGCACGAGGGAATCGATCGGCTCGACCATTCGCTCTACATGGATGGCAAGGCCGTTTACAAATGGGCCACGCGGGTGCTCAGCGAAAGCATCATTGACGTACTCGAGCAGGCCAATCTAAAGCTCGATGACATCGACCTGTTTGTGCCGCATCAGGCAAACCTGCGGATCATCGAAGCCTCGGCCGACTATCTCGGCATCGACCGCGAAAAGATCATTATCAACGTCGATCGCTACGGCAACACCTCCGGCGGAAGCGTGCCCTTGGCGCTCGACGAGGCCTATCAGTCCGGCCGCATCAAGCCGGGCGACAAGGTATTGATGAGCGGCTACGGGGCGGGCCTGAGCTGGGGCACCGCCATTTTCGCTTGGTGAACCGCCGGGCTGGCATATACTTTCCCTGTCCGTTTGCATCCGCGCGCCGTGAGGCGCCGTTTCTATTTCTGTAGCAACCACGCGAGAGCCATGATCGCCAAAGTCAAATCGCTGCCCCCACGCTCTAAAGTCAAACCGGAAGACACCTGGGACCTGTCGAGTCTGTTTCCCAATGACCAGGCCTGGGAAACGGCCTTCAAGAAGTGGGAAAAACAGATCGTCCGCTACGAGGACTATCGCGGCAAGCTTGCCGAGGACGCTAAGACCTTGGCCGCGTGTCTCAAGTTCGATACCGAGTTCGAGCAGGCCGGCGAACGACTGGGGACGTATGCCTTCCTCAAGACGACCGAGGACATGGCCAACAGCACCTATCAGCGGATGATGGGTCGCTATCGCAACGTGGCCAGCAAGGCAGGGCAGGCCGCCAGCTACATTCGCCCGGAGATCATGGGCATTCCGGCCAAGACGATGTCGAAGTTCATGCAGGCGCGGCAATTGGCCGATTTTCGGCTGCTGCTCGAACAATTGCTCCGCTACAAGCCACACACGCTCGGCAAAAGCGAGGAAAAGCTGCTGGCCATGCAGGCCGAGATGTCGGATGCCGCCAACCAGATCTTCCGCCAGTTGACCGATGCCGACCTGAAGTGGGGCAGCATCAAGAACGAACGCGGCGAACTTGTCGAGCTGAGCAACTCGACGTTCTCGTCATTCTTGCAATCGCCTGAGCGCAAAGTCCGCAAGCAGGCCTTTCACGAGTATTACACGCAGTTCAAGGCCCACGAAAACACGCTGGCCGCCGCGCTTTCCGGCTCCATTCAGCGCGACGTGTACTATGCCCGGGCGAGGAACTATCCGAGCGCGCTCGAGGCGTCGCTGTTTCACGACAAGGTACCTGCGTCGGTGGTCACCAACCTGATCGAATCAGTACATCGTCACCTGCCGGCGCTCTATCGCTACTACGACTTGCGCCGTCGCAAGATGCAACTGCGTGATATCCACCACTACGACACCTACGTGCCGATATTGAGCGAGCTGAAGAGTCGCCACAACTGGAACCAGGCGGTCAAGCTGGTGATCTCGGCGATTGAACCGTTGGGGAGCGAGTATTGTGGCGCACTCGAACGCGGCTTGAACGGCCGCTGGAGCGATCGCTATCCGAACCAGGGGAAGCAGAGTGGGGCGTTCAGCTGCGGATCGTTTGACGGCGACCCGTACATCCTGATGAATTACCAACCCGACGTACTCGACCACGTATTCACGCTGGCGCACGAAGCGGGCCACTCGATGCACAGCTACTACTCGGCCAAGCACCAGCCGTTTCAGTATTACAACTACACGATCTTCGTGGCCGAAGTGGCCAGCACGTTCAACGAACAACTACTTGCGCGGCACATGATGGCCCGCGCCAAGAGCGACAAGGAACGCGCTTTCCTGATCAATCGCGAAATCGATTCCATTCGCGGCACGATTCTGCGGCAAACGATGTTCGCCGAGTTCGAGGGGATCACGCACGCCTTGGCCGAGGAGGGCGAACCGCTGACGGTCGACCGCTTCAAGAGCGAGTATCGCAAGCTGCTCGAACTGTACTTCGGTCCCGATTTCGCGCTCGACGAAGAGCTGTCGCTGGAATGCTTCCGCATCCCACACTTCTACCGAGCCTTTTACGTGTACAAGTACGCCACCGGGCTGTCGGCTGCCATTGCGCTGGTCGAGCGGGTCACCAGCGGCGGCAAGCAGGAACTCGACGATTATCTCGGTTTTCTCAAGGGCGGGTGCTCGAAATACCCTCTCGATTTGCTGCGCGGCGCCGGCGTGGACATGGAAAAACCACAGGCCGTCGACACGGCGCTGGATTATTTCGAGCGGCTGGTCACCGAGCTGGACGAATTGTTGTAAGCGCTGCGACTGGCGTTTAGCATGGCCGCTGTGATTTGAGCCTGGAGAACAACAATGGGAAAAAGCCCCGGGCGAAACCGGGGCTGACAAGTGATTACCCGAAAGGGATGCCATGCAACTCGGACTTGTGACTTATCAATGGGGCGCCGATTGGGATCTGCCCACGGTGATCAAGAACTGCCAGGAAACCGGGTTTGCCGGAGTCGAACTTCGCAGCACGCACAAGCACGGCGTGGAGCCGTCGCTCACCGAAGCCGAGCGGCGGGAAGTCGCCAAGCGGTTTGCCGATCGCGGCGTCGAGTTGGTCGGCCTCGGCACCGCCTGCGAATATCATTCGCCCGATCCGGCGGAATTGAAAAAAAACATCGAAGAGACGAAAGCCTTCATTCGGCTTTGTCACGATGTTGGCGGCACCGGTATCAAAGTGCGGCCGAACGGATTGCCGGCTGGCGTGCCCCAACAAAAGACTATTGAACAGATTGGTCGCGCGCTCGATGAAGTCGCCTCTTATGGCGAAGGCTATGGCGTAGAGATTCGGCTCGAAATCCACGGCCGCGGCACGTCGGAAATTCCCGTGATACGCAAGATCATGGACGTCTCGCAGCACCCGGCGTCGAAGCTCTGCTGGAACTGCAACGAGGCCGACCTGCACAAGCCAGGGCTCGAAGCGAACTTCCGCAGCGTGCAGGATCGGATCAGCACGGTTCACATTCACGATCTGATCAGCAGCTACCCTTGGATCGAGTTGTTCGGCCTACTGAAGGGCGCGAACTTCGCCGGCTGGACGCTACTCGAAGAAGGCGATCGCACCAGCGACCCCATCCGCGTGATGAAATACTACCGTCTGCTGTGGGAACGCATGACGACCTAACCGGCCAACCCTCAGCCGCTTAGCCCGGAGACATCGTCGACGACGTTCGCAGGAAGCACCATGAACGCACCGAACCATCCGCTCGCTGGCAACTTGCTCGCAAATCTCCCGATCGAAAGTGCCGACGAAGCGCTGGAAGTCCTCGCCGAGGCAAAAGACATCCGCATCGAGCGGATCATCTCGCGAGGGCATGCGTTGCCAGACGACGTATGGTACGACCAGCCACAGTCGGAGTTCGTGGTGCTCCTAAGCGGCGAAGCGCACTTGCAGTTTGAAGGGGAGCCGGAGCCGCGGATGCTGGTCGTGGGCGACTTCCTGGTGATCCCAGCCCATTGCAGGCACCGCGTGGCGTGGACCACGCTCGATGAGCCGAGTGTCTGGCTGGCCATTCATTACGACTCATGAGCCCGTGCGTCGTCTATGGCGCCGGCTTGACGGTGGTGATCCACAGGAAAGGTTTGTCGGCCTCGTCGACGCGAAGCTCATAGCGCAGGCCAGCTTGAAACAGGACTTTGCTGAGCACCTGGCTGTATGACATGCGTTTGGCCGGCACGTCGGCCGGAGCCGTGGCCGGATCGGCGCCATGGAGAGCCATGGCGTTGCGATCGTAAATGAGCGGCACTTCCAAGCGGCCCTCGATCGCTTGCACGGCTTCGATTACCGGAATCTCGCTGATCTCGACATTGAGCATCTCGAACAGGATCGGCAACTCGTCGGCCGCTCGCTTGGCCGGCTTGAAACCGACGGGCCAGGCCTCCTGGCCCTTGACGGGCTCGGCCAGATGATACTCGATCGATCCGCCCTCAGCGCGGCGGGGAGTTAGCACGAGCCCGGCCGGTCGCGCGATGGCTGCCAATGTAGTACCGCAGGAAAGGTTCTTAAACTCGTCCGCCAGCTGCACGCCTCGCAGGGCGCCGGTCGCGCTTGGCTGTACTCTGAGCGGCGCATGAAGTTTTCGCGCGATCTTGTCCACGGCCAGGTCGCCGCGCAGACGCAACGTCGAGAAATCAATCGGCTGTCGCAGGTCTCCATGAACTTGTTGGAGCTGCGAGGGGGTCATGCCGAAGGCCGCGCAGGGCGCGGTCACTCCCTCGACGCCGTCCGTCCCCAGGTCGGCGATCCACTTTTTCAGCCGGTCTGTCTGGCGCGGTTCGAACTTGCCGCCCGGCACGTGCAGCGTGTTGTCGGCCGTCAGAATGCCCGTGACCCGGTAGGCCGGGGCGGACGGTGTGCCGGTGCTTGTGACGTCCATTTTATCGTCTCCGCTTCCCGAACGGATCTGGAGACCCGTCACCCCCAGACCCGAGAGCACTTGATACCACTGCTGAGCGGCCGTCGGCGGAATTCCCGGACGAGTGACGATTTCCAGCGATACGCGAGGTCCCTCGGCGGCGCTCGCCAGGGCGGCGCAAAGGAATGCGATACTTGCGATTAGAATGACTCGCATGGCGATCCTCCCGGCAGAAAAGTGCGGCGAACACCCAACTATACCATCTATGAACAACTCGTCACTTTTGCGCAATCCGAGTCAGTCGGTTGGACATCGATATCTGCTATTAGTAGGGTATGTAACTTCTGCTATGAAAAATCCACCTGATCGACCCGCCTGAGTCGGATGGAATTCCGTCGCGACCGCTCCCATTGATTGACTTCTGAGGATTACGCTCGTGAACGCCATTGTCCCTGTCGCTCTTCGCAGCCGCGCTCAGCTGCCGCGCCGTTTTTTCTGCCCGGCGCTCGCGCTGGCCGTCGGATGTTCGGCCGTGCTCCTGGCCTCGGTTGCCGAGGCAACGCTTCTGTCGGACTGGAACTTGTTGGTTGAAACCAACATGACGACATCGTCCCATGTCGATGGCAGCACCAAGATCGGCGGCAACCTTGGCGCCAGCGCCGGTGTGTTCTCGACGCACCTCGTTACCGCGCCCAATGGCGATGGACTGGCAGTTGGCGGCAACATCACCGGCAATCTGCAAATCAACAACGGCGGCAATCTACGACTGGGCGGCACGAACAACGGCTCGGTGATCTTTAACGGCGGCGGCACGACCGTTCTCGACGCGGGCCTCGCGGCTGAAGTGGCGGCTGACTTTGCGTATCTCGACGACCTGAGTGCCGCGCTGGATACGCTTACACCCAACGGCACCCTCGATGGCGCCGGCAACATGAACGCCGTGCCGGTGGTGCTCGACGGTCAAAACGTGGCGATCTATAGCATCACCGCCGCCAGCTTGAACGGTCTGGGACAGCTGAACCTGAACTTTGGATCGGCCGACACGGTGATCATCAACGTCTCGGGCACGAGTGTCAGCTTCATCGCGCCACCGAACATTATCGGTGGCTTCAACCAGAACAACAGCTCGCGGATCCTCTGGAACCTACCGGAAGCGACGCAGGTGTCGGTGAACAACTCCTTCAATGGAGCGCTGTTGGCCCCGCAGGCAGATTTGGCCGTGCTGGGCGGTGGCATGAACGGCACCGTGGCCGTCCACTCGCTGTCAAACCAGAATGCCGAAATCCGCCAGTTCGACTACACGGGCTACCTGCCACCGGTGATCGTGCCCGAACCGGGCAGTGGTCTGTTGCTGGGCCTGGCCGGACTCGCGCTGGTCGGCTGGTACCGGTTGCGTCGCCGCGCCTAGTCGGTACGAATGTAACGCCAACATCCGAATTCCGCGCTCGCTTTGCGCGCGAAGGGCGCGTAGGCCCTCTGGCATTTGACCGCTATAATCGGTGCGCCAATGGCAAACGTTGTTTGCGTGCGAAGACCGCGTCCCAGGACGGGCGCACAACAAGAAAAACATCGGCTTGGAGGTCATGCGATGAACGTGCGACGATGGACGGCCCTGGCGGCGATTTTAGTGATTGGCGTGGTAGCAGGCCGCACGACGGGCACGATTGCCCAAGACGAAAAGCAAGCGAAACCCGACATGCAAAAGCTGGCCGTCGATTGCGCGGCCGCGAAGCTGAAGCTCGCGAAGATGAACCTGGCCCGAATGGAAGGGCTTAACAAGCGCGTGCCTGGCACGCTGATCAAGGGCATGATCGAGCAATTTGTCCAGGAGGTCGAACTTGCCCAGCAGGATCTGGACATCGCTAAGAAGAATCCCGGCGGCGATCCGTATGGAGCCTGCGTCGAACGGATCCGACTCGGTCTGCAGTCGGCCGAACACCGCGCCAAGCGAGCGTACCAGACGTATGAGCAGGCACCCGACATCGTGAGCAAGGACGACGTGGAACGGATGCGCCAGATTGCGATCATCGCCGACCTGCAACTGCAACGCGGCTTGGCCCTCAAAGACGCCGATGCGGCCAAGCAACTCCAATGGCAATTGGAAATCTACGCCAGCGAAATCGACCGCGTGCGCGTGTACACCTACCTGTTGGGTCAAAATCGGTTTGGGGAGTTTGCCCCGGGATTGTAAGGACCGGTTGATTGTCGTCGGCGATGCCAACCGAGTGTGACGATAAAACCCTACTGGGTTCCTTTGCGAGCCGGCGGTAGAATGACCCCCTTGGATTCGTCCATCAGGGATCACGCCTGCCAACAGCGAGGGATTGCCACGTGAGCGCGCCGCCATTTGTTCATCTGCATTGCCATAGCCACTTCAGCCTGCTCGATGGGGCAAGTCCGATTCAGGGGCTGGTCGATCGGGCTAAAGAATTGGGGATGAACGGGCTGGCGCTGACCGACCACGGCAATCTCTACGGCGCACTCGACTTCTATCGCAAGGCCAAGGCCGTCGGCATCAACCCGATCATTGGCTACGAGGCCTACATCGCGCCGCAATCGCGGTTTCAAAAAGACGCCGGCGGCATGAAGGAAGCCAGCTTCCATCTGACACTGCTTGCGCAGAACAGAATCGGTTTCAAGAACCTCGTCAAAATGGCCAGCCGGGCATTTCTCGAGGGCTTTTACTTCAAGCCGCGCATCGACAAGGAATTGCTCGAGGCCCATAGCGAAGGGATTATCTGCCTCAGCGGTTGTGTCTCGGGAGAATTCAGCCGAACGATCCTGCAACAGCATGGCGATCTGCCCGACCTAACCCCCGCCATGGAAATCGCCGGTTGGTTTCAGAAGGTGTTTGGCGATCGCTACTTCATCGAGATCCAAAACAACGGGCTCGAGATCCAACAAATCGCCATGCAAGGTGCGGTCGATGTGGCCAAAAAGATGGGGCTGCCTGTCGTGGCCACCAGCGACGCCCACTACGTGCGCCGCGAGGACGCCGAAGCACAAGACGTGCTATTGTGCATCAACACCGGCAAGTTCCGCACCGACAAACAGCGGATGCGGATGGAAGGAGATCAGTTCTTCCTCCGCAGTCCCGAGGAAATGTACGAGGCACTCGGCGTCGAGCATGTCGACGCGCTCGCCCAGAGCCAGAAGATCGCCGACTCGGTCGACATCGAACTTGAGCTGGGCCAGCGGCACTTTCCCACCTACACGCTGCCGCCGGAAAAGACCGCCCAGGACTTTCTGTACGAGCTCTGTGTCCAAGGGCTGAAAGAACGTTATGCCGACGATCCCCAGCGGTGGGAAAACGGCGAGCTGTCGACGGCGGTGACCGAGCGACTCGACTTCGAACTGTCAGTCATCAACAAGCTCGGGTTTCCGAACTACTTTCTCATCGTCTGGGATTTCGTACGCCACTCGCGTGAGCAGGGCATCCCGGCGACGGCCCGCGGCAGCGGCGTCGGCTCGCTGGTGTCGTACGCGCTATACCTGAGCCACGTCTGTCCGTTGCGATACGACTTGTTGTTCGAGCGATTCCTGGACGAAAGCCGCAAGGAAGCGCCGGATATCGATATCGACTTCTGCAAGCTCCGCCGCGTCGAAGTGATCAACTACGTCAAGGAAAAATACGGCGAAGCGAACGTGGCTCAAATCGGCACGTTTGGCACGCTGGCCGCCCGGGCGGCGATTCGCGACGTCGGCCGCGCGCTCGGCATGCCGATCTTTCGCGTCGATCAGATCGTGGCCATGGTGCCCGAGGAACTTCACATCACACTCAACAAGGCGCTGGAGGAAAGCGCCGATTTGAAGAAGGCCTACGACAGTGATCCGGAAGTGCGCGAGCTGCTGGACCTGGCGGCAAGATTGAGGGCTTGGCCCGCAACGTCGGTACGCACGCTGCGGCCGTGGTGATCGCGGACAAACCGCTCGACGAATATGTACCACTGGGTCGCGTGGCGGGAAAAGAGGAAATCATCACCCAGTGGGCCATGGGCGACGTCGAAGCCGCCGGCCTGTTGAAGATGGACTTTCTCGGCCTGCGCAACTTGACGATTCTCTCCAAGGCGGTGGACCTGATCGAACAGACTACCGGCCAGCGAGTTGATCCGCACAAGTTTCCACTGGACGACAAAGAAACGTTCGCACTGCTGTGCCGGGGTGAAACCAAGGGTATTTTTCAGCTCGAAAGCGGTGGTATTCGCGACTTGCTGCAAAAGATGAAGCCGGACCATTTCCGCGACATCATTGCCACCAATGCCCTGTATCGTCCCGGCCCGCTCGAAGGCGGCATGGTAGACGACTACGTGCAGGTAAAGCACGGCAGAAAAGAAGCCGTCTACCCGCACCCGGTGATGAAAGACGTGCTGGAAGAAACGCACGGCGTGATGGTCTACCAGGAACAGGTGATGCGAATCCTCAACCGTCTAGGCGGCATTGAGTTGCCCAACGCCTACACCTGTATTAAGGCCATTAGCAAGAAAAAGCTGCCTTTGATTGCCAAATACAAGGAACAGTTCATTGACGGAGCCCACGCCAAGGGACTGCCCAAAAATGCCGCGGCTGAACTGTTCGAAATGATCGAAAAGTTCGCCGGCTACGGCTTCAACAAAAGCCATTCGACAGCCTACGCTCTAATCGCCTACATGACGGCCTACCTAAAGGCCCACTACTCGGTCGAGTTCATGGCCGCGCTCCTCTCCGGCGACATCGACGCGCGTAATTTCAAAAAGAAAGACTCGCTCGTCGAACACCTGGAAGACTGCCGCAGAATGGACATCGAAGTCATTCCGCCCGACGTCAATCGTTCGGAAGGGGACTTTACCGTGGCCGATGGCAAGATCGTGCTCGGGCTGTGCGCGATCAAGGGCTGCGGCACCGCGGCGATGGACGCCCTGGTCGCCGCCCGCAAGGCGGACGGGCCTTTCCGCGATTTGTTCGATTTTTGCGAACGGGTCGATCCGTCGCAAATCAACAAGTCCACGATCGAAACGCTGATCAAAGCCGGTGCGTTCGATTCACTCGGAGCGCGGCGATCGCAACTGTCGGCCGTGCTCGAACGGGCGATTCAATCGGGCGCGGCTTTGCACGCCGATCGCAAGAGCGGCCAGAAGGGACTGTTTGACATGCTCGAGGAAGACTCTGGTCCTGCCGCGCCGGTAGCATTGCCAGACGTGCCCGAATGGGACGATCGAGAGCGTCTGGCCGCCGAAAAAGAGGTGCTCGGCTTTTACCTCTCCAGTCATCCGCTGGCGGAGCATGAGCAGACGTTGGCCACGTTTTGCTCGCACAACACGGTCGAGATCGCCAATCTGCCGCACCGCGCGGAAGTGATCATGGGAGGTATTCTCTCCTCAATCAAGTTTTCGCAAACCAAGGCTCCCCGGCCCGGAAGTACCCACACCCGCTACGCCATGTTCGACCTGGAGGACATGCAAGGCGCAATCCGCTGCATTATGTGGCCCGAGGAGTTCGCCAATTTGGGACATCTCGTCGAAGCCGATGCCACGCTCGTAATTCGGGGCACCGTCGACCGTCGCCCAGGAAGCGAAGAGGCGAACCTGCTCGTCAACGAGTTGATTCCACTGGAAGATCTGCACACGCGTTTTACACGCGGAATGATAGTTCGGATTAGCGAAGCCCAGCACTCGGAACGCGGATTGGAGGAACTGTTCGAGATACTTCGCGGGTATCCCGGAAACTGCGAGCTACAGCTCGTTGTGTGCCTGAACGACGGTAGTCGGGTCTATATGAAAAGTGACAAGGTACGGGTGGAGTTGAACGCGGAAATGCGCAACCGCCTGGATGCCCTGCTTGGACCTGGCAATGTCAAGCTGATCGCCGCGCCTCCGACCCCCTCGCGACCGCAGCAAAGCGGGCGGGGTAGCTACGGCCGCGATCGGGCCATGGCCAGAACCTAGACGCTGGCCAATTGCCCTATTTTTTCCGATATTTGCGTCACCGATGCCGCCCTGATGTCGCTCGCGGGCCGGCAAGTTTGGTTGCTTTACCCAAACTACCTAATTAAGATCAATAGGTGCATGGACGCCTCTATTTTTCGCAACCAAGCGCTTCCACCCCGCGCCGCTCCCTAGTGAGTTTGACTGTGGGGTGGAAGCGTCTCCGGAACCCATCTGATTTCATTCGGGAGAGCGCGGGACATGCGGCTTCGTACTTTCTTTTTGGTGATGCTTTCGGTTGCCATGTCGGCCATCCTGGCTTCCCGTGGCGCTGCACAGACCACAGGCGGCGTCAGCGGCGCAAACGGTGTCATCATCGACGCCGACGGTGTCTTGCGGCTGCAGCACTTTGCCGACCCGGGTGGGCAGCTTGCCAAGAAGCGACTTGCCGAAGCCCGCGCCAAGCTGAATCCCGACGTCGCCAAGTCGAGCGATCTTCGAAAAGTTTCGCTCAATCGGTTGGAAGCCGCCATCCGCGCAATTGGCGAAGAACCAGCCGCCAACCGAAGAGATGCAGTTTCTCGCCGGCCTGACTCGTTTGCAATACGTTTTCTACTACCCGGAAACGAAAGACATTGTGCTGGCCGGTCCGGCGGAGGGTTGGGCGCTCGACGTGGCCAATCACGTCTGCGGGATCGATAGCGGTCGGCCAGTGCTGCAGCTACAGGACCTCATCGTGGCCCTGCGAGCATTTCCGCCCAACACGAATAAGCCCCACGTGATCTCAGTATCGATCGACCCGACGCCCGAAGGCCTAGCCCGGATGCAGCAGTTCTTGTCTCGGTTTGGTGGGCAAATCACGCCCGACCAGGCCGACATGGTCGTTAATGGCTTGCGGACGAACTTGGGCATGCAAAACGTGCGCATTGGCGGCGTACAAGCAAACACCCACCTGGCCCAGGTGTTGCTCGAATGCGATTACCGCATGAAGTTGATCGGCCTGGGTATGGAAAAACCACCCGTGCGGATCGCCAGCTATGTGGATCGGGCGACCAGCAGCTCGGCCAACTCGCTGGAACGTTGGTACTTTATTCCCGACTATCATTCGGCCCGTGTGGCGGCCGATAGCCTGGGCCTCGAACTGATCGGGGACACGGTGAAGTTGGTATCGGAAAATCAGGTCGTCCAGAAAGACGGCCGCCGCGCAATCAGTGGCGGCAAAAACAAGGCCAGTGAACTCTTCACGACGACATTCACCAAGAAGTATCCCGAACTGGCGGCACGGTTACCGGTGTTCGCGGAAATGCGAAACGCAATCGACCTGATCATCGCCGCCGCGTTCATCAATCAACAGGACTTCTACACCCAAAGTGGCTGGCAAGCCGAACTGTTCCACGACGAAGGCTCGCTGGCGGTCGAAACCTACAACACGCCCTTGCAAGTGGAGACGGTTTGCACGGCCGTATGGAAAGGGAGCCGACTGTTTACACCCGTGGGCGGAGGTGTCACGATACAGGCCCGCGACGCCCTGACCGCCGCGAATCTCCTTCCGGACGACGACGGAAAAATCTCGGAGATTCGCGAAGGAGTTGATCTCCAGAACCTGCCAGCCGATCGCTGGTGGTGGGATTGAGCTAGCCGCGCGTCATCGACAGCCCTGGGATCGCCAACTCGCGGAATCTCTTTGCGACGTCATTCCGTTTGCCCGCGCGCGACGAGCACGACTCGCACGTCGCAAACGTTCGTATGCGTCGGGCCGGTTTTGATTAGCCCGCCAACTGGTTCAAACCAGTGATATGCGTCGTTCCTTGCCAGGAAGTCGGCTGGATCGAGCGATAGCGATTCGGCCGCGGCAATCACCTGGGCGTCGGCCACGGCTCCCGCCGCATCGGTCGGACCATCTTCACCGTCGGTACCGCCCGAAAGGATCACGATTCCCGCCAGGTCTTTCGACCGCAGTCGATCGACGGCGGCCAACACGAGTTGCTGATTGCGGCCACCTCGACCTCGACGCCGGCTGTCGATGAGTTTGACCGTCGGCTCACCGCCGCTAATCAGACAGTCTGGTCCGTCCGCGGCGCGCATTGCGAGCGCCGCATCAGCCAATTCCCGACCCACGTCCTCGGCGGCATCTTCGGACGACGTCGCAGATCGGCTGCGGGTTGTGTACCCCAGCCGCTCTGCCGCACGGACGGCCGCGGTCACCGCCGTAGCATTGTTGCCGATGATGCGATTGGTAACCCGACAGCGCGGCGGGGCGGCAGCCACGGATTTGCGCTTTCTGAGCACGGCGAGCACGCGCTCGAAATTGCCGGCCGCCGGTGCCCCGTAGCGATCGAGAATCTCGATCGCGTCGGCCGGCGTCGAAGGATCCTCGACGGTCGGCCCAGAGGCGATCAAATCGAGCGGATCACCCAGGACGTCGGAGATAATGAGTGCCACCAGTCGCCCGGCGCCGCAAGCCCGGGCCAGTCCGCCCCCTTTGATTTGGCTGAGTTGCTTGCGGACGGTGTTTAGCTCCTCGATCGGGGCGCCGGCATCGCTGAGGAATCGCGTGACAGCCAGCTTGTCGTCGAGCGTGATACCGTCGATCGGGAGGGGCAATAGCGCGCTTCCACCGCCGGAGATCAATGCGATACCTAGGTCGTCCGGCCCGAGCTGGCGAACCAGTCGCAGAATCTCGGTCGAGCCCCAGACGCCTGCGGCAGTCGGCTCATTCACCCCGGCTGGACGCCCGGCGTGAAGGCTGATTCGCGTCAGCTTCCGCACGCAATCCGCCGGCACGTTGATCCAGCCGGTCACGTCTTTTTGCGCAGCAGATCCGGACCGAGCGCGGCTTCGAAGCCGGCCGCCATTCCGGCCCCCGCTTTGCCGGCCCCCACGACAACAATCCGGCGAACGGATGCCAATTCGATCGATTGTCCCGGGATTTCAAGTCGACTGCCAGACTTTTCATGCACGACACGAACGTTTTCGCGCACGAGGCGCTCGGAGCCAACCGCATCGACGGCAGCTTGCCAAATGGCTTGCGCGTCGCGACGAAGTTGGGCAATCGTGGGCTGGGTCATGGCGGTCTTCAGCATAACCGGTTTAAGCGGCGACAACAGGCATCCGGTCGTGCCCCGCCGGTGCTGCTCGCTTCGTCGGCGAAGGGTGTGGTAGTCTACAAATACCCCAACGCACTCATTCTGCTACGGCCGATGCTACGTTATCCGCTCACAATTTTTACTCGCGCCTTCCTGCTGTTTCAGGTGCAGCCGCTGATCGGCAAGATGATCTTGCCCTGGTTCGGCGGAACACCGGCGGTCTGGACCGCCTGCATGTTGTTCTTCCAGATTCTGCTGTTGGGCGGCTACAGCTATGCGCATGCCGCGACCCAGCGGTTGCCGGGCGCGGCCTTGGCGGCCGTCCATGGTGGTCTATTGCTACTTTCATTGCTTTATTTGCCGGTCGCGCCCGCCGAAGCCTGGCAACCCAACGGCAGCGAAGTGCCCATCTTACAGATCCTGGGGCTGCTGGTATTTACGATCGGGCTGCCCTACTTCTTGCTTTCGACGACGGGGCCGCTGCTGCAGGAAAGTTTTCGCCGAGAGACCGGACGTACGCCGTATCGACTCTATGCACTTTCCAACATTGGCTCACTGCTGGCTCTGCTGAGTTATCCCTTCGTGTTTGAACCGAGCTTGACCATACGGGTCCAATCGCTCGTATGGTCGATTGGCTACGCCAGCTTCGTGGCTCTTGGTCTCTGGTCCACGGTGGGATTCTTGCGCGTCTGGAGACAAGCGGCGATCCCCCTCCAAACGACGGCGGAAGAGGCGCCGACAACACGGCCTGGATTTCGCATCATTCTGCTCTGGCTGGCGCTGGCGGCCTGCGGTTCTTTAATGCTGTTGGCCACGACGAACCAGCTTTGCCAGGAAGTGACCTCGGTCCCGTTTCTGTGGGTCTTGCCGCTCTCGCTTTATTTGCTGACGTTCATCATCACGTTTGATCACGACCGCTGGTATCATCGCGGCGCGATGATCACCACGTTGGCAGCAGCGGTCCTGCTGGGGTGTTATGCGCTATTCGAAGGACATCATCTCGGCGTCTGGACCCAGTTGATTATCTACTCGGCGACACTTTTCACCTGTTGTATGGTTTGTCACGGCGAACTGGCCCAATCAAAACCCGCGCCCCAACATGCCACGCTGTTCTACCTGATCGTTTCGGCGGGTGGAGCGTTGGGCGGAATCCTGGTTGCCGTGGTGGCTCCCGTGGCTTTCAACGGTTATTGGGAATACCCGCTAGGGCTCTTGGCAACGGTCGTTCTGGCGTTTGTCGCATCGCAGGTACGGTCGGACGCAAAACTAGACCTGCCAAAGCCTGCCTGGTTTGTCGGCGCTGCGGTCGTCGTCGCGCTATCGCTGGCCACCGGAGTCATCATGGGAAGGCGCAATCGCCTGGTGCAAACGACGCTCGAATCGACCAGAAACTTCTACGGTGTACTCCGCATCAACCGCGAGGAAAGCACGAAGAACGACAACGGCCCGTTCCGCGAAATGATTCACGGCAGCATCCAGCACGGATTCCAGTATCTCGACCAGGAAAAGAAGAAATGGCCCACGACATACTATGGCCATGAGAGCGGCGTGGGTCTGGCAATCGACCACCATCCTCGCCGCGGCGCAAAAGATGCCGCCGCGCGTACGCTGCGAATCGGCGTGGTGGGCCTGGGTGCCGGCACGTTGGCCGCGTATGGCGGACAGGGGGACGTGCTCAAGTTCTACGAGATCAATCCCGAGGTCATCCGCCTGTCGGACGAGTACTTCACCTATCGGCGCGACACGCCCGCCGAGGTCGAAGTTATTCTGGGCGATGCGAGGCTGAATCTCGAGCGCGAGCGCGCCGACCAGAATTCAGCGAAGTTTGATGTCCTGGCGATCGACGCCTTCTCGAGCGATTCGATCCCCATGCACCTGCTTACCAAACAGTCCGTCGAGCTCTATCTCGACCGGCTGAAGCCCGATGGTGTCCTTTGTATCCACATCTCCAACCGGTTTCTGGACCTGCGAGGCGTTGTGCTGGGAATCGCCCAGGAACTGGGATGGCCCAGCAAGCTGATCTCGTCAAAAGGAGACGACTCGCAAGGAACCAACGACACAAGTTGGGTCATCATTACCAAGAACCAGGCCTTCTTGAACGATCCGCAGGTCAAGAAATCCTTCAGTCGCGACTGGCCGTCAAAGGTCGAGCCAATTCTGTGGACCGACGACTACGGCAGCCTGGTGCCGATCATCAACCACTGATTGCATCGGCGCTCGTGACGAACCGATGCGCTGCTTTAACGCCGCGCCTGCTCTGCGCCCGGCGGACCGCGCTGGACGATCTGCACGGTTACATCGTCTATCGCCGCTTCTCCAATGCCAGCCAGAGCGAACGTTACGATAAGCGGGCCCGGCCGCGTCGCGGCCCGGTAGAGTGTCACGTGCCTCCAGCCTTTGGTCTTGTAAAGCCGCTCGGCGAGGGCTTCCCCTGAATCCGAGTCGAACATGACCAGGCCATCGGCACTGCCCGTGATGGGCGCGTCAATGCGTATCTGCGCGTCGATCTGCACGAGGTCGCCGGCCTCGAGCACGACCGGCGCGCTGGTTACCCACACCGGTGGCGTTTCCACGGCAATCGGCTTGTGCTCCGGGTCAGCCGGCGCGGCTCGCAGCAGGAGTCCGGCTGCTCCGGTGTGTGCTCCGCGCGCTGACAGGTCGACGCTGGTCTGAATCCCTTCAGTCGGGTGTTGGTAGTGCTTCCAACCCGCGGCCAGCATGGCCGACAAGTTCTCACAGCTTCCTTCCGGCAGCCGGTTCGGCGAACGCGGCAGCGTCGCCAATTGCCGCAGGAATTGATCGCGCACCACCAGCGTGCCAAACGACGCGGAGAGCGGATCGGAAAGCGGCGCGGTACCGCTGGTCGCCTGCTCCCAATACACCCGCTCGACTTGCCGCAACACTTGCAGCGAGTGCCGGGCTTCGTCGTAGGCCCGTGAGATGTCGAGCGATGCCAGTGACTCACTCTGTCGCAAGTCATTCTCAACGGCGGTGCGGGCTTGCTGGGTCAGGTTGATTCCTTGTCCGATCTGTCCCAGTCGACCCGCGGTGTCTTCGACTTCGGCCAGTTGAGCCACGGCGACCTCGCGTGTCAAGAAAAGTGCGCGGCGTTGAATGTCATCGAGAGTCCGCTTTAGATTGCGGATCACGTACGGATCGCAAGTGAACACCACCAGCGAGTCGCGCGATTTGTCTCCGAGGACGACCTGCGTGCCGCCCGCTCGCCGGGTGCTTTGCAGTGGTCGCAAACCGGCCAATGAGAGTTCGTAGGCGTCGTCTCCCTCGGGAACGCCGGCCACGGTGAAACTGACTAGCGCCGCCGCTTGATTGCCGGTGGCGAATTGGCCTCCTGGCGGCTGGTAAATCGGCAAAAGCAGTCGGCTGCGATCCGTCTCGAGGACCGCGCCCGTGGTATTCCGTTCGCTCGTATCGGCAATCGCCGCGAAGTTTCCGGCCGAGGGCCAACGCTCGATCAACCTTAATTCGAGATTCAACAACTCCAGCATCGCCGCCCGCTTGCGAGTCGCCGGGTCGTCGGCATCGAGACGCGACTCCGACAGGAAGCAAATACCGCGCGCCCGCGAAGCCAACGCTTGGTGCACGAGCGTACGAATCTGCGCTTCTTGCCAGACGGGCGGTTCCACGGGAAATCGGGCAACCAGTCGCATTTGCTCGACCAGCCACGGCGAGGCCTGCGTGGGAATAGCGACCCACAACGGAGCGCCGGCACGCGCTAGTTGCATTCGTTCCGACAGCCAACTGCCATAGTGATTGAGCGGTAGGGTGGTGCCCAACGTCGCGCGTTCGGCAAGCCAGATCTTGAACGGCGGTCGCGTGTAGTTTTGCAGATCGTCGGTCGCGGCGCATAGAATCGGACGTCCGCGACCGTCGGCCGCCTGTACGGCCGCGGCCCATTGCCGCGTGACGTCGAATTGCCGACTCGTCAGTCCACTGCCAAAATCCCAGGCCAACACCGGATCGTACTCAGACGGTATCGTGGCACTCCGCGGTGGAGTATTGCGAGGGCCCGCATTGCCACGCAACTCGGACATTGGCGGCGGCGGGGCAATCAACCAAAGTTGCAGGCTCGCCGCCTCGACCAACATCTCTGGCGTTGCGGACTGGCTCAGTCGTACCGCATTGAACCCCAACCGCTGCAAATACGGAAGTGGCTCGCCGCGATACTCGATGATGCGGGGAAAAAACGGTTTGCCACCCACCAGCAAACGACTCTTCATTTCCACCACGGGCAGCGTCCTCGCGCCTCGCGCCAGGGGAGAAGGGCTGCCGGCAACGGCCACCGTCGGCATACTTGACGCGCTGGATCCGCCCGCCGAAACGGCCGACAGCGGCACAGCGCCGGTAATTTCCAAGTCATCGAACCAGGCGTTGGTCGTGCCCGGGCCGCCGTAGACGTTGACCAGTAGCATATCGACGTAGGCCTCGCGCGCATCGACTTGCGACCCAAATTGCGTGCGGAGGACGCGCACTTGCAGTTCAACCGCGCGCGGCAAATTCCCAACCCGCAATATTTGCCAGGCTCCGACGCGACTGTAAACTTCGCCCCGAATAAGCGTCGTTAGCGGCTGACCCGTGGACGGGTGAGCGCTGTGCGGCAGCACCACACGCGCCACGATCTGCAGCCCCGGCCGATCCGAGCGCACCCAGAGGCCCATGGTCAACTCGCCAATTACCCGAGCTGGCTGAATCGGATAGCTGTAATAGATGGCCGTGCTACCCTGGCCGCTGACTCGCAACTGTTCAGAGCGACGGCCCGTATTGGGTCGTTCTTCCACACGCTGGTGGAGTTCGACGCGATGGTTGCCATCACCTCCGGCCGGCTTGAGCACCGGCTCGGGCCCCTCGAAATCGTCGCGCAATATCCCTTGCGCATGAGCCCCGAGCGGGGTCGACAGGAGCACCAAGAAGATCACGATGCGGGCGAACAAGACAGTAGCAAGGGGCTCGAAGTCGCGTGACGGGGCCAACGGCAGTCATGGGGTTGCATTTGCGGACCGACAGCGCGGCCTAAACGCAACATCCGGTGCCGAGGGCGAGTTTTTTCGTAAGTCGTGCTTGTATCAGTCTTTGCGGAACGCATCCAGATCAGGTGTGTCCTTTTTTCACCCCGTACCGCCGCGCTTCCAACCGTTGCATGCACCCTCAACTTGTTATACTGGAAGGTCTTAGGACACCTCGCTAGGAAACCTCTCGGGTTCTGGCATACGGTCTGCTTTCAGTCTGTTCCCTGTTCCCATGAACCCTAGAGAGCCGAGAGCAACATGAGCCAAGCATCGCGAATCGTGAAAAACCACAACGAAGAACTGCCCGCCGATATTCTGGAACTTGCCGATGCGTTCGAGCGGTTGCCGATGGAAGATCGCCGGCGAATCGAACCGCTATTTGCCCGCGTGCTGGAAAGCACCAAGCGCCGCCGCCGGATCCTGGGTTTGGTCCAGGATGCCCTGTCGCAACTGCGGTTGGACATGAAGTATTTGATGTTCGACCTGGAGGCCACGCGCCGCGAGCGCGACGAGTTTCGGCGCAAATGCGAGGAAACCTGAGAGAGGGCACTCGGCAACTCCCCGCCGAGGAAACCTGGTCGGTCGACGGGGCGTTGGTAGCGTCACGAAACACCGATGGCGGGGGCACGCGTGAGCGTTGCGACTCGCCAAAATGTGGAATACTATAGGTAGTTGGGAACGAAATCATCTGAACCTTTCCCCGAGAGCGGAGGTGTCCTGGGAAAGAGTCGGTGGAACAGAACGATGGAGAGTGGCTCGCCATGGTCGAGCTGTCAGCCGAACAGGTCGCTCAGCGCCTTCGACCTGAATCTCGTTGACGAGCGCCAGCTCCAAGAGGTTTGGGGGCAAATTGGCACTCGCGAGGTTACGGGCGAGGAATTTCAGCAGTTGCTGCTGCGCCGCGAGCTACTGACCAATTACCAGACGAAGCTGTTGGAGCGCGGTGAAACGACCGGCTACTTCTACGGCGACTACAAGGTGCTGTATCTAATTGGCACCGGCACGTTTGCCCGCGTCTATCGGGCCTGTCACCGCACGACTGGCGAAATCGTCGCGGTCAAAGTCCTCCGGCGCAAATTCTCAGACGATCGCGAGGAGTCGGAACGTTTCGTGCGCGAAGGCCAGATGGGGGCCACGCTCAAGCACCCCAACATCGTGCCGATCATGGAGGTGCACTCTCAGAAGAGCACTCACTACCTGGTGATGAAATTCGTCGAGGGGCGAAACCTCCGCGAGTTCATCAAGATTCGCAAAAAGTTTGAGCCCCTGCAGGCCGCCCAGCTGGTAATCGACATTTGCGCCGGCTTGAACTATGCCGCTGCCCGGGGAATCTGTCATCGCGACCTCAAGATGTCGAACGTGATTGTTTCCAGTACGGGCACGGCCATGCTGCTCGACTTTGGACTGGCCGGTGGTGACAAGAATCTTTCCGACGACGCCATCGCCAAAATGCAGAATCCGCGCACGATCGACTACGCGGGGCTCGAACGAGCAACCGGCGTACGCAAGGACGATCCGCGCAGCGATATTTATTTTCTCGGCTGTATCTTCTACCACATGCTCACCGGTCAGCCACCGCTGGTTGAAACTCGGGATCGCATTCAACGACTCAGCCGCACGCGGTTCACCGACATCGTGCCCATCCTCAAGCACGATGCGACCATCCCCAAGCCAATCGTGCAGGTCGTTAATCGGGCGATGGAAATGAACGCCGACCAACGCTACCAGTCTCCGGGCGAGATGCTGGCCGAGCTCAAAGCCGCCATCAACAAGCTCAGCGATCCGAACGCGGCACCGGACGACGAGGAAACCGGCAAGCCGGCCGCGGTTGCCACGCTGCCACCCCAACGCGCATTGATGTTCGTCGAATCGAACGTCGGACTGCAGGACATTCTGCGCGAGCGGCTCAAGAGCAACGGTTACCGCGTGCTGGTGACGGCCGACCCCGAACGTGCGTTGAGCCGTTTTACCGCTGAAAACAAAGCGGCGGACTGTGTGATCTTCAGTACCGGTGAGCTTGGTGAAGCGGCCTTTTCGGCTTTCAACCGGTTCGCCGAGGGGAAGCATACTCGCGACATTCCCGCCGTGCTGTTGCTCGGTGAGCACCATCTCGACTGGAAGAAGCGGGCCAAGCTGGCCGATCACCGTGCCGTGGTGGCCATGCCTATCAAGCTGCGACAACTTCGCGAAGTACTGGCCAAGCTCGTTCCGCTGAAAGCTGCGAGCCGCAGCGCGTAGTAGCCCAACGCAGAATTCGCGACCGCGTCGTCGCGTCAATGCGCTGGAAAAGACGGCGTACCTTGAGCTTGTCGCTCGCCTGCGGAGGCAGCGGGCGACTAGGCCTTGTTGTCCAGCTCAACGCCCAGTCGCCGCATCAGTGTTTTCATGTCTTCCCAAACGTCTTTTTTTGCCGCGGGGTTGCGCAATAAATACGCCGGGTGATAGGTACACATCACCTGGATGCCGCGATAGTCAAAAAACTTGCCGCGCATTCGACCGATCGGGGTTTCCGTTTCCAGTAGCGTTTGCGCGGCGATCGTACCGAGGCAACAGATATACTCCGGCTGAATGATCGCCAGTTGCCGGTTCAAAAACTCGCGGCAGTTGGCCACTTCGTGGGGGAGTGGATTGCGATTGCCCGGCGGCCGGCACTTAAGCACGTTCAAAATGTAGACGTCCTCGCGCGAGAGCGTGCAGGCCTCGATGATCTTAGTCAATAGCTGCCCGGCCCGACCCACAAAAGGTTCGCCGCGGGCATCTTCATCGGCGCCTGGCGCTTCGCCCAGGAAACACAATCTTGCTTGTGGATTACCCACGCCGAATACCGTTTGCGTGCGCGTGCAGGCCAACTCGTCGCAAGCGGTACAGGCGGCCACTTCCGCACGAACGGCCTCCAGTGAATCGCCGGCAACCGGCTCTTGCTGGGACATCTCGTCCGGCGATTGCGGGACGCGAACCGAGGGGCCGATTCGCTTGCCAGGCGTTCCCTTCGGCAGTTGCGCGACGCCGGCTCGGCGGAGGCTTTCAAGGGTTTGGACGGTCTGTCGAGTGGTTTTTGAGTTGCGTGCCGCGGCCATGCTGCTTTGTGCCTCGCTTCCTGGCGGACTCAGTTTCTTAACGAAAGCGTCATTCTTGAGCTATCGCGTGGCATTCAGTATACGATTGCCCCCTGGTTCGGGAAGCAGCGACGCATCAACGCGGCGCGATTGACCATCGCTTGGGCACTTCGATTGGCCCGCCCCGCCAAATTCAACTATGATGAGGCGAGTTCATTTTTGGTCCGCCGACCGCTGCTCCCTTTCCTTTGCTGTATTGTTCACCCTGCACCATGGGGATTCCACAGGTTGTCATTGTCGGCCGACCCAACGTCGGCAAATCAAGCCTGCTCAATTGGCTGGCCCGCAAACGGCTCGCCATCGTCGATGATACGGCCGGCGTGACTCGCGATCGAATGACGTACCTGATGTTCGAGCGCGAGCGCTATTTTGAATTGGTCGACACAGGCGGCATCGGATTCGACGATCCCGACAACCTCACCTCGAAGATCGAGCAGCAGATCGCGTCGGCCATTGAAGAGGCGGACGTTGTATTGTTCGTGGTCGATACCCGCGCAGGGCTGACGCCGCTTGACCAGGAGGTCGCGCGGCGACTGCGTTACGTCGATGCGCCGGTGATTTGCGTGGCCAACAAGGCCGACGATCACACGTTCGATACCCAGGCCGACGAGTTCTACAAGCTTGGCCGCGGCAAGCTGATCTGCGTGAGCACCATGCAGAACCGCGGCCGCCAGCAATTGCTCGACATGATCGCCGAGCGGCTTCCGAAGCAGATAGTGGGAGAAGTTCAGCCGCCGAGTATCGATTCGGTGATGAAAGTAGCCATCGTCGGCCGTCGCAACGTGGGCAAGAGCACATTTGTCAACACGCTGGCCCAGGCCGAGCGGATGATCGTCAGCGAGGTGGCCGGCACCACGCGCGATTCGGTGGACGTGCGATTCGAACTCGATGGAAAGCCATTCGTAGCCATCGACACGCCGGGGCTAAAACGGAACAAAAGCATCGCCTCGGACGTGGAATTCTACAGCACGCATCGCGCTCAGCGCAGCATTCGCCGGGCCGACGTCGTGCTGATGTTTTTCGATCCAACGCAGCGGATCGGCAAGGTCGACAAGCAGCTCTGCGAATACATCGCCGAGAACTACAAGCCTTGCGTATTCGTGGTCAACAAGTGGGATCTGGTCGCCGGCAGCATGCCCACCGAAAAGTGGGTTACCTATTTGCACGACACCTTCCGAACGATGTGGTACGTGCCGATGGCCTTCGTCACCGGCCTGACCGGCAAAAACGTCAAGGCGCTGCTGAATCACGCCCAGATGCTCTTCAAGCAGGCCGGCCAGCGCGTGACCACGGGCCAATTGAACAAGGTGCTGCGCGAGGCCATCGATGCCAATCCGGCGCCGCTTTATCAGAACCGGCGTCCCAAGATCTATTACGCCACGCAAGTCGGCACCGAACCGCCGACGATCGTGCTTTTTTGCAACGAACCGAAGGCCTTTAGCGAACCTTATCGCCGTTATCTGCTGGGTGCGCTCCGCGAACACATGCCGTTCGCCGAAGTGCCCATCAAGCTCTACCTTCGCAAGCGACAGTCGGGTGACGGCCGAGCCGAGATCGAAGTCGATGACTCCGAACCGGAAGTTGCAGAGGCCCCCGAATCGCTGCCCACGGATCCCGCCGATTCAGCGATTGGCGAGACTACCGAGTAACGCTGGCGCGAACCCGCAAGACGTTTTTGCCCTCCGTTTCAGAGCCCCCAACGTCGTCCTAGGCGGCATCGCAGCCGTGGGCCGGTTTTCGGCAGGAAACCACGGCAGCGCGGTCCCTTGTGGGGCGTGTGGCAGGGGACTATCATCATTGGTTTAACTTGTTGGGACGCCGTCGGTTTCCGCGTGAAATCGTCCGTCTGCCCTCCAAACCGGCCGACCAAAATACGGCCAGAATTCTCGACTATGCGTCATGTCCTTTCGGCGGTGGTTCAAAACGTCCCGGGTGTGCTGGCCCATATTTCCGGCATGCTCGCCTCGCGCGGCTACAACATCGACAGCCTGGCGGTCGGCGAAACCGAAAACGCCGACCTTTCACGGATGACCTTCGTTGTCGTGGGCGACGACACGGTGCTCGAGCAAGTGCGCAAGCAGCTCGAAAAGGTCGTTACCGTGGTCCGCGTGGTCGACGTCAGCTCGCAGGACTTTGTCGAACGCGACCTGATGTTGATCAAGGTCCGCGCGCCGCTCGGTCGACGGAGCGAGATTCGCGAGTTGGCCGACATCTTTCGCGGTCGCATCGTCGACGTGGCCGACGAGGAAGTGATCGTCGAAATCTCCGGCCAGGAACGGAAAGTCGAATCGTTCATCGACCTGATGCGCCGATTTGGCATCGTCGAACTGGTGCGTACCGGGCGGATCGCGATGGTCCGCGGCAAACGAGCCGGTCAAGAGCCCGAGGCCAAAGCCAAATAACATCCGCTAATCATTCGCGCCGGCCGGCATTTCATGGCGGCAACGAGCGCCTTGCAAATCCGGAGAAACAAACATGACCAAAATGTACTATGAAAAAGACGCCGACCTGTCGCTGCTCAAGGGCAAGACAATCTCAATCATCGGTTATGGTTCGCAGGGCCATGCCCATGCCCAAAACCTCCGCGATAGCGGTTGCAACGTCGTCGTCGGGCAGCGCCCCGGCAGCGCCAATTACGACCTGGCCAAGAGCCACGGCTTTGAGCCCGTCTCGGCCGAGGAAGCGGCCAAGCAGGGAGATCTGGTTAACATCCTGTTGCCGGACGAAGTGCAAGGCGACATCTATCGCCAGTTCATCCGGCCGCAGCTCAAGCCGGGCAATATCCTGATGTGCTCGCACGGTTTCAACGTGCACTTCGGACAAGTTGAAGCCCCTGAGGGCGTCGACACCGTGCTGGTGGCTCCCAAAGGTCCAGGCCACCTGGTGCGCAGCGAATTTGAGAAGGGGGGCGGCGTGCCCTGCTTGATCGCTTTGAACCCCGGCGCCAGCGAAACCTCGCGTGCCCTGGGTCTGGCCTATGCCAAGGGAATCGGTGGCGCCCGAGCGGGTATCATCGAAACCACCTTTGCCGAAGAGACCGAGACCGATCTGTTCGGCGAACAAGCCGTGCTTTGCGGCGGCGTCAGCGCGCTGGTCAAGGCCGGTTTTGATACGCTCGTCGAAGCCGGCTATCAGCCCGAAATGGCCTATTTCGAATGCATGCACGAGCTGAAGTTGATCGTCGACTTGTTCTATCAGGGCGGTTTGAATTACATGCGTTACAGCGTGTCGAACACGGCCGAGTACGGCGACTACACGCGTGGCCCGCGAATCGTGAACGAGGAAACTCGCAAGGAGATGAAGCGGATTCTCGAGGAGATTCAGTCGGGCCAGTTTGCCCGGGACTGGATGCTGGAGAACAAGGCCAACGCGCCGTCGTTCAAGGCCACGCGCCGTCGCGAGCGATTGCATCCGATCGAGGAAGTCGGTCGCAAACTCCGCCGGTTGATGCCCTGGATCAACTCCAAGGAAGTTTAGCCTCGCGCTTTTTATAGGAAGCCCACGATGAGCACCAACGCCGCATCGCGCCAATTGTTCACCGAGCTCAAGCCGGGAGATCGCATCGAAGTCGAGCATCAGGTGAAGGTGGGCTCGTCGAAAACCTGGACCACGCTCACGGTCGGCACGGTTGAACATACGGAGCGTCGCCGCCAGGGGCTGCATTTCCGCCGCAATCGCGACGATAAGGTATTTGCCGACATGATCGTGCTCCGCCGCGACGACGGCGAGTTGACGACGATCACCATGGACGAATTCACCGAGCTCCGAAAGCTCCGCTAACACCTCACGTGTGCGATCGAGTGCCGCCTCGCGGAGAGGCCCGAGGAGTGACTGCCTTGGGTATTTCCCTGCGCCCGGAGAGCGACGAAGGGCGTATAATGATTACATGCCCAATACGATTGCTATTTCTTCGCCGCCGCTGCTCTGTCGATGAATTCTTCTTCCCGCGACGGACACCCCCTGCACACGCACCACGAACGTTCGTTTCATACGAACCGTTTCGTATATCCGGTGCTCAGCCGGCGGTCGGGCGGAATCTCGGTCGGCGTGAATCTGAACCCCGACAAAGTGTGCAATTTCGATTGCATCTATTGCCAGGTCGATCGCACTCGGCAAAGCGAAACGCGGTTCGTGGCCATGAACGAACTATTGGCCGAGCTCGAACAAATGCTTCGCCTCGTTCATTCCGGCGAACTGTTCGAAACGCCGCAGTTCGCCTCCACGCCGCAAGAACTACGCCACCTGAACGACATGGCCTTTAGCGGCGACGGCGAGCCCACGACCTACCGCAACTTCGATGAAATCCTCTCGGCTTGCGCTCAGATCAAGGGCCGACTGGGCCTCGACGACGTGAAAATGGTGCTAATCACCAACGCCAGCATGTTTCATCGTGCGCATGTGAAGCGAGGGTTGGCGATTCTTGATGACCACAACGGCGAAATCTGGGCCAAGCTCGAAGCCGGCACCGAGGCATACTTTCAACTCGTCGATCGCACGCCGATTCCGTTTCGACAAATCCTCGACAATATCGCTAGTGCTGCGCAGATGCGCCCGCTTGTCATTCAATCGTTGTTCATGCGGGTCAACGGAGAAGCACCCCCGGCAGATGAGTTGGCCGCGTTTTGCGAACGACTCCGGGAAATCACGGCCAAAAACGGACAGATCAAGCTGGTTCAGGTTTACACCGTTGCACGACGTCCGGCCGAGTCGTACGTCGCGCCGCTATCGAATGAGGAAGTCGATGCGATCGTCAACCTCGTCGCGACGCGCACGGGACTGCCTGCGACCGCCTTCTACGGCATTGGCTCGGCGGCGGATCACGAATAGGTCCGATTCAGGTGGCCCTGTTCTAGCCAAGGCCTGACCGATCTCTCGTGGTCGTGTTTATGGCATCACTTGCGGATAGACATGGTACCCGGGAATCGCAAGGTCGCAGCAATACAGGCCGTACTTTTTCGCATCACCGCCGGACGACGATGGTGACGCGGCCGTCACGTAGAGCCGTTTCGCCTCCGTGCCGACACCAAAGACACAGTTGGTTGGATCACCGGGCGTGGAGATGAATGCCAGCGGAATTCCGGTCGAACTGAACACATAAATCCCGGCTTCGTCACCGGCGCCGGCGGCCGAGTAGATATTGCCGCGCTGGTCAAGGGTCATGCCGTCGATGCCCCGCTTATGGGCGCCAAAATCGAACAGCACGCGTTTGTTGCCCAACGCGCCGTTGGGCCCAATGTCGAACGCCAACAACGTATGGGCACCGGTCGGGTCGCTATTGTGATCGGCCACGTACACCGTCCGTTGGTTCGGCGCCACAAGGATGCCGTTGGGCTTCTCGACGTCGCGCGTGGCGACCTTCACCTTGCCGCTGGGTTCCACCAGAAACACCGCCTCGAACGCCAATTCTCGTGGTTCGCTGCCGACGTAGCGGGGATCCGTGAAATAGACATTGCCGGTTTTGGTGATCGCCAAATCATTGGGGCTATTGAAGCGTTTACCTTCGTAGGAGTCGGCCAGCGTGCGCACCTTCCTGTCGATTCCGGTGATCGAGATGCGCCGCTCTCCGCCAGGGCCGGCTCCTTCGCAGGCGATGAGCTGACCTTTGGAGTCGTACATCAAACCGTTTGCTTTTCCGCTCGGTTCGCGAAAGACGCCGGCCTCCTGTGTTTTCGGGTCGAACCGCATGATGCGATTGCCAATGTCGGAAAACAGAATATCGCCGCCGGCCATCGGCGCGGGACCTTCGGTGAACTCGCCCTCGTCCCAAAGCAATTGCATTTTGGCGCCCGGCGGAATGACCTGTTCCTGGAACTTCGGAACGAAGTTCGGCACTGGGTGCCCGGCGCGGGAAAGGTCACCGAAGCACGTGATTGCTAGCAGGCAGAGCGGCAGCGAAATTGTCCGACAGACGTTGCAATGCATGATGTTTACCCCGGCAAGTTTTCGACCCAACCTGAACAAGCGTCCCTATTGTGTGCTGGCCGCGCCGCGGGCCGCAAGTTCCACGGCAAGTTTCCGACACAGCCGGCACGACCCGCACGACGAGCCCGACCGCTGCCAGCCGCCAACCCGCGCGACGGCCCGGACGTTGCTAGCCGTGGCGTATGGTTGAATCGAGACCGGTCGGTTTCCCGGTTTGCGTTCTTGCACGTCGCCCCCGCGCGCCAGGATTTCGTCTCGTGGATTTGATGCTTTTGGCCGTTGGAGCGCTGGTGGCCGTGGTCTGGTCGGCCGTCTTGATGGCTCGAGGCGGCCTGGTCGGCACGGCCCTGTTGGTGCTGCTGGCGGGATGCTGTTTTGGGCATCCGTTCTTTCACGTGGCGACTGGCGCCGTACCGCTAACGTCCGACCGCTTGCTGTTGGTTGTCCTCGTGGCGCAATACGCCGTTTATCGCCATTGGGGTTGGACCGATTCCAAGCCGTTGGCAAAAGTGGACTTTTTGTTGGCCGCGTTGCTGTCGGTGTTGGTCATCAGCACGCTGACGCACAATTTTCGCATCGAAGGCTCCCGTCCATTGGCCTTCCTGGTGATCTTCTATTTGATGCCGACGACCTTGTACTGGGTCGCGCGTGAGACACGCTGGACCGCCGACGCCGCCTGGTGGGTGCTCGGTTCGCTCGCCGTTTTCGGCCTGTACTTGTGTTTGACGGCTGTGGCCGAGACACACGGTTGGTGGTCGTTGGTCTTTCCGCGCTACATCACTTCGGTCCAATACGAGGAGTTTTTGGGGCGCGGACGCGGACCATTCCTCAATCCGGTGTCCAACGGCATTTTTCAGGGCGTCGGGCTGTGCGCCGCGTTGCTGTGGTGGCCCCGATTGCATCGACCGGGTCAACTCCTATTGTTGGCGGCCATCCCAATTTACGCGTGGGGCGTTTACAGCACGCTGACGCGCAGCGTGTGGATGGGCGCCGGCTGTGGATTGTTGATCGTGGTGGGGATGGCGACGCCGCGCACCTGGAGAGGTGTTGTCGTGGGAAGCGCGATCATGTCGTCGCTAGTGGCCGCCGCGGTCGGTTGGGAAAGTCTGATGACGTTCAAACGCGACAAGGATCTCGACGCGGAACTGACGGCCGAGTCGGCCAAGCTCCGCCCGGTCCTGGCCACCGTCGCCTGGCACATGTTCCTCGATCGCCCACTGTTGGGATTTGGTTTTGGGCAATACCGCGAGGAAATGCCCGACTACCTGGCCGATCGTTCGACCGACCTGCCCTTGGAGAAGGCCAGGCCGTTCGTGCAGCACAACGTCTTTTTGGCAATCCTGACTGAAACCGGGCTCGTTGGCCTGGGCCTTTTCGTCGCCGTGCTCGGCTGTTGGACTTGGGGAGCCTGGCAACTGTGGCGCAGCAACTCGTTGCCGATCTGGGAGAACCAGCTGGGGCTTCTGTTTCTGGCCACGATCGGCGTCTACTTGCCCAACGGCATGTTTCACGACGTCTCGATCGTGGCCATGGTCAACATGCTGTTGTTTTTTCTGGGTGGCACGATCGCGGGGCTGTCCTTGACGAGCCGGGCCGTGGAGCGAGCCCAGGAGAGCAGCCAACCGGCGGGGAACACGAACTTCGAAAAATCGCTGGTGTTGCACTAGGGTCCGCGATGGTGGACAAGGAGTGAGAACGATGTTGCATTGCATTCGACGGTGGGGCAAATCGACGCTACGTCGGTGGCCACGTCTGTATCGCACCTTCAAACGCTGGTACGGCAACCTCACCTACCGGTTGCGGATTCCGCACGATGAGGACTTTGCGTTCTTCCGTAACTTTGGAGGTCGCGAAGGACTGCTAGTTGACGTCGGAGCCAACACGGGGCAATCGGCGCGCTCCGTGCGGATCTTCAACCGCGCGTTGAATATCCTGTCGTTCGAGCCAAACCGACTGCTCGCGTCCGAACTGGCCGCCACGCGTCGATTGCTCGGCCCCGGCTTCGACTATCGTATGGTAGGGCTCGGTCGCCGGGAACAGACGCTGACGCTCTTTTGCCCCGTCGCCGGCAACACGCCGCTGACGCCGTGGGCAACCGCTGACCGGTCCTCACTCGAACGCAACCGCGCCTTGATCGAGCGCGAGGCCGGCACCACGATCCACGTCACCTCCGTGCCGATTGAGATTTGTCGATTCGACGATCTGCACCTGCACCCCGTGGCCGTCAAGATCGACGTCGAAGGCTTGGAACTCGAAGTGTTGCAAGGGATGCGCGAAACGCTCGAACACGACGAACCGATCCTGATGATCGAGTGCAGTGATCACACGCCGCAGGTGGCCGAGTTCCTGGCCGCGTTCGGCTATCACACGTATGCCTACGATCCGCGCGCCAACGCACTCCGCGAAACCGACGATCCGGCCGCCACGACCAACTATTTTGCCTGCACGCCGGGAGTACTCGAGCGGCTCGTTGATACCTCATCGCTAAGGGTCATCGTCGCGCCGGCAAGCCGCGCCGACCAGCCCCTCGCCATGTCGCCAATCAGAACCGAGTAACTCAGACCAGGCACGGCACACGCGCCAACGTTCTATCGGTTGCGGCACTGGCAATCGATCAGGCTTGTCGGGCTCCCAGCTGCGGAAGTCGTCCGCGCTGGGGAGCCTCCCGCGGATCGCGAAGCATGCCAAAGCGGCTCGCCTGCCATAGGGCGCGGGTGCGTGTTTCAATGGCCGTCAGCCAACCGTGACGCCAGCAACCTGTGTCGATGCAAACCAGAAACCCCAGGTCTAGTATTTCGCTATTGTGCTGTTCGGTGTGTCCGACGAACACGGTTTTGCCGGAGCCGTGCGGCCGTGCCTCGTCGGCTTCCAACAACGCCCAACGCAACTGATGGTCGGGCTGATCGCTCATCGGCACGTCGGGCAAGTAGCCAGCGTGCGTGAAAATGAAATCGTCGGTCTCGTAATAGGACCGGCAGCTTTGCACCAACGCCCAATGAGCTGGCGGGATGCTGGCCAGCGTGGCGCCATAGCGATAGGAATTCAACGTGGCGAGTCCACCGCAGACTTCCCAGTAGCGGAGGGCCGTCTCGCTCTGGCGAGCCGCTAACATCATTTCCTCGTGATTTCCCTGGATCAGAACCACCTGACATTGGTCGTTCAGCGCGATCACTCGATCGAGGACTTCGCGGCTGTCGTGTCCTTGATCGATCAGATCGCCGAGGAAGACCAGACAGTCGTCTCGAGATGGTGAGATCGCCTCAACCAGCGCGTCGAGCGCATGCACACAACCGTGCACGTCGCCAATGGCAATCAGTCGGGCAGGCTGCGTGGACATGATCGGCTCCGCCTCGGGCCAAGCTGTTCGACAATCAAACGGTAAGCAGCCGTTCCACATGCTGCAAGTGCAGGATTTCGTCCAACCGCATCAGGCCTGGCCCACGGTGCCTCACCGAAAAGACTTTCGACCTACTGCGGGATCATCCAAGTCAACCAGTAGGCCTGCGCCAGCGTAAGTAAGCCAACCAGACACGCCAACGCAATACTGTGCAGGAAGACGAACCGCAGGATCTTCCCTTCGCCACCCGACTGCCCCGTGGCCACGGCCGCCACGACGATGCTTTGCGCGTCGATCATCTTGCCCATCACGCCACCCGTGCTGTTCGAGGCGACGATTAATACGGGGTTCAAGCCGAGCTGTTCGGCCGTAATCCGCTGAAGGCTGCCGAACAGGGCATTGGACGACGTATCCGAACCGGTCAGCGCCACGCCGAGCCAACCGAGCATGGGCGCGAAAAAAGGATAAAACCAGCCGGTGCGGGTGAACGCCAGCCCCAGTGTGGCATCGCCGCCGCTGTATTTAGTAACGAATGCCAACGCGAGCATGCAGGCGATCGTCAATAGAGCCCAGCGCATCTTGGAAAGCGTCAACAGGAACTGCAGAGCGAAGGCGGCCGGGGTGATGCGCAGCCAAAACGCCGAAAGAATTGCGGCCATGAAGATGCCTGTGCCAGTCGTGGAGAGCCAGTTGAAATCGTAAACCGCCTTCTCCCCTTGTGCAGCGCGGTCGCTGCCGCTGGGCACATCCACCACCGGAGCTGCGCGGTACACGCGACCGTCCAACCGCGGCATTTCCCATGAGTAGCGTGTGACGCCGGCCAATGCATTCGGGTTGTCGGGAGGGCCGCCATTGAGCAGTTCGCGGAATTGCGGCCCTCCCCACAAAAACACCAGCACCGACAACAGCACCCAGGGAACCCAGGCATAGACGATTTGCCGTCGCGTGAGGTGCCGATGTTCATCGCTCGGGGGCTCCCCCGCTTCGTCGGGAAAGCGCCAGACTTCTTTCGGTTGCCAGAACCTCAGAAAGATTGTCAGGCACACGAGCGAACCGAGTCCGCCGACAACGTCGACCAGCGTCGGCCCGTGAAAATTCGCGGCCAGGTACTGAATGCCCGCAAAACTGCCGCCACATACCAGGATCGCCGGCCAACAGCCGACGACGCCGCGCCAGCCGGCCATCGTCGCTACCAGCCATGCCGGCACGATGACCGAGAAGAACGGCAACTGTCGTCCCGCCATCTGGCTGAGTACCATTTCGTCGAGGCCGGAAATCTTCGCCAGCGTGGTGATGGGGGTGCCCAGCGCGCCGAACGCCACGGGCGAAGTGTTCGCCAGCAGCGCAAGCCCGGCGGCATACAACGGTGAAAAACCCAAGCCAATCAGCAGCGCCGCCGAAATAGCCACCGGCGTACCAAAACCGGCGGCCCCCTCGATAAACGTGCCGAAGGAAAATGCAATCAACAGGGCCTGCATCCGCCGGTCTGGCGAGATCGCGGCCACCGAGTGCTTAACCACCTCGAACTGTCCGGCGCGGACGGTGAGGTGAAACAAGAACACCGCCGAGAGCACAATCCAACCGATCGGCAACAGTCCAAAACAGGCACCGTACGCGGCCGAGGCCAACGCCGCGTTGCCTGGCATGCCGAAGCCTAGAATGGCGACGCCCATGGCCACGAGCAGTCCGATCAGCGCCGCGCGGGGTGCAGGCTGGCCCGCGACCAGCAGGCCCAACAGCACCACGATTGGTGCCGCGGCCATCAACGTGGAGAGCCACGGCGAACCCAATGGATCGTAAACCTGTACCCAGTCCATATCCAAATCCGCCTCACGATTGAATGTTCTGGCCGCCGTGGATTTGTGCTATTCGGTGCGGCGGCAGGCTGTTAGTCTACTGGTTACAGCGAACCGCGAATATCACCTTGCAGGCCGAAAGGAGGCTCTTCCGATGGCCAAGAGTCGCAAAGCCGAAGTCGAAGCCGTGCTCCCGCAAATCGACTTTTCCAAGCATGACTATCAAGTCGAGCTCGACACCAGCGAAGGCAAGATCACGCTCGATCTGTTTCCGGATGTCGCACCGGGCCACGTCCAGAACCTGGTCGCCCTGGCAAAGATCGGCTACTACGACGGCCTCTCCTTTCACCGCGTGATCAGCGGCTTCATGATTCAGGGAGGTTGTCCCGAGGGAACCGGCACGGGCGGACCCGGCTATACAATCAAAGCCGAGTTCAATCCCACGAAGCACGAACCGGGCGTGGTCTCGATGGCCCGCACGGCCGATCCGAATTCAGCCGGATCACAGTTCTTCATCTGCCTCGAACGCGTGCCGCATCTCGACAACCAGTACACGGCCTTCGGCAAGACGGCTGATGCGGAAGGCCTGGCCGTGGTGAAGAAAATCGGCGCGGTGAAAACCGGCGCTCAGGACCGGCCGGTCACTCCCGTGACCATCAACAAGGCCACGGTCGTCGAAAAGCCCAAGGGCTAGCAATCCGCCGCCGGCATGGCGCGGACGTCAGATGCACAAGATCAACACGCCCAGACCGATGAACAGCGCCCGAGTCAGTGTTTCACGGTCCATGATGGTTCTCTTAGCGATCTGAATATGCGAAGCAGTTGCTTCGGCGACAGCAAGATCGGCTGATGCGCCGCGGAACTTGAATCGGATCCGTGAGAATTTCTGCTAGCAGCGCCGATGTGAAATTTTCGGCGCCGGCGGCATGTATCCGTTGCGGACGTCCGCGCTAGATTGCGGTTTGCGACACACGAGCTACATTTGCGCGGCGACGTGCGCCGCGTGCGTCCAACCGTAGGCTCACAAAAAAGACAGCTAAAAGAGTCTCAAAGCCCGTGCTGCCGCGGAGTTCTGGGAACGAGCCCGCTCGTTGACGATCCGCCCCCAGCCCCCTAAACTCAGCGGATTGTTCGCCGCCTGGCCGCGCCGGCCCGCAGTGGCGCCAGTTCCCGACTCCCCCTATCCAGCCGCCACCTAAGCCACGAGCACCCGCATGGCTCAACAAACCCAGAAACAGCCCGCGAAACCGGCCGGTTCGATTGATCAACTCGCGATCAACACCATTCGCACCCTCTCGATGGACGCCGTGCAGAAGGCCAACAGCGGCCATCCTGGCACGCCGATGGCCCTGGCGCCCATGGCTTATACGCTATGGAACGAAGTGCTGAGGTACGACCCAGAACATCCGCTGTGGCCCGGCCGCGACCGCTTTGTGCTCTCGTGCGGGCATGCGTCCATGCTGCTCTACAGCGTGTTGCATCTGGCTGGGGTCAAGCAGTATCGAGACGGCAAGCCGACGGGCGAGCTGGCCGTGCCGCTCGACCAGATCGAGCAGTTTCGCCAATTGCACAGTCGCTGCCCCGGACATCCCGAGCACGATGAGACCTCGGGCGTCGAAACCACGACCGGCCCCCTGGGTCAGGGCGTCAGCAACAGCGTCGGCATGGCCATTGCTCAGCGCTGGCTAGCCTCGCACTTCAACAAGCCGGGTTTCGAGTTGTTCGATTACAACATCTACGCCGTGTGCAGCGACGGCGATCTGATGGAAGGCATCTCGAACGAAGCGGCGTCTCTGGCCGGACACCTCAAACTGTCGAATCTCTGCTGGATCTACGACGACAACACGATCACGATCGAAGGGCATACCGAGCTGGCCTACAGCGACGACGTGCCGACGCGTTTCAAAGGCCTCGGCTGGCACGTCATCGAAATTGCCGACGTCAACAATCTGGACTGCGCCTGCGCAAGGCTTACAAGTCGTTTGCCAAAACCGGCGACAAGCCGACGCTGATCATCGTTCACTCGATCATCGGCTATGGCGCGCCCGACAAGCAGAACACCTCGCATGCCCATGGATCGCCGCTGGGCGAAGATGAGATTCGCAAGGCCAAGGAGTTTTATGGCTGGCCGCCCGATGCTCATTTCCTGGTGCCCGACGAGGTACCCCAGCACTTTGCCGCGGGGATCGGAGCGCGCGGCAAGAAGCTATATGCCGACTGGCATGCCCAGTTCGAAGCATACGCTCAGAAGTACCCCGAGCTTGCCGCCGAGTGGCAGACGATGGCCGCGCGCGAGTTGCCGAAGGGATGGGACAAGGACATTCCCACTTTTCCGGCCGATGCCAAGGGCCTGGCCAGCCGCAAGTCCTCGGGCGAAGTTATCAACGACGTGGCGAAGAACGTCCCCTGGTTGATCGGCGGATCGGCCGATCTGGCCCCGTCAACACTGACCACGCTCAACGGCAACGATTCGTTCGAGGCCGGTTCCTACGGAGGCCGAAACTTCCATTTCGGCATACGCGAACATGGCATGGCCGCGGCGCTCAACGGCATGGCCTTGTCAGATGTGCGCGCCTTCGGTTCGACGTTTTTCGTGTTCAGCGATTACCTGCGACCGTCGATGCGTCTTAGCGCGCTCATGCAATTGCCGGTGGTCTATATCTTCACGCACGATTCGATCGGCGTCGGTGAAGACGGCCCGACGCACGAACCGGTCGAACACTTGGCGGCGGCTCGGGCAATTCCGAACCTGTACGTCATGCGTCCCGGCGATGCGAACGAAGTGGCGGCGGCCTGGCGGGCGATTATGCCGATCAAGAACCACCCGGTAGCGCTAGTGCTTACACGGCAGAATCTGCCCACGCTCGATCGCACGAAATACGCGTCGGCCGACGGCGTGCTCCGCGGCGGCTATGTGCTGGCGGATTCCAAGCCGGGAAAACAACCAGACGTGATTCTGATGGGCACCGGCAGCGAAGTCGGCGTCTGCGTCACCGCCTACGAACAGCTCGCCGCCAGCGGCGTAAGCGTGCGGCTGGTGAGCCTGCCGTGCTGGGAGCTATTTGATGCCCAGGATCAGTCCCATCGCGACAGCGTGCTGCCGCCGGCGGTTACCGCGCGCGTGGCCTGCGAGGCCGGCGTCGTGCAGGGCTGGGAAAAATACCTCGGCTTCCGCGGGCGATTCGTCGGCATGTCGACTTACGGCGCCTCGGCCCCCGGTGACCTGCTTTTCAAGCATTTTGGCATTACCGCCGAGAACGTCGTCAAGCAGGCCCAAGAACTACTTAAGAAGTAAGCGTTCGCGGTGGCGCTCGGCAATCTCGACGCCCCGAGCGACATGCGAACCTTTGTATTGCCATATCCCTCACCCTAAGCGTCGTTCGGTTGCGTACCAGGAGTCTCGTCCCATGGCATTGCGTATTTCCCGAATTCTCGAGGCTCTCGAACCGTCGGCCACCATGGCCATGGCCGCCAAGGCCAAGGAGCTGAAAGCGGCCGGGAAAACGGTGTACGACTTCAGCCTGGGCGAGCCGGATTTCACTACGCCGGAGCACATCTGCCAGGCTGCCATTGAGGCCATGAAGGCCGGACACACGCATTACACGCCAGCGCCGGGCATCCCCGAATTGCGCGCGGCGATTGCCAAACAATTTAAGGAAACGCACGGCCTGGAATACGCCGCCGGTCAGGTTGTCGTTTCCAACGGGGCCAAGCACTCGCTGCACAACGTCTTTACGGCACTGTTAAACCCGGGCGACGAGGTGATCATTCCCGCGCCGTATTGGGTCAGCTATGCCGAACTGGTCAAGCTAACGGGCGCGATGCCGGTGATCGTCGAGACCGAACAGGCAAATGACTTCAAGTTGACGCCCCAGCAGTTGCGCGACGCGATCACTGCCAAAACGACCATGTTGTTGGTTTGTTCGCCGAGCAATCCGACCGGTAGCATGTACGCGCCAGCCGATCTGGCCGCCTTGGCCGACGTCGTGCTGGAACGCAATCTGACGGTCGTCTCCGATGAAATCTACGAGCGGCTCGTTTACGGCAACAATAAATTCGTCACCTTCGCCGGCGTGCGCCCGGGGATGCAGGAGCGGACCATCGTGGTCAACGGAGCAAGCAAGGCCTATGCGATGACGGGCTGGCGCATCGGCTGGACGCTCTCGCCGGCCAATGTGGCCAAGGCCATGTCCGACTTGCAAAGCCAGGAAACGAGCAACCCCTCGAGCATCAGCCAGTACGCCGCCCTGGCGGCCGTCACCGGCCCGCAAGATTGTGTCGAGCAAATGTTGGCCGAATTCACCAAGCGACGGGCATTCGTCCGCGAGCGCATCGAAAGCATTCCGGGGCTCAGTTGTCCGGACATGGGTGGAGCATTCTACGCCTTCATCAACATCAAGCAGCACCTGGGTCGCCATTACGGCGGTGCCCGCGTGGACAACTCAACGCAATGGTGCCTCGCGCTGCTCGAACAGCAAAACGTGGCCACCGTGATGGGCTCGGCCTTTGGCGCCGAGGGCTATGCCCGCATCTCCTTCGCCACGAGCATGGATGTACTCAAAGCCGGCTTCGATCGCATCGAAGCTTTCTTGGCGGGAAATTAGAGCCCTCGGGCCGACGCAGGCTGTCGTTTTTCCAGCTTGTGCGCTGCGCGACGGATTCCTACATTGTTGGGGGTTATCGAGTGCCCCTGATATGCAGTCCCCTGTCGATCGTGCGGCGTCCCACGTGTTGGAGGCGGTTCACTACCCGTGACTGAGAGGATCTCAACATGCATTGTGCAAAGTGCGGCAGTCCGAACCCTGACAATGCCACCGCCTGCGGGTCATGCGGTGCATCGTTGGCAAATCCTTATGGAACAGCGCAGGCCCGAGGGCCGATCAATAACTACCTGATACCTGCGATCTTTTCCACTGTGTGCTGCTGTTTGCCGTTGGGAATCGTCTCGATCGTGTATGCCGCGCAGGTGAATGGGAAGTTGTCCGGCGGCGACGTCGCAGGTGCTCAGGAATCGGCGAACAAAGCCAAGATGTGGTTTTGGATTGCGTTCGGCCTGGGACTGCTGGTGAACGCCCTCGTCTTGATTGTGCAGATTCTGGGAGCCGTTATCGCGGTTCAAGAGAATCAGCCGGGTGGCGGGTTCTAGCAACGGCATCGGAAACCAGCACGCATGTATTGCCAGAATTGTGGTACGCAATTGCCTGATGGCACGGCCGTGTGTCACCAATGTGGCAACCCACCGCTGCGCATGCCGGTCGCGATGTCAACTTCTATTGAGAGCGATCCGGGCATGCGGATGCTGCTTCCCGTGGGACGCAGCGTGTGGGCGGTGCTTGCCGGATATGCCGGGCTGTTTGCCGTGCTGGGCGTCTGTGCGCCATTCGCTTTGATTTTGGGAATCATCGCGTTGGTGGACCTGAAGCGACATCCGGAGAAATATGGCCGGGGTCGGGCGATATTCGCGATCGTGATGGGCACGATTTTCAGCCTGATTGTCGTCTTCATTGTGATTGCGATCGCGTATGAGGAAGCGTCGCGCCACTAGGAACTCAGCATGTACTGTCACGTTTGCGGCAAGCACAATCCTGACAATGCCTCGAGTTGTCATGCCTGCGGCGCTACATTCGCCAATCCATATCAAGCTCCTGCAGCTCCCCAACAAGCTGCCGGCACGTATTCAGGGGGCACGCCAACGCACCTCAACAATTACTTGGCGCCCGCAATTTTCGCCACGCTTTGTTGCTGCCTGCCGTTTGGCATCGTGTCGATCGTCTATGCGGCACAAGTCAACGCCAAGCTTGCCGGCGGCGACATATACGGCGCAATGCAGTCGGCGCAGAGTGCGAAGATGTGGTTTTGGATCGCCTTTGGCTTCGGCGTCGTTCCCCAGGTTCTGTACTTGGGGCTCATCCTATTTGGCGCGATCACCGGCCTCCTCGAGGGCCCAAGATGAGCAATCTTGTGCAATCGCGAACGGCACTCCGCTCACTTCGCGCGGTTGCAATTCTCGTCGGAATGCTCGGATTGATCCTGGTTCTATATCAGGTTAATCCATCATCGGTGAGCTGGCTGCCGAAGTGCCCCGTCTACCAATTGACCGGCTGGCACTGCCCCGGATGTGGAGCCACACGCGCCGCTCATGCCATGCTGCATGGCGACCTGCCTCGCGCTGGCCAAGAACCCGCTACTTGTTGGCGCCGGGCCGCTGATCGTGGCGTACGGTGTCTGGAAGCGACAGCGCGAAGGTCGCGGCTGGACGACCACTGTTTCGGCTCGCGCAATTCTCATTCTGCTCGCCGTGCTGATTGTGTTTGCGATCCTGCGCAACCTACCGGGCTATCCGTTTGAGCTGCTTGCACCGCATTGAGCAGCGCAATTTCGCGTTGTTGTCATGGTCAACCGATAAATCCTACTCAAGCCAACGCGGACACCCGATGGTAGTGGTAGGGTAACTGAGGTATTTTGCGCACGATTCTACCGTTTGCGAGCGCAAAGTCGTTTGGGTTTTTGTTTTGGGCCGCTTTTGGTAGCTTGGCCCCAGCCAACCACCCCCACCGCCATGCTCGCAACGTAGAATGGATGAAGGCGGCGCGCTTCGTGCGGGCTGTAGCGACTGCGACAGTACCCCACATTCAATACGCGTCCATTTAGGCAGTGCCGTGGAGCTTGCACCTTGAGAATCTTGTTGGCCACCAGCGAAGCGGTGCCCTTCGCCAAGACCGGCGGCCTGGCCGACGTTTGCGGCGCGCTGCCGGTCGAACTGGCGAAACTGGGACACGAGCCGGTCGTCCTCCTGCCAGCCTATCGACAGGCCCTGGCAGCCGGCCTGCTCGTGGAGCGGACCGGCGTCAGCTTCGATGTGCCGATCGGCAGCAAGACCGTCAGCGGCGAGTTTCTCAAAAGCCACTTGCCCGACAGCGACGTGCCGGTTTACCTGGTCGAGCACGACCACTACTACAACCGCGCGGGATTGTATCAAGACGCCGGCGAAGACTACCGCGACAACTGTGAACGATTCGTGTTCTATTGCCGCGCGGTGTGCGAAGCGATCCGGCTCTTGGATCTGAACGTCGAAGTCGTGCATGCCAACGATTGGCAAACTGCACTGATTCCGGCGTACCTCAAACTCGAATATCACGGCATCCCGGGCTACGAGCAGCTGGGCACGCTGTTCACCATCCACAACATGGCCTATCAGGGCGTGTTCTGGCACTGGGATATGCTGCTCACCGGGCTGGATTGGAAATACTTCAACTGGCAACAGATGGAATTCTTCGGCAACCTCAACTTGCTGAAGACCGGGTTGATCTTTTCCGATCGGCTCAATACCGTCAGCCAGCGGTACTCCGAAGAAATTCAATCCGCGCCGCTTGGTTGCGGATTGGAGGGAGTGCTACAAAACCGCCGCGAAGTCCTTTCGGGCATCGTCAACGGCGTCGACGACCGCCAGTGGGATCCGGCGAAAGATGGCCGACTGGCCGAGACGTACACGGTCGAAACGGTTACCGCGGGTAAGGCGGCCGGCAAGAGCGCCTTGCAACTCGAGCTCGGTCTACCGCAAAAGCCGGACGTGCCGCTGGTGGCGTTCATCGGTCGCCTGGTGACGCAAAAGGGCATCGACCTGTTGACGGCCACCATTCGCGATTGGGTGCAGACACGCGACGTACAATGGGCCATTCTGGGGACCGGCGAAGCCGACTACGAGCAGCAACTTGCACAACTGACCGAGCGATTCCCGCATCGGGTGGCCACGAAGCTCGAATTCTCAAACGATCTTGCTCACCGCATGGAAGCCGGTGCCGACATGTTGGTGATGCCCAGCCGTTATGAGCCGTGCGGGCTGAACCAACTCTACAGTCTCAAATACGGCACGGTGCCGATCGTGCGAGCCACCGGTGGCCTGGTCGACACGATCACCGACGCGAACGAGGCCACGCTGGCCGCTGGCAAGGCAACCGGCTTCATGTTCGGCGACTACAGCACGCTGGCCCTGAGCGAGGCTCTTGACCGGGCCTGCGCCACCTACGCCCGCCCGGAAATCTGGCGGCAACTCGTCACAACCGGCATGCGGCAAGATTGGTCGTGGGCCAACAGCGCTCGGCAATATGTCGAGCTATACCGCGCCACGATCAACGGGGTCCGTCGCGGCCTGGTGACGGGAAATGCCTAGCGAGGGGCCTGGAAAGAGTGCCGGCAAGAGCGTAGGCTAAGGGCGCTGTAAAAAGTCAGGCGGTTGGGCATTCGATCGGCGGCACCTTAACGATGGTCCGCGGTAACGCTGCCCGCGAGTAATTGGGCCCATTGTGGTACCCGAGCTTTGAAAGGCTCCTAGCGCCGCCCTGAACACGCGTCATGCACGACCTCTCCGTCGCCTTCGTCTGGCATCAGCATCAGCCCTACTACGTTGACGACGTGGCCGGTTTTAATCCCATGCCCTGGGTGCGGCTGCACGGCACCAAAGATTATTGGGGGCTGGCCATGCATCTGGCCGAAGTGCCCGAGGTGCATGCCACGATCAACTTGGTGCCGAGTTTGCTGCAGCAGATCCTGGGATACACCAAGCACGGGCAGCAAGACGAACACCTTCGTGTTTCGCACTTGCCGGCCGATGGATTGAGCGAGGCCGAGGGCCGCTTCCTTCTCGATACGTTCTTCATGGCCAACCCGGACCAGATGATCCGGCCTTATCCGCGGTATTGGGAGCTCTACCAGCAACGTGGCCTGCACGTCGACAGCGCCGAGCGCGCGCTGCGTCGCTTTGCACCGCGAGACATCCTTGACTTGCAGTGTTGGAATAACCTGGTCTGGTTTCATCCGATCGCGTTTGAGAAGGACAAAGACCTGGCGGAGTTTCGCCACAAGGGAGGACATTGGACCGAAGACGAAAAGCGGTGGCTGCTCGACAAGCAGATGCAGCTCCTGGCCGAGGTAATTCCGCTACATCGGAAGCTGGCCGAACGAGGCCAGGTCGAACTCACCACGACGCCGTTTTTTCATCCCATCCTGCCGCTGCTCATCGACAAGCGGCTGGCCAAGGCCGCCATGCCCGGCGTGCATTTGCCCAAGCGACTGGAAGGCTATCCGGAGGATGCCGCCGAACATATTCGCCGCGCCGTGGCTTATCACACGGAACTATTCGGTAGCCCACCAGTCGGCATGTGGCCCTCCGAAGGTTCCGTCGCCCAGCCGATCATCCCACTGGTGGCGGCCGCCGGCATCCAGTGGATCGCCAGCGACGAGGAGATTCTATCCCGCTCAACCGATGGTTGGGTTTCGCGCGACGGCCAAGGCATGGTGCAGCACCCCGAAATGCTGTATTGCCCTTGGCGGGTGGAAGAATCGGGACACGAGCTGAGCATGATCTTTCGCGATCATGCTCTCAGCGACCAGATCGGTTTTCACTATCAGCGATATCACTCGGATCAGGCGGCCGAGGACTTGATTGGCAAGCTGGAAGCGATCGGGCGGGCGACCGAGGCTCATTCCGCGCGGCGGCCGACGCTGGTTAGCATCATTCTCGACGGAGAGAACTGCTGGGAGTACTACCCGAACAGCGGCGTCGAGTTCCTGCGGTCGCTGTACCACGGCATCGCGCGGCATCCGCGAATTCACGGCGTGCGCGTCCGCGATTACCTGGAAAAGCATCCTCCGACCGAACGTCTCGGGCATTTGTTTGCCGGTAGTTGGATCAGTCATAACTTCGGCATCTGGATCGGGCATCCGGCCTGCAATCGAGCCTGGGACCTGCTCTCGGAGACGCGTGAAGTGCTCGTGCAGCAGGCCGCCAAAGTTGAGATCTCGCCCGCCAAACTAAAACAAGCTTGGGAGGAGCTCTTCATTGCCGAGGGGAGCGACTGGTTCTGGTGGTTCGACGACCGGCATTCCAGCGCTCAGGACTCGCTGTTTGATGAACTATTTCGCAAGCGTCTGCAAAACGTCTACGCGCTCGTCGGCCTCGAGCCACCCGCCGCGCTACAGAAACCGATCGGTGGTGATCGCCGACACGTCGTGCCTTACACGCAGCCGACGGCACTGCTGCACGTGAAAGTAGACGGCCGCGAAACCTATTTCGAATGGCTCAACGCCGGCCTGTATAGCACCTCGACCGGACGCGGCACGATGAACATGGCCGACGTTCAACGGATCGAAAAGGTGCTGTTCGGCTTTGACGACGACCGGCTGCTGCTCCGTTTTGACACGCAGGGCACGGCGCGCGATCGCCTGGTCGACGTCGATCAAATGCGAATCGCCTTTCTGCAGCCGGCCGGGTTTGAACTCTTGATCAGCCACCCCGGCAAGCAGCGGTGCACGGCCCGCTTGTTTCACAACGAGGTGCCGGTCAGCGCGCCCGGAATCGAAGTCGCGATCGGCACGATCCTGGAAGTGGCAATCCCGTGGCGGAGTCTGGCCGCCGCGGCGGGTGCTCCGCTGCACTTCGTGACTGAACTATATGTTGAGGAGCGTTCCATCGAACGCATACCCCAGGAGGGTGCGCTGGAGACGACCGTGCCCTCGCCCGACTTCGAACTGATGATGTGGCAGGCCTAGAGACCTCCGATGCCCGACTTGCGTAAAGATCCAATTGTCGGCCGCTGGGTGATTATCGCCAAAAACCGCGCCAAGCGGCCCCACGAGCTCATCGACGGCACCGCCACGCGCCCCACGGGTTCGTTCTGTCCCTTCTGCGAGGGTCACGAGAACCACACCACGCCGGAGATTGCCGCCTATCGCACGCCCGGCACACACCACGACAAGCCAGGTTGGCGTGTGCGCGTCGTGCCCAACAAGTTTCCAGCGCTAGAAATCGAGGGTGAACTGGGCAAACGCGGGCAGGGGATGTACGACATGATGCGCGGCGTGGGCGCGCACGAAGTGATCGTTGAGAGTCCCAAACACCTGACCAGCACGACGGACCTGTCGGCCGAGGCGCTGCGCGACGTGTTCTGGATTTATCGCGACCGGCTGCTCGATCTGCAGCGCGACAAGCGCCTGGTCTACGGCATGGTGTTCAAGAACGTGGGGGCGGCGGCGGGCGCCTCGCTGGAACACACGCATAGCCAGCTGATCGTTACGCCGATTGTACCGATTAACGTGGCGGAAGAGATTGACGGGGCAAGCCAGTATTATCGATATCGCGGTCGGTGCGTGTATTGCGACATGGTCGAGCAGGAGTTGTCGCAGGAGAAACGAGTCGTGCTCGACTCCCCGGGGTTTGTGGCATTTTGTCCGTTCGCGGCCCGGTTTCCCTTCGAAACCTGGATTGTCCCGATTCAGCACGCCAGTCACTACGAAACGCTATCGCGGCCCGCGGCCGAAGAATTGGGGCGCGTTATCAAACGCGTGATGGAGAAAATCGAAACCGCGCTGGACCGGCCGGCGTACAACTATATCATTCACACGGCGCCGTTTGACACTCCTGCGTTGGGTCACTATCACTGGCATATAGAGATTATTCCGCGCGTCACGAAGACAGCGGGCTTTGAATGGGGGACCGGTTTCTACATCAATCCGGTACCTCCGGAAGAGGCGGCGACCTTCATGCGATCGTTGGAAGCCGCCCCGTAAGCGGCGCAAGAATTTCTGGCAAGGATGACTGGATAAACCGGGCTCTCTTTGCCGATCACAACTTTACATCGAGCCCTCCCTGCAAACCCTCGCCCAGCGCCAACTTCTAAAGCCCGCCATGTCGAACAACGTCCGCCTCATTTTCGTCTGTCACGATCATCAACCCGTCGGCAACTTTGATCACGTCTTCGAGCAGGCGTATCAGGACAGTTACAAGCCGTTTCTCGACGTATTCGAGCCCTACGAGTCGCTCAAGATCGGCCTGCATACCAGCGGTCCGTTGATGGAGTGGCTCGACGTGAATCATCCCGAGTATCTCGACCGCGTGGCCGCCCTGGTTCAAGCCGGTCGCATCGAGGTCATCGGGGGCCCGTTCTACGAGCCGATCATGTCGATGATCCCCCGGCACGATCGCGTCGGGCAGATTCAAACCTTCACTCGCTGGATCGAGCGGCGGCTCGGCACGCAAGTGACCGGGGCCTGGATTCCGGAGCGCGTGTGGGAACAGAGCATGACCAGCGACCTGGTGGCCGCCGGCATTCGATACACGATGCTCGACGACTTCCACTTCAAGAATGCCGGTCTCTCGGACGACGAGTTGCACGGCTACTACCTGACCGAGGACGACGGCAAGCTGCTGGCCGTGTTCCCCGACAGCGAGCCACTGCGGTACATGATTCCCTTTCAGATGCCGCACGAGACGATCGACTATTTGGGCCGCCTGGCCGCCCGTCATCCTGGCGCCATCGCGGTGTTCGGCGACGATGGCGAGAAGTTTGGCGCCTGGCCCGAAACCAAAAAACACTGTTACGACGACGGCTGGTTGCGCAACTTCTTCGATTTGCTGGTGCAAAACGGCGAGTGGATTCAATCGGTCACGCCCTCCGAGGTGCTCGACACCACCGCGCCGCTGGGCCGCGTCTATCTGCCCGAAGGCAGCTATCGCGAGATGACCGAATGGGTGCTGCCAGCCGAGCAGCTGGCGGAATACGTCGCGGTTCGCCGCGAGTTGGAACACGACCCACGCTGGCCCCGCATCGCGCGGTTCGTCCGGGGCGGGTTTTGGCGCAACTTCCGGGTGAAGTATCCGGAAGCCAACGAGATGTACACCCGTATGATGATGGTCAGCAAGAAACTACAAGCCGCCCTTGAGGCCGGTGCCCAGCGCGACCTGGTCGATCAGGCCCGCACGGCCCTGTATCGGGGCCAGTGCAACTGTGCATACTGGCATGGCGCCTTTGGCGGCGTCTACCTGCCGCATTTGCGGAATGCGATTTTTCAGCAGCTTATCACTGCCGACACGTTGCTCGACAAAGCACTCGGCAAGCCGGCCGAATGGGTCGAGCTGATCTCCGACGACTACACGTTCGACGGCTGGCAGGAAGTTCAGCTCGCGGGCGACCACCTGACGGCGCTGCTGGCACCGGGCAAAGGGGGCATGATCTACGAGCTCGATGTCCGCCAGATCGCCCACAATCTGCTGGCCACGTTCACCCGTAAACCCGAGGCTTACCATCGCAAGGTGCTCGCCGGCGCCGACGACCGCAACGACGTAGCGGGCGTGATGGACAAAGTCATCTTCAAGCAAGAAGGGCTCGACGAGCGGATTCAATACGACAACCATCCTCGCAAGAGCCTGATCGACCACTTCTACGACCCACAGACCACCCTGGCCGCCGTGGCCCAGGGCGAGGCGCCCGAGCGGGCCGACTTCCACCTGCGTCCCTACGAAGCCCGCCTGCGTCGCAATCCCAAGCGGATGCAAGTTCAGCTTACATGCCAGGGGATGGTCGGCGACGTGCCGCTCAAGCTGACTAAGAGCGTGACGCTGGCCGCCGGCAGCTCGACGCTCGAAATCGGCTACCTGCTCGAAGGCCTGCCGCAAGACCGCACGCTGCACTTCAGTCCCGAGTTCAATTTCGCCGGCCTGCCCTCGGGCGCCGACGATCGATATTTCTACGGTCACGATCGCCAACGTTTCGGACAACTAAGCACCCGGCTCGATCTGCACGATGCGGGCGAGCTCGGCCTGGTGGATGAATGGCTCGGTGTGGACGTGAATCTGGCTTTCTCACGTTCAACCGGGCTCTGGACTTTCCCAATCGAGAGCGTCAGCCAGTCGGAGGGCGGATTCGAACTGGTGCATCAATCGGTCGCCGTACAGCCGCACTGGTTCGTGCAAGGCGACGAGAACGGCCGCTGGTCGGTTTCGATCCACCTGAATATCGACACCTCGCTTGCTGAAAGCCGCCGCGACCAGAATCAATCGAACAAGCAAGACGATCTGGCATTCCAGCACACGGCCTAGGTTCGTCGTGCTACGAGCTCTTGGAGCGGGGGGTGCAACTCCTGGTCGAGTTGCGTCCCCGCTTCTATTTGGCAGCCTCCGCGGGTGCCTGGTCGAGCTCTTCATCGGTGGAGATGCCGCCGGGAGCCGCCGGTCTTTCGTCCGGCAGATCGTGTCCGTCCAAGCGACCGTAGCGCCGCAGCTCCGGCACGCTCGCCGCCGCCACCAGCACGACCACCAGCGTTCCCAGTCCCCCAAACACGACGGCAAACACGGCGGAAGTAAGCCGTGCCAGCGTGCCGGATTCGAACTCGCCAAGCTCGTTCGAGGCGCTGATGAACATGCCGCTAATGGCTGATACTCGGCCGCGCATTCGGTCGGGCGTGAGCATCTGCACCAGCGTATGGCGAATGATGACGCTCACGCAGTCGAAGGCGCCCATTGAAAGTAGCGCCAAAAACGACAGCACGAACGACCGCGAGATTCCGAACACAAACGTCGAAACGCCAAATCCGGCGACGGACCACAGGAGCGATCGGCCCGCCTTGGCCATCGGCGGACGATGCATCATGGCCAGCGACATCGTCAGCGCACCGATCGATTCGGCGGCCGCCAACCAGCCGTAACCGACTGGTCCCACTTCCAGGATGTCCTTGGCGAAGATCGGCAGCAAGGCTTTCGCTTCGCTGAGCAGCACGGCGAACATGTCGAGTGCCATGGCACCCAGAATCACCTTGTTTCGCCAGACGAACTCAAAGCCCTCGACCAGCGTCCGCATCGTGGCCGCCTGGGGCGTAAACTCCGACGGGCGGCGTTCGACGCGCGTCAGCAGCAGGATAAACACGGCCGCGGCCACCGCCTGGTACAAATAGGCGAAGTAAGCCTGGCCGAGCAGCCGCCAGCGACAAGCCACCAAGCGCCGGCCCGACGGCAGCCGCAAGTTGAAAGCCACCCAGGTTCCAGGTTACCGCGTTGGCGAACACCGATCGCGGCACCAGTTGCGGCAGCAGCGAACTCTTGGCCGGTTGTTGAAAGGCTCGGGCCACGCCGATCATGAACAAGCAGCCGTAAAGCCCCACGATGTGCCATTGAAAGAATGAGACCGCGGCTAATCCTAGAGAAGCCAGGAGATTTAGCGCCAGCGCGCAACTCAAAACGATGCGTCGGTCGAATCGGTCAGCCACGTGCCCGCCGACCAAGGCCAGCGAGAGCACCGGCACGACCAGTACCAATCCAACCAGGCCGATGCTGAACGGATCGCCAGTCCGCTTGTAAACCTCCCACACCACGGTCACCGACTGCATTTGCATGCCCAGGATCGACAGCATGTTGCCGAACCAATACTTGCGGAAGTTGCCGCTACGAATGGCGGCATACGCATCGTGAACCGGGGGCGAGGGAGACGGGCTGGAATCGTCGGAGTTAGGCGTGCTCACAGGTCCATTATGGCAAGCCCCCGGCCACAGGTAAGACCCTTCGCAAAATCCAAACGCTCCGGCGCGGTTCCACGATGGGCAAGCATCCACTCAGCCAACGTGCGCCCGATGGTCGACTGTGCGACAAACCATGCCCGGGTTGCTCGTTCGCGCATCGGCGCGGCACGGCTAGGCCGGCAATAGTTCGGCGATGGGCGTGCCGTCGGCAGGAACCGGGATCGGCCGGCCCGAGAAGTCGGGGAACTGCAATCCCGTGGTTTGGATACCCAAATGGCGGTAGATGGTCGCCAGAAAGTCGGACACGCCGACGCGCCGTTCGACCGCCTCGGCGCCGTTGCGGTCGGTCGCGCCGATCACCTGCCCCGTCCGCATTCCGCCGCCGGCAAACAACAACGAAGTTGCCAGCGGCCAATGATCTCGCCCCGGCTGGCCGTTGGCATAGCTGATCTTGGGCGTGCGACCGAACTCGCCGGTGACCACGACCATCACGCGTCGGTCGAGTCCACGGTCGTATAGGTCCTCAATGAGAGCGGTAACGGCCTGATCGAAGTTTGGGGCTCGGAATTTCATCACGTCGAATACGTGATGATTGACGGCATGATCGTCCCAGTTCTGGACTTTGCCAGCCTCGGGTCCGGCGAGCGAAGTCGTAACCAGATCGACTCCGGCTTCGACTAACCGGCGTGCCAGCAGGCATTGTTGGCCCCAACACGTACGCCCGTAGCGATCGCGCGTGCGAGACTCCTCTGTGGAAAGATCGAATGCCTCGCGCGTGGCAGGTGAGGTCAACATATTCCAGGCTTGCTCTTCGAACGTGTCGAGTGCCTCCATGTTGCCCCCCAGATCCAACGCACCACGCATCCGATCGAACTGCTGGCGCAACCCACGCCGAGTCTCAATGCGCGCGGCTCGCTCCGAGGAATCGACCTGCACATTCTGGACGCGGAAGTCCGGCGCGTTCGGATTGCCGTACACCGTGAACGGCTCGTAATTCAAACCGAGATACGCCGGACCCGTGTAGGGTACCGGAGGCACGCCGACGTAGTTCGGCAATGCGCGGCTGTTGTCGTTGCGCATCAGACTAGCAATCGAGAAGCAATCCGGATGGTCAGGCTTATTGCGCAGTTCGCGTACCGGGTGCCCGGTAAACATCTGCTGCACGCCTTGTTGATGACAGAACCCGGAATGCACCAGCGAGCGGAGAATATTGAAGCGGTGCGCCAGCTTGGCGTGTCGTGGCAAAAGTTCGCAGAACTGTGTCCCGGGCACGCTCGTCGAAATCGGCCGATACGGTCCGCGAATGTCGTCCGGCGCCAGCGGCTTCGGGTCGTAGGTTTCGAAATGCGACGCGCCACCGTGTAGCCAAATGACAATCAGTGCCGTACGCTCGCGAGAAGCCGGACCGGCCGCCCGGGCACGCAGTTGCAAGAGCCCCGGCAAGCTCAAGGAAGCCAACCCGGCCAGGCCGCAGCGCAGAAACTCTCGCCGCTGGGGAGCCTGCGCAAGTCGCGTGTTCGATGGACTAGGGTGGCACGGCATGCCGGAAACTCCGGGTGGCGGGAGCACGCCCGCATTGTAGTGATTTCGCGATACGCAAGGAAGCAAATTGCCGGCACCGGCTTGCATGGTACTTGCCCCTCAAGCATGATGGCGATCAAGATTTGCTCCACATCGAGGCTAGACAACTGTGTTGTGCCAATCACTCTGGCGTTGCGCCGCGCTGATCGCCGCTTTCTCCTGCTGCGACGTTCTTGCCAACGAACCAGGTTTTCGTTCGCTGTTCAATGGCCGCAATCTGAACGGTTGGGAAGGCGTGACGAGCGACGCTTCGAAATCGTGGCGCGTCGAAGACGGGCTGCTCGTGTGCACCGGAGAAAAGGGAACCTGGCTGCGCAGCCGCGAGCGGTACGGGAACTTTAACCTCCGCTTTGAATACAAACTCAAACCGGGCGGCAACTCGGGAATCTATATCCACGTGCCGCCCGACGGGGCGCATCGCGAGGGAGGCGGCATGGAAGTGCAACTGCTTGACGATGCCGCCGAGCGCTATCGCCAACTCAAGCCGGGCCAATACTGTGGAAGCATCTACCTCGTGGCGCCCGCAACCTCGCACGTCTCTCGTCCCGCGGGCGAGTGGAACACGATGGAGATCAACTGCCAGGGAACGTCTTACCGCGTCATCCACAACGGCGTCGTGATCGTCGATGCCAATCCCTGTAAATTTCCCGAGCTCGCCAGGCGATTCACCTCGGGCTATCTGGGCTTGCAGAATCACAGCGAAGAAGTTTGGTTTCGCAACCTGCGGATTGGGCCTCCGCAGTCGGGGCAGCGACCGAGTCCCTGCTGGACTCATTGTAGATTGAGGGAACAGATTCGATGCAGACAACGCAGACGCACCCGACACTGAGGACCAAACCGGTTACCAGCCACCGCGGCCAACTGAACCGACTATCCCACCGACTGTTTTCACTGCCACTGTGCGCCTTGCAGCCATCGACAGGCAGGCTCTCGTCATGGTACGGCAGCCTGCGCGCCGAAGCGCTCGAAAACCGTACGTTGCTCAGCGCCACGGCCGAGTTTTCGGTAGCGAACGATTGGGGAAGCGGCTTTCAAGGCGAAATCCAACTAACGAACGACCAGCAAGCCCTGGCCGGCTGGCGACTGGAATTTGATTTCGACCGCCAGATCACGCAAATCTGGAACGCCACGATCGAAAACCATGTCGGTAGCCATTACGTAATCGACAACGAAAGCTGGAACGGCAACGTTGCCCCGGGTGCAACCGTTTCATTCGGCTTTCTGGGTTCGCCTGGAAACGTAACGACGCAACCGGCCAACTACGTTCTCAATGGCCAGCCGCTGGGCGAGGAGATAAACCTGCCGTCGCTGTCGGTCGGCAACGTCTCGGTTTACGAAGCGGATAGCCAGACCCAGCCCGCCGCGTTGGTGGTATGGATGACCGAACCGGCGACGCAGCCGGTCGTCGTCCACTACGCAACGGCCGACGGTACCGCGCAGGCCGGCAGCGACTATCTTGCCACCAGCGGGAATCTGACCTTCGCTCCCGGCGAACGTCGAAAGTTTGTCACCGTTTCGACCCTGGGCGACACGCTGGACGAACCCAACGAGAACTTCCTGCTCACGCTCAGCAATCCCTCGGGCGCGAAACTTGCCCGCAGTTCGGGTCTGGCCACGATCATCGACAACGACGCCCCTCCGGCGGTCTCAATCTCCGACGCCACGGTTACCGAACCCGCAGGCGGTGTCTCGGTAGCGGCGGGTTACTTTCATACCTCGGGCAACCAGATTCTCGACGCCGCCAATCAGCCGGTGCGGATTGCCGGGGTGAATTGGTTCGGCATGGAATCAGACACCTACGCACCGCACGGTCTGTGGACCCGCGGCTACAAGAGCATGATGGACCAGATGGTGGCCGCAGGGTTCAACACGATCCGGCTGCCTTTCTCGGATCAACTCTTCGATGCAGGCAGCACGCCTAATGGCATCGACTTTTCGAAGAATCCCGACCTGGTCGGACTCAATGGGCTGGGCATCCTCGACAAAATTGTCGACTATGCCGGCCAGGTTGGCCTGCGGATCATTCTCGATCATCATCGCTCCGAGGCAGGCGCGGGGGCCGAGGGTTCGGGGCTTTGGTATACGAGCGCCTACTCCGAGACGCGATGGATCGCCGACTGGACCATGTTGGCCCAGCGCTACGCCGGCAATCCGACGGTGATCGGCGTCGATTTGCACAATGAACCGCACGGTCCGGCCAACTGGGGCGGCGGCAGCGCCAACGACTGGCGGCTGGCCGCCGAACGTGCCGGCAATGCAATACTGGCGGCCAACCCCAATTTGCTGATTCTCGTCGAAGGAGTCGAGTCGGGAAGCAGCGGATCGTACTGGTGGGGCGGCAACCTTTCCAACGCCGGCGCGGCGCCGGTCCGGTTGAACGTTGCCGGTCGGCTGGTTTACTCGCCGCACGACTATCCGGCTTCGGTCTATCCGCAGTCGTGGTTCAGCGCGGCCGACTATCCCAACAATCTGCCACAGGTTTGGGACCAGAATTGGGGCTATCTGTTCCGCGAGGGGACGGCGCCCGTCCTGCTGGGCGAGTTTGGCACCAAGCTGCAAACCACGTCGGACCAATTGTGGTTCAACAAGTTGATCGACTACCTCGGCGGCGATCTGAACGGCGACGGAACTTCTGATCTTCCGGCCAACCAATTTGGGCCGAGTTGGACGTACTGGTCGTGGAACCCCAACTCCGGCGACACGGGCGGCATTCTGGCCGACGACTGGAACACGATCAACCAGAACAAGGTTGATGCCCTGGCTCCGATCGAGTTTGCATTCCCAGACGGCCAAGCAAGCGGCACGTCGATCGCGACGCTGACCGTCTCGCTTTCGACGCCGAGCGGGCAAGCGGTCATGGTGGCCTACGCCACGGTTGCCGGCACGGCCACTTCCGGTTTGGACTACCAGGCGGCAAGTGGCACCCTGACGTTTCTGCCCGGTCAAACGCAACAGACAATCGCGGTGCCGGTCCTGGCCGATAGCACGGTCGAGCCCAACGAAACATTCTTCGTTCGTCTGTCAAATGCAAAGCAGGCCACACTGGCTCGCGACCAGGCGCTGGTAACGATCTTCGATGCCGACGTCTCGGACGCCCGGTTATCACTGGAAATCTAGTGATTCGCGTGCGAACGACCTGCGCGAATCAACGATCTTTACTTCTGATACACCTCGTCCAGGAAGCGACGCGTTGCTTCCTGGCGGGGTGCGTCAAAGATCTGCTCGGTCGGACCGCTTTCCACGATGCGTCCCGTTTCAAAAACGTGCAAGGTTTGGGCAGCCCGACGCGCAAGGCGCAGCGAATGGGTCACCACGATCATCGTTTGGCCGCTGGCGGCGAGTTCCGTTATCACGGCTTCGACCTCCGCCGCCATGCGCGGATCAAGGGCGCTCGTCGGCTCGTCAAACAATAACACCTCGGGTTGCATTGCCAGGGCTCGCGCGATGGCGACTCGCTGCTGCTGGCCTCCAGAGAGCATGTCGGGCATGTGCTCTAGCTTGTCGGCCAGTCCAACTCGCTCGAGCAGCGCCTTGGCGCGCGACACGGCCTCGTCGCGCGATAAACCGAGCACGTGGATGGGCGCTTCAACCACGTTGCCCAGAGCCGTGCGATGAGGAAACAGATTGAACTGTTGAAAAACCATCCCCACCCGGCGCCGCACGCGCTGCAAGAGCCGCGACTTCGTGTCGCTGGGGATCTCGGGGCTGAGCACTTCGCCCGCCACGTCAACCTCGCCGCCCTGAAAATCTTCCAAGCCGTTGAGGCAGCGGAGCAATGTCGTCTTTCCACCGCCAGAGGGACCAATGATGCCGCACACTTCGCCCGCGGCAACGGTTAGCGAAACGTCGTCGAGAATGACTTGGCCGTCGAATCGCTTCACGAGCGAACGAACCGCAACGGCAGGTACCGCGTCGTGGCTCATCGTCGGTGTCCTCCCAGCCGCCGGCCATCCATCCGTTTTTCCAAGTACGATGCCAGGCGTGCCAGCGGAATGCTCATCAGCAGGTAGAGCAGGGCGGTCAGGGCGGCAAGTTCCACGGTCGCGCCCGTGTCGTTGCGCTGCACGCTGTATTGTTTTGTGAGCTCCATCACGGTGATCACCGAGCAGACACTGGTGTCCTTGAACATCGCAATGAAGTCGTTGGTCACCGGCGGCACCACGATTCTCACAGCCTGTGGTACGATGATCCGGCGCAACGCGAGCGACTGCGACATGCCAAGCGACAACGCCGCTTCCATCTGCCCGCGCGGTACGGCCTGCAAACCGGCACGGTAGATCTCCGCCTCGTACGCCGAGTAGTTGATCGCCAGTCCGGCCACCGCCGCGTAGAAAGCCGGAATCGCAATGCCGACTTCCGGCAACAGGTAGAACACCACATACAGTTGCAACAGCAGCGGCGTGCCGCGCAGCACCTCGACGTAGCCGATCGCCAGCCAGCGTAGCGGCGCGGGGCCGAACAGCCGCAACAGCGCGATGCCAAGTCCCAGCGCCATCGCCAGCGGCATGGAAACGCAAGCCAGCAGAATCGTCATGCCGGCCGCTTCCACCAGCAGCCAGCCGCGGCTCTTGATGACGCCCCAGCCGCGCAGCTCCGTGGCCCGAATGCCCAATTGCTCGTCACTTTGGCGGTCGAGCGTCGCCAGCTCCTGCTGCACGTCGTTCCATAGACCGTACCGCGTATAGAGCTCCTCGAGCTGTCCGCTGGCCAGTGCGTTGCCAATGGCGACATTGAGCGCGTTGCGCAGCGCTTCGTCACCGGGTCGAACAAAAATCACGTAGTAACCGCGCCCAACCGGCTGACCAATCTGCGTGAGCTTCGTAAAGCGGTCGCGATAGAATACAACCGCCGGCAAGTCGGCCAACGTCGCGTCGAGCTTCCCGGTTTCGACCTCGCGCATCGCGTCGGTCGTGCCTTCGTAGATCACGAGCTCCGCGTCGTCGGCATAGTGGTCTTCGAGATACGACTGCGCGGCGGACGCTTCCAGCACGCCAATCTTCAGCTTGGGTTGCTTCGGGTCGCGATGTTTCAGGTCGTCCCAACTCGTCAGCCGCGGGTTGTCTCGCCTGCCAAGCAGTATCAGCTGATAGATGTAGTAGGGGCGGGTATGCGGATAGCGGCCGGCCCGCGCCGGCGTCAGTTCATAGCCGTTGAGGACGATGTCGATTTGGCGCGTCCCCAACAGGTCGAGCAAATTGTGCCATGGACCTTGAAAGAAACGTGGCGAGACGCCCAGATCGGTGGCCAGCAACTTGGCCAGCTCGGCTTCAAAGCCAATCATCGTGCGGGGATCTTGCGGATCGGGATAGACGTAGGGCCCGCCCCCCTCGGCATCGGCGCCCCAAATGAGTGTGCCGCGCTCCTCGATTGCCGCCAGCGTATCTTCGCCGCGCGCAGCCGTGCCGACAACGTAGGCGAACGACAAGAATAGGCAAACGAGAGCCCGCATCGTGGCTCAAGTGTAACCGACCGCCCGTCCGAGACTAGAGCAGCCGCGCCGCGGCTATTGGCCGGCGTTTTCAATCCGATACAGATGCGTATCGCTGCGCAAGAAGATGGCGTCATCGACAATGGCCAACGAGGCCTGCGTGTGACCATCGAGTTGATTCGTGGCCAACAGCTCGTACTCTCGGCCCGGTTTGAGCACGTAGGTTTTGCCAGAATCGTCCAGGCAATAGATCCGCCCCGCGGCATAAACGGGCGAGGCCCAAAAGTTGCTGCCGAGTCGCTGTTGCCAGCGTTGCTTGCTCGTCGCAACATCGAAGCACGCGGCAATGCCCGCGTCGGTGATCGTATAAAGCTCGTCACCCACGATCAGCGGCGAGGGATCCATGGGCACGAGGCTCCCTTTTTTCATGGTCCAGACGGCGTTCGACCGGGTCACGTCTCCCCGGCCGCCGGCACGAATGGCGTGAAACACCGGATCGCCAAAGCCGCTCGAGAAGAACAGCATCCCGCGCGAAAACGGGCATCGAAACATTCGAGTAACCGTCGAACGAGAAGTACCAAATCTCCTCGCCGGTCGAAGGTTCGTAGGCGACAACTTCGTCGCTCCCCAGCGAGACGAGCTGCGTGCGACCGTCAATCTCCAGCAAGAGCGGCGTGCAGTAGGCCATCGGCACCGGTTTTTCGCCACTCTTGCGAGCTTCGCTGATGTGTGCCCGGTCGCGCTTCCAGCGAATGTCGCCCGTACGTTTGTCGAGCGCGACGACAAACTGAATGTCCGAGCCATCGCAATTGACGATCAACAAATCCTTCCAGATGACTGGCGAACCTCCAGGCCCATGGCGATGGTCGTACTTCAGCGCCTGCGTTTTCCAAAGGACCTTGCCGTCGGTCGACAAGCAGGCCGTTCCATGAGCACCAAAGTGAACGTAGACACGGTTGCCCTCGATATACGGCGTGGGCGAGGCGTGGCTGTTGTTGGCATGAATCGAACCGGGATCGTCCAATTGGAAGATCTCAACATCGTGCAGGAGCTTGCCACTGGTGCGGTCAACGCAGATGGCACGCAGCGAATGCCCGTCGTCCGTGGCGGTCGTCAGCCAGATCTGTTCGCCGGCCACCGAGGGTGATGACCAGCCCGTGCCCGGAATGGCCGTCTTCCAGGTAATGTTTTCCGTCTCGCTCCAGGTGAGCGGTACGTCGGTCGAGGTGGAATGCCCCATCGCATCCGGTCCGCGAAACTGGGGCCAATCGGCGGCATCGGCCGGGGCGGACAGCAATCCCAGCAACAACACCGTGCAAAGCAATCGATTCATCGGCAGGAGACTCACGGGTGGGAAACAGGGGCGGGTGGGGTTCACTAACTGAACATCCTGGCCGACAGACGTGCCACATGCAACTGCAACAAAAAACTGCGAATTCGACCGGGCAAACGGCCAACCCGAGCAACGAAGGCAGCCTCCCGGGCGAATCTTGGCAGAACCGTCTCCTTCATCACAAATTCAGGTCAGAAGGCGCAACTTTGGCCAACAACCCACGGAACGCTACACTCGGCCAAGATTCGACATCGCCGGGCGAAGTAGGCTGTAACCGACCGCTGCATTCTCCAGGAGCATTTCCCATGCGTGGCTCAACCATTCTTGCGAAGCATCGACCCGTCCTCGCACTGGCGATCATCTGCCTTGTCGCGACGAAATCACTGGCGGCCCGAATTCCGGACGGCGCGATTGCGGCCATCGACAAGATCGCCCAAGAGCAGGTCGACCAGAAGAAGGTCGCTTCGTTTGCGGTCGGCGTCGTGAAGGATGGCCGGCTGGTGCTCGCGCGTGGTTACGGCTTTGCGGACTTGGAGAACCAGGTGCCGGCCACCGCCGAGACGGTCTATCGTCTCGGCTCAATCACCAAGCAATTTACCGCCATGGCAATCATGCTGCTGGCCGAAGAGGGAAAGCTTTCGGTCGACGACGAGCTAACGAAGTTTCTGCCCGACTTCCCCACGCACGACAACAAGATCACCCTCCGGCATCTGCTGAACCACACTTCGGGCATCAAAAGCTACACGAGCCTGCGCAACTTTCCCAAACTTGCCCGTAGCGACTACAGCCACAACGAGCTACTCGCACTCTTCAAAGACGAACCGCTCGAATTTGAACCAGGCACGAAGTGGGGCTACTGCAACTCGGGCTACTATCTGTTGGGCATGGTGATCGAGAAGGCCAGCGGCCAGAAGTACGAGGAGTTTCTCACCGAGCGCATCTTCCAGCCCCTGGGAATGAGCGACACCCGCTACGGGCATCTGCGGCCGCTGATTCCGCGCAGAGCGATGGGCTATCGCCGTTCCCCCGAGGGTCTGGTGAACGACGACTACATCAGCATGGACGCACCGTTCGCGGCCGGGGCACTCGTGTCGACCGTGCTCGACCTGATCAAGTGGCATCAAGCCTTGGAACAGAACGCACTCCTCTCAAGCGAGTCGTACCAAGCGATGTACAAGCCGGCGAAACTGACGGGTGGCGCAACGCGGCCGTATGGCTTCGGATGGCAACTCGGCGACCTGGCCGGACACAAAAACATCGGCCACGGCGGGGGAATCCCGGGCTTCTCGACAATGATCATGCGTTATCCGGACGATCGGCTGGCGGTGATCGTGCTCTCGAACACCTCCACGGCCAACAGCGGCGCCGTGGCCAAGGAAATTGCCAAGGTGATGCTCGGCGTCGAAGACGAACCGCAAACACCGGTCGAAGACAAGCCGATCGATTCCGGGCTCCTCGATCAGCTCGTCGGCAAGTACAAGTTGGAAGAAGAGCAGGTCGAAGTCGAAATCACCACCGCCGACGGCAAGCTCTTCGGCAGTCTGAATGGCCGGCCAAAGGAGCGACTGAAATACCAAGGCGAGCGCGAGTTCGTCGTCGACAACGACGACCGGCCGCGCGTGGAGTTCACGCCCAAGGAAGGCAAGGCCGAGGGATTGCTGGTCAGCACTCCGGACGGGAAGCTGGAGGGGAAGCGAGTGGAGTAACAAACAGGGTCGATCGTCGTGGCTATCCCAGCTGATAATATTGATTTGTAAGTTAAATTCTCTTGGGTTATGATTTTAGTCGATGTGCGCCCTGCGGCCGACTGTCTCAGCGGTTCGTTCCCGCCTTTGTTTTGAATGAGGCGAAAGTCCCTGCTAATGAAAACCATCTTCAGCATGACCTAGTGGTTGTTCTGTTTGGTTTTCAGGTGGGAGCCTTTTACCTCATGATTCGTCTTTTCTCGTCTTTGCTTGCCGCGTGCCTTGTCGCACTACCCCGCATCGCCGCAGCCGCGAATTTGCAAGTCACCGATCTAGGTCCGGCGGAAAATGCTAGCGTCGGTTTGATGAACCAATTGATCACCATCAATGACTTGGGACAAGTCGCAGGAGTCTTGAACGACTCGGGAAATCCGCTCCCGTTTGTTTGGCAAAATGGCGTGATGTCCTATCTCCCGAATCTCCCGGGCGCAACGTTTGTATACACTACCGCGATTAGCGACTCCGGGCAGGTCGTTGGCTATTCAAATGCGGCGGACGGAAAAAACCATGCAGTCACGTGGCAGAACGGCGCAATATCGATGCTACCCACAATCGACGGCCAAAATAGTATGGCATTCGGCGTGAACGATTCAGGGCAGATCGTTGGCGCAATTGGAGACTACAGTAACACGTGGCGTCCCGTATTGTGGGATGGTAATTCCATCATCGATCTCGGGGCTGCAGCCGGAACCGTCGCGTACGACATCAATAATTCGGGAGTTGTTACCGGCGGGACGCCTCTGAACACCTACTCCTCACGAAGGGCGATGGACGGTTTTATCTGGCAAAACAGCACGCTGACCGACCTCGGTTCGCAGGGAGTCGTCGCAGGTATAGCAATCAACGACCAGGGAACCATGGCGGGAGACAACTTCATCATTGTGCCCGGCTCTTATACTTTCCATGCGGTCGTCTATCAAGACGGCGTGCTGACGGACATCGGAAAGTCTCCCGATGGACCTGCAGGCATCGCAACGGGAATCAATGATCTCGGTCAGGTGATTGGTGTTGGGGACTTTAACGGAGCATACCCATTTATTTGGCAAGACGGCCAGAAGACGTCGCTTCGGTCGCTAAGTTCCCAAGGCAGTCCTTGGTTTGTCGACACCATATGGGACATCAACGACCACGGGCAGATAGTCGGCCTTGCATCGAATAGCGATACACGGCAAACTGAATTGGTGCTACTGACCATCCCCGAGCCACCGACGTGCCTTCTTCTGCTTTTTGGCCTGCCACTGCTGGGCATGTTCGCTGCGCGACGGAATGGTGCGCGTGGCGTCGCAGCCGCTGATCGAAAGCCGTCGGACGTACGTGGCCGCTGAGAAAGTCACGACTTGCCGCGTCTTTTCTCCAGCTCGATCAAGCCCAAGATGGCTTTCTCCATCTGACGTCAAGAAATCACCGTGGATTTTACACCGTCCCCTTAAACCCTTTCGGCAGGAAGAAATCCTGCAGCAGCTTCGCACCGGGGACGACGGAGTACTTGTCGAGGTCCGTCACGCCTTCTTCACGCAGCACGTCGCTGTCGACGTAGAAGTTGCCCGTGCACTTGCGGCTGTCGCGGGTCAGGATCGCGTAGGCGGCGTCGGCCATGATCTCGGGCGTGCGCCCCTGGTCGACCATCGTCTGGCCGCCAAGCAGGTTGCGCACGGCGGCCGTGGCGATCACGGTCTCGGGCCACAGGGCGTTGACGGCCACCCCTTGCTCGCGGAACTCTTCAGCCATCCCCAGCACACACATGCTCATGCCGTACTTGGCCATCGTGTAGGCCACATGGCCGGCAAACCAGCGCGGCTCCATCGCCAGTGGCGGCGAGATGTTGAGGATGTGCGGATTCGACGCCTTCAGCAGGTGCGGCAGGCAGAGCTTGCTGGTCATGAACGTGCCGCGGATGTTGATGCCGTGCATCAAGTCGTAGCGCTTCATCGGCGTTTCGAGCGTGCCGGTAAGGCTGATCGCGCTGGCGTTGTTCACCAGGATGTCGATCCCCCCGAACTTCTTGACGGTCTCGTCAACCGCCGCCTGCACTTGTTCCTCAAAGCGAATATCGGTGATGCAAGCCAATCCCTTGCCGCCGGCCTTCTCGAATTCCTCGACGGCGGTGTAAGCCGTGCCTTCGAGTTTGGGGTGGGGTTCCGCAGTTTTGGCAACCACGACCACGTTGGCCCCGTCGTGGGCCGCCCGCAGACCGATTGCCTTGCCGATACCCCGACTGGCGCCGGTAATGAAAAGGGTTTTTCCTTTGAGAGTGGCCATGATGGTTCGTTTCCGCCCGGGGTTAAGAAGAACTGGCGATAATTGGGGTGCGTCATCCTACCGCATGGTCCGGCAGACTCGCAAACGGCCACCGTCAAAGCGTTTTGAGCGCAGGATGGCGGGCGCGCAGAGGCGTCCAAATCGGCCCAAATCCTACGGCCGGATGCCCCGAGGCTCAGGCTTCCCCGATTTCGACCCTGCCACCTTGTAACGCAGTCTGTCGCTCGTTGACACCTTTTCGTAAGCCATTTACAGTAAATATGTTGCCGTTACTTGAACGACGTTCTTTGCCCATCGTCTGGGCACTTGCGAGGCACTGTGACAAAGAAGGCTTGGGGTGGCGTATTTAACCAGGCGACCGACAAGCGGGTCGAGGAGTTCACTGAAAGTGTGAGCTTCGATCGCCGTCTTTATGCGCATGACATCACGGCCTCGATCGCACATGCCCAGATGCTGGCCCAGGTTGGGCTGATCTCGATCGACGAATGCCAGCAAATTGAGCAAGCACTGGGCACTATCCGCCAGGAAATTGAGCAGGGCGATTTTCCGTTCAAGGTCGAGCTCGAAGACATCCACATGCACATCGAGAGTGCATTAATAGAACGCTTGGGCGACGTGGGGCGCAAGCTTCACACGGCGCGCAGTCGCAACGATCAAGTCTCCACCGATCTCCGGCTTTGGGTGCGCGATTCGATCGACGAGATCGACGACCGCTTGATCACGCTCCAAAAGGCATTCATCGGCCGCTCCGAAGGCGACCAAGGGATCATCTTACCTGCCTACACGCACTTGCAGCGTGCTCAGCCGGTGCTCGCCACGCACTATTGGCTCTGCTACTGCGAAAAATTTGATCGCGATCGCGGTCGGTTGGCCGGCTGCCGCGCTCGTGCGAACGTGCTCAGCCTCGGATCGGCGGCGGTCGCCGGCACAAGTTTGCCGATCGATCGCGACGACGTCGCCCGGCGGTTGGGTTTCGGCGCCATCGCCGGCAATAGCATCGACGTTTCCAGCGATCGCGATTTTGTGGTCGAGTTTGCCTTCGTGCTTTCGATGATCGCCGAGCACCTGAGCACCTGGGCCGAGGAGTGGATTCTGTGGTCCACTTCGGAATTCGATTTTCTCAAGTTGCCACAAACCTTTTGCACCGGCTCATCGATCATGCCGCAAAAGGTCAATCCCGACGTGCTGGAATTGATCCGAGGCAAAACCGCCCGCGTGATCGGGAACCTGACATCGCTGCTCGTGCTCATCAAGGGCTTGCCACTGGCGTACAATCGCGACTTGCAGGAGGACAAGCCGCGTATCTTCGACTCGTTCGACGCCGTCAATGCCTGTCTGCAACTCGCGGCGCCGCTGGTCGCCGCGGCGGAGCTCAATCGCGAAAACATCGCGGCGAGGCTCGACCGTGGACATCTCGATGCCACGACACTCATGGAATACCTGATTGGTCGCGGCGTGCCACAACGCACGGCTCACGGTGTGGTTGGAAAACTCGTTCGCAAGGCGCTCGATCGCGGCGTTCGGCTGGCCGATTTGTCGCTTGACGATTTCCAAGCAGCCGATCCCAGTCTGGACGAGGGCGTATTCGATGTGCTGGGTGTCGAACAGTCGATCGGGGCCTTCAAGAGCTACGGTTCTACCGCTCCCGACCAGGTGGCCGAACAATTGTTCCAATGGAAGCAAAAGCTGACCATCAACCCAGTCAGTTGACGGAAGCTCGAAAAACGATAGATGCACACTTCTTCGAACTCACTTCTTCGGTTGATCGCCATGCATCGTTGCCACTCGCTCGCACTATCGACGTTGCGTCCCGCTTTGTGCGGGATCGCGCTGGTTCTACTTTCGTACACCGCCTCGCACGTTGCCGCACAGCCGGCGGATGACAGTCCGCCTGCGGCCGTGGACGACAACCCATTTGCCACACCGGCGGAACCGGGCGCCGCTCCAGCGGCCGCGGACGACAATCCGTTTGGGGCCGCCGAGCCGGCCGCCGACAATCCATTCGCCGCCCCCGCCGCCCCCGCTGCCGAAAATCCGTTTGGCGGCGAGCAGCCACCCGCAGCCGCTCCGCCAGCCGCGCCGGCCGGTGGCGAAGCGGTCGAGTCGGCCGAACCGGCCGTGCCCGACGATCCAGCGGTGCTGGCCGTACTCGAATCGCATCCGCAATCTCCCTTCGAGCTCTTGCGTGCCGTTCGAATTCTCACGGATCTCGGTCACCCCAAGCTCGCCGCGCCGTTTGTCAAACAGCTCACGGACCAGCCGCTCGATCGCGACCAGAAAGCGGCCCTCTTCCGAAAGTTCCCCTCCGCCATGTTGATGCGAATGGCGCGTAACCCAGAACTGGAGAAGTCGCTGGGCCCGTTCATCGACGGGTTGTATCAGGCGGCCGACGAAATGCGCCGCGACCCGGCGCGGCTGGCTGAGTGGATTAAGCATCTGAGTGATCCGAGCGAAGCAGTACGCGCAAGCGACGGTGGCACTATTACGCGCTGGCGATGCGGCCGTTGCGCCCCTGGTGGCCATACTTGCCGACCCGGCGCGAGCCAGCGAGCAGCGGTTGGCCAAGCGAATTCTCGTGCAACTGGGACAGGCGGCCGTGCCGCCGCTGCTGGGCGTGCTGGAATCGCCGGATATGAATCTCAAGACGCAGGTCGCCGAAGTGCTCGGGGCCATGCAGGCCGAGGACGCCGTCGCGTCGCTGCTCGCGCCGTTGGTCTCACCCGAAAGCACTCCGGCACTGCACGCAATGGCCGCGGCGGCGCTCCGCCGAATTGGCGGCCGCGTGCCCGACTCGGTCGAAGCGCTCGCGTTGTTGGAACATGCGGCCAGGCGCCGGCTCGCCGAATCGCAGCGAGAAGCGGGCGATGGCGACCGCGTCGTCGAAGTCTGGCAATGGGACCGCACCAAAAAGGAGAGCGTGCCGGTCAACTACGACCCGGCGGGAGCCTCGCTGGCCTTTGCATTGCGATTGGCGGCCGACCTCCACGGACTCGATCCGCAGAGCAGTTCGCGGCGCCGCTTGTATCTGATTACCATCCTGCAGGCGGCAAAACTTGCCGGCGGGCTCGACAAACCGCTGTCGACCGAAGCGGGCACCCCCTATACGCTGGCCGCCGGATACGGTCCGAACGTCGTCGAAGACGTGCTGGCCGGTGCAATGGCCGACGGATATATTCCCGCCGCGATCGCGGCCGCGCAGATTCTGGGCGACATCGGTTCGGCCGACCAATTGGCTGCCGGCGCCGCCAAGCCCAGCACGCTGGTTCGCGCCGTGGAAAGCAACGACCGCCGGCTCCGATTCGCGGCCACATCAGCAATCATGAAGCTCTCGCCCACCCGCCCCTTTGCCGGCTCAAGCCACGTAACCGAGGCGCTGGGATTTTTCGCGGGATCCTATGGTGTTCCAAGAATCCTGATTGCTCACCCGCTTAGCGCCGAGGGGGGCAAACTAGCTGGATTGGCTGCCGCAATGGGCTACGACGCCGACGTCGCCACGACCGGTAGGCAAGCCTACGAATTGGCAATTGCTTCGCCCGACTACGATCTGGCATTGATCCACGCGGCCATCGGTCGGCCGGCAGTGGACGAACTGGTGGCGCAGTTGCGGCGCGACCGGCGCACGGCAGAGTTGCCAGTGGGCTTGATCGCTCCGCTCAATAACACGGAGCGCATTCAAAACTACGCCCGTCGGGCGGGCAATCTGGAAGTCTTCCTGCAACCGCAAAACGACGCCGAGATGAAACTGTTCGTCGGCGATGTGCTGGCCCATGCCGGCCGCTCGCACGTCTCGGTTGAGGTGCGCCGGCAGCAAGCACTGGCCGCGATGGACTGGCTCGTCGCGCTGTCGCACGCACCGGGACGAGTGTTCGATTTGCAGCAACTCGAGTCAACGATCGTGCCGCTCATGTACGTGCCTGAAGTCGCCGGGCGCGCCATCGAGCTGCTGGCCGATATTGGCACCGAGCAATCTCAGGAGGCCCTGGTTCAATTGGCCGACAACTCCGCGCAGCCAGTGGCGACCAGGCAGGCCGCCGTCACGGCCCTGGCGCGCGGCATTCGCCGCAACGGCACGCTGCTGACGAGCGGTGAAATCTACGCGCAATACGATTTGTACAACCTCAATGCCGGGCGGAACCGAGAGACTCACCAGGTACTCGGGGCGCTGCTCGACGTGTTCGAATATCAGGGCGATCCTCCGCCCGAATCCGCCGCGGCCATCGACAGCCGCTAGAAACACCGCACTCGTGCCATGAGCAGTTCCTTCGACGCCTTCAGCCAGGACCCGCGCGGCCCCCGATATCCGGGCTGATTGGCAATAGTCCGGCCATGCAGAAGGTCTACGCCCTGACGCGGCGCGTAGCGCGTTCGAACGCCTCGGTGCTATTGCTCGGCGAAACCGGCACCGGCAAGGAACTCATCGCCAAAGCCATTCACCAAATCAGCCAGCGGGCCACGGGTCCGTTCGTGCGCGTCAACTGCGGCGCCTTGAGCGAAAGCCTGTTGGAGAGCGAGCTATTCGGTCACGTGCGAGGCGCGTTTACCGGCGCCATTGCCAATCGCACCGGGCGTTTCGAGGCCGCGCACACCGGCACGATTTTTCTCGACGAAATCAACTCGACCACGCCCAAATTGCAGGTAAAGCTGCTACGCGTGCTGCAAGAACGGGAGTTCGAAAGGGTGGGCGACACGCAAACCGTGCGAGTCGACACGCGCGTGGTCGCCGCCAGCAACCGCGACCTGCTGACCGAGGTCGAGACCGGTGATTTCCGCGAGGATCTCTATTACCGTCTGAACGTGGTGCCGATCCATCTGCCGCCGCTGCGCGATCGGTCGGAGGATATCCCCGAGCTCATCGGTCACTTTCTTACCTACTACAACGAGGAAAACGACCGCTACGTCACGCATATCGATCCCAAGGCTTTACAGCTATTGCAGAACTACCATTGGCCCGGCAACGTCCGCGAATTGCAGAACTACGTGGAACGCGCCGTGGTGATGGCCACGGGCGACGAGCTGACTTGCGAGCTGCTGCCCGATACCGTGCTGCGGGGCCCCAAAGCACGCGGCACTTCAAAGCCGCGGCCGGTCGATCTGGAATCCCTGACGTTCGAACTAGTGCAGCAGGGACTCGCCTCGGCCGGACCCCAGGAAGATAACTTGCATGCCAAGGTGGTGAATCGGGTCGAACGCGAACTGATCGCCCAAGTGATGACCGCCTGCGATAGCATTCAGACCAAGGCTGCCACGAAGCTGGGCATCAACCGCAACACATTGCATAAAAAACTAAAAGAGTATGGGCTCGACGGCGAGGCCTAGGCGACAAGCCGCCGGCGCCCAGATTTCTCGGCGATGCGCGGCTTCCCGTTTTACGCCCGGTAACACTCGCCCGCGAATACCACGGAACCTTCCATGGGTAGCATTCTTTCCGGCATCAGCTTGTTGTGCTTTGGCGCCAGCTACGCCGTGGCTTGGAGCCTGGAATTGCTCAGGCTGTTGGTGCGCAGCGGAGTGCGGCGGCTACTGATGTTGGGTTTCGTGCTGGCTGGTTTTCTGGCCCACACGCTCTACCTCGGATATCGCGCGGTCGAGCTATCCGCCACGCCGCTCTCCAGCAGCTTCGATTGGTGCCTGGTGGCCGCCTGGCTGCTGGTGGCCGCATATTTATATCTTTCGTACTACTATCCGCGGGCGGCGCTTGGTTTGTACATGCTTCCGCTGGCGCTGGCGCTGGTGATTGCCGCGGCCTTTGCCGATCGCAAACCGTTTGCCGTCAGCGACGCGCTGCAAGCCTGGGGAGCCATCCATGGTATCGCGCTGTTGGCCGGAACGCTTGCCGTGATGGTCGGGTTCGTGGCCGGACTGATGTACCTTGTGCAATCCTATCGCCTGAAGCACAAGCAACCGCCCGCTCCCGGCTTTCGCCTGCCGAGCCTGGAATGGCTGGAAAAAGTCAACAGCCGGGTGATCATTCTTTCCACGCTGTTAATCGGTGTCGGCTTCCTGGCTGGTATTATTCTTAATCTGCAAGGCGGCGCGGCCGGCCGAAGCGTGCCCTGGTCGGATCCGGTAATCTGGAGTTCGGCCCTGATGTTTGCCTGGTTGGTCACCGCGGCCGTCTTCAACGTTTTCTATCGCCCGTCGCGGCGCGGCGCAAAGTTGCCTATCTGACTGTCGTAAGCTTTGGCTTTCTGGTGCTCTCGCTGACCATGTTTTTGCTGGTCGACAGCGAGCACGGCAGCACCGGCCCAGAACGAGACACTGCCCAGGCAGCGGCCGAGATGAACTGCGAACCGCCGCCGTCCCGCGCCATGCGACTTCAGGCGCCCACCGTCTCGAACCGAGAGGTGAGGCCGTGAAAGTCCAGATGATTGGCTGCAGCCATCACCACTCGTCCGTCGCCGTACGAGAACGACTGGCTTTCGGGCCGGCGCAGGTGGGCGAGGCACTCGATCGCTTGCGAGCTCAATTCCCGTTGTCGGAAGCCGTGCTGTTGTCGACGTGCAATCGCGTTGAAATCTACACGGCTGCCGAATCGCCCGATGCTTCGCCCACGCACGAGCAAGTGGCCCAGTTCATGGCCGACTTTCACGGCCTGCCCATTTATGAGATTTTCGACGATCTCTTCGAGCGCACCGGTGAAGACGCCGTTCGGCACTTGTTCATGGTGGCGGCGAGCCTCGATAGCATGGTTGTCGGTGAACCGCAGATCCTCTCGCAAGTCAAGCAGGCCTACGAAACGGCCAAGCATCGGCAGAGCACCGGGCCGCTCACTCACGGTATCTTCCAAACCGCTGTTCGCGTCGCCAAGCGCGTGACCAGCGAAACGACTTTGCACCAGCGCCGAGTCAGCATTCCCAGCGTCGCGGTGGGAGATTTCGCAGCGCAGATCTTCGAGCAATTCGACGACAAGGCCGTGCTGGTGATCGGCGCCGGTGAGATGGCCGAAGAGACGCTGCGCTATCTACAAAACGAAGGGGCGCACGACGTCACGGTCGTCAACCGCAACCTGCCCCGGGCCGAGCAACTCGCCGCCCAGTGGCAAGGCCGCGCCGCCGCCTGGGAAAAGCTGCCCGAGGAGCTCGTGCGCGCCGACCTGGTCATCAGTACCACCGGTGCCGGCGAACCGATCGTGACACTTGCGGCATACAAGAAAATCGAAGCGGCCCGTTATCAACGGCCGATCTTCATTCTCGACCTGGCAATCCCCCGCGATTTCGACCCGGCAATCGGCGATCGATTGGGGGTGTATCTGTACTCGATCGACGACCTGCAGGCCGCTTGCCAAAAGAATCGGCTGGCTCGCGACCGCGAGCTGCCCGGGGCGATTCATATCGTCGAGGAAGAGACGATGCGGTTCATGGTCGACTTGCATCACCGGACCACCGCACCGATTATCAAGCGATTGAAAGACGGCTGGCAACAGCCCAAAGAGGACGAGCTGCGCCGACTCTTCAACAAGCTCCCCGAGCTTGACGACAAAACTCGGGCGGAAATCACCCAGTCGTTTGAACGGTTGATCAATAAGTTGCTGCATCCACCGCTGGAGTCGCTACGAAGCGAATCGCAACAAGGTCCGCCACACGGTTTGCTGGAAGCGCTTAAGCGGTTGTTCCAGCTAAAGGACTAGCGGTCTGTTGAATAGTGCCGTCGTGGCATTTTTCAACCTCGCGCAGCGCGAAGTCAAGCTCCGTACCGTTCGCGAAATAACGACTTACGTCGGCTATTTCGTCATCGCATCCCTGCGATGAACGCAGCCGGTTGAATTCTTCAACCGGCCGCCAGGCGTTTCGGCGCGTAAAAAAGCCCGGACGCGTTGTCCAGGCTATGTGGCGCTAAAATGAGACGACGGCCGACCGATCACCAGGTTAGCGGGTCACTCTTCGTCGTCTTCCCATTCCTCGTCCTCGTCTTCGTCTTCGTCCCAATCCTCGTCTTCCTCGTCGTCCCAATCCTCATCTTCCTCGTCGTCCTCGGCCTCGTCGTCGTCGTCTTCAACTTCTTCCCACTCGTCCTCTTCGAGATCGTCCTCTTCTTCGTCGTCGTCATCTTCGTCGTCGTCGAAGTCGTCCTCGTCATCCTCTTCTTCATCAAATGCCCGGGGAGCATTCAACAAGTCGGCTGGATGCTCTTCCAGGTCGGTCGCCCGGGCGCCAAACAAGTCGACGAGTTCATTGAGGGCATCTTCGGGCAAGGCGGTGGTGATCACGTTCGCATTCCTCCTCGATTCATTTCGGGCAGTAGTTCAGTTTATGACTCGTTATGAATCTCGCGATCGCGAGATTGGTTAGTGGAAATTGTCGGGACGGTCGATGCCGTGTCGGCAGGCACTAATCGCAACAATGCGGCCCGGGGCAGATCGTCCAGGTGCTTGAGGCCGAAGACCTGCAGAAAGCGTTTCGTGGTGGCGTATAAATAGGGACGTCCCAACTCCTCGGCTCGACCGGCGGCGCGGACCAGGTTCCGATCCATCAACTGCCTGAGTATCTCGCCGCAATCGACTCCACGAATCGCTTCGATCTCCGACCGCATGACTGGTTGACGATAAGCCACGACCGCCAAAGTTTCTAGTGCCGGCGTTGAGAGCCGGATTTCGCCCGGCCCACCGTGCAATCGCCGCAACCAACCGGCGAACTGAGGCCGCGACATCAGCTGAAAGCCGCCTGCCACTTCTTCGGCCACAAACGCACTGCCGGTTTCGTCATACCAATGGTTCAACCGGCGAATCAATGTACGAGCTTCTGTTCCGTCTGCCAAGTGTGCCAGTTGAGCCAACTTACGCGTCGTGACGGGTTCGCGGGACAAAAACAGGACCGCCTCCAAGCGAGCCGTCCCGGCGTCGCGGGCAAACGGATCTGGCGCCGCGCTCGACTGCCGGCCGCGAGAATTCAGCCGCCGCCGCCAGACGCCCGACTTTTTGCCTTCCGCTTGCAGCCCGAGCTCGGGCGCTGAGCCACTGCGCAGGCGTCGGCGAGCACCCGAAAGTTGGGCCGCGGCGGTACGGTGTCGTTTTCCAGGGCGTGGCAAAGCTTGGCCTGCGCGAGCTGATCGGGTTTTTGACCCAACACATTAACAGGTAAGGGTAAGCGGCGCGGCCCAGACTGACAAGTACCATCTGGGATGCCGAAAAAAGCCGGCGGCCAACGAGGCATATCCGGGGCTCCGGCCAGAAAAATCGCCCCTCGAAAAATGCCTGCCAGGGCTGACTAAGCGAAGGCGACTGGCTCAAGCAACCGCCGGTTCCAAGCTGGGGCAACTCAATGCGCCGGTCCGTTGCGCCACGCTTCTACCTGCGCTAGAACGTCGGCCATGGCCTTCAAAGCATCGCGATCCGTCGCTTCGAAATGCCGGCTGTAAGCGCCGTTGTTGGCGACAGCCATTCGGCAGTGAAACCGATAGAGTTCGCCGGCGCTTCCCCAGGTCTCAAGCAAATAATAAGTCGCTCCGTATTCGCGCAGCCGGCGTTCCATCTCGGTAAAGCGGTCTGGCTGTTCGAGCGGGCAGGCCGTTCGATCAACCCCCACCACACCTGGATTCGCCGACACCGCCGGTGCAGAGTTCCCCGGCATGCCGCCCTGCGCCGGAGCAAACTGGGGATAGGAGTTCGGGGGTTGCGTTACCGCTGGCGATTGACCCGCCGGTGGAGCGGTTTGCGGCTCGACTGGCACCGAAAAACTAGCCGATTGGTTGTAGCCCGGTCGATCGCCAGGCCCGCTCACCGGCACGACTGCCGGCGTGGCCCTTGTCGAACCATCCGCCTGCCAGGCCGCGGCTTCGGCACCTGGCGCACCCCATCGCGGTGCTTCCCAGTTCCCCGCACCATCGGCCGGCATCCCTCCGATGGATGGCCCCGAGGTGACCTCGCGGAAACCGTGTGGGTCGGAGGCGACCGTCGCCGGTTCCACGGGCTTGCCGGTACTCAGCGCAACAATGCGGTCCACCAGCACGCTCTTAACCACGTCGGGGAACGCGCTGCCGAAGATAGCCGCCATCGGCACGATGATCAGGCAGCTCAACATCACAAAGATGCGAAATGCCAAAACCGTCGAGGATTCCATTCCAATCGGTTCCTGCCGCGAGATTTCCGGGGCGTCCATGCCGCCAGGCAACGCTGCCCAAGTACAAGCGACGCGAGCGACTCCTGAATCCTGGGCGGGCGGGGATCATAGACGCATATGCGCATCGGGAGCAATGGCAGTCGTCCCATCCCCTTGCTAGCAGGTGCACGGTTCCACGGCGCTCACTTTCGTGGCCGATACGCTGCCTTTACTTCGCGTACAAAGTAACTCAATTCCTTAAGCGGATTGGCCGCCGTAATCACCGGATGACCAATGGCGATCAACTCGGCGCCCTGCTGCGAAGCCCGGATCCCGTCCTCGGCCAGGAAACAGCCAACTCCGATTGGCACGCGCACGGCTTGCTGAACTGCCTCGAGCCATTGGGTGCTGTCCTGTGTGGCGTCGGCTCGGCGCTGGTCGGCACCGTAGTGCAGATACACCATGTGCACGCCCCAGTCGGCACATTGTCGAGCGCGGGCCGGCTGATCCTTGACGCCGATTGTATCGGCAACGACCCACACCCCGGTTTCTTTCGAATCGGCGATCGCGGCCTTGACGGTTTCGTCTGGCGCATTGGCGCAGACGGTCATGATGTGTCCGCCTTGCTCGGCCGTGCGGTGCACGTTCTTTCCACCCGAATCCATGGTTTTGTAGTCGGCCAGCACGGGGTAATCGGGAAATGCTCGGACCATCTTGCCGATGGGTGCGACTCCCTGCGAGACGATCAAGGGTGTACCGATCTCCAGCCAGTCGACGCCGGCTTCGATGCCGATCTTGGCCATCTCGATGGCCTCTTCAATCGTGGCGTAATCGAGCGCAATTTGGATGATCGGTGGTTTGGAAATCTTGAGCGTCACTTGCATTGCTGTCTTCTCCGTCAAAGGGCAGGGGCGTCGCCGCATCATAACGGCGCGTCGGCAGCAAGGAAAATCAAAGGCGCTGGTCAGCCGCCAGTAGTTTATCGAGGGCGGCGAGCGCCACGTTCCAAGCGGAATTCGAGCCCTGATACGTCGCCCACCAATCGAGCAGCAAATCGGCGTCCACGGCCGGAATTCGCCATGCTTCGACGGCCGATACGAGTGTCTCGCGGTTGCAACTGGCTAACTCGACTTCTTCGGCAGCGGCCAAAATCGGGGGAACAAGCGCCAGCGGACCGATCTCCTCGCGGCGCTGTCGGCCCACCTGCTCCTCGTACTTCGGCAAGTCGAGATTCAATTGTCCCCATAGCCATCCCAGTCGCACGATTTCCGGCAGCTCTGGCACCGGGTTGGCGAGCATCGCCTCGAAGTGCAGCGAATTGTAGAGCGGATGCGCTCGTCCCGCGCCGCCGAGGATGGGCTGCACCAGGATGACGTCGGCCGACTCGACGACGACATCGGCCTCCGTCAGACGCCCGAGCGTGGCAAGTAGACCCGGCCCCCTCGCTTCCCACTGGGCGCGCAGCGGCCCGCTGCGCAGCTCAAGCTGCTCGATGCCATCCGGCAGCGCCTGGCAAAACGCCGCGAACAGGGTCGTCAGTCTTTGCGACAGACCGCCGGCGGCCTCGATGTTCGCCGGGCCCAGCAGCTTGCCAAGCACCACTTCGGCCAATTGCCGTGGCACGTCAAACTTCACGGCCAGAGGAATCGCGTGCGAGAAGAATCGCCTCGGCTCCCCAACGATGGGCGCCAACTCCGCGGCGAGCGCGGCTGCCTCCGCGGCAATCGCCGCATGCAGGCGAGCATCCGCGGGTGGCGTGCCGGCCAAACAACATTCCGCCGCGTGCAAGGCGCTGGCCGACATGCCGGCAATCCAACGTGCATCTCCGGGCATGTACGTCTCTACTTTGCAAGGGGCACGGTCGGGAACTTGAATAGGAATTATCTTCCCTCACGCGATTGCCCACCAGCCCACGATCGGCGTCGCCCAGGGCCTGTGGCCGGCCCGCGAAATTCGAGCCGAAGCGGGGTATTTTGCCGTGGCACTCCGTCGACCGTATGCCAATAATTCGATACGATGTGATGTTTGGTTCCGAGGTTCTCTTCGCCCAGGGTGAAGCCAACAATGCTCGATCAAGAAGTGCGACGTTGGACGGTCACGGACGCCGCCGAGATGTACGACATTGCCCGCTGGGGAAAGGGCTACTTTTCCATCGGCGAAGACGGCCATTTGCGCGTGCATACCGAAAAGGATCCGGATCGCTGGCTCGACTTGAAGCAGCTCGTCGACCGCCTGCAACTGCGGGGCATCGATCTGCCGATTCTGATCCGCTTCGCCGAGATTCTCAAGCATCGGCTCGGTGAGATCCACAAAGTCTTCGCCAATGCGATTGCCGAACACAAGTACAACGGCGCCTATTGCTGCGTGTATCCAATCAAGGTCAACCAGCAACGTCAGGTGGTCGAGGAGGTCGTGCGATTCGGCCGACCTTATCAATTCGGCCTCGAAGCCGGCAGCAAACCCGAACTAATGGCCGTGGTGGCCATGGCCACCGATGATACGCCGATCATCTGCAACGGCTTCAAGGATGCCGAGTTCATTGAGATGGCGATGATGGCCCTCAAAATGGGGCGCCACATCATACCGGTCGTCGAGAAATACACCGAACTAGCCTTGATCCTCGACCTGGCCGAAAAGCTCGGCGTGCGGCCAATGATCGGCTTCCGCGTCAAGCTTGCCGCGCGCGGCAGCGGACGCTGGCAACAGTCGGGCGGCTATCGCTCCAAGTTTGGCCTCACGGTCAGCGAAATCCTCAGGGCCCTCCAGGAACTTAAATCGCGGGGCATGGAAGACTGCTTCAAGCTGCTGCACTTTCACCTCGGCAGCCAGATCACCAACATTCGCCAGATCAAAGGCGCGCTCAACGAAGCCATTCGCGTCTACGTCGATCTGGCCCAACAGGGCGCCGGTCTCGAATATCTGGACGTGGGTGGCGGCCTCGGGGTTGATTACGACGGGTCGCAAACCAACTTCGAATCGAGTGCCAACTACACCCTGCAGGAATACGCCAACGACGTCGTCTATCACGTCCAGACCGTGTGCGACGAAGCCGGTGTCGCGCACCCGACGATCATCTCCGAAAGCGGCCGAGCCGTCGTGGCGTACCACAGCGCGCTAGTGTTCGGCGTTCTCGGCGTCGCCGGGCAGGGAGAGAACGACGTCCCGTTGCAATTGCCCGAAGAAGCCGAACAACCGCTGCGCGATCTGCTCGATACGTATCAAAACCTCACCGTCCGAAACGTGCTCGAGGCGTACCACGACGCCACCCAGTCGCTCGACATGGCGATGAGCCTGTTTGCCGGCGGATACCTGCCGCTGGTTCAGCGCAGCACCGCCGAGAATCTGTTTTGGGCCATCTGCCACAAGATCCAACGTTTGACCAAGCAGCTCGAATTCGTGCCCGAGGAATTGGAAGGGCTCGACGCTCAGCTTTCAGACACCTATTTCTGCAACTTCTCGCTGTTTCAGTCGATGCCCGACAGTTGGGCCATCAAGCAATTGTTCCCGGTCATGCCGATCCATCGGCTCGATGAGCGGCCGACGCGGCACGCCGTGTTGGGCGACATCACTTGCGACTCGGACGGCAAGATCGAGCAGTTCATCGACCGCCGCGACGTCAAGCGCACGTTGCCGTTGCATGCCTATACGGGCGAACCTTACTACCTGGGCGCCTTCCTGCTGGGCGCGTACCAGGAGATTCTCGGCGACATGCACAATTTGTTCGGCGACACCAATGCGGTCCACGTCAGTATGGACGACAGTGGCCAGGTGGTGCTCGAAACGGTCATCAAGGGCGACACGGTCCGAGAGGTGCTCGACTACGTGGAGTTCAACGTCGAAGGTCTGCGGGCTCAATTCCGCGCCGCCGTCGAACTGGCGGTGCGCGAGTCGCGCATCGGCTACGAAGAGGCCGGCCGCTTTCTCCGGTTCTACGAAGGTGGTCTCGAAGGATACACATACCTCGAAGAACCGCACGAGCATTAGCCGCGGCGGAATTCAAAGAGCGGAAGGATGGGACAACTCTTTCGCCGCCGAGCAACTGCTCCACGACGTCCAGCGCACAGCCAGCAGGACTTGCGATCCGCTTGTCCGAGTTTCCGCCCTCATCCTTCTGATTTCAGACTTCCCCCAATGCCTCTTCGCGGCGTGATTTTTGATCTCGATGGCACGTTGGTCGACTCGGCATTGGACTTCGACCTGATGCGGCGCGAAATGGGGTTGCCCTCGGGTCGACCCATTCTCGAGAGCACTCGAGTCGCTGCCGGCCGCCGAGGCCGAGCAAATGTGGGACATCGTCGCCACGCATGAGCTTCGCGGCGTCCAGCGGGCAACCATCTTCCCGGGCACGCGCGAGTTTCTCGACGAACTTGGCCAGCGCGGTATCAAACGCGGTGTGCTGACCCGCAATAGTCGCGCTTCGACGCTAGCAACGCTTTCACGTCTGCAGATCGAAATTGATGCAATCGTGTCGCGAGAAGACGGGCCGGTGAAGCCCTCTCCGGCCGGAATCTTGCGGATTTGCCGGAACTGGGCCGTTTCACCTCGGCAATGTGTCATGATCGGGGACTACCGTTTCGATATCGAAGCGGGCCGCGGCGCTGGCGCCCGGACGGTGTTGTTCACCGGGGCCGGCAGACCCCACGACATGATCGCGGGCGACGACGCCGATCTTGTGCTGCCGAGTTTTGTCGAGCGCGCCCGATTCTGGGATTGGGTCGCGCAAATCGACCTAGGGGGTTCTGCGGGTTGTTGCTAATATCCGCCCGCCGATGGCCGGACAGACTGAAAGTTCGCGCCTTTACTCGCCGCGGATCCCCCCAGTATTCGATGTGATTGCCATGCACTCGACACTGAGCTATCTCGTATCGTCGCTTGTCTTTGCATATTCGATCTCGGCGGTCGCGCCGGCGTTTGCGCAAGCCTATTTGGGCCCGCGCCGCACGCCTTCGAACTCGCAAGCCCCTCGGCAATCAACGGCCACCGCGCCGGCTCGCCCCGCGCAGCGTGCGGGGCAATATCCCGTTCGTCAGGCGGCAGCCACCGACGCGCCGCCCGCGGCTCGCACGCAGCCTCAACCCGGCGGCGCAGCAATTGCCGTCGCGCCGCAAGCGCCATTCACGCTCACGCCGGCGGAACAAGCCCTGCTCGACCAGATCCTGGCGAAGTGGGAGCAACAGAGCAACCGAATCGGTACATTTACCTGCACTTTCGGCCGCTGGGAAGTCAACAAAGTTTTTGGCCCAGCCGCGCACAACTATGTGCTTAGCGAGGCCAAAGGCGAGATCAAATTCAAGTCGCCCGATCACGGCGTCTACGTAGTCAACGAGCAGACCGAATGGGACAAAGCCAAGAATGCTTACGTCTCCCGAACCACGGGGCTCGATCACTGGGTCTGCGACGGCGAATCGATCTTTGAATACGATCACGCGAAGAAGCAGCTCATCGAACGGGAGCTCGCGCCCGAAATGCGGGGCAAGGCGATCACCGATGGCCCGTTGCCGTTCGTGTTCGGAACAAAGGCCGACCAACTCAAGCGCCGCTATTGGATGAAGGACATCACGCCAGCGGATCAAGTAAACAAGGAAATCTGGCTCGAAGCCTGGCCCCAATTCCAGCGCGACGCCGCCAATTTCCACCACGCGATTATCATCCTGAACCAGAAGGACTTCATGCCCTCGGCTCTGCGGATCGTACTGCCCGATGGCAAGAACACGCAGGACTACAAATTTGAAGGGACGCAGGTCAACAATCCGTTGGCCACATTGACCGGTGCGTTCTTCGCCCCGCGGACGCCCTTCGGCTGGACGAAGGTCGTCATTCCCGCCGGCGGCCAGCAGGTTCCGCCGCCGGGCGACGCGCCGCAAGCGCAGCAGCCCCGCGGGGGCGTTCAACGTCAGTAATCCTTCCGGCCGACACATTCCGGCAGCGGGCTTTTGGCTGCGCGCCCAGTCCATCGCCTGGCCTTGTCTCGAATTTGACTCTACCTACCCCCGCGCTATAATCTCTGGTGCCCTTAGGGAAATCTATCGACTCGGCATTTGCGCTGGCCGATGTCATTGCCAGCGAAGCAGTTATGATGCCTGCCAGCGCGATTCGTCGTGAGCCGTTGCGGCGCCGTTCGCGCCGCGTTGGTGGCGTGTTCGCCTGCTTGGCGGCACTGCTGTTAATGGCCGCTGACGAGGCCCCTCAATCAGACATCAGCGACGCTCAAAAGCCAGCCCCTGCCGTCAAAGCCGGTCGGTTGATCCGCGTGCCACTGCCCCTGATTGGCAACGCCGACACACAGGTGATCGCGGCCGCGCGGAAGGCGATCGCGGACCTGCCGTCCGCTGGCGAGCGGCCCGTTCTCGTGCTGGAGTTTTCTTCGTCTGACAATCAAACGGGTCAGGGAAGCGACTTCGAACGCTCGCTCAAGCTCGCCCGATTTCTCTCGAGCGGCGAAGCCAGCACGGTGGAAACCGTGGCCTATATCCCCAAGGCACTCAAGGGGCACGCCGTGCTCGCGGCAATGGCCTGCGAAGCGATCATCATGGGGCCCGACGCCGTGCTGGGTGAAGCGGGGCTCGATGAGCCGGCCGAGCAGTTGACCGATCCGACGATACGCAGTGGCTATCGAGAGATCGCCAACCGTCGCCGCACGATCCCCGCGGAAGTCGCCCTGGCGATGCTCGACAAGAACGTCGAGCTCCTCAAGGTCGAAACCGAAGTCAGCCCCGAGTTCGTGCTCAAGAGCGATCTTCCGGAACTAAAGAAAAAGCACTCGATTCATTCGCAGCAAGTGTTGAGCCCGCCCGGAGAGTTCGCGCTGTTTACCGGCAGCGAAGCCCGTAGCGAAGGGTTCGCCAAGTATCTTGCCGACAACCGCGCGGCGCTCGCCCGCGCGCTGTCGATACCGGCCAAGGACTTGGAAGACGATCCATCGCTGTGGGGAGCGTGGCGGCCCGTCGTCGTGGCGCTCGAAGGACCGATCACCAACTCCGTCGTCTCGCGCGTGCAGCGCACCATCGAGGACCAAACCCGCGATCACGGCGTCAATTTTATCGTCCTCAAAATCGAGAGCCCCGGCGGTCCGTTGGCCGACAGTTTGAACCTGGCGAGTTTTCTCGCCGAGCAGGATCCAGCTCGGGTAAGAATCGTGGCCTACGTTCCGGTGCAGGCGCTTGCCAGCGCCGGCCTGGTGGCGATGGCGGCCGACCAGCTTGTCATGAACCACCGCGCGGTGCTGGGCGGCAGCGGTGAAACGGATTTCGCAAAAGAAGACCTGGAACTCGCGCGACAGACGCTCGAAGAAAGCCTGGCGCCGCGAAAACAGCGATCCTGGTCACTGATGGCGGCGCTCGTTGATCCGCAATTACGCGTCTATGAATACACGCATCGTCAAAACGGAACGGTCGCATACTTTTCAGCCGAAGAGTTGGCCGAACAAGAAAACCCCGACGATTGGTCGCAAGGCCAGGAGATTACGCATGCGGGCGAACCGCTCCGAGTAACTGGCGACCGCGCGGCCGCGCTCGGTATGGCCCGGTATGCCGTCCAGGACTTCACGGACCTCAAACAGCAATACGGACTCGAAGGGGATATTGAACTGGCCGAGCCGGGTTGGGCCGACTACCTGATCGAGGCCTTGGCGGCGCCGGCCGTAGCCTGGCTGCTGCTACTGATCGGCGGGGCAGCCCTCTATGCGGAAATCCAATCGCCCGGAATCGGCATCGGTGCATTCATCGCCGGCATCTGCTTCTTGCTGTACTTTTGGAGCAAGCATCTCGACGGAACCGCCGGTTGGCTGGAGGTCGTGCTCTTCACGGCCGGCGTCTGCTGCATTCTGCTCGAGTTGTTCGTACTTCCGGGTACGACCATCTTTGGGCTGGGGGGCGGGCTGTTGGTGATCGTCTCGTTGATCCTGGCAAGCCAGACGTTCGTGCTACCACACAACGAATATCAAATGACCCAACTGCGCGACTCGCTGATGAGCCTGCTGGGCGTCGGAGTCGGCATCGGCATCTTGGCAATGCTCATGCATCGCTATCTGCCGCACGCGCCGCTGTTTAATAACATGATGCTGGAACCACCCAGCGGCGCGGAACTGGAAGACCTGGCGCACCGCGAGTCGATTGTCGACTTCGAGTATCTGCTGGGGCTGCACGGTACCGCCGCCACACAGCTAACTCCTTCCGGCAAAGCCCGTTTCGAGGGCAAGCTGATCGACGTCATCGCCGACGGCGAAGTCATCGCCCGGGGGCAACCGGTCGTGGTGACCGAAGTGCACGGCAACCGGGTGGTTGTCCGCTCGGCTCCCCAAACTGCCTAGCGGGCGGTTGAAGAATTCGACGCGCCTGCGTCATCGCATGGATGCGATGCCAAAATAGCGACCTAAGTCGTTATTTTGCGAGCCGTGCGGAGCTTTGCTTCGCACTTGGCGAGGTTGAAAAATGCCCACGACGGCATTTTTCAACCGGCTGCTGGTTCACGGCCGAAATTGCGGTCGACTGGTCGCCTTGCGTGGTAAAATGCACTAAGCTCGATGTGTTCCTCGCGAGCATCCCGTTGACCCCGGGCGTGTGCACAAAAAATGGATCCGATCATCTGGTCCGTGCTGCTGTTGCTCTTGGGCTTGGTTCTGGTTTGCGCCGAGATCTTCATTCCCTCGGGCGGCATCCTGGGCTTTCTGTCGATTGCTTCGCTGATGGCCGGAATTGCCCTGGCTTTCTATCACCGGGGCACCGAGGTCGGGCTGTTGTTCTTGATCGCCACGGCGCTGGCAGTTCCGGGTGCCTTGGCACTTGCATTTCGCTACTGGCCGCAGACGCCGATGGGACGCCGCCTCTTGCTCGACGTGCCGAGCGGCCAGGAAGTGCTCCCCGACTCGCCGCAGCGACAGCGACTGAAGCAGCTCGTCGGCAAGTTCGGCGTGGCGAAGAGCCTGATGATGCCGAGCGGCGCCGTGGTTGTCGACGGCAATACGATCGATGCCATGAGCGAAGGCATCCCGATCGAGGCCGGACAAACGATCGAAGTGATCGAAGTTCACGGCACGCGTGTGCTCGTTCGCCCCGTCGACGAGAAATCTCGGTCGATTGCTTCGGATGACGTGCTCTCACGGCCCATCGAATCGCTCGGCCTCGACTCAATGGAAGATCCTTTGTCTTGACACTCGGGTCTGCTGATCCAGACAATGGGGGGGCCGGGTGCCGTTTGCCCGGTTTTCGACCGCGCTAATCAGGAGTCCAAGATGTTCGAGCTACTGGCTCAAGGGGCTAACGCCAGCACGGTGTTTGTGGTGGTCCTGATCGGCGCAGGTGTCATTGCGCTGCTCATTTTCTTCGCCGTCTTTGCCCGCTATTTTCGGCTCTGGATCCAATCGGTCACGACCGGCGCGGATCGGCATTTTCGACTTGCTGGGAATGACGTTTCGCAAGGTGAACCCCACGGTCATCGTGCGCAGCAAGATCATGGCCGTGCAAGCTGGCCTGACCGACGAAACGGGCATCACCAGCAAAACGCTGGAAGCCCACTACCTGGCCGGCGGCAACGTGCCGCTGGTGATTCGCTCGATCATCGCCGCCAAGAAAGCCAAAACGATCGATTTGGATTTCAAGCTCGCCACGGCAATCGACCTGGCCGGCCGCAACGTGCTGGAAGCCGTGCAGACGAGCGTCTATCCCAAAGTGATCGACTGTCCGGCACGCGGCGCAGCGCGCGAATCGCTCGACGCGGTCGCCAAGAACGGCATCCAACTCAAAGTCAAAGCCCGCGTCACTGTGCGAGCCAACCTGAATCAGCTGATTGGCGGGGCGACCGAGGAAACCATTATCGCGCGCGTGGGCGAGGGAATCGTCAGCGCAATCGGCTCTTCCGATTCGCATACCGAGGTCTTGGAAAATCCGGACCGCATTTCCAAGGCCGTGCTGGGCCGCCGGCTCGATTCGCAGACGGCATTCGAGATCGTTTCGATCGACATCGCCGATATCGACGTCGGCGAGAATATCGGCGCCCGGCTGCAGGCCGACCAGGCCGAAGCGGATACCCGAGTTGCCCGAGCCCAGGCGGAGAACCGTCGCGCGATGGCCGTGGCCCAAGAGCAGGAAATGATTGCCAAGATGGAGGAAAGCCGCGCGAAGGTGGTCGAGGCGGAGGCCGAAGTACCCAAGGCCATCTCCAAGGCCTTCCGCGACGGACACCTGGGCGTCATGGACTACTACAAGCTTCGCAACGTGCAGGCCGACACCGACATGCGCAAGAGCATCGCCGGCGCCCCGGTCTCCAAATAGGGGTAACCCAACATGCACGGCGTGCCCATCCTGGCGGCATTTGATCTTTGGGAATGGCTGGTTCCGATCGTCGTGATCGCCGTCTACGTGATCAGTCACCTTTGGAACTCGATCCAAGGTCCACAACCCCAACACAAGCGGCCAAACCAACAGCGCCGGCCGCGCGGACCGCAAGGCGAACGACCACTGCCAGCGGCCCCCGGCCAGCAACGCCCACCCGAGCCGGTCGTTCAGGGGGAACTCAACGCCGAAATCGAGCAGTTCCTCAAGCGCGCCAACGAGCGTCGCGCCGAAAAACAGCGCCGTGCCGCCGAGCGCCGGCAACCGCAGACGCCGGCCCGGCCCGAGCGCCGGCACGTTGTCGAAACGCCCATCGACGCTGAACCGAGTGATCGCCACGAGTATGAATCGGTCGCCGCTTCGGTACAGCAGCACTTCGGTAGTCGCACGTTCGAAGAGCGCGAAGAACACCTGGCCGATGACATTGCCCGCGCCGACCAGGAAATGGAGCAGCATGTAAGCGACGCGTTTCGACATCGGCTGGGTTCGCTGCAAAGCGACTCGCTTGCCGACGAACAGGCCAGCAAGTCCGACGATCGGAAGACAACCCCGGACGCAAACCGTGCCGCCGCGGCGCGTGCCGTGGCCGGACTCTTAGTCAATCAGCAAAGCCTCCGGCAGGCGGTTCTGCTGAAAGAAATCCTGGAGCGGCCCGTCGATCGCTGGTAAAATGCCGAGCCCGTGGGCGTCGGACGGCGACGCCAGATTCTTCTGAACTCTCGGCAGAAAGCGATCGAAATGGCAATCAAGAAAATCGTTCCCGGTGAAACGCGCATCGGTTGGATCGGCACCGGAGTGATGGGTGCCAGCATGTGTGGCCACCTGCTCGATGCCGGCTTCTCGGCCACGATTTTCAATCGCACCAAAAAGAAGGCCCAATCCCTGCTCGACAAAGGCGCCCAGTGGGCCGATACGCCCCGTGCCGTGGCCGCCGCTTCGGACGTCGTGTTCAGCATTGTTGGTTTTCCGGCCGACGTACGGAGTGTGCTGCTGGGTAACGACGGTGCGCTTGAGGGGAGCAAGGCCGGAGATATCCTGGTCGACATGACAACCAGCGAACCGTCACTGGCCGTCGAAATCGCCCAACAGGCCAAGCAGAAACAAGTCCACAGCGTCGACGCACCCGTGTCGGGCGGCGATGTGGGGGCTCGCGAGGCGCGGCTTTCGATCATGATCGGCGGTGAGAAGGAAGTCGTCGACGCCCTGGAACCGTGTTGGCAGGCGATGGGCAAGACGATTGTCCACCAGGGGCCCGCTGGCGCCGGGCAACATACCAAAATGGTCAATCAAACGCTGGTGGCCGCCGGCATGGTGGGCGTCTGCGAAGCCCTGCTGTATGGCTATAAGGCGGGGCTCGACTTGAATGTGGTGCTCGAATCCGTCGCTTCCGGGGCCGCCGGAAGTTGGTCGCTCTCGAATCTGGGACCGCGCATCATCAAAGGAAACTTCGAACCCGGCTTCATGGTCGAACACTTCATCAAAGACATGGGCATCATCCTCTCGGAAGCCAAGCGGATGAAGATTTCGATGCCGGGGCTCGCCCTGGCGCACCAACTCTACGTGGCTCTCTCGGCGCAAGGACACGGCCACGACGGCACGCACGCGCTGGAATTGGCGCTGGCGAGCATGTCCGGAATCGACTGGCAGAACCGCTAGGATCGGCAAACTCGGCCCCGCGTTTCACGCAAAAAACGCCGCCGGCTGTCGCCACGGGGGCCGGCTCACGTACGGCGCAGTAGAGTTTCGATGCTCGCCGGCGCGTGCGTTTCCTTCCTCAGCGTCCGCTCTCGACCCACCGCGGACAAACCATCAGGGACGATTGCCATGTTTGCCCAACCTCTGGAGTTGGAGTCGGCCAAACAGACTTTGGCGCGACACAACATTCTGATTGTCGACGACGATGAGACGATTTCCGAGCCGTTGCGATTGCGACTCGAACGGCAAGGTTTTGGCGCCCAGGTTGCCAGTTCGGGCCGCGAGGCCTTTCAACTGGCCCGCCGCGGCCGCCCCGATCTGATCACGCTCGATTTGGGTCTGCCGGACGTCGATGGCTTTGAACTTTGCCAACAGCTGGTCGACGATGAGGATACCTGTGAGATCCCAGTGATCGTCGTCAGTGGCATGGACCGACCGGACATCATTCGACGTTCGCGGGCGGCCGGCTGCCATTTCTACGTTCGCAAACCGTACGATCCCAATGCCCTGCTGACGTTGATCCGCCGGGCAATCGACGAGAGCCGCGGCGACGAATAACAGCCCAGCGAGTGCGTTGCCGAAGGACCTCGCAGCATTTTGCGATGGACGGCTACAAGCTCTGCAGGTACTTCACCGCCTCGGCGATTTCGAACTGGGGATCATCGGAATTCTCGCGGGCAATCGTGATGAATCCGCGATAGCGATGATCCTCGAGCGCACCGAGCAGGGCCGCGTAGTCGGCCGAACCGCGTCCCAGCGGCACTTCCAATCCGCGACCGCGAGCCAGATCGCGTACGGCGTCACGCGCGTGCACGTGTATTACATGCGAAGCAAGAGATTCGATGGCTTCCTGCGGCGAGAACCCCTGGATGATCAGATTGCCAGGGTCAAAGTCGACGCCGATGCCGCGCTCCGGCAGGGCCGCGATCAAGCGGGCCAGATCAGCACCGCTTTCGGTGCCCGTTTGCGCGGCCAATAGCGCGCCAACGTGTTGACCATAGTTGCTCAGATCCGACAACGTCTGCACCAGCAGATTCCAAGTGCGACCGCTCGATTCGCTCGGAACCGGTCCCACCTGATTGACAACCACCGAAGCACCCAGGTCGGCCGCGAACTTCATGGCCGCTTTGGTGGCGGCCACACGACGCTCAATCTCGTCGGGCACGTCGTAGCCCCGACGGGTCTGAAACGAAACGGCCGACACCTGCAGTCCCTGATCGTCGAGCATGCGCCGCAGTTCGCGCAGCCCGGTCTGCGTGAGCTCCTGCGGTCGCAGTTCACCGCGGGCGTCGATTTCCACGCCCTGGGCCCCCATCCGCGCGGCCGCAACCAGCCCTTTCCGCATGGGCATCCGCAGACTCGCAAGCCGAATGGCGATTTTCAATGCAGGCACGGTGTTCGATTCTCCCGAGAACGCTTGGTTTGTGACCTGACAATTCGCGGACTTTACCGATTGTAGCGACCGCGAGCCGCCCGCACATGGGGCGGCCAGTTGTGGTCGTGCAATCCACCGGCGCGCGGTTCAAATTGCAATTACATTTGCTTTGTCGTGGGCGCTCGAAACACGTAGAGTATGAGCAGCGGGCAAAGCATCCGGCACGCAATCCGTCCCGAATTTGACTCCCCTCGTCGGCGAACGCTCTCATGCACAACGTTGCAGATATCGTCGAATTCCTCAACGTGTTCGCGCCCCTGCGCTGGCGGAGTCGTGGGACAACGTCGGCCTGCTCGTCGGCCGAAGTGAACAGCCGGTCCATCGGCTGATGACCTGCCTGACCATTACACCCGATAGCGCCGCCGAAGCGATCGCCGAGCGGGCAGACTTGATCGTCACGCATCATCCGCTGCCGTTTCGCCCGCTTAAGCGCCTGACCGCTGAGACGAGCGAAGGCCGCTTATTGCTCGATTTGATCGCTGCGGGCATTGCGATCTTTAGTCCGCACACGGCGTTCGACTCGGCCCAAGCGGGGATCAACCAACGACTGGCAACCGGACTGAAACTCGCGAACATCGCCCCGCTGATTCCCGCGGCCGAGCCGGAGCAGGGTGGAGCCGGGCGCTACGGCATGCTGGCAGAACCCCTCGAGTTGCGCGAGCTCGCAATGCGCGTCAAGCAACTCCTGGAGATTGGAAATGTCCAGGCCGTTGGCCCACTCGATGCCGAGGTGCGCCGCGTGGCCGTGGCGTGCGGAAGTGCGGGCGAGTTTTTAGGACCCGCCCAGGCGGCTGGATGCGATTGTCTTGTGACGGGTGAAGTCCGCTTCCACACCTGCCTGGAGGCCGAATCGCTAGGCGTTGGCCTCGTTTTGGCCGGTCATTTTGCCAGCGAGCGGTTCGCCGTCGAGGAGTTGGCAGACGTGCTGTCCGAGCGCTTCGTGGCCCTGACCATCTGGGCCAGTGAACACGAAAAGGACCCCCTGCATTGGCTTTAGGCGTGACAATATCCGTCGACTTCACACGGCTTCCTCCGTTTGCCAGGTCTGGTAGGGCCGGAGCAGCCAGTCGCCTTTGGCGGACAATGGTCTACAATGATTCGTTCCGACCGACCGAATTCCGCATTCCCTGACTCCCCGCGGAGGACCCGCATGGCAACTCGTTTTCTTACGGCGCTGCCCGTTTACAACGAAGCGGCGCACGCCGGCGGCGTGCTCGACCAGGTGCTTCGCTACAGCCCCGAAGTCCTGGTCGTCGACGACGGTTCGACCGACGGCACGTCCGAGCTGCTGGCCGCGCGAAGCGACATTCGTTATGTTCGCCACGGCAAGAACCAGGGCTATGGTGCCGCCCTCCGTACCGCTTTCGAGTATTCTCTGAACGAAGGCTACGACGTGCTGGTCACGATCGATTGCGACGGCCAGCATGAGCCGCAGCGCATTCCGGAGTTTGTCGCCGCAAGCGAGCGGGCGCAAATCGTGTCGGGCAGCCGCTACCTGGAAGTCTTCGACGATCAAAGCATGCCCCCCGAGGATCGACGACGGATCAACATGCAGATCACCGCGGAACTGAATCAGCGGTTGGGGCTCAACCTGACCGACGCATTCTGCGGTTTCAAAGCCTACCGCTGCCGGGCGGCTCGCCGCGCTCGACATTGCCGAAACCGGCTACGCGATGCCGCTCGAAGTGTGGGTGCAGGCGTCTCGGGCCAAATTATCGATCGTGGAGCTGCCGGTGCCGCTCATTTATTTGGACGAAGAACGTTCGTTTGGCGGCTCGCTTGACGACGCGGCAACGCGATTGGATTACTACCACAAGATTTTGGATCGAGCGCTCGGGCGAACCGATGTCCGGCCGCCCCATGTGCGCAAGAGTTTGTGTCGAGGGATCTCTGGATGAAGTTAATGGGCGAAGCTTGTGAGCAAAAGCGATTGCGTGCACCGGCCCGTAGCGGCGAAACGTTGCTTGAGCCGCCGCTCGTCGAAATTGGCGAATTGATCGAGCGCAATGCCGCCGCGGCCGCCAACTACGATTACGACATCGGTGGCCGGCCGCTTTCGCACCTGGCCGTCGACGCGCGTCGTGAATTGATGGAAGCGGCCTGGGATTACACCCGCGCCTACCGCGACGTGCCGCTGCCGCCGATGGCGCCGGAAACACCCGTGCTACTCGCCGGCCATCAACCGCAGCTGTTTCACCCCGGGGTGTGGTTTAAGAACTTCGTGCTCGGTCACCTGGCCCATCGTCACGGCGGGGTGGCGATCAACCTGGCGATCGACAGCGACACGATCAAAACCGCGTCCCTACGAGTGCCGACCGGGTCGGTGTCAGATCCGCGCGTGGAAATCGTACCGTTCGATCGGCAGTCGACCGAGATTCCCTACGAAGAGCGAGAGATCGTCGATCGCTCGTGCCTGGAGTCGTTCGGCCGGCGGACCGCGGAGTTGCTCGCACCGCTGGTGCCCAATCCCCTGATTCGCGACTTTTGGCCGCTGGTCGTCGAGCGGTCCAAGGCAGGCAACAATCTCGGCGAGTGTCTCGCGCAGGCTCGGCATCAGCAAGAGGGACTTTGGGGCACAACCACGCTCGAGATTCCTCAAAGCCGGGTCTGCGGACTTCCGTCATTCTTTTGGTTTACCAGCCATCTGCTCGCGCATTTGCCGCGGCTATGGGAACAATACAATCGGTCGGTGGCCGACTATCGCTCCGAAAATCACGTCCGTAGCGCGGCCCACCCGGTTCCAGACCTGGCCATCGACGACGGCTGGCTCGAAGCGCCGTTCTGGATTTGGGATCGCGACAATCCGCGCCGCCGCAGGTTGTTTGTGCGGCAACGCGGAGATGAAATCGTGCTTTCCGATCGAGCCGGAATCGAGCATGCGCTGGCCTTGCAGCCCGAGGGTGATGTCGATCGTGCGGCAGGGCAGCTGGTCGAGCTGGCCGCTGGCGGATTGCGGCTACGGACGCGGGCCCTGATTACGACGCTGTTTGCCCGCTTGTGCTTGGGCGACCTGTTCATGCACGGGATTGGCGGAGCGAAGTACGATCAGGTAACCGACCTGTTGATCAGCCGATTCTTCGGCATCAAACCCCCCTGTTACATGACGCTCACCGCCACGTTGCGGCTGCCGATTGCGCGGCCGGCAGTATCGCAGGAAGACGCCCGACGACTCGATCAGCAGCTGCGCGAGTTGACATACCAGCCGGAACGCTTCGTCAAAGGAAACGCCGATCCGCAAGCCGCTTCGCTCATTCGCAACAAGCGGCAGTGGGTTGAGACCGCGCCTACGGAGAGCAATGCCAAACTTCGCGGCGACCACATCCGAACCGCGAATGCCGGACTGCAACCGATCGTCGCACCGATTCGGCAGTCCCTGCTGGCACAACGTGAGCTACTGGCCGACACGCTTCGCGCGCAATCGATTCTGGCATCGCGCGAATATGCATTTTGCCTGTATCCGGCCGAGGCCTTGCAAGCGTTGATGAAATCCGGCACCGATGGCGAATAGCGGCGACACATTCGGCGTCAGGATAGCCTTTGACGGGCGCCATGCAACTGGCCACTCAGGAGGAACTTTGTCATGGCCCGTTCTCGCATCGGCATCTGGTTGATCGGGGCCAAGGGAGGCGTGGCCACCACCGCCATCGTCGGATTGAACGCCTTGCGCAAAGGGTCTGATGGAATCGGCCGGGCTGGTGAGCGCGCTGCCGCGGTTCGCCGGCGTCGAACTGGCCGACTGGAAGGACTTCGTCCTTGGCGGCCACGATATTCGCGAGGGCTCGCTCTACGAACATGCCGCACGGATGCACTCCGAACACAAGGCAATCGATGCTAATGTAATCGCACGCTGCAAATCCGATCTCGAAAAGGTCGAAAAGAATCTACGGCCGGGCGTGCTGGTGAACGTCGGCGAAACGATCGAAGCGTTCGCCGATCCGAAGTTGCGGGCCGTGCGCGACACGCCGCGCTCGGCAATCGAACGGATCCAGCAGGACCTGAAGGATTTTCAGACCGCGCACAAGCTGGCGCACACGGTCGTGGTGAACGTCGCTTCAACCGAGGCGACCACCGCCGGAGACGATCTGCCCGAGCGGTGGAAGGACCTGGACAAGCTGCTCGACAAGCCGCGCCGCTGTGAATTGCCGGCCAGTTCGCTGTATGCGATCGCCGCGGTGGACCTGGGCTGCTCGTACGTGAACTTCACGCCCTCGGTCGGTGGCACGCCACTCGCCATTCGGGAATTGGTGGCCGACCGCGGCACGCGGCAGTCGGGCTTCGACGGCAAGACGGGGGAAACCTTGCTCAAAAGCACGCTCGCGCCGATGTTCGCCGCCCGCAACTTGGAGGTGATGAGCTGGGTAGGGCACAACATCTTCGGCAACCTCGACGGAAAAGTCCTGGCGCAAAGCCCGGCCAAGAAGTCGAAGGCGGCGGCCAAGGATCGGCTGCTGCGGCCCATTCTCGGCTACATGCCGCAGACGCTGGTGTCGCTCGAATACATTCAAAGCCTGGGCGATTGGAAAACCGCCTGGGATCACGTCCATTTCAAAGGCTTCTTCGGCACGCCGATGACCCTGCAATTCACCTGGCAAGGCTGCGACTCGCTGTTGGCGGCCCCACTGGTGCTCGACCTGGTGCGCTTCACCGAGCGGGCCTGGCGGGCCGGCGAAGTTGGCACGCTCACGTTTCTCAGCAGCTTCTTCAAAACCCCGCTCGACTGCGAAGAAAACGACTTTGGCCGTCAATTCCAGTTACTCGAACACTGGGCCGATGGTGTCTCGCAGCCTACACTGTGAACCATTCCCAGCGTTCGATTCGACCCGTCAGCATTCAATCTCCTGATGACCACGACTGAACATCCAAACGACGACGCAGAGCAGTCTCCCGTCGGCACGGCGACGGAGACCGAACCGGTTGAAATGACGCCCGAGCAACTTGCCGAGGCCAAGCAGTATGGCAAACGATCTCTGCTTTGCGATCTGATCGACAAGGTGCTCGATGTCGCATTTCTGACGGTCATGGCGCTGGCCGTGGCCGTGCCGCTCGATGCGTGGCTTGGCGAAACGATGCCGTCATACACATTGCGATTGGCGGCAATCTTCGCCATTACGACGCTCGTGCACATGGCGGTTTCGTTTCCACTTTCGCTCTACTCCGGCTACACACTGGAACATCACTACAGCTTGAGCCAGCAAACGTTTGGACGCTGGCTATGGCGATACTTCAAACGCAACGGCCTGGCGATGGTTTTTGGCTTGCTGCTCGTCGTGGCGCTGTATTGGATCATCTGGCTCGTCGGCGATTGGTGGTGGCTGGCGGCGGCCGGCGCGTTCTTTGTCGTCACCGTGCTGATGGGACAATTGGCCCCAGTGCTGATCGTGCCGTTGTTCTACAAGGTCGAACGGCTCGATAGCCCGGAGCTCAACGATCGCATGGAACGGCTGGCCGCTGGCACGGGGCTTTCAATCCAGGGCGTCTATCGACTGGGACTGAGCGAAGAGACAACCAAGGCCAACGCCATGCTCGCCGGCCTGGGACGCACGCGGCGGGTGCTGATGGGTGATACGCTGCTCGATCGGTTCACGCCCGACGAGATCGAGGTGATCTTCGCCCACGAGATCGGCCATCATGTGTTTCGTCACATTCGCAAAATGATCCTTACCGGGCTGGTCTACAGCCTGTTGGGCTTTTGGGTCTGCAATCAGGTGCTCTTGGCGTGGGCTCAGAGCCAATACGGCCCCATCTCGCCGCACGATTTGCCGTCAAGCACATTGCCGCTGCTGATGCTGGTGCTGACCGTGTTCTCCCTGCTGCTCGAACCGCTGCAAAACGTCATCAGCCGCCGCTACGAGCGCCAGTGCGACCGCTATGCGCTTGAGCGAACTGGCCTGCGCGAAGCCTACCAATCCGCCTTCCGCAAGCTGGCCCGCTTGAACAAGGACGATCCCGATCCGCACCCGCTGGAAGTGTTCCTCTTCCACAGCCACCCGCCCATCAGCCAGCGGTTGGCGATCGCCGACAAGACTCACGCCTCGTGAGTCTTGCAATACCTAGGAAATCAGGATCGGCGTGAAGCAGAACACCGGAATCGCCAGCGATACGAAGCCAAATAGCCAGCGCTTCCAGCCCAGCCGCACGTTGTCGTCGCGCGTGGGCGGGTGATCGACGCCGAGCATGATCACGATCACCAGCATCAGCGTCCAGTTGTAGTGCTCGCCAAAGATGATGAACAGGATCGCCAGCACCATGAACGAACGGGCGACCAGTTTCGCGCCGCGGCCAAACAGCCCATAGATGACGTGTCCGCCATCGAGTTGGCTGATCGGCAGCATGTTCAGCCCCGTGATCAGCATGCCGACCCAGCCGGCCATCAGTAGCGGGTTGTTCTTGTTGAGGATCGCGTCGGGGGCAATGTCCGGGCGCCATCAGCTTGAAGATCAGCGGATCGCCCAAAACGATATCGGCGTTCGCCTGCATGACAGTCGCCCGCTGGATGCCAAACCAGATGATCGGCAGGGCCACGATCAGCCCGGCCCAGGGTCCGGAAATGCCGATGTCAAACAGTTGACGCCGGTTGGCGCGCGAGCCTTCCATGCCAATGACGGCCCCCATCGTACCTGTGAGCAGAAACGGAACGGGAATGAAGAACGGCAGGCTGGCCGGCACCCGGTAGCGGAGCGTTTGGATAAAGTGTCCCATCTCGTGCGTGAGCAGAATCCCAATCACGGCCCCGGCATAGATCAGCCCTTGCCGCCAGTTCTGGGCAATCTTCTGGCCGATGGTGTCGTTGACGACGTAGGTGCCGGGGTCCCAATCGAGCGACCCGGCAATGAACGTCGAAAGGCAGGTGGCGACAAACAGAAATACCGGCAGAAAAACCCGCCGAGGGCGGTGCTCGGCGACGTCAGCGGCCATCAACTCCCGCTGCATGAATTCCGATCCGCGGGCCCCGTCGCCGGCCGCTTGGGCCGCTTGCCAGGCGGCAACCTCGGGAGTCAGTTCCGGCGGGGCCGGAGACCACTCAGATTCTTCCCCTCGTTCGTCGTTCATCCTTCCAGCATAGCAGCGAGGTGACGCGATTCGGAAGGGGCCGAATTCCCTGAATGGGAGTACTGACGTTCCACGATTAAGCGCCGCCGATAGAATCTTCCAGCGACTCAACGGAACGCGCAGGTTTCGCCTATGATTTCCAGCCGTACGAGCCTTGTTGTTGCAATAACTCTCGCGGGGTGTTCATCCAGCCCGCGATCAGCTTACATCAATGACGTTTCCGTGCGCGCTTCAGACGATACCGGCTACCAAATCATCGAGGTCGATGGCACCGCAATGAAACGCCAACGCGGCTCATTCGTTACCTATGTCCCGCTGGGATTGGTCGAACCGGGCACGCATACATTCGTACTTCAGAGGAAGGACGCATCTGACGACAAGCTAGTGATTTCGGGAGTTGTTGAAGCGAACAAGAAATATCGGCTCGCCACCTGCGACGATGGGGCCATCCAGCTCGTCGAAGACAGTCCGTAGCACTTAGATCGCCGTGCTACTTCCGTACTACTCCCCATTCACCCGCTCCACCCGCAGCCCTTTGTATTCCCCAGTAAACCAGCGGGGGATGTCGTTTTTGTAGAACCCGCTCACGATGCTTTCGCTGGGGCCGCCGGGCAGGTTCGTCCAGGCTTCGTCGGTCCCCATGTCGGTGACGAAGTGGTAGCTCGGTGCGAAAGATGCCTCGCGCCGTGCGACGCGCAGCAAGTGGCCCTGGAACGGCGTGGCGTAGCAGCCCGGCAGCGGCATCTCGCTGGTGTGCAGGCCGAAGGCGCGACCCACCAGCCGGCTCTCGACGAAGCGGTTGGTAAACTGAAAGCTGTTGATGGTCGACCACGGTGCATCGCGCTCGCTGGCCAATGCCGCCGCCGCGCGGCGAATCAAGTTCGACTTGTCTCGCCCTCGCCACCACAGCGAATCCTGGCGAACCAGCAGCTTGTCGATCGCCGTGAGCACCATCGTCGAAAAACCGACGCGGCTGCACAAATACATCATTCGTCGCCAGCCGATCCCGTGCTCATGGCCAAACACCTCCAGCAGCACATTGCGGTAAAACTGCGAAAACAACGTCGCCTCGTGGCTGGTGGGCGAGTAGCTACAGTCCCACCGCGCCAGGCGCTCCTTCAGCTCGCCGTCGGGCATGTGCGGCAGGAACACGCCCAACAGGTCGCGGGCTTGCAGACTCACAACGTCGTATTGTAGCGCCTGCATGTCGGCGATCGTGGCCGGATTCAGCTCCGCGAGTCGCTCGTCGATCCGCCGCTTGCGATAGTTGGGCACCGGCTGCGTGATAAATACCGGCCCGCCGGGCGGATTGATATTCTCGTTGGCCGTGGCCACGTAGCCTTGTGGCGGATCGTAGATGCGCGGCAGCAAGTGGCTGGAGATCAAACCGCGCCAGTGATTCCGTCCCTCCCAAGCTGGCACCGGCAGCAGGCCGTTGTGGTTCTTTGCCCGTTTCGGAAACCAACCGCCGGCCTGCAACCCAATGTGTCCCTCGCGATCGGCAAACACCCACACCAGCGTCGGCAGCGGACACTCGCGGGCAATGTCCATCGCGCTGAGCGCGTCGGGCGCGAACACAAAGTCGAGCCAGGTCGATATCGAGCGGCCCGCCCCCTTCATGTCTCCCACCCAGGAGTTCAACAGGTAGTAGCCGGGTTCGCCCGGACGCGGATCGGTTTCGAGCGTCCCCAGATCATTGTAAAGAACGCCCATCACCTCGGGCTTGTTCCCTTTGCGAACGATCGTTTCCTCGCGGATTCGAAAGTCGTGCCATTCGTCGCCGCGACGGTATTGCCACGCGCCGGTGCCCGACTGGCGGCAGTCTTCGATGAAGTGGTCGCTGGTGTCGCCTTTCAAATAGGTCACACCCCACGAAACGTCGCGCGTGCGGGCCACGGCGAACAGCGGACAACCCGGAAGCGTCGCGCCCAGCACGTAGTGGCCGTCTTCCCAGTGCAGTTCCGCTTCGTACCAGATGGCCGGCAGACGGTTAACTTCCAGGTGTGGATCGGAGGCCAACAGGGCCGACCCGGTCGCGCTGCGCTTGGGGGCGACCGCCCAGGCGTTGCTGCCGGCCAGGCGGGGCAGGTCGGTGATCAGCTCCAGGGCTTCGTCCGACAGCTGGCTGGCAATTTTGAGCTGCCGCAACAGGCCGATGTCGGCGTCGTCGAGCATCGGGCTGAACAGCTCGCGCAGCTTATCGTCGGCCACGCCCGCATGAATCAGGTCGAGAATGATTCGCTCGTTTTGCTGCTGCCCCACGACCAGCCCGCCGAAACTGAGCAGGTGCCCCATTAGCAGCACGCTCTTTTGGTTCCAGGGCTGCGGAATGAATCCGGTCGCCCACATCGGCAACGAGCGGCCCGAGTCCTTCATCCCGTCGTTGACGCCCTCGCAGTAGGTGGTCAACTGGTCGAACGTCTCGTCGTCGAGCTCGGCCACTTCCTCATCGAGATTCAAATACAGCCCCGTGCGGCGGAAGAAGCGGTCCATTTCGACCAGCTCGGGCTTGTCGGCAATCTGCTCGGCCGACTGCCCGCTGGCCACCGCCCGCGAAAACAGCAATTGCGTGGGCCGATCCATGCCATGCATGTAGCCCAAGCCATAGAGCGCGGCCCGCCACGAGCCGGCTGAGATGTGCGGAACCCCGTTGTCATCGCGGGCGACCGAAAACCGCCGGCGGGCATTCTTGGTAGGCAGGATTTTCATCAGGTGATTGCGCCGAACCGAGTCAGTCCACCCCAAGTGTAGCACGGAGGGCTATTTGAGAGGATGCGAATTAGCGGCACCAGCGATGCAAGCGGAGCGGGCCGCACAGCAAAGCACAACCTCGCGACCGTCGGCAGCACCTAATTTCTTCTACGAATCGTAGCGGCCGCTGGATCGCAACACGGGCGACCGCGATGCCTGCCGCCCGGTTTGTTCTCCCGGACTTCAAGCTGAATCGCCACGTTGCGGTCGGGTCAATTCCATGGGCAGGACCAGGGCGCGATAACGACGACGCCAGCCGCAGGCGGCAAGCGCTGCTAGGCCGAGCGCGGCGGGGACGCAGGTTGAGGGCTCGGGAATCATGGCGACGCGGAAGCCGATATCGTCCCGCTCGAAACTTGGGTAGTAATCCGTTCGATACGTGAAGTACAAGTCGAGAAACGAGATGGAGCTGTATGAACCACCGCGCAGGCCTCGATGAGAGTAAGTACTAGTCTCGTTCCATTGCCAGACGTTTCCCGCCATGTCATACGCGCCGAAAGGGCTTGCTGTTGAGCTGTAAGCGCCCACGTCGGTTGGACCAGCACTACGATTAAAGTTCGCCGCATTCGGTGTTGAGGTAGGACTGGTTGGCGTGGGACCCGTACTGCTACTGGTCGGATAGTGAAAATACGAGCTCGTGAGCGGATTATAGTAGGCGGCCTTGTACCACTCGTCCTCGCTCGTTAGAAACACGGTGGCTCCAGCATTCCGTACGATGCTCCGGCCATTGATTGGCGTACCACCTGCGTCCAACGGACCAAGTGTGTAAGCTCCCGTCTCGGTACCGCCGGGTGCTTGGCCGTTGTTAAGCCAGTTTGCAAACCGAATTGCGTCATACCAACTAACCCAGTTCACCGGATGGTTGCCGCTGCCGGAGATCACGCTGTACTTGCTGCCGTTCGCGGCGCCGGGATCGTAGTCAATGCCGCCATAAACGGCCGAATAGCCCATCGAATAGTTGTACAGCCCGAGCAAATTTGCCCCGGTGGGATCGTTGGAGTTGAGAAACTCGACGTACTGACTGTTGGTGACGTCGTAGGTCCCGATGTTGAACGAGTAGCCTACGGCACCGTAGCCGGTCGAGTCGGCAGCGTTGCCAGGGTTGCCCACCGGCGACCAATCAATCGTGACGGCCGAGGCCGACGACACCACGCTGAACAGAATGGCAACTGACACAGAAAGAACCAGGAAGCGCACTTTGGCCTCGCTTACAATGGACGGAGGGACTAGAAACCGAGCAAGCAACCGCGACGAAAGTTGCTTAAGACAATGACGTGAAGGCTTGACGTATTAGCTGGTCTCGGTTTCGACGGGCGGGCCAAGGTTGGCCGTGAAGTGCGTGCGATTGTAATTACTCCGCATGCGGGGTGCAACCGATACGCTGATTTACGGGGCCTTCTAGGCGATTCGATCCGTCGTGGGCACCGAGAACACGTCAGTGCGCGACCTTCTTTGATTTATTGTCGCGATTTGTCGTGGGCTCGCGGCGATAAAGACGACGCCAGCCGCAGGCGGCAAGCGCTGCTAGGCCGGCGCGGCATGCCATGCAAGTAGCCCAGCCCATAGAGCGCGGCCGCCACGAACCGTCCGAGATGTGGGGAACTCCATTGTCATCGCGGGCGACCGACAACCGCCGGCGGGCATTCTTGGTAGGCAGGATTTTCATCAGGTGATTGCGCCGAACCGAGTCAGTCCACCCCAAGTGTAGTACGGAGGGGTAATTCAACGCGATGCGAGTTGGGGGCGGGACGGGACTGAATTCCGCGGTCGGAAAGGGTCTAATTCGCGCGGGCTTTAAATCTCACGTCACAGCGATGAAGGCCACGCCCAGGTTGGGTAGATCCTCAATCGCCGATTTCAACGTGTCGGAGACCAAGATATCCAGCGTCCAGCGGCTGAGACGAAACAGATGGTGACCTGCGGCGCGGCTATGATCGATGCAGACCATCGAGATCATCCGGTAATGGCCAACTAGCTCGGGAGAGTCGTCCTCCTCAGTCCACAGGGTGAATTCCGAGCGTCCCTCGTCCAGGCACTCCACGCGACGGGTGATATTTAGGATCGCGTAGTTGCACTTGGCTCCCTCGATGATGACCGGGAAGTATTCCGCTGCGCCCGGCGCCACTCGTTCGATAATCTCCCGCACCGTTTGCGAAACCACCGGCAAGTCGAGAGCGCCGAGCGAAAACGCCGCCTCCTTCCCTAACTGACGAACCGGCACGCGCACTGGTACCGGCCCCGTATAGGGCACACCTTCGGTGAACTCGCATGGGTCGATTGTTTCACCATCAGCCGACAGCGGCCCCCGCAGGAACCATTGATCGGGAAGGTTTTCAAAATCAGAAACCAGGCGGTAGTAGGTTGCGGACATAGGTACTTCTTGCTCTCACAAGTCATTTATAAAGCAGGCCATGTAGTTTTGTCCCTTTAGTCTGAACTTCTTTTGCAATTCTTTGAAGCTCACGAACTAGCGATTCTCTGCGTACAGGCATCCTTTTTCCCTTCGTCGCAGCCGCCAGTCTCCTATAAATCTCATCATGATACTCGAATGAGTGTGGGCCTCGATGATCGGGAATTCTCACGATATTAGCGGCATCTGCGAGGTTCATTCCAGCGCGCTCGAACAGTTCGGCAAACTTCGGTGACCATGGCCCGCCCTTGAGTGTGGAGAGCCAGTTCTTGTTGGTTGCGATGTGGTGGGCTTGACTCTTTTCGGCAGCTGCGACACCTTGCTCGATTACGGCAATCGCTTCGCTCTCACTCTTTGCCGATTGAGCCTTTTTGAGCAACCTGCTCCGCTGACTTGGCGCTAGTTTGTGCAGCAGGTCTAACGCTTTTCCAGACAACCGAAGTTTTTTACCGCTTGACAGAACAACCAAGAGACGCTTGATCGGCTTCCGCAGATAGGCCATCAGCGGAAGCGCGAGTAGTAAGTGTTCGAATTGAAATCCATTTCTTTGGACATCGTCGATGTTGACGATCAGCTCGCCACTTGGCGTGAGTGACGCCAGCGAACTAACGTAGAACTCGGCGAGAAATGCCGCTTGACCTGCCGCCTCTTTGAAGGCCTTGGTTTGAAGCTCGGCGTACTGCTTCTCGATTTCCTCAGCCGTCAGCAGCTTCTTCTCGAGCACCTCGGCGTTGATCCGATTCGATCCGGAAGCGTACGCTTCGGCGAGAATCGCCAGCGCGGTATCACGCGCGGTAAACTCGGGCGACACGACGATCACCAATCGGCCGTCGTCCTTTTCCGAGTAGTAACGGAACTGCAACCAGTTCCGCTCGCGCGAGCGGACGATCCCACGTTTCTGTTCCCAGATTCGCGCGACGAACTCGTCGAGCACGGCAAGGATCTGCTTGACCTTCCGTTGATACGCTTCCGACGTCTCCGGGCCAGAACCGGCGAGCTCGTAACTTAATTCCGGCTCGGTCGGTTCGGCACGGTAGTCGACAGTGGCGTCTGTATCCTGACCGTCGTTGTAGAATTCGACTGCCGCTAACTGGAATGGAGGTTTCGAGATCCGCCCCTGCGTTCGGTCGGCCAAGAGGCCCTTGCCGCTGGCTCGCGATCTCAGGAGCGATTCCAGCGCGGCTCGTCCGTCCGGCTCGACGATCACGCCCGCTCCTCGTGAATGATCAAGAAACCTCGCCAAATCGGTTCGCCAGTCCTCCTCCGGCCAGTTGAGCGCCGCGTGCAACCAATCGCGGAGCGATTCCTGAAAACGGTCGAGCAGCCGATCGACGTGTTTGCTGGCCGGTCCGGTCGCCCGGCGATAGTGCTGCTCCCATTCCTGTGGGTCGAAGCTGTACATGGGCTGCCCGTGAAGGCCTGCGAAGTCCGTGATTCCTAAAGCTCAGAGCGATCAGTAGCGATACAAGGCGCGTCGATTGGCCTCGCGGGCAAAGATCTCCTGATCGAGGTCGAACAGGCGTTTGGCCACGATCTCGAGCTGTTTGTGACTCACGCCGGCTAGCTCTCGGACGGCCGCCTCCGCAACTCGGCGAATCGCCTCGTCGGTCAGGCTGACCTGCACATTGACCGTGAACGCCCCGGCGGCCGACTCGATCGAAGGCGACACCGCAAAGCTTGGCCGCGACTCTGACGGCGCAAACGCGGAGTGAACTGGCGGGGATGCTTCCGGTGCTGCCGACGGAGGCGATGGACCCGCCCGGCGTGCGGCCGACATATCCATCACCAACTGTTCAAACGGAGTCGGGGGCGGCAGCCGCCGCGGGCCAAAGTCGAATTTCTTTCCGCTGGACCTCCGCAGTTCCTCTTGGGCCGGTTCGGCTTTAGCGGCTGTCTCCGAATCGGCCGCGTTCGTGGAGTTGGTCCCGGGGACTGCCGGATTCGAACTGCCGTCATCAGCGGAGTTGTGTGCCGCTTCACTATCTGTCTTATCCTGTGCATTCAGGGAGGCCGACACCGCGTTCAAAAAGGCACTTGCCTCGGGGCTCTCCGCATCGTCAGTTCCAATTTCACCAGATGTGTCACCGGCGTCCGCTTCTTCATCGCTTCGCGCCTCGTCGATCGTGGAATCATTGGCCGATTGCTCGATTGATGCCGTTGGATCGATTGATTTGGCCGACAGATCGTCGTCGGGCATGGAATCGTCAAGATCGCGACGTGTCATGGCAAGCTCCCTAAATGCAACGAGCCCGCCGCCGAAATGAATCCGGAAGCGGGCTCTGCCGATACCTGGCTAGTGGGCCCAGGCTCTTTCAATACCCAGTTGTGTTGATTGCTTGCGAGCTTAGCGGAAGTGGTGGCTCGATTTCACCTGCGTTTTCGAAAAACGTTTTGCGGTGACTTGTGCGAGTGATTTTGAAACCCTCGCAACTTTCTTCACTGGCAACCCGTTTCAGCGGCCTTGCGCTGCCGCGCGGCGTCTAGAAGCCTTGGGTGCAATATTCACGTGCTTGACTATCAGATCGAGCCGTTCCGTGGCGACTGTCGCGTCCATGACGAGTCGTGCTGTCCCGTGGCAGTGTCGCCGGGGCTCGGGCGACTGGTCCCAAGTTGGACCGGGCCGCTGTTTTTTTGCGCCACTTAAGTCCCTCGCGGGCCCGATTGCGGATATGATGAACTTAGCCGCCCAGAAGCGTGCGAGCCACGCGAGGCGTGCCATTCATCGTACGGCCAACGCCGCCCGCCGGCGATCAAAAGGTTTGCGCCATTGCGCCCCCTTTAATTACTCCCCACACAAGAATCTAGATGTTCTCGCGGTCCAAAGGGATCGATTTACCGGCCATGAAACGAGCATTAATCATCGTGCTGCTAGCCGCGCTATCGGTAATTGCGTGTGGCTGTTTTGGCGAAGTGAAGAATCAGGGCGTGCGCCGCATTTCCAATGCGACGATCTCGGTTCCTGGCAATCGTCATCCGGGCGAGGTGATTATGTTTCGTGTTACAGATTCGAAACTTCTCGAAGACCTACTTGCTCGGCCGTTGAGACAAGCAGTGAATTCACAGCCAGCCGATTACGCTTACCTTGGTGAGCTATCTATCGACTATCATGACGGAGGGACGCAAACAATGCACCTCTTCTTGCCATTTGGGATGTTCGAGCAAGGCGACGCATACAAATTGGCAGACCTAAGCGCGCTCGAAAACGAGCTTCGCCAGTCGATCGAACACGTCAATTCCGTCTTTACCAGCGCCGCGGGGGCATCCAACTGACGAGTATCGGCGACAATTCCCCCCAGTTGAGAGAAATAAGGTAGCAAAGAGGTATGGATAGACGTAAGGGGGCGCAAGCCTTTTTTGTGATCGCGTGAACCGTCGACTTTTAAATCGATCCACCGCTTCCCACACGATGGCTTTTGGTCTGGCGGACAGGCGCAATCGCCCTCGGAGTATCAAACGGAACGCCGGACGCGAGCCTCTTCTGAGCCCGCTGCGAAAACCTTTCCTTGAAATCGGGCCACCACTTCCCGCACAATGCGTTTTAGTCTGGTGGCCAGGCGTGGTCACGCGAAGCGTAGCGTTTCGTTGAGACGGGGACGTCTTGGCCCCGTGCTTGGGACAAATGCCCTGCGGCGGGCGCCAGCCGCAGTGTTTTTCGTCTCGTTGATTCACGCCGCTCCGATCGTGCTTGCCGAAAGTCGGCGGCATGTGGGAGTCGTTGTGCCAGGCTTGTCCGCCCGTGTCTGAGAAACCACCCGGCCCAGTGAGGGATGGATTGGAAATGCCGGGCACCTAACGCCTCAGACGAGTGACGGGTATCATCCCGCGTGCACCAGCTGCTCTTTGGCCGATGGTCGAGGAGTGATCAACTGTCTAACCAACCTTAAAGAACAATCCCGGCTCGTCCAAAGAGCAGCCGCACCAAACTTTTTGTTGGTCAATCTGCCAATGCGCGCTCATTCTGCGAGCATTTCTTTCGCGCCTGCCCAGCGGTTGGATTCTGCCCCCTCGTCCACTGGTTGACCTTGTCCGCCGGGCCCCTTTCAATCGAAGCACGTTCCATCCATCAACTTGTCCTTGGCCCGCCGTGCGCGCACTTGGATCGTTCGGTACAATGTTCACGCACTTTGGCACCTGACCAGGAAACTCGTTTGTGGCGTTCGACTCCTCAACCACGACCCGCAACTCTCGGCGGCAACTTCGCAAGCTGCTCTCCGCGCTGCCCTTTGTGGCACCCTGGCTGTTGGGCTTCGTGACGCTCATTGGCTATCCGTTCGTCGCGTCGCTGGGGTGGAGCTTTACGAAGTACGACATGCTGTCGCCGCCCCAGTACGTGGGGACGGCCAACTACGAACAATTGGCCGAGGAACTGGTGACCGGCCAGCGGTTTGGGCAGGCCGTCTGGAACACCAGCTATTTCGCGCTGGTCAGCGTGCCGCTGTCGATCGTGCTCGGCGTGGGACTGGCCGTGATGCTTTCGTGGAATGTGCGCGGCCGGGCCGTCTATCGCACGATCTTCTTTCTGCCGTCGGTCGTGCCCGCCGTGGCCAGTTCGATCCTCTGGCTCTGGCTGCTCGATCCACAAGCCGGGCTGGTCAACTACCTGCTCACCAGCGTCGGTCTGCCGGCCCCCGGCTGGTTCAACAGCACGGCCGAAGCGGCCTGGCCGATCGGCTGGTTTCGCGGCCAGTGGGGGTTTGGCTCGAAAGACGCGCTGGTGCTGATGAGCATCTGGGGCGTCGGCAATTTCATGATCATCTACCTGGCAGCCATCGGCGACATTCCGGCGCAGCTCTACGAAGCGGCCGAGCTCGATGGCGCCGGACCGCTGCGACGCTTCTGGCACATCACGCTGCCGATGCTCTCGCCGGTGATCTTCTTCAACCTGGTGATGGGATTGATTCACGCCGTGCAGGCATTCACGCAGGTGTACATCGTCAGCGAAGGGCAGGGCGCGCCCGCCGGCTCGATGCTGATGCTCTCGCTGTATGTGTTCCTGGCGGCGTTCAAGTACTTGCAGATGGGCTATGCCTCGGCGATCGCGTGGACGATGTTCGTGTTGATTGTTTTGGTGACCTGGGGATTATTTCGCTCGTCGCGATACTGGGTTTACTACCAAACCAGCGGCCGCCTGTAAGTGGGGTTCTGGCACGCCATGACGCTTCGCGAATACAAACAGCTCGCCGCCGCCGTGCTAATCATCGCGGTGATTCTGCTCGCGTTTCGCGAAGGCGCCAACTCCCGGTTCGAAGTTCCGCCGGACCGCAGCGAGGTCGTGTTCTGGCATTTCTGGGGCGGCAAGGACCGCCCCGTGGTCGAGGAGATTTGCGAGCGGTTTAACGCCAGCCAAGGGGAGTTCTTCGTCCGCCCGGTGGCCATGCCGGGAAACAACCTGGACCTGAAATTCTTTCTCAGCGTGGCAGGCGGCGATCCGCCGGATCTTTTGAATCAGGACGATCCAATCGTCGCCGATTGGGCACATCGCGAGGCTCTCGTGCCGCTGGACGAGATGGCCAGCTCCGAGGAGTACGAGCAGCTCGAGTCGTGGTTGTTTCCGGCCGCGCGCGAGATTGGCAGCTACCAGGGACGGCTCTACGCGCTGTGCAACGGACTCGACGTTCGCGCGCTCTACTACAATGCCGACGTGCTCGACGAGCACGGCCTTGCCCCGCCCAAAACGCTTGACGAGCTCGATCACGCGGCCACGACCATCGCGCCGCCCGGCAACGGCCCGCTGCGGCGCTACGGCTACTTGCCCGACCCACGGCGGCTGTGGTCGTGGGGCATCGTGTTCGACGGGCATTTCTACGATGCGACGACCGGGCGTGTGACGGTCGACAGTCCAAAGATTGTCGCGGCGCTCGATTGGATGGCCTCCTACAGTCGACGTTACGGCGCCGACCAGGTGGCCCGTTTCCGCAAGGGTGACCAGGCCCTGCCGGGCGCGGCCTTCCCGCTGCTCGAAGGACGCTATGCCATGATCATGGACGGCCAGTGGCGCGTGGCCGAGATTGCGGCCGTGCAAGAGGCGGCCCGCAAGCGAGGTGAGCCGGTGCCGCGTTACGGAGTTGTGCCGCTGCCGCCGCCCGATGGTGGCCTGCGCGATGCGGGCTGGGTCAACGGCAACTTTTTCGTCGTGCCGCGCGGGGCGAAAAACCCGCGCGGAGCCTGGGCATTCATGAAGTTCTGGAGTGGTTTCGGCGGCCACGAAGACCAGGCCGCTCGCGCTTGCGCCGGGGGCGGTTGGATCCCGGCATCGCAACGGGTGGTTGAACATCCGACGTTTCAAACTTACCTTGCTCGCCACCCGATGTTCCGCACGTTCGTGGCGTTGGCCGGCAGCCCGCATCAAGTGCCAACGCCGCGGGTGCCCGGTGCCCAGTTTTTTCAGGACGAAGTGATTCGGTCCGCCGAAGACGCGATGTACAATTTGACGCCGCCTGCGGAAGCCCTGGACATCGCCGCCCGTCGCATCCAAACCCGACTGGAGGCCGAACGTGAGACGCAGTAGTCCTCCTGGTTTCGTAGCCCATGCGCTGTTGATACTGGCGGCGGTCGTCTTCGTTACGCCACTGGTGTGGATGGTGCTGACGTCGTTCAAACCGGCCGCCGAGATCGCCGCCGATCCGCATACGGCGCTGCCAGTCGAGTGGCGTGCGCAGAACTACGTCGAGGCGGTTACGACGATGCCGTACTTTCGCTATCTGCGTAATTCGCTGGTGCTGTGTGCCGGCAGCGTGTTGGGCACGCTCTGGAGTTGTTCGCTGGCGGCCTACGCGTTCGCGCGGATGCGGTGGCCGCTTCGCAACGCGGTGTTCGGCGTGCTGATCGCCACGATGCTGTTGCCCTGGCACGTGACGATGATCCCCCGGTTTCTGCTGCTGGGCGAACTAGGACTTTACAATTCGCTGGGGGCGCTGATCGTGCCGACCTTCCTGGGAGACGCGTTTTCGATCTTCCTGCTGCGACAATTCTTTCTGACGATTCCCGAGGAGTTGATCGAAGCCGCGCGGCTCGATGGCTGCAGCGAGTTGGGCGTCTTCTGGCGGATCGTGCTGCCGCTATCGAAGCCGGCACTGGCAACCGTCGCTCTGTTTCAGTTCGTCGCCTCATGGAACGATTTCAACGGACCGCTATTGTATCTGAACGATCCAGAGCGATTCACGCTGGCGTATGGTCTGGAACAGTTCGTCAGTTCGTATTCCAGCCAAACGAACCTACTGATGGCGGCGGCCGTGCTGTTCACGCTGCCGATCGTGATCCTGTTCTTCTTCGCCCAGCGGACGTTCATCCGCGGCATCGCCACCAGCGGCCTGAAGGGATGACCCACGAGCGCAGCAAAAAAAGGGATACATCCAATTCTCGGCGAAATTGGACCCATCCCTTTTTCGCGCGCTGGTTGGCGCTTGGCCTATTTGCGATGGCGGATCTTGGAGCGCATGCGGCGCTTCTTGCGACCCTGCTTCCTGCGACCTTTGCCCGTTCGTTTCGTGCCCACACACGACTCCGTCTGTCAATCATACCCCTGGTAGGCTCCGCACGATGCCGTGTTCGACGGCCAGCGAAGCTCCTGCCGGCCCAAAGAGCCGCAGGCTGGAAAGCCCGCATTCTAACCAGCTTGCTAGCGTCGGAGCAAGGGCGGAGCGTTTGCGGCCCTTGGGGGATTCGATGATTAGCCCTCGAAACGCGTGAATCGGCACGATATTGCCGTGACCCACATGAATTACGGGGCACGCCAATACTGCGAACCATCCGAACGGCACCCGCGCCGCCTAGACCGCGAGCGTTTCGTTGACGGCTGCCTTATGCGAGTCGCCTTCCGTCCGCGTGGAATGGACCCATTCGGTCAGCTCACCGCGGAGAATCCTGAGGTGCTCTGGAGCGTCGATGCCGAGCTTGACAACGCCTCCACGAACGCCGAGCACCACGACGGTGATGCCATCGCCAATCTTGATCTGTTCACCCTGCTTGCGACTGAGTACGAGCATGTTTGGTTCCCTCCGTAATTGAGGTCTGGGAGAGTCAAGTCTCCCGCGATCCGCATTGGACGTGGGCCATAGGAAGCAAACGGGATGCCCGAATCGGCGAAATTGTCTACCCGTCGCGCAAGTCATTGCGAGACTTTGTCAGTAACGCAGATAGTAGGGGCTTGCTGGTGAGCCCATGCCAGCGGCCAAAACGGCTCGTTGTGCGTGCGAATCCGCCACGGTGGCGACCCACCGCGCAGGCGCCGAGCGTCCCAATGCGCATCGCCGCAAGACACCCGGCAATGCGTTAACACCACCAAACTGGCCGTCCAAAAGTCCCACAAAGGAACGAAGAAACCGCGTGCCCCTGCGGTTGTTTGCGTTCGGTGGGAAGGCCTACGTATGATAGCGGTTTCAGAAAACCCGCCGAATCGCCGGCCCCGCCTAGTCTTACATCCCGAGGATGTCGCATGAAATCCGCCGTCGCCCGACTTTCCCTGCTAACCTTGGTCCTCATGCAGTGGATCACCGGGTTGGCCCACGCTCAAACCGTGTTCCCGAAGGATGATTGGCAGGTCGACACGCCCGAATCTCAATCGATGTCGGGTGAGAAAGTCGCGCAGGTTGGCGACTGGCTCAAAGCCAACGGAAGCAAGACGGGCCTGGTCGTGCGTCATGGCCGAATCGTGGGCGAGTGGTACTTCGACGAAGCCAAGCCGGAAAGCAAGTACCTGGTCTATTCGACGACCAAATCCTTCTCGAGCACGGCTGCCGGGCTGGCCATCGCCGAGGGCAAACTGACGCTCGACAGCAAACTGGGCGAGTTCTTTCCGGCGGCCACGCCCGAATCGAAGCGCGACATCACCGTCCGGCAACTCTTATCGATGACCTCCGGCGCGCACAGCGACAATGCCCAACTCAATCGCAGCGACTTGCTGAGCTACATCCTGCACGATCTGCCGATGGACGCCCCTCCCGGCGAGAAATGGGAGTACAACAACACGGGCTTGCAGCTATTGAGCCCGCTGATCAAGCAGGCCACCGGCCAGACAATTCCCGAACTGCTCGAAGCCGGCGTGTTCCAGAAGATCGGCATTCCGCGCGAAGATTGGTCCTGGGAAGAACGCAGCGGCGTACCCTTGGCGTACTCTGGCTTGCACATCACGGCCCGCAGCCTGGCGCGCTACGGCCTGTTGTTTATGAACGGTGGCATGTGGAACAAGCAGAAGGTCGTCAGCGCCGACTGGGTAGCCGAAGCGACGCGTCCGTCGCAGGAGTTGAACCCACGTTATGGGTTCCTGTGGTGGAATAACACCACGGGTGCCTGGCCGGGCGTACCGCAGGACGCGTATGCCGCTTTGGGCAAGTTCAGCAACGATATGTTGGTGGTACCGAGCCTCGATTTGATCGTGATTCGACAGGTTGGCGACGACTCGGCGGCGAACCGCCAAGTGAAGATCGGCGAATTGTTCGCGCTGGCCGCCTCGGCCGTGAACGACGTCAGCCCCTACAACGAAACGCCCGAGACGCCAATCGACATCGAAGTTGAAAAAGTTTTCACGAAGTTTCGCGTCGAGCGACCGATTCTGGTAACGCACGCCGGCGACGGCAGCAACCGGCTGTTCATACCCTCGCAATTGGGCACGATCTACGTCCTGCCGAATGATCCCGAAGTTGAGGAGCCGACCGAGTTCCTCGACATATCGGATCGCGTCGTCTACATCGACCGAGAGAATGAAAAAGGCTTCCTGGGCCTCGCCTTCCATCCCAAGTACAAGGAGAACGGCGAGTTCTTCGTCTATTACACGCCGACCGACACCAAGGCCAATACCATCGCCGTGTCGCGATTCCGCGTGTCGAAAGACGATCCCAACAAGGCGGATCCAGATTCCGAAGAGCGGATTCTCGAGGTCCAGCATCCGTTCTGGAACCACAAAGGGGGCACGCTGGCCTTTGGGCCTGACGGCTATCTGTACATTGCAATTGGTGACGGTGGACTGCACGACGATCCTTTCAAGAACGGCCAAAACCTGAAAACCCATCTGGCCAAGATCCTGAGAATCGACGTCGACCACAAAGACCCGGGCAAGAATTACGCCATCCCCAAGGACAACCCGTTCGTCGACCGCAAAGACGAGGCCTTGCCTGAGATTTACGCCTATGGGCTCCGCAATCCCTGGCGGATTTCATTCGACAAGCAAACGGGCACGCTGTGGTGTGCCGACGTCGGGCAGGATCTGTGGGAAGAGATCGACCTGATCACAAAGGGGGGCAACTATGGCTGGAACGTCCGCGAGGGCGTCCATAAGTTCGGCCCGAACGGCTCCGAACCGCGCCCCGACCTGATTGAACCGATCTGGGACTACCACCACAACATTGGTAAATCGATCACTGGTGGCCACGTGTATCGCGGAAAGAAACTTCCGCAACTCGACGGCTGCTACCTGTATGCCGACTATGTGACCGGCAAAGTCTGGGCTCTGAAGTACGACGAAGCCCAAAAGAAAGTCGTGGCAAACTATACGATCCGCGGCAATGTCAGCCCAATCATGTCATTTGGCGAGGACGAGCAGGGCGAAGCCTACTACACGACGGACGGCGGTTTGATCTATCGCCTGCGGCAGATTCCCAACTAACGGATGCGGCCGGTAAGATAGAGCCGGGGGCAGTTGCGCTGTTGCACATGTCATCGACCCGTGCGCTCACCCGTCCAGATTTCCCATGGCCAGCATTCACGACTTCGACGCAATCGACCGCTGGCGACGCGAGCAGCGGCTCGATCGCCAACCCTTGCGTCGGTTGCGCACCGCGTTCTACAAGAAGTCGCGCGGCGCCGCCGCGGCTCTCGACGAACTACCTGCCGGCCTGCGTGCTGACTTCGCCAACCGCTTCGAGTTTCATCCGCTCAGGCAACAAAGCCGACACGATTCAAAGCTAGACGGCGCCACGAAGCTCATTTTTGTCACGGGGCAGGATTCACGACTGGAAAGCGTAATCCTGCGACCCGCGTCGGGACGCACGGCGCTTTGTATTTCGACGCAGGTTGGTTGCGCGGCCAAGTGCGACTTCTGCGCGACCGGCCGCATGGGCATCGCTCGCAACCTCACGAGCGCGGAGATTCTCGACCAGCTCGTACAAGCCAACGAGCTACTGGCGGCCGAAGGCCGCTCCGTGCGAAATCTGGTGTTCATGGGCATGGGCGAGCCGCTGCACAACGAGGAGCAACTCCATTCGGCCCTCGAAATGCTCACCGATAGCCGCACCTTTGATTTACACCCGAAACGGATCATGATCTCCACGGTTGGGATTCCAGCCGCGATGCTCCGCATGGCGCTGCGCTGGCCCGAGGTGCGGATGGCCCTCAGCCTACACAGCGTGCGGCCGGACGTGCGAAGGCAATTGATGCCGATTTCCGAGCGTTATGGATTGACCGAACTGCGCGACGTGCTGGCCGAACTCGCGGCGATCCAGAAACAGGCGGTGATGATCGAGTACTTGCTACTAGCCGGCATCACCGATACCGACGACGATTTGCACGCACTCGTCGACTATCTTCACGGCATCCCAGTGCACATCAACCTGATCCCGTACAATCCAATCGAACAAGCGCCACATCTAAGCGGCAGCTCTCCCGAGCGACGTGTCGAATTCTCGGCAGCGCTCAAACGGGCGGGCTTTCCTGTCACTACCCGCTATTCGCTGGGGTCCGACGTCGCGGCCGCGTGCGGCCAGCTCGTGCGGACAGAACACCGAAGGCAGGTGCTGATTTGACGACGACTCGCATGCTTCTGCCGCTGGTTGCCGGTTGGATCACCGGCTGCGTGGCGTGCTGGTCGCTTGCATCCGAAGCGCGCTCGCCAGATAGCGAAATCCTGGTGCTGGCCGCGGCCAGCACGACCGACGCCGTCGAAGAAATCCGTACGGAGTTTGTCCGGCGGAATCCGACGTGGACGGTGCGCACGAGCTTCGGCGCCAGTTCCGCGCTGGCTCGGCAGATCGTGGCGGGGGCCCAGGCAGACCTATTCTTGACGGCCAGCACCGAGTGGGCGGACCTGTTGTCGCGCGAAGGACTCGTCGCCAGGCAGCGCGATCTGCTCAGCAATCGATTGGTCGTGATCGTGCCGATCGCGTCCCGGTTGAATATTCGAAAACCCGACGATCTGCTGGCAGACGACGTGCAGCGACTGGCACTCGCCGACCCACAGGCGGTTCCGGCCGGCGTGTATGCGCGCGAGGCACTCGAAACGCTTGGTCTCTGGAAGCAATTGTCACGGCGCGTGGCGGCCGGAGCCAACGTACGGCAGGCCTTGCAATTCGTATCCACGGGCGCGGCGGAGGCCGGCATCGTTTATGCCAGCGACGCTGCCGCCGATCCGCGGGTACGGGTTGTACTTGAGCTCGATGCGCGGCTATCCGCGCCGATCCGATATCCGGTCGTGTTGCTCAAGCATGCCAGCGACAATCCGGCCGCCGAAGCGTTTTACGACTTTCTGGCCTCCGCCGACGCAGGCACCATTTTCGAGCGACACGGATTCCTCGCGCCAATTGGCGCACGCAAAGTACCAAGCGATGCGGCGGCGGATATGGAAACTCCTGCGGTACAGAAGCATTGGTGGTCGTTGACGCGTGACGAATGGCTCGCGCTGGGGCTTAGTTTTCGCGTGGGGTTGTGTGCCGTTCTCGCAAGCCTCCCACTGGCCACGGCCGTGGGGTACTTTCTCGCCCGCTCAACTGCGCGCGGTAAGTGGCTGCTGGATTTGATTGTTAATTTGCCACTCGTGCTGCCGCCAGTCGTCACAGGTTTATTGCTGTTGATCGTATTCGCGCCGGGCGGACCCATCGGAGGGGCGCTGGAGAATTGGTTCGGCGTGCGGATCGTTTTTACCTGGTTTGGCGCCGCTCTGGCGGCAGCCGTGGTTAGCTTTCCGCTGATGGTGCGGGCAATTCGGCTGGCGTTTCAGGCTGTCGACCCGCGGCTGGAAATGGCCGCCCGCAGTCTGGGCGCCGGCCGCTGGGATGCCTTCTGGAGCGTGTCATTACCGCTCGCCCGTAGTGGCGTGCTGGCCGGGTGCGTGTTGGCGTTCGCCCGCAGCCTGGGTGAGTTTGGAGCGACAATCATGGTCGCCGGCAATATTGTCGGACAAACGCAAACGATCCCCTTGGCGATTTTCAGTCAGTCAAACCGCCCCGGTGACGAGTTGGCGGTCTGGCGGCTGGTTTGCATTTCAATTGCATTGGCCGCCGCCGCGCTTGCGGCGAGCGAGTGGCTCGAACGGAGGCACGCCGCGCGTGAATCGGCTTAGCTTTCAGGGCACACATCGTTTTGCCAGCGGGTTCGTGGTGGATGCCACATTTGACGCCGCGGCACGAGTAACCGCGCTTTTTGGTCCCTCCGGCAGCGGCAAAACCAGCATCCTCTACATGATTGCGGGGCTGCTCAGGCCCGACTCAGGAACGATTGCCCTCGGCGAGCAGCTTTGGCATGACTCGAAGCGGGCCATCAATCTCCGTCCCGAGGAGCGTCATGTGGGCTTTGTCTTCCAAGACCATTTGCTATTTCCACATTTGAATGTCCGGCAGAACTTGATGTATGGTCGAAGACGACGCAAGGCCGCCAGCAAAATCGAACCCAATCGCGTGATCGAGGTTCTCGAATTGGGCGAACTGCTCGACCGCGCGCTGCGCAACCTTTCGGGTGGCGAGAAACAGCGCGTCGCCCTGGGACGTTCTCTGCTGAGCGGGCCCGAGTTGCTACTAATGGACGAACCGCTGGCCGCGCTCGACGAGGGTCTCAAGGACCGCGTCCTCGCTTACCTCGAGCGAGTCGTCGACGAATGGCAACTACCGACGATTTATGTGAGCCACAGCGCGGCCGAAGTGAGCAGACTGGCGGAATATGTACTCGTGTTGCAATCGGGTCGCGTGATTTCCAGCGGCAAGCCTCAAGACGTGCTGCCGGCGACTTACTCTTCCTCGACGGAACGAGGCGTTTGATCTGCCGGCGTTGCGGAAGAGTTCTGGGGTGCCGATTTTTGCTCCGGCTGCGGGCGGATAAAACCCTTCCGCACATGTTCGTCGATGCCGAGCAATTTTGGGTCCTTGGTGTTTTCGCCGACGATGACCGGCAACGGCTGATCGCTAAACCATTCCTTGTAGGGCAGCTTGCCGGCGGGTGTCGGTTCGGCAAAGAAGCTATTGCCGAAAGAATCCATCCAGAGATCGCTTTCGGGGGAGAGCTTGCCGCCGGTGGTTTCCAGATGATACTCGATGCCGTACTGCAAGGTGCCATCCAGGTGATCGCCGTGAATTTGACCGGTATAGACATAAATCACACCCTGCCATTCGCTGCCTTTTGTCGGTTTGCCGAGCGGCGCGTAAGCCACCCAGCGCCACATTGGCTCTAACGTTTCCAGGCGGGTCGGCTCCTGCTCGAGTCGAGATTCCTCGCTTTCCTGGTGGGTTGTCACCAGCGCAACCGACTCCATTCCCTCGGGCGAAAACAGCAGGTCCGTCGTGCCAGGGGCGCGCTCGATTTCGAAGCGCAGAAAAACGCCGTCCTCCGGTATCACGTCGCCGACCTTGAGCGGCCGATGTTCTCGGTTGCACAAACTGACACGAAAAATTGACGTCAGATAGTTGCCCCCGTTGAACAGAGCCTCGTTCCGTTCGCAATTGCCCCGGTAGTAAGTAGCCGAAACATGCTTCGGCCCGTCCATGCGCACGGGCCTGGGCGGCCAACCATAGGCGGAATTGGTCCAGGGACTAGTGCGCCGACTGTTCTCTTTTTGAAGCTGTGCAATCTGCTTTTCGGCCTGGATGACACGACTCCGGCCTATCGCCGCAAGGATGACAGCCACGGCAAGTAAAAGCACCAATAACAACTCACTGGTGCGCACCAGATCGCAAAATCGGCAGAAGGCAGCCAAGCGGCCCGTGGTCCAAGCACGACCGCCACGATAGGCCGCGCGCGTTCGCAGCACGACCAGTACCAAAATCAAAAAACCAAGGAATGCCAACAGAAATGGGTACACGTCGTCGTAAACGTCTCGATAGCGATCGAACAGCCGACCGAACGATTCTAGCCACCCGGAAAATGGATAAGACGATTCGGCAATCGGCTTGGGCCAGGTCGCGCCTTGCTCCAACCACTGCCGGATCGTGTCAATCTCATTCGGTGAAAGCGGTCCGGCATTCTTGGGCATACGGAAGTTTCGGTCGTCCGACGAAACTCGCGCATAGAGTTCGCTGTTTTCGAGCGTACTGTCCAGAATCGACTTTCCGCTATCACCACCACGCAGCGCGCCCTCGCGAGAATCGAGCCGTAGTCCACCGCTGTGTTTTTCCGCGCTATGGCACTTGAGGCAATGCTGCCTCAAAATCAGCTGCACATCCGCAAACGTGACATGCGGAGAATGCTTTGGCACGGATTCTTCGGTTGAATCGAGCCCAGCCCTAGCCGCCTGATGGTCCCTGTTGGCCGTCCCTTGAATTGTGTCCGTGGTGTTCGTCGTTTGCGCAGCGGCGAGCGCCGCCCAAGCGACGACGCAACATCCCGCCAGGCGCCCTGCCAGCCCGATGTTTTTCCCTAAGCGCAATTCCATCCTTCCAATATAGGCAGCCGCCGATAACTTGTCGTCAACTTGAGTCGCCCGGCGGGGAACTTATACTGATCCTCGATTGAGCCGTCCCGCGGACAGCCGCAGGGCCCGTCCCGAATCGTTTGCACACCCCGAGAGGCACGTCATGAAATTGTGGGCCATTCTGCCGCTGTTGCTCCTGGTTTCGGCCGATCCGGCCGAGGACAAGTCATTTCAAGCGGACCTGGCAACTCTGCAAGGAACCTGGAAACCAATCTCGATGGAGATGGATGGCAAGTTGCTACCCGACACGCAAATCGGGAAGATCCGTCTTACGATTGCGGGCGAAAAGTTCACCTTCGACAGCGGCAACGACAGCCACGAAGGACTTTACAAGATCGACCCAGGCAAAGACCCCAAACAACTCAACATCGTTATCACGCGCGGCGACGAGAAGGGGAAAACGTATCTGGTGATCTACAAATTGGAAGACGGCAAGATGATTCAATGCATGGAGGTATCGAACGCCCAGCGCCCAGCCGAGTTTACCGGCAAGGCCGGCAGCGGCAACTTGTTGGAGATTTGGGAGCGCGTGAAATAACACGGCGCCCGCAAAAACGATTCGCTCCACCCGCTTCGCTCACAGGGTGGCGAGTGCCTGCTTGATGGCACTTCGGTATCAAATAGGTTGGCTGGCGTGCGTGCTAGCACAGCATGGTGTGCTGTCGGGCTCTCCTAATTGTATATGACTTAGGTGAACATAAGTTGCTCGATTGCCCCTACGCGGACGGCAAAGCATTGAAGGCTGCGACTTTGCGGTGCCGCGCACGCGAATTGTGCACCGTCCGTGTGCTAGAATAAATGTAGAATGATCAAACGATCAGCCGATCAGTAACGTTGTTGGCAGTGGCCTTGCGGGCAGGCTCGCAATCCGGCGAACAGGTCACCACATGCCCCCCTGATTATCACCACGTGCCGATGTGGTTACTGAATATATGGTGCGCTTCGGCGCCCATGAGCCGCACAGCGTTGCTGCCCCGCGCCTGTGCGGTTCTTTTTGCGCTTAGCTGGATTTTTCGGCCGCCACGGCTAGTCGCGAGCGAGTTGCCCCGCCTTGACGATGCCGTTTTGCATCACGGCGACGAACCGGCTGCGGTCCTCTAGCAACGAGATGTCGGCGGCGACGTCGCCTTCGACGATCAACAGATCCGCCAGCTTGCCGGTCGCCACGGTGCCAAACTCCTCGCCGCGCCCCATAATCTCCGCGCCGGTTTGCGTCGCACATTGAATCACTTCCAGCGGCGTGAAGCCGACGTGCTGAACGAAGAACGTCAGTTCCTTGGCATACGTGCCGTGCGGATTCCAGGCAAAACCATAGTCGCCGCCCATGCCGAGCCGCCCGCCCGCGCGAAGAATCATACGCGCGCTCTCGGCTCCGCCGTCGAGCGTTTCTTGATGACCATCGACGACACGCTGCGACATGCCGAAGTCCGGACCGTGCACGATGCTCGCATATTCAAATTGTAGGGCCGGAACGACCGGGGTGTCACGTTCGAGCAGCATGTCGAGCGCTTCGGCATCCATGAACGTGCCGTGCTCGAGCGTATCGTATCCGGCCCGCAGTGCGTTCTTGATTCCCTCGGTAGCGCGGCAGTGACCGGTCACCTTTAGTTTGTGGTTGTGGGCCTCGGCCACCACGGCATGCATTTCCTCGAACGTCATGCACAGCGTGTGATGGTCGTTGGTATCGGGCGCTGCCGCGTCTCCAGTGGGATAGGTTTTCACCCATTCGATGCCGTCCTTGACCAGCTTGCGAACGGCACGACGACCCTCGTCCGGTCCGTTGATCAGCAACACCAGGCCTTCCATGCCGATCTTGCGGAAATCCGGATTCCAATCCATCAACCCGCCGAGTCCGCAAATCTCCCTGCCACTGGCCGCCAACCGCGGTCCGGGCAGCAGGTCCTCTTCGATGGCCTTCTTCAACCAGACATCGATGTTGAACAGGCTGCCGCCGCTCCGCGCGGCCGTATAGCCGCACTCAAGCGCGAGCCGGGCGTTGGTGGCCGCCAACAGCGTGACGTACTCCACCGGGTACTTGATATCGAGGTCTTCCAGATTCGCCACGTCGAAGTACGTCGGATGGAAATGTGCCTCGACAAGTCCCGGCATGATCGTGCCGCCGCGGGCATCGATCCGCTTCGCGTCCGGCGGAACATCTGGAATGCCGCGCGCGGAACCGGCGTAGGAAATCGTGCCGTCGCGAATGACTACCGCCGCGTCGGGTACGGGTGCCGCACCCGTGCCGTCCACGAGTTGACCGTTCTGAATGATCACGGTTTCTTGCGCGGTCTTCATCATCTGCGAACCTTATGCCGTTCCGTCGCACTCATGTATGAAATGCGCGTTCGTCGAGCGCGATCGAATCCAAGAACTCGCGAACCACGCGGAGCGTCCGCTCGGGCAGTAAGCCATGAATCAAGTGTCCGATGTCGTCCCAAGGCATGCGTAAGCAATCGGGGATCAGGCTTGTCAGTTCGTCTCCGGCTTCGGCACTAACCATCCCTCCCTGCTCGACGTTGCCCTGCAAGAGCAGGATCGGACAACGGATTTTGGGCAGCAAACTCCGGTAGTTCAAATCCTCCAGCCAACGCCCTTCGAGAATGGGATCCCAAACGGTCGGGTCGACCCGCTTGAGGCACGCGGCACCGAAGCGAATGGACGTTGCGTCGCGCAGGTCGCCAAGAGGCACGCCCTCCGGCGAACCGGCCGCCGGAAGTCGCGCTTCAGCCAATATGCGCGACAGTTCGCGCACACTCCGTTCCGAACCGCTTACCGAGCGCATTAGCGTGAACAATGCGTGAAATGGCGTATCGTCGGCACCGGGCGCAAATAGTTTGTACGGGGGATCCTCCAGGATCGCGCCTCGCACTTGCCGACTTTGCTCCGCTGCGACGATACCCGCTACCATTGCCCCCAGCGAGTGGCCGTACAGCAGCAGCGGCTTGTCAATGTGCTGAATGACGGCGACCGCATCGCGCACATAGTCGGACACCAGATACTTTTCCGGTGTGCGCGCCGAGAGGCCATGCCCGCGAAAGTCGAGCGCGAACACTTGCCAGCAAGGCGCGAGAGCGGACATCAGACCGCTAAAGTCCCGCCACGCGCGCCCTACCCCGTGCAGAAATAGCAGGGGCGGACCGTTTTCAGGCCCTTGGGCAACCTGAAGCGCACCGTCGGGGCCGGTGACTTGCTGCTGGTGGAACATGACGCCTTGGTTGCACCGCGCGGGCCGTCGTTATTCTGCAATTCTCGCCGCCCGCCTTGGGCAAAGCTTGCAGCCCAGCCAATCTAAGTGAGCCCTCCGGCCATGTCAAACAAGCATTCATCGGCATCGTCGCACCGGGCAACTCGTGTTCTCGCGGCAATGGTCTTGATGCTGTTCGCGCTGACCGCGTCGAGCGTCGATGCGGCGACACCAGCAGCCAAGAAAATCGTGATTCTGGCCGGCGCTGTTCATCAGGGTCCCGGTGGGCATCCCGCCGGGACTCATGAATACGAACTCACCGCACGGCTGCTCAAGCACGCGTTGGCCGAAGCCCAAATCGACGCCGAGGTCGAAATCCATTTCAACGGTTGGCCGCGCGATCCGAAAACGCTCGACGACGCCGATTCGATTGTCGTCATCTCCGACGGCGCCGATCGCGATCCCGACGATCACCCGCTACTGGTCGGCAATCGACTGGGAATTCTCAAACAGCAGATGGACCGCGGTTGTGGCCTGGTGGCGATCCATTGGACCACGTTTGTGCCGAACGATCGCGGCGGCCCCGAATTCCTGGAGTGGCTCGGTGGCTACTTTGACTACCAGTCCGGCGCGGGGGAACGGCACTGGTTCTCGAAGATTCAGACCGCCCAGACGCGCCCCCATCCAGCCTCGCCCGAGCATCCCATCAGCCGCGGACTGAAGCCGTTCGAACTGCGGGAGGAGTACTACTACAACATCCGATTCCGCGAACACGATCCGCGGCTGGCGCCGATTCTGGTCACGCCGATTCCCGGAGAAGCGACGGAGCAGGTCGTCGCCTGGGCAGTCGAGCGAGAAAATAGCGGTCGCGGTTTTGGCTTCACAGGCGGACACTTCTTTGAAAACTGGGGCGTCGACAACTTCCGCCGCATGGTACTCAACGCGATTGTGTGGACTGCCCATCTGGAAGTGCCCGCCGGCGGTGTGCAATCGAAAACATCGCCCGACAGCGATCCACCAATATCCGCCGGTGACGGGCCGATACAGGCCGTGATTGTCACCGGGCATCAGCATCCGGCGCACTTGTGGCGCGAAACAACTCCAGCTCTGCAAGAAGCCCTGGCGCAAGACAAACGGGTGCAAGTTACCGTCGTCACCGAACCCGAGTTCTTGGCCAGTGAGAACCTGCGAACTTATGACGTCGTGGTGTTCAACTACTGCAACTGGCAGCGACCCGGGTTGAGCGACGCCGCGAAAAAGAACTTTCAGAAGTATCTCGACGAGGGCGGCGGCCTGGCATTGATTCATTTCGCCAATGGCGCGTTTCATGCTTCGCTTCCCGAGACGCCCCCCTCGGACTGGCCGGAGTACCGCAACATTTGTCGCCGCGTGTGGGATCATGCCGCCGGAAAAAGCAGCCATGATCCGTTCGGGCGATTTACTGTGAACCTTGTGAAGGATCACCCGATCACCAACGGGTTGAATTCGTTTGAAACGATCGACGAGTTGTATTGCAACCAGCAGGGTGATCGGCCGATCGAAGTCTTGGCCACGGCTCACTCGACGGTCACAGGGCGCGACGAACCGATGGCTTTTGTCTATCCGTATGGCAAAGGGCGGATCTTTCAGACCGTGTTGGGACACGCCGCCGAATCGATCCGTACGCCGGGCACCGCAACGTTGATCCGCCGCGGCGCGATTTGGGCCGCGGGCGAGCCGCAGCGCAGGCTCACCGCGCAAGCCATCGACACCCGGCGCGAACCGCCCAAACTCGTGGCTGAAGGCAAGTTCGACGGGGCACTCGACCCGCGCGCGGCGCCGCGTGGGCCAATCGCATGCCCAACTACGACCTGCGTCCGCTCACGGTGGAATGCTGGGCCAAGCTGGATGGTCAGTCCGGCTTCAACATTCTGGTGGCCAACAGTGCCAAGGAATCGGCCGAACACTGGGAACTGTACACGTACGCCGGCAGCGGCGAATTGAGCCTGTACCTGCCGGGCTACGCACCCGCCGAAATCAAATCGGGCGTCGACGTCGTGGACGGCAAGTGGCACCATCTGGCGGCCGCGTTCGACGACGCGCAGGCGAGCCTCTACGTCGACGGCGAGTTGGTACAACAGACAGCGATCGCCCGCCAGCGCAGCGACGGACCGACCGCGGCGCTATATTTCGGCGGTTATCCACCACAGAACATCGGCTGCGACGGGTTGATCGATGAGGTGCGTATCTCCAATCGCCTGCGCAATCGACGCCCTACCAGTCGGTCCCTTCGCGGCCAGCAGCGATACGATTGGACTGTGGCACTTCGACCGGCTGAATGCCGGCCGTGTCGAAGACCTTTCGCCACTGCAGAACCCCGCCGCCGCGATCGCGGACCGCGCGATCGTCCAGCCGATGCACACGCGACGGCCCGCCGATCCGGCATGGCAACTTCTGACCATTGACGCTTCGCCCGACGAATCGTTTCTGTCGCTGCGCACCGACACGACAGGGCGACTCTTTGCCGGCGGACGCGAAGCGCTGTTCGTTTTCGAACCCGAGGCCGACGGCGGTTACGCGCCGCGGCAACTGCTCTATCGCTTTCCGCCCGACAGCTGGATCACCGACGTCGAAATCCGCGGCGACGATTTGTACGTCATGACCAACGCCGCGCTCTACCGATTGACGGGTGGCCGAGTTCGCCGCGCGGGGCTCATGCCAGAACGGTTGCTGTGGGGTTCGCCAGTCGACCTGCATGTCACCTGGCACGGCTTGGCCTGGGGACCGGAGGGAGACCTGTACTTTTCGTCCGGCGATCCGCTACTCAACTACGGTGACTTTCAGCAGCGTCCCGACCACTTCGGCCACTGGACGATCTATGGGCCGAGCGAAAAACTAGCCTACACAGGCGTCGGCGGATTCTATCGCTGCAAACCCGACGGCACCCACTTGCGGGTGGTGGCCGGCGGCACGCGGGGCGCCGTGGGAGTGGCCTTCGATCGCCGCTGGAACCTGTTTTCCAACGACAACGATCACGAGAGCATTGCTGATCGCTATTCTCCAGCCCGACTGCTGCACGTCGCCCCGCGAGCAAACTTTTTCTGGCCGCGCGGTTGGATCGCCAGTATGTCGCCCGAGCGATCCGACTTGTTGGAAGTGGTTAACATCGGGATGGGTCGCGAAGTGCCGGTGGGCCAGGCCTACCTCGACGAACCATCACTTGGCGAACAATACCGCGACAGCCTGCTCGTCGCGCGATGGGGTCAGCGGTGTGTGTCGGGCTACGCCCTCGCGCCACGGGGCGCGAGTTTTAGCGGCGAAGAGTATCCACTGCTCATCGGTGAGGAAACAGCGCGGCCGGTCGGCGTGACGGTCGGTCGCGGCGGCCGCGTTTTTGTCGCCCTTTCCTACATGGCGGCCAACGAGTGGTCACCCCACTATCCCAGCGAGATCGTGCTGCTGACCCGCGCCGACGATCAACCGCCCTATCGTTTCGATGCCTATGACGCTCCAGCCGCGGAGCCAGCGCGGCTGTGGACGGAACTAGGTAGCGACTCATCGCAGCGCCGGCAGCAGGCGCACGTCGAAATCCTTCGCCGCGGTGGTGCATTGCGACACGAAGCCGTCGAACGGCTTGAAAACGCTTCGGCTGACGACCCGGCATTTCTTTCGCTCATTTGGCTTGCCGCCGCCAGCGAATCAGAGCCCGCTCGCAAGACGCTGCAATCGCTTACTAGCAGCGATAACCCCGTCGTGCGTCAAACGATCGTACGTGCCATGCATGCCTTTCCTAGGCTCGGTACGCAACCGGAAACGTTTACGCGCGCACTGACGGATGTCGATGCTCGCGTGCGGCATGCCGGTGTTGTCGCGCTATTCGACCAGCAAAATGCACTGCCCGAGGAACTCTTCGCGGGCTCAGCTTGCGACCACGACACCTACATTCGCCAGGCGGCCGCGCTGCTGTTGGCGCGGCGCGGCACGCGGGAACAAATCGAGCAGCTGTTTTCTTCAGACGATCCCGCTCGGCGACTCTGCGGCGTATTGGCTGCGGGATTCCGAATAACCGTGCCGCCGCCGGTTGGCGATCTGCCCGCCGAACTGCCGCTGAAGTACGATTCTGGCAACGCGGAGTTCGTCATTCAGTATGCCGATGCGAAGGTCGATCTTAAGCAACTCGGCCGCGTCGGCAGCTTCACGACTGCCGAGCGTTGGAAAGCTCTGCCTCCAAATACTGAAGAGCTCGTTTTGTTCGCCGACCTGAAGAAATGCCTTGCGGATCCGGATGATCGTGTACATGAGCAGGCCGCGTATTTTCTGAACCTGTTCGACGAGCCGCAGACCAACGAGCTAGTTGCCGAGGCACACCGCGCGATTGCTCGACCGTCTTGCCGGTGCGCCACCGATCATGGTTGAGAAGGTATGGACGATCGGTCCGTTTAAGGACGGCGCCACTGGTTTTGAACGTGCCCACCCACCGGAACAGGGACCGATCGATCTGGAGGCGGAGGTCCCCACCGGACCGGATTCGCTGACATGGACAACCGTATCGCTTCGCAAGACGAAAGCGGTCGAAACCCAAGCGTCGTCCGGCGCGTCGCGATACTACTACTTCCGCCTGCAAAGCCTCGTGCCACAGACTGCCCGACTCGTCGTCACTGCACCGGGGGCTTACCGGCTTTGGCAAAACGATCGGCCACTAGACGTGGCCGATCCCATCCTCGTTCCGCTCGAGCCGGGGAGCAATGACATTCTGCTGCGCGCCGCCGGTGGCGCTGAAACTCAACCACCCACCGTGCAAGTACGAGCCGTCGAACGCCTCGAAGCCACGCTGCCCGAGAAGCTGGGTCTGGGCACGCTGGCCGAGCGCCTCCGCGGCGCGGGTCAGAGCGACGCGGTGAGCGTGCCCACTGAGTTCCTCGCCGTGGAGTGGAACACAGCCGCCGCCGAGGGCGATGCTGAACGAGGCCGACTTCTGTTCGGCGTCGCGGCTCTCGGATGCGTGAAATGCCACGCGGTGTTGCCGAATCAAAAGGGTGGTGGAGCGCCGTCGCTCGCCGGAGCATCAAAGCGATTCACGGTTTCGCACCTCGTCGAGTCGATTCTTGCGCCCGGCAAGCAGGTGGCACCCGTGTTCGGTACGACAACGATCGTCACGGCCGACGGCCAATCATTATCGGGTTTGGTGGTTGAAGAAAACGATGAGCAGATCGTGCTTTTGCTTCCCACCGCCGCTCGGCAGAAGGTAGCCAAGAGCGACATTGAAGCACGCAAGCTGCAAAACGCCTCACCGATGCCGAGTGGCTTGGTGAAGACTCCCGCCGAACTAGCTGATTTGTTAGCTTATCTGCTCAGTGACAATCCCAAGGCTCCTTAATCGAGCGATACCGACGCGGCGCACGACACAGAGTTCCTGTCAGGCAATAACGGATTATGCCCGCCATCTATGAGCATTCGCTGTTTGTGCGGCCTGAGGAAATTGACCGCCTGGGGCACGTCAACAACCTGGCCTACCTGGCCTGGATGCTGGATGCCGCCGTCGCGCATTCGGCGGCTCAGGGATGGACGGCCGAGCGCTACGATAAGCTCGGTTGCGTGTGGGTTGTGCGCTCGCATGAGATCAAATACATCGAACCGGCCTTCGAAAGTCAGCGCGTTATCGTCCGCACCTGGGTGGCCGACATGAGCAAGGTGTCTTCCACGCGACGCTACAAGATCTTGCGCGCCGACGACGAACGCGTGCTGGCCAAGGCCGCGACCCGCTGGGCCTTTGTCGACTTCGCCGAGGGCAAGCTGCGGCCGATCCCCAAGGAAGTCTGGAGCGCGTTCGAACTCGTGCCGGATGCCTAGCCCGTTCGACCGCCGTGGCTAAAGCAGCTTGCGCATGCTCCATGCGGCACGATCCAGCAGCCGCTGCCAGCCGGAGCGGTCGCGCACGTCGTTGATGTCGACACGGTCGCTGGCGGCAATCTCCTCCTGGCAAATCCCGGCAAGCACTTCGGCCAGCCGCTTGGAATGAATCACGGCAAAGAATTCCAGGTTGATCCGCAGGCTGCGAGCGTCCAAGTTGCACGAGCCGACAACGCTCCAGCAGTTGTCGATTGCCATCACTTTGCTGTGTAGCATTCGATCGCGCCTCTCGTAGATCTCAATGTCGCGCTTGAGAAGAAACTCATAGAAATGGCGCGTGGCCCATTGCACGAGTTTTACGTCGCTTCGTCCCGGCACAATCACTTGCACGCGCACCCCGCGGCGCCGCGCCTTTACCAGCGCCCGCAACACGCGCCCCAGCGGCAGGAAATACGCCATCGACAGCACGATCTTACTACGAGCCTGGCGAATCAAGGGGACCAGCACACGGTGCGGACGCCGGTCCTTGAACGTTGGCCGGGAATCAAAAAAGTACACCGCCTCCTCGGGCGCATTGCCAAAATCGGGCACGACCCAGCGAGAGGCCCTTTCGCGAGGCTCGCGATGGACGCGCCGCCACAGATGATCCATCAGTGAAGCGATTTCCGCTTGCCGCGGGCCGACCATCCGAACATGCACGTCGCGCCAACCGGCCGAACGAGGCAGCTTCTTGGTCTTCAGGTCCTGCCTGCTTTTGATACCGCTCGGGTCGACGACGTTCATCCCGCCGAAATAGGCCACTTCGTCGTCAATCACGAGCAGCTTGCGATGGTTGCGCTGGTTGAGGGCATGCAATACTCGCGGACCACGAATGATCTGCGAAAGCGTATGAAACACATGCACGTGCACGCCGGCCGATCGCAAGCGATTTAACAGCGCCGTCGAAACGGTAAAGCTGCCGAATCCGTCGACCATCAGCCGTACGTCGACGCCAGTCGCGGCGCGCTCGCATAGTGCATCGGACACGGCGCGCCCGGCCGCGTCGTCTAGAAAGATATACGATTCCATCCACACGCGGCGCCGTGCGGCGGCGATGTCGGCAATCATCGCGGCGATCAACGGGGACGATTCCGTGTACAAACGGAACTCGTTTCCCGCCACGGTCACCGGACCACAAGCGCGCCCGGCGCGCGGCGTAATCGCGGTTGTGGAGATGGGCTTCTGCATGAGACGAGTCCGATGGCTGGCTCTTCCTATTGTAGGCAGCCGTCGACCCAAACGAAGCATCCCGGCGCTGCCAGGCCGGCTGAGGTCGATGAATGGCCTTAAAATCGTGCTTTGGCCTGGGGCCGCCGGACAGCTAGACTTGGGAATCCCTTCCGCAAGCGGAGCCAGCCATGCAAGACTTCGAGAAACTCGGCGCCTTCTACCTGGGCAAGCAATATGATCTGGCCCAGCGTGTGCGCGGCGAAGAATTGGTTCTCTACGACGCCAAGGATCTCACCACGCATGCCGTCTGCGTGGGGATGACCGGCAGCGGCAAGACGGGTCTCTGCCTGGCACTGTTGGAAGAAGCCGCAATCGACGGCATACCGGTGATTGCCATCGATCCCAAGGGAGACGTCGGCAACTTATTGCTCGCGTTCCCGGAACTCGGCGGCAGCGACTTCCGCCCCTGGATCGAGGAGGCCGAAGCGGCCCGCGAGGGAATCACGCCCGATGAGCTGGCCGAAAAGACCGCCGCGTTGTGGCGCGAAGGCTTGGCCGCGTGGGGGGAGGACGGCGACCGCATCGCCAAGTACAGGTCGGCCGTCGACGCCGCGATCTATACGCCGGGATCGAGTGCGGGCCTGCCAATCTCGGTGCTGCGCTCGTTTGACGCTCCGCCGCCTGAGATTCTCGACGACGCCGATCTACTCCGCGATCGGATCGGCGCAGCCGCTTCAGGGCTGCTCGCGTTGGTGGGCATCGACGCTGATCCGATTCAGAGCCGCGAGTTCATCCTGGTCTCGCAGCTATTGGAGTCTGCCTGGCGCGCCGGACGGAACCTCGACCTGGCCGAGCTCATCCGTCAGATTCAAACCCCACCGCTAGAGCGCGTCGGTTCGCTCGACCTCGAGACGTTTTACCCGGTCAAGGCGCGAGGCGAGCTGGCCATGCGACTCAACAATTTGCTGGCCTCGCCGACCTTCGCCGGCTGGATGGAGGGAGAACCACTGAGCATTGCCCGGCTGCTCCACACGCCCGAGGGAAAGCCGCGGTTGTCGATCCTTTCGATCGCCCATTTGAGCGAAGCGGAGCGGATGTTCTTTGTCACGATTCTGCTCAACGAACTATTGGCCTGGGTTCGCACGCAAAGTGGTACCAGCAGCCTCCGGGCAATTCTTTACATGGACGAGGTGTTCGGCTATTTTCCGCCGACGGCCAACCCGCCATCGAAAAAACCGATGCTCACACTGCTCAAACAAGCGCGGGCCTACGGGCTGGGCATCGTGTTGGCCACGCAAAACCCGGTCGATCTCGACTACAAGGGGCTTTCCAACACCGGCACCTGGTTTCTCGGACGTCTGCAAACCGAGCGAGACAAAGCCCGCGTGCTCGAGGGCCTGGAGGGAGCCTCGGCCGCGGCCGGCTCGACATTCAACCGAGGCGAGATGGAAGCCACGCTCGCGGCGCTAGGTAAACGGGTGTTTTTGCTTAACAACGTACACGAAGACCACCCCGTCGTGTTTGAAACCCGTTGGTGCCTGTCGTACTTGCGCGGTCCTTTAACACGGCGACAGATTCAAACGCTGATGGCAAAGTGCAAGCAAGCGACGGACGAGACAGAGGCCACGCAACAGCCGCCCGCGTCGGCCGCTGCGATAACTGCCGACGCTGCAAGTGGTGACCGCGCGAATGTACCGCCCGAGATCGAGCAGGAATTCCTCGCGCCGCGGATCGCGACCGAGGACATGCAACCGGTCAACTATCATCCAGCGTTGCTGGCGAAGACGCGCGTCCGTTTCGTCGATGCCAAGGCCAAGGTAGACCATTGGCAGGAGGTCACCGCGCTGGCCAGCATCGAAGGCACGGTGCCGAGTGAGCCATGGGAGCAGGCCGAACTATTCACCGACGAGCTGGAAACCGGCCGATCTCCCACCGAGGGCGCGACTTTTGCCCCGCTACCAAAGGCGGCTTCACAAGCCAAGAATTACGCCGCTTGGAGCAAGAGCCTCGCTGGATACCTGTACCGCGACTACACCCTGCCACTCTGGTACGCGCCGGCGCTGAAGGAGTATTCTCAGCCAAACGAATCCGAAGGCGACTTCCGCGTTCGCATGACGCAGAAGGCTCGCGAATTGCGCGACGAGGCCGTGGAAAAGCTGCGCTCGAAGTACGCGGGCAAATCGGCCGCGCTTGACGACAAGATCCAGCGTGCCCAGGAACGGCTGGCCCGGGAAAAATCCGAATTTCAAACCAAAACTCTCGAATCGGCCGTTTCGATCGGCTCGTCGATCCTGCGGGCACTGTTCGGCCGCAAACTGGCCAGCGTGTCCAATGTACGGGGAGCCAGCGGTGCTGCCCGCAGCGCTTCGCGCCGCCCGCGAGCGTGGCGACGTCGAGCGGGCCAACCAGGCACTGGAAAAATTGCAGGCGGAACGTGCCAAGCTGGAAGATCAATTTGAGCAGGAAATCGCGGGGCTCGACACCGACTATCGCAACCCGTCAATCGAACCGCATCCGGTCTGCCCGCGAAAACGCGATATCGAGATTACCCATATCGCACTGGCATGGCGACCCGAACCATAATTTAATGGATCTATTGCCAGGCCAGTCGCACCATCCAATAAGGCTCCTCCCATGATTCCCTACCGACCTGCCACCCTGCTCCTGGTTCTGCTCCTCGCACCAAGCCTCGGTCTTGCCGGTGAATCCCGCTTTCTAAAGCCGAGCGAGGCCAAGGAGGATCCTTCGGATTCGACGTTCTGGCACGACGCGCGGAAACTCCGAATTGAGGGGCAGGGGTGGGCGGGCACCAAGAGCGACTACGATCGTCTGCCGGCGAAGGCGGAAAGCATGGTTCGCGACGCCGTTTGGCGGCTAAGTAGAGATTCGTCTGGCATCGTCGTGCCCTTCACGACCGACGCTCCGGCGATCAAGGTTCGCTGGACGCTGACCTCCGATCGCCTGGCCATGCCGCACATGCCGGCGACAGGGGTGAGCGGACTCGATCTCTACGTGCGCGACGAGGATGGCAAATGGCGATGGCTCGCTTGTAAGCCGCCGCAGGGCAAGACCACCACTGCCACGCTCGTCAGCAACGTTCCCGAGGGCCCGCACGACTATCTGTTGTACCTGCCGCTCTACAACGGCGTCACGTCGCTGGAAATCAATATTCCGTCGGGCAAGTTCCTTGCCCGTTCGGAACCGCGTCCCGAAGAGAACCAAAAGCCGATCGTATTTTACGGTACGTCGATCACGCACGGCGCTTCGGCATCGCGCCCGGGGATGGCGCATCCGGCGATTCTGGGGCGCCGCTTCAACCGACCGATCATCAACCTTGGATTTTCGGGCAACGGCCGCATGGAAACCGAGGTGGCGACGCTCTTGGCCGAGCTCGACCCGGCGGTGTTCGTGATCGATTGCCTGCCGAACATTGGTGCCGAAGAAGTGCTAGCGCGGACCAAACCTTGTATCGATATTCTGCGTAAGGCGCATCCGACGACGCCCATCCTGTTGGTCGAAGACCGAACCTATGGCGACGCATTTTTCATCAGGGCGAAGCGAGAGCGCAATCGCACCAGCCGAGAGGCACTGCGCAAGGTGTATGACGAACTTAAATCCGCCGGCGACGAGAACCTCTATTATCTCGAAGGCGAAAAGCTGCTCGGTGACGACAACGAAGGCACCGTCGACAGCTCTCACCCCACCGACCTGGGATTCATGCGTCAGGCAGACGCGTTTACCAAGGCACTTGAGCCAATTCTCGGAGCGCCAGGTAAATAGCCAAGCCGTTGGCTGTTGTTTGACGAAGTCGCGGTCATTTCGCGACAGCCGCCTTGGACGGAACAATTGCGCCAAGCTCGTCAGCCAGTTTCGCCAGCAAATCTTCCCGCTCGGCCGATTCGGCCAGGTTCACCGTCTCGCGCGGGTCGGCCTGGTGGTCATATAGCTCTCGCGCCATCACGCTGCCGTCTCTCACGCTCCGCCATTCGACATAGCGGTAGCGCGGAGTGCGCATCGCGTACCCCATAGCCACGAGCGGTTCTTCGTCGCTGGGGTAGGCAGGCCTCGTGTGTTGCGTTAGCGCGGCTGGTTTTACCGCATCGGCGGTCCTTTCGAGGAGCGGACGCAAGCTGCGACCTTCCAGATTCGCAGGCGCCTCCAGCCCGCACAGATCAGCAAGCGTCGGATATAAGTCGAGCAGCTCGGCCAGCGCGTCGGTCGATTGCCCGCTCGTCGTTTGCGGCGTGGCGATGATCAGCGGCACGCGGGCATCGAGTTCGAAGTTCGAGGTCTTGGCCCACAGCGTTTGTTCGCCCAGGTGGTAGCCGTGGTCGGACCAGAAAACGACGATCGTATCGTCGCGCAGCCCTTCCTTGTCGAGTGCGTCGAGTACCTTGCCGACCTGTGTGTCGAGGTAGCTAATCGCGGCGTAGTAGGCTCGTCGCAGCGCCAGCGTTTCCTCAGGCGTTGGGCGACCGCCGGGGCGGCTGGCAAACGCCCGCAGGATTTCGCGCGAATCGTGCAGGGCGATGGCCGGCACGCCGCGGGGTGCCTCGGCGGGGTTCGGCGGCAAGATCGTCACGTCTTCGTAGAGATCCCAATATCGCTTTGGCGCGTTGAACGGTGAGTGGGGCTTCCAAAAACCGACCGCCAAAAAAAACGGCCCGCTGTTGCGTTCGTGCAGTGCTTCGACTGCCAGATTGGCGATGCGGCCGTCGAAGTAGGCCTCGTCGGGAACATCGCGAGCTTCGATCTTGGGAATGTCAACCTCGTTCGGCGGCATGGGGCCTTCGACCTGTGGTTTGTCGTTGCCGTGGTTGTTGTAGTGCATTACGGCCGGCACGCTCCACGACACCGGATCACCCCGGTACGCGTCCTGCCGCCAATTGTGGAAGATCTTGCCGATGCACTGCGTGTGGTAGCCGTTCTGCTTGAACAGTTGCGGCAGCGTCACGACATCGGGCCGATTCTCGCGAAAATGCGTCGGTAGATCCCACACCCGAATCGTGTCGGGCCGCAGGCCGGTGAGCAGCGACGCTCGCGACGGATTGCACACCGCTTGCTGACAATAGGCCCGATTAAACAGCATGCCGCGCGCGGCCAGCCCGTCGAGATGCGGCGTTTTCGCCAGCGAATCGCCGTAACAGCCCAAGTTGTTGCGCAAGTCGTCCGCAGCGATGAACAAGACGTTGGGACGCTCGGCGGCGTGGGTGATTGCAGCGAACAGATGGGCCAACAGTCCCAACAACAAGAGCGACTTCATTTTTGACATCGTGTATCTCATTCAGTTCGATAGGCTGGATCCAACAGGCCGGAATCCTCGCACGCCGGCTGCGCGAAATCCCGCAATGCCGCTGCCTCGACCGGTTTTCATTTCCAGGGCCGCAGTCTCTGGTCGACTATCATCTCATGCCCGGCTGGCAAGTTCAGCAATCGCCTGGCCGTCGGTCACGATGTGCGTCGGGCGGCCGGCTCGGTCGGGAATGGTGACCTGGCGGTAGTCGATGCCGAGGTGTTGATAGATTGTCGCCAGGAAGTCTTGCGGCCCGAATCGCCGCTCAATGACCTCTTCGCCCCGGCTGTCGGTGGCGCCAATAATCTGCCCGGTGGCAATGCCGCCGCCGGCCCAAATCATGGAATTGGCGTGCGGCCAATGATCCCGTCCCGGTTGCACCGTGCCCGCCTCTCCGCTGGCCACCCCGCCGCCGCTGCTGGCAACGTGCGAAATCCGCGGCGTGCGGCCAAACTCGCCGGTCACCACCACCAGCACTCGCTGGTCGAGGCCCCGAGCGTAGACGTCTTCAATTAGTGCCGACACGGCCTGATCGAAATACGGCGCGCGAAACCGCAGCGCATTGAACACGTGATGGTTGACTGCGTGATCGTCCCAGTTTTGCACACGGCCGCACAGCGGACCATCGAACGTCGTGGTGACGATCTCAACGCCGGCCTCGACCAGTCGTCGTGCCATCAGGCATTGCTGTCCCCATTGGTGCATGCCGTAGCGCTCGCGAACCGCTGCATCCTCGCGCGACAGATCAAATGCCTGGGCCGCCGCCGAACTGGTCAACAGATTCAGCGCCTGCGCCTCATATTCGTCCATTGCCCGCATCACGCCCGACTGGTCGATGTTGCGGCGCAGGTTGTCGAACGAATGTCTCAGTTCCACGCGCTCGCGCAAGCGGCGATCCTGCCCCGGATCGGACAGCCCCACGTTGGGCACTTTGAACTGCGGCGCGCTCGGATCACCCCGAACGGCATACGGCTCGTACGACGGTCCCAAATACGCCGGCCCGGCAATCGTGAAGCTGTCGTAGCGCGTGATCGGATTGACGCCAATATAGTTGGGTAATTCCCGCGGCTCGCCCGATCGCAAATAATGCGCCACGCTCATCAGGTCGGGATACACCGGCACAAGCTTGTCTTGCGCGTCGGGATCGCCCGAGAGCAATTGCAACGAACCTGCCGGATGACCGCCACCGGTGTGGGCCATCGAGCGGAGCAGGGCGAACTTGTCGGAAAGCTGCGCTTGCCGCGGCAGCAGTTCAGTCAGCCATATGCCGGGCGTCCTGGTGGCCAGCGGTTTGAACGGTCCGGTGTACTCGCTCCCCGCGTGCGGCTTGGGATCGTACGTATCCAGGTGGCTGCACCCGCCGCGCAGCCAAACAATGATCACCGCCGTGCGCGGTTGCGACGACGCAGAGGCCGAGGCCGCGCGCAGCCGCAGCAGCCCCGGCAGCGTCAGTCCCCCCAACCCGGCCAACCCCACGCGCAGAAACTCGCGGCGCGAGCCATTGCCAACGCGAATCGGATCGTTGTGAACCGTGGTATGCATGGAGGGCGAAGCGGCGGGAGAATCAAAGGCGGCACTGCTGCTACCCGCAACTATACAGTTGGCAGCCCCAGAATCAAAGGATACGATGCCCAGCATCGGCCGGATGGCGAAATTGGCAGACGCACGGGACTTAAAATCCCGTGGAGGGAAACCTCCGTGCGGGTTCGATCCCCGCTCCGGCCACTCCAACTTGAACCTCGAAAACACGTGTCTACAAGGCGTTCTTGAGGTCTGATCGCGTGTTGAGGCTCTTGCGGGTCCGGTTGAGATGACGTGGGGGTCGATGGCGGCAATCGGCGTCGGTTTGTCGTTGCCGAAAACTCGCACAAGCGGTATCTGCGCATGGCACGGAACCGGCTGAATCAACCTGACTTGAAGTTCTTCGAGTTTTCGTCGTTTGCTCTAATGGACGACTCCCAATCCTTCGAGAAAACTGTACTTGTCCCAGTCGACCCAGCTCTCGACGAGTTTGCCGCCCTCGTAGCGGTCTGTGTGAACGCCGGTCCATGTGCTCGTCTTGCCGGTTGCGGACCGGTTCTCGAATGTGCCCATGTGCTTGCCGGTCAATCGCCAACGTGCTCAACGAACCCTCGCGGAAAGCGTGGGAACAGGCCGACGAACAGACCATCGCGGCTTACAATGAGCTCGCACCGCAAATTAAAGTTACCAATCCACCTCAGTCGGGCGATGGATCCGGCCTGGTCGATCCGCAGGAGATCGCCACGGCGTTGCACCTATACCGCGAAGCAATGCATGACGCGAATTTCAAGCGTAATGTTCACGTCAAGGGATTCGATTTCGATGCCGCGGCCGCGCACAACAAGCAACAGCTTCGGCGACGGCTAGAGCGCGCAAGTCAAAAGCGGAGTCCAGAGCGGCGCGGACCAATCGGCTGATGCGCATTCGTACCGCAGAGTCATGTTACCATCATTTCCCATACTCGATTTGCTTCAAGACTGCTGTGATCCGCCGTTAACGCCCGAAACATTGGCGGACTTGCAGGCCAGGCTCGGCCGACGGTTTCCGCGGGAATACGCCGACTTTCTCTTGCAGTTTAACGGCGGCCACTTCACGCGTTCGGTCGAGTATTCGATTCCGAATCCGACAAAGTTCGTCACCGGTGGCCTGATGAAGTCCTTCCTCGGCGAGCCGAATGACGGATACGAGACGAACGGGCTGGCATGGTGGGCTGACACGCTAAGTGATCGCCTTCCTCCCGAATTCCTAGCAATCGCGGAATGTAACTTCAGCGATTACGTGCTGCTGAAGTTGGTGGGACCTGATTCACAATTCATGGGCGTGTGGCATTGGAATACATCGGCGATCGACGATGAACCAGTTTTCTATTGGCTGGCAGATTCGTTTTTCGAGTTCCTCTCGATGCTCGTCTACGACATCTGTACCTACGAGGAGGAGCGCGAGACCCAGCCGCTGTTCCAGGCCATTAAGCGTGGGGCTATCACCACCGTCGAACAATACTTGACGCAGGGTGGCGACGTCGAGGCGCGCAACGAGCATGGGCATACTCTACTAATGGCTGCGGCGATCCATCGCTGGCCAAAGCTTGTCCGCCTCTTGCTGGGGCATTCTGCGAATGTGAAGGCTCGTGACAAGACTGGGCAAACGCCGCTACACCACGCCGCTGTACACTCGCTCGACAGTGTTCAGTTACTTCTTGCTGCCGGTGCTGACGCGACGGCACAGGACAACGCAGGAAAAGACGTGCTCGGAGATTGGTGTTATCGCGCCGATCAGATCTTGCGAGCGCACGGGGCGAAAGAATAATCGCTGATTTCCACGACGACTGCCGATATGAGCCATCTGGCCAAAGTGGCCATTGTTGCCTGCATGCGAAAGCGATTAATCCTACTCAACACGATTCTCAAAACTCAAACGCCCTGTCGGGTCTTCAAAACTGCTTGACATTCAACACAGTCGCTCATCCCGACTTGTCGGGAGCCGCCTTAGCAGAGCGGCGACGCCGCCATAGCATCTACCTTCCAAATTAATTGTTTCCGTCTGCTACAATCACCCACTATGGAACATCCTGCGCGGCGGTGCATTTGCGCTGATTGCTTGGTTTCGATGTACCCGCCGGCATTCATTCGCTCCGGCAGATGATTCCGGCGCGCCGAAAACCTAGGCCAACGGCGAACGCAGCCATGTACAAATCCAACTCGCGAAATCCCTCGACGACGTTCACCAGTGTGATCGGTATGGTGGCGATGCTGGCTCTTCTGCCAACGGCGGTCGGACTAGCGCATGCAGAAGCCAACGACTTTCGTGTCCCGGCAGGCCAGCGTCAACTCTTTTTGGATGATTACGGTGTGACCACAATCGAGAATCTGAACCGCCAGATGCACCGGCCGGAAAAACACGGGGCGGTGATTCGCAGTCCGCGTCCGAAGCAAACCATCCAGACTCGAACGGCCCCGGTATGGGATCCGCAAGTGGAAGTTTACAAGCTATGGGTCCTTGGAATCGATGAGAACCTGTGGCAAAGCCGAGACGGGCTGAATTGGACTCCCGGCCCAAAAACCAACATGCGGATTGATATGGCCGTGTACGATCCGCGCGAATCCGATCCTAACCGCCGGTTCAAGGCACCGCTTTTAAACGAAGGTTTTGCCGTGTCGGCCGATGGAGCGCAATGGACGAAGCTCGATGTTGCGAAGATTACGAGTTCCGACGAGGGCAATTTCAGCTACGACCCGAATGCGGAGCTGTTCCTCCATACGGTCAAACGAGGTGGCCAGCACGGTCGCTCCGTGGCGCTGGCCAGCAGCCGAGATTTCAAAACTTGGACCGACCTTGGTCTTGTATTCCAGGCCGACGATCGCGATCAACAACTGGGCAAGCAAAACATCGAGGCGCGGAAGGCTGACAAGACACTCGAACAGACTCTCTACGACGATTCGAACGTGTACAACGTGGACGTGTATAACATGGGTGTGTTTCGGTACGAGGGGATGTACATTGGCTTGCCAGCAATGTTCCACGCGACCGGTCCGGTTCCGAATTACCCAAACACCGACGGCTTTCATATCGTCGAGTTGGCGTGTAGTCGCGACCTGAAGGACTGGAAGCGGCTAGGTGATCGACAAGCGTTTATCGGCCCTTCGCGCATCGATTCAGGGGCCTACGACTTGACTCAAATCCTACCACCGTCGGCGCCGGTCGTTCGCGATGATGAGCTGTGGTTCTACTATACTGGCTTGAAGTGGCGAAGTTCTTTTACTTACCTGGGCACATACCCCAATGGCGAGCATGTGCCGCTTCCTGGTCGAAATCGCGACGGCGGTGCCGTCTGCCTGGCCGTGCTTCGTCGCGACGGCTTCGTGTCGCTCGATGCTGGCGAGGAAGAAGGGAGCGTTGTCACTCGGCCGTTCAAGCTGCCGGCCGGTAAGCTATATGCCAATGCGGATGCCCAGCATGGCGAACTGCGTGTCGAGGTGTGCGATATTCAAGGCACGCTCCTCGCCACGTCAGAAGTCGTTCAAGGCGACCTCACGCAGATTGAAATCCGCTGGAAACAAGGCACGCTCGCGGATTTGAAGGAGCAACCGGTGAGCCTTCGGTTCAAGATGCGCAACGCCAGACTTTACTCATATTGGCTGGCGGATTAGCTCGTAGCCAGGCTCACCGATAGGAGTGCCAATGGCCCGCGCGCCTCGGACGAAACCGGTCACGCGTTCCGAGAAAGGGGTTCTGCGATTCGCAAATCAAGCCGCGTTCGCGAAGTCCCCTTGTTGTCCGGCGCGATCGATGCATTAAGATGGTTTCCGGTTCCGGCGCCTGACGGATGCGAGGGGTGCGACAATGCGGACCTGTTTTTCTCGAGATTGGCCTGGCAGTTCGACGCGGCGCGAGTTTCTGCGTGCCGGGGCCCTAGCGCTGGGTGGGCTGACGCTGGCCGACGTGCTGCGTGCTCGAGCGGCCGCGGGAGCAGCTTCGAGCGAAACCTCGGTCGTCTTGTTCTACATGTGGGGCGGGCCGTCGCACCTGGAGACCTACGACCTGAAGCCGGCGGCCCCGGTTGAATACCGGAGTGTCTTCCGGCCGATCTCCACCCGCGTGCCGGGCATGGAAATCTGCGAGCTGTTTCCCCGTCAGGCGCAACTCGCCGACCGTTTTTCGCTGCTACGCTCGCTCAACCACGAGATTAACATCCACAACGACGCGGCCATCGAGGTGCTCACCGGCAAACGACCAACCCGGCTCGACCCGACGTCGCAGGCTACCAGTGAGCATCCTGATTTTGCGATGATCGCGGCGCATCAGCGCGGCGCGGCGGGTGGCGCGATGCCGCAGTACGTGGCTTTGCCCAACGCGCTGCACATGACACGGCCGACCTATCTGGGTGTGGAATGCGCGCCGTTCGTGGTGGGCAATACGGCTGACGATCAATACGCGTCTCCGCAATTGAAAATGGCAGCCGGACTCGACGCCGCCACGCTTGCGAACCGGCATGCCTTGGTCACCCAGCTTGATCACATGCGGCGGGGTCTCGATCAATATGCGGCACTGGAAGCCACTGACAAGTTTCGCGAGCAGGCGTTCCAACTCTTGGCCAGTCCGCAGATCGCCAACGCGTTTGACCTATCACGCGAAGGGGAAGCCACGCGCGAGCGCTACGGTCGTAATGTATGGGGACAAGCCTGCCTGTTGGCACGCCGCCTGGCGGAAGCCAAGACCGCCGTGGTAACGATCTATGCGAATACACCGGCCAATGGGCCCGAGTTCACCAACTGGGACGATCACCCCGACAACGCCGGCCGACCGGGCCATTTCGGCGACTTCATGCGCACACGCTTGCCTTACATGGACCAGGCGCTCGCAGCACTTATCGACGATATCTATAGTCGCGGTCTCGACCGACGAGTTCTGTTAGTCGCCGTCGGCGAATTCGGGCGCACGCCCAAGATCAGCTACCGTCAGTCGACCGGATCGACTGGCCGCGACCATTGGCCGCAAGCCTATTCCGCCCTGGTCTCGGGGGGCGGCTTGCGGATGGGCCAGGTTGTCGGCGCTACGAACTCCAAGGGTGAATATCCTAGCGAGCGGCCTTTGTCACCGCAGGACTTGCTAGCCACCATCTATCGTCATCTGGACATCGACCCGCATCGTTCGATTCACGATTTCAGCGGTCGACCGATCCCCATCCTCTCCACGGGCGAGCCCATCGCTGAACTCATCTAGTCGCGTACAGTCGCGATGGGAAAATCGCCCGGTTTGGTCACCAGCAGCGGAATACTCATTCGAGCTTTTCCGTTCCTCTAATCCGCCCGCGCCAGGGCGTCCAACTCGCTGAGTTTGAGGCGGACGCTGAGAATGTAGGGCTCCTGCCCCTTGGTCCAGTGACCGTAGGTTGTGACGACGAAGGTGTCGTCGGGCAGATGCTCGACGCCAGGGTAGGCCGTGTCGTAGCCCTTGGTGTTCTGTTTGAGTCGCACGAAGTACTGACCTTCGCGTCCCTGTTCGAGGTCGTCCCAGGTGCCGACCCAAGCGACCCAGTCGTGCTCAAACGGGCGCGTGCCGGCCGCCTGGCGCGGCGAGTTGCAGCGAAAGCTGATCAAGAGCCGCCCATCGTCGGCATACTTGCCCGTATGGCGGTCGCCCGTGAGCGCCAGCGGCACTTCGCGGGGTTCGGTCCAGTTCTGCCCTTCGTCGTCGGAAAAGATGACGTGCGAGTTCTTCCGACGCGCATTCTCACGCAGCAAGACGGCCAGCCGTTTGCCATCGGGCGAGCGGATGCAACCGGGTTCGCACAGGTTGACTTCCGATGACTGGTACACGACGTCTGGAAACGACCAGTTCAGGCCGCCGTCGGTGGAAAAGGTTTTGTACAGCGTGAAGGTGGGCGTCACCTTGCCGTCTTTGGTAAAGAAGCGGCCGTCGTCGTGGAACATGGCCAGATAGTGGCCCGCGCCGGTGGCCAGGGGTTCGACGAAACCCATGACGACGATTCCGCCCCAATCGCCGACCGGTTTCAGTTCGCTCCACTGTACTCCGTCGTCTTCGGTCACGGCCAGCCGCGCCGGATACAAGCCCGACCACATAATGATGCGCTTCTTGCCGTCGGGCCCCACGACGCGATGCAGCGTTGGCACTTCTTTCGACGTCGCCCAACTCGCGGGCGTCGCCAGCCGATCGCTCCAAGTTCGCCCGCCGTCGGAACTGCGTTTGTACACAATCGGTCCGCGGCCGTGCCCCTTCGGATACACGCACAACATCGTGCGACCGTCCTCGAGCAGACACGTCGTCGGATGACCCAAATACTGCCCCGGCTCGCGGTCAACAATCACCTGCCGCTGAGATTGATCGTTCAGGTCGATTAACGTCGGATAGGCACCGTCCGCCGGAGCCGCGGTAAGAAGCGGCCCGCAGGCAATCAGCGGCAGTAGAGACAACCTAGTTCGCATACGTACGCCCGGCAGGATTCGAACCTGCAACCCTCGGCTAGGAATTACTGTAGCGCATCGGAAGCAACTATAAACGACTTAAACGAATTGCGTCAAACAACCGACGCCGTGGTGCCCGTATTAGTGCCGAGTGCGTCGGAAGCTGCCAAGGAGCCGCATTTTCGGGCTGATTTGGCACGCCTCGGGGCCGAGGCGGAACGCCTTCCCCAGGCGATCAGAGCGCGATTGTCGCGCCGGCCGACGCAGGGAGGGCTCGCGATGCTTGACCTTGATCTTGGCCCGAACCTACCTGACGCTCCTCAGGATGCTGGCCCCAATCAATTCGTCGAGTCGTTCAAGTGGCAAGATGATTTCACCTGAGTTTTGAGACCTCGTTGCCGTTAATGCGTAACGAGGCTGACCAATAACTGGCGTCAATTTGAACGTCAGTAATTGTCGCGTCAAGCGGACCGACAGGAACGCCGTCAATCGAAATCATTGTTGGCGAAAAAGTGAAGAGGTGACCGCCGGCTTCGATCTCGGTCGTTGCAGTATTCTCCGAGCAAGAGAATGGGCCCTTAATCGTTGCAGTTGTACCGTTGGGCAGCGATGCCGTACCCGAGACAGTTGACGTCATGCTCACAAATGCGAACAGGCAAAATGCGACTGCGATGCACAGAAGTACCAGGCGGATTACGACAGCACCGAAGATCGAGCTGGGTTTCGCAATGCATTCCATTTAAACCGTCCTTGAGCCGTTGTACAAGCATTCCGGCAGCGATGCAGCGTAGCACGACAATACATTTCACGCCAATAGCAGCATACAAGTGATCGTGGATACATTTCAGTCGGGTAGCCACCCAAGTTCGGCGACGACGGACACGAGGCACGCGTTCCGAAGACTTTTTGTTAGGGGGAATGCTAGCTCATGCCATGGTTGCCAATCAGTAACTCTTCATCCGGCGACGCCTGCCCGCGCGACGATCGCGGCGAGCTATTTGTTCGCAGTAGTCGGCGAACGCGTGATCGCTGGCAGGTTCAATACCTGTGGTGCAAGAGCTGTCCAGGGACATTCAAGACACGCGTCGATCGCCGCCTTCGGCTTCGGCTTCGCGCCCGATCGCTAAGTTAGACTGGGCTAACGCCTACCAATCTCACATCACAATTGAACTCGTCGACGCAGCTCTTCCACGGATTTGATCCAGAGGGCGTCGCCAGATTCGGCCCAGAGGTCCTTGAGTTCGGATTGGTCCCCAAGAATGCGACGGATCACGTTCGCCGCACGACGGATTAACTCAGGCGGTGGGGCGATCGGGTAAGCTGCCACCCAATTGTCAACATTCTCGGTATAAGCGTTCTGGTATCCCGGATGTCCATTGAGCCGTGCAAGAACCTCGCACGCGGCGAGAGCATTGCACGCGAGATCCTGATCAAGGTATTCACTTCCAATCGCTTCCACTTCATCAAAAGCCGTTTCGACGAGGGAAAGATCGTCCACATTCTTTAACTCATATGCCCAATCGCACGCGGTGTCATTGTCGAAGGCGAGTTCTCCCCACGCACCCATCGGTATCTTCACTCGGCAATGTAGGTCGAGAATTGTCCGATCAACATGACGCAGATTATCACGAAATGCCAACAGCGGCAAACGAAACATCGTACGTACGAGCCACTTCCGTGACTTGCATAGTCACCACCGGGTCCATGCCAGAAAGTGTTGTAAGGATCGACAGGTACAGCAGGGTTCACGGGTACAATTAGGTGAGAGGCACGCGGAGGTGAGGCACGTACATGGAAGTGATTCGAGGTTCAGCCGAGCACGCCCACGCTGTTGCTGACTACTGGAACACCAAGGCCCAAGACAAGGATTCGTGATGGTACTCCGCGCCGGCCAAGACTGCGGGCGACATCACGGACCTGCTGTCGCAGGGCTATTCGTTGGTCGTCGCGATCGACGCCGAGCAGCTAATCGGGTTCGGCATGTGGTTCGGTCCACGGTTGATCGGATTCACCGCCATGGGGGCCGAAGCGTTCTATCGCATGATGCGTGTGTGGGCAGTCGAGAATCCGGGACAACGACGCCTTTCGATCATTCCCGCTCGATCCACAACCGAGAAGGCCTGGACCGATGCGCTGGACGTGGCCGACATCACGCCCGTTGGAAACTTAGTCGTGCCGCAAACCCGCAACGGGTGGCGATTTGTGTACGGATTCGCGTCGCGACCGTACGGATCGCATCGCGCTGCACTCGCCGAAAAGAGAACTACGCCCGGCAGGATTCGAACCTGCAACCCTCGGTTCCGAAGACCGATGCGCTATCCAATTGCGCCACGGGCGCGTGCGTTTCTCGTGATTTAGCTTACGCTTCGCGGCCCCGGGCGACAAGCGTTGGGGCTTGCGGGACCTGCTGAGCGGGCAAACGCGGGGAAACTCCGGCTGGCTTGCGGCACAACGCACGGCGCGGCTTGAGCGGGCGGGGGCTGGATGTTATAAGCGCAGGTGTCCGAGGCTGGGCCGCGGCGCGCGTTTTTCATCTCTGCCCCCCCGATGCATCCATGGCGCAGATCACCCTACGTGTCCTCGACGGCGCCGATCGTGGCCGGGTCTATGAGGATCTGCAAACACCCGTCACCATCGGCCGCGAAGAAGGCAATTCGCTGCAACTCAATGACGAACGGGTGAGCCGCTTTCACGTCAAGATCCAGGAAGATCAGGACAAGATCGTCATCACCGACCTGGAAAGCACCAACGGCACCAAAGTAAACGGCGAGGATATCCAACTCCGCATCCTCCGCTACGGCGACATCATCAGCCTGGGCCGCTCGGTGCTGCTATTCGGCTCGCGTGAACAAATCGCCGAACGCCTTGCGGCACTGCGCGGCGACAATCCCGGCTCCGGGGGTCTGGCAGAAATGCCGCCGGCAGGTCAGGCCGGTTCGCTCGAGTTCGAATTGAACTGGAGCGCCGATCCGGATATTCAAAGCACGCTGCACACGCTGCTGCCCCCCGATTTACCCGAGCGACTGAGCCCTGGCCAAGCCGCGCAGCTTTGCGAACTGCTCGAATACCTGCACGTTCGCATCCGCGATCTGTTGAACGCGGTGAAAATCAAGGCCGACGACGACCAGGTGACTCTCGAAGTGCGACACTGGCAAAACCTCGTCGATTTACAGTCGCGATTGGCCAGTTACCTTCGCGCGATCGGGCAACCGCCGGAAGACGAATAGGCCTGCTGGTTCGCAAGGACTCAAGCGGCGAGTAATCTCTAGCTCAAGCGCCTTGGAACGCAATTCACGATGGCGCAACTCATTCTCGAACAACTTTCACCGCGCGTCCGAAAGTCAGACATTCTGCGATTGCTCGACAACGCCGGCGGCCTCGCTGGCAACCGCGTCGGAAAGATCGAACTTTCCGGCGGCCATGCGTCAGTCGAAGTGCCCAGCGGTTGGGAGGCTCGGCTCGCCAAGGCACTCGACGGTGCCACGCTGCACGGCCGTAAACTCGTAGCCTGGGCAAGCCAGACCACCGGCGACACCTCGGACGACGGTCACGAGCACCTGCGGCGCCTCGTCCGCTTGATCGAAATCGAGCGCCAGGCCGAAAGCGAACGGGCGGTCGAACTTTGCCGAAAGCTTTCTCCCAGCGAAGCCGAACGGGCCGGCCATTCGCTCGTCGATTTGGTAATCGTCGATGAGGAAGCAGGGCTCGGCGGGCGATATCTGATCAAACTGGCCAAACGTCAACGTGGCCGGCTCCCCTGGACGCGACTGGGCGTCGGTAGTCCCGTGGTACTCACCTCAGCCGCCGATGCTAAGATCGCCACGCGGGGCGTCGTGTACGACCGCCGTGACGAGACGATCGCCGTGGCGATCTCGCAGCTTCCCGATCATTCCGAAGACGTCAACCTTTGGCGGCTCGATCTGTCGAGCGACGAAATCTCCAGCCAGCGGCAACGTGCAGCGCTCGAACGAGCCATGCGGGCCAGCGGCGACCGGTTGGCCCATCTGCGCGACGTTCTACTCGGAAAGTTGGAGCCCACATTCGATACAACCGAAGTCGAGGCCTGCCTTGATGCCGGCCTAAACTCCACCCAGCAGGCGACGGTTGACTTTACTCTTGCAGCCCGCGACGTGGCCCTCGTACACGGTCCGCCGGGAACCGGCAAAACCACGACGATTGTGGAACTGATTCGTCGCGCCGTGCGTCGCGGCGAGAAGGTGCTCGCCTGCGGGCCCAGCAATATGGCCGTGGACAATCTTTTCGAGCGACTACTTGCATACGGCGAACGCGCCGTCCGGCTGGGCCATCCCGCCCGCGTAATGCCAGAACTGCGCGCGCACACGCTCGAACTGCTGGTCGAGCGGCATGAGGACGTCCGGCTCGCTCGCAAACTGGTGAAGGATGCTTTGGCTCTATTCCGCCGCGCCGGACGGACGACGCGAGCCAAGCCCGAGCCGGGCGCCCGCCGTGAAATGCGGGCCGAAGCCAAGTCGCTGCTATCCGACGCCCGCCGTCTCGAAGCGCAGGCGGTCGAACATATTCTCGACACGGCAGACATTCTATGTGCCACCACCACGGGTCTCGACGAAAACGTGCTCGGCGGCCGCCGGTTCGACTTGGTCGTCATCGACGAAGCCTGCCAGAGCACCGAGCCCGGCTGCTGGATCGCGATCGGCCGGGCCGAGCGAGTTGTGCTGGCCGGCGATCATCGACAGCTGCCACCGACCGTGCTTAGCGCCCAAGCAGAGCAGGAGGGCTATGCCGTTAGCCTGTTCGAACGGCTGGCTGAGTCGCACGGCGACGCGCTCGTTAGGCGCCTCGATACACAATACCGCATGCACACCGCGATCATGGACTTCTCGTCGCTGGAGTTTTACGACGCGGAACTTCTGGCCGACGCAACCGTCGAGGGTCACCGGTTGTGCAATTTGCCGGGCGTGACGAAGACGCCACTCACCGAAACGCCAATTGAGTTTATCGACACCGCCGGCGCCAGTTACGACGAAGAGTTGGAGTCCGACGGACAAAGCCGGCTGAATCGTCACGAGGCGGAATTGGTGGCGCTGAAGGTTCGGGCACTGCTGGATGCGGGAGTTCCCGCCAACCAGATCGGCGTGATCACGCCTTACGCGGCCCAGGCTCGATTATTGCGAGAAAAGCTGCCGATCGACGACTTGGAGATCGATACCGTCGACGGCTTTCAGGGGCGGGAAAAGGAAGCGATCGTCATTTCTCTGGTGCGTTCGAACGAGTCCGGCGAGATTGGATTTCTCTCGGACCTGCGGCGGACAAACGTGGCGATGACCCGCGCGAGACGAAAGCTGCTGATGGTGGGCGACAGTGCCACCCTCTCCTCCGATCCGTTCTACGCCCGCATGATCGCGTATTTTGAATCGCTTGCGGCTTACCGCACGGTGTGGGAAGAGGGAGGGGCCGTTTGAAGATGGGGCGCGCCGTTAGGCGGCCCGGTCGGAATGCCGAGAACTGCGTTTCGGCAGACGGTAGAGCAGGGTGTTGCCCTGCTTGCCGACGTGCTCCACGGCTTGCATTTCGCGCAGGCAGTAGGCGATGCGCTGCGCCACGTGACGTTGTATTTCGCAGTGTTCGGCAAGCATGCCAGTGTGGAACTCGGACGGCAATCCCCGCGGCAGTAGGCGGATCAAGTCGGCCGCTTTTCGCAATCGCACACCTTCGCCAACTGACACGAGCCGCTGATCGGCCACGACGTGATCGCCCTTGCGCCACCGTCGGCGGCGGCCGTGTCCCGGGTAGCGCCATTCTTCAATGTCGACCAGCACGACTTCCAGCGAAAGTCTCGGGTGCGGAAAGACGCGCGTGAAGTACACGAGTTCGTCAAACACGTTGAGTAACGTGCCGCGCTTGGGACTCAAGCGGCGCGAGTGCGGCGGACTGTCGGCATCGGCCTGTTTGACGAGCAACTTTTGCCGCACAATCGGTTTTACAACCAATACGCGGTGCGACTCAACCAACTTGCGGATCTTGTCGCGAATGGCCGCGAGCGAGCCGTGTTGAATTTCGATCAAGCGGCCGCGGCTCACCGCGTCGATGCGGTAATTCTCCAGCACGACCTCCGTCCGAGCGGTGGCGCCGGCGTAGATTCGCTTTAGTTCGCGATGCAGCGACGTTTCCATCGTATGCAGGTCTCCTCCCTGAGAACTGCCCAGGCCGCAGGCGCGCCCGAATGACTCTTCCATTTTCAGGACTTCGGTGATTCGATGCCGAAGTCGCGAATCGAGAACAGGCTGGTGAACGCATAGCCACGCTTCGTGAACGCTTCGGCGCCTCCCTCCATGCGGTCGATGATCGCGATCACCTGCTTGACCTTCAATCCCTCGGCTTCAAGGCGTTCGATGGCCAGGAGTGACGACCCGCCGGTCGTCACGACATCCTCGACGACGACCACTTCGTCCCCCGGTTGGACCGGTCCTTCAACAAACTTTTGTGTGCCGTGCCCCTTGGCTTCCTTGCGAACGAGAATTCCTTTGAGCGGAATGCCGCGCACGCCGGCCACGGTAATCACCGCTGCCGTGATCGGGTCGGCTCCGATCGACATGCCCCCCACCGCCACTGGAAGCTTGTCGCCCAGCAGCTCCAGAATGCCCTCGCCCACGAGCTTGGCGCCAGCCGAGTCGAGCGTCACCTGTTTGCCGTCGAGATAGTAGCTGGCCTTCTTGCCCGAGACGAGTGTGAATTCTCCGAACTTGAGGGCCTTTTCGCGAATCAGATCCAGCAACGCCTGCTTGTCGTACACTCCTGACACTCCTCCCTAGTCGAATCGAATAGGCCGAAATTCTGGGACCGGCATCGGGCTTTATGGTAACGGACCGACCGCGAGCTGAAACAGGTCAAAAGCGGAGCGAAAAATGCCGAAACGGCCAACTGAATCGCGGAACGCCCAAGCACCGGCTGCTGCTTTCGAATACGTGACAGGCGCCTGGCCTGAAATAAACTCTTGCTTGTCGCCCAAGAAGCGATTCTCGTGGTCACCTAGCGAGGGAACTTACCATGGTTCGTCGTCCGCATTTCGGCCTGCACATGATGGCGTCGCTGGCAATTTCGACCGCGCTCGCCTATCTGCTATTCGCCGCGAGTCTCTTGGCCGCTGAACTGCCGGCCGACGCTCGGGCCGATATCGATGCCCGCATCAACGCGTTCCTTGAGAAATCCAAAGCTCCCGGAATCTCCGCCGCGTTTGTCGTCGATCACGACGTGTGCTACGAGCAGGGTTACGGTCTGGCCGACGTCGAGAACAATGTGCCGGCAACACCCCAGTCGGTTTATCGGCTGGCATCCATATCGAAAATGCTTACGGCGGTGGGAGCGTTGCAGTTAGTTGAGGCGGGGAAGCTCGATCTGTCGGCGCCCGTTCAAAAGTACGTGCCTGGTTTTCCCGAGAAGCAAGCACCGATCACTTGCGACCTGCTGCTCAAACATCAGAGCGGAATCCGGCACTACAAAGGCGATGAGGTCCGCAGCGCCGTTGCCTACGCCAACGTGTGCGACTCGTTCCACGTGTTTCAGGACGACCCGCTGCTGTTCAAACCGGGCGAAAAATTCTCCTACACAACGTATGGATTTAATGTTGCAGGGGCCGCAATCGAAGGGGCCAGCGGCCAGGACTACGTCAGCTATATTCTCGAGCACGTCTGCAAACCGGCTGGGATGTCGTCCATTTGTCCGGACAGCCCATTCAAGATTATTCCGCATCGCGCGGCTGGCTACCGGCGGAGCGGGCCGGTGCTGGTGAATGACATTGCCGTGAACGTCTCGAACAAGATACCCGGCGGCGGCTGGTGTTCGACGGCCGGCGACCTGGCCCGCTTCGCGATCGCCCTGTGCCAGGGGAAATTGATCAGCGAGGAGACGCTCGAGCTGATGTGGACCCCCCAGAAAACGGCGAGCGGCGAGCAAACAGGCGCCGGCTACGGCTGTTTCATCACGACGGCGCGCGATGGCGACCGACTGATTTCGCACTCGGGCGGTCAGCCTAAGGTCACCACTTACCTCGTGTTTTCGCCAGCGAACCAGACGGCCGTGGCCCTGATGTGCAATTTGCGGGGGGCGGCGGGTTTGCGGCCGTTGGCCGAGACGTTGATCGCCGTGCTTGAGGGAGCGGGGCAAAAAGCGGACGCCGCCCCAGTCGGAGCCCCATGAGTGGCCCGCCGAGCGGCACGGGATGCGGGGTTCCACGGCCTGAATGGAAATATCGGACCGCATTGGCCGGTAAAACACGACTTCCGCTTTGGTGCCCAGGCTCTATAATGGCGGATTCAGATTTGTTACGAGATTCTGGGCTTTCGACTCGGTAAGCAATCATGCCAAAGCAGAAGACCCACAAGGGCGTTAAGAAGCGTTTTCGCACCACCGCCTCGGGCAAGGTCAAGCACCGTCAGGCCGGCACCAGCCACTTGGCCGCCCGCATGACCCACAAGCGGAAGCGAAACCTCCGCGGCACGAAGGTGCTGGACGAGGAATTCACCGAAAACATCAAGATCGCCTTGGCTGGCAACAGCTACTGAATGGTTAGGGCCGAGAACGGCCATGCGGAGCGACCCAGTCGCTCCGCGAATCACGGACGACGTGTCGCTAAAGTATGCCGACCGTCGGCCGCACACGCATGCGGGCGGTACAACGCTCGGAGCGACTTTTCGCCCGGGGGCCTGGTCATGCGGCAGATGGGTAGGTAGAGAGAAATGCGTACACTCAAGGGTGCCGCGCAACAAAGCCAAGCGGCGGCTATTCAAGAAGGTCAAAGGCTATCGTGGCGGCCGCGGCAACATGTTCCGCACCGCCAAGGAAACTCTGGTCCGCGCCGGCGTCTACGCGTTCCGCGATCGCCGCGTCCGCAAGCGCGAGTTCCGCAAGCTGTGGATCATCCGCATCAACGCCGCCTGCCGCGAGCGGGGCCTGCGGTATAGCGAGTTCATCCACGGGCTGGAAAAAGCGAACATCGTGCTCGATCGCAAGTCGCTCTCGGAAATGGCCATCCACGACCCGGCCGGTTTTGACACCGTCGTGGAAAAGGTCAAGGCGGCACTGGCGGCCTAGGCTACGAGTCGCGCGGCAGTTGGCTGGTTGTTATGCTTACGCTGCGTGAGCTGGCAACCGGACGTTGCTGTTTCGAGCGACGTTGTTTTTCGATGGTTGAGCCGATGGCCTTGACTGCATTCCAGGCTGAACTCGATTCGTTTGCCGCCGCCGCACAGGCGGCATTTTCGGCGGCTACCGACTCCGATACGCTCGAAGCGGCCCGCGTGGAATTCCTGGGCGCCAAGAGCGGCCGTTTGAAAACGGTTCAAAAGCAACTCGGCGGCATTCCCAAGGAAGATAAGCCCGCCGCCGGCAAGGCGTTCAACGAAGCCAAAGTAAATGTGGAAGCGGCCTTTGCCGCCGCGAGGCAGCGTCTCGCTTCGGGCGTCGCGGACACCCATAGCGAACCGTTCGACCGCACGCTCCCCGGCAGGCGTCCCACGCTCGGCCATCTGCATCCGATCACGCAAACGATCGACGAACTAAAGGACCTGATGGGCCGGCTCGGCTTCACCGCGGCGGTGGGTCCGGAAATCGAGGACGAGTGGCATAACTTCGAAGCGCTCAACATTCCGGCTGCGCATCCAGCCCGCGATCCGCTGGAAAACTTCTACGTTTCGGTTGCCGGCGTCACGACCGGCGCGCCACTGCTGCTACGTAGCCAAACGAGCACCGTGCAGATTCGCGTGATGGAAAGTACGCCGCCGCCGGTGCGAATCGTTTCCTTGGGACGCGTCTATCGGCCTGATACGGCCGACGCCACGCACTACCCGATGTTCCATCAGATCGAAGGCCTGCTGGTGGATAAGCGCGTCACGATGGCCGATCTCAAGAGCGTGCTGCGTCTGTTCGCCAGCAGCTTTCTGGGCGGCGACGTGCACATTCGCTTCCGGCCATCGTTCTTTCCGTTCACCGAGCCGAGCGTCGAGGTGGACATGAGCTGGCACGACGACCAGGGGAACCCTCGCTGGATCGAGATGGGCGGCGCCGGCATGGTCGACCCGAACGTACTCAAGGCCGTCGGCTACGATCCGGAGGAAGTGACCGGCTTTGCCTTCGGGCTGGGCGTCGAGCGCGTTTGCGCGGCGGCACAACGTTACGGACATTCGCGAGTTCTACCGCAATGACGTGCGGTTCTTGCACCAGTTTTAGCGGGATTGATTAAGCATGCTCGTTTCCTGGGACTGGCTGAAACAATACGTCAAGCTCGACATGACGCCCGACGAGGCGGCCGAGCGGTTGATGATGGCCGGCCTCAACCACGAAGATACGCACGCCGTCGGCAACGATTTGGCGATCAACCTGGAGGTGACCAGCAACCGCCCCGATTGCCTGGGACATATCGGCGTCGCGCGCGAGATTTCGGTGCTGTGGAACCTGCCGCTTACGCTGCCGAAGGCGGACCCAAAATCTGGAGGCGAGGCCGTCGCGAAGCTGACCCAAGTGCAGGTCGATGATTCGGCGGCCTGCCCCCGTTATACAGCTCGCGTGATTCGAGGGGTGAAGATTGCCCCTAGCCCAGCCTGGCTCGTCAATCGTCTGGCCACGGTGGGCATTGGTTCGATCAACAATGTGGTCGACATCACGAACTACGTGCTACTGGAATGCGGTCAACCGTTGCACGCTTTTGACCTGGCAAAGCTAGCCGGCGGGCAGATTGTCGTGCGGGCAGCGCGCGACGGCGAGGAGTTTCTGGCGATCAACCACAAGTCCTATACGCTCGATCCCTCGGTCTGTGTTATCGCCGATGCCGAGCGAGCCGTCGGCCTGGGCGGCGTGATGGGGGGCGCCGATACGGAAGTCTCCGACAAGACAATTGACTTGCTGATCGAAAGCGCGCAATTCGACCCGCTCTCAATTCGCGGCACGGCCCGCAAGCTCAACCTGCATAGTGATTCGTCGTATCGCTTCGAGCGGGGCGTCGACCCGCAAGGCGTCGATTGGGCCAGCCGCCGCTGCTGCGAATTGATTCTGGAACTCGCCGGTGGCACCTTGGCCAAAGGCGTGATCGATGTGGGCGAGAAACCGACCGCCCGAGAACCAGTCACGCTTCGCTTCGGTCAGCTCAAGCGAGTCCTGGGCATCGACGTGGACCCGCCCGAAGCGCGGCGGATTCTCACGGCGCTGGGCAATCGGGAACTCGCTCACGACCCGCAGCGGGTGGAAGTGATTCCGCCGTCGTGGCGGCGCGATCTTACGCGAGAAATCGACCTGGTCGAGGAAGTTGCCCGGATTCACGGATACGACAAGATTCCCGAGGACGTGAGCGTGCCGATGGCACCCAGTCATCGCACGCAAATTGATCGCGTGCTGGGCAAGGTCCGTCAGGCGCTGTGTGCCGCGGGATTCGACGAAGCCATGACCCTCAGCGCTGTCGAGGAGAACTGGTCCTCGGCATTCAGCCCCTGGACCGATGCCCCGCCGTTGCGAGCCTCGACTCCCGTATTGCGCCGGGCAGATCGACTGCGGCGCAGCGTGGTGCCCAGCCTGCTGGGAGCGCGACAGACGAATGAGTCGCTTGCAAATCCCCGGATCGAGCTTTTCGAGTCGGCGCACGTCTACCTGCCGCGAGACCGGGGAGAGCTTCCGGCCGAAGAATTGATGATTGCCCTCACCAGCGGCGGAGACTATTTGAGCGTCAAGGGTGTGATCGAAGGCGTGCTCGCCGCGCTCAATCCGGCCGCCGAACTGGAAGCCTCGCCCACCAGGCAGCCACTGCTCGACGTGCAGCGCAGTGCCGAACTTTATGTTCGCCCCCCAGGCACCGAACGCATCCTGTTGGGCTACTTGGGCGAAGTCGGCCCGGCCGGGCTCAAACAGTTTGACTTGCGCGGCGCAACCACCGTGGCCGAACTCAAACTCGCGACACTGGTGGCCGTAGCTCGGCTTGTACCGCAGTACCGTCAGCCGCCGGTCTTCCCGGCCGTCTCACGCGACCTGAATCTTGTCGTCGACGAGCGCGTGTTGTGGGACGAGGTGTCAAACACAGTCCGTGAGGCGGCCCAGCCCCATGTTGAGAACGTCGAATTGCAGGATGTGTATCGCGATCCCGAACGATTGGGCCGCGGCAAGAAAAGTCTGCTATTAGCGCTGACATTGCGGTCTGCCAGCGGAACACTCACCGGCGAAGAGGCCGACGCCGTGCAAGCGCGTGTCGTGGCCGCGTGCGAAAAATCCCACGGCGCCCAACTGCGGGCGTGATCCCCGACGCCAGCAGCGACATCGGCGACCACCAACTCCTGGTGGATTCCGCCGCCACAGCCGACAATTCCCTTACAACCTTGCTCCGCCGCGCCACCGTCAGCTATGCTGAAATAGAGCGGGAGTTCGCTGGTCGGCGGTCTCCCTCTCGACTCCGTCACTGAGGTCGAGGCAGCCAAGCGCCGCGAGGTGGTCGTTGATGAACGGATTGAAACTGCTCGCCGTATGCGTTTTGCTCGCGACCGCCGCCGGGGCGTACGTGCAAGCCGCCGAACCGGCCGAACTGGCCGCCGAACGCCAACTCGACGAGTTGATCGAACAATTGGGCGATCCGCAGTTCGCAATCCGTCAACGGGCCCAAGAGCGGCTCGTCAAATTGGGGTTCGACGCCTTCGACGCGCTTGTCAAGGCTGAGCAACATCCCGACCCCGAAGTCGCGATGCAGGCGGCCTATCTCGTCCGGCAGATTCGCTCGGGCTGGACTCGCGAAAGCGATCCGCGGCAGATCCAAGAGATTCTCAAGGACTACGAGGTTCTGAGTGACGACGAGCGGTTGGCAAAAATCAAGGAGCTTGCGGAACTAGACAACGACGGTGGGCTGAAATGGCTCTGCCGCCTGGTGCGATTCGAAAAGTCGCCAATTCTTTCCAAGCAAGCCGCGCTGGCCATCATGGAGCACGCGCCGGCCGACGAAACAGCCTGGGTGCGTCGTAGCGATACGATTCGCGCGGAATTGCAGCGCGCGCGCCGCCCCGCCGCAAGATGGCTGGAAGTCTATCTCGACGCTCGCAGCGACCCAGCAGGCGCCTTGGCGCCGTGGTCGGAATTGGCCGCAGCCGAACAACAAACTCTTGCGCAACATCCGCAAGAATCGAACAGCCAAGTGGTGATAGCTCTGCTCAAGCGCGAGGTCGATTTGTTCGATCGATTGGGCCGTCAGGACGAAACTGGCGACGTGATGCGGCAAATGGTCTTGGCTGAACGCGGCGACTCCGATTCGCTGGGCGAGCTCATCGATTGGCTCGTCAAGCGCCAGGCGTGGGATGTCGTCGATCAGGTGGCGGAACGCTTCTCGGCCAGCTTCGAAGTCGATGCCGTGCTGATGTACACCCTCTGCGAGGCTCGGTTGGCCCAGGGTAAAACCAAACTCGCCGAGGAGACGGCCAAACGAGCGCTTGAGATTCACGGCGACAGTCAACAGGACCATGTGCTGTTGGCCAATCGCCTGGGTGACCGAGGCCTCGCGCGGTGGGCCGATCGCGAATGGGAATTCGCGATTGAACTGGGGCCCACGGGCACGCAGTGGGACATTGCCGCCCGCAAGCTGCTAGCCAATAGCCATCACGACCGTCAGGAAGACCGACAAGCTGGCGACTTGATCAAGGACCTGCTCGACTCGGCGGAACAAGACAATAGTATCATGCAGAGGATCCGCGCAGCACAGGCGCAACAACGATTCGAGGCCAGCATCAACTCATTGCGGTCCGACATGCTGTTCTATTACGCCTGCGAGGCCGCGGCCGACGGCGACACCAAAAAGCAACGTGAAATGCTCGAGGAGTCTCTCGACCAGAATCGCGCGAACATCGAAGCACTCATCGCGCTGTATCAGGTCACGTCCGATGACCGCAAGATCCGCGACGAACTGACGCAATGGAGCCGGGAGTTCATCGAGCTCTGCCGAGGGCATATCGAGGACGAGCCGGAAAATCCAACCTACTACAATCAGATCGCCTGGTTGGTGGCCAACACCGAGGGGGATGTCGAGGAAGCCATCGAACTCTCGCAGAAATCAGTCGAGCTGGCACGAAGTCAAGGCGATCCACCACTTCGGCTGGGAGGGCTCTACGACACGCTGGCACATTGTTACTTCGCCAAGAAAGATTACGCCGCCGCGGTCAAAACGCAGGAAGAGGCAGTCCGGCTCGACCCTCACACGCACTCGATCCGCCGGGCACTGGGCAAGTTCCGTGAGGCCTTGGCGAAACAGCAGGCCAAGAACTCGTAGAGCCGCGCCCGAGTTCCTGGCTGCCAGGAGTCGGATTTGCACCAGGAGGACAGCATGTTCAAGAAGGACGACAAAGCTGCGCCGAGGGGCTGATACGCATCGTCCACGCCGCTGGCGCCAAATTCCAGGTTCTTGATCGCGGCACCGGGCAGCCCGTCGTGCTCGTACACGGGTTTCCACTCGATCATTCGATGTGGGACAACCAAATTGAGCCGTTGGCCAAGCGGCACCGCGTGATCGCGCTCGACTTGCGCGGATTCGGCGGCAGCCAAGTCACTCCCGGCGTGGTGACCATGGAGCAAATGGCCAACGACGTGGCCGCCGTGCTCGATGCGTTGAAAGTCGACGAACCGATCGTGCTGTGCGGACTTTCAATGGGCGGCTACGTGGCCTTTGAATTCTGGCAAAAGTACGGCCCGCGGCTGCGCGGACTTGTGCTTTGCGACACCCGGGCCAAGGGCGATACCCCCGAGGGATCGCGAGGACGTCACGAGCTAGCTGATCGAATTCTGGCCGAAGGAAATGTTCCGCTGGCGGATGCAATGATTCCGAAGCTGTTTGCACCGGCAACGCTCGATCTGCACTCCGCAATGACGGCCATCCAGCGCGACCGCATCCTGGCGACTTCGCCTGAAGGCGCGGCAGCCGCGCTACGCGGGATGGCCGTTCGCGAAGATTTCCACAAGTTGCTTGCTTTTATAGCGCTGCCCACCTTGGTGATCGTCGGCGAACAGGATGCCATTTCGACGGTTTCCGACATGCGATCCCTTGCCGCCGCCATACCAAACGCCAGGCTTGTGATCATTCCACACGCCGGGCACATGACCCCGCTGGAAAACGCCGTCGCTTTCCAAACCGCGCTCGACCAATTCCTTGCTAGCCTCGGTCCGACGGTTTAGGCCCTGACTTGCGGCGGAGCCCTCGGTGGAAACAGCGCCCGCATCGAACCGCGGGACCGTGACGACTCTACGGTACTTCGAACAGCGACTGGCTCTTTACAATCGCATAGTCGTCCGGAAACGTATGAAACGCCTGCACCAACAGGCTGCGATTACGGGCTTCCAGGTTAATGTAACTGAGGGCGCCGAGGGCCATCCGACCGCTGGAATCAAAGCGGTGCAGCATGCCCTGATGCCCGACGTCGCCCGCTAATTCCTGTTGGAAGGTCCAAAAGACTTCCGGTTCGACCGGTTCGAGTTGAAAGTTCACCCGGTAGCGCGCGCCACCTCGGCAATCGACCTGATCGGTCCCCTCGCCCTTAAGTCGGCAGGAAATCAACCGTCGCTTCTGCGGCAACGGATGATGCGCACTGGTGGCTACTTCCGTCAGCGTCAGCCCCTGATAACGCCAAGTGACAACGTGCCCGGCGCTGGTGATGTTCACCGTCGCCTCGTAATCACCGCGCTGAACCGTCCGCGTGCTATACACCTTGAACAGTTCCGGGTGCAGAGCCCGGCCGTAAAGTTGAAACACCAGTTCAGCGACTTTCGGCCTAACGGAGAGCACAGCACAGAACTCCTAGGAACGACCAAGGGGGGAGAGCGACGTGTGTCTGGCTCACATTATAAGCTCGCTCAACAGGCCGACAAAGAGACTTTTTCGCAGCGCACGATGGCGCCAGATTTGCGTCTTGACATGACGCCCGCGCGACGCTCGACATGGACACGTCGCTGCTAGCACAAGCCATCGATTCAGGAAGGAAATTCCGACTTATTTGCCATGCGCAATGGTCCTCGCCACCGCAGAAGCGTCCGCCCCGTTGCCACTTTGTTCGCAAGCGACGTCGCACGTAGCAATATTTCTGCAGCAACAGCATCAATAGCTGGTCGAGCCGCGACCGTTCAATGGTCACGTGTCGTGGTGCGACTTACACCACGCTGACAAGAATATCGTAAAGCGCGTGCGTGCCGGCGGCGATTCCAAAGCCGCGGAAAACGAAGAGCACCGCGAACAGTGCCCCGGCGGTAAAACGAAACAGGAACGTGAACGCGTCAAATGCATCGCCATGTGGGCCGACGTAGTGTGCGGCGGAGAAAATCAGGCTGGTCAAGATTACCACGCCCGCGATGCAGAACTCCCGTGGCGCCCGCAACCGTCGTGCCAGGAAAGCCAAGGGTGGCACCAACATCAGCCGAAACAACATCTCTTCGTAGACGCCCGCTCCGACGTACCCCAGCATCCGGGCCAGGAACGCGCCGCGTCCGGCCATTTCAAAAGGCATCGCCATCGTCACGCCGTCGGGCACACTTGGCAGCGCGCTGGCCGCAACCATGCCTTCGATGCGCGCCACGCCCACCAGCAATAACCCCAGTAGGGCGCTTTCCAATAGCATGCCGTAAACCACGCCGGCCGAGAGCCGCCACCGTTCGCGCGTCATGTGATGCCAGGCCAGGAGCATCCCCACGGTCAGTGCGGGGAGTAAAAGGTACTGCGAGAAGCCAAGCGAATCGAGGAACTGCCGCAGCCATACGTCGGCGCCGTTTCGAACGGCCTGAGCGCCCAGAATGATGACGCCCCCTTCGTAGAGCAGCAACAGTGGCACGACGAATGCCAGGCTCGCCAGCGGCCGTCGCGATTGGCGCAGGTAGTTATCAAACGGGCTGGATAAAGCCGCGCTACTGGTGCTCGACTTGGCAGCAGCACTCCTAACCGGCATAAGACGTCTCGTTTCACATTGCTCGGCTGCATCACAGTCCAGGATCCTTCTGGAACCCAATTTAGCTTGTCGACCCCGTCGCGCTCGTCGCTTCACCCGCGGTGCGATCGTGTCAGTCGAACCGACCCGAGAAAGCAGAACGCGGCCTCAAACGAGCGGATTGCGCAGGCTGTAACGAACGACCGGAAGAGCCAGGGGGAGACGGGGCAAGCCGAGCCGCTGTTCGCAACCAACTCAGCTTTCGGTCAATCCGGCGGGCGACATTTCACCTAGATGGTAGAACGCCAGCGCCACAATGGCATACACAGCCAACAGCATCACGCCTTCCAACCAATGGCTCTCGCCGTCCTGTGCCACGAGCGCGAGCACGGCGATCGACACGATGACAGCCACGATTTCCATCAGCGTGAAGTGCAAATCGAGTGGTTGCTCGTGCCACATCAACATACTGGCGAATACCAGCACGGGGGCAACAAACAAGGCGATTTGAATGCCGCTTCCCACGGCGATGTTTACGGCCAGGTCCATCTTGTTCTTGAGCGCCATCAACACCGCCGTGGAATGCTCCGCGGCGTTGCCCACAATTGCCACCACAATCACTCCCACAAACACGCGGCTCATTCCCAGCTCGCGCGCGGCCGCCTCGACCGACCCAACGAGCATCTCAGCCACGATGGCCACCCCAACGGTTGACACCGTCAGCACCGCGAGGGCGTAGGGGCGCGACCAATGGGAATCGTCATCTTGTGGATCTTGCGAGGTCGTGTCGGACCCTGCTTCGCCGTCGAACAACCTGCGATGCGTGACAAACATGAATACCAGACTCAGCACATACACCAACGCAAGGATGGCGGCGATCTCCTCGCTCAAGAACTCAACCGTGGCCATCTGTCCCGCGTCCAGCGGTCGCGCAGCCGCGAACACGTAGTAATACAGCGTCGGCATGATCAAGCCGATCGTGGCTAGCGCGAGTAACGTGGCCCCCATGCTGGCAGCCTGGGAGTTGAAATGCTGGAATTGATATCGAATGCCGCCGACGGTAATCGACAAACCCAACACCAAGAGCAGGTTGCAAATAATCGAGCCGGTGATCGAGGCCTTAACCAGGGGATACATCTCGGGACCTTCCCACAGGGCCACGAGCGCGATAATCAGTTCGGCTGCGTTGCCAAAGCTGGCATTGAGCAATCCGCCAATCCCGCTGCCAAGCGTCGCAGCCAGACTCTCGGTCGCGCGGCCCATTAGCCCCGCCAGCGGCACGACCGCTAACGCCGAAGCGAGAAACACCCACAGGTCGTCCCTACCGGCAATTCGCAGCGCCAGCGCCAAGGGAAAAGCAACCAACAGGCCATCGAGCGGGTGCTCGACCATCCACCGTTTCACTTTGATGAACCAGGATCCCGATGCGCTGGACATTTGCGCGGCCCTCCATGTTGCGAGTCGGCGGGCTCATCGTATCCCGGTCGGCCGACGTGGCAAGCCCTAGCACTCGCAGATCTCGCGAGTCGCGAGCACGTGAGATCCTTCCCATAGCAGGTAGGCGGCTATCACCAGCCCTGCCAGCGGATCTGCCTGCCACCAGCCGGCCCAGTAGTTCAGCCCCGCCCCCATCAACAACGCCACCGACAGCATGGAACAAGCCAAGGTTTGCTTCGAGTCAGCCGACAGACTTGCGCTGCCGATAGCTTGCGCGATGTGGCGCTTCCAAAAGTAGAGTGTTGGCATCACGATCAGCGACAGCGTAGCAATAATCAAAGCTGCCAGCGACGGCTCCGCTTGCTCACTTGTCCAGAGAGATGCTACCGACTCGTAAACGACATAGATGGCCAGCACAACGAGCGACAAACCAACCAGACGCGCGGCGCGGTGTTCACGCTCCGGCGCACCCTGAGGCCGCCAAAAGCGCCACGCCATCACCGCGCCCGAGAATGATTCGACGACGCTGTCGGCCCCAAATCCCAAGAGGGCCGAACTATCGCGCAGCGACGCGAAGTAGATTGACGCGGCGCCTTCCGCCAGATTGTAGGCAACCGTGAACAGCGACAGATATAGCGCCGCGCGCCCGTGACCCGCAATCGTCCTGCCGAGAGAATCGCCCATCGAATCCCATTCTAGCAGTCCGCTCCACCGTTTTTGGCCGCCCTTGCCTCGATCTCACCAATAGTGTACATTTGTATCGATATCCAGGGTTTGAGAGAACTTGCGCATGTCCTGCTCTTCCGGACAACCCATGCCGACAGGCCGCGCCGCGGGCGTCAATCCCGCAAATCGCTTCGAGCATGTTCACCTCCAGGAAGACTTCGAACAGCTCGATCCGGCCGAGCCGCTGGCGGAAAGTGTGCGGCTACCGACGCAGTTCCTACCGGACCATAGTCGAACGGTCATCTCGCACAACGAAAGTCCGGACGTGCCGTTTCGCTACAGCATCAATCCATATCGCGGCTGTGAGCATGGCTGTGCCTATTGCTACGCCAGACCCGGCCACGAATACCTGGGCATGAACGCCGGGTTGGATTTCGAATCGCGGATTCTTGTCAAGCACGACATTGCCGAGCGGCTGCGAGCCGAGTTGGCCGAGCCTGATTGGCAGGGCGAGCTTATCGCGGTTTCCGGCGTGACCGATTGCTATCAACCGGCCGAACGGCGGTTTCGTCTGACACGGGCTTGTTTGGAAATCATGCTCGAGACACGACAACCGCTGGGCATCGTCACCAAGAACGCGTTGGTAACGCGCGATCTCGACCTGTTGGTGCCGCTGGCGGAAAAAAATCTGATCCACGTCTACGTCAGCCTGACGACGCTCGACGCGGAACTGGCGCGAGCCATGGAACCGCGCACGGCAACACCCATGGCCCGACTGCGAGCGATTCGAGAGCTTTCCGCGGCCGGAGTGCCCACGGGCGTGATGACGTCACCGGTCATCCCGGGATTGAATGATCAAGAGCTGCCCGCTCTGTTGGCCGCGGCCAAACAGTCTGGCGCGCAAGCGGCCAGTTGCATCCTGTTGCGACTTCCAATGGCCGTGCGACCGGTGTTCGAAGAATGGATCAATCGAGCTTATCCAGACAAGGCAAGTCGCGTCTTGGCACTGGTGCGCGAGACACGCGGAGGTCGAATGAACGATGCGAGGTTCGGTAGCCGCATGCGAGGCGAAGGCAACTATGCACAAGGTATTGCCGAAACCTTCCAGCTCTTTCGCAAGAGACATGGCCTCGACCGACCTTTACGGCCGCTCGATCATTCGCAGTTCAACCCGCCGCAGCCCACCACTGGGCAACTGCGGCTGTTTTAGCTATTCGGCCACACGCGAGGTGGCGAAATGGCACCACATTCGCGACAATCTGCCAAGATGGTTGTGCTCGTAGCGAATGCGCTCCCATCGGCTTCCGTCTCGCCGTTTCTTGGATCCTCCGTATGTCATCCAACACCTCCGCGATCGAAACCGCCGGGCCCTGGCGAAACGTCCACGGGCTGCGAGTGCGCGAAGTCCAGTATCGCGCCGGAAGCCAGCAACTTCGTCATCGCCACGCCGAGCCAGGACTATCACTTGTGTTGGCTGGGTCGCTGGAAGAGAAGTCGCGCGAGGCGACCATTCATGCCGAGGCAGGTTCGCTCGTGATCAAACCGGCGGGCTATTGGCATGCCGACGCCTACGGTCCGCGGGGTGCCCGCGTGGTACAAGTTTCGCCAGCGGACAAAAGCGCATGTTGGAGCGACTTCGGCTGGGCGTACCGATGGCAAGACGCCCCTCGACTCGTGCGCCATGTGTTAGCCCTGTGGCGCGGGAGGCCCCGGGCAGGCGAAGGAACTGAACTTGCTTTCTGGGAAACGCTCGAGACGATGCTCCCCTCGATCTCGAATTGGCAATCGACGCGGTCGCCGGCCTGGTGGCGCGATGCGCTGGACCTGCTCGACGCAGCGGCAGCTTCGCCAGTTTCCGTGTCGGATGTGGCCCACAAGGTCGGAGTACACCCGGTCCACCTGGCCCGGGTCTGCCGCCGCCAGCTAGGATGCAGTGTGCGGCAGTATTTACTTCAACGCCGGACGCTCAGCGCCTGGCGCGCTTGCGAACGTGGCACCGACTCGCTGGCGGCCATTGCCGCGCGGGTCGGCTTCGCCGATCAGGCGCACATGACGCGGACGTTCACGAAGCTGCTCGGCATTTCTCCAGCAAAGCTGCGACAAGCGATGCGCGCAACGAATTGAACACCGTCAGGCGATCGCGGCCGAAGTTGCGTCTGTTCAAGACGCTGCCGCGGTGCCCTGCCAGAATACGGCAACTAGACATGGGCCATCCCCCTGCGGTTCGCCAGTTTCTCACACAACAAGGGTTTTCGCCGTGCGCTTTGCAACTCTCACCGCCGTTTGTTTCTTACTGGTCAGTGGCCTGTTGCGCGGTGCTGAACCTCGCCCGCTGTCGCCGCAAAGCGACGAGACCATTGTACCTGCCGACTGGCAGGCCCTGCACGATCGCTGGCAAGCGGCCGTCAAAGAACTCCGTATTCCAGGCTTGGCGGTTGTCGCCGTCAAGGGCGGTGAGGTGGTGTTGCTCGATACGATCGGCGTTTGCGATCCCATCGGCAATCAGCCAGTCACGCCGCGCTCGCCGTTTTACCTGGCATCGGTCACCAAGTCGTTCACGGCCCTCGGCGTGGCAATTCTTGTCGACGAAGGCAAAATCAAGCTCGATGAACCCGTGAAAACGTACTTGCCGCGCTTCACGCTGGCCGACAAAGAACTGGCCGCAAACATTTCTGTCCGCGACCTGTTGTCGCATCGTTACGGCCTGGATAGCAGTCCGATCAGCATGGCCGAGGCGTATTTTGGCAATATCACGGAGGACCGCTACTACTTCCTGCTACAGTTTGTCGAGCCGCTCGGGAAATTCTCCTACAGCAACCTGCACTACACGCTGGCTGGGCGGATCATCCAGGCGGTGAGCGGGAAGCCGTGGCAGGATTTTCTTGCCGAGCGCGTTTTCACGCCATTGGGGATGCGCGATTCGACGTGCTATGCCAGCCGTTTGTATGCCAACCCGATGGCGGCCTGGCCGATTGTCGAGGACCACGGCAAGTGGAAGGTGGCACCGCTAGTCAAAAATGACGCCGTCATGCACGCGGCTGGAGGCATGGGTGCTAGCGCCGCCGATATGAGTCACTGGCTCCGGTTTCAAATCACGGGCAAAACGCCCAGCGGCCAGTCGTTGATCTCCCCCAAGCTGCTGCGCGACGTTCAAACGCAGCAGGTCGTCGATGGTTCCTCGGACTCTGCCAAGTCCTCCAGTATCAAGCGCGATGGCTATTCGCTCGGCTGGTTCACTGGCACGTTTCATGGGCGGCGGTATCTGACCCACGGCGGCGGCTACGTCGGTACGGCCACCTACGTTTCCTTCTTGCCCGATGACAAACTGGGTGTTGCCGTGCTGATGAACGAAGGTTCGCCGAACGCGATGTTCCCCAGCGTCGTCGCCAGCGACGTCTACGGCAAACTGCTTGGCGAAAGTCTACCAGACCAGTTGCCGCGGGCGCGCGAGGTGGCGGCACTTGTACGCCAGAAAATGTCCGAGCGCGTGGAACTCCATTGGAACGAATTCGCGAGCGGAGCGGGGCTTAGTCAACCGATCGAGCGATATGCGGGCACGTACCAAAGCCCATTCTGGGGCGAGCTGCACGTGTCCGTGGCCGACAATAAACTCGTTCTGCGCATCGGCGGTCTGAAACTCCGTGGTCACGGACTCGGTGACGATCGACTTCGCCTGCAACTGCTTCCGGGCGACATCCTGGAAGGCTCGTTCCGCCTGAACGACGCCGAGCAAGTAACGGATATGGTCGTGCAGACGCCTGAGGGCGAGGCCGAATTGCGCAAGATCCGCTAGAACACGACGGCCCGGCTCCCGCACAATCACCGCTCCCTTGCGCACGACGCATTGCGTACAATTCACGGTTGTCTCGATCCGTCAACCGCCTTGTACGCCGCGCGGTGTTTGTCATGTCACTCTTTGAAGCCAGTGAGGCTGCCAATCGTCGTCGCGCGCAGCCCCTGGCGGCGCGAATGCGGCCACAAACGCTCGATGAGTTCGCCGGGCAGCGGCATTTCCTCGGCGAAGGCAAACTGCTGCGGAGGCTACTCGCGGCCGATCGCCTGGGTTCGGTTATCTTTTATGGTCCGCCCGGAACGGGCAAGACAACGCTCGCGCACCTGCTGGCCAAGGCCAGTCGCAGCAAGTTCGTGCAATTGAGCGCGGTGACAAGCGGCGTCAAAGAGCTGCGCGAAGTCCTGGAAGCGGCCCGCGACCGGCTGTCGGTCAGCGGCAACAAGACACTCCTGTTCGTTGACGAAATCCACCGCTTCAATAAGCCGCAGCAGGATGTGTTGCTTCCCGACGTCGAGGATGGCACGGTGATTCTGGTGGGCGCAACGACTCAGAATCCGTTCTTCGCAATCAATAGCGCGCTGGTCAGCCGCAGCCGCGTGTTCCAGTTTCAATCGCTTTCCGGCGACGACATTAAAACGCTGCTGCGGCGAGCTCTGGCCGACCGCGATCGCGGACTGGGACAATACGAGGTCAATCTGTACGACGATGCCCTTGAATTCCTGGCCGAAGTGAGTGACGGCGACGCCCGCCGGGCGCTCGGCGCTTTAGAAGTGGGCGTACTCTCCAGCAAGGAGCGGCCCGTCGAGTTCACCCGTGCTCTGGCCGAAGAGTCGGTGCAGCGCAAAGCCGTCGAATACGACCGCACCGGCGATGCACACTACGATGCCGTCAGCGCGCTGATCAAGAGTATGCGTGGCAGCGACCCGGACGCGGCCATCTATTGGCTGGCCCGCATGCTCGAAGCAGGCGAGGACGTGCGTTTCCTCGCTCGGCGGCTGGTGATCTTTGCCAGCGAAGATGTGGGCAATGCCGATCCGGCCGCGTTGCCGCTGGCCGTGGCCGCCATGCAGGCCTCGGAATTCGTCGGCCTGCCGGAATGCCAATTGAATCTGGCGCAGGCGGTTACCTACTTGGCGTGTGCCGCGAAGTCGAACGCCTCGACCGTCGCCATTTCGGAAGCCCGGGCAGACATTCGCGAAGGTCGGCTGCTGCCCGTGCCGGTGATTTTGCGCGATAGCCACTACTCCGGAGCCAAGCGGTTAGGCCATGGTGAGGGCTATCAATACTCTCACAACAGCCCAGACGCGATTTCCGAACAGGACTATTTGGGCGTGGAGCGCGAGTACTATCGGCCCGTCGATCGTGGACATGAGCGCGAACTGGGCGCGCGATTGGAGTCCATCCGCCAGCGACTCCGGAAGGCGAAGCAGTCTGGCGATGACGTTGGGGAAACGACTCCGAATGGCTAGCACGCGATCGCCAGCACGATCGACAACGACCGCATTTTGACAGGCAACGGTTGCTGCTGGCATGACCCGCACATTGGTCTGGCCTGACCTTGGCCGATGGCTTATGATCAGCCGCGGAACTTGGCTGGGCAGTCGAGGATGGCTGCGCCCATGCGGCGTTGGATCCGGCTGAGTGACGCCCATCAATTCTGCCAGCATCTGATTAGCAATCGCGCTTGTCGCCAGGGTCGTCAGGGAGGACGGACTTGTGAACACGCTGAAGCCGCTGTTAACGGTAGCCGTCCTGGCGGGCATCGGCTATGGAGTTTACATCCGTTTGAACGCCGGTGCCGGTGCGCCACCGCCGCCGGTCGATGCCGGCTGGAATTCGACCCCCGACATTCAACTGCCGGGCCAAACGAGCTCCGCCCCCTGGGGCGCGCCTAGTACGCCGGCCACGGGCAATGCAGCAATGGTGCCCGGCGGTCAAGCGCCGCCATATCAGCAGGCACCCAGTGGAGGAGGCGCGGGGAGCGAAGCGCCGCCGTTTGGCCAACCGGCTCCGACAACTTCGGCGCCACCGTTTGGCGATAGCGCGCGACACGCAAACGCCGAATTCGCCACCGCCAATACGGCGCCTCCAACCGGCACGCCGGAGGGAGTGTCTTATGAGCCGCCCAGCTACGACGCGATGCCGCAAAACTCGACAGGCACCGAAATGTCCACAAGTTCGCGCGGAGCGGACCCGTACGGAAACGATCCGTACCCACCAAGCCAGGGTGCTGACCCGTATGGCGCACCGACCGAGACGTCTCCCCCGGCCGACTTTTCACCTGGCGAATACCCAGTGCCGCCAGAAGACGGAGTGCCGGTCGATGGTGGCGCGGCCCCAGTAGGAGAGTTCGCCGCAGCCATGCAAGCTGCCAACAGCGAGCTGGAAAACGGCCAATTGGCGGCGGCCTTGCGTCAGCTTAGCCCTTGGTACGGCAACCCACAGCTCGCTCCGGAACAAGAACGACAACTCACGCCCTTGTTGGATCAGGTAGCCGGCACGGTCGTCTACTCGACGCAAAACTTGCTCGAACATCCTTACGAAGTGCAGCCCGGCGAACGACTCGAGACCATCGGCGAGAAATATCAAGTGCCATGGCAATTGCTGGCGAAGATCAACGGCATCGAAGACCCCAATTCGCTGCAGCCCGGAGAACGGCTGAAGGTCATCCGCGGACCGTTCCAAGCGGTTATCGATCTGAAGCGCCGTGAGCTCGTGTTGCACACGGCCGACGGACTCTACGCTGGCCGATTTCAAATCGGCATCGGAGGCGAACATCCGCCGCAGGAAGGAACCTTCGTCGTCAGCGACAAGTCGGTGAACCCCGTGTACTACGGCAGCGAGCGGGCCATTGGCGCCGAAGACCCCAACAACCCGCTCGGCGAACGCTGGATCGGCCTGGGCAAACAAATGGCCATCCATGGGACCAACAACCCTCAGAACATCGGCCGCACCGACCTGCCCGGATGGATCAGCCTTAGCGAACCGGATGTCGAGGACGTGTACGACATTTTGAGCCTCGGCTCGCGAGTTACGATTCGCCGCTAGCGCCGGGCGCGGGGCGAAAGCATAGATCGCGAATTTGAGTAGGCGGCATTCGATGGGCCCGTTGAACAGCCGGATCCGCGCTCCGGGCTTAAGTCCAATGAACTTCGCGGCCTCCCGATTGCCCGCCAGAATCCATGCCGTGTAACCGGCCCAGCGATGCTTGAGCACGTCGCCGATCCGGCGGTGAAACTCGATAATCTCCTCGGTCTTAATTCGTTCCTCGTAAGGCGGGTTGGTTATCAAAGTCCCATTGGCGGCAGGCGGCGCGGTGTCCGCCAAATCTTGCACTCGCCAAGTGATGTCGGCCGCAACGCCCGCCCGCTGAGCGTTTTGACGTGCCGCATTGATTAGCTCGGCCTCGCGGTCGGAACCCTCAATGGGAAACGAAAGGCCGGGCAGCTCTTGTCGCCGCGCCTCGCGCAACACACGATCGTGCAGTGCAGGATCGAAATCGTTCCACCGTTGATAGCCAAAGCGCTCCCGCACGGTTCCTGGGGCAATACGGCGCAAGCATGGCGGCTTCGATCGGAAACGTGCCCGACCCACACATGAAGTCGACCAGTGCGCTGCGCGGTCCCAACCAGTGAGCCGCAGGATGCCGGCGGCAAGTACTTCGTTGATCGGCGCCACGCCCGCGGCTTGCCGATATCCGCGCTTGTGGAGCGAATCCCCCGACGCATCGAGATATAGTGTGACGCGTTTGCCATCGATGTGCAGGTTGATTCGCACGTCGGGATCATCCAGATCGACCGATGGGCGGCTGCCTGTGGCGCGGCGAATCTGATCGACGATCGCGTCCTTTGCCACCTGCGCCGCATAGAGCGAATTGGTGAACACGTTGCCACTGGTCACCGGATCGATGGCCAACGTCCCCTCCGGCGCCAGATGCTTGAGCCACTTGGTGCGTCCCACGCGGCGATAAAGGGCGTCGGTGCCATCGGCCGGGAAACGGGCGATCGGCTTCAGAATTCGCACAGCCGTGCGGCAACCAATATTCGCCCAATACAGCATCCGCTGGTCGCCGCGAAAGGAACACATCCTCCGGCCGGACCGCACGTCCTCGGCACCCAGTTCCCGCAACTCATCGGCGAGCACTTCTTCCAAGCCGAAGAACGTCTTGGCAATCATGGGGAAGGTGTCAGCCACGCGCGCCGCCTTCCGTGCACAGCAGCCGCACCAGCTCGGGCAATATCGCATGCATTGCCCGGGCACGATGGCTAAGAACCGCTTTGGTCACCGCGCTCAACTGCCCAAACGTGCGGTGGTACTCGACCACTTCAAACAAAGGATCGTAGCCAAAGCCCTCGGTGCCAGCTTCTTCGGTGCGAATGCGACCGTGACATTTCCCGGTCGCTTCGGCTCGCAGCGTGCCCGAGGGATCGGCCAACGCCAACTGACAGACGAAATGGGCCGTGCGGCGCGGGGGATCAACGTTTGCAAGTTCGGCCAACAGCTTGCGGCGGTTGTCGGCGTCGGTGGCGTTTGGTCCGGCAAAGCGGGCAGAATAGACGCCAGGAGCGCCCTTCAGGGCGTCGACGACCAACCCACTGTCGTCAGCCAACACCCACTGCTTAAGATGCCTAGCCTGCTGCGTCGCTTTGAGCTCCGCATTTTCACGGAACGACTGACCAGACTCTTCAATCTCTAGCGGCGAATCGAAATCAGCCAGCGTCTTCAACCGAATGCCGCTCGGCGCGAGCAAATCGGCCAGCTCTCCGGCCTTCTTGCGATTGCCAGTACCGAACACTAAGACGGGACATTGGGAACCTGTGGTACTCACGCTGCCTATTCTCAGATCGCTCACTACAGAATCGCCAACGGGTTGCGACGCTCTTCGAGCGTGCCCCGCGTAACGCCAACGCGATTGGCCGCTCTGAGCGCGCCATAAACATCCTTGCCACGGATCTCACCAGACAGCAATTTGCGGTAAAGGTCGATGATGTGGGCAACCTCCGCTTGCGGCTCATCGTTGAGCAGCTCGACCCGGAAGTCGCGCACGCCGCGGCGGAACAACTCGGGCACCGCTTCGGCCGCGCTTTGCGGTACGGCATTGAAGAGCGTATTGCGACAACCGACATCCGCGGCCAGTGTATGCTCCATACCGACTCGATCGCGCAGCCGCACCTGGTGCAGGTCGCACGGACGTCCGCAGTTGTGCTTATTCGTACCGGGCGATAGAACCGCGCAGAACACGCAATGTTCCATATGGAACATCGGCATGTGCTGGTGAATCACGATTTCCAGCCAGCTGGGTGGCACCGCCGCGACCAGATCGAAGAGTTGATCGCGGTTCAGGTCGTAAGAGGCCGTCACGCGCTGCACCCCGGCGGTGCGTAAGTAGTCAACCGTCAATTCGTTGGTTGCGTTTAATGAAAAGTCCGCCACGATTGGTATACCGGCCGCCGCATAGAACTGGAGCCCCGCAAGGTTGCGAACCAGGATTCCGTCAGCCCCATGCCGTGAGATGACGCGCAGAATGCCCATTTCGTCGGGCTTCTGAATGCGGGGCGTGGCGACGAAGACCGTCGCCTTGGCTGCATGTGCGATAGCCACCGCGTCTCCGTATTGACGTATGTCCTGCAGGTCGGCCATCACGCTCTTGACGCCGCAGGCGAGTACCGCGTCGAGTTGGACGAGCGAACGGCAAAGAACATGCAGCGCCGGCGCGCGATCGTCGCCAACATCACCTGACCTGCTTTCCAAAGGTGCGCGCAATCTATCCAAGGGCGAGTCCTGAGCAATCCGCCGCTCAGGCGCACGTCCTGCCGACTCATCAAGGCCCGCGACCAATTCATGCCGGAGCTTTCCCAGCACGCTCAATGGGACCATGGGCGCGCCGACAATTCGAGTGTCGCAAGTCCGCAACTCGTAGTTCGTAGCGCCCAATCGCCCAAACTGTTCGCGAAACAACGCTGGCTTTGCCGCGTGCTTTCGGGCCGCTTCCAGCGTTTGTGCCGTTTGTACACGGCACGTAGCGCCTGCGTCCGTCCTGGCCTCCACGATCAGCGGAGAACCAACCTCTGCGTGAACCAATAGATCGATCGGCACGCGACGCAGCGGCTTGTCGCCTGCAAAGCTCTTGCGCAGGCGGCCGGTGAGCTCCGGGTCGTCAGTCTTCCAAACTTCCTGGCCGGCGGAGAGCCGCGAAAAATCAATCGCTCCGTGCGCGAAAGTCAACTGCGCTAGCCCGCTACCGATCGGCTCGGTAAGGGAATGGCGTCCCTGGAAAACCTCGTACACGCGTCCACCTTGTTCGGTGTTCTCGGCTCGACCGCCGGCAAAGACCACGCCATCACCCCGTTTCACCGATCCCGCTAGTTCAACGGTCACTCGGCGTCCATCGAACTGCCTGACCTGCCCCAGCAACACGCCGCGTTTGGCCGAGCTGGTGGCCGGCACGAGCATCTTGTGGTCGCAGCCGCGCAGCCAACCGGGCGAAAACCCGCGAGAGAACGATAGTTCCATTTCCTCAATTTCGCGCGGCGTAAACTCCACCGGACGTCCGGCCAGTGTGCTATCGATTGCCTGGCGATAGTGCCGCGTGATGTTGGCGACATACTCGGGCGTCTTCAGTCGACCTTCAATCTTGAACGAACAGACGCCCGCCGCGATCAGCTCTGGAATGAGCGAGTAGGCTGCGAGATCCTGTGGGCTGAGCAAGTAGCGTTGTTCGCCAAGATCCACTTCCTTTTCGTCACAGACCAACTGGTACGGCAAGCGACAAGCTTGCGCACACTGGCCACGATTGGCGCTTCGTCCTCCCAGCGACTCGCTTGTCAAACATTGTCCCGAGTACGCCACGCACAGCGCGCCGTGAACGAAAGCCTCGATCGGCATCGTCGTCTGCCGGCCGATTTCGGCGATCTCCTCCAGCGATAGCTCCCTGGCCAAGACGACTCGCTCGACGCCAAGTTCTTCGACCGCGCGAATCGTCTCGGCGCTGGTCAGCGTCATCTGTGTTGATGCGTGGATCGGCAGATCAGGGCATACTTGGCGAATGAGCCGCACGAGCCCGAGGTCTTGCACCAAGACGGCGTCGACACCAGCAGCCGCCACGCGGCGGACAATCTGTTCGATGCTGGCCAATTCATCGGTGAAGACCAACGTGTTGAGCGTGACGTAGCCCTTCACCCCTCGGCGATGCAAGAAGGTCATCAGCTCGTCGAGTACCTCGAGCGAGATGTTCGTCGCCCGCGCTCGCGCATTGAACCCCGAGTCGAGCCCGAAGTAGATTGCATCAGCCCCATTTTCGACCGCCGCGCGTACGCACGTCAGATCGCCGGCCGGAGCCAAAAGCTCGGGGCGCTGTTGCGTCGTGGACGAGTGGAGAACTGGGGGCATAGCGTGATGTGAGGGGGGATTCACGTTAAATCCGACGGTGCATTCTACCAGGGCAATGGATTACGATGCAGGGGCGCGTCGCGACTTGCAAAGCAAGGGTTTCTCGATGGACGGGTCCCGTTTCCGATTTCCGGTCCGTTTCCGCCTGCGGTCGCTGCTTGTCCTGATGGCAATCGCGGCTGCCTGGGTCGCATGGAACACCCGCTGGATTCGGCAGCGGCACGACTTCATCGCGGAAAAAAAAGCGAGCTACGCCCGGCGCGGTGGTGATCCAGCCCACTATCATGTCGGCGGGGGGACGGCGCAGGCTCCCATGTCACTCTGGCTGCTCGGCGAACGCGGCTTTGAAGTCTTGCAGTTTGACGTTTACGTAGAGCACTACGACGAAAACCGTACCTTCGGGTCGTATCGCGAGATCCAGCAGCAGCAAGTCCGGGCGAGGATTCTCTTTCCGGAAGTCACCGTCATAGACATCGAACCTGTAGCTCGTGAGGGGCACTGAACCATGTGGTACGTCAAACAGGGGCTCAAATGGCTCTTCGCGGTGTTCTTTGTTGCAGCAGGCGTGATGCACTTCGTGAACGAGGGCTTCTACCTCAAGCTGATGCCCGATTATATCCCTCAGCAACTACACCGGCCCGCGGTGATCGTAAGCGGCATCGCCGAGGTCTTGCTCGGCGTGTTGTTACTCGTCCCTCGCACCATGCGGCTGGCAGCTTGGGGGCTCATCGCGCTATTGATTGCCGTGTTTCCGGCCAACATCTACGGTTGGCAGCATTCCGAGGAGATCTTTGGTGTCAGCAAGTCGGCGCACTTTATTCGGCTGCCGCTGCAAGCTGTGTTGATCGCTTGGGCCTGGTGGTACACGCGACCGGCGGGAGTACCCGCCAAGCTGCCAACCGATACGGACAATGACACAGACAAATGATTGCGCTATGCCCCGGGCAACTTGTAATCGCGCCACTCGAGCAACTCCGCGATGTCGTTCATCGTGATGTCGCGCTTGCTTGCCTCGGGCACGAGCGTTCGGCGTAGAATTGTGGCGAACGGTTCCGGCATGCCCGAGGCGTATTGTTCTGCGTCCAGCGTGTCAATCTGCCGGAGCACGTCGAGTAGGTTCTCTCCGCGAATGGCTTTTTCGCCCGAGAGCATTTCGTAGAGCATTAGCCCCAGCGAAAACACGTCGCTCTGCGGCGTTGCCGGTTCGCTGCGGGCTTGTTCGGGCGACATGTAGGCCGGCGTGCCCGAGAGCCCCGCCGGATCGACCGTTTCCCAAGAGCCAGTCTCCTGAACGGGCGAAGCCGTGGGCCGTCGCTGTGCGAGTCCGAAGTCCATGATCTTGGCCGTGCCATCGGCGGCGACCATGATGTTGGCCGGTTTCAAATCTCCGTGCACGACCCGCAGCGCCTGCGCGGCACCCATTCCCAGGGCGACTTGTCGGCCCACGCGACTCACCTCGTTGACGGGCAATTTGCCGGCCGACAGCACGTCCCCCAGCACCTTGCCGTTGATGTGTTCCATCACAATCATCGAAATACCATCGCTCTCGTCGACAGCGTGAATCGTGCAAACATTGGGATGGTTGATCGCAGCGGCCGCCCGAGCTTCGTCCAAAAACTTGCGCGGCGAGCCGACATGACCGGGTCGAAACACCTTGAGCGCCACGTTGCGTTCGAGCATCAGGTCGCGAGCCCGATAGACGACCCCGAACGTGCCGCTGCCAATCTCCTCTTCGATGCGATACTGACCGATCACGCTGTTGGGCCTGAGCAACCGCGTGGGGTCGAGCGTGGGCGTGTCACGGCTCCAACTTTCCGGGCACAGGCCACCCGTCTGTAAACCGTCGAGCACGCGCAACACTTCGTCGCTGCGTCGCCCAACGCTCAGATTGTGCACAACCTGGTACTGCAAGACCCCATTGGGATCGATGATGAACAGGCCCCGCAGCGCCACATGCTGCCGGGGCACGAGCACGCCGTAGGCCTGGCAAACCAGCCCACTCTCGTCGCTGGCCAGCGGGAAGGCCAAACCACCCAGGCCGCCCTGACTTCGCGGCGTGGTAATCCATTTCTGATGGCTGGCCACCGAATCGGTGCTAATGCCCAGGATGTCGCAATCGCGGCGGGCGAACTCGTCAAACTGCACGCTCAGAGCGGTCAATTCCGTGGGACAGACCATCGAAAAGTCACGTGGATAGAACAGCAGCACGAGCCAGCGATCGCGGTAATCGTCCAACGACACCTCGCGCTCGGCCGCGTCGGGCCATGCCGTACAGGGCAGTCGGAAATCCGGCGCCCGCGAGCCGACACTGGCCGGCGCGGCCCTACGACTAACTGCCGAAGGTTTGGAAGGTGATGCCATGATTGCTATTCTAGAGGTGTCCCTCAGTCGTCGTCCATTCCTGATGAATGACCGTATGGATGCGTCCCCGGTTCACGCCGAGCCCAGCCAAACCGACCTGGAACATCTCCAGCTTCTGGGGATCTTTCATTACATCGTCGGCGGCATGATGATGCTGTTCTCGTGCTTCTTTATCATTCATTTGGTGATGGGCCTGGTACTTGCATTCAACCCGCAGGGTTTTGGGCCCCATCGGCACGACCTGCGTGAGATGCAGATGGAAATGTTTTTCGGGCTTCTCATGGCGGGCTTTGCGGCGAGCGCCATCCTGGCGGGCTGGACGTTGGGCGGCTTAATGATTTACTCCGGGACGTGCCTGCGCAAGCATCGGCGGCGCATGTTTAGCCAAATCATGGCCGGCATCGTCTGCATGTTCATGCCGTTTGGCACGGTCCTGGGCGTGTTTACGATTGTCGTCCTGCAGCGCGACTCCGTGCGACGGCTCTATGGCCGGTAGCCGCATCAAAAACTTGCATTCGCGCGTTCGGCAGAGTTGAATGGGGCGGTACGGCTTTCCCGCCAATTTGCTCTCCCTGCCTTCCCTGGAGCACACCGCCGTGATGTACGAACCTGCCCCTTCCAATCGCCGTGAGTTCCTTGTCCGCCTGGCCGGCGGTACCTGTGGCGCAACGCTACTAGCGATCAGTGGCCGCAACGCCTGGGGCGCCGACAACCATCAGCCGCTCAAAGTCGCGGCGGTCATGACGGCGTTCCATCACCGCAGCCATGCCCACGTGATCCTCGAAAACTTTCTGGAACCGTACCTCTTCAACGGTCAGGTTACGCAGCCGGGAATGGAAGTGGCCAGCTTCTACGTCGACCAGTTCCCGCCGAACGACATGTCGCGCGACGTGGCCAGGCAATTTGACATTCCGATCTATCCCACGATTGCCGAAGCGGTCTGCCTGGGCGGCGATAAGCTGGCAGTCGACGCCGTCCTGTGTATCGGCGAACACGGTGAGTATCCCGTCAATGCGAAAGGTCAGCGTGAGTACCCGCGCAAACAGTTTTTCGATCAGGTTGTCGCGGTGTTCAAAAAGAGCGGTCGTTCGGTGCCGGTGTTCAACGACAAGCATCTTTCTTATCGCTGGGATTGGGCCAAGGAGATGGTCGACACCTCGCGCTCGATGGGCTTTCCGCTGATGGCCGGCAGTTCGGTTCCGCTGGCCCAACGCCGGCCGCCGCTCGAGCTGCCAAAGGACGCCAAGATCGTCGAGGCCGTCTCCATCCATGGAGGCGGCGTCGAAAGCTACGACTTCCATGCCCTGGAAGTCCTGCAATCGCAGGTCGAAGCGCGCGCCGGCGGCGAGTCGGGGGTGGCCCAAGTGCAGTTTCTCGAAGGCGACTCGCTCTGGAAAGCCGCCACCGATGGCGTGTGGTCGCCCGACGTCGCCGCCGCGGCCATGGCGGCGGAGGTCGGTGCTGACGATCCAATGACCAAGTATCTGGCTTCCTCGGGCAAGGAAGTTATCGGAGAAGCTCCGCCCGTGCATGCGATAGCCGTGCACTATCGCGACGGGCTGCGCGGCCTGGCGCTTAAGGTGGGCAACAGCGGCACGCGCTGGAACTTCGCCGCCAGGCTTGCCGGTCAGCCTGAGCCAGTGGCGACGGCGTACTACGTCGGCCCCTGGCAAAACCGCAACCTGTTCAAGGCTCTTTCGCACGCGATCCAGACCCACTTTCGCGAGAAGAAGGCACCCTATCCCGTCGAGCGGACCCTGCTCACCAGCGGTATCCTCGACGCGGCCATGGATTCGCGCGTCGCGGCGGGGAAACTGCTCGATACGCCGCAGCTTGACGTCGCCTACGCTCCGCAGGATTTCCGCGCCATGCGCGAGATGGGCGCCAGTTGGAAGATCATTACCGAAGACATGCCCGAGCCTGAGGGCATCAAACCCGTGGGCGTTTGATTCGATTGTCAGCCGGCTTGCGGTTGGACCTCCGATCGACGATCTAGCTTTCCACGAGCCCTAAGTCCTCATACATCGCCGTCAGAAACTTGCGCATGCGGGCGTTGTGTTTTGGTTCGCCGGGCATGCCGTTGAAAACAATCGCGGCGACGAGTTCGTGGGCCGGGTCGCAAAATCCGACGGATGATTGCGCGCCGCCGTGGCCAAAGGCGCGCTCGGACGAATGGTGTCCATATCCATAGGGGACCGTGTCGGCGCCATAGCGATTGGAGTCGATGATCAGGCCCAGGCCCCAGTCCATTTTGTGCCGGAACGTTTCGTCGAACATGCCCTCGCGTTGCCGCGCGGTCATCTGACGAACACTTTCGGCCGACAGGATGCGCACGCCGCCCCACGTGCCGCCGGCGGCCAGCATGTGGTAGAAGCGCCCCAAGTCGTGCATCGGACCGTAGGCATTTCCACCGGGAACACATTGAGCGGCCGCCTCGGGTGTCGTGTAGCGATGCGGCGTGAGTTTGCCGCGGGCCGTTTCGACCATGATGCCCAGCCGATCGCCGTACGCGCGATACTGTTCGACGGGCATCCCGATCCACGCGTCCACCATCCCCAGCGGCAGGAAGATCGCTTCCCGCACATACTCAGAGAACGGGCGACCGTCCACGCGACGTACGATCTCGCCCAGGATGTACCAACTTGTGTATGGGTGATAGCCGGCCTTTTTGCCGGGCGCCCAACCGGGCTCGGGTTCTGCCTGGCAGATGCGCGCGATAATCTCGTCCCAAGACGAATTGGGCCACCCAATAGTAACGTTGCGAAACCCGGCCGTGTGGGTGAGCAGATGCCAAATGGTAATTGCACGTTTGCCATGAGCGGCGAACTCGGGAATGTGCCGGGCCACGGGGTCGTCCAGCGTCAGGAGGCCCCGCTCGGCAAGCTGCAGAATCGCCGCCGCGGCCACCGGTTTGCCGGACGACATCCACAGCATGAGCGTCTCGGCCGTCATGGGGACGCCCGGCCGAGCCTCGCCTTGGCCAAAATCCGCAACGATCTGCCGGCCTAGCGCCACATAGACTTGTGCCCCGATATGCAGCCCGACTTGCATTCCATCTTCGATCAGCGCAAAGGCCTGCGGTAGAGCCTCTTCGGGCGTTTGGACGGGCGGAATCAAACTGCACATGATGGTGCCCATCCTAGCAATCAATTCGCGGCAGCGGGACAGCCAAACCAAACGCCACTGCCGGGCCATCTGCGGACGTCACCTTCCGATTGCCGCCTGCTCGGCGGGGTGGTATTCTTGGCAGATTCGTTTCTATTGGGTCCGGCCCAACCGGCGTAACACGGTTGTGTGGCCCGAACGTACTTGAGAAATCAGCCAGCCATGAGAACCCGTCCGCATAGCAAGTTCGTACAGAGTCTAAAGGCCCGCCGCTGCCCGAAGTGCGGAGGCGCCGTAAATCCCCAGCGTAAGCGCTGCAAGCGCTGCAGCGGCGAGTTGAAAATCCGGCCGAAGAAGTAGGGTGCCGGTCAACTGTGACGCAACCCATTGTCGGATAGTCCGTTACGCAGCAGGTAGGGGTTCGCGGCTCGCATTGCCCGCTAGACCACAAACCCTTATACTTTAACTGGTTACGATTTCCCTCACCGTCTCCCTTCCAGTCGGGTGCGCCTCGCAGCCTCGCCCTATTATCCGCCATGGCCCACAACCGGCAGTTCATTCCGCTGGCTCAGGCCCGGGCACCGTTCTTTGTGGGCGTGGATGTCGGGGGAACGAACATCAAGGTTGGCGTGGTCGATGATGAGGGGTGCCCGCTCAGCTGGACGAGCTTTGCCACCGAGGTCGAGCGCGGGCCACAAGACGCCGTCGGACGGATGGCGGCGGCTGTGGAGCGCGCGATGGGTGAGGCCGGGATTGAAAAATCGGCAATTGCCCGCGTCGGACTCGGTACGCCCGGCACGATGGACGTGGCAGCGGGAATTCTGCTGACGCCGGGCAACCTGCCAGGCTGGTGGAATTTTCCGATTAAGAGCGCGCTGGCCAAGGCTTGTGGTTTGCCGGTCACGTTCGCCAACGACGTGCGCAGCGCGGCCTACGGCGAATATTGGGCCGGTAGCGGCCGGATGTTTCACAGCATGGTGCTGTTTACACTCGGCACCGGGGTCGGGGGCGGCATCGTCATCGGCGATCTGTTGGTCGAGGGCGAACACAGCGCCGGATCGGAGTTGGGACATTTGATCATCGACTGCAATGATGACGCTCGAGTCTGCTCCTGTGGCCAGCGCGGCCATATCGAGGCTTACGCCAGCGCGCCCTCGGTGGTCAAACGAACCGAAGAACTGCTTGAGACAGGGCCGCCAAGCTCGCTCCGCGCGCGAATCAACGCAGGTGAAGAACTTACGGCCTTGATGATTGACGAGGAAGCAGAACGGGGTGATGCGCTGTCGCTCAAAATCATCCTGGAAACGGCGCGCTACTTGGGTATCGGCATCGTGTCAGCCATGCACGCCATCGACCCAAATGGGGTCGTGATTGGCGGCGCGATGACCTTTGGCGAGCACGAAACGCACTCCGGCCGAATGTTCCTCGAACGCGTAAAACAAGAGGTAAAGGCCCGCGCCCTGCCAACACTGGCTCAACGGACGACGATCGACTTCGCTCGACTTGGCGGCGACGCCGGCTTCGTCGGAGCCGCCGGCCTGGCCCGCCGCGATTATTTGCGACAGGCACCCGCAACCTAGGCTTCAAGCGCCCGGCGGTAGCCCTCCGCCTTTGGCACGATCCACCAGCGACGACCGCGACCTACACCACGGCATATTACAAACTTCATGCCTCCCATCGACTGCCAACACATACGCAACTTCTCGATCATCGCCCACATCGATCACGGCAAGAGTACGCTTGCCGATCGGATGCTCGAGAAAACCGGCACACTCCAAAAGCGTGAGCTCCGCGACCAAACACTGGACGACATGGCGGTGGAGCGCGAGCGAGGCATTACGATCAAGGCCCGCGCCGTGGCCATGCGCTTTCGGCACAAAAACGAGGACTACGAGCTAAACCTGATCGATACGCCGGGGCACGTCGACTTTCAGTACGAAGTTTCGCGCAGCCTGGCCTGCTGCGAAGGGGCCGTGCTACTGGCCGACGCGTTCCAGGGCGTCGAAGCCCAAACCGTGGCCAACGCGTTTGCCGCGATGGAGCACGACCTGACGATCGTGCCGGTGCTCAACAAAATCGACCTGAAGCACGCCCGGCCCGAGGAAGTCATCGCCGAAATGGAATCGGTGCTGGCGATCGACCCAGACGACGTACTCAAGTGCAGCGGCAAATCGGGCGAAGGGGTCGAAGACCTGTTGCACGCAATCGTCGAACGTGTGCCGCCGCCGCAGGGCGACCCCGGCGCCGCGCTGCAGGCGATGGTTTTCGACAGCCACTACGATGAATTCCGCGGCGCTATCACCTACGTGCGTATCATGAACGGCACCGTGCGCAAGGGGCAGAAAATCCGCTTCATCAAGGCCGGTACGACCCACGATGTGCTCGAACTCGGCCAGTTTGCGCCTCACCGTCGCCCTTGCGACGAATTGCGGGCCGGCCAAGTGGGCTACCTGATCTGCAATATCAAGGCGCTCGGCCAGGTTCACGTCGGCGACACCGTCACCATTGCCGGCGAAGCCGGCGCGGCGCCGCTCCCCGGTTACCGTCCGCCGCAGCGGATGGTCTACTGCGGTCTCTATCCGTCGGACGGGCAGGACTTCGAGGAGCTGCGCGAGGCCCTGAACAAGCTTTCCATCAACGATCCCAGTTTCGAGTTTGAGCCGGAAACCAGCGATGCGCTCGGCTTCGGCTTTCGCTGTGGCTTCCTGGGCTTGTTGCACATGGAAATCATCCAGCAGCGCCTCGAAGGCGAGGCAGACCTCGACCTGGTGCAGACCGCCCCGAACGTCACCTACGAGATTCTCACCAAGAACGGCGAAACGCTCTACATCCACAACCCGCAAAAAGTCCCCGACGCCGGACTGATCGAGGAATTCCGCCAGCCGCTGGTGAAGGTGAATTTCGTGCTGCCGACCGACTCGATTGGACCGGTGATGCAGTTGTGCACCGACCGCCGCGGAGAGTACGTGCGGACCGAATATCTTTCGCCAACGCGTGCCATGCTCACGTTCAATCTGCCGTTGGCCGATGTGATCTACGACTTGCACGACAAACTGAAGAGCGTGACACGCGGATACGGCACGATGGACTACGAACTGATTGGCTACTTCCCCGCCGATTTGGTCAAGCTCGACATCCTGGTGGGCGGCAAGCGAGTCGACGCGCTAAGCATTATCTGCGATCGCCGCGACGCCGACCGCCGCGGGCGAGCGATCGTCAAGAAGCTACGCACCGAGATCGACCGCCATATGTTCGAAATCGCTTTGCAAGCTGCCATCGGCACGCGGGTAATCGCGCGCGAAACGATTTCCGCCATGCGCAAGAACGTGACGGCCAAGTGCTACGGCGGCGATATCAGTCGCAAGCGCAAACTGTGGGCCAAGCAAAAGGAAGGCAAGAAGCGGATGAAATCGATCGGCAGCGTCGACATTCCGCAGAAGGCGTTCATGGCCGTGCTCGATACGAGCGCCGAAAAATCGTAACCCCGAGCGGATCGATGTCCCGCTTCCACACGCTAACGCCGCCAGTTCACGCTCGCCACTGTGCGGTTCGCGGCGTCATTCGCGCGATGGTCGGCCTTGCACTGGGCGCTATCATGGTCAACACCTGGCTCTTGGGCGGGCTGGTCGTGCCGGCGATTGTCCGCGGCGGCTCGATGGCGCCCACACTGCTGGGAACGCACCTGCAATGGACCTGCGATGGATGCAACCTCAAGTTTGCCTGCGACGTCGCGTCGCTGCCGTCCGCCAATTGCCCGGCCATATGCCCGCACTGCGGCCACGGAAACGACGTCGATCGGGGAGTGGTCAAACCGGGGCAGCGAGTGCTGATCAATCGTTCCGCCTTCGGTCTACGCAAACCGCGCCGCTGGGAAACCGTGGTGCTGCGGTCGCCGGACGAGCCCGAAATGCTGTGCATCAAACGCATTGTTGGGTTGCCGGGTGAAGTAGTGGAAATTCGCGACGGCGATGTCGTTATCGACGGCCGCGTCGCGAAAAAACAGCCGCGAATGCAAGCCGAACTCGCCGTGGCCGTGGCCGATGAAAAAATCGCCCAGCGGCGATGGAGACCCGAGCAAAGTGGCGCCTGGATCTGGCGTGACGGCTGGTGTGAACACGTCAACGGCAAACCCGGCGTAATCGACTGGTTGGTCTACCACCACGTCGAGCCCACGGCGGAAAGCAACGGGAGCGAACCACCGATCCTCGACGGCAGTCCGTACGACCAGGCGGAATCTCGCCGGCTCAATTCCGTGCCCGATGTATTGTTGCGCTTCGAGGTTCAGGGATCCGCCGACGGAATCTGTTATTTGCGCGCTTGTGTGTGCGGCGACGATTTTCGTATCGCGTTGCCGCTCGGTGGCGGCGTGGCCAGCCTTTCGCGCAATGGCACTCGCGTGCATGCGGCTCGGCTACCCGGCGGACATCAGGACTTGCCGCCTGTCGCATTGCTCGTCAGCGACCATCGTCTAGAGCTTTCCCTGGCCAGTCGCCTGGTCATGCGGTACGACTTCGAGCCGACAGCGGCCGAGGACGCGAGAACTCACCTTGCCTGCGGCACCTCCGATCGTGCCGTTCGCGTGGGCAAATTCGCGCTGCATCGCGATGTCTACTACACCCGTGCCCCCGGCGGCCCAAGCCAATATCGCCTTGGTCCCGACGAATACTTTGTCTTGGGAGACAATAGTCCCCATTCAGTCGACAGCCGCACGTGGGCCTCCCGGGGAGGAGTTTCGGCCGCAATGTTGTTGGGACCCGCGCTGGCTTGGTAGGGTAGAACTCGAGCCATTGATCCGCGAACGTCACCGGAACGACGAACGAACATGAACAAGAAAAAAGCGACTAACCGTGGCGACACTTTAGCCTCAGGCGTTGCGTCGTCGACCGGACCATCGTGGATGACGCCCCGCGCGATTCGCGAGACGATTGAATCCGTGGCGGTGGCATTCATCTTGGCGTTCTTGTTTCGTACGTTCGAAGCCGAAGCGTTCGTTATTCCCACCGGCTCGATGGCTCCCACGCTGATGGGCGCGCATAAGGATCTGGCATGCCCCGAGTGCGGCTACCAGTACGCCGCGGGAGCCAGCGGTGAAGAAGATCAGATGGCCCAACAAATGGGACGCGTGCGGCCGGGCATTCCGGTCGAGGAAGCGTGCTGCCCGATGTGTCGCTACTTTGCCAATGTCGGCCCACGCAGCGACCATCCGACCTACGGCGGTGATCGCATCCTGGTGAGCAAGTTCACGTACGACTTCTCCGAACCCGAGCGATGGGACGTCGTCGTGTTCAAGAATCCGTCGGAAGCGCAGACGAACTTCATCAAGCGCTGCGTCGGCCTGCCGAATGAAACGATTCGCATCTATCACGGCGACCTGTACGTGAAATCGCCGGAGGCGGAAAGGTTTGCACTGACGCGCCGACGGCCCAATGAACTGCGCGCGATGGCGCAGATCGTGTACGACAACGACTATGTCGTCGATGCCATGACCGAAGCCGGCTGGCCGCTTCGTTGGCAAGCCTGGCCACTGCCGTCGGTGGTGAAAGACACAAGCTGGAAGAGCCCCGACGGAGGACGCTCTTTTGCCACCACCGGCTCGCGGCAAGAGCAGTGGATTCGCTATCAGCATTTTGTACCGTCGCTCGCGGACTGGCGCGCGCTGGATCGCGGCCGCGTGCCGGCCAACCGGCAGATCAAGCCGCTGCTGGTCACCGACTTCTATGCGTACAACACGAGTGTCGACCGCGGCAGATCGGCCGACGAACCCCGTATGCTCGGCATGCATTGGGTAGGCGATCTGATGCTGGACTGCGAACTACAGTCCTCCGACGGCAAAGGCACGGCCCTGTTGGATCTCGTCAAAGGAGGCCGGCACTTCCGCTGCGCGATCGATTGCGAAACGGGTGAAGCAACACTTTCGATCGACGGCCTCGATGGTTTTCAACCCAAGGCCCAAACCGCCGTTCGTGGCATCGGTTCGCACGACGTTACGTTTGCCAACATCGACCGCCAGCTTTGGCTGTGGATCGATGGGTCGGTCGTGTCGTTCGATCCCAAAACGCATGCCGCGGACTACCCGCCGCTCGACAACGAAACGCCGCAATCGACCGCCGAGGATCCGCTCGACCTGGCGCCTGCCGGAGTTGGTTCGCGCGGCGCCGGGCTGACCGTCCGGCATCTGCGGCTGTGGCGCGATCTATACTATGTGGCCGCCCGCTCCGGACCGCTGGCCGACTACGATCGCCATGGCACGCCCGCCACGATGAGCTACGACCAGTTGTACACGTTTTGGTCGAGCCCCGAGCTTTGGGGCCCAGGTGGCGGGAATCCTTTCGACCAGCGCCGGGCGGAAAACTTTCCACTCAGTGCCGACCAATTTTTCATGTTGGGCGACAACAGCCCCGCCAGCTCCGACGCCCGGCTCTGGAACGGCGAGAAATACGTCGAGCGGAATCTGCTCATCGGCAAAGCCCTACTCATCTTTTGGCCGCACACTTTTCACAGAATTCCGGGCACGGGCATCCCGTTCCCGTTCTTTCCGAACTTCGCCCGCATGGGCTTCATCCGGTAGAATTGAGAGTTATGGCAACCTCCTCCCCCACCACACCGCGTGCTAGCATCCCTGGCGCGCCGTCGTCGCCAAGCTACTTTTCGCGTGGCATGCGCGAGACGATTGAATCGGTCGCCATCGCACTGGCCCTGGCGTTTCTGTTCAAAACGTTCGAGGCCGAGGCGTTTGTCATTCCCACCGGTTCGATGGCCCCCACGCTGATGGGCCGCCACAAGGACGTCGAATGTCCCCAGTGCGGCTACCATTACACGGCCAGCGGGAGCGACGAAGCCGATCGCTACGGCAATGAGCTCAACGACCCCGGCAAGCGAGTCGTGAACTGCACGTGCCCGATTTGCCGCTTCACAATGTCGATCGAGCCGACCGATCCGGACGCCGAAGGGGCAAACCCCAATCCCAGTTACAGCGGCGACCGAATCTGGGTTAGCAAAGTGGCCTATCACTTCACCGATCCGCGTCGCTTTGACGTACTAGTATTTCGCTATCCCGAGGAAGCCGAGACTTACTACATCAAGCGGCTCGTCGGGCTGCCGAATGAAACCGTAAAGATCTTTCACGGCGACCTGTTCGTTAAAGGAGCCGCGGACGAGCAGTACACAATTGTGCGCAAGCCACCGGAAAAGCTGCTCGCGATGGCCCAGATCGTGCACGATAACGACTACGTCAGCCAGGAGTTGATCGAACGCAACTGGCCCACGCGGTGGCAGGAATGGGGTTTCGAGGGTTCCGCGCGCTGGGAAATCTCCGACGACACGCGCACCTATTCAACCGACGGCAAGCAACCCGGCGATGCCTGGATTCGCTACGAACACACGGTGCCCTCCGAGGACAACTGGTATCGAGGCGAGTGGCCCCCGAGCTACCAACCTCGACCACAATTGGTCACTGATTTCTATGCGTTCAATACCCGCATCCTGCGAGAAGACCGCGGCCGACAAGCTCCGCAGACGCTCGGACTGCACTGGGTCGGAGACTTGCTGCTGGATTGCGAGCTCGATGTGAAAGGCAACCAAGGCCTCGTACTGCTCGACGTGGTCAAAGGCGGCAAGCACTTCGGCTGCCAGATTGACGTCGCCACCGGCAAGGCGACGCTCTCCATCGACGGCATTTCGGACTGGCAACCGGCGGCCGAGACGCCGGTACGTGGCCCAGGCACGCATCAGGTTACCTTCGCCAATGCCGATCGCCAGCTCGTCCTGTGGGTCGATGGCACGCCAATTCAGTTCGACCGAGACACGACCTACGAAGATCTGGGCAACGACCGGCCGCAGTCGACCGCCGACGACCCTGGCGATTTGGCTCCCTTGGGCATCGGCTCGCGTGGCGTTGCCATGGACGTCCGGCACCTCCGCGTGCTGCGCGACATTTACTACATCGCCGACCGCTCGATCTATGGTGGTGGACCAATCAGCGACTACCCCGACCGCAGCTTCATCAACGGGCTGACGCGCCGCCAGCTGGCTGACTTTTTTGCCTCGCCGCAGCGGTGGATCACCGGCAGCGGTCAAAACGTGTTCGACTCCCGCAAAGCAGAAGTCTTTCCGCTCGGGGCTGATCAGTTTTTTGTGATGGGGGACAATAGCCCGGCCAGTTCCGACGCGCGTTTGTGGAGCGAGCACTTTGTCGATCGCGAGCTATTGGTCGGCAAGGCACTGCTCATTTATTGGCCGCATCCACTGCGGGTGTTCGTACCAGGAACCGATGTTGGGCTGGGCATCATACCAAACATTCCTGAGATGGGACTCATTCGTTAGGTCGCCCGGGTTCGTTCGATAGTCGGAATCACAGGGCGAAGGTCAGGAGGACCGAAGCATGGTAGTACTGCAAGCGGCAGGCCTGGTCAAAACCTATGGCAGGCGGCGCGTCGTCGATGGCGTCAACTTTCAGGTTGAGACCGGCGAGATCGTGGGCCTGCTGGGACCCAATGGCGCCGGTAAGACGACCAGCTTTCGCATGACTTGTGGACTCGTCGAGCCCGATTCCGGCCGCGTTACGCTCAACGAGGCCGACGTCACTGCATTGCCCATGTACCTGCGGGCTCAGCAGGGCATGGGCTACCTGGCGCAAGAGTCGAGCGTATTCCGCAAGCTCACCGTCGAAAACAATCTGCTGGGCGTGATGGAAATGCTCGGCATGGACCGCAAGGCTCGCAAAAACCGTTGCGCCGAACTGCTCGAACAGTTTGACATCACAAGGCTGAAGAAAAGTCGGGCCGATTCGCTTTCCGGTGGAGAGCGTCGCCGACTGGAGATCGCCCGTTGCCTGGTTTCCAACCCCAAGATCATCCTGCTCGATGAGCCCTTCACCGGCATTGATCCGGTGACAATTAACAGCATTCAAAAGATCATTCGCGACCTGCGCGACCGAGGCATCTCGATCCTGATCACCGACCACCAGGTCCGTGAAACATTGCAGATCACCGACCGCAGCTACGTGATCCGCGCCGGCAAGGTGTTATGCCACGGGCATCCCGACGAGGTGTTGCGCAATCCCGAAGCCCGAAAATATTACTTCGGCGAAGGGATGGAGATCTAATATGCCCCACCCGCAGTTCGGCACGCCGCTTGCTTCTCCTTGCAATTCAGTAAGGTAAGCTTGCGTCGCGGGTTACGGCCGCCAATCCGGCTGGCTTCGCGACCAGCCGGTACGTACAATGGCATCAGATTGGTCGCATTGCGACCCACGACAATTTCAGGTCAACTGTCATGATTGACAACCTCACCACGGACCCCGTCGACCTGTTTGCAACGGCGATATTCCTGGCGGTTGTCATTCTGGTGCCGTTGGTCGGGTACGTGTTCATGGTGCTCGACTTCCGCGCCTACCTGCGGTCGCTTCAGCGCGGCTTGATCCTGGCGGCCCAGGCTTTTGGCGGAATGCCCGCCTGGGCGCGCCAGTACACGCCTCGGCCTATCGCAGCGATGGGACTGCGTTTCCCCTGCACCGAGGAAGACCTAAAGCGGGCCTATCGTCAACGCGTGAAGCTGCTGCACCCGGATCACGGTGGAGATCAAAAGCGCTTTATGGTGTTGCAGGCGCAATTCGAAGAGGCGATGTCCATTCTGACCGCGATGAAGTCCGACGCCGGATCCGTGGACCAACACCCGCTTTGAATCAGTGCGGCGCCACGCCGTGAAGCCACCGCTACTTGGACAGCACCACTTTGTGCGTGCTTCGATCTTTAGCCGCTCTCGAGCAGCCGCCAGGTTCATCGCGCCTCCGGCGCGCTACGGGCCTGCAGCAGCGCGGCCGCCGAAAGAATCGAAAACACGATCAGCATTTGGCCTGGGCCATAGGTTAGCCACACGGCTTCGGTGCTGTGAGGGAACGAGCCCCGAAACATGCCGAATGCCAGGATCAAATCGCTCAACAGGAACAACGCCCCGCCAAGTGCCAGCGGAAACAGCTTCGCTTCCTGGAGCGCCAGCCCCGCGGTGATGCCCGCCGTGCCGGCCAGCAGCAGCGAATAGGGCAGGGCGGGCCACACCAGCGCCCGTGCCTCGTCGCCCAACATCGCCACATAGTACCAGCCACCCAGTGCCACCAATTGCCAGCCCACAATGCCGATCGCCATTGCCATGCGGTTCGTCAGGCCGGTCCGTCGCGCGAGATACACGCAGCCGGCTATGTAGGCGATGTGCCCCAGACCAAAGGCCGCAATGCCACCCAACACTGGATCAGGCAAGGGAACGAAATTCAGCAGGCGCGCGTTAAAGAAGTCACCAACAGTTCCGAGTGTCATGCCAATGGCAATGGCGAGTGCAAACTTGCCCACCATGTCGCCGCGCCACAACGTCCAGGCCCACCAGGCCGTGATGACCAACACAACGGACGAACCCATCCGGGCCGCGGTGGGCCAAGCTCCGCCGTGCCGCTCGAGCAAGTTGCCGGAAATCATCGCGCCGGCCAGCAGCGCCAACCAGACGAGCCACAGGCCGATGAAGATGGCCTTATCAGACTTGCCCAAGCGCGCTGCTTGAGATGTCTGCAAGTTGCCCGCATCAATGTTGGCCATTTTCAGTTTCCGCCTGTTTTGGATGGGCTTTGCGGCCGATCGCCGGACTTGCCTTGTGAGTCGGTAACCGCCGCTTGTGATGACGCGCCGAGTGGAAAGTATTGCACTTCTTCCGGCGCCGTCAGACCAAACGATACCACGGCCTGAATTGTCTCTTCCAGGGTCCAGCACAACTCGGTGACCTCTTCCTCGGGCACCATCAGCATGTAGCCGGACGTGGGAATGGGCGTGGTGGGCACGTACACGCAGAGAATGGTCTTGCCGGTGGCCGTGTCGCGGCAGCTCGAAGTGACGAAAGCGGGCGCGCGCATATTCTGATGCGGAAACGCCACCAGTACCACGCGTTTGAATTTCGATATCTCGCTCGAGCCGCCCAGCGACTGGAACATCCGGCTCGTGGCGCTGTAAATGGAGGTAATGATGGGCAGCCGCAATACGACCGTGTCGACGAACAGGGCCAACCGGCTGTGGGCGAAAAAACCAAGGAAATAGAGAAACACGCTGATCGTGACGAGTCCGAGTGCCGGGGCCACGAAGGTTGTGAACCAGGAAGGCACCGCCACGGCACCACCCTCGGCCAGCCGCACGACCAGCCGCGCCATGGGGGAAATGGCGTATTCGTCGAGCGTCTGGTAGAGCCAGTAGACGATCCAAAAAGTGACGAAGAATGGCAGCGCCAGCAACAGACCGGCGATGATTCGCCCCCGGATGTTCGCCGTCAAACCATTTAACCCACGTCGTTTCGGCGATGGCGACACGGAGATCAACTCCTGCGAGTGTTGTCGGCGTTTCTTTTTGCGTCCCATTCCGAGTTCCAGCGTCGGCGCGAAGTCCAAACGAACCCATGTCGCACAAGGATGCCACGCGCTCCGCCGCACACTCCGGCACCAAAAGAACGTCCATTGTGGTGCGTACGAGCGGCTTCGTAAAGTTCCAGCCGTCGGGTGGCGCCCAGTTATTGGCGACGCTGAAAACTATTCGGACGCTACCAGCTCTCGATAGTTCAGCCGTGGGCGATATTTGCGCACCAGGCAGGCTTGCCAGGCCAGCATTTCGGCAGGAGCGGTTTCGGTGACATAGGTGCGCAGCGCCAACGGACGCGGCAGATCACTCCAGGCACAGTGCCGATCGCCGGCGAACTGCCGCTGCAGGTGACTGCGGAGGTTGAGTGTTTCGCCCGCGTACAGCCGCCGTGACTTGCCCGCGGTGAGGAGATACACGCCCGGAGCGGCCGGCACGTCTGCCGGGTCGAACTTGTCAACGGACATTTCGCGACCGAGACGCGCCGGGGGCACCAAGACGGCCCCGCGGCTGCGGGCGAGCTTCGCTTGTTTCCGCAACTTAAGCGCCGCCCAGCGATATTCGAATGGCGTGTGACCAGGCGCGAATTCTGTTGCCAGCCCATCGAACTGGGCAGCCAAGGCCGGATCGCACAGAATCTCGTCGAGCGTGTCAGCCAAATCCGCGTCGAGCATCTTTTCCAGCGCGATCTCGCTGGCAAATAAAAATCCGTCGCACTCTTCCCACGACATGCCCGTTCGCTCGCGTGTCGGCAGGTCGGCGAGCCGTCCTTGCTTTCGCAAGCGAAACAACAACGTGTTCCAGGTGCGCGCGTCGCCCACCAAGCCCAACTGCCGACAACGTTCGACGAATTGCCCGCCGAGCTCCGGGTCGGCCACCAGCCGGTCTGCCGAAAAGCCGTCGTGAGTCTCGCGAAAAGCGTCCAAAATTCCGTGCAGCGTTATTTCAAGCTGCGCTGTTTCGTGCCGAGGCCCACCGCCTGACAAGCCGCGCGCGGGGTTTTTGTTCTGAGGCGCACGCCGAGGTCGTCCTTCACCTAGCCGGCGGCCGTCTCTTGTTTTTGGTGCCGAGACCAGCGGCTCGGCCGAACCTACCAGCGGATCGCCAAGCCGCGTGTTTTCCAACCGCGCCAGCCCATGCGTTACATAATCGCTCGACAGCTCATAGGCCAAATGCCGGCGTCCAAGTTTCTTGGCCACCACGGCCGTGGTGGCACTGCCCGAGAATGGGTCGAGCACTAACTCCCCCTCCTCCGAACAGACCCGAATGATTCGGGCGAGCAACTGTTCGGGCATCTGACAACCGTGAAATCCGGCCCGCTCCTTGAACGTGCCGGCCACGCGCGGAAAGTACCAGGTGTCTTCACTTGCCTGAAAGCAACCACCCAGGTCCTGTGGGCGCAGCGTCCAGGTTTGGTCGTTGTCGCGCGGTGGCGGCAGTTCGTCCGCCGACCACGTTTCCTCGCTATCGAGCCGACCAACGAACTCCGCGGGCCGAATGATCCAGGTGTCGTCGGGCAGCCGGCCGGTGGAATTCGCCCGCTTATCGCCATAGACGAGTTGCCGAGCCGAAGGAATACGATTCTCGGGGGACTCGGCGCGAAACGTGAATTGTTCCGGGTCTTTGACAAAGTGAAACAAATGGGCGTGCGAACGGGTGAATTTGCGCGAGCAATTGACACCGAACGTGTAATACCAGATCACCCAACTGCGACAGTGAAACCCGACCTTCTGGCTCTCCAACTTGAGCTCGGCAGCGTACTCATCGCCAATTGCCAGCCAGAAGGCACCGCTGTCTTTGAGCGCCCTGTGCACTGCCGCGATCCAATCGTGGGACCACGACAGATACTTCTCGCCCTCGAGTCGATCGTCGTAAACGTCGTACTCGTAGCCGATATTAAACGGCGGATCGGCGAAGACGAGATCGACGCTGCCGGGCACCAGAGCGTTCAACCCCGCGATGCAATCACCGTGGACGATCGTATTCTCGGGCTGCACTTTGCGAACTTGCTGCGACACGAGGCAGAACTCCGTTTCTGAGGGGCGACGGCAACGATCCACGATGTAATCATCATACCGAGCCGCGTGCGTGGCGCAAATCACCCAGTGCTCGACCGGGAAGTACGGCAACGGAGAGGCCAATGCTAGAAGATTGAAAAGGGGAACCAAGGGACGAGGGGGAGAATCCAACCGCTGGGCAGGCGCGCGAAGAAATGCGCGCAGAATGACGCGCATTGGCAGATTGACCAACAAAAAGTTTGGTGCGGCTGCTCTTTGGACGAGCCGGGATTGTTCTTTAAGGTTGGTTAGACAGTTGATCACTCCTCGACCATCGGCCAAAGAGCAGCTGGTGCACGCGGGATGATACCCGTCACTCGTCTGAGGCGTTAGGTGCCCGGCATTTCCAATCCATCCCTCACTGGGCCGGGTGGTTTCTCAGACACGGGCGGACAAGCCTGGCACAACGACTCCCACATGCCGCCGACTTTCGGCGAGCGCGATCGGAGCGGCGTGAATCAACGAGACAAAAACACTGCGGCTGGCGCCCGCCGCAGGGCATTTGTCCCAAGCACGGGGCCAAGACGTCCCCGCCTCAACGAAACGCTACGCTTCGCGTGACCACGCCTGGCCACCAGACTAAAACGCATTGTGCGGGAAGTGGTGGCCCGATTTCAAGAAGAAGTTCTTTGAGCGGCAGTGGCTGAGCCCATGAGGCTCGCTGCAACCCGGCAAACCGCGGCGGCAGAGGCGCGTGACCGACGCTTGGCCCGACACCGGCATCTGCGGTCGGGAATATGCTGCTTTTTGCCGGCCAGGACGTGGACGTCGACACCGGGCTGCAATACTCCCGCGCCAGGTCGTATAGTTCAAGTACGGGCGGATTTTTTTCACGCGATCCGATTGGATTTGGTGGCGGGGACGCCAATCTATATCGGTATGTATTCGGCGGGCCGACCAACCACACTGATCTGACCGGACTCGAACAGTGGGCGGCGCAGCAAGCTCTGAGCAAAGTGTTTGAATGGTCCCGCGGCAGGACGCTTTATCAAGAAGCTTCCCCAGTAGCGAACGTCCTCGGTGATGAGAGACCGCAGATTGTTGTTGGCACTCCCAAATAGAGGTCAAAGGGTTAAAGAATTCCATCGGTGCATTTGACGAGGCTAAAGATAAGTGGGGGGCGACCAGGTGTCTCACCGACGTGTATCGGAAAGTTCAAAACGCAGATGACCTCTTGAAACTCACGGGTCCCAGGTACAGAGCGCTTCGGAGAGCTTTTTGACAAAATACCAAAACAATAGAGGCCAAATTAGGAGAAACACCATGTGGATTTTGAATACATACGGGCGATGGTCGTATCTTGTGGTGTGTGCGACGCTGTTTTCGCCGGCGACGTGCGTTGGACAGGGCAATAACAATCATAGAACAGCGCACCTAATGAGCCTGGTGTCTGCCAACGCCAAGCAGGTGACACTTGACGTCAGCGGCACATCGTTTCGCCTTGTCAGAATTCCACCCGGCGAATTTGACTTAGGAGCGGGGGCCGCAGATGCGATGGCCCAGCCAGCGGAGCAACCTGTTCGGCACATTCAGATCACCAAGCCGTTCTATATTGGCTCAACAGAAGTGTCGCAGAGTCAGTACCACGCAGTTATGGGCGATCACCGCAACAATTTTAGCGGCGATAACTTACCAGTCGAGGATTTGACGTACGTGCAAGCGCGTCAATTCTGTGAAAGCGCTAACGCGACGATCGGGCGTCACGGTAACGCTGCCGACGGAGGCCCAATGGGAATATGCTTGTCGAGCGGGAACGAACACCCGCTTCTATTCTGGTGACGATGTATGTAGTCTGGACGCAGTAGCGTGGTTTAGTGGCAACTCAAGCGATAAGACGCACCGATGCGGCTTAAAGGCCCCAAATCGTTGGGGACTCTATGACATGCTAGGTAACGTGTGGGAGCCTTGCTTAGACGAATTGCCACCGTATAAGTTGGTCGATCAGAAGGATCCGGTGGGAGAGATTCAGCCCGCGTGGGGTATAATGCGCGGTGGAAGTTGGCTATTTGATCCAGCTGATTGTCGTGCCGCCACTAGGATTGCCACTCATGAATACTTCGGTGGGATGGGCGTCAGAATAGTGATAAACCCCGAAGACAACCGGGCCACACGCGACAAGCGGCCCTGATGAGGAGGTTTCCCGGCGAGCTGATTGTCCGCCTCATGATATACGGTTGGGTATGCTGCAGCTGCGAGATGAGTCCTGCCGTGACGCCTATAGGTCGGTTCTGCCGACAGGCGTCGCTTTGCCGGCCGAACATCGCCGCCGGCTGCGCACGAGCAATCCGCTGGAGCGCCTCAACGAAGAAATCAAACGCCGCACCCGCGTCGCCACGTTGTTCCCCAACGAGGCCTCGCTCCTGCGGCTCGTCACCGCCATCCTCCAAGAAACCAGCGAAGACTGGGAAACCGGAAAAATCTACCTCAACCTGGAAACCAACTAGCCCACCCCAAACAAGCTCCCGAAGCTTTTACAGAAAAACGGTTGCTCAATCTTCTTGCGCAACAGTCGCCTCCATATACGTCGATCTCAACCAGGTTTAGACGCCGTAGGTGAGCTATAGCTTCGTTCGTGCACGGCCCATGGATGCTGACTGCGCACGCGGTAAAAAAAATCCGGCCCAAGCCTCTCAAGAATCCATGCAGGCACATTCGGTTTTGCAAGCAGCTGTCCTTGCTCGTCGGTGCCAAAATCAAGTTCAGCACTAAATCCTTCCTGTACAAGTGCAAGGCGACTCGCGCTGCCGTTTCGCGATTTCAATACGGTTTACGACAATGCCTAATACCACACCCGTCAATAAAACAACGAACAAGAGCGATCGGAGACGATACCGCGAAATGTGGCTTAATATTTCTCGCACAGTAGGGCCGTAATTAAAGGGGGCGGCGGAATTTTTATTTCCAGCGGGCGGCGTTGGTAGTTCGATGCGCGGCATGCCTCGCGTCGCTCGCACGCTTCTGGACGGATAGGTTTATCATATCCTCAATTGGGCCAGCGACCGACTTGCCCTCGGCGCAAAAAAACAGCGGCCCGGTCCAACTTGGGACCGGGCCGCTGGTGTTGACCAGACCTTCTGCTGAGTACGACTCAGAAGAAGACTACACAACTCAGGAACTGACCCGACCGCATGGTGGCGATGCTGGTTGATCGAGCAATGCCGCCGCTAGGTGCCGTTGGCGACTTTCAATAGGTACTCCTGGGAATCCACCAGGGCGGAGATTAGCGAGCGCTGGTTGAGACCGCCCGAGCGCAGCTGGTTCGCGAAGTAGGTTAGTCCGCCGGCGTCGGCCGCACGGCCCAACGTTTGGGCATAGGCCGCCTGTACCAGCAGGTTTGTCCGCTCCGGGCTCGCCAACAACTGGCTGATGGTGTCACTACGCGACTGGCCGCCGCCGAGCGCGTCGAGGTAGTGTGACAAGCCTCCCGCGTCCGGAGCTCGTCCCAGAACGTCGTGATAAAGGGCCGTCACGAATGCCTGATTGCTGCCGTGCATCAGCGAGTATTCAGGCGACTGCAACAAACCGGCCGCCACGGTATCCTCCGAAGCGCCGGCAAGCAGTTGCCCGATCCAGTACTCGCGACCGCCGGCATCGGCGGCACGATGCAAGTATTGGGCATATGCCTGATCGACTACCAGGCCGAAATACTCTCGCGAGTTGAGCAGCGACCCGGCAATTGCTCCCCGGCTGGCGCCGCCCTGCAATTGGCCGACGAACAAACTCAGGCCACCCGGGTCTGGCGCACGATGAAGAATATCGTGATAGAGGGCCGTAATGATGGCCTGGGCATCCGGCGTTGCCGCGGGGCTGGTTGCCGCGGCCGCGGCGTGATCTGGAAGATTGTCTGGCCGCCCGACGATTTGGGCGCGCTCGGGTGACTCGATCAGGTTGTCGATCACTTGTAGCCGCGGGGTGCCAGAGGCCAATATCGCCAGTTGGGTGGCGTTGCCGCCGGCATCGGGTGCACGCCCCAAGATGTCGAAGTAGATCGCGTTCACAAAGTCGGCGTTTGCGGAATGTTTCGCGGAGTACTCGACCGAGTCGAGCAGATGGACTGCCAGCGAGTCCTCGGTCATGCCGCCTGTGAGCTGATCGACCCAGTATTGGCGACCCGACGGATCGGCGGCCCGATCCAGATAGTCGGCGTAGTACCGGTCGACCATCTGGCCGTAGTTTTCTGGAGATGTGGCCAGGGCGTGGGCCACGTCGTCGGCGCTGGCGCCAGCTTCCAACTGGGCGACGTACGTCGCCAAACCGTTTGGATCAGGATTACGTCCCAGAATCTGCTGGTACAGGGCGGTGACGGTTTGCTGTGCGGTGCTTGAGCTGGAGGCCGCCGAAACCGGGGGATCAAAGTTGCCCACGATCGGCAGCGCTCGCGGGTCGCCAAACTTGAACGCGATGTCATGCCCCAGGGGGACCGGGCTAAAGGCATGATTGAGCCCCGCCGGATCGCTCGACATCAAAAATCGCCATTCCCCAGTCCCTTGGCCGGCGCCCGCATCTGGCACCCAAATGCCCAGATCGGTAATTCCATCGAGATCCAAATCGGCTGCCACGGGGCGATCCGCCGTGCCAGGCATTCCGAAATTGATCGTCGCGTCGGCGCTGCCGAACACGGGACCGTAGTCGAGGAAGAACTGATTATTCTGGTAAGTGCCGAGGTCCGCGATTCCGTCGCCGTTGAAATCGCCCGCAATCGGATAGCCGCGCATGCTGGTGGCCACCGTCGTGACCGCTCCGCCGACGCCGTCGTAAAGGATGTTCCACCGGGCGCCGTCAAAGATCGCAATTTCGTCGCCCGGCATGCGCCGGATTGAAATCACCCGCCACCGCCAAACCCGAGATCTGTGGAGCCGGGAACGTCTCGCCCGCATCGATCCGACCGTTACCATTGACATCAATCAGAAAGCGGTAAGGACTACCGGCGTTGTCTCGCCCAAAGGCGGCCAGCACATCGTAGCCGGGCAACTGCACCGGGCTAAACTTGCCTGCGAAGCGTTGATCGTTGATCTGGCCAAAATCGAACACCAAATCGCGGTTTGCCGCATCGGTATTGGTCGGATCGAACGTGCCGTTGCCGTTCATGTCGACGACGACTGTCTTGCCAAGGTACACACCGATTTCCGGCCGGCTGTCGACGGTAAACTGCGCCGTGAAGTTTCCCCCGGAATAGCCGTTACCGCTGGGCAGGGTCGGCGGGCTATGCGGTTCGCTGGCGTTGCTCTCGCCGTCAAGCCTGTTACCCGCCGGATCGACGACGGAATCGAGAACCGTCAGCGTGTAGCGGTCGTCGGGCAGCGGCGCGTAGAAAGCGAGCTGGACCGTGGCCGTGGCGATTTGGCCAGCCACGACCGGATTGTTTGTAACCAGAACGCTCGCAATGGCAATGGTCCCCACGTGTTCGCCCACGAGGCGGTAGTTGCCCGGCTGCATCGCCGCCGCCGTATCGAGCGCGGGATAGACGAAGCCGGGTTGCCGCGTCAGGATGCTGCTGGTCAGCGGATCGCGCAGTTCGATCGTGAGACTCTTGACCGGCGGCGTGGGACTCGAGACGTGCGCCGGGTTCTTGGACGAAAACAAGTCGTACTCGGCCTCGTTCGCCGCAGTGCCCAGATCGTCGGTAATGTGCACGCCGCCCAGCGGGCCGGCGCCATCCGGATCGAAGACTTGCGGCCCCAGTACATCCACTTCGGTGACGTTCAGATCATAAACATTGATGCCCGTATCCGTGCCACGCACGCGGAGGTAATATTTCTGGCCCGCCTGCATGCCGATCATGAGCGATTCGTTGTCGCCCGCGGTATTACTCGACGCAATCAATGCACCGGCGGCATCGTAAACCGCGATTTGCAAATCGCCGTTGCTGGGCAACCCCTGCCGGCCGCTGGGGAGCGTGGGGATTTGCGTGAACAGAGCGTCGAAGCGGAACGTGCTTGTCTTGGACGGTTGAAAACTGTACCAGTCCTCATCGCCGCCAACAGTGCCAAAAGGCGTAGGCAGTGTGACCGCCCCTGGATCAATGCTCAAGTTGCTCAGGAACACCGGCACTGGACCGAGCGGAGTAGCCACCAGGCGGCTTCCGTTCGATTCGTTCGTGTCCGGATGGAAGACGATCAATTGCCCGTTGGGTGTGCCGGCACCGTCATCACCGGTTCGTCCAGTTACGGGGTCCAGCGGCGTGATGTCGACGTGCTCGATGCCTTCGTAATCGACCGGTTGGAAAGGCCCGACCTTCACCGAACCGCTGCGACCGTCCGCTCCCTGCCGATGAACAACCAAATCGCCGGTGCCATCGTCGCGGACGACCAGCCGATCACTTGCATTAGGCGAACCACCCACAATACGAAACGCCAGGCTTCCCGCGTCCGTATCGGGAGGACCCGGCGTGACGAGCGAATCCGACACGCTCACGCCGATCGTGTCGTCACCGTCCCCGCCTTCGACGCGCACGATTTCAACCTGCCGCACGTCGTTGGTATCGGTGTCGCCGTTAAAATTCACGACCAGCGTGTTGGCGTTGGTCTGCTCAAGCGTAATGATGTCGGCCAGCGACGTGCCTTGCACGAGGATCGTGTCAATGCCAGCGTCGCCGCTGAAATGATCGTCGCCCGGGCTTTCCACGAGCGTGTCATCGCCGTCGCCGCCGTTGTAGTTGTCGTCCCCGGCTCCGCCGATCAGCGTGTCGTTGCCGGTGCCGCCGTTGAGCACAAACGGCGTATTGACGCTTACCGCACTGGCGTCGAGACGATCGGCACCGGTTCCACCCACTAATGTTACTGAAGTAAAGGTTGTGCTCGATGCATCCGGCACGGCGAGCGCAGTGATGATGTCATCGCCCGCACCGCCGTCGACCGTGATGGTTTCCAGACCGGTTGGCAGCGCGGAATTGTCGAGCACGACGTTGTCGCGTCCGGCGCCGGCCTCGATCGTGAGGTTGGTTTTGTTCTCAAACTCGATCGGCTCAAAGTTGTCGACGGTCACCCGGCCGCCGGTGGGCAGCAGGATACCCGGTTCGTAGTTGATCTCGTTTGCTCCCTGCAGCAAGCTGGCCAGCCCGGGTACGCTGGTAATGCTAAACATTGCGGACGGGATATTCGTGAGAAACGGCTCGAGGTTCTGGAAGTCGATCGTCTGTGTGCCGCTGTCTCCCACGACGATGCTCCGACCGGACCCGGCCGTGGCGCCGATGGCCAAGGTTTCGCTGGTCTGCGTATCGCCGCCGGTTTGGACCAACTGCACCTGGTCGAAGCCGGTTCCGCCGTCAAATCGGATTCCGTTGCCGACGTCGATCAACCCATTGCTACTATCGACGATCAACGTATCGTTGCCCCCCAGCCCGTTGATGTTGATCTGCGTAATCGTGTCGAGTTGAAACGGACTGCCAAGCGGTTCGGTGCCGTTGAGAAACACATGCAGCAGCGTGGGATTCGACGCATCGCGAACCAGCCGAATCACGTCGTCTTCTCCGGCGAAATCCATGTCGCCATTGATCTGCAGCACACCCTGGCTGTTAATGGCCGTGCTGACGGCAGGAACCGTCCAGACACCCCGTCCGAAGGTTGCCGCCATGAGCGTGTCGGTTGCGCCGCCGACGTAGCGAACGTCCTGAACCAGTGCATTAGGCAGTAGCGCGCGAAACTCAGACCAGACCGTGCCCAACAATCGATAGACTCCGCCGAGAGCCCCGACCAGCGGAATCGAGTCGCCCGCCACGGCCGGCGTGTCGTCGAACAGCGTTATCGAGCGGAGCGACTTCGTGAGCGCACCGGCAAATCCCGCGAGATTTTCCGTCAAATTCTCAAATGGGTTATTCGCCAAATCGGTGACATCGTTCGAAAGCCACACTTCCGTGCCGCGCAGCACGTACACGCGCCGCCAATCTTCCGGATCGACAGCAATGTCTTGGATTCTGCCTCCCGCGGGTAACTGTCCCGTGCCCGCGCCTGTGACGTCGGTAAACGCGGCGCCTGCTTCTCCGCGGAAGAATAACTGACCGTTCGACGTGCCCACGTAAGCCACGTTGGCCTGATCCGCTCCCGCACGGCGACCACCATACGCAAAGGCCGATGCCGTGCCGCTGAATCCGGGCAGGTTTGCCGTGATGTCGGTGATGACGTCGCCGGCAAGTCCATTGGCGGGGTTCGTATCAGCATCTTCGTAAACGCCGTTCAATCCAAGGATCATCCGCCTGGGATCGGTGCTATTCAATTCAAAGCGGATACCGGTGAACGTGGTAATGCTCGAATCGGCCGTCTGCAGTCCGCTGAGATCGGGACTTCCAAATGACGATCTCAGCCCAACTTGCGTCGGACCGCCAATCTTCGCATTGGTGTTGTCAAACCGCGTGCGCAGGAACGTGCTGAAATTGTTCTCCATCGAATAGCGCAGCACATCCGGGCCGGCCGACACGGTATCGACTTGCTGGTCAAAGCCGTCGCCACTGGCAAAGTGGTTCCAAACAAAGTTGCCGGGAGCCGATTGTCCGGCCGCGCCGTTGTCTTGAAAGCCCGCGAACGGCACGTTGTTGACAGTGTCAAACGCGGCGGAGTAGGTTTCGAATGCCCCCAAATCGCCGACGAATGATTGCCAGGTGTTGTTTGCGGCGTCCAGCGGATTCTTGAGGAAGTAAATACCGCCGTCGTCCGACTCGACCAGGACGTTCGTTCCCAGGAACTCCAAGTTGCGCGAATCGGCGTGAGGGTTGGAATTCCCCTGAGCGCCGGCATTCACGATTTGCACCCAGCTTCCCAGGCCCGTGGGGTCGTAGCGGTAGATGGCATCGCCTCCTTCACCGCTGACGTATACAACGTCGTTCTGCGTCGGATCAGCGACCATGTTGAATCGCTCATTGAAGTTCGCGCCGGTGTCAAGGTTCACGGTTGGCGGCATCGCCAGCGGCGCCCAACTCACACCGTTGTCGATCGAGCGAAACACGCCGGTCAGCGTCGAACCGCTAGCCACCCCGGCGTAGAGCACCGTTGTCGCGCCGTCATCGTGGGCCGTGACCTCCAGAGCATCCGAAGCTCCGATACCAGTGATGCCGCTGTTGCGCTGCGCCCAGGTGGCGCCGCCGTCAGCGCTGGCGTAAACGCCTTGCCCCGGAATCGTCAGGTAGAACGAGTTGATATCGTTCGGGTCGCCGATCAGTTGCGTTACCACACCAGCAGGTAGGCCCGTAGCGCCGCCCTCGATCTGCACGAAACTCGCGCCAGAGTCGACGCTGCGGTAGAGCCCCCCGCTGCTGTCGTCCGTGGCCACGAGAATGACCTGCTGCACGCCCGGCCCTGCGTCGAGATCGATCGAGGTGGGTACGACTTCCTTGACGCGGCTAGCCGGCAGCGTTCCACCGCCGACAACCTCCCAACTTGTGCCCGCGTCGAGCGTGCGATAGACGCCGATCGAATCGCCCCCGGTATGGCCGTTGCTGAATTGTCCGAAGCCGGCATATACGGTGTTGCCACTTGCATCCAGCGGACTAAACGCCACGCTGCCGACCGACAACGACGGCAATTGGTCGGTCAGTGGCGTCCAACTGATGACACCCGGATTGTTCGGGTCGGCATTGCTAGTTCGCCACACACCGCCGTTGACCGTACCAATGAAGATGTTCGAAGTGTCGTTCGGGTTGATCGCAATACTCTGCACGGCGCCGCCAGCCGGATTGTTCGGCGGCACCGTCAGTTGCGCATCAGTTTGCGGAGCGGGGCCTTGTTCGAGCCAATTCGGCACGCCCAACAAAGTGACCGACAACACATGTCGCTGTTCCAGGACTTCGTGCAACAAGGCCCGCCGAGTGGCCGGTCGTCCTCGGCGTGACGGCGCAACGGAGCGCCGCGCGCAACGCGGCGCGAAAAGAAAGCTCGCCCTTTCACCACGACTGCCCCCATGCAAGCGGCAATTCCGGGGCGGTTCGTTCGAGAATGTGCGTCCTAAGTTGTTGCCCCGGACGCCGCTGACAGACTAATTCCCCCCTTTTAAGCTGTCAAGGAAGCACGGCTACGCAAAGTGCGCTTGCTTTGACGCCGGCTGGGACATTCGTCGGGGGGTACCCAACGCGCATCGCCGCAGGTTCGGCGACAACGCGCCTAGAGGCCGTGCGACATTAGAACCGCACTTCACCGCGGGCCACCAGGCCGTCGAAGGTGATCGTCTGTGCGCCGGGATTGTAGCTCCCGTTTTGCACGCTGCTGATCCAGCCGGACGTGGTGATGCTGTTGAACCACGCAGAAACCAGATAGCCCCCCGACAGCCGCACCCGTTGACCGCGGCTGAGCCAGGCCAAACCGAGTTCCATGTCCAACAGCGGAACGATCCGGTCCTGGCTCAGGCTGGTGTTGGCTTCGACGCCGGCAAACTGATTCTGCTGCAAATAGCTCGTATGAAATTGGCCGACGAGGAACGACGCCGACCCCTTGCCATAGGCCCGCAGCCCCGAGCCGGCAAACAGACAGCGCTCGCCTTGAACGCCGGCCCGCGGACCGACGCCGTCGAAACCGGCCGCGGTGTTCAGGGTCGTCGTGCCGTCCGGTGGGTCGAATGGAAAGGTGGTGGACAGGTTTTGCCGGAGTTGACCGTACCGCGCACCCAGCGAGTAGCCGACCCAGTAGAGGTCGCACCGCTGGGCAATTACTTCGTAGTCGACGTCGATCATTTGGAAATCGACGCCGTAACTCGCCGAAGCCGATTGCGCGGTCGAGCCCGCGTTGAACGTGCCTGGGAAAAGCACCAGCGGCAACAGCACGTTGGCCCCATCGGTCGTCACGGAACTGTTCGTGGTGCTATTGAACCAGGTGTAGGCGCCGGACACCCGGGCATCTGGGCCAAGCGTGAAAAAGCCGCCCGCCCGGAAACCGGGCGAATATCCCGGGTTAGCCACGGCCACCGGACCGACCGGCGAAGCGCCGGCCACCAGAATCCCATCCTGAGGCACCGCGTAAGAGACGTCGGTATTGCGCACCGTCAGATACAGGAACTCGCCAAACAATCCGATGTGATACGGCTCCCACTGCGCCACCATCGGTGGCGCGGTAACGATATACGGATCATACAGGGGAGGGCAGGGGGGCGACGGCTCGTTGGGGTTGACCATGATCGTGCTGTCGTAGGTCACCTCCGAGGGCGTCATCGATTGCGGCGGCATCACCGTGATTGGCGCTTGTGCCTTGCGCGCGCAATCCAAACCGTTCCGCACACTACAGCGATACTCGCCACCAAACCGACGCGCAGGCGTGGCATGATCGGAACCTCGATGTCAGACAAGACGAGACGTGATCGGCAGAAATGAGGCGGAACTTTAGTGAATTCCGCCCGACCGCTCAAGGTCCATTTTAGGGGCGCGTGCTAGCAGCACCGGCAATCGGCCAGGCAGGGCGACAGGCTCGTTCAACACGCTTTTTTACGGCGTAAAACGCAGCTAGCACTCAACGGGCTTCGACTCTTTCGAAGCGAACGAAATATGACTCGTCGAGCAGATCTGGCTTTTCTTCGACCTGCCGGAAGCCCGCGTCGCTGATCTCTTTGACGAAAACTTCCTGCCCGGCCCGCAGGTGGCTGAGCATCCAGGCCGAACTGACGCCTTCGATTCGCTGGTAGTCGACGAGCACGAGCGATCCGCCCGGTTTAATCGCCTTGTGAATGGAGGCCAGCGTGCGTTCCGGAAATTCAAAATGATGATAGGTGTCGCAAATGAACACCAAATCGACCGACGCAGCGGGAAGATTAACCTCCGTGGGCGTACAGAGGACTGCTGTGACATTCGTCAGCTTGTCATCAACGACCAACTGCTGAATGTGCTCGACGAACTCATCAGAGATATCCACCGCATACACATGACCGCTCGCTCCGACCGCCTTCGAAAACAAACGGGTGAACAACCCCGTCCCGGCGCCGACGTCGGCCACGCTCATGCCCGGCCTGATGTGGCAGGCCTCGAGAATCTCCTCTCGATGATCAAACGCATCGCGCCCTTCGCGCTCAAATCGACCGACGAACTGTTCGACGTTCGGCGACTCAAAGGCCTTGTTGATACCCGGATTGACGCTTTCTTTTTGAGCCCGCGCATCCTGCGGACCACACAACAGAACCGTACCCATCAGCAGCAAGACAACGCCGATCAGTCGCATGGTGATGCTCCCCCAGATGGAATGCTTTCGCGGGCACGACAATCCTACACGTCCAGATTCCGCGCCTCCAGCGCGTGCTTTTCGATGAATTCACGGCGCGGCTCGACTTTATCTCCCATCAGGATGCGGAACAACTCGTCGGCCGCTCCGGCGTCGGCCATAGTGACTTTGCAGAGTGTACGGTTGGCCGGGTCGAGCGTCGTGTCCCGCAACTCCTCGGCATTCATTTCGCCGAGGCCTTTGAAGCGGGTGATCGACAATCCCTTTTCGCCGGCTGCCCGAATCGCCGGTAGCAGGCCGCGAAGGTCTTCCAGTCCGGTAACATGTTCGTCGCGGCGCAGCTGAAAGCGCGGCTCCTCCGTCCCGGTGCGCTCCTGGGGAATCAAATCTTGCAGCGTGAAACCCATCTTGGCCATATCGGCCAGCACGTTGTTGATCGTGCGCACTTCGTGTAATTCGACCATGGTCAACGTCCGCCCGGCTTCGCCGTTTTCCGAAATCTTTGGCGCCTCGGTCGGGCTGTCGCTGACGGCCAATTCGCCGCCGGTCTTCTCTTCTTGAGAGGCGCGAAATGCGTCGAGCTCGTCGCGGTTGCTGAACCAATGCTCCTGCGTACCAATGAAGACGTGGTAAATCGGTAATTTACCGGTGACGGGGTCCTGTCTCAGAGCATGCGCGCGGAGACTGATGCCGCGTCGTTCGAGGGCCAAAAGCGAATCTTCCATCGTTGCCAGCGAGCGGGCAAGTTGGGCCATCCGCTCTCCTTCGACAATGCGATCGTCGCCGGCATCGAGCACTGAATCGCCCAAACCGAGTTCGAGCAACTGGGTCTTCATCTCCTCCTCGGTCTGGACGTAATACGTTTCCTTCTTGCTCTTGACGCGAAACAACGGCGGCTGGGCCACGTAAATGTGTCCCTTGCTCACCAACTCATACATTTGGCGATAGAAAAAGCACAACAGCAACGTACGGATATGCGAACCGTCGACGTCGGCGTCGGTCATGATCACGATCTTGCCATAGCGCCGTTTGGAAATGTCGGCCTCTTCGCCAATGCCGGCGCCGATGGCCGAGATCATGCTCCGCACTTCCTCGTTGGCCAGCACCTTGTCTTCGCGCGACTTGTAGGCGTTGATGATCTTGCCCCGCAACGGCAAAATCGCCTGGAACTCGCGCAGCCGGCCTCCCTCGGCGCTACCCCCGGCCGAATCGCCCTCAACCAGGTAGAGTTCGCACTTGTCGACTTCGCGGCTGGTGCAGTCGCGCAGCTTGCCCGGCAGACCATGACCGGCCAATGCCCCTTTCCGTTCCCGTACAATCTCGCGGGCCTTGCGAGCGCTTTCGCGGGCTTCCGCGGCGAGTTGAGCCTTCTGCACGATGACCTTGGCGCTCTTGGGATTCTCTTCCAAGTACTTACTCAGAAATTCGCCCACGGCCGAAGTAACGATGCCTTCCACTTCGCCATTGCCGAGTTTCGTCTTGGTCTGTCCTTCGAACTGCGGCTCCGGCACGCGCAACGATATCACCGCCGTCAAACCTTCGCGAAAGTCATCGCCGATAACCGCCAGATCCTTGAAGAGGTTTTCCTTCTTGCCATAGTTGTTGAGCGTGCGGGTAAGAGCCGCGCGAAAGCCCGAAACGTGCGTACCGCCTTCAATCGTGCTGATGTTGTTCACATACGAGTGCACGTTCTCGGTGTACTCGCTCGAATACTGCATCGCCACTTCCAGGCCAATGCCCTCAAACTCGCCTTCGATGTTGATCACGTCGGCGTGAATCGGTTCGCTCGCCCGGTTCAGGTACTCGACGAACTCGACGATGCCACGTTCGTATTGGAACGCGTCGCCGTCGCCGGTTCGTTCGTCGTGGAACACGATCTTGACGCCCCGATTCAGGAATGCCAATTCCTGCAAGCGGCGGTGCAGGGTGTTGTAGACAAATTTCGTGTTCGCGAAGATCGACGGGTCAGGCTTGAAAATCGTTTTGGTGCCGACCTTGTCGGTCGTGCCGATACGACGCACATCGCCCGCGGGCACACCGCGCTCGTATTCCTGCTGATAGACGTGGCCGCCGCGGCGCACCTCGACCTCGCACCATTCGGAGAGAAAGTTTACGACCGTGACGCCGACGCCGTGCAAGCCACCGGACGTTTGATACGCGCCCTTTTGAAATTTGCCCCCGAACTTCAGCACGGTCATCACGCCCTGCAGCGTGGAAAAACCCAAATCCGGGTGTTCCTCCACGGGAATGCCGCGACCGTCGTCTTCGACCGTTACCGAGCCATCGTTGTTGATCGTCACCGAGACCTGGTGGGCATAGCCAGCCATCGCCTCGTCGATCGAATTGTCGACCACCTCGTAGACCATGTGGTGCAAACCGCGAACGGTCGTATCGCCGATGTACATACTCGGCCGTTCCCGAACGTGCTCCAGGTCGCTCAGGTGCTGCAAGTCCTCGGCGGTATACTCCGTGTTTACTTTGCGGAATTGCGATGCGGGAGAATTGCCGCTCGACTCGTCCTGGGGAGCACCGCTTGCGGACGTCAATTCATCTGTCATTAGGTTCTTTCTCGATTGCTGTGTGGAGTATCCGAACTCACTGAGTCGCGCCGCATGGCCTCGCGCGGTTGCTCGCGCTAAGGACTTTACCGCGCGACCCAACGACCTCCGCGGGCAGGCCACGCAAGAAGGCCAAGTTCGTTAAGTTGAATGCATTACGTCAGCGGTCCGACACGGAATTTCAGGTCATGTATCTTTTCGTCCGGCAACAGCCCGGTTAGCTTTCGCACCAAGTTCTTCTTCTCAAAGCCTAGCTCCTGGGCCAGGGTCGAATTGCCTACCAAAACCTCAAGAACGCCACGTTTAACGGCCAGGGCACGCGTTGACTTTGCAAACCGTTCACCAACCGCCTGACGCCACGCCTCGGCAAACGCCCCCGCCGATTGCACGCGGGCATAACCGCGACGGGCAATCAGCTGTGAAAGCACATCGCCAATGTGTCGCGGCTCTCTTCTGGACATTGTTTTCCGTGTTCTCGTTCTGCTAGTGATCGCGTGCCAGGGGCATGATCACATACCCGTATCCGTCGTCCGTGGTACACACGGCGGCGCTTTCGGAGTCCTTGAGTTCCATCGTCACCACCTTTTCCGTGTCGAGCACCTTCAGAAAATCGCTCAGGTAACGAGGATCGAGCATGATCGAGATCGTCGGACCGTCGTAGGCGATGGGCACCTCGACCCGCGATTGACCAACTTCGGCCACGCGTCCGCTGAGCACCAGGTTGCCGGCTTCGAAGTTGAAATCGACGCCGCGGCTCTCCTCGCTCGTGACGATCGCTGCCTGACGAACCGCCGAGTAAAGCGGTCCGACAGTCAAATCGATGCGAGCAGTACCCGTGCGCTGCGGAAAGACGTCGCGCCACTTGGGAAAGCGGCCCTCGACCAACCGACTGTAGATCGTCGCCCGCGGTCCGCGAACCAGTATTTCGTTGGCCCGCGCGGCGATTTGAATCTCGGCGTCACCGTCGGTTAGAGCGCGCTCGATGAGTTGCATCGCCTTGGTTGGCACGATCGTCATGCTATCGCCCGACTGATGCCCCCCTTCGCTACGCGCGGGCACTTCCATCTTTGCCAGCCGGCGTCCGTCGGTGCCGACGGCGGTAATCTTATCGGGACCCATTTCCAGCAAAACGCCGCCCAGTGCGTAACGGCTACTCTCATTATCGGTGGCGAAGATCGTACGGCGAATGACCTCGCGAAACGCTCGAGCCGGCAGTTCGTGATAGGCCTTCTCCGTGAAATCAGCCACCGACGGAAACTCCTGCGGGTTCTCGGCGGGCAGCTTGAACTCGCTGCGTTCGCCGCGAACGAGCGTGGCTTGGCCGTCGGCCTCGAGCCGCAATGTGTCATCGGTGCTTTCCCGCAAGATCGAACCGAATCGCGATAGGGGCAGGACCGCACTCCCCGGCACCTCGACCTGAATGCCGGGCACTTGAATACGGATGCCAATCTCCAAGTCGGTGGCCAGCAAGATTGCGCCGAATCGGTCACTTCCAGCTTGATATTTTGCAGGATTGGCTTGGGGCTGCGGCTGGGGACAACTGCCGCGGCGGTTTGAAAGGCTGTCAGCAACGTCTCGCGTTCACAGGTGACTTTCATGCGGGATGCCTTTACTTCCTAAGTTTCTAGCGTGCGATTTGCGTTTTGTATTTGCTGAGGTGTGTTGCGAGCGGACGGCCCGTGCATCGCGGCCACCTTGGTCTTCTCTATCTATTTAAAGATTCTTAGTAGTAGTAGAAATGTGCCGCATCACGAGTGTCGACAACCCTTCCGAACGCCGCGATAAGTTGGCCTGCTCGCAGACGTTGCGAACCTCGTCGGAGCGTGTCTGCGATGTGGAAAACTTGTTTGCTGTGTGTCAGGCCGTTGTTCCGCGGTGGTCGATAATTCGTGTGCCTGTCGCCGGCTAAGGCCCGTGGCTGTTGGGCGTGTTGGTAGGTGCCGCACAGGCGGACAATGCATCGACAGGTTGTTCACAACGTTCCTCATGCCGAGTCCAGCATCTTTCGGATGTTGGTGACGGCTTGTCGCAATGACCAATCGTGATGTAGCAACTTCTCGGTACGACGACATCCGTGCAGCACGGTCGTGTGGTCGCGGCCGCCGAAAAACTGGCCAATCTCGGTCAAGCTGCAGGACGTGAGTTGCCGGGCCAGGTACATCGCCACACAACGGGCCGCGACCAGGGCGCGACGCCGTTCAGGGCTCTTCAGATCAGCCAGTTTCAATCCGAAATGTTTGGCCGTCAGGCGAGCGATATCGCGAAGTTTGGCCGCGGCGCCTTCGTCGCGGTGCGACACAAGCTTGCGAACGCGAAGGGGGTCGACCGGTTCGCCTGTCATCCGTGCCGCGAGTTCCAACTCCCAAATGGCCGAAACCAGCATCGGCACGCTGCCCGTAAGTCCGTCGGCCAGCCCGTTGAGTGCCCGCCGCGGAACAGGCAAATTGCGACGCTCGGCCAATTGTTCCAAGATCGCTCGTCGCGTCGCTCGAGAGGGAAACACGAGCGGAACCGCCAGCCCGGCCGAGAGCCGACTGCGCAGGGGCGGAACGAGCACGCTCCAGTAACTCGGCAGCGTGCGTGCCGTAGTCACGACGGACGCTTCACGGTCGCCCAACGCGTCGAGCGTGTGCAGGAATTCATGTTGAGCCGACTGCTTGCCCGCCAACTCGCCCAGATCTTCGAGCACGAATAGATCGGCTTGCCGGATCTCATCACGCCATGCTTCCAATCGACCGTCGTTGAGCGCCTCGACGTATTGCCGCGCGAAGTCCGAACCGGAAAGGCAATTGACTTGCGCATGGCTGAAATTTTTCCGCCACCAATCGACTAATCCCCGAGCGAGATGTGTTTTTCCGCTACCATGGGGGCCGTAGAGCACCAGGAGACCGTGACTCCCGAGAGTTCCCTCAAGCAGCGGGCTCAGAGCAGTGGCGGCCAGGGCGTTTTCGACGCCGGCCACGAACTCGGTGAGGACCGCGCCGTCGGCACATTCCGACGAAACCACGCCCGCCTTCGCGCTACGCGAAGGGTTCGCAATCGTTCCCGACAAGGGGATCGTCAAGACGCCATTTACCACTGCGGGTCCGTCCAACGAGAAGGTGCCAGAAGGGCCGGAAAAATCGCCAGTTTGTGAACCCAAATTGTAGCGAATTTTGGGTCGCCCGGCGAGGTGGTAATGGCCAGTAATTACACCGCTTGAAGCGGCGAAAAAGGGTCCCAAAACGGAGCTTCCGAGCGGGCCGCCAGCGGCTCCCGACGAGCCGCGACAGTAGGACGCTTTTATCAACCCGAACCGCTTGTCAAGCGGCGACAAACGGGCCGCGCAAAAAAAGGCCGAGCCTGATGGGGAGTCAGGCCCGGCCGGGGTGGGAGTTCGCTTTGGAGGGATTCGTAGTCAGCCGAGGTGTCGTTGGCGGGAGACGCGCCCCCAGGGGGGACCAGGGCGCGTCCTGTTCATGCAGCGTGGGGTTCGATGCACGGCTCTCCAATCGGAGGGCGAAGTGCGTTGCTCTTGCGTTCGTTGGAGAAGCTCGCTCGGGGGCCGCTTCCGACCACCGCCGGCGTGCTGCCCGCACAACAGTCATCGACGCTACGACCGCTGTGCTGCAAAAGGAAATCGGTGTGTGACACAACCGGCAGAGGCGGTCAACTTTTCCCAGGTTCCACGACACGATCCACCCCCACCGGTCATGCGCTTCGGGTAAGATCTGCGGCCGGTGGCGGGCTCGCTAGCAGACCTCCGGGGTACTGAACCTGCGTCAATTGCGGGCGTGTAGCTGCCGACGTCTTGCCGAAGGTCGTCCACCGACGTGACAATCGGGGCTGACTTTGGCGGCCAGGACCGTTCGATCGCCTCTTACCATGCGGGCTCGCAATGAATTCTGCCTTTGATTCCACGTTGGACCTGAATATCCACCCGCGGCTGCCTCGCGATCGAACGGTCGGGATTGGTTGCATCGGTGCGGGTTTCATCATGGCCGATTGCCATCTGGTGGCCTATCGCCAGGCGGGACTGAACCCGGTGGCAATCAGTTCGCGACGTCCCGAACAGGCGCGCGAGGTTGCAGCCCGGCACGACATCGCCCGGACATATGACTCCTACCCTGAATTGCTGGCCGATCCGGCGGTGGAGGTGGTCGACGTGGCCGTGCCACCGGACGTTCTGCTGGAGGTCATCGGCGAGGTGGTGACGCACGGCGACCATGTTCGCGGCGTGCTGGCGCAAAAGCCGCTGGGCACCAGCTATGCCCAGGCATGCCAGATCGTCGAGCTCTGCCGTTCGGCCGAAATCGCGTTGGCCGTGAATCAAAACATGCGCTATGACCAGTCGGTGCGCGCCTGCAAAACGCTGCTTGACCGTGGCGAGCTGGGCGAACCGGTACTAGCGACGGTCGACATGCGGGCAATTCCGCACTGGATGCCTTGGCAGCAGCGGCAAGGTTGGGTGACGCTGAGGATCATGAGCATTCATCACCTCGACACGTTTCGCTACTGGTTTGGCGACCCCAAGCGCGTGTATGCCAGCGTGCGGCCCGACCCGCGCACCGCGCGGCAGTTTGCTCACGAGGATGGTATCTGTTTGTACATCCTCGAATACGAGAGCGGCTTGCGGGCAGCGTCGTGCGATGATGTGTGGACCGGCCCGGCGCGGGAAGGAGCGGCGGCCGACCTGGGCATTCGCTGGCGTGTGGAAGGGACTGCGGGGTTGGCCATTGGCACGATCGGCTGGCCCAAATATCCCGAGCGCGCCCCAAGCACGCTAGACTTCACCACCACGGCCCGCGGCCCGGATTGGATCCGCCCACGCTGGGACGCGGTGTGGTTTCCCGACGCGTTCGCCGGACCGATGGCCGAGCTACTATGCGGCCTCGAAGAAGGCCGGCAAAGTGCATTCAACGGCAGCGACAACCTGCACACCATGGCCCTGGTCGAAGCTTGCTACCAATCGGCGCGCGAGCATCGGGCGGTGGAACTGGCCGAGGTGCTGAACTCCAGATAGCGGCTTTCGTGCCGGTCGGCGAGCAACTGGCGAACCTTTTCGGCCAGGTTTTACCGCGATTTGGGTGAACGTCGCGGATCCATAGTGCGCCACTAGTATTCATCAGGAAAGGCTTCCGAAAATGTGGACTGACATGTTCGACCTCGATTTGCCCGTGCTCGAGAAAATCCTTCGACCCGTCATCGTTTATGCGTTCTTGCTGGTCGGGTTGCGATTGGCCGGCAAGCGCGAATTGGCGCAGCTCAATGCCATGGACCTCGTGGTGTTGCTGATGATTGCCAACACGGTGCAGAACTCGATCATCGGCAACGACAATTCGCTTATCGGCGGCGTCATTGGCGCGGCCACTTTGCTGGCGCTGAACTACGTCGTCGTGCGGTTCCTGTTTACCCATCCCCGCTTCGACGAGTTGGTCGAAGGCTCTCCCACGAAGCTCATTGACCACGGCCAATTGAACCGCGGGCGAATGCAACGCGAGTTGGTCACCCGGTCGGAACTCGAAGTTGCCGCCCATCGTCAGGGGTTCGGATCGCTGCGCGAAGTCGATCAAGCCGTACTTGAGCCGAGCGGCGTCTTCTCGTTCATCGGCAAAGAACCCACTCCAGCCGAGGCCATGCGCCGGGAACTCGTCGCCAAGCTCGATGAAGTCAGCCGGCAGCTGGCCGATGTGAAATCCGCACTGGGCGGCCGATGATTCACGCGGTACGCCCATGTCCATGGAACTTCGGAAATGGGCCGTCCCTGGATCATCTTGCGGACTCCATGCCCCTGGAAATGCGTCTCAGAGTTCGCGGTCGTCCACCTCAAACGTGTCGCCGTCCTCGAGGCGGCCACTCTTGAAGCCACGAGTAAACCAGCGGACGCGCTGTTGGCTGGTCCCGTGCGTGAAAGCGTCGGGAACGACGTAGCCTTGCGACTGCCGCTGCAGCCGATCGTCGCCGATCGCACTGGCTGCCCGGAGCGCCTCTTCGATGTCCCCTTCCTCGAGGATGCGGAACTCTTTCTGCGCGTGATGGGCCCATACGCCGGCCAAAAAGTCGGCCTGCAGTTCCAGACGTACCGAGAGCTTGTTGTAAGCCGCCTGGCTGATCCGGCCTCGCTGCCGTGCGACTTGTTCGGAGATGCCGAGCTGGTTTTGCACGTGATGCCCAATTTCATGGGCAATCACGTAGGCCTGGGCAAAATCCCCCGGCGCTCGAAAGCGATTTTGCAACTCGCGGAAGAAACTCAAGTCGAGATAGACTTTCTGATCGGCAGGACAGTAGAACGGGCCGACGGCCGCACTGGCCAGGCCACAGGCCGAATTCACTTGGCCGCTGAACAAGACCAGCGTCGGGTCGCGATAGCGGCGTCCCATCTCCGTAAACTGCTCGGCCCAAACGTCCTCGGTGCTTGCCAGAACGACGCGCACAAACTGCGTCGTCTCGTCCTCCGGCTCGTTCGGATCCCGCTGTTGCACGGCGGGGCCTCCGCCCGCCCCGCCCGGTTGAATCCCTCCGGGGCCGAACAGCGCCTGAGGATCGACACCCAGAAATAGCATCAACAGAATAATCGCCAGCGTCCCCAGTCCGCCGGTGATAACCACGGGCCCCCCGGCCCGAGTGCCGCGGCGATCCTCGACGTTGTCGCTTTGCCGTCCACCACGCCAACGCATCGACGTTGTCTCCGAAGTCTGTTCGACTTACGCCAATGAATACATTCCGTGGCCGGCGCGCTTGAGCTTTCCTTGTTCGACAAGCGCCTCCCAGACAGCTCGTGGGTACTGATCCGGCGGCGTAATGCCCGCGATCGACGAGCCGGCGCCCGAGCTCATGGGTCCGCGCCCGATCCTGGAGGCGTCGTCGAGCTGCATCAATTTGAGGCGTTTCTTAAAAGCCTTGAGGGCGGCCTTGAGCACCTCGGGGGCAGGTGCCTGTTCGGCAGGTTGGTCAGGTGTGTCGGTCATCGGTCTGCTCTCGAACGGTTCGCATTTGCAGCTGGAGAATTGTAACCGCCGCCAGGGACCGATCACAACGCGTCAATGCCATGTCCGGCTGGTAAGAAAGGGCTATCGAGCATGAAAAAAGCTCCGGCGTTGCGGCCGGAGCTCGATGAATTTATCGGTGAAAACCGTTTACCCCGGTTATTTCGCGCCGACGAGTTGTTGCTTCTTCTTTTCGGCCACGATGTCTTCCTGGATGTTTGTCGGCACGCGACGGTACTTGGAAAACTCCATGCTGAATGTGCCCTGACCTTGGGTCATGCTCCGCAGGTCGGTCGAGTAGCCAAACGTTTCCGCCAGTGGCACTTCGGCTTCAATGGTGGCGAAGTCCCCCTTCATTTCGGTCGACACGATTAAGCCTCGACGGCTGTTCAACTCGCCGGCCACGGTGCCCTGGAATTGGGAGGGCACTTCGATTTCCATCTTCATCACCGGCTCAAGCAACACGGGCTTGGTCTTCATGAAGGTCTCGCGGAAGCAGCCGCGGGCACACGTCTGGAAGGCCATGTCCGAACTGTCGACTTCGTGGTAAGAGCCGTCCTCGAGAATCGTCTTGACGCCCACAATTGGGAATTCGGCAAGCGGTCCTTTCTGGAGCGAATCGCGGAAGCCCTTCTCAACGCTGGGAATATATTCCTTGGGAATACGCCCACCGACGATCTTTTCCTCAAATTCGAACGAAACCTCGGCCTCCTCGGGTAGCGGCTCGAAGCGGCCTTTGATGTGGGCGAATTGGCCGGAACCGCCGGTTTGCTTTTTGTGCTTGTAGTCGTAGTCGGCGGCCTTGGTCGGGGCTTCGCGGTAGCTTACCTTGGGTGCGCCAACTTCGACGTCGACGCCGTACTCGCGGCGAATCCGCTCGACGTAGATGTCCAGATGCAACTCGCCCATGCCCGCGATCACGGTTTCATTGGTCTCTTCGTCGGTAAAGACCCGGAACGTGGGATCCTCGCGGCGGAAACGCTGCAGGGCCTTGCCCATCTTGTCGCTGCCTTCGCGCGACGTGGGATTGATGGCCATCTTGATGACCGGCTCGGCGATGAACATGCTTTCGAGCACGCAGTACTTGGGCTGCGTGGCGAACGTATCGCCGCTGGCGCAGTCGATGCCCATCACGGCCACGATGTCGCCTGCGCCTGCGCTGTCGACTTCCTCGCGCTTGTCGGCGTGCATCTTGACGATGCGGCTGAATCGTTGCTTCTGGCCGGTGCGCTGGTTGAAGTGCAATTCGCCCTTGTTGACGGTGCCCTGGTAAATGCGCATGAACGTCAGTTGGCCGAACGGGTCTTCAACCAACTTGAAGGCCATGGCCACGAAGGGCTTCGACGGATCGGGCTCAAGCGGGAAATCCTGAGTCGGATCGGCATACTGCTTGGCCTTGACCGGTGCGCCCAGCGGCGACGGCAAATAGCGAATGATCGCATCCAGCAGCAGCTGCACGCCCTTGTTGCGATAGGCCGTGCCCATGAACACGGGCGTCAGGTCTTGGCCCTGCACGGCATCGCGCACAATATTGTGGATCAGCTCTTCGCTGATCGGCTCTTCCGAAAGCAACAGCTCCATGAGTTCATCGCTGTACATCGACAGGCTCTCGAGCATCGCCTGGCGGGCGGCGGTGGCGGCGTCCTGCAACTCGGCCGGAATTGCTTCCTCGCGCACTTTTTCGCCGTTGCTGCCGTCGAAGTAGTTGGCTTTCATCGTGATCAGGTCGATCACGCCTTGGAAGTTGTCTTCCTTGCCAATCGGCCACTGCATCAACACGGCGTCGCAGCCCATCTTCTCGCGCACCTGGCCGACGACCTTTTCGGCGTTGGCCCCAATGCGGTCCATCTTGTTGATGAACGCCAGGCGAGGCACGTGATAGCGCTTCATCTGGCGGTCGACCGTTAGCGACTGCGATTGCACGCCCCCCACGCCGCACAGCACCAGAATCGCGCCGTCTAACACGCGCAAACTACGCTCGACCTCGACCGTGAAATCGACGTGCCCCGGGGTGTCGATCAGGTTGATCGGGTGCCCTTTCCACTCGACGCTCGTGGCGGCGCTGGTAATGGTGATCCCGCGCTCGCGCTCGAGATCCATGTAATCCATCGTGGCGCCGTCGCCGCCGCCTTTCACTTCGTTGATGCGGTGAATGCGGCCGGCGTAGAACAAGATCCGCTCGCTGAGCGTCGTCTTGCCCGAGTCGATGTGGGCGGAAATACCGATATTACGCAGTTTTGTCAGGTCCATTGTGAACCTCGACCTCTCGCTGTCAGGGTGGGGGAACGCGGTGGTTATAGAACGTCAAACAGGCCCGCGCATACGCTGCACGTCAGCCGCGAAATCTAAGGGGGTCCATCCGCCTGGGCAGTACCGAAAATCCGCCTAGGCGTCGCCAGGGGAGTTGGCCATGCTGGGTTGCTAGACATAACATATTACGTAGGGATCGGCTTTCAGCAAAGAGCAAATTGGGCAAACTAGCCCCAAGGAGCCTGAAAATTCCGGGAATTGCCGCAGGCTTGGCAATGGTGGTCCCTCCCCTCGATTGACTTCCGCCCAGCTCGCAACTAGCTTTGCTCCGCATGACCGCACACCACGAAAATGGGCACGCCACGGGCGCTCATCAAACGCTCACAAATCCGGCCGGTGGCTCCCGGGCGCCCACCGGCTGGCTGGCCCGTTATCCGTGGGTGCCCTTCGTGGTGCCGTTCGCCGTCTACATGCTTTGTGGCTCGCTCGAACCGACTTCCGACAAGCCGTTTAGCTGGCTGGGGGTGTCGATCGAGTATGCCGCTTATCCGCTGGTCTACACGGTCAAAATCGCGCTCACCCTGGTAGCACTGGCGGTCGTCTGGCCGGCTTACCGGCAATTTCCGTTCCGACTTTCGCCACTGGCACCCCTGGTGGGCGTCGTGGGGGTCGTCCTTTGGATTGCCATCTGCAAGCTGGAACTCGAGGCCACGCTGCTCAAGCCGCTGGGAATCGGCCAGTTCATCGACCTGGGCCTCCGTGCCGGGTTCAATCCACTCGCGGAGATGACCGATCGCCCCGCGCTGGCCTATGGTTTCTTACTCGTTCGCCTGCTGGGTCTGGCTGTGATCGTGCCGCTCATTGAGGAATTTTTCATTCGTGCATTCGTGATGCGATTTGTCATTGACGTCGATTGGCCGAAGGTGCCATTTGGCACGCTCACCCCCACCGCCGTTCTGGCCGGCACGCTGTTGCCTGTCCTGATGCATCCGGCGGAACTGTTTGCCGCCGCCGTCTGGTTTACGCTGGTCACTTGGTTGATGTTCAAAACTCGAAATATTTGGGACTGCGTGCTGGCTCATGCCGTGACCAACGCCTTGCTCGGAGCCTGGGTCTTGCTGAGCGGCGATTGGTATTTCCTCTAGTTGCGTTGTGTGCAGGGGTCGGCAGCCCGGTCGGCGTGCGATTGACCCCGGTCGACCGCTCGTTTGGTATGCATTCCTGGCCGACAATTACGATACCCGCGAACCCCTGTGGCCCCTCGGTGTCTTCAGCGTCTAATACGTCTTTCTTCCTCGGCCTTAGCGGTGTTGCAATCGTGCCAACCATGTCGATTGTTGTGCGACTGGCGGCCGAGCCCGATTGGGTGGCGGCCGATCAGGTGCTGCGTGCGGCGTTCGAGCGCACTGCCAGCTTCCTGCCCCACTTGCGGCTGCACTGCCGATTCGCAGCCGACTTATTCTTCGTCGCCGAAGATGCCGGCCAGATCGTGGGCACCGTGGGCGCCGTCGACTACGGCCCGGTGGCCTACGTCGGACTGATGGCCGTCGAGCCAAACCGTCAGCACCAGGGCATCGCTCGTCGGCTCGTGGAGCACTTGCTCCAGCAGCTCGACGGTCGCGGATGTGCGCGGATCCTGCTCGATGCCACCGACAAGGGCGCGCCACTGTACGAGCGTTTCGGATTCGTCGATGACGGCCGCGCTCGCGTCTTTGAGCTGCGCACGATGACAACGGATTCAAACGTCCGAGCCGCGTCGGAAATCTTTACCGATGCGAAACTCGAAGAGCTGGTGGCCTGCGACACCAAGTCGTTTGGAGCGCCGCGCGAGCCGTTGCTCGCCGCGCTATTGGACCTGTATCGCGATCGTTTGCTCGTGGCCCGCGACGCGGCCGGTCGGCTGCAAGGCTACCTGTTCGCCCGCGACCCCACGCTAGGTCCTTGGGTGGCAAGCAGCCGGGACGTGGCCGCCGCGCTGTTGAGCGCGGCCCTGCGGCTTCCGTTCCTGCACACACCCCACGTGATGGTGCCCCGCTCGAACGACACGGCAGCCGGACTGCTGACCGAATGTGGCTTCATCGAGCAGCGGAGCCTGCGCCACATGCGCCGCGGCGGCGTCGGGCCCTGCGGCCGGCGGGATAACCTTTTCGGTCAATCGAGCTTCGCGCACGGGTAGCACCGATAGGAACGCCAACGCTTGAATCCTCGTCGCTGCGTGCTTACGATGGGTCGAGTTACGGCGTACTTCGCCATTTCTTTTGACAGGGCCTCCTGGGCAAGCTACTGAATTCGCCAAGCTCGTTTGGTCTGTTGTGTCCGCTGACGCATTCTCTTGCCGCGTCCAACTCTGCTTCCAGGACGTGGCTCTTGCCGAGGTCCCCACATGCGGTTCTGTCGCTCGTACATTTGGCGTTGCCGGTTCGTCAATCGGCTCAAATCAATCGTGCTATGCGCGATGGCGCTCGCGTTTTTCGCGCCCAAGTTCAGGCTGACCTGCTGATCGCCAGTTTGTACACCAACGCCGTTCTGCGATACGACAGTACGACTGGCGCGTTCATCGACGACATCGTTGCACCAAACTCCGGCGGCTTGACCGCGCCATTCGGTTTGGCTGTCGGTGCCGATCAGCGGCTGTACGTCAGCAGCGAACAGTTAAATAGCATCCTCCGCTACGACGCGTCGACAGGTTCCTTTGTCGATGCGTTCGTCCCCAGCAATCCTGTCGGAGCGCTTCAACCACTGAGCATTCATTTCGGACCGGACGGAAACCTCTATGCCGGCAGCTATCAGACCCATTCCATCGTCAAGTATTCCGCTACCGGCCAGCTCCTGGGTACCGCTGCCACGAATCCAGACATGATTCGGCCGATCGATTTTACGTTCGGTCCCGGCGGAGACATTTTCGTCAGTGACAACCAGGCGAACAAAGTATTTGAATTCTCATCCAGCGGACAGTTCATTCGCACGATCGGCGATGGCTTGGGCGACTGGCAACCGTGGGGCATATCGTTTGGACCCGATGGCGATTTGTACGTTGGCAGTGCGCTAGACGGCAATGTTGAGCGCTTCGACGGCACAACGTTCAATGATCTTGGCATATTTGCCACGTCCAGCCCGGATGCGGCGAGCCTTGCATTCGGACCAGATGGCAACCTGTACGTGGCGAGCTGGCTCTACAACAGTGTCGTTCGTTTTGACGGCCAGACGGGACAATTCATCGATGTTTTCGTGAGTCCGCACAGTGGCGGTTTGAGAGGACCGAAACAAATCCTCTTCACCACTCAGGTCCCGGAGCCGTCCGGAATCAGCCTCGCGCTAGTTTGCGCGGCATGCGCGCCATATCTGGCGAGTAGCGAGGTGGCGAGAAATCGGCATCGGTTTCGACGACGGATTAGGCGAAAATCACATTAAGCCCGTGATATTCCGCGTCGCCAAGTAGATCTCGCTCTACTTATCGAACCATTTCGTGAGCATCCGCTTCGTGGCGGCGCGGCCCATGCGGCCGATGGAGGTGGTCAGCGGGATGCTCTTGGGGCAAACGGCGACGCAGTTTTGAGCGTTGCCGCAAATCTGGATGCCGCCCGCCTCCATCAGCGCATCGGTCCGCTCGTCGGCGTTGAGCTTGCCAGTGGGGTGCAGGTTGTAGTAGGCCGTCTGGCTGATGGCGTGCGCGCCGACAAAGTTCACGTCGTAAGTGGCATTTTCGCGGGCATGGAAAGCGGCATCACTTTCGCCAGGCGCCCGGGCCATTTCCAGATGCGCGTACTGCGGGCACGCGTCGAGGCAGCAGCCGCAACTCATACACTCACTCAGTGGGTAGGCTTGCTCCTGCTGTTCTTGCGATTGCCGCGGACCAGGGCCCATGTTGTAGTAGCCGTCGACCGGGATCCAGGCGTTCACTTTTTCGAGCGCCCGGAACAGCCGGCGCCGATTGACGCACAAGTCGCGGATGACCGGAAACTTGCTCATCGGCTGGAGTTCGATTTCGTCGGGTTTTTCCTCGAGCAGCCGATCGACCAGGGCCGAGCAGGCCTGACGCACGCGGCCGTTGATGATCATCGTGCAACTGCCGCAGACTTCCTCCAGGCAGTTGGCGTCGTATGCGACCGGCGTCACGTGCAGCCCTTCGATCGTCTCGGATTGGGCCGCGATTCGCTGCAGCACGCTGGTGACGTTCATGTCGGGCTCGTAGTCGAGCCGATGCCGCTCCCAGTAGCTGGCCGAGTCCGGGTTGTCCTGCCGCAGCACGCGCACCTCGAACGTTCGCTGGCCGTGAGTGTGTGCGTGTCCGTTATGATTCGATTCGTTCATCACTCGAACTGCTCGTTTGCTCTAGTTAAGGCCTTCACTGGGCCCATTCATTAGTTTTGCCTCGAACGCCCGATCTAGCCGCATGAACTCCCGCTAGTGAACGCCGGCCGGCTTTTGCGCTGCTTTGGTCGGGGCATTTCCGTTGCCGCCGGCCGTGCTGGCCTTGGCTGCCTGGCGACCTCTCCACACTTCCTCGATGATCTCCGCCCCGACCAGCCCATACAGTCGCGGGCGCGGCGGAATGAGCGAGGTATCGACGTCTTCATAGCTCAATTCCACCTCGCCGTCAGGCTTCACCTTGGCAATGGTGCTCTTGAGCCACTTGGCCGTGTTGGCTTCGAAGCGGTCGCACCACAGTTCGGCTTCGCGGCGATGTTCGGCTGGATCGGTGGCTTCCAAACCCGGCATGGAAAACTCCGGCTTGAAATGTGCGCCGCGGCACTCGTCGCGGGCGATGGCCCCCATCAAGATGGCCTTGGCCAGCGGGAACATATCGCGCAGTGCCTTGGTGAACACGACGTTCTGATTCGTCCAGTTGCCGGTGTCCGACAATGAACAGCGCTTGGACCGTTCGGCCAATTCACTCACCTGGCCGAGGGCCTCTTTGAGCGAGCTATTGTGACGCACCACGGTGGCCGCCTTGGTCATCGCGTTGCCGAGCTCTTGATGTAACAGGTATGGATTCTCACCACCCGACGGGCGACGCAGGAGTTGATCGTGATCGGCCTGCTTCTCGGCGACGGCCGTCTCGTACAGCGCCTCGTCCGCCGGCTGCGACTTGCCTTTCAGCACGTTGACCACGCTCGGGGCGACCATCAGTCCGCTGAAAATGCAACTCAACAGCGAATTGGCGCCCAGGCGATTGGCACCGTGATACTGATAGTCACACTCGCCAATCGCGTACAGATTCGGAATGCTTGTCCGCTGATTGCGGGGCGAACCAATGACCAGACCGCCCGAGGCGCTCTTCTCGTAGTCGACCCACAATCCGCCCATCGAGTAGTGGACGGCCGGGAAAATCTTCATCGGCACTTCGCGGGGATCGACCCCCTGGAACTTCTCGTAGATATGCAGAATTCCGCCGAGCTTGATGTCGAGCACGTGGCGCGGAATGTGCGTCAGGTCGAGATACACGCACAAGCGGTCCTTCTCGACGCTTAGGCCGTCCTCGGTGCACACGCTGAAGATCTCGCGCGTAGCGATGTCTCGGGGCACGAGGTTGCCGTATTTCGGATAGCGCTCTTCAAGGAAGTAATACCGCTCGTTCTCGGGAATCTGCTTGGGCGGGCGCGGGTCCTGAGGAGTTCGCGGCACCCACACGCGGCCCCCTTCGCCACGAGCACTTTCGCTCATTAGCCGCAATTTGTCGGCACCAGGAATGGCCGTCGGATGCACCTGGATGAACTCGGGATTACCGTACTTGGCCCCGGCCTGAAACGTGCGGCTGGCGGCGCTGCCGGTGCAGACCATCGACATCGTCGAGCGGCCGTAGATCAACCCGCAACCGCCGGAGGCGATGATCACGGCGCTGGCCGGGAAGGCGCGAATCTCCATCGTGACCAGATCCTGGCCGACCACGCCCCGGCAGACGCCGTCCGCGTCGAGGATTGGGCCGAGGTAGTCCCACGCCTCATGAATCTTGACCTGGCCCGAGACACTCCAACGGCGCACCTGATCGTCGAGAGCATAGAGCAGTTGCTGGCCGGTGGTGGCGCCGGCAAATGCCGTCCGCTTGAACAGCGTGCCGCCAAAGCGGCGCTGGTCGCGAAAGCCCTCGGGTGTGCGATTGAACGGTACGCCCAGGCGGTCCATCAGGTCGATGATCTTGGGGGCCCAGTCGGCCATTTCCTTGACCGGCGGCTGATGTTGCAGGAAGTCGCCGCCGTAGACCGTGTCGTCAAAGTGCAGGTATTCGCTATCGCCTTGCTGACGTGTGACCTCGTTGACGCTATTGATGCCGCCTTGCGCAGACGCTGTGCGAGCGCTTGACGGGAGTCAGGCTCATCAGGTCGACATGAACGCCCTGTTCGGCCAACTTCATGGTGGCGGACAATCCGGCCAAGCCACCTCCGACGATCATCACACGCTGCTCTGCCATGGCATAACGCTCGATTCGAAACTTAGGTTGATCCGTGTGCTAGTCCTGTGAGGCCGATTCGCCGCCTGCATCAGACGCCGGTTCTTCGAGAACTTGAATGGCCTGTCGTGGCGCCTCCATGGCATTCTCGATTTTCTCGGCCTGCTCGACGTCGACGAAACTGAAACCGGACAAGGCGGTGATGCCCACGACGGTCAGGAAAAGTCCCATAAACACGCTTACCCAACTTGCCCTTCGCTGCGCCGCGGCGCTGGTCCAGATGCCCCAGGTAATGCCCTGCGTCCAGAGTCCGTTGGAAAAATGGTAGATCGCAGAAAGCATTCCCACGAGGTAGATGGCTTTCACCCAGAGTGGCTTGAGAGCCATCGCCGCGCTGCTGGCGGCATGTTCGGGATCGAATTGCGCGCCGAACTTGTGGCCGTCGATTTCCGCGAACGGCGCCCCAAATAAGTGGTGCAGCTGCACCACGTGGAACACGATGAACACGAAGGCGATGATGCCCGTGGCACGCTGCAGCGTGTAGCGAATGTTGCTGGCGTAGGCGTACGAACTAGTGTTTGGCATCGCCCCGGCGATAATCAACCAGCCGACCGCCGCATGGAACGTCAGGGGAATGAAAATAAAGGTCCACTCGACGATCCAAAGCGCCTTGCCCAGCGAGTGGATGCGGTCGACGTTCTCCTGAAACGCCGACACGCCGTTGATCACCGAGGCGTTGGTCAGTAAGTGCACAACCATGTAGGCCCCGATTGGCACGAGGCCCGCCAGTGAGAACAGGCGGTAAATCACAAACTGGTGGCGAACCAGGAAAGATGGCTCGGCGACGGTAGGCGAAGCGGGGGCGGACGTGGTTTCCACGGGGATCTTCCTGCGGCGGGCCCCAAGCGGCCCAAAACGGGGTCGGTCAGAGCGAGCGAAAGTGAGAAATAGTCAGCACTTTGCGTAAGTATAGAGGTGCTCCGGCCGGTTACAAGCCGCGATTGACGCCGCCGCGCCGACCGAGTGCCTCTCTCTGCAAATTCTTCGCACAGTGGCCGCCCGATTCGATTCCTCCAGCAGGGGACCTTGATCGAATTTTGGAGCCGAATTCATCGAAACTGCCGATTCGGACTCCGCTTTCAACCGGTAGGCACGCGAATCTCCTCCCCGGCAACCGGCCCCCTCGCAAGCTATGTTTCAAATGTGCGACGGCGCGGGGTCGCACAACGACTCGAGCCCGCCGCAACTTTTTCCCGAACCACCTCGACCGTCACTCACGTCGTGTCGGTCCCGAGTCACCAACTCATGCAAAATTGCCCTTGGCTCTCGGAGCTTGCCCGCAAATTTCCGCGGATTTCTTCCGCCCAGGAGATGCCCTGGGAGGGACGATTTCACCTGGTCATGGTCATTTCGACGGTCCTGATCGTCGGCATCTCGCTGTGCGGTTACCATTTCTGCCGGCTGAGCCTGTCGATTCCGCAAGCGATACCCATGTTGATCGTGCTCGCGCTCGTGCTGGCCGGCGCGGCCCAGTACCGCTGGCGCAACGAACGGAAATGTTTTCACGTGGTGATGATGGTGTTTTGGATCATCCTGGTTACCAACAGCCACTATTTCCCGATGTACATGGCCGCGCGGCAAGACGTACCCATGAACGACGCGTGGCTGGCGCGGTTTGATCAGGCAATGGGAATCGAGGTGCCGATGGTCCGCGGCGCAATGGGACACTATCCGGCACTGTCTGCCTTCATGCTCTGGATCTATCTGACGCTAATTCCGCTGATGACCGTGGCGGCTATCCTGCCGCCGCTGGTGAACCGGATGGACCTCTCCAAGGGCTTCGTGATCGGTTGCATCGTGGCGGCGACCATCTCGCTGCCGATCTTCGCGTGTGTTCAGGCCGTGGGCCCTTGGGAATACTACGGTTTCGAGCCGCCGATTGCCTCGCTGGGGCAGAAGGCGGGCATGCTCCAGACGTTGAAGACCGACACGACGTTCGTGATTGACGTCAACAATCGCGACGGCCTGATTACGTTCCCCTCGTTTCACGTCGTGCTTACGGTATTGGCCGCAGCCGCCCTGTGGCCCATGCGGTGGTTGCGCTGGCCGGTTGTGATTTGGGCGGCACTGATCGTGGTATCGACCGTGGCCACGGGCATCCACTACGCCATCGACGTGGTAGGCGGATTGCTGGTCGCCGGGCTGGCCTATGCGGCGGGCCGCGCGTACTTGCGTTGGGAAGCCGGCGCGATTCGTTGCCCCTCGGTAAGCCCCCAGCCAGCGACCGCCGGACGTTTAGGCCTGGGCCCAGACGGCGCGGCGGGATGAATCTCGAGATTCGTCCCGGCGCTCAGGTCGCTACTTTCGCGGGCGAGCTCTGCCTAAATGGCAGGGTCTGCGGCTGCCCCTGGATTTTGCAGACCCCGCAGTTTATCTGGGAACGGATTGCAGTCTATGATATAAGTGGCCGCGGAGTAATGCCTTACGGTAGGCTCCCAGGGGTGCTTTCGATGCGACTTACCTAACTGGTATTTAAGTTGCATTAGGGTGAGTTGCGGAATCGCCATGTCATTCAGGGCATGGCGCCGCTTGCCGACGAGTGTGGTGTGCCATGCGACTTGAGCTCCCATCGCTGTTGATCACCGACGACGATCTCGACTTTCGCGAGACGTTGTGCGCCGTGTTCGAGCCTCGATACCGCACGATCCTGGCCAGCAATGGCGAGGAGGCGCTCAATATCGTTCGCCGGCAAGAAGTCCACCTGTTGCTCCTGGACATGCACATGCCGCGGCTTACCGGTCTGGAAACCATGCAGCGGGTCAAGCAGTTCAAGTCGCGGCTGCCGTGTATTCTCATCTCCGCCGGGCTGGACGAAGCCTTGGAGCGCCAAGCTCGACTGGCCGAAGCCTTTTCCGTCTTGGCGAAACCGGTCACGCGCCGCCAATTGACCAGCACGGTGGAGGCCGCCATGCGGCGCATCTACGGTTGGGAGTGCCCCGACGAAGGGCCCGCTCACCCGCTCGGCGGCGAGAGTTAGACGCCGCAATTGTCGCGTCCATTGCTGGCGTATCCCTTAGGGCAGCGACTAGGATGTGGGCGTCATGACGATCGATGCCGACATCCCGCTGATTGACGTCGAACCCCTCGTCTCCGGTTCGAGCGCCCGCCAGGACGTTGCTCGGCGGTTGGGCGAAGCTTGCCGCGAGCATGGCTTTTTCTACATCGTTGGCCATGGGGTTGATGACCAGCTTGGCCAGCGGCTGGAAACGCTCAGCCGCGAGTTCTTCGCACAGTCGGTCGACGAAAAGATGCGAATCAATATGGCCCTTGGCGGCCGTGCCTGGCGGGGCTACTTTCGCGTCGGCGACGAGCTGACCAGCGGCCAGCCCGATCAAAAAGAGGGCCTCTACTTCGGGCAAGAGCTTGCCGACGATCATCCCGCGGTCGTGGCTCATACACCGCTGCACGGACGCAACCTCTGGCCCGATGTCCCGGGCTTTCGCGAAGCGGTGCTCGCCTACATGGCGGCGCTCACCGAGGTGGGACATCACCTGATGACCGGGCTGTCGCTGAGCCTGGGCCTGGAGCCGTCTTATTTCGCCGATCGATATACGCGCGATCCGCTGGTGCTGTTTCGCATTTTCAACTATCCCTATTCGCCCGCACGCGATTCGTGCCGGCAGCAGTGGGGCGTCGGCGAGCATACGGACTACGGCGTGCTGACCATCCTGCGGCAGGACGACACGGGCGGATTGCAGGTCAAGAGCCGCAACCGCTGGATCGACGCGCCGCCGATTCCCGGTTCGTTCATCTGCAATATTGGCGACATGCTCGACCGCATGACTCGAGGCATCTATCGCTCGACGCCGCATCGGGTGATCAGTTCGGCCCGCCGCGACCGCCTGTCGTTCCCCTTGTTTTTCGACCCGAACTTCAACGCCGAAGTCCATGCGATCGATGGGCTTGCCGACCAGCCGATACCAGACGACCGCCAGGACAGGTGGGACAAGGCGAGCGTGCACGAGCTGAGCGGCAGCTACGGCGACTACCTGCTGGGCAAAGTCTCGAAGGTGTTTCCGCAGTTGCAACGCGAGGTGCTGTAGCGGTTGTCGCGCGACTTTGTATTGCGTGTCTAGTTCTCGGCCGGCAATTTGAACAGGCACCAGGCATACGGCGCCGACGCTTCGAACTCCGCCGGCGGGCGATCCCGAAAGTGCTCGCGCCCGGCGTGCGGTTTGACGTCGCGCACCATCGCCGCGGTCACGCCGGGCGGCCAGTTCGGAAAATCCACGGCGTTGCCCGTCACGTAGGGGAGCCGCCTGCCGTCGTTAAGCACCACGGTGAAGATGGTATATCCCATGCCCGACTCGCCGGCTTCGTACAGGCGATTGGCCAACTTCGCTGGCAGCCTGTGTGGGCTTTCAGAGATCGAAGCAACATCTTCGATGCGGACCCAGGTCTTGCCTTTGTCATCCCAAGGCCAGACACCCCAGCCGTTTTTGTACGCTGTGGCCTCGACAACGTAGACCCGCTCGAGCAGGCGGCCATCCGTCGTCTTCACGGCGCACGGCCGGTACTCGACGATGCCGTCGGTGGCCGGCTCAACTTGTTGAAGTTGAGCGAAGAGGTCCTTGCTGATTCGGACAATCGAGGTTTCCTCCATCCGTCCCTCTCCAATCCCGACGATAACTATTTCGCCGCGGATTTCACTGCCGACAGGTCCGTCATCACGCGGCCATTGGCGCGGAACCGCCCCCGATTTTAAACTCGAAGCGGATCGTGCCGCTGGGGTCGAGATGCGAATCCGCAGGTCATCGCAGTTGCGTTCGTCCGGCGCACTTGCGGGTCGATAACTTTGTCGCCGATTGCAAGGCGCGTTTGCCGTTCAGTAGCTTGCGAGTGGATCGGGCCCGTAGTTGTTATCTCCCAGCGTTCCCCGCAGACACCCGACTTCGACGAATTGCCATATCGGACCGATAATCGGAATGAAGTTGATCAGGATCCAGAAGCCGGACTTATCACGGTCGTGCCAGCGCTTGATTTGCGCTGCCAATGAGATCCACAGAAACAAGACGACGCAAGGAATCACCAACATCCTGGCCAGGGACTCCTCAGGGAGGCTTACGTCGAGAATCACGATGGCCATGAAATACAGGACTGACGTTGGTAGCATCAGCATCCAGTAACGTGCCCGGTTGATCCGGCCCTTGAACGAAAACATTAGCCACGCGAGATTCTGATTGTAGTCAACCGTGGCGACCCGGTCGAAACTACCTCGCGGTGCCTGGTACGGATTCTGTGGCGCCGCACTATGAAGATCGTCGGGTGGGGACGTCATTACTTTGCCGCCGATCTTGCCGGCGGTCCCTCGCTTTGTATGTAGCGAAATAAATCACGCAAATCCTGCTCGGGGAGTTGTTGTAGCAAACCGTCGGGCATCAAGGAAATAGGAGATGGTTCGATCTGTTCGATCTCTTCACGTGCAACGGTTGTCTTTTGCTGCTTGGCGTCGACGATCGTGATGCGCTGCGGGCTCGATTCGGTCACCAACCCCGTCAGCACCCGGCCGTCGACCAACAGCGCGGTTTGTGAGATGAACTCGGGCCGGATTGTGCCGCTGGGGTCGAGGATGTTGATCAGTAGCGCGTCGCGATTCTTGCGGTCTGCGCTGGTCAGGTCGGGGCCGATCTTCTCGCCTTCGCCGTGTAACGTATGGCAGACTCCGCAGTGTTTCATGAACAGCTTATGGCCGTTGTCCATATTCCCGACTCCGGCCCCGAGCACCCGGCCAAGCACCGGCACGTACGACATCTTTTCGCCAGGCGTGGCGGGGCGAACCTTTCCCCAGCGGGCTTCGATCGACTTGTCCAGCGCGCCGTCGCCGTGCGCCAGCATCTGGCGGAGCTGATCGACCGAAATCGCCTTGGCGTCGATTTGTTCGTCGGCCACCTCCTGCACGAGCGCGCGAGCCCAAGCCGCTCGACTCGCCGCCAGCGCAATCGCACGATCCCGCAGCGCCGGCGAAAAGCTTCCGTAGTGCGCCAACACCTGTCTGCCCAACGACGCCTCGTCGTAGTGACCAATGGCTCCAAGTGCGGCACCACGAATTGCGTCGCCCGAAGCCGCGGCATCGTCAAGCAGGGCAAGCAACTTGGGCAGCGCGTCGGCTCGGGCAGCCTGGCCGACGGCCGAAATCATCGCCAGCCGTACCGCTTCCGGTTCACGCGGATCGCTCATCCGCTCGAGTGCTCGCCGGTAGGCATCGCTGCTCCCTAGCTTGAGCGCGAAACGAGTGACCGTCGGATCGTCCGTATGCCGTTGCCATAGCCGGCGGATCGTTTCGGCAAGCGGCGTGGGCACGGACTCGAGCGGCCGGCCGCCAAAATCGGCTTCCATTGCCGCCAACAGCCGCAGAGCGTCGCTGTCACTCGGCGCAAGGGCGAGCAATCGCGAGCAGGCGTCGTACCCGGCATCGTTTTTCTCGGCCAGGAAGCGACGGGCAACTCGCTCGACGATCACATCGTGGACGATCGGCAGTTGCCACGTGTCTTTGTCGGCAAATAGCGCCAATACAGCATTCGGGTCGCTGACGGCTTTGTCTTCGATCGCCCACCACAGGAGCAGGGGCAGGTGTGTGTCATCAGTGTCCTCGCTTCGGCGAAGCAGGGCTGCCACGATCTGCAAACCACCGACCGCGTCGAGCCGCTTGGCCGTGCAGGCCAACTGGCTGCGAACCGCGGGGCTGGGATCGCTGGCCGCCAGTTCCACGAGTTTCTGCTGCACGGTCGCAGGCAATTTGTGCTCGTCATCTCCCAACAATCGCACATTCCAGGTCCGCACGTCGGCACTCGGATGACTAAGCAGCGCCAGGGCCACCCGGTCATTCCATCCACCGCTGACGTACAGGGCCCAGAGCGATTCCAGGGCCAATTGTTCCTCGCGGCCGGCAATCATCTTGTGCAGCCAGGGAAGAATTGCCGGATCGCGGCGCTCGGAAAGAATCCTCCGCGCGTGGCGACGATACCAGACATTCTCGTGCGCGAGCAGATCGACCAGGCCTTCGCTGGTGCGGCCGGCCAGGTCAAACGGCTCGACCTTGGGCGTGCCACGGTAAACGATTTTCCAGATCCGACCGTTGGTCTTGTCCCAGGTGTCCTCGGGAATCACGTGGTTGGCCCGCTTGTCGTACCAATCGGCGACGAATACCGAACCGTCAGGGCCGATACGGCAATCGATGGGTCGGAACCAGATGTCGTCGGTTTCCAGGAGCGTACCCTGGTACTCACTGGTGTAGGTCGATCCCTTCGGCGTGAGCGTGCTCCAATAGATCGCGTTCGACAGCAGATTCGCGCCGACATAGGTATTGTGAAACTTTTCCGGCCAAACGTCCCCCTGGTAAACGATTCCGCCGCACGTGACGTGCCCGCCGCTGTGTCCAGTGTGGGCGACGTGCTCGAAGTAACCGTAGGTGTAGGGATTGTGCAGCGGCCCGTGCTTGGAAAAGCCTTTGACGTAATAGCCCCCTTGCACCTGGTGCAGGCAGACGACATTGCCGTAGTTCGTGCCGGCGATCACGTTGCCGTGGCGATCAAAATCGAGCCCCCAGGTATTACCACCCCCCTCGCTGAACAGCTCAAACCGCTTGGTGGCCGGATGGTAGCGCCAAATACCCTGTTGAAAGCCAACCCCGCGAATATCCGCGGTCACCGTGCTCCCTTGCGCACCGTACAGCCAGCCATCGGGACCCCACTCCAGCGAATTGACGACGGCGTGCGCGTCTTCCAGACCAAAGCCCTTGAGCAGCACCTCGGGGTCGCCGTCGGGAACGTCATCACCGTTCTTGTCTGGATAGAACAAAAGATACGGCGCCTGGCCGACGTAGACGCCGCCGTTGCCGATGGCGAGGGCCGAAGCCAGATTCAAGCCGCCTACAAAGTCCTTCGCCTGATCGACGCGACCGTCTCCGTCGGTGTCCTCGAGGATCGTGATCTTGTCTTTTCCCACCGGCCCGTGCGGCGGCGGCTCGGGTACGCGATCGTACTTGGTGCGCAAGTAGCGATCGACTTCCACTGGCTGCAGGCCCGCGGGGCTGGGGTACTGCAGGTACTGGATGACCCACATCCGCCCGCGGTCGTCGAAGGTCATTGTCACCGGCTGGCGCACGAGCGGCTCGGCGGCATAGAGTTCCACTTCGAAACCCTCGGCCATCTTGAAGCGGCGCTGAGCTTCTGCGGGCGAAAGGGCTTGCGCTTGGGCCGTCTGCCGACAGGAGAGTAAACTAATCAATACCAGCGCAACAACGAACACCCGACCAAGGTCGCGCATGTCACAATGGTGTACGCGCGTGTTCTCAAAGCATTCCTTGCCAAACGGAACTCGTGAACTTTCGCTGCGCACCTCGGTGTCCTCTACGGTTATCTCCGGGATTTTGAATCCGCCGCTGTCCTCACCACGTCGAAACTCGTTATTTCAGCGACTCCAGAAACGCCAGCAAATCGGCGGCGTCCTGGGGTGTGACTTCGCTGAGCACGAGCTCGGGCATCAGTGACTTCTGCTGCGGAATGAGCGCCTCGACTTCGTTCGCCGGCACTCGGATCGTTTGGTTCTTGACGTCTCGCAGCACGACCCGTTTGTCGTTCCGGTCTACCAGGAAACCGGCATACACTTGTCCGCTGGTGGTTTCGAGCAGGTAGGGCACGAATTCCGGTGCGATCGCCTTGGAGGGCTGCAAGATCGTTTCCAGCAAGGCCTGGCGTTCGTACTTTTTGCCGATCTTTGTCAGCTCCGGCCCCAGCTTGCTGCCAAAGCCGTGCACGGCATGACACTGGTTACACTGCGCGGCCGAACTCTTGAAGAAGATATTGCGGCCGCGGTTCGCATCTCCCGATCGTTCCAGAATCTCGTTGGCCGAGATCGCGCTGCCGAGTTTCCGCGGGCGCTGGTCCTCGGGAATGAACTTTTCGTACAGCACGCGAACGTTCGCATCGGGATGCGCGACGGCCTTCGCGAGCACGGCCTGTTTCAAACTGGCCGGTAGCCGGTCTTCGTCGATCAACCGCAACAGCAAGATCGCACCGGGCGTGCTGTCGATCAGCCGGTCGACGGCGGCACGTCGCGCTTGCAACGGAAAGGCCTCGCCGCCGAGGATCTGTCGCAGACTCGTCGCGTCTTGCATGTCAACCAGCCCGTCGAGCGCCGCGGACGCGACGGTCGGCTCGCGATCGTTCAACAGTTCACGTAGCGCGTCTTTCGCACCCGGCGGCTGCAAATGGGCGAGCACCGAAACCGCCAATTGACGCTCGGTCGGCGGTAGCGAGTCGTCCTTGGCCAGGGTCAGCACTTTCTCGCCGAGCCGCCGAATCCGCAGTTCGGCGATCGCGCGCAGCGCGTCGCCACGCAACTGCCCGTCGTCCAATAGTCCGACCAGTGCGTCTGCGAATCGTGGCTGGGCGGCCATGGCCGACCAATTGCCGCGCGGCCCCATGTTTGCCAGCATCACGCCAATCGCTTCACGCCGCAACTCGGCCGAACGGCCAGTTTGTCCGGCGGTTTGCAGCAATCCCCACCCGGCCTCGAGCGACGGCAATTGTCCGACCGCCGCCAAGATCTTTCGCGCCGCATCGTCGTCGAATTGCGGATCTTGTAGTTGGGCAATCAGCGCGGCCGCGGCCCGTTCCGGGGCGAGCACCTGCAGCAGGGGGAACTGCGCCTCGGAGAGCGGCCCTTGTTTTTCCAACCTGGCCAGCAAGGCCCGCCGGCGATCACCAACCGCGATGTTGATCGCTTCGAGTTGATAGCGATCACTGCCGTTGTACGTCGCGGCAATCCTGGCCAGCGCTTCGAGGGCCGCGTCTCCTTTGAGATTGCGAATCGCCAACAGCACTTCGCGGCGCACCTCGTCGGCCGGGTCCTCGGCGAGGTCGAGAATCGCCGCGCCGTGTTCCGCGCCGTGCCGTCGGAGAATCCGCACCGCCAAAGCCCGTTGGCCGGCATTCGGCGACTTCAGTTGCGCAACGACATGGCTGCGTGCCCTGCCACCGACCCTGTCCAGCACCCACATCGCCCGAGCGCGATAGTTCGGCTGTTCATCATCCAGCAGCGCGACCAGTGCCGGCACGCTTGCGTCTGGCTCGGCCAAGAGCCGCTCGCGGGCCAGGTATTGTGTCGCCAGGTTGATGCTTTTGAGTCCTTCAATGGCATCCACCACATGGGTATAGGGTCCCGGCTTCTCGTGCCGAGCAAGCGTTTTGCCTTTGGGCTTGAGCAGAAAAACACGGCCCTGATCTGGATTGTTGTAGCCGTGACCGCCAACGCCGCCGTCGTACCAATCGGAGACGTACAGTCGCCCGTCCGGAGCGGCACAAATGTCGTCCGGCCGAAAATAATCGTCGCCGCTGGTACTCAGAAAAACTTCGCTGGTGGCCTGCATGCCGTAACCTTGCAGGTGATGCTGGTAGACGCGGCATTCGCGCGGCCCGCAGTCGGTGTGGAGCGGTGCATTCTTGTACTTGGGGCCAAACGCGTCGCTCTCATAGATGCAGATGCCGGTGGGCGATCCAAAGCCGGTCACCAGCGTTGCGGGAACGTAGCCCGGCATGTAACCGCGGAAGTGCCAGTGCTCGCGGAAGGGCGTGCCCGGCGGCACCAGGCGATCGAGTTGCTGTTTGTCGAACGGCGGCCGGCCGAACCAGCCGTAGTTGCCCCCTTCCATGATCCAGCAAATTCGCACGCTTTCGTTGCCATCGTTGTCGTTGTCGCTCAGGTACGCTTCGCCAAACGAATCGATGCACACCTCATAGGGATTGCGAAAGTTGACGGCCACCGTTTCGAGCCCGCTGCCATCGAGTTCGCCGCGCAGCACCGCGCCATGCGGAAACTTGATATGCGAGCCGTCGGTCCCTTTGACGTCGAAGCCCCCGTCGCCGTGCGACATCCACCATTTATGATCCGGCCCCAGCACCAGGCTGTGCGCACCGTGATCATGGTTGTAGCCGCCAAACCCAGTGAGCAGTTTCTGGGGCGGGCCGTCGGCTTTCAGGTCGCCATCCTTGTCTTCGAAGACCCACAGATCGGGGCTGGTGGCCACGTAAACTTTATCGCCGGCCACGCACACGCTCATCGGCGCGAACAGCCCCTCGGCAAACACGGTAACCTTGTCGGCCGCGCCGTCGCCGTCGGTGTCTTCCAGTACCTTGATCTTGTCGGCCGGTGGAGTTTTGGCGCCGCCACGATACCATTGGATTTCCGCCACCCACACCCGCCCCTCGGTATCCACATCGATGGCCGCGGGATTGGTGATGAGCGGTTCGCTGGCGAACAGCGAGACTTCCATCTCTGGCGCGGCGTTCAGCGCCGCGAGTTCATCGCTCGGCGACTTTTGTGCCGCTGCCGGCGTGCTCCACAGCAACAAACAGCCAAGGACGAAAGCAGACACTCCACGTGCAAGGTGATCCATGGGGAGCATTTTCCAGGGCATGATGCGGATGGTGGGCGGGTACGCTGCTAGTATAAATAGCCGTTCTAGCGCCGTGCAAACCAACACATTCCCGGGGGCGATCGAGTGATACCGACCTGCCTCGCCCTTACAACTCGTCCACGACGATCGTGTCGTCGCTGCCGTGCATGTTGGGTTGGGGTGATTGCTGGCCGGTGATGTAGAGCCGCCAGGCGTCGAGTTGCTCGGGCGTCATGCTGTTGTCGCGCGAGATCTCATGCTTGAGCTCGGTGTCGGTGCCCGACACATTCACGTGCACGGTCAGCCGGCCGTTTTCCTGATAGGCGAACCGTACCTCGATAGGCGTCTGCGCGGGCAAGTCGCGGGGCAGGTCGCGGACCACGCACTTGCCGATTTGCGAGCAGTCGTCGGGGTTCGCGCTTTCGCCTTCGACGATTTGCACCAGAATCGACTTCTGATTGGCCTTCTGCGTGCGAAAGACCCGCTTGGCTGTGGCCGGCAGTGCGGTGTTCCTCGGGATCAGGATCGCGTTGCGGCGGCGCATCGTGCGCGGATCGCTGGCTACCACGCCCAAGCTGTGCGAATTCACGTTTCGGACGTTGATCGCCGAGATCTCGCCGCGGCTGCGAGCCAGCACCACCGAGGCATGCAGCGCCGCGCCGTGCGCCACGGCCTCGTCGACCGACACCGAAGCATCGGGCTCTTTGCCCGACAGATCGCGGAGCATTTTTGCCACCATCGGCATCCGGGTCGAGCCACCGACCATCAGCACGAAGTCCAAGTCGGACCAGGTGAAGCCGGCCGCCGATAGGGTTTGACGCGTCGTGAACCGCGTCCGGTCGAGTAGATCCTGCGTGATCTCCTCGAACTTTTCCCGCGAGATTTCCACCCGCATCGCCAGGCTCTTGTAGTCGCAACTGATCGACACCTTGTTGCGGGCCGAGAGCGTGCGCTTGGCGTCCTCGCATTCGCGCCACAGGCGGCCGGCCGTGTTGGGTTCCTCGCGCGGATCGAGGCCGTGCGTCGTCTTGAATTCCTCGGCCACGTAGTCGACCAACCGCTGGTCCCAGTCCTGCCCGCCGAGCTGCACGTCGCCGTCGGTGGCCAGGGCCACGAACTCATGGCCGATGACTTCCATCACCGTCACGTCGAACGTGCCGCCCCCCAAATCGTAGACCAACAATTTGAGCGGCATGTCGGCGGCACCGCTGCGATTGAGAAACCCCTTGTGAAAGCCGTGCGCAATAGCGGCGGCCGTTGGCTCATTGATGATGTCGAGCACTTCGAAACCGGCCATGTAACCGGCGTCTTGCGTCGCCTTGCGCCGCACTTCGTCGAAGTAGGCAGGTACGGTAATCACCACCTTGCGAAAATCGCCCAAGTGGCGGCTAGCATCGCAACGAGCCTTGTTCAGCACGATCGCTTCGAGCGCCTCGGGCGGAAACGTGCGGCCTTCGAGGATCTTGTGAAACGCCCGCTCGCCGAGTTCGCGCTTGGCGCACTGGGCCACGTGATCGGCCTCGGTCGCCAAGGCCTTGAGCGCTTCCTTGCCGACAATCGCCTGGCTGGATTCGAACAGCACGACGCTGGGCGTTACCAAGTCGCCCTCGGCGTTGACTAGCGTCACCGGCCGACCCGTGTCGTCGACATAAGCTACGGCGGTATAGGTCGTCCCCAGGTCGATGCCGACCGCGGGTGTAGGATCGTTACTCATGTCGATCGGATGTGGGTGTTCGATTCAGCAGTCAACAGACATCGACCAGCCTCGGTGGCAGTGGATGGGATGGCGCCGCGGGCCAGACCGGGCGTCTCGGGCGGTTCGGCCGGCGCGGAACTCCCTGACGGCGCATCACGCAGGCCGGGCAGGCGGAGGTGCCACCAGTTATAGCTGGGGTCGATTCTCATCAGTATATAGTAACCTATCGCGGTACCGACGAGGGCCGAGACCAGATATCCGCCGATCATGATGGCCAGTTTTCGCGGCGTCATTTGTCTGCGCCGCGCGCGAACTACCGCCGCGTTCGGATCGGTTTGCAGCTCAAAACCCGGCTGCGCGGACGCCTGTTTCGGCAGCGCGGGCGGGCGGGGGGGAGACTGTGCGGGAGTGGCCGCGGCGTCGGCGGCAGCCGTCGATTCCCGCAATTGCTGGTGCTTCGGAAGCAGGGCGTGAATGGCCTTTAGTCCGCCGCCTCGGGCCAGCAAGTTCTTCCAGTCCGTTATTTCGCTCTCGCTCAAGCCGTTTTCGCGACGCAAGGCGATCGGCAGCGCTTGGCCGGAGCGCGGAAGCTGGGCCTTCACTTGCAAACGACCTTCCGCCGTGAATTGATACTGCACGTTGATTTGCGTGCCGGCCGGCAAGCCGTGCGGCAGGTCGCGAATCGTCAATTGGGCGATCCGGGCACACGCGTCGGCCGCGCGGCTGTCTCCTTCGAGCAGCCGTACCACGATTGCCGGTTGGTCTTCGACGTCGGTGGTGGCCTTGGCCACCGTGCCGCAGGGAAGCTCGCTGCCGCGCGAAATCAGCACCACGTTTTCCAGACGTCCGCTCTGCGGATCGCTCCACTCGAGTCCCAGGTTGTGGATCGTCATGTCCGTGATGCTCAGCCGCATGCTCGCCGGGCGCCCTTCGCGTGCGGCCAGCAGGCATTCCGCGTACAGGCCCGCGCCTCGTCCCACGGCTTCGTCCGCATGCAGTCCAGGTGCCGGGTCGAGGTTTGTGAGCTCCTTGAGCCGCGCGGCCACCGCGGGCATACGCGTCGCCCCACCGACCAGCAGCAGATTCGCCAGATCGCGCCAGGCCATGCCGGCCTGTGCCAGCACGGCTTCAGTCAACTGGATGGCCTGATCCAGCAGATCGGTTGTCAGGTCTTCGAACGCTTGTCGCGTAACGATAATTGCCGCTGAATCCGTGCCGCGAGTCACTTGCACCCGAGCTTGTTGTCGTGCCGACAGCGACTGCTTGGCTTCTTCGGCGCTTTCGAGCAATCGCCGCACGCTACTCATATCGTGCCGCGGGTCGTCCCCAAATTGTTTGGCAAACTGCTCGGCCAGATACTCGGCTAACCGCAGGTCCCAGTCGCGTCCACCCAATTGAGCGTTGCCGGCGATGGCCATCGTTCGCAAGCGGCCGGGCTTGATTTCGACGATCGCAACGTCGATTTTGCCGCCCCCCAAGTCGAACACCAGCACGCGCTGTCCCGGCTTGTCGGCCGCGGTCTCGTTCAGGTACCCCTGGCCCTCGGCAAAGGTGAGCGCGGCGGCCAATGGATCGTTGATTGTGCCGACGACTTCCATGCCCGCGATCTTGGCCGCGTCGAGGCGGGCGCGGCGTTGAGCCTGGTTGAAGCCGGCCGGCATCGAGAGCACAACGGCCGGATTGGCGAGCCCTTCGCCGGCCAGGTCGGCCAGCAGTTTTTTCATCAGGCAGGCCTCGATCACCTCGGCCGGCAGCAGCTCGCCGCCAACCGCGCGGGAGTAAGGTCCCTGACCCAGGTCCCGCTTATAGAACTCCGCCGCCCGGTTGGGTTGCGTGGAGGCGGCCAGCTTGGCGGCTCGGCCGTGCAGCCATTCGTCGTCCTCGAAGTACACGACGCTCGGTACCAGCAGGTCGCCCTGCGCATCGCGTAGCAGCGCGCTCCGTCCATGCTCGTCGATGCGGCTGACGGCGGCGCGTGTGGTTCCAAGATCGATTCCTACGGCGCGGCTATTCGGCATCGATGAGGTCGGCTTACCACCTAGACAATCGTGGACCTGCGCGAGCGACCGCGCGCCAACAAGCCAGTACGGCGAGACGAGCGCGGGCGACCGGCGATACAAGACGCGTGTTCCGGCCGCCACAGCGCTCCTGGACGCGGCACGGCAACTGAAACCTTGACTTTACCCGCCTGGGCGGGGGCAAGCAACCAACCTCGGCCCAAGGCACATTCCTCCGCAAACTACGCAGCCCGAAAAGCCTTACTGGCCGTCAAACCAGCCAAGAACGCGGGCTTGCTGCTCTTCGAAGGGGAATGGGAGATAAGTGGTCAGCGAGCGCATCTGCGCCGTCAAGACGCCGCCGGCCGTGGGCTTGTCGTGTTCCAGGCGCTGAACTTGTTTTTCGAGCGCCTCGGCCCGTTTGGCGGCCCGCTCGATCGCCGCCTGGCTCTCGACGACGCTTTGGCCGCTTTGCGCTCCTTGCACTGATATCTGTTGGGCCTGGGTTTGCAATCCCAGGAGTCGCCGATCCATGTCGAAGGCTTGCTTGTTGAGCCCGGCCAGGGTGAAGGCGAGGTTGTTCAAGTTCGCCCTTGTGACCACGTTGGACGTCTGCGTGCGAGAGTTCTGGTTCGGTTGCTGCAGCGCCATTATTTGTGACTGCACGAACGCGATCTGGGCGGAGACGCGCATCCGATCCGTGCGCAGCGAGGCCAGTTGTCCTCGAATGACCGTCAGTTGTCGTTCTGCATCCCGATACGTTTCGGTTGCGCTCTGTATCGACTGGCGATTGTCAGCGATTCGAGTTCGGTTGTCCTCGAGTGCATCAACCGTCAGGTCCTGCTGCTCGTCGTGCTTGGCGGCGGCAAGATCGGCTTTGGTTTGCTGCTGCGTTTTCAATTCGCCCAGTCGATCGATGACCAACTGACGGCCCTCATCGTACGGTTCCAGATAAGAGGCTCCAATGGCCGCCAGCACCTGATTCTTCCGCGCGGACTTCGTTTTGGCATCGCCGCCGACTTCGGTTTTCACGAGGTCGAAATAGCCAAATACGGTTCCCAGGAACCGCGCCGCTTCCTGCCATTCCCCTTGCCCCGGCTGCCCTTTTGGAAAAAGCTCCGACAGCTGCACGCACTCGTCGAGCGCCGAACCGTAGCGGCGGATTTGAAGCTGGGCCCAAATAGACGCCTTTCTCGCCGACAGATCCTCGGGCTGGCGGTCCAGTTGGTGTTTGATCAGCGGCAGTGCGGTTGCGTAGTGATGCTGCTCTAGCAACGCCAGCGCATAGGCATAGTCAATCCGCGAATCCTTCGGCGCGGCTTGCTTCAGCCGGTGGTATTCGGCCCGCACGGCGTTCACGTCCGACGGGGCGCTGTGCTTGGCCTTGGCAAAGAGGTTCGCTACCGCGTCGCGCAGCGTTTCCGCGGCCGCCGGAGCGGCAACGAGCACGAGGGCGATGAAGACCAAACTACCGATCCGACGATTCATGTCCAACGACCGTGGCCGCCAGGCCCGGCACCAATACCGCAATGTCTTCGAGTGGCGAATCATCGTGCACCAGAAGGCACTGCTTCCCAACGAAAAACGTGGCGAAATCACTCACCAACAGGTTATACACTTCTTGAGAAGGTTCGATTTCAATCGCATCGACGGTGAAGTCCTGGTCCAGACCGCGAATCCTTGCACCAACTTCCAGGTGGCCGGCCAATTGCCAGCCGTGGCCGACAACCCAGAACGGGTGACCGTGAGTTGCCCGAATCGTTTCCGAGCCGCATTGCAGTTTGATGATCTTGATCTCGCATCGCAAAGTTTGGTTCTGAACGACTTTGTAGGCCAACTCGCCGGTCACCGGATTTTGCGATAGCACGCGGTCGCCGGCCTGAATGCTCTCGATCGGCCGCTCACCAAGCCAGGTCATGACCGGCGTCCCAGCGGCGAAACATTCGTGGTGAGTGAATATATAACGAGGAGCAGGTTGACTGGGGGCGACGGGTCCGGTGGGTGCGCTGGGAGCGGCGGGTGCACTGGGAAGCGAGACATATCCCGCTTGTTCTGAGACGTTGAACTTCTGCACGACGCCCGACGGTTCCGGCGCTTCACGACCATAGTATTCGTCGTATTGTTTTTCCCACAGCAGGGGGTCGTCCGGACTTTCAAAGCCGGTGGTCGAATGCAATACGAACTCCAAACGCTCACGCAATTTCCGGTTGGCCGATTCCGTCGCCGCTACGCGTCGTTCAATAGTGGCTGCTTTGCGAACCTCGTTGCCCACTGCCCAGGGAATTACACGCTGCGCCATGCCAGCGTCCGCATACACAGTCGACTCGTAGCTAAAAACCTGAGTCCCTTGTTTCCCGCGAAATTCGACCTCATGCTCGTGGATCACGGTACCGTTTGCCAGCGGCAACACAGAGAACCGGGTCTTTACCGAATTGGGCATTGCCTCGATCAATTGGGGCACGTAGGCGTGCATCGGGCGCCGCTTCAGCGCCTCGCAAGCCGCCGCTCGCACGGTCTGGGAGTCCGCCCAGACTGCCCGGCGGAGCAAGACCTGCGTCGCCTCGGCTTCTGGCATCCGGCTGGCAACGTCGATCAATGCCATGTTCCGTCGATTCGATCTTTCTCCCGCGGCGTTTGACGCGAATGCAAGTTCAAGTGCACTGAGCGCGCCGGGATCGGAGAGCGCATGGAGATCGTCAAGAGCCGCCGCTGTCTTCTTGGGGTTACCACTATCGATCGCCGCGCGCCATTTCGTGATTTTCGGATGCCACCCGCGGAGCTCCTGCAGTCGTCTGGCGGCCGCTTGCTTCTCATCGTCGATTTGCGCGTGTCATCAAGCGGCCTTCATGCCACTTCAGGCCAAGAGCGTCGATCGCTTCGCGGTCCGTGGGTTCGAACTCGAGTACCTTGGTCCAGTGCAACCGTGCCTCTGAGGGCAATAGGTTCTTGTGGCACCACCGGGCGAGCTCGCGATGGTTGGCGGCCGTATCGACCAGGGCATCGCGTCGTTCTCGATAGGCCACGAGCGTCTTGTCGTCCGCGGCTTGTTGCGGCACGTCTTGCGGCTTCAACCACTGGTCGCCGACCTGCACGTAGCCCAACTGCCAGCGGGCCGGCGAGAAACTCGGATCCAGCGCGATCGCCTGTTGCAGCAACGCGGCCCGAGCTTCGCCGCTGCTCCCCGAAAGCTCGGCTTGCAGGGCCTGATCCACGAGCCGCCGCGCGGGAGATGTCTCGGCCGCATGCGAGCCGCGACCGAAGAACGTCACTGTGAAGACAAAGCAACTCGCCAGGACCGCCGCGCGCAGTGTGAATCGCATGACCCGAACCTCCGTTCCAGAGAGAGAGCCGCTGTCGCCGACGCGTGTAGTAATCCTACGCCCGCATTCTCCCCCTTTTGGTATGTAATGTCAACAGAATATACGCGGCGCCGGTTGGCCCGGTTCGCTTCGCCGCGCAGGATAGCGCGATGCGCGCGGTGAGCTTACGAAAAAGAAAGAGACCGCCCGAATCGTTTTCGGGCGGTCTCGTTTGGAGATTGCAATTTGAAAGTTAGCCGATCAGTTGGTCGTCTCGGCTGTCTTGGTCTGGCTGACAGTCTTATCCGCGTCCTTCTTCTTGGTGCCGGCCAGTTCCTTCGACAGATCCTGTTTCGGATCGACCGACGTGTAGAAGCCGAACATCATCTCCTCCCAGGTCTGGTCGCCGTAGGTGACCTCCTGGTTCGGATCGGGGTTGGCCAGGTTGTCGGCCGAGTTGTCGAAATGGGCCGTGCACACCAGACGGCTGCCCTTGGGCATCAACTTCGGCTCCTTGAGCATGTACCGCAATTGCCAGTTGAAGTCGTAGTGCGGCACGTCGAGCAGCACTTCGCTGGTGCCGTCGGGGTACTGAGCCACGTACTTGAAGTCCTTGCCCCGCACGTGCATGTGCGGCGTGAGGTTGATCAGCAGCGTGTCTTTGAAGAACAGGTGCTTGGCGACGATTTCGTAGTTCGGGTCGTTTGGCGGAATCCGGAAGGTGGCATTGCCCACAACCCCGCCGCGGATCTGTTTCTTCACGGTCTCGCGGTCGGCGAACTTCACCCCAACCATGCTGCGGTCGTTTTGGGCCACACCGTTGGTCGTGTAGTGCATTTGGAACACCAGCTTCGAACCGGCCGGCACGTGAAGGGCCGTCCCTGGCGGGCAAACGTTCGGTGTCATGCCGGGAGCATAACCGCCGATGCCGCCGCGGGCCGCAAAGTCGCCGCCACCCGGAGCCTGCACGAAGACGATAATGTGATGCACCACGCTGCGATTGCCGGGTCGGCTTTCCGTGGCTTGAATCCATTTGTCTTCCGTCCAGCCCGGATCGACCGAGAAGTACTGATAATCGACCGTCCCTTCGGCCGGCACGTCGTACGGCTTGTCGGCCATGTAGATCACCTGGTCCGGCTCGCCGATTTGCCAGCCTTCGACAAATTTGCGCGGCTCGGGCAAATCCTTGGCATCTCCCTCGGGGCAACCGGCATCGACCCAAGCGTTCAGTTGCGACTTCTCTTCGTCGCTCAAGCGAGCGTCGTTGAGAAAGTGACCGTAGCGCGGGTCGGCGAACCAGGGAGGCATGCGCCCTTCGTCGATCACTTCGCGAATCGTTTCGGCCCAGGCTGACACGTCGTCGTAGCTGGTGAGCGTGAACGGCGCGACTTCGCCTTCCCGATGGCATTCGACGCAACGCTTTTGCATGAACCGCGCGATCTGGTTCGAGTAGGTGATCTTCGAGTCCGGTTTCGGTTCCGGCTGGCTCACACGGCCGATAAAGCAACCGTGGGCCTCGACAATCGGATGCGTCACCTGCTTGCCGGCGAGCATCTCGAGGATGGCGTCGGCCAGAAACCGATTCCGAAGCTTCGGTTTGACGTAACCGGCACCCGTCTTGAAGCCGTATTGATCATCGATGCGGCCCCAATAGCGGATCACGTGATCCTTGTCGAGCAGAAAGACTTCCGGCGTGCGAACCGCGCCGAGCTTGTCCGCCACGACGTTGTTATTGTCTTTAAGCACCGGGAACGTCAGCTCGTGCGAGCGGGCATAGGTTGCCACTTCGCTCAGTGTGTCTTGCACGTTGGAGTTGATGGCCATAAAAGCCACCCCGTCTTTTTCGAATTCGGCGGCCAGATCCTTCAGCCGCGGCGCGTAGTTCCTTGCCAGGGGGCATTCCGTGCCCACGAAGGCCAGCACCACCGGTCGACCTTGGTAGTCGTCTAGCGAATGCGGCTTGCCATGAAAGTCGGGGAGCGTGAAGTTCTCGACTTGCTTGCCGATGGGGGAATCGGCCGCGTCTGCCGCCAGGGCCACAGACGCATAGCAGGCAATCGCGGCAGTCAGTGCCAATTGCCAGAATTTGCCCATCTTAACACCTCGGTTACGAAATTCCTTCGGGATCTGTAATCCGACGCCAGTTGGCCGGGGAGCCTGATTTGCTAGGGGGTACTACCCGGCCGGCAAGTGTCATGTTTCTAAAAAACAGAATAACGATTCTAAAATGGAAGTCCACCTCCGCGACGGGGCGGAAACTTGAATTCCGCTCCCTTCATCTTGTCGAACTGCTCGCGTTGCTCGGGAGTCAGGATGGCAAACGCCTTCTCACTGAGCTCGTCGCGGAGTTTGGTCATTTTTTCGCGGATCTCTCCCTGGTCGCCGCCACCGGCTCGCAGTTTCTGAAATGCTTCTTGCATCGCAGCGTTGCCTTCTTCGCGGATCTCCTCGAGTTTTTTCCTCTGATCATCGCCGAGTTTCAGGGCCGCGGCCACGTCTTCGTCTTCCAGGGCCTGGGCGCCGCGTGCTTGCAGCGATAGCTCCACGAGACGTGTTTCCTGTTCGTCCTCCAGAATGTTATCGACCTTCTCCTTGATTTCCTCCCCCTTGTCCGAAATCATCTGCAGCACCTCGGGCATCATTTCCTTCTGCTCGTCCTGGGTGAGATCTTGCAAGCCCGAGAGAATCTCGAACGCTTCCTGCTGCAGCTGCGACGACAGGGCCTGGAGCTTTTCTTTTTGCTCGTCGTTGAGCTTCAACTCTTTCTGTACTTCATCCCCGCGGAGCAAAAACACGTTTTGCAGCGAGGCCGGAAACTTGAGCCCCCGCAGGTTCAACTGCGCCTCGGCCCGCGGGGCTAACGTTAGCAGCAGGGCCAGGGTCGCGCCAGCCAACAGGAATCGGCGAATCATGTGGAAGCTCCTCACAAGCACGGGATGAGTAATGTGGTGAACCGCTGGACCGACGAACGGAGCACCGGTCGATGCCAGCGAATCGTTGTGTCTACGGCCAAAGACCTTACCTTGCCGCGTTGGCGGCAGTTTCAAACGCGCGACAAGCACGCCTTCGACGACCGATCGGCACACTTGGGGGGAGAGGGCCCGTACCGGGGGGGCGAGCATTCCGGGACATTATGGACCGCCGTTCTACGTTCTGCAACAGTTGGCCGACCGTTGTCGGCCGCAATCCCAGCAAGCCTCTGTTTCCAGCGCCTTCAGGCCAATCTTCAGCGCGTTACGCGGTTTCCGTGGCTGTGGCCGGAACTCTCGGATTATCGGTTCCTCGAGCGTCGTCGAGCAACGTCAGCTGAATTGACGTTTTTGTCGCGCAACGTCCGCCACGCCGGGCGTCAAGGGCGGCCGAGGGTCCGGTAGACGACGTCGCATTTTTTTGGAAAAGCGGACATGCAATCGAGGAATATTTTTGCGTCGTATGTTGTTTGGAACTAATTTTCTTGACCGTGCTTGGGGGTCGACGGCACACTAATCTGCGGGACACTCGCCGCTTGAAAGGGGTAATGCGCGATTACGTGCGGTCGGTTTTCCACAAAAACGGAATGAGTGTGAATGAGCGAACTGAATCATGACGCGGGGTACGATCTCGCGAACGGCAGAGTTGCAGACTTCATCCCCCGCGATGATTTTGTTACGCTGACCCATGCCGCTCGCGACGGCTGTGCCGAGTCGCTTGGACAACTTGTCGATCGTTGCCGTAACTACCTGTTGTTGGTTGCCAACCGAGGACTCAACCCCGATCTGCGAGTAAAGGTCGGCGCATCGGACTTGGTGCAGGAAACGCTGCTTGCAGCGCAACGCGGTTTCGATCGGTTCGAGGGTTCCTCGGACGCGGAACTGCGACTCTGGCTGCGGCGTATCCTGCTCAACAAGATGGCCAGCGCCACCGAACCTACTTTCAAACCGCGAAGCGTGAGGCATCGCGCGAGCGGCCGTTGCCGAGTCAGGCGGATAGCGGAGCGTTTCAACCGTCACTGGTCGATCCGAGTATCACACCAGGCGGTCTCGCGCTTGCCAGAGAACAGTCCGGGATCATTGAACGCGAGTTGGCGCGACTGCCCGCGCACTATCGCCAGGTGATCGAACTGCGCTGCTTCGAACGAATGTCGTTCATCGAGACGGGGCAGATCCTGCAGATTTCCACCGACGCCGCCCGCAAGCGGTGGTGTCGTGCTATTGAACGGTTGCGGCAGCAATTGGAAGCCAGCGATGAGTCCAGATAAGGTCGGAAAGAACATTGATTCACTCGAAGACGCGTTCGAGTCGATCGTCCTGGCTTACGACGAGGCGCTGGCCGCGGGCACCGATCCATCGCCTTTAGATACGGCCACAGTGCCGCCGGAACTTGCAGAACGGGTGCGTTCTGCCCGTTATTGTCTCAGTCAACTTGAGCAGGCTCGTCGTCGGCGCGAGTGGCCGACTGACTCCGAATCCTCTTGGTCGGTTTCCGTGTCCAGTGCGGCGATGGATTCTGAAGCAGAGGCGCCATTTCCTTTCGCCCAAGGAAGAGTCGGCCGGTTTGAATTGGAGCGCGAATTGGGTCGTGGCGGCCACGGGGTCGTGTTCCTGGCGCGCGATCCGGCGCTCAACCGACTGGTGGCCCTCAAGGTGCCACGCCCGGAAGTGCTATTGACTGCCGACCTGTCGCGCCGCTTCCTGCGCGAAGCATATGCTGCCGCTGCGCTCAAACATCCCAATTTGGTGGCCGTTCACGAGGTCGGGGAGGACGGCCCGCTGCATTACATTGCCACGGAATACTGCGACGGTCCGACGCTTGCTCAATGGGCCCAGCGGCAGGACGCGGTCCCCATTCGCGACGCCGTACGAATTGTCGCCGCGCTCGCCGACGGCGTTGCCGAAGCGCATCGCCAAGAGATCCTGCACCGTGACATCAAGCCGGGCAATGTTCTGTTGGAGCCGATCGCCGATTCGAGTCACGGCCAGCTCGACTTCACTCCCAAGCTAACGGATTTCGGTTTGGCAAAGCTGTCGGAATTCGATGGCGATGCCACTCGAACAGGCGTGTTGCTGGGAACTCCCTCGTACATGGCACCCGAGCAAGCGGCCGGCCGCATACAGGACATCAAACAGACGACCGACGTTTATGCGTTGGGCGCGGTGCTCTACGAGCTGCTTACCGGCCAGCGCCTTCCAAGGCGCCTCGGACGTCGACACGCTACGGCTGGTCGTCGACAGCGAACCGGTTAGTCCGCGACAACGACGCGCCGAGATCTCTCGCGACCTCGAGGCGGTGTGCCTGAAGTGTCTGGAAAAGCAGCCGGCCAGGCGTTACGGATCGGCAGCAGCCTTGGCGGCCGACTTGCGGCGCTGCCTGTCGGGAGAGCCAACCGTGGCGCGGCCCCTTGGTTTGCCGCAAAAACTGGGACGCTGGGCGAAGCGTCGCCCGGCAGTCGCGGCGCTGGCAGCTACGTTGATCGTCTCGTCGCTGATTTTGGTGAACGTGCAGGTGTGGCATTCGGCGACCTTAAGTGCCGCTCTGGAAGCCACGAGGTTGCAGCGCGATACTGCCGAGCGCATGCGTGCCCAAGCCGATGCGAACGGCCGCTTGGCGGCCGAGCAGGGCGAGATCGCCAACCAACATCTGTATGCGGCCCGCATGCGGCTGGCTTATGAAGCCATGAACCAGGGCGAGCTCCCCGACGCACTTGAGTTACTCGAGGCGTATGAACCTCCAGCGACACTCGCCGATCTGCGCGGTTTCGAATGGTACTACCTGCAGCGACTCTTGCACTCTGAAGAGTTTGTGCTGAATGCCCACGGAGAGGCCTTCGCCGTGGCCTTCACGCCCGATGGCAGGTTGCTGGCCTCTGGCGGCGAGGACGGCAGGGTCGTCCTCTGGGATCCCCAAACTGGCAAGAAATTTGACGAGTTTCAAGCGCACACCAGTTGTGTCAATAAAATCGCCTTTTCTCCCGACGGACAGCTGATGGCCAGCGGAGGGTGCGACAACGCAGTACGTCTGTGGAGCGTCGACCCCTACCAGGAATTGGCGACACTGCTGGCGGCCGACAAGTACGTTACGTATGTCAGCTTCTCCCCCGACGGCAAATGGCTGGCTGCCATTGCGGATGACGGGCTTGCTGTCGTCTGGCAAGTCGCGACGCGGGAAGTTGTCCATAGTGCGACACTCCGTGGCAATGGAACATGGCTGGCCTGGAGTCCGGACGGGACGCAACTTGCAATCGGTACAACCGATGTGCTGCAGGTTTTGGATACCGAGTTCTGGAGCGAGCGTCGACTCTTGAGTCGGCGAACAATTTCCGGCATGTTTTGCCGTGATTCGCGCAGTCTGCTGCTGCAGGACAATTCGCTGGAATTGCTGGCGGTCAAGTCAAAGAGTCGCCCCGTGCAATTATTGCAAAGAGTTTGGAACTCTCCGATTCTGGCAGCCTCGCCGAGTGGCCGATGGCTGGCCCTATCCGACCACCGTGAGCTGATTCAGCTCTACGAGGCAAAAGCCGCGCTGCAGGGTCCAGGCCCAAATCTGTCGGCGAGCGAAGACAACGACGCCAACCAGGGTGTGGACGATTTGCGGCCGCACAAGTTTCGCACTTTGGCCGGGCATTCAGACGTCATCAAGGACGTCGCGTTCTCTCCTGATGGACATCAGCTTGCCAGCGCCTGCGCGACGGCACGATTCGCCTCTGGAACGCAACAGCGACAGGCGGCTCTATTCCGGTCTTGCAATTAGACTTGAGTTTCGCGGGCGGTATGTCGCACCAGGTCGCGATGGACAAAAATCTAACCCGACTCGCGGTGTCGGGTTGTGACCGACCTTTCGAGTTGTGGGACGTGTCCGACCTGCGGCGACCGGAGCCACTTGCATCGCCTCCAGACGGTCCCTCGGACTGGCACAACGTCGCGTTCGGTCCCGATGAGGAATCAATCATCTGGACAGCTGTCGAGCACGGCAAAATCGCGCTTTGGGACGGCCGTTCGCAAAGTCAGCGCACGGTTGCCGAACCGAACGCTTACATCCATAAGTTTTCGGCATCTTTAGACGGCACTACGGTGGCGACAATCACGAACGATCGGAAAGTGTGTGTTTATGATGTGCAAACTGGGGAGCGACGGATGGAGTGGTCGCTGCCCCCGCGGGAAACCGCGGAGGAGTCCGCAAGGCAATTCGAAAAAATCGAACCGTACTTATCACCTGGCGGCCAAAGATTGTTGCTTTACGCGAGGCCCGTCGGTCCTACTCGCATTTACGACCTGCAAGCCGGCCAGTTCGAGAACGTCAACGACACCAAACTTCCGGAGTTCCGCGGCCTTGATTTCTCCGCCGACGGTCGCCTGATCGCGGGACCTCTTGATAACACCGGGCTGGTCGTGGCAGACGCGGTTTCGCACGATGTCCTCGCCCGCATGCGAATGCCATCGTTGGCTGGTTTGGTTGCATTCTCGTCCGATGCGCGCACTTTGGCGTCAGTCGGTGCCGACGGCCGCGTTCACCTGTGGGGCGTGGCGACCGGCCAAGAACTACTCGCGCTGGATGAGTTGTCTGGAAACGTGCTCTTATTGAAGTTTTCCGCCGATGGCAAGCGGCTGGGGGCGGTCGTCAGGGACGAAGAAAAGTCGACTGGGAAACTCTTTATCTGGTCAGTGGAACCATCTTGAAACGACTGCCTTTGCGGCAGCATTTCGCGACGTTCACTCGTGCGCGAATCCACGTCGAACTCTTTCCAGATCGCGTTTCAGCGATTCGCTGACAGGCACCGCGTACGGTGGTTCCGCCGGCGACAGTTGCCGCAAGGAGACGGGAAGCCGCGCAAGTTGCTGTCGGCAATAGCGGCGCGACTCCTCCAATGAGACCGCCCCGGCACTCAGCCGCCTGCCATCGCGCATCACCGGCACCAGCAGCGGCTCACCGTCCAGCTTCTCGTCAAACCGCCCCAAGACATCCCCGGCCAACTCGCCTTCGCCGCAGGCGCGAAACACCTGTTTGCGGCCCGGATAGAGCACCTTGTGCGAGGAAAGCTTCATCCGAGGTTTTCCGGCGTATTCCACGAGCTTGTAGGCCATGTCCAAATCCGGCGCGTCCGGCGAAACGGCCAGCCGCGTTCCCACGCCGAAGGCGTCGATCGGAGTGTCGTTGGCAATCATCGCCGCGATGCGATCCTCGTCGAGCTCGCTGGAAGCAAAGATTCGCACGCCTCCCAGCCCCGCCTCGTCGAGCATCCGCCGCGAATCGACGGCCAACGCCGCCAGGTCGCCCGAGTCGAGTCGAATCGCATGCACCCGAAAGGAAGCGCCCAGCCGCTGACGCAACTCGATGACCTTTCGCACGCCGTCCAGGGTGTCGTACGTATCAACGAGCAGGGTCGTCTCGGGGAATTCGCGAGCGAACGCTGCAAACGCCGCCAACTCATCGTCGTGGGCTTGAATGTAACTATGCGCCATCGTGCCGAAGACGGGCATCCCGTAACGGCTGCCGGCCAGGACGTTTGACGTCCCCGCTGCGCCCACCAGCCAACTTGCCCGGGCCACTTTCAGCGCGGCGTCGCTGCCATGAGCGCGGCGGGAACCAAAATCGACGACCTCGCGCCCTCCGGCCGCGGCCATCAGCCGGGCGGCCTTCGACGCCACCACGCTTTGAAAGTGGACTTGGTTGAGCACCATCGTCTCGATGATCTGCGCGTCGGCAATCGGCGCGATGATTTGCACGAGCGGTTCGTTGGCAAACACCACCGTTCCTTCCGGCACCGCGTAGACGTCGCCGGTAAACTGAAATGCTCGTAGCCAATCGAGCAGCGGTTGGGAGAATATCCCGAGACGCTTCAAGTATTCGATCTCAACGTCGCTGACGTGCAGATGTTCCAAAGCATCCAGCACGTCGTCCAGCCCCGCGGCGACGATGTAGTTCCGTTCTTTGGGCAGCGTGCGAAAGAACAATTCGAACACGGCCGTTGACCGCATTCCCTCGGCCAAATAGGCCTGGGTCATCGTGAGTTGATAGAGATCGGTGAACAGCAGCGAGTGCAGCGGCTCGAAAGTGGATTCGGTCATGGGGCTTCCCGTTCGATGATGGCGCCGGCTTCGGCCAGCTCCCGCAACACTGCCTCGGCTCGCGCTGGCTCCACGGCACGGGTCCCGTCGGCAATCACGTGCACCTCGAAATTCGCCTCGAGCCCCTCCCACGCGGTGGCCCGCACGCAGTATTCGAGCGTCAATCCGCCGATCCAAAGTCGCGAGATGCCTCGGCCGCGCAGCACCTTATCGATGCCCAGGGGAATGAGCCCCGAATAGATGTCGCGGTCCAAATCCGTTCCCTTGCTGACCAGCAGATACTCCGCCGGCAATCGCAAGTCGGGATGAAACTCCGCGCCGGGTGTCTCTTGCACACAATGCGCCGGCCACGGGCCTCCGCGCTCGTGAAAGCTCACGTGTCCCGCGGGATGCCAATCGCGCGAAGCCACGACCATCGCTCCGCCGCGCGACGCGGCGTCAATCCACCGATTAAGCACCGGCACCACCCCGTCGCCTTCGGTCACCGCCAACGCACCACCACGGCAAAAATCGTTCTGCACGTCGACGAGGATGAGCGCATCGTGCGATGTGAGAGTTGGGATCGACATGAACGGACTAGTTTCCCGCAGGCGATCGCATGCGCAACAACAGTGCCGTATCATACCGTGTTCGGGGTTCATTCCCACGCGCGATCGTGTGTGGAAATCGCCTACCCGAACAACCCGCGAATCGGCTCACCCGCCGCCAGGCGGAACGGCCTGCCGGTCATGTCGTGCAGCTCGGTGGCCGGGTTGAGCCCGAAGCGGTTGAAGATCGTCGCCGCCAAATCACCGGGCGTCACCGCGTCGGTCTCGGGATAGGCCCCCAGCTTGTCGCTGGAGCCATACAGCAAGCCGCCACGCACGCCACCGCCGGCCAGCAAAATGCTGTAACAATCCGGCCAATGGTCGCGGCCGCCGGCACCGTTGAGTTTGGGAGTGCGGCCGAATTCGCCGAGCATCACGACCAAGGTCGAGTCGAGCAGTCCGCGCTGATGCAGATCTTCGACGAGTGCCGAGAATGCCAGGTCGCAAGGCGGCAGCAGGTCGTCTTTCAAGCGGCCAAAGTTGTTGTCGTGCGTGTCCCAATTGTTCGGGCCGTTGCGCACGCGGTCGTGCACGCTGACGAACCGCACGCCCGACTCGACCAACCGCCGGGCGAGCAGGGCGCTTTGCCCGTGCACGTTGCGGCCGTAGCGCTCGCGCGTACCCACGTTTTCCTGGTTGATGTCGAACGCGCGCCGCACGGCGTCGCTTCGCAGCAGGCTGAACGCGCGCTCGTAAAAGGTGTTCATCGTGCCCTGAGCCGGCGTCGGCTGCGCCGCTAGCCGGGCATTGACGTGCGAGAGCAACGCCTGGCGGTTTTCCAGCTCGCCGAGGGTCAAACCGGCCGGTAGTTCGATGGCCCCGACGCGAAACTGCGGCGAGTTCGGATCGCTCTCGACCTGTAACGGCTCATAAGCTGGGCCGAGGAACCCGGCCGTCTGGCCCGGCAGCTTGACGACGTTGTACATGACGTGCGGCAGGGCCACGTGCGGCGGCACACGTTCGGTGCGACCTTTTAGATACGTGACCGCCGACCCGTAACAAGGGAAGTCCGACGTGGGGTCGTTGGACAATAGCTCCAGGTCGCCCTTAAGCGGCGTCCGCCCGCATAAGGCCTCCACCGCGGCCGAGTTGTGGTTCCGCATCGTGTGGTGCATGCTCCGCACCACCGCCACATGGTGCATTACCTTGGCGATATGCGGCAAGTGTTCGCAAACGCGTGTTCCTGGCACGCTGGTGGCAATGCTGCCAAAGTCGCCGCGCACCTCGGCCGGTGCGTTCGGCTTCATGTCGAATGTATCGTGATGGCTCGGCCCGCCATAGTAGAACATCACGATGCACGACTTGATTTGCGCCGGTAGCCCGCCGGCACCTGGCGCGTTGGTGGCGGCAAGCGACTCGGCCTCGAGCAACTGAGCCAGATTGAGCCCCAGAAAACCAAGCCCCCCGCGCGCAGCAAATGCCGCCGCGAAAACTTGGGAGCAAACGAGTCAAACCGGCGGTGGGGAGTCGGGGCAGGCATCGACGCATCCTCAGGCGAGAGGGTAGGGGGGGATTCGCCGCGGGACTGTTAGACTACCGCGCCGCAGGGTAGATGCCAAATGCTGGGCCGCGCAGGTTCCCGATGGCAATTCCCGGCCCGCCCGCTTGGCGGTCCAGCGGCCGAGCTCATACAGCGCGGCGTCGCTTCACGACCAGGCCCAACCCCGCCAGCCCCGCAATTGCCAACAGGTGCGTGCCCGGCTCGGGCACCATCAGAAACACGTTGTCCTGCAGGTTGGTGACGCCGGTATCAAGGCGAATAATGTCGGCGAGTGAGATGCTCTCCAGCCAACTCAGTTCGTCTGCCGAGAGCGCCGCGTCGCGGGTAAACCAAAATCGGTCACCGTCTCGCAGGCGCGTAAACTGATCGATCAGCCCCAGGGCCACCAGCGGACCCACGGCCGCGCCGGCCAGCGGATCCTCGGACAACGCCCCCACCCAGGCGTCGATATGGTTGACGTCGCCATACAGCGAAGCCAACTCCTGCTGCAGCACAACGTCGCTGGTGATGTCCGCAAAGCTCGACACGGGCGGCAAGCCATAGGCCTCGCGCATCGTGTTGTAGTCGGGCAGCCCATGATCTCGGCCGCGCTCGATGTTGAGCGTGGCCAGGTCGAAGCCCGCCCCGGGAAACGGATCGCCAAACAGGAAGTTGCGCACGTCGTCGACCATGTGAATGTCGATTTGCTGTTGCGCTTGCGAAGCGAGCCCCTTGAGCACGTACTCCAGCTCCGTGCCGTCGGGCAGGTTCGACGGTGTGAAAAACGCGTCGCGCAGGGCCAGGTCTCCGCCGGGTGCCGTCGTGCCGTCGTTCTGCACGCGGGCCAGATCGCTGGGCAGCATCGTGTGGCCAACGCGATACAGGGCCGTGGCAAACTCGTTCGCGATCGATGCGTTCACGTTCGGGTTGTAGACGCTATTAATTCCCGGAGCGAGATTGCCCAACAGCGCGGGCAGAAACTCCTGATACGTGATCGCCTGAATCTCGCCGCCGACCAGATGCCGGGCATGCTGATAGATCTGTTCGTCGGTCCAGGCGGGGTTGGCCGCGGCAAGCTGATCGGCCAGCCGATTGTGCTCCCGCATGAACAGCGTTTGCACCGCCGTTAGCCCGGTCTGTTCGTTCACCCGAATATCACCGGCCAGGTGGTACGCGGCGTGGTTCGGATCGCCGTTGTCGGCGTTGGGCAGGCCGGCCGTGTTGTAGGGCAACATGTTGCCCGCACTGGTCTGCAGGTGTCCTCCACTGAACGTGCGGAGCGCCGCCGCTCGCGTCGCGTCGGAACCGTATACCACCGAGCCGTCCAAGTACGACGTATCGGAGTTGATCTGCTGGCGAGGATTACCGAGGCCGGTGCCGGTCAGCGGATCGTAATTCGAGCGCGTGAAGGGCATCATCACCGTGCCGGTGCTACCGGGGTCGAACGTCGGATCGCCCATCGGCATCGGCACGTCCATCGACTCGGCTGGATCCGTAATGTCGGTCAGGGTCGTGTCGTGGTCGACGAACTGCCCCCACTGAAATACCCAATCGCTCAGCCCATAGCTGTTGGGCATTGAGGCCGACTGCGCAACGACCGTGTTGCTAATGACGCGCGCGTCGGGGCGATCGGCTCCGGCGGGCGTCGAGACGCCGTCGCCATAGGCCGCCGGGGCGATCCGCAGCAGCTGCGTGCCGGCCTGACCCCAAGTGGGATTTGCCAGGTTGTTGCCCGAGCCGTCGACCGAACGGTCTTCGGCGTGCAGTCTGGCCGGCGTCGCCAGGGCGACCGCGACGAGAAACGGCAAGAAGATTCGTGCGACCGGCAAAGAAGTTCGTTGCCACGCGGGGGCGCCAACGAAGGGAAATCGGTTCGCCATGGATTTTTTAGAAAAGCCCGCTAAATTTTGTTTCCACCCTTCCATTAAAGCCAGGCAAACCTTGGCGGGCAATATGAAGGTGGCCAGAAATATTGGCGGACGCTCATACCGAGCCGCGCCCCCCCTCGTCGCGGTGATGCAGCATTCGCCAATTCGCGATTGGTGGGGAGATTTGCCCGGGGCGGAACTCGCTTTGCCGGATTTGAATACCGCGCATAAGCAAGGCCCGCGAAGACGGGGCTGCACGGGCCTTCCGAGCCGAGGGTGGCTAACCGGACTTGAACCGGCGACCTCTAGATCCACAATCTAGCGCTCTAACCAACTGAGCTACAGCCACCATGAGCGAGCAACACCCATTATCGGGTTTGCCCGGGCAAAAGGAATAGGCCGGCTAGCGGTAACGGAGATAGCGTTGGCCTATATTTGCCCACCGCACCTAAATTACCACCCGCCTGCCGCGTGGCAAAGGGCTGTTCCCCAGGGCAGCAAATTGCGTCGAGTGGTTCAGCCGTCGCCTGGACGTGGAAGCAGAAGGTGTGTGGCCAGCAAAACCACGAATCCCAGGTCACGGTATGCAGCAACCCCGGGGATGACGGACGTGTAGAAATCTCGCGTCCAAGCGGCAAATCTGCGGGAAAATTGTCGTTGGAGTAACGTTCTGGTTTGACTTCAGCCCCGTAACGCCGTGCTAGATTTTCCCTACCGCAGGGGCTAAATTAAACGGTTTCCGGCCGCTTGGGCCGGCACCTCCGATTGTCGAAAGTGGGATGCCCGATGGCGATCATCAAGTTCGTAAACGAAAAGAAGGAAATCCAGGTGCCCGATGGATCGAACCTCCGCAAGGAGGCCATGCGGGCCGGCGTCGGCCTGTACCCTGGCATCAACAAGGTGCTCAACTGCCACGGCTTCGGCCACTGCGGAAGCTGCCGCGTCCTGGTCACCAAGGGCATGGAGAACACCGGCGCCATGGGCTTCATGGAGCGGATGCGGCTCAAGTTCTCGATGGCCTATGTCGGCCACGAAGACACCATGCGGCTGGCCTGCCAGACCGAGGTCAACGGCGACGTTGAAGTGCAGACGCAGCCTCCCCTGAACTGGTTCGGCGAGAACTTTTTTAGTTAACACGCTGTGACGACGAAGGTAGCGGGATGCGAAAAACCGCTTCCCGTCCTTCGGTCACCGTTCGCATTCTTTGACGAAATGGCGACCCGCTAACACGGAGGATGACGTGCTGGAAGAATAGGCTTTTCTCCTCCTTCATCCTGCTGGCTTCATCCTTCCATGAAACAGATCATCGCCGTCGTCAAACCGTTCCTCGCCGAGAAGGTGCTCGAAAACCTCAAGCGGGCTCCGCTCGAAGCGTGCAGCGTCCGCGAGGTCAAAGGCTACGGGCGGCAAAAGAGCTATCTCGATCAGTACGGCGAGTCGGAGTATTCGCTGGCCTTTCTTCCCAAGGTGGAAATCACGCTCTGGGTCGACGACAGCCGCGCCGAGGAGGTCTACCGCAAGATCGTCGAGGTCGCCCGCACGGGCCGCATGGGCGACGGCAAGATCTTCGTCCTATCGACCGCCGAAACGGCCATCGACTTTTAGGCACTTTGCGCCGCGCGATTGGTTCCGTTTCGCGGTCTCGCAGACGAACGCGCCGCCGCTGCACGTATTGCGGCGGTCAAATCCGCAACTGCTGAACCTCACTTGGGCCGGAATGCCTTCAGTCGGTGGGTCATGCCCAGATCTTCGAGCGGCCGATCCTTGAAATGGTCGGCCGTCGCTGACTTCACGCTCTCGTAGTCGAAGTCGTGCATGGCCACGATGCCACCCGGCTTGAGCTTGGGAATATAGTCGCCAAGATCCGCCAGCGTTCCCTCGTAGCTGTGATCGCCATCGAGAAACAGCAAATCGACGGCCGGCACGTTGTCCTTGACGTCGTGCGCGTTGCCACGGTGGGGCGTGATCCAGGTCCAAAGTTGTTCGGTGTTCGCGAGGAATTGCGCCCAGGTATCTTGTGCGCGCTCGCCCGGCATGGCGTCGTTCTTCCAGGTATCGACCGCATGGACCTGACCTTGCCGCAGGCAGGCCGCGGCCGCCAGGAACGATGTGCTCGACCCCACGTAACTGCCAATCTCGCAGGCCACGAATCCTTCTTGCAGGGTCACCGCCAGGGTGAACAGCTTCATTCGCTCCTCGTAGCTCATGTGCGTGTCGATCATGAACAAGGGTTCGATCAACGGAACGACGTGTCCCTGAACGAAGTCGCCGACGAGCAACCGCCGCTGAACCACGCGCACAAACTTGCGGAATTGCGTCATGTTTGTTCCACCGATAGGTTGAGTCAGGAGAGTCCGTGATTCATGTCTCTGAACAAGCCCCGTATAAATCGACCGGAGAGTGCGAGACGGCGGCCGTTGATGTGGGGACGGCTCTTCCGAAACGTGGCTGTTCGATCGTAGCTGCTTACTGGGTAAACATCAAATGTACCGGGTCAGGCCCCGACAAGACCCGCAATCACTGGCCCGAAACCGACGGTTGCTGTTGCCTGGTCTGGATTCGCCGGATCGAAGATCCAGGGCTTGCGCCGCCCTCAGTCGGCATACGATGAATCGACCGTCAGCACCTTGTGATCGGGGAATAGATCGGTCACGGCCTCTGAGAACGTTCTCGTTTCCACGTGGCCGTCGAGGTACAGATAGTTTGACACGCTGCCGTGGACGCCATCGGCAATCCAGGGGCCAAAGTTGTCGGTTCCCAGCCAGATGTCGAAGTCGTCTTGCCGCGGGTCATTGCCCGAGTCGGCGGTAAAGGCCCCGGCATTCCGCTCCGTGAACGAAATGAAGTGCGACGTGCCGACTTCGACGTCGAACTTCGTCAGCGTCCACAACCCGTAGCGCCGGGTCTTGTGACTCAGCAGTGAGTTCATCAGGTAGCTGGTGCGATTGACGATGCCGTCGAGTTGCCCACTGGCGTCGAGAAACGCCATCCGCTCCGACAGGTCGGAAGGGCAGCGGTAGATCATGTCGACGACGATGCCCTGCTTGGCGAGCGACTCGTCGGCCTCGTGTTGCCCGCCGATGAACGGCGTGAGCTTGTCCTCCCAATAGATTTCCGCGAAGGAATCCGACGCCATTTCCTGCGCGGTCACGTCGGCCTGGTACGGATGGTGCAGGAAGAAATGACTGTGGTTCACGTCGTAGTACTGCATCACGGCCATCGCGATCTGATGCAGGTTCGATTTGCACTGCGTGCTGCGTGCCGCCTCTCGCGCCGCCTGGATCGCCGGCAGCAGCAGAGCCACCAGCACGCCGATGATCGCAATCACGACCAGCACCTCCAGCAGCGTCAAGGCCGAGCGAATCTGTTGGTTGAGTCGCAGCCATTGCATCAGTCGCATCTCCAAATGAACATCGTGAGGCGGGCAGGTCCAAGCAGATCGCACCGAACGGGCATCAGGCGAGAGCCGTGTGAAGCGTCCTCACGATAACTCAAATCGACGATCCCAACCAGCGTCTGCCCACTCGCCGTTTAGCCGGGAGCCAACGGCGACCGCGTTTTAGGCTCGCTTCACGGATTCCAATTCGTTTGACACTTCCAACGCTTGTTCTTCAGGCTCCGTGTCCAGAATCGCTCGTGTCACTTCCATCAACGTCCATTGTGCTTCAACTGCGGCCCATCTTTCGTAATATGGACGATACGAAAAATATCAAAGCATGGCAGGTGTCATAGGAAATGCGGCAATGCAAGTAATCGGGGCGGGGTTCGGACGAACGGGGACGATGTCGATGCAGGCGGCCCTCGAAACGCTCGGCTACCGCTGCTACCACATGAAGGAAGTACCCGAGCAGCCGGGCCACCTGCGGGCCTGGCACGATCTCGTCGCCGGCCGCGCGGCGATGGATTGGCAGACGCTGTTTCGAGATTTTGAGGCGACCGTCGATTTTCCCGCCTGCGTTTACTATCAGGAATTGCTGCGAGAGTTTCCGGAGGCCAAAGTGGTCCTGACCGTGCGCGAGCCAGATCGTTGGTTCGACAGTTTCCTGACGTTGCAACGCACGACCGACCGCTTCCGCATCTTCCGTTTCATTCCCAGAGCCCATCGTTTCATCAGCTTCGCCGATTTACTCTTGGGAAAAGTTTTCGACCAGCGTGAGCGCGACCGCCAGTACAGCATCGAAGTCTTCAACCGGCACAACCAGCGAGTTAAAGAGCTCGTACCGCCGGATCGACTGCTCGTCTTCCGCGTGCAGCAGGGCTGGGAACCGCTTTGCCAGTTCCTGGGTTGTCCCGTGCCCGAGGGAACTCCCTTTCCCCACTTGAATGAAGGCAAAGACACGCTCGAAGCCCTCGCCCGCCAGCGCCTGTTTGGTCCCATTGTCCGCAAGTTGCAAATCGCGGCCGCCGCCGCGCTGCTGGTCGGGCTCATCTGGTGGTGGTTTCGTTGATCTGTCGCCGCGTTTTCCATGAGCGGCACGAAGTGGCGGCGAGCTCGGCGCACTGTTTTCAAATCGCGCTCAGGCGTTAAGCGAACTTCAAGCCCGAGCAAAATCTCGACCAACAGACTCGGGAAACTGGCACGCTTAGCTGCTCAAGCACGTTGCGTTTGGGCTTGGCTCGACTTTTTCTGGCGGCTGATGTCGCAGAGCAGGTCGGAATGGATGTTCAGACCGATATGCGCGAGGTTGTAAAAATGTTCATTTGCTACGAGCCATACGATTCTCGCAGTGGCTTCGCACGCATGTGAATTCGATCTCTGCAATTCATGTCGTGATAGCGAGTTCCGTCGCCATGCCGCGCATGCCTTTGGTGCGTAGGAAGAAGCCCTCGCTTTCGCTCGGGTTCGTGGGCATGTGGATTCTATCACCGACTGCATTCCCGCGTTTCACTTGGTTTCTTGAGTTGTTTCTCCAGGTTTTGCCTCGCGATTTCCTTCTCCAAGTAGAACCTGCGCAATTGCTCGACCAGTTGATGCTGAGCGGCGAGTCCTACCTCTTGGTCCCTGTTCACCTTGGCGCGAAGCCGTGCGGCTTCTGCTTCCAAGCGAACCCGACGCTGGTGCTCGCGGATGCCAAAGACGCACATCGGCACAAACAGCATTAGCCACAGCAAGCTGGCCAAGCGGAATTGATACCAACGGCGGCGGGGTGCGGTGGGCGGGCTCATGCCCGGATTCTACCTTCCCAGTCGAAACCGAGGGCATCCATCTTGCATTTGACGTCCCCTTATCGAGATGCTGCGAACGCGAATTGAAATCGGGCCGGCACCTCGGCTAACGTAGGCTCGCTGAAGTCTAGACGGAGGGTGCGGTATGAGTGGGCGCTCGTCAATCGAGGCAAAATGCGTGATCTGCATGCGACAATTTATCAGGTTTTTCGGCCTCCCATGAAAATGAAAGTTGCGCAAACTTTTTGCTCGCGAAATCGAGCCACTCAAAAATCTTCGGAAAAACGAAGTGGGCCAGCCGGCGTGTGTTTTCGTGGCGTTTGGCCTGGAGAGTGGGCTTGCGTTTTGTGGCACGTCGACATGCGCCAGTCGCGCGCGATCGCCGCCGCCCGCTTAGCCGATGATCACGCGCGGATGGCGCGAAGGGTCGGGTTCGGACTTGTTGATCAAGTCGCGCACCCGCCACGGGACGTTGCCTTCGCCGAACAGAAAGAAGCCGAACAGCGCCGCGGTCGCGCTTTCGTCGGACCAGCCGAAATGGATTTCCGGCGGCGTCCCCACGCGCGACAACTCCAATGCAATCGTGGCAATGGCATGGGCAATCGAGACGCAGCGCGTGACTCGAATGACGAATCGACCTTCCTCCTGCCGGATTTCCATCACGGGGCTCTGGGCGAATTCGCTGGGATCGCCCAACTCGGCTTCGATGAACACAATCGGCACATCGGGACCCAATCGGTGCCGGTGGCGAATACTGGCTTCCTTGTCGTCCAGCCCACGCCGGCCGGGACGATGCGGCACCAGCACCGGAAACTCCAGGTGTTTGAGGCTATCCCACAGGAAGCGCGAATTGTTATCGGCGAAGTCAAACGCCACGAATCGCAGCTCGGTACTGCGTTTCAACCGCGAACCGAACGATGCCACGATGATTGCCAGAATAAACCAGCTGGCGATTTTGATACCGTCGGGCCGCTCGTACATGTTGGCCGCCGTGGTGAAATAAAACACGATGGTGATCAGCAAGAATCCCCACGGCATGCGGCGCAGCCAGATGCCTTCGCGTTGCCGGAACAGATCGATGACCGATGCCGTGCAGGCGCTGGAAATCAGCACGAGCACGCCGGTGGCGTAAGCCCCACCCTGCTTTTCGACGTCGGCATCGAACACCCAGGTAACGATGAGATTGATGACGGTGAACAGCGCCACCAGCGGACGCACGGCCCGCGTCCATTCGGGCGCCATACCGTAGCGCGGCAGATATTGCGGCACGATGTTCAACAATCCCGCCATGGCGCTGAGGCCCGCGAAGCTCAAGATGACGACGGTTGCCAGGTCGTACAGCGTGCCGAACAGGTCGCCGAACAGCGGGTTAATGGGGTGTGGGCTTTGGCCATGCGCGAGAAAGGCCAGGGCGCGGTCCGCCGCGTTGCCACCGACCTCGACCAGGTCGCGCGGAGCCATGGCGGCGGCCCGTTCGGGCTTGAGCAGCTCATACGGAGGAATCAGCGTGGCCGTGACAATGGCCGAGCCGAGCAGATAAACCGACATGATGCCGGCGGCGGTTGCCAGGAGGATCCGTGTGTTGCGAATACGGCCCTTGGGGTTCTCGGCCGTATCGTCGGGATCGCCCTTGATAAGCGGCATTACGGCCACGCCGGTTTCGAACCCGCTGAGCCCCAGCGCCAGCTTGGGAAACAGCAGGATGCTGATGGCGATGATTGCGAACGTGCCATGCCCAGGCACCGGGGTGTGTTCAATGTACCATTGACCATGCGTCAGGTGGTCGAACCAGGTCGCGAACAGTTCGGTGTGCCGCAGCAGGTAAATCAATCCGCTGCCAATAACGATCATATTCAGAAACAGATAGCCGGCCACGACGACAACCGCCAGTCCGATCACTTCCTTGAAGCCACGCATGAACGTGGCGCCCAGGATGATCAGCAGCAGCATGGTCAAGCCCATCCGCTGCCCGTTTTCGCTCAGCTGTTGGATAAACGAGGGAGAGTAGTCCCAGAGCGGATTGTGGATCAGGTGCACCGCCGCGTCGGCGGCCGAAAGCGTCTTGGTAATGACAAAGTCGGTAGCCGCGAAACCCAGCAGGGCCAGTACCATGGTTTTGCCGGTCCAGCCATGCACGAGGCGTTCGAGCATGGCGATCGAACCTTGGCCATTCGACGAGCACTTGGCGACGTGCGAGTACACTGGCAAGGCGCCAAACAGAGTGACCAGGATCAGCACGACGGTTGCGACCGGAGCCAGCGTGCCGGCGGCTTCGAAGGCGATCGAGGGTTGATAGCCGAGCGTGCTGAAGTAGTCGACGCCGGTCAGGCACATCACCCACAGCCAGAACGACCGATGGTGCGACGGAACCGGCTCGTTCACCTTCGCGCTGGGCATGTGCGAAGGTGCGGACGGGCTTGCCGCCGAATCGGGCGGTCCAACCGGGCCGTTGGCGGCGCTGGATGCGGGAGACTCGCTCGACGGAGTGCGCTGATCTGGTTGCATGATTTAAATGGGCGTCGCGGAACGCGCGGTCAGGGCCAACATGCCATGTCCGCGGTGACCCCGCTGGCGGTAACGTGCTTAGCAATCCGTCTGCGACCCCGCGTCACACGCCCACTGACGTCGAGTCAGGTCGAGCCCTATCGTATGAACCGTGCTGCCCGAGTGTCAACCAAGCAGAGGGCTGCAAAGTCGGGGCCAATTGCGCAAACTTTCGCGGCGCCGGCCGATTGTGGAAAACTTGCCGTTCCTGCGTGCGGCGGGTTATCCTGGACAGCAACGAATCACCGCATTCCGACCTTCCCGCCATCCGCGAGACCCGAAGTCATGAATCCTCTTGCCTCGCGCCGTACGTTCCTTAAACAATCGGCCATGACCACCGCCGCCTTGGCCAGCACGCAACTCGCCTCTGCGGTTCGAGCTGCCGACGACTCGCCGGGCGAAGCCGTGGTGTTGGGCGTAATAGGCGTCAACGGCCGCGGTCGGGCCCTGGCCGAGAGTTTCTCGACGCTGGGTGGCGCGCGGATCGCCTATATTTGCGACGTCGATCAGCGGGCCGTCGACCGCACCGTGAGTGCTATCGGCGGGAAGCAACAACACGCACCCCAGGGCGTGACGGACCTCCGCAAAATCTTCGACGACAACTCGGTGGACGGCGTGGTTATTGCTACGCCCGATCATTGGCATGGTCCGGCGGCCATCATGGCCTGCGGCGCCCGCAAACACGTCTATGTAGAAAAACCGGCGTGCCACAATCCGCGGGAAGGAGAACTGATGGTCGAAGCGGCACGGAAGAACAACCGTGTCATGCAACTTGGCACCCAGCGCCGCAGCATGCCAGGAACAATCGAAGCGGTTGAGCGAGTACATGCGGGCGAGATCGGCAAGGTGTTGTTCTCGCGCGGGTGGTACAATGCCAATCGCAAATCGATCGGACACGGTCATGCAGTACCAGTGCCCGAATGGCTCAACTACGAGCTCTGGCAAGGTCCGGCGCCGGAGCGTCCGTATCACGATAATGTCGTGCACTACAATTGGCATTGGTTTTGGCATTGGGGAACCGGTGAACTTGGCAACAATGGCATTCACTCGCTCGATGTTTGCCGTTGGGGCTTGAAGGTCGACTACCCGACACGAGTAACCGCGGGCGGCGGCAAGTATTACTTCGACGACGATCAGGAGACACCCGATACGCAGGTCGTCACTTGGGACTTCGGCGACAAGGCAATTACCTGGGAGGGACGTAACTGGCATCGCCACGGCTTCGAGGGATCGACGTTCGGGATCGCCTTCTACGGCGACAACGGCTCGCTTGTGACCACGGGTCAAGACTACAAGCTCTATGATGCGGGTGGAAAACTTCTGGCGACGCAGACCAAGGGCTTTGACGGCCACGATCCGCATCTGAGGAACTTTCTGGCGTGCGTGCGCTCCGGTGACCGTCCCGCCGCGGATATCGAAGAGGGGTACAAGAGCACGTTGCTTTGTCATTTGGGAAACATCGCCTATCGTAGCGGTCATACGCTGAATTGCGATCCGACGAACGGCCACGTGCAGAATGATTCCTCGGCCGAAGCACTTTGGACTCGCGAGTATCGTCCTGGCTGGGAGCCGAAGGTGTAGGTTCGGCGATTGCCGGCAGAAAGTACTTCGTCGCAATGAACAAAGCTTTCATTCGCGAACCGGACGATACCGGAGAACTTCATTGCCCGGCTTGCGGTTCATTGGGCATCGCCGTGCAACGTGAAACCTGGCAAGTGCACGTGGTAGAAACGTCGGCGGATGCGCTCGCGGATTCCGCATTCTTCTGTCCGTTTCCGCGTTGCGACATAGCGTACTTCGATATGTTCGAACGACAGGTGCGCATCGAGGCGCTTCGGCACGGAGTCTATCCCAAGGATTCGCAGGCCCCAATCTGCGCATGCTTTGGACTCAAGGCCGAGGACATCGAAATGGATATTCGCGAAGGGGGCGTGACGCGCGTCCGCGCGCTGATTGAGAAAGCGAGGGGGGCCGACGCACACTGTCGCACGGCGGCCGCGAATGGCCAGAGTTGTATCGGTGAAGTTCAGCGTTATTTTATGAAGTTGCGAGGAGGGCAATCGTGACGAGTATTTGTCGAGCTTTCCCGAGCCTGAACCCTACGCACGCACGGCTTACTTGCCGATGCGCGGAATGAACCGTCCCGTAGTCGCCATGTACCTGCGGTAAGCATCGCCAAAGCGGTCGGTCAGTTTCTGTTCTTCTTTGGGTGTGCGCAATACGAGCAACAGCATCACTAATGACCCGCAAACGGCGATCAACCAGTTGGCTGCCAACACCGCGACTCCCAAAATCAACAGCGCCGCGGAAACGTAAAATGGGTGACGCACCCAACGATACGGGCCGCTTGTTACGAGGGTAGCCGAGTCGCGGATGGAGACCGTGTCAGTCAGATTCGTGCCTAACGTCGTGAGAGTTGCATATAGCAGCAGGACGCCTCCAACGCCGATGCCAGCTCCCGTCCAACGGAGCAACGGGGCGAGCGACAACGAAAATGGCCCCAGTGCTTCCGGACGAACAAGATACAATAGCGTGCAAGTGCCTAACGCTAGGCCGGAAAATCGCAGTACGATCGCCAGCAGCAATCCCTCCTCACGGCGATCGAAACGTTCGCCGGAGTGCGCCGCTCGAAGGCGGTGATACGCCGTGATCGATATCGCCGCGGCAAATAGCAACAAGACCGCCATTCGGTAGGGAATTTCGGGGCTCATTGCCGACGGCAGGTGTATCGGTACATAGCAAGCGATGGCTCAGGATAGGCCCGTGGCTGCGGAGCGTCAACGATCTTCGCCTCGGCGACGATTGCACGACCGGCCGCCTCTGACGATAATCCGCCCACGGGTTCGATTCGTGGCGGTACAACAGGGCTGAAGGGTAGGCGGTCATGACACGAGATACTTTGCGTGAAGTTGCAGCGGAGTTTCTGGGGACATTCACGCTGATCGTGTTTGGAGTCGGTGTCGTGGCACAGGTAATCCTCGGCGAGGGCAAAACCGGCGAGTATTTCTCAATCAACATCGCCTGGGGGATCGCCGTGATGCTTGGGTGTTACGTGGCGGGAGGCATTTCCGGTGCGCATTTGAATCCGGCCGTTACTCTGGCGTTTGCGGTGCACCGCGACTTTCCATGGCGGAAAGTGATCCCGTACGTTCTTGCCCAGTTTGCCGGCGCGTTTGTGGCCGCCGCCGTTGCCTATTTCACCTACTACGAGGCGATCAACGCCTTCGAGTCGACCCGCACGTTGACGACCGCCGGTATTTTCTCGACCTATCCCCAAGAGTATCTGACGAACTTTCCAGGCGGACTGGTGGATCAAACCGTCGGCACGGCGCTGTTGATGCTGGTGATTCTTGCCGTCGGCGATCAACGCAATATGGCGTTGCCGGCGCCGTTCGGCCCGATGATCGTCGGTTCCACGGTGTTCCTGATTGGCATGACGTACGGTCTGAACGCCGGGTATGCGATCAATCCGGCCCGCGATCTTGCTCCGCGACTTTGGACCTATTTCGCCGGCTGGGGCGATCAGGTATTCACCGCGCACCATTATTTTTGGTGGGTTCCGGTGGTGGGGCCCTGCGTTGGTGCCGTGGTGGGTGGTTTCATTTACGACCTGTTCATTACGCGACTCTACGGCAAAGAGAACGCGAAATCCAAGTGAACTCTCGCGCCGCCGTTTCTATACTGTGAGTCGGGGTGCCGCTGCGCACTGCCTTGACCGTACAAATCTGCAGGCCCCACTTTGCTCAACGGGGAGACGATGGCCGACAAAGTATTTCGCGCCGGCGCGGCAACCAGCAACATCACGCCGCCGCTGGGTGTTTCGATCAACGGCGGCATGAGTGATCGAACCGCTACGCACGTGCATGACGATTTGCACGCCCGCTGCATGGTGCTCGACGACGGGCAGACCAAGATCGCCCTGGTCGTTTGCGATAGCTGCATGATTCCGCGGACAATTCTGGATCGGGCCAAGCACGAAGCGCACAGTCACACCGGCATTCCGCTCGACCATATTCTGATTTCCGCCACGCACACGCACAGTGCGCCGACGTCGGCCGGCGTTTTCCAAAGCGAACCGAACGTCGAGTACACAGAGTTCCTCGCGCAGCGCATTTCCGATGGCATTCGCCGCGCAGCCCACAATTTGGCGCCCGCCAAGATCGGCTGGGGCGTCGGCAGCGAACCAACGCAAGTACACAATCGCCGCTGGAAAATGCGCGAGGGTTTCAAGCTGCTCGATCCGTTCGGCCGGGCCGATCACGTGCGGATGAATCCACCGGTCGCCAGTCCCGATCTCATCGAGCCGGCCGGACCGATCGATCCGCAAATCGGCGTGCTCTCGGTGCGCGACGCCGATGGTCGACCGCTGGCGCTGTTGGCCAACTACTCGCTGCATTACGTCGGCGGAGTGCCAGGGGGAGAAATTTCGGCCGACTACTACGGAGCGTTCGCGCAACGGTTGGCACAGTTGCTGGCCGCCCGCGGGCAAAGTCCACCGTTTGTGGGCATCATGTCCAATGGCACCAGCGGAAATATCAACAACGTCAACTTTCGCGAGGCGAGCGAGAGCCAGCCGCCGTACGCGCAGATTCGCAAAGTGGCCGAGCTCACGGCTGTAGAAGCGGCCCGCGTTGCCGAGTCAATCGACTATTACGATTGGGCGCCGCTGGCGATGCGGCAGGCTTCGTTGCGATTGGGCCGCCGCTCGACTCCGAAAGACGAAGTGGAGCGAGCCCGTTTCATCTTGTCGCAGGCAGACGGCATGTCGCTGCGCGGCGTGGAACAGATCTACGCCCGCGAGACGGTGCTCTTAAATGACTACCCGCCGTACGTCGAAACCCTATTGCAGGCGATCAAGATTGGCGAGCTTGGCATCGCCAGTTCGCCGTGCGAGACGTTCGTCGAAACGGGCCTGGCGATCAAGGAGCAAAGCCCGCTGAAACCAACCTTCGTGATCGAATTGGCCAACGACTATTGCGGGTACCTGCCGACTGCCGAGCAGCATGCCCTGGGGGGCTACGAAACCTGGCGGGCGCGATCGAGTTTTCTGGAAGTCGAAGCCGAGGCCAAGATTCGCCGCAAACTGCTCGAACTGCTCGGCGAGGTGGCTAAAGCGTAGCTCCACCGAGACAAGGCAAACCCATGCACTTGCTCGACGCAGATATGGTGCGGCGTGAAGTTCCCGATACGCCGGCCACGCTCGAGTATCGCGTCATCGCCTGTCAGCAAGATTCAACCGCCTATCGCTCTGGCAGCGGATTGTTGCTCGTCGAAGCGCGCCGCGGTCTGCTGGGTGCTCTGGGTGAGATTGATCCGCACGACATCGCACAGATTCAACTAAAGCACGATTTGCATTGCGAATTGCTCGCCGATGTGCCGGCGCACCTCGCACTGCAAAACCTTATCGCGTGTCAGCGAGCGCGGATCTGTACGCTCGCCGCCCCCTGGCAATTGCCGCGAACGTCGAACGATCAACTCACCATTCGTCCACTGAGTTCCGAGGATCGAACGAATCACGTTCCAGGCGAGTTGCGCGAAGAGATTCGCGGTGCCCACGATGCTGGTCGTGTCTTCGCGGGTTTTGTCGACGGACGGGCCGTGAGTTTCGCCTACGCGCTGATGACCGAGACCCTGGCCGATGTGTCGATCGATACGCTTTCGGAATATCGAAACCGCGGGATTGGCCGGGCGGTCGTGGCCACGCTGATCGATGAGCTGGTCGCGGTTGGCAAGACGCCAGTTTGGGGCGCCGTCGAAAGCAACCTCGCTTCGCTGCAGCTGGCGGAGATTCTCGGCTTCACCGCACCGGCTGGGGAGTTGTTTGTTGCCGACGATTGGTGGTGAGCAGCGCTTGCAGCGCCCAGCCGGTCGTCGACATCTGTTGGGCATAGCTGTCGACACCCGGTGGTCGCGTCGTGGGGGGCCAACTTCCGTCGGCCTGCTGCATGGCAATCAAATATTGCCGGCCGCGGGCGATCACCTCGCCGTAATCTTCGCGGTTCTTCTGCGCGACCAGCGCGAGCAGAACCACGGCCGTATCGAAGACCTCCGGCGGCGAATTGACAAACGGACCCCAGCCGCCATCGGGCGACTCCCCCTCGCGAATGAGCGTCAGTGCTTCGTCACGGTGCAGCTTCGCCTTGGGGGAACGCACTTCTGCGAGGGCCAGCAACGTCGCGGCCGCGTCGAGCACGCTCTTAGGGGAGGTGGCCTCGAACCACGATCGGGCCTTGCCGAGCTGCGGGGAGTACTCGTGCGCATCAAACTGCCGAAGGCTTTCGGCAGCCAAGAGCGTTGCCAGCGGCTGACCGTAAGTGACCGGCGAACCAACCGTTCCCGCGGCGTCGGTCGACCAACTTCCATCGTCGTTCTGCAATTCGGCGACGAGCCTGGCGGCCGACTCAAGTGTTTGAGGCCGGTCGATCAGACCAGCACGATCCGCCTCGGCCAGCGCCACGCCAAACTGAATGCGAGCCAGTTTCTTGTCCTTGAATGGGCCATCGGGGCCATTGGCATCCCACTGTTCCGGCGTGCCGAGAAACAACAATGTATCGCGGTAGGCAGCGTCATCGTCTACCAGTCCGTGCTGCTTTGCGAGCAGCAGTGACCGAGCCGCATCACCGTTGTTGTGGCACGAGTAGCAGTTGTTCTCGCCATGCCACTTCGGCACCTCGGTGGCTAGGTAATGAGCGGCCCGTTGCTCAGGTGTTGGCTCCACCTGCGCAACGGCCAGCCGCGTACATAGGCAGGTCGACAAAACGACGAGCCCCGCCAGATGCCTAATGGTCGTGCTACACACAACTAAATGCGTTCAATGATCGTGCAAGTGGCCATGCCGTGGCCGATGCACATGGTCTGCAATCCGAGCGTGCCGCCGGTGGCTTCCAGCCCGGTGACCATCTTCGAGAACAAGCCGGCGCCAGTGGCTCCCAGTGGGTGACCGTGGGCAATGGCCCCGCCCCAGGGATTGACCTTTTCCAAGTTGGCGTTGAGTTCCTTCGCCCAACTCAGCACGACTGAAGCGAACGCTTCGTTGATTTCGATCCAGTCGATGTCGTTGAGCGTCAGCCCGGCGCGCTTGAGCGCCTTTTGTGTGGCGGGAATCACGCCGGCCAATTGCAAGGTCGGGTCGTCTCCCACGGCAACTCGTGCCAAAAAGCGGGCGCGTGGTTTGAAACCGTCGCCAACGGCCACCTCACGGTCGGCAATCAATACCGCCGCGGCTCCGTCAGAAATCTGGCTTGAATTGGCGGCCGTCACCACGCCGTTGCCGTCGGGGCGAAACACCGTCTTGAGCGAGGCCATCTTGGCCGGATCGATCGTTTCGCGAATGCCCTCGTCGCGATCGACCTTGATCGGTTTGCCTTCGCCATCGAGGCCGGCCGTGGGAAGGATCTCCTTGTTCCGCTTGTCGTGCATCGCGGCCGCGGCTCGTCGGTGGCTTTCCTTGGAAAACTCGTCGACGTCTTGCCGCGTGATGTGGTACTTCTCGGCCAACAGCTCGGCACTCTCTCCCTGGTGCACCAGGTTGAATTTGGCCAACTCGGGGTTGAGCTTGTCGAGCGATCCCACGTCGCTGAACATTGGTGCGCGCGTCATGTTTTCGACACCGCAACCGATGGTGTAGAACGCATCGCCGGCGCCAATTTGCTGAGCGGCGAAGTGAATCGCCTGCTGGCTCGAACCGCACATGCGATTGAGGGACACGGCTGGCACTTCGACCGGAAAACCAGCCAAGAGCGCCGCAAGTCGACCAATGTTGGCACCTTGTTCGCCGGCCTGTGTGACACAGCCGGTGATCACATCTTCAATCTTCGCAGGTGCAATGCCGATCCGTTCGCACAGCCCCGACAGGGCATGAGCCAATAGTGAGTCGGGACGCACTTCGCGAAACACGCCTCCTTTGCGGCCAAAGGGAGTTCGCACCGTCTCGATGACAACCGGTTGTGGCATGACTAGTTTCCTTGCGTTGGTATGGTCTCAAGACCGCGCGAGCGCGGTCCACTATGTATTAAATTGTATGCCCCACGGCCAGCTACACTTCGGCCGCCTGCTGCGACTCGCTCCGGCAGTAGTAGTCGCCGTATTTTTCGCGAAGCGCCATCTTCAGGAACTTACCGGCCGAGGTGCGGGGAATCTCGTTGGTGAACTCCACGGCATCGGGCAGCCACCACTTGGCAAACTGCGGCTTGAGAAAGTCGATCAACTCCTCGGGCGTCGCCTGTTTCCCCTTGCGAAGCACCACAATTGCCAACGGACGCTCAGCCCATTTGGGATGACTGGCCGGAATCACGGCCGCTTCGGCCACGGCCGGGTGTCCCATGATCGCATTCTCCAGCGCCACGGAGCTGATCCATTCGCCGCCGCTCTTGATCACATCCTTCGCGCGGTCTTGCAGGTGCAGACAGCCGAACTTGTCGATCGCCACGATGTCGCCCGTGCGGAACCAACCATCTTCGGTGAACGAAGTCGCCGCGTCGGGGCGGTTGTAATAACCGCTGGCGATCCAAGGCCCCCGCACTTCGAGCTCGCCCATCGATTGGCCATCCCAGGGAACGATGCCGTTTTCGTTTCGGGCGCGAATCTCAACCATGGGGCAGGGGCGACCCTGGCGCACCTGGAAGTCGTATTGCTCGCTCTTGGGAGCATTGGCAAGCCGCGCGGGAATCGTTCCCACGGTGCCGACCGGGCAGAGCTCGGTCATGCCCCACGAGTGCAGCATCTTCAGGCCGTGACGTTCGCCAAAACCTTCGATCATGCTCCGCGGCGCGGCCGATCCGCCGGTAACGATGGCCCGAATGCACGACAGGTCGTACTTGCCCGGTGACTCATCGAGAATTTGGAGCATGCCAAGCCAGATGGTCGGCACACCGCCGGTCACGGTCACTCGCTCGCGCACCATCAGGTCGAGCAAATTGGCCGGATCGAGATGCGGCCCCGGAAAGACCTGCTTGGCGCCAATCATCAAACAGGTGAACGGCATACCCCAGGCGTTGGCATGGAACATGGGCACCACGGCCATTACCGTGTCGTGTTCGCTGAGCCCCAGCGTGTCGGTCATGCCGCTGGCCATCGAGTGCAGCACGATCGCGCGATGCGAGGCGAGTACGCCTTTGGGCATGCCGGTTGTGCCCGAGGTGTAGCACATGGCGGCCGCCTGGCGTTCGTCGATGTCTTCGTACACGAACTTCGACTCGTCGGCATCGGCTAGCAATTCTTCGTAGTCGATTGTGCCCGGCGGCAACGGTTTGCCGGCGGTGCGCACCACGATTACATGCTTGAAGCCGGCGGGCTCGCGAAACTTGTCGAACAATTCCCATAGCGTATCGTCGACGATGGCGATCTTGTCGCCGGCATGGCTGGCGATGTAGGTCAAATCGTTTTCGTGCAGCCGTAAGTTAAGTGTGTGCAATACGCCGCCGGCGCAGGGAATGCCCATGTAGGCTTCCAGGTGCTGATAGTGATTCCAGCAGAAGGTGCCGACGCGGTCGCAGTTCTCCAGCCCCAGCTTCTTGAGCGCCACGGCCAGCTTTTTGGCTCGCGGAACCATGTCGCCCACGGTGTAGCGATGCAACGACTTGTCGGGGAGCCGCGTCACGACTTCGCGATCGAAGTGCAACTGTTCGGCGCGACGCAGCACCGTGGGTAGATTCAACTGGAAGTCCATGATCAAGCCGTGCATCATCATTCCTCGCCTGGGAGAACACGTGTGGATGAGTTATGGCGACTAAAACGGCTTAGGGAAATTGCCGCAAGAAGTGCCCACCGTGGTTGATTGTACCCGAGCAAATCGGTGGAAGACACACCCCGAAAATCAATTCTGGAGGCACGACCATGACAGCAAGTTGAGGCTTACGAAGCTCGGGTGGGATTTAGGCCAACGGCCGTAAGTCGATCCCTTTCACGGCCGCCAAGGGGAGTCTCTTCGCTTTCGCCCAACGCTCCCATTCGGTCGCAGAACGCTTTGCGAAGATCTCGTTCAATTCCTCGTAGGTGCCTCGTTTTAGATTCAATTCGGCCTGCAGTTTGACCCAGAACTGTGGTTCGAGCGCTGCCACCGCCAGCCAGCCTTCTCGAGTTCGGTAGAGGTTGTAATAGGGTAAGGCGCCGCCCAAGTGCCCGCCGGGCACTGTCATTCCGTGGCGAAGTGGCAAAGTGAAGAATTCGAGTGCCGTAGCGATCGGCACAACGGAGTGAACGCCCTGGCCGGTTCGGGCCCGCTCGGCTAGTACGACAAAAGTTTCGGTAACAGCCGCCTGCGCCCCGGCCATGTCGGCGAGCAGTGTCAGCGGCAATGTCGGCGGATGAACCAGCCCGACGCTGGACTGATAGGTCAAGTCATGACCGGTAAGTTCTTCATTTGGCTGCGGATAGCCGATGATCGCCACCTGACAGAGCCACGGGAACTCGGCATTCAATCGTTTCCAACTTAGCCCCAGTCGTTCAAGGGACGATGGCAAGGTCGAGGTGACCAGTACGTCGGCAGCAGCCAGGTGCCCATCCAAACTTCGCCGGTCGCTCTCGTCCTTCAAGTTGAGCGCGATGACCTGCTGCTGGCCAAGAAGTTCGTAGTACAACTCTGGCGTGTGCTGCTTGAGCGGGTCGCCCGTCGGCGGCTCGACTTTGACGACGCTGGCCCCATAGCGGTGCAGCTTGGCGACTGCGGCCGGTCCTGGGAGATTAAAAGCGGTGGTCACGATCTTGACATTCGCGAGCGGTTGCATGCCGCTCATCGTAGCCAGAACGATCAACCTGGGGAACCGGTACTCAGAATGGCACCGCCCAGCGGGCCAACAGGGCACCGGCCGCGACAATCAGGGCGACAAGAGTGGCGGCCAATTGAAGTCGGCCCCTGTGCGCCGTGTCTGTTTTCAAATCGAGCCGCAGATAGCCGTAAAACGTGGCTAACAAAGCCAGTACCAGGGCTGCTCCTCCGCCGGTGTACCACAGACGGTCTTGCACCACGGCGTGGCGCCACAGTCGCTGAAAATCGGCACGGGCCTTCTCGTCGAATTCGAGCCGAGCATGCAACTGATACATCGGACCGACCGAATTGGATTGAACCTTTTCGACGAATTCGACTTTTTTGACGTTATCCGTGAGGTATGCCAGCGGAATGTTCACGAGTTGCGAGGCGTGTTCGTCACCCAGATACTCGTTGATGTAGTGGTCCGCCGCTGCCTGAAGCTCCATATCGAGAGCCCGCTGGCTCTCGGGAACGGAAACATAGGGGCCCGAGTTGATTGTCATCGAGTAGATGCCATCCTTGAGTCCCGGAACTGCGTCGACCCAGGTCGGTCGCTCCTTGTGAAGCGCCTCAGCGAATTCCTTGGCGGGAACCGATTTTCTCGATGCGACGGACTTGCTGGACGGTTCTGCGACATCCTTTGCACCAACTTCGGCGATTGGAGCAGCAATTGCTGCTTTGGCTTGGGCGATCGTGCCATTTTCGGGTGACAAGGTAACCTTCCCATCAGCCTCGTTCGTAGTTTCCTTGTCTTCTGTGGAGGTCGCAGTTTCTGTCGTTTCGCTTGTCACTTGAGGCTGTGATTCTTTTGCGACCGGGTCTTTCGTGACCGTGACGGAAACGGGGATCTCACTTGCCCGCTCGGGCAGCGTTAGCCCATCGCTTTTGTCACTCGCGGCTGGACGTTCGGGACGCAAACTGGGTCGCCGAGCGCGTGTGGTGCGGGCCATCTGCGACGGTCGCCGCGCCTGATGAAGGTTCTTGGCAACCTCGCGGTGGACGATGCGGTGCTTGAATCGTTCAGCGCGCGGCGGATCGCCGAAATAGTTGACAACCGAGTAGATGATTGCGCCCACGCCCAGCAGCGTAATGGCCTTGAGCGCGACGGGCCTTGTGCGTTCCCGACCGAACAGAATGGCTCCGAGAATGATCAGTCCACTACCTAGAACGATCATCATGACGTCGGGGGCGAACGAAACGTTCTCGCTTGCAACAACTCGGTCACTCGCGAAAGGTTGAACGAAATCCCCATTCACGAATTCGGCGGGGAAGTCAATTTCCCGCAGAGCGTCGACGTGTTCTACCGTTCCGTCAAGAACGACTTCGTGATGTTGCGAGTCTCGAGCAAGAAGCATCCATAGTCCGCCTATCACCGCCGCAACGCCCAACGTTTTCAGCAGGACACCGGGCATGGAACGAAGCCCACATCCGGCGAGCTTGAAGATCAACACGCCGGCGATGATCAATATCAGCAGTCGTCCCCAGATAATCATGGCAATGAGCATCATGGCTGCTTACTCCGTCTTCGCTTTCCGCTCGAGTTGCTCGAGGTCGGGTGCCTGGGGAGCTGCCAATTGGACAGACGTCGAGATGATTGCCGCCACCATCAGGCCCCAGGGTTGTGGAAACTGCCAGAACCAATCGACCACCCAAGCAATCAAGACCGCCGCGCCCACGTTCCACACGCTCAGGCGTGTGCGGCGTAGCGGGTCGGTCTGCCGCCACCAGCGGATGCCAGCGAATAAAGCACCGAAATACGCCAGATAGGCTCCGAGCATGGGAGCCCCCTTGGCATCGTAGAAATTCTTGCTGAACTCGAGTTGCACGAAATTATGAACTTGAGCCGAATCATCGAACTGTACGAGCAACACGGTCGATCCGAGGTAAGCGGCGCTACCGACAATTAGTCCGATAACTAACATCGTGACGCGACGCAGGGTTTGATCTCCCTTTGTGCCGGCCCAGAGAGACGAAGGAATCAGCACACCCCAGGCGCCGAATACGCTGGTCAACGTGAGCCACGCGAACTGATTCTGTTCGACGCTGGTTTCGCCCCGCAACAACACCGCCACGATGCTCATGATCGTCCCGACAACGGCGGCCAAAATCATGGCACCGGCCAAGTCGGCGATTCGTTCGCGCGCCGGTTTGACAACGAGCGCCGCTACCGCTTCCTCGCGCCACCGTTTCTTGCCGCCGCGCCTCTTCTTCCAATGACGCTGAGAAGCTGCCCGCCAATCGCCACGCGAGTAATTCTCCGCGCCGGCCGGCTGCGTAGAAGCTTCGGGTTGATTGCCCGTCGGTTGATACGTGGTCGCGTCCATGTTGCCCGGTCGGGCTGCTGACGATGGTGTGTTGGCGGCGGACTGTTGCTGCGGATACCGTGGAACGCCACTGGCCACATGCTTGCGGCGGCCGTCCTGCTGTAACACGACGGCGCGGACAACACGGTACAACACGTAGAGCACAATCACAGGCACGATGAGTTGCAGCACTAACTCATAGTTGTAGGCCAGTGCCGCGCAGCCGATCACGGCAACGACAATTTTCGTTGGCGTATTCAGTCCGTCCCAACTGTCACGAGCGTTGCGCCAGCCATCCCTGACAGCTCGCCAGACCGGCTCATCCTCGCTCCAGTTGGCCGCCGCGGCCGCCCCCGCCAGGCCGCCCACGAGGGGCTGTGGGGCTGGTTGTCCGCCCGCTTGAGTAGCAGCCGAAGCCGGTCTTGCGCCCTCGGCTGGTTTGTCAGTTTCGGCCGACGATTCCTCTGCATATTGCGTTTCGCTAATCGGCGGCCGATAGGCCATCGTTGCGGCCAACGGGGGGAGGGCGTTGAACATCTCCGCGACGCTACGGAACCGCGTTGTTGGATCCTTGGCCAAAGCTCGCGCAATGACCTGTCGGTAGGCTTCGGGGACTTTGTCGAGCGTGGGCTCGGCCGTGAGGTGTTTCATCAACACTTCGCCGACACTTTCGCCTTCAAACGGCACTTCGCCAGTGAGCATCTCGTAGAGAATGATACCCAGAGCGTAAATGTCGATCTCCTTGCCATACCGGCCGTTGGCCACCTCAGGTGCCATGTAGTGAACTGTGCCGATGCTTTCGGTCTGTCCACTACGCCGGCTGCACGAAATAAACTTCGAAAGTCCATAGTCGCCGAGCTTGACCTGGCCATCATCGCGAAAAATGTTGCCGGGTTTTAGGTCGCGGTGCACGATGCCATGGTCGTGCAGGTAGGCCACGCCGGCGCCGATGCCTTGCATCCAGTCGAATGCTTCGTCTGGTGGGAGTCCGTGAGGGTGGCGGTCAATCACCTCTTCGAGCGACTCGCCCACGGCATATTCCATCACCACCCAGCTATTATCGTGATCATCCTGCTTGACGTCATAGAGCGCAATCAAATTGGGATGTTTCAGATTCAAGCAATGTGCGACGCCGCGCAATTCGACTTCTAAATTGTGCCGAATGAGCTTGAGAGCAACCTCCTTGCCGCCATCGCTTACGGCGAAATAGACTTCGCCAAAGCCACCGCGGCCGATGCCACGCTTAATCGTGTATCCTTCAAGTGGACGTGCGCCGTTGGCGTAGGTGAACTTGAGGGGTCCACCACGAGGAGTCTCTTCGGCTTGGGTCAAGTGAGGGTCCATCGCTTCATCAAGTGGTTCGGGCGAAAGGGCCGTTACGTCTGTCCGCGCGAGCATGGTCAACCTATGCTTCTCTCCTGGGAGTCTTGTATTCTCCCAGGCCGGCTACCCGGTCCCTATTCCAAGATTATGACACGACGCCGTCGGGCACCAAAATCAGATTTCCTCCAAACTGAACGAAAACCCTTCTCCATCCACGCGCGAGTTCAAATTGAGCGGTGCCCGCGTTTCGTAACGCCGGCCGTCGACCTCGATGGGGCTGCTGCTGGTGCAATACAGACCACCGTGCTGTCGGTGCAGAACTACGTCGTGTGGCCAATGGCGACAGACCACGTGATTGTTGGTGTTGGGACCCAAAATGAGTGTGTCGGCCATCAAAAGCACCGCCGAACTCGAGGGTTGCGTGCGATGATGGCTGACAAAATCCAGCCGTGCCGTCGCCGACAGTGGGTGCGGCCGCGTGAAACGCACTCGCAACGCAGGTCCTAGTTCCAGGAGACTTCCGTCGTTGATCCAACTGGTGGTTGTAATTCGCTGATGGTTGAGCCGCACGTCGCGTAAAGGCTCGATCGTATACCCTTCTTCGTCCCTGCGAAAAGTTGCATGATGGCGCGAGAGATCCGCCAGCAGGGGCAAATCCACCGTGCTGTCTGGAACGGCCTGGCCCAGCCGGACCTCGTTCCCCAGACACACGAAGAATCCGCCCACCGCGTCGACCCACAGGAGGAGGCGAGATTTCGGGGCTCGATTGTTCACGGCGTTTTCTATCCATGGTACGCAATCTGTCGGTCGAGATGAAATGGGCCGCGCCGAGCTGAACATGCTTGTGTTCCTTGCCTGACTGGCGTCCACCGGTCGCCACCATTGGACGAGTGCGGTGTGGGGCGCGGCCAGTAAATTCCGCCAGTCGATTGCCAAGCCTTTGTACTCCGCCGCGAGCCCCTGTATTTCGTCGCCGTTCCGCCACGAGCCCGGGCTTGATTGGCCTCTTGCCCCACCTCGGGTGCCGCGGGCCTCGTGCCTGCGTCGTGACACGACGTTCGAATCAGTCCTCGTTGACTTGCGGCAACTCAGCCACTTGGGTTGGCTCTGCCTGCACGCCGAAGTATTCGGTGACCTGATCGACGATATTCTCGGTTTCGCCCTGTGATGCGGAAACCGGAATCTCTCCCTCCACCAGTGGTGTCGAAGCCAAACGCTCGGCCACTTTCAGCCGCGAGCGAATGTCGGCGATGAGGTCCTTCACGCGTCCCAGCTGACTGTCATCGATGTTGTGCTCGCTCAGGGTTTGAGCCACTTCGACCATCTTGAATTGAGCCTCGAGTTGTTCAACATCGACTTCCAACTGGCGCTTTTGGGTCAACATGTTCTCGAGCTTTTGCCGGGCGGCATCGAGGCTCGTGCGACGGGCGGATTGAATGTCCCGCAGGTTCGCTAGCATGGCATCATGCGTCTTGTATCGTTCGAACCGGTTTGCCAAGTCGACCTTTACGTGCGAGACGGTATAGGTACGCCCGCCGTAGCTATACGTCGGCTGTTTCGAGGCCAGATCTCCCTTGAGCTGCATGATTTCAGCCTTCTCGCGCGACATCGTGTTCTCAGTCTTGGCGATCTCCTTGTCGAGCCGCTCGATTTCGATCTCTTCCTGGGCGATGACGTGCATGTTGCGGCGAATATCAGGCACCAGATTCTTGACCATCCGACGCGCTCGCTCGATTTCAAATTCAACCGGCACGCTTGATTTGACGGAGTCCTTCATCCAGCCGAATGACGTCGACATGTAGCTGACTGCGTCTCGGCCAAAGAACAACACTGCCAGCAGGCTCGCGCCCGCCACTGCTACTAACGTTTTTCTAATCATGATCCAAAGCCTCCCACACGACGGGTCAACTGGTAGGTTCGTAGGCGGATCGACGGAACCGCCGCTCCAGAAACCTATTCGCCGCCGCTTGGCCACCCTTGGCTACAGATCGAAGTTTTTTCACAGCCGGAGTTTGCTGCGGCCGACGTGAACCGAAAATCCGGTTCTTGTTTCCTACCGGAATGGTTAGGCTATTGGTGCAGTGGGACGAAGCTTAACCGGTCTTAGGGAGTGAGCGAAGCCGTGGGCGAATCGTCGCAAAATCAATTGGCTCAAGAGGTTCACGCGCGCCATCTACGATTCGTGCTGGCTGTTACAGGGGGTGGCACCCGGGCCATTTCAACCCTGTTGGGCGAACCAGGGGCTTCCCGATCGATACTTGAGGCCACGATCCCCTATGCGGCCGATGCCTTAACCTCCTACCTTGGCAGCCAGCCGGACGAATACTGCTCCGCCCGCACCGGGCGAGCGATGGCCATGGCAGCCTATCGCCGTGCCGGGATGCTTGACCCCCGCGCAAGGGCCTGTGGGATTGGATGTACCGCAAGTCTGGCCAGCGACCGGCCCAAACGGGGCACCCACCGAGCGCACGTCGCTTGGCAAACTGCTGCCACAACGACCGCTTATCACCTCGAACTTGTCAAGGGTCGACGCACCCGGGGTGAAGAGGAGGCCGTCGTGGCAGGGCTATTACTGAACGCCGTGGCCGAAAGTTGCGGCGCTGGTGCGCGCGTCGAGATGCCTCTCATCGAGAACGAACACGTGTCGGTTCTACGTGTGGATGCGCCACTCGACGAGCAGGAGTTGCTTGCCGGTCAAATTTCAGCGGCACCGCGGGGTTCGGCCCAGCGAGACAAGCGTCCGCAGGTACTATTTCCGGGCGCGTTCAATCCGCTGCACGTTGGACATAAGAAAATGGCAGAGTTGGCCCGAGGACTGCTAGGGCTCGAAGTAGCCTTCGAGATTTCGACCGAAAACGTGGACAAACCTCCCTTGGATTTTATTGAAACGGAACAACGATTGCGACAGTTTACCTCGGGCGAGGAAGTCTGGCTTACTCGCGCTCCGACTTTTGTCAAAAAATCGGAGCTGTTTCCCCGATGCACCTTCATTGTAGGTGTGGACACGATTGAGCGGGTGGGTCAGGAGCGTTACTACGGTTCCGAGGCGGAGATGCGGGATGCGTTGGAAGCTATTGCCGCCCGCAATTGTCGGTTTCTGGTGTTTGGCCGCACGGTAAACGGTGTCTACCGTACGCTTGATGACCTAAACTTGCCTAAACAGCTGGCGGCCGTTTGCCGTGGTGTACCGGGTGCCACTTTCCGCGAGGATATTTCGTCCACCGAACTCCGCGAGAATCTGCGTGGCCCGACCTAGAACTACAGCAATGGCCGTTCTAGTGATCTCTCGTTCTGGAGGACAGAAATTTGCCCGATTCATCGCAGGCACACCGAGTTGTGATCGTCGGCGGAGGTTTTGGTGGTCTCTATGCCGCCATTCAACTCCGTCGCGCCGGCGCCCAGGTTACTCTCGTCGACCGGCGAAATTTTCATCTGTTTCAACCGCTGCTATATCAGGTGGCCACCGGTGGTTTGTCGCCGGCCAATATTGCGTCGCCTCTCCGATCGGTTCTTCGCAAGCAGACCAATACCGAAGTGATGTTGGCCGAAGTAGTCGACATTAACGTTACAGAGCGTCGGTTGGTCTTCTGCGAGGAGCACCTGCCGCCACTCGAATACGATACGCTAGTCGTCGCCACGGGATCCGAGTTCAACTATTTTGGCCACGATGAATGGCAATCTGTCGCACCGGGACTGAAGAAGCTAGAAGATGCGACAGACATTCGTCGCCGCGTGCTAAGCGCGTTTGAACGTGCTGAGTTGGAGACGGACCCGAACAGACAACAGTCCCTGCTCAGTTTCGTGGTGGTTGGAGGTGGTCCGACCGGAGTGGAATTGAGCGGTGCCGTGGCCGAAGTTGCCCGTTACACGCTTCGCCGCGATTTTCGCCGCATCGATCCAACGGACGCGAATGTCATGCTGTTTGAGGCGGGGCCGGCAATTCTTGGTATGTTTCCCGAGTCGTTACGCGAGAAGGCCAAGGCGTCACTAACCGCGCGTAGGAGTGGACGTCCGAACGGGTGTGCGAGTTACCGAGATACGTAGTGGCGGTGTGACGATCGAATCGGGCGACGAGCGGCACGATATTGCCGCGGAAACCATCCTTTGGACGGCCGGCGTCAAGGCATCATCGCTCGGCGCCAAACTGGCGGAGGCGGCCGGTCAACAGGTGGATCGCTCTGGGAGGGTCATTGTGGAGCCCGACTGTTCACTGCCGGACCATCCGGAGATCTTCGTGATTGGCGATCTGGCGAACTTCAGCCATCAAGGCGACAAGCCGCTACCCGCCCTTGCGCCGGTGGCCATGCAGCAGGGGCGGTATGTGGCCGAACTGGTTGCGCGGCGTATTCAGAACCTAAGCCCACCCGCGCCCTTCCATTACCACGATAAGGGAACGTTGGCAACGATCGGCCGTGCATCGGCCGTGGCCGAAATCAGCGGGTTCAAGCTATCCGGCTTCCTGGCATGGATCACCTGGCTGTTCGTACATTTGATGTACCTGGTGCAATTCCACAACCGTGTACTGGTCCTTATCCAGTGGGGTTACAACTATTTCAGCCGGGGCAGGGCCGCCCGACTGATCACAGGCCAGACGGGCTGTCTCCAGAAGCATGAAGTGGGCGAAGCGGAGTAGCCTCTGTTAAATGTATTGGGGGGCGTGAAGCCGCGGCAATTTCTCGTCCCCACGGAACTCTCTGCCCCGAGCGGGGGTAAATAGTTGCTGCCGCGAAATTTGTTTGACGCCGCCAGCAGCGCGCGGCAAGATGACGCGCCGATTGCGGGCATGGTCGCCCCCGACGCCGTCACCTTTTGGGAGGTAACTAGCATGACGCGTTCTGGCAGGTTTCTGTTCATGTTGGCCGCCCTTGGTGCGGCGATGACATCCATGGCCGCCGCCCGAGCGGCTGACGCGAATGGCAGTTGGAAATGGACTTTCGAGCGAGGAGAGAGGAGCGTCGAAGTCAAGCTCGATCTTCAATGCGAGGGCGAGAAGCTGACGGGCAAGGTTTACAGCAGCGATCGCGAGACCAAGATTGTGGACGGTAGATTCAAGAACGACGAAGTGTCGTTCAAAACTATTCGCGAGCGAGCTGGCAACAAGTTCGTCATGACATACAAGGGCAAAGTCATCGGCGACAAGATCGAAGGCTCAATTCAGTTTGAGGCCGGCGAACGCTCCGCCAGCCGACCTTGGGAAGCGACCCGAGTGACGGGAAAGTAATCAAAGAAATTCTGAAATGTGCACTGCGTGCGACTGCTCCAACCAATCAACCATCAGAGAGTCGACCCGATGAAAGCCAAGCATTTCTTCTCACCAGCGTTTGCTTTGTTGATCGCCGCGATGATTGCAGCCACGGCCCTGGCTGCCGACATTACTGGTACGTGGACCTGGACAGTCAAAACGAAAAAAGGCAAGGAGTTCGACCAAAAGCTGACCCTCAAGGCGGAAGGCGACAAACTGACAGGCAGTTTGGCCAGCGGCCGTCGGCAGCGGAGCACGGATATCGCGAACGGTACGGTTCAGGGTGACTCGATCAGCTTTGAAGTAACGACGGAGCGCAACGGTAACGAGTTGACCGCTAAGTACCAGGGCAAGGTAGACGGTGATACCATCAAAGGCACCACGACCGCCGAACGTCCCAACGGGGGCGAGGGACGTTCTCGCCCCTGGGAGGCAAAACGCGCGAAATAGCCTGAGTTGTCGTGGATTCCTCGCACGGCATGCTTTGGCAGGGTGAGAGGGTCTTGTCTTTGGATACACCAGTGGCTTGAAAATGATTTCGTCAATATAGGAGGATCCAGCATGCCGTTACGCAACTACGTTCTTTCCACGCTTGCGGTACTCGCGCTTTCATCCGCTAGTTTGGCGGCCGATCTGACCGATGGCATGCAGCAAGGTGCGCCCAAGCTCAATTCGATCGGTCCAATTACCTTCGCACCTCAAAGCATCCTCTTAATCGGTGATCCCCAAGGTTCGGCGATTTACGCAGTTGCCACTGACGATAAGTCGGCCGGGAGCCCTAGCCAAAAACTGAATATCGAAAAGATCGACGAAAAGATTGCCGCTTTGCTCGGTACGACGTCCAAAGGCATTTTGATTAACGACATGGCCGTAAATCCAGATACCGGCAGCACGTTCTTCTCCGTGTCGCGGGGCACGGGACCGGATGCGACTCCGGTTGTGGTCCGGATTGATTCGGCGGGCAACCTCGGTGAATTTAAGCTCGACGACGTGAAGTTTTCCAAGGCACAAATACCGAATGCTCCAACCGAAGGACGCAAGCGACAGGATGTGACAACGGATCTGCAGTTCACAGGCGGGCAGATCATCGTGGCAGGACTCTCGAACGAAGAATTTGCTTCTCAACTTCGCGTGCTGGATTTCCCCTTCAAGAAAGTCGCCGGTGGGACGGGCGTCGAGATTTTTCACGGTGCGCACGGAAAGCTGGAAACTCATTCGCCGGTGCGCACTTTGGCCGTGTTCGACATTTCCGGCAAGCCCAACGTTCTGGCCGCCTACACCTGCACTCCGCTGGTGAAGTTTCCGCTGTCGGACCTCAAGCCCGGCAATAAGATCCGCGGCACAACCGTCGCCGAGCTCGGCAACCACAACCGTCCGCTCGACATGATTGTTTATCAAAAAGGGGGCAAGGATTATCTGCTGATGGCCAATAGTAGCCGCGGCGTCATGAAAGTGAACGTCGAGAACATCGACAAGACCGGCGGAATCACCGACCGCATCAATGGGACTGCTGGTTTGCCGTACGACACGATCGAGAATCTCAAGGGTGTTACGCAACTTGACAAACTCGATAAGGATCACGCGCTCGTGCTCGTACAAACCGATTCTGGAACAATGAACCTCGAAGCGGTCGATTTGCCATAGTGGTTGAGGCCCACGGGCCTAGTTGTCGAACCCAACATCGCACCAACGGACGACCGGCAACGGTCGTCCGCGTGCGTTTCAGGCAGATGCGTTTACAGGCGGAGCTACCTATGACCGAGCGACTCGTGATAGCCCTGATCGGAATCGCAACAACATGTTTTGTTGGCGTCTCAGGTGCGGCGTCGGCCGAAATGCCAAAGGCTTCCCCGCGGATTGAATTGCGAGGATCGACTGCAGCAGGGCACACCGTTGACGTCTTCGGCCTCAGCGAAGACCAACAAAGCGCTTTCGGCAAGCTGTCGCCGGACGAACGTCGTACCGTGCTCCAAGTTTACGTCGACGTCGATATTGACGACCTGCCAGCCCTGGAAGGGAGGCTGGACGTCCTTAGCGATCGGCTCCGATTCACCCCTCGTTACCCGCTGGAAGAGGGTCTCCGCTACCGCGCCGTTTTCGCCCCCGGATTTCTTTCGCCGCATCGTGCTGAATTGGCTCCAGTAACGCAAGTCATCTCACTGGAGCCCCGGAAATCAAATCCCACGACGGTCGTTGAGCAAATCTATCCTTCGGCCGACGTGCTCCCGGAGAATCAACTCAAGTTCTACCTGCACTTTTCGGCATCCATGAGCCGCGGCGAAGCCTACCGTCACGTCCATTTGCTCGATGCTCAGGGCCGAGAGGTTAACGGAGCGTTTCTCGAATTGGGCGAAGAGCTGTGGGACGGCGACTATCAACGGTTCACGCTGTTGTTTGATCCCGGTCGCGTTAAGCGAGGGCTTAAACCGCGCGAAGAGCTTGGGCCCGTCATTGTCGAGGGGCAGCACTATTCGCTAGTCGTTGATGGAGCTTGGCGCGATGCTACCCGCACGCCGCTGAACTCTGGGGCACGGAAGGAGTTTTCGGTCGGCCCGCCGGATGACAAACCTGTCGATCCCGCGAAGTGGCGAATCACCGCGCCAGCCGCTAACGGCTTTGATCCGTTGCTGGTGCGTTTTGGTGAACCACTGGATCACTCGCTCCTGGAACGAATCGTTTGGGTTGCGACGAACGCGGGAGAGCGCGTCGCGGGGACGATTCGTACCGGCAATGCCGAAGCTTGTTGGCAGTTCACACCCCAACGTCCCTGGGCGAGCGGTCACTACCAACTCGTCGCCGAGACGACGCTCGAAGACTTGGCTGGCAACTCCATTGGCCGGCCGTTTGAAGTCGACGAGTTTCAAGCGGTCCAGGAGCGGATTGAAACCAAGACGATCTCGATTCCGTTTGAAGTCAAGTAACGACCGCGACGGTTGCGGTGCATTTCGGTGGATTTGCTACCAGCCGGCACCCTTCGTCGTAAGCTTGATCCGCACCAGGTACATATCTGCATTGATGTACAGCGTGCGGCCATCGTCGCCCCAGGCACAGTTGCCAGTGGCCTGTCCGGTTTCGAAGCTGCCCAGGTGCGTGCCGTCCGGGGCAAAGATATGGACGCCGCCAGGACCAGTGGCGAACAGATTGCCCGCGGCGTCGACCTTCATTCCGTCTGGCAACCCTTTCTTGCCTTCCTTGACCCAGGCTGTCGCGTCGAAGAACTTGCGGCCCTTGCCCAGCGTGCCGTCAGCTTTCACGTCGAATGCCATCCAGATCGCATCCTCCGGATCGCTCTGCGCGACGTACAGCGTTTTCTCATCGGGCGAAAAGGCGATGCCGTTCGGCCGAGTCATGTCCCCCGTGAGTAGCGTGAGCGTCCCGTCCGTTGCCAGCCGATAGACACCACAGAAGTCGAGTTCGCGGCGCGGATCGTCCCAATTCTTTGGCAGGCCGTAGGGCGGATCGGTGAAATAGAGATCGCCATTCGATTTGAAGGCCGAGTCGTTGGGGCTGTTGAGCCGCTTGCCCTGGTAGTTGTCGACCAGCGTTCGTTTGCCGCCGTTCTTGGTCAGCTTCGAGATGCGCCGATCGCCATGTTCGCAGAACGTAATCTCGCCCTCCGGCGTAACATTCAACCCATTGCTGCCTGGTTCGGGGGCATAGTCGACCACTCCGGTGTAGCCAGAGGGTTTCATGAACAGGCTGACGCCTTCCCCCTCTTTCCACTTCATCACGCTGTTGCGCGGGATATCGGAGAAAAGCAGGTAGCCACCGTCCTTAATCCATACGGGACCTTCCGACCAATCGAAACCGTCGGCCACTTGTTCCATGTGGGCATCCTTCGGCACGAGCTTGTCGAGCCGGGCATCCTTCCGCACGATTTCTCCGAAAGCGGGATACTTCTCGGCCGCCTGGGCCGTTGCATGGCAAAGGCTAACGACGAGCAAGAACAGACAGCACAAGGAGCCGGTGATGCGAGCGCGAGCCATTTCAGAAAACCTCCCACGGTAGGTGCATGTGCAGGTGAAGTGCGGGGAGCCGCCATTTGATGCCCTCCAAGGCTAGCCCCTGGAGCGCACGTCAGTCAAGTATTTGGCCGTGCGCTGCTAACGTCCCAGGCGGGTGAATGTATAGGCCAAATAGCCGAGCGCCGCCCCGGTGGCCAACCCGCCTCCATGTGCCCAGTTGGCGACGTTGCCGATCACGCCGGCCGCACACAGCACAAAGAAGCCGATCATCCAGAAGGCAATGTCGGGCCGCAGGTAGAGCCCACAAGTCGGATCGAGTCGTCCGCGGACCCAGGCGTAGCCGAACAGGCCGTAAACGACGCCGGACATGCCACCAAAAAGCGGGCCCGTCATGACGAACTGCGCCACGTTCGAAATGACGGCGATCAGCAGGATCATAAACAAGTATCGCGTCGACCCGAGTTTGCGTTCGATTAGTGTGCCCAGGTCGTAGAGCCAGAACATGTTGAATACGATGTGAAAGATTCCACCGTGAATGAAAATGGGCGTTACCAGTCGCCATATCTCGCCCGCCTGGACCTGTGGCAGAGCGCGATCCTGCGTTGAGATGAGCAGGTCTTGTTCGGGGATCAGATGCAAGAATACGGCAATCGACATCACGATTAGCGCCATCGTCACCGGGCGGCGATGCCAGGGATTGGCCCATTCGTTGCGCATGTCGACGTAGTTGCGCTGGGCCTGGCGCTTCTTTTGTTCGGCCACATGGCGGGCTTCGCGGGCCGTCTTCTCAGCCGCCTTGTAGCGTGGATCGGTCGGTTCGTGTTCGAACAGTTCGAGCTCTTGTCGGCTGCGGGGAATCTGGTTCTCGTCATGTACCCAGATTGCCCACTGACCATCGGCCGGTTCAATTTTCGACGTGATGCCTATCGAAAGCAGATAGTCGGCGAACCGCTGGGCGTCTTGTTTCGTGGCGATCGTTCCGGCTTGCCGCATGATGCTCTGTCGTTGATGAAAGGTTCGGCGAACGCATTGTAAACGTCGGAAATCTCAGATTTCCAGCCGCACGTGCTGGATGTCATTTTCGAGCAGCCATTCGAGCCACCGCTCTTGTTCTTCGCTGATCTCGGCCTCGGCTTGGTTTTCGCTGTCGAGCGGTGAAACCAGCGTTAGCACGCCTTCGTCCAGCCAGCGCTTGGCATCGTCGAGCGAAATCCAAAACTCTCCCTGCGGCAACTGGGGCGCGCCGCGCTCGCCGGGGGGCGTCATAAAGTAGGCGATATCGTGCTTGAATCGCGCCGGCATTTCCAGCGGTGCCAGTTCCGGACGCCCAACGGCATAAACTCGCATGGCAATTCGTAAATCGGACCGCAAATGGGGACAAAATCCTGATTCGGCTAGCCTACCAAATGACGCCCCACGTGGGCAGCGTCGAACCTGGTTCTCCTATTTGTCATTCCATGCTCAACGCCGCCAAATACCCGGTACTCCAAGCCGCCTGAAAATTGTAGCCGCCGATGGGTCCGTCCAAGTCGAGCACCTCGCCGGCCAGATACAGCCGCTCGACCAGCTTGCTTTGCATCGTTTTCGAGTCGACTTCGGCCAGCGAGACACCACCGGCCGTAACTTCGGCCTTTGTGAATCCACAAGTTCCACTAATCGGGATCGCCTGGCGTTTGATTGCTGCCACAACGTGACAACGCACTTTCGCACCGACTTCGGCGGCCCGCAAACCGGGGTCCAGATTCGCGGCCAGCAGCAGCGCCTCGCTGAGTCGGTGGGGTAATTCCTCGGGAAGCAGATTGCTCAGTTGCTTCTTGCCGGCGGCGGCCGCGCGATCGCGGAGGCATTCGTCCAGTTTCGCGGCACTCACGTCCGGCAAGAAGTCGCATTCCAGCGAGAGCGACCGTGGATTCGCGTGGCCGCTTACCGCGCGGCTGACGTCGAGCACCACGGGGCCAGATAGCCCGAAATGCGCGAACAAGAGCGACCCTCGCCGGTCGGCCAGGACGCGCAGACTTGGTCGACTTTGCGCTCGCAGCCGGCGGTTCGACGACGCGCACGTGAACGTCGGGAATCGTGATTCCGCGCAGGCTGCGCACCCAGGTGGCATCGGTGGTGATCGGCACGAGCGCCGGCCGTGGTGGCACGATCGTGTGACCGAACTGCGCGGCAAAGCGATAGCCGTCGCCCGTCGTGCCGCAGCCTGGATACGACTGGCCGCCGGTGGTGATGAGCAGGTTTCTGGTTTGCAACTGGCGCTGGCTGGTGCGCAACAGGAACTCCGCGTCATGGCGCTCGACTTCCAATAGCGCCTCGTCGAGCGCCAGCGTGGCGCCGCTGCGTTCGAGTCGGCGCAGCAGCGCGTTGAGCACGTCCGTCGCCTTGTCGCTGGCTGGGAAGATCTTGCCGGTTGGCTCGACCTTGGTTTTGACGCCCTCGGATTCGAACATGGCGATGGTTTGCTCCACGCTTAAGGCCGCCAGCGCCGAGTGCAGGAAGCGGCCCGGCGAACCGTAGGCTTCGACGATGCCCCGGTTGTTCGTGGCCTGCGTGATGTTGCAGCGCGTGCCGCCGGACATCAGGATCTTGACTCCCGGTTTGCGGTTCTTTTCCAGTAGCAAGGTTCGCAGGCCTCGGGCCGCGGCCGTGGCGGCGGCGACCAGGCCGGCGGCGCCGGCTCCGACGACGATCACGTCCCAACTCGATTCAGTCGCTGGCGGCAGGTTGGACATTTACTGGTTTGTCGCGGGCAACGTGTTGGTGCGATCAAGCGCGGCCAGCGAACCGAAATAGGTGGTCATTTTATTTTTCCGAAGATTTCTGAGTGGCTCGATTTCGCGAGCAAAAAGTTTGCGCAACTTTCATTTCCATGGGAGGCCGAAAAACCTGATAAACTGTCGCATGCAGATCACGCATTTTGCCTCGATTGACCGATACCCACTCATACCGCACCCTCCGTCTAGAATCCAACGAGCGTACGGTACCCGAAAGCGCGGCCCGATTTCAAACGGCGGGTTTAATCGGGGAGAATGGTGGGCGGCGTTTCCGCGGAAGCTTATGCGCAGTCGCCTTTTCGCGAGCCTGATGAACTGACCAACCAAGGAACCACAGCGGATGACTCTTTATGAGCGGCTGGGCGGGGTGTTTGCGATTGCCACGGTGGTCGATGACTTTGTCGACCGGGTCATGGGGGACGCGCGGCTGAACGCCAATCCCAAGGTGAACGAGGCGCATCACCGGGTCGCGCCGGCGGGCTTCAAGTACCTGGTGACCGAGCAGGTGTGCCAGGCCACCGGCGGACCGCAGCGGTACACGGGCCGCTCGATGTACGAATCGCACGCGCAGCTGGACATCACCGAGAACGAGTGGCAGGCGTTCCTCGACGACTTCCGCCAGACACTCGACAAGTTCGCCGTCCCGCCAGCCGAACAAGCGGAACTCGTGGCCATCGTGGAAAGCACGAAGAACGATATCGTGCTGAGGAAACAATCGGGACCGAGTTAGATCGGACGGCCCAGCAGCAAGAGCAATGCCGAACAGGGCGTGGGGCCATCAGAATAGGGCACGCGCCGGTAGTCACCGATGTCTCATTTGGACCACACAATTGGGTGTGGTAGGCTCCTTTGCATGAAAGTTGCCGTGTACGACAAGCCGCTAACGCTTGCTCTATTTGCCATCCTGTTGTCGTTAGGCTGCGGCAAGGTGAAAACGTTGCTACCGCAGAAGTCGTTCCACGACCGAGTCGGGTGGAAGGCCGAGGATTATTTCGACGACCCGCAGGTAGTTTCCCTTTGCAAGGCCATTGAAGCCAATGATTTGAAGGAAATGGAGCGGCTCATTGAAGCCGGGGCCAACGTCAACGCTCAGGGCAAGGGTAAAATGACGCCCCTGATGTGGGCGTTCCCCGGCAACAAGCTTGAGCGGTTCGAGTTGCTATTACAACACGGCGCGGATCCCAACGTCATTACCGAGGACGATTTCGGCACTCGGGACAGCATCATGGCGGGGACGGCGGTCACCCATCATGCGGCTATGACGTGGCATCCAGGTTTTTTTGAGGCAGTCTTTACGCACGGCGGCGATCCGAATTTGGAGCAGCAGACCGAGGTACTGGGACGAAGAGATTGCCCATTACACCTGGTAATCGAGTCGCCGGTCAGCGACAAGAGAGAAAAGATTCGGAAGTTGCTCGACCTAGGTGCGAACATTAACCATATCGGTTTTGGCGAAAAAACGCCAGTAGCGGCGGCGGTTGCGTGGAGGCAATATGAAATCGCTCTGATGCTCCTCGAATCTGGTGCCGACTACAAGATCTTCGCGCATCCCAACAATAACCAACGATTGGTTCACGATCTATTGGTAAGCGGAATGAATCGTGACGAAACGCAATCGTGGGCTCCGGGAGAAAAGCAACAGCACAATGCGGTATTGAAATGGCTGGAAGCTCATGGAGAGGATGTAGAGAAGGCCGGGGAAGATATCGCGCGGTGGCGTTCCTGGAGCACAATCAACGGTGAGTTCCAGCGAAATCTGGCCGCCGAAGTGGCCGAGCGCAAAGCGCGCGAAACGGCAGAGAAGCAGCAACCGGCAGCCGGCGAAAATGCCAACGGCGAGGTGCGGTGAGCACGCACGATCCACGCAGGGCTATCGCTTCCGAGCGAAGAAGTGGCGCGTCTCCGGACCAGTAGAATCCAAGCAAATGACGACCGCCGCCGCGAAATCGAAAGCAAAAAGCGACGGACTACATGGAACGCGCCAGCGCACAAGGATGGGCCCTTCGGAGGCAGTTCCGCTCAGTCGAATTCGCCCGTGATTGGAAAGTCTAGTCGGCAGCTGCAACTTTGGTGTGTCCCTTTTTGGCGGCATTGCACCGAGCGATCCCTCCCCCGCGCTTGACGGGTAGAGTTCCAACCAATTAGACTGCTCCCGTCGGCCACCTTTCAGATGACCAAACTTTAGTAGCTAATGAAACTGGCGCAGCTTTAGTTCATTTCCGCGACGCTGCGCATCGTCTGGTGAGCCTGAATCCGGATCGCTGTCCTATCTCTTTTTCAGCGGTCGTTCCACGTGCTTTGTTCGACGCGGTGGTGCTGTCCTCGGCTTGAGGACCGCGCCAATCCCGCGGCTCCCCTTTTTACTTCAATACGAGAATCGCCATGATTATTCACCGCTGCTTCGCCTGTATTGTCATTGTGCTGGCCACGATTTCGACCAGCCGGGCCGGCTTGCTCGACAACTCAACGTTAACCACCTTGTCGGTGGCAGCCCGCGACGTGACGTACGATTCGACGCGCGGCGTGGTTTACGCGTCGGTTCCGAGTTCGGCCGGAGCGCCGTACGGAAACTCGATCATCAGCATTGATCCTGAGAGTCACTCCATCCTGAGCCATACGTACGTGGGCAGCGAACCGAACAAGCTGGCCATTTCCGGCGACGGGAGCCGCGTGTATGTCGGCATCGACGGCGCGCGAAGTTTCACCTGGTGGCAGCCTGCGGATAATACCGTTGGCTCGCTCGTGTTGGTCAAGTCTGCCTACGGCGCCGCGGCGGTCGTGCAGAGCATGGCCGTGTCGCCGTTGAATCCGCATGTCGTCGTTGTGTCCAAAAACGAAGTGGGGAGCACGGCTAGCGGCGACATGGAGATATTCCAGGACAGCACCTCGCTGGGCATTCCCACGCCAACGTATCCCTATAACGACGCGAACGAGATCGGATTCGCGGATGATCATACGTTGGTCTCGTACGACGACGCGGACACGTCGTATGCCCTGGCGACTTGGAATTTCACCGGCACGGCGTTGAGCCGAAACTCCAAGATCAACGGCTTGATTTCAGGCTTCTGGACACACATGGAAACCCGCGACGGGTTGATTTACGCGTCGACCGGGATGGTGGTGGATCCGGCAACGCTGGCTCCGCTGGGCACGTTTTCTGTCCCCGGCAGTTCGGCCGTGGAGGCATTTTCGAGTTTGGGCCGCACGTATTTCCTTGGCCCGAGGAGTTCCTTGGACAAAACGTTGACACTGCAAGTGTTCGACAACCACACATTCCTGCTGCTCGACTCGCAGTCCTTTCCGCAATTCATAGTCAGCGGTTCGATTCTGCAGCTAGTGCCTGCCGGAGACCACGGCCTGGCGTTCGTCACGTCGACGGGCCAGCTGGGAATCATCAACTCCGTGCCCGAGCCGTCCTCGGTCGCGCTGTTTAGCTGCGGAGCACTATGCCTGGCGTTCGTCCGACTCAGGCGCCGAGGTCATCGGAGCAATTAGGACAGTAAAGTAGGTCAGGCCCTGGCGGTTAAGCTGCGGCGGTCGACCGGACGGTACGAAGAAATGCTTGTGTGACATTTACCTCCGTGACGGCCTTATGATGACTGAGCCCCTGGCGTACTTCCTGACCTGGCCGACGTATGGAACGTGGCTGCCTGGCGATGAGCGCGGCTGGGTCAAGCGCGGTCACGGCCACCAACTTCCCGATCCGCCTCGAAAACTGGAAGCCATGGCGCGCATGACCGACGACGTCTGCCGGCTGGATGAAAACCAGCGATGCCTGGTGGAGCAGACCATCGCGGACCATTGCCGTATCCGCGTCTGGCGACTTCACGCGGTCAACTGCCGGTCGAATCATCTCCACATCGTCGTTACGGCAAACCGACACCCGGACGACGTGCGCGAACAGTTCAAAGCATGGACCGTGCGAAAACTGAAACAGCGACAGAGCGAAGATGCCGTGCGGTTACTCGCGCCGATTCGCATTCGCGAGAAGTGGTGGGCCGAGCGTGGCAGCAAACGCTATATCAACGACGAGGAAAGCCTCCAAGCGGTCATCCTCTACGTTCGCGACGCGCAAGACGCAAGGCCGCAAATGCCTCCGGCCATCCATCCGAAATGAATCCGTGACCCACATCGCTGACTTGCACCAACCCGACGCGCCAGCGAGGGAAGGCTGCCCAGGACGCACATGATGCAGACAAAGATCCCTCGCTGGCGCGTCGGGTTAGTGGGTTGGCGGTCGCCAGGTGACCTACAGATGAATCCCTTTCATCGTCGCGGGCACGCGACGCGGTTCCTATAATCGAGTGGCTTTCCGGCCGGCACGGTAAATCGGCTATTTGGACGCTTGCGCTACGGAGAAACCACTCGATGACTTCAACGATCAGGGCCGTGCGGGTGCATCGCTTTTCGGGACTCGGTGCCGATGGAAAACCGCTGGCGACTCCGGGGCCACTTCGCGAAGTCATCTCGATCGACCAGATCGATGCGCCGAGCTGCGCTGATGGCGGCGTGCTGATTTCGGCGAACTACGCCGGCGTGCAGTACCCAGACGCCTTGCAGGCGCAGGGGCTCTACCAGGTTAAGCCCGAGCTGCCCTACGTGCCGGGGATGGACTTGACGGGCAAGGTGCTGGAAGTGGGTGCCGGCGTCGAGCACGTGGCGGCGGGGGATGCGGTTGTCGCGCAGCTGAGCACCGGCGCGCTGGCCGAGATCGTCGCCGTCAACGCGCGCAACGTGTGGAAAGCGCCCCGCGGAGTTCCGCTGGCCAAATGCGCGAACATCGGCCGCAACTTCTTCGCGGCGTATCACTCGCTGAAAGACATCGGCGAAGTCGGCGCGGGCAACCTGGTGCTGGTGGACGGCGCGTCTGGAGGAGTCGGAATGGCCGCCATCGAATTGGCCAAGGCGATGGGCGCAAAAAGTGATCGCGGGCGTGAGCAGCCCGGAGAAGATGGAACTGCCGGCCGCGGCGGGCGCCGACCGCGTTCTCTGTTACGGGCGCGATCGAGATAGTTTCAAGGCGTTCAAGACGGCCGTTCAAAAAGCCGCGACCGAATTGGGACATCCGCACGGCGTGGACGTGGTGGTTGACATGGTGCAGGGGGAATTGTTCGAGTCGCTGGTTTCGACCGTTCGTCCGCTGGGACGCATTTGCCTGGTCGGCTTCACCGCCGGCCAGAAACCGATCCGGCCCGGGCTGCTGCTCATCAAGGGGGCCGCGGTGGTTGGCAGCATGTGGGCGCTGTGGGCCGCGATGCATCCCGAGGCGCACCAGCAGAACGTGCGTGAGATTCTCGCCTTCCTGGAGACCGGCGCCGTCAAGCCGCGCGTCGACCGCGTCTTTCCGTTCGAGCGCACGATCGAAGCATTCGAGCTCTTTGAACACAACCAGGGACGCGGAAACACGGTGGTCTGCATCCGCGAAGAGTAGCGTCACTCGACGAATTTTCGAAAGTCCGGCGCACGCTTTTCGCGAAAGGCCGCCACGCCTTCGCGGTGTTCGGCCGTCTGGTAGTAGAGCGCCAGGGCTTGAAATCCCATCGCGGCGTTGCCCCGAATATGCTCGCTATCGGCATTGAGCGACCGCTTGGCGATGGCCAAGGCGGTCGGACTGCGCTCGAGCAACTCGGCGCACCAGCGCGCGACTTCGGCATCGAGTTCCTCGTGCGGCACCACCACGTTGACCAGACCCATCGCCAGCGCTTCTTGGGCGGTGTCGCGCCGGCAGAGGTACCAGATTTCTCGGGCCTTCTTTTCGCCGACGATTCGGGCCAGATACGCGGTGCCAAAGCCGGGGTCGACGGAGCCCACCTTCGGACCGACCTGGCCGAAGATCGCGCGCTCGGAGGCGATCGTCAAATCGCAAACCGTGGCCAGCACATTGCCCCCGCCGATCGCATAACCTTGCACGCGGGCGATCACCGGTTGGGGCACGTCGCGAATGGCGCTGTGAAGCTCCTCCACGGGCAAGCCGACCGTGCCACGGCCACCATAGCGCTCGCCACTGGGCTGGGATTTCTGGTCGCCGCCCGTGCAAAAGGCTTTATCCCCGGCACCGGCCAGCACGATTGCGCCGACCTTCTTGTTCCAACCCGCGTCCAGAATCGCCTCGATAAGTTCCTCGCAGGTTTTCGCGCGGAATGCGTTGTAGACGTCGGGCCGATTGATCGTGATGGTGGCGACACCGTTCTGTTCAACATAGAGGATATCTTCGTATGACATGGCAATGTCCTTATGCGATCGTAGTGGTTGGCTCGTCGGCTCGCCGTGCGGTCAACCGTGCATGGTTAAGCCGCCGGAGACGCTGATGACTTGCCCCGTGATGTAACCGGCTTCGTCGCTTGCCAAGAACGCCACGATGCCAGCGATGTCGTCTGGCTGGCCAAGCCGCTTGAACGGGATGGCGCGTTCCAGGGCCGCGCGGAGTTTTTGTCCCTGTTCCCCCTCTCCCGCAAAGGAAGAAAACAGCGGAGTGTCGGTCGGGCCGGGACAAACGACGTTGAGCGTAATGCGAACGCCGGCGACCTCGCGAGCGAGGGTTTTGGTGAAGGCAATCACTCCGGCCTTTGCCGCGGCGTAGACGGCCTCTCCCGAGGAACCCACGCGAGCGGCGTCGGAACTGATGTTCACGACGCGGCCGCCTCCCCGCGCGACCATTCCTTTCAGCACCACGTGATGCAAGTTCAGGGGGCCGATCAGGTTGACGTTGATCAAAGGTGACCAGGCTTCGGGTGAGGTTTCCAGAAAAGCTCCGGCCTGGTCCCATCCGGCGTTGTTGACAAGAATATCGGTTGGGCCGTTTTGCTGCTCAAGCGCGCTGACAGCCTCGGCGACTGCGGCATATTCGGTGATGTCGACCTCGCGAGCCATGGCGCGACAGCCGGCCCGGCGGAGTTGCCAGGCCGTTTCCTCACCTGACTCGGCGTTGCGGTCGAGCACACCGACGACGACGTTCTCTTCGGCCAGACGCCGCGCGATCGCTCGGCCGATGGCGCCGCCCCCGCCCGTGACGATCGCGACCTTGTCTTGCAATCCGCGCATGGCGAGCCCTCAGCGTGCGAACGTGTGAAGTCGATGGACTTATGTTAGCGTCGTCGGCGCGGGCTGTCACATGGTGAGCCGCGGCCGGGCCACGCTGGCGAATTCGGTCGCGAGAGTAGGCTTCGTGAGCAACCTCAGGTATTGCGAATCGACGTAGGACCTCCAGCAGCGCGCTCTGATGAATGGCCTCGCACACGGCCAGTCTGCTTGTGTTATTCTGGAGCCTGATTTTGGCACGGGCTGGTTGGCTCCGCGACATTGCGATCGTTTGAATCCTGCTGTACTTACCGGGTGAATACTGCGATGCGAATTTGCTTGTTGGCGATTTTTGTTTTGCAACTTGGTGTTGGGCTGGCTTTTGGCGAGGGGGGCCTGGACGGATTGGCTCGGGCTGCCGCGGGACGGAGCCGGCGGGCTTCGAGTACGGACGAGAACATTGATGCCAATGGCGACGGCACCTCGCCGCTGCCCGGCCAGACGCTGGTGGTGGCGGATTTGGATGGGCCGGGCGTGATCAAGCACATCTGGTGTACGGCCGCATCGCTCAATCCGTTTATTGGCCGCGCGATGGTGTTGCGCATTTATTGGGACGGGTCCGAACGACCGAGCGTTGAGGTGCCGCTGGGAGATTTTTTTGGCGTGGGGCACGGCGCGACGAAGTCGTTTCAGTCGTTGCCGGTGGGCGTTTCATCGTACGGCCGCTCGCGGAACTGCTTTTGGCGGATGCCGTTTGGCAAGCATGCCAAGATCACGGTGACCAACGAAAGCGAGTCGCGATTTGGACCGGCGGCGTTTTACTACTACGTCGATTGGGACCAGCTCGACGAGCTGCCCGAGGATAGCTTGTATTTTCATGCCCGCTATCGCCAGCAAACGCCCGCCAAGCCAGGCGACCATGTGCTGTTGGAGACCGAGGGGCGCGGCCACTACGCGGGCACGGTCTACTCGGCTCATCAAACCCGGAGCGGATGGTTCGGCGAAGGGGACGACCGTTTCACGATCGACGGCGAGAGCGTGCCTTCGATTCAAGGCACCGGCACCGAGGATTATTTTGGCGACGCCTGGGGGTTCCGCGAGTTCGCCGGGCCGTATCTCGGCGTGAGCCTGTACGAGGGGCCACTGGTGGGCGATCGGGTGACCGCGTATCGCTGGCACGTTGAAGATCCGATCCGCTTCAGCAAATCGCTCAAAGTGTCGATCGAGCATCGCGGCAGCGTGTTCACCGAAGAGGGAAAACAGTTGTCGAGTTCCGGCCAACGGGAAGATTGGGTCAGTTCCGTGGCGATGTGGTACCAGACGCCCGTGGCAACTTGGGACGAACCGCTGCCGCCGGCGAAGGAGCGCGTGGCGCCCTACCAGATCCTGTTGGCCACGGCTCTAAAGTTCGAGGCCACGCCGGACAAAGTCGACAAGGCGCTCGAGGGGGTCACCTTCCGCCCCGAAGTTCCCGACGGACGGATCAAATTCGATTTCGACGTGGAAAAGGCCGGGCTGTACAAGGTGTCGGCCATCATGGTCAAGTCGCTATTTGGGAGCCGCTATCGCGTGCTAATCGACGGCGAACAGGCAGGTCCCGAGCTCGATCTGAACGGCGAAGCCTATGACTGGCAGGAGTACATGCTGGACCTGCATCGGCTGGAGGCCGGCAAGCACACGCTCGAGCTGGTTGGCTGCGGGGCTTCGGACAAGCAGCGATCGTTCGGCAAAAAGCAGTACGCAGCGGGCTTGAGCACGTTGCTGCTGCTGCGGATGGAAGACATGGCCGGTTACAAGGAGGAGTGAGGGGCCATGCTATGCAAAGTGCGCATGCACATTGCGGGCGGTCTGCGTGGCTTGCGGCTTACAAAAGGGGCATCATTGAAGGTGGCACGCGCTGGTAGTCAGTGACGTCACCTTTGGACCCTCCTTTCGCCGCTGTCACCGGTACTCAGCCATGCGTTGGCTGCGCGTGCCTTGATCTGGTAACAACGAGAGGAAGTCATCGGCCACCAGGCACCAGCCGGCGGTAGCTCAGCAGTAGAAGGGCCGTGCCGAGCAGCACGAGCGTCGACGGTTCTGGAATGTTCGTGACCGTCACGCTGTCGATGAACGACGTTCGATCGCCACCCAGGTGGTTGTTGCCGACGAACCGCAGGATGTGTGACCCGGCGGTTACGTTGGTGGTAAAGCTCGCCGGCTCGAACACGCCGAGGTTCGGAGTGACCGAACCGAGCAAAGCGTCGTCGAGGTACACGTCGATCGTGTTCGGCCCGAAGTCGATACTCCTTTGTCGACCAGAGGCCAAAAAGTCGATCGTCGCCGATCCGGCCTGAAAACCGGAAAGCACCTGCTCGATGTAGGCCGAGGTGCTGGAGTTGAAAGTGCCGTCTCCTCCTTGAATCACACCCGCCTGGCCCGCGGTGCTGGTGACTCCGTCCGCATTGCCATTGGGCGCGTTTTGGACGTCGAAGTTACTGCCATTGGCGGCAATGCCGCTGCCAGCGGGCGGGAACGTGGGGAGCAACGTACTAAACGTCCAGCCGATGCCGGGCGTGGCGGGATCAATCGACGGCACCGACAACGCACTGTAGTCGCCAACGTAGCCGTACGCAAAGGTACCGCTCCCTTGGTCAGGCACTTCGAAGCCGTTGTTTGCAACCGCGATCTCGTTAGCCGGAGCGTAAGCTGCAATTCCCGCGCTGAACAAAAGAGCCAGGAATGTTGTGCGCACTAGCGGTTCTCCTTGCACAAAGGGAGTGAACCAGTCACATCGACAACTTCTTTACCGACATTTTCGGTTTGGACCGAGCATGGAATCGATCCAGCCTCGCAACAGCCACGGTTGTAACGACGCCTGCTTCCCGCGTCCAGCGTTTCCGTCGCATTTTGTCAAACCGCCCCGGCATCATGCCCGCGTGGCTGGAAACGTGCCAGCTTTGCGGGCGTAGCGTCCTCATCATGACGCGCGGACTGCTACCGCAACGACTCTCCGCGAACGTAGAGCTGGAGGTTGCCGCACTGGTCGCACCTGCGGGCATGGACTTGCTGGCCGGCTGGTTTGCGAGCGTCTGGGAAAGTCTTGACGAACTGCATCTGGCCGAGCGTAGGGACTTCGCCGTCCGTGAATTGCTGTCCGCCGCAGTAGGGACAAGCGGGGCGGTCTGGTTCAGTGTGGTCGCTCATGGGCGCCAATATAGCCGGTGGAGAGCTTCCCGTGGAAACGGTCCGCGACGCGTCAACGCGGATCCACGGCCCGATAGGCTTCGATCACTGCGAGCTCACCCTTGGCACCGGGCTGCGCGTTGCCGTGTTCCATGCCGACGATGCCTTGGTAGCCGCGCTGGTGCAGGTGGCGGAAGACGTGGGCATAGTTGATTTCGCCGGTCCCCGGTTCGTTGCGGCCGGGAGTGTCGCCGACTTGGAAGTAGGGGGTCTCGTTCCAGCAGCGGTCGACGTTGCCGATGAGGTTCCCCTCGCTGATCTGCTCGTGATAGACGTCGAACAGGATCTTGCACGAGGGACGGTTGACGGCGCGGCAGATGGTGTTGGCCTGCGAGGCCTTCCAGAGGAACTTGCCGGGATGGTCGACCAGGCGGTTGAGCGGTTCGATCACCAGCACCAGGTTGTGCGGCTCGACCACGTCGCAGCAGCGCCTGAGCAGGTCGATGGCTAGCGCCGTCTGGTACTCGTCGGCGAGCTTCGGGTTCACGTCGCCCAGCACGGCGGTGAGCCAGGTGGCGTTCACGCGGCGGGCCACGTCGACGACGCTTTCGATCCCGTGGAGCACGCCGTCGCGCACCGAGGCGTCCTCGCTGGTGAAGCTGGGCTTGTCGCTCGTGCCGCGGGTGGCCGAGATGACGCCCATCTTGATGTTGAGCCGCTGCATGGCCGCGGCGATTCGCTCCTGCTCGGCAACCGGGCGGCTCTTCATGCCGTTGTCTTCCCAGGCGCGAAAGCCACTGTCGGCGGCGAATTTCAGCTGATCGACCAGGTCGAGCCCGGCCGAATGCCGGAACATGCCGAAGTGGGGTGCGTAGTCGAGCGTGAAGGGTTTGCCTTCGGCCGCGCGGGCGGCGGGCAACGGGCCAAGCGCCGCGGCGGCGCCCAGCGCACTCGAGCGAAGCAGGAAATCTCGACGGTTCATGGCAGACTCATGGATGTGATATCAAGAGAGCAACGTCAACACGGCGGGCTTCACACGTCGCGCTCGATGCCCGGCATCGGCAGCTTGTAGAGACCATGTTCGTCGGGCAGGGTGAGCGGCAGCGTATCCCAATCGGCAATCTTCTCAGGTGCGAGCGCTCGGGTACTGCCGAAGCCTTCCTCCCAGGTGACCGTGCGGCCGCTGTAGGTGGCCATGCGGCCGAGAATGGCGGTCATGGTGGCCGTGGCGCCGGTTGCCGCTTCGTTGTAGGGCGTGCCCTGGCGGATGGCGGCGAACAAGTCGTCGTGCTCGACCTGGTAAGGGTTACCAGCTTCTGATTTCTCGCCCCGCCGGGTGCGCGGGTAGCGCCACTGGCCGTCGGTCGATTGGATCTGGAATCCGCCGACGTCGGAGCGGCCCCGCGAACCAACGGCGAACTCGCCCACCAAGGGTTCGCAGCCCGGCATCTGGCGGCAGTAGCTGAACATCTTCGTGCCGCCCGGATAGGTGAACTCGACGGCATGATGATCGAAGATATCGCCGTAGTCCTTGCCGACGCGCATCAACCGCCCGCCCATGCCGAGCGCCTTTTCGGGATGATCGCCCAAGAGCCAGTTGCAGACGTCGAGGTTGTGGACGTGCTGCTCGACGATGTGATCGCCGCTGAGCCAGTGGAAGAAGTACCAGTTGCGAACCTGGTACTCCAGCTCCGTGAGATCCTTGTGATCGACGGGGCGCTTGATCGTGCCGCCGTTCCAATAGCAGTGCAGGGTGTGGATGTCGCCGATCGCGCCGTCACGCAGGCGGCCGATCGTTTCCAGGTAGCGGGTGTCGTGATGGCGCTGGAGGCCGACGCCAACTTTGAGTCCCTTGTCGTCGGCCGTTTCGGCGGCGGCCAGAATGCGGCGCACGCCGGGCGCGTCGGTGGCCACGGGCTTTTCCATGAACACGTGTTTGCCGCGGCTGACGGCGTATTCGAAGTGCTCGGGTCGAAAGCCGGGGGGCTGGCAGAGCAGCACGACGTCGGCCGAGTCGATGGCATGCCGGTAGGCGTCGAGTCCGACAAACTGCCGCTCGGCGGGCACCTCGACGCGCTTGGCCACCGAGGCGGGCACGGCGCCACCCGACGCGCGGCCGCCGCTTTGCAATGTTTTCAAACTCATGTCGAGCCGGTCGCGAAAGGCATCGGCCATGGCCCACAGCTTGACGGGCCCAGCGGTTTGCAGGGCATTGGCCGCGGCGCCGGTGCCGCGATTGCCGCAGCCCACCAGGGCGATCTTGAGCACCTCATCGCCAGCCGCGTGTACCGGCTGTGCAAGCGCCGTTAGCGAGGCGGCGGCGATCGCGGTGGACGAGGTTTGCAGAAAGCGGCGGCGCGACGAGCGAGCGTCGCTAGTGACCGAAGGGTCACTCTTGGAGGAGCCATTCATGGCGCATGCTCCCAGAAGGATGTACGATTGGCGGCTTGGCGCAGGCCAACGAGGCGGTGCGTCGTGGAACGCGGTTGCAGGCCATGGAGCGAGTTTATCATCCTAGCGGCGGAGAATCACCGGCAAGGCAAGAACTTTCGTGCTATCTGGCCGAAATCAAAACTTCTGCGACCAGGCGCAGGCCTTGCATGATCATTTCGATCGAGACGGTGCCAACGTAAAGAGCGGCGATGCGGCCGGCGATTTCGATGTACCGCTGAATCAGTGCGCCATTTCTCGGACGAACATAGTCGTAGGCGGCCTTGAGCACCAGCACAAGTAACGCCGAGGCGAGCACCGCCGCAAATACAATGACGCAGGCGGTCAGCGGATCGTGCCGTTTGCCCACGATGACGCTGGCGCTGATCGTGCCGGGGCCGATGAGAATCGGCATCACAATTGCGCCGGCCAGGTGCTGCGACTCGCCGCGCAGAATCGCAATGGCCGTCGTGCCCCGAAAAACAAACTGCAACCCGATGAGCAGAAAGACAATGCCGCCAAAGATCTGAAACGAGGCGAATTCGGCTTGCACGACGCTCGAGAAGATCACGTCTCCCAAGTACCGCGAAGCAGCAAAACACGACTCCGGCAATGAACCCCGCGCGAAGCATCACCCGGGCGAATTGCTGCCTCCCAAGCTTCTCCACGACGTCCGTCAGGTAGATGATGAGCAGAAACGGGTTCAGCAGTGCAAACAACAGAGCGGCGGATCGGAGCTCGAGCATCACGGCATGGTGGGCAGGTGGTTGCTGGCGAATGGAGGTCGGCAGCGGCGTCACGGCTGCTGGCGCGAAAATCCTCCGTGCAAGCTGGACCCCAGTCTATTCGTTATCCATCACGAACACGAGACGCAAGTTGATGGGAGACGCGACGAGGGAGGAGGCGTGGTTGCCATGTCCCGGACGAACCTGGCCAGAACCTGGGCCGGTTCGACAGGACTTTTGAATTCGCGCGGCGCTTTGAACTAGACTGACGAGCATGAGCGAACTCAGACCCGAGGAGTCGTGCGGATTATGAACCATGTTGCCATCATCCTGGCGGCGAGCCTTGCATACTGCGTGCCCGCGGTGGCCGAGCGGCCGAACATCGTCATCGTGCTTGTGGACGATATGGGGTTTTCGGACTTGGGTTGCTATGGCGGCGAGATCGATACGCCGAACATCGATCGGCTGGCAGCGGGCGGTTTGCGGTTTACGCAGTTTTACAACGCCGGCCGCTGTTGTCCGACGCGCGCGTCGCTACTGACCGGCAGGCACCCGCATCAAGTTGGCATCGGGCACATGACCGAGCCGCCCGGGCAGCCGCTGGGAATTATCGGACCGTATCAGGGTTTTTTGAACGATGATTGCGTGACCATTGCCGAGGTGCTCAAGGGGGCCGGGTACCACACGTTGATGAGCGGCAAGTGGCACGTAGGCATGGAGTCGAAAGAGAATTGGCCGCGCCAACGGGGTTTCGACCAGTATTACGGCTGCCTGAGCGGGGCCATCAATTACTTTCGGCCGGGCGGCGACCGCGGGATTACGCGAGACAACGAAGCGGTCGAGACCGACGACGCCTTTTACGCGACCGATACGTTCACCGACATCGCTTGCCAAATGCTCTCGGACGTATCGCAGGCCGACGACAAGCCGTTCTTCCTCTATCTGGCATACAACGCGCCTCACTGGCCGTTGAACGCGAAGTGGGAGGAGTATCAGAAGTACAAGGGGAAGTACGCCGCCGGTTGGGAAGCCTTGATGCGCACGCGGCTGGCGCGGCAAAAGGAAATCGGCCTGTTCCCAAACGACGTCGAGCCCGCACCACACGTCGGCCCCAAGTGGGATTCACTCAGCGAGCGGCAGCGAGTCGACCTGGATTCGATCATGGCTGCCTACGCCGGGTGCATCGATTCGATCGACCAGAACATCGGCAAGTTAACCCGCCACCTCGACAGCTTGAGCCGCCTGGACAACACAGTGATTTTCCTGCTGTCGGACAACGGTGCGTGCCAGGAAGGGGGTCGACTGGGCAAGGGGAACGAGGCGATGGTGAAGCATCCGCCGCTGGAAACGACCGACGGCGTCAGGCTGGGCTTGTGTTGGGCGAATGCCTGCAACACGCCCTTTCGGTTGTATAAGCACTTTGTGCATGAGGGAGGGTCGCACACTCCGATGATTGCTTGCTGGCCGCAGGTTATCTCCGCGCGGCGAGCCGGTGGGTTCGTGCGGCAAGTGGCCTACCTGCCCGATTTCATGGCCACTTGCGTGGAACTGGCCGGCACGCGATATCCCGAACGAGTTGGGCCTTGCGAGGGCGCGTCGCTGGTGCCGCTGCTCGAGGGAAGCTCGGCGCCAATCCACGTTGAACCGTTGTTTTGGGAGCACGAAGGGAACGCGGCCGTTCGTTGGGGAAAGTGGAAGCTCGTGCGTGAGTACGAAAAGCCGTGGGAGCTTTACGACATCGAGACCGATCCAACCGAATTGCACGACCTTTCGACCGGCCATCCGCAACAGCGCGACAAGATGATCGCGGCCTGGCAACAGTGGGCCACAAAGAACGGGGTTGCGTTTCCGAAGCGATTCAACATGTATGATTGGCTGAAGACGAAGAACAGTGCCAGGAAATGAAGCGCTCGCAGCTCCTCTGGCGGCCCCGGGGGGCTTAGTTCAGCAGATCGGAGGGCGAAGTCGCCAAAGCGGCGAACGGCGAAGTGGAGTCCGACTTGGCCGTGGTGGAAAGCTGGTTCGCCGTTTCGACCGCGAAGTTCACGAGGTCGAGCGCAGGGTCTTCCGTTGGATCCGCGACCATCGCGGCATCGACGGCCATCGGGGACGCCTGAGGCGCGGCCACGGCGAGCTGGGAAACGGCCAGGGGACTAGCCGTAATCGCCGTAGGCGTCGCCGCCGCAAAGTAGGACGACAGGAACATTCGTAGCGACAGGACGGTAGGGCTTGACGACGGGACCGAAGGCGAGCTCGTAGACCCACTGGTGATCAGATTTGAGGATATCAGCGACCGCTGCGAGGCTGCTTCCGTCGGATTGTTTTCCCAGCCGCCCAGCTTGATCGTAGCGTTGGTGAACGTGCCGACGCCGATGTCGGATGCCTGTCCGGCCTGGTCGTCGAACGGGAAGCCGTAGTTCAAGCCGTCGATGCTGACATCGCTTTTGTGCAGGAATTGGGCGTAACGGTTCCAGACCTGGCCATCGGTGTTGTTTTGATAATAGAGACTGGTGTCTTTCCAGGAATTGGTCGGGTCGGTCGTGCTGCCGGAGTAACCTGGCAGCAAGGCGACGCCTCGATTGAGGGCGGAAACCATCTGATTCTCAAGGTCTGCCAGGACCTTCAACTGGTCGGCGGAATAGCCGGCCGGCCGGTACTTCTGATCGGCGAAGACGCCGTTGCAGGCAAAAACCATTTCCGAAGGGGACAGCGCGCCGACGTTCGCGCCCGCCTCCCAGGTGGGAGGACTGGTCACGGTTAGCTTGGGCGTGTAGCCGCCCCAGTAGTAGCGGTTGATTTCGAAGAACGGATAGTAGACGTCGTAGGAAACGCCGCCTGGATCGCCCTGCGCGGTGAACCGCATGACGTACGCGCCGTTGGTGTCGGTGGTGACCGTGCCCTCGTAAACGGTTCCCGTGCCGTCGGCATTCGAGTAGACCTCGAGTCGATTCGTGCCTGTGGCGTCCTTGTATTTGGTGAACAGATTGTCGATGGCTTCGTTGAAATTGCTATTGAGCGCAAGATTGGTCACGGAATCGTAGAACACGATTGCGTCCTGCACGTGGAACGAGGCGGATGAACCGTCCTGCGCGCGCAAGACATTCCAGGTGGTGGTGCCATCGTGGTTTACGCTCTTCACGCCGGTGACGGTCATGATTTCCGAGCCGACACGGATGCGGAAGGGGTCTGTGGTCGTGGGCTTGGGCGGAAAGCCGACGGTGTTCTGCACCGTGAGCGTGGTTTGCGAGGCTGTTACGGCGGGTCCCGCCGTGCTGATCGAGGCACCGTTGACGTGCGGGGCGGCCGATGTTCCATCGACACCCCGCGTGACGGTCCACATGCTCGTGCCGTCATCCAGCTTCGTGGCCCCGGTGACCGTCATGATTTCCTTGAAGATCCGGATCTTGAACGGATACGCATCGGGAAATGCGCCGGCCGAATAGACGTGGAGTTTGGTCGCCGTCGCGTCGACGGCCCCCAGGAGCGTCGTCTCGGCATCCACCTTGTTCGTGGCGGACGCGGCCTGAGACAGCACGCCGCTGGGATTGAGAATGCGGTAAGGACCGTAGTTCGGGTCGGAGGTCGGCCAAATGCAGACCGCGTAGGGATCATTCGCGGCGCTGGTGAAATCCTGGTATTTCTGGATCACCTCGCTGCGGAGGATGCTGATGCCAACGCCTTCTGGCGGCGTGGGATCGGTTGAATCGACCGTTACCTTGATGGGCACACCGAACTGATCCACGTTCGTGGTATCGATATTCAGGTTGCCCGTGGGATTATCTGGCGCGTTGAGGCTGAACTCGACAAAGTCGAAGAAGTTCTTGCCCGGCAGCGGCCCGTTGACGCTGCCGTCCGCATTGACCGTCAGGTTCAGCGGGGGGGCATTCATCGACGGCGTGTGCAACGAGAAATACATGCGGGCCGAGTCGAGCCCAAAGGACGAACTGCCGAGCGTCTGAGGCAGATTGATGACGTGCGTGTGGCTGCCTGTCGTCGTCAGATCGTACAAGCGGAACGTGGGAATGATTCGTTGATTGTCGGCATTGAGCGGAATGGACGTCGTCAGATGCGCGGTGCCACTCGCGTCGAAATAGTAGTATTGCTTGTCGGTGTAATCCTGCGCGTACAAGGCGATGTCGATCTGCGTATCGAGGAACGCGAGATGTCCGGCCGCATCGACCGTCGTGTTGTTGATGATCGTGAAGGGCGACGTGGTGAATACTTCGCGGCTTTCAAGCGTCTCGAATTGAAGTCGTCGCCCGTTCCTCCTGAGCGAGGAGTTTGCCGGCCGAGACAGTCTAAATGCTTGGTGCAACAGGGGCATCGAAGTTATCTCCAACAAGCGTTGCCTGGTCGCTCGCCGTGACGACGTTGCATCCAGCCGGCACGTTGCGACGGGAATCGTCACCAGGTGACCGAGGGTTCGGTGGCCGCTGCTGGCGGCGGGGGCGGGGGTGGTGATGTAGGGCTTGGCGGGAAAATGCTCGTTATTCGATTTATCGGATGCATCCCCCCCGCGGCGAGACTTAATCCGACCGAAGCACCCCAAGTCAATGTGCAAGCAGACCGTTCATCGCGCGGCCGAGACCGTGCTAGCTTCCGATCGCCTTGCACTGACGTTTCGCCGAGCCGCACTGTATATCGACGGTCGCGAAGTGCGGCGGCCGTTCGGCGCACGCGGCGCGCCATTGCAAACGGGTTTGACGCGAGACGCGATATGCGCAGACGGTTGCCGCAGGGAAATGTGGCGGCGTCTTCGATTCACCGGATTGCTAGCACTGCCGCGCCGGGCCGGCGATTGCTACGTTGCGAGCGGCGGATAAAGGGCGTAGCCGCTGATGCTCGTCTCGACGCAGAACAAGGTCTTGCCGGCGGTGATATACAAGGTCTTCATTTCCGGGCCGGCGAAGGCCAGATTGGTGATCACGTCTTCGGGAATCGGAATGCGGCCGAGCAGCTGGCCCTCGGGTGAGATGACGTAGACCCCGGTTTTGACGGCGGTAGTTTCATGTGGGTTGCGTGTCTTGAGAACGCCGGCGGCCACCCACAGGTTGCCCTGGCGGTCGAGCCGCATGCCGTCGCCGCCGCGGCCTTGGCCGAAATCGAAAACGAGCCGTTGGCCACGGAGCGACCCGTCGTCGGCCACGTCGAAAGCCCAGATCTTACGATTGCCGCCGGCGACGTTGTGGCTGTCGATCACATACAGCGTGCGATCGTCGGGCGTGATCGCCAGGCCATTCGGCCGGCCGATATCAGGCTGCGAGAGCACGCGGCGCACGTTGGCGCCGTCGATGCAATACACGGCCTCGCAGCCCATCTCCAGGCTGTCGGTCTCGGTCCAGTAGTACGGGTCGGTGAACCAGATGCGCCCACGGGTATCGACGCAGACGTCGTTGGGCGCGTTGTACCGCTTTCCCTCGAAGCGTTCGGTGAGCACTTCGACCTGGCCGGTCGACAGATCGGTGCGCACCAGGCGCCGCCGGCCGCCGGGGCCAAACTCGGCCCCTTCGCAACTGATCAGCCGCCCCTGGGCGTCGAAGGTGTTGCCGTTCGTGCGGCCGCTGTCGGCGCGGAACACCGAAACCAGTCCGTCAGTGCCCAGCTTGAGAATGCGATTACCGGCAATGTCGCTGAAATACAAATCGCCGCTGGCATGCCAGGCGGGGCCTTCGAGAAAGCAGACGCCAGCCGCGGTACGAGCTTTCGTATTTGCGGGCACCAAACCAACGGGCAAGTCGACATCGAACATGGAAACTACCTCCGCTTGCGATTCCCACGAAAGCTACATCCTAACGGTCTGCGCCGCCAAGAACAGCAGCTGGAACCGCGCGAAGACGAAGCTCCGCCGATCGTGAGGCGGGTTCCCAAGACGCGCCGGTACAACGTGGCAACGTGTGGCGCGGAGCGTGCTTGCGCCTTTCCGTATCGCCATCCACCGAGGCGCGTCGGGTGTTTGCTGTCGAGCGGCGTGGCGACGTGTTAAGATATTAAGGGCTGTTTTTGCCCGTGGCATTCGTCGTGGAGTTTTCGGGTTCGGCATGGCACACGCAACCTCTTCCGATCAACTGCTCGTCGTGCGCATTCGAGGCGGCGAGGCGGATGCGTGGAACGAGCTCATCGCTCGCTTCGAAGGTCGGCTGCTGGCGTTTGTCGAGGGGCGTCTGGGTCGGCGCAGTGCCGGCGAGGATGTCGTGCAGGAAACCTTTCTGGGCTTTCTCAACAGCTTGCCGAACTTCGAGGACTCGCGCCCCTTGGAAAGCTACTTGTTTTCGATTGCCGCGCACAAGCTGACCGATCACTTGCGCCGCGAAGGACGGCGGCCAACGTTGCCGCTGGCCACCGGTTCGAGCGGGGCCGATTGGGAGCCGCCGGCGGGCGGTCGGGCCGTTTCGAGCATCATGCGCAGCGGCGAACGGCGAGGACTTGAAGAAGCCGCACTGTTGCAAGCACTCAGTGAGCAACTCGATCGATTGCGCGGCAAGCGCGAATGGAAGAAGATGGCCTGCCTGGAATTGCTATTCGTGCGCGGCTGGGCCAATCGCGACGTGGCCACGCAGCTCGACATGTCCGAACAGCAGGTGGCCAACTTCAAGTTCGAGTTTGTTGCCCGGCTTCGCACGCTGGTCCGCAAACAGGGGCTGTCGGAAGACGTGTTTCCGGAGTTGCACGACAACGCATAGCGGACGATGGCGAAATCATTCACACATTCCGATCTGGAAGCCTATCTTGACGAGGCGCTGCCGGTGGAAACCATGGCACGCATCGAAACCGCCTTGCGCGACGACAAGAAGCTGGCCGAGCAGCTGATGAAGATCAACAGCCGCCGCGACGCAGGCCTGCACTCGCTGGGTGAAGTCTGGCGCCGCCACCGGCTCACTTGCCCGTCGCGCGAGCAGCTTGGCAGTTTGCTGCTCTCGGTGCTCGAAGACGACGTGGCCGAATACATTCGCTTCCACTTGGAAGTGTCGGGCTGCCGCACTTGTCGAGCCAATCTGGACGACCTGAAGATGCGGCAAACCGACGAAGCGGCAGCCGTGGAAAGCCGACGGAAGAAGTATTTTCAATCGAGCGCGGGGCACCTGCGGCGGCCGTGAGCCGTCCGTTGGAGCCAGAAAGGTGATCGGTCAGGGCGACTTGCTGTGACCGGCGCGGCAGGCGAGAATGTAGCCCGTTGTTTTGCACCTTGAATCGCCCCGCAGCCCCCATGATGCCATGTCTATTTCCGCGCCCTGCGCTTGCTCTTGTTCGTTGTTACCTTCGTTGGACTCTCCCGCTGTTGTGCCGCTCTTGATTTGACGCAGGCCGTGGTTGTCGCTCCGGAGGGGCTGTCGCCCCGCGAGCACAAGGCCGTGGCGATGCTGGTCGAAGAGGTTGAGAAGCGATCGCACGTGCGTTGGCCAATAGCGACGACCATGCCCGGCGACGCCAAGGCGGTGGTCCGCATTGTGCCGGCGGGTGGGCGTGAGGTGCCGGTCGAAAAGGCCGAAGGCTTTCAGGTCCGAGTGCGCGACGGACAAGTTGTGGTTTCAGGAAACGACGAGCGCGGCACGCTGTTTGGCGTTGGTTACCTGTTGCGAAAGCTGCACCTGACGCCAGACAAGGTCGCGCTTGCCGACGAGCTCGAGATTGACACGGCGCCAGCCTATCCATTGCGTGGGCATCAGCTGGGCTACCGGCCGAAGACGAACAGCTACGACGCCTGGGATCTGCCGCAGTGGGAGCAGTACTATCGCGACCTGGCGGTGTTCGGCTGTAACGCCGTGGAGCTGATTCCGCCGCGCAGCGACGACGCGGCCACCAGTCCCCATTTTCCACGACCCCAGTTGGAAATGATGCGGGGAATGTCGCGGCTGGCCGACGAGTACGGACTGGACGTGTGGATCTGGTATCCGGCGATGGACAAGGACTACGAGAATCCGGCCACCGTGGACTTCGCGCTCAAGGAATGGGAAGTCGTTTACAAGGCGTTGCCGCGGATCGATGTGATCTTCGTGCCGGGCGGTGATCCGGGGCACACGCAGCCGAAGTACTTGTTCGGTTTGCTCGAGAAACAAACGGCGCTTTTGAAGAAGTATCATCCGCACGCGCAGATGTGGATGTCGCCGCAGGGGTTTACCACCGAGTGGGTGGAGGAGTTCTACGGCTTGATGGACGAGGAGCCCGAGTGGCTGAGCGGGATCGTATTTGGCCCGCAGGTTCGCGCGAGCTTGCCGGCGCTGCGCGAGCGGCTGCCGAAGAAATATCCAATTCGCCATTATCCAGACATCACCCACAGCCGGCAGAGCCAGTATCCGGTGCCGGATTGGGACCTGGCACACGCCGTGACATCGTCGCGCGAGGCGATCAACCCGCGTCCGACGCAAGAGGCGGCGATCTTTCGCTTACTGCAGCCCTACACGATCGGCTTCCTCACCTATTCCGAGGGCTGCAACGACGATGTGAACAAGTTCGTGTGGAGCGGCCTGGGCTGGGACCCCGAAATGCCGGTGGTCGACATCCTGCGAGATTTTGGGGGGTACTTCATCGCCGACGATTATGCCGACGATTTTGCCCAGGGGTTATTGGCGCTGGAGCGCAACTGGACCGGCTCGTTGCTGACGAACGAGAACGTATACGTCACGCTCGAACAGTTTCAGGACATGGAGCGGGGTGCCTCGCAGGCCATGAAGAAGAATTGGCGCTTCCAACAGGCGCTGTATCGCGCGTACTACGACGCCTACGTGCGCGCCCGACTGATTCACGAGACGAATCTCGAGCAGCGGGCGCTCGACCGGCTGCGGCTGGCCGACCAAGGCGGGGCGCTGGCGGCGATGGACGACGCCGAGAAGATATTGGCCGAGGCCGACCAGCCCATCGCCACCGATTGGCGCAAGCGGGTGTTTGAACTGGCGGACGATTTGTTTGCGAGCATTCAGATGCAAACTAGTGTCGGCAAATACAAAGCCATTTCAGTCGACCGCGGTGCGACGCTCGACACGGTTGACGTGCCACTGAACAATCGCCAGTGGCTCGAACAGCGTTTCGCCGTGCTCCGCCAGACATCGGTCGAGTCCGAACGCCTCGAAGGGCTCAACGAAATCGTCAACTGGACCGACCCTGGCCCGGGAGGCTTTTACGACGACCTGGGCAAGCTCGACAGTCAGCCCCACCTGGTGCGCGGGCCGGGATTTGAGAAAGATCCTGCGTTTCTCATTTCGGCCAAGACGGGTTTTGCCGGTTTCGGCCCGATGCGGACGAGTTGGAAGGACCACGCCGAAACGATGCTCGACGAGCCTTTGCGGATGCACTACGACGGGCTTGACCCGGCGGCCAGCTATCGGCTGCGCGTTACCTACGGAGGCGACGGGTCCGAGAAACCGATCCGCTGCCTGGCCGGAGAATCGATCGAGATCCATCCGTATATCACCAAGAAGCGGCCGGTCGGCCCGGTCGAGTTCGACATTCCCCGCGAGGCAACGCAAAGCGGAGAGTTGAATCTGAGCTGGCATGGCCCCAAGGGGCGCGGCGGCAACGGGCGGAACGTACAGGTCTCCGAGGTGTGGCTCATCAAGAAGGATGACGGCGGAGGGATGAAAGATGGGTAACAGCCTGGGCAAGCTTCTCTTGGCGATTGCCATGCTGGCGGTGTTCGTCCCGTGTTGCCGAGCAGACGATCTGCTGGTGGGCGCGGCGGCCGAGAATATTCAGGCCGACGACTCGATGGTGATCGGCGGCGGCATCGGACCCGGTAAAGCCACCGGACAGGAGGGGGAACTGCGCGCCGTGGCCATCGTTGTCGAAAAGCCGGACGCGGGCAAGGTGGCGATCGTGGCTTGCGATGTGCTTTTTGTCGAAAAGGATTTCATCGATCGGGCCCTCGCGCGGATCGAAAAGTCGACGGGCATTCCGGCATCGGCCGTTCTGGTGAACGCCACGCACACCCATCATGCCCCCACCACCTCGACCGTGCATGGGTATGAGCGCGAAGAGGAGTTTGTGCGGCGGGTGGAAGACGCCATTGTGCTGGCGGTTGAGGCGGCCAACGGCCAGCGAGAAGACGCCGCGATGTTCTACAAGCTTGGCGAGGAAGCCACGGTCGGGGCGAACAGCCGAGTGCTCCTTGCCGACAATACGATTTTTTGGATCGGCTCGATGGATGACGCCGTGCGGCATACCGGACCGTTCGATCCCGAGCTGCCCGTGCTCGCGTTTCGCGCGCCGAACAATAAGCTGCGGGCGCTGCTGTTCAATCATTCGACGCACACCATCGGCACGCGCAAGCCGGGGGTGCGATCACCCAGCTTCTACGGCCTGGCGGCCCAGGAATTGGAAGCGGAGTTGGGCTGCCCCGTCGAGTTTCTGGAAGGGGCGTCGGGCTCGACGCATAACATCACGGGAGTGCCAGTCGATGTGGCAGTCGCGCGGATGAAGAAGGCCGTGACGGATGCCTTGGCCACGACTCAGCGGCAAGAAGTCGATCGCGTCGTGTCGATCAAGCGCCCCTTCGAGTTCAAGGTCCGCACGTTCGACGAGTCCGTCGAGGACGAGAAGGTTTCCAGCTATTGCCGCAAGCGGGCTGCCGATCATGCCGATGCGATCATCGAGGTGTTCCGCAACATGCGCCGCAAGCTCAAGCCCGAGCAGGGAAAGACCCGCGAGACGGTATTGCAGGCAATTGTGCTGGGGGATGTGGCGATCGTGGGCGTGCCGGCCGAGTACTTCACGATCTTTGGCTTGGACATCAAACGCCGCTCGCCGTTTCCGCATACGATTGTGGCCGAGCTGGCGAACGATTGGATTGGTTACCTGCCGAATCTGGAGGCGCACCAGTTCGGCGGCTATCAAACCTGGATGGGATTGCACAGCTATGCCGAACAAGGGACGGGCGAACGCATGGCTGATGAAGTGGTGAAAATGCTCGAAGAGTTGGCCGGACACTGATGTCATGCAGCAGTGGTTGCGACTTGCGTGTGGAGCAATTCTGGCAAGCGGATTGTCAAACGCCGCGGAGCCGGAGATTCGCAATACACCGCTTTCGCCGGACGAGGAACTGGCTACGTTTCAACTGGCCGACAAGCGGCTGACGGTCGACCTGGTGGCGGCCGAACCCGAGGTCGATAGTCCCGTGGCCATTTGCTGGGACGCCGACGCCCGAATGTACGTGGCCGAGATGATCGACTATCCGATCGGTCCGCCGGCCGGGCGAGTCAGTGTGCTTGAAGACCGCGACGGGGATGGTCGCTACGAACATGCCACGGTATTTGCCCAGGGTTTGCCGTTTCCCAACGGCCTGCTGGCGGCCCGCGGCGGTTTGTTCGTCACGGCGGCCCCGGACCTGTTGTTTCTGCAAGACACTGACGGGGACGGCGTGGCCGACAAAAAGGTTGTCGTCTTCACTGGCTTTGGCGAAGGCAACCAACAACTGCGGGCAAACGGGCTGACCTGGGGGCTGGACGGGTGGATCTACGGCGCCAACGGTCGCAGCGACGGCGCGATCCGCCGTCCGGAAGATCCGCCGGAGAAAGCCGTATCGATTCGCGGCTGCGATTTCCGTTTCACGCCCGACGGCCGGCAATTCGAGGCGACCAGCGGCCAGAGTCAATTCGGCCAGTCGAGCGACGATTGGGGAAACCGGTTTCTCTCCTGGAATACGATTCCGATTCGTCACGCGCTGCTGGACCGCGCGTTTGTCGAGCGCAACCCACGGCTGGCAATGTATGCCGTGCGCGACATTGCCGATCCGACGGACGACGGCCGGGTGTATCCCATCAGTCCCCGACCCAAGACGTTCAACCGCGAGCGAACCGATTTTTTCAACGCGCTGGCTGGAATGACGGTTTACCGTGGCGACGCCTTGGGGCGCGATTACGGCGATAGCGCCTTCATGGGTGAATCGCTGACGAACCTGGTACACCGCCGGACGCTGATGCCGAGCGGCGCTACCTTTATCTCGCGCCGAAGCGAGCACGATCGCGAATTTTTGGCTTCGACGGACCCTTGGTTTCATCCGGTGTTTCTCACCACCGGTCCGGATGGTTCGCTCTATGTGGTTGATTTCTACCGCCGTTGGGTTGAGCACCCGGCGTTTGTGGCGGAGTCGCTGCGAGGCGACGTCGATTGGCGGGAGGGGGCCGGCCACGGGCGAATCTGGAAGGTGAGCCGCCGCGAAAACACCTGGCCGCCCCGTCCGCAGCCCAAGCTTTCCGCGGCGCCCAGTATTGAACTGGTCAGGCAGCTCGAATCTTTCAATGGCTGGCGGCGCGACACGGCTCACCGGTTGCTCCTGGAACGCCGCGACGAGAAGGCCGTGCCACTGGTGCGCGCGGTGCTTACCAACAGCCGCTTACCGCAGGCCAAGGTGCACGCGCTGTCGATTCTCAACGCGTTGGGAGAACTTGACGATGGTCTGCTGCTGCGCGGAACCGAAGACGGCGAAGCCCACGTGCGGCAAGTCGCGATGCGATTGGCCGCGCCGCGACTGGCAGCCTCGCCGCGGCTTCGCGAAGCCCTGGTCGGGATGACCGACTTTCCATCTCCGCTTACGCGTTTTCAGCTGGCCTTGTCTTTGGCCGGCGTCGAGGGTCCCGACAAGATTGCATCGCTGGTGAAACTGGCCGACCTGGAATCGCGCGACGAAATCATTGGCGTCGCAATCGTCGGCAGCCTGGGGAGTTCGGCCGGTGGATTCCTGATGGAACTGATCAAGCAACATCCCGATTGGCGGCGTGGCCCCGGCGTGGATCAGATGCGGTTGCTGCGCGATGCGGCCGCGGCAGTCGCCGTCGGAAAAAACGATCAACAACTCGCCGCCTGCTTTCAAGCAATCGCGCCGCGGCAGGCGGCCGACGTGGGCCCGGGCGATTTGTCGATATTGACCGGGTTTGCACAGGGGATCGCCGATCGCGGCTATTCGCTGCGCGCCTTGTTGGCCGAGCCGCCCGAGGGCCTGAAGCCGCATGTACCGGCACTCAACCTGTTGCTGGCGGCCGCACGGTCGCTGGCGGCAAACGAGCATGAGGCGCTCGAACATCGCCTGGCGGCGATCGAGGTGCTGGGGCTTTGCGACGCGGCCAGCGGACCGGTGCTGTTGGAACTGCTCGATCCACGGCACGCGCAGCCGCTGCAGTCGGCCGCGGCCGCCGCGCTGTCGCAAACCGATGCCGAAACGGCCGAAAAGATGTTTGCCCGCTGGAACGAGTTGACGATTGCCACGCGCCGTGCGCTCGTGTCCGCGGCCCTGCGTTCGACGACGACGATCGCCGCGCTATTGTCGGCCATCGAGACCGAACAGGTGCTGGCCCGCGAACTCGATCCGGCGTCGCGCGATGCGCTGTTGGCGGTGCGCGACCCGGCGCTCGAACCGCGAATCAAGGAGCTGCTTCGATCGCAGGCGGCCGGTCGCAACCGCGACGAAGTCGTGGCCCGCTTCACGGCCGCTCTCGAGAAGGATGGCGATCGGTCGCATGGCGCGGCCCTGTTCGAAAAACACTGTCTCGTCTGCCACACCGTGCAAACGCGCGGCAATCGCGTGGGTCCGGATCTGTCGGGCGTGGGAGCTCGGCCGCGGGAAACGCTTTTGGTCGACTTGTTCGATCCCAGCAAGCAAGTGACGCCGGAGTACGTGGCCTACACGCTGCTGACGCGCGAGGGCCAGGTGATGAGCGGCGTGTTGGTATCCGAGACGCCAACCAGCGTTACTCTGCGCAGGGCCGAAGGGTCGCAGGATTTCGTCCGCCGCGATCAGATTGAATCGCTGAGATCCACCGGCAAATCGCTCATGCCCGAAGGGCTGGAACAGGACCTGAGCGAAACGGACATCGCCGATTTACTGGCGTTCCTGGCCGACCCGAATGCCGCGCTGTTTTCCAAACCCGTAATGCCGCAAACCGGGTCGCCGTAGGCAAGCCGCTGCGCTTGCGCCGGTACGTCACTTGATGCCAATGGCCGCAAGAATTCCGCCTGGCGTGCGACTCTGGGCCGGCTGTAGCGGTTGTAATGGCTAGTCCGGGTGCCAACTTTCGACAATCGGTCCGGAAAGCACGTGCCAACTTCTCGACATGCGAGCTATCTTTAGATACACATCCTGTAGAGCCGCATTCGCGGACGCCAACTTGGAGATAGCAACAATGATGGGCCACTCGGCAACGGTGCTCTTCGCGCTGGCCACGATGGCTACCGCTCCCGACACAAAGGTGTCGTCGATCACCCACGACAGGATGCCTGTGGGGCAGGCATTTCAAATTGAAACCGCGGACCACGTCTATCGCGGTCAGCTCTTGGATCGCAAGACGGGTGAATGTCAGATGATGATGTCGTCCGACGGGACCACGTTCTCGCCCTCGCGGACCATCTACTTGCTTGGCGCCACGGCCGGACCGCAGGACCGGCAGACGCTGATCCTGATGCACCAGGTCAAGGTCGGTCTGAAGATGGAGCTGGGTATCGACGACCTCGAGCAAAAGAACCGCTTGATCACCGGCGAAGTTAAAACGATCAAGTTGTTGCGGTAGGCTTCTTGACCGCCCGCACTTGTGAATAAACGCGTGCGATGCGTTCCACGGCGTCGTCGATGTCGGCGGCAGTCGTGGTCGCGCCAGGCTGAATCGCACGGCGCTCGACACCACGCCGGCGCCGCATCCCATGGCGATGAGCACCGGTGAGGGTTCGCTCGATCCGCTGGCACAGGCCGAACCGGTCGAGCAAGCCACGCCGGCCAGATCCAGGGCCATGACAAGCGCCTGCCGATCGAGGCCCAGGAACGCCACGTTCGACGTGTGCGGCAGGCGTGCCGCGTCTTTGCCGATGATCACCAGTTCGCCGTCACAGCGGGCAGCGAGCTGCGCTTCGAAGCGATCGCGAAGCGCGGTCATTTGATGAATCCGAGCGTCTTTCTTTTGTTCCCACGCGGCGAGCGCCGCATGCATGCCGACGGTCAAGGCCGCCGGCTCGGTGCCGCCGCGGTAGCCTTCCTGTTGCACGCCCCCCAGCATTTGCGGAACGAGTCGCAGTTCGTGACGCACAATGAGGGCCCCGATGCCAAGGGGGCCGTGAAATTTGTGTGCCGCCACGGTCATGGCGTCGACACCGAGCGACTGAAAATCGAGCGGTAGTTTGCCGGCCATTTGTGCGGCGTCGGTGTGAATCGAAACACCACGCGCGCGACATTGTTTCGCCATCTCGCCGACCGGCTGCAGCACACCCGTTTCGTTGTTGGCGAGCATCACGCTTACCAGACGGGTGCGCTCCGTAAGCAAACGGTCGAGTGCCGCGGCGTCGACCACTCCGTCGACGCTGACGGGCAGTGTTGGCACGCGCCAGCCGTGACGCCTGAGTGCATCGGCCGGTGCTTTGACGCTGGGGTGTTCAACCGGGGAGATGATCACCTCGGCCGGCTCCACGCGCGGCTCGAAACAGCCACTGATGCCGAACAGGGCCAAATTGTTCGCCTCGGTGCCGCCGCTGGTAAAGATCACGCGGTCTGGTTGGCGACCGCTGAGATGCGCACCCAGGATGCGGCCGATTTCGGCGCGAGCATCTTCCAGCGCCTGGCGTGCCCGGCGTCCGACGCCGTGCTGGCTGGCGGGGTTGCCGAAATTGGCGGTCTGCCACGGGGCCATCGCCGAGGCAGCCTCGGGAGCCAGCGGTGTGGTCGAGTTGTGGTCGAGATAGATCATGGCGATGCTTTTCTCGCAATTCTACCAACGCCGGCGAAACGCCGGCACCTCCAGTCAATTGGCGGGATTCGACGCGCTGGCTGCCAAACGGGCTGCGGGGCGCGGTATCATGGGACGCAGCGCTGGATGTTTCAATTCTCGGGCCTGGCAAGTTCGCCGCACGACTGCGATGGAAGCGAGCAAATCCAACAAGACTCCCTGCCCGAAGTGCGGCAATCCGCTCCGATTGTCCGGCTTGCCCGCCGGGGAGCAGGTGCGCTGCCCGAAGTGCAACGGCCTGATTACCGTGGGAGGGGGTGCCGCCAGCAGCACCGCGAAGCGGACGCAGAAAACGAAGAAACAGCCGAGCGAGACGCCCGGCCGGCCTGTCGAACCCGGGCCACCTCAGGTGGTGGCCGTCAATCCGTTCGAACAGCGCGAGGCGGGCGAATTGCCGATCGCCGCGCCGGCATCGGCCAATCCCAGCGATGTGGATGATGACGATGCCTATGAGCCTGAGATCCCGTTGGTTCCCTCGACGATCGTACCGCAAGAGGTTTACCTGGACGCGAATTTGGGCGCGACAAAGGAATTGCGCCGCGAGGTCGATTCCAGCGGGGGCGACGATCTGGAGGTAGATCGGCCGGCTGTGCCACGCCAGGATGACTCGGACCAGTATCTCGAAAGTGCTAAGCGGCGGGGCATCGTGCGCGAATATTTCACGCCGGATCCGCCGCGATGGACGTTTTTGAGCGGCGTGTTTGGCTACCCTTGGCGCGGTCCCAACTTAGGACGCTGGGGAGTGATGTCGGTTTTTCTCAGCGTGGCGGCGATCGCTGACGCCAAGGCGATCGAGGCACTGGGATTGCTGGATGGCGATCTGACGATGACGACGTTGCCCGGCTTGTTCATCGCGGTATTTGCAATTGCCATGACCGTGCTCACGGTAATGTTCGTCGCGCCGTGCCTGCAAACGGCAATTCAGGACACGGCCGACGGCCACGATCTACCCCAGGACGGAACCTTTCCGGAATGGGACCAGTGGGCTTTCATGATGGTGGGATGGTTGAGCCTGGGCGCCTCGGCCGCGGCACTCGGATACCCACTGAGCCTGGTCGTCGGACCACTGGCGATGGCCGGCTCGTTTGTCCTTCTGTTTCCCGTGTTACTCTTGTCGGCGCTCGAGGCGGATTCGTACTTCTTTCCGATCTCGCCGCCGGTGCTTCGCTCGCTGGGATATCTGGCGGGTGGCTGGCTTGCCTTTTACCTCGTGAGTGGTTTGCTCGTCGGCGCTACCGCCGCGGCGATTCTTGCAGGGGTGGGCTCGGCACCGGAACTTACCTGGTTGCTGGCTGGGCCGGTGCTGGCGGCCGTGGCGCTGATTTACGCCCGACTGTTGGGGCGGCTCGCCTGGAAAGCCTCCGGGACGACCATGGCCCCGGTGGAAATCAAGGGCGACGTCGATCCTGATGAAATCATCGAGACCGTCAAGCGGGCCGCCGAGCCCAAACGCAAAAGCAAGAAGCGGTCGCGGGTGAAGATCGTTGTGCCCGAGGAAATCGACCGCCATGAACCGCCCAGCGAGCGACCGCGAATCAATTTTCATCACCGTTCGTAGGCAGGATGGCAAACACGCGGGCCGGGCCGCCCGAACCGGTTTCGATCTTCATCGGGGCGACGAAGAGATAGAAGCCCGTCGGGGGTAGCTTGTCGAGATGGGCCAGGTTCTCCAGCCCATAGCGATCGGCTTTCCCCAGCAGGTGATGCACCGGAAATTCGCGTGAGAGCCCGCGGTCGACGCTGAGCGTGTCGAGGCCCACCCCGCGCACGTTCCGCTGTTTGATCAGGAAATCGACTGCCTCGGGCGCGAAACCAGGGAAGTGCAGGCGGTCGCGGACGTCGCGGTTCAGGTAGCGGGCGGGCTGTCGCCAGAATTTCGCCCAACCGGAATTTGCCAGCACGATGGCGCCGTCGGGAATCCGGCCGTGGTTGGCTTCGAAGTTCCGCACGTCGTCCAGCGTCACTAGATAGTCGGGGTCGGCACTGACGGGTCCGGAGACGTCGATGACCACGCCAGGTCCAAATAGGTTGCCGGGTGGAATCTCGTCGACGCTGGGTCGGCCGGCTTCAAAATGGTTGGGGGCGTCGAGATGCGTGCCCAGATGCTCGGGGGAACTAAAGGCCTTCGATAGCACGCCGTCTTTCTCCAGCGTGGCAATCGTATGTAATTCAAACGGCTGATAGTTGTCGCCCGGCCAGAAGGCGCTGTTTCGATTCAGCGGCCAGGCCAGGTCGACCAGCGGGAGTTTTCCGGCGGCCAAATCGGCCAACGTGGGCGGGAAGGCTCCGGCGGCGGGGTGGACGGCTGGGGGATCCTGGCCGGCGTCGGCCCGGGTGGTGATCCGCCGGTCCAGCCAAACGGAAAAAGCCAGACTGCAGGCCAGCGTGGGTAAGATCAACCATGGACGCTTCATCGCTCGAAGAATCTCCGGGCCGGCAGCTTTCGAAACCCTGGAAAAAACCTAGCTCGAAGGTGTGCGAAAGGCGCGCCCTCAAGGCGGAATATGCCGAGTGTAGCGTGTCTGTGGTCCGCCGCGGGGATGATCCGGGACGCGGGAAGATCGGCCGGCGGCGGGAAGACGGTAAAGTATTAAGGCAACCGTAGTTGACGGCGGGCCTTTGTTTCGGCAATATTCCAGGTATTCGTCGGGGCGTTGCGCCGACTCCGGGTGTGCCGCACGCGCATTCGATTCTGGGTGTTCGCATTCCCCTGACTCGGTTTGCTGGGAAGAATTTGCTGTAAATCGCTGTAAATCTTTGTCTGTTGGAAAGGGTACGAGTATAGAACGCAATCAGAGGATCAATGAGCAGATCCGAATTTCGCCGGTGCGGGTGATCACGGCCGATGGGGAACTGCTGGGGATTATTAACACCGACGAGGCACTGGCCCGGGCACGCGAGGCAGATTTGGATCTGGTTGAGGTGGCGCCCAACGAGCGTCCTCCCGTTTGTCGCATCATGGACTACGGGAAGTTCAAGTACCAGCAAAAGAAGCGGCTGGCCAAGGGCCACACGCATCATAGCAAGATCAAGGAAATCCGCGTCCGCCCCAAGACCGGGGAGCACGACATCGGCTTCAAGGTCAACCAGGCGCGAACCTTCTTGCAGCACAAGGACAAAGTGGTCGTATCGGTCATCTTCCGCGGCGCGAGCTCGCGCACATCGAAGAAGGCCGCAAGGTGATTGACCACGTTATCAAAGAGCTGGAAGAAGTCGGAAAGATCGAATCGGCCCCTTCGCACCAGGGGAAGCGAATCGTTGCCATTTTGGCGCCACGGTAGGTCGCGACACAACCCAGGGAACGCCGCCGTTGTGACCTTGCTGTAATCGCAGGCGTGTTTCCGCGCTTGCGGTGCGCGCAGACCGGTGGGAACCTCGCCCCCGCGTCACTCAAGCAAAGAACCAGCACATGCCGAGCGTGCAGGCCACGAGGAGGATGGCCCACAGCTTGTCGTTTTGCCACCAGGGGCGCGATGCCGTGGCTTCGCCGCTGCGCTCCTGCTTGAATCGCCGCCAGGTGAAGTGCTCGCGCTCGGAGTCGCGCTCGTGCCGGGTGAACAGGCTAACGACGAGGATCACGACGTAGCAGGCGACGGTGGCCAGGCCGGCGCGATGAAATGCCTGGAGCTGGTGATCAAACAGGCCGGCTGCACCGCGCTCGAAGGCGACTGACAAGAAAGGGCCCGCCAGAATGCAGGCGAAGGACGCCGTTCGGGTGATCAGCGGCTGCAAGATGCCGGCGACGTAGGCCACGATGACGCCGGGCACCAGGTAAGCGTTGTAGTCGGCCATTTTATTGAAGATGCCCCCCTTGGTTTGGCCGTAGTACAGCGATAGCAGGATGGCCAGACCGACCATGGCCAGCATGGCGAACCGGCCTACCCAGATCAGATGCATTTCCGAGGAGTCGGGGCGCAGGTACTTGCGATAGATGTCGAACGTGAACAGCGTGGCCGTGGAGTTCATCATCGAGTCGATCGTCGACAGGATTCCGCCCACGAGCCCCGCCATGACGATGCCCACCAGACCATAACCGGCGGGCAGCAGCGTCCGAGTGAGCCCGGCGAAGGCCGTGTCACTTTCGGTCTCGGGATTGATGTCGAGGATGAACGCCGCGGCCATGCCCGGCACGATACACAAGAACGGGATCAGCAACTTGAAGAAGCCGGCGGTGATCACGCCGGTTCGCGCGTCCCAGCCAGAGCGGGCGCCCAGCGTGCGCTGGACGATGAACTGATTGGTCCCCCAGTAGTACATGTGCAGCACCATCAGCCCGCTGAGCACGCCGCTCCAGGGGAGCACCGGGTGACTGGCTTCGAAGAAGACGTGGAACTTCTCGGGCTGGCGCTCGAGCAGGCCGGAAATGCCACCCACGTTGGGATGCCAGATGGCCAACACCGCGACCGTGCCGCCGCCGATCAGCAGCAGGATGCTTTGGATGAAATCGGTATAGATGACGGCCTTCAGTCCACCGAAGACCGTATAGGCCGCGGCCACGCCGGCCAATAGCCAAATGGCGGCCTGGTAGCTGATGGCATAGTCGGAACCGGACAGGAGTGTTTCGACCGTGAGGGCCCCGAGAATCAGCGTGCCGACCATTTGGATCAGCAGGAACGCCATGTTGGTGATGGAATACAGCAAGCGGCTGCGATCGTCGAACCGCCGTCCGAGATATTCCGACAGCGTGTAAACGCCCATCTGCCGATAAAAGGGGAGAAAGAAGTAACAAAGCATTAGCAGACCGAAGATCGCACCGAACTCGAAATTGGCCTGGGCAAAGCCCTCCTTGAGGCCGGCGCCCATCATGCCGACCATGTGGTGCGAGCTGACATTGGTGCCGAAGATCGAACCGGCCACCACCCACCAGGCGACGCTCTTGCCGGCCAGAAAGTAATCGGCCGTTCCGGATTCCTTGCGTCCGATCCACATGCCGAAGGCGGTAACACCCAGTACCGTGCCGACCAGGATGACAAAGTCGAGGACATGCAGAGGAAGGCTGGCGCCGTCGGCAAGTAACAGGGGAACCAAAGAATTCATCGGTACTCCGCCGGGTACACGGGAGGGTGCCAGCCGAGGCCAGCGAGTCGGGCCGCACTAAACTGCTCAGCAGCGTAACCCAACTTGCGGGCGGAGCCAACTCATGTCGCGCTCATTCGTCGGCCTGGCGAAAGCGCGCCGGTCGAGGTGCGGCCAGGGCCGCGAGCTGCGGTACGTCAAATTCGCCGAGCAGCCCGAAAGCAAACAGTTCGGGCATGGTTTCCACGGCGACGTTTCGCTCGAGCAACTCGTGAAAGCTCGTTAGACCATCGACCATTTCGATGTCCGCGATGGCTTCGCTTTCAAGTGCGGTCGCGACTAGCGCGGCGGCCGACGCCCGCGGGCCGACGGCCACGATTCGAGGCGCGCTCGCGTCGCTGAAATTGGCGGCCGCCCAGCGGGCCACGGCCGCGATCTGCGCCGCCTGAATGCCGAGCGGTCGCTGGCCAACCGTGGAGACAAAGAGCGGGTAGACGTAGTCCGGATCTTCCGCCTTGAGCTTTGATTCGCCCCAGAGCAAGGGGTCCAGCGCGATGACGCGATGTCCGGCATCCAGCAGCCGCTTGACCTCGGCCGACTGCGAAACACGCCCTCCATCGGCAACAAGCAGCACGGACCCGGTGGAGTCCTTGGTGGTGTGCGTGAAGACCGTGGCGGGTACCGTCCAATGGCCGCCCAGGGTCAGGCGGTAGGTGGCCGTGGGATGCGACTCTGCGGAGATCGGTTCGTGCTTGGAGGAGGTAACTTCGTAAGTCGGAACGCGCAGCAGCCTGGTCAATCGCTCGCGCCCTGGCGCTGCCACTCCACCGACGGACCCTCATGCGAAGGCAGTTTGTCGCCGGGTGACAATTGAGCGGCCAGTGATCTGGCCAGCAGATGAAAATCAAGGTTTCCCTCCGGCAGCGGAACTAGCAATTGCTCGGCGTTTTTCAACTCGCCCTTGCTGTCGATCTCGGTACGCACGTAGTCCTTGTCGGCGGGAAAGAAATGATTTCCGATGAAAGCGTAAAGCTGTTCGCGATTGTCCTGCTCGAAGTTATGCGTGCCCGGCGTATGGTTGACGTGCGCGCGCAGCTTGAAACGGGCATCATAGAGTTGAAAGATGGGGCCGGCGGCGTTCAGAAGGGGTTCCAGCGTGTGGCCGCTCTTGAAGCAGCAGTCGTCCTTGATGTTATAGGTGAGCAGTGTCGGCCGCGGGTGCGCAGCGCGGTCAGGTGCGTGTAGTCGGCCAGGGCCGCCAGGTCCGTGGGAGCCTGTTCCGAGTCGCCCATGTCGCCGTAAATGATGTTCGTGTGAAAGCTGCCGTAGCCGGCCACCGGGTTCGCCAGCGTCACGCGCTCGTCGAGGCTGCTGATAAGAATCGTCTGCCAGCCACCGCCCGATAGCCCTGAGACAACGACCCGCGAGGGATCCGCATTCTCGAGCGCCAGCCCAAGGTCGAGCGCGCGGCTCATGGCCAGATAAAACGGCGCGAGGCCGCTGGCGCCGCACAATTCAAGTTGGTTCATTCGCCCGTGCGCAAAACCTTCGGTACGGAGCTGCCCCATGCCGAACCATTCGATGTCGAGTACCAGGAGGCCGCGCTTGGCGAGGTTGATCGAGCGAAGCTGTTTATACTCCGTGGCTTTGCCCTTGGGATCGTGACCGTTGACGTGCAGGGCCAGCGGAACCCGGCCCGTGAGCTTGTCGGGCACGTAGAGCAGGGCGGGAATCCACATGCCGGGAAGCGCCTCGAACCGCAGCTTGCGGATCTGGTAACCCGGCCCACCGGGGATCGTGTCGAGCCACTGGACGTCGGTTTCGGCGTCTCGCCACTTGGCCGCGGTGCCGCGAAACACAATGCCGTCCAGGATTTCGCGTCGCAAACGGGCCGCACTTCGTTGCCACTCGGTTCGATCGGCACAGCGGGGCGGCTGGACGATCAGCGGTTCGACAAAGGCCTTCATCTCGGCGAGCGGTAGACCGGCGTCCAAGATTGGCTGCTTGAGCGCGGCCTCAAGAGACGTCGGATCATCGGCCGCCATGACGATGGGCGGTGTCAGAACGGCGTGCAGCAGCGTACAAACGACAACAGACGCCGGAGCGATCGCGCGCATCAGGTCCTCGCTATTTCTCGGGATCGACAAAATCCGGCCTCGTGCCGATGTCGTACTGCATCTGTTTGAGGAACGCCAACAGGTCGGCCATTTCCTGCGGGTTGATGTTTTTTTCCAGTCCTTCGGGCATCAGCGATTTGCCGGTGCTTTTGATCTGATCGATGTTTTGCTTAAGCACGGTTTCGCTGGCGGCTTTGTCGCGCGTAAGCGTGATGCTGGTGGCCGTCTCCGTGCGGATCAATCCGGTGAGGGTGCGTCCGCTGTCATCAATGACGACGTAGTTGACGAAGCCGGGATGTACTTCGCGGTTGGGATCGAGAATCGCTTCCAATAGCGCCCCGTCGGTGCGATTGCGCACCAGGGCCAGGTTTGGACCGACCTCGAATCCACGATCCGCCAGCCGATGGCAGATCATGCACTCGCGCTGATAAACGCGATCGCCGCGTGAGGGATCTCCCGACAGCGATAGCGCCATCTGGTATTGGGTGACGGCCTCGCCACGAGGGCTGTTGTCGGCCGCAAACAGCTTTTCGGCCCGCTGGCGCACGGAGTCATCCTGGTGATTCAGCAGGGCGACGCGACGTTGCCCGGAGATCTGCCCAGCATTGACGGCGCCGCGATCACACGCTTCCAATAATCGCATCGACCAGGAAGTGCGTGACGTGAGCACGGCGATGATTTCTTCTTGCACTTTGGGTGTTGATCGCTGCCAGACGGCGACCAAGCCGTCGGCGATCGCGGGTTCCTGCTGACCGGCCAGTGTTTGCAGGGTGAGAAGCTGGAGCGACTCGGGCTGGGCCGGATCGACCAGCCGCATTAACACCTCGACCAGTGTGGCGCTGCCCGTGCACCCCAGTAGCCGCACGGCGGCGAGTCGCGCGTCGAGCGGTGCCGAATCATTGACCGCCGCGCGAGCTGCCTGATCATGCAACTGCGCGACCATTTCGGCGGCACGTGTCGAGGCACTGACGGCGTCCAACGTGCGGCCCGTTCGTTTCAGTTCATTTCCCAATCCGAGGACGATCGTGCGTTGGAGCGGAGAACTGTTTGGCAACGTCGCGGCCAGATCGAGCACTTGTGATGTTTCCGCGGCATCGTTCCGCACGCCGACGATCGTGGCCAATTCTCGGCACCATGCGTCTGCTTGCGGCAGCTTCAGCCAGGGGGCTCTGCGAACCAGCTTGCCAAGGAGCTCACCGCTGCGCGTGGCACACGACGACAGCACGGCCGTGCGGGTCCAGGAGTCCGCGGCATCGCGCGTGGCGATCGCCGCCAGTGCTTCCAGGGCGCGAGGATCTGGCGATTCTCCCAAGGCAAAGGCGACCTGAAATCGCACGCCGGGATCCTCATCCTCGGCGAGTTGCAGGACTTTTTGCAGCAGCGGAGCGGACGCGTTCAATCGCCCGGCCGCCAAACGTACCGCGTGGTCTCGCACGCGAGGTGATACGTCGGAGAGGGCCGCCAAAAGTTCTGCTTCGCGGAGCGACTGCAGGCCGTCGAGCGAATAGAGAATGTGCATCCGCCCGACCGACGAAGGCGCATCTTGCAGTCGCTTCCGTAGTCGGTCGACGATCGAAGGATCCTGCCGCTCGAAGATCAACCGCGCCGCCGTGTCTCGCCACCAACCGCCGGGATGTTCCAATATTTCGGCCAGCTCGCTGGTCGTGGCGCTACCCAATTTCGGCTGAGGGGGAGTCTTGAAGCCTGGCGGAGCGAGGCGATAGATGCGCCCCTTGTCGCGGCCGTTGGTCAAATCGAGATGCTTCACCACGTCGTTGGCAATATGGATTGATTCGATCACCTCGCGGGACATATCGAGCACGTACAGTGTTCCGTCAGGAGCGTTGATGCAATTGACTGGCCGGAACCAGGTATCGGTCGAACGGACAAATTCAGAATTGGCATCGGCCCGTTCGCTGCGGAACGTGACTCCGTCGGGAATCAGCTTGCGGTGATGAATCAGGTTGTTCTGCGAGCAGCCGACGAACACGTCGCCGTGGTACTTCTCGGGATAGGCGTGGCCCCGATAGACCGTCAGGCCGGCGGCCGCGTCCATCACGTTGTGACTCAAGCCGGCTGAACGCGACGAGCGCTCGCCCGCGATTAACCGCCGGGTCGAGCGAATTTGTCGCCACCGCTCGACCGGGCTGATGCGAAAGATGGGCGTTACTCCGGGCGAAAGATCTTTTAAGCCGCTCGACACGGCCAGATACGGATTGCGGGCCAGATACCGCTGCGGCAAAACGACTTGCACCAGCGGATTCGACTCGCTGCAGATAAACCGATTGAACCAATCATCGAACGCGTTGCCGAACTGTTCGCGTCCGGTGATCGTTTCGAAGTTGCCGGTGACCGGGTCGAACCGAAAATCGCGGCCCGAGAGCACGATCGGCGGCGAGTCTTGTTGATCGGAGCGCGTAATTTCGCCGCCGTTGGTGGAGCCGGCACCGTAAATCTTGTGATCGATGCCCCAATTCAGATTGTTGACGCCCCCCTGTTGATTGCGATCGCCGAAGCCGGTGTAGACGCGCTCGCGCTCGTCGGCGACGTGGTCACCGTCGTTGTCGCGGCAGTACCAAATGTCGGGAGCCGCGGCGATGTAGACACCACCTTTCCAACACACCACGCCCGTGGGCCAGGCCAACCCTTGGGCGAAGATCCAACTCTTCTCGTAGCGGCCGTCGCCGTCGGTGTCTTGCAGGTAACGCACGCGACCCAGCGGCGGCCCATCTTGCGGCCGGTACGGGTAGTCGGTCATTTCGGCCACGTACATGCCGCCGTTCTCGTCGAAGCAGGCGGCGACCGGATCGGTGACTTCCGGTTCGTGGGCCGCCAGCTCCAGGTGGAAGCCGTCGAGGACTTCGAACGATTTGAGGGCCTCGGCGGGTGATTTTGCCGGAACCGGTTTGAGGAACTCGGCGAGCGCCTCGTCCGACGCGTGCTGGTTCACCAGCGCCTCGATTTTGGGAGCAGCCGCGCTGTCGCCAGCGGTGACGCTCGCTATTCCGCCACTCAGTTGCGCCTCGACGAGAATCGCCCGCGAGCGGCGGAAATACTCGACGGACTTCTCGCGTTCCGGTACGTCGCGGGCAGCGTGGTCGGCGATCTGTTCGTCGATGCGTTGAATCAGCCAATTTGCGGACGAATGGGAAAACGGGCGGCGGCCGTCCAAATCGACGTAGACGGGATTCGTATGGGCTTCGGCATCGGCGCTGCCGGTGGGCGAAGTGGAGAACGCCCGGGCGGCAATCCACGAGGGCTCGGTGATTTCCACGGTCTTTTCCAGTTCGATCTGCTGGCCGCCTTCTGGCTTCGGCTGAGCTTTGATCGATTCGACGACCCGGCCGTTAACGATCAGTTGCACGTCGGTCACGGGGCAGGTTTCGCTGCGGACGACGATACGAGCGGTACACTGCTTGGGTTTTCCGTCGTCGGTTGTAATCACGTCGCCAGGCCGCTTGCCGTCGACTTCCAACAGCACGAGTGGCCCGCTCGTCATGAAGCTTTGGCCGGCCGCGGCGGCTGCGAGCCATTTTTCAAACGTCGGCTCGCCGTCGATGTGGACGTAGGTCCGCGAATCGCCCAGTTTGCGGCAGGCGGGATAATCGCAGGCGCCGATTCCGGGAAAGCGGAACCCACCGTTGAGCACGTGGTACCAGCCCTGTAGTCCGATGCCGCGATAGATGCCGAATTGCAACAGCTCGACGCCGTTGGTGGCTCCCTGCACGAGGTCGGCCCAAATTTCCTGGGAATAGCCGCCGTGGGCATGGAATGCGTAGCCGCCCTGGCGGCGGGTCTCGCTGGCGATGTCGCCAAACGCGGGGCCAAGATTAGGGTCCAGGTGTTGACCGCTCAGCACCAACGAATCGCGCAAGTAAAGCAGCATGTGGCCGGAAACAACGTTGCGATACTCCTGACCTGAGAGGATCTGATAATCGCCCCGGCGGCGAATCGATTTGTTTCCCAGCCCCTGAAGCTGCGGGGTGACAAGTTCCGGCATCGTTCCGGGGTAGTCGTTCGTCTCGTTGTAGGCCAGCACCATGCCGAACCGCATGTCCTCGGCTTCCAAGAGATCGAAGATTCGCTCGTCGTCACGGGCGCGTAGCGCGAATGAAATGCAAATGCGGATCGCCCGAGTACCAGCCTTGTTGGGCCATGGGCGTGGTAACGGTAAGCGACAGGCGGACGTCGCGCTCTTCTCCGGCTTCCAGCTCCACCTGGTGTACCAGCGGGCGACATTCAAAACCTTTCCAGACCTCGACGCGAACCTTGCCGGCGGGCACGTCGACGCGAAACTCGCCCGTCGTATAAAAGAAACGGCCAAAGTAGCGGATGGGGGCCTTGCTGGGACGATTGCCGGAGAGCGTGTCGGGCCAGGTGCCGTTGAGGCTATAGTCGGACAGCGGATTGTCTTGGGGCTGATAGAAGTTGCCGTCGGGACCGACGACGTTTACACGGCAGGGGGTCGGTTCGCCGGTCGACTGGTCGAGGATGGTGACCTTCAGCTGCGCCGTATCGGGTCCTGCGGCCACGGCAACTTTGCCTTCCTGGTTGAAGCCGGGCGGCGTGAAAATGTAGGCTTCGTCGGCAGCCACAATGGGTGACTTGTCGAACTGGCCACGTTGAGCCAATGCCTGCGATGGGAAGCCGACCGCCAGACAGCATGCGATCGCGGCAAGTCCAGGGATTGTCATCGGCGAAGGCCGCAGAAGTTCGCGCATCGTCGTTTGCCGGAAGGAGGGTCGGGTAGGCAACCGCGGCGACCGAAGCTCGGGTCGCCCCGGCGAATCGTCGAAAACGATGCTACCCTGCCACGGTATCCGTCGCAATCATCTGGTTGCTGGTCGAACTGGCGAAATGGACCGCGAACTGGAACATAGCCACGTGGCCTCGTGAGGAATTAGAATGAAACCCGATCCGGATTTCGTTCCACGCGGGCGACAAACAACGTGAACATCTACAAGCAATTAGGGCTGACGCCGATCATCAATGCCTCGGGAGCCGTGACGCGGCTTGGGGGCGCGCCGATGAGCGATGCGGTGCTCGAGGCCTTCCGACAGGCGGCGGGTGAGTGTGTGCCGCTCGAACAGTTGCAGGGGGTCGCCTGTCGTCGGATCGCCGCAGCCACCGGAACCGAGGCTGGATTGGTGACTTCGGGGGCCGCGGCCGCGCTCACGCTGGGTACCGCTGCAATCCTGGCGAGAAACGACCTCTCGCGAATGGAACGCTTGCCGTGCTGCGAAAATTTTCCCGATGAGTTCGTGGTGGCCCGCGAACAGCGCAACGGTTACGACCATGCCGTGCGTGCGGCCGGTGCGCGGCTCGTGGAAGTCGGTTGTAATGAACTGGTGGCCGGGTCGGGCGTGAGGCGAACCGAGGCCTGGGAGTATGAAGCGGCCTTTGGTCCGCGAACCGCGGGCGTGCTGTACGTCATGACCGACGGAGCGCGGCCTCCGCTGGACGAGCTGGTGAACATCGCACACAAGCATTATCTGCCGGTGCTGGTCGACGCGGCCGGTGAGTTGCCGCCGCGGGCGAATCTGAAGTCGATCGCTGCCAGCCGTGCCGATCTGGTGGCATTTAGCGGTGGCAAGGCAATCGGTGGTCCGCAGGCGAGCGGCATCCTGTGTGGACGTCGTGAATTGATTGGGTCGGCGGCGCTGCAGATGCTCGACATGGACGATCATCTGGAGCTCTGGGATCCGCCGGCGGAGCTGATCGACCGAGACAAGCTGCCAGGCATGCCACGGCACGGGATCGGCCGCGGGTTCAAGGTGGCGAAGGAGCAGATCGTGGCCCTGCTGGTGGCGCTAGAAGCATTTGAGAGCGGCGAGTACGACGCGCAACTACCCGTTTATGAACGGCAATTGGAGAACATCGCCGGAGCGCTGTCCGATCGGCCGGTTCGCTGCCGGCTGCATGGTTCGGACGGCGAGCGGCTGCCGATCCTTGAAATCGTGGTCGACGAGACGAAACTTGGTCGCAGCGCCGTTGAGGTGTGCCGGCGGTTACGAGCGGGTTCGCCGCCATGCTATGTGGGGCATGCGCGGCTGGCGCAGGGAGTGTTGACGATCAATCCGCTGCATCTGGACGACGAGCGGACCGCGGAACTCGCCCAGCGGCTACGTGCGGAATTGAGCGAGTGATTTCGCGAGCCGTTCGCCGAAGCGGACGGCCGCCAGCGGTGGTGACAGCGCCGAATACCTTACGTTTCGACCGGTACTACGATCACGGTTCGCAGCGATCCTCGCATCACGTGCTCGGCCGTGGTGCCGAAGAGCAGCTTTTCGATCGGCCCTCGCGAACCAAAGCGACCCATGAGAATGGCGTCGACTTCGAAGTCCTCGGCCTTGCGGAGGATTTCGACGAAGGGCACCCCCTCGCAGACGATCGTTTGCACTTCAACGCGATCGCCGGCGCTCTCTTTGAGTGAAGCGAGTTCCTGCTCCGCCTGGGCTCTCATCTTTTCGACAATCATCTCGCGCGCTTCAAATCCCAGCCCGGTGGCAAATTCGACCAGCGCCGGGTCGATGGCATGCAACAGGATCAGAGCGGCATCGTCGCCGCGAACCAGTTCCAGGGCCCGCTCAAAGACGCCGCGGGAAATAGGCGAAAGATCGACCGGCAGCAGCAGGGTATTGAGTTCGAACATGGAAGTACCTTCCTGTGGACCTGGAGCACCGTGCAAATGCAATCCGTATGCCAAGGGCTGATGCGTTCGACAACTTGCGAAGCTGGGCTGGGCAATTTTCCGGCAGTGTGCTCAAAATGCATGGCCTGAGCCAATTCGCACGCTGCTATCAGCTTAAGGCGCCGCCCGTTGAAGGCAAGCTACCGAATTCTGGGCATGCCTGCGGAGTGGCGAGTTTCGGCCCGCCGATTGCAAAGTAAACTTTCTTGCGGCAATCGTCCCGAGTTCCCACGTTTTCAGAAGGAGTCTGGCGGTGATGAAAACATGCATAGTACTGACCTGCGGCCTGGTGTTGACCGCGCTGGTGGCCGGAGCAATCGCCGAGGAACCTCAGCATGAGGAGCCGGGCAGCTTTTGGATGAAGAAGAAGGTCGAGTACAGCGAGCGGATTCTGGAAGGCCTGGCGAAAGAGGACTATGAAGAGATCGCCAAGAGTGCCCGCTCGATGAGTGCTTTGACGCAGCTTGAAAAATGGGTGCGAGCCAGCGTGCCTGCGTATCGATCTCAGTTGCGGATCTTCGAGAACGCCAACGACCAGTTGATTCGCACGGCGGAAGCCGAGCAACTTGACGGCGCGGCCCTGGCTTACGTCCAATTGACGTTGAGTTGCGTCAATTGTCACAAAGTCGTCCGCGATAATCCGGCCGAGGCTGCACCACGAAAACCCTGAGTTCAACCTTTGCGTCCGCTGCATTGCTCCGGGGTACCAGGGCTCGGTCGCTCTGGTCGACGTGGGTGGCGCGCAAGGATGCGCTGATTGCCAGCCTGGCGCTAGCCGCGATTGCCACTTATTTGGTCCTGCGGTTTGCCGTGGGGCTCGAAGCGCGGTGGGCGAAAGCGCCGCTGATTTTCGCGCTCGCGATGGGGGGCGTTCCGCTCGTCTTCGAATTGGCGGTACGCGCCTGGCGCCGGCAGTTCGGTTCGGATCTGCTGGCCGGTATTTCGATTGTGACCTCGGTGTTGCTCGAAGAGTACCTGGCTGGCACGTTGGTGGTGTTGATGCTCTCGGGCGGCGGCGCCTTGGAGAATTACGCCGTGCGGAGTGCGTCCAGCGTGCTCGACGCGCTGGCCCGTCGCATGCCGTCGCTGGCGCATCGCAAGCAAGACGGCGGCCTGCTCGACGTGGCGCTCGACGACGTGGCGGTGGGAGACCAATTGGTTGTCTTGCCGCACGAAATCTGTCCGGTTGACGGCATCGTCGTGCTCGGGCATGGGGTAATGGACGAGTCGTATCTGACCGGCGAACCCTATTTGATGTCGAAGACGCCCGGTTCGACGGTTCTGTCGGGGGCCATTAACGGCCATTCCGCACTGACGATCGAGGCCAGCCGCCTGGCGGTCGACTCGCGCTATGCCAAGATCATGCAGGTGATGCGCGGCAGCGAACAGCAGCGGCCGCGCATTCGCCGGCTGGGAGATCAGCTGGGGGCATTCTACACGCCCCTGGCGGTGGCGATTGCCGTGGCGGCCTGGACGGTCAGCGGCGACCCGATTCGCTTCTTGGCGGTGCTGGTGGTGGCGACTCCATGTCCGCTGTTGATTGCGATTCCCGTGGCAATCATCGGATCGATTTCGCTGGCCGCGCGGCGCGGGATCATCATCAAGGACCCGGCCATCCTTGAGCAGGTGGAAAAATGCCGCGTGGTGATTCTGGACAAGACCGGCACGCTCACCTACGGCAAACCGCACTTGATTGCGCAGTACGTTGCAGCCGACGGCGACCGGCGGCGTGTGTTGCTTTTCGCGGCCAGCCTGGAACGCTACTCCAAGCATCCGTTGGCCGCCGCACTTCTCGAGGCCGCGCAAGCGGAAGAGCTAAAATTGCTCGATGCCAGTGCCGTTGGAGAATTGCCGGGCGAAGGCCTGGCCGGCACGGTCGATGGTCACGAAGTCCGTATCGCCAGCCGAAAACAAATTGAAGCACTCGATCCGGACGCCGGCGCGAATTTTCCGCCGACGGTGGGTGGACTTGAGTGTTGCGTGGCCATCGACGGCCGCTATGCGGCGACCTATGGCTTTCGCGACGAACCGCGGGCCGAGGGATTTTCCTTCGTGGGGCATTTGCGCCCTCAGCACCATATCGAGCGGATCCTGCTCGTCTCGGGAGATCGCGAAAGCGAGGTCCGCTATCTGGCTGATCAGGTCGGCATCACCGAAATCTACGCTGGCCAAAGCCCCGAACAAAAACTGGAACTGGTGCGGCGCGAGACGTCCCAAGCGAAGACGCTGTTTCTTGGCGACGGCATCAACGATGCGCCGGCGCTGACCGCCGCTACGGTGGGAATTGCCTTCGGCCAAAACAGCGACATCACGTCGGAAGCGGCCGGGGCGGTTATCATGGACACCTCGCTCGCCAGAGTCGATGAATTCCTGCACATCGGCCGTCGCATGCGCCGCGTGGCCCTGGAGAGTGCCCTGGCGGGAATGACGCTGAGCCTGGTGGGCATGGGTTTGGCTGCCGCCGGCTACCTGCCGCCCGTGGCCGGCGCCGTCGCCCAGGAAGTGATCGACCTGGTGGCGGTGCTGAACGCGGTTCGAGTGGCAATCCCCCCGCGTTCGCTTTCCGACTATCAGCGGTTTGACCGCGTCGAGCGAACCGAAGCCGGCGGAATGTCGCGGACAGGGGCCGCGAAAGAGATATAATTGTCTGCGGGCTAAGACCTCTTCTGGCAGTTCGTTCCGTACCGAAGCCCAGGGCACCTCATTTCTCTCCGCGAGAACCACCGGGAGACTGTTGCCATGCGACGACGTGAGTTTCTTGTCACCGCGGCCGCGGCGACCTTGTCGAGTAACTTGCTTTTGCGGCGCGGACGCGCACATGAAACCGATCAGGAAGTCTGCCGCACCTATGCCTCCCCCGCCGAGGCGATGGCTTCACCACGCGAACGAGACTTGTTCGTGACGGCCCTGCGGGTTGGAATCAACGACGCGCAGCCGGACTATCTGGCGGTGGTCGACGTGGATCCGAGCTCCAGAACGTATTCAAAAGTGGTGCACCGCGTGATGATGCCCACGCCGGGCGACGAGTTGCATCACTTCGGCTGGAATGCCTGCAGCAGTTGCCACGGCAAAGAAGGCGCGATGCGGCGCTATTTGATCGTGCCGGGTTTGAAGTCCGGAAACATTCATGTTCTCGATGCCGAGCACCCGCGGGCGACAAAGCTGCACAAGGTGATCGACGGCCAGCAGATTGCCGCTCGGACCAATCTGAGCGCCCCGCACACCGTGCATTGCCTGCCGAACGGGCAAATCATGATCTCGATGCTCGGCGACGCCCAGGGCGACACGCCGGGCGGTTTTCTGCTGCTGAACGAAAAATTCGAGGTCGCCGGTCACTGGGAACCGAAGCATAGCGGGCTGGAGTTCAACTACGACTTCTGGTACCAACCGCGGCACAACGTGATGGTTTCCAGCGAGTGGGGCGCGCCAAAAACGTTCGGCGGCGGATTCGACCTGAAGGACGTCGAGGCCGGAAAGTACGGGCACTCGCTGCTGTTTTGGGATTGGGACGCGCGGAAGCTGGTCGAAAAGATCGATCTGGGTCCGCAGGGCATGATTCCACTGGAAGTGCGGTTCCACCACGATCCGGACAGCACGCACGGATTCGTCGGCGCGGCCCTGTCGAGCACGATGTGGCATTGGCATCAGGCCAATGGCCAGTGGCAGGTCGAGAAAGTGATCGAAGTCGAGCCGGTCGAAACCAAGGGCTGGCCGTTTCCCGTGCCGGGACTGATCACCGACTTGCTGGTGTCGATGGACGATAAATTCTTGTATTTCTCAAACTGGCTGCACGGCGATCTGCGGCAATACGACATCAGCGATCCGGCCGAGCCGAAACTAACCGGCCAATTGTGGTTGGGGGGCGTGATTGGACGCTCGGGCAAGTTTCGCGACCGCGACTTCGTGGGCGGTCCGCAAATGTTGCAGCTTAGTCTGGATGGGCGGCGGTTGTACGTTACCAATTCTCTGTACAGCAGTTGGGACAACGAGTTCTACCCCGAGATGGCGAAAGCCGGCTCGTCGCTGATGCGGATCGACTGCGACCCGGCTGGTGGCATGAAACTGAACGAAGACTTCTACGTCGATTTTGGCCAGGAACCTGGTGGTCCGGCGCGGGCGCATGAGATGCGTTTCCCGGGCGGTGACTGCACGAGCGACATTTGGGTGTAGTGGCGCAAAGGGGGAGGCACGATGGAAAAATCGGTCGTTGATTTCAGTGTCGAGGGCGAAATCGGACTGATCGCGCTCAACAATCCCGAGCGGCGAAACGTGCTTTCGCGGATGGCGCTGCGGCAGCTCGTGAAGAGCCTGGATTCGGCCGAAGCCGATGGCGATGTGAAGTGCGTCATTCTGCGTTCGACCGGAAACGTGTTTTCGGCGGGGCACGACCTGCGCGAGGTCGTCGAAGCATCCGACGCGGAGCGCGAGAGTCTGTTCGCACTCTGCTCGGAAGTGATGCAGATGATTCGCGGGCTTTCGCTACCGGTCATTGCCGAGGTACAGGGCATTGCCACCGCGGCCGGCTGTCAGTTGGCGGCCACCTGCGATTTGATCGTCGCGGCCGAGGAAGCCAGCTTTGCCACGCCGGGCATCAAAATCGGGCTGTTCTGCTCGACGCCAGCGGTGGCCATCTCGCGGGTGATCAGCCCCAAGAAAGCGATGGAGATGCTGCTGACCGCCGAGCCCGTGGCGGCCCGCGAAGCCGAGCGGATCGGGTTGGTCAATCGGGTGGTCGCGCGCGAAGAGCTCCCCGAGGCCACGATGAGGCTCGCCCAACAGATTGCCATGGCCAGTCCGTACACGATCGGTCTGGGTAAGAAGGCGTTTTACGATCAGATTGCCCTCGACGTGGAGCAGGCGTACGCGCTGACCGAAAAGATCATGGTGGAAAACGCCCGGGCGGCGGATGCGATCGAGGGAATGCAGGCGTTTTTGGAGCGCCGGCCGCCCCGTTGGGGAAAGTGATGCCGCCTTGTTACGCCCCGTGGGCGATTCTAAACTAAAGGTTTCCAACCCTCGTGCTGGTTCCAGCTTTCGTGATTTGAGGAACTCCGCCAATGGCTACCGCCATGGATCGCAAGCTTTGGGCCAAGTGGCAAGCGGAAATCGAAAAGGCCCCGCCACCTGCGTTGCCACCGACGACGGTGAGCAGCGTGCCCATCGATCCACTGTACACGCCGGACAATCTCGACGGCTTCGATTATGACAGCGAGTTGGGCTATCCGGGGCAGTATCCGTATACGCGTGGCGTGCATGCCACGATGTATCGCGGACGGTTGTGGACGATGCGGCAGTTTGCCGGCTTCGGTACCGCGCGGCAGACGAACGAGCGATTCAAGTTCCTGGTCGCCAAGGGGCAGACCGGTCTGAGCACGGCGTTCGACTTGCCCACGTTGATGGGTCTCGACAGCGACGATCCCCGTTCCTTTGGCGAAGTTGGCCGCTTGGGCGTGGCGATGGACACCATCGACGACATGCGGCAATTGTTCGACGGCATCGACATCGAAAAGCTGTCGGTGTCGATGACGATCAACGCGCCGGCGGCCATCGTGATGGCCTTCTACCTGGCCAATGCCGAGGACCGCGGCTTCGACTGGAAAAAGATGCGGGGTACGATTCAAAACGACACGCTCAAGGAGTTTCACGCTCAGAACGAAATCTTCTTTCCGCCCGAGCCGTCGGTGCGGTTGGCGATCGACGTGGTCGAGTTCTGCGCGCACCACGTGCCGCAATGGAATCCGGTGTCGATCAGCGGTTATCACATTCGCGAGGCGGGTTCCACCGCCGCGCAGGAGCTCGCATTCACGCTGGCGGACGGTTTTCACTACGTCGACCAGTCGCTGGAGCGCGGACTGGACGTCGATCAGTTTGCCGGCAGGTTGAGCTTCTTCTTCAACGCCCATAACGACCTGTTCGAGGAAATCGCGAAATACCGCGCGCGCGCAGCGTGTGGGCCGACCGGCTGCGGAATCACTACGGCGCGAAGAAGGAAGCCTCGTGGAAGCTGCGGTTCCATGCCCAGACGGCGGGATGTTCGTTACAAGACAAGCAACCCGAAGTAAATTTGATTCGCGTGGCCTATCAAGCTCTAGCCGCGGTGCTCGGCGGTTGCCAGTCGCTGCATACCAATAGCATGGATGAGACACTGGCGCTCCCTTCGGAGCATGCCGTGACGCTGGCCTTGCGCACGCAGCAGGTGTTGGCCTATGAGACGGGTGTCACGAATACGGCGGACCCCGTGGGTGGCAGCTACTTTGTGGAAACACTCACCCGGCAAATGGCCGACGAGGCGCGTCGATACTTTGAACGAATCGACGAGCTGGGGGGCATGCTGGCGGCGATTGATCGGGGGTTTTTCCGCCGGGAGATTGCCGAGGCGGCGTTTGAATACCAGCGAGAAGTCGACGCCAGGCACAAGCTGATAGTGGGCGTCAACGCTTTCCAGGAAACTGAGGAGAAGCCGCTCGACATCCTGCAGATTGATCAAGCCGTGGAAACCGAGCAGGTTGCCGCGCTCGATCGCGTGAAGGCCGATCGCAGCCGGCAGGACGTCCACCGCGCACTCGATGCTGTGCGCCGCGCGGCCGAAGCCAAGGAGAATCTCCTGCCGTCGCTGATCGAGGCTGCCCGCTCCCGCGCCACTGTGGGCGAAACAATGCATGCGCTGGCAGACGTTTACGGTCGTTGTGATACGGCGGTGGTGTAACAGCTCACTTCTCCGCAAGACTCCCGTTTTAGATCTCCTGGTTGGTAGGGCCTTCCGATGATCGAAGATGCCGCAACCAGCCGCAGCAGGAACACGGCAATGTCGACAGCCGAGGTAGTCCCCGATTTCCTGATCGTGGGCACGATGAAGTCGGGCACGACCACGTTGGCCGACTATCTGAGCGTGCATCCGGCGATTTGGATTCCCGAGCAGGAAGTTCAGTTTTTCAACAACGAGCGAAATTTTGCCCGTGGACCGGGCTGGTATTCGCGGAAGTTGACTGAAGGCTGTCCCCCGGATCGAATCGCGGAAATGACGATTGGCGAAAAGACGCCGACGTACTCCTACCAGAAGAACTGTGCGCAGCGGATCAAGGATTTGTGTCCGAATGTCAAGCTGGTTTGGATTTTTCGCAATCCGGTGCAACGGACCTTTTCGAATTACCTGCACTCGCTCAAGAATGGCTCGGAACTTGCCGACTTTCCGACGGCCGTCGAGCGCGAATTGGAGAACAAGAATCGGGATCGTTTTCGCAACTACATCGAGCGCAGCAAGTATGCCGATCAGGTCGAGCACTTTCTGACGTTATTTGAGCGCGACCAGATGCATTTCCTGGTGTTCATGCACTTGATTTCCCAGCCGCTGGAGGAACTGAACAAGGTTCTCCGTTTTCTCGGATTGGACGAATTCGAGGCCGAGCCGCCGCCAATGGCTTCGAACACGACCACCTTGCCGGCCAGTCCGTTATCGATGTGGGTCACGAAAAAAGTTTTCGGCAGCGAAAGCAAGCCTTACCGCTTGATGCGGCGCATCAATTACTTGTATCCGCGTCCGAAACCGAAGTTTCCACCTGAGCTGAAAGAGAAACTGGCACGGGAATTTGACGCTTCCAACGCGCGTTTGGCCGAGTTGACGGGGTTGGACTTGAGTATTTGGAAGAGTTAGCAAAAGGGCCGATCATGAACGAGCAACCCCCGTTACGAATTGTTCTCGCCAAGGTTGGCCTGGACGGACACGACCGCGGGGTCAAGGTGGTGACGCGCGCCTTGCGCGATGCTGGTTTCCACGTGATTTATCCGGGACTCTGGCAATCGCCGGAGGCGGTGGTGCGCACCGTGGCGGACGAAGACGCCGACTGGCTTGGCATTAGCCTGCTCAGCGGCACGCACATGACGCTGGTGCCGAGAATCATCGAGTTGCTGAAAGCCGAAGGCCTGGACCATGTTGGTGTATTGGTGGGTGGAATCATTCCCGAGGCCGATATTCCGAAGCTCCGCGAGATCGGCGTGGCCCGGGTGTTTGGGCCCGGCACGGCGATGAACGAGATTATCGCATTCTTGCGCGACGAGGGGAGCCGGACGCATGCTTAGCGATCTGTTGGCGCGTCTGGAGAATAAGGATCGACTGGCCCTGGCTCGGTTGCTTACCCTGGTTTCGCGGAACGAACAACTCGAGGAAATCCGCGCGGCGGTTGGGCCGCGGTCGACCGGGACGCCCGTGGTGGCGATTACCGGCAACGCCGGCGTCGGCAAGAGCTCGCTGGTCGGCAAGCTGGCTGAACATTTGCGCCAGCAGGAGCAGTCGGTGGCCATTTTGGCCTGCGACCCGCAGAGTCCGCTGACAGGTGGAGCACTGTTGGGAGACCGGATTCGCATGCCCAACCGGCCGGATGACGCCGGCTTGTACATTCGCAGCCTGGCGGCGGCGAGCGGACATCAGGCCGTGGCCGAGCACGTGGAGCTAATGATTCGCCTGCTGGCCAGGTTTGGCTTCGACGTGATCCTGCTCGAAACGGTCGGCGCCGGGCAGGGAGACACGGCCGTCCGCGACCTGGCCGACGTCGTGGTGTTGCTCGTGCAGCCCGAGAGCGGCGACGAACTACAGTGGGAAAAGGCCGGGTTGTTGGAAGTGGCCGACGTGGTCGTGGTGCATAAGGCGGATCTGGCCGGGGCCGAGAAGACCGAGGGCCAGGTGAAGGAGCTGCTCAGTCTGCCTGGCTGCCGCGATATCGCGGTGCTGCGCGTCAGTTCGCGCACGGGGCAAGGCATCGATAAGCTCTGGGAAGCCGTTGTTCGAGCGCCGCGGCGCGGCGCCCCAAACGAAGACGCGCCGAGCTGCTCCGCCGCGCGCAACAAGTCCTGGCCGAGCGGTTCCACAGTCGAGCCCAAAGCGTGGAAACCGTGATCGACCGCTGGAAGCGTCACGAACTCGACGAAACGCAAGCGGCCGACGAGTTGCTGCACTTGCTGGCTCGCTAGCAGCCGCGCACCTACAGCGGATGGCTGCGGGCGCAATCGATGCACCAGGCCGTGTACGGGACGGCCTTCAATCGCGCCCGAGCGATTTCGCGATCGCAGTCCTCGCAGGTTCCATAGGTTCCCGCCTCGATTCGCTCGAGCGCCGCTTCTACCTGCTCGAGGAGTTGCTCTTCGTTTTGAGCGAGGACGAGTTGCTCGTCGAGTCCTTCGACATCCTGATCGCCGGGGTGCATCCGCGAAGCGCTATGCCCACCTGCCGACATGATATCTTCGCGGAGCGCTTCCTCGGTGGAAGTGACGTCGCTAATAAGTCGTTTGCGGAGGGCCAGCAGCCGGGGCTTCTGCTCGCGTTGGTCGTTGAGTTCCACTTGCGTCTCCTTGGTTTGGCGGATGCTTCGTGACAACCGAGGGTACGACTAACGCGATCCTGCCGGCGCGTTGGTGTAAACATCTTCTTCTTCGACTAGCTTGGCATTGACCGGGATGGCTATTCTCTTGCCAGCCAAGTTGTCGTTCATTTTAGCACCTTCGTTGCGATTCCGCCTTGTTGCGCGAGTTGCGGGCGAACCTTTGACTTTTGCATCCGGATAGCAAAAAATGCGCCAGACCGAACGTCGCTGACACTGGCAAGGTTGGCGGGCTCACGGCATGTGCTTTGCACCCCGAGGGACTTGGGGTGGCAGCGAGGCGGATCTCCTTTGTCCCTACCGGTTCCACGGCGTCTGACCCACTGAGCCACATGGATTCTCACTCGCGGCACTTTGGCGAACTGTTTGTGGCGGCGGCCGGCTCGTTTGGTCGGCCGTTTTGGCGTCCGGCGGTCGACGCCTATCAAACGGTGCACGGGTGGCTGCTCAAGTATGAGCTGGCCGGCGTGGCGCCCCAGGACGTCGAGGTGTTGTTGGCAGGGCGGACGGTCACCGTGCGCGGCATGCGCCGCGACTTGCGAGTCGAAGGGAACCAGCAGTCGTATTGCATGGAGATTTCCTACAACCGCTTTGAGCGATCGTTGGATCTTCCCTGCGAGGTCAACACGATGGACGTCGCCACGCGTTTTCAAGATGGAATGCTCTTCGTGCAGCTTACGTGCAAGGAGAATCCCCGGTGAATGCCCCCGAACAAACTCGCACGCTCCCGGTGCTACCGATCAAGAACACGGTGCTCTATCCGTATCTGCTGATGCCGTTGTCGGTGGGGCGAGAGCGTTCCATCGCCGCGGTGGAAGCCGCCTCGGCGAGCGAGGATAAGACGATCCTGATCGTGGCCCAACGAGACGGACGTGTCGAGGAACCCACGTTCGAACAGCTCTATACGGTGGGGACCGAGGCCGTTATCAAGCGGCTGGAGCGGACGACGGGCACGATCCAAATGATCGTGCAGGGAACGCGGCGGATGGAAATCGTCGAGCCAACCGTGGGCTCTCCGTACTTGCAGGCCAACGCCCGAGAACTGGCCGAGCCAGACGACAAGGGAGACGAGATCGACGCGCTGGAGCGCAACATTGTCGATCAGGCCGGGCAAATTCAGGCGATGGCCGGCGCCGAGGCCCAGCTCAGCATCGCGCAAATCTTGTCGCAGTTCAAAGACCCCCTGCACAAAGCCTATATGTTGGCGTCGATGCTGAGCCTGGAACTGGAAAAGGAACAGCAGCTGCTCGAGGCGAACTCGCGGCTGGCCGCGCTGCGGCTCATGCATGAATTCCTCGCGCACGAAATGCAGATTACCGAGCTGCGACAAAAGATCGCCAGCCAGGCCCAATCGGAAATGAGCCGCGAACAGCGCGAGTATCATCTGCGGCAACAACTACGGGCGATCCAGGAGGAGTTGGGAGAAGGGGGCGGCGAGCAGGGGGAGGTCGATGAACTTCGCAGCCGGCTGACCGAGACCGAACTGCCCGACGACGTGCGCAAGGAGGCCGAGCGCGAGTTGGGACGCCTCGAACGCTTGCCCACCGCGGCGCCCGACTATCAGATTACGCGTTCCTACCTCGAGCTGATTCTGGAACTCCCCTGGACCAAGACGACCGAGGACAATCTTGACCTTGCCCGGGCACGGCAAGTTCTGGACGAGGATCACTATGACCTCAAGGAGATCAAGGAGCGGATCGTCGAGCAGTTGGCCGTGCTGAAACTCAACCCGGGCGCCAAGGCTCCGATCCTCTGTTTCGTGGGGCCGCCGGGCGTCGGCAAGACGTCGCTCGGTCAATCGATTGCCCGGGCGCTGGGACGCAAGTTTGAGCGGATGAGCCTGGGCGGCATGCACGACGAGTCGGAATTGCGCGGGCATCGCCGCACGTATATTGGGGCCATGCCCGGGCGGATTTTGCAGGCGATTCGCCGCGCCGGGGTGCGCAATCCATTGCTGATGCTCGACGAGGTCGACAAGCTGGGACGCGACTATCGCGGCGATCCCTCAGCGGCGCTGTTGGAAATTCTCGATCCGGCGCAGAACTTTGAGTTTCGCGACAACTACTTGAATCTGCCGTTCGACCTGTCGCGGACGTTCTTCATCGCCACGGCCAACACGCTTGATACCATTCCGCGGCCACTGCTGGACCGCATGGAAATCCTGCGGCTCACCGGTTACAGCGAGGAAGAGAAGGTGCAAATCGCTCGCCGCTACCTGATTGCCCGGCAGCTCAAGCAAACCGGGCTCACGGACGAGCAAATTCAGTTTCCGGACGAAACCCTGCGCGAAGTGATCACGCATTACACGCGCGAAGCAGGCGTGCGGCAGCTTGAGCGATTGATCGGCCAGTTGGCCCGCAAAGTGGCTGTTGGTTTTGCCGAGGAGAAGGGGCAGGCGACAACGATTCGTCCCGAGGATCTGGGCGACATGCTTGGTCCCGAGCGGTTCTTTCTCGAACGCGTTAGAGAAACGTTGCCCGCCGGCGTGTCCACCGGGCTGGCCTGGACCGAGACCGGCGGCGAGGTACTTTACATCGAGGCGCTCAACTTGCCCGGCGGACACGATCTGATGCTCACCGGTCAACTGGGTGAAGTGATGCGCGAGAGCGCCGAGCGGCGCAGAGCTACATCTGGTCGCAGGCGGCGGCGCTGGGTATCAGCGAGGAAGCGCTCAAGTCGTCCGGCGTACACATTCACGTGCCGGCCGGCGCGATTCCCAAGGACGGCCCGTCGGCCGGAGTGGCGATGGCCGCGGCCTTGGCCTCCATGTACAGCGGAGAACCAACCCGCGGCGACACGGCCATGACCGGCGAAATCACACTCACGGGCCTGGTGCTTCCGGTCGGCGGCATCAAGGAAAAGGTGCTAGCCGCCCGGCGTGCCGGCATCCAGACGGTCATTCTGCCCGAGCAAAACGCCAAGGACTTACCCGAGCTGCCGGACGAAGTGCGCAAGGAGATGAAGTTCGTGCTGGCCAAGCGGATCGAGGACGCGCTAAGCGTGGCAATTCCGGCGCTCGCCGAGCGGCTGAGCGGCCGAGCATCGATTCGGTATGCCGATGTGCCCCAAGGAAATGGGAAGCAAGCGGGCAGAGAACAGAAGGTGAAGTGACCAAGCCTTGCGGGCCGCAATGAAATTCAACCAGCCAGCGGTGAGTCGGCGAGAGTGAAATGATGAGGCGAGTGCTCCCCTCTTTTCGATTGCGAACTCTGCTCGCCGTAACGGCAATTCTCTGCGTAGTGCTAGCCATGGTTGTTCGACGTTGGCAACAAGTTAACCGTGACGTGGCCATTGCCCAAACTCTTGAGGCACACGCCAAGAGCGAAGGGCGCATCGCGTCAACGACGCAATTTTCTGGAGCCATCCACAATGGCTGGTATGTGTGGAAGGATATCGGAGACGGACGCACTACGTATCCGCCGCGAGCGACATTTCTCGAGGCCGCGTGCTTTTGGCTGCCGCTGGGAGAGTTTCATGTTGCAACTTCATCTTTGACTCGTGTCACGGATGATGACATCCGACTTTGCAACGAGTTTGGTCGAGTTGTTTCATTGTCGATTGGCAACCGATTGATCTCTAATGAACAGTTTCAACTTTTCACAGCCACCGACAACGTGACCTATCTGGATCTCGCACGGAACGCACTTACCGACGAAACCGCGATCCGCATTGGAACCTTCGAGAAGCTTGAGTGTCTCCGCCTAAGCGACACTGGAATTGGGGACGCTGGAGTTTGCGCCATCGCCAACCTGACGAAGCTGCGATTTCTTGAGTTGGCATTGAATCCAATCAATGACGAAGGGGCGCGTTGCCTAGGGCGGCTCACGGCCCTCCGGTATCTTGATCTCGATCACACGTGGCTGACCGACGCGTCGGCCGCGGAACTCGGCAAGTTGGGAAACCTTGTTGAGCTTCGGCTAAACGGAACGGATATCTCGGATGCTGGACTAAGACAGTTCGCGGGTTTGAAGAATCTCAAAAGGATTACTCTTAGCAACACGCGTATTACGAATGACGCGATTGCAATTCTCGAAAAGCTGCCAGGTTTGAGGGAGGTGAACGTGGATTCTGGGGATGTCGATCACGCTCAAGCGGCTGCACTAGAGCAAAGGCTATCCAAGCGTCCTTAACAGTCGAGTACTGCGAACTCTACGGCACGGCAATTCCAAACCGAACGCACAGCTTTGCCAATAAGTCCCAAGTCCCTTCCTCCACGAAGATTCCTTCACGCAGGCGGGCGGCTCGGCGTTCGAGTTCGATCTCGCCTGGAACGTAGACTTTCTCGACGCCTTCGATGGTTGGCGAGCTGTGGATGTAGTCGGCTAGCGCGGCTACCTCGTGGCGGAAATCGGCTAGCGGCCGGAAGCGCTCGACGTCGACGGCGACCAGGAAAAAGCCATCGCCCGGGTATTGCCGATCGGGCTGGCAGCCGCCGGCTCCGCTAAGGATGCCGGCCAGGATGTCGATCATCAGGCTCAGCCCGAATCCTTTGTACGCCACGATGCCGCCGATGGGGACCAGGGCGCCGGGCGGGTCGGCATACAGTTGTCCCGCATCGTTGGTCGTTTGTCCTTTGGCGTCCATCAGCCAGCCGGTTGGGACAGGCTTACCGGCTTGAAACGCGGCGCGCACTTTACCCTCGGGCGCGACGGTCGTTGCCATGTCGAGCACGATCGGGTGCTCGCCGCCGGAGGGCACGGCGATAGAAATGGGGTTCGTGGAGAGTCGTCGGCCAAGTCCTCCAAACGGCGGGACGACCTGAGCTCCGCCGCCGGAATTGACCACCGCGATGCCGACGAATCCGGCTTTTGCGCACATTTCGGTGTACGTCGCGATGCGTCCGGTGTGATGGCAGTGGCAGGCAGTGACCGCACCGACGCCGGTGGCCTTGGCGATTTCCATGGCCAGGAGCGTTGCCTGCCGGCCAATGACCTGGCCAAAGCCGCCGCCACCGTCGACGACCGCTCCGGCCGCGAAGCGGTTGACCACGGTCATCTCGGCCGCCGGGACGATCAAGCCGCTTTGAATGCCATCGACGTATTGCAGCACGCGGAGCACGCCGTGCGAGTCGTGTCCGGCGAGATTGGCGTTGATCAGGTGCTCGGCGACGATGTGCGCAAGTTCGGCCGGTGCGCCGGCCGAGGCGAGTAAGTTAGTGGCGAGACGTTGAAGATCCGGAGCGTCAAACGTGGGCATGGGGACATCTGCATGTGGATCGACGAACTTCGTAAAGTTCGCGGGGTGATTTCCTGCGTCAGTCTAGCTGGATCGCGCGGCCGGTGAAAGTTGACACTGAACAACGGCAGGGTCATGATTCAGTTTCGTTGTTCGCTCGGTCCCGGCATTTCTTTGGCTCGCGATTGGCCCAGGCGGAGTTCATGCGTCGAGGAATTTCACTGTTATTGTTGGTCGGGCTGCTGATGGCCGGGTGTGGCGCGGCCAACTCGGCGTCGAACGGCGGCGCGAAGCGCGACAAGCCGCTTATCGCGGTCATTCCGAAGGCGGTTTCGCACGAGTTCTGGAAGTCGGTGCATGCCGGCGCGGTTCACGGTGCCGAGGCGGCCGACGTCGACATCATTTGGAAGGGTCCCATCACCGAGAGTGATCGCGAGGCACAGATCAATCTGGTGCAGGACTTCATCGCCCAGGGTGTCGATGGCATTTGCCTGGCGCCGCTCGATTCGCAGGCTTTGATTCCGGTGGTCCACGAGGCCAAAGTCGCCGGCGTTCCGGTGTTGATTTTCGACAGTGGACTGGACGACACGGCCGACATCGTCAGCTTCGTGGCAACCGACAATTATCACGGCGGGCAGATCGCCGGCCGCCACTTGGGCGAGCTGCTGGGCGGCAAAGGAAAAGTGATCGTGCTGCGGCAAGTCGTCGGCAGCCAGAGCGCCGAACGTCGCGAGCAGGGATGCATCGACGCACTGACCAAGGAATTTCCCGGAATCGAAATCCTCTCGTCGGGCGAATATGCCGGCGACACGGCCGACAAGGCGCTCGTCAAGTCGCAGCAGCTTCTGCTGAACTTCGGCAATCAGGTCGAGGGCATCTTCACGTCCAGCCAGCATGTGGCCACGGGCATGTTGCGGGCGCTTGAGGAACAGGGACTGGCCGGCAAAGTGAAGTTCATCGGCTTTGACGCCGGTCCGGAACTCGTGGCCGCGCTGGCAACCGGCAAGATGCACGGCATCGTCTTGCAAGATCCCGTTCGGATGGCCGAGTTGGCCGTAACCACGCTCGCCGATCGCATCCGCGGCGAACACGTCGAGCAGCCGCATTAGCACCGGTGAAACCTTGGCCACGCCGGAGAACATGCACGATCCGGCAATCAAGAAACTGCTGGAACCGGAGCTGTACGAGGAGTAGCCGTCGGAGGAGTTCGCCCCTCGTGCGAATCGAGTGCGGCTGTGTGGATTAAGCCCGCTTCTCCAACTGCTTGCCGGTGACCATCATGTAGATCGAATCGCCGAGAGCGACTTGCTTGCCTTCGTCGTTGGTGACCACCGCGTCGGTGTGAATGATCTGGCGACCCATGCGCACGACGCGGGCATCGCAGAAGATTTTGCCGCTGGAGACGGGGCGGAGGTATTTGAGCCGCAGGTCGACCGAAACCATTCGTGCGCCATGCTCATCGCGGAGAGCGCGATGTTCGGGCGTCAGGAGTATGGAATGCGCAATCGCCGTATCGACTAGCGAGGCGATGGCGCCGCCGTGGATGATGCCGGCCGGCTGACAAATGTCTTCGCGCCAACTCATGGAGAGCCGAGCTCGGCCGGGGTCGATTTCCAAGAGCTCCATCCCCATCAGTTGGTTGAAGGGAAAATTGCGAAAGAACGCAAACAGGGCTTGGCGATCCTTTTCCAGCGACTGGTCATCGGACGCTGACTCACTCATGGTCGTTATTTCCGTGGAAGTACTTCGATAGGGGACTGGGTCCAACTTATCAGAACGCAGGGCCGTTGGGGACCGCGGCCGCGGCGATTTGCACTCGCTCCGGGCTGCCAGGCAGGCGATAATCGGCGGCGAACTTTACAATCAATGCCGGCCCGAAATGCGAGCGCGGAGAGGTCACGCGCGTTCCCCTTGCTTGCCGTTCGGGTTTGTATCGGGGCTAGGTCGTTGCCTTCTTGCATCAGGAGTTCCCTTCCATGAAATACGGCTCGTCGCTCTTGGCTTTTGCATTGGTTGCCGCGGCAGGTATTTCCACCGCGTTTGCCGAACCCTACACCGTCGACGCCATTCACTCGACCGTGCTATTCCGAATCAAGCACATGAACACCAGCCATGCCTGGGGTCGGTTTAACGAAATGCAAGGCACGGTCGACCTCGACGGCGCCCAGCCCACGGTGGACGTGACGTTGGTGGTCGACAGCATTGACACGGCCAACGCCAAGCGCGACGAGCATCTCGAAGGCCCCGATTTCTTTAACGCCAAACAGTTCCCCACGATTGCGTTTAAGAGCAACAAGATCACCAAGGTCGACGACGATCACTACGACGTCGAGGGCATGCTCACGCTGCACGGCGTCAGCAAGCCCATTGCGGTGCAACTGGAACGCACCGGTACCGCCCGTACGCCGATGACCGGCAAGATCACCGGCTATGCCACGGAGTTCAAAATCAAGCGCAGTGACTACGGCATGAAGCTGATGGTTGGTCCGATCGGCGACGAGGTGCTGTTGATCGTGAGCCTCGAGTGTGCGGCGAAGAAATAGTCTCGCACGACGCGGGAGAGGAACCAGCGTAATGTTCACTTGGGGCGAAATGCTGGCCGGCGTGGTCTTGTCGGCCGCGGCGACCGGCGGCGTGCTGTTTGTTGGCTGGCGACTGGCGCGGCACCGCCATTCGGCTCGCGACAGTCGCTCCTGGGCCGGACCGCCGGCCGTGGCAGCGGGCTTTGTCGCCGGCTACCTGGTCCTGTTTGGCTGGCCTGGTTTTCCGCCGCTCGATGCGGTCGATTGGCTGCTGATGCTGGCGGTTCCGCTGGCGGCGCTGGGCTTGGCCGATTCGTACTTTCGGGTGCCGCCGCCGGGACGCGTGCTGCTGATCGCGCTGGCCGTGCCCGCCAGCTTTCTGCTCTTGGCTCGGCCACTGCTATCGCTGGCGGGGCAAGACGAACTGTCGTTGCAGCTGTTCGTTGCCACGGGAGTGACCGTGGCGGTGCTGGTTGCAACCGACATGCTGGCGGCTCGAAGTTCGGCCGGCAGGTTCAGCGCGATTCTGCTTGCCGTTGCTATACCGTCGGCCGTGGTGTTGGGTTGCTCGGGCAGTGCCCGGCTGGGAATGATCGGCGTGTTGCTGGCTGCCACGCAAGCCGGAGCGCTCGGCATGAATATCGTGCTTGGCCGCGCCGGTTTGGGGCGCGGCATTGTCGTCGTGTTCGGGACGCTGTTGGCCGGATTGCTACTTTGTGGAAGCCTGTACGCGGAGTTATCGACGAGCAACGCGATGTTGCTGGCGGCCGCGCCAAACATGGCTTGGCTGGGCAGGCATGGCCCGCGACGCTTCGGTTGGCTCACCCACGTGGCCATCCAGGTCGGGCTTGTGTTGGCGGTTGCCGGCCTGGCGGCGGTCCGGGCATGGAACGCGCTTCCGGATGACGCGTGGTGATGTCAGCCGCCCGGGCTCAGTCGGCTGGCGGAACGAGCACGGCAGCGCCGCTCAGCCGACCCTCGCGAAGATCGGCCAATGCTTCGTTCGCTTTTTCCAGGGGATAGGGAGTCGCTTGCGGCCGCACGCCCGCCTGGGCGGCGAGGGGCAGGAATTCATCGCCGTCGCGACGGGTGAGGTTGGCGACCGATCGCACGATGCGCTCGCCCCAGAGAAGTTTGTACGGGAACTGAGGGATGTCGCTCATGTGGATGCCGGCACAGACAACCGATCCGCCCTTGGCCGTGGCCGCCAAAGCCGCGGGGACGAGCGACCCGACCGGAGCATAAATAATGGCCGCATCGAGCAATTCCGGGGGCAACGCCGTGGAGTCGCCGCTCCAGTCGACGCCCAATTGTCGGGCGAAAGCCTGGGCCTGCTGATCGCCCGGCCGCGTAAACGCAAAGACGTTCCGACCTTGGAACTGGGCAACCTGCGCAATCAAATGGGCGGCGGCTCCGAACCCATAGATGCCCAGCCGCTTTGCGTCGCCGGTCATGGCCAGCGAGCGGTAGCCAATCAGACCCGCGCAGAGCAGGGGCGCCGCTTCGATGTCGCCGTAGTGCGCGGGAATGGGGAAACAGAATTGCTCGTTGGCGACTGTGAATTGGGCGTAGCCGCCATCTCGCGTGTAGCCTGTGAACTCTGGCCGGTCGCAGAGGTTTTCTTGACCGGCCCGGCAGTAGCGACATTTGCCACAAGTATTGCCGAGCCAAGGAACTCCCACGCGATCGCCCGGCGCGAAGCGACGCGTACCCGGCCCAACGTCCGCAACCTCGCCGACAATTTCATGACCGAGGATCAGCGGGAGCTTCGGATCTGGCAGTTCGCCGTCCACCACGTGCAGGTCGGTCCGGCAGACACCACAGGCCAACACTCTCAAGAGCACCTCGCCCACGCCGCAGGTTGGCTTGGGCAACTGGCGAGCCTGAAGTGGCGAATGCGGCTGGTCGAGCACCATTGCCAGCATGGTTGTCATTGTGTCACACCAAGCGGTTCGTTGATTGTCATTCGCACAGCTGGCGCGGAGATCGCACATCGATTATGCACTTACATCGCAAAACTTCGAAATTGGCTCCATTTTCGCACTCGGCATGAAATTCGCTAGATGGTGGGCGTCATGTCGACAAGCCGCCCTCGCACCCGACAGGATTCGAAAATGATTGCACCCCGCTATGCGTGCCAGCGCCAGTTTGTATCCGATCGCGACCGCGAATTGTATGCCGCAGCCACCGAGGTGCTCGCCATGAGCAAGTACACGGCGCTACGGCAACTGACATGTCGGGTGCAGGGGGGCATGGTAGAAATTTCGGGTACCGTTGCAACTTTTTACTTGAAGCAGTTGGCCCAGGCGGCCATGTTGCGACTTCGGCCGGAGGGCAGAGTACGGAATCTGGTGGAAGTGACGGGTGAGCCATGGGCTGTCGTGGCGACCAGTTGCGCGCCAGCCCCGGCCTCGGCGGGATAAGGCAGAGAAAATACAATTTAGAACGTCTACGGCCGCCGGGTCTAACGATCTGCCGCCGTTTTCGTTTTCCAGACGGCGGGTTTGAGTGTGTCGATGCGGCGACAAGCCCTAACCGACTTGCGGCACAACCAGCACGGAACACGGGGCATGATTGAGGACCGCTTCGGTCGTGCCGCCGAGCAGCGTGGTGGTCAGCCAGTTTTTGTGATGGACGCCCACGACGACCACGTCGATGTTCTCCTTGGCGACGGTTTCGAGGACAGCCTTGGCCGGTTCCCCTTCGGTCACCACCGGACTGCAGTGTTCGCATACGCCGGGCAGCTTTTTTGAAAACTCGCTCATTTGGTCTCGCACGGCTTGCAGTTCCTGGTCGTGTTCCCGAGCCCAGGCCTGCACCAACTCCTCGACATCAGGGCTGCGGGCCTGTTGCTGAAGCCAGTCGGGCACCTTGCCGGCAAACATCGAGGGAACCACCGTCAGCGTATGGCAGGTGGAGCTTTCGGGCCACGAAAAGGCGCTAAGAACTTCAGCCTGGCGACATCCCTTCTCCGGGTTTTCGCACGCCACGAGTACATTTGCGCCGGGATGCCCCAGGTTCTTCTTGCCGGCCCTGGCGACCCAAACCGGAACTTTTGCAGCGTGCACCACAGCCCGCGAAACGCTTCCCAGGAGCATGCGTTCGAGCGTACCCAGTCCGCGGGCGCCGACGACGATCAACTCCGCGCCCCACTCGTCGGCCGCCGTGACGATGCCGTGCCGCGCGTCGTGGGACCCGGTGATTGTTTGCACGCCCGACCGCAGCGATTCGGGCAGCTGCTTGCGAGCCTCTTCGAACACGGCGTCGACCAATCCCTGCCGCGCTCGAGTGATCACCTCGCTACTGGCCGTAGTGACCAATGACGAAGTGTCGGGCGGTGCGCAGGTAGAAAGCTAGCTCATCGTGCTCGGCATTTAAGAGTTGCCCCACTTGGGCAACCGCATCAAAGCAGCCGGACGATCCGTCGACGGCAAACAGCACTTTCATTGCACTCAATCTCCCAAACGAACGGGCTGCACGACCGCCAGCGCCGCGGCTACTTCAGGTCCAAGCTGGCCATGCGGACGTCGCGCACGTATTTGTGGCACTCGACGCAACGCAATGTAACGAGATTGAAGGCCTTCGTCGCCGCGTCGAGGTTCTTTTTCTTAGCCGCGTCTGCGAGCGCGTCAGAAGCAGTGCGGAACTTCTTGCTGTACTCGATGTATTGCGGCGTCTGCAAAACCTGCCAGGTTTCGGCCAGGCTGAGCAGGCTCATATCCTGGGCATTTTTGGCGATCTTGTCGAAGTCGCCGGACACCAGGCCTTCGATGACGTTTTGCGAGTGATGGAGTTTCACTTCCATGAAGTCGCTTAGGTCTCCCTTTTGTTTCGCATCGCTGGTGGAAATGGCGACCATGCATGCAACCGCCAAGATGCTTCCCGTGGCTACTCGTTTCATCGATCCGCTCCCATGGATTTGATCGCGGTGTTGAGACCGCGTCTGAACTGCGATTGAAAACTCGGTTTACTCGGGGGCATGCGTGGCATGCTTGACCGTCAACACGGGGCACTTCGCATAGCGCATCACCGACTCCGCCACACTCCCCATCAGCACGCGCATCAAGCCCGTGCGACCATGCGTGCCGATGACGATCAGGTCGGCCTTCTCATCTTCGGCAACACGAACGATATCCTCGGCGGCGGCGCCCATCACCAGCCGATGTTCGAACTTGACATTCTTATCGGGGGGCACGACGGCGTCGAGCATTTTTCGCACTTCGGGATTGGGATACTCGGGCTGCGCGAAATACATCTCCCCGCCGGCATAAGGCATCGGCATTTCCTCGACGTGGGCAATCACCAAAACCGCGCCAGAATCGCGGGCCAGGGCCGTGGCGTACTCCAGAGCGCTTTCGCTGGCCGGAGAGAAGTCCGTCGCGAAAAGGATTTTTTGGTAGTGCATCGCTTCGTACCTTTATGACTGAATTGGTTATCTACCCGACAGGTCGAAGAACTCTCAGACGGTTATGGCTTGCGCGGATCGACTACCCCTCGAAGTGAAGCAAACTCAGTGCCATGGCCAAGCGGCCAACGCAACATTCGCGTCGCCGCGCTGGGTCCGCGACCTCGGCAGTCGTCAGCGCCTGAGGCACATTTACCGGGCGGCAGTCCAAATCTATCGCGCAATCGGCGTTTTTCGTGCGTAAATCCCTCACTACGAAGAGAATTCGGATTCACCGTTGGCGGTGTTTGATCATCCATAGTGAAGTATACTCGATATGTGCGTATTCGCACATACGGGCACATTTCCGCACGGGCGGGGGGCGCCCGGGGTTCGATTGCCTTCGGGGAAACTCGCCGGGAAATCACGGCACTTTCCTGCGTTCGGGTCCTCGGGGTCGTTCTCGGCACGGAGGTTGCGAAGCAGTGTGTTCACCCACTTTCAGCGCGCGAGTTTCGCCATGAATTACGATCCCAAGAAGATTGATCTGATGCTCGTCGACGACGATGCTGACTTCCGCGAGACGGTTGCGCGGCGATTCATGCGGCGCGGCTTTCAGGTGCAAGAAGCGACGCACGGCGAGCAGGCATTGCAATTGGCCGATTTGCGCCAATTCGACGTCGTCGTGCTCGATATGGTGATGCCCGGCATGTCGGGGATTCAGGTTCTTGAGCAGCTCAAGCTCAAGCACCCCGAGTGCGAGGTGATTTTGCTCACCGGCCAAGGCACGATCGAAACGGCCGTCCAGGCGATGAAGCTGGGAGCATACGACTTTTTAACGAAGCCGTTTCCGTTGGCCGAACTGGAAGTCCTCATCGAAAAGGCCTACGAACGCCGGCAACTCCGCAAGGAGAACGTGCAGCTCAAGGCCGTGCTCAAGCGCGAACAGGCGACGCCCGAGATTATTGGGAAGTCGGGGGCGATGCAGGAGGTCTTTCGGTTGATCGAGCGCGGGACCGACGGAAAAGTCGATCTTGATTCAGGGTGAAAGCGGCACTGGCAAGGAGCTGGTGGCCAAGGCTCTGCAGCGCGCCAGCAATCGGGCCGATAAACCGATGGTCACGATCAATTGCGCCGCGCTGCCTGAAACGCTGCTTGAAAGTGAGCTATTTGGGCATGAGAAGGGGGCGTTTACCGGCGCGATTGCCACCAAACCAGGTCTCTTTGAAGTGGCCGACGGCGGCACGCTGTTTATTGATGAAATCGGCGAATTGGCCGGCCCGCTGCAGGCGAAGTTATTGCGCGTGCTGGAAGACGGTTCGATGCGGCGCATCGGGTCGCTCAAAGAGCGGCGCGTCGACGTGCGATTGCTCGCGGCGACAAATCGTGACATGGACCAGGAAGTGGCCGAAGGGCGGTTTCGCGAGGACTTGTACTACCGAATCAATGTGATGTCGCTGCAATTGCCTCCGCTGCGCGAACGACACGGCGACATTCCCCTGATCGTGCGGCACATTTTGGGCGACGAATGGACCGTGACGTCCGACGCCCTGCGGGCACTTGAGTCTTATCATTGGCCCGGCAACGTGCGGCAATTGATGAACGCCATCGAGCGCGCGCAGATCATGGCGGACGGCAAGTGCATCGACATCGACGCGCTTCCGCGTGAAATTTCGGCCGGAAAATGCCCAAGCGCGCAGCGGACCGAAGCCCATCGTCCGGACGGAGAGTTCCTGGCCGACATCCAGCGGGCGCACATCATCGAGGTGCTCAAACGCGAACGCGGCAACAAAGCTCGGACCGCTCGGGCGCTGGGCGTTAATCGTCGTAGCCTATACCGGCTGCTCGAAAAATATCAGATCGAGCTGCCGTCCGAAAATGAGGGCGGGCACGTGACGGCCATGGCGACGAAGTCCTAGAGAACTTGCCTGGCCGGGCAACGAACTTGGCAGTTCGTAACGCCCGCCGTTCAAAGCGAGAGCCCCGGTTTACGCGAAGGCACCGGCGGCTATTCCGAGTTGCGTGGCCGCACATGTGACGTGCGGCTGTGTCAGGCCGACGCGCCCGTGGACGACGCAGCGGGGCGTTTTTCGCGTGCCACGCCTTGCGCAACAGGTTGCCGCACAAGCAATTAGGCGACCATCGTGGGTCGGTAGTGAGCAGCACATCTGGAGAGTGGCACGGTGGATGCAATGGGTTTGAATGGTCCGTCGTTATTCCATTGAAGGGAGCAATTAGTCATGGCAACCGTTGGCCCAACCCGCAGCAGTCTCGTCGATAAACTCACGTGGTATAAGAGCACGGCTCGTCACAGCGTCTGGGATCGGTTTACGAAGGACGAGCAGGAACGGATGCTTGCCGACGATATGGCGGCCGGAACACGGGTGTCGATCGAGTTGACAGCCTTGATCGCCACGGGGATGGTGCTTTGCATCGTAACTGTCTTGGCGGTCGTGTTGCTGCGGTAGACAACTAGCGTGTTCCGGCTCGTTTGAGCAGCACGAAGAACGAGCTGCCAGCGCCGACTTCCGATTCGACCCACACGCGACCCTGCTGCTGTTCGACCATGGTCTTGACGAAATAGAGACCCAGGCCCGAGCCGGGGATTTCGCGGTGGTTTGGAAGCCGGCGAAATGGGACGAAGACGCGGGCCAGTTCCTCGGAAGGAATGCCGGGCCCATTATCGGAAATGCTGAATACGCAATCGCCATCGCGAAGTTCGCAGTCAATTTCAATGCGGCCGTGGCGTTTGTCGCTGAACTTCACGGCATTCGACAGCAGGTTGTAGAACACCTCGCGAATTCGGGTGCGATCGCCAAGTACCTTCGGCATGTCGTGGGCGACCGTCAATTCGATCTTCTTCTGTTTGACGAGTGGTCGCACTTGATCGACAGCCTCGGCCATGACTTGGTTCATATCCACGATGTCCTGGGGAATGTCGGCATGAAGCGACATGGTCGAGTGCAGGAGTTCGTCGATGGTTGTGCTCATGCGAAAGGCCCGTTGACGTGCCGCTTCGATCAACTGAGAGGCTTCGCTGGGCATCTGGTCGCGGAATTCGTCGAGGGCTTCGTCGCACAGATTTGCCATGGTGGCTAGCGGTGTTTTCAGGTCGTGCGACGTTAGCTGGGCAAATTGCCGCAATTCGGCGTTGGCCTGATAAACCAGATCCAGCGCCTTGCGAAGACTTTGCGTGGCTTGGCTGAAATACGCTTCGAGCGTGAGCCCGATGTCGAGGAAAACCGCCTTCTGCAGCGATAGTAACTGATCGGCGCAGATCTTGGCCGGACCGTCTAAATGCGCCGAGAGCTCGCGCAAGCAGAATTGCAGATACTGGTTGTAGGCTCCCAAGAAGATTTGCGGGCTAATGCCGACTTGGGCATGTGCATCGCCGACACGGTAGCGGCGATCGATGTAATCGTCGTTCCATTCCGCCGCGAGCATCGACTCCAAATGCAACTGCTGTGCCAGTTTAAGTCGTTCGACGAGTTGCGGATCACGCAGGAATTGAGCCGTTTCCTCAAAGGCAAAGAGGTGCTTGTAGAACGATTCGACGAAATCGAGGCCGCGTGCGTTCAGCGCGGGGGCCAGCTCGCGGAGTCGCTCGCGGTCCGCTTCGGCGATATCGAGAAAGGCCAACTTGCGTGCCAGCGATTTGATTTGAGACGGGTGCGGCGACGCATCGTTGTTTAGCGACGTTTCGGACGGCGAGGTCATTTGCAGGATACCCGTCAGTGCGGCTGGTTCCTCTTCGCGAGGGCAGGTAACGCTCGATGCCACACAGTTTATCGCGCCCGGTTGGCGCTTGTCTGCCCCCGAGTGGCAACAGGCGATCGGGTTCTGCGTGCCACGGGAGACAAATATCGTCACCACCAGTTGCGATCGCCGCGGGCGAACGCGGAGTCCGTTGATGAAAGGTGTCCAATACGATCAAGCCGTTGCGGCTAGTGCAGGAAGCCCGTCACTGGGCAGGGTCGAAATGGAAAATGTCGACGCCGGAAAACCGCGGCACGCGCGGCCAGGTTGACGCATGGCACGAGACTTTCCGCGTCGAAAGTCAAACGGTAGCACGTCGACGTCAACGTATCGCACGCCGGTCGCTGGTATTCGAATGAGCCCGATTGATCGCTTGAATCGGCAAAGCGCCAGCGGGCACACGACGCTTAACCTCAATCTGGCATTGGTCTTACTGCATTTCGTGCATATGCAAGGCATGGATCCCGCGTGCCACTGCTGGTTTAGGCGCTTGATTGCCAGTGCGTTCTCAAGGGAATCTGAATGTCCCCCGATGTTTGGAGCTGCGCCACCGCATCGCTAGAATGACCGTTACCCGCCTGTTTCCCCGCCCTGGCTCGCCCGCCGCGTCCAACGCATCAAAACCCTCCGAGTAATCCCTGCCTATGAGCCGCACGTTTTGGCTGATTATGCTCGGCTGTCTATCCGTCGCACCGCCTCTGCGGGCGGCCGATGACGAGCCGCTGACGTTCGAAAAGCACGTTCGCCCGATCTTCAAGGCGCATTGTTTTCGCTGCCACGGCGGCGAGGAAGAGGCGAAGGCCGGCCTCGATTTGCGTCTGCGCCGCTTGATGGCCGCCGGTGGCGAGTCGGGGCCGGCAATTGTGCCAGGTAACCAAGCCGAGAGCCTGTTGGTCGAGCGGCTGCGAAGCGGCGAAATGCCCCCCACCGACAAGAAACTCTCGCCGGAAGAGGTGGCCCTGATTGCCGCCTGGGTCGAATCCGGCGCAAAGACCGCTCGGGCCGAGCCGGATTCGGTTGACGAAGGTCCTGAGGTGACGGCCGAGGAGCGGGAGTTCTGGTCTTTTCGGCCGTTGCCCGCGGAAGTGCCGATCCCTGGCTTTGATTCGGCCGATCGGGTACGGACGCCGATCGATGCGTTCTTGGTGCGGCGACTGCGAGCAAAGGAGCTCGCGTTTTCTCCAGACGCGGAAAAGGCAACGTTGTTGATTCGCGCGACGTTCGACCTGACGGGGCTGCCGCCGAGTCGCGAGGAGCTGGCGTACTTTCTAGCGGATACCGATCCGCAGGCCTATGAGAGGGCGATCGATCGGTTGCTCGACTCGCCGCACTATGGCGAGCGGTGGGGCCGATTCTGGCTGGACGTGGCTGGTTATGCGGATTCCGATGGCTATACGTCCGAGGATCGCGCGCGGCCATTCGCCTACAAATATCGTGACTATGTAATTCGCGCATTCAATGCCGACATGCCGCTTGACCGCTTCATCACCGAACAATTGGCGGGCGACGAACTCATCGAGGGCGACCTGAAAAATCTCACACCCGAGAACATTGAAAAGTTGGCGGCGACGGGATTCTTGCGAATGGCGGCGGACGGGACGGCAACCGGCGGCATCGATCAGGACCTGGCCCGCAACCAGGTTTTGGCCGACACGATCAAGATTGTCAGCACGTCGCTGTTGGGGTTGAGCGTCGGCTGCGCAGTGTCACGACCATCGCTACGACCCGATTCCGCAGAAGGACTACTATCGTCTCAGGGCCGTATTCGAACCGGCGTACGACTGGAAGAATTGGCGCGTGCCCGACCAGCGACTCGTTTCGCTGTGGACCGATGCCGAGCGGGCAAAGGCGGCGGAAGTCGACGCTGAAGTGGCCGAGGTTCGCAAGGATCGAGACGCCAGGCAGGCGGCGTTTCTTGACGAAGCGCTCGAAATGGAGCTGGCCAAATTCCCAGAAGACCAGCGCGGGCCGCTGCGCGACGCATTCAAGACACCCGGCGACAAACGCTCCGAAGAGCAAACGAAGTTGTTGGATGCCAACCCCAGCGTTGGCCGGATCTCGGCGGGGGTCCTCTACCAATACAAGCCAGATGCCGCCGAGGAACTGAAGAAGATCGATGCCAAGATCGCGGAGATTGCGGCCAAGAAGCCCTTCCAGGACTTTATTCCCGTGCTCAACGAAGTGCCGGGACAGATTCCGCCCACGTTCCTGTTTCACCGCGGCGATCATCAGCAGCCGAAGGACGAAATTGCGCCCGGCGGTTTGACGGTGTGTTCGCCGCCGGGGGAACGACTGGAAATCGCGGCCAACGACCCGCAGTTGTCGACTTCGGGGCGCCGGCTAGCATTCGCGCGATGGCTCACGGGCCCAGACAATCCATTGACGGCTCGAGTTCTAGTCAATCGTGTGTGGCTCAATCATTTCGGCCGCGGCCTGGTGAATACGCCGGCTGATTTTGGCGCCATGGGCGAGTTGCCCTCGCATCCGAAGCTGCTCGACTGGCTGGCGCGCGACTTGATCAGGGGCGGCTGGAAGCTGAAACGCTTGCACAAGCTGATCATGACCTCGACCGCGTATCGTCAAAGCTCGGCGCGGACGCAGCAGGTGGCCGCGTTTGATCCGGACGATCGTTTGTATGCACGGATGCCCGTGCGACGGCTCGACGCCGAGGCCGTTCGGGACCGCATCTTGGCCACCGCCGGTGTACTGACCCGCAAGATGTTCGGATCGGCCGTGCCGGTGAAGGAGGATGCGGTGGGTCAGATCGTGGTCGGCGTCGATGTGCCGGACGCGGGCGAGGCGCCTGCGGGAAACGAGGCGTTTCGTCGCAGTGTCTATGTGCAAGTGCGTCGCAGTCAGCCGTTGGCAATGTTGCACGTATTTGACCAGCCGGTCATGGAGACGAACTGTGAGAGGCGCGCGGTATCGACAGTGGCCACGCAGGCACTGATGTTGATGAACAGCGATTTCGTGTTGCAGCAGGCCGGCTACTTCGCGAAGCGGATTCGGCAGGAAGTTGCCGGCGATCCGGCCAGGCAAGTCCAGACCGCGTGGCAATTGGCTTTCGGTCGGTCGCCCGAGCCGGCGGAAGCCGAACGGGCGCTCGCATTCTTGGCGGCCCAAACGGCGCCGAGCTCGACAGCAGCACCACCTGCCACGGCGGGTGCCAATCCTCCGCCGGCGACCGAGACAGCCACCACCACCGCGATCGACCCGCTCGTCAACCTGTGTCAAGTGCTACTGAGTACGAACGAGTTCCTGTACGTTGAGTAAGAGGTCTTCAGCATGTTCCCTAGCCGTCTGTCTTCGCGACGCGACTTCTTGTCCACGAGCGCCTTGGGCATGGGCAGTGTGGCGCTCGCCTGTTTGCTCCGCGATCAGAACCTGCTTGCGGCGCCGCACATGCCGAAGGAAAACCCGGCCTTCGACCTGACCGCCAAGCCGCCGCATGCGCCGGCCAAAGCGCGGGCCATGATCTCCCTGTTCATGCACGGTGGACCGAGCCACGTCGATTTGCTCGATCCCAAACCTGAACTTACCAAACACAGCGGCGCGGACTATCAAGGCGAAGTCGTTTATAGCTTTGCCAATCGGGCCAGCAAGAAGCTACTGGGTAGTCCCTGGAAGTTCTCGAAGCAGGGCGAATGCGGAACGGAAGTCTCGGAGCTGTTGCCGCATGTGGCCTCGATTGTCGACGACATCGCGATTGTGCGGTCGATGCACACGGACATCAACGGCCACGAACCGTCGATCTGGTACATGAACACGGGCAAAGCGCAGCCGGGCCGCCCGGCGCTTGGGTCGTGGTTGACCTACGGCTTGGGATCCGAAAGTCAGGATTTGCCCGCCTACTGCGTCTTGAGCGATCCGGGAGGACACCCGGTCGACGGCGTGCGCAATTGGTCAAACGGCTGGTTGCCACCTTTGTATCAAGGGACGGTCATTCGGCCCAAGGAGCCACGGATTCTAAACCTTGATCCGCCGGCTCATCTCCGCGGCCTGCGGCAGCATCAGAACCTCGAGCTACTCGGCGATTTGAACCGGATGCACTTGGAACGACATCCGGGGGAAACAGACCTCGAAGCGCGGATCGCCAGCTACGAACTGGCCGCCCGGATGCAGTCCGCGGCCAAGGAGGCGCTCGACATCACGGGCGAGACGCAGGCCACGCGGGAACTGTACGGGCTGGATGATCCGGAAACGGCCGAATATGGCACCCGGTGCCTGATCGCCCGCCGGCTGGTGGAACGCGGTGTGCGGTTCGTCCAGCTGTTTTTAGGCGGCCAGCCGTGGGACAACCACAATAGCTTGCGGACGTCGCTGCCGGGTATTTGTCGCAAGACCGATAAGCCGAGCGCGGCCCTGGTGAAGGACCTGAAGAGCCGCGGGCTATTGGATACGACGCTGGTGCACTGGGGCGGTGAAATCGGCCGCTTGCCGGTTACCGAGGGCGAAGGTGACCAGTGCGGCCGCGACCACAACGGCCAGGGCTTTAGCATGTGGCTTGCCGGCGGCGGGATCAAAGGGGGCATCGCCTATGGCGAAACCGACGAGTTTGGCCACAAAGCAGCGGTAAATCCCGTGAGCCCCAACGACTATCAGGCTACGCTCCTGCACTTATTTGGCATGGATCACAACCGCCTGGCATATTTTCACAATGGCCAGGAGCAGAAGTTTACCGACAACCGGCCCTGCCGCGTGGTCGAAGAGTTGCTCGCTTGACGCTTGAAGTTGGCGATGTGGTTCGGCAACCACCGTTCGATGCACTTATAGTCCGAATGCACGTCGTTGTTCGTGGCAACGGCGGCATTGGTCACTTGAGATTCGCCGTCGTCGACATGCATCTGGCCGTGCGCGTCGGGGTGCAGGATCTCAGCCATTTTGACGGCCAAAGCGTTGAACTCGCGGGGATTTGTGGGCGCTAGCGCCAGTCGCACGTTTTCGTCGCTGCGCGGTGCTTGCGGATCGACGGGCATACAGACCTGGTGATTGCGGATGTTGTGCACGCCGTAGAGCACTTCGATTTCCCACTTGGCGTTGCGTTCCACTTCCTGACGCAGGTTGAAGGCGGATTGCGCGGCGTTCAGGCCGACGGCCGTTTCAATCAGGGCTTCGCGGTGGCCCGGCATTTGCCGAGCGTTGGGGCCCCAGACCTGATCGATCGCGTTGGCCCCTTCACGCACGGCCACAAAGATACTTTGGATCAGCGTGCGCAGCATCGGCGAGAGCGAGCGAGACCAAAACTTCGTGGGTTGCAGGTAGGCGTCGACCGCGGCGGTCACCGCGCCGCAACCGCTGTGTCCGAGCATTACGACGGTGCGGACGCTATCGCTCAGGGCGCTCAGGGCAAAGTCAATGCTCCCCATGCAGACGTCGCCCAGTACGTTGCCCGCCACGCGGATGACGAACATTTCGTTGAATCCCTGGCCGAACAGCATTTCAGTAGGCACGCGGGCATCGGAGCATCCGACCACCACGGCAAACGGAGTTTGCTTGGGCATCTCACCTTGCGTGCGGCGCATGCCGACTTCCAATCCGTTGCAGGAGACGACATAGCGGGGCTCGCCCTCGCTGGTGGTGCCGGTGCGGCAACTTTCCATCCACCGCGAGAACATCCGGTTGCCATCCTCGAGGATGCGACGGGCCACTTCGGCGTCGCTGGGGATCGGCTTGGCCGAGGGGTTCTTGGGGTCGAAACGGTAGATGTAGTCGATCGTCTTCATGTTCGCACCGATTTCGTGCTTGACGTGGCTCGTGTCTTCGGCAGGCAAACGCCATTCAAACGTGGCGTCAGCTGCTGACGTCGGAGGGAGACAGGGTAGAGCACAGCACAAGTCGGGTGGCTGCTCTTACCTCCCCAATTGTACCACGCAGATTGACCGAGCCAATTGATTGGAGAATTCGGACCCGGCGGGGGCCGGTAGGCAGGGATGTGAATGCGGCTCAATCACTTGAGGGGGTTTTCACGGCGTCTCTTGCCGCTTGCAACGCCGGTTTGGCAGCCAAGGCCGGCTTCTCGACGGCGAACCGCTTGGCACGCTGGTCAATCAGTTCGCGGGCAACTCGATATCGGGAAGCAACACCCGGTTGCGGATACAATCCGCCTCCCACGATCAAAAAGCTAAGCACGAGCACGGCAAAGCGTTCTGGCGGGCGGCAGCGCAAGTCGATCGTTCCCGGATGGTGAGTACCGGTAAAGACCAGGAAATAGGCGTGCATGACGGCGAGGCTGTTGAGCGCCGCAGTGGTCACAATTGCGACGCCAACCAATGGATAGAGTTGCACCGCACCCTCGATGAGTAGCTCGGAGCCGATGAATCCGACCGTGCCGGGAAAACCAATACTGGCCAGGCCGGTGATCAAAAACAACGCTGCCAGCAACGGAGTCTTGCCGTAGAGACCGTGGTATTGATCGAGCGAAAGTCGTCCCGTGCGGGTTTCCACGGCACGGAGCACGAGGCCAAAGCCTGCCATCGACAGGGCGACCGCCAACCAGACGCAAAGCGCGCCGGCGAGCCCGACCGGAGTGACGGTTTCGAGGCCCACGAAAACGAGCGACGAGTGGCTGAGGAAGATATAGCAAAAGAATCGCCGGGCCTCGCGCTGCACAAGCGCCATGCAGGCGGCGTACAGGGCTGTTACCAGCGACAGGATGGCGATGCCGTGTAGAGCCCAGTCGGGGGCGATTGGCAACACGAGCCGCAGTGCCGCATAGGCACCAACCATGGGCGTTACATACAGCAGACTGGTTCCGAACGAGGCGTGTTCGAATAGATCGGTCATCCAGCAGTGCACCGGCACAATGCCGCTGCGCACCAGTACGGCGGCCATCAACAGCGCGATTCCCACAATCGATTGCTCGTTGGCGTCGAGCATGAGCTGCCCGGACACCAATAGCGCCACAAACAACAGCATATGAAACGCAAATACGCGAGTGGGTTTCTTTCGCTTGCGCAATTCAAGCCAGGGCGGAACGACGCCGATCGCCAGCAGCGCGATGATCAGCCACGCTTGATTGGTGGCCAGCGTCCCCAAGAGAATTGCTTCGGAGGCCAGCGACGAGGCAAAGGACAAATTGCGTACTTTGGTGCCCAGCGTGGCTAAGAAGGTGAGCAAATACAACAGGGCCGCCAGCGGCAGCAGTGGTGCGTTCAACGAATCAACCACCAGCAGTCGATCACCGAAAGTGGTTAATCCGTCATGGGCTTCGGTTCCCGTCAGCGTTGCAAAGTCGCCCCAGGCCGCCATGGCGCAAAACAGCGTCGCGGCGGCGATTAGCAGGCTGTGCGTGCGAGCCACGTCCGGGTTGCGCAATCGGCATACCCAAATTGCCCCCAGCAGGGGCAAGGTCAAGACGGCTTCGATCCACGGGAAGTGAAAGGAGCTCACGTCAGCTCCTCCCCAACCGGCACCGGCGCCATGGCTGGGACTCGATCGGACTCGCGTGATTGCGTGCCCGACAGAACATCCGTCCACCCGCGCTCCATACGGTCGCACCAGCGGAAGACCTTCAGGAACGGAGCGACGACATATTCGTCAATCAGGGCGTCGAGGTTCCCGCGCTCGAGTGACAACCGGTAAAGATCCAGACGCATCCGCACGGGGATCCAACGTTGCGATTCTTCTCCGCTGGAGGGCAGGTGCGAACCGATGGCGTTTTCGAGCGCCCGGTAGTCATGCAACAGCGACGGTGCACGCACCAACTGCATGGTCCGCAGACAGGCATGGCCGATGATATGGATCAAGGGGATATAGCGGAGGCCCAGGCCAATTTCGGCGGTGATGATGCCGACTTGCGTCAGCGAGGCAAACGCCAGGGCACTCTTGGCATCGGACTGTACCCGAGCCGTCATCGCCGCGAAAACGGCCGTCGCCAATCCTAGCGTCACGACGATGCCGCTGAGTAGGAGCGAGAGGTCGAGGATCGGGCTGACGCGCAAGAGCAGGAACGTACCCAGGTGCACCGAGAGCGCACCATAGAACACGGCGCTGGAAGGAGTGGGACCCTCCATGGCGCGGGGCAACCAGCCAGAAAATGGAATCAACGCCGATTTGCCAGCAGCAGCCACAAGTAGCAACAATCCGACCAGCAGGGCTTCGGCGCGGTCAGGGCGGCGATGCCCTCGGGCCAGGCGCCTTGTCCCATCAGGTGGGCAAAGTCACCCTCGCCCGTCATGTGATGCAATGTCACGGCGGCGATCAGAAACGCGGCGTCTGCCACGCGATAGATCGACCAGATGCGCTGGCCGTTAACGACCGGCGCCGGTCGCTCGTGGAAATAGGCCACCAGCAGCGCCGACGACAGGCCGACAAGTTCCCAGCCGAGGAACAGCATCTCGATCGTGCCGGCTAGCGAAGCCACGATCATGCCGAGCAGAAAAACGGCATACAACAAGAAGAAACGGTGGAACGCAGGCTCGCGATGCAAGTACCGCTGGGCAAAAGCGCCGATCGTGCCGACCAATACAAACGACAAGATGGCGAACGGGACCGAGAGCCGATCAAACATCAATCGCAGATGAAAGTGAAAATGCTCCTCGGCGATCGTCATGAAATTGCCGATCTCGATCGACACGTTTCGCGTGTCGGAAACCAACATCAAGGCCAGAATGCCAATGGCCATGAGCAAACCGGCAACCACCGAAACCTGCGTGCAGCGGCAGACGGCATTTTCGCTCAATCGCAGGCCGACGAGCATCGTCAGGCCGATCAGCGTGAGCAGCGCCAATGGGGCAATGACGGTGCCAAGCCCGAGGATTGTGAACAGGGTGTCGTAGTTCATGCCGCGGGTTCTCCCGCAGGCCTGGCGTTGGGCTCGCCCCCGGCAACGATGGAGGCAAAGCCGAGATTCTGCCGCCAGCCGCGATACCAATCGACGGATGAACCGACCGAGGGGAGCGACGTCGTTTCCGGCGTGTAGGGTTCGAAGCGCCCGCGCCGGAAAACTTGCACGCGCGTTTTGGTCGGGCGCCTGCACCGCCAATTGCACCCACTCGTTGCGCACGAGTTTGCTCAAGCCAGGATTGCGATCAAGGATCTCGAGCATGGCTTCCGGCGTGGTTTCGATGACGAACAGAATTCGGACCGGTTCATGAATTTCGACCATTTGCCAGGGGAGCCCACAGCGCAGGTCGCTGGCGGCTCCGTCCATCACTCCCAACAGGGAAGCGATGTTGTGCGGCAGCTTCGAGCCGCATCCATAGCCAACCGGATCGACGAACGAGAACAGGTATTCCAGGTTGATTCCCGCGCACACCGGAATGACGGCCTGCAGAATGCGCTCGAGAATCCGATGATCCGGATCTTGGGTGGGGTCGTACGAGGTCAAGAATACGCGGCGGTCGAAGAACAGGCCTTTGACTCGATTGCGCCGTCCGACGTGGCAAATGGCGTTCGTGGCGTGGCCGAGTTCGGGTCGCACTTGCGAGAGATCCTCGGACCGACTTTGCACGTGACGGAGGGCAGCCTCGGTGGAAATCGAGAGCTCGGCGGTTTCGAACCGGCGACAACGCTCGTGCGCGTTGCGGCGGCAGGCTTCATCGATGGTGCGTTTGGCCTGCTCGAAGTCCTCGCGGTGCGTCGAGGGAAGACGATCGAGGTCGGAGTAGCCGACGCTGTCGTCGCACGTGTTGTGGTAAGCGCCGACAAACACCGTGCTGCGGGGAATGACCAGACCCTTGGAAAACAGGCGTTCTCGAACCCGCGGATCATTGAGCATACCCGCCAGAGCCCGGGCATTCGGACCCCCGCGACCGCCGCCGCAGGCACCGCAATCGTACGCCGAGCCGTGTGGATTGTTGACGCTCGAGGAACCGTGACCGGCAATCACAACCAGCCGGGCGAAACGAGTGGTCATGCCCATGTCCTGCAGAATGCGCAGGCAGATGGCAACCATTTCATCAAGCGAATAGCCGTGATGTCCGTTCCTTGGTCCGGGCGGCTCGTCCGCACGTTCGATCAGCAACCGCGTCACCGGCGGAGTCTGCACGAAGCTGCCAAACAGGCGTCGGATGCGGGAAGTTAGCCGGGGAAACAGCACACGCCCTAGCAGCGGCACGGACATGAGCGTGCCAAACAGCGCCGTGAGAACGCCGCCGACGATCGAGCGGCTGCCGGTGTGCAGCCTGTGGCGGGTATGTCCGAAGGCGCGGCGGGTGAGCGCGCGGCGTCGATACGACTCCTCGAACGAGTAGACGACTTCTTCTTGCACATAGTGCGAAGGCTTTACGACGACCGGGCAGAGCGGTACGTAATGGGCGTCGGCGGCGCCGCGATAATACATGGCCACACCGTAGAAACCCGCTACGCCGAAAGTTTCGCAATTCGGTTCGATCTCTTCCAAGTGGCGGCGGAAGGACTCCTCTCGATCGTCAATGCAGCAGAGCAATTGAAACACGGGCCGCTCGACCGGGGGTCGCACGTGAGCGGCATGGGCCAATGTCGCGTCAAGGGTTTGAATGCGATAGCGCCGCTCGTAGGCCAGGTGATAGACGCGGCGACGATGGATCGCGGAGAACATCTCGATCTCTTCGACAAGATGCGCCCATTGGTTCTTGGTTTGTTGATAGAGTTGCGAGGGCTTCCAGCCCATGATCTGGGCCAGTTGAAAGACGAGAAACGCCCGCTGCTCGACGCTGACTCGCGGAGCGCTCGTAATGCGGCGGTGCAGGCGGGACCTCAACTCGCGAAGCGGTCGCTGGCCGCCGAGCGTCTCGTCTGAGACGTGCGTGAGGGCTAAGCGTTCAAGCAGCAGTCGCACGGCGAGGTATTCGACCAGTGTGCCGGTCGGTGCCGGATGCAACGTCCACTCGGCATTGGTTTCCATTTGCCAGAGCATGCCGGCCCAGCCGCGCAGGCCCAGGAGCGTGCGGGTAATGAATTCGTCGCGCTCCGTTTCCACAACACCAAGCCGCTCGAGCGATTCTTCAATGATTTCGAGCGGACTCAAGTTGGCCGCTTCAATGCGCCGAATTTCGGCTGGCAGCGCGTGCAGCCAGCGTTCGACTGGCCGGCTGCTGCGATACAATTTCAGCCACGACCGGAAGAAACCATCCTCGCGATTCGGCAGCCTCCAAGTGGCGATTCCCTGGTCGAGAAACACCGCGCAAAAACGAATTAAGAAATCGTTCACCAAACGGTCGGTGTCACGGCCGGTCACTTCCAGCAGCAGATCGCGGTGCCGAATGGCCGGTGCCGTCGACGCGGCGAAGCGACGCACGCCGTGCACGCCCGCATGACAGACCTTCCAGAGCAAGTGCAGCGTGAACGATTCCCAGGTGGCATCGCTCCAGTGCTCGATGCGGGCACCATCAAAGCGGTCGTACAACGATTTGGTGAGGTCTGAGAGCCTGTGGTCTGGTGCATGTCCGCCGGCCGCCAGATTGCGCATCACCCAGCGCCGGGTGTCGTCGATCATCTGCTCGCGGACATCGGCACCGGCGGCCTTGCGAAAGTGGTGCAGCGACTCGGTTTGCGTAATCAGCCAGCGCAACTCGTCGTCGGAACCCAGCCGCAATGGATGCTGGAGCATCGCCAGGCGGAGACGATACCGCGTGGCCAGGTTTCCAATCTCGCGATCGGCCTCCTCTCCTAGTTCTTCTGCCAGGACGGCCGACAAGTCAGTGGGTTTGATACGCCCACTGGCGAGCTTCTCTCGATAGTCGATCTCCGCCAAGTACGGATTGCAGCCAAAAACGCTATTCCCATGTCGTACCGCATCGAAAAATAGCTCGTCTTCGAAGGCGTGCAGCGTGTTGTGATGCACGAAGACCTGAATCGGATTCTGGGCGGGCAACAGATGGGCCGCGTGGTGAATCTCCGCTTCGAGAGAACGAAGTCGTTCGGGCAGCTTGCCCGACGCCGGCAGATATGCCTCAATCGTCGCTGGATGAATCACGGTGTGAGGTGGACCCTTGTTCTCAGGTTCCGAAGCGGATGCGGCTTGCACAGAAGGCAGGCAATTTTTGCGGGAAAGAAATCGAAGGTCGCCCGCACCGCCTGTCGTGCAATTCTAAGATCGCTTCTCAAACGGTGTCCAGATTGACAGTGCAAAATTAAGAGTTTGTCATTTCAACACGCCGTGGTCAGGCAATGTATGCGCGACGACATTACATTTGCTTCTGATAGGCAATTATTTGCAACAGCTATTGACAGCGGTGTTGTTGCACCAATTGCCAGTCCACCTCGATACCCAAACCGGGGAGCCGCGTAATGGTCGTGAGTGGGCCTAAGATTTCGATAGGTTTCTTAGCGATTCGTAAGGTGTGGTAGTCCGCCCCGAGCATATCGCCCGGATATTTCTCGACCTGCATGTTTGCGCAAGCCACCACAACGTGGGCCATTGCAGCCGTGGCCACATCGAGTTCCAGATTCGAGCCGATCGAGCACGCAACGCCGTTTTTCGCCGCAAAATCGACGATTTGTTTCGCCTTGTGGATTCCACCTTGTTTGCCCGGGTAGACGCTGATCACATCACAGCAGTCGTTGCGGACGAGTTCCTTTGCGTGCACGAAGTCGAAGCAGATGTCGTCGGCCATCACCGGCACGTTCGTTTCTCGACGCACGCGAGCCATGGCGGCATAGTCACCGTCGGGTGTCGGCTGCTCGACAAGTGCCAGCTTGCAATCATGTAATTCGTGTACGCAGTAAATGGCCGTGTCGGCATCCCACCCGCAGTTGGCGTCAACCGTTAGGGCAATATCCGGGCCAACCGCAGCGCGCACAGCGCGCCACTCGGGCGACGTCGGCCGCCGCGTCGCGACCAACTTTGATCTTGATGGTCGTGAAACCGAGTGCGACGAGTTCTTTGGCGCGCGGCCGCGTGCTTGGGTTCGTAGGCGCCCATGCTGTAGCGGCTGCGGACGGTGAGCGGTCGGACAGCTCCGCCGAGCAGCTCGAAGATTGGCTTGCCCGCGGCTTTGCCGGCGACATCCCAGCAGGCCATCTCGATCGCGCTTTTGGCGAACCAATTGTGCGCGGCTACGGCGTCCATGCGGCGGTCGATCTCGTCGACATCGCGCGGATCGCAACCAAGCAACTGCGGCGCGAGCACGTGATCGATGAGCGCTTGCGCGCCCCACACCGTCTCTCCGCTCCAGCGAGGCATCACGGTTGCTTCGCCAGCACCCTCCCGTCCGTCGTCGGTCAGCACGCGCACGATGACATAGCGAGAGACGACGTGCTCGCCCAGTGAACTGAGAATGCGGCGTTCGGGCTTGATGGGAATTTCGACGGGATACGTTTCAATCCGGGCGATCTTCATGGCAGAATCTCGTAATGCCTGGGAGGGTGACTCGCGGCGGGTAACAACAGAGAGGAGTAAGTTGTACCGCGCCGCCGAGGCGACTTCGACGGCCTGCGGATGGTGCTGCCAATCGAGTATGGTACAACGAGCCTACCGAATTCGTGGTACCTGTTGTCTCATCATGACAATCCCAAGCGGGCGCAGAAATGTTGGTCGGATATGTTAGTGACGAGCGCTACGTGGCCTTGGCCGATGTTTTGATCGAGTTTGAAAGCGCGGCTGGCTCGGTCGAAACGCGTTCACGGGCGAGCGGGGCAGTTTACGCCGATATCGGACCGGGCACCTATCGCGTCACGTTGCAAAAGCCGGGCTTCGGGGCCAAACGTACGCAAGTTGCGCTTGGCGACGATCCGCACCAGTTTCGTTTGCTCGCCGATGGACTCTTGGGTTATGCCTGGCCCAAATGGGTTCGCTCCGGGGAGCAAGCGGAGTTCCGCGTCCACTCGGTCGAGCCCTATAAGATTGAGTTGTGGCGCTACGGCTGGCAAAAGCAACTCGCGAAAAAGATTGGCTGGTTCGACGAACACGGGCCGCTGGCCACCATGCAAATCACGCCCGACGGAGACTACACCCGCACCGGTGTGGAGTGGAACAAGGTGGGATATGGGAGCTGGCAACATCATCAGCGCGTCAACGCGCCCGCGGCCAGCGGATTGTATTACTTCCACGCGCGGACCGACAGCGGCCGGTTCTTTGCGTTTCCCTGGATCGTGGCGCCGGCGAAGCCAACGGCTGCGATAGCAGTATTGGCTTCAAATATCACCTGGAATGCCTACAACAACTTTGGCGGCCGCAGCAACTATATCCATGCGGACGAGTTGCCCTCCGCGCCGACGGTGAATGCTCGCTCGGAACTGCCTCGCTACAACGATCCAACTTTTGGCACCTGGAATGCGGAGCAGTATGCCGCCACTGTCGTTCGACAGGCCGGAGCCGATCAACCACGTACCCGAACATACGGCGATTACCGATCCGATCGAAGGCCGCGCGGCGTGTCACGTGGCGCCGACCGAGTGGCGGCTGTTGGGTTGGATGGAGCGAGAACAGTTTGCGTATGATCTGTATGCCGAAACGCAATTACATGCCGGAGAGCTGGATCTCGATGCGTATCGCGTGCTGGTGGCCAGCACGCATCCGGAGTATTGGTCGCGCGACATGTACCAGGCGGTGAAACGCTGGGTGTTCGAACGTGGCGGTCGGCTCGTCTATCTCGGAGGCAATGGACTGAACTGCGAAGTGTCGTTTCCGGATGCGTACACGATGATCGTGCACAACGGGGATAACCGCAAGCTACAGGCCAATTTGGCGAAGTACGAAAGCCGCTTCGGCATGCGCGTCGAGTCCGAGGCGAATCTGTTGGGCGTGGTCTATACCGAGGCAGGCGTCATGACGGCGGCGCCTTACCGCATGTTGGCTGCGGATCATTGGGCAGTGGCCGGCACGGGGCTTTCCAACGGCGACACGTTCGGCCAGGCCAGCCTGCACGAGCGAATTCCCGGGGGGGCCAGCGGTCACGAGACCGACAAGATCTCCCCAAGTTCGCCCGTCGGAGTCGAACATCTGGCCAAGGGGTTGAACCCCGATGATGGCGGCGGCGACATCGTGCACTTTAGCACGCCGAGCGGCGGCGCGGTGTTTTCGGTTGGGTCAATTGCCTGGCCCAGCAGCGTGCTGGTCGATGCCGCCGTATCGCGTATCACGGCGAACGTCCTGCGACGGTTTTCGCAAAAGTAGAGAGTGCTCTAGTTCTGTCCTCTTGGCGTCGCGTTGAAACCGCTTGAGCGGATGGGTCCCACTGACACGGTCCGTTGTCGGTTTCGTGGGCGCGACCGTGCGTGTCTGAAGCGAATTGCTTGCCGGCGGGCATCGGCTGCTCTACACTCCGCGTCGTGAGTTCGAACCGCGTTACTTCCGTCGAAGTGCTCGCCTTGCCGGGTGAGCCACCAACACGAGCTCGTTTTGGCGTCCTCGCATTCCTGTGTTCGCTTTCGTTCGTGCTCTATATCGATCGGGCTTGCATCGGCAAGGCGGCAATTCCAATCAGCGATGACTTGGGGTTGAGCGAAGCGGAACTCGGCTATGCATTGGCTGCCTTCACGCTGGCCTACGGACTGTTTGAAGTACCAACCGGCCGCTGGGGTGACCGCTTCGGTTCTCGAGGCGTCCTGGCGCGCATCGTTGTCTGGTGGTCGATGTTCACGGCACTGACGGGAGCGGCAACCGGCCTGTGGATGCTCGTGTCGGTGCGATTCTTATTTGGAGCGGGCGAGGCCGGAGCCTATCCGAATGCCGCGCGGGTGATTGCCCGCTGGTTTCCGATTTCCGGCCGCGGCATGGCACAAGGATTGATGCTCACCTCGGCGCAGATTGGGGCGGCCGCAGCGCCTCCGGCGGCGCAGGCGCTGATCGACGTAGTCGGATGGCGCGGCGCGTTTGCGGTGTTCGGCTCGCTGGGCATCGTTTGGGCGCTGGCGTTCTACTACTGGTTTCGCGACGAACCAGCACAGCATCCGGGCGCGAATGACGCCGAACGAGCCCTCATCGAGCGGGGCCGGCCGGCCGCGCCCACGACCGAGCATCCGCCGATTCCCTGGCGGAGCATTTTGAAGAGCCGCAACATCTGGCTCTTGGGACTCGTGCAAACCTGCTCGTCGGCGATCTACTACATGTTCATCAACTGGTATCCGAGCTACCTGCAACGGGGGCGCGGCGTGACCGGGCAACAGGCGGCGTGGCTGGCGTCGCTGGTGCTGGCCGGCGCCGCCCTAGGGTGCATTACGAGCGGCTACGTCAACGACAAGCTTGCGCGGCTGACGGGTTTTCATCCGGCCCGATTTCGCCTTTACGGTTTTGCCGGAACGGCAATCGCCGCGGTATGCTTGCTCCTAAGCGTACGGGCCGAGTCGCCGCTGGCATCGAGCCTGTGGGCGGCGGCTGCCTGCGTGGGCACCATGTCGCAGCAGGCCACGTTCTGGTCGGTGACAACCGAGATCAGCGGTCGCCACCTGGGTTCGATTTTTGGTCTGATGAACTCGCTGGGCGTGCCAGGCGCGTTTGCTTCGACGCTGTTCCTGGGGCAGTTCGTCACCTGGATGAAATCCGAAGGGTACCTGGGACGGGCGCAATGGGACCCGGCGTTCTATGTTTATGCGGCCGTGCTGTTTGTCGGTGCTTGTTGCTGGCTGGCGGTGGACGCCGGCCGGCCGATCCCCGACAGTGACGCATCGGCGAGCAACGATTCCTAAGGTTGTTTCGGTCTACTTCTTCTGCACGCCGAGCTCTTCCAGCATGGCGGCCATTTCGGCGGCGGCGCCTTTGGTGTTGACCATCTTGTCGATCGCTTTGATGACACCATCTGGTCCGATGTAGAACGTCCACCGCTCCGCCACCGGGCGGCCTTCGTGCACGACGCCGTAGGCGGTGGCCGTTTTCTTGCTGGGATCGCTGAGGATCGGAAAGTCGAGGTTGAGCGATTCGGCAAATTTGGTGTTTGTGTCGTTGTCGTCGACGCTGGCAGTGAAATAGGCCACGTCGTAGGCCTTGATTGCCTTGCCGTTTTCCTTCATGTTCTTGCACTCGGCCGTGCAGCCCCCGGTAAAGGCCTTGGGGAACCAGGCAATGACCACGGCCTTCTTGCCCGCGAAATCCGCGAGCGAATACTCCTTGCCATCAGACGCTTGCAGCTTGAAGTCGGGGGCTTTTTCGCCGACCTCCGGGGCCGCGGCCTGGGCGACACTCGAACCGACCAACAGACACGATGCGACAAAGGCGAGCGGGTGTTTCATGATGACCATCTCCTGAAGGAATTATGTCGGAGCGCCGCAATAGAGCGACGGCTCTGGAGCTCGGTAGTGAACTTTGAGTTCGGGGGTCGGCAGGCGGCGATGGCCTTGCACCTTGGAATCGAGACAGCGGTCGAGAATGCCGCATACCAACTGCGTCCGTTCGACGGGGTAGGGGGGCACACCGGTCGTGATCATCTCCTCGACGCCGTGCATCAGGCATGTGGAATACGCCACGTTCGGCGTGACGGGCAGCAGGAATTGCGTCGAGACGATCGATTGATCCTCACGCAATCGGCTGGCGAACGTGTAATCCTGCACGGCGCCGTTGAGCATCAGGAGCGTGGCACGCAGGCCGTCGTTGTATTGGATCAAGTACGCCGCCGGATTCTCGACAAGACTTTCCACTTCACCGCCACGAGTCCAATCCTGCGTGCGGCCGTCCTGCATTCCGAGTCCACTCCGCGAGGTCGATCGCGAGAGGGCCGCTTCCAGTAAACGTCGCGACCAGCGTCCGTCGGAGCCGGCTTTCCAGACCTCGGGACCTTCAATGAGCTGCACGGCGCGGACGCCCGTTTCGCCTCCGCGGCGGCGTTCGAGCATGCACTGCATGGCTTCGAGCGCGTGGAAGTCCATCGCGTCGGATCCGCCAACCCCGATCATCAGGGCTTCGTCGATCATCGCGCCATAGGGCACGTCCACCGGCGGCAATCGCCAAGTGACCGGCAAACTCGATCCGGCCAACATCGGAAAGCCGAGTCGCTTCGACGTCGCGACCATCTTGCTCGCCTTCTCGAAGCTGTACGACAAGTGCTTGTCATTGAAGACCGGTACGCTACGGCCGTCTTCCTCGAAAACCTGGGCCACCTGCTCGAAGAATTCGTAGCGCGGATATTGAATTTGTCCCTTTTCATTGACGGGATAATCACCATGCTCGCCGATGACCACCACGCCGTCGACGGCCAGCTTGTCAGTACCGCAGCGCAGTGCCTCGGCGATCGTGGGATAGACCTCGAAGCCGAACTCCTTGGCGCGGGCTTCGCTTTGATCGCCTTCAGGATGCTGATCGACGTATAGCGATACGACCTTGAGCGGTGATGTATGCCAACGTCCATCCCACGGATAGCCGACTAGAAAGCGATCGCCCATGTGCTGGGCGTGCGACAAATATCGCCAGACAGTGGTGACGATGGCAATCCGTTTGTCAGGTTGCTGTTCGTTCATCGCGGCTAGCTCCTGCGAAACGTCGATTGCGGGTTCGGCTGGTAAGCGATCTTCAGGTGTGGCGTGTCGAGCAGTTTGCTCTTTTGCCAGAGGGATTCGACGCCAGCGTTGACCAGTCCCGAGGTCAGTAGCGTGCGCTCGAGCGGTTGCGTTGGCTGGCCGGAATGGATGAACTTCTCGATTTGCCAGACCAGGGCGTCGAAGTTGTGCGGCTGGGTTTGCCGTGTTCCGCCGAGGTAGAACTGCGTGGAGAGCGGATCGGTCTGGTTTTTCAGCCGGGCGGCGAACGTTATATCGCCGACCAGGCCGTTCAAGAGCAGCATCGTGGCCTTCAGGCCGTCGTAGTACTCGAAACGATAGGCGACCGGGTCCGCCACCATCCGGCGCATGTCGGCCGCGGTGGGGTATATGTGGCTAAAACCCTCGCGAGCCGGAGTCAGTTCGTGGCTGCGGCACAGACAGGCTTCGAACAAGTCGCCGTCGCAACCGCCGCTATTCCAGTTGCCGGCTTCGAGAAGTTTCCAGACGTCGTCGCCCCGCAGAGCCTGCAATTGCTTGACGCCGCATTCTCCCCCCTTGCGTCGCTCGACCAGCGCCTGGATGGCTTCCAGAGCGTGGAAGTCGTAGCTGTCGACGTTCCCGTTGCCGACCGACACGACCTCTTCAACCTCGGACCCCAGCGGCATTTCAACCGAGGGCAGGCGCCATGTGAGGGGCACGCTGGAGCCGGCGGCAAACGGAAACGGCATTTCGTGAGCGGTATCGAACATCTCTCGCGACCAATCCCAACTCCAGGACAGGTGCTTGTCGTTAAACACCGGCACGCCGCGGTTGCTTTTTCGAAAAACGTCAACCGTTTGCTGAAAGAATTCGTAGCGTGGATAGAGCGTCTGGCCTTTTTCATTGACCTGGTAGGATCCGTGCTCGCCGATGATCAACACGCCATCGACGGCCAGTTTATCGCCCCCCAGGCACAGCGCTTCGCGGATCGACGGGTAGATTCCCAACTGCTCGAAGCGGCCGGCACGCTCGCGGCTCAGGTCTCCCTCGGGGAATTGGTCCACGTACATCGAAACCAGGTCGAGCTGCGGCCGATAGTGAGCACCTTCCCAGCCGTAGCCCTCGAGAACACGATCGAGGATCACCTCGGCGTGCGTGTTACGGGTGAAAATGGTGAGTAGGGCGGCGATCTTGGGACGCTGCTTCGAAACCGCCTTTTCGTCGCCGAGTACCAGCTGCGTCGGGTTGAGTGCCAACAGCGCCGAGGCAGGCATCGCGGCCAGGACGCTACGGCGGGAAACTTTCAGGGGTTCTGACATCGCAGGTTAACTCCAGCGGCTGCCGTTCCAGTCAATTACGCGGCGCAGCAGATCGACCACGCCGGCCGAGAAACCAGCCAGCAGCGTTTCCCCCTTGGCGGCAGTCGCCACCGCAGGGTCGCCAATGTGTCCGGCCTCGCTACGGTCTTTTGTCGTCCAGGGGCGCATCGCCGGTTCCAGCCCATGATGCGGGTTTACGGGTTGAGCCTTTTGGTAATCGCCCGCGAGCTGCGGTGTGAGTGCCAGGATCATCGACGTCTCCCACTCGCAGGCATGCTGCATGGCTGTTTGCTCGATGGAGGAGTCGGCCTCATGTGGCGGCGCGCCGAGTGTCCAGTAGGCGGCGAACAGCAGCAACAGGTCGTCGCGTTCGCGATACCGCTGGCGGATTTCAAACAGCGCCTGTTGACCGGGGACATTGTTGCCGCCGTGGCCGTTGACGATCACGATCCGCTTGAATCCGTGCTTGAGGAAGTTTTCGACCATGTCGACCACCAGGTCGATATACGTCCGCGGGGCGGCGGACATCGTGCCGGCGAAGTCGAGATGATGGGACGAGTTGCCCAGCCACATCACTGGCGCGAGCAGGATCTGTTCGCTTAGCTCGGCTTCCGCGCGGCGCGTGACTTCGCCGACGAGCATGCTGTCGGTAAACAGCGGCAGGTGATGCCCATGTTGTTCGAGCGCCGCGGTGGGTATTACCACGGGCACGTTCGGCGACAACGCGGCCACCTGGGGCCAGGACATTTCGGCGAGTTTCACGGTGGGCTTTCGTCGGCAGGGCGAGGGTGTGGCGGGGCGGCGACCAAGCGTGCTGCTAGGGTGCCCCGATGCAGTATAAATGCTCGCGGCCGCGAAGGAAAATTTCGTGCCCCACGATGGCCGCCGAAGCGTCGATTCGATCGTCAAGCTGGTTGGTGGCGATGATCTTCACCTCGGACTTGTCGCCAACGGTTTCAAACTTGCCGCTCTCGAAGACCACGGTTGTACCCTCGCGGCTCGTGAAGTAAATGCGTCCGGCCGCTCCGACGGGGGAGGAATAGATGTTGGAGATTCCCTGGAGCCGTTGCTTCTCGACGATGGGCTCACCCGTGGCTGCGTTGTAACAGGAAAGGATTCCCTTGTTGCCGGCGGTAAAGTACAGCAGTTCACCGTCGATGAGCGGCGAGGGGACGTAGGGAGTGCCGACCTTACGGGTCTTCCAGGCAATCTTCTCTTCGTCCGTGGTGATGTCGCCGCTGCTTTCCAGCGGAATTGCATAGAGCGAGTTGGTGATGAAGCCGGTCATGGCGAAGATGCGCTGCCCGTCGGTGACGGGCGTGGGAATCGCGCTGGGACCCTGACCGCCACAGGCCCAGATCAATTCGCCCGTTTGGAGATCGTAACTACGGACGCGCGTCGACCCGTTAATGACGACTTGCGTGCGACCACCCACGTCGACGATCAGCGGCGTGGCCCAGGTGGTGTTCTCGTCGCGATCGACCTTCCAGCGAGTGTCCCCGGTCGCGGCGTCGAGGCAGATCAGGAATGAGCCGCCCTGGTGATCCCAATTCACGATTACCGAATCGCCGCGGACGACCGGCGACGTACCTTCACCGAAGGCGTTGAAGATCCACATCCGTCCAAGGTCGCGGTTCCAGAGTTGCTTGCCGTCGAAATCGTAGCAGTAGATGCCGCGTGAACCGAAGGAAACGTAGAGCCGCTTGCCGTCGGTGCTGGGCGAAGCCGAGGCATAGCTGCCGTCGGGGTGATGACCTTCGTGCGGGACGTCCTCCTTGGCGACGTCCTGCCACAGTGTTTTGCCGCTGGCGCGATCGACGCACAACACGACGAACTGAAAGTAGTGCTTCGGTGGCTCGCCCATATTGCGAAAACCACGCTTCGAACTTGGCGGTGCCTTGCTCGCCTCGGCCAGTGCTTCGGGCACCGGCTCGGGCTCCCCGTCACGATCCGTTTCGATGGCCGTGGTCAGAAAGATCTTGTCGCCCCAGATGATCGGCGTGGCCGTGCTATCGCCCGGAATCTTGCTCTTCCAGCGAACATTCGTGTCCTCGTTCCAATGGGTCGGCGGATCCGCGTGCGGAGCCAAACCGTTGGCGAGCGGCCCGCGCCATTGGGGCCAGTTGTCGAGGGGGATGTTGTCTTGTGCAAATAGTGTCGCAACGAGGAAATAGCTCGTGCCAAAAACAAATGCTGCCAGTCGCATACCGCTGTCCCCTGACTTGAATGGTTGCCGCACGCCAGCCGAAATTGCGAGCGCGGAACGAATCGAGGAAGTTTGCCTCAGGCGCGTTCCGGGCATGCACTGCTGGTCGTGCACGTCCCGAATAAGCTTACCGCAACGAGTGTAAAAACGCGATCAAATCGGCAAGCTCTTGCCGGCTCAGCTGGGCTTCCATCCCCTCGGGCATGATCGAAACCGTGCTTTGCGACAGCGTTTCGATGTCGGAGCGGGGTACGCGCGTCTCGACACGCTGGGTCGAAAACAGGTAGATCGCGTCCGGAGTCTCGCGAGTAATGACGCCGGTATGCACCTGTCCGGACGAGGTGACCGCGGTAAAGGCCTCGTAGCCGCGAGCGAAGCTGACGCTGGGGAGCACAATCGCTTCCAGCAAGTCGCGAGGCGTCCGGATGGCGCCGATCTTGCTCAGATCGGGGCCGACGCGGCCTCCCTGGCCTTGGACGGTGTGGCAGGTGGCGCAGATTGCTTTCTGGTTGCCGAAGAACAAGTCGCGTCCTCGCTGGATCTCGCCGCCGGAGACGACGTCGGTGAGCGAAGCAAGTTTCGCTTGCTGCTTGGCGACGTCAACCGTCAGCTTGTCGAACACCGGCCGCGCGGCCTCCTTCACTTCACTCGGGTACGCAGCAAGGACGCCAATGAGTAGTTCGCCCTGAATACTCCGCAAGCCTGGCGAGCGATCGAGCGCGGCGACCAGCTTGCGGCCAAGTTCGGCATCGCGCGATTGTTCGAACGCCCGAACCAATCGCGGCACCTCAAGAACGCTGCTCGTGGCAATTGCATTACACAGTGACGATAGTTGCTGCTGATTGAGCGCGGCCTTGCCCAAGGCATCGGCGGCATCGAGTCGCACCAGTGGTGGTTGTTCCTGGTCAAGACTGGCAAGCAGGAATGCGAACATTTCTGGCGTTACCGAGGATAGTCGCAGCGCAACCGTTGCGGCGGCCTGAGTTCGCAGTTCGGCCGGCCGGTTGGCATCGAGCACGATTGTCAACAGTGGTCCGTCGAATGCGCCAGCGTTAACATCCGGCAGTGCGTTGTTGGCGCCGCGATAGAATTCAGCCACCAGGCCGGGTTCGAGCGAGTCGCTGCTCGACGCGTGATGGAAAAGCACTTCTGCCGGAACGACCTGCTGTGAATCGCCCTGAACCATCCAGGAAAGAATGCAGCCTGCCCCACCACCTTCCTCGATGAAGTCGAGGGTGATGGGATGATCGCCGGCCTGAAGTTGCAATTCCGCCGACCGCTCGCGCATGCCATGGGAACCGCTGTTGTCGACGACGAGCTTGCCGTCGATGAACAACTGGGAGCCGTCGTCGGAATTGGTGGCGAAGCTATATTTATCGTCACGGGGAATGCGAATCACGCCGCTCCAACGGACGCTGAACGCGCCAACCAGTTCCGTGCCGGCGAAAGGACCCTCGGTGACGGAATAGTCGACCTGCCGATCCGTGCGCGTCAAAACCGGGCGGCTGTCTTGAGGCCTGGCCCGGAGCGTGGCTACGGCCTGCTGCACGACCCTCGCGTCGCGGTCGGCCAACGATTGCTTGATTGCCGAGACCCAGGCCGGCGGCAAACTTTCCGGCGCCGATTGAGCCATGACTTCCAAGCAAAGCAGCCGTGTTTCCGCGGGCGTCTGGCGAATTTCGATCGCGCCGGCCAACAGCGTTTGCACGTCCGCATCACCGGAAAATGCCAAGAGCTGTTGTCGCAAGGCGTCGCGCTGGGCATCGTCGTCACTCTTGCGGGCCAACCACTGGCGAAAGTAGGGAAGCATCGCCTGGCCCCAATCGGCATGGTGGGCGATGACCCAGAGTGCGGTTTGCCTCAGTTGTGGTTCCGCCGGATCGAGAAACGGCGTCACCTGCTCGGGAGTCAAACCACCCCCGTCCATCTGATCGAGCGCGATCAGGGCGCCGCGCTTCGTCGCCGCCGCGGTCGCTTTCAAACCCTTGGCTGTCTCCGCCGGATCATCAATGGAGATCAACGCGAAGATGGTGGCATGTTCCAGAAAACGGTCGACGGGTGTTCCCAGCGCTTCTGAGCAGCGCGGGCACTGACGCGGCGTCACCGATTCGACCCAGGGCAGTTGCCGCTTCACGCCGCACGGGGGCGTCGTCGTCCTTGGCCAGGTTTTCCAAAATAACCCGCGCTGCGGAATCCCGATGTAGACCTGCGGAGCGGGCTGCCGCCTGACGCACGCTAGCGTTGCGGTCAGCAAGTGCAGTGCGAACCGCTTTCCGCGCGGACTCGTCGTCAATGCGCATGAGCGCCCACACGGCGGCACATTTCATGTCGGCGTCGTTTTCGGAAGCAATCACGTGTGCAAGCGCGGGAACCGCTGCGGATCTCAGGCGGGCGATTTCAACCATTGCCCGCTCCTGCACGGCGAAACGTTCATCGCCGAGCAGATCGCAGAGTCGTTCGGGACTGAGCGACTTCCAGGCGATCTTGAGCCCGCGAGAGTCGTCTAGCTTCTTGGCATCCTGGCGACGGACACGATAGATGGCGCCCAAAATATCGGGTTTGGCAACTTGCGAGGTGGGGCAGCCAATGCGGAACCAACCGCCCGTATTGATCACCAGCAGGCTGCCGTCGGCATCCTGAAACACATCGGTCGGATGGAAGTCGGGGTCGCTGGAGACGAGAAAATCTTCGTTGCGGCAAGCGAACGTCGCGCCATTGGGCGTGATATTGTGACGCACGATCTTGTGCATGTTGAACAGGGCCGAGAACAACTGCCCACGTGAGGCTTCACCGAGCGCATTTCCCCGGCAGAGCATGATGTCGCTGGAAGCCGAAACGCCCAGGTGCGTCAGCGGTGGCAGCAAGTCGCCGGTGCGCTTGTGCTCATCAGGGTCTCGACCACGGACCGGATACTCTGCGCCATCGATGCAATGAACAACCGCATCGCGCAGGCCGGCACCCATCGAGTCGGAAGCCAGAAAGGTGCCGCTGGAAAACATGTCGCCCTCGCGCGTGAAAGCCACGCCCACGGCATTGCCCTGAGAACCACAGACGATCTCCAGGTCGGAACCGTCGGGCCGACAACGGAGCACGAGCGGAACCGTGCCGCGACGTATCACTTTGCCGCCGGGGCGGTGGATCTCGTGCGGGAAGCGGCCTGCGCACCAGTACAGGCGGCCGTCGGGGCCGAGGCTGCCGCCATGTAAATCGTCGGCCACGCCGGTGTTGGCGAAGCCGGTGACAAGCTGCTCGCGTGTATCGGCTTTGTCATCGCCGTCGGTATCGGTCAATTTCCAGAAGCTGGGAGGCGAGGAGCAATAGACGGCGCCGTCATGCCACACGATGCCTTGCGGAAACACCATTTTGTCGGCAAACACCGTGCTCTTGTCGAACCGTCCGTCGCCATCGGTGTCCGTGAGCAGGCGAATCACGTGCGGAGGGTTCTTGCTAAGCTCAGCTCCGCGCAAATTCACGCCGGCTGAATCGCATACATAGAGCCGCCCCTGGTCGTCGAATGCCGCCAGCATGGGCCGCTCCACGAGCGGCGGCGCGGCGACGACTTCGACGGTGAACCCATCAGGGACGGAAATGCTGGCCACTGCGCGGTCAACCGTTTGCGCGGGCTCGTCGCACTTCGCCGGCGCGGCGAGCGCGATAATCGCCAAGACGAGGTGCAACGCGAGCGGCCGATACGGCGAATTTGATCGCGACATGAATCTTCTCAAGCTTACAGTTTGAAACCTACTAATACTGCACGATTGTAATCGAAAGCCGGCCTCCGCGACCGGCGCGGTCTAGAAAAGCTGCTGAATCACCTGGCCGTCGGTGATCGCCAGGGGCCGGCCCAGGGGATCGTGCATGAGGGTGTGCGGCGCGAGCCCTAACGCATGGTATATGGATGCCACGACGTCGGCCGGACCGACAGGCAAGTCGGTTGGATAGGCACACGTCGCGTCTGACTTTCCAACCAGGTTACCACCGCGCACGCCGCCGCCAGCCCACAACACGCTGGAACAGAATCCCCAATGATCGCGACCGCCGTCGCGGTTCACCTTGGGGGTCCGGCCGAACTCGCCCATCGTGACCACGAGCGTATCGTCGAGCAGACCTCGATCTTTAAGGTCGCCGAGCAGCGCCGACAGTCCCTGGTCTAGCAGCGGCAAGAGTTCGTCCTTGAGTGCCGGGAAATTCTGTTTGTGCGTATCCCAACCGTCGCACTTGGTCATGTGATTGAAGTGCACGCCGACGAATGATACGCCGCACTCCACCATCCGCCGGGCCAGCAGGAGGCTTTGGCCAAAGCGATGTTTGCCGTAGCGCTTGTGCGTTTGAGGCGACTCGCGGTCGAGTGCAAACATGCCGTCGCCCGCCGAGCCGACTAAATCGGCAGCCGACTGGCGGAACGTTCGATACTCCTGCATCGCGGCCGATCGAGCGGTGTGGCCGTCGAGCACTGCCAGCAGCGATTGACGCCCGGCGAACCGGTCGGGTGACATGTCGTCCGTTAGCTTCAAACCCAAGGGAGGCACGCCTGGGTCATCGTTGATCGCCAGTGGATCGTAGGCCGCACCCAATAGTCCCGCGCGCCCACCGCCCGCAACCGGCGTGGTTTGCTTTCGCACCTGTACTTCCGGAATGGCCACGTAGCCGGGGATACCACGCTTGCGATGCTTGAACTTTGCTACCACGGCACCCAGGTGCGGATCGTCAGACCGTGAGGGCGGCAGCACGGTGTTCGCACCCAGCGGTACACGCGACGCTCGCCCGGTCAGGGTGTGGTAGATCATGAACGGGTGATCGTTGTTCGGAAACGTGACGCTCCGCAGAATCGATAAGTCGGGCGCATGCGCTGCGAGCCGTGGTAGGTGCTCGCAAAACCGCATCCCAGCCACGGGCGAGGCAATCGATTGGAATGGGCCGCGGATCTCCGCGGGTGCCTGGGGCTTCATGTCCCACATGTCGATCTGCGGCGGTCCCCCGAGCAGATAGACGAGAATGCAGCGCTTCGCTCGGCCAAAGGAGGCACTGGCCTGCGAACGTTCGTGGGTGAATGCGTTTGCGCGGCGAGCCTGCGAGAGTCCGGCAAAAAAAGTTAGCGTGCCGGCCTGCAGGAAAGTTCGTCGAGTCGGTCGGAAAGGGATGCCGCTGCTCATGGGTCTGATTGTACCGGACGCCACCACGACACGACAAATCACTTGCCGCCGTGACGGACTCCTACGAGGTGCACCGAGCGCTACGGCGCTTCGCGGGGTGAATTCGGCGCCGATAAACACGCCGTTGCTGGCTTGCGTCCAAGGGTCATTGCCCGACGCATGGCCCATTGGGTCGACTCGTCAAATGACTCGTAGAACTCGGCGACTCCCGCCTGACGAGAGGCGATGAGCCGACCGGCCCGTACGACGAGCGTGTTGCGGTGCGTGGCTGGAACGCGCCGGTGGTCGGTGATCACGCCAAACAGATTGATCGGATCGGCGGCCGACAGGACAATCCAGTCTTCAGCCGATGCGTCTTCCAGCTCTCGGCGGGCATCGCGCAATTGATCCACTGCTGTTGGGAGCGCGTATTGTTCGCCGGCAACTCCGGTCACGAAGCGACCGCCACGGACTTCGCCGCGCAGTTCGAGCGTGCGCAGCACGGGAATCAATTCCTGCCAGTGCGGCGCATTTACTTCGCGCACCAGCAGGTCTCGAAAAAGGACCCCCCAGCGGCGCAAGAGTTGTCGAGCCCAGGCTTCGAGATACTGCTGGCGCGAAACGGCGTGCCGCGGACCGGGAAATAACGACCAGCGGCCGATTGGTATCGTCGGTGCGTGCAACGCGCGGCCGCCTTGGCGACGTCGGCGATTCGTACGACGATCTTCAACAATCGCGCGTACGGCAGCGAAGCTGTCAGAGGTTACCAGGCCAAGTGCGGCGAGCTCACGAAGTGCTGCCTCCAACTGCGTCGGCAACAATCCGGTTACCGCTTTCAGCTCCGCGAAGAACAGTGCCCCGCGAGCCCTCAACGCCTCCACAACTGCTTCGGCACCGGAGCGTAATGGCACGGTGGCCGGCGCGGCTTCGAGAGGGAGCAGCGCGGCGAACTCTTCGCGCAACATGAGCGAGAGCGGCATTACGCGGGTTAACGTCGCCATGCTGGGGCGTTCTTCCTCATCGCGGGGTGGCGGACTGATCCGTCCCCAGACGACCTCGCCGGACATGAACAGGTGGTCGAGCCAATCTGGCTCGTACTCGGAAATGCGAGGCGCGAGAATGCGATGCTCCCACGCGCCGGCCGGTAGTTCGAAGCCCTGCAGCTGGGCAATGGTTTCGCGCACGCCGACGGCACCACCCCAGTGACCGTCTGGCACGAGGTGGTGAAAGCGCGCGAGAAAGTGCAAATACGCGCGCGGCTCGACGGCTTGGATCTGTTGACGCAAGCCGGTCAGCGTCAGGCGATGGATCCGGGCAAGCAAGCGCCGATCGCACCAGCCGACTTGCGAAGTGTCGCTGGTGTTTTCCTGCGGCGGGGCGTCGCTGAAGAAGTTGCCGCGCAAGACGCAGCCGCGACCTTCGAGCGATTCCAACGCCGAGAAAACCAAGGCCTCGTCCAGTCCGAGGAACGCGGCAATCGTCGCGGCCGTCGTGGGACCCGCATGTTCAACGCGTCCGCGTACAAGAGCCACGACGGCATCGGCGCTCGGCACCTCGCGCTCAAGTTGCTCGGGTAACCGGATCGATGGGTCGGCGGTAGCCTGGAGGTAAGCGGCGCGAACGATCGGCCAATTTTCCGCGGCGATCCAAAATTCGCGATCAGCGGCGGCGACTCGCGCGGCTCGACCGACGGCCGTAAGTTTTTCCAGCCATTGTTTCCACGGCGTGGCTTCCAGTGCATCGATTGCCACCAGGTTCGTCAAAGCATCGTGCAATTCATCCGCGCTTCGCACTAGCGGCCAGGCTTCGGCACGGACCTGTGCCACGGCCTGCGGGTCCAGTTGGGCCAAATCGCGCAAATCTTCCGGCGAGAGGGTGCGGCGTGTTTGCACGGCCCGCACTCGCCGTTCCTCGAGCGGCGCGCCGTCGAGAAACGCATAGGGAGCGGCATTGAGCAGTTCGTAGCTGAAGGGGGATGGTTCTCGCGTATCGCGACCGACGAAGCGGATTTTGCCTTCCCGCACCTGGTTGAAGGTGTCGACCAAGGCGTCGATGTCCATGGCTTCGTGCAGGCAGTCGTGCATCGTTTGGCGCACCAGCGGATGATCGGGAATTTGCACGTCACCGTGGTGATTTTCGAGGCAGCCGACGGTTTCGGGGAAGACCGCGGCCAACAGGTCGTCGCTGCGGAAGCGGAGCATGTGCGGCGGCACTCGCTTGCCGCCTTGCTGTCGGAGGACCGCCAACGACCGCGTCAGGTTCCAGCGCCAACGAACCTGAAACATCGGCACGGCCAACAGTGCTTGCTCGAGTAAGTAAGCAACATTCTCGGGATTGAGCATTTTGAACAGCGCTTCGATCGGCACGCTGTGCTGCGGACCGAGTGAAAGAACGATGCCGTCGTCGTCGGCCGATGCTTGTAGTTCGAAGTCGAAGCTGCGGCAGAATCGCTTGCGCAGTGCAAGGCCCCAGGCACGATTGATGCGCGCGCCGAGCGGCGCGTGAATGACCAATTGCATGCCGCCGGACTCGTCGAAGAAACGCTCAAAGACAATCTCCTCGCGCGTCGGCACCAGCCCGATGGCGGCGACCTGGGTTTCGATGTAAGCCAGGGCCTGGTGGGCAGCCCAGTCGCTGGCGCCGCACTCGACTTGCAGCCAATTGGACGGCAGCGCCCGACCGTTGCCACCAGCGGGTTCATTGGGCTTGCTGACGAATGGAATTGCCAGATCGTGGCGCAGCGCCGACAGTTCGGCCGAGAGCTCCGGCGTGCGACCCGGACGTTCGCCGAGCCAGAACGGGATGCTCGGCGGGGCGCCCTCGGCATCGCGGACGCGCACTTCGCCGCCGCGCACGTTGATCACTCGCCAGGAGGTGTTTCCGAGGAGGAAAACGTCGCCGGCAATGCTTTCGATGGCGAAATCCTCGTCGACCGTTCCGACGAAGGTGTTGTCGGGTTCGGCCACGACGCGATAGAGCGCCATTTCGGGAATCGCACCGCCGGAGGTCAGAGCGGCAATCCGTGCGCCGCGCCGCGCCCGCAGGCGGTTATGGATTGCGTCGCGATGTAAATACGCGCCGCGCTTCGATCCGGGCGCCACACCTTCGCAGAGGATGTGAACGACGGCGTCGAAATCCTCACGCGACAGATCGCGATACGCCCATGCCCGGCGCATGAGCACGAACAACTCATCTTCGCCCGACTCTTCACATGCCACTTCCGCGACGATCTGTTGGGCCAGGATGTCGAGTGGCGCGTGGGGAATTTGCACGGCATCCAAGTGCCCGCGGCGAACGGAACGCACCAGGGCCAGCGATTCGAGCAGTTCATCACGCGTGAGCGGAAACAGCCGGCCCTTGGGGACCTTGCCGAGCGAGTGGCCGGCGCGGCCGACACGCTGCAGAAAGTTTGCGATCGAGCCCGTCGATCCAATCTGGCAAACCAGGTCGATGTATCCGATGTCGATGCCCATTTCGAGCGATGCCGTGGCGACGATCGCCCGCAATTGACCACCTTTGAGCCGTTGTTCTGCCGACTGACGGATTTCTTTGGAGAGACTGCCGTGATGGCTGGCAACGGCCTGTTCGCCCAGCATTTCGCGCAGGTGATGCGAGACACGTTCGGCGAGCCGGCGCGTGTTGACAAAGATGAGCGTACTGCGGTGGGAGGTAACCAGCTCGATGAGCCGCTGGTAGACCTCGTCCCATTGCTCATTCGAGCAAACGGCCGAAAGCTCGCTCGGCGGTACTTCAACCGCCAGCTCAAGCTCTCGGGTGTGCCCGCCGTCGATGATCGAGCAAGCGGCCTGCCCCGATTCGTCGATGCTGTTTGTTCCCACCAGAAAGCGGGCAATGTCCTCGATTGGCCGTTGCGTAGCCGACAACCCGATCCGCACCGGGGGTTTTTCGCACAGGGCCGCGAGTCGTTCGAGCGTCAGCGCCAGGTGGCTGCCGCGCTTGTCGCGAACCAGCGCGTGGATCTCATCGACGATGACGGTCTCGACGCCGCGGAGCAGTTCGCGGCTTTTGGCCGAGGTGAGCAGCAGATACAGCGACTCGGGCGTGGTGACCAGAATATGCGGAGGCGTACGGAGCATTTTCGCTCGAGCCGAGGCCGGCGTATCGCCGGTTCGCACCATGGCCCGAATCGGGAGCGACCCGTCGCCGGCCGCTGCCAGGCGAGAGTTCAATTCGGCCAGCGGCTCTTCGAGATTGCGATGGATATCGTTGCTAAGGGCTTTGAGTGGCGACACATAGACGACGTAGGTTTTGTCGTCGAGTGTGCCGTGGCGCCATCGTTGAACCAGAGCGTCGAGACAGACCAGGAACGCGGCCAACGTTTTTCCCGAGCCTGTTGGGGCGGCGATCAGCGTATGCCGGCCGGCCGCGATTTCCGGCCAGCCGCGGCGCTGCGGAACGGTGGGCTCGCCGAACTTATCGGCAAACCAGCCGGCCACCAGAGGATCGAAAACAGCGAGTTTCATGCCCTTCATCATAGGCGTGCCGTGGGGCGATCGGCGAGTACCCCGTTGGCCAACTCGCGTGGATTGCTGCTGCGAGGGCGAACAGTATCCGGATGAGGTAGCGGTCGAGTTTTCAAACCCTAAGTTTTGTCGGACAAGATCAAATCTGTACCGTGGGCTCGGCCACTTTGACGATGCGCTTGCCGATGTTGTCTCCTTCGAGCATGCCGATAAAGGCTCGAGGCAGGTTTTCGAATCCTTCCACGACGTCCTCGCGGTACGTGAGCTTGCCCTCCTTGATCCAGCCGGCCATTTCCGCGGCGGCCGGGCCAAAGCGGTCGAAGAATTGAAACACCAAGAACCCTTCGGCCCGGGCTTGCTTGACGATCAATGCCCATAGCCAGCGTGGGCCGGTTTCGGGTTTTTCGACGTTGTACTGCGAGATTTGTCCGCAGATCGACATGCGTGCTTTGACGTTCAACAGCGGGATCACGGCGTCCGTAATCGCACCGCCCACGTTGTCGAAATAAACGTCGATTCCCCTGGGGCAGAGCTCCTTAAGCTTCTCGACGTAGTTCTTCGTCGTCTTGTAGTTGAAGGCATCGTCGAAACCGAGCTCATTTACCAGGTATTGAACTTTCTCATCGCTGCCGGCAATGCCGACGACGCGACAGCCTTTGATCTTGGCGATCTGGCCGACGATCATCCCCACGGCTCCAGCAGCGCCCGAAACGACGACCGTTTCACCCGCTTTCGGCTGACCGATGTCGAGCAGGCCGAAGTACGCAGTGAGGCCGGGCATGCCGAGGACGCCGATGGATGTCGAGATCGGCGCGATCGATCTGTCGATTTTGCGCACACCCTGGCCGTTGGAAAGCGCATATTCCTGCCAACCGAATTCCCCCTGCACGATGTCGCCCACGCGAAACTTCGCATTGTTCGAAGCGATCACCTGGCCGACGACCCCACCGACCATCACGCCGCCGATCTCCACCGGCGCGGCATAGCTTTTGGCGTCGTTCATCCGGCCGCGCATGTACGGGTCGACCGAAATATAGAGGGCCTTGACGACCATCTCGCCAGAATTCGGTGAAGGGACCGGAGACTCGATGAGCTTGAAGTCCGACGGTTTCGGCATGCCCGCCGGCCGGGCCGCGAGCGTGAATCTGTGGTTCGTGAGTGCCATGGATCGTGATTTGTGGTTGGTGGTTCGTGGAACAAGGGGGGCGCGAACTTTGAAGTTGTTGGCGCCGACGTCGACCGGATCATTGTCCCGATCCGCCGGCCCACTGGCAACGATAACCCGCGTTTGCGGCAAAATGCTTCTCAGCCCGACCAACGCGCGGTAGGATAAGCCGCGTTTGATGCGTTTGAGCGAGGAATTTCCCACCTCCGTTTTCTGCGTGGGGGCCATGCGATGCTCCACCGACGCGACGCGATGATCCGGCTTGGCCAGGCCGGGTTGGGCGCTCTGGCCCTGCCAAACTTGCTACGGGCGGAAGCGGCCTTCGCGACGCCGGGGCTTCGACCCACGGCCAAGAGTTGCATCCTGTTGTATCTGTGGGGCGGTCCGCCGCAACAGGACATGTGGGATCTCAAACCGGAAGCGCCCGAGGGCATTCGCAGCCAATTCAAACCGATCGACACGGTCGTGCCGGGCATTCAGATTTGCGACCAATTGCCGCACGTCGCCCAGCACACCGACAAGATGGCGATCATCCGCTCGTACACGCATCCGAGCAACTTGCACGAGGTCGGGGTCTATCACACGCTGACCGGCAAGATCAACAACACGTTGGTCGTGCCGCGGAATCAGCGCAACCGGAACGATTTTCCGCATCCGGGCTCGGTGGTCTCGTATTTCAGCACGCCCGGCGCGATGCCGGCCAGCGTGACGATTCCCTCGCCAATTGGTCATGACGGCGTCATTTATTCGGGCACCTATGCCGGCTTCCTCGGGGCCCAGCACGATCCGATGGAGCTTAAGCCGCCCGGCGAAGTGAAAAAGGCCGCGCCGCATAGCCTCGACCTGCTCGATGGGATTGACTCCACGCGACTGCAAGCGCGGTTTGGATTGCTCAAGATACTCGAAGAGCAAGATCGGCTTGTACAGAAGCAGGGACCGATGCAGGGTGTGGCCGGCCTCGAACAGTTCCGCGAGCAGGCCTATCGCATGCTCACGTCACCCGAGTCGCGCGGTGCATTTGAACTGGCGGGCGAAAGCGACAAACTGCGCGATCGCTACGGTCGCAATGAATATGGCGAGAGTTTTCTGCTCGCCCGCCGGCTAATCGAGTCGGGTGTGCGGCTGGTGACCGTCGTCTGGTCGTACATCTGTCCCGATGGCAACGTGGCCAACGTGTGGGACAACCATGGCGGCACCGGCTCGCTGGGCGGCATCGGCGGCTATGCGATGCTGAAGCAAAAGTATTGTCTGCCGCCCTTGGATCTGGCCTACTCGGCGCTGCTCGAAGACCTGCAAGCTCGCGGGCTGCTGGACGAAACGTTGGTGGTAATGCTCGGCGAATTCGGACGCACCCCGCAGATCAATAAAGCGCAAGGTCGCGATCACTGGGGGGCGTGCCAGAGTGTGATTCTTGCCGGCGGCGGCGTCCGGGGCGGCCAGGTCCACGGCTCGAGCGACCAGCACGCCGCTTATCCACGCTCGAATCCCGTGGCGCCCGAGGACGTAATCGCCACGATGTACCACGCCCTGGGTATCCCGCCCGAGAGCCTCATCCACGACCGCGAGAATCGCCCGCACCGCATCAGCGAAGGTCGGCCGCTGGTGGAGCTGTTTGGGTGAGTATGCCAAACGGGGTCTAGCAAGCAAGCCGCAGTGTAATGCCGCGGAACCCGCTACGTTGATTTTGCGCGGCAGGGGGGATGATGGGGGGCCCGTCTTCGGGTAACTTCGCGACTGACGGAATGCCTACGAGTGCCGGCAAAATCACGCTAGCCGCGTGACTTGCTCCCAGCGTTGATTCTTTTTCCACCACCCGTAAACGTTTCACCGAGACTCGACGTGCGTGACAAAGCAACGCTGATATTTCCCGTCCTGATGATCGCGGTCGGAAGCGGGTGGCTTCTCACCACGCTCGGAATTGCTCCTGGCGTCGATTGGATATGGACGCTGCTGTTGGCGATCGTCGGGCTGTTAGCGTTCGTCGTGGGGGGCTTCGACAAAGTGACGGCCGTGGTTGGGACATTTCTGATTATCGCCAGTTGCTTGTCACTTTTACGTCAAACGGGACGTTTGGCTTTGGATATCGAGGTCCCCATCCTGGTGATCATCGCCGGCGCGCTTGTCCTGATAGCTCATCTGCCCGCCATCCCTTCACCAAAGTGGATTATTCGGGATCCGAATTCGCGGCGGTGAGGGTTGTAAATCAGGTACCACCAGGAATCAACGCGCTCCGTCGAGCGTGGTTTCGATAACACGATCGCTTGGCCAACATCCGCTTTCTTGCCTCGAGTTCGGCAACTTGCTCGTGATGCATGTCTTTGGGCGAACGATGGGGCTGCGGTTGAGTTCTCACAACCGGCCCTTGAATTTGGGCCCCCGGCCATGCTAACCTTGAGGGATTTTAGACCGGAACCTGGGCCATTGGGGGCTTCGGGTCATGGTCACTTGCTCGACTCCTTGGGGGAAGGTTCACCAACCGTGCCGCGACGCGACGATTTGCACAAAATTCTGATCCTTGGCTCGGGCCCGATCGTGATCGGTCAGGCCTGTGAGTTTGACTACTCGGGTACGCAGGCCTGCAAGGCCCTTCGCGAGGAAGGCTACGAGGTCGTGCTCGTGAATTCCAACCCGGCCACGATCATGACCGACCCGGGCATGGCCGACCGGACCTACATCGAGCCACTGACCTGGGAGGTCGTGGCCAAGATCATCGAGACCGAGCGGCCCGACGCGGTGCTGCCGACCCTGGGCGGGCAGACGGCGTTGAACCTGGCGATGGAACTCTCCCAACACGGCGTGCTGGAAAAGTACGCGGTGGAGATGATTGGTGCCCGGCCCGACGTGATCGACAAGGCTGAGAATCGCAACCGGTTCAAAGCGGCGATGGAAAAGATTGGGCTGGAGGTGTGCCGCGGCGATACCGTGCACAATTTGAAGGAAGCCCGTGAAATGCTAGGCAAGATCGGCTTGCCGTGCGTGATCCGCCCTAGCTTCACCATGGGGGGCAGTGGCTCGGCCATTGCCTACAACCGCAACGAGTTCGACCAGTTGGTGACGCGCGGCCTTGAATCGTCGCCGGTGACCGAAGTGCTGATCGAGGAATCGATCATCGGCTGGAAAGAGTACGAAATGGAGGTGATGCGCGACGCCGACGATAACGTCGTGATCATTTGCTCGATCGAGAATTTCGATCCGATGGGTGTACACACGGGTGACTCGATCACCGTGGCTCCAGCCCAGACGCTCACCGACAAGGAATACCAGCGGATGCGCGACGCTTCGCTGGCGGTGATTCGCGAGATTGGCGTCGAGACGGGCGGCTCGAATATTCAATTCGCAATCCACCCGCAAACTGGGCGGATGATCGTCATCGAGATGAATCCACGCGTGAGCCGTTCGAGCGCCCTGGCATCGAAGGCCACGGGCTTTCCGATTGCCAAGATCGCGGCCAAGCTGGCCGTCGGCTACCGATTGCACGAACTGCCGAACGACATCACTCGCGAAACGCGGGCTTGTTTCGAGCCGACGATCGACTACGTGGTGACCAAGATTCCGCGGTTCGCCTTCGAAAAGTTCCCCGAAGCCGATCCGATGCTCACCACGCAGATGAAGAGCGTCGGCGAGACGATGGCCATCGGACGCACGTTCAAAGAGTCGTTTCAAAAGGCGCTGCGCGGGCTGGAAGTCGGCAGCTTTGGCTTCGGTTGCGACGCCAAGGACCGCTGGGGCACTCCCGAGCAACCCGACCACGATGAGATTCGCGTCAAACTGACCACGCCTGCAGACGACCGCGTTTGGTTTATTCGTTATGCATTCAAGAGCGGGATGTCGATCGACGAAGTGCACAAGCTTTCGCACATCGACCCGTGGTTCCTGCAGCATTTGCGCGAGATCGTCGAGCTGGAAGAAGAATTGCGGACGCATGATGGCCCTGCCGCGGCGAGCGACGAATTGATTCGACGGGCCAAGCAGGCAGGCTTTTCGGATCGCCAGCTGGCGACAATTTGGAGCACGAACGAAATCGCGATTCGCAACGACCGGAAGAAGCGGGGAATCGTGGCGACGTTCAAATCGGTCGACACCTGCGCCGCGGAGTTCGAGGCCTACACGCCGTACTACTACTCGACCTATGAGGATGAGGACGAAACGCCGACCAGGCGACCAGGTCAGAAACGGATCATGATCTTGGGGGGCGGGCCAAATCGCATTGGCCAGGGCATCGAGTTCGACTACTGCTGTTGTCACGCGAGTTTCGCGCTGCGAGAGATGGGCATCGAGTCGATCATGGTCAACTCGAATCCCGAGACGGTCAGCACGGACTACGACACGAGCGACCTGTTGTTCTTCGAGCCGCTGACGACCGAGGATGTGCTGAACATCTGCGATCGCGTGCAGCCCGATGGCGTAATCGTCCAATTCGGCGGCCAGACGCCGCTCAACCTGGCCCGAGCGCTATCGAGTGCCGGCGTGCCGATCATTGGCACCAGCGTCGACACGATCGAAGATGCCGAGGACCGCGAAAAGTTCCAGCGACTGCTGCAGCGATTGGGGCTCAAGCAGCCGGCCAACGGCATCGCCCGCACCATGGCCCAGGCACGCACCGAAGCGGCCAAAATCGGATATCCGGCGCTGGTGCGACCGAGCTTCGTGCTGGGCGGCCGGGCGATGGAAATCTGTTACGATCAGACGCAGCTCGAACGCTTCGTGGCCGAGGCATTTATCGTTGCACAAGGACAGCCCGTACTGATTGACCGGTTCTTGGAAGACGCGATCGAGGTGGACGTCGACGCCATCAGCGACGGACAACAGGTGGTCGTGGCCGGCGTGATGGAACACATCGAGGAGGCGGGCGTTCACTCGGGCGATTCTGCTTGCGTGATTCCACCCTACAGCTTGCAGGGCCCGATCCTGGCCGAGATTCGGGCCGCCACGCACGCGCTAGCCAGGCAGTTGCGAGTCGTCGGCCTGATGAACATTCAATTTGCCATCAAGAAGGAAGACGGCAAGCAGATTCTGTACGTGCTGGAAGTGAACCCCCGCGCCAGCCGCACGGTGCCGTTCGTATCGAAGGCGACCGGGGTGCCCGTGGCCAAGATCGCCGCCAAGGTGATGGCCGGCATGACGCTCGCCGAATTGGGCTGCGAGCGCGAGCCGATCCCCAGCCACGTGTCGATTAAGGAAAGCGTGTTTCCGTTCCGGAAGTTTGCCGGCGTGGATATCGTGCTCGGCCCCGAGATGCGGTCGACGGGCGAAGTGATGGGGATCAGCGAGCGGTTTTCGATCGCGTTTGCCAAGGCACAATTGGCCGCCGGCACGGTGCTGCCCAGCGAGGGGATGATCTTTATAAGCGTGGCCAAGCCGGCCAAGGAACACATGGTTGGACTGGCCGGGCGGTTGGCCAAGCTGGGCTACAAGCTGATGGCGACCGAGGGGACCGCGCGGCGGCTGGAGGCGGCCGGCATTCCGGTGCAGCATGTGAACAAGCTGCAGGAAGGTCAGCCGAATTTGCTCGACTATTTGGTCGACGGGGCGATTCAACTGATCATGAACACGCCCAGCGGCAAGGGAGCCCGCACCGATGAAGGCCGGATTCGTGCGGCCGCGGTGGCGGGCGGCGTGCCGTGCATCACGACGATTCAGGCGGCCGACGCGGCCGTGCGCGCGATGGAGGCGCTGCGAAACGAAGAGATCACCGTGCAGTCTCTACAGGATCGCTTTGCCCCCGAGCCGCGACGCAAGCAACCCGTCTAGCCAAGCGAGCACAAGGCACCGCATGCTCCCTGAACTTTCCCTGTGGCAGAAGCTGCTGTTGATTGCTGTCGCTGGAGCCGCGGGAACGCTAACGCGATTTTTCGTTGCAACGGTCGTGCAGCGCAATCAGCCCTTTGACTTTCCGATGGGAACGCTGGCGGTCAATGCGCTGGGGTGCTTGCTGTTTGGCATTGTTTGGTCGCTGGCCGAAGGGCGGATGGTCATCAGCCCTAGCACCAGGCTCATCGTGCTGGTCGGCTTCATGGGCGCCTTTACCACGTTCTCGACGTTTAGTTTCGAGACCGCGGAACTGCTCGAGCATTCCCGCTGGTTCACTGCCGCCGGAAACGTGCTGCTGCAGAACATAACCGGCATTTTGTTGGCCATGGCGGGCATGGCCTTGGGGCGGCTGTTCTAGTCGCGGCATCGCCGGGGAGAAAAGATTGCCTCCGGCCGCCATGGAGTGTTATATTCCAACTCTTCCTATCGCCATCCAATGCGGAGCCGTCGCCATGCGCACTCTTCTGGTTGCTCTGGTATCGCTGGTTTCATTCCACTCGTCGTTTGCCGAGTCGCCGGATCCGCCGCTCGATAACAAGCGGCTGACCGTGCACACGCTGGTGCGCGAGGACATCTTTGCGGGCTGGCGCAAAGAACATGGAACGCTTCGAGCGCGGCGAGAAGAACATCGACCTGTTGCTCGAGCAGCGGCCCCAGTCTCGGGCGGAACTTGTGGCTTGGAAAGGTGGCGCGAAACTCTTTCGCGCGGTGCTGGCGCTGGAAGCCGGCAATCAAGATGAGTTTCAGAAAAACTACGACGAGGCGGTCGCGCTGCTGGATGAGGCCAAGAAGCTGGGCCCCAAGATTCCCGGCGTGGCTGCCGTGGTTGGCGGAAGCTACCTGACGTTTGGCGATCGCCTGCCCGAAGTGCATCGCGCCGACGCCTGGCAAAAGGCCTACGACAACTACCAGGTTCTGTGGAGTCAGCAGGGCAAGCTCGTCGAGCGACTCCCGCTGCATATTCAGGGTGAACTGCTGGCCGGCATGGTGCAATCGGCCCAGCGCACCGGCCGTCAGAAGGAATACGAGGAGTTCCTCGACAAGGTGATCGAGGTCATGCCCGACACGGCCTACGCGCGAGTCGCAACCCGCTGGAAGAGCGAGCCGGCGGCCGCGGCCACGGGTAACATTTCTTGCAAGAGCTGCCATGCGGACGGTCGGCTGGAGGCGCGGCTGGCTGTGATTGAGGGGAAGTGATCGTCTTACTTGTCAATCGAATGGCGGCGTCTAAACCGTCACGCTCCGTCAATCGCGTGCAGTAAGGCGCAGTCTCGGTCAGGCTGGCGACGAGCGCCCTGTTGCGGAAGCACGACTTTGTCCGCCCCTAGCATTTGAACCTGAGTGCCCGCCCCGGTTGTTCAGGGCCGGCGATTGTCACCGGCCGACCATGGCTTACGATCTCTGTGCCAGCCACCAGAACGTGGTCGATGCCGACGCAGTACTGGTGTGGGTCATCGTAAGTCGCCCGGTCGGCGATGGTTTCTGGATCGAAGATTACCAGGTCGGCAAACGCCCCTTCGCGGACTTCGCCCCGATCGACCAGGCCGAAGCGCTCGGCCGGGATGCCGGTCATCTTTTGCACGGCGGCTTCGAGCGAAAAGAGCTTGCGGTCGCGCACGAGTGGTCCGAGCATTCGAGGGGCGGAGCCGTACATCCGGGGATGTACCAGGCCGTCGGAAAAATAGATGCCGTCGGTTCCCATCATAAACTTGGGATGCTGCAGGAACGGGTCGACCAGCGAATCGTCGCCGGCGACCAGCACCGAGAGGGCGGCCAGGTTTTCCTCGATCAACAAGTCGCAAACGGCCTCGGCCGCCGGTTGACCGCGGCTGGCGGCCACGTCGGCCAGGGAGCATCCTCGATAGCGGGCGTTGTCTTTCGTCGCACACCAGGCAAAGCGGATCTTTTCGGGCGGCAGTGGAAAACATTCAAGCAGCGTCGCAAAACGCTCGCGCACGGCCGGATCGCGGAGCTTTTCGCAAACGGCCAGCGGCCCGTCTTCCCACACCTCGTAGGGAAGCAGGTAGTTGAACATCGTCGAACCACTGGAATAGGGATAAATATCGAACGAGAAGTCGACCGCGTGCACGGCGACCCGATCGACGTAGTCCAGCAGCTCCTCGGCATCCGCGGGGGTGCCGGCCTTGAGATGCGAAATATGCACCGGCACGCCGGCGCGCTGGCCAATCTCGACGGCTTCTTGCATGCCGCGAAGCGTCCCCTTCTTGTAACGCACATGGCTGACATAGATGCCGCGCCAGGGAGCCATGGCCGAGCAGACTTCAACCAGCTCGTCGGTTGTGGCAAAGCACTCGGCGACATAGTCGAGCCCAGTGGAGATGCCCACCGCGCCGGCGTCCATGGCCTTTTCGACCTCGCGGCGCATGATGTTGATCTGCGTATCGTCGAGCGGTCCGCGCCGCCAACCGGCCGCCAGCACGCGGACGTTCGCATAAGGGATTTGAGCGATCACGTTCTGCGCCGTGCGGTGATCTAGCAAAGCCAGATAGTCGGCAATCGACCGCCAGTCCTGGTAATCTTCGAGCACCAGGCCATTCAGCGCACGCTGGTAGCAGAACCAATCTCGCCAGTTGTGCGGCGAGACCGGAGCATAGGAGATTCCATCGCTCATCAAGATTTCGGTGGTGAAACCTTGACTCGTCTTGGGTAACAAGTTCGGCGTCTTGAGCAGCCAGCCGTCAGCATGCGTGTGAACGTCGATGAATCCCGGGGACACGACGCGGTTGGCCGCATCGATGGTGCGCGTCGCCTCGGCTGCGGCCAGGTTGCCAACCGCCGTGATGCGAGCGCCTTGAATGCCGACGTCGGCCGAGAACCGAGGGCCGCCTGTGCCGTCGACGATCGCGCCGCCGCGAATGACCAGGTCAAAAAACAAAGGGACCTCCCGGGCTCAAGGCAAACGGTGTCGAACGGTGTAGAAGGCTTCGGCCGGGAAGAACGTCTCGCCGCCGACCAGATTACTCAGGTGAAACTCGTACACAAACCCTTCGCGCAGTTCGTCCAGCTCGAGCTTCACGCCGCGGGCATCGTCGGCCACCTTGACGCCGCGCACCTTTTCGGCGCGGCGATCGACGTCTTCACCCCCGTAGGCGGGCGTTGAGATGCGGCGATAGGAGACGACCGAATAGTTTGATGGGTTGGCAGCCTCATCTGTGTTTACGGAGGAGGTGAATTCGATAATGAATCCCCTCCGGTCGACCCGAACTTCCGCTATCCCGGCGCAAACTCGTGCTTGCGGCGAAGCCGAACGAGTGAGCCGGTGTTCGAGCCGGCGCCCCAGCCGCTGTCACGAATGCTACCTAGGTACAGGTCGCCGTCGGGGGCCACCTGGCAGACGAGCGGTCCCTCAAAGGTCGGCTCCTCGCCCATCGGCTCGCGCGAGAACGGATATACGGCGCCTTGATACTCGCCGGCAACGCGCTCGAGAGTCATGCGCACCAGACGTCGGGTGTCGTACTCGCAACCGATGGCGTGTCCCGCGAAGGGGCCGAAATACTCGGCAGCATTCGTCCGGTCCATATCTTCTGGGAGGACAAGAAAACACAGCCCGTTGACGCTGCGAGTCCAAGGATGCGGGATCTCGATCGCCGCTGTCTGAAAAGGCGGGTTGAAGCCCGGTTTGTATTCGAGGCGATTGATGAACCCGTAGCGGGCGCCGGGCACGAGGTGATTCAGCTCATTGAACGGGTTGTAATTGCCCTGGTTGTCCGTGGCGAAAAGTTCGCTGGTGGGCGAGAGAGCAATGCCTTGCGGAAAGCGGAGTCCGGCACAGATTTCTTCGATGGTGTAGCGTTGGGGATCGTCGTCGGATGGCTCGCGTGGCACGAGCTTGATTGCCCGGCCTCGCAGATTCGCGGCCGCTTCGCTGCGATGATCTTGTTGGCACGGGAGCGCGACGTAGTAGTTGCCCTCCGCGTCACGCGGCAAGCCGATGGCCCAGTCGTGATAATCGCGGGTGTGACCCCAGCCGGAGGCGATGCATTCAATGCGGTCGGCCGTGCCGTCATCATCGGTGTCCGTGAGCCGCAGTAGGCCGAACTTGTTGATCACGTCGATGGCATCGCCGTTGGCCGCTACCCCGTACGGCGCGGCCAGATCGTCGCTGAATGGCAGCAGCTGGTCCTCGATTTCGTCGCCATCGGTATCGTGTGCGAGCCACACGCGACCTTCGAGCGAGCTGACGACCAGCGTTCCATCGGGTCGCCAGCACAAGCCGGTGGGCATCACCTCGTCTGTTACCGGCAATTGCACCGCGTCGAAGCCCGGCACGACCGCCAGTTCCATGCGCTCGAGCGTGCGGTCGACCTGGGGCAGCGGTGGAAACCGATCTGGCGTGGCCTCGGAGCGATATTCGAGCGTACAGGTCGCAGGTTGACCGCCCTGGGCGGCAAATTCGATCGCGGCGCCAAGCGGCGATTGTTCGAATCGTAGGTCGGGTTCGCCAACAGCGGAAAGGGAAACCTGCACGCTGCCGCGAGGACCGTTCAAAACAGCCGCACGGCCATCGGCTGCGATGGAAACCTCGCCCGGCAAGGCGAGCAAGCGCCAACGAGCATCGCTGGGGGCGTTGGCGAGAGTTAGTTTACGGCGGAAACCGGTGGGCTGATCGGCTTGGTTGGCGAGCGGGTCGAACTCTTGTGTCACGTGAATGGCGGTGGGCTTGTCCGCCAAGGAAAAGTGGAGCCGTTGTGTAAACCTTAGCGCCGTCCCTGTATGCTCGACTGTGTCGAACTCCGTCACGAATTGGCCGATCCGGTCAGGCAGAATCGTCTGCTTGCCGTGTAAGAGGGAGAGATCGCTGGTCGCGTTTTCCGAGGCCCTTACCGACAAAAGCTGCGGCATGCCGGCTTCCCAATACCAGCTCTTGCCGCGAGTCTGCTGGCGGGCCGTGTCACCGATCCACCATGCTGCCATGCGCGAGGTGGCCAGGTCGATGAGCACGTTGTGCCGGTTTGCCATTCCGATGACCAGCGGCTTAATGAATAGTTGGTCGCCGATTTCAATTACCTCGGTCAAGACGGCCGCCGGTTCGGCAACTTCCGGCAAGTTTGCCCGCCGCACGACCCGCAGCGCGTTGGGGCTGGGGGGAGTGAAATCTGGGCGATTGAGAACGCGCCAAACGGCCGCCAGTTGTTCGTCGAGCCTGGCGTCGAGCACGCCGCGCACCGGCTGTTGCACGGAGGGCATCTCCATCTGCGGCACAATCCGTGCCGGGTTGCGAACCCACCGATCAAACCACTCGCGTCGCACGCGCTGGCCGATATTCGACAGCGCGCTGCCGTGTGCGTTCAAGGCGACTTTTTGGGGCTCCCATTTGCCGATGGCGTGACAGCTTGTGCAACCGAAACCATCGGCGGTGACGAGCCGCGGTCCGGCGGCGTCAAGTGCGGACGTCGAAAGTGAGGCGTCTTGGTCCAGCAGGTTCGCGTCGGGACTTGGTGGGATTCGGTCGGCGGCGATGAAGTGATCGACGATCGTGGTGGTTTCTTCGGGGCTCAGATCAAACTTCGGCATGCGAATTCGGAGCCACGGCCGCCGCGGACGATCGGGGGCGTCGAGCGACGCAACGAGCGCCCTATCCTGAAGCTTGTCGCCGATGCCGTGCAATGCCGGCGGTTGAAGTGCTGGAAGCACGTCGGCCAGGGACGCATCGGCGTCGGCCACCGCGGGCAGCCGACCGGCAATTCCGGGCGTCCAACCCCGGGCGTGACATGCCAGACAATTTCGCTCGGCGAGTAAATCGTGACCACTACGATTGGCCGGCGCGCCTTTGTCAGCGGCCACCTCCTTCAGGAACGTGCGAATCGCGCGGCGATAGTCCTCGCTCAGCCTGTAACCTGGGCGTTTTCCATCAGCAGACGGATCAGCCAGGCAAGTGTCTTCATTGCGAGTGATCGAGGTCGGCGAGAGCGGCGTTTTGTGAATCGAGGTGTCGGAAGCGAGTAATCGGGGAAGTGCGTGACAACTTGCGCAGCCGGCCTGACGCACGAGTGACATGCCATCGACATCGGAGGGCGATGCGGCGATCTCTCGTGCCGCGGGTGGTTCCTCCAGGGTTTGGAGGTACAGGCTCAGGCTGGTCCGCTGATCAGCCGTGAGTGGGAAGACCGGCATCCGATGATCACGGTTGAATCGCGCAGGTTCGTTCAGCCAACGTGCGAAGAACTCGGCCGGGCGCTTTCCGCCCACGTGCGATAAATCGCCGCCGCCGAAAAGTCCATCGGTGCCCAGGTTGCCGACACGATGGCAGGCGAGACAGCCGATGCTGCGAAACAAGGTAGCTCCCAGTTCGGCACTTGGCGGAGGAGGTTCGGGCTCGACACTTTTCTGCTTTTTATTTCGTGACGGCGGCGCGCTTGTGGCTGACTCGCGCAACGTTGAAGGTGGCAACGGGTCAGACGCAGTTAAGAGCGTGTCGGCGATGGCTGCGGCTTGAACGGTGCTGAAAGCGAAATGCGGCATGCGACGAGGTGCTCGGTTGTTCTCCTGCGGCGCACTCAACCACCGAACCAGCCAGTCGCGCGATAAATTATCCGACAATGAAGTCAGCGCTGGCGCTGGCAATGCTTCGGCTTCGCCGGGCAGTTCGTGACAAGCGGCACACCGCAGGCCGCGCACCAAATGCGCGCCGCGTTCGAAGTTCGGCGAGGGAGTCTGATCGCGATCGTGCAGCAGCCAGCGACTGGCGACCGGCTCGAAGCGAAACTGCGGACCTTCCCAAAAGAGCGCGATCCTCGCCGGTTCGGTGGTACGGCGGTACTGAACTTCGAGCCGGTGGAATCCAAATCCGAGTTCGATTGGCTCTGCCGCCAGCCAGTCCGGTTTGTCCGAGTGACTATCCAGAAGTCGCTGGCCATGGACCGAAAGTTGCACGTGCCCTGCCGCATAGACGCGCAACTTGTAGATGCCGGGGGCCTGCGTCCACAACCGACCGGTAAGGGTGACGGAAAACGGACCGGGCGGCAGACGGCGGTCGGGGCTTAAGTTGTTCCAAACATGCGACAGTCCGTCGACCAGTTTCACGTGTTCGACGCCGTCCGGGCCGCGAAAGCGTGCGATCAGCCCCGGCGCAAACGGGTTCTCTTCCTCATCGAGCGCTGCTTCGGCATCTTCGTCGAACCATTGTGCTCGCGCGGGGAGCGCGGTGACGTTGAACAGGAGCACCGCGGCCAGCAGCGTGACGCACCACGACAACAAAGCCGGCTGCCTGCATCCAGACAACCGGCCAAGTGTTTGCACGCCAGTGCTCCATAGACGCGTCATCCAGGCAATCCCGCAACGAGGGCCGCGCTGGTAGCGGTAGGACACCAGTGACGCTCGACATGCGCAATGACCAGTGCCGTGCCTTGGTCGTGCGGCACAAACGGTTTCATGCGCGGGTTGTACATCGTGTCGGTCAGGTCGCGCACCAGCACGGAATTCAGTCCGAGCCGGCTCATTTGACGGATGCCGAACGAACGCCCGAGCACGCACATGTTGGTGTGCACACCCATGTACAACACGTTCTTGATGCCTTGCTCGACGAAGTAGCTGTAGACCTGCTTGCCGTCGTCGGAGATGAAGTCGCCGTCGGCAATCTCAATGGCCGGGTGTTGCCGCGTCCAGGGACTTCCCTGTTTGCATTGCGGTTGGCAATCGCAGCCGCCGTCGGAATCGTCTATCGGCAGGTCGCCTTCGTGTCCTTTGTCGAGCGAGCACCAGCCGGCGATTGGCACCGGTGGTTTGACGAGCGAGATCGTCAGTGCCCGCTGGCGTGCTGGATGATCTTTGTAAAACTCGAGCGTGTCGGACGGAGAGTGAACGATGTGAACGCCGGCATGGCGAGCATCGTTGACGACCGGCGCCATGCGTTTGGCAATCTCGCCGCAACGGCGCGTGGCGCTGCGCACCAGTGCTTATTCCACATGTCACAAATTAAGATGGCCGTCTCGCGAGGCGGCAGATTGCGTGTCTCGGACTTGTCGCCCGAAGCATCCTTCCATCGCACGGGCAAACGCAACGAGGTGTTTGTGCCGACATCGGCGGCACGCAGCAATCCGGGCATCGCGCCACCGAGCATGCATCCGGCGGCCGAGCCCAGCAAGAACCGTCGCCGCGAAGTCTCCACGTTACGCATTACCAGACCCTCCCTTTTTGGTTTTGGCGCTCGATCTTCTAGTTGGCCGGCGGTGCCGCCAGGTAGGCAAACAAATCAGCGATCTCCTCCTCGGTGAGCGTATTGAACAGTCCGTCCGGCATGGCGGATTTCTTGCTTGGCACGATCTGGTCGATATCGCCCTTGGCGACATTTGCCTTTTCACCGTTCGCCTGCAAGACGACGACCCCGTCGCCCGTTTCACCAACCAGCCCCGTGTAAACCTGTCCATCGTTGGTGAGGACGGTCTTGGCGGCAAACTGGTCGGAGATGACCAGCGAGGGGAATACGACCGACTCCAGAATCTCCTTCTTTTGGAATCGCTTGCTGACGTTTGTCAGGTCGGGACCGATGCCTTCGCCGCGGGTGCCATAGCGATGGCACTTGATGCATTGCGCCTTCTCGAACACGGCGGCACCGCGGTTCGCGTCGGCCTTCGCGGCAGACGGACTACCAAGCAGGTCGAGAACCGAAGCATAGACGTGCTGGCCCTCGGGTTCTTTCGGCAGCACGGCTTCGGGCTGATTCGGATAGGTTTCGGCGAACCACTTTTGCCAGGAGGCGAGTGCCGTTTGCCACGGCTCGCGAGGTTCGGCCACTTTGGCACCCGTCCAGCGAAGCAGTAGCTGCGACGCATCGCGACCACCCTGATCTCCAAGCTTGAGGCCCAGGAGGATCACTTGCCGCTGATCCTGCGGGTTGTCATTGCGTTTTGGATATTTTTGCAGGGCCCGAATCACGTCGTGCGCCGTTGAACCTTCGACGACCGTGAGTGAGCGAACCAACAGGGGCCAATCCTCGTCGCGACGGGCCCTGTTCATGGAATACGTGGCCAGCGCCTCGGCCACGTGATGCCGGCGAGCTGGCGTGCTCTCGAATATCTCGTGCAAATAGGGCAGGGCCGACGCATCGCCATGACCCAGCGCGATGATCGTGGCCTTGGCCAGTTCCTGCGCTTCGGGCGAATGGTTGCCAGCCAGTCCTCGGTCGAGATCCAGTAGCGCCGCCGTCTGTTCGGCCGACAACTTACTCGTCAGGTGCTGAACAACGCCGAGCGCGCGGCCGGGTCTTGGGCTCCCTTGCGAATGCGGGCCATTTGCTCCTCGGGCGGCATGTTCTTGAGGACATCGTTGGCGCCGTTGGTCAGGTAGCCACGGTAGCTGTTGCCACCTTCGAATGCACGGGCGAGAGCAAGAAAATCCAACAAGCCACTGCGCAGTTCCGGAGTCCAGCCGGCATTGAGGTGACGGGCCAGCATGGCTGCTTGAATCCGCTCCGCGATCGGCGCGTCACTTTTGAGGTGTGCCACCAGCCGCGGGGCGAGCGTTGGATCCTGCAGCATCACGAGCGTGCGGACCAACTCGCGGTTCAGCCGGGCATCGCCCGCGGGAAAGCGTGCCGAGATGACGCTCCGCAGGGCCGTTTGCTCACCGGGTTTGAATCCACCCCGATGCAGCGCCAGCTCCACGACGCGCAGCAGATCGAGTACGTCATCGTCGCCCAGGTCCGTGCCCAGCCACTTGTGACAGCCGGTGAGAATGGCCGCGCACGTATCGCGGTCGGCGTCCAGCACTTCCAATGCCACGGCTCCCTGAATGAAGACACGCGGGTTGGTCGACGAGAGCACCAGCGATTGCCATTGATCTTTCGGCAGTTCCTCGAGTGCTCGTCGCGCTTCCCAGGCGACAAAGCGATTTGGTTCGGCCAGTCGTTCTAGTAGCTTTTCGACGGGGGCCGCGTGTTGCGCCCGCACCAGCGACGCACAGGCCAGCCGGCGGACGTTTGGATCGGGATCGTCAAGCAGAGCCACCAGCCGATCGTTCGAAGCCGGAGTGGCATGGACGCCCATCAGGTAGGTTGCCTTGGATCGCACCTCGGGGCTGTCGTCTTTCGACACGCCAATGAGCAGTTCGTCGGCCGGACCGGTGCCGTAAAGTTGCATCAGATCTAGCGCACGCACGCGATCTCGTGGCGAGTTGTCTTTGTTGATCGCGACGGCAAACAGCGCGGGACCCCACTGGTCGCCGAGTTCTTTCTTCACGTGACGGGTTGCACGGCGCGCCCAAGCGGCCGAAGGCTGCGGCTGATGGATGGCCTGAGCGATGCCTACCGCAGCAGGAGCGGCGGTTTTCTGGTTTTCAGGCTGCTCCTCGGTCACGACGCGCAGTATCGAGCCCTCTGTGTTTCGTCCACCGACGCAGATATAGAGCCAACCATCTGGGCCAACGTCGATGTCGGAACAATTCAACGGGCGACCTTCGAGAAAGATTTCGCCTTCGGCTTGATAAGTTCCTCGATCAGGTTGCATCGTTACCGCCAGCACACGTCCCTGCGACCAGTCGCACATGAAGAAAGCATTTTGATATTTCTTGGGGAACCGCTCATGCTCGTAGAACACGACGCCGGTGGGTGAACCGCGGCCGATGTCGATTGTGGCCGGCAGGCTATCGACATAGTAGGCCGGCCACTTCGACCAACCGCTGCGCCAGCCGAACTCGGCCCCGGGAATCAGGTGATTGACGCGGGTCGGGCGATACCAGGGCAAGCCGACGTCCCATTCCATGTCGCTGTCGTAGGTGAACAGTTCGCCCGCGCGATTGAAGGCATGGTCGTAGGCGTTGCGGAAGCCGCCGACGAACAGTTCCAGAAAGCTGCCGTTGGTGTCGGTGCGAACGACCGAGCCGCCCGGCGCCTTGATGCCCGAGGCATGGCCGTTGGCGTCTTCGTATTTGGGGGTGATCAGTTCACCGTCGTAGAAATGATGATGCGGGCTGCTCTTTGCCAGTTCGCCTTCGACGAACGTGTGGTTACCGAGCATCAGGTAGACAAGGCCGTCTGGGCCGAGGATCGGCGAGTGCGGCCCGTGTTCTCCCATGCCCCCTTTGAACTTGATCAGCGATTCGACTTTGTCGACCTGGCCATCCTTGTTCGTGTCCGTCAGCCGATAGAAGCAGGTGTCGGACGGGCCCTCGCCGATCACGAAAACGTGCTCGCCGAGCGGCAGGATACCCTGGCAGTTGGAGACCTTGTCGCAGAACGTGCTGACGGTTTCAAACTGCCCGTCGTGGTCCTTGTCTTGGATGAGCAACAGCGGCCCCCGTTCGCGCGAGGCGAGGATGTCGCCGTCTTCGTTGAAGACCATGGTTACCAGCGAACCCGTCGAGCCGGGCTTTACGACTTCCTCGACTTTAAAGCCAGCGAGAGGGCTGAAGCGGCCGGGATCGGCCGGAGCATCTTCCGCAAATCCCGTTGCGGACATCAGGCCAAAGATTGCGATGAGGGCCGCCGCCGGGTGGAGTCTGAGCCGCAACAAAGTCATGGATCGGGTGCCTCGCGGAAGGATGGAATGATTGCGCATCGGGTGGGGGAAAGACGCCGCGGAACCGGCAGAATATTCCGGTCGGGGCGAGTCTAGGTCCTCTAGTATAGACAACCCTCGGGCCTCATGCACCACACCGCACCGGGGCCGTTTTTGTCAAACCGAACGTGCCGCGGTTGACTCCGAAAGGCCGGTCGCCGAAGCTAGTTGCGTTGCGGCGATTCGGGCGGGTCGCTACCTTTCGCTTACGACCTTCCGGTACTCAGCCGGCTCAGACTGTGAGCTCACCCGTGGGACCGCCATGAAGAAGCCCCGCATTCTGATCGTCGAGTCCGACGCCGCCGCGAGTCGGCAGTGTCAGAAAGCCCTGGCCGCGCTCGGAGCACCGGAATTTGACACGGTGGCGCAGGCGGACGAGCGCTTGAACGGCTGCGCGGCAATTCTTTCGATCTGGTCGTTGTCAACGCCGACACGGAAGCGCCGGCCGATTTCGACCTGCTCCAGGCGATTCGGCAGCTCGACGCCGAGCTACCGCTGATCGTCACCACCACGCGGCCGTCGATCGATTCGGCTACCGAAAGCTTGCGATTGGGTGCCGGAGACTATTTGCCCCAACCCGTCGATGCGGCGGCCTTGGCCAGCGCGGCCAAACGCTTGCTTTCGGGACGTCGGTTGGGGGCCGAGTACGAGCTGTTGCGCCGCCAGGTTGAACGGCCCTATGGCTTCGACGATATGATTGGCGGCTCGGCCGCCATGCGCAAGGTTTTCGAGACGATCGAACAGGTGGCCAACTCGGACGTCGACGTGCTGGTCGTGGGTGAAACGGGAACGGGCAAGGAGTTGGTCGCCCGCAGCATTCACCGTCGCAGTCGGCGGGCGAAGGGGCCATTCGTGCCGGTCGATTGTGGAGCGATTCCCGAGAACTTGTTGGAGAGCGAGTTCTACGGTCACGAGAAGGGAGCGTTTACCGGAGCCGAGAGCCGCAGAATCGGACTGCTCGAGTTTGCCGACCGCGGCACGTTCTTTCTGGATGAGCTTGGCGAGCTACCGATGCTGTTGCAGGCGAAATTGTTGCGGACGCTGCAAGAGCGGAAGATTCGCCGCGTGGGCGGGCGCGAGGAGATCGAGGTTGACGTGCGCGTGGTGGCCGCCACGGCGCGGAATCTCGACGAGATGATCCGTCAGGGGCAATTCCGGCAGGATCTTTACTACCGGATCAACGTGGTGCGGATCGACCTGCCCCCGTTGCGCGAGCGAGGTGACGACATCGGACTGCTCGCAGAGTACATGGCCCAGCGCTATGGCCGGGAGATGGGCGCGAGGTCAAGAGTATTACCCCCGAAGCGTATCAGGTCCTTTCGCAGTATCGCTGGCCGGGCAATGTCCGCGAACTGCAAAACGTGATTCGGCGGGCGATTGCACTGGCCAAGGGGCCGCTGATTACGCTCGAGGACTTGCCCGATGAAGTCGTGGATGTTGCCGGCGAGGGGCGTTCGACGGGCGATGTCGGCTACTTCCAGCTCCGTGATGAGCACCTGGCGCAGTTTGAACGCCAATACCTCCGAGAGTTGCTGGCCAGGCATCATGGCGACGTGCGGACGGCGGCTTTCGAGGCCAAGCTGCCGCGGGGAACGTTGTATCGGTTGATGAAAAAGCACGACTTGGACGGAGGGAGTTTTCGATGAGGCGATTGTCAGTCGTCCTTCACGGTTGGACTCGGTCCGCGTTTTTGGGAGCCGTTTGGAGTTGTGGGGAGCTGTCACATCTTTGTGACTCGCGTTTCATCGGCGCGAAACATCCAAATACTCCGGCAGACGGTCGCAAACAGAGGATTTTCGGGCAAAGCCTATCGGCAGCGCCTCGCAGGCGCGAATATAGCTTTTCCTCTTCCGATTGCACGGACCCACGCCGTTGAGTTTTCAAGGCCAGTCCCTGCTTCGCTTTACGTACGACAAGGAGATAATCGGCGCGACAAACGGAACTTCGGCACGGGCATTGCTTTTGAAGTGAGTCGCCAACGGAGGAAAGGGAGTCCGGCGGCGAAGGGAGCTTTTCAATCAACACACGCTTGAACAAATTGAGCGAAACATCTTTCGTGAAGGGAACGAGCCATGAAAAAGATCGAAGCCATCGTGCGGCATTTCAAAGTTGAAGAAGTCAAGGACGCGCTGAACGCCAAGGGCGTGGCCGGCATGACCGTGACGGACGTTCGCGGTTTCGGACGGCAAAAGGGACATATGGAAACCTATCGCGGTACTGAGTATGCCGTGGAGTTCATTCCCAAGTCCAAGATCGAAGTCGTCGTCTCCGACGCCAATGCCCAGACCGTGATCGACGCGATTCTGAAGAGCGCTCGCACGGGTCAGGTGGGCGACGGCAAGATCTTCGTCAGCGATCTGTCTGGAGCGATTCGGATTCGTACCGGCGAAAGCGACGACAGCGCGGTCTAAGCGAGAGCGGCCTTGAGCCGCACCACCGCTTTGTGCAGGCGGCACAAGCGGCAGCGCCTGCGGTCGACGGATTGCATCGAGCGCGCCGCTCATCAAGAGAGCTCGGGGAAAGCATTCCCCGGGCTTCTCTTTTGCTTAGCGAACGCAACCGCTGCTTGCGTAGGGATCGACCCAGAAGCCAAACGGACGCAGGCACTCCCGCGCTCGAGGCCCTCGAAGCTCGGAGTACCGCGTCCGTCTGGTTTCCCCTTGGAGGCACCAAGCCGATTGGAGCCTCGCGAGCGAGAGTTCGGCTCGCAAAGTTTAGTTCGGCAGCGCGTGACGGATCTTGGCCTGAGCGATTGGATTTTTCAGGCACGAACCAAAGCGTCCGACCGACCGGAGGCCGTTGTCACCCGGCGCCGACCGCGAACAGCATCGGCCGCAACGGCGCGTGCAGTGCTTGGAACTGTTGTCCAAATGAGTCGGCACTTCCCGGCGAGTGGGGCGATTTTGCGGTACCGCAAACGGACGTTCTAGGGCGCCGCGCTGTTCGCCGCGTTTGGCTTGCGCGGTGAGATCGCTTTTGGCGGTTTCGTTCGACCGCGAATTCGTGCGGGCTTTGTCGTTGGATCCGCAGTACCATCGGGTGCGGAAAGTCCGTCGTCAACGGCACCCTGCGGTGCCGCTGCCGGGGCCTGCGCCGGCGGGAGGAGGTCCGGCTAGGGGTGCGCCAAAGGGCCGCGCATTGGCCGCTTGCGGAGTCAACGGACGCGGACCGGCCGGTTGGGCGCCCGATTTGGCAGGCATGTTGCCCGACGGATTTGCGCCGGGGCGTAGTGTGCCGGAGTCGACGAGCATGTAACCGGCCCACAAGAGCGGATGGCTGGCCGTGAATTGCTCGCGGCCTGTTTCCTTGATGCGCGGCTCGCGGTCGGCTTCGAGCGGTTCGTCTGAAACCACTTGCACGCTTCGTTGCCATGCCTCGGCGGCTGAGACGTGCGGCAGCTCCTGAGCGAATTCACGCACCAGGTCGTAGCTTGATTCACCTGCGGTGCGCCAGCGGCTGATTAAGATCGTGCGGGCACCTGAGGCCATCAGGCCGCAGAGCGAGAGGAAGATGTCGCTGCCATCGGCCTGGCCTTTGCGGAGGCCGGATTCGGAAGCCGTGTGATAGCCGGGCAGGATCAACTGTTCTGGACCGGCTAGCGGAAGTGACAACCAATCGCTCAGTGTTTCGGCACTCTTGCCGCGATCGCTCTGAAGCGGAGCCCAGTCGTAGGGATTGCTGGAGGGTGGCAGATCATCGAGCACGATCAGGCCGTCCAAGAGCACGCGGTAAAGGTGCGAAGGTGCGGTAAGCGAGCGGGGCAGGGCGACCGATCCAGGCACTGCCGGAGCGAACCGCTGGAATGCTTCGGCAGCCACCGTTTCGTCGTTCTGGGGATGCAGTTTCCCGAGGGCGACGCCAATGTTTGGGTTTGGCTTTTGGGCGCCTAGGTAGGGTACCGCCAATCCGACGGTCGGCGCATAGCGGACTTCGGCCTGCGAAATCAGTAGCCGGCGATGGTCTGGAGACCCAATGGTCAGGGCCTCGAACGGCAAGTACCACAGTGGACCATCGGGCACGATGACGATCTCTTGGAAGTTGCCGGTCAGATCGACATTCGACCGGTCGAGCAGCAGCGAAAGCACTTTCGCGCTGGCATCCTTCCAGGTTTCCTTACCGAGCTCGGCGGCGGTGAGCGCATGATTGCCGTCGAAATTGCCCATTTCGCGGAGCATCGTGGCGATTTGCTTTTTCACCAAACCGGGGGAACGCACCTTCCAAATCGCAAAGCGATCGTTCGAGAACAGGAATCCGTAGAGATCTCGGCTGGTGGTGAAGAACGCTAGCAGCACCTGGCCATCGTCCAGGCTGTCCTGCACATCGCGTGTTTTGCGCAGCGGTGGAAAGACCATATCGGCCGGCTCGCGGCGCACGGCAATCTGCCTTAACAAGGTTTCCTGCGATTGGGCGACCTGACCCAACATGGCCAGCAGTTCGCTTTGTTGCAGGCGCGCATTTGCCGAGTCGTCGACAACGGGACTGGCCGCCAGCTTGGTGCGAATCGCCGCTGCCTCTTGAGCGAGCTTGGCGTACTGCGGATAGTGGGCCAGCAGATTTTCCCGCTGCAGCAGCGCTTGTTCGTTGAGCAATCCGGCCGGTCCTTCCAGGATCCAGCGCAATGCCAGCAGGCGACCGCCCATCGGCAGAGTGCTGAAGAATCGATGGCGTCGCGCGCGATCGGCGACCTCCAGGGCCACCTCACGGTCCTTTTCGTTCTTGAGCAACAACTCGAACCAATGCTCGAGCGGAATCTCCTGGTTGCCAAGCAGCATTGAGAGGCACTCGAGTGGATCGGTTTCCCAATCGGCCGGAGCGGGGTCACGCAACACGGTTTCGTACAGCAGCAGCGCGACGCGGTCGCTCAGGGCACCTGCGGTGTAACGGCTATCGGCCAGTCCAATTTGGAAGTTCCACAGCGAACCTTGCTGCTGAAAGCCCAACGCGGCCTGCAACGTCTGGTCGCCTGCGGACACGTTGCCGATCTGATATGCGACCAAGGCGCTCAAGTAATTGAACTGCGCGCCGAGCCGACTGATGGGTAAATCGCTGCGGCTCATGGCCGCGCGAGCATTGTTGAGCAGGTTGCCCGCCTGGGCTGGATCGCCAGCCACGGCCATGTTCTCGGCCGACATGAGCAACAGCGAGGCTTGCAGGTGACGCAGGTTTTGATTTCTGGCCCAAGCCAATGCCGGTCCCAGCGGCGGGTAGGGGCCTTTTTGGTTCAACAGCAGATGCGCCTGAAAGCCCAGTCGAAAGGCCTCTTCCAGATTGAGTGGGTTCGGATAGTTGGCGCAGGCGTACGTTGCTTCCTCGCAATAGCGTGCAGCCGCCGGATAGTCGCCAGTTTCGAGCGAGATACGCCCGAGTTCTAGAAGTGCGGTGCTTGTCAGCGGGTGATCGAACTGTCCGCCGACGAGAACCGCTGACTCAAGCGCGTTCTTGGCCTGTGGCAGATTGCCGGCGGCGGCATAGGCGCAGCCCAATTGAACGTTAATCCAGGCTTCGCTCCAATGGTTCGGTGGTCCGGGCTTGCGGGCCAGCACGTCGACGAGGTTCTGGGTCAGCGGGTCGTACTTGCAGACGGGCCCCATCAGGTCACGCCGGCGGCGGATGGCGAGCGATGTGCAGCGGACGATTTCTGCAACGTGAACCGGAAAGGCAACCGCGGCTTGGACGACGCCTCCCTGCTGCAGAGTTTGCGTTTGATTGATCTGCCCCTGTCCCATCGTGAACGTTTCGCTAAACGCGCCCACGTTGCGCCCCGCTTGCTTTGACCCCAGGGAGTAGCCCGCACGGCATTGATCGCCGGAGCAATGCCCTGAGGAAACTGGACGCGCATCATCCAGTCGGAATAGTTCACGTAGATCTTGAGTGCGGCGTCGTACTGCGCGAGGGCCAATTTCGGCTGGCCCAACTGGTGGTAACACTCGCCGGCCATCGTGTAGTACACGATGGCATCGATCCACTGGCTGTTGGCGTTCTTGATGCCCCCGCGCGCTTCTGCCGAAAACAACGCTAGCGAGTTGCGAAAATTGCCACTGAAGTAGGAAGGCAGGGTCGTGAAGTAGATCGGCGAGGGGACCTGTTGGGCCGCGCCGGTGCCGGTCGCGGGGGCAAGGAATTGACCGGTCACCTGGCCACGAGCGTTTAATGCTAGGAGCGCCAGCATCAGGCCGAATGAGGCCACGAAGGAACCAATCGATCCAAAGCGGCAAGCAGCGCAACGGAGCATGGCCAACGGGCCTCCCTGGCGACCGCGCCTCGCGTGTGCCTGCATGGATATCAGGCGGGGCGCAAGCAGAATTATTGTTCCGGACCTCGAACAAGTTTCATCATACCCAACTTCTCCAGCTGGGGCGAATTTCGGCCGCCGGTGCTAGCGGTTTGGTCTTTTGGACGTGCAGGCGTGCGGCACGGTTACAGGGGAAACGCGTGTTTTTCCTCCTGGCGGCCAAAGATGTCAAAGTCTGCCGATTGTGCCGGCCGATAACCTAGCCTGCGGATTGTAGCGGAGAGGTTGAGATTGCTGGTTGGCGAGTCGCCGTGTGCGGTACTCGCGGCTGGTCAATTCTCATCGTGCCGGCTCCACGGAGGTGAGATTCCGATGCGGTTGAGTAACGAACGACGGCACTCCTGGCGACGGGCGCTCTATGGATTGGGCATGACTGCCGTCCTGGGGGCGACCACCGGGTGCCAGGTGGATATCGGTGGCCAAACACTACCGAGTCCCTGGTACCAAACCGACGATATTCAGTACTTCCCGCCAGGACCGGAATTCAAGTTGTCGCGTGAAGCGGCCGCTCAGAAGGCGTTTTCCGAAGGCCAGGCGGCGAGCCAACAACCGTAAGAAGCGTAATTGAACCATGCTCTCGGCCGTAGTCGCGGCCGGGTGCATGTGGAGTTTCGTCGAATGCCTGTTCCTCAGCGGGGTGTCTTTCTCGCTTGGCCTTTGGCCGCGCTGGATCGATACCGCGGAATCGGCGCAGGCATTGGGGGGGACGACGCCCTCGGCGGCTGACGTTTAGGACGGACGCGCTCGTGCCAAGCGGGCGCGCCTTGAACGTCAGCGGCCGGGGTCCTTTTTTTCCTGCGAGCACTCGAGTTCGACGGGCAATGAACGTCATGGATGTGCAACTTCCGCCTGAGGTCCAGCACTGGGCCAACCTGTTTCTTGTCTGGGTTGGATTCGGGACGCTGGTTGGCCTGATGGCCAAAGCGGTGATGCCCGGCCGCGATCCGGGCGGAGCCATCGCCACGCTGGCGATGGGCGTTGGCGGAACGGTTATCGGCTGCGCCGTGTTAACCTACTTCTCGGGCCACCACGTAACCCCTGTGAGTCCGTTGGGATTCGTGGTCGCGACGGCCGGCGCTTTTCTGTTGCTGTTTTTCTACCGCCTGCTAGGTGGCCGCTACTTCTACGAAGGCGATCGCGCCGTCGTGGCGACTGGCGTTCGGATGCGTCGCCGTCGCGTCTACACTCAAATCGAGGATTAAGCCCGTCGCTGCCGTTTGCGACGGCGCGGTTATTTGCTGGGGGCGGGCACGGTTCCGCCGTGCCACCAGCGCTGGAAGTTGCGCTTCGCCCGCATCAACCGCGCAATGGGCACGTCTGCCGGGAAGTGCGAATAGCGGAAGCTGGGTCGCGCCTCGGTCAACCAATATCGCTTGCATTCCAGATAGCCCGGACCGAGATTGTAGAGCCGATCGCCGCGAGCGAAACTATCGGCAATCATCCGGGCTTGGAGGACGGTACCGGCGCCTTCGTTTGTGGCCGTGGCATCGTAGCCGGTGCGAAGCCCGAATATGTTGCCGGCGCAACGGTAGGCATAGTTGAAGGCGACCGGTCGCGAGTCGACCAGCAACAGGTTCAAGTCGAGCGCCCCGGAGCGGGCGGCCACCGCGTGGCACTCGCGGAGAAACGCCTTGATGCCGCCGTGTACAAGCGTCGTACCGGTTGTGGATTTGGCTTGCCAACTAGCGCTGGCAATCGCCTCGCAGGCTTCGTAGAGGTCCCAGCGCGGATTGGCGTCGTTGTGGGCGTCGGGCCGGTAGCGTTGGTACGTTACTTTGCCGCGGCCGGCGAGTTTCTTTTCACTGCGCCGGACGTTATTGCGCCAGCGGCTTTCACGCGACGCCCAATAGGCCTCCCAATCTGGAAATTGATCGAGACGAATCAGGGCACTGGTGTGCCGCGGTTCGCTGGTGGCCTCGAGACCGATGGCGGCCAGGGTTTGCTGCGTGCAGCCGGCATCGTCCCCCAGCGTATCGACCCAAGGCAATTCAATGATTTGCCAGTCGCGCGGCGTGCGACGGATGTGTGCCAGTCCGGTGGCCAGTGTGCGGGCCGGGTCGGGCCCGATCGGTCCGAAGTAGCTCCCCCAATCGTCCAGCGGATAAGTCAGGACTCGGACGCCCGCCATTCTTCGACGGCTGGAGCGCACGACCAACGGCACGATTCCGGTTACGGTTCCGTTATCGTCTTCGACGACCAGAACGCGGAGACGCTGCCGATCGCCGAAGTGTTTCCAGTAGCTCGCCAGCCACTGAGCCGATTGGAAGAATGTGGCGCCGGGTGTTTGGCCCAGCAGCTTGTCCCAAATGGGGAAAATCGGCACGAGGTCGCCAGGATCGTTGATTTCGCGGACCAGAGACATGGACGGCAACGGGGTAGAAGATGTGGGCGGTCGAAAGTGCTGTCGCCACCCTTCCCGTTGCAACCGATGTTCCCGCCGGCCGAGTCGACGGGGGATGCGAGTCGCTTAAGGGGTGATTATGATTGAGGTTGCGGCCCGTTGTTGCCGGCGACGACAATTCGCCACGCGTGGCATTCTGGCAACGAGGACCGCCGTGGGCGTTGCCTGAAGGCAACATCGGGGCCAGCAGTGGATGGGTGGGACCGCGGAAAAATCACTCGTGCTGGCGGTGGAGAATTGACAGAATGGCAGCATGCCAAGCCTTCGGAACTTCCGTACGACTTGCGGTGTTCAATTTCGTGTAGCAGTTCGAGAGGCGCAACGCTTTGCCGCGTAGGGAGCTTGATGAAAGTGACAAAGTTTCAAACGATCCCGCTCGTCCGAAATGTGCTGTTGGCCGGATGGCTCGGCGTCGTGGTTTGTCCGGGGTTGTTGGCCGCTGAGCTGCGGCCGGAGGCGGTGGCCGAGCATATCGATCAGCTATTGGCCCAGGAGCAATTTGGCGGCGATGATTCTGCCGAACCGGCCAAGCAGGCGAATGACGAAGTTTTTCTGCGTCGGCTGACGCTCGATCTGATCGGAATTCCACCCACGCCGGCGGAGATCACGGCTTTCGCCTTGGATCCTTCGGCTGACAAGCGCACCCGCGCCGTCGAACGACTGTTGGCCGACGAGCGGTTTGGCGAAAACTGGGCTCGCTATTGGCGCGATGTCATCATGTATCGTCGCAGCGAGGATCGTGCATTGCGTGCCTCGGGGACGCTGGTCGCGTTCTTGACCGATGCGTTCAACAGCAACTCGCATTGGGACGAAATCGCCCGCGAATTCATCACGGCCACCGGCGACATTCAAGAAGCCGGCGCCACGGCGATTGTGATGGCCCAGATGGCCAATGCCGAGGATTTCACGGCTGAAGTCTCGCGGATTTTCATGGGCATCCAGATTCAATGTGCCCAGTGTCACGACCATCCGACCGATCGTTGGAAGCGCGAACAATTTCACGAGTTGGCCGCATTCTTCCCGCGCGTCGCCGTTCGGCCTGTGCGTGTCGACGGCAAACAGCGCTCGTTCGAGGTGGTTTCGGTCGACCGTGGTCCGAAGAACAAGCGTCCGAATCCCCGGCGTGGCAGCCTGGAGCATTACATGCCGGACTTGGATCATCCCGAGGAACAGGGCAAGCTGATGCAGCCGGTGTTTTTTGTGACTGGGCAGAAGCTCGAAACTGGCGTGGCCGACGCCGACCGCCGAGGCACGGTCGCCGATTGGATCACCGATCGCAACGACCGCTGGTTCTCGAAGGCATTCGTCAATCGGGTCTGGTCGGAGATGGTGGGCCGTGGTTTCTACGAGCCCGTTGACGACATTGGCCCTGATCGACAATGTTCCGCGCCGAAGACACTCGATTATCTGGCGAATCGCTTCACCGCCAATAAGTACGATGTGAAATGGCTCTATCAAGCGATCGCCGCAACCAAGGCTTACGGTCGGGAGAGCCGCTCGCGAATCGATGACCAGTCAGCTCCCTTTGAGGCGGCCTGTCCGCAACGGTTGCGCGCCGACCAGTTGTATAACGCCTTGCTGGAAGTCCTGGGGCTTCCCGAGCCGCAAGGTCGCGACCGCGGAGGTTTCCGTTACGCTGCCGGCGGCGCGCGTGGTCAGATGAATCTGACCTTCGGCTACGACCCCAGCGTCCGCCGCGACGAGATTATGGGCTCAATCCCGCAGGCATTGTTCTTGATGAACGCGCCGGAACTGGCGCGGGCGATCAACGGCAAACAGAATAGCACCGCGCTTGGAAAGTTGCTGGCGGACGTCGCGGACGATGAGACCGTCGTTTCAGAACTGTATCTGAAATGTCTTGCGCGGGAGCCCAAGAAGTCCGAAATGCAAACCTGCCTGGACTACGTGCAAACCAGCACCGACCGGGACACGGCGTTCGAGGATATCCTCTGGGCGCTGGTGAATTCCACCGAGTTTTTGAATCGCCAATAAACCGCATCACTCAAATTCTGTGCCCGACGTTCGCGGCGGGCTTGGTTTGAAGACGAGGATGAACGATCCCATGACACTCCATTTGCGCCACCAGGTCGACGTTTCCGTTTCTCGCGGTGGAGCCGTTCGCCGCCGCGACTTCCTGCGCGGGATTGCCGCGGCCAGCGTTGCCGCTGGGACGCTCAGTTGGCGCGACATGGTGGCCTTGCAGGCTCGCGAGCTCCAAAAGCGCGGCAAGTCGATTATTCTCTTGTGGATGGCAGGCGGCCCGAGCCAATTCGAGACTTTCAGTCCCAAGCCGGGACATGCGAACGGCGGTGACACGAAAGCCATTGATACCTCCGTGTCGGGAATTCAAATCAGCGAAAACTTTCCCCACGTGGCGAAAGTGATGCACGAGGCGGCCCTGATTCGCTCGATGACCAGCAAAGAGGGAAGTCACCCTCGAGCTTCCTATTTGATGCATACCGGCTACTTGCCCACGGCGAGCGTCAAGTATCCGGCGTTTGGGTCGATCGTGGCACAACAGAGTCCCCGAGCCGAGTTGGACCTGCCGGCCTTTGTGCGGATTGGTGCGGGGGGCCGCGACACCGGCGGCGGTGGCCTGCTAGGCGTGGAGTTCGATCCGTTTGTCATGCCCGCGGCGGGCAAGCCACCGACCAATACGCAGCTGACCACGCCCGTGGATCGTTACAGTCGGCGGCTTGGTTTATTGGGGCGTCTTGAGTCCGATCAAGCCTCCTCAGGCGCGGGTCACGAAGTTGCCGAACACCAGAAACTATATCAAACGGCTTCGCGGATGATTCTCAGTTCGCAGATGACGGCCTTCGACCTCGACCAGGAACCAGCAACGGTTCGCGAAGCGTACGGCAACTCGCAGTTTGGCTTGGGCTGCTTACTGGCACGGCGTCTCGTGGAGACGGGCGTTCCCAGCATCGAGGTCACGTTGGGTGGTTGGGACACCCATTTCGAGAACTTTCCCCGCGTGAAGGAATTGGCCGGGCAGGTCGATCAACCGTTGGCCAATTTGATTTCCGACCTTAAGCAACGGGGTCTGCTTGAATCCACGCTAATCGTCTGGATGGGAGAGTTCGGCCGCACGCCGCGAATCAATCCCCGTGCAGGACGCGACCACTATCCCCGCGCCTTCAATGTTCTGCTGGCCGGCGGCGGCATTCAGGGGGGCCAGGTCATTGGCAGCACCGATGTGTCCGGCAGCGAGGTCGACGATCGGCCGGTTGGTCCCGCCGACTTGCTGCAAACGTTCTGCAAGAGCCTGGAAATCGATCCGTCGTTCGAGAACATCGCGCCCAACGGGCGACCAGTCAAGATCGTCGACGGCGGCACGGCGGTCGCGGAACTTTTTGGCTGAGACGGTGTCGCGTCGAGCCGTCGATCGCGCGGGATGGGCGTTATTTTGGCACATGCTGTTGCAGGCTTGTGCCCCCTCAAAAATTAACGCCCCTGGGGGGTTGGATTCCGTTGTGTTCAATGTACGATAGGCAGCATGAGCGCTCAGTTACCAGAAGTGAAGTCCCGCGCGCCACATTTTGATTCTCTTGAGCAAGAGGCATTTCTAAACCTCTGGCGCACGTACGATCGGTTGCATGTCATTGAAGAGGAACTCTTTGCCCGCTTCGAGTTGACGCCGCAGCAGTACAATGCGTTGCGGCTGTTGCGCGGACAGGGTGAGGGCAAACTCGCGACGCTCGCGTTGGCAAGTCGGCTCGTCTCTCGAGCCCCCGACATCACGCGCTTGTTAGACAAACTCGAAGAGCGCGGCTTGGTTGAGCGCGAGCGGCCGCCAGACAATCGTCGCGTGGTGTTGATCGGTTTGACTGATCGTGGGCGTGAGTTGTTGTCGACGCTCGACGAGCAGGTGCGGGCGTGTCACACTCGGCAACTGGGTCATCTCGGTCCTCAGCAACTGGCGCAACTGGTGGCCCTGCTCAAGGCGGCCCGCGCGCCCCACGAGGATCCAGGAAGTCATTGGATTCCGGCAGTATAATAGCGTCGCTTCCCTGCGACCCAAGCTGCCCGCTGAAGGACCCGTTTCGTGCCGCCTCTGCCTCCGCTCCCCGACGTGCGCCGTTTCGATTCCGATAATGGCGTTCGCATCTATCGGATCTCAAGCGAAGCCTTTCCCGGCTTCGTCGTCCACGTTTATTTGCTGCTTGAAGCGGGCGTGCCGACGCTGATCGATGCTGGCAGCGGCTTTGGGGACGCAAACGCACAGCTAATGACCGGCCTGGAGAGGGTGCGAACCGAGTTCGGCGAGTCGGTCAGCCCGGCTGATATCAAGCGGATCATCATCACGCACGGCCACATCGATCACTTTGGCGGCCTGGCATTTCTGCATCAACAAATGCCGCAGGCTGAGATTGCGATTCACCAACTTGACGCTCGGATTCTCACCGCCTTTGAAGAGCGAGTGGCGGTAGCGAAGAAGGCGATCAAGCAGTTTCTGCAACAAGCTGGCGTGGGTGGGGCAATGTTGCAGGGGTTTTTGGACGTCTATGGATATTCGAAGAAGAACATGCACAGCTTGCCAGTGGCCCGCACCCTGGCCGATCACGACGAATGGGACGGCATGCGATTCATCCATACACCCGGCCATTGCCCGGGTCAGGTATGCATTGCGATCGGCGATGTCTTGTTGAGCGCCGACCATGTGCTGCCGGAAATCTCGCCGCACCAGGCACCCGAAAGCATCATGCCGTACACGGGTCTGGGGCACTACCTCGATTCACTGCACAAGATCGGCCAAGTGCCTGGTATTCGACTGACACTGGGCGGACATCAGGGGCCAATCGACGACGTCTACAAGCGCGTCGCGGACATTCGTCAAGGCCATGAGCGGAAGCTGGAAAAGATTCTGGACGTGATCCGCAGATCGCCGGAACCGTTGACGGTGAACGACGTATCTCAGCAACTCTATGTTCACGTGAAGGGGTTTCACGTGTTGCTGGCCATCGAGGAAGTAGCCGCACACGTCGAGTATTTGTATCAGCACAACCGCCTGGCGATCGCGAATCTCGATCAATACCAGGCGGAGGACAATCCGGCGATACGCTACGTGGTGGCGTAAGTGTTCTCGGCGAGCGAACTTACCACGCCCGTGGCGTGACCTCTGGGGGACGCTGTGGCAGCGCTGCGTGGTTTGTCGCGATTCACTGGCCGCACCACGCGTCTGCTACACTTGAGCTGGACCCGGCGGGCGTTTCGCCAGGTTGTTTGTTGACATCGGATTTTTCACGAAGACGACTGGAGGTGCCTGATGCACTCGCTGACCGTTGCTGCGCGTCGATGGAGAGTCGGGTGCATTGCGCTGACCGTTGCCGTGGTTGGGATGTGCGCCTCGCCGGCACTGGCCCAGACCAAGCTCCGCTGGAAGTTTCAGGCCGGGGAGAAGGTGAACTACGAGATGAACATGGTGATGGTCCAGTCGATGAACTTCGGAGACCAGCCGATAAACACGAAAGTCAGCCAGCTCATGAACATGACGTGGCAGGCAAAAGAAGTTGCAGACGACGGAACCGCCGTGATGGAGCAAACGATCGACCGAATCCGCGTCGAGATCGTGCCGCCCGGCGCCGATCCGACACCCATCAAGTACGATTCACAAAGCAAAGAACAAGCAAAGGGTACCGAGATGCTTGCTCCGCTGTTTGGCGCCATGGTGGGTCAACCAATGACGTTAACTGTTACGCCGCTCGGTGAAGTCAGGGATATCGTGCTTGCGCCGGGATGCTGGAGTTGATGAAGAAGGCCGGCCCGGGGCAGATGGGATCGATGTTTTCCGAGGATTCGATGAAGCAGATGATCAGCCGTAGCATGGTTGGCTTTCCGGACGAAGTGAAAAAGGGACAAACATGGGATGCCAAGGTGGAGACCCCTAATCCAGTTGTTGGCAAGCAGATTGTCGAAACGGAATATCGGTACGCGGGTCCGGAGGAACGTGACGGGCGCAGCGCGGAAAAAATCGACGTCGAGATAAAGCTGTCATTCGAATCGGGCCCCAACGCCCAAGCCAAGGTCACGATGAAAGACCAATCGGGCAAAGGGGTCATCTACTTTGACAATCAACAGGGGCTTCCCTTGGAAACCGACGTGACGAGCAAGATGACCTTGGAAATTGCCGTCGGCGACAAGACGTTCGAACAGGCCGTGACGACCAAGGTGGCGATGAAGCAGGTTGCTCCGGCGACGACGCAATAGTCTTCTCGGGGCAAGGCTATCTGCTGATTTATCGCGGGCGGTCGATCGGCAAGTAGTCGGATTTGGTTCGGGCTTGCAAAAGTAGCCGTTCAGCCTGGGCAATCAGATCGGCGTGCTGCGCCGCGAGATTCTGCTGCTCGCCGGGATCGCGTTCGAGGTCGTAGAGTTCGAGTGACTCATCCGGGGAGTTCTTTACGAACTTCCAGCGACCCAGCCGAATTGCCTGGCTGAAGCCGCGTTCTGGGAACTCCCAGTAGAAATACTGATGCTTCTGTTGCGGATGGCCGGCTGCTTGATCGCCTAGCAGAGTCGGCACCATCGAAACGCCGTCGATGCCCTGAGGGGCCGTCGCTCCAGCGAGTTCGGCCAGCGTTGGGAGGACGTCCCAGAATGCCCAGGGCGTATCGTTCGTGGTGCCCGGCGAGATCTTGCCGGGGTAGCGAACGATCATCGGCACGCGAATTCCACCCTCGTATAACGCACGCTTGAAGCCCCGCAAGGGGCCGGAGCTGTCGAAGAACTTCGGATCGGCGCCTCCTTCACGATGCGGTCCGTTATCACTGGTAAAGAACACGATCGTGTTTTGGTCGAGATTCAGCTCGTGGAGTTTATCGAGCAGTTGGCCAACTTGTGTATCGAGGTACGTAATCATGGCGGCATGGTTCTTCTGCGGCTGCGGCCAGGACTCTTTGCCGTAGGGCGCGTCGTTGGGCACTTCCATTCCTTGCTTGCCCGCCTCGTTGTTGGCGTGGGGCAGCGTGGCTGCCAAGTAGAGGAAGAAACGATCGTGTTGGTGGCGGTCGAGAAACGCCAAGGCTTCATGTGCGAAGAGATCAGCCGAGTAAGTTACTTTCTTGGTTGCCACGCCGCGATCGACGACGTTTTCCAGTGGTACCCGCTCTTCACCGCGCCACAGATAGTCGGGATAGTAATTATGCGCATGCCGCTGATTGAGATACCCAAACCACGTGTCGAATCCCTGCCGTGTTGGGATTCCGGTTGTCCCCGGTTCTCCAAGCCCCCACTTGCCGACGATGCCGGTCGTGTAGCCCGCGCTCTTGAGTACTTCAGCCACGGTGACATCCTGCGGCTCGAGCGGCACCAGAGCGTTGGACCGAACGCGCGCGTGACCCGTGTGCAAGCCGGTCATCAGTGTGCATCGAGACGGCGCGCAGACGGTGCTGCCGGCATAGCACGACGTGAATCGCACGCCCTCGGCCGCCAGGCGGTCGATATTCGGCGTGCGAATTCGCTTCTGGCCATAGCAGCCCAGATCGCCGTATCCCAGGTCGTCGGCCAGGATGAAGATGATATTGGGTCGCGGCGCCTGCGACTCGGCCCAAGCGGTCGTTGTCGCAAACAACGGCCACGAGAGCGAAGCGGCGAACAGAAATCGGTAAGTGACGGATCGTGGCACGAATTCGTCGGCTTTGAACGTGCAGTGTGAACGAGGTGTTGGCGTTCAGTATGCGTTCGGAGCGCGACGAGATCAAACCAAAGACATCGGGCCGGCCGCAACGCTGTCCCGTCTATCGTCGCCGTCGCCGCCAGCGCCATGCTGCCAGGCCGAGCAACCCAAACGTCGCTAGGACAAAGCTCGACGGTTCTGGTGTGGGATATTCGACGACGACAATGCCGGTTTCCGTCGGATCGTCTCCCCAGACTTGCTGGGTCTCGGTGCCGACCCAGAGCAATGCCTTGTGAATGTCGAGGAAATGGGGAGGGTCGATGGGCGGAAACTTGACATCGACCGCCGTCGGATCGGAACCTCCGAGCGGTTCCGACGGCCATGGAAGGCCATCGCGGGTGATTAGCGATGTTCCGACCGGAAACAGATCCGGGAAGCTGGGGTCGCCTGGCGTAACCCAAACCCAGCCGGGTGTCACAATTCGTTCATGCCAGTCGGAAACCGATTGCCCATCAGGTGGCCCCACGATGGTATACAGTTCGTCGACTAAGATGGGCAATGGTTGCAGCGCGTCGAGAAGGATCGGACCTCCCGCGGCCGTGATTGGCGATTGGAACACCTTGGTCATTGGTGGAGCCGTCGGATTGAAGACCAGACTCGCTTGCACGTACCACTGACCCGGGATGGGGGCAAAGTCTACATTAAAGGTGGCTCCCTGGCCTCCCGACATGTTGTACCCGGCCACGATGAGCTGACCGCGAGCACTTGGCAGGGAGCACAGGAAGAGTACAGCTGCAAAAGCGCAGACACATCCGCGAATACGCAACATGGTGAGATCCTCGTAGGGGCAAGGCAAAGTGGCAGACCAAGAACACCCTCGCTTCTCTATTCCAAGAAATTCAGAGAGAGTCGGAGTTCAGATGGTCGAACACTAGCGGCCTCCTACGAGCGCCAGAGCAGGCAGATTAATGGCCAATCAAAAAGTTAATTTAGTAGGACCAGCGTTGATTGACAAGAAGGAACCCGAGATTTTGTTCGATATATGCTTAGACCCACGTGTCGGGTATGACACTGGACGTCAATGATGCGAGTAACTCATTACCAATTGGCGGCTTACGGATCCTGGCATCGCAATTCACGAGGGGGTCGCTGCGTTTTGACGCGCGGCAATGGGTCCACATGCATCAGGAACGAGGGCCCCACGAAGAAAGAATTGACGGTTCCGAACCAGCGATCTCGGCCGCGCGGAATTCGCTAGGGTGTGGACTGAAGTTCAGGTTCGTCACCTGAGTGCGGAGTGCGCGGAGCGAACCATGGGTAGATTGCCGGCAGAACCAGGGCGGTGAGCATCGTGGCAGTGATCAGTCCGCCGATCACGACGGACGCCAGCGGTCGCTGAATCTCGGCGCCGGCCGTGGTCGAGACGGCCATCGGCAAAAAGCCCAGGCTTGCCACCAGGGCCGTCATCAACACCGGTCGCAACCGCTGCAGCGCGGCCTCGCGCGCCGCGGCGCGGGGTCTCATTCCGGCGGCACGCAAGTGCTCGGCCGCGCTGACCCAAACCAAACCGTTTAGTACCGCGACGCCAAACAGCGCGATGAAGCCCACGCCGGCTGAAATACTAAATGGCATACCACGCAGCGCGAGTGCGAAAACTCCTCCGGACGCGGCGATCGGCACGGCGGAGAAGATCAGCAAGGCCAGCGACGTCGACTTGAACGTCGAATAGAGCAACAGGAAGATCAGCAGCAGCACGATCGGTGTGATCAGCGTTAGACGCAGGCTGGCCGATTGCAGGTTCTCAAAATCGCCGCCCCAAGTGATAGTGTAGCCGGGAGGCAGTTCGACCTGTTTGGCGATGGCTCGTTGCGCCTCGTAGACAAAGCTGGCCACGTCGCGGTTTCGTACGTTCACCGACACGTATGTACGACGTCGCGTCGCCTCGTGATCGATGCCCGGAGGAGTTTCCTCAAGGATCACATCTGCCAAATCGCCGAGCGGAACCTGGCGGCCGCCAATTTTGTTGACGGGGATCTGTTCGAGCAGATAGGCATTTTCTCGCCATTCGAGCGGATAGCGCACGATGATTGGAAAGCGAGCGCGGCCTTCAAGAACCTGACCCACTTCGTGACCGCCGATAGTGGACACCGCGTTCATGACTTCGGTCGAATCGACGCCGTAGCGGGCTAGCAGATCTGGCTCGGTAGCGATGCGCAACGTGGGAATGTTGGCCTGATAGTCCGCTTTGACGTCGGCGGCCCCGGGAATTTCTCGGAGCACGCTCTCGATTTCTTTCCCCTTGCGACCCAGTACTTCCAAATCGTCGCCATAGAGCAGCACCGCCACGTCGGCCTTGACGCCGGCCACGAGTTCGTCGACCCGCATCTCGATCGGCTGGCTGAAGCCGAACTTGACGCCGGGGACGTGTTCGTTGAGCTCGGCCGACATGGCTTCGATCAGCTCGTTGCGAGTCTTGTACTGGGGCCACTCGTCGACCGGCTTGAGGATGACCCAGGTGTCGGTTTGATGAACGCCCATGACATCGTTGGCGATTTCGGGCCGGCCTGTCTTGCAGAAGACGGTTTTTACCTCGGGAAAGGCCAACAGCCGCTTCTCGATATCGGTCGTCATTGCGAGGGAATCTTCGAGCGACGCGCTGGGTAGTCGCACCACTTCAATCAGCAGATCGCCCTCGTCGAGGCGAGGCATGAACTCGGCGCCCAGGTTCAACGCAATGGGTATGCTACCGATGAACACGGTAAGCGCGATGGCTGTCGTGATCACTGGATGACGGACGACGCGACCCACGAGCGGGCGATAGAACCATTTAATCAGGCGGAGCAACCAAACTTCCTTCTCCTTGATGTTTTTGGGAAGGAACATGGCAGCCAAGACGGGCATCAGCGTAAGCGAAAGCACGAGAGATCCACCGAGGGCAAACAACACGGTCAGCGCCATCGGCCGAAAAAGTTTGCCTTCCGTACCTTGCAGCGCCAGGATCGGCAAGTAGACGACGGCGATGATCAATTCGCCGAACATGGTGGGCTTGCGGACCTCGACGGCGGCCTCGCGGACGATGACGTCGTGCGGGGCCGTGCCGCGTTCGTGAGAGAGTCGCCGGATACAGTTTTCGATCATGATCACCGAACTGTCGACAATCAGGCCGAAATCGATCGCCCCCAGGCTCATCAGGCTGGCCGTGATACCCGTGGCGGCCATGACGTTGGTGGCGAACAGCATTGAGAGGGGGATAGCCAGAGCCACGACAATCCCGGCTCGAACGCTTCCGAGCAGAAACAGCAGCACGACGATTACCAAGGCCCCGCCTTCCACGAGGTTGTGAAGGACCGTGTCGAGCGTGCGTTCGATCAGGCTGGCGCGATCGTAAATGACTTCCAGAGTGACGCCTTTCGGGAGCGTCGGTTCGATCTTGGCGAGTTGCTCCTTGGCCCGGTGAACGACGGTGCGCGAGTTTTCTCCGAGCAGCATCATCACCATGCCGGTGACGGCTTCGCCCCGCCCGTCGCGAGTCACGGCGCCTTGACGCGTAAGCGGCGCGATTTGAACGGTCGCCAAATCACGGACGAGCAGGGGCACCCCCTCATCGCGCTTGCGAACGGTCACGTTCTCGATGTCGGAGACGTTTTTGAGTAACGACTGGCCGCGAATGAAACGCTGCTCGCCGTAATGTACGACGTAGCCGCCGCCGGTGCTGGAATTGTTGCGGGCCAGGGCATCGAACAGCTCACCGAGCGATACGTTGTGAGAGGCGAGCCGGTCGGGATCGATTGTGATCTCGAAGGTCTTATAAAAGCCGCCATGCACGTTGACGTCGGTTACGCCCGGCACTTGCCGGAGTTGTGGAGCGATTTCCCATTCGAGCAAGGTGCGCAGGTCCATCTCGGTGTAGCCGGCGCCCTTGACTTCAAACTGCAGCACTTCGCCCAGGGCCGTCGTCAGGACGCCCATGGACGGGCTGCCGTAGCCTTGAACGATCCGCTCGCGGGCCTCCGGCAGCCGTTCGCCAACGAGTTGGCGGGCGCGATAGATGTCGGTTCCTTCCCGAAACACGATCGTGACGAGCGAGAGTCCGAACTTTGAAACGCTACGGAGTTGCTCCACGTTTGGCAGGCCATTCATCGTGGACTCAACTGGATACGTCACGTACCGTTCTACTTCCAGCGGTGACAGCGCGCCGGCTTTGGTCACGACCTGCACTTGCACGTTGGTTAGGTCGGGCACGGCATCGATGGGTATCACGAGGGCGCTATAGACGCCGCCGACCGCCATTAGTGCGACGACGGTCAGCACCAGAAAGCGATTTGCCAGCGAGAAATCAATCAGCGACGAAAGCATGAGTAACTCATCGGGGAGAAGAACGAGTCAGGATCGCGGCCTAGGAATTAGGACTCCACTTCGCCGAGCAGCAGTTCGCTCTTGAGTGTGAACACGCCGCGGTCGACGACTTTCTGGCCAGGGGTGAGGCCGTGCCGGATCTCGACGAAGTCGCCGGCCGTTCGACCCAGGTCGACGTCGACACGTCGATAGGTTCCGGGCTTTTCCTCCACAAACACAAACGCTTTTTCCTCGTGCCGCGTGACCGCGCTAAGCGGAACGACCAATACCTGCTGAGGGGTGCTCACGGGAATCGATACCCAGGCGAACATGCCTGGCTTGAAATGACCGTCAACGTTCGTGAATTCGGCCACTAGCGGCACCGCGCCGCTTTCGGCCGACGTGGTTACCGCCGTGAACAAAACACGAGCCTGCACGAGATGATCGGGCACGGCTGGCGCCTCGACCATGACTTCTTTTACATTCGAGTCGTTGAGCAAAGCCCACTCTCGATCGTAGATGTGTGCCGAGACCCGGAGCATGTCGGTGTTGGTGATCGTAAATAGCACTTGCGAGGCGTCAAAGTGCACGTCGTCGGTGACCAGCCGCTCCTCCACGACGCCGTCGATGGGAGATCGCAAGATGAGTTCGCAGATGGTGTCATCTTGTTGCGTGGGAGACACTTCCGCGAACTGACCAAGCAGAAGGTCCAGTTTTTGATTTGTAACGGAAAGCACGCGTTGTGCACGTTCGAGCGCGGCATCGGCGCGAATTCGCTGCTGAGACGAGTCAAATAGTGACTGCTCGAGCGCGCTTTTGAATTGCGCGGCAGCCACTTCGCGACTACTGTGGCGCTCCTCGGCGATGATGCCGCTGACACCCCCCGTCGCGACGACCGAGTCCGTACTCTCGGCGATTTTGCGGGCCACCAGCAATTTGGAATAGGCCGGCAGAACTGACTCGCGGTGTGGTCCTAGCAAGCGGTCGCCAAACTCGCGTTCGACGACCTTCATTTCCGGCTCGTCCTTCAGCAGCTTTCGCAGCGCATCGACGTTCGCCGCTATTTCGTCGGCCCATTGGCTTTCCTTGCGTGCCAACTCGACATTGGCTTCGGCCGAGACGACTTCGGTGCGGGCCATACCGACTTCGGTACTGGTGAGGACGGCTAGCGTATCGCCACGCTTGACGTTTTGGCCCTGTTGTACGAGCACGTTCTTCAGCACGCCCCCGACCGGAAGTTTTACGCTAATCCGCCGTGAGGTGTTGTAGCCGATCCGGCCGGGAACTCGGCGAACGTCGTGCAACTCCTGCATCGCGAGCGCCGTCGAGTGAATATCCGCGATCTGGCGTTTGCCGGGAGGAAGTTCGACCACCGAGGGCGAGCCAGCGGCGGGGATGTCGGCCGTTGTGGCAGTTTCGACCGCGGGTGTCGTTTGCGACAGGGTATACCAAGCGACCGAACCCGCAGCGACCGACAACGCAGCGGCCACGCCACCCAGGAGCACCGGCCTGGGCACGCGGGCCAGCGGCCAGCGCAGTGGTAACCAGGAAGTTTCAATTTTCTCGCGCACCGAACAGCTCCCTTGACGAGGAGGCAATAAACAAGAAAATCGCGAAGTTGCGACTATTCAAAACGTCAAGAAAGCGCACTCAAAACAAAAACGACGAGTGCAAAGCGCGCAGTTTCCTGCCAGAAAGTGGCGGAGACCACAGGAGATCGAGCGGGTCCAGGAATTCACCCGGACTATCCAACTCGGCGGTTTGAGACAGCGATTCGCGATTCTGCACCAACGGACACCATTTGGCCAGATCGAGCGGAACGACCGTGGGGGCCTCAACAAAGAATGCGCCGCGGCAAATGCAACCCGACTCGTTTTGTTCGCGCGGCGGCGAATGCGGGGCGATTCCCCCGTCTGGCGCTGCATCCGCGGTCGTCCAGGCAACGAAATACGCCACCGACTCCGCCTGATGCCGCAGGCAGTCAAATGGGCAGCACGTGGTGCTCACGGCAGCCAAAATCGCAATGAACAGACGAGTGGGCATGCAACGCTCTCAGGTGGGACAATTCAAGTCTATTTCCCGCCAGGGCCGTGTCAACCTTCTGGTTGCCGGGGCGAGCCGGGCGGGCCGAACCTGTTAGGCCTCGTTTTCCAGCAGTTTTCTGGCCCGAGCCAGGGCTTCCTGGCCGGCCCGATCCAGTTCAGGATAGCTGAGATTCATCGATTCCAGCTTGCGGGTGATGACGTCGGCCACGACCATTCGGGTGAACCATTTGCGGTCGGCCGGAACGATGTACCAGGGGTTCTCCTTGGTGCTGGTGTGGCTCAGCATGTCCTCAAAAGCGTGTTGGTAATCGTCCCAGAATGCCCGCTCACGGACGTCCGACTCGGAGAACTTCCAGTTTTTGTCGGCCGAGTCGAGCCGCGCCAGAAAACGCTGCCGCTGCTCTTCGTTGGACAGATGCAAGAAGAATTTGAGGACCTCGATGCCGTTCTCGCCGAGATACTGTTCGAAGTTGTTGATATCGCGATAGCGGGTCGGCCACAGGTTTTCCCGCTTCTTCGAGGAATGTATATGCTCTTGCCCGAGCAATTCCGGATGTACGCGGACGACAAGCACTTCTTCGTAGTAAGAGCGGTTAAAAATGCCGATCTTGCCACGTTCAGGCAGTGCCCGCGAATAGCGCCACATGTAATCGTGATCGAGCTCCTCGGCCGAAGGAACCTTAAAGCTTTTGACGTCGCAGCCGGCCGGATTGACACCCGACATGACGTGCCTGACGGTGCCGTCCTTGCCACAGGCGTCAATGCCCTGCAGCACGATCAACAATGCGTACACGTTTTGCGCATACAGTTTCGCCTGCAGGTCGGTCATTTTTGCCACGTCGTCCGCCAGCTTTTGCTGCACTTGCGCCTTGTCGACGAAAGGCTCCGTCTGGTCGGTGGCATAGTCCGACAGGTGAACCGAAGTGCCAGGCGGCACGCGAAAGCGATCGAAGTCCCCTGCGGATTTCATAGGTCCTCCGGTACAAGTGTTGCCCCGCGGGTAGTCAGTCTTGTCCAGGCTTGGTGCGAATCGGCGGGACGTGGCGGCGAAAACCGATCTGGATGAAACAGGTGCGCCAGGATTTCCAAGCTATCCACCAGCCGCGGGCCGGAACGATTGAAATACGCATTGCCGTCGGCGGCGAAGACGTGCCCACTACGAACGGCCGAAAGCTTGGCCCATTGCGGCACGGTGGCCAAGACCTGCGCCTCGGCGACGGCTCGTTCAAGATTGAAACCGCAGGGAACAATTACAATCACGTCGGGATCAAAGCGTGCAATCTCCGCCCAATCGGCGTATGTACTGTGGTGCCCATCGATATCCTGGCCATCGTTCCCGCCGGCCCAGGCAACGAGCTCGGGCATCCAATTGGCGGCCAGCATGGGCGGGTCGATCCACTCCAAGCACGCCACGCGCGGTCGCTGCGCGGGGGTTAGCTTCTCCGTGTGGCGACGAACTCGCGCGACGCGCGCTTCGAGATTGGCGACGACCGCCGCGGCGCGTTGCTCGTCACCCGTCGCGGCACCAATACGTCGAATATCGCTGAGCACGTCATTGAGTCGGCTTGGATTCAGCGCCAACACCTGGGTGTTCGTGAGTGCGGGTGACTCGCGGACCGTGGCGACAACGTCCTCGTAGCGTACCGCGCACACATCACATTGCGCTTGCGTGACGATCAGGTCAGGGGCGAGACGGTTGAGGAGCTCGACGTCAATTTCATAGAGAGCGGACTGCTGCATGGTCAGCCCGCGAACCTGTTCGTCGATCGCGCGGCTCGGGGCCGACGCTTGGATCAGAGATTTTGTCAGCCGCGGCTTGCCGGCAATCTCACGGGGGAAGTCGCACTCATGGCTGACGCCTACGACTAGATCTCCCAACCCCAGTAAGTAGAGGATTTCGGTTGCACTTGAGATCAGCGATGCGATGCGTCGAGGTTGGCTCATGCCGCGCAGCTTACCGCCGACTCAGGCGCGGCTCAAGAGTGGCCCACAATCATTCCGGGCGGTTGACCATGGGTTGCCGACTGGCCTAACTGTTCGTTGAGAAATGCCTTCCTGGCATTTCTCAACCTCGCGAAGTGCGGAGCCAAGCTCCGCACCGCTCGCGAAATAACGACTTACGTACTTACGTCCGTTATTTCGTCATCGCATCCAGGAGATGACGCAGCCAGTTGATTTTTTCAACAGTCTGCTAACCTTAAGTGTGCTCGCCCGTGGCGTCATCCCTCGAACCCGGACAAGAAAGAAGTCGAACCATGAAAATGTTCCTCGCCGGTCAGTGGGTCGACAAATCCGATCGGATTGAAGTTCGCAATCCGTACGACGGTACGGTCGTCGACACGGTGCCCAAGGCCGATCTCGGCGACGTGGATCGCGCGCTGAACGGGGCCGTCGACGGCGCGCGGGTGATGCGCGAATTGCCGGGTTACGAACGATCCAAGATCTTGCGCCGCGCCGCGGAACTCCTCGGTCAACGGATTGACAAGCTGGGCCGGCTCATCAGCACGGAAGAAGGCAAGACGCTGGCCGAAGGAGTATTTGAAGTGTCTCGCGCAAGAGACGCTCGAACTGTCTGCCGACGAGGCTAAGCGGCTGGGCGGAGAAGTGCTACCGTTGGATGGCGCTCCTGGAGGCGCTGGCCGGCTCGGTTTTACGCTGCGCGTGCCTTGCGGAGTCGTGGCGGCGATTTCACCATTCAATTTTCCGTTGAATCTCGTTTGCCATAAAGTCGGTCCCGCGTTGGCGGCCGGCAACGCCGTAGTCGTCAAGCCAGCCAGCGATACGCCGCTTTCGGCGCTTGCGCTTGTTGAGATTCTGCTGGAGGCCGGTCTTCCCGCCGAAGCGATAGCCTGCGTCACGGGTTCCGGCGGCACGATTGGCAATGCCTTGGCCAGCGATCGTCGTGTGCGGAAAATCAGCTTTACCGGCAGCCGCGACGTCGGCGAACAGATTTGCAGAGTCGCGGGCCTCAAGAAGGTGACCATGGAGCTGGGGTCCAACAGTCCGATCATCGTGATGCCCGACGCCGATTTGAACAAAGTAGCCGAGGCCACGGTTGCAACGGGCTATTCGAATGCCGGCCAGGTATGCATCTCCACCCAGCGAGTGATCGCCTTCGACCAGGTATATGGCGACCTGATTGACGTATTGGGGCCCAAGGTGGCCGCGATTGCGACGGGCAATCCTCTCGACGCGAAGACGAAAATGGGACCAATGGTTCGCGAGTCTGACGCCAAACGGGTCGGTGAATGGATCGACGAGGCCATTGCCGGCGGAGCCAAGCTGGTCACCGGCGGCAAGCGCAACGGAACCGTCTACGAACCGACGTTGCTGACCGACGTTGATTCCTCGATGCGAGTCAGCCAGCAGGAATTGTTTGGGCCGGCGGTCGTCGTGTCCAAGGCGACCTCCATTGAAGACGCCATTCGCCTGGCCAACGATACTCCCTATGGACTGGCGGCGGGTATCTTTACCGAAAATATCAATCATGCGATGCAGTTCGCCCGGCATGTCGACAGCGGCAACCTGCACATCAATTGGGGACCGCAGTGGCGCGCGGATCTGATGCCCTATGGTGGACTCAAGGAGAGCGGCTTTGGCAAGGAAGGGCCCAAGTACGCAGTTGCCGAGATGACCGAGCTGAAGGCCGTTGTCATCCACGGCGTATAGGCCGTGGCCCGCCTCGCGGGCGGCCGCTTCAGGGCGGCAACCGCTGCATGTCTCGAGTCCTGCAGCGGCATGGGCTATGGCGAATCGACCAGCAAGATCCACCTGGAGACGAGGCTGGCGTTACGGGTTCGACTGCGTAGGATCGCTCGCCTCGGCCTCAGCTTTGTCCGTGTCGGCCGGTTTGATGTCCCCCTCCCCGTGATAGATCTCGTCTTTATCCAGCACGTCTTGCAACACAAAGGGTTCGGGAAATTTCTGGTCGAGTTGGTTGAGCAGGTTCTGGTAGTGCTTGATCGAATCCATCAATTCATCAACGGTGCCGGAATGCTCGAGCAGGTCCGGGTGCGCGTCGAGTACCATCCTCCAGCCCTTCAGGCCCTCGTCGTATAACTCCTTGGCTTCGATGACCTGGGCACGAACGAAGGCGTCGTCGGCGTCGTGGAGAAGCTTGCGAGCGGAGAGAGCTTGCTCGGTGGGTTCGACTTCGCAGCGCAGCTTCCAGTAATTGTAGTTGACGATTCCGCGATCGATATCAATCAAGTTCGCAATCTCGTCGGCGTAGGTCGCCTCTTGCGCGGCCTGCAGGGCTTTGGCGCGTTCCGGACCTTGAATGCGGTCAGCGATTTCGAGGTGCCGGACGGCCAGCTCACGGGCCATCATTGCCGCCATTTGTGCTTGTTCTGGAGTGCGGTCGTCGGGCGACATTTCGTAAATCTCGCGCGACTCCTCAGGAAGCGAGGCGACTTTTTCAGCCAGGATTTTCTCGGCGAGACCCTCAGGCGTTACCTTCGCCAGTTCGGCCTGGGCCCGCTTTGACTTATCCTGATAGCTTTCCATTTCGCTGAGTCGTGCGAAGGTATTCATGCGAGTAGGAAGGTCGCGGTTCGAGTACTCGGTCCAGGCGTTCGCCGCTTTGCGCCACGCGTCCTTGGCCACTTCGCCGAAGACACCGTCCTCTTCGATCGCCTCGGCGTAGTTGATCAAACACATGACTGGGTGTGAATAGAACAACAAGGGAGACTCGCCGCGCAAGGGAACTCCCTTGGCCACGGTATCTTGTGCCTTGAGCAGCCATTCGCGCCCGACGAGCCAGTTGTCGCGCTGCGTTTTCGGGCGGTCGCCGTGAAAGTCGTCATCTTCGCGGAAAAGCTGCCGGAAAAGCACTTTCTCGTCCGCGCGGCCGATCTTGTTGCCGAGCGTGTAGCCGATCTTCGACAACAGCCTTGGTTCGTCGGTATTGTACTGAGCCCCTTCCTTGAGGAAGTCAACGCCGCGGATGACCCAATAGTAACGATCGTGGTAGTCGTCGAACTCGACCGAGATATTGTAGGAGAGGTTCCAGCCCTGGAAGATCCAGACGCTGACGAAATTTGGCTGCAGCCTGGCGATTTGCTCGAGCGTTGCCGAGAGATTGACCCAGTCTTCGTTCTTCTTGTATTCGTTGGCCTTGTCCCACAGCAAATTGGCGGCCACGCCGCGCATCCCGAGCGTTGCGAGCTTGATCGTTTCGCTTGCCGGGTCAATCTCGCCCAACTGGGCCTGGCCGAGGGAGTACTCCTTGCGCAGCTGAGCAAGTCGGCCACCATCGGCTTCGGTCGTTTGTGGCTGGCTGAGCCAGGACAGAGGCAAGAGCAACGCGGCAATGATGCAGGCATAGATGATCTTGCGAATAAATCGTTGTCGTTGGTTCATCGAGCCACCTCACGCGTTCTCATGAAGAAATATCCGATGACGAAAACGGCGGCCACGTAGCCCAGGCATGTGAAGACCTGCACCAGGACCAGATCCGACGGCACGTCGAATCCGTGGGCGACGTATTCGACGGTGTCGAACTTGGCGAAGTCGGGCAACAAGCTGGCCACGGCGGTCATGATGGCCATGAACGTGCTATCGGCCGCCTTGACCACGTCAGTCGTCAAGCCGGGTTCAAACTGCGTGGTGACGTTCATCTGCTTGATCGTGCGAATGAACGACTCGACGGGACCGCCGCCTTCAACCGTGCCTTGGGCAACGCCGAAAATGAAGTCGGTATTAAGTCCTAACAGGAGCGCGGCCAATGTGGCGAGCATGGCCACCGGTCCGCTCAAGAACGTGCTGAACATAACGCCGAACGCCGTTACCAACAGCATTCGCACCCAGATACCCAAATAACCTTTGACAAAGTTTCCCGTGAACGAAGCGTCGCGCGCTCGTAGATACAAGTCGGCCGGGGCCATGCCAAAATACTGCCCGCTGTCGAGACATTGCAACTCGACTTCCAACTCGCCATCGGGAGCCAAGTCCTCGAAGAGGTCAATGGTCTGGCCGTTCGAGCCGCGGAGCTTTCGCTCGATGCGCAACTGATCGATCGTCATGTCTTTGGCTTCGAACAACTCGGGAGTGCTTTCGATGCCCGTGTTGCGAGGATTCCGCAGAATCAGGCTGCCGCGAATGCCCTCGCGCATGTTGCCCTTGTGCGAGCGGAACACGCGAATAATCATTTCGATTGGCAGACCGTCAGGGTAGCGTTCCGGTGTAATTCCGTTGAAGTCCCAAACGGCGGAGGCCAGTGTGGCGCCCTCGATAAAGCTGCGACGTTTTGACTCTTTGCCGACGCTGACGCCGCGAGACCTGGCCGCTCCGCTCCGATCTTTGAAGCGCAGGTTGCCATATTCCGGCACGCGGGCCATAAGCATATCTTGCGGCGGACCAACCGCGTAGCTGACGTTGTCGCCGTCTTGCTTGCGGTCAATGGTATGCCAGTGACCGTTGACGACGTCGGTCGCGCCTTTGCCTTCCGCGTCGATCGTCAGCTTGTGACGATGGCTCTGTTCCAGCGAGGTGCGTCCCGACAGTTCATTCGACGCTCCGACGACTTCCGCGAGCGACGCGATTTCGACCTCGTGCGTGTGATTGAGCAGCCGCACGACAAAGAAGTAGCTAAAGATGCCCATGATCACCAGCATCAGCGAGCCGATCACCGAAAACCCAAGAATTCGCCCGAGAATGATCTCGCCCGGGCGAACTGGCTTGGTGACGATGGTGTAGATCGTTTTGTTCTTGATGTCGGCCGGCAGGCTGAAAACGCTGAGGAACAGCGCCATCAGCAGCACGAGGTACGTGGTGGCCGTGAGTACAAAACTAAGATAGAGCGTGGCTGGATCGGTGGTTCTCGTATCGAGAAACCAGCCTGCGAACAACAGGATGAGCAGAAACACACCAAAGCCGACGAGCACGCGCCGGCGCAGCGACTCTTGAATCGCCAGCCAGGCAAGTGCCAACACGCGCCGCGGCGATATCGAGAACAGGTCGCCGAGCCCGCGCTTGATCATCCGAAACGTGATATCGCCGGCAGCCAGCGGACCATAGCGGAACGCAGCAATAAGAAAGCCGCCGACCAGGGCCACAATGCCGAGGACGGCCGCCATTTGCACGAAAAAAAGCAGGGCCGGCCAAATCCAATCAGCAAACGGGATGGGCTCGGATTCGAGTTGAAACATAACAGACTACAGGCGATTTCGTGGGGGCGGTCGGGAGGCGAAAGGGCCGAATCGGCCCCACTTACGAATCTGGATCTTGTTTGGCGCGGCGGCCTGGCCGGGCTTCGCTGTCGCGCACGATCGAAAGGAACAGGTCTTCCAGCGTCGTGGTCGGGTTGTCCATCGTCAGCACGGAGCCGTGATGGCGTTCAATGACGGCGCGAATTTCACTCTGGGCTTCGGCCGAAAGCCCCTTGGCGCGAATCTCGGTTTCATCGCGAACCTTGAGCAGACTATCGACCCGGCCAAGTTCCTTGAGCTCTCCCTGATGCAAAATCGCAATCCGGTCGCAAACATCCTGCACGTCGGCCAGCAAATGGCTGCTCATGAGCACCGTTTTGCCCTGCGCTTTGAGACGCAGAATGAGATCTTTGATCTCGCGGGTGCCAATCGGATCCAGTCCGCTGGTCGGTTCGTCAAGCATGATCAATTCAGGATCGTTGATCAGCGCTTGAGCCAGGCCGATGCGACGCGCCATTCCCTTGGAATACTCCTTGAGTTGGCGTCGCTTGTCTTTGTTCAGGCCGACCAGAGTGATGAGTTCCGCCGCCCGTTCCTTGCGGAGTTTGGCCGGCATGTCGAACAGGCGGCCATAAAAGTCGAGCGTCTCTTCGGCGTTCAAAAATCGGTACAGATACGACTCTTCCGGAAGGTAGCCCAGTCGCTCATTTTTTGAGACGTCCGTGGCATCTTTGCCGAAAACCAGCGCCTGGCCACTCGTGGGAAATAGCAGGCCTAGCAGGAGTTTGATGGTGGTAGTTTTTCCAGAGCCATTCGGGCCGAGCAGTCCAAAAATCTCACCCTGGCGAATTTCCAGGTCGAGCGCTCGCAGCGCCCGCACCTTCTGGCGACCCCAGAAATCGCGGTAAACCTTGCTGAGGTTTCGCGTTTCGACGACAACGTCGGGCGACATGCAGTTTCCTTCGAGGTGGGGTAGCGCGGGCGGTGGAATCCGCGAAACCGGGAACTTTTGTGGGCAAAGCTAGCCGCGACGGTATCTGAATAGAATCGGCAGCCCGTGGAAATCCAACGGCGAAGAGAATTGCCGCCTGTTTCCCTAATGGACCCAACGTCCGATACGTCGCAACCGAGTCGAAAGTTCACCCGGCCAAGTGTCCGCGCGGCTCTCTTTTGCCCAATCCAATGAGGGTAAAACATTTACTATACACCAGCGGCAAAAAGACTTGCAAGCGAACAACGAGCCGGGCGGCAGGCGCGAATTCGGCTACTGGTCGGCTTAGTCGGAATGTGCGGGCGGGGGGCTGGCCGAACCGGATGGCGATCGTTGCGGGGCCACCCCGGTTTGGGGCGTTGGGAGACAAGACTTCCCGGAGCCGTTCGAGTAAACTTCAGCGTTCGGGCAGACAGCACCACGAACTCCCGCCCGCCGCCGATGCGGACCGGGGGGTAGTCGAGCGGCACCTTCTTTTAGCGGCAAATGCAATCGCCAGGGCAACTCGAAGACAACGTGGCGCTCGAGTTTCTGACCAGCCGCATCGACTACGAACGCGCTCTGGCAGTTCCCTATGGGGATCGTGACTTTCGGCTCGATCGGATGCGCGAACTGCTCGCTCGACTGGGCAACCCTCAACGGCAACTCAAGATCGTGCACATTGCCGGCACCAAAGGGAAAGGCTCGACGGCCGCCATGTTGGCGGGCATGCTTTCGGCCGCTGGTTATCGTACAGGACTCTACAGCTCGCCGCACATGGATCGTGTCGAGGAACGCCTGACGGTTGATGGTCGAGCCTGCCCGGCGGACGTACTTGGCGAGCTGATCGCCGCAGTGCGTCCAGCGGTCGACGCGATCGACAGCAAGAAATCGGACGGTCCACTCGAGGCGACGCCGACGACCTACTTCGAAATCGTGACAGCCCTGGCCCTGTTGTACTTTGCTCGGCAACAAGTCGACGCAACGGTGCTCGAAGTTGGCATGGGGGGGCGGCTGGATTCTACCAACGTCTGCGAGCCCTTGGTGTCGGTGATCACGAGCATTAGCTTTGACCACACGCAACAACTCGGTACCACGTTGGCGGCGATTGCCGGAGAAAAGGCCGGCATCATCAAGCAGGGCGTGCCGGTTGTAAGCGGCGTGCTCAATTCCGAACCGCGCGACGTGATTGCCCAGACGGCTCGCGCCAAAGCCTGCCGATTGATCGAGCTGGGACGTGACTTCTCGTTTGTCCATCGGCCGGCGTTGCATCTGGAGAGCGCGGCAAGCCGAGCAGAGTTGGATTTTGAGTACGGCGTCGATCCGTCTCAAAACCTGCAAAACGCGCGACTTTCGCTCGTGGGGCACCACCAAGGAGAAAATGCGGCCGTGGCTTTGGCGACCCTGGCAGAACTGCGACGGCAAGGGTTTAACGTCTCGAGGGAAGCGGCTCGGCAGGGCCTGCGCGAGGTTCGCTGGCCGGCACGGATTGAAGTGTTACGCCGCAGGCCAACAATCGTTCTCGACGCGGCCCATAATGTCGCGTCGGTTCAGGCACTCTTGCAGGTGCTCCGAGAGAGCTTTGCTTCATCGCGTCGGCTGCTGGTGTTTGCCACGACGCGCGACAAAGATTTGCGCGGCATGTTGAAACATCTATTGCCAGCCTTTGATGAAGTGATCTTCACGCGTTATTGGAGCAATCCGAGAGGCGTGCCTCCCGAAGAAATTGCAATGGTGGCAAATGAGATCGCGACCATTCCGCAGCAGGTGTGCATCGATCCGGCGACAAGCTGGCGAGTTGTACAGCAGCGAACTACCGCCGAAGATTTGGTGTGCATTGCTGGGTCGTTCTTTATTGCCGCTGAAATGCGGGCCGCGATGGCAGCCGCTGGCACAGCGCTCGGGGACGGTAAGGACCTGACCACCGACACAGCTGAAACCTAATTGACGGTTCGCCCAAACCTGGAGCAAACGGACTGGCGCTCGACCGCGCGGCCAATTGCGCGGAGACCAGTCGGTTTGCCAAGGGACTTGCCGATCATCCTTGTCGAGCGGCGGTGGCAACTCGTTGATGGTGTCGGCGTATCGGTCGCTAGCGTAGGAACCATCTTCAGCAAGCGACGTCCGTTGGAGCTTGGTGAGCAAAGAGGCGATATAGGGGTCGGCCCAGGGGACGAGATCGTGAAACTCTCGCCGTGCGGGCAGGTAGGGATCGCTCATGGCGGGAACCTCGACGACAGTGCAATGAATGGTGCGTGCCACGTTACAGTCCTTTGACGACGGGGGCGAATGATGAGATTTGCAGACGCGCTCGGCACGACCTCGTTTGCCAAGAAGTGGCAACTCGGTCGTGCGTTTGACATGACGCGGCACTACAAAGCAATTCGTGGACCAAAGCCCAAGGTATTCCCAAGAGGCCGTGGAGGAACTTGCTCTGAATCCCTATCCGGCAAGGGCTTACGGACGTTTGGAGAGGGCGTGCAAGAGGGGCGATTCGCGCTCTCGGACGCTCGGAGTGACGGCAAGAATTGCAATGGATTGCAAGGCAACCGGCCGGCTTCCGACTAATCTCTTGTGCGGTCGCCGGGAATGGATTCGCCGGATCTACTTACCCAGTCGCGCTAACCGGCCGCCGTGCCGGCTGGTTCGTTCCGGAGCTCTTTTTGCAGCAATTTGACCGCAGCCTTTAACTGGGGATCGAAACTCATCGGCGTATCGGATTTGGTTGTGGAATCGTCGCTTGGCGAGGTGTTCGCCACGACGTCGCGCTGCCGGCGTTTCTCCAACATCTGGGCGGTTTGCTTTTCGTCAAGTTTCACTTCGAAACCTGGCGTTGGCTTCACGCCCCATTCATCGTCGGCCGCGCTCGATTCGAGTCGATGAATATTCTTACCACTGGGACGCCAGTAGCTGGCGATGGTCAACTTGAGAAGACTCCGACCGCCTTCCAGCGGAATCACGTTCTGCACGGTTCCCTTGCCCCAAGTGCGCTCGCCTACGACTTTGGCCCGCTTGTGGTCCTGGAGGCACGCGGCCACGATCTCGGCTGCGCTGGCACTCTTGTCGTTGACCAGCACCACCAGAGGCAAATCCTGGTACTTGCCTGCACCCGTGGCTTCCGCTTTCTTGCGAACGCGTTCGTCTCGGCCGCGAGTCGTAACAATCGTCGCACCTTGAGGAAGGAACATGTTGCAAACTTCTTCCGCGCCCTGCAAAAGTCCACCGGGGTTGTTGCGCATGTCGAGGATCACGCCGCGGCAATCTCGCTCGGTTAGCCACTTGAGCGCGGCGTTCAATTCTTCGACGGTTGTTTCTCCGAAGGATGTGATCCGCAGGTAGCCGATCTTGTCTTCGTCTGGCAGGAAGAAGTTCCAAACGCCATCTGGTGCCCGCAGGTCGCCCAAGACCGAGTCGACTTTGATCCGGGCTCTCACCAGTTCGAAGGTGAGCGGATCTTCCTGGCCCTGGCGAAGCACCGACAGCGAAACCGGGTCGCCGGGACGGCCGCGCAACCAACCGACGATTTCGTTGAGCGAACGATTGGCCGTGCTCTTGCCGTCGATCGCCACGATCTTGTCGCCGGCCTGCATACCGGCCTTGTACGCCGGCGTGCCCACCAAGGGGCTCATGACGGTCAGTTCCTTGTTCTCGCCGTCAAGGTTAACTTCGATGCCGATGCCGCCATATTGCTGATCGATCGATTCTTGGAACTGGCTGGCCTGCTTGCGCGGCAAAAAAGCTGAATACTCGTCCAACCGACCAACCATGCCGTCCAGGGCGCCCTCAAACAGCTTTTGATCGTCGACCGGCTCGACGTAATAGCGATTGATCGTGTCGAGCACTTCTGAAAACCACCGACCGTAGGGGTTTCGGTCGGCCCGCTCATAGCAAGCGAGCGAGGCCACGGCCACAATGAAAATCAACCACAATGTTCGGCGCGGCATGCCAGCCTCTCGTGGGTTCCGAAGTCGGATACCTCTATCCTACTCGTTGTGCGGTGACTGGGCAAAGTGACGCGGTGCGCACGTACGGATGGCGCTGCGACCAAAGCAGGGGACGGACACGTCGCGTTACGCTCGTCCGAGTATTTTCAGTACTCGTGCGCTCCGCCGCTTTCCCCCAGGCCCGTGGCTTTCTTCTCCGCGACCTGGCGAACCTGCTTAGATGCCACCTCGGCCTGGAATTTTTCGATGGCCGCTGAGAGCGACATGGCGCCCAGATCGCCGGCGATGCGGTCGCGGACCGAAACCGTTCCCCCTTCCGCGTCGCGAGGGCCCACGACGAGCATATACGGAATTAGTTCCAATTGGGCGTCGCGGATTTTTGAACCGAGTTTCTCAGCGCGGAAGTCGCCGGTAACGCGCAATCCAGCCGCCCGAAGCTGCGTTTCGACTTGACGCCCATACTCCTCGGACTTCTCACTTACGGTGAGCACGCGGGCCTGCTCGGGAGCCAGCCACAGCGGAAACGCACCGGCGAAGTGCTCGATCAGCACGCCCACAAAACGTTCCAACGATCCGAGCGGAGCCCGGTGAATCATCACCGGCTGATGCGGCTGATTGTCGGCCCCGACGTACTCGAGGTTGAATCGCTCGGCGCTGGGCAAGTTGTAGTCGAGTTGCACGGTGCCGAGCTGCCATTCGCGTCCCAGGCAATCGGTAACAACAAAGTCCGCTTTCGGGCCATAGAACGCCGCTTCCCCGCGCTCGACGTCGAGGTGCGGCAAGTGCATGTCGCGACAGACCTCTTCCAGGGTCTTTTCGGCTCGTTCCCACACGGCATCGCTCCCGACGTACTTGTCGCTATCGGGATCTCGGAAACCGAGCCGCACGCGATAGTCGTTCATTCCGAGGGCCGCGAGCACGGATTGGGTCATTTCGATGCAACCGCGGAACTCGGCGCCGACTTGCTCCTCCGTGCAGAAAAGATGTGCGTCGTCTTGCGTGAATCCGCGCACTCGGGTCATGCCGCCAAGTTCGCCGGATTGTTCGTAGCGGTAGACGGTGCCAAACTCGGCCAACCGCACCGGCAGATCGCGATAGCTGCGTGGCTTGGCTTTGTAAATCATCACGTGATGAGGGCAATTCATCGGCTTGAGCAAATAGCGCTCGTCATCCGACATTACGATCGGCTTGAACTGGCTGTCGGAGTAGTAGGGAAAGTGCCCCGAGATCTGATACAGTTCGACGCGTCCGATGTGAGGCGTGTAGACGGCCTGGTAGCCTCGCTTGGTGAGTTCCTCGCGCATGAAATTCTCGAGGATGCCGCGGATGGTCGCCCCCTTGGGCAGCCACAATACCAGACCCGCCCCAACGAGATTGGGGTTTGTGGTGAACAGATCGAGCTGCTTGCCGAGCACTCGGTGATCGCGTCGCTTGGCTTCTTCGACTCGCTGCAGATGTTCGGCGAGTTCTTCCTTGCTAAACCAGGCGGTCGCGTAGAGCCGCTGAAGCTGTTGGCGTGAGGCGTCTCCCTTCCAATAGGCACCGGCAATCGACAGCAACTTGAAAGCGCCAATCGCGCCGGCGCTGGGAATGTGCGGGCCGCGACATAGGTCGACAAACTCACCCTGGCGATAGAACGACAAGGTAGGGTGGTCGGCAAGCCCTTCCTTGATGTGCTCCACCTTGAGCGTCTGACCCAGGTCGCGGCACACGGCCAACGCCTTTTCGCGCGGCTCTTCCAATCGTTCAAACGGTTCGTCCGCTTTGATGATCTTGGCCATTTCGGCTTCGATGGCCGGGAAGTCTTCCTCCGAAAGCGGCTGCTTCAGTTCAAAGTCGTAGTAGAACCCGCTTTCCGTCGTGGGACCAAATGCCAATTGCACGCCGTCGAACAGCCGCATTACCGCCCGGGCCATGACGTGGGCCGCCGAGTGCCGCATGACGGCCAACGCTTCGGGGTCCTTCTTGGTGAGCAGACGCAGCGACACTTCGCCTTCGGTGGGGAGCACGGCGCTGGCACCGACGACTTTGCCGTCCACCTCGGCCGCCAGCGTGGCCTTGGCCAGCCCGGGACCAATTTCCGTCGCGATGTCGATTGGCCGCACGGGCCGCGCGTACTCCCGCATCGAACCGTCGGGTAATTTCACGTTGAGCATGCTACGTTTCGCTTTATTTGAGAAGGGGCTCGTGGCCGAAGTTTCTGAAGACCCGCCGTCCGCGTCGATACAAAGGACGCGTCAAAAACAGGACGGGTTCAGCCGGCCGGGCCGCTTGTCGCAAAGTATAGAATGCAGCCAGTTTGGAGCAACCCGGCTGGTCGCGAGGCCCTTGACTCGGCGGCGATGAGAAGTCAGATTTGGTAGTTCTGGGTTGGCGTTCCGTCAGGCACCGTGGTCGTCCCATCGGTCCCACCCAAAGGGCGATTAGCTCAGTTGGTTAGAGCACTAGCTCGACAAGCTAGGGGTCACTGGTTCGAGTCTAGTATCGCCCACTAAAATAACTTCAAAGCCGGACGCAACTTGCGACCCTGCCTGCGTGAGGCAGAGCGGCACCAAAGCCCAGTTTAATTCGGAAGTCTTCCGAATTGATGGGAAGGTGTGTGCTCAATGGCACGTCGCAAGAAGGGCCAACCGCCCAGCTACCGCCTCCACAAACAGTCCGGTCAAGCCATCGTCTCGCTGCCACTCGGCGGCAAAAGGTATCGAGACATTCTGCTAGGCCCCTACGACTCTGAGGAGAGCCGGCGAGAGTACGCCCGAGTTCTGCTGGAATTGTCGGCAGCAGGTGGACTGGCCTCACCGCCGAAAACAGGCGTTCACTTTCGGGACGTGAGCGTGTCGGAAGTATGCCTGCGTTTCTGGCGGCATGCTGAGGTCTACTACCGGCTCGTCGATGGCTCGGCCTCGGATGAACTTCATACCTTTCGCTACTCGCTCGATCCTCTCCTACGTCTTTATGGAAATACAGATGCGAATCGCTTCGGCCCCGTTGCGCTGAAAGCCCTGCGACAGCAAATGATTGACGGTGGCAAGCTCTGTAGACGCACGATCAATCAACGAATCGACCACATTAAGCGGGTGTTTAAGTGGGCGGTTTCCGAGGAGCTTGTACCACCGGCAGTCTACGAAGGCATGAAATCGGTGGCGGGGCTTCGCAAAGGGCACGCCGGGACCTATGACCGCCCGAAGGTGAAGCCGGTTCCAAACGAGTCGGTTGAAGCGGTCTTGCCGTTGCTTCCTCCTCAAGTCGCTGCAATGGTTCAGCTTCAGCGTCTGATGGGAACACGCCCGGGCGAGATTTGCAAGATTCGTGGCCGAGACATCGACCGCAGCGGTGACGTGTGGTGGTATCGAATCAATCCGAATGCCATCTCGAAAGACGGAATGGTTTCCGTCCACAAGACCGCAAACAAGTCATCACCCAACGACGACTCAATTGAAAAGCAATATCCCATTGGTCCAAAAGCTCAGGCTATTCTAGAGCCTTGGCTGCGATCCGACCCTGACGAGTATCTATTTCAACCAAAGGAGGCACGCCAACTTGTCTACGATCAGCGGCGAATGCAGCGAAAGACGCCAATGACTCCCTCGCAGAGAGCGAGAAAGCCTAAACCGAATCCCAAGCGTGTGCCCGAGATTGCTACGATAGACATTCGTATGATCGTGCGATCAAACGAGCATGCGTACTTGCCGGAATTCCAAAATGGCATCCGAATCAACTACGGCATTCCTGCGGAACACGACTTCGTAAATTGTTTGGGGCTGAGGCAGCCCAGTTGTTCTTGGGCCACGAGAAAATGTCCACGACGGAAATCTATGCCGAGCGAGACATCGACTTGGTTGCCAAGATCGCCAGCAAAGTCTGCTGATCTACCAATGGGGATTCCGAGGTGGTTTCTTCCATGACTGCCGCAGTTCTTTTTCGGCCCAATCCGCCGCACGATGCCTTTGAGAATTCGTGCGGAGTTTTGGAGGAGTGCCGGTTATCGTCAGGTTGGGTTTTCCCGCCCGTATAAAATCCTGCACCCATTTGCGGGTCGTGTACCAGCGGCTTCCAATCTTGACCGCTTCCAACCGTACGCCGTTCTTCAGACCCTTCTGGCACCAACGATACAACGTGTCGAGAGAGATTTTGTTGCCGTGGGTTCGTGGAAGCCAGCCCCTTGCTACGTTGAGAGACACTAGGCCGTCATCCTGGTGCGACTCGGATTCTGGAGGGGGATTGAGCGGCCAGTTGTCAGATTTAGAAAGCTCTTGGCCCTTGAAGGGATTGTCATTCGTATCCATTTCAGTTC
>CAVTBU010000006.1:0-1067390 GCA_963733035.1 Pirellulales bacterium
ACTGGTTCGAGTCCAGTATCGCCCATTCAATTCTGGCACTCGCTGGTCGCGCGTCGTGCTGAGAGTGCTGGAGTCGCGCGGACTCGTTGGCCCGACGCATTCACCCGATGAATCGGTGCAACACTAGCGCCAGGCTTGCCAGCAGCGCCACAATGGCGATCGTCCCGCCGACGTTCAGCAGCGGTGCCTTGTGGTAGGGGGTCTTCAGCCAGCGGCGCAGCGTGGCGGTCAGCACCGGCAGCGCGGTCCATTGCAGGAGGCAGACGCTCAGGGCGTTATCGACGAGCCGGCAACCGGCCACACCCAGGCCCGCGATCCACGGATTGACGAGAATCGTGATCAGCATCACGGTCGGATAGAGGGCCAACAGCACGAGTAGGGCCGTCTTCCACCCCGGCAATTCCGAGGCATTGTCGTCAGACTTTTCCAATCCCGCCATCCACGTGCCGAACCCGCTCCGCACCTTCCTAACCGAATACTTGCCAATTTCTTCGCTCAATTTTGACGCGCGGCGAACTCTCTCCGGATTTTCAAACCAGCAATCCAGGCCGGACTGGTCCGCGAAGGTCATCACCATCACCCACTGGTCGGAATCCGTTGCCGCGGGCGGATAAACTTCAGTCTTCAAGTAGCCAGGCGCTGCTCGCCAGCACTAGTGAAGTCTTCCAATAGCTCGACGAACCGGCTGACCAGCTCCGGCGCGACGTGATGGACGATCACCAGCGACGCTTCGGCGCAACCAGGTTCGATCGCCGTAGGGCAGTCGAGAATCGTATTCACCCGTGGATATCTCCGAAATGCCTGCAATGCACCAGGAACGACTCAGTCCCCGGCGACGCCCCGTCATGCCTTTGGGGAAACCCTACGTTTTGGGGCAATTGGGAGCAATCGCCTGGGCTGTCACCGTGCGGGTCGACACGAACCTGTGTCGGTTGTCGCGACCAGGCCACCGCTTCGTGCCCTACAATCGTCAACCTCGGCGCGGCTTGCCTCGGTTCGTTGACTCGAACGGGGTGGCCCCTTATTGCTCGTGGTTCGTCCGAGCCCCAAAAGATGTTGCGCGTCTGAGGGAAGATCCGTCTCATCCTTTGCGCGCTAACTTGTCGAGTTAAGGAAAGTGAAGAACCCCACACGACTTAGGTCCTCCAGGTCGCAACATGGACGTTTGCGACGCTGTCGCGAAGCGCAGAGCCACTCCAGGTACCGCCGTGCTGGCCGTCAGCTTCGCTGCCGCGCTGTGGCTTGGTGTCTGCGCCGCGGCTGCCGAGAGGCTGCCGTCGTCGGTCGAGGTTGCTCGTCCCGCTGATCGGGATGGCGACCGCCAGAGCCTAGTGCTGGGCGAGCCGCTGCTTTCGCGCAGCGAAGAAATTTCCGACGCGCCCCCGATCTTCTTTGTCGCCCAACTTGATGGCGGCATGCAAGGCAATTCGGCCAGCAGCACCCAATCAGCGGCAGGCGCTGGCACGAGTGGGTCGAACGGCGTCGTCTCCGGTAACCCGGGTGCGTCCAACGTGATCGTCGGCACGGGCTGGCTGGGCGACGACTTGGGAATCAATCGCAACGGCTGGCGATTTGCCGGATTGAACATTACGGATGCCAACGGCTTGAGCGGAGGCCTGGTGCCCGGGTGGACTGGCAACACCTTGACCATCGTCGACATCTCGGTCGACACGGACGAAGCCATGGGCTGGGAGAATGGGTTGATCGGTGGGGAACTACTTTACTATTCGGGTGGTCCGACGAACGCCAACGCGGGTACCGTGTTGGACTACGAATCGCTGGACATTGCCATCCATCATCGTGCGGAGATTTTTGCGCTGTGGTACTTGCATCGCTTTTATGACGACCGCCTGTTGATTCGCATCGGCAAGACGATTCCGACGTACGATTTCAATAACGTCGTCGTCGGGTCCTCTTTCGGCGATGCGGCCTATGACATCGCGGCCGTGTCGTCGTTGCTTTTCACTCCGCTGTACCTCAGCCCGACGCAGTATGGAGTCACGCCGGGATACTTCAACTCGGCAACCGGCGTCGTAACCACTTGGATTCCGATCGAGCACACCTACATCAAGTACGGCCTCTACGATGGCAATTTGGCCGCCGGCCGCCAGACCGGCTCGGAGGGTCCGCACTTCAACGGCTACAACCTGCACATGGTTGAGGCCGGCTGCAGTTGGGGCCACGGCAAAGACCAACTGACCGGCAAGTTCGGCGCGGGTTATTGGGCCCAGACCGGAGTGCTGCAGGCGGCCAGCGGACCGGTCACTGGAGCGCAGGGCATTTACCTGTTTGGATCGCAGCGCCTTACCTACGAGCATCCCGGGGTCACGAACGAAGGGCTGTCGATGTACTTCCAATTCGCCGGCACGAACTCCCCCTTCGTCGACACGCACCGCTATTTTGGAGTCGGCCTCACGTACATTGGGCCGTTGCCCAGCCGCGACAACGATTCGGTCGGCTGGGGCCTGGCCTACGGCAAGATGAACGACGATCCGGCTCTCGACCTCGGTGCCGACGAGGCCATCCTGAGCTGGTACTACCAGTGGATGGTCGGGCCCAACTGCTTTCTGCAGCCGAACATCACCTACATTCCGAACCCGGCTGCCTCGCCTGATATCCCCAGCGCGCTTCCGGTTACGCTACGCGCGATCCTGCTGTTTTAAGCAGGCACGGAGTGGAACGGCCGGGCTACTTTCATTGCCGGTCGTCGCGTAGCTATTGCTCGCGGTTGCGTGAACGGCAGCGTGCCAGTCTGATGGTTGATCAACTTCCACTCACCGTTCTGTTGCCGACGCAGGCTCCACGAACTTGACGGCTTTCTCATAAATCAGCAGTGCCACGCAGCCACTCTTGCTACCGGGCGAGTGTCTTGTGCCGGGTGGGTTGATGATGAAGCTGCCGGCCGGATACGTGCCGCGTTCATCGAACTGGTCGCCCTGAAGAACGTAGATGTGCTCATAGCCAACGTGCTCGTGCTCCGGTACGCGGGCGCCAGGCTCGTAGCGAAGCAGGACCGCTGCCGGTCCGCCGTCGGGTTCTTTATACAGCCAATGCGCCATGACGCCGGGGCGGAACGGCTCCCAGCCATTCGTCTCATCGAGGTGCTCGACCTCATCCAACAGATTGTGAAAGACGAGTGGAGCCTCGAGAACTTTCAGATCGCTTGGCGCGACGTTGCTGCCGTCACCGGCTGAAACCGTTGCCGCGAACACCACCGCAAGCGCTGCCGCTAGAATGACAATGGATATCTTCATTTCCAACGTCCTGGGAGGATCAGGCCGATCTCTGCATGGCGTACTTGGGTGACTGCCGCATGTCTGATTCGATCGTTCCGCGTCACTCGCGTTCTACGAACTTGACAGCCTTTTCGTAGATCAGCAGTGCCACGCAGCCGCCCTTGCTGCCGGGCGAGTGCTTTGTGCCGGGTGGGTTGATGAGGAAAGTTCCGGCCGGGTACGAACCCTCTTCATCGAACTGATCGCCTTCCAGGACCAGCAAGTGCTCGTAGCCGACATGTTCGTGGAGGGCAACTCGGGCCCCCGGCTCGTAGCGGAGCAGCACGGCGGCCGGACCACCGTTGCCTTCGTTGTACAGCCACTGCGCGGTAACGCCGGGACGAAACGGTTGCCAGGCATCCGAATGGCGCAACTCTTCGACTTTTTTAAACAGGTTTGGAACGACGATGGGAGCAGTTACGGTTAGAGTTGTCATCGTTCGTATCTCCGGAATAGGGCTAAGCAAATTGTGATGTCGCGTTGGATTTGGGCTGACGTGCCGCGGGCGAGCTCGCGGCCGGCAAGACCGTGAACCAATGGTCTTCGAACCAGCCCAAGCCCAACATTAGCCAAGTGGTCAGTACAAAGGGCGCCGAGAGGGTTTGGATGCCGAATTGGGCGACGAACGGGGTCAAAATCGTGGCCAGCAGTGCTCCCAGAATGGAAAGTCTAAGTTTGCCGCCGCAAAAGACGAAGACGGCAACGGCCGTCAAAACACCGTTGAATCCGTAGAGGCCGAAATTGACGTCGGCCGGATTCATATCGCGGTAGTAGTAGACCACCGTAGTTCCAATCATGGCGCCGAAGATGGCGATCAGGCCGTGCCGCCAATTGCTCAGCAGCACTCCCGCGGCAAACAACAGACCGGACCAGATGCTGGGTGAGAACACCGCCTGTGCCAGACCAGAGAGCACCGCTATGACCGGCTCAAAGCCCGTCGCCGCCGGTGGCACCAGGGCGATTTGTTGCAGCACGCCGAAGTGGGGAGCCAAGGCATGCAGAATCCAAAAAATGATTAGATACGGCAGCACAAGCGTCGGAAACGGCAAGACCGCAATGCATATGCGTACCAATACCACGGCGCTAACGACGCAGGCCAACAGCACCAACCACATTCCGACATTCGTCCAACCGGTTTCGAAAAAAGCCGGTAGCGCCAGCGCTACCATGCAGGGATTGAGTCCCGGCATACCCGTTTCCAGCACGGCGGGCTTCTCTCTCAGCAGCATGCGGGCCGCGGGCGCGAGAGTCGCGGCCACCAGTAGGTAGGCAGCGGCAATCGGCGATGCCACGAGCACGGCCACGAGGAAGAACAGACCCGTCAACTCGTTGGACTGGAAGCAAAGTTGGGAGCAGCCCCTCAGCACGATCCGACAGTAGGGAACCTGGCCGTGCTCTATGGGCGGAAATACGATATTAACGGGACTGCGCATTGAAACGCTCCAGATTCGTGCCACCCGGCGCTACTCGTGGAGCGCCGGAGTCGCCTCTCGCACTTCTGTCAGCGGTCGCTGGCGGGTGGAATTCCAGTAGAGCCGCCAATCTCCGTACGCTGAGATATCGAGCTGCTTGTGCTCGGCAAGTTCGCGGGGGTAGAGGATGCCGTACACCTCGCGTCCGTCTTCGAGCTTGACCCGGCCGCGGTACAGGTGGGGAGGTTCACCCGCCTCGATTTTCTTCCAGGTTTCCTCGCTTACGCGATACAACTCTCCGGTGACGGCCACGCCGCCGGTCTCGCCATCTGCGAGGCGAAACATGCCGGGGTGGATGTCGTTAATCGAATAGAGCCGATATCGTGGCTCCGTTTTGAATTCGCCGAGGAACTTTGAGTCGCCCATGTTCTTCTGCAAGGCCAACCCTCGCATCAGCGTTCCGTTGACAAACAGCTCGAAACACATTGCGTTTCCCTTTTTGGAGGGTCCCCATTCCGCGCGACATGCGCGCGGAATGGGGACCGCCGCAGCGGCTAAGACACAAAGTACGACAACGGTCGATCGCATCGAACTAACCGACCGTCGCCAGTTCCTTGGCTTCGGCCGGAGCGTTGCTTTCGTTCCGGATGGTCGCCAGCAGATCGGCCGAAATTGCATGAGCGCCGAATACGCCACCCTGCATCGTGATCATGTTGAGCGCTGCCTGGTGATTGCGTGGGTCCGTGGCGGCCGTGCAGTCGCTGAGCAACAGACATTCGTACCCGCGGTCGTTCGCTTCACGCATTGTGGTGTGAACGCAAACGTCGGTGGTCACGCCCGTTAGAATGATGTTCTTGACGCCCGCTAGTTGGAGCAGCATATCGAAGTCCGTGGCGTAGAAGGATCCCTTGCCAGGTTTTTCGATAATGTGTTCGCCTTCCAGCGGGTAGAGTTCGGGAATGATGTCCCAGCCCTTTTCGCCGCGGACGAGGAGTCGGCCACATGGCCCGTTGTCGCCGATGCCGGTTCCGCCGCCGATCTGCCGCGAGCGCCACCGCTTGTTAGCCGGTAGGTCTGACAGGTCAGGCCGATGTCCTTCCCGCGTGTGGAAGATGTGAAAACCTTGTTTGCGGAACTCGTTCAAAACGCGTTTGATCGGCTCGATGGGAGCACGTGTGAGCGAAAGGTCGTATCCCATCGTCGATACGTAACCGCCCTCGGCGCAGAAATCCGTCTGCATATCGATCACGACTAGCGCCGTGTTTTCAGGCCGCAAGTCTCCGTTGTACGGCCAAGCGTAGGGGTGTGCGTTAACATGTGACATGGATTGCTCCTTTGCATGTGTTTGGGATCGCAACCAGAACAACAGGAAATAGCTCGTAGACTCCCGACGTGTGCCTACGCAAACGCGGGTTCGGCAAAGTTCGGGTTGGCCTCCGCTTCCAAGAGATCCAGCAAGGCCTCTGACTTGCAGGTCCAACCGATGATGCCGCCTTGCGCGGTCAACGCCTTGAGCGTGACAGCCTTGAACTCGGGAAAGTAGCTGTCCGTTCCGTCCTCGATGAGCAGACAATCGTAGCCGCGGTCGTTCGCGCATCGCATGGTCGTTTGAACGCAGACGTCCGTCGTGACACCTGTGATCACGAGGTTGGAGATATTGCGCCGGATGAGGTATTCGTGGAGTTCCGTTGCATAGAACGCGTCCTTTCCGGGCTTGGAGAGTACCAACTCTCCTTCGATGGGCGCGTTGTCCGGCACGAAATCCGAGCCTTCTTCTCCGTCAATCAGAATCCGACCCATCGGGCCCACGTCGCCGATCTTGAGTTTCGGGTTGCCGCGAAGACGTTTCGCGGTGGGAAGATCGGAGAGATCCGGTTTGTGGCATTCCTTGGTGTGAATCACCGGCAGGCCAGCTCTGCGGAAAGCGGATTGCAACTCGGCGATCACCGGGATGCAAGCCTGTACGTTGCTGATGTCGTTGCCCAACGAGTCGGCAAATCCACCGGGCAGACAGAAGTCGCGCTGCATGTCGATGCAGATGAGCGCAACGTGGTTGAAGTCGAACTCGTACGAAAACGGCTTCGCGTTGATCGTCGGCATGATTCAAATGCTCCTTTTCTGCCCCGGCGCGAGCGTCCTGGTTCATGGAAGCCACGCGAGCGCTGGGCGTTTACAGATAAACAAGTATTCGCAGGCCAGCGGGCGGTCGTGTCAGCCTGAGTGTCCTGTTCAAGAAGCACTACGGCGACCACATCACTCAGTCCCACCCCATTGGCCGTGTTGAACTATAGGTCGGGCTGGGAGGGCAAGGCCTTGATCCGATGAAGCCGGCGCAACGGCTAAGAATTCCGCTACGTGTTAAGTCGACTATGCCTTTGAGGGCGATATTCCGGGTAACGAGAGCCCCGGTCCAGAATACTTGCCAAGACGTGGAAATCCTGGAAAAAGCGGAAATCGCAACCCTTTTTTTGCCAGGGTTTGTAGGTTCACTGAGGCGATCGCGACAAGCTAGGGGTCACTGGTTCGAGTCCCGTATCGCCCACTTTTCCAAAGGGCTCTCGCCAAGTGGTTTGAGCGAACGCATGAAGGGCTCGACTCCTCGGTCTGACGGGTCTCGGACTGCCTAAGACAGACTAAGCGGCTGCGATTTTCGATGAAGAATCGCCCACGGTCGGAGTATTTCCTCTTGGCGATATGCAGGGGAACTAGCCGTTCAAGTGTCACGTCGGCGGTCGCGAGCGCGAAACCGAAAAATGCGATTGTGTGCCAGCATCGACTGCCAACAAATCCAGCCTGGCACCAAAGGATTTGGAAGCTGAGCGGAAATCGCAGGTGGATTCTGGCCGGGGATTGAGCGAGCCAAAGGCCATCGGGAAGCCTCGGTTTACGGATCGGCAGATTACCGTGGCAGCTTAGCAGAACGGTTTTCCGAATGTCTGACGAGATGTGACGAACCACCGAAGCCTGACCGGCGTCTATGGTTTTGGTATCGCTTCGCTTTTGACGCCCGGCTGTTCGCTCGCCACTGGCTGTCAAAGCTCGGCGTCGTACGGCCGTTGGGCTCTTTTGTTGGTTTGGTGCGACGGCGGTTGCTGGTTCGATTCCTCGGCGAGGCATCCAAAAGCGGTGCGTTGGAGCGCGAGTGATGGTGTTGAGATGCCTACCTACGTGCGATTTGAAACGCCTTACCGATGTGAATCGAGTTGCCAGCCCTTGGGGATATTTCAGGCGGCGTCGCGGGTCGAGGTGCGCTCACAGCTATCTGACTGGACGCGGGAGTGGTTGCACGACTCACTCGACTGGTTCATCGAGAACCTGCCTTTACCACAATTTGACAAGCACGATCGGCGGGCCATCTTCTGGTTTCGTCCGCAGTCGGATGTGGTTCGAGAGATCTGGCAATTGGTCGCGATTCTTCGAGAGGAAGGCGTTCCGGTCGGCGTGCGAACCACGAGGATACCGGGCCGAATCGTTTATCACGACAAGTTTCAGATCGCGGCGATCCCGTATGGCCACGGACGCCGCCGCAAGCCAAGTTTGCCACAGCTCATCTAGTCCTTAGGGTGTGCCGGATTCGCATGCGACCCTGCGACGGTTCGGGACCAGGTTCGATTGCTGGCGGGGACCTTCTCAACGTGATGCAAAGCCAGAGAGCCTGGCGTCTGCCCGGGGCACCGCCGGGACCGACAAGCTTTGATCCCTGAACCTACCCGAGATTCAGGGACCCACGATCGACCAAGGCAAGTGCGAAAGCCCGCGATTGACCGCTCGGCCGAATCACTTCGAACGCAACTTTGCGAGGTGGCGCGGCCGGGTTGCCAGGGAACCGCTCACGCTCGATAATCGGGTCTCAATCCCGATCGCACCGGACTTCTGACGGCGATTCAGGAAGGACTGTTCGTTCGACCGGCCAAGCATCTTGTACTCCATCCCAATGAGGAACCACCGATGAACCTTGTGTTTCGCGGAATAAGTATCGCAGCGGTTGCTTTGCCCCTCGTGCTCGTGGCTGGAGGCGCCAGAGCTCAGGAAAAGTGGGTGTCGCTGTTCGACGGCAAGAGCATGGAGGGTTGGGAAAAAGTCGGCAGCGAGCAAAGCATGTGGGCAGTTAAGGATGGGGCGATCTGCGGTTCGGGGCCCGCCTCGATGCTGGTCTGCACCAAAGGACCGTTCAAGAATTTCCGCTATCGGGCCGAGATCAAAATCAACGACAAGGGGAACTCCGGGCTGTACTTTCGCACGACTCGCAAGCCGGGCTTCGCCGACGGATACGAAGCACAGATTGACAGTACGCATCGAGATCCGATTCGCACGGGATCGCTTTATGGAATGTGCCACGTTTACAAGCGGCTGGTCGAGCCAGACGACTGGTTCACCTACGAGATCGCCGTGCGCGATGACGTGTGGCGCGGCAGGCCGATGACTCGAATCAAGATTACCGTTAATGGCGACGAGCTGTACGAGTATCTAGATTTCGAGAAGACATTCAAGGAAGGCTACTTTGCGTTCCAGCAACACGACCCGGGCAGCAAAGTCTGCATTCGCAAAGTCGAAGTGATGGAACTGCCTGGCAAGGGTGGTTGATCGCCGGGCAGTCCTGCATGGAAGTCGCGTCATTCCCACCAGGGAAAGTGCGGCGGCATGTCCCGACTGGGTCGCATCGTGAAGCGAGCCGGACGTTTCTCCAAGAACGACTGCACGCCTTCGCGCGCGTCTGCCGAGGCCCCCATGTGGTGCATGCCCAGCGATTCGATTCGGTGGGCCTCTTGCGGATGCGATGCGCCCAGCATCTTCCAGAGCATCTGTCGGGCGAGGGCAACGGACACCGCGGAAGTTTCTTGCACGATCTCTCTGGCGAGCAATTGGGCTGCTGGCAGGAGCTTGTCAGCCGGCAGTACGCGACGGACAAGGCGGCCTTGCAGTGCCTCGTCGGCGTCGAACATTCGTCCACTCAATACCCATTCGGCCGCTTGGCTGATCCCGACGACGCGCGGCAGAAACCAACTACTGCACGCCTCGGGCACAATGCCGCGGCGAGTAAACACGAAACCGAATTTCGCCTTGTCGCTGGCCAGGCGGATGTCCATCGGCAGGGTCATCGTCACGCCTACTCCCACTGCGGGGCCGTTGATGACCGCGATCGTTGGCTTCTTGCAATCGTAGAGTGCGAGGCTGATTTTGCCGCCGGCGTCGGCACGGTCGGGAGCGTCGGTGTTTTCGACCTCGCGTTCAAGCTTGGCAAATGAGTCGGAACCGCTCGACAGGTCGGCGCCCGCACAGAAGGCTCTACCGGCGCCGGTGAACAGGATCACGCGCACCTCGTCGTCTCCATCTGCCCGACTGATTGCATCGAGGAGTTCCCGCTGCATTACGGTGTTGAATGCGTTCAGCCGGTCGGGCCGGTTGAGGGTGATCGTCAACACGGAGTTCGCGACCTGGTAGCGTATGGTTTCGTACGAGTTGGTCATGGTTCGGGCATGCGGAGTTGCGCGACGAGGACATGGGCGGGATGGCCTTGCCGAGTATGGTACTCTAAAGTTGCTGCGCGTAACCGGACAGAGCGATCGTGCAGGTTTAAGCGGTCGCTAATCGCCAGCACAACGGAGATTGGGGATGCGTCGTCGAACGGCTTGTTGTGGTGGGCGTGGCGGCCCCTTTTGACATGCCCCCTGGCGTCTTGCCTTGGACTGACAGTTCCGACGAGTCCGCCACAACGGGCTATCCGGCGCCCGGAGACGTCCCGGTTCGACTGGCTGGATCGGGCCACTGAAACCCCTGGCGGGAATTCGCCACGTTTATCCTGGATTCTGGGGCTGCCGCGGTGGGTGTTCGAGACGCAGATTCTCGTCGCCGCGTCCCACTGAATTGCGGCTAGCCGGTCTCGCGACAGATCGCCGCGTCGTCTAGAATCGGCATAATAGACGGGAAAACCGTTGCCAAGCGGGCCGTCTGTGGTTCAAATACCTTAATTAGGGAATGGACTTCTTACCGTTCGCCCGCCGACCGCGCTGTCGGGTCGTGCATGCGTGCCTTCTGGGGAACTAAACAATGATCAAGCGGTCACTTTTCATCATCGCTGTTGCACTGCCATGTCTAGCGGGGCTCGAGGCCGAGGGAGCCAAAATTGGCGATCAAGCTGCGAATCTTACGTTCAAGGACATTCGTTGTCTCAGTCGCAGCCTGAGTGACCTTGGTGAGTCGAAAGCCTATGCGCTGGTGTTCCTCAACACAACGTGCCCCATTGCCCAACGCTATATGCCGCGTCTGGAAGAACTACATAAAAAGTATGCGGCGCAAGGTGTTCAGTTTGTCGCCGTGTACAACTCTCAGGATGAGACGCCCCGGGATATCGCCGCGCACGGGTTGGAAGCTGGCGTGACGTTTCCGTTGGTATGGGACGAAGCGCAAAAGTGCACCAAGGCCTTGGGTGTCGAACGCGTGCCCCAGGTCGTGTTGCTCGACGGCGAGAAGAACATCGTCTATTCGGGCCGCGTCGACGACCAATATCGCACCGGTGGAGTGCAGCCACGGGTCGGCCGGCACGATCTCGTCGAGGCAATCGACGAGTTGTTGGCCGGCAAACCCGTCTCGGTAGCAGAGACGACCGTTGACGGGTGTCGGGTGACTGGCTGGGTGGAGCCCAGCTTTGACTACCAGGTCACGTTCCACGAGCACATCGAGGCGATTCTGCAGAACCGTTGCCAGAGCTGCCACCACGAGGGGACCGCGGCTCCATTTGAGTTGATTACCTACGACGACGCCAAGGCTCAGGGTGAAATGTTGGCCGAAGTCGTCCGCGACGGAAGGATGCCTCCCTGGTATGCGAATTCGGACTTTGGCCATTTTGCGAATGATCCCAGCTTGACGCGCGAAGAGAGCGACCTGGTGGAAGCCTGGGTCAAGGAAGGCATGCCGGCCGGTGATGCTTCCAAGGCACCGAAGCCGCTGGAGTTTGCCAAAACCGAGTGGCGAATCGGCGAGCCAGATTTGGTGCTGACCATGAAACGGCCGCAAAAGATCCAGGCCCACGGCTACATTCCGTACAAGTATGTGTTCCTGCAACCGCCGTTCGAGGACGATACCTACGTCGAGTCGATCGAGATTCGACCGCACAACCGCGCGGTCGTACACCATTGCAATGCGTTCTATGTCGATCCAGTGACGAGAAAGGCGGGAACCTCCAGCTTTATTACGGGCTATGTACCGGGAGGAGTTCCCTTCACGCTCGAGCCCGGCATGGCACAGCGAATTCCTAAGGGTGCCATCATCGGCCTGCAGATCCACTACGTCACGACAGGCAAGGAAGAGGAGAGCAAGATATCGATCGGATTCCGCTATGCGAAAGGAATCGTGCAAAAGACCACGCACTTTATCCTGCTCGATCCGCACGATATTGCGATTCCGCCGGGCGATCCCTTCTATGAAATGAAAGCGAAGAAAAAGTTGGATAAGGATGTCACGCTCTTGGGACTTTTTACGCACATGCACTTGCGCGGCCGAGACATGACGTTTTTTGCGCACTACCCCGACGGCAAGGAGGAAACCTTGCTGCAGATTCCAAACTACAATTTCGAATGGCAGTTGGGTTACGTCTGTCCACAGGCGCCTCACGAAAAGAAGCTTCCGGCTGGGACGGAACTAGCGGCCATCGCGCACTTCGATAATTCGAAGTTCAATCCCTACAATCCGGATCCTGAATACACCGTGCCTTATGGCGATCAGTCGTACGACGAGATGTTCAACGGCTTCATCTTCTACGTGCATGATGAAGACCATTTGAATCTCAAGATCGATCCCAAGACAGGGCATGTCTTAAAGGAAGACTTGCAGTCGGCGCAAAAATAGACGCGACGAAAGTTTTGGTGCATTTGTGCGTTGCACAGAGCCATCGGCTGAGTGCGCGTCGAAGTTGTGATCGTGCGCGCTCCACTACGGTCTTGATTGGGTAGTTGCGGTTGGTTGGTTGTCACGCGGGCCAGCCAATTGTTCGGCGATCAGCCTTTGCACGAGGGATACCGCGGGTTCGATGGCGGCGGCAACGGCCGGGCTAAGGCCTTGCTCCATGTCGTAGGAATCGAGATCGGCGGGTTCACATCCGACGAGCGTCAAACCGCTCAGTCCTCCGCCGAGGTAGCGCACAAGACGCATCACGCGCAGCGGGTCCATGTTGTGCATGTCGAGCGAGGGGCCGACGGGTTTTTCCTGCTTGAGTTCCTCCAGACAGGGTTCAATGACGTACAACGTGCCGGCTGCGCCGCCCCGCGGTGCCGCATCAACCAGAATTGCGTGCTCGTAGTCCTCGAGCAGTGCATAGGTCAAATCGAATCCGCGGATCCCAAAGTCGCGCAGCACCACTTCGGGCGGGACGCGGCAGGTTGCAAGCTTTCGAACTACCTCCACGCCGAACGCATCGTCGCCAAGAAATATGTTTCCGATACCAGCCACCAAGATGCGTCGATCCATGGGAAGCCTCGCCGCGACTTGTCACTACGGAGTGTCGTCGGAGACGATTTCCACTTCCTCGGGGGCAAAGAAGAACCGGTGTCCAATTTGCCGCAGCACGCCTAAATCGCGTCCCGGGTCGTCATCGACCACGACGGCCAAATGGGCACGGTGTTCGTAGTCCTGCTCGATTGCCTCGACTGTGGCCGTGCGACCTTCCAGGGCAACGTCCATGATGTCGGCCCGATTGCGCGGCCACAGTCTCACACGGTCTCCGGCCTTTAGCTCGCGCCCATCGATACGAACACTCTTCAATCGCGGACGCTGTTCCAACGCATTCCACTCGGATAATTCCATCACTTGGTCTCCCGTACCGGACGCAGGCCTCGTATTGCGCCATGCATTTTCATGAACTGTTCTTGCGGTAATAGCTCCGTGCGGTCGAGCATCTCTCGCGAGCGTGGATCCAGAGATCGCATGGCATTCTTCTCCTCGTCGGTGAGTGTCATGATCCGCAGCATCAAAATCTCATCGATCTCGGTGCCGTCGCAGAGGTCGCCAGGGCTTTCTGGCGCGACTTGTGGATAGTCGTAGAGAATGATCGGTGACGAAAGGATGGTGCCGCGATCGGGCGGCTCGCCGACCAGCACGGGCCACGCACCAATGTTTTGGCACGCTTCGGCGGCAACTTCGTGCGCTTCGTTGGGTTCAAGTAATGAAACGAACCCGCCTTGTTCGACATCGAGGATTGTGTGCGCCGAGGCGAGCGAACCGAGGAGTGCTTGTTCTCGGCTCGCACAGTCGGGGCCGACGATGAGCGTTTCGTTGCCAACCGTAACGCGGACGCGACACAGTCCACGGGGTAAAGCTTCGGCCGAAACGACGATTGTGCCATTTACGTCCTGGTGCCTACGTGTAATTTGACCAACCCTCCGGCCATCGGCGGCTTGAAGCGATTCAGTCTGGTTGCTCGCGGCAAAATAAAATTGCTCCGTGTAAGGTTGGTCGACAAGTTTCGCAAGCGGCAATTCCGGCAGCTTCACTTCGCGCTCTGTCGCTTCCTGCCACGTGTGATAAGTCCGGCCGTCGACGAGGAGCGCATCGACGGGCTCATAGGTTTCCGCGACGCCTGATCCCGCGGATTCCTCGTGGCGCAAACTCTCGACTTCACGGGACAAGAGATGAAGGAATCGAACCCGAACGCGGAGCGTGGCATGCCTCGTGGTTTCGACGAGGCATTCAGTTTGCAGAGAACTAGCGTCCGCTTCCTGAGAACGGTGGCAGTAGTCGGGTGGAAACAGAACGCCAAAGGTAAACCGCTGTCGGTTCTTGATGGCATCGGCTCGATAGGGGTAGAGCAGATAGCCTTCGTAGAGCAACGTCCGGGCGAGTTTGTCAACGAGCCTCATAAGCGGATTCCCTCCTTGCTACCGGATAGCAAACGGTCGATGGCAGCTTCCCAATGGGTAAGGCCTTGCTGCTCCTTGTACTGCCGGAGTCGGTCGAACGCGTCGCGCCGCAGTCGCAACCAAGCGCAGTTTGGGTAGTATTGTTCCATCATTTCGCGCCAGCGGTCGACGGGGAGTCGAAAAGATGCCTCCCGATCCCAGGGGATCTGTGCCACTTGGAGGAGTTCATCCGCGTCGCGGTAGAAGATCGTGCCGCTGAATTGCAGATCGAGAGGTATTTCTCCCTCGTCCAGTCCCTCAAAGTACTTTGTCGCTGCGACGTTGAAATCGAACGTGCAGGGAACCGGCAGATCCGCAATCACCTCGTCCTCGAAGGCTGGTACAACCGTATTGGCGTGCGTCCAGAGCAGACTGCCGAGCGTCGTGCTCCAACGATCGGGCTCGCCAAACAAGTCCACCAGTCGCTGTTGTTCAGCCGCCGAATAGCGTCGGCGGGCAGCTTCGATGCGTACCTGGCTGCGCAACGCGATACTTTGAATCGTTTCTCCAGCATTGGCATTGCATATCCGTACCTTGAATATCAAGAGCGGCGCCGCGGCACTCGGGTCGGCCAATGCCTTGTCGATCTGAAAATTAACGTTGGGCATCAGAGTGCTCGCCAGCAGAGGTTGCGATGGAGCGATCCGCTAAACCGGAAAAGAATTGCGAAATTCGTTGCCATACGTCTTCACCGCCAGACAGCCCGCGCCATTTACTGCGCATCACACCTACCAGTGTGTAACATTGATCAATCGGCGCCAGATAGTATTGATGCGTGGAGAAGCCGTACCGATCGCCGAGGCGATTGATCAGCAGTGCTTCCGTATCCGCGGTCATGGACCTCAATACCGGGTTGTTTTCGACGATCTCTTCCCAGGCTTCGAGCGTCAGCAAGGACTCGATGGGTCCCGCCGGGCTCGGATAGATGGCGACGACTTTGCCAAGCGACGAACTGGCAAAAAGAAATGCGACGTTAATGGGGATCAACAGGGCGTCCCATTCGGCGTCGGTGAGTCGAAAACCATCCAGGCAACGAACGGTTGTCGGAATACGTCGAAAGCGACCCTCGGCTGGCGCATCGAAGAGTAGCGCACAGGCACCGCACACGCAGAGAATCTTACGGCTGGACGGCTGGATCAGGTGTGGGTGCGTCGGTATTAATGCCTGATCGCAGAGTTCGCAGTGCTCGCGCGGCACCGAAGGGTTGGCACGGAATGCGAACTGCTGCAACCTTGCCAACGCGCGTAGGGAAACTCGGGATTGATCGGTGCTGTGCGTCATCGCGTTGATCATCTATGCCAGCTTGTGCAAGGATACGAAACCAGCCGGCTCGGCAAGATCACTTGCAGTTTCCAGCTCAATCGAGACAACGTCAGGGGCGAATTCATAGATCGCATCTTCGATTGCCGTTCGCATCGTTTGTGCCGATGACGGGCAACCGTGGCAATTTCCCGCCAATCGCAACACGACCCGGCCAGCGTCGACCGTAACCAATTCAACGTTACCTCCGTGTGATTCCAGGTAAGGCCGGGCCGCCGCCAGCCCCCGATCGATCCGCTCTTCAAGCGTCTGCGGATGAAGCCCATAGAGTACCAGTAGGCTTCCAATCAAAGGGTCTTCGGCGAACTGCTCGATTGCTGCTATCCCGCCCAAGCCGGACTGCTTAAGCAATTCCACCATTCGACTAATGCCGTTGCCGTGTAACTCCATGACTAGCGATACGAGTTCGGTCGCCATGGCCTGGATGGAGCCCTGACCTGACGATTCGATTTGGCCGATCAGCCCCTCGATTCTCTGCATGCGCTGTTGGAATGCCGACTCTTCGTTCACCATGCAAGCTCTCCGTAACCAGCAAATGCAAAACGCATTTTCGTCACTAGCCATGTGCCCCAAACATGGGCGAATGGTGCGTCTCCAGGGTCTTGCCGCCCCCTAAGTACATGTGCACACCGCAGGGTAAACACGGATCGAAGCTCCGCACGGCCCGCATGATGTCGATCCCCTTGAAGTGGTCCGGATCGTTCTCCTCAAAGATCGGTGTGTTCTGTACGGCGTCTTCGTATGGACCAGGCGTGCCGTAGACGTCACGAGGGTTCGCGTTCCAGGGAGTTGGCGGATAGGGATGATAGTTGGCGATCTTGCCATTGCGGATCACGACGTGATGCGAGAGGACGCCGCGCACTGCTTCGTGGAATCCGCAGCCAATGGCCTCGTCGGGCACTTTGAAATCCGTCCAGGTCTTCGTGTTGCCCGCGTGCAGCTCCTTAAGGGCCTGCTCGACGAAATAGAGCGCCGAGGCGGCCGAGAAAGCCTGGAAATAAGTTCGAGCCCGATCCCGTTCGATGGCATTGCTCCACTGAGGAATCTTCCATTCGAATTCCACTTCGGGAAGTGTTGCCGATTTAGGCAGGTAGATCTTGACGCTGTGTCCCGTGGCCTTCGTATAGCCCGTATCGACTTTACCGGCCAAGGCCGTGGCCCAGAATCTTGCGATGGGGCCGCCGCCGGTATCGAGTGCCAGGTAGTCACCGGTGCGTTTGTCGTACCACCGAGGCGACATCACCCAGGTGTATTTGTCCTTGAAGTCTCGCTTTTGCGGTCGCGGGATCGTGGTTTGATTCCAGGGATGCAACTGGTCGACGGGATTTCCGAGGGGGTCGTTCTTGACGAACGTTTCCTGGTTCTGCCAATCGTCGTAGTACGAGCTTCCCAGCAGGATGCGGATGCCCAGATTGATATCCACAAGGTTCGTGGTGACCAGTTCGCCGTCGACGACGACGCCTGGTGTTACGTACATCGCGTTCCCCCAGGCTTCCATGTTCTTGTACGTGTAGTCACACACCTCGGGGTCCTGGAATGAGCCCCAGCAACCGAGCAGGATTCGCCGACGTCCAACTTCTTCGTAGCCCGGCAGAGCCTGGTACCAGAAGTTGAAGAGGTCGTCGTGCAGCGGGACGCACTTCTTCATGAACTCGACGTAGCGCATGAGCCTGGTGAGATAGTCGGTAAACAGCTGAACCGTGGGTACAGTACCGACGCCGCCAGGGTAGAGTGTGGAAGGGTGCACGTGCCGGCCTTCCATCAGGCAGAACATTTCGCGCGTGTATCGGCTGACGTGCAGTGTTTCGCGGTAGAACTCGCCGGTGAAGGGGTTTAGTGCACGCATGATGTCGGCAATCGTACGATAGCCGTGCAGGTCAGCGTTCGGGGCAGGGGTGTTTTCCGCTTTGGCCAGGACGCTGGGATTCGTCTCGGCCACCATTTGCTCGCAAAAGTCCACGCCGACCAGGTTGTCTTGGAAGATGTTGTGATCGAACATGTACTCGGCGGCCTCGCCCAGATTGATAATCCATTCAGCGATATTGGGCGGCCTGATGCCGAAGGCCATATTCTGCGCGTAAACGGCACACGTTGCGTGATTATCGCCACAAATACCGCAGATGCGGCTGGTGATGAAATGTGCGTCGCGCGGATCCTTCCCCTTCATGAAGATGCTGTACCCGCGAAAGATGGACGATGTGCTGTGGCACTCCGCGACGACCCGATTGGCGAAGTCGATTTTCGTATAAATTCCCAGGCTTCCGACGATCCGAGTGATCGGGTCCCAGTGCATTTCCACCAGATTCGATGAATCGGGGGCGGCGCCGCGATCGGACGATGTCTTGGTAGCCACGATGAATCCTCCTCGGACGGTTAGCCGTGGTTAGTACGTGGTCGGTTTGTATCCGGTTGTGAGCCGCGCGCCCGGATGACGCCACTCGGGTTCCTTGTTTTGCGTGCGGTTCGTAATGTTCCGCAGGGCTTTGATGATCCCCCCGTAGATCCTGGAGGCGGTCGAGGAGACATAGCTTCCCGGCGCCGCGTCCATGAACGGCATGAATTTGTCAGGAAAACCAGGCATTGTGCAGCCGATGCAGATGCCGCCTACGTTCGGGCAGCCGCCAATGCCTGCCATCCAACCGCGCTTCGTTACGTTGCAATTGACGACCGGTCCCCAACAGCCGAGCTTCACAAGGCATTCTGGTTTGCCGTACTCGCGAGCGAAGGTGCCTTCCTCGTAGAATCCGCCTCGGTCGCATCCCTCATGCACCGTGCGGCCAAAGAGCCACGTGGGTCGCAGGTTGTCGTCGAGGGGGATCATTGGGGCTAAGCCGGCGACCTGGTACAGCAAATAGAGGAGGGTCTCCATGAAATTGTCTGGCTGGACGGGACACCCTGGAACGTTAACGATGGGCAGTCCAGCTTTTGACTTCCAGTTCCAACCCAGGTAGTCGGCTAGCCCCATGCACCCGGTCGGATTGCCCTGCATGGCGTGGATGCCGCCGTAGGTTGCGCAGGTGCCGGCGCCGATGACGGCCAACGCCTTGGGAGCCAGGCGGTCGATCCACGCGCAAGTGGTGATCGGCTGGCCGGTGTCAGCGTCGGTGCCAAGCGCCGCCCAGTACCCTTCTTTCTTGATCTTCTCGTTGGGGATCGAGCCTTCGACGACCAGCACAAATGGATCCAGTTCGCCCTTGTCGGCGAGATACCAGTACTTCATGAAATCATCGCCCACCTCGTATGCCAGTACAGGGTTGTGCAAGTGCACCTTGGGCAAGCCGGGAATCGCTCCCATTACCACGTCTTCGATGCTCGGTTGTGTGGCCGCGGTGATCGAAACCGAATCGCCGTCGCAACTCAATCCGGCCGTAATCCACAGGACGTGAATTTCCTTCACCGCGGGTTCGTGTTGAGTTTTGCGCCGATAAGGCACAGCCGATTCGATCATGGGTCACCTCGCTTGATGAAGGGGTTGCCCGAGCGAGAATTCGTTTGGCGTGCAGGCCTCCCAGGCGACGCCGGACGCGGCGACCGCGGATTCATAGCAGTCAGGCCTTTGGCTGGCGACACCAAGAGCAGGGGTGCTGAGCACAACAACGGCGACGCTGGCCGCGACCAGCCCGACAGAACATGCGGGCGAGAACCTCCAATCTTGCTCGCGCGGCTGGCGCAAGTGGGCCAAGACGGTCACGATGGCAATGGTGGCGGCCGCTTCGAGCACCCCCGCGGCCGCGTGCATCCAAATCATTTGGGAGGCGAACGTACCGAAGCCGGTCAACTCGGTCGCACTGCGGCCGAAAGATACTTCGCCAACGAGCAGCACTGCACCTGCGACAGTCGACAAGAAGGCGATGCTGGCCAACTGGCTGGCAGATCGCACGGTTAGCAGCTGGTTGCTCCGTGGGCCGAGCGCGGCAACGGCGATTGCCGGCACCAGGCCCATATTGATTGCATTTGCGCCCAGAGCCATTAGGCCACCGTCTCCCAAGGCGATGGCTTGCAGGGCGAGGATTCCGCACATCGTGAGAAATCCGACGGCAGGACCCAAAACCCAGGCCAGCAATACACCCCCAATCAGATGTGCCGAGCTGTGGGGCAAAATGGTCACATTGAACATTTGAGCGGCAAAGACACCCGCCCCGAGCAGTGCGGCCGTTCGAGCACGAACGGGCTGCAAGCTCGACACGCGGGCCGCAAGCAGCGATACGCCCGCTCCACTAGCCGCCACGCCGAGCGCGACGACGGCACACTCTGGCGTTAAGGCTCCATCTCCGAGGTGCATGGCATCACTCCTTGCAATGGATCGTGAGAACCATTCGTTCGTTGCTTTTCTCGTCGACGACGTTGCAGCAGCTCCATCCAGGAGTCCATTCCCTCGCCCGTTCGACCGGAGGTTTGTACCGTCTCGATCCCGGGCCGCATCCGCTCGATGTTTCGCAAAGCCAATGGCATGTTCCAACCGACCGCGTCGGCCAGGTCGATCTTGCTCACGAGGACCAAATCGCACGTGTTGATCAGCGTGGGATACTTTAGCGGCTTGTCTTCTCCTTCCGTGACGGAAACCAACAGCACGCGCAGATCCTCGCCGAGATCCCAACTCGATGGACAGACTAAGTTGCCGACATTCTCGATAAACAGAAAGTCGCAGTCGCGCAGTTCCCACTGGGCGATCGCGTCGCGAACCATGTCGGCTTCCAAGTGACACATGGTGCCGGTCAAGATCTGCCTGACTCGAGCGCCACTCGTCGCCAATCGCAGCGCGTCGTTTTCCGTGGCCAGATCGCCGACGACCGCGGCAACCTCATACTCCGGTTGTAGCGCCGTCAGCGTCCGCATAAGCAATTCCGTCTTTCCCGCGCCGGGGCCGGATACGACGTTGACGACCAGGACGCCGGCCTCGGCGAAGGCCAGTCGCATTTCCCTGGCCAGCGAGTCGTTCTTTTTGAGGATCTTGGTGCGAAGCTCAACGATGCGGGGTTGCGTGTGCATGAACCATTGACCTTTTTATGTCGATCGTGATGTAACCCGGTACCGGAACGCTTGATTTGCGGCGCGACGGGGCAACGCTCCCACCGCGGCGACTACGCAGATCCGCATTCGGCGTGCCGATCGGGAATTCTTACCAAGAGTTAAACGGAAAAACCTCAGGCCGTTTGTTGAGGCGCGATCTCAATCGAGTGCAACTCCAACTCGCGACCCGATAGGATCTCGGGCGTTGGAGTTCCACATGTCGGGCAACAGAATTGACGCATATCGCTGAGCGTTTGAACCGCTTTGCATTGCGGACACATGACCGTCACGGCGACGTTCTCAATTTCCAACCGAGCCCCAGCGCAGAGCGTTCCCTCGGCGGCCAAATCGAAGGAAAACAGCAATGCCTCGGGGACGATACCGGACAATGGCCCGATTCGCGTCATGATTCGTGTGACGCGCTGGCCGCCGGCCTGGGCAGCGGCATCCGAGGCCGCCTCGATCAAGCTTTGTGCGACGGACAACTCATGCATAGACACACCCCCAGCGTTGCACGAAGTGATGTTGCAACGAGGAATTCATGAGAGTTGCGCACTCAGTTTACGACTGTCTAGTTGTCTTGTCAACGATTTGGTGGATCGGAATCCTGCTTAATGGTCGCCTGAGTGTCAGCGCGCATGGAACCGCACCCGTGGCAATCGATGTCGACGAAGGACGTGGACTGGGCATCGAGAGAGAATGCGTCTGATCAGGAAACGCTTGACGACAGCGATCGTTTGTCGGACAAATCAGATATTGTCGCAAGAGGCATCCCGTTTGCATCGCCAGCCTGTGGTGCGCATCGTTCTTGGCTCGGATTCCCATGTGCCTTGCAATCCCCGCACAAATCAGCGCTCTTCCGAATGAATCCGAGTCATTGGCGATGGTTGACATCATGGGCGTGCGGCGGCGCGTCAACATTCTCCTGCTCGCCGAGGATCCTCCAAAAATGGGCGACTGGGTGCTCGTCCACGTGGGATTCGCGTTGAGCAAGATTAGCGCGGCGGAAGCCGACGAGCAGTTCAAGATGCTTTCAGCTCTCGGTGAGGCGAGCGCAGCGCGCGATGAAGTCGACGGATATCAGTTCGGAGCGGACACATGAAATATGTCGACGAGTTCCGCGATCCGCAACTGATCCGCAAGGCGTTGGACGAAATTCGCATATTGGCCGACTCGGGCCGTCACTTTCGCATCATGGAAGTCTGCGGCGGGCACACACACGCGATATTTCGCTTTGGGCTGAAGGACTTGCTGCCCTCCAATGTCGAGCTGATTCACGGCCCTGGATGTCCCGTGTGCGTCCTGCCGATGGGACGAATCGATGACGGCTTGGAACTGGCCAGCGATCCAAACGTCATCTTCACCGCTTTCGGTGACATGATGCGCGTACCGGGCTCGCAAGGGAGTCCGCTGGAAAGCAAGGCCCGCGGTGCCGACGTGCGGATCGTGTATTCGCCGCTGGATGCATTAAAGATCGCCGAGCAAAATCCCGAGCGGCAGGTCGTATTCTTTGCCATTGGCTTCGAGACGACGGCCCCCTCGACCGCGCTTACCTTGCTGCAGGCACGCGCGAAAAACGTGCGGAATTTCTCGGTATTTTGTAATCACGTCACGATCATCCCGGCGATTCGCGCGATTTTGGATTCGCCCGACATGCGGCTCGATGGATTTATCGGTCCGGGGCACGTTTCGACTGTGATTGGCTGCCGGCCCTACGAATTCATCGTGCGTGATTATCATTGTCCAATTGCCGTTTCCGGCTTCGAGCCCCTCGATATTCTGCAGTCGCTGGTGATGGTATTGCGACAATTACGCGACGGCGTCGCGAAGGTTGAGAACCAATATGCGCGAGTGGTGCCTTGGGAGGGCAATCTGGCGGCGCTCAAGGTGTTGTCCGAAGTGTTTGAAGTGCGCCCCCACTTCGAGTGGCGAGGGCTGGGGTTCATCTCGCACTCAGCACTTCGAATTCGTGACGGCTTCGCTCCCTGGAATGCCGAGCAGACGATGCCGATTCGAGGTGTCTGCGTGGCCGATCCGAAGGCGGCCCAATGTGGCGAGGTCCTCAAGGGCGTCTTAAAGCCACACCAATGCAAGTTGTTCGGCAAGGAATGCACTCCCGAACATCCCATTGGCGCGCTGATGGTGTCGCCTGAGGGCGCTCCGCCGCGCATTTCAAATATTGCGGCGGCGAGCAGTTAGTCGCTCTTGGCTAAATGAAAGAGTATGTCCGCGATGGCCGTTGCAAACCGACAAGTTCAGTTTCATAGCAAGCAGATTTCGATGGCGCACGGCGCCGGCGGCGAAGCAACTCGGCAACTGGTCGAAGGACTGTTTCGCCCCGCGTTCTCCAATCCGTGGCTCGATCCGCTTTCGGATGCGGCGACCTTTTTTGCCCAGGAAGGTCGCTTGGCCATTACGTCCGATAGCTTCGTCGTGCGGCCACTGAAGTTTCCGGGCGGTTCGATTGGAGAATTGGCGGTCAACGGCACGCTCAACGACCTGGCTGTCTCCGGCGCGAAGCCGCTGGCGATTACCGCCGCGTTTATCTTGGAGGCAGGTTTGCCGTCCGAGGTATTACGTGAAGAAGTGCATGCGATGGCCGCCGCCGCGGAGCGTGCCGGGGTACCCATCGCGACTGGCGATACCAAGGTCGTGGAACACGGGCTTGCCGATGGGATCTACATTTCGACAACCGGTTTGGGCGTGGTCGACTCGCGCGCCGATTTGCGACCGGATCGCGTGGAAGTGGGCGACCAGGTTTTACTGTCCGGGCCCATTGGCAATCATGGCATGGCGATCATGCTGGCGAGGGCCGAATTGGACATCGAAGCCGAAATCTATTCCGACACACGTCCACTTTGCGCCTTAGTTGCGGCGATGATCGAATGCAACGCGGGCGGAATCAAATGGATGCGAGACGCAACACGCGGCGGTGTGGCGACGGTGCTAAATGAACTGGCTAGCGATTCCGGGCTCACCGTCAGCATCGAGGAAGAAGCGATTCCGCTCGATGATATCGTCCGCGGCGCCTGCGAACTGTTGGGGCTCGACGCCTTGCAAGTTGCCAACGAAGGTCAATTCGTGGCCGTCGTTTCTAAAGACTCGGCCGCGCCGTTGATTGCGGCGTTGCGCGGCGTTCCGGGCGGGGAGCGAGCATGCGTTCTGGGAGAAATCGTCGAAGGCCCACTGGCCAGGGTCATAGCGCGAAGCGCTTTTGGAGGATCTCGGATCGTCGACATGTTGATCGGCGATCCGCTGCCTCGGATTTGTTGAGCGCGGCATTTCAATGGTTACCTCTGCCGACATCGTTTCTTTGCTGCGCTCACAGTTCCAAATGCGGAACGACGTGTTCGAGCGTTTCATTCCAGCGCACTGCTTGCCGCTGGCGAACACCTGCCAGGAAATGGCGTGGCGGTTCCGGCGGGGCGGACGGCTATTGGCTGTGGGAGTTGGGCCCTACGTGAGCGACGCGCAGCACGTCTCGGTCGAGTTCGTGCATCCGGTGATTGTCGGGAAACGCGCACTGCCGGCGCTGGATCTTTCGCTCTACCCAAACATGCTGGAAGTGCTGGCGGCGCCAGACGACATCGTGATGGGCTTCGCTGGGCCGGGAGGAGACGCGACGTTGAGCGGTCTAGTCGCACGCGTGGCGGCATGCGGGGCGCTCGTTTGCCGCTGGCCTGGCCAGTTGGGCGCGTTGGAACTGGCCGCTGGCTCCGACGACCCGTTCATCCATCAGGAGTTGACGGAGTTGATGTACCACACCCTGTGGGAGACGGTGCATGTGTTCTTTGAGCAGGAGGGCCGCGGCGACGATGTGGGAGCGTCGGCTTTCCTCTACCCGTTCCTTGGCCAAGGAGACCCGTCGACCGAAGTCACTCTGACTGACGTAGCGGCATCGATTGAACTCAAGGCTCGTGAGGATGAACGCTTGCGAGATTTGTTCGTCGCGGAGGAAGCGGAAGCGTTCTCGGCTACCGCGCTGGCCATCCAGCAGCGCATTGAATCAGGGGGTAAGCTGATCGCATTTGGCAATGGCGGTTCGGCGACGGACGCAAACGATTTTGTCTTCGACTGCCTCGATGGCGCCGGTGGAAAGAAACCGATTCCCGCCATTTCTTTGTCTATGGAACCGGCCGTGACGACCGCCATCAGCAATGACGTGGGCGTTGATCTGACGTTCTCACGGCAGTTGATTGCCGGGGGCCGGCCGCAAGACGTGGCGTTTGCCATCTCCACCAGCGGCAAGTCGCGAAACATCTGCACGGCTCTGGAGGAAGCACGCAAACGCGGCATGTTGACCGTAGCACTCTTGGGCTACGACGGCGGCGATGTCGTACGCCAGCGACAGGCGGATCATGCACTAGTCGTACGTTCGGACTACATTCCACGCATTCAAGAAGTGCAGGCATCGATCTACCACGTGCTGCGGCTGGCCCTGGATCGGAGCCGATCACCATGACGACCGACCTGCCGTCCAGCCGCTGTGTCGCGCGACGCGTGTTGATTGCTGGTGTCGTGCAGGGAGTAGGATTCCGGCCCTTTGTGTATCGCCTTGCAAAACGCCACCGCGTTGCGGGTTGGGTGCTCAACGATGGGGCGGGCGTTGAGGTTCACATCGAGGCATCGGCCGAGGAGCTTGACGCATTTCTGAATGATCTGAATCTCGAAACGCCGCCGGCTGCAACTATGTCCAAGGTCGCGGTGCGCGAGGCAGAACCGGAAGGCAACAAGGACTTCTCTATTCGCAAAAGTCGAATGGGTCAGCGGCCGACCGTGCGTATTTCGCCAGATCTGGCCGTCTGCCATGACTGCCTGCGTGACATGCGTGCACCGCATAACAACCGTTTTGGCTATCCCTACATCAACTGCACGAACTGTGGCCCGCGCTACTCGATCATTTGCCGCCTGCCGTACGATCGCGAATCGACTACGATGCGGGCTTGGAGCCTGTGTTCTAAATGCCGCGGTGAATTTGAAGACCCGGTTGACCGCAGGTACCACGCCCAACCGACCGCCTGTAGTCGTTGCGGTCCGACGTATCAGCTGGTTGAGGGCCAACGGCAAACCGACACGTTCAATGCCGCCCTGTCCCGCACGGTCGAACTGCTAAGAACCGGCAGCATCGTTGCCATCAAAGGCATTGGCGGCTACCACCTGGCGTGCGACGCGCGGAACGCGGCAGCTGTGGAGGCGTTGAGGTCACGGAAGTTTCGTAAAGCAAAGCCCTTCGCGCTTTTGGTTCGAGACCTGTCAGAGGCCTATCAGTTGGCGGCGTTGACGCCGGAACACGAGCGACTTCTGGCTGACGTCGCTCGTCCGATCGTGTTGGCGCAAGCAAAGACCGAGCTGCGGGGCGTTGCCCCAGACAGTGATACCTTGGGATTGATGTTGCCGAGTATGCCGCTGCACTACCTGCTATTCGAGGCAGGCGCACCGAGTCCGCTGGTGATGACCAGTGCGAATCGGTCCAACGAACCGATCGCATATCGTGATGAAGATGCGCTCCAACGGCTCGCCGGAATTGCGGATGCCTTCCTGATTGGGCAACGGCCGATTGCGAGGCGAATGGACGACTCGGTTGTGGCCGTCCGCGCTGGCGCTCCGTTCATGCTTCGACGTTCCAGAGGGTTCGTCCCGTCGGCCATTTGCCGTTTGCCAACGCGCGAGCCCATCCTGGCTTTGGGAAGTGATCTGAAGAATGCGATTGCGCTGGTGGTCGATGGGGAAGTGCTTGTCAGCCAGCATATTGGCGATTTGGGCGAACTGGAATCGAACATCGCGCTGGAGGAGACCGTTCGCGACCTACTGACGATGTACGAGATCGACACGCGGAGATTGACGGTCGTACACGATTTACATCCCCAGTTCGTATCTTCTCGAATGGCGGAAGTTCTGCCGGCGCGACGGCGGTTGGCCGTGCAACATCATCATGCGCACCTGGCAAGCGTCCTGGCAGAGCACGCTTTGCTGGACGAGCGAGTCGTGGGCGTCGCGCTGGACGGAACCGGTTTTGGGCTCGACGGCGCGATTTGGGGAGGCGAAGTCTTCCTCGGGAGCGTGCGCGGCGGTTTTGAACGAACGGTCTGGTTGCGTTCGGTGCTCATGCCAGGCGGCGACTCCGCAGCGCGGTTTCCAGTACAGGCGGCCGCCGCGTTTCTTGCGCAGGTGACACAAGTGCCCGACATGACCGCGGCACCATTTTATTTTCCGCCGCACTTCATACATGCTCAGGCAATGATCGCCAAACGGGTGCGGTGTTTTCGGTCAACTTCAATGGGGCGCTTGTTCGATGCGGTTGCAGCACTTGTCGGATTCACGCGCCCAGTCACCTTCGAAGGCCAGGCGGCCATGTGGTTGGAACATCAGGCTAAGCAATGTGATCCGCAGCAGGCGTACGATTTTCCGGGATGGGACTTTCGACCGATGCTCGAGGGCATCTTGCGCGACAGATTGTCGGGCCGGGCGGTCTGCGAGATCGCTGCTGGTTTTCACGCGGCTATTGCAGAAGGCGTGGCCGAGCAGATCGGCCAACTGTGTAAGCAGCATCGACTCGACGTAGCGGTCGTTTCAGGAGGCGTATTTCAAAACGAGTTGTTGTTCGAATTAGTTCAGCGCCATATGGCCAAGCATTGCCGCCCAATTCGACTACTAGCAAACCAACTGGTGCCGGCAAACGACGGTGGCATTTCACTTGGCCAGGCGGCTTTGGCGAGCGTCGAATCCGTAGCTTGCATTCCGCCAGACCAGACATCAGGGAATCGGCCGTGATGATTCTGCAGACGCCGTTGATGCGACGTGTGTCGAACGACTGTTGCGGTTCCCTGTGTTGGTACAGATGGCCCAGGAGGGTGATTGTGCGCCCAAATCCCGTGCGTCCGGCCAGTGCCCAAACGATTCCTCAGTCGGGTCAGAAATCACTCCGGCGCAGGCAGGTGGGCCGCCCCCCGGGAGCCAGAGCGAGTCCATTAAATACGTACAAGGCGAAATTCATTTTCCTCAGTAAGGACTCCGTGATTTTTTGATTTGCTTGCCGCGTGAGTTGGGCCTGCAATCATGCTGAACACCGCACTTTGGCGCAAACTTACTGAAAGCAACGAGTTGCACGGTTAGCGTGTCGCTCGAAGAGCGCGAATCCGTAATTTCACTTCGGATTCGTGTTGTGCCACGATTTGAAACATCTAAAATCGATGATCTTCAGCTATCGGCGACTGCGTGCCGTACCGACTGCACATCGCCACTCTCGCTGAACGTCTTCGCTGTCCGCCGAGATAGCGTACTCACTAGTCGAAGGAGCCATTATCGCATCTAGAAAGGTGGCAAACGTGCTCGTAGAGAAGCAGCAACCCCAATGGCACAAACGAATGGAAACCATTGATTCGGTCGTCGACGCGATTCACCTGCCCGACTCGCTGTCGAGCGACGTCGACCAGGACCAGGAATGGTGCGAGGCGGTCATCGATGGGGAAAAACGGCGGTATCGGTTTCACGACTACGACCGCATCTACGAAGTGCCAGGACTTTACGAGTCAGTCTTCTACCGTACGCTGAAATGTTGTTCGCCGAGTCGCGTGGTTTGGCTATTGGCCGATATGATGCGGGATCTTGGCGGCGAATTTGCGAAGATGCGGGTGCTCGACGTGGGGGCTGGCAACGGCATGGTTGGGGACGAGTTGGCGGCGCATAGCGATCCGTTTCTGGTCGGTGTCGACATCATCCCCGAAGCGCGCAAGGCCGCGAAACGAGATCGTCCAGGGCTATACGACGACTATCGCGTCGTGGATCTAACAGAACTCGACGAACGCGAAGAAGAGCGACTGCGCGGCTATTCGCTAAATTGTCTGACGTCCGTCGCGGCGTTGGGTTACGGCGATATTCCGCCCGCGGCCTTTATTAAGGCGCTCGACCTGATCGAAACCCCCGGCTGGGTGGCTTTCACGATCAAGGAGGATTTTCTCTACGAGGATGACACCACCGGATTCTGCAAGATGATTCGGATGCTATCCCGCGAACGGATCTTGCCGATCCAGGCGTATCGGCGCTATCGTCATCGCCTTTCGATGGCGGGTGAGCCGTTGTATTATGTGGCGATGGTTGCCCGCAAAGAACGCGACTTGCCCGACGCGCTTTTGGAGCACAAGTTCGACTTTGACTCGACGGGTACCGCATAGCCGGACAACGGTACGCTCGCAGATCGTTGCATTGCAGAACTCTTGTCGCAGTAATCCGCGAGATGCAATCGGCGTTCAGAACATGCCGCGCGGACGATCATGGCCGCGGTCCACAGCCGCTGCCTATTTTGACTCGGACCGAATTGCCACAAACGTTGGGAGAACGGCGATGCTTCGTTCGCTCGGTAGTTGTGTCGTCCTGGTGCTGGTTGCCGCACTTGCCGGCTCTCCCGGCGCGGAAGCCGCCAAGTTACGGGCTGGAGTCGCTCGCATCGATATCACACCGCCGCTCGAACTCGGTGCGCCGCTCGGCGGCTATGGAGAGCGAATGAATCGACCGGCCGAGGGCGTGCACGATCGGATCTTTGCCAAGGCGTTGGTGCTCAGCGATGGACAGCACAAGTTCGCGTTGGTGACCGCCGACGCCTTGGGATTTCCACCTCCGGTCAAACCGGCGATCCTTGAGCAGCTTGCCGGCGATGGATGGACCAAGAGTCAGCTGATGTTGCTAGCGAGTCATTCGCACACCAGCATTGAGATGAACGCGATTAACCCGTTGAATACGTTTCAGGTTCCGCAGCTCGGCATCTTCAACGCCCGCGTCTACGAGTTCGTGACGACGCGGCTAGTGCAGGTTATTCAGGACGCGCAACAGGACTTAGTTCCCGTTTCGGTCGGTACGACGAGTATGGCGATTGAGCGCTGGAACCGCAATCGGCGCGGCGGCAGTGTCACGGATAAGGATCTGACCGTTACACGGATTGATACGATCGATGGCAAACCACTGTGCGTGTTGGTGAACTTTACCGCGCATCCGACCTTCATGTCGGAAGCGGACATGCTGTTTTCCGGCGGCTGGCCAGGCCATCTGCAACGCACGCTGGAATCGCTGATTGGCGACGGCGTTACCGCAATGTACTACAACGGCGCCGAGGGTGACCAGGCACCCCTGGGACGCCCCGATTCGGGCGATAGTCGGTGGGAACGGGCCGAGCGCTACGGCCGCGACCTGGGTATCGTTGCCTGGAAACAGTGGCAGCAGGTCAAAACGCAGACCGACGTAGCGTTTGCCTACCACCTGCAGACGATCGATTTACCCGAGAGATCCTGGCATCCTGACTTTAAAGAAACGGGTGGTGCGGAGTACGGCCTCAGCGAGACGCTGCTCAAGGAAATGTTGCCACGGTTGTTTCCCGCGAAAGCAGACAGTGTTTCGTTGCGCGTCGGCGATTTGCTGATCATCGGTATTCCGGGGGAAATGGCGGCCGCTTTGGGCATTAAAATCAAAACCGAGGCCAAGGAAATCACGGGAGCCAAATATCCGACCATCGGCGGTCTGGCGGACTATTGGCTGAGCTACATTCTGTCGGCCGACGAGTATCGTCGCGGCGGGTACGAAGCAAGCGTCAGCTTCTACGGCGAAACGCTTGGCGACACCATTGCGGCTGGCGCAATTGCCGGCGTTCGAGAATTGGCCCGATAGTAGCTGGTGGCGATTGTCGGATCCGGTGATTGCTCACTGAGCTTGCATGCCTGCGAACACGCGAATTCGCACTTGCGACGGCGACTGCGACGATCGATACACGCGTTGGGTTGCTGGTTGAAAGTCATCGTTCTTCGCGTGGTAAACGTCCATAAACTTCTGCGGGTTGCGGTCGACCAGTGGAAACCATGAGCTTTGCACCTGCACCATGATGCGGTGGCCCCGGCGAAAGGTGTGGAATGCGTCCGGCATAACGTATTCGACCCGGGTAATCTCGCCGGGGGTGAACGGCTCCGGCTTTTCGAAGCTGTTGCGGAACTTGCCACGCATCGCCTCGCCGCGCACAAGCTGTTGGTACCCGCCCAATTGCACGCCGGTCGGATTCGGATCGGGATTGGGAAAGTCGCCTGAGTAGACATCGATCAGCTTCACCACCCAGTCGGAATCGGTGCCCGTGGTCGATACGAACAGGGATGGCGTAATTGGCCCTGCGATGGTGACATCCTCTTCCAGCGGTTCGGTGGCATAGACCAATACATCAGGTCGCGTGGCGGCAAAACGCTGATCATCCACCATGTGCTCGACCGTCATTCCAATCGCGATATTGGGAATGAATGGGACAGGTTTGGCGGGATCGCTAACGTACTGGTCGAAGGATTCCGGCTCGGCCGCAGCGGGCGGATCGGTGCTGAGCCGACCATCGGGATGAAAATACAGAGTTTTCTCCGCAGTCGCCTGAGGAGGCCAACTTGCGAATCGCCTCCATTGATTCGTGCCAGTCTCAAAGACATAGGCTTCGGGCAATTCCGGATCTGGCTCGCCTTTGAGAAAGTGCTTGAGGAACGGCAACTCGATGTGGCGACGGTAGAATGCGGCAGTCTTCTGGTTGAACGGAACGTGACCGAGATGCTCACCGTCGCTGGCGTGCCAGGCGCCGTGCGACCAAGGTCCCATCACAAGAATGTTATAGGCTCCGGGCGATTGCGACTCGTTGCTTTGATACACGTGCAGCGGCCCGTACAGGTCTTCGGCATCAAACCAACCTCCCACGGTCATCACGGCGGGGCGGATATTCTTCAGGTGGGGCAAGATGTTGCGTGCCTTCCAAAAGGCATCGTACGTGCCGTGTTCGTTGAGTTCGTTCCAGAAGATGACGTCTTTCTCGAAGTGTTTCTTTTGCACTTCATCGAGCGGCCCGAGATTGAGGTAGAATTCGTACCCGTTTGGGGTTCCGTAGTCGAAAGGGCTTGGAGATTGGCGGGTTGGCTTTGATAGGGGTTGTCCAAATGCGGAAAGAAAGCGAAACGCATGGGCGAGGTACAGTGCGCCGTTGTGACGAAAATCGTCGCCGATAAACCAGTCCGTTACGGGTGCCTGGGGAGACACGCACTTGAGTGCCGGATGGGCGTCAATCATGCCTGCCGCCGAATAGAACCCGGGATACGAGATGCCCAGCAGGCCGACATTGCCGTTGTTTAGCGGCACGTTCTTCACGAGCCAGTCGATCGTGTCGTACGTATCGGTGCTTTCGTCAATGTCTTTAGGTCCTTTGCGATCCATGTGCGGGCGGACGTGCACGAACTGGCCTTCCGACGCATTTCGCCCACGCACGTCCTGATAGACAAAGATGAAGCCTTCCTTTGCGTAGTGTTTCATCTGCCAGCGAGGAGATTGCGGGTAGTTGCTGGCCCCGTATGGCCGCAGGCCGTAGGGTGTTCGTTGCAACAGAATCGGATACGTCTGGGAGCCATCCTTGGGCACATAGGCGGCCGTGAACAGATGAACTCCGTCGCGCATGGGAATCTTGTATTCATATTTCGTGAAGTGTGCTTTGATGTAGGCGTGATCCGCGACGAAAGAATCGTCCGATGCGCGAGCGATGCCTGCGTCCAGCAACACGACCAACAACAACACGGACCATTTCCAGCAGACCTGCATCATAAATTTCCCTTCGATCGGTTGCCTCGGCGACGAGTCCGCCGGTAGCCAAGTCTAGTTGCATCACGTCTTGATGCTGATTCTAGCTCGCCGCGAGGGGAGTTTCATTAACCCCCAGGGCTGAGGCCCACTTTGAAGCCAATCGCTGTGCGACGATGGCCAAATATGGCTGCAGAATTTCGCGTAATTGGCGACTTTTTTCGCTGTCGGGCGCCCTCGGCACGGCGGACGGGATATTCGGAAGCGGCACGACGCCCCACGAGAGTGATCGACGTGTTTAATTCTTGCAGCTGATGCCGCGGCGAGCGCCCGTCGAGCAGGGTGATTGAAAATGCTCCAGACGTCGAACGACCCAGGACCGGGACAAATACGTCGAACGTGGTCTACGCTGTGCGGGCAAAATGCCGCGCCAGCACGACGTTAAAAGTGCTATCGATGCCGAATGTCTTGGGTGCAACTCGGGCCCGTTCGGCTTTGGCATGTCCCTTGCGGCTAAAGGTTTATCGGGTCGAGATATTCTCTAAGCATAAAGGAGGTGTTCCATGTTTGTGAAATCAAGATCCTCGATTATCTCCCGGTCGGGCCTTATTTTGGCGGCCGTTGGAGTAATGTATGTTTCGTCCGGCTGGGCCGGTGCACAAGACTCGCGGGTGTCAAATTCCGGAGATCAATATCGGGGGCAGCTTGCGTCCTATTTCACCGACAAAATCATGCTCGCGGACCAAGGCATCGTTGGACTGAGCAAGCTTGCCGAACAACGCTCCCAATCGGCGGAGTTGAAGCAATTCGCCCAGAAATTGGTCCAGGAGCATACGCGATTGGATGAAAAACTGAATCAGGTGGTGCCGGAGGCCCGGGCTCTGTTTGTGGAGCATAGTCGGGCGGTTTCACGTGATGCGACCCAGGTGCGTACTTCCGCGCGCGAAAGGGGCAGCCACGACGTACTCACGCGTTTGTGCATGATCAACCATCGTGCCGCGAAGAGCGAATTGGAACGGTCGAAGCAATTGCTTGAAAAGTACCAGGGATATGACTTCGATATGGCGTTCCTGGGAATGCAGATCAGCGGTCACACCTGGTTGCTCTCGGAGCTCAATGCCCTTGACGGCGTCGGGTCAAAAGAATTCCAGCAAGCGGTAGAATATGCCACGAAGATCGTAGCCGACCATCTGCATGAGGCGGAGACGCTGACAAAGAAGCTCGAAGACGAGCACCACAAGTCGTAGTCCAGCAAGCGACTCTTCAGCGAGCGGGCGGCCGATGCAATTTTGGAGCCCGCTCGACTCGTTTACACCTTCCATCAAGTCGTGGGTTGAATGCGCGACCACGACACGATTTTGTACCGTATTGCAGGAATTCGAGGACCCGCGTCACGCCAAACCGATGAGGCAAGGGGGGAAGGCATATGACCTAAGTCGGGGTTTGTTCTTTCGTCAGGCGAGGATCGCGTCGAGCACGTTGCCGTGGACGTCGGTCAGACGAAAGTCGCGTCCCGCGTAGCGGTAGGTTACTCGTTTGTGATCGAGTCCCAGCAGATGCAGGATCGTCGCGTGGTAGTCGTGAACATGACAAGGGTCTTTGGCGATCTGCATGCCGTACTCGTCGGTTTCGCCGTAAGCCAGGCCACCGCGGACTCCGCCACCGGCCAATAGGCAGCTGAACGCGTCGATAAAGTGCTCGCGTCCCTTGCCGTTGAATGTGGTGGGCGTGCGACCAAACTCGGTGCAGATGGCAACCAGGGTATCGTCGAACAGTCCGCGACGCTTGAGGTCGAGAAGCAAACCCGTGAGTGCCCGATCGACGCGCAGCGCCTTCGGACGATGGTCCTCCATGTTGCCGTGCGCATCCCAGTTGTCGTGAGAACCGGTGTCGATTAATTCAACGGTTCTGACACCATGTTCGAGCAGCCGTCGCGCCAGCAGGCATTGTGCGGCGAAGGATTTCTTCTCGCCGGGCTCGGCACCATACAGCGCAAGCGTTTCGGCCGATTCGCGACCAAGGTCAAATACCTCTGGCGCCGCCCGCATCATGCCCCGGGCCGTGGCGAAGCTGGCAGTACGAGCGGGCAGGTTGAGATCATCCTGGCGTGCATCGGCATGTAGACGATTGACATCGTCGAGCATTTGCCGTTCGAGTTCGGCAATCGTCGCCGATTGGATCGATGATTTCAGGTCCGGAATCGGATCGTCCCCAGGCACGATCCGCACACCCTGATGCAAGGGTGGCAAGAAGTTGCTATCGAATACTTGAGCCCCGGCGTACGGCAGGTGTTCGCATAGCACGACATACGGCGGCAAGTTCGGATTGAACGTTCCCAGCGCATAGCTCAGCCAGGCGCCGATGCTTGGCATGGGAACCGTCGATGAGCCCGTGTGCATGGCCAATGTGGCTTGAAAGTGCTCAACGATATCAGTGTGCATGCTGCGGATGACACATAAGTCGTCGGCCACGAGTCCCAGCTGCGGGAACAATTCGCTAAAGGGTAAGCCTGAAGATCCGTGTTGTTCGAATTTGAACGGCGATGGCATTAGCTTGGCGTTCGGATTGCCGCGAAGCTGGTGCGTTGTCAACTGACGGCCCTGGTCCGTTGCAAGACGCGGCTTCGGATCAAACGTATCGACGTGCGAAAAGCCTCCGGTCAGGAAGATAAACAACAGTCGTTTTGCCTTGGCGGGATGATGTCCTGGCTGCGGAGCCAACGCAAAACCGCCGTGCACCTTGGCAGCCAGTGCGAGCTGCTCCCGCAGCCCGAGAGCCGCCGTGGCGCCGGCGGCGGATCGGCAAAGAAATTGACGGCGATTGAGCGGTTGGATGCGACGCATTGGAGCCTCAGTCGACGTAGACAAATTCGTTCGAAGCCAACAACACGCGTGCATAACTTGCCCAGGTATCGCGCTGGGCGCGATCGGGCGGCGTGCCAATTCGGTCCAGTTCGGTTCGGATGCCGTTCAGGTAGCTGGCCGCCCGTTCAATGTCGTTGGCGTTTAGCTTTCGCGACCAACAGAGCAGCCCTGCCAGTTCAATTCTCTTGATCGTGTCCGCACTCGAGGCAATTAATCGCTCGGCCAGCGCCGTGGCTTGTTCCGAGACAAACGGATTGTTCATCAGGAACAGCGCCTGTGAAGGCACGGTGGCAGTCGTGCGGACGTCGGTCGACATATTTGTGTCGGGGCTATCGAACAACGACAGGTAGGGATGACGCTGAATCCGCTGCGTCATGAGGTACATGCTTCGATGGCGAGAAGGATACGATGCCTTGAACGGCGCATGTTGCGTCCAGTGCCACTCGCCAACCGGCGGGAAAGGGTGTATTGCAGGCCGACTGACGTCGAGTTGACCGCTTGCCCACAACATGGCATCGCGAATGGATTCGGCATCGAGACGACGTCGATCGAATCGCCAATAGAAACGGTTGTCTGGATCTCGGTGAGCGTTCTCGGCGTTGCCAGTGCTGGCCAGCGCATAGGTACGCGAGGCCATGATCTCGCGATGCAGCGACTTGATCGACCAGCCACTTTCGATCAAGCGTCGAGCCAGATAGTCGAGCAGTTCGGGGTGGTCAGGCGGTGCACCGCGCATGCCAAAGTTTGAAGGTGTTGCCACAAGCCCTCGTCCAAAGTGCCACTGCCACACCCGGTTGGCCATCACACGCGCGGTGAGAGGATTGTCAGGACTGGTGAGCCACTGGGCCAATTCCAGCCGACCGCTGGCGCCCGGAGGGATTTGCGGTGGATGATCGCCAGCCAGAAACTGGGGGACGCCGCGCGAGACGAGGGGCCCTGGATTTTGCGGTTCACCGCGGAGCTGCACGTGCACATCGGCCGCTTGGCCATCGCCGACCGCGTATGCCACCGGCATGCCCGGGGGCGCGTCGAGTCGCTGGGCTTCTTGCCAAGGTTTTAGTTCTTTGGTGAGCTTCTCGACATCCGCCTTGTTACCGGCTTTCTCGGCGCGCTTAAGTTCGGCTGTCAGTTGCTCGATGGTGGCCTGCATCGCGGACTCGATGGATTCCGCTTCGGCGGGGGGAGAAGAGGCGCGAAGTGTTGTCGCGGTGTTTGCTTCGACTGAAACTCTTCTCCTCCGGCCCACGGGAATTGCGTGCTGGAAAAAATGCCGTACAGTGCGTAATAGTCTCTCTGTGTGACCGGGTCGAATTTGTGATCATGGCAGCGGGCGCAGCGGAGCGTCAGGCCCAGGAATGCGCGTCCCGTCGTGTCGATTGTGTCTTCGAGCGTCAGGTGCCACAGTTCGTAGGGGGCCGTGGCAAACCGTCGAGATAACGCCAGGTAGCCTGTTGCAGTGACGCGCTCGGCGTACCGTCGTTTCTCGTTGGGATGCCCGGTGGCAATCAAGTCGCCTGCCAATTGCTCGCGCACGAATTCGTCGTATGGCTTGTCACTGTTGAAGGCATCGATCACGTAGTCGCGGTAAAGCCGTGCTTCGGGGACCGGGTAGTCCGCGTTGTCTCCGGCCGTGTCAGCATACCGCACAACGTCCAGCCAATGGCGTCCCCAACGTTCGCCGTATCGAGGCGATGCCAACAGCCTCTCGACCACCGACGCAAGGGCATCCGGCGAGTCGTCGTCCAAAAAGTGTGCGATTTCCTCGGGTTCGGGCGGTAGCCCTATCAGGTCGAAGTACGCGCGCCGCAACAACGCGGCGCGGTCTGCCGGACCGACCGGCGTTAGGCTCTCTTGCTGCAAGCGTGCTGCCAGAAAGCGATCGATCGGCTGCGGCGAATCTTGCGCACTCGGCGGTGCGGTGGGATTGCCAAGCGGGCGAAAAGCCCAATGCCGTTCGACTTGAAAGGGGTGATTCACGTCAGACTCCGGCCACTCGGCACCGGATTGAATCCAATCGGCAAATGCGCTGACCGTGGTTGCGGCCAGTTGTTCGTCGGGTGGCATCTGAACGCTGTCGTCGGCGTGGCGGAGGGCGCGGATTAGCAGGCTCTCTTGCGGTCGCCCCGGTACGATCGCCGGGCCCCTCTCGCCGCCAGCGACGAGGGCTTCCCGCGAGTCGACGCGCAATCCCCCGCTCGTCGACTCCCCGCCGTGGCATTTGAAACAAGTACCGGCTAGCACCGGCCGAATATGAAGCTCAAAGAATTCCGCGACCTTCTCACCCTCATCAGGCGGGGCGGCCCACGCCGAAGCAGCGCAGTTGAAACAGGCAAGCAGTAGAATTAGTCGAGCCATGGCGAAAAGCCTCGGCTGAACCGGGGGTGGGAGGATCAAGCAGGAATGGCAGTATACCATGTTCCGCAATTCGATTGTGCATCGGAATTGCGGATTTGAAGAACCCAACGGCAGCGCACCGCAGCGGACGAGATGCAGGCGGGAACCCGGTTATTTAACCGACGTTGCGTTGAGAAAGTCGGACACCGCGGGCGGTCCCTGCAGGTAGCCCAATTCGCTGAGAAATCGGTCTGTTTCTTCCAAGGTGGCGGCAAACATCCGACCGTCGCCGCGGCCGTAGTTGAAAAAGCCGTGCCCTTGGTCGGCATAGGAGTGAAGGGTACAACGATTGTTGGCGTCCTTCATTGCCTGCTCGAACGCGGCTGCGGATTCGTGTGGCACGGTGCGGTCGGCCGTGCCGTGAAAGATCACGGTTGGCGGTATGCCTGACGACACGTGATGATACGGAGAAAGCTCACGCGGCTCGACGCCAGTGCGTTCTTTCAAACTGCTCAGGCGGGCACTGTCGATTGCCAATCCCTCGACCGGCGCCAGGACCAAGGCCGGATTAAATAGAACCATCGCGTTCGGCCGCGAGCTGATGGACGAATCTTCGTCTGATTCGTCAAACGCGGTGATCGTGCCGGTGGCTGCCGCCAGATGCCCACCAGCCGATCCACCCGCCGCCACGATTCGATTGGGGTCGACGTGCAACTTGTCCGCGTTTGCTCGCACCCAGCGGATTGCACTCTTGGCATCGCGGACGCAATCGACCGCCTTCACATGATGCCGGCTCGCGACACGGTAGTCGGCCGTGATGGCCACCATGCCACGTGATGCCAGATATCGACAGTGTTGAACGAACTGCTGGGGCGAACCGGAACGCCATCCACCGCCAAAAAAGAACACAATTGCCGGACGATGGTCACCTGACTTCAAGTCGGCGGGCTCGTAAACGTAAAGGCTCAACTTCGTGTCACCAATCGTCTTGTAGGTTTCGACGCGAGCACCAGGAAGCTTGGGTGGGTACTCGGGGGGACCGTTTCGCGGGGCATCTTGGGCGGCGCAGAACGAACTAACCAATAGCAATAGCGCAAGAGACATGAACGCGAATCGCATGGGTGTGGCTCCTCGGGGCGACGAGACTCGAACTGCGCAGCACCACTAGCATAAGTGACGCGGAGCGGCCGACCAAGCAATTTAGCGGGCGGAAGCGGGTGACGCGCTCGGCTGCGTCATCGTCACGGCAGGAATCGACGCCTCGGCCGTCGACTGGGAGCGGGGAGCTTCTTGCTTCCCGGGCTCATTTGCGGCAGATGCACTGGGTCTAGGCAGTTCCGTCCAGCTAACGTCCGCACGAGTATGCAGACGAGCGGCGATCTCCGTGTAGTCGTTTCGCCCTGAAATCAATCGAGCCGCGACGTGGGGTAGCGACAGTTCTTGTTGCTCGTAGCAGAGCGTCAGGTCCGCGTCGGAGTCATTGAGGATCGTCGGCTGTGGGTTGAGCAAGTTGCCGAGAGCATCGCGAAGGGGAGCGTTGGCTTCGCGGTCGGGCAGGATTGCGAGCAGACGCTGACAGCCGGCGCAGTCGATGAGTTTGGGTCGGGCGGCTTCCTGGCAGGCCGTTAGCCGCGCCGTCTGCCGCTCGACATCGTGATCGGTTCCGAGTACCGCGTCGCTAAGTGAGATGGCTTTCAACGCCTCCAAAACCTCCGCTCTCGCTTCGGTTCGCAACGCCGCGAGCATGGCAGGCCGCATGGCATCCGCCCGCTGACACACGTTGCGAAGCCCGCCGTTCGGCAAGAGGAACTGCTCTTGAATTCGCGAGTCGACTCGCTGTGCCAGCCGGGGTAGTTGGCTTTGTAGTTGACCTGCCAATGCGTCCTCGACTTCTTCCAGAATGGTCTCGGCCACGGGCGCGTCATCGTCGTCCCATGGGAAGTCCGCGTCAAACTGGTCGGACCATTGGCCGAGTTCACGTTGCAAGTCTTTGATTTGGTCGCCGGCGGAGGTGATTCCGGACCCCAATAGGCGCAGGAGCTTGACCACTCCTTGGAGCGTGTAGGCTTGTAGCCGCAATCGCATCACAAGCAATAGCATGCCGTCGAGTTCGGCTGCGTGCTTCTGTTCGGCGCGGCGCGCACCGAACATTCGCGATCGGTTCGGCACGTTGCGTTCCGTGGCGCGCACGGTGCGCTCCAATTCGTGAAGGTTCTGCAGCGTTTCCTTGACCTGGTCGGTCGCTTCAGCATCGAGGGCTCGGAGATGGACCGCGAGGGCATCTCGAGCCTTGATTGCCCACCCAACTCGGGCTTCAGGGTTGTTGACCAACTCGAGGATAAATCCACGCAACCCCTCCGACTTGGGAGCCGCAAGCTGTTTCAGACCGCGCTCGACCGCGACATGAGCGGCTGGCAGCGAGATCTTGAGGCCATCGGGTCCGGTGTCCGGCGGTTCGAACAGTTCGTGGATGGCTTGCAGGAGGCGAACGCAGGGCGTCCCAGGGCTCGCCTGGCCTTGCGTTTGCACGTTCGCTCGGAGACGGGCATATAGGGCATCGGCGTCTCCACCAAGCTCCTTGTCGAGCAAGCCGGCGACTGCCGCGCGAAGGTTCGCTAAATTAATCCCGAGCGTCTGGCACTGCTCCTCGGGCGACGTGAGTTTCGCAGCCGCGGCGGAAGGGGGTGGGAACAGTGACGGCGGGGCATTGCGGCTGCGACGCTCGTGGCCGGTGCCGCGCCAGTGATCCACGACTTCCTGGCAAAGCAGTTCGGTTGTAAGAGTTGGCAGCGATGTCTGCAGACTGCCGATCGAGACGGTGCCAAAGCCGCGGAGTGATACCTGGGCCGCCTCGTCCGATGTCGAGGTTCGACATCGATCAAGCGCCGCGCCGGCCGGGGTCGCCGCGTTCAAATATAGATACGAGGCCAGCACATTGGTTGCCGCCTCGTATTCGGTTTCGTTCAGATCATTACCCAACGGCACGAAGTAGACGTTGGGAAACGCACCGTTCGATTCTGGTGATGTCAGATCACAGGTCGTACCACCGGGGGAGTAGCCGGACTCGCGGTAATGCTGTAGTTCCTTCAGGCAGGCATAGGCGTTCGCGGTGGCCAGCTCCGCTGCGGAGGTGTTTCGATCTGTCGAGTGGGTAAATATGCCACAAAGCCCTTCGTCGGAACAGCCAGCGTCGCGGAGCAACTTGCGTATCGCGTAGGCGACGTCGAGCACCATGCCGCCACCCGTGCCACCCGAGATGGACGCAATTACGAAGACGCGCGGCGCATGGGAGTCGAACGGCTGTCCGGTGATTTCGGTCGATGCAGCCAACGCTTCGGGTGCGATCATGTCCGCCAACGCGGCACGAATCCGGTCCAGCACCTGCGGCTCATGGTCGATGAGCGCCAAGCGACCCAGCGGTCGGCGGCCTTCGGTTTGAAGCGACCGCGGAATGTTGTACAGCCAGCGCCGGCTGAGCCAACTGAGGATATTGCGGCCGTCGGTCGTGTAGTCGTGGGCGCTGCGCAGCGGGAGTGCCAAGGTTTCACGATCCGCGAGGGCTGTGTCTCGATTCCCCTCTGTCATCTGGTAGAGATACTTGGCGTCGGTATCAAGCAGCAGCATTTGCATTGCCGGTATGCCAGCAGCGGCACCAAAGCGATCGCCCAACCGACGCCGCAATTGACGTAGAACGCGTCCCGCGGTTCCGCCGATGCCCAAGAACAAAGTGGGTCGCAACCCGGTGGCGCTAGCATCCGACTCGAGCGGACCGAGTTCGACGATCGGTTCGGCCGCGCCGATGAGTGCCATCGACGCGGCGCATCGCGACTCAGATAACGGTGCCGGTTCTTCCCCTAGCACCTGCGTGTTGGTGGCAGGTTGTTCGCCACGCCGGTGGCGGCTATCAGTGTCGGTCTTCGAGGCAGACGACTTGATCGAGGTCGTGTCGCTCGCCGGGCGCTTACCGGGCGCTTCCGGCCAGTCACGACTGGGTTTCGCGCCGAACAGCGCGTCAATCAGGCTGCGGCAGCTGGGAAATCGCTCGGCCGGATCCTTGGCGAGCGCCCGGCTAACAACGGCCTGATCGTTGGCTGAAAGACCCGACAGCCGTGGACTCGCGTGCAAGTGTTGCGATGCCAGTTGTGCCGGCGTACGACCTGGAAACGGCAACTGGCCGGTCAGCATCTCCTGGTAGACGATCGCCAGGCTGTATTGGTCGCTTCTCTGACTGGGGCGGTCGTCGAAGACCTCGGGGGCGGCATAGATTGGCGTCAGTCCGCCCATCAGCGACGCCGTTGCGTCGTGCTGCAGATCCTTGACGAGTCCAAAGTCGGCGACCTTAACATGTCCACCGACAAGCAGCATATTCTCGGGCTTCACGTCCAGATGTTGTAGCGAGAAGCTCTCATTCATGTAGTCGAGAGCATCGGCGGCGTCGCGCATATAGCGCAAAAGTTCTTCACGAGGAATTCCGTCTGCGCCGGTTTGTCGGAGCTGCTCGTACCGGTCCTTGAGGCTCATGTCGGCCAGTTCGGTAACGATGATCAGCTGACCGTCGACAATTTCGAACCGCTCGAGCGAAAGCAGGAAAGGATGCCGTACCTGCTTGATCCGGTCGAGCGCCTTCAGCTCTCGCGCCGCGCGGGCATCGTCGAAGTACCCGTAGACGAACTTGATGGCCTTGGTCAATCCACCCGGTGCCCGGGCACTCCAGACTTCGCCGTAGCCGCCGACGCCGATCCGGTCCTCGACCACGTATCCGGGAATCGGCTCGCTATTTCTCGGCACATGCGACATGACGGAACCTACCTGAGGGCCGCGCGGGCGGGTGCCGCCGGGCGCGATTCGTGAATTAACGAGGCCACGGTCTGGGGCGTCCCGAACAAGTCTCCCTGGGCGAGCGTGCAGCCGAGGTTGCGGCACACTTCAAGGTCAGCATTGTCGTCGATGCCGGTCGCGATCACCGCGCTGTCGAGGTCGTGGCTTGCCCGGACAATGAGTTGCACCTGACGTTGGCGATCGGCACCGGAATGAATGCTCTTGAACATCGACGGGGCCAACTTGAGGTAGTCGGGAGCGACGTCCTTGTGCTCGCTGATACGCGCTTTGCCAGACGCATAGTTGTCATAGGCCACTTGGATCTGCACATCTCGCAAGCAGGCCAAAAGCGCCCGAAAGTCGGCAGTGCCGCGGACCGCGCTGTCGGGAATCTCGACAACGATCTGGCGGCTACTGCCAACCAGGTTTCGCAATTGACAGAGGTGGCTGATGAGCGCCGGTTCCGCACTTTCTGCCCCGGTGATCGCCAAGAAGAGCTTGCCGCCGTGTGGCAAAGTGACCGTTTCCTCGACAGCCAAACGGCGAAACAACTGTCGCAACCGTCCGGCCGCGCGACACTCCACTGGCGGCACTAGCTGTTCGCAGCGGGGACTGGGCGGCCGACCTGCGCCGTCGGAAGCGAACGCCTCGTGACCGAAGACCTCGCCACTGTCCAGCGAGATGATCGGTTGATATAGCGTTCGCAGGCAGCGATGGGTGACAACTTCGTGAGTGCGACGAACCGCGAAGATCGTTTCCCAAACGGCATTGCGCTCGCCAGAATGTCCCGCGTGGGCCATAACCTGTGTGGCCGTCTTGCGCGTCGCACCGTGCGAGCCGCAAAAGAATGTGAGTTCGACATCCGCGATTACGAGCAGGTCGCCGTCGGAAAGCGATGCCTCGTCGATTCGTTGGCCATTGAGGAAAGTGCCGTTCGTGCTCCCCAGGTCACGCAATTTGAACTTTCGACCTTGGCGAGCAATTGTCGCGTGTTCGCGAGAAACCTGATTCGAGTCAATCTGCAAGTCGGCCGTCTCATTCCGTCCGATGGTAAACGGAAACGAGGCCAGCGGGATTTTTTCAGTTGACCCATCCGGTAGGTCTTGTTCGAGCCAAGGGGCGCTGACGGCGCCTTCCGGCATCACTTGGGTACTCATCTGTGTGGTTATTGCTCTTGGGGTGCCCGTGAGGGTGCGCAGCGCCCGGCCGAGAAAGGCTGGCGAAATCCACAACCCGCGCAGTCATCAAAAAACCTTGGAATCGCATTTAAACCATAGCTCATACCGGCCTGGACAATGGCGATAAGCTAAGTTCTCGATGGTGCCTCGCGCGTGGGCACGTAGCTGTAACTCCCTTTCGGAAGACGCTCCGCATATGGAAGTCAATCCCGCTTCGCAAACCTTGAAGGTTCTGGTTGTAACGGAAGATCGCATTTTACAGCGGCAGCTGTCCGGTTTCTTTGAGCTGGTTGGCTACCAAGTGCTACAGGCCGCCGAGCGTCCATCGGCGCTTGCGGCCGTGGCGGCAGAAAGTCCGCAGATCGTACTGCTCGACGCGGAACTGGCCGCCGCCGGCGACTGGGAACTTTGCAGCTTGCTGGCACAACGTCAGCCGGGGAGCGCGCCGTTCAAGTTCGTGCTGGTCGACGAACCGGACGTACAGCAATTGCACGAAGCGCTCGAAGCGGGGATCGACGACTTCTTGATCAAGCCGGTGGCCTACGGCGAACTCCTTTCGCGGATGAGGTCTGCCGCCCGCGTGCTGGAATACGATCGGCGCGTGAGTCAACAGAGTCGCGTCGATCCGCTGACGGGGCTGCTCAGCCGCGCGGCGATGTCCGCCCACTTGCGGCGGCAACTTGCCGACCACGCCGGGACTCCGCGCGTGGCCTGCGTGGTGCTGGATATCGACTTCTTTTCCCGTATCAACAGGCTGCATGGCGCGGCTGCGGCCGACACCCTGCTGCAAGCCTTTGCACAAGAGCTTAGTCGTTTGCGGGTTGGTTCCGAGGTGCTAGGTTGTTTGGGCGTCGACCGCTTTTGCGTGATGCTGCCCGGCACGAATGAGGAGACGGGGGCGGAATGGGCCGAGAATGCACGCGAGGCGCTTACCGCGTGCAGCTTCAAGATCGGCGAAACGCATTGCACCGTCACTGTAAGCGTCGGCGTGGCCGGCTGCGAGGCCTCAGAGCGGGCCGAGCAATTGATTGACCGCGCGGTTCAGGCCTTGCATAGTGCCAAGAAGCTAGGGCGCAATTGTGTCGTCACGTGGACGGAACAAGCGTCGCACGGCAATGAATTTGGTGCCGCGGACAAGCTCTTTGAGCATACAACCGTCCGCGATGTTATGACGCCTTGCACGGTGTTTCTGGGTCCAAGCGAGCCGGTGGCCGAGGCAATTGAACTTCTTGATCGCACGCGGCTCGACGGGATTCCGGTGGTCGACGCAAAAGGCAAGTTGCTTGGAGTATGCGAGCGCGTGAGTCTGGCTGAATTGGCCGAAACGGATGATTCCCGCACCGTTCGTGATGCGATGACGACCGGCATCCAGTCGTTTAACGATGACGCGAGCCTGGCTGAACTAATGGACTATTTTACACGCGACAACAATTCGCTGGTGATGGCCGTCACGGCGGGGAGACCGGTAGGATTCGTCACTTGCAACAGCCTGGTGGCGCTGTCGCGGCCCGTGAAAAGTGCCAGTCTTGTTTCCGAGCTCGAATACTGCGACAACAGCGACTACCTGTTGGTGCCCGATGTGCGACCGCTTGAAATGGAGTAGCGAGTTGGGTGTGCGTCGATTCAACCCTGCCAAGAGGCGAGTTGGGGCCGACTTACTCGCTTACTTGTTGATCACCACCGTGAAGTAGCTATCAACCACGCGGTCAAAGTACTCCGGCAGCATCTCGACCGGCAGATCGTTATAGGCACAGTAGTTACGTACCTGGCCCAGCAAGTCGCGCGGATGACACCGTCTCAGGGGCCGTTTGCCCTGGTAGTGTTTCTCCAACAGATAGTCAACAACCTCCGGACGGTACTCGCACTCGAACTTCTGGCAATAGAGTTCAAACAGCGTATGAAACTCTTCAGGGTTCGGATTGTCGATTTCGATCTTGTAGGGAATGCGTCGCAGAAAGGCCTCGTCGACCAGATCACTCGGCTCCAAGTTCGTTGAGAAGATTATCAACTGCTCAAATGGTACCTGGAATTTCTTGCCCGTGGACAAGGTCAGGTAGTCTTGCCGGGCTTCCAGCGGAACGATCCAACGGTTGAGTAACTCGGCCGGTTCGATACGCTGTCGGCCAAAGTCGTCGATCAGCAAACAGCCACAGTTGCTCTTCAGTTGCAACGGGGCTTCACTGACGTTGGCCCGAGGATCGTGCCTGATTTCCAGGCTGTCCAGCGTCAGTTCTCCGCCCACGACAACCGTGGGACGTCGGATCTTGATCCAGCGGCGATCGAAATTCGCCGATCGCAGGATGCTTTCCTCGCGTTTCTCGACTGCCTCGTGATACGCGTTGTCGTAGAGCTTGATGATCTGGCCGTCTTCGATCAGGGCGTGGGGCACCCAGATATGCTGGCCAAAACACATGGTAATTCGCGTGGCCAAAGTCGATTTGCCGTTGCCGGGGTTTCCATAGAGAAAGAGGCCGGCCCCGGAGTTGATGGCCGGTCCCAGCGTCTCGAAAAGTTCATGTTCGACGCAAATATCCGAAAACGCGTCAGTGAGTTGGCTGCGCTCTGGCGCTTCCGCTCGAATCGTTTGGGCCTCGACCGACAGCACGTAATCGGACAGCGGCACCGGGGCGGGACCGATATACGCGCAGGCCTCGAAGTAGGTTTGAGCGCGGGCGCGACCTTGCTCGGTCAGGGCGTAACTGTAGTCGCTGAGCGCCGCCGATCCAGTGTGTACGATAATCTGCCGCGTGCGGAGATCCTTGTAGATTGGCTCGAGCAGGCCGAACGGCAAGCACAAGTGGTCGGCAATCGCGCGGCCACTCGTTGTGCCCACGAGCGAGAGGTATTTGCAGACTTGCGCTTCGACCAACGATGCGGGCAATCCGGCTTCGTCCAACGAGTGGGGTTCTGCCGGACGAAACGCCTCGTCAGACAGCAATGTCGCGAGCAGGCTCTCGCGGGTATCTTTCGTGGAGGTAGTCGACATAAGCTTTCTCCCGAACGAGGTCGATGCCGATCCGCAGGGATTCGCAACCCTCAAAAGAAATGTAGGTTGCGTTTCTGGGACCGGCTGCTGGCAAATGGCGGCTCGGGAACCATCGACAAGTGCTGCAATAGCCCTGTCATAGGGCTCGGCAAGACGGCAAATGTGGAGAGCGGCTTGGGGTCGATATACGCGTATCGTGGAGCCCGGTGCGCATGGCGAGACATGCCTATCTGGAGGTGCCATATTGGCAAGTCGGATGACTCGACTTACGCAAGTAAGTCTTCGATGACTCGGGCCTCGGCCACGCCGGTCAACTTCTCATCGAATCCGTTGCGGTAATAGGTCAGTTTTTCGACGTCGAGACCCAGCAGGTGGAGCACGGTTGCATGCCAATCGCTGACGCTGACTGGATTTTCAGCCGCGGCAAAACCGAGTTCATCGGTCGAACCATAAGTGAGGCCGCGCTTGACACCGCCACCGGCCATCCATCCGCACATCGCACGTTTGTTGTGATCGCGGCCGGCATTTGCGGCGTCCATTCCGGCGCCGATCTGGGCAATGGGGAGTCGGCCCATTTCACCGCCCCACAGCACCAGGACGTCGTCGAGCATCCCTCGCTGTTTCAGGTCTTGCAGCAACCCAGCCACCGGCAGATCGGTACGATCGCAGGCAGACTTCATTGCGCTGGCAAGTTTTGCGTGATTGTCCCAGATCTGGCCATCGATAAAGATCTGCACGAATCGGACACCCCGCTCGACCAGCCGCCGCGCCATGAGGCAGCGGCGACCGTACGAATCGGTTGGCTCCTTGCCAATCCCATAAAGTTCCATCGTGGCTGCTGATTCTTTGGTCAGGTCGAGTGTATCGGATGCCGACATTTGCATCCGGGCTGCGAGTTCGTAACTTGCAATGCGGGCTTCGAGCCGCGGATGATTAGGACGCTGGCGACGGTGTGCGTCATCGAGCAGGCCAGCCAGCTGTCGTTCGATGGGCGTGATCTCGTCTGGTTCGTCGAAGTCCCGGTTGAGGTTCAGCACCGGAGCGCCTTGCGATCGAAAACGCGTCCCCTGAAAAACGGGCGGCAAGAAACCGCATTGCCAATTCTGCGTGCCGTTCACAGGCAGCCCTTGGGGATCGTCGAGCACGACATACGCGGGCAGATTCTGATTCTCGGTGCCCAGTCCATAGGTTATCCAGGAGCCCAGACTGGGGTAACCGGGCAACATGCGTCCGTTTTGGATCTGGAAGATCGCCGGCTCGTGCGTGATGTTGACGGTGTGCATCGAGCGAATGACCGAGATCTCGTCAGTGCATTTGGCCAAGTGGGGCATGGCGTCGGATACCCACATGCCCGACTCGCCATACTGGGCGAACTTGAACGGGCTCTTCATCAAGGCTCCAGCCTCGTGCGGGTTTTCGACCTCGCCGGCAATCTGGTCGAAATAAGGCTGGCCGTGCCGCCGCGCCAGCTCTGGCTTGGGATCGAACAAGTCCATCTGACTGGGACCACCGTTCATGAACAAGTGAATCACGGCTTTGGCACGTGGTTCGAAATGCGGATTGCGGGCCACCAGGTCGGACGGCACGGACTTTTCCGCGGTTTTGGCAAGTCCGCCGGCCAGCACGTCGTCGTTCAGCAGGGAGGTCAGTGCCACTGCGGTGAATCCCGCGCCGACGTGTTCGAAAAATAGGCGGCGAGATAGCCTGGCGTGGATTGGCTTTTGAGCCATGTCGTGCACCTTAGTCGATGTACAGGAAAGCGGCGGAATTGAAGAGTGCGTGGCAGAAGTTTTCGAGCGCCTTGCGAGATGCGGCCTCATCGTCGATACGATCCTCGATGACGATTAACCGCGGCGTGCTTCCGCGTGTGGTCCCATGCACGCCGTCGTCCCAGTCCTGGCGATATGCTTTACCGTCTTCCTCGGCGGTTAGCGCCAGGGCCAGCTTACCGTCAGACCGGATCGCATTCTGTAAGAGTTGGAAATCGCCGGCCGTGGCTGATCGAGAACGGACGTAGTTTCCCGAATGCAGATCATCGGCTGACAATTCGAGTCGTCCAAGCGCCGCAAGGTTTTGTGCTCGGTCTTGTTTTTCCAAGACAAAACGCGTCCAGTTGAGTCCGGTTACACCGGATGGAATGACCGCCGCGAACTGATGAATCGCGCCTGGGTCGATCTGGCCGAGTTCCAGATACGCGTCCTTGATCGGCATCTTAGCCAGCTGGCTGACGTCGAACTCCAGGACACCAATCCGTCGTGCCCCGTCGGCGGCAGCCCGCGACCAGACCGAGATCAAATCGTTCTCGCAAACGTTGTCTGGCGCTGATTCACGAATCCAAAGATGGGTCGTAGCGAGCAGTTCGTGACGCGTCCCTGCGGCGACGCTGGTCCAGGCGGCTTTCAGCTTGCTCAGACCATTGCCGGCCGCCGACACTTCCAGGTCAGTTGGCGGTCGCCCGGCTGCGAGCCAGTAGGCGACTTCGATCTGCCGCTTTTCGTCCGCGCCGGCAACGTTCCAAACTCGGTCGGCGAAAGACCTGGCCAGGTTGCGCACGAGCGTACTGTTTTTTAACTGCAGTGCCTGGGGGGCCACGATCGACTCGCGCCGCTCGACGCAGTTGGGATCCATGCTTGCCACGTCGAAATTCTGCAGCATGGTCACCGGCTGAGTCCGCCGCTTGAGAGAATAGATGCTGCGACGCCACATCCCCTGGCCATCGGCTTGGACCGTGACGAGTCCCGCGGCGTTGGCAGACAGTGGATCTGGGGGGCCGAAGGGGCGCTCATTCAGCTTGCCCGCGACCGACAATAGGGCATCGCGCAGCACTTCGCCCTCCATCCGCCGCAATGGCATGCGTGAGAGGAGGGCATCGTCAGGATCCAGTCGGAGGTGCTCGTCCGTCACGTTTGACGACTGGCGATAGACCGAGCTGGTCATTAGTAGCCGATGCATCTGCTTGACGCTCCAGTCGTGATCGGTGAAATACACGGCGAGCCAGTCAAGAAGCTTCGGATGGGTCGGCGGGGCACCCGTAGTACCGAAATTGTCCAGCGACTTCACCAAACCTTCACCGAAGTGATGTTTCCAGAGGCGGTTCACCATCACGCGGGCGGTGAGTGGATGACTCTTTTGCGTCACCCATTTAGCCAAGGCCAAGCGGCGGCCAGTTTTCTGCGCCGGGCCACGGGGGCGAAACCTTGAAACGCGTGCGGCCATCGGTCAGCACTGAAGGCACACCAGGGCCGACCAGCGTCCCAGGTGTCAAGTAGTTGCCGCGGCGCAAGATGTATGTTGGCGACGGCTCGCCGCGGTCCCATACGGCGCGAATCATCGGCTGATCTTCCGGCTTGGCACCAGCGGCCTCCCAGGCTTCGCGTTCGGCCGTCGTCACGTACGGCAGTACCGATGACGCGTCGTCCTTGGGTTGGTCCGGTCCGCCGGTGCGCGGCGGCACCCAATCGTGTTCGTCGAGCGCGCCCTTGAGCGTCGCGGCCAAGCGATAGTAATCGCGCTGCGGAATCGGGTCGAACTTGTGTGAGTGGCAGCGGGCACATTTGATCGTCAAGCCGAGCACTGCCGAACTGAAGACTTCGATTTCGTCGTCAATCACTTCCAGCCGATCAGTGACGAAGCCGGTGATCGGCGCATACGTGGCATCGGCCGCCAAACGCAGGAATGCGGTAGCCACGAGATTGTCGTAGATCTCAGGAGTGATTTTCGGCGCGTTCTCATAGTCGGCCAGTTCGTCGCCGGCCAGTTGTTCGAGCAGGAAGCGATCGTAGGGTTTATCGCCGTTAAAAGCGCGGATCACGTAATCGCGAAATCGCCAGGCATAAGGTCGAACCACATCGGCATTCTGAATGCCTTCCGAGTCGGAATAGCCGGCCAAATCGAGCCAATACTGTCCCCAGCGCTCGCCGTAGTGCGGAGAGGCCAAAATCTTTTCGACAAGTTGTTCATAAGCAGCGGGACTGGTATCAATCACAAATGCATCGATTTCGTCGGGCGTTGGTGGCAGGCCGATAAGATCGAAATACACGCGTCGTGCGAGCGTTCGTCTGTCCGCTTCGGGCGAGAGTGACAGTTTGTGCTCTTCAAGCTTTGCCAGCACGAACGCATCGACCGGATTGCGGACCTTGTCTGTCGCTCGAACCGGCGGTGGTTCGATTGACTTGGGCGGTTGAAACGACCAGAACCGTCGATCTTCGTCGGTCACGAGCGGATCGGGCTGTCCGTTGGCAATGTCGGGTTTGATATCGCCGCGAGGTGCACCGGCAGCAATCCATTTTGCGAGAGTTTCGCGTTCGATTTCCGTCACCGGCCTGACCGAGTAAAACGCCAACGTTTTACGGGGCGGCATCTCGCCCGCATGAATTCGCTTGTGAATCAAACTCTCGGCCGGATTTCCGGGAACGATTGCCGGGCCCGACTTACCTCCCTTGAGCAGGCTGGCGACGCTCCGCACGTCGAGCCCACCTTCTTGTCGTTGACGTCCATGGCAAATGGCACATCGCAACAGCAACGTCGGCAGAACGTCGTGCTCGGAAAGCTGCTTTTCGGCGACTTGGGCCGTATTGCCCATCGGCGCACCCGCGTCGATCCAGCGTTCGATGATGGCGATGTCCTCGTCATCAAGTTGGCCTTCGTCGGCCGGCGGCATAATGCGCTCGTGCGCGTATTCGTACAGTTTTCCCTCGCGCGGGTTCTCAAAGTCGAGAATTGGCCCCGACTCCCCGCCTCGGCGGATCCCCTCCGGAGTGCTCAGGTTCAGGGCCGACTTCTGGGTATCGCCGCCGTGGCAATACTCGCAACTGGCTGCGAAGATCGGCTGGACTTTCTGGGAAAAATAGCGTGCGTCGACGGCAGCTGCTTCATCGCCCTCGGCAATCACGTTGCCAGGCAGCAGACCAAGAATTGCCAAACCCACGGTCAGCACCAGGGAGGCATACCGTTTTGAGTGACGCGCATGTTTTCTCGCTGGGCACCGGTTCATGCTCATACCGGGGTCGCGGGAAGGGTCGTTATTCAGCCAAGGTCATGCTTTTGACTAACGCCTCGACGGCCGCCAGTTTGTTTCCTCGGCGGAACACATCGACGATCTGTTTGTGCTCGCGATACAGGTCCATCAAATCCTTATAGCCGCGATGCGATTGCCAGAAATGCGAACGCACACGTACCACAATCGCCGACCAGATCGCTTCCAGATCCTTTTGACCTGCTCGGCGAATAATGGAACGATGAAACGCAATGTCGCAGTTTACCGTTTCAGCGCAGTCGCGGCGCTTGCATGCCGTCTTGAGTCGATCGAGGAGTTCTTCCCATATTCGGAAATCCTCCACCGTCAGACTCTCAAAGATCGTCGTCAGCGCAAACGATTCCAGAGTGGCCCGGACGGGCAGGATCAATTCGCGAATTTCGTCGGGTGGGGTTGCTGCCACGCGCACGGAGCGGTGCGGAAGGGACTCAAGAAGGCCTTCGTGACTCAATTGCACAATCGCTTCGCGAATGGGAGTTCGGCTAACTCCGAAGCGATGCACGAGTTCCTGCTCGACGAGGCGCTCTCCTTCGCCGATGCGGCCGGAGAGTAGATCGTCGCGCAGTTGTTCGACGATTTGCTCGCGAAGTCCGAGGACCAAGCGGCTTTTGGTCGGTGAGTCGAGGCTGTTGTACTGCGGCATCGGTTGGCGGTCTTGGGGCCGGAGGGCGGGAATCGCGGCTCATTGTATACAGTATCCAATCTGTGTCAAACTCTTTGAGCGAGCGGCCAGGCCGGCAGCCACTCCAGGCGAGTTGTGGATTGCAGCCAGGTTGACCCCTCGCATGGTTGACTTCGGTCGAACAATTCGGGTATGTTTTCGCGCGTGAATTGCATTTTGCGCTGGCGCAGAACGACCTCACGTGGAACAGGTGATTCGGTCTTGCAGTTTGCCGGCGCCGCCAATCTCTGGCGCGATGTCTGCGAAGACCGCCCGTAACCGGCCACTCCAAAGGCAGACGCTGACCATGGCACGTCGCGAGCGACTCTTTCCATTTGGCGTGCGCGCCCGACGCGCGATGTCAAGTTGGCGAACCCGTGGATACCTGCATGTCGAGGGATTGGAGGTCCGCCGGCTGCTGCACGCCGGTTACGATGACGGCGACAGTGATCCAGTGGTTCAGCCAATTTTTCAAGAGCCTGTTCCCGGTGACATCGTGCCGGCACTGGGGACCGAGCCCTTGCATTCGCTGTCGAGCATTCCTGCATTGAACAGCCTGCTAGGCGCGGCGGCGTCGGTGTATCTCGACTTCGACGGGAACTACGAGCCAAGCTGGGGCAGCTACGGCAGCGTCACGACACCGGTCTACGACCGTGATGGCGATCCCAGCTCATTCAGCGATAGTGAACTATCGGCGATCGAACAAATCTGGGAACAGGTGTCCGAAGACTTTTCACCCTTTGACCTGAACGTAACGACGGTCGAACCGTCAAGCTTTGCCAACGGTGTCGCCGTGCGTGTTTCCATCGGGGGCGACGGCGCCTGGACTGGCGGATCCTATGGGGGAATCGCCTACGTCAATAGCTTTACAAACAGCGTCGTCAATACGGTTTTCGTGTTTCCCGATCACCTAAGCAACGGAAACCCGAAGTTTGTGGCCGAGGCCAGCTCGCACGAGACCGGCCACTCCTTTGGGCTCAATCACCAGAGCCAGTACAACTCGTCCGGGCAAAAGTTGGCTGAATACTATACGGGTCCCGGGAACGGCACCGCGCCGATCATGGGCAATAGCTATAGCGCTACCCGAGGGCTGTGGTGGTATGGCACTTCGTCCGAAGGCCCGGGCGTCATGCAGGACGACTTGGCGACCATTAGCCGAGCGCAGAACGGTTTTGGTTACCGACCGGACGACTATGGGAACACCGCGGCCACGGCGGCACCTATTCCCAGCCTTGATGGGCACCTGCAAGCGAGCGGCGTGATTACCACGATCAGCGACCTCGACTATTTCGCGTTTGACACCGATGCGGGGCAAGTCACACTGACTTTGACGTTGCCGGCCCAGAATAATCTCGACGCGCGACTGGAGCTTCGCAATGCGGACGGAACGTTGATCACGTCGGACGCACCCACCGACAGCTTCGGCGCCATGATCGTGGCCGACCTGCAGGCGGGGAGCTATCGAGTCGTGGTGGCGTCACAAGGCAACTACGGTGACATCGGCCAATACACGCTGACCGCCGACGTTCTGGCCCCGTCGATTGAAGGAAACGTTTATTTTGATGCCAATCGCGACGGTAACTTTGGCCTGGACGAAAACGGGCTTGCGGGCTGGACGGTATTTGACGACGTGAACGGTAATGGAGTCTGGGACGCAACCCCGACAAGCACGATTATCGCTTCCGATACGCCACGTGCGATTCCGACACTGGGCGCAGTGCGGTCAACGATCGTTACGTCCGGGCTGGGTGGTACGATTCTCGACGTGAATGTTCGGCTGACACTCCAGCATTCGAACATTTCAAATCTCGTTCTTGCCTTGACCAAACCGGACGGGACGACGACGACGTTAATGGCCGTCAACCCAACGGGTGGGACCAGCATGCTCGATACCCGGTTTGACGACGAAGCAGCGACGTCAATCAGCGACGCTGCCGCTCCTTATAGCGGCACATTTCGCCCGCTCGGATCGCTGGCGGGAATAATTGGCAAGAATCCTAACGGCACGTGGAAACTGCTGGTCAGCGATATCGTGGGGGGCAGCGGTGGCACGCTTGATGATTTCGAGCTGGAAATCACGACCAGCATGCCGGAACCAAGCACCACGACCGACGCGCAAGGGCGCTACCTATTTGCGTTTTCGAGTTCCGGCACGCACCACATTCGCTTGGTCAATCAGCCTGGGTACGTCCAAACGGCTCCGCCGAGTGGTGGCTATGATTTGACAGTCGATTCCGGGGTGTCGGTCGCCGGTCTCGATTTCGGTGTTGCGCTGCCGGCGGTCGTAGGACGAGCACTGTTCTATAACCATTCAAAGTTTGACGGCAACGACTCCGCCATTAGCGCCGCCGATGATCTTGCGATCGCGGCCGATAAGCAAGCTTATTTGCCGGGCAGTGGGCCGGCCACGTTTGGAAATATCTCAAGCTACACGCGCGGGATCAATGGATTGATCGTCGACGTTGCCGGTTTGGCCGGGCCGATCACGGCCGATGATTTCCTTTTTCGCACAGGAAGCGACAATGTACCTGGAACCTGGCAGACGGCACCCGCCCCTGCCGCCGTGAGTGTTCGTCCGGGTGCCGGCATCAACGGTGCCGACCGCGTCGAGATCACCTGGGCCGACAGTCAGATTGAAAACACGTGGCTTGAAGTAACGGTGAAAGGGGACGACTTGACAGGCGGATTCGACTCGAATACTGGGCTACCCGCGTCGGATGTGTTCTACTTTGGCAACCGCGTCGGTGATACGGGTTCGGGCACTCCGACGCTGGCAGTAACGAACGCCAGTGACGAGATTGAGGCGCGAACGAACATCGGCTTTGACGTCGCGATCACAAATGCTTTCGACTTCAACCGTGATGGCCTCGTGAACGCCGGAGATCAAATCGCCGCACGACTGAACGGCGGCGTACTCACCAAGATCGACTTGCCGGCCGCTGCTTCGATTCCCGCCGGCGACGGTGGCAATGCAGTGGCTTCCGCGTTGGCGGTTACAGGCGACGATAGCAAAACACAGTCGAGTCCCGATTTAGTCGGTGCAATACCCCATGACAATCGACGCCTAGGGCACCAGGACACGGTAGCGCACTTGATGGCGACAGACTCCGTAAAGCAATCCAATAGCCTCGTGAGTCATGAGTCGCTGACCGAATTGGCTATCGACGACGAACTGTTGGCTGACTTGCTCGGCTGACCAGACGAGCGAGCCTTTCTCTATTGCCACGGCGCCGTGGGCCAAAGAATGGCCGTACCGTCGAGACTTGCGCTAAGTACGAGACGCCCGTCCGATGAAAATCCGACGGACGTCACGGCCTGGTCGTGATAGCGTAGCGTGAGTAGTTCTTTACCGCTTGTCGGTGCGCCCGAGTTCGGAGATCCAGGTGCATTTGCAATCGGTTCCGCTCGCTCCAGTTCGGCGTCCCATATTTTGACCAATCGGTCGCGGCTGCCCGTGAGGGCGCGTCGACCGTCAGGTGAAAAGCCCACGGCACCGACGATGTCCGTATGGCCTGCATAGCGCGTAAGTTTTTCATGAGTCACGGCGTCGAACACGACCGCTTCGCCATTTGCAAAACCGGCAATGATTCTTTGTCCATCGCGCGAGTACGCCACGGCATGCACGGGGGCGGTGCCGCGCCATGTGGCCACGCTGACGCCGTCGGCGACGTTCCAAATTCGAAGCGTCGAGTCGTTTCCCGCGGTCAGTACTTGATTGCCGTTCGGGGAGAAAACTGCCGCCAAGGGGGCCGCCGGCTCGTTGGGGTCTGTCGCGTGATGGAGGACATGCAGCACTTTGCGAGTGGGCCAATGCCACAGCCGCACGGTCCCGTCTTCTGAGGCTGTAAGTAGGAGGTTTTCCTCCGCCGGTGAGAATTGGACGCTGCTTAGCGGGCCGTTATGTTCGGCCGGAAGTTGCAACTCGGCCAGCCCGGTGCTGATATTCCAGATCTTGGCCCGTCGATCCGATCCCCCCGTGACGGCGAACTTGCCGCTTGCGGAAAAAGCCGTGGAGGTGATGCCGCTGTGCGGCTTGAACTGAAGTTCCGGCCGGTCGGAATTACCGGCTGGCCACAGCGCCGCGCCGTTCCCGCCGATCGTAAGCACGCCGGCGCCGCGTGGTGCATCGAGAGCCGCCCAAATTCCCTCATGGCGATTGGACAGGTCGAGATACGGCCCACCACCCGGCGCGGTCACTTCGACTCTGGCGACCAGGTCGAAGCGTCGCACGATCCCTCCTTCCGTTTCATTTGATTGAACGAGCGTGCCCGCTAGGAGAAGCCCGCGACCGTCAGTCGTGTAGGCAATGGAGGAAAGTGCCTCTGGCCCGCGATAGACTTCACCGGCGGCCGTCCCCTGGTCGATGTCCCACAGTCGGACAATACACTGTCGCGTGCCGCCTGGACTATCCTCTGACAGCGTTGCCACTTGCTGGCCGTCCGGCGAGATTGCCAGACCGATGACGGGCATATCGAACGCGTCGCGCCGTTGGAGATCTCCTAATACTAGCATCGCGGGAAGTTCTTGCCCGCTTGCAACGTCCCACTGGGCTACCGTGCCGTCCAAACTAGACGTTAGCAGTCGCTTGCCGTCGGGCGTGAAATGGGCGGCCGTGATTCCGGCCGTGTGGCCTCTAAGCGTACGCGCCAATGTGCCGGTGGTCGTGTGCCAAAACTTGCCGGTGCCGGCCTCATCGCCAGAAAAGAGGAGTAGTCCGTCAGGTGAAATTGCCAGCGCCGTGACGAGGGCAGCATGCCCGGTTCCAAAGGCCGTATCGGCGAGCATCTGCCGCTCGGCGTGATTGCCTTCGGGATCGACTCGCCACAGTGACAACTGCACACGAGTGTCGAACGTGCGCTGTGCACGTTCGTCTGGTTCGCTATTGCCGGTTAAAATCCACCTTCCGTCGCGCGAAACGGCAATCGTTGCATTGCGGCCCGTGTGTTCGAGCGTTTGCAATTGGCTGCCAGTGGCGGCGTCCCAAATGCGGGTCGTGCGGTCACCGCCCGCGGTCAGCAACCGGCGGCCGTCGTGGAAATAGGCCGCTCGGGTTGCCAAGAAATCGTGTCCTTCGTTGAGCGTCACGACGGGCTTGCCCGTATCAGCTTGATACACACGAGCGACATGGTCGTTGCCCGCCGTGATGACACGATTTCCATCATGCGAAAACGCGGCAGCTAATACGGCGTCGGCATGACCCACAAGCGCGACACCTTGCGGTGCCGCCTTGTAGTCCACGAGATCCCACAACTTGATTTCTCCTTCCTGGCCGCCCGAGACAATTTGTTGACCATCCGGCGCAATTGCGCAGGATTGCACCGGTCGGCTATGACCCTTTAGTTGTGCGTGGGGCCGGCCGGTGAGAACTTCCCAAATCCGCATGGTGTTGTCGTCTCCTCCCGAGAGTACGTACTGGCCGTCGGGAGAGAATTGCACCGAGCGAACAGGACCGGCGTGTCCTTCCAACGCCCGGCTATCTTGAGGTGCGAGCGGTTGTCCGGTCGCCACGAGTTGTCTGAGATCGACGTCTGCGATCGTATCGGGTTGCCAGATGAGCACGCGCTTGTCGTAGCCGCCGGTGACCACTTGTCGACCGTCAGGGGAGAACGCTGCGGCGAAAACGGCGCCTTGATGTCCGAGGAAAACTTTCCGTGCCACGAGGCGATCGTTAGAGCGCGCCTGCGAGGGCTCGAACTTCCAGATAATCACTCGGCCATCGTCTCCGGCCGTGACAATTTGGCTTTTATCAGCACCAAAGGCTACCGCCCAAACCGGACCGTAGTGACCGCGTAGCGGGGAGCCTTCCGTCTCTCGTTGTTTGGTAACCTCCCACACGCGCGCCGAGCCATCGCTGCCTGCGGAAACCACCCAGCGGTCATCGGGAGAAAAGTCGAGGCTGAGTATTCGCCCAGAATGGCCAGACATTTTTCCGACCAGATCGCCATCGTGCGCATCGACAAGGTGAATTTGGCCGTCGTCGCCCGCCGCCGCGATGCGATTGCTGTTGGACGAGATGGCCGCGGCGTAGATGGGACTGCTCGATTTGCAGGCCCACTTTTGTTGCCCACTCTTGCGGTCCCAAGCATGCAGATGCGCATCATCGCCGGCCGTGACAAACCATTCGCCGTCCGGAGAAAAAGCCACGGCTCTCACGGCACCCTCGGCCGGGAAATCGAGACCACGGCTGCACAGTCGCTTCAGGTATCCCCATTCCCAATCGCGGAGTTCCGCCGGCTGGCAATCGGCGAGGAGCGCCGTCGCCGTATCGAAGGCGTTCTCCTCGATCTTGGCAGCGGCCATGCCGATGCGGGCCACGTAAGCCGCACGTTCTTCGCCATGACGGGCGGAAATTGCCTCGGCTTCTTTTTCCTCGGCGACGACGCGCGCCGCTTGGGCCTTGTCGCGCTCAACCTGGGCTTGACGTTGTGCCTCGTTGGCTTTTTCCCGTTCGTCGTTGGCAATTTTCGTTTGCGTTTCCGCTTCTCGGCGCTGCTCGTTGGCGATCTTCGTCTGCTCGACGGCCCGTTCTCGTTCGTCGTTGGCAATTTTCGTTTGCGTTTCCGCTTCTTGGCGCTGCTCGTTAGCGATCACCGTTTGCTGCTCGGCGAATCGGCGTTGCTCGGCCTCGCGGTTTTTCGCCGTCGTTACAAGCACCAAGGCGATTGAGATTACGCCGACAACCACCACCGCCAACGCGGCGGCGATCCGCTTGAATCGTGAGAGCCATTTCTGCCTGGCCGACCGTTCTTGTTGAGCGGCCTCCAGCTCGCTGCGCAATTTGATGTGCTCGGGGTTACTCGCATCGAGCAGCGAGGCTCCCAACTCAAAGTCGCCCTTGAGCTTCGCACTCGTGGCATAAGCCAGTTGTGTTTCTCCAACCCCTGTTCGCGCCCGGGCGTTTCCGTTCCACAACGCCTGTGCTTCTTCAAATCCGAACAGGGCTCGGGCAAAGCTTTGATAATCGCCGGCCTGTTTCGCATGGGCCAACTCTTGATCGGCGCGCGTGGAGAGCGAAATACTCTCCATGTGCGAGTGATAGTCGCGGAGCGCCGATTGAAATTCCTGCACACTGGCGTAGCGATCAGCGGGTTGCGTGGCCATTGCCCGATAGGCAATATCCAGCAACTCCCCCGATTTTTCGGTCGGCTGGATTTCGTTTCGCGCGGCAGCCAGCAAGCATTCCTGCGCCGACTTGCCATGATGCGGACGTAGACTCGTGGCCACCTCGAATAGAAGTGCCCCGAGCAGATAGATGTCGCACGGTGGACCGATCAGCTCAAAGGGCCCCGTGACCATTTCCGGCGCCATGTAGGCCGGCGTGCCACCCATGCTGTCGCGCCCGGTGACGAACTCCGCGTGACGAAAGCTGGCGGTCGCCAGGGCCAACCCCCAGTCCATCACCAGCACTTCTCCGAAGTCACCAAGCATCACATTTTCGGGCTTTAGATCTCGATGCACGACCCCGTTGGCGTGAGCAAAAGCGACGGCATCGGCCACCTTCATGAGAATCTCTAGATTCTCGCCCATCGGTTTCTTGCCAATGACGTGCGACCAGGGTGTGCCCTGTACGCGCTTCATCGAGTAGAACAGCGCATTGTGCTCGTCCGCGCCCAGTTCGTAGATCGGCACGATGTTCGGGTGGTCGAGATCGCCGGTGACGACCGCTTCGGACAGGAACTTTTCGCGCCGCTCAGGATTGGCAGCCACTTGCGGCCGAATCATCTTGACGGCCACAAGGCGATCAACTGACGCCTGCCGCGCAGAGTAAACCACGCCCATGCCGCCTTTGCCGATCACCTGCAGTAGCTCGTAATCGGCGCTGGTCGTAGGGCGGGGCGTCGCCTTTTCTTCCACACCGCGAAGTCCGCGGAGATTGACAACCAGTGACGATCCGGCGTCACTACCGCTGGCTGCCTGGCTTTCGACTTTGAGCGAAGAACGTTCCGTCGCGTCGCCCTCGACGGCGCCTTGCCAGGTGTTGGTGATCAGTTCAACGCTTTGTCGGGACAACTTGCGGGGGGCAATGTTGATCGATCGCTGTTCGCTTCCGTGGAACTCGAGGGTCGCGTCGGGAGTGCCTTTGTGGGTGACCGCAGGGGAAACTGGCGGTTCGCCGAACTCAGCGGTGACATCGAGCGTTGGCGCATGCGGTCCCTCCGTTGATGTGCCGGCACCTTTGATTGCGTAGCCGCAATGCGGGCAGTTGCCGTCCTCGGGCAAACGTTTGAGGATGCTCTTGCAGCCTGGACAAATGAGCATTGGAGAACTACCTCTCTCGGCGCAGGATGCGATGAAGCTTCGTCAACCGGCGCGACTCGTCTTCGGGCAATTGCCGGCGAAGTCGTCTCAACCGCAAACGCGGAGCCGTTAGGGCCGCGCCGGCAATCCCGAGTGGAATCGCCGCCGCGGAACGGTGCTCTTCATTTGTAGGCTCGGTGGGAGCCTCGGGCTTTGTCGTTACCGCACGCGCGATTTCGCTTGTCGCATCGTCGGCCGTGGGGATTGCCCGGGGTGGGGAATCGAGCTGGGCACCATCTTCGACTGGTGGGCCATCGACAGGCATCGCCTCCGGATCGAGTTGGATACTCCGCCCTTCATGGACGAGCACATCGACGACGAGCCGCTCAATACCATCCGGCTGAATCTGATAAATGCGGTAGTGCCCGTCGGGAAGCCTATTGAACAGCGCCCGTAAATTGTTGAGCAGTTCATCTGGTAGCGGTTCGTCGCGCGAACGTTCCTCCAAGCCGCCTGGAGTGACGACGCGCAACACCAGACGCGGTTCGGCGCCGGCGACTGAGGCAATGCGTGCTCCGCGGAAATCGATTCGCGACAGCGGGCTCGGCGGCGCGGCGCGAGGATCGATACCTCCCACGGGAACTGGAGGTGGTGGTTGTCCTCCACCTCCTCCACCGGGCGGCAAAAAAAGCGCTTGCGGAGGCGGGCGTAGCACAAACACAGTCACCTGAAACGTTCCGACGGCCACACCACCGTCATCGTCGGCCAGGCTGACTTTGACCGTGAAGGTTCCCGTGCTGGCGAACAGGTGTTGGGCGTTGAACGACCCGGACGTGAGGACGCCCGGTGAGCCCGGCGAAGTAATCGTCGCCGGTCCAGCCGTGAGAGGCGTGCCATCCTGCCAACTAATCGAGAAGGTGAAGCGCTCGGTCACTTCGCCACCGACGTTGAGCGGGTTGTCGAAACCCGGGTCGCTGAACTTTCCAACACCCGGCAACTGTAGAAGTTGTCCAAGTGGAACGATTTGATTGGGACCCACGACGAGCGTCGGTGCGACATTATTGACCTGTACGTGCAGCGCCTGGCTGGCGGAGCGGCCATCGGAGGTCACAATTGTTACGACAACCGTGTACAACCCGTTGTCGGCGTAGGTATGCGCTCCGTTAAAGGAGCCGGTGACAATTCCCTCTTCGCCACCGCCTGGATTAACAGTAGCCGGACCTGAATCGACCGGATTGCCATCTCCCCAATTGATGGAATAGGTATAGGAAGCCGCGCCGCCGATGCGAGGATCCGTAAACTGTCCGATCTTGTCGACCGATAGCAGTGAGCCTTCGTTCGTGAGTTGGTTCGGCGCGGTGATCAGAATCGGTGCAACGCTACGGACGGTCACCATGAAGGTACCGACGGACGAGCCACCGTCGTCGTCATTGACCGTGACGGTCACGGTGTAGTACCCAGCCGCCGCATAGGTGTGCGCGCCGCTGAACGAACCAGCCGTCAGCACGCCCGGTCCTCCGGGAACATTGATCGGTGCCGGTCCCGAGTTGACAGGCGAACCGTCACCCCAATCAATTGCATAGGTGAAACGTTCGGTGAGCTCCCCGCCGACATTGAGCGGATTGTCGAAACCGGGGTCGGTGAACTGGCCGATATTGGGCAGCGATAACAAGTCTCCTTCATCGACAACCTGATCGCCGGGCACAATGAGCGTAGGCGCTACATTATTGACCGTGACTTCAAAAGTCTGCGATGTGGTGCCGCCATCGTCGTCGCTGATGGTGACGGTTACGGTATAGACGCCGTTGTCGGCATAAATATGGCTTCCGTCAAAGGAACCTTGGGTTGGCATTCCCGGCTTGCCGAATAGGTCAATCGTCGCGGGGCCCGAGTTGGTTGGGGTGCCGTCGCCCCAGTTGATTGCGTACGTGAAGGTTTCGCTGACCTCACCGCCGACGTTAAGTGGGTTATTGAAGCCCGGGTCGGTGAACTGGCCGATATTTGGCACCGACAGGAGCGACCCTTCATTGACGACTTGATTTGGCGCGACGGCGAGCGTTGGCGCCACATTGTTGACGGTAACGTTGAAGGTCTGTTGCGCCACTCCTCCGTCATCGTCGCTCACCGTAACCGTGACGGTGTACACGCCGTTATCGGCGTACGTGTGACTGCCGTCGAAGGATCCTTGCGTCGGCACGCCCGGGCTGCCCGGTACATCGATCGTTGGGGGGCCGGAATTAAGCGGCGTGCCGTCGCCCCAGTTAATGGCGTACGTGAATTTCTCGCTGACTTCACCACCGACATTGAGCGGGTTGTTGAAGCCCGGATCGGTAAACTGTCCGATATTGGCTACGGCCAACAACGAGCCTTCATTCACGACTTGGTTGGGGGCCACGGTGAGGATCGGCGCGACATTGTGGACGACGACCGTGAAGGTTTGGGCAGCACTTCCTCCGTCGTCGTCGTTCACCGTTGCGGTGACGGTATAGATGCCATTGTCGGCATAGGTGTGACTGCCGTCGAAAGATCCTTGCGTCGGTACGCCCGGACTACCCGGCACATCAATGGTCACTGGGCCTGAGTTGACCGGGGTTCCGTCTCCCCAGTCGATGGCGTAGGTGAATTTCTCGCTGACTTCACCACCGACATTGAGCGGGTTGTCGAAGCCGGGATCCTCGATCTGTCCGATGTTTGTGATCGTCAGCAGCGAACCTTCATTGACCGACTGGTTTGGCGCGACGGTGAGGGTGGGGGCGACGTTGTTGACGCGCACTGTAAACGTTTGCGCAGCGCTACCACCGTCGTCGTCGTTGAGAGTGACTGTGACGGTATATACCCCGTTGTCTGCGTAGATGTGGCTCCCATTGAACGATCCCTGCGTGAGCACCCCCGGGCTGCCCGCGACGTCAATCGTTCCAGGACCAGAACTGACGGCCGTGCCGTCGCCCCAGTCGATCGCGTAGGTAAATTTCTCCGAGACCTCGCCGCCTACGTTAAGCGGGTTGTCAAAGCCCGGATCGGTGAAAGTGCCGAGATCGTTGATCGAGAGCAACGTGCCCTCGTTGGTCACTTGATCGGACACGACCGACAACGTCGGAGCTACGTTTTGTACCGAGACGGAAAACTGACCGCTGGCCGACCCGGCTTGCTCGCTGGTGATCGTAACGGTGACCGTGTAGCTGCCATTGTCGGCATAGACGTGTGCGCCGTCGAAAGATCCTTGCGTCGGCAAGCCGTCGCCACCATAGAAATCGATCGTGGCCGCACCGGTGACGACCGCCGTGCCGTCGCCCCAATCGATGCTGTAGGTGTAAACAGTCTCGTCGAACCCCGGATCGGAAAATGTGCCGATATCGGTGATGGCCAGGTTGCCCCCCTCGGCAACGTTCTGATTTCCAACAACCGTCAGCGTGAGCTGTTCCGGTGCGGCATCGACCGCCGGACTGGCTTGGGCTTGCGTCTGCACATCGCTAGCGTCGGTGACGCTGCGATTGTCGGATTCGGTCAAGTTTGACGCAGCTGGTCCTTTGGGATCTTTCGGCTGATCGCGCATGTGCGCCGGCTGGCCGGGCACTTCGCGACCGCCTGGATCGATGGGTTGTTGCTGCGCAGCATCGGTTCCCAATGGAGTCGCCGGATCGGGACTCTTGGTCGTCCCTTCGACCTGCTCCATGCCGCTGGCAGCTAGTGCTTGCGCGAGTGCCAGCGCGGCACCGGCGGATAACACGCGACGCTCTTCCAGAGGGCGCAACTCAAGCTGCGCGGCCAAGTCTTCTCGCGTAAGCAATGCGGGCCTGACGCACCAGTGGCGGCTCAGGGCGGCGCGGAGTTCGGCCAGCTGCCTTCGCGTTCGCATGTAACCGAATCCTCTTCCTTCCGCCAAGCGTGGTCGGAAATTGGCGTGGTTTGCCCAAAGAACTCCATTATTTCTAGCCGCCCAAGCGGGCGTCAAACTTTCCGGGCCCACGTGGGGGTGGCGAGTTTGGGCAAAAGCCGTCGGCCTGAATGTTTTCGCGTTTTGGCCTGAGTTTATTGCGTCGGGAGGCTGTGCCGGTTGCTCGGAGATTACTGTAGATGCCGGTTAGCGGGCGTCGAATGGGAATGTAGTCGAGGGGGGATTCATCCGATGCGATTTCGTTGCTCGTACCTGATCCTGGCCGTGGCCTTGACCGCGACGGGCTGCGCGGGCCAGTTAGCTGGGCCGATGGCGGCCGGCAACAGCCTGCGCATGCTGACAGCACATGTCCCGGCCGCGCCGCCTTTGCCGCCGGCGGGCGACATCCCACGTCCACCCGAGGAGCCAGAGGGGGCCCTTGTAACGGTCGGCGATACCGGTACGAACAGGTCAATCCGTGACGTAGCCACGACGGTCTCTCCAGCCGGTTTCCAGCGTCAGCCATTGTCGGCAAAGGAGCGAGCGTCGACTGTGGAGGTCGTTGCCCAGTCGGGCATTGTTCCGCCCGAGTTGGAACCCGTCGAAGAGATCGTCACTCCGATTCCAGGGCCGGAGTCTCGATTCAAATCGCAGCCGGCCGAGGACGACTTTGATCGATTTAGTCGTCAAATCGTCGATGTGCCGGTTGACATTCGTCCCAGCGAGGGCGCTATGCCCGAAGACCGGGGTGCGGACAAGTTTGCCGCGGAGCCGATCGTGGATGAGACGCTGCCTAGCGACCGGCCGGCTGACATCTTCTGTTCGTACACGCCCTGGACGATTTGTTATCGACCGTTGTACTTCGAAGACATTGCTTTGGAGCGCTACGGCAAGAATGTCGGCTACCTGCAGACGGGGCTCTCGGGCGTCCGCTTCTTTGGCTCCGTCGCCGCTCTTCCGTATAAGATGACCCGTCGGCCGCCGCGGTCGTGTCAGTGCTCGAATGGCTTCAGCCGCCCCGGGGACTGTCCGCTACCGGGCTATGGCAATCGTCGCTTCCAATGGGACGCGGCACTGGTCGAGGCGGCGGTCGTCACTGCGTTCGTATACATCATCCCCTAGGGGAAGGTAGATGTTTCCGGCGACGCGGACGTCCGCTTAGTGCGAGAACGTCTGCTTGAGAAAGCGCACCAGTCGATCACCAAGTGTGCGCGAGGCGACTTCAATACGCGCGCGACCATGCATGCGGCCGATAAGATTCGGCGGGGCATCATCAATTTGCACGCGGGCCTGATACCAGGTGTCGAGCGGCCGTGCCGCTCCGCGGCCATCCGCTTCGGCCGGCATGTCACCGGCCGTGGCAAGTTCGCGAGGCATCACGTCCAAATCGAGTTTGGAGATCTCAATGACCTTGCCGCTGAACGATTCGCCCGGCAAGTGATCGAGCCTCAGCTGCACGCGCTGGCCGCTCTGCACGAGTTCGATGTCATTCTCGTCGACGTGCAAGATCGCTTCGAATTGATCGGGGTCGCCAATCAGACAAAACAGCGTGCCGGTTTCCAGCGTGGTGCCGAGGTTCCGTTCGTCCAACGGTGTACCAGACCAGCTCGGCAGCGCATGTTCTTCCGGTGGTTCACGGGGCACATTCGGCGGCGGCAGAACCGTGCCGTCGATCGGGGCTTTTAGCGCGAGTCTTTTCGCGTCGTGCGCCGACTTGTTCGAGTCGTCGCTGGAGATCGACGAGGGTAGCTTTGGCCGCCGGTAATTCCGCGCCGATGGTTCCACCATGTAATCGCCGCGCTTCGAGACTCTCCACCAACAGCTTTTGTCGATCGCGGTCGGAAGTTAACTGTGCGACTTCTCGTTGGACGTCTCCGTTTTTGAGGTGCGCAATTGTGTCACCAGCTCGGACCCGCTTGCCCACCTCGGAAGTGCTAGTGATCATCCCTGTTGCCGTGACATACACATGTTGGGCGTCGCGGTACTCTAGTACGACAGGCGCGGTAACGTGCATTGGCAATGGTACGCAGGCCAGGGCAACGAGCCCGCCAGATACCAGGAACACGACCAGCGCGAAACGGGCGGGAGCCACGTTTCGGCGCGACGGATTGCGAGTCCAGTGTACGGTGCCGTCGACGATCGGCCAAAGAAGTCCGCCGATGGCCACCCCGGCTACCAGCACGACCAAAACTTCCAGGTGCAACGGACGCAAAATGCGGTCGAGCATCCACAACACCAGGACTACCACGAAAACGCGATAGGCCGCTGCGGCAATAGCGTAGAAAATGAGCAACGTTTGACGGCCCGCCGGCGCCAGACGCTCGGCAGGCAGGTCCAACCCCAAGCAGTACCGCGCCAGGAATCGCCGCAGGGCAGCCGACGATTGCGATTTTAGATTGGGCACTTCCACCAGGTCGGCCAGGATGTAGTAGCCGTCGTAGCGGAGCAGGGGATTTGCATTCAACAGGACCGTGCCCAGCGAACAAATCAGCACCGTGTTCAAGCACAGCGAATGAAACAACCCGGGCTGGCTGTACCACCACAAGAACGTGCATAGGGATGCGAGAATAAGTTCGACATAGATGCCCGCGGCCGAAATTGCGATGCGCTGCCACTTACTTGGCAGCATCCAGGAGTCAGATACGTTGCAGTAAAGCGTGGGCGTGAATACCAGGAGCATGATGCCCATCTCGTGACATTCACCGCCAAAATTTCGGCAGGCCAGCGCATGGCCGAGTTCATGCAGAACTTTCACTACCGCGAGGGTGATGAAGAGCCATGGTAGATTCGATGCACCGACAACGGCATCGAACTGCGGCAAACGCGCTTCCACGGCATGAAATTCAACTGTCACTAGCACGGTAGCGGCCAAGGCCAGCGCGCACGCCACACTTACGCCGATCGGTGAAAAGATCCAGCGACCAATCGGATCCAAAAAATTGAGCAGCGACCGCGGACTGATGCCAGGCAAACGAATCGCGAGCACGCTCAACAGGCTTTCGAACCGTTGACGCCGGTGCCGCTCGATTCGTCGTTCAAGCAACTTCTCGCCTTGACCGCCCGTGTCGGATTGCAGCAACCCAAATCGATGCAGCGTTGCCAAGAATCCTTGGATTTGTTCGAGTGTCAACCGCCGCGGAGCAAACGCCGTATCGCACCGACGTTTGAGTTCCTCCAGACTTGTACGACCATCGAGCATCCGAAGCAATTCGTACTCCTCGTCGCCCAAGTGAAAATACTTGAGCGCGACTGGGTCCTTCACGGCCCAATAACGCCGCTTGCCGAACTGCTGCGCGCGGAATTGAAGGTCTCTCCGCATCCGCAGGCTCAGCGGCCGGGCGGCCGCGGTTTCAGGCAGGGTCGCGGTGCTCATGGGCTCACTGCTCGGCAGGTTTGGATGCAGCAATTACCATCGAGCCGTGCAGGCCGGGACGCAGCGTCAAATTGGTATTGTCGATCTCGGCCCAGATTCGGACCTGGCCATTCACCGGGTCGACTTCGGGACTGACGAACACGACCTTACCCGAATACTCATGTGCGGCGTTGCCCTGGCGAACCACGAGCGTAACCGGTTGACCGACCAGATCATCGTTGACGGACTGCGCGTCGACGAGTCCTTCGGCTCGCAAACGGTCGAGCCGCAACATGCGCAGAACGGTTTGGCCTGGTTCGACCCATTCGCCAGGATGCCGATGGACCTGTGCGACGAATCCGGACAGCGGGGCGGCGATCCGCCGCCGGGCGACGTCGTGTTCGGCGGTCTGTACATCGTTTTCCTTGAGTTCACGAGCTGTCTTGGCGACTTCCCACTCGAGCTGCGCTTGTTCAATCTCGAGGACCGCTTTTTCCGCGGCGAGGCGGAGTTGATCGAGTTCCGATGCCGATACGCTCTCGGCCAATCGCTCTTGCGATTCGAGGGCGCGCTGCAATTCCGCAGCGGCAACTTCCGCGGATTTCCGCGCAAAACGGACTTTCACATCGCTGTCCGCCAACTTTTGAGCTCCGGCAAGTTCGAGTTCCGCCTTGCGCTTGGCGAATTTCGTGGCCGCGTCGTCGATTTGCGCGAGCATGTCCCCGGCAGCCACCATTTGACCCTCGTGTACCGAGAGTCGTTCCAGCACGCCGGCTTCGCGTGCGGGCACTTCAACCTGCTCGATCAGCTTGACGAGAACCGAGGGTACTTCGATTTCAGCCGCCCTTGCGGAGGCCCAGACCAGCGTCGAGCTGATCGCGATCGTCAACAGTGCGCGCGCCATCGTGTCACCACCATAAGGACTGGACGTACTCGAACAAGTCATGCAGCCACACATATCCTAGCGAACGCCGTCCACAATGAATCTTGGCGATTGCCGTAGTCCCTGGTCGCAACGCCGGTACAGACTTTTTGTCAAAGGAAACCATCACGAGTACCGATGGCTCTTGTTGGGCATTCATCTCGGTCGAAGGCGCCACGTCTGTTACGCGCCCGCGGTACTCGTGTCTGGGGTCCGAGGCGAGTTTGAAGACGACGTCCAGGTCGGGCTGCAGCGAATCGCGCGCGGCGAGCACGTGTCCTGCCCGATCGTCCGCGACGTGAAGTTCCAAAACCCAGGGGCCGTCGAGATCGGCAACCGAGAGCAGTGCCTGTCCACGCTGCACGGGTCGCGAGGCCAATAGTTGCTCGATGTTCCAAGTTAGCGCCTGTCCGTCGATTGGACTTCGGATGGTCAAGTCGCGTTGCTGTTCTTCGAGGATCGCCTGCTGGGCGACAAGCCCGGCAAGGGTGGCTTTAGTTTCTTCTTCCTCGGCTGCCAGCTCGTGGGGATCGCGACGATGTTCGTTTCCGACTGGCCGGTCTTGCAGTCGTTCGGCACGAATCGAAGCCAGTTTCTTCTCCGCCGTTTGCAGCTCTCCCAGAACGCGGTGAGCTTCGAGATCGAGTTCCGCTTTTCGCAAGATCACCAGCGGTTGTCCCGCTTGCACGGCGCGATCCGAGTTGACGAACAACTCGCTTACTACGCCGTCATCGCTGGCGAACACGTCACGCCGCAAGAGCGGTTGCAGTTCGCCTCGGGCCTCAATGTCGAAACTCGCAGGAACCAGAACCAGCGCCAACCCTGCCGCCGACAGTGCGCAAGAATAGTGACCGTCTTCGGCAGCTGTCGGGCTTCAGCGAACCAGCGGATTCTGGACAGCACCCGCCCGACGCGCGCGAGGGGCAGGCGTGAATGCCTCGTGGCGTTGTCGAGTGCGGTGGCGGCATGTCCGGTCACGGCTGCCACTTGTTGACGAAGCGCATCTCCCGCAGGGATAGCCTGGAAGCACTCGGCGAGCAAAACACCGATCACGCGCGGCGATGAGGCGCTTGTTTCGTCGAGGGGCTGGCAAAGCGGCACAATCGCGAGGGCGCGCGAGTGACTTTCTTCGAGGTAGGCATCAAGTGGCTGGGCAATTTCGTCGGGTAGATCGGCGACGCCGTCATGGTACCAAACCGGCTCTCCGCAGGCGGCAACGCGCGCGGCCAGCTGCTCGAGGGCGCGCACGAGCTTGGATCGCCGTTCCACGGTATCGACGCCGCTGATCGCCGCCGTCCGTACGCGGCGTCCGCGCGCGACCAACACGCTGACTCGGTCGGCGCCGACGAGTTGCGCGCTTCGTTCGCGATTGCATAGGCAGTTGCTTCGACGTTGAGACTGCGATGCACTCGCTGTGCGAACTGGTCATACCGCCGCCATTGACCGGCTGCCGCGCGAAGTTCGCGCAGCTCACGATGGCGATGAAAGTCTTCCGCGAGTTCCGCCATGGCGCCCAAAACGCGAACGTACGACCGCACTCGCTCGGGCGAGAACTCGCGCCTTAAGACAATTTCGAGAATGCCCGCGGTGTGGTCTCCGATCTGAAAGGGCTGAAGCACAGCGGTGCACTTTGACTCGGCGTCCGAAGGATCGGCGGCCAGCATTGCGACGCGCGGTTGGCCGCTGTCGAAGACCTGCGTGACCGGCAGCCGATGGGGTGCTAGCTGTTCGGCGTTGGAAGCTCTAGCACCCTGCGCAAGATGGAACTGATATTCCAAGCGAATGCGATCGTCCGGGCCGCGCTGCCAGACCGCGCCGCCCAAAGCTCCAAGGGCCTGAACGAGGCGATCTAGCAGCTGGCGATAGAACTCGCCAGCTAGCAGACCCGAGCGCGATCGCGACCCAATGTCGTCGAGCAGGTCTTCGATCTGCTGCCAGTCGTCGTTGGTCAGGTCGGAGTCGACCGGGAATGGATGAGAGCTCATTGAGATTCAGTATAGTCGGCAAGTTGCGGAAAATGGTGTGCTTGAGAGGACGTCTTGCCGGGCCGGTTGGCGCGAAATCTGGATAAAGTTTGCCGGTTATGTCGAGATTTATAGCAGTGCGGGCGGGCGGATGGCCGATTGATGGATTTCGTGTAAGGGGGGTTGCGCGGGCAATGCGCCTGCGTGGACGTTCGCGAAGGGTTCCCTTGTCTCAGGCCTGAGTTCGTTTCGAGTCAGAACGTGCCTGCTCCCCGAACAAGCTGTTCCGCATTCGTTGGGCCTGTTATTGCAAGCCGCATCGACCGGTTCGTTTGCGCGCTGCGGGCGACGGCCGCCTTTTTCGTGATGCTATCGGCGTCGGTCCTGCTGTCGGGTTGTCTGGTACTGCGACCCCCTTGCGAATTGCCGGCGGAGGACGTGTTCTTTCGCACCGTGGCCGAGGCGCCGCTGGAGGTCAAACGGGAGAATCCCGAAGGCTTCCTGCCGCTGTCGACGGCACCTCCGCTCGTGGTGGACGAGAAAGCACCTCCCCCCGCGTGGGAACTGACTCTGGCTGAGGCGGTCCGGGTGGGGCTTGAGAATTCCAAGGTGCTGCGCGATTTGGGAGGCAACGTACTGCGCCGGCCGGATTTGGCCCAGACGATTCACGATGCGGCCGTGCAAGCCACGGATCCGCGATTCGGCATGGAAGGGGCGCTGGCGGCGTTCGATGCCCAGCTTGCCACGCGTCTCTTTGCATACAAAAACGACCGTGCCTTCAACAACCTGTTTGCCGGCGGCGGTACGTTTTTCTTCAAACAGGACCTAGACAACTTCACGACAGAGCTCAGTAAGACCACCGCCACCGGTGCATCGTTCGCCGTTCGGCACAACATCGATTACGATTCGAACAATGCTCCGGCCAACTTATTTCCCAGCTATTTCAACGCCAACTTTGAGGGCGAGTTTCGCCAGCCCCTGTTGCAGGGTGGTGGAGTCACCTTCAATCGAATTGCCGGGCCAAAGGCGAAACCCGGTCTGGTCAACGGCGTTGTCATCGCGCGCATCAACAATGACGTCAGCACGGCCACGTTTGAACTTGGCTTGCGGGACTTGATCAGCAACCTCGAAAATGGCTATTGGGATTTGTACTACGCCTATCGAGATTTGGATGCCAAAATCGCTGCTCGCGATGCCAGCCTGAAAACCTGGCGGATCATTCACGCCAACGTCGAGCAGGGGCGCGGCTACAGCAAGCTTCAGGAGGTCCAGGCGCTCGAACAGTACTACCGCTTCCAGGAAGAGGTGATCGATGCCCTGGGTGGCCGTGTTGTTGATCGCACGCGCACATTCAACGGCTCCAGCGGTGGCACCTTCCGCGGTGTCGGCGGGGTGCAAGCCGCCGAACGAAAACTCCGACTGTGGATGGGCGTGCCGATCAACGACGGTCGGCTGATACGTCCGACCGATGCGCCCCCGGAAGCGCACATCGTGTTCGACTGGAGTGTGATCATGGAAGAATCGCTGGCCACCCGTCCAGACTTGCGACGCCAGCAAGCCAAGGTGCAACGCTATCAGGCCGAATTGATTGCCAATCGCAATTTCCTCCTGCCGCAGTTGGACATCATCGGACGGTATCGCTGGCGCGGCTACGGCCACGGTCTCATAGGCCCCCGCGACAGTCTCGATCCGATCAATAACGCCTATGCGAACCTGGCGACCGGCATGTTCCAGGAATGGGAGCTTGGCTTCGAATACTCGATGCCGCTCGGCTTTCGACAGGGGTATGCAGCCGTCCGCAATGCCCAGGTGCAAATTGCCCGCGAGCGAGCCATTCTGGAAGAACAAGAGCGGCAGGCGATACATGATCTCACTTCGGCCTACTCCGACGCCGAGCGAGCCTACGTCCTCATGCAGGCGGCGTACAACCGACTCGCGGCCGCGGAAGAGCAGTACGAGCGGGCCGACAACGCGTTTTTCAATCTGGGGGGCAAGGTGTCGTTGGAGCTCGTCCTCGACTCTCGCATTCGTCTGGCCGAGGCAGAAACGAGTTACCACCGCAGTCGGATCGAGTATGCAATCGCCGTGAAGAACGTGCACTTCGAGAAAGGCTCGCTGCTGGATTACAACGGCGCGGCCCTGACGGATGAGGCCTTCTGCAAGGGAGCGCGCGATACGATCGTGCACCGCATTGCGTCCGCGCCAAACGAGGCACAGATCAACTACGTCATCGAAAGCCCGCTTCCCGGCACAGCGGCGCCAGAAGGTCAAACGTACGAGTCCACCGATCCAACGTCTCCGTGGCAGTCTCACGAGGCAGCATCGTACGACGAGCCGGTTGGTAGCGAAGAGGTACTAGCGTCTGCGTCGACTGCGAAAGCCGAGAGCGCGCCTGCGACTGAGTCCTCCGACACGCCGGGCGAAGTTTCGCCTTCTTCGACTTCCAAGACGACCGCGAGTTCCACGTCGCTCGTCCCCGTTGCTGTCCGGCCGGAAGCCGCGCGGACGGGACCCAAAACCGAGCGATTGCCAATTATTAAAACGCAGAAGTCGCCGGCGTCCTTCCATCAGGAGTCACTCCCACTCGATCCGTCGCAAGCGGAAGCAATCCTTGCACCGCTCGACGGGTAATCGGTCAGCAGAACGTTTTTCTCCTTTGTCTGCTGCGCTTGAGTTTACCGAGCCCTATGAGCCCGGCACCCAAGCCGAGCATCACCACGCCGGCCGGTTCCGGTACGACCGACAGTTGTAGGGTGTAATCACCGGCCGCAACATGTGCGCCAGTGAAGTTCGTATCTACAGCGCCCGTCACGCCAATCTTGACACGACCAAGGAAATCGGCGGTGCCGACCAAGGTCGGAATCGGATCAAACAGGCTACTAGTCGCAATTCGCGTATTCGTGGCATCATATAAACCGATCAAGGCCGCAAAGTCCGCCGTCAAGGTTGCGGTGAACGGTTCGAATGGCTGCAGGCCCGTGAAGTAAAAGAAGTCCAACGAGTCGCCGCTCCCAGGGCCGACGATGTTATTAATCGTCATGTCCACGGTATATCCGGTCCAATTTGGATTCAGTGGATCAGGTGACGTCGATGGATCCAACCAGATGCTGTCCTTGCTAAAGGGCGATATCTCATCATTCTGCCATTGCGACAGACTCGGCACGAGTTGGCCATTCGGATCGCGCACGTCGAGGTACCACGCGTACTTTCCTTCCTGGGTATGGTTGCCGATGAACGTGGAGTCGGGTGCGCCCGTGACTTCAAAGTAAATTGATCCATCAGGACGGATCGGCACACCCGCGAGTTGGCTGGCGTAGTTGTTTCCAAGTGGACTGCTATTGTCGTCGCTATCGAGCAACGTGGAAAAGGACGGATCGAACAGGCCCACGATCGTATCTGGGCGTCCGGCGGTACCGTCCAGACTATCGGAGACGATTAACTGCCCGCTCGGCAGCACGGTGGCTGTTGCCGGTGTATTGTTCGGTTCGCTGGCCAACACCGCTGGCGCACCGACAAGCGCGGCGACCCAAAGCAAGGGCAAGAATCGTGAGAATCGTATCAAATACATGACTGTATCTGTGTCAAATGGCCACACTTGAGGGGTCAAGTCATCGTTCGCCATGTTGAAGCGCTCAGCCTAGCGGCGCGCGATCAGCGCAGCAACTTCCCAGGCTAGGCAACAATGCAAGGCGATGAGAGTTCCCGAGAATCACGCAATCAACAGCGGCAGTGGACACGACCGCGGGGCGTGTAAGGCTCTCAGCAAAGAAGCATTGGCATTCCGAAGATTGAACATCGACAGCTGCCACAGGCAGCATCGGACACCGATAACGGATTCAAATCTAGTCACGCCCCAGCAAGGTGTCAAGCAAGATTTATAGGAATTGAAATACTTCTAAACTGTTACGGGCATGAACTTTCGACGGCTTTGTTCGATCGCTATCAGGGGGGGCCGCGGGTCGGCGATCAATCCAGATAGAGGCTTCTAAATCGCAGAAGCAGCCGCTCGGCAGGTTCGAGGTTCCGTCGCTCGCGAAGAACCTCTATTAGCCGAGATGGGTTGTTGGTGATGATGTTGTCCACTCCGCGATCGATCATCGTCGTCATGCCGGATTGATCGTCAATCGTCCAGACGTAGATTTGTTTTCCCTGAGCGTGAGCGGCGGCAATAAAGGTATTCGTAGCCTGCGACCGTGAAACGGCCAGAAAATCGACGTCCAGCTTCGAAAGGTCGCCCAGCGTGGCCGACGTAACGAAGCCGACTGGCAGCCGCGGCTCGCGGCGCATCGTCTCCAGGGCCTCGTTGTACTCGAGTGACATTACGACGGCCTGCCCTAGCATGTCCTGGGTGCGGAGCTTTTGGATCACGGCGTCGATCAACGGCACTGGGTCGCTACCATAGGTCTTCAGCTCGACGATCAGCTTGGCCTTGCCGCGGGTCAGCTTGATGACCTCGTCCAATGTCGGCACCTGTTCGCCAGAAAAGCTGAGTGCGCGGACTTCGTCGTACGTCGAGCGATTGACGACAAGTGGCGAACGGGCCAGGCGCATCATGTCGGCATCGTGAACGACGACCACCTGTCCGTCGCGGGTAAGCTGAACGTCGATTTCGACGTAGGTAGCGCCGTCTTCAATAGCTTGGCGCACGGCGCTGACTGTGTTCTCCGGCTTGGCGTAGGATGCCCCCCGGTGGGCGCTTATTTCGACGTGGTCGTCCCACTGGACCGGCTTGAGCAATGCGTAGACGACCATTGTCGCGAGAATCATTGCCAGTAGAGAGACCGCCAAGGGAGCTTTGCGCGGCACGGACCAGCGGGGTTTGGATTCGAGCATGGGTAGGGAGCTGAGCATCGACGGGGCAATAGACTGTCGACGACAAACTCGTAAATACAACTGCGCGAGCAATGCACCTCCGCTGGCAACGGCCAGTAGCGCGATCGCGAAATTGAGAACAAAATTCGCCGCCATGACGATGCCCAAGGTCGTGAGCAGCAGTGCCAGATGATCTCCGGCGGCGCGTACGAGTGTGCGTCCCAGCAGGTACAAACCGCCGTTCACCAGTAGCGACGTGAGTTCCCAGGCGAGCAGCCAACCGATGAGCAAGATGAGAATCCGCCAGCGATTGCGCCTTGCGAGACGAAAACTTCGCAGCGCCGTCGAACGCAACGGATCGCCACCGAGCATCGCCTCGGGGAGCAGGAAGATCAGCGATCCGGCGACGAACGCGACGGCGACCGCGGCCAGGGCACCCAGTATGCATCCGGCAATGATGGCCTTCTTAAACTCGGGAGGGTGCTCCGCTAGGTAGTAGTTAATGTCGTGCTCGGTCAGCAGCTTCCAGGCGACGAATCCCGCGGCCGCTACAAATGGCAGTGCGGTTGCGGCCAGTAGCAAGAGCGTGAGAAAACTGGCGGCAAGCAACCGCCCACTGCGAATCGCGACGAAGCGCAAGGCTTCGAAATACGTCACACGACGGTCCAGTCCAGCACCGTAAGCGATGTAAAATAAACCTGCTGAATTGGCCGACCCCAACGCGATCGAGAGCGTCAGGATGGCCAATCCCAGTAGTAGCCCCATCGGAGTAAGCAGGAATCGCACAATATCGAAGTTGCCCACAGCGGATTTGCCGCTGGTGGCAACGAAGCGAGCAAAAAGCCAGGCCGCAAGAGGCGAAAGGATTAGAAACGCCAGGGCCTGGAAAACCAGTTCGAATAGCACAATGTCGGGGAGGGCGCGCCCTAGGTCGTGGCAGGCGCGACGGCAAATCGCGGCGAATGAGATCGCAGAGTCCTGATCGGACGACGCACCCGCGCCTATTTGTCGCGGGCGGTCTCGAAAACCTCGATCCATTTCAAGAAGCGGGCGGCGATTTGTTTCGCCGCGGCGTCCTTTTCAATTTTACCGGCGCACAGGTCGACGATAGTTTGCAGGAAAGTCGAACGACCCACGGCGAAGCCAATGAATCCAGGCACATTCGCTGCCGTCTGCAGCCATTCGACGACCTTCTGCTCGGATTCGCCCCGACCAAGCACAATACAGCCTACCCGATCACGGCCGCCTCGGCGCGCGGCCGCGACAACTCTGACGCAATCCTCGCGGCGGTCGAGCCCCTCGATCTTCCAAACATCCGGCTCCACGCCCGCATCTTGAATCTCCTCGATCGAGCGAACCATGAGTTGCGGGCGGATTTGCGTGTCGTAAGTCTGCTTATCGCCGGCTTCTTTGAGTTGGATCTTTTCGGGAGGCACCAGCATTTCGAACATGTAAGTACGATTGCGCTCGTGCAGCCAGTCGGATAGGCGTTTGAGGCGACCGAGTTGCCGATCGTTTTCCGTGCGGTCGCTCTCTGGATTGTATCGCACCAGTACCTTGGTAAATGTCGGATCGAACTCTTCGATGTGCCTACCGAAATCATCGCCATATTCGAAATCGAATTCGTGTTGTCCGCTCTTCTCGACCGGCATGCACGTAATGTAGCCGTTTGCTCGGGCATCGCGCAACACGGCAGCGCCGAACTCTTCGTCGACAAGAATGCCGCTCTTGTCCTTCGGTGCCCCTTGGGCCACGGCCAGTTTGTAGCCTTCGTAAATAACTTGCTTGCTGGAGGCCACGACAGCGATCTGAGCCTTGCTCATCGGTTCGGTGAACCCAAACACGTCGGCGCCGTATGAATGGCGGTGGTCGAACGGCAACACATATAGCGGTTTCTCGTAGCCCAAGTTCATCGCGTGGTCTCCTTCGCGGCGCGGTAGCGCTGGATTAGTGTATTTGTTGAACTGTCGTGCTGGAGGTCGGGCTGTGTGGTGTTTTCCAGTTCTGGCACGATTCGATTCGCCAGGACCTTGCCCAGTTCGACACCCCATTGGTCGAAGGAGTTGATTTGCCAGACGGTTCCCTGCACGAACACTTTGTGCTCGTACATTGCCACCAGCTTGCCGAGGGCTGCCGGCGTCAGCTTGTCGAGCAGGATCGTGTTGGTCGGATGATTTCCGGTAAATGTGCGGTGGGGAATTTGAAACTCCGGCACGCCGTCGGCGCGAACTTCGTCGGCCGTCTTGCCCATCGCCAGGGCCTCGGTCTGAGCAAAGAAATTGGCCATCAGCAAATCGTGATGGTCATCCAGCGGGTTGAGCGTGTGGCAGAAGCCGATAAAGTCGCAGGGAATCAGCTTTGTCCCCTGGTGGATCAGTTGATAATAAGCATGCTGGCCGTTGGTGCCGGGAGTTCCCCACACGATCGGACCAGTTTGATAGTTCACGGTCTCACCGTCGAGCGTGACGTGCTTGCCGTCGCTCTCCATGTCCAGCTGTTGCAAGTAGGAACTGAAGCGGCTCAAGTAGTGATCGTACGGCAGGATGGCCACGGTTTGCGTGCCGAAGAAATTGTTGTACCAGATGCCCAGCAGAGCGAGCAGCACGGGCAAATTGCGTTCGAAGGGCGTCGTACGAAAATGCACATCCATGGCATGGAAGCCAGCCAACATTTCGCGGAAATGATCGGGCCCGATGGCGACCATCAGCGACAGCCCGATCGCCGAGTCGTACGAGTAACGACCGCCGACCCAGTCCCAAAACTCGAACATGTTGGCCGTGTCGATTCCGAACTTCGCCACCTCAGAGGCGTTGGTCGAAACGGCGACAAAGTGCTTGGCCACGGCCTTTTCGTCTCCCAGCGTGTCGAGCAGCCACTTGCGAGCCGAGTGGGCGTTGGTCAGTGTCTCGAGCGTGGTGAATGTCTTCGACGCGACGATAAACAACGTTTCGTGTGGGTCTAAGTCGCGCGTTGCCTCGACGATGTCGGTTCCGTCGACATTGGATACGTAGCGAAACGTCATGTCGCGCTGGCTGTAGAAGCGGAGTGTCTCATGAGCCATCACCGGACCTAGATCCGAGCCTCCGATGCCGATGTTGATGACATTCTTAATCCGCTTGCCCGAATGACCCTTCCATTGCCCACTACGAACGCGGTCGGAAAACGCGGCCATTTTGTCGAGGACGGCGTGTACTTCGGGCACGACGTCCTGGTCATCGACCAGGATCGATTCGTCGCGTGGGGCACGCAACGCCACGTGCAACACGGCCCGCTTTTCGGTAACGTTAATCTTTCGCCCAGTGAACATGGCCTCAATTCGTTCGGCCAGCCCCGATTCATTGGCCAATTGCAACAGTAGCTGGAGCGTTGCGGGCGTTACGCGGTTTTTTGAATAATCAAGGTAGACGCCTTCGGCCTCGGCCGTGAGCTTCGTGCCGCGCTGGGGATCGTCGGCGAAAAGTTGCCTCAAATGCAGCGATTGGATGTCGCGAAAATGTTTCTCTAATGCTTTCCAGGCCGGCCGATCCGTGAGCGGAGCAACCGCGGTGGTCATATTGGTCATCAATCCATCCTTTCCAATACGTTGAGTTCTATCCGGTCGCTTGGACGTCGGGGCCTGTCGCCGCTGCGTCTTTCCAGAGGCGGAATCCACCCTGAAAGGCATTCGAATTGTCTCCCAACCGACACTTCGGCGGAAGTTTTTTCAGATATTCTGCATTGCCGCCACCGAGGACGATGTCGTCCGGTAACAGCGCTGCGGTTAGTCGCTCGACGACATCGGCCACGAAATGCCGCCATTTCTTTTTGCCAAATTTCTTTAGGCCGCGCAGTCCTACATAATCTTCGTAGGTTTTTTTGCGATAAGGCAGATGCCCGAGTTCCATCGCTTCGACGATTCCGTCGACGATCATCGTGGTGCCTAGCCCGGTGCCAAGGCCCAGAAACAGCATTTTTCCGCCTTGGTAACTGCCGAGAGCCTGCATCGCGGCATCGTTGATTATCTTGACCGGACACCCAAGCGCTGCCGAGTAGTCGAAGCCGACCCAACCGTCTCCCAGATTTTGTGGTTCGCCGACGGGCTTTCCGTCGAGCACCGGCCCTGGATAGCCGATGCTCGCGGCTTCGAACGGCCAATCAGCGGTGCGAGACTTGACGCCGGCAATCATTTCTGCCGCCGACATCGACGTTCCCGAGTCGAATTTGCGCGGCTCAGACTGGCCAGTGGCCAGAATCTTGATGTGCGTCCCGCCGACATCAATGACAAGCACGTTCATTTTGCTAGCCTCATCCTGCGATGGGTGGTGGATGGGGTCTCGATGGTCACGTGACGATCGTCGTTCCACAATCGAATGACCGGTTCGTCGAGAGTGTGCTCGTAGCCCACGATGCTGAGCGTGGCCGTGCACATAAGAAAGTACTGGCCGGCGATCGGCTCCAGCCCTAACCACCGGGCGGCAAACACACGAAAGAAATGACCACTAGAGAAGAGCAACACATTTCCCTCGAGTTGCCGCACACGAGCAATCACACGGTCGGCACGGCATGCCACGTCATCTGGCGACTCGCCGCCGGGACAGCCGTCGCGGAAGAGTTGCCAGTTTGGCCGATCTCGGCGAATGTCGACGGTTTTGCGGCCTTCATATTCGCCATAGTTCCATTCCAACAGGTCGTCGTCGATTTCGGCGCGGTCTCCAAAGCCCGCCAATTCACATGTCTGCTGCGTTCGCTGTAGCGGACTGACTAAAACATGTGTAAACGGATCGTCGCCGATTAACTCCCCCAGTCGCCGCGCATTCTCACGGCCGCGCTCGGTCAATGGCAAGTCGGTCCGCCCGGTATGCTGCCCGGTAATTGTCCAGGCGGTTTCGCCGTGTCGTGCCAGATAGGTTGCGGGCAAGTGGTTGTTCACGGGGTGTGCTCCTGCACGGAGTGGCGATTGGCTGACTGGCGTTCCGTCACGTCGCGTTGCGGATTTCGACGCGATCGGCGTGCCCTATTAGTACCGTCGGATTCATGTTCAGGAACAACCCTGTGCCGACGACTCCCGGGATCGCCCGCAGGGCTGCATCGAGTTTGACTGGTTGGTTGAGCGGTCCGGTTCCACAATCCAGGATAAAGTTGCCGTTGTCAGTCAGGTGGGGTTGGTTTTGGTCGCGGCGCAATTGGGGCGTGAGCCCCAATGCCTCGATGGCCCGTGAACAAGGCTTGCTCGCAAACGGGATGACTTCCACCGGAAGCTTGCCCCGCGTCCCCAATTGGGGGACGATTTTTTCCGGTCCTACCAGAATTACGATCTGGCGGGACGCCGTGGCTACGATTTTTTCGCGGACTAGTGCTCCGCCGTAGCCCTTAATCAGGTTGCCAGCAGGATCGACTTCGTCAGCTCCGTCGAAGTCGACGTCGAGTGCGGGCGACACATCGAGCGTCGTCAGCGGGATTCCCAGCTCGGTGGCAAGCTGGGCGGACGCTTGTGAGGTCGGGACGCCGCGGACCTGCAATCCGGCACGAATCTTCGCGGCCAGTGCGTGCAGAAACGCGGTCGCAGCGTGGCCGGTTCCCAAACCGATCGAACCGCTGGCAGGAAGGAACTGTAGCGCACTTTCGGCGATTTGGCGAAGTTGGCTTTGAGCGAACGTCATGGGAATCGCTTTATTGAAGGTGTAGCACGGCACCTGGCCTAGCTGATGACGACTGGATCGTGCCAGCCGCCAGGTGGCACAATGCGGCGCATCGCCTCGGCAGGGCCCCAAGTATTCGGATCATAGGGCTCTACCGGTACGACGTCTCCTAGTACCGGATCGACGATTCGCCAGGCGGCCTCAACCGAATCCTCGCGGGCAAACAATGCTGGATCTCCACGCAGCGCATCGCCCAGCAAACGTTCGTAGGCATCCATTTCGGCGCCGTCGGATTGGTGGCTGAGCACCAGCTCCCGTGAAGCGCCGCTCATCCGCTCGCCTGGCTTTTTGGTCATCGTGCCCAAGGCAATGGTCATGTCGGGATTGACGCGGAATCGCCAATGATTCGCCTCGGGCGGCGGACCAAAGACCGTCGGAGGCGTGTCCAATTCGACATACACTTCCGTACACGTGACGGGCAGGCACTTCCCAGCGCGAATGAAGACCGGCACGTCTTTCCAGCGCCAGGAGTTGATTTGTAACTTGAGCGCCACGAAGGTTTCGACTTCGGAATTGGGTGCCACGCCCTTTTCCTCACGATAACCCCGAAACTGTCCCCGGACGACGTCGGCGAGCGATAGTGGTGGAATGGCCTTGAAGATTTTCACCTTCTCGTCGCGAATCGCTTCGCTATCCGTGCCGGCCGGTGGCTCCATGGTCAACACGGCAAGTACTTGCAGCAGGTGGTTTTGAACGACGTCGCGTATCGTGCCTGCTTCGTCGTAGAAGGCGCCACGCCCCTGCACGCCAAACGACTCGGCCATGGTGATCTGGATCGACCGTACGAAGTGTCGACTCCAAATCGGCTCCAATATGGTGTTGAGGAACCGGAAATAGAGCAAGTTTTGCACGGGCTCCTTGCCCAGGAAGTGATCGATTCGGTAGATGGACGACTCATCGAAGTTGCTCAGCAGCACGTTGTTGAGTGCCTGAGCGCTGGCCAAGTCTCGGCCGAACGGTTTTTCGACAATCACACGCGCCCCGGTGGCGCAGCCACTCTTGCCGAGTTGTTCGACAACCACCGGAAACATGACGGGCGGAATTGCCAGGTAGTGTGCCGGATGCTTAGCGTCGCCGAGCAATGAGCGGAGCGTTTGAAATGTCGCCGGATCTTTGTAGTCGCCGTCAACGTACTTGAGCAGCGTGCAAAGTTTGTCGAAAGCGCCCTCTTCGAAGCAGCCGTGATGCTGCAGGCTGTCACGAGCACGATTTTTCAGATCGTCGAGCGTCCAATCGCTTTTGGCGACACCGATCACTGGCACGTCCAAGTGCCCGCGTTTGATCATCGCCTGGAGTGCCGGGAAAATTTTCTTATATGCCAGGTCGCCCGTGGCTCCAAAGAAGACCAGCGCATCCGATTGCGTCATGCCCATCGATTCTCCTCTCGTTGTTGTGCTTCCGTTGCTTGCGGGCTGTTCCCGGGGTCAGTCATCCCAGGAAGTTCCATGGAAACCGAGCGGCTGCCACGCTCCTTATGCTGCTTGGCATCAGGCCTTCTTTTCCAAGTGACCGCCGAATTCGAATCGCATGGCCGAGAGCAGCTTGTCGGCAAAGTCGAATTCGCCGCGCGAGGCGAAACGCTCGTAAAGCGCTGTCGACAGCACGGGCACGGGCACCGCTTCGTCGATCGCGGCCTTGATCGTCCAGCGACCTTCGCCCGAGTCGGAAACACGACCGGCAAAATTGGAAAGGGCGGGGTCGGCGGTCAGCGCGGCCGCGGTGAGATCCAACAGCCAGGAGCCAATCACGCTGCCGCGGCGCCAGACCTCGGCCACGTCGCGCAGGTTGATGTCGAATTGATATTGTTCTGGATTGCGTAACGGAGTTGTCTCGGCATCGATCGATTCGGTCCGCTTTCCAATATTCGCTTCACGCAGCACGGCGAGGCCTTCGGCATACGCGGCCATCACGCCGTACTCGATGCCGTTGTGAACCATCTTCACGAAATGGCCGGCGCCGTTCGGTCCGCAGTGCAGGTAGCCGTGCTCGGCGGTACCTCCGAGTTTTTCGCGACCCGGCGTGCGCGGCGCGGAATCGACCGCGGGTGCCAACGCGGCAAAAATCGGATCGAGTCGTTTCACGACTTCATCTTCGCCGCCGATCATTTGGCAGTAGCCGCGTTCAAGTCCCCAGACGCCGCCGCTCACGCCAACGTCGACGTAGTGGATCTTTCTTTCGCGCAAGTGGGCGGCCCGGCGAAGATCATCGATGTAGTAAGAGTTCCCGCCATCGATGAGCGTGTCGCCGGCATCAAGGCGGTCTTCAAATTCGGCAATCGTTTTGTCGACCACGCCGGCTGGCACCATCAACCAGACGGCCCTGGGGCCGGTGAGCTTGGCCAGGAAATCATCGACGGAGGTCGAACCGGTGGCTCCTTCCTTGGCGATCTCGTCCACGGCCGCAGGATGGATATCGTAAACGACGCACTGGTGGCCCGCCTTCATCAGGCGTCTAACCATATTGGCTCCCATGCGGCCAAGGCCGACCATGCCGAGTTGCATCATGTTTCTCCTTAGGTAGTTCGGATCACTCCGGAAAAGTCCATGCGGGCCTTTCATAACATAACGCGCAATTGCGGCAGGTCGAATTACCCAGTTTCGCAGAGAATGGCATGATTTGGCGCAAAAAACGGGACAATCCGACGCGGAATGCGACGAATTGTCCCGTAGGTTAGGTGCGCGTGCCGGATTTAACGCTGTCCGCGACGGCCTCCGAAAAGCTTCAAGATGGTCGTCAATTCTTCCTCGGTGATCCCACCATCGCCATTGGCATCGATCAGCGCGAACCGCTCGGCAAATTGGCCGGGCAATTCATCCTGAACGAGTTTGCCGTCTTTGTTGGCATCGAGCTTGGCAAAGATCTGCTTTGGATCAGGCATGTCTGGCACTCCGCCGCTTGGAGGACCGGGGTCCTCACCCTTCGGGAATATTTCGACATAAAAGCCGATCATCATCTCTTCGAAGGTTTGATCTCCCCAAGTGACCGTTTTGGTGGGGTCAGGATTCGAAAGATTATCCTCCGAATTATCCCAATGAGCCGTGCAGACGAGCCGTGTCCCCTTGGGGATCCGCTTTGGCTCCTTGAGGTGATACGTCGTCTGCCAATTGAAGTCGTACGCCGGCACGTCGAGCAGAATCTCTTGCTCGCCATTTGGATAAAACGCTTCGTAGCGGAAGGCTTTGCCGCGCGTATGCATGTGCGGCGTCATGTTCACGATGGTCGCATCATGCTTGAATGTCGTCTCCGCTGAATCGGAGTAGTCGTGAGCTCCCGGGGGGATCGAGAAGAATGTATCCACGACTGCCGTGCTGCGGGCTTCAAACTTGACCTTCTCCGGATCCGTAAACTTAAAGCCTACGTAGCTTAGATCCTTTTGCGGCGTGCCGTTGGGAGTGTAGTGCAGCTGAAATACGAGCTTGCTTCCGGCCTTTACATGAACGGCCGTATTGTTGCCTTCACGAAATAGCACGTTGGCGCCCGGCGCATACGCCGCCACCAGGTTGCCGCTGGTCAACGCGCCCCCGCCGCCCCCACCGCCTTCGCCACGTCGACGGTTTCCAGTTCTTCGGCGCTTCGGTTCGCCGTCGCGGTCTCCGCGACCGACATCGCCGGGCTTCAAATCGCTAGGGGCCACAAAGACCAAGATATGGTGCACCGTTTCCAGGCTACCCGGCTTGGCCTCGGCCGCCACAATCCACTTGTCTTCCTTCCAGCCCGGATCGACGACGAAGTGATAATAGTCGACGACGCCCTCCGCAGGCACGGTCACCGGCTTGTCTTTCATGTAGATGATTTGGTCCGGCTCGCCGATCGACCAGCCCTCGACGAACTGTCGTGGTTCGGGCAATTGCGACCGATCGCCTTCGGGGCAGCCGTTATCGACCCACTTGGCAATCATCTGCTTCTCTTCGTCGGTCAAGCGGGCTTCATTTGCGAACTCGCCATGGCTCGGATCGGCATGCCAGGGGGGCATGCGACCCTGATCGACCACTTCGCGAATCATTTCTCCCCAACCAACGACCTCGTCGTAGCTGGTCATCACGAATGGACCGATGCGTCCTGCGCGGTGACATTCCACGCAATTTTTCTGGAAGATTCGCGAGATTTGATTGCTATAGGTCACGTCGGAATCATTGTTCGGCTGTTTCACGCGGCCGATATGACAACCAAGCGCTGTGGTGGTGGGAACAGTGACTTCCTTGCCTGCGAGCAGTTCCTTGACCGCTTCGACCATGTCTCGCCGCGAGGGTTCCGGACGTTGGTAACCGAGTCCGTCCGCGAAACCATATTGATCGTCGATGCGGCCCCAGTAGCGGACCACGCGGTCTTTATCCAACACGAATACTTCGGGAGTGCGAATGGCACCAAAGTGATCGGCCACTTGGTTCCGCACGTCTCTAAGCATGGGAAACTCGATGTCGTGCCGCTCGGCGTACGCTTCGATCTCCTGGAGCGAATCCTGCTGATTCGAGTCAATGCCCATGAACGCGACGCGCGACGGCTTGAACTCCTTTTGCAAGGCGGCCAGCTTCGGAGCATAGAGTTTGGCCATGGGGCATTCAGTACCCAGGAAAACAACGACAACAACATCTTGTTTCAGATCGCGCAGAGAGTAATTCTTGCCGAACTGATTCTTGAGCGTAAAGGCGCTGATTTTCCTGCCTACGCGTGGAGCATCGTCCGCGGCTCGCACGGTCGGCATGGCGACGGCGGCCGCTAGCAGCAGGATCGACGCGACAAACAAACGACGCATGGCATTCTCCTCAGAAGTCGAAACCGACTCAGTTGGGGATGGGGCCGCTGGGGGGATTCGCAGACCGAAGCGAACGCGGCGACTCGCCATTATAGTCGCAGTCAGCGATATTCTCAAAGAAGAATCGAGCCAGAACGGCGCGGTTCATGGTTGTGGTTCGCCGATCGCGGTGGGTCAATCAGTGTTCACTTGAGCACCTGTCCGCGAACAATGGCCATAAACCATCGAACGGGCAGCAACCGGCGGGCTGTTAGAATTGCGTGAGAGTTGACCGGATAGCGGAGCCGCGCGGTGCGGTCGGTCGCGGCCCGAAAAATCGTGCGTGCCACGACTTCCGGTCCCGGGGCGTCGTGGCCGGCTTGTTGCATTCGCGGCATGGCCTTCTCGACGAAGGCATCGTACGCCGTTAGACCTGTTTTCGTCATTAGCTCAAGCGAACGGTCGTAGAAGTCGGTCTTGATGGGACCGGGCTCGATAATCTTGACCTGGATTCCCAGCGGCTCCAATTCGTAGACCAGCGACTCGGAAAAACCTTCCACGGCCCATTTCGTTGCGTGGTATACGCTGTATAGAGGGAACGTAACACGCCCCCCCATCGAACTGACATTGATCAATCTGCCGCTTTTTTGCTGGCGAAAGTGGGGAATGATCTCGCGAGTTACGTTCATCAAGCCCGCCACGTTGGTTTGCAATTGTCGCTCGACTTGTTCGGGCGTTGATGCTTCGAAGGGGCCAACGAGTCCATAGCCGGCGTTGTTCACCACCACGTTGATCGTGCCGAAGCGCTCCGTGGCCTGGCCGATCGCCGCCTGAATACTTTGGGGCTCTGTCACGTCTAGTTGCAGGGCGACCGCTTGGGATGCCGTTAGCCAGGTCGCTTCCTCGGGGCGACGCATCGTGGCCGCAACGTTCCAGCCCTGTTGGGCAAAAAGCTGCGCGGTCGCCCGGCCGATCCCGCTCGATGCGCCGGTGATTAGGACGGTTTTGCTCATGTCGGTCTCCAGGGAATACGAAAGTCGCTGCGTGTAGGGTACCCTGCGGCCACGCACGATGTCATGCGAGAATCCTTGTCGAGCGAACGGGCTTTCTCACCCAAGTCGCCTCATTCGCAGTTGCTTCAGGCACGGGGAAAAACTTGAACTGCCGCCAGGCCCAAGTGCAAGCCAAGCAAGAATCTAGGGCGGGCCATCCTGTACGGTTGATTTCGGCCTCCAACGGTTCCTGCTGCTTCATCTTCACTTCAGGTTCCCGTCCCTATAGTTCACATCGCAATCGCGGTTGATCCGCGTGGCAAGTCCGGATGAGGGGGCGAATTCTTTTCAGCGAAAGGGCTCGAATGATGAAGACGATTTTGGCTAGCTTCGTACTCCTAGGCTTGGGAATGCTCGCTGCAGTGACGCTCGCGCAGCCGCCCGATGGACCGCCATCGGGACGCGGAGGAGGACCGCGTGGTGAGGGACCTCCGCCTCCGCCGCCGGTAATGGAGGCACTTGACGCCGACCACGACGGCACGATTTCGGCTGAAGAAATCGCGGGCGCCAGCGAGGCACTCAAGTCTCTCGACAAAAACGACGACGGCGAACTGTCGGGCGATGAGATCCGCCCACCTCGTCCTCGCCATTTCGGAGAGGGTCGTGGTCGTGGAGCCGGCGATCGCGGTGAATTCGGTCCGCCGCAGGACGGTCCACGCGGGCGTCGCGGTGGCCCCGATGCACTCGATCGTGGTGCTCGCGGTCGGGGTCGCCAGGATCGTGGCCAGCGGAGTGGCGGCCCACGAGGTGACGGTCCTCCCCCCGGTGGTCCGGGTGCGGGCGGTCCACCACCATTCATGCCGCCGCATCTGCGAGACGAGTTGGACCTGAGCGAGGACCAGATGCAACAACTCTCGGATTTGCACAAAGAAATGCGAGAGAAGTTTGAGAAGATTTTGACGGAAGAACAGCGCGAGAAGCTCAAGGAACTCGGGCCTCCGCCAAGACCTCCCCGAGACTAGCGGCCGCGAGCGTTCTTGCTGGAAGGCGACCGTTTCAGTCGGGCGCCGGGGCCGCATGTTTCAGGCTCGCGGGTTAGGTGGATGGTGAATTTAGCGACCACCAGACACCTGGCCCGCGAGCCGCTTGGTTTGGGGGCCACGCCAACCGCGGCGGCGACCTCCAGCTATGATACGAGTAGTGACTCGGGCGCCGGTTCTGGCGAGGTTTGTTGCGGGTTCCCATCATGCGAGTATTGGTAATTGAAGATGAGCCTGAGCTGCTGGGCGTCGTGACACAGGCGCTGCGGGAGGAAGGCTATGCCGTGGATGCGGCGGGCGACGGCGAGGAGGGGTTGTTTCGCGCCCAAAGCTGGGACTACGACGCGGTGGTGCTGGACCTGATGCTGCCGAAGCTGGATGGTTGGGAGGTCCTTTCTAGATTGCGCCGCGAGAAGAAGACGCCTGTGTTGATTCTGACGGCACGCGACACCGTGCCAGACCGCGTGCGAGGGCTCGACGGCGGCGCCGACGACTACCTCGTCAAGCCGTTTGAGCTCACGGAATTGTTCGCGCGGCTGCGGGCTTTGATTCGCCGCGCCAATGGCCAGGCGAAATCCGATATCGAGATTGCGGACGTGGTAATCGATATCCGCGGACGGCGAGTGACACAGCACGGAGAGGCGGTCGCGCTGACGGCCAGAGAGTACGCCCTGGTCGAATTGCTAGCATTGCATCGCGGCGAAGTTGTCACCCGCACGCAGATGTACGAGCATCTATTCGACGAGAGCGAGGACACGTTGTCGAACTTGCTCGATGTGCACGTTTCGAACGTCCGCCGCAAGTTAGGCAAGGATTTTATTGTCACGCGGCGGGGTCAGGGGTACGCGATCGATGTTTAATTCCATTCGCCTTCGTCTGCAGATCTGGTACGCGATTGTGCTGATCGCGGTGATCGGAGGATTTGCCGGTGCGCTCTATTTTCAGGTCCGTATCAATCACATGCGGACACTCGATGCCAGGCTCGAGTCGGCGGCGAACTACTTGCAGGCTGCATTGCACAGTCTGCCGCCCCACGAAATCGAACCGGGCGGGCGCGGACCACGTTTTCCGCGCAGGGGCGAGCGACCACACGGTCCACCCGCCGCGATGCGTGAGCCGCATCACGATGGACATCCACCGGTGGGACCACCCCCCGAGGCCGAACCTCTGCGTGGACCGGGTGACCGTCGTCCAGAGCGTTTTCCGGCCGATCGGCCGCAGTCAAACATCGCCTTGCCGAGTTCGCTGTTGGATGCCCCCGATGGAACAAGCGAGGATTGGCCGTATTTCACAATTTGGCGCGGCGACGGCACAGTTTTGACCGAATCTGATACTTCCCAATCGCCGTCCGCGAACGGACGAGTAGTACCGCGCACCGAATTCGCGTTGCGTTCGGGGTTTCCTCCCGGATTTCGTTGGACGACTGGCGAGCTGCGCGAGATTGTGATCGCTGGTCCGCACGGCACGACGATCCTCGTGGGAAAGCCAGCCGGTCGCGAGTTGGCCGAAATGCGCTGGTTCGCGTGGCGACTGTTGGGCAGCGGCGGAGTCTTGTTGGTGGTTGGGCTGGCTGGCGGCTGGCTGATCTCGCGTAGCATCACACGACCCATCGATGCCATTGCCGCCACGGCTTCGGAAATCTCGGCCCGCAACTTGGCACGCCGGATTGAACTTGGCGGGCTGGATCAGGAGTTAGTGGGTCTGGCGACGATTCTGAACGAAATGTTCGCACGGCTGGAAGCGGCATTCGAACGACAATCGCGGTTCACCTCCGATGCCTCGCACGAACTTCGTACGCCGTTGGCTGTGCTCCATGCCCATGCCGAGTTGGCCCTTTCACGACCTCGTTCCGGGGACGAATACCGCGAAACGTTGGCGGCTTGTCTGAAGGCGGCGGGGCGAATGGGCACACTCGTTGATGGCTTGTTGGTGTTGGCTCGGGCGGATGCGGGTTGCCTGGATCCTCAACTTAGAGAACTCGATTGGCGTGGAGTTGTGGAGGAGATCGTTGATCAATATCGACCTCAGGCGGCGGCTATTGGCATTGAACTATCAACGGCGCTGGATGAGAGCGTGCCCGTGCGCGGAGACGTAACATTGCTGGCGCGCGTATCGAGCAATTTGTTGGCCAATGCGTTGCGGTATACGCCCCGTGGTGGCCAGGTGCACGTGGCGCTTACGGCACGATCGCACGACGGAGCGATGCTGGCCATCGAAGATACCGGCTGCGGAATTCCGGTCGAAGATCAAAATAAGGTGTTTGAACGTTTTTTCCGCGCCGACAAGGCCCGTTCGCGAGCGCAGGGAGGCAACGGGTTGGGGCTGGCGATCTGCAAGAGTCTGGTCGAAGCGCATCACGGCACAATTAGCTTCAAATCAACGCCCGATCGGGGCAGCCGATTCGAAGTGCGACTACCGCTCGCGAAAACGGGTGGGTCGGTTCCGCGGATACATGGCTCAGCGACAGACGACTCGTCGACCACGCCAAACGTGAAAACAATTGGCTAGGTGTTCGGTCGGTTTAGCGTAGCGGATTGTCGCGATCCGTCGATTCATCGCGGGTTTGACCATCGACAGCGAGCTTGTTGCCGGAGAAGATCAGCACGCTCGCGCCGCTGCTATTGCGGATTCGCATGGCGCCCAGCCCTGCAGTTGCTCTTTCGCCGACATCCTTCAATGCGATTTCGGGCACGGTCACTTGACGGCGTCCGCTACGTAATCGGGCTGGCTCCGTGGCGTCACTGTCGCTGGCCAGTACGGCGTCCACGGTCGGCTGGGTGACGACCTCGGGTGAGTGATCTTCAGTCATTCTGGGCGTTGCCGCCAGCGAGCGCGACATTGGCTCGGCGATCGATACATCCGGATGCGGGACTGATTCGACTTCGCTCTCCACAATATCCATCGGTATCGGTGGCGGCCGCCGCACAACTTGCTTTTCGACGGCCGGAACATCATACATCGGGGGTGCAGGCGGAGCGTCATGATGGGCCGGTTCGTGTTTCGAGCCTGGCAGCTTGGTCAATTCGTTGATGGCCCGTAGCGGCCGGAAGAGTCCGGCCGTCAAATCCTGCAAAGTGAGCTTGCGATAGCCTTTTCTCTTCGCTGGCCGCGCTGCCTGGTGCGTTGCCCCGTGGTGCGGCTGCTGCACTTGAGGTTTTCGCGCGACCGTGTCGGCGGGATTCTCCTCCCGGACAATTGACGCGTCGAATGAGTCGACGGCGTCTGCTTCGCATTTTTCTGAGCGAGCGATTTTGCGATGGCTGACGTCGCAGCTGTCCTGCTGGCATTTCTTGCATGTGCACTCGCTGCGCGATACGTATTCAACGGCAGGAGCGTAATACGACCGCGCGGAGGCGAGATCGTGCGGCGACGCAATATGGGATTCGGTCGTGACCGACGATGCCGCAATCGGAGCATCTGTCGCATCGGAATCGACGGCAACTTGCTTGACGCGTGAGACCATTGCCATCAAGTTTGGCAGGATGGCCTTTTCGTTGGTCATTGCTTTGGGTGTGCTGGCCGGCGCAGGTACTGCGTCCGGCGTAGACATCTGGGACTGGCCCCCAGATTGGGCAACAGCACTCGTTTCCAATTTTCGCGACCCGCGACCAAAAAGTGCGGGTGAAAGTAGCGCCCGGTGCCTTGCCTGGCGATCACCTTGGGAAGTCACCGGCGCCGAGGTAACGGGCTTGGTCGGTTCCGACGGACTGATCGCTGCCGATGAGTTCGAGTTTGACGAATTGCCCCCGCTCGCTGCCTGTTCATCGACCATCACCGGTGTCGTCTCGACCGGCATCACTTTCTTGTCCGGCGACGCCGTCTCGGCGTTGACCAATGTGGCGCGTGGTGAACCCTTCGCCCGCCACTTCAGGTCTGGCCCCTTTTCGACTCGAGGAGCCGACTTGACTTGTGCCAAGGTTGGGGCCGCCGGCGGCGTTTCGCCCGCTGCTTCTATCGCGGGCATTTTGTCAGCTATTGAAATGGAACTTGCATCTGCAACGGGCTGAGCAAGCGTGGGGACTGGCGCGACCGGCGTTGTCTCTGCTGGCTTTCGTCCGAATGCAAACAGGGCTCGCGGCTTGGATCCATCGTTCACTTGTGCGACCGGAGCCGGTGTTGTCTGCGACCTGGCGAACAGCGCCCGCGGTTGTTGGGAGTTGTCCGCGGCAACGGGGGGGCGTCGGTCCGACGGTGCGAGCAACGCCTTGTATTCCTGAGCAACGGGCTGGGCCGCGCGCTGCGAGCGTGCAAACAAAGCCTTCGATGAAGACTGCATTTGGACGTTTTGATTCTCCGTGGTGGGCGGCTCGCTGCTCGAACCATCCGTTTCGCTCATGACCGACTTAGCGAATTTGGGCCACGTAAACAAGCCGCTGCTCTCGCCACGGCCGAGCGGGTTGCGAGATTGAACCGGCCAGAACTCGCCGGGCACTTCCGGACTGATTTCGCGGGGGGCGAAGTTGACCGTACCGGGTTGCACGCCGCCGGGCATCACGATGATTATCGGGGACTGACCCGCCGTGACAGGTAATTGCGTCGCCAACAGCTGTGCTTGGGCAACGGTCGACGCCGGCACCGCGGTTTCAATCCGCGAACCGCTTGGAAGTTCGGCGGGCGCAACGCCTGCGACGGGCACGACCGGCGACTGCCCTAGAACCAGCGACGTAGGCGGTAGTGGAGTGCTCGTTGTCGGGCGCGCCTCTGCCAGCGGCTGACGGTTCAGGATCGAACCGGGTGGAATCAACGCCCGCTGGGGAGCTTCGTCGACGTGTTGGGGTTGGTCATCCGATTTCTCACCGGGCTTCAAGCGAGACATCAGGCTATCGAGTTGAAGGAGCGCCTTCCGCGGCTTGGGCGTCGTTTGAGCGTTTAGCGGCGCGCACGCCAAGCCCAACAGGAGGGCCGAACCCACGATGACGCACTGCTTGGTGAAGGAGTGGTGCATGACCGTCCCACGCGAATGAATTGGCGATTTGTGTCGATTCAGGGTTTCGTATCGCTCGCGGTGTTGTTGCCCGCTACGCAACCCTTCCTAGGCAAGTATTCGGGTATTAACGGCTGCAACGCGCGTTTAATCGGCATGCCTGGAACAGTCGCCGAAAGCGGCAGGGATTGCCGGACACGGAAAGTCTACTTGGACTTCCCAGGTTGACTGTCTGTCTCCGATTTGCCTGCTAGTGTCTTCCGCTAGCTAGCTGACCAGACCAAGCACTCCAAGATGCTTGAGGGCCGCGTCGAGCGACTCTTGTCGCGAGCGGCCGCCATTGATGGCGTACGTGACAGCAGCTGTCTCGTCGCTGACGGGTTCCCAGGCTCTCGCGGCCGCCTGATAGATCGCCCAATCGGCGTCGGAGGCATCATTTTCTCGTTGCGTCAGCCGCTGTTGGATGGTCTGCGAATCGGTCTCGCACCGGAACAAGGCGAGGGGGACCTTCCATCGCTTGGCCGCGGCCAGAAACGTACAGCGGCGCGCGTCTTCTCGAAAGCTAGCGTCGACGATCACGCGGCGTCCTTCGAACAATAATGTTTCGGCGCGCCGCAGGCATTCCGCATAGGTCCGCTCGTTCCACGCATCGCTATAGGTCCCGGTGCCAAAGGGATGCGGTTCGTTTGCTGTTTCGTCCTGACCGCTGAGCTGCTTTCGAACGACGTCGGAGCGAATCAACCCGCAAGATGCCTGCGCGGCAAGCTCGGCCGCCAGCGTCGATTTACCGCTACCGGGGAGACCACTGATCAGAATCAGGCACGGTCGCCGGTCGGGCGGTTCTAATTCACCTAGCGCCAGTAGCCAATAGCCTCGGGCTCGCTGGCGAGACTCTTCACGATCCTTCGCCGAGACTTCTGACTCTGCCTGTTTGAGTCCTTCCACCTTGCCACGTACAGCTGCTCGATAGGCGACGTAGAACGACAGCAACTGGCGACCTTCGTTGTCTCCGGCGGCGTCGAAATAGGCGTTTGTGAACACGTCGGCCAGGTCGCAGGCACCGTCAAACTTGAGATCCATCGCCAGGAACGCGACGTCCGCGACAGGGTCGGCGAAGCGAAACGCCTCATTGAACTCAATACAATCGATGACCAACGTCTTTGAGTTGTTACCATTGTCTAGAAAGTACACGTGATCGGTGCGCAAGTCGCCATGCGTATCGCAGGGTACGTTGCGGGCGGCTCGCGATTCGATTAGGTCTGCATGCCGCGTGAGCGATTGATCTGTTAGCTCGCTCAGTCGATCAAACACTGCGAGACTGATCGTTTTTCCAATTTGTGCTTGGGAGTCGACGAAGTTGGCTCGGGCGTTTGAGGCGACTACCTTCAGACGTCCGAATGTGGAGATTCGCTCGTCTCGCTCGGCGTTCGCATGAAACTGAGCAATTGTGCGGGCTAGCTCCTGCATCTGTGCGGGATGCACGATGCCGCGGCTCAACCGACTTTCGAGCGTGGCATCGTCGGGTAGCCGACGCATTTGCACGACCCATTCGACCGGATCGCCTACGCCGCCGAACTTCAAGCCGCTGCCTTGTTGAACGATGGGCACAACTCCCTCGTACACTTCGCGGGCCAGCCGCGCGTTGAGCCGCACCTCTTCTTCGCAGAAGTGTCGCCGCTTCTCGAGCGAGCTGAAGTCAAGAAAGCTCAACTTGACCGGCTTTTTGATTTTAAAAACCTGTTCGCCAGCCAGGAAGACGACTGAGATATGTGTCTGTCGCACTTCGACCGACGGGACGTGCGTGGGGTACGCGGCCGGATCCGAGAGCGCGTCGATCAATCGGCGTAGATTCATGGGAGAGTCCTTGCGTGCGAACTCTCATCTAAACAGATATTGCCCGAGCGATGAAGAGTCTAAAGCGAGCTCAATCGCTATTGACCGGTCGGCGGCGGGGGCAGGGCGAGTGTTGGGCTGGCCGGTGGAACCTGCTGTTCAATGTAGTCGCGGAGCAACGCGTATGTGTTTCTGAACTCGGGACGCGAGACGAGCGCCTCGTAGCTGGATGATTGCATGACGCGATCGTAACGAGCGAGCGACTCCTGCAACGACGCCAGCGCGGGCGGTTTGTCGCCACCGAAGATTTCTGGCGGCAGAGCCAAGTACTCGCGCCATTGTTGGCTGACAATTCCATACAGCTGTTTGGCATTGGCCGCCAATTGATCACGAACGTTCGCTACGACCGGCATGGGCGTGGTCGTTGTGTCGGCCACGACGGTCGGCTGGAGACTCGGGGGCTGCAGTCTTGCCGTGTCGGTCAGTGCGACGAGGTCCTGCACGAGCTTCATGGCCGACTCTGGAATCCGTGCGGGTTGTTGTCCAATCGGCGCTCCGTAATACATTTCCTGGGCGACGGGATCCATTTCGATGGCCGAACCGTCGAGTGATACGCCGGCAAACAACCCACGGCTGCGCGAGTAGGAAAGTATCTCGGCCTTGAGTCGCGCGTCGGTCGCGGCCGCCGCGTTTCGCCCGACGGGTCCGGCCGCTGCCGAGGCATCCGCGCCGATCGTAAATTTGCCGTTCAGTAGCCCCTCGACGCTCTTCTTTGTGCTGAATACCAAGACGACGTCGGTGCCCTGTATGCCGGCTTGCCACCCCACGCTGCCACCGGTGAGCGTGACGAACTGCGGCAGGGTCCAGGCCCCGTTGGCATCGCGCACCAGCACGACACCGTGGCCTCGTCGTACCGCGGCCACGAACCCGATTTTGATCACGTCGGGGATGATCGCCACGCCCTGCGCGTTGGCCAGCAGCGCCTCGGGAATTCGCTTGCCAGGGATCGTCGTTTGTTCGCGAAGGATTTCGTCGGCCGTAAGGACCGTGGCCTCAGGGTCCAGGGCACCGGCTATGGCAGGCAGGATGAGCAGCGACCCGGCCGCAACTGAAAACAAGACGAACCATCGCATGCGTGACGCTCCTAGGGTGGGAAAACCGGCAGGCTCGATGCTGTTCTAGCCGCAACGGCGACTTGCGAGCAATCTCGATTTCACGCGGTAGTTCCAATTCCACCACTTTGCCAGTATTGCTAGCTAGCCGAACTGGGCGGTGACGCGTTACACTACGGTCCGTGTCGTTTTTCAGCCGCCATTCTCTCGTTTCCGGCTGGAGTCTATATCTCATGGTCGCCGAACTCGAACCTGCTCCAGAAACTCCGCCTCGTCGAAATTTGCCCCGGCGAACGTGGATGCCCATTGGTGCGCTCGTGGTAGCAGCCATTGCGTTGGTGGGCGTGCAGTTCATTTCCGAAAGCCTGCTTGACCTCGGGTCGAGGCGGATCGTGAGCTTTGTCATCGCCGTGGTGACAGCGATCGTCGTGGCGGCCTGGTTTTTTCTTGCTTCGGGGATCTCCTGGAGGTATCGAGCGGTTGGCGGCGTGTTGTTGATCGGCGCGATCTCGCTGCTCGTGGTCAGCATTCGCCGTGTTGAGTTTTCCGGCGACATGGTCCCCACGTTTGACTTTCGTTGGATGCAGGACCGCATGGCGGCGCTCGAGGAGCATCGCACCCGCAGCGAAACGACGCTGAAGTTACCAGATCTGACGCAAGTCGAGATTAGCGGCGAGGACATCCTCGAATACCGAGGGCCGCATCGCGATGGGATCGAACCGGGCCCGGCGCTGGCACGCGACTGGACAAAAGTGCCGCCCAAGCTGCTTTGGAAGCAACCAGTAGGTGGCGGCTATGCGTCTTTCCTGGCAGTCGGACCGGTCTTGGTGACGATCGAACAGCGTCGCGACAAGGAGGCAGTTGTCGCCTACGACGCCGATACCGGAGCCGAGCGGTGGGTCTATGAATATCCGGCACTGTTCAGCGAGACGCTTGGCGGCGATGGACCACGCGGGACCCCCACCTTTCACGATGGAAAGATCTATGCTCTGGGGGCAACCGGACAGTTGACGGCAATTGACTTTGCCAGCGGCAAGGAAATCTGGCAGGTCAACATTCTGAGTGAAAACGAGTGCGGCAACCTCGACTGGGGCATGAGCGGTTCGCCGCTGATCTACGACGGCGTGGTGGTCGTAAATCCGGGCGATCAGAAAGGCACCGAGGCCAGCCGCGCGATCGTGGCTTACGACCTCGTCGATGGGAAACGGCGCTGGGCCGCGGGCCGCGCCAAGTCGAGTTATGCTTCACCGATGCTGGTAACGCTGGGTGGCGCACAGCAAGTATTGATCTTCGACGGCGTGGGCGTGGCCGGCTGTGACCCGACGGACGGACGCGAATGGTGGCGTTTTCCGTGGAAGAGCGACTTTGATATCAACGCCGCTCAGCCGGTGGTGCTTGATGAAGAAAGAGTGTTGATCACTTCGGCTACCGGCACGGCACTGTTGCGCGTTACCGCGGATGGCGACAAGTGGGCGGTCGACCAGGTCTGGCAGAGTCGGCGGATGAAGGGGGGCTATGCCAGCCCCATCGCTCGTGAGGGTTATCTCTACGGGCTGGACGGAAGCATCCTGGCCTGTCTCGACTTGGCAAATGGCAAATTGAAATGGAAGGACCGTAGCGGCCAGTTTGGCCACGGCCAAATACTGCTGCGCGACGATTTGCTCTTGGTGCTCGGTGAAGCCGGTGAATTAGCCCTGGTCGAAGCGAGCTCGGAAAAGTTCAATGAGTTGGGACGCATTCAGGCAGTCGAAGGCAAGACCTGGAACGTACCGGTGTTGGTCGGAAATCGGATCTATGTCCGCAATCACTTGGAGATGGCCGCATATGAATTGCCGCTCGCGGGCGCGCAGGTGCCGTGAGCGGTTGTTCCACCGAGAAGGTCTTTTCGGGGCCTTCACCGAGCCTACCGCTGCCGTTTCGCGCTTTCATCCGCATTGGAATCTTCATCACAAATAATCCATAACGATCTGCCATGCCTCCCGTTTTTCGTCGACTCGATCACATTTCCATTGGTGTCAGGGATTTTGAAGCGGCACGTCGATTGTTCGTTGACGTGCTCGGGGGCGAGCCGCTCCGCGACGTCGGCAAGAACGAGGCCGAGAATTTTCAGTGGACGACGTTCCTGCTAGGTGGCAAGAAGATGGAACTGGTGGCCGCTATCACGCCTGGTGAAGGAGGCGTAGGTCGCTACGTCGAGAAACACGGCGAAGGCTACCACCACATTTCAATTAGCGTCGAGAGTCTGGAAAAGGCGATCACGTACTTCGAGTCGCAAGGGCTTCGCGTGCTTGCGCCAAATACCCAGGACCCGAATTGGAAGCACTGCTACTTGCACCCACAAGATACCCATGGCGCACTGATCCAGGTCTTCGAAGAGAACGAAAAGACCCTTGGGCATGCGCAGTGAGCGCACGATAAAAGACGACGCGTAGATGTTCCCAGCAACGCCGTTAACTGGACTTTTGATTTCGGGTCCGTGCGGCTCGCGGTTGCTATTGTTTCGTCGCGACGCTGGTGGGGGCGATACAGTAGATTCGAGCGCTGGTGCGAATGAGGAGTTTGTCGCCCACGACGACTGGCGTGGCCATGCCCATATCGTCCGGTGCGAGCGGGTTCTTGTGTAGCACTTCAAATTCCTGGCCGCCTTTGATGACGAATGTGACGCCGTCTTCGTTCAGGCAGAACAGCTTGCCGCCGTATGCCAAGGGGGAACTCGTGAAGGCCCGGCCGTTGGGAATGCGTTTGCGAGGATAGACTTCTTCGCCCGTCTTGGGATCATAGGCTGTCATGAAGCCGCGATCGTAGAGGATATTCATCACGCCTTTATAAATGATGGGCGTGGGATGGTAGGGCCCCATTTTGGCCGAGGACCAAACGACGTAGTCGTTGGTCGTAGCTGGCTCGACGGGTGAAATGTCGCCGCTGGCGCCCGGACGTATCGCATACACGGGATTCTCACCCCACAGGACGTGTCCGGCGATCAGGTAGAGCAGGCCGTCGTACGCAAACGGCGTGGGAATGGCCAAGATGGATTTGCCCTTGATCTTCCAAAGCAGATTGCCGTCGAGATCGTAGGAACGCGCCCAGCCGACACCGGATGTAACGATTTCGGTGCGCAGGTCGTTTTTCCAAATGAACGGCGTCGCGTAGTTTGTCTTTTCATCTTCGCGATCGACGCGCAGCTTTTCCTCGCCGGTCTTCTTGTCGAGTGCCAGCAAATACGACTGCTGTTCGTTGTCATTGACGAGGTAGATGCGATCTTTGTGCAGTACCGGGGAGATGGACGTGCCCCAACCATATTGCGTTTCCTGGGGTGGCAATAGTTTGTTCCAAAGGGGCTTGCCGTCCATATCGTAGACAAATAGCCCGATGTTGCCGAAGTAGGCATACACGCGCTCGCCGTCGGTAGTGGGCGTTTCAGAAGCCAACGTGTTCTTGAGATGATGAGGCTTGGGCGGAATTGCCGTATGCGCGGTCTGCTCCCAAAGCTTCTTGCCGGTGTTTAAGTCCAGGCAAAGGACCTTCCACTCATGCGGATCCTTCGGCTTGGGATACTTGTTGGCATCGACGTCCTCGATGTACAGACCTTTGCGAGGTTCGGTCGTCTTGCCGGTGTTGACACAAGTCGTCAAGTAGACGCGACCATCCCACACGATCGGCGACGACCAGGCCAACCCCGGCACGTCAGTCTTCCAGAGGACATTTTCCGTGGCCGTCCAATGGTCGGGCGGAAGCGGGCCACTTTCGTCCGGCATGCGCCCGGCCAGGAACTGAGGCACGTTGATTTCCGCCCCCAGCGCTGACTCAATGAGCAATCCGGCTCCCACTGCGGCCATAACTGCCAGCGATACGATGCGCGTCATCGGCTCGACTCCCACGAAGTGAAAAATGCGTGAAATGGATCGCCTCGCCTCGGTTGTGCTCCGTGCCGGGGTACCGTGCGGACGTGGTTGATGCTAACCGCCCATTTCGACGAGCGTCAAGCATTTGTCGCAGAATCTCATCAGGGGCGTGCGCCTCGACGCTCGGGCGTGGTCGTGAATTGTCGGAAAAACGTCGCGGTCAGGGTGCCTCGATCGTTACTGCCATCACCACGGGGGCCGTGGCATCCGGACCTTTGACCAGTTCGATTCGATCGATTGGGTCTGTGCGTTTGGGTCGGATGGAAAGGTAACGCAATTGACGCCCCTCCAGATCAAAAGCGAACTTCGACGCGGGCACGTCGACGCGTCGAATATAGTCTGCCAGATGGATGCCGTTGCAGAGCTCGTGATCTTCGGTCGTGCCGTCTGCATAGTGCAAACGCACAATCAGGCTTACCGATCCTTTCTTACCGAGTGGATGGCCCCAACCGCTAATGCCGCCAAGGAGGTGGATCGCTTTGGCCGGCGCGTGGCAGGGCAGGCCGACCGACTTGGGCATTTCGGCGGTTAGCGAGCCGTTTGGACTAAACAGTAGGACGGCATTGGGTACCCTTTCACCTTGCGGATCAACCAGTTGGAAGGGAACCCCGGCAAACGATTTCGGTTTCCAGTCGTCAAATACGAGTCGCTCGACCGGAGCATCAAGGTTTTGGAACATGCCGCGCGTGCTGACGGACGTGGCGACCTTGTCCAGCGGCAGCGGCAGGTACTTGCCGCGCTGGGTGAGAAACTCGAGTAGATCCACTAGCGCCTGCGGTTCAATCTGCTTTTCGAAGCCCTCGGGCATTAGCGACTTGGGAGACGCGACCAACTGATCGATGTTCTCGCGAAGCACGGCATGCTTTTTTCCTTCAGCATCAAAAAGCTCCACCGCCGCCTTGGATTCGGCCGCAAGCAGGCCCGTCAGAACCTGGCCGTCGGCCGTGGCCAGCGTATAAACACGGAAGTTGCCTTCAACACTTCGGCTGGGGTCAAGAATGTTTTCCAGGAGCTCACCCTTTGAATGCACCGCCATGCCAGTAAGGTCGGGACCGATGCGCGTACCGTCGCTGCCATGCACGTGGCACTTGGAGCATTGCTTGAGAAAGACTTCCTTGCCGCGCACGGCGTCGCCAGTTTGCGATGCTAGAGGCAAGAGCTCGGTAAACACCTTCCTCCGGTCGGGGCTGGGCAGTACGCCGCCCCGCGACAACAACTCCTTGGCCTGCTTGCGAATTGCCGAATTGGGGTTCTCGGAGAGAGCCCGCTGTTGATCGAGTGAGAGATCGCTCCAGCGCAGCTTGCCGTCGGACAGGGCGTTGAGCAGCGTGCTGGTCCAACTTGGCCTCGCGAGCAGCACGCTCACTCCGGTCGCTCGAACCGCAGGCGTCAGCGCCGGCAATCGCTCCGCCATCCGTCGGCCAACGTCAGCCGATTGGCTTGCGGCCAGAGAGTTTAACAGGCCTTTCGCCAGTTCCGGGTCCATTCGCGGCGTAATCACCGCCAGCAGCGAATCGACGGTTTCGACATCGTCGCCGCGCAAGGCCATCAGATTTCGCGCCGCGTCGACTCTCTGTTTCGAGCCAACGGAATCGTCGTCGATGCGCGAAATGAAGGTGGCGACCAATTCCGCGGCCAATCTGTCGAAGTGGTGGCTTCCCCAGCGCTCGACCAACTGAACCATGAGCGCTCGACCTTCCAGGCTAAGGCGGGGCACGATACCGTCAAGCGCTCCCTTCACGCGGTCCAATGCGGGAGGTTGTTCGATTGGCCAACCTGCGGCTGTCCCGCGGACCACAACTTCGGCCATGGCGGGCGGCATCTTGGCGAGCGGCGCGACGAGCCAGACGACCGAATCGTGGGGTCCGCTCCGCGCCCGGTGCTCCGTGACGATTTGGGAGATCCGCAACAGATTCTCGTGCGGAGGGTCAACGTTGGCGGCCGCGGACAAGAACGTTTCACTGTTGGTCGCCGCCGCACAGATCACGGCATCCTCGATCCAACGATCCCTAGCAGTCGACTCATCCTGCGCGAGATCGACCAGGATCGGGCCGAGTTCGCTGCGCGGAGGGCCATCGGCCATGGCCAAAAGGGCTGCAAGCCGAACTTGCGGATCGCTGTCGGCCAACAGCCCACCTTCAATCATCGCCGCGAGGGAACCCTCATTGGCCGGCAACACTTGAATCGCGTTACGCCGTACGCCGGCGGACGGATGCTTCAACGCCAGGAAAGCAGCCGACATTGCCTCGGGTTGCGAGCCATCGAGTGCACTCAGTCCGTGCATCGTCCACAGCGCATGAATGGCACCGACGTTCAATCCGATTGCATCGACCGTATGATCGCTCGCCAACTCGATGAGCGCCGGTAGCACATCGAGTTGATTGCGCTCGACCAGCAGTCGTTGGGCGTGCCGCCGCCAGAAGAGGTTGGAATGGGCGAGCGCTTTGACGAGATTTTCGGGCGCGGTCTCAGACAGGTTGAACCGAGTGGGGGGCTCGCGGTCTGGTGCGTCATACACTACCCGATAGATTCTCGCGTGCCGCTTGTCGCGCAGATCGGTCTCGTAGGCGCGTCCCTTACCGGTGCTGAAACCAAGAGGCGTGGGATTGTGTTGCACGATGAAGTTGTACCAATCGACGACCCACATATTGCCATCCGGGCCCACGTCGGCCATTGTCGGCGCGCACCATTCATCGTCGCTCGACAGTAAATTGAAGGGACTCGTCGAACGAAATCCGGCGCCCGCCGGCGCGAGAACGAACGTACCGACCAGGTGGCCCGTCGGGCCGCAGACGAACGCGGTACGGTTCCAGTACTCGCGCGGATAGCGGCGGGCCGTATACAGAGCATGGCCGGCGGCGGCAGTGTAGCCGCCGAAGTGGTCCATTTGCCGAACTTTCACGGTGCTTGGCTTGAATAAGTGCGTGTCGGCGATCGATTCGAGCACTAGCGATGGAGTCCAGCCTCGCACACGTTCGTAGTAGCGATTCGGAATTGGCATGAAGACGCTGGGATTGCGATTCGCCGTGGAGGCGAAGATCAATCCGTCCTCGCTGATTCCCAGGCCCCAGGTGTTATTGTCGGTGGAGCGGACGAATTCGAGTTCCGAGCCGTCGGGGCGAAATCGAAGAATGCCCTGACGAAAGCGATGTTCATGATCGCCCACGACGAGTCGCGAGTCGTTGTAGCCCTGAGTAGCCCAAATCCAATTGTCCAGGCCATATCGCATGTTGCTGGGGCCGGCGTGCGTATCGCGCTGGTTCCAGGTGCCAAAGAGCACGCGCCTCTCATCAGCCACGTCGTCGCCATTGGTGTCTTTCAGAAACACGGTCTGCGGACCGTCGAAGACGATCACACCGCCATTGGCGAACGTCAGGCTGGTTGGAATGCTCAGTTGTTCGGCGAAAACGGTGAATTTGTCGGCCCGGCCGTCGAGGTCGGTGTCCTCGCAAATACGAATTCGATCGCGCCCCTCGCCGGCCGGCTGTTGCTCGTTCGGGTAGTCGTACGTCTCACAGAGCCATAAACGCCCACGCTCATCCCAATTGACGGCAATCGGTTTGCCGCCCAAGTCGGGTTCGGCGGCGAACAGTTCAACATGAAATCCTTCGGGCACGATGAAGTGTTTGAGCGACTCCTCGGGCGGCAACGGATCCTGCATCTGACTGCGTGCCTCGCCTTGCACGCCCCACTTTTCGCCTGGCGTGTAGTTAGGAATTTTTTTGCCAACGTCGGTGTAGGTGAACGGAGCCACATCCGTCCGGCGCGGCGTCATCCTGGGGATCGGAAAATCGACCGTGGTCGTCGTCTTTTCGCTGGTTTCCGCAGCTGACGAACAATTGGTCGCGAAAAACAATCCCGCGCAGATTGTCGACAGAATCAAGCGACGCATCGCGTTTCAATCCCAGGCTAGTCGAGGTCCGGCTGAGTGTCGAAGGAGGGCGAGATTCATCTTAGTTGAGTCGTTGGCCTGCCAAAAGCGGGCTCGACAACCTTAGAATTGTACAATTCGATTCGACCCGTCGGTCGTCGCTGGCTATCACGAACGTAATCAATGGCTGAAAACATGCAATTATCCCGCGATGGCTGGCTTCTCTTCATCACCCGCAGCCTGCGGATGTTCGCCTATGGTTTTCTGTCGGTGGTACTTGTTTTGTACCTCACGGCCGAAGGGCTGAGCGAGCGGCAGATCGGCTTCTTGATTACGATGACGCTCCTAGGCGACATGGCGGTGTCGCTCTGGCTGACAACGGCGGCAGACCGGATCGGACGCAAACGGATCCTGATGTTGGGTGCCTGCATGATGGCGGCGTCTGGCGCTGTGTTTGCCCTGACGAGCGATTTCCTGTTTCTCATCGTCGCGGCGACTATTGGAGTGCTTAGCCCCAGCGACAAGGAGGTCGGGCCGTTTTTGGCAATCGAGCAGGCGGCGCTCGCACAAACGGTTTCGGACGAGCGACGTACCGGAGTGTTCGCCTGGTATCATCTGGCCGGCTCAGTGGCTGCGGCACTGGGCGCCTTGGTCGGCGGCTTTGCCGCGCAGCGGTTCCTCGATTTGGGAGTCACCGGGGCGGCCGTTTATCGTCCGCTTGTGGTGGCATATGCCGGGGTGGGAGTCGCTCTTGCGTTTGGTTTTGCGTGGCTAAGTTCAGCCGCCGAAGCGGCACGCTCGGAAAGGCCATCCGATCGCAAGCTATGGCTCGGCCTTCATCGCTCGCGCGGCGTTGTGTTGCGGCTTTCGGCCCTGTTCGCCCTCGACGCGTTCGGCGGTGGATTCATCCTGCAAAGCATCATGGCCTATTGGTTCTATGTCCGCTTTCATCTCGAGCCCGCCACGCTGGGAAGTATTTTCTTCGTTGCCAATCTTTTCGCCGCGGCGTCGGCTTTGGCGGCCGCATCGCTAGCCCGAAAGTTTGGCTTGATTAACACGATGGTTTTCACCCACCTGCCCTCGAATGTGCTGCTCATGCTCGTGCCGCTGATGCCAACCGTGGAGTTGGCGATCGCGGTACTGTTGGTGCGGTTCAGTATTTCGCAGATGGACGTGCCGACGCGGCAGTCATACACAATGTCAGTCGTCGATCCGGATGAACGCTCGGCTGCCTCCGGCGTGACGACCGTGGCTCGCAGCATTGGGGCGGCGATTTCTCCGACCCTGGCCGGTTACCTGCTGGCCGACCCGCGGCTGCTGAACTGGCCGTTTTTTATCGCCGGAGGAGTGAAGATCGTCTACGACCTGTGGCTTTATCGTGCGTTTGTCAGGCACGACGTGCTGACGCACTAGACGGTTTATCGTGGGGTGTCGAAACTCACTTGACCACTTGCACTTGAGGAACGTGCAGATTGAATCGTTCCGCGAGGATGGCAATCAGTTCCGCGTCATCGCCAATCGTTTTGCAGTATGCGGCACCATCCGGGTGCAACTCCGTGAAGTCGCGTCCCACGAGAAGGTACCGCACGTCCGGTAGCGGGCGCTGTGCCATCAGTTTCTGCCTGAAGATCGATTCTGGGTGCATCGAAACGAAGAAGTTCGGCGGTTCGAAGTCGATCAGTGGATGGTCGTCACGCGTAAGCGTGTAAAGGTCGATACAACCATCCGTAATTGGCGCTTGCAAAACCCACCAGCGATCGTTCTCGCGGGCGAGGCGATACTCCCAAGCGCCTTGCCGGCACGGACCTTCTTCAAACGGGATTGGTTCCAACAACCCATGTCCGCCAAAACCGACGTCACACAGCCACGACCGCCCATCGGCTTCGACTTCAAGGGCCATGTGGGTCAGCGGTAGCATGCGCTCGGCACGAAAGCGGACTCGCGCCAAAAGCCGCTTGAGGCGGAAACCTATTGATTCAAGTGCGCTTGCCAGCAGCATGTTTTGTTCGAAACAGTAGCCGCCGCGTTTGGCTTGCACGAGTTTGGCCTGCAGACCTTCTGGATCGAGACGAATCGGCAGCCCGGCAAGAACATCGAGGTTCTCAAAGGGAATGTGCGTTGCATGCGCAAAATGAATCGCTCGCAGAACCTCGGCAGTAGCCTGGCGGGGGCCTGCATATTCAATGCGAGAAAGGTAGGCGTCGAGTTCAATTGCCGAGTTTTCGGTGGCCATGGGGATACCTTCGGTGCCTTTAGTCGGTGGTCGAATGTAGCAGCCACGTTGTCGGTTTCGCGAGCTGCGGATCGATGGGGACGCACAATGTGGGTCGTGAGGTCTTTGCGAATCGGGTGTTGGACTGGTTTTTGCAATGACACCGCCAGCGGGTTGCTCGGCATCTTGCCGGTTGCTACTGTCGAGGGCAAGGAGAAACCCATGCCAACTATTCATGCTTATTTGCGATGGTTCTTTACGTGGGCAATTGTCGTCTTGGGAGTCTTTGGGCCCGCCGGCTTTGTCACGGCTGATGATTTACGTCCGCTTGAATACCACAATCCGGGCCTCGTCGTCGACTTAGGTGTCGGCCTGTGGGCCTGGCCAGTGCCGTGCGACGCTGACGGCGACGGTGACTACGATCTGATCGTCTCCTGCCCCGACAAGCCGTACAACGGCGTGTGGTTGTTCGAAAACACCACTGGTGACACGTCACAGCACAAGTTTCCGGTCTTCGAGTCGCCTAAGCGACTTAGCAAAACGGTGCACTACGTGCTTCCCAGCTACGTCGACGGTCACTTGCGAGTGCTTTCTCCCGGATTCGGATATCCTGACTTTTTGCGATCGGGCTTGGACCGCAAAAAGCCTCTGCCAGCTCCCAAGATAATCCACAATGCGACCGGCAACGCTCCAGGCCTCCGCAACAAGATTCGCCACAACGAGTGGCGCTATGCCGATTACGATGGCGACGGAGTGACCGATCTCATCGTGGGTATCGAAGACTGGAGTCATTATGGCTGGGACGATGCCTGGGACGCGCAGGGACGCTGGACGAACGGGCCCTTGCATGGGTTCGTTTATTGGTTGCGGAATACCGGCAGCGATGAACAGCCCGATTACGTCGAACCGGCGCTCGTGATGGCCGGGGAAAAGCCGGTCGATACGTTCGGCTGTCCCACGCCCAATTTCGCCGACTTCGATGGCGATGGCGATCTGGACTTGTTGTGTGGCGAGTTCCTCGACGGTTTCACGTATTTCGAAAACCTGGGTTCCCGCATTTCGCCGCGCTACGCGGAGGGCCGGCGCGTACTCGCCAGCAACGGCGAGCCGCTCGCGATGGACTTGGAAATGATCGTGCCGATTGTGTTCGATTGGGACCGCGACGGTGATCTGGATCTAGTCGTCGGCGACGAGGACGGTCGCGTGGCGCTCGTCGAGAATACCGGTTCATGGAGCGACAACGGTACACCGCGATTTCTGAGTCCGCGCTACTTCCAACAGCAGGGAGAACTGCTCAAGTGCGGGGCACTTGCGACGCCGGTCGGTTGCGATTGGGATGGGGATGGCGACACCGATCTCGTTTCCGGCAACACAGCTGGATACATCGAGTGGTTTGAGAATTTGAGCGGTGCTGGCGTGGCCGTGCCCAAATGGGCGGCACCGGTGCGTTTGCAGGCGGGCGGCGAGACATTTCGCGTGATGGCCGGTCCCAACGGCAGCATTCAGGGGCCCTGTGAAGCGAAATGGGGATATACGACACATTCGGTCGCCGATTGGGACCTGGACGGTCTGCCGGACATCGTGCTGAATTCCATTTGGGGCCGCGTCCAGTGGCTGAAAAACGTTGGTACTCGAGAGAAGCCAAAGCTGGCGACCGCCGCGCCGGTCGAAGTCGACTGGCCGGCCGCGCCGCCCAAGCCGACCTGGACCTGGTGGACCCCTAAACACAATGAGCTGGTCACCCAGTGGCGCACCACGCCGGTGGTGCATGATTTCACGGGCGATGGTCTGCCGGACCTGGCGATGCTCGACACGGAAGGCTACCTGGCGCTCTTCGAACGCACCAGGCACGACGGCCAGCTCGTGCTCCTGCCGCCGCGGCGGGTGTTCGTCGATGAGCAAGGGGAGCCGCTGCGTCTGAATTCCAACGCCGCCGGCCGGAGCGGCCGCCGCAAACTGTGCGTTGTCGACTGGAACCGCGACGGCAAGTTCGATTTTCTGCTCAACTCCGCCAATGCCGATCTGCTGGAACAAGTTGAACAGCGCGACGGGCAATGGGTATTCCGCGACGCGGGCTCGATCGCCCAGCGGAATATCGAAGGCCATGATGTTAGCCCGGCCGTCGTCGACTTTGATGCCAACGGCATCCCCGACTTTGTCGGAGGCGCCGAGGATGGGCACTTCTACTTCTTGAAGAATCCACGCGCTTCTGACTAGTCGGACAACACGTGAAGGAGGAACTCTCACATGCGGACTTGCATTCACTTGGCACTCGTTGCCATTTGCCTTGGTAGCGCACAAGTTCGCGCCGCCGACACGCCGCGTCTCAACGTCGTGTTGATTCTTGCCGACGACATGGGGTGGGCCGATTTGGGATGCATGGGGTCGACGTTTTACGAGACGCCGCGTCTCGATCGTTTGGCCCGCGAGGGAATGCGGTTCACGCAGGCCTATGCGGCTTGTCCGGTTTGCTCGCCCACCCGCGCGGCTTTGATGACTGGGCGCTGGCCGGCTCGCGTTGGCATCACCGACTACATTCCCGGCTCTCGCGTCGGCAAGTTGCTGCCGGCTCCTTATTTGCACCAGTTGCCGCATGAGGAGGTGACTGTTGCCGAGGCATTGCGGCCGGCCGGCTATGCCACCGGCATGTACGGCAAGTGGCATTTGGGCGGCGAAGGCTACCTGCCCGATACCCAGGGCTTTGCCGAGGCCGACAGCGGCAAGGACGGTCGCGGCTTTAGCGGCGTCCACCGGGCCGATCCGCTTACCGAAAAGGCGCTTGCGTTTTTGGATCGGCACCAGGACGAGCCGTTCTTCCTCTATCTGCCGCACAACTTGGTGCACACGCCGCTTTTGGCCAAGGAGGCTTTGCGGGCGAAGTACGAGCAGAAGGCGGCCGGACTCAAGCATGCCGAGACGGAGCGCTTTCGGCCTGAGCGCGATCGGCAGGACCGCCGCGTGCAGGATCATCCCGTTTATGCGGCGATGATGGAAGACATCGACACACAGGTTGGCCGCGTGCTCGATAAGCTCGCTGAACTGGGCATTGCCGAACGGACCGTCGTCATCTTCACTTCCGACAACGGTGGGCTGTCGACGAGCGAAGGATCGCCCACCTCGAACGCGCCGCTCCGCGCCGGCAAAGGGTGGCTCTATGAAGGGGGCATCCGCGTGCCGCTCATCGTCCGCTGGCCCGGCGTTGTCGAACCCGACAGCACTTGCGATGTACCAGTCGTCACGACCGACTACTTTCCCACCGTTCTCGAGATGTGCGGAGTCGCTCGGCACCCCGAATGGCACCGCGATGGTGTCAGCATCGTGCCGTTGCTCAAGCAGTCCGATACGCTGGCGGCTCGGCCGCTGTACTGGCACTATCCGCACTACGGAAACCAGGGGGGAATTCCGGGCGGAGCCGTGCGCGACGACGATTGGAAACTGATCGAATTCTTCGAGGACGACCACGTCGAACTGTACAATCTGGCCGACGATTTGGCCGAACAGCACGATCTGGCCAGTTCCCAGCCTGAGCAGGCCCAGGAGCTTCGCGACCAATTGCACGCCTGGCGAGCGTCGGTCGACGCCAAGATGCCCTCGCGCAATCCGAATTACACCGGGAAGACCGAGATTCCGGGCCGTGAGCGGCGTCCGGCGGCACAAAATCGTCGGGACCGCGAGAAGTGACTTCCGGGGCGGGGCATGCCAGAATAGTGCAAACCGGCGGCTTCCCATTGCGGGCCGACGTGGTTGCCGGATTGTGCGATCTTCGAGGCGGGCGAGATGACCTTTGCTGGTACGTCCGAGAATGCCGACCACAGGCGGCGCGGGTTTACCCTCGTCGAGTTGCTGGTGGTGATCGCGATTGTGGGCGTGTTGCTGTCGCTGTTGTTGCCGGCCGTGCAATCGGCGCGCGAGGCGGCGCGGCGTGCTTCCTGCACCAACAACCTGCGGCAGTTGGGTGTGGCAATGCAGAACTTTCACGATACCAACGGGTATTTGCCGCCGGGACGCAATGGCCCGCCGCCGCATATTTTCTCGGCGCAGGCTTATCTGTTGCCGTTCGTCGAGGAAGGCTCGCTCCAAGGGCAGATCGACTTCGATCAATCGCCCACCACGGTCGTCATCGGGGGCGTGGTCTACAGCGGCGCGGCCAACGCGTGGGCCGGCGCCCAGGCGGTGCCCGTGTTGCAATGTCCCAGCGATACCGAACCAGGCCGCGTGTATGGTTCCGATTACGGCGCGACGAACTACGTGGCCAACGTTGGTAGCGGACGGATCGACGTGGGCACGATCACCAAATCCGACGGCGTGTTCTTTCGCGAGTCGCACGTCGGCTTCAACCAGATTACCGACGGCACGTCGCACACCGTGGCTTTCAGCGAACGCATGCTCGGTCCCGGCACGACGTACGCCGCCGGAACGCCGCTGCCTGGACAGTTCGTGGGCCTTTATATCCTCGAACTGTTCAGCGCATCGCCGGTTTCCGATACCAACTGCGGACAACCGACCAATGGTTCCTGGTACGCAGCTCGCGGGGCGAAGTGGATCTTGGGCAACTATGGCAACACGCTCTACAACCATCACCTCGCTCCGAATGCGAACACTTGGGACTGCATGAACCTGCCGCAGCAGCAGGGCTACCTGGCGGCTCGCAGTTATCATCGCGAAGGCGTGAACGTGCTGTTTTGCGACAGCAGCGTGCGGTTTGTTGACGACACAATCTCGATCAGCTTGTGGCAGGCGATCGCCACCCGCGCTGGCGAGGAGATTGTCGAGGGCTTTTGAGCGCGGTTGCGGCCTGGTCTGTTGCGTGGCCGGCCGCAAGTGCTCATCATCTTGCCAAAGCTGCTGGCCGGAATTCAACGGCCCCCCGCGGCGCGTGCACATTTTTCCGTGCCTGGCGCCCGTTGGCGGCGTGACTTTCCATCGGCGCCGAAGCGCAAACTGGCCTGCTTCGGATTTTCAAAGATTTCGAGTGGCTCAATTTTGGTGCACATTGTTCGTGATTCTTTTTCTTTTCCATGGGAGCCCGAAAAATTGTCGAGCGAGTCGGGGTTATTTTTCGCAATTTGCCCCGTGTGAACATCACCTTCGAACCGTTCACCTCGAATCGAGAATCGGCCGACCGTACGCTACCCTAGGTGCTGGCCCGATTGAAAGCGGTGAAAAGCGCGGAGTGACGCTTGCAAGGCGGAGTGCCAGAAGAATCGATGCCACGTTGGTCGATCTAGTCCCCGCGGTCATGGCGGCAGCGATGTGTTTCGCGTAAAACGACTCGTCGAGCCGTCGAATGCGAAACTCTCATGAGATCGAGCGAGGCGTTGGTTCGCGTGATTGAGATCTCCCACTGATGGATCAAAGCGCCGTGGACATTGCTGTTTTGGGAGCCGGGGTCGGTGGCGTCACGGCTGCGATTGCGCTGGTTCAGCGCGGCTTTGAGGTCTCGATCTTTGAACGAACGTCGGCACCTGCGCATATCGGCGCGGGAATGGTTCTGTGGCCCAATGCCAGCTTCGTGCTGCACAAACTGGGGCTGTTGTCTGGCGTGGCTGCTTGTTCGGGTCGCCCCGAAACCATGCGGCGGATCAGTTCCGAAGGAGAGCGGCTGGGCGAGTTGGATCTCAGGGCGATTGATCGCAGGATGGGGTATCCGAGCTATTCCATCCTGCCGCGGACCTACAGTCGGTGTTGCTGAGCGAGTTGAATCGCCTGGGCGTTGAGGTCCAGTACGACCATGCGGTTGCCGCGATCGAAGCGGACGGGCAAGGTCGAACAGGCGTTACGTTCGAGAACGGACGAAGACTGACACCGCGGATCGCCGTGGGTGCCGATGGCAGAATGAACTCGCGGGCTCGCCAGTACGTGCATGGCGAGAATTCGCCCGTGTATCAAGGGTTCATCAATTGGATCGGGACCTTCGAATGCGAGGCGGACATCGTAGACGAAATGGCGATTCTCGATGTATGGGGCGTCGGCGAGCGGTTTGGTGTCGTTCCCGTTTCACTCAAGAAGGTGTACTGGGCAGGCGGGGCAGCCGAACCGACCATCGCGGCCGACAAAACGAAGGACAATCGAGACGAGCTGCAGCGGAAATTCGCGGGTTGGCCCGCGCCGATTCCGGATTTGATTGCCAGAACGCCGGAAGCGTCCATCCGCAAGATCCACGTTCACGATCATGATCCGATCGAGATTTGGCATCGAGATAATGTCGTGCTGCTGGGGGACGCGGCGCACGCGCCACTGCCGACGTCGGGCCAAGGTGCCTGTCAGGCGATGGAAGACGCTTGGCAGCTGGCAAACTGCCTGGCCGCACATCGCCATTCGCACCCAGCGGCATTCGCCGACTACACAGCGCTGCGGCGCGACAAAACGGCGGGAATCATCCGCGCCGGCCGGGCATTCGCGGACTCGCTGTTCCGCCGAGACGAGGAGTTCTGTCGCCTGCGCAACCGGCGCAGCAAAGAGGCCGACTACACGGCCACGGCCGAAGGCATGGCGAAAGCCTGGAGTCAGGGTTTGCCCATCGACGAAAACCGAGGCAGCCCAAGTCGCTGACCTCACTTCCCCGTTGCGTGTTTTAAGCCGGATCGACCGTGAAGTGGTCACTGGAGGTGGCTACGTCGATTTGGCCGCTTTGGGCGTAGGGGTCGAACTGGCTGAGGAGTTTGGCCAGCGGCAGCTCGTTGAGGTAGTTGGCGAACAGGAAGCGGAGGATCTTTTGGCGGTTCTCGGTCGAGTCGGGGAAACGGATTGCGTAGGGGGCGGCCGTGCGGCGATACTCGATGCCCTGGCGAGTGAGAGCAGTGGCGACGTCTTCGGCTGTGTAGTAGGGAACCGGTCGGCCCAAAAGCGCAAAGCCGGCCTTCCACAGACCGAGCAGCATGTTGTCCCAGGGGGCGATTGCCGTCAGCAGTTTTCCGCCGGGCGCAATTGCGGCGACAAGCTTGTGCAGCGTGTCGTCCAGGTCGTCGACGTAGTACAAGACGTGGTTGGCCAGGATGAGGTCGAACCGCGGTTCGCCGGCGTCGGGTGGAGTTTCGGCGATCGAAATGGGGCGCCGAGTGAAGCTGGCGAGCCGCTCGGTTGCTTCCCCGCGGCGCTCGCGCACCGGCTCGACGAGCATCAGCTCCAGCGCTTGTGCACCGCCAGTGCAGGGTCGCGAGGAGCTGCTCGGTGAACGAGCCCGAGCCGCACCCGAAGTCGAGCATGCGAATCGCCGTGCGGCCATCGGCAAAGCCGGCCAGCTCGCGGGCGTATTCCGCCGCGTCGCTTTCGGCTTCGGTGGCGTGCGCCATGAAGAACTCGTAGTCCTTATGGATCGGCCCGAAATCCTTGGCTGCGATGGCTGCGCTCCGGCTTGCGGCGAGGGTAGACGAGGGGAATTAAACCACAAAGGCACGAAGACACAAAGAAGAGACACGAACCAGGAGTAGGTGAAGAGGTCGCTGGTGCAGTTCAAAGGCGATTTCGTCAAGGCGCCAACTGTGGCTAGTAATGATCGCGGCCAGGTTGACCTTCCCCACGATTCGTGGCGCGCGACAGAACTGGCATAATGCCGGTGAAAGGAGCGTGTCATGGGTCGTCGAGTGTATTCGCGTGAGTTCAAGGTGTCGGCGGTCAAGTTGGTGAACCAGCAGGGCTATACGGTCGTGGAGGCGGCCAAGAGCCTGGGCGTGGACGCCGCCTCGATCCGCAATTGGCTGAAGAAGTTCGGGCCGGAAGTGGGCGTCAGCGCGAGCGGTGACTCGGCTTTGCGGGCGGAACTGCGGCGGCTGCGGGAGGAGAACAAGCGGCTCCTCATGGAGCGTGAGATTTTAAAAAAAGCGACGGCCTTCTTCGCCAAGCACCAGCCCTGAGATTCGCGTTCATCAAGGATCACATGCGGGAGTTTCCGGTGAACGTGATGTGCCGAGTTTTGCAGGTAACCAGGAGCGGTTACTACGCCTGGTGGAAGCGTGCGCCGAGCGTAACCGCCGAGCGGCGGGCGAAGCTGACCGACCAGATCCGCCGCGTGCACGAGCGGAGCCGCGCGGTGTACGGCTCGCCGCGCGTGCATCGCGACCTGATCGCAGAAGACGTTCGCTGCTCGAAGAACACGGTGGCCAAGCTGATGCGTGCCGCCGGTCTGCGTTCGAAAATGCATCGCCGGTTCCGCGTCCGGACGACCGAAAGCCGTCACGCCCATCCGATCGCTCCGAACCGGCTGAATCGGGCGTTTTGCCAGCCGCAGCCCGATCGGGCCTGGGCGGCCGACATCACGTACGTCCGCACGGCCGAGGGCTGGCTGTACTTGGCGGTGGTGATCGACTTGTGTTCGCGGAAGATCGTGGGCTGGGCCACCAGCGATTCGCTGGCTGCGGACTTGTGCTTGCGGGCGCTGCGGTTGGCGATCGAGCAGCGGCGGCCGCAGAACGAGGTGTTGCATCACAGCGATCGGGGCGTGCAGTACGCCTGCGACGACTACCAGGGCTTGCTCACGCGGTATGGCCTGCAAGCCAGCATGAGTCGCCGTGGCAACTGCTACGACAATGCCGTCGCGGAAAGCTTCTTCGGCACGCTGAAGACGGAGCTGGTGTATCACGAACAGTACACGACTCAAGAGGTCGCTCGACAAAGCCTGTTTGAATACATCGAAGTGTTCTACAATCGTCGTCGGCGTCATTCGTCGCTGGGGCACTTGAGCCCGGTGGAGTACGAAGAAAGCCTCGCCAGCGGCGCCCCAGCCTTCCGGCGGACTCTGGCAGATACCGCTCTCCAAGCATCATCCGCCCACGAGCACCGCGACCGCGCAAGACCCGCGAAGGGTCTCGCGGGTCGCCAACCCAATACCCCAAACTCAAACCCAATGTCCAACAAATAACCCCACAGCGCGCCCACCAAACGTGGGTAGGTTCAAGGTGGGCCCTCTTCACTCTTTAATTTCGTGTCTTTGTGACTTTGTGGTTCCCTCCGAATTTTTCCATCCGCCGGCGGAACGAGCTTGGCGAGCGGTTTTGGGTTTGGCTCTGCCAGATGCGACCGGTGCCGACCGTTATTCCGGTTGTTTGATGGCGCCTTCGACGGGGCTTTTGGCGCCTTCGGTGTATTTGGCGCCGATGAGGTCGTAGGTCTTGGCGGCGCGCTCCTTGAGTTTCTTGAGGCCGACGACAAAGTCTTCTTCCTGAAAACTCTCGTCGCAGAACGAACAGCAGCTTTCGAACGTCAGGCCGAACCGCTTCCACTGCAGCATGCCGCCGGGCGTAACCTCGTCGGTCACCGGGCACCAGATGGTGCTCATGGCCTGCATGAAGTTATTCATGAAGCGCTGCTTCTCGGCCGCCTTGGCATATTTGTCGGGATCGGCCAGGAACTTTTCCTTGGCGTCGGGCTTGCTGCCGCGGTAGGTGACGCCCTTGTACTCCCAGGTTGGCAGGCTGGGGTCGGACGCCTCCAGGTACACGGGGCACAGATCGACGGACTTTTGCTTCTCGGGAATCTTCACCTTGTCGAGCATCACGGCGTCGGCCGGTAGTTGGGCCCAGGCCGGAACGGCCAGGAGCAGGGCAATTGCCGCGGCAAACGAAAAACGAGCGAGCGTCATAGTGTTTCTCCCACGATGGCCGACGATCTGCCGGCGCGATTCTCGATGATTGGCTGGTGCAGGCAAGATTCTGGTGCGGTACCTACCAGCATACCCTATTCGCCTGGTGGGCGGCAAAGCTCCCCACGGCTCACTATATGCCAACTTGCATCGTCCTTTTGCCATCGCATCCGGGCGCTTGGGCAGGCGGTTGAATTTTTCCCCAGGCTGCTAATCGGGCAAGCTGATCGCGACCAGTTTGCGATCCATGGTGGCCAGCACCACAAACTGTTTGCCGTCGACCATATAGGTCATCGGCGTGCCGCTGGGAGCGGCCGGCAATTCGACCTCGGCCACGATCTTGCCGTCGCTCTTGTCAAAGGCGCGCAGCACGTTGCTGCCGCCGCCGGAGCGTCCGCCGCGTCCGCCGGCGCCCTGGCCGATGAACAGCAGGGTCTTGGTGAGCACCGGTCCACCGCCACCGCTGCCGAGCGGGCCAACGTCTTTGCCGACCATTTCGCTGACCTGCTTGCGGGGGCCGTCGCCGTGCGGAACCATCCAGGCGTGATCGCCGCTATTGAGGTCAATCGCCGTGATGCGTCCCCAAGGCGGCTTGAAGAGCGGCAGGCCCTTGGGACCCGTGACCGGCTGGCCGAAAGCGCCGCCGCCGCGGATGAACGTCAGGTTGCTGCGGGCGGGATCGGGACGAGTCAGGATGACGGAAATTGGCGAGGAGATCGAGGGGACGTAGAGCATCGAGCTGTCGGGATCGAATGCCGCGCCCCACCAGTTCGCGCCGCCGGCCCAGCCCGGCAGATTCAGCGTTCCCTTTTCCGTGGGCGGGGTGAAGATCGGACCGTGATCGTACTTGTCGAGAATCTGCTTCGCTTCGGCGTGCAGCTCGGGAGTAAAGTCGATCAGGTTTTCCTCGGTCGCACCCTGAGTTTCGTAAGGGGCGGGCTTGGTCGGAAAAGGTTGCGTCGGCGAGAGTTGTTCGCCGGGCACTTTGCTGGGCGGCACCTCGCGCTCTTCGATGGGCCACACCGGCTTGCCGTTGGTGCGATCGAACACGAAGGTGAAGCCGGTTTTGGTGATCTGGGCCACGGCCTTGATCGGCTTGCCCTCGACGGTGATGTCGCACAGGATCGGCGCCGCCGGCAGATCGTAATCCCAGACGCCGTGATGCACGGTCTGGAAATGCCAAATGCGTTTGCCCGTTTCGGCGTCGACGCACACCAGCGACTCGGCAAACAGGTTGTCGCCCAGCCGCTGACCGCCGTACCAGTCGTTGGTTGGCGTGCTGAGCGGAAGGTACATGTAGCCGAGTTCTTCATCGGCGCTCATCAGCGTCCAGACGTTGGTGTTGCCGGTGTATTCCCACGAGCCGTCCTTCCACGTGTCGTTACCGAACTCGCCTTCGCGCGGAATCGTGTGGAAGATCCAGGCCGGCTTGCCGGTACGGACGTCGAACGCCTGCACGTCCCCCTTCGGCGCCTCCTTCATTTGCGGTCCGTCGGAGATTAACGCGCCAACGGCCACGACGTCGCGACAGACGATGGGGGGCGAGGTGACGGTGTAATTGCGCGGCGCGTCGGCGCGGTCGATGGCCGTCGTAAGATTCACGCGACCGTCTTCACCGAACTGGCTGATGCCCTTGCCGGACTTGGCATCGATGGCATACAGAAAGCCGTCGTGCGCGGCCAGGAAGATGCGTTCCTCTTTACCGTCGGTCCAGTATTCCACGCCGCGATGGACGAAGCCCAGGTTCGTGGGCCGGCCGGCCTTGTACGACTCGGGATTAAAGACCCACAGCGTATCGCCGGTGCGGGCATCGATGCACGCGACCTGCGCCAGCGAGGTGCTGGTGTAGAGCTTGCCGCCGACCATCAGCGGAGTGTATTCGTGGGCAAAGGAAAACAGTCGCCGGTTTTCGTCCTGGATCGGAATGTCGGGCGACTCCCAGGTCCAGGCGATGGCCAGCTTGCCGGCATTCTGGGCATTGATCTGATCGAGTGGCGAATACTTGGTGCTGCCCGAGTCACCGCTGTAGTGACGCCACTCGCCGACGGGGTCAGCGGCCTTGGCGCTTGCGGCTGAGCCTAGGAGCAAACAGAACAAGAGCGGGCCGGATAGCGCAGGCGTTAAACTTCTGGCAGTCATGATTCTTCGAGCCCCTGGTTGGTCGGCGTTTTTCGGGCGAAGCGGCGGAACCGCCGCGAGCAAAAATTATGACCTACCGACAAACCGCCATCAATCCACGCAGCAGGCTTTTCGGCCGATCTCGCTGCTGGCTGCGCACGACGGGATCTTGCCCGCGACTGGCGGCAACACAGGCAAAGTGCCCGACAGAGGGGCATGCGCTGGGTGACGCGGCGTGCTATTCGGCCGCCGGTTCGGCCGCTGAGTGTGCGGTTTGTGCCCGCCGGGCGTAATCCGCTACCAATCGGACCAGCCGATGCCGGTCGATCGGCTTGGTGGTGTAATCATCGCATCCGGCGGCCAGACAGCGTTCGCGATCGCCCCGCATCGCGTGAGCCGTGAGGGCGATGATGGGCCGCGTGTAGCCGGCGGCGCGCAGTTGCTGGGTGGCCTGGTAGCCGTCGAGCAGCGGCATCTGAATGTCGACGAGCATCACGTCGTAAGGGTGACCCGACGCTTGAGCCCGGAGCGCTTCGTCGAGGGCAGCCTGACCGTCGACTACCGTGGTCACGTCGGCGCCGGCTTTCTCCAACACGAATGAGATCAAGCGACGATTGTCCGGGCCGTCTTCGGCCAACAGCACGCGGCAGTTGAGCCGCACTTCGGCCGGAGTGAGACTTGGCGCCTGCCGAACGGCCGAGTGCGCCTGGTCTCCCTCGACCGTGAACGTGGCCGTCTCGGCGGGCGGCCCCGGATCGATGGATACGCGAAAGGTGCTGCCGGTTCCGGGCGTGCTGTCGACCGTCACGTCGCCGCCAAGCATGATGGCCAGCCGCTTGGAGATGGCCAGCCCCAGCCCGGTGCCGCCGTGGCGACGCGCGGTTGACGTGTCGGCCTGGGTGAACGGCAGGAAAAGCCGATCGATTTGCTGTCGGGCGATGCCCATGCCGCTGTCGGCCACGGTGCACACAAGGCGTTTTCCGTCGGGCTGGTCGACAAGCTGTACGACTGTCCGTACGCCACCGGTCTCGGTGAACTTGATTGCGTTGCCGAGAATGTTGATCAGGATTTGCCGGAATCGCAAGGGATCGGTTTGGATCGTCTCGGGGATGGGGCCTTCGAACACCAGCGCGAGGTTCAAGCCCTTGGCATCCGAGCGGACGCGCATCAGGCGAACGACGTCGCGGATCAGTTCGACCGGCGAGCAGGGGACCAGCTCGAGCATGAACTTGCCGACCTCGATTTTGGAGAGGTCGAGGATGTCGCCAATGACTTGCAGCAGATGCGCGCCGTTTCTGCGGATTGTTTGTAGCGCTTCGGCGCGCGTTACGACGGATGAGTTGGCGTCTTCATTGGCCGCCAGGAGATCGGCATAACCCAGAATGGCGGTCATCGGCGTGCGGATCTCGTGGCTCATGTTGGCCAGAAACTCGGACTTCGCGCGGTCGGCCGCCTTGGCCTGCTGAAGAGCTTCGGCGAGTGTCTCGCGCGTCGTCGCTTCGAGTCGTCGGAGCACGACGACTAGCAGAAACACACAGCTGACGATGCCCAACAACCCCGACCATTCGAGGAATCGTCTTGCGCCGTGGGTCAGCTCGTCGGGAATCGGCCAGCCACGCTCACGCGCCACGGCCAGCACGGTGACGGTTGCTAAAGTCATCCCCGTCCAGACAATGCCTGATCGCGTGCCGCACAGCCACAGCGAGATGAGCGGGACCGACGCGTACCACATGGTGGCAGGCGCCATGGCACCACCGTTTTCCAACGCGATGAACGTATACGTGAAGAAACAGATGCCGCTGAAAATGTTTGCACAGAGGCCAGTGGGGGTTCCCAAGCGCAGCAGGCCCAGCAACAGGATGAAGGCGATGCCGGCCGCCAACACGATGTTCGCTGAACGCGGCGCCCCGACCGCCCGGAAGAGGACAATATAGATCGGAACCCAAATCAAGATCGCCAACGTGAAGGCCACGATGCGAGTCGCTTGCCGCATGGAGTCTTCACAATTGGCCAAACGCGGTGAAACCACCCCCTGCAAAAAAGCTTGCCAACCGGAAGCTAGTCTCTGCCGCATGCGCTGGACCCCCGCCCGCAGGAATTCTTGCCCCGACCTTCGTGCCAGCAAAAACCTAGCATACGGCCGGGATTTGAGGGGCGTACCGCCAGCGATCAGCTTGCTGGCCGTTTGACCAGCATGTCGATCGCGCGGCCCTCGCCCGCCGCGAGGTAGATTTGATAGGTCGCGCCGCAGACGTCCTTGGCTAGGCAACCGGAGCAAGCGAAGCACGCCGCCACGCGTTGAATCGGCTTGGCACACGAAGTGCGTCCTTCTACGAACCAGACACTTCGTGATCCATTGACTCCTCATGCAAGGAGACCCGAAAGATGAGACTCAATTCTCACTCAGGTGGCTCCTGCCTGGTGCTGTTGGCCGTGGGCGGACTGCTGTTGGCGGCGCCACGGCTAGCGAGCGCCAAAGCAGGCGAGCCACCACAGGAAGAAATCGACACGCTGACCCAGGCGGAGAATGTCCAAAGCGAAGCGGAGCAGGCGCCGCAAGACAGCGCGACGCTGCCATCGAAAGCGGCGGTCGAGGAATCTGAAACATCTGCCCTGCGGGGCTTGACTGGCGTCGCAGGTTTGCGCGGCGTCGCCATCACGCCACGTCGCTTGGGCTTGAAGTTCAAACGGGGCGATCAGGGTTTGCAAATCGAGCAGGTATTCAAAGGCAGCGCCGCTGACAAGCTCGGATTTCGCCAGGGCGATCAGGTTGTTTCCGTCGGAGGACGGCCGGTTTCAAACGGCCAGCAATTCGCGCTCGCCATGCAACACGCGGTGCACGCCGGGGCTCGTGACGACCGTTTGAGCATACCTGCGGTGGTTCGCCGTGACGGCGCCGAGCGCACGTTGCATTGGACGAATGGGACCCTGGCCGTGGCCGGCTACGGAACGCTGCTGACGCGATATGGCTATTACCTGCCGCCACAAATCGTGACGAGCTATCGTGACTCCGGCGACGGCCCGTTCATTCCGGGCAATCCTGACAGCGGTTACCTGGGCGTGGAACTCGATCCACGGTTTCGGACCGCGATTGTCTTGCGGGTGTTGCCGGGCACGGCAGCCGAACGAGCCGGTTTGCAAGAGGGAGATCATATCTGGGCGATCAACAATCATCGTATCGATTCGACCAACGAACTGATTTACTGGCTGGGACGGATGATGCCAGGCGACCAGCTGGAAGTGCATTTTGATCGGTCGCACCGCGTGGAGGTCACGCTCGGCAAGCGCGCTCAGGCAGACACGACGGCGACACCGGAAGCGCGAACGAGCGAATCAGCTCAGCCCGAACGTACGAGTTCGCCCGGCACGCGGAATGGTTCTCCCTGAATCGGGCGAAATGACGACGTCGCGGCGCGCGAAACGAAACCACGCGCGGAATGTCGCGGTATAAGCGGTAAGCACGGGCATCTCGCGGCCAGCACGGGCTTGGTTCCCGATGCGGGATAGCGCGCATCAAAATGTCAAGTTCGCGCTCGTGATCACGAGTGACGTTGTCGTTAGAATATGCGGCACGGAAAATTCGTCGGCACGCAATTTCCCAGGTCGCCCAGCGCGGAGGAACCCATGCGCACGCTGCTGCTCGCTTTGTGGATCACGCTTTCACTTGGAGCGGTTGGCATTGCGGGGAATGAAGAGACTGATCCGCGCGGGTTGGCCAAGGTCGTGGCGCCGTTCGTGGACAATCAAACCGTGGCGGTGTTTCACGTCGATCTGGCGACGTTTGACGCGCTGGAGACGGTGGACTTGCTGGCGGAGTTCCTGCACATGGATCCCGCGGACCGAGATCGCCTGCAAGCCGACGTCGCGCCGATCAGCGTGGTGGCGCAGACCCTGTCGGCCGATGCACACGCCGACGTGTTCGCGGTGGTGAGTGTTTCGGATCTGGCGAGCTTGCCGCTGTTTTTCGTGTCGCCGCTCGACCCGGGCGCTGTCTCGCCGCCGATCGCAGTGGAACTGCGACGCGCGTTGGCCGGTCAGTTCAGGGCGGAAGTGGCTACCGAAGAGATTGCCGGCGCCCTGGTGACTGGCAGCACGCGGACGATCGAGCGGCTCAAGCAGAAGTCCGCCGTCGAACGGCCCGAGATCGCGGCCGCCTTTGCGGCCGCCGGGGAAACGGCAGCGCAGATTCTGATCGTGCCGACACCCGATGCGCGGCGGGCGATCGAATTGTTGATGCCCAAACTGCCTGAATCACTGGGGGGCGGCCGAACGAGCCAGATTACCAGGCATCTGAAGTGGGCGGCCGTGGGCGTGAATCTGCCGCCGGGAGATACATGCGTGCGCGTCGTCGTGGAGGCCGAGAACTCCACATCGGCCGAGTCGCTTGTCGATTCGTTTTCCGCGCTGATCAAAGGCTTGGAGGATCGGCGTGTCGACGGCAAAGATGCTGTCGAGTTGGACAACCTGACGGCGCGGCTCGCTCCACAAGCCGACGGTGCGCGGCTGACGGTCGAAGTGTTTCCCGAGAGCGGTGAGGCGGCAAAGTTCGGGGTGCTATTGTCGCCGTTATTGAAAGTGGCCCGCGGTGCACTGCCGGTGAAGGGCCCGTAGTCGGCGTTTCGCGCGATGGTTCACGTGCTCGTCGTGTCAACCTTGCGGTAGTGGTGTTTGCCGCAGGTATCGAGTGGTCGATTGCTGCGATCTGGCCTGGCCTAAATAAATCGCCATTGATGCCGAAAACACCGGATAATCACCGGCCGCGAAGTCGCTCGACGTCTTTTTGGGGGTCCCGCGACGGAAAGTTTGTGACGCGAGCCCCCGCGCGGACTACATATTGACAGTGGCCGTCCGCCGGAGGACGCTGCCGCGACGGAAGGCTGCGGGAATCGTGCGCATGGAATATCTGTTTGGCGGTTTGTGCCTGCTCGTCGCGGTGACTGTCGTGGGGCACGGGCTGTGGGTACTGTTTTCGCTCCCCTTTCGCGACGCGAGCACCGCGTCGCAGGGTGGCTTGTGGCCCAGCACGTTGCCGCGCCGCTGTCCACGGTGCATGCTGCCGCTGGTCGATTCCTGGTGTTACGTATGTCATTGGCCGGCTCCTGCCGGATCGGAGCCTCCCAACACATTGCAGGCCATCAATGCGCTGACGGCGCAGCTCGAACAACTCGAGCGGTTGGGCGCGCTCGATGTCGAGACGGGTCAGCAGATGGCCGCCACGTTGGCGGCCGCGCGGTCGCGGCTGCGAGAGGTGGCTGCCGGAAAAGAGACAGCCAGCGAGCCTGCGGTAATGGCCGAAGCCGCGGACGAACCCCTCGTCGCGGCCTCGGCAAGCGCGCCGCCGCCGGTGATGACAACCTTGTCGAGCAGGGCTGAATCACACGCCGAACCTTCCCCTGAACGTTCCGCGGCGCAGCGCGTCGCCGACTACGTTTCCCGATCGCAATCGCCCTCGTCGGGTTGTCGAGCCGGTCGTACCACGCCGATCGTGGACCGACTGGCTGGCTGCCTTCATGGAAGAACGCAACATTCGCTGGGGCGAACTCGTGGGCGGGTTGTTGATTGTCGGTTGCTCAATCGCATTGGTGATCAGCTTTTGGGCCCAGATCGAATCGCGTGGGTGGCTCAAGTTTTCGCTGTTCAACGGCGTGACGGCCGCCATCTTTGGCGTGGGCTTCTACAGCGAACATCGCTGGCGTCTCAAAACCACTAGCCGGGGATTGCTGACGATCGGCTGTCTGCTGGTGCCGCTGAATTTTCTGGCCATTGCCGCGCTGTCGAGCACGCCGGGCAGCGGCGAGCTGCTGACGATTGTCGGCGAAGTGTTGTCGGCCGGGTTGTTCGCGGGGCTGGTGTACTTTGCCGGACGGGTCCTGATCGAGCGCGACGAAATAGCACTCACCGCCGGATTGATAGTGCCGGCGCTCTCGCAATTGCTCGTAAGGCGGTTCGTCCATCCGGGCGCCGAATTACCGATGCTGGTGGCTATCGCGTGCGTGCCCACGCTCTCTTACCTGGCGGCTACCTTTTGGCACTTGCGATCGTTGAGCGCCGAGTTGATGCCGGACGAGGCGCGGGTGAACGGCCTGTTTCGGTTTCTCGGCCTGGCGACCTTCGCCGTCATCTTGCCGCTGGCATTGTTGCTGTACAAAACGGGCCAGCCGGTTCAGACGCTACGCCAGATGCCCGCCTTGGCGGCTCTGTTGGGTTTCGTGCCGCTGTGCGCGGGACTCTTGCTGTGGCAGAAGTTGGCCGGCCGCTCGCTGGTTAGTCTGAGAACGGCGGGCACCAGCGTGGCGGCCTTAGGGGCGATGGTTACGCTGTCGGGCCTCGTCATTGGCTGGCCCGAGCCAAGCGCGCTATTGCCCGTGGCATTGCTTGAATTCGCGATCTTTACGTTTGTCGCCTGGCGATTCGCATTGCCGGCAGCGCACCTGCTGGCGGCACCGTGCCTTGGTTTGGCCTTTCTGCTTGCTGGACATCTGCTGGGCGGTCAGATCACCTGGACAGGCATGGATTCTCGCACGTTGGCCGCGGCCATCGTGAGCGGTGAGAGCGGCATGCTGCTGGCGCCGCTCGTGTTGGCGTACGCTGGCGCTACCCTTCTCGCGCTGCGATTCGAGGCTGTCGCGCGGCGCGAACTCGGCGCGGCGACCTGTGGTCTGATGGGCACAAGCGTTGCGCTTGTGAGTTGGTTCGGGTTTGGCCCGCGCGGTGTGCCGCTGGGAACCGAATGGGTCTATTTGCTGTACGCGGTCGGCTGTCTGGCCGTCAGTTCGCGAGTACGCTACGCCACGCCGGCCTGGATCGGATCGGCGCTGTTGTTGGGCAGCGTGGTACAGGCGGTTGCGTTCCGTTTCGGACCATCGCTGGAGATTGCCCATTCGGCCGTGGGAGCGTTGCTGCTGTATGCCTCGTTCAGCGCGGCGCTGGCCCTGGCGACGGCCATTCGCGGAATGGTCGTTGCGGACAGTTCGCTGGCGGGAGTTGCCTGGCGGGCGTCGCTGGTCGTGTCGGCGCTGGCTGCGACGGCGCTGGTGTTGCTCATGCCCGAGACCACTGTCGGTTGGCAGGCGGCGTACTGGTTTTGGGTGTCGGCGTTGTGGGGAAGCGGCGCTTTGGCGCTCGGCTGGGTTCCGCTGGGCGTGATGTTTCAGGCAGCATTGGCCTTGACGGCGATGCTCGCCGCCGTGACGCCGCTGGCGGACCGTGCGTGGTTCAATCAATCGACGCGACCGTGGCTCGATCCGTGGACGCTGCAAACAGTTGGCCTGGCTTGGGTCGCGCTCAACCTCGCTTGGACAGCGCTACGAGCCGTGTGTGCGCGACGTGATCGTTTGTTCGCGCCAAATCCGTTGCTGGTGCGCGCTGGCGATTCGCTGGCTTCACCTTGGATGGTGGTCGATCGTGTGCTTACGGTGGCGCTGGTGGCCTTGCTCGGCACGCTGGGAGCCTACGCGGCGCTGCCCGGCGTGCTGACCGAGATCATGCCCGTGAGCAATCCTTCGGCGTTTGACCTCGCTGGCTTGCAGAAGCTTGGTATCTCGCACCAGCACGCGGGCGACTGGGGCAGTTGGGCGCTGCTTGCCGGGTTACTGTCGTTGTTGCTGGTGATGCTGCGGTCGCATGCGTCGCACGGATGGATGTACTGCGCGATTCTGGTCACTGCTTGTGGTTGCCCGTTGTTGGCCTCGTGGTTCGAGGGGCAAAGGGCCGTTGCCAGCGGTTTGGCATGGGGGTCCGGGCTGTGGCTCTTGGCCGGATCGTGGGGAGTTTGGTGCCGCACCGCTGTCGTTCGATTGGCTGGGCGACTCGGTTGGCCGACGCGGTCGGGCGACGCTCGGGCGCGTCAGGAGTCGACGCTGCTCGTCTTGGTCCTGGGACTGGCAGCGCCACTGGGCCTGGCGCTCATGGTCGCATCAAACGCACTCACCCGCACGCCACACCTGGGGTTGCTCGGTCGTGAAGCGGGGATTTACTGGTTGGGTGCGATTGTGCTGGTCATGGCGGGCGGTGTCGTGTCGGCGCGCGACCAGGCGGAAGCGCGCGGCAGGGCGGGGGGGAATCGCCCCAATTGGCCCGTCGATAGCGGTGCGCTGTTGCTGCTATTGGGCGTCATGCCTGTGGTGGCGGTTATGCTCTACCACGTTGCGATGGCCCTCTCGCTAAGTCCGATTGAAGGACCCGGAACGCAGTCGATTTTCGGCCGACTGGGACTGCCGCTGGCGTATAGCGGTCCTTTACTGTTGATTTCGCTGGCACTGGTGGGCTACGGGCTACGCGAGCGATCGGGCGGTTTTGCTTTGGCGGGCGGTTTCGCGCTGGGCGGGGCGGCAACGACGGCTTATCTGGTGGCCCATGATTTCGCCCTGATGGAGGTCGGCACTTGGGTTCGCGTGGCCCAGCTCGATGCCATCGTGGCAGCAGTGTACACCGTCGGTTGGATCGCAATCCCGGCCTGGGACGCGCGGCGCGAGGGACGATATGGTTTGACGGCGAGCGGGCCGCTGTTCGGGCGCAAGCCCTTGTTGCACCGGTGCTGACGACGCTGCCGCTGGCATGGAGTTGGGCGTCTTTGGTGCGGTATCCGGCGCGCTATCCCGACGCGGTGGTGCCACCTGAAATCGCCGACGTGTGGGGAGCGATCGGTTTGCTGCTGACGGCGGTGAGCGTTTGGGCCGCGGCCGTTGCGACGGAGCGGCGGTTAAGCAAGCTAGCCACAAGCACGCTTTTGGTGGCGCTAGCGATCTTTGCCTCGGGCGTTGCCGCGCAGTGGGATGGCGGCACGTGGCTGGCCTACCACACGCTTTATATCGGCCATGCATCGATTGCCGTAGTGCTGTTAGTTGCAGCGTGGCGCGAGACACGAATGACAATCGAGTCGTCCGACACGCCGGCAATCGAAGACACGCTGGCACCGACCGGGGCAATGTGGCCGCTGCTGCAAACCGCCATCTTTCTAGGGCTCGCCGTGCGCCAGGCAAGCGACTATCTGTGGTGGGCGGTCGGTGGGTACGTTCTGAGCGGATTGGTGCTGCTGCCGGCGCTGGCCTGGCTCTACCAACGGCGGCGCTATTTGTATTTCGCCGCGCCGCTGGTGAACCTGGCGGGCATCGCCACCGTGGCCGAGTGGAACTGGATTGCGGATTTGCCGGAGCTGCTGTACTGGAACATCGTGCTGTTGGCCGTGCCGGCGCCGGGCTGGCTGTTGGTCGAACAGATGTCGATCCGGTGGCGAACGTTCAAGCCGTGGTACAGTCTGACGCCCATGCATCGTACGGCCACGCGGCTGGCGGTCGTCATCCTCACGCTTGTGGTTGGTTTCGGATTGCTCGGTGACGCCACGGGCGCCGGCAAGCCTTTGCCGCTGTTTGCGTTAAACTGGATCGCACTGGGAGCGACATTCGTGGCGGCCTTGGCTTGTCTTTACGACGCTGATGCTCGCGACGCGGTGGCCGTGTTGTATGTGCTGGGGCTCGTGGCTTGCGGCGTGCTGCTCGATGGCTTCAATCTCTCGCCGCCTTGGTTGCTGTGGACCGGGACGATGGTGCTGGCCGCCTACGCGCTGGCGACGAGTTATCTGTGGAGTCGACGCCAGGAGCTGCAAGACATTTCCCAGGCCCTCGGTATTCCCCGAGGCAACCGCGGCGAGATGGCCGGTCTGGGGTGGCTGGTGCCGTGTAACACGCTGTTGATTGTGGCCGTCGTGGCGATGACGTTCGTCGTCGAGTTGACGAATCTGCGGACGGATCTGCGCGTGCTGGCTTCGCAAGCGACGCTCGTGCAGGTGCTCAGCTTGGGATTGCTCGCGCGGGGCGAGCGTCGCGGTGTGTTGCAGTTCGCGGCACTCTCGCTGGGGGCAGTCGGAGCCGTGTTCTTTGGTTGGGGATGGCTCGACCCGCGGTCGTCGTTCACGCTCTTGCATGCGCTAGTTGTCGTGGCGGCTGCGACCGCCGGCATGGCGGCGTTCTACGGGCTGGGACTGTCGAAGCTGCTATCCGAGATGAATGAATGGCTTCTAGCGGCGCAGAAGCTGATGCCCCCGCTGGCCGCAGTGAGCGGCGGGACGGTGGTGGCTACACTGGGCCTCGAAGTCTATCAGTTCGCCACGTATGGCGCGGTGGCAATGGCCTGGCCGGCGGTGATCGTGGTGGGAGTCACGCTGGCAGGACTTGCCTTGGCGTTGTTGGCCGCGGCGGTCCTGCCGGGACGCGATCCGCTACAACTCTCGGAGAAAGCCCGCTCGGCGTACGTTTATGCCGCGGAAGTCATTTTGGCCCTGTTGTTCGTGCATATCCGCGTGACGTGTCCCTGGCTTTTCTCCGGATTCTTCCAGCAGTTCTGGCCGCTGATCGTGATGGCGATTGCCTATCTTGGCGTGGGAGCCGGCGAGCTGCTTCGTCGCCGCGAGCAGCACGTGTTGTCCGGGCCGCTGGAGAATACCGGTGCCATGCTGCCTGTGCTTCCGGTGATCGGGTTTTGGGTGGCCGACTCGCGCGTGGATTATTCGCTGTTGCTGTTCGGCGTGGGCGTGCTGTATGCGGGCCTGTCGATTGCGCGGCGATCGTTCGGCTTTGGTGTTTTGGCGGCCGTGGCGGCCAACGGCGGCTTGTGGTACCTGCTCAATCGGCAGGACGGCTGGGGTTTTCTGGCGCACCCGCAGGTGTGGCTAATTCCACCCGCCTTGTGCGTGTTGGCGGCGGCCTATCTCAACCGGCGGCAACTGACAGACGGGCAGATGACGGCCATCCGCTATTTTACTTCGATGGCGATTTACCTTTCGTCGACGGCCGACATCTTCTTGAACGGCGTCGCTCAGAATCCTTGGTTGCCGATGGTACTCGCGGTCCTGTCGATCGCGGGCATCCTGTCGGGCATCTTGTTGCGAGTCCGTGCGTTTCTGTTCTTGGGCACGGGTTTCCTGGCGCTGGCGATCTTTACCATCATCTGGTACGCGGCGGTTGACTTGGATCAGACCTGGATCTGGTATGCAAGCGGCATCATTCTGGGCATCCTACTGCTGGTGCTGTTTGCCGTCTTTGAAAAGAAACAACAGGACTTGCTCGAAGTGGTCGAGCGACTGAAGCAGTGGGAAGGTTAGCGTGGCGCCGCTGACCGACACCCGGCATGCACCACTTGGGAAGCGCGGCGACCGGGCGACTGTTAAAAGTGAGGTCGTGCGGGGTGATGGACCGCGGTGGGCGCTTGCCGACGGTGTCGTGGCCGTACGACGTGCGTGGCCAACCCGCAGCGTTCTAACAGCCAAATGACCCAGAAGGTGCCGTCGAGTTCCCACCAGCGATGGGAATTCGTGGCGCTGGCCGGGTCGGCATGATGATTGTTGTGCCAGCCTTCGCCGCTCGTGATAAACGCCACAAACCAATTGTTGCGGCTGTTTTCCTGCGTCTCGTAGGTGCGGTATCCGTGCATATGGCTGAGCGAGTTGACGCTCCACGTGATGTGCCAGACGCACACCGTGCGCAGGAAGACTCCCCAAAACAGGAAGCTCAACCCGAACTGCACACCACCCAGCGCCGTGCCGGTGCTGATCGAGCCGGCCACCAATCCCGCCGTGAAGTACAAGGCCGCGTGCCCGAGGTAGATGTACACGCCCAGCATGGTGCGCTGCAGCCGCATGTAGAACGGATCGCGCAGGACGTCGCGGGCGTAGCGGTCGTAGGCGCTGAAGCAGCGGACGTCGTGATTCTCGACGAGCAGCCAGCCAATATGGCCCCACAAGAAACTCACCAACGGGCTGTGCGGGTCGGGGGTACAATCCGACTCGTTGTGGTGCATGCGGTGGGTGGCGACCCAGCTTCCCGGCGCGTCTTCCATGCAGCACAGCGCGACGACCGTTAGGGCGTGTTCGAGCCACAGCGGGCATTGGAAACTGCGGTGTGTCAGCAGGCGATGGTAGGCAATGTTGATGCCCAGCCCGCCGTAAAAGTAAATGCCAGCGACGAGCAGTACGACGCCGGTCCAGCTAAACAGCCAGGGCCACAAACAAGCCAGTGCCAACAGGTGAATCGCGACGATCGGCACGGCATAGCGCCAGGCGATTCTCTTGCCGGTGGTCGACGGCCGCTCGAGCCTGGACGTCCGCGGCGCTGAACCGAGTGCGTTGTGATTGACGGGCGCAACGGGACCTTCGGCCACGTTCGCCCGTGGGGCCTGCAGAGCATCCATGTCTTGTGCTTTCGAGCAGCAGCCGTGCTCGGCGTCTGCAAAAAGATTGTTTGTTAGGCACGCCCCTCAAACTGCGATCATAGAGGACCGCTTGCTTGAGAGCGAGCACTTTGCGCACCGTGAGGGATCATAAGCGCCGCGTAAGTTGGCCGTGCCAACAACATGCTGGTCGCAATTCGCCCGCTGTTGGTGGCAGCAGTGTTTCCCTCGATACCTCAGCTTCCCAGAGTGACGCAGATGGGGCAGGCGGGGTGGTTTGGGGGCTGAGATAAAAGCTCGCGTATGGAGCGCCGATCAAAATGACAAGTTTGTTACCAAGCTCGCTGCCGGCGCATTGGTGATTCAATCCTCGTCAAAGAGCGACGCATCGTCGACGAGCGTTTGTAACTCTTGCCGCGCGGCGCGAGGGTCGCTGACCACGGCTAACATTAGCTGCTCGAGTGGTTCGGGTTCGAGCCGGGCGATGTGCATCAGCACTTCCGGCAGCGGGTGACCTGCGGGCAGAACCGCCAACAGCCGTCGCCACGCCTCGGGCCCGGCTTGCAACAGCCAGGTTTCGTATTCGAGCTGATCGGCTTCGTCCGTAGCTTGTTCGTAGGTTTCGTCGTCGAGTGCGTTCAGGCCGTGCAGGCAGATGAGCTCGGCCGTACCTTTTGAAAGCTCATGCAGCAACAACGGCCAACAAATGGCTTTGCCAACGACGTGAAAACGGTCGCCGTCGCGCCGGACGCCTCCATAGCCGACCACCGCGGCCCGCGTGACGCGGCCCACCGCGGTGCGCGGCGTGCGCAAGTGTCCGAAGGCCACGGCGTGGGTGATTTCCGCCACCAGGCGATCTTCGTCGATACCCCAGATCATCGCGGCCGCGCGCTTGGCGACTTCGGCAAGCTCACGCTCATGACCTCGCTCCAGTCGCAGCATCTTGAGGTGCAGCCAAATCATCTGCACGTAGTGGAGCGGTGGAATCCCAATGATGCCCTTCTTCCAACCTCGCTGGCGAAGGTAGTGTTTTGAGGCCCTCGCCAGTTGACCTCCGTAGCAAGCGAGTAACGGATGACGATGGAACGGGTGCCGTGGACGTCGCGTGCGATGCCAGAACCAAAACGGCCAACCGTAGAGCAGCGGAATGTCGCCGATGAAGTAATTGAGGTGAAAGGCGACAATTGTCTTGTCATACAGCTTTGTCAGACCGGGCTGGATCGCCTCGAGTTCGTCGGCCACCAAATGATGCGCGGTGAGAAACGTGTGAGCGGCCGCGCCTTGAATTAACAAATTGAGTGTGAGCCGCTTGTTGATCTGCTGCAAAAGTTCGTCGGAATAGGCGGCACGGCTTTCCGTTCTCCTCCCATCGCTGGAATCCGAATGTCGCACGGCGGTTTGCTAAGCCTTGGGTTGCGGCTCGGGGCGGCCCGTGGGCCACGTCGGATTGAAGGGATCCAGATCCGGTTTTTCCTTTGGCGGCGGATCGGGGGTTGCCGGTTCGGTGTCGGGCTCGACCTTGGGCGTTTCCGGCGGCGCCGACGGCGCGCTGCTCCCCAATCGGAAAAACGAAACCTGATTCCAAAAGGGAATCGGGGGGCGTGCTCGGTGCTGTATCATTTCCATGGTCCGACCGTGTCGTGTGAGGGCCCTCGTATTCTAGCCCTTGTTAGCAACTCAGCCACACCGCTATAGCGGCGACGGGCTGCCAGGGCCGTGCCCGGTACTTGCTCCGCTGACGGGCATTTTGCTCGTTTCGGCGCGAACCTTCGCCATGTGCGATGACTCAGGCAATTACTTCATTTTCCCATACTTTGGATACGTTTTCCTGAGGGGCCGCTATGGATCGAGATTTCATCGAACGTTACGCGGCTGGCGGCGACCAACTTCGGGCATCGATTGCCGGGCTGACGCCGGCCCAGTTGCAGGCCTTTCCCGTTCCTGGGACGTGGAGCCTTCAGCAGATCGTGCTGCACATGATGGACAGCGACCTGATCGGTGCCGATCGGATGAAACGTGTCGCCGTCGAAAAGCAGCCCCCCACGCTGATCGGCTATGATGAATCCGCCTTTGCGGGCGGTTTGTTCTACCAAGAGCTTGACCCGCAAGTGGCTTGCGATGTGTTTGAAAAGAATCGCCAACTCACGGCGGAAATCTTGCGGCGGCTACCGGCCGAGGCGTTCGAGCGCACGGGCCATCACGACGAACACGGTGAAGTGACGCTGGCCGAACTGCTGAAGACCTATGTCGAACACCTCGAACATCACTTGCGGTATATCGAAAAGAAACGAGCGATGGTCGGCGGATAGTTGCCGGATGGGAATCCGTGGGCCTGTCAAAACGCACTGCGGCACTCGTCTTGCCCGGGCGGATCGATTTGGATGGTGACGTGTTCGATGCTGAAATCGTCGTGCAGCATGACGCGCAAGTTTTCGAGCGCCGTCTGGTGATCTTGTCCTGGCTGAAGAACGACATGGGCCGATAGCGAGTCCAGGCCGCTGGTGATCGTCCAGATGTGGAGGTCGTGCACTTCGGATACGCCCGCGACCTTGGACATCGCGGATTGTACCGCGTTCAGGTCCAGGTGGCGGGGAGTGCTTTCCATCAAGATGGCGATGGCCTGTTTCACCAGGTCCCAGGAGGAATAGATCACCAGCACGCCGATTGCAATCGATGCCGCGGGGTCGGCCCAATTCCAACCAAAGGCCCAGATCAATCCGCCCGCTCCCAGCGCGGCGACGCTGCCCAGAGCATCGGTGAAGATGTGCAGCCAGGCGCCGCGGACGTTGAGGCTGGCATCCTTGCCGGCGTGCAGGATCATCAGCCCGATGACGTTGATCACGAGCCCGCCGGCGGCGATCGACATCATGAGCGCCCCGGCGACCGGTTCGGGCTCGGCCAGCCGGCGAAACGCCTCGATGAAGACCAGGATGGAAATTGCGATCAGGGTGGCGCCGTTGGCCAGGGCCGCAAGAATCTCGGCACGATGGTAGCCGTAGGTGAGTTTTGAATTGGGGGGACGCTGGCTGATCCAGGAAGCAAACAGGCTCAAGCCGAGCGCCGCGGCGTCGGAAAACATATGTCCGGCGTCGGCCAACAGCGCGAGCGAATCGGCCAGGTAGCCGCCGACGATCTCGGCGAACATGTACGTGATCGTGAGGCCCAGGGTCCAGGCCAGGCGCTGCGCCCCGAGGCCCGTCCGTTCTTGACGGCCTCGCGATCCAGTCCGTGCGGATGATGGTGGTGTTGGCCCATTGCCTGGCAATCAATCTGGTCGGCGTGCTTCCCGGCTGCCGCCCTGCCGCAGCGCGGCACAAATCGGGTATCGTAGGCTCCGCGCACGTCGACGCCGCTGGGACTCATTTGTTTTGATTCGACCAACTGGTCGGCCAACTTTTGCCAACGCGCGTGAGACATCGTGCCGACGCCTTCCTGTTCGGCCACGCTGTCGAACACCAAGGGTTCCAACGTCTTGGCTCCATACGCGAGAATGTCGAGATCCATTTGCGGGTTGAGCTTGTGAATCAGGGCGTTCGTTTTATCGGGCGACTGCAAATACTTTTGCCAGCCACGGACCGAGGCCGCGACCATTTTTTGCACGAGCTCGGGGTTGTTTCGCACGGTCTCGTCGTTGGTGAACAACGTGCTGGTGTACGGATTGAAGCCTAGCTCGGAAAGCATCAACACGCGCGGATCGCCGCCGCTCTTGCGGGCGACAAACGGCTCGCTGAAGACGTAGCCTTGCTGGGCGTAGTTCTTGTCGCGCAAGAACTGCGCCACGTTGCCGGCATAGGGCACGATTTTCACGTTCTTCTTGTCGAGCTGGAGCTCTCGCCGCAGGAACTGCGTGAACGCGTTACTACTGGAGACGGCCAGCGTGATGTTCCGCAAATCATCAAAATTGCGGATGCCCGAACTCTCGTGTACCAAGATGCAACGGGGGCTGATTTGCAACGGCGCCATCACGGCCACGATCGGGGCGTCTTGCGCCCGGCCAAACAAGACGTTGTCGCCGTTCACCACGCCAAAGTTGACGGTTCCGCGAGCCACCTGCTGCACGACGGGTGCATCGGGGCCGCCGGGCAGGATTTTGACGCTCAGCCCGGCGTCTCTGTAATAGCCATGGGCGAGCGCCGCGTAGTAGCCGCCATGCTCGGCCTCCGGAAACCAATTGAGCTGTAGCGTGACCGGAGTTAGCGAAGGATCGTCCCTTTCCGGGTTCGCTTCGCTGGCGTCCATTTGCGCACGCGGATCGGAGTTCGACGCGGTCCGCGACGAGGAACTGGCGCCGCATCCCAGTTGCCACAGTAGCGGGAGCAGGATCAGCACAAGGGCTGGCCGGGCAGCGAGTCGGGACATGGGGAAGAATCTCCTTATTCGGTATGAGTCGAGCCGCGCTGGTTCGTCACGTGCCAGCGAGCCAGGATCGTGACTCCCAGCAGACTGACAGTAGCAAATATGACAATCGAAAGCAGCGTCGAACAGATGACGCCGGCAAACACGTAGGAAGTGTCCAAGTTGCCATTGGCACGCGTGATCAGCGTGCCCAGGCCATACTGTTGACCTTGAAATCCGGCGTAAATCTCGCCGACGATTGCGCCGATGACCGCCAGTCCGCAAGAAATTTTGGCGCCGGTGACCAGGTAGGGCACGGCATTGGGCAAGCGCAGCTTGAGGAGGACTTGCCAGCGCGAGGCATTGTGAACAGCGAACAGTTCGAGCAAGTTCGGATCAACCTGCGTCAGACCCGTCGTGGCGCTGGTAATGATTGGGAACAAGCTCAGGATGAACGATACGGCCACCACGCCCTGGAAACCGTATCCAAACCACAGGATGAGCAACGGGGCCATGGCCACAATCGGCACGGTCTGCAGAAAAATGGCATAAGGGTAAATGCTGCGCTGAATGATTCTTGATTGGGAGAAGACCAGACCTAGTGCCGTCCCCAGCACGAGGCTCAGTAGAAAACCGGCCAGCGCGGCGGCTCCCGTGAGCGGCGTCGCCCGGCCGAGTTCCGCGGCATGATCCCTGGCGGCGTTCCAAACCCGCGCGGGACCGGGCACCAGATAGGCAGGCAGCTCCCACAGCATGGTGACCGCCTGCCAGAGAGCCAAGATCAACAGAAAGAAAACGAGCGGCGGCAGTGCGACGCGCAGCAACCAACTTCCGGCTGACTTCATGTTGCCGCCTCCTCGAGCCGCGCCATGACCTCGCCGCACAGTCGCGCGAACTCACCTTGCGAGCGCAACTCCATGCGCCGCGGATAGGGGAAGGGCACGGAAATCTCCGCCACCACGCGCCCCGGTCGAGGACTCATGATCAGGATGCGCTGGCTCAGGAACACGGCTTCGGCAATGTTGTGCGTTACGAATACACCGGTCCAGTTGCGCCGTTCCCACATGCGGATCAGCTCTTCATTCAGCTTCTGCCGGGTAATGTCGTCGAGCGCGGCAAATGGCTCGTCCAGCAACAGCAAGTCAGGTTCAACGACGAGTGCCCGGGCCAGCGAAACGCGCATCCGCATGCCGCCCGAGAGTTGACTGGGAAACCGCCGGGAAAACTCGGCCAATCCGACCAGCTCGAGCGCTCGGCGGGTTGATGCGCCGCGGTCGACACGCGAGCGACCGGCGAGCTCCAGCGGCAAGGCCACGTTGGCCTCGACGCGGCGCCAAGGAAGCAGCGTCGGGTCCTGAAAGACAAAGGCCAGCCGGATGTTGCGCCGCCGTGCCTTGGCAGGCTTTTCGCCAGCCAACGCGATCTGCCCAGCGGTTGGTTCCACCAGGCCGGCGAGCAGTCGCAGCACGGTGCTTTTGCCGCAGCCCGAGGGGCCGACAATCGACAAGAACTGCCCAGCCGGCAGATCGAAGTCGAAATGGTCCAGGGCCCGCACGCCACCGCGGTAGGTGACGGCGAGCCCCTTGGCATGGACTAAAGCTTGACCTGAAATCAATTTAACGCCTCCCCGTGGCGGCCCGTTTGGCCGCCGCGCGGCCGCAGTATACGTAACGTTTGGGCAAAACGCGACGACAGTTCGTGGCGGGCGCGCCTCAGACAGCCAGACCCACTCCTCCGTGGCCATTTATTGCTTGCCGCTTGCCAGGAGGTATTATTCAAAGAGGGTTTTGAACCCACGCTCGTCGAAATTGTCCCCGGGATTTCCAGCTCATGGCGCATCGTCTGTTCTTCGCCACGCTGCTGCTGGCGGCAGTGTGTGGCTGTGGGCAAGATTCCGTTCCGACGGATTCGACGCAAGCCGCACTCCAGCAACTCCGGAGCGGGCAATACGACGACGCCATTGCCACGGCAACCGAAGCCATTCGACAAAATCCACGGAATGCCGCCGCGTACCTGTATCGCGGACGAGCATATCACTTTCGCAATGCGATGGGCGATCATCAGTTGGCCGTGTCCGACTTGGGTGAAGCCATCCGTCTGGCGCCCGAATCGTCCGATGCCTACTACAGCCGGGCGCTGGTTTATCGAGATATCGGCCAAACCGACCTGGCGTCCAAGGACGAAACAAAGGCTCGCGATCTGGACGGGTTGCTCAAGGAGACCTACCGACATCTTCCTGACCTGACACCCCGCTCGACAATCGCCAAGGCGCGCGAACCAGACGGACGAACCAAGCAAGACGAGTCGAAGGTGGTCGGTGCTCTGCCGAAGGATGTCGACGAACAAAAGCAGCTATACGAGGAACTAAAGGACAAGTTCGAGCCCGGCTTTGGCGAGCTGCGTACACAGCCGCTTGATGGCTCGGCCGACGATGCGGGCAGAGAACACACCGAATCGCTCAGCGAGCGCTACCGCCGCCTGCTTGGGCAAGACGGAGCGACCGGCGAAGCCGCGCCGCGGGGCTTTGGCGGCCAGGTGCCGGATCAATTTGCTCAGCCAGCCGCCGAGCCGTCGACGACGCCTTCCGCGGCACCGGGGACAGCGAACGACATGGGAGGGAGCACGGCCGCGCGTCGGCCGCGTGGAAACCTGCCAGGTCCTTTGCAGCCACAGCCGATGCAATCGCCGTTTGCTCCGCGGAACGTGACGCAACCCGCCGCGCAAATGCCGCCGGGAGTGCGATCTCCCTTTCCGCAGCGAATTCAGGGTGCTACCGGCTACGTTCAGCCGGTGAATCCGTTTGGTGCGCAAGCTGCGCGCAGCGGACGGTGACGCGGCCGTTCACCACGCCCGCCAAGCCCGGCTTCTCGAATCCCGTGGTTCGGCCGCCGAATCCGCGCGACTATTTGCCGTAGGTCATCAGCCCCTAGGCGTCGAAGACCATTTCCGCGAGCTCTGCGCGGTGGTGCGCCGCGTCGCCGCAGAGAATTTCCAGGGCTTTGGAACGCTTGTAGTAGAGCTGCAAGTCGTGCTCCCAGGTGAAGCCGATGCCGCCGTGGACTTGGACGCCGCGGTTGGCTACTTCGCGCGAGGCGTCGGAGGTGTAGGCCTTGGCAATGCCGACCGCACGGGGCCTTTCGTCCGGGTTGGCATCGATGGCCCAGGCGGCGTAGTAGATCGCCGACCGCGAGCTTTCGGTCCACAACAGCATGTCGGCACACATGTGCTGCACGGCCTGGAACGAACCGATCGTCTTGCCGAACTGCTGCCGCGTTTTGGCGTACTCGACCGAGTCTTCGAGAATCCACTGCATGCCGCCAAGCATGTCGGCGCAAGCACACAGGGCGGCTACATCGAGCGAACGGGCCAAGGCGGCTTCAGCTTGTTTGCCTTCCGCTAAGATATCGTCACCAGCCACTTCGACGGCTTCGAACGTCACATCGGCAATCTTTCGCGTGGCGTCGAGTCCCGGCGTGGGATGGATCGTCACCCCGCGGGCGCTAGCCGGTACGCAGCCCAGCAAGAGTCCTTTGGGAGAACGGGCGACGAAAACCAGATGATCCGCGACGTTCGCATCGAGCACGAACGACTTGCGGCCGTTGAGCGTCCATGTGCCATCCACCAGCTTGGCGTCGAGTACGACGTCCGCCAGGTTCCAGCCGGAGTCAGGTTCGAGCAGCGCGACGGCCCCCTTACTTTCGCCGTTGGTGAGCTTTTCGAGATGCGGGGAATTTGGGTTCGTGGCGGCGATTAAAGTTGCGGCCCAGACGGTTCCCAGGAACGGTCCGGGGAAGCATGCCCGTCCCATTTCCTCGGCCACGACGGCCAATTCGACGGTGCCGAGGCCTAGCCCGCCGGCGGCTTCGTCAAGGTGAATGCCGAGCCAGCCTTGATCGGCCACGGCCGACCACAGCTCGGGGTTGAAGGCGGTTTCGGTGGCCATCAGTTCGCGCACGCGCTTGGGCGGGCACTCGCGAGTGAACAAGTCGCGGGCGCTTTTCTGCAACAGCCGCTGCGGTTTCGATAGATCGAATTCCATGATGCGGTCCTTTAACGTCGTTATGCGGTATTTTTTGTGTGATTGTTGACTGATTAGTAGCTGCGCGGCAGGCCGAGCACGCGTTGGGCGATGATATTGCGCTGGATCTCGCTGGTGCCGGCTTCGATCGTGTTGCCGCGTGAGCGGAGATAGTTGTAGACCCAGCGGCCGTCGTCGTAATCCGTCAGTTGTGCGTAGGGACCGAGCACTTCCATGGCGATCTGAGCCATCCGCTGATTGAGTTCGCTCCAGTACAGCTTCTGAATCGAACCCTCGGGACCCGGCGCGCGGTCTTATTGAGCATGCTCAGCGAGCGGGTTGTGTTGAGCCGGAAAACTTCCAAGTCGACGAATGCCTGTGCGAGCCGTTGCCGGATGACCGGATCTTCAATTACTGGCCGGCCGCCGCGCTTGATTTTGCGCGCCTGGGCAACGACGGCGTCGAGGTTTCGCTTGAACACGACATACAATCCGGTGCCGAGGTTGGCGCGCTCGTTAGCCAGGGCGGTGATGGCGACGTTCCAGCCTTCGTTGACCTTGCCGATCAGCGCGCTAGCGGGCACGCGAACGTCGGAGAAGAACATTTCGTTGAAGCCGGAGTCCCCCGACATCATTTTGAGCGGCCGCACGGAGATTCCCGGTGTCTTCATGTCGACCAGCAGCGCCGTGATGCCCTTATGCTTGGGAGCCGTCGGGTCGGTGCGAACGATCAACAAGCACTGCTGGGCGATGTGGGCGTAGCTCGTCCAGATCTTCTGGCCGTTGACGACGAAGTGATCACCGTCGAGAACGGCCTTGGTTTCGAGCCCCGCCACGTCGCTGCCGGCGTTGGGTTCGGAAAAGCCCTGGCACCAGATTTCCTCGCCCGAGAGGATTTTGGGCAAATAGCGTTTCTTTTGCTCTTCGGTGCCGACGGCGATGATCGTGGGACCGACCAGGCCTTGGCCAATGGTGCCCATGCGTTCGGGAGCATCGTGCAGCGCCATCTCTTCCTGGAAGACAGCCTGTTCGATGAATGAGGCACCGCGGCCGCCATATTCCTTGGGCCAGGAAACGCCGGCCCAACCGCCGTCGTACAGCTTCTGCTGCCAGTCGGCCAGATATTGGTAGTAGGCCGTGGTGTTGTCGGCCGTTTTGACCATCTTGGGCGGCATGTTGGCTTTGAGCCAGGCCCGCAATTCGTCGCGAAACCTGGTTTCGCTTTCGGTGAGTCCCAGATCCATGACGTGCCTTTCTTAGTGGATGTACCGTTGGAAATGCAGGGTTTATGAGTTCGCTGCGTCCGTGGCGGACGACGTGGGTTCAATTGCTTGCCAAAGCAGTTCGGCAACGTCCATGACCTTGACGTCGCGATCTCCCTTCTTGGCGTTGATGCCGTCTTCGAGCATCGTCATGCAAAACGGGCAGCCCACGGCCACGACGTCGGCGTCGGTTTCCAGGGCCTGGCGGGCGCGTTCTTGATTGACGCGCTGGTTGGGCGGCTCGTCGATGAAACTCATGCCGCCCCCTCCGCCGCAGCAGAATCCGTTCGAGCGGTTCTGTTCCATTTCGATGGGCGCGTCGCCGGTGGCGATTTGCACGACTTGCCGCGGGGCGTCGTACACGCCGTTGTGGCGGCCCAGGTAGCAGGGGTCGTGGAACGTGACTTTTTGATGGCTGGGCATCTGCCCACTGAGCTTGCCTTCCTCGACGAGTTTGGCGAGGTACTCGCTGTGGTGATAGACCTCGTAGTTGCCGCCCCACTGCGGATACTCGTTGCCCAGCGTATTGAAGCAGTGAGGGCAGCTGGTAACGATCTTTTTGACGTTGTGCCGATCGAGCGTGGCGATGTTTTCCTGCGCGAGCGTTTCGAACAGGAACTCATTGCCGATGCGCCGGGCCGGGTCGCCGGTGCACTTTTCCTCGCGGCCCAGGATGGCGAACTTCACGCCGGCCTGCTGGAGCAGCTGGGCCAGGGCGCGGACGATCTTCTGATTGCGCTCGACCAGCGCGCCGCCGCAGCCGACCCACAACAGCACTTCGGCATCCTTGGCTTCTTCGACTGTGGAGATGTTGAGCCCGGCGGCCCAATCGACGCGACTGAACGCCGTGCCGCGCATCGGGTGACCGCGCGATTCAAGCGAACTGATGGCCTGCTGCATCGTCTCGGGGAACTCGGCGTCTTCCATTACCAGATAGCGGCGCGTATCGACGATCTTGGGCATCTGCTCGATCGACACGGGGCAGGCCTGCACACAGGCGGCACAGGTGGTGCATTCCCACATCGCCTCGGCACTCAAGGCCGGCGTGGCGCCGATATAGGATTGCGAGAAGTCGGCTTCGGGAGCGCGCATCTGGTGCTGCAAGTCGAGGATGATGTCGCGCGGCGAAAGGATCTTGCCGACGCGATTGGCGGGACAGACTGCCGTGCAGCGTCCACACTCGGTGCAGGCGTCGAAGTCGAGCAGGTCTTTCCAGGTGTAGCCGGCCAAGGTATTGATGCCGAGCTTTTCGTCGTGCTCGAAGTCGAGCTTCCGCAGTGAAGCGCCGATCGGAGCCAATCGGGCCGTGTAGATGTTGAGCGACGAGTTGAGCACGTGGGCCATCTTGCTGAAGGGGGCCCAGGCAATGAAGGCAAACACCAGCCCCATGTGCGTCCACCAGCAGGTGCGATGCGAAACGAGCAAGGCTTCGTTGCTCATGAACGGCTTGGACGCTTTGGCCACCAGATTGCCGAAAGGCGACCAACTGGCCCAGGGGTCGTTGGTGGCCGCGATCCGCCAGCCTTCGACCAGGAAGCCCGTGATCAGCATCGCGAAAATGGCCAGCAGAATAAGGGTCGATTCGGTGGTGTAGACCAATTGTTTCGGCCGCAGAATCCAGCGGCGCAAGCCGGCCATCGTCACACCAATGATGGCCAGAGCGCCGAAAGAGTCCACGAACAGCGATTGGAAATAGAGGTAGAATCGGCCCTTCATGATCGGGATGCCAAAGTCGTAGTCGATCATCACCACCACCGTGGCGATGAACAGCACGACAAAGCCCCAGAAGATCAGGGCGTGGAACGTGCCGGGGTAGGCCTGCCGCCAGGTGCGGAGTTGCAGGCCGGCGTATTGTACGAGCAGCTTGATGCGCTCAGCCGGTCGGTCAAAGCGATTTTCCGGCGAGCCTTTTCGCCAGAGGCGGATGCGGCGATAGAAACCGTAGCCGCAGACGGCCACGGTCGGCACCAACAGCGCGTACATGATCCACACATGGTGGATGTTCCACAGAATTTCGCGGGTCGCGTTCTGAGGATCGTTCATTTCGCGCTACGCAGCCGCTCGATCAGCGGACCGACGACCTTCTGATAGTCTTCCACTAGTCCGAAGCTGCAGTGCTTGAAGATGGGAGCGTCGGCGTCGCGGTTGATCGCGCAAATGACTTTTGAGTCGGCGATGCCCATGATGTGTTGGCTGGCGCCGGAAATGGCGATGGCCAGATAGAGTTGGGGCGCGACTTTTTTGCCGGTTTGACCAACTTGCCAGGAGGGTGGCACCCAACCGGCATCGCAAGCGGCGCGCGAGGCGGCCATTTGGGCGTTCATCGTGTCGGCCAGCTTTTGCAATTCTGCAAACGGTTCCGGGCCCCCCAAACCGCGCCCGCCCGAGACGATTACCTGGGCGTCCTCCAGCCGCGTTCCGCCCTTGGCTTCTTCGTGCCGCTCGACGACTTTGACTTGCGGCTCGGTGAGTTCGAGCGAGGCATGTTCCACATCGCCAACGCCGCGGCCGGACGCCTCCGCCGGCTCGATGGCCCGGGCGCGCACCCAGACGACGGCGGGCATATGCTCCAACTCGATGACGGCGGTGGCCTTGCCACCATAGACGCCGCGCGTCACGCGGACCTTGCCCCCTTCCGCGTGAACCGCGACGGCGTCCCCCGCGGCACTTCCGCCCAAGCGATGGGCGAGCCGCGCCGCAATTTCCTGACCATAGGTGTCGTTGCCCAACAGCACGACCTGAGGAGCGAGTTGTTTACAAATCGAAGCGAGCGCCGTCAGATAGGTTTCTGGGTTGTAGTCGGCCAACAGCGCGTGATCCGCCACGACGACCGCATCGGTTACGGCGCGAGCACCCGCGATGAGCGCTTCGTCGGCCGCGCCGACAAGGACGGCCCGCAGCTTGCCGCCTAGCGATTCGGCCAGGCGATGGCCGGCCCCGAGAATTCCCTGCGCCGCGCGATCCAGTCCGGCGCGGCCCCACAGACAACAAACAACATCTTGCACGAGACGGCCTCTTTCGGCAGCAACGGTGAACTTACATGGAACGGAGAACGTCGGAGATTTGGCGGGCGAACGCGTCGATCTTGGCTTCCAGCGTGTCGCCTTCGATGAACTCGCACTGCGTTTCCTTGTGAGGAATGAAGAGCTCAACCACCTGCGAGTACTCGTGCGTCTTGCTCGGATCGGCGCCCAGGTCGGCCAGGTTCCATTTCTCCAGCGGTTTGCGATACGACTGCATGACGTCGCGGGTTTTGGGAATGCGCGGAACGTTCTTGTCGTGGTTGGTGACCGTAATCACCAGCGGAGTGGGGGCTTCGATCACCTCAAAACCGCTGTCGGTTTGACGCTTGACCTTGACGGTGCCGGAAGCCGAGCCCGGCTCGAAGCCTTCGGCAAATGAGATGCAGGGAATGCCTAGTTCCTCGGCCAATAGTCCCCCAGTTTGTCCCGCTCCCCAGTCGCCGGCTTCGCGACCGACCATCACAACGTCGTACTCGCCCAACTTGCGAACCGCCGCGGCCAGCGCCTGGGCCACGAAGAGCGGATCTGGATTACTATCCGCCTCGTTAACCACCAGCACCGCTTTGTCGGCTCGCAGGGCGAGTGCCTTGCGGAGCACGTCCTCGGCACCCTCGGGCCCGACGGTCACCGCGGTGATTTCGCCGCCCTGGGTGTCGCGGATTTGCAGGGCCGTTTCCAGCGCGTTCTCGCAAAAGATGTTCGTCACCAGGTTGGCACCGCCACGCTCGGCTTCGCGCTTGGCCGAGTCGACGCGGAAATCGCGGGCTGGAATCTCGGGATCGAGAATCTGTTTCAAACAAACGACAATCTTCATGCTGCTGTGAGTCCTAGCACTCGTGGCGGAGTAAGCCGCACGTGGCGATGCTGATGATTTCCTGGACGATCTGTTCGTGGTTCAACGTACCCTCGGGCCGATACCAGCGCGGCAGCCAGAGCAGCGTGCCGAACAGGCTGAAGGTGGCCACGGTGCTGTTCACATCGCGCAACTTGCCCGCCGCCCGCAAGGCCTCGAGCGTATCGCGGACAAAGTCCATGTAGACGCGTTTGCGATCGAGAATCTGTTTGCGATGTTTGGGTTTGAGACCTTCGATCTCATCGGTGAGGATCGTGATCGATTTGTTCTTATCCCCTTCGGTGAGCAAGCGGGCATGCCGTGCGATGATGCTCTTGAGCCGCTCCTCGGGATCCTCGCAGGCGCGTGAGGGCTCGATGACCATCGTTTCGAGCTTCTCCATCGCGTAGTTCATGATCGCGTAAAGCAGATCCTCCTTGCTTTCGATGTAGTAGTAGAGCCCGGCCTTGGTCAGGTCGACGGCCGCGGCGATGTTGCTCATCGACGTGGCGTCGAACCCCTGCGCGTGGAAGATTTCGGCGGCCTTGGTGTAGATGTCGATCGTACGATCGCATTCCGGGGCGATGGCGGGTTTTTTGGCACACATACAGGCGGCTTCTCGCTTGGGGGGAGTATCGCGGCAACGCGAGGAGATCTCGCCCGCCGGGACAGTGAGGGAATTCTACCGACCGTCCGGTTAGTAAATCTCAAAAAATAGCGCCCGTCAAGGTCTGGGAGTAGCCGAGGCCCGTTGCCGAGCGATTTGTTTCAGCCCGGGACGAGAAGGAATGCGTGTTTCGCGCCTTGCTAACGCGGGCTGGCTGCCGACCGATGCTGCCCAGGCAGCGGGACGAGGCGTCGGTAAGCCTGATTAGAGCCGCGCATGAGAAAGCCCGACTGCAGCGGAAACGACTCTGGCGACACTTAGAGCCCGCTGCACATCGGGCTTGGGATCGCGTCGACTTTTTGGGGAGGACGCGTTCGCGCCAGAGACAATTCGCAATGCCTATGCCAGTCGTTTGATCACGACGAAGTGCGCAGAACGTAAGTTATTTAACAATAGCTATTTATGGCGTTACGGTGGCAGTCGCTTCATTTGCCACGCGGTGAGTTCCGTCGCAAAACTGCCATCGCTCTGACGACACCGCGCCGTCAAGGCGGTTGCGCATGGCATGAGATGCGGAGGCCTGAAGATCAGGCGCTGCCGTCGGTGGGCCGCGGCGCGTTGCGAAGTTGCTCGAGTGAACGGCCCAGCCGCTTTTTCGGCTGTTTGCGCGCGGGAAGCTCACTGCTGAGCGAGATGGCCTTGGGGGCCGCGTCGTGGAGCACGGCCGCCAGTTGTGGGTGCAATTCCTCGCCCTCGGTGACTCCGCCGATTTGCTCCACGGCATCGGAAAAGCCCAACAGTACGCTGCGACGAACGCTATCGCGAATCCAGCCGAATACTCCCAAATTGCCGTTGCTCATGTCGTCACCCGTCGAGTTCCGAAGTTTAGATTTCCAGCCGCGCCGCTGTCTTGCGGCGCGGGCCGCAGATAGTAATCGGCGTCGACCCGTCGGAAAAGACCAATCACCAACAACCAGCAAACAGCTCGGCGCACTAGAAAAAAACCAGCCGCGTCCCGAAGGGGCGACGCGGCTGGCAGCGTTGCTATCAATCGCTACGGGTTGCCAGGTTCGGTCAGGCGCGCGCCCGACGACCGTGCTTTCGCCAACCGAGCGTCCCTAGGCCAATCAAGCCCAGGAACATCAGGACGACCGCGCTTGGCTCCGGAACGCCGATCGCGGCAAACGCGGCGACGCCGTCGTTGAAGTCGGCACCGGAGATGCCGTTGGTGCCGATGGCGTAAAACACGTTCGACGTACCGTACGTGGTCGAGCCAGTCGAACGGACCTCAAATCCAACGGCGTACAATCCAGCGAGCGCGCCCACGGGCAGGTTGACTGTCACGGCGTTGTGAAAGCCAAGGTTGCCGTTGTAACCACCACCCGCGGCCAGATCGCCACCGGTGACCAGCGTCGAGTCTTTGTCGACGTCGAATGCCACGCCACTGCGAACGATGGTCGCAGTGACGGAGGCATCGGTGAAGCCGTCCACGGGATTCCAATACAGCAGAGGACCGATGATGTCGAAGCCCCAGGTCGAACCGATGTCGATGCCGTTTGGCGGATCGGTGGTGGCAAACGCGGCGGTGAACTGCAGCGAGTTGGTCGTCACGGAATTGATCGCGTAAGAACCGGGCTCGAAGACCGAGTCGTCTTGTCCGACCGGATCCAGGACCGGTCCGTAATAGACGCCTGCGGTGGAGGTGAAGTTGCCGGCGCCGTTGACGTAGAACGACTGGTGCAATCCGTGGGCAAAGGCGGACGTCGGTGCCGCGAGGGCAGCGCAGACCGCTAGCGCAGAACCAATATTCATGGGAGACGCTCTCTGTTATTCAAAGTTTGTTGATGTTTTCAAAAACGTTGCGAAGCTGGAGGGCTTAGGACTTGCGCAGCCGCAAGCTCCGCAGGCCGTGAACCGCCAGGCCAATGCCGGCCAACAGCGCCAAGATGACACTCGATGGTTCCGGCACCGTGATGGCGGCCGCATACAACTGGCCGGCGATGATGGGCAGGTTGCCCACAGGCAGGCCGTTGTTGAAAACCGCGACAAACGGATCGGACGGCGTGAATGGGTGGCCGGAGCTGTCGATACCCGTCAATTCCATCGCAACGGCATAGGTTCCGATGGGAACACCCGACGGCACGTCCCATTCGTAATACAGTTGATGCTCATAGGTCCCGAGATTCGTTCCGTCGAATTCGCCGATGAGGAAGCCCGGTTGAAAGCCGGAACCACCCGTCACCGTGACTGAACCGGGGACCGAAATATCCTGCGGTGAGATGTTCATATCGACCGGCGAGGGAATTGGGGAGCCGCTGCCTACGGTGTACCAAAGTGGTCCCAGCACATCGAAGGTAATGCTTGCGCCGCCGCCAATGCCACTTTGCACATCGAAACCCGGATGGTCGGTGCTCTTGTAAGTGGCAGTACCCAGCAAGGCTTGCACCGTGTAAATCGGCAGGCCGCCGGCAGCCGGATCTTCCGAGGTGAGGACCAGCTTTCCGTTGTCGTTACTGATCAAAAAGCCGTGGCCGTGGGCCACGTTGGCCGAGGCAGCGGTTACCGCGACGAGTGCGGCGAGGGTGAATTTATTCATCAAAACTGTCTCCTAAATAATCGAGGATATTTTCATTCGTAGTTAATCATGGAGGCATCGGTTATGGGCATTGCAAAGTTGTGACCGGTCGTAAAGTTGGATTGCCTCCACGACTCGATGTCTTGCTCAACCCAGCGTTGGATGGTCTCCTTAGAGATCGTTTCCACGTGGCCGTCTCCGTAGAGGTAGTTGGCCGCTTCAGAGTGACGATCGATGTTGATCTCGGCCAGGATATTGACCCACACCACATCGTGCAGGATGCGCGGCGCAAATACCACAGCGACGTGTGGACGTGCTCGGTCGAAATGTTCATGGGACGCTGATCGGATCCCTCGAAAATCATCAACAGCCGGTGCGTATCCTGCGTGCGGTTGATGTTCGTCACACTGTCATCGACTTTCGGATTCGATACGTACTCGTTGATGACGTACGACGTTCCGGGTGGATCGGTCAACAGCCGGTCGTGACCGGTCAGGTCGTCCTGGCAGATCCGAATCGCGTCGACGCTCTCCAGAAAGGGAGCCAGCGTCGCTACCCAAGACTCGTTCTTGAGTACCGTGCCGTCCGCAGCGAAAACGTCCTGATGATACGTGAACGGAAACTGGCCGGCGTGCACGTCGACGAAGGTTTGGATTGCGATCCCGATCTGCTTCAGATTGCTGATGCAATGCGTGCGGCGCGCGGCAGCGCGCGACGCCTGAATGGCGGGCAACAACAGCCCGACGAGCACACCGATGATGGCGATCACCACCAGCAGCTCCACCAACGTGAAACCTCGACGATTCATCGTGAGGACTCCCAATCCGTAAAGAAGGCCGGCAAGTCCGCCCTCCGACGAGGCAAGCGATGTGACGATCGGACAGGACCCGAAAAATCAACATCGATTGACGCGCAGGTTCGCCGAAGCAAATCGTCCCGGCGACGCGGAATGCCATTGCGAAATGGCCACGCGAAAGATGCCGCTAGGCGCGCGGCGGCGGAACGGCAGGCAGATCGGAAAGGGAGAGGTGTGTATCGTCGGCGACGTCGACACGACCCGCCAGCGTCCACTCAAACTCCCACAGCGTGGGGATTTCAACGGGCAGATTCGCGCCGCTGCTCAGCCATAGCGTCGTCAAGCCTTGGCACTTCTGGGCTTGAATGCCGCTGACCCAGACGATGCGAGCCTTGTTTGACGAGGTGGCCTGTTGATGTTCGTGTTGGTGGTCGGCCTTGTGAGCGCACGATCCGCCGTGGCCGCAGGCTTTGCAGTTTTTGGCCAGCTGTGATTTGTTCTTGCAGCAACTCTTTGCTGCCCGCGCGTCACGCCGCGCTTCGGCCTGGAGCGCCGCGATGGTGGAGGCGGTCAGGCGGATGCCGTGCTGGCGTACCCAGGCGAGCCGTTCGGCCGCCGAGTAACAACAGCAGCTGTCCCAGCATTGGGCCGCCGAATTGCAACCGCAGGCATGCCCTTGGCAGGGGTAGGGGGTCGAGGCGTCCTGAGCGACCGTGGGCATCGGGAGCGGATATCCCGTCATGCTCGCCACGTACGCCAGCAGCGCCAGGCCGGTGACCATCCGGCGGCAGCTTAGCGGCGAAAGCGAGAAAACTCGGCGGGAAAACATCAATGATCAGTCTGGGAAGTTTGGCCACGCATTCGACATGGGGGGTGTCGAACTGACACGTGTAGCCATGGGAGAGAAAGAAGATCCTTCGACAAAGCCTCAAGCGTCCGTGCGGAGCGAAGCTTTTACAGAATCACGAGCAGTACTCGGTAGCGAAGGTTTCTTGTCGAAAGCAGACAGTCCGGCTCCAGGGGAGCCAGATTTCAAGCAACCTAGTCGTGGGCGATGCCCGTGTCAAGCATTTCCCGTCGGGCGGACTTTGTCTGCCTGTCCGGTGATACCTGAGAGCTGGCCTGCTGGTTTCACGTTTGGGCCGTGGGACTGAGAAAGTCGTTCGACACCGCAGGTTTCGGGCGATTGCCAGTGCCTGGTGCGAACCGGTGTCGCCGGCCGATTGTCGGGCTGTACGACGGCTCTCCGGGCCGGGGAATTTGGCATGATATACTTTCTTGTTCGGGCCGGCGGCAACGTTGCCCGTCGTGGCCAACTTGCGTGTCGCTTGAGCTTTCCGGCATGATTCTGCTGATCGACAACTACGATTCGTTTACCTACAACCTCGTGCAGCGGCTGGGTGAGCTCGACCCGACGCTGGAGTTGGAGGTGCACCGCAACGATCGCATCACGCTGGATGAGATCGCGGCTAAGGCCCCGACGCATTTGATCATTTCGCCGGGGCCGTGCACGCCGAGCGAGGCGGGCATCTCGTGTGCCGTGGTCAGTCGGTTTGCCGGCCAGTTGCCGATTCTGGGCGTGTGCCTGGGACATCAATCCATCGGCCAGGCCACCGGGGGGAAGATCGTCCGCGCCAAACGATTGATGCACGGCAAGACCGATTGGATTTATCACGATAATCAAGGGCTGTTCGAGGGGCTGGAAAATCCGCTGCAGGCCACCCGCTACCATAGCCTGGTGATCCAGCCCGACACGTTGCACGCGGACTTTGTCGTCTGCGCCTGGAGCGATTCGCCGGACGGCTCGCGCGAGATCATGGGCATTCGGCACCAGCGCTATCCGCTGTTTGGCCTGCAGTTTCATCCGGAAAGTTTTCTGACGCATTCGGGTGCGAAGCTCCTCGAGCGGTTTCTCGCCACCGCGGTTGCGCCCGAGGCCAGCGCGCCACTTTCGTAAAGCCTGCCGACATGCTCAGCGTTTCCGAAGCCCTCGACCGCGTCTTGGCACGGGCCAAGCCGCGCCCGGCCGTCGGTTGTGCCAGTTGCGACGCGCTGGGGCTGGTGCTGGCCGAAGAGATTGCCAGCGACGTTGATTCGCCGCCGCACAATAAGTCAATCGTCGATGGGTACGCGGTCGTGGCCGCCGACCTGGCGGGCGGTCGCGCGGAGCTTGAAGTCCTGGAAGAAGTGACTGCCGGCGACGTGCCACGCCGCGCGGTTTGCTCGGGCACGGCCGTGCGGGTGATGACCGGCGCGCCGGTTCCCGAGGGAGCCGATGCCGTGGTGATGGTTGAGCAATCGGAGTTGATTGGCGATCGCGTGGTGCTGACGCCGCCAAGAGTGGCGGCCGGACAGAACATCATGCCGCGCGCCGCTTCGATGGCGCGGGGCGATCGCGTGTTGGCGGTTGGTCAGGCGCTGCGTGCCATTGAAGTGGGACTGCTCGCGGAGGTCGGTCGCACTTACGTGCAAATCATACCCCGACCGCGGTTGGCGGTGTTGTCGACGGGCAATGAGCTCGTTCCGCCCGACGTCGTTCCCGGGCCAGGTCACATTCGCAATAGCAACAGTCCGATGCTCGTAGCCGCGGCTCGTACCGCCGGCGCGGCGAGTGTCGATTTGGGCATCGCCCGCGACGAGCCCGATGCGCTGCGCTCGATGATGGCGGCCGGCTTGGAAGCCGACGTGTTGGTCATTTCGGGCGGCGTGTCGGCGGGCGTGCTGGATTTAGTGCCTGGGGTGCTCAAATCATTGGGTGTCGAGCAGGTGTTTCACAAAGTGTCAATCAAGCCGGGGAAGCCGCTGTGGTTTGGAGTGCTGGCGGCCGAGGCGGGCGACAAGCTGGTGTTCGGTCTGCCGGGCAATCCGGTGAGCAGCCTGGTTGGTTTCGAGCTGTTCGTGAAGCCGGCGATTGCGGCGCTGGCCGGGCGAGCGACCGAAGCCAGCGCAATCGAGGCGACGTTGACCCAAGAGTTCACCCATCGCGGAGAGCGGCCGACGTATCATCCGGCCATTTTGCGGTGCGAAGAGGGGCGATGCGTGGTCGAGCCGCTACGGTGGCGCGGGTCGGGCGACCTGCGGACGCTGGCACGGGCCAATGCTTTGGCTTGCTTTGGCCCGGGAGACTACACTCGGGTTGCCGGTGAAACGGTCACCGCAATCCGGCTGGACTAGCGAGCCGTAGTGCGTTCACCTCGATTGCGGCCGGGCGAGCCGGTCTGGGCAAATTCCGGCGATCCCCCTACGCTTAGAGATATGGGAACTGCCCAAGTCTCGCCCCGAGCCAAGAGCCGCGCCGCGCCGACTGTATCGGCGCCGGTAGACGCCGCCGAGCCTTGGTGGCGCCGCACGTTGGCCGTTGCGCTTTCGGGGCAGTTATTGCTATGGGCCGCTTTCCCGCCGCTCAACCTGGCACCCTTGGCTTGGCTGGCGCCGGTGCCGTGGATTTGGCTCGTCCGCCGTGGGACGCTACCCGGCAAGCGGCCGTATCTCGCGCTTTGGTTTGCGAGCTTTGTGTTCCACCTGGCCGTGTTCTATTGGGTTACGTTGCCGCACTGGGCAACGAGTTTCGGCTGGCTGGCACTGGCGTTCTATCTGGGTTTGTATTTCCCGGTGTTCGTGGGCTTGAGCCGCGTCGCGGTGCATGTATTGCGCGTGCCGGTCATCGTCGCGGCGCCGGTCATCTGGACGGCCTTGGAGTTTGCCCGCGCGCATTTGCTCACGGGGTTCAACATGGGAGCGCTGGCGCACACGCAGTATCGCTGGCCCGAAGTGTTGCAGATCAGTGATCTGGCGGGTGGCTATGCAGTGAGCTTCCTGATTGTGCTGGTTGCCGCGTGCCTCGGCCGCATGCTACCGGTCGAATCTCACCGACGCGCGTGGTGGCCACTGGTGCCACTGACGGCGGTCGTGGCGGCGACGTTGGCCTACGGGCATTGGCGCCTGGGGCAGGACACGATCATGCCGGGTCCCAAGGTGGCGCTCGTGCAGGGGTCGATCGACATCGACATGAAATACGATCCGGAAGAGGAAGACACTATTTTTTCGCAGTACTTCGGTTTAACGAAGGATGCCGTCTGGGAAAATACGGATCTCGACCTGATTGTCTGGCCAGAGACGATGTTTCGCGACGCGTGGCTGACCTTCGACGAAAGTTTTCATCCGCCCGAGGGGGCAGGTTGGACTCCGGCCGAGGCAGAGTCGGCGTGCCAAGCGAGGATCGCTCGCATCCTCGCGCCACTCGACACGCCGGCGCTGATCGGGATCGACACCTGGAACTATCGAACGGGTGGAGTGGACCACTTCAACACGGCGCTATTCACCGATCGATCGGGACGCGTGATAGGGCGCTATGACAAGTGCCATCTCGTGCCATTTGGTGAGTACGTTTGGTTTGCCGATATATTTCCGTGGCTCTACAAGCTGACACCTTTGCATGGCGGTTCGCTGCCGGGCGACGGGCCACGTTGCATCGAGAGTCGCGGCGTACGTTATGCTCCCAACATCTGCTATGAGAACACGCTGCCGCACCTTATCAGCCAGCAGGTGATCGAGCTGCGCGATGCAGGTCAGGAGCCGGAGGTGCTGGTTAACCTGACCAACGATGGGTGGTTTTGGGGGTCGGCCGAACTGGACATGCACCTGGCCTGCGCGGTGTTTCGAGCCATCGAGTGCCGCAAGCCGTTTCTGGTGGCCGCCAACACGGGGTTCTCGGCGGCAATCGACTCGACCGGCACGATCAACCAACAGGGTCCCCGGCGCGACACCGCGGTGCTGATCGAGCAGGTCGGCCTGGACAACCGGCACAGTCCCTATCTGGTGCTGGGAGACCTGCCGGCGGGCTTGTGTCTGCTGGCAACCTGCGCGGTGGCCATCGTGGGCTGGCGGGCCGGCCGGAGGAGGCCGCAAAAGGGCGCGAAATCGGCCGACTAAACCACCGTGATGGGGGTCGCCGGATTTGGCCTCCCAAATCCCGCATCCTTCCGGAAATGAAACTTTTGATTGACTTCTCAGCGAGCTCGAAATTATACTGAGTGTTCGTTCGTATGCGCTGAGTTATCTCCTGTCGCAGCACTGACTTGGCTCTCGCTGGAGCGGCGGACGAAGCAACTCTTTTCCAACGTCTGACCCTGACCAATTCCGTCGACCCCTTCAATCGGAAACGTCAAGCGCGGCTCAGCCCGAGACAGACAAGAGGCAAACCTTCTCGGCTAGTGTGCTTGCGGGAAACACGCTATGAACTTCATCGGCAAGATCTTTGTGGTGCTCATCTTTGCGATGAGCCTGGTGTTTATGTCGTTCGCGGTCGCCGTGTACGGCACGCACCAGAACTGGAAGGAAAAGGCCGCCGCCGAGGCGCAGCGCGTGGCCAACCTGCAAACGACAGTTGCCGAGCGCGAGACGGAGCGGGATCGGCTAAAAGCCGAACTGGAGACCGAACTTGCGGCACGTAATCAAGCGCTGGGAAAGCTGGAGGAAGAACGCAAGGAACTGGCCGTTCAGCGGGACGAGCTCGCCAAGGAGCGCAACGCGCTGTTGATCAAGGACAAGGCGGCGGTGGCCGCTTTGGACACGGCGCAGCAGAACCTGGCCAGGCTGACCAAGGAGGTCGAGGGTCTGCGCGGCGAAATTCGCGATGCCCAGGGTAAACGCGACGAGCACTTCGAGCGGGTCGTCGAGTTGACCGATCAGATTCATCAGGCTCAGGGAGAAGTCAAACGACTGGAAGAGCGGCGGATTCAACTTGCCGCGCAACTGGCCTCGGCCAACCTGGTGCTCGAGCGGAACGGACTGAACAAGGACATGCCGGTCGACGGCATACCGCCGCGGTTGCGCGGAAAAGTGCTGGCGATCAATCGCGACAACATGGTTGAGGTTTCGTTGGGTAGTGACGACGGTCTACGGGCCGGTCATACGCTGGAAGTGTTCCGCGGCAGCAAGTATCTGGGCCGCGTCGAAGTTTTGCACGCCACGACCGACCGAGCGGTGGGCAAGATCATTCCGGGTTATAAGAAGGGCATTATTCAGAAGGACGACGATGTCGCTACTCGGTTCAAAGTCAGCTAAGAAGAAGAAGGGCGACGACGCGGCCGCCGCCGCTTCGCCGAAGCCCAGCAAGGCGGACAAGAAGGCCGCGAAGGCCGAGAAGGCTGCCGCCAAAGCCTCGGCCAAAGCTGCCGCCGCCTCCGCGCCCGCGGCGGGTCGGGGCATTGCGGTCGAAAAGCCCAAAGCCAATATTTACACGGCCCTGTTGGTGCTGTCATTTGTGGCGATCGTCGTCGGCTGCATTTGCCTGTATGCCGAGATGAGCGCCTACCAGTTCGAATTCAAAGCGCGCTAACCAAGGAATCTTCAAGCCACAAGGACGTTACGAAGCGCGCCCCGTCCCAATCCTCCTACCGGGAGCAAGGATGCTCCATCGATTGCTAGGACTACTCGGATCTGATCTGGCCATTGACCTGGGCACGGCCAACACGCTGGTGAGCGTGGTGGGCGAGGGGCTCGTGCTCAATGAGCCGTCGATCGTGGCCGTCGAAGAGGGGACCAGCCGAATCCTTTCCGGTGGATGTGCCGTCGGTCACCTGGCCAAGCAAATGCAGGGTCGTACGCCGCAGTCGATCTCCGTCGTGCGCCCAATGGGTGACGGCGTGATCCACGACTTTCAGCTTTGCGAGGCGATGCTCCGCTACTTCATTCGCAAGGCGCAGCGGCAGGGCTACCGTGCTCGTCCCCGCGTGCTGGTAGCGGTGCCTGGCTGCATTACGCCCGTCGAACGTCGGGCTGTGTTTAACAGCACGCAACGCGCGGGAGCGCGCGAAGTGCTGGTCGTTTCTGAAGCACAGGCCGCGGCATTGGGAGCCGGGCTACCCATTGCCGAACCCGTGGCCAGCATGATTTGCGACATTGGCGGCGGCACCACCGAGGTGGCCGTATTGAGTTTGGGCGAAATCGTCGCGCAACAATCGGTGCGCGTGGCAGGCGATGCCATGGACCGCGCGATCGTCGACTACTTGCGCCGGCACTACTCGTTGCGAATCGGCATGTCGGCTGCCGAGCAATTGCGAATCAGCATCGGCAGTGCGGCGCCGCTTACCGACGAACTATCCGATGACGTGCGTGGCGTCGACGCAATCAGCCGATTGCCGCGCCGCGCCACGATCACCAGCGAGGAAATTCGCGATGCCCTGGCTGGTCCGCTGGGGCAAGTCGTCGAGGCGATCAAAAACACGCTCGACGAATGCAGCACCGACCTGGTTTCCGATCTGGTCGACAACGGCCTGGTGTTGGCCGGAGGCGGGGCGCTGCTGCCCGGTCTCGATCAGTTTCTTTACGAACAAACAGGACTGCCGGCGCGGTTGTGTGGCGACCCCATGACGGCCGTCGCCCGCGGCGCGGCGATCTGTCTGGAGCACTTTCACCGTTGGCGCGGCGCCATGCAGTCGTTCGACGACGACGTTTGAAGCCAGCGAGGATTCGGGAACGGAACTGCGGGGCATTTCATTTGCCACGCGTTGATGGGATCAACAGGAACTTGTCGTCACGTTGCCGATGCCTTTCCAGCACTACGATATCGACTGGCATGCGATCGCCGACGAGCAGCGCGATGAAAAGGCGGGCTCTCGTCCGCGGCATCGCTTGCGGTGGATACTCTCGCTCTACGCGGCGGCGTTGTTGTTGGTGCTCGGTCGCGCGGTGCAATTGGAGTTGAGCGGGGGCGCCGAGTTTCGCCGGATTGCCAGCCGTCCGATTGAGAAGCTGGTTCCGCTGCCGGCGGAGCGAGGCCGAATCTTGGCCCGAGACGGCACGGTGCTGGCCGCTGATCATGAGGCGTGGGCCCTGGCCATGCACTACCGCTACCTGCAATCGCCGCTCGATGCGCGCTGGCTGAGGCGTCAGGCGCGCAGCGGATGACCGGAGGGCGGCGGCGCGATCCGGCGGCCCTGGTCGCCGTGGAAGATAAGTTGCGAACCGAGATCCGGCAATTGCACCGCAAGCTGGCCGAGCTGTCTGGCGTCTCCGAAGCGCAGTGGAACCGGCGGACCGCGCGGATTGAGCGTCGCGTTGAACAGCTGGCCGAAAACGTCAACCGCCGTCGCCGGGAGAAATTCGTCGAACAAACTTCCACCGTACCCGACGAATCTCCGCTGGGCGTGGTCGGAATCGTGGCGGGCTTGTTTGCCCCACCGGAGCAATTGCCGCCGGTCGAACTGATCGTCGCCGAACAGACAAGCTACCATCGCGTCGCCGATGAGCTGTCGCCACAAGCCGCGGAACAGATTCTCCGCGCCGGCTGCGTTTCCGGGCGTGAGGGTCGTGCGGTACACACGTCGCCACTATCCACACGCGGCATTGGCCGCGAACATCCTGGGTCATGTGGGTTCCCGTTCCGCGGCTCAGGCGACCGTAGTGGACTCCGAGCCGGCTGCGGAGGCTCGCGAGGCCGTTGGGCTGTTGGGCGTTGAAGGCCAGTTTGAAGCGCGCTTGTCGGGTACGAACGGCACTGAGCTGAGAATTGCCAGCCGCGGAGGTGAGTTGCTCGAGTCGCGCGTCCAGCGGGTGCCGATCACGGGGAGAGATCTCGTGCTCACGCTGGACGTCGAGCTCCAACGTTTCGCCGAACAGTTGCTGGATCGGTTCGCACGTTATCAAGACTTGCAGCCAGCCGGCGCGCCGGCGGCGGAGCGGGGGGGAGCCGTATTGGTGATGGACGTGCATTCCGGAGAGATCCTGACGGCCGCCAGTCAGCCTCGCTTCGATCCCAATTGGTTTGCCACGGGCGACGCGCGTGTCGAAGCGGTGCTCAACGATCCGGAGCGGCCCCTTTTCGACCGCGCGACACGGATGGCCATTCCGCCCGGATCCGTGTTCAAGTCGCTGACCGCGATGGCGCTTATCGAACATCGTGTGGCCCGCCCGGAAACGGTCTTTACTTGCCAGGGCTACCTCGACGATCCAGACCGCATGCGGTGTCAAATCTTTCGCCATCATGGCATTGGTCACGGTGACGTAACGATGGCCGATGCATTGGCGCAAAGCTGCAACGTGTACTTTTTTCATCATGCCAGGACGCTGGACCCCGAAACGTTGCTGCAGTGGGCCCAGCGCTTCGGATTTGGCAAGCAGGCAGCCACGGACATCGGCGAACTGACGGCCGGGCATCTGCCCACGGCCGGTGAACTGGCGCGGCCCGGGACCAGTGAGTACCTCGCGATTGGGCAGGGGACGCTGACCGCGACCCCGCTTGAGGTACTTCGCCTGTATGCGGCGATTGCCAACGGCGGGTATCTACTTTCACCGCGATTTACTCGCACCGCGGTTTCCCCCCAGGCGAGTCCGTCTCCGGCGAGGGAAAGTCGCTTGCCCGGCGACCTTCGCGTTTCGGGGCTGGATCCGGCGACGCTGGCGGCGGTGCGGAAAGGACTCGAGCGCGTCGTGGAGGATCCGGCTGGCACGGCGTTCGACAGCGTGCGACTGCCGGACCTGGCGATCGCCGGGAAGACGGGCACGGCCGAGACTGGAAGTAGCGGACACGACCATGCCTGGTTTGTCGGATATGCTCCGGCCGAGGCTCCTCGCGTGGCATTCGTGGTAGTGTTGGAGCACGGCGGCAGTGGCGCGGAGACCGCCGGCCCCATCGCACGAAGTCTGGTTCAGCGGATGCGGCAATTGGACTACTTCGGGGTGTCTCGGACCGCCACCCGACCGTTCCCGCCAGGCAAGGGTTAGGCTCTGCGTCGATCCGCACCTGGTCGAGGCGTCAACCACATGTTTTTGGGCCTCAAAAATGGACGGCTGTAGAGCGAAAATCGGGCCTCGGAAAGCCGGCATTCTTGGCCGGTGGGTCGGCTTCGGTGCGTGTTGCGTAAGCTATTATTTGCTAGTGGTTTATAAACGCTCCTGGAGGCTCGTCGGCCATTGTGAAAAGCAGCCTTGAACGGTATATTGACGGCTTCTCTTTGTGGGGCCGGCCAGGGCTTGAGGGCGGCCCCAAAATCGTTGGCCAGAACAGGCTGGCCAGACTGCTCCCGCGTGCCCTCCGAAAGGACTGAAATTGGCCACCAACGGAAACGAGCCCCCTGACGATTTTGCCCCACCTACCGATGGTGTCGGGTTGGGCGGCCGGATGATTGAGCTATCGATCGAGGACGAGCTTAAGGACAGTTATCTCATCTATTCGATGAGTGTCATTGTCAGCCGCGCGCTGCCCGACGTGCGTGACGGACTAAAGCCTTCGCAGCGTCGCATTCTGGTCGCCATGAACGACCTGAATCTCTCGCCGGGTGCCAGCCGCGTGAAGTGCGCCAAGATCTGCGGCGATACCAGCGGAAACTATCACCCGCACGGCGAAGCAATTATCTATCCCACGCTGGTGCGCATGGCCCAGGATTGGAACATGCGGCACGTGTTGGTCGACAAGCAGGGGAACTTCGGTTCGATCGCCGGTCTGCCGGCCGCCGCCATGCGGTATACCGAAGCACGGATGTCGTCGATCGCGGCGCTGATGCTCGACGATCTGAAGCTCGATACCGTTGACTTCATTCCGACATACGACGAGCGACACAACGAACCGACGGTATTGCCGTCGAGATTTCCAAATTTAGTGGTCAACGGTGCCAACGGAATCGCGGTTGGGATGGCCACTTCGATTCCTCCGCACAATCTGGGCGAAGTCTGCGACGCGCTGGTGCGACTGATCGACGACCCGAATATTTCAATCGACGAGTTGATGGAAGTCTGCCCTGGCCCCGATTTTCCGACGGGCGGCATCATCTGCGGTCGCAGCGGCATTCGCCGCGGCTATCACACCGGTCGCAGCACGATGGTGGTACGTGCCCGCGCGAATCGAAGAATTCGGCAAAAACCGTTTTCGCATCGTGGTTTCGGAGATTCCGTTCCAGCAGGCGCGAGACCGCGTCGAGGAACGGATTGCCGCGCTGGTGAACGACGACCGCATTAAGGGTATTTCGGCCATTCGCAACGAAAGCGATCTGAAAGAGCCCGTGCGGTTGATTCTGGAGCTAAAGCGTGACGCCGATCCGGAAGTCGTGCTGAACCAACTCTACCAGTTCTCCCCGCTGCAGGAATCATTCTCGATCATTTTCCTGGCCCTGGTCGACGGCAAGCCGCGGACGTTGTCGTTCAAGGCGCTGCTCGAAGAGTTCATCCGCCACCGGCTGACGGTGATTCGCCGCCGCACGCAGTTCCTGCTAGCCCGCGCCGCGCCCGCAAGCACACGGTGGAAGGATTGCTGCTGGCGCATGCGAACATCGACGAGATCATTCGCGTGATTCGATCCAGCGCGAACCAGGCGGAGGCCAAGGCCCGCCTGATGGGCATCGAGGCGCCAGCATCCATGATGAAACGGGCGCTCGGCGATGAGGGTTTTGCCGTGTTTCAGTCGGAACGGGGCGTGCGCGACACCTATACGCTCACGCCCGTGCAGGCCGAAGCGATTTTGCGAATGACGCTGGGGCAACTCGTCAACCTGGAACAGGAAAAACTGGGGGGCGAGTACCGGAAACTCCTCGAGGAAATCATTGAATACCTGCGGATCTTGTCGGACGACAAGATCATTTTGGGCATGATTCGCGACGATTGCGTCGAATTGAAGCGGAAGCACGCCGACGAGCGTCGGACCGAGATCAGCGGCGAGGAGATCGGGTCGATCGACCTGGAAGACCTGATCGCCGAAGAGACAATGGTCGTGACGATCAGCACCAACGGTTACATCAAGCGTACGCCGGTCAGCGTTTATCGTGCTCAGCGGCGCGGCGGCAAGGGCATGAAGGGGGCGAAGACGGAGGAGGAAGATCCGATCCGCCACCTGTTCGTGGCCAGCACGCACGACTACCTGATGTTCTTCACGAACCGAGGAAAAGTCTACTGGCAGAAAGTCTACGACCTGCCGCAGTTGAGCCGCGACAGCCGCGGACGCGCGGTTGTCAACCTGTTGAATTTCGCCGAGGGCGAGCGTGTTGCCGATTGCCGCGCGGTTCGCGACTTCAACCAGCCCGATCACTACCTGCTGATGGCAACCCGGAGCGGGTTGGTAAAGAAGACGGAGCTGGCGAAGTTCAGTCGACCCATGAAAGGGGGCATCATCGCCATCAAGCTCCGCGAGGACGATGAGCTGGTCGACGTGGCGATCACGAAGAAGGGGGATGAAATCGTTCTGTCCACGGCCAAGGGAATGGCCATTCGCTTTAGCGAGGCCGACGCACGACCGATGGGCCGCAACACCAGCGGCGTGAAAGGCATCACCCTGGCTTCCGACGATCATCTGGTCGGCATGGTCGTCGCCGAACCCGATGCCACGCTGCTGACGGCTTGCCAAAACGGCTACGGAAAGCGGACGTTGTTCGGCGCGAATATTTCGACCACTGGCGAGGACGACGCGACCGAGGAAGAATTCGAGTCCGCAACCGCTGAGGCCGAGGGCGAGGAGGGCGAAGTTTCGTCTGGGAGTCGTTACCGCACGCAGCGCCGTGGCGGCAAAGGGCTGCGCGACATCAAGACCACGGACCGCAACGGCCCGGTGATCGGCGTGGTGAGCGTGCGGGATGACGACGAGATTCTGATGATGACGGCGCGGGGCAAATTGCAGCGGGTCGTGGTCGGCGAGATCAGCGTCATTGGCCGCAATACGCAGGGCGTACGCATCATGAGCCTTGACGAAGGGGATACATTGGCGGCGGTTGTACCGGTCCCCCGCGAAGAATCAGAAAACGCCAGCGAGCTTGGTTCCGCCGGAGCCCCGGCCGTCGAGGGCGAACAGCCGACCGGGGATACTCCCGCGGCTAAGGATCCTCCCGCGGCTGAAAATGCCGAGGGTCAGCCCGACGCGGACTGAAGTCCATCGCCGCCGGACTAGGAGTGTCGAACGACCGAGTACTCGTGCCGCGGTGTTTCGCGTTGCCGTGGACTCCATGCTAGGCTTGGTTCGTAGTTAACACGTCTCAATCTGGGTCTTGGCTATCATGAAAATTGCCGTCGTGGGCACGGGTTACGTCGGACTCGTAACGGGCACTTGTTTTGCCGAGAGCGGCAATCATGTGACGTGCGTCGATATCAATGCGGACAAGGTTGCCCGGCTGAACGCCGGTGAGATCCCCATTTATGAGCCCGGCCTGACGGAAATGGTCGAGCACAACACCGAGGCCAAACGGTTATTCTTTACGACCGAATTGGCGACGGCGATCAAGTCGGCACAACTCGTCTTTCTGGCAGTCGGTACGCCCAGTTCAGACGACGGTTCGGCCGATCTTTCGGCGCTGTGGCGGGTGGTCGACGATATCGCGCCCCACTTGCCGACCGATGCGATCGTGGTCACCAAAAGTACAGTGCCCGTCGGCACCAACTGCGAGATCAACGAGCGGCTGAAACAACGCACCGGCCGCGACTGCGACGTGGCCAGTAACCCGGAGTTTCTCAAGGAAGGCGCGGCGATTGACGACTTCATCAAGCCCGACCGGGTTGTCGTGGGTGTCCGCCGGCCCGAAGTGGCCGAGGTGTTGCGTGAACTTTACTCGCCGTTCCTGCGCACGGAAAAGCCCTTTTTGGTCATGTCGCCCGAGAGCGCCGAGATGACGAAATACGTCGCAAACGCGCTGTTGGCCACGAAGATCAGCTTCATCAACGAAATGGCCAATCTTTGCGAGCGGACGCGTGCCGACATCAACGACGTGCGCCGCGGAATCGGCCACGATAGCCGAATTGGCTTTGCGTTCCTTTTTCCCGGCGCGGGATACGGCGGCAGTTGTTTCCCCAAGGACGTACGGGCGCTGGCCTCGACCGCTCGAACCGCGGGGGCTGAACCGGAGATCTTGGACGTCGTCGATCGGGTGAACACGCGACAGAAGTCGATCGTGCCGGACAAAATCGAGCGGCATTTCGGCGGCAAACTGGCGGGTCGAACCGTGGCGATTTGGGGTCTGGCGTTCAAACCACGGACGGATGACATCCGCGAAGCTCCAGCCCTGGTGCTCATCGATCGGTTGCTCGCCGGAGGAGCCAAGGTGCAGGTTCACGATCCAGAGGCAATGGAAAACGTTCGGCGGATCTACGGTGACAGGATTTCCTACGCCGAACAGCCGTACGGGGCGCTTGAGGGAGCCGACGCACTAGCGATCATGACCGAGTGGAAGGAATTCTTGCAGCCAGACTTCGCTCAAATGCGATCGCTGATGAAAGCGGCAGTGATCTTTGATGGACGAAATCTCTATAGCCCGCGGCAAATGAAGGCGGCCAAATTCGTCTACTATTCGATTGGCCGGGCCACGGTCGAGTAGGCGCTTTACGAATCCGCTGCCACGCGGCGAAATTCGGCCTCGTCGAGAAGCACCGCCTCACGCGTCAGTTGAAACACCAGCGGTGTCTCGGGCCAGCCGAGGGCCGTGAGCAGTTGGTCGAACCGTTCGGCAGGGCAGGAACCATTCGCCTCGACGAACAACAAGCGGCCCCGAAGATCGTAGAGATTCCCGTCGACTTGCCAGGCGGACTCGCCCGGGGCGGATGTCCAGACGAACGATCCATCGGGTTCGCAAAACATTTGTTCGAGCACCGACAGCCGATCGCAGGCTGCCTCGAACGTGCAGTTCATCGGCGTGGCCGCCAGCTTTGCCTGCGGGACTTCGAGCGACCGCATCCTGCGGCCGCCCACGTTGAACTCGCCGCCGATCTTGATGTCGGCGGGGCGGGCGTGGATGGTGAGGAAGAAGCGATACATGCGGCGGTGGCTCGCGTCCTACTGGCGGTCTTTGGAGACTTCCGCCCGCAGCCATTGGGCATAGTCGGGTGACGCTTCGACAGCCTCAAAGGCCAGGACTTCGGGCACATCATAGCTGTGCAGTTCACGGATGGCGGCTTCAATGTTTCCGTAGTCGGAGCGGAGGCTCTTGGCGACGCACAGCCATTCCTGGCCGGATTCGATTTTACCCTGCCAGTGGTAAGTGCTCGTGATGGGTCCCAACACCTGCACGCACGCGGCCAGACGCCGGGCGACGAGCTGGCCGGCCAGCCGATCGGCCTCTTCGCGACTGGAGGTCGTGGTGACGACCTGGACGATTTCTGCCATGGTCGATCGGTTACTGCACATGGTGGAAAGTCGAGATCGCGTGGCGGCGGCCTGGTGAGCGTTACTGGACTGCTGTGGCCGCGGCGGCCGAAGCGCTCTTACCCGTGTCGCCAGCCGGTCGCAGTTTTTCCAAGCTGCTTTTGACTTTGGCCAGTTCGTCGGCCAAGGCCTTGTCGTCGGGATGCGCGTCGACCATTTGTTGGCGCAGTTCGACCGCGCGCTCGTAGTTGGCGATTGCCTTGTCCGTTTGACCGTCGCGACGCTGCAAATTAGCAGCACCTACCAGAGCTTCGACCAATCGGGCTTGGAAGTCGGCATTCGATGGTTCGTCTCGTACCAGTGTCTCGAGGACGTCGCGAGCTTGAATCCAGGCGTTGAGCGCGAACGTAGCCCGGTCGGGTGCCATGGCTTGCAACGTCCCTGAAATTCGGAGCATGCCGGCCAAATCGTTGCGAAAGACTGTTGCCTGGGGATTTTTTGTGGCGAGGTCTTGAAGCGTGCCGATCGCTTGCGTAAAAGTGAACAACAAGCCGGCGATGTGCGCTTCCGTTTTGGCGTCTTTCACGAAAACCCAGTCCGTCGGCGCGGTCATCTTCAGGGCCGATTCATTCAAGCTCGGATAGCGGTCGATGTCGTAGCCGGCTTCCATCATTTTGCGCACCGCTTCCATACCGCTGCCTAAGCTGCTTACGCAAGCGCCGGCGCCAATCTTGGCCTGCAGGCCAGCCAGGTAATAAGATGCGGCTGCCGCCATGTCGAGCCTCTCGGGATCACCGTTGGTCGACTCCAGAATTTCTTGATAGCCCTTGATCGCGGGGGCGAAGATCTCCTGACGTGCCTGGGCATTGGGCGCCCCTTTCAGCCGGCTACTATTGGCAGCCGCCAACACGGTGTCATCGAAAGCCTTGGTTGTGACCGCCAGACTCTCTTGAAGCTGGTCTCGACGCTTGATGGCCCGCGTCGCCACCATCGTCGAGCCAACGGCAATGGTAATGGCGCCGACGAACAGGAAGATGCCCAGCATGCGGTTGAGCGTTCCGCGCAGCCCGCCAATGGTTCGCTTGCTGTTCGCTTTGGTGGCCTTGGTTTGGGCTGAAGTCGCAACCTGGGCTTGGGGAACGACCGCCACGGGCGCGGCTTCGGTCATCGGCATTGCGGCCGCGGCCAGGAGGGCCCCACAGGCAGGACATGCTTCGAGGTCTTCGCCTTCGGTTTGAGGGTCGACAATGTGTTGGCAGGTCGCGCATTGCATGATGCTTGGCTCACACGCTGGGTTTGCCCGAGAGGAATGAAGAGCATCCATTTTCCTCGGGAGGTCAGCGGCAGTCAAATGGGTTGGGACTCAGGCAGGGCGTTGGCGTGAGAATTCGGATTGGCGGCCGTAAAACGGGCGCATTCAGCCTCGACGAATCTCGTAGATCGAGACGGTCAGTCTGGCTCCGGCGTCGACCGTTGGCACGCGGGCCACGCACTCGGCTTTGAGCCCCAATGGGGTGCAATGCGCGGCAAAGTCCTCGGCCGTTCGGCGACCGGGATCGGTGACGAGCGCCCGGCCCTCGGAGGACAGGCAGCTGGCGATAACGTTGGCCACCAGAGCTGCCTGTGGCTTTTCGTAGAGCACGTCGGCGGCGAGGATGGTGTCGAAAATGCCCAGATCGTCGGGCAGTTTGCGCCAATCGACCAGCCGGGTATCGACGCCACGGATGCCGTTCCGCTCGGCGTTGACCGCGGTGAATTCGAGGGCGTCTGCGTAATAGTCCGTTGCCAGCACCTCGAAGCCGGTCGCGGCGGCCACCAGCGACGGCAGACCGATGCCGCAACCCAACTCCAACAGCGTCTTCCCTTGGTCGTCGATCGCGGCAAGACGTTCGGCAAGAACGCGGGCGCTAGGCCAGACGTCGGCCCAGTAGGGAATCCGTTCGTCGATGGCGAAATCTTCTTCGCTGATCAGGTCGTCGACGTTGCGCGGTCGCAAGAGTCGGTACTGGCGGCCGCCAACGGTCAGTTCGGTTTGGGCCAACTCGAAGCGGCGGCGCAATGACGCGGGCGCGCTAAATTCATTGCTGGAAGAACTAGCGGGCATCGTGCGAGCGGCCTATTGCTTGAGCCGGACGGGCAACTCGTCGATTTTGGCCGCCAAAATGAAATCATTTTCGGAGAGTCCGCCAATGGCATGCGTATAAACTTCAATCCATACGTTGCGATAACCCTCCAGGTGCAAGTCGGGGTGGTGTCCCTCGTCCTCGGCCACGTCGGCCACGGCGTTAAAGAACTCCATGCCGGCCAGGAAATGTTTCACGACCCAGTCCTTGCGAATTCGCTCGCCACCGTGCGTCAAGTGCCAACCAGACAGCTTCTCTAGCTGTGCTTTGGCTTCATCGGCGGAATACTTTGGTACGCCGCCTTCGCAGGGAACGCACTTTTTCTTCGTCAGTTGTTCGGCGGTTTGGCTTTCCACGTCGGGCTCCTCCACGAGCAGATCAGGATGACAAGACTTGTCGCCCCCTGTGCCGTATTATCTCGCTCGGATGCGCTGCGTCAAACCGGCGAATTTCACAAAACCGGCGCATGAAAAGCCCAGCGAAGCATCCCCCGGAGTTTTCCGAAGAACGTTTGCTGTTGGGTTTGCTTAGACGGTGGTCAGATGCGGCCGGGGGGCGCGGCGAGTGCGCTCGACGAGTTCGACGAAGACCGGAGCATCGAACGGCTTGCGGAGATAATAGGTGCCGCCGGGTGTATCCGCACGGCGAATGACGTCGGGCGTTTGCATCGATGAGAGGAACATTACCGGCACGTCGTTCAGGTCGCAGCGCCGCCGCAGTTCATCGCAAAATGCCAATCCGCCGCGGCTGGCCAGGTTGGCGTCGGCAACAATCAGATCGGGCACGACCCGGCCGATGCATTCGGCCGCCTCGTCCATGTTTTGAGCCCGTTGGCAATCGTAGCCAATGCGGTGCATGATGCGGGCGATCTCGCTGAGCACCTCGGGATGGTTGTCGATGGCCAGGATATTGATTTGCGCCGGACGATTCTCGTACATGGCCTTGCCCCCTCACGGTTCCGCGGTTTTGCTCGCCTTCAAAACCCGCTCGTCCATGGCCGTCAAAGTTTGTGTTGCCGGCAGAGTGGGCTTCCTGGCATATATTCGACGCTGGCAGTCGATTTTCTTCACCGACACCGGAAAGCTTTTGCAGTCCGAGCCGCTTACCCGCGCGCCACCATCCGCCCAGCCGGTACAACCAGCTCGGCAGCAGCGCTTCGACCGAGTCGTTCGCAATGTGCGGAAGAATCGGTTTCTAGTGTTTACTACGCAGCGTGTGCGGCATCAGTGCGCGCTTGGTGTGGTTGAGAAGTGGCGGGCGAGTTACCGACTAACTGGTCGGTCGCCTGCGACACCATTGGCATCAATTGACCCAATCGATGCGCGCGACGAAGTGGTGTAAGAGGGGCAGTCGTCCGCGAAGCAAACCACAGGTGTTGAACAAAACAGATCGGTGCCGATCCGCCTGGCGCGAACCGGCGTCCAGTGCCACCGGCCTACTTCCATGCGAAGTCGCCGGCGTTGACGCTGGGGAGGTTGCTGACGCCCATCAGGTGCTTGTCGACGGCTCGGGCGGCTTCGCGGCCTTCGTGGATGGCCCACACGACCAGCGACTGGCCGCGACGCATGTCTCCGGCGGCGAATACGCCGGCGACGCTCGACATGTAGTTGGCGTCACATTTCACGTTGCCGCGCGGGTCGAGCTCGAGGCCGAGCTGTTCGATCGCCCCTCGCTTTTCGGGACCGAGGAAACCCATGGCCAATAGGACGAGCTGGGCCGGCCAGACTTTCTCGCTGCCCGGCACTTCGCTGGGCGTGAGGCGGCCGTTGGCGTCCTTGTTCCACTCGACGCGAACGGTGCGGAGGCCTTGCAGGTTTCCGTCGTCATCGCCGATGAATTCCTTGGTCTCGATGCTGAACTCGCGATCGCAGCCCTCTTCGTGCGAAGTGCTAGTGCGGAAAATGACCGGCCAGTAAGGCCAGGGGCTGTTGGTCGGTCGCTCGGCAGCTCGCGGAAACTGGCCCACGTCGGGCGGGGCAGGGAACAGTTCGAATTGCGTCAGGCTGGCGCAGCCCTGGCGGTTCGAGGTGCCGGTGCAGTCGCTGCCGGTGTCGCCGCCGCCAATGACGATCACGTGCTTGCCGGTGGCCAGGATCTGGCCGTCGACCTTGTCGCCCTGGTTGACCTTGTTTTGCTGCGGCAGGAACTCCATGGCGAAGTGCACGCCCTTCAGGTCGCGACCAGGAATGGCCAGGTCGCGCGGCTGGGTCGATCCACCAGTGAGCAATAGCGCGTCGTAATTGTCGCGCAGTTCGTCGACCGAAACGTTTACTCCCACGTTGGCGCCCGTGCGGAACTCGACGCCTTCGGCCCGCATCTGGTCGATGCGACGCCAGACGCGCGATTTTTCGAGCTTGAAGTCGGGAATGCCGTACATCAACAGTCCGCCCGGACGGTCGGCCCGTTCGAACACGGTGACCCAGTGGCCGGCGCGGTTGAGCTGTTGGGCCGCGGCCAGGCCCGAGGGCCCGCTGCCGACGATGGCGACTTTCTTGCCGGTGCGGGCCAGTGGCGGTTCGGGGGCGATCCAGCCCTCGTCCCAACTGCGATCGGCGATCGAGACTTCGATCAGTTTGATCGAAACCGGATCTTCGTTGATGCCCAGCACGCAGGCCGCTTCGCAGGGGGCCGGGCAGACGCGACCGGTGAACTCAGGAAAATTGTTCGTGGCGTGCAATCGTTCCGAAGCTTCGCGCCACTGTCCGCGATAGACCAGGTCGTTCCAGTCCGGAATGATGTTTCCCAGCGGGCAGCCCGTGTGACAAAACGGGATGCCGCAGTCCATGCAGCGTGCCGCCTTGCGTCTGCATTTCCTCGGGCGGAATAACGTTGAGGAATTCGTTGTAATGTTTGAGGCGTGCTTCCACGGGCTCTTTGGGCACGTAGTTGCGCGGATATTTCATGAAGCCGTTTATTTCACCCATGAGCCACCTCGACGCCGCCGGCTTGCATGGCCTGGGCTTCTTCCTGGAGTTTCTTGAGAGCCAACTTGTAATCGGTCGGCATAACCTTGACGAATTTGCCGGAGAGCTCTTTCCAATTGTCGAGCACCCAGCGGCCGCGCGTGCTGCCGGTGTATTGCACGTGCTTGCGAATCAGCGTGAGCACGGTGTCCTGGTCGGCCGGATCGCTGAGGTCCTCGAGCTCGACCATCTCCTTGTTTACCAGCGGCGGGAAGGTGTCGTCGACGTCGAGCACGTAGGCGATGCCGCCGCTCATGCCCGCGGCGAAGTTGCGCCCCGTCTTGCCGAGAATGACAGCCCGGCCGCCGGTCATGTACTCGCAGCCATGGTCGCCGACCCCTTCCACCACGGCCGAGGCGCCGCTGTTGCGCACGCAAAATCGCTCGCCCGCGATGCCTCGCAGATAAAGTTCGCCGCTGGTGGCACCATAGAGCACGACGTTGCCGGCGATCACGTTTTCCTCGGCCACGAAGCTGCTTTCGCGGGGCGGATAGACGATGATCTTGCCGCCCGAGAGCCCCTTGCCGCAATAGTCGTTCACGTCGCCCTCGACGCGGACGGTGACGCCGTGAACGCCAAATGCCATCAGGCTTTGGCCCGAGCTGCCGCGGAAGTTGAGTTGGATGGTGTCTTCGTTCTTGAAGCCGCCGCGACCGTATCGCTTGGTCACTTCGCTGGAGAGAATGGTGCCGACGGTCCGATGGACGTTGCGAATCGGCAAATCGAGCTTCACCGGCTCCTCGTGTTCGAGCGCGGGGCGGCACAGGTCCAGTAGCAGCGTCATGTCGACCGACGTTTCCAGACCGTGGTCCTGTGGCTCGGCACAGTAGGTGCGAACGTGGTCGGGAACTTCCGGTTTGTGCAGGATCGACGAAAAGTCCAGCCCCTTGGCCTTCCAATGGTCGATCGCACTGCGGGTGTCGAGCCGGTCGACGCGCCCGACCATTTCGTTGATCGTGCGGAAACCGAGCTTCGCCATGATTTCCCGCAATTCTTCGGCCAGCAGGAAAAAGTAGTTCACCGCGTTCTCCGGCTTGCCGGCAAACTTCTTGCGCAGTTCCGGGTCTTGCGTGGCGATTCCGACCGGGCACGTGTTCAGGTGGCACTTCCGCATCATGATGCAGCCGATCGTGACGAGGGCCGCCGTGGCGATGCCCCACTCCTCGGCGCCCAGCATGGTGGCAATCGCCAGGTCGCGGGCGGTTCGCAATTGGCCATCGGTTTGCACGACGATGCGGCCGCGGAGGTCGTTGAGCACCAGCACCTGGTGCGTCTCGGCCAGGCCAAGCTCCCAGGGAGCGCCGGCGTGTTTGATTGAGGTTTGCGGGCTGGCGCCGGTGCCGCCGTCGTAGCCGCTGATCAGTACTACGTCCGATTTACCCTTGGAGACGCCCGCGGCGACCGTGCCCACGCCAATTTCAGCGACGAGCTTGACCGAGATACGGGCATCGCGGTTCGAGTTCTTCAGGTCGTGGATAAGTTGCGAGAGATCCTCAATCGAATAAATGTCATGATGCGGCGGCGGCGAAATCAGGCCTACGCCGGGCGTGCTGTAGCGGATGCGTGCGATTTCCTTGTCGACCTTGTGTCCGGGAAGCTGACCACCTTCGCCCGGCTTGGCGCCCTGGGCCATCTTAATCTGCAATTCCCTGGCGCTGACCAGATATTCACTGGTGACGCCAAACCGCCCGCTGGCCACCTGTTTGATGGCACTGCTGCGGCGATCGCCATTCGGGTCGGGAGTAAAACGGACGGGATCTTCGCCGCCTTCGCCGGTATTGCTCTTGCCGCCGATCCGGTTCATGGCGATTGCCAGCGTTTCGTGCGCTTCGCGCGAAATCGAGCCGTACGACATTGCGCCGGTGGCGAACCGCTTGACGATTTCGCTCGCGGGCTCGACCTCCTCGATCGGAATCGGCTGTGCGGCCCACTTGAATTCGAGCAATCCGCGAAGCGTAAGCAATTGTCGCTGCTGATCGTCGATCAACTGGCAGAATTTGCGAAAGTCGTCGCGACTGTTGAGCCTGGTGGAATGTTGCAGCTTCGCGACCACGTCGGGGCTGAAAATGTGGGCTTCGCCCTTGCGGCGCCATTGGTACTGTCCGCCGACGTCCAGGTCGAGCGTTTGTGGTACTTCGGTGCGCGGATAGGCGTGTTCGTGGCGGCGAATCGACTCCTCGGCAATGGCTTCCATTCCCACGCCCTGAATGCGGCTGGCCGTGCGCGTGAAATACTCGTCGACAAACGCGCTGTTCAGGCCAATGGCTTCGAAGATCTGCGCGCCGCGATAACTGTGCTGCGTGGAGATGCCCATTTTCGACATCACCTTGAGCAGGCCCTTGCCGATCGACTTGATGTAGTTCTTTTCGAGCTTCTCGTAGGTGTATTCCGAGGAGACGTAGTTTTCCGCCTGCATCTGCCGAAGCGTGGCAAAGGCGAGGTACGGATTGACCGCGCCGGCGCCGTAGCCCGTGAGCAGCGCGAAATGATGCACTTCGCGAGCTTCACCGGTCTCGACGACCAGACCGCAACGCGTGCGACTGCCTTCGCGCACCAGGTGATGGTGCACGCCGCTCGTGGCCAACAGGGCCGGGATTGGCACCATATCGGCGTTCACGCCCCGGTCGGAGAGAACCAGGATGGTGACGCCGTCGGCGATTGCGTGCGACGCTTCCGCCTGAAGTTCATGCACACGGCGCTGCATGCCGGCGGCGCCTTCGCTGCGCGGGAACAGCGTCGAGAGGGTACGCGTCTTGAGCCGGTCCAAATCAAGTTGCTTGAGCCGTTCGAGCGCGGCGTTCGTCAGGATGGGCTGGTCGAGCCTCAATAGTCGACACTGCTCGGACGTCTCTTCGAGCAGGTTGCCCTCCGAGCCGATCGTCGTAACGAGCGACGTGATGATTTCTTCGCGAATGGCGTCCAGCGGCGGATTGGTTACCTGCGCGAACAATTGCTTGAAGTAGTTGTAGAGCAGTTGCGGACGATCGGACAGCACCGCCAGCGGTGTATCGTTGCCCATCGAACCGATGGCTTCGGCGCCGGAGGTGGCCATCGGCGTCATGAGAATCTTGAGATCTTCGAGCGTGTAGCCGAAGGTCCGTTGGAGTTTGAGGATCGGCTCGTCGAGGTGGCCATTTACCGGCGACGCTTCTGGTAAGTCGGCGACCGTGAGCAGGTTCTCATTGAGCCACTTGCGATAGGGTCGCTTGGCCGCCAGCGAGCTTTTAATTTCGCGATCGCCAATGATGCGTCCCTGGGCCGTATCGACCAGGAACATGCGCCCCGGGCGAAGTCGTCCTTTGGATTCGACTTCCTCTGGCGGAATGTTGAGCACGCCTGCCTCGGAAGCCATCACGACCAGCCCGCCCTTGGTGACCCAATAGCGGCTGGGGCGCAGGCCGTTGCGATCGAGGACGGCGCCCATCACGGTACCATCGGTAAAGGCCATCGCGGCCGGGCCGTCCCAAGGTTCGAGCAGGCACGATTGGTATTCGTAATAGGCTTTCAGGTCGTCGTCCATGCTCTCGTGGTTTTGCCACGGCTCGGGAATGAGCATCGACATCGCCTCGGGCAGCGAGCGACCGGTAAGGACCAACAGCTCGAGCGCGTTGTCGAACACGGCCGAATCGCTCGCGCCGACGCGGCAAATCGGGAAGATCTTGTGCAGATCGGCGCCGTACCGCTCACTGGCGAACATGCTCTCGCGAGCATGCATCCAGTTGATGTTGCCACGGAGCGTGTTGATCTCGCCGTTGTGGGCCAGGTAGCGGAACGGATGAGCCAAGTCCCAGGTGGGAAACGTGTTAGTACTATATCGCTGATGCACGAGCGCGAGGGCGGAAACAAAACGCTCATCGGCCAGGTCGTGATAGAAGGTCTCAACCTGATCGGCCAACAGCAGGCCTTTGTAGATCACGGTGCGCGACGAAAGGCTGGGCACATAGTTGTATTGCTTTTGCTCGAGGTCGCTGGCGATGATCGCATTGGCTTGCCGCTTGCGAATCACGTATAGCTTCCACTCGAACATATCGGCCGGAGTATCTTTGCCGCGGGCAACGAACATCTGGCGGATTGTCGGCTCGACGGCCCTGGCGGTGCGGCCCAGCACGTTGTTGTCGACAGGAACGTCGCGCCAGCCCAGCAGCACCTGGCCTTCTTCGGCAACGATCTTTTCCATTTCCTGCTCACAGACCGCTCGCTCGGCGTCATCGCAGGGCAGGAACACCACGCCGATGCCGTAGTCGCCCGGCGCCGGGAGTTTGATTCCCAATTCGGCGGCCTTGGCCTGGAAGAATTCGTGCGGAATCTGCGTCAGAATGCCGGCCCCATCCCCGGTTAGCGGGTCGCAGCCGCAAGCGCCGCGGTGGGTTAAGTTAACCAGGATTTCGAGCCCGGAGCGCACAATCTGATGGCTCTTTTCACCCCGAATGTTGACGACGAAGCCGACACCGCAGGCGTCGTGTTCCGTGGTGGGGTCGTACAATCCTTGGCCCGGCGGCGGTCCTTGAGGATAGTGGTTTGGCTCCATGGCGGATTCCCTTACTCTTGCCTTACTTTGCCCTGACGCGTGCCATGCGTCGCGGCCGAGCGCTGGGGTCGTGTGATGGTTGGTTTTGCGGTTTGCTATCGGACACGGCTGCGGCGCCGTTGGTTCCATGGGGTGCATGACCGTTTGGCGCGTGCGTTGCGTTGCCGTTGGAATCAGCCACGGCCGCTCGGCACTCCTGGCACTCACTTGCCGTGCCCTGCTGCCCTTCGTTGCGCAATAGTTCGATGAAGCGGCGGGTCGTGCTACCTAGTTCTTTGCCGCGGCGATGGATGATGCCCAACGGACGCACGAGTTCATCGCTGTCGAGCGGTACTTTAACCAGCGAGCCGGCTTCCACTTCGCGCAGCACGGTTGGCTCGGGCAGCAACGCCACGCCAGCATCGATTTCGACTGCGCGTTTGATGGTTTCGATGTTATCGAACTCCATCGCCACGCGAACCTCGACGTCGTGAAGCTGGAGGATACGATCGATCTCGCGGCGGATGGTCAAGTCGCTGTCGAAGCCGATCATCCGCTGGCCGCTAAGGTCCTTGAAGGCAATGGACTTGTAATTCCCGAGGGGATTCCCCGGAGCACAAACCAATACCATGGGCTCCTCGCGCCAGCCGATTGCTTCGATGGTGCGTGAAGCGCGAGGATAACTTACCAGCCCCAGATCGGCATGGTCCTTTTCGACCGCGTCGTAAACGCGATGCGGATGTTGGTATTCCAGCCGGACGTTTGCCTTGGGGTATTGCGTCAAGAACTGTTGCAGGTAGCGGCTCATGTGGTGCAGGCCAACCGAATAGATCGATACGACGCGCACCCGGCCGGCAACCTCTTCGTGCAGTGTGCGCACCTGGTCTTCGAGTGCGTCGTAGCGTTGCACGAGTTTGCGGCAGCCCTCGTAGAAAGTTTCGCCCTCGGGAGTGAGGACAAAGGGGCGCTTGGAGCGATCGATTAGCTTCACGCCCAGTCGGCGTTCCAGTTGATTGACGACCTGGCTGGCGCCGCTCTGGGAAATGCCGTTTTCGTCGGCAGCCCGGGAAAAGCTCCGCCAGCCCACGACGTCACAAAAGACCTTGAGGGATTTGAGGTGCATAGGGGGCGGTGCCTAATCAGAAATAGAAATAGAATGGCTTCACAGGATTTGAGGCGAACATAATAAGCTAGACGTCCTGGAAAGGGGCGTCAAGCAGTTTTTTGGGAGCCAAGTAGCTCGCGCACGGGTTGTTAGAATGCTAAATGTCGTTTGATATACGACGCGCAACATTTTTCTCCTAAATATTTTGTATCGATTTCGAAGCGGCATTGCGCGAGTGCGAATCATCAGTATTCGTTCTGCGGAGCGCAAAACATCGACAGCTCAGCTACGCGTCCGAGGGGGGCCCACGGGCGAGCTGACAGCACTCGCCGCGACGTCGGTCGGGTAGGGCAGGTAGGGGGGTAATCTCGACCGCCGGAGGCGCAAGAAGCGGGCTCAGTTTCCGGGGGGAACCTGAGCCCGGCGGAGAACGCTGGAACGGGCGGAGCCGCTGTCAATCGGGCCGCGTTACTGGCTTGTACGCGTGCGGCCGCTTAGAAACGACCGAGGCGGAAATGATCTTGTCCGGTTCGGGACGGCCCGGCACCCCCTCGGTGCGGTGAAGTTTCGAGAGTACGTCCATGCCTTCGACGACACGGCCGAACACGGTGTGTTTGCCGTCGAGGTGGCTCGTCGGCACAAAACAGAGGAAGAATTGGGATCCGCCGCTGTCGGGAGCCGCCGTCTTGGCCATGCTCAGGCTGCCACGGAAGTGTTCGCGGTGGTTACTCACTCCGACTTCGTCGGGAATGGTGTAGCCGGGGCCTCCCGAGCCGTCGCCGTTGGGGTCGCCTCCCTGAGCCATGAAGCCCGGGATGACCCGGTGGAACAGCAGTCCGTCATAGTATTTCTTGTCGACCAGGTTGACGAAATTGGCGACCGTGTTGGGTGCTTCGTTTTCGAATAGTTCGACGACGATGTCACCTTGCGAGGTGTGCAACCTGACCTTGGGGAGGTCTCCGGCAGCTTCCTCCTTTTCGCGGAGGGATTTCTCCCGAGCCCACTTTTCCTTGTACTGATCGGCCGATTCGAGGTAACGCAGTCCGTCTCGATTGATGGCGTTCTTGTCCTTGGCGGTCTGCAGGTGTTGTTTGGCGGCATCAAAGTCATTGGTGTTGAAGAATGCCACGCCTGCCAACAGGTCGAGATTCGGGTTATCGGCCTTATATTTCACGAGCGTCGTGGCGAGCTCGGAGGCCTTCTCGAAGTTGTCCGATCCGACATAGTCGGCCAGTGCCGCGACCAGGAAATCGGAGACTTCCTTGTTTTCGTTGGGTTTGGCGACGTATGCTTTTTCGGCTGCGTCCACGAGCGACGGCATCAGCTTTTTAACTTTCTCACTGAGTTCCTCGGCCTCTTGCTCGAGGGCCGTTTTGTTGGCCGATGCGTCGGTTTGATATTGCTGTCGCAATTGGACAAAACGAGCCAGATGCTGTTTCCACTGCGCAAACAACTTGGGAAAGTCCGCGGCCGTGACCGGAGCCGGCTGGTCGGCTGCCGATGCGAGCGAGCCCAACATCAGTAAGAGTGCCAATGCAATCCAATGGCGGCGGTTCATGAGAAGTCCTGACAGGGGGTTCAGTTGGAGGGACGAAAAGCGTAACAATCAGATATATTTAGCATAACAGAATTTGCGGCACTGACAGCGGGGCCCGGCAGGACACGCCTCCTGGGAATTCGCCGCGGCCGTTCGTGATTTTTGAGGGCAGATCTTGGCGCGTCACCGGAAAAATCCCGCCGATCAACACGATCGCCATGCGCGGGGCGAGGCACCTAATTCTCTGCGGATCATCGGCGGCCAATTCCGCGGTCGCAAACTCATCTATACTGGTGATCTACGCACGCGGCCGATGAAAGATCGCGTCCGGGAGGCAGTTTTTAATCTCGTCGGCACGGACGCCGCCGGAAAGCACGCTATCGATTTGTTCGCCGGAACGGGCGCGCTCGGACTGGAGGCCCTCAGTCGCGGGGCCGCTCAAGCCACCTTCGTCGAGCAACACTTTCCCACGGCACGCGTGGTGCGGCAAAATGCCGCGCTCCTCGACGTCGCCGATCGCTGCCAGGTCGATGCCGGCAATGTCTTTTTATGGGTGCGGGGAGCGGAAATCGACGCCAGCCGACCGTGGCTCGTCTTTTGTTCGCCGCCGTTTTCGTTCTACGTCGAACGGCAACCAGAAATTCTGTCGCTTATCGGAGCATTGGTCGAAACGCGCACCCTCGGAAAGCGTGTTTGTCGTGGAATCCGACTCCCGATTCGATAACAACTTGTTGCCCGCAAGCCTGTCGTGGGACGTTCGACCCTATCCGCCCGCAGTCGTGGCGGTCGGTCGCAAGCAAAGCTAACGGCCCCGGACAAATTCGGCGGGCTATCGCGAAAGTGCCGCGGTCGAAAACCTGACGAGGGGGAAAAATGGACATCCAGAATCGAGACCGAGTTCCAAGCTTCACGACGAAAGACGGGTCCGAGATCCGCGAGCTGCTGGCACATCGAAATTCGTGCATCGCAAAGCAAAGTCTCGCCGAGGCACGGCTACCGGCTGGCGGCAGTACGACGCCACACTACCACCCCTTGACCGAAGAGATTTACTACATCCTCAGTGGCCAGGGCCGGATGCGGATTGGCGCGGAGGTAGAAGAAGTTGGACCCGGTGATGCCATTGCCATTCCACCTGGTCAACAGCATCAGATCACCAACACCGGGATGGAGACGTTGGTATTTCTCTGCTGCTGTGCACCGGCGTACGAGCACGCCGACACCGTGCTGGTGGAAGCTTGAGCCACCGCCGCGCCTGCCGATTCGCGAGACCCGATCAAGGTTCGTCTGCGTTGCCGGCCAGTTTTTTGCGGAGCGTGGCCCGGTGAATGCCGAGCATGTCGGCCGCCGCGGCCCGATTGCCCGAGGTGCGGGCGAGCACGGTTTCGAACAGCGACGGCTCGACGCTGGTGAGAAACGCCTGATAAATCCGGCCAGCCGTGGAACCTTCGGTCAATTGCTGGCGTGCCCAAGTACGTACGGCATCGTGCAGCTCGACGCATGGCGAAGGCTCGGGCTGCGTCGGCAGCGCCGGCGGCAGATGCTCGACATTGATCGCTCCGCCGCGGGCCAACAGCCTGCCGTGTTCGACGGCGTGCCGCAACTGGCGGACGTTCCCAGGCCAGGGGCGTCGGCAGAGTTCCTTCATCGCCTCGGAAGTGAAGTCGGGCGTTACTTGTGAATCTCGTGCGCGACGCAAGAACGCATTCGCGAGGAGCGGAATATCCTCGACGCGCTGCCTCAGCGGCGGCAGTTGGATTTCAAACGCCGCCAGGCGGAAGTACAAGTCGCGGCGAATTGTCCCATCGCCGTCGGAGTGCAGCTGACGGTTGGTAGCCGCGATCACACGAAACGACGTTGCGCGAGCCCGGGCACTGCCGACGGGCGTAACTTCATGTTGTTCGAGTACCCGCAAGAGTTTCACTTGCACGGCCGGTGGAATGTCGCCAGCCTCATCGAAGAACACAGTGGCTTCGTTGGCCAACTCCAACAGGCCCTGCCGCGCTTCCTCGGCGCCGGTAAACGCGCCGCGGACGTGACCAAACAATTCACTTTCGACGAGCGTGGGACTGAGCGATGCCAGATGGATGGGGACAAATGGTCGGCCGGCGCAACGAATGTCGATGAATAGCGCGGGCGACCAGTTCCTTGCCGGTACCGCTTTCGCCGACGATCAGTACCGAGGCGTCGGAGGGCGCGACCAGCGCGATCCGCTTGAAGACTTCTTGCATGGCGGGACTCTTGCCCAGCAGTTCCTCGTGCGCGGGCGACGTTTCTTCCGTCCGGTGCTGCGGGGGCGTTTTTCCCTGCGCAAGGCGCGATCGATCACGCCAGCCGCCTGCTCGAGATCGAACGGCTTGGAGAGGTAGTCGAACGCACCGTTGCGCATGGCCGTCACCGCCACGTCCAGGTTGCCGAATGCGGTGATCACGACAATCGGCACTGGCCCGGCCCGCCGTTGCAAGTGGTCCATCGCCGTCAAGCCATCCATGCCAGGCAAACGTACGTCGAGCACGATCAGGTCGGGCGATTTTCGCTCGGCTGTCTCGATCGCTGCCTCGGCGCTCGAGGCGAGGCTCACCTCGTGACCCGTCTCGGTCAGCAGGCGCTCAAGTCCCCAGCAGATGCTTTCTTCGTCATCGACGATTAACACATGACTCATGGCTGCTTCTCGTATGCCTGCTCTGAAATGTCCGCGCCGCTTGTGAAGGAGTTGTCAGGTGTGGCATTCAATCGGGGGCTGTCCACGCCGGCCGGCAGTGTCAACTCAAAACATGTTGCCCCTTGTCGAATGTAACGAATCGTACCGCCGTGCGCCTCGGCAATCTGGCGGACGACCGTCAGCCCGAGCCCGATGCCCTCGGGTTTGCCGGTCACGAACGGTTCGAAAAGCTTGCCAGCGACGTGTTGCTCGGGACCCGGACCGCTATCGAACACGCGCATGATGACCGAGCCATTGCTGCGCGCGGTCTCGACGCGAACCCAGCCGCCGGGCCCAGCCGCCTCGATGCCGTTGAGCACCAGGTTCATGAGCAATTGCCGCAGCAGTTCGGCGTCGGCGGAAAGGGCATGCCGCGCATCGTCCGCGCTCGGAAGTTGAAGGTCGACGTTGCGGTGTTTGCAAGCCGGTGTCACGAGGCCCTCGACGTCGGTGATGATCCCGGCGAGATCGCAAGGCGCCCGGCGCGGCGCGGTAGGTTGCCCGGCAGTTAGAAATCGTTGCAAGTGTGCTTCGGTCATGGACAATTGTCGTAGCGCGACCTGCAAGCTATCGTCATCCGCTGCCTGGCATCGTCGCCGGTGCAATTGCATGGCGATCCGCGCGCCGGTGACCGTGTTGCGCAATTGATGGGCAAGTCCGCCGCTGAGTTGTCCCAACAGAGACAATCGTTCGGAGCGTTTGATTACGCGGCGTAGTTCGGAAAGTTGATCGCCGAGGGAATTGACCGATCCGATCAGATCGCGCAGTTCGTCGTTCCGCTGCGGCAGGGGCAGTGGTTGAAAGTCGCCCTGGACGAGCCGGCCTAGTTGCCGCCGCAACTCGAGGATCGGTCGGCTCAACCTGCCGGCGATCGCGAATGCCAGCCCGCCCACGACCAGCAGCAACCCGCCGCCCACGACGAGCGGCGGGTAGGCGGCTTCCCAGCGTGCCAGGCGTAAGTTGTCCTGCGGATAGAAGATGTGCAGCAACAGGGTCTCGGTGGTCGTGCCGCGTGGCGCGATCTCCACCGTGGAATGCAGATATTCACGGTTCGCCAAGCGGACGGGTTGGCCAAGGTGAAATCCTTTGCCGCCATTTGCGGGGGGGATCGCCCGATCGCTGACGCCCGACAAGCTAGCAGCGCGAAGCTTTCCGTTCGTGTCGGTAAGGAGAAACTCAGCCCCGGAGAGACCCCGGGTTTGCTTGAGCACCGAATCGGTGAGCGGGAAAGTGGCTTCCTGAAGCGTGTGGGCCACTTCGCGCAATTGGTGTTCGATTTGCCGTTGACTGCGCCGGGCCGCCAGCACGGCATCGATCAGACTCACTCCCGCCACCACAGCCAGCATCACGCCGGCAAAAGGGAACAGGATTTGGTAGCGCAACGGCCAACGCATAGGCACGTCCAATCGAGGGTGAAAAGTCGACGCGTATCACCCATCTTAGGGTGCGGCACGACACGCTTCAATCGAGCACAGCGGCCCCTGTGAACGTAGCCACCGGGGCCGATTGGGTCCGGCCAGATCGATAAAGTCTTGCCAAGCTGCCGGCTTGCGACTCCATTTTGGCCAATGCATGCATCGGCCGCGTCTCGGGGCAACGCTTCCTTGAAAACAAACTTCCACTCGATCGCCTCGGCATACCGATCCTAGGGAAGTGGAAGGTCATGGGGTCATGTTGCGCCGGGCGGTTCCGGACCAGTTTTATCCCCGCGGTTGCAGGTTTGTTCGGGGCGACAACAGGCGGGCGGTTTTCAGGCCGGCAGGGGCTCAAAAGGATGTGAGCCTTTCGAGGGCTGCCCGCGAAAGGAGTGCGGCGCATGAGGAAGAAGCGAAAAAAGAGTCCGATCTGGCCCTATTTGGGCATCCTGGCGTGCCTGTTTCTGCTGAGCTTGACGGCGCCTCGGGCCTGGGATCGCCATGCCCGTCGCGAGCTGCCAGCCAGGACGGTTTGCGAAACGCCGCGTACGGCACCGATCGTCAATCGCGTGCCACGATTGCCTGCCGCGCCGGTGGTTCTTGAGTGTGAGGATGAATCGGAACTGACGCCGCGAGCGCCCGAATTCGATTTTGGCGGACCGCTCGAATCGCCGCCGTCCAAATCGGAACCATCCGCCTCAATCGTGCCGCCGGCGCCGCAGTATGCCGAGGAAGTGCGCGAGGAGGCGGAAGTTGCCCGACTGCCGACGATGCTTGAATTGCCGCGGACCAAACCAACTGCCGAAGAGGCAGCCCCGGAACCGCCGCTACCTGCAGCCGAACCGACGTTGTCGCTTGACGAGCCTGAACAGCCGCGGCCGGAATCACCGATTCAACCGAACACCGACCCGGATCCCCAAGAATCGACCGAGGCACACGAGCCAGCGCCGCCTGCGATTGTAAACGTTTGGCCTTTGCCGCGAACGCTGCTCGAACAACTGACGAATCTCGTGCACGAGGACTCTCAACTCGTGTGGTCGCGTCTCGCGATACAGCGCGTGCACGAGCTGTGCCGCGACAGCAATCCGCAAAGCCAGCGCGCGACGCTTGCCGAACTTCGCGCGGTGGTTGTCCACGATGCCCAGGTTCCGGCTGCCGATCCGGCGCTCCAACCGCAACTTGCTCGCGCCCGCTACGCCCTGACACGATGGCTCGACGTCTGGGATGCGGCGGTCGAACTTGACCCCTTGCCGCTGGACGTGCGGTCGGGGGCGACGTCAGCGGCGAAGGTGCGGGCTTGTCTGGACGATTTCGAAGCGATCGCCCGGCGGAATCCGGCTGGTCGCGTCTGGCGTGAGTACCTGAAATTAGACGAACTGCGCGGCGCCCTGGCGGATGATGCCAGCGAAGTGGAACGTCGTCAGGCGGCACGCGCGGTGCTCGATCGCCTGACGTCGCCGAAGCTATCACCCGCCCAACGGGAGTTTGTCAAACGGGGGTCGCTGGCAGCACTGCGCGATGCGTTGCGGTCGTGGGCCGTCGAACCGGTAGCAGTTGGCCAGGTGCTAGCGCATCTCGAACAGTTTGAATACAGCGGGCTTGGCAGCGACGCTCAGATGGTGGCCGAGGATTACCGCAATCTCGCTTGGTCGCCCGCGGAAGAGGCGAAATCGCTCGGGCAGCATTTAGACACGCACTTTCGAAACGCCAATCTGCGCGTGGCCGTGAGCGGCGAACTGGCCAATCGGCTGGTTCCCCAACCAGAGCGAATTGACGCGCCCGTCCGCGACACCGTGGTGAATGTGCCCGTCCGGGGGTACAGCAGTACGTTCACGAAACTTTCGGTCCTATTTGTGCCAGACAACAAGCGGATTCGTATCGGGCTGGAAGCCCACGGCGTCGTCGATGCCAATACGATTTCGGATGCCGGTCCGGCGACCTTCCGCAACCGGGGGCAATCGACGTTCCTGGTGCGCAAGCTATTCGTACTCGGCCCACGTGGTCTGCATGTGTGGCCGGCGATTGCCGAGGCGGAGAACAACTTCAACTACCTGGTCTCGCTCGAAACCGACTACGACGGCGTGCCGTTGGTGGGTTCGCTGGTGCGAAATATCGCCCGCAGCCAGCACGATGAAATGCGTCAGCAGGCTCGCCGCCAGACCGAACAGAAAGTGGCCGTGCGGGCGCTTCATCAGCTCGATTCGGAAGTCGACACGCGGCTAGCTGAGGCCGAGCGGAAGATGCAGGAGAGTCAAGGTGCCACGCTCAGGCGTATGGGTCTGGAACTGGTGCCCATCTCGCTGGCCACGACCGAAGAGCGCGTGGTCGCGCGAGTTCGCGTGGCAAGCGGCGAGCAGTTGGGGGCCCATACGCCTCGGCCGCGTGCCCCGTCCGATAGCTGGTTCAGCCTGCAAGTGCATCAATCGGCACTCAACAACGCCTTGGAGAACTTGGACCTCGAGGGGCGAACGTTTGAACTCTCGGAGCTGTTTACCTGGGTCGCTGACAAGCTGGGTCGACCGGAGCTGGCCGAGCAAGAGGAACTGCCCGAGGACGTGCGAATCACGTTTGCCGACCACGACGCCGTTCGGCTGAAATGCGTGGAAGATCGGCTCGAGGTCACTTTCTCACTGGCGGAGCTAAAGCACGCGGGAAGCCGCTGGCATGACTTTCAGGTTCGCACCCACTACGCTCCCGAGGCCGACGGCCTGTCGCCGCGCTTCACGCGCATCGACACGATTCATCTGGCTGGCGAGAGCCTGCGCGGCAAAATCGAGTTCAAGTTGCGGGCGATCTTTTCAAAAGTACTGTCGAAGAACCGCGACTTGCGACTGTTGGCCGATTCGGTGACGGGCGATCCTCGGTTCAAGGAGCTGCAGGTGACGCAGTTTAAGCTCGAGGACGGCTGGGTCGCACTGGCGTATAGCCCCCGTCGCGTGTCGAGCAATGTGGCGCGGCGACCCAAGTAGGCGAACGCCGCATCCCATTGCCGCCATGTCGGCTGTCGACGCGCGAGCAGGCCGGAGCCCTTCTTTTTCGGCGAGGCGACCGCAGGTTGGATCCAAGCTGTAGGCCGCGCGCGACTTGACGTGCTATCACGCACCCCGCTGTCCGCCTCGACGGGGTGGAAAACTTCGCATTCGGAGAAATCAACACAAGCGGAATCGGTGAGTTGGCCGATAACGCCGATAAGCACGGTTTAGTACCGCTGTAGGGACGGCGGTAGAAATTCCTGCAAGCAAAGGAGTGTGGGCATGCTTCGCGCCACGAATTGGATCACCTCGTTGACGATCGGCCTTGCGGTGGCTTGTGAAGCATCGTTGCTCTTCGCGGCCGGCCAACCCCAGGAGCACGAGCCGACCCCTGCCGAAGCCAAGGCTTCGCGCCCGGTCGACTACGTCGCCGACCTGCCGGCGGATGACGAGTCACATACGGATGGTAGCTACAACTCGGACTTGTACGCCGCGCCGCAGCCGCTGGAAACCGAGGCCGACGTTGCCCCTGGGGCCGGCGAGGGTGCCGTCGCCGACGACGAAATTGAAACGATCAAGGAACGCTTTCCCAACGGCTCGGTTCGCATCGAGCGACAGGTTACCCAGGACGCACTGGGCAACTATCTGAACCACGGCACCTGGAAGATGTGGGATGAGCGTGGCAACCTGCTCGCTCAGGGACAATACGAATACGGGAACCGCACCGGCGAGTGGATTCGCTGGTATCGCAGCCCATCGGAAGCCAGCATCCTGACGAAACCACCGTACGCGCAATTTGCCGGCCCGTTTATCTCGCAGGCGACGTTCAAAAACGATCAACTCGACGGACACTGGACGATCTACGACGGCAAAACGCACAAGATCAGCCAGTGGACGTTCGAGGACGGCAAACGCAACGGACCGTCGGTCTGGTGGTATGCCAACGGCAAGAAGATGCGCAAAGCGCAGTTCGTGAATGGTGACATGGATGGCGCGTACCTGGAATGGGCGCCGGACGGGTCTCTCAAGGTCAAGGAATCGTACGAATCCGGCCGCCGCTTGGCAATCAAAACCGCTTACCACAAAGGCAACGTGAAAAAGAGCGAAGGCATGTACCTGTTTGCCAAGGACGTCGAACACGCTCCGGACGACTGGTGGAATTGCAAGCTCGTGACGACGGTCAAGACCGGCAAGGATGAGAAACACGGCGCCTGGACCAGTTGGTTTCCCAGCGGTCAGAAGCAACTCGAAGGTGCCTATGAACACGATCTGCAAGTCGGCAAGTTCACCTGGTGGCACTCGAACGGTCAGCGGGCGCTCGAGGGGAAATTCACTGCCGGCAAACAGGACGGCGAATGGACCTGGTGGCACGCGAACGGCCAGAAATCCATTCAGGGCGAATATGCTCACGGCAATCCGACCGGACGCTGGACCTGGTGGAAAGAGGACGGGCACGTCGTGCAGTCGGCCGACTTGTCGCAATCCGAGGGCGTCGTGATCGAAACGCCGCGGCAACTTGAAACGCCGCAAGTTCCTCGCCTCAGCACGCCGACCCGACGACAGCCGGTGAAACGCTAACGGGCGCGATCGTCAAATTGACTTCATCAGCAGCCTGGGAAATTCATTTCCCAGGCTGCTGTCATTTTGGGGAGAAGTGGCGGAAAGCCTCGCAAAACACGGGATAATTGCGATGCGAAACCGCCCTTGACCCGGAAAAACGATTCCCCTATTCTCCCGCCTCACGTCGGGGACATGACCGCGAGCCGCCGCAGGCTGAACGCCAAATGTGTCCGTCATGAATCGCGAACCAGACAATCCATGTGGATGGGTCCGCACGGGAAACGACGCTCGACGGGGTGGCGTTTCTGCGGGCCGCGAAGCGGATTCCGTTGGCATGGATGCCGGCGGTTCGCTTCGAATACAGCGCGGCAAATGTCGCAAACCGAGGCCGTCCGCGAAGACCACGCGGTGGGCTGACTGCCGTCCAATCGCTCCCGGAAAAGGTTGCTGTCCTCTGCCCCCCTGGGACACAGCCTTTCCGGGGGCCTTTTTTTTGCGCTCAGCTAGCCTGCTGCATGGGGCGCATGCAAATCTCACCTTCGCGCGGAAGGTTCGGTTTGCACCGCCGCAGCCAACACCGTGGCTCGACCGACCGCAGTCTAACGGTGCAGAGCTTCGGGCTCGATGAAATGATCGACGCCGTCGGCCTTGGCAATGACGACGACTCCGCCGTCGCTGACGGTGAAGCCGCGGGCCCGGTCATGTTCGTGATCGAACCCGATTTCGGTGCCTGGGGGGATATGCACGTGCTTGTCGATGATGGCCCGCCGCACGCGGGCATGACGTCCGATGTCGACGCCATCGAGCAGAATTGAATCTTGCACGTGGGCAAAGCTGTTGACGCGAGTATTGGTCCCGAGCAGCGATCGTTCGACGGTGCCGCCGGAGATGATGGAACCCTGGCAGACGATGCTGTCGAGGGCCTGACCCCGGCGCGCGTTGAAGCCCTCCTCGGCAAACACCGACTTGGGCGGCGGAAAGTTCGGCAGGTAGGTACGGATCGGCCAATGCTCGTCGTACATATTAAGCTGGGGATCGACCGATACGAGGTCCATGTTGGCTTCGAAATAGGCATCGAGCGTGCCCACGTCGCGCCAATAGGCATCCTGTTTGCGGTTTTCGTCGCGGAACGGAAAGGCAAACACGCGGTGTGTACCGATGACGGCCGGAATGATGTTGTGGCCGAAATCGTGGCGGCTGCCGGGCCGCGTCGCATCCAGGCAGAGCTGCTCGAACAGGAATCGGGCCGTGAAAACGTAGATTCCCATCGAGGCGAAGATGTGATCTGGATCGCCTGGAATCGTCGCTGGTTCGGCCGGTTTTTCCTGAAAGCCGTGGATACGCTGATCGCTGTCGGTTTGAATGACGCCGAAATGGCGGGATTCGCTGGCCGGGGCGCGCAGGGCCCCGACCGTCAGATCGGCTGCGTTTTCTTTGTGGTATTCGACCAGTCGGCCGTAGTCCATTTTGTAAATGTGATCGCCGGCCAGGATGACGACGTATTCGGGACGCTCTTTCTCGAGCGTGTAGATATTCTGGTAGACGGCGTCAGCCGTGCCCTGGTACCAGTGCTCGTCGATGCGTTGCTGGGGGGGCACCACGTCGATCCATTCGCCCAGTTCGCGGCAGAGCAGCCTTTGCCAGCCGAGGTTGATGTGTCGGTCGAGGCTCATCGCCTTGTACTGCGTGAGCACCAACATCTTGCGGAGTCCGCTGTTGAGGCAGTTCGACAGCGTGAAGTCGATAATCCGGTACGCTCCGCCGAACGGCACGGCCGGCTTGGCCCGATCTCGCGTGAGGGGCTCCAGACGTTCTCCCTTGCCTCCCGCCAAGACCACTGCCAAGACGTTTTTCATCCCGCTGCTCCTCGCAAAGGTGCTCGATGGATCTGCCGATGCGCCGATCGATGCATCTTATCCATTCGGCAAGGCCTACCCAAGAGCTTTGCCGTCGGACAGAGGGATCGCTCTTTCCCTGCTATGCCGGTTTTTCGGCCGCGGCTGAGGCCGACAATGCCGGTGGCGCATGGCCGTCGATCCATTGCCGGTGCCACAGTTCGAACACGAGCAACCCCCACAAGCGATACCCGTGGTCGATTGCTCCGCTTTGGTGCTCGTCGAGCAGCTGCTCAACCGCCCCACGGCGGAAGTAGCCACGCGCGGCAGATTGCTGATCGAGGAGTACATCACGTGCATAGTCCTTGAGCTCGCCCCGAAACCACGCGGCCAGCGGCACGCCGAAGCCCATTTTGGGGCGCCGGGCGACCTCACGAGGCAACAGGTCGGGAAAGGCCCGTCGGAGAATCGCTTTTCCTCGCCCGCGATGGAATTTGTATCGCAACGGCATTCCGATGGCCAGTTCGACCACCCGGGGGTCAAGCAGCGGTGCGCGGCACTCCAGGCCGTTGGCCATTGAAGCAATGTCCACTTTCGTCATCAGGTCGCACGGCAAATAGGTTACCAGGTCGACCAAGCTGGCCGCCGTCACCGCATCGCGATGCCGCACGCGGTCGAAGGCATTGGCCAGGAATTCGAAGGGGTCGTGGTTCGGCAACCGGCTCAGGAAATCCTCGCTATACAGTTCCGCCCGACGGGCTTCGTTGAACATCGAAACCCATTCGAAATAGCGACGTTGAGGTCCGAACTGGAGCGCCTCGCCAAAACGGGCCAATCGACGCAGCATGGATCGGGGCGGCTGCCTCTGACCGATACGCTGAAGTCGGCGACTGTCGAGCGCGAACTTCGACCAACCGGGCATGTGGTCGAGCCAGGCCGCCAGCCGCACCGCCCGATAGCGGTCGTAGCCGGCGAAGAGTTCATCGCCGCCGTCGCCGGTGAGCGCCACCGTGACATATTGGCGACTCAGTTTCGACACGTAGTATGTGGGAATGGCCGAACTATCAGCGAAGGGTTCGTCATAATGCCAGACGAGCTTGCCCAGCACTTCGACCGCGCTGGGTTCGACACGGAACTCGTGATGCTCGGTGCCCAAGCGGGCGGCCACGCGCCGGGCGTAGGCCGACTCGTCAAAGGCCTGTACCGGGAAACCGATGGAAAAGGTCTTTACCCGCTCGCGCGACAGCCGCTGCATGAGCCCCACGATTAACGACGAGTCGACGCCACCGGAAAGGAACGCGCCAAGCGGCACTTCGGCCTCGAGCCGCACTCGCACCGCCGAGGTGACGAGTTCGCGGAGCTCTTCGACGTAGTCGTCGAGCGGGCGATCAACCTGTCGGTCGAGGTCGGGATTCCAATAGCGGTGCGTCGAGAGCCGGCCGTCGCAAAAGACCGCATGATGGCCGGGCGGCAGCTTGCAAAAGCCCTCAAAAATCGTGCGCGGGTGTGGTACGTATTGGAGCGTTAGATACTCGTCGAGCGCCTGCGGATCGATTTTGCGCGCTAGCCCAGGTACTTCCAGCAAGCTCTTGAGCTCGCTGGCAAACAGCAGTCGACCGGCATCGATGCGATAGTAAAGTGGCTTCTTGCCAAGTCGATCGCGCGAGGACGAGACGCCGTTGCCGCGAGTCCCAGATGGCCACGGCGAACATGCCGTTGAGGTGCGTGGCAAAATCGAGCCCCTCGTCCTCGTAGAGATGCACGATCACCTCGGTGTCGCTGCCAGTGCGGAAGCAATGGCCGGAGCCTTCCAGTCGCTTGCGAAGCTCGTGGTGGTTATAGATCTCGCCGTTGAAGACGATCCAGATCGAACCATCTTCGTTGGACATGGGTTGGTGACCGCCCGCCACGTCGATGATCGACAAGCGGCGATGTCCGAGGGCGATGCCTGGCGTTTGACCCTGGGCGGAGTTGAGTTTCAGATCGCACGCGTAGCTACCGGCGTCGTCCGGCCCGCGATGCGCGAGCACGCCGGTCATGCGGCTAAGAACCTGGGCGTCAATTGCCGCCAGCGGGTCGGTCCAAATCGCTCCGGTGATGCCGCACATGCCAGGCCCAGCGAGACAGGGCCGCTCCAGCGCGACCCGAGGAAGTGTACTACACCATTATTTCACGCCAGCAACTGGCGGTACAGTTGCACATGTTTGGCGACCATTTTCTCCGCGCTGAAGTCCGTCAGAACTCGGTGGCGGCCGGCTGCGCCGAGCCGGCGGCGTAGCGCTGGATCCTCCATGATTTTGTAGGCATAACGCGCCAGTCCGGCCCGATCGCCCAGGGGTACGAGAAATCCACCTTGGTCGCGCGTCACCAAATCCCGTGTACCGGGGATATCGGTGGCTACAACAGGAACCTCCGAGACCATGGCTTCCATGACGACATTCGGAAGTCCTTCGCAACTACTGGCCAGCCAGAGCAGGTCGAAATGCGGCATCAGGCGCATGACGTCGTTTCGCTGGCCGAGAAAATGAACTTTATCCTCGATCAGACAGTTGTCCCGAAATCGCTCCAGGTTTTCGCGCTGCGGTCCGTCGCCAATGATCAGCAGGTGCACGTCGTTGCGAATGACCTTAAGCAGGTCGGCCGCCCAGATCAGATCCTTGATCCGCTTTCGGTGGCACAGCCGGCCGACGGCGCCGATCAGCCGCGACCCGCGCGGCACCCCCAATTCGTCGCACAACTGGCCGTGCGTGACGTTGCTGGGCGGCGGCGGGTTGATCCCATTTTCGATGAGGCGCAGTTTCGATACGGGCATGCCCTGCTGGCGATACAATTCCTCGACGCCGTGGCAATTGACGACGATGGCATCGGAATTCCGAGCCAGCCGGCGATCGATCGCCACGTGATGCCATGACTTCCACGGGTCGACACAAAGTTCGCTGGCCACGAGGTGCCTTACTCCAGCCGCTCGGGCCGCCGTTCGGCCGTAGGTATTGGCCGTGAACTTCCAGCTGTGCACCAGATCGGGTTGCAAGCGAGCGATGTGCCGTCGCAGTTGCCACCAGGCAAGCGGATCGTACTTCCACTGTTTGCCAATCACGGTGAGGGGGATCTGGGCGGCGCGCAAGTCCTCGACAATCGGTCCGCCGCGCGTTAGCGCGCAAACGTGAACGTCGAACTCGTCGCGCGGCAGAGCCGCGGTAAGCAATGCGAGTTGTTTCTCAGCGCCGCCTCGTGCGAGAGTGGCGATGACGTGTAGAACGCGCCGCCTCATACCGGTCACTCCATCTTACCTTCGCCCGCCGCGGCCTGGGGGGCCGCCAGATCCGCGTCTTCGAGTTGGGCAAGATAGGGCAGGTTTCGATAGGCATCCTGATAGTCGAGACCGTAGCCGACGACAAAGGCGTCTGGAATATCGAAGGCGACGTGATCGGGCCGCATGGCAACTTCCTGACGTCCCTGCTTCACCAGCAGCACGGCCGAGCGGATCGATCTCGGCTCGAGCAATTTCAGTTGTTCGACAAGCGCCGCCAACGTGCGGCCGGTATCGAAGATGTCGTCGACCAGCAGCACGTCGCGACGCTTGATCTCGGGGAGCATCGTGTCGTTGATCTGCAGCTGGCCGGGTCGGGTTGCTCCGCCGCGGTAACTGCGAGTTTGAATCACGCCCACTTGGAGAGGCATCGACAACTGCCGGATCAGATCGGCGACCAGCACCAGGCTGCCGGTCAACACACCCAGGATCGTGAGTGGTCGACCGTCGTAATAACTGTTGACCTCCTTGGCGAGCGCTTGGACGCCGATGCGGATTTCATCTTCGCTCAACAGCGGTTTCACAGTGACGACTTCCCCTCAAGGCTCGCGATTCAGTATCAAACGCGGCCCATTGTAAGACTCGGCATCGGCACCGAACAGGCGAGAAACGACGCGTTTACCTGCAATTGTCGAGCACCGGCCGATTCACGCCCTCGGACTGACCGTGTTGGCGGCAGCCCGATCGGCTGCCTATAATCGGGGACCGACGCGGTGGTTTTTCACCGGGGCTAACCGCCACGCGACCCCGAGCCCGAACGGGCTTACGAATCGGAGCGGCACGTGCAAGCGAAATTAGTTGTCGTGGGTGGCGAAGACCCGGCGCGGCAGTTCGAGCTGCGCTTGCCGGCCGTCATCGGCCGCAGCCGCAGCACCGACGTGACACTGGGCAATCCGCTGATCAGCCGCCATCACTGCGAAGTATTCGAAGCCGACGGTCTCTTGATGCTTCGCGATCTCGGCTCGCTCAACGGTACGTATGTTGGCGAGACGCGCTTGTCCGCCGAACCGATTGCTCTGGAGCCCGGCGGACAGTTTTCCATCGGGCCCATTACGCTCAAGGCCGAATACCAAACTCACGAAGTGCGGAAGAAGGACGCTGGCTGGCAATCGGGTGGTCCGACAGTCGATTCGCCGCTTTCGAGCGTGCGCGAAGGAGCCGTCGGCCCACGTCCGGATTCGGGCGATGCACCGCGGTGCGAGAGCAAGCGTCTGCCCGGCTCGAACGAATGACTTGCTGCGCTCACTGGTGCTCTTGGCGGAAAGGATGCAAGGACGTGCGGTTTATTCCAACTGTTCGCACTACCTCGACAGCAATTCTTTGCTGGTCGCTGATCTTTTCCACGGTGGTTTGCGCGGCCGAACCAGCGTCGGCGCCCCAGACCGCGGCCGAAAGTTCCACGCCGAAGCACACGAATCGGTTGGCGAAGGAAACAAGTCCCTATCTGCTGTTACATGCGCATAATCCAGTCGATTGGTATCCCTGGGGCGAAGAGGCACTGGCCCGAGCGAAGCGCGAGAAGAAGCCGATCTTCCTGTCGATCGGCTATTCAAGCTGTTATTGGTGCCATGTGATGGAACGCGAGTCGTTCATGGACGAAGAGATTGCTCGCAAGCTCAACGAGAACTTCGTGTGCATCAAAGTTGATCGCGAGGAGCGTCCGGACATCGATGAGATTTACATGCAGTCGTTGCATGTCTATCTGCAGCTGGTGGGCTCGAAGCAGGGGGGTGGCTGGCCGCTGTCGATGTTTTTGACGCCCGATGCCAAGCCGTTGATGGGTGGCACCTATTTTCCGCCGCACGAGAAGAACGGCATGCTCGGTTTTGGCACCGTGCTCGACCGTGTAAATGAGGCCTGGAACGCCGACCCCGAGAAATGGCAACGGACGGGCGATTCGCTGGCCGAATACGTGGCCGACAATCTTCGCCAGCGGCCCCTGTTGCGGGTGGTCAAATTCAACAAGGCGCTGCTCGACACGGTGCTGCGGGCAATGTCGGGGCAGTTCGACGACATTTATGGTGGGTTTGGTTTCGCGCCGACCAATCCGAAGCTGGCCAAATTTCCGGAACCGCCGAACCTGCGGTTTCTGATCGACTATGCCCGGCGAGCCAACGGTGGGCCGGCCGAGAAGATGCTTGCCCTGACGCTGGCGAAGATTTCTCAAGGAGGTATTCGAGATCACGTCGGGGGCGGATTTCACCGCTACAGCACCGATCGCTACTGGCGCGTGCCGCATTTCGAAAAAATGCTCTACGACAACGGCCAGTTGCTTACCGTGTATGCACTGGCTTACGAGCTATCGCCGCGCGACGACTTTCGCCGCGTCGTCGAGGAAACGGTCGAGTTCGTGCTCCGCGAGATGACCGACGCCGGCGGTGCGTTTTACTCGGCCATTGATGCTGAAACGAACGCCGAGGAAGGACGCTACTACGTCTGGGGTCGGGAGGAAGTCAAAAAGGTCCTGACGCCCGCTGAGTACGAACTGTGGGCGGCGGTGTACGGAATTGTCGCCGAGCCGAACTTCGAGGGACACTATATTCCGTTGTTGGCAGCGCCGCTGGCCGCAACCGCCAAACAACGCAAGCTCTCCGAGGCCGAACTCGACGCCAAGCTGCAGCCGATTCGAGCCAAGCTGCTCGTCGCGCGCAACGCTCGCCCTCGGCCGCTGACCGATACGAAGATCCTTACCGCCTGGAACGGCCTGATGATCAGCGGGCTGGCCGAAGCGGGGCGGGTTCTCAAGCGGCCCGAATACGTCGCCGCGGCCGGTAAGGCGGCGGATTTCCTGCTCAACCACGCGCGTGACGATGACGGTCGTCTAATGCGAACCTACGCGGCCGGAGCAGCCAAGATTCCCGCGTATCTGGATGACTATGCGTTCCTGGTTGACGGGCTGATCGCTTTGCACCGCGCGACTGGAGAGAATCGTTGGCTCGAAGCTGCTCGGAAGTTGACGGACGAACAGATCGATTTGTTCGCCGACGAGGCGGTCGGGGGCTTTTTCTTCACTTCCAAGCTGCACGACGAGCTCTTCGCCCGCAGCAAAGTGCCGACCGACACGGTGATGCCAGCGGGCAACTCGGTGTCGGCGAGCAACCTGCTGTACCTGGCCGAGGCATTGGATCGGCCAGAGTATGATTCGGCTGCCGAAGGCTGCCTGCGAGCGGGGAGCCCGCTGCTCGACGAACATCCGGCCGCCGTACCGCAGCTGGCCGTGGCGCTCGCGCGTTGGCTCGAGCGGCATCCTGGCGATGGGGCGAAGCGGAACGAAAAGCCCGCCAAGTGATGCCCGCAGGCAGATTTCCAGCATGCTGCTTTTCAAGAAGAAGTTCCTGGAGGCAATTCGGGCCGGCGAAAAGACGCAGACGATTCGGCTTTGGAAACACCGCCGGATGAGAGCAGGGCAGCGAAGCTATATACCCGGCGCCGGATACATTCGCGTGCTCGCCGTCGAGCCCATCGACATCCAGCGATTGACCGACGACGACGCGCGACCGGATGGATTCGCATCCGCCGAGTTGTTGCGCGCGGAGTTGCATGCTCTGTACGCAGAGCAGCTCGCCGCGGGAGATCGAGTTTATCGCGTCCGCTTCAAGCTGTTCTCGCCCGAGGAACAACTACGGGCGCGGGCTGAACGGCAGGCGGCCAAGCCATCGGTGGAACGGCGGCAAAAGAAACGCGCGAAGTCGTCGTGAGATCGCTACGGATGCAGCATCCGCTCGATCCCCTGGGCAATCGTTTGCGGATCGTCGACGACCCAAAAAGCGAGCCCGGCCAGCATCATGGCGCCTGTGAGCAGCATCCAGAAGCCGTGGGCCTGCACGGGCACGGTCGTTTCGCGCAGCGTTTCGCGCAGGCAGAATTCCAGCCGCCGCCAGCCGCCCAGACTTTGCTCGTCGCCAGTGGCCAACAGCGCCACGTTACCGAGCGGCGGGAAACTCTCGACGTGCAAGTGGACCCGTACCAGCGGCAGGCTGAGCGCCTTGCCGGCCCACACCGCTTCGGCGTCGATCCGGCGGGCCGCCTTGTCGAGGGCCAGGCGAAGTTCGTCCGCCGAGATGTTATAGGCGATCAGACGCGGCCGGCTGAGCATAATCAGCAGCGTCAGGCACAGAATGTAAAACCCCAACAGCAACAGCCACACAAATTCGCCGAAACGCACCGCTGCTTCCTGCGGCATGAAGAGTTGCATTGGGCCGACCACGACCAGTCCCATCAGCGCCAGCCCCAGCGACAGGGATTCACGCGTGCCGCTGATGAGCAGCGGCCGGCGGGAGAGATTGATCGATCCCAGCAGTATCAGGTAGATGGCCAGCGGACCGAATGCCAGGCAGGCCGAGAATGTATCCATAAGGGCGCTCCCTCCGTCGCGGCGAACTACTTCCGCGTGGCCCCCTTGAGCCATTCCTGAATAACCCAACCAACTTTGGCCAGCGTCAGTGCCGAGCAATTGCTCGGTACGTCCGCTTCGGTGTGCCAATAGGGATAGTTGAAGTCGATCAGATCGCAACAGGCGATGCCGCCAATGTCGTGCAACTTGATGTGGTCGTCCAGAATGTCGTAGCGGCGCTCGGTCGAGAACTCGCTGACGCCGAGGCGGCGGGCGGTGCCCCAGATTTGCTGGACGAGGGGTCGCGTGTCGGGCCAACTGAGGCTGTGGCGATCCGGGTAGAGCTGCAGATCGGCATCTCCCACCAGATCGAGCAGCACGCCCCAGCGGTACCGATGGTTTGGCTTTTGATTGGCATAGTCGGCAGCGAAGTACTCAGACCCGATAAAATACGGGTCCCCCTCCTGAAAGACGAACTCCTCCCCGTCAAAAAGAACGAAATCGACGCCCAGGTCGCCTGGCAACGCCGCCATTTGGTGTGCCAGCTCCATCAAGATTGCCGTGCCGCTGGCCCCGTCGTTGGCACCGACGAACGTGCCGCGCGGATTGCGGCGATCGCGGTCGGGATAGGGGCGCGTATCGTAGTGCGCAGAGGAGAATCCGCTCGCGGCGTTCGGGATGCCACTCGACGATCAGGTTGGCCATCGACACCGGCTCGCCCGTATGTGGATGCCTGACGCGAAACTCCTGGCGGCGGACGTTGGCTCCCAGCTTTTCGAAGTGATCGGTGAGGTGTTTTTGCTGTTCGCTCATCGCGGCCGAACCGCTGGGGCGCGGCCCCAGGGCGCACAACGACTGCAGGTATTGGTAGGCCCGCTCTCCGTTGAAGGGAATTTGCGAGAGCGTCAGCCGGCTCTTGATGGCAGCGGTGGGTGCCTCGGAACGGCCGTCATAGAACAGCACCACGTAGCCCAACAGCAATATGCTGCCGGCAATCACCGCGCCCAGTAACAAGTTTTGGCCGCTGCGCTTGCTGGAAACGACATGGGCAGTGGTCGTGGTCATGATCTTATTCTAGGCCGCCGGCGTCGACGGGCCTAGATCAACGCCCGGGCGAAGCGTTCTTGTGAGCTTGCGCCCCGAGCGATAGAATCGCGGCACTCGTCATTTTCAGAGAATTCTTGACGCCTTTCACCGCGATTTTGCCACCATGATCAACGTCCAGGAAATCACCGAGTTGCAGGCTCAGACCGTCGCTTTGTGGCACACGCAGGAGGTGGCCAATCCATATACGGGATTGTTGCAATTGGTCTGCCAGCAACACGCTTACAACTACCTGTTGTGGCACGAGGAAGACATCGCTCGCAGCCCCGACGTGGGAGACGTCCGAATCGCGCAGGTGAAGCGGGCCATCGACGGCTACAACCAGCAGCGCAACGACGGCATCGAGCGGCTGGATGCCCATTTCTTGCAGATGCTCGCGGATCAGAAGATCGAGCCCCAGAGCGGAGCACGGCAGAATACCGAGACGCCGGGAAGCGCCATCGACCGGCTGTCGATTCTGTCGCTCCGGCGTTATCACATGCAGGAGCAAGCCGATCGCACCGACGCGAGTGACGAGCATCGTCAGAAGGCGCGTCAGCGGCTGACCGTGATCGACGAACAACATCGAGATCTGTCGCGGTCGCTGTCCGAACTGTTGGAAGACATCTTTGCCGGGCGCAAGCGGCTGAAGGTTTACTTTCAATTCAAGATGTACAACGACCCGAGCATGAATCCCTATCTATATGCCAAAGGGGAGACGAAACCTTAGGCCGTCCGTCGGATTGCCGCCTGGCGGCCTAGAATCTGATCGCAGGCGGCGCAGCAGTCCTCGATCGAGATGGCTTCCATCGATTCGGGTCCGGCGCCGCGGCGCTCGCGGCTGGTGCCCGTCAGGCACATTTTTTGGACCGGAACGTGCAGCGGACCATAAGGTCCGTTGCGCTCGGCGGGCATGGGACCGAACATACCGACGCTCGGCGTGTCGACGGCCACGGCCAGGTGTAGCGGGCCCGTGTCCGAGCCGACGAAGAGCGACGCCCGGCGCGTGATGGCCGCCAGCTCGCGCAGCGAAGTCTTGGGAGCGAGAATTCCAAAGCCGGCCGAACCGGCCACGATTTCCTCGGCCCAGGCGTGTTCTTGGTTGCCGGCCCAGACGACGAGCGAACGCATCGCGTAGCGCTCGCCGAGGTAGCGAGCCACGGCTCCGTAGCGCTCGGCAGGCCAAACTTTTGAAGGCCAACCGGCCCCGGGATTGATGACGGCGAAACGCGGCTGCAGTTGGAGCGCGGCAATGACCTCCCGGGCCTTGGCCAGATCCGGCGGCGTGTCGTCGAGATCAAAGCGCACGCGAGGTTTCGAGATACCCAATGGCGCGAGCAGTTCCAGATTGCGGTCGACAACGTGTGTGCCGGCCGGCTCGACTAGTTTGTTGTTGAGTACGCGGCTCAATTCGCGTCCGTCGTGTCCGTCGTATCCGATGCGCAACGGAGCACCAGAAAGTCGGGCGGCCACGGCGCTCTTCGTGAGGCCCTGTAAGTCGATGGCGACGTCGAAGCGCAGCGTTCGCAGTTGCCGCCTGAGGCCGAGAACCGTGCGAGGAGATTTGAGCCACTTGCGCGGCACCGATATCAACTCGTCGAGCGCTCGGTGGTGTCGCAAGAGCTGCGCGGAAACGCCTTCAACGACCCAGCCAATGAAGGCTTGGGGGAGCGCTTCGCGGAGGGCGCATAGCACCGGCAGGCCGTGCAGCACGTCACCGATAGCACTCAAACGGACGATCAGAATTCGTGGATGCGGTTTTGGCGGCAAGGCGGATTGATGCGGCACGGTCGATCGACCCGAATGAGAAAGTGGACAAAACTGAGTTTGGGATCTTAGCGGCACCCTACCGCCGGCCCCAATAGCGATTAGGCCCGCGGCAGCACGCTTCGGGCGGAGATCCAATCGACCAGTTTCGGCGCCAGCAACTGGCCCCAGCGAGCCCAGGCCGAGCGTTCGGAGGTCAGCACCAGCCGCTTGCGGCGCTGCATGCCACGTACGATTTGCCGGGCGCATTTTTCGGCAGTGAGCAATTTTCGCTGGTCGAGTGGACTGCTATTGAGGGGCCGTCCTGCCGCGTCGACGGCGCGCTTGAGGATCTCCGACTGCACGAAGTCGGGTGCGATGATCGTGACGCCAACGCCACTCGTGGACAGTTCAATTCGTAGCGACTCGAAGAATCCGACGACAGCGTGCTTGCTAGCGGAGTAACCGCTAAGCATTGGCACGCCGATCAATCCGGAGATGCTGGCCATCGCCACGATCAGGCCCCTCGATTGCTTGAGGTGGGGCAGGGCTGCGTGCGTGCAGGCGACACCCCCCAGATAGTTGACCCGAATGAGTTGATCGATGACGCCGATGTCTGTCAGTTCATCAAACCGCGACCACATCGCGGCGCCGGCGTTATTAATCAGCACGTCGATGGCGCCGAACTTGTCGACGGCTGCCGCGACCATCGCCCCGCATTGCCGGGGATCGGTGACATCCGTCGGCACAACGTGCACTTGCGCTCCCCGCTGCCGGCAATTCACGGCCGCCTGTTCGAGCCGAGACGCATCTCGGGCGGCCAGCACCAGGCGCGGATTCTGTGGTGCAAGTTCCACGGCGAGCGCTCGACCAATGCCGCTCGACGCGCCCGTGATCACGATTACTCGGTCGGCAAACGCCGCCATGCGCCGGTCATCCCTGAGACGCCAAGTGTTTTGGTTCTAGACGCGCTTGCTTAGCTTTTCGGTGAGCCGCTCGAGCGACTGGCTGTGATCCGCCTTGTCGAGCACGACGTGGATCAGACTGACATTGCTGGTGTCGGCCCAGGCCGACTTGAGGGCCTGATCGAATTCACCCTCGGTGCGAACCAGGTAGCCGCGTCCGCCGCCATAGACTTCCGGCAGCTTGTGATAAGCCCAGGGTTGAATTTCGTTGAATTCAAACTTCCCGGGATGCAGGAACCGCTCGGTGCCGTAGCCGCCGTTGTCGAGCACGATGACGATCGCGGGGAACTTGTGCCGCACTAGCGTGGAGAGTTCTGTGCCGGTCATTTGAAATGCGCCGTCTCCGACGAGTACCACGGTGCGCAAATCGGGTCGGGCCATTTGCGAGCCCAATGCTGCCGGCACCGAAAAGCCCATCGAAGTGTAATAGGCGGGGCTGATGAACTCGGTCCGACCGCGAATCACCAACTCGCTGGCCGAGAACAGAGCGTCGCCGATGTCGGCAATCACGATCGTTTCGTCGTTCAACGTTTCGTTCAAGCGCGCGATCATCCGTGAAATGCGGATCGGTTCCTCCGCATTGATAATGAACTTTTCAACGCGATGCGGCAGGTCTGGTAGCTTGCGCTGGGGCGGTTGTGGACGCCGCGCGGCCAGCTCGCGGATGAAGTCCGGCAGCAGCACGTTATGGAAGTGATGGTGCCGAATTCGCAATTGCTCGCTCGTGGCGTAAATGCATTTGCTTGGATCGAGATTGGCGGTGTAAATCCCCAGGTTAATGTCGGTCATGAACGTGCCGAGCAATAGCACGCAATCGCTGTCCTCGATAAACTTCGTCACGGCGTCGTTGCCCATCGCCCCTTCGTACAGGCCGACGAACAACGGGTGCGTCTCGGAAATGATGCTCTTGCCGAGCACGGTCGTCGTAATTGGAATCTGCGATCCCTCGGCCAGGGCGAGCAATTCGTCCTGGAGAGCGAAGCGATGGATCTCGACGCCGCCGACGATCGCCGCCCGCTGGCAACTGTTCAGCCACCGCTCGGCTTCGGAGACCGCCTCGGCCAGGGCCTCGGGGTCGCTCACCAGGTGTGTATCCTGGAACCGATGCGGCATCTCAGGCACCACGCCCACCATGTCGCGCGGAATTTCGATGTAGACCGGTCGCTTGTAGCGAGCCGCGGCATGCAATACGCGGTCAATTTCTTGAAACGCCGTCTGCGGGTCGGTCAGTTCCGTACCGGCAATGCACAGCTTTTCGAAGACGTCGTACTGCGTGCGAAAGTCGCGCACCCGGTGGTGCAATAGCGGATTGTTGTGCCGTTCTTTCAGGCCGGGCGAGCCGGTGATTACGACCACCGGAGATTTTTCGGCATAGGCACCGGCAACGCTGTTGCACAGGCTCAACCCGCCCACGCAGTACGTAACACAAAGTGCACCCATACCATGAACGCGGGCATAGGCATCGGCGGCGAAGCCTGCACAGTCCTCGCGCGTCGTTGTCACGACCTCGAGTGGGCTGCGATCGAGCATTGAATAGAACTGCAGAACATAATCTCCCGGAATGCCAAACACATGGCCGATGCCATAGTCCTGAAGGCGGCGAATCAGGTAGTCGCCAATCGACAGACCCGTGACAGCCGCCGGAGGCGCCGGACGCAAGGGACGGACGGCAGTGATTTCTGTTGCCATGACACTCTTCCTCTGTTGCTCTAGGCGAGTTGGCACGCGGTGATGGGGAGTTGGCACGTCGTCGTCGGCTGCACTATGAACCAACGGCGGCGCGGCGAATTATCCACAAATCAAGGATATGGAACAATTCGGATCTACGGTTTCTTCTACGTAATGAAATCCGCGAGGGGTCGCACGTCGATTGCGAATCACGTGAGCGCAAGACCTGTTGCAGACGCGTGTTCGAGCGGGTCGTGCCGCGCGAAATTCGAGCGTTGGAACGCCTCGTCTCGAGCGTCTACCCTGCCACGACAGTTGGCGGTTGTGACTTACCGAGCGGTCGGCGCAACAAACGCCCGTGAAAACGACTCTTTAGGAACGCCGGTTCGGTTTTTGCGATCGCAAGAGCAGGGCCCAGAAGCCCAAAAAGATGCCGACGCAGACCAGGACGATCAGGGCACCGAGGGGATTCAGTCCATACCAAAGCACGCCGCCGGCAATATAGAGCCCCCATAGCAGCAACCCCGCGAAGATCAGGGTCAGGATCGTTCGTGGCGACATCGGCTGACGAGTGTCGGTCATGGTAACGCGGGCCGCAGGAGGGTGATGAGATTCAGGCCACAAACGACCCGACTGTTACAACCATAGCTTTTTGCCCCGCCGAAACAAGGGCCGAGAAAGTACCCGAAATCAGGCGTCCGTCCGGAGAATTCGCACCAACCGGTATTCGCGGATGTCCCTGGTGATAGAATGCAAAATCGCCTCGTCGGCGTTCACTTTGGACGTCGCTTTGCCCGCACTTCAATTCGCGTCCTACCATGTCCATCCGCAAGGGAAATTCGAAGCCGATGCCGCCCGTTCTCGGGCGAACCGGGGAGGGCGGTTTGCCGGTGGTGGAAGTGCGCCCGCGTCCCACGCCGCCGTTGCCAATGAGCCGCGCCGAAATGGACGAGCGCGGCTGGGACGAAGTGGACGTGGTGTTCGTGACCGGGGATGCGTATGTCGATCACCCGAGTTTTGCGATGGCACTGTTGGGGCGGTTGCTCGAAAGTGAGGGCTTTCGGGTGGCAATTCTGAGCCAGCCCGACTGGCGCAATTGCCAGGCTTGGCGGACGTTTGGTCGGCCGCGGCTGTTCTTTGCCGTCAGTGCCGGCAACATGGACTCGATGATCAACCACTACACAGCGAATCGCAAGGTGCGCAACGACGACGCCTATAGTCCCGACGGCGCGATCGGTCGCCGCCCGGATCGGGCCACGCTCGCCTATTGCCAGCGTTCGCGAGAGGCGTACCCTGGTGTGCCCGTGGTGGCAGGCGGCGTGGAGGCCAGCTTGCGGCGGATCGCGCACTACGACTACTGGAGCGACAAGGTCCGTCGTTCGATTCTGCTCGATTGCAAGGCCGACCTACTGGTGTTCGGCATGGGGGAGCGGGGGATCCTCGAAATTGCGCGGCGGCTGCGCGACGGCCAAACCGTGCGCGATTTGCGCGACATGCGCGGTGTGGCGTATCGACTAGGCGCAAGGAAACTCCACCTACGGAAAAGACTCTCGAGCTTCCCAGCTACGAGCAGGTGTCGAGCGACAGGTGGGCTTTCGCCGAGATGACGAAGATCGCTCACAATGAAACGAATCCCCATAACGCCAGGCGGCTTGCGCAGTATCACGACCGTGAATGCGTGGTGACCAATCCGCCGGCCTTGCCCCTTTCGCAAGCGGAGATGGACCGCGTCTATGGGTTGCCCTTTACGCGCAAGCCTCACCCCAGCTACGGCAAGCGTCGGATTCCGGCCTACGAGGTGGTGAGGGATTCGGTGCAGATCATGCGGGGATGTTTCGGCGGCTGCACCTTCTGTTCGATCACGGCACACGAGGGCCGCATCATCCAAAGCCGCAGCCAGGCATCGATTTTGGGTGAGATCCGCCAGATGGCGGCCGACCCGCAGTTCAAGGGTGTCGTCAGCGACATTGGTGGGCCGACGGCCAACATGTATGAGATGCGTTGCACGCGACCCGACGTGGAGGCCAAATGCCGCCGGCTGAGTTGCGTGCATCCGACGATATGCAAACTGCTCGGTACCGATCATGGGCCGCTCGTACAGCTGATGAAGGCGGCCCGTCAGGAGCCGGGTGTCAAAAAAGTGCTGGTGGCTTCGGGCATCCGCATGGATCTCGCGCGGCGAAGCCCCGAGTACATGCGCGAACTGGCCGAGCATCACGTGGGAGGACATTTAAAGGTCGCTCCCGAGCATACCGATGCCAACGTGTTGGCGCTGATGAAAAAACCGGCGACCGAGGACTTCGAGAAATTTGACCACGAGTTCAAGCAGGCATCGCGACGGGCTGGAAAGACACAGTTTCTGGTTCCGTATTTCATCGCCAGTCATCCGGGCAGCACGCTTGATTCGATGATCGAACTGGCCTTGTTCCTCAAAAGGAACCACTATGAGCCGGACCAGGTGCAGGATTTTATTCCCAGCCCGTTCGACATCGCGGCCTGCATGTACTACGCGGGGCTCGATCCTTTCTCAAAGAAACCGGTCTATATCGCTCGGCATTTGCGCGACCGGAAGTTGCAGCGGGCTCTGATGCAGTTCTTCAAGCCGGAGAACTACTTTGAGGTTCGCCGCGCCTTGGAGCAGGCCGGGCGGCAAGATTTGATCGGCAGCGGCTGCGACTGTTTGATTCCCGAGCGGCCACCCTCGGCCGCGCTCGACCGGCGGCGAAACCGGGCCAATCGGCAGCTTCGCGAACAAACCAGCGGCGATCACATTCGTGGTGGTCCGGCGGCTGGCTATCGGCCGAAGCGGAAGACGGCCGCCAAGCGCAATCGTCGTCGCGACTAACTTTGCCGTCATCCCATCGCATTCCATGTTTTCCAGCGACGCCTACGAATTGCTCGATTTCGGCAACGGCCGCAAACTCGAGCGTTTCGGCACGTATGTTCTCGATCGTCCGTCGCCGGCGGCCGAGGGACTCGAACGACGACGGCCGGAACTTTGGAGCGCAGCGGCCGCGCGTTTCCAACGCATCGACGGAGGCGCAGGTTCGTGGGCTTGTCGCGGTTCATTGGCAGCCCCCTGGACGGTGCGGTTTGGCGGAGTCACCCTCGAGCTTAAGCTCACGGACTTCGGACATCTCGGCATTTTTCCCGAACAGGCTGAGAATTGGGAGTGGATTGCGGAGCAGGTTCGGCAGGCTGGCCGACCCAAGGTGCTTAACTTGTTTGCCTACACGGGAGCCAGCTCACTGGTTGCGGCGGCGGCTGGGGCCGAAGTAGTGCACGTGGACGCGGCCGCGAATGTCGTCGCTTGGGCGCGGCGCAATGCCGAGGCGTCGGGTCTGGCCGACGCACCGGTTCGCTGGATCGTCGAAGACGCGACGAAATTCGTCCGTCGAGAGCTTAGACGCAAGCAGACCTACGATGCCGTGTTGTTGGATCCGCCTGCCTATGGTCACGGCCCCGGCAGTCAGCACTGGAAATTGGACGAGCATTTGGAAGGATTGTTGGCCATGTGTTTCGAGTTGTGCCGGGAGCGACGACAATTCATGCTGTTCTCGTGTCACACGGGCGATTTGGCCACGGCCAAGGGCCTGTTGCGGTTCGTTCGAAGGCAGCATGGTTCTGAAGACGGATGGGTCTCGCGCCAGTGACATGGAACTGGTCACCGCGGCCGGTGACCGGCTGCACGCGGGCGCGGCGGTGCGATGGAGTCACGACGCGTAAAACGTCATGGCGGCTTTATGGCGGATCAAACCATTACGAGTTTGCAGAACCCGCGGGTCAAAGAGGCCATTCGCTTGCGCTCTGCGCGGCATCGTAAGAAGCAGCAGCGATTCCTGATCGACGGCGCAAGGGAACTCTTGCGGGCCATCACGGCTGGTATGCCGCTCTGTGAAGCGTTCATTTGTGAATCGCTGTGCGCGTCGCCCGACAGTCGTCAGGCGGTGCAACTCTTGCATCAGGGGCGAACCGAGTGTTGGCACGTCAGCGCGGAGGTATTCGCCAAGCTGTCGTTTGGCGAGCGGCAGGAAGGGGTGCTGGCAATCGCTCACACGCCGAGGCAAGAGTTAGCGACACTTGAAACGAGGGGTTCGGGGCCGATCATCGTGATCGAAGGGGTCGAGAAGCCCGGCAACGTCGGGGCAATTTTACGTAGCTCCGATGCGGCGGGAGTTTCGGCCGTGATCGTGGCGGAACCGGCGACGGACCTACTTAACCCCAATTGTATTCGGGCCAGTTTGGGGGCTGTGTTTACGGTGCCGACTTGTACGACAACCTCCGTGGCGGCGCTTGATTGGTTGCGGCAACGCGGGGCGAAGATGTTCGCCGCCCGGGTGGATGGTCGAGTAAATTATACCGACTCGGACCTGAGGGGGAGGTGTGCGATCATCTTGGGAAGCGAAGCAGAAGGACTGTCGACGGTTTGGCAGGCCGCGGACGTGACGGCGATTCACCTGCCGATGTATGGGGTGGTCGACAGTCTAAACGTTGCTGCCGCGGCGAGCGTGTTGTTATACGAGGCACTTCGACAGCGAGCGGACTAATCGAGCAGCCATTGAGTCATCTCGGACAACCAAGCAAGGTCGAGCGACTCGACAATCTCACTCAGCGGCTGGCCGATCGACGCATCTTCGAGCATCTGGGCGAGGACCAGGTCGCGAGAACGCACATCCGATGATTGACGTGCCACCAACTGCCAGTCGGGGTCAAGCTGGATTGCAGTGGATTCGTTGTCGATGCGAATGCGCGGTCGTTGACTGCCGATGCCGAAGCCAACGGCGTTGAGTTCTGACGTGGGGACCGCGACTGGGGCCGCGGCACTCGTGCTGACGTCGATCAGCGCTAGAAAACCGGTCGATAGGCGAGCAATAATCTGGTCATTTGCATTGACCAGTTGATCGCGATTGAAGTCGTACGGGCTTGTGATCGGTTCGTCAAAACCAGGATTGAGGCGAACCGCGATTTCGTCGCTGGCATTGGTCACAGCGAGGCCGGCGGGGTCGAATCCGGCGTCGCCGATACGGTTTCCGAAATAGAACACGTCGGAGGCGGATAGACCGGTATTGGTATCGGAGCCGCCTATCGCGTCATTTCCTTTCAACGTAACTTCGAGCCAAGTGTTGGAGATGGCGCCATCCGGCCAGGTGATTTCAATCCGGTCGCTGCCACCCACGCCCGCGCCGGATCGCACGGAGATCGATGCGGGGGCCGGAGCGGTGGCCCAAGTGCCGGGCGAATTGCTGGTGCCGACCTTGAAAGCGAAGTCGCTGGCCGTGATCGTGCCGTGCGTGCTGGCCAGATCAACCATGATGCCGTTAATTCCGCGCACGTAATTGGTCACGCTGGCCAAGGTGGCCGAGCCGCTGTCGGGCAAATAGGCCGTCTTGTCCGTGGCGATGGCAAGATCGTCGGAGGCGTTGATGCTGCTGTTGTTGCCGTCGAAATTCGAGTTGTTGTAAAACACTTGCTGATCAGCCACGCCAATGGTCGAAAGGATTTCATTTCGATAGGCGGATAAATCGATCATGAGTGTGAAGTTGCCGTAGAGCGCCGTATTGCTCGGCTGACCGCTCAACGGACCACTAATCGCGATCATGAGCCCCGACAAAACCCATTTTCCATTGACGAAAGAGAAGACGGCGCCGCCCGAATCGCCGTTGCTGCCTTGCGCTTCATTGGGGAGACCCACCTGCCCGGTAAACGGCAAGTAGTCGAACTGGGTCGTAAAGCCCGTGATCGTGAGGCTGCCGGCCGTGACGGACAACCCGGTTAGGTCGACGTTGTTTTCTCCCCAACGGACGGCGTGCGCGCCGGTGATGGAGACGCCTGCGTAGTTGTTGCTGTTCGGATGGGCCGGCTCGGAGATCTCGGTCCAGACCCACGGCGACTGCGTCTTATTCACGCTCCAGAATAACTGTTGGTTGCGCGTGAGGCCGTTGCCGATCATGAACACGTGACCGCTGGGCGCCGTCGTCGCGATATATGACGAGAGAAGCTCGGGCACTTGCGGCTCGCCCTCGACGCGAAACATTTTTAGGTCGGTAAGGCTATTGTCAGCGTTGTGAAGTTGATGCACCGACGACATGTCGACGGTGTAGCTCGTGCCGCCAAAATTAATCGACGACGTCAGCGCCACGTGGCTGGCGGTGATCGCCCATCCGGCCCCCAGGTAGACCACCGTGCCGTAGTTGCCGCTGCTGCTGACGTTGGCAAAACCCGGCAAGCTCGGATCTCCCGGGCCGCCGGCGGCCAGCAAGCTGGCCGCGTCGGTATTGTCGTTGCCCGCCGCAACCAAGACAGCCGGGTCGGCAACCGGCGGCGAACTGTCGCCTTGCTGGGTCGCCGATTGGTCGAGGTCAACCAACGGCACCCATGGCGACGTTGTGGAAAGAACGCGACGTTCCTCCAGTGGTTCGAGGCTCAACGAAACTGCGTTACGAATAGGTGGAGTGCCCAAACGTCGTCGCGCCCACGACAATTGGTTTCGCTTCATTGCGATCCGACTTGCTAGGGGTAGTGGTTTAGTTTGCCGCCAGCGCACGTCGGAGAGTGGAATTTGCGCGGCGGTCGATGGAAATGGTTTGCGAGTCCGCCGCGGCCCCTGCGGATCGGACCTAATAGATCGGTATCAGAAATGCCGCGCCATCCATCTTTGCCAATAAAATACCGTAAACTCGTTTGACAGGGCAAGCGAATTCTTCGGCCACCGGAAAGTTTGTGTGAGCGTCTGGAATGTGGGTGGAAAATCGTGGCGGTTGGTAAGCTGTCGAGTGGGGTTACCTATTTTCCGTGCAGTGGAGGCATCACGATGGACCGGCCGATTCGGGGTGAGGCGGTGCTGAACGAGGACGAACGTCGGATTTTTGAGCGATTAAGGGCCGTTATTTGAGCAGGAGCGACTACGGATGGCTCCGACGCCGTCTGCCACCAACGCGCCCTGTACCTGAGCCAGCCCGGCGAGCGGGAATCCTGCTGGAAAAACCACCCAAACGAACCACGATCGTGACGCTCGCACGAATTGACGAATGCTCCCGCCAGCGCTGGCGACAGTGGCTCAGGTTGTGCGGTAGGGAGGTCGGGCGCTTCGTCGGAAACGTCCGGCAAGCAAAACACCGGCGGGGAGCGATGCGATGGAGAGCGCCCAACTCGACGGCTCCGGAATCTGTGCGATCCATGCTTCCGTCTGTCCGTTCGGGTTGAATCCAGTGCCGGTAATCGTGTGTCCGTCGGCCGAGACTCCCCAGGCGATAGTCAGCTCCCAATGACTCAGCGCGATCGCCCTCGCGAGCGGTGCAGCAGTTATCGGTTGAACAGGAACGCAGGGCTGTTGATCAGTGCCCACGCAAGATCCTGCGCCGGTCAACCGGACGTTCTTTTGTTGCTCGGCGGCACTCGTGACGGCGTCGCGGAGGCGAACCCACTGGGTATCGAGCGAGCGGTGATATTCGGTCACCTGGGCTCGCAAGTCCGCTCCACGCTCCTCGGGTTTGATGGCCAGAATCTGCGCAATGTTCTCCGGCAGGCTCGATGCGCCCGCGGGCGACGGACTGGCCGAGACTGCGAAGCGAAACTTGCCGATCGTGTGCGTTTCGTCGTACTGATGGTCGAGCGTGACGACCAATAGCGAGGGCGCATCCAAGTTTAGCGGCTCTTTGAACTCAAACACCGCGGAGTGGTTCTTGCCGAACTCGGGAGCGACAGCCCAGCCCGTACCGGGGTTTCCGTCGACGGCTCCGGCCACGGCGTAACCCTCCTGCGAGAAATCGGCCATGTTGGCGCCGAACTCGACCGGCTTGGTCTGGCTTGCATCGGACGCCGGAGCGATGGTGGCTTTCAATTCCGAAAGCACGAGATTGCCATTGGTGGCGCGTCCCGGACCATGCGCGGGTAGTTTGTCGTCGGCGAGCAGCTCGAGTCGGAGCCCCGTCAACGGACCGGCCGGCACGGGCAGCGTGACCGTGTAGGTGCCCTTGCCGTTGCTCCCCTCGACGAGCACCGAATGATCCGCCTGTTTTGCGAAGGTGGCGTTCATGCTGGATTGCATTGCGCCGGGCTTGAGCGTGGTCCAGGTGGGAGCGACTTGGGTCGATTCCCACGCGGCCTGCTTCTCGTCGAGTTGCTTCTGGTGGGCGTTCAGTTTGCTCTGCAGTTCAAGCACTTCGCCGGCGCTGGCATGCAGGGCCGCAATGCCGGTGGTGATCTCCTCCGGCTTGGCGGGCCGATTGAGAATCCTGAGGAATAACTCGTTGACCACCTTCGCGTCGTCCGACTCGGCGGCGACAAGTTTGGTGATCGCATTCTCGGGGTTGGCAATGGCATCGGCGATGGTCGGGCCGTTGACGAGCGTCATCACGGGGCCCAGCATCATGCCGCTCGAGCGTTCACATTCGCACGCGCTTTCACGCGCCGGCCGTCCGAAGACTTCGAAGAAGCCGCTGGGGAGCGACAGTCCGACGTCGGGAAGTTGTGTGGCCCGATAACCGACTGGTACACCCGGCAAGCTGCTCTGCGAACCGGTGACTCGCTGGATCGTGTCGTATAGCACTTCGGCCGGCAGGCGGCGGGCCACGGCGTGCGAATAGTTGATCGTGTCGTCTTCATTCCAGCGGTTCGTCTCAAGCGAAAGCTGATAGGTGCGCGACTTGCAGATCAGCTTCAACACGTGTTGCATGTCGAAACCGCTATCGACAAATTCGCGGGTCAGGTAGTCGAGCAGTTCCGGATTCGTCGGCGGGTTGCCAGCGCGGATGTCGTCGATCGGTTCGATGATGCCGCGGCCGAACAGATAGCCCCATAGCCGATTGACGTAGCTTTTGGCGAAGTACTGGTTTTCCTTGGACGTGACCCAGCGGGCCAGTTGTTCGCGGCGCGACGCCTCCTGGCTCACGGCATCCGGGAGTTCATAAGGGAACTTGGGCGCTGCCGGCTGGCCGGTGCCTCCGTGAGTGACTTCGCCCGAACCGGTGTCGAAAATATCCTCAACCAGTGGGGCGCCACCTTCTACTGCGGTCTGACCGATGGTCTTGCCGTCGGCGGCGGGGTCGGCCTTGCGACCAACCTGGGCAAAGTACGCGGCCAAATGAAAATACTGCCCCTGCGTCCAGCGTTCGAAGGGATGATCGTGGCAGTGGTTGCAGTTGAAACGCACGCCAAGGAACAACTGCGTCGTGTTTTCCATCAGCTCTTCGGGCGTGCGAAGCACTTTGTAGTAGGCTGCCGGTGGATTCTCGAGCGTGGAGCCGCTGGCCGTGAGGATGGTGTACACGAACTTGTCGTACGGCATGTTCTGCGAAACGGCCTGCTTGATCCAGCCGCGCAGAGCGAATGCGCCTTCCTCGCCCAGGAATTTGCGATTCACCTGCAGCAGGTCGCTCCACTTGTTCGTCCACAACTCGACGTAGTCGCCGCTGCCCACGAGCTGGTCGACCAGTTCATCGCGTTTGACCTTCGCGTCGCGCTCGTCGGCGACAAAGGCTTGCACCTCGTCAATCGTGGGGGGCAGGCCAACCAGGTCGAGCGAAACGCGGCGAATGAATTCGGCGTCGGTGCACAACTCGCTTGGCATCGACTTCACTCGCTTGAGTTTGTTGTCGACCAGTTCGTCGACTGGATTGTTGACCGGCACGTCCTGCCACTCGTAGCCGCTGCGGTCGCCCATAATGGTAAGCGTGCTGGCGGTGTAGGCGCCCTCGAAGCGGGCTAGCACCGGGGCCTCGCCGCGGCGAATGGCTGTGATCAGTCCCGACTTGTTCGGTTCGGCCACTTCGGTGTTGCCACTCTCGATGAAGGCTTCCAGCGTTACGTCGCGCACCGAGCCGTCGCTGTAACTGGCCAGTACGCTCATCTGCTGGGTCATCTCCGGCAGCGGCACGATCGGGTTCTTGGGGAAAATTTCGATCGACGTCACCCGGGGGCTGTCGAGGTCGAGCTTCAGACCGTCGGCAATCCAGGCGCGGATGGTCTCGTAGTAGGGTTCGCCGGGCTGAGTGAGCACGCCGCCGACGTGCGGGATGACGCCCGACGGCTTCAGCAGCATCAGGCTTTGATCGGGGGCGGCCCGATTGATGCGCCGGCCGGCCACGTCGTCGGTCAGTGCACGATGATCGAACAGCGGGTCGTAACCGCGCAGCGAGAGCTTGAAGCCCCCCTTGCCGGCCAGCGAGCCGTGGCAGGTGCCGGCGTTGCAGCCGAGCTTGGACAGCACGGGCATCACGTCGCGCACGAAGCTCGGCTGGAACTTGGTTGTCTGGCCGGCTACGGTCAGCGGCACGGCAATGGATTTGTCGCCGAGCGAAAAGGTGACTTTTCCTGCGCCGTCTGTTTTGGGGCGAACCAGTAGCGACGGCGAGACCGAGGCCAGATCATTTTCGACCGTCGACTCGACCATTCGCGTCGCGTCAAGCGAAGAGCCATCGGACAACTTGGCCGTGATGAGGACCTGCGAGTAGGCGTACTTGTGGTCGAGATTGAGCGCCGCGGGTTGGGCTTCCAACGAAACGACCTGCGCGCCTGCGGGCAGGTGCTCGGTGGGAGCGGCCACAACGGAACTGCTCACCAGCGACGACATCCCCACGACCAGAACGATTGCCAGCCAGTTTCGCTTCATACCCATGATCTTCCTTATATTGCCCGAGGGCGGTTAGTCCTGGATTGCCTGGGAGCAAGGGTGTCACTTGTTGGCGGCCACTTCGGCCGAGCCGAGCGGCACGGGCGAAAACTCCTTGATGAGCTTGCCGCTGGCGGCGTCGTTGAGCCGCACCATGCCATCAAAGCCGGCTGACGCCACGACGTTGCCGGCTGTGTTGAAGCAGACGGCATAAATGCCGCCGTGTTGTGCTTCCATCTTCGCCAGCAGCTTGCCGCTGTCGGTTTCGTAGACGCGCACTTCGCCGCTGCCGTCGAGGCTGCTGCCAACCACGAAGCGGCTGCCGTCGGTATTGAATCGCACGTCGTAGATTCGCCCGGGAGCTGCTTCGTAGGCTTTGATCAGGTTAAAGTCGTCGCCGATCTTGCGGTCCTTGGTTCGCAGCATCTGGTAGGTTTTTGGCACGCCGTCGGCCCCGCCAATCAGCAACTCGTCCTTCTGCGGGTGGCGATCGACGGCGTTCAAGCCCCCTTTAAGGGCGCCGGGCGTGATGCTCGTGATGTTATCGACGAACCGCTGGGTGGCCACCTCGACGAGCTTCATCGAGCGGTCACGGCTCACCGAGATCAGGTAGTTGCCTTCCTTCGAGAAGACCGTGTCGAGCACCCAGTCGTTGTGAGCGCCCTGGTAGAGCACCTGCTTGCCGGTGGCGGCATCGACCGCCCGCAAGGTGTTGTCGGCGCAGCCGAAGGCGATCTTGGTTCCGTCAGACGACCAACTGGCGCCGTAGATCGTGTCGTAGGTGACGGGTAAGGCGTATTTCAATGCGTGCGTGTCGACGTCCCATACTTGCAACTCACCCAGCCGGCCGGGCGATCCGCCGGCCACCGCCAGCAGCTTGCCGTCCGGCGAGAAGGCAACCGCTTCGATCCGCTCGGCCTGGCCAACCAGGCGGGCGACCAGTCCGGAACCGTCTGCCTTGTGTAGCAGCGTTTCGTGGTAGCCGCTGACGGCCAGCAGTGTGTCGTCGGGTGAGAAGTCCAAGGCCGTCAGTACCGGCGGCGCTTCGTAGACCGGCGGATGTTCGGCGTCTATCGTGTCGCGCACCGATGCGGGCGTATCGTCAACCGCTCCCTCGGCGATCCACTGGGTGATCTTCTTGACGTCGGTGTCGGCCAGCGGAGGTTTGTCCTTGGGCATCGAAGCCTTGCCCTCGGCCGGCGTGATCTGTTCGATCAGATAGCTTTCGTCCGGCTTGCCCGGAACGATGGCGGCCAGTTCGCTTTCGCCCCCTTTGAGCAGCCCGTCGCGATTGGTCATCACGTAGTCGCCTTCCGCCTTGGCTGGCTGGTGGCAGCCCTGGCAATTCGCTTGCAACAGCGGGCGGACATCGCGGAAGTAGCTGACCTTGCCACCGGCAGCCGCGGGCTTGGCATCCTCCGCCGAGGCAGAGCCAATGGCGCTGAGGCAACAAGCCGAAAAGAGGAGCGCCGCACGTGCAACGGATCGGGTCATAAAAGCACCCAGGTCGAGCCGGAGGTTGGAGGTTCAGGCGGGGGAGGGCGCGTGGAAACACCCAGGATCCGAATATACACACCCCAGGGGCCGGTTGGCAAGAAAATGGGTAGTGGGTCAGTCTAATCCAGGATTCTCGGAAATAGCTTCCCAGGTCGTGATTTACCGGCGTATCGAGTTGCCTATGACTGCTCCGCCGATCATCAGCACGACAAATTGCACTAAACTGGCAAGCACTGCCGCAACGATGGTCAGTTCACTATAGGATGACGCCCATCGCACTAAAAGCATGCCGGCGGAGAGCCCCAGAATCATGCCCAATGCAGCACCAGCCGATTCGAAAACTGCATTGCTCTTGGGGGGCTTGCTCATACGGCCAGTATAGCCGGGGAGAGAGCGGGTCTTCTACAAAGAAGGCTTACGAAGAGTCTTTGCTTTGCGTGTTGATCGCAAGTGACGCAGGCAATTCAAACTAACCCTTGCACTTCTTGCAGTTCAATTGCTCGTCGGGGATCAGCAGGTCTTCCAGCACGCGGCCGCCGAGGATGGTTTCTTCGATGATTCGCGGTACGTCGTCGGGCGTGACGTGGCCGTACCAGATCGCTTGTGGGTAGATAACCACGGTGGGGCCAAGGTCGCACTGGTCGAGGCAGCCGGCCGAGTTGGCCCGCACCAGGGGCGTGAGGCCGCGCCGCTTGAGTTCCTTTTTGAACGTGCTGCGGAGCTTCTCCTTGCCGTCGCGGTCACAACTGCCGGATTTGCAACAGACGAAGATATGGCTCGTGAACTTCGGCATCGGTTGCGGGTGCCCTTAGAGGTGAAAACTCACGATGGAGCGAGCGCCGGCCACTGTGGATCGAATTTGATCATCGGCGGTGCGTTCGACTGGGGCGAGATCGGGGCGGCTCGGCCGGCCGGTGCGAACGGCGGAAACCCAAGCGACATGAAATGCTCGTGCACTTGCCGCTGCCGCCTGCTGGCTTGCTGGTGCTGCACGCAAACCGCGATCACGAGCGTCAGCCAGGTGATCGCGGCCAACAGGGTGCGTAGTCGAAACTGGTGCCGTCGGGTGGCCTTGCGGTGCGTCATATGCACCATCATACCGCCCCGGTCCAGCTGAGACTGGTCCAGATAGACCACCCGATGGGTCCCGGCGTGGGCAGGGATTCAAACCTCCCAGGCCGCGATGTTCGTTTTCACAAATGCGCATGGCGACCGACAAGCTTCACCGTGCTCGCCTGAGGGCCCTTTTCGCCCAGTTCCTCGACATAGGTCACTTCGGTTCCCACGACAAGTCGGGCAAACTCGCCGTTGACCAGGCTATTGGCATGGAAGTAAATCTCCCGACCGTCGGGCGTGAGGATGAAGCCGTAGTGGCTGCCGGCAAACAGTCGCGCGACGCGGGCATGAGGAAGCGGCTGATGATGCTTAACCCGCGCCTTGCGCTGGCGAACGAAGTCTTCCAATTGCCGGGCCGCGGCATCGAAGGCATGTGCCAGGGCGACGTTCAGATCTGCGTGTTCCGGCTGTTGAGAGGGTTCGCGGTTGACGACGATTTCGCGTCCCGGAACCGTCAGATCGATTCGGACCTGGTACAGGTTGCCGGTTGCGTGCTGCCGATGCGGCATGTCGAGCACCACGCGGCAGGCAACGATCCGATCGTAGAGACTCTCGAGACGGGCCAGATGCTGTTCGACGTTTTTGGCGGTTTTGTTGGAATGGGGCACACTGCGAAACGCGATTTGCAGCGGAGTTTGCATGACGGCTCCTGAACAGGGCGCGATGGGAAGTAGCCGGGGCGAGAATTGATCGCGGCCAAAGCCCCGCAAGCGCGCCCCGCTACGGATCTCGCGGCAATGGCGAGACCACCTTATATTCTAGGGCAGCCGCACGGCGGATAGCGGCCCGGTTGTTCAACTCGCTCTGGCTTGAGAAACGAAAGGGGGAGAACCGTGGCGGTTACACCGAAGATACTGGCCTTTGCCGGCAGCACCCGGCGAGGGTCCTGGAACCGCAGCTTGATTCGGATCGCCGCGGCCGGCGCCCGGGAGGCAGGGGCCGAAGTCACGCTGATCGAGTTGGAGGACTATTCGCTGCCGCTGTTCAACCAGGATGATGAAGCGGCCAAGGGTCTGCCGCCCGCGGGCCGCAAGCTGAAGGATCTGTTCCTTTCGCATCAGGGATTGTTGATTGCTTCGCCCGAGTACAACAGTTCGGTCACGGCCCTGCTCAAGAACACGATCGACTGGGTCTCGCGCCCCGTGGAAGGACAACCCCCGTTGGCCGAGTTTGCCGACAAGTCCGCCGTCATCATGAGCGCGTCGCCCGGAAGCCTGGGAGGCCTGCGTGGGCTGGTTCACTTGCGGGCCATCCTGGGGAACATTGGCGTGATCGTTCTGCCGGCCACGCTTTCGATTTCGGGCGCCCATCAGGCGTTTGCCGACGACGAAACCCTGGTCGACCCGAAACAGCATGCACGTGCTGGCAGCCTGGGGGCCACGCTGGCAAAATACCTGGCCCGGCTCGGCAGCTGAGCCGCTTTACGGCGGTGTGTACTTGCTTCAACCGACTTGGCGGATGAAAATACATCCCGGCTGGCCGCGCTCATCAGTTTCCGCGCGCGAAAGCGAATTTGCCGAAGGACGATCACCCGTGTTCGACGCCGACGCTTCCCTCTCGGACACCGATTTGATGGCCCGCGTGCAACGCGGCGAGACGGAATTGTTCGCCCAACTCGTCGCGCGTTACGAGGCGCCGTTGCGCCGGTGGCGCGCAGTCGGCTGGGACGTGCGGACTGGGCGGACGACGTCGTGCAGGAGACGTTTTTGGCGGCGTTCAAGTCGCGAAGGACGTACGACGCACGTTTCAGCTTTCGCACCTGGATGTGGACGATTTTGCTTCGTCAGTGCCACGGGCACTATCAACGCCGGCAGCGCAGCATTTTGGTCGAGCCTCACTGGCCCGAAGATCACGAGCTTGCCAAGAACAGTGGAGCCGACGGCACGCCGCTTGCTCAACTGTTGGCGAAGGAGCGGTCGGCGCAGCTTGAGCTGCTGCTCAAGCAACTGCCGCTTTCGCAGGCCGACGCTCTCCGGCTACGTTTTTTTGGGGAACTGAAATTTCACGAAATCGCCGATGCCATGCAGTGCAGTCTGAACACGGCCAAGAACCGCGTTCGCTCGGGGCTGATACGCATGGCGGAGCTACTTGAGTCGACCAGCCTGTCTGGAGTGCGGGGTGGGTCGCATCAGCAGGAGTCTGCCGAGTCATGAATTGTGATCAGGTTTTCGACATCCTTACCCGCGGCCCGTTTCCCACCGGCACCTCGTGCGACGTTCACGTTGAGGCTCATTTGAGCGAGTGCCCCGAGTGTCACCGTCTTGCCGAGGCATTGCGGCCGGCGGTGGAGTTGTTTCAAGAAGCCGTGGATCCGGAGGAGAGCCGCGACCTGCCGGGATATTGGTGCGCCGTTTCCACCGAGCGGCAGAGTCCCGCGCTGTCGTATGCGCGCGAAGTCGAGTCCCATGCAGTTGCGCCACAAGTGGAGACCAATGCACCGGCGCGGCATTTGTCGGCGCTGAACATGTGGCGCATGGCCGCCATGTTGGCGATTGGCATCACGACCGGAACGCTGTTGGCCACGGGCGGCTTGAACGGCTACTGGCCGCCCAAGAGCCTCAGCGGGGCGCTCGCGCCCGCCGCGCCCAATGACCAAACGCCGCGCGTGACGCGCGCCGATTGGATGGAGTTGGCCTCGTTGCCGGCGGCCTGTTATCGGCACAAGCCCGACCGCACCGCTCGATATCGGTTGCGAGACGATCAGTTGCTGGCCAGCGCAAACTTGGAGAACCTTAGTTGTTGCTCGGGCTGCCACAATGCGGCGTCCGATAAGGTGCCCAGTTCGGCAACGGTGAAAGTCTCGCGTAGTTGTCAGCATTGTCACGCGGAAGCGACCGAGCACCTGATCTCCGCCCGCTAGCCGTCCTGCCTTGCGAGTCGGCATTTCGCCCGCGTTCTGGCGAGGGCAGCATTTACAGCCGCGCGTCGTGTAGCCACACTGGTAGCTCGCTCGGCGGCCGTGCATCGGTTGGCACCGGCGCGAGCGATACGACACTTTGAGATTTGCTTCCTAAGAAGAAACGCGGGAGACACACCATGAAGAAATTGTTCACACCAGCGGCCATGCTATTGGCGATCGCAGCGCTGGCCGTATCGACCAGTTCGGCTCTGGCCGATGATGAAGGAGCGGGCTGGATCAGCTTATTCGACGGCAAGTCCCTCAGGGGCTGGCAAGCCAACGAAAACTCCCAGCAGTGGAAGGTCGAAGACGGCAAGATCGTGGCCTCCGGCCCGCGCAGCCACCTGTTTTACGTTGGCGATGATCCCGACCATCCGCCGCAGTTCGAGAGTTTCCACTTCAAGGCCGACGTAATGACCACGCCAGGTAGCAACTCGGGCATCTATTTCCATACCGATTGGAACGAGGAAAAGAAGCACCACCGATTCCCGCAGACCGGCTTTGAGGCGCAGGTCAACAATTCGCACACCGACCCAGTGCGGACGGCCAGCATCTACCACCTGAAGAAGAACTTTGTGCCGCCGGCCAAGGACAACGAGTGGTTTACCGAGGAGATTGTCGTCGACGCCAAGCAGAAGACGATCAAAACATACGTGAACGGCAAGCTGATCGAGGAGTATCACGAGCCGCCAGGCAAGACCGGTGCGCTGGAAGTCCTCGGCAAGGGAACATTCGCCTTCCAAGCCCACGACCCCAAGAGCACGACGTACTACAAGAATATTCGCGTCAAGAAGTTGGATTAGCGTGCAGTTCGCCAGCGCAATTCGTGCTCTTCTTTATCTTCTGATTCAGCCCAGGGGTTGCAGCGGGCCGGGTCCCAGGCGGTGCCATGGTCCATTGTCGTCTGCCAGGAAACACCTCGGTTGGCGGCTCGCATTCTTACCGGATTGCGTGGCCGAAAATGTGCCTTGCCGGCGGAAAACCCAGACCAGGGCAGGACGTTTTCCCGGGCTTTTCCTTGCAAAGGGAAAACTGGGTAAGTAGCATGTGTTTCTTGTTATAATGCATTATGCGCGGGGTTGGCTAAAGGTTTGCCAGCCCTGGTTTTTCGGCAGAGATTCCCCGCAGAGAAGAAGAGTCGTTCGCCATGCTGAACAAAGTTGTATGCATCGTCGGAGGTGTGTTGGCAATCGGCTGTTGGGGCTCCTCGGCCTCGGCCCAACAGGCCGTGATGGATGAGTTTTATGGCACCGGCGTCCACAATTTCTACGACCGTGACTTTTTTCAGGCGATGCAGAATCTGTCGGTTGCCATCGACGGCGGCTCGCAGGACCCCAGGGCCTACTACTATCGCGGCCTGGCGCGGATGCGGTCAGGGGATGTGCAAGGTGCCCATGCCGACCTGCAAAAGGGATCGGCCCTGGAAACGGCCGACGTCGACCAATTTTACCCGGTGGCCAAATCGCTCGAACGGATCCAAGGTTCGGAGCGCAGCACGTTGGAACGCTATCGGGCGCTCGCGCGAGCGCAAGCACGTCAGCGCCAATTGCGCCGCGACGCGGTGCGTTATGAAGAACGTCGCCGCCATGAGGCACAGGTCTTGCGTTCGGTACCGGTAGGACCACCGCCTGCCGCGCTTGGTGTCGCTCCGGCCACCGCCGTTGAAGCTCCGGCACCGGCAGACGCGGCGCCGGCCGCGGCTCCCGCCGCCGCTGCGACGCCGATGCCCCCAGCGGCTGGCTCGCCGTTTGACGCCCCGGCCGGCGCACCTGCCGAAGCGCCCACCGACGACCCGTTCGCACCTGCGGCGGATGCTCCGGCCGCGGCTGACGACCCGTTTGGCGCGACGATGCCCGCCGACGATCCGGCAGCCGCGGAGGATCCGTTCACCGACGATCCGAACTAGCCCAGGACAAGATTGCCGCGACAACCAACCAAACCAAGATTCACGCCTCGAGGCTTTTCCCGACGAGTCGATACGCTGGCGAACGGGGAAAGCCACCGGCCGCATTGGCAGCCTTAGTGAACAGGTGGCCGGCGCGGTTGCCCGCCGCCTACGGTTTAGCCTGAACCATCGAGTAACCTCCTGGAGACGTCACACCATGCTCCGGCACCTGGTGCGTTTCGGTCGTCCCGCGCTAGTTGCGGCGGCCTTCTGGATGATGGCCGCGATTGCCTGGTCGGCACCGCGCATTGATCGACTTTCGCTGCGGGGCCTGCAAGCCGGTGGGATCACGACCCTGGTGATTGAAGGGGCTGACTTGCTTCCCGAGCCGAAGTTGCATCTCACGGCTCCGGGCGTCAGCTACCAACTGAAGGATGGCGCCACGCCGCAGCGGCTGGAGGCCGAGTTTACCGTCGACGGCGGTTGCCCGGCCGGAATCTATCTGTTGCGCGCGGCGTCGGCCAGCGGCATTTCCGAGGCTGCCGCTTTGGGAATTGACAATTTGCCGCAGCTCCCGTTCGCACCGCAGGTGAGCGTGCCGAGCATTGCGCTATCGGGCGCTCTGTCCGGAAACCAGGTCTTGTCGACGACGGTCGAGGGAAAGAAGGATCAAAGGCTCTTGGTCGAGGTCGAAGCCCGGCGGCTGGGATCGAAGCTCGATCCGGTGATTCACGTGTACGACAATCGCCACACGCAGTTGATCTGGAGCGGAGGCCTACCGGCCATTGGCGACGATGCCCGTTGCGAGGTGACGTTGCCGTCCGATGGCCAGTACACCATTGAGCTGCACGACGCGCTATTTCGCGGCGCCAGCCCCGGCTTCTTTCGTCTGAAGATTGGCGACTTTCGCTATGCCGATTTGGTGTATCCACTGGCCGTGCAGCAGGGCGTGGCAGCCAAGTTCGAATTCCTCGAGACCAACTTGCCCGCCGACGCGCGAGCCGACGCCACGTTGACCCTGGGTGACGGAGTGCCATCGGACGTTCTTCCCGCACCTTGGCCAGCCGAAACTCCTTTGCTGTCCGGAACGCGACCGGCGGTCATCGTGAGCGATCACGCGGAGATCGTTGAGGCTGCTCCGGCCGACAAAATACAGGAAATTGTAGTGGCGCCCGTGGCGATCAACGGCCGGATTGGCGTTAAGGGAGAACAAGACCGCTATCGGCTGGCCGTGACGCCGGGACAACAACTGCGATTTGACGTCCTGGCGCGTCGCGCGGGCTCAGCGCTAGATGGCGTGCTCTCGATCCAGAAGGAAGACGGAGCCGAACTAGCCACGAACGACGATCGACCCGGCACGAGCGATCCGGGACTCGACTTCAAAGTTCCGGACGGCGTTAGCGCCGTTGTGGTGGCGCTGCGCGATTTGTATGGCAACGGAGGTGCCGAACACGTGTATCGCATCGCCATCGACGTGGCCGGTTCGCCGGACTTTACCCTGTCCATTGCCAGCGATCGCGCTTTGGTGCCGAAAGACGGCTCGGCGCTCGTTCGCGTGCTCGTCAAACGCGCCGGCTATCCGGGACCGATCGATCTCAAGTTTCCCAATCTTCCGCCGAGCGTTTCGATTACGGGCAATCAGATTCCCGCTCGGGCCAGCGAAGCACTAGTGACGCTGAGTGCGCCAGGACTCGCTCCGGTTCAGTCCGTGACGTCCGTGGTGGGAGCGAACGCGGGCGAGAAGGTATCCATCCATCGGCGCGGAGGTGCCCGGGGGCGAGGTTGCCAAGGACCAACCGTGGCTTGGCGACTCATTGGCGGTCGCCGTGACGGTGCCCAGCCCGATCCAGCTCACCTGGGATCTGTTGGCCAGCGACGCCAAACTGATGCAGGGCTCGAAGCTCGCGAACAAGGTGCGCCTGCAACGTGCCGAGGGAGTGAAGGGGGCGGTGCGGCTCTCGCTGCTCACGACGCAAAAAATGCCGCGCAAGAAGATTAAGGAGAACAATCAGGAGCGCGAGGTCGACGACGTGGAGCGAGCCTTGCGATTTGACGGGGCACCGACGATTGCCGCCGATCAAGCGGAGGCGGCACCCGCGATCACCGTGCCCGGTGATTTGCCGCGCATCGACTATGACCTGGCCATTCAGGCCGAACTACTGGGAGAAGATAACAAGACCGTATTGGCGACGGTTGTCACTCCGGCCCGACGCTTGACGACGATTCCGCCGGTCACGGTGGAACTGGCAAGTAAGGCTCTCGAGGCCCGCGCCGGCGCCGGCCCCACGGGCCGCGTCACCGGCAAGATCGTGCGGGAGCCTGGTTTTGCGCTGCCGGTTAATGTTACGCTTGCCGGCCTGCCGGAGGGGCTGACGGCTCCGACCGTCACCTTGGCGGCGGATCAATCGGAGTTTGATTTCCCCGTTAACTTTCCCTATGGAACCGCGGCGGGTGAACTCAAGAACGTGAAGATGTCGGCCATCTGTCTCAACGATCCGGCGGATCCGAAGACGGTCGTCTTCACCGCGGCGTTGGATCTGCCGGTGACGGTCGTGCCCGGCAGCAAACCACCCGAGCAGCCGATGGTAATCTTTGAGGATCAACCGGAGTTCGTGGCCAACCTTAATCAGGGAGGCGGCCAGGCCTCGCTTGATAGCGAGCAGAAGTACTCCGGCACGGCCAGCGTAAAGGTGACACCCGACCAGCGATTCAATCCGGCGCTGCCCGGCTTGGGCATCAAGATCCGAGAGAATCCCGGGGCGGGCGAATATCGCTATTTGCGTTTCGCGTGGCGGAAGCAGGGAGGACAGGCAATTTGTTTGCAACTCAATCACGATGGCCAGTGGGGGCCGACTGACGGCAAATCTGCCAGCTTCCGCTACCACGCCGGACCAGCCGGACCGTGCTTCGGCGCTTCGCTGGCGATCGATGCCGCGGTGCCCGAAGAGTTCGACGTGGTGACACGCGATCTGTTCGCCGATTTTGGCGAATTCACGCTGACCGGGATCGCACTATCCCCGGTCGACGGCGATTTCGGCCTGTTCGACCATATATACCTGGGCAGCAGCGTCGACGATTTCAAGCTGGTGAAGCCGTAGACGGCGCGCATCTAGCCGTCGCCGTCGGCCACGAAACGATAGCCGGTGCCTCGGACGCTGAGAAAGTGGCGGGGATTGGCGGGGTCTTCCTCAAAGTATTTCCGCAGGTTGACGATGAAGTTGTCGACCGTGCGCGTGGTCGGCATGTGCGACAAGCCCCATACGTGTTCGAGTAGCTCCGCGCGGGTGACGACCGAGCCTTCGTTCTCGACGAAGTACCGCAGCAGTTTCATTTCCGTGTGCGTAAGCCGAACGGGTTCGTCGCCTACCATAACTTGGAAGGTGTCGAAATTGACTTGGGCGCGGCCGAAATTGTAAACCGGGTCGATCTCCCTGGGCTTGGCTGCCGGCAGCGATGCTGGACGCCGGGCAAGCAGATTCCGGGTCATGCTCAGCAGCTCTTCCAGCTCGAACGGCTTTTGCAGGTATTGGTCGGCACCCACGTCATAGCCTCGCACGCGATCCTCGACCAACGTTCGTGCACTGAGTATGAGCACCGGCACGTTGTTTCCCTTTTGCCGAACGGCCTCGCAGACGGCATAACCACTCATGCCCGGCAGCATCAGGTCGAGAATTACCAGGTCGGCAGGGTGATCGCCGTTTTCGAGCAGCTTAAGGGCCGAGGGACCGTCGCCGGCTGTGGTGACTTCATATCCCTCGGCTTCCAGGTTGTATTTAATGCCGAAGGCCAAGTGCTCTTCGTCTTCGACGACGAGGATGTGTTTCATCGTTAGGCATCTGGCGAGGGGAACAAAACGCGGCGCGATCACGTGGCGCCGGCATCTATTCTATCGCTTGCCGCCGCTTGCGAAACGTCGGCTGCGGACGTCAAGGACGACGGCGGTTTGCTACCGGCCGGTCGCCGGGCCGGCAATTCCACCTCGAAGATTGTGCCGCTGCCCTGCGGCCGCTCGCGTACGGTGATCTTGCCGTGCAGTCGCTTGACCAGCGTGCGGACGATGAACAGTCCCAAGCCGGTTCCCATTTGAGAGCGTTCAAGCTCACTGCCGAGCCGGACGAAACGGCCGAAGATCTTCCGCCGCAATTTCGCGGGAATGCCACGGCCGTTGTCGGCGATGCGGGTCACGATTCTGTCATCGGCGGCGAATTGCGAATCGATTTGTACTTCCGGCGAGGCACCACCGTATTTGACCGCGTTGTCGACCAGGTTGCGAAACAAGATTTCCAGATCGATCGGTCTGGCTCGCACGATGGCCTCACTGGCGGCTAGCCGCACGGTTTCGAGCGGCAGGTGATAGCGCAGGCAGACTGTCTCGGCGCAACTGGCCAGCACGGCGGACAGGTCGACGTCGATCAGGTCCGTTTCGACTGGTTGCTGGTCGAGTCGCGCGGCGTCGAGCATGTGATTAATGAGCGTGTCGAGTCGTTGCACGTCCTCGAGCATGAACCGATAGAAATCTCCCCGCTGCTCGTCGGTGACGGTTCGTCGCGACAACGTCTGAAGGTAGAGCTTGAGTGAGGCGATCGGACTTTTCAGTTCGTGGCTCACGCTATCGATGAAGTTGCTCTGGCGCTGCGAGAGACGGATCCCCTTGATCGAGATGAACAGGTACAGCACGACCCCCACCAACACGAGCCCCAGGAAGCTTGGTCCCAGCACCGCCACCGTCCAAAACAGGCCGGTGTTTTCGATTTCGACCGAGAGAATGACCCAACCCACGATAAGCGCGACGACTAGCGCGCTCATGACGATTGCTAGCGTGATGGGCCATCCGTAAGAAGGTCGCATGCGAGTGCTCGTGCCTATTTGCAAGCAGGGGAATCGGGGATATGCCACGCACGGGCGACAACATTGGGCAGCGTTGCCTGCGCACCAATGTACCACAATCGCCGACAGGTTTTTGCCACTTGGCATGCCGGCTGCACTAGGGCAGATGCCGCCCATACCGGGGCGGGCGAATTCTTTTGTCTGCTAGCAAATCGATTCGCCGCCGCACGCAAGACTTACGCGTGTAGCCGGTGGGCCTGACCGGGGCCGCGGCAGGAAACTGCGATTGTAAGATTTGGAACCTCGGGACAAGATGTTGCACAGCCTTGGCCATGGAACGGCCGGGCCCTGACGTTGTGTCCCGCCGTCGCGTCGCTTCTAGCGGCATTGGCAGGAGGCCGAATGCCGATCGCGAACGCGACCCCATCGCCGCGCTGTTCAACACGGAGGTTGCTCAAGCGATCCTTTTTCAGGCGCTCGTCGATTCTACGCGCCTGTTGCCCGCCATCGCCGGGTTGGACGCTCCGGGCTGCCGCTGCGCTGATCGCATCGGGCGACACAGAGTACGACTCGCCGACAGGGATGTTGGCACGATTGAATTTTCCATGGAGGGAAAAATGGTCTCGGTGCAGATAGCGGCCCTGGTCGCGGCTTTATCGGCCTCGGGTGATACCGTACTCTTGGATTTTCATGCGGCTTGGTGCGGACCCTGCCAGGCGATGAAAGGAACGATCGACGGACTGGAGCGTGCGGGTTACCCGGTGCGCCGCGTGAACGTCGATCAAGAGCGCCACCTGGCCCAGCAATACAATGTCCACAACATTCCCTGCTTCGTGCTGTTGGTTGACGGCCAAGAAGCCGGGCGCGTGACCGGCGCAGTCAGCCAGGCGGAACTCGCCTCGATGTTTGCCCGTGCGGGAGTCGGCCGCAGCGCACAAGTCCAGCCGACGGTTCGCGCTCAATCGCCGGACGCACCACTTGCTAGGTTTTCACTACCAGGACGCCCCGCCCGCGTGGCGGCACGCGATGCGCGGCTAAATCCGAAACCCCAGCCGATCCCGCCGCGAGGCATTGAAACCAGCGGCCGGGCGGATGCCGTTTCGCCGCAGGATCTGGTTGAGTCGAGCGTCAGGCTCACCATCAGCGATCCGACCGGCGCGTCCTACGGATCCGGGACCTTGATCGATGCCCGAGCCGGCGAAGCCTTGGTGCTCACGTGTGGCCATATTTTTCGCGACTCACAAGGGAAAGGACAAGTCACCATCGACCTGCTCGGTCCGGCGCTCCGCAGAAGCTACCGGGTAGAGTAGTCAGCTACGATCTGAAGACCGATGTTGGCCTGGTAAGTTTCAAGCCGGGCGTGCCGGTGCGCGTGGCGCCGCTTGCGCCCGGGGCTACACGGCCGCCAAGGGAGACCGCGTGGTCACGGTGGGCTGCAACAACGGTGGTCCGGCCACGGCTGAACAAACGACGGTAACGGCGATTAACAAGTTTCTCGGCCCGCCAAACCTGCAAGTGGCCGGCCTGCCGGTGCAGGGGCGAAGCGGCGGCGGTCTATTTACGTCCGATGGGCGCGTGATCGGCGTGTGCAACGCGGCTGATCCGACCGACAACGAAGGGCTCTACGCGGCGTTGGCGGTCATTCAACAGGAGCTCGATGAAGTGGGCCTCACGGCCATCTATCAACAGCCCGCGCCTGCGGCACAGCCGGCCGCGAGTCCAGCGGCGATTGCACCCCAGGTTGCCGTGGCCGCGCTAAATCAATTGCCGGGGCCGGTGCCGCAGCAAGTTGCCGAACAGGCGCTAGAGGGCCTGGAACCGGCGGCTCTGGCCGAACTGCGCAAAGCCGGCTCGGGCGCCGAAGTGATTTGCATCGTTCGCCCACTTTCCGACCCACGGGCGAAGAGCGAGGTGATCATGCTCGATCGCGCGTCGCCTGCCTTCTTGCAGCAGTTGGCGGTTGATCGGGAAGCACAACAATCACGACATCTCACGTCGCTCAACGTGCCCGCCCAGGCTCGCGAGAGCAAGCAAACGCGTCGTTAGGATTCGCACGGTTCGAGGCAAACTGGAAACATTATGGCCACTTCGGCCCCCTGGGGTTGAAGTGGCCTCTATTTTTGGCGACATTTCGGCTGGTATCAAGTATGTTCACCGCGGCGCGCGAGGAGTCGGACCACACGATGAAGCTGTATTGCGTGCGCCACGGCGAGACCACCTACAACCTGGACCATCGCATCCAGGGACAATTCGACAGCGAGCTCTCTGAATTGGGGCGCCGGCAGTGCCAAGCCGTGGCCGAGAGGCTGGGAAGCATGCCCTGCGATTCCGTGATTTCCAGTCCGCTCCGCCGCGCGCGAAAGCGCCCGATACATTGCCGACAAGCTCGGCATGGAGGTCAAGCTGGAACCGCGACTGATGGAGATCAACGCCGGCATTTTTCAGGGACACAACTGGGCCGAACTCGAAGAGAAGTATCCCGAGGAGACCGCGCGGTGGCGGAGCCACGACGCTGACTATCGGATTCCCGGCGGAGAGTCACGCCGCGACCTGATGCAGCGGAGCGGTGCAGCCTTTCGCGCCATTCGCGAGTTGGGTTATGCCAGCGTGATCGTGGTGGCGCACGGCGGGTCGCTGGGCGCGGCTTTCAAAAGCCTGCTTGGAGTGCCACCGGCGCGCAGCCCGTTTGAACTTGGCAACGGCTCGATCAGCACGGTGCACTGGGAAGCGGAGTTCAAATTGCTGACGCTAAACGAGACGACGCATTTGCATGGGTTGGATTCCGGTGGGGGCGATTTGTAGCGAGCACTAGGTTCTGCGCGAAGTGGCCCGCCATTCCGCGCCTCTCTCCCGAAGTCGGAGAGAGGTGCGACGTGGAATAAAAACAAATCAGTCACACATGGCAATCAAGACTTGCCCTGCGAATCCAGCCAGGTTTGGTCGAGTTCGAAAATGGCCTCGATCTCGGTGGTGATGTTCCCCGGGAGCGAGCCCATGCCGACGGCGCTGCGCGCTCCGACGCCGGCATCGTCGCCCCACACATCGCGGAACAGTTCGCTGCAGCCGTTGATCACGCGCGGGTGATCGGTGAAATCCGGGGCCGCGTTGACCATACCAAGTACCTTGACCACTTTCGTCACGTGATCGAGACTGCCGAGATACTCGCGCAGGGTCGAGAGGATCGCCAGGCCGGTCTGCCGCGCCGCAGCAATGCCCGCCGCCATATCGGCTTCGGTGCCCACGCGGCCGGTCAACATGGTTTTGTCGGTTTTCAAGGGACCGTGGCCCGAGACATAGCACCACTTGCCGGTGATCACTAGCGGCTTATAGACTCCGGCCGGTTTGGGGGCGGGAGGAAGTTCGAGATTTAGTTCGGTAATGCGCGAGTCGGCGCTCATGTTCGGGAGTCTCCAGTTCAGGGTTAATTGCTCTTGGCCGGTGGCTTGACCGTGCGGCCGTGAAGTTCGATGTCGTCGAAATTACCCAGGTCGTCAAATGCACCAAGGCCAATGCGGCCCCAGACGAACGTCGTGTCGTCGGCCACCATCACCGGTTCGCTCATGTCGTCAAAATACACGTCGATGCGGCCGGTACCCACGTCGCGAGTAATTCGCACGTGGTGCCAGTCGTTGTCCCAGTTTGTGCCGGGCGTGGTTTTGGCCGAAATCTTCACGCGCGGCGCGTCGTTCACGATGAAGATCTGGTTGGCATGGTCGTCCGTCTTCTTGCCAAAGTGCACGTAGTAGAAGTGCGACGGATCCTGATAGCCGAACACCAATACCAGGCTGCGATGTCCATAATCGGGCACCGTGCTTTGCAGCCTGGCGTCGAGCACGAAATCGCTGACGACGACGTCCTTCAGCAGCGAGATGTTCACCGGGCTGCGATACGGCGGCTTGTAGTTGCTGTCTTTGACCAGGCTGTAGGCGTGGCCTTCGCGGGTTTCGATCACTTTCCACGAGAGGGGATCGGTCGGCTGCCACCGGTCGGCGCCGTGTTCGAAGTCCTCGTGGAAAACCAGCGGCAACTCGGCCACCGCGGGCGCGCAGACGCCAAGAACAATCACCAGCGCGAGCACACAAACGACCTGCGCGGATTTGAACGGCTGCATGTGGGGCTCCTCTCAGTCGATAATCTTGTTCAGCGGATACTCGACAATACCCCGCGCCCCGGCGGCCTTCAAGCGGGGGATGATGTGGCGCACGATCGACTCCTCGAGAATCGTATTCACGTCGACCCACTCCTCGTCGGACAGGCTCGATACGGTCGGTTGTTGCAGGGCCGGCAGCAGCGACAGCACCTGCTTGAGCTGCTCGCGGGGGACATTCATCATCAGCCCCACCTTGCCTTCGGCCGCCATCGCACCGTTGAGCATCAGCACGATGTCATCGATCTTTTGCCGCTTCCAGGCGTCGGCATACGATTGGTGATTCGCAATGAAGCGTGGTGTGCTAGTGAGCACTTCGTCAAGAATCCGCAAGTTGTTGGCCCGTAACGAGCTGCCGGTTTCGGTCACTTCGACGATCGCGTCGGCCAACTTGGGCGGTTTGACCTCGGTGGCGCCCCAACTGAACTCGACCTTGGCCTTGACGCCGTGATTTGCGAGGTAACGCTCGGTCAGTCCGACGGCTTCCGTGGCGATCCGCTTGCCGGCGAGTTCTTGCACCGTCTTGATTGGCGAGCTTTCCGGCACGCACAGCACCCAGCGGACGGGGCGGCGACTGACCTTGGAGAAAACCAACTCGGCAACTTCGTGCACGTCGGCCCCGTTTTCCACGATCCAATCGTGACCGGTCAGGCCGGCGTCGAGCACGCCGTCTTCGACATAGCGGGCCATTTCCTGCGCACGAATGAGCATGCACTCGATGTCGTCGTCGTCGATCGACGGGAAGTAGCTCCGCGAGCTGAACGTGATCTTGTAGCCGGCGCGGCGAAACAGTTCGGCCGTGGCTTCCTGCAAGCTGCCGGCCGGAATTCCTAGCTTCAAACAATGCGACATGATGTCCGAACTTGGGGTTGAGTATGGATGCGGTTGCGAAGGAACGAAGGTCGCCGGCTACTTTTTTTTGTAGACTTCTGCTGGATCGAACACGCGCGTGCCGATGGTTTTCAGGCCTTCCGGCGTTACTTGGCGGAAGAAGCAACTCGAGTAGCCCTCGTGGCAGGCAGCTCCTCCAATTTGATGAACTTTGAGCAGGATGGTATCGGCGTCGCAATCGAAGTAGATGCCTTTCACCTCCTGCACGTTGCCGCTTTCCTCGCCTTTGCGCCATAGCTTGTTGCGGCTGCGGCTAAAGTACACGGCGCGGCCCGTGGCCAGCGTCTCGGCGTAACTCTCGGGGTTCATATAGGCCAGCATCAGGACCTCCCCGGTTGCCTCATCCTGAGCAATCGCCGGCAACAGGCCGTCGCCCTTGGCAAAATCGGGGGCAGCGGATTCGGAATTCGACACGGGATAGGACTCCTCGCGGTTCGGCAGCCAGCGGTGCCCGCAGGGCGCCGCGGAAAAACGCTCAGTTTACCCGGCGATTGAGGTACATCCAAGGAGGCGACGTGAAGGGTGGTGCAGCGGCAGTGTCGTCACTTTCCACATTGCAGGCGTGGATGGGACTTGACCGGCGGCTGTTGGGCGCCCCCTCTTGTGGTTACAATCGGGGTCTGGGAGTGCTTCCCGCGCCGCGATTCGATCTGGCGCGAGCGCGTCCGATCTCTTCCCATGCTCGGCCATTGAGGAGCAACGACGGATGCAAATGGCATTGGTTTCAGTGCGACAAATCGCACGCGTCTTGGCTCTGTGTTTGCCGTTGGTTGCGAGCCTGGGCCATCTCCGCGCCGACGACCCGCAGCCGGCTTCCGAGGAATCCAAGTCCGCTTTCGACAACGAAAAACTGATCAAAACACTGCAGGATTCCATTGGGTCGACGGTCAACGTCGAGTTGAAGAGCGGGACGTCGTTCGTCAGGGCCACATTGCTGCGCGTGGCCTTCGACCGCAAAAAGGGTCTGATTCGGAGCGTGGGATTGCGCGATGCCGACACGGGCAAGTCGCAAAATATTGGCTTTGCCGCGATCAACAAGATCCGACTCGATCGCGAGACCATCTACACCGCGCCGGTCGGCCAACCGCGCACCGCGGCCGATCGACGCGCCAGCCTGCGAGCCGAGCGAGCCGCCGAAGCGCGATCCGAATGGGTTGAGCGGGCCAAGAAGAACGGCGTTGAACCGTGGCCGGAACTGACGCAGGAAGAACACGAAGCAGCCATTGAAGAATATCGCAAGCTGATGGAGGAGGTTTCGAAAGCGATGCCGGGGATGTCCCTCTATGAGACGCACGAGTTTCTGTTCTTCTCGAACATTCCGGCAAACCAGATCGCACCCTACACCACTGCGCTCGATGCCATGCACGACATGATGTGTCAGATGTATGGGATTAAACGTGGAGAACCGGTGTGGAAGGGCAAGTGCCTGGTGATGGCATTTCTCAATCAGGCGGAGTTTTTGCGATTCGAACAAACCTTCCTGCAAAATAACGACGCCCGAGGTGCCTATGGCCTCTGTCATTCGTACAGCGACGGACGCGTGATCATTTCCTGCTACCGGGGCGATCGGCCCGAGGATTTTGCCAAGATGCTTGTCCACGAGACGAGCCACGGGTTCATTCATCGCTATCGAACGCCCGTGCATCCTCCGTCGTGGGTGAATGAGGGGATGGCCGATTGGATCGCGGCGAGGCTGATCGCGACGAGTCGCTCAGTGCCGGTGCGCGAATTGCGTGCGCTACAAGTCATGCGTCAAACCGGCAGCATGGGGGGCGGGTTCTTCAAGCCTCGAGGCAACATCGAAGCCTGGCAATACGGGATTGCCTCCAGCATGACGGACTTCCTGATCCGTCAGAACTCGGCTGCCTATACGCGTTTCATCCAGGGCATCAAGGAGGGCCTGACCTGGGAGAAAAGCCTGCAAGAGTACTATCAGGCAACACCGGAGGAGTTGGTCGCGGCTTACGGCCGAGCGATTGGCGTGCCGAATCTACGGCAGTGAACGATCGAGGGCTTCGTTTTTGCCCACCCCATTAGGTGTTTCAAGGTCGTAGACTTGACCGGCGCGCTTGCGGCTGGGCAGAATTGCATGATTCGAGTGGCGGCTCGGAGTTTCGACTCAGTACTCCCCGGGAGCCGAGCGGTTCGCACATGATTGAATACGATCGCAAAGATTGGATCGGCAATTTGTTCTCCTATCGCGGCACCGCGCTGCGAAGGGCCGGCAAACGCGTGCTGGTGATGACGATCTATGCGGTCATCGTGCAGGCCGTCTATGAACTTGGCGTCCATTATGAAATCGGCGCTGGCGGAAACGACACGGCTCTGAAAGGCTTCTTTGGGCTGAACCCCGCACAGCACGCGGTGCTCGGGTCGCTACTCGGCTTTTTGATCGTGTTTCGGATGAACGCCTCCAATAACCGCTATTGGGAAGGGCGTTCGGCCTGGGGGAGCATCATTAATGCCAGCCGCAACCTGGTCCGCGTTGGTGTGGCCCATACGCACGCTGGTGCCGAACTAGCCGACCTGGTGGCCGGTTATGTCATCAGCCTGCGGCGATCGCTCCAGGGCAATATCGACATGGAGGAGACCGACGTCTTCCTGCCGGACGAGTTGCGCGCAGGCCGAGCGTTTCGGCAATCCGCCTACCTGCGTGGCGTTTGCCATCTCGGCTTGGATTGAACGGGAGTATCGAGCCGGGCAACTCGAATCGCAGTTGGTCCGGCACATGGAAGATCAGCTGTCGAAGCTGGTCGACTCGCAAGGTGCCTGCGAAAAGATTCGCAAGACGCCGATGCCGTTTGTCTACGTGGTAATGATCAAGCAGCTGATCCTGGTCTATCTGCTCACGTTGCCGTTTGCCGTGGGGAAGGAATGCGGCTGGTGGTCGCCGGTCGTGATGGCGATCGTCGCGCTTGGGCTATTCGGCATGGAAGAAGCCGGCGTCGAAACCGAAGACCCCTTTGGCACGGACGACAACTGCCTGGACATGGTGACCTATACATTGACCATCGCCCGCGACACGGGGCAAATGGCCGCCGGAAAGCCGGTGCCGCAGAATCGCGAAGTACTAATCGAATCGATCAGCAACGGCGACAGCGAAACCGGCTAGCGTCTCAATCGTGAACGGAACACGCGGACTTCCGTCGAATTGGGGTGGCTCCAACACCACGCGCTCGTCAAGGCATCCTGCCGTGGCAACCGCGAAAGCAGCTAACGAACACGTTAGCTATCGGACGCAAACCACTTGAATGCGCAAATACGAACGGATCGTCTGCGCGCGGTGAAGCGGTGGGATAAAGCGTTACAAATGAGTAAGCCGCGTCTGGGGTACCGCGTTTGCTTCCCTGCCAGCGCACGAAAGCGATTGCTGTTTTCAGGTGCAATCTGCCTTGACAGGTTGCGGCGCGTGCCTAGTTGCACGGCACTCTACGCTGGCGGCGTCGCTCTTGTCAGCAAGTTTCGTCCCTGGTAATCAGACTCTCGGCAGAGCCCGGAGACATTTTCGATTTCCACCTGGGAATCAACGGACCTGAGCCTGACTCGAACGTGTTGAACGACGTGAATTAAGCGAGACAACGAATATGATCGCACGGTACCGACCTGATGAATCCAACCAATCCAAACCGGGCGCCAACCAGCAGTCGGCTCAACTAGAACGCCTTTGCGCGGCGATCAGCAAGGCCGCCGAACTGTTGCCGACGTCCGGGCCGATCACGTCGTTCGCATTCTTAAACACCTTGCAGGCTCTCGAGAATTTGAGTTTTGAAGAGGGCATTGAGCGCGGAGCGACACTCTTTGGTTGCCAGCCGTGGCTGCCGGAAGAATCCTATCGGTTGTTCATGGCCAATCGTCGCATCGATGCCGAAGATCTGGCCACCGTGCTCTATGAAAGTCTTCGCGAAGAGGGAGCCGTGCCTGTGGGTGGGCTCTGTTCGCGATATGATTTCCGCCTCGCGATGCTTAAGTATTCACTCCCCGCGGGTTCGCCGGAGGAACTGCGCTGGTACCTGGACGATAGCCAGGCACTCACCCGGTTCCGCCAGGATACTTCCGCAGAGACGAAGCGCCAGTTGCGTGACGAGACACGGCAGTGGTTGATGACCGAAGTGGCAACTGCAACGGAGAAAGTTGACCCGTCGGCCGACCCCTACGCGATGATGCTGGCCGATCTGGCACGCGAACTCAAGGCATCCGAGCTTGGCTATTGGACCAAGTCGGATGCCGAGTTGGACGCGATCTGCTTGCAGTCTTTGTGGCGCATCTGTACCGACCAAAGTGAACAGCTCGAACTTTCTCCAGTCCCCAAGCGGGCACCCCTCCGCGTGCGCGATCTGCTGTTCGACGCAACGGGCGAAGACAGCGATCTGTTGGTCCACGAGACGTTGATTCGTTTTTGTGCGGCGTTCACGGACCAGGGATTGGCCGATTGGCCCTTACCCGGCAAGGAGGAGGGCTTCTACCAGGCATTCTTGCAGCTCTATCGCGATCAGGCTGGATTACCCAACCATTGGATGCAAAGTCTCGCCGGCGAGATCGACAGGTTAACGAGCTGTCAAATCGATCCCCTCGAATCGATACGCGAATCGTTGAGCATGTTGGGCTACTCCGAGGAGGAGTGGCCAGAAGTCATGCAAGCCACGCTCTTGGCTTTGCCGGGTTGGGCCGGACTCATCCGGCACATGGAAGTGCGAGCGGACCGCTTTGCATTCCCCGCTCCGTCTGGCACGCTGTTGGGCTACTTGGCCATTCGGCTGATTTTGGAGCGACAGGCACTCGCACACCTCAGCCGGAATACGCCGTTTGAAGTGTCGCAGTTAAACCAGCTGCGCGGCAAGCTGCTGCGGTCTCGGGTCAGCCCTGTGGATTCGCTCGGCTTCGGACGTGCGTTCGCAGTCTTTCAACTGGCGCAACTCTTGCGATGGTCGCCCCCCCGGCTGTCAAGATTGTCCGCCGATGATTGGAAATCGTTGGTCGAGGAGGTCGAGGCTTTTGGAAACGTCCAGCGCCGCCAACTCTTGCATCGGGCTTACGAACGACATTTCGAATGCCAGGTGCTCGACGCGCTGTGGTCTTATGGTCAGCGTGCGACGACGCGATTGGCCGCGCCCGGTTTTCAGGCGGCGTTTTGTATCGACGCGCGCGAAGAATCGTTTCGGCGGCATATCGAGGAGGTAGGACAAAACGTCGAGACCTTTGGCGTGGCCGGCTTTTTTGGCGTGCCGATGTATTACCGGGGAGTGGCCGATGCCCATTTCGTGCCCCTGTGCCCCATCGTGATCAAGCCCGGCCATTGGGTTACAGAAGAAGTTGTTTACCCGCTGGGCGACGCGCATCGTCGTCGGAGTAACGTCCGGCGCCTGCTGGGAACCGCCGCCCACCGATTGCACATGAGTAGCCGCGGAGTTGCCCACGGCGCGGTGGTAACTGCCGGGCTGGGCGTGCTGGCGTCGGTCCCCTTGATTGCACGCGTGTTGTTTCCGCGAGCGACTGGCCGCGTTCGCAGCGTGGCCGGACGCATTGCACGGGCACCTTCGATGACGCGATTGCGATTGCACCGTAGCGAAGCGGAGCCAGGACCCGAAAACGGTCACATCGGTTTTACGACCGACGAAATGGCGAATCTGGCCGAGCGCACTTTGCGCGAAATCGGTTTGACGTACGGCTTCGCGCGGTTGGTCGTGTTTTTTGGACACGGGTCCACATCGGTCAACAATCCGCACAAGTCGGTCTACGATTGCGGCGCTTGCACGGGAAATCCTGGCGGGCCGAACGCGCGCGCCTTGGCCGCCATGCTGAACGACGGCCACGTGCGAAACGTTTTGGCCCGACGAGGCGTGGAAATTCCTCGAGACACTTATTTCCTGGGTGGCATGCACAACACGAGTGACGACTCGGTGGCGTTCTTCGATCTGCAGGCCCTGCCTGCCTCTCACATTGGTGACTTTGAGGAATTGAAACATGTGCTCGCAGAAGCCTGCAACCGCAACGCGCACGAACGCTGCCGACGTTTCGACTCGGCTCCCTTGAGTCTGTCATTTTCGGCCGCGAAGCGACACGTTGAAGAGCGGTCGATGGATTTAGTGCAAGCCCGACCAGAATTTGGCAACGCATCCAACGCGATGTGCATCGTGGGCAGGCGACAACGCTCGCATGGACTTTTTCTCGACCGAAGGTCGTTCCTGATGTCTTATGACCCCGCCCAAGACGATGCCGAGTTCAATATACTAGAGAGAATTCTGAACGCCGTCGTACCAGTTTGCGAAGGCATCAACATGCAGTATTTTCTGTCCAGCATCGATTCGAGCGGCTGGGGATGCGGTTCAAAATTGCCGCACAATATCACCTCGCTATTGGGCATCATGGACGGGGCAGCCAGCGATTTGCGTTCCGGATTGCCGTGGCAGGGGGTTGAGATTCACGAACCCATGCGGCTGCTTTTCGTTGTCGAAACCACACCTGAGGCGATGCGTAAAATTATGCAGCGCAATCAGGCGATCGGGCGGATCCTGCGCAACGGATGGGCGCGGTTGGCGGTTCTTTCGCCCACGTCGAACAATATCGTTGTGTATACCGATGGAGAATTTCGGGCATACGAACCGTCGGCGGCGCAACTACGGAGGCCGAGTCGTCGACTGGCTGGTACCAGGGATGGCGTGACAACCTGGACATTGCCGTGATTGAGCGGCCCGCTGATCGGCAGGACGAGGCCAAGGCTTCGGAAGAATCGTCGGTGTCGACGCAGTCCTGACGCGCGGTCGAGCGACGCCAACGAGACAGGACGGGAACCATCCCGATTCGGGGCGCGGTTCCCGTCCTGCATTTTTTGCGATTGGCTCGAAAGCCATCTCAAGGTTACCAGGGGATCATTCCACCGACTTCGTAAGCGATTGTTCCTGCAGGAACGGAAGCAGATCGGTGTGGTGTCCGATCATCTTCCACTCGCCGTTCTCTTTGCGAAACACGTTGGTGGCTCGGATCGAAACTGCCTCTGGCTGACCCTGGCCATCCAGATTGTTGCCTTGTTCGTAGCACTGCACCACGGCCAGGTCATCTCCAGCCGTGATATGCAGGTCGCGGGGTTCGACCCGACCGCCGAGTTTCAAGGCGGCCTGCGCTTCCCATTGCGCGCCCACTTGTTCCCAGCCGATCTGGAATCCACCGTCGGGGCCGAGGTAGGTAACGTCATCGGCGTGCGACCAGACCTCTTGCATAGGTGCGACGTCGCCCGTGAACATTGCGTTGAGACCCGTGTAGAATTTGGCCACCACTTGCTCGACCGCTTCTGTGTTTTCCGCATAGGAGTCGGCTGGCTCGGCATACGCCGCGCCTGCCATAAGAAATGCCGTCGAGAGAATCAGCGTCTTTGCGTGCATAAAACTATCCTTCTTGAGATGTGACGAGAAAAATCGTTGTACCGCCGCACCATCGATGCCAGCGAGGCGAGCAACGCCGTACGAAGTTCGAGCCGGCATTTGGCCGTCGGCTCCGGCATCGACTTCTTCCATCTGAAGAGTAGCTTGCCGATTCTGAGCGGTCGTTTCCCTCGATTTTCGCCGTTTCAACGAGACGAAACCGCCGCCAACGGCCTGCGGGCACTAGGCAGACCGGTCGGCCGAGCGGGACTCAATCGGCTTGGTCTTCGAGGCCGCGCAAACTTGCCAATTCGTTGTCGACGGCTTGCCTGGTCATGGCCTCAAAGGCCGGCAGCGTTCGCAGCGATCGGGCCGTGGGATAGATAATTGATCTGGAATGCGGCGTGCCGTCTTTGGCAGGCGGATCGCACTCGAGATAGTCTTCCTCGATCAGTCGGCACAGGGCTGGCATGATTTGTTTGGGTGTTTTATCCAGATAGGCGGCGATCGCGTCGGCTTTTGGACGATAGTGCCTCTCCTCGCCGTCCAAATACATCACTGCCAGGTCCAGCACGTACGAGACGATTTCCCGGCCAAGCCGCGTCAACGCGTGCTGGGCGTGATTGGCCGAGGTTTGCGATTCCTCCTGGTCGGGCTGACATTCCGCACAGGCAGTCAGTCGGCCACCGGTCTGCTCCACGGCCCAGTCGGCAAGCTCCGTCGCATCCAGCGAGCACGCCTTGATATGCGCACCGGTAGTCAGGCGAGCGCGTTTGTGGGACTTGATAATGGAACACGTCGCCCGGTGCAGAATCAGATGATTCTTCGTCGGCTTGCGTTTGCTGTCGACGACATATCCTTGGCGATGGCGCGACAGCCACGAAACGTACGCGGCGTCGTCATTGATGATGATCAGCATCGCAGTCGCGGGTCACGTGAATTCTGTTGGTTTTTGGGGCAGCCTCATTGTCTTATCTTATGCTAAACGGGTTGGACTATGAGTAACATTTCAGAGCTCATTTGTGCGACAGATTCCAGAAATCTAGGTAGCGGCGCTCGCGGCTCTGTACCACGTGACCGAATGTCAACCGAAGCCGCACGTTTGTTTCGATCGGCGAACAAGTGGGATACAATCGGAGGCGCGCGGCTGTGGGTGACGTGCGATTTGGACCCCCGCTTCGTGTCGTATTATAGCGCGATGAGCCGACAACAATATCCTTGCCGTCGTTTTTGCGGAGCCCGGTCGTGGACAATTATTCGGACTATGATGGCCTGGGTTTGGCCGAACTTGTCGCAAAAAAGCAAGTGTCGCCGACCGAGCTGGTCGAGGCCGCAATCGCTTGCATCGAACGGCACAACCCGATCTTGAACGCGGTTGTCTACCAGGGCTTTGATGACGCTCGCGCTCGCGCCAAAAGTGAACTACCGGACGGCCCGTTCAAGGGCGTGCCGTTCTTGATCAAGGACCTGGCCATGCCAGTCGCTGGCTGGCCGCGCACGTCAGGAAGCCGGTTCGCTGCCAGAATTGTGGACAACGAGGACGGCGGACTCACCGCGCGCTACCGCGCCGCCGGCGTCATCCCGATTGGTAAGACCAATACACCGGAATTTGGCATCACGGGCACCACCGAGAGTGCTTATCTTGGACCATGTCGCAACCCCTGGAACTCGCGACATATTGCTGGCGGCTCGTCTGGCGGATCGGCTGCGGCGGTTGCAGCGGGCATGGTGCCCATGGCGCACGCGTCGGATGGACTGGGCTCAATCCGAATTCCAGCGGCGTGCTGCGGCCTCGTGGGCCTGAAGGTCACCCGCGACCGCAACCCGAATCTTCCCGATGGCTACGACTATGTGGTCGGGCAGGTGGTCGATCATGTGGTGACCCGGACCGTACGCGACTCGGCCGCCATGCTGGACGCCACCGGCTATCCCGAACCCGGCTCTCCATACGCGAACCCACCAAAGTCGGGACCGTATCTACGGGAGGTCGGCCGCAGTCCTGGCCGGTTGCGGATCGCCTGGTCTGCTAAGACTCCCAGCGGCCGCCCGATCAGCGATGAGGTGCAAGCGGCGCTGTGCGCACCGCTGAGCTCTTGAAACATCTCGGCCACGACGTGATCGAGCGTGGCCTCGGCATCGACTACCGAGCACTCTATGCCGCGCGCGCTCCGGTCGGCGCGGCCAACTTTGCCGCCGGCATGGCTCGTCTTATCGAACAGATCGGTCGCGAACCCGAGCCCGACGACCTTGAGCCACTCACCTGGCAGGTACTAGAGGCCGGACGCAATGTGACCGGCGTCGAAGCTCTTCGTGCCATGCATGAAATACGAATGCTCAATCGCAAGACGCTGTTGGCGTTCGAGGACATTGACGTTTATTTATCGCCTGTGATGGGAGAGCCGCCGCCGGAGATCGGCCACATCGATCCGGTTAACTTGGAGCCGCGCGAACTGTACCGTCGCCAGAACCGCGTTTTCCCATTTACCCCGACGTTCAATTTCTCCGGCCAGCCTTCGCTGTCGTTGCCGCTGCAGATGTCGGCCAGCAATTTGCCCATCGGAATGATGTTTACCGCCAAATATGCCGACGAAGCCACCCTATTCCGGCTGGCCAGCCAGTTGGAAAAGGAAGCACCGTGGGCGGCCCGCCGTCCGCCCATTTGGGGCTAGCTGAGGCTCGGCAAGCGCACTCGGGTGGGCGGAAGGGACCAGCACGCCTAACTCGCGACCAATGCAAAAGCCCGGGTTTGCCGAGTCCTGCGACTGCTCGCGACAAGTATGGGACACATTCCACGGGGAGCCGAACAACGAGCAATCTCGCGAGGCACCGATAGCGTTCTGGGCAGTTTTTGCAAGCGCCTTCGCTCCCGCGGCCGTCGCTTAATCCGGTGTCGCGGCCAGGAGTTTGACCTTCTAACTTAGCAGGGTCGCGTGCAAATCCGCCACACAACGAGGACCCTCATCCACAAGGCCCCTTGCTGGCAGGTCTTGAGTACCGACACGCATGACTGGTTCCATGTCTGTGGCCCGGGAAATCCAGTTTCGACCGAGATTTTTTTGAACCAACGTCGCTCGGCGCAACCTTAGAATACCAGTACGATGCGCGACCATGCCCAACAGGCCGTGACCGAGCTCTTGGTCTTGCGAGCGCAAGCGGGCCATGCCGACGCGCTATCGTTGCTGGTGCGCGACTGGCACGATCGGTTGGTCCGCCACGCACAGCGACTAACTGGCCACGAGGAGGCGGGTCGTGACGTGGTGCAAGAAGCCTGGATCGACGTGTCACGCGGTTTATGGGCTCTCGACGATCCCGCTCGCTTTGGCGCATGGGTGTTTCGGATTGTCACCAGGCGATCGGCGTTGTGGATTCGTCAGGAGCAGCGTCGTCGTCGACGCGAAAAGTCGACCCACGCCGCCAGTCCGACCGCATCGTCGCCGGGCGATCATCGCGAGGCCGGGCGGCGAGCCGAGGCAATCGACGATATGCACCACGCCTTGAAAAGACTATCTACCGAAGACCAAGCTCTTCTTGAACTCCGCTATTTGCACGAATTCTCAATTGATGAAGTCGCAATCGCACTTGACATTCCATCGGGCACGGCCAAGTCACGACTGTTTCATGCCCGGCAACGCTTAAAAGAGGAACTCCAGAGGGTACCCAAATGACACACTCAGAAGACAAACTCGTTGAGGCGCTCAAGCGGCTCGATTTGGAAAGCGGCGATGATGTGGAGACCCTTTCGGGCGTGGTCGCTGACATGGTGCGCAATCAGTCGCGGTATCTTGTCGCACTGCCGTGGATCTTCACGTTCGTGTTCCTGGGAGTGGCTGTTTATTCGGCCGTGCGGTTTTTCGCCACCCAAGAGCCTAAAGAGTGGGTGCTTTATGCCACGTTGTTTCTAACGGCCATGATCGTTGTGGCAATCTTTAAGTTGTGGTTCTATCTGGTGTGGGTCCGCAATTCGATACTCCGCGAGATCAAGCGTAGCGAACTTCGCCTGCTCGTCGCCCGATCGTCGAAGGCAGAGTAAAGTGAATACCGTGTCCTTGCCAGGAATTGAACCTGGTCCTCGGCCTTCGCACGGTCGTATGGGAATCCGACAAACCCCAAGGACGTTTGATGTCTCGCTCTGGAACCGGCCAGCAGGCGAGCACTCCGGGGTGATCCACGAGGACGAACGTCTTGTTTCAAGGTGTCTCAGGTGGGACTCGAACCCCTAGCGCAAACCCCGGGGAACACCGCCAAATCGCAACTCGCGATGCACAAAACGGCGCAGTTGCCGCACGGGGGCAGTTGGACGCGGAAAGGGATGCCCAGGTCAGCCCTTTGAGCCAGGCCAAAATCGACGTCGCCCTCGTGGTCGTCATTCAAGCCTGGCCGCACCTGCCCGAGGCGATTCGGAAGGGGATCCTGGCGCTGGTGCGGGTGGCGGACGGTCCGTGATCTTTCTGCTTCGAATACGTCATTCATGTCGCGGATCCGTTCGTGCATGATCATCCTTGCGATGTATGTGTGACGCTGGACTGTGACCACATACTAAATAGCGAGTCGCAATTGCGTCGTGAAGCAAACCGACTGCTTTCAGCAAAGTAACTCACTTTCGGCGATTGAAAGCAGGCCAGGCGTCGTGCTACCTTTCTGTTACTCAACGATGCACTCGTTGGGCCGGTCATCCTGAGTGACCGGGGTATCCGAAGAGCTCGACAGCACGTCCTCGTCCAAGTAGGCACCTGACAACGAGTATCCAGAGAGCCCGTAATCGGCATGCGCTGCAACAGCGCGCCGACTACGGGCTCTTTTTTTGTGGGGTTGTCTATCAGGGAGATTCAACGCCATGTATCGCGACCGTCAATACTTGGGAACTAATGAACTAAGGAACAGCACCGCGCAGAGTCGAGCCCACCTGTTTGCGCAAACGCTGCTCGGCAACCAGAGTCCTGCTCCAGTGGCCGGTTCCATGCAATCACATCACGCAAGCGACGCTCTCGAGTTTGTGGCGAGCATCTCAGGCCGAGCACTCGACAGGTTGCGCCAAGTTCGAGCCATCTCGGCACAGGCTCAACGAGATCGAGAGTTGCTCGAATGGCTGGCCTTGATTTCGGACGGGCACGACCGCAAGTTGCGGGAAATTCAGCTCCTGGAAGTGGAACGGCAACTAGTCGAGCAGCGCTCTGAGCACCGCAGCGACTTGCTTGACCTGCAAGAGGCGGAATGGGACCCCGCCAAACATCCTCGTCGCGGCTCGGCGCCTAATCCAGGGTGGTTCGCGACAACAGGAGGGACGGGGACGGGTGCCGGTTCGTCAACCCCTGGTCGCGCAACCGGTGGCGAATCTAGCAGTGGAAGCGAGGCTTCTACCGTTTCTAAACCTTCGGCCACTGCGCCAAAGAGCACCAAGCTTGATACACCATCAGAGCCGACCAAGCCTTCTCGCGATGGGGTACCGGCGGTACAAGCCGTCTACTCAGGGCGGAGACAGATAGCAGCGCAACAAGCGGCGTGGCCGTCACCGGTCGGGCATCACTGGGTGCCGATCGGCGTGATTCAGCATCCCGACATCCGTCCATTCTTGTCAGATGAGGCCGCCCAATACGCAGCCGGAGCATACTCTGGCCCCACCAGTCCACACCACGGAAACAGGACATATGGCGACGTTGCCCATCCCAAGTACAGTGCGGAAGTACGGAAGGAACTGAGGGCGTTCATTGACGCGCGCGGCATCAAGAAAATGACGGCAAAGGATATGGCAGAGTTTACAGACTTGATTAAGGGCGGACGCGGCGCAAACGGAAAGCCAAATAAGGTGATTGCTTCTTTTAACAAGGCCATCAAGGGAATCGTCCCCAAGGGCACGAAGCCTCTCTCATCAATGGACGAGATCATGGCTGCAGGAGCCAAGCATATGAGGCACTCCCGCTTCAAGCTGTTGGCCGCAGGCGCGGTCATCTCCGGTGTTCTTGGCGAGGTAATCAACCAGCAAGTGAATGTCTTGGATGTGGCCGCGAACAGCGGTCATTATCGCCGCGCGCTAAAGGCCCTTGAAGAGGGCGACCTAAGTAAAGCGCATAGCCTACTCATCGGCGATGGCAATAGCTTGTATCACGAGATACTCGGCCAGGTCGGTGCTCACGCTGCCCTGAATTTCAAGAAGGCTATGGAACGCGTATTCGAGATGGCAAGAAATCAAGACTATAGGTGAAGACTTTGCACCGTTGCCATAGCGTCGCTCGAAGCACAACTCACGGCATAACTCAATCAGGCGCTCTAATGACTTTCGTCCAGACTCAGCAAGACTCGCCCGATATGAGTCGCCAGCAACGAGTGGCCCGAACTTTCATCGCATGAGTGGCCTGCGGTATGCCAGCGGCTGCGTGGCCCGTCCACAACGAGCCAACCCGGCTTGCCTAGGCGCAATGCGCGCGCCAGTGCAATCAATCGCTGAGGATATCCCAGCTCCTGAGAAAACTCAGCCACTAGCGTAATGGTCACCGAATCACAGTCCTGAAACGAAGATGGAGGCATCAAATGATCAAACTCATTGGAATGCTCAGCAATCGACACTTCCGAGATCATTCCAAGATTTCTCATCTCCCAATAGCAGTGGACTGCATAGACATCGTCGGGAGGTCGATCACAGAGATCGTTTGAAAAGAGGCACAACGTTACACTCCCCACCATTCCGACTCCGACATCGTAGCCATGATAAGCTGTCGAGTCGTTCATACGGTACCTGATCAGCCACACCTCTTTCGGCTCGCGTGTGGGCGGCCAAGCCACTGTTCGGTGATCGACAATTTTCAGTTCGTCGGGCGCACGGCCGAGCTCGTTCGGATGGGCGAGCCAATCGGCGAAGGCCGCCATGGCTTGGAAGTTCGGCAATTGGCACTCGGAAGGAATGTAACCGCCCTGTTCGAGATCTCTGAGGCACTGTTGTGCTCGGGCAGAATACCTCGCATCACGACAACATCGCGTCAGCCACGCGAATCCAGCTTGGCGACCTAGTTTGGCCGCTGCATGCGCGCAGCCATTTGCACATCAAGGTCCACATGGTCTAAGGCTAAGGCCATAAGCGCATCTCGCCCGGAGGTACGAAGATACGGCAACGCCACGGCTGCACTTTGTGCATAGCTGACGTGCTCGCTGTCGGTCAACCACTTCTCAAGTTGTTCAATCCCTTTTGGTGTATCAAATGGATGTGCACTGCAAACTCCGTCGCGACACGCGCTATTAGAACAATCGAGGAGGGCCACGGCGAGAAAGCCTGTCGGCCGTAAGTTGCTCAATTTAACGAGCAGGCGTTTGCGTTCCGGATGATCGTTTTCATACCGTGCGAGTATGACGCTCCATAGGCTTGAATCTGGCGCAAAAGCCTTTCGTGCCGCTCGTATCACCGCATCGGTACCCTCGCGCGTACAATACATCGCCAACACGTCCAGGGCGAACAATACGTCGTCGGCCGGGTGGTGGGCCGGTGTACGCAAGCCTTCGTCGACCACTTTCAGTAGAAGGTCGCCCCCCTGCTTCGCAAGGATTGCGAAGGCGGGACACTCGGCGCTCTCAACCAAATCAAACAAGTGAATTAGTGAACTCAGTGCAGACCGGTTCACATCCATTGGAGGCAGATCCAAAATCCACTCCAGGACATGGCAAATAGCTTCCGCGTCAATACGCGACTTGATAGGTTGCTCGCCCAGCTTCCACAGTTCGTCACTGACGCTTGCACCATGCTCCATTCCGCGTCTCAGTGCTAAAATCAGAGGCGTGTGTGTTGAGAAGTCGTCGAATCTCATCATCGGTCGGTCACCAAATCCAAATCTTCTGCCCAACTTAATGCTAGCCGAATATGTCGGGTCCATCAGCAGTCAGAGAGCTCAACGCATATCTCGACCTGGCTCGAACCGGCAAGATTTTCAGATTTCCCCATGAACCCACGAAACCCTTCCGGCGTCTAAGGTGTCGACAGGGTCGAGGCCGTGTTGGCGTCCGACTGCAGTTGTGACAAGCTTTTACGGGTTGTTCCTTCCATGATGTTCTTACGGCCAAGACTGTTCCAAGAACACGTAGCCGGGAGTTATTGCGCAGCACAAACGATTGCTGCAAGGTAATTCCCCCGCGCTACCGCTACGCTTGTGACGCTTGGCCTTTAGGTCTGCTGGCTGCCAAAGCCCGATGTCACAAGGACATCGGGCTTTTTTGTTAGCCTCATGTCGCGCGACAGCGGGAACCAAACAACAAACGAATGGGTCGGTAGCTGAGACGGTTTAGCGGTGGCCTGAAAAGCCGCAGACGAGGATTCGAGCGCCTCCCGACCCACTGCGCTCTGCGTGCGCGCTGACGGAGAACACTCACGGCTCGTTCGTCTATCGGTTCAGGATACTGCCCTTTCAAGGCGGAGAGGTGGGTTCGATTCCCACACGAGCTACTGAAGCAACAAAATCATCGGGCTGAAGAGGGACGGCGCCTCGCGTGCCTTGGGAGCACGAGACAGTCGGTTCGACTCCGACCTGCCCGACTTGCGTGACGGTAGTTGAGGGCTGGTTGCCCAAACCCGGCTGATAACCAGGTGGCGCTGAGTTCGATTCTCAGAACTACCACTGAACGAGAGATCACAAGAAGGAGAAACGACGTTGGCAACTCGCATGCGACTCAAACGCATACGCCCACTCCACATTCGGGGTCGTGGCGTAACGGCAGCGCTTCCGCCTTTTAAGCGGGAAGGTAAGGGTTCGACTCCCTTCGGCCCCACTGCGTTGGCTTCGGCCAGCGATCGCGGCGGCGCGTAGCTCAGTGGTGAGAGCAGGTCTCTTATAAGGACCAGGTCGAGGGTTCGATTCCCTCCGCGCCCACTGTGCGCGCAGAAACGAGGAACAACACGAACGGGATCAAGGTGCTAGCGGCAGCATGCCTGGCTCTTAACCAGGTCGGTGAGGGTTCAAGTCCCTCTGATCCCACTGGAAACAGGCGAGAGGCACGAGGCCACAGGCTAGAGGGCGACCTTGAACCTCTACTGCTGACCTCTGGTCTCTCGCCTCAGGCCTCTGGCCTGTTTCGATCTTTGACAATTCGACCAGCGATTCGACGCGCCCATGATGTAGCGGTAGCCTGCTGCCTTGCCATGGCGTGCGGGTTCAACTCCCGCTGGGCGCTTCAATTTCAGGGTGTGGGATAGCCTGGTAGTCCGCCTGCGTCGGGAGCAGGAGAGCGTCGGTTCAATTCCGACCACCCTGACTTTTTGAGAACGCTCTGACCGGTACAATGAGCGAATCATGAATTGGCTTACGCCGTGGACTCCGATTGTCGAAAGCGATCGCGCGGAAATGCTGACTACCGAACTTCGTCGCGAAGTTGGAGTCGGCCACGTGCTGTTCGGCATTCCGGTAAAACCAATTGCAATTCGCCAAGATTGCGACGACGTGCTCTTCGAGCTTCTTGATGGCTCGGGCCGATTCGCCGTCACTCACTTGACGTACGCTCAGCATCCCGAGCCAGATTCGCAATGGCCTGCAACTCGTCTCTGTGACGATTTGACTCAATTCGAGCGGAGCATCATGCACGTCGATCATTCGACCGCGACCGGCTTATAGCGATCGACTCCAGCTCGGAGGGTGTAGCGAAGCCTGGCATCGCGCAAGCTCGGGGAGCTTGAGATCGCAGGTTCAAATCCTGCCACCCTGACTCGAACGTCGTCGATTGTTCAGCGCTTCCAAATCGTTACGTCGCTGCTGATCGCGATCAATAGCGTTCGGCCAGTGTACGAAAAGCCAAACCCGCGAAGCTCACGCTCAATGGCTAGTTTCCAGAATCGTGAGGCAGGTGGATAGATGCTCTCGTACTTGCCAAGAAGCAAAAGACTTGTGTCCGGCCAATCGATGGACAAGGCTTCGACGCCCCATCCGTCATCGGTCTGAGTCGGGAGGCCACCACCGACAAGTCCACAGACGCGAATCTCCCTTCCATCAAGTGGACCAAATCCGATGGCAGTCATGGCGTCTTTGCCGAACCACGATTCTTGATCTGATTCGTCACGATCTCGAGCGACTTTTTCGCCGGTGCGGCAATCGATGATTCCACGCCCTTGAGACGACAGTACCAGTAGCAGTTCAGAGTCGTCCGCAAAACCAATCTCAGTAAGTCCGCCAATTGCGACGGACGCGACGAACGACCATGGCTCTGGCGGAGCGGTGACCGCAGCACGGCGAATTTTGTCTCGCACAGGTTCGAGGTGGTCCATAAGGTTTGCCATGGGTTCATAGGATGGCTCGCCAGTATACCGGATTGATCAATATTGCGGTGGGGCCTGTGTTGGTACAGGCAGGCGCCTGTTAAGCGCCCCTTCGCAGGTTCGATTCCTGCCGCCGCAGCTTTCTAGGGACGGAAGGGCAAGCCAATGGGCGATGGCAGCTGTTTCGAAAACAGTCGAGCGATGAGCCTTGAGGGTTCGACTCCCTCTCCTTCCGCTTCGTGCTCTTGGCCGATCGGCAGAGGCGTCAGCCTTCCAAGCTGAACAGGCGGGTTCGATTCCCGCAGAGCACTTTCGATCAATCATTCGGGGATCGGCTAATGGTCGGCCGCCTGGCTTTGAACCAGGCTATGGTAGTTCGAATCTACCTCCCCGAGCTTGGAAGACTACCGCCCTGCGCTCGATTGCCGCCCGGCAATCGTGCTCGGTTGCTGGTTTGATTCCTTCTCCCCGAACTCGGTGACAAAACATTCCGGGGTAGCTGCTGCTGGTAGTGGCGCCTGGCTCTGAACCAGGAGGTCGTTGGTTCGATTCCAACTCCCGGAGCTGTTTCGAACGACACGATCGGAAGTCATCCGGCCGGATGAGGAGCCTGTCTTGAAAACAGGTGGCGGCCTCGCGCCGCTTGTGGGTTCGAGTCCCACGGCTTCCGCTCAACAGGTCGATTCGTTCAGCAACACAGTCCCGTGGTCCAACGGCAAGACTCCTGCGTCACATCCAGGAAACGATGGTTCAACTCCATCCGGGACTACTCGATGTCCAGGTACGCCAATTGGCAGAGCGGCACGGCTTAAACCCGCGCGGATGCCGGTTCGACTCCGGCCTTGGGCACTGTCAACGCGGCTCGGTCGGCAACGGCAGACCACCTTGGCTTAGAACCAAGGATGCTGTGGGTTCGAATCCCACCTGAGCTATTTAGTAGAGACTCGTCCTCGTGGAGTAGTCTGGAGTGCTCGCCTGCCTGTCACGCAGGAGATCACGGGTTCAAATCCCGTCGGGGACGCCTTTTGATTGTTGTACGCGAAATCGTCTGTGGCGCGGAGTGTTCCGCAACGCCTCGACGAACTGCAACGCAACGTAAATCTGGCACGGTACGCCAATCGGCTGAGCGGCGAAGCTCAAACCTTCGTGTCTGCGGGTTCGACTCCCGCCTGTGCCACTGTTCGGGTTGTGCTCCTCGTGGCGGCCTGTAAAGCCGTTGTCACAAAAGAAGCGAGGTGGGCGACGAATGGTTCGATTCCTTCACAACCCAATTGAGGCCCGCTCGTCTATCGGTTGAGGACGCCAGCCTCTCAAGCTGGAAGGACGGGTTCGATTCCCGTGCGGGTCACTGTATGGCCAAGTGGTGTAACTGGTAAACACGCGACGCTCAGAACGTCGTGCCCTTGCGGCGTGGGAGTTCGAGTCTCCCCTTGGTCACTGAAATATTGAATTGACGCAGGTGAGCCAGTGCTCAGCCGAGTTTCATAAGCTCAGCCCGTCGGGTGCGACACCCGAACCTGCAACTTACGGCCGGGTACGCAAACTGGCAAAGCGACGAGGTCGAGAGCCTCGTGATTTTGTGAGTTCGACTCTCACTCCGGTCACTTGAATGAGATTGCGGCCAAAACTGATCCTACAGTGCGAGCACGCGGCACACCTCTCGAATCCAGATCTCACCGATCCATTCCAGGTCGGCATACGGAGAGATGCGTGAAGCGGTCCAGCCGCTTTCGTCGAGTACTCGCATCATGCCGGGTGCCGCCAAGGCGTTCGTTGTGTGGATGATCACTGGGCATGTCGGCGGTTTCGTCGCGAGAAAGTCGGCCACATCGCGTCCGGTGCCGGGGTCACGCATGACACCGCCGATCAATCGGTTGGGTCCGAGATCGTGATCGAGGCAGATGAGAATCGGTTCGCCGCAGTGAACCTTCAGCCAGACGATCATATCTGGTGCATTGTCGAACACAATTGATTCATGGCCTGGGCAGCGACTTGCGAGGCACGGCAACATTGCGGCGATCCGTTCCGGCTCGTCGTCAAGAATTGCGACTACTTTTGATTCGCTTGCCATGTCAACAAGTCTAACAAATCACATTCGATCCCGTGGTCCAACGGCTACGACGCCTGGATGACACCCAGGAGGCAGATGGTTCAACTCCATCCGGGATCATTTGCGAATCGGTCTGTAGGTGTGTTCGGCGGCACACCTCCTCGGTAAGGAGGAAGGCCGGGTTCGACTCCCGGACGGACCTTCAACCGAGCACGCGACATAGGCGTGCCGCGAGCGCAGGGCGAAAGGAATCGAGATGGATAGAAGTGAGGGGCTGCTGGTCCAACGGCAAGACGCTTGGATTGAAGTCAGCGTCGATGGCAACGGCGGATCGACGCTCGTCAAATACATGGGCTGCTCGTCCAACGGGAAGACGCCTGGCTTGCAACCAGGAAATCGGGGTTCGACTCCCCGGCGGTCCACTGAATAAAACGGGCTCATGGTCCAAAGGGAAGACATCAGGCTGGCAGTCTGAAGATCCGGGTTCAATTCCCGGTGAGTCCACTGATACGGGAAACCTTTTTACATCGGAATACCGGCATCAATCGCAGCTTGTCGATTGTGGCCGGGTTCGAGAAGTGTCGTTCCTTGATAGACCTCGACGTTCGCGTCCATGAGATCAGAAAGAGGCAGCTCAACATAGACCTGGGTATTACGGTCGGTCTCGACAACGTTGAACCACGGTTGTGCAACGAAACTGCGCACCTGGATTTCCAGTGACTCGCCGGGCAACAGCGTGAAGTCGTGAGGCCACGGCTCGACCCAAATGACGCGCAATTGCGCTTCGTCGTTGGTCACGCCGATCTTTGCGAAGAACTCACTCATTACCCTAGCGTATTGCGGAAGCGTACGACAAACAAGTGATTCGGAAGGTAGATGCTATGGCAGCGGCGAGGGACTGCGTTAGGCTCCGAGTCACGAGGGATTGTTTTATCCGTTGTTTTGAGGAGCTCAATCATGGCCACTCGACCGCAAGACTGCAGCACAACGAAGCCAGTACTGTTCCTGGGTCTCGAATTAGGGCAGCGAACCTGGAAGTTGGGGTTCACCGTGGGTTTGGGTCAGAAGCCGCGGCGACGTGAGATCGCTGCCGGTTGCATTCAGGCACTGAAACGAGAGATCAATGAGAGTAAGCAACGTTTTGGTCTGCCTGCGGATGTGGAGGTGATTAGCTGTTACGAGGCAGGCCGTGATGGGTTTTGGCTGCATCGTTGGCTGGTGTCTGAGAACGTCACAAACTTGGTGGTTGACTCGTCTAGCATTCAAGTGCCGCGGCGGCAGCGACGGGCCAAGACCGATCGTCTGGATTTGGAACAATTGTTGACCATGTTGGTGCGCTGGCATCAGGGCGAGTCGAAAGTCTGGAGCGTGGTGACGGTGCCGAGTGAAGCGGAAGAGGACGTTCGGCATTTGCATCGCGAGTTGGAAACGCTGCGGGCGGAACAGACCAGCCACATCAATCGAATCAAGGGGCTGTTGATCGGTTGCGGCGTGGTGATTGATGTGAACCGCTGGCTACCGAAACGGCTCAAAGCAATACGGCTTTGGAATGGCTCGCCGTTGACCAGCGATTTGCGGCAACGGGTATTGCGGGAGTTCGAGCGGATGCAGGTGGTCAATCGACAGGTTCGCGAGCTGGAAAAGGAGCGTGCCGCCCGGATTCGCAGCAACGAAACTGACAAGAGCGTCGCCCAGGTGCGGACGTTGTTGGGCGTGAAGGGCATCGGCGTCAACAGCGCGTGGATGTACGTGCAGGAGGTGTTTGGCTGGCGAAAGATCAAGAATCGTCGTCAATTGGGTGCGCTCGTGGGGCTGACCGGCAGTCCGTATAGCAGCGGCAACTTGGAGCGCGATCAGGGAATTACAAAGGCTGGAAACCGCCGGATGCGAACAATGGCTGTCGAAATCGCCTGGGGATGGTTGGCATTCCAACCCGGCAGCGATCTGAGCCGTTGGTATCACGATCGATTCGCGGCCGGAAACAAGCGTCTTCGTCGCATTGGAATTGTGGCGCTGGCAAGAAAGCTGTTGGTGGAGTTGTGGAAATACCTGGAGACCGGCGTGCCGCCTTGCAACGCGGAGCTGACCGAGTGGGAGGACAAGATTCACTACACCCCTTCCCTTACGCCGGCGTAGCGATTGGATCGGTGCGAGTATGGAGCGTCTGAACGACTGACGTCGAGACTGGAAAGCGACCGAGTATCCGGCGGGTACGAGTTAGGCTCACCGAAAGGTAGATGGGATCGCTTTCATTATGGCTTCCCGAGAGCGTCCAGGACGCATAGGGCATAGGGTGATCGGCGATGATGCCGGCACGGATAGAAGCTAGTCGTTGGCCTCGGCCACAACGATCAGCGGAAGCCGCCAGTCATGACGTTGAACCGACAGAAGAAGTGTTTTGAGGAATGGCAGGACAAATGAATGTGCATCCCAGCACGGCTCCAGCCGCGGCGTGCGGCCAGAGCCGTCACGGAATCATTCACCCGCCCTGACCTGGCTATCCCTTGTTGGGTTGCTCTTCAGCAGAGCTCAACTCCGTTTCACCAGGCAGGCGAAAGTATATCACGACTCAACGTTGGATGAGGAGCTTGACAGGTGCGCATCCATAGAAGCCGGATACGGTTGGCCGGGCCGCTCTGCTAAGGCGGTTCCCGCTCGTCGGGATGAGGGTTCGAATCGGGCACCGCGGCAAAGCCGTGGTCTACCTTCCGCTGGTGAAAAGGCTCCTCCAATCACTTCGCCTGTTCCACGTCGATCGCGGCCCGCAGCTCCTCAACATTCGCGAATTGTTGAAGTGGAAGATCGAACGAGTAGTCGAGATCAATGATTCGAAGGGGGATGCCGAGATGCCTTTGAACGATCAGCGCGGCACTTAGGGCGGCGTCTGTCATCCCCGATATCGAGATCGCGTCGCGTTTCCGGCTGAGGTCGACCATCGTGAAGTCGTCGCCCTCAGAATAGTCCGCTTCAATTGGGATTCCGATGGACGTATTATATCGAATCTCACCGAATCCCCTGACCGACTTGAAAATGTCTTGCAACGCCTCGACGGTAAATAGCCGTTTGTCGTCGCTGAACAGCAGAAGACTTTGCATAGCAATTACGTACTCCTAGGGCTCGAGTCGCACCTTGCCGGGCACGGATAGTTCCTTGAGCAGGGCTTCAAAAGCTGACTTCGCCTCGGGCGAGTTGGTGATGATTTCGATTGATTTAAAAGGCGTTTCGCCACTCTTGATAATTGTGCGAACTCTCGTCAAATCGTCACGCACTTTGTCCAGAATCACGGCCCGGATGTCCTCTCGGATAGATGAGCCGGGCACATAAGGACTCTTGCCGGCCTTCGCTACGTGCTTCGCTTCAAGAATTATCGTATCCCGGTATCCATCGATTGCAAAAGACTGGCCGCCGCCTGATATCGTGTAGTTGTAGGGGCCGGTCTGCTTGATTTCATATTGACTCGCTGCCGATTTCGTGGGTGTAGGCTTGCGAGGAAGCTTCGCGACGAAGTCATCAAGAGTGCCTCCCACTTTTCCAGGAACTTTGCGAAGCGCCCTGCCGAGCACAGCCTTCCCGAGTCGCAGGATTGCCGGTGCGGCCACGACGGCGGATGCAATTTCAAACTCAATGCCGGTTGACTGCAAACCACTCGGTGTGCCGCCCCTGGCTACGGCATGCCCGACTTCCTCGATACCCTTGCCACCGACGATCGTCTCTGCCGGGGTGAACGCCGAATGCTGTTTCGCTGGGCGTGATAGCTCTTAATGCGTTTCGGCAATTCCTTGATTTGGCGACGGGTGTGATCCAATGCATTCTTTGTCTGCCACCAAGCGTGTGCCAGGTCCAGCATGTGTGAGTCGGAACCGTCGGACTCGTCGCTTCCGCCGCTACCGGGCCCCTTGCTGCGGGGTGAGCGACTCTTGCCGGTGTTGATTCCGCCCCCACCGCCCCCCTTATTGATCCACTGCCCGCCGATCGGCGTTCCCTTGGGCGCCCGGGGATGATCGGCCTCGTTCCATTCGACAACAAGTGAGTCTGATTCAGTGAATCGCTCGATCGCATGCCACGTCCTGCTGTCCCGTGCCTCGATCTGTTGAATCGCACGCAGTTTGTCTTCCGCCTCGGCCGAGATCTGAGCTGCCCATTCCAGAAGCTCACGATCGCGACGAGCGTTGGCTTCGGCGGATTGCAGCTCGCGCAGCTCCTTTGCCTGTCGATACGAGAATCGTGCTAGCCGCCCCAACTCCTCGCGTTGAGCTTTCGCCTGTGCCTCGGGAGGCATCATTCGTGGAATCGGCCTACCGAGAATCGCTTGTGCAAATAGCCAACCTTCGCTGGGCTGCGAAACTCCGGCGACATCCCGTGTCTTTTTGTAACGGTCCATGACGCTCCTCTTCATGGGTGCGAGAAAAAGAGCCCGCACCCGGTGCGCGCTTCGCAAGCGCGCACCGATTACGGGCTCTTTGGATACTCGTTGTCAGGGGCCTACTGGCACGAGGACGTGCAGTCGAGCTCTTCGGATACCCCGGTCACTCATGGTGACCTTGCCCAGCGATCAGCTCGCCGATTGATTCGGAACCTAGCACAAAGGGCGGCCTAGTTTCTAGTCGAAGATTTAATGGAGTGATTGGTCTGAGCAAATACGTCGCGCGAACCGTGCGGCGTGGATCTGTTTCCTTTTCTAATGTCTCAGCTCGCCTCGATGGTGAAACGGACGATCACTCCTTGCTTCTAACAAGGCCCGGTATTTCTGGGAGACGCGGGGGTTCGAATCCTGGTCGGGGCATTTTGAAGAAGAGTGGTTGGTGGTCAGTGGCTAGTGGTCAGTGAAGCAAGGGGCGGCGAACACAAAGCGTGCTCGTCTGTCCTACCTGTGGCCTGTGGTCTACCGCCCTGCGCTCGGCAGATGCCCATCTGCCGTGCTCGGTTGCTGGTTCAATTCCTCGGCGAGGCACTGAGAAGGCGGCGAGTTGAATGATCATGTTGCGAGCGATCCTAACAGCGTTGAGACGATTCCTGTTTGGCCAGCCTGTGGCCAGCAGGGTGACCGCGAAGAAACCGTCGGCAGAAGCCGTCGCGTGTGCGGTCGTTCATTCGACGACGTCGGCGGATCGCAACGAAGGGAGGCCTACCATGAACGCAGCCTATGACAAACTATGCGAACACCTGACCAACCAGAACGTCGGCTTTTGGTCGCGCAGCGAGGACTTGTCGATCTGCACCGACTTTCGGGGCGAGGTCGGTACGTACCGGATCTTCGCTCGGATTGATGCTGATGACAGCTTGTTCCAGGTCTTCGGTCATTCGCCGGTTCGCGTTCCGCCAGGCTCGCGGCCGGCGATCGCCGAGGCCGTGGCGCGGATCAACTGCGGTCTGAAGGTCGGCAAGTTCGAGATGGATTGTGACGAGGGCGAGCTGCGGTTCCAGGCGGCCCAGATCCTGCCCGACGACGATCTCGACGAGCAGACGATTCGGCGACTGATTGGTACGACCATGTCGATGTTGAACATTTACCTTCCGGCCATCTTGTCGGTCATCTACGGCAACGAACTGCCGAAGGATGCCGTCAGACACGCAGAGCCCGGGCGGTATGTGTCCGACGAAAACGAGCGCGGTGAGGCCTGATCACCGCGCATTTGTCCTCGGAGTGTGCCGGATTCGCACGCGACCCTGCGAAGGTCGAGGACCAGGTTCAACTCCTGGCGAGGACATTTTGGAATGTCGCGGGATTGTGTACCGTAGTAGCGGGAGACACTCAATGAACTTGCAGCATGAAAATCACGGTCCCTTGCCGACGCGCGAGGACATTAATGTCTTCGACTCGCTTGACGAACGTTGCGCTTGCGATCACTTTTTGGGCAAGAACATGGACGAGGCTCAGGCACTGTTCAGTGATAATTTCTTGCGTTACCAGGAGGATTTGGTGTTTATGGGGCCTCGTGCCTTCCGCTTCTACGTTCATGCTGCCATGCAATACCTCATGAGCCCCGATGCCTCAGGTGACGGCGATGCCGCCAACAGTTTCGCAGGGCTACTTGAATTCAGACTTGAACATGAGAGGAACGAAGTGCAGCCAGTGGCAGGTGAGCTAGCGCGGATATGCAATTACCTCTTCGAAAATATTAGTCGATTCGAATGTGAGCCATCCATCTATGGCGATGTTGGCGCTCGTTATGCAGCTCTGAATAGCGCGCTCGAACAACTCGCCACGACACAGCCCTAACCCAACATGGTCCGGCTCGTGCAGCAGCATCAATTCTCAAATCTGACGCTGAAGCCAGACGGCGTGGCAACTGCCTGCAAAGCAGTTCACAGCGGGTTCGACTCCCGCCGGCGTCTTTCAACGAAGTCAGAAAGGAGATTGAAGCGAGGTTGATTCAGCCGGTTCCAGCGGCGCGCGGTGGCTCGTCCTTGATGAAAGGCGATTGCTACACGTGTGTTCCGTGAATGGGTTCTGCAGAAGGCTGCGTCTACCGCAACCAACAGATGGTTAGCTCAGTGGGTAGAGCACCAGACTTTGCATCTGGCTGTCACGGGTTCGACTCCCGTACCAAACGCGGCGAAAGCCGCCCGAGGGGCGCCGGTCAGCGCCGTCCAACCGCCCGCGGGGGCGGGCAAGCCTAGGTCTGCCGCTGGCATTGTGCTCGCATGGCGCGGTTTCGCGTCGTGACGTGTCACATGTCGGTGGCAACACAAGACGGTGCCTTGCAGTGCGCAGATTCCGCTTGTGCGAGTCCTTGGCAACGACGAACCGACGCCGTTGGCAATGCGAGAGCCATGCTCACGCAGCGCCTTCGGCTGAGCCAAACTGGCGCCTTGGATAGCACAAGCTCAAGCGCACTCCGCATACGGATGTGGGACCGACGTCTCGCTTCGCCCCCAAGGGCATTTTTATGCGAACTAACTCGGTGGCTCGGACGTCCAATACGTTCATGCACCGAGAGGAGGAATAAACAATGAATATCTACATCATCAAGACCATCAAGATCCGCAGCTACGAAATGGGTCTGTACTTCCGCGACGGCGAGTTCCGTGGCTTGCTGCGCGAAGGTCGCCACTGGTTCGTAGATCCGCTGGGGAAGGCCAAGATCGAGGTCGTATCGCAGCGGCAGCCGTGGCTGGCGCACGAGAAGCTCGACGTGATCTCGCGCTCGGGTGCGCTCGAGGACCGCGCGGTGGTGCTGGACCTGAAGGACTACGAACGGGCTTTGGTCTGGATCGATGGTCACTTCAGCCACATCCTGCCGCCGGGCCTGTACGCCTACTGGACGGCTCTGCGTGACGTGAAGGTCGAGGTGGTCGATGCCCGCAAGGCGCGGTTCGAGCACCCGGATCTGAAGGTCATCCTGCAGTCGCCGCTGGTGGACCGTGTGCTGTCGCTGGCGACGGTGCAGGCGCACCACATGGGCGTGTTGTTCATCGACGGCGACTTCGTCGAGACGTTGCCGCCGGGCCGCTACGCCTTCTGGAAGAACCTGGCTCAGGTCAAGTTCGTCGAGGAGGATATGCGCGAGGCGATGTTCGACGTGGCCGGCCAGGACATCATGACGGCCGATAAGGTGACGCTGCGAATGACCGAGCTGATGGAGAAGTTCCCGGTCCACGTGGTGTGCGGCTGGACCGGCAACAGCGAGGCGATCGCGCTGAAGCACTACCTCCAGGTCACCGACGACCATTTCGAGCGGGCCGTGCGGGGCGAGGCCGAGATCGGGCCGGAAGTCACGCCGACTGTTACCAACACTCTCGCCAACACAACGGCGCAAAAGCGGCGCAGCATGCGCACGCAGGGGGTAGCGGCGAGCAGCAGGCGGCTCAGGGCACCAACGCAAAAGCCCCGGGATTGCCGGGGCCTGCGACTTCCCGCGATATAGCGAACACTTGTTCACGCGGGGAGTCGAACCCCCAGCGCAACTCTCGGGAAACTCGGCCAATTCCCAACCCCGCGGCGCACAAAACGGCGCCGTCGCCGCACGGGGCAGTTTAGACGCCGAAATCAGCCCCCAGGGCGCCGCTTTGAGCGATGGCCAAATCGACGTCGGCCTCGTGGTCGTCATCCAGGCCTGGCCGCACCTGCCCCAGGCGATCGGGAAGGGGATCCTGGCACTGGTGCGGGCGGCTGAGAGCTGATTCGCGCCCCAAGTTCATCTCATGACTTGAAAGGCCTGACTACTCTGAACCAAGCCGATACCCGATGCCTGGCTCGGTCAGTAGATACTGGGGGCGGGAGGGGTCGGACTCGATCTTGCGGCGCAGGTGGGCCATGTAGACGCGGAGGTAGTGCGTCTCGAACACGCTGTCGGGGCCCCAGACTTCCTTGAGGAGCTGCCGGTGGGTGACGAGCTTGCCGCCGTGGCGGATGAGGGTCGTCAGCAGCCGATGCTCGATGGGAGTGAGGTGCACCTCCTTTTCGCCGACGAAGACCTGGTGTCGGCCGAAGTCGACGCGCAGCTCGCCAAGGGTGAACACGGGGGCGTCTGCTTCGGAAACTTCTGGCAACCGCCGCAGCGCCACTCGGACGCGGGCCAGTAGTTCGCCGACGCCGAACGGCTTCGTCAAGTAATCATCCGCGCCACTGTCGAGTGCCTTGATCTTGTCGGCCTCGTTTCCGCGCGCGGACAGGACGATGATCGGGACATTCGACCACTGGCGCAGCTTGCGAATCACCGACAGCCCATCGATGTCCGGCAAGCCCAGGTCCAGCAGCAGCAAGGCGGGCTTCTCGTCCTTCGCTTTCTGCAGCCCATCCTCGCCTGTCGGCGATTCCAGCACACGATATCCACTGCCGAGCAACGTGGCTCGCAGGAATCTGCGAATCTCTGCCTCATCCTCGATGATGAGGATTCTTGGGAATTGAGCCGGGACTGGTTCCTTAACCATTTTGCATCAGGACGTAAGGCTGCCTGGGCCGGCGGATTGCTGCGGCGTTGTTGCGTTCACTATCTCAACGTCCCGCGGCGGTGGGCCATCGGACACGAACTCCAGGCGAAACGCGGCACCACCCCCTTCGCGATTTCGGGCGCTGCGCGCCCGCCATGAGCATCCATGATGGCACGGCAGATTGCCAGTCCCAGCCCCGCCCCGCGCGAATCGGACTTGGCGTCCTCGCCACGCTGGAACCGCTCGAAGATCCGCTCCTCGTCCCCTGGCTTCAATCCAGGGCCGTGATCGGCGATCTCCAAAATCGTCTTACGTCCGTCTTGCCAGGCACGGATCTCAATGGCCGTTCCGGCCGGCGTGTACCGGCAAGCATTGTCCAACAAGTTCACGATGGCCTGCTCGACCAGGACGGCGTCTACGTGCGCGAGCAAAACTTCGGGCGGCAGATTGACGTTTACGGGCCGATTCGCGAGCGTCCGATCGAGCCGCCGCAGGGCCGAGGCGACGATCTCTTCGACCGGCTGCCATTCCTTGCTGATTGCCGGCTTTTCGGAGGACGAAAGCTGCGTCATTCGCAGGATGTTCTCCACCAGCCGCGACAGGCGATCGGATTCTTCGAAGACGGTCTCCAGCAGTTCGCGTCGCGTCGGTTCGTCCATCGATGTACCACCGTGCAGGAGGCTGCTGGAAGCCCCGACGATCACGGCCAGCGGAGTGCGCAAGTCATGCGAAATGGAGGAAAGCAGCGTGCTGCGAATCCTCTCCGTCTCCGCCTGTAGATGCGCCTGGTCCGACTCAAGCGTGAGCCGATCGCGCTCGATCGCCAAGGCAACCTGCGTCGAGTAGTTTTCCAGGATTTGCCGGTACTCGGGCAGGAGAAGTTTAGCGGCGTCGCTGTGGCGAACCGCCAAGACACCCATCGTTCCGCTGGGAGATTGGAGCGGAAGGTAGAGCGCCCGGGCGGAGGGCAAAGTATCGGTGCCGTGGCCAGCCGGCTGGCCGTGGTCAAATACCCACTGCGCGACGGCAATCTCGGACGGATCGGCGGCGAATCGAGCGCGGTGGTCCAGGATCGGCTGTAACTTGCCGGCACGCGACAGGAATACGGCCGTGTCGCCGCCGAGGAACTCCGAGACGGCACGTTCCGTTTCTGCCGCGATGAAATCTTCGCCCACGATGCCGGTAAGCTTGCGGCCCAAGCGATAGAGGGCCTCGATGCGTCGTTCGTTTCGCCGGGCGGACTCGGCCTGGCGTCGGACCCGCGCCGTTAGAGCCGCAATACTAAGCCCTGCAACGAGCATCACCGCAAACGTGATCAGATACTGTGTGTCGTTGACAACCACGGTGTAATACGGCTGGGTAAAGATCACATCGAACAGCGCGACCGACACGACCGACGCCACGATCGAGGGGCCTCGCCCATACCGGAACGCGACGAACATCACGCCCAGGAGGTAGGTCATCACCAGATTGGCTTCGGTCAGGCCTGCGCGATGCCAAAGTAACGAGACGGCAGTGCACGCTGCCAGAACGATTGCCGTTCCGATCCAAGCACGCCACCGAAAACCAATCGTAGACGGAGTGGACGGCGGCGCATGCGGCACCAGCTCGGCGGTTCCGTGGATCACGTACACGTCAATGTCGCCGCTCTCGCGAATCAACCGGTCCGCAGGCGACTGCCGTGGCCGGAACCATCCGCGCGTCAACTCGGACTTGCCGACGACGATCTTGGTCACGTTGCGCTCTTGAGCGTACCCGATCGTCTCGGCGACAAGGTCCTCGCCGCTTACGGTGGCGGTTTCCGCTCCCAGGCGCTCGGCGAGTCGAAGATGCGCGAGCAGCCGCGCGCGATCCTTCGCGGACATCTCGCCCGATTGCGACGATTCAACGTTGATGGCAATCCACTCGGCTCCCAGGGACTCGGCCAAGCGCTTGGCCGCGCGCACCAGCCTGGCTGACGTGGGGCTGGGACCGACGCAAACCAGCAGTCGTTCGCGGGTGGCCCACACTTCGTGCCGGGCGCGAGCGAGCCGGGCGGTCTGCACGTCGGCGTGCACGCGTTCCGCCGTGCGGCGGAGAGCCAGTTCTCGCAGGGCGACGAGATTCTCCTTGCGGAAGAAGTTCTCAAGCGCCCTTGCAGCTTGCGCCGGGATGTAGACTTTTCCCTGCTCAAGACGCTCGAGCAGGTCCTCCGGCGGCAGGTCGATCAGCGTCAGCTCGTCGGCCCGATTGAAAACATCATCGGGCACGGTTTCGCGCACGATGACGCCGCTGATCTGGGCAACGACATCGTTGAGCGATTCGACATGCTGCACATTGCAGGTCGTGTTGACGTTAATTCCGGCGTCCAACAGCTCTTCGACATCCTGCCATCGCTTCACGTGTCGCAGTGATGGCGCATTCGTGTGTGCCAGCTCGTCGACGAGAATCAGTTCCGGTTTTCGTGCCAAAGCCGCATCCAGGTCAAATTCTCTCAGCGTCGTTCCGCGATAGGGAGCCTCCAGGGCGCAAGCCGCTCCAGACCTTCGAGCAGCTTCTCGGTTTCGGGCCGCCCGTGCGGTTCGACGTAGCCCACGACGACGTCCGCGCCCGCGGCTTGCTCGCTGCGAGCATCAAGCAACATGGAATACGTCTTGCCGACACCCGCGGAGTAGCCGAAGAATACTTTCAAGCGACCGCGCTTTGCCTGGTCGGATGACTCCGTGTCTCCCTCCGTCTTGAGACGAGCCAGCATCTGCTCGGGTGTGGGGCGATCACTGTCGGTCATGGCGCGGCATTCGCTGGCGGCTTAGCAAGTTGGTCAAGGGCCACGTTAAGCTCGAGAATATTGACGATCGGCTCTCCTCCCAGAGCGACGATCGTCGGAGAGTCAATGTGCTGGCGAACCAGCTCTTCTACCTGCTCCGGCCGAAGGTTTCGCGCATCAGCCACCCGTGGCACCTGAAACATCGCAGCGGCCAGCGAAATGTGGGGGTCCATTCCCGAGCCGGATGTCGAGACGAGGTCGGCCGGAACGAGTTGCCCCGCATCGGGCTTTAGCTCGCCGATGATCTGCCGCGCTTTTTCCGTGAGCAAGGGATTCCTGGGCGACAAGTTGCTGCCTCCGGTGGCACTGGCATTGTAGTCGCATGCCGAGGGCCGCGGCCAGAAGTAGTCGTGTCGTGAGAAACCCTGCGCGAGCAGCCGCGAGCCGATGATCGTTCCGTCGGAACTCCTTACGAGGCTTCCCTGTCGCGACTGCGGCGCGGCGAGCACGGCGAAGCCCAGAATGACGGCCGGGTAAGCCACCGAGCAGACCAGAAGGCTCAATAAGAACAGTCGCAATGACGTGATGATGTCTCTCATGTTCAATTCTTTCTCACCCCGGGGCCAAAGGCTATGCCAATCCGAGGCCCGACAGGACCAAGTCGATCAACTTGATTCCCACAAACGGCACCACCAATCCGCCCAAGCCGTAGATGAGCAGGTTCCTCCGCAACAAAGCGTCGGCTCCCACGGCCCGGTAGCGCACGCCCCGGATCGCGATGGGAATGAGGCACGGGATCACGACGGCATTGAAGATCACGGCCGAAAGGATGGCACTCTGAGGCGTGGCGAGCCGCATGATGTTCAGCACTTCCAACTGAGGCAGTGCGACCATGAAGATCGCCGGGATGATCGCGAAGTACTTGGCGACGTCGTTGGCCACGCTGAACGTGGTCAACGCGCCGCGCGTCATAAGCATCTGCTTCCCCACCGATACGACGTCAATGAGCTTGGTCGGATTCGAATCGAGGTCGACCATGTTGCCGGCTTCCTTGGCGGCCTGTGTCCCGGTGTTCATCGCCACGGCCACGTCGGCCTGAGCCAGGGCAGGGGCATCGTTGGTGCCGTCGCCGGTCATGGCCACGAGATGCCCGTCTTTTTGATACTCCCGGATGAGTTCCAGCTTGGCCTCGGGCGTGGCTTCCGCGAGAAAATCATCAACGCCTGCCTCTGCGGCGATCGCAGCGGCCGTCTTGGGGTTGTCGCCGGTAATCATTACCGTCTTGATGCCCATGCGGCGCAACTCGATGAAGCGTTCTTTGATCCCGCCCTTGACGATGTCTTTCAGGTAAACGGTTCCCAGTACACGGCTATTCTCGGCAACCACAAGCGGCGTCCCGCCGGCGCGGGCAATCACGTCCACATCGTGTGCGACTTGCTCAGGAAAATCGCCGGCCTGTTCGTCTATAAATCGCCGGATCACGTCGGCCGCGCCCTTGCGGATGCGCCGACTGTCGAGGTTGATCCCACTCATTCGCGTGCGGGCCGTGAAGTTGACAAACTCGGCCTGCTTTGCTTCCAGCTCCCGGCCGCGGATGTTGAACCGCTCTTTGGCCAGGACGACGATGCTGCGCCCCTCGGGCGTTTCGTCAGCTAGTGAGGCCAGTTGGGCCGCATCTGCCAGTTGCCTCTCTTCGATTCCAGACGCGGGCCGGAATTCGGTGGCTTGGCGGTTCCCTAGCGTGATCGTGCCCGTTTTGTCCAACAGGAGCACATCCACGTCACCGGCAGCCTCGACGGCGCGGCCGGACATGGCCATTACATTCGCCTGGCTCAGACGCGCCATGCCGGCAATGCCAATCGCGGCCAACAGCGCGCCGATCGTAGTAGGTATCAGGCAAACCAGCAGGGCGACCAGCGTTGGCACGTCGATGGTCACATCGAAGTATTGCGCAATGGGATAAAGCGTCGTGCAGACCATCAGGAATATCAAGGTGAAGCCGGCCAGCACGATGGTCAGCGCGATCTCGTTGGGGGTTTTTTGACGCTCCGCTCCCTCGACCATCGCAATCATGCGATCCAAGAAGCTTTCGCCGGGTCGGGCCGTGACGCGAATCACTAGATGGTCCGATAGCACGCGTGTTCCGCCCGTGACGGCTGAGCGGTCGCCACCGCTTTCGCGAATCACCGGAGCACTTTCGCCGGTGATCGCCGATTCATCGACCGAAGCGACGCCCTCGATGACTTCGCCATCGGCGGGAATCGTCTCGCCGGCTTCCACACGCACAAGGTCGCCGTTTTTCAACTCGGAGGCCGGCACGTCTTCGACAGTGGATTGGCTTTGATCGACGAACCGATGAGCGGTGACGTCTTGCCGCGCCTTGCGCAGGCTGGACGCCTGGGCGCGCCCCGCGCCTCGGCCACGGCCTCGGCGAAGTTCGCGAACCAGTCCGTCAGCCACAGCCACACCGAGATGGCGAGGAAATAGCCGGTGCCTTCGCTTCTGGAGACGGCCGCCGAGAGCGTTGCCAATGTGGTCAACATGGCTCCAAGCTCCGTGACGAACATCACCGGGTTGCGGGCCATTGACCATGGGTTCAGCATTTTGATGGCCTGGCCGACCGATGGCAGCAGCATCCTGGCGGTGAAAAGCGACTTCTCCTTGCGAAAGGACGAGCCCCCGGAAGAGCCGCCGGCCGACATTGCTTCGACTTGCATGGAGTTTGGCCCTTCGAATCAACGCGGATTGAGGTGTTCGGCGATCGGACCCAGCATCGCCAAGGGCAGGAACAACAAGGCTCCGACAATGAGGATCGTTCCCAGCAGGACGACGCCGAACAGCAGCGTGTCAGTGCGGAAAGTGCCGGCGGTCTCGGGAGCAGCCCGCTTGGCAGCCAATGAGCCAACGATGGCCAGCGGCGCGATGATGGGGATGAACCGACCCAATAACATGACGACTCCCGTGGCGATGTTCCACGGCACCGTGTTATCTCCCAGACCCTCAAAGCCAGACCCGTTGTTGGCGGCCGCGGAGCTGAACTCGTAGACGATTTCGCTCAAGCCGTGGCTGCCAGGATTGTGCAGCGTGTCCAGACCCCACGACGTGTCTGCGAACAGCGCGGTCCCGCCCAGGATGAACAGCGGATGAGCCAATAGCGCGATCAGCGCCAGCTTCATCTCCTTGGTTTCCACCTTGCGAGTGAGATACTCCGGTGTGCGGCCGACCATCATGCCGGCCAGGAATACCGCAGTAATCACGAACAGGAACATATTGATAAGCCCCACCCCGACGCCCCCGAACACGACGTTCAGCCACATCCCGGCCATCGGCACGATGCTCGTCAGCGGGTTCAGGCTGTCATGCATCGCGTTCACGCTGCCGTTGCTGGTCGAAGTGGTCGACACGGCCCATGTCGCACCGGCAGTTGTGCCGAAGCGCAGCTCCTTGCCTTCGAGGTTCATCGAATGCGCGACCGGCAAATCCTCTAAGGCGGCTGTCGGCTGGCTTTCAAGCCAACAAGCAGAGACGACGAAGCTCAGGTAAAGCGCCAGCATCACGCCGAAGAGCACCGCCGCGTGCCTGACGCGAGCGGTGATGCGGCCGAACATCCAGACGGTCGCCATCGGCACAAGCAGGATGGCAATGTTGGAAAGCACGTTCGACCAGAACGTCGGATTCTCGAAAGGATGCGTGCAATTCGGCCCGAACCAGCCTCCGCCGTTCGTGCCCAATTGCTTGATCGCGATGAAGGCCGCCACCGGGCCACGGGCGATCGTCTGCGTCGCGCCTTCGAGCGTTGTGGCGACCGCCGCACCTTCCAGCGTCATGGGCACCCCGCAAACGACCAGCAGACCGGCCCAGACGATCGACAGCGGTAGCAGGATCAGGGCCGCCGCTCGCCAGACGTCTTGATAGAAGTTGCCCAGGCGCGAGAACCCTGCGAGCCCTCGGGCGAGCGCCGTGACGACCCCGATGCCCGTCGCCGCACTGACGAACTGCAGCCACATCAATGCCCCAAGCTGAGAGAAGTAGCTGAGCGATACTTCACCTGAATAGTGCTGTAAGTTTGTGTTGCTGGTAAAGCTGGCCGCGGTATTGAAGGCCAGGCTTGGTTCGATCGGGCCCTTGTCATCGGGATTGAGCGGCAACCACGGCTGAGTCGTCAATACGAGATACGCGAACACGAACATCAGCAGATTGAAGGCCAACATCGAGACGCAGTACTGTTTCCAACTCTGCGGCCGGCATATCTCATATCCAAGCAGCGCCACGCACGCTTTGTCGTAGCGGACGCGAATTGGTCCGGCGTCGCTCGGATCCATCGCCCACTGCATGTATCGCGCCAGCGGCCAAGAGAGGACGAGCGCTACCACGACGACGATTGTTGGAATAGTCAAACCGAGCATCGTCTGGTTTCCACTGCTAGAACTGCTCCGGCCGGATGATCACGTAGCAGAGATAGCCGAATGCGAAGATCGTCGTCACGATCACGCAACCATTGACAAGCACTTCCACGGCATTCTCCTCACAGCCGCTCGCAGGCCCAAGTGAAACCAAGCATCGCCGTGAATTCGGCTATTCCAATGAGGAGCATCAAGATCCACATTCTATCGCCACTCAGGAACCGGCCAGCAAGTCGTCGACGGATGGATTCTAGTGGGGGCCGCGCTAAAACGGCGTCAAAAAGCCGGCCGCCCAGAATCCCCCAGACGGCGCGAGAATTCTTAGATTTCCCCATGAACCAACGAAACCCGAGCGGCGTCTAAGGTGTATAAGAGGGGTCGGGGCCAAGGGGCTGCTGACCGCTGTTGTGACAAGCTTTTACGGGTTGTTCCTTCCATGATGTTCTTACGGCCAAGACTGTTCCAAGAACGGATAGCCGGGAGTTATTGGCGCAGCGACAGTGTGCATTGATCGCGAAGCGATGCCGACCGCTGCAAGGTAATTCCTCCCCGCTACCACTCCGCTTGTGACGCTTGGCCTTTAGGTCGATCTGGCTGCCAAAGCCCGGTGTCGCAAGGACATCGGGCTTTTTTTGTTGGCCTGACGTGGAGGTGGTGGCGGGGAACCAGGCAACACACATGGGTCGGTAGCGGAGACGCGGGCACCATGCGCAGCATGGTCGGCGGTGGCCTGAAAAGCCGCAGACGAGGATTCGAGCGCCTCCCGACCCACTGCGCCGGGCACCGACCGCAGGTTGGTCGGCGCGACACTCAGACTGTCGTGCCGTAAGGCGTGGGAGTTCGAGTCTCCCCTTGGTCACTGAACTGTTGGCGGGCAAGAACCCGTTGAACGACGCAGGCGAGCCAGTGCTCAGCTGGGCCTCATAAGCCCGGACCGTCGGGTGCGACACCCGAACCTGCTACTAGCAACTGAGGCCGCCGAGCGATTAGCGAGGATGAAGACCGAAGGCGGTAGTCATCAGACAAGCCGCCGCGCAGCAGACATTTGGCCGGGTACGCAAACTGGCAAAGCGACGAGGTCGAGAGCCTCGTGTTTGTGAGTTCGACTCTCACTCCGGTCACTGACGATCCCGTGGTCCAACGGCTAAGACGCCTGGATGACACCCAGGAAACAGATGGTTCAACTCCATCCGGGATCACTTTGCAACCGAGTTGCGCAGCGAATCAGTCGGACATCGTTGACGAAAGTCGAGCGGCGAGCTTTCTGCCACACCAGGCTGCAACAGCCATCGGAATCGCTGCAGCAGCAAATTGAATCGGCATCACGATTGACAACGGTCCAAGGCCCGACGGATCCGGCTCAAAGAGCGTGAGCAGGTACACGACGATAAACGCAGCCCCACAAACCATGCCAAGCAGGACTCCCTGAGAGGTGAGGAGTCCTACTAGATAATGCGATCGAACTTGCCGTTACGACAAGGTTCCATTCGCCATCGTCCGGTGAAATACGCCAGAATCCACCGACAAGGCAAATAGCCGTCACGGCAACGAACAGAGTTCGCAAGTTGAACTGTGACCGTGACTGTAGCTCGTTGTCTCCACCCATGATCGCCATTATACGGTACGACTTCTGGTTCAGGGCACCACGACAGAACACCGTTTACGTCGCAATTGGGCTGCTCGTCCAACGGGAAGACGCCTGGCTTGCAACCAGGAAATCGGGGTTCGACTCCCCGGCGGTCCACTGAACAACACGGGCTCATGGTCCAAAGGGAAGACATCAGGCTGGCAGTCTGACCAGTGTCTATTGGAAATGCGGCGGGTTCAATTCCAGGTGGGTCCACTCATCAATCATGGAGACGTGAAATGGCCGATTCTGTGTTGATCCGGTTCGTCGGCGAAAGAGGGAAAGCACATCACTTTTTGAAGCTTGGCCCGGTAGAGGTTTGGAACCCGCCGGAGCGTGAGTTTCAGGGTGGCGACGAAATCAGGGTGCAGATTCGCCCGAATGCCTTAAACCCAGATTGCGTGGACCTGACATTTGACGATGGACAATACGCGATTGAAGTTCCGAAGGATTTCTTCGTGATCGTTGAGGAATGAAATGGAAGGTAGATGCTATGGCAGCGGCGAGGGACTGCGTTAGGCTCCGAGTCACGAGGGATTGTTTTATCCGTTGTTTTGAGGAGCTCAATCATGGCCACTCGACCGCAAGACTGCAGCACAACGAAGCCAGTACTGTTCCTGGGTCTCGAATTAGGGCAGCGAACCTGGAAGTTGGGGTTCACCGTGGGTTTGGGTCAGAAGCCGCGGCGACGTGAGATCGCTGCCGGTTGCATTCAGGCACTGAAACGAGAGATCAATGAGAGTAAGCAACGTTTTGGTCTGCCTGCGGATGTGGAGGTGATTAGCTGTTACGAGGCAGGCCGTGATGGGTTTTGGCTGCATCGTTGGCTGGTGTCTGAGAACGTCACAAACTTGGTGGTTGACTCGTCTAGCATTCAAGTGCCGCGGCGGCAGCGACGGGCCAAGACCGATCGTCTGGATTTGGAACAATTGTTGACCATGTTGGTGCGCTGGCATCAGGGCGAGTCGAAAGTCTGGAGCGTGGTGACGGTGCCGAGTGAAGCGGAAGAGGACGTTCGGCATTTGCATCGCGAGTTGGAAACGCTGCGGGCGGAACAGACCAGCCACATCAATCGAATCAAGAGGCTGTTGATCGGTTGCGGCGTGGTGATTGATGTGAACCGCTGGCTACCGAAACGGCTCAAAGCAATACGGCTTTGGAATGGCTCGCCGTTGACCAGCGATTTGCGGCAACGGGTATTGCGGGAGTTCGAGCGGATGCAGGTGGTCAATCGACAGGTTCGCGAGCTGGAAAAGGAGCGTGCCGCCCGGATTCGCAGCAACGAAACTGACAAGAGCGTCGCCCAGGTGCGGACGTTGTTGGGCGTGAAGGGCATCGGCGTCAACAGCGCGTGGATGTACGTGCAGGAGGTGTTTGGCTGGCGAAAGATCAAGAATCGTCGTCAATTGGGTGCGCTCGTGGGGCTGACCGGCAGTCCGTATAGCAGCGGCAACTTGGAGCGCGATCAGGGAATTACAAAGGCTGGAAACCGCCGGATGCGAACAATGGCTGTCGAAATCGCCTGGGGATGGTTGGCATTCCAACCCGGCAGCGATCTGAGCCGTTGGTATCACGATCGATTCGCGGCCGGAAACAAGCGTCTTCGTCGCATTGGAATTGTGGCGCTGGCAAGAAAGCTGTTGGTGGAGTTGTGGAAATACCTGGAGACCGGCGTGCCGCCTTGCAACGCGGAGCTGACCGAGTGGGAGGACAAGATTCACTACACCCCTTCCCTTACGCCGGCGTAGCGATTGGATCGGTGCGAGTATGGAGCGTCTGAACGACTGACGTCGAGACTGGAAAGCGACCGAGTATCCGGCGGGTACGAGTTAGGCTCACCGAAAGGTAGATGGGATCGCTTTCATTATGGCTTCCCGAGAGCGTCCAGGACGCATAGGGCATAGGGTGATCGGCGATGATGCCGGCACGGATAGAAGCTAGTCGTTGGCCTCGGCCACAACGATCAGCGGAAGCCGCCAGTCATGACGTTGAACCGACAGAAGAAGTGTTTTGAGGAATGGCAGGACAAATGAATGTGCATCCCAGCACGGCTCCAGCCGCGGCGTGCGGCCAGAGCCGTCACGGAATCATTCACCCGCCCTGACCTGGCTATCCCTTGTTGGGTTGCTCTTCAGCAGAGCTCAACTCCGTTTCACCAGGCAGGCGAAAGTATATCACGACTCAACGTTGGATGAGGAGCTTGACAGGTGCGCATCCATAGAAGCCGGATACGGTTGGCCGGGCCGCTCTGCTAAGGCGGTTCCCGCTCGTCGGGATGAGGGTTCGAATCCCTTGCCTTCCGCTCGTGAACGATACGTGAGCCTCGATGGTGAAACGGACGATCACTCCTTGCTTCTAACAAGGCATTCCGGGTTCGAATCCTGGTCGGGGCATTTTTGAGGAATACGACAATATATATGGCGTCCGTGGTGTAGCGGTTTCTGCACGTCTGGCTGTGAACCAGAAGGTGGCGGTTCAACTCCGCTCGGACACCCTGAAAGGAAGTGAAGCATGGTCGCAAAGGTACTTGAACATCCAACGCTGGTGCTCAACCGCAACTGGCAGCCGGTGAACGTGGCCACGGTGGCCCGGGCGCTGGTGCTGTTGTGGAACGACTCGGCTCGCGTGGTGGACCCGGCGGACTACCGGCTCTACACCTGGGCCGATTGGTCGGAGCTGCGCCCGGACGAAGGCGAGCGGTTCATCCAGGCCGTGCGGCTGCGGCTGCGCGTGCCCGAGGTGATCGTGCTGGCCGAGTACGACCGGCTGCCGACCGCCGCCGTGAGCTTCAGCCGCCGCAACGTATTCAAGCGGGACCATTGGGCCTGCCAGTACTGCGGCTGCCAGCCGGGCGGAGAGGAGTTGACGATCGATCACGTGATTCCGCGGTCGCACGGTGGCACCTCGACGTGGGAGAACTGCGTGCTCGCGTGCATCGGCTGCAACAAGCGAAAGGCCGACCGCACGCCGCACCAGGCCGGTATGCGGCTCCACAAGGTGCCGGTCCGGCCGACGTGGAAGCCGATCTACGCCCGCGACAGCGTGCGGATCGAAAGCTGGTCGAAGTTTATCAGCGAGACGTACTGGAATGTTCCGCTGGAGAAGTAGCCAGTTGCCCGCAGGGCTTGTTCCTGCGGGCCTTACACGAGTGTGCTCCTGGGAGAGCAGTCAGCCTCCAAAACTGACGGACGGGGTTCGACTCCTCGCGCTCGTGCTTGCCGACGTGGCTCGAAACAGAAAGGCACCTGTCTTGTAAACAGGTTGATGCTGGTGCGAATCCAGTCGTCGGCTCTTAAGAGTTTTCAGCTTGTCGCAGGCCCGCTACGGGCGTCGTCGAGCATAGTCACTAAAGATCTTCGCAGATCAGAACCGGGCTCCTGCAACCACCGATTGTCGTAACGCGCCAAATCTGTGGCGATGTTTGCCTCGGTGAACCACTCGCCGTCGCCACGAATTAAAGCTGGGACATTGTGCAATGCGTCCAAATAGTCGTGAACCTCGTCAATTGCGATCTGCTCTCCGTAGCGTATCCGCATCCGCAAATGCGTGATCGCTCGTTCCAGAAATACCAGATAAACGTCGGCGTCGTCTTGCGGCAGGCGGAGCATGGCACATCGCAGTCACGGATTTCGTTTGGGAGAACTGCATTCATTGTAACGCTATGGCCTGTGAGTGTGTGGGATCGCACGGCAGCCTCCGAAGCTGCAAGACCAGGTTCGATTCCTGGATGGGCTACTTGAACAATGCGTCTCGCGGGTGTGCCGGATGAGCACGGCAGTGTTCGAAACTGCAAGACGAGGTTCGATTCCTCGGCGAGGCACTGATAAGGCGACAGACTGAATGATCATGTTGCAAACAATCCTGACAGCACTGAGACGAGCTCTGTTTAGCCAGCCTGTAGCCGGCGGGGTGACGGCGAAGCCACCGTCGGCAGAGGCCGTCGCGTGTGCGGTCGTTCATTCGACGACTTCGGTGGATCGCAGCGAAGGGAGGCTTACCATGAACGCAGCCTATGACAAACTATGCGAACACCTGACCAACCAGCACATCGGCTTTTGGTCGCGCAGCGAGGACCTGTCGATCTGCACGGACTTTCGGGGCGAGGTCGGCACGTACCGGATCTTCGCTCGGGTTGACGCTGATGACAGCTTGTTCCAGGTCTTCGGTCACTCGCCGGTTCGCGTTCCGCCAGGCTCGCGGCCGGCGATCGCCGAGGCCGTGGCGCGGATCAACTGCGGTCTGAAGGTCGGCAAGTTCGAGATGGATTGTGACGAGGGCGAGCTGCGGTTTCAGGCGGCCCAGATTCTGCCCGACGACGATCTCGACGAGCAGACGATTCAGCGTCTGATTGGTACGACCATGTCGATGTTGAACATTTACCTCCCGGCCGTCCTGTCGGTCATCTACGGCAACGAACTGCCGAAGGATGCCGTCAGGCACGCAGAGCCCGGGCGGCAGCTGTCCGACGAAAACGAGCCGCGGTGAGGCCTGATCACCGCGCATTTGTCCTCGGAGTGTGCCGGATTCGCATCCGACCCTGCGAAGGTCGAGGACCAGGTTCAATTCCTGGCGGGGACATTGAGGAACATTTAGAACTAAGCGAAGTGGTCAGTGGCACGCACAATCGGAAGCATCACGATGACTGAACTTGAACACCTTTCATTTGAGCAACTGTTGGACGGGTGCGAAAAGGGACTCAAAAACGCGCAGTCACTGGCCGCTGAGGCAGGGCTCCTCTACGAACATAAGTACTTTGCACGGACGTACGCTCTTAGTCACCTAGCAAGAGAAGAACTCGGCAAAGTCATGATGCTATATCACGCCGCCATCGACGTCCTCGTTGGTGCGACCGTTGACTGGAAGAAGCTGAGCCGACGGTTCCGAAATCACCAAGAGAAGATCATAAACGATCAAATGTTCCAATCGCACACGATGGATCTCTTGAAGGCAGCTGAATTGCTAACGGAGCAAGAGCAGGGTCAATTGGCGGCAGCGCAGCATCTCCAATTCACGAAACAGGCGATCGCGTATCGTAATCGCAGAAAAAACGCGTCCCTCTACGTGTCCTGGGAGGATCTTGCCTTTCAGATGCCCTCTGAGGTATTCACCGAGCAACAAGCGTATCGAATCTGGATGATTGCCAAATTTGCATGCGACGACTTCACTCGGATAGTTGAGTCACTTAGAAAATGGGGTGCCCTGGAGCGAGAGCAGTTACTCGGAGTCTGGAAGCCTGTCATCGAACAGATACAAAGCCTCCTGAAGGAATAACAGCGACGCTGAAGCCAGACGGCATGGCGACTGCCTGCAAAGCAGTTTTTAGCGGGTTCGACTCCCGCCGGCGTCTTTGAAGCGAAATCAGAAAGGAGATTGAAGCGAGGTTGATTCGGCCAGTTCCAGCGGCGCACGGCGGCTCGTCCTTGATGAGAGGCGATTGCTGCACGTGTGTTCCGCGAATGGGTTCTGCAGAAAGCTGCGTCTACCGTAACCAACAGATGGTTAGCTCAGTGGGTAGAGCACCAGACTTTGCATCTGGCTGTCACGGGTTCGACTCCCGTACCAAACGCGGCTAAAAACCGCTCCGGCGCGAAAGCGTTACCAAACGCCCGCGGGGGCGGGCAAGCGTAGGTCTGCCGCTGGCACAGCGTTGAAAGACGCGGGCCCGTGCGGCGCAAGCGTCGCAACGTGCCACGTGCCAGTGGCAAACACAAGACGGTGCCCTGCAGTGCGCAGATACCGCTTGTGCGAGTCCTTGGCAACGACAAACCGACGCCGATGGCAAAGCGCGAGCCATGCTCAAGCAACGCCCTCGGCAAAGCGAAATCAACGCCTTGGATAGCACAGGCTCAAGCGCACTCCGCATACGGATGTGGGACCGACGTTTCGCTTCGCCCCCAACGGCATTTTATTTGTGAACTAACTCGGTGGCTCGAACGTCCTATCAGTTCATGTACCGAGAGGAGGCAATTCCAATGAACATCTTCATCATCAAGACAATCAAGATCCGCAGCTACGAAATGGGTCTGTACTTCCGCGACCGCGAGTTCAAGGGCTTGCTCGGCGAAGGTCGCCACTGGTTCATAGACCCGCTGGGCAAGGTCAATGTTGAAGTCGTCTCGCGGCGTGCGCCGTGGCTCGCGCACGAGAAGCTCGACGTGATCTCGCGCTCGGGTGCGCTCAAGGACCGCGCGGTGGTGTTGGACCTGAAGGACTACGAACGGGCTCTGGTCTGGATCGAGGGTCGCTTCAGCCACATCCTGCCGCCGGGCCTGTACGCCTACTGGACGGCGCTGCGTGACGTAAAGGTCGAGGTGGTCGATGCGCGGCATGTGCGCTTCGAGCACCCGGACCTGAAAGTCATCGTGCAGTCGCCGCTGGTCGAGCGCGTGCTGGAGCTGGCCACCGTGCAGGCGCACCACGTGGGCGTGCTGTTCATCGACGGCGACTTCGTTGAGACGTTGCCGCCGGGCCGCTACGCCTTCTGGAAGAACATGGCCCAGGTCAAGTTCGTCGAGGAGGATATGCGGGAGGCGATGTTCGACGTGGCCGGCCAGGACATTATGACGGCCGATAAGGTGACGCTGCGGATGAACGCGGTCGTCACGTATCGCGTCGCCGATGCCCGGACGGCTGTGAGCACGGTGGACGACGTGCGGCAGGCCTTGTACCGCGAGGCCCAATTGGCGCTGCGTGCCGTGGTGGGTGCCCGCGAGCTCGACACGTTCTTGATGGAGAAGGACGGCGTGGCGAGCGAGTTGGCCGACATGGTGCGTGCGCGTGCCAAGACCTTGGGCGTGGAGCTGATTGCCGTGGGTATCCGCGACATCATCCTGCCGGGCGAAATGAAGGATCTGATGAACCGCGTCACGGAGGCCAAGAAGGCCGCCGAGGCCAACCTCATCGCTCGCCGCGAGGAAACGGCCGCCATGCGCAGCCAAGTCAACACCGCCAAGCTGCTAGCCGACAACCCGACCCTGATGCGCCTCCGCGAGCTGGAGGTCCTGGAAAAGGTTGCCGCCAACTCGAAGCTCAACATTGTGTTGGGCGAAAAGCGGTTGACCGAGCGGATCGTCAATGTGCTGTAGCAAGAAGCCCCGAGGGCTGGACGCGAGTCCCGCCCTCGGGATTATTCTATTGAGCAAGCGGATCCTCGGCAGCCTCAAACACCGAAGATCGGCAATTGCAGCTTCTCTTGCAGCTCTGCCCGCACTTTCCCGCCTAGCAGGAACCGGACGAAATCGCCGGCTTCAAGCAACCGGATATCAGCCGCATCCGCTTCCCGCCGCGCCTCGTCGGTGAAGCCGAACACTGACACAAAGCAAAACCGGCCGATGCCCAGCCTTTCGAAATCGTGCTCAATCTCCGCCCAGCCGACCGGCTGGTTTTGGTACCGCTTTACTTGCACCCGCCACACCTCCTCGCCCAGCTCGCCGTGATCGAACCGCGCTTCGACATCGATGATGGGCTGATTCTTGCCCACCCGCCGTTCATCCACCACCGCGCCTTGCGCTTCAAGTAGTCGACGACGAGCCACTCCCAATCCTTGTCGTTGAGCGCCTCCGAGCGCCGGATGATGAGCGTTTGCAGCCGATGGTAGGCATCCTGCACGTCCTTGTCCGGCGCGGCGATAAGGTTCGGCGACTGGCCGCGCACGATTTGATCGACAATGTCGAACGCCTCGGCGATTTCCCAGAACGACATCCTCGGCCCGAGCAAGCTGCCCTTGAGCCGCCCGTAGAAATCGAGAATCTTGATCGCAGGCACCGGGTACTCGACGCGGCGGTAGTGCCAGATATCGGTCTGGTCCTCAAGCTCGAAATCACGATACAGCGAGTCAGACGCGACGCGGCAGATTTGCACGCATTTCCCAATCGGGTTGTAGTAGAGAATGTAGTCGCCCGCCGCGCATTCGCGTCCGAAGCGGAATAGCTGTCCGGTGCCTACCCCTACCTCGCGGTCTTGCTTGTAGAACGCGCACACGCTTTTCACATGCGACCACAACTCGTCACGCGTTCCGCTCGCAAGCAGCTTCGGATCAACGTCCTGCCAGCCGACGCCGACGATGCCGTGCCGCCGGCAGAACTCAACGCAAATCCCGCCCGAACCGAGCTTGATTCCCCACACCCGCTGGCCCATGTCTCATCCCCAAAAAAGCTTCCCGAATACCACATCACCCGCCTTTCCACAACCGCCTGGGTTTTCGCGATGTCCGCCCGCACTGTTTCGTTCAACGCCAGGCCGCGGGCGACTATACTTGTACCACACTCGCGCCATCACGAATCGCTCGTTAGTGACATGACGAAAATCGAACTGTACCTCCTGAACCTTGCGGGCGAATATCGCGTTTGCAGCGAGCTCAATAAGCGCGGCGTGTTCGCCACCATCACGTATGGCAACCGCAAGGGCGTCGATATCTACGCCATCAGCGATGCAAAGAATCGCGCACTGAAGATCGAGGTTAAAACAAGCCAGCACGGCCGCTTCGTCACCGGCATCTCCCAGAAATGCCTGGAGGACAGCCCGCACGCCCCGGATTTCTGGGTCTTGTGCGACATCAAGGCGGGCGACACTGACGCATTCACCGAGCGGTTCTTCATCCTATCCCACCGCACCATCTGCCGCATCCAGAAGGCGCGCAACCAGAAATACGCCGACAAGTACACTGCCAAGCACGGTAAGGCCCCCGACCTCGCCGGCGGCGTCGACAACGTAATGATCGCCGACGTGGAGAAGTTTGAGGACAAGTGGTCGAGCATTGTCAAGCGAGTCAGGAAGCCTATCACCTGACCGCGGCGAGCCAATCAAGATAGGTATCGCGAATTAGGTCACTCAGCCTCTTTGCCAAGGAGTTTTTTTACGAGTGCAACCGAACCATCGAGGAAAGCAAGTCGATCCTCGATGGCGATTCGTGCCAATGGGCCCGGCGAAGCGAGAATCTCGTCAATATAGAACAATCGCACTGGACGCTCGAATATTTCGCTAAGCCTCACTTCAATTTGAGTATGTTCGTCAGAGCGACTCCACAGAACGAGATAACTCTCTGCCACAGGTTCCCCGCGAACTACAGACAGTAGCAGGAATAGACCGTCGCGACCGCTAACAAAGTATCGGTCCACATCCTTCCAAGTAACCGGCCCACTGAAGCCGCCCCAACTCTTGCATTCACCCGAAATCAAACCGTCCGGTGAGCGCAGCAACAAGTCGAGCTGTACACGGCCGCCCGTGGTTTGGCACTTTCGCGTCAACTCTTTAATGCCCCACGAACGAAGCGGCTCAGGCAAGCAGGGAAAAGTGCCGCTTGTGGCCAGTCGTTCGCCCGATGGAATCAGTTCGTGTCCCTTGATGGAACGTTCGGCGACGGAGGAGAGTCCGTGATCTTCAAACCACGCTCGCACGACAGGCTCGTAAAACCCCTGGTATCCGAGTATCCAATACGCAAATGCCCGCGTCTTGGGGTTCGTTTCCATCAATGTTTGTGCGCTTGTAGCACCACCTGCAACGGGCGCTGTCGACAGCGGCTCGTTTCCAACCGATGCAGTTGCCTGCGCAACCTCAATCGGCAATTGCTTTAATTAAGGCTTCCCGTGCATCACCGTAAAACACAATCGTCACTTTCGTCGCCAAATCGTCAGACAGTTCAAAGAGCTGTTTTCGCGATGAAATTGGCATGAGGACAACGGACGCGCCTTTCTCGACCGCCAATTCGACGACATCAATCGCATTGTGCACCGGATCAATTGACCCACCGAGATTCAATCCCCCTACAACAACCAAGCCGCCGCGTAGGCTGCGGTTTATCAGTGACGAACAGAGGCCCAAGAGGGCGGCCATGCCTAGCGACCTTCCGCCCTTGCTGGCGTCAAACGCCCGCAGCTGAATTGAAAACTCGTGCTCCCGCGGGTTGCGGTCACCGACAAGTTGAGACGGCTGAGAATACAAATTGGCTTCCGCGTACTTCACTGACTCAGAGAACGACGGAGGAGCCGGTCGATTGAGAATTCGCGTCCCATTGCCTGGACCTTCAGAAACTTCGATGCGATACAGCCCCGAACCTTCGTCCTGGCCGCCGGGGCTAATCGCCCATACTTGTCCAGGCGGCAATGGATCGCGGCCGATATGGTCCTCGCTCTGCAATTCCGGGGTGACGACGAACTGTTCGATGCCGTCGCGGCCAAGCGCGTAACTAAACTGCGTGTTTCGGAACTCGGCACTGCCGATTCGCTTCTGTTGCTCCTTGACGCGTCGGCGAGATTCCAATGCCAGACGCACTGCCCATTCAAGGTCTTTGTCAGACACGTCTTCGTCCGGGCTAGGATGAATGAGCTTGAGTAGGCCATTGATTGTTTTGTTGGCTGCGTTTTGATCCCGACCACTCAATGCACCTCCGAACGTTACTCTTCCCTGCAGGGTCGATAGCCGATTGTGGCTTCTTAGGCGGGTCCAACACTCGCTCAGGAAATCGGATACCAGCCCAAAATGGTTCGTCTTTGTTTGTTCGGAGACTTTCGGCACGTCCCAGCCTGGAAGGTAACCGTGAATTCGGTCCATGAGTGCGGTGTCATCTCGCATTTCGGGCGGCATCGGACCGAATAGGTGCCCGACTCGTTGCTGATGTGCCACATCGACTTCAAAATTCCCGACCATTACGATACTGCCGTAAGCCCTAATGCTTTCCTTTCCGCGGCTGAATTCACCGGACTCCATGTACCCTTTCATGATGTTGACGCCGTCCTTTTGATCGAAGGACACGCCGGACACCTCGTCGAAACACACCACATCATACTGACACACCAAGCCGCGCTGCCCCGTGCTGTTATTCACAAACATGCGGGCCACCGTCGCTTTGCCGCCGGAAACCAGGTGAGCGTACGGCGATATTTGCTGATATAAATGGCTCTTGCCAGTTCCACGCGGACCGAGTTCAACCAGGTTGTAGTTATTCTCAACAAAGGGAACCATGCGCAGGAGGAGGGCATCCATATTCCGAGGGCTGAGCGACTGCGGCTCCAGCCCGATGCTCCGAATCAAGAACTGCTTCCATTCATCGGTGGTAAAACGTTGACGCCCTTCATAGAGGCTGTCCAGCACATCCCGTTTCGAGGCAAGTCTGCCTGATGCCAAGAAGTCAGGCACGGGCTGGTCGGCCTGCTGTCCGGCCCACGACGATCGGCAGCCCAGCCTGTCGATCGCCGAGGGGGAGGACGGCCGGGTCTTGCTCAAGTGTCACGCCGGTTGCCCAGTCGATGCAATCTGTGCGGCGCTCGGCCTCAAGCCGACAGACCTGTTTGCAGTGTCAACGTCAACGGTATTGCACCCAGCCCGGGAAAAACACCAATACCGTGGACAGGCAAACGGCAAAACGATGGGCAACTCGTTCGCCACCGCTGACGAGGCAATCCACGAGCTCGAGCGGCGGCATGGCCCTTCCACGGCCCGATGGACCTACCGCGATGACAGCGGAGTTGTGGTCGGCGTGGTCGTTCGATGGGACTTGCCGGACGGCAGCAAGAAGATTCGGCCAGTCAGCCTGCATGGCGACCACTGGCGAATTGCGGGAATGTCCACGCCTCGGCCGTTGTACCGCCCGGAAGACCTGCGTGACGCGAAGCGGGTCTACGTCTGCGAGGGCGAGAAGGCCGTGGAAGCGGCCCGATCGCTCGGACTGATCGCGACCACTTCGGCGCATGGATCGAAGTCGTCGGACAAGACCGATTGGAGTCCGCTCGCCGGGAGGGAGGTCGTGCTTCTGCCCGACAACGATCCGGCTGGACTTGAGTATGCAGACGCAGTCGTCGGTCTGTTGGAGCGACTCAAGCCTCCTCCGACGATCAAGGTGGTAGAGCTGCCTGACCTGCCGCAGAAGGGCGACATCGTGGAGTGGATCGAATCACATGGCGACGCAGCGGAGCCCGAGTCAATGCGAGACGAACTGGAGCAACTGGCCGACCAAGCAGATTTTGTTCAGCGCAATGTTCCGGCGAAATCAGGCGCCCGCGTCGTGAGCTTCACTCCGTTTCCGACGGAGGTGTTGCCCGAACCGATTCGAAGCTTTGTGCTTGTTGCAGCAAGGGCAATCTGCTGTGACGCGTCGTACATCGTTCTCCCGTTGTTGGCCGTGCTGGCGTCGGCGATTGGCAACACGCGCCGATTGACACTCAAGCCTGGGTGGAACGCGCCAGCAATCATCTGGACAGCCATCGTGGGCGAGAGCGGCACGGCCAAGACGCCGGCGTTTTCGCTCGTGATGCGGCCCATCAAGAATCGCCAGGCGAAGGCGCTCAAGCAATACGAAGCGGACATGCAGCAGTACCAGACTGACCTGGCGAACTATGACAAGGCGTTGACCGTCTGGAAACGGGATAAGAACACAACGGATCCGCCGCCGGACAAGCCGCATGAGCCACAGCCCAGACGGTGCATGGTCGGCGACACAACCGTCGAAGCACTCGCCCCGATTCTCAAGGCAAACTGGTGCGGCGTGCTGGTGGCCCGAGATGAGTTGGCCGGCTGGATTGGCTCGTTCGATCGATACGCCAGCGGCAAGGGCGGTGCAGACTCCCGCATTGGTTGAGCATGTTCAATGGCGAGAACATCTCCGTGGATCGCAAGACGGGCATCCCCAAAACCATTTTCGTTCCGCTGGCCTCCGTTTGTGTGACCGGCGGCATTCAGCCGGCCATTCTGCATCGGGCCCTGGGAACTCAGCACAGAGAGTCTGGTCTGGCGGCGCGTCTGCTCGTGTGTTGCCCTCCGCGCAAGGCCAAGAAGTGGACCGATGCGGGCATCGACCCATCCATGGAAGCACAGCTTGCCATGCTGCTGGATCGTCTGTTTGAGCTCGAGCCCAGGTTCGACGAGGACGACGAGCCGATGCCGGTCCTGGTTCGACTGTCGAAGGAAGCGCATGAGGAGTGGAAGGCCTACTACGATGCCCATGCGCATGAGCAGGTCGATTTGACCGGCGATCTGTCCGCAGCGTGGTCAAAGCTCGAGGAATATGCCGCTCGGCTGGCGCTCGTGGTCCATTTGGTCCGCTGGGCCGCCGATGACCCAACGCTGGAGTCAGAACATGTCGTCGACGTCGACAGCGTTCGAGCGGGCGTCACGATGACCCAGTGGTTCAAGCACGAAGTTCGACGTGTCTATGCGCTGCTGTGCGAGACGGACGAGGAGCGAGACGAGCGCCGGCTCGTCGAGTGGATCGATCGCAAAGGCGGAGCGGTCACAGCTCGCGAGGCGCACATGGGCTGCCGCTGGCTTCGGGAGGCGGGCTTGGCCGAAGCTGCACTGAATGCGCTGGTGCAATCTGGGCAGGGCACCTGGGAACCATCGCCTCGCGGAGCTCGTGGCCAACCGACGCGCCGATTCCGACTGACAACAGCGTCAACCGTCAACGGTAATTGTCCCGCACCCGACGAAAAGACGAATACCGTTGACGTTGACGACGCAGACGCAGCGTAGATCGCACTCGCCAGGGGAACTTTTGGCAGTTCCCCGTCCACCGGGCCCGTTTGCTTTGCAAGATGCGAAACGTGCCGGTAGTGTCCGCGTGTGGCCCGTCGCGAACCGACGCGAGCCCGTGCAACTTTACAACGACCAAGTTCTAAATCTTGAAACGAAAGGAAATGAAGATGGCAAGTATCGCAACGGATCAAAATGGCCGGCGGCGAATTCTGTTTATTGCGCCGGATGGACGGCGGCCAACGGTGCGGCTGGGCAAGGTGTCGCAGCGGGCGGCTGAGGGCGTGAAGCACCGCGTGGAACAATTGCTCGAGTGCAAAATGCTTAACCGGCCGATGGAGGCGGACCTGGCAACGTGGGTCGCGAGGCTGCATCCTCGCATGGCCAAGAGGTTCGCGGCGGTGGGGCTGATTCCCAAGGCGGATGCGCTGGCGGGCCCAACGTTGCAGAACTTCATCAACGAATACACCACGGCACGCAGCGACATCAAACCACGGTCGGTCAATCGATTGGAAGCGGCCGGCAAGAAGCTCGTGGAGTGCTTTGGGCCGGATCGGCGGATGAAGGAGTTTACGATTGGAGACGCCGACAGCTTCCGTATTTGGCTGCTTGGACAAAGTTTTGCTGAAAACACCGTGCGGCGGCTTTGCGGACGTGCCAAGCAGTTCTTCAGGGCGGCTGTGCGGCGGAAGCTGATCCCGGAGAATCCGTTCGGCGATCTGGTGTCCGCGGTGCGAGGCAACCCCAGCCGCTTCTACTTCGTTACTCAAGAGGAGGCGACGAAAGTGCTCGATGCCTGCCCCGACGCCGAATGGCGGCTCTTGTTCGCGCTCAGCCGCTACGGCGGGCTGCGCTGCCCCAGCGAGCACCTCAGCATGCGGTGGGGCGATGTCGACTGGGCGAACAATCGGGTGCGTGTGCCCAGCCCGAAGACGGAGCACATTGAGGGGAAGGAGTCGCGGATGATCCCCATGTTCCCCGAGTTGAAACCGTACCTCGAGGAGGCGTTCGAGCAAGCCGCGCCGGGCACCGAGTTTGTGATCAACCGCTACCGCAGTTGCAACGCCAACCTGCGAACCCAGCTCATGCGGATCATCAAACGGGCCGGACTGAAGCCGTGGCCCAAGCCGTTTCAGAACCTGCGGAGCACGCGGGAGACCGAGCTGATGGAGAAGTTTCCGGCCCACGTCGTGTGCGGTTGGATTGGCAACAGCGAGGCGATCGCGCTCAAGCACTACCTGCAAGTCACCGACGACCATTTCGATCGGGCCGTGCGGGGCGAGGCGGAGATCGGGCCGGAAGTCGCGCCGACTGTTACCAACACTCCCGCCAACCCAGCGGCGCAAAGCGGCGCAGCATGCGCACGCAACGGGTAGCAGCGAGCCGCAGGCGACTCAGACCACCAACGCAAAAGCCCCGGGATTGCCGGGGCCTGCGACTTCCTGCGATATAGTGAACACTTGTTCAGTACCCCCACGGGGAGTCGAACCCCGGTTTTCGGACTGAGAATCCGACGTCCTGGGCCACTAGACGATGGGGGCGTGGCCTTGGGTTGGTCTGCGTTGTCGGAGGCGGACGACCTTCGACGGCGACCAGGCTATTCTAATCTATCGGCCCCGCCAAGGGCCAAACCCTAGTTGGTATAAAAACGTCGGGGGGCTGTCAACGGGTGCGGTGCGGCTCTTTACGTCGGCCTACCCGTCCGTCGCGCCTTCATTCGTTGTCGTGCCGCGTGGAGCGCGCTGCAGCCACTCGCGCCAGAGACGGAAGCTGCGGTAATCGCTTGGAGTCCGGCGCTCCGCGAGGACGACGCCGATGAGCACCCGCATTTCGCCGTCGAGTTCGTTGCGTTGGGGGTATAGGCGTGTGAGCTTGTCGGCGGCTTCGGTGAACTTGTTTTCGCGGATCAGCACCACGGCCTGCCCCGCCAAACCGAACGCACGCAGTTGCACCTCGGCATCATTATATGCCGCAAACTCGTCGAATATTTCCTTGGCCTGGGCGTAGTCGTAGTCGCGCAGGTAGAGCAATGCCAGGCCCTGTTTGGCCCGCTGGACGTCGAAAGTACTGTTGGGAAAGTAGTAGGGGACGCTCTTCCAGCCGGCTTCAGTATCGAGCAGTGTGGCGTAGATCAATTGCTCAGCCGACGTATCGTGCTTGGAAACCGCCGTGGGGTCTTCGGGGGTGGCCACGATCACCGGTGCTGAACGCAGAGCCCAGGCCGCTGCGGCCCCCAACCCCAGACACAACACGCTGGCAGCGATCCAGGGCAAGATGCCGCGCCGCCGCACAGCCGGCATCGACGAGGTGCGCATCGCGACCGCCAACTGCTGTGTGGCCTGGCGGCGGGCTTCGACGGTGCTCAGCAGGTCGTCCTGCCAACCATCCACTTCCTCACCCGGATCATCCTGATAGAGCTCGATCGACACGGTTCGTAGTTCGTGGAGGAGTTGCCGCGGCGTGGAATATCGCTCCTTGGGATCCTTGGCCAGCATCGTGTGCACGATGCGGCAGACCTGCGCGGGGATGTCCGCCCGTAGATTCTCAATCCGCTGCGGCGGAGCGTTCAGGTGTTGCACGGCGATCGACAAGGCCGTTTCGCCGCGGAACGGGGGTTCTCCGGCCAGCATTTCGTAGGCGGTGACGCCCAGCGAGTAGATATCGCTGCGGCTGTCGAGCGGTTTACCTTCGACCTGCTCGGGGCTCATATAGAGCGGCGTGCCCATCGTGACGCCAATTTGCGTGAGGTTTTGAGCCTCGTCGGCGCGATACAGCCGCGCCAGGCCAAAGTCGGCTACCTTCACTTCGCCGCTGGCCGAGAGCATGATATTTTCCGGCTTGATGTCGCGGTGGACGATGCCATGCTCGGCGGCCTTGTGTAGCGCGGCGGCCACCTGGCGAACGATCGCCACGACGCGGGCAACTTCTGGCGGTCCTCGTCGGGTCATCAGTTCGGCCAGGTTAAGCCCCTGGACGTATTCCTGGGCGATGAAATGGGAGCCATCGGCGTAGCCCACTTCGTATATCTGGACGATGTTGGCGTGGATGAGTTGGGCGGCGGCCCGGGCTTCTTGCTGAAAACGATCGACGTAGGTGGCGTCGGTAGCCAGGTTGCTGCGGAGGATCTTGATGGCAACTTGCCGGCCGAGCGAGAGCTGGTTGGCCAGATAGACTTCGGCCATGGCGCCTTTGCCGAGTCGCCGGAGCAATCGATAGCCGTTTAGAGTTCGTCCCGAGAAGTCGGTATCCGCGGCGGCATCGGTTGCGGTCGGTCGGACGTCCGACATGGGAGTTCTCGGCGGTACGTCGGTTGGCAGTCGCTGGGATGGTTGCCGTGCCGGTGGGATGCGGCAATCGCTGCAATTCAGTTCCAAAAGGGTCACGGGTCACAACCGTCCCATTCTATCAAACGGGGCCAGACCTTAATTTAGTATGAAGCGGCAACGCCCCACTGACAACCGTCGCATAAGTTACAAAAAAATGCACGTTCGGCCGGCCGCTAGCGGTTCAGCTGTTGGGGCCAGTTGAGATGTCTGTGCAGAAAATCGAAGGTGCCAACGCCGTGAATGGTGTGGGGACCGTCGAAGAATTCGATGGCCGTGCGATCGGGGATGCCGAGGTCAGCATAAAGGTGCCGAATTTTGGCATATTCATAAGCAACCCACGGGTCGGGCGCGACGCCGTCGTGATGGCCCCGTTCGACCATGAACGGTCGCGGCGCGATCAGGGCTGCCATTTCGGCATAGTTGTAGGTGTTGCCCAGGTCGAACTCGAAGATCTCATATTCACCGGTGGCAACATAACTATAGGGAGCGCGAGTCGAGGCATTCTTCCAAATCCACTCATTGAAGTCGGCCGAACAGATCGAAAGGCAATAGTTCTCGACAAGGGCGGGCACGCGCATCGCGGTCTTGCCGCCGTACGAGAGGCCATAAAACGCGATCCGCTCCGGATCGACCATCGGCAGCGTGGCTAGCCAGTTCACGAGTTGCTGGTGTTGCGGCACGATGATCGAGAACAACGTCTTGCCAAGCGGATTGGCCTTGCGCTGCAGAGTGCGGAAACGGTCTTGAAAAATGTAGGGGTTTTGGGGCGCGTAGACGATGAAGCCGCGCTCGGCGAGCCGGCAGGCGTATTGGTTGTAGGCGGGATTTACTTTCGCGGGATCGGCGACGTCGGTCGGGCGTCCTTCCAGACCATGCTGGCAAACCACCACCGGCCGCCGCTCGCCGGGCTGCAGATTCTTGGGCAGCAACAGGATGCCGTAGGCGAAGACGTCGGGAAAAACGTCGAGCACGACTTCGTGCCCCGTGTAAAGCGTTTCGTCGTAGATCTGTCGCGTGCGCGGATTTGCCGGCAAAAGCGGTTCGTCGAAGCGGCCGATGACTTCGTCGTAGAAATGTTGGCGGTACGATTGAGTTGATGCTTTCCATTTCTCCCGGTCGTGCGACGCGCGGTCGGCTTTGGACCAGAAGTCTTCTCGTACGTACTCGCCTTCGCGCATCAGGTGCTGCGTGTCGGCGTTGATCTGGTCGAAGGCCCGTCGATGCCGATCGGTGGCGTCGGGCAGTTCTTGCTCGATCACAGGTGACTCGGTGAGGGGGACGAAGACCGCGTCGCGATAGAGTGTCGTAAGAAACGCGGTGACGGCTTTTTCGGTATAAGGAGCGCCACTGCCGTCATCACTGACAATGCATTGAGGCGGATGTTTTGTCTCGAGGCCCGCGATCAGCGATTTGCCACGATCGATTTCGGCTTGCACGGTGCTCGCCGCAGGCGTTATCAGCTGCCCAGGCGCAGCCGAGCTATTGCGACCCTCACCTGCCGCCGGCGGACCGGAGACGTCGGGTGCTCGGCAGGCCTCGACGACGAGTGTCCGCGGAGCGATCAGGCTGGCTAGCTCGGCGTCTCCGAACTGGTCCAACAGCCCGAAGACGTTGCGGTAAATGGGCTCCTGCCAGATTCCTTGCCTGCTGCCGAAGTACCCGCTGACAAGCGCCGCGTCGATCCGTTCGTCGAGTGCGGCCGCGTACAACGCTATCAATCCGCCTTCGCCGTAACCGGCCACGCCGATCGGTCGTACATCGGCGCCTTGTGCCTGGCGGAACCAGTCGACGGCGGCCAACACCTTTTGCACTTCGTAACCGATGATGTGTCGTCCCATTTCGAACGCCGGACGATAAAGGAATTCTCGATGCGGTTGGTTTGTGGCGCGGGGGCCAATGGCCGAGAGGTCGTCTTGGCGGTTGATTAGCGCGGGCACGACCACTTCGCAGCCGCGCTCGGCCATGCGTTGCGCGATCCGATCGCTCGGTTCGACTCCAGTGATCAGACCCGACAACTGCTCTGGCGTCTGATCTGCGTCGGGGATAATGACAATGCGGGCATGGACGTTTTCAGCAGATCGAGGGCGCAGCAAAAGGCCCTCAGCGTGGACGCCGCGGACCACTGGCCAGCGAACCGCGATAATCTCGATCTCGGGGTGTCTCGCCGTCGCCAACACGGCCGGATGCGAAGATGTCTGCAGGAATTCGATCTCGCGCACTTGGGCGCGGTCGTCGTGGGCGCCTACGATTTTCGCCAATCGTGCGCGGTTGGGAGCGATCGATTGGCTGTGGGCCTCTGGGCTGGAGACGTCGCGTTTCCAATGCCGCGACCGCCGGGACACCGATTCGTCGATCTCGCGGAGCAGAAACCGATCGATGCCGGCCACCATCTGGTCGGCCAAATCGCCGTGCATTTCGAGCGGCTTGGTGCCGGGCAGGGGCTCGCCTGCGGAAAGGTAAGGCAGCCAACTTAGCAAGAGAGCAATCAGGCAGGCAGCGCAACTCGACTTCATGCGGGTACCAAAGCGGGGAGTTGATCGATTTCGGTAGGTCGTTCAGGGCGATTTCAAGCTTAGCAACGCCCTGGACACCATTCCACCAAAGCGGCAGCGCCAAATGGGTCGGACTGGCTGTAAGTTGGCAGCTCTTGGCTGGCCCAACTATAATTTGGGCTATTCCGGCGGCCGACAGCGGCGGACCGGTTTTTTCTCCGAAAATCGAGACGCCTCGAAAGTGATCCTCATGAGCCAACTTTTTGTCACCAGTCGTCGCACTTTCCTGCGATCCACCTTGGCCGGCGCGGCACTCGGCACGTTTGTCTCGCGAGGTTTTGGCGACGACTCGAAGCCGCGGCTGAAAAAGGCGGTGAAGTACGGCATGATCAAAGTGCCCGGGGCGTCAATCGAGGAGAAGTTCCAACTAATCAAGCGCTTGGGCTTCGAGGGCGTGGAAGTCGACAGCCCTAGTGACGTCGATCGCGAGGAAGCCAAGCGGGCCCAGGACGTCACCGGTATCCAGATTCACGGCGTCATCGATTCGGTGCATTGGCACAAGCGGCTTTCGGATCCCGATCCAAAGGTCCGTGCCGCGGGGTTGGCAGCGCTGCGGACGGCCATCGACGACGCCAAATTCTACGGTGCCAACACGGTGTTGCTTGTTCCTGGAAAAGTGACCGACCCCAAAACGGAGAACTACGACCAGGTTTACGCTCGCTCGCAGGAAGAGATTCGCAAAGTGCTGCCGCAAGCCGACGATGCTGGCGTGAAGATCGCAATCGAAGTGGTTTGGAATGACTTTATCACGAAGCCCGAGCAATTGGTGCAGTACGTGGACGACTTTAAAACGCCAACCGTTGGTGCGTATTTCGACTGCAGCAACATGGTCAAGTACGGCGTGCCTTCGGCGACTTGGATCCGCGAGCTCGGTCCGCGAATGCTCAAGTTCGACTTCAAGGGCTACAGTCACGAGCGGCAGTGGGTGCCGATTGGCGAGGGCGACGAAGATTGGCCCGAGATCCTCAAAGCCCTGGACGAAATCGGCTATCACGGTTGGGCCACCAGCGAAGTGTCTGGCGGCGGTCAGCAAGAGCTGGCGGAAATTGCCGAACGGATGAACCGCGTGTTGGGGCTGAGCTGAGCCCTTTTACATGCGATGTCAACCTAGCTGCGTCTGGCAATCCGCTCGGCCGGGTCCTGTCGATAGTAGTCCGCCAGGAGTTCGTATAGCCTTGGATGCCGGTGGCGCAGTTCCACGGGTGCGTCAAAGAAGCATTCGGTGGCCACGGCAAAGAACTCCGCTTCGCTTTCGGCACCGTACTTGTCGAGTAATGTGGCTCGTCCGTCGTGGGCGTCGCGCCGCAGCTGCTTGAATTCGGCGGTCATCACATCGTGCCACTGCTGGCGAGCTTCGCGAGTTTCCAGCGGCGGCGTGCCGTTGGTGCTCCGATCGAGCATGTCGATCTGGTGGGCGAATTCGTGCCAAATGAGGTTATTGCCCTGACCCGGATGCCGTGACTCGTCGGCGATCTCCGCCCAGGAAAGAATGACCGGACCGCGATACCAGGATTCGCCCAGCCGAGCCGATTCGCGTTGGATCGACCAGCCATGGTGCCACCGTTCCTCGGGCACCGCGTAGCCGGCCGGATAGATCAGGATCGACAGTACCGCGCGAAACGGGTCTCCCGGAAGTTCGAGCGCCATCAGCGAGGCCTGGGCGGCGACGGTGACTTTCATCTCATCCGTGAGGGTCAGCCCGCCGCAGCCTTCCCAATTTTTTTCGACCACGAAGATGCGCAGCTTGTCGCGCAGGCGGGCCTGGTCGGTGGGGGAGAGATGGCGGTAGTGAGCGACGTTGCGGTCGAGATAGACGAGCCACTCGCCGGGAAAAGGCAAGGACAAAATCTTCCGACGGCGGCGCTCGCGTAGCCAGGAGAATATCATCGTGCGCAGTCCATCCGTGAACGCCCGGCCTTGCGACTACAGGGTCCAGCCTTTGCGATACTCGCGCTGCAAATACTGTTCGGCGGCGGCCGTGTCGGTCTTGAAGGCCTCGGCGTCCCAGGAAATCTTAGCTTGCCCGGCACGGTAGGCCACGTTGCCCAGCAGCACAGCTTCGGCCAGTCCACCGGAGTAGTCGAAATTGCAGGTCGTCGGGCCGCGCGACTTGATGGCATCGGTCCATTCTTTCCAATGGCCGACCGAATTGGGAATCGTTTGTGGCGGCGCGGCCGGCGGTTCCCCTTGGTTCATGAAGTACTTTAGCGTCCCGTAGTCGGCCAGCAGCCGGCCTTCGGTGCCTTCGAACAGAACGGCCGCGGTCTTGTCGTATTGCTCCGCTCCCTCGGGTCGCCAATCGCCGTGATACCAGGTCAGGTGCACGGCCGGCCGGCCTCCCTTGGCGGGGAATTGATAATCGACCCGCATGTTGTCCGGCACCTGGTTGTCGCCACCGATCGTCTTTTCTCCCTTGGCTTCGATGCTCGTCGGAGCGCCGAGATCGAGTGCCCAAAACGGCAGATCCATGTAGTGGCAGCCAAAGTCGCCGAGCGTGCCGTTGCCAAAATCCCACCAATAGCGCCAGTTGAAATGGAAGTGCGACGGATGATACGGACGCATCGGCGCGGGGCCAATCCACAAATCGTAATCGACCGTTGCCGGCGGTGTGCCCTTGGCAACGCGAACGCCGGGGCGATTTGTATTCACCTGCCACACGTGCACGCGCTCGACGGGTCCAAGCTGACCGGACTGCACGATTTCGACAACGCGTCGATAGTTGTCACCGGCATGAATTTGCGTGCCCATCTGGGTAACGGCTTTTTTCTCCGCGGCCAGGTTACGCATTTGGCGCACTTCGTAAACCGAGTGGGCCAGCGGCTTTTCACAGTATACGTCAAGACCTTGTCGCAGGGCCCGCATCACGGGCATGGCGTGCGTGTGGTCGGGAGTCGAGACGACGACCGCGTCCAGGTTTTTTTCTTTGTCAAACAACTGGCGAAAGTCGGTATATCGTGCCGCATCGGGGAAACGCTCGGCCATCGGTCCCAGGTGCTCGCTGTCGATGTCGCACAGCGCAACGATGTTCTCGTGCGTCAGTTGGTTGATGTTGTGCGCGCCCTTGTTGGCCACGCCCACGCAGGCCAGATTGAGCTTCTCGTTCGGACTTCGAGCCGCCAAGACCGGCTGGGTTCGACCAAAGACTCCCACGGTTGCCGTGGCCGTTCCGGCCAAGATTGCCTGCTTGATGAACTCGCGACGTTCGAGATGCTGCGACATGATCGGGGGTCTCCGCGTGGTGTGTTGTATTCGGTTGGCTGGATTTGGTGGGTGGGTGGGTGTCGCGTCCGTACCGGCAACAAGTGCGACGGATCGACGGCAGCCCCAATTCTGAATCGAGCCGCGGGCCGCGTCAATCACGACGGGCCCTCCGTCTACGGCAGCGGTGGGGGGCTCGACGGCGCGGTGGGCCTTGAAACGGGACTAGCCAGCGGTAAGGAGTCCACGCCCGTCCGAGTTTGGGGAGAACTTGGAAAGGGTGCTCCAGCCGATCCGAGCGGGCCATTGGTCGACGAGGCCGTCCACGGCAAATGCTCCAGTTTGCTGGGGGGCTGTCGGTCGACTTCGACCAGGTGCTCGAGCAGGACGCGGTGCACTTCGAGGACCGTGAGCGGATGGCGGTGGACCGACGAATGATCCGAATCGACGGTGATTTCCGAGACCGCCGGTTCGAAGTGGGCGCTGGCGACGGATACCACGCCGTCACCGTCACCGGTGACGCGCCCGAGTAGCCCATGCTTGGAGACGCGGCCAACGATGTTGTGGTAGCGAATCCGAGGGGCGGCGGGCGCCTCAAGCATCACCGGCAGAATCGGAGAGTCGGGTGCCAGAGAGTCGATGCTCGTGTTGACTTCCAGCAGGTTATGGCTGCGGAAGTAGTCAGGATTGTCTTTATAGAGTTGTTGGCGGCCGCTGAGCATCATTTGCGGAAGCGTGATCAGCTTGCTGCCGATCCAACGCGTCGCGGCGTTGGAGAACTCGCTGCCGCGAAAAGGCGTGGCAATGGTGATCACACGGCGCACTTCGGGGACGGGGCGAAAGAAGAATTCGGCCGCCAATTCCCGCCGTGTGTCGGGGGGCGCGTGAATTGCTTCAAAGGGCTCGTTGCTGACGATTCTCCAGAAATCGTTGCCGCTGTCGATCGTCTGCAGTCGCGACAGCAGGCCCCCCATGCTGTGCCCCACCAGCACCATCTGGTTGATGGCCGGTTGGCGGTGATACGGGTCGATAATCTGGCGGGCCTCGGCCAGGTCGCGGCGCAATTGGGCGGCACTGATCCAGAACGGCTGGCCGGTCGGATACAGATAGAACCAGAATTGGTAGCGGCTGCGAATTTCTGGTGAGCCACGCAAGTCGTTGAACATTTCCATCCAGGTGATGGGGCTTGACCATAGCCCGTGTACCATCAACACGGGGATTTTACCGGGCTGGTAGGGCTCGAGCATGTACAGCCCTTGCAGCTTGGCGGTTTGCGCAGGGTTGAGAAGTCCGATCGTCGACGAGTCGAGGTGCTGCAGTTCCTTCTGATTTAGCGCGTACGCCAACGGAGTGGTTAGATCGCTCTCGAGCGGCACGCGGCGGCCATCGACGCTGATCTCCGATGTATTAAGTGGGTCGTAGAGTTCCAGATGAACGACGTGATGGCCGTTTTCCGGATCGCTATTCGGCATGCAGCGCAGGAATGCGGTGACCGGGAAGCTCATGCCCGGCGGATAGAATTTCTCCTCGGGGCTTGCGTTTTCGTGGTGCTTGCGAACCGCAATTAGCGGAACGCCGAGTCCGTAGTTGTGGTATTGATTTCGCAGTCCGCGAATTTCGTAGTCGGAGACGAAACGGAATTCGGCGAAGTCCTCTGCGCCCAGGTATTGCTGCGAACCACGATTGTGGTTTCGACGACCTGGTTGGCGGTGCGGATGGTCTGCGTGGTGCCGGGGATCAATTTCCCTTGCTTCTTGATGATGCGAAGGGCGCTTTCCAGGGCGCCGTTGTAGAGGTCGCAGGCCCCGCGAAATTCCGGGTCGTAGGGATTGCGGTACCGCCCGAATCGCTCGTTAAACAAATACTGATAGGCATGGACGACCGCCAGCCCGTGGAACTCGAGCGCTTTGCGGCGGCTCATTGGTTCGGCCCGCTTGCCCGCCAGATACGACAGCTCCGCGAGCGAATACAGCTTGTCGGTCGACGGGTCTTCTTGATTCAACTCACTCAGCTTGATCAGGAGTTTGGCGTTGGCGTGTTCGAGGTCGTCCTCGAGGTCATACCGACGCGCGAGCAACTGCGTCCGTTCGGTCGGTTGGGGACCGTGCGGCGAAAGCAGTTGAAGCGGTCCAGCCAGGGGATTGGCGGGCACCTCGCGCACGCGCACCCACTTCTCCTGCGCAGCCACAGACAGCTGCCACGACGGCGAACAGAATAAGGATGACCGCCGGCCGGCCGTGCGCGATTGAGCGCGCACGGCCCGCGGACGCCGCGGAATCAGGCATGGACTCGGCTTTGGAGACTCGCACGAAGATCAAAACAGGGCAATGACTTACCGCCCCTCACGCCGCGTCGGCGCAGGGAGAGACTGCCTCGGGGCCGAACGATAGGAATTCGTCCCGGCCCGAGCAATGCCGCTTTGACTTTACGGCGTTCTCTAGACAACCCAGGCTTCCGGTCGTGAACTTTGCGTGGACTGAAAGGCTCTAGGCATTCGGTTGACTCTCGTCGTATCCTGCTAGCGGATGTTGCTACCATGCCCGCGAATGCCATCATGCCGCACGACCACGAGATTGAATTGTCCAGCAACCGGATTTTGCTCCGGGCCTTTCGCTTGGAAGACGCCACTGCGATCTATGACGCGGTATGCGAATCAAAGCCTGAGTTGTCTCGCTGGCTGCCATGGTGCGGCGCGGACTACGGCCAGAACGACACGCTGGAGTTCCTGAACCACCGCGGCGAGTCGTATCGCAATCACGAGGAACACGCCTTTGCAATCATCGAGCGAGCCAGCGGACGCTTTCTTGGAGCGACGGGCGTCAATCAAATAGACCGCTCGGCACGCCGGGCCAACTTGGGTTATTGGCTGCGTACCAGCGCCACCGGCGAAGGCTATGCCACCGAGGCTACGCTGCTGGTCGCCCGTTGGGCGTTCGCGGAACTTGGGCTCGAACGAATCGAGATCGTGGCAGCCACCAGCAACGAGGCCAGCCAGCGGGTTGCCCTCCGCGCTGGTGCTCAGCGAGAAGGTGTCGCTCGCCGGCGGCTACGAATCGGCGACGAGCAGCGCGACGCGGTCGTGTTCTCCCTGGTGCCGAGCGATCTGGCAGGCGAGAATAAGACGTAGTGGGTCAAACCGCCCCGTTACCGTTTCTTGCCGACTTGCGGCGCTACGCAAGCACAAAAGAATGCCGTTCCATTCGTCCAGCGAACGTCTTGCAGTTGATGGGGGCCCGCGCGCTCTCTGCGGAGATCCGCCGCCTTGGCCGCGACCCGATGAAGCCGTGCGAGAGGCCCTCGAACGGGCCTGGGCTGATGGCAGCTGGGGGCGATATCACGCGGAGCATACCGATAGACTTGCGGCGGAACTTGCTCGATTGCATGCGGTGGAGTTCGTCACACTTTGCCCATCTGGCACGTTTGCCGTCGAGTTGGCGTTGCGCGCCTTGAAGGTCGGTGAGGGGGATGAAGTCATCCTCGCCGGATATGATTTCCCGGGAAACTTCCGCGCCATCGAGGCCACCGGAGCCCGGCCGGTGCTCGTCGACCTTGCTCCGGGCAGTTGGCGACTCGACCCGCACGAAATTCCGCCGGCGATTGGCCCGCGCACAAAAGCACTGATCGTGTCGCACTTGCACGGCGAGCTGGTCGACATGGCCAGCGTTTGCGACGTCGTGCGCGGGGGGGCTGTTTGTGGTCGAAGACGCCTGTCAGGTCCCTGGGGCAAGGATTGCTGGGCGGTGCGCGGCAGCTGGGGACACGTCGGAGTGTTGAGCTTTGGTGGCAGCAAGCTGATCACGGCGGGGCGGGGCGGAGCGATCCTGACTTCCGACGCCGAGCTACACCAGCGGGCCAAGGTTTTCTGCCAGCGAGGCAACGACGCCTTTCCATTAAGCCAACTGCAGGCGGCCGTATTGCTCCCACAGCTAAGTCGGCTGGAAGAGCACAATCAACGCCGCCGCCGAGCCGTCGCCCGCTTGCTGGCGCAGACGGCACAACTGCCAGGCCTCAGGCCACTGGCAACATCGACCGAAGACGCGGTGTTCTACAAGCTTCCCTGGCACTATGTAGCCAGCGAATTGGGAGAACGTTCGCGGGACGAGTTTGTGCATGCGCTGCAGGCCGAGGGTGTGCAGACGGGAAGTGGCTTTCGAGGTTTTGTGCGGCGGACGGCGCGGCGGTGCCGCAAAGTCGGCGAGTTGCCGCATAGTCAACGGGCCGTCAATACAACGCTGCTGTTGCACCATCCCATCCTGCTGGAATCCGATGAGCGGCTTGACGCCCTGGCCGCGGCGCTGGCCAAAGTGGCCCGGGCGTTTTCGCGACGTCCGAGCGTCAAAGAATAGCCGACATGTCGAACGACGAGGAGACGATGACTTTCCAGCCGCTCCACTTTTTGCTGACGAATGATGACGGCATCGACGCGCCGGGAATTTCCGCGATGCAAGAGGCCTGTGCCTCCCTGGGAAAGGTCGTGGTGGTGGCCCCCAATCAGCATCTTTCGGGATGCAGCCATACTGCCACCACGAGCCGAGGCATGTCATTGGCTGAAGTCGGCCCAAATCGCTACGCACTGGACGGCTCGCCGGTGGATTGCACACGCATCGGACTTTACCGTGTGGCTCCGGATACGCAGTGGGTGCTGTCGGGCGTAAACGAAGGGGGGAACCTGGGAGCCGACGTTTATCTATCCGGCACCGTGGCGGCTGCCCGCGAGGCCTGCTTGCTCGGCAAGCCCGCCATCGCCATCAGCCAATACATGAAACGTCGGCCGGCCGACTGGGGTCGCGCGTTGCGCTGGACCCGCCACGTGCTGCAACTGCTCGTGAGGCGTCCTCCGGAGCCGGGCACGTTCTGGAACGTCAACCTACCTGATCCCGATCCCGGCGCGGATGATTTACCCGAATCCGTATTCTGCGACATCGATCCTCATCCTCTGCCGATCGAGTACGAACTACGTGAAGGCAAGCTGCACTATCGCTCGCGGTATCAGGATCGCCAGCGTGCGGCAGGGCGCGACGTGGAGCTTTGCTTCGCCGGGCGGATTACGATCAGCCAAGTCGGTCTGCACGCAATTCCGCCTCAGGCGATCGCCGAGAAAGGCGATTTACCGTCTTAACGAGGTCGTGCGGCCCAGAGTTCGTTGCGCATTCGCTTCGACGCCGGCACTGGTTCGGCGGGCGCTTCGTCGAATCTTGGCAGTTCTCCGCGGACGATCCGCACGTCCTGCGGGGCCTCGATCCCAAATGTGACACGCTGCCCCAGGATTCGCTTGACCACCAGGACGATCCCATCACCGATCACCACCTTTTCACCAATTTTGCGACTGAGTACGAGCATGGTTTTGTTTTCCCTCCGTGGCTCACTTTCTGACTGTGGGTCCCGCCCCAGCTCCGGCGAGCTGGAATTCATGCGGTTGCTTGGCTCGCATTCTTTGCAAGGGCGGTGCCGTGGCCACATTGGTGTCGCCAGAATGTTTGTGCATGCGCGCTAACTCATTTATGCATTGAGACTTGTGATTCTTCAGGATGGGCCGGCGGCCGTTCGCTGCTACGCCGCGTGCCGTCCGAAGTTGAGAGAGTCGTCTCAATTTCAGACGCACTGCCTTGGCCTAGCTTGGATCGCGCACTGGGCACGGCTGGCCGATATCCGCAAAACGTTAATGCGTGTATTTACACATCAATCGCGCCAAATATACTGCAAACATGGAAAATGAATCGGTGTGCTTGCACGAATATTGCGTAGTTCCCTACCGCGTAACGAGTTCGGGAGCGGAGTTTTGCCTACTTACGCCACTCTCGCAGAATCGATGGGAGTTTCCCAAGATTCGTCTTGCCGCACCTAACGCCTGCGATCTTGAGATCCTGAAACAGGCGGCCGAATCGGCCGGATTGCGCGGCACAATCGCCAGCTACGAGCCCCTTGGCTCCTTTGTCGCAACCAGGCAAAACGAGACCCGTAACATGGTGGGATTCTTGATGCGGGTGGAAGATATCGAGGACCCTTGGCCGCGGCAAAATAGCCATCGGCGTCTTTGGTGTCTGGCCGAGGAAGCCCGGGTGCGCATTCGGCGCAAGCCACTTCGTCGCTTTATTGATTTGGCGCTACAGAACGTGCGGTATGCACCGCGCGATACCCAGCCGTCGAGTGGCTCTCCAAGTTCGTGAATTTGGGGGCACGACCATTTTCGATGCGCCGCTTTCAACGCGTGGTGTGAGCTGGGCAACCGTTTTACAATGCGAGGCGAGTCCTCTATCGGCCTTCCTTCCGCGGTATTTGCGAATGCGCGCTTCACTGACCTGCCTGTTCGTTGCATCGCTCGGCGTCTTGTCGCCACTCGTCGCCCAAAATGTCCCAAGCAGCGATGAGCGATCCGCAACGATCGAGTCGCAGTTGCGAACCGTGTCCCAGGCCCTTGCCTCTCGGCCAAAAGACAAACAGTTGCTCGATCGCCGCGCGGCGCTGCACGCGGCCGCCGGTGAGCCGGTCAAAGCCATTGCGGATTATGATCGACTATTGAAGCTCGATCCGAGCCTCGCCGCGGCCTTCGACGCCCGAGGAAGCGAGCAGTTCAAACTCGGGCAAATTGATGCGTCGATTGCCGATTTCGACCGTTACTTGAAGCTACGGCCCGATCAGGTGCCCTGGCACTGGAAACGCGGCATCTCCTACTACTACGCGGGTCGCTGGGAAGAAGGGCAACGCCAGTTCGAGGGTTATCAAACCGTCGACGATAACGACGTTGAGAACGCCGTATGGCGTTACCTGTGCATGGCGCACTCCAAGGGTGAAGCCGCGGCTCGGGCCGACATGCTCAAGATCAAACGGGACCCTCGCGTCCCGATGATGGAAGTCTACGCACTGTACAAGGGTGAACTCCAGCCCGACGACGTGTTGACGGCAGTCGAGCGGGGTAAGCCATCGCCCGAGGAACTGAACGCGCGGCAGATTCTACGCGCATTTGTACCTGGGGCTGTACTTCGAAGCGGCCGGCGACGTTGCCGAGGCGAAAAAGCACATCGATCTGGCTCGGCAGCACAGGATCGGCCACTACATGTGGAATGTGGCTGATGTGCATGCCCGGCGGCTCGCGGAACCGAAAGCCACCGAACCCTAGGGCGATGCGACCGCCGTCGGACTCGCTTCCAGGATGCGAATCACGCGCTGCGACTGATGCAGTTTGCCGTTGACGTCCGTGCCACGGACACGCAGCAAGTGGATTCCCGGCGTCGGCTTTCCGCTGAGATTGGCTTTCCACAAGTGCGTCGACGGCTTTGGTTTGGGCTGCTGTCGGAACGCTTCGGGAGACTTGGCCAACAGGGCGGCTTCCTTGTCATACGTTGCCTGGTGCAGCGGTTCGACCTCGCGGGTATGGGCAAGCGGAATCCAATCGCCGCCGGCCAGCGACATTTCGACCTTCGACCGCTCGGAGCCATTGAACAGATCGACGTACACGATCGTGCCGGCGACCTTGTCGGCGGCTACGGCGTCGGGGGCGTGAATGTCCATTTGGTAGTCAGCAGGTCGCCCGGCGGCCTTGAAGTCGAGCGTATATTTGGTGCCGTCGAAGCTGATGATCGAATAGCCGTTTGGCGCGCCGTCAGCCATGGTGGCGTGCGGAATTCCACGCTCATCGGGAGCACCGCTCCACCAGCCCCCGCAAACCGTGACGTTGATGATATGGTGATGCGGCTCGGGCCCCAGCCACCCATCTTCCTTCTTGATGTAGCGGTGCTCGTGGTGGTGTGTGTGCCCGGAGATCGAGATGCAGAAGGGACGTTTTTCGATCAGGCGGTAGAGTTGCTCGCGGTCGCGGACGCCAACGATGGGAATATGCATCATCAATACGACCATCTGGTCCTGGGGGATCATCGAAAGGTCGTTGCGGATGAACTGCATCTGTTCATCGCCCAGTCCGCCGCGATACGTGCCTTTGCCTCCTTCGTCCGGAATGTACCATTCGATGTCGTCGAGCACGATGAAGTGCACCTGGCCGTAGTCAAACGAATAGTACGGCGGTCCGTAGACGCGCTCAAAGGTTTCGTCGCTGTGTTGGTCGTGCTTGGCTTCAAAGTTGATGTCATGATTGCCGATCACGTTGTACCAAGGAATACCGATTAGCGCGATCGTCTTGTTGAGCGTTTCGAAAGTGTCGAGGTTGTTGAAGGCAATGTCGCCAAGCGTCACGCCGAAGGACGCGTCGGTGCCGATCAACTCCTCGACGACGTCGTGCCCCACGTATTCCACTTCCTGTTGGTTGCGTGGCTGCGGATCGCCGAACAGAATCGCGCGAAACTCTTCTGGTTCGGGTTGCTCGTAGAGCGGAAAGTTGATGGCGTTTGGAAGTGGGCCCGTCGGGGCCACGCCGGGGAACTCGGAAGGCGGCGAGCCGTTCGGCTTATGGATATAGTAGAAACGCGGTAGCTTGTCCGCGGAGAGCGGCGTGCGGTAGCCGCGCGGTTTGATCACGAACACGATGTCGTCATCGTCCACCTTGAGCGAGTATTTCCCTTGCTCGTCGGTCGTCGTGATGTCGCGGCCGTTCGAAACCTTGATGCCGGACAATGGCTTTTCACCGGCGTCGAACTTCTCGTTGCCGTTGGTGTCGAGGTAGACCGTACCGTGTGCCTCGTGCACTGCATCCGCGGCGATTGCGCCGTCGGCAAAGACCAAGAGCAGTGAGGCCAGAATCACAGTTGGCAAAAGGATAGACTTCATGCGTATCTCCGCGGAGAGCCAAAAGCGGGATGAGGGTGGGCGAGCGTGCGAGTTGATTGTCCCTGCTAAGAGCTGGGTTCGCAAGCGCACGGTCGCCGAAGGTTAAGTTTGCTGCAAGGCAGTGCCGGTTGCAAGCCGACCGGAACTCTGGAGAATGTGAATCCCAGTTGTCGCGCGAGCAAATCACCACGCAAATTACGAACCGATGATGAATTCCACACCCGATCCTTATGCAACCGACCCAGATGCCGTGCGGATGCGGCAGAAGCGGTTGCTGGACCTGATGCAAGAGAAGAAGCTGGACCTGGTGATCCTCACGCAACAGGCCCACGTTCAGTACTTCTGTGGACCGCGTTTTGCCTGGACGTTTTCGCCGGCCGTCGCCATCACCGACGACGGACGCGTGACGCTGGTGGGTCCTGAGCCGCCGGCGCGTGACGCCGTGGCCGACGACCTGCGAACCTATGAGGCTCAATCATTCTCGACACTTCGCAACGACCAGCGAAAGAAGTCGACAGACGTTCTGTTCGATGCGCTCGGCAAACGGGCCAGCGCGAAACGCATCGGTCTGGAGGCATCCTCGTGCGGGACGGAGGTTACCGGCCGTTTGTCGGCGGAACTGATCGATGTTGAATCGGATGTTTACTTCATGCGCCGCCGCAAGGATCCGGACGAACTCGCCCGGCTGCGCAAAGCAATTGCAGGCACGGCGGCGATGCACGCCCGGGCGCGCGAGATGATCGAGCCGGGTGTCAACGAGTTGCATGTGTTCAGCGAACTGCAAGCCGCCGCCGTTGGCGAGTATGGTGAGATGCTAACCGGTACCGGCAACGATTATGCCTGTGGCGAGCGCGGCGGCGCCCCCCGCGATCGAAAGATCGAAGCCGGGGAACTGTACATCCTCGATCTCGGCCCAGCGTTTCGAGGTTATTTTGCCGACAACACGCGCGTGACTTGCGTGGGCGGGAGTCCAACCGATGCCCAACTCGAAGCCTGGAACCACATTCTGCCGGTGTTTGAGATGGTCGAGCGCGAGGTGAAGCCGGGCAAACGGTGCCGCGAGTTGTTCGACGAGGCTCACGCCTGGTTGAACCAGAAACCGTGGGAGTTCGAACATCACCTGGGGCACGGAATCGGCCTGTTTCCCCACGAGGCTCCGCACTTAAATCCCTGTTGGGACGACACGTTCCAGGAAGGCGAGGTATTTGCCGTCGAACCGGGGCTCTATGGCGAACCGCTCCGCGCTGGCATCCGCCTGGAGAATAACTACCTGGTTACCAAGACCGGCGTGGAACTGTTGACGCCATTTCCGCTGGAGCTCTGATCGTTCGGAGATCTATCGCCGGGCGAAGTTCATGGCCAGCATGTCGATCTGGCCCTTCAGGTCGGCGAGCAACAAGTTTGGGTTGGCGCCGTCGGCCATGTGCGAATAGAAGGCCTGCGACGCTGAGCCGTGGGTGACGCCGAGCATCGAGGTGGTATGCTCAAGCTGTCGGATTTGCGAGTCGAGTTGGCGAAGTTTCTGCACGGCGAAGCGGCTGTTGCGCCAGATCCGCTCGAGCTGCCAAACCAGACCGACGAGAAACACGCCTCCACCCCCCGCAGCGATCGTCAAACCCAAGTTCCAGAGGTCGGGGCGGCCTTCAGACAGCGACCAGCCCAGCACGCCACCACCCGCCACGAGCGTAAGTAGTCCCAACCACACGACGGAGTGCGCTACAAGACTGGAGCGTCTGGCCGGCCGGTCGGCGCGTCGTCGCCGTCGCGCCGTTTGCGGTCGTGGAATCGACATGTGCGGTGCGTCGAATCGCCATTGTGGCTGCCGACTGGCCTGCGGCTCGGCATGAGCCGCATGTCGACGCTGCCACGGTCCGAATCGTGCTTCAAGCGAACGCAGGTTCTGATCGAGCTCCCAATCCTCGTAGCTGCGCGTGCTGGCCGAGGGTCCGGTTTCCAGGTCAATGCCGACTTCCGCCGGGTGCCCCGAGTCGTGGGCGCCGGGCTCGGTATCGTCGTTGGAGACCAGACCCGCGCCGCAGCGACCGCAACGCATGCCCGACTGTCGGGGTGAGCGAATGCCGGGTGTATCCTGGCGACAGTTCTTGCACCACATAAGAGCGACTCGCGAAACGACGCACTAGCTTGACTAGTTGCCCAAGGGCTTTTTGGCCATTCCATGCATCGGCGATTCGTCGTGGGGGAATGCAGCGAATTCGGCGACTTTTCCGGATTCGCGGAGCTTGCGGCTAGCTGTCAGGCGGTTGCTGGCAGGCCCTATTCGGCCGTTTCGTTTTCGGCCGGCGATTCACCTTGACCAATTGCTTGCCCCGGCTGGGCGTCCCTGGAGGCCGACGGTTCGGCAGCGCTTTTGGCAGCGGCCTCGCCGGAGGCGTTTTCCGCCACCGGGATGTTGGCAGCGGGGGCCTCGTACCACTGGCCGCGCAGCCAATCGGCGATCAGCTCAATTTCCCGCGCGTCGAGCAGGTTTTTTGACGGGTTGCCATCCTGTTCGGCAAACGCCGGCATGCGGTCGTTGGAGTCGGGATAGTAACGCGCGTGCGTCGGGTTGCTTATCATGCCGATTAGCCACTCGCGCGAGCCGTAGCCGGTCAAATCGGGCGCCGTGCCCAATTCGCCGACATCGTGGAACTTATGGCACATCGTGCAGTTCTCTTCGTTGGCGATCAGTTCGCGACCAGCGGCGATTTTGCCGGCGTCCTCTTTGTCGGTTGCCTGCTGCGCTTTGAGTTGTGCTTCGGCCGACAAGGCAATCACAACCTTCTGTACGTCCTCGGCCGGCCACTCGGTCATCGTATCTTTGACGAAGCCGGCCATTTCGCCTTCGGCATGTTCGGTGCCGCCGAAGTAGCTGAGTCCGGAAATCTGCTCGGGATTCAGCAGCCCCGTGATCCAATCCCGACTGGCAAAACCGTATAGATTTGGTGCCGTGGCTTTGGCAAGCACGGGTGATTCCGCCCCGGAAGGGGGCAAGTGCGTGTGGCAACTGGCACAATGCGCCGCGAACAGTTTGGGACCCTGCGTGCGGGGATCTTCACGTAAGAGGGTGATTGCGCCGGTCATCGGGATGCGGCCCGGCGCGGAGGCCAATTCAATGACTCGATGAGCCTCTTCGTCGGCGTTTTCGACGGCGGCCAGATACTCCTTCGACTTGCGGTAATGTTCGTACCTCCGAAATTGATGCTTGTAGTCGGCGATTTTGGCGGGGTCGTTCTGGAAATGTGCGACGATCTTTTTATCGTCGGTGCCCAACTCCTCGGCCAGTGGAGCGATCTCGGCGAATTGTTCCGGGTCGGTCCAATGGGCCTGATAATCCTCGCCGATCGCTTCGACGGTCAGATAAGCCACGCCGCACATCAGAATCAGCATCGTGGCGATATTGAACCGATGCCCTAACTTCCAGCGGCCGATGATCGGCATCAGAAACAGACCGCCCAGGATCAAGCTGGGGATCACGACGGCACCGAGTAGTTCTCCTCGCTCCCCCCAGCCCTCGAAGAACTTGAGAAACTGAAACAGAAACAGGAAGTACCATTCCGGCCGCGCGGCGGAGTATTGATTCGACGGGTCGGCTGGCGCGCCGAGTTCGGCGCCGGCAGTGGGACCAAGTGCGGCGCCTCCGTCAGGCGAGAACCAATCGAACGGATGCAGGCACAGCACAAGCACCACGGTCAACACGGCCAGGCAGGCCACCGCGTCCTTGAGGACCTGGTCGGGCCAGAAATACGCGTCTGCAAACTTTGGCGGCTGCTTGCAGTGGATGCCGTGGCGGCGAAACAGCGCCACGTGCAGCACCAGAAAGAAGACCAGCGACGCAGGTAAGATGCCGGCGTGCAGCGCGAAGAACCGCGTGAGCGTGTGATGTCCGTAGTCGGCTCCGCCGACGACGATTTGCTGCAATTGCGGTCCGACGAGCGGTACCACGCCCAACAGGTTCGTCGCGACGCGCGTGGCCCAGTAGCCCTTTTGATCCCAGGGAAGCAGGTAGCCGGTGAGCGACAGGCCGAGCACGATCTGCATCAGGATCAGGCCCAGCCAGAAATTCACTTCGCGCGGCGCGCGATAAGCACCATCGATAACGACTTGCATCAAGTGCAAGGCCAACAGCACGACCATGGCCTGGGCCATGAAATGGTGCATGCCGCGCAGCAGCCAGCCCCCCTGAGTTTCGTACTGAATGTAGTACACGCTCTCCCAGGCCGTCTGAGCGCTGGGGCTGTAGTACATCCACAGGGCGAAGCCGGTCACGGCCTGGACGAAGAACGCGAACACGAGCGTGCTGCCCCAAACGTAGCGCCAGCGGGCGCCGCCGGGTATGCGCTGGTAAAGCGCCTCGTGGACGAGATCGCGAATGCCAGTGCGGCTATCCAGCCAGTTGACGAGCGCCTTCATTGTTTGACGACTTTTTCGGCCTTGCCGGTGTAAAAGTTCTCGAACTTCACGAGGATTTCCGTCTGCTCGACTTGGCAGGGTAGCGAATCCATCGGCCGTGGGCTGGGGCTCGGCTCGATAATAGACCCGTCGACCGCGAACGAACTGTTATGACACGGACACTTGAACGTATTTGTCGCCCCGTCGTACGCCACGAAGCACCCGGCGTGCGGGCAGGTGGCTGTCAGGCAGCGCGGCTGCGACTCTCCCGGGAGCCGTCGCAGGTAGACTGCGCCGATCGGCTGGACCGATTCGTTCCAGGCGTCGATGCGTTCGGCCACAACCGGAAACTGTCGCGGGATGCCGTCGTCGGGAACGGCGCCCAAAGGGGCCACGGGAATGAAGCTGGCGCCCTTGGCCTTGCGACGGAGAGGATCGAGAAACACGGCCAAACCTGTGGCCGCAGGCACGATGGCAACCAAACTGCCCACCAGGACGGCCGCGACGTGATTGAAGAATCCTCGCCGCTGCTCGGTGGAGGGTGTCGTGTGTTTGGTCGGCGGGGAAGCTGAACTGGCCATCGGGCGGGAGGCCTCCGATCTGCGTGGTTGCGAAGCCGCGGCTTCGCGTTGCGGTAGGACCGAGCCAGGGTTTGCTTTGGCGCGGCGCTTCAATCAGGCGGGCAATGTTGGCGGGTGGACGGACGTGGTTTCTGTCACCTCCTGCGGGCGTGCCACGCTCCTTCAGCGGACTCGACACGTGAACAAAGCGCAGTCTGCGCCGTAACGCCATCCAAGTTTCAATTATCGCATGGCTTTGCGCACAGCGTCAAGCACCAGGGATTGCGCTTCGGGCCAGGGGGCGTTTGTGAAAGCACCAGCCGCCGCTTTGTGGCCCCCACCGCCAAACCCTTTTGCCAATTCGTTGCAATCGACGTCCGCCGTTCGGCTGCGGAAACTAAGCTTGAATCCGCCGCTCTGTTGCTCGACAAGGATCACGGCCACTTGGGTGCCGGAGATCGCCAGGGTCATGTTGATGACGTCTTCCGTGTCGGAGGCAAGCGCGCCAGTCTCTTCGAAGTCCACCTTTAGCGCAGCCGTATGTGCCAGCCGACCGTCGAGTTCTGTTTGCGTGCGAGCCAGGATGCGGCCACGCAATTGCAGTCGCGCGAGCGAATCCCGTTCGTAGAGCGCGGCATAGATCTCGCTGGGCACTGCGCCAGCTTCAATCAGGTCGCCGGCATAGCGCATCGTCAAGTCGCTTGTCGAACCAAAGCGGAACCAACCAGTATCGGTGGCGATGGCCGCGAACAGGGGCCGCGCGATTTCGGGCGTGACTTTGACCCCGAGGTGCCTGGCGGCCTCCAGAACGAGGCGTCCGGTTGCTTCGGCCGAAGTGTTTTTGAAAAGCTCGGCTCCCAGGTCATCTTCTCCGACGTGATGATCGAGAATGGCCTTGTGCGCCTTGGTCGAGCGGACAACTTCGGCCATGGTGCCGAGTTGTGCCCAGGCGCTTGTATCAAGCACCATTACCACCTCGCAGCCTTCCAGGTGAAACGGTTCGATGTCGACGCCGAGCGTCTTGAGTTTGCGGTCCGGGTCGATGAACGCCAGATTGGGCGGTGTCGCCTGGGCGTTGACGATCAGTACGTCCTTGCCAAGCGCCTCGAGCACTCCAGCCATCCCCAATTCGCTTCCCAGCGCGTCGCAATCGGGGCGAATGTGGCTCGTCAGCAGGAAGCGATCGTGAGACCGGATCAGTTCAGTGAAGCGGGGCCAGGCAATCGGCATCGTCTCGCACGGGGTTTAGAGGAAGGGGCATCAGGGGACGAGCGAAAAGGCGAATCCGTGCCAGCCGCGCCGTCAGGCGGGAGACTCCCCGCCGAAGGAAAGCTTATCGGCCAACTCGTATTCTTGGAATGCCCGTCGGGCCTCGTCGACGTCGTTTTTTAATTGTCCAACGAGTTCTGCGACTCCGGCAAATTGCTGGATCCCTCGCAATCGGGCGAGAAAGTCGACTTCGAGTGCCTGGCCGTAGAGCGGCGAGCCGTCCCAGCCTACCAGGTGCACCTCGACCTTCATGGCCCCTTCGCCGAAGGTTGGATTCGGCCCCACGTTGATGGCCGCGGCGAGTCGGCGATTGTCCACCAACCCTCGGCCCGCATAGACACCGGGCCCGGGCAGCAGCGTGTCGATGGCGTCGAGATTGGCGGTGCCGAAACCGAGCTTCATGCCCCGCCCCGCGCCGTGTACGACCATGCCGCGGATACGGTAAGGTTGCGTGAGCAGTTGCCGGGCTTGGGCCACGTCTCCCTCCGCGAGGAGTCCACGGATCCGGGAACTGGACACATAGTCGCCGCCGACAACCAGCGGCTCGACCACGTCGAGGCTGATGCCGGCCGCGGACGTTAATTGCCGCAGGACGTCGATCGTACCGGCGCGATTGTGTCCGAAATAGAAATTGGGACCTTCGACCATCGCGCGAGCGTCGAGTTGCTTGCGGACAATTTGGTTGAAAAACTCCTCGGGCGAAAGCGAGAGCAATTGCTCGTCCGTTGGGTAGGCGATCACGGCGTCGATGCCCAGGTCGGCCAGCAGCCGCGCCTTGCGGTCGGTCCAAGTGAGCGGAGGGGGCGCATGCGCGGGACGCAGCAGGCGCACCGGATGGGGATCGAACGTGAACACGAGCGCCGCACCGCCGAGGTCGCGCGCTTTCTCGATGACACGGTCGACGATCCGCGCGTGACCGAGGTGCACGCCGTCGAAATTGCCGATCGTGATCGCGCCTCCGCGAAGTTCGGCTGGCAGATCCGCAACTTGACGCAGGAGCTTCACGTGATGCGTCCGTCGAGTGGCATGGTCCAACGGCAAAATCAAATTATGGGGCGTGACACGACCGCTGGTCAATCGGCACGACGTGTTCCGCCCGCACCCTGCGGCTGCGGCAAAGTTGAGTCTCGCCTGTCGATTGCCGGATATGCTATCCTTGCACAAGGTTCGGTCGCGCATTGCAATCGCTTGGACGACCCATGGAAGAAAAACAGTTTTTCTTGTCCCGAGACTTGGCACATCGACTGGCCGCGATCGATATTGGCACCAACAGCATCCGTCTGATGGTCGCCGAGCCGCTACGGGGCGGGAATTATCGCATCCTAGACGAGGAGAAGGAGTCGACCCGACTCGGCGAGCATCTGAGCAAGACCGGTCGGCTCGATCCGGGCGCAATCCAGAAGTCGCTCGACGCACTGCGACGAATGAAGCAGATTGCCGAAGGTTTCCAGATTACCGAACTCAAGACGATCGCCACCTGTGCGGTGCGCGAAGCCGCCAACGGCGGCGAATTTTGCCGAAGGGCCAAGGATGAATTGGGCATCGACATCGAAGTCATCGGTAGCGAGCAGGAAGCGCGGCTGGCGTTTTCCAGTGTCCAGCGAGCCTTCGACCTGACCGGCCAGCACGTCGCCGTGGTCGATATCGGCGGCGGCAGTACCGAAATCGTGTTGGCCTTCGGCAATCTGATCGAGGCGGTGTACATGACGCAACTCGGCGCGGTTCGTCTGAGCGAGGCGTACCCCGACGCTGCCACGCCAGAAGGCTTCGGCGAGTTGATCGACGGTATCGATCGCCACCTCCGTAAGCACACCAAGAACCCGGTCTTCACGCCACATATTCTGTTTGGTTCCGGAGGAACCTTTACGAGCCTGGCCGCGATGGTCATGGCCGCCAAGAGACAAGACGGCATGCCGGTGCGCGGCTACCAGGTGAGCCGGGCCGACGTGCGCCACTTGCTTGACCGACTGCGGAAGATTCCGCTCAAGGAACGAGCCAGCGTGCCGGGACTCAGTCCGGATCGCGCCGACATCATCGTGGCGGGATTGGCGATTGTCGACCGCGTGATGGAACGCTTTCAAGTCAATTCGGTGCAGATCCACAACCGCGGCGTGCGCGACGGTTTACTACTGTCGATGATCGAGCGATCGCTCGGCAGCGACAACGACAAACCGCGCGATCGCGACGCTGCCCTCGAACGGCTGGCCGCCAGTTGCGGCTGCGAAATGGAACATAGCCGCCACGTTGCCAGGCTGGCCGGCTCGATCTTCATGCAACTGGCCCCACACTACCATCTCAATCCGACCGACCAGACGCTGCTCGAAGCCGCCGCCAAACTACAAGACGTAGGCTATCTGATCAATTACGACCAACACCACAAACATAGCTACCACCTGATCCTGCACAGCCGGTTGGAAGGTTTTCAGCCCAACGAGTTGGAAATCATTGCCAACGTGGCGCGCTATCATCGCGGTGCCGACCCCAAGCGCAAACACGCGAATTTTCGACAACTTTCGGAGCGCGACAAGAATCGAGTGCGGCAGATGGCGGCCATCTTGCGCGTAGCCGGCGGCTTAGACCGCAGCAATACGCGTCAGGTGACGGCTGTCGACGTGCAATTTGGTCGCAAACACAACGTCACGCTCAAGTTGACCGCGAAGCAATTTCCCGAGGTCGACATCTGGGGAGCGCGAAAGCGAGTCAAGCTCTTCGAAAAAGTGTTCGATGCCTGGTTGGCCCTTGAATGGGAGGATGCGACGCAGTCGGGCTCGCCCGTCTCCAACGGTCACACAGGCGTTTCCGAGGGATCGCCCAGTACGGCCAACAAGCCCCAAAGGTAGTGCCACGCGCTCTGTTAGTTCATTTGCAACGCGCAATTGCGCACTGGCGGACGTTGCGGAACGGGCTGCGGCTGCTTGCGGGTCAGGTTGATCCATGTCTCAGCCGCGACGACGTTGATCACAAATCCAAGCCAGGCGACGGATTCCCACGCTTCGGAAAATGAAGCACCGATCGGCGGCATCATCAGCAGCGGGATCAGCACGCGAAAGGTCGCAATACCCAGACCGATGGCGAAACAGCGAATCATCCATTCACGATGGCGGGCAATCTCTCGGCGGCGAATCGTGCGGTAGCCCTGCACCAGCGCAACGATGAATAAACTACTTGCGAAGACGATCGCAGCGTTGGTCGACAGGTCGCCAAACACGGGTAGACGTTGGACGAAGATCAATGCCGTCACCACTCCCACCAGCGCCGCGATCATCCACACGCGCCCCGACCAGCGGTGGAAGCGGATCCAGCGATTGCGAACCGCGGGCAAGAACTGAATCGGTCCCAGAATCATGAATACCAGACCCGATGACGCGTGCGCGATCGACAGATACGGCAGCGCGAAGTAGCGGGGTTCAAAACCTTCGGCACCGGGCGGCGACGGGGGGACGACGTAGCCGGACGGGTCGCTCAGGTATTGGGTCGTCCGGATCAAACGCGTTACGGCACTGGCCGAACCGACAAAGGCCAGTAGTAGCACGCAGCAGAATCCGACGCGGCCAAGCACGGTAATCATGGAAGACACTCCGGACGGGATAGGGCGACCCCCGTATCATAACGGGCGACACGAAGCGGGCGCCATTGCCAGTTGATTCGTCCGCCGTGGGGGAATCTTGACCGTGCAAGGCTCGGGGGCGGGTACTACCCCTCGCCAGCGCCGACAAGCTGCCAGGCATTCGGTAGGAACCGAATCAGGTCGCTCGCGATCATTGAGATTTGCCCCAGTTCGGCGGCAGCTAGATCGCCGGCCAAGCCATGCACGTGGCAGCCCAGTCGGGCGGCGTCGTAGGGCGAAAGGTGTTGGCAGAGCAGGGCGGTGATAATGCCCGTCAGCGTGTCGCCGGTGCCGCCCGTGGCCATTCCTGGGTTCCCTGTCGTATTGAGCGCCAGCCGCTCGCCGTCGGCAATCACCGTACGATGCCCCTTGAGCACCAGGACCACGGAATTCTTCTGGGAAAAATCATGTGCAAGTGCTTCACGTTTGTCCAAAGGAATCGTGTCACGCCCGGTTAGTCGGCCGAATTCGCCGGGATGCGGTGTCAGCACTCTTGGTCCCCCGGCGCGGGGCAGAATCTGCGGCTGTGCGGCCAGCGCGTTGAGTGCATCGGCATCGACGACCATCGGCTGCTTTACCTCGCGGTAGAGTCGGCCGACGATTTCCCTCAAGTGATCGCTCCGGCCGAGTCCCGGGCCGAGCGCGACCGCGGTGGCGTTTTCGACGTATTCCATCAGGATCGGCAAGGCCGCCTTGGCAATGCGACCATCCGCGTCACTCGGCAGCGACAAGCTCATCGCACTGGGTTCAAACGCAGCCACGGTTGGCTGACAGGCGGCGGCCGTGGCCAGCGTCACCAGTCCGGCCCCACTTCGCAAACTTGCCAACCCGGCCATGGCAACCGCACCGGCCATTCCTTGGGATCCACCAATTAGCAGTGCCCGTCCAAAGTTGCCTTTGTGACTGTCAGGACTTCGGGGCGGCACGCGCGGTAGCGGCGAAGCGTCGTGAGTTGGAACGTTCATGCGCTCGATCTCGTACCGGGGGCTTTGCTGGCGCGGGCGGCGATCAGGCCGGCAACGTAACCGCCTTTGAAACCGGCATCGATATTCACCACGGTGACGTTGGCCGCGCAACTGTTGAGCATGCTCAGCAAGGCCGCAATTCCACCCAGGTTTGCGCCGTAACCGACGCTGGTCGGCACGGCGATAACCGGGCAGGCGACGTGACCGCCCACGACGCTGGGCAGCGCGCCTTCCATGCCGGCAATGACCACCACGGCATCGACATCCGAAAGCTGGCCCAGGTGTTCGAGCAAGCGCTGTGGCCCGGCCACGCCGACGTCGAAAACAACCGTGACCTCCGCGCCCATCCACAAGAGTGTTTCGCGGGCTTCCTCGGCCACGGGCAGGTCGCCCGTGCCGGCCGTCACCACGGCGACGCGACCCCTTGGCGCCTCGCTGCCGTTTACCTTTTGCGCGGTAATTCGAAACGTGCGGGCCACTTTGTTGTAGCGGCCGGCTGGGAAACGGGGGGCCAACTCCGCTGCTTTTTCAGGCGATATGCGAGTGGCAAATGCATCGATTCCTTCGGTCACGAGCCGCTCAAAAATCTTCAAGAGCGTGGGGACGGTTTTGCCTTCGCCAAACACGACCTCCGGGTAGCCGCAACGTCGCTGCCGGTCGAGATCGAGCTGGGCTTCGTCGAGATCAGCCGTCACCTCGCCGGTGGCGGCGGCCAGGAAGGCATGGAGCGGCAAGCGGCCATCGAGCAGTTGCCGGGCCAGTTTTTCGAGTTGTTGTGGGTTCATGATGTAAATCCTACCCCAGGGCTGGCGATGGGGCGAACGGCTGAAATCTCCGTTAGAAATTGAATTTGCCGCGTTGTTGGACTGCCACCGCGCGTTTCCACCTTGCCAGAATCCCTGGTCAATGTTAGCAAATGGCTTGGAAATCCAATTCGTCCTGCCTCGATGTCCCAACTGCGTCCATGAGCCAGCACACAGCACGACGAGAGAAGCTTCGCCGTCTCTTTCGCAGACAGGGCCTCGACGCCCTCCTGGTAACCAACTTCGTCAATGTTACTTATCTGACTGGTTTCACCGGTGATGACAGCTACTTGCTCGTCTTGAACAAGGGCGAAGTCGTCGTTAGCGACCCCCGCTACACCACGCAGCTCGCCGAGGAATGCCCGGCGATGGAGGCGTCGATCCGTCCGCCCGGGGTGGGCATGGTCGAGACGATCGCTCAAATCGCCCAGCGGGCAAAGATCGGCAAATTGGGGATCGAGGGGGCCTCGATGACCGTTGCCACCCGCGACGAGATTGCCGCCGCGCTTCCCAAGTCTGAGTTGGTGAGCACCGGAAGCTTGGTGGAGGAGTTGCGGCTGATCAAAGACAAGGACGAGGTGGCCGAAATTCGCCAGGCAATTTGGATGGCGGAGCGTGCGTTCGCCATCCTGAGAGCATCGCTACGGCCAGACCGCACCGAGAAGGAAGTGGCTGACGAATTGGAGAACAACATCCGCCAGTTCGGCGGCAAGGGCTGCAGCTTTCCGTCGATTGTGGCAGTGGGGGCGCGTGCAGCACTGCCGCATGCCCGACCGACGGGCCAAAGGATCGGCGCGGATGACTTTGTGCTGGTCGATTGGGGAGCCAACGGCGGGCTGTACATGAGCGACTTGACGCGGGTATTAGTGACCGGTAAAATCCCGCCGAAACTCGAACGGATATATAGAGTTGTGTTGTCGGCGCAGGAGCAAGCCATTGCGGCCATCCGGCCCGGTTTGACCTGCCACGAGGTGGACGAAGTGGCTCGCAAGGCGATCGCCAAGGCGGGCTTCGCCAAGAATTTCGGCCATGGATTGGGGCACGGTATCGGCCTCGAGATTCACGAAGGCCCGCGACTGTCCGCTGGCCAGCACCGCAAGCTCGAACCGGGCATGGTGGTGACGGTCGAGCCTGGCATCTACCTGCCTGGTTGGGGTGGCGTGCGGATCGAGGACGACGTGCTGGTAACCAAGGGCGGTTGCGAGGTCCTCACGTCGGTGGGCAAACAGTGGGAAGACGCCATCGTTCAATAACACCGCGCCCGGCATCCCTGGCTCCACGTTGCGTCACACTGGGGCCGCCGAAACGTACGCGGAACATCGATCTTTGGAGAAGTGCATGATGGCGGGGTCACCCTCCAATCAAGGCGATATTTTTGACGTCAAGCGTATTCGCCGGCTTGTGGAACTGATGAACGAGCACGAACTGGCGGAAATTGACCTCCGTCAGTCGGACCAACGGATTCGCCTCCGCAAGGGGGGCGAGCCGATCATCACCACCGAGGTTGCCCGCCCCGCGGTGGCTGCCGCGCCAGCTGGTGCACCGGCGGCCGGGTCCGAGCCGGCAGCGGCCGCGGATGCCAACCTGGTGGAAATCAAGAGTCCCATGGTCGGCACTTACTACGCATCGTCGAGCCCCGAGGCACCGCCGTTTGTGAAAGTCGGCGATCACATCGGCCCTACGACCACGGTTTGTATCATTGAAGCCATGAAAGTCTTCAATGAGATTCCCGCGGAGATGTCCGGGCAAGTCGTCTCGGTGCTCGTCGAAAACGGCGAACCGGTCGAATTCGGCCAGCCGTTGTTCAAGATCGACCCTCACAAATAGACGGCGCTCGCATGCGAGTCAGTGCCCCTGGCGCTCGTGCACCACGATCTGGACGAGTCGTCCCCCAGGAGCATTGACCGGGCAGCGGGTGGAATAAATGTACAAGAGAATCCTGGTCGCCAACCGAGGCGAAATCGCGCTGCGTATCATTCGTGCCTGTCGCGAGTTGGGCGTCGAAACGGTGGCTATTTTCAGCGAAGCGGATCGTGGTGCCGCGTATCTCGACCTGGCCGACGAAGCCTATTGCGTTGGACCAGCCAAGGGGGCCGACAGTTATCGCAAGATCGACCGCGTGATCAGCGCCGCTGAAATTGGCAACGTTCAGGCGATACATCCCGGGTACGGGTTTCTGGCGGAAAACGCCCACTTTAATGAAGTCTGCCGTAGCTGCAAGATCGACTTTATCGGACCCACGCCCGAAGCAATGGCCCGCCTGGGCGACAAGAACTCCGCTCGGGCGCTAGCCCGAGACGCGAATGTGCCTGTCGTTCCCGGAAGTGCCGGCTTGATTAGCGACGACAGCGAAGCCATGCGAGTGGCACACGAGATTGGTTTTCCGGTGTTAGTTAAAGCCAGCGCCGGCGGCGGCGGACGCGGCATGCGAGTGGCCCTTAACGACCTGGCTCTCAAGGCGGCACTTTCGCAGGCCGCCAGCGAGGCGGAAGCCGCGTTTGGCGACGGCAGTATCTACCTGGAAAAATACATCGAGCATCCTCGGCACGTCGAGGTGCAGGTGCTCGCAGATCATCATGGCAATGTGGTCCACTTGTGGGAGCGCGATTGCTCGACACAGCGGCGCCACCAGAAGCTGATCGAAGAGAGTCCTTCACCCCACCTGACGCCGGAACGACGGGTGGCCATTTGCGAAGCGGCCGTGCGGCTGGTGAAGGCCGCCGGCTACACCAACGCCGGAACGGTCGAGTTCATTGTGGACGGTGAGGGAAATTTCTACTTCATCGAAGTCAACGCTCGCATCCAGGTCGAACATCCGGTGACCGAAATGATCACGGACATCGATCTCATCAAAGCTCAGATTCGGGTCGCTTCGGGCGAACCGTTGCCGTTTTCGCAATCCGACATCGTGGCCCGTGGAGCGGCAATCGAATGCCGCATCAATGCCGAAGACCCGGCCCGCAATTTCCAGCCGTCACCCGGCAAGATCGAACGGATGATCGCTCCGGGGGGATTTGGCGTGCGGTTTGATTCCCATGCGCACCCTGGCTACGTCGTCTCGCCGCACTACGATTCGATGATCGGAAAACTAATTGTTCATCAGGCGACCCGCCAAGAGGCCATCGACTGCATGCTCCGGGCGCTCGACGAACTGCGGATTGAGGGGATCAAGACCACCATTCCGCTGCATCGCGAAATCTTGCGCCACGCCGCGTTTGCCGAGGGACGCATCGATACCACTTTCGTCGAACGCAGCGGACTGACACAATAGGAAGTAAGGAAGGGGTCCGGCTGAGGGGACGAGAAACTCCCCGCGTCGGAGTGCCTTCCATCCACCTTCCTTCCTTTGGCATTCAGTCTTTTGCTATGACGCTATCCCGCCCCCCTAAGGTCGAAACGAACATTCGTCGAGCCGCGATTTTGTTTGCCGGCGGTCCGGCGCCGGCGGCCAATGCCGTCATCTCGACGGCGGCCAATTCATTCTTGCGGAACGATCTGCAAGTTCTCGGGATCATGAACGGCTACTCGCGACTCTTGGAGTTTGGCGAGAACCGGCCGCTGGAGAAAGGACGCGACTATATCGAGCTCGATCAGACCGTCCTCCGCCGCACTCGCAATTCGCAAGGAATCTTGATCGGCACGGCTCGGGCCAACCCCGGCAAGAACGTATCGCATCCGTCGCATCTGGCGGACCCTGAACGCGTGGCCCCTTTGCGTACGGTGTACAACGCCTTGCGGTCGTTGGAAGTCGACGCGCTGATCTCAATTGGCGGTGATGACACGCTGAAAACGGCCAATAAGTTCAAGCTCTTTCAGGACCGTGCTCAACCGGGTCCCCGGATTCCGGTCGTGCACCTGCCGAAAACAATCGACAACGACTATTCGGGGATCGACTTTACGTTCGGCTACTTCACGGCCGTCGACACGCTGGCGAGCGAAATTCGCAACCTTTTGGCCGACGCCGAGGCGAGCCGGGCGTACTTTCTGACCGAGACGATGGGCCGCAGCGCCGGTTGGTTGGGCTACGGCGCGGCGATTGCCGGCGAAGCCAGCTTGGCGATTAGCGTCGAGGATATCACCGGCAAGTACCGCGAGACCGAGCAGGTCGTGGATCCCACGACCGGTGAACGCCGCACGCGGCAGATCATGAACGTCGAGCGGGTCGTCAAGCGGGTCGTCAAGACCATGCGGGCGCGGGAGGCAGAGGGAAAGGAGTTCGGCGTGCTGGTCATGGCCGAGGGCCTGGCCGAATACCTACCGATGAGCTACTTGCGGGGAATTTCGCGAGACGAGCACGGCCATATCGCCATCTCGCAGCTCAATTTGAGCCGTATGTTCTCGAAGTTGATCGCTGACGAGTACAAAGCACAAACCGGCAAAAATCGGAAGATCACCGGCTTGCAATTGGGATACGAGGTCCGTTGTGCCCGGCCGCACGCGTTCGACGTCATGCTCGGCAGCCAACTGGGCGTGGGCGCCTATCGGGCGCTGGTCGAGGAAGGCTTAAATGGCGTGATGGTTTCCGTTTCTGGGCAGCTCGACCTGAACTATGTTCCCTTCGAAAAACTCATCGACCCCGACACACTCGTGACGATGGTCCGCTATGTCGACCCCGACAGCGACTTTCACCGCTTGGCACGCTTCCTCGAGATCTACGTCAACGAGTAGGAAGAAGACTTTCGTCTCAGGGATTTCGTTCGATACGTGCCTCGGGAAAGAGTGCCTGGGCGAGTTCGAATTCCTGCTGCGGTCCGTCACCATTGAAAATAATCCAACCGATTGCTTCATCTCCCATCAGCCGCCGCCAGATGGGGATCTCCCGCAAATGATCTGACGGTAAGTACCACCTTTCGCCCGGCGGTTTCACAAGTTCCGATGCGCGGGTAATAATCGCGTATGTGCTTGGCTTAATCCGCTTGAGCGCGGATTGCCGGCGATGAATCCAGTTGACTTCCGACGCGAGCCAGCAGCCGAAGACGGTGACCGCGAGGAACAAGGCTCCAAGACTGAATCGAAACCAACGTCTTGGCACACTCATCTCGCAGCCCTACTGCTACAGGCTGCCCTTGGTGCTCGGTACCCCCGGCGCGCGCGGGTCGATTTCAACCGCCATGCGGAGCGCTCGGGCCGCGCTTTTGAAGATCGCTTCGCTGATGTGATGGCTGTTGCGGCCATGGTGCAACAGGATGTGCAAATTGCAGAGTGCGTTGCCGGCAAAGGCCTGCCAGAATTCCTCGATCAATTGACTATCGAAGCTGCCGATCGTCGACGTGGGAAACTCGACACGAAAGACCAGGAAGCAACGGCCGCTTAAATCGATGGCCGTCGTTACCAAGGTTTCGTCCATCGGCAGCGTGAAATGTCCGTAGCGATGGATACCTTGCTTGTTCCCAACCGCTTGGCGCACGGCCTGACCAAGGCAGATGCCGACATCCTCGACCGTGTGATGCTGGTCGATGTGCAAGTCGCCCACGGCCTTGACGCGCAGATCGAACACGCCGTGCTTGGCAAACAGCGTGAGCATGTGATCCAAAAAGCCGACGCCCGTATCGATGGTCGACGTCCCCGAGCCATCGAGATCCAACTCGAGTTCGATGTCGGTTTCGGCGGTCTTGCGTTGGATTTGGGTGTGGCGCGACATGGCAGCAGGACGAATGAAAACGGAACGACAAGTTAGCAGGAAGCGGCTTGCTCAGTTGAGATGTCCGCGCCGCTTCCGGGTTGTAGGCGGTTCGTTGTTGGGAACTTCGGTGGTCTGCCTTCAATTCTTACATCTTCGACTTCAACACGGCGAGGCAGGCGTCGATTTGTTCGTCGGTGCCGACCGAAATCCGCAGCCCATCCCCCCAGCCGGCATAATCCATGTATCGCACCAGGATCTGGTTCGCCTTGAGGTGCTCGTACAGCGGTTTTAGGGGAATTGCCGGGTGCGGGTTCCAGACGAAATTCGCCTGCGATGCGACCGTGGCAAAGCCCAGGTCTCGCATCTGGGCGGTTAGACGCGCGCGGGTTTGCTTCACCTTGGCAAGGTTATCTCTTAGCCAGGCCTGATCGTCGATTGCAGCCGTCGCACCGGCGATGCTGAGGGCATCGACGTTATAAGAGTCCTTCACCTTGGTGAACTGCTCAATCATGTGGGGTTGGGCCACCAAGAAGCCGAATCGCAGGCCGGCCAATGCATACGACTTGCTGAGCGTGCGCGATACCATGATCTTCTCGTTCTTGGCGACCAACGGCAGACAGTTCTGATCGGCGAAGTCGGCATAGGCTTCGTCGACAAGTAGCGGGCAGGGGAGCCGGTCCGCAAGCTCGAGAATTCGCTCAGGCGATACCACGGTGCCGGAGGGGCTGTTGGGATTGGGCAGGAAGACCAACTTGAGGTCGTTGCTCGCCGCGGCGAAGGCATCGGAAAGCGTCCAGTCGGCGTTAAACGGAACCTCTTCGGCCGTCGCGCCCTGCAACTGGGCCAACGTTTTGTAAAGAATGTAGCTTGGATAAGCCAGCCGCAGACACTCACCGCTGCCGACAAGCGCGCGGGTAACAATCGTGAGAATGTCGTCGCTGCCATTGCCACATAGGATCCAGTCCGGATCGATGCCCAGCACCTCGCTGGCGCGGCGACGAAAGGCCGTGCCCAACGGGTCGGGATACTTGCTTAGTCCGCGTTCGAGTACCCCGGCAATGGCACGCGCGACGGCTGGCGAGGCAGGGTAAGGATTCTCGTTGGTGTTGAGTTTGATGAACTTGCCACCCTGCGGCTGCTCGCCTGGCACGTAGCCGGCCATTCGCTCAATTTCGGGACGAAAGTACGACATGCGATTGCTATTCTAGGGGTCTAGTTGCTGATTATTGCCAGGGGAGCGTTTTGTCCAATGGCGCACCTTAAGGAGACGCTCGAACGCGTTGGCCGGTTCACTCCAGGCGAATATCCACGCTGGCTCGATGTGCGGACAAGCCCTCCTTGTCCGCCAGCGTCCGGATGTCATCGGCCAAGGCCGACAGCCCTTCGCGACTGCAATGAATGACGCTGTGGCTGCGGAGAAAATCGCGGGCGGACAATCCGCTGGCGAAGCGCGCCGTGCCGCCCGTCGGTAGCACGTGAGACGGTCCGGCGGCATAGTCTCCCACCGCGACCGGAGTGTAGTTGCCGACGAACACGGCCCCGGCGTGACGAATTCCAGCCAGCAGCGGCTCCGGCTCGTCGACCGCAATGTGCAAGTGCTCGGCGGCAATCTCATTGGCCAATTCCACCGCTTCGCTGGCGTCGCGCACGAGCACCAAGGCCCCGAACTGCTCCAAACTTTGCCGGGCCAGGTCGCCGCGCGAAAGGTGTGCGGTCTGCCGCGCCAATTCGTCGGCCGTCGCTTCGAGCAGTCTGCTGCTCCAAGTGATCAGGATGCTGGCTCCCGGCGCGTGCTCGGCCTGGGCGATCATATCGGCAGCGGTGAAATCGGGACGCGTTGTGTCGTCCGCCAACACGACGACTTCGCTGGGTCCGGCGATCGAGTCGATATCAACTTCTCCGTACACGGTTTTCTTGGCCAGCGCGACGAACAGATTGCCCGGGCCAACGATCTTGTCAACCTTCGCCAGCCCCTCGACACCGTAGGCCAGGGCGGCGACACCTTGCGCACCGCCTAGACGGTATACTTCGGTCACTCCAATTTCGTGACAGGTGGCCAGCAGATCGTCGTTGTAGGCGCCGAAGGGCGTTGGCGGAGCGATCACGGCCAGTTGCTCGACGCCCGCCGCCTGGGCCGGAACGGCCGTCATCAGCACCGTGGAAGGGTAGGCCGCGGCACCACCGGGAACGCAAATCCCGACGCGATCCAAAGGTCGGTAACGCTGCTCGAGATAGCTCCCCTGGGGACGTTCGATTCGCACGTCCCGCGGCAACACCGCCTGTTGAAACTCGAAGATGTGCTGCCGAATCCGTCGCACAGTCGCGAGAAAGATAGCATCGGCCTTCGCATGCGCCGCTTTGAGCTGCGCGGCATCGACGCGGAGAGTCTCGGGCGTGAGTTGTGCTTTGTCGATTCGCGCCGAGTAGTCAAGTACGGCGGCGGTTCCCTGCTCCCTGACGTCGCGGCAGATGCGCTCGACAACCTGCTGCGGCGTGAGCACTTCGCCAAATACTTCCTTGGTGCGTTGTTGGCCAGCCGCACTGACGATATTGCCACGCGGGCTGAGCGCTTCACGCAGGCGACAAAGCGCACTCCGAGCGTCGCTCGAACGGCTGTCGATGCGCTGGATGTTAATTGTGGGGATGGTCATGAAGTTTATTCGGCCTGCGGTATCAAGGACCGCGTTGGCCTCGGGCAGGTTCACGCGAGGGCGGTGTTGTGCTTGCGACGGCCGACGCGTAACAGGTTGTCCGGTCGGCCTCCCCTGGCCAGGCGTAAACCGCCCGGTTACGATGACAGACGCGGCGCGGCGGCCGAACGCCCCATTCTGGCCCACCGCTCGCGCGAGGAAAAGCCCTCTGCCTGTTCCCACCCGCGGAGAACTCTCCATGTCGAACCGCATTCTGGATTTTCGCAGCGACACGCTTACCAAGCCGACGCCCGGCATGCGGGCCGCCATGGCGAACGCTTCGGTCGGCGACGACGTGTTCGACGAAGACCCCACCGTGCATGCGTTGCAGGAGCGCGTTGCCGACCTGCTGGGTAAGGAATCTGCGCTGTTTGTGCCATCGGGCTCGATGTCGAACCAGATCGGCGTTCGCGTGCACTGCGACCCGGGGGATGAGTTCATCTGCGAAGGCGGCTGCCACATCTACAACTATGAGCAGGCGGCCTATGCCCAGCTCAGCGGAGTGGCGGCTCGCACGGTCGATGGTGTAAACGGCGTCCTGCGCCGGGAACAGCTGACTGGCTTGATCCGACGCCACGCGGACGATCACCTGGTGCGTACTCGGCTGGTCTGCCTGGAGAACACGCACAACCGTGGAGGCGGGCAGATTCAACCCTATGAGGTCGTCGAATCCATTTGCCGTTGGGCTCACGATAGCGGGCTGCTCACGCATTTGGACGGTGCACGCCTATTCAATGCGGCAGTGGCCACGGGAATCGATGCCCGCCGCTGGTCGCAGCATTTCGACACCGTGAGCGTTTGCTTTAGCAAGGGGTTGGGCGCGCCAGTCGGTTCGGCGCTGGCGGGCCCCAAAGATCTGATCAAGAAGGCGCGGCGTGTCCGCAAACTATTCGGCGGCGGCATGCGGCAGGCTGGCATCATCGCGGCCGGTGCATTGTACGGTCTTGACAATCACATCGAGCGGATGGCCCAGGATCATGCGAATGCCCGCCGGATTGGCGAAGCCGCCAGCGGGATCGACGGTTTGAAATTGGTGGGCAAGCAGGTCGACACGAACATCGTGATCTTTCGCGTCGACCCGAAGCTTGGCACGGCCGCCGAATTTTGCGAAAGACTCAAAGCTCGTGGCGTGCTGATGCTGGCGATCGGCGCGCAGGAGGTTCGGGCCGTGACGCATTTGGACGTCGACGAGACGGACACTGCCGAGGCCAGCGAGATTCTCGCCGAGGTCGCCGCGGAGGCCCCCTCCAGCAGCGTATCGGCTGGAGCGGACGTGCACTACTAGGGCACATTGCCCGCTAGGCGGAGATCGTTGCTCTACAGATTCCAAGTCTCGAACAGTTTTTTGCGGAACTCATGCCACTCGGGCACTTTTTCCGCTGTGTGTCCGTTTGACTTGTCGCCGGAATTGGCCAATTCGCTCACCCAGTCATCCATGCGGCGTAGCCGCTTAGCCAGGCTTTGCAGCACGTTGTAGGCCAATTTGTAGGCCGCGGAATTACCGCTGGCCAGCATCTCGTCGTATGCCATGCGGTTGATGCTCAGCAGCCGCACTTGCGTCTTGGCCACGACATTGGCCGAGTGCGGTGCCGGACTGAAGAACGACATTTCGCCGAAGACATTGAACGGTTCGAGTTGCGCCAGCACGAGCGGACCATCGTGGCTGCTGACGCGAATCACTTCGCATTTACCTTCCATTAAAATCCATAGCTGCTGGCTGCGTTTGCCTTGTTCAATGACCAGTTCGCCAGGCGCGAAGGCCCGTTCCTGTGCAACGTCCATGAGTTGCTGGCACTCGTCGTCGTCGAGTTGATGGAATGCCGGCACTTGTCCGCAGGCTTGAATCGATTTTGTGCGAAGGTCGTCGCTGCTCACGTGATTCCTCCCAAAATCGTGGCCCGTCCCACGCGGCCGATGCCCAGCATGTAGGCCGCGGTTCGGAGGCTGACTTTGCGTTCCTGAGATAGAGACCAGACGCGCTCAAAGGCATTGGTCATCACGCTGTCGAGTTCCTGGCGGACTCGGTTGATGCCCCAGGAATAGTGTTGGCGATTTTGCACCCATTCAAAATAGCTGACCGTGACGCCGCCCGCATTTGCCAGAATGTCCGGCAGCACAACCGTTCCGCGTTCGTCAAAGAGCTGATCGGCGTCCGGCCAAACCGGTTGATTGGCCGCCTCGATAATCATGGGAGCCTTGACGCGATCGGCGTTCGCGGCCGTGATCACACCTCCCAACGCGGCGGGGACCAGGAGTTCGACATCGAGTTCGAGTAACTCTTCGTTGGAAATTCGTTCGGCCTCCTTGTACCCCTTCAGGCCATGATGCTCGCGCGAATACTGAAGCAACTTGGGAACGTCGAGCCCATCGGGACGAAAATAGCCGCCGCTGACGTCGCTCACGGCGACGATCTTGAACTCCGACTCGTGCATGAACTTGGCCGCATGCGCACCCACGTTTCCAAAACCTTGCAGAGCGACGCGCGTTTCCGAGACCTTGCGTCCCAGGCGGCCGAGCATTTTGAATGCCAGAATACCCACTCCGCGCCCCGTCGCCTCCTCGCGTCCCGGAATGCCATGCAGCTCGACGGGCTTGCCGGTGACAGCGCCTGGATTGAAACCGTGGTACTTCTGGTACTGGTTCATTATCCAGGCCATCACGTCGGCATTCGTACCCATGTCGGGTGCGGGAATGTCGACATCCGGGCCCAGCACGTCGTGAATGCCGTCGATGAATTTGCGCGTGATCCGCTCGAGCTCGCGCACGCTGAGCTTTCCGGGATCAACGGCTACGCCCCCCTTGGCACCGCCAAAGGGAATGTCGACCAGCGCGGTCTTCCAGGTCATCAACGCTGCCAGTGAACGAACCTCGCTCAGGTCGACCTCGGGATGAAACCGCAGGCCTCCCTTCATTGGTCCCCGAGCGTCGTCGTGCTGGACGCGATAGCCAATGAACGTCGCGATTTCGCCGTTGTCCAGTTCGATCGCAATTTGAACTGATACCTCACGCTTGGCGGTCAGCAGCAGTTGCCGCATGTTCTCACTCAAGTCCATTCGATCGGCAGCGCGATCAAAATATAGACGAGTGGCGTCGATTGCTCGCATGGATGGCTTCCGGAGACTCCTGCGCAATGGGGGAGCGGTGAGGCAATTGAATAATAGTCGCGTATGTCGGCCGGCTCAAGGTAAGCTGCGTAGACCCAATACCCGCCGATGGCTTGGAAATGTTTTAATCGTGTCGGTTTTGTAAGGTTGCCATGTCCGGGATGCTATTGACGCGGGTGGAATCCCTCAACCGACACTTCGCCCCCAACGATCGAGACACAAACCGCGCCGTCTTCGGCAGTGTGCAATACGCCGCCGCCAGGCTCGGCAAAGGCGGTGCGAATTGCCGGCAGACGATCCGAATGGCCCCCGCTGACAACCGTCCACTCGGGCTTGCTCCACGCCAAGAAGCCCGGGGGATCGCTTGACGCGCTGCCGTGATGGGGGGCCATCGTCACATCGCAATCGTAGGGACGCTCCGCCAGTACGTCTTCGAGGCCGGGCGACTCCAAGTCGCCGGTGAGCAACACGCGCCGCCCCTGATATTCGATGGCTAGCACGATGCTGTTGGCGTTATCGCTGCCGAGCACGCCGCGCCGCGGAGGGTGCAGCACTTCGATTTTCACCTCGTCGCCGGTTCGCAGCCGATCGCCACTCCAAACTTCTACCAGCGGCACGCCACTCTCGTCGATCGCCGCGCGCAACGCTTGCACTGCCCGGCTGCCGCGGTTCTCGAACATCACGGGCGATACATAAATCACGCCGACGGAAATCTGTTCGAGCACCGCTGGAACGGCGTTGTAGTGGTCGGCGTCAGCATGCGAGATCACAATTGCATCGAGATGCGTGATGCCCCGCGACCAGAGGAAGCTGGAGATGATTCGGCCCGCCGCGGCCGGCGAGCCAAGGCGGCCCGCGTCGTAGAGCAAAGTTTGTCCGCCAGGCAGTTCGATGACAACGGCCGTGCCATGTCCCACCGAAAGAAACGTGCAGTCGAGTCGGTCGCTATCCCGTCCGTTAGCAAACGAGAAACTAAAACCGATCGCCGCCCAACCGGCCACCCCTCCGAGCACCCAACGCCGCGAGGGACGCCAACTCGGCACCAGTGCGACGCAGCCTAGTGTCAGGTAGAAACCGGCCAGCCACCAATCGGCCGGTCCGACAACCCAAAAGTGACTCGCTGGCCACGCCCGAGCCGTTTCGACGCATGTTTGCATGAACGACAGATTGGCGTCGCAAAGCACACCCAACAGTGCGCCCAACGGCGGAACCAGCCAACCGAAGAGAAAGATCCCAAAGCCACAGGCCATCGCCAAGGTAACCGGGACGGCCAGCACCGGTCCCAACAAGACGGCGACGGGCGATACGAGGTGAAACCTCGCCATCACGAGCGGGCAAACGACGAGCCAAATCAACGTCGTGGCCAGCGTGGCTTGCCAGACGGACCTCGCCACACGCCGAGCTAACCGCTCGGGCCAGGGGCGCGTTCGCAGGACGAGTGCGTCTAGCGGATCCAGTTGCCGTCGTCCCCGTCGCGTGTCGGCCAGGTACACCAGCACACCCACCGCGAGAAACGAGAGTTGTGTTCCTGCCTGGAACAATTCCGCGGGGTTCAACGCCAGCACCACCAGACCGGCCGCTGCCAGGGTGTTGAACCCCAGCGGGCGCCGCGAAAGGACCATTGCCAGGCAAGCCACCAGCACCATGACGGTGGCCCTCACCACCGGCGGTTCGCCGTCCGTTGTGGCCGCATACAGCACGCATGCGACAACGACGATGCCCAGAGCCCAACCTCGCGGCACGAGCCCCACGCGCATGACTAAAAACAAGCATCCGGCCAGGATGCCGACATTTAATCCCGAGACGACCAGCAAATGAATCGTTCCGGTTTCGACAAACGCCTGACGCAGATCTGGATCGAGCTCGTCGCGCGCCCCAAGAAACATCGCGGCGCCCAAGGTCGAGCGACTCGGCCCCAAGTTGCGCCACAGCAACGCATCGCCGTGCGTTCGCAGGCTGTCAATCACCGCCGCGGGAAACAGCCGCCAGCCCCCTGCGAGAGTCGTGACGCATTCTGGGAATTCGCAGTTGAGCGAGACCATCCGCCGCGCGCCGTGCGCCTGGGAGGCGAAATCAAACTCGCCTGGATTGGCCGGCGCGCGTATCTTCGCCCACTGGGCAAACGCCCTCAGGGTGTCTCCTGCATGGACGTCAACCACGTTACCGTTAACGAGCAGGCTGACCCGGCCCGAGGCCGGCTGCCATCGCGCTCCGTTGCGAATCGCGAGCACGTCGACTTCCAGGCGTGTTCGTTCGTTCGCGGCGATCGTGCGCAGCGGGTCGGGCGGGGGAGCCGGAATGCGCCGCGGGCCACCGGCTGCTCGCACTTTGAGGGCCACCGGCCCAGGTGTGTCGGTGCAGAGAACGCGAGGTTGTCGTGCTCGAACATAGCCCAGCGACAATGATGCCATGCACCGGCCGTGGCTGCGACACTAACGAGCAACATGATAGCGGCGGCCGGCAACAGACCACGGCGCCAAGATAGATACCATGCCACCCAGGCCGAGATGGCCGTGAACATCCACCAGCCCACCGGCCAGGCGAGCCAGCGATCGATCACGATACCAACGCAGGCTGCCAAGAGCACCACGACCAGAGGCTGGTACTCGCCACGTGCCACGTTGGTATCTGGCTGGGGCATATGCGTTTCGAACGCCAACTTTACCACGCGTACAACAGCTTCCCAGTTTATCATTAGCCAGCCACAGCGTCATTCACCATCGCGCAGGGTTGCAGCCGCTTGGCGATTGCCAACTACCCCGATAAGCTGAACCGCGCCTGGGGCGAGCGCTCAGAGGCCGACAAGCTTCTTCTTCGGATGGACGAAAGGACGGTTCCTATGACGTGCAAGCAATTCTTGGGTCTGGCCATGCTGCTGATCTTCGCGGGATTTTTAGGCTGCAATTCGAACGCAAAGAAGAGCAATCCGGAGGACGTTGCCCCCGCCGAGCAAAGCACCGAACCTACTGCCGCGGAGGAATTGCCGACGGATCAGGAATCAGCGCAGGAAAAACCGGCCGATTCGGCCAACGAAGAGCCTGGCACCGGCCAGCCCGCCGCCAAGCCCGACCATTCGCAGGAGCAAACTGGTCCCGAACTGCCCCTGGGCGCGACCGCTCCCGCCAAGGAAGACAATCCGGCGGCGGAGCAAGTGGTCGACCCGGATCCGGCTGCCACGGCCGGCGTCAAGCTGATTCCTCGGCAGGTGCTATTTGGCAATCCCGACAAAGCGTCGGCGCGGCTCAGCCCGGATGGCACACGGTTGAGCTATTTGGCGCCGAGCGACGGCGTGCTCAACGTCTTTGTTGGTCCCGTCGATGATCCCTCGGCGGCCAAGCCAGTGACGGATGACAAGTCGCGCGGGATTCGAACCTACCTCTGGGCCTACGACAACAAGCACATCCTGTACCTGCAGGATTCCAAGGGCGACGAAGATTGGCACGTGTATAGCGTCGATCTGGACAGTGGCGAAACCAAGGATCTGACGCCGCTCGACAAAGTGGCCGCGCATATCGAGGGGATCAGCGATCGGCAGCCCGGCGAGATCATCGTGGGCTTGAACGACCGCGATCCCCAGTTTCACGATCTGTACCGCGTGAACATCGAGACGGGCAATCGCGAGCTGCTGGAAAAGAATACCCAGTTCGCCGGCTACGTCGTTGACGACGATTTCAAGGTTCGCTTCGCGTCAAAGATGATGCCCGACGGCAGCATCCAGTATTTCGAGCCGGACGGCAGCGGGGGATGGAAAGAATACATCAACGTCGGTTCGGAAGACACGCTGACCACGTCTCTGGCCGGCTTCGACAAAACGGGCGACAAGCTCTATCTCACCGACAGCCGCGGTCGCAACACGAGCGCGCTGGTCGAGGTGGATTTGCCAAGCGGCGAGGAGAAAGTGCTCGCCTCGAACGACAAGGCCGACCTCAGCGGCGTGCTCGCACATCCGACCGAGCGAAACGTTCAGGCCGTGAGTTTCGACTACCTGCGCCCGGAGTGGGAGGTTCTCGACCCGGCGATCAAGGAAGATCTGGACTATCTCAAGACCGTGGCCGACGGCGAACTACAGGTCGCCAGTCGCACGCTGGACGACAAGAGCTGGATTGTGGCCTACGTGATGGACGACGGGCCAGTGCGCTACTATCTCTACGATCGACCGAACAAGAAGGCCGCGTTCCTATTTACCAATCGCACGGATCTAGAAGGGCAGCCGCTGGCCAAAATGCATCCGGTCGTTATCAAATCGCGCGACGGAATGGAACTGGTCAGTTACCTTACCCTTCCTATAGCTGCCGATCCTGACAACGACGGGAGGCCGAACAAGCCGCTACCCATGATACTGCTGGTACACGGTGGACCGTGGGGTCGCGACGCGTGGGGCTACGACACCGAGCACCAGTTGCTCGCCAATCGGGGCTATGCGGTCCTCAGTGTCAACTATCGCGGGTCGACCGGTTTGGGAAAGGAGTTTACCAACGCCGGCAACAAGCAATGGGCTGCCAAAATGCACGACGACCTGATCGACGCGGTCGACTGGGCCGTCGACCAGAAAATCGCTGATCCGGATCGGGTGGCCATCATGGGTGGCAGCTACGGTGGCTACGCCACGCTCGTCGGCCTGACGTTCACGCCGCAAAAGTTCACTTGTGGTGTCGACATCGTGGGACCGTCGAATCTGTTCACCTTGCTGAGCACGATTCCGCCTTACTGGGCACCGATGATCCAGATGTTCAAAGATCGCGTCGGCGATCCGACGAGCGAGGAAGGAAAGCAATTGCTCGGCGAGCGTTCGCCGTTGAATTTCGTCGAGAAGATCGAGCGACCGCTGCTAATCGCCCAAGGGGCGAACGACCCGCGCGTGAAGCAGTCGGAAGCCGATCAGATCGTGGGCGCCATGAAAGAGAGGAAGATTCCGCTCACGTACGTGCTGTTTCCGGATGAAGGTCATGGTTTCGCGCGTCCGGAAAACAAACTGGCTTTCTATTCCGTGGCCGAGGCGTTCTTAGCCAAGCAACTCGGTGGCCGCTACGAGCCGATCGGCGAGGCATTTGAGGGTTCGACCATCACGATTCCCGACGGCGCCGATCAGATCCCCGGAGTTGCTGACGCATTGCAACAACACCAGGCGACCGCGCCGGCGACTAGCGATCAACCTTGACGCGCGTCGCCTTGGGCGAACGACGAACGTGCGTCGCTTCGGAACTGCTAGCCTGTTGGCACAGGCATCTGCCAGTACAGGCGAGTGACGTATCGTCTGGCAAACTCTACCGGTTACGGAGATTTTTCAAGATGTTCCGTTACTTCGTCGATAAGAGGGATTGCACGCATCACCGGATTTTCCCGGGAGTGGATATCTATACGACTGTCTGCCAGCACGTAATGCTATCGCTGGTGGAAATGCAGCCTGGGGCCGTGGTCGAGGAGCACAGCCATCCCCATGAACAGATGGGCCTGATGCTCGAAGGCGTAGCCGATTTTACGATTGGCGACCAAAAACAGCGCGTCGCCGTCGGACAGATGTGGCGCATTCCCGGCGGTGTCGTGCACTAGGTTGTGGCGCTCGATCGGCCGGTCCGCGCGTTGGACGTTTTTAGCCCACCGCGTGAAGACTATCAGTGAAGGTAGAGTTCGGAAAGCAGAAGATGAGGAATCCAGACGTCATTCTGCTGCTGGGCCAGATCGCGCGTTTCTTTCGCGTTCCTCAGGCCGCACTGCTCTTGCTGCTGGCGTCCTCGTGTGCATCGATGCCGGAGTTGCCTTGGGCGCCAGTGGCGAAGGATGCTTCGGCGGGCTTCTACGATACGGCACGGTTGGAATACCGGCTCGACGCCGGCAAGCTTGGCCAGCCGCTCGACGTATTGCGAGTCGATGGTCGGCAGGTCAACTACGAGCAGATTGCCAGCAGTCCACTTCCTGATCGCTCGGTGGGAACGCTCGTCATTCAGCAGCCGCATCCGGCCGGACGCGAGGGATTTGCTCGCGTGACGTTCTCGATCGACAGTGCGGAGCCGTCAACCGAAACGAGCGTTTGGAACCGATTTGTGTTGACGGATTCGTCATCCGTCAAGATTGGTGGTCAAGAGGAAGTGCATGAGATTTGGGCCATGGACCTGCCCCAAGCCGAGGCAGGCCAGTACTTCAAACTGCTGTCGATGCGGAGTTTCTACTCGGCCCCCGAGCCTGACATTGCGACAGCGCATTTGGCCGTGACACTGGATGGCAAAGAGGTGGCAAAGAATTGGGAGTCGTTGCCTGAATTGAATGCCCTGGCTCAGCGTGTTCGTCGCGAAGGGCGCCTGGTGGCCTATCTGCGTCCCCAGGCACTGGCGGGCGAAACATCGAATGCGATCGCGAGCGTGCAGGCCTACCGTGAAATGCTGGCCAGAACGAGTTCGCCGACCGGATCGCCGCCGCCTGCGGCATCAGGTATCCTGGCCCCCGAACCAAGCGTGGCCAGCAACCACTTGCCCTATGCCGCCCGCTAGGGGCGTGGCTGGCTTTTTTCCTCCGCGCAGCGGCATGCTCCCTTGCAAACCGCCGCGCATCTGATCACAATAGCGGCATGAACGACTTCCTCCGCGTGTATTTTTGGTACTTTTTTATCCCGCTGAGTCGCGGGGCCGGAGGAGGAACGTAAAATTCCATCCTGAGGAAGCGACCAAAACAGAGCCCCGAGACTCAACCAAAGTCTCGGGGCTTTTTTTGTTTCTACAGGCATCGTCATTCGGAGGAGCACCTACTCCTCAATGCATAACCATCAGGCCATCCAATTTTTGTACTGGAGACTCCCGTGATCGTTGTCATGAAGAAAGAGGCCTCGACCGCCGACGTCGAGCACATGGTCCAGCGGATTGAAACGCTGGGCCTGAAAGCCCATGTCATTGTCGGCACCGAGCGCACCGTGATCGCCGCCGTGGGCGACGACCGCCAAGCGCATAAAGAATCTTTGGAGAGCGGCCCGGGAGTCGCCGAAGTCATGCCCATTCTTGCCCCCTACAAAGTTGCCAGCCTGGAAGTCAAACACGAACCGACAACAATCCGGGCAGGCAGTCTGACGCTCGGCAATGGTACCGTCGGCGTCATTGCCGGGCCCTGTTCGGTTGAGTCCGAAGAGCAGATTCTCGCCTGTGCGCACGCCGTCAAGAAAGCCGGTGCCACGGCCCTGCGCGGCGGCGCCTTCAAGCCGCGCACCAGTCCTTACAGCTTTCAGGGCCTGAAGGAAGACGGCCTGAAAATGCTGGCCGCGGCGCGCGATGCGACCGGCCTGGCCGTCGTGACCGAAGTTGTTGCGACCGAGGATGTGCCCCTGGTGGCCGAGTACGCCGACGTGCTGCAGATTGGCGCTCGCAATATGCAGAACTACCGGCTGCTCGAAGCCGTGGGCGCGACCGATTGCCCCGTGCTGCTCAAGCGCGGGCCGAGCGCCACGATCGACGAATTGCTGCTGGCTGCCGAGTACGTACTGAACGGCGGCAATCCGAACGTCATGCTCTGCGAGCGGGGCATTCGGACCTTTGAAACGCATACACGTTTCACGCTACCGCTGGCGACCGTGGTCTATCTGCATAAGAAGACGCATTTGCCGGTGGTCGTTGATCCGAGCCACGGAACGGGTCACACCTATCTGGTTCCGCAGATGGCGGCCGCCAGCGTCGCCGCCGGGGCGGACGGCCTGATTATGGAAGTGCATCCCGATCCCGAACGGGCGCTTTCCGACGGCTATCAGTCGATGAACTTCAAACAGTTTGAAGAGACCATGGAGATGTGCCGCAAAGTCGCCGCCGCGCTCGGTCGCAAGATGTGATCAGATTGCCGCAGCCGATCGAACGTTTGACTTCGGGTCAATGAGCGGCGGGTGCCGTTTGTTCGGGGGCGATGGGGATTTCAATGAGTTCCTCGTGCACGCGTTCGCGCTCACGGTCGACTTGCTCGGCCGTGGCTCCGAGTTCGCGGAGCATGGCCGTTGCGAGTGCGAGCGCGACTTCGCCTTCGCCGGAGAAGACGAGGTCCGCGCCGGCCGATTTTACGGATCGCAACTGCGTGACGTAGCTGACGCGCGCCAGCACTCGAATCTTGGGATTGAATAGGCGCGCCAGGCGGATTACCTCCGCGCTGCCGTTGAGGTTCGAAGCGCTGAGGATCAGCGTGCCGGCCAAGTCCGCGTGCGCGCCCTTCAGCGTATCGGGCTGCGTCGCGTCGCCATAGACGGCGGCAACTCCCGCGCGGCGGGCCGACTGCACGGCTTCAAAGTTCAAGTCGATTACGGTTGGTTCGACTTCGTTCTCGCGGAGCAATCGCACGAGCGTGCGCCCAATTGGGCCGTAACCAATGATCACGGCCCGATAAGGCGAGGGCTTCACATCCTCGGGTGGGTGGTCGTCAGTCTTGTGCGTCTTCCTGCGGCGTTTGAGCCAGTGTCGCAACCGGGCGTTGCGTAGTAGCCAACCGCCCAACGGATCGGACGAGCGATAGAGGATCGGGTTGATTGAAATCGAAACAATTGCCGCGGCGACCAGGGCCTGTGTTCCCTCGACGGGCAACAGATCCAGTTCGCGCCCAGGGTTGCCAGAATGAACGAGAATTCGCCGATTTGCGCGAGCGCCATCGCGACTGCCAACGCGGTCTTGAGTGGATATCCAAGTGCCGCGACAATTGCCCAGGCCGCCACCGGCTTGCCGATCAGGATAATTGCCAGGGTTGCGGCGATCAGCCCCGGCATCGCCAGCAGGCTATGCGGGTTGAGCAGCATGCCCACCGAGACGAAGAACAGCACCGCGAATGCGTCGCGCATCGGCAGTGCATCCGACGCGGCCCGCAGGCTGAAGTCGCTACGGGCCACAATCATGCCGGCCAGGAATGCGCCCAGCGCCATCGATACGCCGAACACCACGGCCGAACCGACCGCAATTCCAAGCGCCACCACTAGCACCGTAAGCGTGAACAACTCGCGTGAACGTGTCAGCGCGGCGCGATGCAGAATCCACGGCACAACGCGGCCGCCGATCACAAAGACGGCGGCCACCAGCACGACGACCTTGCTTACCGCGAGGAGAAGTGTTAGCCAGAGCGGGCCTGCATCCGCGCCACCACCGAAGATGGCCGGCAGTAGCACGAGCACCAGCACCGTTAGGAGATCCTCCACGACCAACCAACCGACGGCAATGTGGCCGGTCGGCGTGTGCAGATCGCGATGGTCGCTCAACACGCGCAGCAACACCACCGTGCTGGCCACCGAAATCGCTAGCCCAAAGATCAACCCGGCCGACCAGTCCCAACCGAAGGCCCGAGTTGCCAACATGCCCAACGCGGTGGCGACCAGGCATTGCACCACGGCGCCCGGTACTGCCACTTTCCGCACGGCCAATAGTTCGTTGAGGTGAAACTCGAGGCCCACGCCAAACATCAGCAGAATCACGCCAACTTCGGCAAGTTGCTCGGCGATCGATTGATCGGCAATGAAGCCGGGCGTGTCGGGTCCCACGACGATGCCAGCCAAGAGATAGCCAACAATGGGCGATAGACCCAGTCGGTGCGTGATGTAGCCCAGTACAAGCGCAATCGCCAGGCCCGTAGTCAATGTCAGAATCAAATCCAAGCCGTGCATCGGGTTTGCCTGTTGATCTCGGGGTGGCGCCGTCGAATGGAAGGAAGAACGGCCGACTATTCGCCGGTCCGTCGTCCGTCCGCGGCAATCACCATACAGAAAACGGAAAGGGGCACCAATCCCAGGCAAGTCAGGTCAATCCGCCTGGCACGTGCGTGCCCTGAAAGCCGCACCAGCCCGCGCGGATAAGTCGTGCCGAAGCGCAAGTCAAAGCTTGCGGAAAGTTCGGAACGCTGAACGGCGAGCGTAAGCTTACCTCGTCGCGGCGGCAATCACGATTCGCCCGTCCTCAATCGTGTACGTCAGTCCCAACTTGTCGCTGACGGCGCGCAGGGTCGCCAGCGCGGTCGTGTTCGAGAGACGTACACTGACGGGCGTCTTGCGGCTCTTGTCCGCCAACTTCAAAGATGTGTCATCGAACATGACTCGAACCCCGGCCACATCACCGATAAAGGCCGCAAATTGCGCAAGTGGCACGCCGGCGAATTTGACTTCCGGCAGCGAGACGCCAAGACGCTGTTCGATCTGTGCGGCTGCGACCGGCGGAGGTTCACCCGGCGAACCGTGGTCGACCATGTCATCCGTCGGTTCCGATTCATCCGCGTCCGCCGGAGGCTCGTCGGCCGTACCGTCGGTCAAAGTTGCCGCCGATTCCGTCAACTGAGGTTCGCTCGTTGTCGCTTCGCCGATGCCTAACGGTCGGTTGGCCGCGATCGGTTCCAGCCGCAGTGCTGGAGTCGGTTTGTCTGCCGGCGGTGCGTCGGCTAGCGGAACGGTCGTCTCGTCGGGTTCCGGATCTTTCTGTCTGGCGGATGGCGGCGGAGCGGATTTATCGTTTGCCCCGATCTCATCCGGCAGCGCCTCAGGTGGAGACACGCTCGTAGCAGTATCTTCCTCGCCTTTAGATGCGATCGTTACGGGCTCTTTGGCCGGCGGAGCTATGTTTTTGTCTGTGTTGTTGTTGGCAGCTGTTGGCGAGGCATGCTGTTTGGCAGCAGGGGGTGCCTCGGCAACTGTTTCCGGGGCGGGTGTTTGCAACCACACGGCGAGCCAGGCAGCAGCACCCAAGGTAACGCCTGCCGAGAGTCCGCCGGCCAATACCAGCCAATCCTTCCGCACACGAGCCGCAATCGTTGACCAGCGCGAAGGTTCACCCGCGACCGCAAATGTATCGACGAAGTCGCCCGCCGAAGACTCCTCTCCGGCGACGATTTCCGTGGGATCCGCTCCCGTCGCGATTTCGGCCGTCTGCTGCGGCGTGACGGATTGCGGCGAGGCCGGCTCGGAATCGGCCGGTTTCGACACGGTTGATTCGGCCGCCGGCTTGCGCACGGGCAATGCCGGTGGAACAACAGCCGCGGGATTCTTCTTGCTCGGCAAACTCGTTGACGACGGAACGGCTGGAATACTCGCCGTCGAAAGTTCGCCGAGGTCGGATTGCCCGCCGGACGAATCTTCAAGGCTACCGGAACGCTTCCAGCCGGGCGGCGGCACGACTTGGACCATGCTGTTGCACTTCGGACAGCCTAGAATATCACCGATTGCCGACTCGTCTTTGACGACCAGCCGGGCCTTGCATGTCGTGCATTGGATAGTGAAGAGAGACACGGCCAGCCCAATTGAGAATTGTGCGGGGTTGCGCCGCTGGAAAAAACTACCGTTGCGTAAGTTCCAGTATAGTGTCTACCCGTGGGAGTCCAGCCGGCACGTACGAATTATGCCGCTTTTTCGCGATTGCGGACGGCGTTAGAAGCCAGGTGGCAGCGGTTCCCCGCGTTTCTTGACGGCGGCCCGCGTGGTAATGGAAATCGTTTCGAGCCCGGCGGCGTCCGGCTTGATTTGGTAGACCAGCTTGCCGTCTGGATTGGCTAGTTTGAGTATTCTACGCAAGACGTCACTGGCGGGCTGATCACGCTCGTTCACGTCATTGAGCGATTGATTCTTGGTGATGCCTTCAAGCTGCAAGTCCCCGCCTACAATCGTGATGGGCACCCCCAGCTCGCGCGACAGCACGTCGACCGCGCGGTCGAGCGACTCGCGAGGAAAGCTGAGCGAGATCTTCTTGGCGAGTGCTTCGGCGACCGTGATGGGCGTCGCGGGTTGCGATGTCGCCTGCACTGTGGTTTGCCGCACTCCGCTGCTTTCCAGCAGCGTCAATTCGGCGCCCATCAACAGGTTGTGAGCGGCCGTCGCAGGCAGGTAGGTCGCCAGCACGACCTGACCATCGTCCACTCCCGAGCGGGTGTAATCGCGGGCCAATTGCAACATTCGCGGAAAGCGATGAATGACGAGCCGACCATGAGGTTGCGGAAGCAGTGCCGCCACATGACTCTCGATCCGATCGGGAATCTGCTCCCAACGAGATTTCAACAGATCCATCAGTGCGACTGGCTTGCGGTCGATCGGAGCCACGGCTCGTAACTCGATATACAGCTCGTCGCCCACGTGAGCACTCAAGAGCACTCCCTGGATGCTGTCGTCGAGGAATTCGCGCAGCGGACCATGTAATCGGTCGAGATGTCCGGTGAGTAGACTGCGGCCGTCGGTCAGCAGGTAGCTGGGAGTGAAGATCAAGTTGAATTGCCGCTGGTCGTCGGAGTGCCGTAGCAGGTCTTCGATGCCGCTCCGCAGAAGTGGCTGCCCGTCGAGCTCGAGCATTTGCTTCAGCATCACCACGGGTCCGATGACGATCACACGCTGCGACTTCCCTTCCGGCAAGTAGTATCCGCGTCCGTCACGGTGGAAGAATTCCTTTTCAGCGTGCGAACCGACCGTGGGCTTGCCCCACGCATCGAGCAGCACGTCGCGCGGCACGGCTTCGCGTAGCCGTGCGACATAGTTGGCCTGCGGTCGCAAGCTATCATCGGGCACGAAGCCAATCATCAGTTGCTCGACGTCTGCAAGGTTCACGCCGAGCGTTTGCTGGAGATGACTCCGGGCCCGACTTCCTGCCGGTCCCAACGACGCCAGGATCTTCGGACCTTCCGGCGAGTTGAGCAGGTCGGCTGGCCGAATCGCGAGGATCAACTGAGCACCGCTGGGTAGAAACGACATGTCCAGCGGCTTTCCCAGCGTGGGCGAGGCCCATAGGGTTTCGCCATCGTCCTCCACCAACGCGTCATCGTTTGCAATTTGCTTCGTTGGCGAATTCGAAGGTGCAACACGGTTGTCGAGCGCTGATGACAAGGGCGCCTCCCGTCGCGCTGTCGTTGGGTCGCCCGAGGGGCCTGCGGCGGTTGCCTTGGTTGTCGCGTTCGAGGCATCACCGCCGAGCAGCACCCAGGCGGTGACAAGCAATGCCAGCAGGACGACGATCGCGCCGCCAGTCAGAATATATTTCAATTGTCGCGAGTTCGGTTTTGGTGTCCCCGACCCATTGCCCGATGGCGTGTCCGTCACGACGAACGGCCGCGATGCATCGACAGCTTCCTCCCTGTTCGTTGAATGTTGGTCTGCGACCACGTCGACCACGATCGCCGGTGGCGATTGCGCGTCTGGTTCCGATTTGGTTTGCTGCTGAGGGGCGGCCGACCTCGGTTCGACCGGTTGGGACGGAATCGCCGCGGCGGTCGATTTCGCAGCCGCCTTTTCATCAGATCCTGCTGGCTTCGCTGCCGGCAAGGACGTCCTCGGTCGCGACGGCTGTCGGGGACGTGGCCCTTGCTGGGGCGGCGGCTGCCAATCGGGAGCCTTCCAGGCCCCATAGCCGGGAGTGAGGCCCTGAGGGTCGACTCTCGGGGGCGTTTTGCGTCCTCCGGGTCCCGCCGCGAAGCTTGCCAACAGGTGCGCCGCTTCGTTTGCCGTTTGGCAGCGCAGCAGGGGGTCTTTTGCCAACATCTTCGCGACCAAGTCGGCAAGTTCCTCCGGCACCTTGGAATTGAGTTGGTCGAGACGCTGGGGAAATTCAGAGCGATGCCGTGCGATCTTTTGCTTCTCGCTCCCACCCGGAAACGGCACCCGACCGGCGATCAGTTCATAAAGCACACAGCCCAGTCCATAAATGTCGACCAGTGGCGTTGGCTCGGCGTTGGGCTCCGTCCATTCTGGGGCCACGTAGTCGACAAGCGGTAACTCCAGACGTTTCAGGCGGCGGGCCGGCTGCACCAAAGGGAATTGCATCAACTTGGCTGCGCCGTGGCGATCCACCCAAATGTTTCTGGGACAAATTCCGCCATGGGTCAGGTTCTGGGCGTGCAACGCCACCAGTCCCAACGCGATTTGAAATGTTATCTGGCAGGCCGTTTGCACGCTGAGCTGCTCGCGATGGACCAGTTCCGCGAGGGTTTGTCCGTCGAGTGATTCAGCCACAATAAACGACTGACCGGCTTGTCGCGTGGCTCGATAGGTGCGGCTGACATGGGGATTCTTGACGGCCGCTGCGACTTCGGCGAGTTCGGTCAGCTGCCGAAAATCGCGTGAGTCGTTGGTCAGTTGTTGGAGGAACACCAACAGCACCGGCTGGCTGCCTTCGTAGGTCGCCCGCAGGATCCTCGCCAGGCGTCCCCTTTCGATCCGCTCGACCACGACGAACGGGCCGAATACGAACGGTCCCGGGCGTCCAGCCGCGAGAACGGCGGCCTGATACTTCGTGAGCGTGCCTCGAGACACGAGCCATTGCGCCAGGCTGGGGACGTTTGCCTGCCCAGCGGACCCCTTCATGGCGGCGAACTCCGCTGCCAGCGCGCCGCACTCGTCATCCGAGAGCAACTGACTGGTGCTTGCCAGCCTCCAGAAATCGTCGAGCGAGAATTGCATGCAATGAGCGCTGCCGGGCGAGCCGGGGCATCGAACGGTAAGAGTTAGGTTCCGTTGGAAGACGCCCGCGGGACGTTTTCCCTGTTCCTACATACAAATGTACCACGATCGTCTGCAATGAGGCAAAAGCAGGCGACTTGGGTCCGCCAGGGTAAGAACGCGAAGGCGAGAACCGTGAATTCTTGCATCATTTGGCATATGCTAAAGAGGGAGCATAAGGGCTCCGATCATCCTTTCTTTCTGGCAGTTGCATGGCGACAGTGCAAGAAGCCTTTCAAGTGGCATTTGCTCAACATCAGGCGGGGAAACTGCGCGAAGCCGAGGCCCTGTATCGGCAGGTCTTGGCAGCCGATCCGAATCATGCCGACGCATGGCATTTGCTGGGCCTTGTCGCGCACCAGGCTGGCCGTCCAGATTTAGCGGAACAGTGGCTTGGCCGAGCGATTGCCCTGACCGGCGATCGGGCCCTGTTTCATTCGAATTTGGGCAACATCCTGCGTATCCGTGGAAATCTTGAGCGGGCCCGGCAGTCGCTCGAGCGGGCGATTGCACTCGATCCCCAACTGGCCGACGCACACAATAATTTGGGGATCGTGCTGGTCGAACTGGGAGAAGTTTCGGCGGCGGAGGCGGCCTACCGGCAGGCCCTTTGCTTGCGGCCAGGATTTGCCGAAGCGCACAACAATCTGGGGGCCTTGCTGCACTCCCAAGACCAATTTGACGCTGCCATTGCGGAATATCGTTTGGCGCTGGCATCTAGTCCAGGCTATTTCGATGCCCTCAACAATCTGGGCACCGCCCTCAAGGCACAGCAGCGGTTGGACGAGGCGGCCGACACCTACTGCCAGGCGCTTGAATTGCGCCCCGGGCCGGCGAGGTGCACTTGAACTTGGGGACGGTCTACCAGGCACAGGGCCGGTTCGATGAGGCCGCCACTTGCTACCGCGAGGCGCTGCGGATCAACCCGAATTTCCCGCTCGCGTTCAATAACCTGGGCGTGGTCTTGGACGAGCAGGGGCACCACGACGAAGCCGCGGCTGCCCTGCGCCGGGCCGTCGAGCTCAAACCAGATCTAGCCGACGCGCATTTCAACCTGGGGGCCAACCGGCAGCTCAAAGGAGATATTGCCGCCGCCGCGGAGAATTATCGAAAAGCGATCGAGTGCGATTCTGGGTTTACCAAAGCGCTTGTAAGCCTGGGCCGACTCGCCGAGCGAGAAGGAGATTATCGCGAGGCCCTTCAGCTATTCGAACGAGCGCTGGCCGTCGATGCGACGTCCGTCGCGGCTCATTTGGGCCGAGCCCGCGCATGTGAAGCGCTCGGCCAGTCGGCAGAGGCGCGTCGCGGCTACGAAACGGTCCTCGAGTTGCGGCCGGATGTCACCGAGGCCTATAACAATCTGGCAATGCTACATTCGGGGCGGGGATTCCCCGATTTGGCGGAGGAATATTGCCGCCGAGGCCTCGAACGCGACCCAAAGTCACCCGCGCTGCATGCCAACCTGGCAACCACCTTGAGTCATCAGGGGCGGCAAGTGGAGGCGGTTGCCACAGCCCGCGCGGCGGTTGATCTGCACCCGGACGGCTATGTGGAATTCAGCAACTTGTTGTACGCGCTGAATTTCTTACCCGACTACGATCCGGCACAATTGTTCGAAGAGCATCTCGAGTGGGCGCGGCGGCATGCCGAGCCGCTCTCTGCCGCCGCGCTGCCGCACAATAATGAGCCGTCGCCCGACCGCCGGTTGCGGGTCGGCTATGTATCACCCTATTTTCGCGAGCACGCGGTGAATTTCTTCACCGAGCCGCTGATCACGGCGCACGATCATCGCAACTTCGAAATCTTCCTTTATAGTGACAACCGCCACAAGGACGCCGCGACGGATCGGTTAAAGGCCGCCGCCGATGTTTGGCGGCAAACACGCTTCAGGACCGACGCGCAATTGGCGGAACTGGTGCGACAGGATCGAATTGATATTCTGGTCGACCTGACCGGACACTTGGCGGCGCATCGGTTGTTGGCCTTCGCCCGTCGCCCGGCCCCCGTGCAGGTCACTTACATCGGCTACCAGAACACCACGGGTATGTCCGCAATGGACTACCGGTTGACAGACCGGCGGGTTGATCCACCGGGACAGACCGAACGCTATCACACCGAAAAACTGGTTCACTTGCCGCGATCGTACTTCTGCTACCGCCCGGCGGACGACGTTCCGCCGGTCACTCCGCTTCCGGCGCGATCCGCCGGCCACATCACGTTCGGCTCATTCAACAATTTCACGAAGGTAACTCCGCAGGCAATCGAGACCTGGATGCGAATCCTCGACCGCTTGCCGAAGTCCCGCTTGTTGGTGCTTGCCAATCGGGAGGGGTTCGTCGAGCGGTATTTCGAAGAGCGCGCCCTCGCGCATGGCATTGATCCGGGGCGCATCGAGGTGGCGAACAGGATGCCGCGTGCGGAATACTATCGCTTTATGCAACGGGCCGACGTGGCGCTGGATCCGTTTCCGTTCAACGGTCATACCACAACCTGCGACGCCGTTTGGCTGGGTCTGCCGTCGATTATGCTGCAGGGCGACACGTACGCCTCGAGGTATGGTTCTGGAGTGCTTGCCCCCGTGGGACTCGACCGGCAGATTACCCGATCGGCTGACGAGTATGTCGAGCGGGCCGTGGAACTGGCCGGCGACGTCGACCAGCTTGTCGAACTACGAGCCACGCTTCGCGAGCGGATGGCGGCGTCGGTGCTGTTGGATTTTGCCGGCTTCGCCCGCGACGTCGAAGCGGCCTATCGACAGATGTGGGTGGATTACTGCGCGGGCGTGCGGGGAGGGCCACCGACGTGAACCGGGAGTCGATTCAGGCGACGCTTGATGCCGCCATCCGGTGTCACGATGCGGGCGACCTGCAGCAGGCCGAGCAGCTTTACCGCCGCGTGCTCACTGCCGATCCGCGGCACGCGAAAGCCACCTATTTGATGGGGCTGTTAGCACATCAACTCGGCAAGCACGATCAGGCGGAGCGCGCGATCAGCAGTGCAATTCGGCTCGACGGTGGTCAACCAACGTTCCACACGACCCTCGGTGAAGTTTATCGCAGCCTCGGTCGGCTATCCGACGCGGTCGTGTGTTATCGGCACGCGCTGCGCATGAACGGCAACAATCCCGCGGCCTATAACAATTTGGGTTCGCTGCTCCAGGCTCAGGGGGACCTGCCGGCCGCAATGGACTGCTACCGCAGTGCGATTCAACTCCAGGCGGAATATGCCGACGCCCACCACAACCTTGCGATCGCCTGGCAACAACAGGGAGACTTTGTCCAAGCGGCAGCCTCGTTTGCCGAAGCCGCGCGCATTCGACCCGATTTTCTGGCCGCGCAACTCGGACAGGCCAGCATGCTGTACGCTCAAGGTAAGAACGATGAAGCGGCGGCTCGATTCAAACAACTCGTAGAGCAGTATCCCAACAACGCGCAATTGCATTGTGCGCAAGGGGCCGGCCTGCAGTGGGTTGGCGATCTCGAGGCGGCAGTCACGCACTATCGACGCGCGATGGAGCTGGCACCGCACCACGCGGAAGTGCACTACAACCTGGCCGCGGCCCTGCGCGAATTCGGGCGCGATTTGGACGCCATTGCGGAATACGAAGCGGCGGTGAAGATCAACCCGCGCATGGCAGTCGCTTGGGCGAACCTGTCGAATACGCTACTAGGTATCGTTCGCCCCGATGAAGCGGCCGCGGCCGCCCGCAACGCGGTCGCACTGCAACCTCGATCCAGCAAGGCCGCGGGCAGCCTGGCGTCGGCGCTACAATTGCAGGGCGACATGGACGGGGCGATCGACGCGTTCCGCCAGGCGGTCGCGATCGATCCCCACGATTCGGGTAATCACAGCAATCTGCTTTACACGCTGAATTTTCATCCGGGCTACGACGATGCGACGCTGTTTGCCGAGCACCGAAACTGGGCTGTTCAACATGCCGAACCGCTGACGGCCATGGCGGCCCCGCATGGCAACGACCGGCAACCCGAACGTCGCCTGCGAGTCGGCTACGTCTCGGCCCACTTCCGCAATCACGCGGTTGCCTATTTCAGCGAACCGTTGCTGGCGGCGCACGACAAAGCGCAAACGGAGGTTTTCTGCTACGCCGATCTCCGCCAGTCTGATGACACGACCGCTCGGTTTCGCTCGTATGCGACTGCTTGGCGCGATACCAGCCGGCTCGCGCACGATCAAATGGCCGAATTGATTCGCGAAGACGGCGTCGACATTCTGGTGGACCTGGCCGGACATATCGGGGGAAATCGGCTGCCGGTGTTTGCACGCAAGCCAGCCCCCGTCCAGGTAACTTACCTGGGTTACCAAAATACGACCGGCATGTCTGCGATGGATTACCGGCTCACCGACGCGCATGCCGATCCACCCGGCACCACCGATCCGTGGTACACCGAGCGCTTGGCGCGGCTGCCAGGAGCTTTTTTTTGCTTCCGCCCGCCGGAACCCTCTCCCCCAGTGGGGCCCCTTCCAGCTGAGCGTCGCGGGCAGATTACCTTTGCCTCGTTGAACCACGTGTTGAAATTGCGGCCCGAGAATTTTCGGGTTTGGAGCCGAATTCTGGCTCGCGTGACCAATTCTCGGCTGCTGCTGCTGGCTTATTCGCCGGGCGTGTTGGAGCGAAGTGTGCGAGATTTGTTAGCGGCCGAGGGGATCGATCCGTCGAGAATCGACGTGGTGAACAAACGGCCGCGCCAAGAATATTTGCAAATGCACAACGAAGTCGACGTGGCGCTGGACACATTTCCGTTTAATGGGCACACAACCGTCTGCGATGCGCTATGGATGGGCGTACCATCGATTATGCTAGAGGGAGGTCGCTACGCCTCGCGATTCGGTGGCAGCACGCTCTTGGGCGTGGGGCTGGGCGAATTAATTGCTCACGATCCTGACGAGTACGTCGAACTGGCCGTGGCGCTGGCAAGTGATCAGCGGCGATTGGCCGAGTTGCGGCGCGGCTTGCGGGAGCGGTTGCTCGCGTCGCCATTGGTCGATGCCCCGCAATTTGCCCGTGGCGTCGAAGCGGCCTATCGCCAAATGTGGCGAAGCTGGTGCGCATCTTGAGGACTGCAACAAGAGGCAGCGATGGCTGACATTGTCGAAACCCTGCAGGCCGGTTTGCAACATCACCGGGCTGGACGTTTGCCGGAGGCCGAACTGGCCTACCGTCGCGTTTTGGAAATGCATCCCCGCAACGCGCAGGCCATGCATTTGCTCGGGCTGGTCGCATTTCAGGCTGGGAAATCGGAACTGGCCCTGGAATACGTGGAGAGCGCAATCAAGTTTGACGCTTTTCACGCGCCGTTCTGGGCAGACCTCGCGGAAATCTATGCCGCGTTGGGGCGAACCGACGATGCGGTGGCCGCCTACCGCAAGGCGCTGAACATGAATCCCAGGATGGCAGATGCCTGGACGCACTTCGGCACGTTGCTCGAAGCGGTTGGCGAGCGCGAAGAGGGACTTGCCTGTTATCGTCGCGCGCTGGAGATCGATCCAAAGTATGCCGGTGCCCATGCCTTCTTGGGAGTGGCCATGCAAGAAAGCGGGCAGCTTGACGAGGCCCAACAGTTGCTGGAAAGGGCCGTGCAGTTGGCGCCCGAGAATCCAGAAATCTATCTGCAGCTGGGCCGCTGTTTGCAGGCGCAGCAAAAGTGGGTGGACGCGATCGCCTGTTATCAAATGGTGCGGCGGATCGAGCCAGAACACGAAGCGGCCACGGAGCTGTATGAGCAGGCCCGGGCGGCGATTGCCACGAAGTCCTAGCGACATGCTCGAATTGGGCAGCTATTCGAAGCGGCCACGACGAATTCTTACATGAGCTCGATCGCCCAAATCATGCAAACGGCGCTGGCCCACCACCAGGCCGGGCGGCTGACACAGGCGGAGCAACTCTATCGTCAGGTGCTGGCCGCCGATCCACGGCATGCCGGCGCCTTGCATCTTCTCGGGTTGACCGCCTTGCAGTCCGGCCGGCCTGGACTCGCCGTGCAAACCATCTCCGCCGCGATTCGTTTGAACGGAAACCAGGCGACCTTTCATGCCAACCTGGGTGAGGCTTATCGCGGCCTCGGCCAATTGGACGACGCCCGCCGCTCGTACCAGAAAGCGCTCAGCATCCAGCCGAATTTGGCTGCGGCCCACAATAACCTGGGCACGATCCTTCAATCGCAGGGCAACTTGTCGGCGGCGATCGAGCACTATCGGCAGGCCATCGCGCAGCAACCCAATTACCACGACGCGTATAACAACCTGGGGACCGCTTATCAACAACAAGGCGACTGGAAGTCGGCCACCGAGTGCTTTGGGCGTGCCGTTGCAATCCAGCCGACATACGCCCGCGGACACTACAACCGGGGCGTGGCCTTGGCGACACAACAGCGGTTGGCCGAGGCCGTCGCCGCCTTCGAGCAAGCCGTTACCGCCGCCCCCGACTATGCCGAGGCCCACTACGGCCTGGCAATGTCTTTGCAGCAGCAGGGGGAAATCGAACGGGCCGAGGCTGCCTACCGGCAAGCTTTGCTGCTGCGTCCCGCCTGGGCGGAAGTGGCAAGCAGCCTCGGTTCGCTTTATCAGATGCAAGGCGACCTCGAGCGTGCCGCGCAAATGTACGAGCAGGCCTTGGCGGCAGATCCCAACTATGGCGAGGCCCACTACAACCAGGGCACGCTTCTGAATCGGCAGGGTCAGCCGTCCAGGGCAATCGAAAAATATCGCCGGGCAATCGCCTGCAAGCCGGAATTTCCGGAAGCCCACTACAATCTGGGCACGCTGCTGCAACAGTTTGGAAGTCTCGACGAGGCCGCCGCCGCCTATCGCGAAGCAATCCGGTTGCGGCCCAACTACACCCTGGCCCACAACAATCTTGGCAACGTTTGCCGCGACCTGGGACAAACCGATGAGGCGATCGCCTGTTACGAGCGAGCCTTGCAGTTTGAGCCGAACAGTAGCCAGACGCGGTTGAATCTTGGCTCGGCGTGGCAGGAGAAGGGGCAACTCGAACGAACCCTCGCCTGTTACGAGCAGGCCATGCAGGCAAACCCCGAAAGCGCCGAGGTGTTTAACAACCTGGGGACCGTGCTCGAGGGATTGGGGCGCGACGACGAGGCACTCGACTGTTTTGATCGTTGCGTGCAGTTGGCACCAGCGTTCGCCGAACCCCGCTACAACCGCGCACTGGTTCATCTGCGACGGCGACAATTCTCTGAGGGCTGGGCGGAATACGGCTGGTGGCTGAAGTGTAAAGAGTATCCCAAGCGACCCTTCCACGGTCCGCTGTGGGATGGCAACACATTGGCCGGAGGGACTCTGTTGGTTTATGCCGAACAGGGATTTGGCGATACGATTCAGTTCGTTCGCTATCTGCCGATGGTCCGCCGTTTGGTCAAGGCCGTCGTCCTGGAGGTGCAGCCGCAACTTGTGCCGTTGTTGAAGAAGTCGGGTTTGGACGAAGTCATCGCCGCGGGCTCGCCGCTACCCGCCTACGACGCGCACATTCCACTCATGCAGTTGCCTGCCGTGTTCGGCTCGACGGAGGAGAACCTGCCGGCCGACGTTCCCTATCTGAAGTGCGATTCGGTGCTCGCCGAAAAATGGCAGACTCATTTGGCCGAGGTCCAAGGGTTCAAAGTCGGCGTTGCCTGGCAAGGAAATCCCAAGTACATGGCCGATTCACGGCGCTCGATTCGACTCGCGGTGTTTGCGCCTTTGGCCTCTCTGCCGGGAATTCAGCTTATTAGTCTGCAGAAGGGGCACGGCGCCGAGCAAGTGGCTGAAGTCTCAAAAGAAATGAAAATCCTGGATTTGGGGCCGCAGCTCGATGTCGATGCCGGCGCCTTCATGGATACCGCGGCGGTGATGCAGTCCCTTGATTTGGTGATCAGTTCCGATACTTCAATCGCTCATCTGGCCGGAGCGCTCGGAATACCGACGTGGCTGGCAGTGTCGACAAATCCCGACTGGCGTTGGTTTCGCGACGGCGACCGCTCGCCCTGGTACCCTAGCTTTCGGCTGTTTCGCCAGCAAAGTGCCGGTGATTGGGGGGAGTTGTTTGCCAGGATGAAAGACGAGTTGGCGCGATTGATCTAGCAGGTCGCGGATTCAATTTCAAATGTCGGACGACCGGCGGAGGGCAACCCAAACGTCGGCGACCTATTTTTTGTTGCTTGCGGCGCATGAGATGCTTACGATCCAAAGTGTACCAGCGGCGCGGCGTTGTTGCACTTCTTGATAACGCCCGTCCAACGCCGCGAACCGGGTGTCAGCCAATCTCGACGTCATGACGACCATTGCCGAATCCTTGCAGAAGGCGTTCGAGCTACATCGCTCGGGGCGCCTCGACGAGGCCGAGCGGATGTACCGCCAGGTGCTCGCCACCGAACCCCAGAATCCGCACGCCATTCACCTGCTTGGCGTGGCCGCACACCAGCGCGGCGATCATGCGCAAGCAGCGCAGTACATCGAGCGAGCCATCGGACTCGATCCGAACCGTTTCACGTTCTATCTGGACCTGGCGACGGTGTATATTGCCTTGCGACGCATGGATCAGGCCGTGGTCGCCATGCGCACCGTGACGCAGTTGCAACCCAACTACGCCAAGGCACACAACGATCTGGGCGTCCTGTTGGCAAACCTCTGCCGCTGGGACGAGGCGGCTACCTGTTTTCGCAATGTCCTGGCGATTCAGCCGGATTACGGTCCGGCGCACAACAATCTGGGAAATGTGCGGAATCAGCAGGGTCGCGCGGAGGAGGCGGCCGAGTGTTTTCGGGCCGCAATCCGCCACAAGCCCGACCTGGTGCAGGCTTACAGCAACCTTGGAAACACGCTCAAGACGCTCGGCCATGCCGACGCGGCAATCGACCAGTATCGGCGCGCGATCGAGATCTCTCCGGAGTATGTTGAGACCTACTTCAATTTGGCAATCACGCTCAAAGAGCAAGGACAGATCGACGAAGCGCTGGCCACCTATCGCGAGGCGCTTCGCATCCGCCCGAACTTTTTTGAGGCCCGCTTCAACCTCGGCAATTTGTTCAAAACCGAAGGGTTGCTTCCCGAAGCGCGCGAGGCATTTGAAATCGTAATTGGCCAGCGCCCCGATTTTGCCGAGGCCCATCATCAACTGGCGGGAGTGTTGCGGGCACAAGGGGAATCAACCCGGGCCGAGGCCGAGTTTCGCGAAGCGATTCGGCTCAAGCCGACTTTCGTCGAACCGCACGTGGCGCTGGCCAACCTGCTGCGAGATCAGGGGGCGATTGACGCGGCCATTGGCAGTTACCAGGAGGCCTTGCGGCAGCAACCCAATTCACTCGAGGCGCTCAATAATCTGGCCGTCGCGTTTCGCAACTGCGGAAGGCTCTCCGAAGCGGCCGCGAATTGCGAGCGCGTGCTTGCGCTCGATCCCGCGTGCGCCGAGGCACACTGCAACCTCGGGCTCGTGCTACAGGATCAGGGCCGTTCGGATGAGGCGCTGCCCTCGCTGCGCGAGGCCGTCCGCTTGCGACCCGATTTGGCCGCCGCGCACAATGCCCTGGGAGTGGCGCTCGAAAGCCAAGGTTTGCACGACGAAGCGCTGGTCAGCTTTCGCGAGTCGGTTCGCTTGGCCCCGCAGTTCGCGTCCGCATATAACAATCTGGGCAGCACGCTCAAGTCACTGGGTAAGGTGCGTGAGGCGATCGTGTGCTTTGAAGAGGCGCTCCGCTTAAACGCGCACCTGGCCGAAGCCCACAATGGACTCGGAACGGCCCTGTTCGAAAGTCAGCAGCAAGAAGAAGCCATTGCCGCATTTGAGCGGGCGCTGGAGCTTAAGCCCAACTATGCCGAGGCACATGGTAACATCGGGCGACTGTTGGGTGAACAGGGCAAGCACGCCGAAGCTCTGGAGCGCTTCAATCAAGCTGCCGTCGCGGACCCCGATTCAGCTTCGGCACGTCACAATCGCGCGCTGATGTGGCTGCTGATGGGAAATTTTGCCGAAGGCTGGCCGGAGTACGAATGGCGATGGCATCAGGCAAACGTTCGCAAACGCCCGACTGGCGAAGAGTGGAACGGCGAGCCACTTGCCGGCCGAACGATCCTGCTTTACCCCGAGCAAGGTCTCGGCGATACGTTGCAGTTCATTCGCTATGCTCCGCTGGTGAAACAACGGGGCGGATCCGTGGTCGTCGGCTGCTCGCAGAACATGATTCCGTTGCTCTCCTCGTGCGGGGGCATCGACCGACTGTACAGCGAAGCCGATCGGCCGCCGACGTATGATGTCCACGCTCCGCTTTTGAGTTTGCCGAGAATCTTTGGCACAGACCTGGCAACCATTCCCGCCGACGTCCCCTACCTGTTTGCGCCGAGGAATTGGTGGAACGTTGGCGCGAGCGGTTCGCCGGTGAGCAAAGACTGAAAGTCGGTATCCAATGGCAGGGCAGCCCGACGTTCGCCTTCGACCGGCAGCGATCGATTCCGCTTGCGGAGTTCGCGCCTCTGGCCGGGATCGAGGGCGTGCGCCTAATGAGTTTGCAAAAGGGGTTCGGGAGCGAACAGCTGGCCGGTATCGAATGGCAGGTTGAGGACCTGGGGGCGACCCTCGATCTGGACGGCCGCGCGTTTTGCGAAACGGCCGCGGTCATGATGAACCTCGACCTGGTGATCACCTCGGACACCTCGATCGCACACCTGGCTGGTGCCTTGGGGGTGCCGGTTTGGGTAGCCTTGCAATTTGTCCCCGATTGGCGGTGGTTGCTGGAACGCGAGGATAGCCCCTGGTATCCTACGATGCGCCTGTTCCGCCAATCGCGGCCTGGCGACTGGAACGGCGTGTTTGCGCGGATCTGTACGGAGCTTTCGAAGTGGGCCGCGGGGCGGGCCAAACCGCACGACACGCATCGGGTGTAAACGCCTTTCCGTTCGGCAATCAGCATAAGGTTTCGCTGGCATGGTCGAGTCCACGCAAGTTACAGGGCGCCGCAAGCTCCACTTCGACAGCTACGACGAGCTGCTCGCCGACGTTCACCAGTTGAACGGTCAGCCTACGCGCTACCTGGGCAATTGGTCGTTGGGGCAAGTGTGCGAGCATCTGGCCAAGGCGATCGAATACGCCGTCGACGGTGCACCATTCAAGGTATCCTGGTTCTTTCGAACCGTGGGGCCAATCCTGAAGAAACGCATCATCAGTCGGCCGATGAAACCGGGCTTTCGCCTGCCGAAAAGTGCCGCCGAATACTTGCCGCGAAATTCCGATGCCGCCGCCGGCATCGCGCGACTGGAGCAGGCGATCGAGCGCTATCGAAAAGCGGCCGCCGTCAAGCCACATGTCATCTTTGGTAACATGACACGCGAAGAGTACGATCAACTCAACTTCCGGCATGCGGAGATGCATTTGAGCTTCATCGTGCCCGAGTAGCATTCCTGCGTCATGTGCTAGCGACACCAGCCACGTGTGGGGTTTTGTCGCCTGCCGAGCGTTGCCGCCTCGCGCAAACCGCGGCGCGGAAAGTCGCTTTGCCTGCCAGAGCAGGCAAAATTCTCGCGGAAAACGGCTGCGTCGGAGATTTTACGCGGTTTTTACACGGCCCCGACTTGCCCGTGACATCGAAATTGGTGTTCGTCTCTAGAATCGGTCGAGTGAAAGCAGGAGCGGAGTTGGTTCTTAAGAGCCGCCCCTGTCAGGAGTGCGGCGGGCACAACGAGATTCGTTGACGCTGCGGATGAACATGCGTTTTCAGCAGACGAACACCAACAGGGGAGTGCAGGGCGAATGGCTACCGACTTGAGAGGGAACGACGTGCGGGAAAACGTGCGGGAAAACGACGAGGCCGACTCCTTCTGGTATGAGGACGAGGGGAGTGTGGCCGTCGCGGGGCTTCCGGTCCGCTCGCGGAAGCAACAGGATGATTTAAAGACGATCGCCGACGTGCCCAACCTCGGTTACGATTGGCCCATCGTGGCTTGGATTGTGATCGTGCACTTGGGAGCCTTGGCGGCTCCGTTCTTTTTCACCTGGAAGGCCGTTGCGCTGTGCGCGTTCATGTGCTGGCTGACGGGTTCAATCGGCGTGTGCATGGGCTATCACCGACAACTAACCCACGGCAGTTTCCTCACCTACAAGCCGGTCCGCTGGCTGCTGGCGTTTTTGGGCGGACTGTCGGGCGAAGGTTCGGCCCTGACCTGGGTGGCTAATCATCGCAAGCACCATTTGTTTAGCGACAAGGAAGGCGATCCGCACAGTCCGCGCAACGGCAAGTGGTGGAGCCACATGCTGTGGTTCATGCCCGACTTCGGTCGCAAGCATCACCAGGCGATGCTGGCCCGCTATGCTCCGGATCTGGCCAAGGATCCGATGATGCACTTCTTGCACAAGATGTTCCTGCCGTCGCACGTCATTTTGGGTGCGATCTTTTTCGCCATCGGCTACTTTGGCTGGAACGCATACACGGGCTGGTCATTCGTGGTCTGGGGAATGTTCGTTCGCCTGGTCTATGTGCTGCACGTCACCTGGTTCGTCAATTCGGCGACGCATTTGTGGGGCTATCGCAACTACGAAACCAGCGACGATAGCAAAAATCTGTGGTGGGTCGGTATCCTGGCCTTCGGCGAAGGCTGGCACAACAACCATCACGCCTTCCAGCGGATGGCCAAGGCAGGGCACAAGTGGTGGGAGATCGACACCACCTACTGGGCCATTCTGGGCCTGGAGAAGCTCGGCTTGGCCTGGAACGTCGTCAAAGACCCGCCGAGCCACCGCCGCCCGGCGTAACCTGGTCCGATTTGCATCGAATCGCCGCTCCGCCCGCGGGTGGCACCTCGTTGTCGGTGTTGCAAAGCACCGGAGGCATCGTCAGCGATCCCATCTCAACTGGGCCCAATACGGCAATCCTTTACCCGCCGGCCAGAACTTGGCAAACGTCGACCGCCGCAGTTACTCGGGCGCGAAGATCTTGCCATTTCGATATTGAGATTTTGCGTCGTGGGCGTCTACCCCGCGTGACAAAGGGTGATCGGCATTTTCATGAACAACGAAGGTGGCCGGATCAGCGCCCTCAACGACAGCTAGCTTGTCATAGTAGTGACGACTGTACACGTGGCTGCGATCTTTTCCGTAGTAGTCGCTAAGCACCTCGAAACTAGCCACATCAATTCCTGAAACGGCTTTTCGGCCGTAATAGAAGGCAGCCGGCGGTTCTCGTCTTCCAGCTCCTTGGGCCGCTTCAGCCGCGCGTTCTCCTTCTGCAACTCCTGCAGCTGACGCGCCATCTGTGGGTCCATCCCGCCGTACTTCGTTCGCCAACGATAGTACGTCTGCTCGCTGATCCCCAGCTGCTTGCAGACCTCGGGAACCTTCTCACCCTTCCCCAAGGCCACATCCGCTTGACGCAGCAGCCCTACGATCTGTTCGGCACTATGTCGCTTCTTCATGGTGAATCCTTTCCGGCCATATCAGCCGGCTGGATTCTCTCATATTCCCTGGATCAGTTTTCGGGAAGGGGGTCAATGCCCCCGCGGACATCACCTAAAGTCGCGGACTCGACCTTCTCTGTCAAATTTTTGACTTGCGAAACGGCAGGCACCTGTTCTTTGACAATTCGACGACCGCGGCTCTGTCGTGTGGCCGTCCTATTTCGACAACGACCTGTGGTAACAGAATTCAGTTTTCGGTCACGGACTTATGCTCTAGAGATCGCCGCCTCTTCGAAGGTGGATATGGACCACTGCCGCGCCATAGCCCACTGACTCTGTATCCAGTCTCCGCCGTACCCGCCATCGTAAATCGATAGTAGAATTGTTCCGAATTGTTTTCGCCAACTAGAAAGATATTCATCGCCCGTTGGCCGGGAATCGGCTCGAACTCGGTCGCGACGACTGCGTCCGGATAGCCCGTCGGATGCATCTTGCCTACTATCTCCTTCAACTTCATTTCTGAACCAAAGCTTTGCCCCACCAACTTCAAGAGTGCATTCTGAAAGTCATGTTTCACAAACGCCAAGAAAGCAAACTTTTCGGCCTCTTTGCCAGCCGCATCTGGTGAATGCTTAAATGCCCGCACACCGAGCGAGCATGACTGGGATACAACAACGAGCACCAACAGCAAAAACCTTAATTTCATATCTGCACCCCAAAAAAGCAAGCTGCGCCTGACCGTTTGCGGCGCAGCCGGCAAAAAGTGAACGCGAGAGAGACCGAAGCTACGTTTCGAAGTGATCCCAAGGGGCGTCTTCGTACACTTTGCCGTGTCCAGCTCGAACATCCAATTAATATAGCGGCGCCGTCAACTCTCAATTGCAACAAGCGGCTGGAAAACTTCGGCGGGCGTTGGTAGGCGAGCCGTTTCCGCGGCCGGTCGTTGATCAAGTGAGTATAACGTTCCAACTCCTGCCAGGAGACATCTTGTAGGTCGGTGCCTTTGGGGACGAACTGCCGCAACAGGCCATTGGTATGTTCGTTGGTACCCCGTTGCCAGGAACAATAAGGCTTTGCAAAGTACACTTTCAGCCTCGGCCGCACAGCCAACCGGCGATGTTCCGCGAACTCTTTGCCGTTGTCGAAATTAGCCGTGCGACGCAACGACGCAGGCAACGAGTAATTAAAGGGGACGTGAACCTTTTTATATCCGTCGGGTCACGATACGAATCGCTAGGCCGGTCTGGATCCGTTGGGCCGGGTGATCGGCTGCTGTGGCAGAACTGCAGCGGCACGGCCGCCAGGCGTCTTCAGGACGGGTACCCGACTTGCACTCTAACGCATTCGCTCCCTGGACGGTGGCTTTGATCGTTTCGACGGCCGTAACTTTTCTCGCCGGTGCGTCGCATCTCTCTCGCATTTTTCCTGCCGTGCGTCGCGATGTAAGCCTCTTTGCGACTTTGCCTCTTTCAATCGGGCCAGCGGTTGGGCTAGCCTACGGTTGGCAAATTCTGCACAGGGGCCGCGCGGGAGGCGTCATGGTTCATACCGGGCAAATTACGAAAGCTGCGTCATATGACATGTGTCATTTTTCAGGTTACAAAAGGCGAAAGGAAAAGTGCGCACAACTTTCAGCCCGAAAAAAGGCCACTCGAAAACTTTGCGAATTCCGAACCGGGCCAACGGGCCGCCGAGCGGGCCCGTCGGCGATCGACTTGGCGGGTGGTCGAGACGCCGAAAAATGTCGCGCCCCACGCGTTTGCCATACAGCGTTCGCGGTGTGCTTGAATTCGAGCCAGCACTCGCCGCATACTTGCCGAGTGGCACGGCCACTTCCCGTTTGCTCCTCCGCGGCCGCGAACCGAAGCTCCCCCCACCTCGGCAGAGCTCACGCGGAGGGCTGGGCACGTGCCGCACAATCGCCCCTCACCCGCGAGAATGCGAGAAATTCCGGCTCCTTTTTGCGCTTGCAAGAGCCCCTGGCATTGGTAAGATGACTCTCTTAAGTTTGTTTTGGTAAACCCGTTCAGAAGTAGGACAAGTTCAAGCCAGCTGGCAGTTTCGGTGCTTAGTTAGTCCACGGGAAGCACTTGGGAACGAGCCAACGTAGAGAAGTCGCGGTTGCAGATGTCCCTCACGAAAGAGCGTAAACAGGTTTTGATGGGCGATTACAAGCGTTCCGATGGCGACACCGGGTCGCCGGAGGTGCAGATCGCCATTCTAACGACCCGGGTTGGCGATCTGACGGAACACCTGCGAACGCACAAAAAGGATTACGCCAGTCGGCGGGGCCTGTTGATGATGGTGAGTCGCCGGCGTCGATTGTTGGATTACCTCAAGAAGGTCGATCCGCAACGATACCTGGATGTCATTCGTCGCCTCGAGATTCGCAAATAGCGCGATTCGCAGGCAATCACGGCGCGTGCGGGGGGAATTTCCATACGCCCCTCGCTTGGTAGCCAGTTGCGGTTTCAGGCCCGCACCCTCGGACGTAACCCGCGCGCACGAAAACTTCCCTTGCCCGGGCCACCTTGGCTGATCCGGCGGCGGGCAATTTCGAAGTTCACGCGGCGCACCGAGATTCATCTTCTCGCGTCGAGCTCCGTTGGTCCCGCAAGCTCATCTCGTCGTTCCAACAAACCGTTTCTTGCCCCCGATCGCTTCGCAGCATCCGCCCGGACGCCGCAATTGCGCCAGCCTGTTGCTTGAACGCAAAGAAGGTAAGGGACGAACAAGTGAAAGTTAGAGTAGAACGACAAATTGGCGGCGGCGTATTTTCAATCGAGACCGGCCAACTGGCCAAGCAAGCGGCCGGCAGCGTGCTGGTGCAGTATGGCGAAACGGTCGTGCTGTGCGCTGCGGCCGACGGCCCCCCGCGATCTGCCTTCGCGGACTTCTTCCCACTAACGTGCGACTACCGCGAACGAACCGCCGCGGCCGGCAAGTTTCCCGGTGGCTTCCTGAAGCGTGAAGGACGCCCCACGATGAAGGAAACGCTAACCGCCCGGCTCATGGATCGGCCGATTCGGCCGATGTTCCCCGCGTGGTACCACGACGAGGTGCAGATTCAAGCCTTTGTGATGGCCAGCGATCGGCAGAATGATGGCGACGTGTTGGCGATGAACGCCGCGAGTGCCGCCCTGACTGTCTCGCCGTTGCCGTTTGACGGCCCGCTGGGCTCGGTCCGCCTCGGCCAGATCGATGGCAAGTTCGTACCGTTCCCCACGGTCGACCAGTTGGAGGAGAGTGACCTCGACATCATCGTTTCGGGCACCAAAGACGCGATCTTGATGATCGAAGGGTTTGCCCGCGAGATGCCCGAGGAGCGGATGCTCGAGGCGTTGGAAGAATCGCATAAATACGTCCGCGAGATTTGTGAGCTGCAACTGGAGTTGGCCGCGAAAGTCAACGTTGAGAAGCGACAGTACGAGGTCCCGCCTGACTCGGGTCTATTGGCCAAGCTCAACGCCAGCTATTACGACGCCTTCCGAACCGCGAAGCAAACCTCGGGTAAGCAAGCCCGGGCCGAGGCGGTTGAGGCCCTGAAGTCGCGGGCCACGGAAGAAATGATTCCCGATCCGGCGGCTGAAGACGCGATCGCGTCGCATGATTTCTCGAAGGCGTGGCACGATTTGGAGGAGAAAGTCGTCCGCGATCTGATCCTGTCTGGCACCCGGCCCGACGGACGCGATACGAAGACCTTGCGGCCGATCGAGTGCTACGTGGACGTCTTGCCTCGCGTTCACGGCTCGGCCGTGTTCCAGCGCGGCGAGACACAAGCTTTGATCACGATTACGCTGGGTACCGGCCGTGACGAGCAACGCGTGGACGGATTGATCGACGAATACTCCAAGAAGTTCATGCTCGACTACAACTTCCCGTCGTTTTCGGTGGGCGAAGTGCGGCCGATTCGCGGGCCGGGCCGACGTGAGATTGGTCACGGGGCGCTGGCCGAGCGAAGCGTCAAGCCGATCCTGCCCGATCCGGAGGATTTTCCCTACACGATCCGCGTCATCTCGGACATTCTGGAATCGAACGGCTCCAGTTCGATGGCCTCGGTATGCGGGGCGACGCTTGGACTGATGGCCGCCGGAGTGCCGATTACCAATCCGGTGGCAGGCATTTCCGTCGGTCTAGTGAAGGAAGAAGGCAAATGGACGCTCCTCACGGACATTCTCGGCGACGAAGACCACTTCGGCGACATGGACTTCAAAATCTCTGGCACTCAGAACGGCATCACCGGCATTCAGCTTGACCTGAAGATCAAGGGGATCGACGCCGAGATCATCAAGGCCACGCTGGCCCAAAGCCGCGATGCCCGCATCGAGATCCTCCGCAAGATGCTCACCGCCATTCCGCGGCCGAAGGCCGAGATCTCGCCATTTGCTCCGCGGTTGCTGCGGACGCACATTCCGCCGGACAAGATCGGTGCCCTCATCGGCCCGGGCGGCAAGAATATCCGCGGAATTCAAGAATCGACCGGTGCGGTCATCGAAGTGGAAGACGATGGAACGGTGACGATCGCCAGCTCCAACGCCGAGGGCGCGCAAATGGCCTTGGGTAAAGTCGAGGCCCTGACCGCCACCGTGCAAGTCGGTCGCATCTACTACGGCCGTGTGACGAGCATCAAGGACTTCGGCGCGTTCGTCGAAATCATTCCCGGCAAAGATGGTCTATGCCACATCAGCGAGTTGGCGGATGGCTATGTCAACAGCGTGGCCGACGTCTGCAGCGTTGGTGACGAAATGACGGTCAAGGTAATCGCCGTTGATGAACAAGATCGGGTCAAGCTCAGCCGCAAGCAAGCCATGCGTGAGCTCGAAGGCGAGCCGGAAGGCAGCGAGGCCTAATCCGCAGCCTTTGTCTCCGTCGACACTCCTTCGCCCCTGGGTTGTCCGCAGCCCGGGGGCGTTTTGTTTCCTTTCGTCTTTGGGTTGATAAAATGTTCCCCCCGGGGCAACTGGTCGCCGCAGCGGGCCGCCAACTTTGGCTTTTGGCTTGAATCACATGACACCTTCGCATCCCCCGACGGCCGAGGAAGTTAACAAGAAATTGATGGCGCAGTACACCGAGATCGCTGCGCTCGCCGGGGGGCTGGCACACGAAATCAAGAACCCGCTGTCGACAATCGGCCTCAACATGGAACTGCTGGCCGAGGATTTTGCCGAGCCGCAAACGCCTCGCGACCGACGGGCGGCTGCCAAGATTGCGGTCGTGCAGCAGGAGTGTCTGCGGCTGCAGGGCCTGCTCGACAATTTCCTCAACTTCGCCAAGGTGCGCACCGTGCGGTTCGAGGCCTCGGACCTCAATGAGGAAGTCCGTCGGGTCCTCGACTTTTTTGCCCCCAAGGCAGCCGAGGCAAAGATCGAAGTGATCAGCTATTTCGACCCGGAACTTCCCAGCGTGGTGCTCGACCGCGAGTCGTTTCATGGCGCGCTAATCAACCTGGTGCTCAATGCCCAACAGGCCATGCCGGAAGGAGGACAGTTGGTCGTGCGCACCAAGATCATCTCGAGCGGCGTGGTTCTGGAACTGATCGATACGGGCGTCGGCATGGATGACAAGACGGCCGCTCAAATCTTTGATGCCTTCTTCTCAACTAAGCCTGGCGGCTCGGGGTTGGGATTGCCGACCGTCCGCAAGATCGTGGAAGCCCATGGCGGCAGGATCAGCGTTGAAAGCGAAGTTGGCCGCGGCACGAAGTTCGCCATTGAACTCCCGATACCAGCTCGGTTGACGGCGAATTGACGAGCTGCCAATGGCCCTGCTGGTACGCCCAACGGCCATTTTGTATCATCGGCCGGATGGCAACGGACGCACAGACCAATCGGGCGCGCGACGAAAGTGGGCCCATTCGCGTGCTCATCGTCGACAATGAAGCGGCCCATGCGCAGGCAGTATCCGAGAGTCTGCAGCGTGTCGGCTACGATTGCACCGTGGCCACCAGTGGTCCCCAGGGTCTGAAGGCCATCAACGAAGGGTCGTTCGACATCGTGATCACGGACCTGGTGATGAACGAAGTCGACGGCCTGCAGGTACTGGCTCATACCAAGCAAAAGTTGCCCGATGCCGAAGTGATTCTGGTCACTGGGCACGGCACGATCCCCTCGGCCGTCAGCGCCATGCAACAGGGGGCGTTCAACTACTTGCTCAAGCCCCTCGACTTGAGTCAATTGCGGGCCGTGGCTGAGAGGGCTTCCGAGAGTCTGCGATTGCGGCAGCAAAATGCCGAACTCAACCGCCGGCTGGACGAACGGTTCGGCTTTGAGGGCGTGATCGGCAACAGTCGCCAGATGCACGAGGTCATCGACCGCCTGAAGCGCATCGCTCCGACGGACGCCAGTGTACTCATCCAGGGCGCCACCGGCACCGGCAAGGAACTCGTGGCCCAGGCCATCCATCAAAATAGCCCGCGCAAGAATAAGCCCTTTGTGGCACTCAATTGCGCTGCCCTGAGCGAGAACATTCTCGAAAGCGAACTTTTCGGTCACGTCCGCGGTGCTTTCACCGACGCCTCGAGCGACCGGGTGGGTAAGTTTGAGTACGCCAACGGCGGCACCCTGTTTCTGGACGAAGTCGGCGACATGCCGCTGGCCACGCAGATCAAGCTGCTGCGGGTATTGGAGAACAGCGAGATTACGCGGGTCGGTTCGAACGAGAACATTCCGGTGAACGTGCGGATCCTGTCGGCCACGAACCGGAACCTCGAGGAGTCTATCGCGGCCAGTACATTCCGCAGCGACCTGTATCACCGGCTGAAGGTTGTCACGATCGATCTGCCGTGCCTGACCGCACGCAGCCAGGACATTCCGCTGTTGATCGAGCATTTCCTGAAGCAGTTTGCCAAGCGACACCATAAGAAAGTCGATAGTATGTCGGCGGCGGCCCGGCGGCGGTTGATGGCTTTCGAATGGCCCGGCAATGTGCGGCAACTCCGCAACGTCATCGAGAGCATGGTCGTCGTCGACTACGATGGCGTGCTCGACGTGGATGACTTGCCCAGCGAACTAACTGGTCCGAACGACGAAGTCGAGGATGCCCGCGGAAACAACCTGGCGGGGCTGGTTGGCAAACCTCTGTCAGAAATCGAACGTCTGTTTATCGTCGAAACCCTGCAACAAACCGGCGGCAATCGCGAAGCCGCCGCCGAAATGCTAGGGATCGGACAACGCACCCTGTATCGGAAAATCAAAGAATACAACCTCTGATCCGGAGTCGTCGACGGCCGGGTCCCCAGGCCTGGGAAAAACAACCCCTGGGAGCGATCGAGATCCTCGCGACATCTTCGGCCCAGCACCATGACTTACATTCGCCAACTCCCGCCGAGCGTCATTAACAAGATCGCCGCCGGCGAGGTGATCGAGCGACCCGCGAGCGTCGTCAAGGAGTTGATGGAGAATTCCATCGATGCGGGTGCTCAGCGGATCGACGTCGCTGTGGAGCAGGGGGGAGTGGAACTGGTGCGGGTGAGTGACGACGGCCGCGGAATTGAGTCCGCGGAGTTGCCGCTGGCCGTGGCCAGTCATGCCACCAGCAAGATTGTCGATGCCGACGATTTGTTTCACGTCCAGTCGCTCGGCTTTCGCGGCGAAGCGCTGGCGTCGATTGCCGAAGTGAGCCGGATGACGCTTCGCAGTCGGCCCGGCGAGGAATCTGCGGGTGCGGAACTCGAGATCGCTGGGGGGCATGCTTCGCCGATCGTGCCCTGCGGCTGCCCGCGCGGCACAACGATCGAAATTCGGCAGTTGTTCTACAACACGCCGGTCCGGCGCAAGTTCCTTCGTTCCACGCAAACGGAAATTGGGCACGTCAGCGAGGCGTTTACGCGAGTGGCGCTCGCCTATCCGAAGGTCCACTGTACGCTCAAGCACAACGGACGCTCGGTTTACGATCTGCCCCCGTCTGTCGACTGGCGAGATCGGATCGCTGCCTTTTTCGGGCACGATCTGGCTGCCGATTTGATTCCCGTGTCGAGTACCGACCAGGCAGTGCAATTGGCCGGTTACGTTGCGAGCCCGAGCCACAGCCGCTCGAACCCCCGCTTGCAATACTTGTTTCTAAACGGTCGCGCGATTCGCGATCGAGCGCTGGGGCATGCCCTCAGCGAGGCCTACCGCGGGTTGCTGTTGACCGGTCGCTATCCGATCGCTTTCCTGCGGATCGACATGCCGGCCGAAATGGTCGACGTCAACGTCCACCCCACAAAACTCGAAGTGCGGTTTCAGGAATCGGGCAAGCTATATGGGCAATTGCTCGGCACGTTGCGCACCAAGTTCTTGTCGACCGATTTAACTGCGCGTCTCCAGCCGGTCGATCAGAACGAAGCCGCGGCCGCTATCGATCCGCAGCAGGCCGAGATCATGCGGCGTGAGCTGGTCGACTGGGCCAAAGGGCAGCTTCCGTCGTTCGGCGAAGAACTGGTTTCGCCCGCGCCGCAGACCCAGGCGAGCTTTGACGCTCAGTGGCAGCAGCCGCGTGCTCCGTTGGAATTGAGCACCCTCGATCGATCGTGGAAAGCGGTCGAGCCCACGCATGGTGCGGCGGAGTCGGAGACCTCGCCGGAGCCCAACTTCCGGGTCGATTCGCCCTCGAGAGCGGTGAAGGCCTTGCAACTGCATAACCGCTATCTCATTACTGAGAGCGACGATGGGATGGTTGTGATCGATCAACATGCGCTGCACGAGCGGATTCTGTACGAATACTTGCGTGAAAAAGTGTTGGCCGGTGCGCTCGAATCGCAGTCGCTGTTGGTGCCCGAGCCAGTTGACTTGAGTCCGGCCGAGGCGGCGGCCGTATTGGACGCACGCGATTTGTTGGCACAGCTGGGGGTGACTGTCGAACCGTTCGGTGGCGATACGGTGCTGGTATCGAGTTATCCGGCGATGCTCGCAAACCTGCGTCCAGAGGAAGTCTTGCGAGATTTGGTCGATCACCTCCTGGCTGGCGGTAAATATCCGGAACGACGCGACATGCTTGATTCACTGTTGCACATGATTTCGTGTAAGGCGGCAATCAAGGCCGGCGACCGACTCAGTCCCGGAGAAATCGCGGCCCTGCTTGAGCAGCGGCACTTGGCCCAAGATACGCATCATTGCCCGCACGGCCGTCCGACGGCCCTGTTTTTCAGCCGCGAGGAACTGGACCGCCAATTCAAGCGGATTTAACCAGCGCGGTCGTCCGCGTGGGATCCCTTCGGCACTGGCTGGTTTGTCCGGCTGGAGCCGTATCACGCGGTGCCGGGCAGCCGCTATAATTGAGCTACTTGCTCTTCCATTTCCCTTGGACTGAATTCATTTTCGATTCATGATCTGCGTTAGCATTGCCCGCGGTCGCCACCGCCACATGATCGCCGAGCACCGTCATTTGGTCGAGCAAGGCGCTAAGCTCGTGGAGCTGCGGCTCGACTATATTAACGGCGAGGTGAACCTCAAGCGATTGCTCGTCGATCGTCCTTCGCCCGTGGTGGCCACCTGTCGCCGCGAACGGGACGGCGGGAAGTGGCCCGGCAGCGAAGAACAGCGTCTGATGCTGCTGCGCAGCGCAATTGCCGAGGGCGCGGACTACGTCGATCTGGAGGACGACATTGCCGGGCAAATTCCTCGCTATGGCAAGACCAAGCGGATCATCAGCCTGCATGACTACCGCAAGACGCCTGACGACTTGGAAGAGATCCATGCTCGGCTGGTCGACTTGGATGCCGACGTTGTCAAGCTGGCCACCATGGCCAACACGGCTCACGACAATTTGCGAATCCTGCGCCTAATCAAGAACAGCAAGGTGCCCACGGTCGGCATTTGCATGGGCGACATTGGCACGCCGTCGCGAATCCTGGCGGGCAGATTCGGCGCGCCTTTTACATTCGCCACGTTTCATCACGAGCGCACGCTTGCGCCAGGTCAGCTCAGCTTTCAGCAAATGACGGAGATTTACCACTACGATCGGATCAACTCCGAGACGGCGGTTTTCGGCGTAATCGGCGATCCGATCGGACACAGCCTCAGCCCCGTCGTGCACAACGCAGCCTTCCGACGGATGGAGATCAACGCCGTATATGTGCCGTTCCGCGTGCCGCGCGAACAACTGTCGCAGTTTCTGGCCGATGCGCCGCAATTGGGCATCAAGGGGCTGAGCGTGACGATTCCGCACAAAGAAACCGTAACCAAAAAGCTGAGCGTAATGGATGAGAGCATGCAGGGCATCGGCGCCGCCAATACCTTGTTGTTCGGAAACGGAAAGATCACCGGCTTTAACACCGACTACCAAGCCGCCCTTAGCAGCCTCGAAGAAGCGATTGCCGAACATCACGGTCGCAAGACGGCCCTCGAACATCAAACGGCTCTGGTGCTCGGTGCTGGCGGCGCCGCCAAGGCGATTGCCTACGGACTCAAGAAACTCGGCGCGAGCGTTGTCATTGCCGGTCGCACGGCCCAACGAGCCCAGCAATTGGCCGAATCGCTAGGCTGCAAAACGGTTGACTGGGCTAATCGTTATTCGTTCATGCCCGACGTAATCGTCAATTGCACACCAGTCGGCATGCATCCGAATGTGGACGCCACACCTTACGATCGGCATCATTTGCGCCCGTCGATGGTCGTGTTCGACACGGTTTACAACCCCGAGAACACGCTGCTGCTGAAGGACGCCCGCAAACAAAGTTGTACCGTGGTCAGCGGCGTCGAGATGTTCGTGCGTCAGGCCTGCCTGCAGTTCAAACAGTTTACCGGTCAGGAGCCGCCCGCCGATTTGATGCGCGACGTGCTCAAGCGGGCGATCGGTCCAGCACGGTACTAGACGGAAACTGGTGATGAATCTCGTTTTGATCGGATTGCGCGGAACCGGCAAGACCACAGTCGCCCGGCTATTGGGCGAGCGTCTAGGGTGGAGTTGGTTCGATGCGGACGCCGAGATTGAAGCCGCGGCCGGCAAGTCGATCAAACGGATCTTCGCCGATGAAGGCGAGCGGGCCTTTCGCGAATGGGAAACCAAAGTCGTCGCCGAGCTTGCAGGGCGAGAGCGGGCGATCCTGGCCTTGGGGGGGGCGCGATCGTGCGGCCTGAAAACCAGGCAGCCATTTCCAACCAGGGGAAAATTATCTGGCTGACCGCTTCGCCCGAGACCCTGTGGGCCCGGATTCAGTCCGATGCAATGACGGCAGCCCGACGGCCGAATCTGACCACCAGTGGCGGCATAAACGAGATCATCGCTACGCTCGACGCCCGGCGGGACATCTATCGTCAGTGCGCACATTTGGAAATCGATACCGAGGGAAAAACTCCGGTCCAGGTTGCCGACGCTATCCTTGAGCAGCTGACTCTGCACGAGCCGACGTCGCGACGGTCGTGCTAATTACGATTCTTGTCGGCCTGACGACGGTCCTCGGGACATGGCGTACACGTGAACTTTATACTGGCTATTCCGCTTTCCATTCGCCTACTTGGGCTGGCCGTGATCGGTACGATGCTCGGTGCGGTGGTTAATTGGGCCACCTACCGCCTGGCTTGGAATCGGCGTTCTATCGGTCCCTGGACCAAGCCACTCCCGCACGCGCCACGGCGCAGTCCTACCGACTACCTGCCACTCCTGGGCTGGTTCGGTTTGCGGCGCGAGGCCCAGCTGCACGGCCGGTTTTTTTGGCTGCGTCCGCTATTGGTCGAACTGGCGTCCGGAATTGCGCTGGCGGCGCTGTACTGCTGGGAGACGCAAAACGCTCCTCGGCTGTGGGCCTTCCAAGGCATGCCACTGCCGCCTGGCGGCTTTCTGACAGACAACCTGCCGCTGGCCGAACATCTGCGATTTCTGAGCCACGCCGCACTGTTGTTTCTGATGCTGGCCGCATCGCTGATCGACCTCGACGAAAAAACGATTCCCGACACGATTACGGTACCAGGCGCGATTGTTGCGATGGCACTCGCGACGGCCTATCCTTGGTCGCTATTTCCTGCGGCCCACTTCGCCGCTGGCGGGCGGACGCTGCTGGAGTTTCTCAACATCGACTCACCGCATGAGTTTCCTCCGTCGCTTGCCGGATCGCAGCCATACGGGCTAGTGACCGCGATGGGGTGTTGGTCGCTGTGGTGCTTTGGGCTCTTGCCTCGGCGATGGAACGTACGGCGTGGTTGGACGACGGCCATACGAGTTTTTTTTCATCGTTTGCGCAGCGAGTCGCTCACGTATCTATTGTTCGCGCTGTGGCTCGTCGGGGCTCTATTGATCTGGCTGGCGGCCCGTTCGCTCGCAGAAGCTCACTGGGCAGGCGTGCTGACGGCGCTGGTCGGGATGACGGCCGGCGGGGGAGTGATCTGGTGCGTGCGCATCATCGGTAGCGCGGTATTGCGAAAGGAAGCGATGGGATTTGGAGATGTGACGCTGATGGCCATGATCGGTGCCTTCTTGGGCTGGCAGGCATGCTTGATGATTTTCTTTGTCGCACCTTTTTTTGGATTGCTTTTTGCCGTGATTACCTTCGTCCTGCACCAGGAACGCGAGATTCCCTACGGTCCGTTTCTTTGTTTGGGTGCACTGACCGTGATCCTCCGTTGGCCGTCCTTCTGGTCGGGGACGATCGGCGTTTTTGAGCTGGGCTGGCTCGTGCCGCTGATGATTATCATGTGCTTCGTGCTGATGGCGTTGCTCCTATGGATGTACACGCTGCTGTCGCGACTATTTGGGAGGCCAGGTTAATCGCCTCGCCGAGGACAAGGCATGCTGTTTCGCAGCCTAGACTTTAGCGGATGCCAGATTCGCCAATTTAAGGAAGTCGTTTCGATGTGGCTTTCCAGGACACTTCTCGACCCGTTTGGACACGACTGCGAGCGGCTTTGCCGGGGGCGGTACGGCGTGATCGAAACCCGCTCCGGCAGACTACACGCGATTCATTTGCGGCCGTGGCCCAAAGTAATCTCGGCGCTGGAAAGCGAATGGCTGGGGCGCCGCTACCATCGCACGCATCCGGGCGACTGTTGCCTGCTGTACTTTAACCAGCCGTGGCGGTTTCCGAACTACATAGCCCTGACATTTGTGCTGTCGGGTCGCGATTGTACATTTGCCACCTTCCGTCGCGCGGTGCAAGCACTCGACGAAGTTGCCGAAGTGAAACGGACGGACGCCCTGCTATGTGACGCCTGGAATTTGCGGATTTCTGACCGGCTGTTTGCCCGCTGGGGCTGGGAGCCCCATAAACCCCAACGCTGGCACCGCAACTTCATCAAGCGATTCTATGGACACTACCCACGGGCACGGCAGCCGGAATCCGAAGAACTCGTTCGCTGCTAGCTGCATGCTTGCGAGGTTTCCGATATGGACTTCGTGCTGGGCAAGAGTCGACAAATTGCTCTTGTGACGCGTCGGTGCTCACACTACCATTCGGCCCTCGTCATCAGGCGCGATCCTAGCGCGGCGGTCGCACACGGACTTTCCGTCCAATTGAGTCTCGAGGAGAATGAATATGCGAGTCGTCATGGGGACGACGTCGCTGATTCTGCTTTGCCTGTCGGCCGTTTCCGGCTGCGCAGAAAGCTCCCTTGCGCTCAAGAACCAGACCAAGGCGCTGCAACAGCAACAGGTTGCCATGCAGCAGCGAAACACCGAGCTGCAGAGCCGTGCTGCCTCGCTCGATCGTGACAACCAAGAGCTAGAGTCGCTGCTCGCGCAAACGCGGCAGCAGAGCAAGGTGGTCGAAGATCAGTTGGCTGCCGTACGCGAGCAGCTTTCCACCGCCACGGCGCAACTCGCCCAGGTGCGCGATGAAAAGCAGCTCACCGAGAAGCAGGCCGAAGCTCTGTTGGCTTCTGTCCGCAAACGCAAAGGCGCGCAGATTACGGCCAACAGCAGCGTGCAGAAGAACCTTCCGGCGCTGAATTTGCCCGGTACCGAGGTTCGCGTCGACGGCGACGTCGTTCGAGTCGAACTCCCCGCCTCGAAGCTCTTTCAGCCGGGCTCCACCGTCCTGCAGCCTGTGGCCGGAGCGATGCTCGACAGCGTTGCCGCCGAACTTTCGCGGGCGTATCCCGATCAGACGATCGGTATTGAAGGCCACACTGACAACGATTTCATCCGCACGCCTGGTGTCGGAGACCACCAGCAGCTGTCGGTTGCGCGGGCCACGGCCGTGTATCAATATTTGGTGGCGCGAGGTCAGATCCCATCGAACCGCATGTTCATCGTCGGCCACGGCAGCAATCATCCGGTCGTATCGAACGCCACGGCGGCGGGCAAAGAGCGGAACAACCGCGTCGAGCTGGTTGTCTATCCGGAAAAGGTCACCAGCCGGTAATCTCGCGACGTTTCTCGTAGCTGCCCCCAATGCGGCCAGATGGCTATAATGGTCAGGGTGCGAACCGACCCTGTCCATAGGCTGTCTTTCACGCGACATGGGTTCCGGTCGCTCCCCTTTCTAGCCGCCGCTGAGTTTTTCCCTTGATGATTGCAATTATTGACTACCAGATGGGCAATCTGCGGAGCGTCCAAAAGGGGTTTGAGAAGGTCGGTTACCAAGCCACGATTACAAGCGACCCGGCCGAATTGGCCCGAGCCGACAAAGTTGTGCTGCCCGGCGTGGGGGCTTTTGGCGACGCGATGGCCGAACTACGCCGCCGCGATCTCGTCGAGCCAATCCGAGACATCGTTGCCTCGGGAACGCCCTTCTTGGGTATCTGCCTGGGCCTGCAACTGCTGTTCGACGTCAGTTTCGAAGGCGGCGAGCATCAGGGACTGGGCATCCTTCGGGGGCAGGTCGTGCGATTCGAAGTGCCGCCCGAGTTTAAAGTGCCGCACATGGGTTGGAATCAGCTCACCATCCGCCGTCCTGCGCCGTTGTTGGCGGGACTGTCGGACGGTGTCTACTGTTATTTCGTCCATTCGTACTACGTTGCGCCCAGTGACCCGTCGGTCATCGCCACCGAGACGAACTATTCCCGGCCATTTTGCTCGATGGTCTGGCGCGATAATCTATCGGCTGCGCAGTTCCATCCGGAAAAGAGCCAGAGCGACGGCCTGCGGATGCTCAAGAACTTTGCCGAGCTTTAGCGGCCGAACCTGGGCCGCAATATCCGTGGGCCACACATCGCGGAGAGTTTCTCATGTCCAATTCAATGCGGCAGGGTGTTCTGCCTGGAATGGATTCGGCCGACCCGTCGTCAGATGGGACGTCGAGCGAGGCATCGCCACCGAGTCCACCGGCGAGTCCCGAGCGCCTGCCCGCGCCCACGTCTCTTGCAGGTGAGACCGTGTGGGTCGTCGACGCGAACTCGCTGATATTTCAGGTATTCCACGCGATCCCGGAAATGACTAGCCCGCGGGGCGAACCAGTTTCGGCGGTTTACGGCTTCACGCGTGACATGCTTTACCTGCTGGAGCAAAAGAAACCGGACTACTTGTTTATTGCATTTGACGGGCCGGAGCGCACGTTTCGCCACGAAAAATACGAAGCCTACAAGGCGACGCGAAGTGAAATCCCGGTGGATCTGGCGCCGCAATTCGAACCCATTCGCCGCCTGCTGTCGGCGTTGAACTTGCCTGTTCTGGCGTGCGAAAGCTACGAGGCGGACGACTTGTTGGCCACGTTGGCCCACCAGGTAAACGAACTTGGAGGCGATTGCTATTTGGTCACCGGAGACAAGGACGCGCGGCAACTCATCACCGAGCGGGTGAAAGTCTACAACATCCGTAGGGATCAGGTTTACGACGCGGCCGCACTAAAGGAAGACTGGGGCGTGCGGCCCGAGCAAGTCGTCGACTTTCAGTCGCTGGTTGGTGATAGCGTTGACAACGTGCCGGGCGTACCGCTAATCGGGCCCAAGATTGCCCGCGAGTATTTGCAGCAGTACGACACGCTGGACAATCTGCTCCAGCACGCCGAAGAGTTGCCCAAGGGTAAACGCCGAGATAATCTGATCAACCTCCGTGATCAGGCTCTGCTCAGCCGCGAACTCGTGCGTCTCGAACGGCACGTTCCCATCGAGATTGACTGGAACGATGCCCGGGTAAGCGGTGTGAATAGCGCTGCGTTGACGGAATTATTCAACGAGCTGGGCTTTCACAGCTTCGCTCAAAAGTTCGCCCAGCTGCCACAGCGAAAAACCAAGACTGAGTGGGCAGCCGAATACAACTGCATTGATAGCCCGGAGCGACTTGCCTGGCTCGTCGAGCAATTGTCAGGTCAAGCGGCGATTTCCCTCGACACGGAGACAACGCATATCCATCCCCGCTTCGCCGAGATCGTCGGCTACTCGTTTGCCTGGAACGAAGGCGAGGCATACTACGTGCCGGTCAAAACGCCGTCAGGTGAGAGCCATCTCGATCCTGCGGCCACGCTCGAGGCCCTGCGCCCCGTGCTCGAGGACACAACCGTGGCCAAGGTTGGGCAAAACCTGAAGTACGACATGATCGTGCTTCGCTCGGCCGGAGTCTGCATGGCCGGCGCGCGGTTCGACAGCATGGTGGCCAGCTACCTGCTCGATGCGGGCGAACGCAATCACGGCCTCGACGAATTGGCCATGCGTTACCTCGATCACAACACGATCAAGATTTCTGAACTCATCGGTACCGGACGAAATCAGAAGCGGATGGATGAAGTGCCCGTCGACATCATTACGCCCTATGCCGCTGAAGACGCCGATGTCGCCCTGCGGTTGCGCAGACCACTTGCCGAGCGACTGAACGAGGCGGAACTGGTGAAATTGTTTGACGAATTGGAAATGCCGCTAGTGGAAGTGCTGGTGGAGCTGGAATACAACGGCATCAAGATCGACTGCGATGTGTTGGCTCGGTTGAGCGGCGAGTACGGCGAGGTACTCGCCCGGGTCGAGCGCGAGATCTATGAGTTGGCAGGCCGTAAGTTCAACATCGGTTCGCCCAAACAATTGGCCGAGGTGTTGTTTGAGGAGCACAAATTGCCGATTCTCAAACGCACCAAGACGGGCGGCAGTACCGATGCCGACGTGCTGGAGGACTTGGCCCGCTTGCACCCCTTGCCGGCCAAGATTATCGAGTATCGGACGTATGCGAAACTGAAGAGCACCTACGTCGACGCGCTGCCGCAACTCGTGCACCCGCAAACCGGGCGCGTGCATGCATCGTTCAATCAGGTTGTGGCAGCCACCGGGCGGCTGAGCTCGCACGATCCGAACTTGCAGAATATTCCGGTTCGCTCTCAACGCGGGCGGGAGATTCGCGCGGCGTTTCTGCCGGGATACAAAGGTTGGAAACTGTTGGCGGCCGACTACTCGCAGATCGAATTGCGTGTGCTGGCACACTTCTCCGGCGACCCGACGCTCTGCGCATCATTCCACAATGACGAGGACATTCATGCCCGCGTGGCCAGCGAGGTTTACGGCGTGCCGCTGGAGGCGGTTACGAGCGACATGCGGCGCAGCGCAAAGGCCGTCAACTTTGGCGTGATTTACGGTCAAAGCCCGTTTGGATTGGCCAAATCGCTAAATATCGACAAGTCGGACGCGGCGGAATTTATTGATGCGTATTTTAAGCGATATCCGGGGGTCGATCGATTTCTGACCCAGATACTGGAAGCGTGCCCAAAGACTGGGTATGTTAGTACCATCCTCGGGCGAAGGCGTGCAATTCGCGGCATTCGTCGTGTCACGTCCCGCCAGCGAAACCTTCCGGAACGCACAGCGATCAACACGGTCATCCAGGGCTCGGCGGCCGATTTGATCAAGCTGGCAATGATCAACACTTACCGTCGATTGCGCCGTGAGCACCGCACTGCGCGGATGTTGCTGCAAATTCACGACGAACTTGTTTTTGAAGTCCCACCCGACGAGCTCGAGCCAGTCAGCCGCCTGGTTGTTGAAGAGATGTCAAGCGTCATGGAATTGGCCGTGCCGTTGAAAGTCGACTTGAAAATGGGAGACAACTGGGCGGATTGCCAGACGTAAGGGGTGCCGGACGAGTAAAGTATGAAATTGCCACAAGAACGCCCGCGCAAACGAATTCCACTAATCGGCGTGGCGGGTGGCATTGCCAGCGGAAAAAGCTTGATAACCGAACAATTGCGGAACAAGGGTGCGGCAGTAATTGTGGCCGACATGGCCGCCCATCATGTCTTAAAATTGGAGAAGGTGAAAGCGGCTGCCCGCGAGCGGTGGGGAGAGGCAATTTTCGGCCCGGACGGCGAAATCGACCGGCCACGGCTAGGAAAAATTGTATTTGCCCCGCCCCCGGCGGGGCCCCCTGAGTTAAGATACCTGGAACAACTCGTCCACCCTCACGTTCGTCAAATCATTCGTCACGAGATCGACGAGTTAACTAGCCGGCCCCAAACACGCGCCATTGTGTTGGACGTACCGCTGTTGTTCGAATCAGGTTGGAACGAGTTTTGCGATAAGATCCTGTTTGTCGATGCCCCGCGCAATATGCGCGTCCGCCGCGCCGCCGAGCGGGGGTGGACCGCCGAGGAGTTCGACCATCGAGAAGCCGCCCAGCAGCCGCTGGAGCGCAAGCGACAGTTGGCCGACGTGATGATCGACAACGCGGGCAGCAAAAAAGAGGCTGAAGTCCAGGTCGACCTGTTCTGGCAGTCCTTGACCGACGTCGATGACGAAGCTGAAAAACCCACGTCCAAATAGCCCTTGCCGTAGCCAGTTCGTCTTCCACGAATCGCCGAATTTGACTCTACTGAACTCATCCCACGTCCGTTTTCACGGTCCGATCTTTCCGGAATCACTCCCAATACCCGCCGCTGACACCTTCCGCGTGTCGGCTAGATGACCTTTCAGGAGCTGACCATGGCTGAAACTCGGAGCACTGGTGCTCGCAAAACAGCAGGGACCAAAACCCATATCCCGCCTCAGGACTTCGACGGCCGCGACGGCGAGCCGCTGAGCCTGGCCGAGGAATTGGCCGATGAAGCGGCCAGCCTGGGCGACGAAACCGATGATCGCTACGAACAAATCAAACAGGGCGATATCCATATTGCCGAGCTGCAACGGATGACGATGCCGCAGTTGATCGAGCAGGCCCGCAAGGAAAACCTGGCGGAAATCACCGGCATCAAGAAACAGGACCTGATCTTCAAGATCCTCAAGGAGCGCGTAAAGCTCAACGGTCTGATGTTCGGCGAGGGGACGCTTGAAATCCTGCCGGACGGGTTTGGCTTCTTGCGCAGTCCCGACTATCACTATCTCTCTTGTCCGGACGATATTTACGTCTCGCCAAGCCAAATTCGCCGGTTCGGTCTGCGGACGGGAGCCACGGTTTCGGGTCAAATCCGACCGCCCAAGGAAAACGAGCGGTATTTTGCTTTGTTGCGAGTTGAGGCGATCAACTATCAGGATCCGAACCAGCTTTCCGAAAAGGTTTTCTTCGATGACCTCACGCCGCTGCATCCGGACAAGCGCGTCGTGCTGGAAACGACGCCCGAAGACGTCGCCATGCGTGTGGTTGATCTGATCGTGCCGATCGGTTTCGGGCAGCGCGGTCTGATCGTCAGCCCGCCGCGTGCCGGCAAGACGATCCTGTTGCAAAAAATGGCCAAGAGCGTGCTCACGAACCATCCGGAGTGCTACGTGATCATGCTGTTGATCGACGAGCGACCGGAAGAAGTGACCGACATGGAGCGCCAAGTGAAGGGCCCAAACTGTGAGGTCATCAGTTCGACGTTCGACGAACCCGCCTCGCGGCACATTCAAGTGTCGGAAATGGTCATCGAAAAGGCCAAGCGGATGGTCGAGTATGGTTACGACGTGATCATCTTCCTCGATTCGATTACACGGCTGGCCCGCGCCTGGAACTCGGAATGTCCGCATTCGGGCAAGATCCTTTCCGGAGGCGTCGACGCCAATGCGCTGCAGCGTCCGAAGCGGTTTTTTGGCTCGGCCCGCAAGGTGGAGGAAGGGGGCTCGCTGACGATCATTGCCACGGCCCTGATTGACACCGGCAGCAAGATGGACGAGGTGATCTTCGAGGAGTTCAAAGGTACTGGCAACTTGGAAATCGTGCTGGATCGTCGGTTGGTGGACAAACGGATTTGGCCAGCCATTGACATCAGCCGTAGCGGTACGCGCCGCGAGGAGATGTTGATGGATCCGGAGGAATACCGCCGCATTAGTATCCTGCGCCGGGTGCTCAACGACATGAACGGGCCGGACGCGATGGAATTGCTGACCACGCGGCTCGCCAAGACCAAGACCAACGCCGAGTTCCTTATGAGCATGAAGTCGTAGCGCTCGATTACTGTGCGAGACCGAGCGTTTGCAAGCCCCCGAACGACATTTTCGTTGTCGTTCCACTGGGCGCGAGTTCAAAGTCGCAAGTGGTGGCCCGTGGCACGCGTTTTTGAAGGTCGAGTGGGAGAAACGACCGCCGGTTCGCTGGCAGTAGTCGTTTCGCGCTATAACGAATCGATCACGCGAAACTTGCTTGCAGGCACCCTCGAAACGCTACGCGAACACAAAATTCTGGACGAAAACGTGGATGTCGCCTGGGTGCCCGGCGCCTGGGAGATTCCATTGGTGGCCGATCGTCTGGCCCGCAGCCAGCGCTATGTGGCCGTGATTTGCCTGGGCGCCGTTATTCGTGGCGAGACCACGCACGACCGGCACATCAACCGCGCGGTCAGTACGAGCTTGGCTGAGATCGGGTTGGCCACGAAGGTACCCGTGCTGTTTGGTCTATTGACTTGCGAAACGGTCGAACAGGCGATCCACCGGTCTGGCGGCAACGTAGGTAATAAAGGTCGGGAGTGTGCCCTGGCCGCCCTGGAAATGATCGATCTGTTAGCCAAATTGGACTAGCAACGGTTGGGAACGTGACAATTGGTGCGTTTTGCGTACCGGTCGTTTTCGACACTGAGAGACACCCCGGAGTGAATTCGGTCCATGACCCGTCGGACACGCGCCCGAGAAGTGGCGCTTCAGGTACTTTATCAGGATGATTTGAATCCCCGGCACAATCCGGCCGACGCTGAGACGTTCGTCCGCGGCCGCTTGCAGGGAGACGAACTCGTCGAGTTTGCCGGCTCGCTGATTGCCGGGGTGCGCCGCAACCGTGGCGAGCTGGACGGTCTGTTGACACAAACGGCCGATCATTGGAGTTTGGAACGGATGGCCGCCACGGATCGCAACGTACTGCGGTTGGGGGCCTACGAGATTCTGTACGCTGAAACCCCCGGCCGCGTGGCCATCAACGAAGCGGTGGAACTGGCCAAGCGATTTGGATCGCGGCAATCGGCCCAATTCGTCAACGGCATTCTCGACCGGTTGCTCGCCGGCCACGAAAAACAATAATAGCGGCACGCGAGCATCAGGTCCGCGCGGGCAATTAGCCCCCGACTTCGTCGGGCGGCTTTTCTTGGGCAGGACGGTTTTTCGCTGTGGTGAACGCCGCACCCCGATTCTCGAACTAAAAGCCGTAGCAGCAATCATGGGACTCTTCAGCAAGATCAAGCAGGGCTTGACCAAGACCAAGCAACTGCTCAATACGGATGTTCGCGACCTGTTCAAAAGCCAGGGACGGCTGATCGACGAGGAGTTCCTCGAAGAACTGATGGCCGTCCTGATCAAGACCGACATGGGCGTGCAGTCGGCCCAGGCCATCGTTGACGAAATCGGCACGAAGTTTCGGGCTCGCGTGATGCAAATGGAGGACGTGCTGGCCACCGTCAAGCAAAAGCTCAAAGAGCTGATGGCCCAGCCGGCAGAGCCGATTCGCTTCGCGGCCAGTGGACCAACGGTGATCATGGTGGCCGGAGTCAACGGGGCCGGCAAGACGACCTCCATCGCAAAGCTCACCCATCTTTTTAAATCGCAAGGCAGGTCCGTGGTGCTCGGCGCAGGCGACACCTTTCGAGCCGCGGCCGTTGAGCAGTTAACGATTTGGGCCGGTCGATTGGGAGCCGAGATCGTCAAGGGGGAGCAGGGTGCCGACCCGGCCAGCGTGGCACACAAGGCCGTGGCCCGGGCCGTCGAAACCGGTGCCGACGTGTGCATCGTGGACACCGCCGGGCGGCTGCAGACGCAGCAGAACCTAATGCAGCAACTCACGAAAATTCACCGCGTGATTGGCAAGCAAATTCCCGAGGCCCCACACGAAGTGATCCTGGTGCTGGATGCCACGACCGGACAGAACGGAATCAGTCAGGCACGCCATTTTACCGATGCGGTAAAATGTACCGGCATTGTTCTGGCAAAGCTTGACGGTACGGCAAAAGGGGGCGTCGTAGTGGCGATCCGTCAAAACGTGGGACTTCCAGTCAAATATGTTGGTGTTGGCGAGCGACCGGAAGACTTAACCCTTTTCCTGCCTGATGATTTCGTCGACGCATTGTTCGACGATCTGCTGGAAACTCCCGGCGCGAAGTAGCCGCCGGTCCTGCGGTTTTCAGCCGAGACTCTTACCACTGGCGGCATGACGGTCCTGCCCAGCCGCCTTGGTCTCCGCGCTTCGTGACGGCTGGTCCATTGGCGCATGGCGAGGTGCACGGGCCTACTCTCAACGCAGCCGGCAAGCTTTTCCTATCCTCTTGGCGATACGCTATCTGCGGCCCGAGAAAGCGGCGTTTCTGGTCAATTCGCTTCGTTCGGCGGGTCGATAGCAGCTTTGCGGAGCCGAAGTGGAGACTAGGCGGCCATTCCCCCCCTCGCGCTGCCCGCTGAGAAATCGAAGCCCACCTGAGTGTTCCCAAAAACACTCGCACCCGTTTCAATGGATTGGAGAACGGACATGAAACTCTCGAAGTTGGCACTGGCCAGCGCCATCGCTGGCCTGCTGTCGGCCGGGACCGCCTACGCCCAGAGCGGAGTGGGGCAACCCTCTTCCGTGCAGCAGACAGCGTTTGAGTACAACAGCTACTACGCTCAAGACTACGATGAGCGTGCTGGCGCCAAGGAACGCGGCATTGAAGGCGAAACCGACCCGATGGCTCTCCCGAGTCAACCGGATGTTTCCACCCCGGAAGCAGAAGAGAGCTTCGGCAACGGTGCCGGAACGCTCTTGAATCCGTGTTGCTGCCTCGGCGACGAATGGCGCATCTTTCAAAACGAATGCCTCGACTGTCGCGGCATTACCGTGAACGGCTGGCTCGCGTGGAATCCATACACCTGGAACACCTCGAACCCGGCTGATCGCTTCAACGGCCCGGTCACCTGGACTGACCGTGCAAACGTCCCGACCGTGAACCAGCTCTATCTGTTCGCCGAAAAGGCGACGGACGGTACTGGTGGCTGGGACTTTGGTTGGCGCATCGACGGTATGTACGGCACCGACGCCCGTTTCACGACGGCCTCGGGTTTGGAAACCCGCAGCTACTTCTCCTCGCCGAAGTGGAGCACGCAGCGGTTTTACGGTCCGGCGTTGCCGCAGTTCTACGTGGAAGGTGCCTACAATGACTTGAAAGTCAAAGTAGGACACTACTACGCACCGGTCGGATACGAAGTTGTGCCGACCACCGGCAACTTCTTCCCCAACCTACCTTATACCTTCCAATACGGCGAACCGTTTACGTTCACCGGCGTGCAGGCCACTTGGCAGTACTCCGAGAACGTGGCGATCGGCGGTGGTGCGATGCAAGGTTGGGACAACTTCGACAACTCCAATCCCAACACGGGTTTCAATATTACCTACGTCGAGAACTTCCAAGACGGTGCTTCGCTGGCCATTACTTCGGTGGCGAGCAATGAATTGACGCAAGCGGGAACCTACCGCAACCGCTATTTGCAAACGAACGTCTATAGCCGGCCGCTCACGCGGATCAGCGATCGTCTGAATTACGTCGCCCAGAGCGACTTTGGTTACCAGAACGACGCTTTGCTCAACGGTCATGACGCATACTGGTACGGCTTGAACCAATACCTGTTCTACAAGGTCAGCGACTGCATGACCTACGGTATCCGCGCCGAATGGTTCCGCGACCAGAACGGCTACCGTGTCGGCGGGTTCTTGGGACCAACGACGGGCGCCCCGGGGGCTCCCCAGCGTGGTCTCTCGACCAGCCGCTACGGCTATGCCGGCAGCTTCTACGAGGTCACCATCGGTGCCAACTGGAAGTACAGTGCCAACACCACGGTTCGCCCCTATGTGCGATTCGACTGGTTCAGTGGCAGCACCGATCCGGCGGTCAACCCGACGAACCTGCGGCCCTTCGACGGTGGATTTGGCAACAGCCAGACCCTCATCGGCGGCGACATCGTGACGATCTTCTAAGGGAAGATCACCGGCTCATTGTTCGAGAACTTTGCAGAAACGGAAAGCGGGGTGGCCGATCTTGGCCACCCCGCTTTTTTGTTGCGCTGTGAGAGGCTTGCGGCCTCGCTCGAATTGGCAACTTAGTAGTTGCCATTGATTTTCGAGCCGGCCGAACGGAACCCGTAGGAGCCGATGATTTGCCGGTTGCGCACTGAATTGGGGAAGCCGCCGACGATTGGCGTGCCGAACATTCTGGCTGTGGCCGAATTGCCTTCCGCTACGTTGCCATCCGTGTACGAGAAGCTGCGAGTGACACCAGGTTGGTAGTCAATCCACGCATTGCCGTTCCAGACCTTCCAGTTCTTTTGCTGTGGCATCCAGTACCACCACTGGCCATTGTAGTAGCGATAGTTTGGATCCTTTGCCGCCTGGGTCGTCTTGTTGTCCTTCGATTCATCGGCCCGGGTGGTGCTCAGGCACACAATCGAAGTCACAGCCACGAGGGCCAACAATACAAAGAGCTTACGCATGGTCCCGTTCTCCTGGTTCAAAAGAGATGTCCGCCTTGGCGCCGATCTCAGCCGACGCTCAAACTTATAGAACCGATAGTGCCGGGAGCGACTTCAAGTTCCGGCCGTTTGCATTGCGATCGCCCGGCCGCCCCCGGACATTCATCTACAATTGTAGGCCACCAGGACCGACAAGAAGACCGCTTGTGTCCCTTTTTTGGAAGCATGATTGTTCGAGATTTGGGCATTTTTTGGCCACCGGTCTTGGATTTCCAGGTCGCGTCCGCACCCGCGAGCATCGTGACCTCGGTCCCTAAGGCACCCAGATGTTCCCGATAAAATGCCCAATGGCAGATGCACGGTGTCAGTGCCCGAGTATCAAGCAAATCCCTACAAATCGGCTGAGTGTGCGACCGGCTGGCTAGCGGTCATGACTGCAAGTTAGGCAGATTCCGCGATGCGCATCGGGTGCTACGATGCTTTGCCCAAAGGCAATGCGGTGTATGTCGCGCAGTTGGGCAGAGACGGGGACGCACGCGAGCAGCTAGACCGAATCAACCGAGATGTTCCGCGATTCGGTTGTCAACGCAAGTCTTTTGCAATCAGAGAGATGGAGTGTTCGACGGCCTTTTTTCAGAGTGACTTGCAACTCCTGGCACGGTGATTGCAATTCTCCCCTGCCGCACTTGCAACCGCGAGCGTCAACGGGACCTGTGAGCCGGTTTTGCAGCGGTCGCGAGCATTGACAAGACATCGGCGAAAACTTCGGCTCTTGCCTGGGCCAGAAGGATGCCCCTTTGGCTTGGGTAGGTATCCGCCTAACCTGCCCAAGCCAGGGGCCTTTTTTATTGGTGCCCCCGAGTTAATGTGCACTTCGCGTTTTCCTCTCGCGTATCGCCGCACCGCCTCCGCCCCGTCGCTCGTTGCTCCAACCACGTCGTGTCGTTAGAACTAAGCTACTAGGAACGCGCAGCCGGGCAGGCGCGCGGGTGGGCCGGTTAGCCTCGGAGAATCAGTTACATGAGATTGATCATCGCCATCATTCAGCCCACGCGGCTGGAAGCGGTGAAAGCGGCACTTTCCGAGGTCGAGGTTTTTCGCTTGACCGTAATGGACGTGCAGGGCTTCGGGCGTCAAAAGGGACATACCGAGGTTTACCGCGGTCATGAGGTGACAGTAAACCTGTTGCGCAAGGTGCAACTGCAGATTGCGGTCAACGAGGAGTTCGTTGAACCGACGATTGGGGCCATCATCAAGGGAGGACGCACCGGCAAGAGCGGCGAAATTGGCGACGGCAAAATCTTTGTCCTGCCGCTCGACGATTGCATCCGTATTCGCACGGGTGAACGAGGCGGCGAAGCAATCTAAAACCCCTCAGGCAGCTTCCGCCAACCGACTGCATTCCGCGAACGTGCCGGTGCGTATTGCTAGTGTGACGCTGGTCTGACCGCCGGTCCGCGGCGACTTGGCATCCATTTGCATAAGCCTACTCCGGCAAAATAAAGCCCCACCAGCGGCACCAGCATCATCATCATGCTATATGGGTCGCCGCCGGGGGAGAGGACCATCGCCATGATCGCCATGATGAGCACGGCAATTCGCCATTTTGACAGGTATGCCTGCACGCTGAAAACGTGGATTCGCTCCAGAAACAGCATAACCAGCGGCAACTGAAAGCTGACACCAAAGCCCAAAGGTAATAGCAGCACGAAGCTCAGCCATTCGCTGAGCCGCGGCCGCATTTCGGTGCCCAGGGATTCAGCGATGCCGAAGAAGAAATTCAACACCGGCGGAAAAACGGCGAAGAACGCCAAGGCGGCACCCGACAGGAATAGCGCTAGTGAAAACGGCAGGAACAGGTGGATGTACCGCTTCTCATGTGGGTAGAGTCCGGCTGCCACAAACTGCCAGATGAAATAGAATACCGCGGGGCTTGAAATCACCGCCCCGGCAAGAAAGCCGGCCTTGATGTAAATGACGAACGGTTCTTGCACGCCGAGTGCGTCGAGTTTCATCCGTTCATCGTCAGCCAATGGCCGCCAGATAAACAGGCGAATCATCGCATCCTTGGAAAACTCGCGAACTGCCGGCGATGGTTCGGCTTTATTCCGGGAATCCAGCTCGCTGTTGGGCGATGATTTGCCGCCGGCTGCTTGTGGCTCCTGCGGCGTTAGATCAATGTCGTCGAACTTGCCGGGATAACGGCTGCGCAAGGCTGCCAGCATATCTCCGGGGGCGACGTACCGCTCTTCAGGCATCAGCCCATCGGTGTAGATTAGTTGCCCGATGGCTTCTTTTATCGATTCCTCCTCTGCCAGGTCTGGAGGGAGTTGTGTTTCCAACTGTTTGACTGCTCGCTCTTGATAGAATTTCTCGAGCGCCTTCTTGAGCGGTCGCTCGATGCCACGCACGATCGGCGAAGCAAACAGCAGCCCAATCGCAAACCCGATGACGAGGGCGATAACGGCCTTGAACAGCGCCGCGCAACTCTTCCAGGTGTTCCCCGAATGTCATCGAGGTATGCTGAAATAGATCGTCTTCGTCGCGTGAATCGACCATGGAGTCACCTCGCAATCGGAAGAAATCGAATGTGCGAGGGCAGGGCAAGACGTGCCGTCGGAAAGCCACCACGATCATAACACCGTTTTCGGGCCCCGGCAACTGCGGTGCCCCGCACAGGACGGGCTGTGTGCGGGGCTTGTGGCGAATGAGCTGATAGTTGAAAATCCGCTTGCCGCGATCTGTTTTTCGTGAGGTTTGCTGGTCTCAGGAATTCCCAAATTTCTCTGCACCGCGAGGTCCGCTGATGAGTGCGCTTTACCCCTTGCGCTTCCAGCCGATTTTGCGTCGATATTTGTGGGGCGGCCGCCGACTGGAATCGCTGGGCAAGCAATTGGGGCCCGAAAGCGACTATGCCGAGAGTTGGGAAATCGTGGACCGCCCGACCGATCAAAGCATCGTGCTGGCCGGCCCGTTAGCGGGAAAGACGTTGGGGGAGTTGGTCCATGAGCACGGTCAGGCGCTCTTGGGCCGTCATGCCGGTCACGAGCATTTTCCGCTGCTGTTCAAGTTTTTGGACGCCAGCGATCGGCTCTCGATTCAGGTTCATCCGAACGATGCCCGCGCGGCTCAACTTTTCCCGCCCGACCTCGGCAAGATGGAAGCCTGGGTGATCCTGGCCACCGAGCCACACAGCTATTTGTATGCCGGCTTGCGGCGCGGCATCACGCGGCAAATGCTCGCCACGCAGCTGGATCGCCATACGATCGAACTCAGTTGCGAACGCATCGAACCTCGCGTCGGCGATTGTTTCTTTCTGCCGCCAGGCGTCGTGCATGCCATCGGTCCGGGGCTGATGGTGGCCGAAATCCAACAGGCCAGCGATACCACCTATCGCCTTTACGATTACGATCGGCGCGGACCAGACGGCGAGCGGCGTCAACTGCACGTGGACCAAGCCCTCGAGTGCATTGATTACGAGTACGGGCCGGTGGCGGCTCAGCGTCCGAAGTCGACCGATTTAGCCAACGTGCAGCGGCTCGTGGATTGTGAGAAATTCGTGCTCGATCGCGTTCGCATCCAGGGCTCGCATTGCGCCGGCGGCGACGATCGTTGCCACATTCTGGCGGTGCTCGAGGGAGTGGTCCGCGTCGCAGGAGATCCGCTTCCCGAGGCGCTCACTATTGGCGGCGTGACCCTCTTGCCGGCCGAACTCGGTGCCATCGAGTTGCAGGCGGCCGAGGGAGCCGTCCTGCTCGATGCCTTCCTCCCATAAGTGACGGTTTGGAGTTTCCGCTAGCACTTAGACGATAGCGGTCTGGGACAGAGGGGAATCCGCCTTCACGGCCGGTCGCGTGATGCCTATAATCCCCCGCCCATCCGGCTGCGGGTCAGGCGTGGCGTCTGGGCATTGATCACACTTCTTGCTTCCTTTCTCGGGGTGTCCCATCGGACGGTTTGTTCGTCATGCGTGGTGGACGTCTGCGCTGGTTGCACTTCTGGCGGGTTGCAACGTCGCACCGCCGCGTCTCCTGCATCCGGGGACGGCCCTGGCACAACAGGAGAGGGCTGAGCAGTTCGATCCGTACCCGCTTCCCGAGTTAGGACCGCCGACCGAGGCGCGTCCACGGGGCTTCTTGCTACCGCAGCCGGAAAATGAGCGGATTCAAAACGCGGAGTCTTTTCAAGAACGCTACGGCTCGCCACCACCGCCCGGTCTGTACCGGCCGCCGCGCGGCGTCCCCCGCAACGCCATCCCGTTCGTCCCGGCGCCACTGACGCAGGCACCCGCGGTATTTGTGCCATAAATCGATCGTGTGCGACGGCTGTTCGCACCGCGACTCACATGAGCTATCATTGGGGGTTTCCCTGAACCTCCCTCTGGCAGTGTTGAATCCATGCCTCGACCTCGCGATAAGACAATTCAGCCGGATGCTGCGCCTGGCCACCCCGAGCGATTGCAAAAAATCCTGGCCGCCGCCGGGCTCGGAAGCCGCCGGCAGTGCGAGGAACTGATTCTTACCGGAAGGGTAGAGGTCGACCGCCAGGTCGTTGCCGAGCTGGGCGCCAAGGCCGATCCGGCCGCCCAGGAAATTCGCGTCGACGGGGTCAGCCTGCCGAAAACGCGGCTCGTCTACTTCATGGTCAACAAGCCGACCGGCGTGCTGTCGACGAACAGCGACCCGTCGGGTCGGCCGCGCGTGATCGATCTGGTGCCGTACGGCGGAAGGTTGTTTACGGTTGGTCGGCTCGACATGTCGAGCGAGGGATTGATTCTGGTCACCAACGACGGCGACCTGGCCGATCGATTGACGCATCCGCGCTATGGCGTCGAGAAAACTTATCAGGTGGAAGTAGCCGGCGAGTTGGATCGTAAACAGCTCGAACAGCTGCACAAGGGAGTGCGGTTGGCTGAAGGATTTGCTCGGGTTGTTTCGGCTCGCGTGCTCCGTCAATATAAGCAGAGTACACTTTTGGAGATCGTTCTGGCCGAAGGACGCAACCGTGAGATCCGTCGCATCCTGGCCCGCGTTGGCCACAAGGTGGAGCGGCTGAAGCGCGTGGCGATCGGACCGTTGCGATTGGCCGAGTTGCCACTGGGACAATCGCGGACTCTCGAACCGGACGAACTGCGGAGGCTCAAGCGCGCGGCTCGCGGCGAGCCCTCCGAGCGAAAGCGTTCGGCGCGCGCAAACCCAAGCAGCCTGCCGCAGCGGCCAAAGGCCAACCTAAACCGCGGACCGTGATTGGCGGCAGCCAAGCTAGCGCCACCAAGTCTGGCGGCAAGTCGCACGGCCCAAAGCCAGCCGGAGGCAAGCGCGCAAATGCTCGGAGTGGTAAGCCACGCCCGACAGTCATCGGTGCCGGCAAACCTGCGAGGAAACTCGGTCAATCGAAGCGTGGCCGCTGAGTTACCGCGAGGTCTTTGCGGACAGGCCCTGCACGACGATCGCGGCATTGGCAATCGTCAGATCGCCCAGTAGGATGACCGAGAATCGGTTTTTTCGGCCATCGAGGCTCCGCCCGCTCCTATGATGAACCCCTTGCATGCCGCGCATTACGCTGATCGGGCTTGCACCGAGCGGGTGTGCGTGATTGAGAACGTGGAGTTGGCCCGTGATACGTACCGTTTGCGGTTCATCTGCCCGACGCTTGCCCGCCGGATCGTACCCGGCCAGTTCGTGATGCTGCGTTTGGCCGACTGCAACGATCCACTGTTGGGGCGGCCGCTGGCCCTTTACGACACCGTGCTGGATGGGAACGAGCCGGTCGGCATCGACGTTGTCTATCTCGTCCTCGGCAAGATGACGAGCCGCCTTTCTCGCCTCCTACCGGGACAGGAGTTGGAAGTCTGGGGACCCCTAGGAAACGGCTTTCCGCCGCAGGCGACCGAGCATTTGGTGATGGTGGCCGGTGGCATCGGCCAGACGCCATTTCCGGCGCTCGCTCGTGAGCATCTGGGAGACCGCAGCTACGGCGACCCTCCGCGCAAGGTGTTGCCGGTCCAACGAGTGACACTCTGCTACGGTGCTCGCTCGGCAGATTACCTGGCCGGCATCGAGGACTTCACGCGCTTGGGTGTCGACGTGCGGACTAGTACGGACGATGGCACGGCCGGGCATCAGGGCCTCGTCACCGACCTCGTCGAGCAAGCGCTCACGAGCACCGAGCGGACACGTGTGGTGTGCTGCGGCCCCGAGCCGATGATGGCGGCCGTGGCGCGTATCACGACTAAGTGGGGCGTGCCTTGCCAGGTATCGCTGGAAACGCCCATGGCTTGTGGCATCGGCATTTGCTTTAGCTGCGTGGCGAGAGTTCGCGACGCGGACGGCTCGTGGGACTATCGACGCACCTGCGTCGAGGGGCCGGTCTTCGACGCCGCGAAGATCGAATGGTAGGCAATCTGACCGAAATGACCTACCGTTAGCCCTGCGACTTAGCCGCTTTAAGCGCCGCTGATAGTCGCGACTTGACCCGGGCGGCCCGATTGGCATGTACCACGCCAGCGGCGGCCGCCTTGTCGATGCGTTTGGCGGTCAAGCGGAACTCGGCCTCGCCCGTCTCGACATCTCCCGCCACAATCGCGTCGCGGACCTTACGGATCTGCGTCTTGATGGTACTCTTGGCTGCCCGATTGCGATCGCGGCGGACAACGTTCTGGCGGAGGCGTTTTTTAGCGCTTTTAGTGTTGGGCATGGGAGGCTTTGAAAGTCGGGCTTGGGAATGTTTCGGTCGCCGCGGCGGGGCCACGCTGTGGGGGCCTCTGACCGCCGGAGAATCACCCTTTATGACGAATCTTGGCGATTCTGTCCAGTAGTTGTGGGACGTCCTCATAGCCAAATTCCAGCCCTGCTAGCTCACTGAGGTGGTTTTCGGCTCGATCGAGCTCCTCCTTGCCCTGGTCGGCCTGCCCTTCGGAGAGATGCTTCTGGGCGAGCCCCAGAGACAGCTTGCCGGCCCGGTAGAGCCCTAGCTTGCGATCGTCGACCTCGCGGGTTGTAAGGGCCTCCAGAGCGGACTCGTAGTTTTGCATGGCCAGTTTGTATTGCTTGATCATCTGGAAGCACTCTCCCAGTTCCAGATGAACCTTGGCCTTCGTTTTGGGGTCGCCGAGGGCTGTCTGGAAAGATTTGATTGCCTCCTGGATTTCCCCGAGTTTCTTCAGCCGGGTTGCCAACTCGAACTTGAAGTTCAGCTTGTTCGGATAGCGCTCGCTCCGGTTGCGATAGTACTCGAGCTCGCGCGCCCGCAACTCCTTCTTGAACTTGTTATAGAGCTTCACCGCGTCGGGTGTACGCTCCTTCTCGGCCTTCTTGCGGGCAACGTCCAGTTGCGCCCGCGCAGTACGCAACTGGGCGTCTTCCAATCGCTCACGAACGACGACGTCGCCGCCGGAGGCCTCGAGCGCCTTGGCGAGTACTGTTTCTGCATCCGTGTGCCGCTCCTCGCGGGTGTGTAGATCGGCCAGTTCGAAATACTTGCCGATGTCACCAGGATTCTTGGCCAGATGCTTTTCCAGCTTCTGTTGGGGTGTGTACTTGTTGTCGTCGCCCGTGATCTGCTCGAATTTGTCGGCGCGCACGTCCTGGCTGCTCTCGGCGTCTTCGTACTTCCCCTTGGAAATGGTTTTTTCGATGGCCAAATCCGCCAGGGCACGCCCGGCCTCTTCGTCCCCTGGCTTGGCGGTTGCCACGCGCGTCCAACAGGAGATCGCCTGGTCGAAAGCCCCTTGCGCCGCCAGCGCGCGGCCGCACTTGCGGTTAATATCGGCATCCTTCGAGTCGACGTCGAGAGCCTGCTTGAGATAGGTGAGTTGGGCCTCGCTATAGGAGAGCTCCCCGGCAGCGTCGGCCATGGTAGAGAGCGTCCAGGTGTCCCAAGGGTTGATTTTGAGACAATCCCAGCCTTTCTCAAGCACGCCTTTGTTGTCCTTGGACATGGCGGACTTCTTCAAGCTGGCTTGCGCCATCTTTTTTCCGGCGGCGCTGGTGAACCCGGCTCCCTTCTTATTGTCGTTGTACTTCTTGCCCAGGCAGGCCAGGTACTGCTTGATATAGAGCGCGTTGCCCGGATCTCCCTTGACGCACATATCGAACATGTCGATTGCGTAGTCGAACTGTCCCTGGGCGGCACTCTTGCTGCCTTGTTCGAAACACTGTTGCAAACGCCGCCGGGTGGCCGCGGAAACGGGTTGCCTGCCTGCAGTTTCGTCGGCCATCGTGGAGTCTGTATCGGAAAAGCTTGTCAGGATGTGAAGGGAACCGGTGCTCGCTTCGAAAAGTCCGCCGATATTAGGCCTATTTTGCGGCTACCGGGCAACCGTTTATTTTAGTCGCCCAGTTGCGCCGAAACAACGCGGCGTGTGCACGCAAAACCGGTGGTTTCGGTTAGACTAAGAGGCGACATGATTTTCCAGCCGCATCCACGAAGCAGACGGTCGGCCGGCGTCAGCCTGCTTGAATTGCTCATCGTGCTGGCCATTATCGCCGTTTTAATGGCACTGACACTCGTGGCCGTGCAGCACTCACGCACCGCTGCACGCCGCAGAATCTGCCAGACCAACCTCCAGCAGATCTCGTTGGCACTGCGCACGTTCGTCGAACTCAAGCACCGCTTTCCCGATCCGGCGCCAAAGGGCAGTGCGGGCGGCTGGTCCATCGAACTGCTACCCTTTCTGGAGGAAACGAACCTGCACGACCGGTTGATGGCGAATCCCTCGCTCAGCCCCGGCCGCGGTTCGCCGCTACTGGGCCAGCGGCCGGCGGTGTTCAGCTGCCCTTCTGGGTATGAGGATGACAGCGAAGTCGAGGGCATTCCGGCGGCCCAATACACGTTCGTACCACCCGTGAATCGAGCGCGCTTGGGTAGGACGTTCCACTGCCAAGTTGGCGACCTCCCCACCGATTCCCGCTTGCCATGGGCCGTGGGTCCGGAGGTTGCATCGCTCGATAACTCTGCGAACGGGCCGCATTCGGGCGAATTCAACGTCGAGTATATCCGAGGTGACTGAGCGCCCACTACAACCGCTCGGAATCGTACGGCTCGGAATTGATGCGCTCCCCTCTCGACGCGATGGCCGCTTTGGCGGACGATAGTACGTATGCCAACCGATCACGGCAAAGTCTATCTCGTCGGCGGTGGGCCCGGTGATCCGGGGCTTGTGACGCTGCGCGGCGCAGTGCATTGCGCGGCGCATGTCGTGATCTACGACTACCTGGTCAATCCGCACGTGCTGGCACACGCCCGTGCCGACGCGGAGCTCGTCTGCCTGGGGCGTCACGGTCGCGACCGTATTCTCTTGCAAGACGAGATCAACGCCGCGATGATTCGTCACGCTCGAGCCGGCAAAGCGGTTGTGCGCTTGAAGGGGGGCGACCCGATCGTGTTTGCCCACGTCAGTGAAGAAATTAGTGCCCTGGAAGATGCTGGAGTGCCGTACGAAATCGTGCCGGGGGTGACAGCCGCGTTGGCGGTTGGCAGCTACGCCGGTATTCCACTGACGCAAGGTGACGCCGCCTCGGCCGTTGCGCTGGTCACGGGGCACGAACGCGAGGGAAAGGAGACGGCCCTCGATTACGCCGGCTTGGCCGCGTTCCCCGGGACTTTGGTGTTCTACATGGGTGTCACGACGGCCCCGCACTGGTCGGCCGCGCTGATGGTCGCGGGCAAGCCGGTCGACACGCCGGTAGCGATTGTGCGACGCTGTTCGCTGCCCGATCAACAGACGCTACTCTGCACTCTCGGCACAGTTGCCGAGGAGATTCGCAAACGGCACTTGCGTCCGCCGGCGCTGGTGGTCGTGGGTCCCGTGGCTGGCATGGCCACGCATCACGATTGGTTCGTTGAAAGACCCCTGTTCGGCAACAAGGTAGTCGTCACGCGTGCCGCGCATCAAGCACCCGAGTTGGTTGCGATGCTCGGAGAACTGGGGGCCGAAGTGCTGGTGCAGCCGGCCATCGAAATCGGCCAGCCAGATGATTGGGAAGCAGTCGATCGAGCCATCGAGCGGCTGGGCGAAATCGACTGGCTAGTGTTTTCCAGTTCGAACGGCGTGCGTAGTTTTCTCGACCGTTTGCTTACAAAAAGTGACTTGCGATTGTTGGGGAGTTTAAAGCTGGCCGCCATCGGGCCTGGCAGCGCGGAGGAACTAGCGCGGTATCATCTGCGAGCCGATGTGGTACCGGGCGAGTATCGCGCCGAAGCTCTCGCAGACGCTCTGCGCGGCGAAGCCGAGCTTGGCAAGCGTTTTTTGCTGTTGAGGGCCAGCCGGGGAAGAGAGGTGTTGGCCGACGAGCTGACAGTTCACGGCGGCCAGGTCGAGCAGGTGGTCGTCTACACGAGTTGCGACGTACCGACCGTTGACGAAGAGATTCTACGCCTGCTGCGTGCCGACAAGGTTGATTGGGTGACAGTGACCAGTTCGGCAATTGCGCGGTCATTGGTACAGCTCTGGGGCGAAGATTTGCGCCGTGCCCGCCTGGCTTCGATCAGCCCGATCACATCGGCCGCGCTCCGCGAGTTGGGGTACGAGGTGGCCGCCGAGGCGAGCAATTACACGATCCCCGGGCTGGTTTCCGCGATTCTCGCCGCGGCCCAGCGTTAGTTAATTCTCCGCTCTCGGCTTGCTAGCAGGGCAGTGCCATCAGGTTTTCGTCGAGCCGGTACCCCGGGTTTGCCGAAGCTGATGAAGGCTACCCGCCAGACCATTGCCTTCCCGTGGAGATCGAGCCATGAGCACCCATTCAGCGCGCGGCACCTTGACCCTATCGGTTGACCTAGAGCACGATCACATCCGCGTCGGAATTGCAGAACAACGGGCCCTGGGTACGATGGCCGACCAACTGACTGAACTGTTTGACCGGCACAAGTTGCCGGCGGCTTGGGCAGTTACCGATCCGGCGTTGTCGGCAATACGCACAGGGATTGACATCACCGAAGGCGGCCACGAACTGGCCTTGCTCGGGGACGCGAGTTGGGTCGGTCGCGAAGCGGGACGTCGCCGTTTCGCCCGCGAACTAGCACGCCGAGTTGCACGTGCGCAAAGTGATGGACTCACGTTGCACACGCTGGCTCTCAGAACGGACCTGCCAGGCGACCATTCGGATCTGGCAATCAAAGAGGGAATCGTTGCCGTGCGCGATGCCGTGTCCATGGGCGTTCGCGCGTCACGCCGGCTGAAACCGCAATCGTTGCGGTTTGGCTTGTGGGGATTTCCCGTGACGGTATTGCTTCCGGGGACCAGTCGTTGGCTGCCCGGCGGCGGCGGCTTGTGCGCCGCACGATTCGAGATCGACAGGGCAATCACCGAGCAAGGACTGGTGCACGTGGCATTCGATGCGCCGCGCTTGGCCGAGCGCGGAGGGGCGGCACTGCGGATTGTCGAGCGATTGCTGCGGTACGCCGCGCAGCGTCGCGAGCAAGGACTACTTGACGTGAATACGATTGGCGCGATTGCCGGCAAGTTGTCGCATGAAAACCAGGGACAGCCGTCGCGGTCGATTTTGCGGCCGGCGGCCTAAGCAGATTGATCGCGTCAATGAGAAATCGAATGCGCTCGGTGTCGAACCGCGTCGGCAAATATCCGCTCGGACAATACCGGGATTTGCAAGTGAATTGTCGGACGCTAGGCGAGCTCGCGATAAGTATTCCAGCTCATGTAGCCCAGCGTTGCCCCGCAGATCAGCAGCGCCACGTCCATGGCGAAGCTAGCCCGGCCGAAGGGGATCTGGATCGCCAGATCCAACCCAAACATGAGGACCAATAAGCCGGCAATCGCCATTCCTGAAATGGCAAGCACTTTGGGCATTCTCTCTGGTCCTTGGGTCGCGGTCGGCACACACACGTGTCAAAGCGCACTATTATAGTTCACGCTTTCGGCACCGGGAACCACCGCTAAACGCGGCGTAACCCGGCGAATCGGAACGACTGTTTGCACGAACACGCAAGGCCGCCTGGGCATTGCAACGCCCCAAGCGGTTCACCCACACTATCGGTCATGAACAGCACTCACTTGCACGCTCAAAGCCCCTGGGAGAGCTTTCGCCGGCGAATGCCCGTCGCCGAGCATTGGGCCTATTTCGATCATGCGGCCGTGGCGCCGCTGCCCCGTCCGACACAACAGGCAATCGTGGAGTGGGCTCAGCAGGCCGCGACCCAGGGAGATACCGTTTGGCTTGCCTGGCAGAAGCGCGTCGAGGAATGTCGGACACTGGCCGCTCGTATGCTTGGGGCCGACGTGGCCGAAATAGCTTTAGTTCACAGCACGAGTGAAGGAATCGGGCTAGTGGCCGAAGGATATCCCTGGCTGGCCGGTGACAATGTCGTCACGCTCGACAATGAGTTTCCCTCGAACCAGTACCCCTGGTTGAACCTCGCCACGCGCGGAGTCGAAACGCGCCGCGTGCCCGCCGACGCACACGGGCGCGTCGATCTCGCGCGGCTGGACGAAGCCTGCGATGAACGCACACGCATCGTCTCGGTTAGTTGGGTGGGCTATGTGAGTGGTTGGCGGGCGAACCTGGACGAACTGACCGAACTGGTGCACCGCCGAGGAGCCCTGTTATTGGTCGACGCGATTCAAGGGCTCGGTGTATTTCCGCTCGACGTGCGTCAAACCCCCATCGATTTTCTGGCAGCAGACGGTCACAAATGGATGCTGGGACCGGAAGGGGCGGGGCTGTTTTACCTCCGACTCGAACACCTCGATTTGCTGCGGCCAATCGGCATCGGATGGCACAGCGTTGTGCATGCGTCGGACTACAGCCACATCGATTTGAAATTCAAACCGAACGCGGCCCGGTACGAAGGGGGCACGCAGAACATGGTCGGTTTTCTCGGCCTCGCCGCGAGCTTGGAGCTATTGCTCGAATTCGGCCAGCAGGCGATCGGCGAAAGAATTCTCGCGCTCACCGACCAGCTTTGCGAGCGGTTGCAACAGATCGGCGGCAAGATTTACAGCTTCCGAGAGGGGGACCACGGCTCGGGCATCGTGTCTTGTGAGTTTCCTGGCCGCGATCCGCTCGAGCTCAAACAGCGGCTTTTGAAGGCCGGCATCGTTTCCAGCGCACGGGCCGGCAAGCTTCGGCTAGCCACGCACGCCTACAACGACAAAAGTGACATTCAGCGGTTGATCGACGAACTGACTCGCGGCTAGCCGCGGCTCACAGGTCGACTTTCACGATCTCGGTCTGCCGCGGCAACGGTCTCGCGCAAGGACGATCGGTGGTCGTTTGAGTCAGCTGGAAATCTCGCACAACGGGATGATCGGGTTGGTCGAGCGGAGTAACTGAGCAATGGTGACGCGCGACAGTGCCGCCTCGGTTGCGGCGTATACGCCGTCGAGTTCCGCGTGCAAAGGACAGAGTTGCCTGTGAGAGGTAAGTCCCAAGGGACAGTGGCGAATCCGCTCCAACGGCGCCACGGCATTCACCACGTCGAGGATCGTGATTTTCTCAGGAGCGTGGGCGAGCGCATAGCCACCTCCAGGGCCCGATTGTGAGCGCACAAGCTTGGCCCGCACGAGATCCTGGAGCACCTTGTGCAGATAACGTCTGGGTACTTTCGTCCGTTCGGCGAGATGATCGGCCGAGGCCGTTCGATCAGGATCGCGGCCTAGCCATACGGTAGTGCGCAGGGCGTATTCGGCAGTCTTGGGCAACATGTTTCATTTCTCCTCGTTGTCTCCCAATTCTACACCTTGACATGTAGAAATCAACCGATATAGTGCACGCAGAGTCGTGGCACTGTGGCAACGACATTGCAATGTACTGCTTTTCCCGACCGACCCATGCGACCCTCCGAAATCATCGGAATCCTGGCAGCGACCGTGTTTCTCGTCATCTGGAGCTCAGTTTGCCTGGCGGCTGATGAAAATGAGCAACCACCGATCAAGTACAGCCAAAGCGATCCGGACAACTGCGTATCCAGGCTGCAGTCGCGCATTGACCGAGGAGAATTGCAATTGCCGTACGATGACGATCATGGCTATCTGCGTGCGTTGCTCGCAGCGCTTGAAGTACCGGTGGAGTCGCAATTGCTCGTTTTTTCCAAGACCAGCATGCAGCGACATCGAATTTCTCCCCGAACGCCGCGAGCAATCTACTTCACCGACGATGTCTACATTGGCTTCTGCCGATCGGGCGATGTGCTGGAGGTAGCGGCCGTCGATCCGCAACTTGGCGCGGTATTCTACACGCTTGATCAGAAACGTACCGATCAGCCTCGCTTGCTGCGGCAGACCGACAGCTGTTTGCTATGCCACAGTTCCTCGCGCACCGAGGGAGTTCCGGGTCACGTCGTCCGCTCCCTATTTGTTGATTCCGGCGGCCAGCCCATTCTCTCAGCCGGAAGCTATTCCGTGGATCATACCACGCCGTTGGAACGACGCTGGGGTGGCTGGTATGTAACCGGCCGCCACGGCTCGCAGCAGCACCTTGGTAATCTCATCATTCGGGGCAGGGATGTGCCCCAGCCGGTGGAAAATGCGCCAGGCCAAAATCTCACGCAGTTAAGCGAACGAATCGATGTCGACAAGTATCTCTCCCCACACAGCGACATTGTTGCTTTGATGGTGTTTGAGCATCAAACGCTGGTGCATAACCGGTTGACCATGGCCAATTTCGCCGCGCGACGGGCACTGCAATACGAACGCGAGATGAACCGCGCGTTCGGGGAGCCCGAGCAAAGACGCCTCGAAAGCACGATGCGCCGCGTCCAGAGCGCGGGCGATGACCTGGTCGAAGCCCTGCTACTGGTCGGCGAAACCGAACTGACGGCGCCCATCCGGGGCACGTCGGACTATGCGGACAAGTTTTCTCAAGTGGGGCCTCGCGATTCACACGGCCGCTCATTGCGAGATCTGGATCTGCAGCACCGGTTGTTCAAATATCCCTGCAGCTACTTGATCTACTCTCAGGCGTTCGATGAGCTGCCGCGCGAGATGCGCGACTATGTCTGGAAGCGGCTGTGGGAGGTGCTTTCCAGCCATGAGGACATGGAACCCTTTACACGTCTCTCTCGAGACGACCGGCGAGCGATTGTTGAGATTCTTCGCGGTACGAAACCGGAGCTACCGGAGTACTGGACCGAAGCAGAACGACACTGAACGCGTTTCCCCACCCGCGTTGCAGAAATGAAGACACCCGAATTCAATCAGTCTTGGTATCCGCGAGGCCGCGCATGAAGCGTTTATGGCTATTTTTTGCGTCGGTGGTGATTCCGTCGTTCGCCGTGCTTAGCTGGATCGGGACGCGCATCTACGACGAGTCGCCACCAGTCGCCGATCAGGTCGTGACCACGGACGGCACCGTGGTGATTGGTCCAGGAGAGATCCAGGCCGGCCAAAACGTTTGGCAATCATTGGGCGGAATGGAAGTCGGTTCCATCTGGGGCCACGGTAGCTATGTCGCGCCGGACTGGACAGCGGATTGGCTGCACCGTGAAGCGATGTTCATCCTCAACCATTGGGCCAAGGATGAATTCGGCACGGGCTACGAGCAACTCGACGAAGAGCGCCAAGCGCAACTGAGCGGTCGGCTGGAGCAGCAGCTGCGGGCCAACACGTACGATCCCGACACGCGAACGATCACGATTGATCCGCTACGAGCAGATGCATTCCGAGCGAATTTCGCCCACTATTCCGATGTGTTTGCAAAAGGTGAGACCGCCTATGCGATTCCTGCCGGCGCCGTGACCGACGAGGCCCGCTTGCGCCAGTTGTCGGCGTTCTTCTTCTGGTCATCGTGGGCGGCGGCAACGAATCGGCCAGGTGACCATATCAGCTACACAAACAATTGGCCTTACGAACCGTTGGTTGGAAACCAGCCAACGGGTGAAGCGGTGGTGTGGACCGGGGTCAGCATCATCATGTTGCTGGCCGGTATTTCGGCAATGGCGTGGTGGTACGCGGCACGCAAGAGCGACGAAGGGGAGTCGACGGTCCCCGAGGCCGATCCTCTTGGAACCTGGGCCGCGACGCCTTCGCAACGGGCTACGGTCAAGTACTTTTGGGTCGTGGCGGCCTTGATTCTATTGCAGATGCTATTGGGTGTCGTCACCGCCCACTACGGCGTGGAAGGCGATGCATTTTACGGGTTCCCACTTTCTGAGTGGCTGCCCTATTCGGTCACACGTACCTGGCATGTTCAGTTGGGCCTTTTCTGGATTGCCACGGCCTGGCTGGCAGCGGGACTGTTCATCGGCCCGCTGGTTAGCGAACAGGAACCCAGCGGCCAACGCCTAGGGGTCAATGTGTTGTTTCTGGCGTTGTTGGTCGTGGTGGTAGGTTCACTCAGCGGTGAATGGCTGAGCATTCACAACAAGATGTCCGATGAGGTCTCATTTTATCTTGGTCATCAGGGTTATGAATATGTGGACCTGGGCCGCGTCTGGCAGTGCGCGCTCTTCGTCGGCCTGCTGTTGTGGTTGTTCCTGATGATTCGCGTGTTAAAGCCTGCCTTGCTGAAACAAGGGGAGCAAAGGCAACTCGTGGCTTTGCTTGCCGTGGCCACAACCGCGATCGCTCTGTTTTATGGTGCGGGCTTGACGTGGGGTCAGCACACTCATCTATCCGAAGTTGAATACTGGCGATGGTGGGTTGTGCACCTGTGGGTGGAGGGATTCTTTGAGGTCTTCGCGACGACGGTAATCGCTTTTGTATTCATGCGACTGAACCTGATTAGACCCGGTATTGCGGCCGCCGCTGCGCTCCTTTCGGCCACGATCTTTCTGTCGGGCGGAATCATTGGCACGTGCCATCATCTGTATTTTGCAGGAACTCCAAGTGTCGCGCTTGCCTGGGGATCGGTGTTCAGCGCGCTAGAAGTCGTCCCCTTGGTGCTTGTCGCCTTTGATGCGACCGAGGACTTGCGGCGATCGAGAAGGTCTCCTTGGGTTCAACGCTACAAGTGGCCCATCTATTTCTTCGTTGCCGTTGCCTTTTGGAACATGGTTGGCGCGGGCTTGCTCGGATTTATGATCAATCCGCCGATCGCCTTGTACTACATGCAGGGCCTCAATACGACGCCGCTGCACGGGCATGCCGCGCTGTTCGGCGTCTATGGGATGCTCGGAATTGGCTTGATGCTCCTCTGTCTGCGGGTCCTGATTCCGGGAGTCGAATGGAAGGACCGGATGCTGCGATTCTCCTTTTGGTCGTTGAACGGTGGCCTGATGGCGATGTGCGTGTTGAGCCTGTTGCCGGTGGGCCTCATGCAAACCTGGGCGTCCGTGGACCAGGGGTACTGGTATGCCCGCAGCTCCGAATTCCTCCAGACGCCCCTGATGCAAAACCTGCGCTGGATGCGGGTTCCGGGCGATACCCTGTTCTTTCTCGGCGCAGTGGCGCTAGTGCTCTTTGTGGCTGGGCTCAAAACGGGTCATTCGTTTAGGAGGACCGAATAATGGCGATTCATCACGCCAAATCAGGCGAAGTAGTTACTTTGACGCTCGGGGCTGCACTCACAGGGAGCGAGACGACCACGCTGGTCAAGACAGCCGACCTCGAGGTTTTGCGGCTCGTGGTTCCTGCCGGTAAGGAAATCGCAATGCACAAGGCCCCGGGCCCGATCACCGTGCAGTGTCTGGAGGGACGCGTTTCGTTCACGGCCCACGGAAAGAGCCAGCAACTCGAAGCTGGGCAATTCCTTTACCTGTCCGCAGGCGAACCACACGCCCTCACCGCAATCGAAGATGCGTCGCTGCTGGTGACCATTCTTCTCTCTCCCAAGGTGGCGTCGGGAAACTGAGCATCCAGGGCCACGTTTCGGAATCGAAACTATTTCTCTACCACCCAGATATTGCGATAACGGACTGGATTGCCGTGGTCCTGCAAATAGATCGGTCCGGGCTCGGGACCTTCGGCGACCGGGGCAGCCCTGGTGGCGTTGGGCAACTCGACGTCCTCTTGGATCAGCTGCCCGTTATGCCGCACAGTGATCTTGGCGTCTTTCACCTTCTTGCCGTCGTGGTACTCGGCCGCGGTGTAGTCGATATCGTACGTCTGCCAGGACAGTGGCGGAAAGCACATATTTGTGTCTGGCGCCTTGATGCCGTAGATGCCGCCGCACTCGTTGTCCTCTCCCTTGAGGCCAAACGAATCTAGCATCTGCACTTCGTAGCGGCCTTGCAAGTAACAACCGCTGTTGCCGCGCTGTTGTTCGCGCGACTCGGGCATGAACGGCAACTGAAACTCGACGTGCAACTGACAGCTGCCAAACTTCTGCTTACTCGTAACACCGGCGGCCAGCGTCTTGTCATTGTTGAGTTTGCCTCCTTCAAACGCGTCGGCGCTCGAGCCATCGAACAGCACCACGGCTCCCTCCGGCGGTTTTTCGCCGAGTGTCGGGCTCTTGCGTTCGATCTTTTTTAACTCGGCCAATTCTTCGCCGCCCGGCCCGATGACCTTGAGTACGCCGTCCTTCAATTCACCGCGTCCTTGGTCCGACCCGAACACGACCCTGCCGTCCTCCAATTCGCCGTCGACTTCGAACTTTCCTTCACCCAGCCAACCGTCGCCGGGCAGCCCGCCTGGATAAGCCACCGCGTGGAACTTCCCCTTGCCAAGTGCGATTACTTGGACGCCCATCGAAATCATCTCGCCGCCCGGGTCATGAATCTCCCCCTTGTACTCGCCCTGTAGTTTAAAGTCGGGGTCGTCGGGTCCGGAAACCTTTTCGCCGGCTGCGCGGGCTGTTTGGGAAAAAAGAAGCAAGCCGCCCAGGGCCGCCAGGGTGAACAGCGGGTGCCGCATGGTAGGGAGATCTCCGCCTAACAGAATGAGTTTTGGCAGCTGGGCTGCACGTCGGAGCCCATTTTCAATAGCCGCCGTGCCGGCCGCAAGTGCCCGAGACGTGCATTCGGGCGGAAAACGGGGTAGGATTTTTCGAGCAACCGAGCCTGTATTTCCAATCAGCCACAAGACTTTATCCGCAGGAGTTCATCATCCATGTCCTACCGAGAAACGATTCGGCTGGGTTTCACAGTGGCGTTTACGTTGGGGGCGATCGCGTCGACGCAAGCGGCCGTCGAACCACACGCGCTATTCTCCGACAACGCTGTGTTGCAACAGAAAGCCAAAGTGCCCGTATGGGGGACCACCGATGAATCGGCCCCGGTTACGGTAAGCCTTGCCGGCCAAGAAGCGACCGCCACACCCCAGAACGGCAAATGGCAGGTTGAACTCCAGCCGCTGGCCGCCGGTGGACCGCATGTGTTGACGATTTCTCAGGGCGACAGCAAAGTGGAGCGAAAGAACATCCTGGTTGGCGAGGTCTGGTTGTGCGGTGGTCAATCCAATATGCAATGGCCCCTAGACAAGACCGATGAAGGCGAAGAGGCCATTGCTTCGTCGGCCAATGATCAATTGCGGCTAATCACAATTCCGCGAGAACGCGAATCGCATCCGCGCGAGAATGTGAACGCAAATTGGGTCGTTTCAGGTCCAGAGACGACCCCCGGCTTTTCCGCGGTCGGCTATTATTTCGGCCGCGACTTACAGAAGAAGCTCGGCGTGCCGGTGGGATTGATTTCGTCGAATGTTGGCGGCACCGCGGCCGAGGAATGGATCAGCGGAAAGGAGTTGGCGGCTAACACGGAGCTCGAAGGCACCTTTACACCCAAGGGCGGATCGAGCCAGCTTTACAACGCCATGATCGCACCGCTGGCCCCCTATGCCATCGAGGGTGCCATCTGGTACCAGGGAGAATCGAACGCCGGCCGCGCGTATCACTATCGCAAGCTGCTGCCCGCCATGATCAAGAGTTGGCGCGATACGTTTCACAATCCCAAGATGCCGTTTCTAATCGTTCAGATTGCCCCCTACGACAAGGAACGCGCCTATTCCCCCGACACGGTCTGGGCCGAAATCCGCGATGCCCAGTGGCACATTGCCAACGAAGATCCAAGAACGGCTCTCATCGTCACGATCGACGTGGGCGATGAACAGGACATCCATCCGCGCAACAAGGGTCCAGTCGGCGCACGGCTGGCCATGGCGGCTCGCGGCATCGCCTATGGCGAAGACATCGAGTATTCCGGCCCAATTTACGATCAGGTCAAGGTCGAAGGCGACAAAGTTCGTCTATCGTTCAAGCATCTCGGTGGCGGGCTCGTGGCCAAGGACGGACCGCTCAAGGGCTTTACCGTGGCTGGCAAAGACCAAAAATTCCATCCTGCCAAGGCCGAAATTGACGGCGAATCGATTGTCGTTTGGAGCGATGATGTGGCGCATCCTGAAGCGGTGCGTTACGCTTGGCTGGCCTTCCCCGAAGGCAACTTGTGGAATAAGGCCGGCCTGCCAGCTTCGCCGTTCCGTACGGATGCGTTCCCGATCACGACACAAAATAACAAGTAACGCCTTGGCTTGACGGTATGTTGACGGAATCAACCTTCGCTTAGCGGAAGTTCAACCACAAGTCATCGACGTCCTTGCGCAGCGAAACGACTTCGTTGCGCAGGGACTCGACTTGTGCCTTGAGTTCCTCCACGGTTTCGCGTACAGCATCGTCGGCATGTTTTTCCGCGCCTACGCGGGCCGCATGCAATTCTGCGGCTGGCGATGTAGGTGTCAAATGTCGTGCATGCGCGGATGATGCCTCGGGTGAGCTCGAGCGGTGCGCCACCGGTTCGCTTGTCGGCGATTGGCCACCGAACTCGCGGTGCAACTTTTCCATCTCGCGAGGCTGATAGAGATTGTGCGTGACCACATGGCCGCGACCGGTGGGAGTGAGCGAGACGACGAGCCCCTTGGCGTGCAGCGATTGCAGGATCGGCCGTAGCGCGTTCACGTCGGCCAGCGGCTCCATGCGGGCCGCTCGTCCCCGTAGTTCGCCCTCGGTTTGCGCTCCACGCAGCAGGAGTTCGGCCATGACGGCCAACTCCGCTTTGTCGACTCCCAGCCACTCGTACATGTAGTGGCGAAACCGCGGTACGCGTCCGCCGCCTTGCACTTCGGCCGCGGCACCATATTCACGCAGCCGCTCAAGCGACTCCTCAACGTCTTCGGGCTCAACTTCCATCAACGGGAAGCGATTGTTCTTCTGGTTACAGCCTGTGCGGAGCGCATTGAGCGAGAGCGGGTAAGCCTCGGGCGTTGTCTTGGACTTTTCGACCAGCACGCCTACGACGCGGCGATCGATTGCTTCGAGAGGCCGCCATTTGCGTGCGGTGGATTCCGAGACGTCAGGAGCCGATTCCGACATGGCCGATTCTCCGCGTTGAGGATGGTATTGCGTGCAAAGCGGCCGCCGTGCCGCCTGGGAGCCGCCCAACTTGCGGCAATGTATGTTGCCATGCCGGGGGACACAACCCGCCGTTGCCAAACGTATAGCGTGCCAGAACCGCGGATGTAAAGTTCGGCAGCCGTAGCCGCAAATTGCCTTGCGTGCTACAAAGCTTACACGTGGCCGGGCCGTTCCGAGCAAAATGTCGGCGGCAGTCCAACAGGAAAGGCAGCCCGATGCATCCCAGCTCGAATCCGCGTCGCATTTTGATGTTCGTTGACGACGTCTACGAGGATCTTGAACTCTGGTACCCCAAGCTACGACTTGAGGAGGCCGGCTTCCGGGTAACCGTGGCGGGGCCGCATGCGGGACAGCGGTACTCAGGTAAACATGGCTATCCCTGCTGGTCTGACGCGGCCATCAGCGAGACGCAAGCTGGCAATTTCGACGGCGTGGTGATTCCCGGTGGCTTCATGCCCGACAAGCTACGCCGCGACGCACAAGTGTTGAGCCTGGTGCGCGAAATCGCGGCTGCTGGTAAGTTGGTGGCTGCCATCTGTCACGGCGGGTGGATCGCCATATCGGCGGGAGTTTACCGCGGCGTGCGGGTCACTGGTTCGTTGGGGATCAAGGATGACTTGGTAAACGCCGGCGCCATTTGGGAAGATGCCGCGGTCGTAGTCGATCGCAACTTTATTTCCAGTCGCAAACCTGACGATTTGCCGGACTTTTGCCGTGCCATTTTGGCGGTGCTGGATGCCGCTCCGAACTCGGGAGGAATGTAGGCAAACGTGAACACGGATCTGATCGTCAGCGTGCTGGGCCTGTTGTCTGTGCCCCTACTGGTCCTGCTTAACGCGTTCTTTGTAGCCGCCGAGTTTGCTCTCGTTGCGGTGCGTCGCACACGCGTCGACGAGATGGTCAATCATCGCCGCGTGGGAGCCGTTGCCGTTCGCGCCGCGATTGACCGACTCGACGATGCCATTGCCGCCACGCAACTCGGCATTACGCTGGCCAGCCTGGCCTTGGGTTGGGTTGGCGAGCCGATGGTCGCCAGGTTGATCGAACCTGCGTTTGTTTTTCTGCCTGAGGACAACGCCTGGATTGCGGCCCATACAGTCGCCACGGTTTCGGCCTTCGCGGCGATTACATTCCTGCACGTGATCCTGGGTGAACTGGCTCCCAAGGCCGTCGCCTTGCAGCGGCCGGACACGGTCAGCTTGTGGGTCGCTCAACCGCTGCTCTGGTTTTCGAGGATTGCCCGGCCATTCATCGTGCTCATGAACGGCGCCGGGAATCTCGTGGTGCGGCTGTTGGGATTTCATCCCATCAGCGGACACGAAATGGTGCATTCGATGGAAGAGGTGGCGTTAATTATCGAAGAATCGCGGCGCGCCGGCGTGCTGCCGCGTGATCAGGCTGAGTACGTCCACAACGTGTTCCGGCTACCCGCCAAAAAAGTGCGAGACTGCCTCGTGCCGCTGGAAAAGATGGCCGCCTTGGAACTGCACATGCCCGAGAAGAACATTCTTGAGCAGGTGCGCGCGGCGCTCACACACGGATGCCGGTTTACGAGGGCGACCCGGACAACATCGTGGGCATCGTGAACACGAAGGACTTGTTTCATCTGTTCAGCTTGCGGGGCATGGTCGTGCTGGACGACGCGATGTATCCGCCGATTTTCGTCGATCCAGACCGCCCTATCTCCGAAGTCCTGCGGCAGTTTCGCCGGCAGCGTCGCCCGATGGCGGTTGTCCGCGGCGAAGAGGGGAAGACGCTGGGCTTAATCACGCTCGAAGACATCGTCGAGGAGATCGTCGGCGAGATCGAAGACGAGCACGACCCGCTACCTCGCTAGCCCTCCGTTGGCGTCTCTACCCGCACGATCGGCATAAATTCGCTCGGTGCATGCATAGGGACTGCACATCGACTGTGCGCCAGGTAGGCACTGTATTCGCGAGAGCGAGTCAGAGAGTTCTACTTGGACCGTAAACGACTTTTTCTAAGTTGATTGTGGGTAACAGACTATGTGCGGTGCCGCGCCGTAGCGCAAGGCGTTTTTCCAAATCCTGGCATGCACCTTGCTAAACACGTGAATCACACTCGCAAGGGACGCGAGTCGAACGAAGTGGTGAATGGAAGACCCAAACGTGAAGCGAGCCCGCCGCCCGCGGCCGCCGCAAAAGTGGCAGCAACTGCGCCGGTTGCCGCTTTGGCAGCGGCTGCGGCGGCAACCTCGCGATAACGCAACGAAATTCAAAGCGTGGAGCTGGAACGTCACGTTAAACGTGAGATGGGATTCGTGGAAGCTAACCATTTCGCACAATTGCGTGACGCTCTGGATGGATGATGGTTGGTTGGCTACTCCTGGTTCGCCTCGGTTCGGCTGCCTTACCGCAGTCGAACCGAGGTACCAGGGAGTGCCGGCTCATGGCGAATCGCTGATGCCAGCGCACGCCGCCCGCGCAAGTTCAATCCTGCCACACCTGCGCAGGATCTCTGGTTTCCGCCTAACCAGAGAGACGCCCCACGCGACTTGAGCGGGTTGATTCGTCGGCCCGCTCAGGTCGGGGTGGCGCGTCGATTCTTCCTAGCTACTCTTCGCCCAGGTAACGGATTCGTTTATTGATGTCGGTATTGACCGAATGATAGGGCCGGAACAGGTTTCCCGAGTCAAATAGCGTTTCGCGAATGTGCTCGATATCGTCCGGGCCGATGGCGTCCGTGAAGATCGGCAGCAAGTACTCGATCCCCAGCGCCGACGGCCGCATGTGCTCGGGATCGTAAAACGAAGGATGCACACTGCGGGCATGGATATGTCCCCAGCGGTCGCGAAAGGCGTTGCCACCGATGCTATCGACGTAGAAGCCTCGCTCGTCGTTGTACTGCAGAATCGCCACCGCATCGTTTTGCCCCTCGAAGAGCATGTCCACGGCTTTGCCGCCAAGTTGTGCGGCATAAAAACGATCGAATGCCAACGGCCGTCCGCCACGTTGCGTATGACCGATCTTACGCGTGAAAACGACTTCGCTCGCCTCCTGACCGCGACGCGAGTTGCGGAAGTAGTCGTCGCCAAGCGCTTCGATCAACTGCTCGCGCAGGCTCTCGGAGGCTCCGGTAAGTACCAGGTTCCCCGCGGGATCCGTGCTGCGTCGTGCCGCACCCAGCGGCGCGCCTGTAGCGTCGACGATGCCTTCGCCACATACGATTACCACGTTCTTCTGTACGTCGTAGATTTCTTTCACTCGCTGGACGACCAGTTCCAAATTGATTGGTGCTTCCGGAATCAGCACCAGGTCGGGTTGGCCGTAGCTGGAACCCAGGGCAATAAACCCCGAGTGCCGACCCATCACTTCCACGATCGCGATGCGGCGGTGGCTTTCGGCCGTCGTGCGAACGCGCTCGAGGCCGCCGGCCGAGACGTACACGCTCGTGGCATAGCCCGGCGTGACATAGTTGATCATCTGCCCCGGATCCATGCTTATGGTCGAAGACTTCCGAATGTAGCGGTGCCCCGGCGATTCGCTGCACGGCACCCGATCACATTCGTCGACTTCGCTCGCATAGTTCAGCCCCAAGTCATTGTCGATTGTTTTGGGGCAGAGCACCGTGGGAAGACGCTCGCAAAGCGGCTGCAAGCCATTGAGCGTGCCGTCCCCGCCGATGCACAGCAGCCCTTCGATGCCGAGTCGGTTGAGATACCCGAAGATCAGCTGGAGCGTCTCTTTGTCGTTTGGATCGACATAATCGCGCGAACCACCGAGGATCGTTCCGCCCTTCGTCGGGTCGAGTTCCGGAATCGCACTGAACAGCGGGTTCAGGTGCACGTGAGGTACACGGGGATTAAATAGACTGTTAAAGCCCTTGATCAGCCCCAAGACTTCGATCTTGAGTTGATTGGCCCGCACTACCGCTCCGTAGATGCTGGCGTTCAGAGCCGGTGTATCGCCGCCGGCGGTCAATATGGCAATACGCTTCATGGAAGAAACTCAGGGGGAATCGTCGACCGCGGCGACCGATCTGCTTTCGGCGCGCAGCATCTCAAAGAAAGGTGACTGTGTGCAAGTGTAGTGCCACGGGCACGCCAGCCAGCATCGAGATGGGAGTCTTGCACTTGCATGCCGCGTCGGTCCCGCATGCGGGCAGTCCGCCGCAATCGACTGGGCTGGCGCCGGCCGCGTATCTGTAATTTCCTGTCGGACAATGTGTTATCGCGACGTCACCTTGAGCGGCGTCCCGTTATCCTTGGGCCCGATCTGCAGGATGAACGGCACGGCCCGTTTCGCCCAGTCGGCGACGTTCTGGTATGAGCTTGCCGATTCGCCCCACGCAACTCGGAGCATGTCGGTGTCAATGATGCCTGGATTCAGGGCCACGGCTGCCATCCCGACGGGCAATTCCTGAGCCAGCGCTTGCGACAGTCCTTCGATGGCCCATTTCGTCGCGCAGTAGGGGGCTACCTCAGGCGACGTCGAGCGACCCCATCCCGAACTGAAATTGACGATCACGCCCGTCCCGCGTGCCACCATGCTGGGCACAAAGTGCCGAATTACGTTGGCGACGCCCTTGATGTTCACGTCGACGAGGGCGGCGAATTCTTTGGCCGAGATTTCCCACAGTGGGGCGGGCTCGTTCATCAGTGCGGCATTGTTGACGACCAAGTCGACGGCGCCGGCACTTTCGAGAACGTCCTGCGCCGACTCGGCCACGGCAGCATCGTTGGCCACGTCCACCGCGTCAAAACGATGTGGCGCGGGCCAGAGGTTGCGCAGTTCAGCGAGGCTCTGCTGGCGGCGAGCACAACCGAAGACGGTATTTCCCGCTTCGATGAACCCACCCGCCATGGCGAGGCCCAAACCGCGGCTTACACCCGTCACGACAATTCGTCTATTTTGCCCCGACATTGGCACCCTCTCGAATATGGACAAATTTGGCTTAGGGCATTTAACCGCTTTGAGTTGCACCCCACAGGATACAATCTGCGCGTTGCGGTGACGAACAAGGTCTTGAGTAACTACACAGGTTTGGAATCGACTCGCGCATGGGAATCTTGGCTGGCATTCTGTTCGTTGTGGTGCTCGTCCTCTCCTGGTTCGCTCAGTTGGTCGGCTTGCCGGGTAACTGGACGATCGTGGCCGTGACGGCTCTCTATGCGTGGCTGCTGCCGGGCGAACATCTAACGGCGGTCGGCTGGCGCTCGGTTTTGTTTTTGGTCGCGCTAGCCGTGTTGGGCGAAATCGTCGAATTTGCTGCCGGGGCGATGGGCGTCTCCACCGCCGGCGGAAGTCGCCGCGGCGCAGTACTCGCTATCGTCGGATCCCTGGTCGGCGGCATCGTCGGCCTGTTTGTTGGATTGCCAATTCCGATCGTCGGTTCGCTGGTCAGCGCCGTCTTGTTTGGGGGCTTAGGGGCGCTGGCCGGTGCCATGCTCGGTGAAACCTGGAAGGGGCGAGATTTCGAGGCCAGTCTGGAAGTCGGCAAGGCGGCCTTCGTTGGTCGAATCCTGGGGACGGTCGCCAAAATGGTCATCTGCACGCTGATGGTTGTCGTGGCGCTGGGAGCGATGGTGGTTTAGAGGGCAGCGGGACAAGGGGAAAGTACGATGGCGACTTGTTATTTCACCGGCTGATTGTTTGTCGGTTCCAGTTCACTAAGGAAGCGATCAACCGCGGCATAGAACTCGGGAGTTCGCGGGTCGTTGTGATCTCCGCCTGGGATGGTCACGAAGGTCTTCGGTTCGTTAGCCGCGGTGAAGAGCTGTCGCCCAATTTTGTAGGGAATGATCGTGTCCGCGTCGCCATGAAGCTGCAATAGCGGACCATGATAGTTACCAATCTTGGCCGCGGAGTTGAGCTGCGTCCGCATCAACAGCTTCACGGGCAAGATCGGATAGTGAAAGGCGGCGACGTCCGGCAGCGACGTAAAGGTGTTTTCCAACACGAGCCCCCGAGCGCCGTCGCGAGCGGCCAGGTCGACCATGACGCCGCCACCCAATGACTCGCCCATTAGCACGATGTCGGATTCCTTGATTCCCGCTCGTCGGGCAAGCCAGCGGCGGGCGGCGCGCGCGTCGTCGAGAATACCGGCTTCCGATGGCGTTCCTCCGCTGCGCCCATACCCGCGGTAGTCGAAAATCATCACCGACACGCCCAATTGCGAAAGATGCTCGAGCAGTTCATACCGATGACTGAGGTTGCCGGCATTGCCATGCGCAAACAGGGCCACGGCGCGCGGCGTCGAGTGCGGCACGTACCATCCGTGTAACTGCGTACCGTCGGATGCCTCGAACCAGGCATCTTCAAACTTGAGGCCAGGTGGATTCCAAATGCCCTCGGGGTAGACCGACGGAAAGTAAATCAGCGAGTTTTCCATAGTCACCATATAGAGCAGGAACAGCAGGTAGATACCCAGGGGAGCCAGAACCCAGCGAAGTCGCCGTCGCATGCTGCTTCGTGAGGACGTGGGCATCGTTTTGCGCGATCTGATCCGCGTTCGACAAAGGGACCTCAGCCCTCAAATGTTCGGTTCCGTTCTCGCAAGGCCAGTTCATTGCGTCGGACACGCGGGCCCATACTGTGCGGAAAAACAAAAACAGCCGGGCGCCCAAAGGGCGCGACGGCTGTGTGAGCGAGGACACCTAGTACGTTATTTAGATCCGCGGCTGACGTGACGTCCTTCGCCGACGTCGCACTGCGGGGATGGCCACCGCAATCGTACCGAATCCAAGCAGCACGCACGTTGCTGGCTCGGGCACGATCTCCACGTGGGCACCGATGACGCCCGCGAAGAACGGCCCAGGAGGTACAATCGTATTCAAATTCATCGTATACAGATCGCCGCCAATCAATTGGGGAGCGACCGGATTGAGCGTAATGTTGCTCATGTTTATTTTACGGCCCGCGCCGATGGTACCGCTGATCACGCCGCTGACGCTAAAGACACCCGACCCTTGCGACACTCCAACCGTGTCGGTGCCATAGTCGGTAATCGTTACGTCAAACGTGAATGGAATCGAGAGAACTTGATACGGCGTGGCATTTACTACCAAGACGTCGATTTGACCAAAGACGATATCCGTTCCGCCATCGATACCGACCAGATTTTCCGAGCCGAGCGGCGGTGGAAGAATAGGGCTTGATGCTAGACCGCTGAACTGAATCGGCGTGCTGTTGACGGCGCTGGTCATAATCGTCACGAAGTCGGTACCGTTGTTCGTGATCGAATTCGGCACCGGCGTCATGGCACCAATTGTCGCAATCGTGGAATACTGGAAGTATTCAGCCGATCCTTGGCGGCAATATCCCGCAAGGGCTGCCAGCAGCACACAACCGCCAGCGATTCGCGGGAACAAAGATCGTAAGGGGGGGAAAGGCATATTCTTGTTCCTGAATTAACGTATCAATCAAATCCGCAGGTGTTCGTCTCTATGTGAATCACGCCGGGAGCGCGCAACAGCGCGCTCGCGAGCGGTGGAAAGTTCGCTCTGCATGCAGACCAAGTGAAGGGGCGAATTCCGTCACGAGACGGATGCGCACAAAATCACCTGGACAACAGAATCAAAGTGGAGATGAGAGCCCCGGGAAGGGAAATTCGACCAACGCGGGTTCCGGGCCGCGGTGGAGGAGGCTCTCAATTCAGAATCATTAGCTCTTGGTTACCGGCAGAGTAATCACGGTTGCCTGGAATGCCTCGGTAGTGTCTCTACTCTAGCGAGAACTTGGGTTGTGTCAAGCAATGTGGCGGATTTTTTTTCGGATTTCGCTAGCACAACTGGCGCTGGCCCAAAAACCTCGGGAAAAACCGCGGATTCACGCTTTCCGACGCCTGCTGAGAATGGCTTCGAGTCGGTTTCCAGCCGCCCCGTGGGTAAGAATCTCGAATACTTTCTCGGCAATGACGCCGCCCGCTTCCAACGCGGGTAATCCGCCTTCGTGAATATTTGAGATCACGGTGTACTCCATCGTTGGCGGTTTGCCCCCTTCATCAGGCCGGTACACGAGGTAGGCAGACAGGCTTCGCGCTCCCAGAGGATCGCCGCCGGGACGTTCGCCCACTAGAAAAATCACAAGTCTGCTTTGTAGCCGCTGGGCGATCTGCTCGGCCAGCTTTACCCGCCCGTAACGCACCACGATCGGCCGTCCCTGGCTGAGGTTGCGGGCTTGTAGTCCGTCAACCAATACGGCCATCAGCTTTGGCACGTTGTGGTGAACAGCCGGCGCGCTGAGTCCATCCGACACGACGATTTGCACCTGTCGGTGCTCGGGTTGCAATTGGTTCAGATCACGATCGTTCAAACGACTTCCCAAGTCGGGCGAGTTAAGATGCGATTGCTTGTCTTCGGCTTGCGTCGAAACCACGCGAAAATCACCAATTTGTTTGAGCGCCTCCAAATCAAGTTCGGCATGGATCGCTTCGCGCCCCACGGCCCGACCCAAACGCGCCCGTCGGCTTACGACGTCGGCAGGACGCGGTCCGGCGGTTTCAAAGCCGTAGGCAGAAGGCGTCACTTTCCGCAGGGCAGCCAATTCTTCCTTCGATCCGCAGAACTGACACGGATTGCCCCACTCGGGTCCACGCACGGTCCGGCCAGCGGCGTCTTCGCGTAGAAGATCGCGTTCGATTGCCCAGGCGAGATACTCCGGCGCGGGCCTGCGGTCGTGGGTTTCGCGCAGGGTTTGATCGTCGTGCGCACTGGTGTCGAAGTAAGCCAACATGCGATCGGAATTCAAGGCCACGTCCATGTAGTAGTTGGCGCCGGCTGCGGTCAGCATTTCAGTGGCCATTTGTTGGCCTTCAAGCGTGATTTCTGAATGAAGTGTGTAGCAGGGAGCCATGCCCATTGGCAGTCCCAATAGCTTGCCCAGGAAGTGGTCCTGCAAGTTTGAGACGATCATCTCAAAGCTGTCGCGATGCGTTTCAGGGCCGATGAATCCCGTCACGTTGTTCACCATGAACGGATCGTAGCGCCGCGCCAGACCGTAGCAGAGAGCCTCGGTCGTCGTCATGTCGATGCCATTGTGCTTGCCGTAGGTGAACTCACTCCCTTGTCCGGTTTCAAAATACATCTGCTGCGGTGTAATGTCGCGGAGGGGGCCTCGTTCGATCATGGCGTGGTAGCCACGGTCGAGTAGCTCCACGGTGACGTCAAATTCTTCGATGAGCGTGCGGTCCGTCCCGGCAAGGCTTTGGAACAGGATCTCAACCGGTGCGTTCCGCGTCAAACATGCGAGCTGCGTCTTGATGTGCGCCAAGACGCAAATTTGCGTCGGCACCGCCGCCGCGCGACGCAGCTCGTCGAGATGCACGAGCAACGCCTCGACATTGTCGGTCGTATCGACCGCCGGATTGACGCCCAGGAGTGCGTCTCCGGCCGCCAGCGACAGTCCCCAGTAGACCAACTGCGAAATCGAGCGCGGATCGTCCGTCGGATGGTTCGGTTGCAGCCGTGAGGCGAGCGTGCCCGGCAGGCCCAGAGTCGTGCGGGCGCGGCTGGTGCGCGGTAGCTTGCGAGCCAGGTAGATGAGTTCGTGTACATCACAAATCTTGGCGACAGCCGCGGCGATTGGCCCCGTGATCGCTTTTCCCAGCGGCAAAATGTCCGCGCTCGGCTCGCGGAGTAGCTGGTCCTTGAAGTCACCGACCGTCAGTCTGGCGATGCGTGAAAACTCTGCACGGTCGATGTCGTAGTTGGCCCGCGCGACCGAGTCGATCTTTCCGGCGTCGTCCAACAGTGGGTGATCGTAGAGATTCTCCAATGTCAGTGAGGCTAGTACCGAGCGAGCCGCTTCGCGTTCGAGTTCATCCTTGGCGGCCAGGCCCGCATTGCGTTCGCCGGCCTTGCTGTAGTCAGCGGCACCAAGCAACGCCTTAAGGCCGACGAAATGCCACGCTCGGTTTCCCACGCGGGCGCAATAGGTCTCGTCGGCAGCCGGGACGGGAACATCGATTTCCGCGAGCGGAGTGAGTGAAGTATGTTTCACTGGCATTCCTTCCTCTGTGTCCTAGCGAACGGCATAAAGCCACAGGGGCACCACCGTTTCGCGCTGCCGCCCGACTCTCACGAACTGCGCGTCACGCGACGGCACTTCGTCGATGACGATCAAGTCCACTTTGAGTTTACCCCATCGCGTCACGTAATGCCCCAGGGTCTTGCCAACATTCGCTTCGACGAGCAGGACGAGCGTGGTGCCACGAGGTTGCGGCCGAGACTCGAAGCCGTCTGACAATAGTTTGCCGATGCGCCGAAGATCGTCGAGGTTCTGTTCGTCCAGTTCGACTTGCAGTGCCGACGGGCGACCTGTGGAAACGACCAGCTCGAGCAACTCGGCAATTTGAGCGTCGGTGATGTTCTTATTTAGTCGTCCCACCAGAGGCACGTCGTTCAGCGGTAACCGTGTGGGGTCGGGAAGATACAACGTCGCCCCGGAAAGTTCAGTGCTGTGGCGTAAGAGGCCAAAAACCGTGGCGTGTCCGAGTCCCTCCGGCGACAGCGTCATCTTTTCGGCGATGGGAGGGCAGTTCAAAATTGCCCTGGCAAGTTCGCCCCCTAGGTCACCGAACTCGGTGGCGGCCGGTTGACCCGCGTTTGCGCCAGTTGGTATACAAGTTCGCCGACGCCGCCGGAGAGGGCGACCAGGGCAGATTGCCCGTCGAATTGCGACATATCGAACGAAGCTTGCACGTGGTCGCGAGCAACGTCATCTTCGAACACATGCGGGTTGCCGCCGATTGCCGCGACGAGCAGCTCGACGTAATAGTTGACAATCCTTGTGACCTCTGCGCGCGTCAGCTCGTCGCCTGGAGCGTGTTGAATTCCAAGGCGGCCTAACAACCTACCGGCCAACTGGGAGAGGCCGGCGAGTCGATAAGATCCTGGATCGAACTGCAAGTGCCGAGCTCCCACAAGTAGCGATCCGGTCGCGAGAACCTGACCGTTGATTCCGAGCGCCAGATTCGTCGTGCCGCCGCCGATGTCGACGTTGAGAATCGGCGTTTCTGTATGCGTTTGCGAAAGCTTGTGACAATTTCCCATGAAGGCTAGCCAGGCCTCGAGCCTTGGTGCATCGGTCGCAGCCAGCACCGCGTCAGCCAATCGCGTGCCAAGCATCTCGCGAATTGCCGTGGCGTTATCACGCTGCGCAGCGAGGCCGGTAATGAGAGCGCCGCCGCTGAAAATCTCCTGCGGCACAACGCCCGCGTCCGCGAGCCACCTGTCGAGATAGGCAGCAAGCCGCTCGGCGTCGATCCGCCGGCCTTGGTAGGGTGTGAAGACCACCTCGGATCGAAAACATTCTTCGACGTGCGTCACGTCGACGCATCCTAGCGCGCCGGTCGTCAGTCGACCCTTGGCCACGACGAGGCACGAAGTCGTCGTCCCGCAGTCCAATCCGACCAAGGTGACGCTACGGCTCATGACTGCATCTCGTGCTGGCTTCAACAAGCAGACCACGCACGCCACCGAATCGACCACAATCCCAAGTCATTCCACTGCCACCGCCTCAACTTCGTGTGTCGGCATGACATTCGCCTTTTGAAGCACGCCTTCCGGCGGCCCACGAAAACGCTTTCGCTCGTAGGCAAACCAAACGATCGCCGTGAGTACAAACGCGCCAGGCACAGTCCACAGGTTCTGCTCGTTCGGAGGCTGGATGCCGACCAAAAGAATCAATCCGCAACCAAACACCGACACGACGGCCATCGTGCGGTACATGGTTCCGCTCATGCTCCAGGGCCCCATCTTCGTCCAGCTACGGCCGTAGGCGAACAAGCCCAACACGGTTGGAATTACATAGGAGATGTACAGAAAGATCGTGCAAGCGCCGGTGATCGTGGAATACGTGCCAGTATGCACGACAAACGCCACCGACAGCAACGACACGGCCCAAATTGCCACGGCGGGCGTGCGAAAACGTGGACTGACACTTCGGACAAAGCGCGAATAGGGCAGGCCGCCGTCGCGGGCAAAGGCGTACGCCATTCGCGAAGCCGACGTGACCGTCGCCAGGCCGCAAAAGAACTGCGCAATCACGATGCCCACCGCAAGGGCTTTCCAGAGACCAGCCGGCAACACGCTCTCCACGATCCAGTGAAACGAATTACTCCCTTGCGCCGCCGCTTCGTCCAGGTCTGGAATGGCCAGCACCACGGCCATGAGCATGATCCAGCCGCACACGCCCGACACGGCCACCGAACGCACAATGCCGCGCGGCACGTGGTGTGCGGCGCCGATCGTCTCTTCCGACGTGTGAGCCGAGGCATCGAAGCCCGTCACCGTGTAGGCAGGCAGCAGGAACCCAAGCAGAAACAGCCAGGCGAGACTGTTGGTTGCGGGCCACACGTCGCCACCGGACGACCCGCTGTAGTTGGTAAACGTGACGAGCCGCGAAACATCCAGCGGGCCGGCAAAGGCGAGCATCGCCACGGTCAAGACGGCAGCCACAAACAGGATCCAATAGCCGCTGAAATCCACCAGCGCCGACGTGACACGAATGCCCAAGTGGTTGAGCAGCGCCTGGGCACACGTGATACCCATCACCCCTACGAGTTGATACTTCAGTTGCGTCGAGGCGTCCCAGGTTGAAATGTCGATTTCGAAACTGCCGGCTAGCGCGCGGAGGGCAAACTCATAAGTGCCCACGTTGATCGCGGCGAGCACGGTGACCAGTCCCGCCAGGTTAAACCATGCGGTCAGCCAACCCCAACCACGGCCTCCGAGAATGGCTGCCCAATGATAGAGTCCACCGGCCGTTGGAAACGCCGAAGCGACTTGAGCCATGGCCAGTGCCACGCACAGCGACAGCAGGCAGCAGGCGGGCCAGCCGAGTCCAATGGCCGCGCCGCCGACGCTCGACAGTCCCAGCGGAAACGACGTGATGCCGCCGGCGACGATACAGATGATTGAGAGGGATACCGCGAAATTCGAGAACCCGCTCATCCGCCGCAGCAGTTCCTGGCCGTAGCCCAGGCTGTTGAGCAGTTCGATGTCGCGAGCGACCGTATCTTCCCTGCTCGCGTCGGCGCGGTGTTGAGCTTTGGGAGATGAATGGCGGGGCGCGGAATCGTGCGGATCAGACATCAAGCAACTCTAACCGAGAGCGGAAACGGTGGCGCGCCGACGTTCGCCGATTATCACCGCTGCCGCACTAGCTGACAACCTGCTCCGCGCGCGGACGCGGCTCGCGCCCACCTCGATCGCGGTGTCGTTTCGATAGCACCACCCGAATGCCGTAGCGCGGCCGCAACGTCAGAACTGGCGCGAGTCGAATCTCTTGGTCCGGCACCAAGCGCATCGACCAGCCGCTGGCGATCGTGGCCAGCACCAGCATGCTTTCCTGCATCGCAAACGTGTTGCCGATGCATACTCGCGGTCCGCCGCCAAACGGAAAGTACGACATCTTTGGCCGCGCGGCCGCCCGCTCCGGCAACCAGCGGTCGGGATCAAACCTTTCCGGTTCGGAATAGAACCTGCCGTCGCGGTGCATGACCCATTGGCTCATGAAGATCGTCGTGCCCGCTGCCACAGTGTAGGGCCCGAGTTCGAAATCGGCCACCGGTTCCCGGCCAATCGTGAAAGCCGGTGGAAAAAGCCGCATGGCCTCGAGCACGACCTGTTCGGTGAGCTTGAGATTCGGCATATCGGCCGCCGTCGGCAGCCGGCCATCGAGGACGCGGTCGAGTTCCTCGGCCAGCGCTTGCTGAATCTCTGGATGCCTAGCCAGCAGATAGAAGCTCCAGGAAAGAGAAATGGCCGTTGTCTCGTGGCCCGCCAGCAAGAACGTGCGGGCTTCGTCCGCCAATTGCGCGTCGGTCATCCGGCTGCCGTCTTCGTCGCGGGCATGTAGCATCATGGACAGCAGATCCTTGCGAGGCGCATCTTCGTGGCGGCGCTGTTGGACGATTTGCTGCACGACTTCGTTCAGTCCACGAACGGCTGCCCGCGCTCGGCGATTACCGACCGTGGGAATCCAACTCGGCAACGGCATCCGCCGGCCGAAGTTGGCGCTAAAGCTGCGCAATGCCATTAGTAGCGATTCGCCGATGTCGTGCGATTGGTCGGTGATGTCGGCACCGAACAAGGTGCGGGCGACAATATCCAGAGTCACCTGCATCATGTCGGCATGTACGTCGCGCGTCTGTCCGTCCTGCCAGGCGTCGAGCATGCGAATCGTCGAGCCGACCATATCCGGCGTGTAGGCCGTAATTCGCTCTGCCTGAAATGCCCCGGCCGCCAAACGTCGCTGCCGCAGCCAGAATGGACCCTCGCTGGTGAGTAAGCCGTTCCCCAGCACTTGCCGCGTAAAGCGAAACGGAAAGGGCTTCACGAAATTGCGGTTTTGCTTGACGACGATTTGCTCGATCAGATCCGGGTGATTTACCAGCAGGCAAGGCCGCCGGCCCAGTCGGAAGTAGACAATATCGCCATACTCCCGCGCACAACGCGTGAAGAACCCGAGCAGGTCGCTATAAAACTCGCGAAAGTTTCCGGTAAACAGGCGTCCGGGCGGACCGGGAGGGCGATCGGATTGCGTCATGGTCTTTGCGGCATTCGACGAGCGAGGCATTCGGAGCAAGGATTTCAGCGAACGCCTCTAATCGTACAGGTAATTACTCTCGAAACCCACGGCCAATCACTTCAGAGGCCGCCATCATCGCTTAGAGCAGTTTTCGGCCGCGCGGTTTGCCAGGGCTAGGCTTCGCCGAATCCCGTCTTCCGCCCATGCAGCTTTTCACGGGTCGCCCAAAGTCCGGCGGACGGGGTCGGAATGAAATAGAACCGCTCGCCGTCGGACAGCGTGTTCCAGCCCTGCTTGAGAGTCTCGGGCCGGTAGCGGGCGAGCGTTTCTTCGAGATCCGCATAGCGGAAGTTCACTCCTTCAATTTCCTTTTTGGTCAGATGACCGGGTGCGTAAGTGATCGCGAAACGTCCCTCCGAGGAGCCGTGGATGAGGTGTGCAGTGGCATGCCCCAGGTCCTGCATGTCGGCATTTTTGCGGTAGCCCTCGACCACCTTGGCTGTGCCGCAGTAGCCGTACTTGCGAATGAAGGCGTCGACTTCGGGCTGTTCGCCGAAACGTTTCAGTCCCGGCGCGATAATGACCAGCTCGCCGCCATCGGCCAGCGCCATGCGCGTGCGATAGATGGCCTTGTTAGCCACCCAGGTACTGACGAACTCGTCGGCCTGCATTACGCACACCATTTTCTGCACCGGCTCGTCGAATACGGTAATGTTTTCCTCGCGCGACTGCCTGGCTGCCTCCAGGTACGTCTCCAAATCATCACCGACGTAAATGCCAGTGTGCACCAAATCGTCGCCTTCGTCGCGCGACAAGACTACTTGCACGTAAAGATCCGGCAGCTTGCACAAAAAGTCGTCCTCGGCCTTGTTAAAGCACGCCCGGGTTGGTGTGATCAGGTTGCCCAGGTTGTTTTCGATGCCACACGTAGCCGAGAGCATGTGCGAGGCGCAGATCGTGTCCTTACCGGCCAGACCGATGAAATAGTTCTTATTGTGATTCGCAAACCCCAACACTTCGTGCGGCACGACGTGCCCGATGTTGATGACCAGATCCCAGGTCTCTTCCATCAACATCCGATTCAAATGAATTGGAATTGGCCAATCCGCCACGCCGCCACAGGCCTGCTTGACGAACTCGCCGCTGACGTTTCCCAGGTAAACGCAACCGTCGCGCCAATTGTGGGCGTGGATTCGCTCATCGGGGATCGAGCCGAACATCCGCTGATTCTCTTCGGGCGTATGCGGCACATGTTGTCCGAGCGTGGGAATGACGTGTACCTCGGCTTCGGCTGCGAGCTCCTGATAGAGCATCTCTGTCATCCGGCCCACTCCCGCGTGTGCCCGGGTGATGTCTGGCGGCAGCAGCAGCACGCGGCGCGGCTTTGCGCAGAGGCGATGCCGCGCTTCGGCCACCGTTTCGTGCATAAGCTCTTCGATACGCGGCCAGGAAATGTGTGCGGACTTTTCGGAAATCCAGGACATGGAACGGGTTACCTAGGGTGCGGTTGCGGGAGTGAATGAATCGTAATCGCCGGCAGGCAGAGAGGGCAGGGGGGCTGGCGTCGGGCGGCACGCTACAGCGAGGTCATGCATTCCAATGTCGGGCCAGTTCCACCAGCGTGCGGACGAATTGTCCGCTACCCCCGGCGTCGCCCCACGGTTTGGCCTTGTCGCGAAACGCCGGCCCGGCGATGTCCAGGTGCACCCAGGGAGTTGTGCCGACAAACTGTTCGAGAAACTTAGCGGCCGTGATCGCGCCGCCCCAGCGTCCTTCGCCGACGTTCTTAATGTCGGCAACTTCGCTTTTGATCAAGTCGTCGTAGATTTCTGGGTTCATCGGCAATTGCCAGAGCGGTTCGCCGGCTGCCCGTGCCGCAGCTAGTACCGTATCGCACATCGGCTGGTCGTTGGTCAGGGCCCCGGCCACTTCGGTTCCCAGCGCCACGACGCACGCCCCGGTGAGCGTGGCCAGATCGACGAGCTTGTCGGCGCCGGCTTCACGGGCCACGTCCAACGCGTCGGCCAGCACCAATCGGCCCTCGGCGTCGGTGTTGTGCACCTCGATCGTGCGACCGTTGCGGGCCGTGAGCACATCGCCTAACTTCATCGCGGCCGGTCCGGTCATGTTTTCCACTAGACCTGCCACACCGACCACGTTGATCGGCAATTTAAGATTGGCAATGGCTTGCATTGCGCCGAGCATTGTGCAGGCCCCCGCCTTATCGCACTTCATTGTGAGCATTCCTTCTGACGGCTTCAGCGACAAGCCGCCGGAATCGAACGTCACGCCTTTACCAACGATGCCTAAAGTCGGAGAATTCTTTGCTCCACCCTGGTACCGCAGAATCACAAGCCGTGCCGGCCGGCTCGAGCCCTTGGCCACGGCCAGCAGCGCGCCGCAACGTTCGGTTGTCAGTTTTTCTTCGTCCCAGATTTCAATCTGCAGACCGCAATCTTTGGCGACCGCGACTGCGCGTTTGGCGAACGTCTCAGGGTAAATTTCGTCGGCCGGGCTGTTGACGAGTTCTCGCGTGAGTTCGATCGCTTCCCCAAGAATCCGGCCGCTGGCGAGTGCCGCTTCATGCTTGCTCGACCAAAGGAGTTTGCCAAACGGATGCCGCTTCTTTTCCGCGCGATAGAGATCCTGGCCGTGACAGCCAACAATCGCTCCCGCGACGCCGTTCTCGGTTTGCGAGGCCGTCCAGCCATCGTCGATCAACATGGCGACAGAATCGCGAGGTTTTGTCGAGAGGACACGGGCGGACGCCGCGGCGCAGCGGAAGGCCATGCCCGCATCGAATGCCTCACGCTTGCCGAGTCCCACTATGAGTACTTGCCTGGCCTTGCCCACGGGCACCAGGAGCGGGGCCGTCTCGTACGCCTTTGCGGAAAATTCATTGCGTTCGATCAGCCCGCGGAGGGCTCCTCGCAGGGCGGTGTCCACATCGTCGGCGGCAACGGACAGCGGGGCATCTTCAAAGACCCCCACGGCCATCGCATCGGCGGGAATTTCCAGGGCGGGTGACTGAACGAGCTCGAACTGCACGGTGAATCCTCGTAGTGACCGACGGCTGAATAGGCAAACCGAACGCATTTTATCCGCTGATCGTCACTTGGCCCAGGACTGAATCGCAGTGGCCGCCGGCCTGGCCTTCCCTGGTCGAAGGGCTCTGACGTAAGCTAGCAGTAAGCATGGGCTATCGCACGCTACGCGCCTGTTTGACGGACTTGGAAGCCACGGGCCAGCTCGTGCGCATCGAGCACGAAATCGACCCGCACTTGGAAGCGGCGGAAATCCACCGGCGCGTGTTCCAAGCGCGCGGGCCGGCCTTGTACTTTGGAAAGGTCAAGGGGTGCTCGTTTCCCATGGTGAGTAACCTGTTCGGCACGATGGAGCGAGTGCGCTTCCTTTTTCGCGATACGCTCGCCGGCGTTCGCCGCCTGGTGGAATTGAAAGCCGATCCGAGCGTGGCGGTTCGCCGCCCGTGGAGTCAACTCACCCTGGCGCCCACGTTGTGGCACATGCTTCCTAAAAGCGTCCGCTCCGGTCCGGCGATTGCTCACGAAACAAGCATCTCGAAACTCCCGCAACTGCAATGCTGGCCCGATGACGGCGGGGCCTTCATCACCTTGCCACAGGTTCTTACGGAAGATCCCGTGCGCCCGGACTGCAACATTCGAACCTGGGAATGTACCGCGTGCAGATTTCAGGCGGACAGTACGAGCCGAACCACGAGGTAGGTTTACATTACCAAATTCATCGTGGCATCGGCGTGCATCACGCTGCCGCATTGGCCCGGGGAGAGGATTTGCGCGTGAACATCTTCGTTGGTGGGGCGCCTGCGATGAGTGTTGCCGCCGTGATGCCGCTTCCCGAAGGGATGTCGGAGTTGGCGTTCGCAGGAGCGCTGAGCGGACAGCGGATTCCGATGATCGTGCGGCACGTTGGTCCGCCAGTCTATGCTGAAGCAGACTTTTGCATTTCCGGCGTGATCGAACGAAATCGCAAACTCCCGGAAGGACCGTTCGGCGACCATTTGGGCTACTACAGCTTGGCACACGACTATCCCGTACTTCGAGTCGAAAAGGTCTGGCATCGCCCGGATGCCGTCTGGCCGTTTACCGTGGTTGGCCGCCCGCCCCAGGAAGATACGATGTTCGGCGAGTTGATTCACGAGATCACCGGCCCGGCAATTCCCAGCACGATTCCCGGTGTGCATGCCGTGCACGCCGTTGATGCCGCGGGTGTGCATCCGCTGTTGTTGGTGATCGGAAGCGAACGGTACATGCCGTTCGCGGAGCGCCGTCGTCCCCAGGAACTTCTCACGATGGCCAACGCGATTCTCGGCCAGGGGCAGCTCTCGTTGGCAAAATACCTTTGGATCGCGGCACGCGAGGACGAACCGGCGCTCGACATTCACGACATCCCCGGCTTCCTGGCCCACATGCTCCGTCGCGTCGACTGGTCGCGCGACTTGCATTTTCAAACCTGCACCACGATCGACACGCTTGACTATTCGGGCGACGCGATCAACGAAGGTTCGAAATTGGTAATCGCGGCGGTCGGTCCGGTCGTGCGCGATTTGCCGGGTACGATTGACGGAGCCACGCTTCCGGCCGGCTTTGGTCCCGCGCGAGTCTGTCTGCCGGGAATCGTCGCGATCGCCGGGCCACGGTTCGAAGCGAGCGACGGCCGCTGTGACGCAAGGCTTGAATCCTTTTCCGCGGCCATCGACTTGGACAACCCGCTGCGGCGATTTCCCTTGTGGATCATCGTCGATGATGCGGAATTTACGTCTCGTACTTTGGACAATTTCCTTTGGACCACTTTTACACGAAGCAACCCTGCGACCGACGTTCACGGCGTGGATGCTTTTGTCCGCCACAAGCACTGGGGCTGCCGCGGACCCCTGGTCATTGATGCCCGAGCCAAGCCGCATCATGCGCCACCATTGGTGGAAGATCCGGTGGTAGTACGGCGAGTTGACGCACTGGCGGCTCGCGGCGGTCCGCTAAATGGCATCCTGTGAGCGACGAACCGGCATGAAAGCGGCCATCGGCTTACTGTACGATCTGCACGCCAGCCCGTTGGGGGCAGGGCTACTGGTCGTCTACACCATGATCATCGGCGGCGCTGTTGGCAGCTTCTTGAACGTTGTGGCCCATCGTCTCCCGCTCGGAATGAGTTTGAGCCGGCCGGGCTCGCGTTGCCCGCGCTGCGAGCGGCCGATCCGTTGGTATCACAACGTCCCGGTCTTCGGTTGGCTGATTCTCCGGGGACATTGCCGCGACTGCGGCGCCCCGATTTCCCCACGCTACCCGCTGGTGGAACTGTTGGTCGCCGTAGCCAGTGGGAGCGTGTGTTGGAGTGCGCTGGATCCGCTATTTGCTGACGACGAGTTCGTCTACTCGATCAACCTGCTGGCGGTCGGGTTGCGTCTGATTTTGGTCTACAGCCTGTTCTGTGTGGCGCTACTTGAGTTTGACGGGCGGCGATTGCCGTTGCGCTTGCTATCGGTTGTGTTCGTCTTCGCGGCGCTTGGCATGTACCTTGTGCCAGAGCTACGACCGACGCAACACCTCAGCGAACAGCCAGTGCCGTCGCTCAAGCAGATGTTCTTTCCTATCTTCGGGGCATTATTGTTTGGATTGCTGTCGTGGCCGCTGCTGATGTTGCTCCCTTCAACGGTGCCCACCGATGCAATTACTGGTTTGCTTGCGATCATGTTGATCGGCTTGATCATGGGGGGCATGGCGGTGATGTTCGCTGGGCCCTTTGCCGCGACGGTGCTGGTTGCGGCGGTCTGGCTCGCCCATTTCTGGCCGCCGGCGAGTCGAATCGGCTGGGCCTCCGCCCTGTTGATCGCTACTCTGTTTTGGATGTTGCTGGCAGGGCCTTACATCGGTTCGAATCGACTTCTGGTCGTCGGGATGTCGATCTTCACCGTGGAAACGCCGTGGCCAACCTTGGTAGCCCTTGGTACGGTGGTGGCGATGGAGTCACTGCTGGGCCGGGCGATCTATGCTGTAAGCAACCGTCCCCCTCGACCTTCAACGAAATGATCGTGAGATGGCTCGTTTGGCTTTCCATGGCGCCGCGGAAACGGTCACCGGTTCGAAGTATCTGCTCGAAACGGGACGCTCGCGCGTGTTGGTCGACTGCGGATTGTTTCAGGGGCTTAAAGAATTGCGGCTTCGCAACTGGGAGCGATTGCCGTTCCCTCCGTCCAGTGTCGACGCCGTTGTCTTGACGCATGCCCATATTGATCACATTGGCTACCTGCCGCGGCTTGTACGAGACGGCTTTCGCGGGCCAGTCTATTCCACGCCAGCCACCGAAGCGCTCGCAGAACTGCTGTTACTCGATTCGGCTCACAACCAGGAAGAAGAGGCCGAGTATGCCAACCGGAAGGGCTACTCCAAGCACAAACCCGCGCTACCTCTGTACAACGCGCACGACGTCAAGCGGGCGATGATGCGATTTCGCACGGTGCATCGTGACGAGTGGTTTGAGCCGGCAGCGGGCATCCGCGTGCGTTACCACGACACCGGCCACTTGCTCGGATCATGCATGATCGAATCAGAAGTCCGCGGAAACGGGTCACCTATTCGCGTCGTGTTTTCCGGCGATGTCGGACGCTACAGCGCGCCGCTCTATCATGATCCGCAGCCTCCGCCGGAGTGCGACTACCTGGTTTGCGAGAGCACCTACGGCAATCGCGAACATCCGCCGCTTGACGTGCTCGATCAACTAACCGACGTGGTTCACGAGGCAAACGCACGAGGTGGAGTGATGTTGATGGCATCGTTCGCCGTCGGTCGCGCCCAGCAGTTGATTTACCTGTTGCAAGTTCTAATGGACCAGGGACGAATACCCGCCATGCCGATCGTGCTCGACAGCCCCATGGCAGCCGCGGGCATGGAGATCTACCGCTACTACGCTTCGGAACACGACCTGTCCGAGGGCTTGGAGGTGCGCCCTGACTTCCAGTTTAGCCTCGACCGCGTCCACGTTACGACTAGCGTGCAGGAAAGCAAGAACGTCAATCAAATGAAAGGACCTGGCGTCATTATCTCTTCCTCCGGCATGATGACCGGCGGACGAATTCTGCATCACTTGCGAAATCGGCTGCCAAAACCGGAAAACACGATCGTGCTGGGGGGCTTCATGGCGGCTGGGACTCGCGGCCGGGCCTTGCAGGAAGGCGCACGCACGATTCGGATATTTGGCAGTGACGTACGAGTGCGGGCGGCCATTGTCGAAATCTCACAGCTGAGCGCACATGCCGGGCATTCGGAATTGCGCCGCTGGCTCGAGCCGCTGCCCGCCCCGAAGCAGGTGTTTCTCACGCACGGCGAAGTAACAAGCGCCACCTCCCTTGCCGAGGAATTGCACCGCGACCGCGGTTGGAACACGCTGGTACCCAAGATGGGTCAGAGTGTTGAACTGGAATCAAACCCATCAAGCGATCATGAAGAATAAGTCGCGTCCCAGTATCGAGCCGATTATCGAGTCTCCTAGCTACCAGCTCGCCGAACGCGATGTCGACCTGCTTGGCGCGGCGAGTTGCGGCCGGTACGGATGCAGCTCGAACTGCTGAAGCCGGAATTGACATTTCAGGAACGCAGCATCGAATCAACAATCGTTGTCTTTGGCAGCACGCGAATTCTGGATAAGCCGCTATTGGAAGAAAGACGCCGAGTGCTCAGCAGTCGACTGGCGGACGACCCGCAAGACTCCATCGCAAAACGTGAACTGTCTCGTACCGATCGGCTGCTGGCCAAGCAGCACTATTACGAGGCCGCCCGCGAATTCGCGCGCATCGTCTCCAAATGCGCTCAAGACGGTTGCCGCGAGTACGTGATTGTTACCGGCGGAGGTCCTGGCATCATGGAAGCCGCCAATCGTGGCGCCTGGGAAGTGGACGCGGTATCGGTCGGGTTGAACATCACGCTTCCCCTCGAGCAGCTGCCGAATCCGTACATTACGCCGGATCTTTGTTTTCAATTCCATTATTTCGCGCTCCGAAAGATGCACTTTCTGTTGCGAGCCAAGGCGCTGGTCATCTTTCCGGGCGGGTTCGGCACGCTCGACGAAATGTTTGATGCGCTGACGCTACGGCAGACTCACCGCATGCAGGATATTCCCGTCATTATTTACGGTCGCGAGTACTGGGATCGCGTCATCGACTTCCAGTTTCTGGCCGACGAGGGGACCATTTCCGACGACGACCTGAATTTGATCAGCTACGCGGAAACACCCGAGCAGATTTGGAAGCTCATCGCTGAATTCCACGGCTTCATATGACTCCACAAAACATCCCAGCTACCGATTCAGACAGTCGCGTGGCGCTGGTGACAGGCGGCGGCCGCCGCGTCGGTTTGGGCATCGCCATGGCACTTGCCCAGCGAGGTTATCGACTGGCACTGCATGCAAATTCGTCGTTGGCCGCGGCCGCCGCTGCTGCCTCGCAGCTGACCTCGCAAGGTTGCGAGTCGATTGCCGTTGCGGCCGACCTGCGCGATCAGCGTGGAACTCGAGACATGGTTGCCCGCGTTCACGATCATTTCGGCCGTATCGACGCGCTGGTGAACAACGCAGCCGTCTGGAGTTCCAAGCCGCTGGAACAAGTTACGCCCGAAGATGTGCGAGAGAATTTCGAAATCAACACCCTGGGTACGTTCCTTTGTTGCCAACAGGTTGGTCTGATCATGACTTCGCAGCCTGAGGGTGGTGGCATCGTGAACGTGGGTGATTGGGCGATCGAGCGGCCATACCGCGATCACGCGGCCTACTTCACTGCCAAAGGCGCCATTCCCACGCTCACCAGGACTTTTGCCGTCGAACTTGGTTTGCGCAATCCGCGGGTCCGAGTCAACGCCGTGCTGCCGGGACCGGTGTTGATGCCCGCAGGAACGGCGCCGGCCGAACAACAAGCGATCACTGACGCAACCTTGGTCAAGCGCGAAGGAACTGTCGAAGAATTGGCCCGCGCCGTGGCGTTTCTTCTCGAGAACTCGTTCATGACGGGTGTCTGCCTGCCGGTGGACGGGGGCCGGACCATCTACGCCCCAAGCCCGAATGATTGAGAGGGATAATTTCCAGGACCACCAATTCGGGTGGGTCCGTTGATCGACCGGGCGGCTGCTGATAGCTTGATGAACCGGTAGGAGTTCGAGTTTCAGTTCGTACAACCCCACGGCAAGCTCTTCGGGGGCGATGTGCTGCGGGGTCTGGGTAAAGCCGATTGGATGGCGGCCAGACTGGAAGTCTCGAACGGGTCGTGGCCTTTGTTGGCGGGTGGCCCGGGCAGCAATTCTTGACGCGAAGCCCTCAGCCACCACGAATCCAATAGTCGGGCTGTTTCGCAATCCATTTTCCCGGGCATTTTCTCGGCCCATCTCGTCGCTGATTCCGCGCGAGTTCCGGGGACGAGCCGATAACTGCCCTCGAGCAGTCGGGAAAAACGGATGGACGGGTGGAAGAGCCTGCAGCATCAGACGGGGCGGCATGGGACGCAACTCAAAATGGATCGATAGCAAGCCGGACGACTCGGTCGAAAAGGTCGCGCGGCGAGCATTGGCGGCTCGTCTGGGCCGACTCTGGCACTATCTGGAGTGTTCGATTGAGGACGCTTCGGGCGACACGGAAAATGTCCACCAACTACGCGTTTTCACGCGTCGCACGTCATCGGCCATGGAGATCTTTGCCGATTGGATTCCGCACCGCCGTGGACGCTGGATCCGGAAGCAACTCAAGCGCGTGCGCAAGGCAGCTGGTGAAGCCCGCGACCTGGACGTGCTGCGTCTTCGTTGGAGTGCCGAGTTTGAGTCGTTGCCTGACAGTCAATCGGCCCTGCTGCTTGAACAGGTCAAGCGCCGCCGCCGCAAGGCCCAGTGGCCAATCGAGGATGCGTATCACAAGCTGGCAAGTAAGAATTTTCCCCGTAAGGCCCGCAAGTTTGCCAAGCGAGTCGGTTACCGCGGGGAAGGTGGAACAAATTGTGACGATCGGTTGGAGTGTGTGGCGTGCGCGGCGCTGAGGCGGTTGCTGGTGCCGTATTTCGCGGCGGCCTCCGCGCCCATGGCCGATGCCGAGGCGTTGCATGCGTTTCGCATTCAGAGTAAACACATCCGCTATGCGATGGAGATTTTTGCCGGCGCCTTTGAAGATTCGTTCCGCCAACAACTCTACCCGCTAGTGGCCGAACTCCAGGATCAGTTGGGAAAAATCAACGACCGCGTGACGGCTCAGCGGTATCTAACCGCCTGGCGAAACGAGACAGACGCTCCCGCCGTGCGGCAGGCGCTCGACAAGGGTATTCAGTTAGAACAACACGCACTCGACGCCAGCCAGCACGAGTTTCTCAACTCATGGACGCCCGAGCGTCGCGAGGCACTTCACCAATGCTTCGCGAAATATGTGCCGCTCGAAGATTCCCGGCAGCCTTCGGCCGAAGAAAGGGCATAGCATTCGGGCTGTTCCCAGTCTCACGTTGCCGAACAAGGATTTTCGGGAGTGGCCCTGCGTTACCTGTGTACGATCGGTGAACTTACCGCCTGGATAAAACGGCCGCCGCTATCGTACCAGCCATACCGCGTGAAACGGCACCAGGTGATATCGATCAGAAAAGCCACCCAACGGAGGTCCGAGGTTTCCAACGAGGCGATCATCCTCCGATGGCAAATCGGCTGTTGGTAGTAGAATCCGACTCCCCGTTCCGACAGCGTCTTGCCGACCACGGCAACGCTCTCGCCGCTGGGCGTAACGCCGTCCTCCCCGACCGGTGTCAAGTACAACAGGTGCGGGTAAGGAAATCGTTGGTCCGTGCGACGCTCCACGACACGGCCCTGCGGGTAGATGCCGACCAGCACTCCCCACACCTGCTGACGGATGATTTCATCAGTCTGCGGGTTCGGTTCAAGAACGGTCTGAACGTGTGGAAAGCAAACGCCTGCGCTCATGAAGTGGATCCGCCTTGTGAAACGAACACCGGTCCGCGGCGTTTCGACCGACACCAGAAACGCGCTTGATGCGGAGATTTCTGCTATGGAAGAGCGCACCCGAAAGGCCGAAACGATTCCGAGTGGATGATTTGCTAGCACTAGGCCGGAACCGGCCGTACGTGACGCCCCGCGCTACGTCGCCGCATGCACGGCGCTGGTAGCCATACGTCGCCGCATGCACGGCGCTGGTAGCCAATAGTTACTTAGGTCAGAATTGTCAGGCTGTCAAAATCATTGTTCGAGGACACCGTTTCTCCCGAGCGAAATGCAGCTTTAGTCGGCTCAGTTAGCCACCATCGAGGTTCTCGATTTGCTCGCCGCCTGATCGATTGCCCAATAGATCAGGCGGCTGTGGGTTCCAGCGGAGGCCATATCGTCGGTAGCCAGTTGTTTTCGTACGGCTGCCAGATTCTCCCATGCGGGGCGGCAGGCTGGATCGAAGGAGATCGCCTGAAGATTGGACCATGCCGCTTCGGCCAGACGATTCTGGTAGATTCGGGTCACGCCGCGGTTGAAATGCAATACCGCCAATAGTTGACGATCTGACAGGGCTCGACCATCCTGAACCCGCTGGCGATGGGCGGCCATCGCGGCCGAAACCTGAGTGGTCGGCACGTCGCGGTACTTGGCCGCGATCTTGAACCAATTGCGGCAGGTCGTCTCGACGTCGATCGGCGTGCCCGACGGGTCTTCAACGCGGCACCAGACGTGTCCCCGCGTCGCCATCGCCGTGGCCGGCAGTCCGCAGCGGTCGCACAACATGCAAAGCACGATCGTGGCGGCCACACAATTGAACGGGCCTCCGAGAATTGCCTCGCCCACATTGCTGGCGCTGGCCAGGTAGTTGCCTCGAAGTACTCGTTGATGCAGGAACTCGTGCAATTCTCGCGCGCACGGGCTTTGGCTTCGCGAAAACGAGTGAAGCGATTTAAACTCCGCAGCCAACTGGTCAATTGCCGCCCGGCAATGGTTCACGCGGTCGGCCGGCACTCCGCTGGCTTCCAACAGGGCGTGTTCCGCCAACGAAGTGCCAAACGCGGCACATGGCCAAAACGCTGCTGCGAACAGGACGACTGCGAGATGGACAAGTGGCTTGGTCATCACGATGTGTTGGCCAGGTGGGAGCGGCGAACCATAACCAAATCTAGGTTATGGCACTTCGCTCGCGTGGTCCGACAATAGCGGTCGTGACGACTATTTGGGTGCCATCCGAAGTGCGCCGTCGAGCCGGATCGTGGTGCCGTTGAGCATCGGGTTCTCAACAATGTCGCGCGCAGCGCGGCGTATTCCGACGCCTTGCCCAGCCGCGCCGGAAAAGGTACGGCAGCCGACAGGGCCTGTTGCATTTCCGGCGTCATGCCGGCCATCATCGGCGTTTCGAACACGCCCGGTGCGATCGTCATCACGCGAATGCCGAAGCGGGCCAACTCGCGGGCGATGGGGAGCGTCATGGACACCACGCCCCCCTTCGACGCGGAATAGGCGGCTTGGCCGATTTGGCCGTCGAAGGCCGCGACCGACGCAGTGTTGATGATCACGCCGCGCTCGAGCTCTTCGTTCGGTGCGTTGCCGCTCATGGCCGTGGCGGCCAGACGAATCACGTTGAACGTGCCGATCAGATTCACCTGAATCGTGCGGCTGAAGGCTTTCAAATCGTGGGGACCTTCCTTGCCGACGACGCGTCCAGCCGAGGCGATGCCGGCGCAGTTGACGACTACCTGTACGCCGCCGAACTGTTGCTTTGCGGCTTCGAGGGCGTTCTGCACGCTTGCCTCGTCGGTCACGTCCGTGAGGATGAATTTGGCCCGGCTGCCCAAGTCGGCCGCCAGTTTCTGGCTGACATGTTCCTGCACGTCGGCGATCAGCACGTTGCCGCCATTCTCTGCAAACAACCGCGCACATGCCGCCCCCAACCCCGATCCGCCGCCAGTGATAAAGAACGTGCTGCCTTCGACTTTCATAGTAGAACCGCCGTTTCCCACGAAGTGCGTGAAAGAATCTGCCACCGAGTAGCCGCGCCGCCGTGACGGTAGGTCATGTTCGCCGCGTGGAAAACAAGGTACGACTCGTCGTTCGAGGCGTCAACTATTGGGCGGCAGCGCTTCCGGTGGGCGACGCGTTGGGCGCCTCGGTCTGAATCACGTCTACCGCCTGGCGTTCCTGCAGGTTCGTTTCCGGAGCCAGGATGACGAGCTCGTTTTCAGAAAGTCCGCTGGTGATTTGCGCGGCCAAGTCGTTGCTCAGCCCGACTTTCACCGTCTGCAAGTGGGCTTTGCCGCTGCGAATGACGAAAACTTTCCAGTCGTTTTTCGAACCGCGGAAGAGCGCGGAGCGCGGGATGACCAACCCGTCGCTGGCTTCGGCGGTGAAAATGCGTACGCGTACGCGGTAGTGCACGCCGATGTCGTTTTGCTTGCGTAGCCTCTCGAGGTCGCGGTCGGTAAACTTCATGATCACTTTCACGCGCTGCTGCTCGACGCCCAGCGAGCTGGTCTTGGTAAAGCCGGCGGGAAAGATTCGTGTCACCTCGGCCTTGGCCGGAGTCTTGCCGATCGTCGGACCGAAGACATCGACGTGCTGGCCCGGCTTGACGCGAACCACGTCCTGGCTGAGCACGTCGGCTTCGATTTCCAGATCGTCCCAGCGGCCAATGCGCAGCAGAACCGTGCCGGCAGTGACGGGACGTTCATTGCTAATCTCGCGTTCCAACACCACGCCGTCAACAGGACTGGCCATTGTGCCGAGTTTGGCATTCTTTTCGACTTCGCGCATATGCACTTCGGCCTCGGCCAGTTGCTGAGCAAGCACGTTATGCGCAAGTGCCTTGCGCTGGATGTATTGCCGGACCATCGTGGGCAGCAGCGCCATCGCCGCGCGGATCGCTTCGGCCGATCGCAAGACCAGGTTGTCTTGCTGATACTCCACGCCGGCTTCGACCTGCGCTACCTCGGCCATGTCGACTTCTTCTTCCGTTTGTGCGCCGGTTTGACGCAGCCGCTGCGCACGGCCCAGCCGCTTTTCGGCGTATTCGAGCTTGGCTTGGCCGCTCTTTACTCTGGCGGCCGCCGCTTCGACCGTACGATCCATGGCGTCCACCATGCTAATCGACTGCTGCAGTGCCGTATTTTCGACCGAGGTATCGTCATTTTCCTTGATCGAGGCTTTTAGCCGATCGACGACGGCCTTGGCTTCGGCCAACTGTAATTCGATGTCAACCGGCGCAATGCGGGCCACGACCTGTCCCTTCTTCACCGGAGTGCCTTCGATCAGGCTGATCGCATCGACGCGGCCGTCGTAGGGCATCGTGATCAGGTAGGTCTCGGAGAGCCGGGTTTTGCCTTCCTCGTCAATGTATTCGCGAATCGCGCCGCGCGCCGCTGGAGCCGCTTCGACCGGCACGCCGGAAGTGAACGACGTGAAACCAAGCGCGGCAGCCGCCGCGATTGCCACGCCGATGGCCAGCAAAATCCAGGTTCGCATAACAAACTCCCTACTACAGCTCCTTGAATCCTAGCCCGCGGCGGCGGTCCGGGGAATCCGTCCGCTGGCGTCAAACTAGCGTCTAGTGCACTTACTCCATCGTTTTCGAGGCGTCCAGCCAATCCAAATGATTGATCGTGCGCTGCACGAAGGCATGCGCCACCAGCGCAAACACGACGGCCATAGTCACCGTGCCGTACCAGACCCAGGGGGGCGAGGTGACCGGAAAACGAAACATTTCGGTGTCGTACACGCGCGACAGAATCCAGGCGAGCGAGTACCCCAGCGGCAAGCCCAGCAAGGTGCCCAGCGAGTTGATCACCATACTTTCGCGCAGAAACAGGTAGCCGACCTGCCATTCGTTGTAGCCCAGCACGCGCAGAGTCGCGACTTCGCGGCGGCGTTCGGCCAGGCCGACCAGCGACGAGTTGAGCAGACTGCTGAAGAAGATCACGCCGGCGAACAGCACCACAAAGCCGATAAAGATCCGCTGCGTTTCGACGATGAATTCCATATTGCGAATCACGTCCGCTCGAATATTTACCGCCTGGATCGCCGGCAGCCGCTTCAATTCGCGATACAGCGAGTCGCGAGCCCCGCTGCTCGGGTCGACTGCCAACTGTACGCCCGAGACGGCAAACTCCTCGCCCATCAGTCGACTGAGGTAGTCGATGTCTGCGTAGACCGCGAGTCCGATGTAGCTGTCGGAAAGTTCCGTCACGGGCACCTGCAATTCCTCACGGCGCCCACGGGTTGGCAAGATGGTGACCAGATCGCCGCGTTTGAGTTCCAACAGTCTGGCCAATTTGCTGCTCATTGCGAGCCCCAAGCTCGGGATGCGAATCGGTTGGCCGTCGACATCTCGAGGAATTGTCAGGCGGCTGTGCGGCAACATGCCGGAGATCGCGCCCGGCGACGGTTTGGCCCGTTGATGAACGTGCAGCTGACGTTGAATTGGGGTTCCGCAAACTCGACGCCTGGCAGCTCCGCGGCTTCGAGCAGAGCGGACCGCCCCAGTTCGTCTTTAAACTGCAGGTCGATGTCGCTCCGCGTTACCAGTTCGAATTGGAAATTGATCAGGTAGGCGACCGCGCTAGTCAGCACGAAGCCGCACATCAACAGACCCGCTCCCATGGCCGTGGAAAAAATGCCGACCGCGGTCCGCAGGCGATGGCGAAACACGTTTCGCAGCACCAGTCGCCAACCGAAACTTAGATGGCTCCACAACCGCGGGAACGCCTCCAGCCAGATCGCCCCGCCGCGCACTGGCGGCTTGGGACGCATCGCCTCGGCCGGGTTTAAACGCAGCGCAGCGCGGGCCGCCTGCAGCGAGCCGATCAAGGCGCATGCCAGGGCCACGCCTATGCCCCCGACATAAGTGCCCAGATAGACTCGATTTTCTAAGTCCGGAAACTCATAGAACATCTTGTAGATGTTGGTCACCAGAATCGACATCCCGTAGCCCAGTCCCAGCCCAATGGCGCCAGCGAACAACCCGACCGCCAGTGCGAATCGCGTGTAGTGGGTGAAGATCTGAAAGTCAAAATAGCCGAGCGCCTTGAGCGTGCCGATGATGGTCCGCTGTTGATCGATGAGTCGCACCATCAGGACGTTGAGCACCAGTGCCGCCACGGCGAGAAAGATGGCCGGCATGATCTGCGAGAATACGCCCAATCCGCGGATCTCATCGCTAAGAAACTGATTCGAGGTCTGCGTTTTCAGGCCGTAGCTGGTGGCCACACCGTACGGTTCGAGCAGCGCTTCCATCCGCCTCAGGATCTCGGTCGGCTGATTCTTGTGTGCCGGATCGAGTTGTCCGACGATCTGGTTCGTGGCGCCGTCGAAGTCAAACACGTCTTCGGCGTAAGACCGCTTGATATAGAATACGCCGAAGTGCTCGGGGTCGGGGGCAATCGAGCCGGGTGACACCAAATAGACGAACTCGCTGCTAATGGCTGTCCCCACCACATGCAGTTCCTGCCGACGATTGTTGAGCAGCAAATGAATCTTCTGCCCCGGATGAATGTTGTGCCTCCGCGCGAAGGCCGAATTGACAATCACCTCTTCCAGATTGCGGTCGGTGAAATAACCGCCGCTTTGCATGACGATGTCGTTGATGATCGGCTGCCGCTCGTCGGGAAGCGACATCACTAGACCATTGAGCGGCACGGGCACTCGCTCCAGATCGACCGTGGCGAAGAATTGAATTCGCGGGCGAATGGCCGTCACGCCCGGCACATCGAGCAGCCGATCGGCCTCCGACAGCGGGGCCTTCTTGACCTCGATCCAGAAGTCGGCCATCCGGCACTGGTTGTAGTAGCGAAACTTGGCCAGGCTAAGGTTGTAGTAGGCCGAGCGCATGTAGACGAAACACATCACCCCAACGGCAATGATGCTCGCAATCGCCAGCAGCGTCAGCCCGGACGTGCGAACCTCGCGCAAAAGTTTGCGGTCGAGCACGCCTACCACGTGATCTCCTCCGGCGGCTGGGGATGCGGGTTTTCATGCATCTCGTGTATCTCGCCCGAGCGCAACTTGATCACGCGGTCGGCCGTCGGCGCAATAGCTGCATTGTGCGTAATGATCAGGATCGTCTTGCCCAACGTATCCTTCAGATCCACGAGCAGCCGCAATACGTGCTTGCCGGTCTCGTAATCGAGCGCGCCGGTCGGCTCGTCACACAATAGAACATCGGGATTCTTGGCCAGCGCCCGGGCAATGGCCACACGCTGCTGTTCGCCTCCGGAAAGTTGCGACGGAAAATGGTCTACGCGATGCTCGAGTCCGACGAGTTCGAGCGTCTTGTCGACGTCCATCGGCTTCTTGCTGATCTCGGTGGCCACCAGCACGTTTTCGAGTGCTGTGAGGTTCGGCACGAGGTTATAGAACTGAAAGACGAAACCGACACTCTCGCGTCGGTAGCGGGTCAGGTCGCGCGGCGAGGCCTTGGTCAGGTCTTGATTTCTGTACCACAGCTTGCCGACCGTGGGAGAATCCAGACCGCCCATGATGTTCAGCAGCGTGGTCTTGCCGGAGCCGCTCGGGCCGACCATCACCAGTAGTTCGCCGCGGCGGACGTTGAAACTGATGTCGCGCAGCACCTCGACCGAGACTTCGCCCATCTGAAACGTCTTGCCGACGCCTTCCAGCCGCATCAGCGGCCCTGTCTCCGGATCCGGGGTGTCAATCATGGGGCGAGTGTGTGGCTCGTCTTGAGCGGGTCGAGGGGATTAGGCGACGTTGCGACTACTCGTCAATGGTACCTCAAGGGAAGCGCGATGACTGGGGGGTGGTTCGCAAAGGCCGGCCGCATTTGCCGCAAAAAGCTTGCACCCTTGGAGACTCAGTGTCGGTAATCTGTCTGCTTTTCACCGGTACTTCGCATGCTCAAGCAAAGACCAGGGCCTACCGTCCGAGCGATTCCCCGCCAATTTCTCTCGACGGCCGTCAGCTTTTCCGCCCTGATGCGTCTACACTACCAGGTCATGCCAACGACGGCCGCACCATGCTTGCACGTGAAACATCACTCCGCGGAAGCCGACGAGCGGCAACTGGCGGCCCGCGTGATGCGGGGCGATCCGGCGGTGCTGGATGCGGTGGTCGAGAAGTACGCCCAACGAGTCATCGGCCTGGCGGCCCGGCTGCTGGGCTGGGCCGACGGCGCCGAGGACGTGGCCCAGGAGGTGTTTCTGCAGGTCCTGCGCAAAGGGAAACAATTTCGAGGTCAGTCGAGTCTCTGGACCTGGCTTGCCGCGCTGACGGTCAACCGCTGCCGCAGTGTGCAGCGGCGGAGATGGATTCGCGAGCGCGCTTTGCGAATGGTCGCGATGCAGAGCCGCGAGGAACAGACAACACATGAACAGGACCTCCAGCGCGATGATGCTGCCGCACACATCCGCGAGGTTGTCGCCACATTGCCCATGGCCGCTCGTGAGGTCATTGTACTGCGGTACTTCGAGGAACTGACGATCGAACAGATGGCCCAAGTTCTCGGACTGAAACGAAACGCCATCGAAGCTAGACTTTCGCGTGCCCGAAAGCAATTGGAGCCACGACTGGCACAGTGGAAATAGTGACCACCGGTTCAGGAAAACGAAAAACGAACGGTGGTGTAGACAGAGGGACGTAGAGGATCGAAAGCGTTGGGAATGCAAGACGACGAACTGCGCACGATTTTGCAAAGTGCCGAGCGCGATCTGGCTGCTGGCACATTGGACGCGACGAAACTGGCCGCCAGCGTGCGGTCGTTGCGACGCGCCAGGCATCGCCGCCGGATGATGTGGGCTGCAAGCGTATCGGTTGTCGCAACGATGGCGGGGACCGGTTGGTACATGTCGAGGGACCTGAATAGTCCGAATGGGAAGCAGGCGCAACAAGTAGCCATTGTCACCGACGAAGAAATCCAACGATTGGAAGCCGAAGCCGCGGCGCACGAGCGAAACGCCCGCGCGCTGATGGTTGCCCAGCCGGTCAGTTCGCCGCTGGACGACGATCCGCTGGCCGACATCCGCGAGCAGATTGACATCGTGGCCTATCGCATGGTCCAGCGGGCAGACGAGCTGCAAGGAGACATGACCTTGACCGAAAAAGCGATCGAAGCCTATCGCAGCGTCCTGCGGCTATTTCCTGGCACCTATTCCGCCGAAGTGGCCCAGCAGCGGCTTGATGAAATCAAATTTCAGCAGGAGTCTTCCTAATGCGAAGTTGCATTGTGGTTCTAATAATCGTCGGACTCTGGGGAGCGAGATCGGCCCATTCACAAGTGTCGCAGCCGTTTGACTCGCCGACGTCAGCACAACCGTCAAGCGAGGCGGTGGGACGTCTGAGATCGAGCATCGGTAATATCGACAGCGACCTTAGCGACTTTTTGCATTCCGAGGCATTTCGACGTGAGACGATACGCGAGGCTGCGGGAATCGACCCAAAAGCATCTGATGAGAATCTTCCGAGAATCGAAATCCAGCGGATGGACGGTCCGGGTGTTGCGGGTCTCAAGTTTCAAGTGAAATCGTACGACCCCAAAGTTCCTGCGGAAAAAGTGTTGGAGAGCTTAAAGGACGTCGTTACGGACATGCTGCGGAAGTTGGACGATTTTCACCTGCGAAAGATGGTGCAGCGTGATGTGCAAGGTGCACAATTGGAATCGCTCGCAGCAAACCTCCAAAAGGAACGCGATTCTTTACTGGCGCTGGCGAAAATTCACCACGTCGAACTCAACCCAGCCGTGGCCACGGAAAAACGGATTCGCCTGGAAGCGGAACTCGAACGTCTAGATATCGAGTTCCAAGGCTTGGAGGCGAGGCGAACCGTGCTCGAGCAACAAATTGCTGAACTTGGCAAGCAGGTTGAGTCGGGTCTTAGCGCCGATCCGGTCGTCCTCAGGGAGCTAGCAAAATCGGTTGAGGCGCGCAAGCGAATTCTTGAGGCCAAGCAGGCGCAGTTCAATTCCAACAACATCACGGTTGATGTGGTGGAAACAGCCCGGGACCAACTGGCCCAGGCAGAAGCCGAACTGGCTCGTTACCGCCGGGCGGCGGCGGATGCCGCCGGCGGACAGCGCGTGATGGAATTGCGGCGGCGGCTGGAGGACACGGCCATCGAATTGGCCGAGATCCGTGCGAAGCAAAAGATCGTCAAGGAACTCGCGGCCGCTGCCGGCAATCAGTCACCGCAAATCGAAATCAAGCAAATGCAACTCGAGCTGATGGAGCAGCTGTACCGCCAAGCCAGCGAACAGTTCAACAAACTGAACCTGGAAGTGCAGCAGTACGTTCCGCCCACGGTGACACTCATCCCGCTGAGCCACGCGGCGCCAACCCCCGCCAACGATCCCTAGACGACGTCGGCAGCCCCAACACCGACGCCCTCCGTATATCGTCATTCGCAGTGAATCACCGCAGTTGATCCCATCAGCCGGATTTGATAGGATCAACGTTGAGACCCACCTACCAGAAACACGCTCGCCGCTATCCCCGCCCACCTGGAGGACGAGCCATGCTGACGATTCCCGGACGCCCGCTGCACGGCTTTTGCGATGGACTTTCGCGCCGCTCGTTTTTGAAGATCGGCGGGCTCGCCCTTGGCGGGCTGACGCTGCCGCAAATTATGCAGGCGCAAGCCGCCTCGGGCAGTCGGCATTCGCACAAGGGGATCATCATGATCTTCTTGCCGGGCGGGCCACCGCACCAGGACTTTTTTGATCTGAAGATGGACGCCCCGTCCGAAGTCCGCGGCGAGTTCCGGCCCATTCGCACCAACGTCTCGGGCATCGAGATCTGCGAGCACTTCCCTGGCCTGGCCCAACGGATGGACAAGCTCGTGCCGATCCGTTCGATCGTGGGTGCCAGTGGCGCGCACGACGCCTTCGAGTGCCAGACCGGGCGCCGTCGACGCGGGCCGCAACCGGCCGGCGGTTGGCCATCGCTCGGCTCGGTGCTCTCGAAACTCGAAGGCGCCGCACACCCGGCGATGCCGCCGTTCGTCGGCCTTGCGCCCAAGATGGGACACATGGAATGGGCCGACCCGGGGCAGCCGGGCTACCTGGGCGTGGCTCATGCGCCGTTCAAGCCGTCGGGTGAAGGCAAGGAAGACATGGTGCTTAACGGCGTCACGCTCGACCGACTATCGGACCGCAAGGCGCTGCTGACCAGCTTCGACAACTTTCGCCGCGAGGCCGACGCCAGCGGCATGATGCACGGGCTAGACAACTTCAATCAGCAGGCCTTCGGGGTGCTCACTTCCAGCCGCCTGATGGACGCGCTCGACATTGAAAAGGAAGATCCCAAGATTCGCGAGCGCTACGGCAAGGGCGATCCCCGCAATCGCAACGACGGCGGTCCGAAACTGATGGAGCACTTTCTTATCGCGCGTCGGCTGATCGAAGCCGGCACGCGCTGCGTGACGCTGGCCTTTAGCCGCTGGGATCACCATGGTGATAACTTCGGCGCCTGCCGCCAGGATATGCCGATGCTCGATCAAGGTCTTTCAGCGCTGATCGACGACATACACCAGCGCGGTCTGGATAAGGACGTTTCGGTCGTCGTGTGGGGCGAATTCGGCCGCACGCCCAAGATCAATGCCCAGGCCGGACGCGACCATTGGCCCGCTGTTTCGTGCGGGTTGCTCTTTGGCGGCGGCATGCGCACGGGCCAGGTGATTGGTTCGACTGACCGATTGGGTGGCGAAGCCAAGGACCGCCCAGTGCATTTCCAGGAAGTGTTCGCCACGCTCTATCACCGCCTGGGGATCGACGTCAACCAGGTGACGCTCCGCGATCTCAGCGGTCGCCCCCAATATCTGGTCGACCACGCATACCAACCGATGTCGGAACTGATCTAGTTCGGTTGAGTTTTCCATACGACATGAATCACCGCGGAGTGATGCTGCGCGGGTCCAACTCCGCCGATTCCGGTCTCAACTACTCAAGCCCATACAATCCGGCCAGTGGCACGGCCATGGGCGTGGCCAGGCCCATGCGGCCTTGCAAGAACCGCGGCTGGATGGCGAACGTGGCGCCGACGTTGTTCTTACTCGTGTCGACGTTGACGATCAGACTGGTGAGGAATGATTCGCCAATGCGAGTGAGCATCAGATTCTGGCCAATGTTTCTCGCACTGTGGAAGTCGTAGGTGGTGCCGAAAGAAGACAGCCACTTGGGACTCATCCGGTAGCTGTAGTTGAATGCCATCACATTGCTAATGATTGGGCCTTGCAGCGAATAGAATCCCATGTAGATCGAACCACGCGGCGGTCGATTGAGGTAGCCGCCCAGCGTGAAGTACTTGCCGGCCTGATTGAAGAAGTCGAAGTAGCCGTCGGAGACCACCGTGGTGCGATCGCCGACGTGCCAACGGAAATCGTAGTCAACCAGGCCGATTGTCGAGCCGAAGTTGTCGCGGTTCGGATTGGGAAACAGTGTGGCGTCCATGTTGAGCGTGATCCAGTCGACGATGTGTGGGTTCGATAGCGGGCCACGCTTGGTTTGCCACCGCTGCCGAGCGCCGAGGCGGGCTGTGAACAGGTCTCCAGCGATTTCCATCGACGGTGACGCAACGTAACCGCCCAGCCCACGCCGCAGGGCATAGTAACGTTCGTCGAATCGGGTTGGTACGGGTGGCGGACCACCAAAGTCGAAGAACGGGAACCAACGGCGATACGCTTCGATGTTGTTGTCGTCTATTTGATCGTAGAGCGGCAAGGTGTTCAGGTTCTGCGTGCTCTGGGCGTAGAAAATATCGGTGTCGAGCACGACCTTGTGCGCCAGGCCGTTGACGTTGAACAGTTCGCTTTTCGCCATCGGATTGACCGACCACATCGACGTGCTGGCCCGCATGCCAAACGCGCCGTACGCGCGATTCTCCGGATCAAAATTCAAATTCTGACCCCAGCGAGCCAGTTCGCCGAGCAGGTAGGGGTCGAATTTCACGGCTCCCATCGCGAAGGGAAAGTCAATTTCGTGTCGGGTGATGAGTCGTTCGCCGGGACGCGTGGTATTGGCTGGTGCTTCCCACGGCAGCGGACCCCACATCGCGGCTTGTGTCGGATCGGTTGGCGGCTGGGCGCTCTGGAATCTCGCAAACGCCAGGCTGGTGTGCTCGTACCACGTGAGTCGATCGCCGAGCAACGGTTCGGCAATCCAGAAGTGATCGGCCCGCGGTAACCATTCGGTTTCCGTGAAGAAAGGGTTGAGTCGCAGCGAGCCCACGACGCTCCAGGTGCTATTGTCGAGATACTGCTTGAGCTCGAAATCGGTCGTTTGGTCCTTGAGTTGGTCGTATTCGCGCTCGAAGTATTGCTCGAGGAAATTGAAGTCGCTGATCAGGCCCACTTCGCCGGTCAATTGGAAGTTCTGCGGCAGCAGGCTGCGATGCTGCCAAAGCACGCGACCTCGGTAGCTCTTTTCAGGCGGGATGTCGCGGCGCAAGAGACCGAGGTTATCGAACCCGTGATCCTTGATTGCCCAGGCATCGAGGAAGCCGTTCGTGCTGTCGGGAATGCCGAACAGAGATTGCCGTTCGTAGTTGAACGTCGTGCCGTAGCCGAAGCCGCGCTTGCTGAGGTAGTCGGCACTGGCGGTCCACTTCGTGCCGGGCGGCGGATTGCGCAGGCCGAGAACTTGGTAGGCATCGATGTCGGTCAGGAACTGCGTACCGAAGACCTTGTCTTGCCGGAACTGGAAATCGTCAACGTAAAAGTTCGGTTGGTCCAGGTTCGTGGCGAAAAATGGCCAGTAGAAGACCGGAATCTCGTTCAAGTACACCAGATTGTTGCGACTGGAAACCAGCTGCTCATGGTCCACCAGCGGCTCACCCTTGTCGTCAATTTCCGGCAACTGGGTAAACGGGTTGATCCGCGGGTGCTGGACGTCATCGTAGGTGATTGTGCCACTACGGATCTCGTAGGTCGGGATGCCCATCCGGCTTGAGGTGACCGAGGCGTTTTGAGCCACGAACCGGTCGCGAGCCAATTGCTGCACGACCTCGGCCCGCAGCTTCACTTTGCCGTCGTAGCCCGGCGCATCGGTGATCACTTCGGCATCGAGCACGATACCCACCTCGCGGCGGACATCAAAGTACATTCGTTGAGCAAAGATCACCCGTTCGCCTTGCCGGAAGACGACGTTGCCCTCCATGTAGATTTCCAGCGGCTGATCCTTGTTTTGGATCTGGCCGTCGCGGGACTGCTCCAGCGAGCCGACCGTCCACATCACCAGGTTGTCGGTTTCGACGTCAATCGATCCGAAATTGTCGAGGCCATCGACGATGATGTTCAGGTTTTTGCCGATGGCAATGACTTCACCAGTGGCCGCATTCTGCGTGCTTTCTAATTCCAGGTTTGTGTGGCTCGCGGTAAGACTCGCACGCGACGAGTGTCGGTCGGCGGTGTGATCGTTCGCGGTGGCGGCGCGATCGGTTCGGCAAATTGCGCGGGACGCACCTGTCCGGGCGGGCTCAGTCCCAGATTTGCGGCTCCCCGCCAATAGAGCTCGGGCTTGGCCTGCGGCGGCGCGGCAAACGAAATCGGCGTCACCTCGACGGGTAGCGCGGAGTAGAACCGACCAAACCACTGCCGGTCCTTGAGCGTAGCCGTGCCGATGGTTTGGGATTCCCCCGGTTGATTCTTTCCATCGGCCTGGTAATTGATTTCCACGTCACCTTCCAGGTAGGCGATCAGCTTGTGAGGTGGCTCGCCGTTCGGACCGCCGCGTTCGACCCACAACACGGCTTGTTTGCTGCGGGCATAAGTCAGTCCTTGGTTGACGTAGCAATTTCCTTCCAGCAGGTAGACGTCGTAAACGCCTTCGACCCAGTGCGTTCCGCCGTCCGCAGCAATGGTGATGCGGTCGTTGAGGTTGCCTTCGGGAAGCTGGACCTGGGAGAGTGCCGATGAGGCGATCCACGTCCAGCACGTTGCGGCCAGGAGAACGTGCGACCACATGGCGCGCAGCACCGACGACGGCGCGTAAGCGCAAGTCGCGCGCAAGCGTGCGTGCACGTTGTCAGTTGGACCGGCGTTCAGAGAAGTGACTTCCTACGGTTGCCCGAAGCGCCCCGTGGACCAAGAACTGGCGGCGCGCTCCGCGAATCGCAAAATGAAGTGACGAAAGTTTTTATGGTCGAAATGAGCGGGCGGGATTATAGGGGCGAGCCGGCGCCAACGTCAAGGCAGCTTGTTGCGACTTAAATTGCTGTGTAACAAGTACTTGCGATGCTTCTTTGCCGCGTTGTCGGAGTAACCGGCGCTGTGGCTCGCGACGCCAGCGGTGACAGTGTCCGATTGCGCAGCGTCCAAACCTGTTGCTAGCAGCCGGTCGGACTCTTGCCAGGCCGTACGGAGAGGATGACGCGGCTACTGATGAAAAGAGTACAAGAGAACGTTTAGCCCGATCCGAGCGGCGTCCTTTCGAGTGTATCCGGCGCACTCGAGCGACTCGTGGTTCTCAAGTGCGCAGCTGATGTCGTAGGGCGAAAAGATCACCGCGTAGCGATCCCCCAATTTGATGCCTTCTAAATAGGGTTCTCCCTGGCGTGTGAGCGACCGTAGCGGGCCGTCGCCCGCCTGAGCGGGCTCGCGGCGCTCGACGACGGACAGATCATCACCGCCGTACTCGGGCGTGAACATAGGATGGGTTGGCGGAATGCGTTCGAGCCGGTGTTCGGGAAACAACTCGGCCATTTCCCGCGCAAACGATTCGTTGAACTCGCGACTGGAGCAAATCGCATCGGAGAAGAGCATGCCGCCGCGCTCCAGGTAAGTGCGCAGCTGTTTGCGCTCGGCCGGTGTGAGGCGAAAGGTGTGCCGCCCATGCATGAACACAAGATGGTAGCGAAACAACTGTGGGTCGGTCATGGCCAACTCGCGCGGTTGTAGTTCGACGCGCAATTGCAACTTTTCGCTGGCAAGTTGCATCAGATTCACGAGCGCGCCGGCGCGGCGTTGCAGCCGCCGGGGTGTTGTAGCCGGGCAGTGTACAATTTGCCGCGATCGAAATTGTCGGAGGGCTTCGCGTCGTCAGCCGTGACGAAGAACTCGTTCTTGAATTTGACCTCGCGATTCGTGGCATAAGCCACCACGTTGGCGCCCATTGCCAGGCAGGCGTCTGCCTCGGCACGAATCGCCGGCGGCAAGTTGTCCTCGCGCCCGGTACGCGCCAGTTCCCAATAGCACGACAGGTCATCGGGACAGAACACCACGCTCGTGCGGCAACCGACGTCGATGCCCCACAGCGGCCGGGCAAACTTCGGGTCGACCGGCAGCTCGGCGCGCCAAATCGGATGTTCGGGGGGGAGTAGCCGCAACCGGTATTCCTGTTCGGGAAACACGTCGCGCATCAATTGCTGAAAGCCTTCGTCGAACGCGGTGCCGTCGCAGCAGCCTTCGGCAAACAGAAATCCGCCGCGATCTACGTAGTCGCGCAGTCTGCGCTTTTCCTCCGGCGTGAACACTGGCGTTTCGCGGCCGTTCATGAACAGCACCGGCGCTTGCAACAAATCTTCAACCGTGGCCGCGGCCGCATTCACCACTTGCCAGGTAAGATCGCGTTGCCACAGTTTTTCGACGTAGCTGGTCAGATTGGCAAGGTCGTGACGATGGTTGTTCCAGTCACCCGGCGGATCGTGTTTTAGTTTGGCTACCAGCACGGGACGACGCCCCTTGGCCAGAAACAACAGCCCGAAACTGGTGCCGACCACGGGATTGTTTTCGGCAATTCCGGAGCCCTTCCAGTAGCCCGAAAGTCCATCTTGCATGCGGACGAGCATGTCGCTGCCTTCCCGATACCAATCGTGGTCGCCGATGAAGCGCTGGGCCGTCATGCGACCCGTACGTTCCACGCCGTATAGGTAGTACAGCAGGTTCGATGCCGACGCATCGGGGCCGGCGGCGCTGGTGGGATTTGTGTGTACCGAGTAGTTCCGCTCGAGCCAGTTCAGTCCGTTCTCGATCATCTGGTTGACGTTTTGGGCACCGCAGCAGCGGACCTGGCCGTCGACGATCTCGGCATCACCGGTGTTCAGCTGCCCGGAGGCAATGATGACCGAAGTGATGCCTGCGCAAGTCATGCTGCCAGTGCCGGGACGACCCTTGATGTAGGCCCAGGAGCCGTCCTGGTTCTGCATCGATTGCCAGTATTGCAGCGCGAGTCGCCAGGTCCGCTGGTTGACTTTAACGCCGGCCCGCTCCGCTTCGTAGAGTGCGAGCAGGGCGAACTGAGAATTGGACGGATCGCCGCCTGAGCCGCCGCCTTTGGAAGGATAGGACCAACCGCCACGTCGTTCGTTGTCGGTGATTTGCGTGCCTTCGAGCCACTTCACGTTTTGACGAATCAGTAGCAAATCCTTTTTCGGTTCCGCGGCGCAAAACACCATCGTCTGTAGCGCCGCGACATAGGTTTGGGCCGGTCGCATTGTGCGGAGATTGGCCAGCGCCGTTTCAACGCGGGGATCGGCGGCCGGTACGCCTGCATTGAGCAGGGCAAGGGTGCAAAGCGCGGTTACTCCGCCCGGAAAGCCCGCGTACTCGTCCCAAGTGCCGTTTCGATTTTGCTGCCGTTCGAGGTACGAGATGGCACGGTCGATCGACTGGCGGACCTGCTCGGCCGTGATCTCGGCCCGGGCCATCCTTGTCGACCCGATTGCCAAGAGCGCGACAAGCGCGACCCGTGTCTTGTATCGCATCGTGCCATTCCTTTTCCGCTGGCGATCCTCATCCTCGTCATAACCATCTTAGGCGGTTTGGGTTAGGCCGGCAAACGCGCCCACGCCAAGACGTTGCTTGCCTAAGGACAGAGCTATAATATTGGGATGTATGCTTGGCACAGGCCGCTGTGCCCCGCCGAGCGCGGTGGCCCCCGGTTTGGCCCCCAAGCATGCGCGAAAGTTGGTGTCCAGCGCGGCTGATCGACGAGCGCGCGTGCGACCGGTAAACTTCCTACCCGCGCTCGATTAAGGATTTCGCGACTTGGCCACCAAGCCCCGTAGCCTTGGAGACATCCTGCAGGAGTTCAGTCAGCATCGACGGCTCATGCAGGAGGAATTGCAGAAGGTGATCGTCGGGCAAGACGAAGTCATCGAGCAAATCTTCGCCGCCATCTTCACCCGCGGCCATTGCCTGCTCGTGGGCGTGCCAGGGCTAGCGAAGACGCTGATGGTCAGCACGCTGGCTCGAATTCTCGACATCCACTTCAAACGCATTCAGTTTACTCCCGACCTGATGCCCTCGGACATTACGGGCACCAATGTGCTGGAGGAAGACGAGCACGGCCGGCGGCAGTTTCGCTTCGTCGAAGGGCCGATATTCACGAACATCCTGCTGGCCGACGAAATCAACCGTACGCCACCCAAGACTCAGGCCGCGCTTCTGCAAGCCATGCAAGAGCGCGAAGTGACGGTGGGCCAAACGACCTATCCGCTTCCCGAGCCATTCTTCACCATTGCGACGCAGAATCCGATCGAACAGGAGGGGACCTACCCGCTCCCCGAAGCGCAATTGGACCGCTTCATGTTCAACATCAAAGTCGACTATCCGACGGCTGACGAGGAAGAGCGCATCCTTTCGTCGACCACGCGCGGCGAAAAGCCCGAAATTCGCAAAGTGCTTTCCGGCCGCGCGATTCTTAATCTGCAGAAGCTCGTTGGCTCGGTGGCCGTCAGCGAATACATCATCAAGTACGTGGCCAATCTTGTAAGGGCCACGCGTCCCAAGAGCGACTCGGCGCCAGAGTTCGTGCGCGAGTTGGTCGATTGGGGTGCCGGTCCGCGCGCCGGGCAGTTTTTGATCCACGGCGGCAAAGCGCTGGCCGCCATGGACGGTCGGTTTTCCGTGGCGATTGAAGACATTCGCAAGGTCGCCGTGCCGGTACTGCGCCACCGCGTGGCCACGAATTTTCAAGCCCAGGCCGAGGGGATGGCTACTGAGGATGTCATCGAGCGATTGTTGCGGGAATTGCCAACTCCCGAGATCCCCAAGTTTGCCGGATGAACGTAGCCGAGATCGCGGCGTAGAAGGAAAGGGGCAGGGGTCCCAGGGAAGGAATTTCCTGGGCTTTTGTTGTTTTTGGCGCGTCCCGCGGGGCGCGAGGAATAGGTGCGGCAATGCCCGCGGTCGAGCAGTATCTGAAGCCCGAAGTGATCCGCCAGATCTCGCGGCTCGACTTGCGCGCAGTTCATTGTGAAAGGTTTTTTGCAGGGTCTGCACGCCAGCCCGTTCCACGGCTTTTCGGTGGAATTCAGTGAGCATCGCAAGTACACGCAGGGGGACGAACCGAAGGATATCGACTGGCTGGTTTACGCGAAAACAGACAAGTACTACGTCAAGAAATTCGAGGCCGAAACGAACATCACCGGTTATCTGGTAATGGACCTGAGCCGCTCGATGGCCTACACCTATCGCCAGGAACTGACGAAGTTCGACTATGCGATCTGCCTGGCTGCGGCCCTTTGCTACTTGATGATCCACCAGCAGGACCCGGTGGGCCTGGTCACCTTCGACACGAGGATTCGCCAGAGCCTGCCGCCGCGCAGTAAACGTGCCCAACTCGGAAACGTCCTCTCGCTATTGGCCAACCTCAAACCTAGTGGCGAGACCGACATCGCCAAAAGTCTTATTCAGCTTGCTGCGATGCTCAAGCATCGCAGCCTGGTGATGTTGTTTAGCGATCTGTTTGCCGACCCCGAGGAAGTGATCAAATCGCTGCGTCGCCTGCGCCACGGCGGACATGACGTGATTCTGTTTCACGTACTCGACGAAGCCGAGGTGCGTTTCCCGTTTGACGGCGTCATTGAATTCGAGGAGCCCGAGTCGCACGAGAAACTGCAAATCGATGCCGGTAGTTTTCGTGCGGACTACCTGAGCGAAATTCAAGCCTTTTGCGAGATGTATCGCCGCGAGTGCTTCCAGAACGGCATCGACTATGTGCAACTCGATACGAGCATGCAATTCGACCGTGCGCTAACCGAGTACCTCGCCAACCGTCGCGGGAGGTACTAATGACCTTCCTGCACGTTGCCTTTTTAGGTGGAGCGCTCGCCGTGGCGGTGCCGATTGTTCTGCACCTCATCATGCGCAAACAACCCACGCACCTGGAGTTTCCGGCGCTACGGTTCATCCAGCTTCGCGAAAGCGCGAATCGCCGGCAGGTCCGGTTCCGCCACTGGTTGCTGTTGGCGTTGCGTTGCGCAGTGATCTTACTGCTGGCGTTGGCGCTCGCCCGACCCAGCATTGTGGCATCTACCGGCGTATTGGGCGATCAGGAATCGCCCGTCGCCGCGGCGCTCGTGTTCGATACGAACCCGCGTATGCAGTATCGCGAACAAAACAAGACTCGCCTGGAGGTGGCCCAGGAGTCTGGTGTTTGGCTGCTCACGCAGCTGCCGCGCGAAAGCGACGTGTCGGTGGTCGATTCACGCACGGGTACAGCCGTGTTCACCGTTGACGTCGGTGCCGCCCGGCAGCGGATCGAACGGCTCGACGCGGGCACAATGTCACGACCGCTCGCGCAGTCCATCGAGGCGGCCGTGGAACTGCTGGCGAGCAGCGAAAAGGAGCGGAAGGAGATTTACGTCTTCAGCGACTTGTCGCAAGCTGCCTGGTCGCCCGACTCCATGCGCGATTTGGCGTCGCGCCTGGCCGAACACAAGACCCTGGGCGTGTATGTGATCGACGTAGGCGTCGGTCAACCGCAAAACTTTGGCCTGGGTGAGACGACACTCTCCGGCGAAGTGCTCTCGAAAAATGCTCCTCTATATATCCACTCCGATGTGGTTCATGCCGGTCTCGGCGGTGAGCGTACCGTTGAACTGATATTGCTCGATCCGGCCACCGGCAGCGCCGATATCCGCGGCCGACAATCGCTTGAGATTGCGGCCGACGGCTCGCAGCGAGCCAGCTTTCAGCTGCGCGGTCTATCGGCCGGTTTGCACCAAGGTTATCTGAAACTTACCGGCGAAGACGCGCTGCCCGCCGACGATACGCATTGGTTTTCCGTGGAAGTGCGCCCGGCGTGGCGAGTGCTGCTGGCCGCGCCTGATGATGGCCGGCGGCGGCCGGAAGATTACGGGCTGTTTTTCTCCGAGGCGCTGGCTCCCTATGCAATTCGCGCCAAAGGCGAAGCCGCGTTCGAGTGCGAAGTGGTCGACCTCAAGCAGTTGGCCGGCGCGTCGCTGTCGGAATACAACGCCGTGTGCCTGGTCGACCCCTCGCCGCTGGAAGCTTCCATCTGGCAAAAACTGCACGCCTATGTCGCGGCGGGTGGTGGCTTGGGCATCTTCCTAGGCGCCAATGCCATGCCTGTGCAGTCGTTCAATGAACCGGTGGCCCAGGAAGTGCTACCCGGAAAGCTGACGCGGCAGTGGCGTAGTGACGGCGACGTGTATTTTGCTCCCGATAACTACCAGCACCCGGTGCTCGGCAAGTTCCAGGGCTTGCAAATCGCGTGGCCGTTGTTGCCGGTGTTTCGACATTGGCAACTCGAGGAGTTGGCCGACGGCGCAGCCACAATTGCAGTCTATTCCAACAATCAGCCGGCACTCATCGATCGACCCGTCGGCAAGGGGCGCGTGCTAACGATGACCACGTCGATCTCGGATCAAGCCAGTCGACTCGATCGGCGCGACTATGTTCCCTGGAATTTACTGCCCACGGGCGATGATAAGTTTCCGTTTTATTTGCTGGCCAACACGATCGCCGACTACCTCGTCGGCAGCGGCGAGCAACATCTGAACTACCCGGCCGGCGGCACGGCCGTCCTCCGGCTCGACGCGGAGGTGCGACGTCCTATTTACGTGCTAACGACGCCCCGCGGCGATCAGCTTCGTACGCCTCCCAGCGAAAGCCAGGATGCGGTCGTCGTCACGTCGACCGATGCGCCAGGCAACTATCAACTCGCAGCCGGCGGTGGGGAAGAGCAGGTCAATCTGGGGTTCAGCGTCAATTTGCCGCCCACCGTCAGCCAGTTGGCCCGCGCGAGCCAAGACGACCTCAAGGCGGCATTCGGCGACGTGCCGTTTCGCCTGGCTCGCAATCGCCAGGAAATCGATCGCAGCGTGAGTGCCGGACGCATCGGCCAGGAGTTGTTCCCGTATTTGATTCTGCTGTTGGTGTTAATCTTGGCGGGCGAACAGGTACTTTCGAATCGTTTTTACCAGGACTACGACACCGGCAAGCAGCGGTCGCGCGCCGCGCAATTGGCCCATTCGTCGGCGTCTCGCGAAACGCGCGCGGCGGTCAGCTCAAAATGACGAGCGAGTGGTATCTCAATCCGGTCGGCGGATACGGCGTGGCATCCATCACGGCCGTGACGCTCGTCGTACTTCTCACGCTGCTCGGTCTACCGCGTCACCGACTCGGACGCCGGCAACGAATCATCCTGTTGTCGCTGCGGTTGGGAGTAATCGCGCTGGCGATGTTCGCCATGTTGCGCCCGTCGTTGGTCTATTCAACCTCGAAGCCGCGCTCATCGACCTTGGTCGTGCTGGTCGATCGTTCGCGAAGTATGATGATCGGCGATGCGGTGGGTGGGAAGACGCGGTGGGAAATGCTATGCGCCGCGATCGACGACTCGCTTCCGGCGCTCCGCTCGTTAGCCGAGAACGTCGAAGTCCGCATCTATGCGTTCGATTCTTCGTTGCACGCCGTCGATTTCGATGGCAAGGAAATCGATTTGGGAGCCGTTCCCAAGGGCGAGCAAACCGCTATCGGGGCGGCGCTTGAAGACGTCTTGCGCCGCGAAGCCGGCAAGCGGCTGCTCGGCGTGATGCTCTTGAGCGACGGGGCCCAGCGGGCTTACGCCCCCCGCGATATCGCTCCGCAAGGACCCGCGCGGCGGTTGGCCGACCTCGGATTTCCGCTCTACACGTTTCCATTCGGTCAGGCGCGGGGGCTCGGTCAGACGCGCGACGTGGCCCTTAAGGATCTAGCCGTCAACTCCACGGTCTACGTCAAGAACGAACTCACGGCTCGGGCTACCGCGCAGGTCGACGGCTTCGGCAATCAGGCGGTGCCCGTGCAACTGCTGTTCGAGGACGCCGATGGCAAGATGCGGTCGGTTGCCAGTGCCGAACTCAAGAGCATGCAAAGTGGCCAAAGCGTGCCGATCGAACTCGCGACGATTCCGCAAACGTCGGGCGAGTACAAAGTGACGCTCAAGGTGCCCAACCAGGCCGGCGAACTCGTCACGACGAACAACGAGATGAGCACGTTTGTCACCGTGCTTAAGGGCGGGATCAACGTACTGTATCTCGAAGGTGCGCTGCGCGTCGATCAAGTGTATCTGCGGCGGTCGCTCGACGCATCGCAGGATATCAAGGTCGATTTCTTGCGTCTCGACCCCCGTGATCCGCAACAGCGGCCGGCCGATTTGCTCGAACGCTTTCGGCCTGGTAAGTACGACGTCTATGTGATTGGCGATGTCGATTCCGAGCAACTTACGCAAGAAGAACTCGATGCCTTGGCCCAAACCGTTCAGCAGGGGGCGGGACTCGTAATGCTCGGAGGTTTTCACGCCTTCGGTCCTGGCGGATATCAGGAAACTCCGTTGGCCGCGCTCTTGCCCGTGGAAATGGACGCTCGCGAGCGTCAGCGGTTAGGTGAACCGCTGCGAAGCGACGTGCAACTGCCCGGACCGCTCAAGATCATCCCGACCCGACCGCTTGGCGAGCGCCACTATCTGATGGGAATTTCGGACGGAGAGCGTGACGCGGCCTGGTCCAAGTTGCCACCGCTCGAAGGGGCGAATCGATTGGGAAAACCTAAGCCCGGAGCGCAGGTCCTGGCGACCGGCAAGGATCAGCCTCTGTTGGTCGTAGGTGAAGCCGGCGGGCGCGTGATGGCCTTTGCTGGCGACACGACCTGGCGGTGGTGGATGGAAGGCTATGCTCCGCAGCATAAGCGTTTCTGGCGGCAAGTCATTCTATGGCTTGCACGCAAGGACGAACTGACCGATGGCAACGTGTGGGTCAAGCTCGACGAACGTCGCTTCAACCGTGGCGGCCGGGTGGAATTCACGGCCGGCGCACGTTCGCCACAGGGCGAACCGGTGGGTGACGTCAAGTTCAACGCGGAAGTAACGCTTCCTGACGGCGCGAAACAAAAAGTGAACCTTGTGCGACAGGGAGATCACTACGTCGGCAGCTACGACCGCACTCAGACGCCCGGCGACTACCTGCTCGATCTTGCCGCGAGCGATTTGCAAGGCACGCCGCTTGGCAATGCGAAGGCTCGCTTTCTGGTTTTCGAACAGGACCTGGAACTCGACAATGCCGTGGCCGATCCAACATTGCTGGCCAGTCTTTCAACCATGACGCAGCCGGTCGGCGGCAAATCGCTGGCGCCCGAGGAGTTGCCACAGCTATTGGGCCAGCTAGCCAGTCAGCCGGTGGAGATGGAAGTCGAGACACAGGTCAAGCTCACCCCCTGGGACACTTGGCCATTCTTCCTGCTGTTTGTCACTACGATCAGCGTCGAATGGTATCTGCGGAAAAAATGGGGATTGGTTTAAACCAAAGGGCGCCCTGCGCGGCGGCGCCCCGCCCGTTTGTCATTCCTCAGGATTCGAGGAATCGGTCAGCAATTTCGGTGGCGGCTTAACGATTCGGCGTCGGACGCCTGCCAACATAGCGCGATACACGCGTTCGGTAGCGATGATTTCAATAACCGCTTCGAGTTCCGCGGTAAAAATCGTCGAGCGAGTGATCGTGGCTCGATCGCGCTGCTCGGTGCGAGGCGCCTCCACGTAGGGATCCGCGTCGAACTTGATGAGCGATCCTGGATGCGCTCCCTCGATCTTATTCTTTGCTTGCCGTCTCCGTTTTGATTTTGCCATAGCTGACGAACACCACAGAATGCAGACGAGGGCGAACGCTTTCCAGCAGCTTTCCGGGGAAAACACCTGTGACCCACCTGGACAACTAGCAAGCCTCCACGGGCGAAATTCGCACACACCGTCTTAGTATAGCAGCTACGGCTACCGCCGTACGATTCGAAGCTCCCGTCGCGCCTGCTACTGTCGGCGATTCCAGTCTTGTTGACCATAGCGCTCCACCACGGCGGCGGCTACTTGTTCGCGCGGACAGTCGGTCCGCGCGTCAGGTGCCCCCCAGGCCCCGATTACGGCGCTACGCAGCTCCTCGCCCGATAGCGGAAGGTTGGTGATGAACTCCCGATGGTCGCGGTCGAGGCGATAGTCGGGTTGTCGAGGCGGCATCTTCAGGTATTGGCTGACGACCTCCAACGGAAAGTCGTACAACAGCGTGCCGTGATACAATAGCGCGTTTCGCCGGCAACGGAGGCTGTTGCCGGAGAACTTCTGCGGTCCCAGCGTCAGGTCGCTCGTCCCTTGTCGGCTCACGCCAGGAAGCAACGGACGCAAACCTCGAACGAGCGTCTCCAACACGAAGCGATGGGTTTCATCGAGCATTCGCAATTCGGGCCGAAGTTGGTAGCTGAGTACGACCGCATACATCAAGCACCCTGGCCCCGCGACGACCGCGCAACCGCCGCTGGTGCGTCGAAGCACGGGAATGCCGGCCGCATGGCAGGCGTCTTCATGCACCTCCAACGCGAGCCGCGAATTCCGACCCACAACTACCATCGGTCGAGTGGACTCCCACAACCGCAAACACTCACGCGGCTCGCTGGCTCGCTCTGCGTCGTCGAGCAGGACCTCGTCCAATGCCAGATTTTCCTCCGGCGTATCGAGCGTCAATTCGAGAAGATCCATGGGTTTCACAAGCAGCGTGGCCCAGCCCAGGCCGAGCTTCGAGCCGGCCCTACGAGGGCGCCCATCTGTGCATTGAAGCGGTGTTTTGGGAAACGCGTCGCGAAAACGCGGGGCAATTGGCCCACGCTTGACGCCCGGCCGCGCCACCCTAAACTTAGGTTATTGCCGATCTTCCGTCCGAGTTCCAGCCATGTCTTCTGACCCCTCTCGCTCGCCGGGCGTCTCGCCCGACGACGCTTTGCCGCCGGTCGAACCGCCCAGCGCCGGCTTTATCGTGCAACTTTTTGTCGTGCCTGGCGTGATCGTCGTCGTCGTGGTCATGATCTGGGTGCTGTTCAACTGGCTCGCCCAAAAGGGGAATGACCGGGATGCGTTCGTGCGGGCACTATCGCGCAACAACGAAGCCCGTTGGCAGGCCGCGTTCAATTTGGCCAATGCACTGCGGGCGGAGCGCGGCGACACGACCCCCACGCTGAAAACCGACCCCAAACTGGCCCAGGAACTTGCCGACATACTCCACCGGGAAATCGAGGCGGGCAGCCTGGAGGAGAATCCGCTGACGTTGCGGATTTACCTTTGCCGCGCGCTCGGGGAGTTTCAGGTTCCCGATGGATTGCCCGCTCTGATCGAGGCAGCCAAGACAGTGCGCGATGAACCGGAACAAGACGTTCGCCGCGCGGCGCTCGAAGGCATCGCCATGCTTGCCGATAACGTTGGACCGAAGCAGGAAGCGATTGCCAAGAATTCCAAGCTCGAGGAAGTCTTGCTTGACGCAGCGGCCGATGTCGATCCGCGTACACGCAGCGTGGCTGCGGTTGGCTTGGGCGTGATTGGCACCCCGGACATGATTGCGAAGCTGCATTTCATGCTCAGCGACGCCAACCCTGATGTGCGCTACAATGCGGCGGCGCGGTTGCGCAAAGGGGCGATGCGGCGGCTGTACCAGTGCTAGTGGAAATGCTTGACCAGAACGAGACGGCTGGCGTCGACATCGAAAAGGAAGAGAAGATGCGGCCGTTTAAACGCGCGTTGATTACCATCAACGCACTGCGCGCCGCCGGTCAACTGGCTGACAAGAATGAGGGTGCGGACCTGTCGTCGCTCGAAGAAGCGATCGAAAAATTGCTTGCCGGAGAAGCTTCGCGCGAGACACGCGTCGAGGCTTTGGCGGCTCAACAGCACTTCGTGAAACGCGGCGCGACAAGCCTCGATTGACCGTCGTTCCGATCGTGACGGTAATACCGACTGGAAGTCGTTCGGCGCCGCCTCTGGGGCGTCGTGATGTCCGGCGAGCGACGAGTGTCGCGCTTTGCAAGGTGCGTGCCGGCGGTGCCAGCAGAAATGTATGTTAGACCTTGACGACTGGGTAATATGCAAATCGTAAATTATTGTAAGATAACAGCTTACGGATATCAATCCAAAGTCATGGTCGGACGTAAGTCCGCGCCGACTTGAAATTTTTTTTCCGGCCGCAAGTCGTTCTGCGAGCGATACTTTGCGAGAGGATTCGGTGTCGGGGGCCGGGAAGCAATTTGCTTGCCAGACTTCCGTCCGCCAGATTGTAGGTGTGCCTTGCGTTTTAGTAAGCAATGCGCGCCGTGATCCAAAACTGAAATAAATCGCTTCGCTTTTCGCACCCTAACAAATGCTCGTCGGCGAGCAGGATGGATGGAAATGGTTCGGGCAATCGCATTCTTAATTCCACTCGTGTCTGCTACGTGCGTCCTGGCGCAGGATTTCTGCCAGGAGTACCGTTTGGTGTACGAGACGGTTTACGACCAGCAGGAAGTCACCGCCTATCGCATCGAAAACGAAACGGTGTACACCGAACAGAAGCAAACGTCGTACCGTCCGGTTTACGAGACCGAGGTGCGCGAACGGCGTTATACCGTTTCTCGCCCGGTGACCGAGACGAGCGAACGCGAAGATCGCTATAAGGTAATGCGTCCCGTGTGGGAAACGCAGATGCGCGACACGAGCTACGACGTCGTGCGGCAGGTAGCCGAAACGAGTGAGCGTGAAGAGCGCTACACGGTGCAGCGCCCCGTTTACGAAACGCAGGAGCGTGAAGAGCGCTACACCGTCCAGCGTCCGGTTTGCGAAACTCAAGAGCGCGAAGAAGCTTACACGGTGATGGAGCCCGTCACCACCTACACGACGAACTACGTCGACCAGGGGCAGTTTGTCGATCAGGTTGCCGTCACACCCGGTCCCACCCGCACGCGGCTTCGTTGGCTGCCGAGCACTTGTGCAATTGACCCGCTCACCGGCGCCTCGGTGCCCACCCGCGGTGGATTGGCCTGGGTTCCGGAGCAAGCGCCCGCCACGGTGCAGGCCTTCAAGGTCTGGCAGCCGAACGTCGTCGCCCAGCAAGTTCCCCAAACGCAGTACGTGCAGCGGGTCGTGACCCGCAAGGTGCCCGTGCAGGTGCAAAAAATGGTGGCCGAGGAAGTCGTGCGGAAAGTTCCGGTGCAGGTCTGTCGCATGGTGCAGGAGGAGCAGGTGCGCCGTGTCCCGGTTACTACGTATCGTCAGGTGGTCGAACGCGTGCAGCAGCAAACGCCCGTGCAGGTCTGCAAGATGGTCGAAGAAGAAGTCGTGCGAAAAGTGCCCGTCACGACTTGCCGGATGGTGACCGAAGAACGGGTCGAGCAGATTCCAGTCAAGGTGTGCAAAATGGTGGCCGTCGAACAAACGGTCCGCGTGCCGCACGTCGTCGAGAAACGCGTGCCGGTCACTTATGTGCAGCGTGTGCCGCGTGTCGTGGTGATGCGAGTGCCGGTCGATCCGTGTCCGCCGACGCCGTGCTGTGGCGCGTCGGCGATGGCGGTTCCTTCGGCAACCGTATCTCCGGCACCAAGCTATGCACCGTCGACTCCCGCCCCGACTGGCACGTTCCAACCGACGCAGCCGAGTCCGTCAGGTACGCCGACGCCCGCCACTCCGCGTGGCGATAGCCAGCGGCCGACTGAAGCGGAGGAGCAACCGGAACTCCCAAACGATGCCTTCGAAGGGCCCGTTGATGAGGAGGCGAAGCCGCAAAACACCACGCCGAGCGACGTGACGAACCAAACCTAGCTTGTCACGCGATTGGCATGTGAACGGACCAGGGCACCGATCGCCGCCGCGGCCGGTGCCTTTTTCGTGTCAACCGCAAACAATTGGCCCGCGCGATGGCTCCCAGAGAACTGTTCGGAGTCGGAGTCCGATTGACCGGCCTGGTGGCCGCGGTTGGGGCGCTGCCGGCCTTGCTCGGCATTCCGCTAAATGTCGGTGCCGCGGCTCAGGTTGTGCTCGGCCTGATTCTGATCACCAGAGCCGAGATGGTGGTCGACTTGAGCTATGGGACAGACCGAAGGAAAGCACTTGACGACAAAGATGACCACCGATCGTAGTGCATCCTGCAACCGGGCCGTCCGGTAGCCGGAGGGTCCATCGCGTTCGCGACCGATTTGACAGTCGCTTGCCCGTTCGTCAGACTGGCCCCTCGCCGTCGTTTGAGACTCCAACTGCTTTGTGTTTCCATCGAGATGTGGCCGGCGGGTTGTCCCTCAGACGACGGTTTCGACAAAAGGATTTCGCAATGACTTCTCGCACGGCCGCCGCATCGGAGAGGGGCGTTCTTGCCGGGCAGCGCGTGGCGCTCGTCGGCAAACTTGCGGGAATGTCGAAACGCGAAGCCCAGCAACTCGTTCGAGAGCACGGCGGCGCGACGACGGACCGCGCCGACGCGGATACTACGCTCGTTGTCGTGGGGGAGAAAGACGCGGCTTATGCCACGACTGCGGCTCGTGCGGCCCTCGATGACGCCGCCAGTCAAGCATTGCAGCGCGGAACACTCTCCATCATCAGCGAGTCGCAACTTTGGCAGCAACTAGGGCTGGTCGACTGCCAGCACGAAGCCCAGCAACTCTACACGCCCGCGATGTTGGCCGGACTGGTGGGTGCCAGCGTCTCGACGATCCGTCGTTGGCAGCGACACGGCTGGCTGATTCCCAAGCGCGAGGTGCGCCGATTGGCGTATTTCGACTTTCAAGAGGTGGCGACTGCCAGACGCTTGCAGGAATTGCTCGCCGCTGGCATGACTCCCCCGGCCATCGGCAAAACGCTCGCGACTCTCGCACGTCAATTACCCGAATTCAAAAGGCCGCTTGCTGAACTATCGATCGTCGTGCAAGGAAAGCAATTGCTCGTACGGCAGGACGGTGGTTTGATCGAACCGGGCGGGCAGCTGCGGTTCGACTTTGAAGCCGCCAGCGAAGTATCCACAGCCGACACCCCTTCTCGGCCCAGCAACGCGGCCGAAATCTTGTCGTTCGCCCCAATCGCCAATTCCCCGGCTTCGTCGGAACAACTGGTCGAAGCGGCCATCCAACTCGAAGAGCAAGGTGAGTCCCTGGCCGCTACCGAAATGTATCGTGCGGCGCTCGCCGCGGGAGGGCCGAGTGCGGAGACGTGCTTTCTGTTGGCCGAGTTGCTTTACCAATTGCACGACCTATCGGCTGCCCGTGAGCGCTACTACATGGCCGTGGAACTTGACGAAGACTACGTCGAGGCCCGGGCGAACTTAGGATGCGTGCTGGCAGAGCTGGGGGAACTGGAATTGGCCGTGAGCGCATTCCAGGGCGCGTTGGCGTTTCACGACGACTATGAGGACGTCCACTATCACCTGGGCCGTACGCTCGATGCGCTTGACCGTCGCGACGAGGCGGATATCCACTGGGAAGCCTTTTTGAACCTGGCTCCATCGAGCCCCTGGGCCGACGAGGCTCGCGAGCGGTTGGGCCGCTAACTTTCTCCGGCAAAGGCGATTCCGCCCCAGCTCCGCCATATTTTTCTTGACTATTTGCCGACCTCCTGCCTGGGGCACGCACCTTGGCAAAATTCGGGGGATACCTTATCCTTCCAAGTGCGCCACGGAGGGCAACCAACGGGACGAAAGGCGGCATCTCGGGTGCTTGGTGGCAGACCCCGGTGGATCTCCTTTCCTGCAGGGCTCTTCCTACGGCAGCACGCTAGGGTATGAACGAATTTCTGTTTCAGTACCACAAGGTCCACCCGACGACCTGGGTCTATCTGTCGTCGCTGTTGACCATCGGTTTGTTCTTTAAGTTCAGCCGGGTTTGGAGCGTTCGCAATCTGGACCTGATCGGCTTGATCATGCTGGCTCCCGGCCTGCTAATGGTCGAGTACGGTTTGGCCCAGCACAGCGATCGCATCCAGCAGGCCGGATATGTCTGGCTGTTCGCCACCGGCGCACTCTTCATGATCCGCTTGCTGCTCGATCCGGTCATGGTCCGCCGCCCCCTGTTGGAACCGAACCTTTCGGCCGGGGCGATGACGTTCATGGGTGTATCGGCCGTCATTTTCTTGCTGGCCAACGTGCTCAACAGCCAGATGGAGCCCGACGATCTGGCGGGTGTCAAGGGAGCCGAGCACGTGCAGGCGCTCGAGTCGCCAAGTCCCGAGGAAAAGCAAGATCTAGCGACGCATGGCCCAGGCTATCCGCTGTTGCACCTGTTGCCGAGTTTGTCGACGCAGGCCCTGCTGATCGAAGACACGGCCCGCCAGACGCCGCAAGAGCGCGACATCCGCCGCGACCGGGTTCGCATTGCCACGGCTCGGACGATGGCCATCCTGGCCCAACTGGCGATCGTGGTAGGGATGGTGCTGATCGGCTTCTATCACTTCGACAACATTCGCACAGGGATCGCCGCGGCGACACTCTATTTGCTGTTGCCCTATACGGCGCAGCTGACCGGTCGCGTCGGACACGTGGTGCCGGCTGCGCTGCTCATTTGGGCGGTCGTTACCTACCGTAGACCGTTCATTTCCGGCATGTTCATCGGGCTGGCAATTAGTGCCATTTACTACCCGTTGTTCTTGCTGCCGCTGTGGATGGGCTTCTATTGGCAGCGGGGATTGCTGCGGTTCTCGGTCGGGGTGGCAACGACGTTGGCCGTTTCCGTGGCATCGCTGGCGTTTATCTCGGATAGCCCGGCGTCGTTCTGGTCGCAGGTACAACAGATGTTTGGCTGGACGAGCTTGTCTACCAACAACCTGCAAGGCTTCTGGGGCCTGGAAGTTCTCAATCCTGCCTACCGGTATCCGGTGCTCGTCATGCTGATCGTGTTTTGCGTTAGCTTGGCGATCTGGCCGGCGCAGAAGAATCTCGGCACGCTGATGAGCTGTTCGGCGGCCGTGATGCTGGCCACACAGTTCTGGTTGCCCAACGGCGGCGGGCTGTACATGGCCTGGTACCTGCCCCTGACGCTACTGACGATCTTCCGCCCAAACCTCGAAGACCGCGTTGCGCTCTCGGTTTTGGGCGAGGGCTGGTTTCCCAAGCGCCGCCCTAAATTCGGCGTCGTCCAGGCCGCATAAGATGCCAAAACGCTTACCGTGCCCCGTCTCGGCGGGCGTCTAGCGTCTTGGGTTTGCGCTGGGACACGTACCAGTACTTCCAGGCTTTGACGTCGAAGTTGAAGCTGGTGCCACCGGTTAGCTCTACCAGCGATTGCAACACGTCGCGGTTTTCGAACGTCCGCTTGACCGTTTGAGTGCTACTTCCACCGAACGTGAACCCGCCGCCACCTCCGCCTTGTCCCGAACTGAACGTGCTCGACATCTGTCCCGGCTGCCCCTTCTGAATGACGAATGTATGCGTCGTTACCAGGGCGTCGATCAATGGACTGATGGCCATCGGATCCTTCAGCAAACCAAGTGCCGCGGCGGCGCGATTGACCACCGCGTTGTCCTTGTTTTTGAGCGCCTGCACATACGTCGCCACGGCCGGCTGGTATTCGCGGGCCAACACTTCATCTCGCGCCGCGGCGCGAATCTCGTCGTCGCGGTCGTAAAGCGAGACGCCCACCAGAATGTTTAGCGCCGCCGGCACATTGATGTGCCCGAGCGCGTGCAGATAAAGCATCCGCACGTCCTGACGCGATTCGGTCTCCATGTGTTTGGCCAATGCGTTGACGGCGAACGGATCGTCGATAGCCTTGATACCGGCCACGGCTTCAGCACCCTTGTCGGTTCCCAGCCAGGTGCTCCACCGCTTGATCTTGGCATGCCATTCGAGTTGCGCCCTGGTGACCTTCTCGCGGCGCTCAAGCAGTTCTTCCTCTTGAGGCAGCACCCATTTGCCCGGCGCTTGCTTCGATCGGACGTAACCATTCTCGAGCATCACTTGCTCTTGCGTCACCCAGCGGCCGTCGATTTGGCTGTAGCCCAATCCTCGGCGTGCTTCGGCATGATTCGGATCAAGCTCGATGACGCGCCGCAGGTGCTCTTTGCGCTCTTGATAAAGCTTGTTGTTGCGGCACCATTCCGACATGATCCAATGTCCCTCGGGGGTATCGGGGCAATCGACCCGATAGCGATCATATTTCATCTCGGCGACACTTTGCGGACGCACCTGAACCACTTGGTCGGCATTGAGCACAAGTTGCCCGCCGCTGGTGGTATTAATGATGTACCGCTTGCGGGGCGACTCGTCGCGATTGACGAGTTGGCCGCGCACCTCGCCCTGCGTACTGAGTACGAAAACGTCGGCTCGCACTGGCAAAGACCAGGCGATGCCGATTGGCAATAGCGCGGCAATGGCGCGGAAGATTCCGGTGCGTGCCATGACACTCCCGGCGATGCGTCGTAAACTCAAATGGGAAGTCGCCCTCCGTTTCAGTATACTTGGCGCGGCGATCCCTGGCGAACTTTGTCCACTTGCCCGACGGCCGATTCTGCCGGTTTTGGCCCTTATTCCAACGACCCTTTGCGAGATCTCGCATGAGTCAGGTTCCCGCTGAGCATCGAGCTACCGCCCCCGATCGGGTCACCTGCGCCGTCGTTACGGTGAGCGATACCCGGACACCCGAGACCGACACCGGCGGCCAGGCGGTCCACGACTTGCTGGTTGCGGCGGGCTTCGAAGTGACGGACCGGGAAATCATCCGCGACGAACCCGAACTGATGCAACTGCTCCTGGAGCGTTTTCGAGACGACCAGGCGGTCGACGCCGTACTGCTCACGGGCGGTACCGGCCTGAGCAGCCGCGATCAGACGTACGAGACCGTCAACTCGCTGCTCACCAAGGCGCTGCCCGGCTACGGCGAACTGTTTCGCATGCTGAGCTATCAGGAGGTTGGTGCCGCCGCCATGCTCAGTCGAGCCGCAGCCGGACTCATGCAACGCACGGTAGTAATGACCATGCCAGGGTCACCCGGCGCGGTACGGTTGGCAATGGAAAAGCTCATTGTCCCCGAGCTCCGGCATCTTGTCCGCGAAGCCCGCCGCTAGCACTGGCGCATGGGCAAAACTGCCCTGGAGCCAACGCGGGCATTCGTTTAACGTACCCGCCCCAATTCTGCCTGCTAGCGACCAGGACTGCAGGAGGTAGTCCACGCAGGGGCAGCTTGAGTTACTCGTGCCCACGGAGGGGCTTCCATGCGCCGATTCGTGCTGCTCGTTGCCGGGCTAGCGGTTGCCGCCGGCGGCTGGCTATTTTCGCAGAACTTCAAGATCGAGGGGCTTGAGAATCTTTCGCTCTCGCCACGCGGTGTGGGCAACCCCGATCAAGGCTACAACGCCAATTTGCCAGGGGTCGCACGAAACGGCAATTCCATTCGCATCGCGTCGTTCAATATCCAGGTGTTCGGCGAGAAGAAGCTGTCGAAACCTCGCGTGACGGCGCTGCTAGCCGAAATTGTGCGTCAGTTCGACATCGTGGCGATCCAAGAGGTTCGCTCGAAGCAGGACATCATGCCACAGTTCATCGACCAGGTGAACGCGACGGGCAGGCACTACGACTATGTCATTGGTCCGCGGCTCGGGCGCACGTCGAGCAAGGAACAATATGTATTCGTGTTCGACACGGCTAGCATCGAGATCGACCGCTCGGCACTGTACACTGTTTCCGATCCCGACGATCTGTTGCACCGCGAGCCGCTGGTCGGTTGGTTCCGCGTGCGAGGGCCGCCGCCCAACGAAGCCTTCACCTTTTCGCTGGTCAACATTCACACCGATCCTGACGAGACCAAGCAGGAGCTCGATGCGCTGGCCGACGTATTTCGTGCGGTCCGAGACGACGGGCGGGGCGAAGACGACGTGATCATTCTCGGCGACCTAAACGTCGATGAGCAGCACCTCGGTCGCCTGGGCCAAATCTCGAACATCCATTGGGCCGTCTCAGGCGTACCCACCAATACCCGGCAAGACAAGCAATACGACAACATCGTGTTCTCGGACATTGCCACAACCGAGTATACCGGGCGCTGGGGAGTGTTCGACATGATACGGCAATTCAACCTCACGACCGACGAGGCCCTGGAGGTTTCGGACCACATGCCAGTCTGGGCTGAGTTCAGTTTGCGCGAGGGCGGTCAGCCGGGCCGGGTGGCCGCGCGTCCGTTTGATTCGGAGACGCGATAGGGTTTTTCGCGCTTGCGGGAATGTCGTAGACTGGCGCGTATGCAGCCCAGTCCAAGATTCTCCGCAGCGCTCGCCTACGCCTCCGAACTGCACGCCCGTCAACGGCGAAAACGGACAGAAGTTCCCTACGTGGCCCACCTGTTGGCCGTCACGTCCATCGTGCTGGAGCACGGCGGTAGTGAAGACGAAGCGATCGCCGCCCTGTTACACGACGCGGTGGAAGATCAGGGAGGCGCGCCGCGGCTAGCGGAGATCCGCCAGCGGTTTGGTGCGGCGGTCGCCGACATCGTCGACGGCTGCACCGATGCCGATATCACCCCCAAGCCGCCCTGGCGCGAGCGCAAGGACAAATACCTCGCGCATCTGCCCACCGCCAGCCGTTCCGTACAGCTCGTTTCGGCAGCCGATAAGTTGCACAACGTTCGATCGCTTTGCGAGGACTATCGCGTCAGCGGCGAAGACGTATGGCAGCGTTTCAATGGCGGCCGGGAGGGAACGCTGTGGTACTACCGCGCCGTGCTCCAGCGTCTCGACAAGCTCGAGGGCACACCGCTAATCGCGCAGTTGACCCGCGCCATCGAAGAAATCGAGCGGTTGTCCGGGCGTTAATTCCGTCGGGCATCCATACACGCGCTTGAAATCGGGCCAGCCCTAGTGCTAGTTTGCCTTTTGTTGATGACGGGTATCGGCAGAGCCTGAGCGCGACTCAGGTATCCCAAGGGCCCCTTGCTGGTTTTTTTCCAGCAGGGGCCTTTTTTATTGGGGCAGGCATGATGGCAAGTTCAGATTTGAGATGCGTCTCCTATCACGATGTGCGCAATCAGATTTGCGACGGCGACCTGCTGTTGTATCGCCGCCGGGGACTGATTTCGATCGCCGGACGCGGCGACCACTCGCACGCCGCCAAGGCCGCCTGGTGGCGAGACGATCTTTTTTGTCTGGAAGTCCGCGAACTGCACGGAGGACGGGCCGTCACCCTCTCCAGCCAGGTGAGCCGATTCCCAGGGCACATCGACGTCTACGAAGTGAATCCCGACAACCGCTGGCCGTATTACGATCGCACGGCCGCTTGTGCCGTGATGCGGCGGCTGGCCGGCTGCCCGTACGGATATGCCGGCGTCGCCGCGGCGGCACTATTGCACTTGCCAGTCGTGCGGCTATTCACCCAGGCCGACGTGCATGATGCCGCGGCATCGGGCCGCCCTCCGTTTTGCAGCCAGGCATGCGCGATGAGCGACCGCATCGGTGGCGGCGTGGACCCGGTGCCTCACCTGGCGGACCGTCTGACATTGCCGGCCGATCTGGCACGTAGCCCTTTCTATCGTTACCGCTTTACCCTCACGGCTTGATCCATGCGACAAATCTCTTTGCTTTTGATCGCTTTGTGCGCGCTCGCGTTGGTTGATGGAACGTCGGGACAGGCGCGGGCAGTGGATTGCCCGACAGGCAGTTGTCCACTGCAGCCACCGTCTTCGCCAGCTGAAGTCGCCGTCGACGCGCGGCCCATTGCACGGATTGAAAACACAACGCCTGCCGCCCGTGCGTATGGTACGGGAACGCTCGTCGACGTCGACGACGACCGAGGACTCGTCGTAACCTGCGCTCATCTGTTTCGCGAAGGGGTGGGGACGGTGCGCGTCAGCTTTCCGAACCGCCCGGCGCAAACCGCCCGCGTGTTAAAGGCCGATCACAATGCCGACCTGGCAGCGCTCGCGATTCCGCCGTTGGAACTCCGGCCAGTGGAAGTTGCCCAGCAGTTCCCGCAGCGCGGCGACATGCTCGTTTCCTGCGGTTATGGCGGTGATGGACGGCTGTGGTCTAACCGTGGGCAGGCGCTCGGGTATGTGACCACCGTCGGCAGTTACGGTCGCGAAACGTTGGAGCTGAGCGGCAGTGCTCGCTTGGGCGATTCGGGTGGTCCGGTGCTCGACGGCAATGGTTACCTGGTGGCCGTGTTGTTTGGAACTGATGGCCGCGTCGTGGATGCCACGTTTTGCGGCCGCGTGCGAAAGTTCCTCGCCGGCCTCTCGCCTCGATTCGGGCAAGCTCCCAACAGCGATGCGTCGGCATCGAACGACGAGCCTCGCGAAAAACTGGAAGACGTGCCACCCCGGATTCTGCGGCCGCAACGTTCCCCGCGCGAACAGAATCCAGCCGACGCCGACCCGCTGGCCAAAGCGGCAGACGCGGTAACCGACGCCGCCGCGCCCTGGCTCACGGCGAAACTCACGGGGCTGCTCGTGTCTCTGGGAGTTCCCGGCGGAATCGCGGGCGTCGCCGGCGGAGGGCTCGTGTGGCTGGTCATGCGGCGCGGCAAGAAGCAACTACGAGCGGAAATCGATCGACTCAAAGCTCGCGCCGAGCAGGTACCACCGAACAGCCCGGCCAGCGATTCGACTGGCGTACTTGCGTCGAGCACGGCCGGGAGCGTCGTTGAGCGACATCACAACCGTTATGTGGCGTACGAAGCCGGCTCGGTCGACAAGGCCTGGGCGGCTGCGCACGCCCGGGTCGGCGAGAAGTATCCCGGCGCCGTCCCGTATTTGAAGATCGTCGAAGGGGTCAAAGACCAACTTCTTTCGGGCATCGAAGAACCACTTATTTCCTAAAGGAGAAGTTTACACATGAGCACCACGCAGCCGATGTTCACCACCGATGAAATCCTTTGGTACGACAACGGGAAATGGGGCGAAGCCGGATACGCTATCGCCAACCCCAACGGGAAGATATGGACCGCGAATAGCGTAATTTTTCAATTTCACAGCCTGGTTGGCCGCAACATGTTCGAGTTGATGCACCGCACCGACGTGCGGTTCTACGGTCCGCCGCACAAACAGTTCTGGTACGACCTGCACCAGCTCATCGTCACCGCCCGCAAGCGGCTGGCCGATCGCCAGCGGTTGCCGAACGACTCGAACGGGCTGGTCGTCGAACATGCCTCGCCGGCTCCACAGGTATTCATCGCCTGGCCGATTCCGTTCTTCGGCGATCGTGTTCGCCAGCCCGACATCCGGGAGTACGCCCAGCTCGCGCTGTTGATGCTCTCGGAGATGATGCAGCACAGCGAGAACGAGCTGCCCACGTATATCACCGACAGTTTCGCGGCCAAGATCGGTCAGTATCTTCGCGAAATTCTGGCGCTCATGGCCACCAAGTACTTCGGCTACACGCGCACCCAGGCCTACGACCCGGCATTCGCGCTGCAGGACACGGATTTCGCGAACTACGATCCCTCGAAGGTGATGACCAGCGTTGAGATGACCGAGGAGCGTCCGCCAGTGCAGTGGTGGCCGACCGAATCCGACCTGACGGCGATTCGGGCGATTCCCTACAACGAGGCGATCGTGCTTTCCAAGCGCTGGCCAGCCACGGCTTTGTTGGGTAGCGAAACGTTCGCGCCTGCGACGTCGAGCGCCGCGGCAACTTCGCCCGGAACCGCGCCGGCCAGCGCCGCCTTCGTCGCTCCGCCCGGACAGGCTCCGTGATCATCATTTTCGTCGAGGAGAATCAGCAGCCATGGCTTTTCCGGAGTGGAGTTTCATTGTGGGGGCGGCGCTTTCGGTTGCCCTCACGGCAGGACCTTGGATGTTCAAAGTGCATGCCAAGCTGGCAGTGATCGCCAGCAAGATCATCGACCTGTGCGAGAAGCTCGACCGCACGCAAGACGAGCATCGTCGACTGTGGGAAGTCTGCAGTCGCCACGAGTCGCGGCTCGACACGCACGACGTGCAGCTCTCGCACATCGCCGAGAGGCTGCGCGGCGACTGATATCGCGCCAGGTACCAACCACTGGAGTTTCTCATGCAAATTCGCGATCGAATTCGAGAGTTTCGTCGAGTGCGCGCCGATACGTTACGTCCGCACCCGCGCAATTGGCGCACGCATCCCCGCGCACAGCAGGAAGCTGTGCGCGGCGTACTGGCCGAGATCGGCTATGCCGACGCCCTCTTAGCCCGCGAACTGCCGGATGGCTCGCTGCAACTCATCGACGGCCACCTGCGCGCAGAACTTACTCCCGACGCGTTGGTGCCGGTGTTGGTGCTGGACGTCAATGAAGACGAGGCGCTGAAGCTGCTGGTTACGGTTGACCCGCTGGCTGCCCAGGCCGAAACGGATGCTGCCATGCTGCGGGGACTGTTGGACGAAGTGCATACCGACAACCAGGCCGTGGCCGCGCTGCTCGCGTCGCTGGCCGAAGGAAATCCGCTGGACGGAACACTCGATGATCCCGCGCCCGAAGACCTCATCGTGCCGGCCAGCTTTCAGGTCGTCGTGCAGTGCACAGACGAGGATGAGCAACGCGAGGTCTACGAACGGATGAGGTCTGAGGGGTTCAAGTGTCGCGTTCTTTCATTGTGAGTCAGACATGCCTGTAGTCGAAGCAACCGTTAGTTGTCCGCTGTACGATTCGTTTCGCGTACAGCAGGTGGCGGGCATGTTCGACGTGCCGCTCGAAGAGCGACCGGCGCAGTCGTTTGCCGTGGACGTGCCCGATGTGGACGAAGACTGGCAAATCGGTTTGATTGTCGGTCCCTCGGGAAGCGGCAAAACGACGATCGCCCGGCGCGCGCTTGGCAAGTACCTGTGCGATGAACCCCAATGGCCGACGAACCGGGCCGTCGTCGACTGCTTCGGGCGCTCACGGCGAAGCAAATCACCGGGCTATTGACGGCGGTTGGATTCGGCTCTCCGCCGGCCTGGGTGCGGCCCTACCGGGTACTCAGCCGCGGAGAACAATTCCGCTGCGACCTGGCACGCGCACTCGGCGTTGCCATGGAGCAAGGCGCTCGCAAACCGCAGCGCTTCCGCCGCTGGTCGTCTTCGATGAATTCACTAGCGTGGTCGATCGCAATGTCGCGCAAATCGGTTCGGCCGCGATTGCGAAGTCGATTCGCGGAGGCCGCCTTCCCGGCCGTTTCGTGGCGGTCACCTGTCACTACGACGTCGCCAACTGGCTCGAGCCCGACTGGGTGGTCGACATGGCAACGCGCACCTGCTCGCGGAGGCGTCTTCGGCGACCGCCCATTGAACTTGAGCTGCACCGCTGCCATCGGCACCTCTGGACGTTGTTTGCGCCGCATCACTATTTGAGCGGAGCTCTCAGTCCGGGGGCGCATTGCTATGCGGCCTGGTGGCAGGGGCGGCCAGTCTCGTTTTGCGCCACGCTGCCCGTCATCGGCCGCAGAAATCATTGGAGAATCTCGCGCATCGTGACGCTGCCCGACTATCAGGGCGTGGGCATCGGCATGCAGGTGGCCGAGGCGGTGTGCCAGCTCTATCGCGCGGCTGGCTGCCGCATGAACGTGACGGCCAGCCACCCGGCCATGATCGCCCATTGCACGCGCTCGCCGCGATGGCGCACCGTGCGCGTGCTGCGCTCGGGTGCCGGCGAAACGCGACATTTTGTGCGCAGCTACCGTAGTTCGGCAGGGCGGAGCGTGGTGTCCTTCGAGTATCTGGGAAATCGACCGTGAGCGAGCGCAACGAACCGGGCCGGCCGCCGGTCCTCGACGACGTCAAGAAGGGCATGATTTGCGCCGTGCTGGCGATGGGAGGCACGCGTGTCACGGCCGCGGCCTACGTCGGCTGCCATCCCGACACGATTCGCAAGACCGAGCTGCGCGACGAGGAATTCGCCCAGAACCTCGAACAGGCAGAGTCAAAGCACGAGGTGTCGCAACTTGCCTATATCAGCAGCGCCGGCAAGGAAAGCCGACACTGGCGAGCCGCGGCCTGGGCGCTGGAGCGACGCTATCCCGGCCGCTATGGCCAACGACGCCCGGAGTTATTTACGCTCGACCAGGTATCTCACGTGGTGACCCAATTCGCCAGCGTGATTCTCGATGAAGTGACCGACAGCGTGCAGCGCGAACGTATCCTGGCGCGGCTGACCGTCTTGTCGGCCAGCCTGCAATCCACGGCCCTCGCGGGAGACAATTCATGAAACTCACCGCCACTTGGAATCGCGAAGGCATTCGCACCGATGCCTGGGCCGAACTTGCCTTGCATCTCAGGGCTTGCGTGGCTCGCCGCGTGCGCTGTGAGGGGCGCGACAACCTGCCGCTGCTCGACTGGGGCCGCCGCTACCTGCCGCACTATTTCCAAAAGCCCCCCTCGGGCATGCACCAATGGCTGGCCGAACGGCTGGATACGATGACCACCGAGCGCGGCACGAAGCTCAATGCCATTGGGCCGCGCGGTGGTGCCAAAAGCACGATCGGCACGTTGACCTACGCCCTCCGTGCGGCCGTCGAAGGCTGGGAGCCCTACATTTGGATCGTCTCCGATACCAAACAGCAAGCGCGCGGACATCTGGAGAACCTCAAGCTCGAACTGACGACCAATAAACTGCTCGCCGACGACTATCCCGCGTCCACCGGCAAGGGTTCCACCTGGCGCGTCAACGTGGTTCGCCTGAACAACGGGGTCACGATCGAAGCCTTGGGCACGGGCCAGCGTCTGCGCGGAAAACGAAGCGGTGCCAATCGTCCGACGCTTATCGTGTGCGATGACTTGCAGAATGACGATCACATGCGCTCGGCTATGGCACGCGAGAACTCGTTGCGGTGGTTCGAAGGCGCGTTGCTCAAGTCTGGCACGCCGCAGACGAACGTCGTCAACCTGGCCACGGCACTCCACCGCGATGCCCTGGCGCTCAAGCTCGATCGCACGCCCGGTTGGACATCGCAAGTGTTCCAGGCAATCCGCCGCTGGCCCGACAACATGAGCCTGTGGCATGAGTGGGAGCGGATCTACTGCAATCTGGAAGGTGGAGATTCGCCAGCCGCCGCGCGTGCGTTCTACGAGCGCAACCGCACGGCCATGGACGAGGGGGCCGAATTGTTGTGGCCCGAACTCGAAGACCTCTACACGCTGATGCGGATGCGGGTGGAAGGTGGACGTACCGCGTTCGAGCGCGAGAAGCAGGGTTCACCACTCAGTCCCGACGCCTGCGAGTGGCCGGCCGACTACTTCGACGAGCACGTGTGGTTCGACCGGTGGCCCAGCGACTTGAGGCTCAAAGTCATGGCGCTCGACCCGAGCAAGGGGCGCGACTCCCGGCGGGGCGACTACTCGGCCTTCGTGCTGCTGGGCGTGGACCGCGACGGGGTGCTCTACGTCGACGCGGACCTCGCGCGACGCCCGACGCCCGAGATGGTGGCCACCGGCGTCGAACTCTGCCGGGTATTTCGTCCGGACGCGTTTGGCGTCGAGACTAATCAGTTCCAGGAATTGTTGTCCGACGAGTTCGCCGCGGAGTTTCAGCGACAGGAAATGGTCGACGTGCATCCCTGGGGCATCGACAACCGGGTGAACAAGCCCGTGCGGATCCGGCGGCTTGGCCCCTTTCTCTCGAGTCGCAGGCTGCGATTCAAGAGCGACTCACCGGGTACGCGACTGCTGCTCGAACAGCTGCAGGAATTTCCGGCCGCCGATCATGACGACGGACCCGACGCGCTGGAGATGGCAATCCGACTGGCGGGAGAACTCCTGGGCGGTACGGCAGTGGGCGACAGCCTGGGCGATCGGATACCCGTGGGGGCGGGGTAGGGGGATGGCAAAAGTCAGAGGGATGAAGGAGGAGAGATACGGAATTACTCGCCTTGAAGTCAAGATCATGAGGAGTTTGTGATGAGTAGCAACGGCGTAGTGGAACGTGACGTATCCGAGCGGTTGAACCGTCGATTGGCCGAGGCCTGGCAAAGTCTGTGGGATAACTTTGTCGATCCGCGAGAGTCGCTCTCTGATGATGGCGGCGATTGGATCGAGCTGGGAGCCGGTGGCGGAGCGACCACGGCATCGTTGCCCTTCGGCAATGAGCAGGAGCTTCGTGAGATCCGCACGCAGTGCCGGGCTCTTGCGGTCGGAAACGAGTTCGCGATCAACGGACACGAGAACCGCATCAGCTTTCTGGTAGGCGCGGGACATACGTATCGCGCTGCTGTGAAGAAGGGGCGGGCGGCTTCCGACGAGTTGGCGAGCCGCGTGCAGGAGGTGTTGGATCGGTTCATTGCCGAAAACCGGTGGCACCGCCGCCAGCAGGAGATTGTCCGCCGCTACGATCGCGACGGAGAAGTGTTTCTACGTCTGTTCGCCACGGACGATGGCCAGACGCGTGTTCGTTTCGTCGAGCCTGGGCAGGTGGCCACGCCCAAGGAACTGGTAGGCGACGCGTCTGCGAGCTTCGGCATTCAAACTGAGCCCGATGACGTGGAGACGCCCCTGTACTACTACATCGACGGCCGGCCGGTCGACGCTGCCGACGTGCAGCATCGCAAGGCAAACGCCGACGCGAACGTCAAACGCGGGTTGCCCCTGTTCTATCCCGTGCGAAAGAACTTGCGACGCGCCGAGAAGCTGCTGCGCAACATGAGCGTCGTGGCAGAGATTCAGTCGGCGATCGCGTTGGTCAGAAAACATCGCGGCGCAACGCGTGCCAGCGTGCAGCAGTTCGCTTCGTCACAGGCCGACGTCAGCGTCACGTCGCCGGCGACCGGCCAGACGACCAACTATCGCCGGTTCGGACCGGGCACCATTCTCGACAGCCACGGTGGAATCGAATACGACTTTCCGACCGCGGGGCTCGACGCCGGCAACTTCGTGACGATCTTGCAGGCCGAGCTCGCGCGATTGCCAGCCGACTGGTGATGCCTGAGTTCATGCTTACGTCGGATGCTTCGAACTCCAACTATGCTTCGACGATGGTGGCCGAGGGGCCGGCGATGCGGATGTTTGCCCGCTCGCAGGCCGAACTGGTGCACGACGACTTGTGCGTGATGCACCGCGTGCTGGAGAACGCCGTGATCGCCGGTCTGTTGCCGCGTGAAGCGCTGACGCAAATCGAAATTCAGGCCGCACCGCCAACGCTGGCCGTTCGCGACCCGCTAGAAGAAGCGCAGGCGTTTCGCATCGAGTTCGAATCCGGCATTCTCTCGCCGCAAACTTGGAGCCAGCGGCGAGGCCTGGACTACGACCAGGAACAGACCAACTGGCGGCAAGCAAGGGACCGCGCCGCGCATGCTCCCGCGCCGCGAAAAAAAATTCCGCGACCGGCGAAAATGGAAATTGAAATCGGGCCAGCACTCCGGGTAACTTCGGAATCATGACAAGCAAACGGCATTCATCCGCAAACCAAACCAAAGTCGCCCGCGTGCGAGCCGCCTGTGACCAGCTGCTCGACGAAGTGCTGCGGGAAGGTTTTCACGGGGCTGCCAAAGTGGAGCTGATCATCGCCGACGGCACGATCCAGCGGATCAGCCGCACGGTGGAACGAATCGACAAGTAGCACGAGCGGAACGGGGGAGCGTGGAAACGCTGCCGGCCATTCGTGCGAAGGGTATCTCGACGAGCCTGCCAGGGGCGGGTTTCATTGCGGGCCCATTTGCCGGTGCATCCGGCAGATGGGCCTTTTTTTGTCTGACAAGGAAACCAAAACGATGGACGAAAACTTGCAAGAGTTCGTAAGTTCGCGGGGCGTCGCGGTGCGGGTCGATCGCAACCTGGGTGTCATTCGCGGCGTCAAGTTACTGGGGCTCGAATCGCGCAACGGACGCCGCTATCTACCCGCCGCGCTGGCCCAGGCGGCTGCGCTCTACGAGGGAGCCAAGGTCAACGTCAACCATCCCAAGGGAAGCCCGTTGGCGGCCCGCGACTATCAGGACCGGCTCGGGTCGATTCGCAGCGTGCGCAGTGCCGCCGACGGCCTGTTTGGCGACTTGCATTTCAATCCGAAACACGCCCTGGCCGAGCAGCTTGCCTGGGATGCCGAACAGCGCCGGAGAATGTCGGCTTTTCGCATAACGTCGAAGCCCGCACCGTGCGTCAGGATGGCCGCACGATCGTCGAGGCGATCCTGAAGGTGCAAAGCGTCGATCTGGTGGCCGATCCGGCGACGACACACGGTTTGTACGAGGGTCTTGCGCCCGGCGAGGGGGCTTCGACACCGATCACGCTCTCAACAGCAACGCTGGAAGTGCTGCGCGCCGCTCGGCCCGACCTGGTCGACGCCGTGCGCGCCGAAACGGCCGCCGAGCTGGTCAGCCTTCGCGAGCACGTCGTTCGCTTGCAGGGCGAAATCGAAGTTCGCCGGCGGCGCGAAACGGCGCAATCGTTGTTGCGGGAGTACCGACTTCCGGATCCCTCCCTGGCCGAGGCCGCCGCGCGACCGTTGGTCAGCGAGCAGTTCCTGGAAACCGTGCTGGCTGCGGCCGACGAATCGGCCATGCGACGGTTGGTCGAAGAGCGCGCCCAGCTAATCGCCGCGGCGCGGCTGTGCGAAGGCGAATCGTATCGCGGCGGCACGCGACCCGTTTCGCGCGAACAGCAGTGGAGCGAGCCGCGCACGCCAGCGCTCGATGCCCGTAGCTTCGCCCGCGCGATTTCCTGACGCAATTGTCCAATCAAAATTCCACCTACTCACACGTTTACTCAACGGAGAATCCACAAATGGCCAACACGATGCGCTGGAGATACGGAGAAACCAATCCGGTTGTGCTGCCAATCGCCGCGGCGACGGTAATTGAGATCGGCGACCTGGTGTACTTGGATACGACGGCCAAGCCGGCCGGCGACCTTCCTTACGGGGCGAGCCTGGCCGCGACCCAGGAATCGTTCCACGACACGTTCGTGGGCGTGGCGATGCAGCAGTCGCGCACCGGCGATACCGCCGAGATCCGCGTGGCGACGACCGGCGTGTTTGAGTTTGTCTGTGCGTCGGCCACGTTCGAAGTTGGCGCCCGCATCGGAGCCGACGACAACGCCGGCGCCAGCGCGCTGGTCAACCAACAGGTGATCGCCGTCAACACGGCCAATCCCGAGCTGTCGATCGGCTACTGCGCCAAGCGCGTCAACCCGGCCGCCACTTCGGTGCTGGTCGACATCGTCGGCACGCTCACTCACGCCGGACCGCAGGCTGTCGCTTGAGGCGAGGCCGAGGCCGGACAATTTCGGAACGATCTTTCACTCTAGGCAGGAGATACACGACGTGATCAAGATTAGCGAACTCAAACGCCGCTACGAACTTGACGGTCCGCGGCAGACGATCGCCCACCTGACCGAAGCGCTGCAGCAAGGCCATCTGCGGGCGGAAGATTTCAGCATTCGCGATCTGGCCGAAGGCCTGGTACCCGACGGCCACGAGTGGGTACGGCTGATGGACCCGCGCAGCGGCGGCAGCGTGCGGTGCTTGAAGCCGGCGAGGGCGTCGATGCGACGGCCTTTTTGAACATCACCGGCCAGGTCATTTATCAAAGATCATGGAGGCCTACACGCAGGAAGCGTTCGTCGTCTCGAGGCTGGTCGACACGATTCCGACGCGCTCGACGGCGAGAAGATTCCTGGGCATTGCCGGCCTGACCGACGGAGGACCACGAGATTCGCCCGGGCATGCCGTATCCGAGCTCGGCTTCGGCGAGGACTACATCGAAACGCCCTCGACCACCAAGCGCGGGTTCATCGTGCCGGTGACGAAGGAGGCGATCTTCTTCGATCGCACGCACCTGGTGCTCAGCCGCGCGGCCGAGGTGGGCGAGATGCTGGGCTTGAACAAGGAGAAGCGATTGATCGACCTGGTGATCGGGGCGACGAACAACTACAAGTGGAACGGCACGACCTACAACACCTACCAGGCCGGCGACGCGCCGTGGATCAACGTCAACGACCGGCAACGAGCTGGTCGACTGGACCAACGTCGACGCGGCCGAGCAGCTGTTCGCCGACATCCTCGATCCCAACACGGGCGAGCCGGTGCTGGTCACAGGCCACCACGGTGCTGGTCATGCCGGCCTATCGTCACGCGGCCCATGCGCGTGTTCAACGCGCTGGAAGTTCGCTTCAATCCGGCGCCTCCGACACCACGACCGCTGGCGGCCAATCCGCTGGTCGAACTACCAGGTGGACGAAAGCCGGCTGGCGTACGCCGCGTCATGGCCTCCGGCGCGGCGGCCGACGACGCCAAGAAGTGGTGGTTCATGGGCGATTTCCAGAAGGCGTTCGCCTACATGGAGAACTGGCCGATCACCGTCACGCAATCGCCGCAGGGCAGCGAGGCCGACTTCAACCAGGACATCGTCGTGCGGTTCAAGGCCAGCGAGCGCGGAGCGGCCGCCGTGCTCAATCCGCGTTACGTCGTCAAGTGCACGGGCTAGCGACGCGCGGGGCGGGCACCGGGGTGCGGCGGGCGGCCAAACACAAGCCGCCCGCGACCCCGGTTCGTCTGAAATGGACAAGGCGCCTCTTGGGAAAGGACAACTCGCATGAGCAACGCAGAGCAGATCGAAACGATCAAAGCCAACACACTCGCGCAGATGGCGGCCGTGTCGGCCGAACGTAAACCGAGCTACACCGAGAACGGTCAGACGTTTGCCTGGACCGAATATCTCGAACACTTGCAGCGTCGCGTCGACTGGTGCAACCAGCAACTCGCCGCCGAAGAGCCATTTGAAATTCCCACACAAGGATACACGCCATGAACTTCGTTCCCGATCTCGTGGACGATTGTCTGCTGGTTGACGGCACCGAAACGGTCACCTTGCATTCGAGCAGCACCGTGACAGTGGAAGGGGCCAAACGGGGGCTACTTACCCTGGCCGAAATGGAGTTTCGCCAGGTCGGTCTGGAATCGACCGATCTGGCCTGGAACCTTCCCGCAATAAACCTGGGCAACATTAATCCACGCCAGGGCGACACGATCGAGGACTCCACTGGCGTGAATTGGACAATCCTCGGCGCAACGCACACGCCGCTCACCGGTGTTTGGCGGGTCGTGACGCGCAGGCAGCTGTAAGGCCCTCGGGTCCGTCATCGTGAACGTCCACGTTGTTCGTTCCTTCCAACGGATGCGCGGTACATGCCGCGCGATACAAGCATGATCACTATCACAGCAGCCACGCTCGGCGACAGTTCGACAATCGCGGCTCTATGGAATGTCAAACGGCTGGACGCCGCCTCGTGTTGGTTTGGCGCCGAGGAAATCGACGACAATTACATTGCGAAGTTGTTGTCGTCCGGCATGACCCTCGCGTTGCGCGAGTTGATGGCTTGCCTGTCGGGTTTGGCCTCTGGTGTCCATCTGGAAACGAAGCCCGGCTCGTGGCCCTCGCCGCGGACGACGAGGAAGTGTACTACCGGCTGATGGCCGAGTACTGCCAGTGGGGAACTGCCTCGAATCGACCGACGGGCTTTGCCGAGTTGGGAACCGCGGCCACGACCGAGCGCGCACGAATGGATGCCCTTGGCGTGATCACGTACACCGCGATTGGCTTCGAGCCGCTCTTGCCCGGACAAGCGGCCGACCAACGGGTTCCGCAACTACTGCGTGCCGAATGCGATCTGACGCTGCTCACCGCGGCTGTCGGTAGTCGGTTGGAGGACCTGTCGTGAGCCAACAACTCGTCCTGCAACCGGACTCCGCAGCCGGTGTTGACGTCCATATCAGCAGTGGTTCGAACGCAACCGTCAACCTCGGGGGGGCGTCCGTTGCGATCATCGGCACCTCCCAGGCATCGAAGGCGCTCGCCTTTTACCGACTCCTCTTGCGGTTCGACCTCGCTGCGTTTCCTCCGGGCGCGGTCGTAACCGGCGCGACATTGACGCTCACCTCGGCCGCGTCGCTCAATGCGGTTGGGCTCACGTTCTATGCCTATCGTTTGACACAGGATGATTGGACCGAGTTTGGGGCTACCTGGAATGTTTACGACGGGGTGCACGCTTGGCAGAACGCAGGTGGCGACGTCACGACGGTGGGAGCCGCTTCGGAAAACCTATCCGCTGGCGACGCCGATCTGGTGTTTGCATCCTTGGCGGTGCTGGTTGCTGACGCGGTTTCGAATCGGAACGGGGTGCTCGATTTGATGGTGGTGGGTCCCGAAACGAGCGAGTCGAGCTATCTGGCAGTTTCCACTTCGGACGAGTCCTTGGCCGATCGCCGTCCCAAGTTGACCATCACGTACGCCGCCCCTCCCGGCCTGAGCATCGAAGATCACAGTGACGCCTCGGGGGCCACGGCCACGATTGTTGCCGTGGATCCGGAGGCCACGACAACGGTACTGGTTCTCGCGTTTGAGGGCGATTTGGGAACCGGAGCGTGGAGCGTCGCCGGTTCCGTCGAGGGAAACGGCGAGGTGCTGCTGACCCTCTCCCCCGGGCACTACTTTGCTTACGCCGTTTCGAGCATTGGCAGTGTGCGGGTGCCGTCGCCTGTCGTGTACTTCGTCGTCACCGATGGACTCGAGTCCATCCACACGCGCTGTCTGGCGGCCGTGCAAGCCCGCATACGACTCTTGGGATTGGCGGGTATCGACAGCGAGCACGTGCTGATCGAAAAAGTTCCGGCCGGGCGTAATCTGTCGACCGCCATTGGGCTGCCCGCCATCGTGCTCTCTCCGGAACGGGCGGCCATGCCGGCCGCCGAGGGAACCAACGGTGCAGACGACGTCCACTACGGCGTGCTGGTGTCGATCTTTGATCGCGACAACCAGGAGCCCTCGCTTGGGGCGAACCTCGACCGTCACCTGTTGTGGCGGCAGCAAATCGCCCGGGCATTTCGAAATCAGCGGCTACCGGGTGTGCCGGAAGTCATCAACTCGGAAGTCGAGCCGGCCGAGGGACTGCTCGACGAGGCGTGGAAACGCGAACTGATGACCACCGCCATGCGGTTGCGGTTTACCAGTCGCGAATCGCGGGGATTTTAAATAGGAGACAAACCAAACCATGGCACCGACTACGGCCTCGATGGGCTATCAGGCCCGACTGGGCACCAAAAACGAAGCCACTTACGGCACGGCCGTCGCCGTGGACGAAGCATTCGTATTTACCAGCGAAAATATTGTCAAGCATGGCGTGATTGTCGAGCGAACGGGACTGCGCGGTACCGCAGCCACCAAGCCGACGATGCTCGCATCGGACCCTACACGGTGGGCGGCCGGCTGGTGCTGGAGCCCACACCCCAAGACCTTTCCGTTTGGCTGCCACGGATCCTTGGCGCCGCGCCCGACGGTGCGGACTTCAACCTGGCCGAAACGCTGCCGAGCTTCACGCTCACGATCGATCGCGTGGCCAAGGTGTTCACCTATGCCGGTTGCAAGGTGAATCGCGCCACGTTTTCCGGTTCGCAAGGCGGCCTGCTGCAATTGTCTCTCGACATCGTGGCCAAGTCTGAAGTTGTGGCGGCGGCCGGCACGTTCCCATCGCTTTCAACGAGCGTCGCCCAACCGTACATCTTTTCCGACCTCGATCTCACATTGGCCTCCACCGCGCGGGAAGTGAAGGAGTTCGAGTTGTCGATCGACAACGGACTGATTACCGATCGGTTCATGAACTCGGTGACGATCGTCAGCGCTCCCGAGGGGGACCGCAGCATCATGCTTCGTACGACGCACGCCTGGGCGGCGAGCAACACCGATTTGTATGCCCAGGCATTGGCCGGTGCTCCGGGCACGTTGCAACTGACCAACGCGTTGGGCGCGCACCGCCGGCCGGCTATCAGACGACGTTTAGTTTTGCCACGCTGCAGGTACCCGATCGCAGCCCGAACGTGCCGGGCCGTAACGAGCTGTATCTAAACCTGGAAATGGCCCGCGCCGGATGGGGGCCTCGCCCGAGCTTTCCGTCACCCACGACGCCACGCCGTAGTTCTCCCTTCAAGACGGATGAATCATGTATCTCAAATATGGAACGTACCAGCATCCGCCGGGCGAAGCGTCGGTGGTGATTTCCAAACAGGGGCTGTTCAGCGACGCGGGCCTGCCGCAGGGCGTCCGCGAGCGATGGGACATACAAGGGCGCTTGCAAGCAGCGGATCAAACGGCGCTCTCGGCCGCGATCGATGCCCTCACTTCGGCCTACGCTATACAGGGGCAGGACCTCGGCTTCTACTTCGACGACGGACAGCCCTCGAGCCATCAGATCACCGGCTCTTCGACCAACGGCGGAGTGCGTGTTGTCATGCCGCCGAGCTTTCCGCAAGGGAAGGGAGCCGAGTACTCGACTTTTCGCAACTACGCGATCTCGCTGGAAGCCGAACTGCTGGACAGCGGTGCCACGCTCATCCAGTGGAACGAGCGGCTCAACTTCTCGGGAGGCGGCCCCCAGTTTGCCTTCCTGCAACCGATTAACGGGTTGCCAATCAAACAATTGCTCCGGCAGGCCACTCCGTATCACGCTGCGCAAAGCGGCGAAGCCGTCGGCTATCAGGCCTATCCCACACCAGCGCTGCCACTGTGGCCCGACGCCGAACACGTGAACCAACGCGAGGTTCACTACGAGCTTCCCAAACGTATGGGACCACCCGGTAGCGCCACCTACACACACTATCGGGTCACCTGGGCCTATCGCTTCGAGTCGGCCACGCCGCTGGTCGGAGCGCCGACCGGCTGGCCGTCGTGATGACTAACACATCAACTTCATAGGTAATTCAACCGACACATGACCGTACCGCAAGGATTGGCTGCATTTCCGGGCATCGATCAACTGATCTCGGCATCAATTACGCTGAGCCACGGCATCTCACCCAGCACTGCCAGACTAACGATGGCCCCGCAGGCCACGCCGCCCGCCGAGCTCGGCACGCTGCAATTTGTGTTGGGAACAGCGGTCGTCGAATTCCCGGAATGCAAAGTCGATCACGGCAGCTACCAGCGGAGCGACAGCGGCGAGTTCTGGCAAGTGTCGCTGCTCGACCGCCGCTGGAAATGGCGGTTTGGCCAAGTCTCAGGTCGATTCAACGTGTGGCGAGACAACGCCACACTTCAGAACGGCGATCCAGCCGGCTCATAGGTTCCGGCTTGGTGACCGACACCGAGCGCACACCGCAGGAATTGGCGGAGTTATATCTCAATGCCATGGGCGAAGTGGACTACGACATTTCCGAGTTGCCCGACGATACTCGACCCCCGGTCGATCACGACTATGACAATCCGGCTGAGGCCCTGGCCGCATTGTGCGAAAGCCTGGGTTGCCGGATCGTGCTGCAACTCGACAACACGGTCAAACTAGTTCGCAGTGGCGCGGGAGCCGGCCTGCCTGCCGAATTCCTTTTGGAAGACAGCCTGACCATCGACCTGCCGGAAAAGCCGGACAAGATTGCAGTCGTCTGCGGGCCCAGCTTGTATCAGGTGGATTTTCCGCTGGAAGCAGTGGGACTCGACCGCGACACGACGTCCGGGGGCGACCCGACCGATACGATCAAGCCGATCGACGAGTTGAGCTACAAGCCGTCGGGCGGTTGGGGACAGATCGACTTGCCCTTGTTTGCTGATCTGTCGGCCGCCGACGACGAGGAGGATGTAAGCGGCTTGCGACTCCCTGGCCACCAAGAGCGTCTTTCGCTACTACCGTATCAAACTTCCGATCAAGGTGCCCGGCTACGACGGTGATTCCGACGGATTGGTGACGAAACGCGAACAGCTCCTGCCGCTCTTCGAAGAGCAGGTTGTTTCGGCGGTCGAAAACGACGACAGCGTGCCGCTGCCCGCGGCCGTGTTCGGAGTGTGGTATCCAGGCCTCGACGATCAAACGAATACCGCCGAGCAACTTGCGCCGCTCGGAAATTCACCACCCGCGGCAGGTCCCGGCGGGACGTACAAGTCGCCGTTCTACAATCGCGGCTTCACGCTAGACGCTGCCCGCGGTCTTGTGATTTTCAACGAGCCCGTCTACAAGAACGCCACGCCCAATGCGGCCAAAGTTACTCCGGAGCCTGCGCAGCTGGTGCTACGCACAAAGTGCCAGGTGCGCGACGCCGAGACGCTGACATTGTCACGTCACATTCGCGAGCGATCGACGGACTCGTCGCTCGGCACGCAAACACAGTTCATCCGCCGCGATGAATTGACCGTAACCCACGTGCCAACGTATTCGGCCGCGACGTACGCCGAGGTACCAACGGCAGGTGCCGATCCGCGAGTCGTCGACGACGTGGAATCCACCGTTGACGACGTGAATGCCGCCTGCGACTACTATATCGACGCCGCGCTTGAGGAATATCAGCAGCCCGAACCGCGACAAGTCCGGACCGCGGGCATTTACCCCATCGATCTCGACGGCGCGATTGCGCAGGTCACCTATCAGATTGGCCCCTCCGGCGCGACGACTACCGTCGCCCGGGGGAGCGAACCATCGAGTTTCGCGGCCAGTCACGGCGAACGACGGCGCGCCGAGTTGTCTCGCGAGGCCAACAGGGAAGTTCGCAGGCGGCGCTCCGGCACCACCGGCCGTACCACACGTCGCGAGGCCGCTGCACGGAGGCAGGCACGATGAATCACGACAATCCACACTCGCTCGCCCGGCCGCTGCCGTTTCGCAACGTCTCGGGCGAAACCGTTCCAGCCTTTGCTGTCATGGCGATCCAGGGCTTGTCGACGGAAAACGGCATGGCCGTTTTGCAGTGCGGCCAGCCCGACACGACTTTTCGCCGGCACTACGCGGTAAATGGCATCCAAGACGTGCCGGCGGGCCGACGTGGTAGTTGCTTTCGCGCCGGCGACGTACGCGTAAGCTACGGATCGGGCACGCCCGAGCCGGGCGAGGGATGGGGACCCAAGCCCGGCAGTTGGGCATGGCCCAGGGATTTCCGGGTAGCACAATTCAAGGAATTGTCGACGCGTCGCACAATATCGCGCGGATCGATTGTGAACCGATCGATCGCGCGTGGTGAAAACGACGGCAACCGTAGCGACCGATTCGAGTACCACGGACTATCGCATTCATGCCGGGCCGGCGGGAAGCGAAATCGACGCCGGCTTTACCAACGTTCCCGCGGCCCACAATCGTAGCGGCCAGGTAATCGCCAGCGGCCAATGGGCCTACCTTGTGTGGATCAACAATGGCTGGGAGATCCAGCCTATGCGACAGGCCGCGCTGTGTGCGGTGCCACCGTGCGGCGAGGGCATTCCCGCGAGCGGCGAGCAGCCCGGAGCGAATGTTTGTTGCCTGTTTACGATCGCCGCCGGCACGCTTGTTCCGGTGCTCGATGAGGAAGGGGCTCAGCTCAGGGCAACGGTGTACAACGTTCGCGAGATGGCAATTCCCCCGCTGGAGCCGCCCAATGAGCGGTATTTGCTGGTGTATGCGGATCCCAGCGGACGTTGGGTGTGCGAAGTGCCCGACACCAGTTCCGCCCACGAGCGCGTCGACCGCGACGACCAGTACCACAACGACGACCACGCTCGCGCCTTGCGCGGGAACCTGCAAATGGGTCTGGAATGATACGGATTCGGTGTGGGAGCTCGACGACAACAACTGTGCGACGGGCAGCTGGGTTACGTCGCCAGAACCGACCACGACCACGCCCGCTCCCGACTGTCTTTGCCCCACGACAACGACGACCAGCACGACCGGCGATCCGAGCACCACGACGACGACCAGCACGACGACCACGACGCCATCGCCGTGCGATTGCGTGTATCCCGGCTACTGCGGCAGCACGGCCGGCGAGTGCACGTACACCTCCTGCGCTTCGGGCAACCAGAGCCCCTCAGTCGAGTGCACGACGACCACGACCACCACGACGACCAGCTGCGACTGCAACACCACGACCACGGCGGATCCTGGGCCAGGCTGTAGCGATTGCAGCTGGTTCGATCACCCCGTCTATGGTTGGCAGAAGACGAGCGACGGGTGCCTGGGCGATTGCAGTTGCTCGCCGCCCGGCGGCGGCAGCGGCGATTGCAGCGCTGCGAGCACGCCTTGCGTCCCCGATCCCATCATACCGCTGCCGCCGTGCGTGGGGTCGTGCGAGTGGCTGTGTATCCCCGAGCAGGGCTGGTGGCTCCGCAGCAACGGCTGTCCCGGTTCGTCGTCGACGGGCCCTTGCTTTTGCATTCCGCCCAGCGTTCCCTGCGACGTGTGCGGAGCGCCGCTCTCCACGGGGTGTCAGAGTCCGACCACGACCACACAGCCGCCGGGCAGTTGTCCGCAGTGCTATTCGACCACGACCAGTACCACCACGACGACGACCGCGGATCCCTGCGGCACGGGCTGCTTGTGGGACGGCAGCACGAGTGGCGACTGGACACTGTCGGCGAACCATTGCAGCCCGGGATGCGACTGCCTGCCTCCCTCATATGATGCCACCGACGATTGCGAGACGGCTCACACCCAGTGCTATCCGGGCCTGACCACGACGACGACCACCACAACCACCACGACCACGACGAGCACCACCACGACAACCGCGGAGCCCTGGTGGTGCGTGACCGCCGGCGGATGCGACGAGGCGAGCTGCCTGCAGGGGCAGGAATCGGACTTCTCCAGCATCACGATCTGTAGCGGTCCGCATGCCGACGAGGCGACGTGCATCGCCGATCCCTGCCCGCAGCCCACCACGACGACCACGACGACGACTTCCACTACCACGACGCCTGCTCCCTACTGGTGTTGTGACGATGGGCTGGGCGGCGTATGCGTTCAAGAATCCGGCGGGCCATGCAGCGGCTACAGCGGGACGCTCAGCGGGCCTTACGCGGATTCCACAGCCTGCGCCGCGGCCTGTGACACCACCACAACGAGCACAACCACCACGACCACCTGCGATCCGCTTAACGATTGCACCGCCGGTCCCAGCCAGTGCGCGGTCGCCTGTAACAACTTCGTCTACGAGGTGACCGATCTGTGCATCGCCAACGGCAATGGCTGCGTGTGCGATTTGCCGCCGGACGCGATCGCCGTCCTGGGACAACCGTGCACGGAGGCTTATGGAATTTACTCATGCTGCAATCAGTGCCCGGGCGCAAGCGTCTCGGTTTGCACGAATACCACCACCACGACTCCCGCCCCCTGACAAGGAGAAAAGTGTATGACGTATCCGGCAAAAACAGCACCGGCGTCCCCGCCGAAAACAGCACCGACGCCGAAGCTAACCATCGGCCTGCCGACGTACGACGATTTCGACGGCTGCTGGTTCACCCTGCAAAGCCTGCGACTGCATCACGACATGCGCGAGGTCGAATTGCTGCTGGTCGACAACAAGCCCGACTCGCCCGGCTCGGCCGATCTGAAGCAAAAGGTCGAGGGCTGGTTCCGCCCCGGGACCGCCGGCACGCGGTACATTGCCATGCCGGGCGATGGCGGACCGGCCTTGGCGAAGGACCGCGTGTTTCGCGAGGCGGCCGGCGAGATTGTGCTCTGTCTCGACTCGCACGTGCTGCTGGCTCCCGGCGCGATCACGAAGCTGCTCCAGTGGTACGACGATCACCCGGGTAGCCACGATCTGGTGCAAGGCCCGCTCTTGCTCGATCACCTGGCCGGCGTGCACACGCATTTCATCGACACCTGGCGCGGCGAAATGTGGGGCATCTGGGGCTCGGCCTGGGAAGTCTGTCCGGGAGGCGACCGGGTGAGCGTCGTCGAGGCTGGCGGGCGCGTGCAGTATTTGGCGCTGGACATGGGGAACGTGCCACTCTCCTCCAGCGCGGTTTGCCAGCGCGAACTGCCCGCCGTGGCTTGGGCCGGTCATGAACAACATCTGCTGGCTGCCGGCCTGCGGCCGCTGGGGCTGGCCGACAACGACGAATTTGAGATCCCCGGCATGGGCTGCGGCTTGATCAGTTGCCGGCGGCAGGCCTGGCCCGGTTTCAACGAGCACTTCCGTGGCTTCGGCGGTGAGGAGATGTACCTGCATGAGAAGTTCCGGCAGCGCGGCGACCGCTGCCTCTGCCTGGGGTTCCTCAAATGGGTGCACAAGTTCGCGCGGCCTGGCGGCGTCAAGTATCCGCTCACGCGCTGGAACAAGGTCCGCAACTATGTGCTGGGACATCAGGAATTGGGCCTGCCGCTCGAGCGCGCGCACGAGCATTTCGTGGGTGGCAAATTAATGAGCGAGCGGCAGTGGGAGTATTTGCTGGCCGATCCAATCGGCCACACGAGCGAGCCGGCCGCGCAAGCGCCCGGGACCATCGACGAGCTCTACGAGCAGGTGCAGGCCACGAAGTGGAGTTTGGACCAGCACATGCCGGCGCTTCGGGCGCTCGCCGAGCAATGCGAGCACGTGACCGAGTTTAGCCACACCCGCGAGTCCTTGGTGGCGCTGGCGGCCGGCAGTCCCGCGGCGATGATCTCGTACAACGTCGATCGACAGGCACCCGCCGCGGCGGCGCTCTGTCCCTACGTGGAATTGCAAACCGTCGATTCGCCCGAGGTGCCCGCGATCGACGAGACCGACCTGTTGTTCCTCGACACCAAACATACCCGCGCCCGCCTGGCCGAGGAGCTGGAAAGATTCGCCCTCCAGGTGCGGCGCTACATCGTGCTCCATGACACGGCCCTGCACGGCAGCCGCGGTGAAGACGGGGGCGCGGGCCTGGTGCCCGCGATTCGCGCCTTCATCGAAGCGCATCCCGCCTGGTTCGTCGCCAGCCACACGCAGACGCAATACGGCCTGACGGTACTGGGCTGCCGGGAGCAAGACCGGCCGGCCCAGCCGATTCGGCTCTGGCCGCCCGACTTCGGACCCGGTACGGAACTGAAAGCGATGCTGGCCAGTCTGGGCATCGAGCCGGCTCCCTCCTGCGATTGCAACGGCAAGAGCGTGCAGATGGACGTCTGGGGCGTGGCCGGCTGCCGCGCGAATCGCGAGCAGATCATCACTTGGATGCGCGAGGGGCAGTCGCGCTGGGGCTGGAAGGACAAACTGGCCGCCGCCGCGGCCGCCGTAAAAAGCGGTCTGGCATTCAAGCTCAATCCGCTCGATCCGTTCCCCAGCTTGATTGATGAAGCGATCCGCCGGGCGGAGGAGCGCGAAAGGCAGGCGGCCGCATGACGACATACTCGTCGCAAAAAACACTGGTTTCATGTCTCTGCCCGACGTTCAACCGCTACCCGCGGCTGGCGTGGCTGCTCGAGGAAGCGGTCGAGTGCTTCTTGCGCCAGGACCACGCCGACAAGGAGCTGCTGATCCTGAACGACACGCCCGGACAAAAGCTCGTATTGGATCATCCGCAAGTGCGGGTGTTCAACGCCCAGCGGCGGCTGCCGGACTTGTCGGCGAAGATCCAGTACCTCGTCGATCGGGCCGCCGGCGATGTCTTTTGCCGCTGGGATGACGATGATTTGTCATTCCCTTGGCGGTTGAGCTATTCGCTCGCTAGGCTCGACGATCGCGTCGAGTGGCGGCCTGAGAATTTCTGGTTCGCCAATGGCGATCAGCCGTGGAAGGAAGATCATCATCCGGGCAATACGCACGTGATGGCCATCTGGCGGCGCGCGGCGCTCGACTTGATCGGCGGCAAGTACCCGGCTGGGTTTAGCGGCGGCGAGGACATTTCCTTCAACCGGCGGTTGGCCGAGGCCGGGTTGCCGCCGCGTGGCGACCTGCTGCCGACCGACGAGATGTTCTATGTCTATCGCTGGGGCACCGGTAGCCGGCACCTTTCGGGCGTCAGCGATAGCAGCGCGAGGCCGCACCAGGCCCATTGGAACGCCCTGGGACAACTGCCGATCGAGCCCGGTACGTTTCGCATCAAGCCCCGGATGCGCAATGGTGGCGCATGGTACCAAGTGCCACTAAGTCCTACGGGCAAATCTTGCTTGGATGCCGCCGCGTCTCGTCCGGCAGCGTCAGATTTCGGTAATGGCAATCTTTTGATAGAGCAAATCGACCACCCCCATCAGGAATCCTGCTTCGGCACTCTCCAGCAGTAAGGCAACCTTGCGGTGCACGTTTCGTTTCTCATTGATGGCCAAGGCAATTTCGGCAGCACCTTCGGCGGACAAAGCGCCGCCGGTGCCAAAGTTGCTATAGAGCTCTTCAAAGTCCGCGGCAGACCAGTCGCTGAACAACTCTGGGCGGCGTTCGATCGCCTCCTTCACGGCTGGGTTCGTGCGGCGGTCGAACAATTGATGTGTCGGCGACAACGGTGGTTGAAACAACTCATCGGTAGATACGCCCAAACCAGCGGCCAACCGATGCAGCGTGCGAGCGTGTGGCTTGCCGTTGCCAGCGAGCGCGGCTTTGACCGTGCGATCGTGCAATCCCGAGGCCGCTACGAGCTCACGCAACGTCATTCCATTGCGAGCCATCAAGCGACGAACATTGTGGGCAAACGGCAGCATGGCAGGTTCACTCGCGCGAGTGTTTCCAATCTGCTTGACACGATAGTGTATATATGTATACTAATCGCCAGTAACACGTCAACAGAAACCAAGTGTTGGATGGAAATGGGTTCCGGTGCGATTCTCAGGGAGACCGTGTCATGAATGGGCTGGAGTTGCCTGGTGATGCATGCTCGTCGGACGTCGTCGGTGGTTGCGAGGCGATCGGCACATCGCGGCTTTTTCGCCTTTGGATTGCGTCCTACGACAACTGGCGACCGGCACGTTGGAATGACACTCCGCCGGCCGCGACGGCAGTCGAGTTGATCGAGGACTCGAACTTTTCCGAGGGGGAAGCACGCTTGTTTCTCGAAGGATTTAACGCGCAAATGCTAACGTGTAACAAGCAGCTGTGGGCCGTTGCCGTGCCGATTGTGCTGCGCTGTGAAGGCGATTCACGGCCTGGCGAACTGATTCGAGGCTACGCGTTTGCTGACGCAAAGTCGAACCTGGAAATCTGAAATACGGTCTGGGTGAAACCGTGAATGAAACGGCTATACGAAAAGTGGTTCAAGTCGGCCAGGGGTTCGGCCAATCACCCCACCGTTGTAAATAGCCCTGATAGGCGGGCGAATCTCCCGACCGTTTGATTAGCCACGTTTTCGTTTGGGCGATCAGCCCTTGTTCTTCGTCGAGTGATATCAATCCGAACAACACGCGTGTCCGCAAGAAGACGAAATATGTGTCGAGGACATCGCAGCGGCAGTAGTCGTTGATCTCTTGTAACTTTCCCTCGTTGTAGAGGTCCTGGACCATGAACCCTTGGATGTCCATTTTTCCCGGCTTGCCCAACACGTTGGCCGCCAGATTGAGACCGCCGGTGAAGCGTGTGGAACCGAAGTTGGTCAGAATTTCCTGCAGATCGAGATGAGAGTCGAGATTGTACCGATTGCGAAATTGCTCAAAGCTCTTGGCCATCACATTAAACCAACCGGGAACGCTGATCCCGTAGCGAAACGCCGCCAACTCCATCAGCGGCACATCGAACGTGCGACCGTTGAAACTGACCAGCGTGGGGCGGCGATACTTGTCCCAGCCGCGCCAAAAGTGTTCCGTGATCACGTGCGGACGGAACTTCGGTTCGTCGAGCACCGAGATATCGATCAGCCGATAGTCGGCCGCGATCTTGGCAACGGCCACCGATACGGGCAAGTGGAACGTGTATGGGATGAAATCGTTTTCATACTTTTCCATCAGTTCCGCGCGATAGCGAGCGACGGCCTCGGCGGGCTCGAGTCCTTCGCCGGGATAGCGAATACGGGAAACCAATTGTCCGTCAGCGACACTTTCGGTATCGAATGCCAGATAAACGACAGCCGGATCGGCCATGATCCATTCCTCGCACGGGTTCGTAAACGTTTATTTCAACCTAACAGAAGCGCCTGCCTGGCGTGAAGGGTGCGCAGCCAGATATAACGGCGGTCCATTGGTGCCCTTCGAGGATCGTTGTACGATGGCCTATAGCAAAACACTTGCGGCACGCGTTCGTCATTCCCTGGCCGGCCGTCACGGGATCGCCGAAAAGAAGATGTTCGGCGGCGTCGGGTTTTTGCTCCACGGCAATATGTTGGTTGGCGTGTGGCAGAATTCCCTCATCGCTCGGCTTGGTGTCGACCAGGCCCGGTTGGCCATCCGACAAGAACATCTTCGAGAGTTCGACGTGACGGGAAGAGCCATGAAGGGTTGGGTCATGGTCGATCTGGACGGCCTCGAATCGGATGCTCAACTTTTGCGGTGGCTTGAGCAGGCAAACGAGTTCGTGATGACATTGCCGCCGAAGTGAGTCGTCAATTCTTTCGATATCATGCGGACAACGTGCGCATTGCTGTGGATCATGGGGGCGCTTCAGACAAGAGCAGTTTCACACTGTCACTTACCCAGCCGCTATGCCAATTGTGTTTGAACTGCCGGCTGTTTTGGTAAATGTGAGGGATCTCAAGTTTGTCGAGTAGGGAGTGTGTTGCTTCAGTGTCGCTTCGAAACCCGCCCCAACCGAGCAGGACCAGCCGCGCTCGGCTGCTCAGGTCAAGTGTTCGCGCCCTGAGAAGATCCGCTACGCAGTAACGCCGAAAGTTTTCCTGCGTTCCGAAGATCGGGCCGGTACCGTATTGACCCAGCTCATGCATGTCGAGCGGAGCATCCCAGGCGGCGGCCCGTTCGAAGACGTTCGGATGCCGTAACAGTAACGTCCAGGCGCCCCAACCCGACTTGCTGAAGCCTAAAAGAAACCGACCGCGCCTTTCGGCCAGTGTTTGGTACGTGTCATCGACAAAAGGTACAACCACGCGCAGCAGATAAGATTCCTGCCGGACCTTTGGATCGGTGGGATGATCGGCATACCATGGCAGTTGGGAGAATGTGGGCGCAACAAAGACGACGCGATGCGATTCGGTGAGCTTCTGACGTTTGACTTCTAACAACCCGTCGCCATAGCGATGCTCCGAATTCGCTTCGACCGGAAGCACATATACGACCGGGTAGCGCAACTGTGGAGCAAGCGGCTCGGGAAGAAGCACTCGAATTTGCGTTGGACCTGCCTGGAACGGCGAAATCACGGTATGAATCAGGAAGCCATTTTGATCCGTTGCGGCAGCAGATATCTTGACCGTATCGTCGGCCGTTGCGGCTGCATTTGCGGCGACGCTCAGCAGAATAGCTAGGAATGTATGGATTGTCGCTCGCATCACACATCATCGTAGCCGCTTGCTCACGCGACTTCAGCCCCATAAAGTGGCGAAAAGGATTTCCGCCACCTCTAAGTCACAAACACCATGATCGACAAAGAACGGCTACTCGAGCGATTCTTGCGCTACGTCCGTATCGACACGACGGCTCGGGAGGGACAATCGACGTATCCAAGTTCCCCGGGACAGTTGGAGTTGGGGCGGATGCTCCGGGATGAATTGTTCGCGCTGGGCCTGACCCACGTTCTGCAAAGCGAGATGGGCATCCTCATGGCAACCTTGCCGGCGACAATCGACCAGGCTGTGCCGGTCGTGGCATTCAATGCACATCTGGACACGTCGCCCGAAACGACTGGCGCGCACGTCCAACCGCAGGTAATTCGCAACTACCCGGGCGGCGATATCCAGTTGCCGGGCGATCCAGAGGCCGTGATCCGAACGGCGGACGATCCTGAACTCAACGATCTGATTGGCGCAACGCTAATCACCACCGATGGAAACACGCTACTTGGAGCTGACGACAAGGCGGGTGTGGCCGTCATCATGGAGGCCATTTCGTACCTGTCAACGCACCCAGAGATTCCCCACGGTCCAGTGCGTGTTTGTTTCACCTGCGATGAGGAGATTGGCCACGGCGTTGATCATATTGATTTGGAGCAGCTTGGTGCCACCGTGTGCTACACGCTCGATGGGCAAGGAGTCGACGAGATCGACGTCGAAACGTTCTCCGCAGACTTGGCGATCATCGTTGTGCGAGGCGTGAACGTGCATCCCGCGATTGCCAAAGGCCGAATGGTGAACGCGCTCCGTGTGGCGGGCGATTTTGTGACTCGGTTACCCGTCGAATGCTTGGCGCCAGAGACGACGAGTGATCGGGAGGGTTTTCTGCACCCGTATCACGTCTCAGGCGGAGTGGGTGAGGTGACGCTACGGATTCTGCTTCGTGATTTCAACACATCGCGACTCGCTGAACTAGCGAACCTGTTGCGCGTGGCCGCGGACGAGAGCCAGCAGCAGTTCCCAGGCTCCAGCATCGAAGTGCAAGTGACACCCCAGTATCGCAACATGGCTGAGGGATTGGCTCGGGAACCTCGAGCCGTAGACTACGCCAAACGTGCCCACGAGAGGTTGGGGCGCAAGCCGCGACTAACGATCGTCCGGGGAGGTACCGACGGCTCTCGATTTACCGAGCTGGGACTTCCGACGCCAAATCTGTCGACCGGTCAACATCACCTCCACTCTCGCCTGGAGTGGGCTTGCCTCGAGGAAATGGAATCGGCCGCTCGCATCCTCATTGAGTTGGTGCAGGTTTGGGCGACCGAATCCTAGGCGGCAATTTGCTAGCGTTTGCATGCTGTCACAACGGCCGAGAAGGGCGGAACGGATACCCGCGTGGGCAATTGCCGTACAAGTTCGCAACGGGTTCAATCAACTTACCTGGCGCGGAGAGCCGACATAATCGGAATAGCGATGCTGACGTTCCTGACTTCCACGGTGCCCAGCTTGCGCTCGCTGGCATTCGATTGCCCGCCCCATTTCGCTCCGTTTGATGAGGTTCCGCGGTGCCACGCCTCGCGATCGTCATTTCCGCAGTTGGTAGTACTGAATCCTTGGAAGGCACGCTGCTTTCGGTGTTGGAAAATCGGCCCGCCGATTGTGAGATCGTCGTCGCGCTCAAGCGTCCATATGCCGACCCATACGAACTTAAGGACGAAGTACGGTTTGTCGCACCGCGGCGCCGAGACGCGACGACAAGAGCGATCAATGAAGCCCTGGCGACGACCCAAGCTCCCTTTGTGCACGTATTGGCGAGCGGCTGCCTGGTGAGCGAAGGCTGGGCCGATGCTGGCCTGTCGCGGTTCGAAGATCGTCGCGTCGGGGCGGTTGTTCCATGGGTTTTCGACGCCGTTGAATCCAAACGGCTATTCGCCGTCGGAATTGGCTATCGCATGCGCGGACAACGTTATCTGATTGGCAGTGGCGTCGATGCCGACCGCTTCGAGCTTCCCGCATCGGTTATTGGTCCAGCGCTATTTGCGGCCTTCTATCGTAAGGCTGCGCTCGACATCGTTGGCGGTTTCAGCCGAGCGCTTGGACCGCGGCAAGCTGATGTTGACGTCGCACTGGCATTCAAACAGGCCGGATTGACAATTGCGGTTGAGCCGCGGTCGCAACTCTTCGCGACGGCAGTGGTTGATCCCACCGAGGGAGCCTTCCGCGACGCGCTTGCCGACGAGCGATTGTTCTGGCGAAACCTGGCCGGTGGCTCAACGGCGCGAGAAGTTCTTGCACACCTGGGACTGGTGAGCTGGGATGTGTTGCGTCGCCTACCGCAACCCCAGGCGCTGGCCCGGTGTTTAGGGCGGTCTTGGGCTGCCGTGGACCTGGGCAACTCGGCTCGACATCGACGGCTGTTGAGCGAGCTTGCGGCACGAGCGATACCGCCCACGCGCTCGCACGAACACATGCGAATCGACGACTCTCACGGCGCTCCCGGACGGCGTGAAACCTCACCGGGGAGGATTCCCGCCCGGTAGGGTTCACGCCGCTGCGTGGGTGCCGGATTACGCGCCGGTCTCTTCGTCGGCAAGCTTGCCTTTGCTCGGATAGAACAGCTCTCGCGTGGCGTGCAGCAGTGCCAGATCCTCGCGACCGGCTGATTCTGAATGCAGCTTGGCTTCGAGTTGAGCCAGCTGGTGTTTTCCCTCCGGCCAACGCACTTCCATCACGCGTCCACACTCCTCAAGCAATTGGTAGACGCGTGCGCGGGTCACACCCATTCGCTTGGCTTGCTGACGGACGCTTTGCGGCGTTTCGTTAATTCCTAGGCGACCAGCGCTGAGTTGATGGATCGTCGGTCCGGCGTCGATATGGATTTGATCCAGCAGCGGTACCGTTAGATTGTCGCGCACTTCGTCAGGCGAGGGCAGACGCTCGTCGGCCATTACCTTGGCGATCCAATCTTCGATCGGCTGAATAAACTTCGGCACGACTCGCAACACTAGATGTTTGGCCGTGCCCGCGCCCGAAAGCATCTCATGCACGATGTAGAACACTTCGAGAACGACACGGACGCGTTTCTCGCCGTGAGTCTTCAATTGACGGATCTCGGCCACCGTATGGTTCACGTAATGGTCAAGCGGCGTGTGCCAGATGACCGTAGGAAGGGCCTGCAGCGTAGGGGCTAAACGACCAAGTTTTTCGCGGCCCAGCCCATATTCAATAACGGTCTGCTGCCATTCCGACCACAGTGCTTCCGAAACGATCGACGGATCGAACCCGGTTCCTTGCCGGCGCGGCTTTTCGACGGCTGGTGCCTTCTTGGATTCGTTCAACTCCGGCAACCCGAACGGAGTCACTGGAGGATGATCCTTCGTCGCCCGCGAGAGTAATTTCACGAGCGAACTGATTTTTTTCTGCCCAATCCCCGGCGTTGCGGACAGTTCTTCAAATGGTGTGGCCAGCAGGTCTTTGATCGTGCGACCTAAAAACGCCAGCGGCAGACGGCGATCATTGGGCAGCGCCCAATAGGCGAGCGGCTTTTCCAGGCGGTCGGCGAAACGCTCATCCAACAGCGTTTTGCGGAGCGATTGAAAGCTGCTCACGATCTTGTAATCTTCGACCGAAGTCACCTTATTCATCTTCATGGGTTATCTCCCTCCCGCGATCCCCAGACGCGGAAAAAATGGCGGTGGGCTATCCAATGCCAAACCGCGAACGTACCTCTGTGTCTCTATTTCGAAGTAAGTAAAGTTCTGCTCAATTCTGCTCGCCTTAACGCCACCATGGGCGCGCGACCAGAACCCTAGCCATGCACGAATTCCGCTCGAGCCGCCTGCGGCGTTTCGACGCTAAATTCCGCACGTTTTTGTCGTGAAGCCGAAAAAACTAGTCAATAATGGCTGCTCAGGCGGGGGCGCTGAAAAGTCGCGGTGGGATGTCCGTTGCAGTGCTGGGAGTCAATCCAAATTCCCGACCGACCACACGCCTTGCTAAATCTTCCTTACGAAGATTTTCCGCTTTATGTTCGTTTTCACTTCAAACAAAAAAAGCGAGGCTCCGGTCTGTCCTACACCCATCGGAGGCCGATTCACCCCTCATTACACCCTGCGCCGAGAGTGCAACAGCGAATCGAGCCAACATGAACGCTTTGCATTCTCCCGCTCGACGGTCGGGGCGTCAAGCCAAATCCCTTGCTAAAGGGCTGGCAAATTTTCCAATCTCGCGTCGCAATTGCTCTACCAGCAATGAGTTGCGGTCTAAGCTATTTTTCTCGAAAATAACCCTAATTGCGCAAAGTCGCCATTTGGCGCGCGAGCTAGTGACGGGAGCATGTAAACGTCTTCATCCGCAAGTCGTTGAAGAAATGCCCCGACCGACATTTTTTGCAACCGCCAGTCTATACCCCCCTCCCAAGAAAAAACGGCGGCTCAGCCCTGCTAGAACTCCATTTCCAGCCGATCATGTCCCAGCAACACGGGCGGAGAAAAGCCAGTTGGAGACTGCATTTTTTGCAGTTCGTCTTGCCCGGCCAGAGGGTCAAGGTGCACCAGCACCAATCGTTTGACCCCTGCCGACTGCGCCAGGCGTGTCACAGCGCCAACTGAACTGTGGCCCCAGCGAGCCGCAAGTTCGGCATGCTCATCGGTAAAATTACATTCGTGAATCAGCAAATCCACGCCGCGTACCGCTTCGATGTAGATCGCCGATTCAGAAGCGGTCGTGTCCGTGACATAAGCGAGCGAACAAGTGGGCCAGTCGAGACGATATCCGACCGCGCCGCCGGGATGCTCGACCGGAAAAGACGTCAAGTGACCTCCCTTCGCCAGAGGCACCCGACCGCCAAGCGACTGAAAATTGCAAGGCGGCCTAGCCGGAAACAGCGCCTCGGAGAGCAGGTGCTGTTGGATTGCCGCCAATTTATCGGCCGCGCCGTGCACTGTCACACGGTCGACGTTCCTGTCGCGAACAACGTCAAACAGGTAGGTCAGTCCCACCACGTGGTCCAGGTGTGCGTGCGTAACGAACACGTCCAACTCATTGGTGCAAAGATAGTCACGAACTCGGTAGAACGCCGTTCCCGCATCGAGCACGACGCCGACCTCTGGTAACATGAGGCACGCCGTCTGGCGATCATCACTGGGATGATAGCCCGCAGTGCCCAAGAGAATGAGTTTCATGGATCGATCCCGCGCTTGAGTCGCGGTCTATGTGAGAACGTACGGCTGCCACAAGATCAATTTAGCATCTGAGCACGGCGGCGCAATACCGGCCTGCACAGGCGTCGCCTGGAACGCTCCATCGTACGGTGCGTCGTCGACGGTGATGCGAGCGCTAGGCGGATTCGAGACGACTGTTCGGATCAGACTTCGACGGTCAACGCGTCGAGATCCAGGTCGAGGTCCACCAGTTCGTCTTCGCTTGATGACGTATCATCATCGTCGAATGCGGCCTCGACTCCGGCCGGAGTTGGCGGGACCGCCGAAGCCTTCGACGATGGTGGTGTCTCATCCTTGACGGACAACGTATCCAAGCTTGGTACACCCTGCCATGTTGAGGTGTCACCCATGTCGTCGAACAGCACGAAGCTATTGTCTATCGTGGCGGCAGGTTCGGCCACGGCGGCCTGGGGCGCGGCGGATTGGTTAAGAATATAGTTGACCACCATCAAGAGATCGCTTGTCGTTATGCGACCGTCTCCCGACACGTCCAGGTAGTACTGTCCGGTTGATACCTGGTTGGTGGCCGTCAAGGGCGACGCGGATTGCAGCAAGCGATTGACCAAGACCAATAGGTCGCCCGTTGAAACGCGACCATCGTTGTTGACGTCCTGGGGAAGCGCGGCGTTGTGAGCCAACGGACCCGCTTCTGGCACGGCTCCCTCGCGCAGGATCATCATTGCATCCGCGGCAACCGGCGCGCTGCCCTCGTTTTTCAAATCGACTGTGATCATTCCGGCGGACACGTTGACTGCACCGACGCTTGCCCAACGTCGACCGCTAATCAACAGTCCCGGCTCGATCTGCTGATTGACAAGCAGAGTCGTGTTGTTTCCGATCCCGTCGGAAACCGTAAACGGTGCGTTCGTCGCCAGACTGTCCGAAGATGCCCAGGTGGTGTAAACGAAATAATTGCCCGGGCTGAGTCCCGAGAACATCCAGCGAGCATACGTTCCCGCCGCGCCAGCGGTGCTCGTAAGCATGTTGCCGTGGAACGCCGCGGCATCGGCGCTCGAAGTCCACGATCCGACCTGGGCAAAACTTGCATCGCCATTGTCGATGATGACCTGGCCCGCACTCTCGCCGTTTCCAGTCCCCTCGACAGCAAATGTGTAGGGATGTTCGCTGTCGTCATCGTTCGCAATGGATACGGTCGCCGTACGGACGCCCACGGCGGTCGGGTGAAAAACGATCTGGAAGGTCGTCGCCTTGCCGGGAGCGACGGTGGAGGCCGGCTGGGTAACGACCTGGAAATCGCCGCCGGCCACACCCGTCATCGTCACCCGCGGACTACCGGTCAGGTGCAGCGTGGTGTTCCCGTTGTTTTGGATGGTGAACGTGTGCGTGATCGAGTCGGTATAGAGGGGAGCCTGGCCGAATTGCGTGGAGTCGTCGTAGTCCGGCGTGTTGTCGCCGGTGTCAATCGAGCGATCGAGTGCTGAGACGTCCATTTCGGGTACTTGGGGCGCGATGCCGTCTTTGACGATTCGCACCGCGTCGGCAATGACGTAGCCGTTGGCGTTGTCGCTCAAGCGAACGCGAAGCGTGTTGCCGGTGACGGTGAAGGTGCCCAGGCTCTGCCAGGTGATGCCATTCGAAATATCGCCGGTCGGAGCTAGCTGCTGGTTGACCGGGATGGTGGCCAGCGGGGTATTGCCGTCATAAATGGTGAACGGCGCATTGGTAGCCCGATTCAAAAACGGAATCCAGCGAGTGAAGACCTGGTAGTTCCCAGCTGGCAGGGACGCAAAGGTCCAGGTGGCCACTCCGCTGCCGTCCCCGGCGGCATGATAATCGTAGTCGAGTTGATGCGCCAGCGTGTTGGTCAGCGTGTACCAACCGCTGTTGGCGCTGTAGCCGGCGGCACCGTTGTCGATTGTCTCTTCTCCCAGCGGTTCGGCGGCGTAGACGATTGTGCAGTCACCGACCGGGTCGATCAGGCCGGCGTTGAATGCATTGCTCAGTTGCAGATAGAATTTTTTGTTGGCCGAGTAGCTGTCGCTGGTCATGACCGGGATAACGATCTGTTGCGTTCGCACGCCAGAAGCGAAATTCAAAACGCCGCTGACGCCTTGGTATTCAATGCCGGCCCGGGCGGTGCCATCGTTCGTCGCGTAGGCCACCGAGACGTCGCGTCCGCTGGGCCAATCGAGCGCCACGGTAAACGTGGCAATCCGATTGCCAGCCAGCGTGGTTGTGACTTGCACATCGTCGACGTAGAAATTCGGCAGCGGGTCGTTGTCGACAATCGTGCCGGTTGCAACGCCGCGCACGATGTCGGCATGTTGCGCGTTGGAGAGTGTGAGCAGGAATGTTTCGGTCACTTCATTCAGTTTGTCGCCTACGATTGGGACGGCGATAGTACCGTGGGTTGCTCCTGGCGCAAAGGTGAACACGCCACTTCGTGCCGCATAATCTGGGCCGGCGTGGGCAGTGACATCGGAAGTGATGTAATTGACCGTGATCGCGAAGTTATGTTCCGCCCCGTTAAGCGACAGGTTGAACACCGCGTCCTTGGTGCCGTCATCCCCTTCGACAACCTGCACGTCGTTGAGTGTGATTTTCGCTGTTTCAACCGACGTCACGACGGTCGCGCTGTTGTTGTCGGGAAATGTCTCGTTCTGTGCCGCTGTGATCGTAGCCGTGTTGCTCACCAGGCCGAGTTGGGTGGGAACGGCGACGATCGTTATCGTGGCGCTGCTCCCAGCGGTCAATATGCCGAGGTCGGCGGTAACGACGCCTCCGTCCTGCGAAACCGTTCCCTGGCTGCTACTGGCACTTAGGAAGGTGACGCCTGCGGGAAGCATGTCTTCCACCTTGACGCTTGTTGCCGGATCAGGGCCGTTGTTCGTCGCGACCAAGGAATATGTGAGTTGGTTGTTGACGATCACCGGATCGGGCGAGTCTGACATCGCGATCTGCATGTCGGTGTCACCGCTGATGAAACTCTCAGCCTGCAGGAAGACCCACGAGTCGAGTGCCGTATCGCCCGCGTCGGCAACGGCCAATTTGATGTGATGGGGACCCGGAGTGATATCCGCTGTCGCGGTGAGCACGACTGTGAATCCGTCAGCCTGGGTGAGAAACGGGGTGGGTGTCCCCAGGTCGCTAGGGTCATTGTTGTGATAGAGATTCGAATTGACGTTCTGATTTACGTTGTTGATTGAAACGGGAGTTGTCGTACCCGGAATCAGCGCGATATTGGCACCATCGAGAAAGAAACCGAATACGTCGTTGAAGGGGGAATCAACAAATTCGTTGTACTCTTCGGAACCGAAGACATACTGGACACTGATCGACCCGCCGAGCGCCACGAAATCGAACTCCAGCACCGACGCGTCATTTGTGCTGTATCCCGGAATGAGTCCGTCAAGTTGAGGATCGCCGGGTGTTCCAAAGCTGGTAGTCGTGCCATCGCTATCATTGGGTCCCGCGGCGTCGGCGATCGTGCCGCTGCTTAGCATCACGCCCGACTCGATGCCCAGGCCCTCGGATTCTCCGCCCGTGAATTTGCCCGCCGACGCGAAATCACCGGTGAACTGGACATCGGTGACGTCGACTCCACCGCCAACCAACTCCTGTACTAGATCCTGTGGCGTCAGCCCCATGTTCAGGTTGGTGGTCGATAGAGCGAGCATTCGCCGAAATTCCAGGGGTTCCGCACCCAAGCGGCGCCCGCAGGGCGGTGTATTCCGAGCTTGCCTTGCGAATTTCGCTCGCCTGGTGAAGCGTGCCATGGTGTGACTCAAAGATGCGTAATGATGGATGCAATGTGGGTCGAAGGAAGATGCGCCGGCCCTCCCCGCGCACCGTACATACTAGTTGGGCCCCTTGGAGGCCGCAACAAGGAGGGAAACCCATCCACTGCGGCGAATTTGTGACGGATTGGAACGCCGACGAGAAATGGCAGTCCTGGCATGGACTTTCGTCCACGAGACCGCTGGTGTGGCAAACAGCCGATACTGGCTAGGGAGAAGGAATGGTCTGTTGACGTTGCGGAAGAAGCCGCTCGAGCTGCTTGCCCAGGCCGTTTTGCAGCACGCCTCGCGTGAGACTTTGCAAAATGCCCGCGGTGATCTGCCGAAGCGTTCCCCGATCGAGTTGCGGTTTGCTCAGCGTGCCCCCAATGGGAATGCGAATGACCTGACCCTCGAGTGTTCCCAGCGCCAGGTCGCGCCCGAGGAGATTCGCCTGCAAGGGAATTTCCGCCACCATGGCGAGCGATTCGTCATCCAGCCCAACCGATCCGTATGTCGAGATGGGCAGCGTACCAACTACGAACTGCAGATTCCGATGATAAACCCGGCGCTCAACCATGCGGAATTCCACGTCGCTGGTGTCGATGCTCATCAACGCGCCCGTCTGATCGTTGAGCGGTTGGAAATTGCCAGCCTTGAGTACCGTGAATAACTCGTTAACCAGGATCATGAACTCGTGTGCGACGGGCCCCGGCTTGACTTGGGCGCGAATTGCCATGTGACCCGCCAGGTCGCCCCCCTTGGGGTCGCGAATCGGAACCCGTCCACCGTCCATCGATACCGAGAACCGCCCTTCGGCCACGGTAGTTTCGGCCACGATGGGTGCCACGAATTTCAGGCCGCGTCGGCACATCTCGGGCGAAAGATGGATGTTCGTCAACAGCGGGCCACGCGGAATGTAAAGTTCGGCCGGCGTGGGAGTCAGCCGTACTAGCGGCGCGAAGGTCAAACGACCGTCGCTCACGGCCACGTCGATTGGCTGCACCTGAATCTGGCCCTCGCTCAGCGTGGCGGCAATATCGCCCTGGCCAACCACGAACCCGTGCATGCTAATCCCGCTCCAACCAACCGCTGCGTTGCCAGTGACTTGCTTCCAGGAATCGGCCGCCGCAGGCGGGCCGGTGAGGCGGCCATTGACGGCGAACTTTCGGGATTGCTGTCCGGCGATCTGGAAGCCGTCTCCCAGGTAAGGACGCCACAATGGGGCCAGCTGCTGCCAGTCGTACTGGATCGTGCCGTCGATATTTACATTTCCGCCCTGCTTCGAGAGGGGTAAGTCTCCCTTGGCGTCGCAACGTAGGGCCGCCGACGCAACCTGAATCTGATCGAGTTTGAGCGTCTCGCTCGCAGGACGATAAGTGGCAAGCGCCGCCAGCGTGATGCGGGGTTCCTGCCATGTGGCCGAAGTTGCGCCTCCGGCCTGTTGCGCAAGATCGACCAGCACCAATTGGTCGACGGAGCCATCGATGCGGGCGGTTGTCGATTCGGCGTCAAGTTTGAGTTGCGTCTGTGCGGCAAGCCGGCCGGAAACTCGCCAGGCGGCGGGGAGGCGCGGGTCGTGATGCCAGCGATAGAGCGTGGCCAACTCCGCGCCTAGTTGAGCCGTTCCACCATCGACTTTCCAGCCGTCGTCGGTTGTCTGTAAGATGGCATTGCTCAGGATGGCCGTTGTCGTACCGGCGCTAAGACGAGCGGCGCTGATCTGGCCGCGACGCTTCCCACGGTCCCATTGAGCTTCACACGTCAGGTTCGCCGTCGGTTCATTGACGAACCATTCATGTCCCCACACATGCAATTGTGCGAAATCCGCCTTGGCGTGTTCGACTTCGATCGTTTCGGGTGAGACGGTTATCGCGACTTGCAGATCGCCGGCACCGCGCAAATCCCAACCCGTTATTCCCAGACAAGTGTCCAAGCGAGTTGCCCAGGGCTCCAGGTTGCCCCGCCACGAGCATTGCAGCGGCCAGGAGGACGACGAAGCGGGGTTCACAACAGATTGGCGCAATTGCACGCCAATCCGGTCGCCGGCAACATCGAAAGTAATCGTGCCGCGGTCGATTCGCTGGAGCGATTCCTTTTCGAACTTTCCACCCACGTCGAGCGTCGCCACGAGTTTTTCTTCTCGCCAGGGCTGGCCGCCGGCAGTCGGCACGAACTGAAACTCGCGGGCTTCGAATTGTCCTTGCGCGGTGAATTGGTCACCGGCGAGGCGTTTCAGTTCTAAGCGGGCGTCGCCCTGACCGGCCAGTTGCAAATCACTCAGATCCGCGAACTGCTTCAATTCGTTCACGAGTCGCGCCAGGTCGAAGTTGGCCGTTGCCGTTAGGTCGTCGATGCTCCCTTTCGCCGTGGCGTGCAAAAAGCTGGACGTGCACTCGGCCCGATCGACAACCAAGCCGTGTTTCGACTGCCGGGCGGCAAAGTCCAGGGCCAACGGATTCTCCCAGACCAGGGTGCGACCGTCGGCATTGGCGCCCAAGTGACTTGCGGAGATTTGGCCGCTCCACACCGATTCGCCGTCTTCGTGTCCGCTCGTAATTGCCAACTGAACTTTACCCGAGGTAATTTCGGTGCCCTCGCGAATGCGAAGTGTGTCTGGCAGTACGCGAGCGACGGCCACCAGGTCGATTTCGCCCCGAACGTTGAACGTTTCCCTGAGCAGTGCTGCCAACTTGTCGGTGGCCGAAAAGTCGTCCATTCGGGCCGTACCCGTCAAGGTGACGTTCCCGAGTTCACAGTCGATGCCTAATTTCTGGATGTCGAGGAGTTCACCGTTTTGAATCACGTGACACGGGACCTCGATGCGCGCCAATTGCACCGTGTCACTCCCCAGTGCATCTGCGGCGAAGGTCAGTTCGGTGACGAGCGCTTCGCCCTGAATGGAAGCCTCGCCACTTTCGGCCAGCTTGCCCCACGCGCCGTTCAATCGCGTCGACAACCGGCCCGCGAGCGTCGCGCCCTTGACGTGGCGCCTCAAAATTGGATCGGCGAGTTCCAGTGGCAGGGCGGTTGAGTTGCACTCGACCTTTCCGCTCGCCAGGGCATTCTTGCCGTCTTCCGATCGCTCGGTGCGCAGGTCGAGTGCGAATTTGCCGGGCTGCTTGCCATCGACGAGCGAGCCGTTGGCCGCGACGACGATCGGCTGATCGCTGTCGGCAATTGCACAATCGACGGCCAATTGTTCGATGCGAAACTTGCGAGCCGGGGGTAGGTCCTCGATTTCGACCGTGCCATCGGTGACCTTGAGTTCTACTGCGACCTTGCCGTTGGTGTCGCGCTGGATGACCTTGGCAAATAGACGTTCGAGGTTCGTATCCCGCTCGTCGCATACGATGTGCAGGACGGGCTGGTCGATCTCGACGACACCCAGACTGCCAAAGTCGAGTAGCAAACCGATCAGTGACTTGCTGGTGCGGAGTTGGGCTACCTGGGCCACGATCTTGTCGTCCGCATCGCGAAGTTCCAGATTGTCGACTACCACGTTAGAAAACCAACCCAGCGATGCGGACCCGAGTGTAATTGTGCCATCCAGTTCCAGGCTCGACTGCAACAGGCTGTTTCGTAGTGAAGTATGGGAAATGATGTAGGGAGCGAAATAGGTTGCCAGACACAGCAACAGAATCATGGCAATGCCGCCATTGCGAAACGCATGTGAGCGACGGGGAAGCGAGTCCTCGAAGTCGTCGTGCTGGCTCGAGCGTTTGTCTTCTACCGTGGCCATGGCCAACCTCGGTGCATTTCGGAGGATGAGGTCGATTTGCCGAAATCCTGGAGGGCGACTTGTCCTCCGGATCGATCTTAACGCGGCTACGAATTTTAGACGGCTTGCCTCGGAAGTGCACTGTCATTCTGGGCGATGTGGGACCGATGGCAACCCGGCGGCATGTGCTATAGAATCGACATACTTGGGGGCCCCGACCTGCAAACCCGGTTTTATCGCTGTTCGGAAACGATGATATCGCTTTTCTGCGGACGGGAGGCGGGCCTGACTTACACCGCGACAGCATTGCTAAGCTGGCACGGTGCCGCACCTTGAGGCGAGGAATTGCAAGATGGCGACACTCCCGTCGGTTTTCCGCCTGCGACAAAAATTCGACGCGCCGCGGGTCGAGGACATTTCCGGGGAAGTTGCGCGCCAACTTGCGGGGTTGCGGCTCCAGGACACAATTCGTCCGGAACAAAGTGTCGCTATCACGGCGGGTAGCCGAGGGATCGCCAATATTCGAGTGATCACCAAGGCGGTTGTCGACCATATGAAGCGTTTGGGCGCCAAGCCTTTCATCGTACCGGCCATGGGAAGTCACGGAGGCGGAACGGCCGAGGGTCAGCGGCAGGTGCTCAACTCGTACGGCATCACCGAGGACTATTGCGGCTGTCCGATTCGTTCGAGCATGGAGACGGTTGTTGTCTGCCAGACCGCCGAGGGGTTTGATGTCCATTTCGACCGTCACGCCTTCGAGGCTGATCACGTGCTGGTTTGCAACCGCATCAAGCCCCATACCGGCTTCGTCGGGGATATCGAAAGTGGCTTAATGAAAATGATGCTCATCGGGCTGGGCAAGCACGAGGGGGCAAAAATCTATCATCGCGCGATTCAAGATCATAGCTTCGGCCAAATCGTTCGTAGCGTTGCGGGGCGGGTGCTTGAGTCGTGCCGAGTGGCTGGTGGCCTGGCGATCGTCGAGAACCCCTACGATCAAACGGCGCATCTGGAGGCCGTCGCGCCGGCGAATTTCGAAACTCGCGAGAAGGAACTGCTGGTGATGGCCAAAAGGTTGCTGCCGCGATTGCCGTTTGAGCAGATCGATTTGCTGATCATCGACGAGATTGGCAAAAACATCAGTGGCACTGGCATGGACACGAACGTCGTCGGCCGCAAGTTTCACGAACATCGCGCCGCCAAGAACGAGTTTCCCAAGATCAAACGTATCATGGTGCGCGGCTTGACTGAGGCGACGCACGGCAACGCGTCGGGTATCGGACTCGTCGAGTTTGTCACCAGTCGGGCACTCGCGCAAACGGACATGCGGAAGACGCGGATCAATTGCATCACGGCTGGGCACGTTTCCGCGGCCATGATTCCGATCGACCTGCCGACCGACCGCGAAACGATCGAAACCGCCCTTACGACACTAGGCTTGGTGTCGCCCGCGGAGACGAAGATAATTTGGATTCGCAATACGCTGGACTTGGGCGAGGTGGAATGTTCCCAGGTCTATCTCGACGAAGCCCGCGAGCGCGAAGACTTGGAGATCCTCACGCCGCTTCGTGCGATGCCGTTCGATGCCGCCGGGAACCTACCGGACGACGGCGTGCAAGCCTTCGCGAACCTTGGTTCCCGTTAGTCGCCGATATCAGGTTCCTTACGAGCTTTGATCGTGCGCTGCTTCGCTTTGAGCAGGCGGGCAGTGTAGCCTTCTTCTTCGACCTGCGGCGCTAGACCTTGGCCGTGCGTGGACTTGAGCGTGCGGGGTTCCGTGGCGACGGCCACTGCTTCTCCGCTAAGTTCGGACGCGCCCTCTGTTTCTGGCTCGAACCGCGCGGCAGCGCGGCGATCTTCGAGTTGTTGATCGATTTCGGCCTTGCGGGTCTGCAGGCGTTCGAGCGAGCGCGGTTCTTCGATGGCTTGCTGCCGGCGTGTCAAATACTGACCGATCCGGCGGAACGTGGCCGGCAACCAGGCAAAGCTAACGATCACTCTGCGGTTGAACACGTCGAACAAAAACAGGCAGCCGGCTGCAAGCGCTAGTAAATGCCAGCTATCCTGGCGGCTAGTGGCCTGCTGCAGATCGTGACGAAAGACGTTGGTCGCCAGCGCCCTATCAAGATCTTCGCCGGCTTGTCGTTCCTCCAGCACCTCTCCTGGTTTTCCGCCCCTGGGCGTGAGCGAAGCCAGGTTGCGGAGCATCTGCGGATTGCTCTGGCGATCGTTAAACTCGGCCGAATAGGGTACGTTGACTCCCGCCCGCACGGGCGCCTGATTCGGACCCGCGACGATCGAGAGAAAGTAGCTACCCGGCTGGGTTGCCGGCACACGGGTTACGTATCGTCCCGGGGCGGTCTGTTCGAGCTTCAAATCGACCGCGTCGATATGCGGGCCGAGTAGCGTACCGCCGAGGTCGAGAAAATTGAGGAACTGATCGTCCTTGTCGAGTGCCGTCACGACGATCTGAATCTGGCCATCCTGCACTTCGGCAAAGACGTCGAGGGAGCCTTGCTTGTCCGTCGGCCGCATCGTCCAGCGAACCATTTGCGTAAAGAATTGCTCGTAACCAGACCACTCCGGCCAGGTCTTGGTCCAGCGCTGCCCGGCATCGGTGGTGAACGCCACGGCTCGCCCCAGTCCGTATTGCCAAGTTGCCAGCAACGAATTCTGATTGCCAGACGGCCGCGGCGACACGATGGGGATCTCGACCAACGGGCTGTCCTTGGGACTGGTCATCACGAACCCGGTCATGGGCGGCAGCGTCCCTTCGATGCCGTCCAGAATCTCGTGACTTGCCACGCGCTGCGGCGAAATACCTTGAACGTCTTCAAAAATCACCGGCCGTGCGACCCGCATCGCTTCTTTCATAAAGATGCGGGGAATCGTTCGCGGGTTGTCGACCAGGTAGTATTTTCCGCCGCCCGTGCGGGCAATGTCGTTGAGCAATTGGACCGCCGCATCCGCTCCGACTGCCACGGTGCTCGTGGTGATCTTTTGCTGACGGGCGACCTGGGCCATATAGGTGAAATTGCTGCCATGCGTTTGGCCGTCGGTGAGCACAATCATGTGCTTCACGGCGGCGTCCACCTTCCGCAAAGCCATGTAACCTTGAGCCATGCCCGGTTCCATGTCTGTGCCGCCACCGGATTCGAGTCGGGCAATGCGGCGAAAAATCGTCTCCGCGTTGTTGATCTTCGTCGTCGGCACAATCCAGTGCGCCGCCGAATCGAATGACACGACTCCCACCGAATCGTCATGGCCCAACACCCGCACGGCCGCAATAGCGGCCGCTTTGCTTAGCTCGAGCTTCTCGCCAGACATCGAGCCGGAGCTGTCGATCACCAGCATCAAGGCTCCGCTTGGCACCACCTTGGCGTTCTTCACTTGGAAGTTGACCGGCATGGCCTCTTCGAGTGCCGTGTTGGTCCAGCCGCCGGCACCGAAACTGTCGGGTCCACCCAGCACCAATAGCCCGCTCCCCATATGCTGGGTGTTTTGCGCCAGTATTTCGATTTGTTCGTCGCTGAAGGTAACGAGCTGGTCCGCGGCGTCACCCGTTGTGCGGGCTACGTCGCCTAGGATTACCAGGTCGAAGCGTTGCAACTCGGCCAGACTCGTGAACAGCCGGTTGCTCGGCTGGACGACGACCTCCAGCTGGTGCCGACCGAACAGCTCGACAAGTTCACGGAACTTGCCTGGCTTGGCGAAATCTTCGATCAACAGCACTTGTCCGCGACCTCGAACGTGTGTGAACGCCGTGGCCTCATTGTTCTCGACGAGCGAGTCGCCCTTCGGGTCGTCGGGTACAAACCGTGCCGAGTAAGTGTAAAAGTCCGGTCGGGCAATTTCTTCCTGAAACGAAAGCACCTGTTTGCCGGGGGCAAGCGTTACTGGGCGATCTGCGAGCGTCTGGGTTTGGCCGCTTGCCGTTCGGCTGATACGGAGGCGTCCGTTGACCGCTGTCGCTTCAGCGTCTCCAGAGTTGTTGTTGAGGACAACGCGGGCTTCGAAAGGTGTGCCCTGGCGAATGTCTTGCGGCAGCGCGATCTTTTCGACCGACACTTCGCGCTGTCCCCCACGTTCCAACGGAAGGACATCGATCCCGATTCCCAGTTCAGCAAGTTGTTGAGCCTGCGCTTGGGCATCGCCGAGGTTCTCGTTGCCGTCACTAATGATCACCACGCGTTTGGCCGCGTCGGCGGGAAACACCGCTTGAGCCAAACGCAAGGCGGCAGCCAGATTCGTGGCCTCACCGTCAACATCGCTTTCGAATCGGGCCGGTAAATGCCTACTGCCGGCCAGCGGCGGCGATTCGACTGCGGCTTCACGTCCAAAGACGATTACTCCGGCACGGTCCTCATGCTTGCGGTCTGACTGCGATTCGGTGGCGCGTTGAATGTATTGAACAACTTGGCTTGCCGTGTCGGCGGGTATGCTGGCCGATCGATCCACGACATAGAGCACGGCCACGCGATCGCTCGTTCGCACAAGTTGGATTTCGGCCAACGCCGCCACTAGCAGCAATACCAGCACCGTTCGCACGCCTAGCGCCGTCCAGCGCCGCCACGCGCCAAGTCCAGCGAGACTATGTCGACCGATCCACCACAAGACCGGCAGCACAGCCAGCAAGAGCAGATAGGAAGGCCGATCAAAAGCGAGTCGATAATCGAGCATCGCGGCCACTCGCGAGGATTCCGGGGCCACTGGACGACCTGCCAATGCGGCAAGTTCACAATCTCGATTGTATCCGACTAGAGGTGGAAGTTGAACGTGCGCATCAGCCACCGCCACGCCCGTTTTCCCAGCGGTTGCCATTCGGCCGAGACGCGCGCCGTGCCGCTTAAACCTTGCACGAGGGCCCCCGTGTCGTCGTCAATTTCGGCCCGGGCCTGATACGACGTGTTAATGGGGCGTTCGACACCCGTGGAATCCTGCTTGCTCATCAGGCTACCGCCGGATTTGCTGGACATTTGTCGGCTGGTAAATTCCATTTCGGGGCCAATCTCGACTAGGGTTGAGTCAAATGTGCGATTTGGGAGCGATTCGAATTTGATTTTGACTTCTTGGCCCTCATGGATGAACTCAATCTCGTCCTGATCGATTACGATATTCGCTTCCCACTTGGTGGGATCGCCGATTTGGCAATAGAGCGCGGGCGGTTCGAGGAAAGCCCCCACATTCGACTGCTCCAGTGGGCTGCCGCTCCAAGTTGGCAGCTGTTTATCGCCTGGGTCAGGACGCTTCGCGACCGACGGCGGTGGCAGCACGGTACCCGACACCGGCGCGATCAGCTTCAAACGCTCCCGATCTTCGAGCCGTTGCGAGAGCAGCTTTTCCGAGGCGTCGAGAGCCTTCTCAAGTGCCGGTAGCGTCAGGCTGGCTGTCGCGTTCGAAACTTCGAACTGTTCGTGCTTGAGCACTTCCAGGTGAATTCGGTCTTGAGCCACATTGGACTGCAACTCGTTGATCTCTAATTCCAGTGGAATGCTGTTCAGTTGCGCCAGTTCCTGGTCCTTGACGACTTTCTGGCCGGATTTCACATCGATTTTTTCCAGGAGTCCCGGCACTTGCACGTATACCGCCTCGGCGTCACGCGGCTTGAGTTCCAGCGGGCACATCACTCGGTACGGCAGGGGGACGAACATGATCAAGGCGGCCACGACCGCCAGAATGCTTAGCGTGGCGTAGACATTCTTGCGTTTCACTTTGTGAAGCCTTCCGGGAACGTAGAAGAACTTACCGACCTTATAGATAGGTACGACCACCAGACTGCCCATCGAGACGACCGCCAGCATCTGGCTCAGAATCTTCAAATCGTACGGCTCGAGTACCTTGTACAGAAAAAACAAAATGCCAAACAGCACGAGCCATTTGTAGATCGAGGCCGCCACCGTATAGAGTGCGAAGAACACCTGGTTCCGTTGCGGGAGAAACGGATCCTCAGGCTCCTCCAGTCCCAGGCACCAGGCGCCCAGCTTGCGGTTGAGAATCTGGCTGGCCTTTTGCCGCAGATTTGGGATTTCCGTGAGGTCCGACAGGATGTAATAGCCGTCGTACCGCAGCAGCGGATTCGCATTGAAAATGAGAGTACTCACCGAGCAGACGAACATCGTGCTCAGCGCCAACTGATGGAGCATGCCCGGTGTACTGAACCACCACAGATACGTGCAGATCGACGCGATCACGATTTCGAAGTACATTCCCGCGGCACCGATGGCCGCACGATGCCACTTGTTGGGCAACATCCAAGAGTCCGAGACGTTGCAATACAAGCAGGGCGTGAGCACCAGCAGCATGACGCCCATTTCATGGCATTCGCCGCCAAAATGCTTGCAGCTCAGGCCATGACCAAATTCGTGAATCACCTTGGTTACGGCCAACGTCACGCCCAAATAGATCCAGTTCTTGGCTTCGAAAAACTGGTGGAACGTCGGTAGCTTTTGTTGGAACGTATCGAACTGCACCAGTACCAACAACAATGCCGAGAGTGCGAATAGCAAACAACAAACTAACGCCGTCCTGGTGAAGAACCAGAGCATCTTTGGGTGGAGCCAGTTGAGAATACGTTCGGGGTCGATGCCTTTGAAACGCATCGCCAGAACGTTGCTGGCCGCACCGGCAAATTCTTTCCACTTGCGCTCGGTGTTCCGCTTGCGGAGCTGTTTGCCCTGGCCAGGCACATTGGCGATGACCAGCCCGCTGCGATGCAGCATGCCCACGAACTGGCCCAGTTCCTCGACTGTGATCTTTTGCGGTGGAAAGCGGCGTTCGAATTCGACCTTGATTTCATCGAGGCTCGTTTCACCGTCAAGCATCTGCAAGATCGCGTACTCTTCTTCCTGGAAACGGAAGTACTTCAGGCCCACGGGCTCCTTGATCACCCAATAAACCTGACCCAGGTAGCGATGCTGCGCCGCAGATAGGTCCGGGCGCATCCGCAGTTTCATCGCCCGCGCGGAACTGGAAACGAGACTATCGGCCAAACTGACCATGTTCGACTCAACGGGTGCAAAGCTTCAGGGTGCCGTCGAATACGAGGGCTCTAGTTACGTTGCCCACGCGATGCAGCGGGATGAACCGGTGCCTTCCGTGGCGTGGCCGCAACCGGCCGGCTGACGTGGATCGTCATCGACGCTTTGAGGCCGGCACGAACCACGGGCAAATCGTTCTCCATCGTCGCGTCGATCTCCGCATAGACCGGCAGGTGTCCAAGCGTCACGACGGGGCTCACGTAGGTTACCGTGCCGGGAACCTTAATTGCGCGGCCGCGAGGAAGTTGCACTTCCACCGTCACGTCGCGACCCGCGATGTCTGTCGGGCCCCACTGACTGGCGTCTAGATTGCCCATTACGCGAAGCCGCTTGATGCCGACCACTTGCACTACAGGTTCGCCTGAGGCCACCCACTCTCCTGGCTTCTTGATGACGCTTGTGATTACCCCGTCAAACGGGGCGCGCAAGATCCGCCGGTCGAGCGCCACCTGGGCGGCGCCCACTTCGGCTTTCTTGGCCTTTGCGGTCAACTGGTTTTCGATTTGCTCTTCCATCGTCTGCTCGGTTGCCAACTCAGCTTTCTTGAGTTCGAGCTTCGATTTCAATATGTCGATGTGGCTTACCGTGCCGGGAGCGCGGCGGTTGGCTTCCTCATATTGTCTAAGTGCGGCCTGGGCCACGTCGGCCGCTGCTTTGGCGTGGCGGATGTTGATGTCGCTGTTGGCCTTTTGAGTCGCCGCTTCATATTCGAGTTGTTTGACGTCCAGGTTGGCTCGGGCCTCGCTCTCATCGATCAGCCCGAGTTCCATCCCGCGCGTGACCTGCATGCCTTCGGAAGCTTTGAGATGCGTAAGCACTCCGGCGTCGGCTCCGGGGACGTATTGATCGTCGATCGAGGCGATGACACAGTCTTGGATTTGTGGATCGGTGGTTCCGGTCGGATCGGCGGTCACCGCCAACATGAGTAGAATCGACGCGAGCATGGGATACCTCTCCCTTTCGGTTTTCCCGGAGCGGCGACCGGCTGGTCACCACGCCGCCAAGACTAGAAAAGTCGGAACAGAATCTTCAATTGCACGAACGTGATCAGGTCATGGAACCACACGTAGCCGAGCGAAGCGCGACCGCAATGGACTTGCGCGGTCACTTCCGCGCCATCACGGCGAATGGGTACGTCTTGCTTGTTGATGGCCACTCGAATCAGCACCGTGTTTCCCTCTTCGCCGCGGACTTCCGCGCTTTCATGAACTTCTTTTACCGTGCCTTCGAGCGTGACTCCCGGCTTGGCCTTGGCGGTGTAACTTACCTTCAGTTCGGGACTCAGTTCGGCTTGGGCTTCGGCAATGTAACCCATGTCGTTTTCGGGCATTTGCAATTCCAGTTCCCAATCGCCCTGCGGCTCGATCACCGTTAAGAGCTGTTGCCCGGTTTGCACCGGTCGCCGCATCAGCAGGTCGCGCAGTTTCCAGGTCGCCACCTGGCCGTCCACCGGACTGGTGATGATCAGCTGTTTCTGTTGCTGCTCGAGCAACTTCACCTGTTCTTCGATACTTCGCACTTGCGAAGCCAAGGCAGCTTGCTTGCCCGCCAGTTCGAAGAAATCATCTTGCCGCGACTTGGTTGGGTGTGCGATTTGCTCATTGACACCTGCCAGCTGGTCGACCGTTTCCGCCAGTTTGCCGCGGGCCTCGGTGATGTCTCGTTGCAGTTCGCTGTTTTCCAACTCGGCGAGCGGCTGGCCGGCCTCGACCATGTCGCCGTGGTCCACAAAGACTTTGACGACGCGGCCGTCGACTTCGGCGAAAACTTGCTTGCGGACAACGGGTTGCAATTTGCCATTGGCAGTCAACTTAAAGTCGGCTGGCCAGATGAACAGGAAGGCCACGACCACGGCAAGCGCAATGGCCGCGGACGCCGTCCATGGCAATTGCCGGGCTTCGACCAGCCACCGCGACTTGCCAATTGCTCGCCAGACGGGCATCAGGAACAAATCGTTGTGTTCCAGTACGTTTGTCAAGGAAAGCGCACTGTGCTCGCTGACGATTTCGATTCGTTGCGCCAGGCCGTCGCGCGGCCGGCTATCTTCAATCTGCTCGATGATCAGCGCGCCGATGACCCGTGGCGTTGCCATCGGGTCGGTCTTGTCGTGCGGTTCCTTCAGCGGCACGATCGCCACGGCTTTCGAATGCACTTCGTCGACGTATTCCTGCACGGCCTCCTCGACCTGCGGAGCCATCATCGAAGTGTCGCCCGTGTACCACACGGTTTCGCCTGTTGCCACCACGCTCTTGGCGAGCCGCGTGAGCAGGGTGATCGTGTTTGATCGCTTGTCAAACGTGTCCTGTCCGCTGACGGCCTCGATTTTGGTCTTGCGGCCCCGCGTGATGGCCACACTTACGCGGTCGCATTCGATCAGCCGGCGGCCCTCGTTGGCGATCGTATAGGCTGTTTCGCGGGGTTCGAGCCCCTGGTGCACGAGCCGGGTGAATTGTTCGAGCTGCGCCCACAGCGCCTGTCGGTCGGTGAAGTGCTGCAACTTTCGCGACTTCAAATACTCACTGGCCAGGTCGCACATCTGCTGCAGGAACCGCAGATAACCACGCTGCACGGTCACGCTGCTGCCGGGGCGTTGGAAGACCTCCATCACACCGGCCGTTTCGTTGGCTGTCTTCAGAGGCCCGAGGACCAGCAGGTAATCGGTTGGATTCGCTCCGTCTTCCGGGCTTCCGCCGCCGGAGTGCGGAGCCATCAGCATCCCTTCGCCGCTGGCGATCACCTTTCTCAAGAGACGACCGTGCTTAACCTGATCGTCTTCGCTCTCGGCCAGCCGAGTCTCGCGGAGGTTGATTTGGTATTCGAGCGAAAGTTGCCCGGTCTCGGTCACCGTCCAGACGGCGCCGCCGACTGCCGCCAGAGCCGTCACGACACGGTTGAGCACGGCATCGTAAAACTCTTGTGGAGAGACATCGCTCTTGGCAATCTGGGCAATTTCGCGCACCAGATTGCGAATCTGCTGCTTTGTCTGTTCGACGAGCTCAGGATCGACGGATTGTTCGGTGCTCATGCGGGCTCAGAAGGGGCAAATGATGGCATTGCGACGCCGATTCGGCGGAAATTCCCAAGAAGGTCTGCCGCGAGACGGCCGTTCGGCGACCTATCTTTTAAACCTAGCTTGTGTTACGTCATTTCGAGTGAGTTCGTTCACGGCCAGACCCAGTCGGGCATGGGCCGGCGAGGAGGCCCCACGGTGCCGAAAGTACAACCAACGAAAAGGCAATTGTCGTAGCACCCCAACGCAATCGTCTCGGTACGGGGACGACAAGAGCCACCTTGGACGACGTGTTATTCAGGGGCTCCGCCTCTGGTGTAGCTCCCAGCGGCTCCTCTGGTACTGTTCCGCTGCGGTCGGTGTGGCACAACCCCTGGAGGGCACATTCCTGAACAGGTTTGACCGCTTTATCCCTCTTGTTACCTTCGCCGAAGCGTGCGGAGGGTATTGCACCATTCTTCTTTAGTTGAGCAGGTGGTAGGGCTTTGATCAAGACCGACTCGCCCGTTCGACACAGGCAAACGAGCTGAAAACTGACGGTTCTCGCGGATTTGCCGGTTCCGGCGGCCCCTCGAAGCCGCCGTCCGAGTCAAAACAGCACGACGCCCGGGCGTCGGCTTGCTACACTGGGGCCGATTCCCCTTGACGCCAGTTTCTGGCAGATCCTCTCGATGCGCATCCTGCTTACGCACCACGCCCCCCTCCAGCAGTCGCCAGCGGGCAAGCTGGTGTCGCAATGGGCTAGTGCCCTTCAAGCTCTTGGAAATGACGTTCGCTTGCTAGTGGCCGACAATCAGCATCGTTTCGGCGAGTTCCTCCCGACCGAACGAGTCGTGTGCGGCAGCGATCCCAACGCCGACTTGCTGTTCGGATTGCCGCGATTTACCGACGAGGACGGCTCGAGTGGGCGTCCTACCTTCGCCGAACTCTCCGATGCCCAACTCGTACGCTATCGCGACTGCTTGCGCCGCCGGTTGGACAACCAGATCATGCATTTCGATCCGCACGTGATTCACGTGCAACACATCTGGATTCTGGGGCAGCTTGCGCTCGAAAGTGGCGTTCCCTATGTACTCAATGCCTGGAACGCGGAATTGAACGATTTCGAATTGGATCCTCGCTATCAACCGCTGGCCGAGCAGGCCGCTGAGAATGCCAGCCGAATCCTCGTGGGTGACGAAGCGACGAGACTGCGGGTGAAAACGCGGTTCGAAACCGCGGCCGACCGCATCGTCGTGTTGTCGGTGCCCGGTCCGTTTGAGCAAGGCCTGGATTACGTGTCCCCGGTGGACATCGGTGACCAACTTCAAAATCTGTACCAAACGCTACTCACCGAGCGATTTGGCTAGTCTGTCAAGCTGGTTGCGCGCCGGTATTGGATTCGCCAGGTTCAGGAGCGGGTCGAGCGGGCGTGCGATTGCCGAAAGCGTAGTACACAATCGCTCCCAATGAAATCAGGCCCAGGCCGACCATCCTGTGTCCGAAGTTCTCGAACAGCATCGTTATTAGCAGGAAAGCATAGAAGGCCAGGAACACGAGCGGCACCAGCGGGTAGCCCCAGGCCCGATAGGGTCGTTCGGCGTTTGGCCGGCGGATGCGGAGTACGAACACGGCGACCACGGCGGAGAAATAAAAGATCGACCCGCCAAACACGGTCCATTCACTCATCAGGTTGAACAGTTGTGCTTTGGGATCCCAACTCAGTCCTCCCATCAAGATCAAGGCACATGCCCAGCCACACATGCCGGCAATCGCCCAGGCGGGAGTTCGTGTCGCGGGATGAATGCGGCTAAATGGGCCCAGGAATGCGTGGTCTCGAGCCACTGCAAATAGGACTCGCGGTCCAACCAGCACGTTGGAACTTAGCGCGCCGAATACGGAGACCATTATCATCGAACGCATCAGCTTGGCACCAAAACTCGGCAGCAGCCGCTCGCATACGGGAATTGCGGGACAGGCGTTCTCGGGTGCGGCAATTACGCTCGATGGCAGCGTCAGATGATACGCGAGATTCGCCCCGGCATAGAGCGCGATCAGAATCACGACGCCGGCGATCAGGCCCATTGGCAAGTTGCGTTGGGGATTATGGATTTCTTCGGCCACGACCGTCACGTTGCCCCAGCCGTCGTAGGCCCACATGATCGCGGCCACCGCGGCTCCAATTCCCAATACAGCGCCGCCATCGACGGCGTCGGGCCACAGCGGGTCGATTTCGACCGGATCACCGCTCAGAGCAATAAACGGCAAGACGGCCAAGACGGCGACGAACCCTCCCTTGACGAGCGTTGCCACGTTCTGCACGGCACCTGCCCATGTCGTTCGCAGGATACTGATGACGCCCAGCAACGAGATGACCGAAACGGCAAGGATCTTCTGCATATCCGTGGAGCCAGCTCCCGAGAGATCGATGCCCGAGGGACTTCCAGTCGAGCTGGGGTAAAGGACGTTCTCCAGCGACACGGCGAAGTAGGCGGCCAGCGCGGCGATCGCTCCGGTCCGAATCACCCAGAATTCAGCCCAGGCCCACAGAAACGACCATAGCGGGCCGTATGCTTCGCGCAAAAACACATACGTGCCACCGGCCCGGGGAAACATGGCGCCTAGTTCCCCCATCGACAATGCGCCGCATAGGTTCACCAGCCCGCACAGAATCCATAGCGCCAAGATCAGGCCCACAAACCCGCCGGTTTGCTGGGCGACAACCTGTGGTTTGAAAAAGATGCCCGAGCCGATTACCTGGCCCACGACGATGAACACGACCGAATAGAAGCCGAGCACCTTTTCGAGTTCGTGGTGCGGCTTGTTGGGTGCTGGAACCGAAGCGCGGGCGCGGGTGACGACATGCCGCCCAGCATACCGAGCGGTCTCGCGCGTGGCCAGCAAACCTCACATTGGTGACGCAATCGGCCGGAGGGCTATACTGGGCCGTGTCTTCCCTACTCGTCGACCGTGTTGGTTGCCTCATGGAAAACCCACAAGATATCTGTCCCCGTCCCGATCGGTTGCCCAGTGAAGGCCCCACTCGCCCGCACGCGCCGCCGGTCTATCTTTCAAGCGTTTACGAGTGTGCGGATCCCCAGCAGGCGGACGCGCTACTGGACGGTCGCCTGCCGGGGTACGTCTACGCGCGCGACGGTCATCCAAATGGCGACCTGCTTGCCGAAAAGTGCCGTCAATTGCACGGCACGCAGCGGGCCGCAATTACCGGTACCGGCATGTCCGCCCTCGCCTTGGTCGTACTGTCGCAACTTCAACCCGGCGACCACCTCGTCATTAGCAACCAACTTTACGGCCGAAGTAGCACGCTGTTGACGACGGAGGCAGCGCGGTGGGGCTTGACGCACACCCTTGTCGACGCGTGCGATCTCAAGCAGGTCCGTGCGGCAATCAATGCCAGAACAAAGCTCTTGGTGGTCGAGACGATCAGCAACCCACTTTTGCGCGTGGCCGATTTGGCGGCCCTGGCCGATCTTGGCCACGCCAGCGGCGCGGCACTGTTGGCCGACAACACGTTTGCTGGACCCATGGTTTGCACTCCCCATGCACTGGGTGCCGACTGGGTGATGGAAAGCCTGACCAAGAGCATGAATGGCCACAGCGATGTCGTGCTGGGATTGGTGTGTGGTTCAGCCGACCGATGGGAACGGCTACCCGCCACAATCTCGACCTGGGGGCTTTCGGCGGCACCGTTTGATTGCTGGCTGGCTCTGCGCGGTCTGGGGACGCTCGGCGTGCGGATGGAGCGGGCATGTCAGAACGCACTTGCCGTAGCGCAATCACTCGTTGGAGCGCCGGGCATTGATGCGGTCTACTATCCCGGCTTACCAGAACATCCAGATCACGCGCTGGCGCAACGGCAGTTCGGAGGGCGGTTTGGTTCGATGGTCAGTTTCACTCTCGCCGGCGGCCTGCAAGCAGCCACCGCCTTTATGAAGGCAGCATCTCAAATTCCGTTTTGCCCCTCGCTTGGAGAGCTTTCGACCACTTTGAGTCATCCGGCATCAACGAGTCATCGATCGCTAACTTTCGGCGAGCAATTGGCCTTGGGCATCACAGGCGGAACAATCCGCCTGTCGGTCGGAATCGAATCGGTATCGGCTGTCGTCGATGCCGTACGGCAGGGATTGTTGGGAGTGAACTAAACCGATCGGGCGGAAAAATCGGATGCCCAGGGCAGTGATCGTGAGGGTTGCAGGGGGGATCCACAGTCACAAGCCGCTGATCCGGCACGGTAGGCCGACGGTGGGCCCAACTAAATTGCCAAACCGCGACTTGCCGATTTGAAGCTATGGACTGGGCAGTAGTAAAAGTTATGATAATAGGTCGCGTTGCTAATATCAGAGCCCCTTGAAGCGGGATGTGTTCCTGGAGTTGCGTATGACGCAAAAGCAAAAAGAAGAAGCGTTAGAAGTCGAAGGTGTGGTCACCCAGGCGTTGGCCAACACCCGTTTTCGCGTGCAATTGGACGGTGGCCACTTGGTAATCGCCCACGTTGCTGGAAAAATGCGGAAGCATTTCATTCGTATCGTGCCGGGTGACCGTGTACGTGTTGAGCTTTCCCCCTATGATCTGACCAAGGGCCGTATCACCTTCCGCGAACGCTAGCCTCGAGCGTCCAGGCCCGGTCATCTCCAATACTTCGCGCCCATTGTGGGCTGGTCTCGCCAACGACGTTCGCGGCGAGCAGGTTCGTTTCGCGCACAGGCCCCATCGAGACTTGGTCGAATTGCCAGCTTGGTGGCATCCGCGGGCTAGCGGAACGCATAGACAAAACTCGGCAATTTCGGCCCAATGCCAGGAGCTTTGCTAGGCGCCCGCGTCGTCATAACCTACGATTTAGTTTCCGGGTTGGGAGAATTGGGACAGATTTGCGGCGTCGGGCCAATGGAGTGACGCAAACTTCCCCCAATCGCTAAACTCTCAAAACTCGGCGTCAAGTCGAGGGGTATAAGCGGCTGGAACCTGCGCGGTGCGGTTCTCTGGCCGCGCGCAACTGCTTCATCGCGAATTCTCAGGAGAAAACCAACGTGAAACAGATCCTTCTTTCCGTGCTCGCTGTAGCGTTGCTCGCCCTCCCAGCAACGCGTTGCGTGGCGCAAGACGCCGAGGACGTAAAGCCCGTCGCCGTCCTGTCGATTGCTAGTTACGACCGACTGATGAGCGACATCGCGTTCATCGGCGATCTGACCGGAAACCCCGACCTCGACAAAAATCTCGAGGGCATGATCCAGTTGTTTACACAGGGTCAGGGTCTTGCGGGGCTCGACCGCAAGCGTCCCCTTGGCTTGGCGCTCAATACCGACGGGTTGCAATTTCAGTTTCTCATTGTGTTGCCGGTGACTGACCTGCAACAGTTGCTGGCCGCGCTCGAGGGGTTGGTTGGCGCTGCACAAGACGCGGGAGACGGAGTTTTTGAACTCGACGTCTTTAATCAGAAGATTTATGTCAAGGAAAACAATACTTGGGCCTACCTGTCGACGTCGCCAGAGCCGCTCGCCACGCTGCCCAAAAACGGCGGAGATCTGTTCGGCGGGCTGGAAAAGACCTACGACATTGCCGGCCGCCTGTATGTGCAGAATGTACCCGAAGTCTTCCGCACGATGCTAATCGACCAGTTGCGCGTCGGTGTCGATGCAGGGATGGCCCGTCAACCCAACGAGAGTGACGAAGCGTACGAAACGCGTCGCAAGATGGTCGATGCGCAGATTGATTCGCTGACGACGGCGATCAACGATTTGGACCAATTGACACTCGGTCTGACGCTGAATCGGGAAGCCAAGACTGCGCAACTCGAATTGGCATTCAAGGCCGTGCCGGGCACCGAAACGGCCAAGCAACTTAGTCGAACCAAGGCTACGACTTCACGCTTCGCCGGTTTCCTCCAGCCAGACGCTTCAGCTTCGCTGAGTCTGACTTCGGAACTGGCCGAAAGCGATGCCGCGCAGTACGTGGCCGGGTTGGACGCCATTCGCGGACAAGTCATGCAGCACATCGAAGGCGAGGGTCGCTTGAAGGACGAAGCCTCGAAGAAGCTGGCCAAGGAGATGATGGGACAGGTGTTCGATGCGATCAAGGCCACTTTCGAAAGCGGGAAGATCGATGCCGGCGCAACGCTAGACGTCAGTGACAAATCGATGGCGCTCGTCGTGGGTGCCTACGTGGCTGACACGAAGTCGCTCGACGAGGCCCTGCAAAAGTTCGCCAAACTGGCTGCTGGTGAACCTGGCTTTTCGCCGATCGCATTCAACGCCGCCGAGCACGCGGGCGTGAAGTTTCACACCACGTCCATTGACGTGCCCGCCGACCACAAGATTGCCACGGTCGTAGGCGACAAACTCGAGGTGGCCGTGGGAATAGGCAAGGACACGGTCTATTTGGCTTTGGGCACCGATAGCTTGAATTTGGCCAAAAAGCTCATTGACCGGTCGGCCTCCGAAGCGGGCAAGGAGCTTCCCCCATTTCAATTGAACGTGGCCTTGGAGCCGATCTTCCAGTTTGCCGCCGCTCTGCAAGGCGAAGGCACCGAAAGCAATTTGAAGACCATGGCCGAGGATTTGGCCAAAGCGCCCGGCAAGGACCATGTGCGATTGGAGTATGTGCCGATGCAGGACGGCGGCAGCCTCCGGCTCTCGGCCGAGGAAGGGGTGCTGCAACTCTTGGGCACGGCCTTCAAGAACGCCCAAGCCAGCGGAGCCCTGCCGATTCCAGGTTTCTGAATCTTAGCAACTAACCGGCAGGATGCCGAACTCGTGAACACTCGCAACGGCACCGGTCCCAGTTGGACCGGTGCCGTTTTTCGTGGCTTGCCAGGCACGTTTTACTTGCTGTTTTTGCCGTATTTTGCTTGTTGCGGGGCCGAAACCGCGTAACTAGTATGAAGTGGCCTCGATCCGTAGTGCTATTCTGTTCGACCACATCCGATTGGTCCGCAGATGGTCAAGCGCCATATTCCCCTCCAGAGCAATTACCACATAACATGTTTGATCCAGTGCATCGGCGATCAACACGAAAGTCCGGTACTCATGCGCAGCGTAGCACCCAAGCCGCGAAGTTTCACCCCGGTCTTGAACCGCTAGAAGACCGGCGGATGCTTCATTTTGACGGCTACCAACAGGCGCTTGTTGCGTTCGAAGGTGACGACCTGGTCGGTAAGGACGGGCCAATGTCCCGAGTTGGCTTTGACCTGACGCTGATGTTCGAACAGTACAAGATTCAGACCAGCCTCGACCCAGGAGCCGCGTTTGTACCGTCGGGCGGGCTGCCGGTCGAAATCTCAGGGAATTCTATCAATATCGATCTGGTAGGTTCCGGCGATGCCAACGCCTTTCGGAATCAGTTGACGTCGCTGGGAATGACGAACATTGTTTCGTTTGGTTCGCTCGTCAGTGGAAGCATTCCGCTGGGTAACTTGGATCAATTGGCCGGCTTGAACACGCTCCTCTTTGCGAGACCAACCTATCTGCCTATTACGTCGGCCGGTTTGACAACAAGTCAAGCCGATTCGGCGCTACACGCCGACGAGGCTAGATCCCTGTTTGGAGTGGATGGCAGCGGAATCACCGTTGGCGTGATCTCCGACAGTTTCGATTCCGTACCTTATGCGGGCGGTGTCGACGGAGTGACAAAGGATATTCAAACGGGCGACTTGCCGCAGGACACGCAAGTCCTTCAGGACTTCGTGTCTCCGTTTTCCACAGATGAAGGCCGTGCCATGGCGCAGCTGATTCATGACCTTGCTCCCGGTGCCGCGATTCGATTCGCAACCGCCGACGTGAATGGTCAAGTTGGCTTTGCCCAAAATATCTTGGCTCTGGCAAATGCGGGAGCCAACGTCATCACGGATGACATCAGTTACTTTGCCGAACCGTTCTTTCAGGATGGGGTCATCGCGCAGGCCGCCCAGCAAGTAGTTGCCCAGGGCGTTTCCTACTTTTCGTCTGCGGGTAACGAAGAGGCTAGGTCGTATGAGAGTGCTTTCGTCGATTCCGGGCAGACGCTGGCAAACGGCGCCAAACTGCACGATTTCGACCCTGGCCCGGGTGTCTCGACACTTCAAGAAATCAAACTGCCAGTGGGCGACGCAGTTCAAATGAGTTTTCAGTGGGATCAGCCCTTCGCTTCGCTCGGCGGTGCAGGTTCGCAGAGCGACTTAGACATTTCCCTCATTGGTGCCGACGGGACGACTGTAGTTGCCAGTTCGATAGACCAGAATATCGGTGGTGATCCGATTGAGTTCCTGCAGGCTCTCAACGACGGCAGCATAGACCTCGACAACGACGGGCAGCCTGACACCAAATTCTACATTCAGATTTCGCTCGTTTCCGGACCTGCACCGGGTCTGATGAAGTACGTTGACTTTGGTCGCTCGTCGACAATCGTTTCTTTTGCGACCGATAGCAGCACCGACGTGGGACATCACAATACCGCGGGCGTCATCGGAGTTGCGGCAACGGCCTTTTACGGTACGCCTCAGTTTGGCATCACGCCGCCCGTGCTCGACTATTATTCATCCAAGGGCGGAACGTCGATCTTATTTGACACCAGTGGTCAGAGGTTGACGACGCCGTTCAATCCGAACTCTCCGCAGTTGACCGGGGTCGACGGAACAAACACGACCTTCTTCGGAAGTGATATCTCCCAGGACGCAGATTCGTTTCCCAACTTTTTCGGAACGTCGGCGGCAGCACCTCATTTGGCTGCTGTCGCAGCATTGATGATCGAGTTGACCGGGGGGCCCGGGAGCGTCGCGCCAGACGACATCTACAATGCGCTGGAAGAAACTGCGATAGACATCGTAAATCGCTCGGATGGCACGGTCTTGATACCGATTGTCAATGGCCAGGGTTTCGACCTATACAGCGGCTATGGACTTGTCGACGCCGTGGCGGCATTGCAATCGATAAACTCCCGCGTCTCGCTTGGCGACGACGTCGCAATGCTCGAAGGCGATAGTGGCATTACGAATTTCGTCTTTGCGGTCAACTATATGGGAACGGCTGTCAGCCCAGTCACGGTAGCCTATACAACCTTGGACGGTACCGCGGTGGCCGGTGCCGACTACCTTTCTAACAGTGGAACGCTTACGTTTTCCGTTGGTGGGGCCACGACGCAATGGATCACGATTGGTGTCGTCGCGGACCAGGTTGTGGAGTCAAATGAAACGTTTTTGGTAAAACTCAGCAGTCCCGAGAACGCGGTGCTGGGTCGAAGCCAGGCCGTGGGCACAATACTGAACGACGACATCGACTTGTCGATTAACGATGTCGCTCTGGTCGAGGGTCACAACGGACTTAGGGATGCGGTTTTTACCGTTTCGACCTACGGGGTTGTAAATCAAGTCATATCCGTTAGTTATACGACGGTAAACAATACCGCACAGGGTGCCAGCGATTACTTGCCAACCGCCGGTGTGGTAACACTCAATGCCCAAACACCCACGGCGTTGGTTACCGTACCTGTCGTCGGTGATATTGTGGACGAGGACGACGAGACATTCTTCGTCGTGTTGACGAGTTCGCATGGTGCGCGAATTGCCGACGGCACGGGAGTGGGCACGATCATTGATGACGATCAATCGCCTGCGCTCTATGTGAACGACGTGCAAGTGACGACGACGGCCTCCGGGACGTTTGCGGCAATGTTTACGGTTGGGCTCGATGCCGTCAGCGGTCGCGCGGTGACGGCCAATTTTGCCACGTCTGACGTCAGCGCCCACAGCGGTGTGGACTATTCCGGGCTGGTTGGCGTATTGACCTTCAATCCGGGCGTGCGCACGCAAACCGTGGTGGTTCCCATCATGACCGCCGCGGTGTACTCGGCCGACAAGACGTTTCATCTGAACCTCACGAGTGCTCAGAATGCCTTGATGGCCGATCCGCAGGGGACGGCCACGATCGTGTTTGCCAATGGCCCGGTTGGCGAGCGCATCATTGACGACGGAGATACTGGCTACAGTCACTCGAGCGGTTGGACCACGGTAACCAACACGCTGGCCTACGGGCTCGACTATGATTATCACGCGGCGGGCAATGACAACAGTACCGCCAGCTATACTTTCAACGGGCTGGCCGACGGTAGCTACGAGATCTATGCCAAGTGGATCCCGTTCAGCAATCGCGCTACCAATGCGCCCTACACGATTCTGAATGGCTCGACCGTGGTTGACACGGTGCTCGTCAATCAGCAGGCGGCGCCCAGCGGTGATGTGTCCAACGGCGTGACCTGGCAGAAGCTGGGCACCTATACGACAACGACCGGCAAGCTCGTTGTACGATTGGGAGACAACGCCAATGGGTATGTCGTGGCTGACGCCGTGCGGCTGGTGCCCAATAGTATCGCCGCGCAAACGCCTGAAATCGACGTGGCGGGGCTGGGCATTTCGATCAACACGGGGGATACCGTCCCCGCGGCCGCTGATGGCACGGAGTTCGGCACCACGAACCTCAATAGCGACTCGCCGCTTCATACCTTTACGATCACGAATAACGGCAATGCCTTACTGCAGCTGGGTGGCAGCCCGCGAGTCCTTGTTTCTGGTGCGAATGCGTCTGACTTCCTGGTCACGGTGCAGCCGGCGGCGTCCTTGAATCCAAACACCTCGACGAACTTCGGAATCTTGTTCCGTCCAACCGGCACGGGCTTGCGTCAGGCCACTGTGACGATCGCCAACAACGACAGCAACGAAGGGCCGTACACCTTCACAATTGAAGGTACCGGTGTGGCCGCCGCTTCGCCGCTTGTGCACAACAGCGTACTACCTCAAGATGTCAATGCGGATGCGAAGGTCACGAGCAGCGATGTCTTGATCCTGGTGAACAACTTGCTGCGGGGGCAGGGCGCCGCGCCCCTGGCTGCCGTTGCCAGCAATGGTTCGACGCCAAGCTACTACCTAGACGTCAACGATGATGGATGCTTTTCATCCAGCGACTTGCTGATGGTGGTGAACTACATGCTCCGCACTTTCGCCGCGCCGCACGCTGCGCCGGCGGTGGCCGAACCGCTCGCCGCACCCGCCGTGGACGAGGCCTTCGTGTTGTTTGATGATACCGCCCAGGAATCCACGGGAGAGAACGCCGCTCGTGCCGAGTCGATCGCCGCTGCCAAGGCCGACACGCCCCGCAACGCCTCTGCGCCCTCGGCCACGCTGACATCGCCGGCGGTAAATGCCGCTCTGGCCACATTGGATGACCAGGAACAGGCTGACGACAAGGACTTTGACTGGGACCCGCTTTCGCTTGAGGTTTAGCGCACTTACCGGATGTCGACGTCGTCTAATCCACTCTGGCACGAACCTGGCCGGGCATTTCCGTGTCTGCCCGGGCGGCTGGCTCCGAATTTCGGCGCGTTGGAGGATGAGCCGCGGCACTTCTCCCGGTAGCCGCGATCCGCTAACCTAACGGTTTGAGCCGTTCGTGGAACCGCTCCGCTGCCGTTAAGTTGACGCTCTCCGACAGATGGTTCGAGGAAGGTTTACTGCATGACCTGCGCGACTCGATTCTCACCGCTTCGCACGCAAATCGCCGGCGTCGACGTCGAGGCCTTGGCTCGCGATTTCGGTACGCCGACCTATGTTTACGACGCCACCAAGATCGTCGAGCGGATTGAGGACCTGGAAGCCTTCGACACGGTTCGTTTTGCACAGAAGGCCTGTTCGAATCTGGCGATTCTCGATCTCGTGCGACGTCATAGCGTCCTCGTCGACGCCGTGAGTGCCGGCGAGATTCGGCGGGCTTTGGCCTCCGGTTATTCGGCCACGGGAGATCCTCCGCCGATTGTTTATACGGCCGACATCTTTGACGCCGAGGCGCTCGATCTGGTCGCCGAACATGGTTTGCACGTCAATTGCGGTTCGCCGGACATGATCGAACAACTTGGCCAGATAGCCCCCGGCCGCGAGATCACCTTGCGACTGAATCCCGGATTCGGCCACGGACATAGCCAGAAGACGAATACCGGCGGCGAGCAATCAAAGCATGGCATCTGGCACGCCCAACTCAGCGATTGTCTGCGCGCGGCGGATCATCAGGGCCTGGGCGTCACCGGCCTGCACATGCACATCGGCTCGGGCACGGACCTGGAGCATTTGGCCCAAGTATGCGATGCCATGGAACAAGCTGCCCGCGAAGTCGGACGCACGATCACGACAATTAGCGCCGGCGGCGGTTTGCCGATTCCCTATCGTGAGGGAGATCAGCCAGTCGATATCGATGCCTATTACCAACTCTGGAACGCGACGCGAGGGCGATTGGAGGAGGAGTTTGGCCACAAGGTTCGTTTGGAAATCGAACCCGGACGTTACCTTGTCGCCGAGAGCGGGTATCTGGTGGCTCAGATTCGCGCCATCAAACGAAGCGGGGCAAACACGTTTTACCTGCTCGATGCCGGCTTCAATAACCTGGCCCGGCCGATTCTTTACGGGGCTTACCACCATATGTCGGTGGTTCCGAGCGGGCAGGGGGGGCTGACGAGGCCGCTGCACGAAGTCGTCGTGGGTGGTCCACTGTGCGAGTCGGGCGATATTTTCACACAAGAAGAGGGGGGCTTTGTCCGCTCCCGTATGCTGCCCGTTGCCGAAGTGGGCGAGTACCTGGTTATCGAATGCGCGGGAGCTTACGGTTTCGTGATGAGTTCAAACTACAATAGCAAGCCGATGGCGGCCGAGGTACTCATTCAGGCCGGCCAACCACACTTGGTCCGTCGCCGGCAGACTTTCGCGGAATTGGTGGCCGGTGAGTCAATTCCTGGTGCCAAATAGGCAAGCCATTTTGACCGGCCGAAAGGTCCAAATCGCGGTGACTTTCCATCCAAACGCGGGGCCGTGACCGCGGATTTCAAGGTTCGCTGACGAAGCGGTTGGCTCCCTGCCGATTTGTTCCTATGATTAGACTGTTCGCACGTTGGCAGCGAATCCGTAGTTTGTAGGCCACGCGGAGAACTCCTTCGCGATCTCCATCTTGACTGAGGTACGAGTTCCATGGCCAAGCAAGGCCCCCGCAAGAAGGTTCCCAAAGAACTGGCCGTTATTAATGCCGATAATTGCACCGGGTGCGAAAGTTGTTTGGAAGTTTGCCCCGTCGACTGCATCGTGAAGATCCAGCAGTACGACGACAAGGAAAACCTGCAAAGCTGGTGCGAAATCGATCTGGAACGTTGCGTGGGCTGCGAAGTCTGTGTGCACATCCCAGGCAAGAAGACGAATCCCTATGACCTGAAGGTCTGCCCATGGGATGCGATAGAGATGGTGCCCACGGAACTCGTGGCCCAGGTCGTCGCCCAAATCGGCGGTCCTCCCGAGTACGTCTATGAGAACTGGGATCGCCTGGTCGGCACGGCCCAACACCTGGCCGAGCTCAAAGGCGCGAGTGCGTAGCACGATTCCGCCGCGAATACAATCGACTCGGATCGGAAGCTTTGGGCTTGCCCGCCTGTTTTATTTTGCTTGGTCGCGTGAGCTCAGCTTTCGCTCACTGCACACAGCGTGGCTTGCATGTACTCAATGCTTTCTTTCGCCAATCGCTCGATGCCAGGGCTGTAGTCGAAGACCTCGACCGAGACCCACCCTTTGTAGTCGACTTCGCCCAGGGCCGCGAAGATGGGCTGGAAGTTCAGTTCGCCGAAGCCAGGTCCCTGCTTGTTGGGATCGTTGGCGTGGAAATGGGCCAACACTCCAATGTGTCGGCGGATCAAATCGGGGATCGGCGTCGACTCGCTCGACATCGCCTTGCAATCAAGAATCAAACGGCACTGCGGGTGGCCGACTCTTTCGATGAGCTTCACGGCGTCGTCGGCCGTGTTGAGGAAATTTCCTTCCGCCGGCGCGAGCGGCTCCATGCACAATGTCACGCCGGTCGCTTCCAGAACCGGCAGACACTCGGTGACCACCTCCGCCGCATAGTCGAAGGCTTGCTCCGGCGCGACTCCTGGCATGATGTTCCGCTGCTGCGGAGATCCGAAGATCATCCGCGACCCCCCCACATCGCGGCATAGCCGAGCCAACTCCTGGACATAACCCGCGGTTCGACGACGGACTTCCGATTCCGGATGCGTCAGATAGTACCCGTTGGTCTTCGCCAGCAGCCAGTGCAGTCCGACCACTTCAAGGCCCTCTTTGTCGGCCAACCGACGAACTTCCTCGCGCTGGTTGGTGGTGATGTCCTTGGCGTCCGAGGCCAGCGTAAAGGGGGCGATTTCAATGCCCGTATAGCCGCACTCGGCGGCGAAGCCAAAGGCCTTGTCGAATGGCCAGTCAAGAAAGGTTTCGTTGCAGATGGCGAATTTCATGATGTGTTGAACCGGGGGCACATGTTAGCTGGGGTGGATTTCGAAACGGGCATCGTAACACGGGTCTTGCACGAGCTTCAACCGGCAGATGACGGGCCGCAAGTACCGACTCGACGCATGCCACAGTTTCGTATTGGATGCGGCTCAATCGAACTCAAACAGACCCGCGATCCGCGGCGCGCCATATTCCGCGCCGCCTGTCAGCACCTGCACGTTTCGTAGTGGTTGAGCTTCTCCGTGGCCGTGTGTGTGTCCGCAGAGGACGGTGAGGCGATTTTCGGGATGGGCATCCATTTGTTCAAGGATCACCTGGCCCATGGCGTGGCAAGTGAAGTGCGGCGACCACTGCGCATCGGAGATACGACCTTCATGCCAACAGGCTTCGAGAAACGGCGGCACGTGCGTCACCAGGACGACGTCGCGGTAGGACTCCAGGGCAACGGGCAGCACCTGGCGAATATGGTTGGCTGCTTCGTCGGCCAGTCCTTTGAGCAGCTCCCAGCGTGATTTGCGATCGTGCGACTGGAGTTCGTCAATAAGCTTCCAGTCAAGCATCTTTACGAGCGAGCGGGGATAGTCCCCCAGGCGTCCATCTGCCCAGCCGTCATGCCCGACAAGGCCAACGTGCGTTGCCAATGCGTTCACGGCTTCGGCCGTAAGATAGTGCAAGCCTGCGTGTTCGTCGCAGAATCGGGTTACTCGCTGCCGCGTGTCACGAATCGAACCATGATAAAAATCATGATTGCCGAGTACGAAGTAGATCGGCGCGCGAATCGCGGTCTGCAACTGGTCGAGAAAGTCGCAGACGTTGTGCGCTTCGGCAATATCGCCGCTGATCAATACGCCGTCGGGCCTGGCGGCCACGACTTCATTCAGAAACGCCGACACGCGCGTCTCGGAAAGAAAGTTGAGATGGATGTCGGTCAGCCAGGCGACGCGTTTCATCAGGTGGGTATCGCGCTATTTCGTACCAAGGCAATAGAGCCTCTGGCGTCCACGGATGAACAACTGCCCGGCGGCGGCGGCTGGCGATGCGAGAGTGCTGTCGTCAAGTTGGTTCTCGGCGAGCATTTCGAAGCTTGTGTTGGCGGAAACCACGGTGCAAAGCCCGGACGTATTTAAGAAGTAGATGCGCCCGTCGGCCGCTAGCGGCGAGGCCTTGAAATCGCCCCCCAGTCGTTGCGTCCAGTGTAGCTTGCCGGTCTTGGCGTCAAAGGCCCTGGCAATTCCGTCGTCGCTCACCGTAAAGAGTAGCCCACGCTCGACGACGGGGCAGGGAGTGTCGGGAGTCCCTTTTTCGTAGCGCCAAACGACGCGGCTTACTGGCAATTCGCCACTCCCGCCGGGGCGGACGGCCAACAACGGCCCCCGCATTCCATGCGTTATATAGATCAGACCGTTGGCCGCGGTTGGTCCAGTTACCGTGCGTCCGCCAACCAGTCCTGGCAAAAACCACAATTGCCGGCCTGTGCTGGGATCGTAACCGTCGAGTTGATTCGCCCCCATCACAACGAGTTGTCGCGTGCCGTCGATGTTGACCACGATCGGTGTGGTGTAGGAGTCTCCTTGTTCCGATGGCGCATCGGTCAACCTCATTGACTTCCAACGCACGTCGCCGGTTTGCAGATCGTGGGCCACGAGGTAGCTGGGCGCGATCTTTTCCGTCAGGTCCGCGAGCGAATCTTGCATACAGACCGAGATCACGGTGTCGTCGAAGATCACTGGACTGTTGGCGTGCCCCCACCAAATCGTATAAGTCCCGTGTTCGTCTTGCAGGTTGTGCTTCCAACGCTGGCGGCCGGCGAAATCATAGGCGGCCAGATCTCCGTTTCCGAAATGCACGACGACGGTCTGGCCATCGGTCACTGGTGACGGGCTGGCGAGGTTATGCAGTCGATGGAACTTCTGCTTCTCGCGCTCGGCGCTTCTCGGGGTACCTCCGCGGCCCCGACCTGCTGCGTCCATTCAATAGCGCCGCTTTGGCGATTGAGTTTGAGCACCAGTAGCTTCTGATCCTGCTGGGTTGTGACAAAGATGGCATTGTTCCAAATTGCCGGCGTGCTGGTACCCCATTCTGGCAGTGCGGTCGACCAGGCGATGCCACTTTCGTCGGACCACTGGACGGGCAATGCGACCGGGCTGGTGCTGTTTCCGCGCGGACCGCGCCAAGCTGGCCAGTCCTCAGCCCCGGCATCGACTGGAATCGCTGCCAGCACGCTGGCGGAAAATACTAACGTAATGAAGCAGCGTGGCATGCAAATTACTCCGCGCGTAGAACAAAATCAGCTTACTTTCATCACCCGCCGTTTCACGCACGTACCGAGGAACGGCATACCCGGGTAAACGGCTGCGCAATTTTCGGACCAGCTCTCGGCCACTCATCTCATCGACCTCAAAATGCGCCGCACCCGCCACGCGGTCAAGTTGGTGTAAATAGTACGGCATGACCCGTAAATCCACCAACCGCTCGCAGAGGTTAGTGAGGGTATCCAGATCATCGTTTATGCCGTGCAGAAGCACAGATTGATTGAGCATGGGAATTCCCACGTCCGACAGCCGTGCCAGGGCGTTGACAACCGATCCGGTGAGTTCCTGAGCATGGTTGGCGTGAATCACTACGATTGGCGTCAACCGGGTAGCGGTCAGCCAGCTGAGCAATTCCGAAGTAATCCGCTCGGGAATCATCAGTGGCAAGCGGGTGTGGATGCGCAGCCGGTGGAGTTGCTTGATTTCGGCCAGCCGCTCGACAAGTTGCCGCAGATGGCCATCGACAAGCATCAGTGGATCGCCTCCGCTAAGGATGACCTCTCGCAGGCTTTCGTCGCCTGCGATGGCTGCCAGGGCCGGGTTCCAGTCATCCGGCGATTTTGGCCCATCCCCGTAGGGGAAGTGCCGCCGGAAGCAGTAACGGCAATGGACGGCACAAGCCCCAGTTGTTACCATCAAAACCCTGGAATGGTACTTGTGAAGCAGACCGGCGGATCGGATTGCGACACGGTCGCCGACCGGGTCGGGGCCAAAACCTTTGACCTCGGCGAGTTCGTCCCTCAGAGGAAGCACCTGCCTCAAGAGCGGGTCGCCCGGGTCTCCGGGCGCATGCGGGCAACGTACCCGCGGGCGCAAAAACCGGAAACCGTTCGGCAGCTCCCGTTGCGTCCGAGGCAAACCGCGGCGGCAGACCGACGAGTTGGCAGAGTTCGTTCGGGTCTCGCACGGCATCCTTGACCGCCTCCTGCCACGATTGGTAGCGGGGCTCGGCCAGTGGCATCCAATTGGATGCAGGCTTGGTTATGTCGGTGGCCGCATTTTCTGCCAGAATTGAGGATTCGACGGTACTCATAGTTGCCGCACCAGCGATGCGTTTCTCGAAGCTTTCAAGTTAGTCCAGCATAATCCCCGACACGTTCAAAACGAAGTAGGAAAACACGACTGTGGCCAGCTACAACACCAGCGATTTCAAGAAGGGCCTGAAAGTTCAGATCGACGGCGATCCGTATCTGATGGTCGAATGCAACTTCGTCAAGCCCGGAAAGGGTAACGCCCTTTATAAGTGCAAGCTGCGGAACCTGCTCCGCAATACGATACTCGACCGCACGTTCAAAGGTGGCGACTCGCTCGAAGCCGCCGACATCACGGAAATCCAAGCCCAATTTCTTTACCGCCAGGGTGAGATGTTCGTGTTCATGGACAATGAGAATTTCGAACAGTACGAGCTGACCAAGGAACAGGTTGACGACGCCTGGAAGTACTTGAAGGAAGGTATGAACTGCTCAATGGTGTTGTTCAATGACAACCCAATCTCAGTCTCGCCACCGAATCATGTCGTACTGAAGATCGAATATTGCGAACCGGCTGTCAAAGGCAACACCGCCACGAACCTCACCAAACCCGTGACGCTCGAAACCGGCGCCGAAGTGATCTGCCCGGCCTTCGTTGAAATCGGCGATTTGATCCGCGTCGATACTCGCACCAATGAATACCTCGAACGCGCCCGCGAGTGAATTGCGCGGGAGGCTCTGCCCGACGCCTTGGTGAGCTACTGCCGTGAAGTTGCCGGCCAAACATGCTGATTTTCTACCGTCAGCCAACTGGGAACGACTTCGTTTGCGTTCGGAGTTGCTGGCCAAGACACGCAGGTTCTTCGCCGATCGCAGATTCATCGAGGTCGAGACGCCTCTGCTATCGGCCGACACCGTGATTGACAGGCATCTCGACCCGCTTACGGTCGTTTTGCCTGACGACCCTGCCCGACCGAACGTGGGTCGCACGCTGTACTTGCAGACGTCGCCCGAATTCGCCATGAAACGCCTGCTTGCCGCGGGGGCCGAGGCCATCTACCAGATTACGCGTGCATTCCGCGCGGGTGAGGCCGGCGCGTTGCACAACCCCGAGTTCACGATTGTCGAGTGGTATCGCCGCGGCGACGATCTCGCACGAGGGATGCAGTTGCTCTCGGACTTGTCTGAAGCGTTGCTGAATCTTGGGCCTGCCGAACAAGTGGGCTACGCGGAAGCATTTTCCGTTCATGTTGGCGTCGACCCTCACACGGCGACCGTTGCTGACCTGGTCGCCGCGGCCCGCCACTGGGGCCTTTCTGCCTCAGAGAGCTTTGCTGACGACGATCGTGACGCCTGGTTGAACTTGCTGCTGACATCCCTCGTCGAACCGCAGTTGGGGCAAAGCGTCCCGACAATTCTGTACGATTACCCGCCCAGCCAGGCGGCGTTGGCCCGGCTGCACGGTGAGCCACCCGTGGCGGCGCGATTCGAACTCTATGTGCGGGGCATCGAACTGGCGAACGGTTATCACGAACTTCTCGACCCAGCCGTTCTCCGCGAGCGAAACCATGCGGCCAATCGCCAGCGCACCGCGGACGGTAAACCGACGTTGCCCGAGGAGAGTCGACTACTGGCGGCAATGGAAAACGGGCTGCCCGAATCATCGGGCGTGGCGCTCGGTTTCGATCGACTTGTGATGCTCGCTGCGGGCGCGATGCGTCTGACCGAGGTCTTGGCCTTTCCAATCGACAGGGCGTGAACGCGTCATTTGGTGCATCGGCGCCTGAATCGGACGTATCGTGCTGGTTCTGAGTTGGCTGGCTTGCGAACTCGCAAAAGATTCAAGGCACGCTCATCATTTGCTCACAAACAGTGTCTACGATTGCAAGCAAAACTTGAGGCGTATCGAGTGTGGCCCTCGACGCACTCAGGTGGTCTGTTTCAAATTGGAGACTCGCCGTGTTACTTCTTTCTCGCAAGAGCGGTCAATCCATCGTGATCAACGACGATATTGTCGTGACGATCGTGGCGGTTGATCGCAATCGCGTGCAAATCGGCATCAAAGCGCCCGGCTATGTGCCGATCTACCGGCAAGAGATCGTCGAGCGGATGGTCGAGGCCGGCGAAATCGAGCCGCTTGCCTGCCTGGACCGTCCTCACCCCGCCACCGTCTAATTGTCACGAGGCGACAACTCAAATTCTTCACGTGCCGCGCGAGCGGTGGAAATGAACGTGCTTCCATCCAGTGGTTTGCCGCTGCCAGACGCGTGTTTCTTCAAAGGCTGTCGTGATTGGCACGGCGGATTCGTTCAGAAGTTGCGTTAGTCGCACGTAACTGACAATAGCCGTCTCGCCCAGCAGGCGACACGTGGGGAGACGAGAGCGTCGTGTTGCGCGGCCCGCTGCCGGCGCCAAGGTCGAAGTAGTAGCGGTGAAAGTCCATCCCCTGGACCAGATGCCCGACCGCTTCCGGCTCGAAACACGAGAGGGTTGGGTCGCACAGTTCGCTGTAGGTTTTCCAATCGGCCTGGGCAATGCTGTCGAGCAACTGCTGCGTGAGGCGGATCAGTTCTTGTTCGGTGCTTTCGGCCATGACGGAAGGGATCCTATGCGGGCAGAACCTTCAGTAGCTGGAGCTTCTCGCGGCATTCGTCCCGCTCGCGACAGCGGGCTAGATCTACCCACGTGGGGTCCTGCACGGCAAGAAAATCCTCTTCGTTGGCCTGTGCGCGACCGCTGGCGGCAAGTCGTTGCATCAGCCGCGCAATCACGTCCCGGTCGAGACGAGTCAGGAAAACGCCCTGTATGCGGTAGTCGACGAATGCTTCCCAGACCAGTGGAAACAGTGGCTGGACGATTTGCTCGCCGATCGTTGTGGCGTACTCGCGAATTTCCCATTGGGCGTGGCTGTCCATCCGTAGCGCCAGGAAGTGCAATAGATTGTGCAGGTCGACTTTCCAGTAGGCCTCTGTATAGGTTGAGAGTGGCAAGTCCTTGCGAGCTTGCTCGCGTGCCACACCCTGGGCAATCCGCTCTTCGTATAGATCACGCGAAGCGCGCTGGAATTCGGCTTCGGCGGCCGTAAGTTTTTCGCCGTCGCTACGCTCAATCGACGCGCCGCTACCTTGCCGGTTGTTGGCCGCCTGCGTGCGCCAGCCGTCGGGGGGAGTCGTTTGCATCGCGTCGATCGCCAGCGAATAGCGAGTACTATATTCGTTTACGTTGGCCGTGCGGTGCCGAATCCACTGTCGCCAACAGTCCATCGGCACGCGCACCAGCAGCTTGATCTCCGCCATTTCGAATGGCGTTGTATGGCGATGCCGCAAGAGGTAACGAATCAGACCGCGATCGTCGGATACCTTGCGAGTACCTTCGCCGTAGCTGACTCGGGCTGCCTGCACGACGGACTGATCGTCTCCCATGATGTCGACCAGGCAGACATAGCCGTCGTTGAGTACGGGAAACTTCTTCCAGCGAAGCTGGGAGACTTGTTCGGCGTTGGTGGCCATTGGGATCCTCGCTTACTTCCTGGCCATCAACTCTTCGACGAGCTTGGCGATCAGGGCCGGGTTGTCTTGCTTGACCAGGTTGTCGATGCGGTTCTGCGGAATTCTCAATTTCTCAAGTGCCCCGACAACGCTCTTCCATTTCCGCTCGCGGCTCTTGCCCTCGGCTAGGTAAAGTTCCGTGACCAACTCGCCAAGGCGCTGCAGCGCGATGGCGTCCTTGTTCTCGTAGTAGTTCTTGATAATCTTTTCTTGGTATTTAGATCGCTCGGCCACTGTATTGCTCCTAGCGGACTGCCGGGTATCGGACCTCCATTTCACGTAGGAGAATCTTCTCCAAATCACCCCACTTTGGCAACCGTTGGACTTCGGGGTCGCCAGACGCAGTTCGGATCCGTATCGACGAGCGATTCCGCCTTTCCCCGTTTTGCACGTCGGCCTAACATACCCGGCCATGAACCGCGATTCCGCTCGACAAATCGTGCATGGCTTTCGGACGACCAGTCTCGGGACGCTGGCCAGCCGCCTGTTGGGGCTGGTACGCGACATTGTCACGGCCTCGCTTTTGGGCCTTGGGGAGGGCGGGGTAATGGACGCCCTGGTCGTGGCACTGCGGCTGCCGAATTTCTCGCGACGAGTTTTCGGTGAAGGCGCGCTGGCGGCCAGCCTGTTGCCTGCGTTCACGGCCGAACATGAGCGGTCGCCCGGAAACGCCTGGCGGCTACTGAGCGTGGTGCTTGCCTTGCTGACCGTCGTGCTGGCGGCGGTCGTAATTGTGGGCGAGGTCATCTGCCTCGCTTGGTGGCGGATGGCCGGCAATGGGGACACCTATTCACCGCTGATTGGTCTGACGGCCGTGTTGCTGCCTTATATGATCTTTATTTGCATCGCGGCCCAGCTTGCCATATCGCTTCAGGGACTGATTCAGTTCCGCTGGCCTGCCGTAGCGCCCGCGTTGCTCAACCTTTCTTGGCTGGCGGCGGCCTGGCTAATCGCTCCCCACTGGGCGGGCGATCAGATAGCTCAGGCTTACGTGTTGGCGACTGCGGTATTGCTTTCCGGCGTTCTGCAAATGGCGGTGCTCCTCGTCCCACTCTATCTCACTGGCTTTCGTTTTGAGTTTGATTGGCACGCCACGGCGCCGGCGGTCCGGCAAGTCTTGCGAGCCATGCCGCCGATCGCCTTCGGGCTGGCCGTGACGCAAATGAATACCCTGATCGACAGTCTATTGGCCGTAGCGCTGGCGGCACCGGGCGGTTCGCGGACAATCGCGTGGCTGGGTGACATGGTTGACTACCCGTTCGAAACGGGTGCTGCCGCGGCCATCTATTACGGCGAGCGTTTTTATCAGTTGCCGGTCGGCGTGTTGGGAGTAGCCATTGCCACAGTGATTTATCCGGCACTTGCAAGACACGCGGCACGAGGAGACCGGCGCCAGATAGGAGATGACCTGACCGTGGGCCTGCGGCTCGTCTGGTTCACGGCACTGCCGGCCGGCGTGGGCCTGATCCTAATCGCGGAACCAATCATGCGGCTGTTGTTCGTTCGCGGAGCGTTTACCGAACAGGACGCCCATCGCTCGGCGATGATGATCGCCTGCTATGCGAGTGCGGCCTGGGCATATTGCGCCTTGCCAGTATTGGTTCGAGGCTTCTATGCCCTGGGAAAACACTCGACCACGGTTCGCGTGGGGATGCTCGCTGTGGGGATCGACTTGGTCGTCACGCTGGTTTTGATTTGGCCGCTGGCCGAACGTGGACTGGCCCTCTCGACGGCGCTGGCGGCCAGTATTCAGGTTGTGCTGCTTTTGGTGCTCTTTTCGCGGGCCGGCAGCCCGCTGGCCTGGAGAGACTTGAATTCAACGCTGATACGAGGAGCCCTTGCAACCGTCGCGATGGCTTTGGCGGTCGGCTTTTGGCAGCGCTCCTCGCCAATGTTGGCAACTTCGACGTTTGCACAAAGCGTGAATCTGGTCGTTGCCCTTTTTCTGGGGATTAGCGTTTACCTTGCCGTCGCGTGGCTGTTGGGCATGCAGGAACTGTCGTTGTTTTGGGAGCCAAAACGGCAGGCGACTGTCCGGACAAGTCGCGCGCCGATCGCGAAAACGCAGCGAACCGCGTGACGAAGGCATCCGCTGGTCAGGCAATGATCTCGCGGATCGGCTGCCCATAGTCCATGTCGAGCCGCTTCCGGCCCGGCACTTCCAAGCGTCGCGGATCGATGCCCAATTGCTCCAGCACGGTGGCATGGATGTCGGTGACGTAGTGTCGGCTTTCGATCGCATGGAAGCCGAGGGCGTCGGTGGCCCCGTGTGCGATGCCCCCCTTGAGTCCACCGCCGGCCATCACGACCGAAAAACCAAACGGGTGATGATCGCGGCCGTCGGTTCCCTGGGTTCCTGGAGTACGGCCAAATTCGGTGCCGATGACGATCATCGTTTCGTCCAGCAGACCGCGCTGCTTGAGGTCCTTAAGCAGTGCCGCGATCGGCTGGTCGATCTGCCCACAGAGCTTTGAATGGCCATTCTTCAAATTGCCATGGGCGTCCCAGGCGCCAGCGCCGCCGTTGGAACCATGGAATATCTGCACAAATCGGACACCTTGTTCGACGAGTCGGCGGGCGACGAGGCACTGCCGGCCAAACGTTTCGGTGGTCTTCTGATCCAGACCATAAAGTTGTTGGGTAGCCGCGGTTTCCGTGGCACAATTGACCACGTCCGGCACGGCCGCTTGCATATGGAACGCGAGTTCATAGGATTTGATGCGAGCCCGGATTGCGGCATCTTCCGGATACTCGACTGACGCGAGCCTATTCAGTTTGTTGAGCAGGGCGAACTCGGCCTGCTGTTCCTCTTGGTAGACGTCAGTTCCCGGGGAAGCGAATGGCAGCGGATTTTTGGGATCCACGCCCAATTGCACGCCGCTATGCTCAGGTCCCAGGTAGTTGGCGCCATGCGCGCCAATTCCGCCGCAGCAATCGGCGATCGGCGTACCCAGCACGACGAAGCTTGGCAGGTTGTCATTGATCGAACCGAGTCCGTAGTGCACCCAGGAACCGATCGTGGGATATTGGCCTTCAAGCACGTGCCGGCCGGTATGAAACTGAAGTTGTGCGCCGTGGTTATTGTCGGTTGTCCAGACAGAGCGCACCACGGCCAAGTCGTCGGCGCAATCGCCCACATGGGGAAACCAATCGCTGATCTCCAGGCCGCTCTGTCCGCGCGGCTTGTACCCGACCTGCAACGGGTACAACTTATGGCGGATGTGGCCGTTGGCATCGTTCGGCACCACGACCCGCAGGTTTTCCGAGACGAAACTTGCCGTGAGCACATCCTTGTGAGGCGTTTGGCCAATCTCCTGACCGGCAAACTCATTGAGCGCCGGCTTGGGGTCGAAGCTTTCCATGTGGCTCATGCCGCCGACCAGAAAGATCCAGATCACGCTCTTGGCTTTGGGTCGAAAATGCGGCTGCCCGGTGGGGGGCGACCAAGCGGCTGCTTCGTTCGCCCGCACGATACCGTCACGCATTAACAGTTCGCCCAGGGCGAGGCCGGTGAAACCCATGCCGACGTCGGCCAGAAAGGCACGGCGTGGCATCATGCGAAACGAACGGCTGGAGCGATTTGAGGGAGTGTTCATGATGCTACCGCACGGTCAAAAAGTCGTTGTGATTGAGTAGCACATGGACCAGATTCTCGCGAGCGCGTTGCTGCGGATTGGCTGCTGGCTCCACCGCATTTGCGTCACCCGCCGTGAACGCCGCGAGCTCGTTTGACTGCGCCAGTCGCGCCGCCTGTTCGGTGAGGAACTCAAGACAAGTGCTGGTTTCCTCGTCCGTGGCCGGCCGACAAAGGATTCGTTCGAAGGCAGCCGCAATGAATTTCCGGTCACTTTCCGAAGCCGGTTGCGCATCTAGCTCGGCTGTCATGTTTCCGGCCAGCTTCCGCGCCTGGGCGAGCGAGAGGGAGCTATTGACCATCGCCAACGCCTGCTGTGGGACCACTGTCTCGCTGCGTCGGTAGCAATCGGTTACGTTCGCTCGGTCGAAGGTATCGAGGAACGTCATCTTCTTTTCCTTACTGCTGCGGAAATACAGGCTGCGGCGAGGCACGCTCATGCCGCTTTCCTGATCGAGTTCGGGGCCACCCATTCTGACGTCGAGCGCATTCGCCACGTACAGCGTGCTGTCGCGAATGACCTCGGCCTCCATGCGTCGAGGATTGGCGCGCCATAGGTAGCGGTTTTCCGGGTCGCGTGCCAAATTCGATGCATCGGTGGCACCCGACCGCATCTGGTAGGTGCGACTCATCACAATCAGTCGATGAATGGCCTTCATCTGCCAATCTTGTTCCATCAATTCGACGGCCAGCCAATCGAGTAATTTCGGATGCGTGGGTTCGACCCCGTGCAGGCCGAAATCAAACACACTGGCGACCAGTGGCGTGCCGAAATGCCGCATCCAGATCTGATTGATGGCCACCCGGGCCGTGAGCGGATTGTCCTTCGAGGCGATCCAGCGGGCTAGCGCCGCGCGCCGACCAGTGCTTGCGTCGGGATAGACGTCACCGAAGTGGGCATAGTCGCTGTCGCTCTTGGCGAGCGCACCCTGATGTTCTTCTCGAACCTTTTTTGCCGTTTCGAGCTTCTTCTTCGCGGCTGCCACGCGTTGCTCGGACTTTTCGTCGGATGGTGCGGCAGTCTGCGCGTCGGACAATTCCATCTCGGCCCGCAGCAAGTCGAGCTGCGACTGCTGGGCATTGGCCACGCGCTCGGCACGGGCGGCCTCGCGGGCAAGCAGGGGGGCGTCCTCTCGCGGTGGCGAAGCAAAAGCGGCCTTGTCAGCTGCGATCGTCGCCCGCACCGAAACGAGCCGTCCGGCGGCAGCCAGGACTTCAGACTCGGCCAACGACACCGCGCGTTGGGCCGTGGCCACTTCTCCCTTCAGGCGTTCAGGATTCGCCGTGGAATCGGTCTCGCCGTTTTCCTTGGCAGGTTCCATCGGAGCGTCGGCACCGTTACCTGCCGGTGGATCGGTCGATTTCGAAGTCTCCTTGGCGGCAAGAAGCTCGGCATGCCTCTTTCGCAATTCAGCCAGCGCTGCATTGGCATGTCCAATTGATTTTTCTGCCCGGTCAACGTCAGATATGGCCTTGGCGAGCATTTCCTGTTGCACAAAGCTCCGCAAGCCCGGGTAGTAAGTCTCGGCCGGCAGCGCGACGGACACGATCCGCAATTCGTCGCCACCCAGTGCCTTTGGTACACCCGGGGAAAGCGGGTTGTCCTTATCCGGGTTGCCTTCGTTGCCGCGCATGAACAAGTATGTGGGCGCGTCGGCGTTTGCATCATACGCGTGTACCAGACCATCCTGCTTGGTGTTGCTGACTCCCGGCACTCGATCGGTGCGTACCTGATGGGGTTCGAAGAACGCGCGAAAGCGATAGTAGTCCGTCTGCAAGATCGGGTCGTACATGTGGTCGTGGCAGCGAGCACAGTTCATGGTCACACCCAAAAACGCCTTGGAAGTATGTTCCACTGTGTTGTCGAGCCAGACGTTTCGGTTGAACTTGTACCAATTGCGGACCAGAAAACCGGTAGCCCTCCGCGCGTCCTCATCCAGCGGGGCGATTTCGTCGGCTGCCAGCATTTCCTCGACCATCTGGTCATAGGGCTTGTCGGCGTTCAGCGATTCGACAATCCAGTCGCGCCACCGCCAAATGTGCGGCTGGCTCTCACGAACTTCGGCCTGGTATCCGTCCCAATCGCTGTAGCGCCAAACATCCATCCAGTGACGTCCCCAACGCTCGCCGTAACGTGGGCTGGCAAGAAGTCGGTCGACGACTTTTTCGTAGGCATCATTCGACGTGTCGGCCAGGAACGCTCGCAGTTCTTCCGGCGTGGGTGGCAAACCAATCAAATCAACGTACACCCGGCGCAACAACAGATTCCTGTCGGCGGGCGGCGCCGGCCGGAGTTGTTCGCGTTCATGCGATGCAGATACGAAGCGGTCAATTGGGTTCGACGCCCAATCGGCATTCTTCACTTCCGGCAATGGGGGCCGCGCGGGCTTCTGAAACGACCAATGTGCGACCGGATCCTCGGGTAGCGGCTCATCCGGTGCTGCCGCGCCAGCGTCGACCCAGGCTTTGATCGTGGCGATTTGCTCGGCGGACAGCGGCTTGGCATCCAGCGGCATTTGCTCGATATCGCCCGAGCCAGCGATCGCTTGGATCAGCGGGCTTTCGCTGCTGTCGCCGGTCAGGGCCGGCCCGCGAAAGCCGCCAGACCGCAGGAAAGTGATATGGTCAACCCGTAGATCCGACTTCTGCCGTAGAGCGCCATGGCAGCTATAACAATGCTTCTCCAAAATCGGCTTTACGTCGCGGTTGTAGTCGACTTCGACCGCACACAGCGCGGGTGAAGCGCTGAAAGCAAACAGCAGTAGGACGCCGGCATGTCGCATGGTTCGGAGGGCCCTCCAGCGCGCGGGGCCAGGCGGGATTCGGCCCCCGGTCGCAGGTCATTTCCAACGGCGTTTATGATACTGCGCGTTTCTGACAGGGGCAACCAGCGGAAGTGGGCCACGGCTGCTCAGCGGCCGTTTCACAGTAGTGCTCAGCCGGGCTTGGCCGACTTTGCCGCATCACTCGTCCTCGTACCGCGACAACCAATCGAGATAACCACGTGCATAGGCGTCCAATTTCTCTGACGCGCCGCCCCCGCGAATTGGCGAACACATTTCGTAATTGGCGAGGCCGTCGAACCCACCCTCGCGCAGTCCGGCGAAGAACGCTTCGTAGTCGATAAATCCCTGACCAAACGGTACGGCCCGCACGAGGTCGGGCGAGTTTCGCTCGTAGTTGACCAGCTCCGGACGATAGCGAAAACGAGCGATACGAACGTAGTCGGCGTTGGTGGTCATCACCGTGTAGGGGGCCATTCGGCGAGCGGCGTCGAACAGCGGCTCGCCTCGTAACGCGGGCGACCAAGCGTCGAATCCTAGTTTAACGTTCGGGCGGTCAACATCTTCAAGCAACTCCAGCAGCGCCGCGCTTTCGACGCCTACGTCATGATGATTTTGTACGGCCAGCGTGATACCGTGGTCATTTGCCACATCGGCACACTCGCGCAAGCATGCCACCACTTGATTCCAAGCAGAGGCTGGATTGGAATCTTGCGATTCGTATGCCGTGAAAATTCGCACGAGTTTCGCCTCTAGTGTCGATGCCAATCGACAGAGCGAAGTTACGTACTGTAGTTGCATTTCCACGAACGGAACTTCGGCCGCGCACTGCGCCGAGAAGTCTGTATATCCGGCAATCGCGGCGCAGCGCACCTGGTGCCGCTCAAGCGCCTCGCGTACCGCGTTCAAGGTTTGCTCGCCGGAGTCCAATGGCGACAAATGAGGCCGCTTGCCCATGAGCATCACGGTTCGATAGCCGAGTGTTGCGGCGCGAGCGATGAAATCCGGCAGGTCAAGCCGTTGTTGACCCCATAAGCCGGCATAGCTAACGGAAAACAAGCTGGATTCAAGGGCCATAACCGTCGCCTCGCAAGTCACACAGGGGTCGGCGTTGCCGCTGGGCGGCTATTATAGTGGGACGCCGCACGCGCGGCGTAGGCTTTTCCGTGAAATGCCGGCAACTCTGAAACTGAGGCCATAAAGATGGATGATCGTCGTTCTACACGGCGCGCTGCGCTGAAACAAGTCGCGCGTACGGCCGGATTCGCGCTATTCGGGTTGCCGCCGATCGCCCGGGCGAGCGAGACTTCGGGTTCGATCCGTGAAGAGAATTCCAGAGTCGGCACGCGCGAGTGGATGCTCTCCAAGACGGGGGTCGATCCGGCCACGAAGTATCGCTGCCGGTGGATCGAGGGCTACTGCTCCCACGCGAGTGCGATTGCCGGCGAGACGGTTCGCCTATACGTCAGTACCAACCCAGCCTCGCGGTTTACGATCGACGTCTATCGACTCGGATGGTACGGCGGCGACGGCGGGCGCCTGATGCGGCAGCTCGGCAGGTTCGAGGGCAATATGCAAACCGACCCACCCGTCGATGCCAAGCGGCTTCGTAATTGCGATTGGGAGGCAGCCACCGAACTGCAGATACCGGGCGACTGGCCCAGTGGCGTCTACGTCGGCAAACTAACCGCCGAGCAAGGCGGCTGGCAGAGCTATGTGACATTTGTTGTGCGCGACGATCGTCAGGCTGATTTCATGTTTCAGGTGAGCGACTTTACCTGGCAAGCCTACAATCGCTGGCCAAGCCAATTCGCGCTCTATGATGATGGCACTCACCCGTGGTACTGGGGCGGCGACGTGCGAGTCAGCTTCAATCGTCCCTACGGAAAGTATTGCCAAATCGTCGATGCACCGCTATCCACGGGGTCGGGCGAGTTCTTTCTGTGGGAATTCCCGCTCGCGTTTTGGATGGAGTCGCAAGGGTATGACGTCACCTACGTCTCGAACCTGGACACGCACCGCCACCCCCGCGGCCTGAAACGAGCCAAAGGATTCTTGAGCGTGGGGCACGATGAGTACTGGACGATCGAGATGTTCCAGAACGTTCAAGCCGCGATTCGGGCGGGAGTCAACGTCGGCTTTTTTTCCGGTAATGCCGTGTGCGGCCGTGTGATTTATGATCCGGCCACCCGGTCGATTGAGCGCGTGGGCGTGTTTGGACCGCCGGGTGGCATGCGCGATTTCGAACACATGAAGGCGCTCGAGCACAAGCGGCCTTATGCAAACGAACTGATCGGTGCGCACAGCACAGGACCGGTCACGGGTGGCGCCGACTGGGTTTGCACCGCGCCGGACCATTGGATCTATGGCGGAACCGGAATGAGAGAGGGTGATCGCATTGCGGGCCTGATCGGTTGGGAGTGGCACGGCGATCCGGCCGCGATTCCTGGGCTGGAGGTCGTGGCCACTGGGCCCACACAGCTGGCCCCTGGCCAGCCAAATGGCGGCCAATACACCGCCACGGTTTATCCGGGACCAAAGGGCAATTTCGTGTTCAACGCCGCAACCTGTTGGTGGGCCGATGGCGTCAGCGCACCGCCAGGATATGTGCGGCCGAAGGTCTACACCGAACCACATGGCCCTGATGCACGCGTGCAGCAAATAACGCGCAACGTGCTGGAGCGGATGCGTCGAAGTTAGAGCAACCTTCAGGGCAGCGATGCAGTTTGGTTATACGTTGCCACTTCAGATTGGCTTGCTTTGCGGCGAGCGATGGCCGCCTCGCGCCGGGCAACTTCCGCGGCTCGACGCTCCCTAAGCGCGGCAATGCGTTCTTGGCGCTTCTGTTTTTTTACATCGGCCGCTTGCTGTGCAAACTGCCTGGCCGACTGTTGCATTTGCAGATAGTTCGTCCGGGCCATTTCCTGTTGTTGGACCTGCAGCATGTAACGCTGTGCCATTTCGGTCGAATTGACCAGAGGCATACGGAATGCCGAAGCCCGTTCGGTTCCCATTGATCCCATCGCGGGGCCACGACCGCCACCGCGGCAACCACCGCCTTGCGCAAATGCCGACGTGGCAAAACAGCCAAGCAGCGCAAGACTCAGAGTAACTGCACAAAATCGCATCACGAAGTCTCCTCTGTTCCTGGCGAGCCGCCGGCATTCTTGAGATGCCCTTGCGCCGCTTTTTGCCCCTTGATCGGCGATCCGGCTCGCACCAACCACATTTTAATACGTCTGGAACGCCAGGGCACGGAATTTTCCACCCGCGGCCGGCGATTTTTGCACAACTTCAACCCGCTGCGATACGGCCCGCCCGACGCAAAGACCCCCCAACGGGACGTGTTCAGCCCGGTTAGGCCCTCAAGCCAAGATTGCCATGATTTCTTCGACCCGGTTCCGAATGCAGCCCTGCGGGTTCCGGGAGATACCGCCGCCAAGTGGTTGACTGCGTCCCAGGTCAACGTCCCACGTCATCCACGGTCCGCGGGACGTTTGCGGTTTGACTTTGCTCAACCAAGCGGCCGTACCCAAACCCGCTCGGAGTGTGCTATCGCGGTGTAAACAAAGCGAGGTTCTCGCTTTTCCGCCAGTGTGTTAGGTTGACCGGAGTGCGGCAGGGATACGCCGCTCCGAACTCATTTCAGGGAAGATGCGAGGGCCTCAACGTGCGAGTGGCAATCGTTCACGATTGGTTGGTTACGTATGCGGGCTCCGAGCGAGTCGTGGAGCAACTGTTGGCCATCTTTCCGCAGGCCGACGTGTTCAGCCTGATCGATTTCGTGCCCGCACAAGAGCGAGGTTTTCTCTGCGGCAAGACCGTTCGCACCAGCTTCTTGCAGCGGATGCCGTTCGCACGTCGTGCCTACCAAAATTATCTGCCGTTGATGCCCCTGGCGATCGAGCAGTTTGACCTCTCGGGGTACGATCTGATCATTTCTAGCAATCACTGCGTCGCCAAAGGTGTGATCACCGGCCCCGACCAATTGCACGTCAGCTACATCCACACACCCATGCGATATGCTTGGGATGCCCAACATGAATACCTTTCCGGTGCGGGTTTAGACCACGGGATGCGGGGAATGCTTGCTCGCTGGATGCTGCACAAGCTGCGAATGTGGGACGCTCGCAGTGCCAACGGCGTCGACGCGTTTGTGGCAAACTCCGAGTTTATTGCACGACGTATTGAAAAGACATATCGTCGTACGGCCGGGGTTATTTACCCGCCAGTTGATATCGATTCGTTTGCCGCGCGTAGCGATCGCGACGAATTCTATGTAACCGCCTCGCGTCTCGTCCCCTACAAACGTACGGACGTGCTGGTCGAGGCGTTCGCTCGGATGCCTCAAAAGCGGTTGGTAGTGATCGGCGAGGGACCACAACTCGAGGCGCTTCAAGCGAGGGCTACGCCGAACGTGACGCTATTGGGTTATCAGGGCTTCGATGTGCTTCGATCGCACTTGGAGCGGGCACGTGCGTTTCTGTTTGCCGGGCGCGAAGACTTTGGCATCGTGCTGGCCGAGGCCCAGGCCGCTGGTTGTCCGCTGATTGCCTTCGGCAAGGGTGGGTGTGCCGAGATCGTACGAGATTTGGACCGAGAGCGGCCGACTGGGGTGCTTTTTGACGAGCAGACTGCCGAGTCTGTCGTGGCAGCCGTGCAGACGTTCGAAAGTGAACCATTCGCGATTCAAGCCGCCGCCTGTCGGGCCAATGCCGAGCGTTTCGGACAGGCCCGCTTCCGCCGCGAGTTTCACGACCTGGTGATGGACGCCTGGGAAGACTTTCGATCGATTCGCAATCGGTCTACGCTTGTGCCGGCGCTTCGAGCGGCCTAATGCTGCAGCGCGTCCAAGTCAGTCAATCGGCTAGGACGATTGCGCACTAGCGAGACTGTCGACCGGAAGCAACTCCGGAGAGTAAAAGCGGATCGCTTCTCGTAGCCCGTCGTCGAGCGACCACCGAGCACGAAAGCCGGTGAGATCCTGCAACTTTGCGATCGAGGGCAGACGCCGCTTGACACTTCCGGCCGGTGACGGGTGCAGCGTGATATCGTCGGGACTCTGTCCGACAAGGTGCATCATGCGCTGTGCCAGTTCAAGCATCGTCAGTTCCTCGTTGCCGCCGACGTTGACGACTTGATTTGCCGTCCGTTCGCACTCACCCACCAGTCGCGTGGCTTTCACGGCGTCGTCGATGTAGAGGAACGCCCGCGTATCGCCGTGGCCATACAGTTCGGCAATGCCGCGACGCAACCGCGTGAGAAAGTCGGGCACGATGTGCTTGTCGCCCATGCGTGGGCCAAACACGTTGTGGTATCGAATAATCGAAAATGGCACGTTGAACTGGCGGCAAGCATTAATCACCAGCACTTCGCCGTGAATCTTGGCGGCGGCGTAGGACCATCGCTCATTAAAGACGTCGTCCACGCACAACGGCACGTTTTCATCCGTTGGCACGGGCCAGTCAAACTTCGTGACCGTCGACGCGTATGACTCGGGCGTGCCGGCATAGACGAAGCGAGTCAGTCTTTTGGTGCCGGCATACTTGTCGATCAAGTAGAAGGTCGGAAGGGTGCCCGACCTCAGGACCTCGTATGGCCGCTCGTAAAAGTTTTGCGTGCCATTGAGCGCGGCTTCGTGATAGATCGTATCGACATCGTCGGGCAAGGCTGCCACGGCTGCCGGATCGCAGAGGTCGATCGTGTATGGCTCGACGTTCGGTCGTTGGCACAACTTGCGGTAAAGTTCGTCGTTCGCGCCGCGCGAGTGGTTGTCGACGAGCACGAGTTCGACGTCCGGCCTCTCGCTGAGGTGCCGAGCCAAGTGGTAACCGATAAAGCCGGCCGCGCCGGTGACCATGATCCGCGACATTTTTACACCGTCTCTAGGCCGCCGTGCGGCAAAGTTTAAGGGTTGTTTTGGCCTGAAGAGAATCCTGGTCAAACGTGACTCGGCCCAAATCACAACAATCCCAAATGTCTACCACGCGAGTTCCATGCACTCGCGCCGCGTGAACGATTTTTTCGCGTTCGCGGCTATAGAGCGAATGATTCGTGGCGATGAGCACAAACTCCGCGTCACGCAGCGCGACGTCGAGACTGGATGTGAACTCGACGCCGGGGCTCGGCTCGATCTGATCGGCCGTGAGAAAAGGATCATTAACTAGGATCTTGGCCGGCGTCTCGCGTTGCAAATAGCGTATTAGCTTCGGCGCGAGCGAATCGCGTACGTCGTCGGCGTCGCGTTTGAACGAGTAGCCCAGCACTGCCAGTCGCTTGCCGCGCAGACTGCCATAGCGACGCACTGTTAGGTCGACGAGGTACTTTGGCAGCGACTCGTTCACTCGCCACATTTCGGTGAGAAAGCCGCCGCTCCAGTAGCCCTCGGCCAACATTCCAAAATCCTTTCGCAAGCAAGTCCCGGCGGTGAAGCCCGGTTTTCCGTGCAGCTTGCGTGGATAGTCGCGATTGGCCAATTCAAGGACTTCGTGCGGTTCAACGCCCTGATCTAGCGCGATCATCGACAATGCGTTGATGATGCCAAAATAAGCGTAACGTGAGACGTTGCAGAATAGTTTCACCAGTTCGGCCGTGGCCCAATCGCAATGCATCGGTTCAACGCCGAGTGCGTGAAACAGTCGTTCGGCGGCCTGGGCACTGGCCCCGTCTTCGGTGCCGATAATCTGTGGCAGCTTGTGCAATTCTTCGCGAGCTTTGCCCTCGACGATCCGTTCGGGACAGCAGGCCAGATGGACGTCGCGACCGACTTTGTGAAAGGTCCGAGTCTCGATCAGATTGGCCACGTACGCGGTCGTCTTGGGCGCGGTCGTGCTCCGCATGATGATCGTCTGGCCGGGCGCGAGGAACTCGCAAATGGATTCGATCACTTTGGTGACGTATGACAGATCGGTTTCGATGTGGGCCAGCAGCGGCGTGCCGACTGTGACGATGAAATAATCGCAATCCGCGACGTCGTGTATATCGCCAGTGATGTGCAGCTTGCCGGAGGCCACCAATTCATCGTAGCCGGGCTCATCGAACGGCATCCGTCGCTCGATGTTGATCGAGTGCCGCACACGTTCGTTCAAGTCCACCCCCAAGACCTGCACACCGGAGTCGACCAGCGACAACGCAAGCGGCAGGCCGACTCGGCCTGTGCCAATAATGGCGACCTTCATGGCGATTCCTTTCTCCAGATTCAAGCAGCTCGATCCATCGAGCCGCGCGAGACGAATTCAGTCTCGGTGGGAGCTGTGTCGGTCGCGACCGACTCCCCCGCGTGCAAACGCTGCAGGAGTTCAAGCCACTGCTCTCGGCATCGCTCCAGCGAGTACCGCTCAATGCGGCGCCGTCCGCGGGCAACGAGCTCGCGCTGCAGCGAGGGTGAATCCTCAGCGGCAATCATTCGTTCGATGCTGTCGGCAATCGATCTAACGTCGTAAGAATCACAATACAGCGCCGCGTCGCCGAGGACCCAGCGGTGTTCGGGAATGTCAGAGGCAATGACCGGCACTTCGCACTGCATGGCTTCCACCGGTGGAAAGCCGAAACCCTCGGCGTGCGAAGGATAGACGAGCGCTTCGGCTTGCGAATAAAGCACGCGCAATTCCTCGGACGTGACGGATTCAAGGTGGATGATGTCGCCTCGCGCCACAAGCTCGCGCATGGCATCCAGAGTTGGCTCGAATCGCCAGCCTGGTGAGCCGACGATGAGCAGTTTCAGGTTGGGCACTGATCGGGCTACCGAATTTCGAAAGCGCACGGAATTGAAAGCTTGAATCAGCCCGGGAAAGTTCTTTCGCGGCTCGAGCGTTGATACTCCCATGATATACCGCGGCGTATGTTTGAGCGGCCTGCGCGGCGCATCACCGGTGGCCGTCGAGCGCCGAGTGCGGATGATCGAGTTGATCAAGGATTCATTTGGTTCAGGGCGGTACGCGTCCGAGAGCATGTACGGAATCGTGGCACTCCGGTCACGCAGCTCAGGGTACACGTCAACCAGATTCTCGCGGGTGGGCTCTGAATTGCACACAAAAATGCTGGCGGGGCTTTGGCGAATCGAGTTGTGATGCCAACGAATGTCCCGCAACTGGGGCATCGTGTCCGGTTGAATCATTGGAATCATGTCGTGGTAGCGGACGAGCTGCTTTGTTCCGGATGGGATTCGCATCGGCCGGGCGGTTTGCACGATAAAGAAGTCAAAGCCTTGCGTGTCGAGCTTAATGGGTGATCGATTGGCTACGACTCGGCGGTACATGACATCACCGGAGATGTTCAAGAACAGGAACTTGCCTTCTTGTACGATCGGGCGATCGTCCGGTGCCAGACTTTGCGCGAACAGATTGCGCCATAGCACGTGGTGAAATGCATTGGTGTCGGCCGGTTCCAGTTGGCCGCTGGTCTGACCACGCGCAGCCACTTGCGTGCCCAACATGCGAAGGATGCGTTTCGGTAACGACCCGCCCGTGATCCAGGGTTCGTTCACGCCCCATAGAAAGCAGGCCTGATTAGCAACTCGGTCGGCGCGAGGCGCGATTGCGGGGCAAAATTTGTGCGGACGAATTCGCGAGAAACTCGGATACAAAAGTCCGGTCACCTCGACTTCCGGACACAGCGACAACGTCTTAAACAGCAGTCGCGTGTCTTGGGGGATACCAGAATAACCACGCAGGGCCATGGAAAGGTCCAACAGCACGCGGATCTTACGCTGGGTCATATCGTCATCACTTCCATGTGGGACAATTGGCTTGTCGCTACTTCGAGACCTTCGTGCGGGCGAAAGTGTCGAAAGGTAGTGTGAAATTGGCGGGGGGGTACCTTCGGCCGAAAAATTAGCACACTTCGCGATTTTCAAAAAGATCAGTCAACGAATCGCTTTCGCAAGATGATCAGGCTGCCGCGCCATGGTTCAATTCGGCGGCATTCTCCGCAACCAACTTTTCGCTAGCACGCCGCTCGGTTGGGCGCAGGCTTGAGAGCAATTCCACCCATTGGCCGCCGCAGCGCTGCCGACTGAAGTGCCTGATTCGCTCATTGCCGCGAGCTACCATTTCTCGCCGCAAGGCTGGACCTTCGTCCGAAAGCACCAGTCGCTCAATCGTGGCCGAAATGGTCGATACGTCCATGGGGTCGCAGTACACCGCCGCGTCGCCGAGCACCCAGCGATGCGCCGGCAAGTCAGACGCAATGACTGGTACTCCGCACGACATCGCCTCGAGCGGCGGAAAGCCGAATCCTTCGGCTGTTGAGGGGAACACGAATGCCTCGGCGTGCGTGTAAAGCATGCGCAGCTCTTCGGACGTCACCTGCTCCATATGGATCAGGTCTCCCTGATCGACGAGACCACGCATGGCCTTCAGAATGGGTTGGTACTTCCAGCCCGGACTCCCGACGATGATCAACGTCAAGTCCCGGCCCCGTGGCGTTCCCTTGAGCTTGCTGAAAGCCTGGACGAGCCTGAGAAAGTTCTTTCGCGGTTCGAGCGTCGAAACCATCATCACGTAACGCAGGCGAGGCCCCGGTCGGCGTCCTCGCCCGCTGGCCGACGACCGTCGCATTTCAATGATCGAGTGAAGTGCCGCGGCGTTGGGCTGGGCGCGATAGATATCGGACAACATATACGGGATTGTTGTGGCGCGCTGATCCAGGTCGGGATGGATTCGCGTTAACTCGTCGCGCGTGGGGTCGGAGTTGCAAACGAAGTAACTTGTGCGGTTTTCGCGAATCGCGCGATGGTGCCAATTGATGACCAGCGGATTCCCCATCGTGTCGGGCTCAAGCACCGGGATCATGTCGTGATAACGCACGATTTGCCGCGTTTCGGGGCTGGTTCGAAAGGATCGTGGGCCTTGCACGATCAAAAAGTCGTAGCCGGTTGTATCGAGAGCGATCGGGCGTCGCCGGCTAAATGTCCGCGCAAACACCATGCCGTCGGTCACGTTCGACAACAAGAAGTTACCTTGCTGCACGAGTGGTATGTCGCTGGGTGAGAGCGTTTGAGAGAATAGCAGTCGCCACAGTGTGGGCCAAAATTTGTCCGTGTCGAGCTGGTCCACGGCGGCCCCACGCGCGGCCAGCGTACTTCCTACCACCTGAAGTCTCTGCAGCCAGCGTGCCGGGCGAGATGCCGCCCAGGCGAGATTTGGTTCGGCAAGTTTCCACAAAAACTCAGCCTGATTGGCAATCCTTACGCCGCGCGTTTCGTAGGCGCGTCGAAAGCGATGCACTCGGGCGAACTTCTGCGGCCGATAGACGAGCCCCGTAACCTCAATTTCCGGGCACAGGGATAAGGTTTTGTATAGCAGCCGCACGTCCTGGGCGATGCCGCAATAGCCGCGGGCGGCCATTGAAAGGTCCAACAGAACGCGTATGGGCCGTGACATGAGATCCTCTCCGGGAAACAGTGTGCATCCTGCACGGGAGAAAACCTAACACATGCCCCGGCGATGAAAAATCCCAAGTCGGCGGGAATTCAAGTTTGGACGTGTCGAGTGTGCTAGCAGCTTGATGCTATTTGCTCGTGAGGGACTTGTGGCCCAAATGCAATAAAACTCCGCGAGCAGAGCACAAACGACTTGAGAATCGTCGCACAAGGAAGCTTGCCAACGCCGCAGCGTTCGAACCGCCCCACCCACTAGAGGCGAGGTCCGTCGACCAGTCGTCGCTTCAAATCCCGTGGCGCAGCCTCATTTCCTGATGTCGGGTTCTGGCGATTTGGTTCAACAGGAAATCTTGATTGCACTGAACGAGCAGCTCCTCGCGGAGGGAGCGACCTAGATCAAGCGAGCTGATGTGCTTGTTGGACACGTTCGCCCGTCGACTTTCAGCGGCAGGAAAGATTTCGCCAATCATTTGATTCGCGGCGTCGGAAGGTAGCAGGTCGGCATTGCATTTTGCAAGGTTTCTCAAGGCCGACTGGCATGTCGCGTCGTCCGCCAAAAAGGAACATTGTACGTTGCACGTGAAAAAACCGTTCTCGTAGCTGTTGGTAAAACTATCGGGATCCAGTCCGCGGTCGAGAAAGAGTTTGGGGTCCGCCAAATGTACGTTCGGGCGCCGATTCACGACGTCCACCGCAAAGTTGAATTCAGAGATGAAGGATTCCAGGGGATCTCGGACGAACACCACGACACGATCAAATGGACCGATGCAATGAAGGTGGTGAAAGAGTTTCCAATGACCCGTGATCACGACCCCGCGATTCGGATCCGAACTGACGCACACGGCAGATGCTAGTTCCTGTAGATTGTCGACCGCCCCGGAGAGCGTATTCGCATTCACATATCCCCACCCGGTTTCGGTGGCCGCGTCGAAGAAGCTGGTCCCCGCGGTTTTGGGGATGTGAACATGCCACAGCCGTCGCATCATGGGGAATGCCCGAGCGAATAGCTGAGGCATATGCAGAATCGCTTCCTTACTGGTCAAAAGAGCAGTGACCAATTGATCAAGACCATTGCAGGTTTCGATTTGGTGCCGCACGACCGTGCGATCTTCCGGGGCTCGCTGCAGGATAGCCCTGTATGCCAGTTCCACTTGCTCGGCGGTCGGTTTGACCGATCGCAGGGCGTCGTTTTCCGCGGCCACGGACCCTGGACCGGCCTTGCCCGCACGGACCAACTTCAGATAGTTGAATGGCACCTGGAGTGGCGATGCGGAGTTGTGGAGTAAGTATTCGAATACTTCGGAGTATCGATCGCGGCTGAAAAGTTCGCAGATCGATTCCAAGGATGATTCGACGTCGTACTGGCGGTCGGCTGTCTGGCTCATGTCGTTAGGGTCGCCTCGATTGCTGGCCGAGCCGACATTTGGCGGCAAAACAGTGCGGACGATGCAAACGGCGGCCTCGATCCGTGTTTGTGCGCACGCTGCCAGCGACAATCAGCCGCGCTAGCAATTCGTGGCGTGTCCCTGAAATTTGCCAGTCATTTTGGGTTTCGAATTGCCAATCGTTCGCACGCAAACGACGTTCTTCGTATAGCCGAATCGAACTAGTGAGGGAATGGCAATATGGGGGCTTCAGGCGGCACGGGCGCGGTTGTGGTAAGCGTCGATCACGCGCGCCGGGTCGCCGAACTCGACCATGCGGCCGGACTCGAGTAGCGCCACGCGGTCGCTGATCCGGGCAACCGTGCCTACGTCGTGGCTTACGAAGATCATGGTCGTACCGCGATGCCGGAATTGTTCCATCCGGTTGAGGCATTTCTGCCGAAAGCGGGAATCACCTACGGCCAGCACTTCATCGACCAGCAGAATATCGGGATCAAGGTGCACGGCGACGGAAAAGCCCAACCGCACGACCATCCCCGAGGAATACGTTCGCAGTGGAGCATCGATGAAATCATTGAGTTCGGAAAAAGCGATGATATCGGCCGTTCGTTCTTGGACTTCCTGGCGCGTCAGCCCGAGCAGCACGCCGTTGAGCAGGATGTTTTCCCGGCCGGTCAGCTGCTGGTTGAATCCGGCCCCCAGTTCCAAGAGAGGACAAATTCGCCCGTGCGTTTCCAAAGACCCTTGGGAAGGCTTGAGAACGCCGGCAATGAGGCCCAGCGTAGTGCTTTTGCCGGCTCCATTGCGACCGATCAAACTCAGACACTCGCCGCGACGTACTTCGAACGAGACATCGAGTAGGGCGTCGAACGGCTTTCGCCGCCGAATTGCCTTGATCTGGCTTGGTAGATGCAGCACGAGGTGCTTGAAGCCTTCCCCGACTGGACTGCCCAGGTAATAGCGTTTTGATACGTCGGTTAGCCGGATGGCCACATCGCTAGACAATTTCTGCGAACCTCCACACCTTCTTGCTATAGATGGTGAATCCGAGTCCTGCGAGTGTGACGGACCAACCGGCGGCAGCTGCCAGGTGCGAGAGGTCCACGCTGTTGCCATAGAAAACACCCTGCCAACAAAGGATCAAATTGGCGAATGGATTCACGTATAGAATCCAGTGGTACGATGCAGGAATCATGTCGACCGAATAGACAATCGGCGTCATGTAGAATAGCGCCTGCACGGCAAGTGATGTCAGACGTTCCAGATCGCGGAAGAACAAATTACAGGTGGCGATGGTCAGCCCCACTCCCGTCATCATCAACAATTGTAGAGCGAGAAGCGCCGGAACGGCCCACAGCCAATCCCAGTGCGGGGTCCTGCCGTAGTACCACATGAACCCCAAGATCACCGGTATCGAACAGACGAAATGGATCGATTCGTTGAACACGCTCGAGAACACCAGCATGAAGCGGTGAAAGCGGACCTTTTTGATCAGCGACGCGTTACCGAGAAAATAGCCGTTGGCGCCAAAACAGGTGTTGGCGATCCACTGCCAAGGAAACAGACTGGCAATCAGGTACAGCGTGTAGGCTGGTACCCGGACAAAAAAGCTGAAGAATAGCGAGAAAATTAGTGCCAATACCAGCGGATGAAGCACGCTCCAGGCATAGCCCATGAACGTGTTCTTATAGCGAACCTTGAATTCCTTGCCCAACAGGACCAGAGTCAGGTCGCGGTAGTAGACGACGGTGCGGCTAGTTGGCCAGCCGCGAGCGAGTGCCGGACTTTTCAAATTCGCATTCCTTTGCACGAATCCTCGACGGCTGGCGACCGATAAACAGATTTGCGCGACAGCGTTTCAGTCACCTTGCCATGTGTTACGCATTCCTCGACATCCAGCCTTGACATGCACGTCCGCTTGCGGAGGTGTGCCTCTGAGTTTTTCAACCCTGACGATGCACACCACTTCGGGTCGTGCCGATGAAGTGAAGTTTGCCCGTCATTGGGGGATACTGTTGGCCGAACATCGAGCGAAACAATTTCGTTTCGCCGCGCAAACTACCGACGTGCAAGGCTATACCTGGAAAGTACCGAGCAGGTCAACATGTTTTTGTCGCTCGCGGCCGGCCAGTTCAGTTTTTGCAAGTCGGGCCGACAAAATGGTCTAGGTCAAGCAGGAGCCCCTTTGCTATAAGTCCGCCTCTTCCGTCCAAGATGAACGGTCCGCTAGCTGCCATGAAAACAGAAACATCACTTCCAGTTCGCTCGTTGACGCCGCCGTCTCGAAGCAGTGCGCGATCGTTGCCAAACGTGCCAATTGGTACAACCGTCGCGGCGCGCCCCATCGCGCAAATCGCCAGCCGGATGGTCGACGTCACGGTTTGTCTGGCCATGCTGGCGGTGTTGGCCGTACCCATGCTGCTCATCGCGGCGCTAGTGAAACTGACGAGTCGTGGGCCAGCGCTCTATCGGCAGCAGCGAATTGGACTCAATGGACGGCCGTTCGTGATTTACAAGTTCCGCACCATGGGAGTCGACGCGGAAGTGGCCACCGGACCGATCTGGGCGAGGCGCGGCGACCCAAGATGCACCTTGATCGGTCATTTTCTGCGTCGTTGGTGCCTCGACGAACTACCGCAAATGTTCAATGTGCTGAAGGGGGAAATGAGTCTTGTTGGACCGCGCCCCGAACGTCCTTACTTCGTCAAGGAATTCTCTCAACGATACCCGCAGTACCCACAGCGGCATCAAGTTCTGCCGGGTATGACCGGCTGGGCACAAGTGAACGGCTGGCGGGGCGATTCGTCGCTCGAAAAGCGGATCGAGTTCGATCTGTACTACCTACGGCACTGGACCTTGCCATTTAATCTGAAGATTATCTTGCTTACGCCTTTCCGGCTGCTAATCGACCGTCACGGCGGTTAATTTGCCTCGTCGAGGGTTGGCATGGACGCCACGCGGTATCGCCCCTATCTGCCACTGGCCGCGATTCTGCTCGGCACTGCCGTGTTGCAAGCCATTTTGCTTGTTCGCTTGCCGACAATCAGCGCCGACGGCATTATCTTCATCCGAGTTGCGCGCGAGTTGGCCGCTGCGCCGATCGAAACGATGCGAGCCGAAGACCAACACCCGGGTTTTCCGGCGATGCTCTTGGCCGCCACCTCCGTCTTGCAGGCGTGCGGATATCGCGACGATCCGGGTGTCTGGGTAACGGGCGGCCTGATTGTGTCTCTTTTGGCCGGCGTGCTGAGTGTGGCGGTCGTGTGGTGTTTTGCACGCGAGATGTTCGATACGACGATCGCCAACATTGCGGCCATCGGTTTTGCGGTCCTGCCTGTTCCGCGCGCCGGAGCGGTTGATGCGCAGAGTGATACGCCGCACGCGTTGTTCTATCTGCTCGCGGCCTGGATGACCTCGACTGGCCTGGCCAACGGGAGCCTATGGCGGCTAGCCGCTGCGGGGCTTGCGAGCGGCCTGGCATTCTGGATTCGGCCCGAGGGCTTGGAAGTCGCGATCGTCGCGTCACCGTTCATTCTTTGGCAGGCGTTTCGCGTAGCCTGGCCGTGGCGCAAATCGATCCTGGCGATGGTCGCGGTTGCTGGTCTGGCGTGTGTGATTGCAACACCCTACATGCTGCTTGCCGGCAAGATTACCAGCAAGCAGTTGCTCATCTTCAAAGAAGAGCCACCCCCGAGCTATATCGAACGGCTGGCGGTGGCCGAGGAGACAGACGTAGAGCTGCCTGCTGAACAAGTTGCTAGCGGCGACAAAAGCGTGCAGCAAATCGTGTCTGCGGCAACTTCCGTGAGGTCGACGCCGGCCTCCGGTCGGCCCACCAACGCCCCGTCCCCGCCATCCCCAATCGACGACGAGCCAGAATACTCCCCAGAACTCGTCGCGTCGGTGATCGGCTTGGCCTTTGCCGCATTCATCAATAGCATTTGTCAAGGGTTCAAGTTCGTCTTTATCCCGTTTTACTTACTCGGGAATGTGGCGCTGGCTTGGCGGCGCCCCGCCGGGATTCAGATCGCGTTTCTGGCTTGCCTTGGTGTTTCCCACATTCTGATTCTAATGGCAGTGTATGTCTTCTCGGGTTACATCGCACATCGACATACGATTCCGTTGGTGGGATTGGCCATGCCGTTTGCCGCACTGGGGCTGTACCAGACATGTGGCGTTCTGGCCCGCTGGGTGCACGTCCCGCCGCGTTATTTGGCCGTCCCGACGTTGCTGGTCTGCTGTCTGACCGTGTTGCCGTACACGCTACGGCACTTGAACCGAGAGTTTCTACCGGTCATTGAAGCGACCACCTGGGTCAAGTCGCAACTGGCTCCAGGCGATGGGGTGGTCTGCAATTCGCCGTATGTGGGATTCTACGGTCGACTTCCTGTGGCCGAACTTTCGGCCCTTTCGCCGACGCTCGACGAAGCTCTATTGAAGGCACCCGACGCCCGCTACGACTACGTCGTCCTGCACGTCAATGCCCACGGCTTTCAGCCACGTTGGGTCGACGAGCTTGCACCATACTATCGGCCGGTCCGCGAATTTGACGATCCACAAACGTATCGCCATCCCAAGAAGGTGGTTGTTTATCGGGCCAAGGACGCGACGATTCGAAACGCCGCACGGCCGGCCAGGCCGTAGAAGCGGTCGAGCGGCAACGTTCGTTCCCCGTTATCCGCCGGTTGGACAACGCGAAAGTTGTGTGTTGTAATGGGGATCAAGCACGCGTCTTCGCCTCAACGGTCCCGCCGGATTCCTCGCCGATCCTATGCGACGCTATCTTTTCTTGCTGCTCGTGTGTGGCGCGTGTCTGATTGTTTCGGACAGGACGCCGGCTAGCGACTTGCCGCCGGTAGACTACGACCGTCAGGTCCGGCATATTCTCTCAAACCATTGCTATGCCTGTCACGGACCGGATCAGGCACAATTGCAAGCCGGCCTGCGGTTGGACAAGCGTGAGCGTGCGCAGGCGGAGCTTGAGACCGGCGGACATGCCGTCATACCGGGCAATAGCGCGGCCAGTAAGCTCATTGCGAGAATTACTAGCGACGATCTGGATGAGGTAATGCCGCCGGCCGATGCTGGCAAGCCGCTCTCGCCAGAGCAGATCGAGATCCTTCGTCGCTGGATCGATGAGGGAGCCGAGTGGGAAGAACATTGGTCGTATCGCCCGATTAGCCGCGCGGTGCCGCCAGAGGTGTCAAACACGGCGTGGCCGCGCACGCCGATCGACAATTTTGTGCTGCGTCGACTGGAAGCGGAAGGGCTCGTTCCGGAGCCCGTGGCGGATCGCTCGACGTTAGTTCGCCGCCTAAGTCTTGATTTGACCGGCCTGCCGCCAAGCATCGAGGAAGTAGATGCATTCGTCGCGGACAACGATCCGGACGCCTACGAGCGGCTGGTCGATCGTCTGCTCTCCTCACCGCGATACGGCGAGCGGATGGCGCAAAAGTGGCTCGATCTGGCCCGCTACGCAGACACCAACGGTTACCACATCGACAACCATCGCGACATCTGGCTGTATCGCGATTGGGTGATTGAGGCATTCAATCGCAATTTGCCCTTTGATCAGTTCACGATTGAACAGTTGGCCGGCGACTTACTACCAAACCCAACCACGCAGCAGCGGATCGCAACGGGTTTCCATCGCAACACGATGGTGAACTTCGAAGGAGGGGCCGATCCGGCCGAGTATCTGTCGAAGTACATCGTCGACCGCGTCACGACCACTGCCACGGTATTTCTCGGCACGACGCTGGCCTGCACCGAGTGCCACGACCATAAGTACGATCCGTTCACACAGCGCGAGTTTTATCAGCTTTATGCCTACTTCAACAACGTGCCGGAGAAGGGACTCGACGGCAATAAGTCGAACCCCGTACCGAGCATTCGCGTCCCGCTGGAGTCGCAGACCGAGCGACTGGGGGAATTGGACGCCAAGCGAGCCGAGGTCGAGCGGCGTGTCAGCGCCGAGTTGGCTAAGTATCGTGATATCGAGGTGCCGCAGAAACCCGTCGCTCCAGCTGCCGAGGCCCACGAGTTCGTGTGGGTCGACGACGATCTTCCCGCCGGAGGCACTCCTTCCGGCAAGGGCAAAGACGGATGGCAGTTCGTGGAGTCGCCGCATCCGGTGCTGAACGGAAGTCGCGCCAGCCATCGCCAGGCCGACGGCTTAAGTCAACATTTCTTCACGGGTGCCGCCGAGCCGTTGTTGATCGGCGAGGGAGACAAGCTGATCGCGCATGTCTGGATCGACCCAGCGAATCTGCCACAGGAGATCATGCTACAGTTCAACGACGGTGGCGGCTGGGAACACCGCGCGTACTGGGGCAATAACACCATCGATTGGGGAAAGGCCGATTCATCCAGCCGGCGGTCAATGGGCGTCCTTCCCACGGCCGGACGCTGGATACGGTTGGAAGTGGATGCCGCCAAGGTCGGCTTGCCGGCCGGCAGCACGATTGATGGCTGGGCCTGCACGCAGTTCGGTGGAAATGTCTATTGGGACAAACTGGGAATTCTTACGTGTATGCCTCAGGGCGCGAGCGTCAACGAAACCCAGGGTACATGGGAACTCGCTGAGCGTGGGCGAGCCAAATCGGCAGCGCCGGCCGCCGTGCAAACGGCATTAAAAGTAGCCGTCAAGGATCGCGACGACGAACAGCGCAACGCGGTCCGCGACTACTTCGTCCGGCATTTCTATAGCAAGGCACGTGAGACGTTTGCACCTCTTGAGCGAGAGTTGGCCGAAATCGCCAAACAGCAGGCCGAAGTTCGCGACCAGTTTCCCGCCACGATGGTGATGGACGAGATGTCCGAACCGCGCGAGACGTTCGTGCTGGTGCGGGGCGATTTCCGCACCTTTGGCGACAAAGTCGAACCAAGCGTGCCGACGGCGCTCTCGCCTCTTCCAACAGGCGCGCCGGCCAACCGGCTTGGCCTGGCACAGTGGTTGGTGGATCCCAATCATCCGCTCGTGGCGCGAGTCACCGTGAATCGCTACTGGCAACAGTACTTCGGCGGCGGGCTGGTGAAAACCAGTGAGGACTTCGGCTCGCAGGGGGAACTCCCCAGCCACCCCGAATTGCTCGATTGGCTTGCGGCCCGCTTCATTGACAGCGGCTGGAATATCAAGCAGCTACAGAAAGTGATTGTGATGTCGGCGACGTACCGACAGTCTTCACGAATTTCACAGGAAAAACTTTCCCGCGACCCGAACAACCTCTTGCTTGCTCGCGGCCCACGTTTTCGGATCGACGCGGAGATGATTCGTGACAGCGCATTGGCCGTCAGCGGGTTGCTTGACGATCGCATTGGTGGCCCGAGCGTGGCGCCCTATCAGCCACCGGGGCTATGGGAACAGGTCGGTTTCGGCGGTGACTTTACGTCTCAGAGCTACACTCAGAGCCATGGTCGTGATTTGTATCGCCGCGGTATTTATGTCTATCTGAAGCGGGCTATGCCGTATCCGCCGCTGGTGACCTTCGATGCACCAAATCGCGAAGTTTGCACCGACCAGCGCGCTCGGACGAACACGCCGCTGCAGGCGCTTGTGCTGCTCAACGATCCCGGCTTCGTGGAAGCGGCACGTGCCCTGGCACAACGCGTGATCATCTCCGGTGGAAGTTCACCGACGGAGCGGCTCGACTTTGCATTTAAGCTTTGCACGGCTCGGAAGCCCGAGATTGCCGAAGCACAAGTACTGTTGGCGATCTACGAAGCACAGCTAGCGCGCTTCAAGCAGGACCCGGAAGCGGCCAAGAAACTGACGCATGTTGGCGAGTCTGCCGTGCCCGCGGGGCTTGATCCGGCCGAATTGGCGGCCTGGACGGCCGTGGGCAATGTGCTGTTGAATCTCGATGAGACAATTACCAAGGGTTAGCCGATGAACTCGCTAGACGACCTCAGTCGCGAAATCACACGTCGGACATTGCTCGGCAATTCGGCGCGAGGTTTCGGTGCGCTGGCCCTGGCTTCGCTGCTCAACGGCGGCCTGCGTGCGGACACGTCGGATCCGAGCCTTACCTCGTACGGCGCGCTCGGCACACTGCACTTTGCACCTAAAGCCAAGCGAGTCATTTATTTGTTCATGTCCGGCGGACCATCGCACATCGACCTGTTCGACGCCAAGCCCAAACTCAAAGAGCTGACCGGCGAGGAACTGCCCGACTCGGTACGAATGGGTCAGCGGATTACCGGCATGACCAGCGGCCAGGCAAAGCTGCTGATGGTAGGGCCGGCCTATCCCTTCAAGAAGTATGGTCAGTGCGGCACTGAGATCACGGAAGCCATGCCGCACATCGGCAGCATCGCCGATGACATCTGCCTCGTTCGATCGTTGCATACAGATCCGATTAACCACGATCCGGCGGTCACCTACCTGCTCACCGGAAATCAACAGCCCGGCCGGCCGACGATCGGTTCCTGGGCTGCTTATGGCTTGGGGAGTGTAAACAAAAACCTGCCCGAATACGTCGTGCTACTTTCCGGCGGCGGGGGGCAGCCACTACTGGCGCTATTGGGGAAATGGCTTCTTGCCGAGCCAATATCAGGGCGTGCAATTTCGTTCGACCGGTGATCCCGTGCTGTACGTTTCCAATCCGGAGGGAATCGATCCCGCGACCCGGCGCCAGTTGCTCGACGGCGTGGAAAAACTCAACCGCATGCAACTCGAGGCGGTCGGCGATCCAGAAATTGCCACGCGAATCGACGCCTATGAAATGGCGTACCGCATGCAGACCAGCGTGCCCGAACTGATGGACATTTCCCAAGAGCCGCAGCAAGTCCTCGACATGTACGGCGCCGAGCCCGGCAAAGCGTCGTTTGCCAACAACTGCTTGCTGGCCCGACGACTCGCGGAGCGCGACGTGCGGTTCGTTCAGCTCTATCATCGTGACTGGGACCATCACGGCAGCCTGCCGAGTGAACTGAAGCGTCAATGCGGCCTGTGCGATCAGGCATCGGCCGCATTGGTGAAGGACCTCAAGCAGCGCGGCTTGTTGGACGAAACGCTAGTGATTTGGGGGGGTGAGTTCGGCCGCACGGCCTACAGCCAGGGAGCGATTAGCGAAAAGAGCTTTGGCCGCGATCATCATCCGCGTTGCTTCAGCATTTGGATGGCCGGTGGGGGCATCAAGCCGGGGACGACGTTCGGCAAGACCGACGACTTTGGCTACAACGTCATCGAAAACGGCGTCCACGCCCACGACCTTCAAGCTACGGTCCTGCATCTGCTGGGCGTCGACCATAGGCGACTGACCTACCGGTACCAAGGCCGCGACTTCCGATTGACCGACGTTGCCGGAAAGGTAGTGCAGCCGATCCTGGCGTAGCACGATACGCGGCATACCTGTTTTCTCGTGCCTGTGGGATATTCTTCTCGTCCCAAATCCCGGCAAAGCCCCGGGACGGAATGGGTTGTTATACTGCTCGTATATGTGGCCCGACTCTTCTGAAACACAGGTCTTACTCAGCGCTGCGCGCGACGGCGACGCAGACGCGCGCAATCAATTGCTTGAGCGTCATCGCGAGGCGCTACGGCGGATGGTGGGGTTGCGCATGGATCGGGCGCTGTTGCGGCGGGTCGATGCCAGCGACATCGTGCAGGACGTGCTTGTTGAGGCAAATCGACGGCTAGCCGAATACCTCGAGTCGGCCGGAATGCCGTTTCAGCTGTGGTTGCGGCATCTGGCCCGTGATCGCATGATCAACGCGCATCGGCGGCACCATGCGGCCCGGCGGAGCGTCGACCGCGAGCAACCGTTGGAAGCGGCGCCGCATAACGATCAATCGGCATTTGATCTGGCGGCGCTCGTGCGCGATCGCGAGTTGACGCCGGCGGCTGCGGCTACGCATCACGAACTGGAGCGGCGGTTTCAAGCGGCCATCGAAACGCTCGATGACGCCGATCGCGAGGTGGTGCTGATGCGGCACTTCGAGCAGCTCTCCAACAAGGACGTTGCGCAGACCTTGGAAATCAGTGAATCGGCCGCCGGCATGCGCTATCTACGGGCGATGCGGCGCTTGCGGGCCATGTTGCAAGAGCCTCCTTCGCAAGCGAGCGAGTCGTGAACCCTGATCCAGTCCAGCACGCCGACGAACAGTTGTTGGCCGAACTGGCAGCTCGGCTGGCCGATGAGATGCAGCGGGGCCAGTTGCCCAATGTGGATGCAGTAATATCGGAGCATCCGCAATTGGCCGAGGAGCTGCGGGGACTATGGGCCACGATGCTCGTGGCGGATTGCGTCGCCGCTGGTGCAAACAGTTCGTCGCAGCGCGGGAGCAAGAATGGCTCCGGTGCGCCAACTCACGGGCATCCATTGCCATTCTACGACGCGACGTCGTCACCGAGCACTGGCGACGCATTGGGTGACTATGAGCTGATCGACGAGCTCGGACGTGGCGGCATGGGCGTGGTCTACCGGGCGCGCCAAAGGAGCCTGGGACGTACCGTGGCATTGAAAATGATCTTGCGCGGGGCGATGCCGTCGCCGGCCGACTTGGCACGCTTTCGTACTGAAGCGGAAAGCGCCGCGCGGCTGGACCATCCGGCAATCGTGCCGATCTACGAAATCGGTCAGCACGACGGTCAGCCGTTCTTCACGATGAAATACGTGGCCGGCACGACACTCGCCAAGCGGCTGGCCGAAGGACCGATGCATCCACGTGAAGCAGCCGAACTGCTCGCGCCCATTTGTCGCGCGATTCATTTTGCTCACGAACGTGGCGTGCTGCATCGCGACCTCAAGCCTTCGAACATTTTGATCGACGAAGAAGGTCGGCCGCATGTGTCGGACTTCGGACTGGCCAAGCGCGTGGAAACCGATGCCGAGCTCACTCTCTCGGGCGCCGTGCTGGGAACGCCGTCGTACATGGCCCCGGAGCAGGCGGCCGGCAAACGCGGCAAAATCGGTCGCGAGAGCGACGTCTACAGCCTGGGCACGATCCTCTACCAGATGCTTACCGGCCGTCCGCCGTTTCAAGCCGCCACGCCAGTCGAAACCGTGATGATGGTCGTCGAACAGGAACCGTTGCCGCCACGGTTGCTCAATCCGCGGGCCGATCGCGAACTGGAGATGATCGCGCTGAAGTGTTTGCAAAAGCCGCCCGAGTTGCGCTACGGCACGGCCGCGGAATTGGCCGACGATCTCGACGCCTATCTGGCCGACGAACCAACAGTCGCCCGCAGTGGACAATTCATGCAAGTTGTGGCCCGAGCGTTCCGCGAAACGCATCATGCCACGGTGCTGGAGAACTGGGGGCTGCTGTGGATGTGGCACAGCCTGGCGCTGTTTATCACGGCATTCCTAACGAACGTCTTGCAGTGGGTCGGCGCGACCTCACCGCTACCGTACCTGGCTCTGTGGACCGTCGGACTGGGGACTTGGGCGGCCATCTTTTGGAGCCTGCGACGTCGTAGCGGGCCGGTGACATTTGTTGAACGACAGATCGCGCACCTGTGGGCTGCGAGCATGGTGTCGATTGCATTGTTATTTGTCGTGGAATTGATTCTCGGCTTGCCGGTGCTGACGCTCTCGCCTGTGTTGGCGTTGACCAGTGGAATGATTTTTCTGGTCAAAGCCGGTATGCTCACCGGGCAGTTCTATTTGCAAGCGGTGGCGTTGTTTGCCACGGCGATCGTCATGGCCGCACTGCAGCGAGCGAACATCCCGATTGCCATTACACTCTTCGGCGTCGTCTCCGCGGGATGTTTCTTCTTTCCAGGCCTGAAGTACTACCGGCAACAGCGGGCCGCCGAGAGCACGGACTCCTAACCGATCGACGAAGAAGACCCTGACGATTGTGCGGATCTTGCCCGACGTTTTGCGGCAAAAGCAATTCGACTTGAACATGGCGTGTCGTTGCCGAACTGGCACAAATCGGCGAACTGTGATATGATCAGGCAGTTCGCCCCGCCCCGATTTTCCCCGCCGTTTCAACTGCCGTTGGAGCCTCTCGCCTATGTTGTCCATCCTCGGCAAACCCACTCAAGGAAGATTTTGCGATCGCGTTTCCCGTCGCGGGTTTCTCAAAATTGGCGGTTTGGCAGTCGGCGGGCTGTCGCTGGTGGACGTACTGCGGGCTGAAGCCGCCACGGGCAATCGCACAAACAAATCGGTGATCATGATCTTCCTGCCCGGCGGACCGCCCCACCAGGACATGTACGATCTGAAGCCGGACGCGCCGACCGAGATTCGGGGCGAATTCAAACCGATCGATACCAATGTGCCTGGCATTCAGGTTTGTGAACTGCTACCGAAAATGGCCGGCATGATGGACAAGCTAGTTCCAATTCGCACGATCGTCGGTTGCACAGGGAGCCATTATTCGTTTCAGTGCATGACCGGTCGCCGCCATCAACAGCAGCCTCCCGGCGGTTGGCCCGAGTTCGGTTCGGTGGTCGCGAAGGTGAAGGGGCCGACGTCGCCGGCCGTGCCGCCATACGTTGGTCTTTCACCGCGGATGCAGCACCGTCCGTACAATTCGGGTTATCCGGGTTTTTTGGGAGCGGCTTATACGCCGTTTCAACCCAACGGCGATGGCAAGGACGACATGCTATTGCAAGGTATTTCGCTCGACCGGCTCGACGACCGCAAGGGGCTGGTCCAGGCGCTTGACAACTTCAACCGGCGCACTGATGCCAGCGGCATGATGTCCGGTATGGATGCGTTCCAGCAGCAGGCATTCGGCGTACTCACCTCCAGCAAGCTCGCTGAAGCGTTGGATCTGCAGCGAGAGCCCAAGCCGCTCCGCGATCGCTATGGCTATGGCACCGAAAAACATCAAGGCGACGGTGCCCCGCGGTTGATGCAGCAGTTCCTGGCGGCCCGACGGCTGGTGGAAGCTGGCGTGCGTGTCGTGACGCTGAGTTACAGCTTTTGGGACTATCACGGCTCGAACTTCAGGCTGGCTCGTGAGAACCTGCCGCAGCTTGATCAAGGCGTGTCGGCTCTGGTTGAAGATTTGCACCAGCGGGGATTGGATAAGGACGTGACCGTGGTAGTGTGGGGCGAATTCGGCCGCACGCCGAAGATCAACGCCCAGGCCGGTCGTGACCACTGGCCCAACGTGTCATGTGCCTTGCTGGCCTGTGGCGGATTGCGTACTGGTCAGGTCATCGGCACAACCGACCGCCATGCCGGCGAAGCTGTTGATCGCCCCGTGCGGTTCGAGGAAGTACACGCCACGCTCTACAACCGCTTGGGGATTGACCCATTGGCCACGACCGTTGTCGACCTTTCCGGCCGACCTCAGTATCTGTCCGACCACCACCAACCGCTTAGTGAACTCATCTGAGGGAAAGCGGATCTGAACGAAAGGCCTTGATTCAGAGGTCTTCGGAGATTCGTAGCAGCCGGTTGTATTTAGCTAGCCGCTCGCCGCGAACGATCGAGCCAATCTTGATTAGTTCGGCTGCAGTGGCCACGGCCAGATCGGCGATTGTGGTGTCTTCCGTTTCACCGCTACGCGCCGATACGATGTAGCTGTAGCCCGCCTGCCGGGCGACATGGATGGCCTCGAGCGTTTCAGAGAGCGTGCCGATCTGATTCAGCTTGATCAAAATGCCATTGGCCGCACCTTTTTGGATTCCCACCTTGAGTCGCTCAATATTCGTGGCGAACAGGTCGTCGCCAACCAGCCGGGCTCGCTTGCCCAGTTGCTGCGTGAGCCGCTGCCAGCCGGCCCAATCATCCTCGGCGAGCGGATCTTCGATGCTTTTGACGGGATACTGCTCGACGAGCCGAGCCATCACGGCGATCATCTCGTCGCTGGTGAGCTTTTCTTCGCCGGTGGCGATCATACGGTAGCAGCGGCCGTCGTAGAAGTGCGTGCTGGCCACATCCAGGGCAATCGTGACGTCGCGACCGGGGCGTAGGCCGGCGGCTTCAATGGCCCGAATCAAGAACTCGACTGCCTCGACATTGCTTTTCAGCCGCGGACCATAGCCTCCTTCATCCCCCACCAAACGTCCCTCGTAGCCGGAGACAGACAACAGTGTGCCGAGACGACGGTAAACGCGGACGATCCATTCGAGAGACTCAGCCAGGCTCTCCGAACCGACTGGTTTGATCAAAAAGTCCTGGAAGTCAAGATTGTCTCCGGCGTGCAAGCCGCCGGAAATCATGTTGACCATGGGCACGGGCATCCGCGGTGGCGGGGCAGCCGAGTCGAACTGCTTGAACAAATCGTGCAAGTGGCGGTAGAGCGGCATCCGCCGGGCGGCCGCCGCGGCATGGGCAGTTGCCAACGAGACCGCCAGTATCGCATTGCCGCCCAGGCTGCGCTTGTCGCTCGATCCATCGAGGTCGATAAGCCGCGAGTCAACGCCGCGCTGATCGAGAGTCTCGTAGCCACTCACCGCGGGAGCAATCTTTTCGACGACGTTAACCACCGCTTGGCGCACTCCACGACCATCGTAGCGCGACGCGGCGGTGTCACGTAGTTCGAAGGCTTCGGCCGAGCCAGTACTTGCTCCGGAGGGAGCAATGGCTCGGCCCCACGCACCACTCGAGGTATGAATTTCCGCTTCAACCGTCGGGTTGCCCCGGCTGTCAAGTACTTCGCGTGCCAGGACATTGGTAATCGTCGACAACTGAAATCACTCCGCTGGTCTTAGGGGTGGCGAAGTACAAAGGTCACTTTGTGCGGTGCTCTAGGGGTAGTCTTGGCCGAAGCCGACTTGCGCCATCCGCAAAAGCTCATTCAAGTCGCACGGCCGTTGTTCAAACACCTCGCGACATAGTCGCCGGATGCGCTGCTGCTTTCCAAGATCAGTTAGATACTCCACCGGGCTCTTGCCGTCCAGGCGTGCCCAGGCGCAACCGGCTAAGTTTTGCACGCCACGGGTCCACAAGTTGGAAAGCTCATCCGCTGGTATTTTGGCGGCAAGAATTGTGTCGTATTGCGCGCGAAAAGTTTCTGCAAGTGCAAAGTACCGCGCGTGGTCCGGCGTCTTTTGACAGGCCTTGAGCAACAGGTGGCTGAGAAAAAACCCCAAGTCAAACGCCGGATCGCCATAGTGTCCCGTTTCGAAGTCGACGAGGAATAGCCCAGCCGAAGAAATCAGCAGATTCTTCGGACTGAAATCCGCATGAACCAGCGAACGAGGCGATTCTTCGAGTGATACAAGCAGGTGTTTGACCCCCTCCTTCGCGTCCGCCCGGTTAGCTGCCAGCGTGCGATAGTACGGATCGATTCGTAACTGTTCAAAAAGTGTCCGATCTCCGAAACGCAAGGCCATTTCGGTGTCTTGCCAACTGGCGGCGTGCAGACTTCCCAGCAAGGCGCCCGCAGCCGCAGCCACTTGGAGATCGACGGTTCCGGCCAGAAGCTCTGCCTTCCAGACAATGTTTGGTCGAGGTGCGGCCGTCATCGCCAGTATGTACTCATCACGATCTTCGAAGAGTATTTGCGGCGTGCCGAAGGGAAGCGATGCGTCTGTGGTCACGGGCGCACGCGACAAGATTTCACTGCACGTGCGCAACACGTCGGCCTCGCGCCAGACGCGTTCGATGTCGGAATACCATCGACTTTGCGTGCGCAGTTGAGCCCGGGCTTGTTTGAGCACGAAATCGCTGCCGAAAGTTTCGGATCTTTCGATCAACAGCACCATGTTCGAAACGCCGCCGGTCAGTTCGCGGACAGTAACTTTCTCGCGGGGATCAATTCGTCCGGACCGGCGCAGGTAGTTTTCGGCGGACTCTTGATCGATCAGTTGCATTTGGCCAATATCTCCCTTGCCGCCGCGGTCGGTCAAGCGAGGCGCCGGCAGCTGGTCATGCGACTTCATTGACCGACGCCCGATGCTAACCTAAAACGCTAGTGACGCTGTCCAACGAACAAGTCCAATGGACGGCGCAATATTGGCCCATTCGGAGTGCGTCGTGGATTCGCCGCTGCCGCCCTTTCGGCCGCATGTGCTGCTCAGGGGCGCTCACGCCCAAACGTTGGCCGGTGTCTACCTGCCGGGCCACCGCTACCCATACCGGGCACGTCAGCACCATGTCACCCTTTTGGACGGCGACCGACTTGTCCTCCACGACGATTGTCCGGATCAATGGCGGCCCGGGGATCGCGCCGCACTGCTGATTCACGGATTGGCGGGCTGTCACGAAAGTGGCTATATGCAGCGCATTGCGCACAAACTTTCGGCGCACGGTGTGCGCGTTTTTCGCATGGATTTGCGCGGATGTGGGGCAGGCCAGCAGCTTGCCAGACTCCCCTATCACAGCGGCCGATCGGAGGACGCCGCGGCCGCATTGGCGGAAATCGCCCACATCGCGCCGCATACGCCGGTAACACTCGTCGGGTTTTCACTAGGGGGAAACATTGCGCTCAAGCTCGCAGGGGAATTGGAAGGCCGCCCGTGTGGGTACTTGGATAGCGCGATGGCAGTTTGTCCGCCGGCTGACCTGGCGGCCTGTTCGCGGCAAATTCAAAAGCGGCCCAACACGCTCTACGATCAGTATTTCGTCAATCGGCTGCTCGAACAACTGGAAGCCCGGCGACATGCGTTGCCCCGTGAGCATGTCAGGCCGTTTGCAAGGGCGCCGCGAACCCTGTGGGAATTTGACAACCTATTCACGGCCGTGGTCTGCGGATTTGGTACGGCGGACAACTACTACGCGACGGCCAGTTCCCTGCCAGTTCTTTCGCGAATTCAACTACCGACTATGGTGCTGGCTTCGCGCGATGACCCAATGATTCCGCCGAGCGCGCTCGAGTCCGCGAAATTGCCGCCGGCCGTACGATTGCACATGACCGATCATGGCGGCCATTTGGGGTTTGTCGGTCGTGGCGGTGTCGATCCCGACCGTCGGTGGATGGATTGGCGTGTGGTCGATTGGGTGCTGGCCGTCGATCGTGTGGTAACATCACAATCCGTGGCGGCACCCGGCTGAACGTGCCGTTGCCGTTTCCTGGTCATCCCGGAGCCTGGTTTCAATGCATTGGTCGAGCTTTCACTATCTGCCGCCATTTTTCTTGCTATTGGCCGCGCTGTTGGCGGTGGTGGTATTCGTCCTGCAAATCGGCATTCTGGGGTACGCGTACGAGAAAATTGGAATCCGTCGCCGCACCGCCTACTTAATCCTGTTGCTTTCGCTGCTGGGGTCGTACGTCAACATTCCCGTGGCCGAATTGCGGGGCCCGCAGACGGTGCAGTACAACGTCTATCACGACCGATGGGGGACGCCGTACATTGCACCCCAGTTCGAGCAGATTGGCACGGTGCTGGCACTAAATGTTGGAGGGGCCATCGTGCCCACTGTTCTCTCGATTTACCTTCTGTCCAAGAACCAGCTCTATATCCCGGCGATCGCGGGCATCGCGTTTGTCGCAGCTGTGGTGCACTCGCTCGCGGAGGTCGTGCCGGGCATGGGGGTAACCGTGCCCATCTTTGCACCGCCCATCGTATCTGCGGTTGTAGCCATGTTGTTGTCTCGACACTACGCAGCGCCATTGGCCTATATCTCCGGGTGCCTCGGTACGCTGATCGGGGCGGACCTGCTAAACCTTACTGCGCTGACCGAATCGGGCGCGTCAATTGCCTCGATCGGTGGCGCGGGCACTTTTGACGGCGTGTTTTTGACGGGTATGTTGGCTGTGCTCTTGGCCGTGAGTCCACGGCCGCAGACCGACCAGGATGATACGCCACCGCCGAACTATTAAATGCATGCCTGCGCGACCTTGTCGCTTCAACTCGCCAATAGGCCGTACAGTAGTCCGGCCAAAACCAGACTCGAGATGACGACGTACGTCAAGTCGCGGCGATAAGCGAAGGCCAGCAGTGCGCCGATCACACGGGCGATCGGCGTGGCGACCAGCAAGAGCAGGCCGAGTTGGATCCAACCCTGCGGGTCGCGGTGGGCGGCATCCGCGACGATACCTCGAACGCTTTTCAGGTCGTCCGGCTCGCCGCGGAACAAGCCGTAGTGCGGGAGCTCACCGCCGTGCTGCGTCAGGAATGCGATTCCACCCAGACCGATGACCAGGGCGGCAATGATGGTGCCCCAGCGCAGCACCGCCCCTAGGGCAACTTCCGTGGTTTCCTCCACGTTTGCATCTGTGTTCATGCTAGAAGTTGCCCCGCAGGCCGTTGATGATCATCTGTGCCGCAAGTGCCGAGACCAACACTGCAAATACCGCGCAGCACGCCGACCCGTCCGCGTGCAAGTAGCTTAGCGCCAATCGTGGCGCCACACAGCACCCCCAGGACGATTGGCATCGAAAGGCCCGGGTCGAGATAGCCGCGGTGCAAGTAAACACTGGCACTCGCAGCGGCGGTGACTCCAATCATGAAATTGCTGGTCGTCGTGGAAACCTTGAACGGAACCCGCATGGCCCGGTCCATCGCCAGCACTTTGACGGCACCGGATCCGATGCCAAGTAGTCCCGATAGTACGCCAGCCACGTACATCAGGCCAAAGCCCAGGGGAACTGCGTGCACGCCGTACGCTTGCAAACCGGTCGGAGTGGGGTAAGTGGAGTTGAGCCTGAGCCGCGTCGAAAGGCGAGTGACCTGTGCGTCGGGCTTGACCGGTGGCACGCCTTTGAGCGATAAGTATGCCGAGAAAAGTAGCACGATGCCGAAGATGACGGCGATCAGATCCGCGCTAGCACCAATGGCCAGGGCCGCGCCCGTGAGCGCGCCGGCCGTGGTAGCGATTTCCAGCAATAGTCCGAGGCGGATGTTGGTATAGCCCTCACGCACGTACGCAGCCGCTGCTCCGGAGGAAGTTGCGATGACCGCCAGCAGCGAAGTGCCGATTGCGTAGCGAATATCAACGCCGAACAGGAGCGTCAGCATGGGCACGATAACCACGCCGCCGCCCAGTCCTGTAAGTGAGCCGAGAAGTCCGGCGAGGAACGCACCGGCGCCGACCAACAAGGAGAATTGCCAAATCGTCAGCCCAACGTCATCCAGCATCGGTTTCCGACCCTTGCTGCGCAACAAAAGAGAAGGTCGCGCGCAAGCGCGACCTTCTCTTTGTATCCTGACTTGGCTAACGCACCAAGACGATCCCTAGCGCATCTCACCGAGCCTGAGACGACTAATAGCGGCCGCGGCCACCGCCGCCGCCACCATAACCGCCACGACCACCGCGGCCACCACCGCCGCCGCCGCCGCCACGGTCTTCGCGGGGACGAGCTTCGTTGACGGCCAACGGGCGACCGTTATGTTCTTGTTCGTTGAGACCGTTGATTGCGGCCTGGGCTTCGGCGTCACTGCCCATCTCAACAAAACCAAAACCCTTGCTACGGCCGGTCTCACGATCCTGAATCACCTGGGCACTGGTGACGGTGCCGAACTCGGAGAACATCTGCTCGAGTTCCGAGCTGTTCACGCCATAGCTCAGGTTTCCCACGTACAACTTCTTACCCACTGCAAAACTCCTGTACGATGCGCACAACACGACCCAACTTGACTTTCCGGGTCGCAGAAGAAAGGGGCCAAACTGGCGGCCCAACCGGTGGCAGGGCGATAGAGGCTACCGAGAGCAGCATGAACTAGCGTCGTGGACTCGCTCGACGAACCAACCGCGCAAAGTATATCATGTTTTGCGATTGCGTATATAGCGGCCACGCGTTATGGGCGGTGCCGCATCGCACCACCGCCGAATGTTTGTGAAATAAATCACAGCCCGGTCTGGCCCAACTTCGAATCGGGCGAGCCTATTTGGAAGCGAGACTCGAATGGCGACAACAGCCAAGCCCTTGGTCGGCGTCATAATGGGCAGTAAATCCGACTGGGACACCTTGCGGCACGCGGACGAACTGCTGACCAGCTTTGGGGTTGAGCACGAGTGTCGCGTGGTTTCCGCCCACCGCACGCCCGATTGGATGCGAGAATACGCCACTACGGCCACGCAGCGCGGATTGAAAGTGATCGTCGCCGGGGCAGGCGGGGCAGCGCACTTGCCCGGCATGGTGGCGGCTCACACGACGCTTCCGGTACTGGGGGTGCCGGTGGAAAGCCGTGCCCTCAAGGGGTTGGACTCGATGCTTTCGATCGTTCAAATGCCCGGCGGCGTGCCGGTTGCAACGCTGGCGATCGGCAAGGCAGGGGCCATCAATGCGGCTTTGCTGGCCATCAGTATCCTGGCCTTGAACTCGCCAGAACTGGCGACCAAGCTGGCCAAGTTTCGCCAAGAACAAACCGACGAAGTGCTGAGGGTGGAATTGCCGTGATGCACACAGTTTTGCCGGGCGCGACAATCGGCGTGTTGGGTAGCGGCCAGTTAGGACGCATGTTTGCCATCGCGGCACGACGGATGGGTTATCGTGTGCACACGTTTTCACCTGACGATGACACCCCGACCGGTCAGGTGGCCGACTGGGAGACAACCGCTCCCTACGAGGATCTCGATGCCGTCCGCCGGTTTGCCGAACACGTGGATGTAGTGACCTTCGAGTTTGAAAATATTCCTTCCAGTACGGTGGAGCGGGCGTCCCAGTACGTGCCCGTGCGTCCCGGAGGCGCCGTGCTTCACACCACGCAGCACCGGCTACGTGAAAAGACGTTCCTTTGCGGTGGGGGGTTTCCCGTGGTTCCGTTTCGTGCCGTGCGGTCGCTTAGCGACCTGACCTCGGCGCTAATGGAACTTGGCAGCCCCGCGGTATTAAAGACTGCCGGCTGGGGATATGACGGCAAGGGGCAAGCAAAGATTACCGCCCCTGACGAGGCACCCCAGGCGTGGGCCGCGGTCGACACGCGCGAAGCCGTGCTGGAAGCATTCGTGGACTTCGAATGCGAGGTATCGGTCGTTGCGGCTCGCTCGATTGATGGAGAGCTGGCCGACTATGGTGTGATCGGCAACAGCCATCGCGATCATATTCTTGACGTTTCGGTGGCGCCGGCGGACCTGCCGCGCGACGTGGCGCAAGAAGCCGTGCGAATTGCCCGAGCCGTGCTCGAGGCACTCGATGTCGTCGGAGTGCTGTGCGTAGAGTTCTTTGTCACCCACGAGCGAAACTTGCTAATCAACGAGTTGGCGCCGCGACCGCATAACTCGGGGCATTTGACGTTCGATGCGTCGGTGACCAGCCAATTTGAGCAGCAACTTCGCGCCATCTGCGGACTACCGCTGGGCTCGACCGAACTATTGCGGCCCGCGGCGATGGCAAACTTGTTGGGCGATCTATGGACCGATGGTGAACCCGACTGGTCCGCAGCCTGCGGAATGCCGGAAGTCAAGCTGCATTTGTACGGCAAGGAGCAGGCTCGTCTCGGCCGCAAGATGGGACACTTAACCGCGCTGGCGGCCGACCCACATGCGGCCGCCGAGGTGGTGCTTGCGGCTCGCCGCTCGCTGACAGTCGGGCGATTCAAAGGTTAGAGCGACTTCTGTAAGAAAGGCCTGCGATGATTCTCGATGACCTGACAAACGCCAATCGGTATGCTGAATTCCACGACGGATTTCGGGCCGGATTCGAGTTTCTCAAGCGGCCCGATCTCCTTACGCTGGAGGGCGGCCGGCACGAAATCGACGGGGATCGGGTGTTTGCCCTCATCAATCGCGATTCGGGGAGAGGGCGCGCGGGAGCGCGGCTCGAGGCTCATCGCAAGTACATCGACATCCAGTTTCTCGTCGATGGCGACGAGGAAATCGGCTGGCGGCCAATCGGCGAGTGCCGGTCGTTGAGCGAACCGTATACCGACTCCAGAGACGTCATGTTTTACGCCGACCCGCCAGCCTCCTGGGTTGTACTTCCAGTGGGGAAGTTCATGATCTTCTACCCCGAGGATGCCCACGCTCCGCTGGCCGCACATGGTGACAACGTGAAGGCGGTCATCAAAGTAGCGGTCTGAGGGGGTTGTTTCTGGCCGATTTCCCCGCCTGCGTATAATAGGGCTGAAGCGAAATCGACCGGCTTGCCGCCAGCCCAGTGAGCATGCATTGAACGAGCAGCCGTCACTCCCGCCAGACGAACACGACGCGACGCTCAAGACGCCGCAATTTTCGCTGCGTACCTTGTTGGTTGTCACCACCGTTGCGGCGGGATTACTGGCGCTAATGATGTCCGTAGGCGCCGTGTGGGCGATGGCGATCCTGTTCTTCTTGGCGCTAGTCGGTGCCCACGTGATTGGGAACTCGTTGGGAACGCGACTGCGCGATGGAGCGGTGGCGCGTTCGGACGTACGATCCGTAGTAGCCGGACCGGTGCGCGCGTCGAAGCAAACAACAGTTCCGGATCCAACGCGGCTGCAAGAACGCAACCGGCTGCACTGGATCAATGGGGTGTTCACAATCGCCGGTGCGATTGCAGGCGGCTATTATGGCGGGACTGCGCTCGCCGAAACCTATCCGGAAGCGACAATGGCGGCTTGCGTGTTGGCCTATATTTCGAGTGGCGTGCTTGGCGGGTTCGCGGTTTTCGCCGGCAGCAGTTTTTTGTCGGTCGTGCGGCAGGCATTGAGCGAGGCCCATGCTGGCAGCGATCGTCGAGGTCCTCAGATGCCACGCACCAATTCAATCGAGCGGAACTAGCGTCTTTGAAAAGACAATCTCCACGGCTGCGTCTTGATTGTAGGGCAAGTTCGGAAGACGCGTGAGCCGATCGGCAAAGCCAATCAACGCCGCGGTTTCCAGCCCCAAGAATCGCTCTTCACGGACCTCCTTACGCACGCGGCGGAAAAGGGCACCGGCGCGGGCACCGAGTCGAGCGACTCCCGTCGGGCGACCTTCGCGGACTTTGACGCCGGCGGCGGCCAGCTTGATCAGGCCCTTGAGAAAGTCGGCCACGTCACCGCGGCGACCACAGGCTTGCCAAACCGCCTCCCAGGCTTCATGCGCTTCCCAGTAGTAGCCATGATTGAATAGCTCGCAACCGAGCAAGTACTGGCGCGAGTGGCGCCAATTTTGCGAGTCGATCGCGTTCGCGCGCAGCTCATGGCCATGGCTGTGGCCCCCCGGATCTCTTGTGGGATGGGGATATCGTCCCGTGACGTACGAATACGTTGGCAGCTCTGCGTCGGGAACAAGTCGCGGTGGTTGCCGACACTTCTTGCCCAATGACTGGGGTTCGCACATCCGGTCGTTCATGTAGTTCGGTTCAACGGTCGCCATCATCTTGCTCCACAATTACCGCCGTACCATAGGCCAAAACCTCAGTTGCACCTTGCATGATTTCTGTGGCGTCGTAGCGTACGCTGATGATCGCGTTGGCATCCATTGCCGCGGCATGTTGGATCATCAAGTCAAAAGCTTCGGCCCGCGCGTGCTCACAGAGGTTGGTGAGAATTGAAATATTGCCGCCGAAGAGTGACTGCAAGCTCGCGCCGAGGTTGCCCACGACACTTCGCGAGCGCACCGTGACACCTCGGACCACGCCCAAGTTCCGCGTAATGCGATATCCGGGCAACTCCCAGGAGGTGGTTACCATGGGATTCGTAACCAATGTCGCTTGCGGATGAGGATGGACCGCTGCACTCCAACTTGCGTTACTCACTGGGTTACTCCTTTCGCTAACGCGAAGGTCCACATCGCCGGCCCTGAAATGCGGACCCGCGCGCGTTTTGTGCTTGCGAAATGCGGGCCCGGAAGGTCAAACTTGAAACCCCGGACAGCCGAACGGCGGCCGGGTTTCGACGTCTCTCTCGCTCTTGGAGTATACGTTGCAAATCTCGGAACCTGACGAAACGGACGAAAACGGCATGTTGGGCGAGCTCGGGGAGTCGAACCCGGCCCGGCTGGGAATCTGGCAGCGCTGGCACCGTTGGCCACTTTATTTGCGGATCGTAGGGGCCGTGGCGCTGGGAGTGCTCGTGGGCATTGTATTCGGCGGTCAGGCGGAAGTACTGCAGGTGCCGAGCAAACTTGTGTTGCGCGTGTTGGGTGCGCTGGCCCCGCCGTTGGTGCTGCTGGCCATCGTGCAGGCCCTGATGCGGGCGGAGATCGGCGGGCGGCAGGCCTCGCGCTTGGCGGGCTTGCTGATTCTCAATACGTTCGTTGCGATCTCCGTCGGACTGTTGGTGGCAAACGTGATTCAGCCTGGGCATTGGGTGAAGGCCCAGCCACTAATACAAACGGAAGAGGTCGCTCACACGGTCGATCCGCTATCGCAGTTTCTGGACAACGTGCCCAGAAGCATCTTGGGTCCACTTTCCGACGGTGGCAGTGTCTTGTCGGTCATCTTCCTGGCGGTGAGCTTTGGAATTGCCCTGCGTCAACTGCGCCATCACCAGCTCAACACGGTCGAAGACCTGGTGACCATAGCGCTTTCGAGTTTGGTGATCATTTTGGGTTGGATCATCGACGTGATTCCGCTTGCGGTCTTTGGCATTGTGGCCAGCATTGTCGGCGTGAAGGGTTTTGGTGATTTCGTCGCGCTGGGGGCGTTTGTGCTGGCAGTACTCGTGGCGCTGTCACTGCAGGCCACCTACTACTTGCTGCGAGTTCGGCTAGGTTCGTGGGTGCGTCCCTGGGACTTGCTACGCGGAACGCGCGACGCGCTGGTCATGGCCTTTTCTACCAGTAGTTCGACCGCCACGATGCCGGTTACCTACGCCTGTCTGCGGGAGAAGGTCGGCTTGCGCGAAGAATCTGCCAGCATGGGCGCGCTTGTTGGCGCGAACTTCAACAATGATGGCACCGCGCTGTACGAAGCCATGTCGGCGTTGTTTATTGCTCAGCTGATTGGTCAGCAGCTTTCGCTGGGCGAACAATTCATGGTTGTGATCACTTCCGTTGTTGCCTCGGTGGGGGCCGCCGGCATTCCCGAGGCGGGGCTCGTCACGATGACGCTGGTTTTTCGGGCCGTGGGCCTGCCAGTCGAATACATCGCCATGCTTCTGACGGTCGATTGGTTTCTCGACCGGTCGCGCACGGCGATTAATGTGATGGGCGACCTGAACGTGAGCTGCCTTTTGGACGGAAAGATTCCACCGGAGGCACTTTCACTGGCGGCGGCCGTGCCCGCGGAAGGCTCCGCGTCGTAGTTAGGCCGTGGACAAGTCTGACGGGCCGATATTCCGACTAGCCGGCCCGCCGGCGTGTCCAAGGATCGGGTAGGCGTCGCAAGTCCGGACTTCCGTCGTCTTGCGCCGAATCGATCGCGGTGTCGCCATCGCGCATTGTCGAGAGGAATGAACTGCCGATCAGACTCAGGAACGTGCCCAACACGCCGATGCCAACCAGCATCGTGATTACGGCCACCAAGCGCCCCGCAGCCGTCACCGGGTACAGATCACCGTAGCCGACGGTGGTCAGCGTGACGAACGACCACCAGACGGCGTCCCCCAGGCGACCGAACTTGTCGGGCTGTGCTTCGCGTTCGAATTCATGCATTGCCACGGAACTGGCCAGCAGCACAATCACCGCCATGAAGCTTACAACCGCAAGTTCGTGTTGAACCCGACGAAATCCGTGCATGACCCGCTGCAGTGCATCATTGTACCGGTATAGCTTGAACATCCACAGCAGTGGCAACACGCGAATCAACTTCAGCGATCGCAGATTCACCGTCAGGCCCAGTAGTGAGGGGACGATGGCAAGCAAGTCGATCGCTGCCAGCAGTGTAAAGGGATATCGTGCGCGGTTGTTGGCGTGGGCCCAGCGAAACAAGTACTCCGAACTGAAGAGCAGCAGCAGAGCCCGCTCGTTCCACAGCCAAAAGCCGCTGGCGGTCCGCGGCGTGCCAGGTTGCGTGAGCTCCGACTCCATGTAAAAAACCACGATGCTATAGAGCACGAGCAGTTGGCCGCTCAGCTCGAACCACCGCCGACCGGTGGATGTCTCGGGAAGCATCGACAGTCTCTCCAGGTCACGAGGCCGATGACCGCTGGGTGCGCGGCCGTCCTTTACGGGGGCGGCTAGGATATCGGTGAAGCCGATTTCGCAAAAGGCGAGCTACGGCGTCGTCGGCGAGTCGCATTGCTAGCAATGCTAGCAACCAGATACTGGCGCAGGCAGTGATTTCGGACCAACGTTCGCGGAGGTGGATACCCGATAACGAGAAATGACCGCTATTGGACAGCGGCAAACTGCAGCATAACCTTCGGACCGGAGGTTCCCACCGATGCACGCCTCGCACCCACCTCGCTTTAAGGTCTCAACCGTGACCAAATTGGCCACCAGCCCTGCCGCTCAGGAAGCAGCGGCACTGCGCCGGTTTCTTTCGCAAGTCGGCGGAATCGAAAACGGGCGAATCGCGCTGGAGCTATTGGCGATCTTAACCGGCGGTGCGCCGAAGGACTTGCGCAAGGCCGCATAGCCGATTGTGGAGGATTTGGCGGGTCGTCAATCAAACAGCCTGCCCTGCGTTTTGGCCGGTGCGGCCGGTGCGAGGCACTGTGGCCCGTCGTAGCGCGGACTGTTGACTTCCGCGCTCACCGCGTAGAGTGTCATCCGTTCAGCGGAGTAGGGGGCCAAGAGCGCCTCGAGCCGCGTCGTTTCTTGGCTGACCGGATCCAGCCAGGCTCCATAGTCCTTCGGATCGAGAATGACGGGCATCCGCTCATGAAGTGGTCGCAACAGCTGATTGGCTGCCGTGGTTACGATGGTACACGATTCAATGGCAAGTTCTCCGCGCTGCCAGTGGTCCCACACACCGGCGAACGCGAACGGTTGATCGTCCTCGAGCCGAATGTAGTACGGCTGCTTCGGTTTAGCTCCCTGTTTCCACTCATAGAATCCGTCGGCCACGATCAGGCAGCGGCGACGTTGAAACGCTTCGCGAAAGGCCGCCTTCGTGGCCAGCGTTTCGCTGCGTGCGTTGATCATGCGATTGCCGATTGACGGATCATCCGCCCACGAGGGGATCAGTCCCCAGTGAAACCAGGATAGAACGCGACCGTTGCCCTCAACTTGCCTGATGGCGGCCACGTTTTGCGTCGGCGCAATGTTGTAGCGTACCGGCCAGTCGGCACCATCAGGGAGCAATGTAGGCTCCAGATCAAACGCGTCGGCGACCACACGCAGCGGCGTGCGAAGAGTGAAGCGACCACACATGATGTCTTGAGTTGACTGCGGAGACAAACAACGTTTGATTGTAGTCGCCCAGGCACGCGACCGATAGAATCGCACCAACCCGAGTACTCGTTGCAGATTTCTCGTAGCGTGGAGAAAGCAAAGCATGGCTGAACTTGCAGGCATCTATCTCTACCCCTTCAAATCTCTCGACGTTCAGCAGGTCAGTTCGGCGTCGGTGCTGCCAAGTGGAGCGCTCGAATTTGATCGGCGGTGGGCCATCGTCGATCAGCAGGGCGATCCAATCAACGGGAAGCGGTTTCCAGTCGTGCACCAACTGCGCTCGACGTTCGACCTTTCGTCGCTGCGGATCAGCCTTCGCGATGTCGCGAATGCCCGCGAGGCGACATTCCATATCGATGACGAGCGATCGCCGCTCGAGGCTTGGCTGTCGGAGTTCTTTGGCCAATCGGCCACGGTGATTGAGAACGCCGCCGGCGGATTTCCCGATGATACGGAATTCCCAGGACCGACAGTCATCAGCACCGCCTCGCTCGAAGCAGTGGCCCGCTGGTATCCGGGGCTCTCGCTTGATTCGTCACGTAAGCGGTTTCGGGCTAACCTCGAAATCGGCGGGGTCGAACCTTTTTGGGAAGATCGCCTGCTCGCTCCGGGGTTGGGTGTAGTGCGCTTTCGCATCGGCGACGCGGAGTTACAGGGTATGAATCCTTGTGCTCGCTGCGTGGTTCCTTCGCGCGACCCGCAAACTGGCGAGGTAACTCCGCTCTTCGCCAAGACCTTCGCAGGCGCGCGCCTGGCAAACCTACCGCAGTGGGCTGCCGCCCAGCGATTTGATCACTACTACCGATTGAGCGTCAACACGCAGACTGCCGCCGGCACAACGCAACAAGTCCACGTGGGGGACGCCGTCGAGGTCCTTGGAGTCGAGTGAACGGATCCGGCTACCGGGATGGGGCACTCCATTGGTTTCCCCAGCCGGCGTAAAGGTCGGCCAGAAACGCTTCCCACTCTTGGCGGGTACGCGTTTCGGGGAATGGAATCGGCCGTTCCGCTTTGACTTCACTCCAGACCACTTCGAATTGGCCGTCAGAGCTAATCTTGCCAATCCGCGGTGTCTTGAAGGTATGCCGGTTGGTGGCGTCGATCGTCAACTCGCCTTCCGGTGCCAGGAGCTTTTGATTCCCAAATGCCTGGCGAATCTTGGCGCACCGGTCGCTACCAGCCTCGCGCACGGCATTGCCCCACATCCTAACGCCGACGTAGGCGACCTCCATCGGATCGGTGACGACGCGCCGTTGATCGTACTTCGCGCGAAAACGTTCGACGAACCTTTGATTCTCGAGTGAGTTGAGCGATTGGAAGTAATTCCAGGCAGCGAAGTCGCCCGCCATGGTGGCAGGATCAAATTGCTGAAGTTCGTTTTCGGCGATGGAAAACGAGATAGTGGGGGTCTTTTCAGGTGTGATGCCGGCGGCACGCAAGCGGCGGAAAAACGGCACGTTCGTGTCGCCGTTGATCGTATTGAGAATCATGTCAGGTTTGGATTCCACGATCTGGTCGATGATGCCCTGCACCTCGAACGCACCTAGCGGCAGGTATTCCTCGCCCACAATCTCGGCGCCCAGGTCGTTCAACTCGTCGCGAATGATTGCACCGGCCGTACGCGGGAACACATAGTCCGAACCGACCAGGAAGAAGCGTCGCTTGCGCTGGAAGGCGAACGCCCAGCCGAGCGCGGGAATGATCTGCTGATTTGGCACGGCTCCCAAATAGATCACGTTGGGCGAGTCTTCCAATCCCTCGTACTGCACCGGGTAGACAAGCAGATTGTCGTGCCGTTCGAATATGGGGACGACTGTCTTGCGGCTGGCCGACGTCCAACAGCCAAACACCGTGCAAACTTTTTCGTCGGCGATCAGGTTGCGGGCTTCCGTTGCAAAGACCTCGGGATTCGAGCGCCCGTCTCGAACGATGGCCTCGACGGGCCGTCCCAGCACACCGCCCGCATCGTTCAGCTCTTCGATCGCCAGCAGAGTCGCATCGACAACCGGCGCTTCACTGGCCTGCATACTGCCGGTGAGCGAATGCAGCACGCCAACACGAATCGGTGTGCCCGCCGGGGGCGGTATGATGTTCGGAGCATCGGCTGATTCTGGTTGCGGCTTATCATCGCGCAACAGAACGAAACCGCCAACACCAGCTGCCGCGCCGAGAGCGCCGAGACCGGCCACCGCCATCCAGGCACGACGCGATGTCCTGTCTTTGGTTCCCTGCGGCGCGAGCGGGCGTGCCACGGGGTTAATCCCACTACGGCTAGGCAACGCGATGTCCGTGGCACCAGAAAGCGTAGCGATTACGGCATTCAGGTCAGCCAACATTTCCTCGGCGTTTTGGTAGCGATCTTCAGGTCGCTTAGCCGTGGCGCGCTGCACAATGTGGGCGCAAGCCGCTGGGATCGTAGGCACGACCTTGCGCGGGTCGAGAGGTTCGCCGCTGACGTGGGCGAACATGATTTGCACGATGCTGCCGGCATCCTGATAGGGGTAGGCGCCTGTTAGCAGGCTGTAGTAGGTGGCGCCCAGCGAATAAATGTCGCTACGGGCATCGACGGCACGCGATTCACACTGCTCGGGACTCATGAAGTAGGGTGTGCCGGCCACCGACCCTTCTCGCGTCAACGACATGGTGGTGTCGAGCGTATGTTTGGCCAGACCAAAATCGGCGATCTTTACCGCGCCCTCACCCGAGCGCAGGAGGTTGGCTGGCTTAATATCTCGGTGCACCAAGCCCACGCGATGCGCCGCGGCCAAACCGCGACAAGCGTCGGCGGTGATTTGCGTCGCGGCCAGCACCGACAGTGCTCCACCGCGTTCAAGTTCTTCGCCGATCGTTCCGCCGCCGACGTACTCCATTACCAGATAAAAGGTATCACCTTCTTGATCGACTTCGTAAACGCCAACTGTATTCGGGTGCGAAAGCTTGCCGGCTGCCTTCGCCTCGGACAAAAAACGGGCGAGCGCCGTTTCATTGGTTGAGAGTTCTTGTGGCAGCATTTTGATCGCCACGTCGCGCTCGATCGTGGTGTCATGGGCGAGGAAGACTATGCCCATTCCGCCGGTGCCCAACAGGCTGCGCAGTTCGTAGCGGTCGAGCCGCCGTCCAATCCATTGCTCGGCTGTGCTGGCGCCAGGGGCCTTGACGCCGGGGAACCGCGAAGACGTCTCTTCACCGTGGGCCATGGTTTCGCCGAACGAAGAGTCCTGCCGCGGGCCGTCCTCCGGACGCGATCGCCGACCGGTCTGGCTGGTGCCGTCGTCGTTGGTCATTGCCGTGGTATCCCCGGTCGATCAGATCGTCTTAATCAAGCTATACGCAGGGCGAGCGCGTCTGGGTCAATCCTACCTCACTGGAGCGGGACAGCAATGCCACAGAGTCGACATAACCGGTCGATCGGCGAACGGTTTGTGTCGAATTCGCGCCCCTGGGCGCTACCCAGCGATTACCATGCGTATCGCAGGCCCGTCGAGCCGATGTGGATCATCTGTTGACTGTTGACCTGGGTGTCGAAACCCGCAAACGTACTCAGGCCGCCCGCGAAGTCCCAATGAAACCGTTTGCCAAAGATCGCCCAATTGTTACCGTAGTGGAGCCCTTGAGTCACGAAGATGGCGGTGTCGCCAGGCGCGAAAAAAGCAGTGTTTTGGGCACCAGGGGACTGCAGGTATTCACAGAGCCATAGCAGCCGCACCTCAGCTTCGAAACGGCTCTCCTGTTCCGGTGGCGCGTGCAGCAGCAATCGCCCGCCGACCACGCTGCGCTGGTCGTTGGCATCCAGGCTTGAAGTGGTGAGCTTGGGGCGAAATTCGTCGAGTTCTTCGAAATCCTCCGGTGGAAGTTTGATGTTTATCAACTCATTTGCCTGATACAGCTTCATCACGTTCGAGAAGTCGGGAAATGGCATCGTGGGCCTTAGATCGGACAGGCTCGGTTCGGCAAACTGTGAGTCGTAGTGATCGATTGATTGACCGTGCTCGTGAAAAAGTGGTTTCGCGTCGGCCAGCAGTAGTGGACAATTGTCACTGTTTCGGGTGGAGTTGCTCGCCGCGCAACGTGTCGGCAGAGCGTTGCATTCCGCAGCGTCAGCCTGATGGCCCAGAGCCGTCGTGTAAGTCCAAGCGGCCGTCGCCAAGACCGCCGACAGGCACGCGCGGCGCAACGCGAACGCAGTCGTTTCCGGACGGTTCGGGAGCGACGTGTTGCCGTGCGTGCCCAAGGTTGCCAAGAGAAGCATCGATCTTGCCAAAAGGGACCATGTCCGCGGTACTCTTGATTGATTCGACGCGCTGCTTGCCAGGCATTCACACTTATTGCCATTGATTTGGCGACGTTGCTAGCAAACTTCCCCGCCAGCAGCCGCAAAGTTCACCTCCCTCTGCAAATCGCTACATTTTCGCAGCGACTTCCGAGGCCAAACACGGTACGCCACGGGGACGCCGTTCGTGTATAATCGCCAGCGAAAAATGGACTCCCTACGAATCCGCCTTGCATGGACGCCGCTTCTCGCCTTAACGTCGACGTAGTCATTTTTGGCGGCGGCTGCGCGGGCTTGTGGCTGCTTGACGATTTGCGCCGCCGCGGCGCTTGTGCATTGCTGCTAGAAGCCGGCTGTCTCGGTTCGGGACAAACGGGCAGCGCTCAAGGGATCCTGCACGGCGGGCTCAAGTATTCCTTGGCCGGCCTGCTTTCCTCTTCCGCTCGCATGGTGCGCGAAATGCCTCGCATCTGGGAAGATTCGATCCACGGTCGCAGTGAGCCGGATCTATCGGCCGTAAGGTCGCGTGCCGATTCATGTTATTTGTGGCGAAGCCGTTCGCTAAAGGCATGGACTTCCATGTTTGGCGCCGTGAATGCGCTACAGGTAAAGCCCGAATTGTTGGAGGAAAAACTTGTGCCTCCACTGCTCGCCCGGTGCCCACGGCCAATCTATCGGTTGCCAGAACGCGTTATCGATCCCCTCAGTTTCCTGGGCGTGCTGGCCCAACGGAATCGCGGCTTGGTTTGGCAAGTCGACGCTCGCGCGGGACTGCACTTCGAACGTCGCACTTCAACGAACGCGGCGCCAGTGATTTCGCTTCGCGACGCTCGCGACGATTCCGTTATGGAGTTGCACGCCAAATCTATGATCTTGGCGGCCGGTGAAGGCAACGCCGGACTGCGCGACCAACTCGGGCTGCCAGCAGACGCCATGCAGCGTCGCCCCCTGCGAGTGGCCTTTGCGCGCGGAGATTTACCGAAGATTAATGGCCATTGCGTTGATGGCGTCAAGACACGAGTAACGCTTACCTCCGACGTCGACACCGCGGGGCGCACCGTGTGGCAACTCGGTGGACAACTGAGCGAAGATGGCATTACGCTCGCGCCGCAAGACTTTTTGTCGCAAGCGAAACGTGAACTAGCGGCGGTTTTGCCCGGCTGCGACATTGAGAAAATTCAATGGGCGCAAATTACTGTCGACCGCGCTGAGCGGAGCACGCGCGACGGTCTCATGCCGGGTGATGTGCAGATCCTGCGGGATGGCGATATACTTACTGTCTGGCCGACGAAACTGGTGATGGCTCCGTTGCTGAGTCGTCGTGTCATGGAGATGCTGGAGTTTGAACGGTGTCCTGGCAACGAGAGTTGGCAGCGGTCGATCGGTGAAATCAATTGGCCAGCGCCTGCGGTCGCACGCCCACCATGGGACCGGGAGTTGTCATGGTTCAACGTCGGCTAGGCCTCGGTGGTCCTCTGGTTAGTCCAGTCGGCTTTGGTGCGTTCAAGATCGGACGCAACCAGAAGATCAAGTACGATCAAGCCTACGAGCTTCCCGATGAGGCCGAAGTGACACGCCTGCTGAATGGCCTGTTGGACGTTGGCATCAATTATTTCGACACGGCTCCTGCATACGGCTTGAGCGAGGAACGCCTCGGATCGGCCATTGGACACCGACGATCGGAGTTCCGGTTGTCGACGAAAGTCGGGGAGACGTTCGAACGCGGTGAGTCCAGGTATGACTTTTCGCGTGTCGCTATCGAGTCGAGTGTTGTTCGTAGCTTGAAGCGTTTGCGTACTGACGTACTCGACGTCGTGTTTCTGCACTCGCCAGGAGACGACCTTGCCATCCTCAATCGTACAGACGCTGTTGCGACGCTCACGCGACTGCGCGAGTCGGGAGCCGTCAAAGCCATCGGACTTTCCGCAAAGTCTCCGGAGGGCGCTCACGCCGCTATCGATTGGGCAAACGTCGTGATGGTGGAGTATCACCAGGGAGACCGCTCTCAAGAGGCTGCCATTGCCGCGGCGACAGCCGCCGGTGTCGGAGTCGTTGTGAAGAAGGGCCTCGCTGCTGGCAGCCTCCCCGCGAGCGACGCAATTCGCTTCGTGCTAGCCAATCCGGGCGTATCGAGCATGGTCATCGGCTCGCTTAGTCGAGCGCACATGGAAGACAACCTTCGCACCGCGTTCGACGTCCCCACTGGCTAGTCAGAATGGCGAGTCGGACGTCCACGCCATGCGTTGACCGCTCACGGGATGATCGATCGACAATCGTACTGCATGCAACAACAGTCGCGACGACATCTTCAATGCTTCGGCATGCCCGTAAAGCGGATCGCCAAGAATCGGGTGGCCGACAGTCGCCAGATGCAGCCGAATCTGATGGGAGCGGCCGGTGACCGGCCGGACTTCCAATCGGCTACGATCGTCCCCATGCTCACACAAACTCCAGCGGGTTTCGGCTGGGCGACCATCAATCAGATCGATCCTTTGCCTTGGTGGGCGATCGAAATCTTTGCGCATTGGTAGGTCAATCACGCCTTCGGCGCCGATCGGCATGCCATAGACGATGGCGATATATTGTTTCTCGACCGTGCGCCGGGCGAACTGTCGACTCAGCTCACGCTGCACGTCGGGTGAAAGAGCCATAACCATCAGGCCCGATGTGTCACGATCGAGCCGATGCACTATGAGTGCCTGCGACAGCGCGGCTTGCACGCGGGCACTCAGGCAGTCCTGCAAATCGGGGCCGCGACCCGGTACGGCTAGCAGCCCGCTCGGCTTGTCGAGCACGATCAAATGTTCATCCTGGTAGATCGTTTGAAACGTCGACCGAGGCGGAACTTTGTGATGTTCATTCACTCAAGTCGTCACTCCGTCGGCAACGGCACCTGTTTTGAGCTGCGTAAATATGCCACCAGATCGCGGACGTCTTCCAACGGCAGCTTCGCCAGCAAGCCTTCGGGCATCATGCTATTGGGAGTAGTGCGGCGTAGGTCGATTTCGTCCTTGGGTATCACGACCGCTTCAATGGCCGTCTGAAGTGTGACCCCAGTGTCGTCTTCGGCCTTGACGATGCCGCTGAGCACCCGGCCATCGGCGGTTTGGATGAGTTGCATGCGATATTCATTGGCCATCACAGCGCTGGGATCGAGTACGTTCGACAACACGTAGTCGAGGTTGTCTCGTTGTGCGCCCGTTAACTCGGGGCCAATGCGACCGCCGGCGTCAAATAAAGTATGGCAGGTCCCGCAGGTCTTTGCGAAAACCGCTCGGCCGCGAGATCGATTGGCCGAAGCGAGCACGTCGTCGGTGAGCCGCCGTTTGTAGTCGGCAATCATCGCCAACCGGTCGGTTGCCGTAGGTCGCGCTGAGCCCCACTCGCTGACCAGCCACTCAGACACTCGGGCGTCATTCAGGCTCTGAAGTTGCTGAATGTGGAACGCGGATAGGTCCCGCTTGGAGATCGCGCCTTTCTCAACTGCATCGAGGAGTGTGTTGGCCCAGGCAGCACGCGACGCTAACACACTTACGGCCTCCTGCTTGGCCGGCGAGTCGAAGCTGGCGTAGGCAGTTAAAATCACCTCTGGCGTCGTGGCGTCGCTATAGCCGGCCAACCCACGCAAAGCGGCAACCCGAACCGATGGATCAACCACGAGTGGATGGAGGACCTCGGGCAGGGCAACGACCTTCGCCCGGGCCAGCGCGGCAATCGCCCGCGAGCGGTCGGCGTCGCTTTGTGTCGTATCGGTCGCGATCGAGCGCAGGTCGGCCACGGCATGCGGGTCGCCAAAGATCAGCGCCAGCAGCATTCCCTGTTCGCGGACCTGGGAATTCTTGTTGTTGACAAGTCGCGCGTACAGCGCCGACCACCCTGCGGGTGCCGTCACGCGCCGCCGCGAACCGAGGGCTTCCCGGATGCCGGTCAAAATCGACTCCCGCAATCGGTCGTCGCCCGCTTGCATCGCAGCGACCAGTTCGGCCAGTTGTTCAGGTTCGGCATCGGCAGCAATCCGCCGGGCAATGTATTGCCGCAGGAGTGGCAACGGAGTGTCCGCCGCAAGTTGCAAGGCTCGCTTTGCGTCGCTTCCGGCCAGTGGCTCGACGCCGTACCAGAGCATCAGCGTCAGATTTGTGTCGTCGGCATCCTCGCCGTGTGTCGCCAGGGCCGTGGCGATTGGCCAGCGTTCGGACGGATTCAACCGCTGCAAGCCAGAGGCGAGCGCCATCCGCACCCAGGCCGAGGGATCGCTGGCGGCCAACTGCGATAGTTTGTCGAGCACGCACGGCGCGGCCTTTCGGTCTTCGAGCTCCAGCTGTATTGCCCAACCGCGCACCACGTCGTAAGGACTCTCCATGACTCCGAGCAGCAGGCCCTCGTCGGTCGCTCCGATGGCGTGTAGGGTCCAGAGCGCTGCCAGCACGTCGACGTCGGCTTTCTCCTCGGCGAGCATAGTCAGCAAAGGCGCCGAGTCGATCTTCTTCCCAGCGGCGCGACGTTCTTGCAGAACCCGCCGGGCGTGCCTTACGAGCCATTGATTCTTGTGCGTTGTCAGATCGATCAACTCCGCGTCTGGCAACTTCGAAAGGTCGCCTCGCCATGGCTTCGTGTCACCGTAGGTGACCTTGTAGATGCGCCCGTTCGTGCGATCAACGACTTCGTAGTTGTGACACTCGCCGGTGTCGTTCCAATCGCTGACGTACACGCCGCCGTCGGGGCCATATTTCACCGCCAGGCCACGAAACCACGGGTCGCCGGCGTGCAACACGTCATCGGCGTGGCGTGCCACGTAACCTGACGCATGCCGCTCCAGCACGTCACGGTTTAGTCGATTGCCATGCACGTTACACATGAAAATGTTGTTGCGGTATTCGTTAGGCCAGTTGTCACCAAGGTAGACCATGGCACCGACGTGGGCGTGTCCGCCACCGCTTGCATCATGCCGCTCTCCGCCACGGGCATCGGTCCAGTGGCCTCCGGCCCAATGGATGTGATCGGCCGCCGTACTCATCAGAGCGTAGGTATGCGGATTGAAATCCTGGCCAAACATCCGTTGAAAACGAGCCCCGGGAACGACGTGCCACAGGTGTTCGATCACGCAGTTGGTGATGAACGTCTGGCCGTAGGCGTCGAAATCGAGGCCCCACGGGTTGGTCGTGCCGGTGGCCACGACTTCGAACGTGCCCCGCGTGGGGTGTACCCGCCAGACGCCGCAGTTCATCGGCACGCGGTCGGTGTCCGGCGTGCCTGGCCGGCCAAGCTTGGAATTCGAAAGGATGCCATTGCAGCCGTACAGCCAGCCGTCGACTCCCCAGGCCAGCGAACTGCTCACGTTATGCCGCGCTGTTGGGTCAAAGCCGTCGAGCTTCACTACGGCAGGACCGTCGGGCATGTCGTCTGCATTCATATCGGGGACGTAAATGAGGTTCGGTGTCGAGCAAAGCCAGATGCCCCCAAAGCCCCACTCAATGCTCGAAAGATTGCTGCCATTCTCCAAGAAGACCTTGCGGTCATCGAAAACGCCATCATTGTCGCGGTCTTCAAAGATCAGCACCTTGTCGTGTGCTTCACCCTTCCAGCCAGGATAGGAATGGTTTTCGACGACCCACAGCCGTCCGCGGTCGTCGAACGTGAACGCAATCGGTTGCACAACATCGGGCTCGCCGGCAAATAGCGTGGCCCGGAAGCCCGGCGGAAGCTTGAACCTCGCCGCGGCTTCAGCCGTACTCACCGGTCGATCCTGAGCTGTAACGATTTCAACGGTAGCAAAACAGCTCGTGATGAGATATGCGACAAGCAATTGCGAGCGGAGCATTGCGAAAGTCTCGGGCGTAAGAGTTGATCTGGCTAGCCGCCGGTCGGCACCTGACGCACCAACTGGGATCCCCTGAGGATAAGTAGCCACGGTGCGACGTACCAGTCCCTTGTGTCCGAATCAATCGGAGGCGGTTGTGATCAATCAGACGCCTTTGGACCGACGAGCAATGCCAGGATCGTCTGCGCATAAACGCGGTGGCCAAAGTCGCTTGGATGGTTCACACCATTGCCGGTTAGGTCGACCTCCCGCTTGTGTTTGAGCATTTCGGTCCAAACGTCCGTCAGATCGGCCAAAGCAATCCCCGGACCGACAAACGATCGCAAAACGTCGCGATATGGGGCGAACATTTCGCGCGGCGTGTGCGCCCAATTGGCGTTGCCAAGCATCGTGGAGACGAGGATCACTTCCGTTTCGGCATTGTGCTTGTGAATTCGCTCCAGCATGTCGGCAATCGAAGCGCGATACGACTCCGGATCCTTGCGCCCGACGTCATTCATGCCATACGCGATGACTATCAAATCGGGCAAATCGGGCTCCGCGGCCAGCAAGGCGTCGAGATCGCTCTGTCCTCGCCCGACATTCCAACCTCCAACAGCCCGATTCCGCAATCTGACGTCCGCTCCATAGGTCGCGCGAAGTTGCGCAACAACCAAGTCCGGGTAGGGTGGCATCCAAGGCGGGGCCCCGCTAAAGCCCGAGGCGTTGTATCCCTCGGAAATGCTGTCACCGCTGACGGCCACAGTGAGTCGTTGCTTTTTCTGGAGCTTGGCCAACGTTTTGGGAAGCTGGTCCTTTGCGAACTGCGGAGTCTTGCCAGGCCAATTGACCGGAGCATGTGCATATGTGACCTCGACCTGTTGATCGTGAAACCAGTGGGCATTGTCAAACAGTACGCTCCGCGATGGGTCACCAGTTTTTTGCGGAATGCTTCGTGGAGCACCAGCGGGCGGGAAGAGTTCGGCGGCCGTCAGTCGTGGGATCCGTGAATTGGGGGTGAGGACGAGCGTGCGACCGTCGGACTGTACTTCGAAATCGCGTCCCGCGTCGAACGACTGCGTACCGTCGGCTCGATGTACCGCTAGAATTTTCTCGGCCGGTAACAGCAGGTTTCCCGTCGCCGGTTCATCTTCCGAGTCGCGCACGAATAGCGTGCTTTCGCGATGGACCATGTTGCCTTGCCAAATTGGTTCGAGTAGGTGCAACTCCGGCAACATTTCCTCGACCGCGGGTCGTTTCGTTGACGGCTCCTCGCCACGCGCCGAGCCAAACGCGCATACGACAAATAGTCCCAAACAAATTGGCAGTCTAGGCACGAATTTACCTCCAAATAGCGTCGAAGTATGCACGACGGAATCACTTCCGACAGTCCTATGCTACTACAAGGGGCCGGAGGAGTAACATCCTCTGGGAAAGCAAGTATGATCCCTGCCGCAAGGCACCACTACCGCCACGGTTGGCGAGTGGCTAGGATCGAACGGCATGAGCTGGGGAGTTTTCCGCGTGCGAGCAAACTGCGATGCCAATTCGATGACGCGTCATGCTGGCAAATGTCCCTTTCCGATCAATCACACGTTGAAACGAGAGACCGCTGAAAGATCCGCCCGCGATGTCGTTTGTAGCCAGGAGGAAATCGAATGAGGCCCCGGGGTGGCGCCATGCGATTTGCGTGGAAAATGTTGATTTTGATGATACTTGCAACGCGCATGAGTTCCGTTGCCGAAGCGCAGGCGACTTGGAAGGCCGGAATAGCGCGGCGCAGTGGTTACTCCCGATACGCCGGTCTGGTTGGCTGGCTACGGTACGAAGCGCCCGCCCGATGGGAAGTTGCATGACCTGTGGATGAAGGCCCTGGCGCTCGAGGACGAACGCGGCTTCCGCGCTGTTTTGATCACCAGTGATTTCCAGGGCGTGCCAAAGACAATGAGTGATCGCGTGTTCATAGAACTGCGCAAGTGCTTTGGCCTGGAACGACGGCAGGTGATGTTCACCTTCTCGCACAACCATTGCGGCCCACGACTAGGAGATGACCTAGTCGACTACTATCCGGTCGATAAGGTACAAGTCGAACTCGTTCGCAATTACACAGATCAGATGGTGAAAAGATCCGTGGCCCTTGTGGGCCAGGCGCTGGCGGGCCTGCAACCGGCGCGGTTGGAAATGGGCGAAGGAAAGACAACTTTCGCCGTCAATCGCCGTAACAATCGCGAGGCGGACGTACCGGCGATGTTAGCCAGCAGCACACCGCTGGCCGGGCCCGTCGATCATGCCGTACCGGTGCTCGCGGTCAGGCGACCTGACGGCCGACTAATGGCGGTACTTTTCGGCTATGCCTGCCATCCGACAACGCTGAGTTTCAATACTTGGTGTGGCGACTACCCAGGCTTCGCCCAATTGGAGTTGGAAAAGGCACATCCGGGCGTCTTGGCAATGTTCGTCAATACGTGTGGCGGTGACCAGAATCCATTGCCGCGCCGAAGTGTCGAGCTGTGCCAGAAGTACGGCCAGATGCTTGCCAACGCGGTGGAGGACACGTTGCAGCAACCGCTCAAACGGGTGTTGCCGCACCTGCGAGCGGCGTTTGCCTACGTCGAGTTGCCGTACTTGCAGGTCGCCTCGCGCGACGAGTTGCACGCGGCGGCACGGAGCGACAATGCCATTCGCGCCCGTTGGGCCGCGCGGATGCTCGAAAAACTAGCTATGGGGGAAAAGTTTGCCGACTCGTATCCGTACCCGGTGCACGCCTGGCGACTGGGCCAGCAGATGCTCGTCATCGGAATGGGTGCCGAAACGGTGGTCGACTACGCGTTGCGTTTCAAGCAGGAATTCGGCCCCGGCACCTGGGTGTGCGGCTATGCCGATGACATGATCGCCTACATTCCGTCGCGTCGCGTGTGGGAGGAGGGGGGCTATGAGGGCGGTTCGAACCTCTACGAATACGGCCGGCCGGCCTTGCGTTGGTCGGGGGACGTGGAGGAACGGATCGCTTCGACCGTGGATCAACTGGTCGCTCAGATCAGCGATGAATTGCAAACAACCGGAGATAGGCGTTGACGGGCGAAGGCAGTTGATGACGCTTGGGTCGGCGGGTTACAAGGTGTTGTACGCCCGCAACCTGCCGGCGGCCAATTCGCGCGTGAATTTGTAGAAGTGCCAATGCGTTACGCAGCGATTCATGAACTGCGCGAAGCCGATGATGTCGCGACGATGCCGGAGGTTTTGCGTGAAGAAGTATTTCACATAGATGCGTCCGACCGAGAGTAAGGAACCGTCCCACAACAGCGCCCAGAACAATGACCACAGCAATGCCAGGCCGTATCCCAGTGTCGGCAAGCATTTTCCCTCGCCGGCCTTGCGGCAAATCTCGGCACGCCGCTCCAGATATTCCGGGGATTCGTAAACCTTGAAATACCGCTCGAGATAGGCCTCGGGCGCATAGAGTCGTTTGACCAAGTCCCAATAGCCTTGGCGAAGTTCATCCCGGCTCATTTGTTGGGGAACGAAATTGCAGCTCGGGTCTTCCTCGACCAGCCGGCCTTCGCGCTTCAGGCGGTTGTAGAGAGGGGTTTTGGGTATGGCCTGCAGCATGCCTACCATTGCCAAGGTAATGCCGTTTTCCTGGATGAATCGAAACTGGTCGTCGAAGATTCCCTTGTCATCGCTATCGAATCCAACAATGAATCCCGCGTTAACGTCAATGCCGGCGCGCTGAATTCGTGCCAGCTTCGAACCCAGGGAATCGCCACGAACATTCTGATACTTCTTGGTTTCATTGAGCGAATCGACGCGTGGCGTTTCAATTCCGATGAATACGCTACGGAAATTCGCGCGATACATCATGTCCAGTAGTTCAGCATCCTCCGCCAAATCGATGCTCGCCTCGGTCGTCAGTCTCAGCGGATAGTTGTGCTGTTCCATCCAGGGAATGAGCTTCTCCAGCAGGGCCTTCGCCTTCTTCTTGTTGCCGATGAAGTTGTCATCGACAATGAAGGCCGAGTGGAATCCGGCGCAACGCATATCGTCCAGCTCGGCGACGAGTTGATCGGGATCCTTGACCCGCGGCCGCCGGCCATAAATCACGATGATGTCGCAAAACTCACATTGAAACGGACAGCCCCGAGAATACTGCAGTGCCCCGGATGCATAGCGGTCGACCTTCAGAAGATCGAACCGCGGGCGCGGCACGGTCAACATGTCCGTGGGCTGCAATTGTTCGTAGCGTTTCTCGGTGGCATTGCCTCTGGCAAAATCATCCAAAAATTGGGGCCAGGTTGTTTCCGCTTCGCCCACGAAGGTGACATCACATAGACCCTCGAAAAACTCCTCCTGAACGGAAACAAAAGGACCGCCAACCACCGTAAAGATCTTGAGGTCGCGCAGCTTCAGCAGGATCTGTCGAGTCCGCACCTTTTGCACGTTCATTCCCGTCACGCCGATGAGGTCGTAATTCTGCAGCGATTCCCAGTCAATCTCCTCCACGTTCTCGTCAACCAGTCGCACGTCGTGGTGACCACAAAGACCGGCCAGAGCCGTTAGCGAACCGGAGATCATGGTGCTACGCTTGTCGCCCGGGTAAAGCGGGAGGGCGAAGTCGAATCCCCAGTAAGATGGCTCAAAGCGGGGATTGATCAGACAGATGGAGAGCCGCCTGGCGGGCGGACCGGTCGGGGTTGCCACCACTGGCAATGACAGCAGATCGATATTCATTCCGCCGCGTTCATGCGGTTTCTCCAACGTGGCTGCAAGTAAGGAAGGAATCGGGTCGACGCTTTGCTGATGGCGGGCCAAGAGTACGCTAAGCGGCGTATTTGTCGAATAGCAACCTTGCTCGCGGTTGCCCGTTTTCCTTGTCTTCTCTTGGCCTTGAGACGTCCCTTAATCTGCTTCTGCGACGATCGAGGTACATGCCGCACTTTCGTATGGATTCGTAAGCTTTGAGTTTGCAATGTGTTGCTTTATGAGATACAATATTTGTAGGTTCAGTTTTGGGATATCTAATTTGGATGAGGTTGCTGCAATGGCAGACGTGCTGATTACACGACAAATGTTTCTTGCCGACCGTCAGGGACGAAAGTTCGCCGACGTTCTGAACGATCCGGAGCAGCCCCTCGATCAGGTGCTCGCCTTTTTCAACGACGGCGATCGGCAACGGCGGATGGAAGAAGCGGAACTCCATCACAATCGGCCACCCTTGGCGGGCGTCGTGCGCGAGCTTGAGTTTCATAGCGACGTGGATCGGTTTCTGGCAACACAGGATCCCCGCCGTACGAAGCGCCTGCGGCAGGCTGTCGGCGTTGTGGTGCGCATGATCATGGAGCGTCGCGGTTGGCGAAAAACCGGCAAAAAAGGTTCGCTGGGAGTACGTCTCGCCGGGCCGCGGTCCGACAAACCGGGTGCCAACCATAACACGGGTGGGTTGGCCCTTTGGTTTCTACGAGCAGAGCGATACGAGCGACCCGACGGAATGCCCTTTCAGACGGTGCGAGCCCGACGCGACGAATTTGAATCGGTTGCGGCCCAAGATTCTTCGATGGATTAGCGCGATTCACCATTTGCGCACGGGATCGAGCGAGTGGCATTTTTAGGAAGCCGTGAAGTCATACGCGAGAGCTTGCACGCGGATAGAGAGATCAAAATGTTGCTTGATGCCATTCGTGCGGAACTTGGTCGGCTGCAAGTGCACGCGGTGAATCTCGGGGTCGAGACGAACGACGATGGCCGCGTCTCACTGCAAGGGAGTCTTCTCAAATACTGGGATCTACCGACTTTCCTCGATGGCCAATGGTTGCTGGTAGAACTTCAGAGGCTACCTGATGCGGCCGGCCCAGAAGCCGTGATGCACGGTCTCGTTGCAGCCCACGGCGAAAACGAGAAGTCCATCCAATCCCGCATTAGTCGGACTCAACTGCGACTCTTTGATCCGCAAAGCAGGATCTCTGCCGCAGAAATAGCGATCGCCCGGAAGGACAGCTAGCATGGAAAGTTCACCTAGTGAACTCACACCGGGTTCGGAGATCAATCTGCTGTTACCATATGTCACTGATTTGGAGTTTGAGGTAGACCGACTTCGAAGACAGAGCCGATTTGTCGAGCGAAAGGCGTGGGATGCTCTCCAGAAGCTGCGATCGTTGTGCAAGGAAGCGACGAAGTCGGAAGGCAATGGCAATGCGATCGTGCAAGTCGAACGTACGATACTTGAGCTTTCGGAAGTCCTCGAAGACTTACACGAGCAACCCGGATATCATCCCGCGCACGACCAAGTTGTCGCGATTGCGATTCGGCCCATGATTGAGCAGGTTTTTCGCTGGCAGCAGCGCTTGGAGGATGCCCCTTGTGCGGTGCTGCGCATGGAGTTGGAAGTCGATTACCTCGATTGGTTTCCGGCCCGATTTCGCCATATCGTCGATAATCTTATCGCCAATGCCCTGAGATATGCCGAGGCCGATAACGGCGAGTCGCGAGTCACGCTTGGACTTCGGCGCTCTGTGGACGGCTATGAATTACGCATCGCCGATAACGGCGTGGGCATTGCTTCCCAGGCGCAGATCGAAATGCTCGAGTTGTTCCATCGCGCGGCGCCGGCTCGGGCGGCAGGCTTGGGGGTCGGTCTGGCAGTCGTCAAATTGCTCATCGAGCAAAGCGGCGGCACGCTGACGGTCGAATCCATTGAAGGCCAGGGGAGCTCCTTCCTGGCCATTTTGCCGCGCTATGACATCAATGACTTTCTCGAATGATCGCAAATCACATGTCTGAAGAAATTCAACAGGATCACTTGCAGGCCGATTTGTCGAGGGTCGAGAAACTCAAGGAACTCTCTCGCTCGGGAGTAATTGACCGGCCGTTGAGTTATTTCAATCATTTGATTGACCTCTACGGCGATCCTGGCCGAATGGGCCCTCACCGTACTTTTACTGACAGGGAACGAGAGAGAGTCGATCTCTTCTTGGCATCCTTCACCACACCCATTTCTCATGACGATGATCGGAAAGTCCGATGAGGCTCGTACACTGCCGTAGATGCTTTCAGGCAACGCCGCTACTGACCCGATGCTGCACGCATTGCGGGGAAATCGACCGGTTTCGCGTCGTGAGAGGCTTCGGCGAAATGTTGATTTATTTCGCCGGTGGCGTATTGGCAATTGGTTTGGTGGTTTGGATCGCCCGCGTCTTGTCCTGAGGTCATCCCGAGCGTCTCGGTGTCAAAACAATGAAATTTGCAGGTTGGATCAAGGGGCAGTTATTTCATCGCAATAAGGCGATGTTTCGCTACAAGCGGGGGATGGCGCGGGCGAAGTTGCATGAACTCGAGGCGGCTTTGACCGACTACACCGCCGTTATCGAAATGCCGGAAGCTTCTGCCGAAATTCGAGCAATGGCACTTTACAACCGCTCCATCGTGTATACTGCGAATCACAACGACTCCCAGGCAATCGGCGATCTTGAAGCGCTTCTAGAGATGGCTGGCGCCGCCGCGAACGTCAAATTGGAAGCCAGGCGAAAGCTGGTTCGCATGCAACGTATGACCGAGCGAGCCGAAGAGCGTTCATCGCCCCGTGAGTTCTAGTCGCACGTTTTTGCGACGAGGACTTCGGATTTCCTCACTGAAGACCCGAATCAGATGAATTCCATGGCTCGTGATATCGATTACGCGGCAATTGCAGTCAAAAACGCAATTCTTGAGAAGTTTGGTCGCAAATGCGACCTGCAAGACCTGGACGTATCGGCAGGGGATCGCACCATTGTCGTGCGTCACGCCGACAAAACCGCCGACGGAACCCGGGACTATCTGCTCGCTGCAGTTCGCGCGGCGGGCACCTACGAAGAAATGTGGGAATCTCTGAACCCGCAGTGATGAAGTCGAGTAGTGGCTGCGGGCCGAAAAGACAGGTTGTCGCCGGCCGCCTCGATAGGGACAATCGCGATACGCGTGGCTTGGATTGCCGTCGATTCGCGTTTCGCAGCCCGCTGCGCCTGCGGCACCACCCATCCGTCCACTTCACGAGGAAATGCGCATCCCTATAGTTGGATTCGAGATGTGGCGTGGCCTTCCAGCACGGATGTCGCCTTACACTACACTAGTTCAAGGATTTTGAGCACCCAGGTAGCGCCCATGGAACATGTTATTGAAGCCTACAACCTGACGAAGGTCTACGATGGCGAAGTGCCCGTGCCTGCCCTTCGTGGCATCGATCTGCAAGTGGCGCCAGCAACTTTTGTGGCCATTATGGGGCCATCTGGTTCTGGCAAGAGCACGCTGTTGCAGATTCTCGGTGCGCTCGAACCTCCCACGGAGGGGCGATTACTGCTGGAAGGCACCGAAATTGAAAGGCTCTCCGATTCCGAGCGCACGCTGCTGCGACGGAGACGTATTGGGTTCATCTTTCAACAATTCAATTTGTTGCCGATCTTTACCGCCGTCGAAAACGTAGCCCTGCCACTTCGGTTGGAGGGCGTCAAGGAAGCCGAGGCCAAACGGCGAGCTTCCGAAGCACTGGCCATGGTAGGGCTCGAACATCGGCAGCACCACCTTCCAAGCCAGATTTCCGGCGGAGAGCAACAACGCGTGGCCGTGGCTCGCGCGCTAATCACGCAGCCCGCAATTATTCTGGCCGACGAACCAACCGGCAATCTCGACAGCGCCGCTGGCGAGCGACTGGTGACAATGTTGCGAAAGCTGGTGGACGAGCATCGACAGACGCTCGTATTGGTCACACACGACACAACTGTGGCATCGCAGGCAGATCGGGTTATTCACGTGCTTGACGGGCGGATCAGCGACGACACGGACCATCCGGCCGAGGAGCTTTCGGAAACAGCTGCGGCGAGGTCACCCAAATGATTCATTGGCGGTACGCCCTCCGTGAGTTACAGCGGCGACCTGGTCGCTGGATTGTCAGCCTGCTCAGCGTCGTGATTGCCGTTGCCGCCATAGTGGCGGTAAGCTCCGCTACCATCACCACGCGGATGGCCTATCAGCAGGTCTTCGAAGCCTTGTCGGGTCGCGCGGATTTAGAGGTCGTCGCCCACGGTGGCGGACACTTTAGCGAGAGCATCGCCGCGAAGATTGAATCCGTGCCCGGTACCCGCTCCGTCGTGCCGGTCTTCCACCGCGGCACAATTATCTATGCTCATGGCGGCAACAAGGCCAAGGCGCTGACTGTCGGCTTTGTGCCCGATAACCCCGAAACGTTGACCGGGTTGGAGGTGCTGCAGGGCAAATTGCCGAGTCGTCCCAACGAGATCGCCGTTCAATCGAGCCTTTCAACGGCACTTAATGTCTCAGTGGGGAGCAACGTTCGACTATTGACTTCCGCCGGCCTCCGCAATTTTACGATAACGGGAATCGTTGAGCCGGAAACGGCCGCGCGTTTGCGACAGGGTGGAATGGTGCTTGCTCGGTTGGATGCTTTGCAGCGGCTTTTCCGCGCGCGGCCAAGTAGACGCTTTACAGATTCTCTTGTCGGCGACGTCCGATGTGAACAAGGCAATTTCCGCATACTCCCGAGTCTTGCCCGCCGAACTAAAGGTGCAAATTCCTTCGGCCCGCAGCGGGTTGGCCGAGGAAACTTTGTTGCTAACGCAGGTCAGCTTGAACATGGCCAGCGCGCTGTCGTTTACCACGGCCGTCTTCATTGTGCTCAGTGTGTTTCTGATGAGCGTTGGTGAACGGAGACGGCAGCTCGCCATCCTGCATGCCATCGGTGCGACGCGCCGACAGATTGTGGGAATGATATCGACTGAAGCACTGCTGCTTGGAATCGGCGGTACGGTTCTGGGGATCCCGCTGGGCGTTTACGGCGGAAGTTTTCTTATCAGGTCGATGGGGACTTTGTTGCAAACCGATTTACCCGCGGCGCCCGACCTGAGATGGGCGATCGGGGTGGGTGCCGTCGTGGGTCCGGTGATTTGTCTGTTGGCCGCTTGGTATCCCGCACGAAAGGCATCGAAAGTATCACCGGTCGAAGGGATGCGACCGGCAGTGGATTTAAACCAAAAAACGAGCCGACGCTGGACCTCGATTGTGGGATTTGCCGGATTGTTGATCTCCTTGCTCTTGGCAATAGCCACGGTGCGTGGCGATGTTCCGGTTTGGGCCGCCGTCGTGGGGCTGATCATTTCGCTGGTATCGTTCATTTTGCTGATTCCACTCGTGCTGACGCCTATTGTCAGGTTTCTGGGTTACCCCTTGCTCAAGCTGTTTGGCTTGGAAGGCGAGATGTCGCAGCGGATCATCCTTCGACGAGTCACGCGCAGTTCGCTGACGATCGGGGTGCTGTTCATTGCCGTTTCCGCTGCCGTTGGAACCGGCAACGCCGTGTTCAGTATCACTGACGACGTTCGCACTTGGTACGAGCGCACGATCACGGCCGATTTCCTGCTGCGACCTATGATGCCGGAGATGTCAGGCGAACGGGCAGCAAGCATGAGTGAGTCGCTGCGGAGCAAGATTTCAGGTCTCAAGGGCGTGGAAATGGTCGATGCGATCAGCCTGGCCCGCGTCGATGCGAACGGGCAGGACGCAATGCTTGTCGCGCGGGACTTCAGCCTGTACGATCAGGTTCCGCTGGATCTTATCAGCGGCGATCCCGAATCGGTCGATCGGGAGCTACGAAGCGGTGCCGTGGTAGTTGGTTCCGTGCTGGCTGAGAAAGCCGGTGTGCAACCTGGCGATTCCATGAAGGTGACCTTCGGTACCGAGAGTCACGAATTCCCGGTGGCCGCAATTGCGACCGAATACACTTTTGGCGGTGCGATCCTGTCGCTCGACCGCAAGGTTGCCCAGCGCATATTACATGTGGATGGAGTCGACACGTACCTGATAAAGGCCCAGGCCGGAAGCGTTCGCCAGCTAGCGCCAAAGCTGGAAGCCATGGCGGAAAAGAACGGTCTGCTGTTGCAATCGTTCGTCGAGTTGTGGGGGCTGATCGATTCAATGGTGACCGGCGTCACCGGCGGGCTGTGGGTGCTATTGGCCCTCGGTCTCCTGGTGGGTGGATTGGGCGTCGTGAACACGCTGACCATGAACGTACTGGAACAAACCCGAGAACTCGGCATGTTGCGGGCGATCGGCATGCGTCGTCGACAAATCGTGAAGACCGTGCTTGGTCAGGCGGCATATTTGGGTATCATTGGTGTCGTTGCCGGCGCAATTTCCGGCTTGTCGCTGGCGCACTCGATCAACCTGACTTTGGGTTCGATGTTTGGTCGCTACGTTCCCTTCGCCATGCGTGGATACTTTCTGTTGGTGCTCGTGTTGGCGGGACTGACGGTTGTAATGCTCTCTGCGATTTTGCCTGCCAGGCGAGCCGCCCGGTTGAGCCCGATTCAGGCCATGCGGCAGGAGTAGGACTCAAGGGGTTTTCGGCTTTTGCGCCTTGATAACCGGAGGATAGCATGATCGCCAGACTCCAGTTTCTGGCTTTGACGCTGGTGTTCTCCGCGCTGGCGTCCGCCGCGGAGCCTCTCCAGCTATTTCAAGACGACGAACAGGCCGTTACGTTCAAGCTCCAGAATGGCGAGGGCAAGATCCCCCAGCTGCTGTTGTTTAGCGCGTCAAACCAGGCCGAGACGGCCGACAGTATCAACTACTGGCGCGGCACGCCCAACCTGAACGAGAATGGCGTCGTGGTAGAATTTAAGGCCATTCGATTTCTTCGCTGCGAGGGCTCGCCCGATGAGTTGGTTGTCCGCCTGGTGGGGATCAAGAACGAGTTGGAACTCGGCGAGAGAATCTCTGTGCAGGAATTGCAAAGCGGGACGCGTCAGAAGTTTCATTTCGGTCCCGTGGTGATGGGTGCCCCCGGCTTGATCACCGGAACCACCGATGCCGTGATGCTCTTGAGCTATGATCCGTCGAATCGCACGCTCAAGATCCCTGAAGTCTCCGGCAAGTTCCAGTGGAAGCGGCTGTTCTACGATCCTCAGGAGGATTCCGGAGAGCTCACCAACGTCACCGGCGAAGTGGGCGAAGTAGCGCCCGGAGACACCGTCCTCAGGCCGCCGCAAGATTGATGCGTTCCTAGATGCGCTGGTCGATTGCGACGTCGCCGAACGGTAGAACCTTCGCGCCGTTGGATCTGGAATTTTGCTGCTGACGACGGTTTGACAAAGGCGTACAACGTTGCGCTTTCAGCCGAGCTGACCAGCGGCTTGGGACCATCGACCTTTCCGAATGGATGTCGCTCATGCCCTCCGCGCCGATTCAATCCGTTTCGAATCGACGTGACGCACGATCACGGCTCTCGAGATCCAAGCTCTTGAATCCTGGCGTTTTTGTCGGTCTCCGCTGCGATTTTGGCATCGCAAATGCAATTCGAAAGTGGTCGCGTTTACGGTTCCTTTTTCTCGCGGTTTGACGGTAATCCACATCGGGTGATGTTTTACGTCAGTCCATAGCACGGACTCGTCACATGACATTTGAGTTGATTTTTGCTTGCTCAAGCGCCATGATATCGCGGTCACTAGTCTTCTTGCGCGATGCCAGATGGTGCGAATATGGACGGGTTCGCTTCGCAATTGCTAATCGGCGTCGCCGTTACGGCAGCAAGCGGCATTCCTGGATTTTTCTCGGGTCGTCGTTCTCTTGTCGGCCAGTGGGTAACGACGGCGTTGGCCGTCGGAGGCAGCGGTTTTGGCTTGTGGGGTACTTGCGCGCGATCCAGGCGCCGCCGACTACGATTATGCAGTTTCCGTCGCCGATTGCAGGCGCGGATTTCGCGCTGGCAACCGACGCCATCTCTTCGTTTTTCCTGGTACCGATCTTTCTGATAACGTTGCTGGGTTCGGTCTATGGACTGAGCTACTGGAAACAAGATGAGCATCCGGACAACGGCCGACGGTTGCGGGCGTTCTACGGATTGCTGAGCGCCAGTTTGGCGGTACTGGTGCTGGCGCACAACTCGGTGACCTTCTTGTTCGGCTGGGAAGGGATGGCAATATCCGCGTTCCTCCTCGTTGCCACGGAGGACCGTGATCCCGAGGCTCGATCCGCCGGCTGGCTATACCTCGCCGCAAGCCACTTTGCGACGCTGTGCCTGTTCGCGATGTTTGCGCTGCTGTACGGATTGACCGGTAGTTTTGACCTCGTGCCGCTGACGGCCGAATCCCTCAGTCCCGCCGCAGTGAATCTCGTATTTCTGCTCGCGCTCGCGGGTTTTGGTTTAAAGGCTGGCGTGATGCCGCTGCACTTCTGGTTGCCAAATGCGCATGCGATGGCACCCAGTCATGTATCAGCCATCATGTCAGGCGTGATGATCAAGGCTGGGATCTACGGCATGGTGCGGATGACCTCGATCCTGCCGCCGGTTCCGCTGTGGTGCGGCGTGCTGCTCATGTCGCTGGGTGTTGTTTCGGCCGTTTTGGGTGTTGCCTTTGCACTGGGACAACATGATTTAAAGCGGCTGCTGGCATACCACAGTATTGAAAACATTGGCATTATTGTCATCGGCCTGGCACTTGCGGTTCTTGGCCGAACCTTGGGACAGGAGACTTGGATCGTACTCGGTCTGTCTGGAAGTCTGTTGCATGTCTGGAATCATTCGCTGTTCAAGTCACTCCTGTTCTTTTGCGCCGGGTCAGTGATTCACACTTGTCACACGCGAGAAATCGATTTGTTGGGTGGCCTGGCGCGCACGATGCCGTGGACCGCGGGATGTTTTTTACTCGGGGCAGTGGCGATTTGCGGATTGCCCCCCCTGAACGGATTCGTCAGCGAGTTTTTGATTTATATTGGTCTGTTTCGCACGCTGGGGATCGGAGCCGAACAAGGACTACCGGCAACCGCGTTCGCCGTGCCCGCATTGGCGATGATGGGCGCATTGGCGGTGGCCTGCTTTGTCAAAGTGTTCGGGGTCGTATTCCTGGGCGTAAATCGGTCGCCCGAGCCGCGAGACACGCACGAAGCACCTTGGCCAATGATCGTGCCGCCATGCTTGTTGGCTATTTGCTGCGTGATGATCGGATTGGCGCCAACGCTGCTGGTGTCGCCGCTGGATCGAGCGGTCGCAGCCTGGACTATCCAACCGCTGGCTGCAGGGTCTACGTTGATCAACCTGGCGCCGCTTGCAAAACTCAGTCTGGCGTCAGTTGTTTTGTTGGTCATGCTGATCATTGGCACCGCTTTATTGTCACGGCGGCTACGCGCCTTCCCGTTCGCGCGGGCTGAAACTTGGGGGTGCGGTTACACTGCGCCGACGCCGAGGATGCAATACACGGCCTCGTCGTTCGCGCAGATGCTGGTTTCGCTGTTCAGTTGGGCATTGCGGCCAACCGTTCATCGACCGCATTTGGAATCGCTTTTCCCCGCTGACGCAACCTACGAGAGTCACGTACCGGAGGTTGTGTTGGAACGAGTCGTCTCGCCGTTTTTTGATTTCTTCGCTCGCGTCTTTCAGTGGTGTCGTCTGGTACAGCAGGGAAACGTCCAGATTTATCTCCTTTACATATTGAGCGCGTTGGTTCTGTTATTGTTATTGCTCTAGCGATTTTTTGCGAATACAGCGGTGAGCCGATAGCGCCGTCCACACTGGGCTCGTTGAGTCGGTCTCGATTCGTCGCATAGCACTCTGCACATCATCATGATCAACTTTTTTCTTCACCTGCTCTTGATAGTTGTGTTGCCGCCGTTCTTACTGGGTATCATCAATCGCACGAAGGCCTTTTTCGGTGGACGTCAGGGACCACCGCTACTCCAACCGTATTTCGACCTCTGGCGTCTGTTCCGCAAGGGAACGGTAGTGAGCGCGACGACAACCTGGTTATTCTCTTTTGGCGCAGTCGTCGGAATCGTGACAGTCGTTCTGGCCGCAATGCTCGTACCGTTGGGTACCGCGGGCGCTCCGTTCTCGTTCGATGGCGATTTCTTACTCTTTGCTTATTTGCTCGCGCTCGGCCGTTTCATGCTGGTCTTATCGGCGCTCGATACGGGGTCGTCGTTTGAAGGGATGGGGGCGGCGCGGGACGTGAGCTTTGCGTGTTTTGCGGAGCCAACGATGTTCCTGTGTTTACTCGCTCAGGCTCAAGCAGCCGGATCGCTACGGATGGTCGACCTGTTTGCTGGTCCCCTGGCAGCCAAAGCCAGCGTGGGAGCGCCATTGTTTTTAGTGGCGACCGCCTGGTTCCTGTTGATGCTTGCGGAGAATTGCCGCATTCCGTTTGACGATCCCAATACGCACCTCGAATTGACGATGCTTCACGAAGTGATCGTGCTGGATCACAGCGGCATTTTGTTGGCCCTTGTTCAACTGGCTGCCTCGCTTAAGCTGTTCTTGTATGCATCGCTTGTCGTGCGACTAGTCGTGCCAATCGTTTCAGGTCATGCGTTGCTCAATTTGTTTGTGTTTGTCGCGTGCGTAATTGTCGTGGCCGGAGTGGTGGGTATCGTGGAATCGGTCATGGCTCGGTTGCGTTTGAAGCTCGTGCCCCATGTGCTGGCGGCAGCAGGCGTTGTGGCGGCGTTTGGACTCGTTTTGTTGCTGACGATACCATGAATCTCACAGTAACTGATTCCTTCCTCGTGGTTGTGGTGTTGATCAACTTCTTTCTGTTAGCCACGGGAAGTTTGCGCACGATCATCTATGCCGCCGCCCTGCAAGGCGCGATCCTCGGTATCGTCTACCCCCTGGCTCACCAGGGACTGCACGAGAGCGGCGCAGCCGTCGTCAGCATGCGGCTATTGGCACTGGCGGCGGCCATGATTGCCATTAAAGGAATCGTCATGCCCAGGATGCTTAATTTCGCCATGCGCGAGGCGCACGTTTCCTGGCAGATCGATCCCTATCTGGGGCTCACTGCTTCACTGCTGCTGGGCGCAGTGGGGACTGGACTGATTATGGCCCTGTCATCCAGACTGCCGCTCCGACAAGAACATCTAAGCCATTTACTGGTGCCGGCATCGTTGGCAACCGTGTTGGCTGGGTTCTTAATCCTGACAACCCGTCGCGAGGCTCTAACGCAGGTGGTGGGCTACCTCGTTCTCGAGAATGGCATCTTCATCTTTGGGCTGCTATTGGTCGAGGCGATGCCGTTAATTGTTGAAGTGGGCGTCTTGCTGGACCTGTTCGTAGGTGTGTTTGTAATGGGGATTATCATCTACCATGTCAACCGGCAGTTTTCGGCCGCGACGACTGATCACCTCTCTGCATTGAAGGATTGATCTATGGCCGAGCTGTTGGTATTGCTTCCAATGGCCTGGGCCGCCCTGGCCTTCGTCGTCCCCTCCAACCGCTCGCGCCCTTGGTTGTTGCCTCTATGCGGCCTAACGCATTTGGCGCTGACTCTGCGCGCTTGACGAGTCACGGCTCACTGGTTTCGGCAATTGGCTCAACCTAGATCCCCTCGGCAAGCTATTCCTGGGCTTAATCAGCGTCCTATTCATGCTGTGTGCCTGCTACGTGCCCGGCTATCTGGCGCATCGCGAACAGCGAAACAATCGCGTCTTCTGTTCCTGCCTGATGTTATCGCTGGCGATGATGACCCTAATTACTCTTTCGCATCACCTGGGGCTGATGTGGGTGGCCATGGAAGCGACAACGTTGGTCACGGCGCCGGGTTTGTACTTCAATCACAATCCGCGTTCTTTGGAGGCTACCTGGAAGTACCTCTTGGTCTGCTCGGTTGGAATCGCACTGGCCCTGCTGGGGTCACTGTTCCTGGCCTATGCTGCACTTCATGCGGGGCTGGAATCGACATTGCTGTTCGATGACTTGGTGCACGTTGCTCCCCACTTGTCGCTCCCCTGGCTCAATGCGGCCTTTGTGTTTCTATTCGTCGGTTACGGTACGAAGATGGGCCTCGCGCCGATGCACACTTGGAAGCCCGATGCTTATGGCGAGGCGCCGGGGGTGATTGGCGCGCTACTGGCTGGTGGCCTAACGAATTGTGCGTTCCTGGCCATTTTGAGATTTGTGCATATCGCCCGCGCCGCTCACGACGCTGACTTCGTGCAGCGAATCATGGTCTTCGCCGGCCTGTTTTCCATGGCTCTGGCGGCGGTTTTCATGGCCCGACAGCGCGACTTTAAACGCATGTTGGCTTATTCCAGCGTGGAACACATGGGCATCCTGGTCCTTGGAGTGGGCATTGGAGGTGCGGCCACGTTTGCCGCGCTGTTACATGCCATTAACAACGGGTTAACCAAAGGAGTCTTATTCCTTTCCGCAGGCAATATTCACAGGGCCTACGGCACAAAGATGACCGCAGACGTGCAAGGTGTACTCCATCGCTTGCCGCTGACAGGGTGGTTGTTTATTCTTGGATTTCTCGCAATTACCGGCTCGCCTCCCTTTGGCCCTTTTATCAGCGAATTCTCCTTGCTCTCGGCCGCCTTCCGCGAAGGACATTTTGTGGCGGGAGGGATGTTCTCGCTATTTCTGCTGGTCATCTTCATCGGGTTCGGTGCAACGGTCACGACGATGACCTTCGGTACCCCCAGTCGCGCCGCCGAGAACACAAACTTTCGCGATACTTTCGCGACGTGTTGGCCGATCGTGGTCTTGTTATTGCTGGTCCTCTTGTTGGGTATCTACCTGCCGCCGCGCGTGACGTTGATCTTGCATGAGGCTAATTCATTTCTGGAGTCGACTCCCTAGTACGTCCAAGTCCCTTGGCCAACATCGAGAAACCTGACGATGACCGCCATTCGTAAAACGCCTGTCCTCCGCAATGGTGAAGCGGTCTCGTTGGCTAAGGTGCCAGTCTTGGATTTTAATGAGTTCCGCGAAACCGTGGTTGTGCCGGCAGCATGGGGATCGATGCGGCTCGCGGCGCTGTTCGGTCAGCCGTGCGACGACGGCGTCCGGCTGTATGCCGTGCTCACGGACCCAACGGAAGGGCTAATTAGTGCCTGCGCGACGGACCTCCACGAGGACAGCTACCCCTCGCTTACGCCGGATTGCCCCAGGGCCCACAACTTTGAGCGAGAAATCGCTGAGCAATGGGGCGTGGTTCCCCTTGGACACCCGTGGTTCAAGCCACTACGTTACCACCACTCCTATCGCCCCGGCCACGACGCCTGGGGGCGCTCTGTGGGTGAGTCGATCTTACCCGCGGTGACGGACTACTTTCAGGTCAAGGGAAGCGAGATACACGAGGTCGCTGTCGGACCCGTGCATGCCGGCGTGATCGAACCTGGCAGTTTTCGCTTTCAATGTCACGGCGAGCACGTGTTCCATCTTGAAGTACAACTGGGCTATCAACACCGAGGTGTCGAACAGGCGCTCGTCGGCGGTCCCAATAAGCGTACGATTCACTATCTGGAGACGTTGGCTGGCGACACAACGATCGGCCATGCCACGGCTTATTGCCAGGCAGTCGAAGGTCTGGCCCGTTGTCAGCCATCGCTGCGCGCTCAGGCGATTCGTGGAATAGCGCTCGAGTTGGAGCGCCTCGCGTGCCACACCGGTGACCTTGGCGCTTTGGCCGATGACGTAGGATACCTGCCGACTGCCAACTATTGTGGCCGCCTCCGCGGTGACTTCCTCAACTCGACTGCCGAAATCTGTGGCAGCCGCTTCGGACGCGGTCTGGTAAGGCCAAGTGGAGTCAGCTTCGACATCGAGCCCAAAGTGGTCGAGTCCTTGATCGCCCGCCTTAAGGCGGCACTGCGTGACGTTGGCGGGGCAACGCAACTGCTTTGGGACAGTCTTTCGGTGCAGGCCCGATTTGTGAATACGGGCGTACTCAAGACCGAGATCGCCGACATATTGGGAATCGTCGGCGTCGCCCAACGAAGTTCGGGCATCGAGCGGGACGTGCGACAGGATTTTCCGGCCGGCATCTTTCGTTCGGCTCAGATCGCGGCGGCTACCCAGCCGGCCGGCGATGTCTTTGCCCGCGCCTATGTGCGCGGACTTGAAATTGAGCGTTCCGGAGCGTTTGTGCTCGATCAACTACATACCTTGCATCCTGGCGCCTGCACGAGGAATTGCGTCCATTGGCACCCGATGCATTTGTCGTCTCGCTGGTAGAAGGCTGGCGCGGCAAGATCTGCCACGTAGCCATCACCGACGCGCACGGGAAGTTCGCTCGGTACAAAATCGTCGACCCTTCGTTCCACAATTGGATCGGGCTAATGATGGCCTTGCGCGATCAACAGATTTCGGACTTTCCTCTCTGCAACAAGAGTTTCAATTTATCGTATTGCGGACACGATTTGTAAGCGTGACAGCGATAGCGAGTAGAACCAACTCAGGAATGCAAAAACATGTTCGGTGTCCTGCGTGAGCGTCTTCAACAAGGTTTTCGCACCGCATCCTATCCAGACGAGCCCGCGCCGGCGCGTCCCGCGCGATTTCGTGGCTTGCCGGTGCTCGATGGGAGCAAATGTCCTAATGGGTGCCAGGCCTGCGCAGAAGCATGCCCGACAGATGCGATTCAAGACGCCGATGGCCAATTGCGCCTTGACATGGGACGCTGTTTGTTCTGCATCGACTGCCTGCAAGCTTGCCCGGAAGGCGCCATTGAATTTACCAATGACTACCGTCTTGCGGCGCGAACACGAGATGATTTGTTCATCGGTGGCGAACGATTTGAAGCGGCTCAAGCACTGGAAGAACGGATCCGGCGGATCTTCGGCCGATCGCTCCGGCTACGACAGGTTAGCGCCGGGGGTTGCAACGCATGCGAGGCCGATGTCAATGTGCTCAACACGGTTGTATTTGATCTTAGTCGTTTCGGTATTCAGATTGTCGCTTCGCCGCGGCACGCTGACGGACTACTGATCACCGGGCCTGTCACGGAGAACATGAGGATTGCGCTGCAGAAAACCTATGATGCAATTCCAGAACCCAAGCTGGTGATCGCTGTGGGTGCATGCGCCATTTCCGGTGGACCATACATTGGACATAGTCAGGTCCACAACGGCGCCGATAGCGTCTTACCGGTCGATCTATATATCCCCGGCTGTCCGCCCAATCCCTGGACGATTCTTGACGGCTTGTTGCGCCTACTGGGTCGTCTTGACGTCAGCCATCCAGACTTCGCAGGCGCGCCAAAAAAGTAGGACGCGATCCGCGCTCGACTGACCACGCCGGAGGGGGGATTGCACCGGGATGAATTGCGATTCGATGAGGCCTGCATCCAGCAGCCAGTCGCGACCGTCACACGATGAAAGAGAGGTACCGAAGGTGGGACTTGACCCCACACGCCCTTGCGGGCACTGGATTTTGAGTCCGTAAATAGTTTATAGCCGACTGCGCCGGCCGACAATTCCCCGCATAAAACTGCCGACCACGTCTTCGCATCGCGCGTTGTTATCCCGTCTGCCGGCGCGGGCGTCGGCGAATGCGAGCCCATCTTGAAGCACACCTATTGTGCTGGTTGTTGATTGCCATAGGTGGCAATCGCCTCTTCTAATTGCTGGGCCAGCGCTGTTTGCCCGTCGGCCTTGGCCAGCACGAGCGCTTCGCGCCATTGCCACGGCGTCCGAGATGCGCCCGGCCTCGGCATAGGCGACAGCCAAGTTTGTCGATGCGGCAAGGTCCGGCCTGAGCCGATGCGCCACCTCGAAATGCCTGATAGCTTTTTGCGTGAAGCCCTGGTTGACCAGCAAGATTCCCAGGTTGGTGTGGGCCTCGGGCAGATTTGGGTCGATGGCAACCGCGGCAAAGTAATGGTCAATCGCCTGCTCTGGCCGCCCTAACTTCACCAAGAGTAGGCCGAGATTGTTGTGCGAAGCAGCATGGTCCGGACACAACTGAAGCGTCGTGCGGTAGTGATCCATGGCATCGGCCGGGCGGTGGGCCGATTCTAGCGCCCGCGCGAGGTTGTAGTGCGCCTGGAAGGACTTAGGATCGAGATCGACGGCTTTCTCCAGGTGTCGTAGTGACTCGGCCGCTCGCCCCGCTCGTTCGAGCTGGATACCGAGGTTAACTTGCACCAGCGGGTCGTGCCCCTGGTGCCGCTCGGCATCCTGCCATAGCCAAAGCTCGTCGCCATAGACCAGGACTCGTTCATACGCAACGACGCCAAACAGGATTACCACCCCGAGTGTGGCGATTGCCGTCAGGGCAATCGGGCCACATCGGCCAAGTAGTTCGCCCGTGCGCACGGCGACCCGGGCAAATAGCCACTGGCACAGGGCGTACGATCCCACCACCGCCAGCGGCGCCAATGCCGCCAACGGCACGTACATTCTACGCTCAGCCGCGGTTTGGTTTACTAGTGGAATCAACAGCGTGGGGGATAGCACAGCCAGCACCCACACCGCCACGTATCCGACGGCAAAGCGCCGCCAGGCAAGCACGGCCGCCGCGGCGATCAACAACCCGGCCGACATCAACCAAGGCCACGCCTCGCGCAGCGTTGTCAAGTACGGGATCTCATAATGAAGCACTAGCGGCCACGGCCAGAGAGCCAGTTTCAGATATAAGAACAAGACCTTGGTCTGTGTCAGCCACCAAACGTAGACCGGTACGCCTAATCCGAAGCCGGCCTGCGGCGTCCTCGGCCCGTGATAGTTCAACAAAATCGCTGGCAGCCAACAGAGCACAGGCCTAGATACAGCGGCCACGATCGCCGCAGGGCTCGCCGAAACGTCTGCTCCAGGAAAGTCCGCTCGTACAACAGCACCATTGCAGGTGCCGAAGCCATCGTCTCTTTGCACAAAATGCCCAAGATGCAACACAAACTGGCCACCAGCAGCCAAAGCCCGCGACTGGGTTGCCGCGTGGCAGCCCAATAGCGCAGACTGCTATAGACGGTCGCCAGGTAAAACATTCCCATCAGCAGCTCGGTTCGCTGTGTGATATAGACAACGCTTTCCGTGTCCAAGGGATGCAGCGCCCAAAGCAGGGCCGCGGCAAACGCCAGCAGTTCGGCCGCGCCGTCGAACCGACCCTGGAAATAGTCGAGTCGCAATGTGCGGGCCACGATCGACCACAATAACATCGCCGAGATAATATGCGCGACGATATGCAGGATCCGATATCCTTGCGGGTCAAGCTGACCGAGGTGATAGTTGACTGCCAGCGAGAGGTTCACAAGAGGGCGGCCATGAAGGGGATTCAGGTCGGGAGGGTTGAGCGGACTTTGGCCCTTATCACTGCCCCAGAGGGGCCATAGCTGGCGGATGGACGGATTGTCTGCCACGGTGGCCGAATCGTCGAAGACCAGCGGACCGTCGATGCCCGGACAGTAAACCGCCATTACCGAACCGATAAGGACGCACACGCCAAGTATGCGACCAACGCCGCCGATACTTGGGCGAGATTGCTTCTCGGGGAGTCGCGCCGTTGGCTCAACAGGTGCGGCGTGCATGTGGTTCATGAATGATCTTCAGCGGTGGTCGATTCGGCGGAGCAATGGCACCCGACATGTGCCGTGCCAGGGTTTGATGGATCACGTCAATCGCATCGGAGCCGCCCCATTATTTGGTTATAGACACCGCACGCCGCCCGTTCGACTATTCGCCGAGTGAATCCATGGGTCTAAGCGGAATGATTTTGGATGAGTCACACCTAGTCGGCACGACCCCCAAAATCGGAGCCACAACCTGGCGGGCGCCTCGGCGACCGTGAAGTGCAATTCGGTCAGTCTAAAATCCTTAGTGCTGTAGTATACTGAACCATGAAACAACAGTTGGCAATCATCATTGGCGCCGGCCCCGCAGGGCTGACGGCAGCCTATGAATTTTTGAGGCGATCCAACGTCCGGCCGGTGGTATTCGAAGCTACAGGCTTTCTCGGCGGAATCTCAAGGACGGAGGTCTATAAGGGCAACCGCATCGATATCGGTGGCCATCGATTCTTCTCGAAGTCGGACCGCGTCATGCGATGGTGGTTGGACTTGCTGCCGCTGGCCCAACCGGTTCTGGAAGAGACGGAGATTCGCTATCAGGGGCAACGACGTTACTTGCAGGCCAGCGACGGCCAAGTGCAGCCAGCGGACTCAGATGGAGTCATGCTTCTCCGTCGACGGAAAAGCCGAATTTACTTCTTGCGGAAATTCTTTGATTATCCTCTTACGGGCAGCTTGCGGACGATCGCGAATTTAGGCTACCGCCAAACAGCACTAGTCGTAGCAAGTTACGTCCGCTCGCGCGTATTCCCGAGACGTCCCGAGTCGACGCTCGAAGACTATTTGGTTAACCACTTCGGTCGCCGCTTGTATTCGATGTTTTTCGAGTCCTACACCGAGAAGGTGTGGGGAGTGCCATGCAATCAGATTAGTGCGGAATGGGGAGCTCAACGAATCAAAGGATTATCGATGGCGAAAGTACTGAAGCACGCATTTCGCCGAAAAAACCAGTCTGACGGCGTTGGACAAAAGACGGTTGAAACCTCATTAATCGAACAGTTTCTATACCCGAAGTTCGGGCCCGGGCAAATGTGGGAACGTTGTGCTGAAAAGGTGACTGAAATGGGTGGTGAGATTCGCCTGCAACACACCGTAGAACGAATCGACTGGGAGGGCAAGCGAGTTGTGTCGGTCACAACGCGAGACGATCGAGGACAGCTTGAGACGCATCGAGGGGATTACTTCCTGTCGACCATGCCTGTCCGCGACCTGATTTCGCGCATGCGGCCCGAGCCGCCGCCGACCGTACGAGAAGTTGCGATGTCGCTGGTCTATCGCGATTTCATTACGGTGGGACTACTCGTGCGACGCGCGTCTACCCACTCCGCGAGTGTGGCTGCAGGGCTCGATGACAACTGGATCTACATTCAAGACTCGGACGTGAAGCTCGGACGGCTACAGATATTCAACAACTGGAGTTCCTCGATGGTGGCCGCGTCCGATGCGGTATGGTTGGGACTCGAGTATTTCTGCGACGTGGGAGATCCCTTATGGTCGCTCTCGGACGCTGAACTTGTGCAGCTTGGAGTTGACGAGCTCGCCAAGATTGGATTGATCAACGAGTCGGACGTCCTCGATGGCACGGTCGTTCGCACGAATGACGCCTATCCTGCTTACATTGGCGCGTACAATCGGTTCGCGACAATTCGCTCCTTCGTCGACGAAATCGAGAATCTCTTCCTGATTGGTCGCAATGGAATGCACCGCTACAACAATCAGGATCACTCCATGCTCACGGCGATGACGGCCGTGGACAATATCTGCGCCGGGCTGACTAGCAAGGACAATATCTGGGAAGTGAACACAGAGCAGGACTATCATGAAGAACGGAAGTGAATTTCGCCGCACAGAGTACAGAGTCACGGCCGATTTCGCTCGTGGCTCTCGCGTCAGCTCGCACGCGACGCTCGTCGAGCCAACTGCGTACCATTTCTGTAGTCGTAAATTCTGCACACTACGCCGCCTGCGGCCGCGAGTAGTACTGGGCTGACCTGCAGTGCAAATTGGTCACGCGACACGGCTGGTCCGTTGACTTCTCGAAGCACCGGTATCAGAGCGACGGGCGCCTCGGCGACCGTGAAGTGCAATTCGGTCAGTCTAAAGTCCCTACTGCTCCAATTACACGTGAGCCGCGTATGGTCGAGGCCGAGCAGAAAGAAGATCGTGGCGTGCAAATCGATTCTGATGCTTGTGGAACCGCAAGAGGATGGGCTGTAGTCGAAGGACGCTCCCCGTGTGTATGGCGGCAAGCCTCCAAGTTGCATGAAGCCATTTAGATCGAGGGGGCAGCGTTTCTTCAGAGAAGCGCAATTCTCCGAGAAGCGAATTCCAATGGCCACGAACGCTTCGCCCGAGCTGACACTTACGAAAGGTAGGCGGAAAAATGTAGAACTCGTGTAGAACTGGGCGTGCTGGGATCTGCGAGAAACGCGTTACGATCGAGCACCAAGTTGAAGCGAGGAAAGAAGTACCGAAGGTGGGACTTGAACCCACACGCCCTTGCGGGCACTGGATTTTGAGTCCAGCGCGTCTGCCATTCCGCCACTTCGGCAAGTGGTTACGCTATTGCAGTTTGCGGTCGGTTTGGCGATTCGTCAACCCCTCTATTTTGACCTTGCGCTGCGCCGGCGCGGCGCAAATAGTGCAGTCGGACCGACTCTGGGATCGCGCGATTTTTTTGCGTTTCTCCGGGCAAATGCCATCCCGTCGAGTCGTTCATGGTGTCGACGCACGACCTCAGATGTGCAGCCCACCTGAATGTGCGCCTCCTTTTCGGAAGCACCGGCCATTTGCATCCCGGTAATAGCCACTCGTCGGAAGTCGTGGAGAGTAGCCCCACGATCGTCTCGGTCTTACGGCCAGAGCGTGAAATGACGCGACGCGTCGGTCAGCGCTTCTTGCGAATCCAGCCGGCGATACCGCGTGGCAAGCCCATGGTTCGGGGCATCGATCGCGCCCACTAATGCCAGAATTCCGGCTGCGAGCCTTCAAGGTTGTTGCCCACGTTCAAGGAGACTGTGGGCATCGCGATCGGCCTGCCCACCAGTTCGCTAATCTGCCGGGCGCTTTCCGGCTCGTTCATTGCTTCGGTTCGTATCAGAACAAACCGCCCCGGCTCCGCCTCGGCCAGTCGAGCGAGCCGCCGATTGTAGTTGTCGACGTATGTGGCGATCATGGCTTTCTTTGCTGCCAGCGCCGACTCGTCGTTTGCCAGTGCGCTTTCGGGCACCGAAAACGAAGGATACGTCGGCGCCCAAAGTCCAGGCGTCCAGAAATCGATGTCGGGCGCAGCCCAGTAGTTGTACGAACCACGGCCGCGTCCCTGAAACTTCAAGTACGAGAAGGCACAAGTCTCCGTGTCGCGTGCCAAGCCGATCATCCTGCCGGTTGGGAACTCTGCGAAGAATCGCTCTTGCAGGTTCAGCCACCAGTGGGCCGCGTCAAACACCAGCGGAAAATACTCCGTCAACAAGTGCAGGCGTCGAAAGTGGAACTCCACCTGTTCGGGCAGCGGCTGCCAATAAACGTGCGGCGGATTCTCGTGCGTGGCACACGCGTCGGGCAATGCGGCAAAACCCGCCGATAGCGTCGACGATCCGCAGCGCCCCGACCCAACGCCCAACACGACCGTCCCCGGCTGCGAAAGCTTTGGCCGTTCCGCCAGGATCCGTTCCAGATCCTCGAAGTACGCGGCGGCGAGCCTCTGCGTTGGAAAGCCAAACGCCATGACGTTCAGCAGGTAGCGTAACCGTTCCAACGACCTCGGTGGAAAGCTGGCGATGCGGCCCTCGAACATGACCTGGCTATAGTGCTCGCGCAACGGGCGACTATAGGCGACCCGATCGCTGACTACGCGCCACATTGCGTCGGCGTGCTGCCAGCGCTTGTCGCGCTCGAAATACTCACCGATCTTGATGGCCGTCAATGGATCGACTACCAAGTGAACGTTCAACGCCTTCTCGCCGGGCGAGGGCGCGGTCGAGTTTGGCGGGTTGGTCATGGTTCTTTGTTTTATGCCGCGGCCGCTACGGCGTGGCCTCGGCTGCACGCATTAAGGCGTCTCAGTTGCAGCTCTAATCGGGGTTGATCTTTTCCCGTGCCCCACTCCATCATACCGAAAACAGCCGCCCGACGACTGGATTTTCGGCGATGTGTCCCCATTGAACGAGTCCGCATGGGAGTGAGAATCTTGACGTTTTTGACGCGGCCCCTTGAATCGTTCCGGAACTGAGCAACAGACTCGGGTTGCGCGGAACAATGGGAGCTTGATTCCCGCCCTGATCGATTGCCACATCCCTGACATCGCGCCGGCGGGATGCTCAGTGAAACTCCTCGGGCCGCTGTTTCAGACGGTAGGCCGTTTCGAAGCCATTGAACAGATCGATGTATTGTTCCAACAGGCGAATCATCAGAAAACGGTCGACGACTGTCTTGTGGGCAGCTTCGCCGAGACGACGCCGCAGCGCCGGATCGTTTATAACCTCGACGATCCGCTGAGCGGCCTCAAACACGGAGTCGACGAGGTAGCCGTTCACACCGTTTTCGATTTGATAGCGAATGCCTCCCACATTCCCGCCAATGACGGGGGTGCCTTTGAGCATTGCTTCGGCGACGGTCAATCCGAACCCTTCCCGTAGCGACTTTTGCAGAACAACGGCCGCCCGCCGCTGCAGCGCGTTGACCAAAGCCGAATCCTGCACACTGAGTACGCGAATCCGTTCGTCGCGACAGTCGAGCAGTGACTCGTAAACATCGCCGCCTTCGGGATCATCGGTGGCCACATTTCCCAGCAAGACCAGCGTGGCATCGACCTCGCGGCGGGCAAGCTGAAATGCTTCGATAACGCCTTGTGGGTCCTTCCAGTGGTCGAATCGTGAAACTTGCACCACCAGGGGCAGATCCGTTGGAATGCCGTGGTGCTCGAGCCGTTCATCGACTTCGGCTTCGCTCAGCGAGCGATTCTTGTGCGTGAAAGGATCGATCGCCGGCATGAAAAACACTTGTGGCGTGTTCAATCGCTGGGCGTATTCCTCAAGGGTGACGATCACCGCATCGTACTGCTCGACAAACTTGGACAAATAGTTCCACAGTTCGGCATTGGGGTGTTCAATGTCGACGTGACAACGCCAAATCCAAGGGCCACGCTTGCGGTAGTGTTCGATCAGGGGGAGCGGTTGCGGATCGTGGACGACTACGAAGTCGTGATCCAAATGGTTGCGCACGGCGTTTTCGCAATTGACGTCTTCGTAGATCTCAAGCTTAAGCTCCGTCAGGTTGATCGGTCCGCCCTGCAGGGCATTGTGCATTTTCTTTGTGATACTGAAGAAGTCTGGCGGCCCATGGATCGCCCGCCAGCCGGCGCGAATGCCGACACTACTCATCAGTAGCGTGAGCGAAGACAGCAGTTCGGCGACGCCGCCACCATAAAACGTCGAATTGACGTGGGCCACATGAATTCCAGCCAAAGGGCGAGCTTTCTCGCGAATCCGCTCGATCGTATCGCTGCCCACGTACTGCTCATAGTCGTCGATATGCGTGAGATGGTGGGGTCGGACCATGAATCCTCCTCACGTCGAGCCGACGAATGAGTGGGAAGTCTGGATCGGGACGCGTTGGCGGCCCGAATTTGCCTTGGCTTTTGCCGTCGAGGGGGACTAGTTTGATTCCATGTTCATCATATACTTCGAAAATCGGCTCGGGCACCCCCGCGCCGCATCGCTCCATCATTCCGTTCACTGTTCCAGAAATTGCAGGCAAGTTGAACCATGGTCGGGAATCAGAAGGTTCGAGTGGCAATCATCGGGTTGGGCTTTGGCGCGGAGTTTATCCCGATTTATCAAAACCATCCGTATGCCGAGATGTACGCCATTTGCCAACGCAGCGAAGGCAAGCTCAGAGAATTGGGCGATGCCTTCGGTGTCAAGGTGCGCTACTCGAAGTTCGCAGACGTGCTGGCCGATCCGAACGTCGATGCCATTCACATCAACACGCCGATTCCCGATCACGCCGCGCAGAGTCTGGCCGGACTAAAAGCTGGCAAACACGTGGCTTGCACAGTGCCAATGGCCACCACGATTGACGAATGCCGCGACCTGGTTGCGGCGCAGCGGTCCAGCGGCAAGAAGTACATGATGATGGAGACGGTGGTCTATAGCCGCGAGTTCTTGTTCGTCAAGCAGCTTCATCAGCGCGGAGAGCTGGGACGTCTGCAATTCTTGCGTGGATCGCACTTGCAGGAAATGGCCGGCTGGCCAGGATACTGGGAAGGCCTGCCGCCGATGCACTACGCAACACACTGTGTCAGCCCATGCTTAGCCCTGCCGGGCAAATTGGCCAAGAGCGTGGTCTGTCACGGATCAGGACGCATCAGCGAGGAGCTCACGTCGAAGTACGGGTCGCCATTCGCAGTGGAGACGGCCACCTTTGACATGGTCGATTCACCTTTGTGCGCCGAGGTGACGCGAAGTCTGTTTGAGACGGCGCGGCAATACATCGAAAGCTTCGATGTCTACGCCGACAACGTCTCCTACGAGTGGCCGCGGATCGAACACGAACCCGCAGTGCTCCATCGCGGTGAGAAGCCTGAACGGGTGAACGTGCCAGACTTCGCTGACCTACTGCCCGAAGGAATTCGCCGCTTTACTACCAAGGGCGTGTATGACGCCGACGAAACGCAGCATTTGTCGTTCATTCAAGGCAGCGGCCACGGCGGTTCGCATCCTCACCTGGCACACGAGTTCCTCAGCGCGATCGTCGAAGATCGCGATCCGCTGCCCAATGCCGTCACCAGCGCCAACTGGACAATGACCGGTATCTGCGCACATGTCGGCAATGAAAGGTGGCGCGCGGGTGGAGATCCCGCGGTTCTAATCAGCTCGCACGCAAGACCTCGGTAGATCAAAGGGCCGGAAGACAACCGACCGCCGTCCCTTTTTGCGTGCGTGGCCCTATCCGATATTAAGCTAGAATTAAATCTGCCTTCTCCGCGCGCCAATTGCAGGAATGCGACATGTCGATCGTACTTTTCGAGGACGACCGCGTCTGCCAGCTCGACCCCGTAGCGGTCGGTAAGCCCGCCTTTGCGATCAGTTGCGGTGCATATAGGCTCATCGACGTCGTGAGTTCCTGGAACGTCCCGTTACATGCCCGAGTGCGGCCACATCTGGAGCCGATTCTGGCAGCGGATTTTCCCAAGCTTGCGACGGGGCGGACCGCGGCAGACGAGGCTTCGCTGTGGTTGAATGCCCGAGCCGTTCCATCGGTTGCGACTCTCGAACCGTTGCTACGGCTCGTTCGCACGGGACAACCGGGAGTGATCCGCAACGGCCAGACCGTGGCAGCTGCGGTTCTACCGGCGGGAACTTGTTTTGACGAGGACAATCGCGAGCCGCTCAACGTACTGGCCGAGCTTGAGCTGCCGGCGCTCGAATTGGAATTACCGGTTTTTGAGTATGCCCATGACGTGATTCGGCATCATTTGAAAACGCTGGCGGGCAATTTGGAACATCGCCTCGCATTTGGAAGTTACCAGGAGTTGGCCGATGGCGTTTTCGCGGCGCCCGGAGCCGTACTGGGGCAGTACGTCGTCACCGATACCCGTCATGGGCCGATTGTCCTGGAGAGTGGAGCTTCGATTGGTCCTCACAGTTTACTCACCGGTCCGGTGCACGTGGGTCGCGCCGCGAGAGTACTTGAGCATGCCGCGCTTAAAGACTGCGTGGCGATCGGCCACACGGCGAAAATCGGTGGCGAGGTTGAGGCTTCGATTGTCGAGCCCTACACAAACAAGCAGCATCACGGTTTTTTGGGTCACAGTTACCTGGGAAGCTGGATCAACCTGGGCGCTGGCACATGCAACAGCAACCTGAAGAACACCTATGGCCAGGTAAACATGGAGTATCGAGGTCAGAAGGTGCCCACGGGCATGCAATTCGTCGGTGCCATTGTGGGCGACTACGCCAAGACGGCAATTAACACCGGGATTTTCACGGGCAAGACGATCGGCGTCTGCAGTATGGTCTATGGTTTTGTGACGACGAATGTGCCCGGTTTCGTGAACTACGCCCGACTGTTCGGCCAGGTGACGGAGGCACCGGTCGATGTAATGGTCGCCACGCAGCGGCGGATGTTCGAGCGACGCGGCGTGCAACAGCGAGATTGCGACATTCAACTCCTACACGCGATGTACGAGCTCACGGGGCACGAGCGCAAACAATCGGGCGAGGCGTTGTCGCTCGAGCCGCTTTCGCTGTAACACAGCAGTCGATCGAGCGCCACGGACTAGCGGTTCGACATGGCGGCGCCGACTAGCCCAATCACCGCCAGCGCGAGCAGCAGAAAATTGAACAGGCCGAACAGGCTGCCGCAGATGATTCCCGTCCAGGCATGAGCACCGCCGCGAACGGTCGGATCCTGTCGCACGCGGCGCAGTCCTTTGATTCCAAAGTAGATCGCCGTGACGCCGAGTGGAAAACCCAGGAGCGGGAACAGCGCGAAAATGCCAAGGTAGTACGCGGCCAGCGCCGAGCCATTCTTGCTGGGGACGAATGTCTCGATGATTGAGTCGCCAGGGCCCGATTGATCTGGCCAAGTCGCGGTTAGTTCCGCTGTTGGTGAATGGTACGGGTTCGAATGATCGTTTCTTGTGGGTGCCATCGCGGGGTCCTGGTTGTCGACTTGAAGCGCCACTTCCGAGCCGAACGCAGCCACCACGCGCGGGCGGGTCATGAAGAACCACAAGAGCACTGGATGAATCAATCCAACGCAGCCGCCAATGCCCCCGCCGATTGCCCCTGCTAGCATTGCCATCTCTTCCGCCCCATTTTTTCCCGCAAGTTCGTCGAGCATGGGTGTCAAGACAAACATCCATTGCAAGATGAAGCTCACGACCGTCATGACCACGGCATACATCGCGTAGCCGATTGCCAAAACGCGTCCCCATGGCCGCATTCTCAGAAGCCCGATTCCCGACAGACCCAGTAACACGCTGCTGATAAGACCAGCAAACACGGCAAAACGAGTCCAGATTTCGTAGACAGGGCTTACAACAAAAGGTTGCGGCCGAGCAAAGACTCCTGAGAAAATGATGACAGCGGTGAACGCTACACCGAGCACTCCCAGGCCACCGAACACGAGGTTCAAGACTCCAAACACAGTAACCGAAGTTGGGCGTGGCACGATGGACTCTCGAGATCATGTGTAGGAACGAGAAGTTGTCAGGGGGTTACGACCCCGCCGCAGTGTAATGGGTGTGGTTTTCAGCAACAATTCGGATGGTTGTCGACTTCAGAGTGCGCCGCTATCGAGTTTCGACCCGTCGACCGAGCCGCTATAATCACGTCCTCTTGGGTGCACACCTTTGAACGTCCGGCATAGGCCAGCGAACGGCCGCAGCCTGATTCCTGCCGCGAAATTGGGCAGACTTAGCCGTCGAATTGAACAATCGAGGTATTTTCGCAGGCCGCCATGAATCTCTCCCGCTTCTACGAATCCGGCAAGTTTGGCCTGTCATTTGAGCTGTTCCCGCCCAAGACGGAGGCTGGGGACAACGAGCTGTTCGACCATGTCGGAAGGTTGGTGGAATACCGACCCGACTTCATCACTTGCACCTATGGAGCGGGCGGGTCGACGCGTGCCAAAACGCTCGAAATCGTCGATCAGGTTCAGCGCCGCTTTGGCTGTGAGGTGGCCGCGCATCTGACGTGCGTCGGTTCAACGGTCGATGAATTACGCAGTTTTCTTCGCGAGGCGGCCGAGCGATCCATCGGCAACATTGTAGCGCTGCGCGGTGATCCACCGCACGGCGAGACAACATTTAAGGCCGTTGCGCGAGGGCTTTCGTACGCCAACGAACTGGTCGCACTTGTTCGCAGTGAATTTCCCGATTTTGGCGTCGCGGTGGCCGGATACCCGGAAACGCACCGGGAGGCACCGAGCCCGCAGATTGACTTGGAGAATCTCAAGCGCAAAGTCGACGCCGGTGCGGACGTCGTGATCACGCAGTTGTTCTACAACAACGCCGATTTCTTCCACTTTCGCGAACGTTGCGAGCGAGCCGGGATTCGTGTTCCTATCGTTCCGGGCATCTTGCCCGTCACGAACCTGACTCAGATTCGGCGTATTGCGTCGCTTTGCGGAGCAGTCCTACCAGAGGACTTTCAGCGGGCTCTTGAAGCGCAGTCTGAGAGCGCCGAAGGGCAATTTGCCGTCGGGGTCGATTTCGCCACCGAGCAGACGCGCGCACTAGTCGAAGCCGGCGTACCAGGTTTGCACTTCTACGTGCTGAACAAATCGCCCGCAACTTGCGGTGTGCTGGGAGCGATTTGTCCGCCTCGGGCGCGTGGCTAATTCGAACCGCTGGCCATTGTTTGGCACGCCTCTTGCAGGGAGTGTTCCAGTGCCGCGGGTGGCCACCAAGTTACAGTTGGTTCCTTGGGTTGTGGTTGACGATTGGAATCGACTTTGACGGCTACGGTTCCGCCTTCGGCAAACGTCGTGTTGGCTGCCACAGGAACCGACTTGATTCGTAAACCGGAACGTTGGCTCGTGCAGTGAGAGTTTCTCAACTACTGCCGGGTCGACGCTCGATAGAGAGAACAGGGCACTTGCGCACCAGGAGAGCGACGGCTGGCATTGACCAGTTTTTGGCTTTCGGATATCGGTTAGTGCCTGAGGCGGTGTTGAGTCACGGAAGACGTCGATAAGACTACGACCGCGCCCCTTTGAATTTACCTCTCGAGAAGGTCGTCGAAACGGTCCTGAGCCGGCCGCTTATCGACCATTCACAAGGAGGTAGTGATGCCCACGCCAAGTCATTTGGCCACCGGCGCCCTCATCCGGTGGAACTCCGCCGCTTGTTTCGTTGTTGGCGGTCTGGCAACAATCTGGATCGTTGCCGCCGCCTGGGCACTGCGGACTTTTGTCGCGGTCAAATCACACGGCCCCCTGCTGGCGCCGGCTGCCCTTGTACTCCTCGTGTGTGGGCTGTTGCAGGCGTGGATGCTGTTGCAGTCTATTCAGCGGAACCAACGCGGGCGAAACAACGTTTTCGTTGGGCACGTCGCCTATTGGCGTCGTCTGGTACTCGGAACGGCGCTGGCCTACTTGGCGGCACTGGCAGTTGGACCGTTGCGGTCTATCGGCTGGGCCTGGTTGGCAGGGATTGCTGTCTGGCAAACGATGCTGTTGTTGCCCCTTGCCGCATCACCCCAGGTGACAGAACACTGGCGCCGTTGGACCGAGAAGCGAACGCCACGCTACCTCTCGTGGCTTGTGTATGCGGCGATGCTTCTGTTGTTCGCGAGCGAAGGAGCCTTGAGGGTCCATCGCCTCATGACCGAAACCGTACTGTTTCCACTTGCCTCCGCCGAGATGACGCATACCGGCGCGATGCCGGACGCTGCTCTGGCGAAAGATTCTGTCGTTCCACTGGAACGGCTGAAGTCTGGGCGATTTCGAGTCGCACTTGTCGGTCCGAGCGACGTTCCAGCGGAACAAAGTCTATCGGTCCGGGTGCAACAGAACTTACCTGGTGCGGAGATCGTCACGCTTCCCATTGCCTTGAACGACTCGAAGCTACGGGTGAGCGACGTGACCGTTGCGGTGGACGCGTCGGGCGCTGACCTGGTGCTGGTGGTGCTCCCGGTTTGCGAAGACTTATCCCGGGAGCGCGCAGCGACGAACGTGTTTGATTGGCGGCATTTGGAATTGGCCGCCCTGATCGCTGCGGACGCGCCCCTCGAACGTCGAGACGCTCCGATCGGGAGTAAGGATTTCGAAACGTTTTTGGGACAGGTCGGACCTCAACTCGCTGCTTGTCGCACGCCGCTGAGCGACGTGATGCACGCGCGTTGGCAGCGCACCTATGCCACGCTTGACCGCACCATGGCCGGCTGCCGTCAAGCGGACGTGCCCCTGGCCCTAGTCGTCGTGCCGGGCGAGTTCCAACTCAACTCCGGCCTGCGTGATACGCTGCTACGGAGGAGTGGAGTATCGCCCGATCAATTCGACCCAGATTTGCCGCAACGGCGACTGGCCGGATTTGCCCAGCAGCGAGGATTGCCGCTGGTCGATTTGCTTCCGCATTTGCGGATTTGCCGCGAAGCCGTTTACCAGCGTCATGCCACGAGTCTCAACGATCGGGGCAATCAAGCTGCGGCTTCGGCCATTGGAGGTTGGTTGACAAGTCGCTTTGGCGACCGCTTGGCGGCCCAATTGAGCAAGGCTCCGTAACCCTTGCGCCAAAGTCCAATGACAGAAACAAAAAAGCAGGGAGAGGCGTTCACCTCCCCCTGCCGGCCTCTTCATCCGTTCCGGGATCAGGCCTCTTGAACGATTTCGACTTGCGGCAATTCCGCCTTTTCGAGGAAGCCGACTAGACCGCGGCATCGGTAGGGCTGCTGCAGTTTACGAACGGCCTTGGCCTCGATTTGGCGGACGCGTTCACGGGTGACAGAGAAGATGCGGCCGACTTCTTCCAGAGTGTAGGCATAGCCGTCGGTCAGGCCGTACCGCATTCGCAGGATTTCCCGCTCGCGGTGATTCAGACTCTGCATCACGTCGGCCAGCCGGTCCTTGAGCAACTCTTGATTAAAGTCGTACAGCGGATCGTCTTCACGGTGGTCCTCGAGGAATTCGCCGAAATAGCTATCGTCGTGATCTCCGACGGGCTGATCGAGCGACAGCGGCTGGCGCGACATCTTGAGGATGCAACGTGTGTCTTCGAGCGACAGTCCCGCGGCAGCGGCCGTCTGCTCGACAGTTGGTTCGCAGCCATTCTGCTGCACCAGCTCCCGCGTTACGGTGCGAACACGAGTCATCGCGTCGATCATGTGCACTGGTACGCGAATCGTGCGACTTTGATCGGCGATCGCCCGTGTAATCGCTTGGCGAATCCACCAGGTTGCATAAGTCGAGAACTTGTAGCCGCGGGCACATTCGAATTTGTCGACGGCCCGCATCAGGCCCGTGTTCCCTTCCTGAATCAAATCAAGAAAGCTGAGTCCCCGATTGCGATATCGCTTGGCGATCGAGACCACCAAACGCAAGTTACCCGCTGAGAGAACCCGCTTCGCTGCATCATATTCCTTTTGCAAGTTCGCCGTGCGATCGACTCTCCGGATAAGAGTCGCCGGGCTCTCGGCCGTTACTCGCATCAAGTAACGCAGTTCGCGATGGAGTTCGTCCTGGCCCGCCGGGTACGCATGTTCGTGGAGTTCCGACATTTGCTCGCGGATCGCCCGCATGCGGCTGGCGATTTCCCCCAGTTTATCGAGCAGGGGCTGCAAACGTTGCGTTCGCAAATTCAATTCTTCGACGAGTCGCACGGCGCGATGACGGCGACGTACGAGTCGGCGCCAAGCTTGGCGCCGTTGACCAATCGGATTCTTCTTGTGAATCACGAAGTGGAAGTCGCGCTGGTTTTCATTTAACAGTTTGGCCAGTGTGGCCAGGTTCGGGCCGAGGCGCTTAAGAATACGTTTCTTCTCTTGCGTGTTGGTCACGGAAACCTCGATCGTGCGATCGAGACGCAATGAGCCGTCGCGAACCTTTTCGAGAAGTTGGACGGCACCTTGCAGGATGAAGTCGCTCGCCAGCATGTTATGCCGGAATAGGGTCCGAGTCCTTTCGATGGCTAGGGCCGAAGCGAGCTCTTCGGCACGGCTGAGCAACGGAATCTCACCCATTTGCATGAGGTACATCCGCACGGGATCGTCGATCACGCTGGATCCGGTGGATAAGTCATCAAGGTGGTCCTCGTGCTCGCTCGTCTGTTCGGCGGCTTCCAAGTCTTCGTTCTCATCATCCTCGAACGCATCCGCGTTGCGTGCCGAGGTGTCCTCGATTTCTTCGTTGACTTCCCGTTTGCCGGCCGGCGGCCGTTTTTTGGCTTTTCGCGTGTGGGAATCCGACTCGTCAACTGTCAGCGAACGAACGTTCGAGATGGGCTGCGAGGTGTTCTTACGAGTCGCTGGCTTGCGGGCTTTCTTGGCCAAAACGGGACTCCTCGGTGTCGAACAGGGTTCAGGGATGGGTTCAGCTTCGGCAGGCGGAAAAAGCAGATTGGATGCCAACGGACCGCGGACGACTGCGCACATCGATGCAAGTCCTTTTTGTGAAGAGGCTTAAGTCGTGCCAGTGCGAGGCGTGTGGGCCCGGTACGACCGCGATGCATGTTGTCTTGTGGCAACGACTGCTGACCCGAGATGTGGTGTTTTGGCAGCAGTTTTCCTCTTGCTCCGGGCGTTGACGTGCGGCTAATCGCCACCATTAACTACGCGTCACAAGTAGTTTCGTGCGATTGCGTGTGGACTATTGCCCAGCGATCGACCGGATGTTGCTTTTTTACCCCCCTCCTACATGGACCTGGGTCAGGATACATTTTGGGTTTCCTCGCCGCCTCATCCATGATCCGCGGGCTCTTCCGGCATTGGCCGAGTTTTGGCTTGCATCCCTCTGGGAAATTTCCTTGATGACCATCGATCACACCGCCACTTTGGGCCAACTCGTTCGCCAGTTTGACGAGCAACAACAACAGCTTGCATTGGGGGGCGGAGTCAAAGCCATCGAACGGCAACGTGCGAAAAAAAGGCTATTCGTCCGCGACCGGATCAAGCTCCTACTCGACCCCGGCACGCCCTGGCTGGAGATTGCGCTGTGGGCCGGATGGGAAATGTACTCCGAATGGGGTGGTGCCCCCGGAGCGGGCGTAGTGTGCGGCATTGGTACTGTCGAAGGCCGCAAGCACATGGTCATTGCAAACGATGCCACCGTGAAAGCCGGCGCGTTTTTTCCGGCAACAACCAAAAAAGTCTTGCGCACTCAACGTATCGCTATGCAGAACCGCTTGCCGCTGGTTTATCTTGTCGACTCGGCCGGCGTCTTTCTGCCGCTCCAGGAAGACGTATTTCCCGATGAAGACGATTTCGGCCGTATCTTTCGCAACAATGCCGTTATCTCTGCGGCGGGCATCAGTCAGATCGCCGCGATCATGGGTAATTGTGTCGCTGGTGGCGGCTATTTGCCGGTCCTCTGTGACAAGCTGCTCATGACGAACGGTTCCGGCTTGTATTTGGCTGGGCCCGCGCTGGTGAAGAGTGCCATCGGCCAAACCGTTTCGAGCGAGGAACTTGGCGGTGCCGAGATGCACGCCCAGATCAGCGGGACCATCGACTACCGCGATGCGTCCGACGAGGATTGCCTGACCCGGCTACGCCGACTGGTTGGGCAATCGCGTCCCGATCCGGTTGAACCTCCGGAGCCATTTACCCGCGGGCAGGCCACACCGCCGGCACGCCCGGGCACCGACATCTACGACATCGTCAGTCCCAACACACGCGACGAATACGAAATGCGCGACGTACTCGACTGCCTGATCGATGCCGGCAGCTTCGACGAATACAAGGCCGAATACGGGCAGACGCTGGTCTGCGGCACGGCTCGCATCGGTGGTTTTCCTGTGGGAATCGTGGCGAATCAGCATCACCGAGTGCGGCCGGCCGACGGGCCCATTCAATTTGGCGGCGTGCTGTATGTCGATAGCGCCGACAAGGCAGCTCGCTTTATCATGAATTGCAACCAGGATTGGCTACCGATCCTGTTCTTGCAGGACGTCAACGGTTTCATGGTCGGCCGCGATAGCGAACGCGAGGGAATCATCAAGGCTGGCGCCAAGCTGGTCAACGCGATCAGTAATAGCCGCGTGCCGAAACTTACAGTGTTGATTGGCGGCTCGTACGGGGCCGGCAACTATGCACTCTGTGGCAAGGCGTTTGATCCACGGTTCATTTTTGCCTGGCCAACGGCTCGCTGCGCCGTGATGGGGGGCGAACAGGCCACTAGCACGCTTCTGGATGTGACGGTCAAGAGCCTGGAAAGGCAAGGACATGCCGTCGATGCTCAGGAACTGGCGGAGCTGCGCGACAAAGTGAAAGGGAACTACGATCGGGCCACCGACATTCGCCATGCCGCCGCTCGGGGCTGGGTCGACGCGATCTTGGATCCGGCCAAAACCCGTGACACGCTCATTTTGTCGCTGGAAATAGCAACCCGACATGCCGAAAATGAACCGTTCAAGGTGGGTGTGTTTCAGGTCTGACATTTTGCGGCCAAACAACGTCAAAAAGGGCAGGGGGCGGACTGGTGGCGATTCGGATCGGCAACGCGGCCGGATTTTTAGGGGACAACCTTGACGCACCGCGGCTGTTGGCCGAGGCCGGCGAACTTGACTACCTGACGCTCGAATACCTCGCCGAACTGACGCTTTCGATCCTTGCCCGGGTCCGCGAAAAGAACCCCCAAGCAGGTTATGCGGGTGATTTCCTCGACGTGCTGCGCAGTCTGCTTCCCACGCTCAAAGCGCAGCCGAAATTCAAGCTCGTGACGAATGCCGGCGGGATGAATCCCGCGGACTGTGCCCGTGCGGCGAGCAAGATCCTGGCCGAGGCTGGGCTCGGCGAGCTGCCAGTTGGCATCGTTTATGGCGATGACCTATTGGCTCAGCTTCCACATCTACAGATCGCCGGTTGCAAGCTTGAGAATCTGGAGACCGGTGAGCCACTCGACACCGAAAAGTTGTCGCTCGTTTCAGCCAATGCCTACCTGGGGGCGAAACCCATCGTCGAAGCGCTCGGTGACGGTGCGCGAATCGTCATTACCGGACGCGTGGCCGACGCATCGCTGACCCTGGGACCGGCCGTACACGAATTCGGCTGGGATTGGCAGGATTGGAATCGCCTGGCCGCCGCCAGCATCGCGGGCCACATTATCGAGTGCGGGGCACAGGCTACCGGCGGCCTCTATCGACATTGGGAAGAATTCGATCTCGCCCACGTCGGCTATCCAATCGCCGAGCTCGAGGCTGACGGCCAACTAACGATTACCAAGCCGCCCGGCACCGGCGGCCGAGTCACGCGCGAAACAGTGATCGAACAATTGCTTTACGAGATCGGCGATCCAAACCACTATTTGACACCTGACGTCGACGCGGATTTCACGTCGCTGGAGGTTATCAATTCCGCGGCAGACCGCGTTGCGGTGGAAAACGCCACCGGCCGTCCCGCGCCGCCGGCCTACAAGGTTTCGGCGGCGTACCGCAACGGTTTTTCCGCCAGCGGCCAATTACTCGTTTGCGGGCGCGATGCGAAGAGTAAGGCCCGGGCCTGCGGCGAGATGATTCTAGCACGGCTCCGCACGGCGGGCTTCGAATATGACGAGTCACTTGTCGAGTGCTTAGGCGCGGGTATTTCGGCACCGGGTTTCGCACCGACCGGAGAGGTCCGTGAGGTAGTGCTGCGCGTGAGCGTGCGAGACGGCCGGCGTGACGCGGTCGAGAGGTTCACCAAGGAAATTGCTCCGCTGATCACCAGTGGGCCTCCTGGGTTGGCAGGCTACGCCAGTGGGAGAAGTCCGGTCCGTCCGGTATTTGCCTACTGGCCGACGCTGGTGCCCAAGGAACTCGTGAATGCACGCGTCGAAGTGCGGGCGGCCAGCGCGTGGGACAAGAATTGAACGACGACACGCAGACTACAAAACAGTCAATTAGCAGCCTATCGTTTCTAAACGGGGTTGGAACAAATAAGATGATCGACCAAACCTTCAGACTTGGCGAAATCGCGCATGCTCGCAGCGGTGACAAGGGAAACCATGCTAACGTGGGAGTCATCGCCTATACGTGGGCCGGGTTCGACTACCTCCGCCACGTCCTCACGAGCCAATTAGTCGCCGAGTATTTCGTGTCGTTGGGAGCGACCGAAGTGGTGCGTTTCGAACTCCCCCGGCTCTCGGCATTTAACTTCATGCTGTACAATGCATTGGCGGGCGGGGCCAGCCAGTCGCTGCGCATCGATACCCAGGGCAAGCTCCTAGGCACGTCGATTCTAGAACTTCAGATTCCGCGTCCCGATAGCCTGGACATCATGCTACGCCCGGCGGAATAAGGACTCTCTCGTTGTATCTTGCTAGTTCTATGCAGCCCATCGTCAAAATCCAAGTTCACGACCATACCGGGACGGTAACGCTTAATCGGCCCGACAAACGCAACGCCCTTTCACGCGAATTGCTGCGCGACTTGCATCAGGCACTCGACGATCTGCATCAGGAGCGCAAGGTTCGCGGCGTCATTCTTACCGGTTCTGGGACCGCCTTTTCGGCCGGCATGGACCTTGAGGAAATGCGATCGGCCGCCGAGCAGGAAGATCGCCACGAGCAATGGCGCGCGGATACGGTGCTCTACCACGACTTGGTCGAAGCCATGTTGCGCTTCCCGAAGCCGTTGATCGCCGCGGTGAACGGCCCGGCCGTTGCCGGCGGCGCCGGATTGGTCATGGCTTGCGATCTGGTTGTCGCCGGTCGTGCGGCCACCTTTGGATTCCCCGAACCGCGTCGCGGGATTGTAGCGGGGTTGGTCGCGCCGCTGTTGGCGTTTCGGCTGGGAGCCGCCAGGGCGGCGTACTTGCTGATGACGGCGCAGGTATTCACTGCCGAACGAATGCACGAATTCGGCCTCTACCACGAGCTAGCAGATGACGACAAGGTATGGGCTCGGTCTCGCGAGTTGATTGCGGAGGTGGCCAAGAGCGCGCCCGAGGCGATTCAGATGACTAAGAGAATGCTTAATGAAACGATTGGCGAGACCCTGTTTTCACAGCTCGTGGCCGGCGCCGCAACCAGCGCCGCATCACGGACGACCGAAGCGGCAGCCGAGGGGCTGGCTGCATTTCTCGATAAGCGCGACCCGCAGTGGTGGTAAACAACGCTAGCGAGTGCGGCGCGACTACCGCATCGCTAAGCAATCGGCGGGAATGAGACGCCCATCGTGAAGGGCCGAGGCTACGAGTACCGCGTCGCAGCCGGCGCGGGCTAGCGACTCGACGTCGTCCACCGAGCGCACTCCGCCCCCGGCGATAATTTCCAATTGCGGATCGAGGCTGCGCAGATTACGGCACAACAGCTCAGTGCCCACGCCGCCGCCCATACCAACCCGAGCCAAGTCGAGCACGATCATTCGGCGCACGCCCACCCGAAGCGCGATCGTGGCGATTTGCTCAGACGACAACCCGTGCCAAGCGGGGGTGGTCGCTAGGGGAATGCCAGCTTTCATATCGAGACTGAAGATGAGGCGCTGCGGTCCAACGATACGGCAGATGGCATCCAGCGTTTGCGGCGCGTCGAGCGATTCGAGTCCCGCCACGATTCCCGTCAGCGGCTGACCATCGACAAGCATCGCGGACAGCTCCCGAGCCTCCGCCACACTCCGTAGGCCCGCGTCTAGCATTAGCTCCAAGCCCAAAAAGGTATCCGGTACCCGTTTCGTAAGTGGTCCTTGATCGCCACGTTCGATGGCATCCAGATCGGCAACGTACGCCTGGCTAAAGCCGAGAGTCGCGAAAGCTTGTGCGACGGATCGGGGGCGTGCATCCGCGCAGAGCCGGCTTTCAATGGGTCGATACTCGTCGCGCCTTCCTCCAACGCCTCGTACGACTTGTCCGTCCTTCAGGTCGATGACTGGAATGACACGCACGGCAGGTTGGATTCCAACGGAAGTCGCGCTGCACGTTGATGAGCGCTCAGGGAAGCACGCTTTGCTCGCGATAGAGGGGCATGTGGCGATAGTATACTTCCAGAATCATCGCCGACATGGCGGTGCAGTACAAGCGGCCACCGGCGCCAGAGCCCTGGTCGGCGCCATCGAAGTACCAGCTACCCAATTCGTGTCCTTTGTGCGACTGAGATTTTACCAGGTAGTCGCGCATGACATCGTTCCAACGCTTCCACGGGTCTCCACCCCAATGGTGCATGACCTGCGTGGCGTAGTAGTCGTAGTACAAGTTATTTCGGAGACCCGTGCTATTGATCGACGGGCCAAACTGGCTCAGCATGCGTACCCCACGTTCCAGCCCACGATGGTTGTGATCCCATCCGAGATACATGCGGCACAACAGTCCGATGGCAGTGGTGGAAGGCCGCCGGGATTCAGGTCTTTGGTAACCGTAAGTAGCGCCCCGCATATCTTGCACGGAGTCGAGGAAGTAATTGGTCTTGTGCAACGTGACTCGCGGTACGTCGAGGTACGCCATCTGCGCGCTCTTGAGCGCCATCAATTGCCAGCCAACCACCGAAGTGTCACCCGGGGTCTGCGGATAGTAACGCCAACCGCCGCCGATGGGGTCTTGGGCCTTGACAATGAAGTTTACGACTGACTGGGCCGGCCCGCGCAGCGACTGCTCGTGCGTCATGCCGTAGGCTTCGCACAAGGCGATGGACGCCAATCCGTGGCCGTACATCCTGCCGTGCGGATCCCACAGGCTGCCGACTTTCCCTTCGTGTTTGATGCTGCGGACCAGGAACTTCAATCCTCGTTCGATGTTCTGCTTGTGCACGCCTTGAAACTGGGTTTGTCCAGTGCCCAGGAAGGGGAGCAGTGCCATGCCGGTGGCGGCAATCTTACCGGGCGTATAGCCAGGATCTCCGCACTGTCCGTTGCACTTGGGGTGCCTGTCGTGCTGGAACGACCAACTGCCGTCATATTCCTGGTGCTCGGCTAACCATATGAGTGCCAGCCTCACGGCCTCTTCGCTTTGTGGCGTGCCGCCGCCGGACTGCACAAGCGCCTGCCGCAGGTCGCCGTTGAGACGCAGGGCCAAGCCGTTGCCGCCGACGCCGGCCAAGAGAGCTTCGGTGTCGACGATTGCCCCGGTGGTTGCCAGTTCACCGCCGGGCAGAATCGGCACGACAGGGCCCAGTTCGGTGGCCGTGGGCGGTAGTTCGGCCAGGGGTGCCGGGAGCAGCGGATCGGCCGTATCGAGATCGGCCGGCGCCTCAATCAGCGATGGCTCAAGCAAATCTGGTTCGACGTCACGTGGACCAGTGCCAGCGACGGTGACCTCCAGCGACGGGCTGGCGTCCGGCATTGCGGTGAGCGTGGTCAGAAGTGCCAACGATAAGACCAAGAGTAGGTGGACGACCGTGCTGGCAAGCCAACTCGGGGCATATAGCCAAACTTCTCCAGCCGTGGTCGCATTGTCTTCCGCGGCTGCGCCCGTGTTGATTTCAGCACGCAGGGAATCGGGAGTCGGCGGAAAGGGCACTAGAGGCGGAGGAATCTTGCTGCCCACCGATAGCCGTGGACGCTGAACGCCGACGATCTCACCGCTGCCCGCAGCGGCGGCTTGCGAGTCGGCCAGCGGAGAGCAGTCGCTCATAGTCCAAACCCCCAACCTCTCGAGATCTCTCTTCCTAGCTTCCAGTTTAAGTAAACGGCGGGCTTCGGAGTACGAGGTTTTCCGCGAAACTTGCCAAAAAGAGACGGGGCGACCAGTTCCTCGGAATCGTTTCACCTCGTGCGATTAGGGCAGATTTCTGGCCCATAGCTCGTGTACGGCGGCATCGTGGGGAGAAGAAACGCCCCTGGCAAGGTAGGGTCCCGGCGCGGTAGAATTCGGTTCGCCCAAATCGAGCGGCCCGCATAGGGGCGTTGGTCCTTTTTGAAGTGGAAGCAGTCGGATGGCTAAGAGCAAAAAGAAAGTCGAAACCGTGTTCCTCGTTTGCGAAGAGACGGGCGACTACAACTACACGATCCGTCGCAAGCCGGGGGGCGAAAAGCTGAAGCTGTCCAAGTTCAGCCCGCGACTCCGCAAGCACACGACGCACGTTGAGAAAAAGAAGTAAGCCCTGCCTGCGTGGTTGAAATTGGTGGCGCGGTAACAACGACAAGGATGCGCCTATGGGGCGCATCCTTACTACTTGCGCAATCGGTACGCAGAAACTCGCGGCCGATCGCTATCCCTTTGCCGACCAGGCCACGACGGGCTGCCTGGCCGCACGAACCTCGTCGGGTCGGCTGATGGTTGTCGTGTGCGGGGCCTCGTGCAGCAATTCCGCTGGTTCTTCCGTGATGCGGAACAGCGTCTGGGCAAATGCGTCGAGCGTTTCCTTGGTTTCGGTTTCTGTCGGCTCGATCATCATCGCTTCGCGAACAATCGGCGGGAAGTAAACCGTGGGGGCGTGAAAACCATAGTCCAACAGTCGCTTAGCGATGTCCATGGCCGACACGCCGCGGTCGCTTTTCAACTTGGCACCGCTGGCCACGAATTCGTGCATGCATCGGTCTCCCTGCGGCACTGGAAAGATGTGTTTTACCTTCGAAAGCAGGTAGTTCGCATTGAGTACGGCATTCTCGCTCACGCGCCGTAGGCCGTCCGGTCCGTGTGTACGGATGTAGCAATACGCCCGTACCAGCACGCCGACATTGCCAAAGAACGAGCGTACTCGCCCGATCGAGTGCGGGCGATCGAAGTCCAGTCGGAAGCCGGCCTCGTCGCGCGCGATGCCCGGTACCGGCAGATAGGGTTCGAGCGCCCGCGTGACCGCAATCGGACCAGCGCCTGGCCCGCCGCCGCCGTGCGGGCCACTGAATGTCTTGTGCGGGTTGAAATGCATCATGTCCGCACCAAAGTCGCCGGGCCGAGAGATGCCCAGGATGGCGTTCATGTTCGCGCCGTCGAGGTAAATCAGACCGCCAGCTTCGTGTACGCGGTTGGCAATTTCGGCAATCTGACGATCGAACATCCCCAGCGTGTTCGGATTGGTAATCATGAAGACGGCGGTCTGTTCGTCGAGCTTGCTCTCCAGATCGGCCATGTCGACGTATCCGTCCGGCGTGCTCTTGACGGTCACGGTATCGAAGCCCGCCATCTTGGCGCTGGCCGGATTCGTGCCGTGGGCGCTGTCGGGCGCAAGCACCTTGGTGCGCGGTTGGCCCAACTTCTTGAAGTGAGCCGCGGCCACCTGCAGCGCGGTCATTTCGCCCTGTGCGCCGGCAGCTGGTTGCAGCGAGACGGCCGGCAAGCCTGCGATTTCGGCCAGCATTTCCTGCAGCCCATAGAGCAGTTCCAACAGCCCTTGCAGTGTATCGAGCGGCTGATAGGGATGCAGGTCGACGAGGCCCGGCAGACTCGCCAGGCGCTCGTTACGCTTGGGGTTGTACTTCATCGTGCACGAACCCAATGGATAGAAATGCGTGTCGACTGACATGTTTTGTGTCGACAGGTTCGTGAAGTGGCGTACCAGCTCTGGTTCCGTCAGTTCTGGCAGCGGCGGCGGGGCAGTGCTGATTGCCTGGCTCGGCAGGAGTTCGTTGAGAGGCACTTCCGGCACGTCAGCTTTGGGCAGTCGAACACCACGGCGGCCAGGTTTCGAAAGTTCGAACAGCAGTTGAGTTGCTCGGGTATTACGCATGGATGGCTGCCATTTGGTTCAGACAGCCCACCAGGCCGTCGATTTCTTCACGTGTGCGGCGTTCTGTCACCGACACCAAAAAACAATCGTCCAATTCCTCGTACCAGCGGCCCAGCGGCACGCCGGCCAGATAGCCTGCTTCGCAAGCTCGAGCGAGCAATTCGTCGACATTGTCCCCCTTGGCTCGCACAACGAACTCCTTGAACGTTGGCAACTCGAAAGCCTGCTCGAATCCTCCGTCGCCGATTATTTGCTTGGCCGCGTAATGCGAACGCCGCAAGCACAATTCGGCAGTTTCACGAAGTCCTTGCGGACCCAATGCTGCCAGATAAACAGTTGCTCGCAAGGCGAACAGGCCCTGGTTCGTACAGATGTTGCTCGTGGCTTTTTCGCGGCGAATGTGCTGTTCACGGGTTTGCAGCGTAAGCACAAAACATCGCTTGCCGCGACGATCGACTGTCTCACCGGCGATCCGGCCCGGCATCCGCCGCACAAACTGCTCGCGACAGGCGAGGATGCCAAGGTACGGCCCACCAAAAGACATCGGACTGCCCAAACTCTGACCCTCCGCTACAACGATGTCGGCGCCGTAGTCGCCCGGCCGCTTGAGAAGGCCAAGACTGATCGGATCGACCGATACGGCTAGCAGAGCTCCAGCCTCGTGCGCCAGGTTGGCAATTGCATCCACCGGTTCCAGACAACCGAAGAAATTCGGATGCTGCACCAGTACGCACGCCGTGTCGCGATTGACGGCTTTGGCGAGTTGGTCGGGCGTGACGGCTCCCTCAGGCGTGCCGACCGTAACCAGTTCGATATCAAGATTTGCCAAGTAGGTCGCTAGAATCTGTCGGTATTCCGGATGCACGCTAGCCGTGGTCACGACACGTCCGTGACGCCCCGTAGCGCTTACCGCCATCAGCACGGCTTCCGCCGCGGCGCTGCCCCCGTCGTACAAGCTGGCGTTCGACACGTCCATGCCCGTCAGCTGAGTGATCAGCGTTTGGTATTCGAAGAAGACTTGCAGATTGCCTTGGCTGGCTTCTGGCTGGTAGGGTGTGTACGAGGTGTAGAATTCGCCGCGCGAGGCGACGTAGTCGACGATCGCCGGAATAAAATGGTCGTAACTGCCACCTCCCAGGAAGCAGATCTTTTCGCCGGCGGGAGCGTTCTTTTTTGCGAGCGAGTCGAGATGGGCCGTGAGCTCGACCTCGGTGAGTGCCGGCGGAATATCGAGTGGGCCCTTGAGCCGCAACTCTGGTGGAATCGAGTCGAAAAGCTCGTCGAGGCTGGCCAGTCCGATCGCATCGAGCATCGCCCGTTGATCGTCGGCCGTGTTGGAAATGTATGGCATGGAGGCGTCTGACGTCGGTAGGACGTGATGGGTGACTATGTGCTTGTGCAATGGACTTGGTCAAACTACTAGGTTCTCACCACATACCATTCCTAGTGTCCTTCCTCGGCACACTGCTTTTCGTAGTCGGCATGCGACAGGAGTTTCTTCAGGTCCGCTTCGTCGCTGAGCTTGATCTTCAGGATCCAGCCTTCGCCGTAGGGATCATCGTTGAGTTTCGAGAGCTGATCTGGCAGGCTGCCGTTAACGTCGACAATCTCGCCGCTCACAGGGCTGTAGATGTCGCTCACGGCTTTGACGCTTTCGATCTCCCCGATCGATTCACCGGCTTTCACTTGGCGGCCAGCCTGAGGCAGCTCGAGGTAAACCAGGTCGGTCAGCGCTTCGACGGCAAAATGCGAAATGCCGACAGTGGCAATTGGCTGGCCGCCGTCGCGGTCGACGTGGACCCATTCGTGTGTCTTGGCATAGAGCAAATCTTGCGGCTGCACGGCGTCGAATCCTTGTGACAGAGGGGTGATCAATTCGTTCGCTTGTAAAACGGCAGTTCGACCGTACGGGCCGGTTCGTGGCTGCCACGAATGTCGATGGTCACTTCGGTCCCGGGGTCGGCATGCGATTGCGCGATGTAACCCATCGCGATCGGCTTGCCGAGCGTCGGAGAAAACGTGCCGCTGGTCACGCGGCCGACCGTCTCATCGTCGACGAGGACCGAATAGCCTTCGCGCGGCACTCGTTTGCCTTGCAGTTCCCAACCTACGCGCACCGGAAGCTTCGTGTCGCCCCGGCGCTCGGCGAGCGCATCGCAGCCGGGAAAATGCCGATCCTTGAGGTTCACAGCAAAGTTCAGTCCGGCCTGTAGGGGGTCGATTTTCTCGTTGAGTTCGTGACCATACAGCGGCATGCCGGCTTCTAGCCGAAGGGTGTCTCGGGCGCCCAACCCGGCCGCCATGCCGCCAACTTTCTCTGCCGCACCGACGAGAGTTTCCCAAATCTCCCTGGCTGCTTCGGCCGGCAAAATCAACTCGCAGCCGTCCTCGCCGGTGTATCCGGTGCGGCTTACGAGGCCAGCGTGGCCGCCGATCTCGCTCTCGGCACCATGGTAGTAGCGCAGCGACGCAGGGTCCGTGCTCGACAGCGGAGCGACAATCTCCAAGGCCTTGGGACCTTGCACGGCAATCATGGCCGTATCCGTGGTTGTGTCGTGAATTTCGACTTCCGAGCCGTCTCGGTGCGTGTGCAACCACTCGACAATCTTCTCACGATTGCCGGCGTTTACGACCAGCTCGTAGTAGTTCGCGCCCGCGAGTGCAGCAGGTGGTAGACAAGCACATCGTCCAGAATTCCGCCAGATTCGTTCGTAACTAAAGCGTAGCGAATTCGACCAGGCTGCATGCCAGCGACGCGACGAGTGACGATGCGGTCGAGAAAGGCTTCGGACCCGGGACCTTCAAAGCGAACGCGGCCCATGTGTGAGACGTCGAACAATCCGACGGCCGTTCGCGTGGCATTGTGTTCAGCCACAATCGAGGAGTACTGTACCGGCATCGACCAACCCGCGAAGTCGACCAGCCGCCCACCATGCAAAGCATGCCAATCGTGCAGCGGCGTTTGCGCAAGGGTGCTGGTCATCCGGGCTTCTAAGCTCCCAGAAGGTACGAACGGACTTTCGCCCCTTAAGGACCGCACGGGATCCAATCGGCGTTCGAGAGTCCACGAGATGCCAAAACAATCACGTCAGCAGGTATTGTAGCGGTCTCGGCGAGCGTGCCTAGGGTGCGAACCCGCTACCGCCGTTTCTTGCTTCCAGACTTGTTCTTGCCTTTTTCTTTGTCCTTCTTGGCCTTTCGCTCTTTCTTACTACCGATACGGCTCTTGCGGGATTGGCTTTTTTCGCGGGCGACAATCCGGAAGTCGAGTTCGCGGCGATCGACATCAACACGGGCGACAGTTATGGTCACGTGATCGCCAAGCTGATAGCGATTGCCGGCCCGATGTCCCGTCAGCGTGTGCGAGCCGCGGTCGAAGCGATAGAAGTCGTCTTGCAGGGAGCTGATATGCACCAGGCCTTCGGCCGGTAGTTCAACGCCTTGCACGAACAAGCCAAACTCTTCGACGCCGGTGACCACTGCGTCAAGCTTGAGGCCGACTCGCGAACTGAGATACTCGAGCAGCTTGACCTTCGTCAGTTCTCGTTCGGCGGATTCCGCCCGACGTTCGCGGTCGCTGCAGTGTTCGCCGACGACCGCCAATTCGCCAAAGTCGTTACGCGGCTTTTTGCCCGAGAGCAATTGATCGAGCAGCCGGTGGATTGTTAGATCGGGATAGCGGCGAATGGGCGAGGTAAAATGCGTGTAACACTCGCTGGCCAACGCATAGTGACCTTCCTTCTCGGGACTATAGACGGCCCGCTGCAGGCTGCGGAGCAGGGCGAAGTTGACGGCTCGCTCCTCGGGTTGGCCGTGCACATCGGCCAGCAGCTTTTGCAATTCGAAGCGACTTTCAAGACTCTCGACCTGAAAACCCATGCCGGTTACGAATTCGGTAAGCGCCTTGAGCTTTCGGGGATCGGGCGCCATGTGCACGCGGCGAATGAACTCGAGCTCTGCCTTCTCGAGGTATTCGGCCACGGATTCGTTCGCGGCCAACATGAAGTCTTCGATGATCTTGTGGCTTTCAGTATTTTGGACAAGGTGGGCGCCGCTCACCCGACCATCGGCATCCAGATCAACTTTCACCTCGGGCATCGTCAGTTCGAGCCCGCCGCGACGATACCGCCGTTGGCGCAGCACCGCAGCCAGTTTTTGCATCCGGCCGAGAAGCGAATGCACCTTGGAATCGAGTTTTGAGTGCCAGCCGTCGGGGTCAGCAAGATACGCGTCGACTTCCTCGTACGTGAAGCGACGGCGGCTCTTGATTGCCCCGGACATTGGCTCCACGTGCACAGGCACGCCATCGGGCGTGTATTCGATGAAAACGCTCTTGGTGTACCGCACCTTGTCGGGTTGCAGGCTGGCGAGGCCGTTGGAGATGATCTCGGGAATCATCGGAATCACGCGGTCGGGTAAATAGGTGCTCGTGCCGCGGGAATACGCCTCGCGGTCGAGCGCCGTATCGGGCCGCACGAAGTGCGATACGTCGGCAATATGGACGCCGAGCCACCAGTGCCCCTTGTCATTGATTTCGAGCGACACTGCGTCATCGAAGTCGCGGGCATCGACCGGATCGATGGTAATCGTGACCAAGTCTGTCAGGTCGTTGCGCCCCTCCCCAATCCTCTCGTCGAACAGGTCGGCTTGGTGGCGAGATTCCTCGACAGCATCTTCCGCGAAGTGTTCTGGCAAGTTGAACTCGCGAATGATTGACAGCGTATCGATGCCCGGCTCGCCGCGCTGGCCGAGGATCTCGCTGACCACGCCTTCGCCCTGGTGGGCATGCGTGGGAAAGCGAACCATTTCGATCACGACCTTGTCGTCGGCCTTGGGGCGTTTGACGCCGGGGTCGCCCAGGATGATTGGCTGGGAAAAAGGCATGCCGTCGACTTGTACGTAAGCTACGCCTCCTTCCTCGAAATAAGTGCCGACGAACTGATGCGTTTCTCGCTCGATGATCTCGACGATCTCGCCCTCGGGATTGGGGCGACGCGATTCCGTTTTCTTTTTCAGCCGTACGAGTACAGTATCGCCCGTGGCCGCGTCGCCGGCATCGTATTTGGAGATGAAGATGTCCTGGGTGCGATCGGCGCCCGGGGCACTGCCGGCGGGACGCACGAAACCGAATCCTGCGTCGGCGCGGCGGAACACACCCGTCACGCGGTAGCCCTTCTCCTTGGAAGAAACCGCCGGTGGCGGGCCGAGCAAGTGATTTGCGCCGTAACTCACCTTGGCATCTTTGACGAGCCGCTTGATCACGCGTTTTAAGTCGCGAGTTTGGTCCTCGTCGAGGTTAAGACGCTGGGCGATCACCCGTGGTTTCACGGGCCGGTATCCGGGCTGATTGATCAGCTCAAGCAGTTGCTGTTCGATTTCCTCGCTGCGCACGGGCGGACCTTTCAATTGGCGACTATCGGCGGCGCCGGTAGGCACGAGCACCGCGGCGGCTTGGACGGGCTATGGAATTCTACCTTCCGGAGCTGCCGCCACGCGGCGCGCCCTTGAACAGTTTTCGGCCCAGAGCCGGATTATAGTTGGTCCATGAGCTTTCGACGTTCGGGTCGTCGCGCATCAATTGGTCGAAGGCATGTACCTTGGCGTCGAGGTTATCGAGTTGATGCAGCGCCACCGCTTCGAGCGTCATCGGCAGTTTAGGACTGCCGTATTCGTATTGCCCGTGATGGCTGACGATCATGTGTTTGAGCCGCAGCACGAGTTCCTCGGGGATCGGTTCTCCGGACAGCCGTTCAACTTCCTTCAATTTGCGGTCGAGAATGCCTACGGCCATTACCAGGTGGCCAATCAGTTGCCCTTCGTCGCTATACGCGAAATCGCGTTCGTACGTCAGTTCGTCGATCTTGCCCATGTCATGAAGGAAGGCGCCCATCAACATCAGGTCGGCGTTGATGTTTGGATAGAGCGGCGTGACCTGTTCGCAGAGCTCCATCAACTTGATCACGTGCTCGATCAGTCCACCCACGTAGGCATGATGGTTTTTCACGCCGGCTGGCGCGGCTGAACTTCCGCATGAAATCGTCATCCATCAAAAAGCATTCGGCCAGATTCAGCAGGTGCGGGTCGTTCATCTTGCGAAGCATAGACCCGAGCTTGACCACGAACTGGTCGATCTCTTTCGAGTCAAGGATCATGAAGTCGTCGGTGTTGACTTCGGTCTGAGGAGCCTTGCGGATGCTGGTAGCAATGAGCTGAATCGTGCCCTGGAAGAGCTGCGTGCAACCCTCGACGCGCACGTAGTCGCCGTTGTCGAAACCACGGTAATCCTGTTCGCTGGCGTTCCACATTCGGGCGCCAATCGATCCGCTCCGGTCCGACAGGTCGAGTTGCAGGTAGAGGTTGCCGTTACGATTGGGCCGCAGCTGCTTTTCGCTTGCTAGAAAGATTTGATCGATGGATTCCTGATGAGCTAACTGACTGACGTACCGCCTGGACATGAGGGAACTTTCTAAGACGCCCGAAAGCGGCGTCGCTGGAGGGGGAAAGGACGTGCGGCAAAGTTCTTGATTTTAGGAGCGGCGGCAGCGACTCACAAGGGTTCCCATTGTTGACGACCGGGGCCGTGGCGTAAAATGAGCCGCTTTCGCTGGCCCACGTCCGCAAGCCCACAAAGCTAGCCAATTGGTAAGGAACGCCCCGCATGGCCAAGGCCCCCCAGACTGCGATCACGCCCACCCGGGCCGACGACTATCCAGAGTGGTACCAGCAAGTGGTTCGTGCCGCCGATCTGGCCGAGCAATCGCCCGTGCGCGGCTGCATGGTCATCAAGCCTTGGGGTTATGCCATCTGGGAGAACATGCAGCAGGCTCTGGACCGGATGTTCAAAAACACCGGGCACGTGAACGCCTACTTCCCTTTGTTTATTCCGCTCAGCTACCTGGAGAAAGAGGCCGAACACGTTGAAGGTTTTGCCAAGGAATGTGCCGTCGTCACTCATCATCGCCTCGAAGTAGGGCCCGACGGCGGGCTCGTGCCGACGGGCAAGCTGGAAGAGCCCCTGGTCGTACGGCCTACCAGCGAAACGATCATCGGTGCGATGTATGCCCGCTGGGTAAAGTCGTATCGCGATCTGCCGATCCTTATCAATCAGTGGGCCAATGTCGTCCGCTGGGAATTGCGCACGCGAATGTTCCTGCGCACGGCCGAGTTCCTCTGGCAGGAAGGGCATACGGCCCATGCCACGGCCGCCGAAGCCGTCGAAGAAACCAAGAAGATGTTGGGTGTCTACGCCACGTTCGCTCAGGATTACATGGCGATGCCCGTCATTCGCGGCGAGAAGACAGCCGGCGAACGCTTCCCCGGAGCCGTGAACACCTACAGCATCGAGGCCATGATGCAGGATCGCAAAGCCCTGCAAGCCGGTACATCTCATTTCCTGGGGCAGAATTTTTCGAAAGCCCAGGAAATCAAATACCTTTCAAGCGAAGGCCGCGAGGAATTCGCGTGGACCACGTCGTGGGGTGTTTCGACCCGGTTGGTGGGTGCCCTCATTATGTCGCACGCCGACGACGACGGACTCGTGCTGCCGCCACGCTTGGCTCCCCAGCACGTGGTGATCCTGCCGATCTTCCGCAATGACGAGGAAGGCGGCCCCGTGCTTGAATATTGCCGTAGACTATGCAGCGAGCTTACGGCCCAGCAATACGATTCCGGCTCCGTCCGAGCAATCGTTGATACTCGCGACGTGCCGCGGGCCGACAAGAAATGGCAACACGTCAAGCGTGGCGTGCCGGTGATCGTTGAGGTGGGGCCGCGCGACATCCAGGGAGACACGCTGATGCCTAAACGCCGCGACGAGCCATCGGGCGAAAAGAAGTCTGCGGTATCCCGATTGCAATTTGTGGCCGAGATCGGCAGTTCGTTGGCCGCAATGCAGAATGGTCTGTTTCAGCGGGCGCTCGACTTTCGCCAGCAGCACACGAAGACATTCACCAGGCTCGACGAGTTCGAAAACTACTTCACTCCACGGAACGCAGAGAAGCCGGAGATTCATGGCGGCTTCGCCATCGCCCACGTGGCCGAGGGGCCGGAGACGGCCGCCATTTTGGCAAAGCACAAACTCACGATTCGTTGCGTGCCCATCGCCGACGAGCCCGGCTTCGAGGAAGAGGTTCCCGGCAAGTGTCTCTTTACCGGCCGGCCCACGACGGTACGAGCTGTGTTTGCCAAGGCGTACTAAGACAGATGAAATCAGAAGGTGGGCAGATGTGAATCCCAGAGTGCGCGCTGACAAACGCACTTGAGCCTCTTTTCAATCGTTCTGATTTCTGACTTGCACTATGGGCGCGATTTCACAGCCTCAATCCGTGTTATCGATTCTGGCAGCCTTTAGCCGGCACGAGGAGGCTTTAGATTGGGCACAACGACGGGCCGAGGCCAATTGGGGGCCAGTGGCGCTCTCCAGTGAGCGTTTCGGGTTTGATGCGACCGACTATTACGAGCCCACGATGGGGTCTGGCCTTGTCAAGTGTTTCTTTGCATTTGAGCGATTCATCGACCCGGCCGCACTGGTGGCGAGGAAACTGGAGACAAATCAGTGGGAAGCAGAGTATGCTGGAAGTGGGGCACATGCCGAGCCACGTCCGCTGAATCTTGACCCCGGCTATCTCACGCCGGCCAAGCTGGTGTTGGCCTCGACGAAAGATCACGCCCATCGCTTGTACCTGTCTCGCGGCATCCATGCCGAGGTAACCTTGTTCTATAAACAACGCCGTTGGCAAGCACACGCCTGGACGTTTGCCGACTACCAGCGCCCCGACTACCAGCAGTTTTTCACCGTTTGCCGCGACTATCTCCGCGCGCATCAGCAGCGGGAGACGCGGACATGAATTGGGTGGTGGCAATGGCCGCCGCGCCAGGGCTGCTCGTAAGTCTGGTGCTGGCGAATTTCTTGCGATCCTGGGCGCCGCGGTGGGGGCTGGTCGACCAGCCGGGGCACCGCAAGGTGCACGAGCGGCCCGTTCCCTTCGGCGGCGGATTGGCGATTTGGGCGGGAGTGGTCTTGCCGCTGTCGGCCGGCCAATTGCTTCTGGAAGTATGGCAACAATCGAGATCGTCGCACGATGAGACCGTTCTCCCGGCTTGGCTAGGTTCGGTGGGCACATTCGTCGAGCCTCACCTGCCCGGCTTGCTTTCCCAGTCCCGCAGCCTGTGGTTCTTCTTGGCGGCTGGCACCGTGCTCATGTTGCTGGGGTTGATCGACGACGCGCGGCGGCTCGATTGGCGGTTTCGGATGGCCGTACAATTCCTGGTGGCCGGGACCGTGGTCCTTTGGCAAGGATGGAAAATGACCCTCTATGTCGACATGCCGGTGTTGACCGACCTGGTCAGCGTGTTGTGGATTGTCGGATTGATCAACTCCTTCAATTTCCTGGACAACATGGACGGCCTGGCCGGCGGCGTGGCCGCAATTGCCGCCGCGCTTCTGGCGCGTATATGCTGCTCGTGCCCGAAGCGGGGCATCCACAACTATTTGTCGCGGGGCTGCTATTCTTGCTGGTCGGCTCTCTGGTTGGGTTTCTATGGCACAACCGGCCGCCAGCGCGGCTCTTTATGGGCGACGCCGGAAGCTATTTCATCGGATTCTTTCTAGCCGTGATGACGATACTCGCGACATTCAGCGGTCCTGGCGTGCCGCGACATTCAATCTTGGCTCCCCTGTGCGTATTGGCGATTCCCCTCTATGATACCATCAGCGTGCTTTGCATCCGCTTGCGCAACGGACAAAGTCCCTTCGAGGGTGATACAAACCACTTCTCGCATCGTCTGGTCGCCCTGGGGCTTGGCAAGACGCAGGCGGTATTGACGATCTATCTGGCCAGTGCCGCCTGCGGGCTGGGCGCCTTGGTATTGCCCCAAGTCAATGCGGCCGGGGCGGTAGTCGTCGTATTGATCATCATTTGTCTGCTGGGCGTGATTGCCATTTTGGAAATGACCGCTCGTCGCTTGACTAACCGGTAGCTGCTCTGCCGGCAAGAGGTCTCCGTCCGTTTCACTCGTCGCACTGAATCGTCTGCCAATTCCTAATGTCTCCAAAACCACGAAAGGCCGAAGCAAAACTTGGAACCGCGACACCAGAAGTGCGCGATTTGGTGCGGCCCTGGTTACTTGCCGGTTTGGTCGCCGTTTATGTGGCGCGCCCACTCGTGCCTAGTGAAGGTGTGGCATGGCTCGGCGATGGACACGGCCTGACACTCGTTTTGCTGTTGCTGTCGGCGGCATATTTGTTTGTCGTTGGATCTCGCCGCTCGCTGCTACGACAGTTCGACTTGGTTGATGGTGCCGTCCTGGCGCTGATTCTCGCGTTCGTTTGCAGCTCGTTGGTCGGACTGGCGGCTAGTCGCTTCGGAGCCAGCGAAACTCTCGAATTCGGACGTCGGCTGACCTCGCCCCGTCTGGTGGTGAATATGGTTTGGGAATGGCTGGGCCTCGGGCTCATTTACTTCCTGACGAGGCAACTGGTGGCGCATCGGGTCGAGGCCCGTGGGCTCGTGGTCGTCATGATTGCACTGGCCGTTGTGACTTCCGTGCTGGGGCTATATCAGGCGGCCGTCATCTTGCCCGAACAAAGGGCCGCGTACGCGGAGAACCCCGATGAGGTACTGCAGTCGCTGGGGCAGTGGTTTCCTCCGGACTCGCCGGAGCGCACGCGGTTTGAAGCGCGTCTGGCCAGTACAGAGCCGCTGGCAACTTTCGCGTTAACCAACTCGCTTGCCGGGTTTCTGGTGGCTTGGTTGGTCGTCGCGCTGGGCGTAGCGTGGGGAATCGTTCGGAAGCGCCACGTGTCCGCGTCGGCCGCAGCTCGCTATGCCGGATTGGCCGTGGCATTGGGCGCGATGCTCGTCTGTTTGATGCTAACGCAAAGTCGAAGTGCGTACGTCGCGTTGGCCGTCGGGCTCGTTCTTTTACCACTCGTGGTGCGCGACGGGCGCTACGGCATTCCTTGTCGGTGGATCGCTGCGGCTGGCGTCGCACTGCTTGTGATTGTCGTGGCGGCTTCGATGCTTGGTGGCCTGGACGAAACCCTGCTGAGCCAAGCCCAAAAATCGCTTGGCTATCGCTTCGAATACTGGGAGTCGACGCTCGACATGATTGCGGACTTTCCGCTGTTTGGTGTTGGGCCCGGCGAATTCCAAAACTACTACACGCAATACAAACTTCCCCAAGCCAGCGAGGAGATTAGCGACCCGCACAACTTTGTGCTCGAGGTCTGGGCCACGGGCGGTACGCTGGCGCTATTGGCCCTGGTGGCGCTGCTTGCCGCGTTCGCTTGGCAAAGCTGGACCTTGGTCGAACTCGATGAAAGTGAGCCGCACGACGACGCTCTCGCCTCGCGCGATAGCATGCGTCTGATGTTCCTCGGAGCGATCGCAGGCTTAGTGGTGGCATACGTGCTTGGCCGGCCCTTTGGCTTTTTCCTGCCGTTCGAGCAAATCGTGGCGGCCTTGATCGTGGGGGGATGTGTTATCGGCATCTTCTCGGTTTGGCTTTGGCGTGGGACGCTACCGGCGCGTCTGCCTGCGCTCGGCGTGCTCGTCTTGTCGATTCACTGGCTAGCTTCCGGCGGGTTTGCATTTCCGGGCGTGGCAGACACATTTTGGTTGTTATTGGCGCTGGGCGTAAATCAGAAATCCAACACGATTTCGGCAGCGAACCCAAGCCCGCACGGATGGCGCAATTTGGCACTTCCGCTTGGCCTTTCGGTGGCCGTGTTGGCGCTGGCCGTGGGCTGTTACTATACGGCGTTTTTGCCGGTGATGGCATGCCGTGCGGCAATGGGGCTGGCGACCGATATGCGGATGAGCGACGCGGTTCGGTTTGACGCCATGCTTGGTGCCATCGCCGCGGACCGGTTGTCGGCGGAGCCCTGGATGGCGTCCGCCCAACTTAGCGCACAGAGGCTCTCGGAGAATCCGAAGTCCGAACTCTGGCGCGAGAGACTCTTCCTGTCTGCTTCCTCAGTGCGCGCGGTGCAAGGGCACTCAAGTTCCGCGATGCGCGAACTCGGACGTCTCTTCCGCCAAGTTTACGAAGTGAGTCCCGATAAGCAGATCGCCGCACAATTCGTGGCATACACTCGCTTGGCCGCTCATTGGTACCCGAACTCGGCAGTGATCCAGGGGGAATACGCCCAGGCCCTGGAAATGACGGGTAGCATTCAAACGGCGCGCCGTGTTGCCGCCAAAGCCCTCGAGCTCGATCGACGGACGCCGCACGCCGACAAAAAACTGCCGCTGGCAATGCGATCAGAACTTGAGAACCTGGCAAAAACCTCGGAATCGCCGTGAATTTCACAGGACTCGCTAATAGGGGTAAAATAGTTAACGTGGCAATCGTTTCCTAGCGAAACTCGATCGAGAGGTCTGCATGAACGCCGGCGCTGTTCTGTTGTCGAGCTTGGTCTTAGGTACGGCATTCGGATTCGGAATTACTTGGGCCGATTTCGGACACGCCCCTGACCGCATGGTTCCGGACGCCACCAAGCTGCCTGTGTCGAACGGCGAGCAGCCGCGACTTGAGGTGAACCAGTACAATCATGATTTTGGCATGGTAGAACGTGGCGCGAAGATACGTCACGTATTTGTCTTCACCAACCGCGGCAGCGGTGTTTTGAAGCTGACGCCGGGCACGACGACCTGCAGCGCATGTACGATTGCGATGCTCGAAGCGAGCGAAATTGCTCCCGGCCAGTCGACGGACGTGACGGTCGAATATAGCGCCAACGCCGCGCATCCGAGTTTCCGTCAAACGGCAACGGTGCTGACGAACGATCCACACCATTCACGTGTCGAGCTGACAATTAGTGGAAAGTTGACGAACAAATTCCTGATTTGGCCCCGCCCGGTTGACTTCGGAAACGTGCCCGCCGGGGAGGCGGCGACGGCCGAGTTTCAGTTTAGGTATCTGCTTGACGGCGAGTTGCGAATCATTGGCCACGAGTTCGAAAACGCTGATGCGTCGTCGTTCTTTGACGTGCAGACCATCCAGCTTTCGGCTGATGAGGCCGCCAAGGAAGATGCCAAAGGCGGGTATCGTTTCGTGCTATCACTCAAACCGGGCTTGCCGTTAGGGACTTTTCAGCAGACAATCCGCCTCAAGTTCGAAATGGAACCCGGCGGCCAACAGGCGGAGGAAACTGTACCGATCACCGGCACGATTGTCAGTGATTTGTCGCTCGTTGGTCCAGGATGGCGGAGCAAAGACGGGGTCTTGTTGCTCGGCACGGTCGACAGTCACGCGGGCTTAACGCGAAAGCTGACGCTCCTTATGCGTGGCACGGCTCGCGGCCAGGTTGAGATTGAGCCGATTAAACTTGATCCTCCTCAGATCCAGGTGAGGGTTGGAAGGGCAACGCCGCTCAATGAGACAGTCGACCAGATGCCGATCGAGATTGAGATTCCACCCGGACTGGCGCCCGCCATCCGCTTGGGAACCGACCAGGGACCGTTCGGCGAAGTAGTCTTGGGGGTGAAAAACCATCCCGACGTCGCCGAAATCCGCCTTAAATTGAAGTTCGTGATCAAATAAGGGACTGATCGATGTGGCGCCCGGTTTTCGAAACCGGCCTGCAACAAATCTCTGGATGGATCCAACTGCTTTTATGAATAGCACGACTTCGCGTTCGCTTGCCATTAGTTTGATTTGGACATGCACCTGCGTTCTCGTCGGGTGCGGCAGTTCGGATTCGAGTCCGGTGACTGCATCCTTGCCTGCGCCGCCAACAGGCGGTACCGCTTCGCAAACCGAGGAGGCGGAATCGGCGTTTTCTATCGACGGATCAATAAGTGAAAATGAGCACCAGGCGCGGATTGCTGACAACCGCGCGATTCCATCCAGCACTCAAACCGCTCCGTTGGAGAACGAAACGAGCGCGAGCGAAAAGCCCAAGATCGACCCGATTGCCATCAACGGCAAGTACTTCGACGGCTGGCCGAAACCCAAATTGGCGCTGGTGATCAGTGGACGGCAGGACGGATACCTGGAGCCGTGTGGCTGCGCGGGATTGGATCAACAAAAAGGGGGCATGAGCCGGCGACACTCGTTCATTCGTGGGTTGGAGGACAGGGGCTGGCCGGTGGCGGCGGTTGACGTGGGCGGTCTGGTACGCCGCTTTGGTCGGCAAGCCGAACTGAAGTTTGCAATTTCGGCCGAGGCGCTCGAAAAAGATGCACTATAGCGCCGTCGGATTTGGCCCCGATGACTTGCGGCTTTCCGCCGGCGAGATTGTGGCGGCCATTGCCGGTGCCACTCCCGAGGACGGCATCTTCGTTTCGGCCAATGTGAATCTGTTCGACCTGACGCCAAAAACTCGCATTGTCGAGGCCGGTGGTATGAAGCTGGGCATCACCTCGGTGCTGGGCGAAAAATATCAGGCCCAAGTAAATAACGACGAAGTGATTATCGCGCCCGCCGCCGAAGCCTTGGCCAAGGTCGTGGGGGAACTGCGGGATTGCGACGCGCGGGTGCTCCTGGCGCATGCGACGGTGGATGAAACGCGAGAACTCGCCAAACAGTTTCCACAGTTTCAGATCGTCGTGACCTCAGATGGTCGCGACGTGCCTCCGCTCGAACCAGAGGCCATTGACGACGACAAAGCGCGACTAGTCGAAATCGCGCCGAAAGGAATGTACGTGGTCGTAGCAGGCTTTTACGACGATCCGCGGCAGCCAGTGAGATTTCAGCGGGTTGCGCTCGACTCGCGCTTTCAGGATTCGCAAACCATGAAGGACTTGATGGCGACCTACCAGGACCAATTGCGGCAGCTTGGTTGGCGCGATTTGGGAATTAAGAGCGTGCCGCACCCGCGAACCACGGATGTTGACCCTCTTTCCGGAAAATTTGCAGGCGCCGAGAGCTGCAAGGAATGCCATCCTACGGCGTTTGGAATTTGGAATAAGACCAAGCACGCGCACGCGACCGAAACGCTAGCCAAACTCAGTCCTCCACGACAATATGATGCCGAATGTATTAGCTGTCATTCGACGGGCTGGAATCCGCAAGAGTACTATCCCTACATCAGTGGCTTTGACAGCCAGGAGAAAACGCCGCTGTTGGCGGGCAATCAGTGCGAGAATTGTCACGGGCCAGCGGCCGCGCATGTGGCCGCGGAGAAGGGTCGCAACCGCACAACCAAGGAGGAACAGCGGCAAATTGTAAAGCTTGTTGTCGGACAAGCGTTCGAAAACGTGTGTTCGAATTGCCACGACCACGACAACAGCCCCGAATTCAACGAGCAAAGCTTCGAAGCCCACTACTGGCCGAAAGTCCAGCACAAGGGTAAGAAGTAGCGGCGTCGAAGCAGCTTCGAAGTGGCAGCGAGCCACCACTTCTTTCTTGGCTCATACTCCTCATAAGTGTTAGAATCCCGGCCTCTGCAGCGCCACGCTTGCCGGGCACGGCTTATTCGTACTCGAGGAGTTTCTGCCATGCCAACGACGGTCAACGGCATCGGTACGAAGTACTACGGAACCCGTAACCTTCGCACCTACCAAGGGGTTTGCGAGTCGTGCCACCGAACCGTGGAATTGCGCGACTACGAGACGACGTACTTCTTCGTCGTTGCTTTCATTCCGATCGTGCCTCTGGGCAAGAAGCAGGTACTGGCCGATTGCCCCGTCTGCCGGCGGCATCGAGTCGTCTCACTTGGGGAGTGGGAAAAGATGCGCGAAGCATCACTGGCCGCAGGCTCCAAGGCGTTAAATGAGCGGCCCGACGATCCGCAGGCGGCGCTAGAGCTGCTCAGGTCGCTCTCGCTCTTTTCGCGATATGATGAGGCGGAAAACCTGGCCCTGGCCGTACAGCACCGCTTTGACGACAACGCTGATGTGCAGACGGAAATCGGTCACTGGCACGAATATCGACGGCGTCCCCGCGAGGCCGCCGCGTGTTTTCAGACGGCGCTAGCGATCGAACCAAGCAACCTGGCCGCCAAGTGCGGAGTTGTTCGCGCACTGCTGTTCGACGGGCGACCCGATGAAGCTCAGTCGCTGTGCGACGTCGAGCCGCGCATCACGGCGGAAATCGATCCCGACCTGATCCTGTCGCTCGCAAAGGCCCATCAACGTTGCGGTAACCACCAAGCGGCACTGGTCGCGTTTCGGCAGGTAAAGCAGGCGGTTCCCAAGCTCGCGAAAGATGGACAGTTTCGGAGTCTGGTGCGTGCCTCGGAGAAGGAGTGTCCCTGCAGTCCGCCGATGTATTCCGGGTTTTCGCAGGGACAGTCGTGCGCGGTGCTCGTGTCGGCGGCGGTGCTCCTCGGTCTGGCGGTACTGTTGGCAATGAACTATCACATTGCGACACATCGCGAGCTGCACCTGGTGAATGGTTTTGACGTTCCGGTGGCGGTGCGGACGGACGATCAACCCGAGGTGGTCATCCCCGCGCACTCGCGCGTGGTGAAACCCGTTGCTGAGGGAATGCACCACGCGGTCGTGACCTGCGACGGCAAACCGGTGTCCGATCAGCAGATACAGATTTCCACGGCATACGCAAGTCGCTGGTTTAGCAACCCCGTGTTCGTATTCAATGCTGGCGGCGGAGCGGCAATCCTGTGGGAAAAGACAACCTATGCCACCACACCGGTCGATGAGGGAGAAAGCAGTCTCAATTTGGGAGGATCCCTGATTGTATTTGACGACGTGGATTTTCCCTTTCAAGAGTTTCCGGCGACGATCAAGCTTAAGAATGGCAAGAAGATCACGCGCACGCGAGTGGCGGTGGCCGACATTCGCCCGGAGTACGCACTCCTCATTCCCGACGATGTGGCCTCCTTGGACGATCGGCTCCGCTTTGTCGAAACCCACTTACGACTCATGCCGGATTTGACGCTCACATTGCAGGCATACGCGTCGATTGGAGAATCGGCAGGGCAGGGAGATCGGGTGCGCAGGTTCATTGCCGAAGGAATTGAAGAGGTGCCGCTGCGCATCGAATGGCATCGCGTGGCGGAATACCTGGCTAAGGACCCAGCCGAACACGACGCACTTCGGAAGCGCTACCGGCAAATGCTGCAAGCGAACCCCAACGACGCGGACGCCCTTTATCTGCTGGGACGAATGGAGACGCATTCGGTGGCCGTGGAATTGTTCGACCGGGCGATAGCGGCCGATCCGAGCAGCCCTTATTCGTGGCAGGCCAAGGCCTACCTGTACCATCAGGAGGGCGACTTCGCCGCGGCGAAAGCAGCCTACGAAAAGGCGATTGAACGGCGCCCTGATGACCCGCAAATTCGCAGCCGCCTCGATGAAGTTCGCTTTGCCCTAGGAGAGTTTGCCGCGCTGGAGAAGGAAGTCCGCACGGCACAGTTGCAGAACCCCCAACTGCTCGCCTCGCATGTTCAATTTCTCCGCGTTTTGGTCGCGCAAGGCAAGGACGCCGAAGCACGGCGGGCCAGTAGTGACTATGTGTCCTTGATCGGCGCCAGCGGAGAAAATGCGGAGTTTACCCAAGACACGATTTGCGCGGCAGACACAGCGCTGCACTATCTTTTGCAGGACTTTGCCGGACTCCTTTCCGACGCGGATGCGACCAATCAGCCACATTCGGCCGCACGGATTCGCTATCAGGCACAGTTGGAACTGGGCGATATTAAAGGCGCGGAAGCCAGCCTGGCGGAATGTGAAGTGAGCCGAGCCGAGGCGTTTGACGCTTTGCGAATCGGCATCGGCTGGGGCTTGCTGGGCGAGAGTGCCCGCGCAAGCCAGTGGTTGGACCGAGCTCGCGTGAAACTCGAGCAGGGAAACGAAGATGAGCGAAGTGGTGCCGCGCTATTGCGATCGGCGCCGGAAGTATCCTGGGTCGATGTGCAGGAGCTAGACATCGAGCCCAAAGACAAGGTCGTTCTGCTGATTGCCCTGGCACAGCAGCAGCCGCCCGAGAAGCGATCGGTACTGTTGAAATTGGCCAGGCGACTGAACTACGCACTTACTCCGTCGCACTTCTTCAACGAGCGGGCGATCAAGGCGCTGCAGTAACCGCCCATGGAATAGACGATTGCCGCGCCGACAGTGTTCCGAGAAGCGCCTAGCCTTCGATTTCGGCCATTGCTTCGTCAGGGATATTGAAGTTCGACACGACGGATTGGACGTCGTCGTGATCGTCGAGTCTTTCCATCAACTGCAACACCCTACGCCCCGTTTCGACATCCAAATCGACGGTCGATTGCGGGATACGAGTGATTTCACTTCCGTCGATCGTGATATTCCGATCGGCAAGTGCCGCGCCAATTTCGGCAAACACACTGGGATCGCAAGTGATCTCGTATTTATCGTCAACTCGCTTGACATCGTCCGCACCCGCTTCCAGGGCATGTTCCATCAGTGTTTCTTCATCGATTGAGTCGCCCGGAACGACGAATATACCCTTGCGATCAAACATCCAAGCCACGCAGCCGGTGGCACCCAGCTTGCCGTCGGCGAGTTCGAATACTTTGCGAATTTCACCGGCGGTGCGGTTGCGGTTATCCGTCAGGATTTCGCAGAGCACCGCCACTCCACCGGCACCGTAGCCCTCATAGAGGACCTCTTCCAGGTTGCCGTCGTCCAGTTCACCCGTCCCGCGCTTGATGGCTCGCTGGATGTTGTCTTTGGGCATGCTGATCGCTTTGGCCGCGTCGATGGCGTAGCGGAGCTTGAGGTTGCTCGCTGGATCGCCACCGCCGCACTTGGCGGCCACGATGATCGCTTTGGAAAGCTTGCTCCAGACCTTGCCTCGCTTATTGTCGACCAACGCTTTCTTGCGGGCGATGTTCGCCCAATGGGAATGACCTGCCATTTGCCTCGCTCTTGCTGACTACGGTTTCGCGTTCGCCTTGCTTGAAACTTTGGGATCTGGTTCGGCGGGCGTCGGCTCGGGGACTGCTACTTTTTCGGTTGCTTGCGCTTCTGCGACTTTGATTTTCTCACTGACCTGCCGTGCCTCCTCGGGCTCACCATCCTGCTCGTAGACCGTAACCGCGCGGCGCCAAGTTTCGATGGCGTCGGCGATCTCGCCGCTTAGTAATTGCGCCTCGGCTAGATGGTCCAGGATCACGCCATCGGGCTCGGGCACGGCAGCCGCGACCTTGAGTTCGGCGACGGCCTCGGGGTAGCGCCCCAAGCGATACAAAACCCAGCCCAGGCTGTCGCGGTAAGCCATATTCTTTGGGTCCTCGGCCACCGCCACTTGGATCATTTCCAAGGCGCGTTGCAGGTGCTTGCCGGCGTCGGCCCAAAGATAACCCAGGTCGTTAAGCGCACCGGCATCCTCGGGAAACTCGTCGAGCACTTGTTCGAGCCATTCCTCCGCCTGGTCCTGATCGCCCTGCATGGCGGCGATGTTTGAAAGCACGAGCCGCGCATCGCGCATCACGTCGCGTACATCAGGCGATTCATGGTTCTTGTCGTATTGGTCAAGCAAGGCGAGATAACTTTTGCGGGCATCGTCCAATCGCTTCGCGTGAAACTGAATCCAGGCGACGCGACTGGCAAACCGTGGCGAGTCCTGCTTGAGGTTGGCGGCCTCTTGCGCCCGCTGGATGGCGTCGTCCGTGCGGCCGTCCATTTCCAGGGCACCCGCCAGGTAGAAGCTGATCGCCGCGCTGTTTTCCGGCAACACTTTATCGTTCAAGGCCCGTTCGAAAACCTTGATAGCCCGCGGGTATTGGCCGGCGGCAAATAGGTCTAAACCCCAACTGACGAGGGCTTCGGCCGGTTTGACTCCCTCGGCTTGCATGGCGGCGTCAAACAACTTGTCTGCCGTATCGAATTCCTCCAACTTGCTGGCCACGAGGGCGGCGGCCATCCATTGTCCGTAGTCGAGTGCCGTCGGTTCCGCACCTTCGGCCGGTAGCCTTTTTTCCGCCTCGACCACAACCGACTCAGCAATCGGCTTGTCGGCCAGCAACTTGCTGCCCGATTGACCGAGAGGGGAGAGATTGCCGACTCTGCCCACAGAATTGCCTAACAGCGTCAATATCTTGGCGGGTTCATTCTCTTGGCGGTAGATATCGAGGAGCGCGGTAATGGCCTCTAGGGGTGGTCGTGTTTTTCGCTGTTCAATCAAGGTTTCAAGGATCGGCCGGGCCTTGTCGAGATCGCCTGCCGCACGATAGCGCTCCGCCAAAAAATACGAGAGTGGCAAGTTCTCTGTATCGGTCGCTCGATACTTTTCCAATCGCGCTGCAAGTTGGTCTTCCTGTCCCAGCTCGCCGAGCACGTCGGCATACAACTCGTAGGGGCCGGTGCCTTGGTCGGAGAAATGTTTTTCCAGGTACGTGTCCAGCTTTGCCAAGGCCTGCGCGTGCTGTTTTCTCTCAGCCTCGGTGCGAGCCTGGTTGTACAGGTTTCGCGATTCCTCCGCCTTGAACTCGTTCGCCTTTTCAAAAGCCGTCGCCGCATCAGCGGGACGGTGAGCTTCAAGAAACGCCTCGCCGAACAATTGATAGGTAAGCTCACCCTTGTTCAAGAGGGCTTTTTCGACTTCCGAAGAAAGCCCAAATTCCTTGGGGCTATCCAAGGCCTGCATGACACGAGCGAATTTCTCAGCCGCCCGGTCAAACTTTTTGGCGACAAAGTAGAGCCGGCCCATCTCCATATACATCAGTACGGCGTTGGCTGGCGGCTTCTCGTCCTTTTCGTCCTGCAGCGAGAGCGCCTTTTCATAGAGCCCTAGCGCGCGCTCCGTGTCGCCGTCCTCGGTTAGGTACATGGCCAGGCGACGCAGTAAGTTGGCGTCGTTCGGAGACCGCTCAGCCAAAATGATTGCATAGCGGACACCCTCTTCCTGGCGGTCGAGATTGAACGCCAGCGGTACGATCTCGCGAAGCGCAGCCAGCGCATCTGGGTCAAAGCGGTAGGCGCGTTCGTAGTTCTGAAGCGCCTCGGCGTAGTTCTGTTTCTGTTCCGCCACGCGGCCAGCGGCAAATAGTGCCAGAGCACGAATATGATCCTCCTCGCGTGGACTGCGCGGCCGCAAGGGCACGAAAGGTTCAGCCGGGTCTTCAAATTGCGATGCTTGCTGTGACTGTTCGACGGGCACCGTTGGCGCTTTCGTCTCGTCGGCAGTCGCACGGACCGATCGCGCTGCCACAACCAGCGCGGCCAGACACATCAAGATCGCCACCATTGCCGGGTGAAAACCGGCCCGACGTTGTCGCCAGCGGATGATCAGGTGCATGGAAACCTCGGGGGACGTTCTGAGGGCAAGCCGCGTGTGGCCAACCGCTCGGCGCTTCGAGCGGCTGGTGGCATTTCTCAAGCCATTTTCATTGTACCGCCCGGTCCAGAGTTGCCCCAACCTCAGCGGGTACGGGGAAGTCGAGACTTCCAACTAGCGCGGTTTGCGTTTGGATAGTGCCTTGGCCGGAGTCTTCTTGGATGCCGTTGGCGACTTCTTCTTCGAAGTGGCTGCCGGTTTGGAGTTTCTGGTGGCCGACCTTTCTGATTTCTGCTTTTTGCCTGCGGCGGCTTCCTTGCGGGGATCGCGTTTGCCGTCCTTCTTCTTGGATCTTGCCGGTGGTTCTGCCGGTTCGGCTGGCGGCGGTTCTGTCGCTGCCTTTTTCGATGCACGTTTTGGGAATCGTTCCTTGGCGTCCGGAGCAATTGACAGCAACAGCTCCCGGACATTCGGCGAAAACGGAGTTTGGAAAAAGTCTGCACCCAGTTCGTGCAACAATGCCGCGAATTCCTGCCCCTTGCTTTTGGGAATCGCCCGTTCCATGCCCGGCACGTTGCCAGACTCGGCCTCGGTTTCACTGATCACACCGATCACGTAGAGCACGCCCAGGGTGCCCTTATCAATCGGAATGGCATGACCGCCCAGAGACATCTGCGTGGCGTAGGCGACGACGAACGGCGTACCACCCTGCAGCTTTTGCAGCCGCTTAACGGCCACTCCCAGGTTCTGCTTCTTGAGATGCTCCAGGTCGAACGAGTAGTCCGACTCAAACACGCTTTGCAGGATTCCCTTAACCCGGCTGGCGGCGTCAGCAGCTGCCGGAAGGTGCGAGATGACCTCCGAAAGCTCCTTGACGGTGCTGACTCGGATTTCGTTCCAGTCGAAGAACGCTCCTTTGAGCGTTTCAAACGCCTGGACGGCCGCGTCGTAGTGGGCGTTTTCCAAGCAGGCGGCAAATAGCAGCGAATCAAGCAGCACCTGGTCGCCTTTCACCGGCGTGTGCTTGAAGGTGCGCTTGAGCACTTTATGGGTTTTGGTAATAAGCGATGCGCGATTAGTGGTACTCATGCCTGTCTCAACGGGTCACAAAAATTCAAAGGGGGGCGATTGGTGGCGGGCAGGGTCGTAGCTTCTAAGGTGCGTTCTCTTCGTCGTCGGGAGTATTGCGGTCTGCTCGTTGCTCGTCCGCGACATCGATTCGACCGGCATCGGCTTCGTCGGCGCCGGCCGCTGTGTCCTGCACGTCCGCCGGGGGCAGGACCGATTGCAAAATCTGACTGATCTCAATCGAACGCTTGACCCCCAAGTCTAGCACGAACGCCAGACGGGGGGTGTAGCGGGTGTCAATTCGCTTGGCGACCTTACTTTGCAGGAATCCCGCGGCATTTTGTAGGCCCCGCAGGCTGAGCTGCTGTTTCGTCTCGTCTCCCATCACGGACACATGGACCTTGGCTTGCCGCATGTCGGGCGAAACCTCGACGTATGTCACGGTCACGTCGCGAATGCGAGGGTCCTTCAGGTCCGCGATGATCGCCATGCTGACTACTTCGCGAATCGCTTCAGCGGCCTTTTGCGTACGCCTGGAACTCATGGCTTCCACCTCAGCGATTGCAAAATGCCACTCGGAAGATTGCCTGAGCCATGGGAAATCCGCCCACGTCGCGCGCAGCCGCCAACGTCGCCGCCCCCCCGAGACTCTTCCGGGCATCTGTCCCTGCGCTGAAACACTCAAATTCCCTGCCATGCCGGCCGCCGCTAGAACGTTCGAGCGACTTCCTCGACCTTGTAAAACTCGATGATGTCGCCTTCTTTCAAATCATTGAAGCCAGCCAGCTTGATACCGCATTCGAGCCCCTCGCGGACTTCGCGGGCATCATCCTTTTCTCGCTTGAGCGATTCTAGTGCGTAGTCGCCGATGATGCGGTTCTCGCGAATCAAACGAGCTCGAGCATTTCTCTGCACGAGCCCCGACAACACGCGGCAACCGGCGATTGTGCCAACGCGGCTGATTGTGAAAGTGCGCTGGACCAACGCGCGGCCTGTCTCGACTTCGCGTTGCTCGGGTTCGAGCATGCCTTCCAGGGCCGCCTTCAGGTCTTCAGTCAATTTGTAGATGATTTCGTAGCGACGAATTTGCACGCCCCGGTTCTCGCCCAGGACGCGAGCATTTTCATCCGGCACGACGTTGAAGCCAATAATCACCGCGTCCGATGCATCCGCTAGATGCACATCGGCTTCGGTCACGCCGCCCACGGTCGCCTGCAACACCTTGATTTTGACTTCCGGGTGCACGAGCTTGGTAAGTTCCTTCTGAATGGCTTCGATCGAACCACGGACGTCGGCACGCAGGATGATGTTCAGCGTCTGCGCTTCTTTCTGGCCCAGCCGATCGAACAAGTTTTCGAGCGTGATGTGCACCGGCTTGACGCCCAGGGCGGCTCGGCGGCTCTTACCTTCACGTGTTTCGGCGATTTCGCGCGCCGTGGCGATATCGGGAAGTACGTAAAAGTGCTCGCCGGCGGCCGGGGCCACGTTCAAACCGGTGAGGTTTACCGGCAGGCTGGGACCCGCCTCTTGATGAAGGACGCTGGACTTCAGCGTGTCATACATCGCCTTGACGCGTCCAAACGCGGAGCCGCAAACAATTGCGTCGCCGATCTTGAGGGTCCCGTTCTGGACGATCATCTTCGAGACCACTCCTCGGCCTTCATGCAATTCAGCTTCGAGACACGTGCCGGTGGCGGCGCGATGCGGATTGGCTCGATAGTCGCGCAATTCCGCCAAGGTGAGCAACGTTTCCAGTAGGTCATCGATGCCGGTACCGACCGTGGCACTCGTTTTCACGACTTCCGTGTCGCCGCCCCACTCGGTCGGCAGAAGCTCGGCAGACGCTAGTTGCTGATAAACGCGTTGTACGTCCACTCCAGGCAGGTCGATCTTGTTCAGCGCCACGACGATCGGCACGCCAGCCGCCTTGGCATGGCTGATGGCTTCCTCGGTTTGCGGCATGATGCCGTCATCGGCGGCCACCACCAGCACGGCGATGTCGGTGACGTTGGCGCCCCTCGCCCGCATCTCGGTGAATGCTTCGTGGCCCGGCGTGTCGACGAACGATATCTTTCGGCCGTCTTTTTCGATTTGATAGGCGCGGATGTGCTGCGTGATGCCACCGCTTTCACCGCTGACGACGTCAATTCCGATGATCTTGTCCAACAGCGACGTCTTTCCATGGTCGACGTGTCCCAGGAATGTGATGACTGGCGGACGCGGTTCGAGCTGCGACGAGTCATCTTCCACTTCGAGAAGCTTGGCGAGAGTTGCTTCGCCCATGTCGACGGCGTGTTTGAAGTCCACCTCCACGCCCAGTTCCACGGCCAGCAATTCGGCCATCTCGGGCTCGATTTCGGAATTAATGTTGCCCATCGTGCCCAGCCCGAGCAGTTGGCGCAACACTTGTTGTGCGGAAAGGCCGATCGCTTCGGAGAAGCTACGCACGGTGCAAGGCAACTCGAGAGTCACCTTGCTCTTGCGAGGTGCGGCGGTGTTCGTGCCGGTACGTCTGATCATCCTGGCCGATGAACGACGGCGGACGGGCGTCTCGTCGTCCTCTCCACGACGACCTTCATTACCGGCTCGACGACGATTCAATTGCCGTTGTTCGCGCCCCACCGGAGCGCTCTTTTCGTCCGGAGCGGCACCCGCTTTGCCGCGCCGCCCACGTTGCACGGGGGGGCCCGTGGCGTCGGCGGCCATATCGCGACCGCGTCCAGGGCCGGCCGAGCGACCCGGACCAGCCGAGCGACCGACGGCAGGCGCCGTAGGTTCACCTGTCTCGTCGCGACGTTTGCCTTGCGTCTTGCGGACATGATCGATGAGCGGTTTGCTACCACCCCGATTGGCCGCCTTGATGGCATCGACCGGCAGCCGCAGGTCAGGTTTCTGAGCTTCCTGTTCCGGTACTGCCGCCGGCTCGGGTTGCGCGACATCTGGCAGCGGGGCGAGCTTGATCGCCGCAGGCCGGGGACTTGCCGGACGCGCAGGTGCGGCAACGTCGAGCTTCCGTTTCTTGCCATGTTCCCCGAGAACGGGGACGCGATCGCTGGTGGTGCCTCCCGGCGCGATGTAGTCTTCGCGTCGCACCGCTTCGGTCCCAGAAGTTGGCGAAGCGGTATCCGCCGATGCCAACTGCGAACTCGTAGCGCGCGGCTTCGCGCCGGCCGATTTGCCGCCCTGGCTGCCACCGGCGATGTAAGCCTTGACGCGCTCCACTTCGTCGTCGGTTAGACTGGCAAGCGCGGATCCCTTTCCGGTGACTCCGGCGCTGGTGCAAATGTCGACCAGGACTTTGCTGTCAAGTTTGAGTTCTTTCGCTAACGAATAAATACGTACGGGCAAGTTTAAGCCCTCCCACTGCCTGTCGTGGCCAGCGCAAAAAAAGGCGGCCAAGACCTAAAATGACGTTAATGCATGGACGAGTCTCCCTAAACGTGTTGGCCTCATCCGTCGGCCGAGGAGGGCGGCGACGAGGCCGACTCCTCAGACGAACTGCCCTCACTTTCGCTTCCATCGGACGACGGCTCGGCGGTCGCTGCCTCGGTCGTTTCAGCCGTCTCCGTTTCACCTCGCGCCTCGCGTTCAGCTACTTCGGCCGCTTCAGCAGCGGCCGTCGCCGCGTCAATTCGCTCCTGTTCGCGTTGCCGACGACGCTCGAGCGCCGCGGCTTGTTCGGCCTCCTGGGCCTTGGCTTCGGCCTGCTCAACGATCAGATTGGCCTGCTCCTCAGTCAGCTCTCCCATCTCCATCAAGTCGTCCGGCTCGATGATGGATAGGTCGTCATACGACAAGAAACCTTCGCCGACCAACCGTTCGCTGAGACTTTCTTCCACTCCCTCGAGCGACGAGAATCCGACCACGGCCCGCTCGATCGATTCGTCGAGTTCCTCGCGGGTCATGATTTCGATGTCCCAGCCACAAAGCTTACTGGCCAGCCGCACGTTCTGACCGCGCCGGCCGATGGCCAGCGAGAGCTGGTCTTCGCGGACAAGCACAATTGCCCGGCCGAGCATCTGGCACAAAATCACCTCTTCGACCTCGGCCGGCTGCAGGGCATTGGGAATCAACACCTGCAGGTCGTCACTCCAACGGACAATATCGATTCGCTCACCGGCCAATTCATCGACGATGTTCTTGATTCGATTACCTCGCACTCCGACACAAGCCCCAACGCAATCAACACGCTGATCGGAACTGCTCACCGCCACTTTGCTGCGGTAACCCGGTTCGCGGGCCATGGCCCGTACTTCAATCACGCCGTCAGCGATTTCCGGAATCTCCTGCTCAAATAGCCGCTGCACCAACTGTGGTCGCGTCCGGCTGAGAATCACCTTCACCCGGCTTCCGGCTTTGCGAACTTCAAATACGGTTGCCCGCACGCGTTCGTTCGGATGGTGGGTCTCGCCCGGAATCTGTTCACTGCGGGGAAGGATTGCCTCAACATTCGTCAGCGAAACGGTGGCGGCGCCGCCTTCGTAACGCTGCACCACGCCGGTAATCATTTGCCCGATCAATTCGTGGTATTCGTCGTACAGCGAGTCGCGTTCGGCTTCGCGGATCTTCTGGATCATCACCTGCTTGGCCGTTTGCGCCCCGATTCGTCCGACGGTTTCTTCGGGGTCGAGGGGAACGCCGTTGTGGGTGCCGCTGATCGAACCGTCCTTGCGGTCGATGTTCACGACAATGTCTTCCTCTTCGCCATATTGTTTCTTGGCGGCCGAGACTAGCGCCGCCTCGATGGCCGTAAATACGATCTCCTTATCGACGTTCTTATCGCGATGGATGGCATCGACGATTCGCAGCAGTTCGTTGGCGTTCATGGTTATTGGATCCCCTCGGGTAGCTCGAATTGTCGGGGTGAAGCCACGGGCAGAGTTCGTCGACCGGATTTCCGTGCACTTGGCGTGCGATCGCGAGAACGGTGGCCGCGGCCTTCCCTCAGCGAATTGTTAAAGGCAACTTTTCAGACGAGGTGTCTCTCCACAAAAACAGTCAAAGGGTGAAGTATTTCTACTACTTGCCGCCTGCTTCGCTCTCCTAATAGCTAGTTGTACGTCGCGACTCGGGCTGTGCGACCAAGTTCTCACCCGATTCGGCATCGAATACGTGCCGTCGGCTCTCCTCGACGCGAACCCACACTGGCAACCCGGCCCGCAAGCGGGCGCGTGCGTCCGCCTTACTAATTACGTAGATCCCTGCATCTTCGTGCGTTTCGGAACTCCTTGGTTCTTCGGCAGTTCCGAGTTTCAGTTTGATCGTCGCCACGGTCGCGTCTCCGAGCATCTCAACGATTTCAACGACCCCCCGTTGACCGTCGCGGACGGGCTCCGTCGACACGATCACGTCTTCGGGCCGAACGCCCAACGTGGCAGGCAATTTGTCAGACTCGGTCGGCCGGTTGATACGGCAGCCGGCCAGCGAAACATGCCACGAGCCGCGCCGAAACATCCACTCACCGCCCACGCCATCGATTTCGCCTTCAATGAAATTCATTCCCGGCATGCCAATGAAACCCGCCACAAAGCGATTGGCTGGATGGTCATATAGTTCCATCGGTGGTCCGACTTGCTGTATTTTTCCTCCATCCATCACGACGATCCGGTCTCCCAAAGTGAGGGCTTCGACCTGATCGTGCGTGACATATATCATCGTCGTAGCGAGCCGCTGGTGGAGCTGCTTCAGCTCGCGCCGCATTTCCACTCGCAGCTTGGCATCCAAATTCGAAAGTGGTTCATCGAACAGGAACACGGCCGGGTTGCGGACAATTGCTCGCCCCAGTGCCACCCGCTGCCGCTCTCCGCCCGACAATTGTCGCGGATAGCGCTCTAGCAGAGACTCGATGCCTAGGATACGGGCCGCCTGATGCACCCGCTCCGCAATCGCATACCGCCTGACTGCCAACGCTCGCTTCTTTTCAGCCGAGAGCGCCCACCGCCACAACCTGCCTATTCCGCTTACTCCCTCGCGGAGTTCCAGCCCAAACGCCATGTTCCGGTACACCGTCATGTGCGGATACAAGGCGTAATTCTGGAACACCATCGCGACGTCTCTGTGCTTGGCAGCGACGTCGTTCACGAGGCGTGTCCCAATCGTGATCCTCCCGTCAGTGAGCTCTTCCAAGCCCGCGATCAGGCGGAGCGTCGTGGTTTTTCCACATCCGCTCGGGCCGACCAGCACGAGAAACTCGCGATCGTGAACTTCTAAACTCACTCCATCGACTGCTCGCACGCCACCGGCGTAAGCCCTCGACACGTTCTCGAGGTTCACACCCGCCATGCCCAGTCGTCTCGATTAAACCTGCTATTCCCTAGAAACAATTTCCGCGCAAACCGTATCGCACCGAGGGGCTCCTCGACACGGTCGAAAGACCAAAAAACCTTTTCGGCAATCAACTTAGATAAATCCGCAATCCGGTAAAGATACCGCCTGCCGCGTCGAGTGTCAAGGTGCTGGAATGGCCAGGGCGCGTCTCCCAGCACTATCCGATTCGCCCATTGGCGGGCTGAAAAAAGAGAAACCGGTCTGACTGCCGAGGGGAGGGCAGTCGGACCGGTTTGAACCGGACTCTCGTACACCGAATAGCGGTCGAGGTCGGGGTTACTCGTCAGTCTTTTTCTTCCTCTGATTTGTTGGCCTTTGATTCGCCAGCGTCACGTTGATCGGCTCGACTTCCCTCGGTGTCATGCTTGCGATGCCGATGATGCATCTTGCCAATGTCGTGCCTACGGTGCTGTGGACCGTCGCTGCCTGGATGAAATCCGTTGTTGCGACCGTGGCGAGGGCCACCGTCCCTTTTAAACCCCGCCATGGGCATTTGGTCCCAACCGGGACGTTGTGCCCCAGGCATCATCGACCGACCACCGCGAGGTGGAAACGCCGTTTCCTCGCGGCTGCGGCCGTGGGACGCCTCTGGGCCACGGAAATGCGCCATGCCAAGTGCGTGGTGTGGACCTGCCCCGTCATGGCCCCAATGCAGGCCAGCGCGGCGAAATTGGCTGGCGAATTGCGAATGGCCCTGTGCGTGTGACCAGTTGCGGTGCCAATTGCCATGGAGGCCGTGGCCGTATTGACCCCGGCCCTGAGACCGGTGGTACGCGAAATGTGATCGGCCATGTCGCTGATTCGGATGGCGGCCGGCGAAACGGTGGTTTGGGCCACCGTGACCCGGTCTGCCGAAGCCGCAGTGTCGGCGGTGGTTGTCATGGGCGGCAAGGCCATGGGCGCGGCCGTGATGACCATGTCCCCAAGCGATGCCGTGGCGCGTGTGCTGACTTGGCCCGAAAGATCTGTGGTGCCGGAAGGATTTCCGCACAAAGTTCCCGCGTGAACGATGTTGCCCGTGATATGAAAAGGACCGCTGACCATGTTCGTGTCCCATGGCGCGTGCGACCTTGCCCCAGGCCTCGGAATGCGCGTCGCGGCGATGGCCCGTCACATTCGGACGATGCCGGAATTGGCCGTCCAGCGATCGCACAGCATGATGGCCACGTGTGCCGCGAGGATGGCGAGCGTGGGCAGATGGTGATTTGTAATGTCGAGAAGCGTGCTTCTTGCCCTGTTTCTTTTCACGTGTGCTCCGGGGTGGGCCTTCCGAATCGGCCGTCTCTTCCGCGTCCTCGTTTTCGCGGTCGGCGGTCAGGACCGAGAGCGTTTGGCCCGCTGGCGGAATGGCCGCCCCACCACGGCTGCGTCGCCCGCGGGGACCTTGTCCGCGGCCACCTTGTCCGCGCAACTCACCCGTGAACGGCTCCCCAGTCATTTCTTTCCACCTGGCTTGTTGTTCCGCGGTCAGCACTCCCTGGAGTTTCTTGCCGGTGGCTTTGCGCACTTCGGCGAACTTCATCCGCACGGCCTCGCGGTCACCATCGGCGGCTCCTTGGAACAGGCCGCGCATCTCATCACGGGCAGAGGTTTGGATCTCTTCGATCTTCTCTTTCTGTTCGTCGGTGAGACCGAGCGCGGAAGCCACTTTGGAGGTGGTCAGTGCCTGGCCGCCTTGGACTTGCAGCGCGATTTGCCGAAGCCGTTTTTGCTGTCCTTCATCGAGGATCGCCGAAACGGCCTTTTGGGCCTGCTCGCGGACTTCGGCCATTCGCTTCTGGCGTTCCTCGCGGCTGAGGTCGCGAAGTTCGCCGAATGACTCGCGTTGCTTTTCGAATGGCGCTTCAAGTTTCTTGATCTGGTCTTCGGTGAGATTAAGCTCGTCCTGCACCGACTTCTGAGACAGCAGCATCAGACCGCCACCATCAAAACCGCCTCCCCCTGGGCCGCCTCGTTGGGCCCAAGCGGTGGGCACCGCAAACACGGTTGCCACCAAAACAATTGCAATGCCGGACGTCCGCATGGTTGTTCTCCTGGTTCCTCGACCTCTTGAGCGTGTCGCGCCTAGGGAAAGTCGATTTCCGCGAGCGCGCCACTGGCCAGTAGACGGCCAGTATTGCCGCGAATGCGAAAAAAGGGGCAGGGCAGCTACATGCTACCGTTCTGTCCACGGCGACTGCGTAAGAGTGCCGTTCCTAAGATATGAAACCGGCGGCGAGGGTTTGAGTTTCGCGGGATTCGTTGCGAAACCCGACTTGTGCAGTGCCATGCGGCAGCATGGGCAATCAGTTTTCCAGGGATGATACGAGGACTGCGCTGGCTTGGCCTTGCGGCGTCACGTTAATGTTCATGAAGCTCTGGCCCGGGTCGTCGCCATTGCGATTGATGGCCAGTGGGCATTTTGGGTCGGGCGTTTCGTAGTTGAGCACCGGGAACAGTCGTTTGTTTTGCAATGCCAAAACGCTGGCGACAATCTCGATCAACCCGCTGCCAGCGCCGAGATTGCCGAAATTGCTCTTGGCGGCTACGACCGGCAGCCTGGCCGTCTGTTCGCCGAAGATGTCCTGGATCGCTTTCGCTTCTTCTTCGTCACTGGTGCGCGTGCTTAGCCCATGGGCGTGGACGTGACCGACGTCGGCCGTCGTGCGGTCGGCATCGCGGAGCGTAGCTGCCATGACGTTCTTTAGCGCGGTTTCTCGTTGGGCAATGCCGCTCAGGTCGGCCACGGAACTGGAAGCCGTGCCGAGCACTTCGGCATAGATGCGAGCGCCGCGCCTCCTGGCGGACTCAAATTCTTCCAGCACGATGGCGCCCGCCCCTTCACCCAGAACCATGCCGCCGCGATTCAAATCAAAGGGCCGGCTTGCTTTCGCGGGTTCCACGCCGTTGGCGGCCACTTCTTCTTGTGTCAGTGAGTGCACCATTTTCATGGGGTGAATGCGTGTGCCAGTGGCACCCGTCACGATGATCTCGGCGCTGCCGCGGATGATCGTGCGGTAGGCCTCTCCGACGGCCGCATTGGCCGATGCCTCCCGCAGCGTGATGGAATTGTTCGGACCGCGAAGGTCGTTGTAAATTGCGACATGGCTGGCTGGCATGTTGGGCAAATACTTGAGCAGCCACAGTGGCGTAAGCTGCTGCATCCCTTCGCTGGCCCAACGGGTGAAATCAAAATTCCCGTCCTCATCGATGCACTTCATAATGCCGGCGGCGAAGTCGTCGGGCAGCGTGAGCATATAGTCGGACCCGAACAACACACCGATGCGCTCTGGATCGAGTTGACCGCTATCGACCAGCCCTGCGTCGGTGAGCGCTCGCTGTGCCGCGGCAACACCCATTTGGGATTCGCGGCACATGATTTTGAGGCCTTTGCGAATGGCCTTTTTTTTCTCGCTTTCCAGCGTTCCAAAATCGTCGATCTTGCCAGTGAATTCTCGGGCTTCGGCGGCGAACGCCGTCGGCAAATAATCGACCGGCACCGTTTCCAACGGGGCCACGCCGCTCCTGCTGTTTGTGAGTCCTTCCCAGAGCGATTCCAGCGTTATGCCCAAGGGGCTGATGACCCCCATTCCCGTAATGACCACGCGCCGTGAAGTATTCATATCCGCTTTTGCCACGTTCCAATTGTTCCGGCTCGCGCGCCGTGCGAGCCGCCAGTTTATCGTTATACCGGGCAGTTGGCGAGTGACCCTGCGGGTTGGGCAAAGTTTGCTGCCCCGTATGCATCTCGATCAGCTGCTAGCGATAACCTAGTAGCGATTGTGGATCATGCTCGCTTCGCGCTGGCCCGGTTGAAGTGCCGTCGGCTGCATGCCAAGTTTGCCGCGGCACTCGACAAAGATCAGCATTTCGGCACGCGGGGGCCCGGAAAGCAGCGGCACGGAAAGGGTGCCTGCCGCATCTGGCACCGGTGTGGGGCCTACTCCCTGGCTAATTAGCAGTACCTGATCGGCCGGCCAACGGAAGCGTTCGTGCATTCGCGAACTGACCGGCTGTGGGACTTCAATTTTTTGCCGTTGCCGCGGGGCGGCAGTCGTGGGAACTTCGATCATCACGGGGATCATCTTTTCAACCTGGTCGACTTCACATCGAACGACCGCGTCCACCACAGCGCCATCGATCGAGAGCAGGGGATTGAATTCCAGCTTGAAGCCCTCGTCGAATTGCCCCATGACCGGTTCAAAGCCGGGCCAAGTGCCGTCGGCTTTGAGAATCACGTCGCGGATGTAGTTGCGGGTCTGATTTGCCGAAATCTGCTTCGATTGTCCGTTGTTGACCATCAGGTGCGGAGTGCCGTGTTCCTGGAAGTCGCTGCGGCGACGCATATCTGCCAATAGCAGGGCCGCATCTTCCTTGGCCAACAGCCAAGCCTGCGCGCCTTGCGACTGCGTGGCTACCGCGTGCAACACCTGGTGATGCTTGGCTCGCCAATCGGGACTGCGCAGCGTGACGACCCGCATGCCAAAGACGATTGATTCGGCTTCGGAATTGACGAAGCGATCGACCACGCCCTGCACGACCGCGTGCATTTGCGGGGTGTGGTAAACGCTTAAGCGGCGGTTGTCGATGCTGAGAATGGCCAGGGGCTGAGTGTGCCAAGCCTCGTAGCCGGTTTCACGCAAGATCCAATCGAGAATCGCCTGTTCTGGTTTGACGGTCGATGTGACTCGGGCCGTGTACGGGGTAATATCGTATTCTCGCCATTCCTGGCCGCCGTCGTTCGGCAACGTACCCGGGCCAGGCGAAACGCGAGCAATCGGCGCGCGAGCCTGAATGGGGGCGGCCAGGTTCTGCGGCGCCGAGGCAGGAGCCTGGCCCGCCGGAGGTTGGGCGGTAGGAAGTTGTCCGAGTGGCGGTTGCGCGACCGGGGCGAGTTGCGTCGCGCTACGCGCGTGTCACCGTGCCAGGAGATCGCCACTTCATGCCGCCGTCGGATGCGTGTTCAGTATTGGCCGCTGCCGGCGTGCCGCCGGACAGGCCAGGCAGACTACGTGGCTGTTGTCCCAGTGTCGGGATGGCCGCCGACCACGCGGCAGCGAAAAACAATAAACGTCGAAAGAGCATGGGGTCGGCCTCCTTGCCTGCATTCCCAGAAGCACACGCCGCGGGCCGCGCACTTCAGTCCACGTGCTCGATGGGGCGGGAAGTATAGGAAGGACCGCATGGGGCAGCAATAGCGGTCGGGTTGCTAGCAAGCGGACAGCAGAAACTCTGTCGAACTATAGCCGACCGCTGCGCAGTCGGCCAATCAGAACCGACGCGTTGTGGCCGCCAAAGCCGAAGCTGTTACTCATTGCGGCGCTGATTTTTCGCTCGCGGGCGGTGTTCGGCGTGTAGTCCAGATCACAGAGAGGGTCCGGGTTTTCGAGATTGATCGTCGGCGGCACGACATTGTCCCGAAGCGTCAGCACGCTGAGTACCAGTTCGATGCCGCCGCTGGCCCCCAGCGAATGGCCAAGCTGGCTTTTTGTGCTGGAGATACTCAGCTCCCGGGCGTGTTCACCAAAGACTTTCTTAATGGCCGCCGTCTCGGCCTGATCACCCAGGGGCGTACTCGTGCCATGGGCATTGATATAGGTGACCGTTTCTGGGCCGACCTGCCCATCTTCCAGGGCTCGTTTCATGGCCTGCGCGGCGCCGGTGCCCTCCTCGTCGGGCTGGGTAATGTGACCGGCGTCGGCACTGGCGCCGTAGCCCAGCACTTCGGCATATATCTTCGCACCTCGCTTGCGCGCGTGTTCCAGTTCTTCGAATACCAGCAAGCCCGCCCCTTCTGCCAGGACGAAACCGTCCCGCTCGCGGTCGAAGGGTCTGCTGGCGCGAGTTGGTTCTTCGTTGCGTTCGCTCAATGCCCGCATATTGGCAAAACCGCTAATGCCCATTGGCGTGATGGCTGCTTCGCTGCCGCCAGTAATCATGATGTCGGCTTCGTCATATTGAATGCACTTGAATGCATCGCCGATGGCGTTGGTAGCACTCGCACAAGCAGTGGCCACGGCGTAGTTGGGTCCGCGAAGGCCATATTCGATCGAAATCTGGCCGCTAGCGGCGTTGAGCATCAGCTTGGGAATTGTGAAGGCCGAGACCTTGTCAGGACCCTTATGCAGCAGACGTTCAACCTGCGTTTCGATTTCATGCAGGCCGCCGATGCCCGAACCGAGGATTACGCCGGAGCGGAAAGGATCGAGTGTGCTGAAGTCGATGCCGCTGTCGCGCACGGCGTCGATGCCGGCGACCATGGCAAACTGCGTGAAGCGGTCGATGCGCTTGGCATCCTTGGGAGACATGTAGTCGCCCGTGGTCCAATCGTAAAGGTCACCGCCGAAATGCACCTTGTGGCCGGTGGTGTCGAACAGCCGGATCTTATGGATCCCGCTTTCACCCGCCACCACGCGCTTCCAAAGGTCTTCGACCTGCCAACTGAGCGAAGTGACCGCGCCCAGTCCGGTTACGACGACGCGCCGTTTCATGTATCCCTGCTTACGGCTGAGTAGCTTACGACTGGGAAGCTTCGATGAATTGCACCGCTTGGCCGACGGTTTGGATCTTTTCGGCCGCGTCGTCGGGAATGGTAATGTCGAACTCTTCTTCCAGTTCCATCACCAACTCGACTGTGTCCAGGGAGTCCGCACCCAAATCGTTCACAAACGACGTTTCGGGTGTGATCTTTTCTTTGTCCACGCCCAACTGCTCGGCCACAATGTCGATCACACGTTCTTGAACTGACGCCACCTTCGCGATCCTCCAACTGATTCGGTATATTGGGGAGACCCAGACCGTTCGCTCCCTTTATTCGCCGGGCCAAAATCCTTCAGGCGAAGTCTCTGGGGCGGCTGTAAACTGCATTCAATGGACACAAAAATAGAGGATTTCCATAAGACAGGTCAAGATAGAAAGTTTTAGCTCACCTGTCCATATCTCCTGGTACCCGCTGTCCACCGGGTGAGCGGCTCAGTACCTGTTTCTTAACAGTTGCCGCTGAGTGCCCGCGGGTCACACCCCTATCTGAATCCTTCGGCATTGGGACGCACTTCTTTGAAAACGCGGTTTCCGGCCGGTATTGCCGGCTGGTTTTTCGCCTATCGTTATGCCACTAGTCCACCGTCGACCGTCAGCACCTGGCCCGTGATGTAATTGGCTCCATCGCTGGCCAAAAAGAGGACGGCAGCGGCAACATCGTCGACGCGTCCCAATCGCCTGGCCGGCACCCGTTTCTTCACCTCGTCGAGAACCGCAGCACCGAGCGCCTCGGTCATTTCTGTTTCGATGAAGCCCGGCGCCACGGCGTTGACGGTGATTTTGCGGCTGGCCAACTCCTTGGCCACGGTGCGGGTTAGGCCAATGACCCCGGCTTTCGACGCCGAATAATTTGCCTGACCTGGATTGCCCGTCAGTCCCGACACGCTTGCGATATTGATGATCCGGCCGTAGCGGGCATGCATCATCGGGCGGGTAGCGGCCCGCGTGAACAGGAACGTGCCGCGGAGGTTGGTGTTGATAACGTTGTCCCAGTCTTCGTCCGACATGCGAGGGATAAGCGTATCGCGAGTGATGCCGGCGTTGTTGACTACAATGTGCAGTTTTCCCCACGTTTCGGTGACGCGGTCGACAACTTGCTGTACGCTGTCCCCGTTGGTGACGTCGCAAGCAAAAACTTCAGCTGTTCCGCCGGCCGCGGCAATCGCATTTGCCGTTTCGGCCAACTTCTCTGCGCTGCGTGCCACGCAGGCAACTTTCGCACCACTGCGAGCTAGGGCAATGGCGATCGCCCGGCCAATGCCCTGCGAGGCTCCAGTGACGATGGCCGCCTGGTTGGCCAGATCCACCTGCAGGGATCGCTTGACAAGATCAGATTCCATCATGTGGTTAGCTCCGCTGGAAACAGTAAGATGCGGCGAATCCTAGCCCGAAGTTTTCGCCAGGGAAAGACAGATCGTCGGCGTCTAGTCGAGCGCACCGTGGCACGCGGCGCGGCGTTCGATGCGTTTGAGCAATCCGCGAAGTACGCGTCCCGGTCCGACCTCGTAAAACTGGTCGTAGCCCTCGGCCAGCAGCTGACGCATCGATTCTTCCCATCGCACGGGCGAAACGATCTGCTTGACGAGGAGTTCGCGAATCTCATCGGGATCGAAGTGAGGCGACGCATCGACGTTGGAGATGACGGGGATCGACGGGCGATTGATACGCGTTTCGGCGAGCGCTTCTCGCAAGCGTTCGACGGCCGAGTCCATGATCGGCGTGTGAAAGGCGCCGGCCACGGCCAACGGCACCGCTTTCATTGCGCCCGCGGCAACTGCCAACTCGGCCGCGCGCTCGCAAGCGGCGTTTGTGCCCGAGACAACGATATTGCCCGGGCAGAGCAGATTGGCGATCTGCAGGGTTTCTCCCTGTCGCGCCTCGTTGCACAACTGTTCGACCTGGGCCTGCTCGAGCCCCAGGATGCTGACCATTCCGCTCGGCGTCGCGTCCGCGGCTTCTTGCATCGCTTCGCCTCGTACCGCAACCAGACGCAAACCGTCTTCGAACTCCATCGCGCCGGCATACACCAGGGCCGTGTATTCGCCCAAACTCAGGCCCGCCGTTGCCTCGCTCGAGAGAACAACCTCGGGGGACTTGTCGCGAAGCTGCTCAATCGCCGCCAGGCTTGTGACGAATAGGGCAGGCTGGCTGATCACGGTCGAATCCAACTCTTCGGCTGGACCTTCGAAACAGAGCTTGGCCAGGTCGTAGCCAAGCACTTCAGTGGCACGATCATAGAGGCGGCGAGCGGCGGGAAAGTTGTCGGCGGACTGGCGTCCCATCCCGACCGTTTGAGCGCCTTGACCCGGAAAGAGAAACGCAATTTTGCTCACGACAAGGCTCCCGCGCTATCCCTGGTGCGGAGAAATTCAAAACGTGCGAACAGGGTAGGCCAGCGTTCTCCGGAAAGTACCTGTGGTCGGCTTTCGGAAGACGCGGTACCTCGTCCGGCGAGCAGCGCTACTCTTCAGTCGAAGTGACAACCGTGCGACCCATATAGTGGCCGCAGTTGGGGCAGACCCGATGCGACGGCACCGCGGTGCTGCACTGCGGGCAGTATTCAAGCCTTAGGGGCTTGATTGCATTGTGAGCCCGGCGACTTCCGCTACGGGCATTCGAACTTTTTCGTTTAGGGACGGCCATGGCTCGTACTTCACCTGCGAGGGCTCCTGGCGGCCCAAGCTCAATCGTAATAAGTCATTACATGCAGTAACAAACGAACCATCCTATGCGACCGCTGCCGGAGCTGTCAAGCGGGAGTCCGGGTCAGAACATGTCCGAAAATCGAAGGCCCAGATTGCCACAAATCGAGTCTATCGTCCAGCCGCAAGCGAGCGGCGTCACGAGGTGCCACTCGGTCGCCAAATCCCGTTCGCGTGGTACGATTGAGGAGACCGCCCAGCTCCCCTTGCTCGGACCATTCGCGCCGTGGGTCCCTAAGGATTTTTGCCGTGCTCGTCTTTCGCCGCAATCGTCCAACCGGTTCCACGATGGGATCTACCATCGCCCGCCGCTTGCTCGTCCTGGGCGTGCTGGCGATTTTGGCCCTGGTGCTAGTCATGCGCAGGCGCGACGACACAGATCGGCCCTCGATACGACCGCCGGTGTTACCGCAAGCTCAGGTGGGAAGCCTCGCCCTGGCTGTCAGCGAACCGTCCCCCGCGGAGGTCCACAAGTCGTTGTTTCCTGGAGTCCGAAGCGATTACTTGGACTCGGTTCGTGACGACACCGTCTTTCGAGCGTCGGAGAGTGACGCCTGGTTTCATTTGTTAGAGCTCCTGGACAGGACGAGTCAGGCGAAACTCGAGGCAGCCTCGCTGGGACCCGTCGGCTATTTGCAGCTCGACGATCAGGCGCCCTCGTATCGTGGGCGGCTGGTCACAGTTTCGGGCACCGTCCGCAAGGTAAAGTTAGTCGAGGCGCCCGAGAACGGGTACGACATCAAGCGGTACTACCAATTGTGGCTGCAACCGCTGCGCAGCGAGCCAGAACTGATTGTGGTATACGCGTTGAAACTACCGGAAGGCTTTCCGCAGGGGGACGAATTGGATGCGGAGGTTCACACAACAGGATTTTTTTTCAAACGCTGGGCCTACAAGTCGCAAGATGGAATCCGCAGCGTGCCGCTCGTCCTGGCACGCACGGTTGACTGGCGACCACCGCCGCCGGCGACGGCAAGACCGCCCGCCGGTGAGCAATATGTGTTTGTGGTCGGGGCCGCAATAGCGCTGGCCGTGGTCGTAATTGCTTTCGTGGCCGCACGAAATCGACGGGCCGCTCGTCCTCGAGACAGCAATCCGGTCGCTCTTGCGATTCGGTTGCCGGACGACGAATCCGGCGACGCCTCGAGCGATCGCAATCATTCCGTCTCATGAGAGAGTCCGTCGCGATGTTGGCCATGCTACTTGATTTATTAGAAAGAAATCGTTCGGCGATCGGCCTCGTCTGTTTGCTGGCGAGTTGCCACGGATTGGGGCCGTTTTGCATTCCAACTCTTGCCGAGGAGTCGGATCTCTCTGCCCACCTGTCCGTGCGCCCGGACGCCAGTCCGCGGGAGATGTTGGGCCTGTTGGGTATGGGAGACGACTTCTTTGCGGGTTTCGCGAGCGGTGAACCGCTGGACGACGCTGAGCGGGACAAACTACTGCGGTTGATGTTCCGACTCGGGCAGATGTCAAAAGCGGTTCTCGAGACGCACGCCAACCCGCCGTTGGACGTAACGCGGATCGGCGACGATCCCGGCGCACGGCAGGGAGAGATCTTCAATTTGCGATTGAACGTTTTGCGAGTCGATCGCATCGACGTGCCGCCCGACCTGCGAGAGAAGTTTGGTTTTGAGCACTACTACAAGTGCCAAGTCGACGCCTCGGGTCAACCAGCCACGCTCTACGCGCTGCGAGTCCCATCGGCATGGAAATTGGAGCGCGCGATTGACGAAAACGGCGAGACACTGGCGATGTTCATCAAGGAATTGCCGAGCGTGGTGCGGCCGCCCGCCGAAAATGTCAACGAGCAAAACGTCGACGGCCCGGCGTCTAAGGACGTATCCTCGCAGTTCTTGTTTGTTGCGGATCGAGTCGCCTGGCATCCGCCGACGATGCTCGGTCGGTTGGGAATGGATTACGGGCTATTCGACGAGGTACGTGATCGGTCGAAGCTGACCGAACGCGAGGCATTTTACACCCTGCTGGCGATTACACGAACCGTGTCGCCCGCGCTTCTTGATCGCAATACGCGACAGTTGTTCGAGAAGCAGAACGAAGAACTCCAACGCGTCATCCGGAATCCGGATGTTTCTGCCAAAATGCGTGCTGAGGCTGAAAGAGCGTGGGAGCGAGTTCAACAGGGTGCCACGGACGTGGTGCCGCTGTTCAATGATCCCGCCGGACAGCGGGGCCGCTTTGTGGTTCTTCGGGGTGAGGCACTACGAGCCGTCAAGGTACGCGTCGACGACGTTGACGTCGTCAAGCGGTTTGGCATCGACCACTATTACGAAATCGAGATCATCACCCCAGATTCGCAAAACAATCCGATCGTCTGCTGCGTCACCGCGGTGCCGCCGAACATGCCTCTTGGCGATGCAATTCATGAAGATGTACGAGTCGCGGGATTCTTCCTGAAGTCGTGGGCGTTTGATACGAGAAAAAGCAACTCAAAAGTGGAGCAGGGGAGCCAGCGGGCTCGTCAACTTGCGCCGCTAGTCATTGGCAAACGCGTGGAATTACTGACACGGCCGAGAATCGGCGCTCCTACGCAAAGCATCACATTGGCGGCCGCCTTACTCATCGTGTTCGTCGTTGTCGGCGTCGCCATGTGGTTGATTCGCCGTTCCGATCGTCGTGCCCTGCGGCAAATGGCAGAACATCGGGGTTCACTCCCGGAGCAACTCGCAGTTGATCGAACAAAATCGAAAACCGCGAACGATAGCTAAACCTTTCCGTCTTTCGAGGCCCTAAGTTGGTGCCTCGCCTCGCCTGTATAGCCGTCTACTGATGTTGCGCGCAGATTGCGCAATACTGGGGCGCGCGGTTTGCTGCATGCCGTTCCGGACAGGTGAGATCCAGCTACTTGACTTCGCAGGCGCGATTCCCATACTCAAACGCCGAGGAGCCTCACCGGCTCGTCGGCTTGTCAGGCGGATTACACGGCACAATCAGAATGGTTGAAAGGAGCGCGGAATTCGACATGAGTCGTCCTAAAATCAGCATCATTGGCGCGGGCAACGTCGGGGCGACGACCGCCCATTGGTGCGCGGCCGCGGAATTGGGCGACATCGTACTGCTGGACATTCCGCAGGCGGGCGACATGCCCAAGGGCAAAGCGCTCGACCTGATGCAAGCTTCGCCTATCATGGGCTTTGATTCGCGGATCGTCGGCACAAGCGACTACGGCGATACCGCCGGCAGCAGCGTCGTGGTGATTACCGCGGGCATTGCTCGCAAGCCTGGCATGAGCCGAGACGATTTGCTGGGGACGAATGCCAAAATCGTCGGTTCGGTCGCCGAGCAGGTCAAAGCCACCAGCCCCGAGGCAATCATCATCGTCGTGAGTAACCCACTCGATGCGATGGTGCAACAGGTGCAACAGGTCAGCGGTTTTCCGCACAATCGCGTGATTGGTCAGGCCGGCGTGCTCGATACGGCACGCTATCGCACATTCCTGGCAATGGAACTGGGCGTCAGTGTCGAAGATATCTCGGCGCTTCTGATGGGTGGTCACGGCGACACGATGGTACCGATGCCTAGTTGCACGTCGGTCGGTGGCATTCCGGTGTCGCGACTGATCGATCCCAAGCGGTTGGAAGAAATCGTCGACCGCACGCGGAAGGGCGGTGCTGAAATCGTCGGATTGCTCAAGACCGGCAGCGCGTACTACGCCCCGGCGGCCGCCACGACGCAAATGGTTGAGGCGATCATCAAGGATAAGAAGCGATTGATTCCGGTCGCCGCCTGGTGCGACAAGGAATACGGCGTCGGCGGCTACTATGTCGGCGTTCCGGCAATTCTAGGCGCGGGCGGCGTCGAGCGAATCATCGAGTTGGATCTGGAACCTCAGGAACGTTCCGATTTCCAGAAAAGCATCGACGCCGTCAAGGAATTGGTGGCCGCGATGAAGAACTTGTCGAAGTGAGCCAGCACGCCGCCCCAGGCCGCGACTCGTGTCGTTTGCAGACGCGGTGAGCGAGGCCGCTCATTACTAGAGGTTGCACCGATGCTAGCGTGCGCTTGGCAGCAGTCGTGCGAGCCCCTTGCCGTTGACAGTGAAAAAACACTGGGGTAGAGTCCGCCACTTGTGGCATGTTTGGTTTCTGTAGGAAGCATGGAGCCGACGTCATCGCAGACGAAAGCGATTTTAGTGGGTCTGAGCGAAGTGTTCGGAATACGCGTCTGACGAGTCTCACCATGCTGCTACAACACATTCTGATCGCGCTGCTGACCACGCACGGCGTGGCGGCCGTATTTGCCGTATCTCCGGCACCAGGCGCCTCGGATTTCTTGCCGCCTGTAGCACCCCGAGATTGGCGCTCGATTGTCGTACATCACTCAGCCACCGGCGGTGGCAGCGTCGCTTCGATCGATGCCGCGCATCGACGAAAAAAGGATTCGGGCGGCAAGCCCTGGTTGGGAATCGGCTATCACTTTGTCGTCGGCAATGGCCATAGTATGGCCGACGGCGAAATTCAGCCGACTTTTCGTTGGCAGCGTCAACTCGCCGGCGCGCATGCCGGAAAGCGCGAACAAAATGAACACGGTATTGGAATCTGCTTGATTGGCAACTTCGATATGGCTCCTCCGACGGAAAAGCAACTTGTTTCTCTAGCCGCGTTGTTGAAGACTCTCAGCACGCGCTATGCGATCTCGCCTACTCAGGTGCTTCGTCACCGGGACGTTAGCCCCACTTTATGCCCTGGCCGCTTGTTCCCCTGGAAGCAAGTGGTTAGCAACCTTTCCCAGGACAAAGGATCGTAGGCGACTTTCTGAACTCCCGCGGTGAATCGTTTCGATTCCCACTTACCCCGCCAGCGTGAGACGTAATGAACCGCATTCAAAATCTGCTCGACGACGTGCAAACATGTCCTTTTGCTACGCCACCCGAGGCTGTCTTTACTCCCGCGTCCGACAGCATCGAAAACCCGCATTGCCTTTTTACGCCCCAGCATTACGAACGGAACTACGCCTATCCACTCATCGTCTGGCTGCATGGCCCCGACGATGACGAACGGCAGGTTAATCGCGTGCTACCGCTGGTGAGTTTGCGAAACTACGTGAGCGTCGCCCCTCGTGGCACGATCGCCTGCCCCGAGGGCGGTTACGCCTGGTCGCAGCAGGCCGAGCAAATCGCATTGGCCGAGGAGCGGGTTTTTCGCGGAATCTCGTTGGCCAGGCGATGGTTGAATGTGGCATCGCGGCGGATCTACATTGCGGGCTACGATTGCGGCGGCACAATGGCTTTGCGTCTGGCGCTTCGACACCCTGGTACGTTTGCTGGCGTCCTTGCGATTGGCGGCGGCTTGCCCGGTACGCTGCGGCCCTTTGCTCGCTTGCACGAGTTGCGGGGGATGAACATTTTTCTGGCCACCGGTCGGCATAGCCAACTTTACCCAGAACGAGACGTTTGTCGCGATTTGCGGCTATTCCACTCCGCCGCGATGTCGGTCAATCTGCGGCAGTATCCGTGTGGCGACGATGTCACTACGGACATGCTTGCCGATATGGACCGCTGGATCATGGAACAGATCAATGCCGCGGCGCCCGTGACCCGCGACCAACACAGCCACCGGTCGTAGTTGCGAACCAACTCCGCTACGGCTCTGTCGAATACCTCGCGATTTCGGACGATTTGCCTCGCAGTCGCGTTGCTGCTGGGCTCACGTGCCGCTTGTCGACGGTGACGCGATCTGTTTCAATTGACTCCTGACGGGCATCGGTTGTTCTCATTCCGCAAGCGGTACGTCAGGACGATATGGCCAAGCTGTGGCGGATTCATCCTCATGACTCAACGCGCATCGTGGCGCTTGAACGATCGGCTGGCATCCCCACCGTCGTGGCCCAGTTGTTGCTCTGCCGGGGCATTCACGAAGCCAACCTGGCACGCGAGTTTCTCGATCCGCGGCTGAGCAGCCTTCGCGATCCGGAAGAACTGCCGGGTTTGGCGGACGCGGCCGATCGGATTATGGATTCGGTGCAAACCGGCCGGCGAATCGTGATCTACGGCGACTACGACGTCGACGGCATGAGCGGCACCGCCATCTTGTTTCTGTGCCTCAAGTTGCTGGGTGCCGAAGTCAGCTACTATGTGCCCAATCGCATTGACGAGGGCTATGGTTTAAATTGCGAGGCGCTGGCCACCTTGGCCGGCCGTGGCGCGCGGACGATCATCACAGTGGACTGCGGCGCCTCGAGCGTTCGCGAAGCTGAAGAGGCCCGTCGACTGGGTCTCGAACTGGTCATCACCGACCACCATCACTTCGCCGACGTGCTGCCCGCGGCCGACGCAATCGTGCATCCGGCGCTGCCGGGCGGTGCGTATCCATTCACGGGACTTTGCGGTGCGGGCGTCGCTTTCAAATTGGCTTGGGCCCTTTGCCAACGAGCCAGCCAATCGAAAAGAGTCGGTGACCGCATGCGCGAGTTTCTTATGCAAGCGGTGGGGCTCGTTTCTCTGGGAACCGTAGCCGACGTCGTTCCGCTCGTCGACGAGAATCGCGTGTTGGTGCGTCACGGATTGACCAGTCTGCGGCAGCGGCCCCCCTTGGGTGTGGCCGCATTGATGCAGGTTATCGGCATGGACGCGGCCGGCCCGCTGTCGAGCGAGGACATCGCATTCAAACTCGCGCCGCGACTTAATGCGGCCGGTCGACTGGGGCAGGCCACGCTCGGCATCGAGCTGTTGACAACCGACTCGACCGAACGAGCCGGTGCGTTGGCCGCCTACTTGCACGAACTAAACGGAAGCCGCGAGAGTTTGGAGCGCAGCATCTACTTGGCAGCCAACAAACAGGCGACCGAACAGTTCGATCCCGAGGGCGACGCAGCCCTGGTGTTGGCAGATCGTGGTTGGCATCCGGGCGTGATTGGCATCGTCGCGGCACGGTTGGCCGAGAAGTTTCACCGCCCAGTCGTGCTCATCGCTTTCGACTCGCTCGGCGCGAAGCCCGGAGTTGGTTCCGCGCAAAGCGCTGGCGGATTCAACCTTCACGACGGATTCGCCGCCTGTGCGGAACACTTGATCAGTTATGGCGGGCACGCGGCGGCCGCGGGGCTCAAAATTGAAGCGTCACGGCTCGAGGCCTTCCGCACGCAGTTCTGCGAATTCGCTGCGGGCGAAATGTCCGCCTCGGCTCGCGTGGCCGAACTACGGATCGACGCCGAAGTCCCTTTCAGTGCGCTCACTTCCGCGGCGGTGGCCGATATCGAGCGTCTGGCACCCTTTGGGCACTCAAATCCCCGGCCTTTGCTATGCACGTCCGACGTTGTCTTGTGCGAACCTCCCAAGGCCGTCGGGGGCGGGCAGAGGCACCTGTCGCTTCGCCTTTCGCAACACGGCGTACAATTCAAGGCGATCGCCTTTGGCGGTAGTGATTGGGCGGACGATCTGCTGCAGACTTCCGGTCCGATCGCCGTCGCCTTCCGTCCGTTCGTGAATCATTTTCGCGGCCGCAAGTCGGTCGAGCTTCAGGTCTGCGACTGGCAGCCGGCCGCGACCATGAAGAACGAATTGTGTGCTTAAGTGCACGGTTCTCGAGTTCCTACGTGCTCAACCCCGTGACGCCTCAACGGGCGGCCGTTGTTGATTCGCATTGGTGCCATGTTTTTTCAACCTGACTTTCGCGAAGCCCGCCTGGAAATGCTCGAACTGCTTGCCGATCGCGGCATCTGTTCACCGCGCGTGTTGAATGCCATGGCCCGCGTGCGCCGCGAGCGGTTTGTGCCCGAGGGCGCGCGCCATCTGGCCTACGCCGATCGTGCGCTGCCGATCGCATGCGACCAGACGATTAGCCAGCCGTACATCGTGGCGCTGATGACCGAGGCGCTGCAATTGTCTGGCGACGAACGTGTACTAGAGATTGGTACGGGCAGCGGCTATCAGGCCGCGGTGCTCGCGGAACTGGCCGCCGAGGTAGTGACGGTCGAGCGACATGCCGCGCTCTCGGAAGCCGCACGGGCGGTGCTTGACGAACTGGGTTACACGAACGTCCGCTGCATTGTCGGCGACGGCACGCAGGGTTGGGCCGAGGGTGCCCCGTACGATCGCATTTTGGTGGCCGCGGCGGCCGCGCAGATTCCTCCGGCGCTTGAGGAGCAACTGGCCGAACGAGGCACGCTGGTGATTCCGATTGGGCCGGCCGACAGTCAGGTGCTGGAAGCCTACCACAAGATCGGCCGGCGGCTGCACGCCGAACCGCTTAGCGGCTGCCGTTTCGTCCCGCTGGTCGGAGCACAGGGGAATGATCCGGGCGCAGATGTGTGAGCACGCCGCACCACCCGCCTCCGCCACGCCCGAACCGCCGTTGACCCCCGCACTGGGTCGGCTAGAATACGTAGCTTCACAATCACGGGGCGTAGCTCAGCCTGGCTAGAGCGCTGCGTTCGGGACGCAGAGGTCGCATGTTCAAATCATGTCGCCCCGATTTTATTCGATGGTCGATGCTCGCAAGGACCGATTCCTAAAGGAATTGTGCATAGTTCAATTGTGTCCTGTCGCCATGGGGCGACTGGACGGGACTGATCCTAAAGGCCCGCCGAGACCGTGGTAGTTGGCTACGGGCTGTGATCAGAGCACACGCCCGCGACCTTACGCCCAGGTGGGCTCCCTGAGCAGGCCCAGGAAGGCCTCGATGCCATCAACGAGGTAGTAGAAGTCGCCGAAGGCTTTCTTTAGTTAGATCGCGCCTTGGCCTTCCTAGGGCGCGGTGTCCAGAATGACGAGTCCCCCCATGCCCGTGTACCCAATGGGCACGATTTTCGGCGGATCGTTATCCTCAAATAGCGCAATTCGTTCGGGGGTTCCTAGCTCCGCCTCTTCATGCGAAGCGCCGATGCCGAACAGGATTTCCAATGAATCTTGTGGGCATCCCTCGCCGACGGGTGTGATCTCCGGCTCGCTGAAATCCCCGCCGTTGAATTCCAGTACGAACTTTCGATAGTCATGGGGAAATTTTACGCCGATGCGACGTTCGAGTTCCGCGACCTGAGCTTCAGTGGGCAACCGGAATCGATCCACCTAGAATCGTTCGCATACGTTCGCAATGGTCGTCATATCGGCAGCATCCTGGGTTCGTGTGAGACGATGAACGCCCTCTTCATCAATCCGCCCAGCGTCGTCGCGGACGCCGTTCCATTACTCGATCAAAGGCAAGGATTTTCGCTTTTTCCCTGGGATGCAGCGTGGCTCCGAAAACGGTGAGCCATTGCCAAGCAATCACTCTGGCCCCACTAGCTCGCCAGTCTTAGCGGCTCAAAACCTAACCGAATAAGCTTCTAATGGACTTTGACGGACCGCTCGGTTGTCAATTCTCGAAAAACGGTTACATTGGGGGTATTGCGAGCCCGCCTGGGTCTTCCTGCCTGCCGACCCGCCGTCTTCAAGCTCTTGATCGCCGTCTCGCAATTCTTGTCCATAGACCAATGCTTCGTCGGACGATTGGCATGGTGCCGCCGTCCCGAGCAAGACAATCAATTCAAGGAAATCGTTCTTTCATGTCTGTCCAGATGGAGCAGAAAGTCACCTCTTTTGAAATCGCCGCGATTGCGGAAGCTCGACTCAACGCCAGCTCGCACCCAGCCCTGCGAAACGTCTCCTGCAAATGTGTGAGTGGTGTTCTTGTGCTTCAGGGTCGCCTGAACAGCTTTTTTCACACGCAGTTGGCCCAGGAGACGGTTGCCAAGATCAAGGGCGTCGAACGAGTCGTCAATCAGATCGAAGTGCTCGGCCGTGCGATGTGACGGGAATTGCCGATACCAGTATTTGCGTGGTACGACGCACAGGCAGATTCTTTCCCCCCCGACCGGTCCGTTCTCCGAACGCTCGCGCCATCAGGATCAAGCCAGGCTCGACTCAGGGCGGCGGTCGTTGGAACGACACGTTGTCACAGGTTACTATCAGGGTGTCCTTTGCCGTGTTCCGCGATGGATCCCACCGCGCGCGGATGGCATGAGCCAAAGGTACACGTAGTGGGGAAAGCCGACTCGAATCGGTTTTGCGCGGAGAATGTCGCCCGCGAAATACCGTTGTCAGGCACCCAGTTCGCTTCCACTGGAGAACCTGATGATACGCAGTTGTACGTTGGCCCTCTGGGCCTGTCTGTTGATTCCCACCACGGTCTTGGCGGCGGATGCAAGGCGGCCCAACATTCTGTTTGCGTTTGCTGATGATTGGGGAAGGCACGCCGGCGCGTACGCCAAACTGGATGGGCCTGGCACGCTCAACGACGTTGTCCGCACGCCCAACTTCGATCGCATCGCGCGCGAGGGGGTGTTGTTTCGCAGCGCTTTTGTCTCGGCGCCAAGCTGCACACCCTGCCGCAGTGCGCTATTGTCGGGCCAGCATTTTTGGCGCACTGGGCGCGGCGGATCTTGCGCGGCGCTGTGTGGGACGGCTCGCAACCAGCCTTTCCTTTGCTACTGCACGCGGACGGCTATCACATCGGCGAGACGTACAAGGTCTGGAGTCCGGGCCGACCCAACGATGCACCCTACGGGGCAGGCAAGTACGGATATGAGAAAGCCGGCGGACAGTTCAATCAGTTCTCGCAAAACGTGGCCAAGCTCGTTTCGCAGGGGGTGCCACTCCAAGAAGCCAAGGAGAAGCTGTACCGGCAAGTGATCGACAATTTTGACGCATTCCTGAACGCGCGGCATCCCGATCAACCCTTCTGCTATTGGTTCGGACCAACGAACGTGCATCGTAAGTGGGTTGCCGGTTCCGGAAAGTCGCAGTGGGGAATCAACCCCGACGACTTTCAAGGTAAGCTGCCGCCATTTCTGCCCGATGTTCCCCAGGTGCGCCAGGATTTGGCAGATTATTTCGGCGAGATTCAGGCCTTCGATACGGCGTTGGGCCGATTGGTCAAACGGTTGGAAGACACCGGCGAACTCGACAACACGCTGATCGTCGTCAGCGGCGATCATGGCGCGCCCGGATTTCCGCACGGCAAGTGCAACCTGTACGATTTTGGGGCCAGCGTTCCGTTGGCGATCCAATGGGGCGGCGCACGTGGTGGTCGCGTCGTCGACGATTTGGTGAGTCTGACCGATTTGGCGCCCACATTTCTGGAGGTTGCGGGCGTTGCAGTGCCGGACAACATGACGGGAAAGAGCCTGGTGAACGTGCTTCAGTCGGATCGATCAGGGCAAGTCGACCCCGCGCGAGACGCCGTATTCATCGGACGCGAACGCCACGTGGAGAATGCGCGTGCCGATTATGCACCCTATCCTCAGCGGGCCATTCGCACGCATGACTTTCTCTACATCGTCAACTTCCGGCCGGATCGTTGGCCGCTGGGCGATCCCTATCGCCTCGACTCTGACAATCCGCCTACCACCGAGGAAGTGACGGAGAATACACGCTGCACACTCCCCGATGAAGATGCCGGGCCGACGAAGGCCTGGCTGGTAAGTGTGCGAAATGATCCTCGCTGGAAATCGCATTTCGAGTGGGTCTACGGCAAGCGGCCCCGTGCGGAGCTATACGACCTGAAGACGGATCCGTATCAAGTGAAGAACGTGGCGGACATTCCAGCGTATGCCAAGACGCGCGAGCAACTAGAGCAGCGGCTGCTCGCCGAGTTGCGGCGTACCGGCGATCCGCGGATGGTGGACGGTGGCCGCTTCTTCGAGACGCCGCCGATGGCGGGTCCTGTCGACGATCGGTCGGCCGAAATACGGAAAAGCAAACGCCGCGCATCATCTGTTCAAAACTAGCAGGCAGGGGCCGAACCATAAGTAAGAAGCATCAACCGTTCGAGATACAGCCAGCCGGAGTGAACATGAAACCGTTGCTTTGTTTTGTCGCGGCGATTTGCGCCTTGGTTGGCACGGCGAGTGCCTTCGGTGCCGCGCCGCGCCCGCCGAATATCCTTTTCATCATCGTCGACGATCAGTCCCCCTTCGATCTGCGTGTCTACGAGCCGACTTCTGCCCTGCAGACTCCCGCAATCGATCGCCTGGCGGCCGAGGGAATGGTGTTTGACGGCGCACATCACATGGGGGCATTCACGGGTGCGGTCTGCACGCCGTCGCGGCACATGGTTATGAGTGGGCGGACAGTATGGCACTTGCCGATCGGTCCAGGCGCCCAGAGCCACTGTCCGCCCGAACTTGAGCAGAATACGTTAGGGGCGGTCTTCAATCGTGCGGGTTATGCCACGATGCGTACTTGCAAGATCGGCAATAGCTACGATGGCGCCAACAAACAATTCAGCGTTCGCAAGGACGCCACCAAGCGCGGCGGCACCGACGAGCAGGGGAGTGCGTGGCACGCCGCGCAGGTGCTCGATTACCTCGACCACCGAGAAAAGACGGAAGATGTCCGACCGTTCCTGATCTACTACGGTTTTTCGCATCCGCACGATACCCGAGACGGCAAACCTGAGTTGCTGGCAAAGTACGGGGCGGTGAATCACACCGACAAGAGCTCCCTGCCGCCGGCCAATCCCAAGCAGCCCAGGCTGCCGACAAACTATCTTCCCGCCCACCCGTTTCCTCACGGACATCCCGGATTGCGAGACGAAGTGGCCGTCAGTGGTGTGTGGGAAAACCGCGACGAACGAACGATCCGCAATGAACTCGGACGCGAGTTCGCGTGTAGTGAGAACATTGATGTTCAGATCGGTCGCGTGCTGAAAAAACTCGAGGCCATGGGTGAACTAGAAAACACCTATGTCTTCTACACCTCCGACCATGGCATCGCGATCGGTCGGCACGGTCTGCAGGGGAAGCAGAACCTCTACGAACATACTTGGCGGGTTCCGTTCATCGTCAAAGGTCCCGGGATCAGGCCGGGAACCCGTGTCCAGGGCAACATCTATTTGCTGGACGTGCTCGCCACGCTGTGCGACCTGACCAGCGTGACGCCTCCAGAGTCGAACGAAGGCATCAGTTTCACGCCGGTTCTCAAAGGCGAACGGCAAACGATCCGTGATGTGCTGTATGGCGTTTACAACGGTGGCACGAAACCCGGCATGCGTTGCGTCAAACGGGGAGATTGGAAACTCATTAAGTACGATGTACTGGATGGAAAAGTCCGAGAGACGCAACTCTTCAACCTTGCAGAGAATCCCTACGAGTTTCTCCAGCAGCATCACGAGTCGCCGGTAATCCGCCTTACCGGCCATACGCCCGAGGCCACGCAAACGAATCTGGCCGGCGACCCGCGCTACGCGGAAAAGCTGGCAGAAATGGAGGCGCTATTGCTCGCCGAGATGCGGCGGCTGCACGATCCCTACCGCCTTTGGAATCAACCCGATGACGACCTGCCGCCACCTACCGAGCAGCAATCCAAAAACAAGAAGCGCGGATCCGCCAAGAAGTCCTCATGACCTCTCCGGAGTGGAGACCCGCAGTGACGAAACGACAACACGAGGAACCGCGAACATGATGCGACTCAGTTGCTTGGCGTTGTTGGCACTTGCGGCGGCAAGGACCGTTCCGCTATTCGCCGCCGATGCCCAGCGGCCGCACATCATTTTCGTGATGGCCGATGATATGGGTTGGGGAGAGACCGGATATTACAACCACCCGCTACTGAAAACGCCAAATCTCGATGCGATGGCTGCCAATGGGCTGCGTTTTGAACGGTTCTATGCCGGCTGCCCGGTCTGTTCACCGACCCGCGCCACCGTGTTGACCGGGCGTGCCAATGATCGCACCGGCGTGCTCAGTCACGGCTATGCCCTACGGTTGCAGGAAAAAACGATCGCCCAGGCGCTTCAGGACGCGGGGTACGTCACAGGTCATTTCGGCAAGTGGCACTTGAACGGCCTGAAAGGACCGGGCGTGCCGGTGTTGGCATCCGATCCACGCAACCCGAGCGTGTTTGGTTTTGATGAGTGGGTATCAGTGACGAACTTTTACGATCTGAACCCCGTTATGTCTCGTCAAGGTAAGGTCGAACAATTCCAAGGAGACTCGTCGGAGATCGCCGTCGCCGAGGCGATCAAATTCATCGACCGCCATCGGCAACTAGACAAGCCGTTGTTTGCCGTCATTTGGTTTGGCACTCCGCACAGTCCGTTCCGTGCACTACCAGAGGACAAAGCGCAATTTGACCAGCTCGATAAAGCGTCGGCCAATCACTACGGTGAACTGGTGGCGATGGACCGCAGTATTGGCACGCTGCGAAAGCAACTGCGAGATTTTGAAATTGCCGACAACACGTTGCTCGTCTTCTGCAGCGACAATGGAGGCTTGCCGAAGATTAAGCCGGCGACGGTCGGCGGCCTGCGCGGCTACAAGGGGAGCGTATTCGAGGGTGGCTTGCGCGTACCCGCCATCATCGAGTGGCCAGCCGTCATTTCGTCGCCGCGCGTCACCCGCTATCCTGCCTGCACGATCGATCTGTTTCCCACCGTGGCCGACATTCTAACTCTGCCCGCCAACGTGATGATACACCCAGTGGACGGGAGCAGTTTGAAGCGTTTGTTCACCGAGGAGCTCGGCGAGCGGGACAAATCAATCCCGTTTCGCTACCAAGGCAAGGCGGCGCTTGTGGACAACCGCTACAAGATCCTCAGCGAAGACCTGAACAAAGGACGCTTCCAACTCTTTGACCTCGACGCTGATCCGAGTGAGTCGCGAGACATATCTGCCCAGCATCCAGCCATTGCGGCTCGCCTGAAACAAGAACTGCTGGCATGGAGCACAAGCGTCGACGAAAGTTTCGCGGGCAAAGACTACCCGGAAGGCCGCGTTGCGCCCCGGACCCCGAGCCGATTCAGTGGGCCGATCATCCGGACTACCGCCAGTTCAGATCCAACTGACGAACGGCGCGCGAACTTCTAGGTAAGTCGCGATGTTTGGCTGCGTCGATTGAGTCCGCGTGAGCGCCGGTTGGGCGAGGACTTGTTGCGAATTCCCGGCTGCAGAACAGGTCGTTTGCAGAGTGGACACGGGTCGTTCATAATTCGCTAACCTTAGTGGACTACGATGGTTTTTTTGGGCGATATTTGGCGGCTTGTCATTTAGCGGAGAAGCGATCATGCGACGGTGTCAGCTTGGACAATTTGCTGCAAGGCTCGTTTTGTTGGCGGCCTGCCTCGTCGCCTGGGCACCGATGGCCTGGGGTGCCGAGGTCCTACAATTGTCCGACGCCAATTGGGACCAGGCGGTACCCGAGGGCAAGGAGGTCGATGCCATCTATGGCGACTGGGTGCTCCGCAACGGCAAGATCGTCGCCGTGATCGCCGAAGCAATCGAAGGACGCAACGCGAATATGACCGTACGCAACGTGGGCGGGTCGGTCATCGATCTAACCGAGCGTGCGGTTCCCAGCGACCAACTCAGTGCTTACTACCCGCTGGGCACTGGCTACAGGTTGAGCGGACCGATTGGCAATGGCAAAGATGCGATACAAAATGACGACAATGCACGGCTGACTTTTCGTGGGCCGGCACTCGACGATCGGTCGAAAGGCGAGATTGTGTATGAGCTTGCAGACGACGCGCGATGGCTCAAAATTACCACGCGGATTACCAACACGAGTAAGGATCCCATTGCGCTAAAGCATGTCGACGCGATTCGCGCCGACGGCGAGTTCGAAACGGGCGCCGATGACGCCCTGGGGGTATTTTGGGTATACGACCCGTTTTGGCGCCAGGCTTATGCGGCGGTGTTTTCCAACGCCGACGTGCGAGTAGTTGGAACCACAAACGGTCGGCGGAGTCCCGACTTGATGCTCGACGCCAAGGACGCGAAGCAGCTAACGCTCGCCCCGGGCGAAACACAGGAACTTGTCCGCTACCTGATTCCAGCGGCCAATAGCATTGATGTCCGGGCACTGGCCAGCGACGTGCGTGGCAAATCACTCGTTGACGTGAAGCTTGCGGTTCGCGATCCCGTCGGTCCAGTGGATGCGGCCCAGGTCACAGTGAAGTCCGGCGGCCAAGTCTACGGGCGTGGTGTCACCGGCGCCGACGGCCAATTTGCCGCACGGTTGCCCGTGGGGAAATACCAGGCGGTGGTTAGCGCCCTCGGACGTGGTGAAAAGTCGCTCGACTGGAACCTTGCCAATCCGCTTGACGCGGAGGTTGAGTTGGCAGCGCCGGGCTACGTGGCGGTCAAGGTGACGGGCAGGGACGGCAAGCCAATCGCCTGTAAAGTTCAGTTCGCCGGCCGCGAGGGAACGCCCACTCCCAACTTCGGACCGGATAGCGCGATTCACGGAGTGCGTAACGTTTTCTACACCGAAAATGGTGCTTTTCGCACGGCATTAGCTCCCGGCGCGTACGACGTAGTCGTTAGTCACGGGCCGGAATATGATGCTGTGTTTACGGTGGTCGAAGTCGCCGATGGCGATGAAACGCTGTTGGTGGCGGAGCTCAAGCGAACTGTTGACACGCGCGGCTGGCTGAGCGCCGACTTTCACAGCCATTCGACCCCTTCGGGCGACAATACGTCGAGCCAACGGGGGCGGGTGCTGAATCTGCTGAGCGAGCACATTGAATTTGCCCCGTGCACCGAGCACAACCGTGTGACCGTTTACGATCCGCACCTGGAGCACTTTCAGGCCTTCGACCGGATGCTGACCTGCCCGGGCATGGAACTCACCGGCCGGCCTCTGCCAATCAATCATCAGAATGCGTTTCCGCTGGTGCCCCACCCTCGCACGCAGGACGGCGGCGGTCCTCAGGCCGACGTCGATCCGGTCGTGCAGATCGAGCGGCTGGCCATGTGGGATAACAACTCGGAAAAGCTCGTGCAGATCAACCATCCGAACATTCCACAGATGGTTGGTGACCGCGACACGAACGGTTCGCCCGATGGCGGCTTCGAGAAGATGTTCAGTTTCATGGACGTCATCGAAGTGCATCCACTCGATAACATCTTCAAAAACCCCGAAACGCTTCCCAACGAACGAGAGCAGGGCAACGCGATCTTCCACTGGCTGCAACTGATGAACCTGGGCTACCGCATGCCGGCCGTTGTGAATACTGACGCCCATTGGAACTTCCATGGCTCGGGCTGGCTGCGCAACTACATCAAGTCGCCCGTGGAGGATCCGACCAAAGCGTCCGTGGCCGAACTGGTTCACACCTGCGAGCACGGCAATATCATGATGACCAACGGTCCGTTCTTGGAAGTGACGGCCGCGGCCGAACGTGATGGCGACACTGCCGATGTAGGCGATGATTTGGTAGCTCCGGGCGGCAAACTGGCGCTGAAGGTTCGGGTGCAATGCCCAAACTGGTTGAAAGTGAACCGCGTACAGGTGTTCATCAACGGCCAGCCCGCCGAGAATGTAAACTTCACGGAACGCACGCATCCGCAAATGTTCCACCAGGACACGGTGGTCTTCGATCAGACCATTCCGATCGCGGTTGATCGTGATGCACACCTGGTTGTGGCCTGCGCCGGTGAAGGCAAAGAGTTGGGGCCGGTAATGGGACCCGACCATGGCAAAGACATGCCGTGTGCCGTGGGCAATCCGATCTTCGTGGACGTCGACGGTGGCGGCTTCGAACCTAACGGCGACATGCTGGGATTGCCACTGGTCATGGAGCCGGGGGCGAAACCGTCGAAAGGACACCGGCACCCGCATTGATGTCCTAGCCGGTCCTGAGGTGGCTTCACAAGCCAAGTGCGAGTTGCCTTCCCAACCAGCACAACCGGTAACGACGGCCCGCGAAAAGGCTACCGGATTGTGGCTCAATTGACGCTACTCGTTTCGGCTCCTACGGTTGCTTGCGCCCGCACCTCTTGATTGCAGGTGGTCGTTGAGGCGCTTGCACAGTCTCCGTGGGAGGTAAGCAACAATGGATAGCGCCCTTTGGTTTCGGTCTGCGGCCATAGCGACCGTGGTCGCCGTTCTGGCTTGGCTGCCTACGGAGAAATGCGAGGCCGGCGCCGGTGCGGTGGCCGATGCAAGAGGCGACGCCAGCAACCGTCGCCCCTACAACATCATCTTTGTCATTTGTGACCAGGAGGCATATCATCTCAGCGCATCGGGCGACTATCGCCTACCAGCGCGCAGGGCACTCATGCGCCGGGGCACGACGTTTTGCAATCACTACATTGCCTCGGCCATGTGCACCGCATCGCGGGCGGCATTCTTGACCGGCCAGCCGCCACAAGTCACGGGCGTCTTCGACCAGATGGAATACGGCTATGTGCCGAACCTAAGCCCGAGCTTTCCCAATGTGGGCTCGGTGCTTAAAGGTCTTGGCTACAGAACGGCCTACTTCGGCAAGTTTGAGATGAACGCCCAGATTCTGGCGGACAAGCACTCGGTCAACTATAGCGACGCCCTGAAGCCCTACGGGTTTGACGAGTTTAGCGCCGACGGTGACGTACGGAGCGGACCATATGATGGTTACACGAAGGACTTCTTCACGGCGGCAGAGGGCGTTCGCTGGCTGCGCACACAAGAGGCGTGGCAGCGTGAGGAGGGGGGGCCACCATTCTTCATGGTGCTCAGCTTTCTCAATCCGCACGACATTATGTACGCGGATGCCAATTTGGCGAATCAACCAGCCGTGCAAAAAGGCGCAGTGCCGCGCGTGCTTACTCCTCCGCCGGCCAATTCCATTTATCGGGAGCACTGGAGCTTCGCGCTCCCTCAGAGTCTCGAGCAATCGCTAGGCGCGCCGGAATGCCGGCGGCACTTCGTGAGTATCACGAGGGCTGGTCCAGTGCCCTCGGCTTGATACCTGCAAATCGACCTGACATGTGGACCGTTTTCTACGATTACTATCTCAACTGCATTCGCGACAACGACCGTGCGATACAGCTGCTCGTCGATGCCATGGATGAGATGCAATTGTGGCAGAATACGGTCGTCGTGTTCAGCGCTGATCATGGTGAGATGGCTGGTGCGCACGGAGGACTCAAAGGCAAAGGCCCGTTTTGCTACGAGGCCAATTCGCACGTTCCCTTGGTGATCGTACATCCGCAAGGTAAGCCCGGAAGCAAATGCTCCGCTGTGACCAGTCATCTCGACTTGCTCCCGACGTTCTATGGGCTTACCGGTTTGCCTACTAGCCAATGTCCGGCGGAAGTTGCTGCTCTGCCGGGTCACGATTTTTCGATCTTGCTTGATGACCCGGAGAATGCCAGCCCGCACGCCATCCGTCGGGCAGCACTCTTCAACTACGTGGGGCTCGCCACGGTCGACGGCCACTACCTGTTTCGCGCTCTGTCTCAATCGTTCACGAAACGCCCCGTGCCGCCTTTGGTGGAAATCGACCTCGGCAAACGCGGCTTTGTTTCGTTTGCGTTCGATGGCCGCTACAAGTTCGGCCGCTACTACGCCCCCAGCGAGTTCAACACGCCACGGACCATCGACGAGATATTCGCACACAATGACGTGCAACTGTTCGATCTGAAAAACGATCCGGACGAGATGCACAATCTCGCACTCGAGCCGGAGCGAAACAAGGAGGTCATCCTGCGGATGAACGCGGTGCTCAACGAGCTTATCGCCGCGGAAGTCGGCGAAAATGACGGCAGTTTTCTACCTGAAAGCGTGCGACCCACGCGGCCCGAGCTGACATTCGATCGTCCCCAGAGCCGCCGTGACACCTTCGAGTGAATCCGCCCGACGAAGAATGGTTGGCGATCTCTTTTGCTGGTCACGACACTATTCACCCCGCCAACGCCGGTCGCCCGAGTCGTTTCCTTGAACATCCTCACCTGGTGGGGCTGATCCGCTAGAATGACGGGCCGTAGCTCGACGGAAAACCTTCAGACTCGTGCGACGCAAGGAAGGCGAAGTGACCAACTGGCACAAGCAAACAGTAGCTCAATCGCTTGAGCAGTTGAATTCCGACGAGAAACGGGGCTTGAGCGAGAATCAGGTTGAATCTCTGCGTGCTCGGTATGGTCCAAACGAACTCATCGAGACAGGTGGCCGTGGGGCATGGCGCATTCTTTGGGAGCAAGCCAGCGGTGCCCTGGTCTTGCTGCTGTTCGTGGCAGCCGGGGTCTCGTTCTACCTCGAGGAGTACACCGATGCGGGGGTGATTCTCGCCATCGTATTGCTGAACGCAACCCTGGGCTTCGTTCAAGACTATCGCGCCGAAGAGGCGCTGGCCGCCTTGAAGAAGTTTGCTGTTCCGTTGGTGCGCATGCGCAGAGACAACATCGTGCGTGAGATTTCCGCTCGCGAACTGGTGCCCGGCGATATCGTTTTGCTGGAGTTGGGTAACAACGTGCCGGCCGACTGCCGGTTGTTGGAAAGCGTTAATCTTAAGACGCAGGAGGCGGCACTTACCGGCGAGTCCGAATCGGTCGACAAGCAAGCCGAGCCAGTTGCAGGCGACGATTTACCGCTCGGCGACCGCACCAACATGGCCTACATGGGCACCGTGGTGACATACGGTCACGGTCACGGCGTCGTCACGGCCACCGGTATGGACACAGAGTTGGGGCAGATAGCCCGCTCGATGCAGACCATCGAAGCCGAGCCGACGCCGTTGCAGAGGCGGCTCGGTCAATTAGGGCGAACACTGGCCCTCGTGGCAATTGCCATCGTGGCGATCGTATTTGTCATGGGGTTGCTGCGGGGAGAAGAACCCCGTTTCATGCTACTAACTGCTCTGAGTATGGCGGTGGCCATTGTGCCCGAGGGACTGCCCGCCGTGGCGACCGTGACCTTGGCCATCGGCGCCCGCCGGATGTTCAGGCGAAACGCACTCATCCGCAAACTGCCCGCCGTGGAGACATTGGGTTCGGTAACCGTGATTTGCTCGGACAAGACGGGGACGCTCACCGAGAATCGAATGACGGTGACGGTGCTCGACGTGGCTGGGCAGCGACTCGATCTGTTGGAGTCGCTCGAGAGAGGAGAGCTTGCCGCCCAGGCCGACGGTCGGAATGGCGTCGACGCTCCCAAGCCGCAAGCGGCCGAGAATTCATCCTTGAGCTTGCTGCTCACGGCCGCAGCCCTGTGCAACGATGCAGAACTTGAGTTCGATTCGGAGCGGCAGGAATTTCATTCACTAGGCGACCCGACCGAAGCGGCATTGGTCGTCGCGGCTGCGCGGTTCGGACTGCCAAAGAATCGTCTGCTGGCCATCTGCCCGCGCGTGGCGGAAGTTCCGTTCGACTCTGACCGCAAGCGGATGACGACGGTGCACAGCCTGGATGAATCCGCCGACCGAGTTTCCGACGAACCCCTGCACTCGGTTGTCACGATGATTCGCGACTTGGAAGGTGCGTACGTGGCCTTTACGAAGGGCGCGGTCGACTGCATCCTCGACGCGTGTGACCGGGTGTGGGATGGCGGCGACGTCAAACCGCTTGACGATAACTGGCGGCAACGCATTGCAAGTGCCAACGAAGCGCTAGCCGCTAGCGGAATGCGCGTGCTGGGTGCCGCGTTTCGGGCCCTCGCGGAATCTCCAACCGACAACGTCGAATCGGTTGAGCAGGACCTGGTGTTCATTGGCATCCTGGGCCTGCTCGACCCGCCCCGGCCCGAGGTGGCCGAGGCCGTTGCACGCTGCCGCTCGGCCGGCATTCGCCCGATGATGATCACCGGAGATCACCCGCTGACCGCTGGCCATATTGCCGCGCAGCTGCGGATCGACGACGGCGGGCGTGTTGTCACGGGACAGCAGTTGGAACAAATCTCACCGGAACAGCTCAATGAGATTGTCGAACAGACGGCGGTTTATGCCCGCGTGGCCCCAAAGCACAAGTTGCGCATCGTGCGAGCCCTGCAAGGCAATGGCCAGGTGGTTGCGATGACCGGCGACGGAGTTAACGATGCCCCGGCGCTGCGGCAGGCGCACATCGGCATTGCGATGGGCATTACCGGCACCGACGTTTCCAAGGAAGCCTCGCAGATGGTGCTGCTCGACGACAACTTCGCCACGATCGTCAATGCGGTTGAGGAAGGCCGTATCGTCTACGACAACATCCGCAAGTTCGTAAAGTACACCATGACCAGCAATGCTGGCGAAGTTTGGGTGATGGTGCTCGGACCGCTGGTGGGCATGCCGCTCCCGCTCTTGCCGCTGCAGATTCTATGGATCAATCTGGTGACCGACGGCTTGCCCGGTTTGGCCCTGGCCGTGGAACAGGCCGAGAGCGATACAATGCGGCGGCCACCCTATCCGCCCAACGAACACGTATTTGGTCGCGGCATGATGCGCGATATCGCTTGGATCGGCCTGTTGATGGGCCTGGTGTCGCTGGCGATGGGCTATTGGTATTGGGCTTTTGAGTCCGCAACCAACGTGCAATGGCGAACGATCGTGTTCACCGTGCTGACGCTGTCTCAAATGGGCAACGTGATGGCAGTGCGTTCCAACCGCGATTCGTTGTTCCGGATCGGCGTCTTCTCGAACCGGCCACTCCTCGGCGCGGTGCTCTTGACGTTTGGATTGCAATTAGCCGTGGTCTATTGGCCCCCGTTGCAAAACGTGTTTCAGACGGCGCCCCTGTCCGCAATGGACCTGCTGTTGTGCATTGCCCTGAGTAGCGTCGTTTTCTGGGCCGTCGAGGCGCAAAAGCTGCTCAAGCGCCGCTAGCTGCGACAGGCTTTCGACACGAAAGCCAGGGCTCTTGACGGCGGTGGAAAAGGAGCACGGCTCGGCGGGCCTGGGCCTGATGTTGCTCCCACGGTTGCGAGTCGGCACGGAGAACGTTCCCGAATCCTAGTGACTTCAGACTAACCGCCCGCGAGCGCTCCGATCACCAAGTAGGGTTCCGCTCCCGATGCGACCGCATCAGGCAGCGGAGAATCGGGCGATTCATTCGATAGATCCTCCTCGCAAGCGAAGAACCTAAGGAATGCCCGCCGCTGTTGCGTGACATGATCGCGAATGGTGCCGCGCAGCATTGGATACCGCGCTTCAAGCGCATCGAGAACCGTTCGCTGCGTCACGGGACCGTCGAGGGAGATCTCCACCTCTGGCCCAACCTTCGCCAGCATCCGTAGATGCAACGGCAGCATCACGCGTATTGCGGCTGCACCGGTCATGACAACGCTTGCACCTCGACGCTTAGTACGGGTGGCAGGTCGCGGACGATCGGAGCCCAGTGATCGCCGGAATCGGCAGAACAGTACACTTGTCCGCCGGTCGTGCCGAAATAAATGCCACAAGGATCCAGCGAGTCGACGGCCATCGAGTTTCGCAGTACGTTCACGTAACAGTCACTCTGCGGCAACCCGTCAGTGAGCGCCTCCCACTCGTTGCCTCCGCTACGGCTGCGATAGACGCGCAGCTTACCATCGGGCGGATAGTGCTCTGAGTCACTCTTGATAGGCACGACGTAAATGGTTTCCGGCTCGTGCGCGTGGACGTCGATCGGAAAACCGAAATCGCTAGGCAAGTTGCCGCTCACTTCGTGCCACTCGTCTCCAGCATTGTCGCTCCGCATCACGTCCCAGTGTTTCTGCATGAATAGCACGTCTGGCCGCGCGGGATGCATGGCGATGCGATGCACGCAATGGCCAACCGCCGCGTCCGGGTCGGGCAACACGTAAGGCGACTTCAGGCCTTGGTTGATCGGCTGCCACGAACTGCCGCCGTCGTCGGAGCGAAAAGCGCCGGCTGCCGAAATCGCAATGTAAAGTCGCTGTGGATTGCTTGGGTCAATCAAAATTGTATGCAGGCACATGCCCCCAGCCCCCGGCTGCCAGAACTTACCCGAGCCATGCTCGCGCAGGCCCGGAAGTTCGTGCCACGAGCGACCGCCGTCGGTGGTGCGAAACAGCGCCGCGTCCTCCACACCGGCGTAGACGGCATCCGGGTCGGTTCGCGAAGGCTCCAAATGCCAAACGCGCTTGAACTCCCAGGGGTGTGGCGTGCCATCGTACCACAAATGCGTGCCGGGCGTGCCCTCGTACGCGAACTTGTTGTCGACCGGCTCCCAGGTCTGCCCTCCGTCGTCCGATCGCTGGATCAATTGGCCAAACCAACCACTCGACTGCGAGGCGTAGAGCCGATCGGGATTGGCGGGGGAGCCCTTGACGTGATAGATCTCCCAGCCGCCAAAGTGTGGCCCGACGACTTCCCAAGCCTGGCGTTTGCCGTCGGACGTCAGGATGAATGCGCCTTCGCGCGTGCCAACAAGTACGCGTACACCGCTCATTCCGAGCTCCTCGCAATTGGACGTGATGCAAAGTATTCGATCATGCTACGCACGCAGAGGCAACAAAGCTCTCAGCCGGGGATCACGCAGAAACAAACCCAACCAAACCAATACGCCGAAGAAAACTGGAGCGGCGACCGAAATAGCCGGGTCTTCGACGCGAACGTGCGTTGCCGTTGCGCCGCCCAAATAGCCGGTCAGCAGAACCGCCCCCAGCACCGCGGTTTGGGGGAAGACATAAACCAACGTGCAAACAAGTTCGACAACCCCGATCGCAATCGTGAGTTTTGGATCATAGCCCAATTTCGTGAAGGTCTCGACGACGGCGTCTGGCTTTGCCAGTTTCATTGCCCCACTTGTCAGCAGCATCAGGACGGCCAGCGTGCTCATGATCCGTCCAGCCCACACCATTTTTGCGGATACCGCTTTCGTAGGTGCGTCGGTGTGCATGCGAAGGCCTTTCGCTATTCACGGGTTGGAGCTTCAAGTACCGATTTCATATTCGCCAACCCCTCTTCAAATTGGCCGCCGACCATCTTATCCATGTTCAAGGCCAAATGAATAGCTTTGCTCATGAAATTGTTGGTGCCATACATCGTCCACGTGACGTCGGTCCGATCTCCATTTGGCCTGAAGCGGAACTCCGCGGTGTTCGTGGCGGCAAAGGGTTTGAGGAATTCGAGCTTGATTTTGACCAGCTCATGTGGGCGGCTTTCCACGATCGTCATCTTGCCCTCGCCGACCTGGTTGCTACCGATCCATTGGAAGATGGCGCCTTCGCCCGAGTCCGGACCGTTGTAGGTATTTTGGGCCTGAGGGTCGAGCTTTGCCCATGGTGACCACTGCTGCCAATTGTGAAGGTTGTTTACCTGGGCGAAGACCGCCTCTGCAGGTCCGGGCATCGTGGCGGATCGCGTCACGCGAAATTCCGATGGCTGCATGGCCACAATACCAGCGAACACCACGACCACTACGAACAAGATTGCCAATACAATGAAAAGGACTGTAACCATCGGATGTCTCTTGCGCCTTGCACCGTGCTGGGAGGGCTCACTGTCCATGGTGTGTCTCGCTGACTAGAAAGCAAAGCTCGATCGGTAATTTACCTACTGATTTTATCGACCGCTTCCGATTTACGACCCATTGAGGTCGCTTACTCGACGCTCCGCGACCTTTCGAACAGTCGATAGCTCGTGCGCCCAGCCACCCGGCATGCCGTCGCGGTGTTCGGCAATTATCTGACCGATCGCGCGATGCTGGAGCGTCAACCGTGTTTTGTCGCCCTCGGGCGATAGACGATATTGTACGTGGTTGACCGCCGGATACGACATGCACAGTGGTCCGCAGATCTCCAGCAGTAACGGCGGTTTGAACACCTGTACGTGTCCCCAGAAATGGCCCGCATTGTCGCCCAAATCGCGATACCAGCGGCCTCCGGGCCAGGGTTCAATTCTCATTGGCAAGGGGGAATCCGGTCCGGTGGCGTTGTGAGGGCCGAGTTGTTCCAGGATTGCCTCGAAGACAATGTCTGGCGGGGCGGCGATCAGCTCCTCTTTGCAAATCTCCAGCGTGTGTACCGTTGTTTCGATGGTGCCCGCGGCCATGTTTATTGCTCCACGTCGTTGGAGGTTGCGTTGTTGTGCGACGACCGTTCGCGAGCCGTCCGTTCGGCTCGCTGTTTGATGCCTTCTAGTTGATGGCTCCAGTAGCGCTCGTACGTCTTGACCCATTGATGCACGGGCTTGAGCCGCTCGACTTCCAATCGGTAGAGCCGTCGCTGCCCTTGCTTGCTGACGGATACCAGTCCCACTTTTCGCAGCACACCGAGATGCTTGGAAACTGCTGGCTGCGGCATCCGCAAGTGGTCGACGAGCTCACCGACGGCATGCTGGCTTCCTCCCCGCAACAGGTCGATGATCTGTCGTCGCCGGGGTTCGGCAATGGCCTGGAAAACATCGGCGCTTGCGGCGGTTCGTGGCATGTCGCCAGTATATGCCAATAATGGAATATATCAAGTCCAGCCGCCAGTTTTCCATATGGGCGACCTTGTTCCGGCGCGCGGCGCGGCCCGGCGTGGGATTTCCAGTACGAGTTACGCCGCAGGACGGGCATATTCCAGGCAGTGCGGTTCGTTGGTTGCCGCGCACCGCGGCCAATCCGCTAGCACCGGCGGCATGACCCGCCGAATACGCGCGAAGTGCCTTGCCGAAATGCCAAAAGGCCCCTGGTGGATTGGCCGATATTCCCTAGGTAGGCACTTCTTCGCTTCCGTCCGGGCCCGCATACCCCGATGGAAGCATCCGTTTCCCGCCACGTTCAAGGCGCGGACACATCATCGGGGATCCAGCAATGCGCGTGATCAGCGTGACTCCCGCAGGCCGTCGTCGTTATTTGGCGGCGCTCGTGCCGCATTTGTTGGCGCAGCGCCACGTCATCGACGAGCACCATTGGTGGCTCAACACTAACGATCCAGATGACGCCCGCTACGTAGAGCAGATCACCGCCGAGCATCCGGACTTTTTCAGAATTTGCCAAAAGCCGGTACGGTCCGATTTAAACATTGGGCAGAACATCTGGCGGTTCTTTGCGGAGTACTGCGAGCCCGACACATTGTACTTACGGTTCGACGACGACATCGTCTATATGGCTCCGGACGCCGTTGAAAACCTGGTGCGTTTTCGCCTGGCACATCGCGAACCAGTCGTTGTGCTCGGCAACGTCGTCAACAACGGAGTCTGTTCGCATTTCCTGCAACAAGCTGGCCTCATACCACGAACCTGGGGTGAAGTAGAGAATTTCTGTCTGGACGGAAACGGTTGGGCGTGCGGCGAGTTTGCCTGCAAGCTTCATGGCCTGTTTCTCGACGAACTGCGTTGCGGAAACTGGGAACGCTGGAAACTTACAGACCTGCCCGTCGACGGACGGCGTCGGTTCTCGGTCAATGTCGTGTCGTGGCTGGGAGAGGATCTTTGCCGCGTGCCGGAGGTTCATGGCGGGGTCGTCGACGAGGAGTTGTTCTTGACGGTCGAGTTGCCGCGCCGCCTTGGCCGCTCGAATGCGGCTTGCGGCGACGCATTGTTTGCGCATTTCGCCTTCTTTACGCAGCGACCTTACCTTGAGTGGACTTGGCCACAGTTGATTGGCCACTACCAGGAAATCGCTCAGCGCCGCCAAACGGCGCCGTCATGGAACGAGCCGGCCCTCACGCTGCTGCGGCACACGGCCTGGCGTTACGGCAAGCACGTGCGCAAGCTACGCCACAGCATTGAAAAGCGCAAGCAACGCCGCATGGCGGCGTAGGCCTAGCGACTCGCTTTTGCGTTTTCCACTGGCCGAGGCGATGTGAACGGTGGTTTGGCCTCCGGCACCTTTGCCAACTCGGCCCGCAACTCTGCTACCAATGCTGGGCGTGATGAAGCGAGGTTCTGAGTCTCTTCCGGATCGCACTGATAGTCGTAGAGTTCCAGGTCGGAAGTATCCGCGGGCGCGCCCGGGTTCTTCCACTCCACCAGGCGATAGCGCGCCGTGCGCACGGCGCGACCTACCAGCGTCCCCTTGCCGCGTGGATTTCTGGGATATGCATGAAAGACGGCGGTTTTGGATGTCGTCTCGGGGTTGCACAACACGGACACGAGACTTTGGCCGTCGAGCGCTTGCATGGACGGCGTCGGCAGCCCGGCCAGTTCACAAAGAGTTGGATAAATGTCGACCGACTCGGCCAACGACGTGGTTCTGGTTCCGGGCTTGGCAAAGCCCGGAGCCACGATGAGCAGCGGAATGTGAGCGGCCTGTTCGTAGTTGGTGTGCTTGCACCAAATACCATGGTCGCCCAGGTGCCAGCCGTGATCGCCCCACAATACGATCACCGTGTTGTCCGCCAATTTGAGCCGATCAAGCTCGTCAACCACGCGGCCTAGTTGGGCGTCCATGTAGCTTACGGCGGCATAGTAGCCGTGGATCAGGGTCCGCTGCAGCTCGTCGGGAACAGGACCCTGCTTCGGAATTCCGGCATATTGCCGCAGCTCACCGCCAAACTGCGGCGCGTAGGAGGGCGCGCCGTCTGGAGGCGTACGACGGGAGGCCAGGTTGAAGTCTTCCCGACGATATTGATCCCAGTATTTCGCCGGTGCACAAAAGGGGAGGTGCGGTTTGACAAAACCGATCGCCATGAAGAAGGGCTGCCCGGGCCGCGTGGCTGCGGCTTGCAGGCGGCGGATCGCTTCATCGGCCAGGATGCCGTCTGGATATGCGTTGTCTGGCACTTCGGCACGTTCGTAAGCGGCCCCTCTCGGCAGACCTCGCGCCGATCGATTGGCGAACAAGGCCTCCTCGCGAGTCAATTCACCGCCGGCTCGGCTTTCCGGCAGTACATAGGCCACAACGTTCGCCTTCCAGTGCGGCACCGACCAGGATTCCGGATCTTCGTGATTGCCATGGCCCACGTGAAAGATTTTACCCAAGCCTTCGCTTTGGTAGCCATGTTGCTTGAACCACTGCGGCAGTGCAATCGCGTCTGGAGTGGCCTGGCGAAAGTTCGTGCCGAGATCGTAAATGCCGGTTGTCTGTGGTCGCAATCCCGTGAGCAGTGCATTGCGCGACGGTGCGCAAACAGCTTGATTACAATAGGTCCGCTCGAAGAGCAAACCACGCGAGGCCAGCCGGTTGATGTTCGGGGAGCGTGCCAATGCATCTCCGTAGCAGCCGAGCGCTGGCTTGAGGTCATCGACACAGATCAAGAGGATGTTTGGATGCGGCTTTTCAACGGCGACGGCGAACGCGACGGATATTCCAAGGCCGTTTACTAGCGCAAAGCCAAGTAGGAAAACCCAACGGCGTCTATGGAGCATCATTTCACCTTCCAGTCCGGCTAGCGGCGAGACGCGTGCCATTGTAGCTCACTGCACTATCAAGGGCCGACCAGGTGTTTCGATCTGCTGCATATATTTTGGATTGGAATGCGCGCCACTGAGCGTGCGAACGAGGGGGCACGTGCTCTTCGCGTCCTTTCCGCGCCGATAGGACTCCAGCAGTTCCTTCGATTTCTGCGCGAGCATTCGACGAACTTCGCGGCGTTTGCCTTTGGTGCGAGGAATAGTCATCGCGTCGTAGGCTGTGGTCTGGTGTCTCAGCCAGGCAATGACCGCCGCCTCGGCTCGCTTTTCGACCGGGATTCGCTTGGTGCGGGCCACCGTGCCGCTGCCAACGGGCGTCGCGTGCAACGTAACGGCGCGGGCCAGCCGTTGCGCCAACTTCTGGTATCGGTTGTGAAATGCGAGATACGCCATCACGGCATGGAAAAAGTCTTCGACGTATTCGGCCTGAGCCCGACGGCGGCGCTCGGCATCGGCCTGTCGCCGTTTGGCGTAGCTCGCCGTGGAACGTTCCGCGAACAGTTGCTTGCGAATTCGCTCAATTAGTTCCGCGGGCGCCCACAACCCGTGCGAGTACACCCGGCCTCCCTTGTTCTCTTGCACCCGCCAATGTGGGCCGGCAAGTTTGACCCGTCGGGTCAATGCGGCATCACCCGGCGGCAGGTGAACCCAGTCGGCCGGCACGCTCAGAACGGCACCGCGCCGATCGCGCACCGTTCGAGCCCGGGGCCCGGGCGAAAAACTCTCCACGGCTGGTTGTGATTTCAACGCCGTACTCCCCATCAGTGCGCGTTGCTGCCGATCATCAAGTTGGCAATCATACGAGGCGCCCTGGCTCAAATTCAAGCAATTCCGTGGCAACGGGTGACCATCACGCGGCACCTTCAAGAAGCCGGTTTGCTTGGTGCCGTCGGCTCAAAAGCCGCGGCGGCCAGCCGACGGGCGTGATTGCGTACGTCGGTGGGCCAGGTTTCGGTGAGCTCGTGGAATTTTTCCGCGTTGGGAGCAAACAGGGCCCGCGTCACCTCCTCAAACCCCGGCAGGTTTCCCGCCAGTGCGTGCAGAAACCGGTAGGCAGCCTCTTGACCGCGACGAATTGCGTCAGCCGTTTGCCGCGAGCGACGAGCGTCGTCCACCAGCTTGCGCAAGGCAACCGAGGCTCCGCCGGGCTGCGCGCTGAGCCATTCCCAATGCCGGGGGAGCAGTGTGACCTCGCGCGCCACCACGCCCAGCTTTGGCCGGCCACGGCCCCGCGGGGTGGAGTCCGTAGCACCTTTAGCGTGCCGCCCCGCCGAGTCGACGCTTGAGCGCGTCTCCGGCAGCTCCAGTCGACGTAGGACGTCTCCCAATGGGCCGCGAAAGTCGACCTCCAAAAGTTCGCTGGTGGTTTCGTCAAAAACGAGCACTGGCGCCCGCTCTCCGCGTTCAAGCACGGCCTTGGTCTTGGCGACCACGTTCTTGATTTCGCCCGATGCGATCCGCTCGAACCCTTCAAAAGCAATACAGTGGCTAGATGCCGTTGGGTGCATGGCGTGCGATTCCTCGGTTGAATGGGAGTTTCCTGGAGTTTTACCCGGATATAAATTATCGTCAATAGTCCCGGGTAAAATTAAGAAACTTCGCCGGTTGATTGCCAACCTCGGTGTCGCCGTGCGGATCGGCTCCCATCGAACACGGCCAGCGAGATCACTCGAATCGCATCCATCGAGGCCCAATTGATGCAGCTGCGCGGATTCGTCGGCAAGCGAGCCTTAGATTCGGAGATGGATTCACCCCCCCCCCGCTACGCTAACTTGCGCTCAAATCAACGGCTGAAGCATAGAGGAAGAAGAGCAGCGTGCCGATCAAGATCAGCACGGTGAGCCACGAATTTTTGTAACGGCTGCCGACCCAATCGGCTCGTCCGTTGAGCACCAGCAGCACGACGGCCAGCATGGGTACGAACGCGGCCCCCACAACGGCATAGGATTGCTGCACCAGACGAAAATTGGTGCCCGCCATCCCTAGGATTGGCACTACCGCGATCGCATACAGATAGCCGCGGTAGGGGAGGCTCGACGTATCGACCCTTTCGTGATGCCGCTCTCCGCCGCGCATCCGCCACAGGTCGGCGAACAAGTAGGGCACGCTTTGCCACACGCCAAACAGGCTGCTGAATACCGCGCCCCAAGCTCCGGCCAAAAAAGCCCATCGGGCCAGCGGGCCGGCGTGACCAAAGGTTAATTTCAATTTCTGCGACATTTCGACAACCAATGTCGCTCCGCCGCCGGGAAGTTCGCCAAGAGAATTGCCGATGATGACCATTGCCAGACCGAACAGAGCCGTCGCCGCGTAGCCCGCCGCCAGATCGACGCGACAGGTTGTAAGATCTTCGACGCTGGTGCGATTTTCCTCGCGAATCCAGTAGCCATAGCACAGAATGGTGACCGTTCCGCCCACGCCGCCCAAAAGCGCGATCGTCCAAACCGCTCCGCCCGTGGGGATTCTCGGAACTAGTAAACCACGGATCATGTCTATCGGGTCGGGGCGTAGTGCGACTGCCGTCACCAGTACGACGACGAACATCACCGCGATACAAACGCTCATCACTCTTTCGAAAAGCTTGTATCCTCCGATCTGGACCAGCGCCACGGCGACCAGGCTGTGCAGCACGCCGTAGATGATTTTGTCGCGAGCAGCCGAATCGGTCAGCGGGTAGATGGCATGGCATGTCACGCCGACCGCTCCCATCAATGCCGCGGCGACAAAATAGCTCCAAACGAACAAGTAGGCCAGGAAGAACCAGCGAGCCGGTCGTCCAAGCCGTTCCACACAACCCTCGATGAGCGTGCTCCCGGTGGCCAATTGCCAGCGTGTGAGCCCCTCGTTCAGCACGAACTTCAGAAAGGCGCCTAGCACGGCAGCCCACAGAATAGCCAGACCAAGGGTGCTGCCGGCAAACGATGCCGTTGCCAAATCGCCGGCGCCAACGCCGGTGGCGGCAACTAAGATTCCCGGTCCGAACGACCGCAGCAAGGTCTTAGCGTTCATGGAGCCCCTTTTGACAGAGTAGTAGAACCGGTGCCGGCTCCGTTATAAGCTGTCCGTTCACTCAGTAACATCGCAATGGGACAGCACGGCCGTCGTGGCCCGACGTTCGTGCCGAGGAACCGCCGGCGTGGAGCAACCACCTCGAATTTTGCCCCCCTTTACATACTTGCCGAGCTAGGAGCTCTGCCACTTACGGTCCGCAAGCCGAGGACGATGGGGCGCTAAGAATTGCGAGAAGGCTCAGGGTCTGAAGGTTGAGTGCGGTGCGACGAGTCGCCATTGTCGGGTACCGATTCCGGACTTTGGTTTTGCTGAAGTGTTGAGAGCGCTTGCTTTTGCTCGGTGGTTAGAAGTCCCAAGCTTCGGCGGCCCAAGATCAGTTGCGGATCGTCTTCGCCGATCACCTCCGACAGCGACTTCGCGGCAGTTCGGCTCTCGACCATCAACCGGCGCAAACGCATCCGTTGAGCTTCTGTTAGCCCGAGTTGCCGGGAGATGTCAGGCCTCAAGAGGAAATCGGGTTGCGCAGAGCGGATGATGCCCCGGTCCAACTTGATGTTCGGCAGATGAGACAACTTGGGTGCCTCGGCCGCTTTGCGCGCACCCTTTAACAGACCAGGCGGTACCGAAGGGAGCCGCAATTTTCCAAGCTGGCGATTGCGCGTCTCGCTCGAGGCGGAACCTCGCTTTGTCTTCTTGTCCGTGCCCGTCGGTTTCCAAGGTTCTCGTGAGTCGGGTTCCGATCCGATTGACCGACGATGCTTCTCCACTTCGTGTTTGAGTGACAGAACGGCTTTTGGCGCTAATTCGAGAGGATTGCGTATCTTTGCCACGCGGGCTTCGGAGTGACTGCCGTCTATTGGATTCAGCGGCCTGGATTGATTGAGCGCGTAGAGAATTCCTCCGCCGATCACACACAAACCCGCAACAATCGCAACGGCGGACCCCAACATCGACTGCGTGAGTGCAAACATGCGCGGCCGACGAAGCAGCGTCATGCTTCCTTTGCACTGCCGGGCCATCTCCCACGTTTCGTCGTCTGAAATGCGTTTCAGACCCAGCCGGGTGCGGCTGGTCAGGTGACAGCCTTCGAACCTTTCGACACCTACGTCCTCCATGTCAATGAAAACGACGAGGACCTTGAACCACTCGTCACCGACGTGCAGCATGAGCATGTCGCCCGCTCTGCAGTCCGCGATGTGATCAAACTCGACCGCGAAGCCACCGGCCGATTCGTCGACCACCACGACCGGAAACGGTATTTCACCGATCTTAAGCTGGCCGTCGCGCCGGATTCCGCTTACTGGGAAGCGAAACGCCGCACGACGTTCGGGTGGAGCTGCACGCTTGCGACGGGAGCGAGACATGGGCCGGTTCGATGCAAAGTGAATGCCAGCAGTGATTTCTAAGGATTGCAAAGGGCGAGAGCATTGCTGCTCTATTTGAAAGGATAGGCCAAGAAGGCATTACCGACGGTGCGGTGGTAACGATTTTCAGGGTTCCGACTGGCGCCAACGTGGAACGTCGCCGGTGAGAGCGGAGGCTCCGTCCGCGAACTGACATCACAGCTTAGATCGGAAACCATGCGTCCAGGTCGGAGTGGATTAAGAATTCGCCTTCGAGTGCTCCGCGAGCAACGGATTCTGGTGGTGGGGTTAGGATACTACCTGATCCCATGCGGGTTAGACGCGGCGGAGATGGGGAAAGTTCCCCGACAACAAGGCACGAGACGAGCCCGAAAGATTTCCCAATCGGAGGGCGTTAGGCGCGCATTCGTCCGGTGAATGCCATCAGTTGAGCCTGGGCTTGTTTATAGGCTGGGTCGCGCAACCGCTGGCTTGCCCCCAGTAGCGAGAGACTCGTACTGTCCACATTGAATCCGAGCTGATTGCCTAGCATCCGACGGCGTTTCATGATCGCGTATTTGAGCCTGCGATTGCCCAACAGGCCCAGCATCCCCAAGACGTATCCGCCCGGATAGAAAGGCGCCGTGCGCGTGGCCAGGGCGAAATACGCCATCGCCGTTTCGTGGAGGCCGAGAATGGCATTCTTCGCGCCGTGGGAGCAGAACGAGCGAGCGCGTTCCACAGCGGACAAACCGCGAAATTCACGGCCCTGCATGATATGGCGCTGAACCGCGAGCTCGGCGTTGAGCGCTTGCAGGCGGTTCGAGGCAATGGTCATCGATTCGTGATGCCGATAACACATCAGAGGTTCATCGACAAATTGAAAGTGCCAGTTGCCGGCCAACCGTCGCCAGAAGTCGTAGTCTTCGGCACAATGCATGCTCGTGTCAAAGCGAACGCCGCTCAGGCATTGACGCCGCACCATCGACGACACGGTGAGAAAGCAGCGACGCGAAAGTTCCGCCAACACCATTCCTGAAGGGCGTAGCCCTGGCATCGCTTCCGAGTAAAGTTCGACTGCATCCCCCCGGTCGTTGACGATCAATGCGTCGGAATAGACCACGCCGATTCTGGTATCCTTGACTAGCGCGGCAGCGCAAGTCTCGAGATTTGTCGGCAGCAGCATGTCGTCAGAATCGAGAAACATGATTGCGTCGCCACGAGCCTGGTCAAGGCCGACATTACGCGCGACCGAGCGACCGCGGTTCGGTTGACGAATCACTCGCACGGACGGTCCATACCCGGCCAATATTTCAGGTGTCTCGTCAGTCGAGCCGTCATCAATGACAAGAATTTCATAGGGAGGATGCGATTGGTTCAGTGCGCTATCCACCGCGTCGCGGATGTATTTCGCGCGATTGAACGTGGGAATGATAACGGTGACTTTCAAGTCGGCCGGTGAATTCATGGACATGTACTGGCCTCGTTGGGCAAGTGCGGACTGAGGGATGAAGAGTCGAGCACATAAAACAGGGTGATCGACCGCGCGACTGCTGCCGTGGCTGAGCCCGACAGAGTCGCCAACGCGGCGCCCCAGCGCGAAGGAGTGGGACCAGCAATACGGCCGACGATATGGTTACCGACACGCTGCACAAGTCGGCCAGGAAATTGGCTCGTGGCCGATCAACCGACCACAGACCGATTCCGGCCACCATTTCGAGCGACGTCGTCATGCTGGCAGCTGCCAGCGTGGCGAGAATCGGCCCTGTTTGCTCGTAGCCTTCGCCGTAGACGAATACGGCCAACCAGGGGCCCGTTAGAAATACAAACAGGCAAAACGGCGCCAGTGATGTCAGCAAGAAGGCGCCCGCTCGCAGCAACACGCCTTTGAGTTCCGAACTACCCCCTTCAAAGAATGCCGAGGCCGCGCGCGGCGTGAGCCAACGGTCGACACCGGTGAGCAGCAGTGTGGTCAGTCCGATCAGTGTGGTACACGCACCCAGGAGGCCAGCTCCGACGGTGCCTGTTGCCGCCCCCACAATCCAGACCATTGCATAGGGGACGATATTGTGCACGAGATAGCTGCGCAGAGCCCAACGGCCGAACGACCAATTGCTCTTCCAGTCCTTCATCATGCGGGGCCGTTCGAAGCGTACTTGCGGAGGTCGCAGTGCGTACCAGCCCAGGGATGCCAATCCGCAAGCCATACCCATGACCACGTAGATATTGAAGATTGTCAGGCGGCCGAAGTAAGCCACCACTAACAGGCCGGCGAGTTGAGCGATCGCCACTACCAAGTCGATTACCAATGCGGTGGTAAAATCGAGATCCGCAAAGGCGAAACGGCGAATCCACTCCCGCAGCAACAGCAGTGGGCCGGCACCCAATAGCGCCCACAATGCTGGTAGCAGTGTAGCGGGAGCTGTGAACGTCAGGCCGGCGATCGCCAGCAGCAAGATCGCGATGGCCAACACGGTTAGTGTTGCGTGGTGTACCCAGGCACTGCCTGCGTAGGCCGCCCGCTCAGGGTCGCGAAAACGCCGCGAGTAGATCGTGTACGGAGCTGCGATCAGGCGTTCGTGAACCCCGATGGCCACCAGCACGAGCGACAAACTGAGATAATACAGACCGACTTCGTCCTGCGAACAGGCACGGTTGATAATGACCGCGGTAGCAAAGCTCGTAGCACTGACAACCGCTTGATCGACCAGCGAGACCAGGCCGGTCCCCACAGAGTGAAACCGCTTCCACAGTTGAGCGGCGCGCACGCGGCGGCTTATCGCCTGCGGCTGCTGGCTTACGGCATTTTGTGTGATTGGATTCGTGTTCATGAGTGATTTGTAACGATGCCGAAGCCCGGGCCGTTGAGACGCCGAATAATACCTTGCATGCAGGCCGCCGTGTTTGGGGGTGCTCCTCTCGTCGGACTCGTATAACAAGAGAAACTCCCCGAACAGCGGCCAAAGACCAACGTCGCTCTCCGCTGCGTCTCAGCGCGACTAACCGTAGGATAGCTCCTGCATGGGTTGAACTGCATCATGTGGATCAAATGAGCGAAGGCCGGCCTTCTGCAATGCGAGATAGGTCAGATACAAGGGATTAAGCAGCACATAGCGGCGCCACAACCGGCGCGGTTCGTGGGCCAGGCGAAACAGCCATTCAAGGCCATTGCGTTGCATGAAGTCCGGCGCGCGAGCAAGTTCGCCGGCATGAAAATTGAACGCCGCTCCGACGGCCAGGATTGGCATCGAAAGAGCTTCACGCAGTTCGAAAGCGAACACTTCCTGCCGGGGGCAGCCGAGACCGACCATTGCGATCCGCGCGCCGCTCGAGCGAATTTCTGCGACGAGCTCTGCACGTTCGACCGGTTGCAGTTGTCGGAATTTCGACGCCCGACAGCCAGCGATCTTTAATTCTGGCGCGAGTTCAAGCAGTTGCGAGGCCAGCGTATCGAGCAATTCCTGCGTGCCGCCGAAGAGAAAAATCGGTACGCCGTCCGCGGCGGCATGCTGGCAAGTTTTTAGCATCAGCGAAGGGCCATCCACCCGACGACGCAGATTGAGTCCGTGTAGCCAATTCAGGCCCCAGCGAACCGGCTGGCCATCGGGCACGAGCATGTCGAAGCGATTCAGTCGGTAGCGATGCACCGGATCCAGCACGCCGGTCATCAGTCCGTGTACGGCCAACGCGGAGACGGCCAGCGGACGACCCGCGCGTGCAGCGGAGAGGATGCGGTCGATGGCGGCCTCGAAGTCGACCGCGTCGATGCGAATGCCTAGTACGTTGTGCCTGCCATGGTCGATCATTGGGCCACTGCCTCCTGCCAGCGTTCAGCGTTGACTTCGTGAATCTCGACGAGAATGTCGCGGACGCTGTATTGCAACTGCCAATTCGGATAGTGACCGGCGAACTTGCTGACATCGCTAACCCACCATATGTGGTCGCCGGAGCGATTTTGCTCGGCGTATGACCAATTTAGCTCGCGGCCGGTGATTTCCTGGCAAAGCTCGATCGCCTCAAGCATCGAACAGTTGCTGTGCCGCGCGCCACCGATGTTGTAGACAGCGCCCGAACGGGGTGCCTTGGCGAATTCGGCGAACGCGCGAATCAGATCGGCACTGTGAATGTTGTCGCGGACCTGTTTTCCCTTGTAGCCGAACACGGTGTAAGGGGTTCCCGTCGCGGCACACTTCATCAGATATGCCAGGAAGCCGTGTAGTTGCGTGCCCGAGTGGCTGGGACCGGTCAGGCAGCCGCCGCGGAAGCAGGCGGTGTTCATGTCGAAGTAACGACCGTACTCTTGCACCATCACGTCGGCCGCGACCTTTGACGCCCCAAACACGCTGTGTAGCGTGTGATCGATCGACATGTCTTCGCGTATGCCAAGCGCGTAGATGTGATCGGGCTCGATCTCGAAGCGCGTTTCCTGCTCGACCAAGGGCAGCCGGTTTGGCGTGTCGCCGTACACCTTGTTCGTTGACGTGAAGATGAACGTGGCCTCGGGGGCGAACTGCCGCGTCGCCTCTAACATGTTCAGCGTGCCTTGAGCGTTCACGCCAAAGTCGGTCTTTGGCTCGCGGGCGGCCCAGTCGTGCGACGGCTGCGCCGCAGTATGAACGATTAGCGAAATCTCGCGCCCATAGAGCTTGAAAAGACGGTCGATCGCCTCCCCGTCTCGAATATCGACCTCGACGTGCTGATAGTCGTTGCCCAGTTCATTGCGTAGGCGGTCGGCTTGCCGAGCGGTCGACGCCTCAGCGCCAAAGAACCGTTTGCGCATATCGTTGTCGATGCCGACGACATGCATGCCGCGGCCCGCGAAATACCGTGCGGCTTCCGAGCCGATCAATCCAGCGGATCCTGATACAATTGCCACACTCATGTTACGGTTCAACAAGGGGTGAAAGGATACTGATCTTCAAGGTCGCAAATTGGATGCATCTGGTTCGTGTAAGTGGGCGGTCCTATGGCTGCAATTGGACCTTCGGATTCGAGACGCGCGGCTCGGGCACGTCCGACTGGAGGCAGGCTTCCGCGGCGGCACGATTGCCTCGTGCTCGCAGCGCATCTGCATAAACAGCCATCAATTGCCTGTAGTTGTGCGCGGCGGTGTATCGGTCCTCGTACTCTTTGCGAGCCGCGCGCCGGCTGGCCAGCAACAAGCGAGGATCGGAGGAAAGCCCCTCAACCTGTGCGGCCAGATCAAGTGCGTCGCCTGGTTTGAACAGCCGGCCCGTGCGACCATGATCCACTCCGCCGGCCATGCACCCCAACCGCGATGCAACAACCGGCGTGCCGGCCGCCAGCGCTTCTAAAATCGTGCGTGGCAACGCTCCCTCGTACCATTCGGAGGGAGCGACTAGTAGGGCGGCGTCCTGAAGCAACTTGTGCACTTCCGAACGACTGCGCCGGCCTAGCCACTCGATGGCAGGAGATTGATCCGCGGCCTCACGCACGCTGCCTGCCAGCGGACCATCGCCGACAATCTTGAGCGACAATCCGCCTGGCGCCTGGCGCCAGGCTTCGAGCAGCGTCGGCACACCCTTCTCAGCTACCAAGCGTCCAATGAAAAGCGCGTAACCGCCTCTTCCTTGGCCGGGGCCGGGGTCGGGCGTGATGAAATTCGACTTGACCACGATCTTATCGGCCGGCAATCCGCCGGCGATGAACTTGTCAGCGGCGAACTGCGTCAGTGCAATGTACCGGTCTACAAGATGTTTCCAGGTGCCGATCGCGCGGTGCGTTGCCAGCATGCCCGCGGTAACGGCGGTCGTCGCACGACTTTCACGGTAGCAACCGTGAAGCACGGCCGGCCATGCAAAGAGCTTTCCGAGGCAATCTTCACAGACTTTTCCCGCGCGGAAGAAAAGCGCATTCGGACACAGCAATCGATAGTTGTGCAAGGTTTGCACCACCGCCATTCCCTCCGCCCGTGCAACGTAGTAGGCGGCGGGTGAAACGAGCGGAAACGTATTGGCGCAGTGCATCAACAGCGGCTTTTCGCGGCGGATAAGGGTTTGCAATTCGGCGCGAGTTCGACCGTTCCAAATGGTATTAGCCGCCATTTTCAGGCGGCCGGTGTCGCGCAGCGAGTCATTGTGCACGCTGTAGGTGACGACTTCGTGGCCGTGGTCTCGCAGCAACTCGACCTCGTCGGCAAAAACTTCGTCTTCGCCCCCGGCTTGCTGGTAGTAGTTGTGGACGAGCAGAAACTTCATGACGTGCCTCCTCGCCACGCGGTATCAGCGCAAGGGCCCATTTCATAGCCATGTTCCGTCGCCAGGCAAGTGCTTCTGCGCGTCGTTCGGCTGTTGCAGAGGTGCATAGCGTGTTTCATGAGTTGGCCCACACTGGCTTTTCCGTGGAAATCGAGGGCTTCTTCTCGCTGTCCGGCGCCGCATCTGACAAGTTCATCAAAGGTGCGACGTCGCTGAGCATCGCGCGCTCCGAGCGAAAGTCGAGGTAGTTGGAGAAACTGTGCTGTCTGAACAGACGCGGCGCCAACAACTGCAGTCCGGAGCGAACATATCCAATCGCACGCCACATGCGGCACTGCCATCCGAGAGCGGTTGCTTGATCGCCGCGAAGTCGCGCCGGTAGCCACTGCATGATTCCGACAAATGCAATCTGCGTGGCACGTGCCGCCAGCCGCGCCGATATTCCCAGTAGGCTGTGCGATTTCCGATCACGCAATGCGCGGGCCGCGCCTGTGCGGCAGCAGGTCCAGCGTAAGTAGTTCGGCTGAAGTCGATACGCTGGAATGACATGCCGCACGATCGCACGCGGCGTGTACCAAGCCGGTATCTCGGCTTGAAAGATACGCAGAAACAGGTCGCTGTCCTCCGCTCCCATGTTGAGCGTTTCGTCGAAACGTCCGATCTGTCGAAACACGTCGCCATGGATCAGCAGATTGCCGGTACCAGGCATACAGCGCAGGTGATATGGCATGGGCTCATCTAATCCGACTGATTCGCCCAGCTGCGCCCGACAATGGCGCGAAACCTGCGGGGCGTTTTCGGGCAAACGCAGCCTGACGGCGCCCCCCACGCAGCGCAGATTCTTTTCGCGTGCGATCGCCACCAGTTCCGTTAGCCAATTGGGATCCGCGATCTGGTCGTCATCAAAAAATGCAATCCACTCGCCACGCGCAGTGGCGATCGCGCGGTTGCGGGCCGCGGCGACGCCCGGTTGCCGTTCGTACACTGCGCGAAGTGGCACGGGTGACGTGGCAATCGATCGGGCAATAACTTGCGGCGTTGCGTCGGTCGATGCATTATCGACCACCAGGATCTCGTGCTGGAAATCGCTACTCGATTCGAGAGCCATCAGACTTTGCAGGGCATCCGTCAGCATTTCCGCACGGTTGTAGGTGCAAACGGCGATGGTCACGCGCATGTTAGTGCTCATGGGATGTTAGTACGCGCGACCTGCGGTGCGCAAATTGCCGACCCATGTTCCGACAGGATCGAGTTTGACCGCGTTTGGCTCCGTCACAATGCGGCCTGCGATCTGCAGCACCCCGCAGCTGCCCAACAGGCAAATGACCGACGCTTGCACAAGCTCGGATTCTGTAAACGATCCGATCGCTAGAAAAACCACTAGCGCGAGTAGGAATCCGGTGGCCGGAGTTCCGATCTGACGGAACAGATTCGCGGCGCTGCCAATGACCATCAGCAGCAACAGGACCAGCAGCAGCACGCCGCACAGTCCCAGGTCCAACATTGCTTCGAAGTACGCGGAATGGGCGCTGGGTACCGTCCAATAGAGAACGCCCGAGATAAAATCGGTTCGCTCGACGTTCCAAAACGCTCCATAGCCATACCCCAAAATCGGGCGCTCGCCGATGAAGTAGGTCAATTCGTTCCAAAGTGGGACGCGGCCGGTTAACCCCTCGGACGCATCCTCCCGACCCATGCTCGCCAAACCTTCGAACAGTTCGTCACTGTCGGCACTCGCGAACTGACCCACCACCAGCACGGCACAAAACAAGGCTCCTGCTGCCATTGCGGCCATAATTCGCTTACGATCCGGTTTCAAGACGCACAACACCGAAAGCGCGGCGATCAGCGAGACGGTGGCAGTCCGTGATTTGGAAACAATCAACACGCAGATGGCCAGCGCCGCGAGCGTGAGCCACAGAGTTCGATAACGCGGCGTGAGCGAGAGTTCAGCCAGCGCGCCTAGCAAAAGCAAAGCGCCATAGACGCCCTGGGTATTCGGATGGACCAATCCCGAAAACCGATAGCCCGACTCCCAGGGGCGAAACTTGCCCACCGCCAACTCGGACGCGAGTCCCACGCCGATCCATAAGCAGGTCAACCCCACGACAAAATGGACCAGTTCCCGTGGCGTCAGTTGTCGTGTCAAACCGACGCCCGCGGCGCAAATGCACAGCAGGGCGATATAGCGACGCATTGTTAAATCCGGCTCGGAAGACCAGAAAATGCTTAGCGCGCCCCAGCCCATCAGGGCGATGGCGGTCAGCAAAATTGGGGCATTCCAGTCGCGATGCCAGCCACTTCGGCAGAACGTGAGATACACGCCGAAGATCCCCAGAGACAGAACTGCAACCTTTGTCGTCCAGCTACCGGTCGCGAGCATGTCCACCTGTTCGTCAACGGCATAAATGCCGCCATCCCACGCGTCGATCTTCAATAGGTTCGGGTCGCTATACGCCAACATCAAGCCGATTCCGACGACCGCGATCGCCAGCCACAAGCGGCCGGTCGAACGGGATTCGTCCACCGGTGGCGCCGGTTGCCAGCGAGGAGTTAGTTGAATGGTGTGTAAGCTCATGGATCGTCAGCCGTTTGTCGGCTGGAAGGCAGTTTCTGGTTCGAGTCAGGTCGTCGGTTTCAAATTCACGCTGTGGTCGGGAACTAACGGCGTGTTGCGGATGGTCGGGAAGGCCGACGACAGTGATGCGATTGCACGCAATGCTCGGGCCAGCGTCAGCCATCTCACCGTCGCATCGATGAAGGCACCGATCAGCAGGGCAGTGGCGGCACCCTGAGCCCCAAACGGATAAACCAGGAAAGTTACGGCAAGAGCAGTCGTGAGCACGCTGCAAATATCGGCCAGGAAGTTCAAACGCGGTTGTGCAATGGCCCAAAGACCGTTGGCGGCCACAACTCCAAGGCTGCCGCTCAAGCGAGCGAAGGCCAATAGGATGACCATCGTTCCGCAATCAAGGTACTGATCGCCATACACAAAGACCGGCAACCAATCACCAGCTAGCGTGACCAAGAGACATAAGCTGCCCAGAGCGCCGGCCATCAACGTCGCGGCACCCGTAAGCACCCGCACCAGCTCTTTGCGCCCGCCATCTGCGAAGGCCTTGGCCGCCTGGACGGTCAGCACGTTGCTCACGCCGGTGACGAAGACGTTGGAGAGCCCGACCAGGGTGACGCAGGCCCCGAGCGTACCGGCGACAGCCACGCCGGATACGATTCCCACGATCCACAACAGGGCATAGTCGGTCAGATTGGTAAGCAGAAAGGTGGGGACGGCCCACCGTGAAAATGCCCAATTGTGGCACCAGTCGGTAAGGAACCGTTGGCGGATAAATCGAAGCGGCGGATGATCGACGACGTACCACGCAGCAGCGGCCAGCGCGCAGGCAGTGGCCATGGCAGCATAAATGGTCCACAGCGACAACAGCCCCAAATAACCCAGGACAGCAAGGCTGGACAGTTGCACCACGGCTACCGTGATGTCAATCGCGACAGGCGTTGCCAGTTTCAGGTGGGCGTATGAGAAGCGGCGAATGGCCTCTCGCAACAGTAGCAGTGGCAAGGCGATGGCCAGCGCGGTCGCTCCAGAGAAGACCTCGTGCCAGCCAAACAGCCATGATATCGGCACCGCTAAATATAGCGACAGGGCCACGATTCCTGTGAACAGAAACTGGTGAACCCAAGTGCTGCCTGCGTATTCGCGCAGCTCCCGTCCGCGGCGGTGATGAGCGAACACAGAGTACGGTGCGACGATCATTTGGTACTGCAAACCGAGCGCAAGAAAGACGATGCTCAGGGTGAGGTAGTATGCCCCCAGATCGTCGGGCGAGGTCGTGCGACCGATAATCACCGCGGTAGCGAAGCTTGTGGCACTGACGATCATCTGATCGACCACGGCGAACAGCTTATCGGAGGCCAGCGGGAATCGCTTCGCGAACCTCCGGATTGGCCCGGTCCATGCCGCAGCTATTTCGCGACCGTGGGGGTCAGCGATGACTTCAGGATTCATCGATTGCTGGTCCATACGCCGCGATTCTCTCGCTTCTGTCCAGTTGATGAGTTCGTTGACGCCGGACGCGATTGGAGGATGCCTAAGGATGTCACAGATGCCAAGGATCGCTTGACCGGCCGCGCGACACTCGCCACCGACTCATACCACCCCGTGAGCTTGGCGGCCAACGTCGCCGGTGTGTCTCTCTCGGTGACGTTGAATCGTCCCCAATGAAATGGATCGGTATTCGGTAGAACACATTCGTGACGCGTCGATAACGCGCACGAGACATTCGACTCTCGGGCGATCTGAATCAGTTTCGGCTCGACAAATCCGAACGGGAACGCGAACGGCGGCTTGTCCACGCCGAACTGCGAGCTGAGGATTTGGACCGACCTTGCCAGGTCCTTGCGAAACAACTCAGCTTTGTTTTCAAACAACTGATGGGTGTGAGTATGCGCCCTAGTCCTACCAGTCCGCTCGCCTGAAGTGCATGGCACTGCTCGATTGAAAGCAGCCGCCAACTGGAAACCGGTACTCGCGCCTTGCCAGCCAACGACCAGGTGTCACTGGGAAACGGTTCTTGGCTCCCCAGGAATCCGGTTGCCAGGAAGATGGTGGCCGGAATCCCGAATTCTCGGAGGATTGGCAGTGCATTCAACAGATTGTTTTCGTAGCCGTCGTCGAACGTGACTGCGAACGCCCTGGGCGGAATCCTTTCCCCAGCCGTTTGGGCTGAAATGAGTCGTTCGAGCGGCCAAGGAACGAAGCCGCGTTTCAACAGTCCCGATAGTTGCTTGCGCAGACGTTGCGGTGTGACGTTGCATGTGGGCGTCGCCAAGCCAGGCTCATGATCTGTCACTCGATGGTACATCAGAATGCCAAATCCGGTTTGCTGGCGATCGCCGAAGGCGGCGCGTAGTCCACCGGCCACCTGCGACATTGCCCAGGACGCACCTTCGAGCAGTCGGTCAGAGGCGAAACGTGCGGGGACAGCACGAGCGCAGTGGTTGTCGATCTTTTCGATCACGGCCACTCCAAAACTTGTTACGAGAACACTCAGCAGGCGCCACGGCCAACGACCACGGCCGGCAATGTTTGGACGAGAAGCTTCAGGTCGCGAGCCGCCGAGCGCGTCCGGATATAGCGCAGATCCATGCGCATCCATTCGGCAAACGAAACTGAGGAACGGCCGTGCACCTGCCAGATGCAGGTAATCCCCGCAGTCACGTCCAAACGACGACGCTGCCACAATTCGCAACCGTCCGACTCGCGAGAGTCCATGGCGCGGGGACCAACCAGAGTCATGTCGCCCAATAACACGTTCACGAGTTGTGGCAGCTCGTCGATGCTGGTCGATCGCAGAAATCGTCCTAGACGAGTAACCCGCGGGTCCTTCGCGATTTTGAACGCCGGACCATCCTGCTCACTGAAGGGCGCAGAGCTGCCTTTTGCTGTTCGGCATCGACTGCCATCGTGCGAAACTTATAGATCGTGAATTGCCGGCCGCCGATCGTGTCGCGACGCTGGCGGAAGATAACGGGTCCGGAAGAAGTGCTCTTTATGGCCGCGGCCACGGCCAGCAACAGCGGCGACAGTGCGAACAGCGCCAGGCTCGAGATCACGAGGTCGAGCACTCGCTTCCAGCGCGGCAAAGGTTGCAGAAAGAAGGTATGCATCGGACGCACGCGTCGACCGATGCTGTGCGCGACCACGCCGCTACTGACCGTTGTATGCAGTGGCAGGTCGGCCGCTGCCGGATGCACCACGAGTTCCTCGTCCTCATGGCGACCATTCGAATCGTCGGTCGGATACGTGAATACCTCGCAGTCCAGATCACGCGACTCCTCGGGCAGCCGTTCCAGCAGGTCGCTCGCGAGCTTCCAGGCGCCGTCGGCGGGAGTCTCCGGCAGGATGACGCCGACGCGATCGCTCGAAAGCAATCCAGCGTCGTCAGTTGCGCGAATCCGTGCGGCGAACACTTGAGTCAATGTGCTCAGCTCGTGCGGATCGAAGGAACTGGCAGAGGTGAACGTCAGTAGCGCGAACTGGGAATTGCCACGGTCGCTGCGCATCCGTTCGCGGGCGAGAAGCGACTGCATGCGATCGATCGTATGCAGTGATGCAGCCGGATCTGGTCGCGTCGTGGCGAATCGCCAGGCGTGGATGAATCTACGGAGAGGACTCATGAGACGATCATCTGCTGAGGAAGGGTCGTTCGACTTTACAACCTTGCGTCGAGCCAGCGTGGAAGATCTCGGGAGTGGTGGTTTAAGATGATTCCGAGAACGGCCGCGTTTGCATGGATCAACCGCTGCTTGGCACGTGCAGCGGGCGCGCTGTGAGTTCGCTGGCCGTCCATTACCAGCAGCACCCCGTCTAAGGTTCCAACGGTCGAAAAGCAGAGCCCAGAGTCACTGGGAGGCAGGTCAACGATCACGAAGCTGAACTTAGTTTCGAGTGTTCGCAAGAGCTCGACGATGCGATTGCCATCCATGCTCGAGAGCGGTGACCTTGCGAGATCAGCGCCTCCCAGGAAAGAGAGGTTCGGTACGCACGTGGCCGTGACGCAATCTGCCAAGGGAGCGGTCTCGTTCAGCGCCGCAAGCAGACCGCCTCCTGTTCCAGTCGCGCAAAGTCGATTTACCAGCGGCGACGGGCGTGCACTAATATCAACGAGCAGAACCGGACGCTCGCTTGTATGCGCCGCGGCAATTGCCAAGTTGGCCGCTACGGTACTCACTCCGGCTCCGTGCACGCAGCTTGTGATTCCAATCGACTTGGGCTCGATCGGTGCGTTGCCGTTTGCCGACAGGTCTTGGTCGGGCCGTAGCCAATGGGCCAAGGCATAGTATTGTTCGACCACTGCGCCGCCACTCCCGCCCCGCCGGGTTGACGTCTTGGCCGAATCCTGCGTCAGTGTGATCATCGCGATGTGGCTACCCTCAGTTTTGAACGAGTTCGTGTCGAGACCCGCGCGGGACGGAGAACAACACTGGAATCCCCAGTTCGTTTTCGATCTGTTCGGGGGTCCGTAGGGACCGATCGAAGGCTTCGGCCACGAGTGCCACGAGCACGGATCCGACCATCGCCAGAACCAGGCCCAGCACCAGCGTCAGCTTGATGAGCGGACTCGAAGGCTTGGCAACATAGGTGGGGGGTTGCACCACGTTGACATTGGATACGCGGCCCGTTTCGAGTGCCGCGTCGATGCGGGCTTGCTCACGGTTTGATGCGTATTTCAGATAGCTCTCTTCGAGCAAGTCGGCCTTGCGAGTCAGCTCGGTAATCCGCAGCTCGTTGTCGTTGAGTGCCCGAATCTTGGCCTGAACTGTTTCGAATTGGCCCTTCAACGAGGCCGATTCCGCCTTGTAGGCCGCAGCTAATGCTCGCGTCGTGGCCAGTTCGGTTTGCACCGACTGATGCACCGGGCTGAGCCTTCGAGTGGAATGGTTACGACTGGCCTCCTCGTCGCCGAGAATGCGGCGAGTTTCGTCGACCTGGCGCCGCAATGCGATCACTTTGGGATGCAGCGCGGTAAACCGCGAGCTGGCCTCTTTTTCCTGAATTTGTACCAGGTAGAGCTCTCTCCGCATGGCGTCGACCGCCGCACTAGGAACCTCCGCCTCTTCGGCAAGTTGCGTCTCGGGCAGTTCGTGGAGCGTCTCTTTTAACGCCTGGATCTTGGCCTCTGCCGCCGACAATTCGCGCTCATTCTGTAGAATCGCGACTTCAATCGCGTTGGCTTGCGCTTCGACATTCGCGCGCTGGCCTTCGACCGACGCCACGGCGCTATCGTTTTTGGCATCGCGCAAAGCAGACTTCGCACGCGTCAGCTGCTCGTCGAGAAGACTCGTTTGGCTGACAAAGAAATCGTAAGAACCAGTGATGCGGTTGGCCTTGCCGTGCCGAACCTGATAGGCTCCCAGAAACGACTCGAGGATCCGCTGCGCCTGCCGAGGATTGGCAGCCTTGCTCTGGACAATCAGGACATTGGATTTTCGCGGTGAGCTTACCGAGATGTTTTTTTCCAGCTTGGTGACGGCCTTCTCGTCGGCACTGATGTCCCCGTGCAGCCAGGCTGCGGCGGCTCGCATCGGAGTCATGATCGCGTCCATCCAAGTGACCTTGCCCTCACCAGGTCCATAGAGTATCTCGTCCGCCCCGAGCTGTGCGACCACGTCGTCAAGCAACGCACGGCTACGGAGGATCTCGAGTTCCGAGTTGATTTCACTTTCGCGTGACTCGTTCACGGTGATGGTTTCGTTCATCGTGGCAGTGGGATCCAGCGCCACGCTCTCCTTCCCCAATCGCACAAACAAACGCGCCTCAGACGTGTAAGCCCGCGGAAAGACGATCACGCCTAAAATGAACAGGGCCAGAGTCGCACAGAATGCAACCGCCATCTTGCCCTTGTGCCGATAGAAAACGCCGCACCAATCGCGGAGGGTCGGCGTTGACTGCGTTGCCGATGGAACCGTATTTCCGTAGGTCGTGTTGCGAGTAATCATCCGTAGGCCTCAATGTCTTGATAGCGCTCGTGCGCCGGACTATATCTCAGGCACGATTGTACTCGGTCTAAATTGCCATCAACGGACTGTGTGTGGTAGCTGTGTAGAGGGTGTGGGGAATTACACATAGGGTCCTCACATTGCCGTTAGCGATCTTCTACCGACCGCGCTACAACGGGCATTTCTCTCGCACAAAGTCTCATGTCGGCGGGTTGAATTCACCCGAAGCGACCCAGCGCGGATGCACGAACGTGAAGAAATCGACGGCCAGTTTTTCTTCCACGAACGCATACGGAAGCCAACCGTAGCCGTTTTCACCCCAACTCGCGCCCCAAGAACTACGCACCAGCAAGGCTCCTCGCGAGCCACGTAGCCAGCGATCGTCATAGCCGGCCACCACCAGCGCCTGACCGCCTAAAGGCGCATCGAACGTCGGTCGAAAGGGAATCTGCCCGTCAAGGGGCAGGGAATTCGGAATCGAGCAACCGAAGCAGGCCGGAAAACCCGCTGCCACGAACGCTTTCACCGAGGCTAGGACTTCGCCGCCCGTCAGTTTACGCCCATCAAGTCGGAGATAGCGGATTTCCCGATACGGCTCGTGAAACGAGTACAAGAAAGCGTCCGGCGCTTGTTGGATCCGCTCCCGTTCGTAGGGCCAGAATCGCTCCGGCGGCACGCCGCAATGCAACATTGCGCTGAGCGTCGTCCGCAGGTCAGCGCCGACGTCGCCTGATGCGCCGGCCCAGCGGCAGGCATTTTGGTGGAGAAACAAGCGCGACGGTCGAATCAACCGGCCATGGGCCCGTCGTTCGAAGTATTGCACCACGGCAAGGCAGGCGTGGGAGCACGAGGCGGCGAGATCAAGTTGGTCGTCGGCTTCGAGGAAGTATTCACGAAGATCGACGCTGGGGGGGGGCTCAGCTATCGGAGCGTCGAGCCGCCCCAGATATTCCGCTACTTGGGGCGAATCGGGTGTGTAGTCGCGAAAATCCGGCGTACACGGCAGCCAACCGAATCCGCGAGGTACGAAATGCGTCATGCGAGAACCTACCCAAGCGTCGCAACGGAGGTGCGAAAGGACGGGACGATACCCCAATCGGCCCAAACTGCAATTGGCGGCCGCGGATCGAACTGCAGGCTGCCAAGCACCGATTGAGAATAGCGAGACTTGCGGAGGGGCCAAGGTGCGCCCTGGGGAGCGTCCCGTGACTGCCGGTGCGCAATCACCACCAGAAGTGTGGTTGGCGTGGGGCTACGGCTCCGCGTCGTCGGCCTATTCCGCGACGAATTCCCACCGAATCCCTTCGCCGCTTCCGTCGCCCATGAATCGCAACAGCGAACACTTTTGCTTGCGGTTGAGGGCCTTGATCGTATCGTGAAGCCGCCGGCGCGGATCCAACTGAGGAAGCGGGGGCAGTGGGTCGTCAATGCGCGGCGGCCAACCGTCTTCCTCAAATGCCATTAGAACCGTTTCCTGATTCGGCGAGGGCAGTTTGAACTCCTTAACGACGTCCGCACCAACCCGCAACTGACGACGCTGATCGTCCCATTTGGGCCGCGACTCGTCCGGCACGATAATCCGGCAATTGGCCGCGGTTTTGTCAGTCGCTAAAGGCAACTCCAGCGCGCACGCTCCTCGGGCAGCCAATACGCCGCTCGGTGTGAGCACCACGCAGGTCGAATCGTCGAAATTGAGCAGCGGAGTGCGACGAAACTGACGAGTGCGGTCCGTTGAGTCGGTAATTTCCACGGCGTGTTCCACGTAGCCCACGCCAGCGAGCCAGCGCAGGTCACTGTTACTCAACCGCGCGGTGCGCAGCACGTTCAATTCCACCGCCAGGTCCCATACATCCTGTTCGAGTTCGAGCGCGTATTCGTAGGCTTGCAGCAGCAGGCTTAGACCTTCGCGCAAATGAGGTCGAACGTCGTAGCGAGGGACGGACGTTGGCGTGGAACACGCCGGCGGATCACTGCGGTCGAATGATTCGCTCGTAGACATTGGAGGCACGCTTGTGGGTACGGGGCGGCGCCTGATTGAAAAATCAGGCTTCCGTTATAATCATAGTTTCACCCAAGTCGAGCTTTTAACGGCGAGAAAAGTTTTTGCCGCACTTGCCGAGAGCATAACCCGCGTAATCCCAACGCCGTACGGGCAACGCGGTTTACGTCGCGTGTCAGGTCCGTTTTGGCGCGAACCGGTCCCTAGGGCATCGGCAAGATTGGCAAAATGCCCCGATACGGGAAGTAAATCAAGCCGAAGTTAACGGGGACCACGCCGTACAGACCGCGCGTGAAAACGAGTTCAATGAAATTGTCAGTACGCAAGATTCTCGACTTGGGAACGATGACCAGGTCGGCGTCGCTGACCCAGATTTCATCGGCCGGGCAGGGTGCATTTCCGAGCAGGGCATCGCGCAGATCGAGTTCGGTCGCCACGAGCCGCCAATCATTAAAACGGCGGAATACGACGATGTGTGTGATGCGGGCTCCCACGTTCCAGCTTCCAGCCATGGCGATCGCCTGCATCACCGTTGTTGGAGCCTCGAGCGAATAGCGGCCCGGCTTCTGCACTTCTCCCAAAACATAGACGCTCCGCGGTGCCCTGGCGCAGCACCGGCACGACCTCCATTCCGTCAATTTGTTCGGCAAACCGCTCGTCAAGTTCGCTCTTGAATTCCTCCAGCGTGAGGCCTTGTGCGGGCACAGAACCGATGGCTGGCAACTGCACGGTGCCTTCCGGGGTTACCCGCCCCAGATAGACCTGGCCGCCAAAGCCAGACTTTCCGGCTACGGTGTAGCGTAGGTCTTCGAGCTTCGAGTTCACTTTGACGGGCATGATCGAAATCGCCGGGGTTTCGTCGTACACCTTGAACCGCCGTACAACTTCCTCACGCACGCGTCCGACGTCGAAACCAGCAACGTCGACTTGGCCGATCAGGGGCAGCGTGATGGTGCCATCGGGCGCAACAGTCAACGTGCGACTCAAGTCCGGATCGGTCGCAGACTCGATCGCCAGTTCGTCGCCGACGTTGAACTTGTACGTCCCATGCATTCGGTCACGGTCGACTCGAAAGACAAATTCAATCGCATCGTCGACGCGCAGCCGATAAACTGGCACATGCGGCAGTCGGGCGCGGCCGACGTACTCACCCTGCGCCCACCTCTGGAAGTCGGCTTCGGACCGCAGGGCCTGCCAGCTGGCCTCGCAACCTTCTGGACAGGCGTTGACGCAATCAATCGCCGGTGTGTCATGGGGTGCGGCCGGCGTCAATCGCGGAGTCGGCGGCAGAGAAAAGTCTGCCCCCGACTGCAGGAGAGCCGTGTGGTTCACTCGGCGAGTGGGTAGCGGTTCACTCGCACTCGCGCCGTACCCAGCCACGGTGGATGCAACGACGAGGACCAAGAGAGCGTGTTGTTTGTGCCAGTTGCGCCAAATCATGTGGGGCAGCTCCCTAATGACTGTCCACCATTGACGCTTAAGGCACAGGCGTCAGGTCTCGAAAGACGGTGTAGTTGATGCTGCCGTTGACCGGAACCACGCCGTATATGCCGCGAGTGAACACCAAGTCGATGAAGTTGTCCGTTCGCAGCAGCTTGGACTTCGGCACGATGATCAAGTCGGCGTCGCTCACCCAGATCTCGGCGGCCGGGCAGGGGGACTTGCCCAACAGAGCCTGACTTAAATCGAGACTCGTGGCGATCAGCCGCCAATCGTCGGCGCGGCGAAAGACAACGACATTGGCGATCTTGGCACCCACCGTCCAACTGCCCGCCATGCTAATGGCTTGCATGACCGTGGTGGGCGCCGTGAGTACGTAGCGACCCGGGGCGCGAACTTCTCCCAGCACGTACACGTACCGTGGGGCTCGCTCACGGAGCACAGGCATCACCTCGACCCCTTGGATTTCCTCGGCAAACCGCTCCGCCAATTCCACCTTGAACTCGTCGATGGTCAATCCCTGGGCCGGCACTGACCCGACCGCTGGTAGCTGAATCGTGCCCTCCGGTGTGACGCGGCCCGGCAGCACCTGGCCTCCGAAGCCGCTTCGGCCAGAGACCGTATAGCGCAAATCTTCGAGCTGCGTGTCGACCTTGATTGGCGTGACCGTGATGGCCGGCGTGACGTAGTACTTCTTGAAGTCTTCATCCAGCTGATTTCTGAGTTGCGCAACGCTCAGACCTGCCGCCGCAACGGAACCCACCAGGGGCAACGTGATCGAGCCGTCGGGCAATACCGTCACCGTGCGGAGAAGTTCCGCCTCGGCCGCCGATTCAATTTGGACTTCATCGCCCACGTTCAGTTTGTAGGGTCCCGAGATTTTGTCGCGCGTGACACGGAACACGAAGTCGAGCTGGTCGTCGACGCGCAGCCGGTACGTGGGAACGTGTGGCAAGCGAGCTCGGCCCACGTACTCTCCCTGGGCCCATTCCTGAAAGCCCCACACCGGTCCGAGCGCTTCCCACGTGGCTTCGTACCCCGGTGGACAATGATTGACGCAGTCAACAGCCGGAGTTTGATGCGGAGCGGCCGGCGTTAGTTGAGGCACTTGAGGAAGGGTCATTGAGTATCCCAGGTCTTCCGCCGGTGTGGGGGTCGCAACTGGCAGATCACTGGGCGAGCTCTGCATCGGTTCGTTCGCACGCGCGCCTGCGGTGACGGCCAACGAGAAAGCGGCTAGTGCCGCCATCGCGCGATGAGGTCGAACCGGTCGTCGCAAAAGGAAAATTAGGCGGGACATAAAGGATATCAACGTATAAGGTTAAGAGGATTCCAAAAGGGTGGGCGTTTTCGGGCCACCGAAGCGGCTGGTTTCGCGGATTCGTTCCGCGATGATTCTCCAACGGCAATCGGTGGGGCAGGCCTCGATGGAATATTTGCGTTGGGCTGCGCTCCCAGGCTGGCGAACGTCGCCGGATCGACCCATTGCACGGGCGGAGCTTTTGTATCGGGTTGCGTCTGTTGCAGGGCGTCGGCCTGTTGACGCGTTTGGGCCGCCATTTCACCTTCGCCCAGACGAGACTGCACGACGGCCAGATTCTTCAGCATGATCGGTTGCGGTGATTGCGCCACGCTACCCATCAGCAACTCGCGGGCAAGTTCGAGTTGACCGGAACCGGCCAGCAACACGCCAAGTTCATGTGCTGCCCGAAAATTCTGTGGCTCGCAGATCAGAGCCGCCTGATACAGAGTGATCGCCGGTCCAGTGAATTCCATTTGCTGGGCGTTGCGTCCGGCACCGGCAATGATGATCTTGCCAAGCCCGTAAAGGGCAATCGAACCAACCGTTTCTCGTCCGACGCCGGCTGCCAGGTGTTCCTTGGCAAACCCGTAGTAGTATTGCGCGGCCAGAGCCGGGGGCATGTCGGACAGATTGCGCTGTTTCAACACTGGTGTTTGGTGACCTCGGACCAGCCGGGCCACGTCGAGATCGGCCGGGCTCGACGCGACAAAATCACGCGCCTCTGTTAGCGCCAGCAAGCCGGCCGCAACGGCCTTACTGAATTGCCGCGTACCCCGCTCGACGTCGTGTGCCTGGGCGATCAAATTGATCGCAGAAGTGAACTCCTTTCGCGACGCGTACATGGCGCCTTTCTCGGCCAATTGAATCGCGTGCCGAACTCGTTCGTCGGCCTGCGCCAACGTGGCCACCATCGCCGGAGAACGCGTGCCAGGCACCTGCGGTAGCGGAACGCTGGGGGCAACCGGTGCCGGTCGAGGCGCCTCGGCAAGCGGTGCAGCGGGCGCAGGCAACGGGACCGTCGCCGCGACATCGCGTGCTGCTTCAACGCGCGCGGGGGCCGGCGGAGCGACCGCAATCGGCGCGGGGCCAATTGGAGCGACCGACACGGCGGGCGGCGCCGCCTTGGCGATCTCCGTCGGATGTGGCGGCTGCGCCGGCGAGGCCACGGATTGGGATTGAGCGGCGCGCGGTGGGGCCACGGCTTCGACGTCCACGGGCGGTCGCGCAGCTAATTTGGATTCGACCTTTGTCTCGCCCGCGGTGGCGTTCGAATCGGGCAGGGTCGCCAGTGTGGGGACCCGGTCGACCGCAATTTGAGCGGGCTTTGCCACCCGCCGCGTTTCCGCCTTTGCCACGGGTACCGGTTCGGACTGGGCAATCGGGGTCGGATTGTCAGCAATCTCGGGCTCAGCCTTGACGGTCAAAGTTGATTCCAGTTCGATGCGTTGTTCCGGCTCGCGGACTTCCTGTGCCTCGGATCGCGCGACCGTCGGAGTTTGTGCATCGACTTCCGGAGCTGGTTCTGTGCCTGCAATTGTCGGTTCCGACTCGACGACCTGCGGCGCAGGAGGCGTTGCCGCTGGTTCCGCTTTTATCGAGAGCGCGGTAATGGCCGGCACGATGGGCGCTGGGGACAAGCTGGTGACCTGAGGCGTCTCGGCTTTGGGCTTGGTCGGCTTAACCGTCGTCACAGCGGACGGCTCCGGTTTCGCCTCTGGTTTGGCCAACGACGGCGACTCGGACTTCGGCTGGAGGGGCGAGCCCGAACCGCGCGCGATGACGCGCACTGGCAATAGTTCGCGCCTTGTATCGGCAAAGCGTGAATTTGTCGATGCCTTGGATCGACGAGCATTCGCTTGCTTGTTCGAGGGCGTGTCGCTGGCAGACTTCTCGCGACTCGGTTGCACGTCGAGTTTGATTGTTTCAACTGCCAGGCTTTTCGCCGGCGTTTTCGAGTTGTCAGCAAACTTGAGTTCACAATCAACGGTCGGTTCAGCTGGCACGGGTTCTAAAGCGGCTTCAGCCTCGACGCTCTCGGATTCGATTTCGGCGGCGACCGCCTCCGGCGCGTCGTTCCCAGACGCGCTCATGGGGACGTCCACGTCGAGCGTTTTTGCTGACTCCGGTGTCGGTACCGCGGAGGAATCTACCAACTCGTCAACTGCCCAGGGGTCAACTGGGGCTACCGCGATTTGACCACCGTTGTGATGCGTCGTTTCTTCGACCTCGACGGTTGTAGAGGTCTTCGGACTTGCCGAAATCGTGTAGGAATTCGGTTCGAAAAAGTCCTGCTCTGGACTGACAACGACGGCCTGCGGAGGGCCGAGCGGTCGCGTTTGTTGCCGTGCGGTCGCCGTGGGCTGGCTGTTGCTGTTGCCACACCCCACGCTCAACAGAGCGCCGAGCGAGGCAGTTGCGGCTGCGCAGCGGGCAATGGCTTTACGATCCATCGTTCGTCCGTGCCTGATAGCTTAGTGAAGGGGATCCATCCACATTCCCAATCGTCGCGATCGAGGCGGTGAACGGAATAAATCCACCGTGAGCGACTCTACGACCTAAGCGGGGGGGGCATACAGCCGACAAATCTTCACTTGTTTGCCACACCGGAAATCTATGTAGAGTTTTCCGTGTTTTCGCACGCGGACCGTTTTCTTATGCGAGAAATCACGCGCTTTGCGCTTGCGTCTTGCGTTGGCCATACAAGCAGCTGTTGCCATGCGGCCCCCGTATTGGAAGTCGGGTAATAACGGTGTGACCGTCCTTACCGCCCACCGACAAGCATTCTGCTCGTCCCCTAGCGCATCTTGCCTAGGCGCTGCCCCTCCCGCAATTAGCATAAAACCCATGCGGTTACTGGGTTAATTGGGCAACTTGGGTAGCGCATGGGACGTTCGAGTCCGTCTTCAACGGCGGCTCTTGGCACCACGGCAGAACTGAGAAGAGGCCGTGCGGCGAGCGGACACCACGAAGTGCGCCACTGCATCCTATTCCAAAGGCCACTCTATGCATTGGTTGAAGCTGCTTGGGCCGCCGCGCGGTCGTAAAGCGCCGGCGCTACGCAAACACGCATTGGACCTCCAGTTCGAAACCCTCGAACAACGACGAGTCCTCTCGATTGATCCGGTGGCTGTTGTCGCGCCCGAGACGGTTAGTCCTGATCCGGTTGTGGTGCCCTTGGCCGTTGCCGACCAGAGCATCCAGAGTTCGTGGCAAGCTGATTCGACCAGCACCCTGTCCGTTTCCGAGCACACTGGCGAAAAGCCACAATCCAAAGTGTGGACCTATGATGGCGAGTGGTTCGCCGTGCTGCCGAATTCGACGGGCACCTGGATCTGGCGACTCGACAATGGTGCCTGGACTCCCGTTTTGGAGTTGTCCAGTTCGAACACGTACCACGCCGACGTCAAACCGACGGGCAACATAACACACGTGCTGCTGTTCGACGGCGGCATTACGCAGTTGGCCAGCGTTCAATACGTGGCGGCGACCCATTCGTACGAGTTCTGGTCGCAGCGTCCTGACAACGTGGGCATCGCGCTGCCCGGTTCCACGGAAACGGCGACCATCGACATCGACTCGCAAGGCCGCATGTGGTTGGCCTACGACAACAAGTCGGCGCACACCGTCGAAGTCCGCTATAGCGACGGCGACTACGGAAGCTGGAGCGGTCCGATCACCGTTGCATCAGGACTCGCAACTGACGATATCTCGGCCATTGTCGCAATGAGTACTGGACAGATTGGTGTCTTCTGGTCGAACCAGAACACGCGCCGATTCGGATTCCGGACGCACGACGATGGTGCTGATCCGAACCAGTGGAACGCTTTTGAAGTGCCCGCCGATCAATCGGCGTTAAACATCGGGCACGGCATGGCCGACGACCACATGCATTTGGTGTGCGGCTCGGACGGGACGATATACGCGGCCGTCAAAACCGGCTACGACAGCTCCAAGGCCACGGAAATCGGGCTCTTGGTGCGGCATCCCGACGGAACCTGGGATCCACTGTATGACGTTGCTCCGGTGGGAACTCGCCCGATCGTGGTCCTTAACGAACAGTTGGGCAGCGTCCTCGTCGCCTACACCGAGCAAGATGCCGGCGGCAAGATTCTCTATCGTGAAACGTCGACTAGTTCGATTTCTTTCGGCCCGGCGCAAGTGTTGATCAGCGGTGCCACTTACAACAACGTCACCAGTACCAAGCAGACGTTCACCGACCAGATCCTATTTGTTGCGGCCACCAGTTCCAAAGTGGCCGGCACATTGCTGATCAATCCGGAAGCCACCCCATCGGCACCTGTCACAAATCAGCCGCCGCAGGTCAGTGCCGGACCCGACCTCTCGACGCAGCTTGGCACCCCCGTCGCCCTGAACGCCTCTGCTAGCGATGACGGCGAGCCAAGCGGCACCTTGACGCTGCAATGGATCATGGTCAGCGGTCCAGGTTCGGCCTTCTTCGGCAATACGAACGTCGCCTCTACCAATGTCACCTTCAGCGCGGCCGGTACCTATGTGCTGCGGTTAACTGCCTCAGACGGTACCTTGGCGGCCAGCGACGACGTGACGGTGACCGTGACAACTAGCGCTCCGGCGAACCAGGCCCCCAGTGTCCAGGCAGGCTCGGACCTGGCCGGTGCGACGGGCACCCCAATCCAATTGGCTGGAGCCATCACCGACGACGGATTGCCGACCGGAACGCTCACGTCCCAGTGGACGCTACTCAGCGGGCCTGGTCTGGTCAATTTCGCAGACGCCAATGCCGCCAGCACAACAGCGACGTTCAGCGTGGCGGGCAGTTACGTATTGCGATTGACGGCTTCGGACGGGGCCTTGAGTTCGAGCGATGACGTGACAGTCACCGTAACCACGGCCACCTCGCCCGGCATCGTCGGTTTTTGGAACTTCCTAAAGGGCATTGGGGCGGGGTACCCGAGTGAGATCGGCGACTTGGGAAGCTTGCAGGGGGGAGCTACCGTTAGCACCGATGGCCGGCTGAACCTCAATGGCTCCGGGCAGCAATACGTTGTGCCTGACATGCCCGAGTTGCAAATCTCGAATGCCATCACCATTACCGCCTGGATTAAACCCAGTACCGGTGGGACCCAGTATATTGTCAAGAAGGCATCTAGCAACTCGACTGACGGGTTTGAACTGGGCTTGAGCAACAGCGGCACCGTATTTGTGCGCTTTAATCAAGCGAGTTCTGGCAACAGCTACCGTATCGACTCTTCGTCCAAGTATCCGACCAATGGCAATACTTGGATGCACGTGGCGGCGACCTATGATGGCTCAACAATTCGGCTGTACATCAACGGCCAGGAACAGGCAAGCCAGGCAGCCAAGTTTACCATTGCCACGAACAATTTGCCCTTGAGCCTTGGCTCAGGTGACAGTGGCAGTCGCACAATGCAAGGTCAGCTTGACGAAGTGTTGGTTACCGACCGAGCACTTTCGGCGGCGGAGGTCTCGCAGGTGTATTCCGGCGGGTTCCATCCGACGCCACCGTCGGCGCCGGTCAACCAACCGCCCAGCGTCAGCGCGGGTTCGGATCAGTCAACCCAAGTGGGCGTTAGTTTCAATCTTAGCGGTTCGGTTGCCGACGACGGTCAGCCGTCGGGCTCGCTCTTGAGCAATTGGAGCGTGGTCAGCGGACCAGGCGCGGTCAGCTTCGGAAACGCGGCATCGCCAACGAGCCTCGTCACGTTCAGCGCAGCGGGCACCTACGTCCTGCGGCTAACAGCTTCGGACGGCGACCTCAGCTCGAGCGACGACGTTACCTTCGTCGTAGCCGCGGCAAGCTCGCCAGGCATTGTTGGCTTTTGGAACTTCAAGTCGGGCTTTGGAGCCGGATACCCCAGCGAGATTGGCGACCAGGGAAGCCTGCAAGGGGGGGCCACGGTCACCAGTAACGGCCGTCTTAACCTGAACGGCTCGGGACAAAGCTACGTCGTGCCAGACGTTCCGCAATTGCAGATTGCCGATGCGATCACGATTACGGCCTGGATCAAGCCCAGCGCCAGCGGGTCGCAAACCGTGATCAGCAAGGCAAGCAGCAACACGACCGACGGCTTTGAACTGGGGCTAAGTGCCAGCGGCACGGTCTTCGTCCGCTTCAATCAGGCGAGTTCGGGAGACAGCTATCGCGTTGACTCAACATCGAGCTATCCGACGAGCGGAAACAACTGGATGCACGTCGCCGCGACCTACGACGGTTCCACGATTCGTCTCTACATCAACGGCCAGCAGCAGGCCAGCTTGGCCGCTTCGATCACAATCGGCACAAACAATCTGCCGCTGACATTTGGTTCAGACGCCGGCGGTGCGAATTCGATGGCGGGGCAACTCGACGAAGTGTTGATCACGGATCGCGCGCTCACGGCCTTTGAGATCTCGCAGGTGTACGTCGGCGGGTTCAATCCCACTTCCCCGTCAAGCGTCAATCAACCGCCAACCGTCAGTGCCGGGCCTGACTTGAGTGGACAAACCGGAGTGTCCATCTCACTCAACGGTCTTGCGACCGACGACGGACAACCCTCGGGTGTCTTGCTATCGCAGTGGACCGCGGTGAGCGGCCCCGGTTCCGTCGATTTTGGCGACGCAAGCGCGGTAAGTACGACGGCGACTTTCAGTACGGCAGGCACCTACGTTTTGCGGCTGACGGCTTCGGATGGGGCATTGAGTTCGAGCGACGACGTAACGGTCGAGGTGACCTCGTCCAGCTCGCCGGGCCTCGTTGGCTTCTGGAACTTTAAGCAGGGTATTGGGGCGGGGTATGCCAGCGAGATCGGTGATCAGGGGAGTTTGCAAGGCGGCGCCACCGTAACCAGTAACGGCCGCCTCAATCTGAACGGCTCGGGACAGAGCTACGTCGTACCGGACGGTCCCCAGTTGCAGATCGCCGACGCGATTACGATCACCGCCTGGATCAAGCCCAGCGCCAGCGGATCGCAAACCATCGTCAGCAAGGCAGGCAGCAATACGACCGACGGATTTGAACTGGGATTAAGCGCCAGCGGCACGGTCTTCGTCCGCTTCAACCAAGCCAGTTCAGGAGACACGTATCGTGTCGATTCGTCGTCAAGCTATCCCACCGACGGCAACACTTGGCTGCACGTGGCGGCGACTTATGACGGTTCCACAATCCGACTCTACATTAACGGCCAGGAGCAGGCGAGCCAGACGGGTGCGTTTTCCATCGGTACAAATAGCCTCCCGCTGACATTCGGCGCTGATGCCAACGGTGCCAACTCAATGGTGGGACAGCTCGACGAAGTGCTAATCACCGACCGGGCTTTGTCGGCCTCCGAGATTTCAAAGGTGTACACCGGCGGGTTCAATCCCACGCCGTGACCTGCCCACGCCGAGTAAAAAAAGTCACCAGTCGCTACGCCGCTCGACGGACCTCGGCTGAGGCGCGCACGGGCTGATCTCGCTGGCGACGCACGTTCCAGGCATGGATGCACCGCCGTAGATAGTATCGTACCCGTCGTGGCCAATAGCGATGCGGCCGCAGCGCGACATAGGCCGTCCGCTTGACGTGCTGGAGCCATCGCGGATCATTCAACAGACTTTCCAGCGACAGACCCGTGTACGGCAACCAATTCCGGCGATAGTTCTTGGCACCACCGGACGGCAAGTCGCCGGCGAAATCAATCGGACAGCCGGCGATGTCATAGCTATCGCGGAAAGTAGCAGGTTGTTGTTCATAGTGATGCAGGAATTCGAAGTCGATTAATTTCAGACCCTGCTGCCGATCGATCAGGACGTTGTCGATGCTGGCATCGATTAGGGCGTAGCCCGCCTCGTAAACGCAGCGAATCGCTCCGATCGCCTCCTGTGCCACGTCGATCGGCAGTAACCGTCCACTCGAACGATCATAGCGAAGCACATCATCGTAGAACGGATAAACGACGGTGCGCTCGCTGGATTCAAGTAGCGGGGGAACTTGTGGCACCTGCGGTGCGAGATCTCGCATCGCGTGTTCTTCGCGGCGGCAAAATCGCTCGCAGCCGAGTTTGAACGACTTGCGCACTGCGAGTCGCCCGTGGTATTTGATCAGCTCAATCTTGGTACGACGCCCAAACCGTGTCAGGTCCTGAAGTACCGGAGCGTCGTTTGAGCTGTCAGCGTTCCAGGAGTCCAGTCGGCGCCGGATCTCGCCCTCGCCTTCAGGCATTGCCAAGGCGATATACTCCCAGGCTTCGGTGCCGTTGTCGCTTGAATGCAGCGCGTTGCAATGTTCTTCGACAGGGAGCCCCTGATTGAACGCATCGCGAATCCGTCCCTTCTCCAACACGCGGGCATTGGTGGCCAACGGAAACTTCTTCCGCTGCCGGCGCGTCAACGGCTGCGGTTGCGGGTCGAACGCCACGACCACGGCCGCGGGAGGTCCTCCAGAAACCGCCCACGGTCCGCGGCCCCAATTGCCACCGCGAATGTTGGCGGCCACGTGGCGCAATTCCGCGTCGGAGAGCATTTTGATTTTCAGAATTGAAAAACCAAGGTCTTCCAATAGTGGCACAAGCTTATCAAGACCGCCACGGTTCATTGCCTCGCTTCGGAGGATGAAAGTCACCAGACCCCGATCCTCCGGACGCTCGAGGTCGTCGTGCAGCGACTGGCGGATCCAGCGATTGCGTTTCCCCAATCGCAAAAGCATGTCGCGCGGCGGTTGCCAGTCATGTTCGGCTAGAAACACGTCGAGACCCTCGCGAGTGACGTCCAGTGGTGTCCCAAGCTTGTTCGCCAGGCTCGACAGAATCGTGCGGTAGTCGTGATCGTGCGATCGTTCGCGACGCACCGGAGCGGCAGCCGACTTGGGGATGCCAGAGGATGGACCCTTGTGGTAAACGGCGTGATAAGCCAAGCTCAGCAGGTGCTGATCAGGACGAGGTACGCGGCAGACTCCGTTGTGCGGCACGGCGCCGTCGAGGAGTTCCTTGGCCAGCCGAGGCGGAAAATACGGCATCTTGCGAAAGTCCGACCGGGGCAGACCGGTCTCGGAATAGATGTCACAGGGCTGAACGCCGGGGCCGTCCTCGAGTATCGCCAAGACCGCTTCCAGATGCTTGTCGTCGACGAGCAAGTCGAGGTCCTCTCCAGGCGGCAATTCGGGCAGCGATTCGAACCATCGTAGCACGACATGTCGCAGATCAGCATCCCGTAGTCGTTGCAGAAAGCCGGTCAAGCCGAGATTAAAAGGTACGTAGTGCCGGGCGCCGCTGGGCAGACGTCGACGTCGTACGGGATAGACGAGCAGGCAATCGTTACCATCGTCCGTGAGCGCCACGCGTTGTGCCGTCGACAGGTTTCCCAGCAGGACATGACACCAGCAGACCAGCCGGACCATTAGCAGCATGGGGTGCAAGCGGCCGCTGACGGCTACAAACTGAGCATGTCTCAGGTTGCGAAACCGGACCGCGCCCAACGCTGCGCGGCCGCCAACGATAAGCACCTCGGCATTATTTTCGCGGAGCGCGTTTCGCCGCACGGACACTGTCGCATGTGATTGCAGAGCGGGGTGTTCGGAAACGATCCGCGCGCATTGTTGCCGCGAGTTGGCGATGCACAGGTAGCGGTCATATCCGGCGGCCAAGAGTCGCTCGCCCAGCGGTTGGCGGCCGGCGAAAACCTCGATGAACCTCGTGGTGGGTTCCCACCTGTCACGTGCGGGCATCCGTTTCCTCGCTGCTTGCGGCCGTTCTGTGCCGGCGTTTAGGCTGCCCTATTCTTCGCTTCGCGACGACCCCATTGTGCCTCGCTTGCCGCATCGCCGCCGAAAGCAATCACTTCGATTGTGCGATCGCTCGATTCCGCTTCGGGGTCGGGCTGCAACTTTGCGTGCTGCAATTCCCACAGCCGGGCTTGTTTCATGAACGTGTAAAATGCCGTGTAGGCGCAGATGTGAAAACCCGGCATGCCGTCCAAGAAGCCCAGCCGCAGAATGTACAACTGCAGAAATCGCAACGGGGCACGAAACACCATTGACAACAGACTGACGCGCTGTCCTTCGTCGCGTAGATTGAGCGCTCCCCATGAGGCGTAGCGATTCATCTTCCGCCAGTACTCGTCGGAGCTCCAGGTCGTGTAGTGATCGAACGGATGCTTGAGCCGCCGGACGCGCGACGGATCCATTTGTATCTCGGCATGTACCCAGCGTTCGCGATAGCGCCCGATGTCGCGGCGAAAAAGCCGCAACACGTCGTCGCTTCCCCAGCCGCAGTGGGCGATATGGTAGCCAAGAAAATGGTTCTTGCGTCCAATCCAGTAGCCGTCGATGTCGTCACTCGGCTTGTCAAGCAACAGGCGAATCTCTGCGGCCAACTGCGGTGTTACTCGCTCGTCGGCGTCGACGATGATTACCCAAGGATGTTGAGCCTGCGGGATCGCCCAGTTCTTGAAGTTGGCCGAATGCACATAATCCCGTTGAATGATACGGCAGCCGCCCATTTTGCGCACGATGTCCAGCGTGCCGTCGGTCGAACCGCTGTCCGCGACGAGAATCTCGTCGGCGATCGGCCGCACGGACTCAATGCAGGGTCGGATATTGTATCGTTCATTCTTGCAGGGAATCAGGGCCGTTAACTTTGTCTTCATGGATGGTCCTACTCAGGAAACTCATGGCGCAGAATCTCCTGCCCCGGGAATGTCTTCGGTATCGGCAAATGTGAGTCTTTCGTGAAAACCCCCAAAACCGGCAGAACCGTCTCGACTGGAGTAGCGAACGAAATCTGTTGGTACAAACGACGTGCTAGCACGGAATCGGGCGCGAAGTTTCAACTGTCCGCGCTACGCGCGGATTTCTTCACGTATTCGGTGGAGTTCCGCCCACCCAGTGCGTCCATACGGGCAGACACGTGAATTTGCGCCGCCCGGATGCGTGCGATCGTGCCAATTTCCGCCGGATCGCTCGTCATGCGGCAGCGCGCCGGCCAAAGAAACGTGCTTACAACAAATCTGCTGGCGTTTGCGGCCTGGCGCTCGTAACTTGTAGCCATGCGCCGTAACACGCTTGCCAATCGCAGCCAGCAGATGCTTCGCCGCCATTTCCTGGTGACCACCGGTGGGGCGACTTTCGTGGGATTGTTCGCGTCAAAGCTGCTGGCCGCCGAGCGCCATTCGCGACGACTGCTGTTCACCTCGCGTGGCAAGACCGGTATCGCCATGCTCGATGGTGGCCGCATGCGGTATCTCGACTTGGATGTTCCCAACCAGGCGACCTGGCAGCCGGGACCGGCCTTCGGAGACGGAAAGCGGATCGTGCTGTTAAGTATGGAACCGCGGCGCGATGGACCGGGTCGGCCCTTTGAAGAGTACTACACGCAGACGCCGACGCACCTCTGGACCTACGATCTTGATTCAGGAGCACTCGAGGAAATCTGCACGCGCGAGCGGCTGGCACCCTTCGAAACGCCGGCGTTGCTGCTGAGCGACGAGCGCATTCTGATGCAGGTGGTGCGCGACAAGGTTGGGCAGATCTTCTCCATGCGGTTGGATGGAAGCGACCCGCGTCCGTTCACCAGGGCAGGGGAGGGTTTGCCGTACGGCTTGAGCCTCAGCCCGGATGGACGCCGCGTGGCTTATCATCTGGCCAGTCCCGAGGGCTATCAAATTTGGACGAGCGACACCGACGGGATGAACCGAGTGCGCGTGGCGGCCAGTCCGGCGCATTTGTACTTTGGCACTGCCTGGTCGCCGGACGGCAAGTGGGTGCTGTACGTTGACTGTCACTATCAGTCCGATCCGGGACACGACTGGGCCGACGTTTGCATCGGACGCGCGGATGGCAGCGAGCATCGCGTGTTGACCGAAGGACAGGCAATGTGGTTTGCAGCCACCTACGGCAACGAGCAAACGCGCGGTGGGGGCTCGAACGTGCCTGCTTGGACTCCGGACGGTGCGATTCTGTTTCCTCGCCGCACGCCCGATGCAACGGTCGCCTGGCAGTATCAGGCGAGTCGCCCCGACACGGATCACTTCAACCGCGACTATAAACCGGAGCAAGCCCGCGGCTGCTGCGAGATTTGCCGCCTGGATCCTGCCAGTGGCGCGATGCAGGCGCTTACGCACGGCGACACCGGCGTCTGGGATTTCCGTGCCAGTGCAGCGCCCGACACGGGGCAAATCGTTTTTTGCCGTGCCAAAGTGGGCGATGCGCCGGCGATCTGGGTGATGGATGACGACGGCCGCAATCCCCGGATGATCACGCGTGGCATCGACGACCTGGGTGCGGATCATCCTCGCTGGGTTTAGCGGTCCAAATGTAACCCGAGATCCAACGGACTGACGCTGGAACGGTCGCCGAATCCGAGGTAACGTAGTGGCAGAATCCTGCCGTATTGCTTCCACGAAAGGTCCCGCCATGTTCGCTCGTCGGTCGTTTTGCGTCACTGTTCTCCTGTGCGCCGCAGTCTCCGGTGCTTTGCGTCTTGCCGAAGGGGCCGGCATCAGATTTGAAGGCAAGCAGGGACCCGGCAAGGGCAAACAAATCGTGCTCGTGAGCGGCGACGAAGAATACCGTTCCGAGGAAGGCTTGCCGCAGTTGGCCAAGATTTTGGCCGAACATCACGGGTTCACGTGTACGGTTTTGTTCGCCATTGACAAGAACGACGGCACGATCAATCCGAACCAGAACGACAACATTCCCGGTCTCGAAGCGCTCGACTCGGCCGATTTGCTGATCCTGTTCACGCGGTTCCGCAATCTACCGGACGACCAGATGCGACACATTGTCGACTACGTCGAGTCCGGCAAACCGATCATCGGGCTGCGAACCGCCACGCATGCCTTTGCATTGGCGCCCGAGAGCTCGTTTGCCCGCTACGGCTGGCAGAGCAAGGAGTGGGATGGCGGCTTTGGCCGGCAGGTGCTGGGCGAAACCTGGATCAATCACCACGGCGGACACGGCTCGCAAAGCACCCGCGGCATCATTGCCCCTGGCCAGCAGGACAATCCCATCCTGCGCGGCATCAAGGACGGCGACATCTGGGGTCCGACCGACGTCTACGGCGTTCGTCTTCCGCTCCCCGGCAACAGCCAGCCGCTCGTGCTGGGGCAGGTGCTCGTCGGGATGAGCCCCGACGATAAACCACTCGAAGGCAAGAAGAACGACCCGATGATGCCGATCGCCTGGACCAAGACTTACACGAGCCCCTCGGGCAAAACGGCGCGGGCTTTCACCACAACGATGGGCGCTTCGCAAGACCTTTCGAGCGAGGGGCTCCGCCGCCTGCTGGTCAACGCGGCCTACTGGGCCTTGGGAATGGAAGACAAGATTCCATCCAGGTCCAACGTCGACATCGTCGGTCAGTACAACCCCACGCCGTTCGGTCACAGTACTTACCAGAAGGGCGTGAAGCCAGAGGACTTGAAGGAACGATGAAATCAGAAGGATGAGTAAGACGTTTTCTCATCCTGCTCACCTTGGCCTTCAACAGTCGAGCGTGTGCTCAACTTCCCAGCCTGATACGTGCCGGCCGTAGTCGCGCCACTGCGCGCGCTTCAGTTTCAAATACGATGCGCTGAACGCTTCGCCCAGCCGGCTTCGTAGCACGTCGCTTGCGGCAAAGGCCTGCATGGCTTCGTATAGATTGTCGGGCAGCGTCGGCGGGCCATCGAGGCGATCGTCGTCCAAGTACATGTTTGAATCGAGCCGCTGGCCGGGGTCGCGGTTGTTGGCGATGCCGTCGAGGCCGGCGTGCAGAATGGCCGCCGGCATCAGGTAGGGGTTTGCTGAGCCGTCCGGCAGCCTCAGTTCGAGACGCCCTGCATCGGGGATGCGGATCATGTGCGTGCGGTTGTTGCCGGCGTAGCTGATCGTGTTGGGTGACCAAGTGGCACCAGAGGCTGTCGCCGGGGCGTTGATGCGGCGATACGAATTGACCGTGGGATTGGTGAACAGGCAGAGGGCCGGGGCTGAATACATGATGCCGCCCAGGAAATGGTAGGCGAGTTCCGACAGCCCCAGTTCACCGTCACGAGCGAAAAACAGATTCGCTTCGGAACTGTCCTGCCATAGAGAAACGTGCGTGTGGCAGCCGTTGCCGGTCAAGTGCGAAAACGGCTTGGGCATGAACGTTGCCCGCAGGCCGTGCTTTTCGGCCAGGGTCTTGACCATGTACTTGAAGAACGTGTGCCGATCGGCCGTGGTCAGCGCGTCGGAATAGTTCCAGTTCATCTCGAACTGGCCGTTGGCGTCTTCGTGATCGTTTTGATAGGGTCCCCAACCGAGCTTCTGCATGGCATCGCAGATCTCGGTTATCAGATCGTACCGCCGCATCAGGGCCTGTTGATCGTAACAGGGCTTCGCTTGCCGATCGCCGGAATCCGCCAGAGCTTGACCCTCCGGCGTGAGAACGAAGAACTCGCATTCCACTCCCGTGCGCATTTCGTAGCCAAGACGCTTGGCCTCGATCAGGGCGCCCTTGAGCACGTTTCGCGGGGCTTGGGCGACCGGCTCGCCGGACATCCACAGGTCGGCTGCCACCCAGGCAACTTCCGGCTTCCAGGGAAGTTGTACGACGCTGGCCGCGTCGGGAATGGCAAACATGTCCGGGTCGGCGGGTGTCATATCCAGCCAGGTGGCAAATCCCGCGAAGCCCGCCCCGTTCTTACACATTTCACTGATTGCCGCAGCCGGTACGAGTTTGGCTCGCACGGTTCCCATCAGGTCCGAGAATGAAACCAGAAAGTACTTTACGCCCAGTTCCCGGGCCAGTGCGGCTAGTTCGACTGACATGACCTTCATGATGCGAGCAGCTCCTTAACGGCGCGGGCAATGAATTGCTCGTCCTCGGGGTTCTTGCTTGGGTTGCCGGCCCGATGGCCCCAAATCGATGGAATGGGAAGGTAGATCGCCCGCTGCATCCGCCGCGCTTCGTGGTCGCTGTCCTCGGGCGTGAAGTACAGGTCAGTCGCACAAGGCATGACGAGCGTATCGGCTTCGATCGCTCCGAGAGCCCGATCGATGTCGCCTCCGTAAATATCGTTGTCGCTGATATCCGACCGCTTCCAGGTTTCAATCATTGACACCAGGTTTCCGGCATTCCGCTTGAGGAAGCTGGCTTCCCAATCGCGAACGAGAAAGTCCTCCAGCGATTCGTAGCCGAGTTTCAGGTAGAGCTTCTCGCGGTAGAACGCCTGCGACAGCGCCCAGCCGGCGTACACCCGACCCAGCGCCCGCAAGCCGCGCTCGGGCCAAGCGGTGAAGCTCGTGCGGTCGAAGGCGGCGTCGGCGGTGAGCGCCGCGCGAATGCCCTCAAGAAACACGAGGTTGTGCGGCGATGTCTTGGCCGAGCCACAAACGGCCGCGATGCGCTCCACCCGATCTGGATAGAGAGCGCCCCAGTGCAATGCCTGCTGCGCGCCCATCGACCAACCGTAGACCAAGGCCAGTCGCTTGATACCGAATACATCCTCGAGCATCTGACGTTGGGCCTCCACGTTATCAACGTGCGTGAACAGGTCCAAATGTTTCGAACCGAGTGGTTCAGGCAGATTGCTCGGCGAACTCGACAGGCCGTTGCCAAACTGGTTGGCAATGATAATGAAATACTTTCGCGGATCGAGAATCCTGTCCGGCCCGATCAGCCAGTCGATGTCCTCGTGGGTCGCTCCGTAGGACGTCGGATACAAGATGACGTTCGAGCGGTCTTCGCGCAATTCGCCGTATGTTTGGTAGGCGAGCACGGCTTGGCGAATTGTCGTTCCATGTTGCAGCTTGAAGTCTTCAATTTCATAGGTTTCATAAGATTGCATCGGCCTTGCGCCCGCTAACGTGCGACCTCGATTTCGTGCAGCCTGCGAATCACTTCGCCGTTGGCCTTGGGATAACTGGGAGCGATGTGCGCCAGGCGACTTTTCAGTTCCTGATGCGCCCGCGGTAAGCAGAAAAACGTGATTGACGGATAAAGGTGATGTTCGGCATGGAACGGCATGTTCCACATCAGAAATCGAATCGGCGCGCTGGCGAGCGTCGTGCGGGTGTTCGTCAGTCCATTGGTATCCTGGCTGCAACCGGTGTGTTCCACGATCAAGATCGCCCGCAACAGCGGTTGGGCCAGGATGGCCGGGAACAGCCAATACCACCAAACGACCGCCGTTTGCAGAACGACCGAGCCGATGGCCAATAACAGATACAGCCCAACATGTGCGCAAGCCGACCAGGTGACGATGCTGCGCGAATGTTCTGGGACGAACGGATACGGCCTGCGCCCGATCGCCATCGTGACTAGCTCCGCCGGCTTGTGCCACCAGAAGGGCAGGCCGCTGATGTGCAATGCATACTCGAAGCGACTGGTGGGCTTGGGGGTTTCCAGTTCGGGATCGCGCTCGGCATCCTGCGTGTAGCGATGATGCCAAGTGTGGTAGCGCCGGTAGTATGTGAAGTTGTAGAAACACAGCGCTCCGGCCAGCCAACCAAAAGCGTCGTTGAACCAGGGAGTCTTGAAGGCCGTTTTGTGCACACACTCGTGCATCGGGGCGAACATTGTCACGATCGTGAAACCGTGGGCGACCATCGCCGGCGCAAGCAGCCACCAATTGTCGAACGTGAGCCAGATGAGCAGCCCGGTCGTACCCATCACGGCCAAATGACCGCCGTAGCGCAGCGTTCCGCGCAGGTCCGAGCGCTGGCTCAATGCGCGCACAACATCGATCTCGATCGCGTTGCGACCGGGCAGTTTGAGGATCTCGGGATAGTATTGTTCCGCCGCCGCCGGGTCTTGCATGAGGCTCCTACTCGCATCGTTTCTCGGACACCAGGTTTCACGCAGCAATCTGCATACCTTAGGCAGCCGGAATTCCGAAGCTACTAGCACGCCGGAGTTTAACCATTCCCGACTCCCGCATGACAGAGACTCGAAAAATGCATTTTGCCGCGCATCGGGGCAGTGCCGTGCCGCGCCTTGGAGCAAGGGGCGCAGGCGGGTTGCACCGGCCAAATGCTCCGCGGGCGCGGTTGCGATGCCCCTTGCAGCGACGATAATGTCAAAGGCCCAACCACCCCCTCGATCTGCTAGCCACTCAGGAGTCCCACTATGTCCCGCTTTTCGCGCCGACAAGTTTTGAAAGCTGGTGCCGCCACCGTGGTTTCCCCCTCCGTGTTGTCGATGCTTGGCTCGACGGCCCTGGCAGCCGACCCTTATGCCGACGGCAAACTCGTCGATGGGGAACCTCCGAAACCGGAAAAGGGTTCGTTCACGGTGGCAGTTCTTCCCGACACGCAAAACTACAGCGAGCGCTACCCAGAGACTTACAAAGACCAGACAAACTGGATCGTCGACAGCAAGCGCGACCGCAACATTGCCTGCGTGCTGCACCTGGGCGACATTACCAACAACAACACGACCGCCGAATGGGAAAACGCCCAGGCGGCGATGCGAATTCTCGATGGCAAGCTGCCGTATTTCATGGTGCCCGGCAACCACGACTACAGCGAAGGGGGCCATTGTCGTGACCGCACGACGCTGCTCAACGATTATTTCTCCGTCGGTCAATTCCAGGGGACGCCGACCTTTGGTGGCACCTACGATAAGGAGCCCGACCGGCTGGAGAACACCTATCACCTGTTTTCCGCCGAAGGGCGCGACTTCGTGGTGATTGGCCTCGAGTTTGGTCCGCGCAAGGACGTCGTTCGTTGGGCCAACGAGGTGGCTGCCAAGCACAAGGACCGCGCGGCGATCTTGATAACCCACGCCTACATGTACTACGACGATACCCGATACGACTGGAAGAAGTACGGCGCCAAGCAAGCTTGGAATCCGCATGGTTATCTGGTGGCGAAGTCAACGGACGACGACATTTCCGACGGCGACGAGTTGTGGAATAACCTCGTCAGCCGCCATGAGAATTTCATCCTGACGCTCAACGGCCACGTGCTGGTCGATGGCTTGGCGCGATTGACGTCCACCACGCCCGGCGGCCGCGACGTGCATCAGATCCTCGTCAACTACCAGATGCGTCCGCACGGCGGCGATGGCTGGTTGCGGTTGCTCGAGTTCCGTCCGGACGGCAAGACCGTGCAGGTGTATGACTATTCGCCGACCTTGAAGCAGCGGAATGAAGGACCGGCTAACCAGTTTTCCTTCCAACTGGCAGCTGTCTGAATTGGCAGCCCTCAGTCTTCAATCTTCGACGGTGCCAAGCGTGGCGGCTGGAGCTACCGGTGCGACGCGAAAGCATCGAGAATCTGCACGTGCTCGGGGCGGAAGCCGATGCCGATTACCAAGGCCGGAATCCTGCGAGTCAGCGGCACTTTGAGCAACAGTTTGGCGTACCACGGCAGGCGCGGAACTTCGTTGTTGCCGAGTACACGTTCCAGCACGCGATGGTGAATCACCAATTGCAGCCGCTGAGTCCAGCGCGTGGGAAACTTGCGCCGCTTCTGAACCTTGGCCAACGCGTCCGTCGAGATGCGATGTGATCGTAGTGTGTCGGCCAGCAGATTGGCCGCGGCCACGGCGTCTTGAATTGCCAAGTTGATGCCCACGCCACCCACGGGCGACATGGCATGGGCTGCGTCGCCAATGCAGAGCAGACCGGCTCGATGCCAGATCTTCAGACGATCGACCATGACCGTCAGAAGTTTGACCTGTTCCCAATCATCGAGTTCACCCGCGCGATCTTTGAGAAACGGCGCGATCTCGGCAACGCGTCGGTGAAACGCGTCCAACCCTTCGCTGCGAATGGTATCGTAACCTCCCTTGCGAATCACATAAGCACACTGCCAGTAGTCGCCTCGATCGAGCATCACGAAGACCGCTCCCCGTCCGAATCTGCCGATTGGCTGTTTTGGATCATCCGGCTCGCGACGGATCCGCATCCACAGTACGTCGATTGGAGCTCCGAGGTCTTCGACTTTCAGGCCCGCACGCTCGCGAACTACCGAATGCCGCCCGTCGCACCCGACGGTCAGATGCGCGTGGACTTGCAGCTGACCGGTGGGCGTTTTGGCCTGTACGCCAACAATGCGGCCGTCTTGCTCGATGAGATCCGTCACCTCGCTCTGCATCTTCAGCCGAAAGGTCGGCAATCGCTGAGCCCGGTCCGACATAAAGTTGAGAAATTCCCACTGCGGCATGAAGGCGATGAAGCCGCAGTGGGCCGGCAGGTGTGTGAAGTCGGCGAACACGAACTCGTCGCCCCCCACCACGCCGTGAACCTGCCGCGCTTCCTGGTGCGGACGCTTAAGAAACTCGTTGAGCAGGCCAAGTTCGTACAGCAGCTCGAGCGTGGAGGGATGAATCGTGTCGCCCCGAAAGTCACGCAGGAAGTCGGCGTGCTTTTCCAGTACGACTACATCGATTCCCGCCCGAGCGAGCAGAAACCCCAGCATCATGCCCGCCGGCCCACCCCCGACGATACAACAGGACGTGGTGACTGCGTCACTGACTGACTCGTCATCCACCATTTGGGGCGGCCTCCCGTTCTGCTCAGGCGAGCATCTTACGGCATCAACCGCAGACTCACCCCCCGGACATCCATTGCCTTGCGGCCGGGTATGTCGACGGCTTTGAGCACCAGCGGGCCTTTGCCGGCCGGTAGTTCGAACGTCCCCAGCGACAGCGGCTGGAAGTCTTTGACCAGCGACTCGCCGTGTCGCGGCACCCGATCCTGTTCGGCGCCGACGAGCGGTGGGTCGAACGCTTCAGTAACTTTGCCGCGCACCCGCTGTCCGCTAAACGACAACTCCATCGTCGAGCCGACATCCTCGGGCGGGCAGGTGTAGTGCACGAATGCTTCGTACGTGCCGGCTGTGTGCACTTCGATGTCCCAAGTGATCGAATCGTCCGTGCTAGTCCAGTTTTCGAAAAACGAACAATTCGGCGCGCGGGCGCTGCGGGTGATCGTGCCGTGCGACACGCCGTCGCGGGCCGGGAGCGGTGCGGTCGGAAACTCGGCATAGCCAACGGTGAAGGGACGCGTATCGCTGTCGCCGCGTTGGAGCTGGCCGAGTACCTCCTGTCGCCAATCGGCCACTGCCCGACGCAGCTTGGTGGCGACGTCTGGATGGGCGTCGGCGACGTCATGTGCTTGTCCGGGGTCTTTCGTGAGGTCGAAGAGTTTGCCGGCGTCGTCCAGGCGATATTGCTGCGTGCGCGCGCTAACTTTGCCGGCCCAATGCGAGAAGACCGTGCGGTCGGTCGGCTTGCTGTTTATTTCCAACAGCAGCGGGGCAAGGCTTTGCCCGTCGAGCGGTTTTTCGTTCGTGAGGTGTATGCTGGCCAGCTCGGCCAGTGTGGGTGACAGATCAATGGCCGCGCTGATCTGCGAGACCTTCTTGCCGGGCGGAATGTGACCGGGCCAGCGCACCAGCAGTGGCGAGCGAACGCCCCCTTCGTCGGTCCAGCCCTTGCGTCCCTTCATGCCGCCGTTCCAGCGCCAACTGTTCGGTCCGTTGTCGGAAAAGTAAACCACGATCGTATCGTCGGCCAGCTTCAGCTCGTCGAGCTTGGCTAGCACGCGCCCCACGTTCCAATCGATATTTTCGCACATGGCGAGCGCCGTGCGCGTCATTTCCGGGTCTTCATCCTGCCCTGGCTCGGCCCGTTGCGGAAGCTTGGCTCCCCGAAACTTTTCGTAGAACCGATCGGGCACTTGCATTGGCGAGTGAGGCGTGTTGAAGGGCAAATAACAGAAGAAGGGCAGCTGGCGGTTCGCCTCGATGAACGCCAACGCGTGATCCGTCAGATCGTCCGTAATGTAGCCGTTGCCGCGGACGGTTTGGCCATTGTGTTCCAGTACTGGGTCGAAATAGTGGCCCCAATGGCCCGAGCAGAAGCCGTAGTACTCGTCGAAACCGCGTGCGTTGGGATGGTAAGGCCACTGCGTGCCGTTGTGCCACTTGCCAAACGCACCAGTGGCATAGCCGGCGGCCTTGAATGCTTCGCCGATCGTTCGCTCGTCGAGGTCCAGCCGTTCGCCGCCGGTCGAAGTACTCCACACGCCCCCGCGCGGATGGTAGCGCCCGTGAGGAATTCGGCGCGGGTAGGCGAGCAAACCGGGCAGACAAAGAACCTGTCGAATATCGCGCCGTCGCGCGCCAACGAGTCGATGTGTGGCGTAGACAGGTTTCCGTTACCGTGGATGCTCAAATCGCCCCAGCCTTGGTCGTCCGCCAGAATGACGACAATATTGGGTTGCTCGGCCGCCCAGGCCGCGGCGCTCGACGCGACGAGACTACCCAAAGACGCGAGACACGATAGCAATAGTGCGGAAATTCGAAACATGGAAGCTTTGACCTTTGCAGGGCGTTATTGATTGTCAGCGCCCCAAACCTGTACGTCGTCGAGCACGATCGATTCGCCGCGAGTGACAAAACGGTAGCTGGGCTTGTCCACGTTCAGGCGTTCATCTTGGGCTGTTACCGTAACATCGTCATCGGTTCGCACCGTTACTTTGTCGCCGTCCATCTCAACCAGCAGGGTGTACCACACGCCCTGCTCGAAGATGGCCGGAGTCTTGGCCAGTTGCTCGACGCGAGATTTCGGGTCGCGCTTGTCCTTGTCTTTGGTAATCACGAGCGCGTTCTGGCGAACGAGCACGCGAAACAAGTGCCCCCGTGCATGATTCATGCTCAAGTTGAACGTCTTGGCTCCATCGAGTTGAAACGAAAACTTGATCGCCGAATTGCGATTAGGCTGCTTGAGTGTCAGCACGGCCGCGTGCTTATCCGTTGGCTTTTCGCGGCCGACAAGTTCACCACCAACGACGAGCCACGAACCCTTGTTGATCATCCACATCGAGTCGAGCGGTTCGCCGTCGAACCGCTCATCGAGGAGTAACTTGCTAAATCGCTTGGCCGGGGCGCAAGATCGGCATTCTTCGCCGCTTCCGCCGTGGCCGCAAAAAAACAGATGCAGACACACGACAATCGTGCAAAGATGGACGCTTTCATCGGGTCCGACCCTTTTTCAAGGTGAGTGAGGACGGAAGTCACGCACCTTAGAATAGCAGTCCCCAGTGGGACAAACAATTCAGCGGCGGGATGCTCGACACTCTTGGGGCAAGCGAATGTATTTTCCTGGCCGACGCGAGCGTCTGTTTGCCTTTTTGTACTTTTGCGAAGGCGCTCCAATTGGCTTTCTGTGGTGGGCGTTGCCGGCCTACTGGTCGGCGTCCGGTGTACCGGTCGAGCGCGTGACGGCGATCACGGCTGCGGCGGTTCTTCCGTGGAGCCTCAAATGGCTGTGGGCGCCGTTGGTGGACCTAACCGCGCCGCGCTTGGGCTATCATCGCTGGATCGTGGCGATGCAGTTCTTGATGGGACTGTCGCTGTGGCCGCTGGTATGGTTGGACCCGAGCGAGCAGTTCGCGTGGCTGCTGGCCGTGCTGCTTGTACATGCAACGGCGGCAGCCACGCAAGATGTGGCCATCGATGGTCTATGCGTTGCGCTGGTTGCCGAGCACGAACGGGGCGAAGTCAACGGTTGGATGCAAGCCGGTATGCTCTTGGGCCGGGCGATGTTTGGCGGAGGCGCCGTGTTGCTCATCGGCGCAGCACCTTGCTGGCCGGCCTGATCGCACTGGTTGCCTTGCTGTGGACCGCGGCAATTGTGCTGGGCTTCCTTTTAAGCACGGCCGAACGCACGTCGAAGACCAACGTCGGGGATGTGCGAGCGCAACCCAGTATCGTGCTGATTTTGCGTGGCGGTTTGTTTTGGTTGGCCGTGTTGTTCGCTTTTGTGGGGGGCGCGGCGTTTGAATCCGTGGGTGCCTTGCTGGGGCCCTATCTACAGGATGCCGCTTTGTCGCTCGAGCAGATCGGCCTGTTTCAAATCGGACCCTTGGCCGGAGCCATGGCCCTGGGCGCACTTTTCGGGGGAAAGGTTGCCGACCGTTTTGGTCATGTCCGGGTGGCGTGGTGTGGATTGCTAGCGCTCGTGCTGCTCAACTTGACGCTTGGCCTGACGGAGATGGCGGAAGATGCATCTAGTGCCATTCGCCTGCCTCTGATCATCGCGGTGTATGTGGTGATTGGTATATTCACGGCCTCGTCCTATGCTCTCTTCATGGACTTAGCACAGGGCCGATGGCAGGCGACCGTGTTCAGTGCATTGATGGGAGTTACCAATGCATGCGAAGCCGGCTCGGCATATGCATCAGGGTGGTTGGCAGCCGCATTTGGATATTCCGCCACATTTATTATGATGACAGTACCGTCGGTCGTGGGATTGGCAATCCTGCCGCTGCTGCGACGTCGATCTTGAGAATTCCGCGTTTCCTCTCATCCCTTCGCCTGCGGTATGTCTACGGTCGCGTCCCGTTTCCACGGGCGGCGACAGCCACAGATCACCCGGAGGAATTGTGCTGATGGATGTCGACCATGTGGAATTCGAGCGCGAAGTAATCCTGCGCCAGCTGCGGATGGAGGATTTCGACGATCTGGTGGCCATGCAACTCAAGGCCTTTCCGGGAATGCATCCCTGGGGCCGCGAGCAGATCGCCAGCCAAATCCGCACGTTTCCCGAGGGGCAATTGTGCATTGAGATCGACGGTCGCCTGGTCGCATCGTCGTGTAGCCTGATCGTCGATTTCACGCAGTACTCTGAGTGGCATAATTGGAAGGCCATTTCCGACGGCGGCTACATTCGCAATCACGATCCCAACGGCGACACCCTGTATGGGATTGAGATCATGGTCGATCCCGAGTTTCGCGGGCTGAAACTTGCGCGGCGGCTCTACGACGCCCGCAAGGACCTCTGCCGGGAACGTAATCTGGCTCGCATCATCATCGCGGGACGTTTACCCGGATATCACAAGTATGCTGACAAAATGTCCATTCGCGAGTATGCCGAGGCGGTGATGAGCAAATCGCTCGTCGATCCGGTGCTCACCACGCAGGTGTCGAACGGTTTCGTGCTCAAGGGACTGATTGCGCACTATTTCCCGGCCGATAGCGAGTCGCGCGGCTGGGCGGCGTTTCTCGAATGGACCAACCTCGATTACCAACTCGGGGCGAAACGCCGCTTTCATGCGGTCGAGACCGTGCGGATTGCCGTGGTCCAGTATCAGATGCGCACGATTACCGGTTTCTACGAGTTTGCCCGGCAGTGCGAGTATTTCATCGACGTCGCGAGCGACTACAAGTGTGACTTCGTGTTGTTTCCGGAAATGATTACCACGCAGTTGATGTGTTGCATCGAGGAGATGCGGCCCGGAATGGCGGCGCGACAGCTTTCGCAGTTCACCGAGCCCTATCTGGAACTGTTTGGCAACCTGTCCGTCAAATACAACGTGAACGTGATCCCGGGCACGCATTTCGTGATCGAGAACGACAAACTCTACAACGTGGCCTATTTGTTTGGCCGCAATGGCACGATCGGCAAGCAATACAAACTGCACATCACGCCCAGCGAACGTCGTTGGTGGGGCGTCGAGCCCGGCACGCGGCTGGAGATTCACGACACCGACTGTGGCAAGGTCGCGATCTGCATCTGCTACGACATCGAGTTTCCCGAGCTGGCTCGCATTGCGGCTGCCCAAGGGGCGCAGGTCATCTTCGTGCCCTTCAACACCGACACACGGCAAGGCTACCTCCGCGTGCGCTACTGCGCAAGCGCGGTGTATCGAGAATCACCAGTTCGTGGCGATCGCAGGATGCGTTGGAAATCTGCCGTTTGTTGACAACGTTGACATCCACTATGCCCAGAGCGGCATCTTCACGCCGGCCGATTTCTCATTCGCCCGCGACGGCATCGCCGCCGAATGCACGGCCAACATCGAAACTATTCTGATTCACGACGTCGATACCGAATTGGTCCGCCGCCATCGTCAAAACGGCACTACGATGAACTGGATGGATCGCCGCAAGGACGTGTACCGAGTGATGTACCGGCAGGAAGACCACGAGGAGGAGGTGTGACCGGTAAACACGGTCGTCTAGGCTTGTGACTCGTTTCGCATTCAGTTTCCATGTCCGAAAATGGCCAGCAAAGGCTTGGCCAACGGCTACAATTCGGGCATGACGATCGACGATGACATCTGCTACCGAGCCTTGACGGCGCGCGATCCGCGCTTCGACGGCGTGTTTTTCGTGGGCGTCAAGACCACGCGCATCTACTGCCGGCCGGTCTGCACCGCGCGAACGCCAGGCCGCGATCGCTGTCGATTCTTTGCCAGCGCCGCGCTTGCTGAACGTGAAGGATTTCGTCCCTGTCTGCGTTGCCGGCCGGAACTTGCTCCCGGCCATGCGCCCATTGATAGCGTGCGCACGGTCGCTCACGTGGCCGCGACTCGTATCGAAGCGGGCGCCCTGCGCGACGGCGGCAACCTGTCGCAGCTGGCCGGGCAACTAGGTCTCGGCCAGCGGCAACTTCGCCGCGCCGTTCGGCGAGAACTTGGCGTGTCACCCATCGAATTGGCACAAACAACTCGTTTGCTGCTGGCCAAACGGCTGATTACCGAGACGCAGTTGCCCATGGTGCAGGTGGCGTTTGCCAGCGGTTTCGAGAGCGTGCGACGATTCAATGCGCTATTCCGTTCGCACTACCGCCTGACGCCCAGCGCAATGCGCCGCGCAAGCGGACCCGAGATCACCAATGATTCCGTGCGGCTGGTGATGGCTTACCGTCCACCACTGGCCTGGTCTGCGCTTTTACAGTTTCTCGCCGATCGGGCCGTTCCAGGCGTGGAGTGCGTGGCGCAACAGGATTATCGCCGCACTGTGGCGGTCGGCGAACAGCGGGGCTGGTTGAGCGTGTTGGCAGTCAAGGGGCGCAATCTGTTGGCAGTTGAACTGTCGACGTCACTGGTCCCGTCGCTGGCGATGATTCTGTCGAGGACACGAGGTGTGTTTGACCTCGACGCTCGTCCCGACGTCATCGGCAAGCAGCTCCGTGGTGATCCGTTGCTCGCAGGCATGATTCGGCGGCGTCCTGGCCTGCGCGTGCCGGGAGCGTTTGATTCGTTTGAACTGGCAGTGCGGGCGGTTCTCGGTCAACAGGTATCGGTTCGCGGCGCGTCGACTTTGGCGGGGCGATTGGCAGAGCGGTTTGGTGAGCCGATCGAGACGCCATGGCCGTGCTTGAATCGCATCGCCCCGACCGCAGAGCAACTAGCGTCAACCGGTGTTTCCGCCCTCGCGAAAATTGGCATTCCTCATTCGCGTGCCGAGACGTTGCGGGCGTTGGCCCGGGCGGTTGTGCGGCGCGACGTCGATTTAGCTCCTGGCACCGACCCCGCGGCAGCCTCGGAGGCGCTGATGGCATTGCCAGGCATTGGTCCCTGGACTGCGCAGTATATCGCCATGCGCGCAATGCGCTCGCCCGATGCGTTTCCAGCCAGTGACCTGGGGCTGGTGAAGGCATCAGGGCTGAAGACAGCGCGCTTGCTCGAGCGCGAATCGGAACGCTGGCGACCCTGGCGAGCATATGCCGCGATGGCGTTGTGGGAAAGCCTCAAACCCTGACCTGCGGAGGAATGGATATGGCCACGACCATTTACTATAGCTATCTGGTGAGTCCGCTCGGCCGACTCCTGGCGACCGCCGAGGAGCCGTTTCTAACGGGCCTGTATTTGCCCGGACACAAAGGATGCCCTGCGCCCGATGCGGCTTGGCAGCGGAATGACGAGCCATTTGCCTCGGTTCGACGCCAGTTGGCCGAGTATTTCACCGGTGACCGCACCAGATTCAATGTTGCGCTCAAGCCGCTTGGCACGCGGTTTCAACAGCGGGTCTGGCACGAACTGGTCCAGATACCGTTCGGCACCACCATCACTTACGCGCAGCTTGCCCAACGAATCGGAAGGCCTTCCGCCGCGCGTGCCGTCGGCCATGCTAACAGCCGCAATCCGATTTCCATCATTATCCCCTGTCACCGAGTCATCGGCGCCGACGGCAGGCTGACCGGGTATGCCGGCGGGCTCGACAAGAAACGCTGGCTGCTCGATTGGGAACGCCGCGGGACCGCCGCCGAGCGGGGTTACTTATTCGAGGTTGTATCCGAGATCGACGCGGGTTCCGCCGAATCCGTTTTCAGTCGCTCGCCCAGCATGGTGGCCAAATCGGGCAGATCGTAGTGTTCGAGCACGCCCGGGACGGCCAGTTCCAGCAACTGCGGCGCTCGTGGCTGCGCCACGACATCCTCCGTCCAACTGCCGATTGAATTGCGCAACGTTACCGACTTGAACCGCGGTTCGATTGCTGCCGCATGTAGAGCAACCGGACCGACACGGCCGACCCCCAGCAAGTGAATCTGATCGCGATCAACGGAGTCGTGCTTCGCAAGGAATTCGAGTGCCACCAACAGGTCCTCGACGCGCTGGCCCATGAGCGGTCGGCCCACCTGCATCGCCAGCATCGCGTTGCGAAATTCGTCGTTGTAATACTTGCCGCCGCCCTCAATATCGGCCGTCTCTCCGTAACCACGCAAATCCACGGCGAGCACGATGCGATTCTTTTCGAGTTGTGCTTCGATCGGTCCACCCGCCTGAAGAGCGGCGGATTTGCCGGCCGAATCGGCATAGATCACGGCAGGTGATTTGCCTTGGTGGCCGTCGGGAATGCACAGCAGCGCGGCCAGAGGCATTTCGCCAGGGCGTTCGAGACGCAGCTTCTCGATGGTGTAGCCGTGGCGCGTCGCGGTACCGTTCGACGTTGGCTCGGCGTCCCGGCGGATGTCGTCAGGCAGACTGATCACCTTGCGAATTGTTGCGGTGTGCTGCTGATCATCTTGTTCGTTCCAAGCGATGCCTCGCAACTCGGCAAGTGCGTGGGCCCGCTGGTTGCAGAAATCCACGACGGTCCGTTCATCGTCGAACTGCTTGATCACCTGTCCGCCGGCCGTGACTTGCAGGTCGGCGTCCCGCTGCAGGGTCAGTTTTGGTTCGACGACCGGTCGGTCGTCGCCCATCAGCCAGCGCCGCATCCAATGCACAGCGGCCTGGCGACGCGGCTGGCTAAAGCCGTGCTTGTCGTCGTAGGAAAACAGAGCGACGTGCTCGGGATGTCCCAGCACGCGATAGACGGCTTCGGCTTCTTGGGCGGCGGTTTGTGTACCGCTAAAGTCAAAAAAGTCCTGTTCGGCCGCGAGGACCAAGGTCGGCTTGGGTGCTCGCATCGTGATGAAATCCGTGTGGTCGATCCCGCGCGGACCCTGGCCGGGAAAGTGCTGTTCGCAATCTTGCGGACCGATGGTGTGAAACAGCCGCTCGAGCGTAGTGATGAAGCAGGACGGCGCCGCCACGGCGATCCTGTCGTCGAAGGCCATCAGCCAAGTGGTCATCGTTCCGCCGCCGGAATTGCCGGTGCAGCCCAGCCGCGCGGAATCGACCTCCGGTCGAGATGCCAGGTAGTCCATACTGCGCAGTCCGTCCCAGATGCGGAATGTGGCCGTGTTCCAGCCGACCAACAGCGCGCCGACGCCCACCAACGTGTGCTCGGTGGTTCCGTGACGCACGGAATCGGAAAGCTGGTTGCGTTCACCCTGTCCGATTGGATCGTAAATCAACGCCGTGCAGCCATTGCGTGCCAGTAGGATGCAGACACTTTGATATGCCTCGTTCGCCTTGCCGTTCTCGCTATGCCCGCAGGGAACCAGCACTCCGGGAACAGGCCGCGAAGTGTCGGCCGGCAAGTACAGATTCGCCGTCACGTGATGATTCGGCCGGCTTTCGTAAATCACGCGTTCGATACGATAGCCGTCGCAGTCGATCGTGCCAACCGTGCGAGCGTTGAGCGGCGTACGTTCGGGCAGCGGACCAACCATCTCGCGAAAAGCGGTCAGCAATCGCTTTCGGCGGGCGTTCAGCGCCGCCGGCGACTCAAGAGCCGCCTCGACTGCCCGATGTCGTGCCGCCGCTTGCCGATCGACTTGGTGCAACAGGTAGTCGTAGAGCAGGGGCTTGTCCCCCGTGTTCAGCACTAACAATTCCTCGTCGGCATGGATGCGTGTGCCGCTCAAAACGAACATTGCGAGGGCGAAAAACACGTGTGGGCGAAAACGCATGCACGAACTCCTGGACGGGGGGCAAACTTGCTGGGACCGGCGGGAAATCGCCCATACATCATCGCTTGGCGATGCATTCCAGTTTACCGCCACCACGGGCGACTGGCCACGCCGGACGTGGTGTCAGACCGCGACTTGCGGTGTCGCCAGGGGCAGGTTACTTTGTGACTAGTCAGGGACTCTTCACCGTCGGCGTCTCCCCCAAGTACGTCGGCGCGCCGTTAAATCTAGTGATGCGGTTCGCTGCCGCGCCGCGTCCTTCTTTGTGCAAGGGGTTTCATGTATGGCTGGTCTGCTTCTTGACGGGCGAGAACGAAAGTTGACTTCACGCCGCGGGATCATTTTCGGACTGTTGTTTCTTGCACTGGCATCTGTGGCCGTCGACGCCGTTGCCGCCGATTCCACAATCGACCCCAAGTCGCTCGCCCAGCGCGTCACGATCTATCGCGACGCCTACGGCATGCCGCACATTGACGGCGAAAATGACGATGCCGTGTTGTTTGGCTACGGTTACGCTCAGGCCGAGGATTATTTTTGGCAGATCGAAGACTCGTACGTGATGGGACTCGGCCGCTATGCCGAACTCTACGGCAAGCAGTTCCTCGCCAAGGATAAACGCAACCGGGCGTTCGAAATTCCGCAGCGCTCGAAGGAAGACTACGAGAAGCTTGCGCCGGAACCGAAGCAGGCGGGCGCGTCGTTCGTGGCCGGCATCAACTATTACCTCGACACCCACCCGAATGTGAAACCACGGCTGCTGAAACGGATCGAGCCCTGGTACCTGCTGGCGTTTGCCCGGGCGGCGACGCTGGAACTGCTGGGCGGTCATTTGCACGTCTCCACCGACGACGTACCGAACGACTTTCCCCGCCGCAAGCTAGAGGAGGAAATCGAGGAGGCGAAGGGCAGCAATGCCTGGGCCATCTCAGGCAAACGGACTCGTAGCGGCAATACGATGCTGCTCATCAACCCGCATCAGCCTTTCTATGGCTACGGCCAATTCTACGAAGCACACCTGCGCAGCGGAGCCGGTTGGAATTTCACTGGCGCATCGTTTTTTGGCACGCCGCTGCCGGTCATCGGCCACAACGAATACTGCGGTTGGGGCATGACTGTTAACGAACCCAACGCAGGTAGCTCGTGGCGCGAAACGTTTGACGATCCGAGCGAGCCGCTCAACTACCGCTACGGCGAGGGCTATCGCAAGGCGGTTGAATGGAAGGATACCATTCTGGTCAAGAACGGCCGCCGCATGGACACGGTCAAGTGCACATTCCGCAAGACGCACCGCGGGCCGATCCTGAAAAAGCTTAGCGACACGCAGTACGTTTCTGCGAACATTGGCAAGCTGTTCGAAGCGGTCCTTTCGCGTCAGAGCATCAAGATGCTGCAAGCCAAGAGCTTCAATGAGTTCCACGAAGCGATGAGCATGCTCGAATTGCCGCTGTTCAACGTGGTCTATGCCGACGTGCACGGCAACATCTTCTATGTCTACAACGGCATCGTTCCCAAGCGCGACCCGTCGTTTGATTGGTCGAAGACCGTCGACGGCAGCGACCCGCGCACCGAGTGGCAGGGCATTCACCCGCTTGAGGATCTGCCGCAGGTGCTCAATCCCGCGTCGGGCTATATCCAGAATTGCAACTCGACGCCGTTCACCACGACGGACGATTCAGGACCGGCCATCGGCGATTATCCCGAGTACATGGTTGAAGATCGCCACGACGACAAGCGGCGCGCGAAAATTTCTCGCATGTTGCTGCGCGAAGTCAAGGACATGACGTTCGACAAATGGCAGCAATTGTCGTTCGATACGACCGTCTATTGGGCCGTGTCGGAATTTCCGACCTACAAGCGAGAGCTCGAAAAGCTCAAACTGACCGATCCGACCCTGGCCGCGCAGGTCGAACCGTACATGGCGCACCTGCTCGATTGGGATTGCAAAGGCACCATTGAATCAACGCAGGCCACGCTCTGTATTGCCTGGTACGAGGAGCTGTACGGCTTCGGTTATCCGGCCGAAACGCTCAAGCGCCAGTACGTGTCGAACATTCCCGAACAGTTCAAGGCCCTGGTGAACGCGGCCCGCAAGCTGGAAAACACGTTTGGCAATTGGAAGGTGCCGTACGGAGACGTGAACCGCTTCCAGCGGCACGCCAACGTGTCGGACTTTTATCGCATTCCGTTCAGCGACAATCTGCCAAGCCTGCCCAGTGCCGGCATGCCAGGGCCGCCGGGCGTGGTGTTTACAATGTATTTCACGCCGTCGATCTATCTGCCGCCCATCAAGCTGATGAAGAAGCACTACGCGGTGGTGGGCACCAGCTACATGTGCATTGTGGAGTTCGGTAGTAAGGTCAAGAGCCGCTCGCTCTTGCCGTACGGCACCAGCGGCGACCCAGAAAGCCCGCACTTTTTCGATCAAGCGGTGCTGATGTCCAAAAAACAGATGAAGGAAAACTACCTCTATTTCGATGACGTCATCGCACATGCCAAGCGAAAGTACCACCCCGGCGAAGAGCAGCCCGTGGCCAAGCAGGCCCGTAAGTAGCGAGGGGGGGTGCTACAGTCTTGCTCGGTGCGTTTCTGCGGCGGCCCACACGGAAACCAGCGTCACCGCGGCCAGCGCGATCATGTACACCGCGATCGGCCAGGGCTTCCCACCGCTCCATTGCAATAGCGCGGTTGAAATTAACGGGGCCAAACCGCCAGCCAACGGCGAGGCGAGCTGATATCCGATTGAGGCGCCCGTATAGCGCACTTCGGTACCGAACAGTTCGCTGAAGAAAGCTGCCTGTGGAGCGTACATGGCCGCGTGGATGATCATCCCCGAGACGATTGCCAGGCCAATCCAAAAACTGTCGGCCGTGTCGATTAGCCAAAAGAACGGAAACGAGAATGCGGCCAGCCCCAGCGCTCCGGCCAAGTAGACCGGCCGTCGGCCGAGCCGATCGGAAAGAATGCCGAACGACGGGATCACTGCGAACTGCACGGCCGAGGCGATTAGCACGCTGTTGAGAATCACGGTCCGCTCGACGCCAAGTTCCACCGTGGCATACGTCAACACGAATACGGTGAAGATGTAAAAGCATCCGTTCTCCGCAAACCGAGCCCCCATCGCCAACAGCACGTTGCGGGGGTGGCGTTTAAAAACTTCGAAGAATGGCACGCGCGGCGGCGGTTTGGCCTCGCGAGCCTGAGCGAAAATCGGGCTTTCAAACACCTGAATGCGAATGAACGTTCCCACGCCTAACAGAGCGATGCCCAGCAGAAACGGCAGTCGCCAGCCCCACCGCATGAACGCCTCGTCGGGCAGTAGCGAGAATAATTCGAACGCAGCGGTCGCCAGCAGCAATCCTGCCGGCACGCCAGCTTGCACCCAACTGGCGTACAGCCCGCGCCGCCCGGCGTGCCCGTGCTCGACCGCCATCAGCACCGCACCTCCCCATTCGCCCCCCACGCCAAAGCCCTGCACGAACCGTAGCAGCACCAGCAGCGCCGGCGCGGTCACGCCAATCTGCTCGTAGGTCGGCAACACGCCGATCAAGAACGTGGCCATGCCCATCAACATCAGCGTCGTGACCAACATCGACTTGCGGCCCATGCGGTCGCCGAAGTGGCCGAACACCACGCCCCCGACTGGCCGGGCGAAGAAGCCGACCGCGTAGGTGGCAAACGCGGCCATCGTACCGGCCATCGGGTCGAGCGTTGGAAAGAAAAGCTGGTTAAACACCAGCGCAGCGGCCGTGCCATAGAGAAAGAAGTCGTACCACTCGATTGTCGTGCCAATGAAGCTGGCCAATACGACGCGCGTGATCGAGGCGGAACGCTCGCGGGCTTCCATGGGTTTGCCGGTGACCTCGGAATTCATTGGCGAGCCTCATTCATACCGAATTGCCAGCCGCGAAGCCATCGGCGGCAATTAGAAATCAATGGCGGACGCGCCAACGCGGCAGTGCAGGGCGAGTCTATGCCAGAAGTTCGTGTCGCACTTTGCCTTCGCCGGCAACCGGCAGCGGGCGGCCGAGGCGATCACGGATGAGCGTTTCCGGATCAATGCCCAGCAAGTGATACATTGTCGCCAGGATGTCCTTCGGTGAGATGGGCGTGTCGAGCACGCTGCCGGCGATCCGATCGGTGCGGCCCACGACCTTGCCCCGCGCCGCGCCGCCCCCCGCAAGCAACGTCGAATACGCCTGAGCCCAGTGCCCCCGGCCACCGCCTGAGACGTCCTCGAGCTTGGGCGTGCGGCCGTGCTCGGTGGTGCACACGATCAGCGTGTCGTCGAGCATGCCTCGGGCTTCCAAATCGAGCACCAAGGCGCTGAGCGCCCGGTCAAGCCCGGGGCAAAGTTGCTCGCGCATGAGTTCATAGTGGTAGAAGTGCGTGTCCCAGGCGCTATTGACTAATTCGAATTCATCCCACAGGACTGTCACGAACTGCGAGCCGGCTTCAAGCAGACGCCGCGCCACGAGCGATGCCTGACCAAACAGTGTCATGCCATATTGCTCGCGCAGGCGCAGCCGGTTCACGGGCCACGTCAAGGGCCGCCGAGAGCGTATCGGTGGTCAGGTAATCGAACGCCTGCTCCCGAAAATCGTCATACGATCGTGTCGACGCGTTGACATCTGCCATGCGTCGCGCATCATCGAACTGTTCCAGCAGCGTGCGGCGGCGATTGAGCCGATCGAGCGTCAGTCCCTCGGGCAAGCGTGCATCGGCCGCCAGCCCAAAACGGCAATCGGGTTCGAGCGGACCATACGGATCGTGGCAGTGAATCGTCTGCTCGCCAAATGTGTACGTCGACTCGCGTGTGCCGCGCCCTTGAAAGTCGGTCCACAACGGATCGTACGCCCGCCCGAGCCACGCGCCATACGGCCCGGCGTTGTCTCCGGCCGCGTACGGCCTCCGCGAACTGAGCCGCCAGGGAAGCCCAATGTTGCGGGAAACGGGGGGAGCTGGTTCGCCGCGCTGATCGGCCAGGAAGTCGACCACCGAACCGATGAACGGCCAGTGCCGCGGATCGCGCGGACTCATTTGTAGCGGTACATCGATCGTCGGTATGGACGTTAGCGTGAAGGCCGAGGCGTGCAGCGGATAGGGGTGGGTCATCGAACGTACGATCGTGGCCCGATCGACGATCCGTGATGTCAGCGGCAACAGCTCCCCGATTTGAACCCCAGGCACACTCGTGGAAATGGCGCCCAACTCGCCGCGCACCTGGCTCGGCGCGAGGGGTTTGGGGTCGAACGTCTCGATCTGGCTGGCAGCACCGTAGAGATAGAGCAGAATGCATCGCTTGGCCTTGCCGAACGACCCGGAAACGGCGGGGTTCGCCAAAGTTGCCGTGCTCAGCGCGCCACCGGCGCCCAAACCCAACAGACCGAGAGATCCGGCTTGCAGGAAGTCGCGGCGCGATAGTCCATCGCAGAGGCGCTTGTGAGAGCCGAGGATTCGCAGCATCGCACGAACTCGTTTGAGGGGCGGGCCTTGTCCATTTGGCAGCGGCCACCATTGTAGCAGTGCCTCAGTAGGAAAGGAACGAAATTTCCCGGGTTCGGCGGCCAGCCCGCGGCTTTTTTCCTTGTCGGCCGAAGGGTGCCGCGACACGGATCACAATGCACGGCCTATACTTTTTGGGTATCTGAGACAAGTTTCAAGCGTTCGGTTGCGTGAGGCCGTTATGCGTGTTGAGAACAACGGTTATCGAACGACGCGGCGGCGTTTTGCGTTTTGGCTGGGGATGGGTCTGTTCACCCTCGGCGAGAAGTTGCACGCCGAAGGCCTGGATGCACTTGCTGCCGCCGCGATGCGGGCGACGGAATCAAAACGTTCCGTCACGCCTGATGCTGACGCCGCCAACAATACCGCCACTCCCGAGCACTGGACCGTCGGAGAGAACAACACCTGGCGATGGTTCGAACGCGAGAACCTCATCGACGGCGAGTGGCGCGTGACTGGCATCACGACCCCAGTGAACAAGCTCACCGGTAATTACTATCAAGGCCACGGCTACCTCGAGGAAAGTCTGGCTCCCGAGTCGCTGCGAAACGGCAAGCTTCAGTCGAGTTCTGGCGACGCGAAAACCGTATCGGCATTTGAACGTGATCGCGGGCAGCCCAGCCCCACCCGCCGCGCACGTCACGGCCGTCCGCCGAGCCGCTGGCTACGAAGCCTGAAGGCCGAGGAGCTACGCATCTGGCTTAAGACGATCGACGTGCCCGAGGCCGGCGTCGAGGGAATGACTTTCTGGACGCACCTGACACGCGACCACTCGTTCGACCCGGCAAAGATCGAGGGATTGAACGAAGACGAACAGGCCAAGCTGCACGCCGCGGCGCACTACGGCTACTAGCGTACCCGACAGTTGAGAGTTGTCCGCGCCGCGAGAAGCGCAACGTCCATTGCAAGCGTGATTCCCGCACGTCACGATCGCCGGGCCCCAGCGACGAGCACAGTCTGGTTTAGCCAGCGACCCGTAGAATGCTCAAAACGTTGCGGTATCAAATGTGCTGATTTGGCAAACTGGGTAAATGCCGTCGCCGATTTTGCCCCTGCGTCTTTGAACAAAAAGCGTGCAACTCGGATGGGGGTTTGGTATCTTTCCGGACGGGTGAAATCCGGGGCGTGGCCGTTGCTGGTATTTCCCTGCCAGGCGGTGCCACGTCTGTTTCCCGTTGGGCACGGGAGGGTCGTTCGATGCACGACAACTGCAATCGAGCGGAAAGAGGCACGCCATCGAACGTCGCCGCAGGCCGCGGTGTTCAACCGAGGGCCGCTGACGATGCGGTCGAATCGCCATCCAGACTTAGCGGCGAGCGAAGTTTTGGTAAGTCCAATTCTCAACACGCTGCCACAGGGCGGTCGGTTGACCCGGCCAGGCTGGCACCGGTCAGGCCCTGGCATCGCTACTTGCTATCACGCGTGATGGCCATGGCGGGCGGACCCCCACTTGCGGCCGCGCTATGGGATGGTCAGGAGATTCAGCCCAGCCAACGATCGCCGTTGGCAACCATCGTGGTCCACAATGCAGCGACGTTACGTCGAATTGCAATCAACCCCTTCTTTCAATTTGCCGAAGCCTATGCCAACGGTCAGGTAGACATCATTGGTGACGTGGTCGAAGCCATCGTGGCAGTCAATCGTTCGATCAAAGCCTCGGCCGGTGCCAGCCTGCTCTACAAGGTGGTATCGAGTTGGTGTCGACTACCGAGATTCAACTCGCTGACAGCTGCGCGTGACAATGTTTATCACCACTACGACATTGGCAACGAGTTCTATCGTCTGTGGCTCGACCAGCAATTGGCCTATACCTGTGCCTACTTTCCCTCTCCAGACGTTTCACTGGAGGAGGCTCAAGTTGCCAAGTTCGACCACGTTTGCCGCAAGCTTTGGTTGCGTCCCGGTGAGCGCGTCGTCGAAGCTGGTTGCGGTTGGGGTGCGCTGGCATTGCATATGGCGCGTGAGTACGGAGTCCAGGTTCGCGCATTCAATGTGTCGCGCGAACAAATTGCTTATGTGCGCGAGCGGGCCAAGGCCGAGGGGCTTGCCGATCGCGTTGAATTCATCGAGGACGATTGGCGGCATATCCAAGGCCGCTACGATGCGTTCGTTTCCGTCGGAATGCTCGAACACGTCGGCAAGGCAAACTATCAACGACTCGGCGAGGTAGTCCATCGCACGCTTTTACCGAACGGGCGCGGGCTGATTCATACCATTGGCCGCAATAAACCCGCTCCGGTCGATCGCTGGATCGAGCGGCGTATCTTTCCGGGCAGCTATCCGCCGTCGCTGGCCGAGATGATGCAGATTCTTGAACCGCGGGACTTTTCGGTTCTCGACGTCGAAAACCTGCGTTTGCATTACGCGCAAACCCTCCGGCACTGGCTTGCTCGTTTCGAACAGGCGATCGACCGTGTGACCAAGATGTTCGACGAACGCTTCGTTCGTATGTGGCGACTCTACCTGGCCGGCTCGGTGGCGGCGTTCGAAACCGGCGAGCTGCAGCTATTCCAAGTTGTTTTCGCCCGCGGCGATTCGAACGAAATCGCGCGCACTCGAGCGCATCTCTACAACGTGGAACCGCCGGCTTTGCCGGCACCGGCCGCGGGGTTCTGAAAACAACGCAACAGCCTGAGTGAAGCGTCATGGACAGCTGCGACGTGCTGATCGTGGGCGGCGGACCGGCCGGTTCATCGTGCGCTTGGGGTTTGCGAGACACGAGACTCGACGTGCGGATTCTCGATCGCAAGCCGTTTCCTCGCGACAAGGTTTGCGCCGGTTGGGTTACGCCTCAAGTGTTCGAGGCGCTCGAGGTCGACATTGATGACTACCGTCGCCAGCGAGTCTGTCAGCCGATCACGGGTTTCCGCACTGGCATGATTGGCGGTCGCGAGGTTGAAAATCACTATCCGTGGCCCGTCAGCTACGGTATTCGACGCTACGAGTTCGACGACTACCTGCTCGATCGTTGCGGGGCCCGACTGGAGCTGCCCGCCGCGGCCGAACGCCTGGAGCGCGTGAGCGATGGGTGGGTGGTCAATCAATCGCTCAAGACAGGCTTGCTCGTCGGCGCGGGAGGCCACTTTTGTCCTGTCGCGCGGATCCTTGGCGCACGTTCGATTGAAACGCCTCCGGTCGTGGCCGCTCAGGAAGTTGAGTTTGCGGCCACGCCCCAGCAACTTGCCGCCGGCACGATCGAGGCCTCCACCCCCGAGTTGTTTTTCTGCCCCGACCTCGAAGGTTACGGGTGGTGCTTCCGGAAGGGGGAATATTTGAATATCGGTCTCGGGCGAACGAGCCACGACCAGATTTCACTGCACGTGCAACAGTTCGTGGATTTCCTGCGAAGTCGCGGCAAGATTCATTGCGAACTACCGTCGCGATTTCGCGGCCACGCCTATCAGCTTTACGAGCGGACAGTGCCGAAATTGCATGACGAACAAGTGTTGCTCGTGGGCGATGCCGCGGGCCTGGCTTATCCTCAAAGCGGCGAGGGAATTCGACCGGCGGTCGAGTCGGGATTGTTGGCCGCGCACACAATCGCTGCTGCTGACGGTGACTATTGCCGCCACAGTTTGGAGCCGTACGCCCAGGCTCTGATTGGCCGTCTCGGCACGCCCCGGCCTTCCGCCGCCAGTGGCTGGTTGCCGGCCAGTTGGCTCCGTGTGCTGGCCGCGCGGCTCATGGCCTCGCGTCAGTTCGCGCGCCGCGTCGTCATCGAGCGCTGGTTTCTGCATATGCACGAGGAGGCATGGCGAAAGGCGGAGTGAAGGGTGAGAAATGCACGCTTCGGCTCATTCTTTCGATTTGACGGGGGCGGTCTTCGGGAGCAGGAAATTCAACCGGCGAGGTAGGATTGAGACGCGAAAGGTTTTGTCGCAAATAGGCTCGCCGTCCAGGTTCATTTGTATTTTCTGGTTGGCTTCAATTTCGAACGATGCGAGTTGCCGGTAGATGACGCGCTGGGGCTCCTCGGTTTCCAGACGAATCATCTCACTTACCAGTGTTCCGGTCTCGGGAAAGGCAACGTCGGGCACAACCACCAGGTCGAGTAGTCCGTCGTTTAGCAGCGCCAGCGGAGCGACATGAAACCCACCTCCTGCCAGCCGCCCGTTTCCGATGCCCAGGAGCATCATTTGCCCCGAGAAGGTTCCCTCGGGCGTGATGATCTTGCCTTCGTGAGGTTTCATCGAAAGCGCCTTGATCAGTCCAACGAGTGAGTAGGCGGCTCCGCCCAGCACCCGCTTCATTCCCGCGGGCGTTTCCGCGGTAATCTCCGCGCCGATCCCGGCGCTGGCGACGTTGATAAACGGACGGTCGTTGATCATTCCCACGTCGATCCGCCGTGGCGCGGTAGTCGTGATGAGCGCAAGTGCCTCGGTTGGATCAAGCGGAATGTGACAGCCGTTGGCAAAGTCGTTTGCCGTTCCCAGGGGAATGATGCCGATGGCCGTGGTCGCCGCGTCGCCGGCCCGCAGCACGCCCGCGGCGACCTCGTTCACGGTGCCATCGCCGCCGGCCGCCACTACGATGTCGAACCGTGCCCGGGCGGCTTCCTCGGCAAACTCGCTCGCCTGGCCGCTTTCCCAAGTCACTCGCACTTGTACGTCATGCCCCTCTGAGCGGCAACGCTCGACCGCCTCACGCACGTGCGGCAAGTGGGCGCCCTTGCCATTGAGCACGATGCGCAGCGAACGATACGAACTCTCCTTGCCGATCATGTGCAGCAGATCCCAGGGTTGGACGACAAACCGATGCGGTATTCTAGCGGTCGCGACAGTCTCACCCAAAAGAAGGCAGAAGGCACGCGACGAACCATGCGACGTCAGACTGTGGCTTGCAACCGGGCGTGGACTTCCGTGGCTGCCCGCTCCCCGGATTGGAGTGCCCCTTCCATGTAGCCCATCCACTCGGTTGCCGTTTCGGTTCCCGACCAATGCAGGCGGCCACAAGGCGCGCGAAGAGCTTCACCGCACGCCGTTAGTACTCCGGGCCCAGCTACGCCCACATAACAACCGCGGCTCCAGGGATCGTCGTTCCAGTTTTTCTCAACAAAGTCGCTGGGCCGAGCGGCCTGGGGACCAAAGAACCGTACCAGTTCGGCCAGCACCGCCTGGCGTCGCTCGTCGGCCGAGCGGTCGGACCACTCGCGCACCGCTTGACCGTCGCTGAAGGTCACCAGCGCCGCGTGGTCGCCGTCGTGCGAGGTGTCGTCGAACGTGGTGACGGTTATCCCCGTGTCGCTAACGGCCTCGCCCGAGAAGCCGGCTTCGCGCCAAAACGGCCGATCGTACGCGGCGACGTACTTGATCACCGAACCCATGGGCATGCGGGCCGCCAGCTGATCGCGCCTGGCCGGCAGGGGCGCCGCGTAGTCGATGCGTCCAGCCAATACTGGCGGCAGCGCAATGATCGAATAGCTGGCTTGAAATGTGCCGGCATCCGAGCGAATCGTCACGCCTTGCGAGTCTTGTTCGATCGCTCGCACCGGTGCGTTCAAGACGACACGCGGCGCAATCCGTTCCGCCAGTCGAGTCGAAAGCTGTTGCGCTCCGCCGACGAAGCGGTCCTGCTGGGCGCCCTTGGGAATCGAAATCAGCGTTTCAAGTCCCTCGCCCCATCGCAGATAACTGAGAAAAAAGAGAAACGAGACGTCGCGCGGTTCGCACGTCAACACCGCCCGGCACACGGCGTCGACGAACAGGTGCGCTCCACCAGATCGCAAATGGCGCTGTTTCCAGGTCTCGAGCGTCATGCCGTCCCACTTGGCAGCCTGCGCCGCGTGCCAGGGGGCGTCGGGCGGAATCTGGCTGGCGTACTTCTTCCAGCGCTTGTCGGCCAGAAGCAGTTCGAGCTGCGCGAGGACCGACAGCCGCGGAAGATCGCCGGCGTAGTCACTGAGCTTGCCGTCCCAGCTAAGGAGCTTCCGCCCCGCATGGTGTTGCGGAAACGTCTCCACGCCAAGATCCGCCGCCAGCGCCGCCAGCCTCTTGTGCGTTGGCCCGATCCACTGGCCGCCCAGGTCAATCATCGTACCGGCGAGCGATTGGCTGAGCGTGCGGCCTCCCACGCGGTCGCGAGCTTCCAGCACGAGGCAATGAACGCCCCGTTCGACGAGCTTTCTGCCTGCATTCAGTCCGGCCAATCCCGCGCCGACGATCACGACGTCGAAAGGCCCGTCGACCGCAACTGGGGGTGGCGATTGAAGCATTGGCCAGGACCTTCCGCGCGGAAATCTACCTCGGGGAGAGATTGATCCTAAGGCCACCGCAGTGCCAATACAACCAGAAAGCCTCACGAAAACGTGCCCCTCCAAGTCCCCAGGTCGAAAGCCCGTTCAAGGCCGTTGAACGTTCACTGTCGCAACTGGGGTCCCTTGGCGGCGCTCTCCCGGCTAAACTGTTGCCGGTCATTCATTCGCAACCCAAACCGTCTCAACGCACCGATGAATCAACACGAGCAACATAAACACCAACACGGGCAACATCACGGCCATCACCGAACGGGCAAGCGTAGGGGACTGCACAAGGATTGGCGAACCTGGGTGATTGTGGGATTGATGTTGGCGGCCATGTTGGTTTACGTGCTAAGTTTCGACGAATCACTTCAACCGGCGGGAACTTCGGTACCGGGTACTCCCATCGATAGTCCGCCCCCCATCGACGCTGCCCCGTAGCCGACGCCGACTTCCGCACTTGTTGCGGGTTCCAAGCCAAGCAGCGCCTGGCAAGTCAGGGGTCACTCTGGTTTCGGCTCGCGCAAAGTTGGCGCATGCGTGCTCGCGTTTCGCGCGTGACGGCATTGCCAATTGCCGGTTCTCAAACGGCATCGAAGGAACGCTTTGCGACCAAATGGCGCGCGCTTTCGACCCGACTGGCACGGACCGTGCACCAGCTCTCCATGGCAAGTCGGCGTGCCAGCTAACGAGCGGCGAATCCAGCATCCGATCTTGGCCGGCGCAAGGCCCTGTGATGAATCTGCTGAGCGAGATCGACGAACAGAGGAGGGAAAAATAATGAGAAGGCACTGGTTTATGGGAACGCTAGCATGTAGCGCGGCGGTCACGCTGGCTACTTTGGCCACGGCCGCTGATCCAACCGTGCAAACCGACACGAAGTCGGACCAGACGGCCACGGCCCAGAAAATCCGGAGCGACCAGGAAGGAAAGATTCTGGCGGCACATACATTTCGAGCAAGTAAGCTCATCGGAATGAACGTCCGCAACGAGCAGGGCGAAGAACTCGGTTCGGTGGACGACATCGTGATCGATGTCCGCACGGGCAAGGTGCAATATGTGGCCATGTCGGTCGGCACGGTGTTGGGGCTTGGCGGTAAACTGCTAGCCGTTCCCTTTGACAATCTGCAATTCGACCACGGGCAGGACGAAATGTTCTTCGTGCTGAACATGTCTGCCGAAAAAGTCGCGGCCGCACCAGGTTTCGATGAAGACCACTGGCCGAATCTCGCCGATCCGGACTGGACGGCCAAGATCAACAAGCACTATCGCCAAGTCGAACGGCGGACCAGCGCGTCAGAAGACAACGACGCGCCTCGCAAGGATGACTAGCACAAAGGACGTTTGCAGTGACGACCCCTTCGATGGGTCCTTCGTGACCGGCTGGCCGATTGGCGGGACGCTTGATCGGCCAGTCGAGTTTTTTAAGTCTTACAGTCTTACGGGAGATGATGATGAATAAGGATACGATGCAAGGCAATTGGAAGCAGCTGAAGGGTAAGGTCAAAGAAGCATGGGGCGACTTGACCGACGACGAACTGGATAAGTTCCAAGGCAAACGAGACCAACTCATTGGACATATCCAGAAGAAATATGGCCAGAGTAAGGAACAGATCGAGCAACGGCTGTCGCAGTACGAGCACGACAGCGGCGCTGCCTGACAGAACCAAACTCTTGCCGAGTGACCCTGCGACCATGTCGACCTGGCACGGCGGGAGGGCTTTTTCGTACGCATGAGAGGAGCGGTGCGAGCAACGTCAGTCAGTCTTGTGATCCCCACCAGCGGCGGTTAGGCTGGAGGAGAACCTTTTCTCCTTACGCTAACCTTTGGCACGAGTGCGCGCTGGTGGCACCAGGAAACGCCAAGTCGAGAACCTCCGTTCGCAGAATTCGCTCGCTGCTGGGTCGGCAGGGAGCGTTATCGACCTCTCGCGGTTTGGTACGGCGAAATCTATGGATCGCTCCCGTGCTCGCCATTGTCGCGCTCGTCTTTGCCGGGTGGTGGGTGCGTTTGCATATCGAAGAGGCCATTCAGCAGCAGACAGCCAGCGAATTGGCCACGCTGCTGAGGGCCGATGTCGAAGCCCTCCAGCTTTGGATGCGGCTACAGCAAGACAACGCGAAGGTCATTGCCAGCGACACCAAGATTCAGGAGTCCATCCAAAAGTTGGCGGCCGATGTCGCCGAAGGTAAATCTTCTGCGACTCAATTGCTGCAATCGCCAGAACGGGAAGCGTTGTCGGCCGAGTTGAAGCCTTGGATCGATCGTCAGGCATACAACGGATTCGTCATCTTCAACCCCGAGGGATTGATCCTGGCCGCCGACGAGGAGCTGCTCGTCGGGCAAAACACGATCATTTCCGGCCAACGCCAGTTTATCGAAAGCGTTTTGTCCGGGCGGACGTCGATTTCGCATCCCTTTCCCTCGCGGATCATGCTGCCGGCCGAAGACGGTGAAATGCGTGTCGGCATACCCGTCATGTTCGTGGCCGCGCCCGTGCTGGGAAGCGACCAGAAGCCGGTGGCGGTCGTCGCATTGCGGATTGATCCGGGCCATGAGTTCACGCAGATTCTCAGCGTCGCACAACCCGGCGAGACGGGAGAAACATATGCCTTCGACGCACGTGGCGTGTTCCTCTCCCAAAGCCGTTTCGACGAACAACTCAAGCGTATCGCATTGCTGCCCGATCAATCCAATGCCAGCAGTGTACTCACGCTGGAATTGCGCGATCCCGGTGTCGATATGACAGCCGGATCGCGGCCTGAGAAACTTCGCAACCAGCAGCCGCTAACGGCGATGGTGGCCGATGCGATCGAGCGGAAGCCGACTATTAACGATCCCGGTGTCAACGTCGAAGGATATCGGGACTATCGCGGCGTCGATACGGTTGGCGCCTGGGCCTGGCTACCCGAATATCAGTTTGGTATCGCGACGGAAATGGATCGGGCCGAGGCGTTTCGACCCGTGCTCGTGCTTCGTCGCGTGTTTTGGATATTGTTTGGGCTATTGAGCGCGGTCGCACTCTTGCTGTTTGGCCTCACGCTGTTTGCCGGCCGACTTGAGCGGCGCATGCGCGAGGCGGTGATCGCCGCCGGACAACTAGGGCAGTATGCCCTTGAGGAGAAGATCGGCGAAGGAGGTATGGGAAGTGTTTATCGTGCGCGCCACGCCATGTTGCGCCGACCGACCGCCGTCAAGCTGTTGGAACCCGGCAAGACCACGGACGTTTCGGTCGCGCGCTTCGAACGCGAAGTGCAATTGACCAGCCAGCTCAACCACCCGAACACAATCACAATTTACGACTACGGCCGCACGGCCGAGGGCGTGTTTTACTACGCGATGGAATTCTTGGAGGGATTTTCCCTCGACGTGCTGGTGCAACGATTTGGCCCGCTTCCCGACGGCCGGGTGATTCAGATCTTGAAGCAGGTTTGTGGCTCGCTAATCGAGGCGCATTCGGCGGGCCTCATTCACCGCGACATCAAGCCGGCCAACATCATGATTACGCGGCGTGGCGGAGTGTGCGACTTTGTAAAACTGCTTGATTTCGGACTGGTGAAGGCCGTCGATTCGGCAAAGATGCAAACTCTGACTGCCGCCGACGCCATTACCGGCACGCCTCTCTACATGGCCCCTGAGACCATTCAAGACGCCGAAGGGTGCGACGCACGCGGCGATCTCTATGCCCTGGGGGCCGTGGGATATTACCTCCTGACGGGCCGGCCGGTGTTCGACACCGGTGGGGTGTTGGAGATCATGCGCGCGCACGTCGAGGCCCGTCCCATCGCGCCGAGCAAACGTTTGGCTCGGCCGATGTCGCGCGAGTTCGAACAACTGCTGCTGAAATGCCTTGAAAAGTCGCCGGCTGATCGACCGCAGACGGCCGCCGAAATGTCCGCCGAATTGGACGCGTGTGCCCCTGCTCAGCCGTGGGCCGTCACCAACGCCGAGAGTTGGTGGAACGCACACGAGCCGACGCTTACTGCCGATCCGCGGCTGTCGGCTACCCAAGACCTGACGCCTGGCCTTACGGTCGGTGTTTCGGAAGTCCGTCGTACGACTTGAACGGCAGAAGTTTCTTGAGTCGTGCAATCGGAAGCGAGGAAGACGCGCGACCGTCGGTCCATGGCACCCGCATCTGCATGGCCAGGTGTACCAGGTCCACGTCGCTACGAAGTTGCAGCTTGTCCAGCACGCGCGCCCGGTGCTTGGCAGTCGTCTGAATACTGATATTTAGTGCCGTGGCAATCTGCTTTTGAGACAGCCCCGAGACGAGCATGTCCATCACCTGGGCTTCGCGAGGTGTCAACTTGTCACGTTCCATGCGGGCATGGAGGACCGGCGCGATGATCGCCGCGACACGGTCCAATAGATCACGATCGTCTTCGTTGTAATCCACCCCGGCATCCGCCAGATGAAATAGACCCAGCGGCGAGCCATCTTGGACGATGGGACCCACGAGCGAACGAGTGAGAGTGATGTCGCATTCCATGAGACGCGATCGGTTTTCAATCAGGACTTCGCCCTCGGTGAGCGATTGGTACCAGAGATCGCAGCGATCCGTGGGAGAACGATGTGCCTCGCGAAAGTCATGTGGTGTGACGAATGGCCCCGAAAGCGTATCTCCGTCGACAAACCGCAAAAAAATGCCGGTCGGGCTTTGAAACGAACGCATCACAATCCGCAGCACCGAAGAGTACATTCCCTCGCCGGGCGTGCTTGCGAGGGCCTGCAAGACCGACCACACCGTATGCGTCAATCGATCGACTTGACGCAGGGAGCGGGCCGCTTCCAACTCGGCGGCTTTGCGGGCGGTAATATTCTGGATTTGCGAGATGGCGTAGCACGCCATCCCGGACTCATCGCGGAAAATCGACGCGGTCAACAGAATCCACACCACGTGGCCATCTTTGTGGAAATAGCGTTTTTCCAAATCGTAGTGGTCGATGTCGCCGGCCATCAACTGGCGTGCCAGCGTCACGTCGGCTTCCATGTCGTCCGGATGAGTAATGCTTTGAAAGTCGGTTGCCAGCAATTCCGCTTCGTTGTAGCCGACGATCTGCGTCAATGCCCGATTGACCTTCAAGAAACGGCCATCCAGATCGACAATGGCCATGCCGATGGCGGCGTGCTCGAACGCACCCCGAAAAGGGCCCGCATCGTCTGCGAACGCCGCCTGCCAGGCCGCTGCCCGTTGGGCATCGCTGGCGTACGGTCGATTGGCATCGATCAACATTCGCGATGTCAAATCAGGGTGCCGCTCGAGACCCATTCAGAACACCTTCGACTTTGATGCGCCAGTTCAGCAATTTAGTGCGTTTGTATCGTAGCGAGCAGATGCCTTTCACATGCTCAGCGGCCGTCTGGAAACAGGGGAAGCCGCTCGGCGGGGGGCAGTGAACGAGCGGGCATCGCGGACGAATTCGGCCGCGTGTTGGCCGATTGAGCTGCAAAATTGATACTTACTAACTGGTATTTGGTCAACCCGCGAATATTTCGCCTGCCCGGAACTGAGCGGTTCGGACGCACAAAGAACGGACCCCGGCAGCACAATCGCTTGCCGTTCCCGGCTGTCGCTTGTGTGGAACCCGTTTGAGGTCATGCAATTTCGCGGCCGAGCCACTACAGTAGGTCCTTTCTCATGAGCAGCTCAATGGAGCGTCCTCCTTGAACGACGGCAATTCTCGCCTTACGCGATGGAAGTTTCTCACCGTGGCCCTGATGGTCGTCGGATATTCGGGTTGCTACCTGTGCCGCTCGAATTTCTCGGTGATGCTCACAGCCATCGCAAACGACCTTGTGGCCAAGGGCTTATCGCCTGAGACCGCGCAGATCCGCATGGGACAAATTGCCACACTTGGCGTCCTGGCCTACACGATTGGCAAATTCATCACCGGTAGCGTGGCGGATTTTTTGGGCGGCCGGCGCAACGTCCTGTTCGGAATGTTCGGCAGTGTGCTGTTTACCGCGTTGTTCGCTCTCGGTGGTGGCGTCCCCATGTTTACACTCGCCTGGATCGGCAACCGGGCAGTCCAATCATTTTGCTGGACCGGAATGGTCAAGATTACCGGTCGTTGGTTTTCTTACTCGGCCTACGGCACCGCCATGGGCGTAATTAGCCTCAGTTTCCTGTTTGGCGACGCGGCTGCTCGAACATTCATGTCGCTGCTGATCGAAGCGGGGCTGGGATGGCGCCAGGTGTTTTGGGTGGCCGCGGGCGTGCTGTCGGGTCTTACCGTGTTGAATTTGCTATGGCTCAAAGAGAGTCCTCGTGACGTCGGGTTCGACGAGCCCGTGGCCAATCCACTGAATGTTTACGGAGAGACCACCGACCGGGACGATCCGCCGACAAATCTGCGCAGCTTGCTCGTGCCACTGGTTACCAGCCCGGCGTTCTTAACCGCCTGCGTGTTGTCGCTGGGTCTGACGCTCTTGCGTGAGACGTTCAATCTATGGACGCCTACGTACTTCACGCAGGTAGTGGGTTCGTCGTCATCGCAAGCCGCGGCACAAAGCGCGCTGTTTCCGTTGTTTGGTGGTGCATCGGTCCTGTTGGCCGGTTGGCTAGGCGACCGCTTAGGGACGCTCGGCCGGGCAAGTGTCATTCTAGGCGGATGTGCGCTGGCTGGCATCGTGATGTGGGTCTTGGCTTCCTTCGACTTCGCTGGCCACAGTGTCGCCGCGGTCGGGTTGGTGGGGCTGATTGGCTTCTTGATGCTGGGGCCTTACTCGTACTTGGCCGGTGCGATCTCTCTCGACTTGGGCGGCAAACGCGGAGCCGCCACGGCCTGTGGAATTATCGACGGAGTCGGGTATCTTGGGGGCATGTTGGCGGGCGATACGGTTGCCCGACTGAGCGTCGCATATGGCTGGACTGGGGCTTTCCGCGCCTTGGCCGGCGTGGCTGCTCTGACTAGCCTGGCGGCGGCCGTGTTCTTTACCATCGAACGCCGAAAACTGACTCGCAAGTAGTCCTTCCAAAACATGAACATCGTCGACGTCGTTTGCGAATTGTTTGCCACCAAGGGCAACGCTGCCTACGTAGGCGAGCCCGTCTCACAACTCGAGCACGCGCTGCAGGCCGCCTACCATGCCGAACAGGAGCAGGCCAGCGACGAGCTGGTCGTGGCGGCGCTGTTGCACGATATCGGCCACTTGATCCACAAGCTGCCCGAGGATGCCGCCGACCACGGCATCGACACTCGGCACGAACAGATGGGGTATGCCTGGCTGAAGCAGTATTGCGGCCCCCAAGTCACTGAGCCGATTCGCTTGCATGTTCCCGCGAAGCGGTACCTTTGCGCGACCGACGCGAACTATCAAGGCGAGCTATCACCCGCATCCGTGCAAAGCCTGGCCTTGCAAGGAGGCCCGTTTAACCAGGCAGAGATCGATGAATTCGAGCGGAACCCGCACTATCACGCGGCCGTTGCCTTGCGGCGCTGGGACGATCTGGCAAAAGTGCCGCACATGAAAGTGCCCCCGCTCGAACACTATCGCCCGCGCCTCGAACGCGTGCTACACAATGCCCAATAGGGCCGGCAACTCCGCCACGGTGCCAATCAGGTGCGTGTGCGGAAATGGCTGCAATTGTTCGGCCGTGTGCGAACCGCCCGTCACGCCCACCACCATGCCACAACCGGCAGCCGCTCCTTCCTGAAGGTCGGACGGCGTATCACCTACCTTCGCCACGCGGCCCGCGTCGCTGATACCTAAATCGTGCATTGCCTTGAAGGCCAGGTCGGGATGTGGACGTCCGCGCTCGACTTCGTCGCTGGTGACTGTGGTGTTGAGCAATGCGTCATCATTCCAGCCCAATCGCCGAATCACGACGTCCGCAATGTCGCGGCTGAAACCGGTATCGAGTGCCGTCTTGATTCCCGCCGCCCGCAACCGGCGAAAGGTGTCGGTCGCGCCGGCAATCTCGTGTACCGACGGATCGGTCTGGTAGAACTCGATCATCCGACGGACGAAATCCGCATGGATCGCGTCGAGCTGTTCGATGAGCTCCGGCCGCTCATAGCGCTCAAGCAATTGGTGGATAGCCATCGGCTTGGGAATGCCCATCACCAGATTCACGGCCTCTCGGCTGGCCGACACGCCCACCTGCTCGAGTGCCGCGCGGACGCAGCGGCTGACGCCGTCGTCGTCGTTGACCGTGGTGCCAGCCATGTCGAAGATCACCAGTTCAATCTTGCTCATTGCGCTCACTCCGCGAGGTTGCGGATGACCTCGTCGGCCAATCCAAAGGAAAGCGTCATGCCGGCGCCACCCACGCACGTCACCACTGTCGCGCCCGGTGCCGCTGGCGCGACAAAGAAACTGTCAGTCGGGTGCTTGGCATAGATGCCGTGCCAGCGGGCAGCGATCTGCAGGTCGGGCACATCCAAAAACGTGTGCAAATAGTCGAGAATCAGCCGATCGACTTCCGGTTTGTCGAACGGCTCGATGTCGGCGTCGTATTCATGCGAATCCCCCAAAATCAACTCGCCGACGCCATTTTGCGATGCCATCACGTGAATGCCGTAGCGATCGTACTCGGGCGTGTCCCGCGCCACGCGCTGCTTCACCGCCGCGAGCGTCGGGCAGTCCTGAAAGTTCTTGTAGTGCCGTAGCGTCAAGCCGCCAGCCAACATGGGTCCCAGCTTAAGTCGACCGGCATAGCTTTGCGAGCGCATCATCTGCAACTTGCAACGGAGCAGTCCGGCCGCGGCAAACGTGTCGGGATAGAGCGTCTGAAAATCATCTCCCGAGCAGACGATCAGCCGCTGTGCTCGCCAGCTTTGTCCGCCGGCAGTCACGGTTGGCTGATCGTAGCCGGTCACGGCCGTGCCGAATTCGAAGTGCACGCCAAATTCGCGCTCGAGCCAGGCGGGTAACCGTGCGATCACCTGCCGCGGGTCAACGCACGTTTCCGTCGGACTCCACATGCCGGCCAACAGTCCCGCCGTTTTGACGGCGGGCGACCGAGCGGCAACTTGTGCGGGCGTCAGCAACTCACAGCCGCTTTCCGCTTGGCCACTGAACTCGGCCAGCACTTGCGCTTCGTCAGGTTCGTAGGCCAAATGCAGCGAACCGGTCTTTTCGTGCCACAGGTCCGCTCGGCTAAGGACGTCAAGCCAGAATTCGCGGCTGCGCACTGCCATTTCGTGCAGCGGCCCATGGGGCTGTCCAACGGGCCATAGCATCCCGAAATTGCGGACCGACGCACCGCTGGCGCGGGCACTACGTTCAAACACGACTACGCGCCGACCTTGGCGAGCCAAGTGGAACGCATGGGCCAGGCCCAGCACCCCGGCTCCGACCACGGCATCTTCAAATTCAGTTTGCATTGCAACAGGAAGCGGTATGAATTCACTCGGCGGCAGCATTCCGCCGCGTTGCTCCCTGTTCTACCCTCCGCTGCGACCCTTGGCCAGCACCATCGCACTACTGGGTTGCTTTCCGCAGCGGGGCCCGCCACAGGTATACGGTGTGGTCGCGAGTCGGTCCGCGCACTTTGGCTATCTTGGTGGGCTTGATACCGCCCATGACGAAGTCGTGTGACACGACGCGGGCGCCTGGCTTGAGTTTTTCCAACTGCGGAATGAGTTTCTCGTTGAGCGAAGGTAGCAGATAGAGCGTAACGACGTCTGCATCGCTGAGGTCGAGAGTAAAGATGTCCTGCTGCAACGCCTGGGCCCGGTCGCCCACGCCGTGTCGGCGAATGTTTTGCTCGGTCTCGCGGATCCGCTGCGGATCAACGTCGAAACCTACAGCCCGCGCGCCTTTCTCGGCTGCGGAAACCACGATGATGCCGTTGCCGCAACCGAGATCGAAGAGTACGTCGTCCTTACCGACTTCCGCCAACTCGAGCATCTTGTCGACGACCACCTGGGGTGTCGGCACAAACCATACGTCGGGCGACTTTTCCTGGCCGTAGGTGGACCATCCGCACACATATGGCACCCCGACAAGACAACCCAGCAGCACGAGTCGAAATAGCTTTGTCATGGAAGGCTCCCTTCGAAACGCGTGATGAAGACGAAGGTTAAAAGTTTCGCAATTCACGAGCGCCTCTTCGGTTCAACCTCTTTTGCCTCCCGAGCGTGTTCCCGTCGGAGTCAACAGCCGCGAGGCCACGTATACGGGCACTCCGGCGGCCAGCAGCGCTACGCCAACCCAGGCCAGGCTTTCCGCGTAGCGAATGCCCCCATACAGCATATAGCCGCAGGTGGCCGAAAACAAAATCGGGCAGAGTGGATAGAGGGGCGTGCGAAAGGGCCGCTCCACGTACGGTTCACGCATTCGCAACGCGAACAACGATAAGCTGGTCAACAGAAAAAACAGCCAAAAAATAGGTGCCGTGCACCGCAGCAACGTATCGAAGCCGCTCTTTCCGGCCCAAGATACCTCCGGCAAACCCGTCACCGTAAATAGTCGATTGAGCCACTGCTGGCCGGCGCCGGAACCCACAACCAGGATCATGGTCACCGTGATGAGCGCCTGCGCCACGATGGACCAGACCGGAGCTCCCCAACGCTTTTGCGCGAGCAAGGCAAACAGCCGATGATCTTCGCCAATCGCCGCATACACCCGCGACCCGGCGAAGACGAGCCCGTTAACAGCTCCCAGCGCCGAGATGGCCACCAGCAAAGCCACGCCTCGCGCGCCGGTTGGGCCTACCGCAGCCTGCATAGCATCCGAGGCAATCGCCCCCGCGTCGCGCACTCCCGGCCAGCCGAGCGCGCGCAGATAGGCGGCGTTGATCAGCAAGTAAGTAACCGTGATGATCGCAATGCCGAGCGAAAGCGCGCGGATAATCTTATTGCGGTCGCGCATTTCAGCCACGAAAAAAGCCGCGTCATTCCAGCCCCCATAGGTCAAGAACACCAGCACCAGCGCCGAAGCAAACGAGGCGATTGCGGCACCGCCTTCCGGGCCACTCATCGCATCCTGGGCAGCGATCGTTTCCGGTGGGTCGGCCAACAGACCGGCGATAATTACCGCGGCCAGTCCTAGCAGCTTTGCCGATGACAGCACGTTCTGTACTTGCTTGCCGAGGGCCACGCCCCACAGGTTGGTCGCACTCAGCACCACTACGCAACCAACGGCATACACCAGCGAAGTGGCCGGGCCAAAGTCCCATAGCGTTTGAGCATAGTTGGCAAACACGTAGGCCATCATGCCGATCGAGCCGGTCAAGATCACCGAAATCTGAGCCCAGCCAAACAAGAAGCCCAGCCAGGGGCCAAATGCCCGCGACAGGTAAACATAGTCGCCGCCGGACCGCGGATAGGCGCTGGCAAGTTCCGCGTAAGTGAAGGCCCCGTTCAGGCACAGCAGGCCGCCAACCGCCCAGGCTGCCATTGCCAGCGTGCCACTCGACGCGCTGCCAAAAACCAGCGGCGGCGTTTCGTAAATGCCGGCCCCGATCACGATGCCGACGATCACGCTCACGGTATCCCATGTCGAAAGCGTGGCGCCGCGAGACGGGGCACCCGCAGGGTCTTTTTCCATTCGCGCCTCATTCGTTGAGATGCCAATGTCAGGGACGAACGCCGCAAATCCTAGCGAAACTTGACGCTGACCACCAGCACATGCGCACGGCGAAGTCCACGTGATTCAGGTGCCGCCTACACCCAGGGGATAGCCGTCCCCGAGGCCATACCTACCGTCATGCACGCTCCGCCGTGTTCATGCCCCCGGACGGGCGATCACTCGGTGGAAGTGCAATTGCACTTCGCGGTCGACGACGCGGCGAACACCCTCGACGAGGCAGTGCGGTTCGTTGTCTTCCTGGCCGCGTCGGATGATCTCATCGAGCTTCAGCCCATGCCCCACGGTAAAAGTGGACTGGTAGATGATTTGATTGCCGGCGTCGAGTTCCGGCACAATGAAGTGGCACGTCGCCCCGTAGGTCAGCATGCGGCTGGCAAACGCTTCATGATAGGGGCGAATGCCGGGGAAGCTGGGTAGCAGCCCGTGGTGCAGATTGATAATCCGGCCGCCGGCATACTTCCAGCAACTGGCCGCCGGCAGGATTCGCATGTAGCGGGCCAGTATCAAGTAGTCGATTTCATACTCGTCGCAGAGTTGCATCATGCGATCGTCATCGGCTGCGCCGCCATCGGTGCCGATCGAATGCCAGTCGACGCCAAATTGTTCGGCGAGCGAACGGCAATTCGGACGGTTGCCCAGCATCACGGCCGCTTCGGCCCGCACGCGGCCATCGCGAATCGCCCGCAACAACGCCAAGGCAGGCTCGGGGCGGTAGGTCGTGCAAATGGCCAGTCGCGGTCGATCCTTTCGTTCATCCGGCGACCAAACCCGAACGCTGAGGCCTTTCAGCTTGCCGATTTCCAGCAGCTGCGGCCGCAGTCCGGGCCAGCTAGCTTGGGGCAGTTCGATCCGCAGCAGCATGGCGAACAGGCTCAACTCGTCATGGTCGTACATCTGAATTTCGGCAATGTTGGCGTCGAGACCGGTCACGTGGTGAATGATCGGATCGGCCAATCCCCGATTGTCGGGACCGACAGCAGTGATGACGACTTGCATGGAGAGACGGGTGCGGAAGGACGAGCGATCGGAGCGGTCCGGCGGGGGACCCACACCTATAGGATACGCGATTCCCAGGCGCTCGACAGGGGCGTGCGGTGGGCGGCCGATTTTGCGGGTTGCAGAGGCGTTTTGGTCGGTTTAGACCGAACAGTCGGTAAGCCCCACACCCAATTGCCAATTCGCGCGAAATGCTTCCGCAAATGCTTGTTTCGCGCGAACCCCCTCGCTATAACGACTGATGGATTGGGGCGTATATTCTTGTCACATCTCCTCGCTTGCCCCAGTCCGTGTCACGTCTTGATTTGGAACAGCGCGGAAAAATTCGGATCTTCCCGTGATCCAATTCTTCCCTCCTGCGTAATAAAGCTTGTCGCGTTGGAAACAGAGAGTTTCTCGCCTCGCCGGAGGTCGCATTCGTGGCTCGTGGCGAGGACCCGTCTGGTTCGTATCCCTTCTCATTTCCAGTAGAGGCACATCGACATGATACGAAAAGCACAATCGACGGACATGTCGGCCACGGATCCCACCCCCGAGCAAATTCGCGAGCGAAGCCTGGAAATCCGCAACCGGTGGACTCCCCGCGAGCGGGCTCGCCGTCTCGGCATCAAGCGAGCCAGTTGGATGCCACCGACGATCTCGGAAATGGAGTTGCCCGGCGGGTTGGCGGAGTTCGAAAGTAACTAGCCGCCAGTCGCTTGCCGCCAGCAACACGCGACCGAGCGCTACGTGATACGCCCAAGCGGGTCACGTGGAAGCGCACACGATCCTTCCCCGTGATACGCCCGTAGGGATGACCGCTTGGTTCCACGCGGCACGGGCGTCGATACTTCCAAAGGCTGCTCTCGCAGATCCGCGAGAGCAGCCTTTTTCATTTCGCAGTGGGCTGTTCTCTGACTACAGAATTCCAGGCGGGCCTGTTAGACTCGCCCGCAGCATGAAGACCCCTTCGATCTTCGCCGTCGACCTGCGTCTCAGCCCTCGCCGCGCTGAACTCTTGCGGCGCACCGTCGGGCTGTTCGGCTTCCTGCTGGTTGCCGTCACCTGGCCTCTCTGGACACCCCAAACGGTGTTTCCCCAGGTGCCCTTGTTTCGCGCGGCGCTACACGTGTCCAACATGGCGCAGTGGGGGGCGGCCGGTGCAATGTTGGCGGGGCTCTTCGGCATGCTCGTGCTGCCAGCAGGGCGCCTGGCTCGTGCCGCTTTGCTGTTGTTTGCGGCAGGGACGGCATCACTCGTTGTGATGGACCAGCAGCGTCTGCAGCCTTGGGCGTATCAATTCGTGTTGCTGGCGGTCGTGTTAGCGATCGCGCCGGCGCGCTCGGCCTTGGTTCTTGTGCGAGTGTTCATCGTTGGCTTCTATTTCGAGTCCGCCATAACGAAGCTCGACTACTCCTTCCTCCACACGCTGGGGCAGCAGTTTCTCCAGACCCTTGTCGGCTTCGTCGGCGTTTCAATTGAAGCCTGGCCGCTCGCAGTTCGACTTGCGGCGGCGGCTGTTTTTCCGCTTGGCGAGCTTCTGGTGGCCCTTGGATTGTGGTTCACCGGCACACGGCGGATCGCGCTCTACGGTGCGATTGGGCTGCACGTGCTGCTGCTCGTGATACTGGGACCGTGGGGGTTGGATCACAAGCCAGGCGTGCTCGCATGGAACGCCTTCTTTATCGTTCAAGACGTGCTTCTCTTTTGGACGCCCCGCCGGGCAACCGCGAATGCGACCGGGTCGATCGGCGCGAGGCGGGCTCCTTCGCCCGCTGTAGCCCTCGTCGCAGCCGCGGTCTTGCTACCGCTGCTGGAGCCTTGGGGATGGTTCGATATGTGGCCGAGTTGGGGGCTCTATGCGTCGAGTGCCGAGCGAGTCGTGCTGCAGATCCATCGCCAAGGGCGCCACGAGCTGCCCGATTCACTTGAGCGGTACCTCGAAGCGCCCGAGGATCCGGCCGAACCCTGGCTCACCTTGCGGCTCGACCGCTGGTCTCTCGGTGCGCTTGGCGCGCCGATCTACCCGCAGAATCGCGTGCAACTGGGCATTGCCCAAGCCGTTGTCGGCGGCGGTGGTTGGGCCCAGCGAGCACGGACAATTCGGCTGAGCCGCGCGGATCGTTGGACCGGCGAGCGCACTTCCACGATCATTCAAGGCGCCGCCCAATGGAATGCGGTCGGTGGCGAATACTTCTTCAATACCCTGCCTCGGCAAAACGTTCGCTGAGCGCGAGGCGAATGCGGTATTCTACCAGCGCGTAGCTGGAAAATTTCCGGACTTACGGACCCTTCATGCACCGAGGTCGATATCGGGTATGATTTGCGGCAACGTATTTACCGGACGATCGATTTGGGCCAAGACATCGGTACTCGACTGACGCCATGCGCACCATGCCAGTCATTGACGTCGAAAACCTTCACAAGCGCTATCGCGACGGTCTGCTGCGCGGGCGGCGCATCGATGCGCTGCGAGGAGTTAGCCTCTCGGTCGATCGCGGCGAGATCTTCGGCCTGCTGGGCCCCAATGGCGCCGGCAAGACCACGCTCATCAAGGTCTTGTTGGGCATCGTCCGCCTCAGCGGCGGTCGGGCCAACTTGCTCGGCCTGCCCGCCGGCAGCCGCCAGGCACGAAAGAACGTTGGCTACCTGCCCGAGAATCATCGCATTCCCAGGCACCATACGGCCAATTCTGCGTTGGCTTTTTTTGTGCGCTTAGTGGCCTTTCCACGGCTGAGGTTCGGGATCGACGGGCGGCGCTTTTGGCGGCCGTCGGATTGGCCGACTGGGGACGTACGCCCATTCGCAAGTTTTCCAAGGGGATGCTCCAACGCCTGGGGCTGGCGCAGGCGATGTTGCACGATCCTGAGCTGTTGATACTCGACGAGCCGACCGACGGCGTCGATCCTGTCGGACGTAGCGAAATGCGGGCGATCTTGCAGCGGCTGAAATCTCAGGGTAAGTCGATCTTCATCAACAGCCACCTGCTGCAAGAAGTCGAATTGGTTTGCGATCGCGTGGCGATTCTCGACAAGGGCCAGGTATTACACCAAGGGCCAATCGCCGAACTGACTGCCCATCGCAGCGACGCCGACGTGCGACTCGTGGTGCTTGGTAGCGAAACGGCCGTTCGCAAGGCAGTGACCGAAACGCCCATGCTGCAGCTTCAGCTGCTAGGACCGGCCTCCGGTGATGCCCAGCAGTGGGAACTTTTGCTGCGGGGCGCCGATCAGCCGATGGTCGATCGGCTGGTCGACCGAGTGCGGGCCGCCGGGCTGAGCCTCGTGTCGATGAGCCGCTCGCGGCAAACGCTGGAGGAGGCTTTCCTGGGAATCCTACGGCAGGCAAGGATGTGATGATGCGACCCTACTTGGCAGTGATTCGAGACGCGTTTCACGAGGCACTCGTGTCCCGGGTACTGTGGGTGCTCTTGATCGTGATCACGCTGTTCCTGCTGGCGCTGGTGCCGCTGGGCTTCTCGCAGCAAGCTGCTTCTTATCTGAACGACGAGGACATCCGCGACCAGGAAAAGCTGATCACACGCATTGTCGCCCAGGGCAATTCCGAGCGACCCACGCCCGGCAGGCGCATTTGGGAGCACTTTGACGTCGGCATGCAGCAATCGCTGGAGCGCAAACCGACCGAACGTTTTGATCAGCGGATGCGCGAGATCAACTTTGTTAGCGCTCTGCGAGACGAGCTCAAATCGCCGGATTTCTACGGCAGGGTCGAGTGGAAAATGACGCGACTTTCGGCCGAAGCCCGCCAGCTTGAACAGGAGGGGCTCAAAAAACTCTCACCCCAGCAAATTGCCAGATTCAATCGACTGGCGCTCGAGGCCGCCTACCCCGACTTGATCGAACCGGCCCCGGCCAAGCAGCTGCAGCTCAAGTATTTCATCTGGGAGCCAGGCATCCCGCTGCCGCTGGAGCCGGAGCAACTTTACCCAAGCATTAACCAACTGGTGGTCACTGCGCTGGGCATTCTGCTGGGTGCGTTTGGCGTGTTCATCGCCGTGCTGGTCACGGCCTCGATGATTCCCAACACGTTCGAGGCGGGCAGCGTCGACCTGCTGCTCAGCAAACCGATTTCGCGCAGCGGCCTGTTTCTGGCCAAGTTCCTTGGCGGCTGCGCGTTCATCGCCATCAATGCGGCTTATTTCATCGTCGGTTTGTGGTTGATTCTCGGCTGGCGACTCGGGCTGTGGAACGAGCGATTGCTATGGGCCATCCCGCTGTACGTATTCCTGTTCGCCATCTACTACAGTGTGTCGGCATTGGCAGGCGTGATTTGGCGAAACGCGATTGTTTCGGTCGTGCTGGCGGTCGTGTTCTGGTTGATTTGCTTTCTCTTGGGTACGGCGGTCAACATGGTCGAACAACTATCGCTCAATCCGCGGCGGCTCGTCCAAATCACTCCCGCCGGAGACACGCTGATTGCCGCCAACCAGCGCGAAGTTTTCCGCTGGGACCAAGACCACCACGACTGGCAACAGATATTTGCCGGCCGTTCGAGCGGCGAGCCAGCGTTCGTCGTGGTGGCCCGCCTGGTCGGTCCTGTTTACGATCCCCAGAGCGAGCGGATCCTCGCATTTCGCGCTCCCTTGCCAGGGTTCGGACAGTTCGGCAATGTGAGCCGTTTGCTGATTGGCAATAAGAGCGATGGCTGGCGGCGCATCGAAGGAGTGACCATTCCCGACGGGGCAGGGGGGCTGTTGGTCGACAATGAGGCAAATGTGTTCGTGACGGCTTCCGGAGGTCTCTACCGCTTGCAAGGGGACATCGCTGCCCGACAACAGGATCTCAACCTGTTCGGGTTCCACATTCCGCTCCCCGAATCGCGTGGCAAGTTTGTCCGCATTGGGCCGGAATTACATCTGCGGCGGCTTGCCGGCTCCGCGATGGATCCACGAAGCGGCGACGCGGTGCTGTTCGATCGCTCGCGGTTAGTTCTACTTCCACGCGACCCAAAAGGAGCGTATCGCCAGCGCATCGAGCGGAAGTTTCACGCCACGCTGCCCGGACGTGTGGCCGTCAGCGGAGATCGCGTCTACCTCGCGCTTGGCGGCGGCGAGATACGACGGTTTGGACCGCAGTTGCAAGCCTTCCAGTCATTAGACTCGGGCATCAATAGCATGCCGATTTCGACGGCCATCTCTGGCGATGGTCGCTACCTGGCCATCGTCTATAAGAACGCGCGGCTTTGGCTATTTGATACCAAGGAGAAAACCAAAGCGCCAATCCACATCGCGGGGCAGGGCGATATCTCCGCCGTGGCATTCGATGGAAATAAACTTTTCGTGGCGGATCATCTGACGCGGGTTACTCAATACGACGTGTCGAAGCCCGGCATCGTTCGACACTGGCAAGGCAACCAGCCGATGGTTGAGAAGGTTTATCGCTACGCGCTGCACCCGATCTATACGTTCTTTCCCAAGCCGGGCGAATTGAACCAGACTGTCAATCACGTACTCACCTCCGACGACGTCAAGGTCGCCGGCCCGCGGCTGGGCGAGGATCAGCCTGAAATGCCGGAGCAAGTTGACGTGTGGGGGCCGGTGTGGAGCAATCTGCTATTTCTCGCCGTCGTGTTGGCTATTGCGTGCGTATACGTTCGGCGTCGAGACTTTTGAGATTTGTGCGCGCAAAACAGGTCCGCCGGCAAGGCCGGGGGCTAACCGGAAAACGCGACACCACGGACGTATTACTTTCGTGGTTGCATGAGTTCGTCGGCCAGTTCGCCTGCGTCGTACACTTTTCGCAGTGCCTCGATGATTGCCGAGGAGTGTACCGAGACGGCTCGGGCCACTTTGTCGGTATAGACGAAATCGAGCACCAACGACTGTATATTACCGTCGAAAATTAAGCCCACGACCTCTCCCGCGCGGTTGACGACCGGGCTGCCGGAGTTGCCGCCGATGATGTCGGCCGTGCTCACAAAGTTGAACGGTGTATCAAGGTTCAGCTTCGATTTGTCTTCGAGCCACGACTTGGGAAGCTCAAATGGCGGCACGCTGCCATGTTCCAGGGCATGCTCGTAGGCCCCGCCGATGGTCGTCCAGGGCGGAACGGCTTTGCCTTGATCCTCGTAGCCCTTGACCTGCCCGAAGGCCAGCCGCAAGGTGAACGTGGCATCCGGATAAGTGCTCGTACCCTCGATGGCGAACTTTGCCCGGGCGATCTTGGCATAGGCCTGCCGCAGCGGTTCCTCGACTTTCTCTTCGTACGTCTTGCGAACGTCGCGTGCCGTGGGATCGACCGTTCGAGCCAGTACAATTAGCGGATCGTCGGAAGCGGCAATCGCGCTTGCGCCCCCTTCGGCCAGTTGCTTGCGAACGTTGACGTCGGTCAGCTTCGTGCCCGAGATTAACTGGGCGGCACGATCGGCCGGCGAGAGGTTGGCCATCACCTCCTTGACCAGCGCGTTCTCGGCCCCGGCTTGTTCGATCAGGTAGCTGAGCGAGTCGGTTAGTTTGACCGTTTCGAGGTTGGAGTAAATCGGCGCTTCGGAAAACAGCTGTTGCTTGAGCGAATCGAGCCCCGCCTCGGCATATTCGCGCAGGCGGTCTTCGTTGGGCTTGGCCGTTTCGGTCGCCAAACGTATCAGACCCCGGGCAATACCATACAGCTCGGTGTTAAAGGCCATGGCCCGTTCGTAAAGAGTGTAGTCGGTGTAGACTTGTCGCCACTGGTCGATGGCCGTTTCCACTTCCAGCCAGGCGCCGCGTACATCCTTAAGCTTCGGATCATTGTCGACGGCCTCGCGCAGCGCCTTTTCGGCCTTCCGCTTGGCGTCCATGATGGCCGGCGTCTGCAAACCTGCCAGGCCGCCGAGCCGCGCTTTCCGTGAGTTTTGATACCCGAACAGTTCGTCGCGGGCACGGCGGGCGTTCTCCAGGCCACGGCTACTGTAGACCTGCAGATTCACCTCGCGGCGGCGAATAATGTTGAGCAGGTTCGGAAATACCGTGTCGCGCAAGAACTCCAGATGCGCCACCGTGTTCAACCGGTCGGTGCGCCCTGGATGTCCGGCCACGAAAATCAGTTCCTCGTCCTCGGCACCGGACTTGCTCCAGCTCAAGTGGTCGGGCGGCGTGGCAGGCTTGCCGTCTTCATAAATTCGGAAGAAGCTGACATCGAGGTCGTACCGGGGATATTCGAAGTTGTCTGGATCGCCGCCAAAAAAGGCGATGTCCTTCTCCGGCGCGAACACCAGCCGCACGTCGGTGTATTTCTTGTAGCGATACAGGTTGTAACGGCCGCCCTGAAACAGCGTCACCACGTCGCTCCGCAGACCGGTCTTGTCGAACGATTCCTTTTCGATCGTATTGCTCACCGCGCGGCGGGCCTGCTGGGCTTCGGCCGGACTCATGCCCGGTTTCACGGCCGCGTTGACTCGTTCGGTGACGTCTTCGATCGACATCAGCACGTTCAATTCCATGTCCACGCACTTGAGCTCCTCGGCATTCGTGCGGGCATGAAACCCGGTTTTCAGCAAATCGCGGTCGGCCGAGCTCAGCTTGTGCAGAGCGTCGGCGGCCACGTGATGATTCGTCATCACCAGGCCGTCAGCCGAAACGAACGAGCCAGAACCGCCGCTGTTGAACCGCACGGCCGACTTCTGTAGATGCTCGAGCCACTCGTCCGAAGGATCGAAGCCATAACGCTGCTCGAGCACCTTGCGTGGCGGCTGGTTGAATAGCCACATCCCTTCATCGGCAAACACGGCAGATCCCCAGGTGGAAAATAAGGTGACGGCCAGCACGGTCACGAGCCAAGGCAAATGTCGGGTGCAAAGCATGGTCGAAGCCTTTGTACGTGAAGTGTGAAAACAAACCTACTTACCGCCGGAACCGCGCTGGGTGCGCAGCTTGGCATCGCGGAATAAAACGCCCACGCCGGTCAGGAACAACACAAAAATCAAAATGGCAAATGTGCCAACGGCGGGCCAGTTGCTGTCGACCCACCAGGCCGGCAATTTGGATGATAGATTAAGCTTTTCGAGCCATGTTTGCTTGAATGCCAGAAACCCGATCAGCACGCCCGCAATCGAGCCGCCGGCAATGTAGCCCGAACTAAGCAGCACGGCGGGGCTGCTGTCGGAGTCGTCCGGATGGCTGCTCAATTTGTCGGCCACCCAGCGCACCATGCCACCGATGAAGATTGGCATCGAGGTTTGAATCGGCAGATAAACGCCCACGGCAAACGGCAGCGACGGCACGCCCGCCAATTCGAGCACGATGGCGATCAGCGCTCCGATGATCACGAGCTCCCAGGGCAATTTGCCGTTAAGAATTCCATCGATGATCAGGGCCATTAGTCGCGTTTTGGGGGCTTCGAGCTTGTTGGTCACCTCGGTCCCGTCGTCGCGGTGGCTGACGCGTCCGTTGATCGCCGGATCGACCAAATAGGCCAGCTGCCCCCGGTCGTCGACCAAGTACTTTCCGGCGGGAATTCCGGGGTATTCCCCTTCGGCGGCGTGCAGGACGTGATACTGGGTGTCATCTTTGCCGGCATAGTCGCCACCGGGCGATTCCGTTTCGGTCAGCCGGTCAACGTCGGTAATGCGCACCCGCGGCACATATTCGGGGCGCTTGGTGTAAACCGTTCCCGACGCATTGAGCAATTGCAGTGTTAGTCCAATTACAAGGGCCGAAGTCAGCGCTCCGACGAGAATCGCGATTTGCTGTAGCCACGGAGTGCCGCCGACGAGATAGCCGGTCTTAAGGTCTTGCGACGTCGTGCCGCCGTTGGACGCCGCGATACAAACGACGGCCGCGATTGTCAGTGCCGTCAGCGTGGCCGCCTTGCCGGTATTACCCATCGCCACGAACGCCAGGCAGGTCAGCAGCAACGTGGCCACCGTCATTCCGGAGATCGGATTCGACGACGAGCCGATTTCGCCGGTCAGGCGGGAGGAGACCGTCACGAATAGGAAGCCGAACAGCACGATCAGCGCCGCGCCCACCAGTCCGAAGGTGCTGAATCCCAGGCCAAGTTGTGGCAGGGCCGCCATCGCCAGGATGAGCACGATACTGCCAACCAACACGATCCACAGCGGCAGGTCGCGCTCGGTACGGGGCAGCTTCCACCGGGAACCCTTTTCTCCCTTGGTCGCGGCCAGATCTCCCAGCGCACCGCGAAGCGAGTGAAAGATCATCGGCATCACCTGGAACATGCTGATGATGCCCCCGGTCGCCACGGCACCGGCCCCGATATAGAGGATGTAGTTGTTGCGAATCGCATGCACGTCCATGTCGCGAATTAACATGTCGGACGACGGCGCTACCGGCGTGGCAATGTTGTCGCCGAACATCTTGATGAGCGGTGCAATCACTAGGTACGCCAACACGCCGCCCGAAACCATGATCGACGCGATTCGCGGGCCGATGATATAGCCCACGCCCAACAACTCCGGCGCCAACTCGCCTCCGATCACGCCGCCGCGCAGGCCGGCGCCACTTTGCGTATAGAGGTTTTGGTCGACGTCGCGCTTCCAGAGGTGCAGGGCGTCCATCAGGAATTTGTGCACCGTCGCCAATCCGAAGCCAAAGAACACGGTCTTCGCCGAGGCGCCCCCTTCCTCGCCCACGATCAGCACGTCGGCGCAGGCCGTTCCCTCGGGATAGCGGAGGATACCGTGCTGTTGGACGATGAACGCCCGCCGCAGGGGAATCATCATCAGGATGCCCAACAGGCCGCCCAGCGAGCCGACCGTCATCACACGGACGATTGTCATGTCGTGCCCCAGCAGCAGCAGGGCGGGAATCGTCACGCCCAGCCCAAAGGCAATCGATTCGCCGGCCGAACCGGTGGTCTGCACGATGTTATTTTCGAGAATCGTGGCTGGACGCAGGCGAAAGATTTTGGACGTAAGCCGAAACAATGTGATCGACAGCACGGCTACCGGAATCGAAGCCGAAACGGTCATGCCGACCTTCAGCACCAGGTATAGCGACGAGGCGCCGAAAACGATGCCCAGGATCACGCCGGCAATGACAGCGCCCCAAGTGAACTCCGGCATCGTTACGTTGGCCGGAATGTACGATTGATGCGCGCCGCCCGAAGACGTGCTTGCCCCCCCCTTTTTTTCAGTGGTCGGAGCTGCCATGCCAAAACGTTTCTGCGGGTGAAGCGAACGGCCCTGGGTGGACGGGCCAGCGAGCGAGCCCACATTCTATCGAGCCTTGTCCAGCGCGACCATCGTATTTAAGGGCCACTCTTGGCGACATTTCCGGCGAGACACAAACCGTCGGCTCCCTTGCCAGCGGCGCACTCGACGATATCCTCAGAGAGCCTTTGTACGGCGGACTGGCGCGAGGCGCTCTCGCCGCGTCCAAGGGCCTTCTGTTCAACTGCATCGTCACGAAAGGAACCGGGCGTGATTCGACCAACCGAGCCCTCCGATACGCAAACGCTGGTGGTCGTGGCCGCCGAGACCGGGGTGTTCAAGCCAATGGAGTTGCTGGCGCTGGAGGAGGTGCTGTGCGACTATTTTGCCACCAACAGGGCGCTGGGCCATTGCTCGGCAACCTTCGAGGTGGAAAGAAAGATCCTCGGCTTCGTCTACTTTGCGCCGGCTGCCATGACCGACCGCACGTGGTACCTCTACTGGATTGCGGTTAGCCCAGCGGCGCAAACGAAGGGAATCGGAGCGCAACTGATCGAGTACGTCGAGAATGCAATTCGCCAGCAGCGAGGTCGCCTACTGCTGGTGGAAACCAGTTCGCTCCCCCACTATGAACCCGCGCGAATGTTTTACGCCAAACACGGCTACCTGCAGGCGGCCGTAATTGCGGGATACTATGCCGCGGGGGACGACATGGTCGTCTTCAGCAAGTCGCTGGAGTGACCGACGCCGCGGGCGGCTAATCGACGATCTTTAGATTCGGCAGCACGTCCCGCAGCTTTTGCTGACCCTCTTCGGTCGTTTGCGTGAAACTGAGCGTCAGTTCCTTGAGGTTCTTGAGGTCCTGCAGCTGCTGAAGCCCTTCATCCGTCACTTGCGTGTTCGCCAGATTCAAGTTTTCCAGGTTGGTAAGGTTCTTCAGGTTCTTGACGCCCTCGTCGGTCGTACGCGTGCCGTCGAGGTTCAGGTACTTCAAATTGACCAGGTCCTTCAGATACGGCAGTCCGGCGTCGCTGACGTCGGTGTTCCAAAGATCAAGCTGTTCGAGCGACGTGAGGCCCTGAATGTGCTCGAGGCCTTCGTCGCCGGCGACCGTTTCCGCCAGGTCGAGCACTTTCAGCTTCGGCATCTCCTTCAGATAGACCAGCCCGGTACCGTCGATTCCCGCTGCCCGCAGTTCAAGTCGCTTCATTTCGTGGAGGTCCTTCAGATGCACAAGGCCTTCGTCGGTGATGTTCGTGCGCATCAGGTAGAGCTCGTCGAGCTTGGGCATGCCTTCGAGGTTGACCAGGCCGGCGTCGCTGACTTGCGCGGCGTCTTCAAAGCCGATGCCCCGCATCTTGTTCAGGCCCTTGAGCGCTTCCAACCCGGCATCGGTCACGTTGGGGCTGCGGAGCTTAAGCCGCTCGAGATTCTTCAGATTCGCCAGATGTTCGAGCCCCACGTCGGTGACCAGGACGCAACCTCGCAGATCGAGCACGCGCAGTTTCGGTAACTTGGCAACATGCTCCATGCCTGGATCGCCAAAGTTGTTGTATAGCAGAATCAACACTTCCAGGTTCGGCAGCTTCGTCAGGTGTTCGAGCGAGGCATCGGTAAGGTACGACGAGCGCCGCAGATTGAGGGCTTTAAGCGTCGGCAGTTCGGCCAACTTGGCCAACCCGTCGTCGGTGATCTCCGTGTTTTCGAGCGAAAGTTCGTGTAGCTTCAGGCCCTTCAGCTTGTCGAGCGTGTCGTTGTTGATTTCCGCGCCCCACAGGTCAAGCTGTTGGAGCTTGGGAAGCTTTGCTAATTCCGCGAAGTCGAAACTTTTGACCTGTGGCGTGTTGAATTCGACCGCGGTGATCCAGTCGCCAGGACGGGTTATCTTGCCGCCGGCCTTTTCGATCGCCGCCACGGCCTGTGGATCGTCGGAAGGCGTCGCGGGCTCAGCCGACGCCTCGTTGGCCGCCTCTTCGGTTTCGCTGGCGGCCGACTTCTCAGCCGGGGCGCTCGCTGCTTCAGTCGAAGATTCCTGCTTCGCACAGCCGCCCCCCAAGCAGAGCGACAGCAACAGGGCCAACAGCGAAAACGGCAATCCGCGGTAAATCATCGAAAGCTTCCTTCTCGGCAAAAATCGGGGGGTTGGGCGGGCCGCCGGCCAGCTCTTGGGCCAACTTCCACTTGCCAGCGGCTTTGGTGCAGACCCGCTCAAATAAGAACGGCTGCGAAGGGCCCGCTTTCAGGCCCCTCGCAGCCGGATCATCTTAACGCGCGACGCTTAGAGCTTGTAGCCCTCGCTGTACGTCGGCTTGACCACCACTTCCACTTCGGGAGCGTTGGTCGGCTTCAGGTTTGCCGCGTCCCATTCGATCCGCTTGCCGGGCGTTTCCGGTTCGGCGGCGGCCCACACGGCTAGGTTGCCGAGTAGAATCGTCTCGGTCAGAGGTGCGGCGTAGTTGGCAAAGTTGCTGCGGGCCGCCGGGCCACCCTTGATCGCGCGGGCGTACTCTTGGAAGTGGCCGGGCGATGCCTCGTACTCGACCTTGCCGGGGTCGGTTGCGCCACCCAGCAGCTTGTAACCCTTTTCGCAATAATCGCCGGGGGCAAACAACTTGCCTTTGTCGCCGATCAACAGCACGCCGGTTTCGCTCACCTGCTCGCCGTCGAACAGATCGGGCGAGGGCTTCTGGCCGCCGTCGTACCAGACCATCTTGCAGGCCGCACGCTCGTCGGTCTTGGGGAATTCGTACGTGATGATCGACCACTTCGGATAGCTGTCGTGGTTGTGTCCCGACGTCGTGGCCTGCACGGCATCCGGATCGCGCAAATCAAGCGCCATGAACGGCATGTTCACCGTGTGGCATGCCATGTCGCCCAGCGCCGGAACCGAAGTCCCACCATCCGCGCCAAGCGAACGGATGATAACCGGGGGCATAGGGTCGCGGGGGCGCACAGCCCAGCCACAGATCCCAGTGCACGTTCGACGGCACCGGAGCCTCGGGCGGGCGACCACCACCCTGCGGCCAGATCGGGCGATTCGTCCAGACGTGAACGTCCTTCACGTTGCCAATCGCGCCCGACTGAATGACGGCCGACGTCTTGCGGAGCGAGTTGGCGGCCGTACCCTGGTTGCCCATCTGCGTGGCCACTTGCATTTCGGCGGCAATCTTGCCCAGTTCGCGGGCTTCCCAGATGGTGCGCGTGAGCGGCTTCTGCGTGAAGCAGGCCTTGCCCATCCGCATGGCCAGTGCGGACGCGGGGGCATGCATATGGTCGGGCGTGCTCACCGTCACTGCGTCGATGTTCTTGCCCATCTCGTCGAGCATTTTGCGAAAGTCGTTATAGCGGGCAGCCTTGGTGAAGAACCGGCTGCCGGCCTTTTCGAGCGTGTTGTCGTCGATGTCGCAGATGGCCACGATGTCGCCATGTTCGGCTGCGTCGCGCGAATCGCTGCCGCCCTTGCCGCCGACACCAATACAAGCAAAGCGAATGCGTTCGTTGGGCGATTTGCTGTCCTCGGCCGCGGCCTTGCCGGCCACGAACACACCGACGCCGGTCAGCGCCGTGCTCTTCAAAAATCGACGGCGATCTGTCAAATACGACATGGCGATAACACTCCTTGATATGGTTGGATTTAAGGCGAGATAATTACGGCGGGAAAACACGCTGCCCTTAGTCTAGACGATAATCTCTGGCGCCACGGCTCGCAATTAGCGGCACCGCAAACTTTTGGCCAATTTTACCTCGCCCAGCAGCTTCATGGGGCAGGCGGCCAGGAATGGGCGATTTTCGCTTGACCTCAACCGCCAGCCGGCAATTGCGGACGCTGCCCCGGGAAGTCATCATTGAGGCCATCAGCCACACGAAAATGCGGCTCACGCGCAGCCTCGAAATTCTCAATTTTCTCGATATGCAAAAGGGGGGTAAATGCTCCGCCAACTGTGTGCCTGTGCCGCCGTGTGGACCATGGTCATGTGCCTCGCGTCAACCGCTGCCTGCCGGGCTGCGGAATCGGCCGGCTATCGCGCCTCGCTGTTCAATGGACGCAATCTCGATGGCTGGCAGGTCAGCGGCTGTGAGCCGAAGGTCGAAGCAGGTTTGCTCGTGCTGGGCGGTCCCGACGGCTGGCTGCGCACCGACGAAAAGCATGGCGACTTCGTGCTCGAACTCGACTGGCGCAATCTCAAACCCAGCGAGTACGATTCCGGGATTTACATTCGCGCCGAGGAACCCGCGGCAGGCAAACCGTTTCCCGCCCGCTATCAGATAAATCTCAAGCAAGGGGGCGAGGGCAACCTGATCGGATTCAAGAACGCCACGAGCAGCGGTTTAGTGAAGCCGGGCGAGTGGAATCATTTCAAGATCACCGTGATCGGTGGCACGGCCGAGCTCGAGATTAACGGACAGCAGGCTTGGAAGGTTTCTGGCCTGGAAGCCGCCGACGGTTACATCGGCCTGCAATCGGAAGTACCGCTTGGCGGACCGTTCGAGTTTCGCAATATCGAAGTAACCGACCTCGACTATCAGCCGCTGTTCAACGGCCACGATCTGGCCGGTTGGACTGGCGACACCAACGGCTACGCGGTGGACGACGGCGCGATCGTCTGCCAGCCACGCGGCGGGCGGCTCTTCACGTCCGCCGAGTACTCTGACTTTTCGTTTCGCTTTGATTTCAAAATGTCGGCCGACGGCAACAACGGGGTCGGCATCCGCACGCCCCTTACCGGCGACCCGGCCTATGTCGGCATGGAAATCCAGGTGCTCGACGATCATTCGGCGAAGTATGAAAAATCCATCAAGCCGTGGCAGGCCCACGGATCGATCTACGGCATCGTGGCGGCCAAACGGGGCTTTCAAAAGCCGCTCGGCCAGTGGAACCACGAAGAGATCATCGCCAAGGGGCGCCACGTGACCGTGATTCTCAATGGTCACACGATTGTCGATGCCGACATTGACCAAGCGACCTCTGACGGAACGCTCGACGGCAAGGATCACCCCGGCCTCAAGCGCGACAGCGGCCACATCGGCTTCTTGGGGCACGGCGCCCGAATCGAATTCGACAACATCCGCATCAAGGAATTGAAATAGTTTGCAGGTTCCTCGGGCAGACGCCCGAGCTGTGCCACCAAACGCGAAAGGTGCCGGGAACCCATTAGGATCCCTGGCACCTTTTTTGTTCGGATATCAGCCCGTTCCGTTAGCGGGCGGCTGCCTCGGGTTCGGCGTCGCTCCAGGCGGCGATCCGGCGGAAGACTTCCTCGCGATGAATCGGCACGTTCGCAGGTCCGCTGAAACCCAGCTTGACGCGGTCACCGCGAATGTCGATCACGGTGACTTCAATGTCCTCGCCTATCACGACTCGTTCGTTCTTCTTTCGACTAAGCACAAGCATCCTTCTGACTCCCTTCGTACTTTCGGTTTCTTACCCCGGATAGTGTTCGCCCGTTTGTTCGCTTTGGATTACGGTTCGCCGGTCGGTCGGGTTCGCCGGCTTACGTTGACTTTTTCCGCGTCGCATTCGCTAGTATCGATAGCACGTGGCCCAGTGCGTTTGTCACGTCTCGCCTGGACACCGAGGTATCGCTGGTGGTTCGCGAGCAGCGGTTCTGGTGCTGGTCGCGATTGGACGCTTGCTCGTGGTGTCGATGGCGATCGACCACGTGCGTCCAGCATTCGGGCTATCGTCTCGCCCCGTGGGGCGTGGCGTGGCGGGAGGTCAACTCGTGAGGTCAAACTGGGCTCGCTGGAGGTCACGCTCGGGGACGCGTGGCGAGGTGCCAGTTCTGTAGCAACTCTCGGGCTGGCGAACTAATGGGTTGACCGTGAAAAGCAACCTAACTTCCCCGGCAAATGCGAGTCAATGTCAGTTTGTCGCGATTTTTTCGTGCTGGCTGACAGCGTCGCCTGTGCAACGCTGGGCTTTTCACGGGCTGGTCGGTCCGATTCAATGCAAGCACGCGGCAGCGCGTCAAATTCGCCGTCCTCTTGGTCAAACCCATGCCCCGTTATGTTCGCCAGCCTGAGTCCTGGGTGCACAAGTTCCGGGTTGCCACGCGCGGCGTCGTGCGTGCCTTCATCAGCCAGCGCAGCTTTTGGATACATCTACCTGTGGCAGCGGCCGTGTTGATCGGGGCAGCACTGCACGGCGTGACCCGCATGGAGTGGGCCATTTTGATCATCTGCATCACGATCGTGCTTGCCGCCGAAATGTTCAACACGGCACTCGAACACCTGGCTCGCGTCGTCACCGACGAAGAGAACGAAGACGTCCGCCAGGCCCTGGATATCGCCAGCGGCGCGGTATTGGTGACGGCCATCGGCGCGTTGGCAGTGGGGAGCATGATTTTGCTCACGCGACTGTGGGCCGACGTGATGAGGTAATCGGTCGCGGCGCCGGTGGCAGCCCGATTTCAATCGCGGCAGATTTCGTTTTTATGCCGCACGCGCAGGCATCAACTCGTGCGCGGCCAACGGCCTCGGTCTGCAACAGTCAGGGGCACCGCCCCTGGATTCGAGGACGCATCCACAACTCGTTTGTCACTAGGGCTGAAGGGTTCCAGGGGCGGTGCCCCTGGCTGTCACAGGTTGGGCCGTTGGCCCAGCAACGCGTTCGGTTGCTCTTATTACTCGAGTGCGGCGTTCAGTTCAATCTTGGGCGCGACCTGTTGAAGCCAATTTGGCAGACCTACATATGCGTCCGGATCAGCATCATACGCAACTTGCTCCTCTAATGGCTCGCCGATCACATTGAGTGTGATCTTAGCCATCGTGTTGGCAGTCAGATCGACGTCGAGCTTAACCGACTTCGAAAGGTGCGATTGCGTGCCGCCGAAGACGTTGCCGCTGGGAAAATCGATTCCGAGTTGAACTTCGTACTTCCGTGGCGGCAGCCACCAGGAATGGGGCAGCTTCGCGGGAGGGAGGCTTGCTCCGGCGGCATCGCTCGTCGCCGGCGGTAGGGGCAACGGCCAGCCATCTCGTGGCGGGCTATCGCTGGGCGAAAGCGGGCCATGTAGATAGCCGTAGATGTCGTCACTGCGGATTGCCAACCATACCAGGACTTTCACTTGTGCAAGACCAATCCGGACCTCGTCAGGGATATCCTTCACTTCAAGCGTCAATCGCGCGGGGGCAAGCAAATTGAGGTCGACCGTCGATTTGCCCAGACCGGTAAAGAGATAGAGGGGCTGACTTTGCAGTCGGCTAAAGAGCAAGTCATTCGCGTCGGACTTGCCTTCGGGATCCAACAGCGGCGCCAACAGGCAATACGCACCGGACGGCAGGGTGCCGCTGTCAAAACGTCCCTGGGCATCGGTGCGAAAGCGGCGCGTCACGACGCCGGATGCTGTTACGGCTCCCCTTGAAACTGTCGCGGGTTCCTCGGAAAAACGATAGACCTGAATCTCGACGTCTTTCGCCGGACGCGAGGGATCGCCCAGGTAGGCGATGCCCGATACGTCGGGCGGTCGCTGTTGGGCGAGCATGGCCTCCTGGGTGGCGGTGAGTGTCTCCAGTTTCGCGGAGAGTTCCTCGGTACGTACGGAGAGATTGTGTTGCATCTGCCAACCGCCGAATCCCACCACGGCCACGCCGATCGTCAACAAAGCAAGAAGTGCGATGCCCACGGTGCGATACATGACTTCCTCCCCGTTGTGAATCCACCAAACTTGCCGCTTGATGCGCGCGACGTTGCCAAAACGCTGCTGAGCCAGTTGTGCCGCCTGCTCCTCACTCTGACCGCGACGCACCTGGTCGCTGGCCGCGGATGCGAGGTGATCGGCGATCTCGGCCGCGAGCTGTTCGTCGAGTGATTCTTCAGGTGACGCGGCGGTTTTGCGCTCCCGACCTGGGTCACCCGCAAACGACTGCGACATGGGCGATCCCCAGTATCTGGTTGACCGTCTTGCTGAACGCTTCCCACTCGACCCGGAGCGTCTCGAGGTAGCGCTTGCCGTCGGCGGTCAGATGGTAGTGTTTACGTTTGCGGCCCTCGGGCGAGGTCTTCCACGTGGCGCGGAGATAGCCCCGCTTTTCCAGGCGATGGAGCGCGGGGTAGAGCGTTCCCTCTTGAGCCAGCAGTTGGCCGCCGCTGGCTTGTTGGATGGCCCGGACAATCTCATAGCCGTAGGTCGCGCCGGCGGCGATCAGTTCCAGAACCACCGGTTCGAGCGCTCCGCGCACCAGGTCAGGGTTTTGCGCCATGGTTGAATCGACCCTTTGAGAGCATGGTACCTTGTGTGGCTAGGTGTCAAGATACATGGCTAGGCAAGGTATGTCAAGCCGATTGCGAGAATGTTCGTATGTTGCATGCGAGGGCGCGGAGGAAATCTGAACCCCGCGCCGGCGTGGCGCCGAGCGGCTTTCGCCCCTCCGGGGGCGAGGAGGTTTGCGAACTCCGGCCGTGCCGAACCGCGTCGCGTTACTTCCCCTCCCGCTCGTGCAACTCGGCGTGCTCTTTGGCATCGTGCGGGCGGTTATCTTGGCCAGGCGACGCGGTGAACTCGATGCGGTCGACGAATTTGACATTCGCGCATTCGTCGATCTCGGAGGTGTGGCAGGCGGCGAAGTCTTGAATGTAGAACCGCACCGGGCCGCCGGACTTCTCGGGCAGCGGTTGGCCTTCCAGGCGGTAGATCAGAAACGCCCGGTCGCGTACTGCATCCAAAGGAATGCTGGCGTGAAAGTCGTCGCGCGAGGCATGCAGCGTCAGGTACTTGGCGGACGGTCTCGGTTGAACCAGCGCCAACAGCCCGGCCAACGTGATCGCATCGCCTTTCCGCTTGGGATCCATCTGGCTGACGTCCTGCAGCTGATGCTCGGCCGGAAAGTCCGACAGTTCGGCGAATGTAAACGTTCGCGGCGATTCGACGTCGCCTTCAATCGTTAGCGCAGGAGAATGTGACATAGATTGCGCCCTAATCGTCATATTTCTTCATGGGATCTGGGATTTCTTCAAGCAATTCGGCCCGATCGACTCGAGTTAGGACAAATAGCTGCGTGGCATCAACGATCTTTAGACGTTTTTGATTTGTGTCGTAGTATAGAAAGGGCGGATTGACGTCGTGTTGCAATGAAGGAAGGCGTGTCAGTAAATGAGTAATATCGCCGGTACGAATAGTTTCCTTGTCCTGCCGTCGATGCAACCCTCGGATCAAAGTCAGTAAATGGTCGCGGCGAATACCTTGCCGTAATTCCTCAAGTGGCGCAGTGAGTATTACCTGTGCCAAATAGTACGGAAGCGTGAGGGAATCGTCGTGATCGACGCGGCTTCGGCTGGCAATTCCGTCGAGAACTTTTACGAGGCGGCCTTTGTGCCCTTCGACGGTCATGGCGAACGTCTTTTCAACGGTTCCGTCGTCCTCTAACACCTTCCTATTGTTCAAAGTCTCCACCACATCGTGGAGAGCGCAATACGTCTTCAGAAAGTCTTGAAGCATCCCGACGTTGCCGTATGCACTCGTGCAAAACGTTAACTGTATTTCACTTGGGATTTCGCAGTTAAGCTGCCGACATCCCACTTCGATTACGCGCAAGAAGTCTTCTTCCTGCCATGGTTCGACCGGAACCTCCGAAATACGACCTTGCAGGTCGCCATTGTGCACGAGAAGTAGGTCGGATTCCTGCCATATCCCGAGAATAATGAAGCGAAGAGAAACCTCGTGAAAAGCCTTGAGATCGAACGCTACGAGCTTCTGCGTCTCCAAAGGCAGGTAATGGAAGTTTTCAAGCACAATTATCTTGTCAAATTTGACGGCCTGCAGGAGCTCGCAAATTGACTGCGCCTCAGCAAGATCATGGCCAACGAATTCGGTCGTGAGGGTTTTCTGACGCGCTGCTTCAGTGCCCATTTCGAGGTCCGTCTGCGCTCCGCCGATCCAAGGTATGACCGCTTTGAAACTCCAAGTGCTCTTGAGGCTTCCCTTGGTAGCGTCCGATTGCGACTCAGACATTTCGAGGCGCACGCCAGCGTCTCTTAGCACCGACTGGTAGATGGTTTCCGTCGTGGTTTTGGGACCGCATCGAACGATGACGCACTGGTCATCCGATACGTGTTTTTGTCGTAATGCTGTCTTTCCCTGCTTTGACGACCCATAGATTACAATGTGGTTTTCCGTTCGAAGTGCGGTTGTAAATCGACCATCGACCTTTGGACGCTCGACGTAACTGAGGACTGGGTGCGGTGATATCCCGAATACCTCTTCGAGGCGTGGCATGATTGGCGTTTCCTGTTTAGGTTGCATCCACGTTTTTGCGCACAAATCGCAATCGGATTCTGTAGCCCAATTACGCGTCCTGCAAGTCAATATGTCGCAAAAAACGGGTGCCGCCCCCTACCAGGACGACACCCGTTGTATCGAACGCGGGTTGCTCGCGGGCCTCCGGCCCGACAATCCTTTACGAGCAACCCATGCTGTTGCCGCAATTGTGGCACAAGTAGCAGTTGCCATTGCGGACCGTGATCGCGCCGCAGTTGTCGCAACTGGGGGCATCGGTTTGGAAACTGGCGAATTGATCTTCGCGGCCGGAGTACTGGCCGCCGTTCAAGTCGACCCGCATCACGCCGGCCCGTTCGAGCAGATCGACGTTGACGTTGGTCGACTTGGCCGTAGTGCCATTCTTGGTGGCGGGTTTGGCGGCAGCCGCCGGAGCGCTTTTGGCGGGCTCGGCTTTGGCCGCTCCTGGCCCGGGCTTTTGCTCGCCGGCCTTCGTGGCGGCGAGCTTGGGCTCTGCGTCGAGATCCTCCAAATCGCCCTTGGCCGACGACGGCTCGTCGACGGTCTTGCCGAGCATCGCTTCCTTGTAGCCGGGCAGGAACGTGATTCCCATCCAGCGGAAGATGTAGTCAACGATGCTCTTGGCGATGCGAATGTCGGGGTTCTTGGTGTGCCCCATCGGTTCGAACCGCGTGTGGGAGAACTTGTTGACGTACACCTCGAGCGGCACGCCGTATTGCAGGCTCATCGAGACGGCCGTGCCGAAACAATCCATCAAACCGCCGATGGTGCTGCCTTCCTTGGCCATCGTGACGAACATTTCGCCCGGCCGGCCGTCGGCATACAGGCCTACGGTGATGTAGCCCTCGTGACCCGAGATGCTGAACTTGTGAGTCACGCTCTGCCGCGTGTCGGGCAGCCGTTCGCGGCGGGGCACGGCCACTTGCTTGGCGGCGGCCTTGTCGCTTTCGGTGCTGGTCGAGAGCGGCTGGCTTTCCTTCGAGCCGTCGCGATAGACGGCCAAGGCCTTGAGCCCCAGTTTCCAGCCTTCGATGTAGGCGCTGGCGATGTCGGCCGGCGTGGTTTCGCGCGGCATGTTCACCGTCTTGGAAATGGCCCCGGAGAGGAACGGCTGCGCCGCGGCCATCATCCGTACGTGGGCCTGCCAGGCGATCGAACGCGTGCCTTTGCGGGGCTGGAACGCACAATCGAAAATGCTCAAGTGCTCGGACTTCAGTTCGTCGCAACCTTCGATCGTATCTTCGCGGTCAATGTAGGCCAGAATCGATTCGATCTTCGGCTCGTCGTAGCCCAGCGTTCGTAGGGCCAGCGGCACGGTCTGATTGACGATCTTCAGCATGCCGCCGCCGGCTAACTGCTTGTACTTGACCAGTGCGATGTCCGGCTCGATGCCCGTGGTGTCGCAATCCATCAGGAAGCTGATCGTGCCAGTGGGGGCCAGCACCGTGGCCTGGGCGTTGCGGAACCCGCATTGCCGACCGGCCTGAAGCACGCGGTCCCAGAGCTTGCGCGACGCTTGCTGGAGATAGTCGGGGCAGGCCGGGTTGATCTTGTCGACCGCCTCGCGGTGCATTTGCATCACCCCCAGCATTGGCTCGCGATTCTCGGCGTAGCCGTCAAACGGACCCACGGCCGCCGCCAACTCCGCGCTGGCCAGGTTGGCCGAGCCGTGCAGCAGGGCGGTCATCGCACCGCACACGCCGCGGGCAGCGTCCGAGTCGTAAGCCAGGCCGGCCGACATGATCAGGCTGCCCAGGTTCGAATAGCCCAGTCCCAGCGGGCGGAAGCGATGGCTGTTTTCGGCGATTCGCTTCGTCGGATAGCTGGCATGATCGACCAGAATTTCCTGGGCGATGAAGAACAGCCGGCAGGCCGCCTGGAATCGCTCGACGTCGAACGTGCCATCCCCCTGGCGAAACTTCATCAGGTTAATGCTCGCCAGGTTGCAGGCCGTGTCGTCGAGGAACATGTACTCCGAGCACGGGTTCGACGCGTTGATGCGACCCGAATTGGGGCAGGTGTTCCAGCGGTTGATGGTCGTGTCGTACTGCACGCCCGGGTCGCCGCAGGCCCAGGCGCCTTCAGCCATCTTGGCCAGCACATCGAGCGCGGGCCAGGAGGGGCCGGCCGTATCGGGCTCGGTCACCCAATGGGTGCTCCACTGCTTGTTTTCGATGGCGGCCTGCATGAAGTCGTCAGTCACGCGCACCGAGAGATTGGCGTTCTGGAACAGAATCGAGCTGTAGGCTTCGCCGTTGAAGTTGGCTTCGTAGCCCCCTTTTTCGATCAGCAGGCGGGCTTTTTTCTCTTCCTTGTACTTGCACTCGATGAATTCCATGATGTCTGGGTGCCAGACTTTAAGCGACTGCATCTTGGCCGCCCGGCGAGTTTTGCCGCCGCTTTTGACCACCGCCGCAATCTGGTCGTACACCCGCATGAACGAGAGCGGTCCCGAGGGCTTACCGCCGCCGGAGAGCTTCTCGCGATGCGACCGCAGGGTCGACAGGTCGGTGCCGGTGCCCGAGCCGAACTTGAAGAGCATGGCCTCGCTGCGCGCCAGGTCCATGATGTCTTCCATGTTGTCGCGCACGCTTTGAATGAAGCAGGCTGAGCCCTGGGGGTACTCGTACGGATTCTCCGGCTGCTTGACCAATTCGCTCTCGGGGTCCCAGTGCCAGTTGCACATGGCGCCTTTGACGCCGTACTGATGGAACAGGCCGACGTTGAACCACACCGGCGAGTTGAATGCCCCGTGCTGATGCAGGCACAGCCAGGTCAGGTCGCGATAGAACCGTTCGGCGTCTTCTTCGCTGGCAAAGTAGCCGTCGGACAGGCCCCAGTCGGCGATCGTGCGGCAGACGCGGTGGATCAGTTGCTTGACGCTATGCTCGCGTTCGGGCGTGTTGATTTCGCCGTAGAAGTATTTGCTCACCACGACGTTCGTGGCTAGTTGGGTCCAATGAGCCGGAACTTCGCAGTTCTCTTGCTCGAACAGCACTTCACCGTTCTCGCCCTTGATGGCGGCGGCCCGCAGATCCCACTGGACGGTGTCGAACGGATCGGCGACGTCGGTGGGGCAGAACTGGGCTTCGATTGCCAGTCCGCGGGGTTCGGTGTCAGCGGTGGAATGGAACGGTGACAAGGCTCGTTTGGCGACGGGGGTGCCAATGGTTGCCATAGAAGAATAGCTCCCTGCTAGAGACGTCCGTGTGGGCATGCGGTCAATGTACGTCCGTATACTAGTCTCGGGTTTCGCTGGCCACAAACCTGAGACTACATCCGTGTATGCGAGCTTCCTGCTGTTAGACCACCCGATGGCGGTAGAAATCGGCGCTCAGTACACTAGATATTGTAGCAGATGCCCTCAATACCACAATATACGGTGCACGGGAGCCAAATCTTAATCAAATCCGCAGGCGAGTCAATCACGCGCAAGACTGTTCGGAACGCCTTGCAACAGCGAAAGTTGAGTGCTTTATACCCCTGCGGACGGGGGCTTTTAACAAAGGGCTCACACGGGCCAGCGAGCCTTGTTTTTGCGGGCAACTCGACATTTCCGAGCGTGCAACAAGAGATTGCTAGCAGCGGCGAAAAATTTTCAGAAATTTTCGCCGGCCAAATTCCCGTTTGCGACAAGCTAGGCAGCCCACGCGGACGTTTAGTGAAGCTGGGGCGCGGCGCTCATAACTGCTTGTCGAATTGGTGCTGGTAGCGCGGCTAGTCGAAGTCGACTTCGAGGGAGAAAATTTCCGGTCGGTCGCTGATGTTCCAGTCGTTGTTGATCTGCAGCACGCCCTTGGAATCGCGGGCAGCCGCTTCCGTGACTTGAGAGCCTGATGCGTTGACCTCCTGCAGGTGAGCGAGCGGCTTGAGCTCGGCCACACCTGCGTCGGTGACCTGGGTGTGCAAGATCTGCAGCCTCCTGAGTTCTGGGAGGCTTTTTCCGATGAGTTTGAGAGCTCTGTCGGTGATCTTGGTATCGGAAAGATTCAGATTAGTGAGTTGTTTATTGCGTACGATGATGTCAATACCCGCATCGTCGACCGGGTTGTTTTCCAGCGATAGCGACGTGAGCGTCGTGACCGGAGCGAGTCCGCGACCCTCGATCTTGGCGCCAGTGATCACCAGCGTCTTGAGCTTGGGGAATGCCGCCAGGGTCGCAAGCCCGGCGTCGGTCACTTGCGGAGCCTGGTAAAGGGACAGCGACTCAAGGTTCGTGAGCGCCTTGAGTTTCGTCAGGCCTTCGTCGGTGATGGCCGGGTCGGTAAGTAGGAGGTGCCGTAGCGAAGTCATCGTGCCTAGGGCTGCCAGGCCTTGGTCGGTGACTTGCAGCTTGCCAGAGAGATGGAGCCGCGCGAGCGCTGGGAGCCTGCTGAGCTCGATCAGGCCGGCGTCGGTGAGTTGGCACTCGAACAGGTGCAGCGACTTCAGTTGCGTGAGCTGCGACCAGCCGGCGATCATGCGGTCGTTGATTGCGCCACTGTCCTCAGATGCGCCGGGTGCAAACTTGCCATACACTGTGAGGTTCGTGAGGTTCGGCAACTTGCCGATTGCGTGCAAGCCCTCGGGTGTGACGCGGCTCGTTTCCTGAGAACTTTCGAGCCTGAGCACCTTGAGGTCGCTGAGGTTGGCAAGGTGTGAAACGCCGGTGTCCGTGGCGGCGGTCAGGTTGGTCGTCAACTGCTTTAGTTTTCGAAGTTTGCCGATGCGGGCGAATGCTTCATCCGTGGGTTCAATGCCCCCGGTTGCGAGCCGTCTGAGCCGCGGCTTATTCTCCAGGCAAGTGAGGTCGAGCTTGGCAAACGGTTGGCTCTGATTGAGCTGCAGACTCTCGAGCTGACTGAGAGGCGTCAGTTCAGCCAGATTCTCATCAGTGAAGTTGCCGAGCAGCGAAAGCTCTCGCAGGTTTTTGAACTGCGCAAGGGTGACTTTTCGTCCGGCCTTGCCGCCCAACGACGGCAACTCGGTCATGATGCTCAGACGTTCGAGCTTCGGGAGTTCGGCCAACACATCGAAGGCGGCACCTTGATCGGGCTTGAAAAACACGCCGAGCATCGTTTCAGGTCGCACGTTGCGCACAGCTCGCAGCTGGGCGATGAGTTGCTCCTCGTTCAGGTCAAACCGGTCGTTGATGACAATCGATTCTAGGTGCGGCAAATCTGCCAGCGGCAACGGCTCGGCAAGCGGCTGAAAGCTCGGGTCAAAGTTGGCGTACAGCTGGTGGCCGCCCACGGCAAAGCGAGTGACGCGAAAGCCGAGCTGTTCGAGTTGCTGAACGACTTCCGTTGTTGAATTCTGCGCGGCGTCCGGTTGGGCCTTGATTTTTTCCGGTGGAGAATCTGCGGCTTTTGGTACGCGCGTTTCGGGCGGGGGATTGAAGAAGATCTGCGCCGCGTCGATCGGTTGAAACTCACCATCGAACATGCCAGCCCGAGATTGAGGAGCTCGGGAATCGGTGGACCAGATCTTCAGCTCCCGGCGGGCATCGAGCAGCTTTTCGATCGCCCCTACGGTCAGCCTTGTCCCGCTTGCATTGAGTTCCCGCAGGTTGCCACGATCTTGTAGCGAGTTCAGGCCTTCGTCGGTAATATCCGTTCGCGCGAGATTGAGCCGGCTAAGTTGCGGCAAGCGGCCATTCAACGCGGCGAGACCTCGGTCGGTGATCTTGGTACCCGAAACGTCGAGTTCAGAAAGGAGTTTGAATGGCGCGATGGCTTCGAGCCCCGCGTCGGTGAGCGGACTATTGGTGAGGTTGAGGAGACTAAGGCTGCGACAAACTTTCAGGGGGGCTAGGCCGGGGCCGGTGACCTTCGATCCGATCAGAACAAGTGCGCCCAGCTCGGGTGCCTTGCTCAGTTCGGCCACGCCAACATCCGTCACTTGCAAGGGACCTTCAAGCTGTAGGCAGTAGAGAATCGGCAGGGACGCCAGGTTTTTGATTCCAGCGTCGCCGATCGCGCAGGAATCGACGATCAACATCCGCAGGCTGACGAGGTGGTTCCAACCGGCGAAGGATTCGTCAGTCAGTAGCAGCGGAGTCTGTTCGGGCGATGTCTTCCCGCTAACCATGAGCATGTCCAGTTTTGTCAGCGCGCTGAGCGCGGCAAAGCCAGCCGCCGATAGATGTGGCGGCGCCTGGCTGGCCACCAGCACCAGCGTGCGAAGCTGGCCGGCGCGTGCGATCGCAGCCAGACCGGCATCGGATAACCGATCGACACGGATATTCAGCTCGCGTAGCTTGGACCGCGCACCAATTTGCGAGGCACCGGCGTCGCTGGGTGCGTAACCGCCTTCCATGCTCAACTCTTCGAGGTCGGACATGCCCGCAAGGCATTTAAGGTCCAGCGGGGCGGGCGGGCGCTTGTGGTGGCCGCCGAGGGAGAGCGATTTCAAGTGCACCAGCGGTTGAAGCCGATCGATCCCCTCGGCGGAGAATTCACCCCTGGCGCCGAGTTTCTCGAGCGTCGTCATCGCGGCGATCTCCGGCAAATCGGCGTCGGTTGCCGAGAGGCTCAGGGATTTGAGCGACTTGAGCTCATCAAGTTTGAACGGTCGCGACATGCCGTCCGACCAACGAATCGCAAAGTCATCGCCCGTGCACTGCAGTGACAGCTGAGTGAGGTTGGGAATCTCCACCAACGCATCCAGTCCGGCCACATTTTCCGCGGAGTAGTTGACGATCAGTTGTGTAGACGCGGGCAGTTCGCGCAAGCGCGAAGTTGCACACGCAGACGCTCAGCCGACGCGGGGGGATCAGGAAATTGGCCGACCGTGACACTGGTCAGAATGCGGGCGAGCGGAGCCAGCGGCAGCGGAGCATCGCCAGGATCAAACGATGATCGTAGCGTTAACATTCGCAGAGCCTGCATTTCGCCGAGATTGAAGGCCCTCCCAAATCCCCAGGCAAGTCCCCGTTTGCTGATCTCCTGCATTGCTTCCACTTCGGCGGGCGTGGGAACTTCATTGACGACTTCCGGTGCCGAAGCGATTGGCAACTGCTCTTTCGGCTCGGGGGTGTCGTCGAGCGTCGGAGTTGTTGACGTGGCGCGGTCCTTGGGCGGCGCCGCGGTCGTAAATCGCCAGCCGGCTCCCGGCAGCACGACCAGCAGCAAGGCGGCGGCGATGAGCCATGCGGCGAAAGGCGAGCGGCGCCGGAATGCTTTGGCATCCAGCACGTGCCGCACTCGCGCTGTCGTCGCAGCCGTACTGCGCATGCCCGACCAGAACACGGCGGGCACGAGTTGCTGCCGCCACTGCAGGATCTCCACCAGCAGCCGCGCGTAGTCGACCGGCCGGCAATTCAGTTCGGCCAGCACGGCTTCGTCGCACGAGCGCTCGCGCTCGACGCGCGCCTGGCGATTGGCCCACCACACGGCCGGATGCCACCACCACAGGCATTGCACGGCCAGTTGCAGGCTACCCGCCAGCGGATCGAAGCGGCGGAGGTGCACCAGTTCGTGCGTCAGGATTGCGTCGAGTTCGCCGGGCTGCGATTTTTCCACCAACTGGCGCGGCACGATCACCGTACCACGCCACCAACCCATCGCCGCCGGTCCGAGCACTTCGCCCGTCACCAGCAACCGAACGGGCCGCGCGGGACCAAGCTGTCGTCGCAGTTCGTCAAACCGCCGTATCAACGGAGTTGGGGCCTGTTCGGCGGTGCTGCGAAGCCGGCGCAGGAGTGACAACCAGCCGACGACCAGCCACATCGCCAGAGCCGCGGCGCCAATACTCCAGGTGAGCAGAAGCATTGCAGCGACGGAAAGCTGCCGCGCGATTGGTTCCGTGCGAACGACTTGCGGCTCGACCGCCGCTGGGGGCAGGGGATCCGGCGCCGGCGTGAAGGCTGTTGCCGACATCGCGATGGGTGCAGGTGCATTCGGCAATCGTTCGCCGACAACGGTGGGCTGCTCGGCGACAGACTCGCACAATGCCCAACTAAACGCGCCAGTTGGACTACTCCAAACTGGCGGTGTGGCGGCTTTGACCACGACCAGCATCCATAGCAGATAGGCCAGGTGCGGCCGCTGGCGGCACGTCACCTTGGCTACAAGGGCCACCGCCGCGGCCAGCGCCGCCAGTTGCCAGGTCTGCGTCCAGGCGAGACGCACAAAGTCGTCACTTGCCGCTGGCATGGCCATTACCCTCCGATTCGTCGATGAGTGTACGGAGTTTTTCGATGTCGTCACCAGTAAGCTGCCGGTCGGCAATCAGGTGCTCGACCAGCGGCAATGCCTCGCCGCCAAACAGCCGATCGACCAGATCGGCGAGCGTTTCGCGAATCACCTGCGCCGGCCGGACGCGGGCGGTGAAGACGCTGGTCTTGCCGTCGCGCCGCGACTGCAGGTACCCCTTGGCTTCGAGCCGCCGCAGATAGGTTTGCACGGTCTTGTAGTCGAGTTCGCGCTCGGCCGGCAGCGCTTCGAGCACCTGGCGGACGGTGGCCCCTCGCAGGTCCCAAACAATTCGGGCGATTTCCAATTCAGCCTTGGAGGCGGCGGCGCGCTTGGCCATGCGTTTCATGCTCGCGGTGGAGTTTCGCTTCGTCGTACGTTTGAAAGACATGATATCGTACATTTGTACGACGTCAAGCTCGGGACTCGGTTTTTACCCATCGTTATCAGCTCACCGCGCGCGGAACATCGATTGCACTCTGCCGTCGGACTGTTAGCTTGATTGAGGCAGCTACAACCTCTTTCACGAAGGGAGCCCGACATGGAGCGGCGGAATTTCTTGCGCGGGGCAGCCGCGGTGGCCGGCGCCGGAGCCTTGGCTGGTCGCCAGGGCGCCACGGCCGATCAGCCGACGTCCAAACCGGACGGTGCCAAGCCGTCGCCGCCCGCCCAGCACGTGCCGATGCGAACCCTCGGACGCACCGGCGAGCGGATCAGCGCCATGGGGTTGGGCGGCTTCCACATCGGCACGCAAAAAGATCCGGCCGACAGCGTGCGGATCATTCGAACCGCGATCGACGGCGGCATCACCTTCCTGGACAACTGTTGGGATTACAACGGCGGTCAAAGCGAGACTCGCATGGGCCGCGCCCTCCGGGATGGCTATCGCGAGAAAGCTTTTCTGATGAGTAAGTTCGACGGCCGCACCCGGAAGTTGGCCGCCCAGCAAATCGACGAGTCGCTCAAGCGTTTGCAAACCGACCGCATCGACCTGATGCAATATCATGAAGTGATTCGGCTGGAGGATCCCGACCGGTTTTTCGAGGAGGGGGGAGCCCGCGAAGCGCTTGATGCCGCCGTGAAGGCCGGCAAGGTGCGCTACGTCGGCTTCACTGGGCATAAGGATCCGCTCGTGCATTTGCGGATGTTGCGAATGGCCAAGGAGCGCGGCTATCGCTTTGACGCCGTGCAAATGCCGCTCAACGTGATGGATGCTCACTTTCGCAGCTTCGCCGTCGAGGTGTTGCCCGTGCTGGTCGAGCAAGAGATCGGCGTGTTGGGCATGAAGCCGCTCGGCAGCGGCGACATCCTGAAGACGAAAGTCGTCACGCCGATCGAATGCCTGCACTATGCCATGAACCTGCCGACCTCGACCGTGATCACCGGCATCGACAGCATGCCGGTCCTCGAGCAGGCCTTCGAGGCGGCCCGCACGTTCAAGCCGCTCGGCAAGCAGGCCCTCGCCCAGTTGATCGAGCGCACCAAGGCAGCCGCGCTGACGGGCGAGTATGAAAAGTTCAAAACCAGCGCCAGGTTTGACGCCACGGCCCGCCACCCAGACTGGATTGGCTAGTTTTTTTCAGCAGCCTAGGCCACCGCGGGGAAAGGTCGTTGAGTATTTGCATCATAGCGCTGTACTTGTCCGCGTGAATGCCATTGAGGCAGCCGGGCGTCTGGCAAGAGAGGATGAAAGCCTAATTGGAATTATCGCTCGCGAAGCAGCTCGAGAAGAGAACACCGTTAAGTTGCTAGGCAATACAACAGTCGGTCATGTCGCAGTAGGATGCTTGCTCCGAATTGGGAATCCTTCGGCGACGCTAGCTGCCGGGAAGCTGATCGAATCATGGCCGGCATCCGAAAGAAGTGAGTTGATGTGGTATCTAAAAGCAGAAGGCTTGCTTCAAGAGTAGATGTGGAGAAGCCGCCGCTCTTTTGAGCGGCACCGGAAGATGTCGATGGAACTGCTATTCGCATGCTGGCGGAATTGCATCTTCCGTCTTCCATACATCCGGAAGAAGCTGCGAAAGCTCTTCCTTGGACGTACCGATCTTCGCTAGGACGCTGGTGAGGTAGCGCTGCGGATCAACGCTGGTGGCGTTCGCAACTGGCGATCAGCGACCAGAGCCGGGCATGGTTCTCGGCGGCCGCATCGTTGCCAGCGAAGAGCCAGTTCTTGCGGCCGATGGCCACACGCTTGAGCGCCCGCTCGCTGGCGTTGTTGTCGATGTTGAGGAAGCCTTGCGTGGTGTACGTCGTGAGCGCCTGCCACTGGTTCTGGGAGTAGGTGATCGCCGTGGCCATTGGGCTGCGGAGTAGCACGACTTCTTGTTCGGCGTCGAGCCACGTCTTGATGCGCGCGAGCACCGGCAGGCTCCGCTCATGGCGTAGCGTAAGCCGTGTGGCGGCATCGGCGTCCTTCGCTTCTCGCTCGATCGACGTACAACTCTCCGATGAGCGTCAGCATCTGCGTCGCGCGTTGACTATCGCTAGTCCTGCGACATCGTAGAACTTGCGGCGCGCATGGGCCCAGCAGGCGACTTCCGTCACGCTCTGCGAGTGATAGATTCCGTCGTAACCGCCGTAAGCGTCGGCTTGCAAGTAGCCAGTGAAGTTCTTCAACCACTTCGCCGGGCCGTCCCGCGAGCGACTCGGCGTGTAGTCGTACACGGTGTACGGGTTGGCATCGTCGCCCAGGTAGCACCAAATGCGCCCCTTGCGGCATTGCTTCTGGCCGGCCGACTGGACTGGCACGGTCGTGTCGTCGGTATGAATCACGCGAGATTGGCGGACGCGCTCAATCATCAGATCGACCAGCGGCGCGACCAAATCTCCGGCGCAGCGCATCGAGGCGCACATCGTGCTGCGGGCGATGTGCACCGTCTGACGCTCGAAGATGCGTTCGAGCCGGTAGAGCGGCAAATGGTCGCCCAGCTTGCTCAGTAATGACGTACGCCAAGAGGCTCGGTCCCGGCAGGCCCTTGTTGATCGGCTGTTGCGGCTTCTCTGCGACTGCAATGTGCGGGTTGTAGCCATCGCCGTCGCACTTGCTGCAAGCATACTTGTGCCGGATGTGCTTCAAGACTTTGAAGCCGGCCGGGAAGTATTCGAGTTGCTCGCTGATCTCAGCCCCGATCCGACCGCGCTCGTTGCCGCACGCAGGGCACGCCTTCTCCTCAAGGTCGTGCTCGATCTCGATCCGTTCTAGGTGCTCCGGCAACTGCTGCCGGCCGTGTTGGTCACGGTTGCGAACGCGACGGGTAACGAGCGGTTCGCCAGCCTCATCTCAATGCTCGCCTGGTCAAGCCGAGCGCTTCGATGCGCTGGCCGAACAGCAGCAGTTGCCGCGGTCGAACGACTCGCTGCGCGGGCCGTAGTAACGGCGAAACAAGGCCGCGATCGCCGCCTGATGCTCGGCCTTGAGGCGTTCAATCTCAACCGCCGATCGTTCCTGAAGTTCGGCGATGATCCGCTTCAATGCTTCCACATCGTTCGGCAGTTCATCGGTGTGCGTCATCGACTTGTTGTAGCGGCTACCTGCCGGTCGCGCCAGTCCAAGTCGCGATGAATCAAGCCACGCGATTCGATTTGACGTTGAGCCCCGACAGCAATCTCAGCAGTTGCTCTGGGCTGATCTCGATCGCCGGCTTGCCCGTGCGTGGGAATTGAAACTCGCCTCGCTCCAGCCGCTTGTAGTAGATCGCCAGACCGTCGCGGTCCCACCACAGAATCTTCACCAGGTGGCCGCCGCGGTTGCGGAACACGAACAGGCTGCCGGACAGCGGATCGTGGCCGAGAAACTCGCGCACCACTTCGGCCAGCCGTCAAACTCTTCCGCATGTCGATCGGCGTGGTGGCGACCAGACCTGCACGTTCGGCAGGTCCGCGGCAACATCGCCGCCTCGCGTCGCAGGGCGATGACCAGATCGGCAAGTTGCTCCGTTGCGCTCGGGCCGACGGCCGCAACACGCAGCCGCCGGCAAGTCGATCGCATGACGATCGCTGCGTGGCTGAGCCGTCATAACGGCGGCACAACGCTGGCCCGGAGTCGCCGTGGTGCTCCGCTCGCAATCGTGCGCAGGCGTAGAGCGGACTAGTCAGGTGGCTTGCAAATGCGGACATAACGCTCGCGAAAACGCTGAGCACAGCAGATCTTTCGCCGGATCGGTCGAGCTTCGCCATAGCTGCTCTTGGGTTGGCAAAAAGAAGCTTACGCGTAACGCGAGAAGAAGATGCGTCAGGAAGGAAGGCTAGTTGTCGCGGCGTCGTTCAGGACGACGATAGGTGACGCGGAATCGGCGGACCGGCGGGGTCTCGTCGTCGAAGTAGTCTTCGAACGAGGCGATTTCGAGGCCCGCCTCGCCGAGCGAGACGAGTTCTTCGCGCGTCAGGGGCCACGGCATGTTGCCGCGCGGTTCCGTGGCGTCGCGGCCTCGAGCAACGACCAGCAACTGACCGCCGGGGGCCAGAAATGCGGCCAGGTTCCTGCAGGCCTTGGCGCCAACTCCGCCGGCAACACTTGCAGGGTGTAGGCTTCCAACACGAAGTCGAACGCTCCCCGCCAGGCGGCCGGCGGATTCAGCAGATCGGCCGCGCCGTATTCGACGGTTGACTGCGGAAACCTGCGACGGCACCACTGGATGGCCGTCGCCGACACATCAAACGCGGTGACCGCCAGTCCGAGTTGTGCAAGCGCCTCGGCGTCGTCTCCCAAGCCGCAGCCGACGACCAGCGTGCGCTGGCCAAGCTCGGCCAGCGGCCGTGCCTCGAGCCAGCGCGCGAGATTGGGATTCATCGCTCCGTCGGCCCAGGGAATGGCCGAAGCATTGCCCTCGGCCGCGCGATAGAGCTTGTCGAACCAGGCGATCGCGTCGCCCTGGGCCAGCGCCTCGGCGGCCAATCGCCGGGCGTCGGAACGGTCAGGCTCGGTCATGGCGTGGCCCTCGCCGCAAGTCAGTTTGAGCGCACCGCGATCGTTCGTTGCACAAACGAGCTCCCCGGCAAAGCCGGGGGCTGAAAGTCGCTACCGCTTGCTCGCTGGTTCAACTGGCCGAGATCTTCTCGATCTGCACCTTGGTGAACAGCTGGCGATGGCCCGTGCGGCGGCGAAAGGTCTTGCGGCGGCGAAACTTCTGCACGGTGAGCTTGGGACCCTGCGTCACGCCCAACACCTTGGCCGTGACCTTGGCTCCCTCGAGCGGCGAGCCGAGATCAAGCTGCGTGCCGTTGGAAAACGCAATCACGTTGCCAAACTCGAGGGCATCGCCGCTGGAGGCATCGCGATAGTCGATGACCAATTGCTGGCCTTCGGTCACTTTGTATTGACGTCCGCCGTCGACAATGATTGCGTACATGGCTGGTTTCCGCCGCTCGTATTTTGAAGTCGTGTATTTTCTTGTATCGGCCCCGTGTGCCAGCAAGCCAAACGTGCTCTAGGTTGCCGACAAGCAGGCAAACTCGGGAACCGGGAATCAAGCGGTGTCCGCCAAAAGGACGGACTTGGCCACTCGGCAAGCCCTTCAGTTTAGCGGGGCCTGGGGACTTGGTCGAGAGGGTTATCCCAACGGAATTTTCAGCTCCCGCCCCTGGTTGTCGTGGCACTCGATGATCAGGTGCTCGGGCGCGGCGTCCTCGGTCCCGAAGATCTGCACCCACATCTGGTTGTCGTCCTCCAACCGCGATAATTCCCGGCGTTTCTTGTTGTTCAAGTACGTCGCCACGTCGTCGGCCACGGTGATCGTGACCTTTGAGACGTCGGCGTGCTGCGTGGCCAAGATCAGCAGCCGCATGACCTCGATGGCCATGCTCTCGGAGGTCTTTACCACGCCGCTGCCGCTGCAGCCCGGGCAGTCCTTGTAGACGCTTCGCTTGAGGCTGGGCCGGATTCGCTGGCGCGTCATTTCCACCAGGCCGAAAGGGCTGGTGCGGAGGATCTTGGTGCGGGCTCGGTCGCGTTTCACCGCGTCGCGCAGGGCCCGCTCCACGTTGCGGCGGTGTTTCTCCTTCCGCATGTCGATGAAGTCGTTGACAACCACGCCACCCAGATCGCGCAAGCGAAGTTGGCGGGCGATTTCCCGAGCTGCCAACAGGTTCATCTGGTAGGCGGTTTCCTCGGCCGAGTCGTCGGCGCGGAAGCTGCCGCTGTTGACGTCGATGGCCACGAGGGCCTCGGTCTGGTCGATGACGATCGATCCGCCCTGCCTGAGCGGCACCTTGCGTTGATGGATCAGCGCGATTTCACGATCGAGATTGTATTTGTGAAACAGCGGCTCCTTGCCTTCGTAAAGCTGCAACCGACTGACGTACCGCGGCATCACGATCTGCAAGAACTCCTTGGCCCGCTCGTAAGCGGAGGGTTCGTCGATGTAGATCGAGTCGACGTCGCCGGTGAAGATATCGCGAATGGTCCGAATGATCATGTCGCTTTCTTCGTAGATGTCGATCGGTGCCGGGTACTTCTTGATCCGCCGGACGATGACTTTCCAGAGGCGGAGCAGGTAGGCCAGATCGCGCGACAGTTCGCGCTTCGTGCGGTCGATGCCCGCGGTGCGTACGATGAACCCCAGTCCCTTGGGCGGATTGAGTTCCAGCATCACGTCGCGCAGCTTGCGGCGCACTTCGTCGTCTTCGATCTTGCGCGAGACGCCCACGCGGCCCAGGGCCGGCATCAACACGAGATACCGGCCGGGAATGCTGATGTAGGTCGAAAGCGTGGGTCCCTTGGTGCCGATGCCCTCCTTGATCACCTGCACCAGCACTTCGTCGCCGCGGCGAAGAATCTCCTGGATCGGCGGCTTGATGCGGGGCCGGGCGCCGGGGCGGGGAGGCCGCTGCCGTCGCGAGCGATCACGCGGCTCGGTTTCTCCTTCGCTCTCGTCATCGCCCACGTCGATGTCGGCCCGATTGAATCGCGAACCGCTTTCCAGCGGCTTGAGCGGATCGTAGCCTCCCTGGCGATAATACTGTGGCTCGACGTCGCTGATGTGCAGAAAGCCGTTGCGGCCGACGCCGAAATCGACGAACGCCGCTTGAATGCTCGGCTCCAGATTGACGACTTTGCCCTTGTAAATGTTGCCGACGTAATTGTCCTGGCTGGTGCGCTCGATATACAGCTCTTCCAGGGATCCATCCTCAACGATCGCGATCCGGCATTCCTCCGGCTGAGCGACGTTGATCAACATTTCTTGCTTCATTCTGAGGTACTTTCTGTGTGTTCACCCGGCGGCCGGCTCATGTCGAGCGACCGCCCCGGCATGGTGTTGGTTTGTGTCCGGAGCCGATTGGCCGTGGGAGCCTGGTGCCGCGGCCTGCGCGTTGTGCGGGCCGCGGAATTATTGCGCGGGCGCGCCGGCTTCTTTAGGCCACTAACTCGGGCAAAATCTTCTTGAGCTCCTCTCGCAGGTAATTCTTGATGTCGCGGGCGTTTTCCAACGCCATCACGTGTTCGGCGACATGCCGACACTGGTCGATGGTGACCGTGCGACAGACTTTTTTGACCTCGGGAATCGAACTGGGGGTGACGCTCAACCGCCGCAGCCCGAGTCCCAACAGCAGCATGGTGTACAACGTGTTGCCGCTCATTTGTCCACAGACGTTGACCGGCACTTGCTTGCCGCCGGCCGCGTCGACGGCCATACGAATCAACCGCAGCACCGAGGGATCGACCGAGCTGTACAGCGTGGCGACGTCCTTGTTGCTGCGATCGGCCGCCAACGTGTATTGCGTCAGGTCGTTGGTGCCAATCGAGATGAAATCCACTTCTTCCACGAAACGATCGATCATCAGCACGGCGGCCGGCACTTCGACCATCATGCCCACGGGTAAATCGCGATTGAACGCCACGCCCTCTTCGTCGAGATCTTCCATGACGTCGGCCAGCACCATTTTGGCTTGCCGCAATTCCAACAGCGTGGCCACGAGCGGAAACATCAATCGCACGTCGCCCACCGCGCTGGCCCGCAGCACGGCTCGCAATTGCGTGCGGAAGCTGGGCAGGTTCTTGAGCGAGAGCCGAATGCTGCGCAAACCGAGCGTGGGATTCCTGGCCGCTTCGGAATCGAACGTGACCTTGTCGGCACCCAGGTCGCAACTGCGAATCACCACTGGCCGGCCGTCGAGCTGCTCGAGCACCTTGCGATACGCCTCGAAGTGCACTTCCTCATCCGGTTCGCAAGCGGCGCCCAGGTAGAGAAACTCGGTGCGATACAACCCGATGCCCTCGGCGCCACGTTCGAGGCAGTGCTCGACTTCGTGCGGAAATTCGATATTCCCCAGGAGCTCGATCCGCACCTTGTCGGCCGTCATCGCCGGCAGCTCGCGCAAGGTGGCCAGTTGAGCCGCGCGGCTCTTGTGTTGTTCGAGCTCGTAGCGGTAGTGCGCGACGGTCTCTTCGTCCGGCTGCAGGATCACCATGCCGTGATCGCCGTCGATGATCACCAGGTCGCCGCCGGAGACGTCGGTCAGAAACTGCCCGATGCCGACGACCGCCGGGATTTCGAGACCCTCGGCGACGATCGCCGTGTGGCTGCCGGGCCCGCCGATTTCCGTGGCAAAACCGCGAACAAAGGCCCGGTTCAGGTTGGCCGTTTCGCTGGGCGTGAGGTTGTGCGCCAGCACGATCACGGGCGAGATCAAATGGTCGAGCTCCTCGCGGCGACGGCCCAGCAGATTGCGCAACAGCCGCTTCTCGATATCGACCACGTCGTTGGCCCGTTCGGCCAGATAGCTGCTCTCGATGTTCTGAAAGACCTTCGCGTAGCGCCGTCACGCGCGGCTGACGGCATACTCGGGCGAGTAGTGCCGTTCGCGGATCATGCCGTCGAGTTCGTTCCGCAACACCGGATCGCGGAGCATTTGAAGGTGAGCGGAGAAGACGGCGGCATATTGACCGCCGAGCTCACGAAATACGGCTTCGCGGTTGCTCTCGATTTCATCGCCGGCGGCCAGGATGGCCTGATCGAGGCGTTCCAGCTCGTTTTCAACCGCGTCGCGCACGACGAAACGCCGAGGAATGCGAAATCCCTCGCTGTCCATCACCAGCGCTTCGCCGACGGCCACGCCTGGCGAAACGGCAATACCTTGTAGTTTTTGCATGTGATGCTCTACCGGGGCGCGGCGGGCCGGGATTCGTCGCAGCGGTGTGCCCGTGCTCCGTGGTCGGAGAGGGGCCTCGCTTGTCGCTCGATCAACCGGCGGTCGTTCGCTCGGGAGCGAACTCCGTCGCGCCGCGTTTGCGGCGGCTCACCCAGTCGTTTGTTGCGCCGGGCCGGTTCGAGGCTTCAAAGGGTGAACCGGCGGCGAAAAAACGGCTGTTATGATTCCACGTTTCCATTTTCGTCGAAGCTGCGCAAACAGCTCCGACAACGCAACCAGGGCGTCCTGGGCATCGGGGCCGGTGGCCTCGAGACACAGTTCGGTTCCCTGCACGGCGGCCAGCGTGAGGATGTTCAAGATGCTCTTGCCATCCACGCGGTGACCCCCCTTAATGACTTCGATTTTCGCCTGGTATTGGCTGGCCGTCTTCACGAACACTTCCGCCGGACGCGCGTGCAATCCTTGCGGATTGCTCACGACGACAGTTCGTGTGACGGTCTCGTCAGCCATGCTTGCCACGCTTAACCCGTTTCTTGCTCGGCAGGCGGACCGGATGCCGCAACGTGCTTGCGGTGGCCGCCGTCCGAAACGATTCGACTTCTGATGGGTGGTTTTCTGCCTGCGCCTTACGAAACGAAGCCGTTGTTGTCGGCTTCTTCGAGTAATTGACGAATGTCGTCCGCCGTTTTCGCTTGTTTCAGGAAGCGGCAAAACGTCTCGTCGCGCAATTGACTCGAAATGTTTTCCAACGCCCGCAGGTGATCTCCCGGCCGGTCGGGCGGAGAGATCAAGAGGAAGAAGAGTTGAACCTTTTCGCCGTCGAGGCTGTTGAAGTCGATTCCCTCGCTGCTGACGGCTACGGTGCCGATCAACCGTTGCACGCTCGGATGCTTGGCGTGCGGCACGGCCACCCCGCGGCCGATTCCCGTGGAACCAAGTTCTTCGCGTTTCAGAATCGCCTTGACAATGCTTTCGACCTCGTCGGACGAGATGTTTCCAGCTTCGAGCAGCGCGGCGATCATTTCACGAATGGCGCCTTCCTTGTCTTCGGCGGCCAATTGCGCGCGAATCGCGTCGCTGCTCACAAAATCACCAAACTTCATACCGCATTTCCTTTCACACCGAGAGTGCGCCGCGCCTCTGCTGCTTCACCTTGCCGTTCGAATCCCTCGCAGACGCGGGCCATGGCCCCAGGCGCTACTCGCCGCTACCTTCGCCTTCCAAAGGCGCCGGTTGCTGGCGGGGCGCGCGATGATGGTCTTGTACTTTTTCCTTGTATTTCCGCAATTGTTGCTCGAGCTTGTGAATCACGCCATCCAGGGCCGCCATCAGTGTCGCTGCCTGCTCGGTGGCCACAAAGTCATGCTTGTGCTCGGCACTCACCCGCACGTCCACCGACGGGTTCTGCTCATGTTCCAAGTCCACGGTTACCTCGATCGAGAGCAGTCGCTCAAAAAGCCGCGACAGCCGCTCGACTTTGGCGGCAATCTTTTCCTTCGAGGCGTCACTCAGATGGCCATGCCTGGCGGAAATCTCAACTTGCACCGGAAACGTGCTCCATCGGCTAAGGCAAAAATGAGCTTCAGTTTACGGCGAGCCCGCCGCTTACGAAAAGGGGGCATTCTACCTGCTTACAACCCGACCGACAACGCAGCAAAAGACGTCTCGCGAGGCCCCGCCGGCATGCGTCCGAAGATGACTTCAGAGGACGACTGTCCGAAGGTCGGAAGGCAGCTTCCACTGCTCCCAGTTTAGCCTTTTGCCCAAGCGGAGGAAGGGGGCCAGGCGCGACCATCTGGCGCGGGGGGCAGGCAGCACCGAGATTTCACGCGTTTTACCGCAAATCAACCGCACCAACCCGGCGCGCTTTCTCATTGCGCTGGCGGTACCACCGGGCGACCGCGGGGCGGATTAACGGTCGTGCTGCCGCGAGCCGTCAGCTTGCCGATCTCTGTCTTCCACCGGTTGTACGGAGTGTTTCGCTTGATCTTGATGTCCTCGGGACGGTAGCTGTATGTGGCTCCAAAGAGCTCCTGCAAGTTCAAGAATGCCAACACGCGGAAGTCGAGCGCATCGTCTCGATTGAGCGCATCGATCAACTCGCGGTCCGCGCCGGACTGCAGATCGGTGGTGGTATAGCCCCACAACATGCGATACAGCGCCTTGCCGTCCGCGGCGCCACGTTGCTTGTCGAACGCAGCTTCCACCCTGGCGGCGGTCTCGGGGCTAAGAGCAATGGCCTCTTGCAATTCATCCATGATGCCTTGCCAGGAGTGTCTCAAGTCGGGATCGTTCAGGGCGGTGATGCTGGGGTCGTAGTCGCCCAGGTGCACGAGACCGCGGATGGCCAACGTGCGGACCTCGCGACGGCGCGCGGCGGCGAGTTCGCGCAGTTGTAACCCGGCCGATTTGTTCGGTGCCAGGCTTTCGTCCACCCCGCGCGCAGCGCCGCGATCGGCGGCGCTTAGCTCGTCGCCGGAGATCCACGCCGGGAATTTACCCTCGGTCGGCTTGGCATCGGGGCCGGCCGTCAGCGAGAGCATTGCCGGGCCGTGCAGTTCGATTGGCGCGGCGTCCGGTTGCATCACACGAATCACGCCGCTGGTCGCATAGAGGTTCGCTTCCAGCGGCGCCGGGCTCGACTCGGGATTCTTGCCCGGCTGCAACACGTGGCGCACTTCGATGGCCAACGTCGATTCCGGATCGACGAACGTAACCAACGGGTCGTGGCCGTCGATTTGCAGCCGCAAGGCGTTGACGGCGCGGCCGACCGTCGACATCAACAGCTTTCCATACTGAATCGACAAAATCGGCGCGGCATCGTCGTCCCAACCAACCAGTTCAAACTCGGCCGCACCGTCGGCTTGAACGGTGATGTTTGAACTGAGCGCCATGGTTGGGTGGAACAACGGCAGCGACATCAGGCGGTCCCCTTTGTTAAGCGGCGATTGAACCGGTAGCCGGGACCATTGTCCGGCGGACGGATCGAACTTCAGCAGGACCTCGCGCGACGTGTATCGACCAAATCCCTCGGCCGGCGCGCGTGGCTTGGCGGCGTCGGCGCCCGCCAGCGGCATCGGTTCGGCCGGCGTTTCCTCGCCCGGCAACGGAGCCGCGGGCGTGGTTGTGAGCGGCCCCGGTGGCAACGTGGGGCGCACGGCCGCCGTGTCGAGCGGGCTCGGTTCCGGGGGCACCGGCGCGGTCGAGGCGTCCGTCTCCATGGCGGCGTCGGCAGCGGGTTGGGTGAGACTGGCATCGCCGGGTTCCGCCGCCGGTTCGGTCAACTCGGGCTGGCCCTCGTCCGGCGTGGCGGCTTCCAACGGCTCGGCCGGGGGCTCCTCGGTGCCGGGTTCGCTTTCAGTTGGACGTTCGGTTTCGTTGGGAGCGGCAGCATTTGCGGCCGGATTGTCTGCCGGTGCCGCGGTGGATTCGTCAGGCGTCGGTTGCTGGCCGTCGTCGGTTGCCTCGGTGGATTTTTTATCCCCAGATTCCTTTGCGGCTGGCTCGGCCGACGGCGCAACCAGCGCGGTCATGCGCTCGCGAAACGGCGCCGGGCCGAAAAAGAACAAGCCGGCGAACGTCAACGATGCGGCGACCAGCACGACGGCCACCACCGGCCAGATGGGCCAGCGGCTTTCACGAAGGTAGTCGGGCACCTCGGGCTTCGCTCGCCGCACCACCGGAGGCACCGCGCCGCCGGCCGGTGGAGCCGCCACTGGGGCCGCCACCGCCTGACGGATCGCGTCACCTTGCACTGGCGGAGAGTCCGCTTGCGCGGCCAGTGCATACAGCCGCTGGCGCATGTGTGGATCGATCTCCGCGGGTTCACCCAACACGAGCGTGAGGATTTGATGGCAAGAGGCGACTTCCGCCAGGTTGACTTCCGACTCCAGACAAATCCGCTCGAATTCGGGAACGCGTTCGTCCGCCAAACGATATTCGAGATACTCGGCAACCGTGTTCGGATCGGCGCCCAAACCGCGACCCATCAGCGGCGGGCTGCCGAGTTTGGCACGTTGCGTGCAATCGCGAATCGTATGTACCAGCTTGGTGGCGAACTCGCTTTCCTCAATCTTCTTGCCGATATCCTCGGCGTCGTCCGGTTCGAGGTTGCCATCCAGATAGGCCAGCAACGTGCGGAGGGTCAATCGCATAAGTAGGTTCCGGTTCAGCAGGTCGAGGAAAACTTGGCCGCGGCCAGGTCGGGCCGGCGCGAGTGCCTTTTCAGTCAATAGTGGGAAACGGTGACCGCTGCCGTACCAATTGGAGAAAATTATTCACAACGGACCAGAGCCACTCATCGTCAGAGCAGCGCAAGTCTCGGCCGGAAAAGCCGTTTCGCAAAAGTTACGAATCCGACAGAACTTCCCAATCGAGCGCATGCGGCGTGTGCGCCTTCCGGCAACGACAGCGACGCCTGCCAGCAAAGAATTTCGAGGCGCGCATTGGGCCGGAGAGTTTTCGCGATCGTCGTATTCGGCTTGATACAAGGTCGCCGGGGCATTATTTTTCGCGGCCAGACTCAATTTTTTGCCCCCGGTTTCTGTGGAGACCAATTCGCGTGTAAACTTGAGTTAGACGCGAGTGGCTTGCCAACCGCGTTCCCGTCTTTATGCAAGGGAGCGAGCAGTGACATCACATCACGATCGCATTCGCCGACAACAGCTGGTGCTGCAAGCCGAGGGGTACCTCGAGCTCGGAATGGCGGAACATGCGCTCGCCGTGCTGTCGCGCTGTGGCGACCAGGAGATGTTGCCGGATCACGCCCTGTATTTGAAGGGGCAAAGCCTCCGCGAACTCGGACGCTTTGGCGAGGCATTGGAGCCGCTCTGGCAGGCGGCCCAGGGCAATCCGGATAACATCAGCATCTGGCTGGCCCTTGGCTGGTGCTACAAACGGACCGGCAAGCTCGATCGAGCCATCGAGTCGCTTGAAGAGGCTCTTTCGGTCGAACCCAACGACGCCTTGGTGCATTACAACCTGGCCTGCTACTGGAGCCTGGCCCGCAATAAGCGTCAGGCGCTTTCCTACCTGGCCCGGGCGTTTGATCTGCAGGAAGAATATCGTACGCTCGTGGCCGACGAATCGGACTTCGATCCGATTCGCGAAGATCCGGCATTTCAGGCACTGATGCGCGTGACCGTGTAACCGTCGACGCTGGCCGCGCGAGCCGGTTTCCGTCTGGGCGTGGAAGAAACGAGCCCTCGATCGTTGCTACGACCGAGGGCTCGCAAAGCGTAATCGCCCCACCGCTTTCGTGTCTAGAACAAGAAACCCCCGCCCAGCATCACGCCGTGCAAGATCAGGCTGCCGTTTTGTTTGACCTGGCTGAAGCCCTTTACGTCGGCCAGGTAGGGCAGGTACTGATTGTCGGACAGCGCGACGTTCGAAACACCAACCACGCGATAGCCCACGTAGCTGAACAAATTCGCCCGCCAAAAGTAGGTAAATCCGGTATCGATTTCGCCCAGCATCGAGAAGTCCGTCATGTGGGCCGGAATATCGTAGGCCAGGTTGCCGTTGCCGTCGTAGAGTAGCGTGCGGCCGTTCATTTGGTTGCAGAAGACGCCCACCTTCGGGCCGACGAAAAAGCCCACCCGGTTGAAGATCATGTAGTTGAAGTACGACCCGATCTGGCAACCGTACATATTGTTGACCATGCGATTCTGCAGGGCCGCCCAATCGTCGCCGTTGTTCCAGTCGCCGCCGCCGGCCAGCCCCGCGAACGTCAGCCGTTCGTCGAAGCGGAAGTAGCGGAATCCGACAAAGGGCACGAAGGTTAGCCGGCCATAGGTCCAAGCGCCGAGCAAGGCGTTCAACTCGAAGTTGTTGACGCGATCGTTGCGATAGATGCGGTGGCTGGCCGAATTGTCCCAATAGTCGCCGACCGGAACGCCGTTGATCGTCACGTCGCCCGTCTGCGTTTGCAGGTTCATCGGCGTGCTGAGTTCGTTGGTCGGGCTGTTGATTTCGGAAAATCCGTTCATCTGGCCCAGGCCCCAATAGGTCACGCCGATGCCGGGTCCCATCGGTCCGCAGCAGCCACCCATGAACGGGGCGCCGGTGGCGGCGCAGTCGTTTTGCGGGCAGCAACCGCCACCACCACCGCCGAAAATATAGCCGCCAGTGAACTGCCAGCCGCCTTGCCAGTTGTCACCCGCGTTCTGGGTGTTCATCAGCTGGTTGTCGTTGACGTTCGTCTGGTAGGTGGTCCAGTAGGGGTTGGCCCGGTTGCGGCCCATGACCAGCGCGCCCACGGCGCCGAACCAGCCACCACCACAGCATGTCGGTTCGCAGCAGCCTTCGGTACAGCCTTCGTTCCACTCCGAGGCCACGGCTTCTTGAAAGTCGCTCGTGCCGTCGGAGCCGGGAATAAGCGTGTCGGGCGTTGGATTGGGGATCGGCTCCTGGCGGTAGCCGGTGAAGATCGAACCGTAGGGATCCATCTTGCCCGTGGGAAGCGCGTAGCTGGTGGTTACTGCATCGACGGCGGTTACCGCGGGCAGCGGCAGCAGGCTCGGCGAGCCGTACTGGGCGGCCGCCTGTTGGGCAGCCAAGAGCAGACCCGCGCACGCAATGAGCGCACGGGTTCCATAGGATTTCATCGCAGACTCCTTTCCGAACAGCAAACTCCGTTTTGCGCCTCCTCCATGATGGCGACGCAAACACTCCGGCAGGGTCTCGAGCGTCCACTCCGGCGGACGGCTCGATGCGTGGAAATCCATTCCCACCTGAACAAGCAACTCCGTTTCACAAGCAAGCATCGACCGAATGCCAGCAGCGTGTTGCGAGGATTGCGCGAGAAGCGAGCTCTTTTTTCTCAAGTGCGGCGCCTCTTTCGGCTCGATCAGCGCGACCCGAACAGCGTGCCCGCGGCGGAATTCGCGGTTCGCCAGGCACAGAGCGCAGGGTTTGAAGTCACGGCCCGCAGGACCGTTACACACCGCGCGGCGAATTCAAGATTTCACCCCGCTTAGCCTCCGGCTTTGCCGGGGGGCTGGGTCGCGAGTTGGGGCGGACAGAGATCAGTGGCTCCGGCTAGACAAAATGCCGCTAAGTTCCGGCCACTTCGCGGGCCAATTGCTCGTAATCCTCCGCCCCGCGGGAGTCGGGGGCGTAGTGAAAGATTGACTGCCCGAAACTGGGCGCCTCGGCCAGGCGAATATTACGCCGAATCCGGGTTTCGAACGTCCGGGTATGTTCCCAGGGCGTTTTCGGCTTGCGTGTGGCGGCCAAAAACTGATCGACGTCCGTGGTGACTTCCGCCGCCAGCCGCGTCCCCGAATCGTACATGCAGTAGACGACGCCGGAAAGCTTCAGCCGGTCGTTCAAGCGCTTGGATACCAGGTCGATCGTTTGCAGTAGCTTGCTCAACCCGTGCAGCGCGAGGAAGTGGGGCTGCAAGGGGAGGAACACCTCGTCCACGGCGGCCAGGGCGTTGAGCGTCAGGATGCCCAGCGACGGCGGGCAATCGATCAACACGTAGTCGAATTGGTCGACGACCTTGGCCAGCTTGTCGCGCAAGATCACCTCGCGGCCGACCACGCCCACCAATTCCACTTCGGCCGCGGCCAGGTCGATGTGCGATCCGACGACCCACAGGTTGTCGTTTGCCTCGCGCCACACGTCGGCCAATTCCGTTTCGCCGGTCAGCACGTCGTAGACGCTGCGATCGTCGCGGGCTGGTTGCAAGCCGAGGTGCAGCGTGGCGTGAGCTTGCGGATCGAGATCGATCAGGCAGACGCGTTGGCCCGTGGCGGCCAGCGCCGCGCTGAGGTTCACGGCGGTCGTGGTTTTTCCCACGCCGCCTTTTTGATTCAGGACGGCAATCGATCGCATCGGTGCGGAACTCCTTTTCCTCATCCAAGCCCGCGCGCCGAAAGCCGGCACGCGTGGCGGATTATAGCGAACGCGCACTGCTAGCACCTAGAGCGAAACAACACGTGTCAAACCGTGCAGATATCGCGCCGGCTAAAGATCACACCGGCCGCGATCCACAGCACCAGCCCCACCGTCAACAGCACGGCCATGTCGTTCCACGGCACATTGCCGTCGCGCAAGACAATCAGCGGCCGGTAATAGTCAAGCAGGCTCAAGAACGCCAGACGCTCGGCCACGTCCCAAAACGGCCCCAGAAAGTTGAGCAGAAACGAAGCCAATAGCAGCCCAAACACCAGCGCCAGCGCCGGTCCGCGTCGATCGAAAGCCGCCGACGCGCACCACGACAAACCGCCTACGGCCAGGTACAGGCAAAAACAATTCGCGAGCACAATCAGCGTTCGCCCCACGTCGGGGCGCGACGCTGGCGCCACGTAGCTGCGGCCAATCAGATAGCCCGACAGCCCCATGCCCAGCAGGATCAGGCCGGCGGCAATCCACACGAGGGTTTCACTTCGCAGCACCATCCAGCGCGTGACCGGGAGCGTCAACGTCAGATCGATGGTGCCGCGGTCGATTTCGCCGACCGGGATGCGCGTGCAGCAGATCATCGCGTGCGCCCAGATCAGGGCCAGGACGACTGGATGCACCCAGGGAAAGGCCATGAATGCCTGTGGTCCGGCGGCTTCGGAAGCGTCCACGCCGAGCATGGCTCCCACGAGCGATTGCACGAACTGAATTTGCAACATGCCGGTCGCGAACTGCGATTGAAACGTGGGTAAGACGTAGGCCAACACGACCTCCACGCCCAGCAGCAACCCGCCGCACATCAGCGTCACGGGCCACGCTTCCAGCGCCGCCTTGAGCATCAAGCCACGATTCATGAGGCGGCATCCTCGGGCTCGTAGAAATGACGAAACAGCGACTCCAGGTCCGGCCGGCCGACCTTCAAGTCTTCGATCGGCCGGTTGGCCAGCCAGGCCACGAATGGTTCCAGCGGCCCCTCGAGGCGTGCTTCCCAAACCAGCGGCTCACGCTCGGTAATCGTGAGAAACGGCGGCGGATCCACCGCGCCGGCGGTCGCTTCGCGCGAACGAATCGTGACGATGTGTCCGGCGCGGGCCTGAAGTTCCGCGAGCGATTCGTTGGCCACGATCCGACCGGCGCGAATCATCGCCACGCGGTCGCAGAGCTGTTCGACTTCACCCAGTGTGTGGCTGGAGAAGAACACCGTATGCCCGGTCGTGGCCATCTCGCGGAGCAGTTCCAGAAACACGCTTTGCATCAGCGGGTCGAGCGTGACGGTCGGCTCGTCGAGAATCAGCAGCCGTGGCCGATGCGCCAGGGCCAGGATCAGTCCTAGTTTCTGCCGCATCCCGCGCGACATGTTGCGGACCTTGGTCGTCAAGTCGAGCGAGAACCGCTCCGCCAATTGCCGGCCGTAGGGCAACAAATCGCGGCCCCGGATGCGGCCCCAGATGCGCAGCGCCGAGTTTCCGTCGAGCCAACTGTGCAACCGCAGGTCGCCTGGCACGTAGCCGACTTCCCCTTTGATCGCGTCGCTCTGTCGCCAACAATCGAGCCCAAAGATGCGGGCTTGTCCTGCCGATGGGCGCAGCAGCCCTAGCATGACGCGGATCGTCGTCGTCTTTCCGGCGCCGTTCGGACCCAGGAAGCCAAACAGCGTACCTTCGCGCACCGTCAGGTCGACCGATTCAATGCCGCGGCGCGAGCCATAGCGACGCGTCAGCGAACTGGTTTCGATGATCGACATGGGCGCCGATTATAGCGAATCGCCGCCGTCGAAGTTGGAACGCACCAGCGGGCCGCGCCATTCAAATATGGCAGCTCGACTGGCCACGCTTTTCCAGGTACTGCTGATGGTACTCTTCGGCCCGATAGAATTCGGCAGCCGGCACGATTTGCGTGACGATCGGCCGCCGCAGCTTGCCGCTATCGGCCAGCGCTTGCTTCGAGGCCTCGGCCGCGGCTTGTTGCTCGGGCGTGTGGTAGAAGATGGCCGAGCGGTATTGCGAGCCGTAGTCGGGGCCCTGACGATTGAGTTGCGTGGGGTCGTGGTTCGCCCAGAAGACTTCCAGCAGATTCTCGTAGCTCACCTGGGCCGGGTCGTACTCGACTTCGACGGCCTCGGCATGTCCTGTCCGATCGGTGCAGACTTGTTCGTAGGTCGGGCTCGTCATCTGTCCGCCGGTATAGCCGACCGCGGTTTGCTTAACGCCCGGAACCTGCCGGAACGCCGCCTCGACACCCCAGAAACAACCTGCCGCGAACGTGGCCTTCGTCATCGCCTGACTCCTTTACTTGTGTTTGGCTTTTCCCTTCGCCGCCCGCGTGGGATTGCCCTTGATCTCGTTGAGCCTGGCCGCGATGCGAACCAACTCTTGTAATTCCTTCTTGCCGGCGTCCTTCAAGCTGCTGAGCTTGATGTGCCGCATCTTTTCGCCGGTGCCTTGCAGTAGTTTACGGGGATCGGGCAGCTCCACGCCGCGCCAAAAACCCAATTTTACATGTTTTGTATGCGCCTTGATCCAAGCGAACGGCCCGTGATGTTCGTACACCGGCTGCGACCCCTGCACCTTTTCGGACGCCGCCGGCGCCGCCTTCCGGATCATTGTACGCAGGGTGGCAACGGCGTCCTGGCGCCAGCCGTTGAGCGTGGACAAATAGCCTTCCACCGACTTTTCGGCCGGCGGCATCTTTACCGTGGCGAGCCTGGCGGTCTTTTTCGGCTTCGACCTCACGGCCGGCTTGGTCTTGGCGTTTTTCATGGAAGACCCTTTCCGTTTGGTAGCGGCTTTCTTGGCGGGTTTGTGTTTGGCGGGCTTCGTTTTCGCGGGCGGGGTAGTGGCGGACTTTTTCTCTGTTTTCTTGGGAGCGGACTTCTTGGCGGTGGATTTCTTGACGGTTTTTTTCGGAGTTTTCTTCGCCGGCGTTTTTTCGTCCTTGTTTGTCGGCTTCGATTTCTCGGCGGCCTTCTTGTTGGTTGACTTGCCGACCGCTGGTTTCGCGGTGGTTTTCTTTTTGGCCATCGTCGTCACCGCCTGATTCGTGCCTGGTTTGACCTATCACCGGTCTCTATAACGTAGCACTCCGGACTCAATCGGGACGTGCCGGTTTTGACGATTGTGCGCCACGGGAGGTCGCCCCCTCGCGCAAACAAAAACCCAGGGAACTAAATTCCCTGGGCTTTTGTGACTTCGAATTGGCACCGTGCCGCATCCATCACGGCACGGTTTCCCGCAGCATGGTTAACGCACGGCTTCGTTCAGCATCTTGGTGTTCGGCACGCTGCGACGATTCAACAGACCGTCCTCGTCGGTTTCGATGATCGTGGCCACGGGCCCAACTTCGCGGACCGTCCCTTCCATGTGACCGATCGTCACGTGGTCGCCGGAGTGCACCCGCTGCCGTACGTAGTAGCCGGCCAGGATGCCCGCCATCACATCGCGACCCCCCAGCCCGAAGGCCAGGCCAAAGCCCACGGCCACCGAGCCGGCGGCGATCAGGATCAACTGGTTGAGCAGTTCGAACTGCACGCCCACCTGGTTGAAGGCCGCGATGAACGTGAGCAGGGCGAACGCGTAGTAACAGCCGTTGGCCAAGTGTTCGGCATACGACAGCCCGACGCGATCGGCGCTGGTGGCGACCACGCCCCGCAGGAACGTGGCAACCAAGAGACCGACGACCACGACGACCGTGGCCAACAGCAGCTTGGGAATGTAGGCCACGATGCTTTCCATCGGCTTGGTCAGCGTTTCGGCTCCGAGGATGTTGAAGCCGGCCATCAGGAAGATCAGCATCAGCAGCCAGAAGACGATCGTGCCGACGATGGCCGACACGTTTCGCTGGATACCAACCCGCTGCATCGACTCGGCCAGGCCGCTTTGTTCGGCGGCGGTTTGCAGGCCCAGCTTCTCGGCCAGCGTGGTGGCCATTTTTCCCAGCAGGCGGGCAACCACATAGCCGATCACGATCACCACGACCATGGCCACCACTTGCGGCGCCCATTCGATGGTGTTGTGCCAGGCGTTGGCGAAGCTATCGCGCACCGCCTCGGTCGAGCTGGTAAACGTCTTAGTCACGGTTTCAGTCGTTTTTTCGGCGACGGTCGTGCCGTCGGCAAAAGCAAGCAATCTCATGTTTCGGTCCTTTCACGTAAAGTGTTTGAAAAAGGGGACAGTCCCCTTTTTGGTTCCGGCGATCAACTAACGTTTGCGCTTGGTTTTCATTTCGTAGCGTCCCGTCACGGTGTACAGCACCAGGCCGACGAAGGCCCGGGCGAACTGGCCCAGCGCCCAGGGCACGGCGCCAAACACCAGGTCGATCATCTGCCCGATCACCAGCGAGCGGTTCACTCGCTCGTGTAGCTGCTGGTCGAACCGCTCCGGCGGAGGCGGCACGTCCAGCTCGGCAAGTTTGTCAAACAGGTCGGTTGCCATCGTTGTGGTCCGTCTTAGACAGCCTTAGGGAGATTGTTCGGGAAATCGCTGCTGTAGTTTTTCGCGAGCTCGCGAGAGCCGCATCTTGCAGGCGCTGACCGACATGTCGAAGATCTCGGCCAGCTCGTTGTAGTCGTAGTTCTCCGCGTACTTGAGGATCAGCATCGCGCGATCCTCCTCGTCCAGAACTTCAAGCATCTGCATCAGGTCGAGCGCCAGGGCCGGGCGGCCGGGCTGCTGCCGCGGCTCTTGTTGTTCCCACTGCTGGTCGCTCGCGGTGTCTTCGTGTTTGCGTCGTCGTCCGCGGCCGCGGCGCAGCGTCAGGCAGGTGCGCACCGCGATCGCATGAACCCAAGTGGCGTATTTCGAGCGGCCTTCAAACTTCGTACGGTGGGTAAACAACCGTACGAACACTTCCTGCGCCGCGTCGTTGGCGTCTTGTTCGTTGCCCAGCAGGCGGAAACAAATCCGCCACACCCGCTGCCGAAAGCGTTCCACCAGCGCGACAAATGCCACGCCGTCAGAACCCTCGCGGGCAGCTTCGGCCGCCAGTTGCTCGTCGGTGCGTTCGATCACTTCCAAACTTCGAAACCCCCGCAACAAGCATGGCATGCCTGCCGGCCACCTCCGTGTTTGCCTCCGAAACATTCGTTGCCGGAAAGCGCAGGGCCGTCACGGAATTTTGGGGAGCTGGGAAAAATCGGTCGCCGTCGCAAGATACCGAATATTCGGGCGATACCGCCGAAACCGAGGAAAACGGAGCAGATTTGGGCCCCGCCGGTCAAGAGCAGCTTTTTTCCCTGAATCGGCCTGAAACGTCCGTTTGTAGGCCACCGTCCGCCAATGCCTGTCCCGCTCTACGTTCTTCGTTTGGTGTCGCTCGTTGGCCAGCCGTGCGAACATTTCGAGCAAAACCCACGCGACCGCACTGCGTATACTCGAAATAGATGGCAACGTTTTCCGCCAAGCCCCGCTACGTCCGTTTCAGCCTCCGCGCGATACTTCTCGCTATGCTCCTGGCGGGCATCGTCTTTGGCTGGATCCAACGCAGTCGACAACAGCGCGAGTCAATCCGTCAAATACGCGCCTCGAACCCAACCGCGGCATTGCTCTATAATTTTGAAGTCGATGCATCCGGCGCCCTCAAGCAGCAAGGCACGCCGCCGGGGCCCGACTGGCTCCGGGAGCGCTTGGGCGTCGATTACCTGTCCAGCATCGTCGGTGTCGACATGTTCTATCCGACGGATGCCGACGTGGCGATCCTCGGTCGATTCCCGCGGCTGAGACGCCTGCATCTCGAACGCAGCATCGATCTCACAGACAAGGGACTGGAGCACCTGGTGAAACTCACCTCGCTCAAGCTGCTTGTGCTCGGAGAAGCGGACCAGGTGACCGACGCGGGCTTACAGCAACTGGCGGCTCTCAAGAATCTGGTCGAGCTGCGCCTCGATCGCTCGCGACGCATGACGTCGGAGGGCATTGAGCGACTGCGTCAACGCCTACCGAACTGCCGCATTGAGATCCGCGACAACCCGGACAACGAAGTTTTCGCGTCCGCCGCCGAGGATCCCTGGCGATCACTCGCAGCACACGACGTGCAACTCACCACTTCAGCCCGAACTTCTCGCCGGTGGCCGGGCCGCCGATGCCGCCTTTGAGCGGAACCTTGCGCTTCTTCGGCGGAGCAGGGGGTGTTTCGGGTTCGGCAGTTTCCTCGGGCTCATCTTTGGCGGCCGGTGCGGCCTTGGCTTCGAGCGCCTTGAGCGACAGGCCGATCCGCTGTTGCTCGGGATCGACGGTGAGGATCATCACCTCGACCTCTTGTCCTTCGCTGAGGACGTCCGTCACGCGGAATACTCGTTTGTGCGAGAGCTCCGAGATGTGTACCAGTCCTTCCACGCCGGGAGCCAATCGCACGAAGGCGCCGAACTCGGTAATCCGCGTGACGCGCCCCTTGGCGGTCGAGCGGGTCGGAAAGTCGCGCTGCACGTTCTCCCAGGGGTTTTCCGACAAGTCGCGGAAGCCCAGGCCAATCTTGCCGGTGTTGGGGTCGATCTTGAGAATCTTGACCTTCACCTTCTGCCCGACCTGCAGCACTTCGTCGGCGTGCTTGATGCGGTCCCAGCTCAGTTGGCTGATGTGAATCAAGCCGTCGATGCCCCCCAGGTCGACAAACGCGCCGAAGTTCTGCAGGCTGCGAACCGTGCCTTCGTGCGACTGGCCCACTTCGAGCGAGGCCATCATCGACTCTTTTGCGTCGGCCTTCTCGCGTTCGAGCACTGCCCGGCGGCTGAGCACCAGGTTGCGTTTTTCGGGATTGGCCTCGGTGACGACGCAATTGAACTTCTCGTCGACAAACTGTGCGAGGTCTTCCACGCGATACAGTGAAACCTGGCTGGCGGGGATGAAGCCGCGGAGCTTGTTCACTTCGCATTCCAGCCCGCCCTTGTTGTGGCCGGTCACGCGGGCTTCGACAACCATCCCTTCGGCCACGTCCGACCAATCGCCCACGTCGACCGCACCGCCCGGCAGCGTCAATTCGTAAAGTCCCTCGGCCGGGTCAAACCGGCTGATCGCGACGTCGATGACCGCGCCGATCTCGGGTGGTTCGGCAAAGTTCTTCAGCTGCACGACGCCTTGCTGACGCCCGCCAATGTCGACGAATACGTCCTCGCGGTGGATGGCGATCACCTTGCCCTGGTGTCGCGACTCGGGTTCGAGTTCGACCGCGGGTGGTTTGTTCTCGCTGGCGATGATGTCGTCGACCGATTGGCCCCCCAGGGCGGCCATGTATTCCAATTCCAGATCTTCGGACAGGTCGGCGCGAAGATTCGGCAGCTCGACTCTGCGCGTGGGGGTTGGTTCGAGCATCGGAACCGAACCGCGCGACTTTTGCCGCGCCCCTGGCGCGGTTTGTCTTGCTCGGATTGCGGCGGCGCGGCGGGAGCCGCAGGGTCGGCAGCCGACTGCGCTAACTCCGCCGCCGGAGCAGCGGTAGCTTCAGCGGCCAACGGTTCGGCCGCCGGTTGATCGCTCGGTTCGTTGACCGCCATTGGCGATTCTGTTGGCAAATCGGTTTGCGCTTCCGGCTGACGGGCTTCGACAGTGACCGGCTTGGGTGGGCCGGTCACGACTGGTTTGGGCACCGCCAGCGGGGCCTTTACCCCATAACGCTGCGTGCCAATGCGGATCGAAGGTCCCTTGCGGCGCTGTTCTGCTTGCGACGCCGACTCCTGCGATACTTCCGCCGGAGGATTCTCGGGAGAGGTCGATTCGGCCGAAGGGGCCGGGGCGGGGTCGCCGCTTTCGGTTGGGCTACTCATTGCAACTCGAAGACTCTACAAAACAACGCCGGGAACCAGATGGATCGGGCTATTTTAGCAGTCGCCCCCGCACGCGTACAATGGACTGCCGGACTCCAAATGCCACCCGATCCCTGGACGCTTGCTTTCCACTTCCGAGGCTGGTTCCAGTCGAGAATGAGACATCGACCCCTATGAATTTCGAGACGACATCCTTTGGGCCGGCCATCGCGTCGCTGTTGGAAGCGGCTCCTTGTAATGAACTAGGCCCTGGCAAGCCAGACCAGACACGCCGGGGCGCACTCACCTCGCTGACGGCCGAATCACTCGTCGCTCCGCACAAATTGGCCGACCGCGACATGGCGCTGGCGGCCCTGGCGGGCCTTTGGTTGCGATTCGATTTTCTGGATGAGTCGCACCGCATCAGCCAAGACCTGGAAAACAGTACCGGGAGCTATTGGCACGGGATCATGCATCGCCGGGAACCCGACTTTGGAAATTCGAAGTATTGGTTCCGCCGCGTGGGCACGCATCCGGTGTTTGAGCCGTTGGTGGCCGACGCGCGGCAATTGGTAACCGGCGCCTCCAGCAAGGCCGGGTTCCTCGTCGAGCAGGCCGACTGGGATCCATTTGCGTTCGTTGATTTGTGTGAGGCGGCCCGCGGCTCGTCGGAGCTCGCGGCATTGTGTATGAAGATTCAGCAGCGGGAATGGGAGTTGTTGTTCGATTACTGTTACCGTCGCGCGGCGGCGTGAGCAGAACTCATCGCGTCGCGTGTTGCCGTGTGCCGGTTCTCAATTGACGACTTGGCCACGACACGCTACGACATCGGTAGGCGAAATAAAGCACGGGCCGAATGCCGACATGACATTTCAGTTTCTCTGCCCACAGGGGCATCTGTTGCAGGGCGAAGAAGCGCACATGGGCATGCAGTGCCAATGCCCGCAGTGCGGAACGGCGTTTATCATTCCCACGATCGAGCGACCTGCTGAGCCGTCGGTCGGACAACAGGCGGCCCCGGACTTGGACCTGGCGCCGCTCGAAGAGCCCGACCCGATGGGCAGTGTCGGCGCGCCGGCAACGAAGTCGGGGCACAAGTTTCCGCCCGCCCGTTCGCCGCAGGAACACTTCGCCGGAGACAGCGGTGCGGAAAGTTTTTCATCTCCCGATCCGGAATTCGACGAGGGAATCGAAGAGTTCTCCGACGAGGTTGCCGAAACGCTGCTGCACATTCCCTGTCCGAACGGTCACGTGCTGGACGTGCCGCTCGACATGATTGGGGCCAGGGCCATGTGCCCGCATTGCCGCGCCGAGTTTCGCCTGAGGCGCGAAAAGAGCGAGGAGTACGTCCGCGAACAGGAGATCCTCGACGCCAAGCGGGCCCAGTTTTGGTTTAAGCTGGCGATCATTGCCGCCGGGGTTGTGGTGGTCGTGTTGTTGGTGATGATTCTCGCCACGGCCCTGACCTAACAGCGCGCAGCCGGACGGCCGAATTCAGGCGTTCCATTGCACTCTCACCAGCGGGAATCAGCCATTAGCGAGTCTTTGCCAGATCGGGTCGTTTCCGCTCCGGCGGCAGCCAGAGCTGTCAGCGGCCGACTGTGGGTTCTGGTGGCCGCGGTCATGTGGAGTTCGAGCGGCCTGTTTGCCAAGGCCACCACGTTTGAGGTCTGGCCGATCGACTCGCGCGGCGTGCTGTTGGCCTTTTGGCGGGCGGCGTTTGCCGGCGTGCTCTTGCTTCCCGGCGTGCGGCAACCACGCTGGGACTGGCGGCTCATCCCGCTGTGCATCGCCTTCCTGGTAATGAACATCACGTATCTCTCGGCCATGACGATCACCACCGCGGCCAATTCCATCTGGCTGCAAAGCACGGCGCCCTGGTGGGTGCTGCTGGTGGGCGTCGTGGCGCTTGGCGATCCGTTCCCGCGCAGCGAGCGCGTGCCGCTTGTCGTTGGCGGCTTGGGACTGGCGATCATCCTGTGGTTCGAAGCGCAGGGGCAAGCCCGCGCTGGCGTCTTGCTGGGGCTGGTTTCCGGGTTTTCCTATGCGGGCGTGGTGCTTTCACTGCGTGCGCTGCGCGGACTCGACACGGTGTGGATTGTGGCCGTGGCACACCTGGTCACGGCCGCCTGCATTTTCCCCTACGTCGCCTACCTCGGCATCTGGCCCACCGCGACACAGCTTCCCGTGCTTGCCGGCTTCGGGATGTTGCAAATGGCACTGCCATACGTGTTCTTCGCCCGCGGCCTGCGCAGCGTCACGTCGCAAGAAGCGACAGTCATCGGGCTGCTCGAACCGATCCTGCTGCCGGTGTGGGTCTACCTGGCCTGGGGCGAAGTACCCGCCCCGTGGACGATCGTGGGGGGCGGGCTGATTCTGACGGGGCTCTTTTTGCGTTATGGCGTTCCGTTGTTGCGCAGGCCGCCACCGGCATCGCGGTGATACGTCGCTGTTTCTTGCACGGCGGTTTCATCGCAAGTAGTTTGGTGCCGAGTCGTCTTCGATGCTCCGCCACTTCAGTCTCTGGTGTTACCATGCGACGTATCTCCGTCTGGCCAATTTGCTTGTTATCGCTAATCGTGTTTGGCGTTGCCGCCGGTGTCCGCGGCGATAGCCCGTTGTGTTCCGTCGCCGACTATTTGCCGGCCGATTTCGCGCGCGACGGTTCGGTTGTCTACCGGGACGAAATACAGCGTGCGATCGACGAGGCCGCCGAATCGGGCCGCACGCTGGTGTTTCCGTCGATCACATACGCCGCCGATGAACGTGGCTGGCAACTTCACGGTGGCTCGCGGCTGCGAATGACTGGGGCGGTATTTGAAGTGCGCGCCGACGCCAAGTCCGACGGCGCCGTATTCAACGGCCGCGACGTCAACGACGTCGAGCTCGTCGGCGGCAAGATCGTCGGCCGCAACGATGTCTGGCCCGATGGGGTCAACGTGCGCGGCGTTTATATTACTGGCCAGTCGTCGGGCATTCGAATCGTGGGCCTCCATGCCCACGGACTCAGCAGCAACGGCATTGGCATTTTTGGCGCCGAAGGCAACCTGATTCGGGACGTATGGATCGAAGATGCGGTGCTTGTGCATTGTTGCAATCGCTATCCCGAGTATCTTTCCGAAGAAAAGTGGGAACAGGGAAGCCAGCGCGAAGATCAAGGGCTCGTGGCCTGCTATTTTGTCGAGGACTTCGTGGTCCGTGGCTGCCGCCTGGAACGTTCTCGATCCGACGGCACGCATTTTTACCGCTGTCGCCGCGGTCAGATTACCGATAACCGCATCTATCACGCCAAAATGGGAGGCTATTTCGTCGAAACGTGCGACGACGTAATCGGCCGTGGCAACGTGATGCTGGGCAACGGTTCGCGCGGCACGACCATCGAGCGCGGCTCGCGCAATTGCATCTTCTCCGGCAACGTCGTCAGCGGCAGCGGCCGCGAAGGATTGTGGGCGCCCGATTGCGTCGGCCTGGTCGTCACTTCCAACGTTTTCGACCGCAATGGCCGTAAACCAAACGGCCCCGAGCGGCGCTACATCTGGAACGCCAACATCACGATCAACGACTCGCACGGCGATCCGTCCAATTCACCGACGCAAGGCTACGTCGTTGCCGACAACATCATTACGACGACCGCCGATCAGGTCGCGGCCATTCGCGTCGACACGGTCGACGCCACGGAGTCCATCGTTGTACGCGGCAATTTGCTCTGCGGCGAAAACGACAAGGTCCTCATCGAAGGACCACGGGCCGCGGAAGTGCACTTCAACGACCCCACGGGAATCCGTGCCACCGGTTCGGCGTCAACAGCGCGGCAAGCCGACTAGCGCCGTGCGAGTGTGTTGCCGCTCAAGCGTTTTACGAGCCGCCGCATCTCCAAGGCGCTGATGGTCGACAGGACTTGCCCGGTCGGCAGGCCGCTGGCGGCAACGATGGCGTCGATCGTCGTGGCGTCCGTATTGATCGCGGCCAGCACCTGCTGCTCGATCTCGTTGAGCAACAGCTCGGCCGGATGATGGACCGCCTGGCCATCGGCATTCTCGGCCGGAGCCACCAACGGACCAAGCTCTTCCAGAATGTCCTCCGGCGTTTCCACCAACTTTGCGCCGTCGCGAATCAGGCGGTGGCAGCCGCGCGACATGCGACTATCGATCCTGCCCGGCACGGCGAACACCTCGCGGCCTTGTTCCATGGCATGGCGTGCCGAGATGAGCGCGCCGGATTGCACCGATGCTTCGACGACCAGCACGCCCAGTGACAATCCGCTGATGATCCGATTTCGCTGCGGAAACGCGCCGGCCATCGGCGGGCTCTCGGGTGGTGCTTCGCTGACAACGGCTCCCCGCGCCGCAATTTCCAGCGAAAGCTCGGCATGTTCCGGCGGATAGAGATTGAGCACGCCACTGCCGAGAACCGCGATTGTCCTTCCACCCGCGGCGAGCGCTCCGCGATGTGCCGCGCCGTCGATACCTCGCGCCAGCCCGCTGGTGATCGTCATTCCGGCTCGTGCCAAGCTGGCCGCCAATCGTTCGGCCTGCGCGAGTCCATACTGAGTGGCATGCCGTGAGCCGACGATTGCCATGGCGATTGCATCCTGCGGCAGGATCTGCCCGCGCACGAACAGGATGCCTGGCGGGTCGTAAATTTCACGGAGCGAGCGCGGGTAGTCGTCGTCCTGATCGGTGAGGATGCGAATGTTGTGCGCCGCGCACAGGTCGAGCTGCGCCTGCACGTCGATCTCTTCCCTGGCGACGGCAATCCGCCGGGTCAACGCGCTGCCGACACCGGGCACGCCGCGCAACTCGGAAGGTGCCGCCGCGAGCACGGCCCCGGCGCTGCCGAACGCTTCGAGCAGTGCCTTGCGAAGTCGCGGGCCAACGCCCGGGATCAGCGACAGCCGCAGGGCGTCTGCCAGGGCCTCGCCGTTGGAACTAGAACGGTTCATCGGTGCTTGGGCGGTGTCGGCTCGGAAGGGCGGTTCACACCGCCGGCGGAAACAGTCTACACCACGGGTGGGGTGACTGGCACCCCTGGCAAAACCAATCGCCTACCCGTGCAGTGCCGCCACGACATCGCAATCCTCGACCTCGCCCACGAGCTCCACGTGGCCCATCCGGGTCGGCAGCACGAATCGCAGCTTGCCGTGCTCGACTTTTTTGTCGTGTGCCATCGCGTTGAGCAGCGCCTGTGGGTCGACTTGCGGAAAATCCACCGGCAGCTTGAGGGCCTTCAGCAGCTTGCGTTGTCGCGCCGTGAACTTGCGGTCCACCCGACCCAAGCGTTCGGCCAGCCGCGAGGCGCAGAGCATGCCCAGCGAGACGGCTTCGCCGTGTAGATACTCGCCATAGCCAGTCACGGTTTCCAGGGCATGGCAAAAGGTGTGTCCGTAATTGAGGACGGCCCGTAGTCCAGTCAGCTCGCGCTCATCGGCGGCCACCACGTCTGCCTTCAGTTCGCAGGACCGGGCGATGACATGCTGCAGTACGCCCGAGTCGCGCTGCGAGAGTTCCGCGACGTGGTCTTCGAGATAACTGAAAAAGTCAGCGTCCAGAATCACGCCATACTTGACCACCTCGGCCAGTCCGGCCCGATATTCACGCTCGGGCAGCGTGTCGAGCACCGAAGTGTCGATCAGCACACCGAGTGGTTGCCAGAAAGCTCCGACCATATTCTTCCCGCCGGCCAGGTTGACGCCGACTTTGCCGCCGACGGAGCTATCGACTTGGGCGAGCAGCGTGGTGGGCACCTGCACGAAAGCCAACCCGCGAGCAAACGACGCCGCTACGAACCCGGCCAGATCGCCGACCACGCCGCCGCCGACCGCAACGATCACAGTCTTGCGATCGGCTCCCAGTTCGAGCAACTTGTCCCATAGCCCGGCTGCCGAGGCGACGTTCTTGGTGGCTTCGCCCGGCTCGACGACCAGCAGATCGACATCGGCTCCGGCCTGCGACAGGCTGGTGGCGGCGGCCAGGGCATGCGGCGTTTCGACGTGCTCGTCGGTAATGATCACGGCATGTGACAAGCGGCACAGGCGACTGACCAACGGGCCTAGATCGCGCAAGTTGTCGGTGCCGATTTCGATCGGATAGCTGCGCTCGCTCAGCTTTACTTCGACGGTCGTCACGCGACTTGGGTTCCTGGTTGCAACACGCGATTGGGTACCACGGCTGGCTTGTCCAGCCGTGTGCCAGCCAAAGGTATTAATCTACCAACACAAGCCCAGGCCGTGCGGGGCAATCGAGGGGACTGGCTGCGGGCAGACGGGCTCCAATTGACGGGGGCACACAGGCCCGGTGGCTGCCCCTCGATTGCCCCGCACGGCCTGGATCGCACGAATGCCGGCTACCAAGTCTGGGCGACGGGCTACGCGCCCAGACGCTGTAGATCTTCTGGCGTGACCGTAATCTGACGTACAAAGCCGGTGTGCATGCGGACGTATTCCAACTCGTTAGCGTTGGCCGGGTCGGCGTGCAATTGTTCTTCGATATGGCGACGATCGGTCGGTTCCCAGTCGTCGTACTCGTCCGGCCAGATGGTCGTGACCTCCATCACCAGGGCTTCGCGATACGGATCGAACTCGTTGGACATACGGATATCAAGGCAATAGGATGACGAATCGATTGGCGATTGCCTCACAGTATACTACCCCCGTGGCGCGTGGCTAGTGGCCCGCGCATCTCGAGGTCGACGGCCCACTAGCGTTCGGAAAACGCCATGCAACGCGGCAAGATCACGATCTTGATTATCCTGTTGGTGGCGGTGGTCGCCGCGGTGTCGAGCGTCTTGTATCAAATTCGCGGTCAGCAGCGGGCCCAGGATTTTTGGGGTACGCAAACCGCGCTGCTCATCGACAAGGCGCCGCAGGTCGAAGTGCTTGAACTCGGCAAGCCGGCCGCCGGCCTCTCGCTCGGCGAAAACGACGAGCCGGAAGATGAGCCCCCGCGCCGGCCGAGGGCGAACCGGACAACCCGCCGCCGATGCCAACGGCCAAGGCGGTCGAGTTCGACGGCACGCCCTGGATGATCGTCCACTCGAAAGACGCCGCCGCCGCCAAGGGCATTACCAACCTGCGGCGCGCTCTGGTGGTCGATACGACGTATGATTGGGGCGAGCCCACGACCGCCGAACCGCATTGGACGCACGGCCTGGCCGTGGAAGACGGGCATGACTGGGCCACCGTGCTGTTTGACTTCGACTCCCGCCAGATCGGTCTGGCCGGCGGGCGCCGCACGGCGCTGCTGAACCCCGAGGCCAACAGCGAGTTCCAAGGCTTCTTTCGCGAACAATTCACCGCGCCCGAACCCGACAAGGTAAAGCCGGTCGAACCGCCGGCCTCCGAACCGACCGATTCGGCGGAGCAAACCGAGTCCGACTCAAATTGAATTGGGGTGCGGATTCGGCGCCACGACAGGACGCTTCTACTGGCCCTTGAGTTGCCCGGCCTGCAACGCCGCCTGCGCGCGTTCGACTTCCAGGTAGTAGTCGCGTCGCTCGAGCAGTCGCGCCGCTTCCTCGTCGAGGATGGCGATCACGTCGCGGTGCAGTTGCAGTGCCGAGGCCGTGACCTGCGCCGTGATCGGCCCTTCGATCGTATCGCGAATCGCCTTGGCCTTGTGCGGCCCGGCGGCCAATAGCAGGCATTGCCGCGATTCGAGGATCGTGCCCACGCCCATCGTGATGGCCAGTCGCGGCACTTCCTGTTCGCTGCCGAAGAAGCGGGCGTTGTCGCGCACCGTTTCGGCCGTCAACGTTTTGAGCCGCGTGCGACTGCCGAGCGATGAACCGGGTTCGTTGAACGCAATGTGACCGTCGCTGCCGATGCCCAGCACCTGCAGGTCGATGCCACCCTCGTCGGTGATCAGCCGTTCGTATTGCTCGCAGTAGGCTTCGAAGTCGAGCGCCCGGCCGTCGGGCACGTGTGTGTCGCGGGGATCGATGTTGATGTGGTCGAACAAGTTCTGCTGCATGAAGAAGCGGTAACTTTGCGGATGGGTCGCGGTCAGCCCCACGTACTCGTCGAGGTTGAACGTGACGACCCGCGAAAAGTCGAGTCCCTCCTCGCGGTGCAAGCGAATCAGCTCCGAGTACATCCCCAGCGGCGTGCTCCCGGTGGCCAACCCCAGCACGCAGTTCGGGCGTTTGCGCACTAGTTGTGCCACGAATTGGGCGGCTCGCCGGCTGACGCCATCCTTATCCTGTTCCACGATCACACGCATCGAAGCAGCTCCACAAGTTGATCGAACGACATCTTTCAGACTACCACGTTTTCCCGTCCGACGACGCCCAACAGCCGGGAAACCGTATGTTTTAATAGAAGCCTCCGACCGAGCCTATAGGCCACCCGGCTCGAACAATCTTGCATGCTCACGCATGGGCTCGATCGCTCTAGGCCCTGGCGGCCCTCCCCGCTACAATCCGCCGGATTTTTTGCCCCTCTTCGTGCTGCGCTGCGCCGTCCCGCACCCTCGGGCCGGCCTCCTTTTCAGGAGCGAACGCCAAGGATGACACGTCGCCTGAGCTTCCGAGCTTCCGTCACCTGGTTCTGTACGTGGCTGTTTGCCGCCGCGGCGCTGGCCATCGAACCGTTGCACGCCGACCCGATGTTGGCCGACGCACAACTGGCCGACGTCAAATTCGTCGACAGCCAGCAGGGCTGGGCCGTGGGCGATCGGGGTGTCATCTGGCACACCGTCGATGGCGGCACGAACTGGGAAACGCAGAACTCGGGCGTCGAGTGCCGCTTGTCGAGCCTGTTTTTTCTGAACGACAAAATCGGCTGGGCGGCCGGCGGCTACACGCAGCCTTACACGCATGCCACGGTGGGCGTTGTGCTGCAAACCCGCGACGGCGGTCAGCACTGGACGATCCAGCGAGACCGCATTCTGCCTGCGATCCGGCAGATCGGTTTTTTCGACTCGCATGATGGTTGGGCCGTGGGACAGAGTTCCGCACTTTTTCCCAGCGGGGTCTATACCACGAACGACGGTGGACGAAGCTGGTCGGCCGTGCCGGGCGAAGTGGCCCGCGCCTGGTTAACCGCCGATTTTCTCGATCCCAACACGGCCGCGCTTGCCGGCCGCGATAGCCTGGTGGCCACGGCCAGCCGACGGGGCGTCGAGCCGCGACCGGCGGACTTCGGCCTGCGCACATTGAACCGCCTGAAGCTCGTCGCGCCGACCGGCGGCTGGCTGGTAGGCGACGGCGGACTGATTCTGCAAACCAGCGACGCCGGCAAGAGCTGGCAGACCACTGCCGGCGTGCTGCCGCCAGGCGCCGCCACGCAGTTCGACTACGGCGCGCTGGCCGTTCGCGGCAACCATGTTTGGGTGGCCGGAACTCCCGGCACGCGCGTCTTGCACAGCGCCGACGGCGGCCAAACCTGGAATTCTGCCGACACGCGCCAAACCTTGCCGATCCGCAGTCTCTTCTTCGTCGACGACCAACTCGGCTGGGCCGTGGGCGACCTCGGCACGATTCTGGCCACCACCGACGGCGGCCGAACCTGGCGCCGCCAACGATCCGGTGGCGCGCAGAGCGCATTCGCGGGATTCTTCAGCCGGCCAGCGCAACTTCCACACGAACTCATCGCCCGCCTGGCGGCCGACGAAGGTTATCTCGGTGTCATGGAAGTGCTAAACCGCGAGGATGCGGAAATCCGCTCGCCCGAAGATCCCGACGCGCTTGCGCATCAATCGAGTGTCGCGGCCGGAGCCAGCGTGGGCTCGGTGGCCTGGCGGTTTCCGCTCCGTTCGGCGGATCTCAAGCTTTCGGCCGATCAATTGATCGACGACTGGAATCGGGTGAACGACGGTCAGGCCCTGGCCAAGCTCGAAGGCCACATCGTGGGTCGCATCCGCATGTGGCGTCCGAGCGTGGTGTTTACGCTGGCCGCCGACGCCCGAGATCCGTTGGCCCTGGCGATCAACCAGATGGTCCTCACCGCGGCCGAACACGCCGGCGATCCGAAGCACTACCCCGAACATATTGCCGAAGCCGGCTTGCAGCCGTGGAAGGTCGAGAAGGTTTACGCCGCGCTCGGCGACGGAGTCGGCACTACGAACATCAATACGGCCCAGGTCACGGCGCGGCTGGGACGTTCGATTGGCGAGCTCGCCTCGCCTGCCCGCGGACTGGTGGCCCGGCAGTACGTGGCGCCCAAGCCGAACGTCGGTTTTCGGTTGCTCATCGATCAGATTCCCCAGGGACTCGGCGAGCGTGACTTCTTCAGCGGGATCGCGCTTTCGCCCGGTGGCGAAGCCCGGCGCGCCTATGCCGAAACCACGCGGAACAACCTGGCGGCCGCTCAACGCGAGGCGCAGATGTTTCGCAACTTGCAGGCCATCCTGGCGCAGGCCGACAATAGCCCGGCCAGCGGTCACTTTCTGGCAAACATCGGTGATCAAACCCGGCGGCTCGAGCCCGACCGAGCCGCCGAGGTGCTGTTTCAACTCGGCAAGCGCTACTGGATGAAAGGCCGGCCCGACATGGCCGCCGAGTGCTACGAGGTCATCGCCGAGCGGTACGCCAACCATCCGCTTGGCGGCGCGGCACTCGTCTGGCTCGTACAGTATTACTCCAGCGGCGAAACGGCACACCGCGCGCGGGCTGCCGGACAAATCACGGCCCAGCAGGCCACGGCGCACGTGCTTGTGCCAGGTAAGAGCTTTGCCGTCGGCGGCGGGCTGCCGGCGGCCGGTTCGCCCGAGGCTGTGCGTCGGGCCGGCGGAGTTGCCGCCGAGTCCGGCGTGGTGACGGCCGGGGGACTGGTGGCGGACCCTGCTCAAAGTCAGCGCTGGGCCAAGGCGTGCGGCTATGCCGAGCAACTCGAACAAGTCGAACCAGCCTATGCCTTCGAGCCGCGCGTCCGATTCCCACTTGCCGTGTCCCAGCGGCGGCAAGGTCTCTCGGGAGCCGCGAACCGATTCTATCAAGCGCTGCGGCACCATCGCCCGCCCGACGCCTGGTGGGCCTGCGGTCAAAGCGAGCTTTGGCTCACTGGCGAGCGCAGCGATCAGCCGCCCAAGCCGCTTTGGAGTTGTCCGCGCACGCCGGGCAAGCCGCATCTCGACGGCAAGCTCGACGAGCCGCTGTGGCACGCGTCCAACGTCGTCGAGCTGTGCAGTCCTCAGCGCGACGACAGCCAGTGGGGCGCCGTGGCCATGCTGGCCTACGACGACGAGTTCCTCTACATCGGCGTGAGCTGTACGCGTGCCGAGCCGTTTCGCTACCAATCGTCCGACAAGCCGCGGCCGCGCGACGCCGATCTCGACGATCAGGATCGCGTGGAGCTGCTTATTGACGTTGATCGTGACTACGCCACGTTCTATCGCCTGGCAATTGATCACCGCGGCTGGACGGCCGAAAGCTGCTGGCACGACCCGACCTGGAACCCTGCCTGGTTTGTCGCGTCGGACGGCAACGACCAGCAGTGGACGGCCGAAGCCGCCATTCCGTTGGCCGAGTTGAGCGATCAATCGCCCGATGCCAAAACCGTGTGGGCAGTGGGAGTGCAGCGCGTGGTTCCGGGCGTCGGCTTTCAATCGTGGACCACTCCCGCCGCGCCTGAGATTGTGCCCGAGGGCTTTGGCTATCTCACGTTCCAGCCCTAGCGCGCCGGCGGCAACGTTCGGCACCGGCTTGCGGCACGGTTGGCTTGGCGCACGAAAAAGGGCCGGAAGCCGAGTCGACTTCCAGCCCTTGGTTTTTCGTTGGCCGTCGCGCTCTTAACGCTTCGAGAACTGCGTACCGCGGCGGGCTCCACGCAGGCCGTAGTGCTTGCGTTCCTTCATGCGGCTGTCGCGAGTCAGCAGGTGATTGTGCCGCAAGGGATCGAACGTCTCGGAGTCAAACTTGATCAGCGCCCGGGCGATGCCGAGCATGCAGGCGCCCGACTGGCCGGTGGTGCCGCCGCCATGCACGCGAATCGACACGTCGACCGCGTCCAGCTTGCCGCTCTTTTCGAGCGGCGCCAGCACATTGCGGCGATCGCGATCGTTGACGAAGAATTCGTCAAACGGGCGATCGTTGATCAGAATCGTGCCCTTACCCGGACGGACGCGCACGCGGGCAACCGAAGTCTTGCGGCGTCCGGTACCCAAACTGTCGTTCGCTTTCGAAACTTTCGCGGCCTCTGCCATCGGTTAGCTCTTTCAATCCTGCGGGAGGAATTGGACGGTGAATGATTGGTGATTGACTGCCGGCTACTTCTTGATAGCCAACTCTTTGGGCTGTGGATCCTGCGCCTGGTGCGGATGCTCGTTGCCGGCATAAACCTTCAGCTTATCGAGCATCTTGGTCGCCAGCTTGTTCTTCGGGAGCATGCGGCGCACGGCTTCGGTCAGAATCGACGCCGGATCGCGCTCGAAGCGCGTGCGGGCCGTTTCGCTCTGCAAGCCGGGGTAGCCCGTGGTCCAAGTGTAAACCTTCTGGTCCCACTTCTTGCCCGACAAGACAACTTTGTCGACGTTGATCACCACGACGTAATCGCCGGTGTCGGTGTGCGGGGTGTAGGTGGGGCGATGCTTGCCCATCAAGATCATGGCGATATCGCTGGCCAGCCGGCCGACGACCTTCTCGTTGGCATCGACAAGCCACCACTTCTTTTCCAACTCGCCGGGCTTGGCCATGTAGCTTTTGACAGTTGCCGTCTGCATGTTTCACTCTTGATTCGCGTGTCGGGAGCCGGGCCAGCGCATAACATGGCGGCCGCCAGCCCCCGTAGGGGAAACCGCTAATTTAGCGGCTCCAGCCCGTTCGTTCAAGGCAGAGCCCCGCGGCTTTTACGGCTGGCGTTGGTCAGGCCTTGGCCTGACGTGGAGCGAATTGTGCTGTCCTGTCAGGCCAACTCATGACCTACCGCTCGGCAATTATGCGAATCATGAAAGTTGTTGGCTGCCGCGGCTGGCTCGCCCAGCCGTGCTTTCCCTGCGACCGCATACCAGGAATCTCACAACATTACTTTCCTGTTCCGCCAACACGCACGTCCCCGACCCGCTTTCGGTCGACCGCCGATTCTGCCACAATCGGGGCACTTCCGCGCCCAACCTTCATCCCTAAGTCGCTCGCCCCATGATTGTTGCCGCCGTTACCGAGTCGTTTCCCGGCGAACGCCGCGTGGCCCTCATTCCCGCCTCGGTCGCCACGCTGGTCAAAGCTGGCTGGCAGGTCCGTATCGAAGCCGGGGCAGGGCGGGGGGCCGGTTTCCCAGACCAGCAATACGCCGACAAGGGAGCCCAAATTGTCTCCCGAGTCGAAGCCCTCTCGGCCGATTGTCTGCTGCAAGTCAGGGCCCTCGGCGCCAACCCCGAGGCCGGCAAAGCCGACCTGGCCAACCTCCGCCAAGGGCAGGTCGTCATTGGCCTCTGCGATCCGCTCGGCCAGCCGGCCGCCGCGCAAGAGTTGGCCGCCACCGGCGTCTCGCTGTTTGCCTTGGAACTCGTGCCGCGGATCAGCCGCGCGCAGGCGATGGACGTGCTCAGCTCGCAGGCGTCGATCGCCGGCTATCGGGCCGTGCTGCTGGCCGCCACCACACTCCCGAAAATCTTCCCCATGATGACCACCGCCGCCGGCACGATCACCCCGGCCAAGGTGTTCATCATTGGCGCGGGCGTTGCCGGTTTGCAGGCGATCGCCACGGCGCGGCGGCTGGGGGCCGTCGTCTCGGCCTACGACGTGCGGCCGGCCGTCAAGGAACAGGTGCAAAGCCTGGGAGCGAAGTTCATCGAGATGAAACTCGAAGCCGGCGCCGCAGAAGGTGCCGGCGGCTATGCCAAAGCGATGGACGAGGAGTTCTACCGCAAGCAGCGCGAGTTGATGCTGGAAGTCGTGGCTCAAAACGACGTGGTAATCACCACCGCCGCCATCCCCGGCAAAAAAGCCCCCACGCTGGTCACCGCCGAAATGGTCGAGGCGATGCCCCCGGGCTCGGTCATCGTCGACCTGGCCGCCGAGCGCGGCGGCAACTGCGAACTGACCAAGCCGGGCGAAACTATCGTCACCAGCGACGTCAGCATCCTCGGCCCCACGAATCTCCCCTCCGAAGTCCCCAACCACGCCAGCCAGATGTTCGCCAAGAACGTCACCACGCTGCTCGCGCACCTCACCAAAGATGGCCAGTGGAACATCGACACCAGCGACGAAATCACCCGCGACACGCTAGTCGCCAAAGACGGCCAGGTTGTGAACCAGGCCGTGCGCGATCTGCTGGGCCTCAAGCCGCCGGAAAAGGACTGGATGGAAGGGGCGATTGAGCTGGAGTGAGGGGCAGTCGATGTGACCGCGCCTCAAGCCACGAAGCGGAGCTCGATTGATATCCAGGCCTGGCGACCGAATATCTCATTCTCCAGCCCCAGTGCGCAACAGTCGCTTCTGTTTTTCCGTGTGCCGACAGTCGTTTCATTGCCGCTCGGCCAGACAGGTGGGCCACTCGGCTTCGCTGATCACCGTCGTGCGTGCTGGCGACAAGACCTACGGAGTATCTGACACCTCCCCACCGTTTCACCCACTTCCGCTAGAATAAAACTGGCGAACCTGCCGGCGTTTTGTGGAGTCACTGTTCAATGCTCTAAACCGCGTCGGAGTTTCAAGTCATGGCCTTCTGGCAAAATTTGTTGTGGGTGCTTGTGCCGCTGGCGATCGGCGTTGGCGTCGGACCTTTGGTGTGGCGCTTCGTCAGTTCGCGCCGCCGTCGGCGGCGTCTGGAACGCATCGCGGATCTGTTGGATCGTCACTTTCATCCGCTGGATATCGAATCGCTGACGGTCTCCGAACGAACCTTTCCGTTTCGCGTGCGGGCTGACCTGCAGCAGGCCGTCGACAAGCTGTTCGCGCAGGATGTCCGTATTGTTCGCTTCTGTGGTGTGAAGAAGGAGTATTGGATGGGCGGATTGGACTTTGCCGGCCTGCTCGCCGATGAGCACTCCCCGGCGTTGGCTGCTCCGCCGCAGTACGAACAAATCGACATTGGCGAGGAGGAGCCGGTCAACTGTCTGAAGAATGGACTCTGGCTGCTCGCCCGTGGCCAGGAGCGCTACGCCGTGGTCGTCTCTGCGCAAGAGCGTCATAACGAGGAGCCGGGGCTACGGTTTCACGTGGCCACGGCCAACACCGACGCCGGCACGAGCCTCGCGCAGGCCTTCTACAAGCACCTCGAAGACTCGGTGCTGAAGGCCCAGTCGTATCGCGGCAAGATTCTGTCGCTCGAGACCAAGCGGTCGTATTTCGGCGAAGCGTCGGGCATCACCGTGCATCGCTTGCGTACGGTCGAGCGCGAGCAGGTCATCCTGCCCGAAAAGACGCTCGAACTGCTCGAACGCAACGTCATCCAGTTCGTCGGCCGCCGAGATCGATTGCGTCAGCTTGGCCAGTCGACCAAGAAGGGTCTGTTGTTCTACGGTCCGCCTGGCACCGGCAAAACACACACAATTCATTACCTGGCACGGGCGCTTAAGGGGCATACGACGTTATTGATTTCGTCGGAGCAGGTTGGCGTGCTCACCGAGTACATGGCGCTGGCCCGGCTGCTGCAGCCAAGCGTGGTAGTGATCGAAGACGCCGACCTGATCGCCCGCGACCGCGAAGCGATGGGCAGTCCTTGCGAAGAAGCCTTACTCAACCGGCTGCTCAACGAGATGGACGGCCTCAAGGAGGACGCCGACATTCTGTTCGTGCTGACCACCAATCGCCCCGAGACGCTAGAACGCGCGCTGGCCTCGCGGCCGGGCCGGGTTGACCAGGCGATCGAGTTTCCCGTGCCCGATGAAGCAGGGCGCGAAAAGCTCGTACGGCTCTATTCGCAGGGCGTGTCGCTAGGCGAGCCGGTGATGCGCGACGTCGTACGGCGCACCGAAGGTGTCAGCGCCGCCTTTATCAAGGAACTCATGCGGCGCTCGGTGCAGTTCCACCTGGAACGGGCCGACTCCGGCGAGATCGAACAACTGGACGTGGATCGGGCGCTCGACGAGCTGCTGGTCAGTGGAGGCGCGCTCAATGCCACACTGTTGGCCGCGGGGACCAACGGGACAGCTTGCGTGGTGACGTAGCTCGCTTGGCCGTTCCACGCGCCGTCGGCGCCTCCTCCGGGCTAAACGCTGCGGCGCGCTAAAGCGTTTTCACTTCCGCCACGAGCTTGGTGAGCGAGCTCTTGGCGTCGCCGAACAACAGCGAGCACTTGGGGTCGTAGAACAGTTCGTTCTCGATGCCGGCAAACCCGGGGTTCATGCTCCGCTTCAGCACAATCACGCTCTTGGCCTGGTCGGCGTTCAGGATCGGCATGCCGTAGATTGGGCTCGAGCGGTCGTTGCGCGCGGCTGGGTTTACCACGTCGTTGGCGCCGATGACCAGCGCCACGTCGGCCCGGGCGAATTGGTCGTTGATCTCGTCCATCTCGAGCATCTTGTCATATGGCACGTTGGCTTCGGCCAATAGCACGTTCATGTGTCCCGGCATGCGGCCGGCCACCGGATGGATGGCGAACTTCACGTCGCCGCCCCGCTTTTCGATCAGCTCGGCCAGCTCGCGCACCTGGTGCTGGGCCTGCGCCACGGCCATCCCGTAGCCGGGCACGACGATCACTTCGCCGGCGTAGGCCAACTGCGCCGCGGCGTCCTCGACCGACAGGCTGCGCACCGTCATGCCGGCCATCGACGCTTTGTCGCCCGACTCCACCGGCGTGCCAAACGCGCCGAACAACACGTTGGTAAACGAGCGGTTCATCGCCTTGCTCATCAAGATCGACAGGATGAAACCGCTCGCCCCGTCGAGCGCTCCGGCGATGATCAGCACGTTGTTCCCCAGTGCAAAACCGGTGGCCGAGGCCGCCAGTCCGGCGTACGAGTTCATCAGCGAAATCACGACCGGCATGTCGGCCCCGCCGATCGGTATCACCAGCAGCACGCCGACGGCCAGCCCGGCGAGCACCATCAGATAGAACACCGTGGCGTGCGAACCCCAGTCGCTGGGGGCAAAAATCAGATACAGAAACATCAACGCCGTCACGCAGAACAGCCCGATGGTGAATTCGTTTTGGCGCGGGTACGTAATCGGCGCGCTGGGCAACAGCCCTTGCAGTTTGCCGAACGCCATCAAGCTGCCGGTGATGGTGAGCGAGCCGAACATCACTTCGAACCCCAGCGCCGCCATTTCGATGTGGCCGACGCCCTCGGCCAGGATGCGGGTTAAATAGTCGTAATGTGAAATGCCGACCAGCGTCGCGGCCAGCGCGCCAAATGCGTGCGAAATGGCGGTTCGCTGCGGAATGGCCGTCATCGGCATCCAGATGGAAATCGCCGCCCCGATGCCCGAGCCCAGAATCAAGCCCAGGATGATCCAGATATAGCTGATAATCCGGGCGTCGATCAGTGTGCCGACCACGGCCACCAGCATGCCGATGGCGGCCAGTTGCATGCCGCGCCGCGCCTTGTCCGGAGCGGTCAGGCCGCGCAGCCCCAGAATGAACAGCACGCTGGCGGTGAGGTAGGCGCCCTGAATGAACACCTCGCGAAGGCCGTGGTTTTCGGCCGCGTGCTGCGCGGCAGTGGGGGCGGCTGCGAGGATTCTTTCGAGCACTGCGAGGGTCGTCGGCATCAGCTTTTTCGTTCGTAGCGTTTGAACATTTTGAGCATGCGGTCGGTAATCATGAAGCCGCCGACAACGTTGATCGTGGCCGCCGTCACGGCCACGAAGCCCAGAAAGGTGCTGTAACCGCTATGCTGGGCGCCGGCCGCCACCAGCGAACCGACGAGCGAAATGCCGCTAATGGCGTTGGTCGCCGACATCAGCGGCGTGTGCAACAGGGCCGGCACCTTCGTGATGATCTGATAGCCGACAAACCCGGCCAGCACGAAGACATACAGCCGCAAAAACGGCAGCGTCATCGAGGATGTCTCCTCGGCGGCCGCCAACAGGTTTGCATTGACCAGCGTTTCGATCACGTGCACCGGGGACCTCGTGGTGGGCAATTTCGGAGTGCAGGTGCGAGCAATGCTACCCCGTGCAGTGTGCCGGTGACAAGGGGGAGCCTGCCCACGCGGTCCGTCTACCGAGTCGCTGCCGTTGCTCGGGTACCGGTGCGCTACAACGATTGCATTTGTATTTCTATGTCTGGTCGTTCATGGCGCGGGCAAGCGTCGACCTGATCCCCTGCATCATGCGATGGCTCAATCGCCAGATTATTTCCGCCGACGGTTCGTCGCGTCCCCAGCACCTGGTTGCCCTAAATGCTTTTCGAACTCAGCCCGTGCCCCGACAACCCCACGCGGTATTTGTGGTGGAGCTTTAAGGTGCGTCGCGAGCTGCGGAAGTTGCCGCGGGCAGCCGAGCGGCACGTGGCTCGACTGAGCTCGAAGTTTTTTCTTGACGTTCAAGTAACCGCTCACTAGGGTACCAATAGTCGTTATCCCGAGCGGCTTTTGTTGGCATCGTCGAGAAGGTTCCATGTCGCTAACTGTCCGCTTCATTCTCGGAAGCCTCGTTTTGATTGTCGCCATCGTGCTCGCCAAGCCTGCCGCGGCACTCACGTTCGACACGATTGACTATCCCGGATCGACCAGCACCCAGGTCTCTGGTATTTCCGGGAGCACCGTGGTGGGTAGCTACAAAGACTCTTCCAGCGTCTTGCACGGTTTTGTTTACGACGGCTCATCGTTCACAACCATCGACTATCCGGGGGCAGTGAGCAGCGGACTGGGCGACATTTACGGCGGTACCATTGTCGGTGGCTATCGAGATGCGACCGGCAAATCACATGGGTTCCTGTACAATGGCGCGACGTTTACGCCCGTCGACGTCCCGGGTCAAACAGGTTCGTTTGGAGGAACTTCCGCGCGGGGCGTATTCGGAGGCAACGTTGTCGGATCCTATCAATTCTCCGCGAGCGACTTCAGCCACGGATTTCTGTTCGATGGATTGCAGTACACCACGCTCGACGATCCGTTGGCTGCACGCGGCACCCTGGCGATAGGCATCTGGGGGAGCGACATCGTGGGCTACTACAAAGACGCCGGCGATCTGGAACACGGTTTCATCTACAACGGGTCCGCCTACACAACGTTGGACAATCCAATCGCCGTCAAGGGCACGTTTCTGTATGCGACCGACGGCATCCACATTGTCGGTGAGTACCGCGACGTGTCATTCCATGAGCATGGTCTTTTTTACAACGGCACATCCTTCACGACCATCGATGTTCCCGGCAGCTCGTCCACGAACGTCACCGGCATTTCGGGCAACATACTGGTTGGCGTGTATTCGGACTCGACCGGCACCCACGGATACATCACGCAGATCCCGGAGCCAGGCAGCCTGGTGCTGGCCGCGGTGGGTATTGCTGCGCTGCTGCTCGTTGCCTGGCCGCGGAAGTAGAAGCCTGGGTCGGCCGTCGACCTATTGTTGGATCGAACCGCTACCCAGCTTTCCATTTGTTGGCGGCGTTTTGCCATTCTCGATATACTGAACCGGTTGGCTGATCTGGCCAACGCATTCATCCATCTCTTTTTCGCTGGATCGAGCGGGCGTGAATTTGAGGCGTTCACGCGGGCGGCTAATCGTGGTCGCCGCATTATTCTGAGGCCGCAGCTTTCTTGCACCTGCGAGGCCGATGGAACAGTTCGCGATTGCGCGAAGGTCTGAAGAAATGCCTCCGTGCGTCGCGTCCGGTCCCATCGTCTCGCCTGTCGTCGGAAAAGCTGCACAGGAACAGAGGGAGGATGCGATGCGCAAGTCTACGAGCTACCTGGTAGGCGGGGCAATTGCCGCTGCGTTGATCGGAGCCTGGGGATACCGCCAGGCAACGCGGCCGTCTCAACCGCCGGCTGAAAACGCGGTCGACGACTCGCCCGATCTAATTGTCGGTCGGCCGATCCGGTTCAAAAACCTGACGATCTTTCCCGTGGCTTCGAAAGTCGCCAGGAACCAGGACCGCTTCATCACCTTGGCCGAAGGGCTGGCGTCCGGAAAGGTTCAAGTCTCCGAACTGGGCGCGCGGCCGGCTCGCCAAAGCGAAGATCCTTTCGCGGCCGACGCGGACGTCAGCCAGGCCGCGGCAAATTCCGAGCCGGCGGACAATCCCTTTGCCGGACCGAACCCGCCGCCAAACGCGCCTGATGACGAGACCGGCTCCGAACAATACGCCGCCAGCGACGACGTCAATCAGCTGCTGGTGACAAATCGATCTGATGCTCCCTTGTACCTCATGCCCGGCGAGATCATCGTCGGCGGAAACCAGGATCGGGCGATTGCCGAGGAACTGATCGTGCCGCCCCATACCGAACGGATGGCCATCCCGGTGTACTGCGTCGAACACGGTCGCTGGGCGTCTCGCTCGCAAGAGGAAACCATCGCCTTGGCCGAGCGGCTCTCGGACAATCCGGTTACCTACCCTGCCGCGTCGCTCGTCACTGAGCCGGCAGAGGGCCGATTCTCGGTGGCCGGGGGTTATCTCAACAAAACGGGACGCCTGACGGTGCAAGCGGGCAAGGGGCAATCGGAAGTCTGGGACGCAATCAGCAAAGTCAACGCCCAGACCTGGGCTCCCACCGACTCCGACGCCTTCACGGCCAACTACACGGCGCCCGAGGTGGCCGACAAGCTTGAGCCCTACACGGCGGCGCTCAAAGAACCGATCGCCAAAACGTCGCGAGTCGTCGGCGTGATCGTAGCAGTCAACGGCGAGATTCAGGCGGCCGACACCTTCGAGTCGACGCCCCTGTTTCGCAAGCTGTGGCCCAAGTTGCTCGGCAGCTACGTGCTCGACGCGGTCATGCAGGCCGACGAACAAGACGATCGGGCACCCACTTGCAAAATCGCCCAGGCCGAGACGTTTCTCGACGATGCCATGCAGGCCAAAGTCGCCGAATCGACCGACCGCGATGGGCTTGTGACGACGCGCGGCGACGCCGAAGGGCTCGCCAGCTTCTCCCTGCACGAATCGCGGGACCACGCGGTCGATAACATGAATGTCACCGCCGCCGAAGCGGGCCAAGGCGCGGGGATGATGGGCGGCATGGGCGGTGGCATGACGGGCGGGGGCAACTTCGGCAGTGGCGTCCATTCGGCCGCGTTTGCCCGCTAACGTCAGTCGCCAATTTGAACCGATGCTTCGCAGCGCCGCGGGCGGTCAACCACCCGCCCGCGGCTCCGCACACCTGATTCAATTTACGTACATTTCAAGGCGTTGCGTTTATTTGGGACGAGGCGATGGCTGGCAATTCGTCGAACCATGATTCGAACAACGGGGACGGGCGACCGCCCTTTGAGAGTGAGGCAATTTCGGGTGACGAGGGGCCGCTCCGCGACACGATGAGGCGGTTGGTGCTCGTTCTGCTCGAGGAAGCCGTCGCACGAGCCTACGATCGGATTGTTGTCGTACAGGGCGAAACCGGTTGTCCTGTGCACTTTCTACGCGGCGACGAGTCCCTGGAGATGGACGCATTGCCGAGCAGACTATTTGGCGAGTTCGAAGCGCAAGTTGCACGCATGTGCGGCCGCGAAGTTGGCCCTGGACAAGGTACATTCACGACATGCTTGAAGAAGACCGAAACCTCGGCGAAAGCTTTCGCGCGAGTCCGAGTCTCGGTGGTCTTCGATGGTTCGAGCCTGCGGTTTACGATCACGGAAGTCGAGCGGCAGTCCGCCGAGCTCTGATCCCTCCGCTCCTCATGGCTTCTCCCGCAACTCCGCGTTTCCTTTCTGATTTCCGCCCGCTTCCGTGGTAACATTTCTCTCTGTTGGCAACCTGTCCGTTCCTCATGCCGTTTGCTGGTGCCGTTTTGATGAACGCGACCTTGCGCAACACCAGCCCGGCCGATCTGCCGGCGATTAATGACATCTATACCTACTACGTGCTGTATTCCACCTGCACCTACTGGCTCGAGGCCGAGACGCTGGCCGACCGCCAGGTCTATTCTGCTGCTGCCAAGTCAGTCGCCGGGGCCCTTCTTGGGCCGGCCGCGGGGGCGGAAGGTGGATTCGAGGTGGAGCTGCCCGGCGGCCTTGCGCTGCCAGGCGTCGCTGCCGTAGGGGCGGCCGCGGCGGATGCTTTCGGCGATGGCTTGCACCTCGGCCTCGGTCTGCGGCCGGTTGACGCGCTCGACCCACTTGCGGCCCAGCGGCACCGGCGGCTCGGCCAGCGGGATCACGGCCGACTCTGGGCCAACGCCCCCCGGCAGCCGCTGATGCAGGCTTCCCCAGGGATAATCCTCCGCACGCTTTACCAGCCGGGCGCGCAGCGGATTCCGTTCGACGTAGCGGAGCACCCTCAGCAGGTGCTCATCGCTGGCGACGGGAAAGGACTTGAAGCGGCCCTGGTAGACGTGCCCCATGCCGGCCGTGCCATGGTGGGCGTGCCAGCGCTGGGCGTGCGTGATCGAGAGCCAGCGGAAGAAGTCCGACACCTGCTCCCCCTGGCCCCGCATGGGCCAGACGACGAAGTGCCAATGGTTGTTCATCACGACGTAGCCGAGAATCCGCAGCGGCACACGCTCATGGGCAGCGGCCACAATCTCCTCGAAGGCCGCGAAGTCGGCCGCTTTGCGAAATAGTCGCAATCGGCCGTTGGCCCGATTGAGGATATGATAAACATATCCGCCCAGAAGCGTGCGAGCAGTGCGAGGCATGTCGCCCATCGTACCGCCCACACCGCCCGTCGGCAAGAGAAAAGGTTCACGTCCCCTTTAATTACTCCCCGCGAAAAACAGGGTATCTGAAACCCTTAACGTCTAATAGAGGTCACAAATGCGCATCTACTTGTGCGGCGCCATCGACAAGGCGCCTGACGGCGGGGTCGGCTGGCGTCGGGCACTGACCGCCCGGCTGGCCGGGCACGAAGTCCTGGACCCCACGACGAAGCCCTCGCAGGGGCTCGCCGCCATGGCTAAGGCTGCCCTTGCGGCTAATAGGTGAAGTTAGATTTTCCCTGCCGTATTGCCTTGCGCAGCCTCTCGGCTTGCTTCGCGAATCTTGACACGACTTAAGGGGCAGCTTTTAATGTGCATTCGTCCCTAAACCTCCGACGAGTCCGCCGCTGAAACGCCGTCCAACTGCTTTCCTCCCATTGCCGCTTTCGCGGCGCGAGGTTGCAGTTGAGCGGCGTTTTTTTCTTGGACATTGACTTATCAATCTAATCCGCCAACTTCACCATGATTCGACATGCCCGCCGTTGCCTGAGTGGTCTCCTGCCCTGCTTTGTCATTCTTTCGTCTAATCTGTCAGCATTGGCCGTCATGATTCCCACCGTCCCAGTGGGCAATCTTGGCAACGCCAACGACTATACAGGCTACGGCAGCGTCAGCTACGCGTACAACATCGGCAAGTACGAGGTCACCAACGCCCAGTACGCCGCGTTCCTGAACGCCAAGGCAGCAAGTGATCCCCTGGCCCTCTACAACACAAACATGGGCAGTATTGCCTTCGGCGGCATCACTCGTAGTGGCGTCAGCGGCGGCTACACCTATGCGACCAAAACGAACATGGCAGACAAGCCGGTGGTGTTTGTGAGTTGGTACGACTCGATCCGCTTTGCCAACTGGCTCAATAACGGGCAGGGGTCGGGCGACACCGAAACCGGCGCATACACTCTGTTGGGCGGCACGCCCACGCCCTCGAATGGCCTGAGCATCACCCGCAACTTGGGAGCGACGTGGTTCCTGCCGAGCGAAGACGAATGGTACAAGGCGGCCTATTATCAACCGGCCGCACAGGGAGGCGATGCGGACAACTACTGGCGCTATCCCACGGCCAGCAACACCATACCCACGATCGCCACGGCCAACAGTGTGGGCGATATTAGTAACCCTGGCTCGAACGTTGCCAACTTCAACGGCGGCGCGGATTGGAACGGCCTAGACAGCAACGTGACGACGGTCGGCAGCGCTGGACCCTTGAGTGAGAGCTTCTACGGCACGTCTGACCAAGGGGGCAATGTGTGGGAATGGAACGAAGCTCTGCTCTTCGAGTCGTTTCGGGGCTTGCGGGGTGGTTCGTTTGACTACGTCGTGAGCGGCTTGGCGTCCTCGCAGCGGACCTTCTTGAACCATCCGACCTACCAGTACTTCAATGTCGGTTTCCGCGTGGCAAGCATTCCTGAGCCAAATACGGCAGTTCTAGGAATCGTCGGTTGTGCGTTGATGTGGGTACTACGAAAGTGGTTCAAGTAGCCCTTTAGCTCTTAACCTTGACCCCCGGTGGTCTCAGACCACTGGGGCTTTTCTCATGCGCTCAGCACTCAAAGGATGCCCGTAAACGTGGCATATGCCAGCCAGGAAAAAACAAGGAATGCGAAAACATGCCAAGCGAGCAAATGACCTTCCCCACGATTCGTGGCGCGCGACAGAACTGGCATAATGCCGGTGAAAGGAGCGTGTCATGGGTCGTCGAGTGTATTCGCGTGAGTTCAAGGTGTCGGCGGTCAAGTTGGTGAACCAGCAGGGCTATACGGTCGTGGAGGCGGCCAAGAGCCTGGGCGTGGACGCCGCCTCGATCCGCAATTGGCTGAAGAAGTTCGGGCCGGAAGTGGGCGTCAGCGCGAGCGGTGACTCGGCTTTGCGGGCGGAACTGCGGGGGAAGAAAAAGGGACATCACTGATTGTTTGGGGAAGAAAAAGGGACATCACTGATTGTTTGACGGGGTTCGCTGGATAGGGTTACGATGGCGGCATGCCACGCACTGCACGAGCCGTCGAAGCCGGGTTGATCTATCACGTGCTCAATCGTGGGAACGGGCGGATGCGACTGTTTCACAAGGACGAAGATTACGCCGCCTTCGAGCGAGTGCTGGGCCAGGGGCTGGAGCGGTATCCGGTCGATCTGTTGACCTACTGCATCATGCCAAACCACTGGCATCTCGTCGTGCGGCCGCGCACCGACGAGTCGCTGGGGCGCTGGCTGGGCTGGGTCGGCGTGACCCACGTGCGGCGGCACCACGAGCACTATCATCGCCGCGGCGGCGGGCACCTGTACCAGGGCCGGTTCAAGAGCTTTCCGGTGGAAAGCGACGAGGAGAAGAAAAGGGGACATCACTGATTAATTGACGGGGTTCGCTGGATAGGGAGAAGAAAAGGGGACAGAGAAGAAAAGGGGACATCACTGATTAATTGACGGGGTTCGCTGGATAGGGTTACGATGGCGGCATGCCACGCACTGCACGAGCCGTCGAAGCCGGGTTGATCTATCACGTGCTCAATCGTGGGAACGGGCGGATGCGACTGTTTCACAAGGACGAAGATTACGCCGCCTTCGAGCGAGTGCTGGGCCAGGGGCTGGAGCGGTATCCGGTCGATCTGTTGACCTACTGCATCATGCCAAACCACTGGCATCTCGTCGTGCGGCCGCGCACCGACGAGTCGCTGGGGCGCTGGCTGGGCTGGGTCGGCGTGACCCACGTGCGGCGGCACCACGAGCACTATCATCGCCGCGGCGGCGGGCACCTGTACCAGGGCCGGTTCAAGAGCTTTCCGGTGGAAAGCGACGAGCACTTTCTGGCCCTTTGCCGCTACGTGGAGGCCAACCCACGGCGTGCGAAGCTGGTCGGGCGAGCCGAGCACTGGCGTTGGAGTGGGCTGTGGCGGCGGACCTCGCGGGCGACCGACCTGCCGCTGAGCCGCTGGCCCATGCGGCGGCCGGCGAATTGGCAGGAGCGAGTGAACCGAGCCCTGCCGAGCGAGACGATGACGGCCTTAAGAGAATGCGTACAGCGCGGCCGCCCCTGGGGCGACGCGGCGTGGGTGCAAGAAACGGCCAGCCGCCTGGACCTCGGCTTCACCCTCCGCGGCCCCGGTCGCCCGAGAAATGGAAATCAGTGATGTCCCCTTTTCCTCTCCCAGTGATGTCCCCTTTTCCTCTCCAACGGGCATCAAGTACATCACACCGGGTGGGGAAGCCAACATCCCACAGAGAATCGTCGATTGGCTCCAGGACGGAAACAAAAACGGACTTGGCTACGCGATCGAAATCGTCGACTTTCCAATTCCATAGGCGGCCATGATGCTTGAGCGTGACGGAGGCCGCCTAGTAGTGTCAAGCCAGCTGCTCTCGGTGGAGGAGCTGCGATCGACAATCGACACGATTTGCCAGAATCGATCGGGAGCACGTTGGAGTCTATGGTGCTTTGATGGACGCTGGCGACCACCCAATGAATTAGATGAAGTCCTGGTGTACCTCCCCCGCCGACTGGCGCCTCTCGCCTGCTTTCGCCTTTGTCAGGACGGAGGAGTCGTCTGCCATGTGAAAGTCAATCTCGATTGCCGCTATGAACCGGCGATGCTCGGGACGCTCCTGGAGTTTCTCAGGGACTTCCCACATGATCAGGTGTCGGTGGTTGGAATAAGTTGTCGAGTGGTCACGCGTTCCGACGCAGACACGTCCGCTGGCAAGTTTCTGTTGACAGTAACTGGACGAACAACACGAAGATTGCCAAACTTTCTCGTTGGGTTGGGTCACGTGTACGGACTGAAGGACCTCGATCAGCGGCGCCGTTTTTTCGAGAGTGCTATCTCGTTGGGATTGCCGAACGACGTCGAAATCACTTGCTCACATGATGGCTTTGAACTGCGCTCGACGTCTTCGATCGAATTGAAACAACAAGGCCTTAAGAACGGCCGGAATCCTTATGGCTTCCACGTGGAATCAATCAAGAGCTTTGCCGAAGCATGGCCGCGCGCCGCCGGTATACTGACCAGCCCTCTAATCGATCACATCAGTACGGTTGGCGTGGGAGTTGTAACAGATCCCGCAGGGTATGTAAAGTTTCATGAGATACTGAACAACCTCGCCACCGGCTGGGAAGTGCAAATAGACGGTGGCTATGATCCAGATATCGATCCGTACTCAACAGATGCTTCAAGGTCGCTCGACGGCCGATTTCCAATTCTCACCTGGATGGCAGAAGAAGCTCCTGAATATCTCTACTTTGGGGCCGACATCGTTCCAATGCCTGATGGTCGCGTGCTAGAGATTCACAGTAACTGTGGCAACATCGAGATGCTACTCGGGGAAGCTGAGTCTGCAAGTGGTATCTCGTTCGCGCCAGTACAATAGGGCGCCAACATAGCCTTCGAGGTCGCCTGCCAAAGCTTGCATGATGCTTGAACAAACTGACAGAATCGACGTTATCGCAAAGACGCCGGATGGCAAGCTGCTTTTCGTCATTACGGACGCTGGCTTGACTCCGGATCCTGAGGAGCGTTTTCGTCTACTGCTTGCCAAGCTGAGCACCTATGTTGGCTACATCATGGGCGATGACTTTTCCCGCGAACATCCGGACAAGGCCCCCTCTGACGTCGCCATTCAGATCATGTGTGCGCGCCCCTCCCACGCCACAAATGCAGGGTCTCACCCAAATCAATCCGTCCGGTCGCCCCGACCTGACCATTCCGGTGTGCTGCAAATTTTTCGCACAAGGTTAAGCAGCGTCATGATGCCATGTAGGAAGCCGCTGGTAGGATGGCGAGTTGAATTGGACTCGCTCGAATACAGGAGGCTCGACATGGCTGCGTATTTCGTGGGATTGGATGTGCACTTGCCGCCTTGTACAAAAAGAATGCCACAGCCTGTTCGGCACTTCGGGAGCGTCGTCGAGCCGTGATTTTCGGAGAAATTAAAGGGGACGTGAACCTTTTTCTGTTTGTCGGGGCACTTACGAATCACTAGGCCGGTCGGGATCCGTTGGGCCGGGTGAGCGGCTGCTGCGGCAGGAGGACAGCGGCACGCCCGCCAGGCGTCTTGAGGACGGGCACCGATTTGCATTCTATCGCATTCCCGCTCCGGATGATGGCTTTGACCTTTTCAAGGGCCGTAACTTTTCTCGCCGGTCCGACCCTTCTCACCCGCATTTTTCTGCCGTGCGTCGCGATGGAAGCCGCTTTGCGACTTTGCCTCTTTCAATCGAGCCAGCCGTTGGGCTAGCCTACGGTCGGCAAATTCTGGACAGGGGACGCGCGGAGGACCGTCATGTTTCATATCGGGCAAAATACGAAAGCTGCGGGCTACGACATGTGTCATTTATCAGGTTACAAAAGGCGAAAAGAAAAGTGCGCGCAACTTTCATCCCGAAAAAATGCCACTCGAAAATCTTGCGAATTCCGAACCGGGCCAGTTGCGAAGTTTGCAGGCCGTCAATCGCCGCTCGCGCTGCCACCGCGACACCGAAAAACTCGCGCTGCCGAAAACATGCTTGAAATCGCGCCGGCACTTCTACGACAATTTCGCTTGGCTGGACTTCGCAAACGGCCGTCGACAAAAGGTGCTGCCCCTCCCTACGTCGCCGTGGCCGGGGCGAGCGTGTCGCTGGGCAGACGGCCGGGCATGGGCGCGGGAAAGGGGCGGGAAATGCGTGTGGCGAAAGACAAATCGGGCCGCGCTTTGACAGTGCCCGCGGGGGGCGGTAGCCTGCTACAAGGTCGATTGAGCATTCATTCGGCCGAGCATCGCGTGGCATGGCCGCTGGCGAGACTGGCAAATGCCACGACTGCCTGGTTTGATAGAAGGATTCCGTTTCCCGCGTTCCGGTTTGATCCCACCCGTTCAATCGCGTTTATCGGAGATACCCATGAAGATTGCTGCCCTGGTCGCCTTCGGGCTGTTGGCGTTCGGCTTTGTTTCGACTGGTTCGGCCGCCGACAAGGAGAGCCCGCTCGACTTCAAGATGAAGAGCATCGACGGCAAGGACGTCGACCTGTCGAAGTACAAGGGAGAGGTGGTGCTGATGGTCAACGTGGCCAGCAAGTGCGGCCTGACCCCGCAATACGAGCAGTTGGAAGCGGTTTACAGCAAGTACAAGGACAAGGGTTTCGAAGTGTTCGGTTTTCCGGCCAACGAGTTTGGCAAGCAAGAGCCTGGCACCGATCAGGAAATCAAGGAGTTCTGCACGACGAACTTCAGCGTTGACTTCCCGATGTTCTCGAAGATCAAGGTGAAGGGGGAAGGCATCCATCCGCTCTACCAGTATTTGACCGCGCTCGACACCGAACCGGCCAAGGCGGGGGACATTTCGTGGAACTTTGAGAAGTTTCTGATCGGCCGCGACGGCAAGGTGGTGAAGCGATTCAGCCCCCGAGTGAAGCCCGACGCCCCGGAAGTGGTCGAGGCGATCGAAGCCGAACTGAACAAGAAGTCGTAGCACAGAACACGAGAGTCCTTCGCTAACGAATCGAGTTTCCAACAGACGGGTTTCGCCTGCACAGCAGCGGGCGGCCCGTCTTTTTTTGTCCCTCCCAAAGCTGAGTGATGTGGTTCGGCGATGTGAACAGTGAAATCGGCGACATTGATAACAGGAGTCAACTTCATGCATCGAGTTCTGGCGTACGTGGCGTTCGTGCTATTACTTTTCACCGCCAATGCTGCCGTGGGTGAACCGTTGGTCTTGGCAACTCTTGGTGCCTACGACGCCACGGATCAGCCGATTAGCGAGATTCCGTTGGGAGGCCAGTTCGAATTGCGCGCCTACGTTGAGGACCTGCGCCCCGACACGTTCCCTTCGGGAATCTTCTCCGCCTTTTTGCAGGTTGCCTTCGATCCGTCGCGCATCGCCGCCATGGGGCCCTTCGAAATAGATTCGTTCTTCAATCTGATTCACGTGACACAGTTGGAATCCAACTCGCTCATCGGCGGGGGTGTCACGAGCTCGATACAACCCCCGGGGCTGGGCCAGCACCTCTTATTTACGTTGCCAATGCAGGCCACGAGCCCCGGCGTCGTGGCCTTCGATCCCTCGATTGCTCCCGGCGTGGAAAACGAGTGGTTGCTATACGGAATTGACGTCCCGTTGACGCCGGACCAAATTCAGCTCGCGGGTACAAGGCTCAGCATCCTTCCCGAGCCATCGCAAATAGCGCTTAGCGGCATGGGGTCGCTGGCACTGGGGCTCGTCGGACGAAGCGGCCGGCGAAAGCGTCGTCGAGCGATGGTGGATTGACGATGCAGCGATCGCAAGCATACGGCATCCATATCATATTGCCATTTCTGTTCACAATATTGGCAGCCTGCGAACTGGTTGTCGCCGCGCCGCCACCCGACTTCGCCAGCGAAGTACAGCCGATCTTCGCCAAACATTGCTACGCATGCCATGGGCCTAAGGAAGAAGAAGGTGGTCTACGGCTCGACGATCGCGCGAGGGCGATGGAAGGCGGGGTGAGCGGGCCGGTCATCGTGCCGGGCAAGGCGTCCGAGAGCTATCTCTGGCAGTTTGTCACTGGACGGAACGAAGATCGGATCGTGATGCCACCCAAGGGCAAGGGTGAGCGGCTGACCGAGGATCAATGTGAAACGATCCGCCGCTGGATCGACGCCGGGGCGATCTGGCCAGACAACGGCGGAACAAAGGCGGTTTCTGTACGCCGCCGTGTCGGCAAATTATGATGTGACGAGTCGCCAGCGGCTAAAGTCGCCCGTGGTGTAAACCGCGGCTAATTCTGGGAGTGACCTGCATGGAGCGTTGCTTGTCGAGACGAGAGTTTCTGGGTGTCAGTGCCGGTGCACTCGTTGCGACCAACTGTAGAGATTTCGCCTGCGCCGCGCCCACTCCCATGCGGTTTGGGGGCTTCCTGATGGGGCTGCAGACGTCGTCGATGCGTCCGTTTGCGGTTGACGACGTGCTGGCCGCGATCGCCGAATTGGAACTGCCGAGCGTGGAGTTCATCGATGATCACTTCAGCGTCAATTCATCGGATGCTGACATCGAGGCGATGCTGAGCAAGACTCGCTCCCTGGGAATTCGGGTCATGGGACACGGCGTGGATCGTTTTGGGGCCGATCACGAGGCGAATCGCCGCTGGTTCGAGTTTGCCAAGAAAGCGGGGATCAAAAACATTTCGGCCGATCCCAGCGAGGACGCCTTCGACAGCCTCGACGAGCTGTGCGAGGAGTACCAGATTCGCATTGCCATCCACAATCACGGTCCCGGTGCACGCTACGACAAGATTGTCGACGTTCTAGACCCCATTGACGGTCGCCATCGACTGATTGGTGCCTGCGCCGATTTGGGGCACTACATCCGTTCTGACGAAGACCCGGTGCGCGCTATTCGTCTCTTCGAGGGGCGATTATACGGCATTCACCTCAAAGACTACGATCAGCGCAACGCCGAGGCCAAGGGAGTGATCATTGGCCAGGGTCATCTCGATCTGGAAGCAGTCTTCGCGGCGCTGGGCAAAGTGAATTTCCCGGCCGATGGCTGTTTCTCGTTGGAATACGAGGCCGATCGAAAGCATCCACTGCCGGGCATTCGGGCTTGTCTGACTGCGGCCAACACCGCGGCCCAGAAAGCGGCAAACTGAGTTTCTGACCAATGCGAATTCCAACCAATTCGATCTAGAGAAAATAGGGAGTCCTTCTTCATGCACGCCAACTGGTCGAGACGAAGTTTTTTGCAAGTCGCCGCCGGACTTATCACCACCGGGGCAACCATTCGCACTGGACGGCGGGCGTGGGCCGATGACGCTGCTGACAGGTTCGGTGGCTTTGACGTGGGCCTGCAAAGCTACACTCTGCGGCAATTTCCCGTTGACCGAGCACTTGCCGAAATCAATAAGCTCGGGCTTCATAGCGTCGAATTGTTTGAGGCGCACTTCAGCTCAAAGTCATCGGAGGCCGACATCGCAGCCATGAAGAGCAAGACCAAAGCGCTTGGCATCAAGATGCGCGGCCACGGCGTTAATCCGTTCACTGCCGATCACGAGGCCAACCGTCGCTGGTTCGAATTTGCGAAAAAGGCCGGGATCAAAAACATCTCGGCGGATCCCACGGAAGACGCATTTGATAGCCTCGACACGCTGTGCGAGGAGTACCAGATTCGCATCGCCATCCACAACCACGGTCCTGGAGCGCGCTACGACAAAGTGGCGGACGTGCTCAATGCCGTCGATGGCCACCACCCACTGATTGGGGCCTGCGCGGATTTGGGGCACTATATCCGCTCGGGTGAGGATCCGGTCCGCGCAATCAACCTGTTGGAAGGTCGATTATATGGCATTCACCTCAAGGACTTCGCCGAACAGAAGGCGAAAACCGAGGGAGTCATTCTGGGACAGGGACACCTCGACGTGGTGGGCGTCTTTAAGGCCTTGAAGAAGGTCAATTTCCCGGCCGACGGGTGCCTGTCGCTGGAATACGAAGAGAACCCGCAGAATCCGCTCGATGACGTGCGGGCCTGCCTGGCCGCAGCCAGTGAGGGAGCAAAGCAGGCGGCAAGTTAGCAGGCTCTCTGCCCCCTTCTGACAGAAAGGGACTGGAGCATGTCCCTTGGGTGAAATTCCGCGCCGGATCTGGCCGGATTTCCTTTCTTTCTTGTAAGTATTTGAACTATACTTAAGGTTATGGAGGTCGATTACTGATTTGTAATCTATCCTAAGATTTCTTTGGCCTGCTGGCCGGAGGGTTGCGCCATGCGATTCAGGCGGGGTTCGATGGTTATCGTTGCTTCGGCAATCCTGCTGGCCTGCAATGTTTTGGCTAGGGCGGGTGAGCCGTATGGCTTTGATCTCGTACCAAACTCGACGTTCTACAATGGCACATGGAGCGTCTATGGTAGTGATGTTGTGCCTTCAAGCACCACTCACGACTTTGGGATGCGTACGACCTATGGTTGGGACGCAGTACCCAAAGCAATTCACCCTCACGTCGATGACTATCGCCGTGTACTTCCCGCCGAAACGGTGCAGCAGTTGACTAGCGCATTGCGTCGGGAGCCACTCGCGCGAAGTGTGGTCCAGCCTAAATAGGCGCTCTGCTTTCACACCTGTGGCAACCCGTGCGATTGGTGGCAACGGGGCGCCTGCCGTACCGCGAGCATTCATATCTTCACGGGCTCGGCAAGTTACGTCGAGTTTGCCGGTCATCGGCCACGCTACCTGTTGGCCTGACTTTTCAGCGTCGTAAGGTTCGCGCAAATTGTCGTTTAGCACGCTCCGATAGAGAAGGAGCATGGCAGAGGACAAGCCATCTCGGTTGGCCGCGCTGGCAATCGACACGTCACGCCCGTCAATTTCGATCCGCGTAACCGGGATTACAGAACCGTAATCCCAGGGTTCAGCATTCGTTGCAAGCGGCAAGTTGTTCTTGCCCTGTCCTAAATTACCATCATGACGCGACAGAAATAACCGACAGGAATGTTGGACATTGCAGGGCTGCGGTACGCGAGACCAGGAGGGTCGCTAGACATGCGTTTTGGAAGCGTCGCCATTCGAGTGGCAGCAGGAATTGTGCTGGCAATGACGTCGGCGACGTTCGGCTGGGCCCAGCAAGCGAGTGGCCCGCCGTTGAATACTCCTGGTTCGGGCGCATTTTCGACGTCATCGCGGGTCTCACGTCTGCCGGAGGCAGGCATGCGATTCGATCCGCAGATTGCACCGTCCGGGTACGCCCAAGCGCCTGCGCCGAGCCCGACGCCGGCGGGAGCGGACGAATTGTCGGACCTTCGCGACCGGCTGGAAAAGGCAGAAGACGAACTGGCAAGTATGCGCAATGAGACCAAGAGCGCGGCCGACAAGTTGGTCGAACTGCTGAACCGGCAACCGCAAGCACCCCAGTTGCCGCTCATTCGGCTGAGCGGTTTTTTCCAGCTCGATGATGGCTTGTTCAGCCAGACGGCTGACAGCCACACGGCATTGGGGAGCATCAAAGACGGCGTCGACTTTCGGCGCGCTCGTCTCCAAGCCTTGGGAGCCGTGAGCGAGTTCACACGGTATAGCGTCGAAGTCGATTTTGCCACGGTTGGCCGGCCAAGCCTGATGGATATCTGGGGTGAACAATCCAATTTGCCGTTCTTCGGCACGATTCGCATCGGGCACTTTCGCCAGCCGACCACGATGGATGCTCTGACGAGTGTTCGCCACCTCGAATTCCTCGAGCGAAACATCGCCTACCAGGCGATGGATCCTTTTCGTCGAACGGGCATCATGGCTTACCGCGTCTCGGACGATGAGATGACGACCTTGGCCTATAGTATGTACGCCACCGGCTTCACGTTTTTCAACGGCTCGGGCCTGAGCTATGGCACTATCGGAGACACGCGCTGGGCCTCGGAACTTGGCAATAGCGGCGGCGTGTCGTTTGCCATTCGAGGTACGCACTTGTTGTACTACGATGAGCCCGCCGACGGACGCTACCTATTGCACATCGGCGGCGGTTACGACTTTAGCGAGATTGGCGGTCAGGGGACGACCGGGTCATTTGCGAAGACCTACCAGGCCCGACCCATTCCGGAGTTTTTCGAGGGTGACGCGGCCGGAGCCGGAGTTCCGCCGGTCCTCGACTCGGGACGAATCTTAGCCAACAACTTTCACTTTGCCCATGTGGAACTGGCCGGCAACTATGGCTCTGCCCATTTCCAGACGGAATTTCTGGGTACGTCGCTCAATCAGCTTAACGGACCGCCCGTTTTTTATTACGGAGCCTATTTTCAGGGTGGCTATTTCCTGACTGGCGAGAGCATTGGATACAACAAGCAGACGGGCGTGTTTGACTACGTCGTCGAGCCGTTTAGCGAATTCTTCGGTACCGGCAAGCGCGGAAATGTGTGCGGTTGGGGGGCCTGGGAACTCGCTTTCCGCTGGTCGTACCTCAACTTGGCGGCCACGAACATCAATCCGGGCAATATCATACCGGGAGGCGCGGGGCCGCCGCCATCGCCGAATCCCGGCCAGGTTAACGAAACAACTGTTGCCCTTAACTGGTGGTGGAATCGTTACACGCGTGTTCAGTTCAACTGGATCCATAGCATGCCGGACTACAACCTGTTCGGGTACGCGCCGTTCGACATCTTTGGCACGCGGTTCCAGGTGGAGTTCTAAAATCTTAGACTCGCACAGCATCTGATCCACTCGGAACGGATCGTGACCCGAGATTCTTGCGCGGCGTGAGGCCGCACGAAGGCACTCTCCCAACCGATCTACCCGGTAGGATTTTCGGTCAGCGCCCCTGCAGCTGGCGCGATCGTTGCAACAGGTCCTTATATCTGGCAACCGTCTCCGGTCCGTTCAGCCGCGGACTCAGCACCAAAGTCGCATTGAGCAATTGCTCTGCTTGTAGAGCTTGGCTCGGATCGCGTGCTTTGAGGGCTGCCAGGAACAGGCAGTCGGCCGCGTTGTATACCACCTCGTAGTACTCCGGCGGTTTGCTGCGAGCGTGCGCGAGTCGCGTCCGGAGCCTTGTCCAATGCGCGACGGCCTCGTCAAAGCGAGCCGGTTCAATATCGGCCCAGGCCTGCAACAGCCGTCCTTTCTCCATCTTGGGTTCCAGCGCATTCGGATGAGCCGAAATCAATTGGTCAACTTGCTCTAGTCCGGCAGCGAAATCGGCACTGTTTTGCGCTTGCGCCGCAACAGACCGACGAGCTGCACTCGGACGCGCGTGAGTGCCGCGGCGTTTGCCTCGGCGAATGTTGGATCAGACTTGCCTTGTGCCAGAACGGCCTCATACAGTTGTCGCGCAGCGTCGGTCTGGTCGAGTTCGAGGCTCGTATCGGCGACGAAGATGAGTGCCGCAAGCGATTGCTCTTTGCGGGGGACCAAGCGAGCGATCAATTGGGTCACAAGTTCTTTCCGCGCTGCCGCAGTGGCTTCTGCCGTCGCGCGGCGCTGTGGATTCGCAGCAGTGCCTGCTTCGATCACGTCGGCGGCCGCCTGTTTCCAGGTGTCGCTGATCGACTTAACGATGGAAACGAGCACCCCATTGACCGCCGCGTTGTCGGGACCCACCTCAAGCAAAAGTGTCGCGACATTCGCGGCCTCATCCGGTTGTTCCGCGGCCAGATGCGCACGGGCAGCAGTCAAGAAGACACGCAGCAGCACGTTATCAAGCGGGTCGGGCCTGTTTGCCTGGATCCACTCGACGAGTGGGTCTATCAGTTCAGCCGCCGCCTGCGGGCGATTGGATTCGGCGGCGATTTCGGCCAGGAGCAGCTGAGTTTCGAGCAGCGACCGAGAGATGGGTTCACCTGGGACGGCCGCGTTTTTCATGCCCTCCAGGCTTTTCGTGAGCTGATCTTCCGCCATCGTTCGTTCGCCGGTCAGCACCTGGGCATCGGCCTGTGCTCCCTTTCGTTTTTCGATCAGATATAGCCGCCAATGGGTTTGTCCGGCCAGGGCCATGGCTGTCGGGTACCGCGGCGACCGCGGGTTGACGCGTTCGAATACCGCCAGGGCACCGGAGGCGTCTCCGTGCACGAGACTTGCCTGACCGAGCGCGATGCGGGCATCATCTGCCTCGGGTTTGTCGGGCCAGCGGTCGATCGTTTGCTTGGCGAGGGCGTTCAATTGATCGAGCGCAGCTTGTTTGTCCTGGGACTGCGCATAGCTTGCCAGTGCCGCAGACACCGCCAGCGCCGATGCAGATGGAGCGACTGCACTCTCGGGTCGCTCTTCAAAGATCTTCCGAGCCAACGACAATGCCTTGTCGATGTCGCCTGAGGAGTAGTATCTGGCGGCCAGTTGATAGCGCGCATAATCGAGTCGTGCGCGGGCCGTTTCCAAACGTTCGGCATCCTTCGTCGTGGAAGAAAGTTCCAGTGCTTTCTCAAGAGCCGTGGCCGCGGTCGGCCAGTCGAGACTTTCGGCCGCGCTTTCGCCGACGGCGAACGCTTCGTCAAACGTTTTGATGCTGGAAAGATCGTGCGGACTGCTCTTGGTCAAGTCCCGCCGCAGCAATATGGCTTCCTGCTGAAACGCGCCGCGAGTGCGAGCGATGTCCGCCAACTGAGAGAGTGACGCTTGCACGAGTTGGTTCTTCCGAGGGCCGGCGATTTCCTCGGCGTGCTCCAGATTGCTACGTGCCACTTCGAGTGCCACGCCCTGATACGCATCCATCGACCTCCAAGCCCGGCGCGATTGGAGCCACTCGCTTGCCTGCTTCAGAAACTCCTTGAAGCCCTGCATTCGCCGCACGACCAGCAAGCGGTGGTACTGCGCCTCGGCAAACAACGGTTCCAAACCCGTTTCGCGTTCGCGACCCTCAGGCGCCGTGGCCAGGACTTCGTCGTAAATATCGAGGGCCAATTGGTCCTGGCCCAGTTCGTCGGCACTTCGACCGTGCCACATGTGAGCATGCAGGCCGATCAGGCTTTCGCGGTATCCCTGGAAAATGGTGTCGAATGCCTTGGCGGCAGAGGCAAGAGCGACTTGCCGTTCCTTTGACTTGGGGTCTGGGAACGTTTGACCTAGGTAAAATTCGATCTTTGCTGCTTTGAAACGGCAGTCTAGCCAGGACAGTTCCGCCTCACGCTGAGCTTCTTCGGCGGCGCGCCGCTTGCGAGTGAACGATGCGGTGCGTTGCCGCCCGCTCGGCAAATCCTTGTTTTCAGCCATGATCGCCTGGAAGCGATCGTGGTAGCGCTCGGTCGCGTCGACAAACCGGGGGCGTGCCTCTTCCAGTGCGGCACGTGCGGCTTGCATTTGTTGCTGCTTGACCGCCGGATCTTTCATTGTGTTGGCGATACGCAGATGTTCGAGTGCGCGGTCGAGCGCCAAGTCGCCCCACGATTCCATCGCTCGAGCCACCTCGGCGTGATCGGGATGCTCGCGGAGGAACTTATCAAGGTGTGATTGGGCCTTTGCCATGCGGGCTTGCGCCTCGTCGGCGTTGTATGCCTCCGCGGCGGCGCTTCGATAACTGCGAGACAATTCCAAATCCCAAGTCTCGTCCAAAGTTGGCGGCATTTTGCCGCTTGAACGAAGTTGCTCGAGGTAATCGAGCGCGACTTCTCCGTATCCCTTGGCTTGCGCAGCATGCAGAAACTGGAATACAGGTGATTCAGCCCGAAGCGCGTGAGGCATGAATAGCGCAACGAGCGTCGTAGCGACTGCGGCGCACGCGGACCATCGAGAAGTCTTGAGCGTGCGAAAGGACAACACAGGCAAGGCGATATTCATGCGGTAACGGACGGCCGACGATTGCCTCAGGCCATGCAGCACTTGGTTACTTCGTATTGACCTGGGCGGTTTGGTCTTCCGGTTTCTTGTCTTGCGAGTCGTCAGCGTCGAGTTTATAGAGCGGCAAATAGCGATAGTAAACCTCCAGCGTCAGGCAAGCGAGGCTCGTTACCATGAGTCGACCACCTTGTTCTCGCCAACGGTCGGGAGTGGGCCGCGCTGGGTCCCAGCTGCCTGCCGCGCAGCCCTCTTTGACTTGCGACTCGATCAACACCCGCCGCATCTGTCGGTTCCAGGTATCCCACTCCGGACCGGGCACGTTGTGCATCACCTGCGTGGCGTAGTACCAGTAGTAGGTATCGCGGGATTTGATATTTGGCAGGTGGCCCATGAGGTACGTCATGCCCTCTTGAATGGCTGGCTCGCCACGCTGCGCCCGAGGTATTGCGTACACAACAATCCGACCGAGGTCATCGATGGGGTGGCGGGTGTCTTGGGGTTGTAAGCGAACGTGCCCCCAGTCTTGCTCTTAGTGACGCTTTTGAGCCAGCGCTGCGCGCCTTTAATTGTTTCAGGATTGGTTTTCAGCCCGGCCATTTGAGCACTCTTGAGTGCCATCAATTGCCAACCTACCACGGACGTATCACCGAGAGTGGCTTGGGGCGGCACACCATAGTGCCAGCCGCCGGTGCCGGGGATTTGCGATTTTTCGATAAACTGGATGGCGTTCTGCGCGGCTGCACCGAGAAAGGCGTCTTTGCTCAAACCGTACGCTTCGCAGAGCGTGATCGCGGCTAGTCCGTGCGTATACATGTTGCTGCCGTCGCGCAGGTCTCCATCTCCCTTCATGCGACTGATCATCCACCGCAAGCCACCATCAATCGAAGCGCGATAGGGGCCTTTGCTGCGGTGCGTCTGACCGGCGGCAAAAAAAGGCAACAGGGCCATGGCGGTGGCGGCAACGTCTGACTTGGCGCTGCCTCCTCCATCGCAGGGCTCGCCTTTGCAGTGCTGCGAGAAGCCGTCGAGGCTCCAACTTCCGTTGCGATTCTGATGCCGCACGATCCAGTTCAGAGCCGCCGCGACCGCGCACTCACTCGCCTTTGTACCGCCATAGCCGCCGAGCATTGTTTTGCGAGCCGCCGCATCGCTGCGCACGCCGAAACCGCTTCCAGTTCCCGCGCTGCCGACTCCCCGGCCGCCCGTCGCGCCCAGTCCGGAACCTCGCACCAATGGTCCCGGGCCAAGTGCGCTTATGGAGAATCCATCCATGCCGCCAATGCCGCCGCCTGACGCGGAGCCGCCTCCACCGGCCGCTAGAGCATCGGCCGCCGCTGAAACGTCACTTTGCGACGGGTCCACTTCGATCGAGGGAGCATCGACCAGGCTGAGCGTATCGGTCGTCAGTTCGGTCGGTTCGAGTGGAGCGTCGCCGACGTCAAAGTGATCGAGCTCCGGCGGCGGGATTTCGGTGTTGATCGTCGACTCGAAAGCCGGTGCTTCACCATCGGTGGAACGCGAGGTCACTTGACCGACGAGCAACAATACCGCCGAAAGGACCACGACGTGGGCCGTTACGCTCGTCACGTACCAGACGCCACTGGTCATGGCCCAAGCTTTAATAGACAAGTAGACGTCCGCTGGACGGATTTGCCGCGCGGCGGCAAGAATACCGGCAAAGTTTGGCAGGTAATTTCGCATGTGGCGCGGTCCTCATGCTCACGCGTTGCCAGAGAATTTAATTGCCCGCGCCGTTGCGCCCACCTGCGCTGCGGCGCAATGCTAGTTGTACCGTGTGCTTTGCCACAAACCTCTATGCTTGCAAGGTTTACTTCGAAACCATTCTTCGCCGGGAACTGCCATTATCCTCTCCGGCGCAGCACCGGTCCAGTTAATTCTCCTCGGGATCTTCGGTCCATGGAGTCCCCGAATTGTCGTCCTCAGGTGCGTTTTCTGCCGGGCCGCTATCGCTCGTAAGCCAAGCTTCAACGGCTTGGTCGTCCGCCGAGCCAACACTTTCCTCCATCGATGGCGCAATCCGCGTGCGGCCCCAGAGCACCAAACCCCAACGAATCACAAACAAACTCAAGAGGGCGGCCGCGAGATACCACGTCCATTGCCAGTCGTCCCTGCCAGCCAGCGGATTGCTTGGCGTGGGGTGCCAGATGAGCCGTCCAATCAGCAGGGGCGTGGCCCTGGTGTGTCCCTCGTGGTCTTCATACGGCAACAGTTTGAGGAAGTAGCCGACGAAGGTGGCCTCTTCGTAGACGTTGTCACCCGAGGGCATGCTTGGCGGCAAGTCACCGACCACCATCCAATACCAATTGGGCTGCGAACTCGTGTTCCAACCAAAGACTTCGTACAGTTTTTGCACGCCCAGATCGTTTTGCGCTACATCATCCACGGTCAGCGTGCGCCGCAAATGCACGGGAAACTCCACGAGTTTGCCTCGGTAGCGTTTGGGCTCATTCCACAAATCGCGAAAGGTAACTTTCTTGTCGGCTCGTTTTTGGAGTTCCACGGCGGTTTGGCGCGATTGCCATGCCCACAGTCGCCAATAGGCCGGCATTTCGTCGGCGGCCAGGGGCACACGATCGGCTATGGCAGCGAGTTCCTCGCGAGCGGCGTCTTGTTCCAGGGGATCGCTGTCGGTGGGGCCGACTCTGGGCGCGGACGATTTCGGGGGCAGCCGTTCGGGTAGCGACGGCGCTTGCGCGACTGTGTCGTCTGGAGCAAACCATTTCCACGTTTGCGGATCGCCTGCGCGTTGCATCAGCATGAACAGCACGCCTAGCATGGCAACTAGCGTCAGCAGCCGCGCGAACTCGGCGCCGCGGAAGAAAGTAGCGGGCCGTCGATCATGAAGTCGTCGCATGGCACACAAGAGAAGAGCGTATGGGAATTTGGTTTCCAACGCGGTCGATTGTATTGGGCGGGGGCTCACTCCGTTGTCACATCGGGCAGTTCGACAAAGCTGAGCTTCGTAAGCCGCTGGCCATCGGGAAGCTTTTGACGCGTGCAGACGTCAACCACTCCCATCAGCGCGTCGTAATGCAGACCCGAACCCACCTGAATCACCACCTGGTCAAACGGGCTCGCCTGATCGGAGAGTACGGTGCGCAGGCGATCGTTCAGGCCAGTAAGCGTCGCTAGGGGGCTTTCGCCTAGCGACATCGAGCCGATACCGCCCACGCCGTTGGGAATCACGCTGATAATCAGCGAATTCAGGCCTTGCACGGGGTTGAGGTTGTCTGGATTGGTGCCCGCTTGCACCGAACTTTGCGCGGCACTGACGGGTTGCGCCGGTGGCATGCGGAGTGAAATCTGGCCTTCGACGGGTGCCGGCTTGAAAGTGAGGATGAAAAATGTCAGCAATTGAAACGCCATGTCGAGCATGGCGGCGAGGTTCAGCTCGACCTCGCCCTGTAGGCGTCGTTTCCGGCGTCGTCGGCGTCTCATCCGGCTTGCTCATCCGACTTGTTCATTGCTTTGAGCGAGAAATTACGAAAACCGTGTTCCTGGCAGACCTTGATGACGCGATTGAGGAGGTGAAACGGCGTGGCCCGGTCAGCCCGAATTACGACAGTTGTGGGCAAATCGTCGCCCGGTTCGAGCTTGGGGTTCTTGCGACGCGCCAGGAGGTAGCTTGACTGTGCCTCGCCGGCGATGTAGCTATCGATGTTCTTGGTGGTGTTATAGACCTTCAATTGCCCTTCTTTGTCGATGTTCAGCACCAGCAGGTCGTGGGCGCCATGCGTGTCGACGGGTCGCGCCGAGGCGACGACAGGCAATTTGAGGCTCATGTCGAGTGATGCCGCCTTGAAGTTGATTACGAGCATGAAGAACGTGATCAACTGGAACACCATGTCCAGAATTGGCGTCAGGTTCGGCTCGGCACTGGCTTCGTGATAGTTCGAGGCGGACATGATGGACTCTACTGCTTAGCGGGTTTCGCGGCCGCGGGGGCGGCTTTGGACCGAGCCGCGTGAGCGAAATGCCGCAAATACTCGTCGGCCTGCAGCAGCGTCGCCACAGAAATGGACGAAACGCGATTGCGAAACACGGCATAGAAATAAATCGCCGGAACCGATAGCGCTACGCCCTCAAACGTCAGCAGCAGCGCTTCAGAGATTCCGCCGGCGACTTCGCTCGCTTTGAGTTGCACGTCGCTGAGCGCGATCACGCTAAAGCTGGCGATCATTCCCTTGAGCGTGCCCAGGAGTCCGATCATCGGGCCTAGTGTCCCCAGCACCGCCAACATGCTGATTTTCTTTTCCATTTCCACGGTTACCGCCTCGCCGGTCCGCTCCAGCGCATCACGCCCGTCAGGCAGTCCGTTCGGCAGTTCGGCGATCCCGGCGGAAAGTACCCGTCCCAGGGCTGACGGATCTTCTTTCACGCGGGCATAGATCTCCTTGAACTCCCGCTTTTGCAGCAAGTCGACAAGTTGATCGACCAACTCGGGCGGTGTGGCTACCTTCTGTCGCATTTCAATGAACAGCCGGCTCACCGTGGCGATGAAATAGATCGACAGCAGTAGAATGACGAAGCCGATGAACCCTGATGATTCGATGAACCACCAGAACATCGACTTGCGGACCGGCTGACTCTGCACCTGGTCGGATGCGGCTGGTTCCGGAGCTTCGGCGAGTGGTTGTTCAGCGGCACCTGCCGGGGCGGCTTCGTCCTGACCACGGGCTCCACGCGGTTCAAGCGACAGCCCGCCGACCAGCAAGGCCAACAACAAGGACAAGAAACCCAATCGGCGCGCAGCAAGCGGTCGGTCGTTCATTTGGCGATCTCGACATGGGGCCCTGGGGGGATGTGAGCGGCCATGCTAGCACGGCAGCGACCTCCATATTAAGTCACCCGCGAAGGGAAAAAAAGCGTTTCTCCATGAAGTTTTGCCGCGAGTGCAAAGTGCTAGCGTTGGGAGACAGCGGTCTGCGGCGAATTCAAGCGGATTGTTGGTGCGGTTCGTTTTTTTGGGGCGCGGCGGCACTCGTGCGACGATAACTGATGACGTGTTGACACATTGAGCCGCCTGTCGCTATAAGCTTTCCCGCACTCGGGCAGAATGGGGAAGCGGGCTCCTTTGTCGTGCGTGCCCGTCTCATCACCGAGTTTAAGGAACGCCATTGATGCACTCGCCATCCACATCCGCGGGCACGATGTCGGTCGCGGATCGTCCCAGTTCCAAGCTGCCACATTCAATCGCCGAGTTCCTGATTCGGCGGCGCATTCTGATTTCCGCGGTGCTGTTTGCGCTGCTCATCGCTCAGGATGTGGCTTACGGTCCGAAACCACACGACGTGACCGATTTTCGTGATCCCCTGAGTGTGCTGGGAGTTGTTTTGGTCGTTGTAGGAGTTGGCTTGCGCTCTTGGTCGGCGGGTATTCTTCGCAAGAATGCCGAGCTAACGATGACCGGTCCCTACGGTTTGATTCGAAATCCACTGTATCTTGGCTCGTTTATGATGATGTTCGGATTCTGCGCCTTGCTGTCCAATCCGACGAACTTTCTGGTCATCCTCGGTCCAGTACTTTTGATCTACCTAGTCCAAGTGCGGCAAGAAGAGAAGCTGTTGGCCGATCGATTTCCGGAGCAGTGGGCGGTGTATTCAAAGACCACGCCCCGATTTCTCCCCGGCTTTCGCATTCCGAATCTCGCGGCGCCGTGGAGTTTTTCTCAGTGGGTACGACATCGCGAGTACCAGGCCGTGTTGACGTCGGCAGCAGCTCTTGCGGCGCTCAAGCTGTGGCACGCGATGTAGGCGCGACGAGGGTCGGGGGGGGAGGACATTTCGGCTCGATGCGTTTGCTCACCCGGTATGTCCTTCGCGAAATTTCCCTGATCTTTCTTGTGACGTTGTTCGCGCTGACCACGTTTATGTTACTAGTCGGCGCCGTACAGGTGGCGATTCAACAAGGATTGGGCGCCAAGCAGATCGTATTGATCCTGCCGTTCCTCTTGCCGCAGGCGCTGATGTTTGCCATTCCCGGCACGATCCTGTTCGCCGTCTCCATGGTGTACGGGCGGATGTCGGCCTTCAATGAACTGGTAGCGCTCAAGTCGCTGGGGATTAGTCCGATGGCGGTGGTTTGGCCGGCATTGGCGCTGGCCACATTGCTTAGCTTCTGGACCGTGTGGCTCAACGACCTGGCCATGAATTGGGGCTACTACGGGGTTCAGCAGGTCGTCGTCGACTCGGCCGAAGAAATCGCTTACAGCGTGCTCCGTACGCAAAAAACGTTCAAAAGCGATGCTTTTGAGGTTACCGTGCGCGACGTCGTGGGACGCGATCTAGTCGATCCGCGATTCCGCATGCCAGCCGGCGATCACGGCGAGATGTTCGATATCGCCGCCAAAACGGCGCAAATTCGTTCCGTACCCGGTACCGGAAAGCTCACGTTGGTGTTGTACGATACGATCATCGACGGACCGAATAACACGCACGGCGAGTATCCGAACGAAGTGATCGAGCGCGAGGTCGTGATCAAGGCCAATCACGGGAAAGACCCGTCACCCTCGCATCTCGCGTTGCGAGAGATACCGGATGCGGTGATTCGGCAGCGCGAGCTCATCGAGGAATTGGGCGAGCGGATGGTCGCGCGGGCCGGATTACAGATCCTTGAGGGGGAATTTGACGGTATTTCGACGGTTGCCTGGAAGGATGAAGCCAAGAACCTGCAATTTCAAAAATACCAACTCTATCGAATGTTGACCGAGCCGCCGCGACGCTGGGCCAACGGTTTTAGCTGCCTCTGCTTCGCGCTTGTCGGCACGGCGATGGCGATACGCATGCGAAACGCCGACGTCCTGACAAGCTTCGCGCTTTGCTTCTTTCCCATTCTACTGGTCTATTATCCGCTGTTGGCTTTCGGGCTCGATCGTGCAAAAGCCGGCGAGATTCACCCCTACGCCGTGTGGCTGGCTAACAGCATTCTGGTTCTCTGGGGTCTCTATCTGTTACGCCGCGTGATTCGCTACTGAGCCACTCCGGCGATGGCTAAACCCCAACGCGTTTCCAACCGCCGTGCACAAATCGCACGCCCACGAGCAAGCAGCGCAGCAGTAAATCGATGACCATGGCATACCACGCGCCGTTCACGCCCCATTGCCAGGCGATTACAAAAAGGTATGCCAGGGGTAATCGCACGCCGAGAAACCCCAGGAACGTCACGGCCAACGGCCAGCGAGTGTCGCCGGCCCCACGCAGCGCGCCAGTGAGGACCTGCATGATTGCCAATGGCGGCATGGCCACCGACACGATCTGCAGCAGCGCAGGCGCGATCGCTAGCACGCCTGTTTGTTGGGAATTCAAGAACAATGCCACGAGCGGCTCCGCGCCGAAAAACAAGACCAAGCCGGCAACGGTCAACAGCCCGCCATTCAAAACGCACGCCACGACAATGCTGCGTGTGGCGCGGCGGTATTCCTTTGCCCCCAAGAATTGCCCGGATAGCGTCGCGGCCGCGATTTGAAAGGCATAGCCGGGTAAATAGGCAATGGATTCGATGCGAATGGCCACGCCGTGGGCGGCCAACTCATCAGTCGACAGTCGGCTAATGAACGACAGGAATACAAGTTGCAAGAACACGAGTGAGAGCACGTCGATTCCGCCGGGAACACCGATCCGCAAGATCCGCCGCATCAGCTCCGTGTCGGGCTTGAGCAGTCGCGGTTGAATGCGAAGTCCGACGCGGCCTCGCAAGAGCACGATAAAGGGGATCAATCCGCCAAGGGCATGTCCGCAGGCGGTTCCAATGGCCAGCCCGTCCCAGCCCAACGTCGGCAGCGGGCCTGCGCCAGAGACAAGTCCCCAGGAAATTGCAATGTTGGTGACGTTTACCAGGATCATGGCCACCAAGCCGGTTACCATGTCACCAGCCCCGCGTAGGCAGGCGATGCCAATCGCCTCAAGCATCATCAAGGGGAGCATAGGGACTAAAATGTTTAGATATCGCGTCGCCAAGGGCGCCGCGTCTCCCTCCAGCCCTAAGGCGGCGGCGACGTAATTGCTTCCCAGCACAGCGATCGTCGTAAACAGAATCGCAAATAGGGTTCCCAGCACGAATGACTGCCCTACGACGCGATTGGCCGCAGCCGGATCTCTGGCCCCTTTGAATCGTGCGACCATCGCCAGTGCGCCGATAGCCACGACGGAGAACAGGTTGGTCATCAACCACAGGGCGTACGAGATAACCGTCATCGCAGCCAAATGCGATTCGCTCAGATAGTGGCCCGCGAGCAGGGTGTCGGAAAATCCGACCAGCATCACTAACAGCTGCTCGATGAGCACCGGCCAGACCAAATGCAGCAGCGGTGCCAGAGTGCCGGTCTGAGAGTCGATGGGAGAGACCTTCAAGACGTGCTCGCTACAGTGGGAGGAACGTGGGGCAAACCAAAGTCAGGAGAGCGCGACCGGCGAAAGGTTCCCATGCCATACTTTAACGAGGTGGACGTTCTTGCGACAATCGTTCGAGGGGGCGACCCGCAGGCGTCTCTGGCCTAGAATGGTGTGGAATTGCCAGATCGAATCCGAGGAGCACCGCATGTATGTCGTGACCAATCGCATCCCGGTCGCTAAGGGCCACGAGATCGATTTCGAGGATCGCTTTCGCAACCGAGTGCATCTGGTCGACCAGGCGCCGGGCTTCATCCGCAACGAAGTGCATCGTCCACGGCCGATGAAGTTCGACCACGAGACGGGGAATTTCATCGACGATCCCACGAGCGAAGGCTACTACGAGGTGAAGACCTGGTGGCGTTCGCTCGATGACTTCGTGGCCTGGACCAGGAGTGAAGCGTTTGCCAAGGCCCACGCCAACCGAGCTCCCAAGGAAATGTTTCGCGGGCCCAGTCAGCTTGACGTACACGAAGTATTCCTGTCGACGGACCAAGACCAACCCCCTGTCTAGCGCGAGATCGTTTGATCATGGATTCCACCGATCGGCACCACTATGCTGCCGCCTACCGCGCCTTGGCTGAGATTCTGGCCCGCGAGCGCCCGGCGGACCGCCCGGAGAACCATCTTTCCTACAGTTTGGGTGACCTCGCGGCGCGAATTTTCGTGGGTACGGAGTTTCTGCCTCCCGACGAGCTTTTGGAGCAGGTGACGGAAGTGCTTCGCAGCGGCGATCAGTCCAGACAGCACGCCCTGGCGAAGCGTCTCCAAGACCATGCCCGGCACCTGGACGATTTTGTTAATGGGCGCTGACGGCAGGTCTACGAGTGGCCCAGCGCCGGCGAGCTATGGCGACCAATCCAACTCGCTGCCACAGCTAGGGCAGGGAGATTGACGCGGCTCGACCAACGCTCCGCAGTGATAGCAAATCGACTCGGTCGAGTCGTTTATCATGCTACGTCGTGACAATCGGCGCTCGAAATCAGAAACCATCGAACGCGCGCGATCAGCGTCACGTTTGTCGACCCACACGGGGCAGGTCGCACGCTGAAAGGGCACGTCGCCGACAAGGTTTTCAACTGCGTTGCTGGCCAACCTGGCGTTAATCCCGGCGTCTGCCAGCAGATCGATCAGCATTTGAGCCTGCCAGGTATTCCAGGCCTCGTAGATCTGAACCGGCTCGTCCGTGTCGCGTGAAGCTCGACTCATCGCCGGATTCCTAATCAGTGCGGTTCGACAAGGTCCTTCGTTGCACCTGCGTATTCTTGGCTTCCGCCGCGGCAAAGGCAAATATCCCTAGGCTGGAAATCATCGTTTCGCGATACAGCGGTGCGTTCGCCGCCAGGTTTGGTGACGCGATTGGGCCGCACCGGGCAGCTAGGGAACTTTGGCATGCACCCTATTTGGCGGAGAGGATTCGGCGCCCACAGAAAATGCTCATAGAAATGAAACAGGGACTGGCGCCCGAGGTAATCGTTGTACCCGCAGAAGCCACTGGTGGCGAAGCAGTCGTCCGCGTGTGGTTCAGGCGAACAACTCGCTAATCACCTTTCCGCCGTTAGCGATTTTCATGGGGCGGCCGTTCTTGCTGGTGAAAGTGGTCTCCAGCGAGATGCCCAGTGCTTGGCAGACTGTAGCCATAACATCCTGGGAGCTATAAGGCTCGCTATCAATGTCGGTGCCATCGGCAGTCGTGCGGCCAACAGCGATGCCACCTTTCATGCCGGCGCCGCCGAGCACAACACTCCAACTCCGCGCCCAATGGTCGCGGCCGGCCGTGGCGTTGATGCGAGGAGTGCGGCCGAACTCGCCCATCCAGATGATGGCCGTGTCGGCGAGCAAGCCGCGCTCGTCAAGATCGCTCACCAGCGAGCTCATCGCCTTGTCCATCTCGGGCAGCTTGTTGTTCGACAGCGTGGTGAAGTTGTTTTGATGTGTATCCCACCCGCCGAGATCGACTTCGACGAACGCCACTCCTTGTTCGACCAACCGGCGGGCCATCAGGCAACCGCGACCAAAGCCTGTATTGCCGTAGCGCTCGCGGGTCGTTTCGTCCTCCTTGTTGACTTTGAAGGCGTCCATCTGCTTGCTTGTCATCAGGCCAACGGTCTTCTCCAGAATGCCCGCGTGGTCGACAGCCAATTGTCCGCGGTTCTGTTGAATGAAGTTCTTTTCGAGCGAAGCGAGCATTTGCATTCGCTCGCCGAGCCGATAGTCGTCGACCGACATTTTCAGATTTCGCACGTTACCGTTTGAATTGACAACGAACGGGGCATAAGTCATTCCCAGAAAACCGGGGCCTACACTGCCGCCCCCGACCGCCACGAACGGAGGAATATCGAGATTCAATTCCTTCGTCTGATCGGCCAGCATGTGACTGATCACCGAGCCGTAGCCCGGGTGTTCGATGTTCGGGTTGGGTACATAGCCGGTATGCATGTAGTAGCGCCCACGATTGTGGTCGGCTTCGCGAGTGCTCATCGAACGGACGATTGACAGGTGATGCATCTGCTTGGCGGTGAGCGGTAGATGCTCGCAAATCTGTTCGCCGCCCGAAGTGCCGATGGGCTGAAACATGCCGCCGGTCGGAGCGCCGGGTTTGAGATCCCAGATATCGATCGTTGCGGGCCCACCGCCCATCCAGAGCATGATGGCTGATTTGTGTCTTTTCTTCAGATCAGCGGCGTGCGCCCGCAGGGTCGAAGTGAAGGCCATCGCTGGCAGCGCCAAGGCTGAGGCACCGGCCAAGTGTTCGAGAAAATGGCGGCGAGTCATTCCGCGAGGCGTGGGCTGATTCATCATGGCCAATTCTCAAGTGAAGGTTGTGGGGTGTGCTAGCTGAGATTGCGTGGACAAGAGGCGGGTGATCTTTGCAGGTCAGTGATTGAAGATGAATTCGTTGCTATTGAGTAAAGCCCACCACACGTCTTGCATTGCCGCCGCGGAATCACCTTTGCGAAGTCGCAATAGATCGTTGGCTGCTGAAATTTCTCTGCCGACCGGTCGACGAGCCAGAGCCGCCAGATACAAGTGGTTGATTTTGGCCGCATTACTCATTTTCGCATCATTGGCTATGCGATACAAGAAACTGCCTTTTTCGATGCTGGTCGCCTTGTTGATCAAATCACCGTTCATCATCATCAGAGCTTGAGGAATGGTACCGTTGAAAGTGGTCGTTTCCGCGTTGTCGTCCGTGCCAAATGCCAGCGTGAATTGGTTCAACCATTCGCGTTTCGTTGCTTCACGCTGTTCGTAGCTGGTGGCTGTGCGGTCGGCTTCGGTGGCCGCCAACAGCGACTCATAGAGCTCCTCGGCTCGCATTTGACGAAGGTAAAAGTGACTGAACGACGGACGCTGGCCAAGTGCCGGATCGTCGTCCTTGTTGCGCGGTGTCATCTTGCTCGACAGCCCGTACGGTTCGCTGAGCAGGATCCACATCATCAATTGCTTCAAGTCGTAGCTGTGTAACTTGAATTCATTGGACAACGCCTCGAGCAACTCGGGGTGGCTCGGCGGATTGTGGGGGCCCATGTCGTCGATTGGCTTAGTGAAACCATAACCCAGAAAATGGCTCCACATTCGATTGATGATTGCAGGCGCGAGATACTCGGAGTTGACGATCAGGTTGGCGAGTTCCGTGCGACGGTCGACATCGGCCACGTAGCCACTGTTACTTTCGAGCGTTTGCCCATCGACGAATACCGGGTAGGCAGCCTTTGACAGCCCATTGCGCAATTCATAAAACAGGACGGCTTCCTCGGGCCGGTTGTTCTCGCCCGCGAAGTCCTGATTGACCAGCTCGATCGATTCAATGTCGCGGCGATTTTCAAAGCGGCGCAGCGCTCTGGTCTGACGAAAGAAGGCGTTCATTTCCCAGAACTGGTTCTGTTTCCAGTCGTTGAACGGGTGATTGTGGCACTGCGTGCATTGGATTTGCAGTCCGAGAAAGATTTGGGCCGTTTTGGCCGTTGCTTGGACAGCGTTGTCCTCAAGGTTGCCGGCCATGAAGTTCACGAAACCATTGAAGTCTTTCTCGCCCGGTTTGCTGACCCCTTTGGCGCAGATCAGCTCGAACACGAGACGATCGTAGGTCATGTTGCGCTGGAGCGCGCGGCGGAGCGATTGAGCCAACCCTTCACGATTCACCAGAGAGCGGCGATCGGTGCCGCCAGACCTGCCGACTAGGATGTTCGTCCAGAGCGTCGTCCAGTTGCTCGCGTACTCCTCGATGTATTCATCGCCGAGCAGCCGGCTAACCAGCCGTAGTTTGCGCTCGGCGGCCGGCTCCGACAAAAACCGTTCCAGCTCGTCGACCTTGGGGACGCGCCCCAGCACGTCGAGATAGACCCGACGGCACCACTCGCCATCGGTGGCGTCGGGCGAGGGTGTGAGTTTATTGGCCTCCCAATGTGCACGGATCAGGCGATCAATCAGCGCAACCTGGGGGAAGGGGGGAGTACCAGCCGGAGATCCGGCGGCCACGCCTGGACGCGGCAGCACCGCGACCGTCAGCAGCAAGGCGACGGCCGCGGCCCGCGCCGGCCCAAACATGTGGCAAGTGGAGCACCCTCGAAACAACGCAAATAGTCCCTGCGTCAGTGCCATTGGAAGGCCAAATTGTACGGCGAAAGCATTCGCCCAAACATCGCCCGCGACAAGACTCCTCCACCGGGCGCGACTGGGCTAAAGCCAAGTGGCAAGGGGGGGCTGATCGACATCCTGCCGGCCAAATCTGAACCCCAAGCTTTTCGGCCTACAATTCGGCGGCCGCAGGGCGATTTATTGCAGGAAATTTTTTTCGCGGAATTTTTTCGAGACTAAAGCAGGGACGTCTTTGCTATGTATCGTTTTAATGCATGTGTATCATTTTGCTGTATTGAAATGCAACAGGCGAGTTGGAACCTTAAGACTGCATTCAGGTTCCAACTCGCCTTTGTGAAGCACGAAAACGCGCCTCCTCTTCGGACTCACGACACTGGCCTCGCTGTTCCTGCAGGCCGTAAGTCCTTATTTCCTTTGCGCTTTCGCAGTTTGTTGCCATACCTCTTCTAGTAGCCGGCCCCAAAACTTGCTCTTCTCTGTTTCGGCCCCGACAGCCTCGTAAGGCATGACCTCTTCTGCTCCGCAGGGACTGAATAGCAAGCAGCGTGCCAAACTCGATCGCGCTGCGATCGGGGGCACCAGCTGCGGATTTCTTTCGCGGGCAGTCGTCTAGGCGGTGTCCTTGAATTGCATCTGATGCAGACGACGGTATAAGTCGCAGCGACCGAGCAGTTGATCGTGCGTTCCCAAATCGGCGATTTGTCCGCCGTTCATTACCAGCACACGGTCGGCTAGCGCTAACGTCGCCATTCGATGCGTGATGATTACGGTCGTCCGGTGCCGGATGAATTGCTCGAGCACTTTGTGAATCAGTTGCTCGCTTTCCAGATCGATCTGACTCGTCGCTTCGTCCAAAATCATGATCGCCGGATCGCGCAAGATCGCCCGCGCCAGGGCAATCCGCTGCCTTTGCCCTCCGGACAATCGGCCACCGCTCTGACCGACGATGGTTTCGTAACCCTGCTCGAGTTTCTGTTCGATGAATTTATGTGCATGGGCCTGTTTGGCGGCTTCGATGACTTGAGTCCGCGTGGCCTGAGGACAGCCGTATCGGATGTTGTTGAATACCGTATCGTCGAAGAGCAACGTTTCCTGATTTACCAGGCCGATCTGCAAGCGGAGATCACGCAGGCGCACGTCGCGCAGATCCGCACCGTCAATTCGCACGCTGCCGGCGACTGGATCAAAGAATCTTGGAATCAAATTGGCAAGCGTGCTTTTTCCGCAACCGTTGGGGCCCACGATGGCCAGGGTTTCGCCAAACGGGATTTGCAGGTTGATGTCCTCGAGCACCGGCTGGCCCGCCGTGTAACGGAACGCGACGCCCTCGAAGGTCAGATCGCGGTGATGCCGGCCGAACATCCGCGGTTGCGGGGGATCGCTGACAGTCGGCTCGCGGTCGAGCGCGTAGAACACGCGGTCGGCGGCAGCCGAGGCGCGTTGCAGCTTGCTGAACACTTCCGACAAGCGTCGGGCTGGATCGCTCACGCCTGCCAACGAGCCGTAGAAGGCCATCAGAGCGCTCAGCGACAGGGGCTGGCTTGACATCTTGATGCCGAACAGATGCGTTTCGCCCGAGATCACCAAATAGGCGCCAAACAGCACAGCCAGGCAGATCGTCGCGATGCCCATCACTTCCATTATGGGGTTGACCATCGCATCGACGATCGCGATCCGCATGGCCTTCTTGTAACACTTCTTGCTGGTTTTATGGAAACGGCGTCGCTCATAGCGTTCCATCGTGAAGGCTTTGACGACTTTGATGCCGCTGAACGTCTCGACCAGGATTCCGTATAGCGATGACATCTCCTCGAGCGCCTTGCGGTTGGCACGCTTAAGCGTCTTGGCCAGCACGCCAATCAGGAATCCCGCGAGCGGCGCCACGACTAGCGATAAGAGCAACAATTGCCAACTAATGTAGGCAGCGAGGAGGATACAGGAGAGTGCCTTGAGCGGCTCGCGGACGGTCTTGCCAAACAGCGTTTGGATGCCGCCGGCGAGGTTGTCCAAATCGTAGGTGAATCGCGACAACAGGTCGCTCGTGCCGCTTTCGGTGAACGTGCCCAAGTCCATGCGTAGCGAGCGGCGATAGAACTGCTTGCGCAGATCGAAGGTGGCTAGTTGTGCCACTCGATCGACGAGGATCAGACTCACCGCCAGGAACGTATCCTTGACGACGGTTGCCGCCAGTAGCAGGCCAACCAGCACGGCCAGCGTACGAAACGGATCTTTAGGCAAGTAGGCGTCGATCCAGGGCTTCAGTCGGCGACTGAGATGCAGGTCGCGCTCGGCCATTTCGCGCCGATTGCTGACGGCTCGCAAGTCGCTTGCGATCCCGCGCTTGGCGTCGGCCGGAGCTTGGGCCAGCTTATCTTGCAGCGTCTTGGCGCGGGCAGTTTCCGCCGCGATGGTTGACTCTGCTTCCTCGATTGACTTGTCGACCCAGGTACTCAGACTCTGCTTGTTGCCGACCACCTCGACAATCGGGTACAGAAACCCAATGTTGGCGCCCCAGAGGGCTGCCACAATGAGTGCGCAGACGACCGATGCGGCTACCGTCCAATAGTACCGCAGCGCCATGCGCACGACGCGCCCGAAATTACCCATCCGTGAATGCTTCCCTGCGCGAGTACTTGGATTGCTGTCGTTATGCCGGCGCTGCGACCTCAATTTCCTCACAAGGTGCGAATCTTCGCCGGGCACGATCCTCTAGACCGGCTCTTTTAACAGATTGCCAGACGAGGGCCAAGTCCGACGCTGGCTGCGTCAAACCCTATCGCCATCGGCCGGTGGGCGAAGCCCTGCGGCGCCGAACTACTGGCGCTGCTAGCGTCGCGTGTCCGGATCGAAATCGAGATGCCTCCGGTTGTATGGGAAGTGCACACTGTGCCGATTTGTTCAACTCTGCCGGATTTGCCGGCCGATGTTCCCTGTAGGTCAAAGGCGGCCAACCGCCGCCCCGAGTCGCACTCGCCAGGTAGCGGGGGCGGCTCACGACCTTGCGACCACTGATCAAACCGTCCAAGGCTTCGATCCAGGGGGGATTCGAGCTGAGAAACTGCCGGCCGTTTTGGCGCCGGCTGTTGGACTTCATTCAGCGAGAAAGGATGCAAGCGACGATGAAACGCGCGATCTTTGCCATGGCGGCCCTGACGCTGGTGGCCACCAGCAGCGGCTGCTGTTGTCTTGAACGTCTGTTCTGCTGGGGCTGCGGCCCCTGCGCCTACGGCCACGAAGGTCCCTGCCAGGCCGGCTGCGGCACCGGGTGCGGCGGCAGCGGCTGCAGCGACTGCGGCATGGCTGGCGGCACGGTCACCAGCCCCAACTATGCCGACGCCGAAGGCGGCTACGTCGAGCAAATGGGACCCGGTTCGTATGCCCAGGCGCCGCCGCGCATGCGTGGTCGGGCCAGCGGTCATCCGGCGGGCGGTCATCCGCTCGTGCACCAGCGCCGCAATGCGGGTGGACAATACGAGTTTGCCGCGGGTCCGCCCACCGGTGGCGTGACCTATCCGTACTACACCAATCGCGGACCGCGTGACTTTTTGGCTCGTAATCCGCGCAGCATCGGACCGTAACCGTTCCATGCAACAAAGTGTCAACGTCGCGGTGCCAGCCAGCGCCGCGGCCTGCGAAGGGCGCTTGAGACGGATTCTCGCTTGAGCTTGAAAAACAAAGCAGCCGGGCCAGGTTTCGTGCAAGCGTCTTAGGGTGAGGTTGGAGGGGAATATAGAACCAACCCGGGCAATTGAGACTGCGTCTCCGCTGGTCGCACCAGCGATTGATCCACAGGGCCAGCCGCAGGTCATGCAACGAGCGCATGCAGCGGCTGGCCCTCTTTTTTTCGCCAATAGTTCGTACAATTTTGGCGTACTCGATGCCAGCGCCCGATGCAACCAGACATTGCCACCAGCTAAAACAGATTCGATAGGGAGACCAGACCCATGCTTAGTCAAGTCGTGCAAGACGGAATCAACAAGCAGATCAACAACGAGCTCAGCGCCTCGTACATCTACCTGGCGATGAGCGCTTACTGCGAGCACGAGAACTTCACCGGCTGTGCCCGCTGGATGCGGCTGCAAAGCCAGGAAGAGCACGGCCACGCCATGCGACTGTTCGACTTTTTGCTGGCACGTGACGGCAAGGTGGTGCTCAAGACCATCACCGAGCCGACGGTCAAGTTCAAGTCGCTCACCAACGTGTTCGAATCGGCCCTCGAGCAGGAACAAGGCACCACGGCCGAGATCGATCAACTGTACGAGCTGGCGATGAAGGAAAAGGCCTTTGCCGTGTTGGTCGAGCTGCAATGGTTCATTACCGAGCAGGTGGAAGAGGAAAAGACGGCTCGCGAAATCGTGGCCAAGTTCCACCTGACAAAAGACGATCCCGCGGCCCTGCTCGATCTCGACCGTGAGCTCGGCGCCCGGACGCCCGACGCCGGCGCCGAGTAGCGCGGACCGTTCGGCTTCCGACCGGCAACTTTCTGAGCAGCACGAGCGCAATCGTGCTGCTCTTCTTTTTTGCCGGGGCGTGTTCTCCGCAGCGACCAGCATGTCCGCATCTCCCACGTCAAAATGGCTGTCGTCGTGCCGGGGCACGAACGAGCAAGCGTTGCGATCGCTTGACCTGTGCATACCCGGCGAGCGGCATTTGGCGGGAATGGCTGGCGCGATTTCAAGCCGGTAAAAGTGCGAGTTCTTTTTTCGGTGTCGCGGTGGCAGCGCGAGCGGCGATTGACGGGCTGCAAACTTCGCAACTGGCCCGGTTCGGAATTCGCAAGATTTTCGAGTGGCATTTTTTCGGGATGAAAGTTGCGCGCACTTTTCTTTTCGCCTTTTGTAACCTGATAAATGACACCTGTCGTAGCCCGCAGCTTTCGTATTTTGCCCGGTATGAAACATGACGCCTCCCCGCGCCGCCCCTGTGCAGAATTGGCCGACCGTAGGCTAGCCCAGGTGCTGGCTCGATTGAAAGAGGCAAAGTCGCGAACGGGTGATCTGAAGATGGATGGCAGGAAGAATGCGACGCGATGCCAGGCCGAGGTGCCGCAACCTGCCCTTTATTTCGTCTGTTTAGTAAGTCCAATTCACCCAGTTGCGAGTCCGTGAACCGAGGGGAGTTCTGGAGAACTATCCGCGGGCAATGTTTCAGCGGAGATGCTCAGTGCGATGATTGGCCAACCGTCCAGAAATGCATTGTGCCAAACGTACCATGTAGGGCGGCGCGGCTCCCTGTCGCAAGCAATTCATTGCCGGCAAAAGTGACCGCCGTCAGCGAGCCGAGGTCCTGCGCCAGCGTAAACAATTCTTCTCGCGTGGCTAAATTCCAGAGCCGGACACACCCATCGCTGCTCACCGTGGCAAGGCAACGCTGGTCGGACGAAAATGCGACGCCGGTGACCTCCAACTTGTGGCCGGCTAGCGAGGCAATCTTCCTACCCTTTTTCCATTCCCAGATTTGCGCGATCCGGTTGTTTCCTCCCACAGCCAAAAGCATGCCGTCAGGCGAGAAGGCGAGACAACGCATTTCATCCGTACAAACGTCGCCGAACGTTTTCAGGTGATTGCCCTGCGCGTCCCAGATCTTGAATCGCGCTGCGTCGCCGATGGTCGCTAAGATAGGCTCACGCGGAGCATACGCCAGGGCCATGAGGCGATCTTCGTAGGCCTGGACATGCATGAGTGGCTCGAACTCGTGTACGTTATACGTCACCAATTCACCCCGCGTACCGCCAGCGACAAGTTTTTTTCCGTCGGGCGAAAAAGCCAAGGCAGCGACGGCTGGAGACTCGCTGCGCCATACGGCAATTCGTTGTCTGCTGCGCGCATCCCAGACCTTGACATTTGCGTCATCGAATTGGCTCGCGGCTACGAAATTACCATCAGGCGAAATGGCCAGACTTTGCACGCGCCTGGTGTCATGGAGTTCATCCAGCCTTTCGGCATCTCCAGACGAAGGAGTCGGCACGGACCGCTGGGCCGACTGAGCGTTTGACTCATCCTTGAGGCAGATGGTCCAAATGGGCTTCCTGGAACGGACATCCAAAATGGCGATTTCGCCCAGCGCATTGCCGCGGGCCAGCGTTTGCCTGTCGCGAGTCAAGTCCAGTGCGGTTACTGCGCTACGATCATCGATGGTTTCCGGGCGAGTTGGCAACGGCAGTTTCCAGAGCTTGACGGTGCGATCTGCGCTCGCGGTAGCCAGGTATTCTCCATCGCGAGAAAACGCCAATGACCATACGCGCGTTCCATGGCCCCGCAGTTGTCGCAGGAAGGTGTCATCGCTCGAGCGGTATAGCTTGACAGTGCCGTCTTTGGCTGCGACGGCGTAATACTCCCCCGCGGGATGGAATTCTACGGCCTGTACCCAATCGTAGGTTCGTACGGCCTGACGGCGAACCTTGGTCGAAATCTCGTCGATCGGGCCCCCTCTGGAACCCCACAGATTTACGAACCGCTGCGAACATTGCCCGGTCAGTAGCAGATCACCATTGTGAGAAAGAGAAAGGCAGTTTACCCCTCCATCGTGCCGGAGTTGGCTGCGCTCTGTTCCGGTGGTAACGTCCCAGAGACGCACAGTCTTGTCGTCGCTGGCGGTGGCCAGAATCTTCCCGTCAGACGAAAACTGCAAGGCATGCACGGTGCCGGAGTGGCCGACGAATCTGGTCACGAGTTCACCAGTTTCGGCTTTGAAGAGAGCGACCTTCCCATTCAGTCCGCAACACGCGAGCGTATCACCAACCGGAGAAAACGCGACACCGACGGCGCGAGCGTCGTGCAGTTTCGCACGACTCACAAGGCGGCCATCGGCGGTGCTCCAGACGCGTATCGTGCCGTCGTCGCCGGCTGTGCCAAGCAGGTCTCCCGTCCGAGAGAATGCCACGCAGTTGACGTCCCCCACGTGCCCGTTAAACACGAACCGGCACTTTCCGTTTGCAACGTCCCAGATTCGCGCAGTTTGATCCTGGCTTGACGTGGCCAGCAGGCGTCCATCGGGTGAGAAACGGACGCAGAATACCTCTCCGGTATGGCCGCGGATCGCGCGCTCGTGTTCATTCAGTTCGTTCCAAAGATATTGCCAGCCAAACGAGCGCTGTCCGGCTTCGCCCGTCAGGGATATCGCACGGCTCAAATGAACTCTTGCCTGGTCGATTTGGTCGGTGCTGATCGCTTGGTCGGCCAGTCTGACGTTGGCGGCGTACAGGTATTGCTCGGTGGTGAACATTTGTAGTTCGACCAGGTCGAGGGCCGCGCGCAACTGACTTGAGTACCACCAACCGCCGCCCATGAGCAGGACGCTCGTGGCGAGGATAACGCTCAGCAGTGCCGCGACCGCCGGGCGCCGCCGGCACCATTTTGCGAGCTTTTCTGCGCCGATTGTCGGTCGAGCCCAGGTGGATTCACCGTTGAGAAACCGCTGCAAATCGTCGGCCAGATGTTCCGCCGTAGGGTATCGATTCGCCGGTTTTTGTTCAAGGCATTTGAAGGCTATCGCTTCGATATCGCGGGAGACCCTTGGGCGAAAACGCCGCAATGGCGGAACTTCTCCGCGCGCCACCAGCTGTAGTGTCCGCACATCCGTTTGACCGCGGAACGGCGGCCGCCCAGCAATCAATTCAAACAGCAATACGCCCAGCGCGTATACGTCGGTCGTGGGGCCAATCTCCTCCAACTGACCGTTGGCTTGTTCCGGTGCCATGTATGCCGGCGTGCCAACCAGCGTTCCATTGTGCGTCTGGTCCTCACCCAACTCGGCCACCTTGGCCAGTCCGAAATCGGTCAAGAGCGGTGTGAGATTGGGTTCCGCACCGCTCCCCTCATCTGGCAACGTCACGCTTCCGTCGATTTGCAGCAGGACATTGCTGGGCTTGATGTCTCGATGCAGTACGCCGCGCCGATGCGCGTGTTCGACGCCCCGCGCGAGCGACGCCACGATGGTCGCAGCCTGGCGTTCGGGAACTGGTTCCGTGCGCGCCTCGAGCCATTGTGCCAGGTTCGGCCCGCTGCACAGCGCCGAAGCGATATAGCAAATCGGCCCATCCTCGCCGACCTCGTGGATTGGAATCAGATTCGGATGCGTCAGAAGTCCGGCAGCTTTGGCTTCGCGTAAAAACCGAGAACGCGCCGATCGACTGGAAATGACCTCAGGCCGAGGTATCTTTACGGCTACCTGGCGGCCGACTTGCGAATCGATCGCGGCGAAAACCACTCCAAAACCGCCGCGACCGACCTCGCGGATAATCTCGAAACGCCCGATCCGCCGGGGAGGCCGACCGACGGCATCCTTGTTTCGCCGAAACTGCTCCAAGAGCCGTAGGCACTCTTCAAGTTGTTTGAGTTCCGCCGCTGACGAATCATCAAGCGTCGAATCGAACTTGATTTCCGCGGCATCGCTGGCGATCACGTCGTGAAGGGCTTCGAGCCAATGCGAATCGTCGGGGTTGGCACCGTGCTCAGGATTGATCATGTCTCGACCCCAGGTCAGCCGTTAGACGCTGAAGTGCCCGCTTCCACAACTTTCGTGCCGCGTCCTGGCTCACGTCGATCAGTTCACCGATCTCGATAAACGACAGATATTCGATATTGCGCAGGCGAATAATCTCCGCGTAGTGACTCGGCAATTCGTCGATTGCCGCGAGAAGTCGTTCGAGGTTCTCGTTCTCCATGGCGCAACCGCTGGGCGAGGTTTCCTCGCTTACCAGGTACTGACCAGAATTGTCTTGCGACCCCGTCGGCGCAATCGGGACCTCGCATGCGACGTTTCGCTTGATGGTGTCGCGAAACGCGCGAGTTGAATCGCGAATGTTGTTCAGGAGCACCCTTCGGAGCCAGGCGCGCAGTTCCTGTTCGTCGTGACCCCGAAACATATCAAACTTCTCCCAAGCTTCCGCTAGGCTCTGTTGAACCAAGTCGCTCGGCGCGACTTTGGGACGGATGTCGTCGGGAACTTTTTGATTGGCAATCATTTGGAGATAGTTGCGACATCTCTCAAGCAAAGTGCTGCGCGCCCGCGCGAGTCGGCGCGGGCTTGCAAGATCTGCTGCCCGAAATGCAGTTTCCCCGCCGCGGAATCTTCTCGCCGCTGCAGGTCCGAATCCGTCGAACGGTACATTTTTGATCTCGCGATCGCACTGAGGCGAAAAGGTTTACGGCGGGGGAAGCAAGAAAGTCGGTTGACTTTGGACACTCGCTCGGAGATCCGATTGTCGGTCTGGAGGATTGAGTCCAGAGCGGGATTTTCATTTGGGTATTGATTTGCCGGCTCGGCACTGCCGACAAGCTACAGACCTACCGATTCTGACGCACCTTAGGGCCAAACGCAAATCTTTCTCCTGAAACGCATGGCCCCAGCGGACTTGGGACACAAGTGTCGCCCCGCTTGAACCCCCCCGCCCGGTACACATCGTCGTGCCGCAACGGCCCTGACTTCAAGCAGCGAAAACGGCGGACGGTTTTTTCTGTGTTGCGCGTGTCGCGCCAGCGGCGAGCGCTTTCTCGACGACCTCGCATTACTTTGCAACGTCGGAGAGGCAAGTTACCGGTACGACCCACAGACGGCATCCCATTGCCCACCAGTCTCATGAATACGATTGAACTTGCGGATCAGCGGTTTATTGTCGAACGGTTTGCACTGCCCCGCGAGGAGCAAGTTACTGCGCTCGAACGCCGCTTGGCAACGAGTTTTCCGGACGACTACCGTAAATTCGTACTGAACTTCAACGGCGGGATCTTTAGCGAGCCGGCGATTCTGGCGGAGGAGGAGTTGGCTCGGGGGGATGGTCTCACGTGTCTGCATGGCATTGGTTCGGAATGCGACGAAACCGAGTTGGGCGATCCAGGTTGCCGGGCGCTGTTCGCGGACAATGATTCGCCCAGCTTCGTTCCCATCGGCCACAGGGCGCTCGGCGGCCTGCCTGACCTTGGCCACTCAGGACGAAGGACGGGGCTCAATCTATCTCAAGCAAGCTTGTGGCGGCTTGTTTCACGTTGCCGGCAGAATCGAGAAGTTTTTCGGATTGCTTCGCGCTCCGAGGAGTGCGTGAGACGAAACGTGTAAGCGGCCGGGATGGTCAAAAGGCAAACGCGGTATCCGCGGCTGTTTTCCAAGCTTGTCAATCGCGCTATTCGTGGTCGCTTGTTATCGCCTGCTTTTGGCGTGCCGGCGCCAGACAGCGGCCAGCGACAAGACGGCGAGGCCGGCCAGCACCAGGCTCGATGGCTCAGGCACCACGAGCGGTGTCAAATCGTCGAAGATGTACGACGGCGAGACGAAGAGCGGGTAGACGTCGGTGTTGTCGGCGCCGTTCGACAGGACGCCGCCGATGTCGATGGCACCGATCACGCCCGCTCGCCCGGTGAACACCAGATGCCCTGCGCCGTCGGCGCGGATGCCGTCGACATCTCCCTTCAAGAGCGCTAACCCGCCCGGCAGGCCGGCGGCGACTTGAGCCGGGTCGATGAAGTAGCCCGGCATCGCGCCGGGGGAAGTGACCGGCATCCCGGTCAGCGGATCCCAGGCGATCACTTCTCCGGTAACGATATTGGTGCCGAACAGCAGGCCGGAGCCGGGGTCGAAGTCAAGCTCATCCGAACCATCGGTGGCGCCGGAGAGCCCCGGAATATCGATCGATGGCGCCATGCCGTCCCACAGACCGCCCGGACCCAGGCCGATGCTGACCAGCGCCCGCATCCCTGCATGACCGGGATCGGCAGCGAACGTAAAGAGGCGCAGGCCGCCGAGTGTCGGCACAATCTCGACCCCTTCCAAATTCACCAATCCGGCGGCGGCGGCGTCGAAGACGAGCTCTTCGGGTGCGCCAGTGAACGACCCGCGGACAATGCGATGATCGGTCGTGGTGCCGAAGCCGAATTGATTCTCGATGTAATAGAAATGCGTGGGAGTGCTGAGCACCGACGAAGGATGCGATCCTGGCGCGGGAGGAGGCGCGCCCGGTGAGATGGCGTCGGTCAAGGCGATGTAATCCGGCAGCATCGTTCCGGCGACGACGTCGTAGTGCGTGATCTTTCCGGTGGGCACGCCGACGACCACCTCGTGATTGCTCGTGCCCGGCACGTAGTCGATCCCGTCGAGAGCAAGGCCGCGGGTTTCGGTGTAGGCCGTGCTGACCGTACCGCTGCCGGGTAGCGCCGGGTCGGCGTCGACTTTGAAAATGACGTCGCTTGCCCCAAGTTCACCAGTAACGTAGAACCGCAAAGGTGCCGCGGTCGCCGCGTGATAAGAGATCGAGAAAAGCGCGGCAGAGAGCCAGAACGGTGTGATGCGGGAGCAGTGCATTAGTCACCTCGGGGGTCGGAGAGAGGATTTTGCGTTGCGTTGGCCTCCAGGAAACCACAGTTTGCATCGTGGAATCGCCACGATACTGAGCGAGTTTGTTTTTGCTCGCTCGAAAAATCGAACTTGACGCAACACAGTCTAAGACGCCGGGATTAGCGAGGGCAAGCTTTTTTTGATTATTATCAGTGAAGTTGCGGTGAATTTTCGCAATTGCAGGGTGCCGGGGCGAGTGGCACCGGCTAGGAAAAATGAGCGCAGGTCGATGTGGTAAGTAGGTTTGTAGGACCCGGTTGGCGGGCAAGGGGCCGAACCCACCTGGCGGGAAAATGGCTATCAGGGACGTGCCGCCCGACACACCGCTTACTTGGTTGAACGAACGTTCTTTGCGAGGTGGAGAGGCCGATGCCGCGCATTTCACGCCGCGGCAACGTGAGTCGCAGCGCGCTGAACCTTGGGCCGTTTTCGAAATTGGAGATTTAGAACGGCTGTATGCGATAGTCGGGCAACTTGCCGGCGCGTAAGCAATAGCCGGACGATGTCCGATGAACAGGGCAGGGGCAATTTCCAATACTGCTTTGTGGAAAAAGCCCCGGCATGCGATATGCAATCTACCTTCTCATTCTGACGTGCATCCTGGTCCGCACGCCCTCCGTCAGCCGCGCTGACAGCTTGAGCCAGTCGTTTGAGGACCAGGAGTCAACCGTTGCCGCAGCCTGCTCGTGCGACTGCCCGTGCTACGACTGCTGCGACTCGTTCAACGGCCGGCGGCGATTCCTGGGATTCTTGCCCAGCGATCATTGTTTCGACAGTTTCGTCAGCCCACTGTCGAATCCGTTCTTCTTCGAAGACCCGCGTTCGCTGACGGAAGTGCGGGGTATTTTCATCGACAATAGCCTGCCTGCGAGCCTGGCGGGGGGTGACTTTCAGCTTTATGCTGCGCAACTGCGCGGACGCGTAACAGACCGAGTGAGTGTCATCGCCCCGCGACTTGGGTTTTTCAATGTGAATCAGGCCGGCGGCGGAACTCCAAACGGCTTTCTCTCGACGCCCGTCGGCTTCAAATTCAACTTCCTGCGAGACGTCGAACGGCAACTGCTGGTCAGCGGCGGATTGACGTATTTCATCAAAGGTTCCGGACGCGCACTGTCAAATTTCGGCGATGGAGATTTTCACCTGTTTCTAACGGCTGGCAAACAGATTTTCGACCGCGGCCACTGGCTGAGTGCGACGGGCTTCCGCCTGCCCGGCAATACCAACTGGGGAACCCAGATGTGGTATTGGTCGAACCAGTGGGACTACGAAGTGGCAAGCGGCATCTATGGTTTGCTGGGCATCAACTGGTACCACTGGATGCGCAGCTCGGGGCTCGACCTTGGGGTTCCCGTCACCGGCTTGGACATTCTCAATCTGCCCAGCGGACATGTCGCGGGTAACAACGTCGTGACCGGCGTGGCCGGCGTGAAGTGGAAGCCAAGTCCGCACTGCGAAGTCGGCACGGGTTATGAATTCCCCCTCACCAGCCGCACCGATATTCTCGCCAATCGACTGTACGTCGATTTCATCTTGCGGTATTAGCCGGGTCTGCCCGGTCGCCGCGATATCGCGCCGGCTTTAGTTCGTACCCTTGGAATCAACTGCTTCGCGCCGCGCGGTCTTCGAGCAGCTTGGACTGCAGGGCGGCGCGTTCGGCGTGGAGCTCGTCGACTCGTGCGATGGAGAGCCGCGGGTTTTGGATGGCTTTGTTGAGCTCCTTGACCCGTTTGATGACGTTCGCCCGCTCGCGTGGATTCAGTTTTTCCATGGGACGTCCTCCCGATAGGACTCAACAGGAGATTCGGGGGCGTTGACACGACGCTCCCTATCAAATCCTAGCTCCAAACCGCGGCGCACGCCGGCGGGAAGCTTTCAGCGAGGTTCAATTCAGCGGGGAGCAGCCCGGAAATTGTCGCCTTTGACGTGACTTCACTCGGACTGGCGCTTCAACCGAAACGTGTCCAGCACGATCGACTGGTCGACTTTGCCGTAGGCGTCGTCGGCTCCGACGTGGGCGAAGTTGAAAATCTGGCCGTCGGGCGTTTGCAGGCTGCGCGGATAGTAGGCCGAGGCGGGCACGTCGAGCTTGTGCCAGGATTGACCGGCGTCGGTGGTCCAGTGAATGCCGCTGGTGGCGATGTGCAGGATCGGGCCTTCACGCGTCGCGAGCAGCTCGGGATGCCCGCTGTAGGGCAGCTCGGTGGGGCCGGCCGTCTGGGCGATCCAGGTATCGCCGGACTTTTTGAGCGTGCTCTGCCAACGGTTGGTGGCGCCCGCGCGGCGAAAGACGCAAAACAAGTCGCCGTTGGCCAACTCGGCGGCGTCGAACTCCTCGGTCCAGCCGTCGCGCTGTTCAGGGAGGCTGGCGGCGATCGGCCCCTGCCAGGTGCGGCCTTGATCGGACGAGACCAACAGAAAGGGTTCGATTTCCTTGCTGAGTTCTTCGCGCGTCTGGCTGCCGACTGCCGCGCGAGTGAGTCCGCCCAGCACCACGACGCGTCCGTCGCGCAGCACGCGAATCCGCCGGAGCCAGGTGAAGTACTTCGCCGGGTCGATTGGAACCTGGGGCTTGCTCCATGTTTGCGTGCCGTCGGTGGAGCGTTGGATGAAGCCGGTCTGCGGCAGCTCGGGGTTGTAGGGGAGATAAAACCCATGCACGCCGCGGATCACCGTTCCGTCGGGCAGCGCGGTTTCGGCTTCGCCTGTGATGCCGTTCATGCACGACTTGTACGGGTCGGCACTCACCTGCTGCCAGGATTGGCCGGCGTCGGTGGAACGGAGATGGACGTTGCGCAGGTCCAGGCCCGTCATGTCGTAGTCCGGCCGGCCCGGCGGGGGCCACCACAGTCGATGCTGAATATCTTGCGGCGCACGCGGACGACCATCGACCGGCCCGGTGGCCTGCGTGAAGCAGACCATCAGGCTGCCGTCGGGCATTTGCCAGGCGCCACACCAACTGGTAAAGCCCGGCGTTTGCGGCGAGTGATAGATTGTGCGGCGCTGGTAATCAGCGGCGGAGAATTCGTCGGCACAGGCGGCGGTAACAAGGGCACAGAGTGCCAAACCGGCCACGGCGGACCGCAACCGTGAACGCGTTCGCATGAAGAGTTCCTCTTGTGCAAGCCGTCAGCCGGGCGCGATTAAAGGGGACGAAGCGCGCCGTCCCCTTTAATCGCCCGTTGTCGTTTCGCAAAACGCGGCGTGGATGCTTTCGGCACCCGCCGGCCACTAGCGCCGGGGCGGGGTGGAGTTGTCGGCCACCTTCTGCCGGGTCTCGGTGAAATCGAGCGCGGTGATTTGACCGGCGGTGAGTTGGACCGTCTTCTCTTCGCTCACCGGCTTGTCGTCGCGCATATACTCGGCCCGAACCTTGTACGAATAGGTGGTGCCGGGCTGCAGGTCGCGCGAGATGTATTGCCGAACCGGGCCGGTGCTGGTGGTGGGACGATCATTGACGAAGATTTTCGCCTCGGCCGGCACATCGACCGTGAGCAAGGCGTTGTTCGTGGCGGTCGACGTGGTGGCTCGCGATGGCGAACCGGCATAGTAGCCCATTCCCGGTCCCCAGTACCCCGGATAACCCCAGCCGCCGTAGCCCCAGCCACCGTAGTAACCAAGACCATATCCGCAGCCACCCCAGCCGCAACCGCCCCAACCACAGCCACCCCAGCCGCAGTGGCGATGACCAAAAGCGCTGGCCTCACTGGTGAATGAACCGAGAGCGACAAGTACGACTGCAATCTTCAGTGCTGTTTTCAACATGGTTTTTGCTCCCCAGGAGATACTTCCGATGACGTCTGACGGCACCTTGCGTCGCACACCTTGGTGCCGAGGCAAGAGTACCATACCAAGTCTAGGTTCCAAGTAGTACCAGCGCCGGCGAGTTCGGGACTTGCCGCGCCCGGGTTTTAATGGGTTTTCAACCGCATCTTAGGCGAATCAAACTCCTGCGTGCGGCTCGGCGGCAAGCGCGAAGCGGCGCAGGCCGACTTCCAATACGTTGCGCTGGCCGGCCGTCGTCTTGCCGGGCTGAGAAAACGATCAAACGCGATATCGCGAGCAACCGTCGTCCTCACGCTCAAACTACTTTGCCGGGCGAGTGGTGATGACGTTGCCCGGCTTGGCCGGCTTGGCGGCTGTCTTCGGCTGCTTGAGCTTCTTCTTTTCTTTGCGGCGGTCTTTGTTTCCCATGGCGGGGCAGTGCTTTCGGGTAGGAGTAGTCGATACCGTGGCCACGTGGCCATCGGCGGGGCGATTCTAAACCATGCGGAAGCCGGCGATAAGGGGGGGAACCGCATCGCCGACGTGCCAACGGCGACGTTTCGAGGTGTTGTTGTCTGCGATGTTCCAGGATTTCCGCTTGGCGGCGGCAGCGCAAAAAAACTGTCCGAGGCTCACGACGAAGCTCGGACAGAGTTGAAGTCGATCGAAAGCGAAGCAAGTGCCCGACCTCGCTTACTAGTTTGTTGGAAAATGCCCTCGTGGCATTTCCCAACCTCGCGAAGTGCGGAGCCGAACTCCACACCGCTGGTGAAACAACGACTAACGTCGGTTGTTTCGTCATCGCGTCCATGCGATCGCGCAGGCGGTTGAATTCTCCAACAGCCTGTTAGGTTAGATCAACTTTCCGACCTTGGCGATCAGGTCGACGGTGCGACAGCTGTAGCCCCATTCGTTGTCGTACCAGCTGAGGGTTTTTAGCAGGTTGCCCTCCATCACCTGGGTCCAGTCGGGCACGAAGATCGAGCTGTGCGAGTCGCCGATGATGTCGGTCGAGACGAGCGGGTCTTCGTTGTACGAGAGGATGCCTTTCATCGGGCCTTCGGCGGCCTTCTTCATGGCCGCGTTCACCTCGTCCTTGGTCACCTCGCGAGCCACCACCGAGGTGAGGTCCACGAGGCTGCCGGTGGGCACGGGCACCCGCAGGGCGATGCCGGTCATCTTGCCCTTGAGCTCGGGAATGACCAGACCGATGGCGCTGGCGGCACCGGTGCTGGTGGGAATGATGTTCTGAGCGGCGGCCCGGGCACGATACAGGTTGTCGTGCGGCATGTCCTGCAGGCGCTGGTCGTTGGTGTAGGCGTGCACCGTGGTCATCAGCGCCTTGTTGATGCCAAAATTGTCATGGATCACTTTAGCCATCGGCGCCAGGCAGTTGGTGGTGCAACTGGCGTTCGAGATGCACTTTTGCTCCTTGGTGAGCTTGTCGTCGTTGACGCCCAGCACGCAGGTCAAGTCGGCGCCGTCCTTGGCCGGGGCGCTGAGCACGACGCGCTTGGCGCCGGCCTTGAGGTGCGTGTCGTAGCCGGGCTTGGTCTTGCCGTCCTTGGTGCTTTCGCGGGCGGTGAAAATGCCGGTGCTTTCGACGACGACGTCGACATTCAATTTGCCCCAGGGGAGCTCGGCCGGATCGCGGACGGCGAGGGCTTCGATCTCGTGACCATCGACGGTGATGTACTTGTCGTTGTAGGTTACCTTGCCGGGATAGCGGCGGTGGGTGCTATCGTACTTGAGCAGCGTGGCCAAGGTTTGATTGTCGGTCAGGTCGTTGATGGCCACCACCTCGAACTCACTCGAGCGGGCCATCAGATTTCGGAACACCAGCCGGCCGATGCGGCCGAACCCATTAATTGCAACGCGAATTGACACGAGAATTCTCCTTCAAGCAAAACCGCCTTCCCACGCCGGGGAAGCGCGCTGGCCACCGCCTACTTCATCGATGGAAACGGCCGATTATACAGGTGGTCCTGGCGATCGACAATTGGCCCGCGTGTGTGGGTCGCGCCCTGGGACTGAGGTGGTCGGCGGCGTGCCTTCTGCTTTGCGATATGCACGAGGAACGATGCCCAGGCAGTATAGAATGCAAGCGCGATTGCGCAACCGAGAATCCACCACAACTTACGACCTACGGCTCGCCTCGATTTCGGAACTTCTCCCGGCGATTGGAATGGGTTTTGTCCGTAGCTGATAGCGGCATTCTTTCGCACACGAAAAATGCCCGATCAGCGTCACGTATCTGGTGGGATGACTTCCGGAAAAACGATATTGTACGGCGTCGGATCAACGTAGAAAATTCGGTAGCTCTCCAGGGCGGACAATAGCCGCTGAACCTCGGGCCAATTATCTCCAAACCTTTCTCGGCCGCGTTCGTCATTGTCACGTTCGGTTTCCGGAGAATAGTCGGGCTCAGTGAACCTTACTTTTGCAAAGTCGATGATGTACGGAGGGTTCTGCATCAGGTCCATTTCGACCACCTGCAGCTCGTCGTCAAATCCGTGCATTTCAGGAATCCAGAAGCCCGCGATCTGCTGGGTGATGCCCCACCTTTTCAATTCTTGGTACGTGAATCGCTCATTCTGGTAGCCGCGCCAGGCCGAAAATACTTTGATGGCTGTGTCGCGTTCCGTGGACCAGACCGCACCATCCGTGCCATCGCCAAGGAAAGCTTTGATGTTTACGTGGGGTCGATGTAGGCTAAGATACGCGTCAAGTCGTTCTCGATATTGGGCGTCAAGCATATGGGAATTCACCACAAAGATGGATATTCGGCCTCGGTCGAGGGCTTCTTTGTCGTCGGCGAAGCACGTTTTCGTTTGGCTAAGACAAATGGCTGCAGTTTTGTATTGGCTGAATTCTGCGAACTTCCGCCGGGATCCAGCGGCGAGCTTTTGGTCATTGTCGACGGCAAGGCCAGCGTTCGCTGCGTCAGGCTACCCGAGGGCGTGGCGCTCGGCCAGCGCGTGGTTAATTACGAGGTTCCGCAGGACGAGTCCGTGCCGTTCTAGCCATCCGCACCCAATCTGGCGGGCCCATTAACGGAAAGCGTGGAAACCGAACCAACGACCGGACGCCTTCCTGAAAACACAAAAGCCCAGCCCGCGCGAGAGCGCGGGCTGGGCTTTTGTGTTTCGCTTGGTTTTGGCTCATTCGTGAACGGGTGCCAGCAGCGGTCGACATCTGCGGTTGCGGGGCGGGTATGCTACAATGCCACGGTTGCGGCGATACACGGGTAGGAAATTGGTTTTTCTTTGACAACACAAGGGCGGCGCATGAGCGGCGAGCACGACAAACTGCGACAGGCACTCAACGATCTTCAAGACCACCTGGCGGAATTGCGCGAGGTCGATCCGAACGTGGCTGCCCAGCTGGATTCGACAATCGCCGAAGCCAACAGTGTGTTGGGCTCGGAAGCGAACGCCGGGGAGCATCACACCGTGGCCGAACAGTTCAACGAGGCGCTGTTGCACTATGAGGCCTCTCACCCGACGCTGGCCGGCAACCTGCGCAGCGTGATCGACGCGCTGGGACAGATTGGAATTTGACGCCGCGGTAGACTGCTGGCGAAATCACCGACCGCGCTTGCCACCGGTTGGCGGATTCGCGAGCGTGATGCTGACGTCTTCGGCCAGGGCCTGGCCTGGACGGTTGAACGTTGGAACCGGCTTCTGGTTGTCGTAGTACCAGGCCTTCACTTTCATTTGGTCGCCGAATTGCGCCAGCCGCGGGTCGTCGATCGCCAACACGACTTTCAGGTCGTCGGCCATCTTGGCCGAAAGTTTCAAGCGTCCGGCCGCGATTTGCAGGGTATCGTCTTTGACTCCCATGATGCGACCGCGGATGCGGTAGTCGCCGGGGGCAGGATCGCGAACCGGCCTGGCGTCTTCGGCAGTGTCGTCGGGCGCGAACAGTCCCAGAGGCTGCCGACCCTTGCCGTTGACGACTTCGATTTCGGCAAGCGGTTCGGCCAGTGTGGCGTCTTCTTTGACGTTGCCCTTGAGTTCCACAGTCATCCCGGGCCGCAGATAGCTCCGATCCGCGATCCCTTCAATGGAGACTTTTGACAGGGGATTGACTGTCAACAGCCACACGTCCTGGTTCGAATCGCGAAACTTGAGCAGGTTGCCCTGCATTCCTTCGAGCGTCCCTTCCTCTTTGAGCTCGAGTGAGTTGAGCGGGACTTGGAATTGGGCTTGGGTTTCCTGACCGGCGAGGCCGGCCACCAGACCGACGATCGCGCCGGCGACCATGCTGTGCGTTGAATTGAACATCAGAATCTCCCTCTTATTCTGCCGTTCCACTTACCAGGGGATTTGTTACGCCGCCTCTTGGAGCCAACACGAGAGCACGGACGACCGGGCAACCACGTGAAACCGCGACGTGGGCCGACGACACCATCCGTTCAGTTGCTGGCCACCTTTTCAGATTTTTTGCTTTCGCATGAGTTTAGAATACCTTAATCCGCTCTGCAAAGGGCGCCAAATCAGCGGCTTGGAGCACCATTTGCGGCATTTTGCCTCACCGGCGCGCCGTTGTCAGGTTCCGCACGCGGGGTCACAATGCCTGCTGGCGGCGGCGATTGCGGCAAATGTCGCGGGCCGCGCCGCGAACCATCAACCACCCGTTTCCGCCAGCGTGCAACGTTTATGCCCAAAGATACCGGTCAAATTACGATTCCGCAGTTTCGCGCCATGAAGGCCGCGGGCGAAAAGATCACCATGCTCACGGCCTACGACTACCCGATCGCCAAGCTGATCGACCCCTTGGTGGAGGGAATTCTGGTGGGCGACACGATGTCGATGGTCGTGCAAGGTCACGCGAACACGCTGCCAGTCACCCTCGATGAAATGATCTATCACGCCGAGATGGTGGGTCGCGCGGCCGGCCATGCGCTGGTGGTGGTGGACATGCCGTTTCCCAGTTTCCACCTGGGCGTGTACAAGGCGATCGAAAACGCGGGCCGAATTCTCAAAGAAACCCATTGTCAGGCGGTCAAGCTCGAAGGGGGCACCGACCAGGCCGAGGTGATCGCCGGGCTGGTTTCGGCCGGCATTCCAGTAATGGCCCACTGCGGGCTGCGGCCGCAGAATGTGCACCAGTTGGGTGGTTACAAAGTGCAGCGTGATGAAGACCGCCTGCTGGCCGACGCCAAGGCCGTCGAAGAGGCCGGCGCGTTTGCCGTGGTGCTCGAATGCATTCCCGCGCCGCTGGCCGAAAAGCTGACGGCCGAGTTGTCGATTCCGACGATCGGCATTGGGGCCGGTGCCGGATGCGACGGACAGATTCTGGTAACGTACGATTTGCTCGGCCTGACCAGCGGCTACGTGCCGCGCTTTGTGAAGCCGTATGCCGACCTGGGCAAAGTTATCACTGGCGCGGTCACGGAATTTCGCGACGACGTCCGTGATGGCAAGTTTCCGTCGGCCAAGCAAACGTTCAAGTAGCCGAGACCGTTTTCCTGGCGAATTCGGGTAAGCGACTGACAGGCCGAGCGGGCAGGTCGACGGCTGCACGCGCGTTGGCGCGGGCCGGCCGCAATTCAAATTCGCGATTGAGGAATCCTGCGATGTCCAACCGCCTGGCCAGTGAATCGAGTCCTTATCTGTTGCAGCACGCGGGCAATCCGGTGGATTGGTATCCCTGGGGGCCCGAGGCGATTGAACGGGCGCGCGAAGAACAAAAGCCGATCTTCCTGTCGATCGGCTACTCGGCCTGCCACTGGTGTCACGTGATGGAGCACGAGAGTTTTGAGAATGAGGCGATCGCGCGGCTGATGAACGAGCACTACGTGTGCGTGAAAGTCGATCGCGAGGAACGGCCTGACTTGGACCAGATTTATATGAACGCCGTGCAACTGATGACGGGGAGGGGAGGCTGGCCGATGTCGGTTTTTCTGACGCCGGAGCTGAAACCGTTCTACGGCGGAACTTACTGGCCGCCGACGGGAAGGAGCGGGATGCCGGGGTTCGACCAGGTGCTGGTGGCCGTCAACGACGCCTGGCAGAACCGCCGCGAGCAGGCCGTCCAACAGGCCGATGCGCTCGCCGATCATCTGACCGCGGTGGCCACCGGACCGGCGGAATCAAAGGAATTGCAGCACTCGCTGGTGACGCACGCCGCCTCGGCCATGATGCGCACGTTCGATCACGAGCATGGTGGGTTTGGCGGCGCACCGAAGTTTCCGCATCCGATGGATCTGCGACTGCTTGCGCGGGCCTGGTTTCGTAGTCGAGACAAGGAAACGCTGCACGTCATCACGCATACGCTCGACAAGATGGCGGCGGGCGGCATTTACGATCAGCTCGGCGGCGGTTTTCATCGCTATTCGACCGACGTCCGGTGGCTGGTGCCCCATTTCGAGAAGATGCTATACGACAACGCGCTGTTGGTACCGTGCTACCTGGAGGCGTTTCTCATCACCGGCAAGGTGGACTACGCGCGAGTCGCCCGCGAGAACGTGCGACTACGTGCTCCGCGAGATGACGGATGGGGCAGGGGGGTTCTACAGTACTCAGGACGCGGACAGCGAAGGGGTGGAAGGAAAGTTCTTCGTCTGGACGCCGCAGGAGATCGAAGCGGTGTTGGGCGCGGATGCGACCGCGGAGTTCTGCCACGCCTATGGGGTTGCCGACGCGGGCAACTTCGAACATGGCACGAGCATCCTGCATCTGCCTCATCGGCTGAGCGACGTGGCCACCGCGCTGCTCAAAGACGAACAGCAGTTGCGCAACTCGCTGGCCGATAGTCGGGCCAAGCTGTTGGCCGTGCGCGAGCGCCGCGTGCATCCCGGGCTCGACGACAAGGTGCTCGTCGCCTGGAATGGGTTGATGATCGATGCCCTGGCGCAGGCGGCGGGCGTGTTGGACGAGCCGCGCTATCTGAGTGCCGCGCAGCGTGCAGCGGAGTTTTGTCTGACGCACATGCGGCGCCACGACGGGCGGTTGCTGCACACGTGGCGCGAAGGACAGGCGAAACTCGATGCGTATCTGGATGACTACACCTCGCTGGCCAATGGTTTGATCAGTCTCTACGAAGCAGACTTCGACGAGCGGTGGATCGGCGCGGCGATCGAACTTGTGGACGAAGTGCTTGCGCGGTTTATCGACAGCGAGCGGGGCGGGTTCTTTTACACCGCCACCGATCACGAAACGCTGATCGCGCGGCAGAAAGATTTCTACGACAACGCCGTGCCGAGCGGCAACTCGATGGCGGCGATGGCGCTCGTGCGGCTGGGCAAGTTGACCGGCCGCGGCGAGTATCTCGAGGCGGCCGAGGGAACGCTGCGCGCCGCGGCCGAGCTGCTCGAGCGTGCGCCGCAGGCCGGCGGGCAATTGCTGTTGGCACTCGATCTGTATTTCGGACCGACGCCCGAGATCGTGGTGCTTGGCAATCCGGACGAGGCCGATACGGCGGAGTCACTAGCCGCACTGCGTCACCGCTTTGTCCCGAATCAAGTCGTCGCCTGCCGCCCAGGGGATGCGGGGATCAGCGGGCCGCTTGACGGGCTGTTTGATGGCAAGTCGCTCGCCGGGCCGGAACCGGCGGTGTTCGTTTGCGAGGACTTTGCCTGCCAGGCGCCTGAGTTCGGCAAAGACGCGGCGTTGGCAATCTGGCAGCGACTCAGTCAAGGCGGCGCGACGCCGTAGCGGCGGCGTTCCCACTCGGGACGCCGTTGCGCAGTGCCCGCTGTCAGCGGCGGGGCCACCAGCGGCTGATGGCGTAATAGGAGAGCGCGGCCGAGATCACGCCGAAGCTCGCGGCGAAGACGAAGCCGATGGCCGGAACTTGCCAGCGCAACGGATGCCCGGGCGGCTGCGGCGTATTTCCCAAGAGCAGATTGACACTCGTCCAGGCGAAAAGCAGCGCGGCGAGCAGCAACATGGCGCTTGCCGCGCAACACGTGACAAGCGCGATGGCGCGGGCCGCGGATCGAAGCCAGGTCGAAGTGTCACGAGATGCGTTCATGGCGCAATTGTAGCAGCGCGGATCGTTGGTGCGGTTATGGGTGGGTCAGTCTGCTATCGGGCGGCCCAGGTATCCATCGAACCTCCAGGGGACGCACCACGCCAGGCGGCAGGTCCGGAACCGGCTGCTGCACGCGGAATTGTCCGCGAACGACGAATTCAGGATAGTCCGGCGGGGCGTCGAGGGGGGAGAGAAAGAAGCGATCATCAACTGGATCATAATCATAGCCCTCGTCAAAGCCGCCATCTGGCAGCCAACCCAACGAACGAAAGCGGTGTGGCACGCCCTGAAAGTTGGCGACGCCAACGCGCGGCCCATCATAGTAATCATGTATGGATAGAACTGGCTCAAAATCTTCGCTCATGCAACCAATATCTCCGCTGCATTGTGCGTCCCAATTGTGCGCTGCACGATAAGTCCAGTCGGTCGTCACTCACTAGCGCCGGATCACGAGGATATATCCTGGGGCACGGGCAATTTAGCTCGGCCGGAATGCTCGCTGGGCCGCTTCGAACACGGTGCGGACGGGCAGCTTGTTCGACTCGGCGAGCTGGCGGCAGGATTCGAACTCGGGGGAGAAGCGGGTGGTGCTGCCGTCGAGCCAGGCCAGGACGCCGTCGACCTTGCCCCAGGGGGTTTCCACCTGGTGCTTCTCGCGGCGAAGTTTCTTCCGCTCGACGCGGTGGCGGCGGATGCCGAGGGTGGTCGTTTCGCGAAACAGGATTTCCTCGACGGCGGGAATCAAGTTGGCATCGCACAAGACGCTGAGCGTGACGCCGGGCCGGTTCTTTTTCATCTGAATGGCGGTGGTGTAGACATCGAGCGCGCCGGCTTCCCACAGGCGGCCAATCGCATGGCCGACGAACTCGCCGCTCGTGTCGTCGAGGTTGGTTTCCACGAGCCAGAGCAATTCGCTCGCGGGCTGGTCGGCACTTTCGCCCACCAGCAGTCGCAGCACGTTTGCCTGCTCGTCGAGATCCTTTTGTCCGGCGCCGTAACCGATTTGTTCGATCGTCATTGCCGGCACGGGACCGTAGCTGTCGACCATGGCCGCGAGGATGGCCGCGCCGGTCGGCGTGGTGAGTTCGCAATCGACACGCGAGGCGGCCAGCGGCACGCCGCGCAACAGTTCGGCCGTCGCGGGAGCCGGAATCGAGCAGCGTCCGTGGGCGATCTCGACGAAGCCGGTTCCGGTGGGGACGGCCGACGCCACGATCCGCTCGACGCCGAGCAGGTCCCAGCCGACGGCGGCCCCAACGATGTCGCAAATCGAATCGACCGCGCCGACTTCGTGGAAGTGCACCTTTTCGATTGTGGAGTTGTGCACCTTGGCTTCGGCCTCGGCCAGCTTGCGAAAGATCCGCCCGGCCAGGTCTTTCTGCCGCTGGCTGAGCATGCTCCCCTCGATCATGGCCGTGATGTGATGGAGGTGGCGGTGCTTGTGTTCCGGTTCGTGCTCAACGGTGATTTGCGTGGCGCGAAAGCCCTTCTTCTTGACCGTCTCGGCGAGCAGCCGCACGTTCGACCAACCGAGCGAGCCGATGGCACGATTCAGCGCGTCGAGGCTGACACCCACGTCAACAAGGGCTCCCAGCGTCATGTCGCCGCTAATGCCGCTGGCACAATCGAGGTACGCGATTTTCATCGAGTTTGCCTGGGGCTCAATCTGGAAGGAATCAAGAGGTTTTGAATTCTAACACGAGGCGTCCGCCGCACGAGTGCAATGCGGCCGGCGTCGCGCAGGCGAGCCGCATCGACGCATCTGGCCCGTAGGTCTGGTTTGCTTCGTTGTGGCCTCCCGCCTACCATTGGGCCATCATGTCAGACGATCAAACCACGATTGCCGAACTCAAGCAACTGGTTGCCGGGTTTGTCGAGGCGCGGCAATGGCAGCCGTTTCATACACCCAAGAACCTTGCGATGGCACTGGCCATCGAGGCGGCCGAGTTGATGGAGCATTTCCAGTGGCTCAATCTGGACGAGTCCGCCGCCGTGGCAGAGGATTCGGCCAAACGGAGCGCCGCCGGCGAGGAACTGGCCGACGTGCTGTGTTACGCCCTGGCGATGGCCAATGCACTGGGACTCGACGTGAGCCAGGCCATGCATGCCAAGATGGAGAAGAATGTCCGCAAATACCCGGTCGAGGAGTTTCGCGGCCGCTGGGGCGCGGAGGATTCTCGCCAACCCAGGTCAGAATGACCGCGGCAAGAATGAAAGCACGGCCGGCTCGCCGAGCGCTGGGTTTGGGTGTTAAACCGCACTCGATCGCGTGGCGTCGACAATGGCATTCAGGTCGGTCGTGACGCGGGTCCAGGCATCGTGGCCGAAGCGGTTGATTAGATGCGATTGAGCCTGTTCCCAAAACGGTGCCGAGCGAATTAAGGCCGCCTGACCGGCTGGCGTCACTTCGACCGATTTGTGCTTGCCGCTGTCGTCCGGCGAGAACTGCAGCAAACCCATGTTCATCAGGGGTTTCAGGTTGCGCGTCAGCGTCGAACGGTCCATGACCAGTTCGCGAGCCAGCCGCGCGATGCTGCTGGGTCCAACCAGTTGGCTGGTGATCAAGATGACCAGCTGGGTCGACCGGAGGCCCGTGGGAGCCAGAATCTGATCGAACAGTTGTGTCACACTTCGTGACGCTTTGCGGAAATTGAAACACGCGCAGGTGCGGGCCATTTCGGCCAATTTCTTGTCGTCAATTTCCGGAATATCGCAGGACATAAGAGGTTATGGTAAATTATGCGGACCTGGAATGCAATCCTCGTTGCGACGAACTTTTACTGTACTAAACAATGCGATCGTCTCTGCCGGCGTGCCAGCATCCAGATTGAGAAACATGATGCCGGCAGGCACAGCGGTTAATCTACCAGAGCAATGGCCCGGCACTGCGAAGCACCTTCGCGCGGGAAATCATCGGGCCGACGATGATCGGCGGTCAAGAAGCGCCACAACCAAAGGATAAGTTATGGCCGAGGACTTTGCACCCTATTTGGCGCCAACCCCGTTCGTCCAGAGCGATGCACCGGCGATCGCCGGGCTGGCCCGCGAGGTGGTTGGCACCGCCAGCCACGACGTGGAGCGTGCCTGCCGGCTGTTTTATGCGGTTCGCGACGGGATTCGCTACGACGCGTATAACATCGTGGTGAGCCGGCAGACGCTGACGGCTACCCATGTGCTGGAGGCCGGCCAGTCGTGGTGCGTGCCAAAGAGCGTGCTTTTGGCAGCCGTTTGCCGAGCGGTCGGAATTCCCTGTCGCTTGTGCTATGCCAACGTGTGCAATCACATGGCGACCAGGAAGCTGCTCGATTTTCTGGGCACCAACGTCTTCTATTACCACGGGTACAACGAGATCTTTCTGGGCGGTCGGTGGGTGAAGGCAACCGTATCGTTCAATCGCACGCTGTGCGAAAAGGCGGGGCTTGCGCCGCTCGAATTCGATGGCGAGCACGACTCGATCTACCATCCGTACGACCTTGCCGGGCAGAAATACATGGAGTACCTGCAAGATCACGGGCACCATGCGGACGTACCCTACGACGATATTGTGCGGACGTTCGAGGACCGTTACCCGAACGTGCAGAAGTTGGCCGCGAAAGGGACCGGGCTGAAAGGCGACTTTGCGGCCGAACTTGCCGCCGAATCGGTCGAAAACGGCCGCTGAACGATCAAGGGGTCGCGGGCAAGCAGCGTAGCGGTGGTAACGATTGGCGCGAAGCCAGTCAGGCGGCACCAGGCCGAAATCAAATGGCCGGGTGGCAGATCGCCATCCCATCTGTCGGGCGTCATTTGACGGTCCAGCCGAGTGTACTACGTTTCTGTTGAGCACCCTGAAGGAGTTCGGTGGATGGAACAGAAAACCGTAAAGTCACGGCGTTGGATTTCGGCGCCGGGAGTCATCGGCTGGCTCAGTGTTTGCCTATTAGCCGGCGCATACGGCCATACGCTCGACGCGCGTTGGCAACAACTTTGGGCTGAAATGGGCTCGCTGGGTTTGGCCGCGGCCTTGGGCCTGGGGAGCATCGACCGACTGCGTCAGGCTCGTCTAAAGCGGCTGCGCGATTTGGCCCTGCAAGCGCGATTTGAGTTTGGGCTCGACCGCTTGCATCAACACCGGGCGACGATCGATTCGATCAATGCCGCCGTGCGACAACTGGCGCAACAAGCGAGCACCGAGGTACGTGGCAAAATCGGCACCGCGACGCGCAATCGCCGCCGCGATCAGATTGAGTTGCTCGCCGATTACCCGCTCGAAATCGTACCGGTGGACGAGCGCGACGAAACCAGCCGACTGCTGCCGCCGATTGTCGGCACGCTTCAGCAAGTTTCGTCGCGGGTGGTTTCGTTTGAGCACATCGAACCCATCCACGCGCATACGGTGATGCTCAACTTTCGCACGGGTCAGCGTCGGCTGTCATTCGTGGTCGAAGTTGCCTGGACCCAGAAAGTCGACGGGGCATATTGCAGCGGAGGCACTGTCTTGGCCGTGGGCGTGCCGAGCGAAGAAGCCGATCGCGAGACGGTGACGGGATAGAGTGGCGTTCGGCCGCGAATTCACCGCGGCTCCCTGGGCCGGCTGATGCGCGCGTCTGCGTGCTAGCAATTCACGCGGTGTGACTTGCCCCGGCTCCGATCCCGTTAGCGAAGCTTTACGGGCCGTTCTTAGCGTGCTGGTTGCCCAAAAACTTCGGTTTGGGTGAGGATCGCCGGGGGCGCGATCCGAATATCGAGTATAGGCAGGTCGTCTCGCCCGTCTGACCCAAGTCGCCAAGTAACCTGCCCGGTTATCCCGTCACCGATCGTTTCCCATCATCGGGCGCACGCAGCTCGCCGCCAGAAGACCCACTTACTGGGCGGAAAGAGCCGTCGCGCTTGCGTCAACGCACAAGGAAGTAGACATGCGAGTTTTCATTGCCGCTGGCCTGACCGCGGCGACGGTCTTGTTGGCGGGCACCGGTTGCTCGACCATGAAAATGCCGTCCCTACCGAAGTTCGGAAAAAGTAAGAAGGCGGCCGATACTTCCAAGTTGGCAAACGCGCCGCCGGCTCCTCCGTTCGGCTCGACGGCCGGCACGGCGCCGAACGTCACGATGCCCGGGGCGACATCGGCGCCCAACTACCCGGTCTATCCGGGGACGACCTATCCGCAAACGCCGTATCCCGCGGCCACGGTGGCGGCGACCGCTCCGGCGCCGACCTACACCGCGGCCGTGCCGAACTATAGCAATGCGACTGCGTATGGTTCCATGCCGCCGAGCGCCCCGACGGCGACGCCCGCTAATCCGTACGCGGCGTATCCGCCAGCCGCCGGCCCGGCAGCTTCGCCCTATGCCGCGCCTGCGGCACCGGGTTATGCCCAGCAGCCGCCGAATCCATACGCAGCACCACCGGCGAATCCTTATGGACAACAACCGCCATCTGGCTACGCCGCGCAAGGGGCACCTTCATATGCTCCGCCGAGTAATCCCTACGCCGCGCCGGCAGCACAGAATGCCGCCAATCCGTACGGCAACGTGACGCGTTAATCACCGCAAATAGCGCAGCAAGCGCGCTTTAGCCAATCGACACACGGCCCGGACATCTCCTCGCGAGTTCCGGGCCGTGTTCGTTTTGCGCGGTGGCGGGTGCCCCCTGGCGGGCTGCTTGCCGCGACAGGTAACATGAGGGGGGAATCACGCCTCGTGCCAGTTTTGCGGTCGGCGTCTCGAACATGCAGCGCAACAGTCACGTTCATTTCAGCGATCAGACGCATCATGCGGCCGAAAGTCCGATGTTGCTCACGTTCGAGCACGTGACTAAGTTCTACGGCGCCGTGATCGGCATCAACAACGTCAGCTGCCGCATCGGCCCGGGCATCACCGGACTGCTGGGAGCCAACGGCGCGGGCAAGAGCACGCTCATCAAGCTTGCCAGCGGGCAGCTGCGGCCCAGTCAGGGCAAAGTCCAAATTGGCGGACGCGACGCCTGGGGCACCGCCGCCAAACATCATTTGGGCTACAGTCCCGACATCAACAGCTTCTACGAGGAAATGACCGGCCGAGAGTTCGTTTACGCCATGGCTCGCCTGCACGGTTATTCGCGCCGCGAAGCCCGCGAACGAACCGAGCACGTGTTGGACGAGGTGGGAATGGTCGAACGGGGGAATCGGCGATTGGCCGGCTGCAGCCATGGCATGCGGCAGCGGATCAAGCTGGCTCAGGCGCTGGTCCACGATCCCTGGCTGCTCTTGCTCGACGAACCGCTGTCGGGCATCGATCCTGGCGGACGGCGCGAAATCAACGAACTGTTGTTCCGTTTGGCCGAGCAGGGCAAAACGATTTTGGTGTCGAGTCATATCCTCTTCGAGATCGAGCAGCTGTGCGATTCGATTCTGATGATGTCTCGGGGAAGACTCATTGCCTCGGGCACCTTGGCCGAGGTTCGGCAAATGATGCGGCACCGGCCGCAGGTGGTTGAGATTGCCGCCGAGCCGGTTCGGAGATTGGCCTCGTTGCTTGCCGAGTACCCGGATGTGCTGGCGGTCGAGGTGCGAGAAGGGTCGTTGGTGGTCAAGACGCGCAACCCGCTCGATTTCTTTGCGCGTGTGGGAGACCTGGTGTGCGGGCAGGGGATTGAAGTACGGCGGATGCAAACGCTCGATTCCGGCGCGGATGCGGTGTTCGACTACCTGGAACAGGGGCCGCGATGAAATTACTCAGGGCCTGGAGCACGCTGGTTGCGCTGTCGTTCACGCGGCTGTTCTGGTCGAGCAGCATGCTGATGGTACTGCTGCCGCTCGCCGGCTGCCTGCTTTTCGTATTGCGCCGGCACTACAACCATCCGCTGTTCACGCAGGACGAATTCCGTGAGTTCAGCGAATTCATGATCGTGGTGTTCGCGTCGTTCGTGGTGCCGATTTGCGCCTTGGCGTTTGGCACGGCCAGCGTGGGAGGTGATCGCGAGGACCGCACGCTGGTGTTCCTGCTTGTGCGGCCGATTCCGCGGTGGTTGATTCTGTTGGCCAAGTTCGCCGCGACGTTGCCGCTTGTGCTGGGCCTGGTCGTCGGCAGCTATTGGCTCTACTGCCGCCTGGCCGGAGCGGTCGGCCAGGTGGCGTTCGAGCTTTACTTGCCGGCTGTCGTCTACATGACGTTGGCCTACGTTTGCCTGTTTCACTTGTTCGCCGTGGCGTTTCGTCATGCCACGATTATCGCCCTGGTGTATGCCGTCTTCATGGAGACGCTGATCGGCAACCTGCCGGGAATCGTCAAGCGCGTGGCTGTGAACTACTACGGCCGCTCGATTCTGTATGATGCGGGTAGCAGCGACGGAGTGCGGCTGCCGAAAGGTTTCGAGGCCCTGTCGGTCGAGGTGGCCAGTTGGGCCCTGGCGGGCATTGCCGCGGGCGGACTGATCCTGGCGTGCGTCATCTTTGCACGCCGCGAGTATCGCGATTTGACGTAATGCCGCCGGATTGGTTCGGCTACTCGACGACGTCGACGGTGCGCACGCGGTGGACCAGCGCGGCTAGCGCCACGCCGCACACGACGGTGAGCAGCGCCAGGGCACACCAGGCCAAATCTTGCTCGGTATCGGTGCGAAACGATCCGAAGCACATTCGGCCCACCGTGCGCATGTCCCACCAGGGGTCGAGCAAGCGCCAGGCTTCGTTGTCGGTCGCACGTCGCAAATACCCGGCCAATACGCCCAACAAGAAGAAGATCGTGGCCCAGGTGATGGTAATCGGCACGATTCGCTGCAAGTAGGCCGACAGCGTTACCAGCAGGACGCTGTTGACGATGCACAGCACCAGCCCAAACATCAGCACGGCCACGGGGATCTGCCAATTGTCAATCCAGTATTGCGTCGATGCCGTGAACATGCCGTATTCCATGAAGAGCAGCAGTGCCGGGAGGATCGTGAGAATGGCAACCAGCGTGCTTACGGCCAACAGCTTGCCGACGATATAGTGCCGTCGATCGATGCGCCGCGAGAGATAAAATGGCAGCGTCTTGAGGCGAAAGTCGGCACCGACCAGCAGACTGCCGGAAAACGCCAGCAAGATCATCACCACGATCTGCTGGCCTTCCATGAAGCGAATGTAACCGTTGTTCTGGTCGACGTCGCTGCTGGCGGTGAACCCGAACTCTTTGAGGAACATTTGGCTCATCTCCTCGGGCAGCGGCAGTTGCGTCACCGCCCAGATGATGCTCCAAAAGGCCAGAAATCGAAACGTGCCTATACCCAGCACGACCCAATAGGCCTTGTTTCGTAAGACTTGCACGACCGCCACGCGGACCATCGCCAGGCAGGCGGTCCATGGAGATCGCAAGCGATGGTCTTCCCAGCCGTGATAGCGAGCTCGATCGAGATCCATGTTGACAGGTGGGTGAAGGAGTGAATGCCCCGGTTCGGACAACCGGGAAGGGAGTGGAACTAGGCAGCAGGGACTTCAGGCTCCTCGGCCGTCACGCGGAAGAACAGACGCTCGAGGTTTTCCTCGTCGGCCTTGAGCTCGGTGACCACGGCATCGGACGAGCGGGCCAGTTCGAAGAATCGCCGCGTGCCAAAATCGTCGGGAACGAGCACCATGATTTTGTTTTGGCCAGTTTCGTCGGGGTCGGCAAAGCGGGCGCCGGCTGAAGCGAGCGCGCGACGAAAGCCTTCGTTCGAGCCGGACCAGCTTAATTCCCACCGTCCAGAGATTTGCGCCCGCATCGAATCCATCGTTCCGGCACGGACCACCGTGCCGCGGTCGAGCACGACGATCTGCTGGCAGAGTCGCTCGACGTCGCCCAGCAAATGCGTGCAGAGGATGACACTCTTGCCGGTTTCGGCGATGAGGTCTTCCAGCAGGGCGAGCATTGCCATCCGACCGGCCGGATCGAGGCCGTTGGTTGGTTCGTCGAGCAGCAGTAGCTGCGGATCATGCACCAGCGCCGCAGCCAATTTGAGTCGCTGCAAGTTGCCGCTGGAGTACTCCTCGAGCCGGCGATAGCGCAGCTCGCCAAGCCCGACGTAGTTGAGCACCTCGTGGGCGCGACGTTTGGCATCGCGGTGCGGCATGCCGTAGAGATCGCCGGCAAACGCCACGAACTCGACGCCCTTGAGCATTGGCACGATGGCTGCGGCCTCTGGCATGTAGCCGACGCGTCCGCGCAATTCGCGCGAGCCGCGGCGGATGTCGCATTCGAGGATGGTACCTTCGCCCTTGTCGGGTTCGAGCAGGCCGAGCAGGACTTTTAGCAGCGTGGACTTGCCGGCGCCGTTGTTGCCCACCAGGCCGACCGTGCCGGCATGCAGCGAAAGGTTCACATCGCGTAGAGCCTGGACGCTGCCAAAACTGCGGCTGACATGGTGTATATCGACGATCTGCATGCCGAAAACCGCGGTCGAATCGGGCGTCTGCGCTGGTGTACTGGGGCTCGGGTGAATGATACCATTGAAGTCTACCCTGGACCACGCCCCGCGGTTTTGCGCCGCGCCAGCCATCCGACTCACCACTCGCTTTTGTCCCAAACGTGGAGCCTTCGCATGCGTCTTGCTGTCCCGGCACTGATTGGCATCCTGTTGTTTTCTTCGCCGGCTTTGGCCGGCCCCGAATACCACGAAGAACTCGTCTTTCCGCTTAACCCGCAGCACAACCACGCTCCGGGAATCGTGGAATGTCCGAATGGCGACTTGTTGGTCTCTTGGTATCGCGGATCTGGCGAACGCAGTGCCGATGACGTAGCGGTGCTTGGCGCGCGGCTGCCAAAGGGCGCGAGTACCTGGAGCGAGCCGTTTGTCTTGGCGGACAATCCGGAGTTTCCCGACTGCAATACCTGCATGATGATCGACCACAAGGATAAGCTCTGGCTGTTCTGGCCGATCATCTTGGACAACCACTGGGAATCGGCGCTGACCAACTATCGCACGTCGACCGACTACGAAGGCCCCGGCGCGCCGAAGTGGGATTGGCAAGGCGTCGTGTGGCTCAAGCCCGAGGACTTCAAGGACGAAGCCCTGACGCTATTTGCCGAGGGCCTCAAGAAGTTTCCCAAACCCGCGGCCGAGCGAATCAAAAAAGAGTACGGTGGCGAGTTGGAAAAACGGTTGGCCGACAAACTGTACCAGCGATTGGGCTGGCAGCCGCGCTGCAAGCCGACCATTCTGTCGACGGGCCGCATCGTGCTGCCGCTCTATAGCGATACGTATTCTTTTGGAATCATGGCGCTGAGCGACGACGGTGGTGAGCATTGGTATGCCAGCAAACCGCTGATGGGCTTTGGCAACATTCAGCCGGCCGTGCTCGAGCGCAAAGACGGTTCGCTGGTGGCCTACATGCGCGAAAACGGCGTCACTGATAAGATCCGCGTCGCCGAGTCGACCGACGGCGGCAAGACCTGGGGGCCGGTCGGCGAGTTGGACATGCCGAACCCCGGCTCGGGACTGGATGCGGTGAAGCTGGCCAACGGCCACTGGGTGTTGATTCATAACGACACGACGCGGGGTCGCAATAGCCTGGCTGTTTCGCTGTCGGAGGACGAGGGAAAGACCTGGAGCCATGTGCGGCACCTGGAAAAGCATCCCAAGGGGTCGTACCACTACCCGGCCATCATCCAGGGGAAGGACGGGACGATCCATGCGATTTACAGTTACTTTGTCGAGGGGGGCAAATCGATGAAGCATGCCGCCTTCAACGAAGATTGGATCAAGGCCGGCGACCCCCAGTAAAGTCGATCGAAAGTAGCCTTGTCGTCCGTCTGCCATTGCTCGTTTCGCATCTTCCACCGGGAGTTTGATTTCGCCATGCGCTTATCCACGGTTTGCCTCGTTGCGTTGCTGTTTGTCTTGCCTGAATCTGCCTCATTCACGTTGGCCGCCGAAACCGAAGGTAAACGTTGCGTCATTATTCATGCCGACGACGCCGGCATGTCGCACTCGGTGAACCGGGCTACCATCGCCGCGATGGAGCAGGGGATTGTCTCGTCGGCCAGCATCATGGTGCCCTGCCCGTGGTTCAAAGAGATTGCCGCGTACGCCAAGGCACATCCGGAGAAGGATTTCGGCATCCACCTGACCCTTAACAGCGAGTGGGACAACTATCGCTGGGGCCCCGTGGCCGGCAAGGACAAGGTACCTAGCCTGGTGGACGAGGAAGGCTACCTGTGGGACGGGGTGGCGCAGGTGGTGGTCAACGCCAAGGCCGCTGACGTGGAGAACGAGCTGCGCGCGCAGGTGCAGCGGGCGCTCGATTTTGGCGTGCCGGTCACGCACCTCGACACGCACATGGGCGCGGTGGTCAGCCGCCCGGACCTGATCGAGGTTTACGTCAAACTGGGAATCGAGTTCAACGTGCCGGTATTCTTTTTACGGAACCCGCGGCGCGAAGTGGCCGATGAAAAGATTCGCGCCTGCGCGGTGCAGCTTGCGCAAACCCTGGATGAGCACAAGCTGCCGGTGCTCGACCAGATGACGCAGCTCTACACGAACGGAAGCTTTGAGGACAAGTCGGCCCAATATCTGAAGGCGATTAACGACACCAAGCCAGGCGTCCAATACCTGATTCTGCACTGCGGCTACAATGACGACGAGCTACAGGCCATCACCACCAGCAACCAGATCCGCGACACCGACCGCCGCATCTTCACCGACCCCGAGTTCATCGACGCGGTAAAAAAGACCGGCGTCGAGATCGTGACCTGGAAGCAGGTGCGGGAGATGAACGACCGGCCTGTGAGGGAAAAGTAAGCGGCATTCGCTATCCGACATGCACAATCCCAGGGAACGCATTCCCGGGGCATTTTCTTGCGACCTGATGCTCGTCGTTTCTACAACTTTAGATAGATGCCGCTCTTTTCCAAGTGGCGAATGAACAGGTAGGTGATGCCGAAGTAGAGGAGGAAACCGCAGGTGACGTACCAGCCGGGGGAATCCTTGGGGACGAAGGGACTCACGGCGCCGTCGACCATGCCGTGCAGGATGTAGCCGACCAGGGCGTTGGTGCCGAGGGTGCGGAACAGGCCGAGTTGCCAGCCCCATAAGTCGCAGACGATATAGAACACCGCGTACAGCGCAAGTGATAGCCCGCCGGCGAAGGTGTGGTACGAAAGCGTTGCCGCGCGCTGGCTCATCATCCAGTAGTTGTGTTTGCGGTGCAGCGGATCGGGCGGGGCCACGAACGGCGGCTCGGGCCAGGTGAGCCGCGCACTGTCGAGCCGCTCGCCGCTGGGCAGCACGGGGTCGGGCGCATATTTCTGTTCGGCCAGCGAAGCGACCTGGTCTTCCGGCACATCGTATAGCGTCGTCAGGCTCGACATGGCCCAACCACCGGCCATTAGTAGCACGCCCCAGACGAGGACGGCGGCCAGTCGCGGCCGGCCTGCGCCGGTGACCGCGTCGCAGGCGAGCGTGCCGAGGATGGTGGGAATCGTCCAACCGAGAAAGCCGAGGATCCCACCGTCGACGCCCGTGATGCCGTCGCTGACGCCGTTGACCCAGTGGAAATAGAACCAATGCGAAAGCACGACCTGCAACACGGCCGAGAAGATCATGTAGGCGATGCGGACGCCGGCGCTGGCGCGAATCACCGGCGTGATCCACAGCGAGGTAACGGCGATATGCATCAGCGTCTGAAACCACGTGCCGCGGAGCGAGTGCCAAAGTGCCTGGGCCGGTCCCTTGTCCAGGAAATCCTGCCAGGTGCGGGCCACGGTCGGAGCGTTGTAGACGACCAATGCCACCAGCGCCAGGCCCAGCAAGCGGCGCACCACGTGGCCGTAGGCCCGTCCGAGCCCCTCGGTTTGCGCTCGGCGCCCGAACGTCAGCCGAAAGGCGAATCCGACCGCGAAGAAGAACTGCGGCATGATCGTGTCGGCATAGCTGCAGAATGCGTTGGTGTGCGTCAGCACGATGGGTGTGGCCACATAACCGCCCAGGAAGTTCACCAGAAACATGCCGGCCACGGTGTAGCCGCGAAACTGGTCGAGCGAGGCGATGCGATTGGAAGCGGGACGAACGGACGACATGCCAAATTTCGTGCGGTGGGAGAAGGAGCCGGGGGGAGAAACGTGCCAAGCCTGATCGTATCCGCCGGGACTACGTGTCCGCAAGCAGAGGACCAAACACAGGAGATTTCGTTGGCGGGGCCGCAAAAAGAAAACCCAGGGAAGGCATTCCCTGGGCTTTCAACGGAATGTGCCAGTGATTGAGCGGCCGCGACTACTTGCCGGCCAATTGTTTGTCGAACCAGTCGGCGATGACCGCGACTTCTTCGTGGATGGTGGGCCAGGGGTGGCCGCCTCCCGGCTTGACGATCAGGTTGCAGTAGACGCCGCAGTCTTCGAGGGACTTTTTGAGCATCTCGGATTGCTCGAGCGGCACCAGCGGGTCTTTGTCGCCGTGAATGATCAGGAACGGCGGGGCCTTTTCGGTGGCCAGCAGCGCGGGGCTGATTGCCTTGAGCGCATCGATCAACTTGGCCGACTCGGATGGCGCGTTACCGTTGGGATAGACCAAGGACTTGACCAGTGCGAAACGTTCCGGCGGCGATTCTTCGTCGATTTCCATGCCGCGGTAGTTGAGGAAGTTCGTCGGCGGAAAAAACACGCCCACCGCCGCGACCTTCGACTTGTCGTCGGCCGTCACCGCAACCAGCGAGGCCAAATGGCCGCCAGCCGACTGCGCCGGCCAGCCCGAGCTTGTTCGGATCGATCTTGTATTCGTCGGCATGGTCCTTGACCCAGGCGATGCCCTGTTTGACGTGGTCGGCCATTTCAGACAGGGAGAATTTGGTTCGGGAACCCGGGCGCACGCCGAACACCGTGTAGCCTCGGCCGCAGAAGATGTCATACATCTGTGCCCGGCGGTGATCCTCGATCTTGCCACGGTCCGAATACCAGGCACCGCTGATGACATCCACAATTGCCAGCCCGTTGGACGGCCCGGTCGGCGTAAAGATGTCCATCACCAGGCCCACGCCGTCGGTCTCGGCGTAAACGACGTTCATGGTTTGCTTGTAGGGCCGATCGTCGGCCAGGGTCCATTGGCTGGTGGCCACGCAGCACAACAGGGCCAGGCAGAAAGTTCGTCGAAGCATAGCGGCAGGTTTCCTTGAGTTGGTTGGAAAGTTATTGGTCGTTGCGATAGATGACGGCCTTCGATTCAGCGTGTTCGACAAGTTCCGGCTTGTTGAGGAAGTAAGTCGGTTTCATCGTCCCTTTGCTGAACAAGCGCCGAGCCTGGTCGTCGTAGTGCGTGCTGCCCGCGTGATCGCTTTCACCCAGCGGCAGCACGGTCCACGATTGCGGCGGGTTGGTGAGCAGCACAATTTGCGTTGACGTTTGTCCGCCGCGGCCGAGGAACTGCTTCGTACCCTCGATCGGGTCGAAGCTGATAGCCCGCGGCGTGGCGATGTGGTCGACCGATCCGCCGCTGACCGGCCAGGTCTTGTCGGTTCCGCGGCGTCCGGCGCGATACACCTCACCGTAGGCGACGTCGAAGCGGCCGAAGTCTTCCTGCAACTTTTTGGCTGCCTCGCGAAGTTTTTCGATCACGATTTCATCGGTGATCGTGGCCGGCGGGGCCATTCCGAGGCGATCGGCCAGACGGATTTCGCTGCCGAAGGCCTGCTTCCAGTATTTGTAGGCGATGGCGCCGGTGTTTTCGGCCTCGCAGCGGCGGCTCCAGTTGACGATTAGCTCGTACAGTTTGGTGAGCTGCGCGTCTTGTTTCACGTCGGCGCTGGCGGTCGACCAGGCGCTGCGTAGCCGAACTTGCCACGAATCGGCGCCGAACACCGAAGGGCTGAAAGCAATGTCGATCGCTTCGTCGATCGTCATGTCCTTTTCGCCATGCAACAGGTCGACGCACATCGCGGCTCGCTGGTGCAAGGGATTGTCATACGCTTGCTCGAGGCTCGTAAACCCGTTGAACAGGTACGGCGCCTCGGGCGACGGTCTCAGCGGCGACTCCTTCATCAGAAACTGCGGGCTGACGTTGCAGTTTTGCATGTAGCCTTGCGGCGGATTGGTGATCTGCACCAGATCTTCAAACGGATGGATCCCCTGCCATTCGGCTTTCGACGTGTTGCCGGGCATGGCCCGTTTGTAGTCGAAGCCCTCGGGGCGAACGGGCACACGGCCGACGCGGACGTAGTAGATGTCTCCGTCGACGGTGCCGACCATCACGTTTTGCATCATCAGCTGCTGCATGGCCAGCGCCTGCTTCATTTCGTCCAGGTTTTTGGCGATGCACATCTTGTAGGTCTGATCCATCAGTCCCACCTGGTCGGCGTAGGGAATTCGAAACACGTAGGCCTTGCCGTCCTTATGCGCGACGACCGGTCCGTGCTGCGTGCGCTCGATCTCGACTTTCTTTTCCTCGAAGCCATCGGCGGTTTTGACGCGAATCACTTCGGTGTCGATGTCCATGTCGAGCCACTTGTCGTCATAGCGATATTGATGCGGATTCTCGGGGTTCAATTCTTCTTCGTAGACGTCGGACGTATCCGGCCCGCCGGTGGTCATGGCGATCGAGCAATAGCGGCTATGACCGAGCGCCGGCAGCGGCTGCCCCAGAATGCACATGCCCGAGAAGGCGATTTCTCCACCGTACAGGCGGACTTCGTAAAACCGAAACGCGCCGTACCAACTCAAGTGTGGGTCGATGAGCGCGATGGGAGCGTTGTAAGCGGTTCGCTTGGGAGCTACGAGCCATTCGTTCGAACCGTGATAGTCGACCGGATCTGGCTTGATGCCGATCCGCTGGAGGTCGTCGGCCGCCTCGCCCTCGGGCCAACCCCAGATGATGTAGCGACCCAGGGCCACGCACATCCAAGGTTCGAGTTCCGGAGCCCAATCGGGCACTTCGGAGGGATGTTCTTGCATGTAGAGTTTGACGCCGTTCTGGTAGGCCTCGATGAGCGAACGGCTCTTGGGATCGATCGAGTTGTACTTTTCCTTTGCGATCTTGGCGTGTTGCCAGAGACGCTGCCGGTAGTCATCGTGCACGAAGTCGGGACCAAAGGCTTCGCTCATGCGGCCGGTGCAACGCAGGTACTGCTTGAGCAGTTCTTCGAGCCGGTCGGCGGCTTGGGCATAGCCGTTGCCGAAGCAGGCCCCTTCGGCGGTGGTGGCAAAGACGTGCGGTGTGCCGAAGTCATCGCGGTAAATCGTGACTTCCTCGCGCGCTGCGGCGACCGTTGCAAAAACTGTAAGTAGGCAAACGACCGCCAAGAGCGGACGACAAACACTCGATCGATGGAGCATGACGACGACTCCCCCTGGAAAAATAGAAAGCAAGCGCCCCCGCGTGCCGCCAGCGGCACAACGTCCCCGCAGAAAGCAAAGCATGGCAGGTTAGGGGACTTGAGCGATTGTAATCGCGCGCCGCGAGGATGTAAAAGCAGCGCAGCCGCGGCCAGAAGATGAGGCCCCATGGACAACACGGGGCGAGAAGTTAGCCGCAAAACCGAAGGGAGCGACCCGGCAAGGGCCCTTATTCCTTCAGATTGGCCGGAGGAGCGGGAGCCGGCTTGGGGGCCGTCCACAGGTCGAGGGCCAACAGGAGACCGGAAAACACAAAAACGCCCAGCAGGAGGTCCATGATCGTCAAGGCAACTATTAGGGTTCTGTTCCGAATGCGGCTTTAACATACCGTTCGGCGGAATTCTCGCAAGGTTAGTTGCCGGGGCAAGGTAGGCGGGTCACAAGGTTTCGACGTGAATTATGCTGGCAGACCTTCGGATTCGGGCACAGACGGTGAGTTTTGCCCCGTTCTGGCAGCCAAATGATGGTGGATTCCGGGCCAACGGCTGCGATATAACTTTTTAGTGGGCCTTTCCGCGTATCCGCGGGAACATCCCGCGCGGAGCGAACGTCGCGCGCGGGCCACTGCCACGTCGCCAATAGCAAAACAGGTGACGATTCGATGCTGTCAATCTTCGCCAGTGAAGCCGAATCTCGACCGCAGCGCTGCTCGCGGCGAGAGCTACTACGAGCCGGGGGCTTGAGCCTGCTTGGGCTTTCGAGCCTCGACCTGGCGGCGCTCCGTGCCGCGGCTTCGAGTGGCGACCCTGGGCGACGGGCTAATTCCTGCATTTTCATCTTTCTGTTTGGCGGGCCCAGCCATATCGACTTGTGGGACATGAAGCCCGACGCTCCGGCCGAAATTCGGGGCGAATTCCGGCCGATCGAAACCAAGGTGCCGGGCATTCGGATCTGCGAGCACTTGCCGCTGTTGGCCGGTCAAATGGACAAGTTGTGCCTGCTGCGTTCAATGGAACATCGGATGCCCGTGCACGGCCCGGCGTGTAGCGAGATGTTCTCGGGCCGGCCGTATTTTGGTCCGCCGGTAACGGATCAAGCGCGGTCGGAGGACTGGCCGTCGCTGTCGTCGCTTGCGATGCGATTTGTCGAGCAGCAGGCCGGACTGCCGCCGGCCGTAGTGTTGCCATGGTATCTGCAGTTTGCCGGACAGGATAAACGTATTGCCGGACAAACGGGCGGGCGAATGGGCGACCGGCACAACCCGTTCCTGGTGCAGGGCGACCCCAGCGCTAAGAACTTCGAGGTGCAAGGAATTCAACTGGCGGACGACGTACCTGCCGATCGCATCGCCGCCCGCCGGGATTTGTTGCTCCAATTGGGAAGGTCGATGTCGCCGGGGTGGGTTGCCGAGCCGAGCGTGGAGCGTTTCAGTCAGCACGTCGACACGGCGTTTTCTCTGCTGGGCGACATGCGTGCCAGCAACGCGTTTGCAGTCGATCGGGAGCGGCCTGCCTTGCGCGAGCGATACGGCGATACCAAGTTTGGTCAAAGTTTGTTGCTGGCGCGGCGGTTGGTGGAGGCCGGAGTTTCGCTGGTGACTGTCAATTGGGACGACGAAACGCGAACCGACAAGGTTTCGCCGTTTTGGGATACCCACAATCATAACTTTGCTTCGCTCAAAGGGCGATTGGCGCCAAGTTTCGATCAAAGTTTTTCGGCCCTGCTGGCGGATCTGGCAGAGCGGGGCCTGTTGGAATCAACGCTGGTGGTTGTGACGGGGGAATTTGGCCGCACTCCCAAGATTGGTCAAATCGTGCAAAACGGCATGACCGAGAAGACGGGTCGCGATCATTGGCCCCATGCCTTTACCGTCTTGCTGGCCGGGGGCGGCGTCCGCGGCGGTGTGGCGTACGGTGCCACTAATAAAATAGGGGCATTTGTGCAGGATCGTCCCGTCTCGCCGGCCGATCTGTCGGCCACGATCCTTCATCATTTGGGGGTCGATTTTAAGGCAAATTATCACGACGAGTTCCAGCAGGTGCCGCAGCGCCTGAGTATCGGCCAGGTAATCCCCGATCTCGGCTGATCCGTCTACGGGCCCACCCATCTTTCGCGGGTCAAGATTTGCCCGGCCCCGACGAAATAGATGTGCGGAACATTCGGCACGCGATGTCTCGAATACGTTGATGGCCCCCTAATCGGTGCGCAGGTGACGTGGCCGCGCGCGAGGGGGGGAATCTGGGAAGCAACGAAGAGAAGTCGATTGACACGCTCGGATAGCAATGAGAAAGTGATCTTTAGGGGGCCGTTGGTGCCATCCTTGGTGTCGAGTAGCCCATCTTACCCCCGCCATCCGGTTAGCCGCCGCGAGAGGGCCATTGTCATGGCGACCCTCGAAGTCTGCACCGGTACCGGCGGACGCGAGTTCCATGAACTGACGTCCGACGAGATGCTGGTCGGACGCGACCAATTCTGCGACATCGTCTTGCGCAACCACACGGTTTCGCGGCAACATGCCCGAATCGTGCGGGCGGCTGACGGTGTTTACATCGAGGACCTTTCGAGTCTCAACGGCACCTATCTCAATGGCCGCCGGCTGGAGGGCCGCACGCAGTTGCAGGATCAGGATCGTGTTCACTTCTATGAAGTCGTTACGATCTTTCACTCGGGCGATCCTCCGCCCCGCGACGAACAAGATGAATTGAACGAGACGCTGGCCGATGTGCCATTGGCCGAGGAAGACCAGCGCACGCTGACGGCAAGCGAGCATTTGCTCGCGCCGGCCGCGGCCCAAACGGCGTCAAACGACGCCGGTGTGCAGGCGCGATTTCGTGCCGCGCTCAAGATCTCCACCGATCTGCAGGGGGAACTCGATCTCGAACGCGTGCTACCCAAGATTTTGGACAGCTTGTTCGACATCTTTCCACAGGCAGCGCGCGGGTACATCTTGCTGGAGGAAGGGACTGACGGACACCTGGTTCCGCGCACGATCAAGCATCGCAAGAGCGAAAGCGGCCACAGCATGACCTTCGGTCCGATTAGCCGCAAAATGGCGTTGCATGTGATGAGCACTGCGCAGCCGATCCTGATGGACGACGCCGCGGCCGATCCGGCGGAAATGAATCAGTCGGTATTCGACGTCCAAAGTTTGTCGATGATTTGTGCGCCGCTGATGGGACCCTCGCATCGGCCGCTCGGCATTGTGTATCTCGACACGACCGATGCACGGCGCCGATTCACGCAGGCCGATCTGGACGTGCTGGGCAGCGTCGCCACGATTGCCGCTCAAGGGGTTGAAGCCGCCGGCGCACACCAAACGGCGTTCGACACCAGCACCTATCAGCGGCAACTCGGCACCGCCAAGCAGGTCCAGTTGCAGTTTCTTCCGCAGAGCCGTCCCGAATTGCCGGGCTACCGGTTCTACGACTATTACCAGTCGGCCGACGAGGTGGGAGGCGATTACTTCGGGTACATTCCGCTGGCCGATGGTCGGTTGGCCTTGGCAATTGGCGACGTGGCCGGCAAGGGCGTTTCGGCCGCTTTGCTGATGGCCCATTTTTGCTCCGAGGTTCGTTATTGCCTGGCCACCTGCGCGACACCGGCCGCCGCTGTCGAGCAACTCAACCAGGACCTCTCGTCCGAGATGCTCAACTACCACTTTGTCACGTTCGCGCTCTGTGTGCTCGATCCGACGGCCCACAAGCTGACGGTTGTGAACGCCGGTCACTTGCCACCGCTATTGCGCCGCAATGGTACGCTGGAAACCATTGGCGGCACGGAAAGTGGTCTTCCGCTCGGATGCGATCCGGAGCGAACGTATGCGCAGGTTGAGATGACTCTCGACCCGGGCGATGCGATCTTGCTCTATACGGATGGGATTCCCGACGCCATGGACTCGAGCGGCGAAGTATACGGCAGCCAACGCATGCGCCAGGCGCTGCTCGACGCCCCGGTCGACGTGGAGCAACTCGGCAACTCGCTGTTGGACGACGTGCGCCAATTCATCCGCGGTCGTTTGCAGAGCGACGACATCTGTATGGTGTGCTTCGCCCGTGAGGCCTAAATTGGCCCGTCGCGTGGCTGGAGCCGGTCTTTTCGGTAGATCCGGAAATGAGGACATAAGTTATTTATTTGTAATAGCTTGCGTGTAATTTCTCGGGCCAAAAATTTGACAAGGCGTGGTCCGCGAGGCTAGATTTACCCTGCAATCATTTCTGTGATGGTTTCCATTCTCAAGTTTCGCACCTTTTGATCGTTTGACAGTCTCTTGCGTGTCGGTGCTGCGCTTCGAATGAACTCAGCGCCTGACAGTTGCCGTGTGGTTGCGCATGGAGGTTGGCGCCGCGGTGAACGCGAAAGTCAGCTGATAGGTTGTTTCGGGGGCATTGGCCGCCAGTTTCCGCAGGAGGGCGATATGGCAATTGCACTACGCACGGTCTCGATCAATCCAGCGTTCCTTCGGGAAATCAAGGAAGACCATCATGAGCTGCGGCAGTTGATGCATCACAGCTCGGCGATGCTCGACCGGTCTGGTCCAGAAGAGATCGAGTACGCGCGACTTGTTGAAATGTTCAGTAAGCTGCGCGACCAACTGGCCATGCACTTCTCGCTTGAAGAGGCCTACGGCTACTTCGAAGACGCGATTTCGGTTGCCCCTCACTTGAGCCGTCGGGCCGACAACTTGCGCGGCCAGCATTTCGACCTGTTCGCCGATCTTTGCCGACTGGTGGAGGGAGCGGAACAGCTCTTGTATCACGAGCAGCCCAAGACGCTGCTGGCACGGCTGGCCGGAGACTATCGTCGTTTTCTGGTCCGCTTCCGCGAGCATGAGTCGCAGGAATGCGATCTGATCTTGGAAGCCTTTAACGACGACATTGGGACCGGCGACTAATCGCCTGCCAGGTCATCGTGTTCAGCGCTGCGTTTTAACGAATCGTTGTACACATTCTGACCGGCGTCGAGTTTGGCGGAGGATTCGTCGGTGGGCTCTTGTCGCGGCAAGGTGGCCCAGACCTAGGGAAAATGTTGCCCAGGATTTTGGCTCGGCGTCGCTACTGGGCGATTTGCAGTTCCTTCGTGGCGCGACTATCCTGGCGGTGCCAACCTGCCGCATTGCCCACCCGGGAACCACGCCATGCCTGCCCAGTTCGTTTCGCGTCGACAGTTTGTACGTTCGGCCGCCGCGGCAAGTGCCTTCGGCCCGACCATCTTAACTTCACTCGCGCATGGCAGGGCCGCTGCCAACGAGCGACTGACGCTCGGCATCATCGGTGTGGGAACCATGGGGCGCGGCCACGTCGGGCGCTTTCTGGGGTATGGCGACGTGCAGATCATCGCCGTGTCGGACGTTGTCGCCGAGCGCCGCGACCATAGTCAGCAACGCGTCGAGCGGCACTATGGCGAGCAGTCAGGCAAGGGCAGCTACCGCGGATGCAGTGCCCACAATGACTTTCGCGAATTGCTCGCGCTCGATGGCCTCGACGCCGTGTTGATCGCCACGCCCGACCATTGGCACGTCATTCCGGCGATCCTGGCAGCCCGGGCCAAAAAGGATATCTACTGTGAGAAGCCGCTGACGCTCACGATCGGCGAAGGGCGGCGATTGGTCGATGAAGTGCGCGCGGCCAACGTTGTCTTTCAGACCGGCAGCCAACAACGGAGCGAATTTGGCGGCCGCTTCGAAACGGCAGTCAACCTGGTCCGCAACGGACGGATCGGCAAAGTCAAAACAGTGCGCGTTGGCGTGGGTGGTCCGCCAGTTCCGTGCGACCTGCCGGAAGAAGAGGTGCCCGAGGGAACGGATTGGAACATGTGGCTGGGGCAGGCCCCGTGGCGCGGCTACAACGAACTCTTGTGTCCCAAGGGGGTCCACAAGCACTTTCCGGCATTCCGTAACTATCGCGAATATGCGGGCGGCGGACTGGCGGACATGGGAGCCCATCATTTCGACATCGCTCAATGGGCACTCGGCATGGATGCGAGCGGCCCGGTAAAAGTCGAGCCACCCGACGGCGAGGAAACGACGGGTTTGAAGTTCACATACGCCGATGGTGTTGAAATGTTCCACGGCGGGCCAAGCGGTTGTACGTTCGAGGGGGAGTTGGGAACGCTCTACGTCGATCGCAGCAAACTCGAAAGCACGCCGGAGGCGATTGTCTCGACACCGCTGGAGGAAAATGCGCCGCGGATCGAACATTCGACCGATCATGGCCGCAACTGGCTGGAGGCCATCAAGAGCCGCCAGAAGCCGATTTGCGACGTCGAGATTGGCCACCGTTCGGCGACCGTCTGTCACCTGGCGAATCTCGGCTACCAGTTGCGCCGTCCGCTCACTTGGGACCCCGTGGCGGAACGCTTTGCCGACGATGATGAGGCGAACGGACTGCTGAATCGCGAACCGCGCGATCCTTGGAAGATTTAGAGTTTTCGCCGTACACGCCATCCGCAACCCACCGGGAGCTACCCACCATGCGTTACGTTCCGACCTTCCTGATTTTGGCATCACTGGCCACGTTTTGCCGTGCTGAGGATTTCAAACGCGAGAAGTTTGATGACGCTGGCTTCGTTTCGATCTTCAACGGCAAAAACCTCGACGGTTGGCACGTGAGCCCACAAACTGGTCATAGTCGAGCGAGCGGCAATAAGTCGGGCGGTCGCTGGGTGGTCGAAGACGGCGCGATTATCGGCAGCCAGGACATTCCCAACAACGGCGGGATCGTGCTGACCGACAAGCAATATGGCAACTTCGAAGTCGTGTTGGAGATGAACAACGACTTCGTGCCCGACAGCGGGTTGTTCCTGCGGAGTACCGAAAAGGGACAGGCCTATCAGTACATGATCGACTATCACCCGTTCGGCAATCTGGCCGGCGTCTACGGCGAGGGACTTTCCGGCGGGATCAATCGTCTCAACTTCAAGTTCCTCAACAAGGTAACGGATATTCGCGAAGTGCCTGACAAGTTTCCGCTACCCGTGAAGCCGGCGGTTTGGCCCGACTTCTGGAAACATGGCCAGTGGAACGAACTGCGGGCTCGCATCGAAGGGAATCCGCCGAAGATTACCACCTGGATCAACGGCGTGCGGTTCATGGAATTCGAGGATACCGAAAAACGGCATCCCGACACCGGCGGCATTGCCCTGCAAGTGCACGGCGGCGGCGGCGACTTGACGGACAAGTTCGTTCGCTACCGCAACATTCGCGTCAAAGAGCTCAAGTAGCGGCGCGCCGACTTTCGCAACTGGCAGTCAACACGATCACCTTGTTGCGCAAGTGATACGCTCTGTCGTCAAACCGAGAGCGCCGACAAAACGTCCTTCGCTTGCCGTCTTCGTTAAAGTGCTGGAAATCAAGTGGTTTTTTTGAATTTCGGCATTTGGCACACCCCGTGCGTTGGTTCGTGTCAAAAGGGGGACTGACCCAGCGGGCTGCCGATGAGGGCGGCCCGGACACAACGAATGCGAAGGGAGTGGACGTCATGCGACGCGCGATTGCAGTAGTGGCATGTTTGACGGTTTTGATATTTGCCGGCGCGAGTACGGCGCTGGCGAGAGGACCCCACCACGGCGGTTCAGGATTTGGCCCTGGCCACCATCACCACCAAGGCCAGCGATGGAACAATTATTACCGCCGTGGGGTGGGGCCCGTCTACTGGCCGCGTTATCCGATAACGACGTACCCGGTGTACCCGTATCAGACGTACCAGTATCCGTATGTGCCGACGTACCCGCAGCTGGGCTTCGGTTTGGGGGGCCGGAACTTCTCGTTGTGGTTCCAGCAATAGGCTGGCCAGGACGAGCAACTTTGGAAGAGGCAAAAACAAACGCCGGATCGCCTGTCACGATCCGGCGTTTTGGTTGTTTGCGCGGCTGATCGTCGGTCTCACTTCGCCGCCTGTTTGGCGGGCTCACTATCGTCTGCGGCCTGAGCGGGCTCGCCTTTCAGATGTTCGTCGAACCAATCGGCGATGGTACCGAAGTCTTGCACCAGCATCGATGGCCAAACGCCGTGGCCGGCACCTTTTTTGACGATCAGTTCTACGGGCACTCCAGCCTCCTTGAACTTCTCGACAATGATCTCCGACTGTTGCAGCGGCACGAGCTCATCGGAGTCGCCATGCAGGATGAGGGTTGGCGCGTCTCCGGAGTTGACGTGATAGATGGGCGACATTTCCTTGCAGATCGCTTCGCGCGTGGCCAGGTCGACCGGCATGAAGAGCTTAGTCTTTGGGTCCTGTACGCGGAAATCGAACGGTGGCTTGAATTGGTGATTGGGTTCGATACCCAGCGACTTCACGCCCGGCTCGCCGTAATTCAGGAAGTCGGTCGGCGGAAAGAAGCACGCGACCGCCTGTACGCAGCTACTGGCCCGGTCAACCGGGTCCTTGGCGTTGGGGTCACCTTCGCAACCGGCGCAGCCCAGCATGAGCGAGAGGTGGCCGCCGGCCGACGCGCCCGTGATGCCGATGCGATCGGCATCGACGTTGAAATCTTTGGCGTGGGTGCGGATGTAGCGTACGGCACGGTTGATGTCCGCGACGCATTCGGGAATGGTGAACTTGGGCTGACTGCCGTGCACGACGGCAAACACCGTGTAGCCCCGGTTGAGCAGCGTCATGGCAAAGACTGGCTGAATCTGATCGTGATTTGACACCCAGCCACCGCTGATGCAGACGACGACCGCGGCGCCGTTCTGTTTCTTCGGCGTAAAGACATCCATCGTCAATGCGGTGCCGTACTTGCGACCGTAAATGACGTCTTGCTGCCGAGTATAGGCCTCGGCAGCCAAGGTGGCGCTGGCAATTAAAAGCCAAGCGGTCAGCACCCAGGCAGTCGAACGAAACCAACGCTTCATGGCGTGACTTCCTTTGGAGGGAAAGCGGAGAAGGAGAGCGAGCCCCGGGGCCGCGGAACGCCAGGAAGCGCCCCGCCAGCTGTGTCATTTAGTTTACCCCGGCGCGGCGCGCCAAAAAAGCATGGGCGACAGCGCCAGGGCGATTGGACCAGCGCCGGTCAAGCCCCGAGAAAGTCGCTTCGCATGTCCGCCAGGGCCGGAAACTTCTGACGATATGTCAGGAGCGAGTCTCGCTCCACAGTGCCGGAGATGACCTCCGCTTCGGATCCGGCGAGCGCCAATGGCTCCCCTTTGGGGTCAAGGATCACGCTGTGCCCTGCGTACTCGACGTGAGGGTCGGACCCCACGCGGTTGACACCCACGAGATAGCACTGGTTCTCGATGGCACGGGCGGGGAGTAGGGCTCGCCAATGCGAATCGCGGGCTTGCGGCCAATTGGCGACCACCACCAGCAATTCGGCTCCCTGGCGCGTTGCATGGCGAAAGACTTCGGGGAACCGCAGATCGTAGCACACGAACGGGGCCACCAGAAAACCTTGCCAGGCGAACGTCACGACTTCGCTGCCGCCAGCATAGTGTTTCGTCTCACGAGCGAATGAAAAGGGATGGATCTTCGCATATCGCGCTAGCACGTTTCCTTCCGCATCGAAAGCGACGGCCTCGTTCAAGCCCCGCCCGTCGGGCGCTCGGGTGACAACACCTCCGACGACGGTCGCACGGTGCCGCCGAGCTGTTTCGGCCAGAAATTGGTGCGTCGGGCCGTCGTGGGCTTCGGCGATTCCGGCGACATTCATGCTGAAGCCGGTAGCGAACATTTCCGGCAGCACAATCAGCGCACGGGTTCGACCGCCGCGCCCGCGAGCAACGTTCGCACGCGCTCGAAATTGGCGGGCTTGTCCTCCCAAACGATGTCGGGCTGAACGGCAACGACTTGCATGGAGTTATCCTTTTACGATTGTTTGCAGACCGCGAGCCAGTCGCCCGACGCCGGTGGCGATGGTGTCGCGCTCGAGCGCGCCATAGGCCACGCGCAAATAGCAGCCGTTGTCGATGCCAAACGTCGTGCCGGGAATGACGGCCACGCCGAACTCGCGCACGAGCCGTTCCACAACATCCATCGCGTCTAGTGGGATGTTGACTCGCAACAAGAAATAAAAAGCCCCGAGGGCTGGCGGAATCGTGCAGAACGAACGTACCGCATCGAGTTCCTCCAAAACCAAATGCCTGACTTCAGCGACCCGCGCCAGGTTCGCGCGGCGATATTCGGGCGGTGCGGCGAGAGCTCCCAGCGCCGCATATTGCGAGACGACGGGTGGACAGATCAGAATCGTGTCTTGTGCCTTGCGCACCGCCACGGCCAGTGATTCGGGAATCACCATGTAGCCGATCCGCCAGCTGGCAAAACCGTAAGCTTTTGAGAACGAATAGAGCGAGATGGTGTGTTGTACCGCATCGGTAAGTGAAGCCGGTGAGAAGTGCTGGGCGCCTTCGTAAATGAAGTACTCGTAGGCCTCATCGCTGATGTGATAGATACCAAGCTTGCGGCACAATTCGTTGACTGCTTCGAGCGTCTGCCGAGGATAGACGGCTCCTGACGGATTGTTCGGTGAAATCGTGACGATGGCCCGCGTTCGCGGCGTAATTGCCGATTGCAGGGCATCGAAATCGATCTGAAATTCCGCATCGAGCGGCACCACGACGGCCCGGCAATTGAGCATCGCCACGGCCATTTCGTGATTGAAGTAGTAGGGCGAGAACAGGATGATCTCGTCTCCCGGATCGGCGATTGCCAGCAGAGCGTTGAAAAACGCCATATTGCCGCCGGCGGTTACCACGACGCGATTGCCCTGGCCGATTGGAATGCCGTTCTCGGTGGTCAGCTTCTGGCCGAGTGCTTGCACCAGCGGCGCGATGCCCTCGACGCCGTGGTACTTATGGTTCTGGGGATCGGCCAGCATCGTCTCAATCGCGTCGATCGCCTGCCGTGGAGGCCCGTAGTGGACCACTCCTTGTCCGAGCGAGATCGTGCCCGGATGCCGTCGGATCAATTCGGCCACGACCGGAATGATCGGCGTCTGGACGGCCTGCATGCGGTTCGAAAGGTACATCGGGGCAGGGGTTCCGCTAGAAGGGATCGAGGGGAAGGTCGGCTTGCGTGCAGCCCCGATGATAGCGTCTGGAGCCGGGTCGTTAAATCGGCGTTCACAATTGACGATTCGCCTTTCGCAAGGTGCGAGGATTCGGTAAATACAGCCAGCTTTCACCCCCTGCCGGGAGGCACCTCCATGCCCTGCTGTTTGTCGCGAGTCTCTCCAAACGTCGTCTTGTTGGCTTGCGTCGTCTCGGTATTCGCGAGCACGGTGTGTCGTGCTCAGACACCTCGCCAATGGGCGTCTGCTCGCGACTGGCTGGTCGAGACGGAATTGGCGGCCGCGGGCATCAAGGAGCCCACCGTGCTGGCCGCGATGCGTGAGGTTCCTCGGCACGAGTTTGTTCCCGCCGACTTGAGGCCTTACGCCTACTTGGACACGACTTTGCCGATTGGCGAGGGTCAGACGATTTCTCCCCCGTTCATCGTGGCTTGGATGACCGAGCAACTCGAGCCGCAGCCGACCGACCGCGTGCTCGAAATTGGCACCGGCAGCGGCTATCAGGCCGCGGTGTTGAGCCGACTGGTGAAGGACGTCTATACGATCGAGATTCACGAGCCGCTCGCCAAGAGGGCCGAGCAAGCCTTGAGACGCGTCGGCTATGGGAACGTTCACACTCGATGCGGCGACGGTTTTCGCGGCTGGCCTGAAGCGGCGCCGTTCGACAAGATCATCGTTACTTGTTCACCCGAAAAAGTGCCCGCCCCGCTGGCCGAGCAATTGCGAGAGGGGGGGCGGATGCTAATCCCTGTCGGTGAAAGCTTTCAGCAGAATCTCTGCGTGCTGATCAAGCAACATGGCAAGTTGACATTGGCCGCCAAGAAACCCACGTACTTCGTACCGATGACCGGCAAGGCCGAGTCCTTCCGTAGCGACGGCGAACTCGGACCCTTGACGCCGCTCGCCAACGGCGACTTTGACCAGGTGGTTGAGCCCGGGGTTCCGGCGGCCTGGTACTACGTCCGACAAGCAACGCTTGAGCCGGGCGGAGCCAGCGGCGGCCAAGGTCAATTCATTCGCTTCGACAACCGAGTGCCGGGCCGCCGGTCGCATGTGCTGCAATCGATCGGTGTCGATGGCCGAAGCGTGTCGCAATTGACGGTCCGCACGTGGGTCAAAGCACGTGACATTGAGCCGACAAACAAGTCCGACCCGCGCGACGGCGGAAAGCTGTATGTGTCGTTTTTTGACGCCGACCGGCAGACCGTGGGAGAGCAGATCGTCGGCCTGTGGCGGGGGAGTTTCGATTGGCGTCGCCAAAGCGGCGTGGTCAAAGTGCCTCCGACGGCGATGGGCGCCACGATCGCGGTGGGGCTGTTTGGCGCCACCGGTGAATTGTGCTGCGACGACATCGAAGTTCGCTCGGACCAGGTCCAGACGGCCGCGCGCCCTCGCTAGCAGACCGTCGACGAATTCGACGGGCTGCGTCATCGCATGGATGCGATGCCAAAATAGCGACGTAGGTCGTTATTTTGCGGGCCGGGCGGAGCTTTGCTTCGCACTTGGCGAGGTTGAAAAATGCCACGACGGCATTTTTCAACTGGCTGCTAGCGCAAGGGCGAATGATCGGACGACCAGCTCTTAACCGCGAGCGTGGGGTGCCCTTCGCGGATCTTGACCGAGAAGTCGGGGCTGTCGCGATAGACATAGGCGACGTCGTTAATTCTGGCACCCTGCCTGGTGCGCTGGAAGTTCTCGTCGACCTTGATCAGTTTCAGTTGGTATGCGAGTTGATCTGAATACGCCGGGAACAACACCTGGTAGGTGTACGGTACTTTGCTCGGGGCAATCTCGTTGATGTGCCGCACGATATTGGTCGTGCAATTGTTCGTGATCAGGTTGTAGTCTTCGGGCTCGCGGCTGAGTTTGTTGGCCCGCCGCATCATGCTGGTGAAGAGTTGCTGCATTTGAGCCCGCGAGGCCTGGGCTCGATACATGTAGACGTCGGACTTCCAGTAGATGGAGCGGAGCTCGATCAGATCGCGTTCGTCGCCAACGACGTACATCAGTTCGGTAGGCTTCATCAGACTTTTGGCGAGGGCAAAATCTTCACCGGCCCTGCGGCGTACTTCGACGCTGACCGCCACGTAGTCTCGGCCATCAAAGCCGAAGCTGAGGAACGTGTGAGCTCCGCCCGGCACATCGTCGAACGGCACGACAATGAAGTCGACCGAGTCGAGCTTCTCCAGGTCGAAGGTTTTGTCATAGTGGCGCACCGTGTAATCGTCGGCTGAACGGTACTTGGTATTGCGAATGTTGTGGATGGTGACTTGATTGCCGGAGAAGTCGGCAGTCGGCAGCACGGCCTGGTTGGGAGACCACTGGCTTTGCGCGCCTTTGCAGCCCAGCGCGCAAATCGACAGCATTGCGCAGACGAAGACGGCTCGCGTTTGGAAACGCTGTAGTTGCATGGGTTCGCGCCCCATCCAGGGGCGTGCTTCCGCGCCGAGTTGGCCGAACGACGTGCCGGGCGCGTACGCGCCCAGCACGTGATTACTGGATTTCCCCGGAGCGGGCAAGGCGAATGGTGAAAACTCAAACAACTGGGCAAGATGCCCACGCCCCGCGCGTTTGCCGGGCGCGTTCCGACGGTGCTAGCAATTTTTTACGTCGGACGACCTTCGATGACGCTCACATCGGCCGGGGTTGAAACGATGCGTTCCAGGCGGAACCCGGAGTTGGCAAACAGTTCGCGATACTCTGACTCGGTGCGTTCTTTTCCGCCGGGCCCGACCATCATCATCAAGTCGAGCAATTTGGTGAAACTCGGTTCATTGCCGGGTGGAATGACGTTCTCGATGACCAGCAGTCGACCCTCCATGCCGATCACCTTACGAATGTTCCCGAGGATGGTGAGTGCCGGCTGGTCGGCCCAGTCATGGATGATGTGTCGCATTACGTAGGCGTCGGCGCCGGGCGGCACGGCCTCGAAAAAGTTCACGGGAATCGCCTGGATCCGACCGGCCAGACCGTCGGCCGCGATGAGCGGAGCGGCTCGTTCGATGACGCCGGGCAGATCGCAAAGCATGCCACGTACCTTGGGGTACTTCTGCAAAATGCCGCGGAGCAGGCTGCCGTTACCTCCGCCGATGTCGGCCACCGTGCCCAGAGGAGAAAAGTCGTAGGCGTCGACCATGGCCGCCGTTTCGCGGCCGTGCACGCTAACCATCGCGGTATCAAACACGGCGGCCTGCGCGGGATGCTTCGACAGGTAGTCGAACACGGGCTCGCCGAACAGATGGTCAAAGGCGATCTTGCCGGTTTGCACGCTGTAGAGCAATTCGCCCCAGGACTTGTATTGCTCTTCGCCCGACATGATTGCAAATGCGCGTTGTGAATTGGGCACGTCGCTTCGCAGTCCTTCGGCCAAAGGCGTCATGGCAAAACGCCCGTCGGCCTGTTGTTGGTAGATTCCCAAACTTGCCAATGCCCGCAACACGCGGTAGAGCGGTCCGGCTTGGACGTTCAGTTGGGCGGCTAGTTGTTCGGGAGTTTGCGGCTCCGTGTGGAGCAGGTCGGACAAGCCAAGCTTGGCGGCGACGTAGACTGCCTGCGTAGTCCAGTAGCCGGTAATCATGCTTCCTAATTGCGGTGCGGTACTCATGGCAAGTAGCTCCAGATTTTCGATCCGTGAACGAGAAGTGAATCTGCCGGGACGCGTGGTCAGGCAGGTTCCGGGACGATCTCGGAAGTGCAGTTTGGACATCTCTGGGCCTTCTTGGAGATCATGGTGTGGCACATCGGGCATTCGCGATTTTGCGGTGGCGGCGCGGGGGGCGAGAGACGGTTTACCTGCTTGACCACGAGAAAGACGCAGAACGCCACGATCAGGAACGTGATCACGTTGTTGATGAAGCGTCCATAGTTGATCGTGGCAATGCCACTCGCCTTGGCTGCTGTGGCCGACGTGGCCTTGGCAAAGTCGTCGGCATTCTTGGCGTTGAGCGGCAAAGCGAAGTCCTGAAAGTCACCGACATGGCTGGCCGACAGCAGTACGCCTATCGGAGGCATCATCACGTCGTCGACCATCGAAGTGACGACTTTCCCGAACGCCGCGCCGATGATGACACCGATGGCCAGATCGATGACACTGCCCCGCAGGGCAAACTTCTTGAATTCCTGCAACATTGTCCACACCTCCCACGGCTCAGGACGGCCGCCCGACGGCGCGACGGAAGTTCGTTGCGCAATGGCTGCCAGCGTCCTTTTATAGCGCCCCGGAAGGGCAAGAATCCAGAGCAGTCGCCCGCTCAGGCCACCTTGGCATGGCGTTGGGGCAGATAGGTCGTCAGTTGATCGACGCCCCAGCCGTTTTCTTCGGTGAGCAGGTCGGCAACGCGTGCGGATGTTTCGCCTCGCTTGCCGACGAACAATCGCAGTGAGGTGCCGCCGTCGGTCGTCCGCTCCACGTCGTGAATCACCAGCCCGTGGCGTGACAGCAAACGCTGCAGTGAAGTCAGCGAGAAATATGACAGATCGGTGTGATGTGGCGACCAGAGGTTTCCTCGGTCGATGAGATGTCGCACATAGGGCACTTCCATGACGGCCACGCCCGAATCCTTGAGCACTGTTGGCAGACCGGAAATCGGCACGTTTGGATCCTCCACGGCCGAAAGCAAATCGCTCAGATGAACGACGTCGGCCTGTTGGCCGCAACCCAGTAAGAAGCCCGCCAACTCCCGATCAAAACGTCGGCACAACGTCGGCACGCCATGTTCCAAGCGTGCTAACTCGGCAAGGCGAACGGCCGGCTCGATTCCCAGCACGGGGATGCCAGCCCTCTGATACTCGGTCAACAGGCGTCCTTCACGGCTGCCAACTTGCATCACGAGACTGGTCGGACGCAGCTTTTGAGAGGCAATCACCTGGCTGGTCAACTGTCGGATAGGCCAACAGTTTAGCTCGGACCTGGATCGCACTTCGGCGCTGCGCGACGAAGTATCACGGACCTCCGAGCTGACGCGTTGCACCAGTGCGCACTTGCCGCAGAACGCCAATTGCTCGCGAACGTTTGCACCCGCGGCCGATGCAGAGTTGGTCGGCGCAGGAACAACCGCGGGTAGTTCCCATTCTAGAATCAATTCAAGCGACGATTCCGAACAACTGCGACAATGCGTGGCCTGGAACATGAATCCGTGCCTTTGACGAGAGGATAGGTAACCCCCAAGGTACTGCTGACCCGGCGAGCGGCGGATAGTACTGGAACTGCCCGGGTGGGGTCAACGCGGGCCTAGGACAAACACGCGTCACTTTTTACTACGTGGAACGCGACGGCATAGTTCTCGTGAGAAAGTACAGCGTTTGGGAAACCTCCCGTAGGCCGTGGAGCGAGACTATAATGGCCAAAATGCCGGCCCGGCTGGGAATTTGCCGCTCGGGAGGGCGAATTGTGAATGACGCAATACTTGGCGAGGATGGTCGGCGATGCGCGTGCTGGTAAGTTTGGGCGCCTTGTTGTTGCTGCTAGCAATTGAAACTCCCCTCGCAGCCGCGGCTGACGGCAATCGTCTGGCCTACCTGGACGAAAGCGATCCGTTCCACGTTTCGCGGACTTTTCCCAAGCTAGTGACGCCTCAGTGGGTCGGCGAGGAGGGCGTCGAGGCAGTCGTGATCCTATCGATCGACGACATGCGCGGTCACGAGCGGTGGGAAGCTTTTCTGCGGCCGATTTTGGAGCGGCTTAAGAGAATTGACGGTCGGGCGCCGGTCAGCATCATGACCTGCCAGATTGATCCGCGGCATCCACACTTACAAAGATGGCTGGCCGAGGGTTTGAGCCTGGAAACGCATACGCTCGACCATCCATGTCCGCTACTACAAAAGGGTGACTTTGCCGCGGCCAAGCAAACCTACGACCGCTGCATCGATCAGATGGACGCGGTGCCAGGGAGCCGCGCGGTGGCGTTCCGCATGCCGTGTTGCGATTCGCAGAATACGCCCAGCCCTCGTTTCTATGCCGAGATATTCAGCCGAACGACGCCGGTGGGCAACTTTCTCGAGATCGACAGTTCGGTCTTCAACATCATTACGGCCAATGATCCCGAACTGCCGCGCGAGCTCGCGGTTGATGGCAAGGGGCAGGAAATCTTTCGCCGTTACCTGCCCTTTAAATCATACGTCGTCACGGTGGAGGACTATCCCTACCCGTACGTCATTGGCCACAACTGCTGGGAATTTCCTTGCGTGGTTCCAAGCGATTGGAGCGCCCAGCATGTGCAGCAACCGGACAATCCGCGCACGGTCGAGGACCTCAAGCGGGCGCTCGACGCCGCGGTCGTGAAGCAGGGCGTGTTCACGTTGGTCTTTCACCCGCACAAGTGGATCAAGGCCGAACAGATCATTGAGCTGATTGACTATGCCGTGGCCACGCACGGCCCGAAGGTGAAGTTCCTCAATTTCCGTGAAGCGGCGCGGCGGTTGAACAAGAACCTGCTGGCCGAGCATCCACTGCGAGCAGCCGACGGGAGCGATAGCGGTGTGCGCGTGATGGACGTAAATCAAGACGGCTATGTCGACGTTGTTTCCGGTGGCAAGCGGGGAAGGAAAACGCGCATTTGGTCTCCAGACACTGGTCGGTGGACGGACAGCGCGTTTCCGCTGGAGATTCAAGCTGCTGAGCAGGTTCGTTTTGGAATCATTCACAACGACCAATTGCCGACCGTTTTTGACGGCCTGCGTCAAGCGTGGCACTTCGACGGCGGCGCCTGGGTGCGAAGCCCCCAGCTTGTCAAGGGACTTGATGCCGCCGCGGAATTGCAGTACCTGCGGCTGCTCGATATTGATGGCGATGGTATCTGCGAACTGCTGTCGATGACCGCGGCAGGACAGGCGATTTACCAATACAGACAATCCATGTGGCAGAAGCTTCCCTATCAGCTTCCAGAAGGAATGGAACTGGTTGACGCCGCGGGGAGGGACTCGGGGTTGCGGTTTGTCGACATCGATCAGAACGGCTCGCTTGATGTCATTTTTTCGAACGAGACTGAGTACTCGGCGTATTTGTTCGTTTCATCGGAGAAAGGCTGGGCCCAGCAGCTGGTGGCCGGGAAACGGGACGACCCCAAGGCAATTCCGATGATTGCCCGCAACGGGACCAACAACGGCGCCTGGATCAACGCGCGCACCCTTTGGGTCCAGAACGAAGACACGGCGAAGATGCCGGATCTGGTCGACCGCATGCCGCTCGACAGTCTGCTGGAAGGAGTCCTGTTCCCCGGTCCGAAGTCGCCGGAAATGGCGCTTAAAACCATGCACGCGCGGCCTGGCTTTCAGATCGACCTGGCCGTGCACGAGCCGCTGGTGATGGATCCCGTGTCGATCGCTTTCGGCCCCGACGGAAAACTTTGGGTTACCGAGATGGGGGACTACCCTCGCGGCACGGACGGTAAGGGTGCCAAAGGGGGCCGCGTGCGCTTTCTGGAAGACACCGATGGCGACGGCCGCTACGACAAGTCGACGCTGTTTCTCGATGACCTGGGCTATCCGAACGGCGTTACGCCCTGGCGCGGCGGCGTGATCGTCACCTGCGCACCTGAAGTGCTGTATGCCGAGGACACCGACGGCGACGGTCGCGCAGACACACGCGAGGTGCTCTACAGCGGGTTTGTCGAAGGCAACCCGCAGCACCGCGTCAACGGGTTCAAGTGGGGCATGGACGGTTGGCTCTACGGCGCTCACGCCGACGCCGTAGGTGGCGAGATCAAGCTGCACAAGCGCAACGAAGTTGTAGACGCCAATGGCCGAGATTTCCGCATCCGACCCGACGAGGGATTGCTCGATCCACAGTCGGGCGTTTCGCAGTACGGTCGTAGCCGCGACGATTGGGGCAACTGGTTCGGTAATTCGAACAGCAACCCGATGTACCACTACGTGCTCGCCGACCACTATCTGCGCCGCAATGCGCGCGTGCCCGCGATCGATGGCAAATTGGACGTCTCGGAGCAGCCTGGGGTGTCGGAAGTTTTCCCCGCCAGCCGCACGATTGCCCGGTACAACGATCTGTACGCCGCGAACCGCTTTACGTCGGCCAACAGCACGATCGTCTATCGCGACGACTTGTTCGGACCGGCGTTCGCCGGCAATGCCTTCGTCAGCGAGCCGGTGCACAATCTCGTGCATCGCGAAATCATGCGGCCCGAGGGGATCACCTTTCGCAGCCGGCGTGCCGACGATGAGCGCGACCGCGAATTTCTGGCCTCGGCCGACAACTGGTTCCGTCCCGCCACGCTTGTTGCCGGACCCGACGGCGCCCTGTGGGTGGCCGACATGTACCGGCAGACGATCGAACATCCGCAGTGGATCCCGCTCTCGATTCAAAAGCAGATCGATTTGCGGGCGGGCAGCGACAAGGGACGAATCTACCGTGTTTATCCAGTCGGAACGACGCCGCGCAAGATTCCACGCCTCGACAAGCTCTCGACCGAGCAGCTGGTGGCCTCGCTCGACAGCCCCAGTGGTTGGCAGCGCGACACCGTACAGCAAATGCTCCTCTGGAAGAAAGACCCGGCTGCGTTGGCACCGTTGCACAAGCTCGTGGCCGAATCTCAGCGACCGATTACCCGCACGCAAGCGTTGTGGACGTTGGAACTGCTGGGCGACGCCCAGCCGCGGGAAATCGCCGCTGCAATGAAGGATGCGCATCCCGGCGTGCGACGTCATGCCGTGCGGATTGCCGAGATGCATCTGGCCGATTCGCCGGAACTGGGCGAGGGGATTCTTGCCTTGGCCGGCGACGAGGACTTGCAGGTTCAGCTCCAGCGCGCCTACACGCTCGGCGAGTGGAACGACCCGCGGGCGGGCGAAGCGTTGGGCCGGATCGCCCTTGAATATCAAGACAATCCGTACCTCACGGCCGCTGTGCTCAGCTCTGTTAAGCCGGAGAACCTGGCGGGCGTGATGCGAAAAGTGCTTGCCGTGCAAGCTCCCGAGCAACCACCGGCAGAACTGCTCGAGCAACTCGTCGGTCTGGCAAGTGCCTACGAAGACGAACAGACGCTGGCCGCCGCCTTGCAGCGGATCGGCAAGCCGCACGAAGGCAAGTATGCCGCCTGGCAATTGACCGCGCTGGCTGGCCTGCTCGATGCCCTCGAGCGGAGCGGCGCGGACTGGCGGAAATACGATCCCAAGCAGGCGCTCTCCAAGATGTTCGAGTTCGCGCGGGCGGCGGTCGCCGACGATGCGGCTGACGAAGACGAGCGGCTGCGGGCGATTCGCCTGCTTGGCTGGAGCGAAGCGACGCGGAGCGACGACATCGCGTCGCTGGTGGCGTTGCTCGTGCCGCAGTCGAGTGGAAAGCTGCAGGCGGCCGCGGTCGAATCGCTCGCTCGGATCGACTCCGACGAAGTGCCACCGGCGCTGTTGGCAGGTTGGAGAAGCCACGGGCCGGAACTCCGTTCGCAAGTGCTCGATGTCTTGTTGAGCCGGCCGAGCGGTACGAAGGCCCTGCTCGCGGCAATCGAGCGGGGTGAGATCCCGGCGGCCGACATCGATGCCTCGCGCCGGCAGCGGCTGCAGAAGTCGGACGACGCCGAGATCAAGGCGCTGGCCGAGAAGCTGCTCGCCGGAGCGATCGCGACCAACCGGGCCGAGGTCGTCGCTCAGAACCAATCGGTGCTCGAAATGCCGGGCGACGTTACGGCCGGAGCGGCGGTCTTTACCAAACGCTGCGCCGTCTGCCATCGGCTGCGGGGCGTGGGCGTCGACGTCGGACCCGATCTGGCCTCGCTGACCGACTACTCGCCGCCGGCGCTGCTCACGGCTATCCTCGATCCGAACAAGGCGGTCGAAGCCAAGTTTCTCGATTACCTGGCCGTCACCACCGCGGGTCTCAGCCACACCGGGCTGCTGGCCAACGAAACCGGCAACAGCGTTACGCTCAAGGGACAGGAGGGCAAGCAGCAGACGATCCTCCGCAGCGAGCTCGAAGCCCTGCAAGCGACCGGCAAATCGCTGATGCCCGAAGGCTTGGAGAAGGACCTTAGCCAACAGGACCTCGCCAACGTCATCGCCTACCTGCGTGGATCGGGTGCGCCGCGGAAGGTGTTCGAGGCGAACCATCCACAGCTTGTTACGCCTACGACCGACGGCACGTTGCAGCTCTATCCCACGAACTGCGAGATCTACGGCCCCACGATCGTGATGGAACAGCTCTACAAGAACCTGGGCAAGTGGCAAAGCGAGAACGACAAGGCCGTTTGGAACGTCGAACTGCCGAAGGCGGGCCGCTACCAGATGCTGCTCAACTATGCTTGCCTCGACGGCGACGCCGGCAACTCCTGGCTGCTCGAAGCCGGCGACGGCAAGACCGGCGGCTCATCGCTCACTCGCAAGGTTGCCGCCACCGGCAGCATCGACCGCTACCAGGAAGTCAGCGGCGGCACGATCGACCTGCCCGCCGGCACGCAGCAAATCACGCTCCGCTCAAGCGGGCCCGTGAAAGGCCAGCTGCTGCAGCTGGGTGGCGTGCTGCTCAAACCGGTGCCGGACTAGCATCAGATGCTTCTGCACGTTCCTTTTCGTCGGCTAACCAATGCTCGGCAAAGACTGATCGTTGTTTCCAGTAGTCTTCTACGAGCCCATTTTGTAAACGTTTCCCAAACATAAACCACTTAAGCACTTCGTCCGGCGCGCCTTCGTGTTCGGGGAATTGATCAACATTCTCTGGCGCGAATTGTACGGCCTTGTACAATCCATCTAACCAACTGTGTGACAATTCGAAGCACGATTCCGTAATTGAAATGACCAGTGATGCTGGGTTGTCTTGTTTCGTGAATCGAACGTCGTTCGGCAATTTGCCTTCATGCACTAGTTCGCATCGAAGAAATTGATAGAAGAACTCCTGCAAAGGCATGTCGCTCGCCCGAAACCGAACGTTATAGTTTTTGATCCCGCTCGTGATAACTAGCATCTCTTCGCCAACGAACTGCGTAAACGAAGAGTGATCATTGGCGGTCTTGCAATTTCGACGTTTCCGCGCGGTCGCTGCGACCGCAACAAGCATATTCAACAATGCTCCGTCGTGACGGTCCGAGCGATAGAGCAAAATCGCATCTTCTGTCCGTTGTCTCACGCTCATGATTTCATCCGAGGCAACATTTGAACGGCGTGTACGACAGGTCTGTGACCGCTTTGGTCCTACGCGCTCTGCTCGGCCGGTTCGAGCAGCCTTGCAAACCGCTTGGGCTGGCGGTTCTTCCAGGCGCCCTTGTGGTAGGCATATCCGGCGACGAGCGGCACGGCCAGCGTGGCTTCGCTGTAGACCATCTGCTCGTAGGCCGTGTCGACCTTGCCCCAGCTGCTGGCTTCTTTCAGCGTGCTGCTCGACAGGGCTCCGTCGCGCACGTCGGCCACGGTCACTTGCACGGCATATTTGTGCATCGGCGGGTCTTCGCCGAGAATCTCGGCCGCCACGACGATATCCTGCGTGAAGTTCTTCGGCACGCCGCCGCCGATCATCAGAATGCCCGTCGTCGGATTGGCAATCTTGATTTGCGTCAGCTCGTAGAAGTCCTTCACGCTGTCGATCGACACCTTTGGCTGATCGCCCCGGGCGTGCTGGTGGGCCACCAGGCCGAAGCCGGCCGAACAGTCGGAGAACGCCGGGCAGAAGATCGGCACCTCTTCTTCGTAGGCGGCCAGCACAATCGAGTCTTTCGTCTTGCCGTGCTCGGTCAAATAGGCGCCCATCTCGCGGATGAACTCGCGGGAGGAATAGGGCCGCGGCGGCAGGCTGTCGGCGATGATCTTGGTCGTGTCGTCGCACAAGCGCAGCTCGTCTTCGTCGATCAGCGTGTCGTAGATGCGGTCGATGTGCAGGTCGCGCAGCTGGTCGTCGTCGAGGCCGGCCTTCAAGCGGTCGCTGGCGATGTAATGGCTGAAGCCGAGCCCTTCGAAGAAGTCCTGGTCGACGATGTTGGCGCCCGTGCTCACGATGCAATCGACCAGCCGGTTGCGCACCAGGTCGACGAACACCTGCTTCAGGCCCGCGCTGACCAGGCTGCCGGCCAGGCAAAGGATGATGCCGCAATCGGTGTCGCGGAGCATGCGGTCGTAGATGTCGGCCGCCCGGGCCAGATCGCGTGCCGAGAAGGCCATGCGGTGCATCGCCTCGACCAGCGGCACGACGTTGTGCGCTTTGATGTCGACGTGCTGGATCTTTTGGGCGAGCAACTCTTGCTTGGTAAGCATGGCCTGGTTCCTGCCGGAAAAAGCGAAAGCGGAAGTTGAGTGAAACGGAGAATTGTAGGCAAAACGCCCGGTGTAAGAAAGTACCATCCCGTCGTCGGCTCGGCCGGCGGGCTGGCATCCGCTTGTGACCGGCACGGAACAAATCGACTGGCTTTTGGCTCGGTTCGGAATTCTGAAAGTTTTCGAGTGGCCCGATTTTGGAGCATTGTGAAGCGCGCAAACTTTCATTTCCAAGGGAGGCCGAAAAACCGAACAATTCGCCTCCCCAAAACTCGCATTTGTCCTTGTTTGACCGCCAAAAAATCGTCCGTCGTTCAAGTTCAGAATCCTCCACCCGTACCCTAGCCGACCTGCCGGCTTGATTTCAACGAGGGTCTTTTCGCACGCGGTTTTGTCGGCGAGTTTTGCAGCGAGGTGCGAGGACGCTGGGTGCCCGCAGTCGAAACCTGCCGCGAGCCGGGCGAAGCGGCGTTGGTCGCCGCGCCGGCGGGTTTGCGCGGGGCAAGGGAACCACCAAGTCGCAAAGGGACGAAGAAAGTCCGTTGAGTGTTCGCAAGGTAAGAACTGAAACCGATCCCAATCGGGTCTCTTTGCCTCTGAAGTCTCGTTCGCTGGCGCTTGTTACGTCGCAACACCGAAAACCTTTTCGGTGCCACCCGAAAGCGTTTTCAATTTGGATTTTGAACGACCTGATCCCATAAGCCATTATGCGGTTTTCTAGAATTGTTTTGCCTTATGAAGCCAAACACGGTATTTGTGCTCGATCTGTGCGTCGTCTGCCTCGGACAATCGATCGACCCTATCGGCAAGCCGCGTAGAGGCATCAAGGGCATCGGACGCTCGAAATGGAGAAGTGTTTCTCCATTTCGCGACCGCCCGTCGAAAGCAAATGTACGCGGCTGTCGGTTCCTGCTTTCGCTCTAGCAGCTCACCAAGCCAATATGAAATCCACCCAAGGTTCATACAAACCGCTTGGCTTTCATACTCAAGCAGCCAAGCTGACTTCAAGAGGCAATGCAGAGCATCGTCGTCCTTGCTCATAAAAAACAAGGTTCGACCAATATTGCCATAAAAGTGACCGTGCCGAGAGGTGTCGATCAGCGACGGGTTGACCACATCATTTAAGTCGGCTCCATGAAGGAAGTACTTCAATGCGCGTTCGGTCTCGCCTGAATCACGCTGGGCGAGAGCCAAATCGTGTGCGCAGTCATGCCGGGTATCAATATTGCCGGACGATTTCAAGTCGACGCCGCGCTGGCCCCATTCCTTCGCGAGCTCCATCTCCTGCCTGCTCCAATAGAAGTAGGCTCGTAAACGACAGATGCATACGTATCGGGCTGTGGCGCCACCTGCAGTTTTCGAAAACTGAATTAGCTGCGCCTCTGCGTCGTCAAATCTGCCGAGTTGAGACAACACTTCTATAAGGCGTGCATACGTGTTCTCGAAGGTTGGCGATTCTATTGTCGCAGAATCATTCCAGTCACAGATTGCGAGAACTCCACATGCGACTCGGACAAAGTCCTCCGAAAAGCCGCTCGATAGGAGAGCCTCACTGGCTTCATCCAGCACGACGAGCCCTCGACGATAGTCCCTACTGTTGATTAGTAATTCTACTTTATCTGTCCATTTGTGAAGTGTGTCGAAAGTAGCTGTGCGCTGCAGACTCGGGCGAAGCTTTACTATGATGCGATCTAGCCAGACCATGATTGCTGTGATATAGCGATCGCGTTCGTTATTCGAGAACCGCTGTCGAATAAACTCCCGCACCAATGGATGCAGCTCAATTGTGTCTGAGCCAGTATGCGGAGTTTTTACTACAACCAAATCGAGCGTCTTGAGGCGTCCGAGTGTACTGCGAAACTGGTTGCGAGAGAATTCGCAGTCTACGACCTCCTGGATATGCTTTTCAGTTTCCGGCCGCACAAGTTCCGCCAAATACCGCAACAGTTTCTGTTGTTTCGGCACCAGCGTCCTCCATACTTCTTGTAGCATCGCAGTCGGTAGGCCCTCCGCTTTGCCGTCTTTGATCCGAGCGATCAACACAGGAACTTTGACGCGCTTGGAAAGGATCTGATTTGCGATCAATCCAATCCATAGAGGGTGGCCTTGCAGTAGCGCATGCAGCTCTTCCAGATCGCCATCGCTTACCGTGACTCCTCGCGCCCTTAGAAGTTCACGCGCTTCGGCGAGTGAGAGCCCTTTCAACTCGATTTGCAAAAATGTGGGCCTATCGTATCTAAGCTTCGGACGGCAGGTGAATATGCAGCGCGATGAGCCCGGTGTCTTAAGCGCACCCTGAATCAGATCGTGCATGCCCCTAGCCGCTTGAGAAGTGTTTATATCCACATATTGGTCGATATTGTCGAATACAAATAGCCCTCGCACTGATTGCGACAAATTCAAGAACAGTCGAACGACAGACTCGATGCGCTCACCACTCAGGTCAGAGGCCCTGCTTCGGCCACCAGTTAGTCGCTCGATGATACGCACAAGATGTGTGTGAAGCGTATTATCCTGTTCTTTACAGTCGCGCCAGTCAACTATGTCGACTTGAGCAGTTGTAGCTTCAAGGTACTTAGCAACTAATGTCGATTTGCCCTGGCCACCGATCCCTGTTATCGCAATGACTTTGGCGTTTGGATCACTCAGGAGTATCAGCTCGTCAGTGCGGCCCACCCACGTTCCGGTCGGAGGAGGGGTGTCACAAGTGTCGTCAAATGGTTCGTCAATAGATTTCGGCGCCGGAACAATCGGTGAGCGATCAAGCGCCGCTACTACCGTCATTGGACCTAGTACCGTTGGTTCCGACGAGGCAACGATTTGACTGAGTTCGTCAATGACTTTGAGAAGTGGTTGTCCATAGTCTGCGAATGGAATGAGCTCAACGTTGAGTAGGCGAGCTTCACGCGCTACATCGAGGTGGTCCTTATGAATTAGGGCATAATGTGGCCCATTGGCTCCGGCAAAAACGTCGTGTACAGCCCTAAGGGTCATACCGAATTTAGGATCTGCGAAACCGAAGCCCACAAACAAAAGAGAATGGCTGGTCAAAAGAGAACGCAGAGAATGGAGGGCGGCACCATAGACGGCTTTCGTCGCGTCGGAAGGGTACAATTGATTGTAGCCATCTGGCGTCAAAATAAGCTTGGCGGAGTCGCTAATCATTCCATGCAGGTGCCAGACAACTGGCCGTGATAATCCGGACCTCATCATTGCCGCTTGTTCGGCCGGGGACTCGATGTTCCAAGCATGTAAGTCATCCTGCTGGTCGCTTGCCCAGGCGAGGACTCGATCGTAGTTGGTTGTAACTACTAGGTTGCTCCCGAGTGTCCAAAGTCGTCGAGCAAGGGCAAGGCTATCGTCCGCTGCGGCCGAACGCGGGTGGTCAAGTTGATCGCTCAGAAGCGTGTACCAGTGTGGCCCGAGCGCTTCTTTCGCGTGCCTTGCCGCCTGCAGGAAATCGGGCTTATCAATTGTTATTAGGCTGCGAACGAGCGTCCCATAAATTGGTTTGTTTTCCTGATCTAGCCGTTGTGCGGCAAGCGTGAGCAATTCAATCCAACTAGGAAACAGGGGAGTGGCGGTATCTCGCTTCGTGACGGCTCTTGATACGCCCGCGCCAACGAAAGGCACGATCTTTCGAGATTGCAAGAGCTTTATCAGTGTAGCGGGATACATCGCGATGCGGGTGCGAAAGTCGGAGGTGGGACTACGTCAGCGAATTGTCGCAAATACCATGTGGTAATACCAGTCGAGCGACGGGGTGTTGGCCCAGGAGGCCTCGCAGGTGGCGCCGATAGATTTGTCGGGATTGCGCGGCAACAAGAGTACCGCCAGCTTGGCCCGACGCTCTAGACGCCTTGTTCCGTTCAGACAAATGGTGCAGTACCTGACGCCGGGTTGGCGCTTTGGGCAATAACGCGTGTGCGAGCCACCGAGCAGTGCCGCTTAACGGCTCACGGCGTGAAGAGTGCTACATTGCCGGCGGCCTCAAGACGCAGGTCTCAAGCCTCGGCACTCAACTCCGCGTTGCAATACCCATCCCGCACATCATCGTCGTTTCACATCGCGACGAACTTCTCGAAACGTCGGCCGGTCGTCGGCGCTCACGGCCCGTAATGGTTTGCGTCAAGATACGCAGCACGAACAACTTCCTGGCCAACAACTTACGCGGGGTGGCGACGCAGTTTTCCCAGCTTGTTGCGGGGTTCTGCAAAGCGGCGGGCGGGGGCGAATTTGCGATTTCGGGGGGCGAAAAACGCATATAGTGAGGAGAGGCACCGGTTGGTTCCGTGTGCCTGCGAGGGGAAACACGTCGAGCCTCGCGCTCGATCTCTCGGAGCTGAGTTTGGCATTGCGTCGCCTTTTTTTTGGAGACCTCTCATGCCTACGACCATTTACCGTCCTGCATCGCAACCGCGCGGCGTGCGCCGCGTAACTCCCTCGGTGGTCGATCCGGCCACCGCCGAGCCGTTTACGCTCGAGCAAGAGCTCAAGCCGTTTGGGGCCTGGGTGGGAGATCCGATTTGGGTGCCCCCCAAGGACGTGAGCAAAGACCTGGCCCAGACCATGCTGCACGAGACGCGGCCGTTTGCCGCGCCGGAGAAGCGCTGGCAGGCGGTCGTCAAGAAACATCGCGGCGAGTTCACCCAGGTGCGCGAGCTCGATCTGTTTCAGGCATCGATTCGACTGCCGAAAGGCAGGTTCTTTGTCACCGTGACCGAGCAAAAGAACTTCGACAAGATTACCGATCCGATACCCGACTGCGTGCAAACCCGGCTGGACGAGTTTTTGAGCGGGCCGGGCCAGGAGCGGGGCGTGAAGGTGTATTACCTCAAGCCGCTGTGCGTGGAGATGGGGGACGAGCTGATTTTGACCTCGCGCGAGGACCTGACCGCCGCGATCACCAAGATCCAGGACGAAGTGTTTGCCGAGTATCGCCGGCGAGCCCCCTGGCACCGGACGCTGCAAGCCGTGGCGGGGACGGCGAACCTGGCTTTGACGCTTCCTCGCGCGGTGATGCGGATTGCGATCGATCGCAAACAGCGAGCCCTCGACGCGATGCAGGCGCGGCTCGAATTCGAACGCCGCAAGCTGGCCTTGCGCAGCGCCCACGCCTATTGCAAGCATCGCACATCGGGCTGCACGTTCGACGAGATGCTGGAGCTGACCAACCCGCTCAAGCGCACCGACGTGATCGATCAATACTGCACCGAGCAGGAGCTTTCGCGGGCGCAGTGCGCAGTTGCTGCATATCGCGGCCGGAACGCTGCCGTGGTTCGTCGGGATGTCGATTACGTTCGGGGGCTATATATCGACGCTGGCGGCAATTTGTCTGTCGCCGCCCGTGCTGGTTTGCGACCCGGCCTTCGTCGCCGAAATGCCAGGCGCGCGGGGCATGCTGCTGAAGATCGGCCACTTCGACGAAGTGGGTGGCGTGACGCACGTCGAGATTTAACAGCCAGTTGAAAAATGCCGTCGTGGCATTTTTCAACCTCGCCAAGTGCGAAGCAAAGCTCCGCACGGCTCGCAAAATAACGACTTACGTCGCTATTTTGGCATCGCATCCATGCGATGACGCAGCCCGCCGAATTCTTCAACGGCCTGCTGGCGCAGCCATTGGAAGCTATTGGAAGGGGAGGGCGACGCGTGCGCGGTTGACGCGATGCGCTTCGCCGACGGTTGGCGACGCTGTTGGTGCGCCGCGGCGAAGGGACGTGTCGCCCCTGGCGGGGCTTGGGGACAGGCGGAACAACTTCGCGGGACATGCACCGGGTCCCGGGGGTTCCCACCAGAGCGGCTATTGACTGAGCGCCCCTGCCGGGGCTGAAGGATCGTAGCAGGCTCACGCCGTGAGCGGATAAGTTCCTCCGCCGCGGCTCGCGGCGTGAAGCGTGCGCGGCAGCACGTGCGCGATAACATTCGGTTTGGTTGATGGAACCGCGTTGGTGTCCGTTCAAGTGCGTGGCGGGCAGGCGCAGATACCGAGTTGGTTTGATGGGGCGCGTCACGTCGGCAATCCACCGAGCCGTGCCGCTTAACGGCTCACGGCGTGAGCCTGCTACCTTTGCAGGACGGCATGCCGCGCTTCGGCGACGCGGTTGGTGCTCGTGGGCGATAGCACGCGGTCTGCTCGCGGATTGATATTGCTCGATTTGGCGCGAGCGGATTGAATGGGCCGCTGGATGGGCACAAGCCGAGGTGCTGGCGCTCGAATCGGCGAAATCGCTCCCGCATACTTGAAAGGTGAACTGGCAATGAGCATTCGACTATCACGCCTGGCGACGGGTATGTTGGCTCTCGCGGCAATCGTACTGATGGCGGACCGCTGCTGGGCGATACGCCAGGGGCTGGGTCCCTCGCGAGACGAATGGCAGTTGAAGTACGACGTGACGGTGGAAGACGCCGACAGCGAAACGCTGACCGTCGTGTTTACGCTGGCCGATGAAGGGAGACTGAAACCCATCTACTCGATCGACGCGGTTGCCTTCAGCAAGCAGACCGACCGCCAGGGCGGCCGCTCGTATGACTTGAACGAGCCGATCAAGTTGCAGCCGACCAAAGACGGCGAGCGCACCGGACGGGTGCAGATTCCCAAGCGACTGATCGACCGCGCCAAGATCCGAATCATCACCCTGACGCTCGACGGGAAGCGGCAACCGTCTGGCGGCGTGTTCTACGACATTCCGATCGCCAAGTACCTGCACAAAACGCCGGGGGCAGGTTCTCCGCTGGCCTCGCCGCCGCGAGCGAAGATCACCAAGTAGGCCGCAGCGCGTGCTCGACGCGTCTCGAAGCTCCGTCTCGTATACACTAGCGGGAGGAGGTTTCGACGATGCGCAACTGGATTCTGGCGGCGGGGGTGTTGGCGGGCGCGATCGCGGCCGGTGCGCTGGCCGACGACGCTCGCAAGACCGTGACGCTCGAAGTCTATCTGCCCGAGGGCGCGCGGCTGTTGATCGAGGGTTACCAGACGAAGTCGACCGGCACGATGCGGCGCTTTGTCTCGGGGCCGCTGCCGCCGGGCAAGTACACCTACACCGTGACGGCGATCGTGGCCGGCCCCGGCGGGCCGCAGGCGGTCACGCGGCGGATCGACGTGCGGCCGGGGGATTTTGAATCGATCGACCTCCGCCCGCCGGGGGAGCGGCCGATCGCCGACGTCGAGTATGAGCCAACGCCGCAAAAGGTGGTCGACGCGCTGCTGCGGCTGGCGAAGGTCAACAGCCAGGACGTGTTGTGGGACCTCGGCAGCGGCGACGGGCGGATTCCGGTGACGGCGGCCGAGCAGTATGGCTGCCAGGCGCGCGGATTCGATATCGACCCGGAGCTGGTTGAAGCGTCGCGCGCAGCGCGCGAGAGCACGGCGTGGAGCGGCTGGCGACGTTCGAAAAGCGCGACATTTTCACGCTCGACCTGCGCCGGGGGCCGAGCGTCGTGGTGCTCTACCTGCTGCCGCACCTCAACGCCCGGCTGCTCCCGCAGCTTCGCCAGTTGCCGGCGGGCGCGCGCGTCGTTTCGGTGGCGCATCGGATGGCCGACATCTCGCCCGACGAGCAGATGGTGGTCGAAACGGAGCAGGGGGAGTTCGACGTGTACTTGTGGAAGGCCGAGACGCTGCGCGGCGGTTGCCGGGATTAGCAGCCGCGGCGATAGCCCCTTGTGTCGCTCGGCAAGTTTGTCGCGGGCTGACGGCGCGAAGCGTGCCACTTTGCGACGGGCCTCAGGAGTCAGGCCTCGCGCCTCACCTCGTAGCACAGCTCGACCATGCCGTTCTGGTAGGCTTTGACTTCTGCCAGGTGCAGGGGGATGTCTCGGGCGAGCTTGTCGAAGAAGGGGATGCCCTGGCCGATGAGGATCGGCACGATCGAATAGCGGATCTCGTCGGCCAGCCCGAGCCGCAGGCAAGCGGCGCAGACGGCGCCGCCTCCGACGAACCAGATGCTGCGGAACGCGGGGCGCAGCTGCCGCCCGACGAACCCGGCAAGATCGCCGGAGTGGAACTGAACGGTATCGCGCACTCGCGGCAGCTGACGGGTGGTGAGGACGAAGACCGGCTTGTCGCCGTAGGCCCAGCCGTGCCCCTGGGCCTCGAAACCGAGCGCGGTTTCGTAGGTGCGCGAGCCCATCACGTAGCAGTCGATCGACTGGAGGAACGCTTCGACGAATCCTGGATCCATGGTGTCGCCGGCGGGGAATTCGTCGGCGGTCTCGAGCCAGTCGACGCCGCCGCCGGGGCGAGCGACGTAGCCGTCGAGGCTGGCCACCATGTGGATGGTTACGCGCGAATCGTCGATGGCCATGGAGTTGCCTTTACGTCATGCATCGATGCCAGCGGCGTTGGGTCGAGAAAGGGGTTGGAGGATCTCGGCGATTGGCAGGGGGTCGGGAAGCACCAGCGCGATCGGCGCCAGTCGAGCTTCGCGCCGATCGGCATCGCGGCCAGCTTTCGGACCGAAGAATTGTCGCACGTCTCACGCCTCAACCGGGAGGTCGGCGTTGTGGTAGACGTCTTGCACGTCGTCGCAGTCGTTCAGCATGGTGATGAACTTCTGGAACATCGGGAGGTCTTCCTGGCTGACGGCTTTGGTGGTTTGCGGGAGGAAGGTGATTTCCTGGACCTCGAGCTCCACGGTCGGAAACGCTTCGAGCAGGGCGGTTTTGGCTTTGTAGAACTCGGCCGGGGGGGCGAAGACGGTGAGCTGGCCGTTCTTGTGCTCGATCTCCTCGATGTCGACGTCGGCATCGAGCAGCGCTTCGAGCACCTGCTCCTCGTTGTCGCCCTTGAACGACAGGACCGCCACCTGGTCGAACATGTGGGCGACCGAACCGGTGGCCCCCAGCTTGGAGCCGGTCTTGGTGAAGCAGGTGCGGACGTCGGTGATGGTGCGCTGGGCGTTGTCGGTCAGGCAATCGACGATGACCAGCGAGCCGCCGGGACCAAAACCCTCGTAGCGGGCCGGCACGTAGTCCGCGCCGCCGGCCCCTTTGGCTTTTTCGATTGCCTTTTCGATGACATGGGCCGGCACCTGCTCGCTCTTGGCCTTGTCGATGAGGGCCTTGAGCACGGGATTGGCCTCGGGGTCGGGCACGCCGCTTTTGGCGGCCACGTACAGCTTGGTGCCGTACTTGGAATAGAGCTTCGATTTTTGAGCGGCCGTCTTGAAGATCGCGTGTTTGCGATTCTCGAAACTTCGTCCCATGGCAGTCGATTCTTGGTCTGGAAAGCTGGTGGCGTGAAGCCCTGCAAGGTAGCACGGCGGGGGCGATTTTTCCAGGCGGGGGTGGGAGGGGGTGGTGTCCCAACAGTGCGTTGCTGGCCGGTGGGAACCCGAAAAGCCGCCCCTCGGGTTGGGAGGGGTGAGTCATGAATAGGGAGTCAGGGAAACTCAGGCGCGAAACTCTCAACAATATTGCGAACGTGTGCGGCAATCTTTCCAAGTGTCGAGATGACTGGGAGTCGTTCTACTGCGCTGCACCCATGTCCGAATTGCACCTCCGGCAGCACGTGAATTTGCACCTGCACGTCCTCTGGAGAAGCGGCGTCAATCTCGGCGACCTGAGTGCCATTATCAAGGGGGCGACCGCTGAAAAGTTTGGTGGTAGGCGCAGACATGACCCGAAATCGTCTGCCGCCGATTACATGGGTTCCTACTGGGCCCTTCAAGATGGCAGTATTTGCACGGACAGCAATGGCAAAGAGGACGAGGAGTCTGTGCTTGTCGGTGTTGTTGAGCGAATGAAGAAGCCACAGCAGGTTTTGCCGGTTTCCGTTTCCGCGCTTATATGGCTGCAATCTCTCAATAGGTGCTACAAATCGACCAAGCGGCTTGATCCTCGCGGTGTTTCTGTCAAATCTGTTTTTTCGTTTTGTACTGTGAGGGCCACGAAGAAAGATCGGGAACATGACTTGACCACAAATACCTTCGATGTCTCCGTGCCCAGCATTGAGGCAAGCCAGTTGGCAGGCTAAGCCGTCGAGGGTGGATCGCAGATTATGGGCGATCATCCCGGCGAGAATTGCGAAATCGGGCGGGATGGATGGAACATCTCGAAGTATAGCGTCGCACTTTCCTGTCTGGATATTCTGCTCGATGGAGACTCTGTGAGGGCGTTCCTTGAAGAATCGCTTGACGCCACTTTCGAGCGTTTGGATGTAGTCTTCTGTGACGCGAATTCTAGCCAAGGGGCCGTCCAATGAGGGTGTCACGGGTGTTGGTGTCATTTACTTCGCCCCGCGCACGCAGTTGGCACAGGAGTTTCGGGTCTCACCTGATGGGAGCTCGACGACAGCAGCTATATGGACGGGGTTAGCTTCGCAATAGCCTTCCCAACGTCAATGTCCCATTTCGGTCGCTCGTTGAGGATGAGATCATGAACCACGCGGATCAGAAGACTAATGCCGTGGTTTATTCCACGCTTTACTCGCCATTTTTTCTTCAGATGGCCCTCGTAGCTATAGCGTGCATCAACAAACAGGTCCTCCGCTCGTTTAAGGATCGTTTTAATATCAAGCCTATAGCCCAGGCGCTGCGTCACGCGGTACAAGTCGTCATTAAGGACCTTCTCAGCGAGCATTCCTTTAATCTGCTTCTTGTCAGCCTTATCCATGCCCTTCCAGGAGAGTTGTATTTGGTGTCCGTACGCCGATCCCTTTCGCCCTCGAAGCTCGTGCAGGCACTTAAAGTGAAGCTCCAAGGCAAAGGCCTCTAGTGAGTATGCAAGTGACTTATAGCCGTTTCTGCCAAGTAGCGCAGCGGTCTTCCAGCTAAATGTGGCGTCAACAAAGACGTCGAATGGTTTTGGTTGCTTCTTTTTAGCCTTTTTCTTTGCCATTCGAACCGATCCTCTGATTGCTTTGTCAAAACCTTGCGCGGACCAAACCTGCAAGTGTCCCGACAGTTTGTCGTCGTGAAAAGCCGGGCTATGCCTGAGGTGGTTGACCGTCCAGCTCGGCCGGGCGTCGGTAGAGCGCCGCGAAGTCCGGCGTTCTGGTGCCCTGCCGATTCACCAACACGCTCATCCACTGAAACTGCTCACGCGCCTTTCGGCGTTTCAGGAAAGCCTCGCGGTTCCGTTTCAATTCCTCTGGCGTAGCGCGGCGACCAGCGCGCAGCTCGTGGGCTCGCACTAGGGACTCCCATGCTTTTCGATCACCCTCGTTCATGCCAGCCGATTCTACCGCGGGTTGTGGCCTAGGAGCGAGTTGGTCGGCTGGATAGGTCAACGCCACCAAACATTCAAGACCCAAAGCGAAAGGCCGTTCAAAATAATCGCGAAGAATATCACGGCCAGTGACTGCTGGCGTTTAAGCCGAATGCCAGCTGCGATAAAGGGAACTTGGACGAGGATGAATACTGCCCCTCCCCAGAGACCAACCCCCAGCGGCCGCCTGGTCAGATTTGCCGCGACCAAGTACCACATGAGTCCTATGCAGGCTGCAAGCACGACACTGCCCAGCAATAGGTTCCTTGGCGAGAGCGACCACGGTGTCTCATCGCCTGGGGCCGGTGACCGATATGGATTGTCGCTCATGCCCCCATTCTACTGCGTGCCCTAGGACTGTGGTGGTCGTGTGAATTGATCCGCGTTGAGGCGAGCCCAAATACCAAAGCCCAAGACCGCACCCGCCACAAAGCAACTGCCCAATAAGAGCAAGCCGCCGAGAAACCGCAGCTCGAACGCTGCCCAGACAGCCGCGAGCATCGCGAGACCGATTGCAATTGCTCGGCGGGCCGCCCGCCTAACTCGATCTTCGCTCAAGTCGCTGGTTCTCATGCCCCCATTCTACCGCGCATGAAAAAGCCCCGGCAGGGACGGGGCGGTTGTGGGTATCCTAGGAGTGAGTTGGTCGGGGGGCGGGCGCCGTCTCACGGTCGTCGGCCGCGAGTGGAGACGGCAACTAGGAGCACGATCCCGATAACCGCTGCCACGAGTAGGGCTATCGCGCCTCCGCCGATATTGCCCGATGCTGATCCAAATTCGTACATGCCCCCATTCTACCGCGCATGAAAAAGCCCCGGCACGGGGCCGGTGGACAGTGGCTTAAGAGGATGGTGGTCGGGGGCGGGAATGGGGAAAGTCGGCCTGCGACCGCAATCGACTGGCAAGGCGGATGAACCCCCATGCTCCTCCGCCGAAGATTGCCGACAAAAGCAGGCCGATAAAGAGGTGCTGGATACCGCTGAGAATCGACCAGCGAATCGCAGCGACGATAAAAATGGCACTGGCCAATCCGAATGGGATCGCGACCAGGTAAAGCAGCAAGGCAATTGCCCACCTCCACGCGGGTACGGGCTGCCGTTCAACCGTGCTCGGTGGGCGGTATGGGTTTTCGGGGTCACTCATGCTGCCATTCTACCGCGCATGAAAACGCCCCGTTAGCGACGGGGCAGTTATGGGTGTCCTAAGGAATGAGTTGGTCGGACTCGTCAATAGTCGGCGACCCAATTCTGATAGGTTCCAAGGCCAGTTCCCGCACTGCGAATTAGCTTACAGGAACGTGGGGCATCATGGCGGTGGACCGCGACGTAATAGACCACCGAGCCTTCGTATCCGCATTCAATCCCGTGGGCCTCTAGCAATTCCCTCATTGCCTTTGCCGTACCGGGATCGCCGACCGCGGCGATATCCACCCACTCCATGGCAGCTGAGTATCTCAACCACCCCCCGATGCAAATGGCTGAGATCGTGACGACCACGAACAGCGCCGATAGCGACCAGCGGTACCGGAAGCGCTTCGGGGTGGGAGTGGGGTCTGCTTCGTTCACTTATCTGTCCTCTGGCGAGTTCCAACAAACCAAGCAAAGATGGCGATTACAAGTCCGCTTCTCCAGATGACGCCGATAATCGCGCCGCTGGCGGCTGTCCATCTCTTGCGTGCAATCTCGGCTTCAAATCCAACGTAGCCAAACCAGCAGTTGAGCGCAAGGACAACAAGGACCAGGGCAAAGACTCCCAATCCAAAGCGAGGCGAGCGCGATTTCTCGGCCAGCCTCCGGCACATTAGGCCCGCGGCTACGAACGGGAGCATGACTAGTATTTCGGTCATGCCCCCATTCTACCGCGCATGAAAAAGCCCCGGCAGAGGACACGGGCTCGCCGGACTGACCCGCGCGGATTCTCGCGTACCGCCCAACACATCGTGGTCGCGCGGGGCGGGGCCCGTGCGCGGAGCTCGCGGCGGACGATTCGCTCGCGTTCCGGAAAAAAATCGGCGAATATATATTGACGAACATCAATATAGATGATAATCTATATACATGCTTCAACTGGACGATGCTTTTGCCGCGCTGGCCGATCCGACTCGTCGGGGGATTGTGCTGCATCTGGCCCGCGGGGAGGCGACGGTTTCGGAGCTGGTCGATCAGTTTGATTTGACGCAGCCGACGATTTCGTCGCACTTGAAGGTGCTCGAATCGGCGGGGCTGATTTCGCGGGGGCGAGTGGCCCAGACGCGGCCTTGCAAGCTGGTGCCCGAGCGGTTGAAGACGGTGACCGACTGGCTGGAGCAGGTGCAGAAGATTTGGGAAGGCAATTACAAGCGGCTCGACGCCTTGCTGCTGGAACTCAAGCGCGCACAGAAAAAGGAACGAAAGAAATGAAGCCCGCGGAAGTGACCACCCCGAGCGACACCGAAGTGCTGGTTCGCCGCAGCTTCGACGCGGCGGCCGAACTCGTGTGGCGAACGTACACCGAACCGGACTTGCTGCGGCGGTGGATGCTGGGGCCGCCGGGCTGGACGATGCCGGTGTGCGAAATGGACGTGCGCGTGGGGGGCAAGTATCGCTGGCGGTGGCGCAGCGACGAAGACGGCCAGGAGTTTGGTTTTTACGGCGAGTTTCAGGAGGTCGCTTTGCACCAGCGGCTGACGCAGACGCAATCGTTCGACCCGGGCGACATCGGCGGCTCGATGGGCGAGGGAGCAACCGTGGTCACGGCCACATTTGAAGAGCGCGACGGGGTGACCCTGGTAAGCACGTCGATCCGGTACGCCTCGAAAGCCGACCGCGACGCGGCGCTTGCCACCGGCATGACCGAGGGCATGGAAATGAGCTACCAGCAGCTCGACGCGGTTCTGGCGAGCTAGGAACTATTTGCCGAGTTCGGCCAGCGCGTTGTCGAGCGATCGGCTGGAGACTTGAATCACGCCCTCGAAGGGTTGATTCAAGTCGACGATCAAAAAGATCGCGCTGGCCACCGACAGCGAGCACATCAGCAGCACCACGACGACGGTCACATTCCGCGCCCAGAAGGCGCTCAGGCTGGCGAACAAGACGAAGAACCAGAACAACAGCACGATCAAGAACGCCATCGGCAGCGAATCGTCGTTGGGCTGCGCCAATTGCCAGCGGGCCCGGGCCAGGGCGCTGGTTACTTCGAGCGCGTGGGTCTGCGAGCCGCGATGGCGCTCGTCGGCCGGCGCGAGTTTTTCGATCGCATCGAGCAGCGCGCCGCCTTGCGCGGTGATGTCGGCGTCTGCCATTCCAGACTCGCCGCTCGTATCGCGGAAACGCTCGACCATCACGGTGACCATCTCGCGGAGTCGCGCGGGCCGGTTTCGTCTCGGGGCCGTAGTGCGCGAGCGTGCGGTCGAGCAACACGATGTTGGTTGCCAGCTCTTGCAGTCCGGTGCGCTCGGTGTCGAACGACGACTTGGCTCCGCCGATCAGCAGCCCAAGCACGAGCGCGGCCATCGTGGCAATCAGCCCGGTGCCAAGTTCAATGCCGTCCTTGGAGTCTCGGTGCAGGTGCGCGGCGGGAACGAGGCGGCCCAGGACCAGGCCGAGGAGCACGCCCCCGAAACAGAACGCGAGCACCGTCGCGGCGATGTGGATGGAATTCATGAACCGCCGCCAGTTTCCAGATGATGGTTCGAAGCGACAAGGTCACCTAGCTGATTGGTCTTGAATATAGCGACGCGCCCGTTTGCAAAATAGCAGGCCGCAATCGGCAAGCCGATTTGCAAAGGCATGCCGACCGCCGCGGAGAGGGGCCGCGTCCTCGTCATCGTGAGTCCTCCTCGACCGCCTGGCGTTCTGCTAGACTTGGTCGCCGCCTGAATCAAGCGTTTGGGGAGCCGGCCGGCTGGTCGGGAACGAATACCATGCGACTGGGAGTGATTGGTGAGAACCTGATCGAACGCATCATCGCGCGGACGAATCTGGCGCCGGCCCCGCTCGTCGAAACGCAGATCGCCTTCAGTATGGCACGTTCGATCATGGCCGGCGTGCGTCTGGGCATTTTCGACGCGATTGGCGCGGGAGCGAAGACGGCTGCCGAAGTGGCCGCGGCTTGCAAGACGGATCGGGAGGCGACGACGAAGCTCCTGAATACGCTCGTCGGCTGCCGCTATCTCCGGCATCGCGGCGGCCGCTATACGTTGACGTCGAAGGCGCGCAAGTGGTTGCTGCGGAGCTCCGCCAGCTCGATCGTCGACAAGCTTCTATTTCAATACGACGAATGGGACATCGTGGCGAAGTACGAAAGCTACATCGAGACGGGGGAACCGCTCGAGTTGCACGGGTCGCTTGAGGATGAGGGGGTGTGGAATCGGTACCAGCGCGGCATGCGTGCCTTGGCGTCGATCTCGGCCGAGGAAGTGGCCAGCCGCTTGCCGGTTCCCCCGGGCTCGACGTCGATGCTCGATATCGGCGGATCCCACGGCTACTACTCCGTGTGTGTTTGCCGGCGGCACGATGGCTTGCGGTCGACGATTCTCGATCTTCCCCGGGCCGTCGAACAGGCCGCGCCGATATTGGCTCAAGAGGGGATGGGCGAGCGGGTTTCGCACCGGGCCGGAGATGCGCTCTCCGATGAGCTTGGCAGCGAAGCCTGGGATGTGGTCTTCGTGTCGCAGTTGGTGCATCACTTTTCTGACGAGCAAAACCGCGAGCTGATGGGCAGGATTTTCCGGGCGCTCAGGCCGGGCGGCGTCTGTGTTTTGCTCGACGTGCTGCGCCCCTCATCGCCGGAAAGCGCCGGGGGAATCGGCGCGGTGCTTGATCTCTACTTCGCCGCGACGAGCCGCGCTGGCACCTGGCCGCTCGAGACGATGCAGGCATGGCAGCGCGACGCTGGATTGGCCGTTGAAAAGCCGATCCACCTGCGCACGTTGCCCGGCGGCGCAATGGTCGTCGGCAGCAAGCCACCTGCTCGCAGAACTTAAGCAACGAGTTCGGCGAGCTGGTGGCGAGCGTTTGGGTTGATGATCATTGCGCAGCGCTCGACGACGTTTGGGCGATGCTCAAGCGAGGTCGAAGCGGTCGAGGTTCATCACCTTGTTCCAGGCCGCCACGAAGTCGTGGACGAACTTCTGCTGGCCGTCGGCACTTGCGTAGACTTCGGCCAGGGCGCGGAGTTGGGAGTTGGAACCAAAGACCAGGTCGACCCGCGTGCCGGTCCACTTCGGTTCGCCCGTTTGGCGATCGTGGCCTTCGAACAGGTCGGCGTCTTTCGAAACCGGCTTCCAATCGGTGCGCATGTCGAGCAAGTTCACGAAGAAGTCGTTGGTCAGCGCCTCGGGCCGCTTGGTGAACTGGCCGTGCTTCGTCCCGCCAACGTTGGTCTTCAGCACACGCATGCCGCCGACGAGTACCGTCATCTCGGGCGCGGTGAGCGTCAGTAGTTGCGCCTTATCAACCAGAAGCGCTTCGTCCGAGACGGTGTATTTGCCCTGGAGGTAATTGCGGAAGCCGTCGGCGATGGGTTCGAGCACGGCGAACGATTCCACGTCGGTCTGCTCCTGCGCGGCATCCATGCGTCCGGGGGCGAAGGGCACCGTGACCTCTTGACCAGCGTTCTTCGCGGCTTGTTCGACGCCTGCGCAACCGGCCAACACGATCAGGTCGGCCAGCGAGACTTTTTTGCCGCCAGACTGGGCGCCGTTGAACGCACTCTGGATGCCTTCCAGGGTCTTCAGCACCTTGGCCAGTTGGGCGGGCTGGTTGACCGGCCAATCTTTTTGCGGCGCCAGGCGAATGCGGGCGCCGTTCGCGCCGCCGCGCTTGTCGGAACCGCGGAACGTGGACGCCGATGCCCAGGCGGTGGAAACCAGCTCCGAGACGGATAAACCCGATGCCAGAACTTTGCTCTTGAGGGACGCGATGTCCGCGGCATCGATCAATTTGTGATTCACCGCGGGGATGGGGTCTTGCCAGAGGAGTTCTTCGGCGGGAACCTCGGGGCCGAGATAACGCGCTTTGGGGCCCATGTCGCGGTGCGTCAGCTTGTACCAGGCTCGGGCGAACGCATCGGCGAACTGATCGGGGTTTTCCATGAAGCGGCGCGAGATTTTTTCGTAGGCGGGGTCGAAGCGCAGCGACAGATCGGTGGTGAGCATCGAGGGCGCGATCCGCTTGGACGCGTCGTGGGCGTGGGGCACCGTGCCGGCGCCTGCGCCGTTCTTCGGTGTCCATTGATTCGCTCCGGCCGGGCTTTTGGTCAGTTCCCATTCGTAGCCGAAGAGGTTCTTGAAGAAGTCGTTGCTCCACTTGGTGGGCGTGGTGCTCCAGGTGACCTCCAGGCCGCTGGTGGTGGTGTCGGCGCCCTTGCCGGTGCCAAAGCTGTTGCGCCAGCCCAGGCCTTGCTCCTCGAGGCCGGCCGCTTCCGGGTCTGGCCCCACGTCGGACGCGGGGCCGGCGCCGTGCGTCTTGCCGAAGGTATGTCCGCCGGCGATGAGCGCCACGGTCTCTTCGTCGTTCATCGCCATGCGCGCGAAGGTCTCGCGGATATCGCGCGCCGCGGCGACCGGATCGGGATTGCCGTTGGGGCCCTCGGGGTTGACGTAGATCAGGCCCATCTGCACTGCGGCGAGCGGATTCTCGAGAACCCGGTCGCCGGAATAGCGCTTGTCGCCCAGCCAGGTCGTCTCGGCGCCCCAATAGACGTCCTGATCGGGCTCCCAGACGTCTTCGCGACCGCCCCCGAAACCGAAGGTCTTGAGTCCCATCGTTTCGAGGGCGACGTTGCCGGTGAGAACCATCAGGTCGCCCCAGGAGAGCTTGCGGCCATACTTCTGCTTGATCGGCCACAGCAGCCGGCGCGCCTTGTCGAGGCTGACATTGTCGGGCCAGCTGTTGAGCGGCGCGAAGCGCTGCTGGCCCCTGCCACCACCGCCGCGGCCGTCGGCGATGCGGTAAGTGCCGGTGCTGTGCCAGGCCATGCGAATGAACAGCGGGCCATAATTGTGGAAGTCGGCCGGCCACCAGTCCTGCGAGTCGGTCATCAGCGCCGCGAGATCCTTCTTGACCGCCGCCAAATCAAGGCTGTTGAACTCGGCCGCGTAGTTGAAATCCTCGCCCATGGGATTGGATTTGGCGGAATGCTGGTGCAGCAGTTCGAGCTTGAGCTCTTTCGGCCACCAATCGCGGTTCGACGTGCCGCCGCCAGCGGTGTGGTGGAAAGGGGCTTGGGTTTCGGTAGCCATGGGTTTTCTCCTCTAGCAGTTTTTTGAAAGATGCCGTCGTGGCATTTTTCAACCTCGCGAAGTGCGGAGCCAAGCTCCGCACCGCCCGCGAAATATCGACTTACGTCGGCTATTTCGTCATCGCATCCATGCGATGACGCCGCCCGTTGAATGCTTCAACCGGCCGCTAGCGGCGTAATCTGTTGTGCAGCACGATGTTTATGAGTAATCGTATTTTAGCGGCCATTTAGGTTCGGTCGAGGTGGCCCAGAGGCCGACCCGACACGGGCGAGTTGATCGCTGTTGGGTTCGAGTTTCACGAAGTCCGATGGTTCGAATCGTACCGCCCGTCACGCGCGGCGACAACCTAGGCAGATGGGATCGCGGAGATGGGAGCGAGGCCCGAGGGACCAACTCGGTGCAGCATTTGGTTCGACGTCCGGCGGAGGTCGCCCTGGTCTGTTCGGAGAACCGTGACGTCGAAGTGACCGACGCAGCGGCGGAAAGCTTGGTAAGCGACGGTCCTCGGTTCAAATCCGCTTGCCCCGATAAGGGGACATTCTACGGAAAAGTAGAATGTCATGTCCCCCTTTTTCTTTCCACGGGGTCCGGCATCCGAGGGATTGTTCCACGACGGATAACCGTGCCGCGGGTTGAGCTTCTACAAGAAGGCACGTGGCCGCGGCCGCGCAGTTCGAGACTATCCCTTCGCGCCAGGCGTTTCGACTGCTCAGACTCCCCCGCCGGGCGCTGCACATTTCAACCGCCGTTCACACGCGCTTTAGCGCGAGGCGGATCATGCGCCCTTTGAAAGTTTGTCGAGTTTCTCGGAGAGCCGTTCGACCTGGAGCGACAGTTCTGTAAGCGCCGCCTCTTGAAAATCGTGACGGGCCCACACAAAACCAAAGCCGCGAAAAACAAGGAGACCAATGCACCCCACAATCACGACAACGGCACCGGCGATCAGTGTGCCAAAGCCGAGCCTCGTCAAATGGGTCATATCATGCTGACCATTGGCTGCAATTACAACGGCAATGAACCCGAGCAGCATCAGGACGCCGCCCGCCAGGCAGACGTAAAGCGCGTAGCGACCACGGCGAGTCATGTGAGTCACCTTCTGCTTAAGCCGCTTGCGCAGCTCGGCCATCTCCTCCTCGCTCGGTTGCTCATCGGAAGCAATGAGCTGGTCGATCATTTGGTCGATATTGTCATTTCCGCGCATGTTGTTGTTCCTCGATTACGGAGCGGATCTCTTGGTTCGCATAGTGAAGTCGTGATTTAACAGTCCCTTCTGGACAACCAATCACCTCGGCGATCTCCCGGATGCTCATCTGCTCGATGAAGCGTAACGTCAACACTTCACGGTGGTCGGGCGAAACGCATGACAGGGCATAGTGAACTAGCTCGGCGGATTCCATCGCTTCGCTTGCATGGTGCACCACACCAGGTGCGTCGGCTTGTTTGTGCTGTTCGGTACGACGGCGGCGCGTCTCGACGCGAATCGCTTCGACCGTCTTTCCATGGGCGATCCGGTACACCCAGGCTCGAAAGCCATCCGGCGAGCGGAGCGACTCGCGCGTTCTCCACGCCGTTAGCCACACTTCTTGCAGCGCGTCGAGCGAACGCTCCGGATCGCGCTCGAATCGGCGCAGGAAGTACAACAATCGTCTTTCGACGAGTTGAACGAGTTTCATGAAAGCCTCGGCATTTCCCCGCTGGAACTGCTGGACGAGAAACCGCTCGCGCACCCGATCGGCAAGTTTCACGTCGGACCTCTTTTCTCGGTTCCGTGCAAGTGTTGCACCGGAAGCTGAACAGCGGCGGCAGTTGTTACTCGGATGCCCTACCAAACAGTCGCTGGCCACGAGCCGATTGTTCAACAGAGGCTCATACAATTACATTTATTCCTGTCGTTGCGCGGACTTGCATCCCGAAATGGACCCTTACGCGTTTTGCCGGACGTGCTGCGAGAATTGCCGTAAGTGCCAGGGCCGACTTGACTAACGAGTTTGGCCAGGAATCGACAGCAGCCAGAAAAAGTTCTAACCGTGTCCAGCCGCCCCGATCTTCGATCTGCGAAAGCTCGTTGCCATGAATCACGGCGTGCCGTTTCCGGCTTGGCACGAACGATTTGAGGTTGATTTGTCGAGCCATTAACCTGGTTCAAACGTCCAACCGGACCCGAATCGCTGGCAACGTGATTCGCCGCAACGCATTGCCGACCAGAGAATTACAGAGTTCAAATCCCGTCGCCAGTCTCCGACCGGTGCCAAGGATCAGTGGTCTTGCGCTCCGCACGCGTCACCCTTACGGCTTCGATTCCTCTGTCTGGGGCGGCAGGATTTTGGGCTCGTCGGTTTCCAGCCCACGCGGTTGTCTGGAAAGCCCTTGCAGTTGTCTGTAAAGCTTGTGCAAATCCTCGGCATAGGCAGTGTCCGAAATGTCATCGATTCGTATGGGATGCAAGGTGTTGTTGTCCATCGAGCCAAACACCAGCGGCGATTCCCCTTCGCCCCATAAGGTTTTGACCACTCCGGCGTCGCGCCGCAAAGCGCGTACTGCATCAATCCACTCGACGAACGTCGCCGGCACATCGACCTCCAACTGAGTCGCAACCCTGCGCAGCACGCCTCGCGCGTCTCGCAAGTCGGGGTGGTAACAATTGGCTACCAGCGGAATGCTGAGTTTGCCGTTTGTCACAAGTGCATCGCGTGAGCCTTTATACGGTGCCAAAATCCACCACGAGTATTCCACGCCGTACCACTCGACGTGGAACAGTCGCATCGTGTAATGGTTGGAACTCGTGCCCGTCGGTACATTATGCGATGCGACATCGAGCGCCGTGTAGTTGAAGCCCAGCCTGCGTCGGAGTGGCGGGTACTTCTTGAGAAACTCTGGCGTGCCACGCGCCGAAGACACAATGTAGTACAACCCGCCTTTGAGTGGGATGACTCTGTGGACCGCGAACAATAGTCCTTCCACTTCGCGCTGGGCCAATGCCCTATGGAGCGGATACAACTCGTCCAGGCCCTGATCAACGTCGATCACGCGCGACGATCGCGGAAACGATGCGATGAACCGATCCGAATCGACCTTCGCATCGAAGTCGATCGTAATGCGCCGATCTGCGCTCCATTTGCCGTCAAGGCGGCGTTGGTTAATCACTTGCCGCGGTTGTTCATCCCCATCGATCAGCAGGATTGCTCGCCGCTCGATGCCTTCTGGACTGGAAGGACCTTTCGTCGATTCTGTTGGGCTCGGCTCTTCGATCAAATAGGCTTTGCAGGGAAACTCGCCCACCTCTTGATCATATGCCGGAGAACGATTCTTGCGCCAATCGGGCGGGGCTCGGGAAAGGTCCAGCATCGAGCCGACTATCGTCAACGCGTCGGAACTGGGTCGCCGCAAGACAACGCCATCCGAATGGGCATCATCGGTATTCCACATCCAGTTCGATTTGCCATCATCCACGACGATCGTGTTGCCATGCTCGGTGCGAACGCCGAGCGCTTTATCAAACCAGATTTCAGTAAACTGCCTGGCGCCTTTGTCGAACGACTCGATCAACACGTGGGCTCGCCCGGCCTTTCTCAACGTTCGCTGCACCGCAGCATACAACGTGACCGGAGTCGAGAGTTGTGCGGCAATCACGATCAGGATTGTCGCCGCCGTGGCTAACCCGCCAGTGACAAGTATCATGGCCCAACGACGCTTTGGAACGGATGACCGCAACTGCGGCGTAATCACAACTTTCTCCGAAACGAATTCCCGGACTGTCGGAATCGGCCATTCTTGTCCCAGTAGTCGCAGTTTGTCTTCAATGTGATGCTCAATCACGGCGACCTCTCAGTCTTTCAATCGCGAATGAGATTCTCGAATCGAGTTTTGAGGCGACTGACGGCGCGCGACAATTGTTTGGTCACGGTGCCAACGGGCCGGCCAGTAAGCTTTGCCACTTCGGCGACGGAGTGGCCGTTCAAGTAGTACAGTACGGTCACCAGCCGTTCGTGTTCGGGCAATTCCCCAAGGGCACCGATGAGTTCAGCTTGCTCGTTCGTCAGCTCGCTCCTCACGCTCGGAGCCGCGACATCGATCTCCGAAATGGGTATGTCTGCGCGCTTTGCCTTCGCCACTCGCAGAGCCAGCCGCCGGGCAATCCGCAACAACCAAGGGCCAACCGCATTCGGCGTGCGCAGCTCACTCAAATGTTGATAAGCCTGCAGAAACGTTTGTTGCGTGACGTCTTGGCTGGCGTGGAAATCTCGTAAGACGTGCCAAGCGGTAGCCCACACGGCCCGCTCGTATCGCGTAAGCACTTCGCCGAACGCCTGCCGGTCACCGAGCTTCGCCGCGTCAATCAACTCGGCGTTGCTCTTCATGACGCGGCCTGTGTCCGGTGACGATTCACGCGTAGTTCGCGGCTCTACAGCAATAGAGACGCTTTGCATTGCATTTGCGGCACGAACGACTAAATAGTACCGCCCTAGCGACTTGAATTTGCGCGGACGGTGCGTGCACCAGTGCCAGATAGAGCCGTAAGTCGTTGACTGACAAGAAGAAGCGACACTGGCCAGCCTCTGATCCCCTTGATGAAGAGTTCTACCCGTGTTCTGTTGCCCCGACTTTCTACACGGTTAGTCCATTCGCGGCCCAGCGTGGGGCGGCGTTGCTCGTTACCCCACCTACACGCTTCCCCTGCCAGCTCTTACTTGGGTTGGACGGTTTTCGAGCCCCGCATTCTTCGAGATTGATCTTGTCCAAATTGGCGTGCTTCGCTTGAATAGCCCGCCCCTTGTTTGGACACCGGCCGGGTCACCGGCGATCGGTTCGGACGATCTGTATCTCGCTTACCAGGAGTGTGCTATGAGCGTTCAACGGTTTCGATTGGTAACCGGTCTGTTGGCCATCGCGGCCGTCGCGCTGATAGCCGAACAGGCTTGGGCGATCTACTTTGCACTTGGCCCCTCGAAAGACGAGTGGGGGCTGAAGTACCAAGTAGAGGTCGAAGACGCCGGCTCGGACATGGTTACCGTCAAATTCACGCTCGAAGACGAAGGACGCCTGAAACCGATTCACTCGGTCAGCCTGTCGGTGCTCGACAAGCAAAAGTCAAGCAAAACGTCTCGGATCTCCCATGTGAAGGGACGTCTCGAGTTTAAGCCGACCGCCGACGGCAAGCGCGTGGGAACCATTCAAATCCGCAAGGATCAGGTCGACCTGGCCAGTCTTCAGGTCCTCACGCAACGGGTCGACGGAAAGTTCCAATCGGCAGGCGCCGCGTACTACGACATTCCGCTCGAAAAACACCTCCAGGACGACGCCGCGCCGGCCGTGGCCTCACCGCTGCCGCCCGCGTCGGGCCGAGTCAAAAAGTAATTCAGCGGCTATCTGCTCTCGACCGAGCAAACCGCCGCCACGAGTCAGGCAGTTGTCCGCTGGTTCCGTCCGATGTCCCCCCGGCGAGGCCTTGCTCCGGCGGCTCGTCACAGCCATCCTCCAGGAAACCGAGCGGCCCGTTGCGTGGCAACGGTGATTTGCTGTTTCCTCACGGGGCTAGAACAGTAACTCCAGGCCCGCTAGGACGACCACCGTCCAGATGAATGTCTCAAAGATTCTCTGCGGGACAAAGGAAACCAGCAACCGCGCGGCGACCACGCCGACGATGGAAAACAGCCCTAAACCGAAGCTGAGGGGCAAATCGTCCAGGGCCACGGTTCCAATCAGGTAGTGCAGCGGCAGGCAAACCACGTTGCTGACTAGAATCAGCGTGGCGAAGGTGCCCAAGAAGACGAGTCTGGGCAGGCTCAGTCGTATAAGGTAAATCACCAGCAGTACGCTGCCCGCGTTCGCCAACATACTGAAGAGCCCGGAGAATACGCTCACGGTCCGCTTTACGAATGCATCTCGCCGCGCGGGTTGTTCATCTGACCGCTCCGGGCGCAACCGCTTGGACCAAAGGTGCCGCTTGGACCAAAAGTGAAAGAACACCAGCAGCAGCAGGAGGGCGCCGATGAAGTGCTGGTAAAAGGCGCCGGGCAACAGCTTGAAGACGAGTGTACCGATCAGCGTGCCGCCAATCAGGAAGGGCAACATCCCTTTCACGAACTTTAGATCCGTGTGGCGGCGGTAGATAACAACGGCGTAGATATCCGCACAAATCAGCACGGACACGAGCATGCCAACGGATTCTTTGGCGCCGAATACCTTCACGTACATCCAAACCGCAATGCCGCTGATGCCAGGCAGGCCTCCCTTGCTCATCCCCACAAACACAGCACCGACAACAACCAGCACCCAGTCGAGGGTTGAAAGGTGAAAGCTGTGAAGATAATCGAGCATGATCGCGTTTGGCCGAGTTTTTGCCCTTTATGCGCCGGTCCACAAGCAGGCAGAGGCATTTCGGGTGTCTTCATCCATGATGGTTAGCGCCGCCGTAGAGCGCCTCGTAAACCCGATCCGCACTGAAGGGGAGACTCGACAGCCTGACACCGATAGCGTCCTTGACGGCATTCCCCAGCGCCGCGCTGACTGGGACAATGGAAGACTCGCCCATCGGTTTGGCTCCCAGCGGACCCATCGTATCGTAGGTGTCCGCGTAAAAGATCTCGGTGCGCGGAATATCCGCGAATGCCGGGATTCGATAATTCCTTAGCGTTGCATTCAGGACCTCACCTTCACCGTCGATCACCACCCGTTCGAACAACGTGCTTCCAATCCCTTGGGCAATCCCGCCCTCGATCTGACCGGCTAGCTGCATGGGATTCACCACAGTGCCGGCGTCAACGGCTTGCACACTCTGTAGAATCCGGATCTCGCAGGTATCTTTATTCACCGCGACACGAAAGCCCTGGACCAGGAATCCCAGGGTCACCGGCGTGGCATACGCCTTGCGCGCGACGCTGAATCTTAGGTCGGCCTGCGGAGTTTTCCGATAAAGCTCCGAAAAGCCAATCGATTGGTCTTTGAAAACCGGCGCCCGTCGATCAGCGTCCCGTCTGCAATGGGGCGATCGAAGAGCCGCGCGGCGGCAGCAAGCAGGCGTTCTTTCAGGGCGTTGGCCGCGAGCTCAACCGATTTGGCGCACACGCTGCTGCCAGCACTGGCGAACGTGCCGCCGTCATAAGGAGTCCTATCCGTATCGGCGACAATCGTCTCAACCTCCGCGGCACGGACGCCAAGAATTTGCGCGGCAATTTGGCGGATCATATTCATCGAACCATTGCCGAATTCCGCCAGGCCATTCGCCAACAGGAACCTGCCGTCCGGCCCGAGGGACAGGTTGGCTTGCGACCGGTGCTCTTTGGGGGGCGCGCCTTCCTGAACATGCAACGCGATCCCTTTGCCTTCAAACCACTCGTGGCTTGCAGGTTTTGGTTCGCCGCGACCGCTCGCAAGGGCCGCTTCGACGAAATCGACGCATTGGTCCAGCCCATAGCTTCCCATGTCGAATTCATCGGGGCCCGGCCGAACGCCCCGAACGGCACTATCCGCGCGGATCATGTTGATCCGCCGCATTTGGAAGGGATCGATGCCCAACTTCTCGGCCAATTCATCGATTGCACATTCGATGGCAAACGTCGTCTGTGTTCTTCCGAATCCGCGGAAGGCGCCCGCCGGAATTGCGTTGGTGTGAACCGCGTAGCCCGTCCCTTTCTTGTTCGGACAGTCATAGGTCAGAACGGGGGACGTGAGAGCCGCAGACAGAACTTCCCCGGCGTGATTTCGATACGCGCCGGTATTCGAAACCGCGCGAAGCTCGATGGCCGTGAGGGTTCCATCGCGCCGCGCTCCTGAGTTTGACGCGCATCTGATACGGATGCCGTCCCGGACCGGCGATGAACTCCTCGCCTCGCGTCCATTCCCACTGCGTAGGCCGACCGGTCTTCAGGACCCCCAAGACGCAAAGATCCTCGGTCAGCATCTCCTGCTTGGCCCCAAACCCACCTCCAACTCGCTCGGAAAAAACATGCAGCGACTGCGGATCGAGAGAGAATACGTAGGCGAGTTTTTCCTGGATCAGGTGGGGAGTTTGGGTGTCGGTTCGAACGTGGATTCGCCCGTCGTCGGATTTCCAAGCGATGCTCCCATGCGTCTCCAAATGCACGTGTTGAACCCGCTGGGTGATAAACTCCCCCTCATAGATTTCATCCGCCTCTGCAAACCCCTTGGCGACGTCGCCAACTTCACTCTCCATGCGTTTGAAGATATTCTTCTCGGGATCGTCGATTCGCGCCTCGGCTCCTTCCGGGAAGAGCTGCGGCGCGCCCGGCTGCATGGCTTCTGCGGGATCGAAAACCGCCGGCAACACCTCGTAGTCGACGTCGATCAGCCGGCAGGCCTCCTCCGCGATCGCCTCGGTGTCGGCATAGACGGCGACCACACGCTGCCCCCTGAACCGGACCACGTTATCCAAAACGTAAGTATCATCGGGGTCGCAGTGATAGTCGTCGTGCGCTGCCGTGGTGTAGGGCTTGCGCGGCACCTCCTCCCAAGTCAGGATCAATTGCACTCCCGGCAGGGCTTGGGCGGCGTCCTGACGAATCCTCAGCACCTTGGCATGGGCATGCGGTGAGCGGACCACCTTAACATGGAGCAGGTTTTCGATGGCGCAATCCATCGTGTAGTGCGCTCGCCCTCGGACGAGTCCCTCAGCGAACGAGTTGCCGATATTCGAGCCGCACGTGCGACCGGCGACATCTTCGTCCACGACCGAATGGCCGCGAACAGCGTCCTCAATGGCATGATAGCCGGTACAGCGGCAAAGGTTCCCTTTGAGCCGAAAGGGCAGGTCTTGCTTGTCTTCCTCACCCAGGCTCGCGCACGTCATGATCATGCCCGACGTGCAGAATCCACATTGAAAGGCCTGAGCCTGCAGGAATGCCTCCTGCATGGGATGCAACTGGCCCTCGGAAGCGAGACCTTCCAAGGTCGTGACGTCCCGATTCTCGGCGCGAAAGGCAGGCACCAGACAGCTATGGACGGGTCGCCCGTCAAACCAGACCGTGCATGCTCCACAATCCCCGGCGTCACATCCTTTCCTGACTGACAACCACCCCAGATCGCGAAGGTAGGTGCGCAGGCACTGTCCTGGCGCGGGCTGCTGATCAAACTCCTGTCCATTCACCCGAAGTTTCATAAGCTGCTAGGCGATCAGTTCCGCGCGGATCTGCTCCGCGAAAAGGTACGTGAGGTGCTTGCGGTGGCGCGGCGAACCGTGCGTGTCATCTAAATACATGTCGCCCGGAATGGCGGCATCCAGCGCGCCGCGAACATCCGCCCTAGCGATTCCGGCCGGGAAACGAAACTGGTACGGGCGCAACGTGGAAGCGGTAACAGTCAAGAGGATATCACCATTGCCGGGGTCGTGTGTCCCAATCAACAGCGCCTCGGACCGGCCCAGATGCGTCAGCGTAAATCTCCGGAACGCAAATGTCTTCTTCAGCGCGGCCTGCGGCAGAAAAATCGACCGGACAAGCTCGCCCGGCCGCAGGATATTCTCGTTGTTGCCGGTGACGAACTCCACAGCCGGCACCTGGCGTTTGGTGCCGTCGCGGGACCATAACGTGCACACGCCTTCGAGTGCCGTCGTCAGAGAAATCATCGGGCCCGCCGGCAACGACATGACCAGATTGCCTCCCACGGTGGCTTCATTCCAGATCTTGTAGGAGGCCAAAAACGACCGGCAGCACATCGGAATCAACGGGGCCACCAACCATTGGGGCGGCGCCTCGAACCCGTTCAATTGAACCACGCGACAGGTCGCGGCGATTTCGAGACCGTCGGCGGTGACCTTGAGAGGCTCCCAGCCAAACCCATCGATATCGATCAGAGTGTCGGTTTGAAGCTGCGGTTCCGAAAAGAGCCACGTTCCGCCGGCGAGCCAGGCATGCCCGTCGGCCCAGGTTTTCACCTCTTCCGGACGATTCGGTCGCCGAACGGTCTTGATCGTGTGCAGGTCCATAGTCAAAAGGACTCGTCAGACTCCAAGGTCGAGTTCTTGGTATGGTAGACGGTTGGATCGCCGAACCCAAGCGGATCTTGACGCGACGTTCCGCGCCGCGTTGTTCCCCAACCAAGCTTCGCCCCGGCGGCTCGTCACAGCCATCCTCAAGTCGGCGCTCTGCGGCCCTCCAGTCCCCGGGAAACGTAATTCGCATAGCCAGGATATATCGTCAACACACTCGTCGAGGCCCAGGGATTGCGGCCAGCACGGCAATCAGATGCACGAACAACAACTCCGGAGGCGATGAGTTCATCGCTTGTTATCTCAGGTCCTCGCAACCTGCCATCCCCTTCAAGAATAGCTCAATAGCCGTCCTGTCGCCCCGACCTAAGCTAGTTTGAGAGCTCTTCGGCGTTTGTCGCGGAGGGGTCTTCGGTGCGCCGGTGCGCGTTGGGGTGTCGCGGCAGCGGTCACTGGGCGGGCTGGTACATCTCGTCGGCGGGTGCCGGGGCGACGCCGAGTTCGGTGGCAACCGCGTCGACTGCGTGCTGGGCGAGGTCGAGATCGACTCGACCATCGGAAGTGAAGTAGGGGCCGATATAGCGTTTGTAGTACCGCTCAACTTCATCGCGGTTCAGCCGGTCGAGGAACGAGGCGACGTAATCGACGGCCAACTGCGGTTGTTCGGCGATCGTGAACAGGGCTCGCCGGTTGGCCCGCACCAGCGCCTGCAGCGCCGGGTTATCGAGCGGGATACGAGCGGGATCCACGGCGATTCCCACGGTGGGGATCTGAAAGTGGTCGCCAACCCAGGACAACACCGAAAAGCCCTCCTCGCCGGCGACCTGTTCGGCGCCAAGGAGCTGCCCACGTAGGCCGCATCGATCGAACCGTCGCGAAGGCGCCGCAGATCCATCTGGTAGTCACCCGGAGCGCGTGCGATGCACTCCAGGTCGCGATCGGGGTCGAGGCCGTGCTTGCGGAGCACGATCCGCGCGAAACAGCCCGGCGCCGTGCGGGGCGGGTGGACCGCCAGTCGGCGCCCGCGAAGATCGGCCATGGATTTCAGCTCGCCACGCCCGAGGAACCAGAACAGCGGACGATGGGTGTTGACGGCGAGCGCTTTCCATTGGATGCCGTCGGTCAGCCGCGACAGCAAAGCCCGGCCCAAGCCGATGGTTGCGCCACCGCGGAGGCGCTCGGTTTTCCACCGGATTCCGTCGCGGATGGCGACGTGGACACCCTCCTCCTCGAAGTATCCCTGCTGATCGGCCACATAGGCGATGAGTTCTTCGTGGAGTCCACGCCCGACGTAGGTCAGATCGATCATGTGCATCTGCACAATCGCCTTTCTCCGAATCTTGGGCAGCTGCGCTGGCTCTCGCCAGATTCAGTCCATTGCCAGGCCGCCGTTGACCGGAAGGTAGTGACCAGTGGTGAAACCGGAATCCTCACTTGCCAAGAAAGCCACGGTCTTGGCGACATCGTCGGGACGAGGCAGCCGCCGCATCGGCGTGGCCGCGGCCAACTCGTGCATCCGCTCGGCCGTGAATTGCCGGGTCACCCTTGTCCCCTCCACAGTAGCCGGTGCGACGAGATTGGCCGTGATCCCGTGCGGCGCGAGCTCCAAAGCGACGTACCGCACGAACTGGTCGAGGGCCGCTTTGGCGGTGCCCAGCGCGATCATCCCCTCACGTGCACGGCGCGACAGCCCGGTGCTCAGATAGATCAGCCGACCGTAGCCGCGCGAAATCATTCCGGGCACAACGGCCTTTGTTGTCAGGAACGCGGCATGCAGCTCGCTGTCCAGCTTGCCGCCCAGCTGCTCCCAGCTCAGCTCGGCGAACGAGGTGATGGCGAACGGAGTCATCGCGTTGTGCACGAGCACGTCGGTCCCTCCCCAGCGCTGACCGATTTGGTCGACCATCGCGGTGACGTCATTCGGCACGGTGACGTCGGCTTTGATCGCCACGGCTTCGCCCCCGGCCGCGGCGATGGTTGCCACCACATCCTCGGCCTGCGGTGCGCTTGAGCGGTAGTTCACGACCACGCGGTAACCATGTTTGGCCAGCACCGCTGCGGTTGCCGCACCGATTCCGCGGCTGGCTCCGGTGATGAGCGCGACTCGTACCATCGTCCTTGCTTTCCGCTGGGGTTGTTCACTGTTCTGTCGAGGCGGACATTGCGCGTCGCCACGGCGTCGCCGAGCAATCGCCGTACCGTTTGGCATCGCACGCCTCCGCAAACGCGTTTGTGAATCCAGTGACCGACGACCGGGCGGAAAGGACTGGTCGGTCAGCAACCATTCTGGACGTCGCGCGTGCGGAATGACTGCTCGACTGGGCCAGCAGATTTAGGCAGCTTGTGCGATCCGTTCACGCCAAGCCTCGCACAGCAAGTGATGCTTCCGCACCGACGTGCATCGAAGCGGGGCGCACGCTTCGACGCTTGTATCCTCCGGATTGACAATCGGGCATCCGATTTGCGGTGCTGCCCGCCGAAATGTTCCGGATGCATTCATTCGGCCCGCAAGCAGCGCGGAAATACGCGGCGGCGTCGATCATCTCGCAACCTGTCACAAAACCCAGGTCGCGAGCGTCCTTGATATAGAAAGCCGGGGAAGCTGGTGCTCCGCAGAGTCCGCCGAACATCAAACGAGGAAGAATCATGCTCCGCAGTTTACTCGTTCTGGCGTTTGGGGTCGGCGTTGGACTCGGCGGATTTGCGGCGGCAAACTGTTTTGAGAACGGTGAGTCCGTGAAGATCCGTGCCGCTCGCAACATCAAGGAGAAGTTGGACGGCAAGGGCGCGAAGGTGACGGTCGTCGAGGTGACCATCGACCCGGGAAAGTCTGGCTTGCCTCATCGCCACCCGGGGCCGGCGTTCGTTTATGTGGTGGAAGGTGAATACGAGCTCGGAATCGATGACCAGCCGACGAAGTTTTTCAAAGCCGGCGAGACATTTTACGAGCCGACCGGTTGTCTACATCGGGTGTCGAAGAACCCGGCGGCCAAGGGCAAGACGCGCCTGATTGCGTTCGTGCTACATCCGCGCGACGCAAAGGAAATCGCGATCCCAGAGCACGCAACGGAACCGTGCCGGTGATCAGGCGCGTCCTTCGGCACCACGACAAACCAAGAGGTTCACAATGAAAATCGTAGTCATCGGCGGCACCGGGCTGATCGGAACCAAGCTCGTGCGTAAGCTACGGCAGCAAGGCCATGAAGTCGTGGCGGCGTCGCCCTCGTCGGGAGTCAACACCGTCACTGGCGAGGGACTGGCTGACGCGCTCGTGGGCGCGGAGGTCGTCGTCGACGTGGCAAACGCGCCGTCGTGGGAGGACAAGGCGGTCATGGAGTTTTTCGAGACCGCAGGGCGCAACCTCCTGGCCGCGGAGGCGGCCGCCAATGTGCGGCATCACGTGGCACTGTCGGTCGTCGGCACCGACCGCCTGCTGGCGAGTGGGTACTTCCGCGCGAAGATGGCCCAGGAGGAACTGATCAAGGCTTCGGCGACGCCCTACACGATCGTCCGCTCGACGCAGTTCTTCGATTTCGTAGGGGGAATTGCCCAATCAGCAACGGACGGGCAAACCGTTCGGCTGCCGCCGGTCCTGATGCGGCCGATTGCTTCGGACGACGTTGCCGCGGTGCTGGCCGGTGTCGCAACGGCAAGACCGAAGAATGGCACGGTCGAAATTGCGGGCCCCGAATTGATCCGGATGGACGAACTGGTGCGGCGATTCCTGGTCGCCAGCAAAGACACCCGCCAGGTGAGCACGGATCCAACAGCGCCGTATTACGGCATTCCGGTGAACGATCGAAGCCTGGTGCCTGGCAAACGTCCGCGCGTCGGCCCGACGCGCTTCGCGGATTGGCTGGCTTCTCAGTCGCTGGCGGTGGCCCACTGAGATCTTAAAAGTCGTTGTGTGTGGGCGCTTAAAAAAAGGCCTTGGTCTGCATTCGCGGGCGAAGACGGCGCGGCCGCGTCATCGCCAATCCGGCAAGTGCGATCAGGCATAGCGCCGCGCTCGACGGTTCGGGAACGAGCAGAGTCGGGCTGACCGCACCCGCCGTGAAACTGCCACCGTCCGTGACGATGTCATGGCCGGCGTATAGATTCCCATTGGCCTTACTGAGGCTGGTGAAATTGATGTCGCCGTTGGGCGCGTAGACCGTGCCCAACAGATTCGTGAATTGCACGGCAAAGTTCGCGTGGGTCTCCCAATAGATCTGGCTGGCGGCAATGCCCGGCACGCTATTGAATGCGGCGCCATTGAGCTTCATTTCTGCCGAGATCAGAAACACGTCGCCTGTGACAAAGATGTTTATCGGGCCCTGGGTGGTCTCAAAGTTGAACGTCACGAAGGAGCCCAGTGAGCGAATGTCGCTGAAGTAATAGTCTCCGGCGGAGAGGTAGACGGTGTTCGAGCCGATCATGGTCAGCTCACCGTAGCTGCCCGGCGAGAGCGTTCGCGTATCAAATAACGCCAGGTTGACATTCGTTGCGCCGGCGGAAAAGCTGTGTGAGCTGGGCAAGTCAACTGGCGTGAAGGCAGGGGGCGAAACCGGCGAAAAGGGAAAGGTCCCGGCTCCCACGGTTGCCGACAACCCCAGCGAGATCGAACCGCCGGCTTTGATGCTGCCGGTAACGTTCCCGTTCGAGACGACGTTGCCACCGGCCACGATGTTGCCGGCCACATTGGCGGTGGTATTCAGGCCGCCGCCTACGTTCAGGTTTCCGCCGATGCTGCCGGAAAACGTCATTAGCGCATTCCCGTTGATCGTCACGTCGCCGGTGGTGGTGACGGCACCGAAGTTGTCATAAATCGAGCCGCCAGCGCGCACGGATTTTGCCGTGGCTCCACTCAGGAACAGATCGCCATTGCTGCCGATGACGCCGGTGGGATCATTGAGCGAGCCGCTAATCGCCGTGATCGCATGACCGGCAAAGACGTTGTAGCTGGCTATTGAATCGGCACGCGCGGCCGACGCCGCCATGGCCAAGACCACTAGCAGTGAGAGAGCGCACGTGCGACGCGGGGTTGTTGTACTGCCCATGTTGTTCATGAATCTCGAGCGTGGGGGGATATCAAAAGGACGATTTGACTGACGAACGAAAGTCGGCTCTGGCCAGGGCGCAAGCCGAGTTGCGGCTGCCATGGCGCGCAAAATCAGCCTTCAGGGAAGTCAGAGAAAGAATGAGAGGCGTCGGCGGCGGTAAAGAGGTAGCAATGCTACCGGCGGAATGCGTTTGCCTTTACCAGCCAAATTGCATGAGCGCTCGCCGCGACACCAGGAAGGAATGTTCCAGATTGCACCCTAGTATACTGACCGTCATCAACCGAATCAAGCACCAATGGGGGGCGAAGCGTGGTCGCTTGAGCGGTTCTGGCCCGCTCGTCAACACCCCGGCGCGGCTGCGGACCTGGCTTCAATCCTAAATGGCGGTGGTGCCCATTCTTGGTTCTTGAGACCACGATCCGCGGGCGAGAGGGCCGGTGCTGTTGTTTCGTGTGCCTCGGTGAACGGAGGCCTCGACAATCAAGTCTCGTCGTCGGTCGATATGTTGCCGTTCTTGTCGCGTGGCGGCGGTGCGTGGAACGGATTGGCTTGCGCGGTTCGAGGGCTCGCATTTTCTGTTTCGGCCGAATCCATCGAGCGGATAAGATCGGGTATCCCAGGAATCGTACGAAAAATGCGCCGGCAATGATTTACCATTCCCACACTCCCTCGCGGCTGGCCGACTTCGTCGAACGCTTCTGGCTGTGCCTGGATGTTCCCTTCGATCGACGCGTGCGGATTCTGCCGAGCGGCGCGATGGAGTTGGTGATCAACCTGTGCGAGGATGAGATTCGGGTTTTTGACTCCTCGCCATCCGAACGCTGCGCGCGGTATTCGGGGACCGTTGTCTCTGGTCCCTACACGGGATCGCTGATGATCGACCCAATGCAGCGTTCGACGGTCATCGGCGTGCATTTCAAGCCCGGAGGAGCGTTCCCGTTCCTGAGTGCACCGTCCCACGAACTGGCGGACATGCACCTCGACCTTGAAACCCTCTGGGGACGGACCGCCGCCGAATTGCGCGAGCGGCTGTGCGCGGCACGGACGGTTGGACAGCGGTTTTCGCTGCTGGAGGAGACGCTTGTCTCGCGGCTACGAAACGGAACTGCGCGCGATGGCGCGGTAGCGATCGCCCTGGCGACGTTCGATCGAACGGACGGAAGAGCAAAGGTCCGCGACGTAGCGCGCCACGTCGGGCTTTGCCAGCGGCGACTGATCCAGGTGTTTGCGGCCGAAGTCGGCCTGACGCCGAAAATGTACTGCCGCGTGCGACGGTTTCAAAAGGCCCGCGACCTCGTGCGCAACCTCGCGGCGCCGGACTGGGCTCACGTGGCAGTGGACTGCGGCTATTGCGACCAATCGCACCTGATCCGCGATTTCCAGGCACTCTCGGGCCTGAGTCCCCGAAATTACCTCTGCCAGTCGAGCGGCCAATTCGGGACGGTCTTTTCGAACCACATGCCGCAGGCCGGATAGGTCAATTTTGTCCAATACCGGCAGCTGCCGCGGTCGCAGAATGTGAAGGACCGGCGGGACGGCAGCGTCCCCATTTCAAAATCCAGACCAGGAGATACACCGATGGTTAACTACTATCCTGTCGCCACCTGCGGCTTAATGACATTCGCACTCGCGGCTTTCCTAAACCCACAAGCGGCCGGCGGCGGCGATGCGGAAAAAGAAAAGCCGCCCGCTTTCCGCGCGGTGGCGATCCGGTATCAGGTCAAGGACGTTGACGCTTCGATCGCGTTCTACACCAAACACCTGGGCTTCCAAGTCGAGCGGCAATTTGGCGCAGGAGCGCCCTTCGGCAGCGTCTCGAACGGTCCGTACGTCGTGTGGCTCAGCGGTCCCGACAGCTCGGGCACTCGGCCACTGCCCGACGGTCGCAAGCAACAGCCCGGCGGTTGGAACCGACTTGCGCTGGAAGTCGACGATTTGCCAGCCTGCGTTGCGGCACTAAAGAAGGCGGGCTTGCGCTTCCGGAACGAAATCGTGGAAGGGCCGGGTGGCAAACAGATCCAGCTTGAAGATCCCGACGGCAACCCGGTGGAGTTGTTCGAGTCCGCCTTTTAGCGGTCGCGGCTTTGCCCCGCACATGGCGAGGTCGTAAGGATGCGATTGGCCTGGCCGATCATCGGCTCCACAAGCGGCGCTCGCGCGTCGTGCCGTTTAACGGCTGAGGGGGTGAGCCTGCGCCATTTCCTGGTCGCTCGACCTCGATTTGTGGGGCGTTGGTGAAACATGACAGTTCGTCATGCGGCACGAACGCAGCCTCTCGTAGGCCGACAAGCGTCATCAGCTTGAGGTCTTCGCCGCCCGTGACTGCGGTCGGAGGCCGCGCGTTGCGACAGTTCCGTTGTGCGGGCGGACGATCCAGCCGACACGACTTGGAAGAATTCCCAGAATGCGGCGTGTGTCACACCCCCCGCAGCTAGTATCGGCCGTCGGCAGCGTTTATACTTCTGTGCAGAGGCGCTGTAGCGGGTGGCGCACAGCTGAGCTGAATCGTTTGGCGACAACGATGGCCCAACTTGGCGTTGAGGAGGTTGGAATGCTGATCTGTCGAGCCACGCGTTCCTTGGTCGCTGCCGCCGCATGCTCCGTCCATTGTTTGTTGCTGGGGGCCTCAGCCGTCACCGCCGTCTGGCCCTCTGACGCTGCCGCCGTCGGGTGGGACGGCGACGACTTTCTCATCGCCGGGGCCGGAACGGACACTATCGGCGTCTACGACAGCGACTTGACGTTTAAGGGCAACCTCGATGCGAGCTTCGACAGGGTCACCGGCCTCGACTTTGACGCTGCGGGCAACCTCGTGGCGGTGGGGCAGAATCAGCAAGTGCGGGTGTACCGAAGCGACGGCACGCTGCTCTCAAGTTTCACCAACGCGGACCTGGGCGCTCCGTACGAACTGAAGGTCGGGCCAGCCTCCGTCGGCGGCAATTACTACGTCGGAACCCAGGATGCCAACGGGGGAACCGGCTTGCGGGAATTCAGTCCCGCAGGAGCGACGCTGCGGCAGTTCGCCAGTGGCGACTACGAGTCCGTGGCCGTGTTGCCTGACAATGTGCTTTGGGGTGGCGGCTCTTTGAGCGTGAGTGGGATCCACGCGTTCGACCTGATCTCCGGCAACCCCACCGCGACGCTGCCGATCTCCACCGTCGTGACGATGTCCTACAGCCCCGTCACCGACACGGTGCTGCTGGGCCAAAATAGCGGTTCTGGAATTGTCGAATGGCAGACCGACGGCACCTTGCTCGACTCCTTCAGCGCAGCCGGCTTCCTGGCCCGCGGCGTGACCCGCGGCCCCGGCGGTGAAGTGTTCGCCACGAGCCAGTTTGACAATGGCGTCTATCACTGGCACGCCGACGGCACTTTCGTCGGATTCACCGACCTCTCGACTAGCATCGTCGGCACGCGAAACATTGTCTGGACCGGCAACGCCATCCCCGAACCGAGCACCGCCGCACTACTGGCGCTGGGCAGCCTAATGCTCCTATGGCGTCTGCCCCGCCAGGGAGCAGGAGCGTTTCTGTCCAGCTTACGGAGGTAATGATGACGCTGTATTTGCCCTCCCTCCGATTGGACATCGTAGGTCTTCGGACCTAACGTCGGTCACATCGACGAATGGCACTTAGATGTTGATAAGGCCTTTGGCCATCAGGCGTTTGACTTCGGTGCGTGGCTTGGTCAGCCAGCCGTAGTGGTTGCGTCGGTGCTTTTTCACTCGGGGCTCGAAGCGGTCTGGCCGATCAGCGACTTGATGCGTGGCGACGGCGTCAAGCAATTGTTCGTAGATAGCCCTGCGGTGCGGTACGCTGCGTTCGCCTTGTAGAGCGATCAATGGCTGGAACGCCTCCAAGGTCTGAATCGTCCCCTTGAAGCTGATGGACCGCGGCTGAATATCGTGCCTGCTCGCTGCCTGCGCGATGATCGTGCGGATGAGGTTGTACGCCAGGATATGCGTCCAGATCTCTTTGCGCACCAGTTCGGGGGTCCTGCAGCGCAAGTCACGCATTTGCATCGTCGACTTGATGGAACGTAGATCGAGCTCATTGTTCCAACGAGCGCGGTACAGCATCGCCAGATCCTCCTTGGTGGTTTGCCGCGGGTCCAGCAACGTCGTCACCACCACAATTGACTTGGTCCGGAACCCTGGTTGCGCAACTCGAATTCTCGCTTCTCGAACGGTGATGTATTCTGGGAGCGATTTGTAAGTGGTCCAGTCCAGAGAACGAATCGAGGTGGGCTTGAACCAGCGGACAAGGTGGTCACTATCGCCAAGGCGCTTTCCACGCCGAAAGTCCGATTTGCGATTGGCCTTGTTCAGGCGACTGACCAATTCAACGCCGCGTTGCTGGACCACAAAATGTTCGCCCAATTGGCCATCAGGCGATCGGTGAGCAACACATCTCCGGGACAAAATGTGTCCCACAATCGGCGGAGCAAGCTGACTTCGCCCTCACCTTTGCCAGCGTACCGGCAGATTCCAAGATTGATGATCGCCCCGCATGATAGAGACGTGATGGCCCCGATCCGTGCAATCGGGAAGCCGAGCCCTGGCTTCTGATTGTAGACCTGTGGATAGGCTTGTTGATTCTCTGGAGTATCCGGCATGGTGACCGTCGTGCCATCGAACATGTAGACTCGCCGCCCTTTCCACAGCCAGCGGCGATCGGCTTTGGCCTCCAATGCGCGACCCACCAAGCAAGCCACCGTCGAGAAGAACTGTTCCGGTAACCGTTTTCTTGCCTGGCAGTACGCACCCGTTTCGGCTGAGCACGGACTCTGTCCTTGCGACACACGATGCGCGATCAACCGGGCAACGGCCGCGCGGCACGACGCGTCGGCGCTCAGGACCTGGCCCAAGAAGACCCACAACGTGACCAGCGGCGAATAGATCCTGTCGGTCCAGCACACGCCAACCGCTGTCAATGCTTGCGCGACAATTCCTTCAGAGTGCACATCACCGAATGGCAGGTCCCCGTCTTGAAGAAACTGCCGCCGCAGGAATCTCACCTGTTGCCGAAATCGTCCGCCGCTAGAATAGCGCATCCTTGGCCTCCTTGCCGTTGATGGATGTGTTGCCAAACACCATCTACGCAAGCGAGGCTTTTTTGCCTATTGCAAAAGGTCACATTCCGTACCGCCTGGAAAGAACTCACAGTGGGGCATAAAGCTCAGGATGAGCTGCCAAGTGACGCTGGAATATCTGCACAAGCGTTTGATCGTCCGGAACGTGAACCGCGTATTCCTCATCGACTTCTTTTTCAACACTGTCAACCTGCGGTCTAGTCTCGATCAGGGTTCGAGCCCGAATGAACAGATCTGCAACGGCATCGAGCCCGTAATACCGATAAGCACGAAGCGCCTCCTCCATTTCACCGTGGCTCAGTACGTCGAATGGATGAAATACGCCTCCATTCATTGTCAAGCCATGCAACGAAAGAAGCGCGCGCAGTGCGAGATCGCCCTCGTAACCGGCGGTACCTGGGCCCTGGTTGGGTTCACAGGCCCGATTCCAGATCTTGTCCGCGAAAGAAAGCTCCGTAGCGTCCTCCCTCAGTCGCGTTGGAATACTGCATCACCGGCGTCCTTGCCGCTTCTGGATGTCTTTAGCATACGCTCAACTACTCACGCGTTGGCCTTTTGCGTATGTCAGTCTGAGCCAATATCTTACCAAAGAACTACGTGCCATTCGTCACATCGACCCATGCAGATTGGTGATGATCGGGTATTTAATGTGAATTTTCGAAATGCGCGCGGCGAAGGGAATCGAATCGTCATGGCAGTGTCGATCGTTGGAATTCAAATTGAGCGAATCTAGGACAATGCGCGTGTAGCTCACATCGACCACGAGTCGCAGCCTGCTTGGGTGCATCGGTACTCCAGTCCGATGCGTTGAAATCGCCGCGACGTTGCTCAGGAGGGCGTGACCTGTGCACGCGGAGGGCTGGCCGCACAGTGTTCGGGTCGACATGCCGACGTGCCTTCGAAAGATCTGTGAAAGCCGCTTGCTTGCTGCCGCTTGCAGCGCGTACAGTAAAGCGGACCGCCCAACTCGGAGTAGACTCGCATGGGACTTCTGACCTTCAGCCTCAACGTCACCCTGGACGGCTGCGTCGACCACCAGGAGGGAATCGCCGACGATGAGACGCACGCCTTCTTCACCCGCCTCATGGACGAGGGCGGGGCGATGCTGTGGGGCCGCGTCACCTACGAGATGATGGAGAGCTACTGGCCGTCGGTCGCCCGTGGTGACGAGGAGGCGCCGCCGTCGATGCGCGAGTGGGCGGTCAAACTGGAGGCCAAGCCGAAGTACGTCGTTTCGTCGACGCGAACGGACTTTCCGTGGACCAACAGTCACCACATCGCCGGCGACTTGCGCACGAGCGTGCAGAAGCTCAAGGATTCGACCCCTGCCGGCGTGCTCCTCGGCAGCGGCAAGCTTGCGACCGAGCTGGACCGGCTGGATCTGATCGACGAATACAAGTTCCTCGTTCACCCCAGGATCGCCGGCCATGGCCCGACCCTGTACCAGAGCGGGCTGCCCAGCACGCGACGGCTTGAGCTGGTCTCGGCGAAGCCGCTCAGCAACGGCGCGGTCGCCATGCACTACGGGCGTGCACGCGGCTAACGAGGCGGTGAACTTGAGCGGCGGATCGGGCGGGTATTGATGTCAACGGTTCTTGGCCGCCGCGAGGTTACCTTGGTCGTTCGGCAACGCGCATCGGCCACAGCGTCCAACTCATCCGAAGATCGATTCATGTTTGGCGCGCTTCGGCGTTCACGACCCGCGCGGGAAACTGCACTGTGCCAGCCTACGGAAGGTGGTGTTGGAATGCGTGGTCGAAACGATGGCATCCGCTTCCTGCGCTGTCATCCCCAAAGTGCCTAAGGTGGGCGTGTCCTTGGCGTGCCGTCGATTCGCCCTTGACTGCCGGGGGGCGACTCGCCGAGTGTACTGGGGTGTGGCACCGATTGGAAAACGAACGCCACGCGGAACACGACTACGGCCGGCTCGACGCTTGGAAACGCCTTGTGCCGGTTGATCGACTCCACAAACGGTGTCCCCGCGTTATGCCGCTTAACGGCGCACCGGTTGAGTCCGCACCATTTCCTGGTAGCTCGACCCTGGATTTCGATTATCGACCCGCGCTGCCGCGAGCTAAACTTTACGCGGAGTGGCGCGGCCGAAGTCCGCCGCGCCGGGGCTCGAAGCGACAGGGGAGGAAGCGAGGTATGTCGGGACGCATGCTGGATTGGCTGGTGGTCAAATGGCAGTGGCCGTATGCGGCGCTGCTGGCGGCGGGTTTCTTGGGCTTACTGGCGCCCGTGGTGTTTTTCTTGGAGGGGGTGCCGCTGGGGCTCGTCTATTTGCAACTGCCGATCTACATGGTGCATCAGTACGAAGAGCACCGTGGCGACCGGTTTCGGTTATGGATCAATGGCCGGATCGGCCAGGGCCGCGAAGTGTTGACGCCGATCGCGACGTTTTGGATCAACTCGCTGCTGGTGTGGCTGCCCGACCTGGTCGCCCTCTATCTGGCGTGCTTCGTCAATTTGTCTTTTGGACTGGTGGCCATCTACCTGCCGCTGCTCAATGCGGTGGGGCACATCGTGGCGGCGATCGTCACCCGAAGCTACAACCCGGGGCTCTGGACCAGCGTGGGGCTGTTCGTGCCGGTTGGCCTCGTGAGCGTGGTGGTCGTGTCGCGCGCGGCCGGCAGCACGCTGGCGAATCAATTGCTGGCGCTCGGCGTGGCGGTGGCCGTGCACGGGGTGATCATCGTCGACGTGCGCCGGCGACTGGCGATCCTTTCGCCACGAGAAGTTCCGTCGGCTGCGGGCTGAGTGGGCGGCGGCCGCTCGAAAAAATCCGGCGCCCTTGCCCGGTGACCTTTCTGATCGGTTCGCGGCATCTCTGGGAAACGGCCGTCCTTTAAAACGGCTGTTCGCGCGAATTGCGGGACATGCTTCGCGGCGGACCCTACAATGTCCACCTGGTTCTCGACTGGCGAGGGAATCGCCTCTCGTGCGAGAAGTCGGAGAGGGTGAAACAAGACGGCGCGCTGGAAACATGTTTGTTTCACAAGCCAGGTTCGCTAACCGTGTAAGAACAATGAGAATGCCATGCCGTGCAAAACCCTGATCTTGATCGTTGTCGCGAGCATCGCTTGCCGTGTGGTTCAAGTGGCGGCAGCCGCCGACGCGACGAAGGGGGGTGATCGGCCCAATATTGTCTTCGTCCTGTTCGACGACATGGGCTGGGGGCAACCTCCCTGCTATAGCCCGCAATCCGCGCTGCGGACGCCGAATCTCGACAAGCTTGCCGCGCAGGGGATGCGTTTCCTCGATGCGCACTCCGCGGCGGCGGTCTGCACGCCCACACGCTACGGCGTGCTCACGGGGCGCTATCCCTCGCGGATCGGACAATTTGGCGTGCTGACAACCTATTCGCGGCCGCTCATTCCGCCGAGCCGCACCACGGTCGCCTCGCTGCTCAAACAACACGGCTACTCCACGGCGTGCATCGGCAAATGGCACCTGGGGCTGAACTGGGTGGACGGCAGACCCGGCTCGGAAAACAAGCTCCCCATCGGCGCCCGCACGACGGACGGCCCGAACGCGCTCGGGTTCGACTACTTTTGCGGTTACACGCACGCGCGCAATATCGGTTCGGTCATCGAACAAGATCGCGTGGTGGCTCACGTCGAGGAGGACGAGAACCAGCCCCTGATGATCAGCAAGGCGCTCGAGTGGCTCGGTCAGCGGAAACCGGGCGAACCGTTCTTTCTCTATTTCCCGATGTGCCCACCGCACACGCCGATCGTGCCCTCTGAGGAATTTATCGGCAAGAGCGGCGCCACGGACGTCGTGCGCAACGACCCAAAGTATGGCGACTGGGTCTATCAGGGTGACGCCATGCTTGGCGAGATCATGGATTTGCTCGATCGGTTGAACCTTGCCGAAAATACGTTGCTGATCGCAACCAGCGACAACGGCGCCGCGCATCGGCCGTATGCACCGCTACGGGAGTCAAAGAGCAGCATCTACGAAGGCGGGCACCGGGTGCCGTTCGTCGCGCGCTGGCCCGGCCGGGTGAAGGCCGGGTCGAACTGGAAACACACCGTCTGCTTGAACGACCTGCTGGCGACCGCGGCCGAGATCATCGGCACGCAGCTCCCCTCGGCGGCTGGTGAGGACAGCGTGTCTCTGCTGCCGGCCTTGCTCGGCACTATCGACGCGCCGACGCGGGAAGCCACGGTCCATCAGTCGCCAAAAGGTGACCTGGCCATCCGCCAGGGAGCGTGGAAGCTGATACTTCACGCCTCTGGCCAGCGCGAGCTCTTCCAGCTCGTCGACGACATCGGTGAAACGAACGACGTGTTGGCGGCCAATCCTGATGTCGCCTCAAGGCTCACCGCGCTCATGCAGAGTTATATCGACTCTGGCCGCAGCACGCCCGGTGCAGTGCAGCAGAACGACCGCAGGCTGTCTTTACCGCGCCAGAAGCCCGCGCCGGGTTTGCCGCAGCAGAAAACCTCCGAATGAGAGCGGCAGAAACTTCCATCGCGCCCGCGGCGCTGAGTCGAGGACGCCGAACGTCTACGCAATGGCAGGTCTCGCCTAGGGCGCTGCTGTTTTGGTGCCCAGTTTCCTGACCGCGTCGACGACCTCCGCAGGCTCGGCCCGCTTTTTGTAGTCGGCGTCGAGAAACGCGTAGCGAATGACGCCGCCGCGATCGATGACATACGTCGCCGAGAGGGGAAGTTCCATCGCGTCGCTGCCGTTGCGCTCGGCAAGTTTCAGACGATCGCGATAGAGCGGCAGAATGGACTCCGGGAGCTCGAAAACGAGACCATATTTCCGGGCCGTCGCGTTGCCTTGGTCGAACAGCGTGATGAAGTCAACCTTGTTCGCCTTGGCCGTTTGCTTGGCGTACTTGGGTAGCTCGGGCGAAAGGACCACCAGCTTCGCGCCGTTCTCCTCGAGGGACTCAAGCTGCTGCTGCATGCCGCGGAGTTGCAAGTTGCAGTAAGGGCACCAGCCACCACGGTACCACATGAGCACGATCGGGCCTTCGCTCCACAGATCGCTGAGGGTGACTTGTTTGCCGTTCCAGTCGGTAAGCGTGGCGTCGATGGCCTCGTCTCCCACCTGTCGGGCGGACTTCTCGATGCCCGACTGGCGAACCGAATCAATTGCCTGCTCCATCGATTGCAGGAGCTCGGCGGGAAAGCGCTTCGCGGAGGCGTTGGCGACAGCGTTGAGTTGATCCGCGAGTGTTTTCGGCGGTTGCTGCGGCTCGGCGGCCAAGACGACGGCGGCCATGCTGATGCTGCAGAACAACGAACAGGCGATGACGGTGGGTTTCATGATGACCTCTCCTTGCGCGTGGCACTACGAGATTTTTGTCGCCTGAAATTCAGTCAGGCTCTGCCGCGTATTATAGGCGACCCGGCCAGCGGGTACACGACGACGGGTTGCCGACCTTGATCGTGCACGGTTTGACCCTTGGCGAGCCGGCTGGGATAATCGCCGCCAGCACGATTTTCCCATTCGGAGTCTAAGATCATGCGGTGGTTCGCGGTCGTTGTTGTACTGGGCATCTGCGTTCAATTCGCTTCGGGCGCGTCGCCCGAGGCCGGCGGTGAGAAGACGCTCAAGGTGTTATCGAACAACGTGGGCATCTTTCCGCGGCAGGTTGCGGCCAACTATCCGGAAAACGTCAAGCAGAAGAAAAAGGACATCGTTGCCGACGAGGAGCAGCGGGCCGAACTGCTGGCAAAGGCCCTCATCGATTTTGAAGGAGACCCCGACGTCTTGCTGTTGCAAGAGATCTGGTCGATCAAAGCGCGCGACCGGCTGATCAAGGACCTGGCGCCGAAGTATCCCTACTGCGAGCATCCGCCGACGATCGGCGACGGAAAAACCACGATTCAGGCCTCAGGACTGGTCGTCTTCAGCAAGTACCCACTGCGTGACTTCGCCTTCAAGGAGTTCACTCGGGGGATCGGCCTCGACAAGGTCGCCCGCAAGGGGATTGTCGGCGCGAAGCTGACTAAGGGGGGGCGCACGATCGCGGTGTTCAACACGCATCTCCAGGCGGGCGGCAAGCGAGATCCGTCGGTCAAACCCGACCAGCTTCACGAGTGCAACGAGTTCATTCGCGAGTTGACCGGCGACGACAAAGACACGATCGCCGTGATGGCGGGCGACTTCAACATCCCCTCGATCGACGCGGACGCCTACAACCTGATCTTCACCTCGCTGTCCGGTGCCCACGATAGCTATCGAGAGGAGCTGGGTCCGATCAAAAAGACGGGCCGCAACAAGAAGTTCCCGAACAAGCGGATCGACTACCTGCTGACCTTCGGCGACACAAAAGCCGAATCGACGATTGTCGATCCGGGCGGGGAGCGGCTATCCGACCACTTCGCGGTGTTTGGAACGATTGACCTTGACTAGGCGAGCGGGTGCGGGCGGCGATCGCAGTGGGCTGTGCGCCGGCGTCGTCAAGCCCCTTGAGCGGTTGCTCGACATTTTGAAAAGGCATCTCGATGAGACGGCAAGCCACGCGGCAGTCGCCGAGCAGCGCATGGAATGCTATTCGCCCGAGTTTGCGACTCGCGGTGGTGATCCTTACGTCGTTATTCGCTGGACAGGAGGCGCTACTCGCCGGTGACAATCCAGATTCGCGCGTATTTCCCAAGGAGACGTGGAGCGTTGCAAGTCCGGGGGAAGCCCGGCTGGCGGAGTCGCGGCTGCAAGCGGCGCGTGACTATGCGTTGACCGGCGGTGGATCGGGACACGTCACGCGAGCCGGCAAGCTGGTGATGTCCTGGGGCGATCCGCGGAAGCGATACGATTTGAAGTCGACGACCAAGTCGATTGGCGTAACGGCTCTCGGATTGGCGATTCAGGACGGCAAGCTCGCAGTCGACGACAAGGCCCGACGCTATCACCCGACACTTGGCACACCGCCTGCCGCGAATGCGGAGACCGGATGGTTGGACGAGATTACCATCATGCAACTGGCGACCCAAACCGCCGGCTTCGAAAAGACCGGTGGATTCGGCAAGCTGCTGTTCAAGCCTGGCTCGAAATGGTGTTACAGCGACGGCGGCCCAAACTGGCTTGCTGAATGTATCACCAAAGTCTACGGACAGGACCTCAACGAATTGATGTTTGATCGTGTCTTTGGGCCCATCGGCATCACGCCAAATGACCTGGTGTGGCGCGAGAACGACTACCGACCAAAGCAACTTGACGGTGTCAAACGGCGGGAGTTTGGCTCGGGCATCAGCGCGAATGTCGACGCGATGGCGCGGATCGGCTACTTGTATCTTCGCCAGGGACGTTGGAACGGCAAACGAATCGTGCCGACGGAATTCGTCAAACAAGCAAGCACCACGGTATCAAAGGTTGTGGGCTTGGAAGAGGTCGACGCGGCGAACTACGGCAACGCTTCCGACCACTACGGCTTGCTGTGGTGGAACAACGCCGATGGAACGCTGGAGAAGGTACCCCGCGACGCGTTTTGGTCATGGGGGCTCTACGATAGCTTGATCGTCGTCATGCCCAGTCTTGACATTGTTGCGGTCCGCGCTGGTGGGGCGTGGCCGCGGCAATCGCGCGAACACTACGAGGTATTGCGGCCATTCCTGGAGCCAATCGCCCTGGCGGCCGGAAAAACGGACGACCGCGACGCCGACCTGCTCGAACGCAAGATTTCCGCCCGCCGTAGCGCCAGCAAAGCCCTTGCGCCACCCTATCCGCCGAGCCAGGTGGTCACACGCGTTGAATGGGCCGCGGCGGCCGAGATTACTCGGCGGGCGCGCGGAAGCGATAATTGGCCCATGACCTGGGGGGACGATGATGCGCTCTACACCGCCTATGGCGACGGCAAAGGTTTCGAACCGACTGTGGAGTTGAAGCTCAGTCTTGGGCTGAGTCGGATCACCGGAGGCGCGAACGATTTCATCGCTGAAAACATTCGATCCCCGACGGTTGAAATGCACGGCGACGGTGCCATCGGAAAAAAGGCAAGCGGCATGCTGATGGTCGACGGCGTGCTCTATCTGCTGGTTCGAAACGCCGGGAACTCTCAGTTGGCCTGGTCGCGCGACCACGGTCGCACCTGGACGTGGAGCGCGTGGAAGTTCACCAAAAGTTTTGGCTGTCCGACGCTGTTAAACTTTGGCCGCAATTACGCCGCGCGCGCGACGGATGCGTCTATATCTACTCGCACGACAGCGACAGTGCCTATCAGCCGGCGGACCGGATGGTGCTCGCACGGGTTCACAAACAGAGAGTCTCCGATCGCAGCGCGTACGAATTCTTCAGCGGAATGGAGTCGGGCCGCGCGACTTGGAGTTCGAACGTCGACGATCGGGCCGCTGTGTTTTCGTTTCCCGGGCAGTGCTGTCGCTCATCGATCAGCTATGATCCCTTTATTGAGCGATACCTATGGTGCCAAACCTTACCCGGCGACGACACGCGGTTTGCCGGCGGACTGGGAATCTACGATGCGCCTGAACCCTGGGGCCCCTGGACTACCGTGTTCTTCACGGAAACATGGGACGTTGGGCCGGGCGAAACAGCAAGCATTCCAACGAAGTGGATGGAAACAGACGGCCGGACGATTCATCTGGTGTTTTCCGGCGACGACCATTTTTCCGTTCGCCAGGCAACCCTGACGCTCGCCAGCCCACCAAAGCGTCCTTAGAAACCGCAGCAGGTTGCGAAGACGACAACCCGACCGCCAAAACGGATCTTGGGAAATGGTTGCCTATCGTGGCGCGACAGAGCCGTAGGGCTCGCGGCGCCGCTTTGACTTACCGGCGTTTCTTCCCCGGGCGAGCGCACGGCGCGGCAACTTGTCGCGACTGCTAATTGCGTTGGGCGGTCAACGGTGCTTTGACCCTGACGGGCGTCAGCTTGTCTAGCCGCCGCGAACCACGAGAATGTCGAGGTTTCGGGGGTGGCGGGGATCGATGGGGACTTTGATGGCGAACAGGCCGCCGGGGTGCTCGTCGGTGGGGGGCAACTTGAGTTCGGTCTGGCGGCTGGCGGCAAACTCGGCAAGCCAATTCGAGGCGCCTTGATCTGGCTGCCAGGCGAAGTCGCGGCCCGACTCGGGATGGAAAGCCGCCATCACGCTGCCGGTGCGATCGGCCAGCAGCACGCTGCCGGCGGCGGTGTCGCGGGCCCATTCGGTGAGGAGATAGTCGATGTCGATTTCCAGGCTGACGGCGCCAAACAGTTCGCCGCTCGCCGCGTCGTAAATTGGCACCGCCAAATGTAGAGTTAGCGGTTGTACCTCGGCGTCTTGCGGCACCCTCGCCGAGTTTGGGTTGGGGGCCTTCAATTCCGAAATGGCCACGTCGCCCACGTTGAGCGAAGCCACGCTGCTTGCCGGAGAGTCGGCCGCCAGATCGATCCTCCGCGCGGAGCGAACCGCCTCGACGGAAGTTCGATCGAAGCGATTTCGTTCGACCCGCACAATCTCCTTCGCCTCGTCGCCGAGCGAACTGTAGGCGATCTGGAGGTATTGTGGGTTGGCTCGCAGCAGGCCCAGGTAAATGGTCTCCAAGCGGTCGCGCCAGGTTGCTTCGTCGTCTTGTTCGCCACTGTCGGGCTGTCGCGCGCGGATGATGCCTTGAATTGGCGGGATGCGCGACATGAAGCGGACGTTTTGGCGCCCGCTGTCGACCGCCGCTGCCAGATTGACGCTTAATCCCTTGCCGTCGAGGTAGAGCGCTTCCATGCGGGCTTGCTCGGCGGCGACGCGGCGCTCGTTGGCCGCATAGCCGAGAAACACGAGCGGAATCATGACGGCGGCAAGGACGGTGGCGGCCAAGACCGACAGCCCGCGGTGCTTGCGCAGCAACCGCGTCAGCTGCCTGGCGCCGGGCTCGCGATAGGCCGACACGGGTTCGCCGGCCATCCACAATTGAATTTCTTCGGCCAGGTCGGACGCCGACGCATAGCGGGCCGCCGGCGCCGACGCCATGGCCTTGGCGCAGATGGCGTCGAGCGGGGCCGGAACGTCCGGCACGGTATCGCGACAACGCGGCGTCGGGTTGTCGACGATGGCGGCGTATAGCTCGGCCCCCCGCGCGCTGCGCATGGAACCGGCTTGCGACGCCTCGTGCGGCGCGTAGCCCGTGAGAATCGCGAACAGGGTTGCGCCGAGTCCATAGACGTCGGTTCGTTCGTCCATGCACTCGACTCGACCGGCGGCTTGCTCGGGCGACATGTAATGGGGCGTGCCGAGTACCTGGCCGACCATGGTTTGTTCGACGGTCGACCCGCCCGACAGCGTGCCCGGCGCGCTATCCTGCCAGTCGCCGTCGTCGGTGCGCTTGGCGAGTCCCCAGTCGAGCACGATCACCTGGCCGAAATTGCCGAGCGCCACGTTTTCGGGCTTCAGATCGCGGTGCAGCACGCCGCGCGAGTGGGCGAAAGCAACCGCCTGGCAAACCGAGAGAAACGCGCCCAGCAGTCGGTGCAGCTCGACGGCGTCGGCCAGGCCCTCGGCGCGGCGCGTGTGATAGTCGGCGATGGCGTCGGAGAGCGTTTTCTTGCCGACGAACCGCATCACGTAAAACGGGTGATGGCTGGTCGTGTCTTCGCCGGCCTGATAGACGGGCACGATGTTGGGGTGTTCGAGCTGGCCGGTGATTTCAGCCTCGCGCCGAAAACGGGCCAGCGCCACTTCGGAGGCGGCGCCGCGCTCGTTGACCTCCTTGATCGCCACCAGCCGCTTGAGCGACTGGTCGCGCGCCAGCCAGACGCTGCCCAGGCCGCCGATACCCAGCCGACGCACGATCGCGTATTCGACCATTGCCGTGCGCGGGGCTTCCTGGTCGGCGGATTCGTTAGCGGTTGCGATGCCCAGCATCCGGCAGATCTGTTCCCACCCGTCGGCGCCAGCCAGAAAGCGCAGCCGCGCGCGCAAGTCGCCGTCGGGCTGGGCTTCGCACTCGGCCAGCAGTTCGAGCGCGTCCCGCTCCAGCTTCGCTCGATTGTCGGTCGTGATCACGCCTTGACCGACGAGATGCTCAGCCAGCGAGCGATGACCGTGAATGGTCCAGTTGCCCAAAGCGCGGGCAACTTGTCGCGAGTTCACCTCGCCCGACTGCATCGTCGCCATGGCGAACAGAATATCGCGTTCCACTTTCCCGGAGCGCTGGAGCGCCGCATCGAAGGCAACCGTGGCGTCGAAACTTGCGCTGCTCGCGTTGCGCGGTGCGCGATGGTCGGGCTGCCGCGGGAAATCGGACGTGGTTTCGGTGCCTTCCGCCTTGGTTTTGGCGGACGAAGGGGACTGCGATTCTTGCTTCATGGTGGAGCCAAAGAGCTTAGCGCCCGAGTTGCCTATAGAAAACAGTAGCACAGGGACGTGGTGGACCGGGGGACGATGGTGTCAGTCATTTTGATCATTCTGGCGATTAAAAGCGAATCGGCCGCGGTACGGCCGATGGGCGGGGCGAGTTGGCTGCCATAAGCCATTTTAGTGGCATGCGTTAGCGTGCTTACGTCGCGACCGCCCGACGACGCGCTGCGAGCGTCGCGATGGGGGTGCATTTGGGTCGTTTTTCCAGAAGGATTCCGACTGGCCGGGCTGGCTCAGGTACAGGGCGCGGAGGTGGCAGACGGCATCGGAGCCATCTTCGCCCCAGCGCATGCCGCTTCCCTTGAGGCGATTGGCAGCGCCTCACCCCGAATCGGCCGGTCCATCGTGATGCCTCCACGGCACGGAAAACAGGTAACGCCTACTCGACAGCTTATCAACCGCCACGATTTTCCACCCACAATTCAGATGCGCCCACCCGTCAATTAGCGCGGTGGTTTTATCGCTTGCCAGTTCTGTAACCTCCGCCGAGAATAGACGGTCTTGGGCACCCGGGCTTGAAGCAAACTTGGCAAAGCAGCGTGTACGTCGAAACGCATTCACTCACCAAGCGGTATGGAGATTTTACCGCGCTCGATGATTTTAGCTTTGGCGTTGCCCGGGGCGAAGTCGTCGGCCTGCTCGGCCCCAACGGTGCCGGCAAAACCACCTTGCTGCGACTACTGATGGGCTTTCTTCAGCCCACGGCGGGCCGCGCCACCATTGATGGACTTGACTGCTATCGTTGTTCGTACGACGTGCACAAGCGCGTCTCGTATTTGCCGGGAGAGGCCCGGCTGTTTCGCACGATGTGCGCCCGCGAAGTGATCGACTTTTTCACGGCCATTCGGCGAGATGGCAGCCGGCCGGCGGCCGAAGCCTTGGCTCGCGACCGTTTTGGGCTCGATCTGACGCGGCCCGTGGCGTCGATGTCGACCGGTATGCGGCAAAAGCTCGCCCTGGCGGTAACCTTGGCCGTGGCGACGCCGCTGGTTATTCTCGACGAGCCCACCTCAAACCTCGACCCGACCGTGCGCGCCGACGTGGCCGCGCTGGTGGCAGAGGCCAAGGCGTCCGGCCGCACCGTCATCTTTTCCTCGCACGTCATTTCCGAGGTGGAGCAGGTGTGCGATCGTGCGATCATCCTGCGAGGCGGGAAGCTGGTGCACACCCAGGTCGTTTCAGAGTTGACGCGCAAACATCGCATTCGAGCACAACTCACCGGCTCGCTGCCACCGGTACCCGAGAGCTTCAACGGCCACGTCAACCTCACGACGACTTCCGCCGGCGAGTTGCTGATCGAAACGCCAGGCGAGCTCTCCGGACTATTGGGATGGCTGGCGACGTTGCCGCTCTCCGAAGTGCGCATCGAACCGCTGGGACTGAACGCCGTGTACGATCAATATCATCCCTTCGAGAATGCGCAGTCGCCCGTAACGCCGCACCAGCAATGAACCTCGCGCTTTGGAAAAAGACGATCAGCGAATCTCGCTGGCTGCTGTTGGGTGGCCTGGCGTTCATGTTCGTGGTGCAGTGGCTGCGGGTGTGGATCGCCAGTTTCTTCTCGACCACCGCCATGGAAGGCATCTTCAGCTTCATGCCCATGGAAGTCGAGGGACTGCTGCCGGTGTCTTACACGCAGATGGCGAGCACGTCCGGCCGGATCGCCGTCGGCTACGATGATCCCATCGTGCTGCTGCTGGTTACGGTGTGGGCGTTTTCGCGCGGATCCGATGCCGTCAGCGGTGAACTCAACCGCGGCACGATGGAAATGGTGCTCGCCCAGCCCGTCACGCGGCTCGGCGTGCTCAGTTCGCAGGCGATCGTCACGCTTGTCGGCGCGGCCTTGCTGGCGGGCATCGCGCTGTTCGGCACGTTCGTGGGATTGCTCACGGTGACACTGGACCATCCGACCGAGACGCGCGTCTTCGTGCCCGCGGCGCTGAATCTGTTTGCCGTCACGGTTTTCCTGGCGGGACTCAGCACGATGGTTTCTTCGGGCACGAACTACCGCGCGCGTACGATCGGGATCGTGGGTGGCGTGTATGCCGTGTCGATGGTGATGAAGATCGTCGGTCGCGTCGTACCCAACTGGCAGTGGCTTACGTATTTGTCATTTTTCACTCCGTTCGAACCGCAATTACTCGTCGGCGACCGTTCCAAAGCCTGGGCCTTGTGGGTGCCGGCCGGCGATTCGTTCGCGCTGGGTGGCGTCGGATATGACAGCGTCCTGATCGGTCTGGGGTTGGCGTTCTACGTCGTCGCCGCCGTTGCCTTCTGTCGCCGCGACCTGCCGGCTCCGCTCTGAAATGGGCCTTTTTGGTAGCCCAGGCGCCGGATTTGCAAGCATTTGTCGATGTTATTGCGAATGGTTGTTTGGCGACCACGCGGCGCTAGTTGCATGGCCTGAATTCGCATGGCGTCGATCGGCCCTTGCCGTCATAATGCTGCCGCTTTTGGCCCGATAGTTCGTTGTGTTCAGAAAGGAGCAGTCATGCTTCGCCCTGGTATTCGGCGTTGGTCCTGGTGTGCGATTGTGGCCTGTAGCGCGCTGGTGTTTCCTGCCGGCACCGCGGTCGGCGACGAAGAAGCGGCTCCCGCGGAGAACGGCGTTCAACTGCTGCACCAGGCGATGGAGGTGAAACTCTCGGCCGAGAACCTTACTGATCTCAATCGGGTAATCAAGCTTTCCCAGGAAGCCATTGATGCCGGACTCCCCGAGGCCGACGTGACGTTTGCCGAGGAGCTGCTGGCCAGCACGCTTTCGCAGCGAGCCGAACTGGTTTGCCACGAACTGTTTGAAACTCCCATCACTCCCGGCCGCGGCCAGGCGCTATTGCGGATGGCACTCTCGGATTTGGAGAAGACGACAGCGCTCAACTCTGAGCAGCCCGAGGCCCAGTTTCTACTTGGCCGGCTGTACGCCCACCTCGGACAAACCGACAAGGCACTAGCTGCCCTCGATACGGCCGTCCGGCTGGCAGCGGACGACCCGGCCGCCAAGAGCAAGGCGTTGATGATTCGCGCCAACCTCAAAACCGATCCGAATCAGCGCCAGGCTGATTTTGACGAAGCCGTGAAGCTGACGCCGACCGAGCCCGACGCACTTCGCTTTCGTGGCATGAACTATCTCACGCAAAACAATCTCGAGTTGGCCATTGCCGATTTCAACGCGGCAATCCAACTCGACCCGGACGATGCCGAAACCTACGAAGCCCGCGGCATGGCCGAAGCCGCCAGCGAGAAGCTCGACGAATCGCTGGCCAGCTTCACCAAGGCCATCGAACTGGAGCCCAATTCGCCCGCCGCCTTGACACACCGCGCTCGGATTCGGGCCATGAAGGGTGACGTACCGGGCGCGCTGGCCGACGTGGAACAGGCCATGAAGCTGCGGCCCGGTTCGCAGGCCCTGTTGCTGCATGCCAGCCTGCTGGCCGCCAGCGGCAAGTTCGAACAAGCCCTGGGCGAACTGAACGTACTCAGGCAAGTGATGCCCGACAGCCCGGACGTGCTGCTGCAAGTCGCGGCCGTGCACCAGGCCTCGCGGCAACCGGAAAAAGCAATTGAAACGTACAGTCATCTGCTAGGCGTCGATCCGCAGAACGTCGCGGCGCTGCGGGGTCGGGCCGACGCCTATCTCAATCAAGGTCAACAGGCCGAGGCCATTTCCGACTATGAAGCAGCTCTCAAGGCCGACGCCCACAATAGCGGCGTGCTCAACAACTTGGCCTGGGTACTAGCCACCTCGCCCAACGACGAACTGCGCGACGGCAAGCGGGCCGTCGAATTGGCCGACGAGGCCTGCAAAGTGACGGACTACAAGCAGGCCCACATCCTCAGCACGTTGGCGGCCAGCTATGCCGAAACAGGCGACTGGGAAAAGGCCGTCAATTGGTCGCAGAAAGCCGTCGAGCTAGGAAGCGATCCGATGAAAGCGCAACTCGCCAAGGAACTCGAAAGCTACCAGCAGCAAAAGCCTTGGCGCGAAGCGGCTCCGCCCGACGCACCAGCCGTCGACGCAACCGCCCAACCCGAGTCCAGTGCCGCTCCCTCGCAAGACGAAACGGCTCGCGCGAAGCGGGGAACCTGATTGTGGACCGTGAGGCGGCCTGGCAACTCGTCTGCCAATACACCTCCAGCGACAGCCTGCGCAAGCACATGCTGGCGGTCGAAGCCGCGATGCGGGCTTATGCTCGGCACTACGGTGAAGACGAAGCCACCTGGGGCATCGTGGGGCTACTTCACGATTTTGACTACGAGCGATGGCCCGATCCGCCAGATCATCCGCTCCAAGGCGCCGCCATTCTGACCGAACGAGGTTATCCCGAGCACGTGATCTACGCCATCAAGTCACACGCCGACTACCTGCCCGACTGTCCCCGCGTGTCGCGGCTGGACAAGGCCCTCTATGCGTGCGATGAACTGGCCGGCTTTATCACGGCATGCGCGAAGGTGCGTCCCGAGGGCATCCGGGGCATGAAAACCAGCAGCGTGAAAAAGAAACTCAAGGCCAAAGCCTTCGCCGCGGCGATCAATCGTGACGACATCACCCGGGGCGCCGCCGATCTGGGCGTTGAGCTCGACGCACATATTCAGTTTGTCATCGACGCCCTGGCCGACCAGGCTGAATCGCTCGATTTGCTGTCAAACAATGGCAGCTAGAGCCGTCGCTTGTTTAGCTGGGAGGCATCGCCGACCGCGCATCGGTCCGGTGGCCCCGTACTATTCGGCCACCTTCTTGCCCGCTTCGGCCGATTCCTTGTTGCCGGTGATGACTTCGATTCTGCCGTCCGCCGCCACGGTAATTTGCTTGCCCTGCTTCATGAGCGAGCCCAAATACTGAATCGTCGCGGGCGTGATCTTGAACTGCGACGGAGCCCCTATCAACCCGCGCTTCGGCTCGACCTTCTCGAATTTCAACCCGGCAAGTCCGCTCTGAACGATGGCTTGAGTTTCGGAAATGTACATGGCGGCGCTAGCCAGGCTGGCGGTGCCAAGCACCGTGGCGATACAGAAAATTCGCTTCATGGCTAAACCCCTGGAGGCAAGGATTGTCTCGACCACAACGCCAATCTAGCACACCGCGAACCGCTTGCGATGACTGCCGCAAAAGGGCACCGGCCACGGCGATGCGGCTTGGCCCGCGCGGCGGAAACCGCGACAGCGTTCGAAAGAAAGGCTACAGCGCCCGCTCTTCGGCAACGCGATAGACCCGCCGGATGATCGCCCAGAAAAACGGGAGGTAGGCGATATCACTAAAAATGAGCACCACGAAAAAGATCGGCGGCATCTTGCCGAGCAGGACATAGCCGGTGCCCAGCATCGAGCCCAGCAGCTTGCTCAAGAAGCCCAGCAACAGCAGATTGCGGTTCTGGATCGGGCGAAAGGCGACCATCAGGTAACCCGCGCCGAACAGCGCCACGAGAATGCCGACCAGTTGCACGTACATGATCAAGTTGGGCTTTGGCAGCCCAAAGAACTTGAACATCTCATGATAAAAGACCGTCAGATTGATGCCGACCAGCAGGTTGTAGCAGCCGGCAAAGCAAAGCAGCTTGCGCATCCACGGCTTGAGCGGATCCATGAGAATTCCCTTTCTCGATCCAATTTGGCAGCAGCGTCTGCCTAGACGCCGGCTTCCTGGGCGGCGTATTTTTCCGTCCAGTTCACCAGGTCGTCACGTCCTTTGCGATCGCAGAAGTCGCCCAGCGTTTCGCCGTCTTGGCGGTCCTGCTTGAAGTAAGCCAACAGCGGCACGATCGTACGCACCACCTCGTCGGCGGGCACCATGTCCTTGAAGTTGAAATTCAGGCGATCACCAAGCAAGCGGCCGCCAACGAAGACCGTGTACTTGCCCGCCGCCTTGCCAACCAGACCGATATCGCAGTTGTACGGCCGCGCACAACCGTTCGGGCAGCCTGTCATCCGCAGTGTAAAGGTTTCGTTCGAGAGCCCCAGCTTGGCCAGTTCGACTTCGAGTTGATCGATCAACCCCGGCAGTGCCCGCTCGCTCTCGGTGATTGCCAAACCACACGTTGGCCAGGCAACGCAGGCCATCGACCAGCGGCGGATGTTCGAAATCTCTTCGCTCAACTTGACGCCGTGGTCGCGGAGAATGTTTTCCAGGGTGGCGCGATCGCCCGGATCGACGTCGGTAAACAGAATGCTCTGATGAGCCGTCAGGCGAATGCCCGGCTTAATCGTTGTACAGATTTTTCGCAGCGCGGTTTTGAGACGGAAGTCATCGACGTCGTGAATGCGGCCATTCTCGACATTCAAGCCGTAGAACAACTTCCCGTCGCCCTGCTCGTGCCAGCCGATATGATCGTCGAAGCCACATACGTCGTCCGGATGCGGTTCGGTGAGCGGCTGGCCATAGTACTCCTCGACCTTGGCCTTGAACGCCGGCAACCCCCAGTTGTTGATCAGGTACTTGAGCCGGGCCACTTTGCGATCCGAACGGTTTCCGAAATCGCGCTGCACCTTGACAATGGCCGTCGCCACGTCGATCGCCTGCTCGGGCCGAATGTACGCCATCCGTTTGGCGACCGCCGGAAACGTCTTTTCGGCGCTAGGTGTGACGCCCATTCCGCCGCCCACCAGCACATTGTAGCCGCTGATTTTGCCGTCCTCGATGACCGCCATCAGCCCCAAATCGTTCGCGTACAGATCGACGCAATTGTCGCCGGCTAGTCCAACGGCGGTCTTGAACTTCCGCGGCAAGTAGGTTGGGCCATAAATCGGTTCCACCTCGTGACCGTCGCTGCCGCCACCGGCCAGCGTCTCTTCTCCGCTCTGGGGATCGGTAAGCCACAACTCGTGATAGGCCGTCGTCCGTGGACAAAGGTGCGCGGCCAGATCGTCGGCGAGCTGCTGCAATTGTTGGCGAATCGAATCGCAGAGCGGCGCGGGGCAACACATAACGTTGCGTTCCACATCGCCGCAAGCGGCCAGCGTCGAAAGCTGAATCTCGTTGATCCGACAGATCGTCTTCTGAAGATCGCTCTTCACGACACCATGCAGTTGCAGGCCCTGCCGACTCGTGACCCGCAGCGTCGTATTGCCCACCTCGTCGCACAGATCGATTTCGGCGAGAAGCTGAGCGCTCGTGAGTTTGCCCCCCGGAATCTTGGTGCGAACCATGAACGAGTAATGTTTGCTGCTCTTCGCACCGTCCTTTCGTCCGGCGGCCCGCGCATCGCGATCGTCTTGCTGGTAGGTACCGTGATGTTTTAGTAGCTGAATGCTGCTCTTGCCGAAATTGTCGTTCCCATCGCGCAATTCCTGGGCGATCTCGCCGCGCAGGTAATTGCTCTCGCTCTTGAACGTTTCCACAGGGCTGAGTTTCTTTTCGTCGGACATGGCGTGATCGGCGGCTGCGGGAGAGAGGGTAGGTGCGCCCCTGGGGCGCGGCGGTCAACTGCGCTATCTATGCAATCGTCATCATGATAAGCATCATTGTAATATTTATCCGGTTCGGCGGTCAAAAAGTCAACTGACTATAGCCACCGAGGCTGTTTTGGACCATGTCGTTTCGGCCCGTGTCTGCCCAATGAGAAGCCCCGGATGCGACAGTAAACCAGGGGTCCGCAGGGGATTGGTCTCACGGCATCCAGTGGGCTAGAATGCGTCCTCCCGCCGCGTTTCGAAAGCCAAAGGATGGTTCCCCAAGTGACGGCCGCAATCCTGGACGGAAAACAATTGGCACGCCAAATCCGCGAGGAATTGCGCGATGAGGTGGCTGAATTCATCCAGAATAACGGCGAGGTTCCCACGCTGGCCGCGGTGCTCGTAGGAAACGATCCATCGAGCGAAGTCTATGTGCGCAATAAGGTTAATGCTTGCGAGCAGGCCGGAATCATCAGCCGACTATTCCGCCTGCCGGCCGACACGCCCCAGGATGATCTGCTCACCCTGTTGGCCAAACTGAACCGGTCCAAGGACGAGCCAATCCACGGCATCCTGGTGCAGCTGCCCCTTCCCCCCCAGATCGATGCCACCCGAATTCTAAGCGCCGTGAGCCCACTCAAGGACGTCGATGGTTTTCATCCGGAAAACGTGGGGCGGATGGTCCAAGGGAATGCCCGCTATTTACCCTGCACGCCGTACGGAATCCAGCAATTACTTGTTCGAAACGGGATCAAAACGTCGGGACAGCATGTTGTCGTGGTCGGCCGCAGCGAAACGGTCGGCAAGCCGATGGCCCTGATGCTGATGCAGCGCGGCTCGGGAGCCGACGCCACGGTGACGGTGTGCCACAGCAAAACCCAAGATTTACCGAGCCTTACGCGTCAGGCTGATATTCTGATCGTGGCCATCGGGCAGCCGCAGTTCATCAAGGCGGAGATGGTCAAGCCTGGGGCCGTGGTCATCGACGTGGGAATCCATCGGACCGCGCAAGGTTTGGTCGGGGACGTTGATTTTGCCGGGGTCAGCCAAGTGGCCAGCCACATCAGCCCCGTACCCGGCGGCGTGGGACCGTTAACCGTGACGATGCTGCTGGCCAACACCCTCACGGCCGCTCGTTTACAACAGTAGCGTCTGCTTAACCTGGCGCCGCCGGGCACCAACAGTCCGGTTCTCGTTACGTTGACGTTGGACACGCCGGGGGCGACAGACGGCACCTAGAGCGGCGGCGGAACACTCACCGCTCCACAAGTGACCGACCTGACTGCTGGAAACATCGAGATCAACCTGCGCAGGCAGATGTTTCCAAGGGGTAAGATTCGCGGACAACTTTCCGCGGTTCCCGAGCCAAGCGGCGGGGCGCGTTTGGCATTGGGAGCCGTGTGCGCCGCGGTGGTGACGCGGCGCCATCTGCGACCGGGGGCTCGACGACCGTCGCGCGGCCTGGTATCCAAGGCTGGCGGGCGAGCGGCTTATTCCAACTCGTGCACGTCGCCGAGCACGCCGCGGGGAATGCAGATGGTGAGCACGGTGAGCTTGCCGTTTGGACTGGCCGTGGCTTTGTGCTTGACGCCGCGGGGGACGTAAACGACCACGCCTTTGTGCAGTTCGATCTGGTCGTTATCGAGCGTCATCGTGCCGCTGCCGTCGATGACGTAGTAGAACTCGTCGGTCCGCGCGTGGTAGTGGAGCTTCGCGTCCTGGATTTCCACCTGATGGATTTCCGCGGCCGCCCCATCGGCCTCTTCCACCAGGCAGCGAATCTGCCCACAAGTCTCGGCCCAGGGTGTGGCGTCGGCCGGATCGCGCCGCAGATAGCTGGCTTTCACGCTCATGGGATTGACCTCGTGGATATGAGTGGGGGCAATACCGCATTCAGGGTAACAAGTCATGGGCGGTGCGGCAAATTTCGCCGGCCTTGTGCCAGGTGCTGGCGGTTGTCCTTTCTTTGTTTGGAGCGGGCGATGCCAAGATTTGGCCCATCGCGGCGAACAACTCCGCGTGGACCGTTTGAAATGCGCGTACGAGAGCTGAAGCATGACGAGACTTGCATCGCTGGTTTTGGTTTGTTTGCCCCTGACGCTGCCGAGGCTGCTGTCGCCGGCCATGGCGGCGGATCCCGTGCCGACGGTCGATACGCAACGTCTGGGCGAGCTTCAGACGCGCTTTCAGGCAGGACTCGACGCCGTTTGCGCGAAGTACGAACTGCCGGGAATGACCGCTGCCTATGTGCTGCCCGACGGCACGGTGCGAGCCTTTGCCAGCGGGCTGGCGGACAAGGAAAGCGGCACCAAAATGACCGTCGACTCGCGGATGCCGGCCGGTAGTATCGGCAAGACGTTCGTCGCGGCCACCGTCATCGGCCTGGCACAAGACGGTCGGCTGTCGCTGGACGACAAGATCGAAAAGTGGCTCGGCCAGGAGCCCTGGTTTAACGATCTGCCCAACGCGCACGAGATCACGATTCGCCAACTACTCATGCATCGTAGCGGGCTGGCAGATCACATCTACGACGCGAAGTGGATTGCCGCCGCCCGGCAGATGGTCCGCTCGCTCGACACCGATCCTGACTACTATTTCAAGCCCGACGAACTGGTTGGGTACATCCTCAACCGCAAGCCGCTTTTCCCGGCTGGCCAGAGATTCAAGTACACCGACACCGGCTATATCTTGTTGGGATTGATCATTGAGCGCGCCGGCGGCGCGAGCTACTACGATCAGGTTCGACAGCGCTTTCTGGATCCGTTGAAACTCAAACTCACCGAGCCGGCCGATCATCGCGATCTGCCGAACCTTGCCGCCGGCTACCTGTCGCCGAAGAATCCGTTTGGCCTTCCCGAGAAAATTACGGCCGGCGGCAAGCTACGATACAATCCGGCCACGGAATGGACCGGCGGAGGATTGGTCAGCAATCCGCGGGACCTGGCGGTGTGGGCCAAGACGCTGTATGAAGGCCGCGCATTGGAGAAACCGTATCTCGACGAACTACTGGCCACCGATCCGCAAGACACGAAGAAGTCGAGCAAGTATGGGCTAGGCGTCTATATTACCAAGAGTCCGCTCGGCGTCAGCTATGGTCACGGGGGATGGTCGGTCGGCTATTTGTCGCACGTCGACTATTACCCGGACCAGCGAGTGGCCGTGGCCGTGCAGACCAACTCGGATGTCCGCGACGACATGCTGGGCGACCTGATGGCGCTCATCAAGGACGTGCTCGACACCGTCGGCCAAGCGAACTAGCCTTGGCGCGACTTTGCCTGGACCGGGTCGGTGGTAGTGGTTCCCGCTGGAACCTGGCCTGGGTTGCCTCCGTCAACGCGCGTGTTCCCTGTTGGCCGTCGGCACGAATCACGCGCTGTTGGTTGCTGGCGGGTTGGGGCGGTCGGCGAATTCCAGCCGGTTGCCGACGGGGTCGTGCGCGTAAAAGCGTCGGACCGGCGGAGCGGAGTGATCGTATTGAATGGAGTTGCCCCCTTTCGTCAGGCGTTCGGCCAGGGCATCGAGCGTGGGCACCAGGAAGCAGGGATGCGCCTTCTTGCTCGGGGTGAAATCCTCCTCCACGCCGAGGTGTAATTGCCGACCATCGGCCAATCGAAACCAGAGCCCGCCGCGCGCTTTCAGCGGCGGCGGCTTTTCGATTTCGACCAGGCCAAGCAATTCGCCATAGAACGCGCGCAACAGCGGCTCGACCCGCGGCGGAATCGCGATCTGCACGTGGTCGAGACCGACGATCATCGTTTCCATGTTAGGCCTGCCCAACGGTGGTGATTCGCGGGGATTCTACCATGTTCTTGGGGCCAGCGGCGTTGCCTGCGGGTGACGGTTCCGTAGTGGCGTCTCAACGGGCGGCGGTATAAAATCAAAAGCGGGTTTTGTCCGTGAGGGTGTTCTTTTGATCAAAGTTACCTGGCGAGGAGCGATCGATGGCGCGCATCTTCTCCTTCGCGGCGTTTCTGCTGGGGCTTTGCGCTGCTCCGCTGGCGCTTGGCGATGAGCCGATCGCGATTCCTGCGGCCACGATGCCGCAGGTCCACCAGACGGTCGACCGCGCGATCGGTTATTTGCAGACCGAAAGCGCCGCCTGGCTAAACACGCGTGGCTGCGCTGCATGTCATCACGTGCCGATGCCGCTTTGGGCGCTGAGCGAGGCCGAACGGCAAGGGTACGCGATCGACAAGCAGTTCGTCGCCAGCACGGCCGAATCGTTGCTGGGCAGCAAGGACAAGCTGATGTCCTCGAAGATCTTTCCCAATCCGGCAGATCCACCCGACCCGCGCCCACAGGGTCGAGGGCTGAATATGGGACTCCCGTTTCTGGCGGTCGCGGCGCGATCGTTGCCCGCGCTGAATGAGGGACAAAAGCAAAGCCTGCGGCTGATAACTGAGGAAATCGTCAAGAAGCAACAACCAGATGGTTCGTGGGAGTTTTTTTCCACGCTCCGCCGTCCGCCAATTAACGAAAGCCAGACTACCGACGCCGCCTGGATCATCATGGCACTCGCAGGGGAGACCGAACCCGACGCGCCGGAAGCACAGCGCGCGGCGCTCCAGAAAGCGATCGACTGGCTCGACGCTGCCAAGCCCTCCGGGCTCCATCAAGAGAAGGTCATGGAGGTTCTCTTGGGGGCTCACACCGCCGAGCCACGCGATACGATGCAAGCGACGATCGACGAGTTACTTGCCTTGCAACGCGCCGACGGTGGCTGGAGCCAGACCGTGCCAGAACCCAAGAGCGACGCTTTTGCCACCGGCCAGACGTTGTATGCCTTGTCGCTCGTCGGCTATACGGCCGAACGACCCGAAATTCAGCGTGGGATCGACTTCCTGGTTGCCACGCAAATGCCGGACGGCAGTTGGCCGATGGTTTCTCGATCGACCCCTGATGGCTCACCGGGGAGTTCGAAGCTTTTGACGCCGATCAATTGCGCCGCCAGTTCCTGGGCCACACTCGGCCTGGCAAGACTTGTGCCGCGCGGAGATTGACCGGACGCGCGTGTCGCGATGTGTCGTTACCGGTCAGTTCGTAGGCTTTCGCGCCACGGCGATCAACCTTTGGGCCTGCGGGTCGTAGGGGGTGCCTTCGAAGGTGCCGTAAAGCGCGACTTCGTTGAAGCCGACGCTGGCTAATAGCTCGCGGAACTCGCGGCCGGAGTAGATCCAGTGGCCAATGCGGAAGCTCTTGGTTCGGCCGCCAGCGATCAGGGTCCACTCGTCGTCGACGCGCGACCAGTCGTGGGTGATGCGGGTGCGGTTGACGAGGACACGGCCGTCAGCCAGCTCGGTCGAACGGGTCGGCTGATAGCGAGCGGCCAGGACTTCCTTGCCGAGGTGATCGAACACGAAGGTTCCGCCCGGCTTGAGGCTGTCGTACAGGTTCTGGAGCACGCGGCGGTTTTCGGCCGGATCGTCAAAGTAGCCGAACGACGTGAAGAGGTTGATTGCCAGATCGAAGCTTGCTGGCCGCACGAACTGACGCATGTCCTCATGCACCCACTCGACCGTCGCGCCGGCCTGGCTTGCCCGGCGGCTGGCCTCGTCGAGCAGGAACTGCGTGCGATCGACGCCGGTCACTTCAAAGCCCGCCAGCGCAAAGGGCAGGGCGTAGCGTCCCGGCCCGCACGCCAGGTCGAGCAGACTTCCGCTTGAGATTCCCGTGAGCCCCGTGATCTGAGGGACGTGTTGGGCAGCGGCGGCGAATTGCTGCTCGGGGAACATGAACGGGAACATTTCGTTCCAGAAAGAGTCATCCTCGAACCAGGGGGCAGCGTCTGCGCTATTGGGCTTTGGACTCATGGTACTGGGAGATGCGGGGCCTCACTGGACAACAGAATGCGGCTAGGGGAGTTGACACGATGGCCGGTCGGCAGGTTCGTGCGACGTCGCGACGGCTTACCGTGCGAGCTTGCTGCGTTGCGGAACTGCCGACTTCGAACGCACCTGCTCGAACACGAACAGCATTTCGCGGGCGATCTGCTGGCAGCGGGCATCGTAGGTGGCGGATTCTTGCTCGGTGCCGTCTGCCGATTTGGGATCGTCGTAGGGCAGGGCGATGCGTCGGGCGGCGCCTTGCACAACCGGGCAGTTTTGGTCAGCGTCGCTGCACGTCATCACGGCGCAGAAGTTGCGCTGGGGATTGCCAGCGGTGCTGTAGATTTTGGAAAAGCAAACCAGCGGTGACACACCCTTACTAAAGCGGACCTGGTAGCGGGGATTGTTGCCGCCGTCCTCTACAGTAATGTCAAACCCGGCGCGGCGCAAGGCGGCGATGGCCCGCGGGTTGAACGCCGTGGCTTCGGTGCCGCCGGAAAAGGTTTCGACCGGCGAAACGCCATAGCGAGCGGCGGCGGCCGCGGCCCAGATTTGGGCCAACTGGCTGCGACGCGAATTGTGCGTGCAGATGAACGTCAACCGGGCTGGCTCGCCGGCGGCCACCCGACCGCGCACATATTCGGCCAACCCCGTCAGTTGCCGCTGGCGATCGAGGGGAATTGTTTCGAACTCGGCAATGCGGGCCTGCACGTAAGCATCGAGCGGCGGATTGAGCGGACGTGAGTCGCCAGCCGCGAGCGCGACACCGAGCAGCGCGAAAGTCGTCAGGAGGTGTGTCATGGAACTGGCCGGCGGGATTAAGAGAGTGCGCTCAGAATAGCTGTGGCGAGCGCGCCGGGCAAATGGAGGTACGAGGGAGCGGAGAAGACTGGCCGCAGCGGCGAACTTGGCAGAGTTTGGCGATTGTACTGATCATTCCGGCCCCAAACGCCGAAACTGCATGAGACGGTCGCGGCGATGCGCAATCGAAACGGGCCGATAAAGTCAAATCTGTTAAGCCAGGAAGACTAAGGGGAAGCGGCGATGCCTACCAGGTCACAGTTGGTGCTAGCAGTTTTTGCGCTATGCATGCTGGGTTTTCAGATGCGGGCCGAGGCCGAAGAATTCGCGGCGTTTGAGTACGAGACGCAAGAAGCCCCGGACTCGGCGTTTGAGTACGAGACTGAAGAAGCCGCGGGGCCGGAGGATGCGGCGGAGGAGGTGCTCGCCGGCGATGTGATGGACGGGGGCCTGATGCAGTGTTACTCGCCGATGCCGGGCTTCTTTCTGGGATTGGGGGGTAGCTACAACTCGGTGCGGTTCGACCAGTATCTGTATGCCAGCGGTATTTCAAACGTCTACAGCGGCTCGACGCAAGTAGCCTATGGCGAAGCCGGCGGACCGGCCACGCCGTTTCTAAACACGCAGACGACGTTTGCTCCGACCGCGCAAGTGGGCTACCTGCGAGGTTGCAACTGTTGCAACTGGTTTTGGGGAACGAAGCTGGCCTACAAGTATCTGGGGCTGGTGTTCACCGATTCGAACATCAACTCGCCGCAGGTCGGAGCCTTTACGAACACAACGACGGACCCGAATTCGTTCACGGGGCACGTGATTGTGGGTTCGACGCAAACCACGGTGAATCACCAGCTGGCGCTGGTTCCGTTCTTCGGACGTTCGTTTGAGAGGGGCCGGGTGTATTTTGGCGCCGGTCCGGTCGTGTTTGGCACCAACACCCAAATCTACAACGCGACCGGCTTTGCCGATATCAACGGAACCCACGTCGACATCACCGGAACCCCGGTGAATTTTTCAGACTCGACTTGGATGTGGGGCACGGTTGGACAAGTTGGTTTGATGTACTACTTGTCTCCGACCTGGTTTCTCGATCTGAGCTACGACGTCGCCGTGACCGCGCGGTATACGAAACACAATTCGTCGCTCTTTTCGACCACAACGGATGGATATACGGATGCGGGCACGTTGTTCGTCAACCCGACGCAGCAGATCACCGCGCAGTCGATTGCCCTGACAATCAATCGGATGTATTAGGGATTCGATCGTCGAGTCGGGCGACGGCCGCGCGTCGCAGGGCGAAGCTGACACCACGGCTGCAAATCCAGGGCATGGGTAAGGGGCTTGCAATGCGAATCTGGCTGAGCGTGATGTTGGCGGTGACATTGCTCGGCGGGGTCCGCGCGCGGGCGGGCGGCGAGGGCTTACAGCGCGCGGCTGGCGCGCCGATAGCGCTGTCGGTGGCCAGCGATGAAGCGGGCCGAACGGGCGACGACTTTAACTCGGACGGCGCAGCGAGCGAAACGGAAGAGACGGATTCCGCCGGCGACGACGATCCGTTCCAGACGCAGGGTTATCTGCAGATGGAGGACGTGGAGGCGGAGGAGGTTGAGCCGAACGAGGGCCTCGAGCCGTTGGATCTGTTTGAACCAATTGACACCACAGGCGGGGAGGAATTCTTCGAGCCTGGCGGAGTTGGTCCGGCCGTCGGCGGATATGCGCTGGCGGTGGGTGTGCCGAACATGCGCCCTGGCTTTCGATTTCAGGCCGGACTGTTGTATCTGCAGCCCAGCGCCGACAACCTGGGCTGGGGCATTCTGACGACCGAGCACAACTACGCGTCGCCCTACCCGTTGGCCACGCCGCTGTGGAACGTCAAAACGCTTCAGCCGGGTTACCAGCCGGGCTTCGAACTGGGAACCGGTTATACGTTTGCCGGCACGGGGCGCGACGCGCAGCTCAACTGGCAGCACTTGCGCACCAATACGTATGACTCCGGCGTAGCGGGAGACGGGCAGTGGATCTCGCCGTTCTCGCAAACCGGTCCGCCCACGGCCGACACGTACGACGAGTTGAATTCCAACTCGGGCGTGAACAAATTGCGGTCGGCCAACGCGCAAGTCAAGTTTTCGTATGACGCGGTGAACCTCGACTTCGGCCAGTATGTAAACGTCGGCCAGCGGCTGCTGTTCCGACTGTTTGCCGGGTTGAGTTATGCGCAGCTGCGCGAGCAACTCAATTCGACGTTCTATGGCGTCGAGCCTTCGCCGACGGCACCGTTTCCAGAAAACACGCAGCTTTCGATCGCGCTGAATAACACGACCAGCTTTTGGGGCGTTGGACCACGATTTGGCTTCGACAGTTCCTACCTGACAAAACGCGGGCTGCGACTGACGGGGCAATTGGCCGGGGCGGCGCTCATCGGCCAGACGCAGCCGGCGCAGTACCAATTTGCAGCCACGTCGCCCGACCTGGCGCTCCTCGGCATCGCCGTCAACCGCGAGTATGTCGCCAGCAGCGCTTTCTCGCACGTGGTCTACGCCGCCAACGCCAAGCTGGGCATCGGCTATACTCGCGTCCTGCGGGGCGGATCGGTGTTCACCTTCGACACCGGCTACCTGGCGGCTATCTATTTCAACCCGTTCGCCGGCTATGAGACGAACGAGAACATCCTGGCACTGCAGATCGGTTCCCTTTCCAGCGGCAGCATCCGGCACATTCAGCAGAGCAACTTTTCGCTCAACGGGTTCTATTTGAACGCCGGATTGAACTGGTGAACCGTGGCGCGCCTACTGCTTGTAGCGGGCCTGGGTCGGTGGCGAGCAGAACTCGACCGTGTGGCCGGCTGGATCGGGCGTATAGGCGTGGCGCCATCGCCCGGGCATGTCGTGCGGCGGCTAGCCGGAAAACATGGGTCGTCTCGCCTCGTTTGCGCTATCGGGCCGCCGATTGCCGTCATGGGGGACTGACGGCGCGGGTGCGCATTTCGTCGGTTTTGAACGGTTTGAGGCCCGTTACCTCGCGACGGTTGTCGGTGGTGGGAAACACATCCCACAGGTTGTCGTTGGCGCTGACGCCAATCTCCAGGTTGCCGGTCGTCAAGTACGTCGTCTTGGCGACGAAGTCGGTGCCGTTGCCGCGGTCGAAACGAAGCACGATCGGATAGTTTGACCGTAGCGTACGTGCGCCACCGGCCGGAACGATCAAGTCGTCGCCGCGAAAGATGAAATTGAACTGCTGGTTACTTTGTGAATTATCGAGCACCAGCTCGAAGTGCTGACGATAGAGCTGCCAACCGAGCTCAGTGGGCGTGAAGTAATAGGTGCCGGGCGTCAACGTATATGCGGCCTGGCCGAACTGGGCGCCGCGGTCGTACTCGATGAGCCAATTACGGCCGTCTGGAAGTGGCGGCAGTTTTTGCGACATGCCCGGCTCCGCGACATAGTGCGTGCCGTCGATGTTGTAATTGATGGTACCGGTTGAACTCGAGGGATTCACCAGCAGCACGCCTTCGCTGACTTCCGCGCCTTCCGCTTCGGCCAGCGGCGTTCCACTAACCAGCGGCAGTCCCAACGCTTGGGCCGCGTTGCCGGTGTCGATTTCCAGCGGGCCGTCACCCTGGCGGCCGATGAGCACCGCGTGGTCGCCCAGCACGATGGCCGTACCGACGGGCATCGTGGGATCAAAAATCATCGTCACGTCGCCGCCCGTCGGAAGCTTGGCCGTGGGGCCCTTGGCCGGGATGGCGTTTTCGATGATCTTACGCGCTGCCACCCAATCTTCGAGCGTAGCGACCTCGGACGACAGGTCGGAGACCGCCGGCGTGGACCCGGCGATCTTACCGAGCGCGGCGTCGAAAGCCTCGACGTCTTGCGCAGCGCCGCCTTGTTCTTGCCAGCATCTTGCACAAGTTGCGTCATCAAGTGCTTGACGTCAGTTTGTCGAGCGGCCTGTTCGGCGCCGGCCGTGTCTTGCGGGTTGCCTTTGACCCAGGTTTCATAGACCGCCGTTGGATCGCCAGCCCGCAACGCGCTGACCAGCGCTTGTTGGTCCTCTGCCTTCCAGCCGGTGGTCTTGGTAAGGACCGCCAACTCGTCGGGCAGGATAGTTTTGAGCTTGTCGCGCAGATCGGCAACCTGGTTGGAAATGTGCCGGTCGATGTTCGACAGCGCCGTGGTCTGGGCGTCGGCCGAAAGCGGCACCGGCTTGATAATCTTGTTCGTCATCGCGACCGGCTTATTCGGCTCGAAGGTGTTCGGTCGCACCGCGGCGTTGGCGCGCGACGGCTCCGGACCAAACCGCGGCGGGGCGGCGGGTTGCGCCGTGGCGCTCGTGGACAACAGAAAGACAGCCAACGGCGCAGCGATCGCGAATAGAACGGCGGTTCGGAAAAAAGGGCGAAGCATGGCAATATCCCCCCGCAGAAATTGGAGTTGCGACCGGCGTCGCCGCGCGGCCTGGAGAATCTTTCACGTCGCGTAGAGACCATTAAGACGATTGACAAAATCTCTGCGCAGCAAATTGCATTCCAAGTGCCAGACGCGGCGATGGAGAGGTTGCCCCGACCAATTTATTGGATGCCCGCTTGCCCGCGCGATTTCACGGCGATCATCGTGGGCGTGGGGCTGGCCAATTGCGACTGTGTCGCGGTTAGACGCTTACGACAATGCAAAGCACCAGCATTGCACGCGGTGCTGGTCAGTGGAGGAGGGCGGAGAAAGTAGGCAGGCATGTCATGCACGGAATGCATGATCTAGGTGACGGGGAAACGGGAGGCAAAGCTCCCGGTCCCTACCGCATGTTCATATCGCAGCTCAAGCCGCCGGCGGCGGGGACGTAGGCGGTGCGGGTGTAGTCCATCACCATGCGGTGGGCGCTGAAGCGCCAGGCCAGAGAGCTGATGGAGTTGATCATGCGCTGGATCCAGCCGCGCGGCAGGCCGTCGACGTCGCGGTCGTAGTACAGTGGAATGACCTCGTTCTCGAGCACTTCGTACAGCGACTCGGCGTCGCGCTGGTCGGTGATCTGGTCGGAGACATGGGCGAAGCCCTTGCCGATCGCAAAGCCGTTCGAGCCGTCGTAGGCTTCGGCCCACCAACCGTCTAGCACCGAGCAGTTCAGGCCGCCGTTGAGCACGGCCTTCTGGCCGCTGGTGCCCGAGGCTTCGAGCGGGCGGCGAGGGTTGTTGAGCCAGACGTCGACGCCCTGAATCAGGTGGCGGCAGACGTTGATGTCGTAGTCCTCGATAAACACGATGCGGTTGGCGAATCGATCGTCGTGCCGGGCATTGGCGATTCGCTTGATCAGTTGCTTGCCGGGCTCGTCCGCCGGGTGAGCCTTGCCGGCAACGATGATCTGGATCGGACGCTCCTCGTCGTTGATGATCTTGTAAAACCGCTCGAGGTCGGTCATGAACAGGTCGGCTCGCTTGTAGGTGGCGAACCGGCGGGCAAAGCCGATGGTGAGGATGTTCGGATCGAACAGATTTCGCGCGGCTTCGACCACGGCGTCGCTCTCGCCACGGCGGCGGCACTGCCGGCTCACGCGGCGGCGAACGAACGCCAACAGCAGGTTCTTAAGCGCGTAGTGTACTTCCCACAGCTCGCCCGGATCGATGCGGTTGATGCATTCCCAGGCTTCCGGCTCGCCCATTCGCTGGAGCCATCCGCCCGGGAAGTTGCGCTCGTAGAGCTGGAGCATTTGCCAGGCGAGCCAACTGGGCACGTGGACGCCGTTGGTGATGTGTCCGATGGGAATTTCTTCTTCCACGCGCCAGGGCCAGAGGTGGGCCCACATGCGGCGCGAGACGTGTCCGTGCAGGCAGCTGACGGCGTTGGCCCGCCGCGAGAGCTTGAGGCCCAGCACGGTCATGCAGAAGCTTTCGCCTTCGTTGTGCGGCTCGACGCGGCCGAGGCCCATCAGTTGTTCGTAGCTGATTTTGAGCCGATCGCGCAGGGGGCCCAAGTGCTCTTCGATCAGGCCGCCGTCGAAGCGGTCGTGACCGGCCGGCACGGGCGTGTGCGTGGTGAAGACGGTATGTTGAGCCACTTCGCGCAGCGCGTTGTCGAAGCTGACGCCGTCGTTTTCCATCCGCTCGCGAATGACTTCGAGCGTGGCAAATACGCTGTGGCCTTCGTTCAAATGATAGACGCCCGGCGTGATGCCCAGGGCGGCCAGGGCCCGCACGCCGCCGACGCCCAGGACGAGCTCCTGGCGAATGCGGGTACGATGGTCGCCGCCGTAGAGCCGGCTGGTCAGCTCGCGGTCTTCGGGGCTGTTGCCCTCGACGTCGCAATCGAGCAGATATAAATGAACGCGGCCGACGTGCATCAGCCAGACCTTGGCCAGCAGTTCGCCGGTGCGGGTTTCGACCGCGATGGTGATTTGCTTGCCGTGCTCGTCGCAGGCCGGCTGCATCGGGACGTTCTCAACCTTGGTGTCGAGGTATTCCTCGCGCTGGTAGCCTTCCAGGTCGAGATGCTGCTTGAAGTAGCCCTGGTCGTAGAACAAGCCGATGGCCACCAGGGGAATGCCTAGGCCGCTGGCGCTTTTAATATGGTCGCCCGAGAGGACGCCCAGGCCGCCGGAGTAGATGGGCACCGACTCGTGGATGCCAAACTCGGCGGAGAAGTAGGCGACGGGCTTGCTGCCCAGCACACCGGCGTTGGTCCGGCCCCAGGTGTGCGTGTTGGCCATGTATTCCTTGAGCCGGCGGTAGGCGTAGTTGATGCGGCTGTAGAGCACCAGCTCCGAGGCCCGCATTTCGAGCCGCTCGGGGGTGAACTCAGCCAGCAGCGCAATGGGGTTGTGGTCGAGTTGCCGCCAGCGAATGGGGTCGAGATCGCGGAAGAGATTGATGACTTCCGGGTGCCAGGTCCACCACAGATTGCGGGCCATGGCCACGCATTTGTCGTACAAGGTCTGTGGTGAAAGCTCGGAGAGCGCCAATTTTTTCGACGACTCAGCGGGGGGCGCGGCTTCGGTGCGACTCATCAATCAAGACCTCCCAGACAGCAAAATAAGCGACGAATTATAACGAGACGGCAAATGTGGATCGACCCCACAATCCGACCGCCTCGGCATCGTGCCGCCTAGAAGTTGCCCGACCTAAGCCGCTTCACTAGATTAAGTTCAGGTCACGCGTCCTGGATTATATAAGTCTGCGTCGGCCGCTGTCGAATCCTTTTTTCCGCCACACCGCAGGACCGCAACGTCATGACGAAAACTTCTACTATCCATTCGCCAGACGATGCGGGGCTCGCGCGGCTCGCGGCGGATTTAGTACGATTGGGCGGTGAGATGGATCGCAGCGGCGCCTGGCCCGCCGAGCAATTGCGCCTTTGTGGCGAGGCCGGAGTATTCGAGTGGTTCATGCCGCGGCACTGGGGCGGACAGGAGTGGAGCGAGTTGGACGTGACGCGCGGTTACCTGCAGTTGAGCGCGGCCTGTCTGACCACGACGTTTGTCATCACCCAGCGGACCGGGGCGTGCCAGCGGATTGCCGGCTGCGAAATCGAGCCGCTGAAGGAGCGGTTGCTACCGGATTTGGTGTCGGGCAAGTCCTTTGCCACGGTGGGCATTTCGCATCTGACGACCAGTCGCCGGCACTTGGGCCGCCCCGTGCTGCGGGCCGAAGAAGTGGAGGGCGGCTTCATGCTCGATGGCTTTTCGCCGTGGGTCACCGGTGCAGACCATGCCAGCGTAATTGTGACTGGCGCGGAACTGGCCGACGGCCGGCAGATTCTGGTGGCATTGCCCACCGATGCGCCTGGAGTGACGATTCCCGCGCCGCCCGAGCTGGTCGGTATTTCGGCCAGCCACACCGGCGAAGTCCGTTTGGACAACGTACGTCTCGAGGCGGAGTGGCTGTTGGCCGGGCCGGTCGAGAACGTGATGAAGATCGGTGCCGGCGCGAACACGGGTGGTTTGCAGACCTCGACACTGGCGATTGGGCTGGCCGGCGCGGCAGTGACGTACTTGGAAGGCGAAGTCGCCAAGCGACCTGATTTGGAGACGCCGGCCGTGGAGCTGCGCCGCGATCAGCGGAAGCTGGAGGCGACGCTGTTGGAGTTGGCCACCGGGAACCAGGTGTGCAGCAACGAACAGCTTCGGGCAGGCGCGAACAGCATCGCCCTGCGCGCAGCCAGGCGGCCCTGGCCGCCGCGAAGGGAACCGGATACATCGTGGGTCATCCGGCCGGCCGCTGGTGCCGCGAGGCGCTGTTCTTTCTGGTGTGGAGCTGTCCGCAGGGTGTGATGGCGGCGAATTTATGCGAGCTAGCGGGGATTGACTGAACGGCGCCCCGCCCCCTTGCGCCCTAGCCCCAAATGGGCTATGATTTGCGGTTTGTCGTTATCGAAGAAAATTGTGAGAGAGTAAGAATAGGAGTGCAGGCGCGACCATGGTTAACGATACGAATGTTCACTGGCACGATCACAGCGTAAGCCGCGAAGAACGAGAGGCCCTCAAGGGGAACAAGGGTTGTGTGATTTGGTTCACCGGCTTGAGCGCCTGCGGCAAGAGCACCGTCTCGAACCTGGTCGACCACTTGTTGCACAAGCGGGGCGTGCACAGCTACGTGCTCGACGGCGACAACGTGCGTCATGGCCTGAATGCCGGCCCGGGGATGCTCAAGGAACGGCATGGCGAGGAGTTCGCCAAGCGATTTGGCCTGGGTTTCTCGGCGCAAGACCGCGAAGAGAACATTCGTCGCATTGGTGCGGTGGCGAAGCTATTTGCCGAAGCTGGCACGGTGACGCTGACCGCCTTCATTAGCCCCTATCGCCGCGACCGCGATGCGGTGCGGGCAGCGATGAACGAGGGGGACTTCATCGAGATCTTCGTCGATGCCCCGATCGAGGTTTGCGAAGCCCGCGATCCCAAGGGGTTGTACAAGAAGGCGCGTGCGGGCGAGATCAAGGGCTTTACCGGGATCGACGATCCGTACGAAGCGCCCGAAAAGCCCGAGCTGGTGCTCGACGCGGGGACCAAGGACGCCGAAACCTTGGCTGGGGAAGTGATTGCCTACCTTGAGAAGACCGGCAAGATTCATTAGTTCGAACTAAGGTTTTGGATGTGCCAGCATGCACAAAGCGCGCCAATCGGGGGCGTGCTATCGTCGTGCGTCGCTCTTTCTGGTTGACATCGCTCGCGTGCCCACTACATTGAATTGGGCGTGCGGTCGACGCGATGGGGGCGGTATCAACTGAATCCGCCACCGTGCTCCTCCCCGCTCGCGACTTACCGGCGTGATGGGCACCATGCAGGATGTTTGCCCACGTGGAACCGCAGTGAGTTTCGCCGCGCTGACCGCAGTTAGAATTGTTCTTCAATGTCCAGGGAGGGAGGCGGCATCAATGCCAGTACTCACGGCAAAAGATGTGCAGGCTAAAGCGCAACAGGCGCTGGCCGAGAGTCCCGTCTTCGCGCTACGCGAGATCCTCGTCGAGCGTGACGGCGACACGCTCATTCTCATCGGCGAAGTCTGCAGCTTTTATCACAAGCAGATGGCGCAGGAAATCGTGCGCCAACATGGCGAAGGCGTGGAAGTCGTCAATACGATCCACGTGCAGTAGCCTGTTGCTCGCGGCGGCCGGCCGCCAGCACTACGCGGCGCAAACGACTGCGCCTGCGCGGTGAGTTGCTCGGCCACGGTTTCGTAAACGCGTTCGACCGTTAGCAGCCGCATACAATCGTGGTGCTTCAGCGGGCAAGCGCGTCGTCCGCAAGGCCCACAGGGCACCGCGTGGTTCAAACAAACTTCGCGCGGATAGTGCGTACGGGTCCAGGCCTTGTCGGTTGGTCCGAACAGCGTGATTACCGGCACGTCAAAGGCCACGGCAAAGAACCGCGGACCGCTATCGGTGGTGACCATCAGCCGGCTGCGACGAATGCAGGCCTTGGTCAAGCCGATTGAGATCGGTTCATCGGCCAGGCTCACCACGCGGGGATGATTCGCCGTGTTGACAATTTCCCGGGCAATCTCGCGCTCGTTCGGCCCGCACGTGACCAGCACCGCCAAGCCCTTTCGGGTGGCGATTCGCTCGGCCAGCCGGGCGAAGTATTCGGTGGGCCAGAGCTTGGCGGCACCGTAGGCGCCGCTTGAGTTGAGCACGACCACCTGGTCTCCCGGCGGCAAGTTCCACTTCTCCCAAACCGCGTCGGCGGCGGCCTCATCGGCGATGAGCGTGGCCAGTTCGAGCCGGGGCGACTGGGGTTCGCAACCGAGCGCGTAAGCAATGTGCAGGTAGGCGTCGATGGCGGGGAACGGAAGCCGGTGAAATCCGACGCGCGGGGCGTAGACCTTGTGCGTTAGCAGCAGGCTTCGCCCATAGCGCACGTACCCGACACGCTGCGCCGCGCCGCTGGCTCGCGCCAAAATCGCCGTCCGCATCGAGTTGGTAAGCAGCACCATTGTGTCGAAGCCAGCTCGCCGCATGGCAGCCAGTGCGGCCGGCGTGCGTTCGGCGGGATTCGACGAACGCGGGTTGAACAGAATGCGGCCGCTTAGCCAGGGCGTGCCGGCCAAGACCTCCGACACGTAGGGCCGCATGATGCCGATCATTTTCGCACCGGGGCCATAGTGCTGACGCAGTGCGCGGAGCGTCGGCGTGCACATGGCCGCATCGCCGACCCAATTGGGGATGAACACGCCGATTTTCACGCCACGTCTCCCTGACTGTCGGTCGAACATGCCTTGCCGGCATCGCTCAACCTGCTAACGACCTGCCCCGTTCAGATGCGTGGGAGGATACGTGTATTGGCCAATTCGTGGAATGCCAGCCGGAACGCGCAACAGATGTTCGATTTGATCGGCGGCCGCCAGCAGGTCGGCGGCGACCAGATCAGGTTTTACGTTCACTTCGGGCTCGCCTGTGCCTCTGCGCCGGTCTGCACGAGCACTGTGCGGCAACCAGCAGCGCGTCCAGCAGCGACGTCGGACAACTTGTCGCCGATAGCAACGCTGGCAGACAAGTCGAGCCCGTGGTCTTGCGCTGCTTGCAGCAGCATGCCCGGCGCCGGTTTGCGAAGCGGCGAGTCGCGGCGAAATTCCCCCAGGCCCTCGGTCGGATGAAAGGGGCAAAAATAGATGCCGGCAATCTTGATGCCTCCGTCGTGCAGCAATCGGCACAAGGCGGCGTTGAACGTATGCATTTGGGCTTCGCTGAAATAGCCCCGACCGATGCCCGACTGGTTCGTCGTGATGAACAGTTTAAAACCGAGCGACTGTAACTTGCGCAAGCCCGCGCACACGTTCTCGACAAGCAGCAGATCTTTCACGCGATGCGCATAGCCGACGTCGACGTTGAGGGTGCCGTCGCGATCAAGAAAGATGGCTGGTTTCACCGGACAAGTCCATCGTGGAGTTGGATTGCTGCTGTTGACTAGGCAGCGGCCGCGCCTGGCGATGCGTATTGCAAGGCTGCATCCAGAACTTCGTTTACCGTGATGCGGGCCATCAGGGCATCGCCTTGTTCTTTGGGAACGCTGGGGTCTTCGCCAATTTCCTGCGGGGCGACCAGCAGCGTGTGGCGCGTTCCGAGCGGTGCCCATTTGGCGGGCACATGGGCCGGATGCGGACTAAACAGGGCGACCGTGGGCGTGCCGACCACCCCGGCCACGTGCATCGGCCCCGTGCTGGAAACGATCAAGACTTGTTGCGCAAATCGCCGCGGTCAGTTCCGGCAATGTCAGGTTGGTGTAACGCGCGACGCGCGACCGCAGCCCCGAGTCGAGCTGGCCGCTAACCTCTTCCAGCAGCGACTGTTCGTCCGGGCTGCCGGTCAACATGACCCGGCCATGTGGTGCCAGGCGACGGACCAACTCGGCGTAGTGCGAAACGGGCCAATTGTAGGCGCTGTTCTTGTTGCCCGGATGGACCCCAAACAACGGGCCTTCGCTGCCCAGATCTCTCGCGATCCGTTCGGTGACGCGCTGTTTCGCGGCCGGGTCGACTGGAAAGCGGGGGAGCTGAATTGGCTTGGATGCCGCGACCCCCAACTTTGCGGCGAAGGCCATGGCGAACGCGGCTTCGTGAATCGGCGGACGGCTGCGGTGCAACATGACCGGATGCGTGGAGGTGAGCCAGCCGACGGGCTTGTATCCCCAGCCGACGCGGCAAGGAATGCGTGCCGCACGCACCGCCAGGCAGTTGCGAGTATTCGTATTAAATACGAGCGCGGCGTCAAAGCGCTCCGTTGCCAGCCGGCGACCCAGCGCCCACGCGCTTTCGTCAGGCTCGTCGTAAAGCAGCTCGTCGATCGCCGGATGTTCGGAAACCAACGGCCCGGCATAGCGGCTTGCCAGCAGCGTGAGACGCGCCTCGGGCAGCTGTGCCCGTAGGGCCTCGATGGCGGGCAGCGTCAGCACCAGGTCGCCGACGCGATCGTTTCTCACCAGCAGGATCTTGCCTGGTTGCTTGGACGCTGCCATCAATTGGTTGCCTCAAATTATGACGGCGCGGCTTAGGCGGCGTCGCGCTGTCCGATATCTTGGTGAGCCGCGGCGGGGTGCTCGAGTTCGGGGTCGGGTTGCGGAAGTGCGTGCTGCATTTCCCACATCCGCACTTGCTTGGCAAACGATGAGAAACCGGTGAGCACGCTGAGCTGCAAGCCGGCCAGTCCGTCGAGAAATCCCAAGCGAAAGATGTAGCAGTGCAAGAACCGAAAGGGGAGCGCGAACATCATCGACCAGAAGTTTGCCCGGCGTCCGGCCTGATATTTGTTTTGAGCTCCCTGCACCGTGTAGCGCTGGAGCTTGCGAAAGTATTGATCGTAGGTCCAGTAGGTGAAGTGCGTGAGTCGGTGCTTGAGCTTGCCGACGTTGCCGGTGGTGATGCCGACTTCGGCATGATCGCTTTCGCCCTGGTAACGTCCAAGGTCGCGGCGAAACAGTCGCAATACTTTGTCGGCGCCCCAGCCAGCGTAGCGAATGCGGTGTCCCAAAAAGTAGTTGGCGCGATAGATGTCGTAGCCGTCGCGCTTTGGGCCGGCCGTGAGCAGGGCGTTGATCTCGTCGGCCAACTCCGGTGATACGCGTTCGTCGGAGTCGACGATCAGCACCCACTCGTGCCTGGCCTGCGGGATGGCCCAATTCTTGAAGTTGCCAGAATTGATGTACTCGCGTTCGACAATCCGGCAACCGCCCAGCGAGCGCACAATGTCGAGCGTGCCATCGGTCGAACCGGAATCGGCCACTAGAATCTCATCGCCCACCAGCTTGGCCGACAGTACGCAAGGACGGATGTTCTTGCGCTCGTTCTTGCAGGGAATGATGACGGTCAGCTTTTGCTTCATGACATCAGCCTGCTCGACGCAAGTTGGGCGGTGTCGCGGGAGAGGCGGTTGCCGTCTGGGCTGTCGTCGGCGCCGGTTCGCCCCGAGCGAGCGACGAGAGAATGTTGGTGGTGGAGATGCCATCGACGAGCCCAGTGACGCAGACACGGCCGCCGTAGGACTCGACGATCTCATGTCCCACGACTTGCTGCGGAGTGTAGGTTCCACCTTTGACCAACACTTCGGGACGAATGGCTTCCAGCAGCGCGTGCGGCGTGTCTTCGTCGAACACGACGACGTAGTTCACACAGGCCAGAGCCGCCAGCATCGCGGCGCGGTCGGCTTCGCTGATAACCGGCCGGCTGGGGCCTTTGAGCCGCCTGACACTGGAGTCGCTGTTAACGCCTACGACCAGCAGGTTTCCCAGGGCCGCCGCTTCGGCGAGGTAGCTCACGTGACCCACGTGGAGCAGGTCGAAACAGCCGTTGGTGAAGACGATTTTTTGTCCCCGGCGTCGATGCTGTTCGGCGATTTGCGTCATCTGTGCGAGTGTGACGACTTTGGACGCGCTGCCATGTCGGATCGAGAGTAGCTCGGCCCGAATCTCGTCGCGGTAGAGGACCGTCACTCCGGCGCGCTCGACTTCCAGGCCCGCCGCGACGTTACCCAGCCGGACGGCATCGTCAGGGGTCGTGCCCGATGCCAGACACAGGCCGACCATCGCCAGGACCATGTCGCCCGCCCCCGTGATGTCGTAGATCGAACGGGCCTGCGTGGGAAAGAACTCGCCGAAACCGGTTTGCTCGACCAGCAGCATGCCGTCGCGATCGAGCGTGACCAAGGCCATCTTGGCGTCGAGCTGTTCGCATAGCTTGCGCCCGGCCGCCATGGCGTCCGTCGGCTGGGCAATCTTGATGCCGGTGGCATGTTCGGTTTCGCTGCGGTTGGGCTTAATGACCGTCACGCCGCGGTAGTTTTCCAGCGGACACGACAGGCTCGGGTCGACGACGATTGGAATTCCAACCAGCGTAGCGGCGTTGATGGCCGCCCGCAGCACGCGGGGCGTGCAGACGCCTTTGCCGTAGTCGGAGATTAGCAACGCGTCGTGCCACGGCATCCGCGATTCAATTCTTTCGATGAGCTCCTCTTCCAGCGGCGTATCAATTGCCGCGCAGCTTTCGTGGTCGACGCGGAGGATCTGGCTGGGGTGTCGACTATCGGCTCGACCGACGAACCGCTCCTTGACGGAGGTTGGACGGGTCGGATCGGCGACGATCGCCTCGCAGCAGGCGCCGGCCGCATCGAGCAGCCTACGTAACTCCTCGCCGGCCGCGTCCGCTCCGATGACGCCTGCACAAGTCACGTCGGCTTCGAGGGCTAAAAGCATGTTGGCCACATTGGCAGCCCCGCCGGGGCGAGCTTCGCGGCCATCGGCGCGGAGCACGATGACAGGGGCTTCTTGGCTGATTCGCTGGGCATCGCCGTAGGTATAGCGATCGAGCAACAGATCGCCGAGGACGAGAACCTTGGGACGATCAAGCCGTTCCAATACGCGCGCCAAATCGTGGGGACTCATAGGGCGTCCTTGTCCTATGCGGCGTCGATCGATGTATCAGGTGAATGTACGAATCGCCCGGGCCATCGCATTGCTAGCATCCTTGTCGGCGAAGCGGCCGGGCGGGGGCGCGATTATCGACCGTGATGCCAACTCGAAGCAATAGAGAAATCGGCGGAATGACGCGCCCCGCAAGGTGCACATGCAACAAGCTATGCGACGGCGGCCAGGGCCTGTTCGAGCTCTTCGCCACCACGAGGACCGATGGTCAGGTGTGCCTGACGAGCGGCAGGGGAGTCGGCTACCGCCGGATCTAGCGTGACCAGCACGTTGAAGTCGGCCCGACCGCTGAACCGGCCCTTGCCGGGTAGGAGCAGGATTTCAACCTCTGGCTTGTCCACTCGCCGCGCTGCGAACCGCTTTCTGGCCCACGTGGCAGCCGGGTGCGCTTGCACGGTTTCGCCCACCAGCTGAATTGCCAGATCGTCGAGCGACCGCTTCTCGAGGCCGTTGCGGCAGCGGGTGAGCCGGCCTTTGCGCAGCAGGTAGTCTACGTTTTTTCCCTGCTTCCAATGGGCCGGCATGCTGGCTTCATTGGGATGCCACAGATGAAAGGTGTGGGTCCAGCGGAGAATTGACGCCACGCCAACGCCGGCCTTCCGCAGCCGGTGGCGCAGGTCGTCGTCCTCGCAGCCCCAGCCCTCGAAGTTTTCGTCGTAGCCATTCACGCGTTCGTAGTCGCGCCGCCAGATGCCGACGTTGTTGCCGATGAGCTTCGGCTTCGTTGGATGGCGAATCAGTCGATAAAAGCGGCTCGAGCGGTCGATCTTTCGCAGGCGTTTCAGCTCACTGGCCGGTCCCCAGCCGGTGAACTCGCCTGAGTGGATCACCTCGAGCGTGACCCGCGCCGACGCCGGTTCATCGAGGCGGCAGCAATCGCCGGCCATTACCGTGTGCGGGCGGCGATGCGCGTAAGTGCTGCCACACGTGGTCGCGGGGTAGTATGCAATCGCCGTCGAGGAAGAGCAGGTAGGGAGCCTGGCTGGCCTTGGCCCCTTCATTGCGGCACCGCGACAGGCGAAACACGGTGTGCTCGTGCGTGGTAAAGCCGACGCGAAACGGCACTCGCCGGGCAAACTCGGCAACGATCTGGGGTGTTTCGTCCGTCGAGCCGTCGTCGGTGACGACCAACTCCATGCGACCCTCGACTCCCTGTTGCAGGGCGATCGATTCGAGCGCCCGACGCAGATGCGCAGGCCGCTGGTAGGTCGACATCAACAGGGCGATTTCTGGCGGGCTCATGGGCGGCGAAGATACCCCGCGCCATAGGGTTTGGCCAATAGCAGTCGGGCGAATGGTGATTTGCTAGCGAGCTGTCCGTCGAGGTCTAGACACTGGCTTGCGCGATTTCGACCAGCGGCGTCAGCGCCATTTCTAGGTCAGCCTGGCCCCTGGCGATTTCCAAACGGCTGGCCAATGCGAACAGCGGAGTTTTGGCGGGCCAGCGGTCGCTGATTTTCACCAGGTCTTTGAACGTGCACACCACCGCTGCGATACTGCTGGAATCTGCCCAGTTGGCAAGGCTCGTCAGGTCGTCGTGCGGATAGGCAAAGTGATCGGGCAGTTCGCGGAAGGCTTGCATTTTGTAGCCGCACCCGGCGAGCGCGCGTCGAAAGCCATCTGGATTTCCGATGCCGCAAAAGGCCGCGAGCGGTTGGCCCACCAGTGAGTCGAGCGGCGGCTCGCTGCCATCGCAGGCTCGTAAGGCTTTCGGTGCGTAGGTGGCTTCTAGCCAAATGGCGCGCGGTGCGAACTGCAAGGCCCGGCGGCGTACTTCCGCGCGGGCGGCTGCGTCGAGCTGTTCGCTGCGCGTCAGCATGAAGGCATTGGCCCGTGCCCAGCCGGCCAGCGGTTCGCGGAGCGTGCCACGCGGGAAAACGTGGTCGAAGCCGAACGGTTCCAATGCGTCGATCAACACCAGGTCGAAGTCGCGCGCCAGCCGGCGATGCTGGAAACCGTCGTCGAGCAGAATCAGCTGGCAGCCAAACTGGGCGACGGCACGCTGCGCCCCGCGCACGCGGTCGGGATCCAACACGTGCGGCACGTCGGGCAGCTTCTTTGCCAGCTCGAGCGCCTCGTCGTTTGGTTGCCCATTTTGCGAGCCGTAGCCTCGGCTGACGAGTCCCACCCGCACGCCGCGATCGACGAGCCAGCGGGCGAGCCATTCCACGGCTGGCGTCTTGCCGGTGCCGCCGAGGGTCAGGTTGCCGACGCTGATCACCGGCACGCGCGCGCGATGCGTTGCCGCTCGGCCGGTGTCGTAGCGCCAGTTGCGCACCCGCACGGCGGCGGAATAGGGGAGCTCGAGCGACCCGAGCGCGGCACGGGCCAGCGCGGCCTTCAGCCCGCGGCGGCGGCCGCTTACCAGGTCGCGAAACTGGCTGGGTCCGAGCAAGGCGGCATCCTGACGGGTAAAGCCGAACGGGTTCGATCCCTGAACGGGCCGCAGTATGACGTGATTTTACCGCACGACAATGTCGATTGCCGCGATGCTTCGTTCCGCTCGCGGCTAGCAATGCCAACGGGCCGCCGGCTTTTGCTGCCAGCGGCCCGGGCGGTTTGCGGTTCGTTGGGCGGTGCCGCCTACAGCTTGTTGCAAATGGCTTCGGCCATTTCGCGGGTGCCGACGGCGGTCGGGTCGTTGCGGTCGGCCTTCAGGTCGTAGGTGACCGACTTGCCTTCGGCGATCACGTCGGCCACGGCCTTTTCGAGCCGCGCGGCCGCGTCGGTTTCGCCCATGTGGCGAAGCATCAGCATGCCCGAGAGGATCAGGGCCGTGGGGTTGACCTTGTTCTTGCCCTTGTACTTGGGGGCGCTGCCGTGGGTGGCTTCGAACACGGCGCCGTCGGGACCGATGTTGGCTCCCGGTGCCACGCCCAATCCGCCCACCAGGCCGGCGGCCAGGTCGCTCAGAATGTCGCCATACAGGTTCGGCAGCACCAGCACGTCGTATAGCTCCGGCTTTTGCACCAGCTGCATGCACATGTTGTCGACGATCCGCTCTTCGAACTCGATGTTCGGATACTCTTTGGCCACCTCCATCGCCGTGTGCAGCCACAGCCCGTCGGTGAACTTCATGATGTTGGCCTTGTGCACGCAGGTGACCTTCTTGCGGCCGTTGTCGCGGGCATAGTCGAAGGCGCACTTTACAATCCGCTTGGTGCCGCTGACGCTGATCGGCTTGATCGAAATGCCGGTTTCGGTCTCGCCGGTCTTTACCTTCCGCTCCGAGAGCTTGTTGATCTCGGCGATCAGTTCGGCCGTTTCGGGCTTGCCCTTTTCGAACTCGATGCCGGCGTACAGGTCTTCGGTGTTTTCGCGAACGATGACCAGGTCGACCGGCAGCGAACTGAAGTACGAGCGAACGCCCTTGTATTGCTTGCAGGGGCGGATGCAGGCGTACAGGCCCAGGGCTTGCCGCAGGTGGACGTTGATGCTGCGAAAGCCGGTGCCCACGGGCGTGGTGATCGGGGCCTTCAAGGCACACTTGGTGCGCCGGACGCTTTCCATCACGCCCTCGGGCAGCGGCGTGCCCAGGCGTTCCATCACGTCGACGCCGGCTTCCTGCACGTCCCAATTGATTTTGACGCCCGTGGCGTCGACACAACGCTTGGCGGCCTCGGCCAATTCCGGCCCGGTGCCGTCACCGGTAATCAACGTAACCTCATGTGCCATCAGAGTTCTCGACAGAAAAAGCGGGGAAGTAAGGCGGGTAATTGCGAACCAACGGGGGAGGTTTGTAAGCGAGTCAGGCTAACACATGCCCAAACGAGCGTCAAAGGGCCGTGCGGACGGAAGGATGCAGGCCGACGGATGAAGGAGGAATTGGCAGACAGTGAGCCCGCGCGGGCGTTCGTGGCGGCCAGCCGACAAACAGGCTGGCGGCGTGGCCCGATTTGGAATTCGCAAAATTTCGCGTGGCCCGGTTTTCGAACGTCGCGCAGCACGCAACTTTTCATTCCTAAGGGAGCCCGAAAAACCGAACGATTCGCCTCCCCCATTTCGCGCATTTGCTCCTGTTTGACCACCAGCGCAATCTCCATGACCCGAGTTCAGAATGCCCCGAGGCTAGGCTAGTGAAAGTGGCGGCCCTATTTCAATGCGTGGCCGGAAAGGCGGGGGTAAATCGGGGCGCTTGGATGCGGAAGTGATTGGGTGTGGTCTGGCTGGGGAGGAACGGTGGAGGGACGCGAATGGTTGGCCAAGGCCGCGTTAACGTAGCAGGCTCACGCCATGAGCTGTCGCAGGAGTGGCAAGGGGTGTCGCGCGTCGGGCGGCGCTTACTTTCCTCTGGCATTCCTATCTTCATGGTTGCAATTCAGTTGTGGTCTTGCGCCGCCAAGGCTCGCTGTCGGCATTTCGTGACAGTTTACGGTTTTCAGATTATGGGCATCGAGGGAGTGAAGCAGGTGCGGCTCTGCACCAGCAGCTCTCTTGTACCTGCGGCAGCCGGCACGTCTGCCGGTGCCGTCGGCCGACATGAAATGAGGCAACCGTTGTTTAGTTACGAAAAGAATCGTCTCAATAGAAGGTGGTGCAACTATGCGAGGAATCAGGTTCGGAACGTTTGCCGCTTTCGCGACACTGCTGCTGGGAATGACGAACGAAGCCGCAGCCGCAAAAAAAGATGGCTGGTGGGTGAAGGTGATTAAGCAAAAGACCGAGGCAAAGGCAATCAAACTCGAAATCGGGTTGGGTGGCAACGACGCATCACACAAGCCGTGGACGACTTGGAAGAGTGCAGACGATGCCGAGTTCGATGTCCCGGACGAGTTCAAGAGCGTTGCGGAAATTTGGATCAAAGGCATTGCTGATCCGGAGGATCGAAACGTCGACATGGAGATCTACTACAAGGATCGGTGCACCCAGAAAATGGAATTCGATGCTGACGAAGAACATGAGATCAGTCAAGGGGACGAGTGTTAGCAACGTCGCCCGCGATGAGGTCACAGCGATCCTGGCACCGGCCCGAACGAGCCGGTGCCTTTTTTGCGCCACATCGAAGCCCGTCTTGCTCGACAGACAATCGACTGGACCACCTTTTGATTCTGTGTTCGTTGGAGCGGCCGATCATGTCTTTTACGGTTACGGCACGGGCGACAAGTCTGTCGGGGTAGCCCGCGGTTTTCGCGAAGGTTTTGTTCTTGGGGTCACCTGCCCGACTTGCCGGCAGGCATTTCAACTAACCTTGCCCCGGACGACTGACAAAAGGGGCAGCTTTGTGCAAACTGCGTGGTCAAGAACACAAAAATAGGCGCAAGAGCGATGCAGATATGGCGATGTCGCACTTGACCAATTCCGTTTTTCGTCGCGACTCGCTAGATTGGTTGAATGGAAACACTTGCTGATTATCTTCCTGGCGCGCTGCGCGACCTCGTTGATCCGCAAACGGCCTTGCCTCGTATTGCCAAGGATCGCCAGCTGACGGCCCAAATCGAGGCCTCGATTCGCGAGATTCCGACCAGCCATGATCTGCGGCTGGATGACGCTCGAACGTTCGACGTGGAGCCCGAAAGCGTTCACCTTGTGCTGACGTCGCCACCCTACTGGACGTTGAAGGAATATCGGGACAGCGAGGGGCAGCTGGGACACGTCGAAGACTACGACGAGTTTTTGACGCAGCTAGACAAAGTTTGGAAACGCTGCTTCAAAGCACTTGTTCCGGGGGGGCGTCTGATTTGCGTCGTCGGAGATGTGTGCCTGTCCAGGCGAAAAAACAACGGTCGCCACACGGTGGTTCCGCTGCACGCATCCATTCAAGAGCGCTGCCGCAAGATCGGCTACGACAATTTGGCTCCGATCATCTGGCACAAGATCGCCAATGCCGTCTACGAGGTTGACGGCAATGGCGCCGGCTTTTTGGGCAAGCCCTACGAGCCGAATGCCGTCATCAAGAACGACATCGAGTTTATCTTGATGGAGCGCAAGCCGGGGGGCTATCGCACGCCCTCGGTGACCACGCGCGTGCTAAGTGTGATTCCAGAGGACAAACATCGCGAATGGTTCCAACAGATATGGCAGGGCCTCACGGGAGCTTCCACGAAGAATCACCCGGCCCCTTATCCTGTTGAGCTCGCCGAACGCCTGGTTCGGATGTTCAGCTTCGTGGGGGATACCGTGCTCGATCCATTCATGGGTACGGCATCAACCAACATTGCGGCGAGCCGCTGGGGGCGCAACAGCATCGGCATTGAAGTCGACCCCCAATACTACGATCGAGCGTGCAAGCGCATGCGCGAACAGACGGAAGGTCTGTTTGGATCCGCTACGATCCAAAACGGGAAGCGTACCCGCTCGATAGTCGCGAGATGAACGTGTCGTAGTGATCCGCGTCGCCTGGCTGTGGAGCGGGCGGGTCTGTCCAGAGGAACGCAGGACCTTGGTTATCACAGTCGATGACTATGGTTGCGTAAGCGTCAAAGCCGACGCCGTCCGCTGCGTCGCGGATGGGCAAACCGCGCAGATGGTTGACCATTCGCTCGGCCGCGCGCGGTTGCTTGTGCTGCGAGACGTGCAGCTCTTCGGCGTTCTTTTGTCGCAACGGTGACACGAACGTCTTGGCGATGTTCACGACGGTTACGCCGGCTGCCAGTGCTTCGCGGTCCCCCTGATGGACAATCTCGTGAGACGAGCCGAGTTCATCGAAGACGCGCGGCTGCGACTTGCTGTGCTCGGTCATCACGGTTTTCGCTTCGCAGGCGATCAACACCCGCTCAATCTGTCCTGGAAAGATTGTGCGGGCGAACCTTGTTTTCTCCAGTATCAACTTCGTCGTGCCGATCGCCAGATCGAGTGTCTTCGTCTTGCCGTTCGGGAAGGTGTGCCGGGCATTGATGCCATAAACGATCCTATCGGCTAAGGCATCCCTGCTTAATGCGGGACAGGCTCGCAGCAGATCTTCCAGGATGAGCGTGCAAAGCGCGATGGAGTGGGCATCGCTACGGCTGTGGTAGTGATAGTCCCAACCGTAGTTTTTATCTTTGTGCTCGTGCTTGGTGAACCACGATGCAAGTTCTTGCGGTGCGCTCATGCCTGGTACTCCTGCCTTCCATGGCCTGGAACGCCGGCATCGTGCGGAAAATGGGGTGTTAAGTCAAGCGAGATCCTCCCGCGGGGTTGGCACGAGCAAGCTGTCGGTGTTGCGAAGCAACAAAATGGAAGAGCGGTCGAACCAGATCGAGTCGGCCTCTTGTGGCTGCGGCACGTGGGGCACAAAGTTGTCCGGGCCAACCGCTCTCGATGGCGTCTAGATTCGCCGCGTATTTAGGGCTGTTGTTCGAGACTTCACGCTCTCGCTGCTTTGTTTGCCAGAAACTCATATTTACTGTCCGAGCAAAATCAGGAATCATGCTCGCGGCGGGTGCCGTATTGCATGGCCATCTGTGGTAGACGTTGAGTCGCTCATTATCTAGGACACTAACTCATACCATTGATACTCATGAGCAGGATGCTTATCGGAACCGTACGCGGGCCGGACACTCTTACACTTGCCTCGCGCGGTTACGAAACGTTCGTAGGCCCGCGATATTTGTTCCCTGGTCTTATGAAGTTCGTTGTATGTCTTTGGTGCACGGCACCGGCAGCGGCGCTGACCATTACGTCCAATGATTTCGAGGCCTTTTCCACGGCGGTCAGCAGCGCGGCTCCGGGAAGCACGATTGATTTCGATCTCGGCGCAAGCTCAACCATTCAGTTTACGCATCCGGTGTCCCTGCAATCGGACATCACGATTCATGGCAACAACACCGTGATTTTCGACGGCGGCGACGCGACGGGAATGTTCTCCCTGGGGAGCGGAGTCACCGCCAATTTCTCCGGTCTTAGGTTTCAACACGGCTTATACCCAGCGATTTATAGCAGTTATGGACTCGCCAACGTCGCCAATTGCTCGTTCTTCTACAACAACGGGGGCGCGATTCTCGGCAATGTACAGATTACGGGCAGCACATTCGCGTTTAATCAGGCCCGGTTCGGCGGAGCGGTGTGCGCCGATGGAATCCATGGCAAAGTCATTGTGGATAACTCGACCTTTTTCGGCAACTCGGCATACATTGGAGGTGCGATCGATGGCAACACGAGGACCCTCGTGCTTCGCAACAGCACTGTGTTTGGGAATGTCGCCAGTCTCGGTGGCGGGGTAGCGTGGGAAGGTCGAGGCGGCTACTGCTTGATCGAAAGCTCGATCCTCGCAGGCAATGTTAAAACGTATTTTTCGACTGAATCCCATGATTTGTATATTGTCCCCGGTTCCATCCTGATCGATCACAGCCTCGTCGGAACGGGCTTGCTAATCGGCCTGCACGATGGGGTTAACAATGGGGTGTATGCAAATGTCGTGGGCGACGGCGTTCATGTCGCTGGAGTCGCGATCGATGACCTTCTCGGTGACTTGCGCGACAATGGAGGTCCTACGATGACGATGGCACTCCTGGGTTCGAACAACCCAGCACTAGGTGCCGGCAGCAATCCGCTTGGTGTAGCTTACGACCAGCGCGGTGCCCCTTATTCCCGGGTAAACGGTCTCGGCGTGGACATCGGAGCCTTTGAGCTGCAAGTCCCCGAGCCTGCGACATGCCTACTTGCGCTCATCGGGTTCACGGCCGTCACTCTGACTGGTTGGCGGAAGAGATGAATCGCCGCGCGATCGCTTAACTTCCGAATTCAGGTGACGCCAGCAATTGTCGGCTTTGCGCAACAAAAAGAGGTGCGATGTCGGGACCAAGTTCGTCACTGCGTATGGCAGTCTTTCATCTCTCCTCGATCCAGGCCGCATGGAGGTCCACTCGTGACGGCCGAATCAGATTTGGTATTTGCGCGGGTGCTTTCCGGCGAATCATTCCGGTGTGACGGGCACGCTGGTGACGATTCCGGTGGCCAAATCGTAGACTCCTCCTGCCACTTTGAGCCGGCCCTCTTCGATGAGGGCGGCGATTACGGGGGAAGCCTCGGCAATGGTCATGGCCTGATTGATAACGTTCTCGCGGACGGCGCGGTCTAAATCATTGGCTGATGCTTTGACCGCGGGGCGCAGGTATTGAAACAGCGAACTGATCTGGCCCGGTACGAGCTCGCGCTTCATGGCTGCGGTGACCGCTCCACAGGAAGTATGCCCTAGAACGTAAATGATTTTCGCCCCGAGGATGTGCGTCGCGAATTCCAAACTGCCGATGATTTCCGGGGTCGCAACGTTACCGGCAATGCGCGTGACGAACAAATCACCGAAGCCTTGATCGAATACGATTTCGACCGGGACGCGCGAGTCGGCACAACCTAGGACGACTGCAAACGGGGATTGTAGCGCAGCGACTTCTTGCAGTCGCTGCATATTTCGATGCGCCGCCAGGGTCTCACCGCGGACGAAACGCTCGTTTCCTTCAGACAGTGCGAGCAAGACTTCATCGGGCGTTTCCGGTCGCCGGCCAACGCGCTGGTTTTCTCCGGTCGCCTTGATGGCCGGGATGGGTGATGTCATCGGGCTTGCGGATTGGAGAATCTCCCCAGGCGAAACAGCTAGGCCGCGGTGGTCACTCACTTCCATGGCTTCTTTACCTTCGATTCTGATTTAACGAGGTCGTCCGTGGCGCAGTTATTCCGAGCTCGACGGGCCAGCTCGCTTCGGGCGCGGCACCATCGAGTTTTCGGACTCCGAGAAGCCCTGTCGCGTCATCGCTTCGTGTCGACGGGAAGGTGACAATGCGCCCCGCAACAGCCAGAGGCAGGGTCGCGGCGCTAGAGCCGCCTCGACGGCCAGCGGGAGGGCAATCATGCCCACGACGTAAAGTAAGCTTTGCAGCATGCGGTTTTTCCTTGAAATGGTTCCCTGGACCCTGCAGGGAGCGGACGGTTTTTCAGGTTCGGCCTGGGCGAGGCTGAAGTCGGGTTTGCCATCGAAATCTGAAAGTCTTTAGGGGTATTTAGCCGGACTGCCTGCCGGCAGTAAGCAAACGTTCCAAGTACCTCGAGTCAGCGAGGTCATGGTTGAGCCTCGGTGCTTGCGAATCTTATCGGCCCCACAACCATCAGAGCCAATAGATAGTTGGCCTTCGATCCATCGAAAAAACCGATGGATCAGCTGGATCGCCGGCGCCCGGGCAGGGGGCATCCGCGGTGGTAGCGGGTCGGTGGTCCGGCGCTTGAGATGCACCGCGAAAAAGCGGCCTCGATCGATAGCTGCTACCTATGTAAACTGCTATATATATCGACTGTTGTTATAGGACCTTGTCGCGATGCCGGTCGCCAGGCTCGGTTCCAACGGCCGCGGTCGGAGGCGCACTGCGCCGCAACCGACAATCCACCGGCGAGCGGTACGAGACCTGACGAATGCCCCGAGGAGGATCGCGTGGACTGGTTGAACTATCATCACCTGTTCTATTTTTGGCAGGTGGCGCGCGACGGAAGTGTCGTCCGAGCCGCACGTACATTGCATCTCTCCCAGCCCACGGTTTCGGCCCAGGTGCGCGCCCTGGAACGCGCGCTGGGGCAGAAATTATTCCAGAAGCAGGGGCGGTATCTGGTGCTGACCGAGGTAGGTCGGCAAGTTCAGCGCTACGCCGAGGAAATCTTCGCCCTGGGACGCGAGCTGACGGAAGTCGTTGGCCGCGACCAGCCGACCGCGGCGACACGCTTCGCCGTTGGTATCTCGGATGCGCTTCCGAAGATGACCACCTACAAGCTGCTCGAACCGGCCCTGGCCCTTGAGCCGCGGCCTCGGGTGGTGATGAAGATTGACAAGACCGAGCGCCTGCTGACGCAGTTAGCCGAACACAGCCTGGACCTGGTGTTGGCCGACGATCGCGTCCGCTCGGATATGAGCATTCGTGCCTTTACGCATCTGTTAGGCGAAAGCGGCGTCAGCATTTTCGCGACGCGCCAACTGGCTCGACAATATCGGCGCAAGTTTCCGCAGTCGTTGCATGGGGCGCCCTTACTAGTGCAGACGACCAACACTTCCCTCCGGCGGACGATCGATCAATGGTTCTACGAACGTAATCTGGCGCCACAAATTGTCGGCGAAGTTGAGGATATGGCGATGCTTCAGGTTCTCGGACAGCAGGGCATGGGGCTGTTCGCCGCGCCCTCGGTGGTGGAAAAGGTAATCTGCAAGCAGCACGACGTATGTGTATTGGGACAACTGGCTGAGGCCAGGGAACGTTTCTATGCCATTTCCGTCGAGCGACGACTCCGACATCCAGCGGTTGTCGCCATGTCACAGGCGGCACGCAAAAATCTATTTGTTGCCTAGTCCTGCGGTCGGAGCCTGACTTTACCTTCGAACCGCGTCAACCGTTGATTGCAACCTTGGGCAGAATCTTGCAAATCCACGCGCGGTATGCTAGTTTTCTTGGGCCTGGTATGCCGCTTGTCTGACCGGGGCGTGTCAAAAGGCTCGTCCGCCCAGAACGACAATCGCCTCGAAGCTGCTCTTGTGCGAGAAATGCTTGTGGGTCAACCGGCGGTCGCCGGAGTCCAATCGCCAGCGACGGTAATCCTGACTCGCCGCACGTTTTGAATGCTTGCGCGGGACAGACTCGATGAACCGTCTCTTCAATGACCAGGCGGCGCCCGCTCCATTCGCTTATTCCCAGGAACGCGCTGTTAAGGGCGTGAGATGTTCCTGCCCGGCTCGGCTGGATCGCAACGGCGCCGAACGGCTTGATTTCGCACTTTGTTTCAAAACCGCGTCTGCCGTATTTGCCATATTCCATCGAGAGATTTTGTCATGAACCAACATCTGGAGATACCGCGAGCAATGAGATACCTCGTGGGAAGCTGCCTCGTGATCGCGTGTTTATCCTCGAAGGTGGCCGGCGCGGCGGTCATCGTGACAAACCTGGTGACCGACGATCAGGCCGCGAACCCGGCCGCGACCACGGATCCCAATTTGGTCAATGCCTGGGGCACTTCGTATGCGCCCACGGGTCCGTTTTGGGTTTCCAACAATGGCACCGGCACGTCGACGCTGTATAACGTGAATCCCGCGACCAATGTTCCCACGACACTGGGCCTGGTGGTGTCTGTGCCGGGGGGTGGAAGCGTCACCGGTCAGGCATATAACAACTCGTCGGCGGCCTTTAACGGCGACCAATTCCTGTTCGTCAATGAGGACGGTACGATCTCCGGTTGGCGCGGCGCGCTCGGTACGAATGCCGAAATACTTCAGACTGGTCTCGCGGCGAATGTCTACAAGGGAGCGTCGCAAGCGACCGTTGCCGGCAATGCGTATCTTTACTCGGCAAACTTTCGTGCCGGCACCGTTGACGTGCTCAAAGGGACTGCCCTTGCTCCCGATTTGGCTGGCAACTTCACGGACCCCAACCTGCCCGCCGGCTACGCGCCGTTTAACATCGAAAACCTCGGCGGCACTCTGTACGTCGCCTACGCGCTGCAGGATTCCACGCAGACGGATGAAGTCGCGGGCGCTGGCCTGGGCATTGTCGATGCGTTCGACACCAACGGCGTTCTACTCGGTCGTATCGCCAGCGGCGGACCGCTGAATGCTCCCTGGGGCATGTGCATCGCGCCCGATGGCTTTGCCGGCGTCGGCGGCGACCTGCTGGTAGGCAATTTCGGCGACGGCACGATTAACGCGTTCAATTTGAGCACCCACGCGTACGACGGACCGCTCACCGATGCGTCGAACCAGCCGATTTCGATTGATGGCCTCTGGAGTTTGCGAGTCGGTAACGATACCGCGGCCGGAGCGTCGGGGGCGGTCTATTTTACCGCGGGCCCCGGCGATGAGTCGCACGGCTTGTTTGGCGTGTTGACCTCTGTGCCTGAGCCGTCGACCTGGACTTTGGCTGGCTCGGCCGCGGTCCTCTGGGCGATGGTTTTTGCAAGCGGACGGCTGCGAGCCTCCATCGGCGCAAGCGTCTGTAGGCGGTGAGGCGGCGGGCGACACGTACTCGTACCCCGTTCGAGATTCAACCAGACTCGCTCTCTGATCGGGCGATGATGTCTGCGATGATTGCGGTCTTGGCGTCGGCGTAGTTCTGCACGTATTTCCAATGCCGCGCGGCCAGCTCGCGCTTGGCGGCGCTGTATCGCTCGCGGTCGGATGGATTTGCGCAGACGGTCGCGAAATTGCAGCAGGCGGGCGACTTCCGGACAACCGGCGGTGAACACGTGCAGATTGATGTCGGTGTCCGGCCCTTTGAGCATGCGGTGTTCCCACCAGTTGGGCTCCCGAATCCGCAGCACGTAGCCATGCGATTCGAGCGGCGGGAGATACGCCGACTCGGCGGCCGAGTCGGCCACCTCCAAGACGATGTCGATGATGGGCTTGGCGGCCAGGCCGGGCACGGCCGTCGAGCCGACATGCTCGATCCGGAGGGCGGCGGCGCCGAGCGCGCGGCGAATGCGGTCTGCCTCGCGGGCAAACCGCTCGGGCCAAGACGCGTCGTACTGGTGCAAGCGAATGGGCGCATCGTGGGGCGCGACGGCGCCAACCGTGGCGGCTTGGATCTCCGCCTCACTCAGAGGCGTGTGGCTTGGGCCATTGTCTTCCATCGGTGACGCCTGGCTGGTCTGGGGGCAACAAGCGGCTGGTGGATTTTACATCGACGCGGCCGACGTGGGCAATGAACTCGTCGTTGTTGTGCACGGGCGACAACGAGTTGTCGTGGCCAGCTGGCGGGCTGGTGGTTTACAAGGGGCAGGCCAAGTCGATACTGTGTGTGTTGCCTGCGAACGATGCCTCTCGCAGTGGATGGAGTCTTTCAGGATCGCGGAGCAAAGAGCATGAAAGAGCACCCCGATTGGAACGAAAGCTACCGGGACGGCAATCTGCCTTGGGACACGGGACGGCCTTCCTCGGAGTTGCAGCGTGTTTTCAGTCAGAACAAGATTCAGCCGTGTCGTGCGCTCGAATTGGGCTGCGGAACGGGAACCAATAGTGTCTGGCTGGCCCAACAGGGCTTTGAGGTAACCGGTGTTGACGTGGCTCCGCTGGCAGTCGAGCAAGCGAAAAAACGCGCTCACGCCGCCGGGGTGGACGCGCATTTCGTGGTTGCCGACGTGCTCGATTTGCCTGAGCTGGATGGACCCTTTGGATTCTTTTTCGATCGCGGTTGTTACCACGCCGTTCGTCGCAGCGCGCCGCAGCAGTATGCCCCGGCCGTGGCGCGGCGCCTGGCTGCTGGCGGCCACGGATTGATTCTGGCCGGCAACGCGCGTGAGCCGCACGATCCTGGGCCGCCGGTGGTTACGGAACAGCAGATCCGCGACGAACTCGGCCTGGCATTTCAAATTGTGGATTTGCACGAGTTCCGGTTCGACGAGGCTCCCGGCGTCCCCGCGCAGTTTCTGGGTTGGTCTTGCCTGGTTGAGAAGCGCTAGGTCAGGTTGCTCGGCAGCTTGACGGTGGTACGGAGCCGCAAGCGGGGCAGGCGGTTCGTGAAATTGATCAGGCCGTCAATTTCTGTAGCTTCTCTTCGATGAACGCAACGTGGTGGGGGATGTGATCGGTAATGCGCTGCAGGAGTGTCTGAAGCGTCAAGGGGCCGTCGAGCGAGTGAACGCCCGTTCGCTGAAAGTCGTTCGCGTTGCAGGCTTGCAGGATGGGGAGCATGTGCGCACGGATCGCCTCGATCAAATTCAGTTCTCCGTCCAACGGCCGCTTTTGACAATGAAGGGCGGGTCCAAACAGATTGGGATCCGCCTCAAAGAAAGTGGGATTGTCCTCGGCGATGACGCGCTTCATGCGGTCTGCGTAGACGATTTCTGAGTCGGCCAAATGGCAGACGACCTCACGAATGGACCATTTTCCCTCGACGGGCCTGGCGTCCAGGTCGACCGCGGCCGCCGCTCGCAGCACATCGCGGACCCGTTTCGCGCCGCCCGAGTAACTTTTGATGAGCGTGGAGAGATTGGACATACCGGTGCCACAAATTAGCGACGCCATGGATGGAGAGTGATCGCTGCATTATAGGACAATTCCGTCTACGCGTGGGAGGTCGCGGATTTGCGGCCTGGCGCACAGGCCACCGTTGGTTACAAGTCGCATTCTAGGCGTTGCCAATTTCTTTGACACACGATTCTGCGCGCTTTCTGGTGTTGTCTGCCGAGCTTTCGCCGGGCCGACGAGCCAACCGGTCGGGCGAGCTTCGTGATGTGCCGGCATTGTCGTGCGTGAGGTGGGCGTGTCCTTGGCTCGCAAGCGTCCGCTTCCATCCTGCTGCGGTCCGACACCTCGACAACACGAACGCATGCGATGAATCCACTTCGGTGAAATCGTTCACCGACGCGCCTGATGGGTCTTGCCAGCGTGCACCGATCGAAACATCCCTACTTCTCTCTGTCCTCAGCGGCAATCGCGTTTGAGCGCGCCAATCAAATCGACGCGACATCGACCCGCACGCCGCCATCGAACGTTTCTCCCGAAACCCGCCTGTGTCCTGACGGCTCGCCCAAGTTGGCGTCACCGCTTCGCCCCCTGGTGGACCGCTTGTTGACCGGGTCGCTCGCAGTTATCTTCGAAGTCCGGTCATCGAACCGATGGTTCGATCGATCGGGCCGCCAGTTTGCGTCAGTTGCTTGTTCCGGCGTGGCCGGTCGACGTGCGAAGCGTCGACTTAACAACGGGGAGAATGGATTGTGAGGAGAATCTGCTTGCGCAAATTCGCCGCGCTGTGTGCGGTCGTCTGCTGCGGAACCGCTATGCATTGGGCGAGCGCCGACACGCGCGTCTCGATCGATGGCGAACATTGGCGGATCAATGGCCGGCCGACGTATCCCGGCTCCGCCGCGCAAGGACTGCTGATGAACGTGCGGGTCGTCAACGCCGTCTTTGAGGACACCGGCCGCGCGGAGTTCGACGCCGAAGCAAACACCGACGAATTCATCGCGGAAATTCCCGACTACGTTGCCCATGGCGTCCGCGCCTTCACGCTCTGCCTCCAAGGGGGCTTTCCAGGCTACGAAGGCGCGAACAACTCGGCGTTCAACCACGATGGTTCGTTGCAAGCGCCGTATCTCCGTCGCGCGCGGCGCCTCATCGAGGCCTGCGACCAGGCCGGCGCCGTGGTGATTCTCGGCTGTTACTATCAGCGGCAAGACCAGCGCCTCGACGACGAAGCGGCCGTGCGCTCTGGGGTCGTGAATGTCGCACGCTGGATCAAGGATTCGGGCTTCGGCAACGTCGTGCTCGAAGTGGGCAACGAATACGGACACGGCGGCTTCGATCATCCGATTCTAAAGGCCGACGCGCAGCACGCGGAACTCATTCGTTTGGCGAAGAAGACCAATCCCGACTTGCTCGTGTCCACCAGCGGCAGCGGCGATGGATCGTCGTCCGACGAGGTGGCCCGTGCCAGCGATTTTCTGCTGGTGCACTTCAACTCAACCCGGCTTGCCGACATTCCGCGGCGCATCGAAGTCCTGAAAAGATACCACAAGCCCATCGTCTGCAACGAGGACGAGAAAACCGGTGCGGCTGGCGCTCGGGCAGCCCGGCAGTGTGTCGATCACGGGATTTCGTGGGGGCTGATGGAAGAGAAAATCAACCAGCACTTCCCGTTTCACTTTCGCGGGGCGGAGGACGATCCGGTCGTCTACGCCGAGCTTGCGCGGCTCACCGCGCCGGCCACCCAAACCTACTTTCCTCCACCGGAATCGGAAGGCGGCTGGCGCAAGCTTGACGCGCCCGACGACATCCGCCGTTTGGCAGGCATGGATCCCGATAAGCTGGCTGATCTGGAGAAGTGGTTGCTTGCCTCCGACGATCGTCACTTCGCCGCCGACGTGATCCGCAACGGCTACATCGTGCTGGAAGTCGAGCGGGGCAACAGCGCGAAGACCGACGCCCGCCGCGTCGCGTCCGTGTCGAAGGCCGTGTGCGCTACCGTGCTGGCCATCGCTTCCGAGCGGAGCCAACATGGCCTGACGCCCAGAAAAATGTCGTTCGACGATCCGGCGTTTGATTTCATCCCCTGGGCAAAGCCGCTGAGCGACCCACGCAAGGCGCAAATTACCGTCAAACAGTTGCTCAACCACACCTCGGGCATCTGTCCCGAAGCGACCGGCGCCCGCAACGACGGTTCGTGGGAGTACGTCCTCGGGCACAGCGGCGACTCGCGCACCGAAAAGCTGGCGTTCGATCCGGGGCAGGGCTGCGGTTACTCGACGCACGCGCTGTGCCACGCCTCGCTGGTCTGCGAGACCGTGACCGGCCGGCCCTACGATCAGTTTGCGATCGAGGCCCTGTTCAAGCCAATCGGCTGCGAGCATTGGTGGTTTCAGTTCTACGAAGGGGGCGGGTCCATCGGGCGGCATCCGTCGCACGGCCTGGGCATGCCCGCCCGCGATTTGGCGCGTATCGCTTACTGCATGCTGCACGGCGGCCGGTGGAACGACCAGCAAGTCGTTCCCGCGTGGTTCGTCGACCAGACCGCCGCCCCGACGCACCACGTGAAAACGCCGGAGATGCGTTGGGGTTTCAACCCGGAAATCTTCTCGCACGGTTGGGAGCTTCCCGCCCTCTTGACCGGCAAGAACAAAGACCACGTCCGCGGCGACGGAATCCCCCGCGACGCCCGCTACAAACCCGGCTCCGGCGGGCAGTTGATCGCGTTTGTGCCGAGTCTGGATCTGGTGGTCACTCGTCAAACCGGCGAGAGCGGGGGTTGGGAGTTTGCCGAGTATCTGCGAAGGGCTTGCGCGGCGGTGGCCATGGCGCCGGCGAGCGATTGAAACGCGGGGAAGCACGGCCGTTCGGGACGGCTCGAGAACATCGCGATGGACTTCTGGTCGTTGCTACAGATGGGCTGGGTCGACACCGACCAATTCCATTTCGACATTTAAGATTCAAGCCGCGCCCCACAAGACGCTCAATCCGATCGGAGCAAGCCAGCGAGGGGATCCCTTCGCCGCCGTACGTTCTCGCCCGCTTGTTTTCCGAACGGGTTGGTGTTGTCACTCGATTACGTCGTGCCCTCGCTTTTGCGCGCAGCGGTCGAACCGCACGCTCGGCGGCCGTGTTTCGCGGCGGTTCGTCGCCATCCAGCGAACGGCCGGTGAACCGAGGATCGATCGCCTCGTTCGATTCGTCGAGGCTCATGCCCTGGCCAGTCGTCTCGATGAACTTCAACACCCGCTTGAGCTGGACTTCGTGACTGCGCCGGTCGGGCATTGTGCCGCGATGTATCCCCTCGGCGCGGTCGGGAGGATCGAGGAGATTTGCGAACGAGGAGAACCAGAAGGTCGAAACTGCGAGAACGCCGTATACGAGCAGATATCCGTGCTGCGTGAGATCAACGTGCCCGGCGCGTTCGTCTCTCAAGAGATTGTTATAGACGTTGATCGGATCGAGATGATCGGTCAAAGGAAAGGTCGTGATCGCGATGTTCAGTACAGCGAATCCAAGAATTGCCATGAAGGCACCGATAACGGGTTTGCGAAGCCAGCAGGTTCCGAGCACGGCCAATGCGTACATGAGCGCGTGAAGGATCGGGAAACAACCGACATACGCCCAGCTCATTCCCGTCGTCATCGAATATCGAGGAGCATTCCAGCTCGTAAGAATCGTGACTCCGTCGAGCACGATCAGAACGGCGGCCAGCCCGAGGAAAAACTTGCACCAAAACCACATGCCTAGAGAGATGGGGTGCGATCTCCAGAAGCCCCCGAGTCCTGAACCGAGGTCTGCCGAATAAAGGCCCGATCCGACGACAGCTGCCCAGAGCATCCCGACGAATGCAATGGTATGCGGCATTTCCGCAAGAACGGATGCATTGTTCGGGTAATGGATTTGAGGTTCCATCACCACCGATGCGAGCGCGATCAGTAAAGCAAAGAGTAGTCCAAACGTCGCCAACGGCGCCGACTGCCGAGCTTCAAGCCAGGCCAGCGCGGTCCATGGGCCTTGGAAGCGAATCGGGATGTGTGACCAGAGCGAGGGCGTTATAAAGCGGAATCGGCCCGGTTTCGCAGGCAGCGCGACATTTTTCGGCCGGCCATATCGAATTACGAATAGGTAACTGAGGGCCAATAACACAGGAATTGACAACCCCAACGCGATCCATCGGTATTGGGCCAACTCGTGGTCGGTATAGGAACCGCCGTGCTCGGCGCCGTATCCCCATTGAATCGCCAAAGATTGAGGAAGGACAGCGCCGTAGACCAGTTGCACGTACGGCCTCCGCTCGCCGTACCAAAACAAGCCGCTGGCGATCATCGATCCAAGTCCCATTACCGCACCCAGCAAACCGACTTGCGCCTGGCTGCGCAGCCAACAGCCGAACACACTCAAAACTAGCAGAAGTTCGATACCGCCAAAAATGGCGATCGCCGTTACGCTCGCCAGCTGTTCCAATGCAGTCAGAAATGACGCGGTCTCTCGTTGCGGCAGTCGCGGGAGGAATTCGACGCCGCGGGGTTCAGCTTGTTCGACAAGCCCGCTGGCAAGTGCGAGCGACAACACGACGGCTGCCACCAGGACAGGAATTGCCAACGTAGCTACGGCTCCCCCGATCCGAACCGCTGCGATTCGTCGCATTGATACGGGCAGCGAGGCCGAAAATGAGAGCGTTCCAGCCGATTGTTCACCCTGCGCAGCGCGCATGGCCAAAAAGACGGCGGCGCAGATCGTATAGAACAGCGATAGTCCACTGAAATGTCCCACGGGGGCATGAAACCCGTAGCCAACTTCATACCCGATGGAATAAATGGCCGCCAGGACCATCCAGGCCAGGAAGATCGCCAAGTAGCCTCGGTTCTCTTGCCATTGCTTCCATAACAGACTTTTCATGACGTCTCTCCCGTAGAGAGGTTAAGGCGATATTGCGGCCGAGTTGGCAGGCTACCGGGCCAGTCTTGTGTGCGACCAATTACGAACGCTTCAAAGATTTCATCCAAGCTAAGGTCAACCACGTCGTGGTCGATTCCCTTGGCTATTAACTGCCCGACGTAGTTTTCCGAGCGATCGATGATGAAGGCCAGCCGATCCTCGTGCCGGCAGACATCCAACAAACCATCTGGTTGCGGAGTTCGGCGATCGACTCGCAAGACAGCAGGATTTGCTTGACTTCGTCACGCAATAGGTCGGTTGTCCCGGTACGGACGATGTGACAGTGGTCCAGGATGGCTATGGAGTACGCTACCGCTTCCACCTCGTCCAGCAGATGCGAACTGTAGAGCACCGTGCATCCCGAAGTCTGTAAATGTTCCACGAGATCGCGATTGAATTCTTTGCGTGCGATCGGGTCGAATCCCATCGCGGGATCATCCAAAATGACAATGGGAGGATGATGCGAAAGCGCCACGACCAAGCCGAGCTTGACGGACTGACCTTTTGAAAGTCTGCCGATACGCCCATGCGGAGGGATGCCAAATCGATCAAGATAGTCACGAGCCCAATTCATATCCCAAGTCGGATAGAATGGCGCGAGGAAGCGACACAGTTCGATCGGCGTCATCCAGACGTACATGGCTTGATCCTCGGCCAAGTAGCCGACGTGACTCCGAACCGTCAATGGATCGATGGCCGGATCGATGCCTCCGAGTTGAACCTTGCCGGAATCGGCTGGTATCAAGCCCAACAGGATGCGGATCATTGTTGTCTTCCCCGCTCTGTTGCGACACAGTAACGCGAACGTCTGTCCCGCCGGAATGGTCAGCGAAACATTTTGCAACACCTGCTGAGATCCGTAGGACTTTTTGAGTTGGTCAACCCGAATGGCCGGTGCGCTCATGACCGCTTCTCCGAACTGTTCTCTTTGGAAATCTGCGTCTTGGTGTCGGACGCAGTCGCTGTCAGCATCCGACGAAGCTCGGGCACGGCGAGCCCTAGTAGCAACCCACGTCGCACGATCGCCTGGTACTCGCGTGAGTACTGTTCGCGCACCACACGCCGAACCGTCCTGGGCTACAAATTTTCAAGTCGCCAACTTGCTCCGGTCACCTTGCCCGTTTCGGCCGAAATTGCACCTCGCTCCGTCGCGCCGACGCTCGGCTGCGGGTGAACTTCGATACTCTCTTTCCCGGGCGGGTGGTATGCTACTGGGGCGCGAAGATGCTGCATGTGCTGTGGAATGCTTGCCGCACTTGCGCTCGGCCAGTTCGCTCTCTCGCTTCAAGATCCCAAGCTCTACCGATGGTCGAGAAGACAATCCAGCCGGTCGGCGTCGACCCGTCCACCGTGTTCATCGATTATCGAACCCTGCTGCGACGGTCGCTGATCGCCGCGGCGGTGTGCGTGGTGGCCGTCGTGGTCTGTTATTTTTGGGTCGACCGGCCGGTGGCGTTTTATGTCCATGATCACCAGATCGAAAAAATCCAGATCTTCAAATGGCTGACCTATCCGCCGCCGATCGTCCAAACCTGGTCGCCGTTGGTGCTGGCACTACTGATGGTTCGCCGGGCGTTTGCGCCGTTCAAGCGGTGGGAGAAAACCTTGTTCGTCGCCTGCCTGAGCCTGATCGTGGCTGACGAATTCCGCACCAGCCTGGGCGACCTTTGCGGTCGCTACTGGCCCGAAACTTGGTTCGACAACAACCCGTCGCTGATCGGCAATGGCACGTACGGTTTCCATCCTTTCCAACACGGCGACGACGTCGGCAGCTTCCCCTCCGGGCACGCCACCAGGATTCTCGGCTTTGCCGTCATCTGGTGGATTGCGATGCCGCGCAGCCGCGTGGTTTGCACGCTCATCTGTTTGCCCATGCTCGTCAGCCTGGTTGCGATGGACTACCATTTCGTCAGCGACGTAATCGCCGGCGGCACGCTAGGGGCAATTGTCGGCGCGTATGCTGCCAGCCTGGCAAACCTGCACAAGAATCGCGTCGAACGTTCCGCGGCAGCCCCAGGTTAATCGACGTGGCGGTATTGATCCGCCTGCCAAACGATCAGCGGACGGGCGAATAACCCCGGCTCAGCGATTTTCCGGGGGAAAGATCACCTTCCAATGGCGACGCATATCGACCACCGTCCAGCCACGGCGCGGCGCTTCCTCGAGCCCCTTATCGAGACGCCCGACGCGCGAATGGCGGTCGTAGGCATACTCGCGCACGCTATCAGTGTGGTGAACGAGCAGTCCGAACCGCTGGCCATCGGCCAGCGTCGCCCACTCGAGCATCTCAATGTCCTGGTCGGAATTGCCGAACGCGGCGATCGGTCGGCGGCCGATGAACTTGCCGATGCCCACCGGTTTGCCCGGCCCGTCGTCGACAAAGTCAACGTCGGGCAGCCGCAGCAGCACCGGGTGGCCATCCCGCAGTTTGAATTCGGTTTTGATCGTGCTCCCCACGATCTGCTGGGGCGGAATGCCGTATGCCTTGTCGGTCCAGGGACGCATGAACTCGGCGCCGCCGCCGGAGACGACAAACGTCTGGAAGCCGTGCGCGAAAAAAGGCCAGCACTTCGATCATCGGTTGGTAGATGCACGCGGTGTACGGCCTGTGGAAGCGCGGGTGCCGGGCGGCGGCCAGCCAGTCGGTGACGATCCGCTCGAAATCGACGGTACTCATGCCGGCATGCGTGACATCGATCAGCTGTTCGAAATCCTTGAGCGTGAGCGCCGGCTGGTCGCTCTTTCCCGCGAGGAGCGAGGCAAACGGCTCCTGCCGCTGCCATTCGGGGTGCTGGGGGGCCAGTGCCTTCAGCCGATCGATCGCGAACACCACCTGGACATAGTCTGGCTGCTCGCACCACAGCGTGCCGTCGTTGTCGAACGTCGCGATCCGCTCGGCCGGCGGCACGAAGTCCGGCGAGCCTGCGCGCGTTACGCGCTCGACGAAACCGATCATCGCCGCTTTGGCCGGGCACTCGTTCCAGCTTGGCAGCGGATCGGCCCCGGCGACCGAAACCACCAACGAGACAATAAATAGCGCCAAAGCCGCGTACGGCCAGCAGCAACGTCGAGTGTTCATGTCGGAATCCACACTACCGGCGGCCCAGCAGCACATGTGCCGACAGTTCAAAATTCAGCAGCAAGCTCGGCGCGATCGCCGCGCACCAGCACCAGCGCGGGCAACAGGCCGCAGATCAGTAAACCCGCCGTACCGGGCTCGGGCACGAAGACCAAATCGATCTCGACGCGCGAACCGGTCGGAAACGAGTACGGTCCGGTCTGCAAGATCACCGAGTGGGCCGTGAACGTCACGTTGGCCGCGCTGAACGCCGGATAGTTTAGCGGCGCGCCCGGCTCGGGCACGATCGATTCGGAGTAGATCACGCTCACCCCGCCGATCGATTGCCAGGGCATTCCCGGCACGTCAATGTCGCGAACCTCAATTGTGGTCGGCGGAAAACCCGAGTTGAACCAGGGGCTGAACCAGTCACTGAGCGAGTTCAGCACAATCGACGCGGGCCCAATGTCCAGATCGTAAATGTCATTGTTGATGATCGTCGCCGTGTACTCGACGCCCGGGTCAACGACCTGCACGCTATCGTTCAAGTACTCGGTACCGTTGGACTGGGCGACCCCCCAGATATCCACCGTATCGCCGACAATTGACGCCGCCTGCACCCGCCCCGCGGTAAGTGCCAGGGCCAAAGTCAGAACCAGTTGCCATTTCCGAATACAACGCATGTTGTCGCTCCGGGCCAGAAAGAATTGCGCACCGCGTGCCGCGCAGTCAAATAGTTCATTACTAATAGTCAAAACCATCAGGCACCGCAAGCAGAAAACAGGTCGAGAGGTTGGCGTCGAAGCACAATCGTTGGAACGGCGGTCAGCCTTCAGAATCGCGAACGCCCCGGCAGCCCAAGGAAGTCGATCGCTGAAATTCCGCGTCGAGAAGCGTTCGAATTCGTCGACGCCGTTCCCGCGCCGCGGTCCACTCAACGTGTTTTAGCACCGCTTGACCCTCGAACCTGGCGAATTGAACTTTCCCACCTGCGTAGTTATGTTGACTTTTGCGTTTGGACATCTACCGCGCCAACAATCGTTGCCACCCATTGACGGTTCTCAATCGACACACATGCGACGTGTCGGAGCCGTTCGCATCGCTCCCGCCGAATTCCTCCCCAACACCCGCCACGGTTTTCCGTGCCAGTTCAACCGCCAACTGCCGAATCGCCAGACCGCGCAACGCGCGCTGCCCGCTGGCGAACGTCAGCGTGGATCGTTGCCGGGCTGGTTCTCCTGTTGATGGTCCTCTGGAACTACGCGGCTTTCGACGCCGTCGACCATGATTTCACCTTTCAATACGCTCAATACGACCAGGACGCAGGGGGGGCGATTTATTACTGCGTGGAACACGGGTGGCCCTGGCCGTTTGCACGACGTGATTTCACCGTCGTCATGGACTGGAACCTCCGAGCGGGACTTTTGGACCTCTATCCCCTGGCATTGTTGGCCGACGCCGTCGTTGCGGTGGCGATCTCTGCCGTTGCCGGCTGGATGTACGAGCGCTGGCGCCGCAAACATGCGCGATGGTATCAAGTCGGCGTGTTGACCATGCTGGTGGCGACGCTGTTGTTTGGATGGACGTTGCAGGTCGTTCTCCAACATCGTCATGTCCACGACGTCTTACAACGGGCGGATCCATCGGTTGGCCCAAGCGTAGTCGGATTGCAAAGCGTACCAAAGCGATGGGGGCCGGTCTCGTTGGCTGGACGACTGTTGCCAACCTCTTCGCAGTATGCCAAGCCACTATTCATTTCAGTGAACAACTTTGTCATTGCCGGCAGTAGTCCGCATCCCGGTCCTGTCATCAAATCCATCGTCGAGCTCGATCCCGCAGCTTGCCGCGTGGCAATGACGGATAATCAAATCTGGGAGCAGCAGAAAGGCCTGCTTGATTGGATGTATGCGATCCCCGTGCAAGACATCTACTGTATTGTCGAGCCGGACGGGACACTCGAACCGCTCACAAAAATGCCGCACTTGCGGCGCCTTTGGATCAATTGGCCGCCTGGCGGTCACAAGGCGCGGCTGGCCGTTCTCGGCCGGAATCCCAAGTTGGAACTGCTGGCGATCAACGGCAAGGGAACCCAAGAACTGGGCGACGAAGATTTGTCGTTTCTCAAGTCGCTCACTCAGTTGCGAGTCCTGGCGATCGGCCCCAGCCAGATTACCGCCGCCACCTTGACGAACATCGCCCGCATGGCGCAATTGCGTACGTTATGTTTGCCCGGCTGTCCCCTCACCGACGAGGATTTGCAACGTTTTTCTGGGCTGGTGGAGCTGCGCCGCTTGGAACTCGATAGCTCGCACGTCTCGGACGCGGCGGTGCAGCAATTGAAAAGTTCGTGCCCCTGGTTGCAGGTCGTTCGCTTGAACGAGTTGCCTCCCTAACGGACGACCCAGTGGTCGAGTACTCGTAACAATGCCTGACCTCATCAGCCCGCTTCGCGCCCGACTCCTCACCACCACCCCCGTTTTTTGACATCGCCATCGCGCATAGATAATCTCAATATTTGGCGACTTGGCTAACGGCGCAGTGAGAGACACGAATGGGTGACGAGAATGCCGGTCAAGCTTACGAGCTCAGTTGGGCTTCGATCGAGGACGAGATTGCCAACGGAGTCACGCACGGTATCGGTCTGGCGCTGGCCATCGGCGGTCTCTGTTCGCTGATCGTGCTGACCGCGTACGGCGGCGATCTGCCACACATCGTTGGCTGCTCGGTTTACGGCGTGTCGCTGGTGGTTCTCTACGGCGCGTCGACTCTCTACCATTTGGCCAGAGAGACGCACCTCAAGAAGATCCTGCAAACCGTCGACCACATCGCGATCTACTTCCTGATTGCCGGCACCTACACGCCGTTCACGCTGGTAGACTTGCACGGATTCTGGAGTTGGCTGCTGTTCTGCCTGGTCTGGGGCATCGCAACCCTCGGCATCATCGCCAAGATTACCTGGGGCGACCGCTGGCGTTCGCTCTCCCTGGCTTCGTACCTGGGCCTGGGCTGGTCCTGCCTGATCGCCGCCAGGCCGCTGTTGGAGTCGGTACCGCCAGCGCGCTGGCCTGGCTGCTTGCCGGCGGCCTGGCCTACACGATCGGCGTGATCTTTTTCGCCTTCGACCACATTCGATACTTTCACGCGATCTGGCACGTCTTTGTCATTATCGGAAGTATCTGTCACTTCTGCGCCGTCATCTTTTACGTCGTCCCCATGACGACCTAGCAACCGCCTGTCTCATCAGGAACTGCGACCACCCGCGGCTGGTGAAATCGTTGACGTTGATTGAGGCACAGCGTACATTGCGGGCGTTGTTTGACACGCCGCCTCCACCGCATTTGCAATGGGAGGATTGAGATGGTGTTGGAAAACCACTACCAGCGTTTGGCCTCTCGCCGAGCGCTCGCTGGGCTCACGCTCTTGGCCGCCTTGGCAATTCCCCTCGGCAAGTGCGTGGCTGCCGCGCCGCAGTCGGACGCTTCTCCGTCGCAGGATGAAAGCCAGGCGCCAGTGGCGCAGGCCGCCGGATCGACCGCACGTCTGGAGGCAAAGTCCGCGCACGACGATGTGCGGGCCTTGCAAGGAACTTGGAGCTTCGACTTCTATTATTCCGATTGGTGGCCGGAGCGGATCACGAATCCTCCCCTCACCCGCGAGCAGTGGCGTTGGTCGATCGCCGGCAGCGAAATCCATTGGAGCGGCATGAAAATCGACGACGTGAGCCTATCGTTCGCCGTCGAACCGGCGAAGTCGCCGCGGCAAATCAACCTGACCTTTCTCGACGGCCCGCACAAAGGCAGAACCCTTCGCGGCATCTACAAGTTTTCCGGCAAAGATACCTGCCAAATCTGCTTCTCCGATCCAGCGGCCAAAGTGAAACGCCCGGCCAACATTTCCTATTCGACCGGCGAGGGCCGCACGATGTTTTTCATCAAGCGAGTGGCCCAGGAAGCGCCTGGTAAGCAGTAGACATCCACCAGAAGGCAGCCGTCGAGCGACGAGACTCCTCTGGCTGTGCCCTCAGCGAGAACTGGCGGCCGACACTTGCGCCGCTTTTGACTACCGGTGCCGGCGACTAATCGTCGTCATCATCATCGTCGTCGAAGCCCGCACGCATGTCATCGGGGTCGTCCATTTTTGGCGACTTGAGCAGGCTCTTCCAGTCGAAGCCATGGTCAAACGGCTTGAGTGCCTTGGCCGGGTCGAAGATCCGCTGGTCGACGCGCACCAGGTCGTAGGGCGCAAAATCCGCCGCGTCGGTAAACATGTCGTGCGGCAGCGAGGCGGTCGCATCGAACTGGTTCAAATACGGAAGGTCCAACAGCGTGAAGATCGTCTTGAGCACCGAGCCAAAATTCATCAGCGTCGACGAAACGTAACCGCGCTTCACATGAGGGCTGATCAGCAGAAGCAGCGAGCGGTGCGCATCCACGTGATCGCGCCCGCCTTGCGGATCGTCCTCGGTGACGACGATCAGCATTTTTTGCCAGTACGGCGAGTGCGAGAGCAGCTGCACAATCCGCCCGAGCGCCAGATCGTTGTCGGCCACGTACGATTCACTAAAGGGATAGCCCCCCTCGGGATTTGCACCCGTCATGTGGTCGTTTGGCAGCACCAGCGTGATCAACCGTGGCAGCGCCTCGCGTCCCGGGCCCCAGCGCTCCTGAAACTCGCGCTCGAACACGTCGGCCCGGTACTGGTCCGGAATACTCATGTTGTAGGTCGGATAGTTGCGCGACGTATTATCGAACAGCGGCTTGGGCAGCGGAAAGCTGACACTCATTTGGATGCCGGTGTGCTTGTGGATCTGCTCCTCGATCGACATCGGCATCTCGGTGCCGAAGCCGAAGTTGAAGAACGCAACCCCGCGGCGCGCCAGGTGCTCCCACAGGCGCCGGCCTCGTTGTAGTCTTCGGGCATCACCGTGGCGCTCGAGCCGTTGACGTACCGGCGCCCCGGTGCGGAGCTGAACAGTCGCGACTCGATCCGCGAGCGCGCGTTGACTTCCACCCATTCGTTCGGATACACGCCCACGACCCAACGATGACCCGTGTTCGATTGATCGGCGTCGCAATAGAAGTTCTGGCTGATCGCGAATTGGTCGGCAATGGCGTGATGATTCGGCGTAACGTCGACATCGTTCACGACCTGTCCCTCCTCATTGCGCAGTGTGACGCCGAGTCCCAGACCGGCCAGCGTGGGGTCTCCATCGACGCCGGCCCGCTGGCCAAAAACCTGGTCGAAGGTGCGGTTTTCCTTCACGATGAACACGACGTGCTCGATCGGACTCTTGCGCACACCGGAGGCCGGCGGCAGCGGATTGCGGCCGTCGTCGACCACCGTTTTCCGGCGGTACGTATTGCTCACGACCTGGCCGGTGTACGTTGCCAACGGTTGTGCGTCCGGCACTTCGACGCGCGCGAACAAGCCTTGCATGATGTCGCCGGGGTGCGACCCGCGCTCGGGCGCAACGAAGCCTTTCCCGCCATTCGGACCGGACCCCAGCCCCTTGGCGCTCGAAACGAACAGCTCTCGCCCACTCTTCGAAACCTGCACAAACGAGCAGAACCAGCCGGCGGGAATGTAGCCTTCCAGTTTGCTCGCAGCGGTATCGACCACGGCCACGGCATTGAGACCCGCGCAGGCCACGTACAGCTTCGACTCGTCCGGGCTCAAGTCGAGTCCAAACGGCAACACGCCGCGCAAGCCTTCCAGGCCGGGCACGTTCAACTCGATCTGCGAAACGATTTTATTTTTCGTCGTGTCGATGACGGAAATGGTGTCGTTCGTGGCATTCGACACATAGGCGGCGCGGCGGCCCACGGCCACGGTTGCCGGACTGGCACCTCCCACGGTGTTGATGTTCTTCCGCCGGGCACCGACGAGATACCCCGTCTTGATCCGCGCCTCGACCTTGCCGCTCTGCAAGTTGACTTTGAACACCGACATCGCGTCCGGATGATTGGGACTTCCCAGGCCTGGAATCCACAATCCTCCCACCATCACGCCTTGTTCGGCCTCTTTCGACGGTACACCGTAAGCCGGAAACGAAAGCCCGGCCGTGGCGCGATTCGCGGCGTTCACGCCGGGTAGCAGCGGGTACTCGAACATGCCCACGTTCGATACCCAGGCGTGCTGCTCGTCGGGCGACAGGCAAACGCTGAACGGATTACGCCCCACGCGCACCGACCTGGTCACGTTGCCCAGCTTCAGATCGACCGTGACCAGGCGATAGTTGAACTGATCGCAGGCATACAATTGGCGGCCATCGGAACGAACCGTGAAATCGCCCAGGAAGCTATCCTCAAAGCCGTCTCCATTGATCCCAATGGTGCCGGTGGGCTGTCGGCTCTTGGTGTCAAACACCACGATCAAGCCGCGATTCGCGCTGCTCACGTACAGCTTCGATCCGTCGGGCGAATAGCACACGCCCATGTACATGCCGTCATCCGACCGCCGCTTGTCCAGACTGGCAAACGGCGTGACGCGATCCAGCACCCGCGGCGGATCGAGGGCCAGGAATTGAATTGCCCCGTTGCTGATGAGCGCGGCCTGAGTTTCGTCGGGACTGACGGCCATCCCCCAGCTATACGACTGCGTTTTGACATTTTTACCCGCGGGCGTCAGCAATCGTCCACTCAGCAGCACCGCCGGCTCACCTTGAATGGTCGGCCGCAGCTTCACGCCGGGCGGCTCGAAGACCACAACCTCGCGCGGCGCGTCGGCCCCCCGCGCCAGGTTTCCAGCCGTGATAGATATGACAAGGCTGCACCATGTTACGCCAGCGATCATTCGAGTGAAGGTCTTCATACGCCCCAGGATAAACACTCGCCGCTCGGCACGCGAGAGGGCCGGGCCGCGCAAATCCGCGGTCGACGCTGGTGAAAGAGCCCGTCGATTGTGCAGCCCACTCCAACCCGGTAACGAAACGCCGAACCACGAGTTACGGAGTTACTGCTTGGAGTGCGATACACGTGCTCGCGGCAAAGCACCGCTTCATTGGGCGAAGCAGATTTGGCAGTGGAAATGTCCAAATGCATTTCGCCGCCGGGCGGACAAAACCATCCGGTATGTCGCGCTTCACGGGTCGAGCCGCCCAAGCGGTGTTGTTGAAAGGCACGGGATACGCGATCCTGGTTCGTCGAATGGTGCGTAGAACCACGCACCATTCGTGAGCGTGACCTCGGTGCGCAATTGTCCTCTAGCCTGTGTCCGGGCCGACACACCGCGGACGATGTGACTGAAGGAATTTCGGTAGTCGCAATGGCGTGCACGATTTGCCGACTTCGCGACTGCCTGAGCACGGCTCGTACCGCGGCGTTATAGTGCCCACACCGCCGCAGCGAACAGACGCTGGTCTGCCACCTTGGCTCAAAGGAGGCGGCGGAGTATCGAGAACAGAGGGCGCGCGTCGTCTAACCAAGGACGACTTCTTACAGCACTATTGTGTTAGCGGTCTGTGGCTGGCTCTCTCGACTTCGGCGCGACTTTAGCGCGTTCGACCAGCGCCTGTCGGAGTTGCTGCACTTGATCAGGTGTGATCCGTTGCCCGGTCGATGACAACATCTTCAGGAAATGTTCAATGCCGGCGGTCTCGTACGGGAATCCAATATTTTTGCCCTCGGCGTCGTTGCTACTGGCAAGAACGTTCCCTTGAGCGTCCAAAATGGCGACCCAGGGGATACCGCCTGAGTTGTCTTTGCGCACTTTGTCCATTACTTGGCCACCGTTGGCATATCGCTCACGGAACATTTTGAGCACGATGAAGTCTTGGTCGATGATTGCCTTGTGTTGGTCCAGAAAACGCGACATCGAGAGGCAAGGAGCACAAGACATGGACGTCTCTTGAATATAGACTCGCTTGTTCTCACGACGAGCTTGTTCCAATGCGGCGTCAAGAAGCAGCTGCGCATCGAAATTGCTCGGCTTATATTCGGCGAGAAACTTCTCAATTGCCTTGCGATCGATCTTCCCGCCTGCCTCAGCGGGGGCAAAGCTCTGGACGCCGACAACCTTTCCGTCGGCACTGAGTACAAGGAGGGCAGGTGGACCTAGCGTTTCGTTCGAAGCATCGAAGTCCGATAAAGCCTTCACTGTGGCCGGATCCTTCGCATTGACTCCAACGGCACGATAGCTTCCCAGTTTTTCACGAAATACCAAGTCATTGTCGTAGATGCCCTGGTAGAGGCGGGCAAGTTGGTGGCTGGCTCGATCCTCTGGCATTCCAAGTATGAGCAGTACGTGCACTTTGCCGAGCCGTGCGTCTGTGATGGCGGCAGAGATTCTGGCCTCCACGTCCGTAGATTTCGCGAACAAGACAGCAGCCTGATGCTCGCCCGTTCGATCGACAACGCGCGCCCCCAAAGGCGACTCAAGACGAAATGCCGTTTCGGGAATCTCCTTGTTGAACTTTGAATGGCCGCGGCTTAAGACTCCGACTGTCTCAGCCAACTTGCGCGGAGGTACAGCGTTCTGAACAATTGGCGGAAATACAGCGGTGGTACACTTTACCGGCGCCCAAACACCTGGCGCAACTTTCTCAAGCGTTATGTCGGATCGGGTAGAAACAACTTCCTGTCCCGAAACCGCCAGCAGGTACTCGATGCGGCTTGGTAGCGCGTTCTTCTTCATGTCAAGCGAGACGCGGAAGCCGAAAGGCGACAACTCAAACTGACCACTCGCAGGCGGCGTATAGAGAATGCATTGGTCACCCTTATTCCCCTCAAGCTTTGTATTCGGACGCTCACGCAGGATATCTGCATAGGTCATCGAGGAAGGTGCGTTGAACCACGTCTCGTAGTCAAGGCCGCCGGGCTTGTTAGACCGAGATAGGTCCACGATAAACTCTTTGGCTTCCGCAATATAGCTTTTTGCCGTCTTTCCGTCCCAAACAAAGGTTTTGATCGCGGGCTGCCCTGGTCTAGTGACCCCCAGTTCAATTCGTTGCATTCCCGATCTGAAAATCTGGTGGGACACTTCTGTGTCGATTAATGGAACCGTACGAGGCGACCAATCTTTGGTGTTCAAAAACGTTTTGCTCTCGGCGCAGAAAAACGTCATAAGACCGAATAGCCGCGCAGCCTTTGTCCCACGCGGATAACGCGTCCGCCACGCCAGGCGAGCTGCATGTTTCTGAGTTTGGGGTTGTGATCTGTGCCGATGACGAAGTCACGAGTGCCAAGCCCAACGAGCAGCCGACCAACGCCGAGACTACGCGGCTGGCAGCGGTGCGAACGTTCACGGCTGAGTCTCCTTGGCAATGAATCGTCAATAGGGTTTTATCAAAACCACGTCACACGGCCGAGCTTCGCGACCGCAATTGTCGTGTTCACAGTTAGCGAGAACAAGCTGTACCAGTCGTTTTTCCGGCCCCAGCCGGTTGGAAATTGAGCCGGTCATTGGGGAGTGATTGCGTCTGGCCGCCGGAGTCGCTCTCAAAAAACCTTCGTTTGCCGGCACTCCTGCGCCGGAACTCAACAAGCTGCCGAAGTTTCGGCCGGCAGCGTTCCCGAACCCGGATCATCAATTAACGTTCCGAATATCTCTGAACTTGACGTTGGGTGACGCGGAAGAATCCGTCGCACGAATTGCCCCAAGATTTCGGAACTGCAACCACGGCCGCGACATCGATTTCACGAGGCTCGAGGTTTCCGTTGCTGAGAATGGGTTCGAGCGGCGGCCGCCAATGGCTCGAAATTTCGAGAATGTTTGCTCCTCTTCCGCGCCAGGGCGATATCATCGGGTCGGCGGTCGGATCTTCATCTGCCTGGGTGGGCTCGCGAGATGGTTCCGGAAAAAGCAAGTACCGAAAGCATACGGACCGGATCCAGCACGCGGCTCGCGGCGGGGAACGGTGACCGGCTGGAGCCACCTTACCCACCGGCGGCGTACTCGTGGTATGTCGTCGGCGTGCTGATGGTCGTCTATGTGTTTTCGTTCATGGACCGGCAAATCCTTGGATTGCTGGTCGGTCCGATCAAGCGTGACCTGGACATTTCCGACACGCAGTTCAGCTACTTGATGGGGCTGAGCTTCGCGCTTTTCTACACGTTCTTCGGCATCCCGATTGGTCGGCTGGCCGATACCGTCTCACGTCGCGGGCTGATCGTCAGCGGGCTGTTCTTCTGGAGCTTGATGACCGCTGGCTGCGGCCTGGCCAATCGCTATTGGCATTTTCTTTTGTTGCGGATGGGGGTTGGCGTCGGGGAGGCCAGCCTGTCGCCGGCGGCGTACTCGATGATCAGCGATTCCTTCCCTCGCCACCGGCTCGCCACGGCGATCAGCGTCTATTCGATGGGTATCTACCTCGGCACGGGACTGTCGTACCTGATTGGCGGCCTGGTCGTTCGCTGGGTCGGGGCCGAACCGTTTCTCACCGTTCCCTTGGTCGGCGAAATGCGATCGTGGCAGATTGTGTTTTTTGCGCTGGGCTTGCCAGGGTTGGCGCTGGCTTTGATTTTTGTGACGGTCAAGGAACCGATTCGCCGCGGCGTGCGGCGTATCCAAACCAAACGCGGCGAGAGTATTTCGGTTGTTTCTGTCTCCGCGGTCGCGGGTTACTTTTCCAGAAATTGGAAGACGCTCGTCTGCCACAACGTAGGGTTTGCCCTGTTGAGCCTTTCGTCGTACGGAACGACGTCCTGGATTCCGGCCTTCTTCCACCGCACCCACGGCTGGGAGCCAGCCGACGTCGGCGTGATTTATGGCGCCATCGTCGCGCTATTCGGCACCTCGGGCATTGTGCTCGGCGGCTGGCTGGCCGACCGGATCGGGCGGAGCGGCACAACGGCCTCGAAGATGTACGTGGGCTTGTTGGCCGCCGTCATCTGGGTGCCGTCGGGAATTGCCTATCTCCTGGTTCCGTCCGGTACGATCGCCATGTTGCTGCTAGTGCCGACCGTTTTCTTTGTAGCCATGCCGTTCGGCGTCGCACCCGCCGCGATTCAGGAGATGATGCCCAATACGATGCGCGGCCAGGCATCGGCCCTATATTTGTTTGTCCTGAATCTGATTGGCCTGGGGCTAGGGCCTTCGGCAATCGCGTGGGTGACCGATTTCGGGTTCCGCGACGAAGCCATGTTGCGGTATTCGATACTGATTGTGACCACGGCAGCTCACACCGTTTCGGCGCTGTTGCTGTGGCTGGGAATCAAGCAATTCCGGCACAGCACACATCGACGGGACGAGTGGGAAGCGGATCAAGGGTAGACGACAAGGATGTTTATGCCGCTACCCTGCGCACCCGTGACGGGTTCAGGCACCGGCGCCAGGTATCGCATGGTGTTCTTCTCAACCATGGGCCGAGCTTGGGACCTTGAGTTTATTGAGGGAATGCCGGGACCGGCTGCAAGGCGGTCAAGTCGTTGACGGTCGATTCGGTCGCGTTCCACGGAGCATGTCGACGGCCTCGGTGAGTCCGTCGATGGTCAGTTCGAACATTGGATAGACGCGGCGAATCAACCGGATGCTCGGCTCGTTCCAGCGGCCGTGCGGCTCGGGGTTGAGCCACACGGAATTGGGCACGCGCTGCCGTATCCGCTCGAGCCAGGTCAGTCCGGCGGTCGCATCGCGACGGCCGAAGTCGATGCCGCCCCAGTTGTGGGTCAGCTCGCTGGGCGCCATCCAGGCGTCGCCGACAAACACGACCGACCAGGTCTGATCGAGCGTCTTGAGCAGTTCGCTCGTCGGTTTGCCCTCGAGCGTTTGCATGTCGGTATAGATCCGCTGGTAGACGCAATTGTGAAAAAACCGGTGCTCGAACTTCTTGAAATGATTGGCGGCATGCGCGGCGCTGAACAGCCGCTCGCACAGGTGCGTGTGCGGGTCCATCGAGCCACCCACATCCATCAGCAACAGCAGCTTGACACGGTTGCGCCGCGGCGGCCCGAACACCAGTTCGATCTCGCCGCCATTGCGGGCAGTCTGATCGATCGTCGTATCCAGTTCGAGCTCCTCGGGTCCTTCGTCGCGGTCGAGTCGCTTCAGGCGGCGCAGCGCGATGCCGATCTGGCGCGTGTCGAGAATACGATCGCTGCGCAAGTTGCGATAGCGCCTTGAGCCGGCCACCTGCACTGCCGAGCGGCCTCCGCCGCCGCCTCCCACGCGTATGCCGGTGGGGTGCTCGCCGCCGTGGCCGAACGGCGAGGTGCCGCCCGTGCCGATCCAGCGGTTGCCGCCGTCGTGTCGCTCTGTTTGCTCTTCCAAAAGCTTGCGAAAACGATCGTTCAGCTCGTCGAGGTCGAAGGCCTGCAGCTTGGCCCGATCTGCGTCGCTGATTTCCGGCAGGATCGGGTTCTCGAGCCAATCGAGCAGTTCCTGGCCGATGTCGGGCGTCGACGCGATATCGGCGAAGAACGAGGCGAACGCGCGATCGTACGTGTCGTACTCCGACTCGCGTTTGACGAGCAGGCACCGGGCCAGATGATAAAACGTGTTCAGATCGGCCCGCGCGTGCCCCGCGCCGAGCGCCCGCATCAGGCTCAGCCACTCGGTGGTCGACACCTTCAGTCCGAACTCGCGCAGGTGGTAAAAGAAATCGACAAACATGAGTGACCTGGGGCCGACAATGCCAAACGGTTGTTAGCTCACGCGTCCGAACCGGCGATTGGTGAGCACCGTCTCGATGTCGCTCTCGCGCTTCAGCAGCACGCCCATGAACGGCAGCTCTTTGGCGATTGCCTCGGGCGTGATGCCGCCGCGCCGCAGCGCCGCGATCCAGTCGATCAGTTCGCTGGTTGAGGGGCGCTTGCGCACCTCGGGCAGATCGCGCAGCCAGTAGAATCGCAACAGGACCTGGCGCAACAGCTCGTCTTCGACGTCGGGATGGTGCACGCGCACGATGTCGGCCATGGTCTCCTTGTCAGGAAACTCGATGTAATGGAACACGCAGCGCCGCAGGAACGCGTCGGGCAGCTCCTTTTCGTTGTTGGACGTGATCACGACGATCGGCCGCTGCGCGGCTCGAACGCACTCGCCCGTTTCCAGCACGGTGAAATTCATGCGATCGAGCTCGTGCAGCAGATCGTTGGGAAACTCCATGTCGGCCTTGTCGATCTCGTCGATCAGCAGCACCACGCGTTCCTCGGCCCGCAGTGCTCGTCCGAGCGGGCCGAACTTGATGTACTGGCGAATATCGCCGACATCGCCGCCGCCAAAGCGCGCGTCGTTGAGCCGCTGCACGGTGTCGTAGACGTACAACCCGTCTTGGGCCTTGGTGGTCGACTTGATGTGCCACGTCAAAAGGGGGCTGCCAAGGTTTTCGGCGATCGCCTCGGCGAGCACGGTTTTTCCCGTACCCGGCTCGCCGCGAATCAACAGCGGTTTTTCCAGTGCGCACGCGACGTTCACGGCGTCGCGCAGCTCGGGCGAGACCAGATACGTGTCCGTTCCAGTAAACAAATGGAAAGACATGAACGCTCCTGCAAGTGGCAATCGCATTCAACCGGCTCAATTGGGTCGAGTCGGTGTCGCGAGTCGCCAAGATGTTTGACCGATCCGCAAGTTCAACTCCTCCGAGTGTACAGGGCGTGCGCGGCGATGTCGACGCGGCGACATTCCCTTCCCTTCGCGCCCGGCGGCTGACGGCCGGCGGGTTTGCCCGCAGCTGGGGTCAGCATCGTCGGACCGCGCTTTTTTCGGGGGGCGTCGCGGCGGCAGTGCCATCGAGTATGATGTGATGCATCGACAACGAGCCATCGACGGGGATCCGGCCATGCCAAAGAGCAGAAGTCACCGAACCAGCGACACGTCGAAAATGAATCGCCGCCGCTTTTTGGGCACGACGGCAATTGCCGGGGCGGCAACTTTCGCGGCGCCCGCCTTGGTGCGGGGCAGGGGACTGAACGAGAAGCTCAATATCGCCATCGTTGGGGCCGGTGGACGAGGCGCAAGCAACATGCAGTCGGTGGCGTCGGAGAATATCGTGGCGCTGTGCGACGTGAACGCCAAGAACCTCGGCCGCGCAGCCGAGGCACATCCGGGGGCACGCTGTTTCGCCGACTTTCGCCGGCTCTACGACCATGCCGGCGAATTCGACGCCGTCGTGGTGAGCACCTGTGAACACTCGCACGCCTTTGCCACCCTGCCGGCATTGCAACTCGGCAAGCACGTGTATTGCGAGAAGCCGCTGACCAACAACGTGTCGGAAGCGCGCATCATTCGCGAGGCGGCCGGACGGGCCAAGGTCGCGACGCAAATGGGCACGCAGATCCATGCCGGCGACAATTTCCGCCGCGTCGTCGAGTTGATTCAAACGGAGGCCATCGGCCCCGTGCGCGAAGTTCACGTTTGGGTTAATCGAGCCTGGGGACTGCAAAGCGAAGCCGATGCCAAAGAGGCTGGCGACATCGTGTTCGTGCAAAGCCGGCCCGCCGAGGCGGAGCCGATACCTCCAGAATTAAACTGGGACTTGTGGCTGGGGCCCGCGCCCGAGCGGCCGTTTCACAGTGTTTACTTCCCCGGGCCGAAATGGTACCGCTGGTGGGATTTTGGCAACGGCACGATGAGCGACCTGGGGAGCCATTGGGTCGACCTGCCGTTTTGGGCCCTGGGGCTAGAGGCGCCGCTGTCGGTCGAGGCGAAGGGGCCGCCGCCACATCCGGAAATCGCGCCTGCGTCGATGCAGGTCACATATCAATATGGCCCGCGCGGCGTGGCGCCGGGGCTCGAGTTGACCTGGTACCAAGGCCGCAACAAGCCGGCCGTGTGGCGCGACGGCGGCATACCGCAATGGGGCAGCGGGGTCTTGTTCGTGGGAGACAAGGGAATGTTGCTCTCCGACTACGGCAAGCATCTGCTGTTGCCGGAAGACAAGTTTCAAGGTTTCACGCCGCCCGAACCGTTCATCCCCAAGTCACTCGGGCACCACGCCGAGTGGATCCACGCCTGTAAGACCGGCGAGCCGACGACCTGCAACTTCGAGTATGCCGGCTGGCTGACCGAAGCCAACCATCTGGGCAACGTTGCTTTTCGCGCGGGGGAGCGGCTCGAATGGGACGCACAGAACATGCGGGCTTCGAACTGCCCCGACGCCGAACGGTTCTTGCGACGCGATTACCGTGCGGGCTGGAAACTGGCGTGAGAGTCACAACTCAGTGGACCCGCGATTGGCCTAGCGCTTCCGCTGGCAACCCCAGGCAGCCAAGCCGAGTGAACCAAGAATTGCCAGTCCCACGGTTGTCGGCTCGGGCACTGGGCTGAACTCCTGGACGCGGTTGTTGCCACCATCGGCGACCCAGACATTGCCCAAGGCATCGACCTTCAGGCCCAGCGGAAGAACGAACTGACCGTTGCCGCCGCCGTACATGCCAAATTGGGTGAGGTACGCTCCACTGCTGGTGAATTCTTGGACGCGGTTGTTGTTCGAGTCAGAGACCCAGATATTGCCCGAACCATCGATCGTCAGACAAGATGGGTCGTTGAACTCGCCGTTGCCAGTGCCGAACGAACCGAACTGAGTAACATATATCCCGCTACTAGTGAATTCCTGGACGCGGGCGTTGCCACTATCGACGACCCAGATGTTGCCCGACCCATCGACCGCCAAGCCCGTTGGAAAACTGAACTGACCATCGCCGCTACCGTAGTTGCCAAATTGCGTGAGGTATGTGCCACTGCTGGTGAATTCTTGGATCCGGTTGTTTTGTCCATCGGCGACCCAGATGTTGCCGGACCCATCGATTGCGATGGCTGATGGATAGTTGAACTGACCATTGCCACTGCCGAGCGTGCCAAATTGCGTAACATATATGCCGCTGCTTGTGAATTCTTGAACACGGTGGTTGAGCGTATCGGTGACCCAGATGTTGCCCGACCCATCAAACGTCAGGTCATACGGAAATCGGAGTTGACCGTTGCCAGTGCCGTACGTGCCAAATTGCGTGAGGTACGCACCGCTACCGGTGAATTCTTGAACACGGAAGTTGCTGGAATCGACGACCCAAATGTTGCCCGACCCATCAAGTGCCAAGCCATACGGCATGTTAAGCTCACCGTCGCCAGTGCCAAAGGTGCCGAAAGACTGAACGAATTGATAGGTGGTAGCGTGGGCCTGACGATCACTCGCCAGAACAACCACCAAAGTTGCCAGTGGCGCGACGAGGAACGTCGTAAAGAAGTGTATCGACGCGATAGTCCGGCTCATTAGTCGTCTCCTTTTCGGGCGGTCGCGGCAGATTGCGGCGAGCGCCGAATCGAAACAAAAAAGGCACAGGCGTCTTCTAAGCACCGGGCACGGCAGCGGCCCTCACGTTTGCGGAAGTTGGCGGCGAACGCTATTCGCAAGTCTCGCGACTCGCTTTCCGGGTGTCAATTTCTCCCACCCGAGAATTCTTGAAATTTCCTGCGAAACCGGCTCGCAGGCCGGTGGCTCGGTGCGTGTGACATCGCTTGAACTCGGTGCCGAAAGAGCCATGGGGCTCGCGGCAATAAGTGCATTGCTAGCTCTGCAACATTTCGATTGCCTGCTCGCGCGTCGTGGCCCATTCGAACACGGAGTTCTGCGAAGTGGGATTGATCAGCAGTTGCGTCACGGAGAAGACTTCGTGGACGAAACTGCTGAGATTGCAGAGCACCAGGCGCCCCTGCCGCTCGTTGACAGTGCGCTTGGCGTTTAAGAATGGCACGACGCCGACGCTGGCGATGTACTCGAGGTTGTGCAAATCGATAACGACCGCGCTGGTGTCGGCCTGGCTGATCGCATCCACCAGTTCGCGACCGATCGCGGTGCACAGTTCGTACTCCGCCATCTCCTTCTCGTTGATGGTCAGCACCAGCACGCCGGATTGTTGTTCGAGCAGAATGTGCGGAGGGTCTGTATCCATCGTCGGCCGATATTTCGTGATGCCTTGTTGCAGGACGGTTTGCCGCAGTTGTGACAGATTAACTCACGCCCGGAACCGCTTTCAAGGGTAACTTGGAGGCCGCGGCAGGTTGTCGAACATGAGGGAACCGGTCGCCGCCGTTCATGCGCTGAGGTCGATCTCGCGGGGCCATTGCTGGAAAGCTTCCCAATACGTTTTCTTCAGTGCGATCTCGTCGTCTTCTGCTGAGGGTTGCACACGCCCGTGCACGTCGATGGCCCGCGAGACGACGGTGTGTTTGCCAGGCTGTAGCGCACCCAGGTCGATCGAAAAGAATACCCAGGAAAACTTTGCCCGAGGGTGTTCATCGAGCGTGGCGTCCTGCCACTGTCCGTCATCGACTTTGACTTGCACTTTCTGAATTCCCGTGCCGTCGTCCCAGGCAGCGCCATAGGCCTTCAGTGGAATGGCTCCATCTTTCGTCGGACCGCGCGTGATCCGGGCCACGATCGACTTCAGGTTCATTCGCGTAACGGAGGTCTCCACGAACACGACCTCGCCATCTCGTCGCTCGCCCCGCACGGTCACGTAGTCGCGGCCCATGAAACGGCCCATATAGCGGCTGTCGCGGACTTCGATTCGCTTGAGCCATTTCACATTGGCGATTCCATACCAGCCGGGGACAATCAGCCGCACGGGAGCCCCGTTTCGCCACTCGATTGGTTCTCCGTCTCGTTCGTAGGCCAGCAATAGATTGAGCTTCAGCGCGTCGTCGATCGACATGCTGCGGCCGAAAGGGACCTTCACGGTTAGCTCACGTTCGGTGCCTTTGCGTAGGGTTTCTTCGTTGGTGTCGTAGCCAAAAAAGACAATCTCTTTCGCATCGGATTTCAGCCCGCACTCCTGCAGAATCGGCGCCAGAGGCGTTCCGACCCACTTTCCGTTGTAGATGGCATTCATGAAACCCTTCGACGCGCCGTTTCCGGAACACTCCAAGGTCATCAACTGTTCTTTCTTCGGCAGGGCTTTCAATTGATCGAGCGTGAAGGTTTTCGGCGTGTCGATGAGTCCCGTGAATTCGAGTTTGAAATTATCGACGTCCACTTCCGGTATATCGTAGTGCTGGACGCTAAAGACCTGATCGGCGGGCGTGATCCACGAGTCGAGGGTTTCCCAGTCGAGCCGGTTGGGCGGCGTTCGCGGCATGTCGAGAAAGGGAACGAGTTCTTCGTCGGACCCCTCGCCGGGAAATACGAAGCCGGGCATCGACAGGTGAGCCACCGCGGCGGCAATGGCCGCGGAACCGACTTTGAGCGCCTCGCGTCGTGTCTGCGGTTGCTGCTTCATCGATTCTCTCCTTCGGATTGCTCGAGCGGGTGGCGGTTGGCGGAAACGAGTGGGAACTTTAACCTACGGACGCTTGGCAGGCGCGTCGTCCGGCGAAACAACAATATCGAGTTGCGTTGTTTTGCCGGCCTCGACTTTGATCTTCCGGCTCGAGCGCAATTGTCCGGCCGGGTGGACCATTTCCAGCACGTATTCTCCCGCCGGAATGTTCGCCAGGCGAAAGCGGCCATCGGTGCTCGTAAGTTGATAATACGGGTGATCGAACACGTAGATCCAAGCTCGCATGGCGCTATGGTAAGCACACCCAATCTGGTACGGCAAGCGGATGCCACCCGCCCGTCGAAAGGTTTCCACGTGCTCTCCGCCGGACGGCATGCTGGTGTTGAACGAGTGCCTCGAATCCGAGGTCCGCACGCTGTGCACCTCTTTGTCGCTATTGAGAAATTTGACGCGATCTCCAGCCCGAATTGCAAGCGTTTCCGGGATGAACTGGAAGTTCTGCTGGTCGACGACGACGGTGGCCGGTTTGTCGGACGGCTCACGCGGGACGGCTGGGGATTTCAGCGCGACGACGGCCTCGGCAAGCTGTCCCTGCTGACGATCTTTCACGTAGTAGCGGGCATATCGCCACGGGCGCCGAGCATCTTCTCGATAGATCACGGTGCCTTCCACGGAGCCTGTCGATCGGCTCACCGGCGCCTGCGGCTCTGCTGAAGCCGGTTCCTCCGCGATCAAGCGACCATGCGTCATGCATACTGTCAACACTCCGGCTAAGAAGACCAACGGTCGTGGCTGCATACGATGGTACTTTCAGTCTTACTCGTTCCGATGTCTGAGGGACAACGATTGAGGGCTAGCGAATTAACGGCATCGTCATTTCAGGCCCAAACTCCAAGTTTGCCGAAGCTGCCGTTGCTCATCGCTGATCCATGAGTTGCCCAGCAGCCGGCCGAAGCATTCCCGGGGCGCCGCCGCCTGCCGGCGTTTCGCACTTGATGCGAGCACCATTGTAACGCGCGTCAATGCGAGTTTGATCCCTGCTGGTGAGCCAGATTCCGCAACGGTTCCGTTGTTGCGGCTCGCCGCTTTCCGACGATTCGGCACTTTTGGTGGAGTTCCCTTTGGCAACGGGTTATGATGCTCTCGCGTTGATTCCTACGACTCTGCTCACAGGTGAAAACATGACGGCGGCAATTCGGCGTTCCATTCTGGCGATGATTTTGATGACCTGCGGTACCATGGCGCGTGCGGGCGACACTTACACGGTCGACCCGGTACATTCCTCGATCTCGTTTATGATCTCTCACGCTGGAATCAGCAATATACACGGACGTTTCAACGCATTCTCGGGAAAGATCACGATCGATTCGGCCGATCCGAGCAAGTCGTCGTTTGAAATGTCGATTCCGATCGAGAGCATCGATACGAACAACGTCAAACGCGACGAGCACCTCCGCGCTCCCGACTATTTCAATGTCAAGCAGTTTCCGACCATGTCGTTTCAAAGCACGAAGGTCGATGCCGTTGACGGTGGTTACAAGGTGACCGGTGACCTGACATTGCACGGGGTAACCAAGTCCGTTTCGTTCACGCTTGAGGGGGGCAACAAGGTTGTTGAGTTTCCCAAGGGAACCAAGCGGATCGGACTGGTCTCGACATTCTCAATTCGACGCAGCGACTTTGGCGTGGACGCCGAGCCCAAGGCGTTGGGCGACGAGATTCCGATTATGATCGGTATCGAGGCGGCCAGGTAAAATCACGCCTGCGGACGTTTCGCGAAGCGAACCGTACCGTGCGCCTGGCGACCCGCGCACCACGGGAGATGGCGCGAATGCTGGATGTCGTTCTGCTGGCGAAGGCGGTGCTGACCGGGGCGCTGACTGCCGTCGCGGTCATGCTCTTGGCCGCCTGGGGCACGCGGCGCCAGTGGCCACGAACCGCATGCTGGAGCTGGGCCATTGGTGCCGGAGTCCTTGCGGCCAGCGGCGTTACCGATCGATGGCCGAATTGGCCCGCGCTCGAGGACCGCTCACGGATTCTAACGGTACTCGTGCCGTTAACGGTGGTGGTCGAAACCCTGACGGCGAGGATGCGGTCGGGCCGAGCGGCGTGGGTCGTTCGCGTGGGACTGGCGGCCGTGGCAACGCCGATCCTGCTTCACAACACGGTGTATCTGACGGATCTGAACGGACCGAATTCGGCCGAATGGTCGCCCGCCCAGGCGACCATTGTCTTGGGCGGACTCGCCGGTATTCTAGCGCTAGTGTGGACGACGTTGAGCTGTCTGCAATCGCGGACTTCGACTCCGGCAGTGCTGTGGGTCCTGGTTCTCGACGCATCGGCGGCCGCCTTTACAGTCATGCTTTCGGGCTATTACCGTGGAGGACTGTTGGGACTGGGTCTGGCCGGTGCGCTGGCCGGTGCGACGGTCGCGTCGTACATCACCCATCCGCAGCCGACGAACAGGGGCAGCCTGGGGATGGGGGTGGTTGGCATCTTTGCGGTGGTGCTCGTCGGCCGATTCTTCGGCAGCCTTTCGACCAGCTTCGCGGCATGGCTGCTGCTTGCGCCGTTGTTGGCGTGGACCGTCGAACTCCCTCCGCTACGCACGCTCGCGCCAGGTTGGCGAGGTGCCGGCCGCCTGGTCCTGCGTCGCGGTGCCACTAATCGTCGTCGTGATTCACGCGCAGCGTAACTTCGCCGCGGCCTCCACCGCTCGTTCCAGGCCGTCCGAGCCGCGTGTCGTTTGCGATTCGATTGAAAAATAGTGGGGGAAATTGCACGACCGTCGCTGGCCATTTGACGGGGGGATTTGGAGGGTGATGCCAAGAACCGTTCCTTCGATGCGCTCCGCTTCAAGCCGTTTTGGCGGCCAACGTTCAATCGATCGCGAGGCTCGTAAGCGGCGTGAGTTCGCGGCGTTGGAAGCGTGCGTCAAAAAAACCCGAGTGAGAATCGAGAACGAGCCCAGCGGTGGCTCTCATCAGACTGCCGTTCTTCGAGATTCCGAAAGGAAGTCGGTTTGACGGGCCAGCCGCCGTCCCGGCTGTGATTGGAGGTCATCATAACTGGGGCCAACAGCTTAGCTCGACGCGGAAGTGCTCCGAGGCGATAATCAGGCCATTGACTTGGACGTTTTTCGTCGAATTGAGGCCTCGGGGGTTGGGAATCGATGCCCACAGATGAAGTCACGCGGGAACCTTTGAAACCAGCCACGCCAAGGAAGCGGCGAATTTGGCGGTTTCTGGGCCTGGTGTTGCTGCTATTTGTCGTGGCGGCAGCGGCATTGCTCTGGTGGATGCTGCCGGGAGTGCACCGTGTCGCGCACAACGCGCAGTTGCCCACGCGATTTTCCAATGGGCTGATCTACGTCGAGCCGGAGACCTCCGCGGGCGTTAAGCTAACCTTGCTGACTGACACTGGTGGCGGACTGTACGTAACTAAACAGGCAGTTGAACGCACGGGAATGCAGCCGATTTCCGTTTTTGGCTCGATGCTGACTCGACTCCCGGCCTTTCGCCCAACAGCGTGGATTCCTGAGGTGACGGGTGCCGAGAAGTGGATGTCGGTCGCGGACATGGGCGGAGACGGCATGCTTGGCCAGCGATGGTTTGCCGGTGGAGTGTGGACGTTCGACTACCCGGCGCAAAAGCTCATCCTGCACCACCAGCCGTTCTCTCCCTCTCCATCGGAAGCGGCTCACGCCATACCGCTGGGGTTCTTACATCAATTCGGCATCCGCACGGGTCATCATCCGCGGTTCACGATCCGCGTCGCTGGCGAGCCGATCGAAGCGCTTCTCGATACGGGCGCCACAGTGTGGCTGACCCCCGAGGCGACTAAAATGGTTGGCGAGCCAGGCGACTCCGAACGTGCGACTAGTTTCGTCTCCGCCAGACTGTTCGACCACTGGCACAAGGCGCACCCCGAGTGGCGTGTAATCAACAAGGGGTGTGAGATGAGCGATGCGGATCTAATTGAGGTGCCCGAGATCGAAGTAGCCGGCCTGCACGCGGGCCCCGTCTGGTTCACGTGCCGCGGCGATGGTAGCTACGCTTGGATGTCGTCGTTCATGGATGCTCCGATTTCGGCGTCAATCGGCGGCAACTTTTTTCGTCATTTTCGCCTGACGATCGATTATCCGAACGCGATTGCCTATCTTGAGCAGTGAGTCGCGCAATGCGTGCAAAATCAAGTGGTGGGCGGTGTCCGGCACGCATCTGCCGTGCCGTAAGTATGGTCGAAACCCTACATCCACCAAAAGGCATGGCTAGCTGAGAAGCTATGTGATTGGCGCCTCAACATCTCACCCGGCCAGCGCACACTTCTCCGCGGCCTCGACCGTTTGGGCCATGAGTGTGGCGATCGTCATCGGTCCCACACCACCCGGGACTGGAGTGTAGGCCGAACATTTGTCAATGACCGCGGCGAGTTCAACGTCACCAACGTTGCCGGGATGATAGCCCGCGTCGACGACAACGGCGCCGGCTTTGATCCAGGACCCTTTGATGAACTCCGGTTTACCAACGGCCCCGACCACGATGTCGGCCTGGGCGACCAGCTCGGGGAGTCCGTGTGTCTTGGAGTGACACATCGTCACCGTGGCGTTGGCATTCAAGAGCATCATGGCCACCGGTTTGCCGAGGATCGGACTTCGGCCCACAACCACGGCATGCCGCGCTTCAATCGGGATTTCGTAGTGTCGCAATAGCCGCATCATTCCAGCAGGCGTCGCAGAGCCATAGGCTGGCTCACTCATGGCCATTCTGCCAAACCCGTGGCAGGTCACGCCGTCCACGTCCTTCTCGATACTGATCCGGTCGAAACAAAGGCGTTCGGCAATTTGCGGCGGGACAGGGTGTTGCAAGAGAATCCCCCGCACGTCAGCGTCGGAGTTTAATCGATCGATTTGGTCGAGCAACTGCTCGGTGGTGGTCTCTTGTGGCAGGACAATTCGCAGAGAGTCCATCCCCATACGCTGGCAGGCATTTCCCTTCATGCGCACGTAGGTGGCCGAGGCAGGATCGTCGCCAACCAGAATGGTTGCCAGGACGGGCGGTTTGCCGCCAGCTCTGTCCTTGAGCCTATGGACACGGACGGCAAGTTCTGCTTCGATTTGCCGCGCCAACAGTTTACCGTCGAGAACGATTGCCGCCATCTTCTTCCCTCCCCCCACCATGATGATCGGATTGCGCAGGACTGGCCAGTGTGTTTGGAGTGCCGTTCGCACCATGCCCGCGGAGCTGCAAATAGAAAGTAGGTTCAGAGCACTCCTGCAAATCGCTCGACTGATGGGCCGGCATTCAAGCAATTCGGCGGTCATCGTTCCGTCGAAGGGATGTCTTAACGTATCGCAACGTTCCAGAACAACGACTGTTTGTTCAAATCGGACTTATTCAACGGACCTGGTGGTTTGGTGTGAGCCAAAGGTAGAAAACATCATTGGCCCGACGGCATATTGCCACCTCGGCGGCAGGGCATGCTCTGTCAGCAACCCCGTTGAGTGTCGTGTGAGCAAGAAGTCCAATCGATTGGCGAGGGGACATCGAGGCAGCCTGCGTAATATGCCAAAGGGAGGCGGTGAGCGCAAGATTCTAAGGGCAATGCTTCAACATCGAATTAATCGAGGCAAGACACAAGATCATCGGGCACGCCGCGACCACAAAACGCTTTGGGGCGCTGGGGCTTATGCAACGGGGCGACGCGCAACCTAGGTGCGCTGAGAATCTAGTTGCGCGCGAAGGCAAGCGTCTCGCCGAGGATGCTAACCGCCGCGTGATTGCGCGAGCGAGCGCTGGCAGTAAGGCATGTGGTTTGCACGCAAATGAGCTGGACTGCGCGCGTTCAACTTCAAAATGTGGAAGCCGACTGCTACGGTGATCACCAACCGGCACGCACCGGAAACTCTCGCTCGGTCCACGTCGCGGCGCTTACTCAATCCGAATCGCAGAAAAGGAATACCCATGTCCACTTCCGGCCAAACCCGCAACAAACCGGCCCGCGAATTGAAGCAGAGCCCATCGGCGTCTACCTCAACGGCCCAATCCGCCGGAGGCTACAAAGCATGGGTTGCCACGGCGGCGAAACAACCCATGGTATTGGAAACGCTCGAACTTGGACCACTTGGGGCCGAGGACGTTGAGGTCGCCGTCGAACATTGCGGCTTGTGTCACTCGGATCTCTCGGCGCTGAACAATGATTGGGGCAATTCGCAGTACCCCGCGATTCTCGGACACGAAGTGACTGGACGGGTCACGGCCGTCGGTCCGAATGCCAAGGGAATCGAGGTCGGACAGCGGGTCGGTGTTGGCTGGAACTCGGGAAGCTGCATGCACTGTCACCAATGCATGTCGGGCAACCATCACCTTTGCCCGCAAGTGCAGCCAACCATCTTCGGTCATCGTGGTGGGTTTGCCACCCATATCCGCGCGCACTGGGCTTGGACCATACCACTGCCGGACAAGCTCAACTACTCCGAGACCGGACCGCTCCTATGCGGAGGCATCACCGTTTTTGCGCCGCTGGCAAACTATGCCAAGCCAACGGACCGAGTGGGCATCATCGGCATTGGCGGCCTAGGCCACATGGCGGTCAAATTCGCGGCGGCCTACGCGTGCGACGTGACGGCGTTCACGTCGAGCGAGAGCAAATTCGACGAGGCAAAGGGATTCGGGGCGAACCAGGTCGTATCGAGCAAGGACTCGGCGGCGATTAAAAAGCTTGGTGGCAGCTTCGACCTTCTGATCAGCACCGTCAACGTGAAGCTGGATTGGGACGCGATGATCGGCACGCTGGCGCCCAACGGCCGGTTGCACGTCGTCGGCGCTGTGTTAGAACCGATTCCGGTAGCCGCATTCTCACTCATCTTACAGCAACGTAGCGTCTCGGGTTCGCCGTCAGGCTCGCCGGTGGCGATCGAGACAATGCTCGACTTCGCTGCACGGCACAAGATCACGCCGCAAACCGAACATTTCCCGATGAGCAGAATCAACGAGGCCTTCACCCGACTCGCATCAGGCAAGGCCCGCTACCGCATCGTGCTGGATGCGGATTTCTAGCCTGCTTGACCGTCGGCGACTCCTTTCCGGTGTCAAGACGTTGTCCAGGCAAAGCTCAGGAGCGGCCCACGCGAAACAGCCATCATCAGCGGAGCGTCGCAGGGAATCGGCGCGGCGTTCACTTGGACGTAAAATGGCTCTCGTTTATCCGTTCAACCCTTGTTTTGACACACTGGATTTGCTGGCCCTACCAAGCGGCAAGCCTCGTTGGCCGCCGCTACGTCGAGTTGCGTCCCATTCGCAGCGATTGCCGACTCGCCGCGAGGATGGCAGCTCCGCTCACGACGATGCTTGAAATCCTGAACCACATCGGATAAGGAAGCATCGACACGTTAAAAACGAATCCGGCCAAGAGCATCAGCCCAGTGAGTAGCAAGCTAGCTCGGCCCCCAATTTGTTTGGCGGTCCATGTACTTGCGAACGCTGTCAGTCCCCAGGCAGGAACGACAAGGGCCAGCACCCAGGCCGGATAGCGTGCGACGTGCTGACACATTTCGTCCTCCGTTCCGCTGAAATCTGGCGGGAAGGGATGCACGACGGCGCTAAACAACTCGATCGCGACGAGCAACAGAAACGCGATCAGCATTCCGGCAAGACAGCCGACAAGAACACGAACCGCTTTGATTTTTGTGAAGGCCGGCAACCGAGCTCTGTCCGTATTCATGGCTAGTGTTTCTGGGCGATCTGGATGAGATTGCCGCAAGTGTCGTCCAAAACCGCCGTGGTCACAGGCCCCATAGCCACGGGAGGTTGTGTGAATGTGACGCCTTGCGCGGTGAGGCGTTCATATTCCCTCTGTACGTCGTCCACTCCGAAGGAAGTAAAGGGAATACCGTCGTCAACCAGCGCCGCTTTGAAGGGACGAACGGCAGGATGTTCCGAAGGCTCCAGGAGCAACTCGACGCCGTCGACCGCCTGCGGTGAAACCAACGTCAACCAGCGGTGCTCACCCAAGGGAATATCGTTTTTCTTCACGAATCCCAATTTGTCCGTATAGAAACGGAGGGCTTTTTCCTGGTCGTCAACAAAGACGCTGGTTAAGACAATTCTCATTTGCGTTTTCCCTTTGTCGGGCGCCACCGTCGGATGATTTCTTCCAGCGGCGTCGTATGGATGAAGTGGTACTTGTATCGGCCCTCCCGCTTGGCTGAGACCAGTCCGACACTCTCCAGCACGTTCAAGTGTTGAGAGATTGCCTGCCGCGAAAGGTTCAGCCCGTGCTTCATCGTTAGGCGAGCACAAAGTTCGAAAAGTGTCTGCCCGTCGCGATCGTGGAGTTCGTCCAAAATCGCTCGGCGGGCCGGCACACTGATCGCCTCATAGATATCAGACATACGCCACTATAGGCAAGTGACGACTTGCCTGTCAATGGTCCACGAGGCAAAGCTGGGCACAGACGGTAGTCCTTTTGTCCGTCGTGAGATCCTTGGGTGGATGCGTTTTCGCGCTTCTCGGGGGGCCGTGTATAACGCGTCTAGCGCGTCCGCATGGGCGGCGCAACGAGGGCATGACCTGAGCGTGCAATCGTCTTGCCGCGCCTTCGGCTCCGACGCGACCAGTTCCTTAATTCCGGTTCGACAAGACGTTCCGTCGAATCCGCGTTACCCGCGCCGCACGACGCGCAGAAAATCCTGGTGGCACGAGAGCCGGTACCCGCCATCCGGCTGGGCGAAGCGGCCGATGTACTCTTCCAGCTCGGTGCAACGCGGTGGGTTGGGCATGGGATGGGCGCTGAGAATGAACTCGGCGACCTGGTAGGTGGTGGGGAGGTCGGGGGTGCGAATGTGGGCGGAGATGGTTTCTTGCGTGACCGCGTAGGGGCTGCCCGGGATAGCGCGGGCGATGGCGGCGAGGTCCTCCAGATCGAACTTCAGGTCGAGGAAGTGGGCGACCATTTGCGAGCAGTCGGTGGCCGGATTTTGCAAAGCGATTGCCAGCGTGCCGCCCGCGGATAGCCAGTCGATTAGGTGGAGAAGGTTTGCCTCCCATGCATCGCGCGGGATGTAGTAGAAGACGTGCGAACAGAGCACGAAGTCGGCGGCCTGCGGCGGGTTGGCGTCGACGATGGTGTGCGGCAGCAGCGTGGCCGTGGGACAGGTCTGGCGGAACTCGGCGGCGAGCGTCGGGTTGGGTTCCAGCCCGACGACGCTGGCGAACCTTTCGACGAGCCACGCGGTGAGCTTGCCGGTGCCGGCGCCCGAGTCGATGGCTGTTTGCTTGCGGGCAAGCCCGTCGACCTCGCGGTCGAGCCACTGGAGGGCCTTTGTCTTTTGGTCGGTGTGGGCCAGAAAGGTTTGAAAGGCCTGGGTGTACTCGGGACTCGAGGAGTCGAATCTCGCCACGCGATCGAGTTGCATGCGATTGCTCCGTGGTTTGGCGGATGCGCAGCGCAGTGTAGCAAAAAGTGCCAACGCGGTCGCCCAATGAAAGAACCCCGCCAGACCGAGTGGCCGGGCGGGGCTGGTGGCGTTGCGAGTTTTATGGCCGCGGGTTAAGCCCGAGGGAACTTCTTCCGCAGTGCGACGAAGCCCAGACCTGCCAGGCAGGAGATGGCCAGCACGAGCGTGCTCGGCTCCGGAACAAGCGCGAAGTTTGCCGCGACATTCTGATTTCCAAGATAGTCACCGACGTAGGCGGGATCGTAGGTTTCGTTCAACGCCTCGTGGTTCTCCGGGTCGTATGCGCCCGTGTACTTGTAGAACTCGTAGCGACGGGTCACGGATTCGTTTGCATTGCCGACGTCGGCCTCGTCGAGCTTCTCGCCGCGATCCGGATTATTCGGATCGGTTTGCAGGAGCTGCCACTCGATTTCGGTCTCGGATTCAGGAGGCACCACGGCATTGCCCAAGACGAGTTGGTTCAACTCGACGGGGTCTGGGTTCTCGACGACGGTCGTGAACGCCTTGACCCAAATCGCGTCGCTCAACTGCTGTCCGACCTCCGGTTCGGGCGCCGGCACCATCGCCTGAAGGCCGGCTTGATTGCCCGGGTTGACCGGCGGCACGACGGACAAGACCGGCGCGGGAACCATCACGTTCGTGCCCGCCTGGACGAGCGTGCCATTGCCGCCGTCGAGCAGCCAGTGGTAGACGGTGTTCGTCGGGGTTACGTTCAAAGCGACGCCGAAGTGGTCGCCCGGAACGTTGGGGTAGTCGGGCGAACCGCCGTACTGCGGAAAGTAGAGCGAGTGTCCGCCGGTGGGAGCATAAGTGCCTGAGGCCGTGCCGACGGCCCAGGCGCCGTTGCTGTAGGCGCTTTCATACCGCACGAAGGTATTCGCGCCATCGGTCGTGATGGTCGGAGTGCCGTACCGATTGTACGGATCGCCGAACGTGGAAAAGACGTTCGAAGGCAGGCACCCGTCAAGTTCGATCTCGAAGCCGTGCGCGGTTTGGCCGGTGTCGTTGATGATGTCGAAGTTGCTCAGCGTGCCGTACAGCGTCGTGGCAAGTGCCGGAGTGCTGAACGAAACAAGCGCCAGCGCGGCGGCAATCATCAAGTTGCAGCGTAGAAGTCGGTCGACCATTTGTCTTGCTCTTTCGAAAGGTAGTGGTGGATTCAAAGTAGATGCGAAGCTCGCAACTCGTTTGACGTCGAGTCGCGCAACCCAACCAAGGCGTCAAGGGGCAAGGCGGTGTGGCCGTCATCATTTTTGGGGGAACGGCGCTAATGAACTCATCACGTCTGTGCGCGGATACCAAAGTCGATGCAACCTTGGCATCGGCCGCGACACGCGAGGATGAAACCGCATCAAATGGCTAGCGTACTCCTCAACTAAGTTGCACGAGGTGCAAACTGATTTCAGTGACGCGTTAGAGAGAATCCAGATGACCAGCGGCTTGTGCGGCAGACTATCTGTGCGGCGAAGTGAGCGTCAAGATGCGCATCTTCGCACGTAGCTCCGGGGGGCGGCCGCGCAAAGGTTGAACAAACGCATTGGCTCCAGCTACCGCGCGCGTTGCGTACATGCGCAAGAGTGGAGTTGAGCGAAGCTAGCGATTGGTTGTCGACCGCAACTGACGTGGCGCGCCGCATGGGACGCCAGATCCGGTTGGTTCATGGACAATGTGGACCAACGAACACGAATTACAATTCTTGGTACAGAAGTTGAAGTGCGTGAGCAGGCAAACCACGCCAGCAAAGGTCGAGCGGCTGGCCCACTCGCGCAATCGCTGATTGGCGTCGTGCGAACAGGTTTGCCGCGCTTGCTCAACGGCCCGCGGAGGCGAGTTCAGGCTCGGCTTGGCAGGGAATTGCCGCGGCGTGCTGACGCAGGATGCGGGAGACTTCGGCGATGCTCGCCGGATCGCGGTGCAGCTTTTCGTGGCGTGCCGGAACGAACAGTTCGCTGTCGCCGTAATGACGTGCGCTGGCGACCGGAACGATTCCGTCGCCCGGTTCGAGCGGGCTGTGGCCGCCGGTGCCGATGATCGAGTGCAAACGCGTTTGGCAGTTGACCGGCAATTTCGCCAGGCCATCCAGGAACGGACTTTCGGGTTCGAGTAGCGAGATGGCGGTGGGGCGCCCGCGGCGGAGGAACGGCTTGAAGACGTCCCGATTCTGCTCGATCAATTCGTCGTACTTCGCTTCTTCTTCCCCGCCGTACTGCACCAGCAGACTGCCGACGCGGCCAGCGGCGCGGCTGGCCATGCCGCTGCCGCGATGCGGCGTGCCGATGAAGATGACTTGCTTGACCATGGGTACTGGCTGGAAGAAGAACCCGCGGGCCAGCCGGGCTTGCAACTCCGGAGGTGCCCGCAGCGCGGAAAAAGGTTGCACGGCCGCTTCGCGCCAAAGCAAGTCATACGAACTGGTCACTTGCATTTTGGCGACGAGGCCTCCAAGGCTGTGTCCGACGAGCACCATCGAGTTCATCGCCGGGTCGGCATGTTGCGGATCGTACGTTTGCCGGATGAGCAGCAGCGTCTGTCGCAGGGCGACGGTCGACGTCATCAGGTCGCCGCCAGTCGGATAGCGAAACGCCCAGAATTGAAACCGATCGTAAATCTCGCGCTGCGAGCGGAGGTCGTTGATCATGTCGGCCCAGGTGATCGGATCGGAATACAACCCATGAATCAACACGACGGGGATTTTTCCCGGCTGGTAGGGTTCCAACATCGTGAGCTTGGGCTGCACCGAGGTGTCGCTGGGTGCCGTGAAGCCGCGGAGGTATTGCCGGGGAGCTTCGTTGACGACGGCCGCGATCGGGGCGGTGAGATCGGCCGCCAGCGGAACCCTCATGCCGCGCCAGGTTACCGTGTCAAACACCAGCGGATTGTAGAAATCGAGGACGTAGGGGCTCGCCGGTGAATCGAGCGCGGCATCGGTGCCGTCGGCCGCCCGGCGCAGGACTGCGGTGACGGCGAACGGCTGCCACGGCGCGAAGAACGGTTCGTTCGCGCGGGCCGAGATGCGCGCTGCGATGAGCGGCACGCCGAGACCCGAGTTGGCGTAGTGATGAGCGATGTCGTTGCTCGATTGGTTTGCGGGCGCGAGGTGCGAGAAGTCGCGCGGCTGCCAGGCGAAGCCAAAGTAGCGAATCGGAATCACACGCCGCCCACCGTGCATGACGATGAGTTGCCCGCGCGGATCCAGTCGGCCGTAGCGTTGGCCGGCGTCGAGGAGGCCGGACAAGGCCTGATGGTAGACCAACTCGCTGCTAGCCGCGTAAGGGCCGGGCGCTAGACCGTCGGCAGCCTGTACGGCGGCCAAAAAAAAATAATCGACGGCCTGGGCCTGTCCCTGCCGATCGAACAGTTGCGCTTGGGCGAGCGTGTCGGTGCGGTGCATGGCCGGCGGAAGCCCCGCTGTGACAATCGGCCGAGCGGCCATCGGCTGCGGTGGATCGCCGGAGGCCGAATGGCAGCATGCCACGATCAATAGCACCAGTCCGATCGGGCTCGATCCGAACGAGCCCAGTCCGAAATGATCCGGTCGCGTGCGCGCGCGGGCAGATTGGCAGGGTGTCAGGGTGGGATTCATGGCGGGGCGGGCGGGAGGTCTGGCAGTCAGGAGGCCAATGGAAGGATACCACCCGACGGCCGGCCGCGCGGCGTGTGCATGGCTCGATCGCCGCGACTCGGGCAAGAGTTGGCTTTGCCGACGTGTTACGATCGGCAAAGACGACGCAGTTTCAAGCGCGCAGCGGTCGGCACGGCGTCGAGACCCGAAGCGGCTTGGACGCTTGTGTCTGCGGCAATCGATAGTTCGCCACCCGAGCGAAAGGGATACAATGAATTGCAACGTGTCTGCTCGTCGTGATGTTGTGGTGTTCCACGCTGAACCGGGGCCAACGCCATGGACGAAAATCCTTATCGCGGCCCGAACGTCCACGGTGCGGGCGGCCCGGCGCAGAGCCTCGTTGCTACCGGGCTCGTGGTGTTGATGGTGCTGGGCATTGTTGGGATTGTGATTGCCTTGCTGTTGCCGGCGGTACGGTTTGCCGGTCCGGCGGCCTACCGCAACCAATGCACGAACAACCTGAAGCAAATCGCGATCGCCCTGCAAACCTACGCGGACCACTACGGTTCCTTGCCGCCGGCCTACACCACGGACGCCGACGGTAAACCGCTGCACAGTTGGCGGACGCTCATTCTGCCGTACCTCGAAGAGCAACCGCTCTACGAGCAGATCGACCTGGCGAAAGCTTGGGACGACCCTGCGAATGCGGAAGCCTTCAAAAAAGACGTCTACGTTTTTCAATGTCCGGCGTCTTCGCAGCGCGACAATCGCACGACGTATCTGGCAGTCATTGCGCCGAACGGTTGTTTTGGTGGCTCCAGGCCCAGAAAAATCTCGGAGATCACCGACCGTCATTCGAAAACGTTGATGGTCATCGAAGCGGACCAGGAGCATGCGGTTCCCTGGATGAAGCCCGTCGATGCGGACGAGCCGTTAGTACTAAGCATCGGGTCGTCGTCGAAGCTGGCCCATGCCGGCGGCGTGGGGGCGGTGTTTGCCGACGGATCCGTTCACTTTCTGCCGGACGACACTCCGGCGGCGGCCCGTCGCGCACTGATTACGATCGCCGGCGACGACGAGGCGGCGGTTACCGGCATGTATTGATCCGCGTCGCGCGCGCGAACGCACGCGAACGATTGCTTCACTGTGCCACCCAACTCGAACGCAGCCAGCGGCACGAGCCAACTGGCCCAGGCAGCCAGCGGATAGCTCCAGGTCAGCCCAACGCCCGTCACCGAGGCAAGGCCGCCGATGAGGCGGAGCGCAACTGCCGAACAAAGCAAGAGAAAGCATCGAAACATCCAGCGACGATGCGCAACGAATTGTCGCTTCATTGCGGATCGCCAGCCCATCAAAACACACAGACCGGTGAGAATTGCCAGCAGCGAGAACCCGACGGCCGCGACGGCGCCGGTCTTCGCATAGTAGGCCAACACCAATCCGCTGGGAACCAGCAGTGACAAGACGAGCAAGGCTTGGGTTTTACCGAGAGATCGATGCCACTTCGGGAATCGCGTTCGCAACGGTTCACTGATCAACAGCAACCCAAGCAGGAGTGTGACGGGCCCCGAGGCGATATGTAGATAGAAAGCCGTTCGGTAAATGCCTGAAAAGTAGAATTGACGTCCGCGCAGAAAATCGGACTCAAAGTTCGCTGGGAAGTAGTCGCCGTAGCCCAGGACCACGCTCGCGGTAACCTTGAGAATCAACAAGGCTGCCAGTAGGGTCAATACGCGTTGCAGCCTCGTTGAGAGGGAGTTTTGCATATTGCAACAGTTCCTTTCCCTACCGACGGTTGAACGAGCGCCTTTCGCCGGAAATGCCGCAGCGAGGGGCAACGGATTCCGTCATGTGCCGGTCGTTCGAAGCGACGTAATCCAGTTTACCCCAATGGCCTGCACCCGCGCGGGCTTTCTTGCTGTGCGTTGCAAGACGCCTGAATCGCGGGGATGGCGGCCGCTTGAGGTTATGCGCGGCTCTGGGTAGGAGTGTTCCTTCGGCGTCGCCTGCGCGGGGTCGGCCGGTGGGCCCGCTGGCGAATGTTGTGATCGGCGAAAAAGATTGGTAGAAGGGAAGCGTCCGTTCGCCGGCAACGCCTACAAATACCGGTCGAGCCGCCTGTTGTTCAACGAGAAAGTCGACCCGCCATGCGAATCTTCCCGATTGTTCCAATCCTGGTCTGGTTGTTTGCTTGCCATTCGACCGCGATCGCGGAGCCGCGCATCGTGGTTTCCGGCCCGCAGCGGCAGAACAACCTGGTGACGA
>CAVTBU010000007.1:0-751709 GCA_963733035.1 Pirellulales bacterium
ACGGTCAGTCCTTCGGGCACATTGGCTTCCAGCCAGGTGGCCAGCTTCGGCGCGGTGGTCTGGTACTTCTGAACCAGCACGTCCAGTTGCCGCTCGGCCTCGCCGCGATCGGGCGCGTCCCACACGCCGCGCAGATCGCGAGCCACCTCGCGCCGCATCGGCAGTTTCGGCACGTAGTGCAGCGCGTTTTGCATCAGGTGGAACTGGCAGCGTTGCCAAGGGACGCTGGGGAAGCAAGCCCGGCGTGCCTGGCCCAGCCCGGCGTGATCGTCGCTGGTGATCAGCCGCACGCCGTGCAGACCGCGGTCGATGAGCGAGGAGAGGAACGAACGCCAGTGCACCTCGGCCTCGGAGAGCGAGACGCTGACTCCCAGGATCGAACGCCGGCCATCGGGCGTGACACCGATCGCGATCAGCACCGCGCAATCGACGACGCTGCCGCCGTGGCGAACTTTTTCGTAACGGGCATCGAGGATCAGGTACGGCGTCGCGCCCAGCGGCCGCTTGCGCCAAATCTCCAGCTCGGCATCGAGCTGCTCGGCCGCCCGGCTGACCTGCATGCTGGAGACCTCACAGCCGCACAAATCGCGGGTGATCTCGGCCACCTTGCGGGTGGAGACGCCTTGCACGTACATCTCGGCCAGGGCCAGCTTCAAGGCCCGTTCGCTGCGTTCGCCGCGTTCGAGCGCCGACGGGTAGAACTCGACGCCACGGGTTTGGGGCACCTGCAAGTGTAACTTGCCGAGACGGCTGGTGATGGTCTTGGGCTTGAAGCCGTTGGCATAACCGAGTCGCGTTTCGGTGCGTTCATAAGGGGAGGCGCCCAGCACCGCGGAGCGTTCGAGCTTCATCGCTTCGTTGAACAGGGTTTCGAGTGCCTGAGCCATGCCTTCGAATCCGTGCTCGGCCAGGAGGTGGACAACTTCGTCACGGGCGTTAGATTGATCGTGGTGGGCCATGGGGGCGAACTCCTTTCGTTTTGCGTAGAGAACAAAATCAAAAGGAAACCACCTTGGCCCACCCCTTTCAAGCTCGTCGCCGCGTGTGAGGCCTGGCTCCGCTTCGGCTCGCTGACGCTCGCCTTCGCTCCGCCAAGCCTCACACGCGAATTCCTTGAGTGCTGTTTACAGAAGAAACGTTACACCAACCGAAATTGTCGTCAATCAACGAACGAACACTAGAAGAAGTCGCCGCTGGCTCGTTTGTTTATTCAGCGGTGTTCCTGGTCGAAGGTGTTGGGCTGTGCCTCAGAAGGCGATGGGCTGAGTTCTTTACCATTGGCATAACCGGCTCGCTTTTGCCAGTCGAGTTCTACGAGTTATTTCACCACCTGAGGCTGGCAGGCGCTATCATCACGCTCGCGAACGTCGCCATCTTGTGGTATCTGATCGTTCAATTGATCACGGGTAGCAACGGCCAAGCTAAAGTCGGGCCGGCGACCTAAATCCTGACAATCTCAATCGTGTGCTGGAAAACGTTCAAGTGAAATCTCAAGCTGAATTATCATTTCGCAGTTACGAAACAAGATCGCACGAAATATCTGCTGTCGTGCGGAATACGCACAGTCGTAAGCTTGACGACGTGCCGTTTGGACACAACGGCCAGGAACGGACATTACAACGCCGAAAGGAGCTAAAGAGCGGGCTTTACTCAAGGCATCTCGAAACTAACTAATGATGATACGAGGCCTTCATGCTGATTGGTTTCGCTCGTGAAGCCCCGTAGCGTTTCAGCACTTTCGGACATGGAGGTAGACGGCCATGCTTATCCTTTCGAGAAGACACGGGGAATCAATAGTCATTGACGGACGCATCTTAGTGACGGTTACTGCGGTGGCGGGAAAGTCCGTGCGGCTCGGAATCCAAGCACCGCGAGAAATCCCTGTATACCGAAGCGAGATCGACCAAAAGCTTCGAGATTCTGTTCCAGCTCTCCCTGTCCACCAAGGAGTGGCAGAATGATTGTCCGGGCGCCGAGCCAGGTTGATTGCCAGCCTGCTATCTCTTGCGAAATTGCAGCAGCTGCCGAAGCTCGTCTTCGGGAAAGCCCGCACACGGCACTACGAGGCATTTCCTGCAAAGCCGAACAAGGCGTGCTGATCCTTGAGGGTCGCTTGAAAACCTTCTATCACACGCAAATGGCACAAGAGATCGTCGGGGGAATTGAGGGCGTCGTGCAGGTGGTCAACCGAATCGAAGTCGTCAATTCGAACCAGAAATACTCGGACAACAAGGCTGCTTCAAGGTAGTCGGCTACCTTCGCTGCACATCACGGTGAAAACACATCACAAATCGTTGATGATTCGGTTCATATGTCCACCCAAGGTCACGCTCTTTCCAGGATGGGGCAAGGCCGTGAATTGGACGTTGTTACGGCTGGTGGAGGTCAAGGAGGACGACTTTTAATTTGGAGCTACTGAATCAGCAGAGTACGCTGAAGCGCAGCCCAATAAGCGGAATCCAGACCAGATACCGATTGGCAAGTCGATCGCCAGGCCAAAGAGTGCAAACGTGGTCGGGCAGGCGCCACCTGTTGTCTATCGCATCAGCGCCGACGACATCATCGAGGATGTCAACGACGCCTGGGCTCGGTTTGCAATTGAGAATGATGCGCCAGCTTTGGCGACAGAGGTAATTGGCAGGTCGTTGTGGGACTATATCAACGGACTGGACGTAGTTCACATCTATCGACTTCTGCTCGCTCGTGTCAGAGCCAAGAAGATTAAGGTGGACCCCAACTGTTGGACAGTTTTGGGGCTTGGATAAGATGTAGGTCGCCGGGTCTGGCGGCCCGTGAGACCTCTCACGGGTCTCGCGCGGCCGCGACGGCTGACGACGGTTTGGGTTCCGTTTGATTCTCCTCTTTAACCCTGCCTCAACAGGGATTTGAGCGCCGAACGTTTCGCGCTGTTTTCTGCCCGTACAACTCGGCCGGCGTGCGGTAGCCGAGGGCCTGGTGGATTCGTCGCTGGCAGTAGAACTCGAAGTAGCGGGCCAGCGATTGCTCCGCCTCCCAACCATCGGCGTAGTCCCGCAGGTACACCTCCTCGTACTTCACGCTCCGCCACAGCCGTTCGATGAACACGTTGTCGAGCGCCCGACCGCGACCGTCCATCGAGATCGCCACGCCACACTTCTCCAATCGGCCCGTGAAGGCCGCCGCCGTGAACTGGCTTCCTTGATCGCTGTTGAAAATCTCCGGGCGCTTGGTGGCCAGTGCCTCGTCGAGTGCTTCCAGGCAAAATCTTCCTTCGAGCGTGTTCGACAACCGCCAGGCCAACACGTAGCGACTGAACCAGTCCATCACCGCCGTCAGATACAAAAAGCCGTGGCGCAACGGAATGTACGTGATGTCGCTGGCCCACACCTGGTCGGGCCGCGTAATCTCCAGATTCCGCAGCAAATACGGGTAAATCTTGTGTCCGGCGGCCGGGCGCGTGGTGCGTCGCTTGACGCCCACCGCCTCCAAACCCATCAACCGCATCAGTCGCTGAGCATGCTTGCGATTGATGCCAAGCTCGATCGCCATCTTGCGGCTGCCGTAAAACGGCGTTTGCAAATACTGCTCGTCGATCCGCTTCATCAGCGCCAGGTTCTCGGCCGTCTCGCCGCTCGGCACGTAATACCGGGTGCTGCGCGGCAGGCCGACCAGCTCGCACTGTCGGGCGATACTCAACGGGGCGTGATGGGTGTCGATGCATCTTCGCTTGGCCTCAGGCGAGCTCGGCAGATTTTTTTTTCAACCACTCGACCTCCATCTTCAAGCGGCCGATCTGCTCGTAAAGTTCCTGCTCGCCCGCCGACTGCTCGTCGCGTCGCGCGCGGCCGTCCTCGAACAGTCCGGCCGCCTGCTCCAAGAGCTGCTTCTTCCAGGCCGTGATCTGGCTGGCATGCACACCAAACTCGCTAGCCAACTGGGCCGTCGTTTTGTCGCCCCGGACCGCCGCCAACGCCACCTTGGCCTTGAACGCCGCTCCAAACACCCGCCGCTTCCGCGTCATGCTGGCACACTCCTGATTCGGTCGTCTCCGCACCCGGAAACCACACCTTATCAGCGCGCCCAGTTTTTGGGGTCCACCTCAGATCTCAGCAACATTTCCGTTTCGTTGCGATTCGCCTGAGCGTTACCGACGAATGCGGCTGACTGTTGTTCCCCTTGAAAGAGATCAAATCGAATTCCGAGCCATCCTTGACTCGGTAGGATTTCACGCAGAGATAATGGACCTACTTCGCCCTGGCGTAAGAACTGAGCCGGCGATGTGTGTGCAAATGTGCGCATTGTGTAAGCGCATCGATATCGATGGCAACTGGAAACCGCTGGAGGAAGCAATCAAGAAGAAGCGGCTCTTCCTCCGAGAACCGTTTCCACGACTCACACAAAGCATTTGTGATGCGTGCGAAGTCGAGTTAGCCAAGCTGGCCTGATGCTTTCCTTGTCATCGTGCTTCGAAGAGGCTGACAAGCAAATCAGGTCTGCACGCATGCCTTCGTCTGCCATACCCTTCCGCTCCCGATATCCATTGCCGTCAGCTTCCCGCCCTAAGCAGAGCCCGTGTCGAGGCAGATCAAATGCCCGAGGTCGAGTACATCAGTCTGCGGAGTGTGCCCAACGACGGCGATCTTTCCCGAGCAATGCGGCCGCGGCACCGAATCCCTCATCGATAGCCACCTAAGCGTTCGTCCATCCTGCCGATCCCTTTGTCCACGTAATCGCCGAGCGGGATGATCGTGTCGTCGGGTTGTGGATCAATTGCCTTGCGAATTGAGGCAAGAGCGTCCGAGCAGCCGTGAAGGTCGCCGATTGCGATGGTGCGGGGCATCATCTTCAATCATGGGGGCTAGTTCGTGATCTCTCTGACAATCCAACACGGGTTTCCAGCGCAGAATACATTTGCTGGCAGGTCTCTCGTGACCACACTTCCTGCCCCGATCACGGACCTTGAGCCGATTGTCACGCCGGGACAGATGATCGCTCCCCCGCCCACCCAGACATCGGACCCGATCTCGACTGCCTTGCCAAATTCCTGCGTTCGGCGACGTTCAGCATTCATCGGGTGGGTGGCCGTGTAAATCTGCACCGCCGGACCGAATTGGCTGAAATCGCCGATACGCACTTCGCATACGTCAAGAACGACGCAGTTGAAGTTGAAAAACACCCGCTCGCCTAGATGAATATTCGATCCGTAGTCGCAGCAGAAAGGTGGCTGCATCCAGACAGACTCGCCGCCACTCCCGAGGAGTTCAATCAGGATGTGGCGGCGAGTTTCTTGGTCATCCTCACGGGTGGCATTCAAATCCTGGCACAAGTTCCGTGTTCGGATTCTGGCTGCAATCAGTGCCGGGTCGAGGGGATCATAGAGTTCCCCGGCTAGCATCTTTTCTCTTTCGCTCGGCACGATTCCGGCCCTTCAATAGGTTCAGCGAGAAACGTCGCCTCGATGAACCCCTCGGCATAAGGCGAAGTCTACGCTTCCCGCCACGATGTGTTGCACCAGATTGTAGAAGATGATCGGCAGCATCACGCGTGGATGATCTGCCAGAGCCATCGACGCTAGAACGAGCCCAGTTCCGTTGTTGTTCATTCCGAGCCCGAAAACCAACGCAGCCTTTTCGGAGCGATCAACCTTGAGTATCTGGGAAACCAGCCACCCGGACGCAAAAGCAACCACGCAAAGCGAAGTGCTTATCGTCAGCGTAACCAGCAAGAAGTCTAGATCAGGGCTCCGCACGGCTTGAGGAAGGGAAATGGATGCATTCGAGTAGTTCAACACAAGCAACACGATTGAGTTGATCAACTTCAAATATGGCTTTGCAGTTGCCACTCGTCCTGATCCCAACGCCCCATGCAAAACGATTCCAAGGATCGATGGCAAAACGACGGCAATCAAAAGGAATGCTCCGCTGCCGGATTGGGCCAGCTCGTGCAAGTCGTCAGAGTAGTCGCCCGTTGTCATAAATCCGACTGAATGCAACCCGACCGGTGTGGTCAGCGGACTCACGGCAGTAGTCAACAGGATAAGTCCGAGGCTCAAAGCCATGCTGCCATTGGCGTTCTGGGACCACGCTGTGGACGAGCCGGCAATGGGCATCGAGGCGACCAGCGCCAATCCCATGAGAATGTTCTGCACCTCGTCAGGATTGTGCCAAAGCCGCATGGTCTGTGCCACAACAAAGATGAACGTGACGGGCACGACCAAATTGGCCAACCCACCGAGAAGCAGCGTGGTGGCACTATGCTTCAGGTTGCCCAGCTTGGTCAGGTCGATTCCCAGTCCAGCGTTCAATAACAACAAAGCAAACTCATCGGCAAGGACACTTTGGTGCCGACAACGGGCACCGTACCGAAAGCGACATCCTTGATCCAAATGCCGATGCTTGGGGCGAGCGCCGCCAAGCCATATGACCCGAGCAGAAACCACAGCAGATTCCTGTGCACAAAGTCCGAAAGTTGCGCAATTGCCGCTGGATCACGGCCTCCGTGCGCTTGCTGCTTCATCTGTGAGGCTCCGTATAATGCAATCGGGAATGCGCCAAGCATTCACAATGAATGGTGAGAATCCCACTGAATACTAGGCAACGAGTCCGCTTTTCATGTTGTTTTCATCTTCGATCGCTAGACTTCTTCTCAGTCATGAATAACGTCGTTCCGGTTGCCGGCACGATCCGAAAGTGAAAGCAGAAAAGGAGAAAGCATGATCCTCAGGAATTTAGGTGGACTGATCTTGGTCGGCGTGTTGAGCTGCATCGCTTGGAATGCCAATGGAGCGGAGGAAAAGGAGGTCGAACTGAAACTGGCCGACTGCCCAGCAGCCGTCCAAAAGACTCTCACGCGTGAGGCTCACGGTGCAAAGATCAAAGAGGTCGAAAAGGAAACTGAAGACGGCGAAACCGTCTACGAGGCAGAGGTAAAGATCGACGGGAAGGAATACGAAATCGAGGTCGCTCAAGATGGGACGCTGCTAGAGAAGGTGCTTGACGAGGATGAAGACGACGAGGATGAAGATGAAGAAGAGGAAGAGGTCAAGCTCTCGGACTGTCCAGCAGCCGTCCAAAAGACTCTCAAGCGTGAGGCTCACGGTGCCAAAATAAAAGAGGTCGAAAAGGAAACCGAGGATGGCAAGGCCATCTACGAGGCAGAAGTCAAGATCGACGGAAAGGAATACGAAATCGAGGTGGCCCAGGACGGGACGCTGATTTGCAAGTCGCTCGACGAAGACGATGACGAGGAGGAGGAAGAAGACGACGAGTAGACACATCGGCGCTTTTCCATTGCGGTTACAATGCCGGGATCAGAGAAACATCTGGTCCCGGCTTTTTATTGCAGGCCAGCGATGCGAATCCTGTTGATTGAAGACTTTGAACTGTTGCGAAACTCCATCGCACAGGGTCTGCGTGAGGCGAGCTTTGCTGTCGATTTAGCGGCCGAAGGGGAGGCAGGGCTTTGGTATGCCAAGACAAACGACTACGATGTGATCATCCTCGACCTCATGCTCCCCCGAATTGACGGATTGAGTATCCTCAGGAGTCTTCGTCAGGAAGGGAAATTGACTCACATTCTGATCTTGACGGCCAAAGATACATCCCAGGACCGGATTACGGGGCTGGATTCGGGAGCTGATGATTATCTGGTCAAGCCATTCGTCTTTGCAGAACTATTGGCCCGAGTGCGGGCGTTGATCCGTCGCAAATACGATGTCAAGTCGCCGGTAATCCGCATTGCGGACCTCGAAATCGACACGACCACTCGCTCGGCACGTCGAGATGTGAGGTGGACCCCAAAAACTGGGCGCGCTGATAAGGTGTGGTTTCCGGGTGCGGAGACGACCGAATCAGGAGTGTGCCAGCATGACGCGGAAGCGGCGGGTGTTTGGAGCGGCGTTCAAGGCCAAGGTGGCGTTGGCGGCGGTCCGGGGCGACAAAACGACGGCCCAGTTGGCTAGCGAGTTTGGTGTGCATGCCAGCCAGATCACGGCCTGGAAGAAGCAGCTCTTGGAGCAGGCGGCCGGACTGTTCGAGGACGGCCGTGCGCGACGCGACGAGCAGTCGGCGGGCGAGCAGGAACTTTACGAGCAGATCGGCCGCTTGAAGATGGAGGTCGAGTGGTTGAAAAAAAAATCTGCCGAGCTCGCCTGAGGCCAAGCGAAGATGCATCGACACCCATCACGCCCCGTTGAGTATCGCCCGACAGTGCGAGCTGGTCGGCCTGCCGCGCAGCACCCGGTATTACGTGCCGAGCGGCGAGACGGCCGAGAACCTGGCGCTGATGAAGCGGATCGACGAGCAGTATTTGCAAACGCCGTTTTACGGCAGCCGCAAGATGGCGATCGAGCTTGGCATCAATCGCAAGCATGCTCAGCGACTGATGCGGTTGATGGGTTTGGAGGCGGTGGGCGTCAAGCGACGCACCACGCGCCCGGCCGCCGGACACAAGATTTACCCGTATTTGCTGCGGAATCTGGAGATTACGCGGCCCGACCAGGTGTGGGCCAGCGACATCACGTACATTCCGTTGCGCCACGGCTTTTTGTATCTGACGGCGGTGATGGACTGGTTCAGTCGCTACGTGTTGGCCTGGCGGTTGTCGAACACGCTCGAAGGAAGATTTTGCCTGGAAGCACTCGACGAGGCACTGGCCACCAAGTGCCCGGAGATTTTCAACAGCGATCAAGGAAGCCAGTTCACGGCGGCGGCCTTCACGGGCCGATTGGAGAAGTGTGGCGTGGCGATCTCGATGGACGGTCGCGGTCGGGCGCTCGACAACGTGTTCATCGAACGGCTGTGGCGGAGCGTGAAGTACGAGGAGGTGTACCTGCGGGACTACGCCGATGGTTGGGAGGCGGAGCAATCGCTGGCCCGCTACTTCGAGTTCTACTGCCAGCGACGAATCCACCAGGCCCTCGGCTACCGCACGCCGGCCGAGTTGTACGGGCAGAAAACAGCGCGAAACGTTCGTGCGCTCAAATCCCTGTTGAGGCAGGGTTAAAGAGGAGAATCAAACGGAACCCAAACCGTCGTCAGCCGTCGCGGCCGCGCGAGACCCGTGAGAGGTCTCACGGGCCGCCAGACCCGGCGACCTACATCTTATCCAAGCCCCAAAACTGTCCAACAGTTGGGGTCCACCTTAATGGCCAAGACATCGAATTAAGTGCACGAGAGTTTTCTCTGCTCGAACTGCTGGCTTCCAAAACAGGTCAAATCGTATCTCGCACAGAGATTTGGGAGCACGTGTATGAGTTTGATGCTTCCGCCGAAAGCAACGTGATCGATGTGTTCATACGCCGACTACGGCGCAAGATTGAACAACCTCACCTACCTCGGATCATCCACACACGCCGTGGTCACGGGTACCTCCTGGGAGAGAGTGAGTGATGCATTCATTGCGATCACATTTGCTAGTGCGAACGGCGGCGCTCCTGGCACTGACCCTTTCGGTTGCGGCGGTGGCCATATATGTATTAATGCGAGCCTCGCTGCTGTCTGAATTCGATAAAGCGCTTCTGGTTGAAGCCCGATATATTGCCTCGCAGGTTGAGCAGTCAGGGCACGACTTGAGCCTTGAATTCGAAATCGGAGAGCTTCCCGAATACGCCCGGGCGACGCATCCGCATTACTTTCAGATATGGAGCCAAGATGGAAAGGTCCAGGCAAAGTCTCAATCGCTGGGTAGCGAAAACCTAGTACAGCCAAGCGTCAGGGACCAAGCACCTGAGTTCAAGATGGCCGTTCTGCCAAATGCCTTGTCGGGGAGGCAGGTGGCGATGAGGTTCAAGCCTCGGTTGGATGACGAAGGAACAAATGGGCAGACTGCTCGCCAGCACATGTCCGTTGTCGTGGCGAAAGACACCACCGACCTCGAATCAACGCTTCGGACGCTGGGCCTACTCCTGTTGTGCGTCAGCATGATTACCATCGTCGGCAGCATCGCCCTGCTGGTCAGCATCGTGAAGAGAGGCCTCAGGCCGCTGAACACGTTAGCGTCATCAATCGAACGAGTTGGCGCAAATGATTTGTCGGAGCGAGTGGAACTGAAGGGTGCCCCCACGGAAATGGTTCCCGTCGTCCAACGTCTGAACGATCTACTCAAACGTCTGGACGCCACACTCGCCAGAGAGAAAGCGTTCACGGCAGATGTGGCACACGAACTGAGGACACCATTGGCCGGATTGCAAACCGCTCTGGAGGTGAGCGCAGGACAGAACCGTGAGCCGAACGAGTATCGACGAACAATTGAGCAATGCCTGCGAGTCACAGAGCGAATGCGTGCCATGGTAAACGATTTGCTGACGATGGCCCGTGCCGAATCTCGACAGTTGGCAGTCGAGACCGAGCCCGTTGAAATCGGTGAGCTATTGCAGGAGTGCTGGATGCCATTTGAGTCGGTGGCCAAGGCGAAGTCGCTCGACGTGCAATGGAGACAAGAGCAGGACTGTCCGTATCGGATTGATCGTGAAAAGATGAAACTGGTTCTCCAGAACCTCTTTGAAAACGCCGTCACCTATGTGGATAGGTCGGGCTGGATTCGCACGACCGCAAAGCGCAAAGGACCGATTCTCGAAGTCACCATATCCAATAGCGGCTGCGATCTGCGGGTAGGCGATACGGCCCATCTTTTCGAACGGTTTTGGCGTAGTGACAAGGCACGCTCAGAAGCAGCCTTGCATTGTGGACTCGGACTTCCACTGTGCCAAAAAGTGATGGAAGTTCTCGGTGGCTCCATTGATGCCGAGACCTCGGACGGCGTGTTCACGGTTCGAGTCGCTATTCCAGTGTTGTCCGAACAGATGATGGACGTCGAAGCGTCCGCGCGCGCGCGATAAGAGATGGATTCGTGGACACAGGTGCCACGGAATCACGGCATACCGCCGGTCAACGACGCGAAAGTGGAAAGTCTCTGAACCCAATGTTTGGCACAAGTGCAAGCATCTATTCGAATTGCTTTGGCCTGATCATCAAATCCCTGTGCGTCCCTCCGGTTTCTCGAAGGACGCCACTGGACTCGCCTCTAGGACCCAGCTTTCACCACGAGACCGGAGCCGTGATTGTTGCTACGAGACCGTCGCCGCCACAATGGCCTTGAATACGGCGTGGGGTGCCAGTTCCGGCCGAGGCGGGAACAGCAGGCCAGAGGCCTGCCGTAACAACCAGGATAGAGTTCGTCCCACACCTCGGCCATAGATATAGCGGCGGTTGCCGGAACAGCCGAGTAGGCTTTTGAATCCATCCGCAGTTTGGCCTACGTGAATAGATCGCGCGCCGGATCGGAAAGCATGATCCAGCGCCTGATAATTCAGGTTAAAATAGAGATCGGTCTCGGTACTCTGACTGTAATCCATGCCCATGAAGAGGAAGTGATAGACCGCCCCGTCGGCCAGTTCCCAGGTGAAGCCGATGGGTTGGTCTTCTCGGTAAGCCACGGTGAGGGCTAGTTGGTCGGGCAATTGCCGGACTAGCTCGAGAAAGAAGTGTTGCGACAACACTTCGAGTCTGGTCTCCGATTTCGATGCAACTGCTTCGTAGAGGCGGTGGAACTCCGGCGTGTAGACGCGTCGAATATCGCTGATGCCCGTCAGACGCACGAATCGGCAACCAGCATTGGCGAACTTCCGCTGCGCCCTTTTTATGTTGGTCCGATAATGGTGCTTCAAAGCAGTACAGTATTCCTCGAAGTTGGCGAAAGGTTTCTCAAACTCGTACATCGCAGGAGAATCCCCGCGGACGTAGCCCTGTTTTAACAGGCAGTCCATATCGGACCGTTCCTCCTCACCGAACTCCTTGAACACAATGATTCGTGCGCCCTCACGCCGAGCCAGCTGTCGCAGCAACAGATCAAGCTGTTCCAAGGCTCGCCGCCGATCTGCTCGCGGTGCAAAGGCCAGATGGCTTTGGCCCGCTGAAAACGGCAGACCACACATCAGGACCTTGACCTGGGTCAGGTGCGGCAGCAGTTTTCGTACCCAAGTGGCCCGGTCGCGAATCGTTGGGCTGGCCAACGAAAGCAGATCGACAGGATACAGACACAGGCTAGCGCATGCGGCCAACATGCCGTCTTGCTCGCGAATAAGTGCGTGAAAAATACGGGCCGGGTCTGGCAGTGTCCGTTCCAGTGTGCGCAGGAAGCTGGGCTCTAGGAAGCAGGTTGGCGTCGTGCGACACACATCGTTCCAATCGTCCAATGGGACCGTATCGATCGACTCGTAGAGGCCTGTAATCGGATTCATGGGTCACCTGATGAGAATGAGGGCATCGAGACAAAACCGACGTTGGAGCACGAGTTCGCGTGTCGCAAGGTATTGTCATCGCGCCCTAAACAAACACTGGGTACTCTCTCCGTCTCCATTCCTCCAAGGGCTGCCCGAAGCTGCGCAACTGTGCGACTTCGAAACCGTACCGGTCCGCGAGCGACCGCAGCAGTTGCAGCGTTTCCGGGGCCAAGTCCGTTCCGATACTGGTATCGTGGAGGTGTCCGGCCAGGGTGAGCATCATCGTTTCCGCCATGCACGCGTAGACCAAGCCATTGCCCAGCCCAAACTGACTCAGGATCGACCTAGCCGGTATGGCAATGATGCCCCCATCGATGACGAGGACGTCCGGCCGAACGGCTGCAACTTGTCGGCTTACGTTGGCGGGGCGCGACACATCGCACACGACCGCGTGTGGCTGAAGGTCTTCCGGCCCGATCAACGTGTCCGTGCCGCTGGTCGCCGTGATAACCAATCGGGCTCCTTGCACGGCTGACTTCGTGTCTTGCGTCAGGACCAGCCAGCCAGTGCGCTCGAGCTGGGCGATCAATTCGTCCTTGGGGCACGGCAGGTAATCAAGCAACCTGGCGGCGAAAGTATCCGGCTTGAAGTTCACGCCCTCGGCTGCGCGTCCAGCGACGAAACCAACCAAGTCAGCAGCTCGTGCCAACAGCCGTTCGCGGACATGGCCGCTCGATGACTTGGGATTGCCGACCAGGGTCAGCCGGCCCACGTCCCCGGCCAGCATCAGCGCCATGGCTCGACCGATGGCACCAGTAGCTCCCAGGACGGCAGTATTGGGTGGGCCGTCCTCGCGGTTTCCGGCGATGGCCACCGCCTTGCGAGCCGCCTCGGCCGACGCGACGGCAGCGTAGGAATTGCCGGTGGTGACCGGCACCCCCTCGCCCGCAACGGCTCGGCCGCCCAGCGTAACAATGGAGGTAAAAGCGCCCAGCCCAACCATCTCGGCACCTCGGTCGCGGGCCAGATGGACCGCGCCGCGGACATAGGCGGCCGCATCCTCCCTCCGCATCCCCGCGAGCTGCTCCGCTGTCCTGGGTAAAGTGATGAACTCGCCATAAATCGTCTCGCCGGTTGTCGCGACCACACAGCCATGGCTCACTACGAACGGGTTCGCCAGATCGGAAACCTTTCGGACCACCTCTTCCAGCGAGTGATCGTCCAAATATGCCAATGACGAGTCGAAATCAACGGCATTGCTGTAATCCAGTGGGTGCATCAAAAAGGCAAAGCGACGCTCGGCAGGGCGGGGCTTGACCTGGACCCACGGCTCTTTCGGCGGGGTCACCCACACCACCGGCTGAGCTTGGCCCTCGATAATTGACGCCAGGATGCGACCCGTGTCGCCGGTCGAAAATAGTGCGAGCGTCCTGTCCAGGGCACTCAGTAGCCGTTCGCACTGCGGCCAAGTCATGGTCAGCGCCGGCTCGATGCGGATCACCGACTTGCCGTTCAGCGTTGGAGCGACGCGGACCCCTTCGACGTTGAGCATGTAACTCGCGAATAGCGGAGTAAGGAACTCTTGTTCGAGAGCGACTCCCATCAGGCTCCCCGGCCAAAGAAGCCGGTCGCCAGCGAATCGAATTCCCAGCAGGAAGCCCCGCCCGCGTACTTCGGCGATTACCTGGGGATAGCGGCGCTGCAATTCGCGCAGGCCCTCCTTGAGCCTGGCTCCATCGCGCTCCACACGGCGAATTAGGGCGTTGTCGTCACTCGTCAGCATCTGCAGCGCGGCCAGTCCGGCCCGACACGCGAGTGTATTCGCCGCGAAGGTAGAGGAATGCCTCAAGGCGAAACTCTCGGTATAAGCTGACGCAGTACACAGCATCGCGCCGATCGGCATCAGGCCGCCACCCAGCGCCTTGGCCAATGTCATTACGTCCGGTTGGACGCTATCCGTCATGCAGGCAAACATCTCGCCGGTTCGTCCCAGACCCGTTTGGATCTCGTCGAAGACCAGAAGGACACCGGCGTGCGTACAGAGGTCGCGCACTCGCGCCAGGTAGCCCTTAGGCGGCACGACGATGCCGCCCTCGCCTTGAATTGGCTCGACCAGAAAGGCGGCGTAGTGGCCGGGACGAGCCTCCAGCTCATGACGTAGCGCCTCGACATCGCCATACGGGATGGTGTGGAAGTCACTGCTGGGAGCGCCGAATCCATCCTGGTAATGCGGATTGCCGGTGGCGGAAAGGGCCCCGAGCGTTTTACCGTGGAAGCTGTTGCTCGCGGACAGAATGCCCATACGGCCAGTCGCGATCCGGCACAGCTTGATGCAGGCCTCAATTGCCTCGGCACCACTGTTCGCAAAGGTCACATAGCGCAGGTTTGACGGACCAATGGCCAACAACCGCTCGGCCAACTCACCGGCCGCGTCCAGAAGAGCAGGTTGCGTGAAGCTCGGTTCACCGGTCCGCTGCACCTCCAGCAGGCTCTGCCAGATTTCGGGGGGGTTGAAGCCAAACGGCAGCGCTCCATAGGCGGCGATGCAGTCGAGATAGCGTTGGCCATGATCGTCGATCAGCTCGCAGCCTTCCCCGCGCACGAATCGCTTGTCCAGCCACAACCTGTCCAGCAGATTCGTCAGGTGAGGATTGACGCAGCGAGCGAACGGGTGCGATCCACTCTTCGCTGTATCGAGAGAAGGCTGGTTTGTCGTCAGCCGCTTCGTCTCGCCAGCCAGTTCGGGCAGAACCGCGAACGGTGAACTAATCATTCAACCTTCTCCCTAATGCGGGCGGAGCCAACGGCTTCGGGTCAGCGCCTCTATCTCCGCAATGACGTTGGAAGCGAGTGAGAGGGCGGTTTTGCGTAGGGATTTTTTGGGAAGGAACACGTGGCTATGACACACTCTCGCGAATGAACCAGGACCCAATGCCCGCTGAGAACGTGGCTCGCGACTGTTATCCTGACGCTGGCGAGCCGGACAGGATCGAGCGCCCGCTTCTAGGGTTAGGCTCTACTACCCGACCCGGTGCACGTCTGCCGAAAGCTCTAGACTGCAAGAGTCGGCCAAGTAAATACATAATCCCGACGAAACAACATAGAGCATTCCGAAGCTAGCTCTTCTTGGCGGCACGGATGTAGCGGTCCTTCTGACCTTCTTCCCAAGAACTGATGCGTGGGTCATCGGTAGCAGATCCCTGTCAATTTCGTAATGTCCAGACCGGTTCGGTGTTTCCGCATTGACCTACTGGACAAGCGGTGGGTTAATCGCCGCCCCTGCAGAGCGTTTGGCTAGCCAAACTCTGCACGTGGACAAATCCTCTACGCCAAACTCTTTTGCAGATCACGGGCAGATGCGGAGCTCGGTTGATAAATCGCGGCGAGGCTCTCGTTTGGATAGTGCTACTTGGCTTGATCGCTGGTTGTGCGCGATTGCCCAGGTCGGCTGAACGCCAACTCGTGGCTCCGAAGGTCGATCCAATTAGCGTGTGCTCCGTGCACGAGACGGTTACGCCCATGTCGCCCACCGATGGTCCAATTACCCAGCATAGTCGAGTCGGCGAACGAGCTGTCGAATTGGCCAATTATCGCCGGCGTGATCGTCCCTTCAGCGGCGGCTACTCTGCTGGCATAATCGCGGGCGATCCATTCCATGGTGGCGAGACACATACCAATGATGCGGTTGGTCTGGCGATATCCAAACGGTATGGCTGGGACTTTGCTGACCATTGGGGGCTGGAAACCAAGCTGACCGACGCCTGGCTCAACAACTCAACGCGGTTCGATCCCAACATCACCCAAACCGAGCGAGCGCTCTTCTGGGATACGAGCCTACTCTATTATCCTTGGGCGGATACGATGGTCCGTCCCTACCTCACGCTAGGAGCTGGCTTGGCCGACTTTAACGTCATCGATGAACACAACCATCACGTCAGCCGCGTGCTGGCCGATGTGCCTTTTGGATTCGGGGTCAAGTACCCGATCAATGAATGGTTGGTCGTGCGCGCGGACTTAGTAGACAACTTGATCATCGGTGGAGGCGGACTTCCCACGACGAACAACGTCGTGCTGATGGGCGGCGTTGAGATTCGCTTTGGTAATATTAGGAAACACTTCTTGCCCTGGCTTTCCGGGAACGAATCGTCCTCGTCAACCACCGAACGGTAGTTTCACTCCACCAACAACAATAATACGCATGCGCAGGCAGTCTCCGAGCGACGGTTCGGGCATGGTGCTCGGCCACGCCGGTGAAGGAATCGGGCCGGGTGCGCTGGGCGGCGATGTGAACCAGTTCTACAGCCTACACGGCGACGGGGTCAATTTTTTGTTCGCAGTCGTCCCGTTTGGCTTGCCACACTCGTTGGACATCGTCGGTCGGACAAAAGAAGCCCGCGATGTTGGCAACCCGCACTCCATTGTTGGGGTGCTCGATCGGCAGATGAAAATGGATGACATCGTGAAATGCCGATTCTTCCATCTGGGGCAAGATCATCGAAGCCCAGCCCGACCCCGGACCAGTGGACCAGTTCGTGGAAGTTGGTTGAGATGAAGTCCTTCTGAGAAACGAATTGGCTCGGGTGCGGCATCTGGATGTAGTCGCCGCCAGTGTGGTGGGGAAATTCCCCACGAAGTCGCACATAGAAGGCTTTGTCGCCGCCGAAATGAATCTCTGCCTTGGTCGCCTCGATTGCGGTTCGAGCAGGTTCAAAGTCAGGTTCGAGCGAAGACGGCTCGGAATCGGCACTGGCTCGAAGATGATCGACGCTTCCACCGTCCACCTGTTCGATGTTGAAGACCGTGTAGTATCGGAGGATAGGGAAGGTCTGGACCTTCTCCTCGCCGTCCTCGCCCTTCGTCCGTTTCACCTGCTTGTAGAAGACGATTTGGGTGCCCCAACATCCAGGCTTCACGTCGCCGGGGCGCTTCTGGACCTGAGCGCCAAGGCTTGCCCATTGCTGGTAGGTGCCCCAGTAGCGGCTCACGTAGCCCCGGGACATTGCAGCCAAATCCAAAAGGATTGGATTGATGCCCGAGTAGGATCGTCGAGAGACGACGTTTGCGGGAACTCCTGCGTTCTCATTGGCACGCCAGGGTTTTCTCCAGGGAACGACGCCGTTTTTGAGTCCCTCGATGATGCGGTCGGTGATCTGCTTCTGGATTTCCGATTGGCTCGGCATGACTGGCTCCTTCTGAATGAGTCAGCCATGAGATGTACAAATAAACTATGCGTATGCCGCATTGACACGGTTGGTCAGTCAAGTAGACTCGGGACGGCAACAGCCACGCTGACTGAGAAACGCTTATTAGCCGATTTCAAAGCCCGACCTTTCTGCAATTGCAGAGATGGCCGGGTTTTTTTGTTCAAGAGGGAGCTGAAACTCGCAAAGGCCACAAACTGGAGCACCTCAATGCCACAATCTCGGTCAAACGGTCATCGTGCCTCGGTTGTCGTCCTTCTATGCATCTTAACCACGTGCATTTCGCCTACCGTCGTGGAGGCCACGTCAACCTATGTCTACGTCCAAAGCATCAGCGGTGGTGACTCAACGCCTGGATATCCTGGCGCAATGGCGGTGCAGTCGCTGAGCATATTTCCAGGCGGGTTCTCGATGGTGAAGAGGGTCGATTCCGCCTCGCCGCAGATTCAGTCGGACGTGATCAGTGGGACGCTTTTTCCACAGGCGAGCCTGTTGTTTTACAACTCCACGCCCTTCGGCCAGCCGGATGCAAGCGTGAACATCAACAATGCGATTGCCAACAACTACCAGCTTCTGGGAGGAACTCCTTCTCAGGAGCGAGTTGGTTTCGATGCGACCATACCCGTCTCTATGTACCTTGATGTGCCAGGAATCACTGGCGAAAGTTCGGCACCGGGATACTCGAATCTAATGCAGATTGACTCCTTCTCGTTGTCGGACAATAGCTTCTCGATTGTGAAGCAAGTCGATACGGCGTCCCCCGAGATTAGTATGGCGGTCACAAATGCGACATTCTTTTCGAGCGCACTTCTTCTCCTGTACGACTCGGCTCCCAGCGGTCCACCCGATGCCGTGCTCAGCCTGCACGAAGTTCTCGCCAGCAGCGTGCAGCCTGATGGTGGCGGCGACAGGCTCCTGGAGCTAGACTCCTTCAGCTTCACGTATCTCACCCCCGAGCCATCGTCTTTGGTGCTGATCGGGCTCAGCCTTGCGACGTTCATGGCCGCGACCGGCTTCGAGATTCAAGTCCGGCGAGCGTCGCCCAACTCCTCCCAAGAGAGCGCATTGTTGCCCGAAGTGACCGCACAATCTGAATAGGCTCCATGAACGTCGGAAAAGCTGGTCGTGTTGTAAGCGTTTCAGCAACGACACCCTAATCGGCGCTCTGCGTCGCCCGTCGAAACCGGGGTGGTCAGCCTCATCCGTTGCCGATCATCACTGAAGCCGCAGAGTGCAGCCAGTGCCAAAAACGGTCGTTAGATCGGAGTTCGAAGAAACGGATGGGAGGATGCGACAACGGCTGGAAGAGGTCGATGCGGGCCTTTTCAGCTCGGATAGTTCTCGGCCAAGTCCTCCGGCGCGATATTACGCCAGCCAGCAATCATCGCGCTGGCTAGTTTGGCCTTGGTGGCGGCCTTGAGGCACACGTTTGTCGAGCCTCGTCGGCCCCAAGCGCCCTTCACCGGCACAAATATCTTTGGCTCGGTCCGCACAAACTCTCGCTGCTGCTTCGGTGTGAGTTTTATCACTCCCCACGCATCATCTGGATACCCTAACGTCGCAAATATCTTGTTTCCAACGCGAAAATCTGGATGTCCCATGTGGGCGCGTTCAGAGGCGCCCGCAAGACTGAGCGCGAGGCGGCGGAATTGGTCGGCGGTCATGATAAACACCAGAAGAGACCGGAACCGGAGGGCTATTCCTTCACCAATATGATCATACGCCAGCCGTGCCGAAAATCGGTGGTTTTCTCGGAGTCCGAAAAATCGGATGGGTTGATTGGACATCGCAGGACCGTGCTGCGACAATGTGCCGTCGAGGATGCGGGCCTACTTCTACGACGACTGCCAACAAGAAGGGATTGCGCCATGGGTGACAAAGGCGGCAAGAAGGACAAAGAAAAGAGCAAAAAACAGAAGGCGATCAAGCAGGAGCAATCAGCGAAAGGGAAGAAACCGTCGAAGTGAGTCAAGCCTCGATCGCGGAAACGCGAGAGTGGTCCCCTGCGAGGCTTGGCGGCGGCGCCGCCCAGCAACTACCTGCGGCCAAACTTGTCAAAGCTGGGCCAATGCGCGCTTCGATTTCGCGTCCCAAAGTCGAGTAGTTCCACACATATTCCCGACCCGCTGCTGACGCCCGGAGCGCTACGGGAAAAGAATTGGGGCCCCCCCCGACGGCACGACCATTCTGCCGTCGAACAGCGGCCGCCTCAGCTACTTTGTTGCTTGGTCCGTTGGCTGCTTCGATTGCGGTTCTGCTGGTTTCCGGTAATCGCCGATGACACCCTTCAGGGGGCAGACGGAGAATGCCGGACACTGCTTGCAGCCGACTGCCAGAGCGATTGGGCAAAGAGTCATCTCAGTTTCTCCCTCGAACGACAGGGTTCAACGGCGCGCGAACGATTCCATGGCGATTCTGATCATCCTACCAGCCTTCCGGTACAGCGGTACGCAATTCGCGCATCGTCATACGGTCGATTTTTGCGATTTCTGAGGAATTCTTGGGTTATCGCCACAGAGTCTGCCCTGCGGGTGACGGTTATCTTTTGGAACCCGTCGAACCGGGACGATATCATGGTCAGGTGATGGCTGACATCACCCGCATCCTGTCCGCTGCCGAACAAGGCGACCAGCACGCCGCCGAAGAGCTATTGCCGCTGGTCTACGAGGAATTACGACGGTTGGCCGCTTCCAAATTGGCCGAAGAGAAGCCGGGACAAACGCTCCAGGCGACGGCCTTGGTTCATGAGGTGTACATCCGCCTTGTCGACACCAGACAGGCACAGCGGTGGAACAGCCGGGGGCATTTCTTTGCCGCAGCCGCCGAAGCCATGCGGCGAATCCTGATCGAGCAGGCGCGTCACAAGCTCACCGAAAGGGCCGGAGGCAAGGCTCAGCGCATAGACTTTTCGGCCATCGAAGGGGTGCTACCCGACGCCGGCGTTGACCTGCTGGCCTTGAACGACGCGCTCGATAAGCTGGCCGTGAAGGACGCGCGCAAAGCCTTGCTTGTAAAGCTGCGTTTTTTCGCCGGCCTGACCGTTCAGGAGGCCGCCGAGTCGCTGGGAATCGCGGCGTCAACCGCTGACGCGGATTGGGCTTATGCACGAAGCTGGCTTCGAGTCGCGATGTCGGCCGACTCCGAGCCGGACTGAGGCCCCAGCGAATTTTTCGCAAAATCTCGGTTTCCATCGGGTGATCCGCACGTTTTTCTCGCACTGACTGACAGACAATCGAGCTGCGCGCCTGCGCGGCGGGGAGATTCCATGACCAATCACAAACCTGACGATGAGGCGATTTTCAAAGTCGCCCGGGAAATTAAGTCGTCCGATGCGCGGGACGCTTATCTAGAGCAGGTTTGTACGGACGACCAAGAACTTCGCGCGCGGGTCATTTCGCTGCTCCGGGTAGAAGAGGAGCAACCTTGTTTTCTGGAATCCCCGATATCGGTGATCGTCACGACTGAAGATCCCCTCACCGAGCAAGCCGGGGTGCAAATCGGCCCCTACAAACTGCTGGAGCAGATTGGCGAAGGTGGCATGGGCGTCGTCTACATGGCCGAACAGCAGGTGCCGGTGCGGCGGCGGGTCGCGCTCAAGATCATCAAGCCGGGCATGGACTCGCGCCAGGTGATAGCCCGCTTTGAAGCCGAGCGCCAGGCGTTGGCCTTGATGGACCATCCGAACATCGCCCGAGTGCTCGAGGCCGGGACGACCGATACGGGCCGGCCGTACTTCGTCATGGAGCTGGTGCGTGGCGTGCCGATTACGGAATACTGCGACCAGGCCAATCTCTCGGTGCGGGATCGGCTGGAGTTATTCGTTCAGGTTTGCCATGCAGTGCAACACGCCCATCAGAAAGGGATCATCCATCGCGATCTCAAGCCGTCGAACGTGCTGATCACGCTGCACGACGGCCGGCCGGTTCCCAAGGTGATCGACTTTGGAGTCGCCAAAGCCACGAATCAGCAACTTACGGAAAAAACGCTGTTTACGAACTTCTCGCAGATGATTGGCACTCCGCTGTACATGAGTCCAGAACAGGCCGAGATGTCGGGCCTCGACGTCGATACACGCAGCGACATTTATTCGCTGGGCGTGCTCCTCTTTGAACTTCTAACGGGCACGACTCCGTTCGACCGAGAGCGCCTACGCCAGGCGCCCTTCGACGAGATCCGCCGTATTATCCGCGAAGAGGATCCCCCCAAGCCAAGTGCAGCCATCGACACGCTCGGCCGAACTCGCACGACCACGACAGTCCAGCGCGCGGTCGAACCCTATCGCTTCTCGCAGCTCCTGCGTGGGGACTTGGACTGGATCGTGATGAAGGCCCTGGAGAAGGACCGCTCGCGGCGATACGTATCGGCCGATGGGCTGGCACGCGACGTCGAGCGATATTTGCATGACGAGCCGGTCGAGGCACACTCGCCGTCCGCAATTTATCGACTGCGCAAGTTCGCACGCCGCAACCGTGCCGCGCTAATTACGGCAGTTCTGGTTTCCACCGCCTTAATCGTAGGCACGGCCACTAGTACATGGCAGGCCGTGCGCGCCTGGCACGCCGAACGCTTGGCCGACGCAGCGCGCCTCGAGGAAACTCGGCAGCGACGAATTGCTGAAGACCAGCGAAACGAGGCGGAAAAACAGCGTGGTCGGGCCGAAGCAAATTTCCAACAGGCACGCAAGGCCGTTGACGATTACTTGACTGCGGTGAGCCAGAGCAAACTGTTCGACGTGCCGGGGTCACAGCCGTTGCGCAAGGAATTACTCGACTCGGCGCTCGCTTATTACAAACACTTCATTGACCAGCATGCCGACGATCCGACGGTCCAGGCGGAGTTGGCAGCCGCCTACCTCCGCGTCGGGGACATCACTAGCGCGATGGGCGCCAAGGATCAGGCACTAGAGGCGATCCAGAAGGGAGCGGACGCATACGAGCACCTGGCGAACGACAGACCAGAGGTCGCGGCCTATCAAGCAGGGCTGGCCAGCGCGTTGAATGAGCGAGGCGTCGTCGAACGAGCCCTGGGACGACTGCCTGATACTGAGGTCTCCTGCCGCCGCGCTCTGGCAATCTATGAGACGCTTGCCAGGGAGTATCCAGAAGTCGACGAGTACCGGGACGGCGCTGGCAAGGCGCAGACGAATCTCGGCGTTGCACGCAGCGCGGCTGGTCGGACGGCTGAGGCGGAAGCGTCCTATCGAAGTGCCATCGAGATCTATCAACAGTTCGTTCGCCGACACCCGGAAGTTCGCACGTATCGAGCAGATCTGGCCAATGCACTTTATCACCTCGGCCATTTGCAGCGGGCCGCGCACGAGCTAGTCGAGGCGAAAGCGTCGTTCCAACAAGCCGGCCAGGTATACGAAACGCTCGCCGCCGAGGATGACCGTGTCGCGACGTATCTCTTGGGCGTCGCCCACGCCCAGTATAATCTCGGCATCGTGAACCGCGCGCTCGGACAAGCTACCGAGGCTGCGGATGCCAATCAGCGGGCCCGGGTGGCCTACGACCAACTTGGGAGCCAGAACCCGACGGTCGCGAGCTACAAGATTGGCCTGGCCCGATCCTGCTACAATCTCGGCTTACTGCAATCCGAGCTCGGCCAACCTGGCGAGGCTCAACAAAGCTGGATCTCCGCGGCCGCGGCCTATGGTGCTGCCGCCGAGCTTGGCTACTCGCAGGCGGCCGCATCTTCGGGACTGGCTGACTCGCTAGCCATGCAGGGCCGCTGGCAAGACGCCGCCGACGCCTACGCCGACGTCGCGCTTGCCGGCAACCACGCCTTGAAGCCGTTGGTTCGTCTGGCCCTGCTGTATGCGGGCGCTGGCAACGACGCGGAATATCAGGCGACATGCGCAGAGCTTCTGCGACGATACGGCGAGCAGGCGAATGCCCTTGATGCGCTGTCGATCGCCGCGGCTTGCACGATCGGCGAGCACGCCGTTGAGGATCTGCCTAAGGCGATCGAGATCGCTCAGAGAGCCGTGGTGTCTGATCCGGACAACCCCGCTTGCCGCGCGGCTCTTGGGGTCGCTCTGTTCCGCACCGGCCAGACAGAGAAAGCCATCGCAACACTCAAAGAGGCTCTACCGCTGCTTGCCGCGGCTGAGCAGTCAGCGCCGCAGCAACTAGACCGGATCCAGACGAGCCGCCTCGCCGCGGAAACGATCCTGGCGCTGGCGTATGACCAACAACAAGATCAGCAATCGCTGGCCACGCAGATCCAGAAACTCCAGCGGCTGGTCGAAAACCAGGCAACAAGGCCTCCCAAGTACAGCGAAGGGACCGACTCCTGGCTGGTTCCACTCTGGATTCACATAGCCCAGCGCGAGCTGAGACAACTGACATCGCCTACCGCGGCGCCGGGAGAGTCGCGATGAGCGCTCATAATTGGCGCACCCGTTGCCATGGCTGGGCGGCGGCACGACTCCGCGGTCGTCGCGAAGCGCGCTCTGCTTCTAGATTTTTGGTCACCCCGAATCATTCGGCTTAACTCGAAGGACAATTCAAATGAAATGGTTCCGCCTGTCGTGTCTCTGCTCGGCTGCCGTCGTACTTTCGCCGCATGTTTCCCTCGCCACTGCGTTCGAGTCAGTGGGCTACCAGATTAACGGCGAGGCAGGGTTCACGGGATCCGGTCAACCGTTTTTCGACGTGCATCTTCTCGATTCGACCGATCCGGACGCCGAGATCACGGTGGATAAAGTTTTGGGTGCGGATTTTGCCGGTGGATCCGCATCGGGGCAAGCCACTCCTCGCGCTGCCCAGGGATCGTTGGGGGTCTTTGCCACTGCAATCAGCAATTCGAGCGGATACCTGAGCTATGGAAACGCAACCGTCATATCCAAGGCGCAAATGCGCGACAATTGGACGTTCACGACGGGATTCCAGGATGGTGCCCCCCTTCATGTAATAGCGGCCTTTAAACTCGATGGCGGCCAAGACATAAATCTCAACGGCGAAGATTCCCAGGGCGGCTATGCGGATTCCGTCACCGCCATCGCGCAAACCACGCTGACCGTCAGTGGAGTGGGAGTCCTGCCAGGACCGTACTTAAATGGAGCGTACGCGTACAGCTATCGTGACGTGAACCGCGGTGATAACGACATCTATGACGGCCCGCCCCCGTATGTCTATTTCGATGCCGTGTTTCAATCCGGCGTACCAATGAGTATGCAGTTTAATCTCGAACTGAATCAAAGTGTCTCTGTGCTTAGCAACGATTACTACAGAGGTGGGTCCGCGCTTGCCGTGGGCAATTTCTCACACACACTGATCTGGGACGGCATTACCAGTGTCACGGACGAGTTTGGAAATCCCGTAAGCGACTGGACGCTCACCACCGAAAGCGGCGTCGACTACGCCCATGCCATCCAGGTACCCGAACCGTCCACCGCCGTGATACTGCTGGCTGCAATCCCGATGACGTTTCTCCTCCGTCGACGCAACTCAACCGTCGCAACTCAACCGTCGCAACCCGCCGCCGCTGACCGCTTGCGGAGTGGGCATACACAGGGCCCGCGCCGAACTTCGTCGTAGCTCCTGTCACGGCGCGAAATGCTCGGCACAAGACCCCGTCGCCTCTCGCCTGTCTTTTGGCGAGTCGGGCCAGATTGAAAACCGGTGGCTGGATTTGAACGTGGGTCAAAAGTGCCGACTTCGAGCCGTTTGTACCAAATGCTGCTCGGCGAGTCGCATCAGTCCGTCGAATCCCTTCCGCACGATCCTATCGTGGCCACAATGCGCAAACTTGAACTTTTGCACGGCAGGCGAGACTGTCTAGATGTACGTCTCCTTTTGGAAAATACAGAACGCTAGAACCAACATGGTATAAGTCGGTTCCATTGTGTCCATCCCGTGAGCACCACTTTCGTCCGCGTAAATGACATAGTCGCTGAAAGCGGCTTGCGAGGCTGGCAGATTCGTGATGTTTGGATTCATGGCAACCAACTTATCACGTTAAATCATCGTTCGACATCGGCTCTCAAGAGTGCGATGCCTACGACAATGTCTGACTGGACCTGACAAACGGGCTGTTTCCCGCCCGCTGTAGAGTTTGATAGACTCGTGCCGGTTGTCTCAATTCTTCAGAATGACTGGCATCCAATGAACAAGCTGAGCGAGCACGTCAAAGTTGCTGAAGCTGCCGAGATTCTCGGTGTTTCGCAGGGCACCGTACGGAGTTGGGCCGAACACGGTAAGATTCCCATGTCCCGAAATCCGGCAAACGGTAGTCGCCTCTTTCGCCGGGAAGATCTGGAGAAGCTCCTGAAGTTTAGCGGCCAAACAGGCGGGGAAATAGTGATCGAAGGAGTGACGGCGAGCGGGCCCCTAAGAAGTCCTCCAGTTCGCCGCGATTTTCAAATCGCGGGCTCGTATTGACGTCGTATTTTCGACGTTCAAGCGCGATGTGAGTCGTGCCAGCGCCGTGCAACGACAGTCTGACGCGGACCAGTCTGGCTCGTTCAGCCGCTGATAAGATGCGCAAGAGAGACAGCTCCGAGCCATGCTAGGCAAGTGGTGGAACATGCAGTCATATGGATTTTTGGGCTGGATTTGCATGCTGGATCAGAGGAGGCGCGCGAAATTTGACTTTGAGAGTGCGCGGTCATTAGTATTGTGATAGATGACCAGCGCCGGCGTTTTTAGACCGTAAATGTGCCGCGTTGCTCATCATAGGATAGCCGCGTCTTATCGCGACCGCGATAGGCACGGTTCCGTCGAGTTTTTGGTTAGACGTATCCAGAGCACTGCCGACGAGAGGCCTGAATACGTTACGGCTGTTGATTGACCGCGTATCACCTTGTGGTGACAAACACCAAGAAACTCCGACCGAAGCTGCAGTAGAGATAATCCAGAGCGCCGCTGATACCAAGGGGCCTGGACGAGTTGCGACGGCATTTCGCCTGCGCAGTTCGCCCAGGCCCCTTTTTTTTTGATAAAGCCACCTTCACCACCTAGGAGACGATTAGATGAACCAATCCGCCAATGAAACGCAGATTTCGCTAAATGAAACGCAGGCGTCGCTCCTCGACGTCAAAGCCCTTGCGAAACTGCTTCACTGTTCACCCAGGCACATACGTCGGCTGGTCGAGTTGGGTCGGATGCCGAAGCCAGTTCGCCTCGGTACTCTTGTTCGGTGGCCAAGGCCGGCGATTGAAGCCTGGATCGGCGAAGGATGCGAGCCGGTCCGAAAAGCCAACCCGAAAAGCACCAAGGTATCGGACGTCAATAAATCGACTGCGACATGACATCTACTGCCGCTTACCGTGTTGTTTGCGAATTACAAGGACCGTTAATTCAATCCAGGAAAGGAGTCCGCTGCTATGGCAGCAAAGAACAGCGATCTCACCGAGCTGCGCGACCAGATCATCGCGTCCCTCGATATTCCATACGAGTACAGTCAGATGGGCCTGCGGCTCGCGTCCGACAAGCCGCGATCGAGCGGCAAGATGGAAGCGTATTCCATGACCCGCGACGAGCGCAAGCCTAGCGCTTGGATCGACGCGAACACCGGCATGTACGGTGACTCGGGCCCCGGCGGCGAGTCTGGCCTGTCGATCTTCGACTTTGCCATCAAGTACGGCGGCCGCGTCGACTTCAAGTCCGCGTTCGCTCACTTCGCCGAAAAGGCCGGCGTCGACATCAAGAAAAAGAAACGCAAGCTGCGGGAGGAAAAGCCGGAGGACAAGCTTGAATTCCAGGAATGGGACGACGGCAATGACATCCTCGCAACAATGTGGTGCGTCAAACACAAGCAGGGCGTGACCCTCGAATCCGTCAAGGCAGCAGGCGGCAAGATCGCTTTCTATCCGTGCTGGAAGGACAAGGAAACCGGCGAGAGAAAGCGCGGCTCGCACAAGTGTATCGCGGTCCCATGCTATGTCGATGACGTGACATCCGCAGAGCCGGTCGCCTGGGTGCTGTACGACCTGCACAACCAAAAGTTCAAGGTGTTTCGCGGCGACGATCAAGAGCCCGACTACGTCAAGATGAAGTCCATCGGACCCACGCGGGGAGCGATGATGGGCCGCGCGGGACTGGAGCGACTGGCCGGCGACCGCAACGGCATCGAGCTAGTCTGGAAAACCGCCGGCCCTAGTGACATGCTCGCGTTGATGGCTGCGATTCCCGAGGATAAGCGGGGCTCGCACGTCGTCGTGTGCAATGCGAGCGGTGAGACCGGCGACGTACTGCCAAACAACATCGACCTGTTCGTCGGGGTCAAGGCGGCTGTGCTGCACGATGCCGACGAGGCCGGCGAGTTTGGCGCCGTGAAGTGGTGCCTGCCTCTGCACGCTGTCAGCCAAGAGGTTCGTCACGTCCGCCTGCCGTACGACGTGACACAGAAGGGCGGCAAAGACTTCCGCGACTTTGTTGCCGAGGGGAATAACTACGACTCCCTGTTGACTCTCTACAACGCCGCGAAGCCCTACGAGCCGCCCGCCGAACCAGGCCACGGCGACGGCAAGCCAGAAACCAGCATGGCAGCCGAGCGGCAGATTGTCGGGATGATCCAACTCGACGTGCTCGGCGAAACAGATCGCGGCGGTGTGAAGGTGTTCAGTGAGTTCCATCGCAAGGCTGACGTCATCACCGACATCGGTAGGCTGACGTTCGAGAACTTGTCTCGCATCGCTGGACCGCGCGTGCGTGAATGCGTGATGCTCAGTAGCCGCGACGAGAAGCCGGGAATGGTTCCGCTCCAGGCGGTCAAGAATGCCATCGCGCTACTGTCCGGCTACCGGCGGATCGGTGAGCAAACCGAACTCGGCGCCGGCTGCTGGTCGGGCATGACGGAGGAAGGCATTGCGTACCCATCGGTCGTGATGGTCAACAACGGAGAGGCCGCCGAGTGGAACGGCACGAAGCAGCTTGAGCGAATCGACCACCCGCGAAGCAAGGGGCACCTGCTCGACTTCGAGAGCGCAGAGAAGCCGTGGTACGACTTCGCGAACCTGAAAAACTACATCGACAACTGTGATCGCGAGTTCGCCGTCAAGGCCATGAACGAAGCAATCTTGCTGTTTGACAAGTTCGGCTGGAAGCATCCTGCCGGGGCCTACACGACTACCGGACTGGTCCTGGCGACCTGGGTGCAGTCTCTGTGGGAGTGGCGCCCGCAGATCGCGGTCATCGGCCCCTCGAACTCTGGTAAGACGACCCTGTTCAACGTGCTCGACAAGCTATTCGGTAGTCTCACCTTGAAGTCGTCGAGTAGCACGGCGGCCGGCATCCGGCAAGCCATCAAGAATTCCAGCCGCATCCTGCTGTGCGACGAGTTCGAGGACAGCCGGCACCGGGCGGAAGTGCTCGAAATGCTCCGCGTCAGCGGCCGGGGCGACAAGATTCTGCGAGGCACCACCAACCAGCGTGGGCAGGGCTTCGGCCTGCGGCATATCGCCTGGGTGGCCGCCATCGAGGTCGGGCTCAAGAGGGCCCCCGACCGGAACCGCTTCATCATGCTCGAACTGGAGAAGCTGACCCACGAGCGGCAGAAAACATTCAACCCTCCGTCCGCTGCGGCGGTAGCTGATTTAGGTCAGCGCTTGCTTGCTGTCGCGATCCGCTACATCCATGACGCCCGGCCGATGGCAGTCGCCCTGAAGGACTGCCGTTTTCCAGGCGTGGACGACCGCGTAGTGGAGAGCTACGCGGTGCCCGCGGCGATGATCTCAGCCTTGCAGGGATTCAGCGTCGAGTCCGCCAAGGGGATCATGGACGAGATGCTGCAAGGCATCGACCGGGAGCAGGGCGAGATCGCCGACGAGTCCGACCTGATGCAAGCCATCCTGGCAGCCCACGTATGGTGCCGCAAAAATCAACGCACGGTTAGCCAACTAATTGCCCGGTGGAATGCGACGGACGATGAAATCAAGACCGCTTTGGGCGCATATGGCCTAAGGTACGAGCCCAGCTGGAAGAACATTGCTGCGTCATGCGGAGTGCTAATGATTGACCATAAAGTTGTGCCAGGAAAACTATTGCGCGATACGCGATGGCAATTTCAGAGTATCGATCAGATACTTATGCGGATCGAAACTGCGATAAAGTCACGGCAGCGGATCGCAGAAGCTCCAAAATATGTAATCATGGTTCCTTTGGACAAGTTTTTAGCGGAATCCTAAGAGCACGATTTGGTCGTCAACTGCTGATTGGAACAATGGGGAATAGGTTTGGAACAAAACTGGAACAAGAACGGTCGCGAGGTCCGTCGATGTAACTCTCGATCTCGAAGACTTTTGCAGTCGAGTAGAAACCGCCGTGCTTGAATCTGTTCCGATGTTCCATGTGTTCCTGTTACAGAATGCGAGAGAGTGTCCTTGACTGCGGAATTCCCGGACCGACGAAACTGTAATTTAGCCAGTCCCCGACCGGAACAGGTGGAACTGTGGAACGGCGACGAAACGACAGATGCAAGTTGTGTACAATGAATAACTTAGCGTCTTGTCTCTCTGTTCGACGCCGAAGGAACGTCGGGAGCACTCGACGGAACATTAACTGACCCTGTTGACAAAAAGGAAGAAGTGGGATAAAAATCCCACTAGGGCAAGATGCTCTCAGACGTATTGCGAAAGAAGATTGCAGGAAGCGGGATTCCGCTGCTGGTCCTCGAGCGGGAAACCGGGGTCCAGCGGGGATCGATCCGTCGATTCCTGGATCGCAAACAGTCATTGCGGCTCGATGCTGCTGACAGGTTGGCCGAGTATTTCGGCCTAAAACTGGTCAAAACGTCACGGAAGAAGTGAATCATGGGCGCTGTTTTCAAGAAGACCTACACGAAGCCTGTGCCCGCCGGCGCTAGAATCGTCAATCGCAACGGCAAACGGCAAGCGCAGTGGCGCGACAGCAAAGGCAAGCTCCGTCGGGCCGACTTGACGACCAGCCGAGACGGCAAGGAGCGGATCCTGCTAACCGCTGGGACCTATACTGCCAAATATCGCGACGGTCAGGGTCTGCTTCGGGAGGAAACCACTGGCTGCCGCGATGAGGCCGCAGCACGCTCTGTCCTCTCCAGTCTGGAGCGACGTGCTGAGAAGGTCAGGGGGGGCCTGTTGACCGCCAGCGAAGCTGCTGCGATCGATCATCAAGAATTGCCGCTCAGCCAGCTCTTCGACGCCTACTTGGTCAAATTGCGATCGGGAGGCACTTCAGCGGTCCATCATGACAATGTTCGTCGCTGTTTGCGACGTGTCGCGAGGGACTGCAAATTCACGCGGCTCGCGAACTTTTCGCGTGAGGCACTGGAACGCTGGCTGGTCGCCGAGCAGGAAGCGGGCATGAGTGCCCGGACGCGGAATGTACACAGAGCCGCACTTGTAGCCTTCTGCAACTGGTGCGTCGAAACGAAGCGTTCCGTGTCTAATCCGTTCACCAAGGTCGCCAAGGCAGACGAAGACCTCGACCCCAGGCGTCGACGGAGATCGCTAACGGAGGATGAGCTAGTCCGGTTGCTCGAAGCGGCGCGAAAACGGCCTCTACTCGACGCGTCGACCGTGCGACGCGGGAAGCGGAAAGGTCAGATTGCCGCCACACTCAAGGACACGACGCGTGACCGCCTGGAGCGGCTGGGTTGGGAGCGTGCCTTGATCTATAAGACCTTGGTTCTCACGGGGCTGCGAAAGGGCGAGCTCGCATCGCTGACGGTCCAACAAGTCCGTCTGGACGCCCCCACGCCTTATCTTCTGCTCAACGCCGCCGACGAGAAAAACCGCCAGGGTGCCCATATCCCGCTGCGTGTGGACCTCGCCGATGACTTGCGGCGGTGGGTAGCCAGCATGCGGCCTGCGGGCACAAAGGAATTGCCGCCGAGCACTCCGCTCTTCAGCGTGCCGAATGGGCTGATTCGCATCTTGGATCGGGATCTGGTGGCTGCGGGCATCGCTCGGCGGGTTCAGGTTGCTCCGAACAAATGGGTGATTGATAAGCGCGACGAGCGCGGGCGCACGATCGACGTGCATGCATTGCGGCACACATTTGGTACGCTGTTGAGCGCGGGCGGCGTCATGCCACGTACCGCCCAGGCTGCTATGCGTCATTCCGACGTGAACCTGACTATGAACGTGTACACCGATCCGAAGCTATTGGACGTGGCCGCGGCCCTTGAGTCGCTGCCAGCGCTCCGGCTGCCTGCATGCCTGGATGGGCAGGAGCTACAAGGTAATGTCGAGGCACTCTCGGTGACGTCTAACGGCTTCCGAGATTCGGAGCATGCACCAACGCTTGCACCGACGACTGTCCAAACTCGACAAATGGGGGCAATCGTGGACCGGATTGCTGCCTCGGCTCATGATTGCGGCAATAACGCAGCCGTTGCCGTAGACGTCAGTGCTGACAAAGACTTACGGCCGCTGTCCGCTCTAGACAACGGCCGTCATCAAGCGAGGGTGAAGGGACTTGAACCCTCGGCCTCTAGCGTGACAGGCTAGCGCTCTAACCAACTGAGCTACACCCCCGATTGCACGATCCGCCAACCTGGGGTAATGGGTCCCCGTGTGCGCGGATTCGAGCTTGGAACGTCAAATTATAGCTGTCAGGCAAGCCCTCGCAAGGGCCCCGCCGCGAAGGCCGGGATGCGCAGCTGGTAGCGGTTTTCAGGGCGCCGGGACACTGCGGGGGGCGGTCAACTTGCGAGTCCTTGGTTCACTCGTCATGCGGACCCCATTCGTGAACTAGGTTTTTTACAGCGAAAAGGTGACTACCCATGAACCTGCACAATCTATACCGGACGTTTTTCACGCGCCTCGAGCATCTCAGCTTCCAACAGTTTGCGCTGCTCGTCGTGGTGATCGTGGTGTTTGGATTCTATTGTTTGCGCGGCTTTGGCTCGCGCTCCAACTACTGACGTTCCGGTGGAGTACGATCTTCAGAAGTCACGCCCGCTGAGCCAAAAGGCCCCCCTGGCGACCGCAAACAATAACGAGGCGTCCCCCGCGCCCACGAAGGACAAGCCGATGGACTTCCCAAACATTCCGCTCCCGGTGGCACTGGCCATCATTGCTGCGCTCGGCTATATCGCCGGCCGACGTTCTCGCGTCCATGCCATTCACGAAGCCGACAAAGCCCGTCGCGAGCTGCGCCGCGCGAAGGTCGTGGCCCGCGAACTCGAACAAATTGCCGAGGGCGTTCGCAAGCATCTGGCCACGCATCATCTGAGCGTGGCGAAGTTCAAGGACCGGGTTACCCAACTCAGCGCCCACGAACAGGAGACCGCCTGGCAGGAATTGTGTGGCGAGGCCGAGCAGATTCTCAAGCCCACGCTCCGGCTGGCCGAGCAGATCGCGCTGGCTTACGACGAAATCCGCCAACAAACCAACCAACTCATGACCTTCAGCGAAGTGCGCACCGATCCGCTGACCAAGGTGAGCAACCGCCGTTGTCTCGACGAGACACTCAGCTGGCTGTTTGCCATGCACCAGCGCTACGGCGACGCATTCTCCTTGGCCATCATTGATATCGACCATTTCAAGGAAGTAAACGACAAGAAGGGACACTTGCAGGGCGACCGCACGCTGCAGGCCGTGGCCCGGCTACTCGACGAGACGGTGCGCGATACCGACGTGGTGGCACGCTACGGTGGTGAGGAGTTCGTCGTGGTGCTGGCGCATACGGATCTTGCGGACGCCTGCCGCTTTGCCGAGCGAGTGCGCCGGCTAATCGAGGAAAAGCTCGAACTGACGATCTCGGGTGGTGTGGCCGAGGCGCTCGATGGAGACAATGCCCAGAGCCTGCTCTCGCGCCGACTCGGCGCTCTACAGCGGCAAGGCCGCGGGGCGCAATCGCATTTTCCGTCACACGGGCGTCGAGATTGAACCGATCGTGGTCGATGCCGCCGACGTGGGCGAGCCGGTCGAAGCCTAAATCGCACAGGACATCGTCCCGCCGGAAAGCTGCACCTGGTTCTCCGTCTACAAACCGATCCGGATCTCTTGGTTGCCTATCGGTTCGATCAAAACGGCAGGACCGCACTTCACCGTTGCGACCACTTCAGGCGTAGCAGTTTGGGTAGTGGCCCCAGACTTCCTCGCGCGACTCGGTCCTAACGAGGCTAGAACATCCGATGTGCGAACCTGTCCTTTCCTACATTTCGCTTGGCGTTAGCGAACTTGTGGTGATTGCCGCCGCCGTGACATTGATGCTGCTGGTGCTCGCCTTCAACCGTTGAACCCCCCGCGGCGCTGGTTTCCATGACACCGGCCGACACCGAGATCGGTCGGGAATCGCTTGCGTTGACGAATCATGGGGCAATATTTAAGCTAGCCAGTGGCTCTTTGCGCAATTTGTCGGCTGCCCTTGCATTGCTGGACGGGACTACCGACTTCACCACGAAGAAAGGGAGGGTATCGACATGCCGTTGTTCGAAGTCGAGACCGATTGCCACATCATCATCACCTGGGCCAATGACGAGGATGCCGCCACGGCGGTTGTCAATGAGGCGTATCCTAGCGATCGCGTCATCCGCCTCACGAAACGCCCCCGAGATACCTGGGTGATTTCCAAATCGGCCCTCGGAATTGCCAGTCCGACTGACGTCTGCTCGACCGCGCGCGACTGCCTGGCGAAGGCCTCGGGCGATAAAGTGCATGCCATCCGACTCTACATGCACGAAACCGGCACCGATTTGGAGCGGGCCCGCAAAGTCATCGAATCGAACATGGTCATGGGTTGGTAACGAGACGTTCGTCACGGTTGATTCGCGGTCCGGGGCAGGCACAAGGCCGTGCCGGCCATCGGCCGCTGGTAAACCAACTTGAGACGCTCTGAAACAAGCCCCGCCAGGCGCGCCGTAAGGCGCACCCGGCGGGGTTTGCTTGTTTTTGGTCCGTCAAATCAGCGCTTTGCACCGCCTGGATTGTGGCTCTCGCCGCACCGGCTGGGGTTACCAAAGGCCGCATAACCCGCATCACATGCGCGGCCAAGATGGACTGTTCCGGTCTTGTTGTGCCGGCGGTCCTTTGGTTCCGGCGTCTATTGTCATGCTCCGACCTAAGTTTTTGAAGAGCAAGCGAGCCGGGTGAGCGCTCGGCTGCCGTGGACGTCGGTCAAGCCGCACCGCGCGGGGATAACGGGATATGCAATTTTGGAAGCGATACATGCCGGCGCAAGGGCGCCTGTTCTGGAGTATCGTCGCCGTGACGTGGGCGGTCGGCATTGCCAGCGGCATGTTGTTATTGGCGTGGCACGACAGTTCACCTGGCGCGGTTCAGCACGCCCCCGAAGTCTGGCCGGCCGATAGCCGAATTTCGTTGAGCGCCGAGGTCCCGACGCTCCTCATGTTCGCCCATCCGCGCTGCCCTTGCACGCGGGCGAGCCTCGGCGAACTGGAGGAGATCGTCGCGCGATGGGGTGATGCCGCGAGCTACTGGGTAATTTTCTACAAGCCGCATTCGGCCGACGATCGTTGGGCGACGACGGACTTATACGACACGGCCGCTCGAATACCGGGCGTCCAGGTGATGCTCGACGTCGATGGCCGCGAGGCGCAACGGTTCGACGCCCTCACGTCGGGGCAGACGCTCCTCTACAACCCGCGCGGCGAATTGTGCTTTGCTGGCGGGATCACCTTTGCCAGGGGGCATGCCGGCGACAGTGACGGGCGGTCGTCGATCGAATCGATCCTGGCGCGAAAAGGCCCGGCGACATCCGAAACGCCCACGTACGGTTGTCCCATTTTGCTGCCCGGCGCGCGCGACCAACGGGAAAACTAGAACATGCCAATCGAAGTACGAAGTGATTCTGTCGAATCGATCGTCCATGCTCGGGCGGACGAGTTGCTAAATCAACATCAACAACAGCTGTACGTCCGCACGGACCGCATGCTGGCGATTCTGCTCGCCTTCGAGTGGGTGGTGGGCATCTTGGCGGCGCTTTGGATTTCGCCCCGCGCTTGGAGCGGCGGCACCAGCGAGGTGCATCCACACGTGTGGGCAGCGATCGTGCTGGCCGGTCTGGTCGACAGCCTGCCGATTGCCTTGGCCGTGTTGCGGCCTGGTAAAACGTTGACGCGGCACGCGATTGCCGTCGCGCAGGTTTCGACGTCGGCGATCCTGATACATCTTACCGGCGGACGCATCGAAACCCACTTCCACGTTTTCGGGTCGCTGGCTTTTCTGGCAATGTATCGAGACTGGCGTGTCCTAATCACGGCGTCCACCATCGTGGCCATTGATCATTTCTGGCGGGGCATGTTTTGGCCACAGTCCGTATTTGGCGTGTTGACTCCGGTATGGTGGCGGTGGATGGAACACGCTGGTTGGGTGGTTTTCGAGGACGTGATCCTTATCCGCGCCTGCGTGCTGGGAACGCGAGACCTGCAGGAAATTGCCTGGAACACGGCGCAGCTCGAGTCGACCAATGCGCGAATTGAGTCTCGCGTCGTTGAGCGGACGAAACAACTCCGCGCCAGCGAAGCAGAACTGCGCCAGGCCAAAAACGCGGCCGAACAGGGCAGCCGTGCCAAAGGCGAATTTCTGGCAAATATGAGTCACGAAATTCGCACGCCCATGAACGGAATCGTCGGCATGACTGAACTGGCGCTGGGCACGAATCTGAACCCGACGCAACGGGAGTACTTGGAGACCGTCAAGTCGTGCTCGGATGCCTTGCTCACGCTGATCAACGACATTCTCGATTTCTCGAAGATCGAAGCCGGCAAGTTTACACTCGAGTCGATCCCGTTCGACCTTCGCGACGCGGTTGGCGACACGCTGCGGGCATTCGGGTTGCAAGCGCACCAAAAGGGAATTGAACTGGCTTGCCGCGTCTCGGAGCGCGTTCCCCCGCAGGTCATCGGCGATCCGGGAAGACTGCGGCAAATTCTGGTCAATCTTCTGGGTAATGCCCTGAAGTTCACCGATCACGGCGAGATCGTCGTCGACGTGGACGTCCGGTCCGCCACGCCCGACGCCGTCAAATTGGCCATCGCCGTGAAGGACACCGGGATCGGGGTTCCGGCTGACAAACAGCAAGCGATTTTCCGGGCGTTCGAGCAGGCCGATCAATCAACCACGCGCGTCTTCGGCGGCACGGGGCTTGGGTTGGCGATCGTGTCGCGACTGGTGACGATGATGGGTGGTGAAATCAGCGTCGAAAGTCAAGAAGGCGCGGGCAGCACATTTCTCTTCACGGTGAACCTGGGACTGTCCAGCGTCGCGGCACATCCGGCTCGCAGGGTTCCGGCTTGTTGGGAGGGAGTCCGCGTGTTGATTGTGGACGACAATGCCACGAATCGCTCGATCCTGAGTGAAGTCCTGTCCCATTGGGGTTTCCAGACGGAGCAGGCTGATGGCGGAATCCGCGCGCTACAACTTTTGCACGAGGCGGCGAGCCAGGCAGCGCCGTTCGAGATTGTGCTGCTCGACGCGCAGATGCCCCAGCTGGACGGTTTCACGGTGGCCGAGCGTATCCTCGCCGAACCCGCGATAGCCGGTGCGACGCTCCTCATGCTGTCGTCATCGGCCTCGGAAGAAGACGCACAGCGCTGTCGTGCCCTCGGCATCGTCGCTTGTCTCAACAAACCCATCAAACAGTCGGACTTGTTCAATACGCTCATGACGAACGCGATGGCGAACCCGGACGGTAGCCTCGCGACCGCTGCGCTGCCCGAGGACGATACCAGCGCAAGCGAACCCATCTCGGCCCGCGGTCGATCGTTGACCATCCTGTTGGCCGAAGACAATCCAGTCAACCAACGCGTGGCGCAGGAAATCCTGGTGAAGCGCGACCATGCCGTCGTGGCCGTCAACAACGGCTTCGAAGCCGTGCGGGCCGTGGCGACTCAGCACTTCGACGTCATCTTGATGGACGTTCAAATGCCGGTGATGGATGGCCTGGAGGCGACGGCGGAAGTCCGCCGCCTGGAAGCCTCGCTCGGCCGCCACACGCCCATCATCGCCATGACAGCGCACGCGAGAAAGGAAGACCGCCAAAGTTGTTTGGAGGCGGGCATGGACGGCTACGTGTCCAAGCCGGTTAAACCGCATGATTTGCTGGCCGCGATTGACGCCGCCGTGGCAAGCGACACCGAAAAGCCCGTTGTCACGGAGGTGCCTCGCGCAGGCGTCGGCCGCGATTTGCCCCCGCACCGCCCGGAACCTTTTGAGACGGATCGACCGGCTGAGCCGGGCACTAGCGTGGAGCACGACGCCAGTTTGACGTTGGACGACGCCATCGACATCGATTCGCTCTTGATCCGCGTGGATAACGATTGGGATCTATTGGCGGAGATCTTCGGGCTATTCATGGAGAGTTCACCGGCCTTATTGAAGGAGATCGATGCTGGCATCGCGCGCGGCGACGCAACAACCGTCGAACGGGCCACGCACGCTATCAAAGGCGCTATGCAGAATCTGGGAGCGGTTCGTGCGGCACGGGCCGCAGCCATTTTGGAAACTCAAGGACGAGCTGGCGAATTGACGCTGGCGGAACAATCCTTCGCGCAGTTGCGCGATGAATACAACCGAATGGTGGAAGCCCTGTCCGATTATTGTCGCGGAGCACGAACATGAAGGTATTGATTGCCGACGACGAACTGACCTCGCGGCGACTGCTGGAGGCATCTTTGGCGCGTTGGGGTTACGATGTCGTGACCGCGGCCGACGGCCATGAAGCCGCGCGCGTGCTGCTTTCGCCGGACGCGCCAAAGATGGCCGTGCTCGATTGGCTGATGCCGGGCATTGATGGCGCAACTCTGTCGAGAAATCCGCCGAAACAAGGCCGAACCGTATACGTATATTTTGCTGCTGACGGGCGCAGAGACCAGGTCGACGTCATTCAGGGGCTCGAAGCGGGCGCCGACGACTACGTACGCAAGCCGTTCGATCCGGCTGAACTCAAGGTCCGCTTGCGGACGGGCAAGCGGATCCTGTATTTGCAGGATCAACTCATTGCCGCCCGCGAAGCGCTGCGCGATCGAGCGACGCGAGACCAGCTCACGGGCCTGTGGAACCGCGCGACGATTCTCGATCTCCTGAACAACGAGCTGCAGCGGACCCGACGCGAGGGGGCCTCCCTCGGCGTGTTGCTCGCCGATCTGGATCATTTCAAGCAGGTTAACGACACCTTCGGGCATCAAACGGGCGACGAGGTCTTGAGGGCCGTATCGCAAGCGATGGGCAAAGTGACTCGCCGCTATGATTCCATCGGCCGCTACGGCGGCGAAGAGTTCTTGATCGTGCTGCCTGGCTGCGATGAAACGAACGCGATCAGCCACGCCGAGCGCTTGCGAGCCGCCGTGGAGAGAGTCACGGTCGCTCGACCCGAGCCCATTCGCCCAAGCATCAGTTTGGGCGTGGCAGTGTTTGGCAAAGACTGTCCGTGGGATGCGATTGACCTCATCGAGTCTGCCGACTCCGCCTTGTACCGCGCCAAGCGGTCGGGGCGCAACCGAGTTGAGCTGCAGGATGCAAATCTGCTCGGAACGCCCTGACGGCCGTTCCGACTTGCCGGGTAAGTGTCGCGCATCAGGGCGTTGTTCGACGTTCGGGCGAATCGCCAACGACGGACGAAATGCGCGATCGCCGCTTGCATTCCGGAAGCTGCCGCCGATCGGGCCAGGCTAACCAGGCCGAACGCGGGCAAGAGCCAGGGCAGACCTCGTGTGGCGGCGAACAACGAAGTGCAATTGTCACAGCGCAGGGCGCCACTCCGGGGCGACGATCGAGATCCCGGGCTATCGACGGACCACGTGACGCGGCACACCGACGACGATGCTTCAGCCCGGTATACCTCGAAAGAGGGGGCGATTTTTTCCCGTGGTGCGACCGATATGCACCGGTCGAAAAGGGACTCTAGGCAATACCATTGCTCCGCGCACTGGGCTTTCGTGGCCCGTCGGCGTCGTCGATCCTTAAACAGACCAACACAACTCGATCAAGATGTTCACTGCCGTCACCTTTTGCCTGCTCGGAGCTTTTCTTGTCGTGATGTTAGTCTGGATGGTGCTGGATAGAGCGATGCAGGAACGGGAAATCAGGAAAAGCATTAACAAACTGCACCAGACGAAGGCGGCGCGGCGAGAGCAAATGAAATCGTAATGACCCCGCCGTGCGTTTGCTTCGGAAGGTCGTCGAAATCGCCCAGCATCGAACGCGGGTACCGCATTGCGCGAGTCCGGAGTTTTCGCGCCGCCGTGTCGTAGCGGTTCATTACGCTGGCCCCCCTTTTTGGCAAGCGGCCTTCTCTTCTGCCTCTGCGTTGTACGTTGCTTTCGGTGAGGCGGCGAAGAAAAGTGCGTCGCTTCGTTTCCGGGCATCACTGCGCGCGCGAGATCGATGCGCCTTTAGCCCCGCGTGCGGCCGAAGCAGGCCAGACACATGTCGTCGCTTTGCGGGCGTCCGCCGACGAAGAGCTTGACGTCGTCCAAGATCAGGCGGCCCAGGTCGTCGACTGATGCGGTGGGCTGGGCAAGCTTGGTGCGCAGGCGCTCGAGGCCGTACAGCTCGCTGTCGGCGTTCATCGCTTCGCTGATGCCGTCGGTGAACAGTGCCAGGAAGTCGCCTTTGTTGAAGCTGCAGCTGTATTGCTCGTATTGATAGTCGGGGTCGACGCCCAGCGGCAGGCCGGCTTGCTCGTCGCCAATTTCCTCGACGTCGCCCCGGGCGTGCCGCAGCAGTGGTGCCATGTGCCCCGCGTTCACGATGGTCAACTCGTTCGACATGCCGTCGAGCACGGCCAGCACGAACGTGACGAATCGATCTTGCCAGCCGCTACGGCTGAAGCTGGAGTTGATGCGGCTGACCGCTCCGGCCGCGGTCGGCTCGCTGGCCAGGCAATAGCGCACCTCGCCAGAAAGTTTGGCCATCAGCAGCGCGGCCGAGACACCCTTGCCAGAGACATCGCCCAGCACGACGGCCAGACGATGGTTCGACAACTCGACGTAGTCGTAGTAGTCGCCGCCGACCTGGTTGGCCGGCTCATAGAAATCGAAGAAGTGGTAGCCCGGCAGTTGGGGCGGAGCGGCCGGTAGCAGGCCGCGTTGCACCTTGTGGGCGAGTTCCAGGTCGCGCTGGACGGCTTGTTGTTTGAGCGTGGTTTCGTGCAGTTGGGCGTTGTCGACGGCGATGGCCGCTTGCGAGGCGATGCTCGCCAGCACGTCGAGGTCGTCCTTCTGAAAGCGGTGCCGGCTATCCATGGCGTCGATTTGAATCACGCCCAGGGATTGTCCGTCGTTGTTGACCAGGGGCGCGCACATCATCGAGCGGATCCGCAAATCGGCAATGCTCTGGCTCGTATCGAACCGCGCGTCACTGGCGGCGTCCGCCGAGAGCACGGCCTCCTGGGATTTCATCACCTGATTGACGATTGTCCGGCTGACGCGAATCTGATCTTCGTTGTCGGCGCGGCGATGCTTGACCGCCTTGGGCACCAGCACTCCCTCGGGTGTCGAACGAAGGATCACGAAGCCGCGGTCGGCCTGCAGGAAGATTTTGAACACGCTATCGAGCAGCTTGGCGAGCACTTCGTCGAGGCTCACCGCCTTGCCCAGGTTTTGCGCGATTTCGATCATCGCCCGCAGCTTGACCTCGGGATTGACTTGCAGCCGGACGCCCGAATTGCTAGTCGAGACATCGAGCTTGGACATGATGGACGAGTTGGGAGAAATCCCTTCGTCGTCCAACAATGCCAGCGAAGCGGTTTCGGTGACCGGAATGCGATCGCTGGGCTGATCGGTGTAGAACGTGAACGAGAGATCGCAAATCTTCAGGCGGTCGCCGTCCTGCAGCAGCTTGCGGCCGGCAATCAACTGGCCATTGACGAACGTACCATTGCGGCTATGCAGGTCTTCGACGTAAAAATCGCCGCCCTCGCGAATGATCTGGGCATGCTGGCGGCTGACGCTGGCACTTTCGAGCACCAGGTCGCAATCGGGATGCCGGCCCATGACGTTCCGTTCGCCGAGAAGCGGCAATTGGTCAGTGGCGCCGGAGGCGTTGACAGTCTGCAAAATGGCCATCGAAAGGCTCGTTCGCAACGGGTTCCGCGGGGTGCCGCGCTCGGGAGGCCGCGCGCACATGTTCGGTTCTGGTCCGCCTGTCAGAGTCGTGCAGGCCGGATGCCGCAAGCAGCAGGAAACGCCCTTGGCGGCACAATCCAGCGGCCGAGGCCTATCATAATGTAAACCCGCGGCTCGCACTATGGGCCGCCCGGCGCATCAAAGTGGACGAAAACGACATTGACGTCCCGGGGGCAACTACCTACGCTTTGCCCCCCATGCATCGTCCTATCCTTACGATTCTGTATATTGCGCTCGCATCCTGCGCGGTCGCGCCGGTCGCTGGCGAAGAACCATCGCTCGCTCCCAGCGAGGGCGTGGTGCTGCTTGCCAATGGCGAGCTGATTGCGGGCAAGATCATTCCGGCCGGCGATCACTACGACGTCCATTTGGCGTCCGGCGAGATCTGCTTGCGTCGCTCGGATGTCGCCCTGGTTTGCCGCAACGCCCAGGAGTGCTATCGCCACAAACGCGACGACATCGAGCTGGGCCGCACGAGCGACCACCTCGATCTGGCCGAATGGTGCATTCGCAACGGGCTATTGACCGAGGCCGAGCGCGAGCTGGCCGACGCCCAACGCGCCGATCCGATGCATCCTCGTCTGCGGCTGATCGGCTCGCGACTTGAGCTGGCCAGGCAGCCGCCACCGAGTGAACCGGCGCACGCCACGGAGCAATTGGTGTCGCACTCGCCGCTCGACAGCCTGGCCCGCAATATGCCGGCTGGTACGATGGAGATGTTCACCAACACGATTCAACCGCTGCTGCTCAACTACTGTTCGAAGAGCGGCTGTCACTCCAGCCGGCAGGACGGCGGGCTGAAGCTGGAACGCGTTCACCCGCGATTTTCGGGCCGCACGACCACGCAGCGAAATCTGAAACAAGTGCTTGCCCTGATCGACCGCGAGAATCCGCCGGCGAGCAAGCTGCTGCAAGTGCCCATTCGTCCGCACGGCACAGTGGGCGTGCCGATCTTCACCGATCGCCAACACGGCCAATATCGCCAGCTTGTGGAATGGGTCTATTCGATTGCCGGCGCGCGATTGCCGACAGAACCGCCCACGCTCGCCGAGCGCACGGCGCCGCTCTTGCAGTCGATACCCGGCGCAAGCGGCCAGGTGGCGGTCGAACCAGCGGGTGCGGCCACCGCGGCCCCAGCGGAATTGTTGCCCGTGGACTTCGAAGCCGAGTTGCCGACCCCCGCCGAGCCGACTCAAGCAGGCGACTTGCCGCCGGCCTCGTCGGCCGATCAGGCCTTCACTCCCGAGCAGCTGCGTTCGATGGGCATCGATCCGTTTGCTCCCGGCCCAAGCTTCAATGCGGGGTTATCACCCGTGCAGCGAGGCGCAAAACCTGCCGCGGGCTTCACGCCAAAGGATGAGTTCGATCCGGAAATCTTCAACCGGCGATACTTCTCGAAGTAGTCACTCGGGCCGCATGTCGCCCATGCCGGCACTGGCCAGGTACGGGCCGTGGGGTTCGCGCCAGTGCACCTGTGCCAGAACCTCGGCCAAGTCAGCGCGGCTGGCAGGCTTGGTAAGGTGGAAGTTGAATCCAGATTCGGTGCTCTGCCGGCGATCTTCGTCGCGCCCGTAACCGGTCAATGCGATCAGTGGCAGACCGGCGAACTCGGGCGTGCGTCGAATTCGCCGGGCGAGGTCGTAGCCGCTGATGCCGGGCATGGCCAAATCGAGAAACACGGCGTCCGTGGGCTGTTGGCATAGGAGCGCATAGACGGCGGTTGGCTGCGAGACGACCGTCACTTGTTGGCCCAGCGATCGCAGCATCATGGCCACCACGTTGCCCACGGTCGGCTCGTCGTCGACGACCAGGATGCGATGCGGCCCCAGAACTTCCCGGTCCGCATCATGGTGCGGCAGCCGTGTCGTGGCATCGCCGAATACATGCGCTCCGGCCGGTAGCCAAACGTCGAACTGGCTGCCGCGGTTGGGGCCGTCGCTATGGGCTTCGACGCTGCCGCCATGGAGCTCGACGAGCTTCTTGACCAGCGTCAGACCGATCCCCAAGCCGCCCTGAGCGCGATCCAGGGTTTGATCTGCCTGCTGGAACATCTCGAAGATCTTGGCGAGCATGTCACGCGAGATGCCCGCGCCCTGGTCGCGAACACTTAGGCGCAGCGCGCTGGCCGTCGACGACGGCTGAGATCCAAATTTGACTGCCGGGTGGCGAATACTTTGCGGCATTGTTCAGCAAATTGGCCAACACTTGCGTAAGTCGCGTGGCATCACCATAGATAACGATTGGTTCGGGTGGTAAATCGATATTGAGCGTGTGCCGCCTGGTTTCAATCAGCGTTTGAGTTTCTTCGACAGCGCGCATAACGAGATCGCGAACGATGACATTTTCTCGTCGCAATGAAAGTTTGTCGCGGCTGATGCGTGAAACGTCCATCAAGTCGTCGATCAACCGCGACATCTGTTGCACCTGCCGCTGCATGAGTTGCCGCAACTGAGCCAATTCGTGCGGATCGGATTCAACCATCGGCCACAATTCGAGCGCGTTGGCGATCGGTGAGAGCGGATTGCGCAGCTCATGCGCGAGCGTCGCCAGGAATTCGTCCTTGTGCTGGTGCGCGTCCTTGAGGGCGCGTTCGGTCTCAAGCTGTTCGGTGATGTCGGTGAGCGTGCCAAACCAGCATTCGATTTCACCACGATCGTTGCGCAGCGGCCTGGCGCGGGCCAGTTGCCAGCGCATCTGGCCATCGCGGCGCCGCAGGCGAAAGGTATCTTCCCACGGCTCGCCGCTGGCCAGTGCCGTACGCCAACGAATGAGCGTGTCGGACAGTTCGTCGGGATCGTGCAGCGACTGCCAGCCCCAGCCGATGACGTCCTCACGCCGCGATCCCGTGTAGTCATACCAGCGCTGGTTGTACCAAAACCGGTGGCCATCGGCCCGCGCGATCCAGACGAGTTGGGGGATCGAGTCCGCAAGTGTGCGAAATTGCTTTTCGGTTTCGCGGCGTCGCGCCCGGTGCAGCGCTTCGCAGAGCGCACTAATGGTCAGACCAATTGCCACGAATACGATCGCACCGAGGATATGATCGACGCGGTCGATCCGCAGCGAGCCGAGCGGTGGAACGAAAAAGTAGGCGGCCGAGGCCAGGCCCAGCGAAGTAGCCAGCACGCCGGGGCCGAAGCCGCCACGCCACGCGGCCGCCATCACCGCCAAGACGAAAGGCAGCAGCAGCGCTTGTTCATCGAGCGCCGCGTGTAGTCCGCTGCGCACGACCAACACCAGGGCAGCGCCGGCCAGGGCGATCAGATATCCCTGCCGCTTTTGCGAGCGATTCATCACGCCTCCTCACTTTCAAACACGATGAAGTTGGGGGCGGTTGGAAACAACTTCAAGGCTATCGACTCGCGCGATAAACGTCGAGCAAGCTTACCAACTTGTCAGATTGGACGTGCAGTTGAACATGCGTCGACGAGATCTAACAAACACCGCCCCTGGACCATAGCCCGCAGCGAGGTGGCGATCACGCAGTCGTTGTGAGATGTTCTTCCAGTATCGGAATCAGCTCCTGAAAGTCCGCCGGTTTTGATAGCACACGAAGTACACCGGCTTCGATAGCAGGATAGACGACGTCGATCGTCGTGTGCCCGGTCAAAAAAACTCCGGCCAGTTCCGGTTGAACAGCCCGCATTTCTCGAAACAGTTCGACACCGTTTAGCCCGGGCATTTGATAGTCGATGATCGCCACGCCGTATGCCTTCTGGGAGGCCAGTTGCAGGGCGGCTTGGCCGTTGTAGGCCATGTCGGTCTGGTAGCCGAAAGCAGACAATAGTCGAGCCATCATCGTGCAAGCGTCGCGATTGTCGTCCACAATCAGAATGGGCAGCGTACTCATGAAGAAATTTCCTGAACCTAGATGGGGGCGTCGCATTGCGAGAGGGGCGCTTCTAAATTCCTAATACGTCCCGCCGTGCGATCGGGTCTTGTCCAGACCGGCGGATTGCGGAATCGTAATCCCACGACGACGTGCAACGCGCAATCGGACCTCGAATTCAGCGAGATACAAGCGAAATTGCACCGCCGGCAAGCGCATCGAGAAACAGCCGGTTGCTTTCGAGCAGTTCGGCCAGGGCCAGCATCTGGTCGCGCGACAACCAGGCGAAAGATTCGACTTCGTCCGCGTTCGGCACAATCGTTGCTCTCGGATCGATCTCCCCCAGCCACCAGGCGAGTGCGACACCCCAGGGCGTCGTGCTCCGCCAGATGCACGCGCGGGGCACAATGTTGACGCCGAGTTCTTCCCTGATTTCACGCTCGAGCGCCTCCGGTTCCGACTCGTTCTCCTCAATGCCGCCACCGGGGAAGCAATACTTGCCCGGCGCCAATACGCCCGCGGCCCGGCGAATCACCAAAAAGCGTTCTTCGCGCACGACGACCGCCACCACGCCATGGCGGCGGATGGCCGGTTCGATTTGTTCGGGGGTACCGTGCATGCAACTTGCTATCGTCGTCCGACCGTGCCCTGTTGTCGAGTGCCGCCGACTGCGGTTTACCGGATGGGGAATAGTTCAACTCCATTCGGGATCATACTTCGTGAGGGACGAACTCACCTGAGGTGAATCGATGCGAGATCAGGCTGCGCGACCAGCGAATTGGCAAGTTCCGCGAGAAACGCCGCGGTGGTATGAATGGGTGATCGCCATCGTGCTAATGTTGGCGGTGCTGGGGCATTTTGTCGTTAAGCCCGCGGTCGAAGCACTGTTGCAGGGTGCAGGGCGAGTGGTGGGCTCGGTTGCCCACGGACTCTCCGTGTTCTTGCAGGCTCAATATGCAGTGGCTCGCTTCAGTATCGAGCACGACCCGCAGGTTGTCGCCTTGTTGGGACCATCGGTCGCCTGCCCGCTGGTCGATCAGGTGCAGTGGCTCGATTCTCAAGGGCGTCAGGAGTTGGCCTTCACCTTCCCCGTCGCCGGCTCTCGCCGCAGCGGCCAAGCGCACGTCATCGTTGGCAATGTCGGTGGCGAGTATCGTCCGGTGAGCATCATTGTTGAAGTTGCGGATCAGTGCGTGCTCGTGCCGCCGCTGCCGTGAGGGGGTCGTTTGGGCGCGGGTTGTTCGGCGCGGATGCCTCTTTATAATGCCTTCGATACGGTTCAGACGTTCGCTGATGCGCTGAACGGGGGCATGAGGCATTCGATGACGAGCGCGGCGGAGCACAATCTTGAAACGCATCTGGAACCGTTCGGCCTGACGCGCGTTTCGGCCCGGCCAACGCGACGTGATTGAAACCGTGCTCTCGGGTCGCGATTGCCTGTGCGTGATGCCGACCGGCGGTGGCAAGAGCCTGTGTTATCAACTGCCGGCCATCGCCCGCGACGGAGTGACACTCGTCATATCACCCTTGATCGCGCTGATGAAAGATCAAGTCGACGGTCTAGTCGCCCGCGGTCTCCCAGCGACGTTCATCAACAGCACGCTGGCTCCCGACGAACAGGCGGCCCGGCTGCAGGGGATGGCGTCTGGCGAGTACAAGCTCGTTTACGTCGTGCCCGAGCGTTTCCGCAGCTCGCGGTTTGTCGAGGCGGCGCGGCAAAGCAACGTGCGGTTGTTGGCCGTCGACGAAGCGCATTGCGTCAGCGAATGGGGACACGATTTTCGCCCGGACTACGCGCGGTTGGGCCGTTTCCGGGCGCAGCTCAAGAATCCACCTACGATCGCGCTAACGGCCACGGCGACGGATGCCGTGCGCCGCGATATCGTCGAATTGCTCAATTTGCACGAGCCGGCCGTATACATCACGGGCTTTGCCCGACCGAACCTGCACTACGGCGTACAGGTCTGCCCGTCCGATCGCGACAAGGACCGAACGCTGCTGGGCTTTCTCGAAGAGAACCCCGGCTCGGGCATCATCTACGCGTCGACCCGCAAGCGATGCGAGGAATTGGCCGAGCGAATTGGCGAGCAGTCGGGCCGCTCGACGGTCGTGTACCATGCGGGCCTTCAGCCACAAGAACGCCGCGCGGCACAAGACGCCTTTATGCGGGGCGAACGGGAGATCGCGGTGGCCACCTTGGCCTTTGGCATGGGCATCGACAAGGCCGACGTGCGGTTTGTCGTGCACTACAACCTGCCCGGCAGCATCGAGGCCTACTATCAGGAAGCGGGCCGCGCGGGCGCGACGGCCAGCCCGCCCGCTGCTTGCTGCTGTTCGGCGGCGGCGATCGGCACATCCACGAGTTCTTCATCGAGAGCTCGTATCCCAGTCGCGACGTCGTGCGCCAAGTGTACGAATTCCTGCGCGGCCTGGAACAAAGCCCCATCGAGCTGACGCAGCAGGAGGTCAAAGAAACCCTCGGACTGCAGATTGGCAATGAGGGCGTGGGGGCCTGCGAAAAGTTGCTCGACGGAGCCGGCGCGATCGAGCGGCTCGAGTCGAGTGAAAACATGGCGGCCGTGCGGCTGGCGAGCGACGTACCCACGCTGGTGGAGCTATTGCCGCCGCAGGCCAGGTCCAAGCGTCGCATCATGAGGGCCGTCGAACAATTGGTTGGCGCGCGCCGGCACGATTGGTGTTACTTACAACCGCGCGAAATTCTGCGGGAGCTGACCGATTTGGACAGCACCGATTTGAGTCGCCACTTGCGAGAGATGACTTCGCTGTCGGCATTCGATTACATTCCGCCGTTTCGCGGTCGGGCAATCCACGTGCCGAATCGCGAGTTGGCATTTGGCGACATTGAGATTGATTTCGAGACGCTTGAAAAGCAGAAGGCCGCCGAGTACGAGCGGCTCGAGCAGGTGCTGCGGTTTGCCCGCGATCATCGCTGCCGGCAAAAGCGAATTCTGGAGTATTTCGGCCAGCAAGACGCCGGCAATTGCGGCAACTGCGACAACTGCCAACCGACGACGGGCGGCGGAAGTTGGGGTTCGCCAAATCAAGTCTCCGGACCCGTGCTCGACGCCGTGCGAATCGTGCTCAGCGGCGTGGCTCGCGTGTCGCAGCGCCGTGTAGGCTGCGGCAAGCAACTGTTGGCCAAGATGTTGTGCGGATCGAGCGACAAGGCAGTTCAGCGCAATCGGCTCGACAAACTAAGCACGTTCGGCCTGCTCTCGCATCTGAAACAGACCGACGTGGCCCAACTCGCCGACGCGCTGCTGTTGGCCGGGCTGCTTGAACAGAACGAAATCGAGCCGTTCCGACCGATCGTGCAGCTCACGGCCGTGGGCCTCGAAGTGATGAGCGGTCGGGCCGGCGCCGACCTGGCCCTTTCACTTCCCGACGAACTGCGACATAAACTCGATCCGAACTTGCCGCCAGAGGCGAGATCGGCGGCATCACCAGATGCCGATCTTGTCGCGCGGTTGCGCGCGTGGCGCGACACGACGCGACAGGCTCACAAGGTACCGGCCTACGTGATCCTGACCAATGCCGTGATCGACGAGTTGGCGCGCGTACGGCCCCGCACGCGAGCAGAGCTTTCGGGCGTGAAAGGGATTGGCGCCAAGAAAGCGGAGCAATTCGGCGGTGAGCTGTTGGAAATCATCGCGCCGGCAGCAAGGCAGCTCGGGGAAGAGCAAGCACCCGTGAACGACGCGAAGGGCCAAACCAGAGATGTCGAACCAGTCATGAGCGCGCAGGCAACGTTGAATGAGACCGAGCCCGTGCTCCACGTGGCGTGCGAGTCGTCGGCCGAGGCGGCGATAGCATCCAGGGCGCAGGCGAGCCACTACTGGACATGGCGACTGCTTTCGCACGGCTTCACGCCCGACGAGTGCGCGGCAATTCGCTCATTGGAGGCCGACGTGGTGCTCGATCATGCGTTGCGCACGGCCGACAGCGGCTTGCCAATCGATGCCCGCTGGTTTCTTACGGAGCAACAAATCGCTGCGATTTCGTCGGTCGTCGGTCCCGCGTTGCCGAGCCGCATTCGTCCTTTGCTGGGCAAGCTGCCACGAGGCACGCGCTACGAGGACGTGCAATTAGTCGTCAAATCACGACCATCGGCGTCGTAGGTGTCATTGGGCATCGGGTGATTTTGTGGCTGTGCGCGTGCTTGAAAACTGAACGTGCCGCCCGTGCCGGCGGTTGTCGGGGTCGAAAATAGGCGCCCCGTGGGATACAATTCCCCAGCGAGCGGCGCATTGGTACGCCGCTCTTAGAGCATTCGGAGGTAACCGGTGTCGACCGAAAAGCCCTCGGGCCCGCCCGCGGCCCAGCCACCCAAGCAGCAGCCACCAGTTTCCCGCCTTGGCACGCCCGGCCTCTTGATCGTCGTCGCGCTGGCGGTCGGTCTGATGTTGTGGTGGACGACCACGCAAGCAACCGATCGGCAGCCGATCACTTATAGTCAGTTCCGCCACGAGTTGGACGACGACAATATCAAGGAGCTGGAGTTCACCGGCAGCTACGCCGTTGGCCGCTTTCGCAATCCGCCGACAGTCACCAAGACCAAAACGGAGAACGGCAAGCAAGTCGAGGTGCGCGAGACGCTCAAACCCGAGTTTTCCGTCGAGATGAGCCCCTACGCGGGTCAGGATTTGGACAAGGAACTCCTTGCCAAGCACGTTGTCATTCGCTCGCAGCGCAGCAGCGACGGCACCGGTATGCTGATCATCGCGTACCTCGTCGGCACCGTGCTGATCTTTGGTCTGATGTGGGTGATGTTCCGCCGAGCCCGCGACCAATTCATGGGGGGCGGCATCCTCGGAGGTTTTAGCAAGAGCCCCGCCAAACTCTACGAAACCAGTAACAAGCCGGTCACGTTCGCCGACGTCGCCGGCCTGGAAGGCGTGAAGCACGATCTGGAGGAGATCGTCGAGTTCTTGAAGAACCCTGAGAAATTTCAACGGCTGGGTGGTCGTGTGCCCAAGGGCATTTTGTTGATGGGTCCACCGGGCACGGGCAAAACGCTGCTGGCGCGGGCCGTGGCCGGCGAGGCGGGCGTGCCGTTCTTTTCGATCTCCGGCAGCGAGTTCATTCAAATGTTCGTGGGCGTGGGCGCCAGCCGCGTGCGCGACATGTTCAAGACGGCCAAGGAGTCGTCTCCCTGCATCCTGTTCATCGATGAAATCGACGCCGTTGGCCGCGTGCGCGGCGCAGGTTTGGGGGGCGGCCACGACGAACGCGAGCAAACGCTCAACCAGATTCTGAGCGAGATGGATGGCTTTAGCCAGAACGAAGCCGTGATTGTGCTGGCCGCGACGAATCGACCCGACGTGCTCGACCCGGCGCTGTTGCGGCCCGGACGTTTCGACCGGCACATCACGGTCGACCGCCCAAATCACAAGGGCCGGTTGGCCATCTTCAAGGTACACGTCCGCGAAGTGCCCATGGCCGACGACGTCAATTTGGATCGATTGGCCAGCGGAACGGTCGGCCTCACCGGCGCCGATATCCGCAATCTGGTGAACGAAGCCGCACTATGGGCTACGCGCAACGGGAAAGACAAGGTCGAAATGAGCGACTTCGAGCACGCCCGCGACCGCGTGCTGATGGGACCCAAGCGGGAGGAAGTGCTGGCGGGCAAGGAAAAGCGGATGACCGCCGTCCACGAGGCGGGGCACGCGCTGCTGGCCTGGATTGTGCCCGGCGCCGATCGGGTGCACAAAGTGACGATCATTCCCCGCGGCCGCGCCTTGGGCGTGACGCAACTACTGCCAGAGGAGGATCGACTCAACATTAGTGAATCGGAGTTGCATGGCCGGTTGTGTTTCATGCTTGGCGGCCGGGCGGCCGAGAAGCTCGTCTATGACGAGTTTAGCGCCGGCGCCGAGAACGACCTGACGCAAGCCACGCGGTTGGCCCGCCGCATGGTTACGGCCTGGGGCATGAGCGAACGTCTGGGGCCGGTTGCCTATCGCACGAGCGAAGAGCACCCGTTCTTGGGAAAGGAAATTCACGAGCATCGCGAATTCAGCGAACACAGCGCGCAGCTCATCGACGAAGAAGTGGCTCGCATTCTACACTCCGCGGCCAATCGGGCGACCGAGTTGCTGACCAAGCATCGTGATCAGCTCGAAAAACTTTCCGACGCACTAGAGGAACACGAAGTTCTCGACGAACATGAAATCGAGCAGTTGATCGGGCCGTCGATCAACAAACGCGCCGAGTCGAATGGCCGTGCCGTCGACGTTGCTCCCACGCCAAAGGGCTCCGACGTGCAACCGGCGCCGGCATCCGAAAAGTGAGCCTCGCGTCGTAGGCTCATCGCCGTAGGTTTTTAAGACGCTCGGGTGGCTTCGGCGTGGCGTCCAATAATCGTCCCCGAGGCAATGGCTCTTCGTGACCCGGTGGCGGCATGATGGCCGGCATCGGCAGCCAGGTGGCGAGAACAGCCGTCTCGCGCGTCGCCGGCACGTGCACGTCGCTATTCGGTACGAGCGTTCGCACCAGGTCGACTACCGGTTGACTGAGCACCGGTGCTTCTTCTACCAGCACAAAATGCTTGTCGACCAGTAGCCCCCCTTTGGTTCCGGGCACCGCCCCGCGCAGCGTCATGCCGCCGGGCCCCATTTCGAAACCAGCGCACAGCTGTTCGTAGGGAAGCCAATTGCTGGGACCGAGGATCGCCTCGTCCGAGGCACACACGTGCAGGTGCGTTTCGGCCGACTGCACGAGCGACCGGCTGATCACGCCCGGACCGGCGGTGAAATTGCCGGCGGCGCTTTCCAGTCGACCACCGGAAATCGTGACGCGATCCAAGCGGGCGGCGGCCAGTCCCGTGAGCTTGTGCGGGAAGGGTCGGACCAGCGAGTCGAGATCGATATCCGCCAGATCGCCACGCAATTCCGTGCGCCAAGTGCCGGCTTGTTCGATGGCCGAGGCGCGTCCGTTGAAGGTGCAACTTTTGCCCAATTGGGCCACCCCGGGCCAGATCGAGACGATCAGCGCCGCGGGAAGGGGAGTGCTGCCGGTGGAAAATTCAATCGAATGGATGAGCGTGCCCGCATGTTGGCGACGCGTGAGCACGATCTCGCAGGGCTCGGGATCGGCCGGCACTGGGGCGATCGCCCGGCGGAAGCTCAACTTGGCCAGTGCCTGGCCTTCGTCGCCGTCGAGCGCGCCGAACAGTTCCGTGTAGGTTTGATCTCCTCCGTCGAGGTGCACGGTGAGATTGTTCGCCGCGAACTGCACGTGCTGGTCGCGGGCGGATGCACGTCCCAACTCCTGCGCAACCTTCCAGAACGCGTCGAACCGTGTGCCGTTGATGATCGCGGGAAATGGCAGCCGTACGGTAACAGCGTCGCCACTCGTGTCGATCTCCGCGAACGGCAACCGCGCAAGCAATTGGCCGTTGTTCGGGTCGAAGAGTTCCAGGTCACGGTAGAGCAGCAGGTTTGGCCGCGGTGTGCTCACCTCCGCAAGCCGAGCGTTCCAGCCTAGCTGTGCGGCGATTGTGCGTTCGTGAACCTGACGATACCAGTCGAGCCGCACCACGACGCTCCACGCCAGCACGGCGCACAACGGACCGATGCACAGGCGCAAAACGCCGCACGGCATAGCCGAACCTTCGTCGTTTCGTGCAGCGAGAACATCCTTGTTCCCTATCGAACTCGATCGATTGCTACCGCTCACGCGCCATATCGGAAAACAGTTTCCAGCGAGCTTGCATTTCTTGCAGGCTGTCTCCGCCAAACTTGTCGACTAACGCACACGCCACTTCGAAGGCCACCACGTTCTCAACGATTACACTGGCCGCGCTGACGGCACACACGTCGCTTCGTTCGTAGCTGGCCTCTTCCGTCTGCTTGGTATCAAGGTTGATCGATTCCAGCGGTTTGCGAAGCGTGCTAATCGGTTTCTTGGCGGCGCGAATCACCAGTGGCTGGCCGTTGGTCATGCCGGCTTCCAGCCCGCCGGCGTTGTTTGTCGGACGGGTGTAGCCGAAGTTGGGCGATTGCTTCTGGCTCTCATCGTAGTGAATCGGATCGTGCACTTGAGAGCCCGGCCGTCGGGCCGCTTCGAACCCCAGCCCGATCTCCACTCCCTTGATTGCTTGCACCGCCATCACCGCCTGGGCCAGCCGGCCATCGAGCTTGCGATCCCACTGGGCATGCGTGCCAAGCCCGAACGGCAGGCCTTCGACCCGCACTTCGACAATCCCGCCGAGCGTGTCGCCCTCTTTGCCCTTGGCGTCGATGAGGGCCTTGATTTCATCGTCCTGGTCGGGGTTCAGGCTGTAGACTTCGCTCGTCTCGCGCAGCTTCTCTTGCTCGGCCAGGGTGCCCGGTTTTGACTCGATGGGGATGCCGCCCAGCTCAACGACGTAGCCGAACGCCGCGATGCCGAACGGCTTGAGCAATTGCTTGGCCAGCGCGCCGGCTGCCACGCGAACGGTGGTTTCGCGGCGCTGGCCCGTTCGAGAATTGCGCGGATTGAACCTAGATATTTGATCGCGCCCGTCAGGTCACCGTGACCGGGGCGGGGACGAGGCAGATCGTCGAGCCGCTCGAGCTTGTAGTCCTTGTTGACCACTTGCAGCGCGATCGGGCTGCCGAGCGAGGTGTTGTGCCAGACCCCGCTAAGGATGTCGACTCGATCGGTTTCGATTCGCTGCCGCCCGCCGCGGCCATAGCCCCCTTGTCGACGGCGCAATTCGCGGTCGATTGAGTCGGTTTCGATTTCGACCCCTGCCGGAAATCCATCGACCAAGGCAATCAGAGCCTTGCCGTGCGACTCCCCGGCAGTCCAGTAACGCAGCATTGCTAACTCAAACGGACTAAAAGGATTAGGTCACTAGATCGGCGCGCAATGACACCTCCGTTCGATTCTACCTTGGGGTCCGATTGGGCGATAGATCGGTTGGGGGCGTCTGGATAAACAGAGTGAACTACGGTGACTTGCCGCAAGACACTCTTGGCCGTCCGTTGTTGGTGCGCAATGCTCCTGGGGGATCTGGCTTGCTTGCGATACATTGACGGGCATGGCCAAGCCGCTCGATGCTCTCGACTTCCTAGCCCACTCGGCCAAACACCCGCCAGCTTCGGTGTGCGTCTTATTTGGCGACGAGTCGTTTCTCAAGCGGCAAGTGCGGGGACGGCTCAAGGAAATCGTGCTCTCGGGAGATGATGCCGAGTTTTCCGTGAGCGAATTCAATGGGCGCGAGTTGGAGCTGCGCGATGTGCTCGATGCGCTGTCGACGCGGGCCCTGTTCGGCGGCGGACGGCACTTGGTTATCGTCGATGAGGCCGATGACTTTATCAGCAAGAACCGACCGGCGCTGGAGGACTACGTCAAACAGCCGAAAAGCGCGTCGGTGCTGGTGCTCGACGTGAAGCAGTGGCCGGCCACCACGCGGTTGTACAAGGCGCTATCCGAGTCGGGCTTGCAAATTGAGTGTCGCTTCCCGCCGCCGGCCAAACTGCTCAAGTGGCTTACCGCGCGAAGCGACAAGCAACACGGCGCAAAACTCGAACCGGAGGCCGCCGAGCGGTTGGCTGAAACCGTGGAAAGCGACTTGGGGCTTTACGATCAGGAACTGGCCAAGCTGGCCGCGATCGCGGGTGAGCGAGGGACGATAACAGCCGCGATGGTTGACGAGGCCGTCGGCGGTTGGCGCGCCAAGAGCGCTTGGGAAATGCTTGATGCCGCGCTCGAGGGGAACCCGGCGGCGGCGCTGCTGCAGTTGGACCACCTGCTCGTGGCGGGCGAGGTACCGATCGCGCTCATGGCCCAAATTGGCTCCAGCCTGCGGCGTTTGGGGGCCGCGGCCAGCGTCATTTCGCAAACGGAAGCGGCGGGGCGCAGTCCTTCCTTGCGAAACGCGCTGGAGCAAGCCGGCGTCAAACCGTTTCTGCTCGGCAAAGTCGAACCCCAGCTACGACGACTGGGCCGGGCGCGCGCCGGCCGACTCTACCGCTGGTTGTTGGAGGCCGATTTGGCGCTCAAGGGTGCCAACTCGTCGCCGGCTCGCAGTCGCTTAGTGCTCGAAGCATTGATCGTGCGGCTCTCGGCGTCGTCCCAGTCCGCCCGCCCGGCGGCAACGGCTGTTCGCGCGCGTAAAACGGGGCCATCGATCCCGGTGCGGGGTTACAACTTCGCAAGCTGGCACGTTTCCTGCTTGTCCGGTTTTGTACGGCTCGATTAATTGTTGATGAAGCAATTGCCGCCAGCCTCTTCCGCGTCCCTGGCTGTCACGGCGTCGATTGTTACCAGGCAAGAGTCTGCTTGATCGGCGGGGCGAGTGCATCGCCCCGGATCGCGCAGGACATGATTTTTGTGGAAAGGCGGGTATCTTTATGCGTTTGGCGCTCTCTGGGTTCGCGCTGGTGACTCTCTTAATGGCATCAGCGGCCATGGCCGCTCCCTGCGGCTCGGCGAAAGTGCAGGCTCCTACTGCATCGACGCCACCGGCGCCCGCGGCACAAGCACAGCGGCCGCAAGCACGTCGCAGCTATTCGTATCAAGCGCCGGCGACCACGAGCATGGGACGGTCGTACGGGTTTCAGAACCGCGTGAACCACCAATCGTTTGGGTGGCGCCGCGCCGGTTCGAAGGCACTCGGAAACTACTAGTGAGTGCGAGCTAGTTGACACCCAGTGCCGCCGGCTTGCCAGCCGAGCGGCAAACCTGGGAGTACGTGCGAACGCGGGCTCGGTCGTGGCTTCGAGCCGAGCTCGCGTCCGTCGTAGCTCGGCCTCTTGGCAAGACTTCTTTATTGCCGCTCGCGATTGTGCGGCGGCACTGGCCCGGGCAAAATGGAACGCGGCGAGTTACTTCATCCGAGGTTCCTGCACACATGGACGCTGCCGCCCATAGCCCCGCGCTCGCTGCTGCGCTACTGGAATCGGTACGCGGCCAATGGCGTTTGTGTGTCGAGCGTATTCGGCACTGCGAGGGGCAATTGAGTGATGAGCAACTTTGGAATCGCCACGGCGAGAACTTCAACAGCATCGGGAATTTGCTGTTGCATCTGACCGGCAACATTCGCGAGCGGATGCTGTCGGTTGTGGGCGGCCAGTCCTACCAGCGCGACCGGGCTGCCGAGTTCGCCGAACGCGGGCCGCTCCCCAGGGACCAAGTGCTCAAGCCGTTTAACGAGACGATGAGCAGGACCGACGAGTTGCTGGCCTCGCTGCCAGTCGATCGCCTGCTGGAGAGATGACAGTTTCGCATGCTGCGGGGCGACGTGGAGGCCGACGTCTTGACACTCATCCTGCAGACTTTGGTCCACCTGGCTGGACATAGCCAGGAGATCGTCGCCCTCACGCGTCGGGAACTTGGCGACGCCTACCGTTTTCTGCAAGCGCCGCCTGAGCCTGACCGGCGTTCTGCCGGTATCGATAAATCCGTCTAGGCCCAACCGGTCTGGTGCGTAGAATGACGCCGGTGGCAGGCGGGCGTGACGGCGGCGGGCGTGACGGCATTGTCGGCCCGTCAAACGTATATTCTCCGGTGGCCGTCGCCGGCCCTTTGCGGTTGATATTCGGGAAGCGAAGACCGCGAGATAATGAGATTCATGACGACCGACGTGCAGACCGCCGAGAAGTTTTTGGCCTATGATGGCGATTGCCCAATGTGCATTGCCACGGTCGGGCTGCTTATTCGCTGGGGCCTGGTCCGCCAGGAGCAAACCCACGCCAACCACGACTTGGATGCCGCCGACGCCGAATTGGCCCGACAGGCGGGCATTCGCAACCAACTCGTGGTGATTGATCCGGTGACGCGTCAGACGCGCGTCGGTAGCGACGGGCTGCTGTGGATCGTCGGCGAGACGGCCGGTTACCGGTCTCTTACTCGACTGTTTTCGCTACCGGGGTTTCGGCAGTTGCTCAATTTTGGCTATCAGGCGGTTTCATATAACCGGCGGATCATCAGCCCGCCAGCGCAGCAGATCGTGTGCGATTGCGAGCCCCAGGTGACCGTCTTTCGGCGGTTGACGCTGATGGTGCCGCTGGCGGTCCTGTCGGTGTTGATTATGGCCGGATTTGGAGCAGCCGTGTTTGTCGGTTGTGGCCTGGGCGACCCGCTTGCCGGTGTTGTGCTGATGGAAGTTGCCAGCGGCGTCGGCTGGCTGATTGCCGGCACGGCCGGCGCGACCTTGCTGCGTGGCATGCGGGGACTCGACTACGTTGGCCATCTGGTCGTAACGATGTTCGCCGGCTCGCTGGTGCTGCTGCCCGGGGCGATGGTGCTGGCTTTTCTACCACGGCCAGCCGCGGTGGCGCTGGCCGTGCTGTCGCTGATGTTCAGTTGCTCGACAATGTTCAAGATGCAGGTTCGCCGTGTGACGAGGCAATCGCTTTCGTACTTTTGGCTGTGGGGCTGGGCGCTGGTGATGCTCGCGGGGTTTGGATCAACGCTGGCGACTTTCTTTCGTCAACAGTTGCCCTAACGACCTTTGTCGCTGCCAGCGCATTGAGGCGATGACTCTCGCGCGCCGTCAAATCCTTTAACGAGTTTACGTCTGCGTGTCGAGCCGCAGGAAGCACCAGGCGAGGATCAAGAAGCCGGTGCCGAAGCCCGTGAGCGCCAGGCACGCCTGCGCCACCAGCGTAATATTGGCCGTGCCGGGGTTGGCAAGCAGTTGCTTATAGGCGATCAAGGCCCAGGCCTGTGGCGTGATCAGGCTGAACTGCTTCATGTTCTCTGGCATCAGGTCGCGATCGCCCATCAGGCAGCCGCTAATGCCGGCCAGCACCAACACGAGCAGTGTGCCGTAGATGGCGACTTGGGCTTCGCTGCGCGCCACCGATGCGACGAGCAGCGCCAGCCCCATGGCCGAGAGCGATGTGGTAAAGACAACCAGCAGCAGCCACCCGGGATTGTCACCCCAACTCATGCCAAAGATGAGCTTTCCGGCAATCAACAGTAACAACCCCTGCGCCAGCGAAAGGGCAAAGCAGGGGAGCAGCTTGCCGAGAAGAATTTCGGTGCGCGACAGCGGCGCGGCCCGCAGCCGTTTGAGCGTTCCTTGGCGACGTTCGGCCACGAACAGCCAGCCGACGGTGAGCACCAGGAAATAGGCGAACATGACCGTATACGACGGCACCAGCGTCTGGTAGCGCTGCGCCCCGCGGCCGATGATGCCGGTCGCTTTTTCCGAGCCGTAAACTGAAATCTCGGCTCCCTTGTCATCACGCTCCTCGGCACGAGTCAGCGCTTGCCAGGTCGTTCCCATCAAATTGTAGTTGGGGAACATTTTCTGCAGTGCGTTCTTGACGAACGTCCCCATTTGATTGCCGATCTTCTCAAACGCCCGACCGATCATCCAGGGGAGCACCACGCGGAGCAACGTCACTTGCCCGACCTGCTCGATAATCGACGCGGCAGTCAGTTGCGTGGGATCGACCAGCATTTGAGCATCGAGCGCCTTGATATCGACGCCGTCGCGAAAGAGCGGATTGACGCCGCCGGGCAGGAACGAGCTCTTGGTCACCTTTTCGCTGAATTCCGGACCAAACACGATGACCGCCGCACGCTTGCCGCTGTGCACCAGTTCTTCCGCTTCGGCCAGGGTGGGAATCACTTCCACGCGAATTCCGGCCGTCTGAGCCAGATCGCGGGCAACCGTCTTCGACCACTGGATGTCTTTTTGCGTGACCTCGTCGAAGTACGGCTGGTCCAGGTCGACAACGGAAATCCGCAGCCGGTCGTCGGGCTTCTGCCCAAAACCCTCGCCCAGCGAAACTCCCAGCACCAGGATGAAGATCAGCGGCATCGCCAGCAGCACCACGACCGCCCGCGGATCGCGCAGCAGGAGCCGCAGATCTTTCTTGGCCAGCGTCCAAACCAACATGACGTCTCCTCAATCGCGCAGCGCGTGTCCCGTCAGGTGCAGAAACACGCGTTCCAGGTTGGGTTCGATGGTTTCCAGGCTCAACAGTTCGATGTCCATATCGTTGAGCAGCGAGATGAGGCGCATCAGGGCGCCCTTCACGTCGTGACACTCCAGTTCCATTGCGGGGCCGGCATGTCCGTTCAAGCTTACTCCGGGGATTTGCCGCAACCGCTCCTCGAACTTCGCGGAAGACTCACCCACGCGAAAGCGGATCAGCCCGTCGATCCTTTGCAGCATGGCATGTAGGTCGTCGCAGGCGATCAGGTTACCGTGGTCGATGATGCCTACGCGCGAGCAGAGCGATTGTACTTCTTCGATGTAGTGGCTTGTGTAGACGATCCCCACACCCAGGCCGGCAAGCCGCCTGACTTCCTCGAAGATGTGGTTGCGCGACTGGGGGTCGACACCCGTGGTGGGTTCGTCGAGGAGCAGCAGTTTCGGCTCGTGGACGATGGCCGCTCCCAGATTTAACCGCCGTTTCATTCCACCAGAAAATCGCTCGACCCGATCGTGGGCCCTGTCGGCCAGCCCGATCGCTTCCAAAACATGGTTGACGCGGTGCTCGAGTTGCTGGCCGCGAATGCCGTACAAGCTGCCAAAGAAGCGGAGGTTCTCGCGCGCATTAAGTTCGCCATAGATGGCGAGTTCCTGCGGTACGATGCCAATCTCGCGACGCAGTTGCCGGTCGCGCGTCGAGGCCTTGTGCCCCAGGATGCGGGCTTCACCTGAGGTGGGTTCCAGCAGGCAGGAGACGATTGACAGCAGCGTGGTTTTTCCTGCGCCGTTCGGACCGAGCAGACCGAACAGTTCGCCGGCGTGGACTTCGAAGCTGACGCCGTCGAGGGCCGTGGTCTGGCCGTAGCGTTTACGAAGGTCGGTGATCTTCAGCAGGGGTTCAGCCATTGGGGCGATCCGTCAGCGGCCGTGAAGTGCCGCTTCGCGCGCTGGCGCGAAGGCAGTTTGCACTTTGTGCGCCAAAGTCCGCCTGTGCAACAAGCCGGGCCGGCGCGCCTACCTTAACGCCGCACGGTCGGTTGTACAAGCGCTCGGCTCGGCGCGAGTGGACCATCCCGGAAGTAAAAGCGGCGGCATGCTTAGCGATGGAAGTAGACCATCGCCAGCGAGCCCAGGACCAATACGATGATTAACCAGCCGTCGGGTTCGACCAATCGCACGCGACGTTCCGCCTGGTACAACTGGCCCATGATGACGACGGCAGTGACCACGATCACCGACAGTGCCGTTAGCGCGTGGGCGATGGAAACATCGGCGAACAATTGCCCCGGGTACGCCAGGTCGAGCGGCAGCAGTAGCGCCATGTTGAAGACGTTGCTGCCAAGAATATTGCCCAGTGCCAGATCTGCTGCCCCGATCCGGATTGCGGCCAGTGATGTCACGAGTTCGGGTAGCGAGGTTGACAAGGCGACGAGTGTAGTGCCAACGAACGTGCCTCCCAGGCCGCTCAATTGGGCGATCACTCCGGCGGCGTCGGCCAGGAAGGGTGCCGCAAAGACGATCACGGCCGCGGCCAACCCAAAACCGATCAAGGCTTTGGCCAGCGCCCGTGGTTCGGCCGCTTCGGAGGTCATTTCCGGATCGGCGGTATGCAGCGGCGCGCCGAGCCGCTGGTCCATATAAACCAATCGCATGCCGAGCAGGTAGGCCGAGCCCAGTCCCAGGGCGGCGACGCTGACATTGTAGAACGTCATGTTCGACCGCGTGACAATGGCCCCGCCGGCCAGTGCCGTCAGCACGATGCTCAGCGCCCAGGCAGCGCGTGCGCCGACGAGATGCGCGACAGCGCTCGGCCCCGCGAACCGGGCAACAGATCGACGATGCCCAGGATCAGCAGGTTCATCAGGCTGCTGCCCATCAGATCGCCAACCGCCACGTTCGGCAGTCCCTTCCGCACGGCGCTGATATCGACCGACAGTTCCGGCAGCGAGGTTGCGCCAGCTAGCAGGATACTGCCGATCAGCAGGCGTCCCATCCCGGTCACTTCGGCGATGATGTCCGCAAAGCGCGAAAGAAAGGTGCCGGCCGCGACAATGATTGCCGCCGCGATGAGAAACTGCAGGATCGCGCCCGTCATCGAAGTGGATGCTCCGTGGACTCAGTGGGATTCGTCGCGTCGGCAGGTGATCCCAAGCCGCGAGGAGCCCTCAATCTAACGCAAGGCCAGCGTGCTGCCAGGGCAAGTTTTGCCGAGTTGCCGCCGCGCGCTCGGCAAACTCGCTGCCAGCCGTTCGGGGAGTGTTGCCGGAACGCAACATTTTCGAAAAAACGCGTGCCAGAGGTACTGCGGCCCGCTCCAGCCGTGGATATTTGGGCTAGGCTTTCAATGCCGCTCCGTTCCAGGCGCGGCGTTTTGTGTTTGAACCCTTCTTCGCGATTCAGCAAATCGGTAGCGTCATCATGAAACCGGTGACCAGCCCTTCCAAGCGTCGCGGCGTGGTGGCAGTCGAGGCTGCCGTTGTCATGCCGCTGTTGATCATCCTGATGTTTGGCATCTGGGAGGTGGGACGCATCGTGCAAATCAAACAGGTCTTGGTGAATGGTGCCCGCGAAGGTGCGCGCCTGGCGGCGGGTGGCTACACGACCAACAGCCAGCCGGTGACCAACACGATGGTGCAACAGGCCGTGAAGGACTACCTGCAAGGGGCCGGGCTGCCGGCAGACGCCTACAATAATGCCGAGGTGACGCTAACCTGCCTGGCGGGTACCGGCTGGACGAACCCTTCCGACGCGCTGCCACTCGATAAGTTCGAGGTGAACGTCAAGATTCCCGCAGGCACCGCTTTCGAAAGTACGCGCTGGTCATTCTTGCCGCGGTTGACCGGCGTCACCGAATTGGAAGCCGACGTGGAATGGGCTTCTCTCAACAACACAAAGATCTCGGTCGGGACTAGTTTGCCGTACTAACTCCAGCGGCGAGGAATTGTGCGATGCGCGCCTTGTTCAAACCTTCGCGAAACACACGGCCTCGCCGTGGTGGCGCCGTGGCCGAGGCGGCGGTCGTTTTACCCATCGTGTTGATGTTCCTGATGGGCATCCTGGAATACGGCCGCTACGTGATGATGCAGCAGGTCTTGACGAATGCCGCGCGGGAAGGGGCCCACTACGCGTTGGCACACACCGAACCCTTCACGCTGCAGAACGTCACCTACGGCAACGCAACCTCCGACGTCGAAGCCAAAGTGAATCAGGCGCTGGCCGGACAACAACTGACCGGACAAACGATTCAAGTCTACGCCTCCGACGTGCAGGGCAACAATATCGGCGCCTGGACCGATACCTCGGCCGGAGAGTCGATCTGCGTCAAAATCTCTGGCACCTACAACTTCATGATCCCGCAAATGCTGCAGTTACCGTCCTCCACGACGGTGACCACCAAGGCAATCATGCGCAGCGAAGGAAACTAAACCACGATGCTCGGCCTGTCGGCCGCCGGCAGGTCTTCGAGCTCCGTCAACAAAGAGGCACAGCCATGCAAAGCCGTCGAAACAACCGCCGCTCGGGCGTCGCTCTGGTGCTCGTGTTAGTCGCCACCATCGCGCTATTTGCATTCGTGGCCCTGGCCATCGACCTGGGCATGTTGGCCGTCGCGCGCACCCAGCTTCAGGATGCGGTCGACCTGGCCGCGATGGCGGGGGCGCGCACGCTGAACGGCGATTCGTCGGCGAACAACAACTATTCGAGCGTGAGTCCGAATGCCATTTCCGTCGCCACGGCCAATTCCGTGCTCAGCAAGCCGATCACTTCCGGCCAGGTTTCGCTGCAAATCGGCCGCTACGTCTACGTTCCCTCCAACCAGCGTTTCGAGGGCGTGATTCCCGGACCATCATCCGAAAACTGGAGCATGGTCAGCGCTCAAGTGACGGCGAACGTCAACAACAACCTCGCCTTCGCCAAGGTGTTTAATGTCGGCAGCTCGAACATGGCAGCCACCGCCACTGCCGTGCACCGCCCCCGCGACGTCGCGGTCGTGCTCGACTACTCGGGTTCCATGCGGTACGGCAGCACGCTGGGCCTGCCGTTTGGCAGCAGCTCGCGAACCAGCAGCAACAACCCGGATTCGCAGATTCCGCTTTTCGGTCACTATTCGAGCGGTTCGGCTGGTTTGCAGGCCACAAGTTTTCAGGCACTCTACGGCGAGGGCAATATCTCGACGACGACTTCGGATGGCCGCGGCCCGGTGATCGCCGACTTTTACACCAGCGCCGGGGGAGGACAGGCTTTTTCGCAGGCGCCCGTCAACTACGGCGCCACGCCCGGCGGCGACAATTACCTGCTGGAAGATTGGAACGGCGGCGCCAACTACGCCAAGACCGTGCAGGACATCGTCAACCAGACGACTCGCGACACGACGTTCGAAACGCAAGGCTTCGCTGCCTACACCGGACAGCCCTTCAACGGTTACACGCAGGGGCCCGGCTACTGGGGAAAAACGTTCTTCGTTTGGCCCCCGAACCCGCTCAGCGACTGGCGGGCCATTTATTTCAACACCCAAAACAACCCCGACCTGTGGAGCACGTCGGGCAGTTGGAAGAAGCCAGCCACGATCAACTACGCGGCGATCTTGAACTTCATTAAGAACGTCGGACCGAATCCGTTTCCCAGCCGCTTGCAGTCGGGGCGAATTCTGTACTACGACGCGATTCCCGACAACATTTCCGGATCGTGGCCTCCGACCGACCTGAATCAGCGCTTCTGGAAAGACTACATCGACTACGTCTTGGGTCTGATTCAGTACAGCGGCAGCGGCTGGACCGTGATTACCGACCGCACCGGCTACGGCGACGACTTCACCTGGGGCTCGATCCGCATCAGCGCCAAGCCGACCGGAGCTAACGCGCCCTACATGGACTATCGCGACAATCCGAAGCGCCCCAAGACGCACTTCTGGTTTGGTCCGCTGACGATGATCGATTTCCTGGGTAACTACAACATGTGGTACCAGAACAACGTGAACCCAGTGACGTCGCGCTATTGTTGGTGGCCGGGCACATGTCACGAATCGCCGATGTATGCCTGCAAGCTGGGCATTCGCGCGGCCTTGGATGACGTTCGCACCAATCATCCAAACAACCTCGTGGCGTTGATGATGTTCAGCCACCCCCGCGCTTCGGCGAACGCCGACGGCCGGTTCAATCGCCCACGCGTGGGATTGGGGCGGAACTACGACCGGATGCAGGAGGCGCTCTGGTATCCACCGACGACGTTGGGGAATTCCGGCGCTACGATACGCCCCTATGACGACGACAACTACGAAGTTCCGCGGGCCGTCGGCGGCACCTGTTATTCGATGGGGCTGATGCAGGCCTACAACCAATTCAGCGGCAACACGACGCTGCAGAGCTTTAATCCGTATGAACCGACCGGCGACGCCGGAGGCAACGGTCGCCACGGCGCCCAGAAGATCATCATTCTCGAGACCGACGGGATGCCGACTCACACAGCCAATGCCTCGCTGGTTAATGCGGGTTCCCACAACAGCTACTACGCCGTTCGCTTCAAGACCGGGGGAGCCGGTGGCAGCGAGTATCCCACCAGCGTCGGCCAATACAGCGAAAACAGCAGCACGGTGACCGCACAGGTCTATGACCTGTGCGCCAACTGGCCGCCTCGGAGAATGCCAGCCCGCCAGGCTATTCAAGTCCGTCCAAGAAACTGCTGATTCACTGCATCGGTTTCGGTCCAGCGTTCGCCCCAGGAAGCAGCAAGCGCGACGCTGCGCTGGCCACCCTCTCGCAAATGCAAACAATCGGCAACGTGTCCGGTGGCATGCCGGAGTACAAGATCATTTACGGCACCGAGCAGGAGATGGTCGCGCGCATGCAGCAGGCGTTTACGCAGATCCTGCAGGACGGCGTGCAAGTGGCCCTGGTGCACTAGTCGCTTGTAGGTAGTGTGGTAGCATGGTCTCCCTTTCGCCCCTGGCCGGGCCCGCCCCCGCCGGGGGCCCGTTTTTTGGCGATGCACGATTGCGGGTGCGGAACCGACCGTCGTCCGCACTGGAATGCTAACGGCCGCCTCTCATTGGCTATACTGGCGCACATGCGCGAACGCCTCGACAAGTTGCCCCCGCCGGCATCAAAACGTCGATCATTCCGCTTCAGCCTGATTGGGTTGTTCGTGGCGATCACGACATTCGCAATCGGCTTCGCTATTTGTTGGCAGATGCTTATCGTGAAGCAGCGTCGCGATTTTTTGAGCACGCTCCGGGCCAATCGCAGAATCAGGGACATTTCTGTAGAAAGTGATTATCTATACGGAGCGGAGCGACTAGAACATCGCGGATTCTCGATGCCGCGAATACGGCGCTGGCTAGGCGACGAGGGAGTGCTGCGAATCGATACGGCCGGGTCGCTTAGCAAAGAAGAGCAAGAAGGGCTCGAACGTATCTTTCCGGAAGCGATTGTAAAGGCCGGGCCTCCGACTGGAACGAGCTTTTTTTAGTGCCATCTCGTCAATTTCAATTTCAGACGGATGCACTTCCCAAACTTGTTGCCGACGGCTTGTCGCGCGGCTAGAGTGCACGCTGGACATCCCGGCTTCTTCCACCTCGAGGTGCGTTATGCTCAGGCGGCAACATGCGGCGACAGCTGGTTTGGCAGTCTTGTTCGTGGCGTTGGTTTCCTCGGCCGAGGCTTGGCAAGGGGCCGACAATTTCAAGCCGCCGGCCGACGTGGCGATGCGCAAAGCCACGATCGTCAGCGAAGGCACCCGCATGGCCGCTGAAATCTACTCGCCCAAGGAGCCGGCCAGCGAAAAGTTGCCGACGATCGTCATGGCCCACGGCTGGGGCGGCGTTGCGGCTCATCTGCGGCCGGATGCGGTGGCCTTTGCCGCGCGGGTTATCTGGTCGTGGTGTTTGACTACCGCGGCTGGGGCGCCAGTGATTCGCGCGTCGTGCTGACCGAAAAACAACCTGAGCACACCAGCGACCAACGGTTTACGGCCGAAGTATTTGAAGTTCGCGAGGTGGTCGACCCGATCGATCAAACGACCGATCTGGCCAATGCGGTCAGTTGGGCCTACGGTGAACCGCAGTGCGACGGTGAGCGAATCGGGCTTTGGGGGAGCAGCTATTCCGGCGGCCACGTCATTTATGTTGCCGCTCGCGACCCGCGCGTCAAAGCCACGGTCAGCCAGGTTCCGGCGCTCGACTCGCGGCCGATGGTGCTCGACGGACCCGAGCGCGAAAAGACATTTGCCGAAGCCGCGGCCCGCACGCACGGAGACCTGGGCTACCCGCCGCCGGGCGCCCGCGTGATCGGCAATCTCCGCGGCGCTCCGCTCCGCGAAAAAATGATGCAGTATGCTCCGGTCGAAGACGTGGCCCGAGCAGACCAGTGCGCCACGCTGTTTGTACTGGCCGAAAACGAAGAACTGTTCGACAACCGCGACCACGGCATCCTGGCGCACGAGCGAGCGCGGGGCCCGAAAAAGCTGGTTGTGATTCCCAACATCACGCACTACGGGGTCTACCTGCAGGCCCGCAAACAGGCTCAACAATTAGCCATCGACTGGTTCGACGAGCATTTGAAGAAGAAGTCGTAGCCGCAACAAGAGAGCGGAGGTCAGCCGTCTTAACGTGCGAGCTTCTCCAGTCGCTGTTGCACGCTGAAGAGGGCCTGCTTGGCTTCGGCCAATTGCGTGGCGTAGTCGGTCGGTTGCTTCTTTTTCGTGAATGCGCCGACGGTTTGACTGGAAATCGTGTCTAGCACGCTCGATTTGGGGGGCGGCGTGGCTTGCAGCTTCAGGTAGCTCTCTTGCACGCGGCGAAGTTCCTCGGCCAACGACGCCGCCTCGGCATCGCCAGCCATATAGAGTCCGACTTCCACTTGCCGGTCGCCCGACGGCACAACCGAATTCGACCAGAACGAATCTTTTTTCACCCGGGCGCGGCATGAAATCGTGCACACGTCGCCGCGCCACTGTTTGGGGACGGTGGCCAGGAACGAGAATTCCTTGGCTCCCTCGAGCGACGCGGCCCGCGACGGGCGCAGGCGGAAAAACACGCCGTGCTCACGGTCGGTGGTGCCGCTGGCCACGACCAGTTCCTTGGGCGCGATTTGCCGGTAACAATTCGCGTCACTGTCCTTGGAGGTTTGATTGAGCGTGCCGCCGATCGCCAGCAGCTTGTACACCACGTGCACGTCGGCACCCGCGGTGCTGGCTTTCTCCGTGCTCTCCTTGACTTCGATCTGATCGTCGGCCACCGCGCTTTCGAGCGTGGTGTTGGGCAGGTAGTCCTGAAATCGCAAACGCTTTTCCGGGCTGCGGATCAGGTACATGAAGTCCACGATCTCGGATTCCGACCCTTCTAGCACTCTCGCCGAGATTCGCATCTTGCCCTCGACGACTTTCAAGTACTCCGCTGCCGCGAAACCGGGCGGCGTGACATCGCGGCACTCGATGCTCTCGGGTAAATCAAAGGCAATCTCCGCGGCCCGCGAGGACGAGCCACTGGTGAATGCAAAAGTCGCAAGAAGCGCTAACAATCGCAGCACGCCCGACGCAGAATTGCGATTGGACATGACGGCCTCCTCCGCGTGTTCGACGAGATGTTCCAACCCAGTCGCGTAATGCTACGTGCCAGCGTCAAGGGGAAGGGGCAAGGCGGACGGCCGGGTCTCCGCGCGCAGCGATAGCCCGTCGTGCATGCAACCGTGTTTGCCGGCCGACGGACAGCGGTAACTTGCGCCCCGTCACGCAACTAGGTCTGATAGCGGTCGCGGGCCTTGTCTGGAGGCTTCAAATTGGGAGTGGGAGTGCTGTGCAGGTCGCGCAAGCAGCGGCAAGTTTGTCGCTGAACAGGACACTCGGTCCAGGCGGCGACAGGTAGGAGCTATCACGCGAAGCGGTGCGGGCATCGCGGCCCGACGGCGCTTTGCGCCACAAGCGTCGCTACGCAGGGCATCCGCGACACGCGTAGCACCGCAATTCAATTGGGGCGTCGGTTTTTGCAGATAAAAGGCCTTCAACAAAACATTGCTCATCCGTCACTCCGCCGTTGCAGATGCCCCTGGGTGCCACCGGGCGTGCTGCAGCCAGCGTGCCGTTCGAACGTCCGCCGTCGACTCGTGGCGACTTATCATTGCCGTTGGGCCGACTTGAGCGACCGCCGCGCGGAGTCGCGTGGCAAGCGCTTTGCAGGGTGTAAGTCCTTCCACATGATCACTCTTCCGCCAAACGACCGGGCGGATTTCGAGCTGGTTGCCAATGTGCCAAAGCGCCCGCTGCGCAAGCAGGTAATTCTCGGGGCCATTTCGCTGTCTAGTTGGGATTACGGAACAATTTACAACGAGACATTGTCCGATCGTGATGCGGCACACCGTTTGCTCTGCCTGTGAATCGCGGCGACGAAAGAACGATTCTCACGGAGAGGCACGGTCATGGTGGTACTCGCAAAAACAGCGCGTCGACTTGCTTCTGGCGAGCAGGTTGCTCGACGCCAAGCCAGTATTCGTGCTCATTGGAGCCCCGGCGAACGCGAAGAACGGGCTCGACAGGCAGCGGCCCAAATGGGGCTGCTCTGGGCGTTGATTCAGTCGGGAAACCCGTCTTCAAAATCGTCGGCATGCTTCCGTGCCCGTGAGTAACTTGTCACGGCAAAATGGAGGAGGGTTGTCGCGTTTGCAGTGAAGCAACCTTGCCGGACGAACGGCGTCTAGGATAGGAGTTTCATCATGATCGTGCTGGCCGAGTTGTCGATGAGTCCGGGTGGCGTCTTGGCGTGGATTGGCATTGGGTTGATGGCCGGCTGGCTCGCGGGGCTGGTGATGAGCGGGGGCGGATTGGGGATCATCGCCGATTTCGTTCTGGGTCTTGTCGGCGCGCTGGTGGGCGGCATCGTGGCCAGCTTCTTCGTCGTCGGTGATGCCGGCTTTTGGGCAAGCTTGCTGATTGCCTTTATCGGTGCGTGCGTGGTGATTGCAGTCGCGCGGATTGTGTTGCCCGCCCGTCAAAGGCGCGTGTAGCCGTCCTTCGAGGTATGCGGGCGGTGGGGGGTGGCCCGGCGCCGGGCAGTGCGTTAATATCCCGCCGCGTGACCGCTGATGCGTTCGTCCGCGGCGGCGATGATATTGCCGCTTCGCGGATCAATCCAAATGCTGTGGGCGTCTCCCTGACGGCGGGGTGCCGCTGAAAAATCGTGCCCCATCTCGCGGAGCCGCTTCACGCTGGCCGGGTGGTTTTCGGCAAGGCCTGCTTCGTAGCGGACTTCGTCCGGAAACCACCCGTGATGAATCCGCGGCGCGTCGACAGCTTGCCGTACGTCCATTTCGAAATCCACCACGTTGATGACCAGACACAACACGGTATTGATGATCGTCCGCCCGCCCGGGCTGCCGGTTACCAGCAAGTTGCGGTCTCCGCGGCGAACCACGATGGGGCACATGGAACTGAGCATTCGCTTGCCGGGTGCCACTTCGTTTGGTGGCGTGCCGATCTGGCCGGCCGTGTTCGTCAGGCCCGGCACCCAATTGAAATCGTTCATTTCATCGTTCAGCAAGAACCCCCCTCCGCGCACCACGACGCGGCTCCCCCATGCGCTTTCCAGCGTGTAGGTGAGACTTACGGCCGTTCGATCGCGGTCGACGATCGACAAGTGCGTCGTGTGCTCGCTTTCCCGAGTGACTTTGATGTCGCCGGCAAGTGTCAAACTTGGCGTCGCCCGCAGCGGATTGATCGTGGCGGCCAACTCTCGTCCGTAGCTCCTGGTCAGGAGTTCGGGGGGAATCTCCGTCACGGCGGGGTCACCCAGGTAAGCCGCTCGGTCGCGAAACGCACGTCGCATGCTTTCGATCATCTGGTGGAGCGTCTCGGGCGACCAACGTCCTTGCATCTTGAGATCAAACTGCTCGAGGATGTTTAACTCCTCGACGAGCGTGGTGCCGCCGGAAGAGGAGGGCGGCACTGCCACAATTTCGTGTCCGCGATACTCGCTTCTGACTGGCTCGCGTTCCACGGGCCGGTAATCCGCCAGATCGGACTCGGAGATCAGTCCGCCGCCGCGTCGCATCTCCTCGGCGATCAGCGCTGCCACGGGGCCGCGATAGAATCCGCTCGGGCCTTCGTCGGCGATGCGCTGCAACACGTTCGCGAATTCCGGCTGTGCTAGCCGGTCACCTTTGGTCCACGGAATGCCGTCGGGTCGCGCGAAGACTCGATGCAACTCCGCGAACTGGCCGCTGTCGGAGTCTGTCAAGATCCGGTTCAGCTCCTTGGCGAGTGCCTCGTCGAGTTGGAAGCCCTCGCGGGCAAGTTGCACGGCCGGCAGAACCAGGCCGCGCCAGGGCAGCCGACCAAGCCTTGCATGTGCCAGTGCCAGCCCGCGCACGGTGCCGGGCACGCCAACACGGAGATGCGGCGTGCGGTTGGCCGGATTGACAAACATGTCTGGGGTGGCCGCCGATGGGGCGACTTCGCGAAAATCAAATGCACTGCTGCCGGTTCCCGCCTGCGGCACGAAGAGCAGGTAGCCCCCGCCGCCGATGTTGCCGGCCGGGGGATAGGTGACCGCCAAGGCGAAGGCCGTAGCTACGGCCGCGTCGACGGCGTTGCCGCCGCGCTCGAGTGTTTGCAGTCCCACTTCGGCCGCCGGCTGGCTGACGCACACCACGGCGCCGTGTTGGCAATGGACCGTCGCATCGGCCATTGCTGTCGCAGATACCGACACGACAACCAGCGCGGCGATCGACCATGTGACACAGAGTCGGCGGAAATTCACGAGAAAGAACCTCAGGCAAGAAACAATGTCGGGCATCGGGCGCGGGCTCGTCCCAGCGACTGGTCAAGTTTACGCCGAATCACCCGCGATGCCCAACTGGCGGCACGACATTCTGCTGGTTGACGGGCGTCTTTGGCCGAAACAAAATGCCGACATGAAACATCTCCTTCTGGTTTGCACCATCGTCGTTGGATTCGCCGTCCCTTCGCTGGCCGCCGGGGCGCCACCGAATATTGTCATTATCTTCTGCGACGACCTGGGCTATGCGGACATCGGTCCGTTTGGCGCCCAGGGTTACAAAACGCCCAATCTCGACCGGATGGCTCGCGAGGGAATTCGCTTCACGCGGTTCTACGTGGCCCAGGCGGTTTGCTCCGCGTCGCGGGCGGCGCTGTTGACCGGTTGCTATCCAAATCGGATCGGCATCAGCGGGGCGCTGGGGCCGCAGGCCAAGATCGGCATCAGCGACGAAGAGACGACGATTGCCGAAATCGTCAAGCAGCGCGACTACGCCACGGCCATCTTCGGCAAGTGGCATCTCGGCCACCATCCACAGTTTCTACCGGTGCATCACGGCTTCGATGAATACTTCGGGCTGCCCTATTCAAACGACATGTGGCCCTATCACCCGGGCTTGTTGCATCTGAAGTCGGAGGAGCGTAAACGGCGATTTCCCGACCTGCCGATGATCGAAGGCGATCGGGTGGCGATGCCCGAGGTGACGGCCGAGGATCAAACGCACCTAACCACCTGGTACACCGAACGGGCAGTGAAGTTCATCGACCGCAGCAAGGATCAGCCGTTTTTGCTTTACCTGGCCCATAGCATGCCGCACGTTCCATTGTTCGTCAGCGATAAGTATGACGGAAAGACCAAGCGCGGGTTGTTTGGCGATGTGATTTCCGAAATCGATTGGTCCGTAGGCCAGGTGCTCGAAGCGCTAAGCCGCAACGGCCTCGACGAGCGGACACTGGTGATCTTTACGTCCGACAACGGTCCATGGCTCAGTTACGGCGATCATTGCGGTTCGGCGGCGCCGCTGCGCGAAGGCAAGGGGACGGCCTGGGAAGGGGGCGTGCGCGAGCCGTTCGTCGCTCGCTGGCCGGGTAAGATTCCCGCCGGTGCCGTGTGCAAAGAACCCGTGATGACGATCGATTTGCTGCCAACGATTGCCGGCCTGGTTGGCGCGAAGCTCCCCGACCACAAGATCGACGGGCTCGATATCTGGCCGCTGCTCTCTGGCCAACAAGGAGCCAAGAGCCCGCACGAGAGCCTGTACTTCTACTATGCCGACAATCAACTTCAAGCGGTTTCGTCGGGTCAATATAAGCTGTATCTGCCCCATACGTACCGTACCCTCGCGGGTCGCCCCGGCGGCACGGGCGGTAAGCCGGTCGAATACGAACACCGTACGCTGAAAGCTCCGGAGCTTTACGACCTGGAGTCTGACATCAGCGAAACCACCGACATCGCGGACCAGCATCCGGATGTCGTCAAGCGTCTACTAGTCGTCGCCGAGGAGGCCCGTAGCGACTTGGGCGATACGCTTACCAAGCGAAAACCCACCGGTGCGCGGCCGGTTGGAAAGCTCCGAGCGGGTGCTGCCGAATAGGGCGTCGCGGCAATTCTTTCAGTCGACCGGTTAGCGGCGGCACGGTCTCGCGGTTGTATTAGCGGGCGAACAGCAAGTGACGGTTCGCCGCATGCGACCAAGGGGAGGCTGGTGCCGTGTCTTCCGCAAAATCGAAAATTGTTTTGGCCGGCGGCGCCGGATTCTTGGGCCAGGTGCTCGCGCGATGGTTTGAGCCGCGTTACGACGTCGTCGTGCTCACGCGTCGGCCGAAGACGTTCGCCGGTCTGGGGCGGGCCGTCAATTGGGACGGCCGCGCGCTTGGTCCTTGGATCGCAGAACTTGACGGAACGCTGGCGCTGGTCAATCTCGCCGGCCGTAGCGTCAACTGCCGTTATCACGCCCGCAATCGCGCCCTGATGATGAATTCGCGGATCGAATCGACTCGCGTGCTCGGGCGGGCGGTTGCGGCCTGCATCGAACCGCCGCGCGTCTGGCTCAATTCCAGCACGGCCACAATCTACAAGCATTCGTTCGATCGGCCGATGGACGAGGCCAGCGGCATCATCGCTGGCACGCCGGAAGTGAACGACGAATTCTCCATCGAAATTGCGCAGGCTTGGGAACGCGAGTTCGACCAAGTTTGCGCGGAGCACACTCGCAAAGTTGCCCTCCGCACGGCGATGGTCTTTAGCAACGCACCCGGCACGGTCTATCGCGTGTTGAGACGGCTGGTGCGACTGGGACTCGGTGGGGCGATGGGAGACGGCCGGCAGTACGTCTCCTGGCTTCACGAGGTTGACTTTTGTCGTGCCGTTGAATGGCTTATCGAAACTGACGATTTCACCGGGCCGGTGAACCTGGCCGCGCCGCGCCCGCTGACCAATCGTGCGATGATGCATGTTATTCGGCACGCTTGCCATAGGCCGTTCGGACTGCCGGCCACGCGGCGCATGCTGGAGTTGGGAGCGTTCTTCCTGCGGACCGAAACCGAGCTCATCCTCAAAAGCCGTCGCGTTGTGCCACGGAGGCTTCTCGAGGCCGGCTTTCAGTTTCGCTTTGAAACCTTGTCGCAAGCCGTGGCCGAACTAGAAAAACGCCGCGGCATTGCGCCCGTCGGGCATGAGAGCGGATCAAGAGCCAGCTCGCATGCAGGCCACGTGAATCCGTCGGATGCGAAAGCACTTGCCTCGGGGGCGATGCTCGGCGAGACTATCGGCGAGCCATCCACTTCGTTCGCTTCTTGCAGACGGCACAATGGACTACCCCGCGGAACAAGTCGCCGACGTCATCATTCGCCTGGGCTTCACGCACGTGGTCTGGCTTCCCGACTCGGCGCTGGGACCTTGGGAACTTGCTCTCGATCAGCCGGGTATGCTGGAACTGATTCGCGTCTGCCGCGAAGGGGAAGCCTGGGCCGTCGCGGCCGGGCTGCATCTGGGTGGCTGCCGACCGCTGGTGATGATTCAGAACACGGGCCTGTTCGAGTCGGGCGACGCGATGCGGAACGTGCTGTTCGACCTGGGCCTGCCGCTGGCCGCGGTCGTCGGCTACCGGAGCGCGCTGGTCGCCGGCTCGACCGACTCGGCCAGACGGTTCAGCGAACCGATTCTAAAAGCCTGGGGGCTCGACTACATCGTCGTCGCGCATCCGCGCGATTGGCCCTTGATGGCCGAACACCTTGACAAGTGCCGATTGGACGGTCGGCCCGGTGTTGTGCTCGTGGCGGAGGGACGCATGTGATGAGTCAGGCAATTTGCAAACACATGCCGCTGGTGCCGGCGCTAGAGGTGCTGCTGAAGTTCCGACAGAAGGAAATCGTTGTAACCACCATGGGCGCGGCCCGCGAGTGGCCTCGGTTGTCGCAGCACCCGCTCGATTTTCACTACATCCCCTCGGCGATGGGCGAGGCGCCGGCGCTGGGCATGGGGCTGGCGCTGGCGAAGCCCGAGCGAGAAGTCGTCGTGCTCAACGGCGACGGTTGCATGCTGATGAACCTTGGTTCGCTGGTGACGATCGTTGCCAGTGGCGCCCGGAACATCACGCTCGTAGTTTTGGAAAACGGCATTTACGAAGTCACCGGTGGTCAACAAACCGCGGCGTCCACGGTGAAACACGCAACCGTGGACTTCGCCGCCATGGCCCGCGCCGCCGGCTTTGCCAGCGTATCGCGTTTTGACACACTTGACGCTTGGCAGAGCGAAGCCGAGACCGTTTGTCGCAAGGCCGGGCCGCGCTTCATCGTGCTGGCCACCGAACCGGTCGGAGCCGCCTATCATCTCGAATCGCCCGGTCCGATGGCCGAGCGGCTGGCCCGGTTTCAGCAAGCGCTTGCTGCGAGTTGACCACACGAATCGATCTTAAGGGCTTTCGTCTTCTGGTAGTCCTCGAAGAGGCGATTGCGCGAGTTCCTCGACGATCGCTTGCCATTGTTTTGTCTCATGGGAAGTCCAACCCGGTGCCTTGGGAGCTTCGTCTTCCAGCGCGATTTTAATCTCGCGATTCGAGGTGATCAGGCCATGAAGCTGGCTGGCACGAGTTGGGTTCCAGCTCAGGTTATCTTTTGTGATTCGGATCTTGTAATCGGGATAGCGTGCTCCAGGAGGCCGCTGCCAAACGTAGAGATTCACAAGCTCTGGCGGCAGACACTTAAACTCAAAATATCCGTCCGCTCGTGCCGGCATCTCGATCTGATCGCGCGTCATCGCGCGTGTGATGCACACCCGCGTGTGCTCTGGCAACGCCGCTCCACCCTTCAATTTCAGCCATCCGCAAAGTCCAAAACCCGGTTTCGCATGAAGGTCACCCAGGTCGATTTCGTCGCCATCGCCGCCCCGCAGTGGCACGGCCGTCAACACCCCTTGATCTCCAAGGCTTTTCATGTATCCGAACACGCAGAGGTCCTCGTCAGGCGTCAAGGTTGCCAGCATGAATCGCCCCTCTTCGTCAGTCGTGGTATCCCACGGTCCAAACCAGCAGCCGGAATGATGCTTCGTCCAGATTGCTCCGACGTCGATACCAGCGGCTGGTTCGCCGTCCAGGATCACACGTCCGCGTACGCCAACACCTTTGACGAGTTGCAGTTCCTGGTCGGAGACTCCCGTCGGCACGTTCATGAAAAACTGCCGCACCGTTCGGCGCGCGGCGACTTCCAGGTGCATCGCTGAAAGGTACTTCGTGCTGCTGATCGAAAAGCGGCCATCGCGATCGGCGACCGTCGACTCCGCCACGTTGTCCATCGGCCCTTCGAGGCCAGTGTCGCCCTGTCTGTAGCCACGCGGTACGACGATCGCACCAGCCGCCGGAGAGCCGTCGGGAAGCAGCACCTGCCCACGAACGTCGTTCGCCGTCGAGCGGACGAACTTGAGCTTGCTCGGCACAAGAGTGACTTCGACTGGCCTTTTTTCGGGAATCACGTCTTCTATCAGCGCCCGCTTCAATCCGGCAGCTGCGACAACCACCGTGAAGCTGACGTTGCCGGCCAGGTCAGCAATCGTGAATCGGCCGTCAGCGTCGGTGAAAGTGTGTTTTAGGCAGTCGGAGTGACTGTATCGCGAGAGCAACGGTTCGCCCTCACGCGGCGCGACCGCCGCAATCAGCACGCCGGCACCGGAGATCGGCTTTGCATCTGGGCCGATAACCCGGCCGGCGAGGGTAACAGACGTAGAGCTGTCGGCGCTCGCGATATGAGCAACCTCCGCGACAAGAGAAGCCGCCGCCATCACCAGAGCCGCGCGGCGCAGAAAAGAATGATCAAACATCACTCACCTCACTGTTCTGGAATTGAGGTTGACTGAAGGGTAGCGTACCCGCGCCGGGCGGGGGCTGCGAGAAGAACCTGCTAGCGGCCCTCATCCACCGCTGGGCAAGACCCGGCCATCACTCGGATTGACCAAATTTGCCGAACGTGTCAGGTTGTGCACTTCTGATCGGGCGCAACACGCCTCGGATGGTTTGGCTGTAAGGAGTACGGTGCCATGAGTTACGTGCTGATCGCCTTGACTGTCGGCCTGGCCGCCCAGGCTCCAGGGGCCTCGCATGACGGGCAGCCATTCAAGCCAGGACGCCGCGCGGCGCCAGCCGCCGCCGCGCCGGCCGACTGGGGCGAGTTTGGAAGCAGTCCTCAACCTGCTCAGAAGCCCGCCACCCAGCCTGGCTTTCCGGACCATTCCGCAGCAGAACCGACTCCCCCGGTGGACCGCTATCGCGGAAACGACGAATCGACCGAGCGGCTCGAGACAATTGGTGCTCAGCCACGGCAACGACTTCGTCCGCCAGAGCTGATCGCCGAGGCACTGGAGAACCCTCACCAGTCCGCCCTCACCGGCACGCCGCTGACGCTCTCGCAAGCCTTGGCGAAGATGAGCGACCGCAACCAGCAACTCGCTGTCACCAAGGCCTATTGGCAACTTGCCGCCGCACAAGCCAGCTACCACTGGGCGCTCGAACAACGTGATTTGCTCCGCGATCAGACTCACTCGCATACCAACCACCCCGGCACGCTTGGCGCCCGAGCGGCCGCGCGGGCCGACGTTCGCGACGCGCAGCTGGCGGTGGAACAAGCGCAAGTCGAGCTGACGAACCTGATTGGCCCCTCGGATAACCGTACCGCGATCCTAACGACCGATCGCCCACATGTGGGCGACTACCGGACAAACTACGAAAGTATTTTTGGCAACCGTCCGGCACCGCCCCGGATCCGCCTGGTGACGCGTACGCTTCCGGTCCGCCGCAAGGCAATCGATGCCCATGCCGAAGCAATCGTCGCGGCGCTCGACGCCGTGGAAGCGACCGGTGAACAGTTCCGCACCACGGGACAGGGGTTGCCCACGTTGCTCGACGCCCTGGCAATGCTCAAGCAAGAGCGCGAGGCGTTCATTGCCGAAGTGCGTGAGTACAATCTCGACATTGCCGACTACGCGTTCGCGGTCGCACCCGCCGGTGCGGCCGGGCGCACGCTGGTTTCGATGCTCATTCGCACGTCGGTTCCCACGACGGCGTCCGATCCGAACCGAGCCGCCGACCCGACCGAGCCGGCGCTGCGCAAGACGTTTCGCAGAAGTTTGCCCTCTGTCGGTGACGGTGCTCGACACTCGTCCACCGATGCCGACGCATGGACGGCTTATTACCAACAACGGGGCGCGACGGCCGTCGATACGCGCGGTTGGTATGAAGGACTGTTGGACGTCGCCAGTCCGCCGGTTCGCGTGCAAAAGTTGGGCAACCTGCTGCATTGGGACCGCAACTTGTCGACCGATTCCGGCCAACCGGTCGCGTTGGCCGATTGCCTGCGCAATGCGCCAGTGCAAAACCGGATGGCGGTGATCGCGGCGTTCTGGCGAGCCCGAGAGAAAGCGGCAACCGTGCAGCTCTTTCAAGACGAACAAGAGCAACTCAACGCGCTGCAATCGATTGCGGTGCCGCGCCCTGGATTTCCCTTCACGCCTGAGCCGGGCGTACGGTTGCAAGCCGCGCGCGCGCCGCGCGAGCCGCCGTACTGGATGCGCAAATCGAGTTGTACGCGGCGCAAGCCGAATTGATGCAAGCGCTGGGGCGGCCGCTCGACGGAGCTTGGATCTTGCCCGCCACGCCCCCGCAAGCCGGCCGCTACATGGTTTCCATTCGCGCCCGGCGGGGACACTCGGAGGCCACCAAGGTGGCCGAGCGGCTGGCGCTGGAATACGACAAGCTGCAGCATCGCGCGGATGCCGTGATGCAGTGCGACGCCCACCGGGCGGAGTTAGTGCGGCTGGCAAGCCAAAATGATGCCGTGCACGACACGGCCGACAACCGCATGTCTCCGCTCGATCGCGTGCTATGGGCCGTGAATCGGCAAAACCAGCAGACACGGGGCTTTCTGAGCGATCTTACCGAGTACAATAGGGCGATCGCCCGATACGCGCTGATGACGCTTCCGGCCGGCGTGCCGGGCGATCAACTGGCGCGCAAGTTGGCGATCAACCGAAGTACGGTGCGGGATTCTTAAATCGCGTGAAAGTTCCTCGTTCGGCATGGCATAGCTCGGCAGGCAACCTTTCGACGGTGGATGCGCTTCCGCCGGCGCCCCAGGTCGGTCCACTACGGATCGGTCCCGTGGTGATCGACCCGCCCGTGCTGCAAGCGCCGATGGCCGGCTTTACCAACTTCGCCTATCGGCAAATTGTCCGCGAGTTTGGCGGAGCGGGCCTGCAAGCCACGGAAATGGTGCACGCCAAGGGTTTCCTGTGGCTCGAAAAGGAAGAGGACGAACTGCCCGACCGCCTCTGGGGCGTGGCCGACGAACCGCGGCCGCTGGCCGTGCAGATTTGGGATAATGACCCGGCCACGCTGGCCGAAGTCGGCGCCAAGCTGGCCCATGAGTTTCGGGTTAGTGTGGTCGACATCAATTTCGGTTGTCCGGTGAAGCAGGTGACCGAACGCGCCCACAGTGGTTCGTACCTGCTGCGTTGTCCCGACAGGGTAGGCGCGATCGTCGAATGCGTTGTCAAAGCTTGCGCCGACGCCCGTGACGGCGAAGATTCGCCTGGGTTGCACGCGCAATTCGATCAACGCCATTGAAGTGGCCCAGGTCGTCGAACAGGCCGGCGCCGCGGCGCTCACCGTTCACGGCCGCACGGCACAGGATTTCTTTTCCGGCTCGGCCGATTGGGAGCGGATAAGCGAGATCAAACCCCACCTCAAACGGATTCCTCTCATAGGCAACGGCGACCTGGCTTCGCCCGAGGCCGTGTTGGCCGCTTTTGCCCAATACGACGTCGACGGTGTGATGATCGCCCGGGCCGCGCTCAACAAGCCGTGGCTGTTTCGCCAGGTGAAGGCGGCGCTGGCCGGCGAACCGATTCCTCCGGATCCCACGCTGGCGGAAGAGCGGGCCCTGTTGATGCGGCACTACGACCTGGTGTGCGATCGGTTTGGAAGCGTCAAGGGGACGATTCTGATGCGGAAATACGCCTGCTGCTATGCCCAGGGGCGCAGTGGTGCACGCGAGTTTCGCACACAGGTGTCGAAGGTTTCGACGCCGGCCGAATTCTACGCGATCGTGGAACAGTATTTTCCGCGCTAGGAGCGGCGACGACCGCAGTGCAATCCAGAACGAAATGAGCCACGCGTCGGAACGGCCGCTCGTGGCTCTGATTATTTTTCGGTTTCTCGGGCAGCGTCAGGCCGTGTGGCCGTTGCCAGCGTGGACCAGCGGCACGTCGACGACGTGCTGCGAGAGGAACCAGACTTGCAATTCGTTCAAGCGAATCACGCCGCTGACGATCAGATCGTTCGTGCCGTCGTCGCCGCTATCGGTCGCTTGCCGGGCCATGCTGCGGGCTTCCAACAGAACAATTTCGTGGGCTTGCAGCAGCCGCGAAATCTGCACGGGGGCTTCCTCGCGCCGCGCGGGGGTCGCGGAATCGAGGTGGTCTCGGCCACGTCGGCCGCCATGGCCAGGGCCACGCCGCCCAGCGTCATGATTCGTTCGGCAATTGTGTCGATCAGCGCTGTCTGCTCACCGGCATGCTTGTCGAAAAGCAAATGGAGCTGATAGAACGTCGGGCCGGTCACCGCCCAGTGGTGCTTCTTGTAAAGATCGCGCAGCGTAATCGTGTCGGCCAGCAACTGGTTCAGATTCTCAGCGTTCGTGCGGCGCTCGTTTTCGCCCAGGGCCAACGGCATGCTGACCACATGACCATAGGCCTGAATCTCGTGAGCCTTCTGGTTGACCAGCGGCGTAGCGCGGCCAGGAGCATCTTTCGTGGTGGCCATGTCTGACTCCATATGGATGTGCCTAGTGAATGAACCCCGAGACCAACAAGCTGAAAGCTCGGCCGCTTCGATTGCCCCGGCTCCGGATCGGCTGAATCCTCATTCGAATTATAGGTCTTTGTTCCCCGGGGGAAACTTTGCGGCGACCGAACTGACTGCGGACTGGATTCAACAAGCGGGCTCAAATGTCATCTTCGTCGATGTCCTCCGCGTAACCCGGCGGAAATGGGCTGTCCGGCGAAGGTTGCGGAGGTTGCTCGCTGGCCGATTCCGGCTCCTCCAGCCCGAATTGGCGCATCCAATAGCGAACCTCGACTTCGCTCGGAGGCCCGGCGGGTTTGCCGGGTAGACTCTTGGTGCGTGAGCGGTCGATGCGTCGTCGGAGCGCTTCCACATACCAGACGTCGCTGTCGACTGCCTTGGCCCGCCGTCGCCGCGCGGCACGATGCAAGCGGTGATCGCTCGAGACGACGGTCAGCCGTCGCGGCGCGTGATTGGCCGCGATCAATTCCTCGATCACGGTATCGGCATCCGAGCCTTTGGGTGCGAACCGTACGGTGATGCCTCGATATTTCGTGACGCGCGGCAACCCAGGCGGCGCTTGGCGGGCGTCGAATACGACCGTCGTGCGGGCCAGTTCACGCTCGGCAAGCGACTCGGCCAAGAAGTTGAGCAGCGCGTTTCGTGATCGTTCAAGACTTCCAGGCCCGACGCCGCGGGCGAGAATACCGCTGGCGTGCAGCAAGTTGTAGCCGTCGATCAGCAGGGCCATCGTGCCGCTTAGCGGGCACGTACGGGACGACGCCCGACGTGCTCGCTGTCGTCCGCCGAAGCGTGAAACTTCACTCGCCCGCCGACGATCACGGTGTCAGCCCGGCCGTGCAGCTTCCAGCCGGCAAAAGGCGTGTTGGTGCTCTTGGACCGAAATTTCTCGGGATCGACCGTCCACTCCGCTTCCGGGTCGATAACCGTCACGTCGGCATCGGCTCCCACGGCCAAGGTGCCTTTGTTGATTCCCAGGATTCGGGCCGGGTTGATCGTCATCTTGGCGATCGCCCGCGGCCAATCGAGATGCCCGGGCTCGATTAGCCTGGTTGCCACCAGCCCCAGGGCCGTTTCCAGGCCAACGATGCCGAACGGTGCCTGATCGAGCTCGCGCATTTTCTTTTCGCGAGCATGCGGCGCATGGTCGGTGCAGATAACGTCGATCGTGTCGTCGGCGAGTCCCGCGATACATGCCTCGACATGGGATTCGCCGCGCAGCGGCGGGCTCATTTTGAAGTTGGAGTCGAACGCCCGCAGGCATTCGTCAGTGAGCGTGAAATGATGCGGGCAAACTTCAGTCGTGACCCGCACTCCGCGGACTTTTGCCCGGCGAATCAGGTCGATGCTGCCGCTTGTCGAAACGTGCATCATGTGGACGCGTCCGCCGGTGGCCTCGGCCAGGGCGATGTCGCGGGCCGTCATGACATCTTCGGCCGAGGCCGGCATGCCAGGCAGTCCCAGGATCATCGACACCAGCCCTTCGTGCATCACGCCGCCTTGCGTCAATTCGCGAACTTCGGCGTGATTGAGGATCGGCTTGTCGAACATCTGGCAATATTCGAGCGCGCGCCGCATCAGTTCTGCATCGTAGACTGGCGCGCCGTCGTCGCTGAACGCCACGGCTCCGGCCTGCACCAGTTGCCCGATTTCCGCCAGTTCCTTGCCTTCGCGGTTCTTGCTCACGCAGGCCACGACGAACACGTTGCACTGGTCGGCTCGGGCGGCCTGATGCTGGATGAACTCGACCGTGGCCTGGCTATCGATGGGTGGTTCGGTGTTGGGAATGCAGGCGATCGAGGTGAAGCCGCCGGCCACCGCGGCGCTGGCGCCCGTAACAATCGTTTCATCCTCTTCGCGCCCCGGCTCGCGGAGATGCACGTGCATGTCGATCAGCCCTGGAGAGACGATCTTTCCGTGGGCGTCGATCACTTGTTCCTGGCCAGTCGAAATCGCATCGTAGGCAGCGATGCGACCGCCTTCGACGAGCAGGTTGGTGATCCGATCGAGCCCTTGACTGGGATCGATAACACGGCCACCTTCGATCAGGATCGAACCGCTGGTTGCCACTTGCATTCCTTTCGCTGAACTCGTCCGTTTGTCTTACGAAGCGCCGCCGAGGGTCAGCCAGAGCACGGCCATCCGTACGGCCAACCCGTTGGTCACCTGTTCGAGAATTGCCGAGTGCGGCCCATCGGCCACGTCGGGCGTAATCTCCACGCCGCGGTTGATCGGCCCGGGAGCCAGAATCAGGATGTCGTCTTTGGCCCGCTCGAGCCGTTCGCGGTTCATGGCATACAGCAAGGCGTACTCGCGAATTCCGGGAAAGGGGCGTGTGGTTTGCCGCTCGAACTGAATTCGCAGCAGATTCAACACATCGCAGCGGGGAAGTATCTTGTCCAGGTCGTAGGCCACTTCCACGCCCAATTCCTCCCACCGCTTAGAGACCAGCGTCGAGGGGCCGCACACGATGACGTGAGCCCCCAGCTTTTTGAGCCCCCAGATGTTGCTGCGCGGTGCGACTATGGGAGATGTCGCCGACCAAGGCCACGGTCAGGCCCTTGATCCGTCCCAGCCGTTCGCGAATCGAAAGGATATCGAGCAGGCCCTGGGTGGGATGTTCGTGTGGTCCGTCGCCGGCGTTGATCACCGAGCAATGGAGATTCTGCGCGAGCAAGTGCGACGTGCCTGGCGTGCGGTGCCGCACGACGACGGCATCAATGCCCATGGCCTCGATGTTTTTGGCCGTGTCGATGAAGGTCTCGCCCTTCGAGAGGCTCGAACTCGACGCGGTAAAGTCAATCGTGTCTGCGCCCAGCCGCCTGGCAGCCAGCGAAAAGCTCGTGCGGGTACGGGTCGAGTTCTCGAAGAACAGGTTAGCGCAGGTGCGGCCCGCCAAGATTGGCATCTTTTGCGTGCAATTGGACGTGACTTCCTTGAAGGCCACCGCACTGTCGAGAATGATCGTGATTTCTTCGGCCGTGAGGCTCTCGATGTCCAACAGATGACGGCGGGTCCAAGCGGCCGGAACGGCGCCAATATCCCACACTTCGGTACTCATGTGCGGTCAACCTTCCTGTTGATCTGTGCGCAATGCGGCCCAACCTTAAAAAAACTGCGTACTGGGGGACAATGCAGCCGCTCCCTGGCATCCGCGGCCCCCGACTCCGCTTATTGGGAAGCCGCCAAAACTGCGCTCGCAGAATTCTAACGCGCCGGAGCACGGCTGAAAAGCAACCGGCGTGGGCTCGCCGCGAATTCAGATGGAAATGCCCCGATTTCTCGAAGCCGGTGCCACGGTCGGTCGGGGCCGCCGATTATAATCATGCCATGCGAGATTCCCGATCAATTCAGGTCCTCGTACTGACCCTCCAGGCGGACCACGCCGAGCAGATTGTGCAAGCGCTCGCCGACTGCGGCCACGCATGGTCTTGCAGTACCGACACTCCAGACGACCGGCAGGTAGATGTCATCGTCACCGACTTGTCGGCAGAGGAACTTGCCAGCCGACTTGGCAGGGCGGGGGGCGCGCGCGGGCTTGCCCAACGGCAGTAGCCTGATCGGTATTGGCGATGTTCCCTGGGCCGACGTGGCGCTCGCGCGCGACTATACTGACCGTGAGTTGCGACTGGCCTGCCAATCCGCCGCGCACATAGCCCGGCTTCGCAATCAACACCACGAATTGGCCCGCGCTCATCAGGAAGTCGCGCAACTTGCAGAAACCGATCCGCTCACGAGTTTGCCCAACCGTCGGGCCTGGGATTTGCGGCTTCCGGAGATGCTCGCCCGCGCTTCACGTCGTGGCGAAACGTTGTGGCTGGCCATTGTCGACCTCGACGCGTTCAAGACCATCAACGACCGCGACGGCATGCAGCATGGAGACCGCGTGTTGGCCGACACAGGCAAGGCCTTGTCGACTGCGCTCCGCCGCAGCGATCTGGTGGCTCGGTTGGGCGGCGATGAGTTCGGTGTCTTGTTGGCGAGTATTCCGGCCGAGCGCGTCGAAGGCGTGCTCGATCGCTTGCGAGGCGCGATCGACTCCGGCGGCAAGGTGACGGCCAGCATCGGTTACGTAGCCGTGCGTCCCAATGCTGCCAGCGGCGAGCTGTTGGCGACCGCGGAAAAAGCCATGCGGGCCGCCAAGCGGGCCGGGGGCAATCGTATCGTGCGCGGCACAATGTCATAGCGCTGTCAACCGCCGCAGCGGTGCCGCGCGATAGGCTCTTTTCAGCCTGGTGAGACAACCAGGAAGCTCGCCAGCACATTGTTCGCCACGTGCGCCACGATCGCCGGCCAAAGAGAATTGGTCACGGCGTAGAGCCACCCCAGGAAGACGCTGATTGCAAAGAGACTGACCGACATCATCGCGAGGTTCGCAGTCGGTCCTTCCGACCAAAGGTGGTACGGCCAATGAAAGAGAACAAAAAAGAACGACGTCAGTACGTTGGCCCGCCAAAACGTCAGCTTCGCCATCAATTCGTTGAGCACAAAACCGCGAAACAGAATCTCCTCTAGCACCGGCGAGACCATATGGGCCGCTACAACGGCCAGCACCGAGGCCACTGACGCATCGAATAGCGTCAAGGACTTGCCGCTGAATAAGCGGTCGATGATGACGATCAGGCCCAGAAAGATCGCGGTCGATACCAGGCTGAAGCACCATTTCCGTGCACTCGGCAACGCGGTCAGCCCAAAATACCGTAGTGGAGATCGCTGCCTTGCGAATCGGACGAAGGCGGCCGCGGGCAGAACCCAAACGACGAACTTGACCAAATTCGAGTAGCTCCCGCGCAGCCATTCGTTGGCAATCGCTTCGTCAATACGCAGCAGCACCGTGGCTCGCAGCGTCCATCCTAGGTAGATGGCGACCAACAGCACGAGCATATCATAGGGCAACCTGACCGACCCCCGATCGAGACGCTCGCTGGGAGAATCAACAACGCGACCGGCAACGGGCTGTTTTTCCATCGAACAATGCCCCTGATGCGAAAGTCGCTGAAGAACGTCCGTCCCGCCAAGAATCGCTAGTAGTCCATTCGCCAGCGCACGTTGAACAGCCAAGCCATCGTGGCCAGCAGCAGCCCGTCAAACACCAAATAGAATGCCAAGTATGACGCAAAATACCACCAGTCGGGCGGAGCCACCGGCATGTCGACCAGCATCACGTCGATTGGCAGCTTGAAGGCCACGGCAAACGGGCTGGGAAAACTGAGTTGTTGCAGCCACTGCGTGGCCGGCTCGCTGGGAAAAAAGGTCGTGGCGAAGAACGTGACCGCCAGCGGCAGCGTGAACAGCACGACGATCGCCAAATAGGTTGTCATCAGGCTGATCGACGTCTTGCGGAACATCACCGAGCAAAACAGGGCCACGGTTGCCGTCGTTGCGCATACCACGAGCACGACACCCAAGTAACCGAACACGGCCGGCAGATTGCTCCAATAGGTGTTGACCATCACGACGGCCAGCACAAGCGGCCAGAGCAGGAACATCGTTAGCACGCTCGATACCCGCAGGCCCGAGAGCAATTTGGGCCACAGGATCTGCCCCGGCGACAAGATGGTCGTTAGCAACAAGTCAAGCGTTTCACGCTCGCGTTCACTGGTCACGCTGCCGGCGGAAAATACTGGTCCCACGAGCATGTTGAACAGAATCACGTACGAAATGTACCACGGCGCCAGGAACGGCCAGATGTAGAGAAAGGCGGCCATTAGCGGAATCGCCAACAGCATGCTCACTTGAATCACCACGCGGAGCATCAGCGTGCCTTGGCTGAAAATCTCGCTTCGCATTTCCTTGTCAAATACCGGATTGGCCCCATCAGCCAACAGGTCGGTGCGCTTCGTTGGCGCGAACAGCCAATCGGGAAACTGATCGCTCTGAATAATCAGGCCAACCGCTTCCTTGGCCTCGGTCTCCAGGTCGATGACTTGCTTTCCTTCGCTGCCGACGTCGGCTGGATGCAACAGCCGCGCGGTGGTGTTGCGAAACAGCGCCGTGCAAATCAACAGACACACCGCCGGAAGCACCGTGACGGTCAAGATCAAGCGAGTCTGTCCCTGACCTTCAAAGGCCATCCACAGCGCCACGCCCGCGAGCGACAGCGGCAGAATGATGAGGTACGTGACCACCAGCGATGCCGACGTGCGATTGAAGTAGCTGCTGGCCCACAAGCTGATCATGCCGAAAGTCAGCACCGACAAGATCAGTCCCAGGTACATGGCCAGCACTTCATACAGCGAGACGCCTCCGAGCGGCAGGCAGAGCATCACGATCGGCAGCGACGCGACGATTAGCAGCAGCAGATGACATAACGACGCCAAGAGCTTGCCGAGCACGATCGCCCCCGGCTTCAGCGGACTGGCCAACAGCATCTCGTAGCTTTTGCGTTCCTTTTCGCCGGTGATCGATCCGGCCGCGAAGCTGGGGGTCATCAACGACGCCAGCAGGTACTGCCCCAGAAAGACCAGGTTGACCAGACGCCGCGAGGCCTCCGGGTTCGTCGTCAGGTCGAGCTGCTGCTGTTCTGGCCAGGCCAGAAAGACCACGATGCCCAGCAGTCCCAGGTAAAACAATAACAGCACGAACGCCCGCGTCATCCGCAGGTTCGTAAGCAGTTCGCGCTGGAGAACCGGATTTTCGAAAAGATACATCGAGTGGCTGGGCCGGGAAGTCAGTCACGGACGCTCATAGCGCGCCCTATCACTTCATCATACTGCAACCAGATTAGCCGGTCTTGGGCGCAAAAGCGTCCGGCGTTTCGTTGTCCAGCGCCAGTGGCTGGCTCGGATAGCCGCGGCCGAGCCAAACGGTGACGGCCACACCTGCCATTCCCCACACGACGACGATTCCTTCGAGCACCCAGACGGCCGTCGTGGTGGCCAGGTATTTGTCGACGATGGCCAACGTCGCGACGCCATCGATCGCGCTCTTGTAAGCGAATCCAGCCCAGAACCACCTCACCCGGCGCGTGGCCACGGCATAGAAAATCATCACGTTGGTCGCGAGATGTCCCAGGCAGGTGAAGACGCGTTCGCTGATTGAGGCAAGTTGCATCGCCAGGTTGTCCGCTTCGGCCAATTGCTTCATCACGCCCGCCGGCATTTGCTCGGGCAGATACATGCCGGCCAGCGCCGCCGTGAGCGAGCCAAGCCCCAACAGAAAGGCTTCGATCGCGCCAAAACCGATCCCAAAGGCAAGCACCTTCGGCCAGGGAGCATTGCCCAGCCGCGAGTAGCGGAGCACCAACCACACGATGCCGACTTCCGTGATCCCGGTCATCGCGCCGCCGTAGAGAAATAGCACGAGCGTCTGCCAGGGCTGCGGAAGCGACCGGGCATAAGCGATGACCGGCGGATTCAGCGGGATCGCCACCGCAAACTTCACGGCCACCGTCGCCACCCAGCCCAACATGCCCAGCGCGAGATACGCCGCGCCGAGCCTTCGGACGAGAGCATAACCGACAAACCCGAGCGCCACGGCAATCATGCCAATGCCGCCGACCAATGCCACAGGCGAGATATCCATAGTACACGTCCTTCGCGATACGCTAGTAGCGAGTCAACGCAAGCATTTCTTCCAGCGGCTGCAAATACGCCTCCATCGCCAGGCCATCCACGGTAGATTCGCCCTGGCGGGTGCGGCCATCGACGCCGCCCGCCGCGATCATGGCGGCGATGATCTCGGCCTGGCCGGCAGGCGTCAGGCAGTGATCGTTGGCGTGTAAGCCTCGCAGCCGCGCCACGGCAAGTGCCAAGGCGTAACCACCCCAATTGCTGGTGCCGGCCAATAGGGCGAAATCGGACGCGACCCGACAGGCAATTCTCGCGCCTTCTCCAGTGGCGATCGCTTCGACGAGGTCTTCCCAGAGAAAGCTTCCCATCCCGAGCTCGTTGCCCCCGTCGCCGATGCCGATCGTCGCGATTGGCAGGTTGCTCGATTGAATGGCGTCAAACAAGCGGTGCGCCGGCGCAGTCTGAGCATCGATCACGTCGCCACGCATCGTGTGGCAAGCATCGCGATCTTCCGGTGGCACGACTTGCAGGAACCGCTCCATCGGCGCGGGACTCGTCCGACGTTGTGCGCGTATCGAATCCGAAGTGTGGCTCGGTCCCGGCCGCTCGATCGCGATCAGGTGCGACCAGTCGCTCGAGAGAAATTTCCGCATCCACGCGTCGAAATCGCCGTCGTGTTGTTCATTGGTAGATCGTGGAACTTCATGCACCGTCGAACTAGCCAAATCCATGAGTCGACATCCGGCTTCGACCAGAGGCCGCGCAGGACGATCGGTAACGATGGCCGTCTCGATTTCCAAAAGATCGAGCACCTTGGCTAAATAGAGGGCTCCCGGCGGTCCGTCGGTTTCGGCAGTCACGCGATCATCGAGCGCGACCGGAAAACCGGTCAGAATGGCGACGCGGCGAGCGTGTTCGGCCAGATGCAGACTCGCGGCGCGGAGCTGACCGTGGTCGAGCGCGACACAGCGGCGGCGAAAGCTGGCGAGTCCGCGTCCGGCTGGGTCGCGGTGCACGAGCGATTCCAGTTCCCTCCACGGCAGCGACTTGTCGGCCATTTCCAAGGAGCGGCGCGATGGCAAGGGCGTTGGATTCACGAAACGTAGAGGGCTCGCTGAGGAGATGGCATATTGCTACGATGATATCAGTTGGAGGCGTCTGTGGTTGCGACGAGTTGATGCACGGCTCGTCGGCCCAGTTGCCGACAACCGCGATCTGTGGCTGCAAGGCGAGTTCTGACTGACGGGAGCCACTGGCTCGCCCCGGAGCCGAACTGGCCGCTGGCCGCAGATCCATTCTCCCCCGACTTTTGCCCTATGTGGCGTGGGCATCTGGTTCCCTTTTACGGACCAGAAAAAAGGGGTGGTTGACAACGGTAGGGAAAGTGAGTTACAAATCTAAGTAGATCGTGAAAAATGTCACAATCTGGCCTGGAAGGCCAGTTTTGTCGTATTTCTCCGGCTCAGCACATTCTCCCGTGCTGGGTAGCTCTTCGCCCGCTGGTCGGGCGGTGACGTTTGCAAACTTATTGAGATTGGTCACGCCTGAGGGTGTTGGGCATGGCGGATAAGAAGAAGATGTCCGTGGCCGAGATTCTGGCCGCGGCGCGAAAAGCCGATGCAGGCGGCGAGGCCGCTGCCAGCGAGCCACCTCCGGAAGCGGCAGCGCCCGCGGAAGCTGCCAGCGAGGCTCCGGCCTCGAAGCCGGCAGCAAAGCCCGCTGCCAAGTCCGGCGGAGCGCGGCCAAGTGTTGCCGAAATGATGGCGGCCGCACGAGCCGAAAAGAGCGGCGCCGCCAAACCCGCTGCTGCCAAGCCGGCTGCCCCGAAGGCCGCTGCGCCAGCGAAGAAGGAATCGCCTGCTCCCAAGGCGGCACCCGCCAAAAAAGAGCCGGTCGCGGCCGCCGCCGCCGAGCCCAAAGACACAGGCAGTATTTTGGCTGCGGCCCGCAGTGCGCATAAGCCGGGCCCCATGTCGAAGGCCGAGGCTGCCGCCAAGGCGCCGGCCGCCGCCCCTGCGGCCAAAGCCGCGAAGGCGAAAATCGCCGTCCCGCCGATGCCAGTGAAGCCCGCCTATGCCAAGCCGAAGCCCAAGCCGGTGGTGAGCGAGGGTCGGCGTAACTTTCTGATCGACGTGATGTTCGGATCGTTTCTTGGGGCGGGATTCGTCTTTTTGTCAGCGACCTTTGGTCTCTGGACGCTGGCCACGGCCCGCTTCATGTTCCCCAATGTGCTGATGGAGCCGCCCAGTAAGTTCAAGGTCGGCTTCCCCAGTAACTTCGCGCCGGGCCAGGTGGAAACCAAGTTCATCGCCCAATACGGCGTGTGGATTGTCAATTACGAGTACAACGGTCAGCCCGAGATTTACGCGTTGCGGTCGGTCTGCACGCACCTGGGCTGCACGCCCAACTGGTTGGAGGGGGAGCAGAAGTTCAAGTGCCCCTGCCACGGTAGCGGTTTCTACAAAGACGGCATTAACTTCGAAGGTCCCGCGCCGCGGCCCCTCGAGCGTTATGCCATCCGCATTGCCGACGACGGCCAGTTGGAAGTCGACAAGAGTAAGCTCTTTCAGGAAGAAATCGGGCAGTGGAGCGATCCTGCTTCCTACGTCGCGGTCTAAGTCTGGGAGGCTGTCGTCCCGGCCGCGTGAGTTGCTGCGCTTTGGGGAAGTCCGCCGCGAGTTGCCAGTCCTCGTGGTCCGTGTGTCATGGCCGTCGAGTATGTGCGGGCTCCCGGCACGATTCGAAGCGCGATGTGTCTGATCGATCAAGCCGGTGAAGCAAGGTTTCAATTTCAGATTTCAAAGGCGCGGTAGCAAACGATGTCCATAGGTGAAATGATCCGCGAGTCGCAGGTGTGGAAGAGCGTCTTCCGCCACCCCATGCCGCAGGATCGCCGCAATCGCATTGTGGTGATGCTGACGAACTTCTTCCTGCACTTGCATCCCGTCTCGATCAAAAAGCAGGGTATCGCCCTCAGCTACACCTGGTGCATGGGCGGCGTGACCTTCTTTCTGTTTCTGGTTGAAACGGTCACCGGCGTGCTGTTGATGTTCTACTACCGGCCGACGCTGGAGTGGGCCTACAACGATATTTTGGCACTGCGCGACGTGACGTCACTGGGCATCTTGCGCGAGGTGCATCGCTGGGGGGCCCATGCGATGGTGATCACCGTCTGGCTGCATATGTATCGCGTGTTCTTGACCGGCAGCTACAAGCCGCCCCGCGAATTCAACTGGGTTATCGGCGTCATTCTGCTCTTGCTGACGCTGTTGCTCTCCTTTACCGGCTACCTACTCCCCTGGGACCAGCTCGCCATCTGGGCGATCACGGTGGGTTCGAACATGGCGCGGGCCACGCCCATTTTGGGGCACGAAGGGCCGGGTCAGCAGTTGTTGAATATTCAAGGGATCGACATGATTACGAACGCCTCCGACGCGCGGTTTGCCCTGTTGGGTGCGCGCTTCGTCGGCGAAGAGACGTTGAATCGGTTCTACATCCTGCACTGTATTGCAATTCCGCTGGGCGTGGCGCTACTGCTAGCGATCCACTTTTGGCGGGTGCGCAAGGATGGCGGCATCAGCGGTCCGCTGTAGCCGGCTTCCCAGGCGGCCGATCGAGCCGGGTTTGTCATTGGTAGCCAGTTGATATTCGGGGCGACTCAACGAGCGAAGTCACTATGCACGGTGTATCGGAAGCCGATTTTCTGAGGGGAATTTCCCCGTTCCTGGGCGGATACTACTTGTCTCTGGCCCTTGCGAACGCCGTCATGGCCTACCACATGTGGCACAATCGCCATCGCAACCGCGATGCGATCGTGTGGGTGGCCGTGACCCTGTTTTTGGTGACCATCGCGGCCGCCGCGATGGGTGGCAACCCGCCGGAATTGCCGGCGGCATTTCACCATTTTGCCAACTGGGCGACCGGGCCTGTGATCTACAGCGTTGGCACCACGGTTCTCTTAGTGCTGGCCTACGTGCTTCGCGGCTGGCTCGTGCGGCCGATGGTCGGTTGGTCGCTCCTGAATCTCTCGCTCATTTCGCTCGGTTTTTCGATGGCCGAGCCGAACTTCGCGGCCATCGTCACCAAGCCGGACAATGTACCGATCGTGGGGCTCGTGTTCCTGTTGGGTTTCTTCACCTGGCTGGCCACCGGCAAGGCAGTGGAAAATGACCGCCGCGATCGGGAAGGTCTGCCACCCGCCGAAAAGCTTGACGACGAGAAGGTGCTGGTTTGGCCTGACTTGGTCTATACCGAGCTCATCTGCATGGTGGCCCTGACGGCCTTCCTGTTGATCTGGGCCATCGCCCTCCAAGCTCCTCTCGAGGAACCGGCTTCGAGCGTCAAGACGCCCAACCCGTCGAAGGCTCCCTGGTACTTCCTCGGTCTGCAGGAAATGCTGGTCTATTACGATCCCTGGATGGCCGGCGTGGTGCTGCCGAGCCTGGTGCTGGTGGGGCTGGCCGCGATTCCTTATTTGGATTTCAACAAGCGCGGCAACGGCTACTACACAATCAATCAGCGCAAGTTTGCCTACCTGGTTTTCCAGTTCGGCTTTTTGGAGCTGTGGGTCACGCTGATCATTCTCGGTACGTTCTTCCGCGGTCCGAACTGGAACATTTTCGGGCCGTTCGAGTATTGGGACCCGCACAAGGTGCTTGCACTGAACAACGTCGATCTGTCGCAGTACTTTTGGATCTCCTGGCTCGGACAGTCGCTGCCCAAGGCGCCGCCAAACGCATCGCTGTTTGTCGAGATCGGAACGATTCTCAAGCGCGAATGGTTGGGTATCGTGCTGGTGGGGGCGTACTTCGTCGTCTTGCCTCCGATCCTGGCCACCACGATCTTCCGCAACTTTTTTGCCCGGATGGGATTTATCCGTTTCATGTTGATGGCGAACCTGCTGCTGTTCATGGCCGCCTTGCCGCTGAAGATGGTGCTCCGCTGGACGCTGAACATGAAGTACATCATTTCCATCCCCGAATTCTTCCTGAACTTTTAATCTCCACGCATTGAAGACGCGCGACGCAGGCGCGAGATATCGACCATGCCCGCTACCGAACAAACTTGGCGCGACTCCAAGCTGCTGCATCTGGTCTTCGGCATCACCGCCTTGCTGATGCTCGTTTCCACGGTCTGGATGCTGGCCGCGGACCATCGCCGCGAGTGGAAAGTCTACCAGAACAGATTCCGCAACATCGAAGCCTGGTCGGCCCAATCGCGCCTGAGCCAGCAGCAAAGCGCTCAGTTCGAAAGCGAAGTCAGCGAAGCCCACGAGGCGTTGGCCAAGGCCCAGCACGAAGTGCCGCCGCCGGATCTGATCAATCGCTTTACCGCTCGCGTGCGCCAGCAGGCTGAAGAGCACAAAGAGCAAGCCAATACCGCGCCGGTCGACGACGCATACAAGGCGCTGCAGAGTGCTCCGGAAGAACAGCGACCCGAGCGCCGCGATCAACTGAATGAGGCTCTGGGTGAATTCGTGGGTGTTGCGCGTTTTCAGGAAAACAAGTTAGCGTCGCATCAAGAAATTCCGCCTTGGCCGAGTTTGACGTCGCCCGCAGCGAATACGAGCTCGGCGTTGGCAACGACTTGCCGCAAGTCGCAACTGCAGGCGATGCAGGAGAAAGTCACGGAGATTCGCGAGCGCGTCGAATCAGCGAATCTCGAACTGCAGGACGTGGCCGCCTATCGGCGAGACTTGGAAGGTCTGGTCGCCCAGATGTTCCAGTCCCAGACCGACGCCCGCAAGCAACTCGACGACCTGCTGGTCAAACGCAAGCAACTGGAAGAGGCTTTGTACGAGCGTGAAACCAAGGTCATGAACGAGGTGATCGGGTTGCCGATCATCGACGCCTTCTCGCCCAAGAAGATCGACCAGATTTGGCTGCCGAACCTCACGATCAATTACAACTTTCGCGACGTGCCCCGTTTCGACCGCTGCACGAACTGCCACCAGGGCATCGACCGCACGGCCCCCGGTTCAGCCGTCGACCCCGCCTACCCGCACGAACATATCGTGACGGTCAGCCTGGAAACGCCGTCGGAGCGGCCCGAGGGGCTCGACAAGGAGCCGGAAAAAGGGATCACGGTCGAACGGCATTTGAACAACCTGATTCAGGAAATCTATGGATTGCAGTTGGCCCAGCAGGGGCTGGTCGATCCGGACGAAGCCGTGGTCAGCGTGGTCCGGCCCGAGACGCCGGCGGCCAAGGCCGGAATGATCGTGTCCGACGCCATCATTTCCGTCGACGGCACGAAGCTCCTCGACAAGGACGACGTCTACAACTACCTGCTCGAGACGGTCCAGTGGGGACAGCCGCTCGAGCTTACGTTGCGACGCGGCCTGCCAAACCCGTTCGCCAGCCATCCTCGGCTCGACCTGTTCGTGGGCTCGCTCAGCCCGCACACATTGCAGAATGTCGGTTGCACAATTTGTCACGACGGGCAGGGGAGCGCCACGGCCTTCAAGTGGGCGTCGCACGCGCCGAACGATCCGCTCGAGGCGGAAGATTGGAAGCGCGAGTACGGCTGGTTCGACAACCATCACTGGATCTTTCCGATGTACCCCAACCGGTTCTCGGAAAGCCTGTGCTTGAAGTGTCATCACGACGTCGTGGAATTGCAGCCCAGCAAGCGGTTCCCCGACCCACCGGCGCCGAAGCTCGTGGAGGGCTTCAATCTGATCAAGGACGTGGGCTGCTTCGGCTGCCACGAAATCAACGGTTTCGACGGCCCCAACCGCCGCATCGGTCCCGACCTGCGGGCCGAGCCGAACTACTCGCCGGCCGCCCAAGCGCTGCTGGCCACCGGCGATTTGACCGAACAGCAGCAAGCGTGGGCTCGTCAGGTCGTCAAGGAACCCGAGCAGCCGGCTCCGCGGCACTCGCTGACCGAGTCGCTCGACAATGCCGACAAATTGCCTGGCGATCCGACGATGGCCAAGCGATGGATTAGCGTGTTGGCCGACGTCGAAACGCCGGGCAAACTCCGCAAGGTTGGTCCCAGCCTGCGTCACGTGGCGAGCAAGCTCGACTTCGACTTTCTGTATTCCTGGATTCGCAAGCCAAGTGACTTCCGGCCCTCGACCAAGATGCCGCAATTTTTCGGTCTGTGGTCGGCCCTCGACGAGCACAGTCTGGAAATCTCCGAGAAGTTCGAGCCGATCGAAATTCGCGGCATCGCCGAATACCTGCTGAGCGGTAGCCAGCCGTTCGAGTACGCCGTTCCGCCCGCCGAAGTGAAGGCGGCGCCGTCGGCCGAGCGGGGCAAGCACGCTTTTGAAATCCGCTGTCTGGCTTGTCACAAACACGACGCCTTCCCGGCCGGCAAGATGACCCAGGGTCCGGACCTCTCGAAGCTGGGTTCGAAACTGGGTGGCCAAGACAACCCGAACGGACCGAAGTGGCTCTACTCGTGGCTCCGCAATCCGAGTTCGTACCATCCGCGGACGCTAATGCCCAACATGATCCTCACGCCGGTCACCACGGTGACCGACCCGGCCAAGCCCGAGGGTGAGTTGACCGATCCCGCGGCCGACATCGCGGCCTTCTTGCTCGACAGCAAGGGCTGGGAACCGACCAACGTTCCTTCGCGTGAGCTGACCAAGGAAGAATCCGAGGCGCTCGAAGCCCTGGCACTTGAGAACCTGCAAAACACGTTCTCCCGCCATCAGGCCGAGGAGTATCTCAACAGCGGCATTCCCGAGGACTTGCGCGACGAGTTGAAAGGCGACGAGGTCGAGCTGGTTGGCGAGATGACCGTGGAGAAGAAACTCCGCTACGTCGGACGCCGCTCGATCAGCAAGTACGGTTGCTCCGGCTGCCACGACATTCCGAACTTCGAAGACGTCAAGCCGATCGGCACCGGCCTGGCCGACTGGGCTCGCAAGACGCCCGACAAGCTGGCCTTCGAGCAGATCGTCGAATACATGAAGCAGGGGCACGGCACGCCGGGCGCTCTGCACTACAGCCAGGAATACAGTGAGCACGAAACGGTCGCCGAAGAAGACAAGGCCATCGAGGAGACCGAAACAAGCGGTCACGGCCACTCGTTCAATTTCCTGAACATGGACCCGACCATGGGTTACTTCATGGAAAAGTTGGTCGGCCATCAGCGCGAGGGCTTCATCTGGCAGAAGCTCCGCGAGCCGCGTAGCTACGACTACAAGAAGACCCGCAACAAGAGCTACAACGAGCGGCTGCGGATGCCGCAGTTCACCGTGCTCGACGACCCTCAGCGTGAGGCAGTGATCACGTTCGTGCTGGGATTGGTGGCCGAGCCGCCGGCAGAGCAATACATCTACAAGGGAGATGCTCGTCGCCAGGCGATCATCGCCGGCAACGAGATCATCGAGAAGTACAACTGCACGGGCTGCCACACGCTCGAAATGGAGCGGTGGGACCTGGCTTTCGACCCTGAGACCTTCGGCGAGCCCGCGCCGGTCGACGATTACAATTTCCTCCAGGCACACTTCACGCCGCAGGACATCGAAGCTTCGGAAAAAGTGGATGCGGCGGGCAAGCAGCACGCTACCGTCGTGGGCATGCCGGCCATGAACGACCAGGGGCAGCCGGTTCGCGTCGATGAAGATGGCGCCCCGCTTGATCCGGAAGACACCGAGACGCCGGCTTCCTACGTGTTCACGCCGTGGGAGAATGTGCTGCTGGGCGGTCAAACCTGGCAGGCGGGCTTGCAAAACATTCTGATTCCCGAGGCGGTCATCAAGAAACGCTACGAGCCGGTGGGCGGTTTCCTTGCCCGGCTGGCTTTCCCGGTAGTGATCGCCAACGAGCGTGTGACGAACCCCAATGCCAAGGCGGACGAAGCCTGGGGCTGGCTGCCGCCGCCGCTCAAGGGCGAGGGTCGCAAGGTGCAGACCGAATGGCTGCACAGCTTCCTGCTCGATCCGCACATGATCCGCCCGGCCGCCGTGTTGCGGATGCCGAAATTCAACATGTCGAGTGACGAAGCGACGAAGTTGGTGAATTATTTCGCGGCAGTCGACGGCGTCGACTATCCCTACGATTTCGACCCGCGGACGCGCGAATCGCACTTGCGCAAGAGGAGATGCAGCACCCCAAACGGCTCAACGATGCGATGAACATCGTCACCGACAACAACTTCTGCATCAAGTGCCACTTGCTGGGCGACTTCGCGCCCAAGGGATATGATTCGGCGAAGGCGCCGCAGTTGGGCAATGTCTACCGGCGGCTGCGTCCGGAATTCACGACGGACTGGATCGCCAACCCCAAGCGAATCTTGCCGTATACCGGCATGCCGGTGAACATTCCACCCGGCAAGCCGATTAGCGAGCAATTGTACAAGGGCAACAGCGTCCAGCAGCTCGATGCGGTCGTCGACCTGCTGCTAAACTACGACCGATTCATGGAAAGCAAGACCTCGATCCTACCGTACATCAAGCCGCAAGCTCCGGCCGCCGAACAGCAGGCGGCGGGCGCAACCCAAGACGCGGCGCAATAGAGGAGGGAACACCACGATGACTCACACGACGCGCTTTACTTTCGCGGCGGTTCTGCTGGCACTGCTTGTTGGCGTTTATGGTTGCGGTCAGTCGGCCTCACCGCCGCCGGGGGCTCCCGACGAGGCCGAAGCCCCCACCGTCGATCAAGGCCACGAGGAATCGGCCGAAGCCGAACATGCTGATCACGAGCACGCCGCTGACGAGTCGGCGCCCCAGGGCGATGCGGCCGCGGAGACCACTGAAGAAACCAAGACCGCCGCTGCCGATGGTGACTGGGGCACGCTCACCGGCCGCATCATTTACGACGGCAAGGCGCCCGCGCCACAGCCGATCGACACGTCCAAAGATCCCAATTGCAAGACCAAGCTGGAGACGGAAAACCTGCTCGTCGGTCCCGACGGTGGTCTGGCCAACGCCGTGATCATGCTCCGCACCAAAAACGTGAAGGTGAATCCGGAGTACGACGCGACGGCCAAGGATGAGATCACGCTGGACAATAGGAATTGCCGTTTCGAACCCCACGTCGAAATTGTGCGGCTGTCGCAAACGCTGCTGCTCAAGAACTCCGACCCCACGGGGCACAACAGCAACCTCTCGCCGTTACTCAACACGGCGATCAACCCTGTGCTGGCCGCCGGTGGCGAGCCGGTTCCTTACCACTTCACGACCGAGGAAGCCATTCCGGTCAAGGTGGGCTGCAATATCCATCCCTGGATGGGCGCTTGGATCGTAGCCCGCAAGGATCCCTACGCCGCAGTGACCGACAAGGACGGCAATTTCACGATCAAGGATCTGCCGGCGGGCAAGGAATTGGAGTTTCGCCTCTGGCAGGAGTCGGCAGGCTATCTCAAGAACGCCAAGTTCAAGGCGGGCAAGACGGATACCCGCGGCACTTTCAAAATCAAGATCAAGCCGGGCAAAAACGACCTCGGCGACATCAAAGTTCCCAGCTCGATCTTTAAGAAGTAAGTCGGCCGCGTGCCGTCCCGCGCGGGGCGGCGTTGGCCAGAGGAGATAACTCCGATGCGTAAAGTCCTGCTTTCGACGTGTTTGGCGGCGACCGCCTTGGGCACGCTCCTTTCCAGCGGTTGCGGCCGGTCGGTATCGGCCAGTCCGAATCCGCAACCCGCCGTGGCAGCCGAGATTCGCGAAGCCCTGCTCAGCGGCGCCAGTGCCGCGGCCACGGCCGAAGCCGAGCCGACCGGCACCGGCTGGGGAACGTTGCGTGGCAAGTTTGTTTATGCCGGCGATCCCCCGGCGCCCGGCACGATCTCGGCGACCAAGGACACGGAGGTGTGCACCTCGGCCGGCCCGCTGATTGACAACTCGCTGGTCGTCGGACCGGACAAGGGGATTGCCAACATCGTGGTCTACGCGCGCGTCAAGCGCGTTCACGAGTCGGCGGCTCCGCTGGAGGCCGGCAGCGATGTCGCTCCGCTGGAGTTCGACCAGAAGCACTGCATGTTCCTTTCGCATGTCGTGGCTTGCCAGGTCAACCGCAAGGTCGACATCAAGAATAGCGATCCGATCGGCCACAATACGAAGATCGATCCGCAGAAGGGTCAACCGTTTAACCAGAATCTGCCCGAGGGACAGACGGTTGCCTACATACCCACGGGCGAGGAGGCGCTGCCCGCGTCCGTTTCGTGCAGTATTCACCCTTGGATGCGGGCTTACCTGCTGCCGCGCGAGGACAAGTACTTTGCCGTGACCACGAGCGACGGCTCGTTCGAGATTCCGAACCTGCCAGCTGGCGAGGAGATCGAGCTGCAAGTCTGGCACGAGCGCGGGACCGGCCCGGGCGGCGCTTTGGTGCTGCCTCGCAAGGACCTCAAATGGACCAGCAAGGGACGTTTCAAAGTCAAAATCGAGCCCGACGAATCAGTCGATTTGGCATTGGACGTACCGCCGAGCGCGCTGAAGTAACAGCGCTACACTCAGAACAACGACCATGTGCCGGTCGCGCGATCGCGAGCGGCAACAAATAAGAAACCGCTTCACAACTACGCCGTTATAGACGCCGGCACACGTGCCGGTTTTCGCCATGAATTGGAACCCCGCAAACTCCGTGCGATTTTGGCCCTGTCTGGCTTTGTTGGCCCTGCTGGCCGGCTGCGGGCGCAACGCGCCGCCGCAATTCAAGCTCGACATGGTGGCCATCGCCGAAAAGCAGATTCCGCCAGATCAGACGCAAGAGATCGCCAACATTCTGGCGGCCATGTTTGGCACCCCGGACGACCCCTACGTGCTGCCCGAGACGGGCCTGGACGCGGCGCTCGTGAAGATGGCCTCCGGACCCACGCGGAGTGATCAGTTCGGCCGCGAGACGGGACTTTATCGTCGGCACTGTGCCCACTGTCATGGCACGACCGGCGACGGCCTGGGCCCCACGGCCATGTTGCTAAACCCCTATCCGCGCGACTATCGCCAGGGCAAATTCAAGTTCAAGAGCACCGAGCGGGCGGCCAAGCCCACGCAGCACGACCTAGAGTACATCGTCAGCGAGGGCGTGCAGGGGACGGCCATGCCGTCGTTTGGTCTATTGCCCGAGATGCAGATCAAGGCGCTTGTCGAATACGTCAAGTATTTGAGCATGCGGGGCCAAACCGAGATTCGGTTGTCCGACGCGATGCTTGATCTGAGCGAAGGCGAGAAGCTGCCGCTGACGCGCGAACAGTTGGTCGACGAGATTCTGACGCCGATCGCTGAAAGCTGGAGCACGGCCACCGAGAACATCATTCCCACCGATGGCGACAACGCGAAGCCGGAAGTGCAGTTGGCCGAATCGATCAAGCACGGCAAGGACCTGTTCTACAGCGCCAAAGCCAACTGCGCGAAGTGTCACGGTTGGAGCGCCTTGGGAGACGGCCAGACGAACGACTACGACGACTGGAGCAAGGCGATTGTCGAAGCGGAAGGCAACTTGACGGCCGACATTTCCACGCTCGACACGGCTGAGGATATGTCGAGCGAGGAACGCGCGGTGCTGGCCCGCCATATCGACCGGCTGTCGTCGGCGCTAAAGACCGATGCCTTGCCGCCACGCCACGCCAAGCCGCGAAACCTGCGGCAGGGAATCTACCGTGGAGGCCGGGCACCTTACGATATCTACCGCCGCATCTACGCCGGCATCAATGGCACGCCGATGCCGGCCGCCGGGCCGCCCACGCCAGGGGCACCGGGCACGCTCAGCAACGACGAAATTTGGAATCTCGTGGATTACGTATTGTCGCTCCCCTATGAGCCGATCAGCGAACCGCCGCGTCAGCAGCGGGCCGTAAGTCGGGCCGCGTTGTAACACCAAAAGGTACTGTCCGAGTCAATTCCGCCGCATTGCCAAAAGCATCATGCGGCAGAGCCGTCAGGCTGGAGAACGAGCCGTGGGAAAGTTTTGGGCTTTTGTGTTTCTGCTGGTACCCGTATTGGGCGTGGCCAGCTTTGTCTTCGCGCCCGTGTACAAGCACTGGTTGCCGGAGGACATTTCGCAGCACGGCCACACGATCGACCACTTGTTCTATTTCATTCTCTGGCTCACCGGCGTGGTCTTCGTGGTCACGGAGTTGGCTCTGTTCTGGTTCCTCTGGCGCTACGACGGCACGAAGGACCACAAGGTCGCCTACACCCATGGCAGCCACAGTCTGGAAATCATCTGGACGATCATTCCGGCGGCCACGCTGCTGTTCATTGCGATTTATCAGATGAACGCCTGGGCCGAAGCTAAGATTCGCAACCCGGCCGCCGGACCCGATGGCATCTTGGGCACGGCCGACGACATGCCGCCCACGCTGGAGGTGACCGGCCGGCAATTCGAATGGCGGTTGCGATACCCGGGCAGTAATGGCGTGCTGGGCGATCAGGACGATATTTTCGTCGTAAACGACCTGCATTTGCCGGTCAACGAGGAGATTCTGATCGAGCTGAAAAGCGCCGACGTGCTGCACAGCTTTTTCCTGCCCAACATGCGGGTCAAGCAAGACGCGGTGCCCGGCATGAAGATTCCGGTTTGGTTCCGGGCCACCGAAAAGGGGACGTACGACATCGTCTGTGCGGAGCTTTGCGGTTGGGGACATTATAAAATGAAAGGCCGGCTCACCATCGAATCGCGTGAAGATTTCGAGGAGTGGCTGGACAAAAAATATCGCGAGCAGACGGCAACCGTCGACTCGCAGGCGTTGGCACAGGGGGAGAGTGAATGAGCTCGATCACCGCAGGTTCTCACGCACACGACGACCATGCCGCTCACGCGCATGCGGGCGGATTCCTTGGCACCTATGTGTTTTCCAGGGATCACAAGATCATTGGACTTCAGTTTTTGTTTTCCACGCTGATCTGGTTTCTGATCGGCGGGCTGCTGGCCCTTGGCATTCGCTGGCAAGTGGCCTGGCCCTGGGCCGAAATGCCGGTCATCGGCAAGATGCTATTTGCCAACGAAGGCGGCCAGATCTCGCCGGAGTTCTACACGATTTTGTTCACCATGCATGCCACGGTGATGATCTTTTTCGTGATCATCCCGATTTTGGCCGGCGCGTTCGGCAACTACCTGATCCCGCTGATGATCGGTGCCGACGACATGGCGTTCCCAACGCTGAACATGCTCAGCTACTGGTTCATGTGGCCGGCGTTCGTGGCCATTGGAGGCAGCTTTTTCGTCGAAGGAGGTGCCGCCAAATCGGGCTGGACCTCCTATCCTCCGCTTTCACTGACGGACTGGAACGGCCAAACGCTCTGGCTGATGGGCCTCACGTTCGTCGGCGTCTCTTCGATGATGGGGTCGGTCAACTACATGACCACCATCATTCAGATGCGGGCGCCCGGCATGACGATGTTCCGTCTGCCGATGACGATTTGGGCCATGTTCATCACGGCCATCTTGCAAGCGTTTGCACTGCCGGTCCTCACGGCGGCCGGTTTCATGCAACTTATGGACCGCCTGCTCGGCACCGGCTTCTTCATTCCCGAAGGCTGGTCAGCCGGCAATTCCGCCCTGGCCTCGGGCGGCGGTCAGCCGCTGCTCTGGCAGCACCTGTTCTGGTTTTATTCCCACCCGGCCGTGTACATCATGATTCTGCCCGCCATGGGAATGGTCTCCGACATCATCGCCTGCTTCTCACGCAAGCCGCTGTTCGGATACAAGCCGATGGTCTATTCGATTGCGGGGATCGCCGGGTTGGGCTTTATCGTCTGGGGTCACCACATGTTTGTCTCGGGCATGAACCCCGCGCTGGGCATGACGTTCATGATTTCGACGATGATGATTGCCTTGCCTAGTGCCATTAAGACCTTCAATTGGCTGGGCACGGTTTGGGGAGGCAACGTTCGCTTCACCACGCCGATGCTTTTCGCCCTGTCGTTCGTCGCGATGTTCATCATCGGTGGATTGTCTGGCATCTTCATGGCCGCCACGCCGGTCGACATCTTCATTCACGACACCTATTTCATTGTGGCCCACTTCCATTACGTGCTGTTTGCCGGCACGGCGATGGGCGTGTTCGGCGCGATCTACTTCTGGTATCCGAAAATGTTCGGCCGCATGATGAACGAAACGGCCGGGAAGATTCACTTCTTCCTGACGTTCCTGTTCCTCAACGGCACGTTCTTCACGATGCACATCCTGGGCGTTGTCGGTTTCCCGCGCCGCCTGGCCGATCCGTATCACTATCAGACGTTCCATCACTTGCAGCCGCTCAACGAATTCATGACGTGGTGTGCGATTGGCATGGTCGGCGTGCAGGTGATCTTCGCGGCCAATTTCCTGCTGAGCATGTTTCTGGGGCCCAAGGCTGGCCGCAATCCGTGGCACTCCAACGGCCTGGAATGGCAGGCGCCTAGCCCGCCAGGGCACGGCAACTTCGACTTCCAGCCGGTGATCTACCGGGGACCCTACGAATACAACTCGCCCGAGGCAGGCAAGGACTACTACCCGCAGAACGAGCCGCCCCCGGGAGCTCACCCCGAGCCGCCCTCGCCGCCGATCTACTAATCCGAGTCGAATCGCCCGACGAACCTCCTTGATCGCTGAGCAATCGTGAACCAAACGCCACGCCAAGTTGAAAGCCCCTGGCCCCATCGCTGGGCCGTGGCCTTGGTCTGCGCCACGTTCCCGATGATCTGGATCGGCGGGCTGGTGACCACCGCGGGCGCCGGCATGGCCGTGCCCGACTGGCCCAACACCTACGGTTACAACCCGTTCCTTTATCCCTTGGATACCTGGCTGTACGGACCTTGGAAGTTGTTCATCGAGCACGGCCATCGGTTGTTTGGCACGTTGGTGGGCATGATCACGATTGGCTTTTTGATTTCCACCTGGTGGTGCCAACGACGCACGTTGGTTCGCTGGCTGGGCGCCGCGGCGCTGGCGGGCGTGCTGCTGCAAGGCGTGCTTGGCGGACTGCGCGTGTTGGCCAACGAAGTGTTGATTGCCCAGATTCACGGTTGCGTCGGTCCGGCGTTTTTTGCATTCACCGTGGCTTTGGCCGTGGTGACTTCGAAGCGCTGGCGCGAGGCCGAGCCGGTGGCCAACCCAGTGGTCGCAAAGATCGAACGCCTTGCATTGATCATCACCTTCCTCGCATTTTTGCAGATCGTTCTCGGCTCGCAGCTGCGGCACCTGCCAGCCGGCGCACGGCCCGGAGAATTCCGCCTGGCCCTGTTCTTTCATCTGTTTGTGGCCGGAGCGCTGTGGGGGCACATCGTGATGCTCGCGGTGCGCGTTTGGCGTTCGATGCGAGATGAGCCCTGGCTGCTGCGGCCCGCGATTGGCCTGTCGGTGCTGATCGTGCTGCAAGTTTGCCTGGGGCTGGGAACCTGGGTTACCAAATACGGCTTTCCCGGCTGGCTGTCGGGATTCGACTTCGCCGCAGGGTTTCGGCCCACGGCCGACGCGCCCTGGCAAATGGCCTCGGCAACGGCGCACGTGGCCATCGGCTCGATGATTTTGGGAAACAGCCTGCTATTGGCGCTCCGTTCGGCGCGTCTGGTGGTCCGTCAGGCAGGCGTAATGAACACACAAACGCATCGTGTGCAAAACGAAAACGGCCATACCTTGCTGATGGAGGCCGCCCGATGAGTATGCCTTCGTTGGCCATCGACCGCCGCACGAACCTGCTCGCGCGCGTGGCCGATTATGTTGAGCTTACGAAACCCAAGATCGCCGCGCTTGTGCTGGTGACCGTGGCCGTGGCGGCGTTTGTTGCCAGCTGGGGTCCGCCAAGCGGCTGGCTGCTCTGGCACACGCTGTTGGGCACCGCGCTGGTCGCCGCCAGTGCGAGCGCGCTGAACCAATGGCTCGAGCGCGACACCGATGCGTTGATGATTCGCACGGCCGATCGCCCGTTGCCAGCCGGTCGGCTATCGAACGGTCAGGTGCTGGCATTTGGCTTCGCGACGATCGTGCTGGGCACGGCCTACCTGGCCACCAGCGTCAGCCTGCTCACTGCGGCCTTGGGGCTGCTAACCTGGGCGATGTATGTGGTTGTTTACACACCGCTCAAACGCCGCACGGCCGCCAACACCGCCGTGGGGGCCGTCGCCGGCGCGCTGCCGGTCTTGATGGGCTGGACCGCCGTCGGTGCGCCGCTCGATTTGCGGGCCTGGTCGCTGTTCCTGATCGTCTTCTTGTGGCAGTTTCCGCATTTCATGGCCATCGCCTGGATCTATCGCCGCGATTACGACGGCGCCGGCCTGAAAATGCTTAGCACGGTCGATCCGAGCGGCGTGCGCGCGGGCACGCAGGCCATTTTGGCGGCAATGGTTTTAGTGCCGGTCAGCATCGTGCCGTGTTTGTCTCAGCCGGCCGGAAGCATCTTTCTGGTGTGGGCCCTGGTGTTGGGCGTGGGACAGTTGCTGTGCGCGTTTTCTTTCTTCCTGCAAAAAACCGATTCGGCGGCGCGGCGCTTGTTACTGGCGTCGCTCTTGTACTTGCCCGCCATGATGGGGCTGTTGGCCCTGGGGCCATTGGCCTGATGAAACATTTGCGAATGATCGTGTCTTAGAAAGGTTGGATGAGCAAACGATGGCCACGACCCATGCACCCGCCGAACACGCTGATCACGGCCACGTCGGATTGGAATACCATCCGGGCTTGCCGATTTCCAACGGCAAGTTGATCGTATGGCTGTTCTTGTCGACGGAAATCATGTTCTTCGCCGCGCTGATTGGCACTTATATCGTGCTGCGGTTCGGTGCAGCGACTTGGCCCTTACCGCACGAAGTTCACCTCAGCGAACCGATCGGGGCGTTCAACACGTTCGTGCTGATCTGTTCTAGCGTCTCGATTGTGCTGGCTCTCGAAGCAGCAAAGGTCAATAAAGCGGCCGCGGCCAAGGGCTGGCTGCTGGTGACGCTCGCCTTGGGGAGCGTGTTTTTGGGGGTCAAACTGTACGAATACAACGCCAAGTTTTCGCACGGCATCTATCCCTGGAAGCCGCACAGCCAGATCTGGGAAAAGGCCGACTTGAACTATGCCGCGGCCGTACGCGGGCGGCTCGACGCGCTCAATGCCGGGTTCGAGACAGAGAATTCCGCACTGACCGAAAAGTATGCCGACAACCCTGAATCGCTCGAGAAAGATCCCGCCGCCGTCGCATTGCGAGAAAAGCAGGCGCTGGTTGCCAAGCTGATCGAAGAGGAGAAAGCGGCCGAGATCGCCGCGGCTCAGGCAACGAATGTCGCCGTGGCTCACGCCGCATTGGACGAACTGGCCGAAAAGATCATGCCTCTGGGGCACGCTCCCGGCGAGGAGCCGCACCATGGGCTTAACGACCAGCACGCCTGGCTCCGCCTGCCGATCGTGATTCCGGGCGGCAACATGTGGGCGAGCACCTACTTTCTGCTCACCGGTTTTCATGCCATCCACGTGCTAGTGGGGCTGATCGTGTTCGCCATCATGATCCCGATGACCCTGGGCGTGATGGCGACCGGCTTCGTCGAGAACATCGGCCTGTATTGGCACTTTGTCGATTTGGTGTGGATCTTCCTGTTCCCGCTGCTGTATCTGTTCTAGTCCTTTACCCGATTCCTTTGCATTCAAGCCGCTCGAGCGGAGTAACTCAGCCATGTCGCAACCCGGTCACAGCCACGCCCACGACGCCGACCACGGCCACGATGTGGGGATCGCCAAATACATCTACGTTTTCCTCGCGCTTTGCGTGCTGACCGGGGCGTCGTTCTTCACGTATTCGTCGTACTGGCCGTTTCACGCCCAGCCCAAGATCGGTTGGGCTTTCATGATGGCCGTCTCGTGCACCAAGGCAATGCTTGTGATTTTGTTTTTCATGCACGTGAAGTACGAGGCGAATTGGAAATACGTACTTACGATTCCGGCCGGATTCATGGCGACCTTTCTGGTGCTGGCACTGGTGCCGGATATCGGCATGCGGGGGCACTGGCTTTCGGAAGAGCGCCGTTTGTACATGGCCGAGCCTCGCGATGCCGCCGCTGCGCCGGTCGTGCACCACGGCGAAGCCGATTCGCACGGGGATGCCGAACATTCCGCCCCGGCATCCGAACACTAGGGTGCGCCACGAACGATCGACGACCGTCTCGGCGGCGTAAACATAAAAAGAGTCGCTTGCTCGAGTTGCCTGCGTGCAGACACCGCGGTCGTCCGTCTGCTGGCATTCCGAGGACCTCCGCCCGGGATTTGCAAAATGAAACCTTCGGCCGCCACCTATTGGGTCGTGCTCGTCGCATTGCTTGCCGCGATTTACGGTTCATACACACTCTGGCGAACGTCCCGAGACACCGAGCCGTCCGCGCCGGCCCGCACTTCAACAGCTCGCAATGCGACTGCGAGTCCCGCGACCACGGCGATCTTGTCCGACAGTCCGATTGCCCAGTTCAAGCTGATCGACCAGGACGGCAACCCGTTCGATTCGGCCAGCCTTGAAGGCGAGGTTTGGGTGGCAAGTTTCTTTTTCACCAACTGTCCGGCCATCTGCTGGCGGATGAATCAGGCCCTGGCTGCCTGGCAGCACACGCATCCCGACAGCAAGATCCGCTTCATCAGCATTACCTGCGATCCAGACAACGATACGCCCGAAGCGCTGAAGAAATATGCCGAGCACTTCAAGGCCGATCCCAGGCGGTGGACCTTTCTCACCGGTGACATGAAAGACATCCAGAGCGTCGGCCAGGAATCGTTCAAAATCGCCGTTGTTAAAGGGGACCACACGGATCGGGCCTGCGTCGTCGACCGCACCGGCAAGGTTCGCGGACGCTTCCGGCTGACGGAGCCCGATCAGGCGGAAATGCTCGACCGGCTGCTGACCATGGTCGAGGCCGAGCCGGCCCTCCCACCGGCCGTCGAACACAAGGCTGCAGAGCATGTCGAGCGACCGGCCGACGATTCGTCCGCCGGCGCGCCGGATTCCGAAAAAAGCTGACCCGTCCGAGACCCCACGCCGTGAACTTCAGCGTCGAGCAATTGCCCGCGGTCAACGCGACGCTGAACGGCGTCGCGGCGGTGCTACTGGTCGTCGGCTGGGCACTCATCAAGCAACGGCGCGAGCGGGCGCACAGGAACACGATGCTGGCCGCCTTTGCGGTCTCCGTGGTCTTTTTGGTCTGCTATCTGGTGTACCACTACCAGGTGGGCAGCGTGAAGTTCGCGGGCCCCAGCGGCGTGCGTGCCGTGTATTTGTCGATTCTGTTTAGCCACATCGTCCTGGCCGCCACGGTGCCGATTTTGGCCCTGATCACAATTTACCTGGGGTTGAAGGATCGGCGCGCAAGACATCGTCAATTTGCCCGCTGGACTTTTCCGATATGGTTATACGTATCCGTAACGGGGGTGGTCATTTACGTGATGTTGTATCACCTCTACCCACCGACCGAAGAGGCACTTATAATGAGGGCGTCGCCAGCCCCGGTGCAAAACGCACTCGGCAGCGACGGAGAGACAACGCCATGAAAACACCCCGCAAGACAATCCGATTCGCTCGTCTGTTTGTGCCCGCCGTTGCCGCGGCCTTGGTGTTGGGCGTTGCATCGGCGGCCTTGGCCTGCCCAAGTTGCCAGGCGGCGCTCGGCGGCGACAAGTCGCAAGGCGATTTAGTGACGGGGCTCTTCTATAGCATCCTGTTCATGATGTCGATGCCCTTTGCGATCGTGGGCACGTTCGGCACGTTGGCCTATCGCGCCGTAAAGCGTGAACAGCGCCGTCAAGCGGCTCAGAAGGCCGAACGAGAAGCGGGCCAAGACGTCTAACCGGTCACGCCGCTCGTTGGCTTCTTGGCCGCGGCTTGTTCCTTCGGCAGCGGGTCCCAATAGTGATCGAAGCCCAGCCAAATGCTGCGCGCGTAGCGAAAGAACCACATTGGAAAGATCACTGCGAACGCGGCGACCAACGCGAGCGCTGCCTGCGGCGAAACCCATTCGCTGAAAAACAGCGAAAAGTACAGCGCCGTCACGAGCAGGGCGGTAAGCCCGTAGTTCACGTAAATCGATCCGAGGAAGTAGCCCGGCTCTCGCTCGTACTTCAGTCCGCACGCGTTGCATTTCTTGTGCATGCGAATCCAGTTGGCGAACAGCTTGGTCTGGCCGCAGGCTGGACAGCGCAACCGCCAGGCCCGGCTGAGCGTGGTGAAATACGATCGGCCGACCTGTTCCGTTTGCTCGTACACGCGATAGTCTCCGCAGCAACCAGGCGACGGCGTTGAACGGCCCAACGTGGACCTCGTTCGTGCATGGCACAAGTCGGCCGTCATCCACTATCATAGACGACGGGCGGCCCGGTACGAGTCGCACGAGTTGATTTCACCATACACAGCTTCATCGATGCGCTGTATCGCATCACGGCTTCACTGATGCGCAGTATCGCACGCCTCATGCAACTCTTGGGTCTGGCTCTGGTGCCATTGGCCGTCTTGCTGCAGCTCAACTTGACCATCAGCGAGGGACAACTCCTGCTGATGGGGCTGGCGGCCTTCTGTTTGTTCTGGATTGGCCGCATTCTAGAGGGCTATGCCCGCTAGAATATGCCCGCTGGACGCGGCCCCGGCCCGTGCTGGCAAAGCCGGTACGATGCCCGTAGCTCTACCGGTGGGCCCCGATTTCGTTCTTTCCGCACTTTGGCCGCCGATCTATAATTAATGGCACGAAGAAAGACCGCGACTCTGTCGAGCTTTATCGGTGTTTCTGCCCCCCAGCACCCGGGCGGGGGTTTGGGCAACGGATCCTCGCGGCAGCCAACACGCGCGAAGGACGAGCTGCATGAACCATCCTTGCCGAGCCACTACGGCAGCCTGGATGCGCACGCTCGCGAGACCACTCGCGAAGGTGCTCGTCTCGCTCGCGTTGCCCTTGGTTGCCGTGCCGGCCGCCGCCCAGTTCTCGAGCGGCCCGCTCGAGCTTTCGAGTTCGGTCACGCTCGACGAGGCCGATAGCGCCATTCGCACGCAGTTGGAGCGTGTCAAAGCGTACGTTGCCGACTCCCAGTGGGACGAAGCGGTCGAATCGCTGCGGCGGGTCATGGAGTCGGGCGGCGGCAAGATGATCGCCATCACTCCCACGCGATACGTCAACCTGGCCGACTATTGCCACGTGCAGATCGCCTCGCTGCCCGACGCAGGGTTGTCGCTGTACCGGCAACGCGTCGATGCATCGGCCCGGGCCGCCTACGAAGAGGCCGTCGAAACGCGCGACGCCAGCCGCCTGGCCGGCATCGTCGATAATCTGTTTTGCAGTTCCTGGGGCGACGACGCCCTTTGGATGCTGGGCGAGATGGAACTCGAGCGTGGCCATTACAGTGCGGCGCGGCGAGCCTGGGAGATGCTCATCGAGTTGCCGCCCAGCCGCATACCGGCGCGGTTTTACGAAGCGTCCCGCAAGCTACCCAACATCGACGAGCTGACCGCGCGGACGCTAGACAATTCATACATTCTCGAAGACTCTGGAGCCGAACCGTACTACCAGCTCCGTGTCAACGGGATCCTCTCGGACGCTGAATCGGCCGCGCTGGTGCGGTTTTGGAAGGCACGCGGTTTCCCGTTCGCCCGCCTGACGTACCCCGGCACTTCGCGGCCGCTGGCCGACGTTCGCGCGCGGCTGATTCTGGTTTCGGTGATGGAAGGCTCGCTCGATCGGGCTCGCGCTGAACTCGAGGCCTTCAATCAATTGCATCCGCAGGCGCGCGGTCGTCTGGCCGGACGCACCGTCGACTATGCCGATACGCTCGGCGCGATGATTTCGGCGGCCGAGAGTTGGCCGGAACCCACGCCGCCTGATGATTGGCCCACGTTTGCCGGCGACTACACCCGAAACCATATCACGCCGCGAAACTTGGATCTCGGTCCGGAAGCCTGGACCCCGATTTCGCTCGGCGAAGCGATTTCGGCCGATGCGGCAAACTCACGGGCGTTCAGTCTTCGTCGCATTGGCGAGGAGGCACAGCGGCTGATGAGTTATCACCCGGTCGTGGTCGGCGACCTGATCCTGGTGAACAATCAGAGCCAGATCTTCGCCTTTGATCGCAAGACCGGCAAACCCGCCTGGCCTGGCGATCCAATGCGTCCGCCCGGAGAAATCTACGCAGACGAAAGTGTGCGGCTCAGTAATACCCGCATGAATCGTGGTTTGGGCGTGCCGCGATTCACGATGACCGTGCACGACGGCAAGCTGTTTGCCCGGCTAGGATCGCAGGTTACCGGACATCCGCTCGAATCCTATGAAAGCCGCACCTCGGGCTACTTGGTGTGCCTCGATCTGTCGGCGCAAGGCCGCGTGATTTGGAAGCCCGATGGGCGCTTGATGCCAGATGACGAACGCTGGGCATTCGAGGGCGCACCGGTGGTCGAGGGTCCAAATCTCTATGTTGCCATGCGGAAGAGCGACGTTCGTCCACAAGCGTATGTGGCTTGTTACGAGGTGGAAACCGGCCGCCGTCGCTGGCGCACGCTGGTTTGCGCCGCCGAAACGCCTGGTGGCGGACAACTTCCCGAGATCACCCACAACCTGCTGACTTACCACCAGGGTACGCTTTATTTCAACACGAACCTCGGTGCCGTTGCCGCGCTGTCGGCTCGCGAAGGCCGTCTGCAATGGGCCGCGCTTTACCCGCGAGCCAGGAAAGCCAGTCCCGACGGCAAGGACAAGCGGACGGCACATTTTTATCGCGATTTGAATCCCTGCGTCTACTACCGGGGCAAGCTGCTGGTGGCTCCGGCCGATTGCGAGTCGATCTTCGCCCTGGACGCCCTCAGCGGTGAGATGCTGTGGGAGAGCCGATTGCCGGAAGACGTGGTGCATTTGCTGGGAGTCGGACACGGCAACCTCCTGGCCAGCGGCGACACGTTGTGGTGGCTCGACGCCGAAGGGGGTAAGGTGCTTAAACGCTGGCCTGAAACGTCGCCGCTCGGTCACGGCCGCGGGGTTCTGATGGGCGACCAGGTCATTTGGCCGACCAACGAATCCTTGTTCGTCTTCGATCAGCAAGTCTCACAGACCGGACTGCCGCATTCGCCCATTCTGCTTACCGAGCGCGGCGCGGCAGGGGGCAACCTCATCGCGGCCGGCGACCTCTTGCTGATCGCCACGCCGGAAAAACTGTTCGCCTTCCGCCAGCAAGGGCCAGCGCCGCCTCGGCGCATGCCTAACATGGCCCGAAATCCCGCCCGCCCACCTGCGCCGGCGAAACCCTAACTCGATCGGAACCGCCATGCTCGAAGACGATGACCTCCAACGGGTGCAAAAACTGAACGAGGCCTTCCGCCGCATCACCGCGGAACTCGGCAAGGTGATCGTCGGACAACAACAGGTGATCGAGGAGCTGTTGATTGCCATGTTCGCCCGCGGGCATTGCCTGCTGGTGGGAGTGCCCGGATTGGCCAAGACCTTGATGATTCGCACGCTGGCCGATGCGCTGTCGTTGAAGTTCAGCCGCATTCAATTTACTCCCGACCTGATGCCGGCCGACATCACCGGCACGGAGGTGATCCAGGAAGACAAAATGAGCGGCACGCGCGAATTTCGCTTCTTGCCTGGGCCAATCTTCGCAAACGTGGTCCTGGCCGACGAAATCAACCGCACGCCTCCCAAAACGCAGGCCGCCTTGCTCGAGGCGATGCAAGAACATCAGATCACGGTCGGCGGACGGCGGCACACGCTCGAGGAGCCGTTCTTCGTGCTGGCGACGCAGAACCCCATCGAGCAGGAAGGAACGTATCCGCTCCCCGAGGCCCAATTGGATCGCTTCATGTTCAACGTGTTCGTCGACTATCCCGACGAGGAAGAAGAGCTGCAGATCGTCAAACAAACGACGGCCGACTTGAAGTTCGAGATTTCGCAAACGCTGACGGCCGAGGAAATCGTTGCGCTGGGACAGATCGTGCGCCGCGTGCCGGTGGCCGATTCGATCGCCCGCTACGCCCTGCAATTCACGCGGCTCACGCGCAAGGAAAAGGGCGAAGTGCCCGACTTCATTCAGGATTACGTCAGTTGGGGTGCCGGTCCTCGCGCCAGCCAATACCTGGTGCTGGGGGCCAAGGCCCGCGCGGTCTTGCACGGCCGCTACTACGTCAATAGCGACGATATTCGCCAGGTCGCCTTCCCGGTGCTCAGGCACCGCATCATGACCAACTTTAACGCCGAGGCCGAGGGGATCAAGACCGACGACATCATTCGCAAGCTGATCGAAACCATTCCCTGCGACGAAACCGAGGCCAGTGGCCGTGGACGCCAACCCCAAATTTTTAGATCCGCAGACGCTGGCTAAGCTCCAGGGCTTGGAGCTTCGCGCCCGCTCGATCGTCGAAGGCTACGTCTCCGGCGTGCATCGCAGTCCGTTTCATGGTTTCTCGATCGAGTTTGCCGAGCACCGGGAATACAGCCCGGGTGACGACCTGCGGTATGTCGATTGGAAAGTTTTCGGCAAGAGCGACAAAATCTACCTGAAACAGTACGAGGAAGAGACCAACCTCGTCTCTTATCTGCTGCTCGATACCAGCGAGAGTATGCGCTACAAGAGCGACCGGGCGGCGCTCTCGAAGCTCGAATACGCCCAGTGCGTCGCGGCAGCCCTCTCGTACCTCATCTTGCAGCAGCAAGACAGCGTGGGCCTGGCAACGTTCGACAGTGAAATCCGTTCGCTCGTCCGTCCCAGCAGCAACCCCTCGCATCTCAAACAACTCTTGCACGTGATGGAGCACGCCGAGCCGCAGCGCAAAACGCACACTGGGCCGATCTTTCATGATCTGGCCGAGCGGCTCAAACGCCGTGGGTTGGTGCTGATCCTCAGCGACCTGTTCGACGATGTGCCGTCGATGCTGGCCGGGCTGAAGCATTTTCGCCACCGCCGTCACGACGTGATCGTGTTTCACGTGCTCGACCCGGCGGAACTCGAGTTCCCATTCCGTCAGACAACCTTGTTTCGCGGAATGGAACAAATGCCCGACGTGCTGACCGACCCGCATGCCTTGCGGCAGGCCTATCTGGACGAATTCGGCAAGTTCCTGCAATCGGTGCGCAAAGGCTGCCGCGGCCAGCGAGTCGACTATGTACTACTCCGCACGGATCACTCTTTGGAAGTGGCGCTTTCCAGCTACATCGCTTCGCGTATGAATCGGATTGCTTGATCGACGAATGTTTACCGGCGTGCCACTGTTGGCGTTTGGCTTCGGCAACCTCCTCATGTTGGGATGGTTGGCGGCGGCCGCTGCGCCGATTTTGATTCACCTTTGGAACAAGCGCCGCTATCGCGAAGTTTCCTGGGCCGCCATTGAATACCTGCTAGCCGCGATGCGGAAGAACTCGCGCCGCATGCGGATTGAGCAGCTCATTTTGCTGATCATGCGCACGGCCATCATCGTGCTGCTGGTGCTGGCCGTGGCACAGCCGTTTTTCAACCAGATCGGATTGCCGTTTGTACCGGGCCAGCGAACGCTCAAGGTGCTCGTGCTCGACGGTTCCTATTCCATGGCCTATAAGCCGACCGACAAGAGCCGCTTCGATCGGGCCAAGGAGCTCGCCGAACAGATTGTCGACGAGAGCGCACAAGGGGACGCGTTCACGTTGATTTTGATGGGCGATCCACCCCAGGTGGTCGTCGGCACGCCCGCCGTGGAACCGTCCGATTTCGTGCAGGAGATTGAAAACCTGTCGCTACCCCATGGCGGAGCCGATTTGCCGGCCGCATTGGATCAAGTCGAGCGGGTGTGCCAGTCCGCTTCGAGCGCCGGCTTGTCGCGGACCGAGGTCTATTTCCTCACAGATCTGGGCCGCAACACCTGGGTGCCCGAGGCAAAGGACGCGGCCGTGTCCGACTACCGGCAGCGACTGGATCGACTGGCCGCGCAGGCGTCCCTGGTCGTGCTCGACCTGGGACAGACCGGCTGCGAGAATCTGGCCGTCACGTCCGTTGACGCCGGCGCGCCTTTCATCACGACGGCCCACGAGGCAGCGCTGTCTGCTCAAGTTCGCAATTTCGGCGGCCAGGCCCGGGAGCATCAGTTGGTCGAATTGCACGTCGATGGGCGGCGCGTCAAGGAGAGCTATGTCGACGTTGCCGCGGGCGAGCAGGCGACAATTGCCTTCAACCATCGTTTCGACGCGCCGGGCGATCACGTGGTCGAGGTTCGCCTGGAAACCGACCTGCTCGACGTGGACAATCACCGCTGGCTTTCGGTACCAGTGAAAGATCACGTCCGTGTGCTGTGCGTCAACGGCAAGCCCGGCTCGGGGCCGATGACCGGCGCTACGGATTATTTGGCTCTGGCGCTCAATCCGGGCAGCGGCGATTCTCAATCGTCCAGCGTCGTGACGGCCGAGGTGATCGCAGAAAGCGCGCTGTTGGAGCGCGACCTAACGCAGTACGACTGCATTTTTCTCTGCAACGTGGCGCAGTTCACCTCGAGCGAGGCGCGATTGCTCGACGGCGTGTTGCAGCGCGGCGGAGGACTGGTATTTTTTCTCGGCGATCAGGTGTTGGCCGATCGCTACAATCGCGAACTCGGCGGCGAACAGGGAGTGCGGATCTTGCCGGCCAAACTCGGCAAGGTCGTGCGCAAAGCGCAATACCAATATCGCTTCGACCCGCTCGACTACCGGCATCCGCTGGTCGACGTATTCAAAGGTCGCGAACAATCGGGGCTGCTTACCACGCCGGTCTACACATATTTTCACCTGGACGTCGATCCCGACGCCAAGGCCCGCGTTGCGTTGGCCTTTGAAGGGGGCGATCCGGCAATCGTCGAAGAAGCGATCCATCGGGGCCGTTCGATTCTGGTGGCCACCGAGTGCTCGCGGTCGTCGGTCGATCCAACGAGCCACGATCCCTGGACGACAATGCCCGTCTGGCCGAGCTTCGTGCCGCTGGTGCAGGAACTTGTGGGCTTGGCCGTCAGCGGACAGAAGGCCGAACACAACGTCGAGGTCGGCCAGACGCTTGGCGAATCGTTGGCCGCAATTGCCAGTCGGGCCACGGTCAGTGTTACCAACCCGGCCGGGGCGACCGAGGAAGTTCGCATGACGCTCGATCCGACGAGCAGTCGGTGGTCGTACACCGACACACAGCAGAGCGGTGTCTATCAAGTTGCACTCGGCGCGCCGCTCGGCGGCGAAGAGGCCTTTGCCGTGAACGTGGACACGGCCGAAAGCGACCTGACCAAGATCGACCCCGACGAACTTCCTCGCCAGTTCGCCACGCATCGGCAGACAAACCTCGACGATGTCGAGTCGCCCACGATTCAAAAACGCAGCGGCCTGCACAAATTGTTGCTCTACTGCGTGCTCGGTCTGCTGTTGACCGAAACGTTTTTCGCCTGGTGGTTTGGACGCGCAACGCGATGAGCGGAACCTTGCCAGATTGGCTCGAGCGATGGCTCGGCGTGGACGCCGCCAGCCCGGGCGAGGGTACGGCCTGGACGCTCGAAAACACCTGGAGTTGGGCACCCTGGGCGACGTTGCTGTTCGTGCTGTTGGCCGTCGCTTGGGTCACCTTCATCTACGCGCGCGAGAGCACTTCGACGGGCCGCGCGGTGCGGGCCCTGCTGATCGCGATTCGCCTGGCGTTGGTGGCGATTGTGGTCTTCATGCTGGCCGAATTCACGCTCTCGCTTCGCCGCACGGGGCTGCCGACGGTGGCCGTGCTGGTCGACGACTCGGCCAGCATGGGAATTCAAGACCGCTACGACGAAAAGCGGCTGCAGTCGCTGGTGGCCAAGCGCATTGAATCGGCCGAGCTCGAGTCGCCCGATCGTCTCGGCCTGGCCAAGACCGTGCTGCTCAAAAAAGGCACGAACCTGCTCGAGTCCGTCGAGCGACGCTACCGTCTGAAGCTGTACTTTGTGTCCAGCGCCGCACGAGCGGAGGAAGGCAACCTGGCGGCGATGCGGAAAGCCGTTGAGCAACTGCAGCCGCAGGGAGAAAGCTCGCGACTGGGGGCCGGTGTGCGACGCGTGCTGGGCGATTTGCGCGGCTCGCCTCCCGCGGCCATCATTCTGCTTAGCGACGGTGTCAACACCGACGGCGAAAGCCTCGAAGACGCCGCTCGCTATGCGCGTCAAAAGGGAGTGCCGCTGTTCACCGTGGGCATCGGCAGCGAACAGCCGCTGCGCGATCTGGAACTGGCGGATCTATTGGTCGACGATGTCGTGTTCGTCGACGACGTGGTGAACTTCGAATACAAACTCACCGGCCGGGGACTGGCCGGCAAAACGGTCGAAGTCGTGTTGCATGAAAAAGACGACAACGTGGTGCTTGCTCGGATGAAAGTCGTCATCGACCAGGACGGTAAGCCGCAGCGGCTGCACTTGCCCTATCGACCCAACCAGGTTGGCGAATTTGAATACGTGCTCGAAGTCGAGCATTTGCCCGACGAGGCCCAGCCCGACAATAACAGCCAGCTTCGGCTGATCAGCGTTCGCAAGGAGCAAATCAAGGTGCTGCTTGTGCAGGGTTATCCAAACTTCGAGTTCCGCTATCTCAAGCACATGCTCGAACGAGATAGCACGATTCAACTTAAAACGGTGCTTCAAGATGCCGACCTCGAGTATGCCGAGTTGGATGAGACCGCGCTGCGCGTGTTTCCGGTGCGCCGCGAAGAGCTGTTCGACTTCGACGTCGTGATCTTCGGTGACGTCAACCCGACGTATCTCAGCACGAGCGTAATGGCCAACCTGCACGACTTCGTTGAGAAGAAGGGGGGAGGTGTCGCCTTCATTGCCGGCCCGCGCCATATGCCACTCAGCTACGGCGGTACGCCCATCGAGCCGCTCCTGCCGATCGATCTGTCCAGCGTCAGCGTTCCCGATCCGAGCCAGCCGATCGAAGAGGGCTTCGTTCCCCGGCCGACGGACTTGGGGATGGTCAGCCCGCAGATGCAGTTGGGCGACAATGCCGCCGAGACGGCCCGCATCTGGGCGGACTTGCCACCGATGTTTTGGCTGGCCGACGTCCAGCAAGTGAAACCGGCCGCGCGCGTCCTGGCCGAACATCCGACGCGGTTGGCCGCTGATGGAGGTCCGCTGGGCGTATTCATCATGCAATATGTCGGCGCCGGCAAAGTGCTGTTTCACGCCACCGACGATACCTGGCGCTGGCGCTTTCGCGTGGGCGACGTGTACTTTGCCCGCTACTGGGTGCAGGCCGTGCGTTATCTTAGCCGGTCGAAACTGCTCGGCCAGGATACCGACGTCGAACTGACGGCCGACCGTCGCGAGTATCGACGCGGAGAGCCCGTGCAACTGCGCGTGCGATTCATCGATGAACGACAGGCGCCGGTAGCCGATGACGGAGTGACGGTCATCCTCGAGCGCGAGGGACAGCCGAACCAGCGCGTCAAGCTGGTCCGCAACGCGACCAACCGCGGCATCTTCGAAGGTTCGTTCAACGAAGCGGTCGACGGCAAGTATCATGCCTGGGTCAGCACGCCCACGCTCGAAGGCCAGGCCGCGGGAACCGACTTCCTCGTCGTTGCGCCCCCCGGCGAGTTGGAACGCATTCAGATGGATGCTGGGACGCTCAAGTTGGTGGCCGATGAAACGCGAGGTCGCTTCTACCGTATTCGTGACGTCGATCGACTACCCGGCGACTTGCCGCCCGGTAATCAGGTGCCCATTGAAACTCTGCCTCCCGAAGTGCTGTGGAATCGTTGGTGGCTCCTGGCAGCTTTCTTGGGTTTGATCACGTCGGAATGGATTCTTCGTAAACGCAAGGGAATGTTATAATTGCGGCGCTGGTGACGGCCCCACGACGTCGCCGGGCGCAAGAGGATGATTTGTGCATGGCACATCCGCTGGAACAAAAGATCGGGCAAGTTCGCCGGCGAGCTCGTTGGCTACTGGGGCTATATGCCCTGGGGTGGACGTTCGGCATCGTGCTGGCCGCCGTGCTCGTGCTCACGCTGGCCGACTATCTGATCCGCTTCCAGGATCCCGGTGTGCGCGTGATGGCGTCGCTGAGCATGGTGGCCGTCTTGGGCTGGGCCGTTTATCACTTCGTGGTTGTCGGTTTTGCAGACTCGAAATTGGGCGACGTGCAGATCGCGCGCCGCATCGAACACCGGTTTCCGAGCCTCACCGACCGCCTGGCCAGCACCGTGCAATTTCTCAGACAACCGGAACTCGATCCGGCGGCGGGCAGCGTCGCGCTGCGCCGGGCGGTGATCCTGCAAACCGAACATGACGTGGCGGGGCTTGACGTCTCACAGGTCTTCGAACGGGGGCCCACCCGCCGTGCGCTCGCCTTTGCAGGTGTACTGGCGCTGCTGTCCATGTTGTTAGTGGCGCTATCGCCCGGCAGCGCACGGATCGCGCTCATGCGGCTTACACGTCCGCTGGGCGACGACGTCTGGCCGCGGTTCTATCACGTTGAATTTCGAACTCCTCCCTCGCGGTTGGCCGCCGGCCAGAATTTCGAAGTGGAGTTGCTGCAGGACGTTGGCCATCGCGTGCCCGACGACGTGCGGATCCACTACCGCTATAAAACCGGCCCGCAAACGTACGAGGAAGAGGTCGACGGCATGAAGTGGGTCAACGGCGCGCTGGTGGCCCGCAAAGATAACGTGCAGCGTCCGTTTTGGTATCGGGCCGAAGGGGGCGACGACTCGTCGATGGGCTGGCTCCGGCTCGAAGTGCTCGAAGCACCGCGGCTGGGTCCCACTCAAGTCACGCTGTACCCGCCTGACTACACCGGCTTGCCCGCGGAAGAAAGCGAGAAGAGCATTCATGCGCTGCGCGGTACGCGGATCGGACTGGCAGGTACCGTGACGAAGAAAGTCGTACGTGCGACGCTGCACCACGAGGATGGCAGCCAGCTGCCGCTGCAAGTGGCGGAGGACGGCTATTCGATCTCGCTCGCAGCCGACGCGGCCGAGCCGTTCGTAATCGACAAGACGGGACAATATTGGATCGAATTGGAAGACTCCGAGGGCCTTGTCGGCGGCGCGGAAGACCGCTGGGACATTCGCGCCATTCCCGATCTCGAACCGACCGTCACGATCGAAAAGCCGGGCACCAATGTTTACATTACTCCGCAGGGTGAAGTCTCGCTGGCCGTCGCCGTGAAAGACGATCTGGCGATTCACAATATCGAGTTGCACTTTAGTCGCTCGGACCGCACGGACGTCGAGGACTTCGCCGTGTCGCTCTACCAGGGACCAGAGCGCGCGCCGCGTCAAACCGAAACCGGCCTACTGCTGGGCGGTAAGCTCGGCGAAAGTCGCGTCGTCGAGCATCGCTGGTTGCTCTCCGAACTAAAGCTGGAGCCCGGCGTCCAGCTGACCTTTTGGGCGAGCGCCACGGATTACCTACCTCAATCCGGCAAGAGCACGGTTCGCAAGATCACGGTCATCACGCCGGACGAGCTCGAGGAGCGTCTGGCTCAGCGTCAGACGTTAGTCCTGGGAGAATTGCAACGCGTGCTGAAGCTTCAGCAAGATGCCCGCTCGCAGACCCGCTCCCTCGAAATTCAAGTGAATGACGTCGGTCGCATCGGCAAGAGCGACGTCGATCATGCTCAGTCCGCCGAGTTAAACCAGCGGCAAGTGACCCGCACGCTCACCAGTCCGACCGAGGGCATTCCGGCGCAGATTGCCGAATTCCTGGCCGAGTTGCGCAGCAACCATGTCGACAGTCCGGGCGTCGAGCGGAACATGACGGGCATCCTCGACAAAATCGAGCGGCTCAATCAGCAGCACCTTGGCACGGTCGAGAGCGAATTGACGAGTTTCATCAAGGGATCGCAGGCCAAGCTGGCGGACGAATCGGTGCGCGACAGCGGCACGGCCGAGCCGGATTCCCAATTGAAGGAGTCGCTCGCGAGCGCCGGCCAAAATCAGGATCGGGTTGTTGAGTCGCTCGAACAGATGCTCAGCGAACTCGGTCGCTGGGACAGCTACCGCAGGTTCGCGCGTGATGTCTCGCAGCTCCAGCGCGACCAGGAAGAGATCGCGCGGCAGACCAACGAACTGTCGCCGCGGACGCTCGGTCGCGACTTCAAGGATCTCCCGGATCAGCAGCAGGCCGACCTGCGGAAACTCGCCAGCCAACAAGCCGAGTTGAGTCGGCGCCTCGAAAAGACGCAACAGCAAATGGCCGAAATGAGCCGCTCGCTCGGTGAAACCGACCCCATCGCCGCGGCTACAATTTCCGACGGCTTGCACCAGGCTCGCCAGCAGGCCATCAGCGATTCGATGCGCAAGAGTGGCGATCAACTCGAAAAGAACCAACTTGGCCAGGCCACCGGGCTACAGCAAAAAATCGCCCGCGACCTCGAGGACCTGCAGTCAATTCTGTCGAACCGCCGCGAACAGGAACTCGCCGCGGCTGGTAAAGCAACTCCGCGAAGCCGAGCAGGAGATGGCCAAACTCCGCCGGCAGCAGGCCGGCCTGCGCAAGAAGATGAAGGACGCCGAGAAAATCTCCGACCCCGCGGAGCGGAAACGCGAGTTGGAACGACTCACTCGAGAACAAAAGCAACTCGAAACAGAAACGGCGCGATTGGCGCGCAACTCCAGCGCTTGCAAGCCGAACAAGCTGGTAGCAGTACCTCGTCGGCCGCTGGCAAAATGGCCGGCGCCGGTCAGCAGGGCGAACAGGGCGACGCCGGCGGCGCTCAGGAGCAGGCCGCGCAGGCCGAAAAGGACCTCGAGGAAGCGGCCCAGCAGCTGGCCGAGCGCCGCAAACAGGCCGAACAGGACCTGGCCCGCGAACAGCTCGCGCGGCTTGAAGATTCGCTCAAGGGTTTGCTCGATCGACAGGAAAAGCTGATTCAGGAGACGCAACGATTGCAGCAACTCCGCGCCTCGGCAGGACGCCTTTCGCGGGCGCAATTGGCAACGCTCGGCGATTTGGCGCGACAGCAGTCGGGGCTTGGCGGAGAAACTTCACAGTTGGCCGAAAAACTCGAACTCACCGAGGTAATCAACTTGGCGCTGAGCGGCGCCGCCAGGCACATGGATCGCGCCGCCGAACTGCTCGAGCTGCGCGATACGGGCACGCAAGCCCAAGGCGCCCAAGAGGCCGCTCGCTTGCGTTTGGCGCAATTGATCGCGGCGTTCCAGAACAAAAACAAACCTGGCGACAAGGAGGGCGCTGGAGGCGGAAATTCGGGCGGAGGTGGTTCCGGCGGTCGCTCCGACGGCGGCTTCGTCCTCACGCAGCTCAAACTGCTCAAGCTGATGCAGGAAGATCTCAATGATCGCTATCGGGGCTTGGTTTCCGAGGGCGACGAAAACCCGCGCGACGTGCGGCGACAACTCTCCGAGATAGCCGAAGAGCAGGGGCGGTTAGCCGAACTAACGCTTAAGCTTTCCGAGCCCGAGGTCGACAATCCCGAAGATCATCCGGAGAAACTACCGGACGTACGCCAGGACGGCGATGCTTCGCCAGATGGTCTGCTGAAGGATCTGGAAGCGTTGCCGAATCTCGATTTGGGAGAGCCGGCCGAAGCAGTTCCGGACGAAGTTCCGCCTCCCGATGCCGCAACCGATCCGGCCGTCAAGGAGCCTTCGTAATGCGCGACATGGTGCAAATCAATTCTTGGCGACGATGGCGCCTGGGTCTGGCAATGGCGTGCCTGGCTGGCTTCGCAGCCATGCCTTTGAGTTCTATTGCACAGCCGCCCAAGGACGCCGGGCAGTCGATCGACGATGCGCTGCTGGAAGATCTCGACAACGAACTGCTCGAGGGCGTTGGTGATCTGAAGAAACCAGCGCGCGAGAAACCGGCTGCCGATAAGCCGCTGGACGGCAAGCCTGCCGACGATGCGGGCGACCCGCGTCCACCGCTCGATGCCGCCATCGATGGAGAGGACGTGGGCATGCCCAGTGCCGACCGTGATCCGCTGGGGTACATCAGCCAGGAGATGCGGCAGGTCGAGCGACTGATTGCCGAGCAGGAAAAACGCCCCCACGCCGAGGAGCTGCAGCGACGCATCGTCGACGATCTGGCCCGCCTCATCGACCAGGCCGAGAAACAGCGCCAGCAGCAATCGTCGTCGTCTCAAAACCAAAATCAACAGCAAACCGCCAAACGGCAGAGTCCCAAGCAGTCGCAGCAACAGAGCCAGAAAGGCCCCGGGAAGGATTCCAGTCAGCCGGCCTCCGATAGCACCGATCGGCTGGGCCGCGCCGAGCAGGTCCGACCCGACCCGGAACTCCTGCGTGGTTTGATGAAGGACGCTTGGGGGCACTTGCCCGAGCGCGACCGCGAGCAGATGAAACAGATGGCTCCGGAGCGGTTCTTGCCGCAGTACGAACTAATGATCGAACGTTACTATCGGCGGCTGGCCGAGGAGCGCTCGCCGTAATCGCGAGGTCGGTCGATGACAAACGGCAAACAGGAAGACAGTTTCGCGCCGAGGGGATTCGCCGCCAGCCGCCGCCGGTTTCTGGTCGGCGCCACCGCTGCGTTGGCCTCCGGCCTTTGGGGGCGGAATCTTTGGGCCCAACAGCGCGATCCCGAGAAGTCGGCCGTCGACCTGATGACACCGGCCGCTGCCGAAGCGTCCGTCCGCGGCTTGAAGCTGTTGGCCTCGCGGCAGGACGAAGACGGCTCCTTCCACTCGGGCGGCTACAGTCGCAACGTGGCCATCGGCGCGCTGGCCGGCATGGCGTTCATGGCCGGTGGCAGCACGCCTTCGCGCGGACCATTTGGCACGAATGTCAATCGCGCGATCGACTACATCCTGACCAACACGCAGGAAAGCGGCTTCATCAACATTCCCAACGCCAGCAGCCACGGACCCATGTACGGCCACGGCTTCGCCACGCTGTTTTTGGCCGAGTGCTACGGCATGACGCAGCGGGCCGACATTCGCGAAAAGCTGTCCAAGGCGGTCAACCTGATCGTCAACACCCAAAACGGCGAAGGGGGTTGGCGCTATCAGCCGGTGCGGCGCGATGCGGACATCTCCGTCACGATTTGCCAGGTGATGGCGCTCTGCGCCGCGCGAAACGCCGGGCTGTTCGTGCCTCGCGAAACGATCGATCGTTGCACCAGCTACGTCAAACGGAGCCAGAATGCCGATGGCGGCTTCATGTACATGATTCAGGGTGGGCAGAGCGCTTTCCGCGCACGGCCGCCGGTGTGGTCGCCCTCTACAGCGCGGGTATCTACGAAGGGCCCGAGATCGCCAAGGGGCTCAAATACCTGATGGACTTCCTGCCGCAGGCCGGCGACGTAAATCGGGAGAGCCACTATTTCTACGGCCACTACTACGCGGTGCAGGCCATGTGGCATGCCGGCGGCGAACACTGGAACAAGTGGTACCCGGCCGTTCGCGACGCTCTGGTCGCACGCCAAAACGACGACGGTTCTTGGAGCGACTCGATCTGCGTCGAATACGGCACGGCCATGGCCTGCATCATTTTGCAAATGCCCAACAACTATCTACCCATCTTCCAACGCTAAATGTGTCTTCAAACTCTCTCTGTCGGTTGTTGGGTCATGCTGGCCGCGCTGGTCGCCCGGGGCGAACAGTTGCCGCTGGCCGTACCGGTCGACGGCGAGTCATTTCGCGCCACCCTCGCTGGAGCCCATGACGGTCAGTTCAAATTCTCGCTCGACGGCAAGGATCGTACGCTGCCCGCTCCCGATTTGGTGACCTGGGGCCACTTCGTCGATCCGGCGCCGGGCGTCCACGTCATCCTCTCGGGCGGCGGGCTGCTCGTTTCGGAAACGGCGCGGCTCGACGGCGAAAGTGTCACCGGCGAGTCGGTTACGTTTGGCAAGTGGAAATTGCCGATCGACCTGGTGGCCGGAATTCTATTGCGCCCGCCGTTCGACCGCGCGGCCGCCGACAAGCTTCTCTCGCGCGTCGAGTCGGCCGCGGGTCGCGACGACCGCCTGCTGCTGGACAACGGCGACCAGTTGACCGGCACGCTCACGGCCCTGGACGACAAGAAAGCCGTGCTTCGCGGCGAACATGGCCCGCTCGAAATCAACATCGACTCGCTGGCCGCGATCGTGTTCGATCCTTCGTTGGTCAGCCGTCCGCGCGCCACAGGGCTGCGGATGATCGTCGGCTTCCAGGACGGCAGCCGTCTCACGGCCACAAGCATCACCACCGACGGCGCCAACGCAAAACTAACATTGCCCGGGGGAGTCGAACTCACCTCGGCTACAAGCTGGATCGTGGCCCTGCAAACGCTCGGCGGCCGCGTCGCATACCTTTCCGACCGAGAACCGTCGAGCTATCGGCACATCCCATATCTCGAACTCAGCTGGCCCTATCGCAACGATCGCAGTGTTGGCGGCGCGCGACTCCGCGCGGGTGGACGGCTCTATCTCAAAGGGCTTGGCATGCACAGCCCGGCCCGCATCACGTACAACCTCGACGGCGACTACCGCCGCTTCGATGCCGAGGTGGCCGTAGATGACGAGGCTCGCGCGCGCGGCAGCGTGCTGTTTCGCGTGTTCGTCGACGACGGCAACGGCGATTGGCAGGAGCGAGCCACGAGCGCGATCCTCCGCGGCGGTCAGGCTCCGCACACGCTTTCCGCCGACCTGACGGGAGCCAAGCGAATCAGTCTGTTGGTCGACTTCGCCGATCGTGGCGACGAATTGGACCACGCCGACTGGCTCGACGCGCGACTGGTACCGTAGTCGGTTTCTCGATCGCGGGCGAGAGTTCGCCGCACTTACGCTCCGTACTTACCTAGTCGTTCCGCGTTTGCCAGCGCCAGCAGCATCAGGTATTTCGACTCGAATTGGCCCAAACCGCCGCGAATGGCTTCATTTTCGCCAAACGTCTGGCAAGCGTCCGTGCGGCAGGCTTTCGACGCCAACAGAGTCGGCACGGGGTGCCAACTGTGGCTGCGCAGCAGACTCGGCGTGCTATGATCGCCGGTAACTATAAGCACTGTGGGATTCAGCTTCGTGACGCGCGGGATCACCGCATCCAACTCCTCGATCTTCTTCACCTTGGCGTCGAAGTTGCCGTCCTCGCCCGTTGCGTCGGTGTACTTGAAGTGCACGAAAAAGAAGTCGTAATCGTCCCAACTCTTCTCCAGCACTTCGAGTTGCTCGTTCAGCGTTTGGGCTATGCCAACAATTTGCATGCCGACCAGTCTGGCCAGACCCTTGTACATGGGATACACGGCGATTGCGGCCGCCTTCAACCCATACACTTCCTCGAACGTCGGCAGTGCCGGCCGGGCGGCAAACCCGCGGAGCGTCAGGCCGTTCGCTTTCTTTTGATCCTTCAGAAGTCCTCGCGCCTGCTCGACGAATTGGGCTGCCACTTTGGCCGTCTTGCCGCTGGCGTCGTCCTCGGCCCGAGGTGCGTGTGGCGGCACGCCGGTTTCCTGGGGATCGGTATCGAGGACCTTATCTCCCAAGCCCTCGCCGCGAAACACCACCACGAAGCGATGCTCTTTCACCGGTTCGACGAACAGCTCGACGCCGGGAATCTTCACCTCGCGAAGCTTGACGGCCAACGGCGCGCTCTCTTCGCTGGGAATGCGCCCCGCGCGGCGATCGGAAATATTGCCGGCCGCGTCCAGCGTGCAGTAGTTGCCACGCACGGCGACGTCTTTCGGTCCGAGTTCAAAGCCGATGCCCGTCGCTTCGAGCGCGCCGCGGCCGATGCGATACTCCAGCGGATCGTAGCCGAACAGGCCCAAATGGCCGGGGCCGCTCCCCGGCGTGATGCCCGGTTTGACGGGTATGCTGCCGCCCGAGACGCCGATGCGCGCCAGTTCGTCAAGGTGCGGCGTGCGGGCCGTTTCCAATTCGGTCTTGCCGCCCGGTTCCAGGGGTAATCCGCCCAACCCGTCGGCCACCAGCATCACGATCTTCGAGTCGTTTTTGACTTTCAGTTCGCGGGTCAGTTCGTGCATATCCATGTTCGAGGTTTCCTCATATTTTTTGCGCCGCCGGGCGATTATCTCGATACGTCTTGTGGTAGCATAAACGGCCGCAGACACAAGGGGCACAGCCACGGGCGCCGCGCCCAACACGAGTCGGCAGCGCCGTTTGGCTGTTTGGCTGTTCGGCCCCTTGGCGGTCACGTGCGACGTTTGTATCCTCTGGTGCGTTAGTCCCTCCCGCTCTCACGCCCACCGCGGCAAATGTAGGTGATCAAGTCATGACGAGCCACGCGGTCACGCCGCTCGCATACGATGCCGCCGGTGCGATGATTCCCAAGACGGGGATCTCGAGTAACGATCTAGCCGAACTGCAGCCAGCGCTCGCGCGCGCAAGGATGAGGTTCTGGCCGATTTCGATTTGTGGAAGCGCGGTGGCGATGTTCCCCACGACAAACAACCACTCGAGCCCGGGTTCATCGAGCTGCCCGCGCAACTACTGGGCGAATACCGCGAGTCGCGGCCGACGAGCCAGCTCAATCAGATCCTGGCCGCGGCCAACAAACTGGCCAACCTGGTCGACCGCGTGGTGCTGTTGGGCATCGGCGGCTCGTACATGGGTCCTCGGGCGATCTTCGAAGCCTGTTGCCATCCTCACTACAACGCGTTGAGCCGGGCGGAGCGCGGCGGGCATCCGCGGATTCACTTTGCCGGTCACAACGTCGACAACGACTCCACGCAGGGTTTGCTCGACTTGCTTTCCGACAAGCCAACGCGCGACCTTGAAGGGCGGTGGGGAATCGTCGTCATCAGCAAGAGCGGCGGAACACTGGAAACGGCCGTCGCGTTTCGCCAATTCCTGACCGTACTCCGCCGGGCCTGCGTCGATGACTTGGAACTCGTCGCCGACCTGGTCGTTCCGGTCACCGGCTCGTCGGGCCGCCTGTTCGAATTGGCTCGCGCGCTTGGCTGCGAGGAGATTTTTCCGATCCCCGATGGCGTTGGCGGCCGCTACTCGGTCCTGTCGGCGGTGGGCTTGTTGCCGGCGGCCATCATGGGTGTGGACGTGATTCGGCTGCTCGAAGGCGCCGCGGCCATGACCGAACATTTCCGCGCGGCGGCGCCCGACGAGAACCTGGTACTGCGCTACGTTGGCGTGTCGCACCTAATGGAGAAGCGCCGCGGAGCGACGACCCGCGTGATGGCCTCGTGGTCCAATGCACTGGAAGCGACTGGCCAGTGGTATGACCAGTTGCTCTCGGAAAGCCTCGGCAAGAATCAGCAGGGTGTGACGCCGTTGTCGGTGGTCAATACGCGAGACTTGCATTCGCGCGCACAGCAGCACCAGCAAGGTCGTCGCGACAAGCTAATTACGAATGTAATGGTCGACTCGAACCGTCGCGAAAAGTTGCTGGTCGGTAGTTCCGATTTGGACGAAGACCAGCTGAACTCGCTGGCCGATAAATCGCTCGCCGATCTGATGGCGGCGGCGATCGCCGGCACAACACAGGCCTACGCCGAGGATGGTCGGCCGACCGCGGATATTCATTTACCGAAGCTTGACGAAGCATCGCTGGGACAGTTCTTTCAGATGATGATGCTGGCCACCGCGGTTGAAGGACGCTTATGCGGCGTCAATCCCTATGGCCAGCCCGGTGTTGAAGGATATAAAAGGCACATGAACGCGCTGTTGCAGAAGTAGCGCGCCGAACGAATGCGCGGCACGAAAGCGAGGTCATCATGGCGACGACGTTACGTTGGCTGGGGCACAACACCTGGAGCCTCGATACCGGCCAGCACAAGCTGATCATCGATCCGTTTCTGAATGATTCGCCAACATCGCCGGTGAAAGCCGACGCCGTCGATGCCGATTTCGTGCTGGTCTCGCACGGCCATTTCGACCACGTGGCCGATGCGCTGGCCATCGTCAAGCGTACCGGAGCCACGGCGGTCTCGAACTTCGAGATCTGCGAATGGCTCGCCGGCCAAGGCGCTCAGAACACCCAGCCGATGAACCACGGCGGACAAATCGAACTGCCGTTTGGCCACGTGAAGTACACGCTGGCGTTTCATAGCTCGGTGCTTCCCGACGGCACCTACGGCGGCAACCCCGGAGGGTTTCTGCTCAGCCTGGCCAACGGCAAGAAACTTTACTTCGCCTGCGACACGGCCCTGTTCAGCGACATGCAGCGGATTGGCGCTGTGGGGCTTGACCTGGCCGTGGTGCCCATCGGCGACCGTTTCACGATGGGTATCGAGGACTCGGTCGACGCCGTCAAGTTGCTCGAACCGACTCGCGTGCTTCCCTGCCACTACAACACCTGGCCGCCAATCGCGCAAGACGCCAAAGCCTGGGCCGCGAAAGTCAAAGCCGAAACCAACGCCGAACCCATCGTGCTGGAACCCGGCGAAACCGTGACGTTGTAACGTGGACTGCAACTCCTCCAGCCAACAGACGTGAACCGTGCGGAAAGTACACCTCGAACGGTCGCTGGCCCAATTTAGCGATTACTGGAATCCGCGAATCGTCGGCGAGTTGAATGGGCAACACGTAAAGCTCGCAAAGTTCCTCGGCGAATTCGACTGGCATCACCACGCCGACGAAGATGAAATGTTTTTGGTCCTGCGCGGTTCCTTTCGCATGGAGTACCGCGATCCGAATGGCACCCCGCAAAGCCTGCACTTGGAGGCGGGCGAATTCGTCACCGTTCCGCGTGGTACGGAACATCGACCTTGTGCGGACACGGAGTGCCACGTCCTGTTGTTTGAGCCTGCCGGCACCCTGAACACCGGAAACGTTCGCAGTGACAAAACGATTGAACATCCGCCCGAACTGCGAGTGGAATAACGTCGCGACTCGTTGACGGACAGGCCGCGGCGGTTATTTGTCTACCCGTACTTGGATTTCATCCCCCACGACGCGGACTTCGAATGCGTCGGTTTTGATGCGAGGATTGTCGCACCAGGTGCCGTCCGAAGTGCGGAATCGCCAGGCATGCCAGGGACAGGTGACGATGCCGCCCTCTAGGTTGCCGTCGGCCAGCGAGGCGCCCATGTGCGGACACAAGTCGTTGATGGCCTGATAGACGCCGCCGCCAAGATTGAATACGGCCACCAGCTTATCTCCCACCGGAAACGCCATCCCGGTCCCTTCGGCAATCGCGCCGACCTTGGCAACAGTCACAAATTCAGACATACGAAACCCGGCGACTCCAGCGGTAGTTTGCCCCAACGAATACATGGCCGGCCCGCGTTGCCGAACCATGTGCAGTCTATCTTAGGAAGAGACGCCAGCGGCGAATAGGGCTCGGCGTTTCGCCTGTCCGGTCGCCGTGATTTTTGCGATATTTGTAGCTGGGGTTTCCCCGCTGCCTCTCGATACTGCCCCCGTCTTCATGCCCAACTTTCGACTCCTGGCAATCGACATCGATGGCACGCTCGTCAACAGTCAACACGAGCTGACCGAACGTACGCGCCAGGCGGTACTGCGGGCCAGGCGGGAGGGAGTTGAAATCGTGCTGGCCACCGGGCGGCGCTATAGCCGTGTGTTGCCGCTCGTCGAGCCGCTCGAATTGAACGTGCCGTTGATCACCGCCAGCGGCGCGCTGGTGAAACGGGCCTCCGACCATCAAACGCTGTTCCGCGCCGAGTTTCTGCCAGGCGCGCTCGAGCATTGTCTCGAGGTGGTAGGCCACGTTGGCTTCGAGGCCGTGCTGTATGGCGATACCTACGATGCGGGATTCGACTTTTACCACCGCGCGGAGGATTCGACGTCGCCCCTTTTGAGCGAATTCTTCGCCAAGAACGCCGGGTTTGGACGCGTGCACCCCGAGATCATGACGCGTCCGCCCGAGGGAGTCTTCGCTGGCTTCGCCATGGGCACCCGCGTGGAGATGTTGCACTTGCAGGCGGAACTCGCTCGACATCTGCCGGAGCTGCTTTACGTGCACGTGCTCCGCAGCCCCCGCTATGCCGGCTTCATGTGTGAGATTGCTCCCTACGGCGTGAGCAAATGGACCGGCGTTTATCGGTTGGCCGAGGAGTGGGGCATTTCGCCGGAGGAAATCTGCGCCGTGGGAGATGATGTCAATGATATTCCGATGATCCAGGCCGCCGGTCTGGGTATCGCGATGGGCAATGCCGTCGACGAAGTGAAAGCAGCCGCGGATCGCGTCGCTCCGGCCAATGATGAGGACGGATTGGCCAAGGTCGTGGAGTGGGTTTTGCGGTAGAATGGGCTAGGCAAACCCGCACCCGCCCGGTTTGACCCAGACTATTGGTGTCGTTTGATCCTCAGCCGTTATCGAGAGTTGTCATGCATTGTTTTGTCCGTCGCTCCGCCACTCTGGCCGCGATCGCGGGCTTGATGCTGGCGGCGGCCGCGGCACGGGCTGTCGACCCCGAATCGCCCGACGCGGCATCCGTGGCCCGGCGGCTACTTGATGAGGGCAAATACGCTGAGGCCGAAGAGAAGTTCCGCGGCCTGCAAGCCGAACAACCGCTGATCGCTGCCGTTGGCATCGCGCGTTGCCAACGTGCCACCGGGCATCGCGACGCGGCGGCCGAAACCCTGACGGCGACCTTCCAAAAGCACGCCGAAGCGGCCGTGCTCCCGGCGGAAATGGCCGCGATCGCACTCGAGCGCGGCGATTACCCGGCAGCCACCGAGCTACTCGAAAAGGCCCTGCGGCTTGATGCCGATCAGGTGCAAGCCCATTGGCTGCGTGGCGAACTACGCGCCTCCACCGGTCAGCTCGACCAGGCCAATGCCGACTACGAGTGGCTCGTCGAATTCTATAACGCCCACGATGTCGACGACCCCGACACGCTACGCTGGATCGGCTTGGGTGCGGCCCAATTTGCCCGTTGGAACCGACTTAGTGATCAGTTCGGGTTTTTGGTTAACGAGTACTTTTCCGAACTCGCAGGGCGGGTTCCCAGCTATTGGCCTGCCCATTACGAAGCAGGTCGCCTATTTGCCGAAAAGTACAACGACGCCGAGGCGGCCAAGGAATTCAAGGCCGCCCAGGTTATCAATGGTAATGCCGCCGAAGTGCATGCGGCCATCGGCGCTCAGTCGCTCGATCAATTTGAACTTGGTCCGGCGTTGGCCTCCTGCGAGCAGGCCCTGGCAATCAATCCCCAGCTGCTCGCGGCGCATCAGCTGCGGGCGGATATCCACTTTGCGAATTTCGAGCCTCGCGCGGCTGCCGGAGTGCTGAGCGATGCACTGAAATTGAACCCGGTTTCCGAAGATACCCTCGGGCGCTTGGCCGCCGCGTATCTTTCGACCGACGGCACGGCCAATCGCGGTTCGGAAACACGATTCGGCAAGATCGTCGCCGAAGTCAACGACCGCAATCCACACGCGGGCCGTTTCTACCTGGCTCTGGCCGACGCGCTCGATCGTCTGCGCCGCTGGCCGGCGGCGGCCGAATATTATCGTGAAGCCATGACGCGCATGCCCCGGCTGATCGAGCCCGCGGGTCGGTTGGGCATGATGCTGATGCGTTTGGGCGAGGAAGCCGAGGCCAAGCAAGTGCTCGACGCCTCGTTCGCGGCCGATCCGTTCAACGTTCGTGTGAACAACACGCTCAAAGTGCTGGAAGTGCTCGACGGCTACGAGGTGCACGAGACCGAGCACTTTCGCATCAAGTTCGATCCGGAGAAAGATCGGCTTACCGCCCAATATATGGGGCGCTGGCTTGAGCAGGTCTATCCACAGCTCGTCGGCCAATTGGGCTATGCTCCCCCGGAGAAGTCGCTGTTCGAAGTCTTCAATCATGCCCGAAATACGGACGGTCACGGCTGGTTTAGCGCGCGGATGGTAGGCCTGCCGCGGATTCATCCGATTGGAGCCTGTGCCGGCAAGATCGTGGCGTTGAAGTCTCCCAGCGAAGGAGACCAGCGATTCAATTGGGCACGCGTGCTCAAGCACGAGTTCGTGCACGTGATCAATCTGCAGCAAACCGACTTCAACATACCGCATTGGTTTACCGAAGCGTTGGCCGTTTTGAACGAGGGCTACCCGCGACCGCAGGAGTGGAACCAGTTGCTCGTCGCGCGGGCGACGCAAGGCAAGTTGTTCAATCTTGATACCATCAACTTTGGTTTCATTCGGCCGCAGTCGAGCGATGACTGGACGCTGGCCTATTGCCAGGCCGAGTTGTACGCCGAGTACTTGCTCGAGCGATTTGGCGACGATGCCATCGCCAAAATGCTCGCCGCCTATGCCGATAACCTGAGCACGACCGAAGCCATCCAGCGAAGCTTCAGCGTCAATCAGCCGGATTTCGAACGCGGCTATCAAGAGTTCGTCAAGAAAATCCTCGCCGATCTACCACCGGCCGAGTCAGACGGCGAAAAGTCGCTGGCCGAAATACAAAAGGCCCTGGCCGCGAACCCAGAGGATCCGCAGTTGCTCGCCGAATCGGCCCAAGCGCAGCTCAACCGTCGCAACTATCCCCAGGCGCGCCGGCAGGCCGACGCCGCGCTCGGCCGCGATCCGAAGAACCAGCTCGCCCACTATGTTCGCGCCCGGCTGCATCTGCTCGTCGGCGAAAACCGCGAGGCATTCGACCGGCTGGAGAAAAATCTCGACCGCGATCATCCGCAGTCCAACCTGCTGGCGCTGCTGGCCGGGCTCAAGCTGCGGGCCCAGGACTACGCCGCGGCAGCCGATCTGTACGAGTTGGGGGCTGCTCACGATCCGGGCGGCAGCAAGTGGCTCAAGTCGCTAGCGGCCGTGTATTTGAAGTCGGGCGACAACGCCAAGCTGCAGCCGGTGTTGGAAAAGCTGGCCGGAATGGACCCCGATGACTTGCCGCTACGGAAAAAACTGGCTCAACTGGCCATCGAGCGCCAGGATTGGCCGGCGGCCGAGCGCTGGACGCTGGAAGGCTTGCATATTCAGGTCCAGGATGCCAACCTGCATGTTTGGCGCGCGATGGCCCTGGCCGCCCAGGACAAGGCCGCCGAGGCGGCCGACGAATATGCCGCCGCCGTCGAGCTTTCGCCCGACGACCCAAAGTTGCCGATCGAGTACGCCAGGACGCTCGTCCGGGCCGGCCGAAAAGCCGAAGCCCGCGGCGTTCTCGAAGAGTTGCTCAAGCGTGCGGGCGATGATCCCGAAGCGCGGAAATTGCTGAAGACGTTGCAGTAGGAATGCCCGATGACGCCTGAGAATCCATCACCTCCAAACGTCTCGCTTGCTGATTTTCAGCAGCTAATTCGCGATATGTATTTCGAGAAAGACGTCGCCCGCGGAATCGATGGGACATTCATGTGGTTGATGGAAGAGGTTGGCGAGTTGGCGTCGGCATTGCGCAACGGCACGCACGAGGAGAGGCTCGGAGAGTTCGCCGACGTGTTGGCCTGGCTGGCCACGATCGCCAACGTTGCGGGCGTCGACCTGAGCGAGGCCGTGGCTCTCAAGTATGGCTCGGGCTGTCCGGGTTGCGGACAATTCGCCTGCACCTGTGCCGACGCGGAGAAGCCATGAAAGGCGGCGCGATGGTGAGGCGGAACCTGGTGGCCCCCGTGTTGGTCGCTGTTTGCCTGGTGGCGTGGCTGCCGCGATCGCGCTCGGCGGTCGCTCAAGATAAGGCCGCTCCCGCGAAACCAACGGCCGGCGTGGTCGAGGCGTCGACCGCTGCGACGCCGCGAATCGCCGCGCTTCGCCCCGGCTTCAAGGGTCACTTCAAGGTCGGCTATTGGACTCCTTTCGTGGTCGAGCTTGTCGGCGGCAGCGAGACCGTCGAGGGACGCGTGCGACTCACGGTTCCCGATAGCGACGGCGTGTTGAGCCGCGTGCACGCTCCGGCCTCCGGTCAATTGACCCTCGAGGCGGGTCAACGGAAGAGCGTGCGGCTGTACGCCAAGCTTGGGCAAATTACGGGCGACGTGACCGTCAGCCTGGTCAACGAGTCAGGAGGTGTTCTGACCACCCGCCGCTTTCAGGCTGGCGACGAAGGCCCGCTATCTGGCGTCATGCCGTCGAGTTCAACCTTGCTGGTTTCCGTCGGGGCCAAATCCGAGCGAGCAGGTTCTTCAGCGGTTACTCGCGGCACTGAAATGATCCAACTTGCCGAGGTCGCCGCATTGCCAACCGAGTGGTGGGGGCTCGAAGGAGTCGACACGCTCCTGCTCAACACCAGTGATCCGCGCATCGGCGAGGAACTGTCTCGAGCAGAGGCTCAACTTGCGGCCCTGGAGCTTTGGGTGCGCATGGGAGGACGAATGGTGCTCAGTGTTGGCCGGCGCGGTGAGGAGCTGCTGGCGTCCGGATCGCCGCTCGCGCCGTTCGCTCCCGGCGAGTTCGAGTCGGTCGTGCCGCTGCGGCAGGGCACGATGCTCGAAACCTATGCCGAAAGTGCCGAACCACTGGCGGCGGGCGCAGCGCTCAAGCTTGACGTCACCAAACTGCGGAACGTACGTGGGCGGGTCGATGCCTTTGCCGGCACGGGGCCCCGCGATTTGCCCCTCGTCGTTCGCGCGCCGCATGGCTTTGGGCAGATCGTCTTTGTGGCGTTTGAGTTGGATCAGCCCCCCTTGTCCGACTGGGTTGCCAAAGGTCAACTCCTGGAGAAGATCCTGGGCCGATTCGCTTCCAAGGCCAGCGATGAAGACTCCAGCACGCTGGGCGCCGTCACTACTTTGGGATTTGTCGATCTGTCGGGGCAGTTGCGCGGTGCGCTCGATCAGTTTGACGAGGTGCGGCTCGTGCCTTTTTGGTTCGTGTCGATCCTGGTGACCTTGTATGTACTGTTCATTGGTCCGCTCGACTACTACCTGGTCAAGCATGTAATCAAACGGCCACGACTCACATGGATTACCTTTGCGCTCACGGTCGTGGCGTTCTCCGCCGGAGCCGTGCTAATGGCCTTTGGGCTCAAGGGGCGCGAGTTGCGAGTCAATCAACTCGACGTGGTTGACTTCGACGCCGAAAGTGGTTTCGTGCGCGGCACCAGTTGGTCGAACCTGTTCAGTCCCGAAATCGAAACCTACGATCTTTCGCTCGCGCCCAGCGCCGGCCAGACATCCGCCGGGGACGCTCGAGGAGGAGTGCTTTTCTCCTGGTTTGGACTCACCGGAACGGGCTTTGGGGGCGTCGACGCGGTGGGAAGTGCAACCGGCGGCATGGGGGCAGCTTCCGGCAGCCTGCCGCTCTTTAGCGTCGCATACGACTACTCGGCTCAACTCGATCGCATCGAGCGCGTGCCGATTGCGCAATGGGCGAGCAAAGCGTTCGTGGGCCGCTGGTGGCAACTGGGCAGCGGCGGCGTCGAAGCCAAGCTTGCCGACGACGGCCGTTTGGTTGGCACCGTGACCAATCACCTCGACGTGCCGCTGACCCATGCCGTGCTGGTTTACGACCGCTGGGCCTACGTGATTCACGATTTCGCGCCGGGCCGACAGATCGACTTGGAGTTCGATATCGATCCGCAAACCGTCGACACCTATCTGCGGCACGTCACGGCCGTAGGCGATCGGAAAGTCGCGGCCGCGTATAATCAGGCCTCGTTCGACGTGGCACGGATCGTTGAGGTCATGACCGGTCAGGAACTCGTCGCCGGCGGAAAAGCCTATACCGGCTTGGCGAATCAGTACCAGGGTTTCGTCGAATTGAGTGATCTGGTGCGTCTGGGTCGAGCGGTCCTCATCGGGCGCGTTGCCAAAGCGGGCTCGACGCTCGAGCGGGACGGCAAACCGCTGGCCGGCGCCGACGTAGAAACCAACGCCTGGACCTTCCACCGTTATGTGTTTCCCGTGGCGGAGCAGGGCACTCCCTAGCACATTCACTGAGGGCGCAACCGTTGATCGAAGCACACGACCTGACCATGAAGTATGGCGAGCTGTACGCCGTCAAATCCCTGGAGCTCGACCTCCAAAAAGGGGACGTGTTTGGCTTCATCGGCCCCAACGGCGCCGGCAAGACGACCACCATGCGGATGTTGGCCACGCTCTTGCATCCCACCTGGGGCGAAGCCTACGTTTGCGGACATTCGATCTATACCCACCCGCGCGACATTCGCCGCCTGGTGGGCTACATGCCCGATTTCTTCGGCGTGTACGACGACATGAAGGTGATCGAATACCTCGAGTTTTTCGCCGCGGCCTATCGCATCAAGGGGGCCGCCCGCCGCAAGGTGTGCGACGAAGTGCTCGACCTGGTCGATTTGGGCTACAAACGCGAGGCGCTCGTCACCAGCCTGTCGCGCGGCATGACGCAGCGGTTGGGCCTGGCCCGCGTGCTGTTGCACGATCCGCAGGTTCTCTTGCTCGACGAGCCGGCCAGCGGCCTCGATCCCCGCGCTCGCATCGAAATTCGAGGTTTGCTCAAGGAGTTGCGGGGGCTGGGAAAAACGATCATGGTTTCGAGCCACATTCTGCCCGAACTGGCCGATATCTGTAATAAGATCGGCATCATCGAGCGGGGAGAACTGCTGGTCAACGCCGACGTCGATGAAGTGATGAAGCAGGTTCGGCGGCAGACGATTCTCAATATTGGCGTCTCCGAAAAGCCGGACGCCGCGGCCAAGTTGCTCGGCGAACATCCCGACGTCGAGAAAGTCGAACCGCGCGCGAAGGCGCCCGCCGGCAAGAACCCGCCGCTGGTCGTGACCCTCAAACCCGACATCGTTGACTACAGTCCTCTGGCGACGCTGCTGGTGCACAGCGGTTTCAAGTTGACGCTGTTCCGCGAGGAAGAGCTCAACCTGGAAACGGCATTCCTGGCACTGACCAAGGGAATTACCTCCTAGGCGGCCAAGCACATCTCCAAGTACGCGGAGCGAACCAACCGTTCGCTGCGGATACCTTCTTCATCCCTCGGACTTGATCCTTCCCTCCGCCCCTCCTCCGATTCGCGGCTTCGCCAGTTCACCCGTCGCATTGGCAATCAGTTGCTCGGGATTCGTCGGCATCGCGCCGGCCGGGCCGGCAAGCTTGTCGTGGTCGTTTTCTCCGCGGGGCTCCAGCATTTTCCAGGAGGTCGCGCCGCGCGGCGGGCCGTCGGCGCGTTGCCGCTTGCAGAGCTCGTCGAGCACGTGTTGCATGTGCTGCGAGGCGAGGTAGCCCTCCATGGTTACCCACTGCGGATGCGGACCGTAGTAAGCTGTCGGTCCACTCGAGCGCCGTAACAGCCGGTCCCACCAATTCGGCCGGCGATAGACCTTGAGCAGCAGATCGCCGCCGTTGCCGCTGGGCCCCACGGAAGTCAATTCGTAATGCACGAGTTGTCTCCTTAGGTTGGTCGCCCCTATGGAACTACTCCAATGCATTATACGCGGCGCGGACAGCCTCCATCCGTCGGCGGTTTGTCCCTAGATCCGAATAGCCGATGCGCGAGGCCGAGCGAAAGTCGATTTGCTTCGTCTCCGGATCGACGACGAATTCCACGTCGTCGGTAAAACGAAACAGTGCCGTGCGGAATTCCACGTGCAGATAAGCTCCCTCCTCGGTGACAATCGTCGTTCGCGGCATCGACGCAATCGCCCGCTTCAACCGCGCGACGGCTTCCTCGGACGAACCGGTGAACTCGAGGGCGCAATCCCGTGCTCTTCGTCGGTGTCCTCGGTACACACGCAGTTCGGCGAGGCGGGGCAGCGCCGCAGCGTGCCGTCGACCAGCCCCAGGTCAGCGGGCCGTGTCGAGAGCGCACTGCGAACCGCGAGCGAACCAAAAAACAACACGAGCATAGCCAACAGCCCGACGCCGAGATAAATCATGATTCTTCGCCAAATCGTGAAAGACACGTGGCTCTTGGTAACGTGAGAATGGGAGTAGCCGAGCGGCGAAGCGAAATCCTCCTCCGCACGCGGTGTTCAAATCCCCTTTTGCTTGGCGATGATGTCGTACATCACTTCGGTGGTGCCGCCGCCGATGCGGTCAAGGCGGATGTCGCGGTAGGCGCGCTGGATGGGGTATTTGCTCAGGTAGCCCCAACCGCCGTGCAGTTGCAGGCAGTCGTCGATGATCCGGCAGGCGGCATCGGCGGCAAACGCCTTGGCCATTGCCACTTCCTTCAGGCTCGGAATGCCCCGCACCACGCGCCAGGCGGTGGCATAGACCAACTGCCGCGCGGCTTCCAGCTCCATGTAGCTCTTGGCCAGCCGCTGCCGGGTCACCTGCATGTCGGACAGATGCCCGTCACCGTATTCGCGGCCTTGTACATATTGCACGGTTTGATCGAGCGAGATCTCAGCCAACCCGACGCAACCGGCCGCGATCACGATCCGTTCGTGCTCAAAGCACTGCATGATCTGGTAGAACCCTTTGTTCTCCTCGCCGATCAACGCCGAGGCCGGCAGCTGGCAGCCGTCGAATCGCAGGTGGCCGGTGTCGCTGGCGCGGCGGCCCAGTTTGCCCTTCATCTCCTCGACGCTAAAGCCGGGCGTCGTCCGCTCCACCAGAAACATGCTGATGCCCTGGCGGCCCAGTGCGGGATCCGTCTTGGCGGCAATGAAGTACAGGTCGGCAATCACGCCGTTGGTGATAAACATCTTCTCGCCCGAGAGCGTCCAGCCGTCGCCCTGGCGCACTGCCGTGGTCTTGATGCCGGCCACGTTCGTGCCTGCGGTTGGTTCGGTAACGCCGAGCGCTCCCACTTTGCGCCCGGCGATCATGTCGCGCAGATAACGGTCTTTCTGCTCTTGGGTTCCGAAGCGAACCAGGTGCGGCTTGGCAATTTCGTTGTGGGCCCCCAGGGCCATCCCCACGCCGCACGAACGCGACTTGGAAATCTCCTCGCTCATCACAATTGCCATTCGGCAATCGATGCCCGATCCGCCGTATTCCTCCGGTGCGCCATGCGCCAGCAAGCCCGCTTCGCCCGCCTTCAGGTATAGGTCGCGCGGCACGCGTTCGGCTTCTTCCCAGGCGTCGGCAAACGGATTGACGTGCTCCGCGACGAATGCCCGCACCCGCTGGCGAAAGTCATGATGCCGCGGTTCGAAGAGGAAGTCGGCTTGTTGATCGGACGTCGGGGCAGCGGGCGCATCGGATTTCACAACAAGGACCTCCTGGCACGAGGGTTTGGATGGGCGCCTGCTATTACAGCGGCCAGGAGAGTCGCGGTCAAACGATTCGCTGCGCGTTCAAGGAACTTGTGCCTCCCACGTCACATTCCGATGACCCACCACAGCAAGATCACCAGGCACAACACCACGCCCACGATCATCCACCACGGCTTCCGTGCCGCTGGCGCGTCCTCCGCCGAGATATATTGCTCGCAATAGGGGCACCGCACCGCATCCTCATGGATCTCTCGCCGGCAATAAGGGCAGGGGACCGTCACATCGTCGTCATCCTCGTCGACGTCGTATTCGTCGTCGTCATCGTCGAAATCGTCGTCGTAGCTCATGGCCGTTAGCGTAACCTGGAACGAAAGGGCAGGAAAGCCGAGCCATATTTGCAATGTCATCGAAGCCTGGTTCCCATTGTCCCCAGGCGCACTAGAATACTCTTGGCCTCGTCACCTGCTCTCCATCATTGCATCATGATTCACTGCGAGGATTCTTCATGCGCCGCTGTCTGCTTTCTTTCGTTTGCCTGGGAGGTTTGCTCTTGTCCACCGAACCAGTTGCTGTCGCCGGGCATCCGCTTTCGCTTGCCGACCTGTTTGCCATGCAGCGGATTTCCGATCCGCAGGTCAGTCCCGATGGCAAGAGCGTGGCCTATGTCGTCGGCGTGGTCGACAAGGAGAAGAATGCCAGTACTTCCACGATCTGGCTGGCGCCGACCGATGGCGGCCATCCGCGGCAACTGACCGGCGGACCAAAGCACGACAAGCACCCGCGATTCAGCCCCGACGGCACGAAACTGTTGTTCGAGTCGGACCGATCGGGCGACACGCAGTTGTGGATACTCGATTTGGCCAGCGGGGGCGAGGCACGCCAGCTGACCACGATTGCCAGCGAAGCCAGTACCGGCATCTGGTCGCCTGACGGCAAGTGGGTCGCCTTCGTCTCGGCCGTCTATCCCGAGTACTCCGGCCAACCGTTTATCGAAAGCAATGCGGCTAACAAGAAGCGGAAAGAAGAGATCGAAAAGAACCCGGTCAAGGCGCGGATATTCGACAAGTTGTTCTTCCGCCACTGGGACTCGTGGGTGGAAGGCAAGCGGCAGCATTTGTTCGTGATGGCGGCCGACGGCGGTGAGCCCCGCGATCTGACGCCCGGCGATTTGGATGCCTATCCCACGTCGTCGACCTTTTCGATGGGGGACGACTTCACCTTCACGGCGGATAGCTCGGCAATCGTTTACACCGCGCCGGCCGTGCGCGATGAAGCCTGGAGCACGAATCACGATCTGTATCGCGTGCCGGTAGCGGGCGGAAAGCCGGAGAACCTGACTGCGGATAACCCCGCCGCCGACAGTTGCCCACGCTTCAGTCCCGATGGAAAGTGGCTGGCGTACCGCGTCAGGCGAAGGCCGGATTCGAAGCCGATCGCTGGCAACTCATGATCGCCCCGTCCGCTGGCGGCACGCCGCGCAGCATCACGGCGTCGCACGACCGATCGATCGACGCCTTTGTGTGGGCCGACAACGAGACGATCTATTGCACCTCGGAGCGAAACGCGAACATTCCCCTCTGCAAGATCGGCGTGAAGGACGGCAGCCTCACTGAAGTTGCCACTGGCGGCGTGTTCGGTTCGCCGAGTATCAGCCGCGACGGCCAGCATCTGACCGCGGCGCACGCATCGATGAACGCCCCGGCGGAAGTCGTGCTGTTCGCTACGGCCAGCGGCAAGCTGCGGAATCTTACCGAGGCGAACCAGGCCCTGCTCGCCGACGTCACCATGAACAAGCCACAAAGCGTCATGGTAAAAGGGGCCGGCGGCACACCCATGCAGATGTGGATCGTTACGCCGCCCGGTTTCGACGCGAAACAGAAATGGCCCCTGGTCTACCTGGTGCATGGCGGGCCGCAGGGGGCCTGGGAAGACGGCTGGAGCTACCGCTGGAACCCGCAGCTATGGGCGGCCCAAGGTTACGTCGTCGCTTTGCCGAATCCGCGCGGCAGTACCGGGTTTGGTCAGCAATACGTCGACGAGATCAGCGGCGACTGGGGGGGAAAGGTCTTCGACGATCTGATGGCCGGTGTCGATTACCTGGAAAAGCTGCCGTACATCGACACCACGCGAATGGCCGCCGCCGGCGCATCGTTCGGTGGCTACATGATGAACTGGTTCGAGGGGCACACGGACAAGTTCAAGACGCTCATCACCCACTGCGGCGTCTACAACTTCGACAGCATGTACGCCACGACCGAGGAACTCTGGTTCGACGAATGGGAGCACGGCGGCCCCCCCTGGGAAAGCCGCGAGAGCTACGAAAAGTTCTCGCCGCACCTGTACGCCAAGAACTTCAAGACGCCGATGCTGATCATCCACAACGACCAGGACTTTCGCGTGCCAATCAGCGAAGGCCTGATGATGTTTACCACGCTGCAGCGCCTTGGTATCCCCAGCCGGATGGTCAACTTTCCCGACGAGGGCCACTGGGTGCTCAAGCCGGCCAATAGCGAGTACTGGCACCAGGAAGTGTTCGACTGGCTGAAGAAGTACGTGCCGCCGGGACCGAAGTAGTGGCCCGCTCGTCACAGGCTTTGCCCGTCGCAGCCAATCCTACTGCTTGGCCGGCGACTCAGTCGGATTCGACGTGATGACGTGCTTTCCTGCTCGGAGCCGATAGACGCGATGCATCGGCTGCCACGGCGTTCGGAAAGCCGCGCGAATGCGTTGGGCATCGCCATTAAAACCGGCGGCTTGCAGTTTGTCCGCGGCTTCCAGGGCGAAATCCACCCGGTCACCGCCGAGGAAAGTCGGATAATCCAACAGGGTCGGCCGGGAATAGGGTGGAAAGTCGTCGTCGTTGGCGGTCGCGGCCGACAGCCATGTGAGTCCCATAAAACACGTTAGTAGAAATCGCATTTCGGCCTCCCCAAATCGAAATTCGCTTCGTCACGTGCTTCCGCCTACGCGACGAGGCGACCGGCTCGATCGCGACGCATGCGTACCTGAATTGCACCACAGTGGCGGGTGTCAACCAGGCGAGCGAATGCCCGTTTAGCGATTTCCTTTCGCGTGTCCGTGCGCCGACGCCGTGACCGGCGGTTGGGCGGTGACCAGTTCCGGAGTCACCAGCACCATCAACTGCACCTGGTCCGCGCACGCTTCCTCGTTGCACGCCGCGCCCTGTTCCTTCCGCTTTTGCCGCTGCTGCAACAAGCCGCACAGAACGGTCGTGTGGCCTGGCTTGACCTCGAAGCCGGTATCGACCATCAGCGTTCGCAGACCAGGGACCTTCAGCCCCTGGTTTTCGGTATCGCGCGACGGGTCGTGTTCGGTGAACTCTCCTCGAAGTCCGACGCGGAGTTTCCCGTCCGCGGCGGGCGTCACGACCGCATCGATGGTGGTCCCGACATTTCGCAGGGTGTAAGTCAGGGTTCCGTCCGAGTGCGTCACAGGCACTGCAACTTCGTCGCCCACTTGATAGCGCGCAGCGCGGCCAAACACCGTTCCGACGGTCGGCGCCGAGAGCACTTTCAGACGCTTCTTCTTGCTCAACTCTTGAATCTCACTTGCAATTTCATCCGTCTTGCAGGACGTCAGCCGAAACGGTTCCTGGCCGTCCGGTTGGCAATGGGACAGCGCGCGACCTGGTTTCCGCATTTCGGCCACCGGCACCTCGACGAATTCCAGCTTGAGCAGAACTTGTTGTCGACGGGCAACGCGCGTTTGCAGCGCTTCGATCTCCTTGTGAAGTCGGTCCAGCTCAGCAATCTTTTGCGCCAGCAATTCCGTTCGGACCTGTTCGGCGCGAACCGCCAATTCCTGGGCTTCGACCGGCAGGCCCGCCGCCAACAAGTGCTCGACGGCCTTGTCCAAATGTTCCAACTGCAGGGCGGTCAACGTTTCCGCATCGTCGCAACATGCGTCGGTGCAGCAATCGTTGTCGCTGGCCACGGCCTGATCGCAACACTCCGAATGCGGGCAATTCTCGTCCGACGCTTTGGCGACGCTGGTGCAACAGACGCTGTTTCGGACACCATGAGCTTGACAAGCCGACGCGACGTCCGTAGCCACCGCCTCGGGACAATCGCTCGCAAGCGGACAGTGCTTCGCCTGGGCGCAGGCCGATTTCTGACACGCCACTTCCTTTGGACACGAAGCACAGGGTTCTTTGGCGCCGCTGAGCGACGGCCACACCAACATTGCCATCAGTATGAAAGCAGCACAACGCATTGAAGCACCTCCATGTTTCGAAGTCTCGGCGTTCCTAGGGCGCAATCACACCACGGGCGTGTCGTGCCATCGCCGAAAACGGGTTGATTATTTTGATTCGTTGGCTTTCGGGAGCTTGGCCATTGCCGGAGCCGACGTGTCGATCAACTCAGGCGTCACGAGAAACAATGTTTGCACCTCGCTGCGAACCGTTTTCGTCTCCGTTGTGAACAGACCGACATGCTTTTCGGCCGTCACCCGCTGCTGCACCTGTCCACCCAGGACGGCGGTTTGGCCCAATTCCATGTCAAAACCGGTTTCGATCTCTTGAACCCGGAGACCTGGGACCTTGATGCCGACGGCCTTCATCCCAAAGTAAGGATCGAGTTGCGTCACCTTGGGGTGAATTGCCAGGCGGACCCGATTCGCGGCGATGAAATCCAGGGCGGCATCGATCCGCGTGCCGAAATCCTGGAGCTTGACTTCGATAGACTTGTCGGGACGCACGACAGGAGTGGCCACGCTACCGCCGCTGGTAAATGATGCCGGTTGACCATCGAGCATCAGAAGGGTCGCTGACGCCAACTCCTTGGCCAGATTTTGATTCTGGAGCGCTGAAACCAATCCACGGATTCCCTCGGGGTCTCCCAACGTAAGCGTAATTCGTCGCCCCTTAATCGTTTCTTGGCCGTTCGTTGAATCGCTCGACTCGTTGAAGAGTGCCGCGGCAAAACCGAGATGATTCAAACTCGTCAATGAAACTTCGAGCACCTGGACACGAAGGGCAACTTGCTTTGATGCAGGTCTACTGACATGCAACTCCTCCAGTTCGCCCTGTAGCCGTGCAAGTTCGGCCGCCTGTTGCTTTACCAGCTCCTGACGTTGTCGTTCGGCTCGATGGCGAACCTTCTCGGCCTCGTCCAATAGCCCTGCCGCGGCCAGGTGCGTCGCGGCCTCGTCCAAGTGTTCCAACTGCTCGACGGTCATCGTCTCCTCGTCGGTACAAGTCGACTCAGCGCAGCACGTGCCCGCAGGGCAAACGGCCACGGTCGCGGCGCAGCAGGCGTCAGTAGCGACCTCTTGCTTACAGCACTCCGATTGCGGGCACTGCTCATCGGAAGCTGTGGCAACGGCTTCACAGCTTCCTTTCTTGCAGCACTTGCCCTTCGTGCAGTCTCCGGCGACGTCGGTCGCGAGCGCCTCGGGACATTCACCACCTTCGCAGCACGCTGCGGTTTTGGCACAAACGCCCGCCGACTTGCAGCACGCTTGATCTTCCGCACTCGCACCTTTGCAAGCGCAAGTCTTGGCCTTCGCGGCCAGCTTGCCGCAGCTCGTCCCAGCGCCGCAAACGACCATGTCGCCGAACATCGCCCCACTGGTCTGGGTGTCGATGGAACCGGCTTGGCAGGACTCGCCCTCACATGCTTTGTTCGCGTTGCACGCCTGCCGGGCTCCGCAAGCCTGGACTCGGCCAACAGTCGTCGGGGCTTCGTAGGCGGCCGCGTCTTGGCAGGCGGTGCCTTTGGCACATGCCTTCGTGTGGGCACGCGCCGTGTGGAACGCGGCCGCATTCGCCGAAGCCGCCGGGCAATAGGCCTCTCGTGGACAGGCCGGCGCCCGGTCTCTGCCTTGGCCCAAGCACGGGTATGCCAAAAGCAGCGCGATCAGACATCCGAATGCAATCCGCATCGTATTACCTCCATGGTTCCGGCCAATGAAACGCCGTTTCCGCCGAGAGCAGGCGGGCGAGGAGAGTATCGCCGAGCCCCTCGGGCGTCAATTCCAAGCCGAGGCCTTTTTCGCTCGCCAGCACCGCTACCGGTTCGTTGGTAGCTTGCCGCCTGGCGGGGAGTTACAATCGCGCCGGCCGATCGATTTCTCACCCCCGCCAGGAGCTTCCCCATCATGCCTCGCCAGCCCGCTGCCTTCCGACTGTATTACTCGCTGCTGCCCCTTCTCGGAGCAACACTCCTGGGCACGAGCCTGTTTCAGTCCGCCGCCGAGGCCCAGTCGCCCAACGAGCTGCTGGTCTATGTCGGCACCTACAGCGGGCCCAACAGCCAAGGCATCTATGCCTATCGCCTGAACCTGAAGACCGGCAAGTGCACGCCGCTGGGGTTGGCCGCCGAAGTGAAGAACCCCTCGTTCCTGGCCGTGCACCCAACGCAAAAGTTTCTCTACTCGGTGAGCGAAATCGCCGATCTCGACGGCAAACCCACCGGCGGCGTCAGTGCGTTCACCCTCGACCGCTCGACCGGCAAGCTCGGCAAGCTCAATCATCAATCGTCCGAAGGGCGCGGGCCGTGCCACGTCACGGTCGACAAGACCGGCCAGGTGGCAATGGTGGCCAACTATGGCGACGGCAGTATCGCCTCGTTGCCCATCGGCCCCGACGGCAAACTCTCGCCTGCGGCTTCAGCCATTCAACATCACGGCAAGAGCGTGAACCCGCAGCGACAGGAAGGACCGCATGCCCACTCGATCAATCCTGCGCCCGACAATCGCTTCGCCGTCGCGGCCGACTTGGGGCTCGACAAGGTGTTCGTCTATAAGCTCGATCCGGCGGCCGGCACGCTCACGCCAAACGATCCGCCGTCGGTTTCGGTCGCGCCCGGTGCTGGCCCTCGGCACTTCGCGTTTCACCCCTCCGGTAAACACGCCTACGTGATCAATGAGATCGCCTGCACGGTCACCGCGTTCGACTACGATGCCAAAGACGGCGTACTAACCGAAATTCAAACCCTCAGCACGCTCCCCGACGGCGAGTCCGTGCGACCGGAATACAGTACGGCCGAAGTGCAGGTGCATCCCGGCGGACGCTTCGTTTATGGCTCAAACCGCGGCCACGATACGATCACCGTTTTTGCCGTCGATGAGAAGACCGGCAAGCTATCGCAGATTCAGAACATCTCCACGCAAGGCAAGACGCCCCGGGGATTCGGCATCGATCCAACCGGCCAGTACCTCTTGGCCGGCAACCAGGCCTCCGGCACGATCACCATTTTTCGAATCGACGCCGACAGCGGAAAACTCAAGCCGACCGGGCAGCAGCTGCAAGTTGGCTCGCCGGTCTGCGTGAAGTTTGTCAATCCTTAGCCCACTCGCAGGGTGTTCGCCATGGCTCGCTCTCATCGATGGCCCGTCGGATTGGCAATTGCCGCGCTGGCGCTGGCAAGTTCGCCGGCGGCGCAAGCGGAAGACCAGTTCGACTCGGTTCGCCAACGCATCACGCGGGCGCTGGTCGACAGTAATCTCCCCTCGATCGCTCTGGCCGTCGTCCACAATGGCGAGATTATCTGGGAACAAGGTTTCGGGCTGGCCGACCGCGAAAACCGCACGCCTGCCAGTGAGCACACGATGTATTCGGTCGCCAGCGTCTCCAAGCCGGTCACGGCCACGGGGCTCATGGTGTTAGTTGAACGGGGACTCATCGACCTGGACAAACCGATCGATGACTACCTGGGCGAAGCCAAGTTGCGGGCTCGCGTGGGCAATGCCGCCGACGCCACCGTGCGTCGCGTGGCTAACCACACCTCTGGCTTGCCGCTGCACTACCAGTTTTTTTATGAGGATGAGACTTTCGCGCCGCCCGGCTATGACGAGACGATTCGTCGCTACGCGAACCTCGTTACGGCGCCCGGCGAGCGCTACCAATACAGCAACCTCGGCTACGGTCTGCTCGACTATGTCATCGAGCGGATCGGCGAGAAGAAGTACGCCGACTTCATGCGCGAGGAGGTCTTTCTGCCGCTGGGGATGACGCACACTTCGATTGACGTTGCCCCGGGCCTCGAGCCGCACGAGGCGATCCGCTACACGCCCGAGGGAAAGCGGATCCCGTTCTATACGTTCGATCACAACGGCGCCTCGGCCGTGTATGCGAGCGCCCACGATCTGGCCCGCTTTGCGATGTTTCACATGAAGGAGCACCTGGCCGAGCAGCGGCCGATTCTCAGCGACGCTTCGATCGATGCCATGCAAGTGCCGACGGCCAGCAGCTCGTCCGATGCCGGTTATGGCATCGGTTGGGGCTCGTTCACGAATCAGCGGGGCTACGCCTGCGTGCAGCACACCGGCGGCATGCCGGGCGTGTCGACCTGCGTGCGGATGGTGCCGGCCGAGCGCTTGGCCGTGGTCGTGCTGGCTAACAGCCGCAGCCCGTTGGCCTATCGGCTCCCCGACCTGATCACCGACATCCTCCTGCCGGAGAAACCCGATTCCGAAAAGCAGCCGGCAAGCGACAACACGAAGAAGGACGAGGAAGACGGCGCCGACTCCAAACCATTTGTACCGAGCGCCGAACTGGTAGGTACCTGGAACGGCGACATCGCTACGTACGAAGGCCGCACGCGGCTGCGGCTGGTGTTCGAGGATGACGGCGACGTTCACGTGCGATTGGGCAAGCAGCTTGAAACCCTGCTCAGCAACGTCTCCTATCGCGACGGTTTCCTCCGTGGCCGCTTCGCCGGCAGGCTGCCATACGAGGACCATCGAGGCCGCGACTACAACATTCAGCTCGAGCTGAAGCTGCGCGACGACAAACTCAATGGCTCGGCCACCACGCATACGCTTCCCGACGCCTGGGGCAGCAACGCCGTGACGCATTGGGCGGAAGTAAAGAAGCAGCCAGCATCACGTTAGGCTACGGCGTGATCTCCAAATGTACGTCGCCGAGGGGGACGCCGGGGTAGGGGAGGTCGATTTCCAGTACGTTGTGCAGCTTGAGCTGCCGCGTGATGTCGTGGCGACGCGCCGTCGCCGAATCGGCGGCCACCGAGAGTTGCTCGCCGTTGAGCCGAACGACACCCCGCTCGTCGAGGCTGGCAAGGACCAGCAGCACCCGCTCGCGCGGATCGAGATTCGTCGGCTGGTTAAACCGCCGCGTCAGCCGCGCCCGGCCCGTAAAATCGTCGCCCAGTAGCTCGCGGCCGTCGCTGGGCATTTGAATCCGCCCGCCCGCGGGCAGATCCTTGGCAACTTCCTGCTGGCCGGTCGACGTTACGACCACGCGCGCCAGCGGCGTAAGTTCCCAAGGCCCGCGAAGACGAATCTGGTGCATGGGGGAGAAGGCAGAAGTAGGAAGGATGAGAAAGAATCAGCGTCCAACGTAGCGGTGAATCCAAGTCTCACTCATCCTTCATCCATCCGCCATCATCGTTCACTTCTACTTCGAGTCGAACCGTTGGATCACGACGGCTTCGCGAATTTGCTTGCTGTTGGGCTCATAGACGCGAATTGTTACGCGGACGCCGCGCAGCGGAGTTAGATAGGGAGGATGCGTATCGAATTCAGCCGCTTCATCTACAAGCCCGTTTCCGTTGTCATCCAATCCGTTCGTGCCGGCGTCCATGAATCCATCTCCATCTTCGTCTATACCGTTGTTTTCGTAGTGCAGGGACCACGTATCATAAACGCGCCATGCAGGGATAAACGCGCTGAGTGGCTTTCTGTCCGGATTCTGCGCCGAAAACTGGGAGTTCGCCGCAGAGTAATAGCCCAAATCGGCATATGCCCCCATGCTGATAACTGTACTGGCAGCCGGCCATCCTGGATCGCCAGGTTCTAATGCAACCGTTCCGGAACTGTCAACTTTGACCGGTGCGTCAGCATCCCATACTCGCACATCAAATGCGAGGACGTTCGTTAGCAGTACGTCATCGCCAAGTCTCTGGCCAGCCATCGGTTTAAGTAGGGCATTTTCTTGCGGCGACGAGTTTAGTGACGCGGGCATCACCGGTGTTCCCGGCGAAGCAAATGGCACCGATGGTATCACGGCCGGGTCACCACTGAAGGGAAACGAGAAAGACGAAATTCCGTAGTGCGCGAACCTGTTCTCTCGCTTGGTAAGATCGCCAAGCGAGTTTGGAACCATCGTCGGCGTTCCTGAAATTGTCTCGAACCGGGCTGATAGGTCATTGTCTGTTCTGAAACTGTTCAGCGGACTAGAAGTTTGCCCGACGTTCGGCGACACCAACAACACCCGTCGATAGAGCGTGCACAGTTTTGTCGGAACTGGATTATTCATTGAGTCCACGACGCTCGCGTCCATGATCGGCCCGTCTTGCACGAGGAAATAAATCACCTCGGCGAGCGGCGACTCAATCGTGGTGTTTACGCCACCAACGAGCGCTTTACCCACGAACGGCGCGCCTCGACTGCGAACCGTGAACATCAAAATGTCGTCTGTATCGCCAAACAGGGTCCAGCTCGCTGGAGGACTTACGCCGGATATGCTCGACTTTATGCCGTTTGCCTGCGCAATCCTTCGCGGATGATCGTCATTAGATGCGCCCTCAACGATCTCAAAATACCCCTCGTCCATTTCCGGGCGAAGCGGCGGGGCCATCGTTGCGGTGGCACCTTGCAAATCGCGTTGGATCTGGTCGCGGGCGGAGCCGAGGCGTTCGGACATTTCGATCAGCGTGCGGCTGGCCGAGACGCTATCGCTGAGCACGCCAAACAGCGTCACCACGGCCCCCATCATGATCAACGTGATGGCCAGCGAGACCAGCATTTCAATCAGCGTAAAACCGCCCCGGCCGCTCGCGCCTCGCACGTTTAGCCCGAGCAGCATCGCTGCCGGCGCGTCCGCCCGAGCGTCGTTCGACAACTCGGCGCGAACCCGTACGGGCGGTCTGCCAGTCGATAGATTCCCCTGGGCAATTGGGGTGGGAAGATTCATGGCCATCTCTTTTCCGCGAAGTGAAGCGCCCCCCGCCCGAGCAGCACGCGTGATGGCAGCTTGCCCACTGCCGGCCCGCTCGATGCGGCAGATCCTATTCTACCCCCAGCCCCGGCAAATCGCCAATCGGATCAAAAGTTGGTCGCCAGCACGTACCCGCCATAAAGGATCAGGCAAATGAGCGGCACGGCCAGAATATTCTTTACCAAGTCGGCAAAACGTTGGAGTTGCGGCGTCAGGCTCCAAAAGTAGTGGACATGAGCGAAGAGGGCCGCGCTGCTCACAAACGCGACCCAGGGGCTAATTCCCTGGCTCACCAGCTGCACGATGCTGTAAACGATCGCGGCGGCCGGGGCGGCAACTCCCAGCACGTACTTGTGCCACCAATCGTCCTCGGGCGGACCAAGCATGCTGTCCGCGACGTCGAATGCGCCTCGATGGTAATTGCCGACCATCTCTCTCGCCGAGTGAAAAGACCGACCTCGTCTATCCTCATGGTACTAGGTCGGCGGCGGCGCCGACACAAAAAAGCGGGGCGGTCTAGACACCTGTCGACTCCAGCAATCGCCCGATTTCGCTAACGGCGGCCGTCAACGAAGCAGCCGCCATCTGGAAGTTCGTGTGCGAGGAGACCTCCGGCTGGATCTGGGCGAACGCCTCGGCTGTCGCCCGCAGCTTGGAGAATTTCTTACGCGCCAGCTTCAGGTACTCAGCGGCATTCTGTTCGCGCCAGGCGCCGCCGACGGCGAGCTGATAGTCGTACAACGCCCGATGGATTTCCGCCAGTTCCTCGTCCTCGGCGGCTTCGTCGGAATGCTTGAGAAACGCGCGCACCATCCATACGTGGGCCAGTTGCGTTTCGATCCCCTGCATTGCCTCCCGTGGTTCCATGCCGCTCAACCTTCGCGCTTCGCTCGCTTGCCGTCTCAGCGTAAGACCTCGTTAGGCCGTGGCCGTTTCGGGATTTGGCTCCTCGCTGGGGGGCGGAGCATGCGGCGCCGGCTTGGGGGCGAACACCAGCACCGTCACGGCGCCGGCCACCACCACGATCAATCCGGCGAAAAACATCGCGTGTAAGTCGCCCCACTGGCCCGCCTGCGTAACGCTGACAAACGTATTGATCACCGGCGCGCCGCCGAACACCAGCGGCATGACAAAGATCGGTTTGCCGCCGAAATTAAAGGCCATGATGATGCCCAGCGCGCCGACCGCGCCGGCCGCGCCGCCAGCCAGACTCCAAAACGAACCGCTGACGGTAAACTTCCCGGGATCTTCCCACTGCAACAGGATCAGCGTGGGCACGATCACCGCGATCAGAAAGTAGGCCACACCGACGCAAATGAACGGCCGCAGCCGGCTGCCGGCCATCCCCATCTGGCCACGATGCAGCGTCGGACCGTACACACCCCACGACAGCGCCGTCATGGCCGTGAACAGCATCACCATGCTGTAGCGTTCCCAAGTGGTCTCGCCGGCGCCCAGTTCGTGTTTGGCGGGCGTCTTTTCGGCCACGGCCGGCTTGCCCTCGGATTCCGTCGCCGCGGTTTGCTGCGGGGCCGGCCCGTGTCCGCCGTGCGGGCGAAAGATGAGTACCGTGACCGCGCCGACGATCACCAGGATCAGCCCGGCGATGAAGATCGGATTGATTTGCTTGAACGACTTCGACCAGTACATCGTCAGAAACGTGTTCACCACCGGCGCGCCGCCGAAGACCAGCGGCATCACGTAAATCGGGCTGCCACGAAACGCCAAAGCCAGAATGATGCCCAAGGCTCCCACCGCGCCGGCCGCACCGGCCGCCAGGCTCCAGACGATGCCGGTGGTGCTCCAGTGCCCCCCTTCGCCCTTCAGCCGCAGCGTGATCACGGGTGCCAACACCGCGATCAGAAAATACGCGATGCCCACGCAGATGAACGGTTTGAGCGAGCTCCCCAGCATGTCGGCGCGGCCCACCGCCAGCACGGGTCCGTAAACGCCCCAGCAGATCATGGCCAGAAAGATCGACAGTAGCAGGGCGGCAAGGCCTTTCATGGCGGATCGGCTCCAAAAAAATCGAGGAACGGCGGGGCAGGGGCGCATTATCGGCAACGATGCCGCAGGTTGCTAGAGGGAAGTTACTCTTCGCGCAGCGCGGGCAGCAGTTTCGCTCGTAGCGTCGCTCGCACGGCGAGCAGCCCGGCCAGCAAACCAACGACGAGCACCGTGGCCAGGGTCGCGGCCAGCGACAGCCAGGGCACGCTCGCACCGCCGCTGAGCCAATGCGGCAACACGGCCACCAGCGCCGCCAGAATGCCCACGCCGAGTCCCCCGACCAACAGTAGCGTGTTCTCGATCATCACCAGCCGCGCAAGCAGTGCGCGGCGGAAGCCGGCGGCCCGCATCAACGCGAGTTCGCCGCGGCGTTCGAGCACGCTGCGCAATTGCACCGTGGCCAGGCCGAACGTGCCTAGCAGCAGCCCCAGGCCGCCAAGGCTCTGGAACGTCGAGAGGTAAGTGTTCTGCACGGCAAAGAAACCGGCCAACCGCCCGCGGCTCGTTTCGGCGTCGAAGCCGTAATCACCCAGCGACTCTTCGAGCAATTGTTGCACCTTGTCGATTGGCTCGCCGTCTGTGTCAACCAGAAAGAAACGATAGCCGTTGACCTCGGGATACAGGTCGAGAAACGCCGTTTCGCCAATCAGCATGTCGCCCTGAAAGATACTGTTCTTGAGCAGGCCGACGATTTGCAGCCGCACGGTGTGGCCGTTGCCGTCGACGACGTCGATCACGTCGCCGAGCGCTTTGTGCAGGCTATAGGTGGCCGTGTTGAAGTCAACGACCGACGGTACGACGCGTACGCCGTCCGGCGCCGGCGGCAGCTTCTCGTCGAGCAACAACCAGGGATTCGCCGATTGCTCCGATGTTTTTGCTTGCGACGCTCCCCAGGTAAAACCGCCGCGCTGGATGAGCGCCTGCGGAACGCCCAGGATCCGTGGTTGGGTAGCCTGGTAGAGATTCAAGCAACTTGCGTCGTCGCCCGACTCGACGCGCAGCGAAAACGCCTGGCACTTGGCAAGCACTTCGTCGGCCTCCTGCGTCAGGCCGAGCTCTTCACGGCCGGCTGGGTCGCTTAGGTTCTGGTAAATCGGCGCATCGCTTTGCGCCACCAGCGAAAAACCACCGCTGCCGCTATGGGGCCCGCTGGCCAGCGACGCCGGGTCAAGCCGAAACGCCGAGAGGGCCACGATCAGAAAACTGGCCGCCGCGATCAGCCCGATCGACAGCACGCTGCGGCTCGGATTGCGGGCGCCGTTGCGTGCGGCCAACCGTGCGATCGGCATGGCGCCCGCGGCAACGTTGCTGGTAATCGCGCCGCGGCGCATGCGGTTGGCCAGGAAGGTGAGCGCCGAGGCCAAGACCAACGCGCCCGCGCCAACAAAGGCCCCGGCCTGCGCCTCGCCGCTCAGCCAGGGAGCCATGCCGCCGGAGATGGCCGCCAGCGCCAACAGCGCCGCCGCAACCCACAACCCGGTGCGCGAGCTGCCGCGCGCGGCAAAGCGATCTTCTTGTGCCTGACCGGCCAATAGCCGCCGCACGGAGATTCTTTTCAGCCGCCGTAGCGTCCACAGCACGGTCAGCAGCGAAACGATCAGTCCACCCACGAAACCGATGACAAGACTGGTGGGTGTAACGTACAGCGTAAGAAACGGCGTGCTGATGGCGTCGACCCACCAGGTGGTCAGGCCCACGAGCATCAGCCAGGCGTAGCCCACGCCGGCGACGACACCTAGCAGCGAGCCGACTGCCGTGACGACGAGCGCTTCCACGGCGAGCACGACCAGAATCCGCCGGTTGCGCATGCCGACGGTTCGCAGCACGCCGATCTCTTCGGCCCGCTGCTCGATGCCCAGGCGAAACAACAGGGCAACCAACAGCAGCGACGCGACCATGATGAACAAGCTGAACCCGATGAACAGCCCGTCGAAGGCCGTGGTGCCGCGCGAGGCCTCCAGCCCCAGCCGTTTGATCGGCCGGAAAATGAATCCCATCGAGGCCGGGGCCAGCACGAGTTGATCGGCCTGGGCTTGCAGCGTCGGTCCCGGCGGCGGCGCGAATCGCACCGCCGTGGTATCGCCAAAACGGCTCGACCACAACTTGCGTCCGGCAGCCAGCGAGATGAACGCCTTGGGCGTCGTGCGATGCTCGTCCCAGTACTGTTCGTCCTTGTCGCGGACGCGCGTCGGGTCGTACGGAAATGGCGGATCCCAATCGCTGATCGAAAGCTGATCGGTCACGCCGGGCAGCTGCGGCGTCAGGTCAGGATCGGCGGCCAAACCTGCGAGCGCGGCGACGTCCTTGAGCCGAAACGTCGCTTTCGCTTCGCGGACCTTGCCGTGCGTGCTCTCGGGTTCGAAGTAGGAGATTTCGATCGTATCGCCCGGCTTCGCCCCCAAATCCTCGGCCGCCCAGGTGTTCAGCACGATTTCATCGTCGGCCAGCCGCGCGATCGGTTTGCCTGCGGAGTTGTTGAAGGGGCCGAGTGGCGGAGCGGTTTGAAAGTCGAGGGCGGAAATCGTCGAGTAGGGGATTTCCTTGTCGCCCAGGGCAATCGTGTTGGCCAGATAGGTAAACACCGCCTGCGGTTGGTCGGCGGCGAACGCTTTCATGGCCGCCTCGACCACCACCGGATCGACGAGCATGCGATTGCTGGTCAACTGCACATAACCCAAACGGTGCTGCTGAATCGTGATGCCGTAGTCGGCCAGTCTTGGCTGGAGCAACTTGACGAGTTCGGCGTGCGCCGCCGGCGTTGGCGTGAGTCCCTCGCGGCCAGCCACGAAGATCGCATTCGCCCGCTCTGGCTGCTCCAATGCGTCCTGCAGCGTTTCGACCGCCACGAAGGCATCGAGCGGCACCAATTGACTGGGGCTCAGCGCAAAGCGCCCCAATCCATCGGCCGGAATGATGGCCGAAACGGTGAGTCGGCGGTTGCGGATCGTCTCGGTCTTGCGTCCCAGGGCGCTATCGGCGGGAATCTGGCTGGCGCTGCCGATGCGCATCAGCACCTCGTCGCCAACCTTCGCGCCGATTTCCCGAGCTAGTGGAGCGTTGAGCACGATTTCGCCGCGCCCCGGCGCTGTCTCTGGCCCGCCTTCTCCCAGCTTCCAGAACGACGCATCGCTGCCGATCACCGCTACTTGTCCGGCGCGCAGCGCGCTTTCCGGATTGTCAACCGTCGCCTGCACGTAGATTGCCGGCACGGCCGCCGAGAAGTACTTGTTAAACTCCGCGCCGCCGGCCACTTCGGTGGCCAGTTCGGTGCGAAAGAACCGATCGGTCACCAACACTTCGTCGATCTGCCCGAGTTGGTCCAGCAGCAGATGCCGCAGACTGCCGCGCATCGAGTCGCCAACCAGCAGGGCGCCAGTGAGCACGGCGCTCGAGGCCATCACGGCAAGCGCCACGGCCAGGTTCGTGCGCCAGTGATAGCGCAGCCCCGACCCGATCAGGCTGCCGAGCGAAAAACGGCCCGGGTTAGACGGCGGTGGGTTCGAGCTGACCTGCATTGAGTTCCACGCGTCGTTGGAGCATGCCGGCAAGTTCCAGGCTATGCGTCACCACAATGAGCATGGTGCGTTCGTAAGCTTGAAGTTCGATGAGCAACTCGGCCACGCCGGTCGCGGTCGCGCGGTCGAGGTTTCCGGTTGGCTCGTCGGCTAGCAGCAGAACCGGCCGATTCACCAGCGCCCGCGCGATGGCCGTTCTCTGGCGCTCTCCGCCCGAAAGCTCGGCCGGCAGATGGTCGAGCCGGTTTTGCAGCCCCACGCGCTCCAGCAGCATGCGGGCCCGTTCGACCGCCTCGGGCCGCGCCTGGCCGTCGGCCAGCGTGGGCAACAGCACGTTTTCGAGCACCGAGCATTGCGGCAGCAGATGATGGTCTTGAAAGACAAAGCCGATCTTGTGATTGCGAAAGGCCGCCAGCCGCCGCTCGTCGAATTGAAACGGATCGTCGCCGTCGAGCGTCACGCGACCCGACGTTGGCATGTCGAGCGTGCCGATGATGTGCAGCAGCGTGCTCTTGCCGCAGCCACTAGGACCGGTGACGGCCAGATTTTCGCCCCCGCTCAACTGACACGACACGCCGCGCAGCACCTCGAGCGGCTCGGCCCGGGTGGGAAACGACTTGGTGACATTGTCGACGACGAGTTCAGCCATCGGGTGCCGTGCTATCCATGTGCGGAGCCGCCAGCAGGCTCGTGGTGCCGATTCCGTAAAATGTGTATTCCACGTCGTCGCCGGTGTCCCAGGCGGCGCCGTGAAATCCTCCGTCCGCCAATTGTAGCGAATTGACGAGCCGCCGCGCACCCTCCAGATCGGCTTCGTGCATTGCACCCAGATCGGCCAGCGTCAGCAGCCCGGTAAACGTGCTGAGCAAGTCGGCAATGGGAATGCGAGAATTGGCCCGCAGGCCGCCGCCGTCGTCTTGTGCATCGAGCAGAAACTCGACCACGCCCTCGCGCGTTTCGTTGTCCACGGCGTCAAAGATTGTCAGCAGTCCCACGGCGGCGGCGGTGGGATTCGTGCCGCTGCGCTTCATGACGTTCATCTCGACAAAGCCCCCGTCATCCCGCCGGCGCGCGCGAACGAAGTCGACAAGCCGTTCAACCTGTGGAGTGGGCTGGCCGATCAATTGCTGGCACAGCACCACCAGAAACGTGTGATACACACTGCTGGCCGCTCCCTCGGGCGTTTTGGCGTAGCCCCCGTCTTCGCGGCGCAGCGCTTCCAACGCTGCCGCGACACCGGTCGTCCAGGTGTTCGGCTGCCCGGCGAACACGTCGAGGCCAGCAACCATTTCCAGCGTCTTGGCGCTATAAATGAGCGACAGGAAATCGACAATCGGCACTTGCCCGGCCAACCGGCTTTGCAGAAACGCCGTCGCACGGCTGGCAACATCGCCTTCCAGTCCGCCCAGTAGCGCAAGCGAGCGAACCGCGAACGACGTGTAGTACAAATCGCTTTGGCCCTCACGGCCGGCAAAGCCCCCGTCGGCACGCTGCGCCGCGCGAAGATATTCGAGTTGCCGCGCGCGCCAATCCGTCTCGACATGTTCCAGGCCCGCGGCCAGACGCAACGTAAGTTGTTCAAGATACATGGGCGCCGGCCGGGAGGAGATTACACGGTCACGGTTTTGAGTTTCTCGGCCATCCATGTGGGGATGGCGACCGACTGCGGCGTGCCGTCTTCCTCAAAGCGGCAGCAGACGGTCGTGGTCTGGCCGCTGGCCACGGGTTTGCCGTCGTGGCTGAAATTGAATTCATAAGTGAGACTTTTTTGCCCCAACCGTACGATCGAAACTTCGATCTCGAGCACGTCCTCGAATTTCACCGATCGCTGGTAATCGCAACGGGCGCCGACGCGCGGGAACGAAAGCTTCCCGTCGTCGTCAATGTGCATCACGCTCAGCCCCAGGTGACGCAACAACTCGTGCTCGGCCTGCTCCATGTAGACAAAGAACACGGAAAAGTGCACGATTCCCGCGGCGTCGGTGTCGCGAAACTCGACGCGCCGCGTGGTTCGGTAGGGTTGCGTCATGAGAAGAGATTCCGCAAAGGTGGCTGCACAATCAGGCCCTGGATGCGCAAGCCACGGACGAGAACACTGCCAGCCACGCGCGCACAAAAAGCGTCGTGCTGTACCGGTTGGAAACGACCCGGACTCGCCGACGCTTCGAGGTGTTAGCCTTCAACTAGCATCAAACCCGTAGACTAGCTGCAAACCACGTCGAGACGCAAACAGCCTTTCAGTCGCCAACGTACGGCAGCAAGGCCATAAAGCGAGCCCGCTTGACTGCCAGCGTCACGGCGTGCTGGCTGGCCGCCGTGCAACCGCTCTTGCGGCGTCCGACGATCTTGCCCTGGCGATTGGTGAGTTTGCCGAGCAGGTCCAAATCCTTGTAGTCCACATACATCGGGCGCGGACGCTCGCCATCGACGAAGATGGGGTCCTTCTTCTTCGCCCGAACCTTATTCTTGTTCGACCGCCGCTTCGGGGGCCCTTTGAATTTCTTGAATGCCACGAGTGTAACCTGTACTTCCTAAGTCGAGTTGGAACCCCACTATCTGAGCCGCTTGGCGGCCAAAATGCAAGCCCTAACGCCAGCCGCCGCCGAGAAAGCAGCCCCTCCGCGGCACGCGCAAAATCGCAGGGCGAGCCGAATCAATACGGCGAACTCGTTTGACGAACGCTTCGCGGGTCGATTATCAGTAGTCGCGGCGACCACCGCCGCCGCCGCCACGACCTCCACGGCCGCCGCCATAGCCACCGCCGCCACCCCCGTAGCCGCCGCCACCGCCCGTCCGGGGAGCCCGCTCACGGGCTTCGTTCACCGTAATGGCTCGGCCGTCGATTTCCGTGCCATTTAACGCGTCGATCGCCCGCTGGCAAGCGTCGTCGGATTCCATCTCCACGAACCCAAAGCCGCGCGAACGGCCCGTTTCGCGGTCGGAGATCACTTCGGCCGATTGCACGGTGCCGTGGGCGCTGAACAGCGCCTCGAGTGAAGCCGACGTGGTCGACCAGGGCAGGTTTCCGACGTAAATCTTCTTCGCCATCACATAATGTCCTTTGCGCTCGTTTGGGGTGCGGTTTCTACCCGTACAAAGACTAATGACGCGTGCATCCGGCACCCCGCTCTTGTCGCCGCGTCAAGTCGGCCGGCTCCAGGGCTCAGGCAAGTTAAATGTACCTTTGCCGCTTAGCGCAATGCAAGCACTTATTGCGCTGGAAAAAGGGCCTGCCAAGCCCGACTGGCCGGGCCGGTTTGTTCCCCCTTTTTAAGCCCGAAAGTCGGCCCGCACACGCCGATAAAGCGCGCGGGTCTGCTCGGCCATGGCCGACGCGGTGAAACGTTCGAAAATCGCCTCCTGTCCGCTTTTCCCCAAATCACGGGCCAATTCGGGTTCAACCAGCAGCCGTTTGAGGGCGGCGGCCAGCGCCTGGGGGTCGTTGGGCGTATGCAGCAGGCCGCCCCCCGACTGCTCGATCGTTTCGGGAAAGGCCCCGTGATCGGGCAACACCACCGGCACCGCGTTGGCCAACGCCTCCAGCACGCTGATGCCCTTGCTCTCGCGATAGACCGTGGGCAAGCTCATCACGTCGAGTCCCTGCAAAAAGGCGATCTTCTCGGCGCGCGACACCTCGCCCACATACTCGAAGGCCCCGGGGCGGTTCCAGGCGTCGGTCCGCCGCTGGATCGTCTCCAGGTAGGGTCGGTCGAGCTTGCCCAGGTAGCCGGCCGCGCGAACCCGGAACGGCGGCACTTCCGAGTCAGCCTGCAGCAGTTCGGCCGCGGCCACCAGGTTGTGCAGCCCTTTGTCCGGACAAATCCGCGCCAAGAACCCGATCGTCCGTGGCTCGCCGGCCGCGGCGGGCCGCGTGCCGTGGCCGGCCAGATTCAGCCCGTGCGGAATCACGTGCACCCGCTCGCGCGGCACACTCAGGTAGTCGGCCATGTAGTCGGCGTAATAAGTATTGAGCGCGACCAGGCCGTCGAGCTGGGCGGCCCGCTCACGCAGCACCTGCCGCGCGCGATCGTAGTGTGGCGGCGGCACCTTTTCCAGAAAGATGTCCTCGCCCGAGAGCGTCGTCAGCACGGGAATGCCCAGCTTGCGAATCTCGTGGGCCACGCCGATCAGCATGGCATTCGACAGGTGTACCACGTCGGGCCGGGCTTCCTGCTCGATCCACCGTACCAGCTTCCGCACTTCCTTCCGCTGCCGGCCATGTTCGCCTTCGAGCATCGAGACCGTCAGGTCTCCCAACCGCTCCGGCTCAATGCTCGGTCCGCCCCGCGTCAGCCACGCGATCATCCGCGGGTTGTCGAGCAGGTGATCCAGAAACCAGGGCGTATGCCGAAAGATGGACGAGTGCTGCTGCAGGAAGACGTTGACGCCGCCAAAGAAGAGGTGCGAATCGCTGACGCTATCTTCATCGGTGCGGAGCGGCGTGTAGGTGGGCACGAGCAGCACATCCTCACCCAGCGCCGAGAGCGCGGCCGCCAGCGTGTTGTCGTGCAGGCAACTGCCGCAATACATGCCGGCCGCCCCGGCCGCCAGATAGAGAATCTTCATAAGCCCCCGCCACGCTCAACGCCAAACGCGAATGCCCATCTATTTCGTCGCTGCCAATTGTAGAGGTCTTTGAGCGGATGGGAAATCGTCGACGGAAAACGATGTAGGGCAGATCGCAGGAGGCGGACGCGTCACGCAAGCAGCGTCACTGGCACGAACAGCGTCCGCTAAGACTACTAGACAAGACGTTACTTAAAGGTGGGGATCAGCTTTGCCTTGGCCTCGCTCATGGCAGATCATTTTCTTCAACGTGATGGAGCTTGGCAAAATCCATGATGTACAGTTTGCAGGCCCATCGAGTGCTACAATCGACCTGTCGAACAGGCGGCTAATGTCGAGATTTTCTTTTGCCTGGTGGCCTGCAATGAATGGCTTCTTGTACGTGCGCGTCGCGGGAAATCTCCGTCGACCGACTGCCATCTCTAATCCGGGCCTACCAGCAAAAGAACGCGAAGAGCGAATTCGACGCCTTCGGGTCCGGGCTCCAGGAGTTCAGCTCGCATGGACTGCTGTTTCGACGAATTGAGTCCTTGGCAGCAATCGAACTGGACCAGGTAGTCGTTGGACGCGACTATGAAACGCCCGGCGACTCGGGCCCCCACCAGGACTTTATCGGCGAAATGGGGCCGCAGACCAAACAGATGTTCTGCAGTTGGCAGACGCTTGTTGATCTGGAATCGCCGGTGGAAAGCAAGTTCGAACTGGCCGTGCACGGCGGGTGGCTTGTCCACGCCTCCTGGAATGAAGGTCGATGGTTTGCTGGATTTCATATCGGTAGTGCGTCCAAAGGCTTCCAGGAAATTGAGTACCGACATTTCTTGGTGGAACGCATCCTGGTCGCTATGGGCCTCGACGGCGGGATCAAAACCGAGTTCAATCAGGGCCACTTTACCATTTCTTCCCAGGAGCCTTGGCAGTTGCGCTTTATCCACGCCGGGCTCGGTGGACAAGATGCCCTCGGCATATGGTTTGGTGGCTTTTCCGACTATGCCCACGTGCTACGGGCCGCGCGTGGGGCGTTGCAGCATGTTTCGACCAAGATCTACGAGTGCAAAATTGCCGCCAGGTGCGATGCCTCGCAGTTTGAGTCGATCCGTGGACCGCTGAACGCGCTCGCTCATGATTGGCGCGTCGAACCCCTTGGCGAGTATACACCACGGGCGGCCGCCATTCTGGCGGGCGAAAGCGCCGACTTTGGCGAAATCTCCGTCATTCCAGCCGCTGAGTGGATCGAAAAGCGAAAAGGTGCGAAGGAGATTTTTCAACTGAACGTCCGCCCGGCCGGCCGCGGTTGCGTGCTCGAAGTGATTAGCGACTGTGCCGATGTGGACCGGCTGATGGATCGTGCCCAGATTCCTGCGGATCTTGGCTTTACGCTGGTCGCCAAATGATCGACAGATTCACAAACCTCCATGCGGAGTGTTGGATGCTTGAGGACACTGACAGGATTGACATGATCGCTCGAACGCCACGTGGCGATCTCGAACTGATTATCACTGACTGTGGGATCACAACGAACAATCGTGCGCGATTTGACCTATTGGTTTCCAAGCTGCGGACGTACGTCGGCTATATCGTCAGCGACGAGTTCACAAGAGAAAACGGGAATAGCGCCCTGGCGACATCGCCATTCGTGTCGTTGCGGCTTCTCCTCCAACAGCACAAATGAAGCGAATCACGCAGGTAAACCCGTCTGATCGCCCGGACCTTGCAATTCCGGTGCGGTACGAAGTATTTCCTCGGCCCTGATCCAATTGCGGGTGCCATATGGTAGGCCGCGTTTCAATGGGCCTTCCGATCTTCTGCCCGCTGAAAGATCTTTGCTATTCGGCTCTGGTCACGGCGTGCATCTCGACGAAACGCGTTTGAAATCTCCCGCTTGAAATCGGGCCAGCACCTGCGGCATACTCACCCGCGGTCGGATGGCCTGCGACGTGTGGACGAGCAACAAGCCTGGGACCTTGGTTGTCTTGTCTTTGGAACCTGCCCATCCCCGCCGACACGTTTCGGCGGCACGAGGATTACGGGGTTCGCTTGCGTCCACATGTTCGCCGCTTGGCCGCGCAGATACGCGGCGCCGGGGATCCACGGCGCTGCAACTTGCGCGGCAGGTCTGGCTGTCTATTTGGCCTCCCGTGCTCGCGGAATTCGCGGGCCACGCAACCGTCCCAATAAGCCCCGTACCGCTACGCCGATCGGCCGTAAGAAGCCGCGGTTTCCACCGCCAGTTGATACGATCCGGCTTACAAATCGACGAGGTCGCACGACACCCCATCCAAATCACGTGGTGTCGGTTGTAACAGAAGAGGAAGCGGCGCGGTTCCTTCATTCACTGCCCGACACCGCGGTGATATTCTGGGGTCAAAAAATCGGAAAACATCGCGCGGACATAATCACGTTTAACCTTCGCACAAAGGTCGTAACTTTTTGGGACGTCAAGTATCGCAGCAGTCCTGTTCGAATTCAGGCATCCAAGACATTTGCGAAGGGCAAGCAATCGCTGGAAAATGTCATTGTGCAGGCATACGATGCCGTCCTACTGTCCAGTCTAACGCCAGCCGACAAGGCAAGTGCCACAAAAGCATTGGTCTTGCGTCGATTTCAAGTTCGTACGCTCGGCGCCGGTGCTGCCAAGAACTCGAGTCTAGGAGGGTCCCCATGACCTTTGATCCCAAGCGATTACGCAAGGGTTTACACGAGTATCTGATTGCCCTGGCCGAGAATGCGAGCCTTGACGAGGCTCGACGTGGGGAATGCATCGGTAGTGTCGGAAACCACCTGTTGCACATCGCCTTGCAATGCATTTTGGTCGGCGAGTTTGCCATTGCTAAAACTGTTCTGGCGAAAGTGCGTCGGTTTTTGCAGGAAGCAATCGAAAAAGGGGAGCACGATACGCCCGGATTGCGGTTCGTACTCGACAATTATTCGCTGACGTCTTGGTTGGTCGAAGGGCGTGATGACAAATCGAGTCTCCGCGAGTGCGTCGCACTCCGAGAGAAATGGTTTCAAGGAAAGGGCAATCTGAACCGAACCGAAATGCAACTCTCGCTGCTGCCGTATTTGCAATCGGGGCAACTCGACACGCTCATGGCGCGCTACGAAAGTGTCGGACTCACGAAACCCAAGAGCCTGCGACACATCAAGGGGGAGGGTACGATGTGCTACGTGCTCGCACGCCATCGGCTGGGACTTGATTACACCGACGACGAAATCTCGCAGGCACTTCAGACCTTTCTGAAACGCTGCATGGAAGATTGGCTGTTCGGTCACTATTGCACCGTCGCCCGCTGGATGAAAATCGCGCATTGGAAACCCGGCGACGATCCGATCGCCACCGTGCTGCGCTGCTACGACTATCTGCCGGGCCGCAAGCCGCCGAAGTATCCCCCTGGGTAGATTCGATCGTCTGGCCCGTCGAATCGCAAAGCGACCTCCTCAAGTGAGAACAAGGAAGCTTGTCACAGGCCGCCAACCAAACCAAATCTTCAGGCGGTCGGCGATGAGCGTTGTCGACGACGTCTGCCAATCATACCAACCCGAAGCGCGAGCAAGGAAGGACACAGCATACGGAAAAGCCCTCGCTTGCGCTTCGGGTGAGTATGGCCGTGGACGCTTTCACCGCGTCTCTGTCGCCGTCGCGATTTCTCCCACAAGAACGCGTTTGAAATCTCCGGCTTGAAATCGGGCCAGCACTTGCCGCATACTCACCCGCGGTCGGATGGCCTGCGATGTGTGGACGAGCAACAAGCCTGGGACCTTGGTTGTCTTGTCTTTGGAACCTGCCCATCCCCGCCGACACGTTTCGGCGGCACGAGGATTACGGGGTTCGCTTGCGTCCACATGTTCGCCGCTTGCCGCAATACGACGGCGCCGGGGATCCACGGCGCTGCTCTTGCGCGGCAGGTCTGGCTGTCTTTGCCGCACGAAGGTTTTTTAGCCTGGCTTGGCGGTGGCGGAAGCCGCCGTCACTTGACGTACTGGTAAAACGAGTGCTTCGTGCTGCATGCCGCGTGTCGCGCCGCTCGGTCGATGGCCGAGGAGTGACCAACCATTAACCACTTTCAAAGTCCAATCCCGGCTCAACCGAGCACGACACGCTTCTGTTTTTAAAAAGCGTCCAACCAAACGCCGCGCGCACCCTTGCGCGCTGGCGTTTGGTTTTTTTGTTTTCAATTCGTCCTTTGTGCCCTTGGTGGTTTTTTATCAACATCCTGTTTTTAATTGCTTACAGTTGCCCCTTCGCAGCCTTGGGTTCATTCGGAAGAATCGCGATTCGCGTCCACAGGACCAGGGGCCGACGCCCGCTGGCCATTCGGGGTCGCCGCTGTGTGGCTTTATTCGTACCTCCTCAGGCCCAGCCCTGACCGACTGGGGACACGCTACTCCCGCTGCGAGATTCAGGCACGGCGTATACAATGGTCACCACCTCGATGCGAATCAAAAGAAGCCCTCGGACGTCACGCGCCTTGATGCTCCCCACGCTGCGAATTGGACCAATTGAACTCGACTTTCCCGTCGTGCAGGCGGCCCTGTCGGGCTACAGCGATTGGGCGATGCGCGTGATCGCGCGGCGGCTGGGGGCGCCGTATACGCTTTGCGAGGTGATGCTCGATCAGTTCATCAACGAAGTGACCAAGGGGCGCAAGGCGCGGCGCTATCCTGCGCACCAGCGACGAAGAACATCCGGTCGGCGGGCAGTTGATGGGGGCCAACCCCGAGGATTTTGCTCCGGCCGCTCGGCACCTGGTCGAGGCCGGCTTCGACGTCGTCGATATCAACTTCGGCTGCCCGGTCAAAAAGGTGCTCGGCCGACAACGCGGAGGGTTCCTGCTGGGGCAAGTCGACACGGCGCTGGAAATCGTCTCGCGGGTGCGCGAGGCCGTGCCCGACCGCGTGCCGGTGACCGTCAAGATGCGCCGCGGGATCGACGATTCGGCCGAGAGCCGCGACAAGTTCTTCGAGATCTTCGACGGCGCCTTCGAGCGGGGCGTGGCGGCCATCACCGTGCACGGCCGTACCGTCAAGCAGCGCTACGTCGGGCCGAGCCGGTGGCAGTTTCTACGCGAAGTGAAACAGCATGCCGGCCAGCGCGCGGTGTTGGGGAGCGGCGACTTGTTCACGCCGCAAGCATGCCTCGACATGATGCGCGAGACGGGCGTCGACGGCGTAACGGCCGCCCGCGGCGCGATCGGCAATCCCTGGATCTTCGCCCAGGCCCGAGCGCTCGCCGCCGGCCAGCCGCTTCCCGCGCCGCCGACGGTCCGCGAGCAGCGCGACGTGATCGCCGAGCACTATCGACTGAGCGAGGAACTCTACGGCCCCGAAACGAGCGGGCGGCAGATGCGGAAGTTCGGCATCAAGTACTCACAGCTCCATCCCCAGGGCAAACAGGTCCGCGACGCGTTCGTGAAAGTCGCCCGGCCCGGCGAGTGGCTGACGGTATTGGAACGGTGGTACGCCGCAGACGCTCCCGGCGTGCATCCCTCGGCCGAGGAAGAGCAATTGATGAATTGCAGCGAGTCGGCGGCGTAGCACGGGCCCTGTCAGCGTTTAGCCGGGAGGCATCGCCGACCGCGTGCCGCTCGCCGCGGAATGGAGCGCCGCCGCGATTTCGGTCAGGACCTCGGGATCGTCTTCCCGCGGCAAGCGGTGCTCAATCGCCGCACGAGTCGCATCAGAAGCGAATTGACCAAGCGCCCAGGCGCAAGCTCCGCGCACCAGCGGCTCGTTGTCGCTGAGTCCGCGGATAAGTGCGGGAATTGCTTCGGTCGCCCGCTGGTTGCCCAGCACGATGGCCGCATTGCGCAGGATGCCGCGCCGCTTGGGGCGCCACAGCGGCGTGCGACGGAACCGAGCCTTGAAGCTGGCGTCATCCAAATCGAACAGGGCAATCAAGTCGAGCGTGGTCGCTCCGTCGCGCGGCTCGAGCGACGGCTCGTCGGTCGTCACCGGCTTATGATTCCAAGGGCAAACATCTTGGCAAACGTCGCAGCCAAACACCCAATCCTGCATACCCGCGCGCAGTTCCGGCGGGATGGATTCGCGCCGCTCGATCGTCAGGTAACTGATGCACTTGCGGGCATCGAGCACGTACGGCTGGACGAAAGCCTCGGTGGGGCAGGCGTCGAGACAGGCCGTGCACGTGCCGCAGTGATCGGATTCGCGTGCATCGTCCGGCGGAAGTTCCAAATCGGTGAGCAGCGCCGCCAGGAAAAACCAACTGCCGGATGGCTTGTTCAGCAAAAGCGTGTTCTTGCCGATCCAGCCCAGCCCGGCCAGTTGCGCAAACTCGCGTTCCAACAGCGGTGCCGTGTCGACCACCGTTCGCGCCGACGCGGTCGGAGCGCGAGCGAGCAGAAACAGTTCCAGGCGTCGCAAACGCTCGCGGATCAAATCGTGATAGTCGTCTCCCCAGGCATACCGGGCCACGCGGCCGTGGCCCGGTTGAGGAGGCGCCGGCTCACGGGTACGATAAGGAAACGCAAGCACGAGCAGGCTGCGAACGCCGTCGAGCACATGCCGCGGATGCGAGTAGGCCTCGGCCCGATTCGGCAGATAGTGCATCGTGCCCGCGTAACCGGCGGCCAGCCACTCGGCAAAGCGATCGATGCCTGCGGGCGTGACGGCCGCGCACACGCCGGAGAGCGAAAAGCCCAGCCGTCGGGCTTCGTCTTTTAATGCGGCGGTGAGTTGTCTGTTGTCCATGTGGTCACAAACGAAAACCTGACTGGTCTCGCCCGAGCGATCGCCCCCTCTGATGTTTACACCAAAATGCCTGCACCTGCTCGCCGCCGCCCTGCTGGGGAGCGTGCTGTTTGTCGGCTGCGAGAAGCCCTTGGACTCGCCGGAGTACGGCGAGCTGATCCAGAAGATACCGCCGGAGTTTGACCGGCCGTTTCCGCTGCCTGAACTGGACCAGCCGAGCCCCTCGCCGCTCGCCGGCCCCGCCGAAGCCCCAACCGACCCGGCTCCGCCCGAAGCCGGCCCCGCCCAGGCGGAGACGCAGGACAAGGAAAGCCATAAATAGCGCCTATTTTCTCTATTTTGAGGATTGCACTACCCCAGCTTCCCAAATAGCCTCAAAGAGAGAGGCATCTTCTGAGCTCTTCCTACGCGAGGTTTGTGACATGTTCCGGCGAGTGAGCCTGTGGGCGGTGTGTGGTGTTCTGTTGGCGGCAAGCTTTGGTGCTTCGCGGGCTTCGGCTCAATTCGGTCCGGGCGGCTACGGCATCGGCTTCTTCAACTACGGTGGCAACTACTACGGTGGCAACTATCGGGTGCCGTACTATGCCCTGTTTCCGCCGGTGTACTACAGCTATCCCGTACCGCGGACCTATGGTTACAGCCCATTTGCTTATCCTCCCGGAACGATGACGCCCAATGCACCGCAAAAGGTCGCCGCGGTCGAATACGCAAACCCGTTCGTGGGCGGCGCTCGCCAGGATGGAGCGGTGCCGGCACCGGTGGGTAAGCAAGAGCCGGTCGATCCGACGGCCTCGTTGCCACGAATGTACTACAATCCGTTCGTACAGCCCCCGCAAACTGCCAGCACGAAGTAGCAAGCACCTGCCGCCACCGGCGTTGGCGCGATGCAAGGTCCCACGGCCGTCGTGCATGCAAAACCGGCCTGGACCGATCCGGCCAAGTCGCTATTCTTATGCCCCCTCAGCGTGTGCGCCTGCGCACGCCTCGAGGATCCCATCTCGTCGTTTCGCACGTTGCTCATCGATCGTAGGATTTTCCATCGCCCGCGTCCCAATCGCTTCGTCGGGACGTAGATTTCAAGCGGTGAGAATCGGACGCGCTATATGGCGTCGAAAGGAGTTTGTCCGATGAAACGGGCCTGGGCGGTCATTCTCACGGTTGCCACGCTGGCCGGTTGCCGCACCGCGCAGCCGACGAATCCGTTCCTGCGCACGACGGTTCCGCCGCCGGCGACCACGCCCGGCGTTGTCGTTACGCCGGGGACGCCCTATGCCCAGGGTATCTCGCCACCCATGGTCACGACACCCGCCCCGGCTTTCACAACGCCGCCGCCCGTGACCACGCAGCCGGTTCCGGTCACTCCGGCGCCGGTTGCTCCGGTCGCGCCGATTACCGCTCCGCCGCCAGTCGTACCTCAAGGTGACCGGTTTAATCCGCCGGGCGGCTCGTATCTCTATCACCAAAGCTCGCACGAATCGCCAGCGGCCAAGGTGAAGGCATCTGCAACGAAGCTCACCCGCAATATCCATTCTGACCGCGTGGTGGTACAAGCGTGCTACGCGCCGCCGGTCGACCGCCCCAACACCGAGATGTCGCCAGACGGCTTCATCGAGAACCCCTACGTCGTACGGCCCCGCAAAGTCCAGAATCCGCAGGCGGCCTCGGAAGACGGCTACATCGAAAACCCGTACGTGAAACAGAAATCCAAGCTGCCCTCGCGTCCGCCAGTCGCGCGGAGACAATCGAGCGTTTCGAAGCCACCGACCTCGAAGGTCCCCTCGCTCGTTAAATCTCCTCGGTCTGCCAAACCACTGCCGACCAGCAAAGCAATGCCGCGCGTCGCCGGGCCACCCGTGGCCGCGCCGGCGCGACCCGTGGCGACGCTCAGCATCGGCGACGCGCCGGACAGCAATCACAGCTGCCTGCCAAGGTGAGCGTGATGGGGCCGGCCGAGGGCAACGTCATTCGGATCCTGGGGGAGTCGTTGCCCAGTGCCGGTCGGGCGACAGTTGTTTCAACCTCACCGCACGCGCCCGTAAACAGGCAGGTATTGCGTGCCGGTGAGCCACAATCGCCCCAATCGCCAACCGTGCTTCGCATCACGGCCGGGGCGCCACAACCGTCGTTGCAATCGGTCGTCCAAGCGTCCGGCACTTCATCGGAATCGAAGGTTGCGGTCCTGATTCCCGGCGGCAACACGGGCACCGCGGCCACATTTGTCTCTCCCAACGGCCACGACGAGCCGGTCGTCCAGACGACCTTTCAACCCAGTACGAATGGCGCAACGCCCCCCTATGGCCATACCCCGGATTACCGCACGCTGCGTGGCCGGTTGGAATACTCGCAAAGTCAGCGGCAATGGAAACTCCGTTATATCCCGATCGATGGGCAAACCGACCGGTTCGGTGGCAGTGTCATGCTTCCAGACGAGGCTGTTCAGGGGCGATTTCAACCGGGTGACTTTGTTGTCATCGAGGGGGCGCTGATCGATAAAAACGCCTCCTCCAGCGGCTTCGCCCCGCGCTACCAGCCGACCACGATCATGGCGGCCGGCCGCTGAATCGGTGACTCTTGGCCCCGCTGCACCAACTTTCCACCCGCCCCGGGCCGGCTTTTCGGCAATAGACGCGTGGCTTAAGATAGAATAACCGTGCTAGAGGCCACGTCTTTTCGGTCCAGAGACCCAGTTCCCCGTCGTCCCCCAGGCGCCGACCGCGTAGCAGGTGGTCGGACCCGGAAGTGGCCGACGGAAGAGGTTCGTTGTCTATGCAACCCGGCCCTTCGATCGCTTCCAGGTCCCTGGCCGACGGTTTGCGCACGCCGCTGCAGACGGTATCGAACGGTCTGGCCCGGCGCCAAATCGCCCGTTGGACGGCGCGGTTGCCCAAGATCGCGTCCTATGAAGAAGAGCTGAAGCAACTTTCGGCCTTCGATATGCGGAAACGGAGCCTTTCGCTCCGCTATCGGTTGAAGAGTCACGAGCCGGTCGACCAGCTCCTGCCCGAGGCATTTGCCTTGGTGCGCGAAGCCGGTCGTCGCACGCTCAACATGCGACACTTCGACGTGCAGATGCTCGGCGGCATGGCCATGCATCATCGCTCAATCGCCGAAATGCAGACGGGCGAAGGCAAGACGCTTACCGCCACGCTGCCTCTCTACCTGGCGGCGCTCGAGGGTAAAGGGGCTCACCTGGCCACGGTCAACGACTATCTGGCCCGCCGCGACGCCGAATGGATGACGCCCATCTACGAAAGCCTGGGCATTACGGTCGGTGTCGTCGAAACGAAGATGAACCAGGCCCAGCGACGCAAGGCCTATGCCTGCGATATCACCTACGGCACGGCCAAGGAGTTCGGCTTCGACTTCCTCCGCGACCGTTTGCTGCTACGCCGCATTGGCGAGGGACAAACCGACTTCTTGGGCGGTATGCTCGGCATGAACGCCGACTCGGGCGGTGAGCGGCCGGTGCAGCGCACGCCGTACTTCGTACTGGTCGACGAAGCCGATAGCATCCTGATTGACGAAGCCCGCACGCCGCTGATCATCAGCGCGCTGCCGAGCGAAGCCCAAATTATCGCCGTGGAGTGCTACAAGTGGGCCGCATCCGTGGCCAATCAGTTCGAGGAGGACGAACACTACGAATACGATCACGAGCGCAAAACCGTTGAGTTGACGGCCGAAGGCCGCCGGCTGGTACGCAATCTGCCCAAGCCGGACGAAATGCACGCCGTCGGCATGTTCAGCATCTACGAATACATCGAACGCTCGGTCAAGGTCGAGCGCGAGTTTGTCCGCGACCGGCAATACGTCGTCCGCGACGGCGAAGTGGTGATCGTCGACGAATTCACCGGCCGCGCCGCCGAGGGCCGCAAGTGGCGCGCCGGCCTGCATCAGGCCGTCGAAGCCGCCGAAGCCGACGTGGAGGTGACTGCCGAGGCCGGCCAGGCCGCCCGTATTACGGTGCAGGATTACTTCCATCTCTATCCGCATCTGTCGGGCATGACCGGTACGGGCATCACATCGGCCGCCGAATTGCGCAAGATCTACAAAATCCGCGTGCTGCAGGTACCGACCAATCGTCCAGCGATTCGCGAGCGCTGGCCCGACCGCGTCTTTGGCACCGACGACGAAAAATGGAATGCGATCGTCGAGGAGGTCGACGAAGTGCACGCGACGGGTCGACCGATCCTGATCGGTACCCGGTCGATTGACAAGTCCGAACACCTCTCGATGCTGCTCAAACGGAAACACATCGAGCACGAAATTCTGAATGCCAATCACATCGAGGAGGAGGCCGAAATCGTTGCCAAGGCTGGCGGCCGTGGACGCGTGACGGTTTCCACGAACATGGCCGGACGCGGCACCGACATCAAGCTGGGCGACGGCGTTTTTGAACTGGGCGGGTTGCACGTGATCATGACCGAGATGCACGACTCGGCCCGCATCGATCGCCAATTGGCCGGCCGTTGCGGCCGACAGGGCGACCCAGGTACCTACCGCGTCTACCTCTCGTTGGAAGACGAATTGTTGTTGGGTCTGGGGCCGGAAAAGGCCAAGTACTACCACGAATTTGGCGCCGAGCGGCCCGGCCGCTACGACCATCTGGCACGCCTATTCCACAAGGCTCAGCGTTTGCTCGAGCGGCGTCACTTCCGCGATCGCAAGATCCTGATGTACCACGAAAAGGAGCGCAAGAAACTGCAGATTCAAATGGGCCAGGATCCCTATCTCGACACGCCCGGTTAAACAACTGTCTGGCGGCAGCGCTCGCAGCGCCAGGCATATGCCGCTCGACGCGCGGTTGTACGCGTGCTAGCTCTTCGCTAGACTTCGCCTGGGGCGGGGAACAAAAAGGCGAGCCATGACAAGACTTTCGGCACTCTGTTGTGCGCGCTGTTTTTACGCCGCGCCTGGGTCCACATTGCGAGGCTGCCGCGGCCGATGGGCGTGATGCACTTTCTGGTTCCCCGTCGCGATCGCGTGGGGGCGGATGCCGCCCAGCGGGCATATTTCGCCGGCATCGACGAAGTCCCGTGGCTCGCACGCATTCATTGGAATGACGAGGGACTCGTCGTCGAGCGAGCGGAGTGCGACTCGGGCAACTTTTTTGTTCCGTACGTGGTCGAAGGGCGTGGCGAATTGATGCTCGCGACCGCCAGCCTGATGGAGCGGCCGCGTCCCTACCACCTGCACGTCGAACTTGCTCGCGGCACGCTCAATCGGCTGCGCAATCAACTGGCGTCGTTTACCGCCTCCGGCGTGCCGCTTCCCGCGTCGCTCCCTGACCTCATGCGTCGGGCCCACGAACAACTGTCCGCGGCGGTCACCCGGCAAGATGATTCGATGGAAGCCGCCCGATTGTCGGATGCCGCCCTTGGCACCACACTCGATGCGGTCGAGTTGCTCTCGGCGTCGTACGCCAAGAGCGTCGTTGCCGCGCGCCTCCGTGCCGCGGGCAAACTGACGACGCTGCTGGGCGTCAACTTGGGTACCACGCAACCTTCCGGTGCGTTGGCCTCACAACTCAGCGCGACGTTCAACACCGCGCAAGTGCCGCTTGCGTGGCGCAGCATCGAAGCCCGCGAAGGGCATCGCGACTTTTCGCTGGTCGACGCGCAGATCGACTGGGCTCGCTCGGCCGGTTTCAAAGTCTGCGGTGGGCCGCTGCTATCGATCGACAAATGGACGCTTCCCGATTGGATGTACCTATTCGGCGAGGACGATATCGACAGCTTTCGCTCTTGCGTCTCGGAACACATTCAATCCGTGGTGGCCCACTGCCAAGGCCGCGTGCACCTCTGGATTTGCTCGGCGGGGCTGAACCTGGAAAACGAGTTCGAGCACCCCGAGGAAGAACGCCTGCGGCTGGCGGTGTTGGCCATTGAAAGCATCCGCCGGCAGGATCCACGGGCGCCGATCGTGCTCTGCGTCGATCAGCCGTGGGGAGCCTTCATGGGTCATGAGGAATACGATCTCTCGCCGCTGCATTTCGCCGATGCCCTGGTTCGGGCCGAGCTAGGGCTGGCTGGCATCGGCCTGCAACTGAATGTCGCCTACATGCCCGGTGGCAGCGAACCGAGAGACGCGCTCGAATTCGGCAGGCAAATGGATCGCTATAGTTCACTCGGCCTGCCGCTGTTGGTCTCGCTAACGGTTCCCAGCGGCAGCACGTCCGACCCGCATGCGCTGCGCAAGAGCCAGGTGATTCAGTACGCACCGGGCGACAGCCTCTCTCCCGCCACGCAACGCGATTGGGGCGGACAGATTTTGCCAATGCTGCTGGCCAAGCAGCCCGTGCAGGGCATCCTCTGGAACCAACTGCTCGACAGCCAGCCCCACGAACTTCCGCACGGCGGCCTGTACGACCAGCGCGATCACGCGAAGCCCATCGTCGAACAGTTGAAAAAGCTACGGCGGGAGAATCTGGCGTAGTGCGCGACGAATTACGCCAGTCTTCAGATTCGTATGCCTTTGGCCCTCGTTTAGCTCCTGTTCGGCGATCTTGCCTGGTGACTAGAATGCGGCAATGAGCGGAGTCGATGGCAATCCTTTTGCGAGCCCGAGGGATTCACGTACGGGCGGAACACGCCTATCGACCGTGCGGCCCAGCCGGCTGAGACGGATGGCTGCCGTTGGCGCATACCTTTCCGCTGCGATCTGTATGCTGATTTGTTTGACAGGAGTCATTGGTCTGACGATTAGGCTGTGGCGAGGGGTCGTTGTCACATTCGATTGGGTCGTCATGGCCGCGACGGGATGTGTCGGCCTTTGGGCCGCGGTTCTGGTTGCCGTAGGACTGCTCCTACAGAGTCGGCCGCGAGGCAAGGCCGAATGGGTCGTCCTGGTATTCTTCGCGATATTCAGCATCGCGATATCCGTGATCAAGACGACTTTCTGAGATTCAGTTGCGTGCTTGGAATGCATGGCGTCATTAATCCACCGCTCAAGGCCACTTTGCTATCGGTGGGCCGTGCCGTAATCCGTATCTCATGGTGCCTTGCGACTCCGCGAGTTGGGCCCGATAATGACCGGCTTTCACCCCGCACTTACTCTTAGGGAGTCCTTTCGCTGATGTCGCTTCTGGTCGTGGGTTCCGTGGCTTTGGATAGTGTCGAAACGCCTACCGAAAAGCGCGATAACGTGCTGGGGGGCTCGGCGGTCTTTTTCTCGTACGCCGCCAGCTACTTCACCGGCGTGCGGCTGGTGGGCGTCGTCGGCGAGGATTGGCCCGGCGAGCATACCGAGTTGCTTTCCAAGCAGGGAATCGACACCGCCGGCTTGCAGGTCGTGCCTGGCGCCAAGACGTTTCGCTGGCGGGGCAAGTATCAGCCGAACATGAACGACCGCGAGACGCTCGAGATTCACCTCAACGTCTTCGAGACGTTCGACCCGGTGATTCCCGAGAGCTATCAGGACTGCAAGTTCCTGTTCCTGGCCAACGGCGCGCCCACGCTGCAAATGAAGGTGCTCGAACAGATGCCCAATGCCCAGTTGGTCGTGGCCGATACGATGGACCTGTGGATCAACATTCAAAACGACGAACTCCGCGCGCTGCTCAAGCGGATCGACGGGCTGGTGCTCAACGACTCCGAGGCCAAGCTGCTGACCGACGATGAGAACCTGGTCCGCGCTGGCCACAAGGTCCGCGAGATGGGCCCCAAGTTCGTCGTTATTAAGAAGGGTGAGCACGGCGCGATGTTCTTCAGCAAGGACGAAACGTACGTGATGCCGGCCTATCCGACCCCCGACGTCATCGACCCCACCGGCGCCGGCGACAGCTTTGCCGGCGGCATGATGGGCTACCTGACCGAGCAGAAGGACGCCAGCCCCCAAACCCTCAAACAAGCCTTGGCCTACGGCACCGTGGTGGCCAGCTTCAACGTCGAGGACTTCAGCCTGGAGCGGATGAAGAAGATCGCCCGGCCGCAACTCGAAGCGCGAATGCAGGAGTATCGGAGGATGTTGTCGTTCTAATCATCGGTTCCATGATCTTGGTGGATCGCTTGCAGTCGCCTGCCCACATGGCACCGGCGAATCCAAGTCCGGGAACATCGACGTATGATCACCGGCCTGTTTGAAACCCATATCAACGTGACGAATCTCGAGCGCTCGCTGGCGTTCTATCGTGACGTGCTGGGGCTTGAAGTCGGGCGCGTCGAAGAGGACCGGCCCGTTGCGTTCCTGTGGATGGGCAGCCGCGGCGAGGCAATGTTGGGGCTGTGGGAAAAACCGCCGGAGCAGGTTTTGCCACAGCATTTTGCCTTTCGTTCAACGGTCGACGACGTGCTCGAGCGTTCGGTGGCGTGGCTGGCCGAACGGGGGCTCGACTGCCACAATTTTTTGAACGACGGTACACGGCGACCGATGGTGTTTGCCTGGATGCCGGCCGTGGCCCTTTACTTCGACGACCCGGATGGCCACTTGCTGGAGCTAATTGCCATGCTCCCCGGCCAGCCGCGCCCCGAGTTGGGTGTTGTCTCTTGGGAGTCGTGGCAAAACAAGGTCCAGCAACAGGCCCAGCAACAATAGATCGCGCCCGGCCAACCGCCGCGTCCCCGAACGCATATAATGGACCGTCATGTCGCAAATCATTCGCACGTTTGTCGCCGTTGAGATACCACTGGAAACGAAGGACAAAGCCCGCCGGGTGATCTCGGAGCTCGCCGTCACGCCGGCCAAGGTCAAATGGGTGGAACCTCTGCATTTGCACTGGACGCTCAAGTTCCTGGGCGACGTCGACATTCTCGAAACGCCGGCCATTTGCGAGGCGGTCGCGCGCGCCGCCGAGCCGCTAGCCTGCTTTGAGGTCGAAACGCACGGCGTGGGAGCCTTTCCCGACTCGCGCCGGCCGCGGACGGTGTGGCTGGGAATGCGGCGGGGCTGCGAGCAGATGATCGAATTGCACGATGCCATTGAGTTCGAGCTGGCGAAGCTGGGGTACCGCTCTGAAAACCGCCGCTTCCGACCGCACCTGACCATCGGCCGCGTGCGGCAAAGTCCCGCGGGCGTTGACGAGTTGGGCGGCCTGATCGACCAGCGCAACGACTTTGACGGCGGCGTTTCGCTGGTCGACGAGGTGGTCGTCTTTTCCAGTATCCTCAGCCGCGACGGGCCGACCCACGAACCGTTGTGCCACGTGGAGTTAAAGGGGCACTAGATTCGCCGCCGTGTGGCGAGCGACACACCCGAAAATCGGTCGCACAGAACGCCCCCTAGCGAGCACCTCCGGGGTTGCGCGATGTTCGGGTGACGGTGCGTTAGCGGAAAAACAAAGCGCTTTTCATGTCGGCTAGGCTATTTTGGAATTCCCCCATTATTTCTTGTCAGGAATATGTCAGCAGCGGCCAAAAGGATGTCAGGACACAGGGTGTCAAACGTATGCCGCTCATCGTCGGTATGCAGGTACGAAAGCGCCAACCAAAAATGGGCGAGGAAGACATGACAACCGCCAGAAGGACAAGCCGAATCGCACTTCAAGTCGGCATTTCAAAATGGGTTCTCGCTGCCCTTTGCGTCGCAACGACACTCTCCTTGGAAGCGCCTGCAGAAGCTGCCGTCTTCTTCAATGACTCGGTGCATGCCGGTAGTCCTGCCAACGCCACCAACTACAGCGGGTATATGGCCGACGGCGGTGGTTTCGAGACGCCGAGCGGTCTCTTGAGAGATTTCACCACCGGCGTCTACTCGTCAATCACTGCCACTCTTTCGGGGACGAATATCAGCGGCAGCATTTCTGGCGCACCCAGCGTCGGCACCGATGCCTATGACGTCTTCAACGGCAAGGTTAACCTCGGCGATTGGAGCACTTCCTATAACAGCTCATCCAGCGGCTGGTCCTATCAGGTCACATTTACCGGACTTGACCCTAGCAAAACGTATGAGTTTGTAACGACGGCCAACCGCAACAACGCATCATATGCCGGGAACGGCAGCACTTCGCGGTGGACCGAATTCTCGATCGTTGGTGCTGACACGTACACGAACGCCAGCACGGCCGGCGTGACCGAAATCTCGCCCGATGTCGTGGAATTCAACACTGGCTATAACACGGTTAACGGCTATGTAGCTCGGTGGACTGGTATCACAGCGGCTGACGGCAGTTTTACGGTTATCTCACAGAACGTCGGTGCTGGTGGCCCAGGCGAGGCCAACAAGTCATACGGGATGGAAGGATTCATGCTGGCCGAGGCCGCTGTAGCGCCTGCAGTTCCCGAGCCAACGAGCATCGCCGTCTGGTCGCTGCTTGGAATCGCCGCTTGTTGCGCAGGATGGTGGAGACGACGAAAGCGAGCGGTGTAAACAGCACTAGCTGACACTGCTCTGGCGGACCGATCGCACCATCGGGCGAAACGTGGTCGGTGCGAATGTCGGCGCTCATCCGAGGAATCCGCCGCGCCAAATCTTCGGCTTGTGGATCGGTGATCGCGCCCACGCTAGGCAACAGCTTTCGGGTAACAACAAGCCCGGTTGTTCCAAGTGCCACAGGTCTCGCTCGGCAGTTGTTTCGGGCGTCAGCTCTAGCTGCGGCGACGACGGACGTCTGCCGGTCTAAGGGGAATTGGCCCTCAATTTGGCTCGCCACCCGCTTGGGCCGTTTGCTAAGATGCTGGTGGCCGAGGGCGGAGTTGCCGGCCTCAGCAATTTCTGCGTACTTGGCTCTTGCAGAACCGGCCGAACGCCGATAGTATGTACATGCGTTCACTGGTGCGAACGGGCGGCAAAGGGGGCTTCCCAACTTGTCGCATGATTCGCACCTGCCGGCCGTTCTTCAAGCACAAGGAAGCCCGACACGATGGTCACCGCCACCAAATCGAACAATCGCATGGCTAAAGAATCCGCAAAAGCCGCCAAGAAGTCGAAAGAGCCCGCCGGGGTGTTCGACTCGAATCCCGACCTGAAGAATACGGTCGCCCAGATCGAAAAGCAGTTTGGCGAAGGGGCGATCATGCCGCTCGGCTCGGCCAAGGCCGTGCAGATCGCGGGCATTCCCACCGGCAGCCTCTCGCTCGATTTGGCCCTGGGTGGGCAGGGGATTCCCAAGGGGCGGATCATCGAAGTATTTGGCCCCGAATCGAGCGGCAAAACCACGCTCGCGTTGCATGCCGTCGCGCAGGCCCAAAAGGCTGGCGGCATCGCCGCGTTCATCGACGCCGAACATGCCCTGGATCCCAGTTGGGCCAAAAAGCTGGGCGTTGATCTGGAAACCCTGCTGGTCAGCCAGCCCGGCTGTGGCGAAGAAGCCATGCATATTACCGAAATGCTGATCAAGTCGAACGCGGTCGACATCATCGTGATCGACTCGGTGGCCGCCTTGGTCCCCAAGAAGGAACTCGACGGCGAAATTGGCGACTCGCACGTCGGACTGCAGGCCCGGCTCATGAGCCAGTCGATGCGCAAGCTCACCGGCACGATTAACAAGAGCAAGACCGCGGTGATTTTTATCAATCAGATTCGAGAAAAGATCGGCGTGATGTTCGGCAGCCCCGAAACGACTCCTGGCGGCCGGGCCCTGAAGTTCTATAGTTCCTGCCGTATCGACGTTCGCCGGATCGGTCAGCTGAAAGAAGGGGAAGATGTGGTCGGCCAGCGGGTGCGGGCCAAAGTGGTCAAGAACAAAGTTGCCCCGCCGTTCCGCCTTGCCGAGTTTGATATGATGCACGCAGGCGGTATCAGCTACGAATCGGACGTGCTGGATCTGGCAATTGCTCAGAAATTAGTCGTCCGATCGGGGGCTTGGTTCCGCTACGGTGATGTACAATTGGGGCAGGGTCGGGAGAAGACCCGGGCTTACCTGCAGGAAAATCCCGCTTTGGTCGAGGAGCTGAAGGCCAAGATTCTGGCCTCGGGCGAACCGGTCGAAAAGGTGGGTGATAGTGATGGTGACGACGGAAGCAGCGGCGACGAATAACCGTCCGCCGTTTTGCAGGCCGGCACCTCGCCTGCCGCGGTTCGCCACTTCAGCGAGTATGCTCACGAGGTGCTGACATGCGTCATGGGAACGGATCGCTCCGCTGGCTCGCTTCGACGGTCACTCTGTTGACCGTTGTCTATGGGCAGGTCGGCCTGATTTTGCCTGCGGTCGCTCAGGAGGAAGCCAAGCCGGATGTTCGTCAGGCAACAGGCCTGCAAGCGGCCATCGCGATCGAAGGTGCGATGGTTCAGGCCATCGCCAAAGCCGAACGGTCGGTCGTGGCCATCGCCCGCGTGCGCCGTCAGGACGAACAGCCGCTCGATCTGAGCATCAACCAGTTCGGTCGCATGCAGATTACCGAGCTGGCTTCGCCTGGCACGCCAGAGTTCATTCCGAACGAGTATGCCACCGGCGTCGTCGTCGGTGCCGATGGTCTGATCCTGACGGCCAATCATGTTCTGCAAGAGAACTGCGACTACTGGGTCACGACCCCGGATCGCCGCATCTTCAAAGTCCGGCGTATCAAGGGGGCCGATCCGCGCAGCGATTTGGCCGTTTTGCAAATCGACGCCACCGACCTGGTGCCCATTGCGTTTGGCGATGCGTCAAAGCTGAAAAAAGGCCAAATCGTCATCGCGCTGGGTAATCCGTATGCGATTGCTCGCGATGGTCAGGCCAGTGCGAGCTGGGGCATTGTGGCCAACATCACACGCAAAGATGGGCCGTCGCTTGATATTACGAACCCCAAGCCCGCGTTACATCAGTATGGCACGCTGATTCAAACGGATGCCAAGTTGAACCTCGGCACGAGTGGCGGGGCGCTGGTCAATCTGGCGGGAGAAATGGTGGGCCTGACCGTTTCGTTGGCTGCCGCCAGCGGCTACGAGCAGTCGGCCGGCTTCGCGCTGCCAGTCGACGAAACGTTCCTGCGAGCCGTCAGGACCCTCAAGCAGGGAAGCGAAGTTGAGTACGGGTTTCTCGGAGTGGCGGTTAATCCGCTGGCCGTCAATGACCGCCAAAAGGGACATTTCGGTGTGCTCGTCACCTCGATCGTTCCCGGCACGCCGGCCGAGCGGTTCGGGCTAATGGATCGCGACATCATCACGCACGTCGATGGCCAGGAGATTCACGATCAGGATCAGTTCATGCTGGCAATCGGACGTCTGCCGGCCGAGGGCCGGGCAACGCTTCGGGTTGAACGTGACGGCCGGCCGCGCGTCGTCGTCATTGGCGAGTTGGCCAAGTACTTTGTTCCGGCCGGCCAGATCGTTACCAACCCTCGTCCTGCCTGGAGGGGATTGCGGGTCGATCATGTCACGGCCTCACGCAACTTTCACAGCTGGTCGCTCCAGGGACTCATCGACCCGCAGGGTTCGGTGATTGTCACTGAGGTCATGGAAAATAGCCCCGCCTGGAACGAAGGTTTGCGTCCCGACATGTTGATCAGTCACGTGGCCGGCAATCGCGTCGCCACGCCGCGGCAGTTTCTCGACCTGGTGGTCGGCCAAGACGGTCCCGTTAAGCTTCGCATCGACGACCGTAGCGGCAAGCCCGATGAGCGCGTGATTCCGCCTGCCAGTTAATGGCCGAACGATTCGGCCGGCGCCGCCCTGCAAGCGTTGCCTTCCAACGTTCGCCGTTCGTTCGCGGACCCGCGTCCCTGGCCGTAAATCCCGATTACGGCTATCATTACTCGCTTCGCGGGGGTGACGTTGCGCGGGAACTTGGCGGCTGCCGGGATTGTCCAGCCTGCATGTCAGCCGGCCGGTTTGACCGGGCGCCAGCCTCGCGGCTTTATGGATTGTCTCGCACCCAATAGCGACCTCATGAATACTGACGAACTCCGCGAAAAGTATCTCGCCTTTTTTGAGACCAAGGGCTGTGTGCGCCGGCCGAGCGATGTGCTGGTGCCCCGCTGGGATCCCTCGGTGTTGTTCACGCCGGCCGGCATGAACCAGTTCAAGGATCATTTCCTGGGCAAGGTGAAGCTCGATTTCACGCGGGCCACCACCTGCCAGAAATGTTTGCGAACCGGTGACATCGAGAACGTAGGTCGCACGGCCTATCACCATACGTTTTTCGAGATGCTGGGCAATTTCAGCTTTGGCGACTACTTCAAGCGCGACGCGATCAACTGGGCCTGGGAGTTTTTGACCCAGAAACAATGGCTAGGGCTCGATCCGAACCGACTGTTTGTCTCGGTCTATCAGGACGACGACGAGGCAGCCGAGATCTGGGCCAAGGACATCAAACTCACGCCCGATCGCATCAAGCGAATGGGCGAGGATGACAACTTCTGGCCGGCGGGCGCACCGAGCCAGGGTCCCGATGGCGTATGCGGCCCGTGCAGCGAAATCTTTTATATGCCCGACGCCAACAGCGAGGTGGAGATCTGGAACCTCGTGTTCACACAGTTCAACCGCGTTGGCAATCCGCCCGACAACCTGCGACCCCTGCCGAGCAAGAACATCGACACGGGTATGGGTCTGGAACGCACGGCCTCGGTACTCCAGGGTGTGTCGACAAATTTCCACATCGACATCCTTCGCCCGCTGGTCGAAGCCGCCGGTGACGTGTGCGGGATCAAGTACGATCCTCAAAACGAATCCGGTCGCCGGTTGCGCCGCATTGCGGATCACGTGCGGGCCTGTACGTTTGCAATCCACGAAAATGTCTACCCGGGACCGAACAAGGAAAAGTACGTAGTCAAACGGCTATTGCGCCGTGCGGTGCTCGACGGTCGGCAGATGGGCGTGCATGGTCCGTTCCTCAATAAACTGGTCACCAAGGTGGCCGAAGTGATGCGCAACCCGTATCCCGAACTCGGCGAAACGACGACCCGCGTGGCTGGCGTCATCGAGCAGGAGGAGAGTAACTTCTTCGGCACGATCGACGCCGGTCTCGACCGCATCGAGCGTTTGTTCCAGCAGATGAAGGCCGATGGCCGCGAGATGGTAACCGGTGTTGACGCGGCCGAAATGTATACCACGCACGGCTTCCCGCCCGAACTGTTCGAAACGCTGGCCGCCGAGCACAACCTCGGCTTCGATTGGGCCGGCTTCAAACAGGAAATGGAGCAGCACGGCATTGAGTCGGGAGCAGGCCATCGCGTCGAGCTGTTTCAGTCGAGCCCGCTTGATGCGCTCAAGAAAACCATGCCCGGCACGCAGTTTGTCGGGTACGAAACCACCACCGCCGAAGCCAAAGTCGTGGGCGTCATCGCCCGCGATGAGCTCGTCGAACAAATTGACGAAGTGGGCCATGACAAGCCGGTTGTCTTGGTACTCGATAAGACACCGTTTTATGGCGAATCGGGCGGACAGGTGGGCGATAGCGGCGAGATCTCGGGACGCGACTTCCGCTTTGACGTCGTCGACACGCAGAAGGAGGGCAACTTCACGCTGCACGTCGGTCACTTGCGCACGGGCAGAATCACGCAGGGCGACACGGTGACCGCGCGCGTCGAGGGCCCCCGCCGCATGGGCATTCGCCGCGCTCATTCGGCGACGCACCTGCTGCATCATGCACTGCAAAAGCATCTGGGCAAACACGCACAGCAGCAAGGCTCGAAGGTCGACCGCGATTGGCTGCGTTTCGATTTCACGAATCCCACCGCGGTTTCGCCGGAGCAGTTGGCCGCGATCGAAGCCGAGGTGAATCTCCTCGCGTCCTCGGCGGTCCGAATCCAATGGCGCACGATGCCGTTGGCTCAGGCCCGCGAAACCGGAGCGATGATGCTGTTCGGCGAGAAGTATCCCGATATCGTGCGGATGGTCTCAATCGGAGAATTTAGCAAGGAACTCTGTGGGGGCACGCACCTGGACAACAGCGGCCAGGTCGGACTGTTCAAGATCACCGGCGAAGAGAGCGTTTCGGCCGGCACGCGGCGGATCACGGCGCTCACGGGCCCCGCCGCGCTGGATTACGTTCGCGGGCACGAGGCTGCCCTGCAGGAGACCGCCACGCTGCTTCGGATTCCCCTCGGCGAAGTGCCAAATCGCGTTGCGGCATTGGCCAAGGAACTGCGCGAACTGAAGAAGCAACTTTCGGCGGCGCCGAAGGCAGGTGGCGCAACGCCCGACAAGTTGCTGGCCGATGCGGCGGAGCAGGGGGGCGTCAAAATCGTCGTGGCCGAGGCGCCCGACGCCGATGCGAACCAGATGCGGCAACTGATCGATCAGTTGCGCAAAACGGCCGGACCGGTGGCCGTGCTTTTGGGCTCAACTGGCGAGGGGAAGGTGACGCTCGTGGCCGGCATCACGCGCGACCTGCAGGAGCGCGGCGTCCATGCCGGCAACTGGATCAAAGGTCCCGCGGAAGTTGTCGGCGGCCGCGGCGGTGGCAAACCCGATATGGCCCAAGCCGGCGGCAAGCACACCGAAAAGTTGGCCGAGGCGCTCGAAGCAGCCCGGCAAGAAATCAAGAAGCTCTTGGCCAAATAGAAAAAGGCCGGAAGCCGCTTCGACTTCCGGCCCAATTCGTGTTCCCCAGCGCGGAACGTTTGCCCATCTGACTCTTGCATGCGGCCGAGCTACAAGGCGCCCTTGAGGGCGGCCAGGGCCGCGGCGTAGTCTGGTTCCTCAGCCACTTCCTTAACGGTCTCGGCGTAAATCACTTTGCCGTCCTTGTCGAGCACGAACACGCCGCGGGCCAGAATCTTGAGTTCCTCGATCAGCATGCCCCAGTTTTGGCCGAAGCTGCGATCCTGGTAGTCGCTCAACGAGCGCATGTTCTTGATGTCCTCCGCGCCGCAGAAGCGGTTCATCGCGAACGGCAGGTCGAGGCTCACCGTAACGGCGTTGATCTTATCCCCCAACGACGCCAGCTCGTCATTGAACTTCTTGGTCTGCTTTTGGCAAACGGGGGTATCTAGCGAGGGCACGACGCTGATGAACGTCGGCTTTCCCTTCCAGTCGGCGGGGGTGACGGCCTTCATGCCCCCTTCGAAAGTATGCAGCTTGCAATCTGGTGCCGTCTGCCCGACGCTGACTGCGTTGCCAGCTAGCGTCATTGGGTTGCCTTTGAACGTGATCGCTCCGGGACGAGACATAAATCCTTATCCTTTCCGAGTGATAGCATGGGTCCGAATCGAGTGCGTAGTATCGCGCGATTTCGGGGACCCATCAAGGGGCCGGCTCGACTGAAAAACGACACCAAACATTGCCAGTTTTTTCAGAAGGAGTAAGATGCAAGGCGCGCGTTGGTTGTTGGGGCGTTCCTTCCGCCCACCCGCCAACTCCCCTCCGGCCTTAGGCGGCCCTTCTGGTAAACATTCGAACGTTGACGGAGCGACACACAAATGGCCCAGGCAACCATTGTTGGCAGCGGTTGGGATTTTGAAGTCGAGCGCGGACCGGATTGGTTGTTCGTGCGCCCTCGAAGATTGCCGGCTGGCAACAATCGCGCGGCAGCGCTAGCCGAGCAAATCTGGACACTGCTCGAGCGACAATTCACCAATCGGCTCGTTTTAGACATGGGCGACGTCGATCACCTCGATAGCGAACTGGTTTCCCAGTTCGTCTGGCTGCGTAAGCAAATTCACACGCACGACGGACTGATGCGCGTCTGTGGACTGTCCGACGACCACGAAGACGTGTTGCAAGCGTGTGGTTTGTGCGGTTCCTTCCCGCGCTACCGCACCCGTGAAGACGCCGTGATGGGGCACACCCATCCGCGGCAGCCCCGGTAGCATCGCGCCAGCGAATTGGCAATGGATCGCGACGCCGCGAAAGTCGCGGGAGTGGTGGTGCGTGCTAAATGCGCTTCCGCCTCGCGAATCGCTCTTTTGAGCAGCTCAACTCGCGCGGCCCATCGCGCTACGACCAACTCACTTCGAGTTGATTCTCAATTTGCTGGACTCCTTCCAACCGCCGCAATGCTTCCTGCGCCATCTGTTTGTGGTAGTACGACTTGACCGTCCCCCGCAACACGACACGCCCCTCCTGGGCTTCAAAATGCAGGTTCCGGCGGGTCAGGTGAGGGTGGTGTTCAATGGCCGACGAAATCCGCTTCGTCAGAGAGCATTCCGCGGTGGACATAGGCATGATTCCGAATTCGGTGGGCTAATTATCGCAAAATACGGCGATGCGTCGGGTGTGGTTCGCGCGACTCGTAACCTGTTCATCGGAAGTATGGGTCAAGTAAGTAACTGATTTTGAATTTGGAACTTGGGTTTTTCTGAAAAGCTGTTCCGGAAATGCCGGTTGTGCCGACAGCAGCTAGCATCCCGGTAGGTTGGACCGGGGCATTGCGTCCGTTCGCGGGTATGTTTCCGACTGGCGCGACGATCTTTTCCAGCCCGGTTCACTGAGTAACCGGTGCAAGATGCGACCTAGCCTTTGGTATGCTTTCCCAACTGCGCCCACGTCGAACCATCAGATGCCGACGGCCAGAGCCAATTCACGCGCGCGTGAGCGATGACCTCGACGCCCTGGAGCAAGCTTGGCCGATAACGGACTGCTGTCCATCGGCCGGGTTCGCCTGGTTGCGGGCGGCCCGCACGGCTTTTGCCGAATCGGAAGAGGCACAGGTCTTCACCGCCGCCGCGCGTGCACGGGTGCAGGCCGGCACGGCAATGGTACGTGTGCGGCATCATGGCATTTGGCATTTGGCGCCGCCTGGACACGAGTTGAAGCTTCCGACGGAGTTGGCGGCCACTGACTCGCGATCGTTGCAATGCCTGGCGACTGCGTTGGCCCGCTGCGGTCAGCCCATCGCGTTAGATCGAGTCGTGGCGTCGTCGCCGAGCGTGCGTGCATTGGGGCGTGCCTGCCGGGGCCACGCGATATCCGTCGTGCGACCGGCAGCACCGTATCTTTTCGTGCCACTCGATGAGAGTTGGGCCGAGCCTGAACGGCACTTGCTCGCGGTCGAGCGGCGACGACTAGCCTTGAAACGGCGCCGTGCCGAACGCCTGGGCCCAGTCCATGCGGAAATCCACGCGCCTGATTTGGACGAACTACCGCATCTGCTCGACTTGGTGTTCGACCTTGCGACTACCGGTGGGCGTCCGGTGACTAACAGCAAGTCCGCTTTGCCACTCAGCGAGGCAATCTTCTTTCGTCAATACGCGGAAGCAGCCTGTATCGATGGAACGTTACGAGTTTGTGTGCTGCGAATTGGCGACCGCCCAGCCGCCGTGCAGATGGGCGTCGAAACCGGCACGGCACTCTGGCTACTGCGCCGGCGAGGATCCGCGTTTTACCCGCTGCCGATCGTCGCAGTTATTAACTTGCGAAACGTTGCGCTACGCGGCGCAAGCCAATCTTCAATCGTGCGAATTCTGGGCCGAGCAACAACCCTGGATGCAAACCTGGACCGCCCACCAGCGGCGCTGCGTTTCGCTGCGGACCTATCCATTGGGAGTGCGGGGTCTGGCTGCTGGTACCGCGGCCGGCGGTGTTGCCGTTTTTCGACAATTGCGACAATTGGTTCAGCGACGCCAGGCGTACGCGATGTGCCAGCGCCTCGCCGCGCGATGCCACACGCACGCCGCTTGGTCGTTTCTAACACGGTGAGAATCGCGGTCAGCGCAATCGCTTGCCGCGATCACGGCACTTCTCAAGCGTCACGCCGCGCTGTTATCCTGCCAACCACGCCGGCCGCTCGCCGGCCGCGGGCAGCTTGATGATGTAGGCGCTATTGATGGCCGGATGAGAGCGCACTTCGTCGAGGGCAGCCTGGGTGGGAGCCTGATCGAGATTTAACACGCCAATCGCTTCGCCGCCCTTGGTCTCGCGGCCCACGGCCATTTGGGCAATGTTGATATCGTGCTTGCCGAAGATCGTGCCCACGGCGCCAACGATGCCCGGCACATCCTTGTGCTTGAAGACCATCAGCACGCCGTCCAGGTATGCGTCGAGCCGGAAGTCGTCGAGCTGCACAAGCCGGAGCATCTCGGTGCCGAACACGGTGCCGGCCGCCTTGTGCGAACCTTTCTCCGTGTCCACTTCGGCAAGAATCACCGAGGAGAAAGCACCCGTTTCACTTTTTCGCTGCTCAATCAGCTCGATGCCACGCTCGCGCAACAGCACCTCGGCGTTGACGATGTTGATTTCCTCTTCCAGCGCATGGACTAACAGGCCGGCCGCGAAGCTTGCTGTAATGAGCTTGGTGTTTTTGGTGGCCACGTCGCCACGGTATTCGACCAGGCAACGACTGACCGGGTCTGTTTCGCATTGCGCGAGGAGTAACCCCAAACGGTAGGCCATGTCGAGATAGCCCCGCAATTCGGCAAGCGTCTTGGCATCGAGCGGCGTCATGTTCACGGCATGGCGAATTGCACCAGTTGTCAGGTAATCGACGAGCAACCCCACGCCTTCGACGGCCACCTGAGCCTGAGCCTCCTCGGTGCTGGCTCCCAAATGCGGCGTCGCCAGCACCCCGGGCATGCCAAACAGAGGGCTGTCGGTGCAGGGTTCGTTCACATACACGTCGAGCGCCACACCCGCCAGCTTGCCGCTCTTGAGGCCTTCAACCAGAGCGGCCTCGTTGTAAATGCCACCGCGGGCGCAATTGATCAGCCGCACACCAGACTTGAGCTGATCGAGTTGCGGCATGTCGATCAGATTGCGAGTTTCGTCGGTCAGCGGGGTGTGCACCGTCAGGTAATCAACCTGCGGCAGCATTTCGGCAACATTGGCCGGTTCGAAGCCCAGCTCCGAGATCCGTTCCTTCGATAGAAACGGGTCAAAACCGAGCACATGCATTTGCATCGCCTTGGCACGGCTTCCGACAGCCTGGCCGATGCGGCCGAGACCAACGATGCCCAGAGTCTTGTCGGCCAGTTGCGTGCCCATGTATTGGCTGCGGTCCCATTTGCCAGCGCACAGGCTCTGATAGGCCGGCGCGATATTGCGAGACAGTGCCAACATCATCGCCAGCGTATGTTCGGCCGTGCTGAGCGTGTTGCCGGCCGGAGTGTTCATCACGACGATGCCCAGCCGCGTGGCTGCCTTGGAATCGATGTTATCGGTGCCGACGCCGGCCCGCACGATCGCTTTCAGGCGGTGATTTCCCTCGAGCACGTCGGCCGTTATTTTCACGCCACTACGACAGATCGCGCCGTCGAATTCAGTCAAGGCCGTGCGCAGCTCGTCGCCCTTGAGGCCAGTGCGGACTTCGAATGCGATGTCCGGTGCGGCCTGTAGCAGGTCGAGGCCTTCTTGCGCCAGCTTGTCCAACACGATCACTTTCGGCATGATTACTCCCAGTCGATTCACTCTCAGGCAAACATGGATGGTTCAGGACAAAGGGGTCAGTGGGCGCTCGCTGGCAGCACGAATCACTTCGCAGGCAGCGGCTGCCGCCCCGCCCAGCGTCACGGCCTGCCCCATTTCATCGAGCACGAGCTCGATCGCGGCCAAGGTGGCGATGATATCTAATTCGTCGAGCAGGCCAAAATGTGCCAGTCGAAAGATCTTCCCTTTGAGCTCCAGCTGACCGCTCGCCAGCTTGACTCCAAACCGAGTTTCGAGCCGCCGGAGCAACTCGCCGGCATCAACTCCGGCGGGAACGCGCACCGCGGTCATGCCGGCGGCTGGTCGCTTTGCGAAGATTTCCAGGTGCATGGCCTGCATACCCGCGATCGTCATGCGACTGAGCAATTCGCAGCGCTGCCAGACGGCTTCGATGCCCTCGGCGCGGATCGATTTGAGCGACTCGGCCAAGCCAGCCACCAACGTGTGGGCCGGCGTCCAGGGCGTATCGGGGGACGCGCCGTGCAGCTTTGCGCGGTGCCATTTCAGGTCGAAATAGAACGCCTGCGGTTCGACGCCTTCCATCTGCGTCCATGCGGCCGGGCTGACCGCCAGCATTGCCAGGCCCGGTGGAATCATCAGAGCCTTTTGCGAACCGACCACCAGAACGTCGATCTTCCAGGCGTCCGTCAGGCAGCGCATTGCGCCGGTGCCGCTAATGCCGTCAACGACCCACAGGGCATTTGTCGGAGCAACGACCCGGCCGATCGCCTCGACGTCGTGCCCCACGCCCGTACTGCTTTCCATGAGCGTGCCAAACACGGCCACGGTGTCCGGGTGCTTGGCCAAGGCTTCGGCAACCGTCTCCGGATCGATTGCCTCTCCCCACGGGACGGCGACCCGCACGACCTTGATTCCATAGCGGGCACAAATATCGGCCCAGCGTCGAGAGAATACACCCGACTCAAGCACAATCGCCTTGCTGCCGCGTGGCGCCAGGTTTACGACGGCCGCTTCCATGCCGCCGGTGCCAGAACTAGCCAGCACGACCACGTCGTGCGTCGTTTGAAAGACCTCCTGCAGGCCGGACAAGACTTCGGCAAACAGTGCACGAAATTCGGGCGTACGGTGGTGAATTACCTCGCGTGACATCGCCTGCCGGGCCGCTTCGGGCACCTGCGTTGGTCCGGGAGTCATGAGGCGTTTGCGAGGCATGCAAGGAAGGCATTAAGCTAGGGTTGCGTTGAGGGGAAAGCGAGCCATTGTAGAACCCCATCGCGGGTTTGACCATCGGCTCGGACACCCGTCGAATAGCGGGGGTTCGCCCCGGCGAGTCGCGCCCTGAAGCACGCTGGGCGCGACAATTCCGCCCAGTTGGCGGTCGATCGCGGACGCGTTTGGCACGCCCGCCATAAAAAATTGAGGGAGTCATGCCCGCGGACGACGGGCTATGAGCAATTGGCACGGCAAATGCCACCTGTTTCAAGTGTTACGGTTTTGGTTTTTAGAAAATGCATTCGGTAACTCCAGCACGGAGCGAAGGGTAAAGCCATGACAATCGATCTCACCACCAACTACCTTGGTCTGAAACTTGCGAACCCAGTGGTCGTGTCGGCCTGCCCGCTCACCGGTGAATTGGACGTGCTGAAGCGTCTTGAGGAGCACGGCGCGGCGGCGGCGGTGCTGCCGTCGTTGTTCGAGGAACAGCTCGAAGAACATATTCTGCCGCCGGGTGGCGGCGGCCGGGCTGCAGCGGCGCTGATGGAAAGCGCCTCGTACTTTCATGAGTTGAAGGAATACAATCGCGGCCCCGAGGCATATCTGAAACACGTAACCGCCGCGAAGCAGGCGTTGTCGATGCCAATTATCGGCAGCATGAATGTTATCGCAGTGGGTGACTGGGTCCGCTATGCCAAGCGGATCGAAGATGCCGGCGCCGACGCGCTGGAACTAAACGTGTACTTTCTGGTGACCGATTTTGACACCACCAGCCGCGAGGTCGAGGCCCGCTATGTGGAACTCGTGACTGCGGTGCGGAACGAAATCTCGATTCCGCTGGCGGTGAAGCTATCCCCGCAGTTTACGGCCTTGCCCAACCTAGCGCGACGGCTTGCCGAGGCCGGCGCTGACGGCCTGGTGTTGTTCAATCGCTTCCTGCAGCCCGACATCGATCTGGACGCGATGCGTGTGGTGCCTCGATTGACGCTGAGCACCTCGGAGGAAATGCGCAACACGCTCCGCTGGATGGCCCTGTTGCATGGGAGGCTGAATGCATCGCTCGCCGCCACGACGGACGCGCACTTCGCCGACGATGTGGTCCGCTTGTTGTTAGCCGGAGCGGACGTGGTGATGGTTGCATCAACGCTCTATCGCCATGGCGTCGATATCTTGCAGAACCTGGTCGAAGGACTCACCTATTGGCTCGAAACGCGCGAGTTCCATTCGGTCGAACAGATTCGCGGCATGCTCAGCCAGCGGCGTTGTCCCGATCCGGCCGCGTTTGCGCGGGCGAACTACACAAAGGCGATCTCGTCGTTTGCCACCGGCGAGGATACCGGCGCCATGGCGCCGTAATGCGCACTGCATTGCCACTGGCCGGTTGGGAGAAGCGCCTAGCGCACCGGCGCGGTTTGCGTGGTGGGCGTCGTCACGACGCGAGTGCCACCGGGTGGTGTCGCGGGCACGCCGAGCGACATCTGTGGCATGCTGAGGGCCGCGACCCGCGAGGCCAGCTGTGGCTGATTGGGATCGAGTTGCAATGAGCGCTGGTAGTTGGCCAAAGCTTGTTGCGTTTCGCCGCCGTCTTCGCGAAGTTTGCCTAGTGCCGCCAGGGCGCGGGAATTGGTCGGTTCCACGGTCACCGCATCGATCAATTGGTGCTTGGCCGCGTCTTTGTTCCCGGCTTCTTCATACAGACGGGCCAATTCCACCTTGGGTGCCGCGATCGACGGATTGCGAGCCGCCCAGCCTTCCATCAGTCGGAAAGCATCGGCCGAGCGGCCTCGCTCGTTGAGGAGCACGGCGAGTGCTCGGTAGCAATCGGTACGGTTTTGGTCGCGGTCGAGACACAGGTTGTAGTTGCGTTCGGCCTGGTCGAAGTCCGCCGGCTGATTGTGCAGCTTGCCAAGTTGGTGATACGTGCGAGCAAGATTGTAGTATCCGTCCGGATTGTTGGGGTCCGTTTGGATGGCCTGCAAAAACCGCTGTTGGGCCCCTTGGTAGTAAGCCTGGTCGAACATCCGCACGCCTTCGGCGTTCTGCGAGTTCGATACCATCGAGCAACCGCATGCCGCGGCAAAGATGGCGCAGCAGCAAAGCATGCGGGGCAGGGCACGGCGGTTTTGACGAACTGCGTCAGTCACGGCTGCGAGCGAGCCTCGAAGGGAATTCGACCCGGCCGTTCCAGATTCTCAAGGCCGGAAAAATGCGAAGCGCGGCGGACGATACCGACCCCCGACGCCAGCCGCAAGGCCAGTTTTTCCGCCGGGCAACAAAAAATCGGGCCGCGCGCCGCCTCATGGCTGCGCGCGGCCCTAATTCTTATTGAACGGGCGATTCGAATCGGCCAGCTAGCACTCCGCGGCATGGCACTTTGCCATCGGGCTGACGCCGCCCCCGGCCGGTCGGCCGTTCTTCTTTTCATAACCCAAGGCGAGGAGCACTTCGAGCACTTCGCTGCACGTTGGGAACATTCGCCCGCTGGCCCGCTTATATTGGTCCAGGGCATGCATGAACTCGATTTCCGCGTCCGTGTAATCCCGTTCACAGGTTGTCGGATCGATCTGACGTCGCCGATTCACTTTCTCGCGGCGTTCGCCAACGCGGCGTTCCTTGGCAACCGCCACAGCCTGCGCCTTGCGGCGGTCGGCCGTACGTCGTTCGCCTCCCTTGCGGTTATCGATCGTGGCGACAGCGGAAACACGTTTCTTTGTGGTCGTCTTGGCCAAGGCAAAACCCTCCGGGTTCGGTAGTCTGGTGAATCTTTGCCGATCCGATAAGAAAGGCAATCGGCATGCGGCAAGAAAAGAGTTCACGGCTACAGAAAAATGAAGGGATGTACCGGTTGTAGCGGTTAGCCAAGGATTGCCATCTTGCGGGTGAAAATGATGGCGTGCAGCGTCGGGCTGCGGGCGCGAAGACGCGGCCGGTCGCCCAGTCGGCGTTTTGCCGTGCCGACGGTATCGTCCGTGTTAGCCGACAGGCCGCAGCCTTGGCAGAAGTGAATGCCTGTGGAGATCGCTGCCAGCGGAAGATCTGGCCCGCGCTATTTTACGACGCGTGGGGTTGGGACTGTGCTGTAAACGTGATCGGCAAGGCTTTGAGCAACAGGTTCAACGTCTCGTTTACAGACTCTCGAACAGGGCGCAACCCTTCGCTAACTTGCAGCGGCCAGAGCCCCGTCCCATCCAATGTAGGCGGTCCGGGCGGGCGAACTCCCCGCGGACCAGCCACACCAGGCATTCTTAAAACCACCGAGGCCAGGCCTTGCCCGGTTTCCTTGGCCAACTCCTCATAACGGTCCGCGTTTTGGTCCAAATCGTTCATCGTCAGCAATAAAGGACCGACGACGGGAATGTCGTCCAGCTTGGTCCACTGGACCGGCAGTTCGGGCGCGTTAACGGCGGGGGCGGGGCCCTGGGCCAGCTCCTGGGCCTGATGACCGCCTCGCGTGAGGAATACTGCCACCAGAACTGCCGCCGCGGTACTGAACGCCGCACCGGCAAATGCCAACCGTCGACGTGAGACGAGCGGTTTGATTTGGATTTCGTCAAGCACACGAGCTGCGAGATCGACCGGCGTCTGGGCGCGGCTAGCGCGAAAAAACCCTCGAACAACACGCCGTAGGCGGCTGCCAACTCGCGACATCCTCGGCAACGCTCTCCGTGACGTCGCAACTGTTCGTCCCACTCAGGACGCCGGCGCTCATCGAGGATTTCGTTCAGATGGGCTTCAAACTCTTCGCACTTCATTCCGCAACTCCTGTACGACTCCGCGTTGTGCTAATCGCGCGATCAACTCACGCCGCGCACGGTGTACCCAGGTCTTCACCGTTCCCAGCGGGCAATTCATCGCCTCACTGATTTCCGCGTAACTTAGTTCGTGTTGATGAAACAGCAGAAACGCCTGCCGGTACTCGACTCGTAGGGTTCCCAGCGCCAATTCCACTTCCTCGGCCAAATTCTTGGCTTCCGCCTGTTCAATCGCATTGTCACTTAACTGCTCAACCAGCGAACTGGTAGGCGGTTGCCGCATCCGTGACGACAATAATGTCCGGCAACGGTTTCCCGCGATTGCCATTAGCCACGGCAAAAACTCACGCTCCGGATCCCAGCGGTGCAGGCTGCGCAAAGCCCGCACAAACGTCTCTTGAGCCACATCCTCGGCGTCTTGACGATGCCGCAACATCCGGAAGCAAAGACCGAACACCTGACCGCGGTAGTAGTCGACCAGTTTCAGCATTGCCGCTTGGTCGCCGCGCAGGCTACGATCCACCAACTCACGTACGTCGTCCGACAAACCGCTTCCTCTGGCTAGTGTTGGCGGTCAAAGGTGAATACCACGCCGACGGGGCCCAGGTTTCAGACCCCGGGGTATCAGAAAGCGCTTCTGGCCGGCTATTTTACGGCAAACCGATCGGAAACGCTACAAAATCCACCCGGCGACGTGCCAGAATGCACTGCGGGCACGGGAATCGTCAGCAAGATACGTGAAGAATTGGCCCTAGCGGCGGACCGATTCGCAGATGTCGCGAAGTTCGCCCACCGACACGTCCTCGAGCCGCCGACCACGTTTATCCAGCTGTTCGTTGATCTTTGTGGCAGTTTCTTGCATGACTTCATGCGTTTCGCAGGATCCGCCGCACAGCACAAAGTTTTTGCCTCGCGTCAGGCGCGTCTGCCCGTCTTCGGCATCAAACGCCATTCCCACTAGCGTTGCTTTTGGTTTCTTTCCGGCAGCCCGCATCAGCTAGTCTCGCCTTAGACGGATCGAAAAATCTTTGAACTTCGCCACATCATCCAGCTTACCAAGTATAAGGTGGCCGAATTTCAAGGGTCAAGGGCACCGTAAGCCCGCTTCCCCTTAAGGATTATCGGCCATCGAGGTGCCGTCAACCAGCGGCAAAACGCGGCGCGAGGATCGCGGGAGACGACCTGGCGAAAAAAAAAGGGTCCGGCTGGCACCCATCCTGCCAGCCGGACCCTTCAACCGTGAAAAACTGGTGCGTCCCGAGGTGGGAAATCGTCGCCATACCCGGGCGACAACCGCTAAGGTTCACGGCTCGTCAATTTTCGTCAAACATGTCTTTGGCCCGCCAGGCGCGATGGATTTCAAGCGACCTCGCGGGCCAAACTGGGTCGAACATGTATGCCACCTGAAAAAGCACGCGGCGTGCCGAAGCGGCCCGTGCCGCAGCCAAGTTTCGCCGATGCCGCAGCAACTTGCTTCTAATTCACAGCTTACCGCCCAAATAAATTCAAGAATTCGAGTAAGGCCGAACACGGGTCATTGTAAAAATTGCACCGGTGCCCGGGAACGAGCGATCTAGGTGGTCGGTGAATCGGAGAGCAGGCTGGTCGTGATGGCACGAAAGACAGGCCCAGCCGTTTCCATTTCGCGATCCTCGGCCTGACATAGCACCAGGCAGGTCACACCCGGCAGGCAAACGCCGCGAATCAGGGCCGTGTTGGTCAAATCGAGATAGAAGAAGTACACGTTATAGCCCTTGAGCGAGTACTCGCCAACTTCGTCTGCGGCGGGTTCCGCCTCGGCCCCCTCGTATTCAGTCTTCAACGACTGCATTGCCTCGATTGTGAGGGCATTGAGGTCAACCTGCGGCTCATAGAGCGCGATCGACCAGAACGCACCACCGGGGCTATAGACCGTCACCGACCGATTGCCCGCAATCGCATCCTGCTCGTCCAGCACCCAGTTGTCGGGATACATGAACCGTATCCCCATCTTGTCATAAACAGCAGGCATTGCGGTATTCGTGGCAGAAGGTTCGGGAATGGAACGCTAGCAGTATTCTAAGAAAGCGAGCGCGATCGAGCCAGAACCGCCGGAGTGTACGGCGCAGAGTGCCGTCATCTTGCCCCTTGCATGTCATTTTGCTACCGTTCCGAACCGCGCAACCGTCGAGCAGCAACTGCGGCGACCGACGAACCGCCGTTCTCATTTCTGTCTCGTTATGACTCGCTCTCACCGCAGCACGCATTCCACTTTTGGCTGGATCGTCGTATGCGCATTCCTGGCGAGTTGTCGCTCACTCGACAAATCCCCCGTTTCGCAGTCGGTCGTGCACGGTCGCCAACTGACGCAACAGGGGGTCAATGCGATGGAGCGAGGTGACTGGCGGCGCGCAGAGTCCCTGCTCGAGAGGGCCGTGGTGACCAGCACTGCCGATGCCGACGCGCGCCGCAATTACGCTGAAACGCTCTGGCATCGTGGTGCCAGACAGGAAGCCCTCGAGCAACTTGAAGAGGCTCGCAAATTGGTCGGGTGTGACCCAGGCCTAACGATCCGAACCGGTGAAGCGTATTTGGAACTCGGCCAGGTGAACCTTGCCACTCAGATGGTCGACGAAGCCTTGCGCGTGGATCCGAAATACGCACCTGGTTGGTCCTTGCGTGGACGTGTAGCCCGCGCGACGGGACATCCTCGGGAGGCTCTGGTCGACTTCCAACGTTCGCTCGGCTACGCCCCAGGCGACGAAAATGTGACCCTCTTGATTGCCGAAACCTATCGGCAGTTGAATCAGCCGGAACAGGCTCTGGTGGCGCTACAGACTTTGGTCGACCGCTATCCGCCCGGCGAAGCGCCCCAACAAGTCCTGCATTTTGAGGGACTCGCGTTTGCGGCCCTGGGACGCCATGATGCCGCGGCCCGAATCCTGTCACAGGCCACGCAAAGACAGCGTCCAACGGCCGATTTATTATGCGATCTGGCCCAGGCCGAACTGTCCGCTGGTCATCTTCCGAGAGCACAGTACGCCTTGCAGCAAGCGCTAACGCTGGACCCAAATCACGCCGGCAGTCAAGCACTGTCGGCGCGCATCGCCACGGCCGGAAAACCAATTGTGCGATGACGGGCCGTTCTCGGTCTGTTGCAATCGCTACGACCGGCCTCTGGCGCGGTTTGAATCCCGCGAGCCGGCCAATACCCCCCGAAACATTTGTCCTCGCAAACTTCGCGACCTAGGGTTTCTGTGTTCACTTTCGATGGGTGGCGGTGTGCGCTGCCCACAACGATCACGCCCGCCGCCGACCCTGCCTGCCCGTCGGCGATCCGAAAGTCCTACAAAAGGAACCCCGCATGCCGACCGTAAGTCCGCCCGATGCGCCGTTTGTCGATCGCCGCAGTTACGACCCAGGCGTAGGATCGCCTGCCCGCGAGCGGCGTCAATTCGCCAACAGCCATGACGAGCTCTCGCCGGAAGCCCGCGAGTTGGCGCAGGCCATCGATCAATACAAGCTTGCGCATCGCCGCCGTTTCATCACCTACGAGGAGATGCTCGGCGTGGTGAAATCGCTTGGGTATCACAAATAACGGGGGAAGCTGACGGCCATGGCGCGCCGTCGGCGACCTTGCTGCCTGCTACTCTTCGCCGCCGGCCGTCCGAGCCTTGGCGACGTCGAATTCCGAGATTGCCGGCACGAGCATGGCGGTTGTGGCGAAACCGTAGGTGAAGACCGTCACCAGGAACACGCTCAACGTGTATTGCAGGAGAAAGCTCGTGATCGCCCAAAACGTGGCAATGGGGGCAAGCACCGATGCAATGCCGATGGCCAGTGACGGGTTCCGCGAACCCAGTGCCGCGTAGAGCCCCACGCCGCCACCGAGCATGAACGCCAGGAACGGTTGAATTTGCACGTGGAACGATCCGCTGAAGGCGATCATCATCCGCATGCACGTGGCAATCCCCACGAACAGGAAAAAAACTGTGCCCAGGCTCACGCCAATGGCCACGCGCGAATTTCCATAACTCATACCCGAGTGGACGCCCAGCATGGCCACGAAGGCATCCATCACAAGCAGTCCCACCAGCAGATAAACGAGGTTTTCGGTGCCAAGCGCGCCGGCGGTCCAAAGATAGATGCAGAGCGCAGGCGGCAGCAAAACCATTTCCTTGGTGTTGTAGAACACACCCCCAAGTTTGCCGAACACAAATTCCCGCGCCGACAAGTCCGTCACTAGCAGAAGGTCGAGCGCCCGGATGTCGCGTTCGGTCGTCACGGCTGTCACGGCCTGTGCGTTAATCAGCACCAGGCTGAGTACAAACAAGGGGACGAGCAGTAGGACGGCATTGATCGTGGTCAGGCCTTCTTCGCTGCGCATCGACAAATGCAAGGCGGCGGCTGCCAGTCCGATCAACGCCATGTAGCCCAGTCGTATTACGAGTACTTTGCGCCCGTAGGCCCAGGTTGTCATCTCTCGCCAGATGATCGGATTGTCCCAGACTTGGCGCGTTTTGCCTCCGGCTGAGTGCACATTGCGGGCGGTAAGTTTTCTGGCGGCCGCCGCGGATTCCTCGGTCAGCCCCCAAATGCTTTCCGGCTCTTCGGCTTCGGCCAAACGAGGGCGTATTTCGCGCGACGGGTTCCAGACGCGCACCATCGCAACGGCGATCCCATTGAGCGCGAGCGTGACTACTCCGGCCAACAGCAAAAATCCGTTGATCGCATTGCCGACATAGGGCAGGGTGTTCTGCTCGGCGACCAGCGGCCTCGTGGCCAACAGAATCGCTTGCCAGGGGCTGATCACGGCTCCCCAAACTTCGGTCGAGATGCCGCACCACGAATCGCCGAGCACGGCGCGGACGACCACCTCTCCCAAGGCCAGCCAAAACACTAGCGTCAGCACCGTCAGGGCAAGCGTTTGAAATGTCTTCTCGCGCCACAGTGCCAATAGCGAACCGATGCTTCCCGAAACGACGGCCGTCGCCAACGTGACACCGAACACTCGCGCGATCTGCTCGAATGAAACGCCTCCGAAGAGGGCCGAGAGCATGAATAGGGGCAACGCGGCCGCCAACAGCACGAGCCCCCCGAGCAAACTGGCTAGCAGCTTCCCCAGCACGAGTTCGCTGTTGGTGAGGCTCGTCAAGAGCAGCAGCACGAGCGTGCGGCGATCCTTTTCCTGGGTCACGGCACTGGCCGCCAGCAGCGCGGAAAAAAAGATCGTTAGCGCCATTTGCAGCGGCGCCAGGATTTGAAACAACATAGCGCCGAACCGCGCCATGTCGCCGACATTTCGTACGACTTGGGTACCGGCCAACAGCAACCAGGCGGTGCACATCAGCACCAGCAGTGCGGCCACGTACGCGGCCCTGGAAACATAAAGTCGGCCGCGACGGGGTGCGGTCACGACCTCGCGCGTAAAGACGGGCCCGATGAGCAAGTCCGCGGTCCTTAGAGAATTCGACGCTGACGAGGCCGTCCCTCGCCCTCAAACCGTTCATTATAGCCGGCAAACGGGGCAGGGCCGAGACCTGAAACGTCTCGGCCCTGCCGAAGCGGAAAAGCACGGATGGGAAAATGCTGGTGAGGCATTTTCCAACCGCCGAACGTCACGCTGCCTTCTTGGCTTTGACGTTGGATTTCTTCGCATCGCTCTTGGCTTCGCTAGGGCCATCCGTCGCAGTCTTTTCGCCGCTGCGCCGGGCAGCCGCGTCGGCACGCAGCTTCTCAACTTCCTGGCGCTGTTTGGCGGTCAGAACTTTTTCGATCGCCCCGTCCCGCTTTTCAATGAGCGTCTTGAGTTGCTGGCGAAGCTTTGTGATCTGCGGTGTATATTCATCCTGAATCGTGTAGATTTCCTCGCGTTGCTCGTCGGTCACCACCTGTGCATAGTAGTTCGGCAGTCGCTGCCGACGCGCTTTGTCCGCGGCTTTCTGCGCCGCGGCGCTCGATACGTAGCAGGCGGCCATGGCCAGCGGTGCCAAGGCCAACAGAGTCCAAAGCTTAACGCTTCCTACACGATTCATGATGGTGCTCCTTTCAGTGAGCTCGGTCTAATGGAAATATGTACACCCATACCAATGGGTAAGATAGTACCATGCATAGGGGGCATCCGCAAACCGGCCCCAAAATTTCCAAAACTCCAGGCGGCGACTTTAGATTTGGTATGAATTGCGGTCCTCCAGCAGACTCGGACTAAACTACCGATACGCGGAACCGTGGCCCTTGAAATCAACGGGAGTGGAAGAATGGCAAGAATGATTCGGTGGATGATTGGCTTGGGCGGCTCCGTCCTTCTGGTAGCCTGCCAAAATGCCGTGGCCGATCCGTTGAGTGCCGCCAACCTGACCGGACCAGCCGTTTCGGCAACCGCGCCCAACTATCAGGACGTGAATCAGGGAGCACAATTGTTTTCCCGGGGCGACTTCGCCGGGGCGCTCGCTCGCCTGCAAGCAGCCAAGAAGGCCTCGCCCGAACTTCCGCCGGCCGACGCCATGATGGCCCAACTCCACTTTTCCGCAGGTCAGAATGCGGCAGGCTATGCGAGTCTGGAAAAAGCCATGCGGGACGCTCCCGACGATCCCGAGCCCTACGTGATGCTCATTGAGCGGGCAGCCGCCGAGGGCCGCTTGACCGAGGCCGACCTGCTCTATCCAGAAGCTCAAAAAAGACTAAAGGCATTCGCCGAGGACGAGCGACGCAAAAAGAATCTCGAGAGCCGCGTCTATCTGGTCGGGGCAGCCATCGACGAGTCGCAGCAAAAGTTCGCGCAAGCACAAGCCAAACTGGAAGCCCTGATCAAACTCGATGAGAACAACGCCGCCGCCCATCAGCGCCTGGGTCGCGTGCTCAACGCCGAAAGTGGCGCGGACTCTCAAAGACGTGCCTTTGCCGAGTTCGAACGCGCGGCGGAACTTGATCCGAAGGCCCTGCCCGCCGATTTGATGATGGCCATGTTGGCGAAGGAGCCATCCAGGGCGGAGCAGTGGATCAATCGCGCCGTACAGCAAAAACCCAACGACCTTCGTACGCAGTTGGGTGCCGCTGATTTCTGGCTGAAGCAGGGCAAGCTCGATACGAGTCGCGAGCACGTTGCCGCGGCATTGAAGCTCGACCCGACAGGATTTGACGCCAACTTATTGGCGGGGCTGGAGGCAAATCTGTCGGGCGACTACACGCGCGCGATCGAGTACCTGTCGCTCGCGCACCTGTTGCAACCGTCGAACCCCGCGGTCGTGAACCAACTCACATTTGCACTGCTGGAGTCGCCGAATGAGGCCGATCGGACGCGAGCGGTGCAGTTCGCGGAAATGAATGCCCGGATGCAGCCCGACAACATTGAACAACAGGCGGCGCTGGCCTGGGTTTACTTCCGGCAACAACGCATGGCCGATGCCGAACGGGCCTTCAAAGCGGTTTTCAATCGTCCGGCTGGCGCGCCGCTGAACGTAAGTGGCGACGCAAGCTTCATTCTCGCCACCATTGCCGCGGCGCAAGGGAATACGAAAGACGCGCTGCGGTTGCTTAAGCCAGTGCTCGACAGCAAACAGCTGTTTGTGTATCGCGCCAGGGCCGAAGAGTTGCAGGCGAAGCTCGCGAAAGACGCTCCGCCCTCGGCCGCAACGCCAAGCGGCACCGGTACGACGCCGTAAGAGGCGCAAAAAAAGGTCATGGCAAGTCGATCCGTCGTCTTGCCATGACCTTTATCCTGAAGCGGGGCGTGTCGCGCGTGCCCCGCCCTCCCGACGGGCTTCTACGGATTCTATCGACCGCCGCTCGAGGTCCTCTTGAATCGGTTTTTTGGCGCGTGCTAGCTACCGAGACTCTGCCGGCTGTTGTCGACGATAAAAACAAAGGGCGGACCTTGCGGCCCGCCCTTGCGTTGGCTTGGCAATCGCCCCGTCTTGTCGCCTCTCCCGAAGGACTCCAAGACGTGTCGCCCTACCACCTTCCGTTCTGTCGTCGTTGCACAGGAACTTACTTGCAGTTGCAATCGGGACAACTTGTGTTGCTCACCGCTGCACAGCAATTCTTGCGGCCGCAGCCGTGATGATCCGACCAGTGGCTGTACCAGCCGACCTGCTTCCAATCGATGCAGGGCCCGCGCCAACAGGGGTCGCAGGGGGGTGGCGCCACGCCATAACAGTTCTGGCAGCCGCCGTATCCGACTTCGATCACGCCGCCGACTTGGCGTGCGTCGCCAAACCGCATGCCTGGCGGAGAGTTGCCCCCGTAGGGGTCGGCTTCAACATACAGCGCGCCGCTCCCTTGGTTGTACACCGGATATTCATCGGCCGCGTAACTTACCGCGGCCAGGCACAACACAAGGCCACAGACGGCAAGTATCCATTTGCTCATCGTGCGCTCCTAAAAAAACTCGTTGCTAGGGTGACTCCAAGGTGAAACATTCCCTACGCCGGTCGGAGTGCAAATCGCGGCACCGCGGAATCGGTTCGCGAGGGCCGTTTTTCGCGGCGATTCGCGGCGTCTATCCCGTCGCGGACCAACGGCTTAGCATCTAAAATGGATGGCCGCCAAGGGGAGAACATTTTTTTCGCGGCCGGCATGCCGGGAGATTGAGGATCGTAAGGCCCGTAACGATGAGTCAAAAGGCAAGCACTCTCGTCGTGACTTTCACGCCCACGATTGACATGCTCGCGTTGTTGGCGTGCGCTGTCACATTCGGTTTCGTGTTTCGATGGCGCAGGGGCAACATCAGCGGCACCACGCTGGTGGGTCCTTGGATCTGGGCGTCGGCCTCGTTCGCTTCGCTCGTGGCCGTCGAACTAGGGATCGCGTTCGTCGGCGAGCCCGTACCTGACTGGGCCCCCGGTTTGCGGTATGCGGCGGCTATGAGCACGTTTTGCCCGATCGTGGCCTTGCTCGGGGCCAAGCGGCCGCAGGACCGTGGGTGGCAGTGGATTGTGCTGACGCTGTGGGCGATTCTTTGCCAACCGGCCGGCGAATGGATACTGTTTGGCGGTGTGGCCGAAATTCACGCAGCGCGATTTTGGTTTCTGGCGATTCTGATGCTTGTCGGAGCTACCAACGGACTGGGCACGCGCGTTTGGCTTGCGAGTCTTCTTTACGGGGGCGCACAAATTATCTTGCTGGTGCCGTACCTCGCATCCGAAACGCCGTTCGATGGCGGTGAGGCCGCGGTTTTGGGAATCATTGGAATTGTGACTAGTTGGGCTCTCGTAGCCGCGGATGTGCTGCCAGGTCGCACGGCAAAACTCCCTTTGGACCGGGTTTGGCTCGACTTTCGCGACGCATTTGGCGTGGTATGGGCACTTCGCATTCTCGAGCGGATGAACGCGTCGGCGAACAGGTACGATTGGCCGGTCTCGCTGACCTGGCAGGGTTTCTGTCCGCGCGAATCGGCAACCTTCGAGGAGTCGCCGGCCGCGGTCGAGGAGAGCTTTCGCACACTGTTGCGGCGATTCGTTTCGCCTGAATGGGTTGACCTGCGAATCGGCTCAAGCCAACCAGAAGCGGCGCGAAATGCATCGCCGGTGTCGTGAGGTAACCGCAAGCCAGCGGGCAAACGCCGCCAAAAACTACAACTTCAGCTCGGTAAACTCACGCACTCGACTTTCAATCGCCGGCTCAACCGGGAGTCGCTCCATCGAACTGGCGCCGTAGAACCCCACGATTCCTTCCGTGTGATCGAGGACGAATTGGGCGTCGGCCGGTTCAGCAATCGGCCCGCCGTGGCAGAGCACGAGGATGGCGCGGTTGATGCGCTTGGCGGCGTCATGCATGTCTTGCACCAAACGTGCGGCGTCTTCCAATGAGAGTGCCGTGGTCGCGCCGATCGTACCTTTGGTGGTGAGGCCCATGTGCGGAATCAGGATATCGGCGCCGGCCTGGGCCATCGCTTCGGCCTCGTCGATGTTGAACGCGTAGGGGGTCGTGAGCAGGTCCATCTCGTGAGCCAGGCGGATCATGTCGACTTCGAGTCCAAAACCCATGCCGGTCTCTTCCAGACCCTGGCGGAACTGTCCGTCGATGAGTCCGACGGTCGGAAAATTTTGCACGCCCGAGAAGCCCGCCGCCGCCGCGTCGCGCAAGAACAGCTTCATCACGCGAAACGGGTCGGTGCCACAGACACCGGCCAACACCGGAGTCCGATCGACGACCGGAATCACTTCCCGTGCCATGTCCATCACAATCGCGTTGGCATCTCCGTAGGGCATCATGCCCGAAAGTGAACCGCGCCCGCCCATGCGAAAGCGTCCGGAGTTGTAGATGACCAACAGGTCGATGCCGCCGGCTTCCGACATCTTGGCCGAGAGCCCTGTGCCGGCGCCGCCTCCGATGATGGGCCGACCCGCCGCAACCTTGGCGCGCAGACGAGCCAGAATTTCTTCACGTTTGAACAGGGACATCGGTTCGACCGCCGTCGAAAAATGGTGGAATAAACTCGATCGACAAGGTAGCTCAATACTTCACAAGCTCTTTGCGGTCGCCTCCCTGACCGAGGGCTTGGAGCGTTTCGGTGGCCTTGGCGGTCATCATCCGCAGTTCGCTTCCTACGGCGATGAACTGCATTCCTTGCTCGGCCCGCTGCAGGGCCGTCTGGGGATCCATGACGTGCATGCCGGTCGGCGTGCCGACTTTCTTGCCGACCTCGATCACGCGCTGCAGCATTGCTTCGAACTCCTCGTCGGTCGCCTCGCTGCCATCGGGTTTTCTCATCTGCGCCCGCAGATCGACCGGTCCGACGAAAATGGCGTCGACGCCAGGCAAGCTGTAAATCTCCTCCGCGTTCGCCACGCCAGTTGGGCTTTCGGTTTGCAACACGACTAGAATCTCGTCGTTGGCCCGCTTGAAATATTCGGCGCCCGTGGCGTCGAAATTCAAGGAGTGCATGCCGCCGCCAAGGCTGCGATTGCCGACGGGGGGATACTTGGCTGCCCGAATTGCGATTTGTGCTTGCTCAACCGTGTCGACCATCGGCACGACGATTCCCCAGGCGCCGGCATCGAGCACGCGCTTGATGTAGTCGTGGTTTCCCTTGGGTACCCGCGCTAACGGCACGCCGCCGGCGTCGGCGATCGAGGCGAAGATCATCGCGGCCTGCGACCAGTCGATTGCCGAATGCTCGATGTCGAGTGTCATCCAGGCGAAGTTCAGCCGGGCGAGAATCCGCGTGGCGAACAAATCACCTAGCGACAACCAGGTGCCAAACGACGGTTTGCCCTCGCGCAGCGTGCGCTTCACGGGATTGGTTTTCATACGAGTTGGTTCCTCGATCGAGTGGGGGAGCGGGGCCACCTAGCCCAGCAGTGTTCCAGACCATCCGCTTGCTCGCAAGTCCCCTGGCGGTGGATGTGAGGTGGACGAAAACCAGACCGTTCTGCTCCGACGACTCCGTAAAATCGGAACGGTTCCTGGCCGTTCTGGCCGCGGCAAGCGGCTTCGGCGTTGCCGCTCGGGCGGCAATTGACGAAAATCAATCATAGGGTTGAACGATCGTGCCACTGCCGCATTCACCTGAGTTCCGCGATTAATGGACATTCCCACCAGCCATCGAGTTATGGTCCATTTGGGGCTCGCGCTGTCGATGTTGGTCGCCGCGGGCTGTAGTCGGGCAGGTGGCGCGACCGATTCTCAGTCGCGCGCTCGTGCGATCCGTTCGGCCGCAGAAACGCCGGAGGGTACCGCGTTGTCCAACGATCCGGCCAGCCGACTGGAGCGATTTCGCACCGCAGGTCAATTCGAAGAACTCATCGAGGCGTCGCTGGACGCGGTTAACAAAAACCCCGACAACCTCGTGTTGCAGATTCTTCGTATCGACGCGCTCTTGGCGGCCGGGCGAAACAACGAGGCCGAGCATGCGGCCACCGGCGCCGCGTTATTGGCTACCGAGCAGGCAGCGCCGGCCTTTGCCGCCCAGGCCATCCAGCTATGGACAATTGCCCGGCTTCGACAGGCAGCGCCACTCGATTCATCTAAATTGGCCTCTGTCGTCCGGCGGCAACCAGGTGACGAACCAACTGCCCGGATGCTCTGCTTTTGGCAGCAGGCGCTGGCCGGACGGAGCCCCTACCGGTTTGCGGAACCGGCCTCGCCGATCGCCGAACTACCGCTCGCATCGGCGGCAGCTCAATCACTGCCGTACGAGTTAGCGGCCGTGCAAGCCACGGTTAACGGCAATATGCTGCCCCTGGTGTTCATCGACACTGGCGGTCAACACACGCTGATGACCACCGCGGCGGCTCGTGCATCCGGCGTCCGGCTTGGCGACACGTCAACGCAGCTCACGGGCTTTGTCGGACTATCGGCCCAGCCGGGACTGATTCAAACGCTAGAACTGGGGTCGCTCGTTCTGCACGACGTTCCCGTGTTGGTGGGAGACTCGCCACCGCTGGTGGCGGCCCGGGGGCAGATGTCGTTGGGCACCGATCTCATGCATCACGTTCGGTTTACAATCGACTATCCGTCTCGACGAGTGGTTGCTCAATCGGCCAATACGCCGCGCGACGACGATTCGCCGGCCGTGTGGTCGATTCCCATTTGGACTTTTTCGCAGGTTTGCCTGGCCCGCGGACTGATGCGCAACGGCAGGGCCGCCCGCTTGCTCGTCGATACGGGCGATCGGGCCGGCGCATATATTTCCTATCGCTGGGGGCGGCGCAATCTGCCGCAACTTGAGGGTCCAAGCGCGTCGATGGTATTTCGTTACAAGAAGCGAAACCTGGTGATCGATTCGCTCGAATTGGGCACCGGATCGCTAACCAATTGGCCGGTCGTCGATACAATTCCCCCGGAACTCGATCGACTAAACCTGGTCGACATCATGCTGGGGCGCGATTTGCTCGCGCCCTACCAATTGACGGTCGACCTGCCCGGCCGCGAGCTAGCGTTGCGCCCCGGCGCGGCGGCGTCCACGGCGACTCAAGACGAAGGAGAGAGGCGTGACCTACCATAGCATTTCTCGCGCGCCACAGTCCTTCGCCCTCGCCGGTCTGTTGCAAGTTGTTTGTCTGGTTCTTTGCGGCACGGCGGCGGCGAACGACTTTGAGTTGCAGCGCAATCGCATGGTCGACGAGGAGATTGTCGCGGCCGGCATAAAAGATCCCCGTGTCATCGCATCGATGCGCACGACCCCGCGGCACGAATTTGTGACGGCCAACTTGCGCCCGCAAGCCTACTACGACATGGCGATGGCCATTGGGCATGGCCAAACGATTTCGCCACCGTTCGTCGTGGCCTACATGACCGAACAGCTCCAACCCAAACCGACGGACAAGGTGCTCGAAATCGGTACCGGCAGCGGCTATCAGGCGGCCGTGCTCAGCCCGTTGGTCAAAGACGTCTATACGATCGAAATCGTCAAGCCGCTCGGCGAGCGTGCGGCACGCACCCTCAAGCGTCTCGACTACGAGAACGTGCACCCCAAAGTCGGCGACGGTTTCCAGGGATGGCCGGAGCATGCGCCGTTCGACAAGATCATCGTCACCTGCTCACCAGAGAAAGTGCCGCAGCCCCTGGTCGACCAGTTGCGCGAAGGCGGGCGTATCATTGTTCCGGTTGGCGAGCGCTATCAGCAAATGCTGTATCTGTTCGAAAAGAAGAATGGCAAGCTGGAAAAGCTGGCCTCGCTGCCAACGCTTTTCGTGCCCATGACCGGTGCGGCGGAACAGGGACGCATTGTGCGGCCCGACCCGCAACACCCGCAGATTGCCAACGGCGGCTTTGAAGAGGTCCTGCAGCAGTCAGACGACGACTCGGCTCCCAAGACGAAACCGGCCGGCTGGCACTACCAGCGTCAGATGCAGCTGAAAAGTGATGCCACGTCGCCCGAGGGCAAGCACTATGTTACGTTCCGCAATCAGGAGCTCGGGCGTGGAGCGCAGGCCCTGCAGGGTTTTGCGGTCGATGGACGCGAGGTACGAGGGATTGAGGTTTCTGCCTGGGTCAAAGGCGACAGCCTTCGGCCAGGTGCGCTTCCCTACCAACAGCCCACGCTGGGCGTCACGTTTTATGACGAAAATCGCTCGGAAATTGCCAATCGCTACATGCGTCCGTGGCAAGGCACCTTCGACTGGCGGCGTGATACCGATGTATTTCGCGTTCCGGCCAGGGCTCGTGAAGCCATTATTCGAATCGGGCTGTTTGGTGGCACGGGCGAACTATCGCTCGACAGTGTGCACGTTGAAGCGGTGAAGTGACAGACGCCGCGCGAGTTCAGTCGGTAAAGCGAAACGGTTCGTTGGTCACTTCGTAGCCGGGACGCAGTCCGATGTTGAGCACCAGTCCCAGCGCCAGCGCGTTGGCAAGCAAACTGGAACCCCCGTAGCTCAACAGTGGCAGGGCCAGGCCGGTAATCGGCAGCAGACCCACGAGCATCGCGGTGTTGACCAGCACCTGGGTGCCAATGAGTGCCGCAATTCCCACTGCCACCAGCCGTCCAAATGGCTCGCGCGTCTGAGCGGCAATCGCCAACGTGCGCCAGGCCAGCAGCGCGAAAAGGCCCAGCATTACGGCCCAGCCAAGCAAACCGAATCGCTCGCCGAGCACCACGGCGATGGAATCCGTATGCGCTTCGGGTACGAAAAACGCACCGTCGTCGTTCGTTACCGGGCCAGCAAATAGGCTGCCCGTCCAGCCACCCAGGGCCAATTGTTGTTTGGCCTGATGCAGATGGTAGCCGTCGTCAGTCGGGCGTTCGCCTGGAGCGGTTTGTTCGGCGAGCGCCGTGATGCGAGACTTCTGCTCTCGGCTCATCTGCGACCATAGCAACGGCAAAATCGCCACGGCCATTGCCAACAGCAGCGCCAGATGTCGCTTCCGTGCGCCGGCGGCGAAGAGCATGGTGAATAAAACCGGCATGAAGACCAGCGAAGTTCCAAGGTCCGGTTCCTTGAGAATCAACAGGACCGGCACCATGACCAAAGCCAACGGCACACAAAGACCCCATAGCCGCCGGTAGCTGTCGCGATAGAGCAAATACCGGGCGAGACCCAATACGAACGCCAGTTTGGCGAATTCCGACGGCTGTAGACCCACCGGCCCGATGCGGATCCAGCGCCTGCGCCGTTGATCGGCGGAAACCAGAAGACGGCAACCAGCAGCCCTAAACAAGCCAGGAAGGCCGGATAACTCCACCTCATAAGAAGGCGGTAACTCGGCACGCTCGTCGCGAACATGGACGCCCCACAGAACACCGCCCAACAGAGTTGCCGCAGCAAGTGACGACCGAGTCCGCCGGCAAGTGTTTCGCTGCGCGCGATCCCCGCGAGCCCGAGCGCAACGAGCGCCGCGCCGACGAGCACGATTTCCCAAGGCATCCGGCGCGTCCAGGCCTGCAGTTGCATCTTGGCGGCAGTCTCCTTCGACGCGGATTATAGAGGGCCAGCCGGTAGACGGCCGAGGCCGAAAGGTCCGTACATCCGCGCCAAAACGACCAATGGGCCGCTATCATTTGTCTGCCTGCAGCGCACGTTAAGAATTCTTAATTCATCCCATATTCGCCACTTGTCTCATTGGCGGCAATCGGAAAAAACTACGCATCTTTCTTGTATTCCATGCTAGGGTTGGTATGTTTTTGAAGGCTTGAGCCGTGTTAGCCCCCGTTTGGAGGGTAGGGCAAGCCGGTAAGACCCAAGTATTGAGGGGAGCCAGATATTATGTTTCGCACAGGTTTGAAGACCTTGGCGGTCCTGGTGGCCGTCGGTGTTCTCACTCAGACGGCGCAAGCCGGATGGCGTCATCACCACCGCTACGGAAGCAGCGGCGGATCGTGGGGAAGTTGGGGATCCAGCGGCGGCAGTTGGGGTTCCAGCGGTGGTTACTACGGCAGCAGCGGTGGTAGCTGGGGTTCGAGCGGTGGCTACTACTACGGCTCGAGCGGCGGCAGCTGGGGATCGAGTGGCGGCTATTACTACGGTTCGAGTGGTGGCTCGAGCGGTGGTTCCAGCGGTGGCTATCACCAGGCCCCCGCGGCTCCTGCCACACCGGCTCCGACCACGCCTCCGACGCCTCCGTCTCCGTCGGATGCCGCCCCCGCTTCGACGATGTATCACCCGACCTACGGTCCGCTCCGCAACAGCGCTCTGTTGAGCGTCAAGGTGCCGGCCGATGCCAAGGTGTTCGTCAACGATCGGCCGACCACCAGCACGGGCGAAGACCGCGATTACATCTCGCGCGATTTGCAGCCGGGAGCTCAGTACAGCTACAAAGTGCGTGCTGAGTTCGTCCGCGACGGCAAGCCCGTCACCGAGGAGAAGTCGGTGCAGTTGACCGCTGGTCAGACCAGCACGCTCAACTTCAACGGCCAAGCGCAGGTGCAAACCGCCAACAGCGGCGATACGCGCACCACGCTTATTATTCGTTTGCCTGCCGATGCCAAGCTGTTCTTGGCCGGCAAGGAAATGAAGGCCACCGGCCCGGTTCGCGAGTTCTCGACGACCAAGTTGGCCCCGGGTGCCCAGTGGCAGACCTACGCCATTCGCGCCGTGGTCAATCGTAATGGTCATGACGAGGTTCGCGAGCAGAACGTGTCGTTGAAGGCCGGCCAGTCGCGCGAGCTGTCGATTAATTTCGATGTCCCGCAGGTTGCCGACGCCAGCGCCCGCTAAAGCGGTCGACACGTTGCGATCGATTGTTTCAGAGCCTTCTCGCCGGAGTACTCGGCGAGAAGGCTCTTTTTTGTTGTCGCTACCGGAGTGCCATACCTGGGGCTAACGAGCCAGCGTGCTCCACCGCTCTTTGGCGGCACTCCAAGTGTGCCGCTCCTGCACGAGTTGGCCCGTCCGGGCACACTCGCGTTTCGCATTGTGCGGGGCGTGCCGCTCGTGCGGCGAACTGGCAGCAGGCTTTTCCCAACAGCTACAATCGACCGATAATCTTCCTATCATGGCCACCGTTCCACCATCCGCCGTGTCCACGCCAATGCCGCGGCCCGCGATACGCGCCGTGGTGAGCCTGCTGGTCGTATTGCATGTAGCCGCGGTATTTGTCGGCCCCTGGGCGATGCCGCAAACGTCGCGGTTGGCTCTCGGCGTGGGCCGCATTCTGCAGCCCTATCTCGACGTCCTCTCGCTTGGCAACGGATACCGCTTCTTCGCTCCCGAGCCCGGGCCCAGTCACCTGGTGCGATACGAGATTACGCTCGACGACGGTACGTTGAAGCAGGGCTACTTTCCCAACCGTCAAGAGCAATGGCCGCGGCTCTTATACCATCGCTACTTCATGCTCAGCGAATTTGCCAACACGCTGGAAAACAGCCCGGCGCGTGATCGCGCCCAAGCGTATGCCACGGCCTATGCGCGGCATCTGGCCGAAAAGAACGACGCTCGCACGGTTAAACTTTTTCTTCGCCGCCACTATGTGCCGCGTCCCGAGGAAGTGCAGCAGGGCCGCAAATTGACGGACAAGGTGTTGTACGAGGAACGCCCGCTCATTACGTATCAGCGAGACTGACCGGTGACGACCACTGCGATCAACGTCGTGCGCGATTGGGCAGCCGAAGTGCTTGCCAGTTGGAACCGCTTCTGGTTCCAGGCGGTCGACCCGGCAACGCTGGGAATGATCCGCATCCTGGCCGGGGCCATGTTGTTTTACACGCATCTCGTGTGGAGCATCGATTTGACGGAGTTCGTCGGCCCCGATGGCTGGCTGCCGGCCGGCGCCGTCGGACTGATTCAGGAAGGCACATATTCCTGGAGCTACTTGTGGTGGATTGAAGACTCGCCGGTGCTGCTGTGGTCTGCGCACATCGCCGGACTGGTGATCTTCGCCATGCTCACCGTGGGGCTGTTGACACGCGTGGCATCGATCTTGGCGCTGTTTGTCGCACTGGCGTACGTCCAGCGGCTCCCCGGTGCACTGTTTGGCCTCGATCAAATCAACGTGATGCTGGCCTTGTATCTGGCCATCGGTCCCTCGGGCGATGCGTTTTCGCTCGATCGCTGGCTGCGAAGCCGTCGGGCAGGGCACGTGCTGCCCATACGTCATTCGTGGACAGCCAACCTGGCGATCCGGCTGATCCAGATTCACATGTGCGTGATCTATTTGTTTGCCGGCATGGCCAAGCTGACCGGCGCCGCCTGGTGGGATGGAACGGCCCTGTGGATGGCGTTCGGCAATATGGAATACCAGTCGATGGACATGACCTGGATGGCCAGCTATCCGCTCTTGATCGACGTGATGACCCACGTCACGGTCTTCTGGGAGCTGTCGTACGCGGCCCTCGTTTGGCCGCGACTCACGCGACCAATTGTCATTTTGCTGGCGATTCCGCTGCATATGGGCATCGCCATCTGCCTCGGCATGATCACCTTCGGACTGGCGATGCTGATCGGTAACCTGGCATTCGTCTCGCCGACAATCGTGCGCGCCGTCTGCTTGCGATTGGTTCCGCGACAAGCTCACACGTCGTCCGAGCGTAGTTCCTCTGCGGTGGGCTCCACTGCCAAGCCGTCTCGAACGGACCTTCGCACGAGCAGCTCACGGCGCGTAGGTTTGCGCGGATTGCCCCGAGCCACTCTGACAGCCAACCGCCTGGGCTGGCGCCGCTGACGCCGATACCGTTCTCAATGGTTGAGCACCGGGCAATTCTTACGCTCTGCTCGTTCATCCTGTCAAATTGCTAGTTCATTTATGCAAAATACCCGTTGGGGGTATGACACCTAGTTGTCACTACCTTTCGCGACCGAATTGCAAGTCTTCCAACCTGCGTCGATAACTCACAGACCGCTGCTGAATTTCGACTTTCAGGCAATTTATGAGGTCGCACATCATGTACTCGATGCCACATCGTTACTCCGAGCACGACTTGGAACACTTCGTTGGTCTCCATGCCGATCATCCCTTATCCACGACGCAACAACACGTGGCATGGGAAAACAATCTGCTGCGAGTCGAGTGCAATTTGGTGCACCACCTGCAAACGCTCGAGGATCGCCAGGCGGTGCGAATCATGCCGGCCGCGGAGTCCTACTATGCGGCGGTGGTTGTGCCCGTGGCGTCGGACGACCGATTTCATTTGGTCGGCCGCTATCGCTACGCGGTCGATGGCTGGTCGCTTGAGTTTCCGCGGTTCGACCTGGAAACCGGCGACGACGGCTGGAAAGATGCGGCCGGGGTGGATCTGCTTCGCATCGCTGGACTGAAAGCCGAGCGGTTGGTGCTGCTCGGCGCCCTGCAAATTGACCCCGCGCTGCTTTCGACCTCGGCGGTGGTCGTATTGGCCGAAGGTTGCCGCCCCGCCGCCTCGACGAAACTCGCAACCGCGACCGGCACCGCGCAAGGCGCTACGCGGAGGAGAATGAGCCCGACGACCTGATTGCCGGGACGCTATCCGCCTCGCCGGCCGAACTGGCACAGCTCATCCGTGGCGGGCATGTGAGCTGCGGCGTGACGCTCGGGGCGTTATCACTTTATCGGTCGATAGCTCCATAGCAAAAGCGCGTCGAAGAAGTGCACCTCGACCGTCTCCTCAGAGTGTTGCTAGCCCCCCAATCGCCAGATTCTAGTCGCCCGCCGCCAATTCGCTAAAATAACTTCTATCGCCGGACAAAGCGGTCGCCCCGCGAATGGATCTGAGGCGTGGCTTGCGGCACCTCCTAGATCTCCGCGTGAATGCCAGCACACGCAGCTAGGAGACTGCCGCGCCGCACGCTGCTGCGGGCGTGCTTTGACCGCGACGGGTCGAGGATCCCAGCTGGGCAAGGACCGAAGTGGCAGCTGGTTTATGCGAGCCATTCCAACGACACGGAGGTCGACTTGACAAAAGCACCAACCAGACGATTGCGCTTCGAGTTTCTCGAGCAACGGGAAGTGCTTTCGTCCTACGGCCTTATTGCGCCGATTGGACCGCAGCCGGGCGTCGCTGCTCCCGCGGGCGCGATCGTGCTGTCGGCATCATCCGGTCGCTCGACGAACCAGGCCATCCTCGACGGCGCACCGGCCAACAGTACGTTTTACTTTCAGGCGGGTACCTATACCGACCTTACAATCGACGCTCTGCCCGGAGATCGCTTCATCGGGCAGTATGGCGCCATTCTCACGAGCACTTGGCAAACTCACGCCTTTGTCGGAATTAACGGAACTTCCAGCCAGCGCATCACGGTCGAAAACCTGACCATCGACGGGTATCGCCCGCCGTACCAGCAGTCGGCAATTGCGGCCGATGACTACTGGCGAATCGATCACGTCGAGGTCCGCAATTCGGCGACCGGCGGCGTGCAGATCGGCTCGCATAGCGCGCTCACCAACAGCTACGTTCACGACAATGGCCAGCTGGGGGTCGAGGCCTACTCGACCGACGACGGCTGCGAGTCCGTTTTGTTCTTCAATGATCGAGTCAGCCACAACAATCCTGCGAATGCCTACGACTTCCAGGTCGAGGCCGGCGGCAGCAAGTTTTGGAACGTGACGGGTTTGACAGTCACCTACTGCGAATTCGACAACAACGTCGGCGATGGGATCTGGATGGATGGCAATCTGGCCGGTGGAGGAAACACCGGCGCGATCATCAAAAACAACTGGACCCACGACAATGGCAGATATGGAATTTTCCAAGAGATCGGCGGCTCGGCCTGCATCACGAATAATCTCGTCGAGAATAACGGCATTACCGGACTCCGAAACCGTGACGGCACCGACGCCCTGGGCGCTGGCATCGCACTCGATAACTCCGAGTCCGTCTGGATTTACCAGAATGTCATTACCGGCAACTACAACGGCATCTTGCTCGAATCGTACATGCGATCCGACACGACTCATCGCATCCGTAACGAGATCATCACGAGGAATGTGGTCACGATGAGCCAGGGTATTACCGGAGTCGTCGGTGACATGAGCCTTCTGGGTTCCCTTGTGTTCGACTACAACGCCTACGACTTTTCCGGCTCGGCGGCGTTCGCCTGGGCCGAGTCCTGGGGCTACACCTGGCAGCAGTGGCGGACCGCGGGTTTTGATCTACACGGAACGATAGCAACCTGACCGTTGAACCTTCTCACGCGTTGAATTGTCCTGCGCTCGGCGTATACTAGCGTTTTGGCCCGGTCCGAGTGCGGCGGGGCAGGGCTTTCTTGCTTGTTTTGGGGAACTTCCGCCGCGGAAGCGTGCCCCGCTAGGAGACGATTGGCGTGTTGGATTCAGTGGCAGTTGTGGGCGCGACCGGCGCCGTCGGAACCATCATCCTGCAATTGCTTGAAGAGCGGGACTTTCCCTTCAAGCAGATCAAGTTTCTTTCGTCGAGCCGCTCGGCCGGGAAGAAACTGTGGTTTGCCGGCAAGGAACACACCGTCGAACAGCTAACGCCCGATTCGTTTGTCGGCGTCGATCTGGCCATCGGCAGCACGCCGGATGAAACGGCCCGCGACTTCGCCCCCTGGGCCGTCGAGCGCGGCTGCCTCGTCGTCGACGAAAGCGGCTATTGGCGGATGGATCCCAAGGTTCCGCTGGTCGTCCCTGAGGTGAATCCCGACGCCATCGATACGCACCAGGGCATCATCGCCAGCCCGAACTGCTCGACCACGCAAATGGTTGTCGCGATGAAGCCGCTGCACGATGCCGCGCGCATCCGCCGCGTGATCGTCAGTACCTATCAGGCCACAAGCGGAATGGGTCTGGCCGGCAGCAGCGAACTCAACGAGGCAACTCGTGCCGCGGTGAGCAAGGAGCCGTTTCAGCCGAGCGCCTTCGCCCACAACATTGCCTTCAACCTGATTCCGCAGATTGGCTCGCACAAAGAGCAGGGCTATACTTCCGAAGAAATGAAGATGGTCTACGAGACCCGCAAGATCTTCAGTGACGAATCGATCCAGGTCTGCCCGACCTGCGTCCGCGTGCCGGTGGCGAACTGCCATAGCGAAAGCATCCTGGTCGAAACCGACAAGAAGCTCACGGTGGAGGAAGCGCATAAGCTGTTCGCCGCCACGCCGGGGATTGTCGTCGTCGATGATTTGGCGGCCAAGAGCTACCCGATGCCCGCCACCTGTGACGGCCGCGACGAAGTCTTCATCGGCCGTATTCGCGAGGATCTCTCCAGCCCCAACGGATTGGCGTTCTGGTGCGTGAGCGACAACCTCCGCAAGGGAGCCGCAACCAACGCCGTGCAAATTGCGGAGCTGTTGATCCGCCGGGGCGGCAAACTCCGTAAGCCAACCGCCGTCGCAAGCAGGTAAACGGACGGATGACATGTCCACCGGTGACATCCGCTCTTTCTTTTTCTTTGGGTTGGATCCTGCCTTCAGTTTAGGTCAGTGGCCATGCGGACGTTTCGGTTGACGCTGGCCTATGACGGCACGCTGTATTCGGGATGGCAGGTGCAGCCCGGACGGGTGACGCTGCAAGGGACGCTGGAAGCGGCCTTGGCCAAGGTCACGCAAGAGGACATTCGCGCCACGGCTAGCGGTCGGACCGACGCCGGGGTGCACGCCCTGGGCCAGGTAGTGAGTTTTCGCGGCGAAACGGCGCTGGATCCGGACGTCCTGCAAAAGGCGCTGAACGCCGAGCTTCCGCAAGACATGGTCGTACTCGACGCGGCCGTGGCCCAAGACGACTTTCATGCCATTGCCAGCGCCGTCCGCAAGCGCTATCGCTACTTACTATTCGACGGGCCGGTGCGCGACGTCTTCGCCCGGCACTACTCCTGGTATATGCACACCAGGCTCGACGTCGCGGCGATGCACCGAGCTGCCCAGACGCTGGTTGGCAAGCACGACTTTTCCAGCTTCGAAACCTCGGGGTCCGAGCGCGAGTCAAGCGTTCGGACCGTTTTCGAGGTGACGCTCCGGCGAGGGCAGGGTGGCTCCACGCCGGTTTTCCCAGCGACCAGGGCTGCTGGTGACTTCGTAACCCTGGAAATCGAAGCCGACGGGTTCCTCTACAACATGGTCCGCGCCATCGTTGGTACGCTGGTAGAAGTGGGGCAGCAAAAGCGCGACGAGGCTTGGCTGGCCGAGGTGTTGTCGGCCTGCGATCGTCGTGCCGGCGGACGCACCGCGCCGCCCCAAGGCTTGTTTCTTGTCCGCGTCGATTACTGACGCCATCGCTCGCTCGGCTCGCAACCAATCATCGATGCGGATTGTTCATATCATTACCCGTATGATCCTGGGGGGCGCTCAGGAGAACACGCTCCTGACGTGCGAGGACCTCGTCCACGTCTACGGCGACGAAGTGCTGCTGCTTACCGGACCACCGCTTGGCCCGGAGGGAAGCTTGCTGGAACGCGCTGCGCACAACGTGCCTGTCGAAGTGTTGTCGGCACTGCGGAGGGAGATTCATCCCTGGCGCGATCCGCAGAGTTATTTTTCCATTAAGCAGGCTTTGGCCCGCTATCGTCCCGAAGTCGTGCACACGCACAGCGGTAAGGCCGGCTTGCTCGGCCGAAAGGCCGCCTACGCGCTGGGTGTTCCGGCAATCGTGCACACCGTGCATGGAGCGCCATTTCATCCATACCAGCGAGGTTCCGCCCGCGCTCTCTTCCGGGCATGCGAGCGCTATGCCGCGACGCAATGCGACGCACTGGTGAGCGTGGCCGATGCCATGACCGACTTAATGGTCTCGGCTGGCGTCGCCCCGCGCGAGAAGTTCACGACCGTCTACAGTGGCATGGAAGTTGAACCCCTTCTTGCCGCCAACCGGCTTCGATCGGAAACCCGCCGACGGCTGGGATATTCGGACGAACATGTTGTCGTCGGCAAGATTGCCCGGCTGTTTCACCTTAAGGGGCATGAGGATGTTCTGGCCGCGGCCACACAAGCCGTGAAGACGCATCCCAACCTGCGTTTCCTGTTCGTCGGCGAAGGCCTTCTCCGTGAAAATCTGCGCAGGCAGATTCATCAGGCAGGACTGGACAAGTACTTTCAATTCACTGGCCTCGTTCCGCCCAATGAGATTCCCGAACTAATCGGCGCGATGGACATCGTCGTGCATGCCAGCTTGCGCGAAGGTCTTGCCCGGGTGCTGCCGCAGGGGCTGATTGCCGGCAAGCCGGTCGTCAGCTACGACATCGATGGCGCAAGTGAAGTGGTCATCAACGACGAAACCGGCGTTCTCTTGCCCCCGCGCAATGTTGCGGGGCTAACTGCCGCCTTGACCCGCTTGGCCGACGACCCGGCCTTGCGAGAACGACTGGGCGCGACCGGCCGCACCAAGTTCACGGAGCAATTCCGCCACGAGCATATGACGGCACAATTGCGGGCGTTGTACGAGCGGATTCTGGCCAACAAGTGAGTTGGCAAACCGGCAACTCTGGCGATTGCCTCTCACTTGGTCAAGGCTTTCGCGTCCTCGACGACGCGCTGCGCGGGAACGTCGGCGCCGTTCTGATGAATCACCAGCCTGGCAATCTTGCCGTCATCGCCAGGCTCGAAGTCGATGGTGGCATCCACCGGTCGGCAAAAGAAATGAGTCGCCGACGTGGGGCAGATTTGAATCTTCGGCTGCCCGGTCATTTGCAGAAACAGCCGCCTTCCGTCGCGCGTCACTTTGGCCGCCAGCAGTTTCGTCGCCTGGTACTTGCCAACGAGCGGATCAAGTTCCTTCTCACTCAACTCGATTGGTTTCGGCAATTCGAAACCCGCGGGCTCACTGCCCGACAGGAGTGTGAGCAACCGATTGCCAATCTGATCCACATAGGTTGACGAAGTATTGCCCAGCACGACAACTCCGATCCGTTTTTCCGGATTGAATCCAGCAAACGCGCTATAGCCGCCGGTGCCACCATTGTGCCAAATGACGCCGTCCTTGCGACGCAGCATCCACCCCAGGCCAACATCGTTATCCGCCTGGTCCGGGTTCTTGTAGTGCACGGCGTGTGTATTGGCGATGGCGGAGTCGAGCGTCGTACTACGAAGCCCGAGGTTGGCCGCCAGAAACTTGAGCATATCGTCCGTGGTCGAGCGCAACGCTCCGGCGCCGGCCAACGTGGGAATGTCCCAGTTGGCTACTGGATTGCCATCGAAGTCGTGGCCCGTGGCGAGCCGCCGGCGGTCATCGTCATCGAGCGTAATCCGTGTTTCGGTCATCTCGAGCGGCTCCAGAATCGTCTTTTCGACGAGAGATTCGTAGTCGTAGCCGCTCTTGAGCACCAGCGCGTGTCCCAGCAGTCCCACGCCCAAGTTGCTATATACCGATTTTTCACCGGGCTCACGCGTTAATTTGAGTCCACCCAGGAAAGTGCCCATTTGTTCGACGGTATAGTCGGCGTAGGGATTGTTCACGTCCCGGGGGCTGAAATTCGTCGGCATGCGAGGCAGACCCGAGCTGTGCGTCGAAAGGTCCAGGAGCGTGATCTCGCGTTCTCCTTTCGGCACGATAATCGTGTGGGCCAGGAGCTGCTGCACCGGCTCGTCGAGAGACACAGTGCCGTCCTCGACCATCTGTGCCAGGATCGTGCCGGTGAATACCTTCGTGATCGAGCCGATTTCAAACAGCGTATGCGGAGAGGGAGAATGCTCGTTCGACTCGGAAACGCGGCCGTAGCCGAGCTGCTGCGTTCCGTGCTCGTCGATCAAGCCGATGGCCAGCCCGTAGATCCAGTCCCCATCGATCAGCGGTGCAACCAATTTGTCGACTTTCTTGTGGTCGACGACCTCGGCAGCGCGAAGCTGGTGCCTTGCAAAAGTAGTCAGAACCAATACACCACATAGCAACGTCCCGAAACGACGCGAAGCGGACATGTTTCACTCCTCGTGTGGAATTGATTCGATCCTGGCGATGCTCAGGTCATTTTTCGAACGATCCAATCTCCCAGGCTCGGAGAAAGTTGCGAAATGGCGAACACCAGTCGGGCTTTGCCGGGCACGACCAACTCCAGCTGTCGTCGCTCGCAGGCTCGCAGAATCCGCTGCGCGAGCCAGTCGGGCTGGATTAGTTTCACCTTGGCACCACCACCAGGTTTTCGGGCGCTGGCCGGCAGCGACGCAACTCTCTCCTCTGAGTAAATTCGCGGCTGACTGCGGGCTATTGGCCCGGGCGACACCAACAGCACGTGCAAGCCCTGTGGGCCCAATTCGAGCCGCAACTGCTGCGAGTACGCGCTGACGGCATACTTCGTGGCCGAGTAGGCACCCATATAGCGGGCCGCCGTCTTGCCGGCCAGCGAGCCGATATTTACCAGGTGCCCCTGCGCTTTGAGCAGTTCGGGCATTGCGGCCCGCGTGCACCGGACCAGGGCCGTGAAATTCAGGTCCATCAGCGCGGCAAACTTTTCGGCCGTCGTTTCGATGGCGGCGCCTCGGTCGGAGCTTCCGGCATTGTTGACCAGCACGTCGAGGCGCCCAAATTGCTCCAGTGTTTTCGCCAGTAGCGCGTCAACGTCGGCCTGCTGCCGAACGTCCGTCGCAACCGCGAGTACCTGTCCACCGTCAGCCCGCAAATCGGACGCGGCTTGTTCCAGTTTCTCGGCCGTGCGGGCAGCAATCACAACGCGCGCTCCGGCGCCGCAGAAGGCGCGCGCAATGGCGAGCCCCAGGCCGCTCGAGCCGCCGGTGACGACGACCGTTTTTTCGCTCCAAGTGCTCATCGAAGAAAAAACCCAGGGAGGCCTTCCCTGGGCTTGGTGGGTTGGACAATCGTCTGTTTATACCGCGCCGGGCATGAGAGCGTTAGCTCACGCGCGGGATAGTATAGGGCTCTCGCTGTTTGCGACTCAACATGCTGTTGGCTTCGCTGTCGCCGACGAACTCCTCTTTCTGCGGATCCCAAGTCAACTTGCGGCCGAGCCGGATTGAGAGATTGCCCAAATGGCAAGCGCTCACCGAGCGGTGCTGACTCTGTACATCGGAAATCGGCCACTTGCCATGCATCCAGGCTTCGAAGAAGTTGCCCATGTGGCTGCCCATCTTCGCCGTGTTGCCTTTGTACAGTTCGACGATGGCGGCCATGACTTTTTCTTTCAGTGCCGGGTCGGCATCCTGCTCTTCAATCGGCTTGCCGGTGATCCTCCCGCGGTTCACGTAGATCCGCCCCTTGTCGCCTTCGATCAACACGCCTTCATCGCCGGGCGGCTGAGCTCGCAGCAGGACAGTGACGCCGTTGGGATACTCGTAGTCGACCGATACCAGCTTCGGCGTATTGAACCCGCCGGGAATACTAGGCAGTGTTGTCTTGGTGCCGTCGATCGTGGTGGGACCGGAATCCTCGATATCCATTACCCAGTGCGCGATGTCCATGTGATGCGCGCCCCAGTCGGTGGCAATGCCGCCAGAGTATTCGTACCACCAGCGGAAGTTGTGATGGCAGCGTTCGGGGCAGTAATCAACCTGCGGTGCCTGTCCCAGCCAGTAATCCCAGTTCAAACCCTCGGGAACACTTTGTGGCTGGAAAGGGCCGCCTTCGGCCGTCGAGAGTGGAAGGTTGACCGTGATGGTCTTTAGCTTGCCCAAGCTGCCGCTACGAGCGGTGGCCACGGCCCGGCCGAAGAGTTCGAACTGATCGCCGCGCTGCTGCGTGCCGACCTGCAAGACCTTGCCGGTTCGCTTCACGGCGGCCACCAACTGCTTACCTTCGTCAATCGTGAGCGTCAGCGGCTTTTCGCAGTAGACGTGTTTGCCCGATTCGAGTGCGGCGATGGCAATCGCCGTGTGCCAGTGGTCGGGCGTACCGATGGTTACCGCCTCGATATCATGGCGGTCGAGTAGCTTGCGATAATCTTCGAACACTTCCGCCTTTTGAAAATTCTCGTTCTTGATCCGCTCGGCATGTTGACGCTGCACATCGCAAACCGCCACCATATCGCCGAAGTTGCTCGCGGCGCGGGCGATGTGGCTGCCCTGGCCACCGGTGCCAATGGCACCCAGCAACGGGCGATTGTTCTTCGACTCGTCGGCCGTGGCACGAAAACTCCAAAACGGATTGGCCGCGAGCGCCATTGCGCCGGTCGAGGTTTGCACAAACTGACGCCGGGTCCATTGCTTGCTCATCAGATCTGCTCCAGGGTCACACATTCGACTACCACGTAGCGGAAAGTTTAACGACGGCCGAATCGGCTCGCCACCAGACCGCTAGCTTTTGCCAGAATCGCCTACTTTTTCCTCGGAGTCGCCCGCCGTCACGACCTCGAAATTCGTTACGGTCCAGTGAATTTCGAAGTCGGCTCCCAGGACCACGCGGTCGTATCGGCGCGGATAGCCATATTCGGGATCAAACTCCGCCCGAATCACCACTTGCGTGGCTTTCGGCGAGTCAAACGAAGCCGCCGGATTCTCGGCCATGTCGAGCTCCTCGGCAATCATGTCCATCTGTCCCGGTACGGTCCAGTAGTACCAGGTGCGCTGCTGTTTGGGCTCGACGCCGTCACGAATCATGTGCACCGGCCGGCCATCACGCACCTCAACGTGAATCTTGCCCGGACGGTTCCCTGTCAATTCCAGGTCGAGGTTGTAGCTGGCCGGACCGTGCGTGTCCCAGCGCTCGGCCGCCTCTTCGTACGCCGCGCGGGTCAACAGTGGCGTATGACTGCGATTGAGAATTGTGCCGACCAGCAGCCCGGCCACGACCGTGAGCGCGCCGAGCGATAGGCCCAACACGAACCGTGCGGCACGCAAGCGGCGCCGCTGCTTCGGTTCGCTGGATGTCTTATCAGATTCAGACTTCCGCGTCGGCGGATCGAGTTCAGTCATCGGAATTCTTAATTCGAGCTATCAAACTGGTGAATTCTTGCTGGCGCGGCAATTTGATGTCCGCTGGTCAAATCTTATCGCCTGCGGTAGGCTGAGGCCAAGCGTTGCTCCAGGCGGACCGCTTCGTGATTCAACGCGACTGACACCTGGCAGAAACAACGCATGGCAAACGCCGCACGACTGAATAAACGTTCGCGTACCAAAATCATTGCCACCATCGGCCCGGCCTGCCAGTCACCCGAAAAGTTGACGGAACTGGTTCTCGCAGGCGCCGATGTCTTTCGGCTCAATATGGCCCATGCCAGCCGGGAGCAACACCTGGAAACGCTGGCGATGATTCGCCAAATCAGCCGCGAGTTGAAACAGCCGATTGCGGTGCTCGCCGATTTGGCCGGGCCGAAGATCAGGCTGGGGGTACTGCCTGGCGATATGCTCGAATGCGAAACCGGTGCCGAGTTCCGCTTCGTACGCGGCCAGCAATCCGACGATTCGCACGACTTGGTAACAACGTATGAGCCCCTGGTCGACGAACTCGAGGTCGGTAATACGGTGATGCTGGCCGATGGCACGGTTGGCATGAAGGTCGTGAAAAAGGGCGCCAACTTCGCCTGCTGCCACGTGACGCAGCCCGGAGTGATTCGTAGTCGCCAGGGGCTGAACCTGCCTGGCGTAAAGCTCAGCGCGCCGGCGATGGATGACGAGGACCGGCAAAATGCCATTTGGGCCGCTGAGAATCAAATCGACTTTGTCGGCCTGAGCTTCGTTCGCCAGGCGAGCGACGTTCACGGCTTGAAGGAGCTCTTGCGCTCTCGTGGTTCGGCGGCGCGGGTGATCGCCAAGATCGAAAAACCCGAGGCGATCGAACAGCTTGACGCGATTGTCAACGAGGCCGACGCCATCATGGTGGCCCGCGGCGATTTGGGAGTTGAAATCAACGTCGCCCAAATGCCGGTTGTCCAAAAACAGATCGTAGCCGTTTGCACCGAACATCAGAAACCGGTGATCATCGCCACCCAGATGCTCGATAGCATGCAGCACTCGCGGCGGCCCACGCGGGCCGAAGTCACCGACGTGGCCAATGCCATTCTCGACGGCGGCGATGCCTGCATGCTCTCGGGTGAGACCGCCATTGGCGAGTACCCCCGCGAGGCGGTGCAAATGATGAACGAAGTGGCGCAGGCCACTGAAGAGCTGTTTCGCGACAATGTGCCTCGCGAGTCCGGCGAGTTCCGAGCCGAGGGATTGCATCCGGTCACGTCGGCCGTCGTCTACGGCGCCGGACACATGGCGGCCGAGCTCGACGCCAAACTCGTCATCGTCGTCAGCCACTCAGGCGCCACGGCCCTTGCGATTTCGAAGCAACGCAACTATGTGCCCACGGTTGGCATCAGCGACAGCCCGCGAACACTGCGGCAAATGTGTCTTTACTGGGGCGTGATTCCGCTGGGCGAGGTCACTCCCGACGACAACAATACGACGCTCGCCGCAGCCACCGAGTGGGGCCGAGACGCCGGGGTCCTCGGCCCGGGTGACTACGTAGTGCTGGTGGGCGGATTAGGGCTGCACGTCGGTTCGCACAATCAGGTTATCGTGCACCGCGTGGAATAGCGGCAAATCTCGCGGGGGGAACTTTTTGCCAGCGGCCAGCGTCCAATTTGGTGCGTTGGTTCCCAGGAACTCGTTCTCCCTTCCGGTGCTGATCATGATGTGCTCGTTGTTTGCTCGGCGAATTCGTGTCGTCTCCCTTATACTGTCGCTGGTCATGAGCTTTTGGGGGGTAGTTTCCACGCCGCTCATCGCAGCCCAGTTCGTCAAGAAATCTCGCAAGATGTCCATCCACGGTCGACAGCCCGATGCCCCACTCGATCCCTTTGCCAGGTCGTTGTATGAGCAGCTGTCGCGGCGTCCTGGCAACCTGACATTCTCGCCGCCCAGCATCGAAGCCTGCGTGCTGTTGGCGCTTGCAGGCGCTGGCGGAACGACGGCCGATGAAATCGCCGAGGCGCTCAAGCTCGACCGTCGCGATCGGGCCGACTTGCCGCGACTGCTGGATCGCTTTCGAGGTGCCGTGTCAAGCGAGAAATCAGGCACGTCCTACACCATCGCCAACTCAGTCTGGGTGCAAAAAGGGTATCCGCTGATCGATGCGTATCGCCGGTTGTTGGAATCCGGCGGCAGGGCGACGTTTGGGGCGGTCGACTTTGCCGCCGATCCGGCGGGCGCGCGACAAACCGTCAACGCCTGGGTCGATGAAGCGACGCATCACAAGATCTCACAACTGCTCGGGCAGTCCGACGTCACCGCCGAGACCAGGCTTGTGCTGGCCAACGCGATTTACTTCAAGAGCCGGTGGCAGGCGCAGTTCGATCCCATCTCCACGAGCCCCCAGCCTTTCCATCGACCAGGCAAGCCGGACGTCAAAGTGCCGCTGATGTACGTCCAAGAAGACTTCCGCTACTACGAGACCGACGCGTATCAAGTGCTCGAATTGCCGTATGAAGGGACACCGCATGCGATGGTCGTGTGGCTGCCGAAACAGGTTGATGGCTTGCCAGCATTCGAACGCGAGTTGATTGCCAGCGACGCGGCCAAGCCTTTTGCGGAACTGCAGCGCGAGACCGTCGAAGTATTTCTGCCGCGGTTCAAAATCGTCAGCCAGTTGGCGCTCGATGAAGTGCTCGAAGACCTCGGCATGCGTCAGGCATTCACCGCCGAGGCCAATTTCTCGGGCATTAGCCGCGAACCATTGATGATTTCGACGGTCGTTCACCAGGCGCTGGTGGAAGTGGACGAAGAAGGGACCGAGGCCGCCGCCGCCACGGGCGCAGTCGCCGCACCCACCGCCGCGACCCCGGACTTAGAGCCCGTCAAAGTCTTCCGGGCTGATCATCCATTTCTGTTCGCCATCCGCAACACGACAACCGGCCGAGTGTTATTTCTGGGCCGGTACTTCAATCCCGAGGAATAGGTGCGCTTGCAGGAATTCGATGTTGTCGTAGTCGGTGGAGGAGGCAGCGGGCTGGCAGCTGCTGTTAGCGCAGCCGAAGAAGGCTTGCGAGTGCTGCTGTTGGAGAAGCGCCCGCAACCGGGCGGCACGACGGGCATTGCCGTCGGGTCGTTCACCGCCAGCGATACACGGTTGCAAAGGCGCCAAAATCTCAATGACAGCCCGCAGGAGCACGATGTTGACGCCGGCAAGTTTGCTTCACCCGAAATCGAAGCTCGCAACAACATCGCGCTGCGGCGGTTCTTTCTCGCGCACTCGGCCGACACGCTGCACTGGCTGATGGACCTGGGACTGGTGTTTCATGGGCCGTCGCCCGAGCCGCCCAATCGCCGTGCGCGGATGCACAATGTCGTGCCAAACGCCAAGGCCTACATCGCCGTCTTGCAGGCCCGGCTCATGCGGCTCGGCGGTCAAATCTGGTGCGATTCCGCCGTTGAGCAGATTCTAACCGAAGACGATCGCGTCACGGGCGTTGCTGTCCGGCGTGGCGCGATGAACGAACTGATTGCCGCAAAAAGAGGCGTTGTGCTGGCCACCGGCGACTACGCCAATAGTGCCGAGATCGTTACCCGTTACAAAGGAGCGCAGTACAAAACTGTCGAGGGCATCAACCCGCATGCCACGGGCGACGGGCACCTGCTGGCCGAACGACTCGGCGCGCAGCTCGTGAACATGGATGTGACCTATGGACCGGAACTGCGTTTCGTGCCGCCGCCGCGCGAGCCGTTCGCGCAATTGCTACCTGCTTCCGGGCCGCTAGCTCGGCTGATGGGGCTGGCACTGCCTTGGTTGCCCAAGTCGCTTTTGGCAGGCATGGTCAAGCGGCTGTTGGTTACCTGGCAACATCCAGAGAACGCACTACTGGACGAGGGTGCAATCCTGGTGAACCGGCACGCGGAGCGATTCTGTTGCGAGACGACCTGGCCCGAGCGCGAAATCGCCGTGTCGCGACAACCCGACAAGGTTGCCTTCCTGTTGCTCGACGAGCGGCTAACCGAGCGTTACAGCCGCTGGCCGCATTTCATTTCCACGGCACCTGAAATCGCTTACGCGTATGTCGACGACTACTTGCGGTTGCGGCCCGACGTGGCGGTTGCTTGTCCGAGCATCGTTGGGATTGCCAACGCACGACAGCTTCCGGCCGATGCGCTTCAAGAGACGGTCGACGAGTGCAATCGTGTCGCGCGGGGAACGGCCATCGACCGATTCGGCCGCAAAGACCTGCGGCCGTTCGACGGTAATCGTTGGGTGCTACTCGGACCAGTCAAAGCCTATTTCACCACCACCGAAGGGGGCGCGTCGATCGATCAGCAGTTTCAGGTGCTCGATAGCGCCGGTCAGCCCATTCCCGGTCTGTACGCCGTCGGACAGGTCGGCCTCGGTGGTCAAATCCTCTGGGGACACGGTCTGCACATCGCCTGGGCAATGACTAGCGGTCGGCTGGTCGGAAAGGTGCTGGCAGCGGCGCTGGATGTCGGCTGACCGTCGCGCGGGTCGCGGCCGGCAAACCTGGGTGGCCGTTGCGTCCAAATTCGCTTCTCAACGTATTTGATGTCGAGCATATGGCCGCGAACCGGCCCTTGCCCAATGGGGTCTATCCGGGGAAAATGGCCCGTTTCACTCACCCCGGCTCTTCGGACTCTTTCGTGCCATGCCTAGTTGTGTCTTAGCGTACTCGGGCGGATTGGATACTTCGGTCATCTTGGGGTGGTTGCAGGACGAAGGCTATGATGTCCACGCCGTGTATGTCGACCTAGGGCAACCGTGCGAAGACCGCGAAGCCATTCTCAACAAAGCTCGCACATGCGGTGCCAAAAGCGCTCGCATCGTCGACGCCCGCGAAGCGTTGTGCCGCGACTTTGCCTTTCCGGTCTTGCAGTGGCAAGCCAAATACGAGGGCATTTATCTGCTGGGAACCTCGATTGCCCGGCCGCTAATCTCGAAGGTCTGCCTGCAAGTCGCCCGCGAAGTGGGGGCCGACGCCTACGCACACGGCGCCACGGGCAAGGGGAACGATCAGTGCCGCTTTCAATTGGCGGCCGAAGCACTCGACCCGGCCGTCAAAGTGATCGCTCCCTGGCGGATCGAGAAGTTTCGCAAGTTGTTTCCCGGGCGGAGCGAGATGATTGCGTTTTGCGACCAGAAGAAGATTCCAGTTAAAGCCTCGCTGGCCAAGCCCTACAGTTCCGATGAAAACTGCCTGCACATCAGCTACGAGGCCGGCAAGCTCGAAGACCTCGCCGTCAACGGCGTAGAGCTGGTTGACTTCGGCATGACCGTCTCTCCGCAAGAAGCGCCCGAGGCAGGCGAAACCGTCACGATTGGCTTCGAAAAGGGTGTGCCAACGACAATCGACGGCAAGAAGCTCTCGGCCTTGGAAGTGGTGACCGAACTGAACAAGATCGGCGGCCGCAATGGCGTCGGCCGGATCGACATCGTCGAGAACCGCTTCGTCGGTATGAAGAGCCGCGGCGTGTACGAAGCCCCCGGGATGACCGTGCTCTACTTTGCCCAGATGATGATCGAGCAGTTGACGCTCGACCGCGATCTGACGCACCTCCGCGACCGGCTCGCTCCCGAGGTGGCTGAGATGGTCTACTACGGTTTCTGGTACTCGGCCAAGATGGACGCCCTACTGGCCTTCATTCGCGAGGCCCAAAAAAACGTTACCGGGGAAGTGAAGCTCAAGCTCTACAAGGGCAACCTGATCGTCGACAGCCGCCAAAGCCCCAACAGCCTGTACGACGAAGGGATTGCCAGCATGGAAGGGGGCGGCAGCTACAACCAAACCGACGCCGAAGGCTTCCTCCGCATTCAATCCCTCCCTGGCCGCGTGCAGGGACGTGTCACGCCGCGTAAATACTAGAGGTTCGCTCACGGTACGGTAGAATCGAGTAGAGCGGGCGATTCGGCGATTTGAGCGGGAAAGCAGGTAGGACCCGATGAACGTGCTGATTATTGGCAACGGCGGCCGTGAGCATGCCTTGGCATGGAAGATCAAGCAAAGCCCGCGCGCGGAGAGGGTCTTCGTTGCCCCCGGCAATGCCGGCACCGCCATCGACGCCGAGAACGTCGACATCTCCGCCAGCGATTTTCCCCGCTTGATCAAGTTCGCCCAACAGAACAAAGTCGAGCTGACCGTTGTCGGTCCGGAGCTGCCACTCACCAAAGGCATCGTCGACGCCTTCAGCGATGCCAGACTACGGATCTTTGGTCCCCGCAAGAACGCCGCTGAGCTCGAAGGGAGCAAGGTCTTTTGCAAGAACCTGCTCCGCCACGCCGACGTGCCCACGGCCGACTATCGCGTCTTCCGCAACGCCGACCACGCCACAACCTTCCTCAAAGACCGGGAAGATGTGCCGGTTGTGGTGAAGGCCGATGGACTGGCCGCAGGCAAGGGTGTCTTCGTCTGCGCCACCCGTACCGAGGCCATCGAAGCGGTGAAACGCATCGGCCGCAACAAGGAATTTGGCGAAGCCGGCAATCAAATCGTGATCGAGGAACGGCTCGACGGCGAGGAAGCCAGCGTGCTGGCGATTACCGATGGGCGGACGATTGTCACCTTGCCGGCTGCCCAGGACCACAAGCGCGCCTATGACGGCGACACCGGCCCGAACACCGGCGGCATGGGCGCCTACAGCCCGGCCCCGCTAATCGACGAGGAGAAACTGCACCTGATCGAAGAGCAGGTGCTGGTGCCAACGGTGCACGCGATGAAGCGCGGCCGGCGTCCGTTCCGTGGCGTGCTGTATGCCGGGCTGATGATGACCAACCAAGGTCCCAAGGTGCTCGAATACAACGTGCGGTTTGGCGATCCGGAGTGCCAGCCGATTCTAATGCGGCTGCAAAGCGATCTGCTCGACGTGATTGAAGCAACCGTCGATGGCCGCCTCGACGAAATCGAGCCCATGCGCTGGGACCCGCGACCGGCAGTGTGCGTGGTGATGGCCAGTGAAGGGTATCCGGGCGCCTATGAACGAGAGTTCCCCATCCGTGGCCTGGATGAAGCAGCCAAGATTTCCGACGTCAAAGTCTTTCACGCCGGCACGGCCACTGTCGACGGCCAGGTGGTTACCAATGGCGGCCGCGTGCTGGGCGTGACGGCGCTAGGCAGCTCCATTCCGGCCGCCAAGCTGCAGGCCTATACCGCCGTCAAATGCATCCGTTGGAACGGGGCCTGGTGCCGCAAGGATATCTCCGACAAGGCACTGTCGTCGGTACGCTAGCGGCCGCTTGCTTCGAGCCTGAACGGCCGATTGGGGCGGGCAGTCTGCCAAGCTGGGGGCCTGTCACCTTGCTCCTCGTTTTTGCCGCCCCACGAATAGCTTTTCGTGATGTTTACACCCGAGTATCACCCTCGAATCGCCCTCTGGCAGGTTTTCGCATATTGGGTTGTCAAAATTACGTTAAACGCTAGAATTAGGGTGTTAGCACTTAGGAATTCAGGTCATGAACCAGGTAGCCGAAAGCTCGGATGTTGGCATTCTCGATCTGCTTCGCAGGTCGGGTCCGCTCGGCGTCTCGGCCCTTACCGAGGCCACCGGCGTCACGCCAACGGCTGTACGCCAGCGGTTGGTGCGGCTGATGGCCGAGGGGCTGCTGGACCGCGAGGTGAGCCGAACCGGCCGCGGACGTCCGAGCCACCGCTATACCCTGACCGAGAAGGGCCGGCGACGCGTGGGAGCGAATTTTGCCGATCTGGCGATGGCCCTGTGGAGCGAAGTTCGGGCGATCGAAAACCCGGAAATTCGTCGGGGCCTGCTGGAGCGAATCGCTAAAACCATGGCCAAACTATACGGATCGAAAGTGGCTGGCGCGACAACCTCCGAGCGAATGCAGTCGGTTTCGCGGATTTTTGCCGAGCGAAACGTGCCATTCGACGTCGACGAATCGGGGACGCTTCCCGTGCTAACGGCACAGGCCTGTCCGTATCCGGGACTAGCCGAGCAGGATCGGGGGATATGTGCTTTGGAGCGGATGATGTTTTCCGAGTTGGTTGGCGATGCGCTGCGGCTTTCCGATTGCCGGTTGGACGGCGACGATTGTTGCCGCTTTGAGCCCAAAGGTGGTCCTTTAAAACAAGCTGCCGCGACGGTAAAGTGAAGGGTTTCATGACGTTCCGAGCCCCTTCTTAGTCGAGAAAAACAAGCCATGACACAACCTTGGATCGAAGGCCGGTTTGAAGAGGGCCTGATTCTCACCACGGTCGAGCAAGGCATGAACTGGGCCCGCCAGGCAAGCATCTGGCCGATGACCTTCGGCTTGGCGTGCTGCGCCATCGAGATGATGGCCACCGGCGCCAGCCGCTACGACATCGACCGCTTTGGCGCCGGAGCGTTTCGCGCCAGCCCGCGGCAGGCCGACCTGATGATCGTGGCCGGTACGGTCACCTACAAAATGGCCAGCCGCGTTCGCCGCCTTTACAACCAGATGCCCAACCCGAAGTTCGTGGTGGCCATGGGCGCCTGCACGGTCGGTGGCGGCCCCTACTTCAAATACGGTTATCACGTCGTCAAGGGAGTGGATCTGGTCGTTCCGGTTGACGTCTACGTGCCCGGCTGCCCGCCGCGTCCCGAGGCCTTGCTCGAAGGCTTGATGCGAATCCAAGACAAAATCATGGGGCACAAGATCGGCCGCCGTGGCGATGCCAAAATCGACGACGAATTGCCGATTCCGCATCACTCCGGCTACGTCAGTGCCCCCGAGGACGAACCGCTATTCGATCACCAGAAGATTACAGGGTAAGCGAGAAGGACGAAGGCGGAAGGATCTACAACGAGAGATCCTTCGGTCCAGCAGAAATGGGAAACCAACACCGCAATGGCTGATACGCTGAAAATCACGGATTTGCACGTTTCGACGTCCGAGGGCAAGGAGATCTTGCGCGGCGTCAACCTCGAGATCAAACGGGGCGAAGTGCATGCCCTGATGGGGCCCAACGGTTCCGGCAAGAGCACGCTGGGTTATGCCATCATGGGGCACCCCGGTTACGAAGTGACCCAGGGGAGCATTATGCTCAATGGCGAGGACGTGTTGGCCATGGAGCCCAACCAGCGGGCGCGGGCTGGCATCTTTCTGGCCTTCCAGCGGCCGATGGCCATTCCTGGCGTGAAGATGGCCGACTTCCTGCGCCACGCGGCCACGAACGTTCGCCGCCCGGAGCGGAAGGAAGGCGAAGAGTTGATTCCCATGCGTGAGTTTCGCAAGGAGCTGAATCAGAAGATGGAACAGCTTCGCATGGACAAGGAGTTCGCCCGCCGCTACGTGAACGATGGTTTCTCGGGGGGTGAGATGAAGCGGGCCGAGATTCTGCAATTGGCCATGCTGCGTCCCAAGTTTGCAATCCTCGACGAAACCGACTCGGGCCTCGACGTCGACGCGGTGCGATTGGCCAGCCAGAGCATTGCCGACATCGGCGGCAAGGACATGGGCATCCTGATTATCACGCACCACGAACACCTGCTCGAACACAACCGGCCCGACTTCACGCACGTTATTCTCGGTGGGCGAATCGTCGAGACTGGCGGGCCGGAGTTGGCATTGGAACTGCATAAGCAGGGGTACGACCGCATTCGCGCGGCCTATCCCGAAGCGGCCGCCGTCGACGCGGCCATGAAAGAAGACGAAACGGCCGCGGTCCACTGACGTCGGATGGTCGAACGGGCAGGAATACCTGCCGGGCAGTGGCTTTTTGAATGCGATCACCTTCAACGAAAGCGTTTTGAAAAATGGCAACCGACGTAGCTTCCAAACCGAATATCGGCGAAATCAACAAGTACGATTTCCACACCGATTCGAAGTACGTCTTCAAGGCGCGCAAAGGAATCGACGCGGACATTGTGCGTCAGATTTCCGAGATGAAGAACGAGCCGGCCTGGATGCGCGACTTCCGGCTCAAGAGCCTGGAGATCTTCAATAGCAAGCCGATGCCGCGGTGGGGCGGTAGTATCGACATCGACTTCCAGGACATCTACTACTACCTCAAGCCCGCCGACCGGCAGGGCAAGACCTGGGACGAAGTGCCGGAGGAAATCAAAAAGACCTTCGACCGACTAGGCATTCCTGAAGCCGAGAAGAAGTTCCTGGCCGGCGTGAAGGCCCAATTCGAGAGCGAAGTCATCTACGGTTCGCTCAAAGACGATTTGGGTCGCCAGGGCGTCATCTTTACGGACACCGACACGGCCGTCCGCGAATATCCGGATCTGGTGCGCGAGTATTTCTCCACAATCATCCCCCCGGCCGACAATAAGTTCGCCGCGCTCAACTCGGCGGTCTGGTCAGGCGGCTCGTTCATTTACGTGCCAAAGGGGGTGAAGATCGAGTTCCCGCTGCAGGCTTACTTCCGCATTAATGCCGAGAACATGGGGCAGTTCGAGCGGACGCTGATCATCGTCGACGAGGGAGCCGAAGTGCACTACGTCGAAGGTTGCACGGCCCCCATGTACAGCACCGAGAGTCTGCATTCGGCGGTAGTTGAAATCATCGTCAAGAAACACGCCCGTTGCCGTTACACGACGATCCAGAACTGGGCCAACAACATCTACAACCTGGTGACCAAGCGGGCCGTGGCTTACGAAGTGCGCTGATGGAATGGATCGACGGCAACCTGGGCAGCCGACTAACGATGAAGTATCCGGCCGTGTACATGATGGAGCCGGGCGCTCGTGGAGAAATCCTCTCGATCGCCTTCTCCTCGGCTGGCCAACATCAAGACGCCGGGGCAAAAGTGGTGCACTGTGCTCCGCATACATCGAGCCGTATCATCTCCAAGTCAATCTCCAAGAACGGCGGCCGCTCCAGCTACCGCGGTCTGGTGAAGGTCGAAAACGGTGCCCACAAGTCAAAATCGAGTGTCGTGTGCGACGCGCTGATCCTCGATCCGCAGAGCCGTAGCGATACGTATCCGTATCTGGAAATCGACGAGCAGGACGTGACCATCGGGCACGAGGCCAGCGTCTCGCGGATCGGCGAAGAACAGCTGTTCTACCTGACCAGTCGCGGACTGTCGGAAGCCGAGGCCAGCACGATGATCGTCAACGGGTTTATCGAGCCGCTGATCAAAGAGCTGCCGATGGAATATGCCGTCGAGATGAACCGACTGATCGAACTGCAAATGGAAGGTTCGGTCGGCTAACGTCGTCGCGGCCGGCCCCACCTGCCCGCATCGTCCAAGCGTCCCTTTAAGAAAGCCGGGGGAATGGCTCCCCCGGGACTAAATCGCACTCCATGAGCGTCACCACCCAAGCCGGCTTCACCAACGACTCGTTCGATCGGTTTCTCGCGCAGCCGCGATGAGCCCACCTGGCTGCGCGACCTGCGCGTCAAGGCCTGGCGGCAATTCAACGAACTGCCCATGCCCAGCCAGCGCGACGAGGAGTGGATGCGAACCGACATCCGCCTGCTTCGGCTCGACAAGTTCAGCTTGCCGACCGACCCCGCCCCAACGGTCGATGTGCCGGACGCGTTGCTTTCACACGGCGTCGATCTCGGCGGGCGCACGGTTGCCATCGATAGCCATTCGCACACGTCCGCGTTAAAGGAGAAATGGGTCGATCGCGGCGTGCTGTTCGGCAGCCTCGATGATTTGGTCCAGCAGCACGGCGATCGCGTCCGCAAGCATCTATATCGGGCCTTTGACCCCGGCTACGACAAGTTCGCGGCTCTGCACGCGGCCACTTGGAGTGGCGGCACGCTGCTCTATGTGCCCCGCGGCGTCACAATCGATGAGCCACTGCACATGCTGTCGGCCATCTCACCGGGTGGCACTGATTTGGGACATGCGCTCGTGATCCTTGAAGACGGCTCCGAGGCGACACTGTTGGCGGAAACCGCCAGCATCGCGGAAGGCAGTCCCGGCCTGCATGATGGAGCGGTCGAGTTGCTCGTCGGTGCCGGGGCCCGGCTTCGCTACGTCAACTTTCAAAACTGGTCGAACGGCGTGTGGCATTTCGCGCATCAGAAGGCCCGCGTTGACGCCGATGCATCGCTGCAATGGACCATCGCCGCCTTGGGAGCTCGACTTGCCAAGGTCAATCAGCATGTGGCCCTTTCTGGTCCCGGTGCCACCGCGCAAGTCAACGGCGTAATGTTCACTGAAGGCAAGCAGCATCTGGCCTACAACACCCTCCAACATCACGAGGCGCCGTCCTGCCGGAGCGATTTACTCTACAAGGCCGCGCTGCAAGACGATTCACGAACCGTATGGCGGGGAATGATTCGGGTCGATGCCGGGGCCCAGAAGACCGACGGCTACCAGCGTAACGATAACCTGATGCTTTCGGAGCACGCGCGTAGTGACTCGATCCCGGGGCTGGAGATTCTAGCCGACGACGTGCGCTGCACGCACGGCTCGACCACGGGCCGGGTGGACGAAGAGCAATTGTTCTATGCCCGCTGCCGCGGCCTGACGCGCAAAGAGGCCGTCCGCATGGTCGTAACCGGTTTCTTTCAACAGGTGTTCGACCGTATCACGATCGAAAGTGTTCGCGAAGCCCTCGGCCAGGCGATCGGCCGCCGCATTCGCGAATATGAGTAATCGGCATCTTCGATGCTTTGGCCTAAAGACATGACTGACGGAACGTTTTCGCCGCCGTCCACCCCAACTAACCCATCCTGATCAATATCTTCCATGTCCGATTTCGTTCCGGTTGCCAAGGTTTCCGAAGTCCCCGATCCGGGTAAAATTCTGGTCGAGGTCGACGAGCGGTTCGTCGTGCTGGTGCATGCTGGCGGTCAGTTCTATGCCATCGACGACGTTTGCACGCACGACGGCGGCCCATTGGGCGAGGGACAACTCGACGGCTTCACTATCGCTTGTCCGCGGCACGGAGCGAAGTTCGATGTCCGCGACGGCCGAGCCCTGACGATGCCAGCGACCAAGGCAACTGGATCGTACGAAGTGAAAATCGTCGGCGACGATGTGTTGATCAAAATTAGCGACTGAGCGGGAGACAGCAACCATGGCCCTAGCCGAAGAGACGATTCGCGAGGCCCTCAAACAGGTCATCGACCCGGAGTTGTTCGTCAACGTCGTCGACCTGGGGCTGATTTACCTCGTCGAAGTCGAGGAAGTCGACGACAAGAGCAACATCAAGGTCGAGATGACCATGACCAGCCCGGCGTGCCCCGCCGGCCCGCAACTGGTTGCCTCGGCGCAGAAAGTGCTCGGCGGCCTGGAAGGGGTCGGCACCGTCGAAGTCAAAGTCGTGATGGTTCCTCCCTGGACTCCCGACCGCATGACCGAAGATGCCCGCGACCAGTTGGGAATCTTTTGATGGGCGGTTCATAGTTCCGAACGAGACCGTCTGACTCACTGGCACCGCGTCCGCGAAAACCTGCCCGGACCATGCGAATTTTCCTCTACGAGTTCGTCACGGGCGGCGGTTGGCATCACGGCTCGGAAGATCCTCCACCCGACTCACTGCTGGCCGAAGGCCTCGCGATGGTCACGAGCTTGGCGGCCGACTTCGCGGCGGTTGACGACATTGAGGTCGACCTGCTGTGCGATGTTCGTTTGCCCGAGATCACAATCCCCGGAGTATGCGTTCATCCGCTCACACGCCCCGCGGCCGAAACGGGCGCGCTGGAGGAACTGGCCAGTGCGGCCGATTGGACCGTGCTGATTGCCCCCGAGTTCGACGAGCACTTGCTCTCGCGGACGCGCGCCGTCGAGCGCGCCGGAGGCCGGCTACTTTCACCGTCGTCGCAAGTTGTGTCGCTTACTTCCGACAAACACGCCACGGCCGAGTACCTGCTGAGACACGGTCTGCCGGTTCCGCGCGGCATCGCGCTTGAACCCGGTGAAATGCTGCCGGATGACTTTTCCTATCCCGCCGTGCTCAAACCACGCGACGGTGCCGGGTCGCTCGGCATCGAATGGATTCCCACTCGGCCGGCGGGGCGTACCGCGATCAATAGGCCGGCAAGGCTTGAGGCCTTTTGTCCCGGCACCGCGGCCAGTGTGGCGTGCCTGTGCGGTCCAAACGCCGTCGTGCCGCTCGAACCATGTTTGCAGCTTCTCGCTGGAAATGGAGACTTTTCGTACCTCGGCGGCCGTTTACCTATCAATCCAGAATTGTCGCTGCGCGCCCGGCGATTGGCTCAGCGAGCTGTTCGCACCCTGCCGAATGCAAACGGATATTTGGGCGTCGACATCGTCTTGGGAAGCGATCCGGCGGGCAGCGGCGACGTCGTGATCGAAATCAATCCGCGGCTAACCACGTCGTTCGTTGGCCTGCAAGCCCTGTCTCGCGTCAATTTGGCGGGTGCCATGATTGCCATAGCCCAGGGAAGCGATGCCGAGTTATGCTGGAACTCGGCACCGATTCATTTCACTTCCTCGGGCAGTTGCGGGCCGGTTCCCGTGAGCGATTAGTTCTATGAAATGGCTGGCTCTCGACATCGGAGGCGCCAATCTCAAGGCTGCTGACGGCAATGGTTTTGCCGTTTCGCAGCCGTTTCCAATGTGGCAAAACTCGGGGCGTCTCGTCGACGCGCTGCGAACCTTGATTGCGCTTGTCCCGCGCGTAACCCACATTGCCGCCACGATGACCGGTGAGCTGGCGGATTGCTTTGAGACAAAAACCGAGGGCGTGAAGTTCATTCTGAATGCGCTGTCGGTTGCAGCGGATGGCAAGCATACCCGCGTCTACTTGACCAACGGCCGCTTGGTTTCATTGCAAGTCGCGCAGAAACAGCCGCTGTTGGCCGCCGCCTCGAATTGGCACGCGCTGGCAAGTTTTGCCGGGCGTTACGTCACCGACGGTGTGGGTCTGTTGTTTGATGCCGGCTCGACGACATGCGACTTGATACCGCTGGTCGACGGTCAGCCCGTGACGATCGGCAAGGCCGACACCAATCGCATGATCAACGGCGAGTTGATCTACACCGGCGTGCAGCGCACGCCCGTTTGCGCCATCGCACAGCTCGTTCCCTGGCGCGGCCGCAAATGTCCGATTGCCCACGAAGTCTTCGCCACGATGTGGGATGTCTACCTCACGCTCGGCGAATTGCCCGAGGAACCGAATCGAAAGGACACGGCCGATCGTCGTCCAGCGACCAAGGCCGGGGCTCGCGATCGCCTGGCGCGTGCGATTTGCGCGGACCGCGAGACATTCAGCGAGCAGGACGCCCTGGCGATGTCGACCGCACTGGCCGACGCACAGGTCAAGAAGATCGCCGCCATCATCACGCAACTGATCGCCCGGCTACCCCAGCCCCCACATACCATCGTCGTCTCTGGGCAGGGAGATTTCCTGGCACGCCGCGTGCTCGAAAAGGCGAAGATCAAGTCGAGCCTTGTGGCGCTGGCCCGCGAATTGGGATCGGAGCTATCGCAATGTGCCCCCGCGCATGCACTAGCGGTGCTGGCCCGTGAAGGGCCGAAATAGCAGCTACGCGAGGCACAATGGCTCGCCCGCGCAACACCGCGGCGGGCGGAACTTACGAGTGAACCATGACTCCAACGCAAGTTCGCGTCATCAAGCTCGGAGGCAGCCTGCTCGATTGGCAGGAGTTGCCGACCCGTTTTCGCCGGTGGTTGGCCCTGCAAGAGCCGGCAACCAATGTGCTGATCGTCGGCGGCGGTCCCGTTGTCGAAGGTCTGCGCACGATCGACCGCGTGCATCGGCTATCGATCGAAGCCTCTCACTGGCTGGCGATCCGTGCGATGAGCCTTACGGCTCAAGTCGCGGTGGAGCTTTTCCCCGAAGCGGGGCTCATCGACGCTTTGGCGCAAGTCGATCGCACTTCCGGCGGCGCGCTCCAGATCCTCGACGTCGAACCCTTCCTGCGGGCAGAGCAGGGGAGTGCCGGCGCACTGCCGTGCGGCTGGGACGTGACGAGCGACTCAATCGCTGCCCGCGTGGCGGTAAGTCTCGATACCGCGACGCTCGTCCTGCTGAAGTCGGCGCTTCCCGTGGCTGGTGCGGAGAGCGCTGCGGCAATGAAAAACTATGTCGATGCGTACTTCTCGACCGCGGCTCGAGGCCTGACCGTACGTTTTGTGAATCTTCGCGACGAGCGATTCGGGCAGGTCGAACTGCGCTTCGATTAACGTATCTCCAGCTGCGATGGCGGCACCACCAGGTTCGCTTCGTGCTCGGCGACCAGCTTGCGGATGTCGGAGATCACTTCCGGGTGATCCTTGCCAACGTCGTATTTTTCGGAGGGATCGTGTTCGAGGTTGAACAGCAGCGGCGGATCGTGCACCTCGGGCTTGGGCTGAAAGTAGCCGGCTTGGGTCATGAAATGAGCCTTCCAAGGCCCCAGCCGGGCTGCCATTAGTTTTCGCCCGCGATAATAGAGCATCGATTTTCGCGGACTTTCGCCGGTGCCCAGCAGCACCGGGCGCAAGTCGTACGAGTCGAGAGTGCGGTCGGTGGGCGGCTCGGTTGCGAGCAAGGCACAGATGGTAGCCATCAGATCGGTCGTGCAACCCAATTCAGCCGAGGTGCGTCCGGCGGGAATTGTGCCCGGCCACCAGGCAATCGACGGTTCGCGCATGCCCCCTTCCCAGGTACTCCCCTTTCCGCCGCGCAGCAGGCCCGCCGAACCACCGTCCTGATTGCGAATCAGCCAAGGACCGTTATCGCTGGTAAAGAACACGAACGTGTTTTCGGCCAATTCCAGCTCGCGGAGGGTGTCGAGCACCTGTCCAACGCTCCAGTCGAGCTCCGACACCACATCGCCATACAGTCCGCGGCGGCTGGTATCTTTGAACTTTTCGGAGGCGAACAGCGGAGTGTGCGGGAAGTTATGTGGCAGGTAAAGCAAGAACGGACGGTCGCGGTTTTGGCGAATGAAGCTCACCGCTTCGGCCGTGTAGCGAGCCGTCAGAGTCGTCTGATCGACCGGGTCCTCGATCACGCTCGCCCCGCGCAACAGCGTGGTCGGTTTCATGTCGTTGCTGTAGGGAATCCCGTAGTACGAGTCGAATCCTTGTGTCATCGGCAGAAACTTCGGCAAATGCCCGAGGTGCCATTTTCCAACGCAGCCGGTCGCGTAGTCCTTCGACTTGGCGACTTCGGCCAGCGTGATTTCCTCGTGAGGCAGGCCGCCGAGCGAATCAGTAAACAGTACGCGTTTGGTGTCGCTGCACATGCCGTTGCGAATTGGCAGGCGGCCGGTGAGCAGCGCCGCGCGGCTCGGCGTGCAGACGCACTCGGCCACGTAGAATTGCGTGAGCCTCACGCCTTCGCTGGCCATCCGATCCAAGTTCGGCGTTTGAATCGTTGGATGTCCGAAGCACCCCAGATCGCCGTAGCCCAAGTCGTCGGCAAAGATAATCACGACGTTTGGCAGACGCTTTGGCTTTTCGTCCTTCTCATCTGCAACAGCCGCGGAGCCAAATACGGTCGCAACTGCAAGGCTAAGACCAAGAAGCAAACCACGATTCATGTCGACACCGCCCAGGTACGTTTTGACTGGTAAGAACTGTAGGAAACAACGAAGCAGACCGCCGGCGGGTGCCTGGCTCGCATCCGTTGGCCATCGATGGTTCTATGCTAACACCGGGCACGTATCAAACCATTGCCGTCCCTGCCGCTGCATCCATTCCCCGGCGTTTTCCGGGCCCCACAGACCCGGTTCGTAGATTTCGAGCGGCGGCCGGCCGATGTCGTGCCAGGCGGCCAGAATCGGGTCGATGATGCCCCAGGCCAACTCCACTTCGTCGCTGCGGGCAAACAAGCTGGCGTCTCCTTGAAATGCGTCCAGCAGCAGCCGCTCGTACGCCTCGGGCATAACGCCGGAGAACTCGCGATTGAAATCGAACTCCAGGTCGGTCAGCCGCAACCTCATTCCCTGGTCGGGCACCTTGGTTTGAAAGTGCAACTGAATGCCTTCGGCCGGTTGGATCTGAATTACCAGCCGATTTGCTTCGCACAGGTCGGAGCAGCCGTTCGAAAAAACCATCGTGGGCGGATTGCGAAACTGAATCACGATCTGCGTTGTCCGGCAAGACATCGCTTTGCCGCTTCGCAGATAAAACGGCACGCCTTGCCATCGCCAGTTGTCCACCGCCAGCTTCAATGTGGCAAACGTCGCCGTCTGGCTGTCTGCCGCGACGCCGGGTTCCTGACGGTAGCCGTCGTACTGGCCGCGCAACGTGTCGATGGCCACTTGATCGGCCGACAGCGGGTTGATCGCCCGCAGCACCTTGACCTTCTCGTCGCGCACGGCGTCGGCCTCGAATCGCACAGGCGCTTCCATGGCCGTCATGGTGAGCAATTGCAACAGGTGGTTCTGGAAAATATCGCGGAGTATGCCTGTCTCTTCGTAGAAGGCTCCGCGACGACCGACTTTCACTTCCTCCGCGACGGTGATCTGCACGTGGTCGACGTAGTTGCGATTCCACACCGGTTCAAAGATGGTGTTGGCGAACCGCAGCACCAACATATTCTGCACCGTTTCCTTGCCCAGATAATGATCGATGCGGTACACCTGCCGCTCGGCAAAGACTTTGTGCACCACCTCGTTGAGCTCACCGGCGGTCTTGGCATCGCTGCCAAAAGGCTTTTCGATGACGATCCGCCGCGGACCATTTACCTCGTCGGCCAAACCGCTCGCGCCCAGCCGCTCGACGGCTTTCTCATAAAACTGCGGCGCGGTGGCCAGGTAGTAGACGCGTGTCAGGTCGCTCGTCTTGCCGGCGCTGCGTGCTTCCAACTCATTGAGCCGGGCATGCAGACCGTCGAAATCATCCTGTCGATTGATATCGCCTGCCTGGTAGTGCAGCAGCGGAGCGAATTTTTCCCAGGCGGCCGCGTCGAATTCCTTGCCCAGAAATTCCGACGTGCTCTCGTGCAGCGTTTTGCGCCATTGGTCGTCGCTGAATTTGGTCCGCGACAGGCCGACGATCTGCGTTTTTTCCGGCAATCGACCCTTGCGCGACAACTGATACAGAGCGGGAATCAGTTTGCGACTAGTCAGGTCGCCCGAGGCTCCAAAAATGACCAATGTGACTGCCATGACCTGTCCGCAACGATTTTCAAAGAGTGGCTCCGCGGCGCGCGATGTCCGCCTCACTCGCGCGCCGGGAGTTTTGTGAAGCCCGCTGCCACCGCTAAGCGGCCAGCCCTTCGTTGATCCAGCTTTTGGCCTCGTCTAGATTGTTCTCGTGGAAGTACTTGATTGTCGCGGTGGTGAACGGCTTGCAGAACGTCGCCATGCCCGCTTCCCATTTGGCGTCGCCGACCATCGCCAGGCGTTCGATGTCGCGGAAGTGCTTGATGTCGAACTTGATGTCTTCCCACAGGGCGGCCATTTCCCAGCCGTGGAAATCGTGCATGTGCAGCAGAATTCGCACTTTCCCGTGTTGCTTGATCAGTTCTTCGACTTTTGGCACGAAATGTTGATAATCTTCCTTCGCCAGTTTGCCACTGATGGTAACTCCGAGCACCTTGCCGCCGGCGTCTTCGTGAAGCGTGAGCATGATGAACTCCTGCTTTTTGAAATTGGATAACTCACCGTCGGTCAAAATACCACTTGGCTCGTGAACCGGCAACTGCCACGCGTGCCCGGCAGCTCTCATCTCGCACGTTGCGTTGCCGGTGGGCTTGGCGGCGCGCATAGTAGGGACTCGGTCGCCAGAAAACTCGAGCCGAGAGATCCACGTCGATGCACGACGAATCGTCCAACGCGCAAGACCCGTCCGCGCCCGAGGCAGCATATCGAGAGATCCGGTTTCGCCACTCGCGCGATTTTGCACGCATCCTTGCGGAATCGGGCGCCTCGCTGCTCGTCTCTACGTACCAGGCGGGCAAACTCGTCGTCGTTGGCACGGGCGAATCGGGTCTGCACCTGTCGATGCACAATTTCCAACAGGCGATGGGACTCGCCCTGCACGAGCGCCAACTGGCCGTCGGCAGTCGGGGCGTCGTCTGGTTCTTACAAAATGCTCATGAATTTGCCCCGCGGCTCGACCCGCCGGGACGTTACGATGCCTGCTATCTGGCTCGACGTTCGTTTATCACGGGCAATATCCACGGCCACGAAATGGCCTGGGTCGGCGACGAATTGTGGCTGGTTAACACGCTCTTCTCGTGCCTGTGCACCCTGCACGACGAGTACAGTTTCGTGCCCCGTTGGCAACCGCCATTCATTACGGAATTGGCAGGAAATGATCGCTGCCATTTGAACGGTCTGGCCCTGGACGGAGGTCGACCGAGGTTCGTCACAGTCATGGCTGCATCGAACGAGCCCGCCGGTTGGCGCCCTCACAAGGCGTCCGGTGGCTGCATCCTCGACGTCGATACGGGCCAGACGGTTTCGCACGGTCTGGCCATGCCGCACTCGCCACGCGTGCACGCCGGACGACTGTGGGTGCTCAACTCCGGTTGCGGCACGCTCGAAGTCGTTGACCCGGCCAACGGACAGCGCCAGGTCGTCGATCGCATGCCGGGCTATACCCGGGGGCTGGCGTTTTGTGGACACTTTGCGTTTGTGGGATTGTCGCGGATCCGCGAGACGGCCGTCTTTGGCGGCGTCCCAATTGCCGAGCAGCGCGAAGAATTGAAATGTGCCGTGGTCGTCCTCGACACGCGATCCGGACGTAGCGTCGCGTACCTCGAGTTTGAAACGGGCGTCGAGGAGATTTTCGACATTCAAGTCGTGCCCGGTGCCCGCTGCGCGTCGATTACCGGACCTTACCCGGTTGAGGACGATGCGTCCGACGTATGGGTCGTGCCGCCACCGGGCCAAGCGCTTCCCTTGAGGCCGCTCGCCGCGGCGGCCGGACGCGGCGATTCGAGCGTGTCCCAGTTCACCGATGACGACGTGACGGAAGTCGTCCGTTCCGGCCTGCACTTGCAAGAACAGGGGCACTTTGCCCACGCTGTCGAAGCTTTGCTGAATGCCGTGGCAGCTCGGCCGAACTCGCCACATCTGCACAACCATTTGGGTAATGCCTATCAGGATCTCGGACGACAGGATTTGGCCGAGCAGTCCTACCGGCAGGCAATCGCCGTCGATGAAAAGTTTGCGCCGGCGCATCAAAACCTCGGTTATTTGCTGATCAATTTTGGCCGGTTGGACGAAGGGCTCGAACACCTGCAGCAGGCCCAGTCTCTTCAACCCGCGGACGTAAACCGCGTGATGCTGGCCACGGCGCTACCAATCGTTTATGAATCGGCGGACGACGTGGCTCGCCGTCGCGAGCATTTGGTGGGCAGCGTCGATCAGCTCGTGACCGATCGGGTGACAATCGACGCCAGCAACACGACGGTTCCCACCAACTTCTTCTCAGCCTACGCCGGCTACGACGACTGCGACGTGCAGCGAAAGCTGGCCCGACTATTTCGCGTACCGCAGCCGGTCGCGCCGGGAAGGCGCTGGTCGAGCGGCAAGATTCACGTCGGCTTTCTATCTTCGCACTTCCACGACCACACGATTGGCCGGCTCAACCTCGGTCGGGTGAAACTGCTCGACCGCGACAAATTCCATGTGACGGTGATCGTGCTGGGCCATCATCGCGACTCGATGGCCGAGGAGTTTCGCCGCGTCGCCGACCGCCTGGTCGAGCCCTCGGGACCGCTGGCGGCCATGCGCACGCAAATCGCCGAGTTGAACCTCGACGTATTGCTTTTCACCGATATCGGCATGAACACGACCACCTATAGTTTGGCGATGTCGCGGTTGGCCCCGGTGCAGTGCGTCACATGGGGGCATCCGGTGACTACTGGCTATCAGTCGCTGGACTATTTCATTTCCAGCGACTTGTTGGAAACTCGCGATGCGGAGATCCACTACTCCGAACGGCTCATTCGCCTGGCCAACCTCGGCACCTACTACTATCGGCCGCGGGCAGCCGGGGCCAGGTCGCGCGCCGATTGGGGGCTCGATCCCGAGCGGCACCTGTACTTCTGCGCACAAACCTTGTTCAAAATGCACCCGGATTTTGACGAGGTGCTGGCCGGTATCCTCCGCGGCGACCCGGCGGGCGACCTGGTGCTGATCGAAGGCCGCCAACCGACCTGGACCCGCCTATTGCGTGGGCGATTTGAACGGGTGATGCCGGACGTTGCGCAGCGGATCATCTTTTTGCCGCCGCAACCGAACGCCGATTTTCTCGATTTGAATGCCTCGGCCGACGTGCTGGTCGACACGCTGCATTTCGGTGGCGGCAACACAAGCTACGAGGGCCTGGCGGTCGGCACGCCAATTGTCACGCTGCCCGGCAAGTTCATGCGGGGTCGCATTACGCAAGCCCTGTATCGCAAGATGGGCTTGACAGATTGTGTCGTTGAATCGCCTCAGCAATATGTGGATCTGGCAATACGTTTGGGAGTGGACGCCGACTATCGCCAGGCGATGAGCCGTCGCATTCTGGATCGCTGCGGTGTGCTCTTCGAAGATCCGGACGAAGTCCGCGAGCTCGAACGGTTCTTTACCTGGGCGGCCCAGGGCGGATCGGGCACTTGGCAGCCCGCGCCCTAGCGGCCAGTTGAAAAACTCAACGGGCTGCGTCATCGCATGGACGCGATGACGGAATAGGCGACATAAGTCGTAATTTCACGAGCGGTGCCGAGCTTGGCTCCGCATTTCGCGAGGTTGAGAAATGCCACGAAGGCATTTCTCAACAGACTGCTAGACCGCGGAAATATCGGCTGGCGACTACTGTCCTGTCACGGCTCCGGCAACGGGCGAAACGGCCGGTTGGCCGGCCAGCGAAGGGAGGGTTTCGATTTGCAGCAGCACCTGCCGGCTTTCGGCCAGGTGTTTTTCGGCGCTCGCCGCCGCCGCCGCGATCACCGCCGCAAAATCTTCCGATGCTTGCCCCGCGAAGACGTTCAGCATGGCCAGCATCTGCAACTGGTTCAGCAGGTCCGCGCAGGAAGTGACGATCGAACTGTTCGCCCGACTGGTTGGCGAGTTGCTTGTTGATCGCGGCGGTGTATTGTTGCAGGATCTCGACGCGAATCCGCACGATCATGGCCGTTGCATTGCGACTGAGCGCCAGCGGCCGGAACCGTGCGATGCGCGGTTTCTCGACTTTTGCATCGCGCTCGATTTCGTCGACGGCTTGCTCGATGGCTTCGCAGCAACGGCCTCCCGTCAGTGTTTCCAGCGTCTTTAAAAAATCTCGCTGGGTTTCCAGCCGTTCGGTCAGGAGCCGCTTGAGGGCTTCGCTTTGAATCGACGGCAAAGCCGCTTCCCCGGACGCGATCTGCCCCCAGGTATCGACGGCCAGGCTGAGCGCCAGCTTCTGGTCGACAACGTTCAGGTGCACGTCGTTGAGCGACGCCGGTTCAAACGGCCGAGCGTCGGTCGTGGTTGGGGGCGGCTCCAGTGGTCCTCGCAGCTGTTCGGTCGCGTCGATCGTTTGCGCCACACAGAGACTGAACGGAAGAAATGCCGTCATGCCAAGCGCAGCGCGGATGGTGGGGAGACAGCGCATGGGAAAGTGCCTCCAATCGAATGTTCCGTAGAGATGATCTTGCGTCACCTGACTCCGGGGCGGGATGCCGCGGAGAGTAGATGCACATTAAGTGCCAACGTCACGCATTCTTCGAGATGTGCCTGTTTGCGTGAACGTACGGCCTACTTCAAGTGTACACGATTTGACGCCGAAAACGTTGCAGCGGTCACACAATTTGCCAAACCAGTCCGTGACGGATTTCACAATCTGGTCGAACCGTTCGGTAGCTGGTGCTAGAACATCCCGCCCGTTTCCTTGCGAATCAAATGACACAGAACCTAATCGCTATGTCAACCGGAACAGCAGGCGAGCCTGCACGGAAGGATTTGCCCGACTGCGGCAGCCAAGTCACAGGTGGCTGCACTTGGCGCGAAATCGCCGGCTGGCGCCGCTCTTAATTGGCTTGCCGTGACCAAACACCGCGACGGCAAACTCCTCCCGAGCGAGCCTGGCGAGACTTTGGCGGCCGTGGGCCAGGTCTTCATAGGCGGGGCTCATTGCGAGACCAAGAAAGTTCGCGCAGCTGTCGGCGGCAAAAAGCACGCCCCCGTGATGGGGCCAGTGCCAGGCGAATTGTCCCGCACAATGGCCAGGGACATGAATCGCTCGCAATCCGCCTGTGCGGGCGAGTGTCTCCCCGTTTGCCACCTCATGCTCGACTTCCGCCGGTTCGATGGCGGTTCGGGCTTGGCGCATGATCATGCGGTAGACCAGGCCATTGAGCAGTCCCGGACCGGCCACAAGGGGGCGGAGCGAAACTCCTTTGCGCGTCAGTTCGGCATCCAGGGAGTGCATGTAGGTGGTTGCCCCGGTGAGCCGTTTCAATTCGGCCAGACTGCCGGCATGATCCTCGTGGCAGTGCGTGAGCACGATGTGGCTAATGTCGCCCGGCGAGCGGCCGAGGGCGCCGAGTGCGCTGCAAATCGCCGGAGCACTTCCGGGATAGCCGGTGTCGACGAGGATCAAACTGTCGCCGGTTTCGAGCAGGTGGGCGTTCACCTGGCCGAGTGTCAGTTCATACAGACCGGGGACAACGGGCTTCAGTTTCATGGCGACCAGCCACGTTTGAGACAAGGGAGCAAGTACGCGGGGCGGAATTATACCGTGTGGTTTCGCCCGCTTGCGAGCAGATCATTCTCATCGTTGAAGGCGGCCCGCCGGGGTGGAGTCCGCGTTTGAGGACCTGGGGCCAACCGCCGGCGGCTGATAATATGGTGACATGGCAACTTCGCACTACGAATTTGATGTCCTGGTGATCGGCGCGGGGCACGCTGGCACCGAGGCGGCCCTGGCCTCCGCGCGGATGGGTGCGCGCACGGCGTTGCTAACGACCAATTGCGATACCGTGGGACAGATGAGTTGCAACCCGGCCATTGGCGGCGTGGCCAAGGGGCACATCGTGCGTGAGATCGACGCCCTCGGCGGCGCGATGGGCCGCGCGATTGACGCCACGGGCATTCAGTTCCGCATGCTCAATCGCCGCAAGGGTCCGGCCATGCACAGCCCTCGCGCAAGCCGACAAGAAAGCATATCAATTCGAGATCAAGCGAATTGTCGAGGAGCAGCCAGATCTCTCACTGCGGCAAGAAACCGTCGAGGACATTCTTACCGGAGTGATCGACGGCAAGGCGCGCGTCACGGGAGTTCGGGTTCGCGGCGATGCGATCTATCGGGCCCCGTCAGTGATCCTGACGACCGGCACGTTTCTGCAGGCCCTAATGCATACGGGCGAAGCCACCACACCCGGCGGCCGTGCCGGAGAGGGCACCACCGCGGGTATCAGCGGAGCGCTAAAGCGATTGGGATTTCGGTTAGCCCGCTTCAAGACCGGTACGCCGCCGCGCCTGAATGGCCGCACGATCGACTACGACAAAACCGAGTTGCAGCCTGGCGACGACGAACCCAGGCCGTTTTCCTTTCTCACCGAAGCCATCACCACCGAACAGATTCCCTGCTGGATCACCTATACCAACGAAGCCGCGCATACGCTGATTCGCAAGAATTTGCACCGAGCTCCGATGTACAGCGGACAAATCCAATCCAGCGGGCCGCGCTACTGCCCATCGATTGAAGACAAGGTAGTGCGGTTTGCGGACAAGGATCGGCATCAATTGTTCCTTGAACCCGAGGGACGCAACACGCGCGAAGTGTATGTGAACGGTATCTCGACCAGCTTGCCCCGCGACGTGCAAGACGCCGTGATTCGCCTCGTGCCCGGGCTGGAACGGGCAGAGGTCATGCGCTATGGCTACGCCGTGGAGTATGACTATGCTCCGCCCGAACAATTGCGTCCGTCGCTGGAAACCAAGTTGGTTTCCGGGCTGTACTTCGCCGGACAAATTAACGGCACGACCGGTTACGAAGAAGCAGGCGCCCAGGGCCTGATGGCCGGCATCAACGCGGCCCTTGCGGGGCGTGGGGACGAACCGCTGGTGCTCAACCGCGATCAAGCCTACATCGGCGTGCTCATTGACGACTTGGTGACGCGTGGCGTGGATGAGCCGTATCGGATGTTCACTAGTCGGGCCGAACATCGCTTGCTGCTACGGCACGACAATGCTGATCGGCGGCTGACGCCCTTGGCACACCAGATTGGTCTGGCCGATGCCGAGCGTTATCGGCGACTCGAGCAGAAATGCGAACAGATCCAACGCGCGGTGGAACTGCTCGAAACTCGATTTCATGACGGTACGAACCTTGTCAAACGGCTCAAACGGCCGGAAATCGGGTGGCATGAGTTGGTGGCCTGCGCGGCGGAACTGGGGTCATTTAGTGGCGAGGTGGCTGAGCAAGTAACGTTCGATGTGAAATATGCCGGCTACATCGCCCGTGGACGAGCCGAGATCGCGCGTCAGCAAAAGCTGGCCGACCGTCGGATTCCCGATTCGTTCGATTTCACGACGATCCGTCATCTGAGAGCTGAAGCGAGAGAGAAGCTCACCCGTGTGCGGCCGTCAAACTTAGCCCAGGCGAGCCGTATTAGCGGCATCACGCCGGCCGATATGGCGCTGCTGGCCGTGTATCTGGAAGGCCGCTGATCAATCCGCCTTTTCGCCTGTGGAGCGTTTATGGCGGACGTTCGCTGAAACCTGTTGCGTGAACATCTGGTCACTACGGTTTCGCCTGTGACGAGACAGTTCTGGTCGCGTGGCTGGTGCCCGGCTTCTTGTACGGCCTTAAGTTGTAAGAACGCTAGGTGTTACGCGACCAAGGCAAGTCGGGAGACTAAAGGGGCAATCGTGCTTTAGGTGACTTGCAAAGGGAGGGTCAAAGGTTTTTGACGAGAAACCGATGTGTTTTCGTAAGTCATTGTTTTCAAAGTAATTGCGACGCAAACATCGATATTGACTCGGCCTTCACTGGGGCTATAATAGGGCCCGATGGCAAATTCGGTAATTTTGGCAGGAACCGTACAAACGCACTGCTGACTTAAGAGTAACCGACTGGTCAAACATTAGGGACGCAGCAAGCTAAAAGGCTAGGTTCCGTCTAGCGTGACATGGAGGACTAGGAGCTTCCGGTGGTTTCTTTTTGTCAAGACACCATTTCGGGAGTCCCGCTTAGACTAGCCTTACCATCGGCTAGGGAGAGGGGTGGTTAGCAACTATGAAAACTGTGTTCACCACAGGCGAAGCCGCGAAGATCTGCAAAGTCAGCCAACAGACCATCATTCGCTGCTTCGATTCCGGTCAGTTGAAAGGATTCCGTGTTCCCGGCAGTCGATTCCGCCGTATTCCGCGCGAACAGCTCTATGCGTTCATGCGGGACAACGGCATTCCGACGGACGCCTTGGAAAGTGGCAAGCGAAAGGTGCTGATCGTCGACGACGACCAGGAATTGGTCGAGCTGATCGTCGACGTGCTCGAGAAGGACGGTCGCTTCGAAATCCGCTCGGTCAACAACGGCTTTGACGCCGGCATGATGGTCAAGGAATATCACCCCGACCTGATCGTGCTCGACGTCATGCTGCCGGACATTAACGGCAAGGAAGTCTGCCAGCGCGTCCGTAGCGACAAGACGATGGACGACGTGCGGATAATCTGCATCTCGGGTATGGTCGAGGAAGACAAGATCGAAGATCTGAAGGCTTCCGGAGCCAATGACTTTTTGCACAAGCCGTTCGAAGTGGAAACGTTGATCGAGCGGATGTGCAACTTGCTCGATATCGAGACGGTCACGTCGCGCTAGACAGAGTCCGGGTTGCGGTTGGTTCGGATGCGGCCGAAAGTCAGCGGTGGCGAATTGCGTGGGACCTGTCGGCGCGGCGGTCATGCCGCGTAGGGCCGAAGCAATTCGCCAGCGTCGGAATCACGAGCGCGCACCATGCAAACGCTTCCTAGTCTGGTTACGCCACACGGCGAATTTCGTTTGCCGTTGGCGGATGCCACGGCGGAGCGATTGGCCGACGCACTCCTGTGCACCGAAGCTGTTCGGCGGCGCGAGCTATTTCGTGCCGCCGTGGCAGGCGATCCGGCGCTTGCGGTTTGGGCTCTGGTCCAAGCGCAGCAGCAGGGTGACATTGATTTGACGACTTGCGAGTCGCTGGCTGGCTGGCTGGAATCGCGGCCGGCGGAATTCTTTTTGCCCAACGACAGTGGCTCAAGTGAGGAATCCGCGTTTGCCGAATTCGCTGAACCGGCCGGGTGCTCGCTGGCGGTTGCTGAATTAGCCGAACTGTTTGCTCGGCACGTGGGGGCAGACTACCAGCATGCGTATTGCCTGGGTCTGGTGCATCTTGGCTCTGCCTGGTTGGCGGAGTCGGTCGTTGGCGACGAACCGCCTCGGCGGACCGGCGCGGCATTGCCGCCGTGGCTAATGACCGCGGTCGAGCAATTGTTGCTTCCGACCACCGACCCTTTGTCGGTCAACCACTGCGTGGTGCAGGCAAAAGATCTCGTCTGTTCGGAAGTGATCGACGAGTGGCGAGCGATGGGCTGTGACGCGCGCACGTGGATTGGCCGTTGGGCCGTGCTTGGCGAAGCCTGGGGTCGTAGCGGCAATTGGGGGCGGCGTCTAGTTGCGATCATCCAAAAGCTAACAACGCTTGAACGCCTGCAAGCCGACTTCCTTCGCGCTCTGGAAACGGCCAAACTTGAGGCCATGAAGGAACTCGCGTACGGCGCCGGGCACGAAATTAACAACCCGCTGGCGAACATTTCGGCCCGGCGCAAACGCTCCTGCAGGATGAAACCGACCTGGAACGCCGACGCACATTGGCCGCGATCAACACGCAAGCCTTCCGTGCCCACGAGATGATTGCCGACATGATGTTGTTCGCTCGGCCGCCGCAGCCGCAGCCCGAGCTGTGCGACGTCGCATCGATCCTGCGCCAACTAGCTGACGAGTTGGCGTCGCAGGCCGCGGATCAGCAGGCAAGTTTTGAGCTGATCTTGCCGGTCGAGGCGGTTTCCGTCCTCGCCGATCCCACGCAGATTGCCGTGGCGGTCCGTTCGCTCCTGGTTAATTCCCTGGAGGCCATGGTTACCGGCGGCCGCGTTGAAATCGCGCTGCGCGAGTCAAGTCCGGAAGATCCGTGGGTCCGGATCAGCGTGAGCGACACGGGGCCGGGAATCTCGCTTGACGAAAGACCAAAAATCTTCGATCCATTCTACTCGGGTCGCGAAGCGGGCCGCGGCCTGGGGTTGGGGCTGTCGAAGTGCTGGCGCATCGTGACCATGCACGGCGGGCGGATCGATGTGGCCGACCGACAAGCGGGCCCCGGCGTGCAATTTACGATTTCGCTCCCCGCAAACTAACCGCCAATTCGCCATGTTGCCAAATCGCAACACGACCCCGGCGCGAAATAGTTGACGAGTCGGCGGGCGAAACGTTATCAATAATTCCGGCAGCAACAATTGCACCGATGGCGGTGAGAGTCAGGTTGCCGCGCACTCACGAGGAGCTACGTTTGTTGTGTCGAAGTATCGACGTGGAGTCTACCCGCACCTTGGAGTTTGCACTATGAGATTCGCCGCCGTCTTTGCCCTGCTTGGGTGTCTGGCCTGGGTTGCTCCCGCCAAGGCCCAGGAAGTCATCACCTATTACGCTCCAAGCGTTCCGGTGACCACCTATTACGCCCCGAGCGTTGCGACGCCGGTCACCACGTATTACGCCCCGAGCGTCCCGGTGACGACCTACTACGCTCCGGCCGTCGCCACGCCGGTAACCACCTATTACGCTCCGAGCGTACCGGTCACGACGTACTACTCGCCCTCGGTGGCCTACTACCCGTCGTACTACTACGTGCCGCCGCGCGTCGCGCCGTTGGTATCGCGCTGGGTATTGGTGGTAGGCGAGCCCGATCGGTTCCGCGTCGGACGTCGCTTGAATCAAATACGTCGCAGGAATGCTGCCCACGGAGAATGCCTCGCCTGAATTGCACGGGCGCGGTGTTCTCCGTATCTTTTTTCTTTCGCCGCGCGGCCGCGGCGCTGGCAGCGGTTGATTTGTCGCCTCACGCGGTGGAAGTTTGCGCGGCCCGGGCGTTTTGCATCCGCCCGGGCAAACGCTAGCAGCACGTATTTCAGCCGTTGGCACGCTGCTTACGCCTAGAAAATAGATCGCAAACTTGTATTGGCCCGCGCCACGGCTAGGATGGGGTTAGAAGGAGACCCATACCATGCGAAGCTGTTTTGCCCTGTTGTTCACGTTCGGACTGATGGCCGTGGCCGCTCCGGCACACGCTCAAAGGATCGTGACTTACTACGCCCCTGTGGTTGCCGCGCCAGTGACGACCTACTACGCTCCGGTCGTCTCGCCACCGGTGACCACGTACTACGCACCCGCGCCGGTGACTACGTACTACGCTCCAGCTGCGACTACCGTGGTTGCGACGCCCGTCGTGGCAGCCCGGCCAGTGATCATTCGCCCCAAGGTCTACATCCCGGGTCAACCGGTTCGTAACGTCCTGCGGGCGATCACGCCGTAGCCGGCGGCCAGAAACACATTCAAACTCCTTCGCCGTGGCGCTATTCAAGCGGCTGCGGCGTTTTTTGTTGCGCGACGCAGGACCAGGTTGGCTAGGATGAATTGGGGACGGAGAAACGGTTTTGACTTCCGGCTACGAGACTCGTTTCACAGGTCGTATCCATGCCGTACTCCTCATCGTGCCGAACGATCGTGCTGTCGCTATTGCTCGGCGGTGCGGTACTGGGACCCGTCAAAGTCACAACCGCGGACGAGGTCTCCGCCGAAGCGAAACTCGCCGTCTTGAAGCTGGCTGGAGAACCGTTGTCGATTAAGGACTTGGCGCCGAAGCCAATCTCGCCGGACGGAAACGCCGCAACATTTCTGGCGCAAGCCGCTGCTGACTTGCAGGCCGTTGAGCAGACAGTGGGCACTGCCATCGATGCCCTGGGGTTCGAGGACCAGAGCGAGTTTGCCTTTCAGGCCCGAACGACGGAACAAGTCCAACGCGTGTTGCGCGAGGCTTTTGCAGAACACCGACAAACAATTTCGCTATTGGTTAAGGCTGCACATTGCCGCGGTTATGCCCCACAGCTCAACTACGATCAACCAGTAGACATATTCACGCCACAATACCTCGACACGATGCAGGACGTACGGCGGCCAATTCGGGTCCTTAACTACCACGTGACCATGCTGCTCAACGACGGCCAGGGGGAAGAAGCCCTGGAATCCTGTTTGACCATGTTTCGACTCTGCCGCCACTTCGACTCGCGGCCGCTAGTGATCGGTTTCTTGGTCAATCAGGCCGTTCGCGGCGTCGCCATACACGCGTCAGCCGTTGCCCTGCAGTCGGGCCTGCTACCAGAGGGGGCTCGCGAGGCTTTCGAAGCCGAGTTGGCGCGACATGACGTCGAGGGTGCATTTCGACATGCCTTATCCAACGAGCGAGCTTGGGGCATCGATCTTTTTAAGCAACGGATGCAGGGTAACGCATTGCCGCTACTCGACGTCGCCGTAACGCCCGACGACCTCCGCGACTATCTGGAGGTGATCGAGCAGTTGGATAAGTTAGCCAGTCAGCCATACGACAAGATCCACGCCTGGCCGGCGGCACGTCCACTCGCGTTCGCCCAGGACGCACTGCCAGGACTACGGGCGGCGGCGGAAATCAAGACGGAAACCGTCGCCCTGCTGCGGTGCTTGCGCGTGCTGAACGAACTGACGCACACGTTTCCTGGCGGCGTCAAACAGAACCCGACGGGCCAGCTGGAACTGCCGGAAGATTCGTTCGTCGATCCGTACAATGATCACGCGCTGCGGTTTCGCTACACTGCCGGAGGTTGGCTGATTTACAGCGTCGGTTCCAACGGGCAGGACGACGGCGGAAAGATTGACTCGCGGATCGATGGAGCTCGACTGGACGTCGGGCTTGGCCCTCGCGAGACCAAGTAACGCCGTCCAGTGCTTTATCTTAGGTTTCACAATGTGAGATTCTTTGGATCGTTGCCAATAAATCCAGGCTCCGCGGCGGTCTTATCTAAAAACGCGACGCAGGTACTCGGGCGATGGGCGAATTGGCCGACCGGTTGGCACGGGGAGAACCGGCGGCATTTGCCGAGTTGTACGACGCCTGCGCCGATCGACTGCACTATTTTCTGGTGATGCACTTGGGCTCGCCGGCCGATGCCGAGGACGTGGTTCAGGAGACCTTCGCCCGGCTGGCTCGCTCGCGTAAGAAGCTTCGCCGCGTGGACAACCTGACAGCCTACGCGTTCGCGGTGGCGCGGCATGAAGCGGCGCGATTGAAAACAAGACAAGCCCGGCAGCGAAGAAACCTGGACGTACATTCGCGTCCTGTCGAATACGACGATGAACAAGCGGCAATCGAAGCGGCCGACGCGGTGCGTGCGGCGCTCAAACGTTTGCCGATCGAACAGCGGGAGATCGTGGAACTAAAGACCTTTGGCGGTTTGACGATTCGCGAAATCGCGGAGACAACCGCCATCCCCCAAGGCACGGTCGCCACCCGTTATCGCTCGGCGCTGGTCCGGCTCCGCGAGTGGCTCGCCCGCACCCAGTATCACGAATAAACACTCGTTCCCCGAACATGACTTTCAGCCCCCGGCTTTGCCGGGGGGTTCTTTGCGAACGAAACCATGCACGACGACCTTCCCGCACCCTTCGACAAGTTGCCGCCGCACACGGCTCCGTCCGAGTTGCGGGGCCGCGTGCTCGGCGTCATCAACACTGAACTGAATCGCCGCGCGAAGCCTCGCTGGGAGCGGGCGTTCGAACGTAGCGTAGCAGCTTTGCTGGTGATCGGCGTAGGTCTTAACGCTGGTAACTACTATTTTTCGACTGACGTACTTCCGTCGCCCGCTGACGAGTCGCGGTCGGTGGTCCGCAGTCGAGAATTGGGTGACCTGCAAATCGCTGAGGCCGTGAGCAAGCGGATGGCACTCTTCCGGCAGTCCAACCGGCGGTCGGCGGACTTGCATGCGGATATTGAGAAACTTATTGCAGAGCTCGAAGCTCGTCCTGCAGGGTAACAAAGATGAAACGATCACGTTCAAGGTGGATGATAGCCGCCGGGCTATTGGCCGGCATCGCAGTCGCTTTCATGTTGCTGTTGTCGCGGGCTAATGCCACGGCCCAGGCCGAATTCGACGCAAGAATTGCCGCACTCGAGGCAGCCGGCGAACCGGTATCGATCAAGGACCTCGCACGAAAGCCACCATTGCCACAAGACAATGCCGCCACGTACTTGCGCCGGGCAAGCGACGCGATCGGATCAATCGACAAGGAGTATAGCGCGGCTTACGACAATCTAACCCCGCAGCAACAGGTTGCCGCCGACACCGGCCGTCCCCCGGCTGAGTATGTGGCCGCCTTGCGTGACGCGCTGAATGCCTATCCCGAGGCGCTCGAACTCGTCAATCAGGCGGCCGCGGCGCCGGCGTACGATGCCCAGCTCGACTACTCGGCCGACCCGAAGGCATTCTGGGACGAGCTCGAGAAACAAACCTTCCAGGTGACACGCAGAGGAATGCGACTGCTTTCTTATCAAGCCACCTTGCAACTCGCGGATGGAGATGCTGAAGGGGCACTGAAGACCTCGCTCAAGATGCTCCGGCTCTGCCGTCTGCTGGACAGCGAGCCGACTTTGCTGGGAGCGCTAGTCGCCTTTGCCTGCCGCGGCATCGCGGTTGATCAGGTCGATCTGGCTCTGCGAGCGGGGCCCATCTCTGAGCCTTTGCGGAGGAAACTCGACGAGGAGCTCGCTGGCTCCCATATCGTTGAGATCTATCAACGCGGTCTGGTTGGCGATCGGGCATTTGGACTCGATACGCTCCGCGCGATTGAGGCGGGCAAGCTCGATTTCAAACCGGATGACAAGCAGTGGCTGATGCAATTGTCGGCGGCGTTCAGCAATAGCCAGTCGAAGTATCTCGATTTTATGGCCGAAGCGATCGCACTTGCTGGTCGGCCTTTCGCGGACTTGCAGTCCGACGCGAAGTTCAATGGCCTGATCGCCGACGTTGATCCCTCGGCCAAGGTAGTAATGCCGAATATTCGCGCTGCTCAGACCTCCGTCTACCGATGCATCGTGTACCTCCGCGGGTTGCAAATCCTGAACGCGATTCAGCGATTTGAGCGGGATCACCCCGGCAAAGAACCGACACTTGCTGACCTGGGGCTACCTGACGAGGTCATAACCGACCCGTTCAACAACCAGCCGCTGCGTTTGGTCAAACTGCCACAAGGCTGGTCGATCTACAGCGTGGGTATGAACCTCAAAGACGACGGCGGCCGAGCCTTTCCGGAGGACGTCGGCTTGCTCGTTGGTCGAATGACTGCCGAGGCGGAGGTCGGGCGATGAGCGAAACGACACATGACGTCTCAAATGAAGTCCGACCATCCCGACGCTGGCGGTGGCTGAAACTCTGCGGGCTCGGGTCGCTGGCAATTTTGGGCGTTGCTCTGATCTGGTTCGCCGTGGCAAACTGGCGAGCCAGCGCGCGCTTGAATGCAAAGCTGGCCGAGCTCAAAGCCGAGGGAGTACCGCTCTCGCTCGTCGAACTTCAACGTACCCCACCTCCGCCCGAACAGAATGCGGTCACTTATTTGTTGCGGGCCAGGGAAGAAACATCGTCGATCGCCCGCGCCATCGAAGAAGCTTGCAAGGCTGCCGGCGACACGGATGAAGATAGTACACAGTACGATGCGTTATGGGCTGGGCGTCCCGGCGCGTCGGTACTCGATGCGATTCGTGACACCCTTGCGAAGCATACCGAGGCGGTTCCGCTCCTGGTCCAGGCCTCGAATTGCCCTGACTATGACTGGCAGTACGACTACGATGCAGGCACACAATTCAATGACCGCGAGACTTCGTTCTTTGATGAGGTGTTTGAGCAGTTGGGCTATAAGCGCGACATCTTTCGTGTGCTGTACTACCAATCACTGTTGTTGGCTAGCGAGGGAGAATGTGAGCAATCTCTACGAACTTGTGAGGCGATGTTGCGGCTGGCCAAACTCTATGGCCGCGATCCGTTGCTGGTCAACTACCTGGTGGCGAACGCGGTCTATATGGTGACCGTCAGTGCGATCAACCAAGGGTTGCGCACGGGGCCAGTTTCTAGTGAGACGCACCAGCAACTCGAGGCTGAACTCGCCGCCGACGACTTGGATGAGCAGTTCCGACGGGCCATGATGACCGAAAGGGCCTACGCACTGCAGAGCTTTCAAGATATGAGCGAATTATGGAGTTACGCGGTGACAATGTTTCCACCGTTCAAACGGGACAACGCGTATATGGCCAGCGTTTTCGACAAGTTCGCCAATAGCACTCAGCGGCCGTTTGATTTCAAGCTGAGCGGTGAATTGAAGGCGATCCAGGAATCGGGGGGAGTATTCACGGGTCTCGTGCTGCCAGCGCTCTTGGCAAGCCGTGGGTCGTTGGCGCGCGTCCAGGCTCTGCAGCGGTGTGCACGCGTGCTTAACCATTTGATTGCCCAAGACCCCGACGGAAACAAGAGCGTCTCAATTGAAAAGTTGGGGCTGCCGGCGGATGCGACGACCGACCCCTTCAACGGCAAACCTCTGCGCACCAAGCACACCAATGCCGGCTGGCTGGTCTACTCCGTCGGTCAGAATCTCAAAGATGATGGCGGCCAACTGGACGATGAACGGACGGATGTCGGCCTCGGGCCAGTGGTTGTACGGCAGTAAGCGATTGCAGCACGTGGTATCAAACGGAAGCGGACCGGCCGCGAGGTTGTCTGCGTGCTATCATCGTTGTGCCGCCAATTCGCGCCCGGGCCATTTGCCCGCCTGCCCTGGACTGGCGAGCTAGTATTTCGCCGAATTGAGGAGCGGTCATGCGTACCACCTTGCGGATTCGTAAATTCGGCGCCCTGGGCCTCGTGGCGCTGGTCAGCGCCGCGCTCATCTGGCTGGCCGTCGCAAATGCGCCGGCCAAGGCCCAAGTCGAAGAGATAGTCGCTCAGGCGCGTGCCGCCGGCGACCCCGTCACGATTGCCGACCTGGCAGCCAACCCGCCCGCGCCGAGAAGAACGCGGAAACCTACCTGCAACTGGCCGAACTGGGGAGCGAGGCGATCAACCGTGAAGTGCACGAGGTTTGGCAACAGGAGGAGGCCCGACAACAGCAGCGGGGGCAGCAAGTCCCCGAGTCGTTTGACGATAGCCCGACGATGATCGAGGCCTACCGGAAGGCGTTTGCCGCTCATCCGGAGGTAGTTCCGTTGCTGTTTCAAGCCTCGGATTGCCCCGAGTATTTTCTGAACTTGAACTATGACGCCGACTCCGGTGGCCAGTTCGTCGCCGACATGCTGCCGAAGGTGCAGATGTCGCGCGCCGCCATCCGGGTGCTGAACTATCGCGTGCGGTTACTGCTGAGTGAAGGGAAGCGCGAAGAAGCGTTCGACACCACTCTGGCGATGCTCCGGCTCTCAAAGCTTTTCAGCCAGGCTCCAGGGCTCGTGGGCCAACTGGTGGCGATTGCCATTCGTGCCGTGTCGATCAACGCCGCCAATCGCGTGCTGCGAGACGGCCCGTTGCCGCCAGAAGCGTATGCTCGGCTCGAAGCGGAGCTGGCTCGGCAGGATATTCACGCCGCTTACCGACAGTCGCTGTTGACGGAGCGCGCGATTGGATTGGCCCATTTCAATGACGCCAAGATGCTTCCCAACGTGGGTTTGCCGGATGGCAAACGCGATCAAGTGAGCTACCTGCAGTTATTCGAGGTGCTGATCGCAACTGCCGACGGGCCCTACGGAGATCCCGACGTTAAGGCGGCGATCCAGAAATCCTTGGAACATGCCGGCCCGTTGACAAAGGGCGTGGCGCCGGCGATCGAGGCGACCCAAGTGGCCGTAACCCGCACCGAAGCGCAAACCCGTTGCCTGCGCGTGCTCAACGCCATTCTCCGCGACCCACCAGAGAAACAGTCTGACGTCAAACTATCCGACCTGAACCTGCCCGAAGGCACCACGACGGATCCCTTCAACGGTCAGCCTCTGCACCTTAAACACGCCGACACGGGGTGGGTCATCTACTCGGTGGGCCAGAATCTCCAGGACGATGGTGGCCAACTGGACGACAAAGCGACGGACGTGGGCTTCGAACCGATTGATCTCGCCAAATAGTTGCGTTCGCTTGGCCGAATACTGTGAGTATTGGATTCGTGAGATTGAATCGGGTAGGAACTGGGTAGAATGAGCAGAGGGACATTTCCTACTTCAATAGCGATCTCAACCATCCTCATGTCCATCTGTCGTCACTTGCGGCTCGCGGTGCTTTTCCTCGTCGCGCTGCCGTGCGCCGGCCTGCTCCACTTAGCATCAAGTCAGGCCGAGCAGCCCGACAATGTGCAAACAGTTCTGGATCGGCTCCGCGCACAGGGCGAACCCATCTCGATCGCGGATCTCGGCGCCAACCGTCCTGCCCCAGAGACCAACGCATCGACCTATCTCAGGCAAGCCCAGGACGCTTGCCGCGAGATCGATGATGCGATGGGTGACTTCTGGGAAAGACAGGGCTCGTCCGATGAGGCACTCGAAGCTGCGCTCCAAGCCGTCGTGAGCGGGCAGATTCAGCAAGTCGAAGAGGCGCCACAGGCATCGGAGGAAACCGTGGAGGTCCAGGAGGACTTGGAATATAGCGAAGCTGCAATCGAAGTCTACACGAAAGCGTTTGCAGCGCACCCGAAAGTCTATGACCTGTTGCAACAAGCGGCTTCTTGTCCGAGTTACTTTCTCGATTTGAACTATCATCCGAAGTCGGCGATCGACTTGATTGGGGAGATGTTGGAGGAAATACAGGAATCCCGATCGGCCATTCGCGTGCTCAAGTACCGAACCATCATGCTCATGAGCGAAGGCAAGCATGAGGAAGCGTTCCAGACTTGTCTGACGGCATTTCGGCTCTGCAAGCTATTCGATCAGACTCCTTTTTTCATCGGCCAACTCATTTCCATGGGCTGCCGTGCCGAAGCCGTGGATCTCACGAACCACGTTTTGCGGTCTGGGCCTGTGTCTCTCGATTCACACAAGCAGTTAGAAGTCGAGTTGGCACAAGTCCATCCGGGCTCAGCCTTTCGCAACGCGCTGCGTTCGGAACGAGCGTTCGGAATGGATGCCTGCCGAGAGGAGGCCCTGGCCAATGGTAAGGGGGAGCCCGCGGTAGCGTCCGTTCGAATCGAATGCCTGGCGCTGTATGACGTTCTCATTGCAAATGCCACTAAGTCCTACTATGACGAAGCGGCCAACGCCCAGTTCCAGGCCTCGTTGAAAAAGCTCGGGCCAACAGCCAAGGAACTCGAATCTTCGTTCGAGGGAATGAACGTCGCCGTGGCGCGCAGTGAGGCTCAGCTTCGCTGTCTCCGGATCCTCAACGCCCTCCTCAGCCGCCCGCGGGACGAACAAACCGACGTCAAACTGTCGGAACGCGATTTGTCCGAGGGGACAACCACCGATCCTTTTAACGGCCAGCCGTTGCACCTCAAGCACACGGACGACGGGTGGGTCATCTACTCGGTGGGGCAGAATCTCCACGATGACGGTGGCCAACTGGACGATGAAGGTACAGACGTCGGGCTTGGCCCAATTGTCGCACCTTGATGCCAGCCTGCGAGTGCCAGCAAGGTTAAGGCCACGCTGGACAAGGACCTGCCGTTGCTATCGTCGTCAGTAGCACGGTGCAAGTCGTCATAACCGGCCCTGCTGGCGAGCTAGAATTCCCGCAGTGCCGATGATCTTTCGGGGGCAATCGTCCTTCGGGGTCATGGCCGCCCCAGATTGCCCGTGGGGTTCGAAGCCTCGTTTTCTTCGCCGGAAAACCTGCTGACATGAAGACGCGACTTTGCCTGCTCGTCCTGCTGCTTTCGACCACCGCGCCGGTTGCCGCTCAAGACATGCCCTTGGTGCGCAAACTTCCTCGAGCAGCAGCTCGTGGCCGAAATGCTGCAGCACGCGTCCGAGGAAACCGCCTGGTACAACGAGAAGAGTGTCGACCGGCAGAAGTGGACTAGCGGCAAGCTGCTGGGCAAAAAGATTCGGCTGGCGTCCTGGACCGAGCAGTCGAAAACGTGGCTCTGGCTCGAAAATCCGGCCGAGTCGCTGGAGTTGGAGCTGACGCGTCTGGCGGTCGTCGAAGGTCGGGCCGAGTTCGCCCTGCGGGCCGTGGCCAAGGCGCGCTTCAAAGCCTGGGGTCGCATCCCCAAGCTCGCCAAAGGGGCGGTCGGCGGGAACGTGTTGGCGAAGTTCGAAATCGAAGGCTCAACCTCGATGGCCGGCGGCGGCTTTGGCGGTACCCAGGTCACGAAGTTCAAAGGCGAACTGACCGACCTGCGATTCAATAACGATTTGGCTCATCCGTTCGAGGATCTCGTCAAGGACGCCCTGAACGACTATGCCCAGGACAAAAACGCCAAGCTCCGCCGCAGCGTCGAAAAAGCAGTCGATCGCGTGCGGTTCTCGAAGACCGCCAAGACCACGGCGGCCGGCAGGTGAGAATTATGTCTATAGCGCGCAATTTCACGCATCACTCGCGCTAACGCAATCTTGGAAGCCGGCCGTGGCTGACGGCCGTCGGGCTAACCGCGAACTGCCGCCACGGCCTTGGTCGCCGCGTCGCGAACGGCGGCATCACGGTCCTTCGTCGCTTGCTCCAGCGCTCCGAGGGCCGGATTGGCCGCCGGCCCGAGATCGCCCAGGATTTCGGCTGCCATTTGCCGCGACTTGGGCATGTTGGACTTGAGTCCGGCAGCCAGCTCGGGAAGCACCTTGGCCGCGGTTGCCGGCGATTTGCCTTCGATCTGCACGAGTGCCCAGGCGCAGAGTAACGAAAGTGAACTATCTTCCGAGTTGATTTTCTCCAGCAAGACGGGCTTCGCGGCCGCCGCCGCCGGGCCAATGCGGCCCAAGGCGTAGGCCACCCCGAAAGTAAGCTGGCTCTCGGGCTGCTTGAACACTTCAACCAGCGCCGGTACCGCGTCCTTCGCGCCGGGGCCAATGTTTGCCAGGGCGTGCGCCGCCTCGATGGCGACATTCGGATCCTCGTCGGTTAGCAACTTGGCCAACTCGGGCGCGGCGGGGGCGGCCGGCGGTCCAATGCGACCCAAAATGCCAGCGATCTGCGGACGGAGCGGTTTGTACTTGAGCGCGCCGATCAGCCTCGGCACGGCCGGAGCGCCGAGGCCGGCCACGGCGTCGAGCAGGTAGTGCACCGTCGTTTCGTCAGCGCCAGTGAGTGCCTTGGCGAAGATCGGCCCGGCGATCTCCGGGCTCGGCGGCAGCGACGAAAGTGCCCGTGCGGCGGCGGTGCGGACAAAGGGATCTTGATCCTTCAGTTTTTCGACCAGTCGCGTGATAATGGCCCGTTTCATTTTCATGTCGTCGGGATGGAGGCGACCCATCACCCAAAGGCTGACGGTACCCAGCATCGGGTCGTCGCTATTGACGTTCGCCCGGATGACGGATTCCGCCTCGGGCGGGACCTTGTCGATCGCTCCCAAGGCAAACGTGGCGGCAACTCGCGAATTCTGATCTTTCAGCAGCGGCACAATAGCATCTACGGCGTCGGCCGAGCCAATGGCCGCCAGTGCCAAGGTCGCCTCGCGTCGAATCTCCGGACGCGGGTTCTTTAGCGCCGCGACAAGCGCCGGCACGGCGGGCGCCGCGTCGGGACCAATATCACGCAGAATGATGCAGGCCCAATAGTCCGCGTCCGGATTCTTGAGGGCTTCGATAAGCGCAGGCACCGCATTGCCTTTCGCATCGGCCACGGCTTCCATCACCCGCATGCGGATGCCCGGATCGGAATCGTGCATCAGCTTGGCAAATAGCGGGACGGCCACTTTCGGTCCGGGGCGAATGTTCTTGAGGGCATCGATGGCCTGCCGGCGGACGGTAACCTCGGAATCGCCCAGCAGCGCGATGAGGTTTTCTGCAGCGCCCTTGGCATCGGGGCCAATGTGTCCCAACGATCGGGCCGCGTAAGCCCGAACCACGGGTGACTCGGCCTTAAGCAGTTCGGTCAGCGCCGGCACGGCAGTCGCGCCCTGCGATCCCAGTTCTTGAATGGCCTTGAGTTGGGCTGTTTCGTCGGACGACTTGGCCGCGGCGATCAACTCGTCGACCGTGGGCTGCTGGGCACTGGCGAGCCCAGCGATTAGCCCGGTACAAAGTCCAGCGGCAATCAGGCCGCACTTGAAGAGGGAACGAGCGAAGATCATGAATGACGCCTGAGAGAGAAGTTTCGATTACAAATCCGGACCCACGTCGCCGGAGAATTTACTGGACCGCGTTGGAATCCAACGTCGTCTAGGGGCGATCGTGACTAACTAAGTTGAGTCTTGCATGCCGTGTACATCAGGCTGTTCAAAAAGCCTTTGCAGATCCCGTAGTCTTGCGGCGGCAACTCGCGAATCTGCGACTTGAGTTGCTGATTCATGGAATTGATGATCTGCCTGGCTTTTACCTGATCCGCGTAGCTGAGTGCACCCAACTGCGAATAGGATGAAAAAAGCTTCTCGAAATTGGCGCGGTCCGCCGCGAAGACATCCAATTGCAGCGCCGAAGGCCAATTCAGCTTGCCGGTCACCGCGTTGAGTTGCCCAGGGCTAAGCGGCTGCGGCGCCATCTCGTGAGCAAGGCGAGCAATTTGCTCGGCCGTCGGATGCGGACCGCGTTCGGCCTCGCGGGCCGCCTTATTGGTTGCCCGCATCTCGAAGTAGGTATTCGTGTAATCCTGACGATTTTGGATTTCCTGCTTTTGAGCTTGCGTCATGTTCACCGCGGCAGCCGACGTACTGAGGTTGTAGTCGCCCTTGGAGCTAATGACGTTGGCCATGCCCGTCATCGACGAGCCCGCCGCCGTGGTGCCCGCCCCGCCGTAGTAACCGCCGTACCCGCCGCCGTACGCACCCATCGACGGCGGCGGAACCGCCGGTTGGTATGCTTGCGATTGCTGTTGAGGCTGCTCGGGTTGCGTTTGCCCGAACGCGAAGCAAGCCAACGTGACTACGGAAACAAACGAAATCAAACGCCTCATGGACTTTTCGCTCCTCATCGCGGGTTCGGTGAACCCTCCAATATAGTTGGGGCATTAAGGGCTGCCAATGTTTCGCGCTGCAAATCAACCGTTCAAACAGGGGATCAGGTGAGAAGTGCGAAATCGCCCGGAAAAACCAATGGCTGGGCGAATGGCTCGCAGTAGCGTGTCAGTCGAGATGAATTCGCGGCGTGGCCGCCAAGGGGACCGAAAGGGTCGATTGTCTGACGCTGAGGTTAATACAACGCCTCCGGCGGAGCACTTTGCCTCACCCGCTGCCGAACCTCTCGCTCGATCGCCCGTCGCAACCAAAAGCGGCCCCAGAGGCTCGCGGCGGCGAGGCGCTCGCTGAATTCCGCCTCCACCACCGCGCGAATTTGCGGCTGGATTGCCGCACAGGTCCGCGCGTATCCGTCGCAGACAAAAAGAGTCGAGCGGTTCATTGACTTGCGTCCTCGCTCAATTGGCGATCGATTTGGTGCCTCGGGCAAGGTCTATCGAGGTTCGCTCTCGCGATTCTAACACGGCCGGCGGCCTGTGGCGCGACAGCGAGTCAACGGATGGATGGACGCTGGTTAACCTCGACCACGTTTTGCCGATCTGCCGTGCGGGCCGCCGTCGGCCCGGCCGTCGATGGGGCCGTAAAAGCCGAAGAGCTGGTTCGTGCCCGGGGCATCGGCCGGCAGGCGTTTTCCCTTGGTTGCTTCGCGCATCAATTTGACAAAGCGTTCTGCCGCAGGAGAGAGGAATTTGCCTCTGCGGATCACCAGGCCGTAGGTGCGTTTGGGGAAGTAGCGGGAAAGCGGGATGGCGACCAGGTCTTCCTCGCCGCTCAGGCAGATACTGGTCACGATCGAAATGCCAAGTCCGAGCGAGACATACTTCTTGATGACTTCCCAGCCGCCGGCCTCCATCTTCACATCGTACTTCAGCTTGTGCTTGGCAAAGGCGTAGTCCACGACACCCCAGGTCGTCAGGTGGCTGGGGGGCAGGATCAAGGGATAGGGCGAGACATCCTTGAGCGTGACCCGTTTTCGCTTGGTGAGCGGGTGCCCTAGTGGCACGATGAGCATTGGGTCGTAGGTGAACATCGGTTGGTACTCGATGTCCTCCCGGACTTCGATCATCGAACCGACGGCAAAATCGGCCTCGTCGGCTCGCACCATCGCCAGGCCGTCGCGGCCCGTCACGTTGTGCAGCTTCAGTTCGATCCCCGGGTAGAGCTCCGCGTACTGCTTGACGAATTGGGGCAGCAGGTAGAGCGTGGTCGATTCTCCGGCGGCGATGTCGAGCCGGCCGGTCTCGATGCCTCCCCGTTTGGCCGTGAACGTGTCTTCCAGCGCGTCAATTTCCTCGACCAGCGGCGCCGCCAGTTCATAGAGCGTCTTGCCGTCAGGCGTGAGGCTGATCTTGGGGCCGCGGCGTTCGAAGAGCGTGGTTTTGAATTCCCGCTCAAGTGCCTGGATTTGCAGCGACACGCTGGGTTGGCTCAAAAACAGTTTCTCGGCCGCCTTGGAAATGCTGCCCGCCTGAGCGGCGTGACAAAAGCCACGGAGCTGTTGGAGCCGGTTCTGTTTGTAGTACTGCGAGCTGGGAGCCGTGGCCATCGTGCAACCTCCACCTGTGTCGGGCGGTCTCTTTTGGGCGGCCATTTTCTCGCGCGGCAACAAGTGCCGTGGTACGAACCGCCGGCCGTCCATTCAATCATAGCGCTTATTAATATATACCATTTTATTGATAGTTTCAATGATTGGTATTGAAAGGATTGTTGTGTTCAATTCTTGAAGACGTGGTTAGAGTTTGTTCACAGGCGTGCCACGACGCCGTGATTCACGAACCAAACAATCCGTCGCGAAAGCCAGGAAAGCCGCGAAACCATCCTTCGAGGGGAACTCCCCATGTCCGCCACCGCCACGCAGCACAGACACGCCACGAGAATCCAGGGCATCGAACTGTTGGCCCCGGTGCCAGCCGACGCCCGGGACATCCTCACCGCCGAGGCCTTGCAGTTTATGGCCGATCTGGAGCGCCTCACCCGCGCCACCCGCAAGCAGCTGCTGGTCGCCCGCGACGAGCGTCAGGCTCGGATCGATGCCGGTGAAATGCCCGACTTTTTGCCCGAAACGGCGGCCATTCGCGCGGGCGACTGGACGATTGCCCCCGTGCCTGCCGATTTGCAGGACCGCCGCGTGGAGATCACTGGCCCGGTCGACCGCAAGATGGTCATCAACGCGCTCAACTCCGGCGCCAAGATGTACATGGCCGACTTCGAGGATTCGCATTCACCCACCTGGGAGGCGACGATTGCGGGCCAAGTGAATCTTCGCGACGCGATCAATGGCACGATTGAATACATCGGCCCCAACAGCAAGCACTATACGCTCGATAAAGAGACAGCCACGCTGCTGGTGCGACCGCGCGGCTGGCATCTGGTCGAAAAACACATGCTCGTCGACGGCGAGCCGATTTCGGCCGGCATTTTCGACTTCGGTCTGTATTTCTTCCATAACGCTCAGGCCTTGGTCGACAAGGGAACCGGTCCCTATTTCTACCTGCCGAAGCTCGAAAGCCACTTGGAAGCCAGGCTCTGGAACGAAGTGTTCCGCACGGCTCAGATGGCGATCGGGTTGCCGCAGGGGACGATCAAGGCCACGGTGCTCATCGAAACCATTCTGGCCGCCTTCGAGATGGACGAAATCCTCTACGAGTTGCGCAACCACGCCGCGGGCCTGAATTGCGGTCGCTGGGATTACATCTTCAGTTTCATTAAGAAGTTTCGCAATCGACCGCAGTGCGTGCTGCCCGATCGGGCCCAGGTCACGATGACCACGCACTTTTTGCGCTCGTACTCGCGGCTGCTGATCGAAACCTGTCATCGACGTGGCGCCCACGCCATGGGTGGCATGGCCGCGCAGATTCCGATCAAGAACGACCCGGTGGCCAACGGCGAAGCCCTGGCCAAGGTGCGTGCCGACAAGGAACGCGAGGCGGGCGACGGACACGACGGGACTTGGGTTGCCCACCCCGGGCTGGTGGGCGTCGCGATGGAGGTCTTCGATGCACACATGTTCTCTTCGAATCAAATCTTCCGCCGCAACCCGGACTTGCACGTCACGGCGGCCGATCTGCTCGCGGTTCCTCAGGGAGATATTACTCCCCAGGGCCTGCACACCAACGTGGCGGTCGGCCTTCGCTACCTCGAAGCCTGGCTCCGTGGCAACGGCTGCGTGCCGATCTTCAACCTGATGGAAGACGCCGCCACGGCCGAGATTTCCCGGGCCCAAATCTGGCAATGGATCCAGCATCCGGCCGGCAAATTCGCGGACGGCACCAAGATCACGCCCGAACTGGTCGAACTGGTGCTTCGCCGCGAGCTGGCCGACTTGCGCGTGTCGCTTGGCGACGAAGCCTACCCAAAAAGCAAGTTCGACGCCGCGGGCGAATTGTTCCTGTCGATCAGCACCGCGCCCGAGTTCGTCGACTTCCTGACGCTGCCGGCTTACGAACAACTGAACTAACTCCCCTTCTCGTTTTCACTTCACTTCCATGCTTTAGTACGAAAAGGGATCGCCGACCATGTCCGAACCACGAACCGCCGCCGACATCGAAGCTGATTGGACCGACCATCCGCGCTGGGAAGGTATCCGCCGCGACTTCTCGGCGGTCGACGTCGTTCGCCTCCGCGGCAGCATGCACATCGAACACACGCTGGCCCGCCGTGGCGCAGAGAAGCTTTGGCAGCTGCTCAACTTCGAGCCGTACATCAACGCGCTGGGTGCGCTGACCGGCAACCAGGCCGTGCAAATGGCCGAAGCGGGGTTGAAGGCGATTTACCTCAGCGGTTGGCAGGTCGCGGCCGATGCAAACAACGCGGGTCAGATGTATCCCGATCAAAGCCTTTACCCGGCCGACAGCGTCCCAAACCTCGTTCGCCGCCTGAACAACGCGCTGCGGCGGGCCGACCAGGTGCAGCACCTGGAAGGTCGACAGGACGTCGATTACTTCCTGCCGATCGTGGCGGACGCCGAGGCCGGTTTCGGCGGTCCGCTGAACGCCTTCGAACTGATGAAGGGGATGATCGAAGCGGGCGCCGCTGGCGTGCACTTCGAAGATCAGCTGGCGAGCGAGAAGAAGTGCGGACACATGGGGGGCAAAGTTCTGGTGCCCACGCAGCAGTTCATTCGCACCCTCGCCGCCGCCCGCTTGGCATCCGACGTGCTCGACGTGCCCACCGTGCTGGTCGCCCGCACGGATGCGAATAGTGCGCAATTGCTCACCAGCGACGTCGACCAGCGGGACCGACGCTTCATCACTGGCGAGCGAACGCCCGAAGGTTTCTTCCGTATCTCGGGTGAGCTCGACATCGCAATCGACCGCGGCTTGTCGTACGCCCCGTACGCCGACTTGCTATGGTGCGAAACGTCGACACCCGACTTGGACGAAGCGCGGAGATTCGCCGAATCGATTCACGCCGAGTTCCCAGACAAACTGTTGGCGTACAACTGTTCGCCGAGCTTCAACTGGAAAAAGAAACTCGACGACACCACAATCGCCCGCTTCCAGCGCGAGCTGGGCGCAATGGGCTACAAATACCAGTTCATCACGCTGGCCGGCTTCCATGCGTTGAACCTATCGATGTTCGAGCTGGCGCGGGGTTATCGCAAAACCGGTATGACCGCCTACGCGGCGCTGCAAGAGCGCGAGTTTGCCCGCGAGGCCGATTCGGGCTACCGCGCCACGAAACATCAGCGGTTTGTCGGCACTGGTTACTTCGATGAGATTGCTCAAGCGATCGCCGGCGGACGTTCGTCAACGACGGCGCTGTGCGGATCCACCGAGGAGGCTCAATTCGAGGCCCAGCCGGCAGCGTAAGAGACCATCAGGCAGCTTCGGGGTGCGGGATACGCTTGAGAGAGTCCGGAGCAGGTGAAGATGCATGGGACGTATTTCCGTCGCAGACTCTCAAACCCGAATCCCAAACCCCGGCTGCCACCAAAACCTACCAAGGAATGGAAAACAGGGCTTCTGGGGAGTAGCCCTCGGTGCCGCGCTGTGGTTTCTACGGCCACAGCGCGGCCCATTCCTTTTCTGGTACACACGGGCAGGCCGCGAGGCCGCCGATCGGCTGCGCGGCCCGCATCGGTCGCAGATTACTGGATCGAGTTCTCGATCACCCGGAAAACTCCCTGGATGACACCGATCGCCTGCTGTTGATCAGCCTTGCCATCGGGGTCGTTGTAGAACAAGTCGAATGTGTACCACTTGCCGTTCTTGTTCTTCAGCAGCCAATTGCCGGCCAGGAGCTGATCTTCCGAGCCCCCTTTGAATCCGACGAACGGCCATGTGTCTTGATCGTACTGAAGCTTTTTGTCGAGCGTGAGCACCTGCCGCAACTGGCTGGCCGGCATGCCGTCTTGGGTATGGTTGCGGATCCAATCCAACGCGTAGCTCATGTCCAGCGGCGTGGCATACCATTCGGCCACGTCGTAAGCGCCGGTGTCGAAGTCCACGGCGTCGTAGTCGAGTTCACCCTGGAAGTGATCGGCAAGAAACTTTCGGCGGGCAGCGTCGTCGAGCTTCCGGTATTGATTGCCCAGCATGCCGGTCTTCTTGTCGCGAAGCATCGTCATCTCGCGTGTCGAGAGTAGTGGACGATTCCAATCGGCGTTGCGGTCGCCCATCCGCGTCATCTGTTCCTCGATCCGTTCCCTCCCGAGCAGGTACAACAAGTGATCGGTTGCCGTATTGTCGCTGATCGAGATCATCTTCAGCGACAGGGTAGACAGCGTCACGGGCGACCCAACCGGCCACTCGGCCATCTCGCTGTGCGGCGGGCCTTTCAGGTCGGCGCGCAGCCGCATGATGTCGTCCCGGCTGCGACGGTCGTTGTTCACTTCGTCGATCAGTGTGCCAAGGATAAACAGTTTGAAGCTCGAACCGACGGCGAAGCGTTCATCTTGACGCACGCCGAAAAGCACCTGTGGCCCCTTGGGCGTCAGCTCCGTAAAGACCATGCCGGTATGTCCCGGCAGTTTTGCCAGTTCCTGTTGAATGACCTCCGTCACGTCGCCCGTCGACGGTTCCTTGGGTGCGGCCGGCAAAACGGCAAACGTCAGCAACGACAATAGCGCGAAATACATGGCCAGGCACCTCCCCAAAAGCCCAGAAAGCCAGTGAGACCCGAACTGAGCCTCTCCGCAACTCTAGTTGCGCCACCGGTCGGGCGCGGCCAGGCAGCGACCCGGCCTTGGGACCATTGGAACCGGTCGGAGCCGTTTTGCGGTTTACAACGCGGAGCCGGGGAGCGGCACGGCGTGGCCGGTCCGTTTGTCGCGGGGCATCTGTGCGTCGACGCTGCGCAAATAGGAGCCCAACTCGCTCGCAAGCCGCTCTCGAATCTCCGCTTGCTCGTCGGCCAGGTTGTGGGTTTCACCCAAGTCATCGGCCAGGTTGAACAGCTCGTAGCGACCGTCCGCGTGGTAGTAGATCAGCTTCCAAGCACCGTGACGAATTGTGCTCGACGGGGCGATGCCCGGACCGTCGCCTCCCCAGTGGTTCGGATAGTGCCAGAATAGCGGCCGGTCGTCGCGGGCCGCGTCATGCTGGCCGTGCAACAGTCCGACAAAACTCAGGCCGTCCATCCCACCGATCTGCTCGAAGCCCTCGACGCCGGCCATTTCCAAAATGGTCGGGAAGTAGTCGTGAATGATGACCGGCTGCGAACAGGCCGACGCCTTTTCCGTCACGCCGGGCCAGCGAACGATCATCGGCACGCGAATGCCACCTTCGTAGGCGGACCCCTTGCCGCTAGCCAAGGGCCGGTTGTGCGTGTTTGGCTCGCCGCCACGTGCATGCGCGCTCAGGCCCCCGTTGTCGGACATGAACAGCACAATCGTTTCGTCGCTTAGTCCATGTCGTTCGACGTTGTCGAGCAAATCGCCAAGCGAGCGGTCCATCCCTTCAACCAGCGCCGAGTACATGGCCTCCTTGTGATCGAGCCCCGCGTCGCGATAGGCCTGGTAGAAACGCTTGTCGATCGAATACGGCGTATGCACCGCGTAGTGGGCCATGTAGAGGAAGAACGGCTTCTTGTCGGCCACGGCGTCGTCCATGGCCAGATTGGCTTCGCGCGTCAATGCTTCAGTCAGGAAAATGTCCTGGCCATGGTACTTCTCTAGGCCGGGAATATCCCAAACGCGATCCCCCTTGCGATGCCGGGCACTAAAGTTCTCGGTGCCCAGGTAGCTGCCGGGTCCACCGGCCGCATGACCGCCGATATTGACGTCAAAGCCCAGGTTGAGCGGATCGGCCCCGGGCGTGCCGACGGCGCCGAAGTGGGCTTTGCCGACGTGAATCGTACGGTAGCCCGCCTTCTGCAATACGGACGGTAGTGGCGTCGCGTGAACCGTGCGCGCGACGCCAGCCGTCGGCGATAGTCCGCCGGTGTTCCAGGCCGGAAACTCCAATGTCGGGTGTGGACGGTCGGTGCCCGGGTCAACGCGTAGCGTCCAGTTTGTGACGCGGTGATGCGGCGCTGCCAGGCCCGTAATCAGGCTCACTCGGGTTGGCGTGCACACAGTGCAGGCGTAAGCCTGGGTGAACTTCATTCCGCTGGCGGCCAGCCGCTCCATGTTCGGTGTGCGGTAGCGTCGGTTGAAGGGAGTGACTTCCGTGTGAAACGGCACCGAAGTATCCTGCCAGCCCATGTCGTCGACCAAAAACACCAGGATATTCGGCTGCTTGCGACCTGGGGGTTCGTCGGCGCGGGCCTCTGGCATCAGCCACGTGCCCCACATGGCGAAGCTCAGCATGAATGCGGCCCACAGCGCCGGCCAGATTCGTCGATCACTTTTCATGGGGTCAGACTACTCGGGGAAAGATGGCAGGGCAGGGGGGATTTTGGACAATCGCCATCTTAACTGAGCTTTGGCACGCTGTCGAAGGTTGCCAAAACGCAACGTGGCGCTTGCTTTTGATAACGTTCGTTCGGTTCGGATCCTGCTGTCTAGCGCTCGACAGCCCGGTCATGCGGTTCCGGTCGTGTCAGTCCTGGCGAGCGCGACAGCGGCTGGAAAGTTGCAGCACACAACGGCATGCCATCTGCCCCTGCTGCTCGCCAGTCGACACGTCACCACCAAATCTCCCGAAGAGGTTGATCGCCGCCATGCACCAGCAACTGCTCCCGGATTGGACACCCCAGCAATACGCCGCCCTGGAAAACGAGATCCTGCTCGCTCCGCATCTGCTGCACAAGTCGGGCTTGTTCGACGACGAGAATCTGATTCGCCTGCTCGATGAACATCCGCTGTGCGACCTGGGCGTCAATACGATGGGCACCAGTCACACGCAGTTCGAGTGGCGCGAAGGGGACCGCAACGGAGTCCCCTCGGACGTGCTGTTGGACCTGGTGCGACGCGGCCGCTTGTGGATCAACCTGCGGAAGGTGCTGGTCCACCATCCCGAAATCCGCGAGGCAGTCGACTCCGTTTACAACGAACTCGAGTTGAAGAACCCCAGCTTCAAGGCCGAACAGCGTTCGGCGAACCTGCTCATCTCGTCTCCGGGCGCGCTCGTGCACTACCATCTGGACACGCCCGTAAATATGCTGTGGCACATTCGCGGTATGAAGCGAGTATGGATCTATCCGCTGACTCCGGAATTCGTTTCACAGCAGCACATCGAAGGGATCTATTGCGGCGAATTCGCCGAGGATTTGCCCTACGAAAGCTGGTTTGATGAGCATGCCGAGGTGTTCGACGTCCGGCCGGGCCAAATGCTTACCTGGCCGCAAAATACCCCTCACCGGGTGACGAATCTGGACGGAATGAACGTCTCGCTCTCGACCGAGCACAAAAATGCCCGGGCTTTACGCCGTGGAAACGTGCATTTGGCCAACCGGTTTTTGCGACGTACGTTTAAACTGCCGTGCCGGTCGACGAAAGTCGACGGGCCGGTCGCGCATTGGAAACAATTTGCGATTCGCGTCGCCCGACGCTTGCCTTGGACTCAGACCGAGCCGGTCAAGCGGGGCATCGACTACGCGGTTAGTTTCCGTGTCGATCCGGACGCTCCCCAAGGTTTTACGCTGCTAGACGGCGCGACGGTCGACGTCGGGCACGAGCAACCCGTGGGAGTGTAGGGGCGGCCCTGAAAACAAGAGTCACCCTCACACCATCCACGGCGAGCCGGAGGCAGGATGCAAGTCACGTTACTCACGCAATTGGACGAACTCGAAGCTCGCGCCGACCAGTGGCGACGCCTGGTCAAAGGGCATCCGTTCCTCGGTCCCGACTGGCTGATCTCCTGGTGGAAACACCTGGGCGGCGCCAATCCTCAGGATGGCCACGCGCCTCGTTTGGCCACGCTTGCCGTCAGCGACGCCGAAGGGAAACTCGTGGCGCTGGCCCCTTGGTACCTGCAGCATTCGCTGTTGCACGGCCGGACGCTGCGGTTCCTCGGTTCGGGCGACGTGTGCAGCGACTACCTTTCGATCGCCTGCCGCACTGGCGACGAACAGCCGGCACTGCAGGCTATCGCCGATTGGCTCATCGAAAATCATGGACGCAATGATGAAGCCGGGTGGGATCTGGTAGCGCTCGAAGCTGTTGACCTCACCGACCCGCTGATCAAAGGACTGATGGCCGCCGTGGAAGACCGCGGCGCGATTACCAGCACCCGGCCGGCCGGCAATTGCTGGCGGATCGCGCTGCCCGAGTCGTGGGAGGAGTACGTCGCGCAGCTCTCGAAAACGAACCGCAAGCGAGTCCGCCGCCTCGACCGCAACTATTTGCAGACCGGCCGTGCGGAACTCCATCGCGTGGCCTCCGCAGAACAACTTGCCGAGGGCTTTGCGCTGCTGGTCGATTTGCACACCCGGCGCTGGAAAACGCGGGGCGAAGAGGGAATCTTCGCCGAGCCGGGAATCTACGACTTTCATCGCGAGGTAACCGAGCGGCTGCTGGCAACCGGTCACCTGCGGCTTTCGTGGTTGACGATCGACGGACAGCCCGCCGCGGCGGAGTACTACCTAACCGACGGCAGCGTGTTGTATTCGTATCAATCCGGGTTCGACCCGGCTTTGATCTCGCACGAACCCGGTGTGCTGATCCTGGTGGCGACCATTCAAGACATCATTGAATGTGGCTACACGGCCCTCGATTTCCTGCGTGGCGACGAACCGTATAAGCTCGATTGGCGATCCGAGCGGCGTCCCATTCATGACGTCCGAATTCTGCCTGGCGACTTGCCCGGCTATTTGCGGCAGTCGCTCTGGCAGGCGGCCACGAGCGCAAAGGACCTGCTGCGGGCCGGTCGCGACGCAGTGATTCATGCCCGGTAAACACGGCACGCATTCCCCTCCCTGCGCTTGCCGCGCCAAGCTCCGGTCGCATCGTATTGTTCGCCGTCCGTTTTTTGTCGCGCGGCCACGTTACTGAGGTGCCGCTCACCATCGAGCACGGTAGAATGACACCGCAGGCCGAGTACCCGCCCATTCGGATGGAAGTCTGGTATGGATCCAATCGAATTCACGTCGAATGCCGCCCCGACGCTGGGCATCGAGCTGGAACTTGCGCTGGTCGATGCGGAATCGATGGCGCTGTCGAGTTCAATCCAGCAGGTGCTCGAGCGCGTGCCGCCCCAGTTTGCCGGCAACGTCAAGCCCGAGCTAATGCAGTCCTATGTCGAAATCAATACCGGCGTTTGCCACACGGTCGACGAGGCCGAGGGCGATCTACGCGAAAAGCTACTGGCGCTGCAGAGCGTGACCGACGGCCTAGGACTGCGTCTCTATTGGGCCGGCACCCATCCATTTTCAAACTGGCGCGATCAACTTGTTTCGCCCAGTGAGCGCTACCAGCGGCTGGTCGAAATGTTGCAGGACATGGCCCGGCAGTTGGTCTGCTTCGGGCTGCACGTACATGTCGGCGTGAACTCGGGCGACAAGGCGGTGATGATCTGCGACCGCATCATGCGGCACCTACCCACGCTGCTGGCCTTGAGCTCAAACAGTCCCTGGTGGAACGGTCGCGTATCGGGGCTCCGCTCGCATCGCGCCAAAATCATGGAGGGCCTTCCCACGGCCGGTCTACCACCGTTGATGCGGAATTGGAGCGAATACGTCTGGCTCGTGCGGCACCTTGTTGAAACGGGCTTCATCGATTCGATCCGCGAGATCTGGTGGGACGTACGCCCGCACCACAACTTTGGCACCGTCGAAGTGCGCATGTGCGACATCCCCGGCAACCTGGAAGACAGCCTGGCGCTGGCCGCGCTGACGCAATGTCTCGTCAAGGCGCTCTCCGACGAGATCGACCGCGGTACCTACCAGCACGATTGCCATCCGATGATGGTTCGCCAGAACAAGTGGCGGGCCAGCCGCTACGGCCTCGAAGCCGAATTAATCGATCCACTTACGTTTGAGCCACATAGCGTGCGCGAAATTGTGGCCCGCATGGTCGAAAAATTGCAGCCCGTTGCCGACCAACTTGGTTGCACTCGTTGGCTGAATCGCGTCTCGGAGCTGGCGCAGGGCAAGAGTTGGGCCGTGCGGCAACTCGAAGTACTCGACGCGACCGGCAGCCCCCAGGAGGTTGTCCGACATTTTTCCGATCTCTCGCGGCTGCAACCGATGGCCATTCAGTCTTCCGGAACCTAGTTGAATTGAGCATGTACCAGAACGCGTCCCAGATACTTGCGTCGCCACTGTTTGAACGCTTGCTGGCAATTCGCCGCGACCTGCACCAACATCCGGAGCTCAGTTGGCACGAGCGCCGCACGGCTGATCAAATCTGCCGCTTTCTTGACGAGTTGAAAGTCGGCTATCGTCGCGACGTGGCCGGCACCGGCATCGTGGTCGATTTACCCGGCGCGGGTTCCGGTCCGCGCATTGCTTTGCGGGCAGACACCGATGCGCTGCCGGTCGTTGAAGAGACAGGCGTGCCGTTTGCGTCACAGAATCCGGGCGTCATGCACGCCTGCGGCCACGATGCCCATACCACCATGTTGCTTGGCGCCGCCGCCTTATTGGCGGCCGACCGCGAACTGCCCGCACCGGTCCGGCTGATCTTTCAGCCCGCCGAGGAAATGGGGGCCGGCGCTCCGGCCATGATCGATGCCGGCGTGCTCGACGACGTGGCGATGATCTTTGGCGGGCATGTCGACCGGCACTTCGACGTCGGCACGATCGCCGTGACCGACGGACGGGTGAACGCCTCGACCGACAGCTTCATGATTCGCATCACGGGTCGCGGCGGACACGCGGCCCGACCTCACGAGACAGTTGATGCCGTGGTCGTCGGCTCGCTGTTGGTGATGGCGCTGCAGACAATCGTCTCGCGCGAGGTCAACCCTTCGTCTCCGTCGGTCGTGACGGTCGGCCGCTTTGAGGCCGGCACCGCCAACAACGTGATCGCTGGTCAGGCCGTGCTCGAAGGATCGATTCGCGCGCAAGATCCCATTGTCCGTGCGGCTCTGCAGCACTCGGTCGACCGCATTGCCCGCTCGATCGGCCAATTGCACGGCGCTACCGTCGAGTTCTCGATAGGGCAGGGGACGCCCCCCTTGATCAACCCGCCCGAGGCGGCGGCCATTGCGCGGCGGGCGGCCGCGGCCGCGGTCGGACTTGAGCGGGTCACCCGGATGGAAACCGCCAGCATGGGCGGTGAGGATTTCAGCTACTACCTCGAGCACGTGCCCGGTTGTTTCGTGCGCTTCGGCACGGCTCGCGCCGGCGTGCCACAGTATCCCGCGCACTCGGGCAAGTTCAACATCGACGAAGAGGCCTTGGCCGTCGGCGCGGCCTTCTTTCATGCCGTGGCCCGGACGGCGCCGCTGGCCGGTCCGGGCGAAGCACCGTAATTCGTCGGTCGCATTTGGCGTCACAGCGCGGCTGAAGTTGGCTGCGTGAAAAGGTGTCGGCTTCCACCGTTGGCGTCACGCACCCCTCGCGTCTGTGCTTGCCTCGCGGTCGCCGCGCAGAAAATTGCCGTCGATTTTCTTGACAGCTGTCGTCGACCTTAGTAGATTTAGTTTACTAAACGACAGGCCGCCGGCGGCTGCCTCTTGCGTTTGCCGGCTTTTTTAGGGAGGAATCCATGTCCATTCGCCTAGGACGCGTGCAACTGCGAATCATGCAGGTGCTCTGGGAACGCGGGCGGGTCACGGCCCGCGAAATCACCGAGGCCCTTAACGACGAGGCTCCTATCGCCCACAGCACCGTGCAAACGCTGCTGCGAAATCTGGAGGCCAAAGGAGCCTTGGGCCACCAGACCGAGGGCCGCACATTCATCTTCTTTCCACTCGTGCGCGAGGAGCAGATCGCCAAGAGCGTCACGCGAGACCTACTCGATCGAGTGTTTGAAGGCCGCGTCAGCAACCTCGTTTCTTATCTGCTGAAAAACGAAAAGGTGTCCGCGGAAGAACTGAAGGAGTTGCGTCGGCTGATCAACGAGCAATCTCGCAAGTAAGGAACCCCAACGATGGGCGGCTTCACGCTGTGGGGCGGTGGACTGGATCTGGCGTCGTCGCTGGCCGAATTGGCCATGCAATGGCTCGCGCAATCAACACTGATCATTGCGGCGGGGCTCATCGTGGCCGCACTGCTTCGCAACCGCACGCCGGCACTGCGCTCGGTCGTTTATCACACCACGCTTGTCGCCGCACTCGCCTGCCCGGCCGTGGCTTACCTGTTATCGACGTTCGGTCTGACGTTCGTCGCTATCGAACTGCCCTCGCCGCGTGCCGAGCGGCTGGAAATCTACTACGAACCAGCAGCGCAACCCGAGGAACCGGCGCCGATCGTCGCTCAGCCGGTCGAGCTACGCGAGCCACAAGTGCCGCTCGACGCGTTGGAAACACCCGCCCTGGGCGAGTCCTTCGCGGGGCCGCCATCGGCGCTTGCCGAACCGACGCCGGGCCGGCAGGAGTTTCCCACCGCGCCCGAGACCGAATCGCAAGAGGTAGCTGAGGATCCGCCCGCACTTTGGCAACCATCCGCGCCGATGGAAGCCAAAGTGCGGCGGGTCGTCAGCACGCGCCCCGTCATCGCGGCCGTGCTGCTGGGCGTGCCAACGTTGTGGGGACTTGTGAGCCTCGTGCTGCTGGGTCGGCTGCTGGTCGATCATTGGCGGCTGGCGCGGTTGCGGCGCATGGCGGTGCCGGTTGACGACGTGACGCGGCAAGTTTGCCAGGAAGTTGCCCGGCGGATGAATGTTTCGCCGCCCCGTTTGCTGCACTCGCCGTTCGTGCGCAGCCCCTGTCTCTCGGGCATCTTCGTTCCGACAGTCCTACTCCCGGAAGACATTGTCGCCGAGGCGCTGCCGGCCGTGCTGGTTCACGAACTCGCGCACCGCAAGCGGGGCGATTGCGCCTGGAATCTGCTGCGGCACGTGGGCGTGGCGCTGTTGTGGGTGCAACCGCTTGTCTGGCGTCTCTCGCGGCAGATGGAGGCGGCAGCCGAAGACGTGTGCGACGATTACGTCGTCGAATTTGGCGAAAGCCGCACTGCCTACGCCGAAACACTCGTCTCGATTGCCCATCGCAATCTGCTGCCGGCATCCGGCGCCGCCGTCTCGCTGATTACGTTCCGCTCGATGCTCGGTCAGCGCGTGCAGCGCATCTTGGACCAATCCCGACGGCTCACTCTCACCGTCGGTCTGGCCGCGCTAATGCTGATCATTGTTGGTGGTGTGTCGGCGGCGCTGCTCGCGGGATTGCTGGGCCCGGCGGCACCGGCCGGTACTGCCGAAGCCGGCAAAATCGATGAGCCCGAGGAGGACGCATCGGCAGCCGGCGGCGAGAGGGGCAAGGATGAACAGCCGCGGCGGATTACCGGACGAGTCGTCACGCCGACCGGCGAGGCCGCCCCCGCGGCCGACGTGCTGCTGTTGGCGCGACGGCGAGAAAGCTTTGTCGGCGGACTGCTCGATCAGGCTTCCCAAATCGAGGTCCTCGCTCAGACAAAAGCAGACGCCGACGGGCGTTTCGACATTCCGGCCGAGAAGCTGGCGGAGGGTCCGTACTTGTGGGTGCAAATCCTGGCCAAATCACGTGGCTTCGGGCTGGCCTGGCAGGACGTAAACGCAGCCGCTGAGGCGCTTGAATTCTCACTCCAGTTGCCGGAAACTCGCGACGCGCGCGGACGATTGGTTACCGCCGAGGGCCAACCCGCTGCGGGAATTCGCATCGTGGTCGATAAGATTGGCCACACTGAACCGGGCCGCTTCGAGGGCGTCCACTCGATGCGGGCGCAACTGCCGGCCGAAGTCTGGCCGCAAAACGTCATTACCGACGCGGATGGCCGGTTCACGGTTCCTGGCATTCCCACCGATGCCGATCTGAGCCTTCGCATCGATCAGGAACCCTTCGCGCCGCGCTGGTGGATGTGGCATTCCAAAGAACCGACCGAACACATTGAAGTGCTCGACCCTGCACAAATCATCACGGGTGTTGTCGTCGAAGCGGACTCGGGAAGGCCGATCCCGTACGCCAACCTCACGGCATATCAGGACAAGACTCCCAACCGCAGCATGACGGGTATCGGTGGGCGGGCCGACGCCAAGGGGCGATTCCGCTTAAACCCGTTTCCCGCATCCGCCTTCACCGTAAGCGCATTCGCTCCGCGGGGAGTGCCGTATCTGGCCCGCCAGTTCAAATTCGACTGGCCGGCCACTGAAACGGAGCACGAGATTCGTCTCGAAATGCCGCGCGGTGTGCTCGTCGAAGGACGGATCACCGAGCAACGGTCGGGCGATCCGGTCGCCGGAGCGGGCGTTCGCTACGAACCTCGCCGCGACAACGAATTTGCCAACGACGACTTGATTTCAGGCTGGTCGGCCACCGTCGTCACCGACAACGATGGCCTTTACGCCATCGCCGTCCCGCGGGCGCCGGCTCGCTGCGAGTGCTTTGTCCAAACGACCAGTATGTCGTTCGCGAGACAACCTTCCAGTTCCTGTACGACGGTCGGGCAGGGGGCCGGCGGATGTATCCGCACGCGCTGAAGACATTCGATCTGACAGCCGATGCGCGCACCCATCGGCTCGACATGCAGGTGACGCGCGGCGCGACGGTCGAGGCCGACGTGGTCGGTCCCGATGGCCAGGCGCCAGACACGCTGATCGTCGCCTACCAGGGCGTGGAAGCTCCGTACGACGACGACTTCGAAGGGGACGGCCGAGAAATCTTCAGCGGCCGACTGAAGATCGACAGCGTGCCGCCCGACGGCGACTTAAAGGTCTTTCTGCTCGACCCGGTGAAAAAGCACGGGCGGGTCGTCACGCTCCGCGGTCGAGAAGCGGAACGAACGAAACGGATCGAGTTGCTCCCATGCGGGTCGGCGAAGTATCGCATGGTCGATGCGCAGGGCAACCCTGTGCCCGGAGTCGACAATCTAGGGCAGCCGAACATGATCTTCCTGACAGGCACGTCGCTATTCGACCGAGACCCCGACATGCCTCTGGCCGATGAGACCCACATTTCGAACTTCGACCGCCGCAACCACTGGGGCGCCATGTCGGGCGAAGGAGGATGGCTGACCTGCGAGGCTTTGATCCCCGGCGTCGAATACCAACTCTTTGGTGACGGACCAGACGGCAAACCGCAAGTCGAACGTTCGTTCCAAGTCGGGCCCGGTGAGCAGAAAACGCTTGCCGACTACGTGATCCGCGACCAGGAAGTTCTCGACCGCGCCGAGCGCAACCGCAAGAACCAACCCAACGAACAGCCCATCCTCGGCCTGCCGGTTACAAACATCCCGCCCCCCAACGACGACCTGGTGACCGTCCGCGGCACGGTGCTTGATCCGGACGGGAAACCGGTGGAAGGGGCGGAGGTTTCGGCGATTGCTTATCAGCAGCGGTTTCTCGAATTCCCTGAGCATCCTTTTAAGCCGCCCGCTGGCACGTCGCGCACCGATGCGACAGGGCATTTCGAAGTGTCGTTTCGCAAGTCGCAAAGCGACCGCGGATACGAAGGGGAGGAAATGTGGAATTCCACGACCATTATTGCAAGGCAGCCAGGATTCGGCGCCGCATTTGGCACGTACGGCAGTTTCGAAGACGCGAACGCCGCAATGCTCCGGCTCGTCGCCGACCAACCAATACACGGCCGCATCGTCGACCTGGAGGGACGTCCCGTTGCCGGGGCAACTTTGGAGCTTGGCGGTGTCGGCGCTAATCGCGAGCAAGATCTCTCCCGCTGGATCTCTGCCGTGCGAGACGGCGTAGGCTACTACAACAGTCAAGAGTTCGGGCGGCCGTCGGCCAGTCACATCGCCATGCGTGTGGTGCACCCCGACCCGATTCGCACCGACGCCGACGGCCGTTTCACAGTCACCGGTATTGGCGGCCAGCGGTATGCACTCTTCCGCTTCACGGCGCCGGGAATGGCAGTATCAAAAATTCACGTCGTGACCGTGCCGGTCGAACCGTTTCGTGTCGACTACGGTTCGGCAGGGTTCAAGCACATCGTCCCCTACTACGGCAGCGATTTTCAGTTTGCCGCCGAGCCGTCGCAGCCCATCGAAGGCGTCGTGCGCAATTCTAAGACGAAGCAACCACTGGCTGGAGCAACAGTGGTCCTCGACAAACTCGCGGGCACGATGCTTGCTGGGGTCAAGGCCGCGGAAACAGTCTCTGATGAACAGGGTCGCTACCGGCTCGACGGCATGCCGCGCGGCGAGGGCAATCGGATTCTCGTCCTGCCGCCCGAGGATAAGCCGTATTTTGCTCGATACGTCGACGATGTTCCGATTTCGGAAGACTTCTCGCCCGTCACGCTTGATCTGGAAATTCAACGCGGACTTTGGATTACGGGACGCGTGAGCGAGCAGGAAACGGGACGGCCAATTCAACAGGCGCGTGTGTGGTACTACCCTTGGCCAAATAATCCGCACCTTGGTGAGCCAGGCAAGGATCCAAGTGACAAGCTGGCCGTCCGACAGGGTGAAGTGCGGACCGATGCCGATGGTCGTTATCGAGTCGTGGGCCTGCCGGGTCGCGGACTTGTGGCGGCCTGGTGCCCCAGCGAGCCGTACCCGCAAGGGCAGGGCGTGCCCGAGATCGCGGATCTGCCGTCTCCCGATGAGTTCTATGGGGTTGTCAACAGCAACGCACCGACAAACGACTTCCCGACGATCGTTCGTGAGATTCACCCGTCCGACGACGACCATCAGCTCGAAGTTGATCTGCAAATCCAAGCGGGCCGCTCGCTCCCGATCCGCGTCGTTGATCCGGACGGTCAGCCATTGACCGAAGGGCTGATGATTCAGGGCCTTTGGCCCAAGGCAACGCGAAAGTTGGCCAGTGGAGCAGGCAGGCGCGAACGCGACAATCCGGGCGTGAGTCACGTTCTGGGGCTCAAACCAAATGAACGCCGTTCGCTACTGCTGCACGACAAGAAACACCAGCTTGGCAAAGTTCTCGACGTTGGGCTGGCGGATCTCAACGGAGAGGCGCTCACCATCACGCTCGAACCATGTATAGTTGCGACCGGCCGCCTGCTGGATGCCGCCGGCGATCCGTTGCGCACCGCCAAAGTCCGCGCCAGCCCGTCTTCTGAACACGAATACGGCCACGAGCTTCCGTGGGTCTTCACCAATGACAATGGCGTTTTCGAATACACGCTCCTGCCCGGCTGCAAATACGGCATCAGTTGCGATGCCCCACAAGTCGACGGTCTAAAAAGCGTCGCCCGCGACCTGGAAGTCTCCCCCGGCGAAACCATCGACCTCGGCGAGTTCGACGTCACCAGCAAAGAAAGACCCGAGCCGAAGCGCACGCTGACCCAGACCGCAGCCAAACAGCCCGTAGGTGAGCAAACCACGAATGCGAATCCGCTCGTCGTCCGCGGCACCGTGGTCGATCCAGACGGCAAGCCGGCGGCCAAAGCAACGGTCAAACTGATTCGATCGCACACCGTGAGCAAGTGGGTCAAGGAGGTTCCCAACGTGGAGACAGCGACGGACGCTGCCGGGCGATTCGAGCTCGTGGTGCCCAAGGTGCTCGTCGACGGCTGGCGGAACGGGCGGCCCTGGCCGCTGTTTGGAATAACCGTCAACGCGGCGGGCTTTGCAAAATCACATTTGCGAATGAATTCGGAACAAGAGACTCAAGACGCCGTCGTGCGCATGACGCCGTTTGCGCCGCTGGAGGGCCGGATCGTCAACCTCGAAGGGCAGCCAGTGCCAGGCGTAAGCGTGCGGCTGCACCAGGTCGATACCACGGACAGTGGTGACCTGGAGCCTTGGCTGGCAGAGATTCGCAAAGGCACGCCGTCCAGCGAAGTCGACGAGAGCATTCGGCCGGGCTTCGGCTGGGGCGACGACGAGCTACGGAAAGCCAATATGGCAGTCACCGACGCCGACGGTCGTTTCCGCTTGAGCCACGTCGGTCGGAATCACATCGCTCTGTTGAAGCTTTCCGGCGGCGGCATTGCCGCCACAACGATCGAAGTGGCGAATACGCCGCTGGAGCCGATCTCACGCGGCGAACATCGTCGCAAAAGTGACTCACCGATGCTTTATGGATCGCCACTTGAATACGCCGCGGAACCGGCGGCGCCAATCGTCGGCGTCGTCAGAAACGCGAAAACCGGCGAGCCCATTCCCGGTGTCAAAATTTCGAGCCGTCAATACGAAGGACTGAACCAATCCGGCTGGGGTTTGTTGGAGTCGACGAGCGACGAGCAGGGGCGCTACCGGCTGGAAGGAATGCCGCGAGGCACAGGCGACCGCATTGTCGTTCGCAGCACCGGTGAAGCTGCCTACCTGGTTCGCGAGTTCGAAGTGCCCCAGGGACAGGGACTGGAGCCCGTTGAGTTTGACATCGAGTTGCACCCGGGCGTGTGGATCGAAGGTCGAGTCAGCGATGCGGCAACCGGCAAGCCGGCGGCGGCCAAGGTCGTGTACCTCCCCTGGCATGACAACCGAAGCATCGACGACCTGCCGGAGTTTCAGGGACTGGGCTTGATGGGTGTCGACCCGACCAACACCCCGAACACGGACGCCGATGGAAGGTTCAAACTGATCGGCATCCCCGGGCGCGGTCTGCTCGAAGTGGTCTACACGGCCGAGCCGAAGTATCCGGTAGGGCAGGGGTTCGACAAGCTGCCCGAGCTGGCCGAAGCACCCGAAAAGTTCCAGCGACTGGCGCAACTCTACATGCCGCGTCCGGAGTACACGATTGCGGTGCAAGAGGTGAACATCGCCGACGAAGCCGAGCGTGTCGAAGCCAATTTTGCGCTCGAGTCCGGTCAGACCGTCACGCTTTCCGCCGTCGACGCGAACGGCACACCGGTCGAGGTCACGCGCGCGACGGGCCTGGTCTCCGGTCACTGGGTGCAAACGCACCGAGAACTCGGCAGCCAGATCGAGGTCGCCGGTTTGCTGCCCGGCAAGTCGCGCCCCGTATTGCTGTTGAACGCTGAACGCCGCTTGGGTGCCATGCTCAACTTGGACATCGGCAAAGACGGTGGCGATGCCCGCACTGTGACGCTCGTTCCCATGGCGACGATCGTCGGACGGCTTGTCGACGACGCTGGAGACCCATTGCCGCGTCCAACCCCGCGCGACAACGTTCACCTGCAAACGACTGCCAACGGCCAGTTGCTGCGCGCGTTTGATGCATCGACCGACGCAACCGGGCGTTTCGAGCTGCTTGCGATCGCCGGGCCGCCGGCCTACGACGTATTCGCGGAAGGCGCCAAGGGCCTGCTCGCCGAAAAGCTGGAAGTTGCCGCGGGCGAAACCATCGACCTAGGTACGATCGACGGCACCTCGAAACAGCGCCCACCCATCAAGCGCACGCCCGCTGCCGCAAGGGCCAAACCGCAGGCAGGTGAGCAGGTCGACCGTGCCAAACTCCTGGTCGTGCGCGGCACGGTGCTCGACCCAGACGGCAAGCCGGCCGCGGGGACCAATGTGCGATTGATAGGTGTTCCACATCCGGCCTGGCCGAAGCCGCGGCCCCGTATCGACCAGACGACCGGCGCCGACGGGCGTTTCGAGCTTGTGCTGCCGCCGAGCGTTGACGACAAGGACGGAAAACCCTGGCCGGTGTACGGCCTCAAGACGACCGCCGACGGCTACGCCACTGACCTGTTCTGGTACGGCAAAGAACTGGAGGGCAAGGACGTCACGATTAAGCTCAAGCCGCAGGCGCCGATTGAAGGAAGGATCCTCAATCTCGAGGGGCAGCCGATTCCTGGAGTCCACGTGCATCTTGAGAGCATTATGAGCAGTCGCACCGGGGATCTGTCCGCTTGGCTCGATGCGCTGCGGAAGAAGACGCCGAGGCAGGAGTGGCATCAAGACTGGCCACCCCATTTTGGCTTTGCCGAGGCAGAAGATGTTGCGCCGTACACCACGCAGACCGATGCCGACGGGCGCTTTTGGATGATGGGCGTGGGGCCGCACCAGCTCGCGCGATTGAGAATCGGCGGCGGCGGGGTCGTCGCATCGCGAATCCAAGTTGCGAATGCATCCATCGAGCCGATCACGGTGGATGCCGCGGATAGCGTGCTGTACGGGCAAATCCTCTTTGGCTCGCAATTCGAGTTTTTGGCTGAAGCATCGCAAGCCATCGTAGGCACGGTAAAGGATGCCGAAACAGGCGTACCGATCGCGGGCATCCGAGTCGCAAGCTGGCGGTTCGCAGGAACAAACTTTGTTGGCAATGAAGTGACTGAAACGGCCTCTGACGAAAAAGGACACTACCGACTCGAAGGCATGCCCCCCGGAAAAGGAAACGAGATAGTTGCCCACGCAACGACCGACCAACCCTACTTGACTCGCGAGCTTGAAGTGCCCGCTGGCCGCGGACTGGAGCCAGTCCAATTCGATATTCAGTTGCATCGCGGTGTGATCGTTCGCGGTCAGGTGCGAGACGCCGTTACGCATGAGCCACAGCAGGGACGGCTAGTCTACTTGCCTTGGCCTACCAATCCGCGAATCGAGAACCTGCCGGAATTCACCGGCCGGCGGCTAATGGGAGACACGCAGCGTTGGAACATCAACAAGGACGGACACTTTACCGTCGTGGGGCTGCCCGGTCGCGGTTTGTTGGTTCTTACGACACTGATGAGTGAAAACTACCCGCGCGGACAAGGGTTCGACAAACTTCGCGAGCCGATCGTCACAAAAAGTTTCTCACAGATATCGCAGTTGTACGAGCCGAGCGCCGAGAACACGCCCGCAATTCTCGAACTGGATATCGCTGAAGACGCTCGGGAGGCGACCGCAGACTTCGAACTCGTTCCTGGCGATACAATCTCGCTAACGGCCATTGATACGCAAGGACGGCCGATCGAAATCACGGAGGGGTTTGGCCTGCTACCGGGAAGCTGGGGAACGCGCAAAGTTATTGGCCGTTCAACGGCGAATGTATTGGGGCTGCGAAAGCATGAGTCTCGCCAGGTAACGCTAGTCAACCTTGAACGTGGCCTTGGCGCCAGTCTCCAGGTAAGTCTGTCCGATCCGACACCTCGCCCGCCGGTGCAGTTCGAGCCCGTAGCCACGGTGACGGGCCGCATCGTGACTGCGCAGGGGGAGCCGAATTCGTGGAGCAACATCGACGTGCAGAGCGTTGGCGATTCGCCCGCAATCGTCTTCAACAGCGTCGATACGGACCGGGATGGCTACTTTAAGCTGCAACTCGTGGCCACACCCACGCCCTACCGAATTCGTTCACTCAACGTTCGCGGGGCACTCGTCGAAGCACTAATAGTCGCGCCCGGCGAAACCATCGACCTTGGCACCATCGACGGCACGTCCCAAGACCGGCCCCCCATCAAACGCACGCCCGCTGCCGCCAAGGCCGATTCGCCTGCGGTTGAAACCTCGGCAGACGCAGATAATGCCCAAGCGAGCAAGCCCGATGCATTCGAATTTGCCGGCAAGGTCGTCGGGACGGACGGAAAACCGGTGGCCGGGGCAAAGGTGTTCGTCATCTATTACACCCCGACGCACATCGAGACTAAGCCTCGTGCCACATCGACCGCCGACGGCAGATTCGCCTTCACCATGAGCAAGCGAGAGTTCGATCAGGGTGAAAAGGCGGCTCCTTGGCAGTGGGCGTTTGTCGTGGCCACGGCGCCCGGCTTTGGGCTCGGGTGGGTTTTGGCGGCGGGCGTGGAAACTCGCGGAGAAATACTCGAGGCCTTAAAAGCCACCCCCAACTACAACCCCGAACCGTCCATCATCTCGCTGGACTCGACGATTCGCCTCGTTGCTGACGACGTGCCGATCGAAGGCCGTATTCTGAATTTGGAAGGCCAGCCCGTCGTCGGTGCCCGCGTGCAGGCCATCGAATTGCACGGCAATCCGCAAAACAGTTTGGACGCCTGGGTCGCCGCGGCACAGGATAAATCGGCCGATGAGTACGAGGTGACTCGGAACCTTTGGGGCGGCTTCGGCGGACTGCACCTGCGGCACTGGGTTTCGCAACTGTTTCCACCGGTAGTCAGCGACGCCGAAGGGCGATTTCGTATCGATGGGGTGGGACGCGAACGAATCGCCATGCTCCAGATTGAGCGGCAGGGATTCGAAACCCGACAACTCAACGTTCTCACTCGTCCCGGCCCGACGTACGAATTACTCAAGTACCGGCGCGACCCGAACCTGGGCACCACGGCATATTACGGCGCGAAGTTCGATGTCGTGGTCGGTCCTTCGCGCGACGTCGTCGGCATGGTGCGCGATCTCGACACCGGCGAGCCGCTGGCCGGAGCGACGATCGCCGCCGACAAGTTGGCCGGCAATCCGACTAGCGGCATTTTCAATTCCTACATCCGCACGACTTCTGACGGCGAGGGAAGCTACCGATTGTCAGGGCTGCCGATTGGCGAAAACCGTATCCGGGCGTTGCCGCCGGCCGACCAGCCGTACCTTCCGGCGAGTGACAATGTTGAGGTAAGGCTCGACCGCGAGCAGGAGACGGTCGACCTCAAGTCAAAGCGCGGCGTTTGGCTGCGGGGCCGCGTGACCGACGCCGCGAGCGGCAAGCCGCTGCCCGCCAACGTCCAGTACTTTGCATTTCGCGACAATCCGAGTGCCGGCTCGCTCCCCATCGGACAGTTGCGGCCCGTCATCACCAATGCAGATGGCAAATTCGCCATCTGCGGGCTGCCTGGCCGTGGCATTCTCGGGGTGACTCTGCAGGTCTCCGAGAAGTACCCACGCGGGGTTGGAGCGGAAAAGATCATCGACGGCCGCGACGAGAACTCCGGCGTCAATTCGCGCGACGACAAGACGATCGTTTTTCGCACCAGGCCGAGTGCTTGCTTTTCAACCAACTTCCACGTGTTGGCGGAAGTCAATCCGGCTGAGGATGCCGCGGAATTCGAGGTGGACTTTCAACTGCAAGCCGGCCGCAGCGTGAACGGTACGGTGCTCGATCCCGAGGGGCGGCCACTGGCCGGGGCTTTGTTTGCCGGGGGCGGAGCGCTGATGAGTTGGCGATTGCCGCCTCTCAAGTCGGCGCGTTTTACGGTCGAGAACGTCGAGCTAAACCAGCCGCGGCGGCTGAGCTTTTTGCACACCGAACGCCGCCTGGCGGGCAGCGTGCTGCTCTCGGGCAATGAAACCGGGCCGCTGGAAGTCAAACTCCAGCCGTGGGGGACCGTAACTGGCCGCGTGTTGCAAGCTACGGGCGAACCGGCCGACGATGTCGACTTGCTCGGGCTGCTCTTTGGCGACAACGCAGCAGTCGCCAATTTCGGCCTGCTCCCCGACCCGAATCGAACCCGTACTGATGCCAAGGGTCGCTTTGAGATCGAAGGCCTGGCACCGAACACGCCCTACGCGCTTTCCGCGTCCCAGGGACGCAGAATCCTCGGCGCGGTCATTGAGCAGTTCCAACTCGCCCCCGGCGAAACCAAGGATCTGGGTGATCTGACGATCCACTCGCCAGGTGCGAAAGCCAAACCAGAGCCCGGCGACAAAAAGCAGGCCAGCAACCCTAGTGCCAAGACGCCAGCCGAACAGACCCTCGAGTTCACCGGCAAGGTGCTCGATCCGGCCGGGAAGCCGAAGGTCGATGCTCAAGTTGCGCTACTTTACTACGACGGTAAGCGCTCCCTGCTTTCGCCGCCGGCGACGACCGGCGACGATGGTGGATTCATGGTGCGTGTGCCGCGCGATCAACTCGCTCCGGATGACGCGAAGTGGGCAACCCTGATCGCGACGGCCGAAGGTCAGGGCTGTGGCTTTGATCGAGCCGCGCCGTTCGAGACAAGCGGGGCGCTTCTCAAGCTGCTTGAGTCGCATTATCGACACGACGAGTTTGTTGCACGGTCGAAAGACCGCATCTTGCGGCTGGTGGCCGATGACGTGCCGATTTCCGGCCGCGTGATCAACCTGGAAGGGCAGGGATTGGTCGGTGCTCGGGTTCGCGTGCGCACCATCTATTCCAACGCAACCGATGGCCTCGACCCGTGGCTAACGGCCGCCGTGAGTGGCCAGTACATTTTGGGCCAGCTTTGGAAACACCTGCCGGAGTCGATCAGCGGACGGGTTTCGGGTGAGGCGATCGGGCACCTGCTGCCCGAAGTGGTCACGGACGCCCAGGGTCGCTTCAAGCTCAGCGGGGTAGGACGCGAGCGGATCATCGAACTGCTCATCTCCGCGGACGGCTTGGAAACGCGAACTCTCTACGTTCGGACTCGAAACGGCGAAGCCGTGCAACTGCCCCACGATGTTACGGACCCTGATGCGGGCAGCGAAACGGTCTATGGGCCGACGTTCGAATATGCCCTGGCACCGTCGTTGCCGCTGGTGGGCGTCGTGCGCGATGTCGATAGCGGCAAGCCGCTCGCTGGCGTGAAAGTCGTTCCGGAAAGAATCGCGGGCGAGCGCCTGCACAGCACGATCTCGTACGACTACTTACAAGACACGACCGACAACGAGGGGCGCTACCGCCTGGTGGGACTGCCGATCGGCGAAAACAGAATTGCCGCACTTCCCGCGGATGATCAACCCTACCTGCCGGCGGCCATCGAGCTGGAAGCCGACTCGATCAAACAGGAGAACACGCTTGACTTTGCGCTCAAACGTGGGGTCTGGATTCGCGGGCGCGCCAGCGATGCTCAAACCGGCGAGCCCATCAAGGGAAATGTGCAATATCTGGCATATCGCGATAACCCTAATTTACGAGCCGCCCCCGGTTTGCTCGGGCCGATGGTCTACCGCTGGACCGACGACAATGGCCGCTACCAGGTCGTCGGCTTGCCGGGCCACGGACTCGTCACGCTGTTGGCGTCAGATGCCGACGACAAGTACCCACGCGGCGCGGGTCGTGAGTCGATCACCATCGAAGAGGGATCGGATTTTGTGCGCACGCAACCGTTCCTCGTCTCGCCGGTCAATGCGCATTACCTGGCGGAGCTCAATATCGATGCGGCGGCGAATACCATCGAGCGCGATATTCAACTGCACGTCGGCAGCGAGCTGCATGGCACCGTCCTCGATCCCGAGGGCAAGCCACTGACAGGCGGACGATGCGCGGGTTTGACCAATATCGCCTATTGGAATGAACTCGACGACGAGCATTTTTCCATTCACCACCTGGAACACGACCAGAAGCGACGCATTTACTTTTATCACGAGGCACGAGACCTGGCCGGCAGTATCGAAGTCAGCGGCAACGCAGCCGGCCCCATCGTTGTGAAGCTGCAGCCGGCGGGCGTGCTTAAAGGTCGCGTGCTATTCGACAACGGTGATCCGGCAGAACATGTCGAGCTGCACGGCAGTCGTGGAAAGAACCAAGACTTGCCGCGAGGAATCCTTGGCCGTAGAGCTCCACTCACTGATCGCGACGGGAAATTCACGATCTCCGGCCTGGCGCCAGGCCTGTTCTACAGTCTGCACGTTATTCGCGGCAGCCGCCTTCTTGGCACCCCCATCGAAGACGTCACTGTGGGCCCCGGCGAAACCAAAGACCTTGGCGATTTGACGATTCCCGTGCCGGAAAAATAGGAATCCTTCCATGCCAGCCGCAATGGACCTCTGGAAACCCTACGAACCGTCGCCGTCGCTGCCCTGGAATCGGCGCCGCGCCGTGCATTTGCATCGACGGGCGGCGTTCGGAGCAACGTGGGGAGAACTGGAGCGGGACCTGGCAGCCGCGCCGCAAGAGGCCGTCTCGCGACTGTTGTCGGGTGAAGCGCGAATCGACGGCGTTCCCTCCGACTTCGAGGCGACCACAACAATGCTCACCGATGCCGCGGCCGGCTCGCAGCTCGATCGGCGTTTGAAGGCGGCATGGGTCTATCGGATGTTGTTCACGCCCGATCCACTCGGCGAGCGGCTCACGCTCTTGTGGCACGACCACTTCGCCACCAGCAACCTCAAGGTCGAGAATCTGAAGTACATGCGCGAGCAGAACGATGTTTTGCGCGAGCACGCGCGCGATCGATTCGCCCCACTACTCACCGCCGCAGTGCATAGCTCGGCCACATTGGTGTGGCTCGATGCTGACAGGAACGTGGCCGATCATCCCAATGAAAATCTTGGCCGCGAACTGATGGAGCTATTCACTCTCGGCATCGGCAATTACGGCGAACAGGACGTGCGGGAAGCGGCCCGGGCGCTGACCGGATGGCGAGTGGCCTCCGACGGTTTCCGCTACAGCTCCGAACGCCACGACCACGGCGCAAAGACCATTCTCGGCCAGACGAGGGATTTCGACGGTGACTCGCTGCTGGAACTCTTGCTCGCCCAACCGGCCACCGCTCGCCGCCTCGCGTGGCGAATCTGCCGCCTGCTGTTGGCTGAAACACTCGTCGACGACGCGGTGGTCGATTCGCTTGCCGAACAACTGCGGGCCTCGGAATTGAACATCGGCAAGGCCGTGGAAACAGTGCTTCGGTCTCGGCGTTTCTTTGCTGACGAAAACATCGCCGCCACGATTGCCGGTCCGCCGCAGTACGTCATCGCCGCGGTGCGGACGCTGGAGTGCCTGGCGCCGCCTCCCAGCACGCTGCTGCTGGCCGATTGGATGGCGCGGATGGGGCAGGACCTGTACTATCCGCCCAACGTCGGCGGCTGGCCGGCCGGCAAGGCCTGGCTCACCTCCGGCGCGATCGTCACTCGGGCGAACTTTGCCGCTGCGCTCGTCGACGGACGGCTGACGCAATCGGGCGCCGGCCCCGATTTTCGGCGGTTGGTCGAGCGGCATCGCGGCCAGATCAATCTGAATGAAAGCATTGCCTGGTTGGCCGAGTTGCTCTTTGGCGGTTTACCGCCGGAAACCGTCGCGGATATTGAAACCGCCGCTGGCACGCGGGGCGGCGACGATGCGGCGCAACTCTCGTCGGCCGTGCTGATTTTGCTAACCCGACCAGAGGCACACTTGGCCTAGCCCATTTGAATTGTCAAACAGGATAAACGACTAACCGCAAGCCACCGGAGACCCACGTCATGCTTACGCGTCGACAAATGCTGGAGCGGTCGCTGCTGCTTTCGCTCTCCCCGGTGGTGCCGGCGTTTCTAGCCCGCGCCGCGCAAGCCGCCCAAGCCGAGCGCGATCGGCGAATCCTGGTCGTGATTCAACTCGAAGGGGGCAACGACGGCCTCAATACCGTGGTGCCGTATCGCGATGAGAACTACGCCAGGCTGCGGCCCAAGCTCAAAGTCGAAACCGATCGCTTGATCAAGCTCGGCGACGAGGTGGCCTTGCATCCGTCACTCGAGCCGCTGGGAAAACTGTTCGACGACGGACGCTTGAGCGTCGTGCAAGGGGTCGGCTATCCGAATCCGAATCGCTCGCACTTCCGCAGCATGGCCATCTGGCATGCTGCCCGACTGGAGGAAGCCGAGCATGGGCAATACGGCTGGCTGGGTCGTGCGCTCGATTTGCGGGCCGCGGCCGAAAATAGTCCGCAGGCGGTTTATGCCAGTCCGGCGTCGGTGCCGGTGGCGCTGTGGGGGCGCCGTGCTGTGACGGCCGTCGTTCGTTCGAAGGACGAATTGCGACTCGACGCGCCCGCGGAGTTGCTACAGGCGGCTTCCAGGGTCGCCCCAAGCAGTTCTGACTTGGTCCAATCGATTGCCGGGACGTGTCACGACGCGTTTGCCACCTGCCAGCGGTTGGAGCCAGTCTTGGCTGCCGAGCAGAATGCCGGCGCCTCTTCGAGCCGGCTATCGGAGGACCTGACGACCATCTCCGCGTTGATCAAAGGGGATGCTCCAGCCCGAGTCTATTACGCTGTGCAGACCGGCTACGACACGCACGCTTCGCAGCAATACGACCATGCGCGCCTGCTCCGCACGCTGGGCCGCGCGGTGGACCAGTTCCTGTCGGATCTGAAGGCCAGCGGCTTGGACGATCGCGTACTGGTGCTGGCCTTCAGCGAGTTCGGCCGCCGGGCCGCCGAAAATGCCTCGGCCGGCACCGACCACGGCGCCGCGGCTCCAGTGTTTCTGGCGGGGCCCAAATTGGCCGCTGGGCTGCTCGGCCCGGCACCGAACCTGGGAGATCTGGAGGACGGCGACGTACGGATGGCGTTCGACTTTCGCCGCCTCTATGCCACGCTGCTCGACGAGTGGTTGCAAATTCCCTCGCGCGAGGTTCTTCCGGACGCGTTCGAGCCACTGCCGATTTTGCGGGGTTAGCCGGCTACCGGCGGCGTTTTGGTGTTCGCCGCGGCAAGCTAGAATTTGAGAGCGTTCGACCGTGAATCCTCTCATTGTCACCTAGCCTGCCAAAGCCCTGAGCCATGCGAACGATTCTGGTTACCGGCGGCGCCGGATTCATCGGCAGTTGCCTGGTGCGACAACTGGCGGGGCACCGGATCGCGCGGATTGTCAACCTTGATAAGTTGACCTACGCAGGCCATCTCGAATCGCTTGCCGCGGTGCGCGATGATCCGCGGTGCGTGTTCGTTCGGGGTGACATCGCCGACGTTGCTCTGATCGGCGCGCTGCTCGCCGAACACCAACCCGAGGCAATTGTGAACCTGGCTGCCGAGACGCACGTCGACCGCTCGATTGACACGCCGACGCCGTTTGTCGAAACCAATGTCGTCGGAACCGCGCGACTTTTGGAGACGACGCTCCGCTACTGGCAATCGCTGGCCCCGGGCGAGCGCGAGACCTTTCGTTTTCTGCACGTTTCGACGGATGAAGTCTTCGGCTCGCTTGGAGCGACGGGCCGCTTCAGCGAATCATCGCCGGCGGCGCCAAATTCCCCCTACGCCGCATCTAAGGCTGCTGGCGACCACTTCGTGCGAGCCTACCATCACACCTACGGGCTGCCGACGCTGCTCATTCATTGCTCGAACAATTATGGGCCGTACCAGTTTCCGGAAAAGCTCGTGCCGCTGGCAATTCTGGCGGCAGTCGAGGGCCGGCCAATTCCCCTTTATGGAGACGGTCAGCAGCTGCGAGACTGGCTGCACGTGGAGGATCACTGCCAGGGACTGCTCGCGGCGCTTGAGTACGGCCAACCAGGCGACACCTATTGTTTCGGAAGTGAAATAGAACGGACAAACCTATCCGTGGTCGAATCGCTTTGCCGCATTGTCGACGAATTATGCCCTCCAGCTGCCCCATCCGCTGAGCGAATTCAATTTGTGGCCGATCGCCTGGGCCACGATTGCCGCTATGCGATCGATACAACCAAGGCACGTCGGGAGTTGAAGTGGCAACCGCGCCGCGACTTCGAGAGCGGCTTACGTCAAACGGTCGAGTGGTACTTGCAACACCAGGCTTGGGTGCAGCAAGTGAGCCGCGGCGTATACGGCGGTGAGCGACTGGGGCTTGGTCGTCGCGCCGCCGTCAACGATTAGTCGAGACAATCGCACTGGGATGACGACCGACTATTTCAACAAGGGCATCCTGTTGGCCGGCGGCAATGGAAGCCGGCTCTACCCGCTCACGCGCGCGGTCAACAAACATCTGCTGCCGGTGTACGACAAGCCAATGATCTACTATCCGCTGTCGACCCTCATGCTGGCCGGCGTGCGCGAGATCCTGCTGATTACCACCCCGCGAGATGTTGCCGCATTCGAAGCACAACTCGGCGACGGCAGTCAGCTCGGCCTCTCGCTGCGATACGCCGTGCAGCCGCGACCCGAGGGAATTGCGCAGGCGCTCGTGATTGGCCGTTCGTTCGTCGGCAGCGACCACGTGGTACTGATCTTGGGCGATAACCTTTTCCTCGACCCGGGCTTTCAGGACATACTGGCCCGAGCGGCTTCGCGGCCCACAGGTGCAACCGTGTTTGCCTACCCGGTTGAGGATGCTCAGCGCTATGGAGTCATCGAGCTGGACGAGCGGCAGCAGCCGGTTTCGGTGGTCGAGAAGCCCGCACAGCCCAAGTCGAACCTCGCCCTAACGGGCCTTTATTTCTACGACGGCCAGGCGGCCGACATCGCCGCTTCGCTCGAGCCCTCGGCCCGAGGCGAACTTGAGATCACCGACGTCAATCGCCGTTATCTTGAGCAGCGCCAACTGCACGTCGAACCGTTCACGACCGAATTCGGCTGGTTCGACGCGGGTACGCACGAGTCGCTCGCCGAATCGGCTGCCTATGTGCAAGCCCTCGAAACCCGTCAGGGGGTGAAGATCGGCTGCATCGAAGAGATCGCCTGGCAAAAGGGCTACATCACTGCCGACGGGCTTGCCCAACTGGCCGGCCAAATGCCGAACGATTACGGGGCCTATCTCCGGCGATTGCTCGACGAGCCCTGATCCCTTCGGCCGACGGCATTCCACGCGCAAAAAAATGGCCCCGCGCGACTCGCGACGCGCGGGGCCAAAGCGCAGATGGGCAATCCGCGTTTGACGTCTCTTCAAAAAATCACTTCTGGGCCACGGTCGTGCCAGAGGTCATCTGCCGGGCCACTTCTTCCAGGAGCTGCACCGCCTCGGGTGGGAAGGCCCCCGCCTCGGCGCTCCAAAAGTTGATGGTTGCACGTTTCCCATCGATCACCACCGGCACGTGCATGCTCGAACGGATGTCTTTGTGCGACATGCCGGCCATGATCGAACCGTGCGTGTCCGACATGTCCTGATTCACAACCGTCTTGTCACCTTCGGCATATTCGGCCAACGATTGGCCCTTGGTCCGCACGACGGTCGAACGACTCGTGAGCGACGTGCGGACGCCGGGCCGCTCGTTGATCGACTGCAGACGCAGCCGACCGTTCTCGATCGCCGTGACACAAACGCGATCGAGCTGGGGAACGAGTTCCATTAACTGCCAGGTGAATCGATCAAACGACTTGTCCGACGTGAGCGCCACTTGCGCCTGGGCCTTGAACTCATCGTCCAACTTCACCGTATCAACACCGGCCAGGAACTCCTTCAGCCGCGTGGAAGACGCCGTGGCCGGCTTTGTCAAATCCTGGTCGGCCAACGCCATCTCGAACCAGCCGAACATCATTTCGTCCCAGGTTTGCTCGCCCCAGCCGACTTCCGCCGATGGGTCGGGGTTCGCCAGATTGTCCTCGGAGTTGTCGAAGTGGGCTACGCAGTGCATCCGCGTCCCCTTGGGCAAATACTTCGGCTCGGCCAATTCATACGTCGTCTGCCAACCGAAATCGTACATCGGAATCCAAAGCACGGTTTCCAACTTGCCATCCGGATAGATCAAGTCGTACCGGAAATCCTTGCCGCGCAGGTGCATGTGAGGCGACACGGAGAGCAACAGCGAGTTGTTCCGAAAGACGTAGTCGGCCTCGACCGGATAGTCAGCGGCTTGAGGCGGGATTTTGAAGGTGAAGTTGGCGGCATTCTGCACGGCCACTTCCTTCTTCACCGTCTTCGGGTCGGCAAATACAAAGCCCGCAAAGCTGCGATCAAGCTGCTTCGTGCCGTTCGCCGTGTAGTGCATCTCGAACAGAAACTTCGTCCCCTTTTGCACGAAGCGGGCGTAACCTTCGGGCAGCGGGACCTGGCGTAGTCCGGGAGCATAGGCTCCCAGCCAGTTCGAACGCAGCCGCCCGGCCCGGCCCGTGGGCGTTACGCCCGGCGGCACCAGGTAGACGATGATGTGGTGCACGACCGCCGGATTCCCCGGAACGCATTCGATCGCTTGCACCCACTTGTCTTCGGTCCAACCGGGGTCGACGACAAAGCGTTGGTACTCAATCGTTCCACTGGCCGGCACTTCGTATGGTTTGTCCGCCATGTACAGTACTTCGTCCGGAGTCGGAATCTGCCAGCCTTCCGGAAAACTGGGGGCCGGCGGCAGTTCCTTCGGGTCGCCCTCGGGTGCTCCGTTGTCCACCCACGTGAAGATCAACTCCTTTTCCTTGTCGCTCAGGCGTGCGTCGTTGGCGAAATGCCCCACGTCCGGATCGGCATGCCAGGGAGGCATGCGCCGCTCGGCAACCACTTCGCGAATCATTTCGGCCCAGCCCACGCATTGCTCGTAGGTCGTCATCGGGAATGGACCAATCTGACCCTCGCGGTGACACGCCACGCAGTTGGCATTGAAGATCGCGGCGATGTCTTTAGTAAAGGTAACCTTGCTGTCGGCCACGGGCTTTTTGACACGGCCAATGTGACAACCTTGTGCCAGCGTCACCGGCTGGGTAACTGGCTTGCCGGCGAGCAATTCTTCGATGGCGACCGCCAAATCCCGACGCTTCGGTTCTTCGCGCTGATAGGCGATGCCGTTGCCTTGAAATCCGAATTGATCATCCACGCGGCCCCAATAGCGAATCACGCGGTCTTGATCGAGCACGAACATTTCCGGCGTGCGGATCGCGCCGAATTGGTCGGCGATCACGTTGTTCACGTCTTTCAGCACGGGGCACGCGATGCCATGAAGCCGCGCATAGTGCGCGATTTCGGCGATCGAGTCCTGCTGATTCGAATCGACCACCACCAGCGCCACGCTCTTGTCGGCGAACTCGTCCTCGAGGGCTGCCAATCGCGGGCCGTAAAGTTTGGCCAGCGGGCACTCCGTGCCCATAAACGCCACGACGACCAGCTTCTTGTCGGCAAAGTCTGACAACTGATGCTGTTTGCCATCGACGTCCTTTGCCGAGAAGGCGTCAATTTTCTTGCCGATCGGCGAGCTGTCTTCGGCTCGAACGTCCGCAAACTGTAGGGAAACCACGCCGACCGCGAGACATGTCAGCGAGAGAAGCCGCTTGCCCATCTGTCGATCCTCCCTTGCCCTGCGAGGCAATGTCGCGCCCCTTGGTTGCAGTCCTGGCAAGTGACCGGTGGGGCGCCTGACCGGCGCGAGTGATCCGGCGTGATGCAATTTGTATACCAGCGTTGTAAATCGGCAACTACCAAGCACTAGCGGTGTGCGATATGCGAGCGGTGCGCGCCCGCTCAGGTGTGCGTGCGTGCGCCTGAGCACATGTGCGAACTTCGCCAGGGCTCTGGCCGACAGCGCGCTCGCGCGGTGTTGGCGGAATAGATAGACGAAGACGCCCACGGTCGGAGGTGCTTTGCCGATACGGCCGGCGGCTCACACAGGTCCTGCCGGATTTCGCACGCCACAAAGGAGCTGGGGAGTACGGCCAGTGTCGGCGTTGCCGATGTGGACAACATGTATATGTATCGTCGTGCCATCGACAGCCAATTTGACAGGCCCAGCCAAAGGGAATTATCGTAAGGGCTGTAGGTACCCGCCTTTAGCCGCAATCGCATGAGGACTACCGGTTTGCGATTTCCTGCCTGGCTGCTGCTGATCGTCTTTTTGGCGTGCCCGTCGTTGGTTCGCGCCCAGGAAGTTCCCGCTGGCGATCCTGCTGCTGAAGAAACGGACAATAGCGATCTATTCGACCGACACGTGGCTCCGCTTTTGGTGCGGCATTGTGTCAGTTGCCACAACCCTAGCGAAGCCTCCGGTGGACTGGATTTGACGTCCCGCGACAAGGTGCTGGCCGGCGGCGATAGTGGAGCGGCGGCCATTACGCCGGGAGACCTGGACGCGAGTTATCTGCTCGAGAGGATTCGAGCCGGCGAAATGCCACCCGAAGGAAAAGCAGCGCCAGTGCCGGCCGATGCGGTGGCTCGCCTGGAAGCTTGGATTAAAGCCGACGCCACATGGCCCGACACGCGCCAGCTCAGCGCGTTCGAATTCACGACCGATGCGCGGGCTGGCCGTGATTGGTGGTCGCTCGAGGTACCCCGGCAACCGGCAATTCCCAGCGTGAAGCAAGACGGCTGGGTGCGAACGCCTGTCGACTCGTTCGTCCTCGCGCGGCTGGAAGCAGCGCAACTGGAGCCGGCCCCCGAAGCGGATCGGGCCACGTTCATTCGCCGCGCCATGCTCGACCTGCATGGGTTGCCGCCAACACCTGAGGAGATTGCGGCCTTCGTGGCCGACACCTCGCCGGACGCGTACGAGCAACTCGTCGATCGGCTGTTGGCGTCTCCCCGATACGGTGAGCGTTGGGCTCGACATTGGCTCGACATCGTGCGCTTTGGCGAGAGCGACGGCTACGAGAAGAACTTGCCGCGGCCAAACGCCTGGCCTTATCGCGACTGGGTAATCGCAGCATTTAACGACGACCTGGCTTATCCCGAATTCATTTTCCGCCAGTTGGCTGGCGACCAGGTTGAAGACGACGCCGCAACCGGTTACCTCGTCGGGGGAACGCATGACGAGGTGGCCAGCCCCGACCCGGAATTGACGCTCAATCAACGAGCCAATGATCTCAACGACATGCTGTCGACGACGACCACGGCTTTCCTGGGTCTGACGGCCGGGTGCGCAAAATGTCACGATCACAAGTTCGACCCGATCGCGCAGCGCGACTATTACTCCCTGCAGGCGATCTTCGCCGGCGTGCAACACGGCACGCGCGAGCTGCGCACCGAAGATTCTGAACAGCGCCGGCAAAGGGCGGCCAAGCTTCGTGAACAACTCGATCGTCTGGAGCAAGAAGCGAACGACCTGACGGCGCGATACCAGCCGCTGGCCCATGTGGACGGAGCAAAAGAAGGCACGCTGCGCGCGGCCGTGAATGTGCGGCTAAACGTCGATCGCTTCGAGCCGGTCTCCGCGCGGTTCGTGCGTTTTACCGTGCTTGAGACAAGCAACGTCGAACCGTGCATTGACGAGTTCGAGATCTTCACCGGTGAAGACAACCCGCGGAATGTGGCCTTGGCCAGCCTGGGCGCAAAGGCCACGGCGTCCAGCGTATACGCCGGGGGCACCAGCAAAATCCATCGCCTGGAGCACCTCAACGACGCGCAGTACGGTAATTCCCACAGCTGGATTTCCGCCGAGACTGGCGGCGGCTGGGTGCAGATCGAGCTACCCCAGCCAGCACTCATTGAACGAGTCGAGTGGGCACGCGACCGCGAAGGGAAGTTCGCCGACCGTTTGGCAACGAAATACCGCATCGACGTCAGCGACTCGGGCGACGACTGGCGGCCGGTCGCGACCGCCGATGATCGGCAACCATACGATCCCCAGGCCAAGCGGCAACCGCCGCTACGATCGAGCGGCCTGCCGCCGGAAATCGGCGAGCGGGTTGAACAACTCGAACAACAGGCGGCTGTGTTGCGCAAGCAGCTTGAAGCCCTCTCGCCCACGATGGCGTATCTCGGCACATTCAAGCAGCCGGAAGTCACCAGGATTTACTATCGCGGCGACCCCATGCAACAGCGCGACGAGGTTCCGCCGGCCGCGATTGCGGCTGTCGGCGACCCGCTCGTCTTGCCGCCTGACACGCCGGAAGCCAAGCGGCGGATCGCGCTGGCCAAATGGATCGGCAGCCGGTCGAACCCGTTGACCGCGCGGGTCATGGTGAACCGCATCTGGCATTACCACTTCGGCCAGGGGTTGGTGAAAACGCCAAGCGATTTCGGCTTTAACGGTGGACGGCCGTCGCATCCCGAGTTGCTCGACTACCTGGCCACCGAATTCATGGAGCGAGGCTGGCATCCAAAGCAAATTCACCGATTGATCATGCTCTCGAACACGTATCGACAAGCGAGTCAATTCAACGCCGACGCGGCGGCTCAGGACGCCGATTGCCGTCTGCTGTGGCGTTTTCCCCCGCGGCGGCTCGAAGCCGAGCCGATTCGCGACAGTATTCTTAGTACCAGCGGAGTCCTCAACCTGACAATGGGAGGTCCCGGCTACAGCCCCTTCGCGCCGAACGACAACTACGTGCGGGTTTACGCGCCAAAAGAGGAATTCGGATCCGCTGATTGGCGGCGGATGGTCTTTCAAGAGAAGCCGCGCTCACGCCAGGACGGCACGTTCGGAGAATTCGATTGCCCCGACGCCACGCAGGTCGTCGGTCGTCGGAATGTCTCGACAACGGCGCTGCAAGCACTCAACCTGCTGAATGCCTCTTTCATGATGCAACAGGCCGAACTCTTCTCCCAGCGGCTGGAGCGCGAAGCCAAGACACCTGCCGACCAGGTCCGCCGAGCCTTCTGGCTGGCCTTTGGCCGCGAGCCCGATAACGATGAACTCAAGGCTGCTGAATCTCTAGTCCACGATCAGGGACTGATGATCTTCTGCCGCGCGCTCTACAACAGCAACGAGTTTTTGTACGTGAACTAGCTTCGCCGTCGTCCATCAGTGGAAAGTCAAATATGCCCTCTCGCGATGTTCACGATCCTGTGCTTTCCCACGCTGGTCGGCGACTCTTGGATCGACGAGGGTTTTTGACGCATGCGGCAGGTGGGTTGAGCGGGATTGCGCTGGCGAGCTTGCTCTCGCGTGAAGGGTTGCTGCTGGGCAACGAACTGGGACCGATCCGCCCGAGCATCGTTCCCGACGCGCCCCTGGCAGCGCGGCAGCCGCATTTTCCGGCCAAAGCCAAGCGCGTGCTCATGATCTTCTGTTCGGGCGCGTGCAGCCATCTGGATACGTGGGACTACAAGCCCGAACTCATCAAGCGGCACGACACGCCGATGCCGGGGCTCGACAACCTGGTCACGTTCCAGGGGAAGAACGGCAATCTGATCAAGAGTCCTTGGGAGTTCAAGCCGCGCGGTGAGAGCGGCAAGTACGTTTCCGATCTGCTGCCGAACCTGGCCGAGCTGGCCGACGACATGTGCTTCATCCACTCGATGACGTCGAAGACCAATACGCACGGACCGGGCGAGAATTTCATGAGCACCGGCTTCACGCTTGAAGGCTATCCGAGCGCCGGAGCCTGGGTGACCTATGCCCTGGGGAGCGAGTGCGACAACTTGCCAGCGTTCGTGGCGATTCCTGATCCGCGCGGGATTCCGCAAGTGGGGCCGAACAACTGGTCGAGCGGCTTTTTGCCAGCCGTGTTCCAGGGAACGTCGTTCAACACGCAACAGCCCATCTCGAACCTGTCCACACCCAGCCAGGTTAGCCCCCGGGCCCAAACCGCCACGCGCGACTTTTTGAAGCTACTTAACGACAAGCACCTGGAACGAAATCCCGGTGACACGGAGCTTACGCGCGGATCGCCAGCTACGAACTGGCCGCCAAACTGCAGCTCAGCGCCCGGAAGTTTCGGACCTCTCGCGCGAGACAGCGGCCACGCACGAAGCCTATGGCACTGAAGATGCCAACAAGATCAAGGCCGGCTTCGCCCGCAATTGCCTGCTCGCCCGGCGCCTGCTCGAGCGGGGCGTCCGTTTCGTCCAGTTGTTCAACGGCGCCTACGCGATGGGTGAGGGAGTCGGCAACTGGGATGGCCACAAGGCGATCAAGGATCAGTATTCGGTGCATGCCCCGATCCTCGATCAGCCCGCCGCGGCGTTGCTCAAGGACCTGAAGGCCCGCGGCATGCTCGACGATACGCTGGTTGTGTGGTGTACCGAGTTCGGCCGGATGCCAACCTTCCAAGCAGGTGCGAAGGGCCGCGATCACAATCCCAAGGGGTTTACCGTGTGGTTGGCCGGGGCCGGCGTCAAGCGGGCCACCAGCTATGGCGCCACGGACGAATTCGGTTACCAGGCCGTGGAAAACTCGAGCAGCGTCTATGAACTGCACGCTACGATCCTGCATCTGCTCGGGCTCGATCACCACCGCCTCAGCTACTTCCACAACGGCGCCGAACAACGCCTGACGTTCGTGCACGGCCGGGTGATTGAGGACGTGTTGGCTTAGCCCCCACCGGTCGTCCGTTCGGGCAAACGAGCCTGGGTCACGCCGCACGTCGCTGGTGTTTGCGGCCAGTCGCACGACCTGATGGCCTTCGTCGCCCAGTTGCCGACGCCCCGTCAAATCCTGCCTGAAGACCGCCAGCAGGCCAGGCAGATCGAGCACGGTGAAGAGCTATTCAACCGTGTTGGTTGTGCCGTTTGCCATCGCCGAACGCTCGCCCACGTTGTCGGACTGTACAGCGACCTGCTGGTCCACGACATGGGCGAGCAGTTGGCCGACCCGTCGCCGGCGCCGGCCGGTTCGACCGCGGTACGGCCGCGGCGAACGGCGGGCGGGGCCTACGGCGTCAGCCTAGCGCAAGTCAGGACTGCCAGCGCACCGCTGTCTCTTGACGAGCGAAAACGCGAATGGAAGACACTGCCGCTGTGGGGAGTGCGCGATTCCGGGCCCTATTTTCACGATGGCCCGCGCCGAGACGATTGACGAAGCGATTTCCTACCATGGCGGCGAAGCGGCCGGATCAGTGCAACTCTTTCAGGCATTGCCGGCGCAAGAACAATCCACCGTGCTGGACTTTCTGAAAACACTTGCCGCGCCAAACCCCGCGAACCTTCGCTAGCCAGCGGCGGAGTTCTCAGTTCGTTCGCCGTCGTCTACTGCGTATATCCCTTTGCCGGCGAGTTGCTGCCGTCGGGGGACATGTACGGATTGGCTTGCGAGTAGGCCGAGGCCGGGTTGCTGTAGCGATCGGCGACGGCCGTGGGGGTTCTCGTTTCGGGAATGTAGTCGGTCGTGCCGCCTGGTCGGTAATAGGGATCCTTTCGCTGCGCGACGACATTTGGCTCGGCCGGCATTTCGTATTGTGGCACGCCTGGCGGCGAGTAACCCGTGTCGCCCGGAGCATAGTCCGTGCTGCCGGGCTGATAGCCGCCGGCCGGTGGCGCATCGGCCATGGCGTCAGCCGGCGCTGCCGATGGCGGAGCGGGGGCACCGTACGGATCGGCCGATTGCTGCGCGCCATAATGGTCGGCGGCCGCTTGCTCGGTTTGAGCGGGCGACGCATAGGGATTCGCTGTCGCCGCGGCCTGCGGAACCGCGCCATAAGGGTTGCCTGGCGGCGCGGCCGCCGCGGTGGCGCCGTAATGATCAGGGGGCATCGCGTCATAGCCGGGCGCGGCCCCGCCGGCATACGGGTTAGCCCCGGCTGGGGCACCATAGGGATTTGCGGCGGCGGTTGCACCGTAAGGATTGGCCGCTACGGTTCCGCCGTAGGGGTTCGCCGCCGTTTGCGATGCCGCTTGATACGCGTCGGGGGCCCCTGTCGTTGGATAACCGGTGGCTGGCGCGGCCGCGGGTGGTTGTCCGTAGGCGTCGGAATAAGCCCCTTGTTGCGGCGCCCCGACCATCGCGGCCGGATCCGCACCAGCGGCTGGCGGGTTGTTGTAGCCCGCTGTTGCACCCGGGTAGGGGGTTCCGTCGAGCGAACCGGTGGCCGCGGGTGCCGCAAAGGCCAACGCGCCCGCTTGTGTGGCGGCGCCCGCGGGTGCTCCGGCCGTCGAGGCGTAGGTGCTCGACGCATAGTCGACCGTGGGGCTGGCTGTGGCCGAGGGCAATTGCGGATCGGCCGTCTTGGCCAATGCGGCGCTTGACTTCTTGCGGTTCCAACTCCAGCCCGAACTGCCGCTGCGACAGCCGGCAAGAGCCAACACCGTAACAAGTACGATCGCGGTTTGGGCGGGCATCGCTCGCATGACGCACTGGTCCCTTTTCGGTGAACGCGAGAAGGGATCGCACCGAGGCTCGCGCGACTTCCCTGTCGCATGGCCCTAGGCGGTCCTCTTCCCTGAGGACGTGTGATTTGATTGGTGAAGTGTCGAAAGCGACCGCCAGAAACTTCCGTCCACCGCACATCTGGTTGGGGCAAGCTGCCTCGACCTTTGTCGATATTCGAAATCTAACGGCCCGCGTCGCGACCCGGATTCAAAAAGTTCACCGGGTCGCAGGTTTCCTGGTTGAGCTTTCGGCCCCACGCAGGGCGGGGATTATAGGAAACGCCTCTAGCCGGTCAACGCCAAAAGCTCGGCCCGCGCGGTGCCATCGGACGAGAGTACGCGCGCGAGCCCAAATCTTGTGGCGCCAATTGGCTGGCTGCCAGCATCGCCAGCAGGCTTATTTCGTGGCTGCGTCGTAGAGTTTGCCAACGGCGTCCCAATCGATCACGTTGAAAAACGCGGCGACGTAGTCGGGACGGCGGTTCTGGTAGTGCAAGTAGTACGCGTGCTCCCAGACGTCAATTCCCAGGATCGGCACGGCGCCGGCCATGAGCGGATTGTCTTGGTTCGGCGTGCTTTCGACGACGAGTTTCTTATCCTTGACCGTCAGCCAGGCCCAACCGCTGCCAAAGCGGCCGGCCGCGGCGGCGCTAAAGTCGGCCTTGAACTTGTCGAAGCCTCCCAGTTCCTTCTCGATCGCTTCAGCCAACTTGCCGCTCGGCTTACCGCCCTTGCCAGGACCCATCGTGGTCCAGAACAACGAGTGGTTGTAATGCCCGCCGCCGTTGTTGCGCACCGCCGTACGGATCTTCTCGGGCACCTGGTCGATTTTGCGGCAGAGTTCGTCGACCGGCAGCTTGTCCCATTCGGTCCCTTCGATGGCCTTGTTCACGTTGTTGACGTAGGCCTGATGGTGTTTGTCGTGATGGATTTCCATCGTGCGCGCATCAATGTGGGGCTCGAGAGCATTGTTCGGGTAGGGCAGCGCCGGAAGTTCGTAAGGCATCGTCTATCTCCTCCTGTTGCGGTGTGGTCGCCGTTTATCGCGTGCAAAATCAGTGCCGCGCCTGGCCGAAACTTGAAACATCGGTGCATTTGTCCGCGGCAAGACCGCGCAGCATACCCGATTCACCGCAAACTGACAATCGTTGAGCACATGCCGACACCATCGGCGGTCGGTTGTTGCCGTCAGCGATCCCGAAACGTCGCGTGGCGAGCATGCCGAATGCGCGGCAACTTCTAGCTCCGCAGCTTCAACCACGGGGCGAGCATGTTGACGGCGCGACGTGAGCCATCAGGCTCGGGATTGGTCGCGTCTTGTTGGGCCATCAGATAGGCTTGAATGGCGGCCAGGATGGCGCTGGCCTGCATTGTGATCTCGGCGTTGCGGCGATCGCGCGTGCGCAGCAAGTAGATCGACACGCGCACGCGAGTCTTCAGCACGCGGCCGGTTGCGTCGCCTTCGGCATTGCGCAGCGTGACGCGCTGCTCGGCGAATTTCAATTCGACATGGAACGGAATCGTTCGATCGGAGCGGCGCCGATTCGGCTGTCCTTGCTGCGCGTCGATCCGCAGGTCGATTCGATCGTATTTGATCCCCAGGATTTCAGCGTGATGATCGAGCACGAATCCCCGCAGCTTTTCGACAGCAATGTTCAGAGGCACGGACGTGACCAGCACGGTGTCGATCATTAATTCGCCGGTTGGCTTTCCCTCAAGCGTGACGGAGGATTCACCAGGCGGCAGCTTATTCAGTCCGTCGCCCAATTGCACGACGGTATTGCGGCCGATTCGTTTGGCTTCCAGCAACGCCCGGTCGGCCCGCCTCAACATCGACTCCGGCGTATCGCCTGGTTGAATTTCGGTGACGCCGAAGCTGACCGTCACCACGTTGCCGTTCAACGCCGTCTGGGACCGCTCGCCGATCGTCCGTCGGAGATCTTCGGCCCGTCGCGCGGCGGTGGCGTTGGTGCAGTTGGCACAAAGGATGACGAACTCTTCGCCACCGTAACGGGCCACGACGTCGCCGCTGCGACATTCGCTCTTTAGCACCTGCCCAAACGACCGCAGCACATCGTCGCCCGCTGGGTGTCCATAGTTGTCGTTGACCGACTTGAAGTGGTCGATGTCGCAAATGATCAGGCTGCACGGAACGTTGCATTCCAAATGCGCGTTGACAAACAAATGGTGTAACCGGTCGAACTCGGCCCGGTTGGCAACTTGCGTGAGCGGGTCTTTGGTGGCCCGCTCGTGCAAATTATTGCACTGCTCTTCCAGCGAGGCCTGCGGCGAGGCGTCATGCAGCAGCATGGCCGCGCCGTGAGTAGTACCGTCCGGACCGACCACCGGCACCGTATGCACGTCGACGGCAAGCACCTTGTCATTGGTGCGGGCGTGCAGTCGTCGGAGCGACTGGACACCCGTCATTACACAGTAGGTGATGGGGCAGTCGTTGCCCAGCAAATCGCCCTTCTTCTCATCGGCGAGCCCGATTAGCGTCGGTGACCAGTTGCGATGCAACACGCTCTCGCTGGAGACTCCGGTGAGCCGTTCGGCGCCACGATTCCATTTGATAATCCGCATGTTGCAGTCGACGAACACGACGGCGTCGAACATGTTGTCGAGCAACTTCTGCTGGAACAAGTTTTCGGTCGGAATAGGCGGCTCGTCGAGCAAGGCCGGAGGCGTGTTGCGCCAGAACTGATTGGCCTTCCGCCGATCGAGGGTCTTAAGCCAGTGGCTGATCACCTTCTGGTGCAGGTGCGCTCCGATATTCAACTCACTGAACGATTTGACCATGTCGGGGTCGAACTGCGTACCGGCGTTTTCGAATAGTTCGTGGAGCGCACGTTCGCGCGACATGGCGGGCCGGTAAACCTGGTCGGTGGTCATTGAATCAAAGGCATCGACAATCGCCAGCATCCGCGCCGGCCGGAATGTTCTTTGCGACCAACGAATAGTTCGGCCGCGTGCCGTCGTACCGCGCTGCCGAATGGCGTATGATGTCGACGATCGACTGTGATGGGCAACAATGGGCCAGAATATCCAAACCTTCAATCCGATACTGATCCATCAGCCGCGCCTCTTCGATATCCAACGGCGCGGGTTTGAGCAGCAGGCGATCGGGCGCGCCGATTTTGCCGATGTCGTGCAGCAGCGCGGCCACTTCCAACTCGTCGCGCTCTTCGTTCTGCACGCCGATGGCGAATGCCCACGAGGAACAGCCAAGCGCCACGCGCAGCGAATGTGCCGCGGCCGGCGCGTGCTTCTTTCGCAGGGCTGCCAGCAGGCTGCTGGCGATGCCCAGGCGAACCTCGATCAGGCGATTTTCGTACGTCGCCATCGGAGGTTGCGGTGCCAGGTCGGATGCGTCGGGATCAGGCACAAGCGTGCTCAACTGATTGCTCCGTTCTCTGCGAAGAACTTCCGCTACGGCATGGAGCCGAAGAGGTCGCGAATGGCTGCTCGGATAAGAATGTAATGCAGCCCCGCTGCATCCAGTCACCGGCGATCGACCTCGCCGATCACCCGGACTCTTCCGGTGACGAGGTTGCGGCAAACATTCAAGAGCATCGTTAGTAAACTTAGGTCGGATTTTCGGTTGCGTCAAAACCCCGTCTCCGCGCAGTCGACTGGGAAGATTTTGTCGGTTGTGCGGCCGTTCCGACGATCGGCTAGAGCGCGCGCATCGCCGCTTGTCCTTCGGCCACTCGATTGCACGGCTTCGGGTGGAGACGCCCGGCCGCGGTTGCCGAATTCGATAGAGTCGAAACTTTCCCCGCCGACCTTGCCCTCAAGCCTTCCCACCCGCTGGCACGCTTCGCACGCGTAGATGTGCCTAAGAGTGAGCCGCGATTTGACGCTCTATGTCCTTGCGCCCTGAACGACGAAGACGCCTGCTCACCGACGACGCCGAGATTGCCGGCGATTCGCCACCAATCCGATTGGCGGGGGGTGGTTCGAGCGATGTGGGAGAAACGGCGCAGGCCTATTCCAAGGCCGCCCACGAAGCACGTAAACGGCAAGTGCACACGCTGTTTCCGTTCTCGCGGTTGGCGATTGTGCTGTATATCGGCGCGTGCCTGATTGCCGTCGGGGGATGCTTGGGATTGCACGTCACGGCAGCTTCGCTGGCACCGCTACTGGGGGCAGAAGCCGTTGTTGCGTTGCGCCTCGAAGCGCCCGCTTCGTTGGGACGCTGGTTGGCGTCGACCCTGCTCGGCCTGACGGCCGCCACCGCCGTGTTCATATACACGCTCCGGCGACATCGGTTGGACGATTATCACGGTCGCTACCGAGTGTGGATACTCGCGGCCGCGGTCTGCCTAACGCTCAGTCTGGCCGAAAGCACGAGGTTGCTGGAACTGGGTCGAGCCGTAGCGCGTTTGGCAACTGAGTGGGGACACCTGCGGTTTGAAATCGTCTGGCCGGCGGCCATTGGCCTGCTGGGAACGGCCCTGGGAATTCGACTAGCCCTGGAAATGCGTCGTTGCACGGCGGCGCTCATGATGTTGGGCATCGCGACGCTCGGATTTGCGACCGCGGCCGCGGTTTACTGGCAATGGCCGGTGGCGGTCGAACCTTCGGTGGCGCCGCTCTCAAGCCGCGGCAGCTGGCTCATCGGCTACGTATTCGTATTGGCGACCTTCGTTGTTTACGGACGCCAGATTCAATTGGACGTTGCCGGCGCGACGCTGTCTTCGGCCAAGAACAAACGCGAGAAGCCGGTCGCGGTGCCCAAGGAGATGGCCGTCAAGGAGACAGCACCGCGCAAACCGGCCTTGAAGCTGCGCACCGACCTCGATCCGGTGGATGTCACGCCGCTGGAAAAAGAGCCGATCAAGCCAACCGAAACGAAACCAGGTCCCGCCATCAACGCAATCAGCGACTCCTCGTCTGGTCCGCCAAAACAGCGCCTCTCGCGGGCCGAACGCCGTCGCATGGCTCGCGAAACGCGCAAGGCCTCCTAGGCCTCTCGTCGGGCGGCAGGCGGCTTAGCCCTTGATGAGTAAACGCGAAATGGCTCCCCGCGGAAGATCGCCAACAATCAGCGTCTGTGACGTTCCAACTGACTTAAGAATATTCTCGGCAGCCAAATACCCGCTCCGTACCGCGCTCTCCATCGTCGCGGGCCAGCCGGTCGAGGTCCAGTCTCCCGCAACGAGTATGTCTGGCACGCCGGTTGTTTGTGCCGGCCTTACGCGGTCGAGACCAGGGCAAGTCGAAAAGACGGCGGCCCGATCCGTCACAACGCGGGCATGCAGTCGTTTTGCCGCCGCCGCGGCAGGCCAAATGGCTCCCAATTCCCGGCAGACTTCGTCGATAATCTCCTCGCGGTCCCGGCCGGCCAGATCGCGCGATGCGCTGACGACAACTTGGTAATAGTGTCCACCAGCGCCGTCCGAATTGTTCGCCGAGCGATGAAACACCCATTGACTCAGCCGCCCCACGAGCACGGCATGTTCGTGCGGCATGATGGGGCGATCGAACCAGAGGTGCACACCCGTGATCGGAGATGGCTCGATCGCATCGACGGCGGCGAGCCACGGCCAACGCTGGGCCAGGCTTGCGTCCACCAAGTCGCGCAGCCGAAACCACGGCACGGCCAGCACAACGTAGTCGGGCTGCATTTTCTCGCCACTAGCCATTGCGATTTCTGGCCGGTCGTCGTAGCTCACGCGTCTGACCGCCCTGTTCAGATGCAGCTCGATCCCGTGCTCGGTCAGCCAGCGCTCGAGCGATGCGCCATAGAGTTCGCCCAGCGGCACCCGCGGCACCTCGACGACGTAGGCCTCTCGTGACGCAAGGAACCCGTCGACAATCACTTTCCGCGCCGCGGCCAACGAGGCGCGGTCGAGCTCTTCGCCGAGCGCACTGACCAGGATCACGTTCCAATACAATTCGATCGCCCGTGGCGTCTGACCTTGCCGCTTGAGCCACGCGCCGATTGTCGGCGAACCTTCGACGTCGTCGGCCCGCATTCGCATCAAATTCCACGTCGCTCTGCCGATTGCAAGTCGGTCGCGCACCGAGAGAAACTTCAGCCCCCAAAACGCCGGTGCCAAGTGGAATGGGGCCGGAAGCCAGCTCGCGTAAAATGGATAATCGTGCCCGTCGGGACCGATAAAGTGCAGTTGGCGATCGTGGCGAAATAGATCCGCGATTCCGACGCGGCGGCAAAAGTCAGCCAGGTTTGTGCAGCACCGCATACTGACGTGCTGACACTGATCAACGACTTCGTTCGTGTTGGAATCGCGAAACGAGCCGGCCCGACCGCCGAGCGCGCGTCGGGCTTCAAAAATCTGAACGCGGCAATTGCCGTCGGCCAGCGCCACGGCCGCTGCCATTCCGGCCAGCCCGCCGCCCACGATCGCGACGCTCGGTCGGCTTTCGCCGCCGGACATCATGGCACCGCGGCGCCGACCGTACTTTCAACCGCCGTGGTGCCGCCGGCATACCACTGCGAGGCAATTCGCATCTTTTGCCAGGGACTGAGCTGCACGCGGCGCGACAGTACGTCGCCGTCGAGCCGTTTTATTTCGGCCAGCAGTGCGCGATAGACGGCCGTCATGCTGCCGAGTATCCGCTGGCCATCGGTCGAGAGGTGCGAAACCAGTTCACTGCCGGCTTCGTACAAGCGTTCGGCCCGGGCGATCTGAAATTGCATGAGCTGACGAAATCGGTCGTTGCGCACCCCGGCGCGCAATTCGTCGGGTGTATAGTCGAATCGCTGGAAGTCCTCACCAGGTAGGTAAACCCGACCTTGTTCGGCGTCCTCTTTCAAATCGCGAAGGATGTTCGTGAGTTGGAACGCCAGACCGCAACTTCGCGCGGGCACTTCGGCGGCCTCGCTCGTACAGCCCCAAATCGGCAAACAGGCCAGGCCAACGGCCGAGGCCACGCGGTGACAATACTCGGCCAGGTCGTCGAACGTTTCATAGCCGACCGGCTCGAGATCCATTTCCACGCCGTCGATCACGTCCTCCAAATGCCGCAGCGAAATACCGCAATTTCGCACGGTATCGGTCAGCGCCGGCAGCAAGGGATCGTCGTGGTGGCCGTCCTGCGATCGCAACAACGAACGGCGCCACTGGGCAAGCGCCACCCGCCGGATTTCTATCGGCTCGGAGCTGTCCCCCAAGTCATCCGTACGGCGCAAATAGGCATAGAGGGCGCACATTGCCATCTGTTGCCGCTTCGGAAGCAGCAGAAACGAATAGTAAAAGCTCGACGCCGAAGCGCGGGCAATCTCCTGGCAATGTGCGTAGCTGGCTTCCAGTCCATCGTTCATGGGCGAGTTTCCCTGCCGCTCTTACGTCCTGTAAAACTTCGCGTGCGCCACCAGCATCCGGCCAGTAGCCGCAGTTGAGCTCCCTTTGACAACGTGGGACGCTCCCGCCAAACGTTGTAATTGATTCTTCGAATTGCTCGAACCATCGCCAGGCCGCCGGCCGCAAACAGCGCGACGTCGAGCCGTAAATCGCGCGGCATCAACTCCACGAGCGGCATGCCTTGCCGCAAGTAGCGTTCGGCCCGGGCGACTTCCTCGGCCAATGCCGCGCGAAACGGGGCATTGCACGCGCCGCGGGCAAACATCGCCTCGTCGTATCCGGCTCGCGCCAGTGTTTCGGCCGGCAGATAAACCCGGTCGTTCCGCCAATCGCGGGCCACGTCCTGGCAAAAGTTCACCAATTGCAGGCCCGTGCAAATCGCGTCGGAAAGTTCTCCTCGCCGCTGGTCATGGCAGCGACCGAGGTACAAAACCAGTCGGCCCACGGGATTGGCCGAGCGCCGGCAATAATCCAGCACGTCGGCCGGCGTGGCATAGCGCGTCGTTTGCTGATCCTGACGAAAGGCGGAGAGAAGTTGCAAAAACGGCTCGCGTGGAATATCGAACTCTCGAATTGTCGGTGCCAGCGCGACAAACACCGGATGCTCGGCTTCGCCGGCGTAGCAACGCTCGAGCTCCTGCTGCCACCAACCCAACAGTTCCAAGCTGCGTTCGGGATCGCCCGTTTCGTCAGCCAGATCATCAGCCCACCGGCAATAAGCATAGACGGCAAAAAAATGCGGAAGCAGCCGGCGAGGCAGCAGCCGGCTGGCCACGGTAAAATTCTCGTAGTGACGGCGAGCCAGTTGACGACAGTAGGTTGCGGCTTCTTCCGCCGAAAACCGTCGCGAGGCGCAAGATTCAGGCCCGAGTCGGCCGAGCTCGGCGACTACCGAGAACTGCCCCATCAAACAAGCCTCCATCCGTGATGTAACAGAAATGTTTGCGGTTAAGGCAACAGGGATCCGTCCAGCGTGTCTATTCTCATTTGCAGGCAGGTGCATTATGATGAATCGCTTACACCTTGCAAAGCCAGACCCGTTGCCGTGATAGCACTTCCGGCAGCCCACGCCCAAGCGACCAAACTTCTTCCCAGGCCCCGACTACGGGCAATTGGCCCATGAAGATCATCCTCGCCAGCCCACGCGGATTCTGTGCCGGCGTCAATATGGCCATCGAAACTTTGGAGTTGGCCATCAAGATCTTCGGTACGCCCGTCTACGTTTATCACGAGATCGTCCACAACAAGTATGTGGTCGAACGGTTTCGGGCCAAGGGGGCCGTGTTTGTCGAGGACCTCTCGGAGGTCCCGCTGGGGGAGACGCTGCTTTACTCGGCACACGGCGTTTCGCCGGAGGTCCGACGGGTTGCAGCCGAGCGCAGATTGAAGACGGTCGACGCCACCTGTCCGCTCGTGATCAAAGTTCACTTGGAGGCCGTTCGCTACGCGAAGGAAGGCTATACGATTATCCTCATCGGGCATGAAGGACACGACGAAGTGATCGGCACGATGGGCGAGGCCCCCGAAGCGATCATCCTGGTCGAGTCGCCGCAGGACGTCGATCGCTTGGAGTTGAAGACGGAGAAGCTCGCATATCTGACGCAAACGACGCTCTCGGTCGATGATGCCAGTCGGATCATCTGCCGCCTCGAAGAGCGTTTTCCGCATATCGTCGGTCCGCCAAAAGCCGATATTTGCTACGCCACGCAAAACCGCCAGGAAGCCGTTCGCTTGCTGGCTCGCGAAGCCGACGCCGTGCTGGTGCTCGGAAGTCAGAACAGCTCAAACAGTCAGCGACTTGCCGAATTGGCCACCGAAACGTCGACGCGCACCTTTCTTATCGATGGCCCACGCGATATCGACCTGGCTTGGTTTCGGCCGGAGGACACCGTGCTGGTAACCGCGGGCGCCAGCGCGCCAGAAACGGTCGTTGAACAGTGCGTCGAGCTTTTGCAGGCAACGTTTGGCGCCGAGGTCGAGTCGCGATCGATCCGCGAGGAGGAAGTTTACTTCCCGCTGCCGAAGGAATTCCGGCAGATCGCCGGTGCGGCCAAGGGGTGAAGGAAGCGGACGTCGGACTTCCTTACGCGGCTTTCCAATCGGGGTCCGCTCGCCTGCCGTGGACCTCAACTCCTTGGGAGCCCGCGCTACGTCGAGTGCAGGTAGCTCTTGAGGTAGTGGTTCTCCATCGTCAACCGATCGTGCTGAGTCTTGACCACGTCGCCGATGGATATGAGTCCGACCAGGTCACCCATCTCGACGACCGGCAGGTGCCGAATTCGGCGGTTGGTCATGAGGCCCATCGTGTCTTCGATCGAGTCTTGTGGCGAGCCGACGACGACATTGCGGGTCATGGCGTCGGACACGCGCAACTGATCGAGCGCAGCTTTGTGGCCGGCACAGGCGCGAAGAATGTCGCGCTCCGTAATGATGCCGACCATCTCTTGCGACATGCTCTTCGAGTCGAACACAACCAGCGAACCACAATTATGGCTCACCAATTTTTGCACCACGTCTTCGAGCGAGTCGCTCGCGTCGATGGTATGCACGACGGTCCCTTTGGATCGCAGAATCTCTCGGAGGTTCATGATTCGCCTCCCGCCCGGTCGAATGACGTTTGCGCGGATGTGAAAGGGTGCGCGTCTTCACTGCCAGAACTGCACTCAAAAGCATACTCCGCGGCGGGTCGGCTTGTCAAAAAAATGCGCATCTTTCGATTTGGCAATCCTTGACGCCCCAGTGGCTTACCCGCGTCCGCCGGAGACCCCGGCGTGCCAGGGGCGGTAGTTGTGTTCGGCCCCGGGGTTGGGTATTTTTCAGGTATTCGGCCCGCCGCTTCCTCCCCGCCTGAACGGCCGGCCGGTGCCGATGACCGGCTTCCGTTCCCATCGAGTGAGGAGTTTTCATGAGCACACTGGACCAGGCCACCAGCCAAGAATTGGAAGCCGCCGTCAAGCGGGCCCGCGACCAACTAGACGCCCAGGCGTACGAAATCGTGCAATGGCACTTCCACCCGTCGACCGGTTGCCCGTTTTGGTTGGAGAAGGCCAAGTCGCTGAAGTTTGATCCGCTGAAGGACGTGAAGTGCTTTGACGACCTGAAGAAGTTCGACCCGTTTGAGGACGAATGGCTTCGCGGCGGTCCGGTGCGCCGCTGGGTGCCCAAGGCCTATGCCGACAAGCCGATCTATGTCTTCGAGACGGGCGGCACCACCGGCGTGCCCAAGAGCCGCATCGCCATCGAAGACTTCCGGGTGGACTACTCGCTGTTCTCCAACACGCTCCCTGACGAATACTTTCCGCACGGGGCGAACTGGTTGATGTTGGGGCCGTCGGGTCCGCGGCGGCTGCGGTTGGCCGTGGAGCATCTGGCGCAACATCGTGGCGGCATCTGCTTCTGTATTGACTTGGATCCTCGCTGGGTGATCAAGCTTATCAAAAAGGGCTGGATGGAGCACCTTGAGGAGTACAAGAAACACTGCATCGATCAGGCGATCACGATCCTCGGCGCCGGCCACGATATTCGCTGCATGTTCACCACGCCGAAGCTACTCGAATCGCTGGCGCTTGAGCTCGAAAAACGCGGCAGTTCGATTCGCGACGCCGGCATTACCGGCATCTTCTCCGGCGGCACCGAGTTCACTCCGCAGTGGACGCGTTTCGCCACCGAAGAGTTCCTGGACGGCGTGTATATGACGCCGACCTACGGCAACACGTTGATGGGGCTGGCTTGCAGCAAGCCCGTTACGGCCGAGGAGAACTACAAAATCTCCTATTTTGCCCCGCAACCTCGGGCTGTGCTCGAGATCGTCGATTTCGAAGACCAGAACAAAGTGGTCGACTACGGCCAGACGGGTCGCGTCAAGCTCACGACTTTGACCAAGGAGTTCTTCGTGCCCGGCTTCCTCGAGCGCGACGAAGGCGAACGAGAACCTCCTTACATTAAATACCCCTGGGACGGCGTGAGCGGCGTCCGTCCGTTCCACGAAACGGCCGAGGCCACCACCGTCGGCGTGTATTAGTCAATCACCAAACACAAACTCGTTTAGCCCGAATCCAACGGCGACGGCGTCGAAGCAAACCGACCGCCGTTCGGATATAGCCGCTACTACAACATAAAAAATCGTTCGGCTGCAAAATGTGCTCACGCCGACGTGAACACGGCAACCGGTCCCGCATTTCGACCCTCGAGGACTTCCTCACGTGCTGAACATTCCGATCCTGCGTTGGGGCAAACCCTACGACTCGCTCGAAAGCGACGAAGTCAAACACTTCATCACCGGCGAACCGATTGCCAAAGTCAGCCAGGCAAATGCGGGACTGCTGCAGCGCGATATGCGCAAGGCGCCCCATGCTCGCGAAGTGCTGCGCGACATCGCGATCGACGACCTGATCGAGCGCGTCAAAAAAGCCGGCGAGTTGTATCTGAACGCCACGCTTCCGCTCGGCGACGGCACGCAATCGCCTGATGAGTTTGCCCACATGCAGTCCGCTTCGACCGGCCTGCCCGAGCATATGTGCAAGGCGAACATGCAGAAGAACTTCTTCGTGCTCTCGCACATGGATCAGATGCTCGATGCCCTGACTCGGGGGCTCGACCTGAACATCCTCTCGAACGGCTATGGCATGGAAAGCCGCGGCGTGGTGGTGAGCTACCAGGCCCAGGCGCCGGCTGTGGGATTGGTGCTGCCTTCCAACTCACCCGGCGTGCACACGCTCTGGTTGCCGGTCATTCCGATGCAGATCGGCCTGGTCCTCAAGCCCGGCCCGCAAGAGCCCTGGACTCCCTATCGCATGACCGCGGCGTTCACCGAGGCGGGCATCCCGCCGGAAGCGATCTCGATTTATCCCGGCGGTCCAGACGTGGGAGCGGCCGTGCTGGCCAATTGCGATCGCAGCATGATCTTCGGCGGGACACCCACGGTCGAACGCTACAAGGGCAACCCCAAAGTGCAGGCCCACGGTCCCGGCTTCAGCAAGATTCTGCTCGGCGACGACCTGGTCGACGATTGGGAGAAGTACATCGACCTGATGGCCGACAGTATTTATCTCAACAGCGGTCGTGGTTGCATCAACTGTTCGGGCATCTGGGCTTCGCGCCACACGAAGGAGATCGCCCAGGCACTGGCCGAGCGGCTCGGGCCGATTCCGGTGTTGCCGCCCGAGGACCCCAAAGCCGGTCTGGCCGCATTCACCATTCCCGGTGCCGCGCCAGCCATCTGGTGCCAAATCGAACAGGGTCTCAAGGAGGAGGGCGCGACCGACATGACCAGTCAGTACGGCCCACGGCTGGAAGAAAAAGAACGCTGTGCCTACCTCCGGCCGACGATCATTCATTGCAAGTCGCCGTCAGTCGCGCTGGCCAAGGCGGAATACATGTATCCGTTTGCCACGGTCGTCGAGTGTCCACAAGACAAGATGCTCGAATCGATCGGCCCCACGCTCGTCTGCACGGCCATCACCGAAGACGCGAAATTCCAGCGGCAATTGACCGACGCCACGCATATCGACCGCTTGAACATTGGCCCCATTCCGACGATCAAGCTCGATTGGCTGCAGCCCCACGAAGGGAACATCGTGGAGTTCCTGTTCCGCGCTCGGGCCTACCAGTTGCCGCAGGAACGACTTGCCGCCGCACGGTAAGATATAGGTGACATACAACAAACCAAATGCTAGCCCCAAGCGCATGCGAGGAGACGCCACCTTGGACGTTCTCAGGCCTCGCTTGCACCGTGGGCGAGCGCGAGCCACCGACTTTCCGCTCCCAATTGGGATTGTCGTTGGAACCCAACGCCAAAACCTCCCGCCCCGCGAACCCACAGCGAAGCGTGCATGATTCCTTTCGACTACCAGCCGCGCACGCGCATCGTCTTCGGACCCGATAAGATCGATTCGCTGGGGTCGCTGGCGGGCGAATTGGGGGCTCGGCGAGCGCTGGTCGTCAGCGATCCCGGCATTGTGAAAGTCGGGCACACGGCCCGCGGGCTGGAGTCGCTCGCCAAGGCCGGAATCGAGGCTCAGCTTTTCGACGGGGTCGAAGAAAACCCAACGACCGAGAACGTCGATGCCGGCGCGGCGTTGGCTCGCCGCTACCAGCCGGAATTGATTGTCGGACTCGGTGGCGGCAGTTCGATGGATTGCGCCAAGGGCATCAATTTCATCTACACGGGCGGTGGGCGGATGCACGACTATTGGGGCGTCGGCAAAGCCACGCGTCCCATGCTGCCGATGATCGCCGTACCCACGACCGCCGGCACCGGCAGCGAAACGCAGTCGTTCGCGCTGATCTCCGACGCCAAAACACACGTCAAGATGGCCTGCGGCGACAAAAAAGCCTCGTTCCGAATCGCGCTGCTTGACCCGGCGCTCACCGTTTCGCAGCCCCTGAGCGTAACGGCCCTGACCGGCATCGACGCAATCGCGCATGCGCTGGAAACGTACGTGACCAAAGTTCGCAATCCCGTGTCGCTCGCGTTCAGCCGCGAAGCCTGGCTGCTGTTGGGCGAAAACTTTTCCCGAGTATTGGCCGAACCGGACAACCTGGAGGCCCGCGGCGGCATGCAGCTTGGCGCGTGCTTTGCCGGTCTGGCGATCGAGAATTCCATGCTGGGGGCGACCCATGCGCTGGCCAATCCGCTTACCTCGCGATACGGCATCGTGCACGGCCGTGCGGTCGGCCTGATGCTGCCGCACGTGATTCGCTTCAATGGCGTCCAGTTTGGCACTTGGTATCGCGACCTGCTCGAGGGTACCGGCGGCGCGAACGGATTCCCGCAGCCGGAAAGCGGTTTTGCGGGACTGGCCGACTATGTCGCCCGGTTGGCGCAGGAGGCGGGTTTGCCCGAGCGGCTTTCGCAGTGTGGCGTTGAACATGCCAAACTCGGTGAGATGGCCGCCGAAGCCGCCAAACAGTGGACCGGCACCTTCAACCCGCGTAGGGTAGGGGAGGCGGAGCTGCTTGCCTTGTACGAAGCGGCCTTTTGAGTTGGGGCCCATGATGAAAACGCAATCCGAAAGCCAGCGAACGCGAAGTTCCCAGGAAACGCTTTTCCTGGGGATGTGGTGCTGTCTCGTGCTGGGGTGCTGTGCCGTCGTGCCTCGATCGTTGGCGGCCGAGAATGCGACGCCCCTTGAAGCGACGGCTCCCAAGGACGCCTGGCCCGTGTTTCGCGGAGACCCGCTGGCGACCGGTGTGGCTTCCAGCATGCTGCCCGACAAGCTCGAAGTGCTGTGGAAATTTCATAGCAAGGACCACGGCTTCGAGGCGACCGTGGCGATTGACGACGGACTGGTATTCGCCGGCAGTCTCGACGGAGAACTCTATGTGCTTTCGCTGGCCGACGGCAAAGAGAAGTGGCGCTACCACACGGAACTCGGTTTCACCGCGCCGGCCGCGGTACATGACGGCCGCGTGTTTGCCGGCGATAGCGACGGCCGATTTTATTGCTTCGAGGCCGCCACGGGTAAACCGCTCTGGGGCTTTGAAGCCACGGCCGAAATCAACTCGGGAGCGAATTTCTACAAAGACAAGGTGCTGTTCGGTTCGCAGGATGCCACGCTCTACTGTCTGAACGCGGCGACGGGCGAGAAGGTTTGGACCTATACGATCGGCGATCAGATCCGCTGCCAGCCAACGGTGGTCGAGGGCCGCGCGTTTCTGGCCGGCTGCGACGCCAAACTGCACATTGTCGACCTGGACAAAGGTGAGGCACTGGCGACGGTCGAGATTGACGGTCCCACCGGTTCGACACCGGCCGCTAGCGCCGACCGCGTTTATTTCGGCACCGAGGGTGCCAGCTTTTTTGCCATCGATTGGCGCCAGGCCAAGATCGATTGGGTGATGCGGACCGGCAAAAACATGCCGTTGCGCTCGTCAGCGGCCCTCGATGCGGGGGCGGTGATCTTCGGCGGACGTGATAAAATGGTTTATGCGCTAAATCCGCAGGATGGCCACGAGCTGTGGACGTTCCGCACGCGTTCGCGGGTTGATTCATCGCCGGTGATCGTTGGCAACCGCGTGTTCGTGGGAGCCTCCGACGGCCGCTTGTACGCCCTCGATCGCAAGAGCGGCAAGCAAGTGTGGGACTACGAAGCCGGCGGAGATTTCCTGGCCTCGCCTGCCGTGGCCGAGGGCCGACTGGTGATCGGCAACACCGACGGCACGCTTTATTGCTTTGGTGCGAAAAAGTAGCCGTAACCGAGGCGCTTCCGCTTGCGGGTTCGGTCCGATCAAACGAGGTACAAGATGGCAACGGAAACGAAAACTGAAGTTGGTAGTTATTTCATTTCAAACTACCCGCCGTTTTCACAGTGGTCGTCCGAGGCGCTCGACGATGTGCGAGCCGCGTTGAACGCGCCGCCGCTGGTGCCGCCGGGCCAGTCGCAGCCGGCCCCGTTGGGCCTTTATTTGCACATCCCGTTTTGCCGCAAGCGCTGCAAGTTCTGCTATTTCCGCGTGTACACCGACAAGCGGGCCGACGACGTCGAGACCTATGTATCGGCCCTGTCGCGCGAAATCGAACTGGTGAGCAAGCTCCCCGTCATGGGCGGGCGGCCTTTCCGCTTCGTCTACTTTGGTGGCGGAACCCCTTCGTTCTTGAGCGGCAAGCAGCTTACCAGCCTCGTCGATCGACTGCGGGCGAACATCAACTGGGACGAAGCCGAGGAAGTCACTTTCGAATGCGAGCCGGGCACGCTCTCGCAGCCCAAGGTGGCCACGCTCCGCGAACTCGGCGTTACGCGGCTCAGCCTGGGCGTCGAGAACTTCGGCGATGCGGTGCTCGAGGAAAACGGCCGGGCGCATCTTTCCGGCGAAGTGTACAAGGCGTGGGATTGGATTCGCGCCGCCGGGTTTCCGAACGTTAACATCGACCTGATTTCCGGCATGGTCGGCGAAACCTGGGATAACTGGAAGGATTGCGTGACCAAGACCATCGCGCTCGATCCCGATAGCGTGACGATCTACCAGATGGAGTTGCCCTTCAACACGGTCTACTCCAAGGACATCCTGGGAAATCAAATCGAAACGCCCGTCGCCGACTGGCCAACCAAACGGGCCTGGGTCGACTACGCGTTCAACGAATTGGCCTCCGCGGGCTACAGCACGTCAAGCGCCTACACCATGGTCAAGGACAAGAACAAGGTGAACTTCAGCTACCGCGACAATCTGTGGCACGGCAGCGACCTGTTGGCCACCGGCGTGGCCAGCTTTGGGCATGCCTCGGGCGTGCACTATCAGAACGAACCCGACTGGGCCGGATATATCGGCCGTCTCGAGCAGGGTGAACTGCCGCTGTATCGCGGCCTGAAGCCGACGCCTCATCAGCAGCTGGTGCGCGAGATGATTTTGCAGTTGAAGACGGGCCGGCTTGACGTAGCGTACTTCCGCGAGAAGTTTGGCGTCGACATCACCGATCACTGGCGAGCCGAATTCCAACAACACGCCGACGACGAGTTGCTTACTTTCGACGAAAGCGAAGTCAAACTCACCCGCAAGGGTCTGCTGCGAGCCGACGCGCTGTTGCCATCCTTCTTCGAGCCAGAGCACCGCGGAGTGAGGTACACCTAGGAAGGTAGAAGTCAGCAGGATGAAGGAGGAGTAAGAGGTGCGCATGTCGGTCTTGGATCCTTCGGTTCGACTTCGGCCGTCGCTTGGTGCGATGATTTTGATTCAACTTTGAGAACTCCGGTTTTTCTCATCCCTCGTCCTTCTGGCTTCATCCTTCCGCCATGCTCGTTTTCCTGATGGGCAAATACGAGGCGCGCTTTCCAACGGATCGGGTGTACGCCAGGAATCACATGTGGGCACAACCGGTCGAGGAGGGGTATCGGTTCGGGTTCACCGCCTATGCCGTGCGGTTGCTCCAGGACGTGTATTTTTTGGACTGGGAAGTGGGTGCCGGTGCGCCTTTGCGCGAAAAGCAGGAAATCGGCTCGATCGAGAGTTCCAAGGCCGAAAGTGCACTGTTTGCTCCAATTCCGGGCCAACTCACCCGGTTTAATGATGCCTTGCTGGCCGATCCCTCGGCGATTAACGTCGACAATTACGGCAGGGGTTGGCTGTTCGAAATCGCCGGCGAAGGTCCCGATTTGTTGTCCCCGCAAGACTACCTGCTACACTTGGAAGCAGCCTGGAAGGTCGCCGAGCGCACGATCAAAGGGCAAATGAACGAGTAATCGAAACGGCGAGTGCCAACGTCAAACGGCAACGCTGTCGCCCCGGGCGAACAAATGAACACGCCCTCTGTCCTCACCGCAATAAATGGCCAAGCTCACCGTTGTCATCTCGCAGGGCCAAAGTGCCCACCCCGATAAGCGCGGGTTGGAGGAAGGACTCGTCGGGGCGCTGCTGTTCGAGAGCGGTGTCGAGGTGACGGTCATTCCTCACCTGTACGATCTGGCTCCGGGCAGCACCGGCATGCTCTGCCTGGAGGGGATCCCAGGCGACTTGGTCATCGTGAGCTGGCTCTTCCCGCGGGCGGCCCACTGGACGCTCGACCGTGGCGGCATCAAGGGGCATTTCGGCCAGACCCTCTTGGCCAGCGAAGCCGACGACGACGAGGAGTTTGAGGAAGATGAAACGGCCCAGGCCGACGGCGACGACAAACCGCGCGTCGGCGGCCGCGATCTGCCGAACCGCAGAATCTACCACATCCAGCTGACGCCCCAGTCGCGCGTCGAACCGATCGTCGCCGAAATCAAACGCATCCAGTCCGAGTCGCAGGTGAAAACCATCGACCTGATGGGCTGGATCGGCGGCGATCCAAAGCCCGAACAGCTTGCCCGGTTCATCGAGCCAACGAACGGGAACGTTGACAAGCAGCAGTCGAATTCCAGTCTGCCCATCACATCCAACGGCAATGGCACTGGGCCGACACCGTCAGCCAACACGACGGGGTCCTCTCCTGGCGAACCGGTGCGGATTATCGAAACGCCCGGTCGACGTTGGTATCCAGTGATCGACTACAGCCGCTGCACGAACTGCATGGAGTGCATCGACTTTTGCCTGTTCGGCGTCTACGGCGTCGACGGAGCGGAAACGATCCTCGTCGAGCAGCCCGACAATTGTCGCAAGGGTTGCCCGGCGTGCAGCCGCGTGTGTCCCGAGAATGCGATCATCTTCCCGCAGCACAAGACGCCCGGAATCGCCGGCAGCGACGTGGCCAGTGCCGGCGGCTTGAAGATCGATCTGTCGCAACTGTTCGGCGCGCCGAGCGCCATCGAAATTGCCGCCCAGGAGCGGGATGTGGAGCTTGTCGCCACCGGTCGCGACGCGGTCGGCCTCACCGTCGGCATTCCCAAGCGCCAAGCCGACAAACCGACCGGTCCGAAAGACGACCTCGACAAGCTGATGGATCAGTTGGACGACTTGGATTTGTAGAGGCGAGCGAGAATTGCCCGCGGACGACGATTCTACTTCGCGCTTGACGGGCGAGCGGTGGCGTTCTCGTACGCTTTCTAGTCGCGGATCCCGCCGGTTTTCCAGGCCCTTTATCACCGGGCGGCAGGCTGTTACCATTTGAGTTTCTTGCTCGCCTGAAAGTGCCCGGTGTCTGGTATGTCCAAAGCCCGAAACATGGTCGTTGCCCAGAGCGGCGGCCCTAGCCCCGTCATCAATAACAGCTTGCGGGGGATCATCGAAACCGCCCGCGAGCTGGCCGAAATCGGCACCGTTTACGGCGCTTGCCACGGCATCGAGGGAGTGCTGAAGGAGGAACTGCTCGATCTGTCGGCCCAACCGGCGGAAGAAGTGTCACTGTTGCGTTACACGCCCGCGGCCGGCTCGATTGGCACCTGCCGTTACAAGTTGCGGCCCAAGCAGACCGAGGACTTTGACCGTGTGATCGACGTGCTCAAAGCCCACGACGTCGGCTATTTCCTCTACATCGGCGGCAACGACTCGATGGATACCGCCAACAAGGTGGCCCGGCTCGCCCACGAGCGCGGACTCGACCTCGTCGGCATCGGCGTGCCCAAGACGATCGACAACGACGTGGGCGACAACGAGTACAAGCTAATCGACCACACGCCGGGCTACGGTTCGGTGGCCAAATACTGGATGCACATGGTGCAGGCCGCCAACGAGGAGAACGAAGGCTCCTCGCCGGCCGATCCGGTTCTCGTGCTGCAGGCCATGGGTCGCAAGATCGGTTACATTCCGGCGGCCGCCCGGCTGGCCGATCCGAACCGCGAAATGCCGCTGCAAATCTATCTGGCCGAAAGCCCCTGTTCGCTCGAGCAGATGGCCGACCAGGTGAACGACCAGCTGCGCAAGCGCGGCCGCTGCATCGTGGTGGTGAGCGAAGGGTTCGACGTCGGCTCGATCGGCGAAGTCCGCGATTCGTTTGGCCACGTGATGTTCAGCTCGAGCCAGATGACCGTGGCGCAGGCCGTGGTGAACCATCTGAACAAGGTCGGCCTGGCCGCCAAGGGTGCCGCCCGCTGCAACGTGCCGGGAACCGATCAGCGGCACGCCATCGCACTGGCCTCGACGGTCGACCTGGAAGAGGCCTATCGCAGCGGGCAGCTGGCCGCCTTGCTGGCCGCTCGCGGCGCGAGCGGCAATATGTCGACGATCCTGCGAAACCCCGGCCCGATTTACAGCGTGCGCTACGACAAGGTGCCGCTGGAAGAAGTGGCCAACAGCGAGCGAACTTTTCCGGCCAAATGGATCACCGCCAGCGGCAATGACGTCACCGATGAGTTTGTCCGCTACGCCAAACCACTAGTCGGCGAAGAAATGCTCACGATGCCACTGGTCGACGGACGTTACCGCATGACGCGGTTTCAGAAGATTCATGCGAAACAAAAGCTGGGGCCATATGTGCCCGAGGCCGATCGCAAGTAGTGAGTCCGCAACTCCATTGATCCCACGACGAATTATCTGAGACGGACAGCCTGGTTTATGTACGAGATCACTCCCCAGCACGATTTTCTGGTCGGCATCGATTCGGACGGCTGCGCGTTCGACACGATGGAAGTGAAGCACAAGGAGTGCTTCATTCCGAACATCATCAACCACTACGGCCTGGCTGGCGTGAGCAAGTATGCTCGTGAGGCGGCCGAGTTCGTGAATCTATACAGCAAGAGCCGTGGTATTAACCGCTTCCCGGCCCTGATCGAGGCCCTCCAGTGGCTCAAGGAGCGGCCCGAGGTGATTGCCCGCAAGGTGGAGATCAAGATTCCCCAGGGCGTCGTCGAGTGGATGAAGCGCGAAACGAAGTTGGGTAACCCGGCGCTGGAAGCCGAGGTTGCCAACACGAACGACCCCGATCTGGCGCAGGCTCTCCGTTGGTCGAAGGCCGTGAATGCCACGGTGACGGACATTGTGCGCGAGGTGCCGCCGTTTCCGTACGTGCGCGAGAGCCTGGAAAAGCTCGCGCCGCAAGCTGACTTGCTGGTCGTGTCGGCCACGCCGAACGAAGCCCTCGAGCGCGAATGGGAAGAGCACGACCTGGCCAGGTACGTGCAGGCGATTTGCGGTCAGGAGGTCGGTTCGAAGAAAGAAACGCTAGCCAACGCCAAGCATTACAAACCCGGCCACACGCTGATGATCGGCGATGCGCCCGGCGATTACAAAGCCGCGGTGGCCAACGACGCCCTGTTCTACCCGATCAATCCCGGCCACGAGGAAGCGAGCTGGAAGCGATTGCATGAGGAAGGCATCGATCGGTTCATCGCCGGCACGTTTGCCGGCGAGTACCAAGACAAGCTACTGGCGGAGTTTGACGCGTATCTGCCCGAACTTCCGCCCTGGAAGAAATAGTTTCCACCGGTAGGTCGGGCATTTGCCTGACAGACGCCACAATACCACTGCATGTCAGGCCGAGGCCTGAGTTACACGAGGGAAAATACACGACCCATGGCACAAACCTGTGACATTGGACTGATTGGCCTCGCCGTGATGGGCGAGAACCTGGCGCTCAACATGGAGAGCCGCGGCTACCACGTCGCGGTCTTCAACCGCACCACCAAGGTCGTCGACGGCTTCATGGCCGGCCGAGCCCAGGGCAAGAACTTCGTCGGCTGTCACTCGGTCGAAGAGCTGGTCCAGAATCTCAAGTCGCCGCGCAAGGTGATGATCATGGTCAAAGCCGGGCGCCGGTCGACGCCGTGATCGGTCAGCTCCTACCGCTGTTGAACAAGGGCGACGTGATCATCGACGGTGGCAACAGCTACTACGTCGATACCGAACGCCGCACCAAGGAAGTCGAGGATCAGGGGCTGCTGTATATCGGCACGGGCGTCTCAGGGGGCGAGGAGGGTGCACTGCTCGGCCCCAGCATGATGCCCGGCGGATCGCCCTCGGCGTGGCCGCTTGTCAAGCCAATTTTCCAGGCCATCGCGGCCAAGGTGGGGCCGAACGGCGACATTCCCTGTGCCGAATGGGTTGGACCGCGCGGAGCAGGACATTATGTCAAGATGGTGCACAACGGCATCGAGTACGGCGACATGCAGCTGATCTGCGAAGCCTACTTCGTGCTCAAGCATGCCCTGCGCCTCTCGAACGAGGAACTGTACAACGTATTCGACGAGTGGAATCGCGGCGACCTGGACAGCTACCTGATCGAAATCACGCGAGACATCTTCAGCGTTCGCGACCCGGACACCAACAACTACCTGGTCGACTACGTGCTCGACAGGGCCGGGGCCAAGGGGACCGGCAAATGGATGAGCCAGTTGGCACTCGACCTCGGCGTGCCCAGCACCTTGGTGACCGAAGCGGTGTATGCCCGCAGCTTGTCGGCCATGAAGGATGCCCGCGTCCGCGCGAGCAAAGTGCTCAAGGGCCCCACCGCGAAATTCGACGGAGACAAGCAACCGTTCATCGACGCCACGCGTCAGGCGCTATACGCCTCGAAGATCTGCAGTTATGCCCAGGGCTTTGTGCAGATGGAGGCGGCCGCCAGGGAGCACGATTGGCCGCTCAACTTTGGCGACATCGCACTGTTGTGGCGGGGCGGCTGCATCATTCGAGCTCGTTTCCTCGATCGGATCAAGGAAGCGTTCGATGCCGATCCGAAGCTGGAAAACCTGCTGCTGGCCCCGTACTTTACCGCGGCGGTGGAAACCGCCCAGCCGGCGTGGCGCCACGTCGTCTGCACGGCCATGCAACTGGGCATTCCGGTGCCGGCCTTCGCCTCGGCGTTGGCCTACTTCGACGGCTATCGCCAGGAGCGGCTGCCGGCCAACTTGCTTCAGGCCCAGCGCGATTATTTCGGTGCCCACACCTATGAGCGCACCGACAAACCCGGCTCCTTCCACAGCGACTGGCTGCGGTTGCGCCGCGAACCGAAATAAGATCATGCCCGCTTCCTATCTCGACGAACTTTTCGGACTCTCTGGCCAGGTGGCTGTGGTGATCGGCGGCACCGGCGTACTGGGGGGCAGTTTGGCCGAGGGTATCGCTCGGGCGGGCGCCCAGGTGGTCGTTGCCGGCGGGCATGCGGTCCGTGGCCAGGCGCGAGTCGACGCGATTGCAGGGCAGGGGGGGGCGGCTGCGTTTCTGCCGGTAAACGTTAGCGATCGCAAATCGATCGAAGACCTGCTCGCCGCAACGGTCGCGAAGTTTGGCCGCGTCGACATGCTGGTCAACTGCGCCGGCGTCAATTCGGCCAGCGACTACTTCGACGTGAACGATGAAGATTGGCAGCGCGTGATCGACATCAATCTCCGCGGCACGCATTGGGGCTGCCAGATCTTTCGCGCGCACATGGCCGCCCATGGCGGCGGCTCGATTCTCAACATTGGCAGCGTCACGTCGGACAAACCGCTCTCGCGCGTATTTGCCTACAGCGCCTCGAAGGCCGCCGTGGTCAACCTGACGCAAAACGTGGCCCGGGAGCTCGCCCCTAAGCAAGTCCGCGTGAACGCCATCTGCCCCGGTTTTTTTCCCGCGGAACAAAACCGGGCCATCCTCGACGAAACGCGCACCGCCAATATCATGGCTCAAACGCCAATGGCCCGATTTGGCGATCCAGAGGAACTCGTGGGCGCAACGCTGTTGTTGCTCTCAAAGAGGGCGGGCAGCTACATCACAGGTGCGGCGTATTACGTCGACGGCGGATTCACGGCCATGCGGTTCTAGCAGTCGGCCAAAATTACACCGGCGTGACGATCTCGAGCAGCTCCACGGCCGGTTCGCCGTCGAAGTGAATGATGGCCGTGCGGCCGTAGGTAATCTGACCGGGCTGCAGGCCGAACAGCTTTCGCAGGTCTTCGCCAGGCGTGACCTTGTAGAGCCGCGTCAGGTGCACTTCGCGGAGCACATTGTGCTCGATCAGAATCCGACCAAGCGGGGTTTGTCGGCTTTCGATCTCGGCCCGCACCGAAGGATTCACACAGGCAAAGTCCAGCCGCATGATGCCGAACTGCACGATCTGGCCGTCTCCCTGCCGGGCCAGCAGAATTTTTCGGGAGTAGTGATCACCGTCGAGCCGCGATTCGAGTACGCGAACGTCGACTTTATCATTGTGAAACCGCTCGACGGTCACCGTCATGTGACTATCGTGCGCCAGCAACATGCGGTAATCGCGCTTGAGGTCGTGGGAATCGACCTCCTCGAATTGTCCCAGTTCTTCCGGCCGATCGTAAAACAGCGCGATCAGGGTATCCAGGTCGGGAGTCACGGCGTGCGAATCGCTCACGATTTTGCGGCCTCTAATCGAAACGTGGGCGGGCAGTAAAGGAGGGATTGCTTACACTGGCTCCAAACGCGTCGGGCCAATATAGTTCGGCTGCCATTAATTCTATTTCGTGGTCAACACGGACAGAAATCACCCTTACGAGGGTGTAACGATCGGCAGCTGTGCAGCGATGCCGGTCACTTCCACGTTGGTTGCCTCGCCAGGGCGGTCGAGTACCGTGTCCACCAAGTAGTATAACAACCGCCGCAGTTCGTCGGGTTCGATTTCGTCGGCCAGAGCCTCGGCCCGCTCGTGGTACTTGTCCACCAGTCGATGCGCTTTTTCGAACACGCCGGCTTTGCGGTACAGGTCGCGCACTCGCGCAAGCATTTCTGGCGTCGCCGCACTGCCAACCAGCGATTCGAGTTCCCCGCGCTCCCGCTCGTCGAGCGATTCGAGAGCCAAGGCCCAGAGCACCGTTGGCCGTCCACCCAGGATGTCGCCACCGGCGGCAAGCTTGTTGTGCGTGTCGTGTTCCCAATCGTCCAGATCGTTGAGAATCTGAAATGCCACGCCCAGCTGCTTGGCGAATTGTGCCAGCGGCTCGGCATACCGCGCGGCGTCGCCGGCCAGGCGAGCGCCGGCATACAAGGCCGCTCCGAAAGCCGGGGCTGTCTTCAGAGCGTAGATTTTCAGGGCGTCCAGCGGCGTCAGCCGCTTGTCGTGGGCGTCGCGCCAGAGTAGCTCGGCGCCTTGCCCTTCGCAGAGGCGAATGTGCGCGTCGGCCAGGTGATTGAGGATGTCGGACACAGCGTCAGCACCGAGCGTTCCTACCTCGCGGCTCACCAGCCGATAGCCAAGGCCAATCAGGTAGTCCCCTACGTTGATCGCAGTGGGTATTCCGCAGCGGCGGTGCAGTGTCTCGTCGCCGTAGCGGAAACCGTCGTCGTCCTCGATGTCGTCGTGCACCAGGGAAGCCTTGTGAAACGTCTCGATCGATAGCGCGGTCCGCTTGATCGCGTCGGAAAATCCGGCCACATGAGCCGCACCATCGCCCAACGTGCCGTTGCCGCCCGTCAGGGCATCGTACACCGCCAGCGTCGTAAACGGCCGCGAGTGCTTGCCACCCTTGGTCAGGAAATCGTAAGCCAAGGCTTCGGTGCCAGCCAGCGGGTCAAGCCCGGCAATGCCCTTACCGTTCAATTCGGCGAGAGTCTTGTTGCTTCGCGTGCGCACCCCAAGCCGTCCCAGTTCGGCCGGTTCGAACATCTTCTCGGCGGCCCGCATCAAGTGCACGTAGCTGCGGGTTTGGACCTGGGGCTGGCGATGCTCGGTGCGGATCATCGCCGAAACCCAATCTTCGTCAACCGATGTATTGCGGCAATCGCTCGACAATAGCGGCACGGCCATGCAGGGAATTCCGGCCAGCAGAATCTTGTCGATCGCCTTTTCGAGCACGTTTAAACAAGCGACGCCGACGATGGCGTCAACATAACCCGATACGATAATCTTCAGCACGATGGGCGATCCCTCGGCGACGAGCACCTTGTAGCCCATCGCCTCGGCCGCGGAGCGGAAGTCGGCAATGCTGCACGCTCCACATTTCTTGCACTCCAGGCCGAAGTCGTCGTAATCGGCCGGGCAGCCTTCGGCGTGTTTCAAACAATGCGGCAGCAAGAACAAGCGGCGGCTTGGCGGCACGGCCGCGACCTGGTCTTCCCAAAATGCCGTGACCAGCGCGACCATCGTCCAGCCGACGTAACCCTCGGGCAATCCCATCTCGTCGAGCAGCGCCCGGCCCACGGCCTCCATCTCGTCCTTCGACAGCGGGCGCGACTTGTCGAGCCGGGCCGCCACTTGGTTGGCGCGGTCGCGAATCTGTTCACGCAATTCCAGCGTCTCGGGCACGAGCTTGAGATGGCTGGTATTGCGACGACGCGACTTGCGGGGCGGAGAATCGGACTGAGCTACGGCGGTTTGCCGCTGGGGTGCAATCGCCAAGATGCTTCTCGCTTACGGTTTGCCGGTGTGCGCGATCTTGCGAGGCACGCTGGTGGGGAGGTACTTGCGTGTCGCCTGGCCGAGCACCGAGGTAGTCATGATCAGGGGATATAGCTGCTCATAATACCACAGCTTCGCGAAGTAGAAACCAATTGGCGAGCTTTCCGCGTGCCGATTGGCCTCCACGGCGTCAATCAGCCATTTTAGCCCTTTTAGAGCCCCGTCTTCGTGGGCCTGCGCACTTCCGCAAGTCAGCAGGGCTTCGACGGCCAGGGCCGTTTCCTCAATGCTGGCCGCACCGGCCGAGGGCTCGCATGCCCCGAAGCTGCCGTCGGCCCGCTGCAGCGAGACCAGCCAATCGAGGGCGCGCCGCGGCGGAGGGCTGTCCAAGCGATTCAGATCGCGCAGTGCCAATAGCACCTTGGCGGTGCCGTAGATTGGGTTGTCTTCCTGCTGGCGACTCTGATTGCCGAACCAGAGCGGAATCCAGGAGCCGTCGCGCTGCTGGGAACCAACCACGTACCGCAGGCCGGCCTCCATCGCCCGCGCAATGCGGCCGTCGAGCTCTTCCCGGGCAAGATCGGAAAGGTTTGCATCGGTTACGAGCTCCGCGCGCCAAGCGTGCAATGCTCGCAGCGCATGCGCCGTTAAATCGCAGCCGCTTTTATCGAACGGCAGGGTTCCCCAGCCGCGGGCGAACGTCGGCCATCCGCCGTCGGAATTCTGCAGATCGAGTAACCACCGCACGCCAGCGGCCGCGGCCGGCACGATTCGCTCGCACTGATGCGGATCGGCCTTTGCCCAGGCGGCAAGCGCCAATAGCGCTCCCGGCGTATCGTCGGCATCGGGCACGCCGCCGGACAGATCCGTCCAGGCCCAGCCACCGGGCGCAGCGCCCGTATAGGGATGCACGCCGCGATGTTGGCAGGACAGAACCCAGTCGAGACAGTTCAATTCGCGCAGATCCTCACCGCCGGCAGCCAGTGCGTTGACCGCCAATGTGGTGTTCCAGGTTGCCAGGTTGGTGTCGATCGGCCAACTGCCGTCGGGCCGCACCGAAGCGAGCAGGAACTCGACGCCTTTGCGGACGATCGGATGATTGGCTCGGCCGGTGGCGGCCAGGCTCATCACGACAAAGCTGGTCAGCGGCGCGGCTTCCAGAAAACCGCCGCTTTCCGGCTGCATCGTCTCGACGACCGCCAGGCTCTTCTCGAACGTCAGCTTGCGAATCAGGCGAGCGATCGGATTGGCGGGCTTCTTATGGCAAAACTTTGCCTGGCCGATGGCTACCAAGGCCGGAATCGCATAGCTGACGACCGGCAGCCGCAAGAACTTCCAGGCCTGCTGTGGAAAACAAGCCAGTTCAAACGGCAGGGCGGGCACCTGGCTCCACTCAATGATGCCGGCCAAAGCGCAGTTGGTAAGAATGGGCACCGCAAAGGTCTTGTCCTTGCCGTAGCGCCGCTTGAGTCCCCTCACACCCCCGTGCGACGCGATATAGGCGTCGGCCCGTTCGAGCAGTCCGGGGTGATTGGCTGGTGTGCAGGTCAGTGCAAAGGCGGCTCGCACGAGCATGGTGGTGGCAATGTTCGAAGCGCTCTTGTCGGTATCGCCCCAGCCGCCGTCGGGGTTCTGATGTTTGGCCAGCCAGCGGACGCTGCCGACAATCAATTCGCTGAGCGCGCATTCACGCTGTTCGTCGACGATGCGTCCAGAGAACGTCGGAGCATGTCGTTCGACGATGGCCAAAGCGCTGATCGCCGTGGCGGTGGAAAGAGCGGAACTGGATAATTGTCCGATCCAGTGTCCGTCGGCGGTGGTTTCCGCCAACAAATCGCAGCGCGCCGTTTCATAGGCGGCCAGGAGTCGATCAGGATCGACCATCAGGTATGCAGCCCTCAGTGGACATGGAAGCTCGCACAAGCAGGTCCTCCGCCAGCGATGCGATCGTGCTACGACGATCGATGTGCAACGCCTAGACCCGCGGCGAGCCGTAAGGATCAAAGTCTAAATACCGCCGGCCGGTCTGTCGATAGTTTTGCGCGGGCCAGCCCCCCAGAGGCAGCGTCCTGGGCAACTCCGAAAGGCACGTCTCACACCCGGCGGCACATCGCAAGTCGTTACTCGTTAGCGGATTTGCTGTCGAAGGGGCCGGCCGGTTGTTATAATCGGAAACAATCGTCGCCCGCGGAAAATACCGTATCCACGCCCGCCCTCCCGCTAGCCGAGTGGCCCATGTATTTGAAGTTGGCCAAACGCGCCTTGTTGGAAACCGACAAGCGCCTGCTCTGGAAGCTCGCCTATAACATGGGCTTCAAGGGCATGCGCGCGATTCAAAAGCATAAGGCGCGGCTCAAGCGGGGCGAGTTCTTTCCGCCGTTTCTCTATATCTCGATCATCAATAGTTGCAACCTGCGTTGTCAGGGTTGCTGGGTCGACGTGGCTGCCAAACAGCAAACGATCGATCTGGCAGCCATGAAACGCATGATCGGCGAGGCCAAGCAAGTCGGCAACAGTTTCTTTGGGATTTTGGGCGGAGAGCCGTTCATGCATCCCGAGCTAATGGAAATCCTGGCCGCGCATCCAGATTGTTACTTTCAAGTATTCACCAACGGCCAGTTCATCAGCGATGACGTGGCCCGCCAACTCCGCCGCCTGGGCAACGTGACGCCGCTGGTCAGCATCGAGGGATCCGAAATCATCAGCGACCAGCGGCGCGGCCGCCCGCACGTCTACAGCCGCTCGATGGAAGGCTTGCACAACTGCCTCAAGCACAAGGTGCTGACCGGCGTCTGCACGAGCCTTTGCCAAACGAATATCGACGATCTGCTCACCGAGCGATGGGTCGACCGGTTGATCGAGATGGGGGTGATGTACATGTGGTACCACACCTATCGCCCCGTCGGGCCGGATGCGAAACCCGAGCTAGCGCTCACGCCCGAGCAGCAGCGGCGGGTCCGGCAATTCGTCGTCGATACCCGGGCGACCAAGCCCATTTGCGTGGTCGATGCCTATTACGATGCCGATGGCCAGGCGCTCTGTCCGGCGGCAACTGGTTTCACGCACCACATCAGTCCCTGGGGCGACATTGAACCCTGCCCGATCGTGCAGTTCGCCACCGAGTCGATCCACGATGCGCGGCCGCTACGTGAGACGTTCAATAACTCGGAATTTCTCCGCGACTTCCGACACGCCGCCGCCAGCGCCACGCGGGGTTGCATCGTCTTGGAACGCCCCGATCTGCTTGAGGCGCTAGTCAACAAACACGGCGCCCGCGATACCACGGCCCGCAAAGCGGCCTTGGCTGAACTGGCCGCCATGCAACCGCGCGGCAGTCAGTTCGATCCCCAGCATGAGATTCCCGAACGGAGCTTCGTCTACCGCTTCGTGAAGAAGCACTTCTTCAACGACTTCGGGGCGTATGCCAACCCCGTCATGCCGGCCGGATTGGAAGTCACGACGAGACCGGAGCCGGAAGTCGTGCCGTTGCGAACCAACTAGTTTGGCCTGCGCTACGGTTGGGCGTCGCTCGCGCGCGTGTCGTCTTCCGCCGGTCGGATGGATTCGAAGTAACGTCGAATTGTCTGGCGGTGGCCGAGCGGGATGGGCTCGGTTTCGAGGACTGCCTCGGAGGCCTTGCGAAACTTCTCGTAGCTCTCGCGGTACGAGCGGCGTGCTTGTTCGCGCCCTTCGGGCGAGGTCGTGGTTTCGACTTCCACGTCCCCTTCGTCCGACTGTTGTCCCTGGAGCCGCATTTCCTGCTTGCCGCCCAGATTCGGCGTGGCGTCGCCCGGTTCGTTGTCGCTGGAGGCCAGCCCCCAACTCTTGCCGCCGCGCTTGTTGCTCTTGCCGTCGGACTTGCATTGCGACTCGCAGTCCCCCTTGCATTCGCTTAGGCACTGGCACTGCTTGTGCAACAAATCCTGGAGTTTCTTGCGCTTGCTCTGTTTGCTGGCCTCGCCGCTAAGCTTTTTGGCGCCCTCCTTGAAGCGGCTGCCGTCGCCACCCAAGCCGGCAGAGATGTCGCCCGTGGCCTTGCTCAGGCTATGGTTGCCGGAATCTTGCATTTGCCTGGCGATCTGCTCGAGTTTTTCTTTCATTGCCTTCTCGGTCTGGCGATCGAGCTCGGGAGCTTCGGCCTTGGCCAGTTCCTCGGAAGCTTTCTCATATTGCCCGCCGGCCAGCGCCTTGCCCGCCGCGGCCAACGGTTCGGCCAGGCTCAGGGCTTCGCCCACGGCGGCTAGCTGCGCGTCGGCAACTTCCACGTTGTATTGGGCCTGCTGCTGTTGCAGGCTGGCTTCCATTTCCGAGAGCTTGGCCAGCGCCTCGCGCAAGTCAACCTCGGGCTTCTTTAGTTCCTCGATCGATTCCTTGAGCTCTGCTACTAACTCTTCAATCTCGGGATCCTGGTTCTCCTTGGCGAACTCCTCGAGCGACTGAAGTTCCTCGGTCAAACGATCGGCCTGAGCCAACACGCCGGGAAGCGGCTTGGCAGGCGTGGCACCAACTTCCACAGGACGCGTTGTTACGTACAGCACCACCGCCGCCACGATCAGGGCTGCCACGCCATAGGGCAATGCCCGCGGCACCCGAATTGGAACGACTTCGCGAGCATCAACCTGCCGGAGATGTGAAAGGGCATCGTCGACCGCCAATTGACGCACGCCGCCTGCGTCGCGTTTGGACAGAAACTCCAAGGCCGACGTGGTGCGATCTTTCAGGCGATAGTGGCTGTCGATGGCCCGCGCTGCCGCGCGCCAGTCTCGTTGCGTGACGAAGGCAAAGAGCGCGCCCGCTACTGGTCCCGCCGATGCGACGGCGGCCGCGCGAAACGGGGTAAGTTCCCAATCGCCGAGCCAGCGCCCCAAGGCAAACCCCAGCGCGGCCACTCCACTCCCCACCAGCCCCCAGGCTGCCAATTGCAGCGTGCGCACCTGTTGTTGACGACGCCGCACCGGATCGAGCCGGTCTTGCAAATCCTTTACCATCGGACGTGTCCTCGTCTGGCGAGACTCGGGAACGGAAATGCGCCGCTTATTAAGCTACCACCTTGGTGGGGTATCTTGCAACAGAGCCGGCGTAGTTTTTAACCCCGGTTGATTCAACTTAGTATCGCGGAACATCAACTTCGTACGTGCTGAGGCCGTGGCGATCCACCATTCGCACCCGGCGACGTCGTCACTCTGGGCGCATCCCGCCAGAGCTAGCCATACCGGGAGTTCGGTGCCCGAACAGGTTGCTCAAATCGATGCGTCGCAGGCCCACGTCCAGCACGAAAAGCACCACGGCTGTCCAGATTAGCCATTTCCACAACGGCGATGGTCGGCGGGCGGCGCGGTCGCTGGGTGCGAACACCTTGTCCGCCGCCAGCCCATAGACGCCACCAGAAGCCTCGGCGATACGCTTCAGTAATTCTTCATTGGTGGGGCGCAGCCGCAATTCATCGCTATAGCCGACAGCCAGGCCTGCGCGATTGTCGCGAGACCTGCTGGCCGTTTTTCGATTGCGTCAGTTCCACGTGGTAGGCGCCGGGGCGGGGCGTGTTGAACTCGGCCGTGTAGCGTCCCGGGGCGGTCTGCACGAGCGGCAGCTTATGACTGCCGAGCTGCGGATCAATGACGGTCATCTCGGTTTCGACGTCGTTCAAGTAACGACCCGTCGGATCGGCCGCGTCAAGCGTGAGCGTGGCCTTGCCGGCGCGCTGTTCGATCTCGACGACCGTGCCCTTGGCGTCACCTTTGCGCATCATGTGACGAACAACCTGGGCCCAGAACTTGGAGTAACCGGGCCAGGGAAGCCACTCGGCTGCCCAGCGGCTCTTGACGTCCGACGTGAAGGCGCCGGTCATGCCCAAACCGTATCGCCACCAAACCAACAGCGGATCGCCTTTCTCGGTGGCCAAAATCACTTCGCTAGTGGCCTTGGGCCGCGTGGCGACATATCCCAATAGAAACGGCGCGGCCTCCAGATCGATGCCGGCGAAGGCCTGCGTGGTCCGAACAACTTGCGGCACAAACGGCTGTTCGTTGATGGCGCTCTTGCTGGCGGTGACGGTTTCCTTGGCAAAGATCTGCGGCACCGCGGCCGGATCATCGGTGAGGTAGTATCGACCGTTGCCAGTCCTGGCGATTTCCTCGAGCAAGGCCGTATCCGAGTCGCTACCCACCGCCACCGTCGAAACCGTCATCCGCGCGCTGTTCATCGTGGCGGCCAGGCCGGCAAAATCACCCGGCGCCGAAACACCGTCGGTCAGAATGATCACGTGTTTCAATTTGGCGGGCGTCGACAGGAGCAGCTCGTAGGCCAATTCCATGCCTGGATACATAGTGGTACCGCCGCCGGCTTCGATCCGCGATATGTCGTCGCTGATGCGTCCCTTGTTGCTGGCCGATTGCATTTCGCTAATCGTGAACGTGTCGCCGTCGAAGGCCAATACGGCAATCTGATCGCTCCGCCCCAAAAGTTCCACGGCGCTGCGGGCGGCGCTTTTCGCCATTTCGATCTTGTCGCCACCCATCGAGCCCGACTTGTCGATCAACAGCACCATCGCCAGGCTGGGCTTCTCCTTCTCCTTTTCAAAGTCGCTGCGCACCGGCAAGATGTCTTCGAGCGTCGATTTGTAGTAGCCGCCCAGGCCGAAGGATTGCTCGCCGCCGAGCATCAGGAATCCGCCCCCCAAATCCTGCACGTAGCTGCGGGCGACTTCCATCTGGCGGCCGGTCAGGTCCGTGGCCGGAACGTTTGAAAGCACGAGCAGCTCGTAGTTTTGCAGGTCGGACAAACTGTCGGGCATGCCGGCCGGCGGCCGCACGTCAACCTGAATGTCTTCTCCTTCCAATGCCACGGCAAATTCACGGATGAGCCTCGGATCGCTTTCGATCACCAGCACGCGAGGTTTCCCCGAAGTGAACACCAGGCCGCTGTCGGCGTTATTATCGAGCAGCGTATCTTGCTTCAGTCCCTGAATGCTGGCGGTGAAGTTGGCCAGCCGTTCGCTGGTCACGGTTTGCTGGAAGCGAAACCGATTCTCGCCCTTCTTGATCGGCTTGCGTTCGCTGACAACGCGGTGGGCTCCGCGGTACACCTCAATGAGTCCTTCGTCGTCGTGATTCGCATCGACCACCACTTCCACGTAGAACGGCTCGCCTTGACGCACCTGGGCCGGCAGCTTGACCGACGAAACCTGCGCCTCGGGCTCATTACGCGTGGCCAGCGAAACCGTCGAGACTGGCACCCCGGTTGCTAGCGCCGCCTTGAGCGCGTCGCCGTCGGTTTCGTTGCCATCGGTGATGAGCACGACACTGGGAACGTAACCCGGCGAAAGCGAGGCCACCGACGCTTCCAGCGCGGCTTCAATATTCGTGCCAGCGTCCGACATGTCGGCAATTTTTGGCGGAACACCCGGCTGCTGCGCGGCGTCCTGGTCCGGTACTCGTTCGGCCGGTGAGATGCCGTCCTTCGTCGGCTCGACTTCTTCGGTAGCGACCGGCCTTGTGCGTTCCGATTCCAATTTGCCGGGCTGTTTGTCGAACGGAAGGAACGCCACGCGGTTGCCGCCGACTTGCTCAATCGCTTCGTCGAGGAACTTGTCGGCGGCCGCGGTCGACTCCGCGCCAACGCTCAAGCTGCGGTCAATGGCGAAGATCACGAATTGTTCGCTGGTTGGCCGCAATAGCGTGAGACCCGCCAAGGCCAGCACCAGCAGCGTGAGAATGGTGGTCCGCACGGCCAGCGATACACCTCGCTGCCAGCGGGGCAAGTCGACCAGGCTGCGGTAGAAGTAATAGACGAGCACCGGCACGAGCGCCAGGCAAACCAGCCGAGCGGGATGCGTCAACTCCAGGGCGAAGCTGCCGGTGTCCATCAGGTGATCCAACGACGTTGGTAAAGAAACCATTCGATGCCCGCCCACAGCCAGGCGAGCGCCACCAGATAAAACCAGATCGGCCGCGTGAACCAGCCGCCGGCCAGCGACACGGGCGAACGCGTTTTGGCGAGTACCTCGGGCACACGAATATCGCTTTCGCCACGATTGGCCAAATTGCAAGCGAGTTCGAGTAGCGGGGCGCTCTCATTCGTTTCGGGCGTTTCCTCGCTCAACTTTTCGACGCGCCAGATGCCACACTCCTCGAGCGGACCAAACGTTGTTCTTGTCAGCCCAGAGGGGAGCAGGCGCGATTCGCCCGAGGGTGTCTTGAGCACCAGCGCCGTCGATTGGTCGGTCGGCAAATCAACTTCGGCGACGGCCCCGCTGGCCAGCGACTCGCGCAGCTCGCCGGCCTGGCCGGCAAACCAACCAAGGGCATTGGTGATCATGATCGGAAAGGCGGTTCGCAGGGCCAGATCGCCGCGGTCGAGATTCACGGTCAGCAGCAGCAGCTTGTGGCCGCCGTGCCGGTGTGAGAAATAAACCGGGTCGTCCGCAACGGTCGAGGCCAATACCGTGGCACCCGCGGGGAGCGACACTTTATGCGCCTCGGGCATGAGCACGTTATCGAGCCGGACGTGCCGCATCAGTGGCGAGTCCTGGTCTTGCCTGGTGACGATCGGGTTTTCGAGCACCTCACCCAGTTGCCACAGATCGGTACTTTCGAGCGGATCGATCACTAGCGCGTCGACCGGCGGCATTTCGGCGGGCACACGGCGGTGAAAAACATAAAGCGTTTCGGGGTCGTATGTCTCAGGCAGCGCGGCGGATACCTGTAAGTCGACCAGCGGATTGGCCTTGAGTGCCATTCGCAGAAACGTGTTGCCATCCGTAATCAGCACCACGCGCTGCAAGTGCCGCTTGGGAAGCACCGCCTCGGCCCGATTGTCGAGCGGCAGCGGGTCGTCGTGGTCGATGCGTGCCACGAGCTTGCCGCCGTCGATCGATGTCTTTTCGAACGTGCGGCTCCACTCTTCTCCCGGAGCGAGCACAAGTGGCACCACGTCGACCGGTGAGTCGTTCAAGTCGATCTCCAAGCGGCATTTCTTTTCCTTGTCCGATGCGTTCGCGACGCGCGTCAGGATCTCATAGCCAACCGGATCGGCCAGGCTGCGACGAACCTGAAAATTCGTCAGCCCCACGTTGCCGGCGCGCGTGCCAACGACATGCAGCTCGACGCTCGCGTCCTTTGCCCACGACTCGCTCTCGGGAAAGCAGCCGTCGGTGAAGACGACCACGCGGCCTTGCGGCGCGTCGGCCAACAGCCGTCGCCCAAGTTCGACGGCGGCCGCAACTTGCGTGGGACCGTCCCCCGGCCGGATTTCGTTCAATGCGTCGCGCAGCGTTCGTTCGTGGCCCGTGAAGCCGCACAGCACGCGAGGCTGCGCGCCGCCGGCGACGATTGCCATTTCATCTCGATTTCGCAGCGTGGAGATCAGCTGCGCCGCCGCGTCGCGCGCGGCATCCAACCGAGATGGTTTTACGTCCGTGGCCTTCATGCTGGCCGAGTTGTCGACCACCAGGATCAAGCGCCGCGCCTGGGCAAACTCCGATTTGAAATACGGCTCGGCCAAGGCCAACACCAACAGCGCCAGCATGGCAAGCTGCGCCAGCAGCGACAACAGATGCCGCAAGTGCTGCCACAGCGAGCGGGGGCTCTTCTCGTCGAAGATCTGTTGCCAGAAGATCGTCGTCGACACTGGCACGCGGCGGAGCGTAACCTTGAGGATGTAAAAAACGATGATCGGAATAGCCAGCGCGGCCGCCAACAGTGAGAGGGGAGCGAGAAAACTCATGCGATGGCCCCCGCCTGCCGCATCATTCGCAGCACCAGATCATCGAATGCGACCTGCGAATCGGTTTGCGTGCACCCGATTGCGTAGTTGCGACAGTATTTCCGAACGGCTTGCTGATGCGCTTCAAACAGCTTGCGATAGGTGCGCAAATTCCGTTCGGTGACGGTCACCTTGCGGCTGGAGCCGTTTTCGCAATCGATCAGTTCCACGTCTCCCAGAAACTCCGGCTTCGCTTCCCGAGGATGATGGAGCTGGATCACGTGCGGCTCGTAGCGGCGATGCCGGAGCAGATCCAGACCGGCCTCGAAACCCGAGGGGGCAAAAAAATCGCTGATCACCACGCACAGGCCGGTCCGCTGTTTGCGCCGGACGAATTCCTGCACGCTGGCCGTCAAATCGGTGTCACCGCCGCCCAGCGGCAGGTTTTCGAGAAATTCGAGCAGCGTGAGAATTCGCGCCTTGCCACGGCTGAGCGGAAAATTGGCCCAGATTCGTTCGTTGAAACCCACGACCGAAATGCGATCCATTTCGGCCAGGGCGATATAGGCCAGCGCGGCGGCCAGTTGCCGCGCCAAATTAAACTTTTCCGCGCCGGCAAAGCCCATGCTGGCCGAGCAATCGACGAGAAAGTAGACGTGCAGGTCTTCTTCTTCCTGGAACCGCTTGAGTAGCAGCTCGCCGTGCCGGGCGTAGACGTTCCAATCGAGATAACGCAGGTCGTCGCCGGCAGTGTACTCGCGATGGTCGGCGAACTCGATGCCCGCGCCAAACTGAAACGTCCGCCGCTGCGCGAGCAGCGAGCCGCGAAAGATCCGCCGCGAGACGAGCGACAGGTACTCGAGCTTCTGCAGGAAGTCGGAACCAAACAGCGGCATGCGATGCCCCTAGGTTTGTCAGGCGGCCATGACCGATTCGGAAACCGATTCCAGAATCCGCTCCACGATCTGGTCGGCCGAAATGCCTTCGGCTTGCCCCTCGAAATTCAAAATCAAGCGGTGCCGCAGCACCGACGGGGCCATGGCTTTCAGATCGTCTTTCGACACCTGGTAGCGGTGGTCGAGAATCGCGCGAATCTTGCCCCCCAGAATCAGCGCCGAGCGCCGCGCGGACTGGCACCGTAGCGCACGTAGCGTCGCGTCGTGTCGGTGGCCAAGGCGTGCTCCGGATGCGTCGCCAGCACCAGCGACAAGCCATAGCGGCGGACCTCGTTGGCGACCGGCACCTGACGCGCCAATTGCGACATCGCCAGAATCCGATCGCCGGCCAGCACCGCCGCGGCCTTCGGTTGCACCGCTTCGGTCGTGCGATCCATGATCGCTTCCAAATCGCTAATATCCGGAAACTTCACAATCAACTTGCAGAAGAAGCGGTCGAGCTGCGCTTCGGGAAGCGGATAGGTGCCTTCCATTTCCAAGGGATTCTGCGTGGCCATCACAAAGAACGGTTCTTCCAACCGATGCGTTTGGCCGGCCACCGTAACGCTGTGCTCCTGCATGGCCTCGAGCAGTGCCGACTGAGTCTTGGGCGTGGCCCGATTGATTTCGTCGGCCAGCAGGATGTTGCCGAAGATCGGTCCCGGTTGAAACTCAAATTGTTTGCGACCTTCCGGTGTTTCCAGTACCACGTTGGTGCCGATCAGATCGGCCGGCATCAAGTCGGGAGTGAATTGAATGCGCTGAAACTTCAAATGCAGCGCTTCGGCGAGCGTCCGCACCAGTAGGGTCTTGCCAAGCCCCGGCACGCCTTCCAGCAACACGTGTCCACCGGCCACCAGTGCCAGCAACGTGTCTTCGACAATCTGATCGTTGCCAACGATCACTTTGCCCACTTCGCGGCGCAAAAGATCGAAGTCGGCCCGAAACGCATCAAACTGTTGGCGCAACTGATCTGTCACGGGGGAGTCGTGCATCGTGGAAGTTCCGACGGGGTGAGAGGGCAAATGCGAGCTGTCAACGAGGTTCCGGCACGACAGCCCAGATGCTAGTTAATGTAGCCATAATCGTGCCGGAATCAAAACAATTCGCTCTGTTAATTCCAGCATTGCTACCATCTGATAATTTTAGTTGAACTTCGCACTGTCCAACGGCACAATCAAACGCGTACCCCATCTCGCACGGACAGGAGGCGTTGCCATGTGGCCTGCAACTCTGCGGCGCTACGCGTGTTTGGTGTTTCTGGTGGTCTTCGGCGGTCTGGCCGGGCCGCATTTTGTCTCGGCAATCCGGGCGCAGGACACGCCCCACGAGTTCGAGGCCGAGCTTGCGCGCGAGCGACAGATTGTCGATCGCTTCGTCACGGTGCTCGAGCGCAATCCGCGCCGTGGCACGGCGCTCGATCGCATCTACGGCCACCACGTCGAAAACGGCACGCTCGACGAACTGGTGCAGCAGTTTAACGATCGATCGACCAAGAATCCCAAGGATGGTGTCGCCTGGATGATTTTGGGACTGATCGAATCGCAACGGGGCCACGACGCCGCGGCGGTCGCGGCCTTCCAGCAGGCCAGCGATTTGCGGACGGACGACGCCATGGCGGCTTACTACCTGGGTCAGTCCCTGATTCTCGTCGGACAGCCCGACCAGGCCGTGGCGGCGTTCGAAAAAGCAATCGAGCGGAAGCCGGCTCCGGTCGATTTGTTGCCCATCTTTCAAGCCTTGGGTCGCGTGCATCAACAGGCGCAGCGGGTTGACGAGGCGCTCGCCGTTTGGACACGGCTGGAAAAAATGTTCCCCGGCGATCCGCGCGTGCAGGAGGACATTGCCACAACCCTCGTCGAGGAAGGGCAATATGCCGAAGCCCTGGTGCGATACGAAGCCCTCGCCAAACACTCGGCCGATGACTACCGCAAGACGATGTATCGGATACAGGCCGCCGACCTGAAGATCAAAACGAATCGCTCGGCCGACGGCATTGCCGATTTGGAAGATCTGCTCAAGACGCTCAATCCGCAGAACTGGCTGTTCCGAGAAGTTCGACACCACATCGAGGAAGTCTTTCTCCGCAGCAGCGACGACGACGGCCTGGCCAAGTATTACGAGAAGTGGCTGGACAGCAACCCCGAGGACGTCGACGCCATGGCCCGCGTCGCGCGCGTGCTCGCGCGGCAAGGACGCGTGCCCGAAGCCCAGCAATGGCTCGACAGGGCGTTGCGCCTGGCTCCTTCACGCAAGGAGCTGCGGTTGGCATTCATCGATCAACTGGTCGACCAGCAGCGATTCGAGGCCGCCATCGCCCAGTATGTCGAGTTGGACAAAGCGGATCCCAACAACCCCGACTATTTGCGCAACTGGGGCAAGCTCATCCTGCGAGACACGTCGCGACCCAAGGCCGAGCGACAGGCCAATGCCGAGAAAGTGTGGCGCCGCATGACCGAGGCGCGGGCCACCGATCCATTGATCGCCGCGCAAGTCGCCGATCTGTTTCGCTATGCCGAGATGTCCGAGCAGGCGCTTGAACTCTATCAAAAGGCTGTCGAGCTCGCGCCGGCCGCGCCGCAATACCGCGAGTACCTGGGGGAGTACTATCACATTCTCAAACGGCCCGACGAAGCGCAAGCGACGTGGCGCGAACTGGCCGCGGGCCCGCTGCACACCGCCGCCAACGTGGCCCGATTGGCCGAGGTGCTGGCGCAGTTTGGTTATCTTGAGCAGGCGCTGCCTGAGATTGCCGAGGCGTGCCGGCTCGATCCCAAGGATTTTTCGCTGCAGCTCAAGGCCGCTGAAATGCAGGTCCGCGGCGAAAAGCTGACCGAAGCGCTGGCGTCGCTCGAGCGAGCCGAAGAACTGGCACAAAACGACGAAGAGCACGAAGCCGTGCTGGCCCAGCAAATCAAGGTTTACGTGCTTGACGAAAGCCTCGACGATCGCATCGAAACCCTGCAAACGCAGACCGCCGGCGACCAGGCAACCGCGCGGCAGTGGTATCTGCTGGCCCGCTACCAGGAAGAACGCCGCGACTATCCCGAGGCGACCCGCGCGATCCGCAAAGCAAACGAGTTATCGGCCAACAATATTCCCTACCTGGCCAGCGCGGCGCGCATCGCCGAGTCTTCCGGCGAACTCGAACTGGCGGCCGACGAGCACCGCAAACTGGCTTCGATCGACCGCCGCGGCCGCACCGAGCATCTCCAGCACGTGGCGGAGTTGGAAACGCAGCTAGGGCGGATCGACGAAGCACTCGCGGCGGGTCGCGATCTGATTGCCGCCGCCCCCGGCAACGTCGACACGCACCAGTTTTTCGCCGACTTGTGCTTCCGGCTAGGGAAACCGGAGGAAGCCCTGACCACGCTCCGACGCGCCGTGCGGGCCAATCCCAACGACGAGAACATCCTGTTGGCGTTGGCCTCGGCGTTGGCGCGGGAGTTCCGTTCGGACGAAGCGATCGAACTGTATTGGCAGGCCTTTGAAAAGGCGTCGGAGCTTGACGACAAGCTGACCGTGATCGGCAAGTTGACCGAACTCTACCTGCAAACCAATCACTTCGATCGCCTGCTCGAACGCCTGGAGCGCAATCGCCAGGAAGCCGACGAGCGCCGCGAAATGACGATCTGCTTGGCCCAGGCACATCAGTCGGCGGGCGACTTTGGCATGGCCCGGCAGGAACTCGAACGCCTGCTCAGCGAGAATTCGCGCGATACGCAACTTCTGCAGCAACTTTCGAAACTGGCCGAAGCCGAGTCCGACTTGACCAGCGCAATTACCTACCAGGAACAAGTGGCCAAGGCGGCTCCCGGTCCCGAGGCCGAGTACCGCCTGGCAACGCTTCTTTCACGTGCTGCGCGCTCGCAGGAAGCGGCCGAAATTATCGTCCGCCTGACCGCCAGGGAAGAGGACTACCAGAAATACCTGCGCAATGTCGACTCGCTGCTTACCGCGCGGGAGTTCCAGACGGCGCTCAACGTCATCGAACCCAAGCTCCGCGAGAACCCCAAGGACTGGGAGCTACTCTACCGAGAAGGCGTGGCGCTGTTTGACGAAAGGCCGGAGGAAGCCAAAGCCCGCTTCCGCGCACTGCTCGCGCTGGACATCGAAGACGACGAACCCGGTGCCGCGACGAAAGCTCGCGAACAAGCCCGCAAACGGCGGTCCGCCACCTCCTCGTCGTCCAATCTCTCGGAACTGCCGTTCGTCCGCGTCGATCGGGTCTACGAGGTACAGCGCGCGGTCGGAATCAATATGAATTACTACTCGTCCAGCCAGCGGTCGACGTTTTGGGAACCGAGCCGCTTTAGCGAGGCTCGCATCGGTGCCCTGGGTTGGTTGTATCGGCTTGCTCAAAGCGACGGAGAGACCGAGAAGCTGGTCGATGAGTTTCGAACCGCCGCCGAACCCGAGGACGCCTCCACGCGGGCGATCTGGGATTGGGTCTACTTGGAGGCCGTCCGGGGTGCGAACCAGGATACTTTGCTGCCGGCCGCCCGGCGGCTGGCCAAGGCCGGCGATTTGGCGGGACACTATTTGCATTTGAGGCAGCTTGCGAATCGCAATTCACAGGCGCTACAAGCGGCTCGACGGGGCGGCGACGTAAAAGACTCGCTGCCGCCACTGGCACCCGAGGAGCTCGAACTGGCCGAACAATCGTTTGAAGCCGTGGAGCGGGGTTTCAGCGCTGCCGATTCGGCGAACATGAACTTTATCCGGATCTACCTCGGGCAGTCGATGATTGCGGAACTGAAGCGAGCGGGCCGCGATGACGATGCCCAGCAGCTCTACCGAAAGACGCTCGATCGTGCAAAGTCGGCGATGGACCTGGCAGGCGCGGTGCAATTGGCCGCCACGCAATCCGATATGCCGAGCCTGTTGGAGGCGTTCGACCGCTTTGCCAAGCGCGACTTGCAGGAACAGGCGACAAAACCATCGGCCTCGACAAGCGTCCATCAGGCCGTTGCCCAAAGTTTGGGGGCCGCCATGATGCACAAGGATGTCGAGCAAGATAGCGCCACAAAGCTGCTCGACCGCTACCTTGACTACCAGGTGGCCAGGGCGAATGAGTCCCGCAAGAAACGGCGCAGCCCAACGCTCAACCGGCGCAACGCACAAAACAATCAAATCTCGGTTCCCACCGCGTCCGGCAGTTACCGCAGAGTCCATATCACGTATCCCACGGCCAATTCTTATTTTGACAATGGCGACATTGTCTTTTGGCTCACCGCTTATGAGTGGTTCAAAGAGCACGACGTTGTGAGCGACCTGATCGGGTATCTGGAAGGTCGTGTCAACACAGCGGAGCCCGGCGCAAAGATCTACTCAATTCTGGCGCTGGCCTACGTCCATTCCTGGAACGAAGATTCGCCAGGGGCCACCAAAGCGCTGCTCGCAGCCGTCGCGCTCGAACCGCAAGATGCCGAGCTGCGGCTCGATCTGGCCCAACTCTGCCTGCAGTCGCAGCAGTACGAAGCGGCCCTCATCCATCTCGACGCCATCGTGCCGCTCAACCAGGAAGCGCTCCGCGAGCGCGAACTGTTGGCCCTCGACATCGCCGTGCGATTGGCGGATCTCGAGCGGGCGCGCGATGCCGCCGGTCGGTTGTTCGGCCTGCGGCTCGATGCCCAAACGCAAATCGAACTGGCGGGCAAGATGCGCCGCCTGGGCATGAATGCCGAAGCCGAGGCGATTGTGGCCCGCGCACAGCGCCACGCCGGCAGTTCGCTGGCCACGCTGGCGGCGCTGATGGGTCAGTATCTTTCCGAGGGCCGATTGGAATTGGCCTCGGAAGTTGCCCATCAAATCCTCCGCCGCTCGCGCACCTTGTCGAGCGCACAGGCCGCGATGGGATACAACACGGCCGATTCGAATTACCGCACCGCGGCCCTTCAATGCCTGGCGCAGAACGGCAAGCTGAAGGAAATCATCGAGCGGCTCGAACAGCAACTGGAGCGCGCACCCGTTCGACCGAGTTGGCCGAAACGCTGACCGAGTACTACACCGCGGGCGGCGACGCGGAGAAGTCGCTGGCGTTGCAGGGCAAGATCGTCGAATTGCAGCCGGCCGACGCCGATCTCCGCTTCCGCTACGCCCAGGTGCTCTCCGGCAAGGGGAAACGCGACGAGGCTTGCGATCAGTACAAGCTGGCGCTGAAAAGAAAACCCGCGCTCTTGGAAAACCGCGGCTACGAAGTGGTCAACACGTTTCGCCAGGCCAAGCGGGAATTGGAGTTGGCAAAGTTCATCGCCGAATTGGATCTGAAGGGCCTGCGCAACCCCTACAGCCTGATGGATCTGGTGCGCAACATGCTTCGAGATCGCGCAGCGCGAAACGGGGCTGGCACTGATGCGGCGGGCTTGGGACGCGTTTCCCACGCAGCGGTCGTACCTGCTGAACTCATTTTACGACGACGCCCTTTGGAAGTTGCCCGAGGTATTCGAATACGGGCGGCAATCGTTGATGCCGTCACCCGAGTCCATTCGACAAACGCCCTGGAGCGGCCTCGATACGATCATGAGCTATTCGCAGGACGGCAAGGCGAACACGGCGCTGGAAAGAGTTTTCAACGCCGCGGGGACCGGCCAGAAAATGGAGAAACTGCGCGCCGACATTGCCGCCCATGCCGAACAAAACCCCGATTGGCAGGCCGGCAAGGTGCTGACGGCGCTCATCGATCTGCGCCTCAATCGTCCGGTCGACATTCGCGCAGCCGTCAAGCCGCTGCTCGAAACGTCCACCGGCGACTATCGCATGATGCAGGCGCGCTGGATTGTGGGGCAGGAGTTGGAAGCGCGTCCGGAGCTGCGCGACTTGGCGATTGAAGTCTATCAGGGAGCCTTTGAAAACCAACAGAACTCAAATCAACAATTTCAGTACAGCCCCGGCCCGAAACTGGTGAAGTTGTACCTGTCCGCCGGCCAGCGTGAAGCGGCCCGCCAACTCCTCGTCAAAGCCGCTCGCGAGAGCACCTATGACAACTACGATCCTAGCTACGCCTCTTATCTGCGCGTGCAGACGCTGCAAACGATTGGCAGCCAATTGCAGGAATCCGAGTTTCCGGTCGACGCGCTGCGGGTGTATCGAGACCTGGTGATCGGCGACGTGGACGAGGCCGCCCTCAGTCGTTACGGCCGCAATATCTCCGAAGTCCGCCGCGACGCTCAGGCCAAGATCGATGCCATCATCGGCAAGCTGACTGGAGACGCCGGAGCGGCAGCCGTTATTGAACTGTTGGCGCCGCGCGAAGACGCCGCGGCCGACGACGCGGCGATCGACTTGATGCTTACCACGACCGCGACGCTCGACGACGGGCTGCCGAAAGTCGACAGCCTCGTTGTGCGGTTTTTGGAGTCGGCCGATTTGGGAAACGACGCCCTGGCATCGCTGCGCGCACAACTCGACAAGCTGGCCGCCAAACGGCCGCAGGACTTCAGCGTCTCCGTGGCTCAAGGGCTACTAACCGTCGGTTCGGCCGACCTGGCGCAAACGCAGTCCGCGCTCGACCGCGTCACGGCCCTGGTGGATGAATTACCGCTAGAGGATTTGGGTCCCGACCAGCGGGCAAACGCGCGACAGCGGATCGACGCCCAACGCCAGGTTTCCCTCTGGCTGTTGGCCCGGGCCTGCCTGGCAAAGAGCGATTATCGAGCGGTGGGCATGCGACTGGCGAACCGCGCGGTCGATGCCGCCCTGCGGCAAACCGATCCGGCCCTGGCTTCTGCAATGCTATACGAGCGCGGCCTAATCGCGCTCGACGCCGGCGATCGAGATAGCGCCGAGCAAGATTGGAGCCGGTTGGTGGAGTCGGCCATCGTCAACCCTCGCCAGCAATTCACGAAACGCACGAGCAAAACTCCCGCGCCCCCCTCGGCTGGCCAGCAAGCCAACGGTGGCTCACCCTCTAACAATCCGGCCGACAAAGCGTTGCCGGTCACGCTTTCGCAATTCAAGCTCGGCGCGGCCATGGCGCATCTGGCCGCTGAACATGACATGCCGGCTCTCTCGCTACGAACCGCGCGTGAAATTGTGGCCGGCGGGCTGCCTGTACCGGATCTCAAGCCGACAACGACCACGTCGCGCAACGGTTTCGTGACAATCCCTGTCGCCTCGACGACCGGCCGCAGCGGCGTCGATCAGAAAATCTACGACGAACTGGCCACGCGGATGTGGAGTCTGTCTGCGACTTGGGAAAAGAAACAGCTGCCGGCCGAGGAGGTCTGCGATCTGCTCGAGCAACTCGTCTTTCCCGCGAATCGGCCTGAGGAAGTTTTGCTATTTGAGCAAACGCTGGGCGACGATTGGTCGACGCCTCGCAGCGTGGGCTGCCTGCTGGCCATTTGGGCCGGGCGGGCCGGCCGCACCGAAACGGTCGAAAAGCAAGTTGCCGCGCGGCACGCGACACCAACCGACGAACTTGGCGGTCACGTGTTATTGGCTCAGATGTATCTGACCGGCCGTGATTTTCCCGGCGTGCGGCAACAGCTGGCAGCCATCGAGAAATTGCTCGATTCGGGAAGACTGAACGCCTGGGCGGAAACGGCCGCGCACGCACTCGGACCGGCGTTTGACGAGGCTGAACTAGCGAAGGACGCCGCGCCACTGTTGGCGAAGGCCGTGGCGCAGGTGAAGTCGTTGGCAAGTGGCTACAACAACCCCGCCATTAACTCGCCGCTTTCCAAGTTGATCCGCTACTACATCCGCAGCGGAGACATCGCTGCCGCTAAAACAGTTGTTGATGCCTACCTCGTCCGCCGCCAGGCGGAATATGCCCGCTACGGCGGTGATTCGCCGCTCGCGATGCAGCGGATGGATTTCAGTTGGGTGGCCAACGAGCTCTGCTTTGGCAACGATTTGCAGACGACGCTCGACGCGCTGGGAAAGGTGGTCGACTCGGCATCTCTGACGCGGTCGACGCAAGTATCGTTGACCCGTGCCGTGCGTTATCTCGCCCGGCAGGTCGAGGCGTGTCCGGCAGCCGAGCGCTACGAGAAACTGCGCGACTGGACGATGCCGGCTAAGGATCGCCGGGTCGTGCGCAGCATCGTAATCGTCGACGGGGGGCAACCCGTGCCAGACGTATTCCTCTCGGCGGATGACCTGCCGTTTGATCCGCGGCCGTCGTTTGCGCCTGTCTCGAACCTGACGCTGCTGGTCGACGCGGCACGCGAGGCCGGCAAGCTCGATGAGCTCTGGCAAGCGACCGAGCCACTGGTGAAAGACAAGGTGCCCGGCGCCGATGCTTTGGGCATCTTGCTGGCCGTTGCTCGCGACGACGCCGAGATCGTCAACAAGCGAGTTCGGAGTTGGATCGCCAATTACGTTCGCGAACTGGCACTCGGTCGATCGCGCGCCACCACCGATTGGACCCCAATCCTGGTTGCCTATTCCGCGTTGCGGAATCCACGGACCGCCGAATCCGGTCAGCGACTGTTGGATCTGGCCGAGCAACTCCTGAAGAACGATCGCACCACGATGCGCTCATGGCTGTCGTACGGCGTGGCCCAAAATGAGATGCGCGCCGCAGGACAGGACGACCTCTTTGAGGCAACCCAACTGAAACATTGGGTGATCGCCGACAGCGCGCGCAATTCCAATGCTCTGCGTCCTCCGGCGGTTTGGGTGGCGGCCGAAGGACACGTCAAGCGCCTGAGCGGCAGCGAACTCGACGAAATCTTCTTCCGCTATCCGCTTTCCGGAAAGTTCGAGCTCACCGCCGACGTCCGCATGGGCGATGGGGCCCTGTGCAACCTGACCTACGGCGGGGTCGGCTACATGCCGTCGCTCGACGAACGCGTGATGGTGCAGTCGTTGGCGGGCAACGACAGGTTCTATCGCGGACTGCGGATGCCCAGCTCCGATGCGCTCCGCGAGAACAACCCGCAGTGGTATCGCTTCAGTCTCCAGGTTGCCGATGGCAAGGCGCGCTTCGCGCTGAACGGCTGGCCCATTTTCGAGGACCGCGACTGCTCCGGCACCAGTCCCTGGTTCGGCTTGTTCGGCATGGGCGGTCGCCAGGTTGTGGTGCGAAACCTGGCATTGCGGGGGACGCCGACGATTCCCCGTGCCGTGCGGCTCGTTGATGGCAATCGCCTGGAAGGTTGGGCAGCCGATTTCGGCAGCAGCATGCAGCCCAGCCCCACGCTCCGTGCCGCCGCCGCCGCCGAGCCGACCGCTCCGGGCACCAGCCCGGCGCCCCCGGCAACGGAGGTCTACGACTGGACGGCCGAGCAGGGTGTTTTGCGCGGGCGGCTGAACAGCGCTCAATTGTCTGGCGCGAAAGCCTGGCTGCACTACCATCGGCCGCTGTTGAGCGGTGAAACGCTGCGCTATCAGTTCCTCTATCAGCCGGGCGAATTGCACGTGCACCCGACGGTCGGACGCATCGCCTATTTGCTCGAGCCGGCCGGCTTGCGATTGCAGTGGCTCGAATCTTCCATCCGCCCAGTGGGGCTGGTCGTGCTCGACAACGACTCGATCGTTGAAGATCCCGCTTGCCGCCGCGCGGCCGTAGGAGAGTTGCTTAAGGAGAATGATTGGAATGATGTTGAGCTGGCGCTCGTGGGCGACCAATTGACGATCCGACTGAACGGCGAGTCCGTCTGTGAGCGGAAGCTTGACACGCCGCAAGACTCGTACTTCGGCTTCTTCCACCGTCCCGGTCAGACGGCCGCCGAGATTCGCAATGTCGAGCTGACTGGGGCGTGGCCCGAGACGCTTGCCCCGACGGATCTGGCGGACTTGTTCGCGCCGGCCGACGAGACATTGCCGGCCGAGGCACGGCAGGTCTCCAGCCGCTTGATTGGCGAAACCTTGATCGCCGACAACGTTGGCTCGTTGTGGCAGAGCCTCGAGGACCTCGACGCCGAGGCGCGCTACCAGCAACTCAAGCACTGGGTGTTGCCTGACAGTTTCCATGCAAGCTACCGCGTGCGGTCCGGCATGACCGACGACGGCACACGAGTGCAACCGGCGCTCGCACTGGCGAAACTGGCCAAAGAGCTCGACAAGTTGGACGATCTGGCAAACGCCGTGGCGGAGGCCGCCAAGAGCGTGCCCGACGACGAATCGAGTATTGCGGCGCTCGAAGCGCTAGTGGCGATTGCCCGTCAGGACGCCGAGACAGCTCGGGCGCGGTTGAGCACACTGGGGCATGGACTTTCGCAACACGTTCAGTCCGCAGGTGGCGAGTGGCCGCATGCCGAGCTCCTGGCCGCCGAGGCAGCCATAGCCGATCCTCCCCTGCGCGACGAGGCAGTCGCGCTGGCCGACAAGATGGCTGGCATGGCCAACAACCAGCAGCTCAAACGCACCGACTGGCAGCGCGTGGCCGGTTGGCTCGCCGATCGAAGACAATACGGCGGCCCAGGCGACCAGTCGGCCTCCGCCCATTGGCCGCTGACCCAGTGGCACCCGGTCGAACACGCGACGGCCGCGGCGCGCGTGCTCGGACACCCATCGAGCGCCTGGCACGTCGCCGACGATCAGCTTCCCTACTTCGCCAGCGGTGAGCGATCCGCACTCTATTTTGCCGTGCCGCTGGCAGGCGATTTCGAAGTGCGCTTTGAGCAACCCAAGTCGCGCCAGCGCGGACTGGCGATTCAGTATGCCGGCCGTTCGTTCAACCTGAGTGGCGACGGGCGGCTGTTGGTTCGCCAGCAAATCGGCCTGGAAGCGACTTCCAATAAACTCACGGCGAAGCTTCCCAAGGAACCCGATTGGAACGTCTATCGGCTCGTTGTGCGCGGAGACAAATTCACGGCGCTGATCAACGACGTCGAAGTCGCAAGTGAAACGGTCTCTGCCCAGCGCGATCCCTGGCTCGCCCTTGTGACCTCGGAATTCAACCGCTTGGGGGCGATTCGCCGCGTGCAGGTGATCGGCCAACCCAGCATTCCAGAGGAAGTCGCCTGGACCGGGTCGCAGTCACTGGCCGGTTGGCACGCCGACTTTTATCGCGAGGCATTCAACCCCGACGGACCGCGCGGGCAAAACGACGCGGCCAGCCAGGTATGTTGGACGAAGAACGGCGACGAGATCCTGGGGACGTTCATGTCCGGATCCGCCGGCACATTTCGCGAGAGCCTGCTCCAGTATCACCGCCCGCTCCTGGAAGACGGCGTCGTGGAGTACGAGTTCTACTGGGACCCCGAAGCATCCCAGTGCCATCCGGCGATCGACCGCCAGGCCTTTCTGCTCTTGCCCGCGGGAGTGCAGACGCACCAGCTCACCGATGGCCCGCTCGACCGCTCGGGCTCCTCGGCCGACAACCACACGCCCCTCGAAGGCAGCAGCCCCGTGCCGCTCAAGGCCAACGATTGGAACCGGGCAACAATCCAGTTAGCCGGCAACACCTTGACCATCACGGTCAACGACCAACAGGTTGCGCAGATCGAGCTCAAGCCAGACATCGAACGCACGTTCGGGTTGTTTCACTATCGTGACGTTTCGACCGCTCGGGTGCGGAACGTCGTGCACCGTGGCAGTTGGCCCCGGCAATTGCCTCCTGTCGAGCAACAAGAACTCGCCACCCAGCCCTCCACTGCCGAAGCTCGGGCGAACTAAGTCCGTGTGCATGTTTCCGAGTCTTCAGATTCCGTTAGCCACGTAGCTGCCGCCCGCGTCGCGTGGTAGTCTGCTCACCAGTGATTTGACTCGCAACAAGATGGAACCCAAGTGATGGTATCTTTGCTGCTTTCTTTCGTACTGGCCATGCAAGTCGTGTCGCAAGACAACGCGCCGCTTCGACTGTGCGCTCATCGTGGCGGCGTGGTCGACGCGCAACATATCGAGAACAACTTGCCCGGCATCGACGAGGCAGTGCGCCGGGGCTACTGGATGCTTGAAGTCGATATTCGCGAGAGCAAGGACGGACACCTCGTCGTGCAACACGATGCCGACTTCAGGCGGTTTTACGGCGACCGACGCCGCGTAGCCGACATGACTTGGGACGAGATCAAGCAGCTGCGCAGCATACCGGGCAACTTGCGGCCGCTCGAGTTTGCCGAGTATGCCGCAGCCTGCCGCGGCAAGATTCGGTTGATGCTCGACACCAAGGAACCCGAGCACAGCCAGGCGTTCTTCGACTCGATGATCAAATCGCTCGAAGAAAACGACCTGTTGGACTCAACCTACGTCATCGGCACCGACCAGGCCCGACAGGTGTTTCTCGATCGGGCCAAGGTCGGAATCAATCCCAAGAACTTAGTCGACCACATTTCCGGCGGCGAGGACGTGGGTCGCCGCTACTTTCTATTCGGACACGCTTCCGACTACGACCAGGAGGTGTTGGAACTGGCCAAGAGCCGAGCGGTGGACGTCATGCCCTCGATCAACACGTTCCATTACCCCGGCACGAGAAACCTCGAACGTGCGGCCGCCGACATCGATCGGCTCAAAAAGCTGGGCGTAAGGGGTTTCCAAATCGACTCGGTCTACGAGAAGTTTTGCCGCCAGCCCTAACGCGGGGCGCCAGCGACGCCGCTACTTGCCCGCTTGCTTGGCCCGCGCATCGGACACGCGGTCGGAGAGCGCGCCGAGCAACTCGCCGGCGGTTTCCGGTCCCACGCTGTTGCGTTCGCCGTATTGGGCGCTATCGCGGCGATACGCGTACGGTGGCTTCACGTCCCACTGACGTTTCGGCACGATGTAGCCCACCTCGTCGTTGGCCAATCCCAGCACCAGTATTTTGTCTGACGGCAGGATACCGGCCACCGACGGCTCAAGCGGCGCATCGAAAAAGTCGGCTCCCGGGTCGGCAGGATCCTGATACTTTCCATACACGCACTCCGGATACAGTTCGCCGGGAATTGCCGCCACGTCCAGCTCTCCCAGCCGCAGATAGGCGACCTCGGTTTCCAGCGCCAGCCGTTTTGCCCCGCCCGGCCTGGTTTCGGAACCCGGATGATTTCGATCGCCGTTCCATTTGTAAACCGGACGGTTGAGCACGCCGATGGCCAGCGCCTGGACGAAGCCTTCGTTGTCCAACGGCAGCATCACCGGTCGGGCGTACACCTGCAGCGGTTCGAGCTTGATAGGCTGGGCTTTGCTCAATGCCTGGTCTGCCAGATCGGCCGTCGCTTCGCCCACGGCGTCGATAAATCCAAACGTGTCGCTGGCAAGTTTACCGGCCTTGGCATCTTCGACCAGTTTCTTTGGCGTTCCCATCAGCCCGCCGATTGCACCCTGAAAATAAACGACCGGGCAACCATGTCGTTTTTCCAAAGCGTCGACCATCGAGCCCATGAAGTCGCGCGTGACCAGCGGATTCTTGCTCGGCTCGACGCCGTGCGCGTTCCACTGCACGAGGATCCCGCAGGGGGCCTGTTTGCCGACGCAGTCGAAGCGAATGGCCCGCAACACGCCGTCGTAAACCTCCGGCAGACGAAAATCGCCCAGCAGCGACTCGTCTTCGGCTGTTCCATAGAATGCACTACCGGGTGCGCTCTGGGAATCGGCCTGGCGGACGGCGCCGACAATGCCGCCGATCAGCAGTTCGACGTATTTCGGTACAACGCCCGACTTGTCGGGGGCGGGGCCCCAAATTCCAACCACGTCGGGCGTGGCATGCGAGTGCGTGCTGGCCACCAGCACGTAGTCGAAGTCCGGCAGTTTCTTGCGAACTGCCTGCACGATCGGGTAGGGGATGCCGATCGAATCGGCCGACACCAGCGCGAACTTGCTTTTGCCGTCGCGCAACACGATCGCCCGCGCGTAGAGCTTGTCATGCACGCCCGTCGCCGCCCGATTCTGCTCCAGCCCGGCCAGCCAAATTGGCTCCCCTTCCACAATCGGCGGCGAAATGTCCTTCCAAGCAAAACCAACGTCGAGTGCAATCGCCTCGGCCCCGGCGAACAGAGCCAGGCAGACGGCAAACAATTGAACGGGCCGCGGAAAGAACGTGTTGTGAATCATGGGAGGCGTTGCGTACTGAATGGTGGAACGGTACTAAAGCTGCGCCGGGACAACAGGATTCGCCGCCGCCGCCCGGCGTGCCTCCCGCGTCCGAGCAGGGGGAGCTGGAACGTCGAGTGAGACGACTATTTTTTCTTATTCTTCAGGTGCTTGTCGAAAAACTCGATGGTTTCGTCCAGCGTTTGATGCATCAGGGGGCCGCTCCAGGTGTGTCCGGCACCGAGCAGGAGTTCGACTCGGCCTTCGACGCCGGCGTTGGTGAGCGCCTCGGTGATCTCGTAGGCCTGATCGGTCGACACTAGCGGATCCTTGGTGCCATAGAAGCAAAGCGTGGGAGCGTCGCCTTTGCTGACATAGGTGAGCGGCGAACCCTTTTTCAATTCTTCTTGCTTTTCCTTGGGATCTGCGCCAACCCAGGCTGTCAGGATCGAGGTTTGCACCGGCGTGTAGCTGTCGCGCACCAGGTTCACCGGCCCGACGAAGTTCACCACGGCCTGCACTTTACTCGACTGGTCGGCGTTGCCGCCGTCACCTTCCATGCCGTCTGCCGAATCGAGCAGACCGAGCATCAGCGAGAGATGTCCTCCCGCGGAGATGCCCGTGGCGCCGATGCGATTGGGATCGATGTGGAGGTCCTTGGCATTCGCGCGCAGGTAACGCACAGCCGCCTTGGCGTCTTCGATCTGTGCCGGGAATTGATGCTTTGGCGCGAAGCGATAACTAATCGTGGCCGCCACGTAGCCATGTTCGGCCAACAGCTTGGCAATCGATGCCATGTCCTGCCGTTTGCCGGCCATCCAACCGCCGCCATGAATCACGACGATGGCCGGTACCGGATGGTCGAGTCCCTTGGGCGTGGCCAGGTCGAGCTGCAGCGGTTCGCCGTCGACGACCGCATACGTGACGTCGGGCTGGTAATCGATATCACTCTTGCCTTCGTCGCCGTCTTCCGCGCGAGCCTGAGCCATTGCGAACACAAGAACTGCTGCTAGCCCAACCGCTCCGTGCCATAAATGCCGCCGGGTACCCATGATGACTGCTCCCACAAACGAGTAATGACGAGACTCGACCCCGGCCGCCTATTGTACCGCCGGCTGCCTCCCAAATCGATCATTCGGAAACGTTTTCCGTTGCCAGAATCGACTTGCTCGACGAAAAGAATCGGCCCGTGCGGAAGGATCTTTTCAGCCGAGCCCGCACATTGCCGAAACCGGCGATGGCTTCAATGTAATGACGGCCACGATGCGAATGGCCGGCCCGCACGGCCCGGGCGCCGTGCTGTTCGAAGATTTGCAGGTTGACGGCACTTTGGATCAAGGCCAGGTGGGTCAGCCCCTGGGGGAAGTTGCCCAACAGTTCACCGCTCGTCGGATTGATTTCCTCGGAAAGGAGCCCCACGTCGTTGGCTAGTTCGAGCAGGCGTTCGTACAGAGCCCGCGCTTCACCGGCGCGGTCGATGGCCAACAAGGCGTCGACCAGCCAGAAGCTGCAGACCAAAAATGCCCCTTCATCCCCATCCAATCCGTCGTCTTCGTCGTAGCGGAGGACATATTCTCCCCGCTGTAAGTGCCGCTGCACGGCTTCGACCGTGGCCGAAAGAATCTTGTCGGAGAGCGGAAACCCGCGCAGCGGAGCCAGCAGCAAGGCGGCATTCATCGAGTTGGATCCGAACGTGCCGACCAGGTGCGTGCCGGTCGAATCGAGCCCTTCGGTGATCACGCGATGATGAATCTGCTGCTGCAGGTCGCGGCGCTTCTGGGTTGTGCCGTTCAGGCGGTTCAGACAGTCGAGCCCGACCCAGCACATGATTTTGCCGAACGTGTGATCTTTCGGCTCGCCGCGCATTTCCCACAGCCCATGATCGCCATCGTGCCAGTGTTCTTCGATCAGTTTCTCCAGCGCGGCAAACAGTTGTTGGGCGTGGCGGCGAAAGCTCCCCTGCGACGACACATGCAGGTCGGCCCAGTCCAGAATCTCCCCGTAAACGTCAAGTTGCCGCTGCGTGTAAGCCCCGTTGCCAATGCGCACCGGCTGGCTGCCCCGATATCCCGCGAGGTGTTCCAGATCGCGTTCGACGAGTTGCGTTTCGTATTCGATGCCGTACATGATCTGCACGTTGGGCAGCGTGGCATGGCAGGCCTCGTCCAGGTAGTCGGCAAAACGACTTCCTTCGCCGTCATACCCCAACGAACCCAGCGCGAACAACATAAAGGAAGCATCGCGCGGCCAGCAGAAACGATAGTCCCAATTGCGCTGGCCTCCAATCCATTCCGGCAGCGACGTGGTCGGCGCCGCGGCGATGGCACCGGTGGGAGCATAGGTTAACAATTTGAGCGCTAGCGCGCTGCGCAACACGGCCTCGCAATAGGGCCCGTCGTAGCGGCAATACTGCGACCATTCGGTCCAAAATGCACGCGTGACGTCCAGATAGTTGGCCACGGTGGCCGACAAGTCGCACGGTCCGCGGAACTTGCAGCTCAGCATGACCTCGATGCTCTGGCCCGGCCGCAGCACGCAGCGGGCAGTTGCGCCGTGCTCGCTGAGTTGAAACTCGGCATTGCTATAGAGCGATACCCGTTCGGACCGGAGGCAGTGGTCGTCGCGCCAAAGTTGGGCAGGGTGCCGTGCGTAATCCTCGCTGGGGCTAAAACGGATTCCGAATTCAGCCGGCCCCTGTTCGCACTCGATGATGCGAACCAGCGCATGCGCCGCATTCAGGCAGACGTAGTCGTGCACCTTCGAGCCGGGTTTACGGCCGACAGGCATGAAGTCCGTTACACGGAGCCGCGCCGCTCCAAATTCCAAGCATGTTTCCAGAATGTTCGTTGCCGGTAGGTACCGACGCGAAGTGTCCACGTCGGAGGGCAGATCGAACGACAGCGAGCCACCCCGTTCCGTGTCCAGCAGCCGACAAAACACCGGATCGGCGTCAAAGCGCGTCAGGCTGCACCAGTCGACGTTCCCGTGGCGCGAGACCAATGCTGATCCGTGACAGTCGCCGATCAAAGCGTAGTCGCCGATCGGCGGTTGGCTGGTTGTCGGCGGATGCTCGGTCAAGGGAATGCCTGCGCTGCGAGAATACCGGGCCGCGGGTCGACATTATATACACATTCAGGCTGCCCTGGTCAGCGCGGGTATTTGGGATACGGTTCGCGCCCGCGTCCCGGTAAAATTGGCGCTCGCGATCAATGTCTCGACGGGAGCCACTCAGCCTCCAATGCGCAGCTAAAAATGGACGGATTTCTCGGTACCCGAGCTTCCTTGATGCTCGACGTCGTGGCCCTCGCCATGATTGCCATCGTGCCCGTGTTGGCTTTCAGCATCTACCAGGTAATCGTTCGCCGGAATTATGCGCTGCACAAGAAGCTGCAACTGGCTCTGGGCATCGTGCTGCTGGTGGCAGTGACGATCTTTGAAGTCGACGTCCGCATGCACGGCTGGCGACACCGCGCCGAAGCCTCGCCATATTCCGGTCACGACGGCGCGACGAATTGGGTGATGATCTCGCTGGCGATTCACTTGTTCTTCGCGGTCACCGCGGCCGTGCTGTGGATTCTGGTGATCGTTCGCGCTGCGCAACTTTCCGCGCCCGCCCGAGCCGGGCCCGCATAGCGCATGGCACCGCCGCTTTGCCATGCTGGCCGCCATCGACATGGCCTGCACCGCCGTCACGGGCTGGGTTTTTTACTGGCTCGCATTCGTGGCCTAGGACGCGTACCGATCAGCGAGTCTTGTGCCTCCAAAGGAAAGAGCCCAGGGATCCCAATCCCCGGGCTCTCTTTCACAGGGCAGATTTGGTTCGCAGGGTGCACGTGCTTATGGATTAGCCGGAGCTGGCTGGTGGAGCGGGGCACCCTGATGCACCGCGACACGATTGATGGCGTTAAGGAACGCTTTGGCGCTGGCCTCCAGGCTGTCGGTCGACACGCCGCGGCCGCGATGCACACGGTCGTGGTGCTCGAGCTCCACGTTCACCTCGGCTTGAGCGTCCTTGCCCACGGTCACCGCTTGCACGCGGAAGTCGCGGCAGACCGTCGCGATGCCGGTGATCTTTTCGATGGCCAGGAACATCGCGTCCACCGGGCCGTCGCCGTCGCTGACCGTTTCCGTCACTTCCTCGTCGCCCCGCCGGAGGGTCAACGCGACGGTGGGCGTTTGGCCCATCGTACCGGAAACCTTGTACGACACCAGCGACCAGGTGTTCGAGATGTCGTGGATCTGCTGATCGATCAGGGCCGCGATGTCGCCGTCGTAGACTTCCTTTTTCTTGTCGGCCAGCACCTTGAAACCCTCGAAGACGGTTTGCAGTTCCTCCGGCGTCAGTTCGTAGCCCAGCGCCTTGGCGCGATCGGCCAGCGCCGCTCGGCCGCTGTGTTTGCCGAGCACCAGGTCGGTCTTGGCGAAACCAACGTCCTCGGGGTGCATGATCTCATACGTCGTGCGTTCCTTGAGCATGCCATCCTGGTGAATGCCGGCCTCGTGGGCGAACGCGTTGCGGCCCACGATCGCCTTGTTCCGCGGCACGACCAGACCCGTGATGTTGGACACCAGCCGGCTGGTAGGCACCAGCCGCTTGCTGTTGATCCGCGTATCGCAGTGGTAGTAGTCGCCGCGGGTTCGCATGGCCATCACCACTTCTTCGAGCGAGCAGTTGCCGGCCCGCTCGCCGATGCCGTTGATCGTGCATTCGATCTGGCCGGCTCCGGCCTCGATGCCGGCCAGGCTGTTGGCCACGGCCAGCCCCAGATCATCGTGACAGTGCATGCTGATCACCGCCTTGTCGATATTCGGCACTCGCTCGACCAGCGTACGGATGACGCCCGCCATGTGCGCCGGCGTGGCATAGCCGACCGTATCGGGAATGTTGACGGTGGTGGCTCCGGCATCAATGGCCGCTTCGATGACCCGGCAGAGAAAATCGGGCTCGGTGCGCGAGGCGTCCTCGGGCGAGAACTCGATGTCGCTACAGTACCCGGCCGCGCGCTTCACGCCGCGGACCGCCCGCTCGATGATTTCGTCCATATCCATCTTGAGCTTGAACTCGCGGTGGATGGCGCTGGTGGCCAGAAAGACATGGATGCGCGGAGCATCACTGTGTTGCAGAGCCTCCCACGCGCGGTCGATGTCGGCGTCGTTGCAGCGGGCCAGGCCGCAAATGACCGAGCCGCGAATGTTCGCGGCCACTTCACGAACGGCTTCGAAGTCGCCCGGCGAGGCGATTGGGAAACCGGCCTCGATAATGTCGACGCCCAGGTCGACCAGCGCCTGGGCGACTTCCATTTTTTCGGCCAGGTTCATGCTCGCCCCGGGCGATTGCTCGCCGTCGCGGAGCGTGGTGTCGAAGATACGGATGTTGCGATTGGTCATGGTTTTTGTTTGCCTTACGGAAGAATGCTGGGGAGATGGACCGACACGGCGATACGGTTCAAGGCCGACCCGAAGTCGGCCCGGGCAACAACAACCGTGCCCTGCCAAGCAGCGCCGAACGGGCCGCATGCCGCTGGGCGAATGCCAGTCGGTTCACCATCGGCCCTGAATGCTCCCCGCGACACATGGCTCGCTCCCGATTCGCTGGTCACTGCGATAGCAGCTTACCGCAGTGGACCAACAAAAAAACCCCAAGGCCGTTTTGCCCTGGGGTTCGTCTACTTTCGTCGTCTCGCCTGTATACGAACCCCGTCTGCTAGCGCGGCAGCGCCAAAAGCAACAACGGCAATAGGTTCGTAAGCGGCGTGTTCATCGTTTCAATTCTCAACTTGAACGTGACAGCATTACACTGCCACCACGTGCAAGCCAACTCTAACTTATGCCAGAGACCCGGTCAAGACAAAAGGTTCGGTCGACAAATGCGGCGATTTGACGGCCAAGCCAGGGCGATGAAGAAGGCCGAAACCCTGTCGCCGTTGAGCCCATGCCGGCATTGGCGGACTCGCCCGGTGCTGTCTTGAGCCGGGGGGAGCTTTCGCGTACTATTCCGCACCCCAAACTCCGGCCCCGGCGGGTCGGTAGGCAGTCCCATGCAAAAACTGGCTACGGCGGTCGACCGAAGCATGATCGATTACGAGGTCCAACGCTGCACGCGACATTGCGCGACGACGGGGCGCGAACTGCAGCCCGGCGAGGAGTTCTATTCCACGCTCGTGGCCGAGGGTGCCCACGTGGTGCGATACGACTACTCGCCCGAGGCCTGGCATGGACCGCCGGTCGGCACGCTTGGCTGGTGGAAGTCGCACATGCCCGAGCGACACGCCAAGAAGCTGCAATGGGCGCCCAACGACGTGATGCTTGAGCTGTTGGAGAGCCTGGAGGGACAGCCCGAAAAAAAAGACATGCGCTATGTGCTGGCCCTGCTGCTGGTGCGCCGCCGCGTCGTGCGCCTGGAAGAAACGGAACAGCAGGCCGACGGCGCCGAAGTGTCCGTGCTGTATTGTCCGCGGCGCGAGACGACTTACCGCGTGGAAACGACGATGCCCAGCGAAGAGCGCATCGCCGAGATTCAGCAGGAACTGGCCCAACTCCTCTTTGCCGACGCCGGATAAACGGATGCCTCAGGAAGACACATCGCCGCCAATCCCGCGCAGCCGCAGCTGGCTGCTCGCCGTTGTGCTGCTGTGGATTTCGACAACTGGCGCCAGTTGCCCGCATATCGTTCAGCAGTACACGACGCCGATACCCAAAGCGCTGGCTCCCACGGCCACGCTCAACCAGGTCGTCGATATCGTCAACGACAACAGCGCCCGCGTGCAATCGCTTTCCAGCAGCCGGGCCACGATTTCCACACCAGGCTTCCCGGCGCTAAATGCTCAGATCGTGCTCCAGCGTCCGCGCTCGCTGCGTATCACCGGTGAGAAATTCGGCCCGCAGCTCGACGTTGGATCCAACGACGAACTGTTGTGGATTTGGCTCGCGCAATCGCAGCCGCCGGCGCTGTTCTACTGCCGCCACGACCAATATGCCACCAGCGCCGCGCGGCAGATCATGCCCGTGGAGCCCGAGTGGCTGATCGACGCCTTCGGGCTGATGACGTTTGATCGCACGGCGCAACTTGAAGGGCCGGCGCCCATCGGGAACGGTCGGGTGGAAATTCGCAGCCGCCAGGGATTGCCAGGGCACGAGACGTCGCGAATCACGGTGATCGACGATCGCGGCGTGATCGTCGCCCAGCATGTTTACGACGCGCGCGGCATGCTGCTCGCTTCGGCCGCGCTCAGCAAACACGTCGCCGATCCGGCCACGGGCGCGAAGCTGCCGCGGCACATCGACATTCAATGGCCGCCCGCCAAGCTGGAGCTGAGCGTGGAGATGTCCGACGTCGTCGTCAATCAACTCCCCGCCGATCCGCGCGAGCTATTCGCCAAGCCGAGCTACAGCGGCTACAACGAAATCGACCTGGCCCAGCCCGGCTTGCAACTGACGCCGACCGCAGCCGGCCAATATCAGAATCCACCCACCACCAGATACTAGCGAACGGTTCGCGGGGCAGGGCGGGGGGCTACTTCCCAACGAGCATGCCGCCGTCGCAGACCAGGATCTGGCCGGTCACCAGCGGCGAGCCGTTTACCAGGCTCATCACGGCCGCGGCAATGTCATCGGGTTCCGAGACCTTCTCGAGTGGACACTGCGCGGCCACGGTCGACTTGGCCTTGTCGTAATTCTCTTTGAAGCCCTGCTTCAGCCAGCGGCCGGCGATGAAACCCGGTGCCACGGCGTTGACGCGGATCGTCGGAGCGAGCGCGCGAGCCAAACTGAGCGTCAGATTGTTCAAAGCCGCCTTCGATGCCGCGTAGGCGATCGAACTCCCTTTGCCTGTGAAGGCCGCCACGCTCGAGATGTTGAGGATTTGACCGCCGCCGCCGGCCAGCATCGGCTGCTTGACCGCTCGAGCGCACTGAAACGGCCCAATGACATTGACGGCGTAAATGCGCTGCCAGTCGGCCGCCGACAGGCCGTCGAGGTCGCTGGCCATGACAAACTTTGTGGTCCCCGCGTTGTTGAGCAGCAAGTCCACGCGGCCAAACGCCTTGACCGCCGTTTCCACCGTTTTGCGGCAGGCCTCGTCCTCGGCAACGTCGGCCGCCAGCGCAATGGCTTTGACGCCCGCCGCTTCCAGCTCACCGGCCGTTTGTTCGGCTTCGTCGCGCGACTTGGAGTAAGTAATCAGAACCGAGCAACCTTGCTGCGCCAGCCGCAGCGCCGTGGCACGGCCAACCCCCGTGCCGCCGCCGGTGATGATGGCAGCTTGAACAGATGACATGGAAACCGGTCTCGCAAAGAAGATTCGTGGAAAGCGACCATATTAGCCCGAAGCGCCAGCCAGGGGAACCGGCCGGCATGCCAGGGCGAATCGCGCCGCGGGCCGCTGTGCGCTACCGTACGCGGCAGTTGAAGCGAACCAGGCCGCCTTCGCCCGGGGGCAGAGGATCGACGAAATCCCAGCGGAGAACGAGCGAGTCGCCGTCGTTCACCTCGGTCGTGAATTCGGCGCGGCGGCTGGCCTGCGCCGTCGTCGGCACGTATTCCAGCCGCGTCGTCAAATTGTCGATCAGCACGACCCGCTTGATCGTTTGATCCCCCAGGTTGTCGAAGCGAATTGTGAAGTCGACGATCTCGCCCGGCTTGGCCACTTTCTTCGAGGCGATCTTGATAATCCTCAAGCAGGGCGAATTCGGCTCATCGTAGCGGTACGTGGCCTGGGCTCGCTGATCGCCCGTCACGTCGACGGCCTGCCTGCCGTCGAGCACCACCTGCACGGCCGCCTTATGGGTCCAAACAATGGCCGCATTGATACCTTCGAGCAGTCGCGCCTTCTCGGATTCCTCGAACATGCCGCGCTGCATGACCAACAGATTCTCGTAGGTCGCAAAACCGTTCTCGATGCCGAGTACCGGTTGCAAGCTGATCGTCGGCAGCACAACCTCGTTCGTCCGCTCGATGCTCGGCTGACGCGTGGCGATGCCGCCTTGCGGGCTGATCGGTTGGATGGCCGTGGTGGCCAGGCTATCTTCGAGACCCTGGTGCGGCATCACCGGCTGATTGATGCCCACGAGCTGATCGTTTTGCTGATTTTCGATGACGCTGGCCACGTGCCGCACCGCGGCAAACCGGGGTGCATACAGGCAGACGCGATTGCTCGGTTTGATGAGCGTGCGGCCGTCCTTGGTGTCGTAGATGGCCACGGTGTCTTCCATCTCCAGGCCGCGCACCTGGCCCTCGGGGCCGATGTTGACCTGCACGAACTGATCGCCGCCGTCTTCCAAGTACTCGTCGCGAGGCCAGGGGCCGGCGATGCCCGGTGGCGTCCAGGGCGAGGCATTGATGATTGGGATCGGGTGGCCCTGGTAGTCCTGCGGTTCGACCGGCATGTGCGGCGTTTTTTCAATGGCCTGCGCGACTTGTTCGCCGGCGGGAATCGACTCGACCGGCGACTCGTCCGAGACGACCACCGCCTCCGCGTCGCTCTCGACTTCCGCGGCGGCGGCCGTCTGTCCACCGCCCGCCGCACGATCCACGGGCAGTTCCGCTCTCGGCAGCGTTTGGCAGGAGGAGAGACACAACACGAGGACCAGCGCGGCCAGGCGGCGCGAGCCGGGCCGTTCGACGCCGTGCGAGGATGTCAGATGTTGTCGCTTCATCGGATGCTCGTGCGTCGAAGAGGATTGCTGCGGATCGTCACGCTCGTGCGTAGCACGCGGCGGTCGACGCGTCCCGCGCCCGCCTGGGCGTCGTAAAGCACCTCGACCGGCGCCGTTTGCCGCGGATTCCAGCGAATCATCGGCGGGCACCCGTATAGGAAGGCGTTGTCCGGTCCGCCTGCATCGGGCACGCGCGCTCCCATCCGCAAGATGGCCATCGGCCGGCCCAGGCTATCGGCAACGTCCAGCGGATTGTCCCCCGCCTGAACTTCAAAATACGCTTGTTCGTCGTCATCGCGCGCAATGGGCGCGGCCGCATCCGGATCTTCCAGATAAATGACCCGGGTGATGAACTTGCCGGAGGCCGCCATTTCGAGCTCTTCCTGCGTGAGCTCGATCGGGATCGGGAATTTCAATTCCTGGCCGATCGGCGGATACAGCCGGTTGATGATTTCAACCGTCGGGTAAACTTCCAAGCCTTCCTGCAGCGGAATGTTGGTCACTCGCAGGCGATACACGGCGCCGATCAGGAGGCCGACTTTCAGTGCGCCGGGCCTCGGCTCCTCAAATCCGCCGCCGCCGGCCGGAGAAATCATCGTGCCTTCGGGCCCGCGAATCTCGACCGGCTGGAAGTATCCTGGCAATGGTCCGCCCCGCGTGAGTTGCTGGCTTCCAATCGCTCCCGGTGGCATGACACCCGCGTGATTGTAGTGTACCGGTGGCGGGTCGGCGGCGAGCCTTGCCTCGCCACCTGCCCACACCAACACGCCGACAATCACAATGCCTGCGACTCGTACCGGCCCAAACCGGCTGCGGAGCTTACGGACCATTGTCATGGATACGTTCCGTCTTCCGAAAAGGGCGACGGGAACATTTTTTACTCCCGATTTCCCCAAGATGTGCCCGGCCCCGAGGTTTCGAGGCCGGACACGCTTACTCACACGCTCGTTACTTCACACGCGCGGGACGCACCCGCCACGACTACTCGCAGTCCCAACCGTCGGGCACGTTGAAGTCGTGATCGTGCTTGTCGCCGAGAGGCTGGCGGAACAGCACCGGAGCCATGTGCTTGTGCTCGGTGATGTGTACGCGGTTGACCGGCTTCGGATAGCTGAAGCCAGGCTTCTCGGCCACGTTGATCTTGAACTTCTTGACCGGCGACGGGATGTGGAACTTGGTATGGTTCGCAATCACGTGCTTCTGCAAACCGGCGGGCACTCCCAACGGAACGTGCGGCGGACCGGGCAGACCAATCGGCGTGCCGCTCATCGGCATGCCATAGTTCGGCGCCGTTACACCAGCCACGAACTGTGGTGGAACACCAGCGGGCAGCGCACCGGTCGGACCGGGGAAGCAGACGCCCTGGCCGCATCCGCCGGGACCACATCCGCCAGGCCCGCAACCCGGACCACCGGCACATGCCGGTCCACTGCCCGGACCACCGGGCATGCCGATGCCAGTCGGTGCGAAGGGCAGGGGACCACCGCCACCCGGCATGCCGATGAACTCGGCATCGCCACCGGGTACTTCCAGGTCCTTATTGCCCACTCGCACAATGGCCATGATCGCACCGCGACGGTCTGCCTCGACGATCGGATCGACGCCCGGATCAAGCCGAGTGCTGACCAGCGTCTCGACGTTCGCCAGCGCCAGCTCTTGATATTCGGGATCGGGCAGATAGATCACCTTGGTGACGAAGTTGCCCGAGAGCACCTGGTCGAAGTCTTCCTCGGTGAATTGCACCGGGATCGCGTTGTGTGCCAGGTAAGCAATGGTCCGCGGCGTGGGCGGGCCAATCTCAAGAGTCGGATACAACTCGACGCCCGCGCGCCCCGGGATGCTCGTCAGCTTGAGGCGATAGATCGCCCCTTGCGGAAAGTTGTACCGGCCTGGCACCACCAGCACCTCGGAGTCAAACGCGCCGGGCTGGCCAATGTCCCAATTGATGTTCATCGAATCAGGACTGACGAACGCGACCTGCGAGGTCGGCGCCGGTCCCATGCCGCCCGGCGGCGTATAGGGCATCGGGCCAATGATGCCCGGGCCAGGGCCGCCGACGCCCGGGCCGGGTTCGGCCAATACTTGAGCCGGCGGAATGTTGTTGCGATGGGTAAATTTACCCAGCGGCGGGAGCAGCGACGTCTGGTCGTTGAACTCGCCATAGGGAGGATGCAGGAAGCAGCCGCTGGCGGCTAGCATCGCCATCCCCACGAGAATCGAAGCCATGCGATGTTTCATGAAACTCCCCCCAAAAAACGCCTCATCGCCTCCGACTCGCCAAATCCATTGGCGGCCCGACGAGCTCGACGGCGTGACCCGAAGTTGTGTGGTCCTTTTTAAGCCCCGCAAGTGCCTGCCTGACAATCCTTTGGGATTGAGATAGACCCTTTCCGGGCATCACTTTACAATTCCCGACCGCATCGCCGTCGCCATCCGTTTTGCAGCCGGCACGAAACTCAAGCGCACTGGCCGCCGGTGACGGAACACGGCGATGTTATGATCGTCGGCCTCCTACAATCGGTTTCTTTGGCAAATCCGACAAAACCGGAACATGATGAAGAGCTTGCCCATTCTTGCCCTCTTGACGGCTGCGTTTTCAGCCGTCATCGCCAGGGCGCAAGCTCCGCCGCCAACCGCCGCCGGCGCGTCCCAAGCCGCCACTGCTAGCGGTCCGCAAGGCGACGCGATGATCGCGCAGGTGGTCGCCAATCTCGACGCGCTGCCGGCCATCTCGGCCAAGATTCGTCACCGCGTCCAGATCTCCGGGCGAACCATAATTGGCACGGGCGAATACTTGCAGCAGGGCAGGGGATGGCAACGCGCGTATCGTTTGAATATCGAGCTGCGCACTTCGCTCTTCGCCACCTCAATTGAACACGTTTGCGACGGGCAGCGATTGTGGATGTTCGAAGAACTTGACGAAGCCAAAGACCTGACCGTCATCGACGTCGCCCGCCTGCAACGCGCCCGCGCAAAATCTCAGGCCTCGCCACCTTCACCGATGCCCTGGATATCGCTCGGCGGATTGCCGAAGCTGGCGCTTGGCCTCAAGCAGTCGTTCCACTTTGGGGAAGTTGTGCAGAGCCGTTTGGACGACTTGCCGGTGTGGACCATCGAAGGCAAATGGAAATCGCCGCGGCTCGCCCAACTCCTGCCCGAACAGGCTGACACGATTAAATCCGGCGGCCAGGCAGACCTGAACCAGCTGACGCCCAACGTGCCGCATCGAGTCGTGTTGCACCTAGGCTGCGACGATCTGTTTCCCTATCGCATCGAATACTGGCGCACTGACACCGGCCCGGAGGGCGAGAACCTCAAACCCGTACAAAAGCTGATGGCCGTCGTCGAGTGGTACGAAGTGCGGCTGGGAGTGCCGGTCGATCCGTCACGATTTGTCTACCGGCCGCCGGACAATTTGACGCCGGTCGACCGCACGAGCGCCTGGCTCGATCGCCTGGGTCTCGAGGATCCGCCGCCGGCCGAAGCCAACCGCCGCCCACGTTCGCGACGCTAAGATTCCTTCGGCTTTGCGACTATCGCACTTCCGCCCGCCGGCTGTCGCGCAGTGGGCTCAACGCCAATCGGCTGGCGACGCGCAGGGCTTCGACCATACTTGTCGTTTCGGCGCGGCCCTGCCAGGCCAGGTCAAACGCGGTACCGTGGGCAACGCTGGTCCGCACAATCGGCAGCCCAAGCGTGACGTTCACCGCGCGGTGCATCGCCAACAGCTTGATCGCAATGTGACCCTGATCGTGGTACATCGCTACGACGGCGTCGAACTCGCCGTCGCGCGCTCGGGCAATCAGCGTATCGGCCGGTAGTGGACCCGTCAGATCGAGGCCCTCGGTAACGCCGCGCTCGACGGCGGGGCGGATGATGGTTTGCTCCTCGTCGCCAAACAATCCACCTTCGCCGGCATGTGGATTGAGCGCGCACACGCCGACGCGGGGCAGGGCGCCCTTGAACTCCTGCATCACGCGCGACACGAGCCGCGACTTGCGGAGCACGGCTTCCTCGTTTAACGCTGCCAGCGCCTTTACCACCGACACATGAAGTGTCACGTGCACGATGGCCAGGCCCGCCGCTCCACGCACCGCTTCGCCAGGGCCGAGATAAAGCATCATTGCGAAGTCGTCCACCCCGCACAGTTCGGCCAAAAGCTCCGTGTGCCCCGGGTACTCGTGTCCCGCTTTCCACAGAGCGCCTTTGTGCAAAGGGGCCGTCGTAATTCCTTCCACGCGACCGGCAAGCGCCAAGCCTGCGGCCGCAATTAAGGCGTCGTAGGCCGCCTGGCCCGCGCGGGCGTCGATCGCACCGGGTGTGATATCCAGCACGTCGTCGCGAACAACTTTCAGACAGGGGATCGTCTCGGCCGACGGCGCCGCTTGCTCCGGCGAGTCGATTTCAATTACTTGCAGCGGAAGCCGCAGCAGTTGCACTGCGCGGCGGAGAATTTCCGGATGGCCGGCGACCAAAGGTCGGCAGAACCCATGCACGGCCGGATCGGTCCAAGCGCCGACGATCGTTTCCGGCCCGATTCCGGCCGGATCGCCCAGCGTGATGGCAATGCGAGGTAGCGTCATAATTGGATTTTAGTCCACCTGGGCGGCTGGACGAAGCGGCGCCGTCGAGTATCTAATACGGTATTGCCGCTTTGCTGGGGCGAGCTCGCTGGCTCGTCTTGTCTCCCTACCAATCGACTCCCACACGATGACTCGCATTTTTATTTCCCTGGCCTGGTTTGCGCTCGTCATGATGGGAGCCACGCTCATCATCGGACTGTCGATCGGCGATTTGCATACCGACCGTTCGCCCGACATGTTGCGCTGGGCCACCGTGCACCGGTTGGCCGGCGTGGCGACCGCGCTGACCGTGGTACTGGTGCACAGCATTGTGGTTACCTACTTTGTTGGCACCAGCCGTTGGGTGAAGGAAGTCAGCGAAGCTTACGACCTGGGCGCTCCCTTTCTAGTTCGCGCCAATACACTCAAGCGACGTACTTTTCCCTGGGCCGTGATGGGCATGTTGGCCGTCGTTGGCGTGATTGCCTTGGGTGGCGCCGCCGACCCGGCTTCCGGAATACGGAATTCCGTGAATTGGGTCACGCCGCATCTCGTTGGCGCAATGGCCGGCCTGGTGTTCATCGCCTGGTGTTTTTTCATCGAGTGGAACAACATTCACGCGAATCACCAGGTGATTGCCGACGTGCTGACCGAAGTGCACCGCATTCGGGCCGAGCGCGGTCTGGAAGTTTAGCACGCGGGTGTTGCCCGGTCAGGCCTTTCCGTCGTGTCAGTGCGCGTGGTCATGCGCTTCGTGGTCGTGTGGCTCTGCGACGGTCGAGCGCGTCGATTCGTTCTGACCGTGGAAATGATCGTGGCCGCCGACTTCCAGAAAAACGGTTCCCCAGGCCAGGGCGATGCCGGCCAAGAGCGATACCGAAAGTGTCAGCCGATCGTGACGGTGAAACTGCAATTCCGGCAGCAGGTCGCCCGTCGCAATACAGAGGAACGCGCCGGCCGCGAAGCCCAGCGTTTGACCCAGTCCGAAGCTGGATCCGGCCGCGGTTGAGGAGAGGGTGTAAAACAGTGCGACCCCCAGGGGCGTGACCAGTGCGTAGCCGGCATTGAAAAGATGTCTCGCCCAGGGGCTTTGCCCCGCCGCGGCCATCATGGTGCCGATCGTGAGCGAGTCAAACGGCTTGTGCAGCGCCACGGCCAGACAAGCCCCGATGCCGGCCAGCATCACGTCGTGGCCTTCTTCCGATTTCACGGCCGCCGCCATCGCCAGGCCGTCGACCAGTCCGTGCAGCGTCAATCCAATGGCCACGCCTACCCAGGGAAACACCGCCCGCGGAATGCCGTGGTGGTGATGGTGATGATCCGCGCCATGAGAATGTTCGTGTTCGTGATGAGCAACCGCGGGCACGATTGGCGCTTTATCGAGTGATTGGCTATCGCCCGGGGCGTCGTGGTGATGGAAATGAAAGAATCGCTCGAGGAAGAACATGAAGAGGAAACCCGCCAGCATCCACAGCGCGGTCCGATCGATCGAGCGCAACTCGCCAAAGCTGTGGGGGAGCAAGTGCAACAATGCGATGCCCAGCACGATCCCCGATACGAAACTGATGGCGATTTGCATCCGGCGATGCGTGAGCTGCATGACCAAAGGCACCCAGCCGCCGGCCAGTGAGGCCGCCACGCAAACAAGCGAGTAGACGGCGAGCAATACGATGGGGTGCATGAGGGACGCCTTCCGTAAACCACAAAGTATGGCATCAGCAATTCAATTGCACCAGGGGAGCGAGTGGCCGTGTGGAGTGTGTCTTTGCATTTGACGCTCGTGCCGCGCGGCTGCCGGCGATAGATTGAAGGAAAGTCGCTGAGTACCGTCAGGCAGTTGGTGAGTCGCATGCGTGCTTGTGTTCAACGAGTCAGCCAGGCTCAGGTGGTCGTCGAAGGGGACGTCTGCGGTCGAATTGGAGCAGGCGTGGTCGTGCTATTGGGCGTTGCCGCGGGGGACACGCCCGATGACGTGCGGGCGATGGCCGACAAGATCGTCGATCTGCGGATCTTCGGCGACGACGAAGGCAAGATGAACCGCTCGCTGATCGACACCGGCGGCGCGATGCTGGTGGTGAGTCAGTTCACGCTGCTTGGCGATTGTCGCAAGGGACGCCGGCCGAGCTACGTCGCGGCCGCTGCGCCGGAGTTGGCCGAGTCGCTGTACGAGCAGTTCGTAGCCGCCGTCCAGCAGCGAGGCATCGAAGTGGCCACGGGAAAGTTTCGCCGCCACATGGACGTCACGCTCACCAACGACGGGCCGGTCACGCTGCTATTGGATAGCCGCCGCGAGTTCTAGGGCAGGGGCGCCAGCGGGGCAGGGGGACTTCGAAGCCGCTTACAACGGATGACTATCCGGTTGCGTGGCAACTCGATCGGGATGCGTCTCGGGCGCGAGCGGTTGCGTGTCGGGCATCGGCGATGGGTCGGCCGTGATCAGTAGCGCGAGCACGAGCACGCCTGAGTACGCTACCATGTTGGCCCACCAGCAGTCGCTATAGAATTTGATCGCCGTGCCGAACGAACTCTTCAGGCGGAAATGCCGGAAGTCGATGCTCCAAATCTCATCGAGGACGAGATGTGAGGCAAAGCCCAGCATCACGGCCGACGCGAAGAACACCCGCGCCCACGGATTCTCGTGATCGCAAATCAGGTAGGTAAGTTCGCCGACAATGGCCAGCGCCGGCAAACTATGAAAAATACCCCGATGAACCGTGACGGATTTTAGCAATCGCCCCATGCCGAAGCGTATCAGCAGGTAAACCAGCGCACCGGCGAGCACCATTGTGTCGGGCGCCATGTGAAAACGCTGCCAACGATGGATCAACAGCAGCGGCACCACGGCGGCCGTGAACGACACGCTTTCGCGCAAGGGCGCCCCGGGCCGCTATCGAGATCCGGCAACATGCCCGACACGCCGCACAGTCCGGCACCCAGCATGCAGGTCGGCCAGGGCGTGTCGTAAAACATGAAGGCGCCCGTGCCGTAGGCGGCGCCCAATACCGAACTGGTGGTGATGTGCGTCTTGAATCCAGCCATGCGTCGGCGTCCTTGCCAAGAAGTCGGGGTTGCTAGCGAATAAGTAAACGGGACACGAGCCGCCCCGCGGCCAACAAACTGCGAACCGGGGGCGAAACTGTATCGCAGCGGCGAGGCCGGGGCCAAGAGCAGATTTCTCCTCCGCCGCTCCAGCCGGGATACAATGCGAACTTTAGGACTAGCCGCGACAATCGGACCTGCGGTTTCCCGGCGATGGGCTTTGGTGCCGAAGCGGCGTCTTGTATACTCCCGCGGCCTATTCGCCGGCCATGCTAGCTTTGCGGTGAGCATTTGAGCGGCAGCTTCCGACGGAGGTAAAGTCGAGCGTGGAGATTTACGATATTTGCATGCTGGTCGTGCTGGTGGCGGCCACGCTGTTTGGTGCCTGGAAGGGCATGGCCTGGCAAATTGCCAGTCTGGCCAGCCTGGTGCTGAGCTATTTCGTCGCACTGCGATTCAGCCAGCAGCTGGCGCCCACGTTTGGCGAGCAAGCACCGCTCAATCGCTTCATCGCGATGCTCGTGCTCTACGTCGGCACGTCGCTGGCGGTGTGGTTCTTGTTTCGCATTGTGGCCGGGTTTATCAACCGCGTGCGACTGCGCGAGTTCGATCGCCAGATGGGCGCCCTGGTCGGCGCGGCCAAAGGCGTCCTGCTGTGCGTGGCAATTACGTTTTTCGCGGTCACGCTTTCCGAGCGAGCGCGAGTGGCCGTGCTGCATTCGAAGTCGGGCTTTGTGATCGCCCAGCTTTTGGACCGCGCCGAAGGCGTCATGCCGCGCAAATTGCACGAGGTGCTCGACCCCTACCTGCACCGGCTGGAAAACGAGCTACAAAAGCCGCCGCCCGAGTCGCGCACCGCGGCGAGTCAAACCTGGCTGCGTGGCGCGTAGGCAATTCAAGCGGCGGTTGCGCTTACGCGGTTACCGTGCGACGTTCCAATAACTTCTTCAGATAGAAGCTTGCCCGCTTTTGCGGAGCATTCTTCTGTGGTCGCCCCTTGTGACTATAGAGGCGAACCTCCACCGGATCGCTGTCAGAATCGTCTACGATCCGTCGCTCGATTCGGTACCACGAGAAAGGGGCAGTCCACCCTCGCTTTACGGCTGCCTCGGCCGCGCGCAGCGAAGACGTCAATTGTCTCGTCCACAATCCCACTGGTCGTCATTTCACAGATGATCACGACCCAAATTGAATTCAATCGCGTAGCCATGAGCACAATTTAGCGGGAGAGGAAGATGATGACGAACGCCCTACCCTTATCCAAGTTGAGCAGCACGTGGTGTGCGAACTAAATGGCCAGGCGGTCGAGGATGCCGGTTCGTCCGCCCCCGACCCCGCCAGATACCACAGCCGCGTCCAGCCGAGCGCACGGGATATGCGTGATCGATCTCATAAGCTGACCAGAGATTCTCGGTCAAAGCCCCGGGCGATTCCCCCCCACGTGACCGGTGTCCCTCGGCGGCCGGCACAACCGTCAGCGCATGCGCGCGGCAGGGGGGCCGGATGAACTTCGACGCTCTAATGCCTTCCCAAATCGAACCCAAAATGCATGTCGCATGCGAGCTCATTTTCACGCGCGCACCCGACGTCGCGAAGCAGGCAGGGGAGGGTCAAATTCCGGCGCTTTCGAGTGCCCGATTCACGCCACGATTTTGCGCCGTCGTCGACCGTCGCGAGATGACTCACCAACAACACGAAACCACTGCGACCACCGGCAGGGCAACGTAAGACGCGGCGAATTGCAGCTGCGTGGAAACCCTTTAAAATGTGGCACTTCCGAGGCCAAAACCGAACATAAGAAACATTATCGGACGTTGGGAGCAGGCAGCAAGACGGGCTTCCCTGTGGCCTGGTAAACGTTCGAAACCGTTCGCGTCGATGTTTGATTCGCGATCAGAAACGATCGCGTCTGGAGCCCGATTTCGAGGCGATTTCCCGCGAGGACCCGCAAATGGCCGCGGGCACGGTACCGCGAAACTTGCTCTGCCAGCAGGATTCCGCGCGAGTCGAATCTCACTCGGCGGTCGGCTCGAAAGCTTCCTGCTCAGAATCGTCGGCCAGCTGGCCTTCCAGGAACACGCCCATCTGGCGGAACTTGTCGTACCGCTTTTCGACCAGCGCGTCGGGCTTTTGGCCAACCAGTTCCTTGAGGCAGCGAACAAGGTACATCTTCATCCGGGCTGCCATCTGGTGATGGTCGCGATGGGCGCCTCCCAGCGGCTCCTCGATCACGTCGTCGACCACCCCCAACTCGAGCAGATGCTTGCTGGTCATCTTCAGGGCCGCGGCCGCCTGCTCGGCGTAGGTGTGGCTCTTCCAGAGAATGCCGGCGCAGCCCTCGGGGCTGATCACCGAGTAGTAGGCGTGCTCGAGCATGGCCACCTTGTCGCCGACGCCGATGCCCAGCGCACCGCCCGATCCGCCCTCGCCAATCACGATGCAGATGACCGGCGTCGGCAGCCGCGACATCTCAAACAGGTTTTGGGCGATCACCTGGGCCTGGCCTCGCTCCTCGGCGCCGATACCCGGATAGGCTCCCGGTGTGTCGATGAAGCAGATGACCGGCAATTGGTACTTCGCGGCCAGCTTCATTTTGGCCAGCGCTTTGCGATAGCCCTCGGGATGGGCGCAGCCGTGGTAACAGGCGATGCGCTCCTTGGTGGTCCGGCCTTTCTGATGGCCGACGACCATTACCTTATAACCTTCGAGCTTGGCGAAGCCGGTCCGCATGGCCCGATCGTCGCCGAAGAACTTGTCGCCGTGCAATTCGACGAACTCGTCGAACACCAGGTTCAAGTAGTCGACCGTCATGGGCCGATCGGAGTGCCGCGCCACCTGCACCGTTTCCCAGGGCGCGAGGTTCGCGTACACGCGCTTCTTGGTGTCGGCCAGATCGCGCTTCAAGCGCCTGACGTCTTCGTGCGCGGCCAGGTCATCGGCCGGGGCATCTTCAAGTTGCTGCAGCTGCGATTCCAGTTCGTAGATCGGCTGCTCAAACGCCAGGCGATGGTTGGCTGTGGCCATATCTGTTGATCCCCGTCTGAAACGTGATTGCTTGGCCGGCGGTCGTTTCTTCCCGGTCAATCGGGAGGCACGCTAGCATTGCCAGCATGTCAACACGGCGCTTCGCTCCACTTGGCTTCTTATCTTACATCGACGCCGCGACCGCTTCATCATTTGCCCGCGGCCGGCTTCTGCACGGCTGGCGGGATCTTGAAAATCGGCCGCATCTGCATTTCGGTCAGAAAATCGCCCATCGTCTGCGGGCGATCTTCGGGCTTTTTCGCCAGCGATGCCTTCAATAGCGCCCCAAAATCCTCGGTTATGTTGCGATTGCCTGCTTGCACCGGCGGAATCGGCGCCCGCAGGTGCTTGGTGAGCAGGTCGTTCGTGCTAACGCCCGTGTAAGGTGGTTTGCCAGTGAGTAACTCGTAGACGGTGCAGGCGAAGCTGTAAATGTCGGCCCGCTCATCGACGGGTTGGCCCCGAATCTGTTCCGGCGACATGTAGCTTCGCGTGCCTTGGATTTTCGACTTGCCGGAAAACAGCCTCGCCAGTCCCCCCTTGCGTTTGGTGGCCAGGGCGAAGTCGATCAGCTTCACGTTGCCCGCATCGTCCATGAGAAAATTGTCGGGCTTAATATCGCGATGAACCCAGCCCGTCGAATGAAAATAAGCCAGGCCTTCGGCCGCCTGGCGAATGCACTCGTTTGCCAGCGGTGCTAGTGCGTCGACTCCTTGCACGATTCGCTGCTTCAGATTCGGTGACTGAAACAGCTCCATCACCAGGTAGACGTTCTGTTTGTCGCGCCCAAAGTTGTAAACATGAATGACTTGCGGATGATCAAATCCGCGTCCGACCTCATATTCATGCTTCAGGAAGGCCACCTCTTCCTTATTTCGGGCGGCATCGCCAGCGAGCAGCTTCATGGCCAGCCGCTCGCCCGTGGAGTCGTTGGCCACGTCGAAAACTTCGCAGCTTTTGCCAGCGCGAATCAGATTGATGAGCCGGTAGGAACCGACAAACTCTTGTGCCACGGACCCGAAATCCCGAACCAACGGCGTACGCAGGGAGCACCCGCTGCACCCTCTCTATTCGCTACCATCATATTCTATGACGCATCCTGCGCTGAAGCCCTGTCCGGGGCAGCCCGGCTTCAGAGTTCTCCAGTTCTTCGCTGGCTGCGAATGTATGGCGCAAAACCGCCCAAATCCCCCCTGCTCCGTGGCGGTTGCGTTTTATGCCGATTATGCCGCCTATGCCCGGCAAAGCCGTCAAACCGCATGCAGCAAGCTGCTGGCAGCCGAAACTAGCTTGAGGAGCCCCCTGCTCCGACGAGCACCTTAGGACGTCCGCGGACCGCCGGCATGAGCACACCCGAAAAACCCACCTCCGCAGGCCAGCCCCCTGCCCCGCCCGGCTTCCAGGTCTGGCCGCTGCACGTCGCCATCGCCAAAGCCTGGCAACAGCAAGTCTCCCGCCAGGCATTCCAACAAGCCCTCGCCGCCCAACACCTGCCAGACTATTACAGGCGCGTGTTTTCGAGTTGGAGCTAGGCACGATCTTTTGCACACCAGCCATTTCCTCGATCGCCCCGCTAACCGGGTTGAGGTTGGGTGGCTCTGCCAAACTGAACGCGGCAAGCCACACCGCGATCATAAACAGCACCGTGGCAACGCCACTTCTCTTGCCGTTCATGATGAGTTCCCCTCCCCTTCAGTTATTCTGCGGCGGAGCGTCAGGCGTGCCGAGTGCCGACTTCACCGCTTCGGTCAACTCGCGTCCGCGGAGATCCTTGCCGATGACTTTGCCGTCGGGGGCGATTAGGAATGTGGCGGGGATGGCGCGTACACCGTAGTCTTGGCCCACGGCGGCTTGGATTCCGTTGCGGGCCCAAAGTTGTTTCCAGGTGTAGCCCTCGGCAGTGACGTCGGCCTGCTGGTCGTGGGCCTGCTGGGCTGGCCGGCGAAAGTCGCGGACCGCGACCGCATGATTTCGAGTTGATACCGCGGTTTGGCGCGCCTCACGCGTCTGCTGCGGACATGGAATGCCCTTATGAGCGAGGACACCCGCGATTTGACGAGGGGCGCATTGCCTGGCCGGCGTGCCCTGCCGATTTGGCGGCAAGTACTTCAAACGACGGCAGGCGTCGCCGTTTGGCTTGCCCTGGGTTTCTCTTGGCTATTTGTCCTCTCGCTCTGGAATCGCATCACGATCCTTCGCGACAAAGACAATTATCGATCGGAAGCTTTCATCGTCCGCGACGCCGTTTACTTGCCGAACGACGGCGACGAACTGGCTGATTCCTATTGGCTCCTAGGCATGGTCGCAAATCGACAGGAGCGGCTGGTTCCAAAACGACGAGGATTGCCACCACCAACCAGCGCCGCCGAACTACTGCAGCGATACCCGAAAGGAACCGTCGTACCGGTGTACTACAATCCCCGCGCAACGACCACAATCGTCCAAGGTGAAACCCTGCGCGTGATCGAGGCCCACGGCGACTTTTGGAACCAAGAAGCCAAACTCCTCCGCAAATTGGCAAGGCTCGTTTTGATTCCGTTCCCCGCCGCGATCGCAGTTTACGTCACGATTCGCTTTTTCAATCGTCGTCACTTAACGATCGGCCACGTCCAAGGTGAGTCAACCACCGCGGCACGCTGACGCGTTTTACTGGCCCTTGAGGTTGACGGCGAACATTTCGTTGATGATCCCGTCGGGGTCGGCGACAAACATGATTTCGACGGGCATGCTTCCCACGGCGGTCGGCGGCAGATCGATCTTTGCGCCGCGCGACTCGACGAACGCTTGTGCAGTTTGCGCGTCCTTGACGTGATACTGAAGATAGCGGTAACCGTACGCGTCCAGGTGACGGCCGGCTCGGTTGGGCAAGTCCTTTCCGAACGACCAGAACTTGACGAGCGTCGGCCCAATCTGGAACAAGTAAACCTGGCGCGTAGGATCTCCGGGCATCGGCAAACTCGGCAGCTCGCGCATGCCAAGCACCTCGCCGTAAAACTGTCGCGACGCTTCCACGTCGGCAACCGTCAGCGCAATTTGCAGGCTCTCCTGCCAATTCTCGGGCCCCTGACCTTCGTGGAAGAAAAATTCCACCTGATTGCCGTCGGGATCTTCGAGCATGCCGAAGCGGTAGGTGGATCCCGGCAGGGAATTGATCTTTGGCTCCGGGTAACCGCCCGCCTGCAGCCGTTGTTTGAAGGCCGCCACATCACTAATCGGATAGTTCACCATCCTCAACCCGATCCCTCGTGCTATTCCACCAGGGAATGACCTGGTTGACTCGACGCCCGGAATGAGCTTGATCTCATGCGTACCGACCCGGAATCGCTCCATGGTGACCGCATGCGGAAAGAAGACGGGTGCCGTCTTCTCGCTGAACCGAACCTGCGGCAACGGTTTGAGCCCCAGGACGTCGCCGTAAAACCGCTTCGCCGCCGCCATGTCCTTGACCGTGATCACGACGTTGAGCGACGGCTTGGCCAAATAATCGCCAATCGATTCGTCGGCCCGGCTCACGCTCGTCAGCACGGTCGCTTCCAACAAACCGAAAAGCAGCGTGCCACTGACCAGCAGACCGAATCGCATCGCGTAAGTCACGCTTAGACCCTCCGATTGCTTGTGTGTTGGCGTTCTACCAATTGGACTTGCATATGGATTGTACCCCCAGGAGTGATTAAAGAGTGATTAAAGGGGGACGCAAGGGGACGCGAACCTTCTCTGGGTGCCTAAAACGTTTGCGTCCGGACATCACTGATTTCTGGTTCTTGGGCGACCGGGGCCGCGCAGGGTGAAACTCAGGCCTAACCGCTCGGCCGTCTCGTGTACCCAGGCGTGATCGCCAAGCGGTCGCCCACGCTGCACGCATTCCCGCAACTGCTGGAGGACGTCGGGCTGGAAGCTCTGGTTCACGCGCGCCAGCCAATTCGGCGAGCGGCGAACCGGCCATTTAGCCAACGGCGGCACGCCGCTCGGATGAGTACGCCGCCACAGTCCGCTCCATTGCCATTTCTCGGCCCGGTCGACCAATTTCGCGCGGCGTGGGTTGGCCTCCACATACCGGCACAAGGCCAGGAAGTGCTCGCCGCTCGAAACGGGGAAGCTTTTGAAGCGCCCCTGGTAAAGGTGCCCGCCGCCCCGACGATGGTAATGCTCGTGATGACGGCGGACGTGCGTCACGCCGACCCAACCCAGCCAACGTCCCAAAGCCTCGTTCGTCATTGGCCGCACGACGAGGTGCCAGTGATTCGGCATCACGCAGTAGGTCAGCAGGTCGACCGGATAGCGGTCCAATCCTTCGGCCAACACGCGTTCGAAGGCCAGATAATCTTCCGGCTTGTGAAACAGCCGCATCCGTCCGTTCCCGCGATTGAGAACGTGATAGATCAACCCCGCCTCGATGGCCCGAGCAGTCCGTGGCATCCCAACAAGCTACCCCCGGCAGGTCGCGACCTCAATATCAGTGATGTCCGGCTCTGTCGAAAACCTCTCTTCGTCTGAGGAGCATTATATTGTGTACCAGCGCCTTGAGCATCAACGCGCGGCACTGGCTCCAGTAGGAGTGGGCGTTGACCGACGGGTCGAGGCGGCGTTTTACCTGGCTGAACACGGTTTCGACCTGGGCACGCTGACGATAGGGCCGGCGTTTTCGCTTGCGCTTGAAGATGCGAGCCATGCGACGACGGTAATATTGTCGCGGCAGCTTTTTGGTGGGGCGACCGTGCTTGGGCGGGATCAGCGTGCGGGTGTCGAACACGATCCGCGCCGCCTGGTGAATCCACTCCGCGTCGTAGCCGGCGTCGGCCAGCAGCGTCTTCATCCGCACGCGTCCGCGGGCCTGATCCATCGCTTTCGACCAATGATCAAAGTCGGGGCTCGGCCCCCGGTGCGGCACCGCTGCCAGGATGAAATGCGAGGAGCAATCACAGACCACGCCCAGCTTGGGAAAGCGGCGGTAGCTGATTGTCCGCCAAACGCCCGCGTTTTTGCCGGTCGCGGCCCGGCGGCGCACGAAGTAGTTGCTGGCCCGATGGGCCTCGAAGCCGCTGGAGTCGATGGCCGCCAACACGACGGGAGAACTGAGCAGCGGCGTCTTGCGGGCCCAGTGCACGGTCTCGTCCAACAGACGATTGCAGATCGGCAGCTTCAGCAGTCGCCGACACGCCTTGTGCAGCGTGGTGAAGTCGGGCGCCGCGCAGCTCGACGATCGACCGCAACGACGGGTCTTCGGCCAGCAAGGCCTCGACTCCACGATAATCAAGCCGAAAGAACTCCTTCAGCACCAGGCAGGCGAACAACTGATGCTGGGTGAACTTCTTCGGGCTGCACGGATGACTATAGGCCGGCAGCACCCGCTGCGCGATGCGATACGCGGTGCGCAACACTCGACTGGGAGACTTGCTCGTACGTGCCACATCTATCGCTACGCACGCCGTCGCGATAGCGGACTAAGCTAGCGGGGGAGTTTTCGACAGAGCCAGTGACCTTCCCCACGATTCGTGGGCGCGCGACAGAACTGGCATAATGCCGGTGAAAGGAGCGTGTTATGGGTCGTCGAGTGTATTCGCGTGAGTTCAAGGTGTCGGCGGTCAAGTTGGTGAACCAGCAGGGCTATACGGTCGTGGAGGCGGCCAAGAGCCTGGGCGTGGACGCCGCCTCGATCCGCAATTGGCTGAAGAAGTTCGGGCCGGAAGTGGGCGTCAGCGCGAGCGGTGACTCGGCTTTGCGGGCGGAACTGCGGCGGCTGCGGGAGGAGAACAAGCGGCTCCTCATGGAGCGTGAGATTTTAAAAAAAGCGACGGCCTTCTTCGCCAAGCACCAGCCCTGAGATTCGCGTTCATCAAGGATCACATGCGGGAGTTTCCGGTGAACGTGATGTGCCGAGTTTTGCAGGTAACCAGGAGCGGTTACTACGCCTGGTGGAAGCGTGCGCCGAGCGTAACCGCCGAGCGGCGGGCGAAGCTGACCGACCAGATCCGCCGCGTGCACGAGCGGAGCCGCGCGGTGTACGGCTCGCCGCGCGTGCATCGCGACCTGATCGCAGAAGACGTTCGCTGCTCGAAGAACACGGTGGCCAAGCTGATGCGTGCCGCCGGTCTGCGTTCGAAAATGCATCGCCGGTTCCGCGTCCGGACGACCGAAAGCCGTCACGCCCATCCGATCGCTCCGAACCGGCTGAATCGGGCGTTTTACCAGCCGCAGCCCGATCGGGCCTGGGCGGCCGACATCACGTACGTCCGCACGGCCGAGGGCTGGTTGTACTTGGCGGTGGTGATCGACTTGTGTTCGCGGAAGATCGTGGGCTGGGCCACCAGCGATTCGCTGGCTGCGGACTTGTGCTTGCGGGCGCTGCGGTTGGCGATCGAGCAGCGGCGGCCGCAGAACGAGGTGTTGCATCACAGCGATCGGGGCGTGCAGTACGCCTGCGACGACTACCAGGGCTTGCTCACGCGGTATGGCCTGCAAGCCAGCATGAGTCGCCGTGGCAACTGCTACGACAATGCCGTCGCGGAAAGCTTCTTCGGCACGCTGAAGACGGAGCTGGTGTATCACGAACAGTACACGACTCAAGAGGTCGCTCGACAAAGCCTGTTTGAATACATCGAAGTGTTCTACAATCGTCGTCGGAGTCATTCGTCGCTGGGGCACTTGAGCCCGGTGGAGTACGAAGAAAGCCTCGCCAGCGGCGCCCCAGCCTTCCGGCGGACTCTGGCAGATACCGCTCTCCAAGCATCATCCGCCCACGAGCACCGCGACCGCGCAAGACCCGCGAAGGGTCTCGCGGGTCGCCAACCCAATACCCCAAACTCAAACCCAATGTCCAACAAATAACCCCACAGCGCGCCCACCAAACGTGGGTAGGTTCACAGTGATGTCCCTTTTTCTTCTCCAGTGATGTCCCTTTTTCTTCTCCACGTGAAAACAACGGATTCTGTATCCTGGCCGACGATGTATTGACGGATGAACTCTTCAAGTACTTCGCTCGAGACTGCGCTTGCCGCTCGGTCATGGAGAAGACCTTCCTTATGGAGGTAGTAGCAATACGTACAGTCGATATTGCACCGTGAGCCGATTGGCTTCACGGCTGCGTGAAAAGCACGGAGCAGCCGGTCAGATACTTGGGGAGCCATTGCAGCAATAAGGGCAAGAACAAGTCATTCTAACCGTGCCGCGTCCATTGCTAAAGTCCATCATTGTGAATGCGCGACTCACGTCCCAAACCTGTTGAATGCGACCGCCATGACGACCGTTGAGGATACGATGGTGCCAATCAAAGCGATCAGAACCGCAGTCGCTACTCTTCCAACAGAATCCTGCGGCAGACAATTGCATAACCATGTGACCATGAAATAGCCGCAAAAGGCTACCAACGGCGGAATATAGAAAACGACAACGTCCGAGTCAAACAATGAGGACACGTGGATTGTTCTCAAATAATACAACAACACTCCTGCAACAATATGAGCACTTCCGATCAAGACAAATCGCGCTAGAAAATACAGCATGTTACTTTTCATCAATGTGGGTAGGCATCGCTTAATTAGTCGGGGTTCCATTCTTTGCTTTCGCCTCCTTTTCGAGCTCTTTCGCGCGCTCCAGTAGGCTCCGTGCTTCGGTCTTGCAAGTGTTCCATGGCCGCCAACCGTGTTCGTTCTCCTTGATGTTCATTTCCTTGAATGCCTGTTCCACGAATCGATCAAAGTCCGCATCGCCACGCTTTTCTGTTGCGTTGTCGTTCAAGGCTTCATTGGCAGCAGCTTTATCCTCATCTTGATCAAAGTTCCAGCCGCGTGGGTTGTCGGTGTTGCCCCAACTATACGTATGTTTAAGCGTGCCGTCTGGATTTGTCGTAAATATGAAGCTATGGCTCAGCTTATTGTAATTCCATCTTCGCTCGGATTGAGCAACCGTTTTTCTGTAAAAGCTTCGGGAGCTTGTTTGGGGTGGGCTAGTTGGTTTCCAGGTTGAGGTAGATTTTTCCGGTTTCCCAGTCTTCGCTGGTTTCTTGGAGGATGGCGGTGACGAGCCGCAGGAGCGAGGCCTCGTTGGGGAACAGCGTGGCGACGCGGGTGCGGCGTTTGATTTCTTCGTTGAGGCGCTCCAGCGGATTGCTCGTGCGCAGCCGGCGGCGATGTTCGGCCGGCAAGGCGAACACGGTCAGTCCTTCGGGCACATTGGCTTCCAGCCAGGTGGCCAGCTTCGGCGCGGTGGTCTGGTACTTCTGAACCAGCACGTCCAGTTGCCGCTCGGCCTCGCCGCGATCGGGCGCGTCCCACACGCCGCGCAGATCGCGAGCCACCTCGCGCCGCATCGGCAGTTTCGGCACGTAGTGCAGCGCGTTTTGCATCAGGTGGAACTGGCAGCGTTGCCAAGGGACGCTGGGGAAGCAAGCCCGGCGTGCCTGGCCCAGCCCGGCGTGATCGTCGCTGGTGATCAGCCGCACGCCGTGCAGACCGCGGTCGATGAGCGAGGAGAGGAACGAACGCCAGTGCACCTCGGCCTCGGAGAGCGAGACGCTGACTCCCAGGATCGAACGCCGGCCATCGGGCGTGACACCGATCGCGATCAGCACCGCGCAATCGACGACGCTGCCGCCGTGGCGAACTTTTTCGTAACGGGCATCGAGGATCAGGTACGGCGTCGCGCCCAGCGGCCGCTTGCGCCAAATCTCCAGCTCGGCATCGAGCTGCTCGGCCGCCCGGCTGACCTGCATGCTGGAGACCTCACAGCCGCACAACTCGCGGGTGATCTCGGCCACCTTGCGCGTCGAGACGCCTTGCACGTACATCTCGGCCAGGGCCAGCTTCAAGGCCCGTTCGCTGCGTTCGCCGCGTTCGAGCGCCGACGGGTAGAACTCGACGCCACGGGTTTGGGGCACCTGCAAGTGTAACTTGCCGAGACGGCTGGTGATGGTCTTGGGCTTGAAGCCGTTGGCATAACCGAGTCGCGTTTCGGTGCGTTCATAAGGGGAGGCGCCCAGCACCGCGGAGCGTTCGAGCTTCATCGCTTCGTTGAACAGGGTTTCGAGTGCCTGAGCCATGCCTTCGAATCCGTGCTCGGCCAGGAGGTGGACAACTTCGTCGCGGGCGTTAGATTGATCGTGGTGGGCCATGGGGGCGAACTCCTTTCGTTTTGCGTAGAGAACAAAATCAAAAGGAAACCACCTTGGCCCACCCCTTTCAAGCTCGTCGCCGCGTGTGAGGCCTGGCTCCGCTTCGGCTCGCTGACGCTCGCCTTCGCTCCGCCAAGCCTCACACGCGAATTCCTTGAGTGCTGTTTACAGAAGAAACGTTACACCAACCCCACTTTTTGTGGGGAAGTCCACAAGAACCGGTTATTGTCCACCAATTCGTTCGTCAATGCAGCCCACTTCTTGCGTTCCAGCTCTCTCGTACAATCGCAACTCCCTACATTTTAGCGTTTTCATCTGCGTCTGCTCGTCCCTGCTTCGCCTGTGCTTCGCGAGCTTTCCGGGCCGCTACTTCGGCAGCCATCTTCCGCTGGTACTCACCGCTGTCGGTTGACCATGACCGCCATCGTTCAAGGTCCTCTTGAGCGACTTTTATCGACTCACCATGAGTTTCGAGCCAGCGGATGAGAGCATCGTAGTCTGCATTCTGCCGTGGTGTCCACGCTGAGCTTTTGTAAGGATTCGTCTTATATGTAATCAACAAGTGAATAAGGCGCTGATTGCTGTTGAAGGTGCATATTGTGTGATCAGCGCCGGCCTCCAGTAGCGTCAATGCGATGTCAAATTGTCCACCCCATCCAGCAGCAAGCATCGTGGGTGTTGTGTAACTTGCGCTGAGGTGATTGATATCCGCACCCTTGTCGATCAGGAGTCGAATTCGTTGTTTTTTGTCTGGCGACTGTGACCTAATTACGGCAAAGATGGGCGCGTCACCTTTCCATAGAGCCTTAGTTTCCTGCTCGATGTTCGGGTCACCGCCATGGGCAAATACCGCATCGAAATACCCGGGAAATGTAGTTCCACTCGCTAGCCAAGTCACTGACGTTCCCGACATGATCACACCGCGGGTTCCAAAGTCGTCTTCAACGATGACATTGGGATTGGCGCCGTGCTCCAGCAGCTTCTTGAATCGTCCCAACTGGTTGTCCGGAAAGGCCCACAACAGCGGGGTCATCTTTCCTTTGCCCTGGGCGTTGATGTCGGCGCCGGCCGCGATCAGCCGGTCCATCTCGGCCAGGTCATTGGTCTCAATGGCGCGACAGAGTGCGATCACTTGCGGATCGCTGAAGAAATCTTCGGCCTTCCATTCGAACTTTTCGTGCCAGGTGGACTTGGGCAACACTTTTTTCACCTGCTGGCAACCAAGAAGCAAGGGAAGGACGGCGACACAGAGGTTAACGCAACAGGAACAGTGGAACATCAGTTCACCCAAGCGAGCATGTCTACCACGAGAAATAATTGTAGCCAAGCGCATCCACCACCAGCACTCCCAGAAAGTTTTCTTGAGCCAACAGGCCGTACGCTACCGTTTGCATAAAATGGGATTTCGTCATGGTGACGACCCCTTCGAGCGCTGGTACCACCGCAACCCAATACTGTTCGGCCAAAATCGAAGCCGTGAAAACCGTGATGTTGGCCGCCATGTCCAAATCGTAGGGCCCGTCAAGCGGAACCCGATGCCCAAGGGCGTCCGCGAATGCTGGCACAGCCTCGTGTACTACGTCTTGCATGGCGCTGATGATGTCCCAGTCCGTGTAGTATGCTTCAATTAGTGTCGCAGCATTGTTGTACCTTGCCAGCGAGCCAGCGTATAGTTCGACGTAGCCTCCTTGTCCGTTCGGAATTGGATCGTCGTTGGCATTGCGCACATAAAGTGTGTCGATATTCAAACCCGCCGCGTTGAATGTGTCGGCCCTGAAACCGCCGACAACCGCAGCGGCGCTGGCCAATCCACCACCGAGCGAATGGCCAGTAATGGTTAGTGCGCCATTTTGGAACTTCAGCACTTGACCAAGAGCAAAGCCGACCTCCATTGCCGCGTTGTACTGCGGCGCGGACCAGCCGAGCCCTTGAGCGATGTTGTTTTGCCAATCATCCCATTCTAGTTGCGCCAAATCGTCGTCGGTACCGGCAAATGCCAGGATGTACCGGTGCTCGCCGGCGACAAAATCCCGGTAAACGGCGGCCCTAAATCCTGGCACGCCGCTGTTGCCCGCGGGATTGAGGAGCGTCGCCGTTGCCTGAGGCACGCCGAGAGCAATCAAATCTGCCGGCTGGAGAAGTTTCAACCCGAAGTCCGGAAGGTCTGTCGGGGCGTATATGTTCCACGCGGCGACCGCATCGCGTACTTCCCGCCGCGTTTGCAATTGATACAAGAAAGAGTCCGGACGGACAACTTCGTATTTGACGGAATCCGATCCCAAGGAATTTCCATTGACGACAACCGTTGCGGTGATGAAGTCGTTCGGCCGGTGGTTCTGCTGGATTCCGCCTAGGGTGGTGAATGCAAGTTTCTGCGTGACGACTCCTTCTGCGAATACCAGGATTTCTCCCGTAGTCGGGTCATAGCCTAGGTCTTGGAGGGAATATGCGTTACCACCAAGAATGCGGTTTCCACCTTGATCGATGGTTGCCGGGTTGCGGGCGTCATCCGCCACTCCGGTGTTCCAAAAAGCGACCGAACCAGAGTCTGCGCCGAACGGAATGCTGAACCTCACCTTTATCGCCGGATCTGTAGCATTGAGCCCAGGCGTCAGATGCAAGATCATAGGCGTCTTTGGGGAGAAATTAAAGGGGACGCGAACCTTTTTCTGTTTGTCGGGTCACTTACGAATCGCTAGGCCGGTCGGGATCCGTTGGGCCGGGTGAGCGGCTGCTGTGGCAGAAGGAGGGAGGGAGGGAAAGGACAGCGGCACGCCCGCCAGGCGTCTTACGGACGGGCACCGATTTGCATTTTAACGCATTATCTCCCTAGATGAGGACTTTGACCTTTTCAAGGGCCGTAACTTTTCTCGCCGGTCCGACCCTTCTCACCCGCATTTTTCTGCCGTGCGTCGCGATGGAAGCCTCTTTGCGACTTTGCCTCTTTCAATCGAGCCAGCCGTTGGGCTAGCCTACGGTCGGCAAATTCTGGACAGCGGCCGCGCGGAGGACCGTCATGTTTCATATCGGGCAAAATGCGAAAGCTGCGGGCTGCGACATGTGTCATTTATCAGGTTACAAAAGGCGAAAAGAAAAGTGCGCGCAACTTTCATCCCGAAAAAAGGCCACTCGAAAACTTTGCGAATTCCGAACCGGGCCAACGGGCTGCCAAGCGAGCCCGTCGGCGTTCGACTCAGGCGGGACTCGAAACGCCGAAGAAATGTCGCGCCCGCTCGCACGCTTGAAACCGGACCAACCCATATCGCATAACAAGTGCTCACAATCGCCCAGCACCCCCCTGCCCCTTGCCCGGCGCCTGCCAATCTGGCACCATAAGTCGTCTATTTCCAGGACTGGCTATTCAACTCCCCCTTTGGCGAGAACCACGACCGATGGCTGCTGCTTTTCCCAACGTTGAGAAAATCCGCTTCGAGGGCCCCCAGAGCAAAAACATGCTCGCTTTCCACCACTACGATGAGAACGAAATCGTCGAGGGAAAGCCGATGAAGGAGCATTTCCGCTTTGCCGTTGCCTATTGGCACACCTTCCGCGGCCAGGGAGCCGACCCGTTCGGGCCGGGCACGATGGTGCGGCCTTGGGAAGCCGCCGAAGACACGGTCGCCAACGCCCGGAATCGCGTGAAGGTGGCCTTCGAGTTCATGGAGAAGCTCGGCGTTCACTTCTACTGCTTCCACGACCGCGACGTGGCGCCCGAGGGCAAGACGCTGGCCGAGTCGAACAAGAACCTCGACGAAGTCGTGAAGGTGCTCAAAGAGGAGCAGAAGCGCACCGGCATCAAGCTGCTGTGGGGCACCGCCAACCTGTTCAGCAACCCCCGCTACATGCACGGCGCCGCCACCAGTCCCAACGCCGACGCCTTTGCCTATGCCGCGGCGCAGGTAAAGAAGGCGATCGAAGTGACCAAGGAGTTGGGCGGCGTCGGCTACACCTTCTGGGGCGGCCGCGAAGGCTACCAGAACTTGTGGAACACCGACATGAAGCGCGAGTTCGATCACCTGGCGGCCTTCATGCACATGGCCGTCGACCATGCCAAGCAGATCGGCTTCGACGGGCAGTTTTACTTCGAACCCAAACCGAAGGAACCGACCAAGCATCAGTACGACTTCGACGTGGCCAACTGCATCAACTTCCTGCGCACCTACGGCCTGACCGACCACGTGAAGATGAACATCGAAACCAACCACGCCACGCTGGCCGGCCACACGATGCAGCACGAAATCGAGTACGCCGGCGCGCAGGGCTTTCTGGGATCGATCGACGCCAACACGGGCGACTTGCTTTTGGGTTGGGACACCGATCAGTTTCCCACCGACATTTACCTGACCACCACCTGCATGCTTTCGATCTTGAAATTCGGCGGTCTCTCGCCCGGCGGCATCAACTTCGACGCCAAGGTGCGGCGCGAAAGCTTCGAGCCGGTCGATCTGTTCCACGCCCACATCGGCGGCATGGACGCCTTTGCCCGCGGCCTGAAGACGGCGGCCGCGATTCGCAAAGACGGCATCCTCGACAAAATGCTGGCCGATCGCTACAGCTCGTGGGGAACCGGCATCGGCGAGCGGATCGAGGCGGGCAAGGAGGATTTCGCCTCGCTCGAAAAATACATGCTCGAAAAGGGTGAAATCACGCCCAATGTCAGCGGTCGGCAAGAGCTGCTGGAGAATATCATCAACACGTACATCTGACCGCGTCCCCTGTTGCGAACCGCGCGGCCGCGGCAATTTCAGATGGCGGCATTCGCCGTCGCACGAACGCACGGCAATCGCTCGCGAAGGCGGAACTTCGTCGTTGCCGTTCGACATCCTCCCCACGGGGCGGCCTCGCGCGCGTGTCGGCGCCGTTTTTGTGCGCCTTGGAAAATCGCAGCTGAAGATCGAGTTTTCGCTTGGTTTTGTACGTTCAGCTTTTCTGATATCGCGCTGGGCCGGATATCGCGAGGCCTGCCCCTTTTTGATGCAGCTAGCGACCTCGCGCGGCTGCGTCCCCGCGCAACGCGCAGCGACGCGCAAGGACTTGCGCGATTGTGTGCCTGGCTTCAGCGGGCCGTTAGAAGTTCGTGTCGCTGCTTGTCGGCTGGCACAGTCCTTGCAAGTATGAATGCCGTGCTGGTTCAACATCCCTGGCAAGAGAACTCAGCATTCGTTTTTTTCACCCAAGGACCTGCGTTTTATGCGACACGGATTTTTGATTGACATGGATGGCGTGATCTATCGCGGCGGCCAACTCATACCCGGAGCGGCTGAGTTCATCGCCCAATTGCAAAACCAAGGAACCCCCTTCGCGTTCCTAACCAATAATAGTCAACGTACGCGTCGCGACGTGGCCACCCGACTCGAGCGGATGGGCATCGACGTCGACGAGCAACACGTCTTCACCTGCGCCATGGCCACGGCGCGGTTTTTGGCCCAACAACTGCCCGAGGGAACGGCCTACGTGATCGGCGAGGGAGGCCTGTTGCAAGCACTGCATCAGAACGGCTACTCGATCGTCGACCACGATCCGGACTACGTCGTGGTCGGTGAGGGGCGGGTGCTCACCTTCGAGATGCTCGAAGCGGCCACGCGGATGATCCTCGCCGGTGCGAAGCTGATCGCCACGAATCTCGACCCCAACTGCCCCACGCAATACGGCATGCGCCCCGGCTGCGGCGCGATCGTCGCCATGCTCGAAGCGGCGACCGGGCTGAAGGCCTTTAGCGTCGGCAAACCCAGCCCGGTCATGATGCGAGCCGCCCGCAAAGAGCTGGGCCTCTCGACGGCCGAAACCACGATCATCGGCGACACGATGGAGACCGACATCCTGGGTGGCGTCGAGATGGGTTACCGCACCGTGCTGGTCCTCTCCGGCGGCACCAAGCGCGAGGACCTGGCCCACTACGCCTATCGCCCCGACGTGGTCGTCGACTCGATCGCCGACCTGGTCGGCATGGAGCCGGCGATGATTGGCGAACCCATCGTGGCCGGGGCAGTCTGAATGCGATGCGCACGCTGACTGTCAATAGTTGAACGCCACGCCGCGCTCGTGCAGATCGCTCGCGAGTTGCGCCGTGGTGGTGTATTGCACGGCGTCGAAGCCGGCTGCCTTGGCTCCGGCGACGTGGCCGGCCACGTCGTCGACAAAGAAGATCTCCTCGGGGGGCAGGCCGGCCAACTTGGCGGCTCCGGCGAAGATCTTTGGCGATGGTTTGCAGGCGCCCAGTTCGTAGCTCAACGCGTAGATTTCGAATCCCTTGTTGAGTAGCGCGTATTGCCCGCGACAGTAGCTCCAATGCCCGGGACAGGTGTTCGACAGGATGCCCAGGCGATAGCCGGCGGCAATCAACGCGCCAACGAGCGGATAGATGGACGTGTTGGGAGAAAAAATGGCGCTGCCGGCCAGTAGCAAGGCGTCGAAGTTGGGGCGGGAGTCGGTCTGGCGGCAAAAGATTTCGTAGAACTCGCGATCGCCGATTTCGCCGGCCTCATACCGCAGCTCCAAGTCCGTGGCGAAAACCGTGTCCCACACCCGCTGTTCGGAAACCCCGGCCACCGCCGCCATCTGCCGCGCGGCCAGGTGGTGATCGAACCTGAGAATCACGTTGCCGAGATCGAAGTAGAAAAACTTGGTGCGGGCAAGCGTGGGGCGGTGGGCAATGGGAGCAACTTCGAGCGCTTGGCTGGTCATATCGGGTTCTAAAGTTTCTTGATGCGGACGTCTTTGTACCAGGCTTCGCTCGGCGGCCCGCCGTGGATTTGCAGGCCGATCAGTCCCTTGCGTTCGATGGCATCGTCCGGTTCGTGGTAGTCGACCGTCTGCCGGCCGTTGATCCAAAGCTGGATGTGCTCGCCCTGGCAGCGAATCGTGTAGTCATTCCACTCGTCGCGTTTGAGAACTTCACTAATAACTGTTTTGTCGGCGGCCGCCAGAATCTTGTTGCGGCGTGATTCGTCATACAGCGACCCCCAGTAGCCGTCGCCCAGGTCGGCCTGGTAACCGCGCACTTCGTGGTGATTCGGGATTCTGCGGCTGCGGATTTGCACGCCCGCGTTGGCTCCCTGGCCGAGCACCTTGAACTTCAGCCTCAATTCAAAGTCGCCGAACTCACTCGTGGTACAGAGGAATTCGTTGCGCGGGATCTTGGCTTCGAGCGTGCCCCCGACGACCGCGCCGTCTTCGATCCGAAAATGGTCGAGATTCCCTTCCCAACCGGCAAACGACCGGCCATCGAACAGCGGTACGAAACCCGACTCATCGTCGGCCACGGCGACGCCGGCCAGCGCGGCCGCCAGCAAGCAGCCAACTAACAAGGTTTTCATTGTTGCTCTCTCGTGGATGACGGCGCGAGCTTCCGGCCTGGTGATCCAATAGTTCGTTTGCCAGCATATCTGCCGATCGGACGGCTCGCCAGGGCTCACGCCCCCCCTGCCCTGTCGGCGGCCGCGACTGGTCAGCGACATTTAATCGTCCTAAGATGACGGCACCAGGAATAAAACATCCCGTCGCACCAAGGACAATGGTCATGAGCACGATTGCCGTCCTGACAAAAAGCTATGAATTCAACCGGGCTCGCACGCTGGCGACACTCGACGAGATCGAAAAGCTGCCGGATCCTCAAGCTGCCCTGGCCTACCGTTTGGCCCCCGGGCGGGCACACATCGCCTGGCAGCTTGCGCACATCGGAGTCACGGAAGACATTTTCGCGAACGAACGGTTGGTGCCGGAGCGCCCCGGGCGGTTCGGCGAGTTGTGGCCGCGGTTTCGCGGCGGCAGCCAGGCGGATGACCAGGTGCCCACGCTCGCGGAGCTTCGCGAAATCCTCTCGGAAAGCCGCGTACAACTGCTGGCTACCCTCGCCACGTTCAGCGATGACCAATTGGACCAGGTTCCTCCACCGCTGGCCGAAAAGCAGTGGACGATTCTGACTGTGCTGCACATTGTCGGTTGGCACGAGGCACACCACCAAGGCCAGGCCCACGCGATCCTCAATGCGTTCAAAGCGCATAAATTGTAGCGGCGCGGCACAAAGCTGAATTGACGCCAGGATTCGGTCGCGAGTACAGTGAGGAGGTTGAATTCTTCGGTTTGGACCGATTGTCCATGCATTGCGCCACACGCCCACGTCTGACCACGCTCATGGTATTGGCCGCCTATTTGGCCGCCCATACCCTTGGTGCGCTCTTGCACGAGCGGTTGCACGTTCATGCCGCCGGTGATGTCTGTTGTCATGCTCATGACCACAATCATGGGCACGCGTATGAGACCGAAGCCTCGACCCCCGAAGGCAACCTGGCCTCGAAGGGAGCACTGCACGATCACGATTGTGTTGTCTGTCGAGTCACGGGTCAGCCGGTCGTTCCAGCCGTTGCGGCTGACTTCGACATGGTCGCGGACGTTCGTCCCGACGCCCTCCCCTGCCCTGCCGCCGCGCCCCGTTCGCTCGCGGTGCGGATCGCTCAATCGCGGGCCCCTCCCCTCGCCGTCTAACGGCGTTTGATTGGTCACTCCGCCGGTGCTGCGCGCTTTGAGATTGCGCACCGTCGGCAACCTTTGACTAGGGAGGTACCAGGCTATGGTAACCGTCCGCAAGGCGTTCAGCTATGTAGGGGCACGTCAAGTGGTGGCGATGTTTCACATCGTTGCCTCCTGGTTGGCGAGCTGGCGGGCTCGCGGAGGGCAGGCCCTACCGCAGTCGGAGCGGAGCGTGCCCGCCGGCGGCGCGTCGCCTGCCAGATTCCCATCTTCTGGCGATCTGTCCTCGAAGCAACCTCGAAGGTTCCATTCAGCTATTCGAGCTCAAGCGAACGCATCGCTGGCCCATGAGATTCAGTACGGCGAGATCGATGCCCATTCACACTCACGAGCTCACACGGCCGTTGAGGCCCTGGCCCAAAGGCTGGCTCGAGCTGTCGATCCCGATCCTGCACTTCGAGGATCCGATTTTGTTTTCTCCTCATGCCTTGGCGGGCGTGACGAGACGCGGTTGATAGGGCTGGCCTTTCAGAACCGCGGTCCACATCCAAGAGAGCAATTTGCGAGCGATGCCGACGGCGGCCGCTTTCTTGCCGGCGGAACGGCTCATCTTCAGCCACATCTTCTTGATACCGGGTTCGCAGCGGATGGCCGTCCAGGCGGCCTGCTGCAACACCCAACGCAAGTCGCGGGGTCCGGTCTTGGCGATGTGCCCTTCTCGTTGTTTGCCGCCGCTGGCGAAGACGCGCGGATGCAGTCCCGCATAGCAGGCGATCGCCTTGCGATAGGTGAAGCGACGGAAGTCGCCGACTTCGGCCAGGACTGTGGCGCTCACAATCAGGCCGACACCCGGGAAGGTTTGCAGCAGCGCGGCCGTGTCGCGGAATCGCTCGCTGGCGAGGAGGCGCCGCAACTCCATTTCGGCTTGGGCGATCTGCCGTTCGACGAGGGTCAACTGGTCGACGCACTTCCAAAGGATGGCCACATGTCGCTCGGACAGCTTTGTCTCGAAGGCCTTCAGGTAGCGAATCAAGCCATCACTCTGCAACCGCGCCGGCCCCGGACGGTTGTTGGCGTTCATGATGCTTTTGACCTGGTGCAGCACACGAGCATGCAATCGCGAGAGCTGGTTGCGATGTCGCGTCTGGTCCTTGAGGATTTGTACTTCCAGGGGGGGTGCGTAGGCCAGCGGCAAGCGGCCGGCGGCCAGCAACTCGGCGACGTTTTGGGCGTCTTCCCGGTCGGTCTTCAGCCGTCGGCCGGCCAACGCCCGGGCGGCCGTGGCATCAGCCAAGACCAGCTTTTCGACGATCGGTTCCAGCAGGTCCCACAGCCAGCGGTAGAAGCCCACCGCCTCAATCGCGACGACTTGCGGCCGTGGCAGTGCGGCGAAGAACTCGGCAATCTGCGCCCGACACTTACAAGCCAGTTTACGAAACGAGATTTCCCCACAACACGGACAGTAAACGCAAACGGTCAACGTGTCCTTGTGCAAATCGATGCCGACGCACCAATGGTGCGTGAGAGTTCCCATCCTCATAATCAGCCTCGCCATGTAGGGGTTTGGAATCAGCACCCAACGCGACGGCAGGATAACACCCGCCGCCGACCCCTACATGGTTTCACATTGGTTGAACTATTGGTCGTGATTGCCGTGATCGGCATCTTGGTGGGGCTGCTGTTGCCCGCGGTCCAGGCTGCCCGTGAAAGTGCGCGGCGGTCGCAGTGCCAAAACAACCTCCGCCAAATCGGCGTGGCAATGCAAAACGCGCACGGAGCCCGGGGTTCCTTTCCACCGGGATTTATATCGCGGGCTCCGAACAAGAACGATGATGGCCTGGGGCCCGGCTGGGGTTGGGGCGCGCATTTGATGCCGTACATCGAAGAGGCAAATCTGCAAATCGATCTGGCGCGCGAGATCATGGATCCCGTGCACGACCAGGTGCGCCAGACTCGCGTGGCCACCTATCTTTGCCCCTCGGATCCGGATCCGCCGCAAACGTTCTCGGTGGCGGATGACAGTGGCACCGAACTGACAAAAGTGGCTTTTGCCAATTATGTGGGTGTCGGCGGTACGTTCGAAGTCACGGAGTTTCCCGACACTGGCACGGGTGTCCTGTTTCGCAACCGGCGGATTCGCATCGCCGAGATCACGGACGGCACCTCCAGGACGCTAATGGTGGGCGAACGCAGCAGCCGTCGCTCGCCACAAACCACCTGGGTGGGAGCCGTCACCGGTTCGGCGATTCCACCGGTCAACCCGACGTACGATACCGAGGGGCCACCGGTGCTGGTGCTCACCAACACCGGCGAGACCGAAGACGACCGCGTGCCGAACAATCTGCTTGACCACGTCGAGGACTCCAACAGCGAACATCCCGATGGCGTGAACTTCCTGCTCTGCGATGGATCGGTGCGAATCATCAACAACCAGATTGATCCACGCGTCTGGGCGGCACTGGGAACCCGGGCCGGCGGCGAGGAACTCGGCGAGTATTGACGGCCGATGTTTGGCCGGGGCCACTCCTGACGTACGAAGTTTCGCACGTTTCACGCCGCCCAAGGGGCTTGGCCACTGGCTTGGCCGGCGCCGCGGGCGCGCTATAATCCCATGTCTCGTCGTGGGCTGGTAGAATACGGCCAGAGCCTGCCGCGGCGTATGGCGTGCGTGTTTTCTGCCGAGTTATCCCCACGAAAATTGCCCGATGACCACGACCACCAAACCCGCCACGCTGGCCGAGCTTCGTGCCAGCGGCTGGACTTCGAAATCCGTCAAGCAGGAAATCTACGACAACTTCATCCGCATGCTTAGCCAGGGAGACGAGTTGTTCCCCGGCATCATCGGTTACGAAGACACAGTCATTCCCGAGATCAATCTGGCGCTGATTGCCCAGCACGATATGTTGTTCCTGGGCGAGAAAGGTCAAGGCAAGAGCCGGTTGATGCGCTCGCTGTCGCGGTTTCTAGACGACGAAATTCCTTACATCGACCTGGCCGAAGCCCCTCTGCACGACGATCCCTATCGGCCGATTACCAGCGCCTGCAAAGAACTGGTGGCGAGCGTTCCGGATGACGAAGTGCCCATTGCCTGGTGGCCGCACCGCCCGCTATGCCGAGCGGCTTGCGCCGGGCACCAAGTTCGCCGACATCATCGGCGAAATCGACCCCGCGAAGCTGGCCGGCGGCACCAGCATGTCGACCGAAGAGGCGTTGCACTTCGGTCTGATCCCGCGGATGCATCGCGGCATCTTCGCCATCAACGAGCTGCCCGAGTTGGACGAATTAGTGCAGGTCGGTCTGTTCAATATCCTCGAAGAACGCGACGTGCAAATCCGTGGTTATCCGATCAACTTCGATATCGATGTTTTGATCCTGTTCTCGGCCAACCCGGCCACGTACAACCGTAGCGGCAAGGTGATTCCGCAGCTTAAGGATCGCATCGGTTCGATCATCCACACGCATTACCCGACGGAGCGAGAGCTGGGCATCCAGATCATGGAACAGGAAGCCGAGATTGATTTGGGAGGCGACTTCCCGGTGGTCGTGCCTTACTTCATGCGCGAGATCATCGAACAGATGAGCATCGCCGCGCGAAAGTCGAAGTACATCGATCAGCAGTCGGGCGTCAGCGCACGCTTCAGCATCGCCAACTATCGCACGATGGTCGCCAGCGCCCGGCAGCGCAGAGCGCTGTTGGGCGAAAAGCCGGCTGTGCCGCGGATCAGCGACCTGGGGCACCTGTATAGCTCGTCGCTGGGCAAATTGGAGCTCGACATGATGGGCAGCCATCAGATGTCCGAGCGTCAGGTGCTCGACGCGATTATGGCCGAAGCCATTCGCACGGTGTTCGACGAATACGTCGACCGTCATGGCCTGGAAGAAGTTAGCGAGATCTTCTCGCAAGGCGTGAAGATCGAAGTCGGCGACATGCTTCCCTCGAGCCAGTATGCCGACCGGCTCACACGCGTCCCACCCGCCTGGGAAAAAGCCTTCGAGGTCAACGCCTCCAGCGATCCCGCGGTTCGCGCCTCGTGCGTCGAGTTCGTCCTGGCCGGCCTGTATGCCTCCGATCGCATCTCGCGCACCCAACAGCGAGGAAGAATCATCTACGAGATTTAACGAGCATTCCGAAGTAGGAGCCAGCGAAGTCGTCGTCTTTCTCATCCTACAGCCTTCACCCTTCAGCCTTCATGAAAAAGCCTCTCGGCGGCGTCATTCACACATACCAGCGTTACGATCCGGCGAAGCTGCCGAGCCCGACGCAGCCGCCGCCGGACCTCGTCTCGCCGGCTTTCGAACACATGCTGATGTACGGCAGTATGCGCGAATTGACCGATGAAGAACTGGCTCGGGCGATCAAGCTCGACCCGAGCCAGATTGCCGGCCTGGGGCCCAGCATCGAAGCGCTCAAGGCGATCCTCGAAGAACGCAAGCGAAAGATCCTGGCAAAATACGAGACCAAGGGAGTTGTGAAAGAGGCAGCCGACACTTATCAGGACTACGGCCAGGGCATGAAACCGCCGCGCAACCTCCGGCAGCGGTTTGCCGACAGTTTCAAGAACGAGCAAATCCGCGAGCTTGAGCGGCTGTGGTATCAAACCGGCGACGACCGCTCGCGCTTCGCGCGGCAACTCGTGCAATTGGCCGACCTGTTGGGAGACAAGTACCAGGTTGACGAACTGGCCGGCAAATATGACTTCACCGGCCGCACATCAATGAACGTGCCCCAGGCCCTGGCAATCAAGGAAGAGCTCGAAACAATCGACCGCTTGCTAAAACAACTCGAAGAAGCATCCAAGACGGCCCAAATCGCCGTCATCGATCTGGAGGAGTTGGCCGAGTTCACCGAGCCCGGAGAAGTCGAGAAACTCAACCAGCTGCAAAAGCAGGTCGAGGAGTTGATGCGGCAGATGGCCGAGCAGCAAGGGCTCGAGCGGGGTCCCGACGGATTTCACCTCACGCCGCAGGCCTACCGGCTGTTTCAGGGGCGATTGCTGGAGCGGATCTTTGCCAACCTTGAGGCGGCCCGCAGCGGCCGGCACCAAGGTCCGATCGTCGGTGAGGGCGCCGTTGAAATGCAGCGCACCAAGCAGTATGAGTTCGGCGACTCGGTGGCGAATATGGACATGCCCGCCTCGCTGATCAACGCCATGGTGCGTTCCGGCGCGAACTTGCCGATCCGGTTGAAACAGGAAGATATTGAAATCCATCGCACTCGCAACACGCCCAAGTGCGCCACCGTGGTGCTGATGGATATGAGCGGCTCGATGCGCTATGGCGGTATCTACGTGCAAGTCAAGCGAATGGCACTCGCACTCGACGGGTTGATTCGACGCGAATACCCGGGCGACTTCCTGCAATTCATTGACATGCATACCTTCGCCAAGCCTGTCCGCTCCGCGGATATCGCAGCGCTGATGCCCAAGCCCGTGACGGTGTTCGACCCGATCGTGCGACTGCGGGCCGACATGAGCCGCGAGGATATGAGTGAGTACTACATTCCGCCGCACTTCACCAATATCCAACACGCCCTGCAGCAAGGCCGACGATTCTTGGCGACGCAAGATACGCCGAATCGGCAAATTATTCTAATTACTGATGGACTGCCGACAGCCCACTTTGATGGCCCACACCTGCACATGATCTACCCGCCGCATCGCAGCACCGAAGATGCCACGATGCGCGAAGGAGCACTTTGCCAACGAGACGGGATCACGATCAATATTTTTCTCTTACCCAGTTGGTCGCAGTCGAGCGAGGATGTACAGTTTGCGTATCGGCTGGCCGAGAGCACCAAGGGACGGGTATTCTTCACGGCCGGGCGCGACTTGGATCGCTACGTCGTGTGGGACTACCTTAATCGACGCCGCGATATCATTTCCTAATTCCTCACAGCGGCAAGCTTCGTCGGCGGGAACATGACTGAATTGCCTCAGGCAATGATCTACGGTGCCAACGGCTACACGGGCCGGCTGATCGCTCGCCGCGCCGTCGAGCAGGGTCTGAAGCCCACATTGGCCGGGCGAAATTCCGAGGCCGTGAAAGCCCTGGCGGCAGAACTCGGCCTGCCGTCGATAGGCTTTAGCCTGCAACAGCCGGCGCAAATCGCCGAATATCTAAAGGGATTCGCGGCCGTGATGCACTGTGCGGGTCCGTTCTCGCAGACCGCGCGGCAGATGATGGATGCCTGTATCGCCAGCGGCACCGACTATCTGGACATCACCGGTGAGATCGACGTCATTTTGGCCGGCGTGCAGCGGAGCGAGCGAGCGCAGGGGGCGGGAGTGGCCCTGATGCCGGCCGTCGGTTTCGACGTTGTGCCTAGCGATTGCCTGGCCGCGCTGCTCGCTGACAAGCTGCCCGAAGCCAAGGTGCTGCAACTGGCGTTCGCCGGTACCGGCGGACTGAGCGCGGGTACCGCCAAAACGATGTTCGAATCGCTGCCACACGGAGGCAAAGTGCGCATCGACGGCGAAATTCGCGACGTGCCGACCGCTTGGAAGACCATGGAAATTCCCTTTCGCGACGGCAAGCGATTCTGCATGACGATCCCATGGGGTGACGTGGCCAGCGCCTATTACTCCACTGGTATCCCGAACATCGAAGTTTACACGGCCGCGTCGCGCAAACAGGTATCGCGAATTCGCAAGTTTCGCTTTCTATTGCCGCTGCTGGGGTTTGGCCCGATACAGCATTTCGCCCAGCGTCGCATTGGCAAGACGGTCAAGGGGCCCTCAGACGAAATGCGACAGAACACGCAGTCGTCGCTCTGGGGCCGCGTGAGCGACGACCACGGCAACAGCGTTTCGGCGACGCTGCAAACCCTCAGCGGTTACGAACTGACGGCGGTCACCGCCGTGGCCGCCCTGCAAAAGACGCTGGCACGGGAGGTGCCTCGAGGTTTTTCGACCGCGTCCCAGGCCTTCGGCAAGGAATTCATCCTCAGCTTTCCGAAGACGGACATTGTCTTCGAGCAATCTGTCGCCGGGTGACCGCTGACGTAGGGCAGCGCCTAACGTGATGCGTCGCCTGGCGGCGGTCCTAGGGAGTTGATTCCCAATGCGAGCAGCAGGCACAACAGATCGATCGCCCAAGCGACGCCGGTGCCCAGCGCAACGCGATCAACTGCCGCCGCGCCGACCGCGTCTTGCATGGCAGAAAGCAGGCGTCCCACGGCCAGTTCCACCACGATCGCCAGTGGCAAAACACAGCCTGTCGCAACCAAAATCGTCATCACGCGTGGAGAAATCACGGTGGCCGCCCGAAGGTCTAGTTTTCCTAGTTTTCCCAGTTATGCGAGCTGCCTGCCGAAGTGTCAATCCCGCCGACGCCACCCCGGTTTGTTGACTCGCAGGCGGTGGTGAACACAATAAAACGTTAGGGAAGAGCGCGGACCTCTGACGGACATGCGGAACTCCTCCGTGGCTCGCAGGGGCAACACCCGTCCGGCGGCACCAACCGGGGCCAGCCGGCGTAGCGAATTTCGTACGGAACCTCTCATGAGCCGACCAGGCCTGGCGCGGTGGTTATCTTTTGTGGCGGTGCTGCTGGTGTGCTCCTGCGGAGCCGCTTCGCTGCACGCGTCGACGATCATTCTCAAGGATGGTCGCCGCTTGCAAGGTCGTCTCGGCAAGACCACCGGCCTGGCCGCCAACCCCCAGAACAACGCGGCTGGCGCGCCGCCCACGATCACCCTGGTCGACGATGATCTCCGCCGCGTATTTATTCCAACGTTTCAGATTCAGGCCGTCGACGAAATCAACGCCGGCGAGATCCCCGAGCGGGTTCACATTCACCAGCGCACGGCCACGGGGGGCGGCCGCGTCAATCGCGTCGGACAAATCGTCAAGATGACCCCGTTCGACGAATACGGCCGCCGTGTCGTCACGATGATGACCAACAAGGACAAGCTCGACGTGATTCAGGGAATTACGCTGATCACGCCCCACTGGACGAAAGTCGAAGGGCTGCAAACCAGCAAATTGACACCACTCGTCTGGGACATGCGAATTGCCACCAGTTCAATTCCGCGCGATACGCTGCACGCGATCCTCGTCAACAACACCACGCGCAAGAATCTCGAACAGCGTTTGCGCGTCGTGCGTCTCTTCCTGCAGGCCGAGCGCTATCAGGATGCACGGCAGGAATTGGAAGGCGTGCTGGCGGACTTTCCAGATCAGGAACAACTCAAGCAGGAAGTGCAGGCTCTCCAGCAACTGCACGCCCGCAACATCGTCAAGGAAATCGAGCGTCGCCGTCAGGCCGGACAGCACATCCTGGCATATAACCTGCTCCAGGAGTTTCCCACCGACAACGTCGCCGGCGAAACGCTGCAGCAAGTCCGCGAGATGCTCACGCGCTACCAGGAAATCATTGCCCAGCGGGCGCGCGTGGTAAAGGAACTTGCCGAAAACACGGCCGCCCTGCCGCCCGGCGACCAGCGTAAACGCTGCGAAACGCTCAACAAGGAACTCGACGCCGAGATGAGTATGGCGAACTTCGATCGTCTGGCGGCGTACCTCCGCTTGAGCGACGACAAGAGCCTGAGCGCCGAACAAAAACTCTCGCTGGCCTACAGCGGTTGGCTGCTGGGGAGCGATTCGGCGGACACGAACCTGATCGTGTCATTATCGCTGGCCGAAGCCCGCGACTTGATTTTGCAGTACATGAACGAGCCCGTGCTGCTGAAGCGCAACGAGATCGAGCAAAAGCTGCGCGTGCTCGAGGGGGCGGCGGTGCCGCTGATCGCGAAACTGATCGCGCACATGAAACCGCCGCTGGCTACGCCTGCGCCGTCGGTCGAAACCCCCCGACTTTACAAGTTGCAAGTGCCGATCGGCATCGACCGCGAGGCCGACGTGACCTATCACGTGCAATTGCCCCCGGAATACGACCCCTATCGTCGCTATCCGACGATTGTCACGCTCAACGGCACCGGCACGACGCCCGAGAACCAGCTTGACTGGTGGGCCGGCGCGTCCGACGGCAATGGCAATCGATTGGGGCAGGGCACTCGATACGGCTACATCGTGATCGCGGTCGACTGGCTCAAGGAAGGGCAGCAGGAATATGGCTTTTCCGCCCGTGAACACGCGGCCGTGCTGGCGGCCTTGCGCGACGCCTGCCGGCGATTTTCCGTCGACACCGATCGGGTCTTCCTCACCGGGCATTCCGTGGGTGGTGATGCCGCCTGGGACATTGGTCTTGCGCATCCCGATCTGTGGGCCGGGGTGATTCCCATCGTGGCGGAGTCCAAAAAATACTGCTCACACTATTGGCAAAACGCCGCGATGCTGCCGTTTTACGTCGTGCAAGGTGAACTGGACGGCGACAAGGTGAAAGATAACGCCCAGGACCTCGACCGCTACATGATTCATCGCTACGACGTGACGGTCGTCGAGTATCAGGGCCGCGGCCACGAGGATTTCTATGAAGAGATCCAAAACCTCTTCGACTGGATGGAGCGCCGTCTGACCCGCAACTTCTTCCCCAAGGAATTCGAAGTCTCGACGATGCGCACCTGGGACAACTACTTCTGGTGGCTGGAGGTGAACGATCTACCGCCACGCTCGATCGTGGAACCAAGTAACTGGCCGCCCAAGCGCGGTACCGCGCCGCCGAACTGAGGGGCAAGGTGCTGGCCAGCGGCGACATCGTGATTCCCAATACCGGCATTCAGGTGGGCATCTGGCTCTCGCCCGAGATCCTCAATCCCGGACGCGACAAGATCGACGTCACGATCGGGGGGCGCAGGCACGTTATCAACACGCAGCCGAACCTCAGCGTGCTGTTGGACGACGTCCGGACGCGCGGCGACCGCGTACACCCGTTTTGGGCCAAGTGGCAGCAGTAGCCGCCGCTGCAGTCGCCCGTCTTCGATGCGCGGTCTCAATGTCGGACGCGCTTCCTGCCTTGTCGGCACGGCGCTTCGTTCGAAGCCGCTATTGAACGGCCGCTTCGCTCGTGTTGCTGGTGAGCGTCTCCTCGGTTTCTTCCGCCGCTGGCTTGCTCGGTTGCACTTCCTTGGTCAGCGTGAAACCGGTCAACAGCCAGCCGGACTTTTCGGTGGTCATCGTCATGCCGGCCGGACCGAGATAGCGGCGTACCATGTCGTAGCTCGGCAGTTTACTGCCGTCGATTCGTTGTGCCCGAAGCACGCCTTCTTTCTCTTCACCCAACAGCGAGTTCAGTAGTTTGCCAATCATCGACTCGCTCTCGGGCATCTTGCCGGTTCGCAGCAACTCGTAGGTGCCGCGGTAGGCTTCGTCCGTGCGGGTGAACGCCTGACCGAATTGCTCCGGCTGGGCAATGGCCGTTAGCTCACCCTGCACGCGGAGGTAATCGGCACTGTTGGCCAGCTTCGGACCATTCTCGAACTCCGTTAGGATTCTGGTCAGAATGTCGATGTGGGTGGCCACGAAGAGCTGTCCGTGGGCGACGGTAACGGCCGAGTTGGGAGGCAGTGCCCGTTCTTCCTCGACTTCGTCGGTGTTTTCGGCGGGGAGATCGAGCGGGCTGTTTTCGATGGTGATCATCGGCAACTCCGCCTTTTCGTCGACGATTTCCCAGACGACGTGGCCTGCGATTTCGCGGCGGCGCGTATCGGGGTCGGTCTCCATCCACTTCTTAATCACCTTGGCCAGGTGCACTTCGTCCTTCGCCTCCACGGCGAACAGCATCCTCTCGCTCTTGGGAGTGATCGGTATCTGCAGGTCTGAGATCACCGTAATGCGATCGCCAAGATAGCCGATCAGATCCTTGCGAATGTCGATTTGCGGGCCGTTCTCGTCGGTTTTGATGGATTCGAGCACGTCTTCGAAGACCTCGTCGCCCACGATCTGGTTGACCAGGGTCTTGGAGTTTTCAAAGGCATTCTTGGTGTCGAGATTCACCGCGGCATAGGTGGCCAGATCGCGGGGCACCCAATTCGGCGGCGTGAATTTTCCACCGTTGGGAAACTTCAGCATCCGGGCCGAAAGCTCGAAGCGCTCGCCCCCTGCCTGGCTTCCTGGTGCATGAATATACGTGCGGTGCAGCAGCTCGAATTTATCCGTCGACAAGTTGACGAAGCCACCAACGCCCTCGATCGCCGTGAAGCCTTCAGCTTTGAGAATCTTCAGCATATCGGTGCCGCGCTTCTTGGGCTGGTTGAGGCGCGTCGCGTCGGCATAGCCAAACGGCTCGAGGAACCATCGGGCCTGTGGTTCCAAACCGCCAGCGGCTTTCTGACAGCGATCCATAATTGCCCGATAGGCAGGCAACGAAGTCAGGGCGTCGTCCTGGCCGCCGCCAGCCTGACGCGAGAGAATGTCTTCGATTACCTTCAGGTCGTCCGAGGCGGCCAGCAGGTCGTCCTTCACGAAATAGGCGACTTGACGCGCCGGGACGTCGTCGTGTTTCGGCGTGTCATAAATAACAACCGTGGCCCCGTGAATCGTGCGCTCGCTGCGGGTCGCCTTGCGGGCAGTCATGTTGTCGTCGATTTTGGACAGCAGCCGGCTGGTGGCACCTTCGTGGCCGGTGACGTCGGCCAACACGACGACCGCGTCGCTGGTTTCGCTGAGCAGGAGCAGCCCCAGCGCTACTTCACCCGAGGGGACACCGTCGAGATCATCCCAGCCGATCCCCAACTTTTCGTGCGTTTTGGTCCACTGCTCGCTGAGTTGATTCTTGAGGTCGTCGACAAACGGCTTCATCGCCGGGTCGGCGGCCAGCTGGCCCAGCTGCGTTTTGTCGAAGGCTGCTTCGAACTCATCCACGTCGGCGATTGACAGGTAGGCTTTGGTGGTATTGGGCAGGAGAGTTTCCGTGGGAGGGACCGCGGCATAGCCGACCACCTGCGTGCAAACGACAAGAAACAGGCCGGTACACGAAGTCCAACTGAGGCGCGCCACGATAGTCATCTCCTTGGCTCGAAAAGAGCAGACGAGAGCTGTTAATTTGGCAAAACGCGGGTAAGTCTAGGCATCGACCGCTGAACTTACTAGATCGGCTCAACCTTCAGGGCGAATTCATCCCGACGCCCCGGCGAAATCCTTTTCCAGCAAGCAACCTCAACAGAAGCCGTAGATCGTGCAAACTTTGCCCCGCGACCTTGCGGCTTGGGCAAGATCTTCCTGCAACTTAGCGAATTTGGCAAAAGCCTGCCGCCCCTCTATCGTTAAGAAGCCTGGGCCGAAAAAGGGGAGCGGATGCGTGCGCTTAGTGTATCGGCCTACCAGGCGATAAAATGAACTCGCCCGGCGCCCCGCGGGATTAAAAAGGTGTTAGACGCGTGGCTGTTACGCACTTTGGACATCGGAATTTGCGCAACCGCGAATGGGGGGGAAATGAAATTGGCCCCCTCTTTGCCGCTTGCCCGCCGATTCTGCCAGCACCTGCACCGAATTTGAGAATGCCAGATGCGTGATTTTTCCAATGAAAACCTCAGCCACGACGCCGTGCACGGCTACATCCCGTTTGTCTCCCGAGCCGATGGGGACGAATCGAGCGAACGGCAGGTAATCGACCACCCCTGGGTGCAAAGGCTTCGGCAGATCCACCAACTGCAGACGGCCTGGTGGGTGTTTCCCACGGCAGAGCACACGCGGTTCCAGCATGTCATTGGCGTCATGCACCTGGCCAGCCGGGCAGTCGACCGCCTGTACGACAGTTTGCGAGAGGTCTGCCCCGATGTCCCCAGCCGCGGGTACGTCGAATCGTTGATGCGGATGGCCGGGTTGTTGCACGACGTCGGACACGGACCCTTCGGGCATTTCCTCGATGAGCACTTCCTGCGTCAACACGGCCTGACCCACGAAACATTGGGAAGCACGATCATTTGCGACGAGTTGGGCGACATGCTGCGCCGTATCCGCAAGAATCCCAACAGTCAGCTCGAACCCGGCGAACAACTTGACCCACGGCAGATTGCCCTGCTGATCACGCGGCCCAAGGGCGAAGCTGCATCCGACGTGCCCCGTTGGTTGGAATTGCTCCGCAGCCTGTTCAGCGGCATCTATACCGTTGACAACATGGACTTCGTCCTCCGCGATGCCTACATGTCGGGCTATAACTCCCGGGCGTTCGATCTCGAACGTCTGCTGCACTACAGCTTCTTCACGCCGCAGGGTCTTACGATTCACAGTCGCGGAGTGGCGGCCCTAGTGCGGTTCATGAGTGTGCGGGCCGAACTGTTTCGCACCGTCTATTTCCACCGCACCGTACGGGCCATCGACTTGTCGCTGGCCGATCTGTTTGCCGACAGCAAGGACTACCTGTTCCCCGGAAGTCCGTTGGAACACCTCGACGCATATCGCCAATTCACCGAATGGTCGCTGCTGGTCGACGTGTCACGCTGGGCGTCGAGCGACGACGCGCGGCAGCGAGCACTGGGTCAGAGATGGCAGGCTCTGCTAAACCGGCAGATTCCCTGGAAGATGGCCTGCCAGCGCAATCTCGTCTTTGGCGCGGCTGAGACCGAACGCAGCAGCATTTTCGCCCGGGCCGATTTCGTGGAGCGCGAGCTGCGGGCTCAGCTTCCGCGGGAAATGGGCGACTTGCCGTTGCGTGTCGATTTGGCGCGCCACATCCACCGCCCCGATACGCGCGGTCCGAGCCAGGGGCAGAACTTCCTCTGGGACCCGGCCCGCGACGAACCTCGTCCCCTTACCGACGATCAACTCTATCGGCAGTTGCCGCTCGCGCACCGCATCTGTCGCGTCTACGCCCAAGATCTCTCGCACGCCCCCAGGCTGGCCGCGGCACTTGATAGCCTGATCGGTCCGGGCGGTAGCGACGATTTGACGAATATGTGAGATGCCCAACCCTGCCGCGCCTCGGGCAAAGGTCAGTCGTGGTCGGCCCGCTGCCGGAAGGAGTCAAGGAGCCGCCGTACGCGCACGTGATTTTCATCCGTCTGCGCGACAACGAGCGACAGGTTGTCTCGGTAAACGCTGACGGCGGCGTTTTTCATCCAGCTTTCCGGATCGACCGTCGTCTTCATCAAAGAAATAAGTATGGATGGGTCGAAACGTTTTCCGGCATACACGGGCAGATCGGATACGGCATACACCTTGTTGTAGACAATCGGCTCAGCGGGCGCCGCGGCGCGCGATGTGTGCGAGACCAAAAGTGTTAGCACGAGACAACCGGCCCCAAGAAGACGAACGGAACGCATGGCGAATTCCTTTCCTAGGTCCCCGAGGTTGATAAATTCGGCGGCGACTTCATACCGAAAACCACAAAATCTGGCAATACCTCTGATCCGGCCGCCGGCGGTAGTAACCGGCCCGATCCTGTGCCGAGAATCCGGGTGATTGGCCGCCGAACCTTGTCGCCTGCGTCCGTTTTCAAATGGTAGGTTTTTTGTGTTGACGATTTGACGAATACGTAAATTTCCAATGCTTCAGCGAAACCGAATTTCGTCGAGGAAATACGGTAATGAACAACGTGTCTATCGTTCTTGGCATGTCGAATGTCGCCGTCGCGCTGATTTCCATTGCGGTGTCGATTCCCCTTTTGCGCGGCAGGATTAAGCCGAACGTATGGTATGGATTCCGGTTTTCTGAGTCATTCGAATCCGAAGACGCCTGGTTCGCCATCAATCGCTACGGAGCCGCTCGCATGATCCTTTGGTCGATCCCTCTGCTGTTGTTGGGCCTTGCCGCCGGTGTCCTTTCCTTGGCGGACGACACGATATCCGTTTTTGTTATCGCCGGCGCGCCGTTGTTGATTCTTGTGCCATGCGTCGAGAGCTGGCGTTTCGCCAGACACTACCGTGCTGACGTCTGACATGGGGGCACATGCGTGCGGCATTGGCAATCATTCTTCGCAATTGCCGGCAACTATCCCGCGGGCCCCGCGAATGTTAGTCTACCCACTTGGCATTTGATCGAACGCTTTTTTCCACGGCCCCAACAATCGCCATGTCCGACTCGACTCTTTACGCCAATCCGCTCATCGAACGTTACGCGTCCCGCGCCATGGCGACGCTGTGGGGACCGCAGCGAAAGTTCAGTACCTGGCGGCGGCTGTGGGTGGCGCTGGCCGAAGCGGAGGCTGAGCTAGGACTGCCGATCAAGCCGGAACAAATCAATGAACTGAAGGTCCACGTCGACGACGTCGACTTCGCCAAGGCAGCCGACTACGAACGCAGGCTACGGCACGACGTCATGGCGCATGTGCATACCTACGGCGATGCCTGCCCGAAAGCGCGGGGCATCATTCACCTGGGTGCTACCAGTTGCTACGTCACCGACAATACCGATCTGATCCTGATTCGCGAAGGGCTCCAGCTCGTGCGCGACCGGCTGGTGTCGGTGATCGCCAAACTCGGCGACTTTGCCGAGCAGCATCGCGACCTGCCTTGCCTCGGGTTCACCCACTTGCAGCCGGCGCAACCAACAACCGTTGGCAAACGGGCCACGCTGTGGATCTACGATCTCGTGCAAGACCTCGGCGAGCTCGAGCACCGTCTGACCACACTCCGGCGCGCGGCGTGAAAGGCACGACCGGGACGCAGGCCAGCTTCTTGGAACTGTTTGCCGGCGACCACACCAAGGTTCGCAAGCTTGACGAGTTGGTTTCCAAGAAGCTCGGCTTCGACTCCAGCTACGCCGTTACCGGACAGACGTATTCGCGCAAGGTCGATGTGCAAGTGATTGACGCCCTGGCCGGAATTGCCGGCAGTGCCCACAAGGCGGCCACCGATCTAAGGCTGCTGCAAGGCCGCAAGGAAATCGAAGAACCTTTTGAGAAGGACCAGATCGGCTCCTCGGCCATGGCCTATAAGCGCAATCCCATGCGCTCGGAACGGATTTGTGGCCTTGCGCGCTACGTCCTCAGCCTGCAGTCGAGCGCGGCCGCCACGCTGGCCACGCAATGGCTTGAACGCACGCTCGACGACAGCGCCAACCGCCGGTTAGTGCTGCCGCAGGCGTTTCTGGCCGTCGATGCCCTGCTGATGCTCTATGAGAATATCGCCTCGGGCCTGGTTGTCTATCCACAGGTCATTGCTCGCCAATTGGCCGAGGAACTGCCGTTCATGGCGACCGAGGCCATCCTGATGGCCGCGGTTGCTTGCGGCGGCGACCGCCAGGATCTGCACGAACGAATCCGCCAGCACAGCCAGGCCGCCGCAGCCGAAGTAAAACTGAAGGGCGCGGCCAACGACCTGATCGAGCGTCTGGCCGCCGACGCGGAGTTTAAAGGGGTAAACCTCGGCGAGATGCTTGATCCGGCCCGCTTCGTTGGTCGCGCACCCGAACAGGTCGATGAGTTCCTGGCCGAAGTCGTAGCGCCCATCCGCAAGCGCTACCCAAAGGCCGGCGCCGGCAGCGTGGAGTTGAAGGTCTGAACGCGACGTTGCGGAATCGCGAACAGAAAGCCCAGGGGAAACTTTCCCTGGGAACTCAGGCGCCTCCTGCACTTACCTGCTTAGATCAAATCCAACTTCCGCGCCGGCCGCTTCTGCACACGGCAGTCGGCACACAGACCGGTGAAGATCAAACGGTGGCCGGTAACGCGGAAATGATACTGCCGCTCCAGGGCCTCGCCGATCTGGGCCACTTCGTCGCTGTGGAATTCGATCAGTTTGTTGCACTTCTGGCAGTGCAAGTGGTCGTGTTGTGGGTAGCCGTAATCGTGCTCATAAACGGTGCGTCCACCCAGGTTCATGCTGCGGAGCAGCCCGGCGTCGACCAATTCACTCAACGTGCGATAGACGGTGGGACGGCTGACTCGGTGCGCCGCTTCCACGCCGGCCAGATGCATGATCAGGTCTTCGGCGTCGAAGTGGTCGTGACGCTTGAACACCTCGTCCACGATGATCCGGCGCTGCTGGGTGGTACGCTTGCCCTTGCTCTGCAGAAACTCCTCGAACCGCTCGCGCGGCGTGAGGGCGACCTTGACGGTCCCCAGCGAAAAGTCTTGCGAGGAGAAATCTTGCGGCATAACAGGTGACCAGGGAGCCAGCGACGAAACAAGAGACCAGCTCACGCAAGTCTAGCTGGCAAAACAAGAATCATTATTGATTTTAAGGATGGGGTGCAGAAAATCAAGCGGACATGTAGGGTTCGCGCTGAACGGCGTAACAATTCAGGGACCACTGAATGCCGACTGGTATTGGGCGGATGTCGAGTTGCCCTGATTAACGTGTCATTCCGCGGAAATGGGTGAACAACAGGAACATCCGGCCGGGTGTGCGTCAGGTTTTCCTAGTTGCCGCATGCTCTCGGGATGTTCGTTCCACCAGCGGTGATAATCGCGCAGATCGGAGCGGAAGAGATAGATCGGATACCAAGGGAAGATAGGCTCGTGAGTTCCGGTGCCACAACCGACCGGGTCGGCGGCCATGTCGACCAACATGCAGCCACTTTGCGAGACGAACACCGCGCTCATGAGGACTGTCAAGAGTGTCCGAGCCATTGGTGAGTACACGCGCGGCGCGTCTTACTGGTTACTAACCTCGGGCGCGCGAGTACGACATCACGCGCCCCTTCCCTGGAGCGCTTGCAGCATCGTCGAGACAGATGCTTTAGGCGATCTCGTCCAACAGTCGATCGAGGGCCGTGCTCAGCTTGTCGCCGGTCTCGTACGTGCCATTGGCGAGTGCGGCGCGGATCGATTCGACGCGATCGGCACGAATATCCGGAATCTCGGCCAACTGCGAGGCAATCTGGCCCGCCTCGGAGATATCAAGCCGATCGCTGGCCGGCTGTGTGCTCGGTGTGGACGGAGACGATTCGACCGAACGCGCCGAATGCGGACCGTGGATGGACTGAGCGCCGTGGAGTTGCGAAGGACCGTGAATTTGCATTGCTTCCTCCCTTGGCAACCGTACTACACCTTTGGGGATGGGGTCAAATCAGACCGCCAGCCCGGTTGGGGGAGTCATTGCCAATCGAACTTGGATTACTGGGAAATGGCCGGTGTTTGTCGTAGCGGACTTAATCGTGCAGTTTCGATTCGCCTGTTCGCCGGGACCGAAGGCTCGAAAGAGCCTGCGAATGGTTAAGAGTGGTCCGGAGAACCTCCTGGAATCGACACGCTGCTGCAAACAATTGTCCGTTACTCGAAAGCTGCTTACCGGCGCCGCAATCCATGTCTGGGAGCGACCTCGCGAGCGCGAAAGTGAGCACCCTTTGTATCGGCGAACCGGTGGCCGGTCATTGAACGAAATTGCAAGTCCTCCAACTTCGTATTCTGAATCAGGTTAGTACTTATACGACCTAGGGCGGTCGCCCCGATCAACCGTGCCCCTGCCACGGTGGCAGGGCGTGCTTGGGCGGCGGATTATAGGAACCGGCGGCCCGAGCAACAAGGCGGAAAGCATCGTGCGGGGTAGAAAGTCGCCTCGCTAGCATGGCTGGAGCCGTCGACAGCCCTCGAACACGCCACTCGAACGGCTGATTGGCGTCGGTGGGAAAGGTTTTTTCCCACTCTCCGGCGGGAATCTCCAGTTTTTGCTGCCAATGGACGAAACCCCCGTCGCGGGCGGCGGTTGAATCTTTTAGATCCAACCCCGTCACTGCTTATTGCTTACGAGGAGAATCGCTTGTCCAAACCGCACTTACTGGTGGCGGCCCTGGCCGCACTTTTGACGACCGCTACGGGGAGTGCCGGCGATGCTCCGGCGGGCATCGACGCCCCTGCCCTTTTTAAGCAGTTGGACGGCAACTCCGACGGCGTGCTCGCCGAGGACGAGATTCCCCAAGATAAACGAAGCCTGTTCGAACGGCTGGTACGGTTAGGCGATGGCAACGCGGACGGCAAACTCTCGGCCGACGAATTTGCCGCGGGGCTGGCGGGCGGCAAGAAGCGGCCCGCCGCCGCAGGTCCCACCTCGCCGAATGGTCCGGCCAAGGCCAAGCCCCGACGCCCCGGCAAGGCGGAGCGTCCGGGGCCTGGCCGCTTATTTGCGCGGCTCGATGCCAACCAGGACGGCAAAGTGGAAATCGACGAAGTGCCGGCCGAAGGCCGCGATCGGTTCGCCAAGCTGGTCGAGCGGAATGACAAGGACGGCGACGGCGCGCTCTCGCAGGACGAGTTCGTGACCGATAATCCGGTTCGCAACGCCAGTACGACGCGACCGTTGGCCGACCGTGATCCGGCCGAAGTCTTCAAATTCATCGATCGCAACGGCGACGGCAAGGTCGAGGCCGACGAAGCCCCCGAAGCCCGTCGCGAGGGCTTGGCCCGCATGATCGAGCGGGGCGACAAAGACGGCGACAACGCGCTTTCGCTCGAGGAGTTCACCGCGATTGCCAAGCGAGTGCGAGCCGCACAGGCGCAGCAGTCGGCGGCGAAGCCACAAGCCGCGAAAAAGAAGAATCCCAAACGGCCCAGTGCCGCAAAGACCGCCAAGAAGGCCAAGCAAAAAGGTGGCCAGGTCGCCGCGATGCCGGCCGGACTGTTTGGCGCGCTCGACGCCGACCGCGATGGCAAGCTCGATAGCGACGAAATCAGTGCCGCCTCGTCGGTGATCCTCAAGCTCGACAAGGACGGCGATGGCAGCGTTTCGGTTCGCGAAGTTGCCGCTACCGCCAAGAACAAGAAGAAGAAAGATAAGTAAGACCAACGTTCGTCTGCCGCTAATTCGGACGAGCTTTTGCCCGCGAAGCTCAAAGCTCGTTCGATCCTCTCAGGCATCGAGCCATCCCCCCGGCTTGATGCCTGATTTTTTGCGCTTTCGGCCACGCACGCCGTCGCCCCTGAGTGGTGGAGCCACGGTCCTCTTTGGGCGGCCGGTTTTAAGGATTCTCCAGCCTAATCAGACCGTTCCCAGCCGTCACCCGGGCGGAATTCAAGGCGCGAGACCGTGCTAGACTTCCAGAATGGGGTGAGAATTCCCGGCTTCCGGAGAGACCATCGTGAGTACGGCCGAACTGGTTGGGCACTGCACGCGGCTGCCTGCCGAACTCGAAAACCAATTGATTTGCCCGCGATGCCAGTGCCGACTCGAAGTCAGTCGGAGCGAGTGCCGTTGTACGCACCCTGGCTGCGGTGCCACGTACCCGGTCCGACAACAGGTGCCCGTGCTCATTAATGAGGCCAACAGTCTCTTCTCAATCGCGGGCATCGTGCGCGGCGAAGATAAGCCGTTTCCCACCGCCCCCAGCGCCGCGCGGCAGTGGATATCGCGGTTAGCACCGTCGCTGAGCGCCAACGTCAGCAGTTCGCAAAACTACCGTACGTTTGCCCGGGAAGTCCTCAAGCTTTCCACGCCGGCTCGGGTGCTGGTGATCGGCTCGCGGGTGTTGGGCAGCGGCATGGAGATCCTCGCCGAGCATCCCGATATCGAGATCGTCGAAAGTGACGTCGAACTCGGGCCACGCCCCGCCGTGATTTTCGATGCGCACGACATTCCCTTCGAAGATGATTCGTTCGACGGCGTGATCGCTCAAGCCGTACTCGAACACGTAGCCGATCCGACGCGGTGCGTCGCCGAGATGGCACGGGTGCTCAAGCCGCACGGCGCGGTCTATGCCGAAACTCCGTTCATGCAGCAAGTGCACGAAGGAGCGTACGACTTCACCCGTTTCACGCATCTGGGACACCGTCGCCTGCTGCGCGACTTCGAGGAGATCGACAGCGGCATCGCTTGCGGCCCGGGCATGGCCCTGGCCTGGGCGTGGCGGTACTTCTTATTGAGCTTTGCCCGAAACCGCTACTCGCGGACCATCGCCACGGCCCTCGCGCGCGGCACGGGGTTTTGGCTGAAGTATTTCGATCGCTTTTTGGCCAAGCGTCCAGGTGCGTACGATGCGGCCTCGGGCTTCTATTTTCTAGGCCGCTTGAGCCAGCACCGGCTGACCGACCGTCAGCTCGTGCATCTCTATCGGGGTGGCATTCGATAGGTCGCTCGGCCGGCAGTCGAATCGAGACGTCGGCCACTTGAGGGCCCCCGAGAGTTTTTGGCGCTTTGGGTGCCCATTTCGTTGGCAATCGAAGAGGCATTTTCAGGACAGGAACCGATCGCGTGGGGAGAATTTGCAACGTTTTGGACGCTCCAAATATTGGGCCGCCCAACCGACGAATGGGGCACAAGATTGGGAACCTGGCGGCGAACAATTCCTAGAGGCAGCGTGTCACTTAGGACAAATGACGGCAGTTGGCGTGACGGGGCCATTTAACCCCGCGAACCCGAACCATACTGGGTACTGTCCCGTAACTAGGTGGTAGGGACGACCACCAGTTTTTGGCGTTTGGACCAGGACTTGCAATAAGTCGGCTGCCCGAACGCGAGAGTGGTGGATGGAAGCGGTCAAAAAGGACAAGAGAGGAGGCGGACGACCATGACGCACGAATTTCTACCCAGCCCGGCGTCCAAGAAACAGGATCCAGACAAAATCCAGCAGAACCTGGAATCGTTCGCTACGTTCGACCTTTGGATGGACGATCAGTTGGAAAAGCTGGTCGCCCGGTGGATCCACGCGGCCGCTCCGAATGCCGAGCGTGCTGCGCTGAAATTCGAACGGTCATTTGTCCGCTAACGGCGCCTGGCTTCCGCGAGACGACGATCGACCGCATAAAAATCGCCCGCAAAACCATGGAACGCTCTGGTTCGAATCGTTCCGGTGCTGATCTACGGGCGGGCTAACCACTTCACGGCTTCGGCAGTTGTTCCCTCCGCGGGGCCTGTGTAAACCTGCAGCTTGCCGCCCGCTCCAGCGGCCGTATATGCGGCGCTCACCAACCCCGGCGGCATCGGCGCTTCTCCCGCCAGCCACGTAGCGCCTGGCGCGCCAAGTGCCAACAGCCCTGGCAAGTCTCCATACTTCACCGCGCCGGGCAGAAAGTTCACGTCGCGAGCGCTCGTCACCTTTGCGAAACGGAACCCGCCTGTGTCGATTGCAGCTCGCCCCACCGCTTCGCCGGCTTGCGCCCGCGCGGCCGCCGCCCAGGCGCCGGCGGTGCCTAATCCGAGCAGGTCAACTTGTGGTTTCTCTCCGGCATACGTGCTACAGAACGAAATCAACGTGAGTACATCGTGCACTCGTTCAGCGAACAGCGCCGGATTGTAACCGTACGTGTAGCCGGCGAACTCGCGCGGGTTGTCGACGCGGCGGTTCTCGGTGACGGGCTGCCCATCTTTCAGGAACTCGCCCTGATAGAGTAGATCGACTCCCACGACCGCGGCCCCCGAAGCAAGCAGTTGCTTCACTTCCGCAGTCGGCATTCCATCGGCTCCAAACAGACCGTCCTTGCCTGCCTCGTGAATCCAGATCACCACCCGCTTGTTCCAGTTGGCCGGATGGAAGATCACGACGGGTAGTTCCTCTCCGGCCGGACGGTTGCGAACGAGCGAATTGAGTTGGCGGTAGTCGGCCTCGTCGGCTTCGGTCGTGGCCTCGTATTCCAATTGATCGGATGCCGGAAGCCGACGTCCAATGACAATGTCGAAGCCGCCCCCCACTACTTCGCGAAACTTTGCCAGCGAAGTCGAGTCGCTCGGCGTCAGCGCCGCAATTTGACGATCCGCCGCTTCGGTCATGTACTTCACGAGCGATCGCTCGTAGTCGCCGCCGCTGGGCGGTTTGGGATGCGCCTCGTCCCACACCGTCATCTCCGCCACCGACAGCAGCGGGAAGTCTTCCTCGATGACCGGCTCGGGAAGCTTCAGCCCCAAGTGTTTGTTGAGGAATTGATACATCACTTCGCGGCTGACAAAGTTGTAGTTGTGACCGAACTGCGGCAGGACCTTCCCCAGCACCAGGTCTGGCACGCCGAGCATCACATAGTGCTGCTTGAGCTCCGGCAACCCCTTGGTCGCTAGTTCCTTTGTCCAATCGTCCGCGCCCGTCATCCCCAGCGGACGCGGCGCGGTCAGAGCCGCGAACTCGATATTGCCGGTGCCCACCCGAAGCAGGCTGCAATTCTCGCAGGTGCAGCCACCTTGCATGGCGGTCGAAACCATCACGGCTGGAAACGCCACGGCGGGCCGTTCGTCGATGGCCACCAGGATGAACGTCTGCGTGCCTCCACCGCTCGCGCCGGTCACGGCGATGCGGGCCGGATCGACGTCAGGCAGTTCGCTCAGCCAGTCGAGCGCCCGAATCGAATTGTACGTTTGCAATCCCATGATGCTTTGCAAACGAAGTTCGGCCTGCGTGCTGTAAAAGCCCCAGTTCTCCGCTGTGTCGAAATCGGGACGCTGTTTGGAAAATCCGTGCGCCAAGCCTTCGGACAACTGTTGGCTATCGGCGCGGCCGACCATGTCGTAGTGAAACACAATGCAGCCCATCCGGGCGAGCTGTACGCAACGCGCCTGCAACGGCGATCGCGCGCCGTTCATAAATCGCTCGGCGCCGGCCACGATTTGCTTCTTGGCCTCCGCTTCGCCGGCATCGTAAAAGCGACCGTCGGCCCAGTGACCGTGCGGGCACAAAACGGCTGGCAGCTTTCCCTCCTTGCCGGTGGGGCGATACAGATTGCCTGTCACGAAATGACCCGGGTAACTTTCCAGGTAGACGCGCTCGACGGTGTAGCCTTCGCGATCGATCTTGCCGTGCACCACGGCGTTGTGCGGCGTGCGCTCGGGCATCGGCCACAAACCGTTGGCCACTAGGACCTGTCGCCGTACGTCCGCGGCCCGACGGGTCCAATCTTCTTTGCTGGGCGACGGGGTAAACGGAAAATATCCGTTCAAGTCTTTCAGAGGTCCCAAGCGAACGTCATTTGGCGTTTGCCCCTCGGGCAAGATTCGGGGCCCAGCAGCGATGGCTGCCGGCAGCATGGCACCCAACACGAACAAACAAAGCGCAATTCGACGAGCACACGAAAAATACATCATGGGAGTCACGTCTCGGGGGTAACGCGGTTCAGCTTCAGGTTGGATCGCTAGGTAGGATATACTGGCCCCCGTCCAGAATAGGTGCTAGCGGGCCAGAATTCCAGCGTCCCGGACGTTTGGCGGGCCGAAATCATATCTCGGACACCCTTCCTGATTGGGGCAACTGACGAGGAGTTCATGAGCGATCGACATCGGGCCGTCTATGTCGCGGCCAACGCCCAGCAGGCTCATATGCTGCGGAACCTATTGGCCGACGCCGGCATCAACTCGTTCGTCAGCAACGACACGCTGAACGGCGTCCATTTTTCCCCAGGCGACTGGATGGTCCGCGCCGCCGGTGGTCCTGGGTTCGAGCCCACCGCGCCCAAGATCGTTGTTCACGAGGACCATGCCGAACAGGCTCGACAAATCCTGTTGGCAGCGGAAGTCACGCTCGACAGCGGCGAGGCCTCGCCCGAATTAACGCGGCTGGTCGCCGAAGCCGACGCCGACGCGCACTGGCCAGCATGCCCACATTGCGGTCGGCCGCGTCTGGCAACTTGTCCGATCTGCAAGTCTTCGGGAACCGACTTCGCCGAGGCTTTCTTGCCAGAGTCGGACGATATTGCGACCGACGAGCAGCAGCATTTGGTGCTTTGTCCGACCTGCGACGAGGCGTTCGCGCCGCGCTATCCGGCCCGCTGCGAATGGTGCGGACATCGATTCCGCGACGGCTACGAAGCGCCCGAGCCGAAGCCGCTTCTCTCGCCGCCGCAATTGCCGGCGGACATGAACGGCCGCGTGGGGCTATTACTGCTGGGAATGGCGGTCGTACTGGCAGCACTGTTCGGTTGGTTTTCCTTTTTGGTCGAGCGCTGATCGCGGTGGATGCCGCCAACTAGCACCGACGACACGGTTGACCAGCGGTGCGAATGCCACCCGCGGCGCGACGGCCCAAACGCCGTCGGCGTTGCCTCCGGGCTAAACGCGATGCCGGTTGCCGAAGACGCTATTGTTTGCCGATTTCGGCCAACGGCAGTTCGCCTTCCATCTGCCGAATCTCCTCGGTGATCTTCATCGAGCAGAACTTCGGGCCGCACATGCTGCAAAAGTGAGCACTCTTGAAGGTGTCTTGCGGCAGCGTTTCGTCGTGCATTCGGCGGGCCGTTTCCGGATCGAGTGAAAGTCGGAACTGCTCGTTCCAGTCGAACTCGAACCGGGCCTTCGACAGGGCATCGTCGCGCTCGCGAGCACCCGGTCGATGTCGCGCTAAATCGGCCGCATGAGCTGCGATCTTGTAAGCCACCACGCCCTGCTTGACGTCGTCGTTCTCGGGCAAACCAAGATGTTCCTTCGGCGTGACGTAGCATAGCATCGCCGCGCCGCTCCAACCGGCCAGTGCGGCGCCGATGGCGCTGGTAATGTGATCGTAGCCCGGCGCCACGTCGGTCACCAGCGGACCGAGCACGTAGAACGGCGCCTCGTGGCAAACCTGCATTTGCCGCTTGATGTTCATGTCGATCTGGTCCATGGGGATATGTCCCGGGCCTTCGACCATCACTTGCGTATTCTTTGTCCATGCGCGCTTGGTCAGTTCGCCGAGCGTATCGAGCTCGGCGAACTGGGCTTCGTCACTGGCATCGGCAATCGAACCCGGTCGTAGTCCATCGCCCAGGCTCCAGGTGACGTCATATTCGTGCATGATGTCGCACAGGTCTTCAAAGTGCGTGTAGAGCGGGTTCTGCTGGCGATGGTGCATCATCCACTTGGCGATCAGCGAGCCGCCGCGACTGACAATGCCGGTCACGCGTTTGGTCGTCAGGTGCAAGTGTTCGAGCAGCACGCCGGCGTGGATCGTCATGTAGTCGACCCCCTGCTTGGCCTGGTGCTCGACCATGTCCAGAAAGTCCTGTGGCTTCATGTCGCAGATGTCTTCCATCTGCTGCACCATTTGGTAGATCGGCACCGTGCCAATGGGCACCGGCGACGCGTCGATGATCCCCCGGCGAATGGCGTCGATATCGCGGCCCGTCGAAAGATCCATCACCGTGTCGGCACCGAAATGAACGGCCGTGTGCAGCTTCTCGAGCTCCCCGTGGATGTCGCTGGTCACCGCCGAGTTCCCGATATTGGCGTTGATTTTGGTTTTCGACGCCACACCGATGCACATCGGTTCGAGCCGCTTGGTCAGGTGCACCTTGTTGGCCGGGATCACCATGCGGCCGCGGGCAACTTCGTCGCGAATGAATTCGGGAGCCAGATTCTCGCGCTTGGCGACGTACTCCATCTCGGGCGTGATGTGACCGCCGCGTGCCTGTTGGATCTGAGTCATGACTGACGTAACGCCTCCCTGAAGAACCCGAGAAATTGCCTGGCGCCGTTTCGGGCCGAAATTCCCGAAAAAACCTGCCGAAAGTCATCGTATCGGTCGTAGAGTGTTTGTCAATTCAAAGCGTATGCCGTCACGATGCTTTGGGGGCCGGCCCGGCAGTTGCGAATCGGGCTGTGCAACTCTCGCGTGGCATCACGTTGGCGGCCGTGCTATATTCGAGCCATACGAGGGGGCACGAGTATCCCAGCTGTGCGATGGATTCGCTCGTCGCCTTCCGGTTGCTCACGTGGAGAACCACGATGAAATCCGTCTCGCTCGTAGCGCTTTGCGCATGTAGTCTTTTTCTTGACGCTGCCCGAGCTGCCGACGAACAAGCCGACCAGCAAAAACTCCAGGGCAAGTGGATCGTCGACTCGTTCGAGTTCGACGGTATGCCAGTCGATCAAATGACCGGCGCAACCCGCGAGTTCGTCGGCGACAAATACACGCTCGTCCCCAAATCTGGCGAGTCCTACAGCGGCACGTTCAAGCTCGCGCCGGGCGAGTCGCCCAAGCAAATCGATCTGATCATGCCCGACCGAACCCTTCAGGGCATCTACGAGCTGGACGGGCAAATTCTAAAGATGGCCTATACGCTCGACGGCGACGCGCGACCAACCGAGCTTGCAAGCAAACCGGGAACCGGTGTCGTGCTAGTCGTGCACAAGAAAGCGAATTAGCCGAACTGAAGCTGTTTAGCCCGGAGCCAGCGGCGAAGGTGCTTTTGCACGACCCGCCACAGACGTCCACGGCGATATTTCCGCGCAATTGAATTCCGTCGCGCGGCAGCTACAGTGTCTTCAAGTACTCGAGCACCGCCTGCTTTTCATCGTCGGTCAGCGCATCGGGAAACGTGTGCCCTGCGGCGCTTTTGCCGAATTGCGTGGTGTCGAAATACTTGCGGCGCTCGCGACCCGACTTCACGTCCGCCGGAAGCTCGTCAAAGGTGGCAATCTCCAGCCCGACGTTTTGCTGATCGTAGCCGTCCTCGGTGCGGCGCCACACTTTGGGCCGCTCGCTGGGATGCAGCACGTGCCATAGCGTCGGCACCGCGCCGTTGTGGAAGTACGGCCCAGAGGCCCAAATGCCGTCCAGCGGCGGGGCGACGTAGCCGCCCGGATCGTCAACCGTCTCATCCTCGCCGAAGTGGCCAAACCACGTCTTGGCATAGCCGCGCCGGTGCTCGGGCGAAAGCGACTTGAGCCGCACAGGATCGGTGGCGACTTCCTCGATCGGCACGATCTTGTTCGGATAGGTCTCCTCGGCGCCATAAGTGCCGTGACAGTCGGCACAGTGATTGTTAAAAACCACCTCGCCCTGCCCTGCCAATTGCTTGTCGACTGCAAACGGGTATGCCGGCGCTTCGAGCGATTCGAGCCAGGCGTAAACTTCCTCGAACTCGTCTTCGAGTTCCGCGAACTGCTTCGGCCCATTTTCCGGAATCAGCATGAACTGCATCAGCGGTCGGTGCCCCTTGGGCGCAAAACCGTCGCAGTAAAGATGCGACTTCTTTTTGAAGTTCCACCAGGCCGGGGCATCGTGATCGTGATGCGTCATCGGCGGCGGCACACTCGGCCTGAAGTTCAACTCGGGGTCGCGATTGGCCATCAGGGCCACGCCAAACATCACGGCGTTGGTTGTGCCATTGCTCGTGCCCAGGGGAAAGACGGTCGAGGCCAGATCCATTCGCGCCAGCTTCTTATGAAGCTTCAGCTTCGTGCTGCGGACGTCCTCCATCAGCGTCTGCATCGCGAAATGCGAATTCGGCACACCGGGAATCACCATGCCCGCTACCTTTCCCTGGTGGCAAGATAGGCAATTCATCGTCCAGGTGCCGTTCGACTCGACGACGTATTGTTGCGGCTTTCCGGACGTGTCACCGGGAGTGGAGGTGAAACCGTACCGCGAGAATGCCATTTGCCGCCGCTCTTCGGGAGTCGCCTTTTCGGCCTCGCTGCGTGCTGGCTCTTCCCAGACCTGCCAAATGTTGTCGAACACCTCCTGATCAAAGTCGGCCGACAGGATCGGCTCGCTGGTCAGAAATTTGTAACCGGCCGCGGCATAAGCCTTTGGAACAATCGGGTCGATCTGGATGGCCAGCGGATTGTCGGCGGCCAATGCGAGTGAAGCGGCGAAAACCGCTGCCAGCGAGGCCGAAACGGTGAGCCTCATGCGATCAACTCCCGAGGGTGGTGCGTTGCGCGTTAGTGTAACACGCCGCCACCAAGAAAGAAATATCCGGACAAGTCGGTCCATAGCCCACCCCGGCTTCCGGCGAACGACTGGTAAATGGTTTTGGGATGCGGGCGCGCTCGACCGCTGCAAGGTTTCCTGGGTGCGGCACCGCGACTTACCACCTTGTTGTCAGTTGCGAGTTCGTTGCTTGTAGAGTCCCCAAAAGTCCGGCGCGACGGTTTCCCGGTTCGGGTCGCTTCGGGTGAAGAAGTACTGGGGGCCCAGGTGGGCAAGAACCGCCTCCTCGCGGGCCTGGTATGCGGGCGTGTTCCACGATTCGGGAGAGTCGGCCAGCGACAGGAGCACGCCATCACTAATCGCATGCGCCTCGCTGGCGGGTGCGGAGACGAGTTGGTCGCGTCCGATCAGGTTCACATAGACGTTGCCAAAGTAATTCAGCCAGTACAGCCCAGGAAGATACTTTGTCAGCCGAATACCCACTGCCCAGGTTCCTTCTTGGTCGCTGTGCATATTCTTGGCTTCGAACTCCTCTCGCAGATGAGCGTGCCCGTACGTAATGGGCAACTGAGCACAGATGTCCCGAAACAACTTGTGGACCGTTGGCACGACCGGACTGCCTTCGATGGACGGGAGATCAAGAAACTCGATTGAGAGTCGGTTCATGTCAGGAGGGTATGTTGTGTCGCAGTAATGCAGATAAAACCTGGCGCCGGGCTGCTTGGTCCATAGAACGCCACGTCCCAATCCCCTCCGAGGTGGAAGCGACTCGTGTACGAATTCATAGAGCTGCGACGGATCCCGGATTGCCATTGCATCCGGATCGTCCTCAAGGCAAGAAGCCCGGAGCCGAGAGTACCAGCTCGGCAAATGCTCACGCAGCACGGCCATCAGCGAATCCAATTGCGGCCGATCGAACATCGGCCGATCGAGGCAGAAAGAACACCAAATATGCATTGCGCTCCTCCACGGAGTTCATTTCGATCTATTTGCCGTCGAGCCGCTCGATTCGTCCCCAGCCGCCTGTAAAGAACTCCCCCCAACTGCGCACTCGCTTGTAGCCGAATTTGGCGCTAAGCTCGTCGACGAGCTTTCCCATCTCCAAGGCCTTTTTCAGAATGGCGGCTAAGCGAAGTCAGCATTGACGCGAGCCGTTCATGGCAAACGGCGATAGGAAAGGATATTCTCGCGTCGATAGAGGCTCCGTCACCGCGCGACCGCAATGGCCCTCGCTTACAGCGTCCAGCCCTTGCGATATTCGGAGTGCACGAACGCATTGAGTTCCGGGGCGTTGGTTAGCCGCTGATTTTCCGCGTCCCACTCGAGCCGCCGGCCGGGAGCGCGCATCGCCAGCACGCCGAGCAGCGCAATCTCGGTCAGGGGGCCACTGTAGTCGAAATTGGAGACGGGGCGACCGTCGCCTTTGCATGCCGCCAGCCACTCCTCGTAATGCCCGACCGAGCGGGGAATTGTCTTGGGCACCTTCGCCGCTTCTTCATGCAGCGCCGCCGGCAGCAACTGCGGCATGCCGCCGTGCGAACCATGAAACATCTTGCCCTTGGTGCCGACGTAGAGCACCCCGTTGCCAGGTAGCTCACTCACGGCCGGCATTTCCGCCGGCGTCGGCGGCATCAAGCCTCCTTCGTACCAGGTCATCCGCACCGGGGGCTGCGTGCCGCGCGCCGGAAACTCGTAGGTGATGATCGAGGCGATCGGAAACGTCTCGCGGTTCGGGCTGCCGTCGGCCCGACGCGAGCCATCGAGCGTCGAACGACATTCGACCGTGGTCGGCGCGCCGAGCCCCAGTGCCCACACCGGATGGTCGATGATGTGGCAACCCATGTCGCCCAGCGCGCCCGTTCCAAAATCCCACCAACCGCGCCAGTTGTGCGGCGCGTAGGCGGGATGATAGGGACGCTGCGGGGCCGGACCTAACCACAGATCCCAATTCAACGTTGTCGGCACCGGCGGCATATCGGCAGGCCGACCGATGCCCTGCTTCCACAGTAGCCCCGCGCGGTCGCTCCAGGTGTGTACTTCGGTGACGTCGCCGATCACGCCCGCCTGGATCCATTCGTTGGTCAGTCGCGCTCCTTCGGTGGCATGCCCTTGATTACCCATCTGCGTGGCGACTCCGGCGCTGCGGGCGGCCTTGGTCAGTTCGCGGCATTCGTGCAGCGTGTGGGTGAGTGGTTTTTGGCAATAGACGTGCTTGCCGGCGCGAATGGCGGCCATTGCGGCCACGGCATGCGTATGGTCGGGCGTGCCGACCGAGACCGCATCGATGTGCCTGGCCTCTTGATCGAGCATTTTTCGAAAATCCTGATACCGCGGCGCCTTGGGAAAGGCGTTGAAAATTCCGGCCGCCCGTTGCTCGTCCACGTCGCACAGCGCCACGATGTTTGCGCCGTTCTTGGCGTGTGTCGCGATGTCGCCGCCGCCCATCCCCCCTGCCCCGATCCCCGCCAGGTTGACGCGCTCGACTCGGCGCCAGGTAACCGCCGCCCCCAAGCACGTGCCGCGGCACGATCATGAAGCTGAACGCGGCTGCGCTGCCGGCCAGGAAACTACGTCGGCTGGGAAAATCGCCGGTGGTCGATTTTGTCGTGTGTGAAGCGATGCGATGTTTCATCGAAGCTCCTTTCGGGCGAACAAGCGAGCGCGGGTAGGATGGTGCGTTGCAAGTGGGACTTAGTATAGCGGGGGCGCACGTGCCGCGCGGTTGGCGGTCGCGAATCGTCAGAATGCCGTATTCAAGACGGGGGATGCCGAAGTGGTCACGGGCGGACGCGGTCGGCGATGCCTCGCGGCTAAACGGTTCCGCGTGGCTAGCTCTTCGTGGGCTCGTAACCTAAGTTCGGGGCCAGCCAGCGCTCAACTTCCGCGAGCGTCATTCCCTTGCGTTTGGCGTAGTCTTCGGCCTGGTCGCGGGCGATGCGGTCGACCGAGAAGTAGCGGGCCTCGGGATGGGCGAAGTACAGGCCGCTGACACTGGCGGCCGGCAGCATCGCGAAGCTTTCGGTCAGCTCGATGCTGGCCTTGTTGGTGGCATCGAGCAGTTTGAACAAGATCGCCTTTTCGGTGTGATCGGGGCAGGCCGGGTAGCCGGCCGCGGGACGAATACCGCGGTACTTCTCGGCAATCAATTCGTCGTTCGAGAGATTCTCCTCGTCGCCGTAGCCCCAGTCGTGGCGGGCACGCTTGTGCAGGCATTCGGCAAACGCTTCGGCCAGTCGATCGGCCAGGGCCTTCACCAGAATGGAATGGTAGTCGTCGTGGTCGGCTTCGTACTGGGCCACCAGTTTGTCGATGCCGATGCCGGTCGTGACCGCAAACGCGCCGAGATAATCTGGCCGACCGCTATCGAGCGGAGCGACGTAATCGGCCAGCGACGTGAAATGCTTCTGACCCTTGCGTTCCCACTGTTGGCGCAGCATGTGAAACCGTGTCAGTTCCCGCTGCCGCGACTCGTCGGCATACAGCACGACGTCGTCTCCCACGGAGCCCGCCGGCCAGAAGCCGTACACACCGCGCGCGGTCAGCAGCTTTTCGCTGACGATCCGCTTGAGCATCGCTTGGGCGTCTGCGTAGAGTTTTTTCGCACTCTCGCCGTAGGTCGGATCGTCGAAGATCTTGGGATACTTGCCCTTCAGTTCCCAGGTGAGAAAGAACGGCGACCAATCGATAAAGTCCACCAGCTGCTCGAGCGGGAAATCCTCCAGCACCCGCACGCCCGTGAACGACGGTTTGTCGATCCGCACATTGGCCCAATCGGTCGGCAGGTGTCTTGCCTTGGCCTCGGCATAGGGTGTCAGCGCGATCTGCTGCCGGGTGTTGTACGACTCGACCAGCGCTTCCTGATCCTGCCGGTTCTTGGCTTCGAAGCCGGTCCGCAGTTTCGGATTAATCAGTCGATCGACGACCCCCACGCTGCGCGAGGCGTCGAGCACGTGCACCGTCGCATTGCGATAGGCCGGGGCGATTTTGACGGCCGTGTGCTTGGCGCTGGTGGTGGCCCCGCCAATGAGCAGCGGGATGTCGAAGTCTTGGCGGTCCATTTCGCCAGCCACGTGCACCATCTCGTCGAGGCTCGGCGTGATCAAGCCCGACAGCCCGATCATGTCGACACCTTCGCTACGGGCGGTCTCCAGAATCTTTTCGCAGGGAACCATCACGCCCAAATCGATTATTTCGTAATTGTTGCAGCCGAGCACCACGCCGACGATGTTTTTGCCGATGTCGTGCACGTCCCCCTTGACCGTGGCCAAGAGCACTTTTCCGCGAGCCGACTGCGACTGCGTACCGGCTTCGATCTTCTCCTGCTCCATGTAGGGCAGCAGGTAGGCCACGGCCTTCTTCATTACCCGCGCGCTTTTGACGACTTGCGGCAGGAACATTTTGCCGGCGCCGAACAGGTCGCCGACGATCGACATGCCGTCCATCAGCGGCCCTTCAATGATCTGCAGGCAGCGATCGTATTTTTGCCGAGCTTCCTCAACATCTTGTTCGACGTAGTCGACAATGCCCTTGACCAGCGCATGCGCCAGCCGCTTTTCCAAAGGTTCGTTGCGCCAGGCCAGCGTCTGTGCCTCGCTCGGGCCGCCTGACTTTTTAACCGTTTCGGCAAAGCTGACGAGCCGCTCGGTGGCATCCGGCCGGCGATTGAGCAGCACGTCTTCGACCAACGCGAGCAGGTCCTTGGGAATCTCCTCGTAGACCGCGAGCTGACCGGCGTTGACGATGCCCATGTCCAGCCCGGCATGGATCGCGTGATACAGGAATGCCGCGTGAATCGCCTCGCGCACCACGTCGTTACCGCGAAACGAGAACGACACGTTGCTCACTCCGCCAGAAACCTTGGCGCCCGGACAGCGCTGCTTGATCAGCTTCATGGCCTCGAAGAAGTTGACCGCGTAGTTGTTGTGCTCCTCGATCCCCGTGGCCACGGTGAGGATGTTCGGATCGAAGATGATATCCTCGGGCGGCATGCCCACTTTTTCGGTGAGCAGCTTGTAGGCCCGCTCGCAGATGGCCGCCTTGCGGTCGGTTTCGGTGGCCTGCCCTTCCTCATCAAACGCCATGACCACGACGGCGGCGCCGTAGCGGCGTACCAGTCGGGCGTGGTGCAGGAACTGCTCTTCCCCCTCCTTGAGGCTGATCGAGTTGACGATGCCCTTGCCCTGGACGCACTTGAGGCCGGCCTCGATGACCGACCACTTGGAGCTGTCGACCATGATCGGAACCCGGGCAATCTCGGGTTCGGCCGAGACGAGGTTCAGGAACTTCGTCATGGCTGCCTCGCCGTCGAGCATGCCTTCGTCCATGTTGACGTCGATCACATTCGCGCCGGCCTCGACCTGCTCGCGGGCCACGGCGATCGCCTCCTCGTACTTCTCGTTGAGGATCAAACGGGCGAACTTCTTCGAGCCCGTGACGTTGGTGCGCTCGCCAATCATCAAGAAGTTGCTGTCCGGCCGGATCGTGAGCACTTCGAGTCCGCTTAAGCGAGTCAGCGGTTCGATCTTCGGCCGCTTTCGGGGCTGCTTGTCGGCCACCGCCTCGGCGATGGCCTTGATATGGGCAGGCGTTGTTCCGCAACAACCGCCGACAATGTTCAGCCAGCCGTTGGCCGCGAATTCGCCAAGTACCTTGGCCATCATCTGGGGTGTTTCGTCGAAGCCGCCGAAAGCGTTCGGCAGGCCGGCGTTCGGATAGCAACTCACATAGATCGGCGCGATCCGCGATAGCTCTTCGACATACGGCCGCAGCATTTCGGGGCCAAGTGCGCAGTTCATGCCCACGCTGAGCAAATCGGCATGCGAGATCGAGTTCCAGCAGGCCTCGACCGTTTGGGCCGAGAGCGTGCGGCCGCCGTCGAAGATGGTGAACGAAGCCATCACCGGCAGGCGGATATCGTGATCGAGAAAGTACTTCTCGACGGCAAACAAACAGGCCTTGAGCACCAACGTATCGAACGCCGTCTCGCAAAGCAGGATGTCGACGCCCCCTTCCACCAGCGCGTCAACTTGTTCGTAGTAAGTTTCGACCATCTGGTCGAACGTGGCGCTGCGGTAGCCAGGGTCGTTGACGTTGCCGGCAATGGAAAGCTGCTTGTTCGTCGGCCCGATCGAGCCGGCTACGAATCGCGGTCGCTCGGGTGTCTGCAGACTGAGCTGATCGGCGGCCTTGCGGGCAAGCGCCACGGCCGCCAGATTCAACTCGCGCACACAGTCCGACATGCCAAAGTCGGCCATCGCCACGCTGGTCGCGCCGAAGGTGTTCGTTTCGACGATATCGGCCCCCGCCTCCAGATATTGCCGATGAATCTGCTCGATCGCGTCCGGCTGGGTAAGCACCAGGACGTCAATGAAGTTCTTCAGGTCGTGTGTATGCCTGGCAAACCGCTCGCCGCGGAAGTCTGCCTCGTCGAACTTGAGGGCATGCACCATCGTGCCCATCGCTCCGTCGAGCACCAAAATGCGCTGTTGGAGCAGTTTTTCGAGGATTTCGCGTGACTGGGCTTGCTGGAGAACGGTCATAGGCTTTCGCTGGGGGAACTGGGGGACCTTGGTCTGGATATCTCTCTCGATGCCACCGTCTGTATTACTACGCGACAGGGATCCAGCGCATTTTGCACCGTTCGTGATCGATTCCACCCGAACTGGTGAAGAGCCAAAGAGTTGGCACCTTTGCTGTTGCGCCTTCGCCCAACTATCGCACACCTCCACTAGCCTCGCAACCGCCCAGCCGCTGCTTAAGTGTAGGTTCACTGGTCAAGCAACCTCTTGGCCGCCTTGGGTTTGTCGCCAAACAAGAGCCCATTTCCACAACCCCGGTTCGCGCTGGTCGAAGCTGCCAGCAGACAGCGGTGGGAGCGCGGGTCCCGACAGGTGTTTCCCAAGGCCCCTAACATCGCCATTTGCCGCACGCCGGAGAAGACTCAAGATCGCTACGATCGCGACCCGATACGAAGGACAGTCGCAAATCATGCGCGCGCGGCACATCGTGCCGCGTCGCCAGTACTTCGCGTTCGTGTGGGAGACCATGGTCGTGACACCAAACTCGGCTCATTCGCCGACGCACGTTGCCGGCGCCAACGACCCGAACCCAGCCGTTTTGAACGTTCGTCGTCCGGGCACATTGCGCGGCCCAATGCCGGACGAGCTGGACGATGACGCCGTACTGGCCACTTTCGACAAACAAGAGCGAACCTTGCCACCCACGGTGATGCGATTGCCGCATCTGGCCACCGCTTCGCGACCGACGCCGTCGCGTCGCTATTCAATCCTGTCGATTGCCCACTGGGCGGCTTTGGTCTTGGGCGGAATGATCGCCCTATGGTTGATCTTCGGTGGACGCAGAAAGCCGATTGAAGAGTTCGACAAAACACCCGACGCAACGGCGCCGGCGCGAGCCGCTCACGACAAAGCATCCGATTGGAAGGCGCCGCCGCTGCCGTCGGCGGGCGACTCGCAGGCTCCCAAGTGGACGCCGCCGCCGGTCCCGTCCGCCGGTGAGTCGCCAGCACCCCAGTGGACTCCCCCGGCGCCCGCCGCTTCAGAGCCAGCCGCCAGCGTCGCCGTTCCGCCTGTGGATGAACCCTCTCACGAAACACCGACGCACGAAGCGTGGCCGCAGGGTGGTGCAATCGACTCGCCCGCGGCCGAGCCCGAACTGCCGCCGAGCTATGATGCCTCGCATCAACACGCGCCGACGGACTCTCCGTCGGGGCCGGCTCGCGCACGGCCAGTCGCGAGCCGCCACCAACGGATTACGACTCACCTTCTTCCGCTGCGGATGATGCTCAACCTCTAGGAATCACGGTGCCGGTACCGCAATGACCACTTTCGACCGCGCTTTCATCAAAGCGTTTACCGACGCCCCGGTACATCCGGCCGTGGGGCCGACCGAGGCCGTCACGCCGCCGCATGTCGCCCAGGTCCAGCCCGCCCGCGTCCGATTGGGCGGTTCGCCGGCCCGTGCTAGCGAAGTAGGGGAGTCCACGCGTCGCGAGAATCTGGTGCCGCCGCCGCGCCCCCTGTCGAGCTTCACCCCACAGCCGAAGCTACAGGACTCGTGTCGAGCCTTGCTGGAGGTCGACCGGTTCGCGTGGCCCACGGCCACGTTGGATCTTCTCGCGCGAGCCAGGACCGAGTGGGACCTGTTTGCCGAACAACTCATCGAGCGGATGGCACAAGGTCAGAAATGTCTTGCCGTGGCGAGCACGGGTCGGGGTGACGGACGCACGACCGTGACCTTGGCACTCGCCAAACTGTTGGCCGAGCGTGGTCTGCGAACCGTGGCCGTGGACGCCGACTGCGACCATCCCACGTTAGTCAACGCTTGCGGCGTTTCGGTGCACACCGGCTGGGACGATCAGGTCAACACCGAACTGGTTCCCGGCGAGTCGTTGATCGCGGCTGTCGAGGAAGGCGTCACGCTGATGCCCTGGCGTACGCCGGCTCCGAGCGGTCATTCGCTTCCGACGTCGCAACGGGCGGCGACGCTCTTTGCAACGTTGCGCGAGCATTACGATTTGACCGTGATCGACGCCCGGCCGCTAGTGGGCGAGACCGCCGTTGGCGACTTCGCGAATTTTGCCAAAGCCGCTCATGTCGACGCGTTGTACCTTGTGCACAACTTGAGCTTGCCTGACCGCGAGTCGCTAGCCGGGACTTGCGCCAAGCTGCGGCTGGCTGGGTTGCCGGTCGCCGGCGTCATTGAGAATTTTGTTTCGTCGCGGCCGCCCGTGCGTCCCGCATTTCCTGGTTCCTCCGCGCTGCCACGCCACCGGGCGCCGGCGCGACACGTCGAGTAAAGGTTGACCTGACGATGTACGAGGCTTATTGGCAATTGCAATCGCGTCCGTTCGAGAACTGCACGGAGGCAAAGTTCTATTATCCCAGCGAAGTGCACCAGGGCGCGCTGCTCAAACTCCGCTACGCCGTCGAGAATCGCCGCGGCGCCGCGCTGTTGGCCGGTGCCGCCGGCGTCGGGAAGACGCTGTTGATCAATTCCTTGAAGCGTCAGGTGGGCGACGCCTGCCAGCCGTTCGTGCACATCGTGTTTCCGCAGATGTCCGTCAGCGAGCTTCTTAACTACCTGGCAGCGGAAATTGGCGCCCTGGCCAGCCCCACGGCCATCGCCACGACCGACGAGAGCGTTCGCCGCCTGCAAACGTTTCTGGAAGAAAACACCCGCCGTGGCCAGCATGCCGTAATCGCCATTGATGAAGCCCAATTGTTGCTGGAAACCGAGGCGCTCGAAACGTTGCGGCTGCTGTTGAATTTCGAAATTCAATCGCAACCCGCCCTGACCATGATTCTCTCGGGTCAGCCTCAATTGTTGCCCGCATTGGAACGCCTGCCCGGTCTGGAAGCCCGGCTGGGCGTTAAGTGCCTGTTGCGGCCGCTCAACCTCGAAGAGACCATCAGCTATGTAAATCACCGCATGACGGCTGCGGGCGCAACGCACGAAATATTTACGCCCGAAGCACTAGCCACGCTGCACGAACTAACCGGCGGCAATCCTCGGAAGGTGAACCGTCTCTGTGATCTGGCTTTGCTTATCGGCTATGCCGAAGAGCAGGTGCGCATCAACGCGCCTCAAATCGAGACCGTCTGCAACGAGTTGGTCACCGTCTCGCCGGAATAGTTGCCGCGTCGCAAGGCCCCTCGGCATGGTAAAATCGTCGCCGTGAATGGGCCATCTCCAGTGCGCGATCTTCTCGTCTCCGCCGCCGTGGCCTTGCTGTGCGCCCTGTTGCTGCTCGCCACCTCGTCACGGCTGCCCATCGTGTGGGACGAAGGGGACACGATCGTTCGAGCCGAAAGCCTGCGCGACCTGGCCGATTGGCGGCAAGTGGGTGCGTGGCCCTACACGATCGTCCGCGAAGGACACCCGCCGCTTGTCGGATTGCTCGTGGCCGGCGGCGAGCGGCTAGCGCCAGGTGGCCTCGATCCGCTCACCCGCGACCGGTTCGGTCCGATCCTGCTGTTCTCGCTGGCGGCCGGGGCGATGTTCTATCGACTCAAGCGAGACTACGGCCTGTGGATCGTTGGCATCGTCGCCATTGGTGTCTTGATGACGATGCCCCGCATGTTTGCCCACGCGCACTTCGCCACGCTCGACGCACCGCTGACGGCGTGCTGGGTACTCGCCTGGGCGACGTTCGCACCGGCGCGGCGAAATTGGGCCTGGACGCCGCTGTTCGCCCTGGCGCTCGGCCTGACGCTGGCGGCCAAGTTTACCGGCTGGCTGGCCCCCCTCCCCTTTATCGCCTGGACAGTGTTGTATCGCGACCGCGGTGGACTGCGGGCGCTGGCCGTCGGCGTGCCGCTGGCGGTAATGGTGTTCGTGGCCCTCAACCCGCCGCTGTGGAGCCAACCGGTGGAAGGTCTGCGTACGTTCTTTGAGCTGAATTTGAACCGCGGAGAGAATCCAGGACTGAATATCACCACGCAGTTCTTCGGCCGGCTATACGACCTCGACCACCCGTTGCCCGCGTACAACACGATCGTGTGGACGCTGATCGTCGTTTCGCCAATGTCGCTGCTGCTTGCGGGAGTCGGCGTCGTGGCCACGATCCGCCGTTGGCGAACGGATCCGGTCTCCACGCTGTTGGTGTTTCCGTGGCTGACGTTGCTCGTCGTGCGAGCCCTCCCTTGGGCTCCGCCACACGACGGGGTCCGCCTGTTTCTGCCCAGCTTTGCATTCCTGGCGGCGCTGGCCGGCGTGGGCGCTGGCCGAGCGCTTTATCGCGAGACACTATTCGGTCCGAACAGAATCGTGGCCCAGGGTTGGGCCAAAGTGGCCATTGGCATTGCTTTGGTGATGGGAACCGTCGATGCCGTGGCCTACTTTCCGCATGGCCTCTCGTTTTACAACCGGCTGATTGGCGGGCTCGCGGGGCGACCGCTCTGGGAATGGAACCAACGTACTATTGGGACGCTCTCGACCGCGAGACCTTGAGCTGGCTCGCCGAACACACGGCCCGCGACGAGAAGATTGCCTTCGCTAGTGCGCCGCCCAAGAACTTGGAGCTCCTCAAGCGTTGGGGAGCGCTCAGGCACACGCCGAGCGACCCTGGCCGGTTTCGCTGGTACGTCGTACAACGCCGTCCGAGCGGACTGCAGCCAGCCGACCAGTGGCTCATCGAGCACGTTGAGCCGGCCTACGAGCGAACGTTCTCCGGCGTGCCGCTATTGGACGTCTATGATTACGAGCAGTTCGAACACGCGCTGGCAGCGACTCACACGGTGCGCTGAGCGGCTCAGGCCAACTTGGCCATCGTGGCGTACAGATCCAGGTCGGCGCGATCGCCGATGATGGCGAAGACCCGCTGAATTTGTCGAAGGCCGTCCGCAATCACGAATCGCCCGTTGCGGCCGCCGCTCTTGGCGCCTAGCACGTAGAAATCGACCTCACGGCACACGACGTCGCCAGGCTCCATCGTCTCGACCGCTCCCGTGCGCGGGCAGCAGCCCAGTTGCAACTCCTCATAGAGCCTCGCGTCGACGCGGTAACCGACGTTGGCAATCACCCGATCGAATTCCGATTCACTTGGTTCGTTCGTTTGTGCGCCTCCCAGCCGCACCGCGAAGCGGCCCAAATCGGGATGCCAGGTGAGCGATTCAACCGTTGTGTCGGACAAATGCGTGACGTGATTGGCATCGTCCGACGCCAGTCGTCGCGCTTGTTCGTGAATCCGTCGCCGAGTTGCCTGAACGTCGTCCGACGATCGGCCATTCGAGTCGGAAATTGACGATCGCGTCGCCCAGGTGATCCAAGTATCGGGCGCCTGCGAAGCCAAATCCGCCAGTGCCACGAGCGTCGTGACGGCCGAATCTCCGTCCCCCACGAGCAGAATATTGCGGCCGGCATAGCGCTCGCGGTCGGCCCCGAGTACGTCGGGCAGCCCATATTCCACGTGCGTTGCGGCGACAAGTTCGCCCGCGGCCGGCAGGCCGTCCGGCCCCAGCCAATGGTGACGCCCATAGGTGCCCGTTGTATCGAGGACCGCCTGGGCGGTGGCAAATCGTTCGTGTGCGTGGCCGCTCGGGTCGGTCGTGCGGAGCAGCAGGCGAAAGTCGCTGTCGGCACGCTCCTCGCTGTCCGCCCCTTCCCCCTTGAGCCATCCCTCTCGACCGACCGCCAGCACTTCGGTGCCCGGGTGCAAACTGTCGATGAGTAAATCGGACTGGGCCAACGGCAACAGATAGCGCCTGCGGTAGTCTCGGCCGGTGAGCAGCGCATCGTCGTCGGGCGGTTGCCAGTTCGGGTCCTGGGCCTTAAGTGCCGCCATGCCCAACGGCGAACGATTCTGGCCGAACGGCGTAAACATCTGCACGTGGCCCCACTGCTCGACGTGTTCGGCCACCTGGCTACGCTCGTAAACGTCGACGTCGTAACCGAGGTAGCGAGCGTATAACGCCGCCTCGAGTCCAATCGGGCCCGCCCCCAGAACAGCGATCCGTGCCGGAGTGTCAATCGCCATGCTGCTGGCTCTCAGGATACCGTCGTCTCATGGCGCGGCCGATTCGCCACCGATGCGGTGGGCGACTGCCGATCCAGTCGAAACGGCGTGAGGTCCACATCGGTTTGTTCACCGGCCATCAACTGATTCATTACCACGGCCGTCCCGGTCGAGAGTTGCAGGCCGCCACGGAAATGGCCGGCGGCGACCCAGGCATTTTCCAGTTCCGGCACGCTTCCCAGGTAGGGTATGCCGTCGAGGGTTGCCGGCCGCAAACCGGCCCAGGAACGTTCTAGCTGCGCGGCCGACAAGTCCGGCACCAGGCTCAATGCAAACCGCACTAGTTCGCCGATCGAACCGGCCGTGGTCGCGCGATCAAAGCCCGCGTCCTCTTCCGTCGAACCCACCAACACGCGTCCGTCGGGCCGGGGCACCAAATAGCGTTTTCCCTCGTTCACGATGCGCGAAAAGAGCGGCCGATTCTGCGACAGCAGGGCAATTTGTCCACGGATCGGCTTGATCGCCAACTGCACCCCCAATTTGCGCGCCACGGCGCCGGTCCACGCACCCGTTGTGACGCAGAACGCTCTGGCTGAATATTTTCCGGCGGTGGTCCGCACGGCGGTAATCCGCTCGCCGCGAATCTCAAAATCTTCAGCCGCTACGCCCGGGCATACTTCGACGTCCCGTTGCGCACAGCCCACCAGCAGCGCCTTCAAATGACGAGGATTGCGAATCTGGTGTTCGTCCGCCACCAGATACGCCCCTGCGATTACGCCGCTGGGACGCAACGCCGGCTCGGCCTGCTGCAATGCACCGCCGGAGAGCGGCTCGGCCGCAATCTTGCGCGTGGCCGCCCAACTGCCAAGTTGCCGCAGGTGCTCGATCTCGCGCGCCTCGCGGGCCAAATAAATCGCGCCGCAGCGGCGATAGCCGTTGTCGATGCCGGTACTGTCCCGTAGCTGTTCTGCCCAAGTGGCATGCAGGTGGTTGCTCAAGGCAACGAGCTGTTCGAGCGGATCGAGGTTACCTTCGCCAGCCGGTGGCAAAATGCCCGCACCGGCCCACGAGGCTTCGCGCCCTGGCTGAGTCGCATCGATCACGCGCACGCTTTGGCCTCGTCCGGCCGCTTCGTACGCGATCGAGAGCCCAACGACGCCTCCGCCGATCACTAGCAAGTCTGCCATCGGATCCCCTGAAAATCGCCTTACGGCGGTCCGCTGTTTTAAGAACGCCCGCCATTGTATCGCCGGCTGTCACAATGGACGAGCAGGCGGCCGCGAATCAATGCGACGCGCCGCTCTGGAGAATCCTCCGCAACAGCAATTCATCGATTCGGCCGCGGAATCGCTCCTTGCCGTCGATGACCACCACCGGCACGCATTCGTCGTACCTCTCTCGAAGCGCCGGGTCCGCATCGATATCCAATACCTCGAATTTCAGTTGATGCCGCACGAGCACCTCGGCCGCCACATCGCAGAGATGGCACGCCTGGCGGGAGTAAAGCACAATTTCGGGCATAAAGTTCTCCATCAAGACGCCTGGCCTCCCCGCCGTTGGAGTGGGGAAATTCGGGGCCGCCGGGCCAAATTCACCGATTTCGGTGCTCCGGGCGGGGCGACAACTTTGCGACAATTGCCGCTCGGGACTATCCTCACAATGGAGCGTCGCCATGAAGTGCGCCGTCCCCACGAGCGGCTCGGGTGGCAAGTCAAGCGTCGTTCGGTTCGTTAAAGTTCCTGTTGGTTTAGAGAGCGTTCGAAACTATTCTAACCCGCGCCGACCGGCTCCGTCTTGCGGTGATTTGGCGTGGGTCGAGTCGCACACGCGAGAAGGCGACGAGGATACACGTCCTCGGCTTCATCATGGGTAAGCTCGCCGTCGACAGGTTTCTGGCGCTCGTCGGACGTAGCGGTCTGGTGGAACCAGATCGGCTCAATGCCCTGATCGAACAGTGGAAAAGTCAGGCGACCGTCGAACAACTCGACGACGCGGTGGACTGCGGCGCTTTTCTTGTCCGCGTTGGCGCACTGACCGCTTGGCAGTGCCACAAGCTGCTCGACGGCCGACATCGCGGCTTCATGCTTGGCAACTACAAGCTGCTCGATCACCTGGGCAGCGGCGGCATGAGCAACGTCTACTTGGCCCAGCACGTGCTCATGCAGCGGCTCGTGGCCATCAAAGTCCTGCCCGAGAATCTCGTGGGCGACTCCTCGTATCTGGCAAGGTTTCACTTCGAGGGTCAAGCCGTGGCGGCGCTCGACCATCCGAACATCGTGCGTGCCTACGATCTGGGAAGCGAGGGCAAGATACACTACTTGGTGATGGAATACGTCGATGGCAGCGACTTGGAAGCCCTCGTCGAACGCGGCGGTCCACTCCCCTATCACACGGCTGCCCGTTACATCCTGCAAGCGGCCGAGGGATTGGAACACGCACACCGATCGGGTCTGGTGCATCGCGACATCAAGCCCGCGAACCTGCTGGTCGACCGACAAGGCACGGTTAAAGTGCTCGATATGGGCCTGGCCCGCTTCAAGGCCGAAGTTCGGCCCGTGCCCGAGTTTGCGCGCGACGAGCAGGTGCTGGGAACCGCCGCTTATTTTGCCCCGGAACAGGCCGTCAACAGTCAAACAGCGGATGCCCGGGCCGACATCTACGGCCTCGGTTGCACGCTGTATTTCCTGTTGACCGGGCACCCGCCATTTCGCGGCGAATCGGCGATGGAACTGATGACGGCGCACCATCGACAAACCGCGCCGAGCATTCAAGCCGAACGCCCTGACGCACCGCCGGCGTTGGTGGCAATTTGCCAAAAGATGATGGAGAAGACGCCCGAGCAGCGTTTTCAATCGGCTCAAGAGCTTGCCGACCAGCTTGCCCAGTGGCTCGACGCCGAGCGTGATGCGGGCAGGCTGTCGCGCGAATCTGGCGAAGAGACAGCCGGCGCCCCCGCCCATTCTTGGGGCGACACGGATCACAACCTTCAAGACACGGCGCGCATCGAACGGCTGGCCCGTCAAGCGGCCCCACGGTCCGACGTATTCTCCGGCAGCAGTCCCGGGACGGCGCGGCGCGAGCCGGAAAACGAATCGGACGTGATTGTGCCTCCGCCGCCTCCAACACCGCCGGCCGTTCCCCCCGCGCAACGCGCATGTCGCCGCGATTCCAACGGTGCAACCGGTTGTGTCAGTGCCGCTTGAACCACCGCGCGCCGTCGCGACCGAGGCGATTGTGCGCGACGTCGTGACGCCGCGAGTCAGCGCGTCGCGCGCGATGATTAAGCGCTCGCGCGGCGGACAATTCTGGCCGGCAATTTTTCTAGCCGCGCTCGTGCTGGGAACGATTCTTTTCGCCTTGTTCGCGCTCGGACAGTAGCGCGGCCTGCGGCCCAATTGAATTCCCTCACGAGAGGGGGTATCGCATGGGCGAAAATGCACGCCGTCAAGACCCCCATCTGGCGAAAAAAACGACCCCAGTGGATAATTGTAAGTCATTATGTATAAGCCACTTAAGAAAGTAGATTGCATTTCGTCCGAAGTCGCACGTAGGATAGGTATAGTCGGTTTGTCGACCGGCTTTCCAAGGGAGCTTCCGGGCGTCAAACCGGAGGGCTTGCAGCAGGCAAATCGCGCCTCGATTTACTTCAAAGGATTGACTCGTGCTGCCACAAATGATGCCTTTGTTTTTTCGTCCGCCCTGCCATGCAACGTCGCGAACACAATTCGAAAGGACGGTTTCTCAAGCCGCAGTTTTCGAACTCGGTGGCGTGGGGCAAATCGCGCCGTCGCGGCGGTCAGGCACATAAACGATCTCGCAGTCTCAAACGCAACTTGAAGTTGCCATTTGTACCCCCCGAAGACTGGCACGAACCGCGTGAAGATGGCGAAGGTTATCGCATTATCGTGCAGCCACCGGGCAACGGTTATCGGCACGTCTTGACCCCCGATGACGTCCGCCGCCGACTGTCCGAGTTCCCAAGTTGGATGCTCGAAGAGCTCGAGGTAATTCAATTTAGCCGGATGACGCGCAAGAAGCAGAGCTTCCCCTGCTACGGCATGCAATGGGGCTCGAGCCTGTATCTTTACCCAATCGAAGTCGGTTTGGTCGAGTACTACAATTGCCCGCCCACGCCGGCGCAGGTCAACGAGGCCCGCATGTACGGCGGCGAATGGTCGGAAACGTCGCCCGGCGTGTGGGGGTTACGGTGGACCGAGGAGTCGCTCCGCGACTTCTACCTCAATAACATCCTCATCCACGAATTGGGACACTTGGTCGACAGCCGCAACACGGGTTACGTGGCTCGCGAGCGGTATGCCGAATGGTTTGCCGTGGAATACGGCTACAAGCGAAGTCAAGCCAGTCGACCGCCCAAAAAGATCACGCGCCGGCATCATGCCACGGGCTCCAGGCGCCGACGTGCCTAGCCGTTCGCCCGCAGGCCGCTCGTTCAGGTCGCTCCGGGCTGCCGCTCGTCTTATAATTAGACTACTCGCCAGTCCTTCCCGCGCAAAACAGTAGAGGCATCGATGCTAGGGCGCAGTCAACGAGGAGGTGCGGCCTTCATCGCGGCCGTATGCTGCGTGCTTGTCGCGCCGGCACACGCCGCTGCGCCTTCGGTTGCCGACCGCGGCCAGGTGAAGCAGGCCGAATCGGCCCTCACGCGGGCCGGAAACTTCTATCGAGCCAAGAAATATCGCGAGTCAGGCGACGCCGCCCGCGAGGCGATCGGGCTTGTAGAGGCTTTGCCGGCCGACGATTCGCGGGCCTGGCAGTCGCTGCTTGAGCCGCTGCGAAAACAACTGACGCGTGCCAAACAACTCCTGGCCACGCATGGCGTCGAGATTCCCGAACTGTCCGCTCCCAGCGCGGCCCCGCCGGCCGGCCTTGGCGCCAGTTTTACGAAAGACGTGACGCCGATTTTGCTCTCGCGGTGTGGCAACTGCCACGTGCAGCGTGCCCGAGGCGAGTTCAGCATGGCGAGTTTCGCGGCATTGGCAAAGGGGTCGCCCGGCGGAACCGTCATTATGCCCGGCGACGCCGAGGGGAGTCGGATGATTGAGCTCGTCGAAACGGGAGACATGCCGCGCGGTGGCGGCAAGTTGAGCGCCGAGGAATTGACGGTGCTCAAGTCCTGGATCAACGCAGGTGCCAAGTTCGACGGAGACGACGAGGCCGCCTCGCTGGCCAGCCTCGCGCCGAGCACTACGCCAGCAACGACTAAGCTCGAAGTCGTCGCGGCCGGAGCGCAGGATGAAGTGCGATTCGCGCGCGATATTGGACCGATCCTGCTCAACAACTGCTTGGAATGTCACGGCGAGCGCAACGCGGGGGCCAACTTCAGCATGAGCACGTTTAGTCGCCTGCTGCAAGGGGGCGCAGCCGGTCCGCCGTTTGTGCCCGGCAAACCGGCCGATAGCCTAATCATCAAAAAGCTCCGCGGCACGGCCGGCGGGGCCCGCATGCCCCAAGGTCGCGATCCACTGCCAGAAGCGACCATTGCGAAAATTGAAAAGTGGATTTCGCTGGGCGGAAAACTCGACGGGCCGGATCCGGGAATGGCGCTCGCGGATGTCGTTGCCCAGAATGCGGCGTCCCGAATGACGCATGCCGAGCTGAGTAAAGAGCGCGTGGCTCTCTCGGCAAAGACCTGGCGGCTGATTCTGCCCGACGTAGAAGCCAATCGTGAGGAGAGCGAGAACGTGCTCGTCGTCGGCGGCGTCGGCAAGGAGGTCCTCGCCGAAGTAGCACTCACGGCCGATGAACAAGTGGCGAAGCTCCGCAAACTTTTCAAGGTTCCCGACAACGAGCCGTTGATTCGCGGCCGCCTCACGCTCTACGTCTTCGACAAGCGCTACGACTATGGCGAAGTGGGCACGATGCTTGAACATCGCGAGTTGCCTTTGACTTGGCACGGCCATTGGGCCTATAGCCCGCTCGAACCGTACGGTTGCATTCTGCTCTCCGACCGCGGCAAAGCCCCGCCGGGCCTGGTCGCGCAACAAATCGCCGGCGTGTACGTGGCCAGTTTGGGAAATGTGCCCCGTTGGTTCTCTGAAGGCAGCGCCCGCGCGATCGCCGCACGCATCGATCCGAAGGACCCGCGGGTCCAGCAGTGGGACGACCGCGTTGCCGAGGTGCTGGCCACCACCGACAAGCCCGAGGGCTTTCTCACGGAAAAACTTCCCCCGGAAGATGGCGACGTGCTGAGCTATAGCTTCGTATCGAAGCTGCTCATGTCGCCGACGACGCGCTACGTGGCCCTGATTGCGCGCTGCAGGAAGGCGTGCAATTCGACGAAGCATTCGCCAAGTCGTATCGAGGCACTCCGGCCGAAGCCGTGCCAGCCTGGCTTTCCCGCGTCAGCCGCCGCCGTCGCTAGGGTCCGCGAGTTTCCCTCTTATAGGGCCGGCGATTAAAGACCGAAACTTTCCCGGCTTACCAGCGACCCAATGGTTTCCCACCGCCCCGACTCGCCCAGGAAGCAATACCCTCGGTCGCCGACGATGCCGTGGCTGCCGGCATAGCTGTGGACGATAACTGGCTTGGCATCGATAGTCGTGTACTCGTGGCCGTTCCAATGCAGCAACAGCGCCTGCGATTGACGTCCGGGTTCCAGAGTTTCGACCAGTTCGAATAGTTGTAGTTGAGCCATGATCGGTTTTCTCCGCAAAACCTTAGTTCGAACGCGACAACGACTCGATGCTCACGAGGGAATTCAGACTACCCGAGCGAAACCCCTCGAGATCCAACGTCACGCATTTAAAACCTAGTTCCTTCAGCCGCGCAACGAGCGGTTCGCGATGCTCCGGCATACACATTTTGGCGAGCGCCTCGACGGGAACTTCCAGCCGGGCAACATCGCCCCCGTGATACCGTACGCGCACGTTACGCAAGTCCTGCGAGCGCAAGAATTGCTCGGCGGCGTCGATCATTGCCAGCCGCTCGGGCGAAACGTGTTCGCCATAGGCCACCCGGCTGCTCAAGCAGGGCGTCGCCGGTTTGTCCCAAATCGGCAGTTCCCACTGTTGGGCCAGGGCACGCACCTCGGCCTTGTTGAACCCGCACTCGGCCAAGGGACTCGCCACGCGATGTTCGCTGGCTGCCTTCATGCCGGGGCGATAGTCACCCTGGTCGTCGATGTTCGCCCCGTTGAAGATCACGTCGGAGCCCAGTTGCTCGGCAAGGCCTTCAATCTGAGTGTAAAGTTCAGTTTTGCAGTGATAACAGCGGTCTGGCGCGTTGCGAAGATATTCCGGTTTGGAAAACTCGTCGGTGTTGATGACCGCGTGGCGAATGCCGATCAGGGCGGCCAACCGGCGTGCCTCGTCCAACTCTCCCGAAGCCAGGCTGGCGCTCGTGCCCGTCACGGCCACCGCACGGTCGCCCAGAACCAGCTGCGCCGCTTTCGCCACCACCGTGCTGTCGATTCCGGCCGAGAAGGCCACCGCGCAATTGTCGTATTTGCCAATGAAGGCGAGCAGACGTTCGCGTTTCGCGGCCAGGTCGGTCATGCTGGTAAACAAAACAAGCTACGGGTCAGTTTGCGACGGGCAATCGAATTATACACCCCACGCGTCACCCTGGCAGAGACGAGATTGGCGGCGCGACACGATTGCCGCACGTCGGCTACTTGCACGGCTAAAATGTCTGTGGGATATTTGCAGACATTGCTCACTTCAGCGGCACTCCCAGCAAGGCTACGCATGCAGATTTGGCCAGCGATCGACCTCCGCGGCGGCAAATGCGTGCGTCTCCAGCAAGGAGACTATGCCCGCGAAACCGTGTTTGGCGAGGATCCCGCCGCCACGGCTCGTCACTGGGTCGACGAAGGGGGGCAGTATCTCCACCTGGTCGATCTCGATGGTGCCCGCGCCGGCGGCGTCGCGAATTGGGACAGCATCGCTGCCATTTTGGCCGCCGTCGACGTGCCTTGTGAACTGGGCGGCGGCGTGCGCGATCAGCAGACGATCGCCCGCCTGCTCGACATGGGGCTCCAGCGCGTGGTGATTGGCACGTTGGCCATCAAGCAGCCCGATTGGTTTCGCCAGATGTGCGCGCTATTTCCAGGTCGGCTGGTGTTGGGAATCGACGCCCGGGGCGGCCTGGTGGCCACCGAGGGCTGGCTGGAGACGAGCCACGTGCGGGCGGTCGAACTGGCCCAGGGATTCGCGCCGAAAAAATCGCGGCGATCATCTACACCGACATCGAAACCGACGGCATGCTCAGCGGGCCGAATCTCGCCGCGCTCGAGCAGATGGCCACGGCTGTCGACCTTCCCGTGATCGCTTCGGGCGGTGTGGCCACCGCCGACGACATTACTCGACTATCCAAGTTGCCCGTGGCAGGTTGCATCATCGGGCGCGCACTCTACGAAGGAACCCTGAAACTAGCCGACGCGCTAGCTCGAGCGCGTTGACAAGCTTCCTATTCACAGAAGGGAAACTAGCATGGCGCAGATCCAGGTCCAGGATATTCGCAACATTGTTTTTGGCGGCCACGGATCGGCCGGAAAGACTTCGCTGGCGGACGCCATCTTGACTAAAACCGGCGCCGTCACGCGGCCGGCCAGCGTCGACGACGGCACGAGCATCTGCGACTTCGACGAGGAGGAAAAGCATCATCACCATTCGATCGAATCGTCGCTCGTGCACTTCGAGCATGCCGGCAAGCACTTCAACCTGATCGACACGCCGGGCTACCCGGACCTGATCGGCCAGGTGCTCGGCGCGCTGCACGCCGTCGAAACCGCGGCGATCGTGGTCGATGCCCATTCCGGGTTGGGCGTAAACACGCGACGCGTCTTTAGGGAGGCCGGCCAGCGGGGCCTCGGGCGAATTGTCGTCATCAACAAGATGGATACCGAGAATGTCGACTACCCTGCCCTGCTCGGCTCCATCCAGGAATTGTTCGGGAGCGCCTGCATCCCGCTCAATGTTCCAATCGGTCACGGCCACGACTTCAAGGGCGTCGTCAGCACGCTCAAACCCGACAGCGCCGACGGCGCGCTCGTCGACCCGGCCTCGATTCGAGAGTCGTTGATTGAGGCGATCATCGAGGTTGACGAGGCAGTGACCGAACGCTACTTCGAGGGCAATCTCCCGACCGACGAGGAAATCTCGCGGTTGATCGTCGATGCCGTGGCCCAGGGAACGCTGATTCCGGTGCTGAGCGTTTCGGCAAAGACCGGCGCTGGCCTGCCCGAACTGCTCGACGCGCTTGCCCTGTGTGCGCTGCCACCTGACAAGATCGAGCGCACGGCGAAAAACGAAGGCGGCGAGGAGGTGGTGCTCAAGGCCGACCCGGCGGGCCCCTTGGTCGCCCAAGTGTTCAAGACGCGCATCGACCCGTTTGTGCACAAATTGAGTTTCATTCGCGTCTTTTCCGGTACCCTGAACAAGGACGACAGCGTGCACGTGTCCGGCGCAAAGAAGGGGGTTAAGCTGCATCAGTTCCTTTCGGTGCAAGGGGGGGAAACGCATCCGATCGAACATGCCATTGCAGGCGAAATCGTGGCCGTCGCAAAGGTCGACGAATTGCACACCAGCTACTCGCTGGGTGAATTGGAACTACCCAAAATCAAATTCCCCACGCCAATGGTTGGGCTGGCCGTCTCGCCCAAGAGTCGCGGCGACGAAGGCAAGCTCTCAGGCGCGTTGCAAAAGATCGTCGAGGAAGACAGCACCGTTGCCTTGCATCGCGACGCGCAAACGCACGAGCTGGTGATGAACGGCATGAGCGAGCTGCACCTGCAAATGATTCAGGAGCGACTCAAGCGGCGCGACAAGGTGGAAGTGGATACCAAGGAGCCCAAGATTCCCTACCGCGAAACCGTGCAAGCCAACGCCGAGGGAAGCTACCGCCACAAGAAACAGAGCGGCGGCCGCGGCCAGTTTGGCGAGGTGCACATCCGTGTCTTCCCCTTCCCCACCGGGACCGACCCGGCGGAGTTCTGCACCAAGGAACGTTTTCCCAGCATGCGCGAGTTCCACTACGACCCCGATCATCATTTCCTCTGGGTCGATTCAATCGTCGGCGGTTCGATTCCCAACAACTTTCTGCCCGCCGTCGAGAAAGGCTTCAAGGAGCGGCTCGCACGCGGTGTCATCGCCGGCTACCAGGTGGAAAACGTCGGCGTCGAAGTCTTCTTCGGCAAACACCATCCGGTCGATAGCTCGGAAGCCGCCTTCAAGACGGCCGGCTCGATGGCCTTTCGCAACGTCTTCCAGGAAGCCAGGCCAGGGCTGCTCGAACCGGTGGTCGTGCTGCACGTCACTGTGCCCGGAAGCAAGCTGGGCGACATCAACAGCGACATGTCCGGACGCCGCGGCCGCGTGCTGGGCATGGATTCGGCCGGTGGCGACCTGCAAACCGTGACGGCCGAAGTGCCGCTAGCCGAGGTGACCACCTACGCCCGGAGCCTGTCGAGCATCACCGGCGGTCAGGGGAGCTACACGATGGAATTCGCCCGCTACGATCTAGTGCCCGGCAACGTGCAGAAAGAGATCGTCGACAAGGCCGTGCTCAAGGAGGAGGAAGAAGAGTGAGTGGCGACCGGTACCAAATCGCCTAAACTCCGTGGGCCGAGCGGTCCGAAGACTAGACCAGGAAGCTTGATTTTGCGGCCTGTGACGCCTACGATTGTCGGCGAAACGGCTGTTTTGCTAGCACGCCCTACTTTTCACTCGGAAATTCGGCCTGAAGTCCTCACGATCTCGGGGCGAGTCGACCTGCGGAGTGCATCAACCATGACGACGACCAAAGATCAACTGGCTCGGGGTTGTCGCTGCTCCTGTACGATGTAGCCGTTAGCGGCTACCTTCTTCGCTCTCCGTTTCTCCGTATTTCGCCCGCCCCGCGGGCCCCTTTTCCGCGCACCGGTGATGTGGTGCAGGAGCACGAACACCATGGCCTCGGACTTACGCCGCAAAGAACAACTGCCCGAACTGACCAAGCTGATCGTCGATACCTATTCCGAGCTTCCCTCGATCAGCCACCTGGGACATTGTCCGCTGCCCAACTACAAGATGGTGGTCAGCGCCGTCGAGGACATCAAGGAGATCCTCTACCCGGGCTATCGCCGCCGCGAAGGGCTGCACATCGGCAACGTGACCTACCACGTGGGCGACCTGATCGACGGCTTGCACGATAAACTGACCACGCAAATCGCTCGCGCCATGCGGCACGACGCCGGCTACTCGCACGATTGCGACACGGAGGACCACGACTTCGAGGCCCTCGGCCAGGCCAAGGCGATCTTGTTCCTCGAAGCGCTGCCTGAGCTGCGCAAGATGCTGGCGCTCGACGTGCAAGCGGCACACGACGGCGATCCGGCCGTCAAGACGCTCGACGAGATCATCTTCTGCTATCCCGGTCTCGAGGCGGTAACGATTTACCGCGTGGCTCACTTGCTGCATCAGTTCGAAGTGCCGCTGATTCCGCGAATGATGACCGAATGGGCCCATTCGAAAACCGGCATCGACATTCACCCGGGCGCCAAAATCGGCAAGCACTTCTTCATCGATCACGGCACGGGCGTCGTGATTGGCGAAACCTGCGAGATCGGCGACCACGTCAAGCTGTACCAAGGCGTGACGCTCGGTGCCCTGTCGTTTGCCACCGACGGCGACGGCAACCTGTTGCGCGGCCACAAGCGGCACCCGACGATCGAGGACCACGTCGTCATCTACGCCAACGCCACCGTGCTGGGCGGCGCGACGGTCATTGGGCACCACTCCGTGATCGGTTCCAGCGTCTGGCTCACCCGAAGTCTCCAGCCGCATACGACCGTGGTGCTGGAAAAGCCGAAATTGAAAATGCGGGCCGACATCCAAGAGATGCATCCCGAGGCGAATTTTCAGATTTAAGCGATTGCCGGGGCCTTCGCGGCTGAGTTGCCGCGTTTGCGCCGACTGAGCCAGCCGACCAACGCGACACTCAGCAAGACGCATGCGCTCGCGCCGCTGATCAGGGCGCCATAAAGAATGCTCCTCGGCCGATAACGATAGACGAGCCGATGTTTACCGGCGGGCAGTACCACGCCACGCATCACGCGGTTGGTCCGCAAGATCGGAACGGTCCGCCGCTCTCCGTCGGTCTCCACGAAGGCTTCCCAACCCGGATAGTGCTGGTCGGAAAGAACAACGAGCCCCGGAGCAGTCAGCCGCGCATCGATCTCCACGCGCGACGGTTCGGCCGCCACGATTCGGCAGGATTCCGAGCGGGTCGTGCCTTCCGCCACCGGAGAAACCGAGAGCGTTGAACGCGTCTCGACGACCGCTGTCGCTCGCCAATCGCGTGGTTGGCCGTCGGGAAAGGCAATCTCAGAAGTAAACTTCTCGATCCTGCGCGGCGAATTGCTTTCCAGCGGCGGCAACACTTTCACATCGTGGACGATCCACGTCCGTGGGAGGGCCGTCGGCCGCTCACCCAGCAACATGTCTTCCGCGATTTCGATCGGCCGACTTATCTCTTCGCTTGAGGTCATCGAGACAAGCGCCGACCGGGCGCCCACCAGGTCGAGCAACGCCGGGTCGGGAAGGCCCCCCCTCCCCGACCGCCGATTGTGTGTCTGCGCCACTTTGAGAAGGATCGCATAGTCGCTGCCGGCGACGGTCTGCAGCACCTCGGCCAGCGGCACCTCTAGCGGCAGCGGAAATCGGGGCCATAGCGTGTCGCGATACCAGCGTAGGCCCTCTTGATAGCGGTCGGGCGATGCGGTCGTTTCAAACGACGGGGGTGTCGGCGTCAGTTGACGGAATAGGCGGTAGTTCGACGTGTCCTTGGGCAAACGACTCAGAACCCGCGGTCGAAAACGCCACAGGTCCGCAGGCGCGTAGACGACAAGATCCTTTTGTGCCGCTCCAAGATCGATGGCCACCACCGCGGTCATGGCAACTTGCATCAATCGTCGATAGGATGTGCGTCGGCCGAGCCATAGGATGGCCAACACGACGAGGGAAACCATCGAAGCATGCAGCAGAGCGTCGGCAAAGTCCGTTAAAGCGCCCTTGCCGTCGAGCGGACCCAGCCAGGGGGCCGCGGTCGCACTGGCGAGCGATGACTGAATTTGTGGCCAGTCATAGAGCGTGCCGGCGCCTGCCGCCGCGCCCACAAGTGGAATCAGCATCAGCCAGTTCAGCAGCCGGCGGCTGCCTGATTCCCAAACGTCGCGCCAGCCGTAAGCTGCCAGCATGCTCAACCCCAGGCTTGCGAACACGAATAGCTTGGACGGATAGCGGAACTGAATGTATCCGGGCAGGAAGGTCGCCAGACACCAATACAGTCCCCCGACCTCGCCACCAACGCCAAAATCCTCGGAGCTACCTACGGGTAGACCAACCGCCCAGGCAATGCCGTACCAGCCGAAGCTCCCGAGCACGCCGAATAGCGTCATCCACGAAAGAGCGCGCACTACCACGTTGGCACGACGACGCAGGCTCCAGATTGTGCACGCCAACACGAATGGCAATAGGCCCATGTACAGCGACGGCATCCAGAAGTTCGACTCGGCATCGAAGGCCGATAACCAACGCCTGTGCGTCGGACCGGGACGCCCCGTGATGTTGGGCCAAATCAATTCGACCGCCCGCCACGGTTCGACACTGAAGTAATAGACTTTGGCATGATGGCCGCGTGGCGAACCGCCGAGCAAGCCCTTCAATGAAATACCTTCCGTGTCATCGGTACTTTGGGTCCAAGCTTGTGCGAATTCATAGACGCTTCGCGGCTCGTCGTATCGGGCCCTCGCGCTGTAGGGCGACGCCTCGAACGTAGGCAGCGCTTGAATTGCCGCGAGGGCACCGGCCAGGCCCATCCCGGCCACCAACAGCAACGGCCTCGATTTGCGCCAACCGGCGCGGAGTGTGGGGCCCGCTGCTGACACCGCTCGCTTGTCATGGCGCCACAGCAGCAGCGTATAACCGGCTGCGAGCAATGCCGTGTTGTAGGCCATTTGCGGGTCGCCTCCCAACACCATCAGCGCCAGCGTCATGCCAAAGCCCACGGTCGCGGTCGAACGCCGTTCGCGCAGCATCCGATCGGCATACAACAGGGCCAGCGGCAGCCATGCCGCGCCGACCAAAAAGATCACGTTGCAGTACTGGAACAGCACGCTGCCCGAGAACGCATACGAGAGAGCCGCCACACTGGCCCCCAGCACACCGGCGCGTAGATGCCGGGCCAGCGCATAACTGGTACCGGCCGCCAGCACCACGTGCAGCACGATGTACAAGTTGTACAGCCAGGTGTAATCCGCCGGCAGCGCGAACAGCAGCTTGCCGGGATAGAACACGCTGGAGGTGTTCTCGGCGACCAGCGGCACGCCCAGGTTTTCATAGGGATCCCACAGCGGCAGACGCCCGGCGCCCCACTCCTGGCGAATGTACTGAAACAAGGGGTGATAGAAGTGTGCCGCGTCGCGAAAGGCGAAACTCGAACCACCCCCCAGGGCCGGCGCGAACAGCCAGACGACGAGCACGCTGGTTAGCAGCAGGATGGTCAATCGGGGTTTCAACGAGATCGGCCCGCGCCAGCAAAGAAATGGAAGCCTTAGCTGGCCATCCTAACACGAGCCGAGCCGGCCGTTAACGTGCCGGTCCAATTCCCTGGCAACGCCGCGCCACCCGCGCCAACTCTCCGCGCAGACGATGGCAATTGGCCACCACGCCCACGACGCTTTCGTCTAAAAACCGTGGGCCCTTGGACTGCCAAGGCGGCTCGATCGCCGCGGCGTCGACCAACCCCCGCGCCAAACGCGCAAATAGCGACGCCAGCGTCCGGTCGTCCGATTCGGTCACAGCCGCGTCGCGCGGCGAACCGCCGAGCACTGGTTCGATCTCGATCAGTCCAACCAACTCGCTGCATTGCGGGTAACTAGCGCGATCAGGCATACAAGGAGTCTTTAGAGTCCGGCTTTGCGGGATGACGTTTGCGCGATTTGGGCAGATGCGTGAGGTGCCGTGCACGTTTTCGTTGGGACTGGTACCCCTTCTCCGACAAATAAACGCACCGCTGGCGCCGACTGCCGCTCGATATCGCGGAGCAACCTCTCCAAAGCCCGATCGTTTTCAAGCGAATCGTCCATTTGGCCGAGCAGGCGACGCGGCGCCGGCTGGCGCACCTGTTCGCAACGCGGCCAGTCAATGCTCACTTGAAACTCGTAGGGTCCCAATTGCACGCGATCGGCGTCCTCGAGCGTTGTCGCGGCAACGGTCCTGTCGCTCACGCAAAGCGGAGGGCCGCTTCCCAGGTGTCGGATAGTTACTCGCTGCTCGCTCAGATAGAGGTAGCTGTGCAATTCGTCGAAGCGAGGATCCCCGAGAACCAGGTCGCAATCCGCTGCCGAGCCGATCAGAAACGCCGCCGAACGAACGTCGCGGCGCTTGTGCCGGGCACGCCCACGCGTGATTTCCAGGATGACTTTCGGAAGTGAGCTGCCAGCGGGAGACGATTCGCTTGGTGCTGAGTCGGTCGGGTACATCCTTAGAATCAATCCGGCGGCCAGGGGAAGGTTTGCCAACCGGCAATTTGCCGGCAGCCGGCGCATCGCAAACGATTTCGATCCGCCTGAAAGCAACTTCGGCAGGCCCTGCCCCGCGCGGTGACTCCGACTGGCACCGTGGCGCGCGTTTTCGCCGCATGGTGGGTGCGGTGGGTCGACGTAGTCAAGATAGTCCGGCAACGGGCGCAATAATCAAGCGCCAGGCGAACTTCGGCGTCCGCGGCAAGAGCCTGGGCGGCGCCTAGCGAATCCGCTCGGCCAGCCGCACTTGCGCTCGCGCCTGCCGTTCCAGGCGGTCGCGAATCGTTCGGAGCTCGTCGGTGTCGGCCTTGCGAGCTTTGGCTGACGATAACAGCTCGCGTGCCACCTCGGCATCGAGCGTGGTGGCCGGAACGGCACGGCTCGTCAGCACCGAAACGACGTCGTCGGCCACCTGCACGAAGCCGCCGTCAACATAGTAGCGCGTGATTTCCTTGGCTTTGGTGAAACGCAGTTCGCCGTAGCCCAGGCGGCCGATCAAGGGACTGCGGCCCGGCAGGACACCCAGCTCGCCGTCGTAAAGGGGCAAAGCGACAAAGTCGACCGTGGCTTCCAACGCGGTCGCTTCCGGAGTGACGACAATCAGTTGCAATTCGGCCATGTTGGGCTTCCTACGCTGCCAGGCCGGATACGATTCAGACCCTGTCGGACAGCGCGCGAGTTTTCCGTGGTTTAGGCTTTGGCGGCCATCTTCTTGGCCTGCTCTTCGGCTTGTTCGATCGGACCGACGTACATAAACGCCTGCTCGGGCAGGTGATCCCACTTGCCGTCGGCAATTTCCTCGAAGCTGCGGATCGTATCCTCGAGCGGCGTGATTTCACCCGGCTTGCCGGTGAACACTTCGGCCACGAGGAACGGCTGCGAGAGAAACCGCTCCATGCGGCGGGCTCGATGCACGATCAACTTGTCCTGTTCGCTCAATTCCTCGACGCCCAGAATCGCGATGATGTCCTGTAGTTCGCGGTACCGCTGCAGTGTCGTCTGCACGCGACGGGCCACGGCATAGTGCCGCTCGCCGACGTACTGGGGATCGAGAATACGGCTCGACGAGGCCAGCGGATCGACCGCCGGGTAGATGCCCTTTTCCGTAATCGACCGCTCGAGGTAAAGAAACGCGTCGAGCTGACCGAAGGCCGCGGCCGGGGCCGGGTCCGTCGGGTCGTCGGCCGGCACGTACACGGCCTGCACCGAGGTGATGGCCCCGTTCTTGGTCGAGGCAATCCGTTCTTGCAAGGCACCCATCTCCGTGGCCAGCGTCGGCTGATAACCCACGGCACTCGGCATTCGACCCAGCAGCGCGGACACCTCGCTGCCGGCCTGCGAGAAGCGGAAGATGTTGTCGATGAACAAGAGCGTGTCGGCCCCCGTCTTATCGCGAAAATACTCAGCCATCGTCAGCGCCGAGAGGGCCACCCGAAGGCGGGCTCCCGGTGGCTCGTTCATCTGGCCGAACACCATGCACGTCTGCTCGATGACGCTACGGCCCGTGTCGCCGATCTTGGCTTCCTGCATTTCCAACCACAGGTCAGTTCCTTCGCGGGTACGTTCACCCACGCCGGCAAACACCGAGTAACCGCCGTGGGCACTGGCAATACGGGCGATGAGCTCGGTGAGAATCACCGTCTTGCCCAGACCGGCACCGCCGAACAGACCGGCTTTGCCGCCGCGGACGAACGGCGTGAGCAAGTCGATCACCTTAATGCCGGTTTCGAATAGCTCGGTCTTGGTCGACAGATCGATCAGTTCGGGAGCGTCACGATGGATCGACCAGCGTTCCTCGGCATTCACGGGTCCGCGACCGTCCACCGGCTCGCCAATCAGGTTGAACACGCGGCCCAACGTGGCCTTGCCCACGGGCACGGTCACGGGCGAGCCAGTATCGATGCATTCCTGGCCACGAACCATGCCGTCGGTCGAGCCCAGGGCAACGCAGCGAACGCGACCGCCCCCCAAGTGCTGCTGCACTTCACCGGTCAGGTTCACTTTGATGCCTTTGTGCTCGGCCGAAATCTTCACCGCGTTGTAAATGGCCGGCAGGCTGTCTTCCGCATATTCGACGTCGAACGTCGAACCGATCACCTGGGTCACGTGGCCAATGTTTTTCGTGCTCGGCTGGTGGTTGGTGGTTGCCATGATCTCTCGCGTGGTTAATTCCGACAGGATTGTCTTGGGTAAAACGAAAGCGGCGGGGCTAGTTTTTCAATGCCTCGACACCGCCGATGATTTCCATGATTTCGCCCGTGATCTGCGACTGGCGGGCCCGGTTGTAGGCCATCGACAACTGGCGAATGCGGTCGCCGGCGCTCTTGGTGGCGGCTTTCATCGCCACCATGCGGGCCACCTGCTCGCTGACGGCCGCATCGAGGAAGCACTTGAAGAGCTTCACTTTGAAGCTCGTCGGTACGACTTCTTCCAGAATGCTCTCGGCCGACGGCAAGAACTCGTATTGCGATTGTGTTTTGCTCGCGCCTTCCTGTTCTTCGGCCCCCTCCAAGTTGCCAAGCGGCAGCAGGGTTTCGACGGCCACGTTTTGCCGGGCCACGTTCTGAAACTGCATGTAGGCCACGTCGAGCCGGTCGATCTTGCCCGCGATGTACTCTTCCAGGTAGCGGTTGGCCAAGACCTCGACTTCCTCGAAGCTGGGTTTGTCTTCGAAGTGCGTGTAGGTCACGTCGCACGGATAGCCCCGGAACTTGGCGGCGGCGATTCCCCGCTTGCCCGAAATCTCCAGTTGCAAGCTCGGTACCTCGGTCTTCAGTTCGCCGAACCGCGCGAAGCCGGCACGCTGCACGATGGAGTTGTAGCCGCCGCACAGCCCGCGATTGGCAGTTAACACCAGCAGCACGGCCCGCTCGGTTTTCTCGCGGCCTTCCAGCAGCGGATGCTTGACTTCCAATCCCGTCGTGGCCAGATCGGCCACCAGCTGCGTGATGCGGCGCGTATAGGCCGTGGCCGCATGCGCGCGGTCCATGGCTTTTTTGAAACGGGCCGTGGCAATCAGCTCCATCGTCCGCGTAATTTTGCGGATGTTGCGGATGCTCTTGCGGCGTTTGTCGAGCGCTCGGGCTTTGGCCATGGTCTTGGTTGCTGACGCGCTTCTGGTGAAACGCGGTCAGCGAATAAATCGAATCGTGAGTGGGTAGCGGTAACTAATTCCGGAGCTGACCTTCACCGACGCCGTGATCACAAGAACGACATCCGCCAGCACCAAGGCCGGCACTAGCACGAATCCAATCAGGAAAAAACAGGACATCAGCGCTAGCGTCTTGTAGATCAGCATCGAAAGTTGAAAGTTCAGCGCCTCCTTACCTTGTTCGTCAATAAACGGGTGTTCGTCTCGTTTCAGCAGCCAGACCACCAGCGGTCCAACAAAGAAAAACATCGTTACCAGGCCAATCAGTGCCGTTAGGTGACACAGCATGGCCCAGTTTGTGACCTCGGGGGTCAAGGGCGGATATTCCTCGTCATAGGTCTCCGTGGCGCTATAGGGATTGTTGCTCATGCGTCGTGCCCTCATCTTGAGAAGGCCGCCGAGAGCCGCAAGCCACTACACACGCGCGGTGGCAGGTGCTCCCTTCTGGCTGAATTGTTTCTGAAACTCGCCGACGGCCTCGCTGACGGCCGCCATGGTGGCTTCGTCAAGGTCCTGCGTTTCTTGGATCTTCTGACGGATTTCCGACTTCTGGTCTCGCATGAACGTTAGGAACTGCTTCTCCCACCGCGAGACGGCGTTGATCGGCACCTTGTCGAGGAATCCACGGGTACCGGCAAAGATAATCAGCACCTGGTCGATCACGTCCAACGGCTCGTATTGACCCTGCTTGAGGATTTCGACCATCCGGTAACCGCGATCAAGCCGCGACTGCGTGGCCGGGTCCAGATCGGTACCCAGCTGGGCGAACGCTTCCAGTTCGCGGAACGCCGCCAGGTCGAGTCGCAAACCGCCGGCCACCTTCCGCATCGCCTTGATCTGGGCCGAACCACCCACGCGCGAGACCGACACGCCCACGTTCATGGCCGGGCGAATACCGGCAAAGAACAGGTCCGGCTGCAGATAGATCTGGCCGTCGGTAATCGAAATCACGTTGGTGGGAATGTAGGCCGACACCTCGCCTTCCAGCGTTTCGATGATCGGCAGCGAAGTGAGCGAACCGCCGCCCAACGCATCGCTCAATTTGGCCGAACGCTCGAGCAGGCGGCTGTGAGCATAAAACACGTCGCCCGGATAGGCCTCGCGACCTGGCGGACGACGCATCAGCAGCGACAGCTGGCGGTAGGCCGACGCCTGCTTCGACAAGTCATCGTACACAATCAGCGTGTGCTCGCCCTTGTACATGAAGTACTCGGCCATGGCCGTACCGGCGTACGGAGCGACGTACTGCAGCGGAGCCGGATCGCTGGCACTGGCCACGATCACCGTGGTGTAGTCCATCGCACCCTTGGAGCGAAGGACTTCAATCACGCCGGCCACGGTCGATTCTTTCTGACCGACGGCCACGTAGAAGCACTTCACGCCCGAGTTCTTCTGATTGATGATCGCGTCGATCCCGATCGCCGTCTTGCCGGTCTTGCGGTCGCCAATGATCAACTCGCGCTGGCCCCGTCCGATCGGGGTCATCGAGTCGATGGCCTTGATGCCGGTCTGCAGCGGCTGCTTCACCGGCTGGCGCTCGGCCACGCCGGGAGCCATGGTTTCCACGTCGCGGCGCTCGCTGGTGACAATCGGCCCCTTCCCGTCGAGCGGGTTGCCCAGCGGATCGACCACGCGGCCGATCACGGCATCGCCCACCGGCACGCTCAGCAGCTTGCCGGTGCTTTTGACTTCGTCCCCTTCGGTAATCTTCAGGTAGTCACCGAGAATGATGACGCCCACCGAATTCTCTTCGAGGTTAAACGCCAGACCAATGGTGCCACCGGGGAACTCGACCATTTCACCGGCCATCACGCCCGACAGTCCGTAGACCCGCGCAATGCCGTCGCCCACCTCGAGCACGCGACCAACTTCGCGCACGTCGATCTGGGACTGGTAGTTTTCAATTTCCGCCTGAATGACGGAAGCGATCTCGTCGGCTCTGAATTTCATGGACGCTCCTGTTGATCATCTGCTCGCGGACCTGATGAAGTTGCCGGGCCACGGAGCCATCGTAAACGGTGTCGCCGACGCGCAGCACCACCCCGCCAATCAGCGCTGGATCGACGGCCGGACGCACCAGCGGCTGCCCACCCAAGATGCGGTGGAGCGAGGCCTCCAGTGCGCTCGCCTCGGCGTCGTCGAGCGGAGTGGCGGTGAACACGTCGACACGCACGCGGCCGCGCAACGCGTCGTAGAGTTTCTGCACCTCTGCGTACACGGCGCGGGTGATTTCCAGCCGGCCGTGATGGGAAAGAACCTTGAGAAAGTCGAGTACCAACGGCGACAGCTTGCCGCCGAAAACGCGATCCAGGATTTGCACCTTCTCCTCGTGCGGCACCAAGGCCGAGGCCAGTACCGCCTCGAATTTGGGATTGGCGGCCAGCGCCGCGGCCACGGACTCGAGCTCCGCAACCGCGCCGTCGGTGGCACCCTTGGCTTCGGCGGCGCCCAGGAACGACTGGGCGTAGATCGCCGCGACCCGTTGGGCGCCGACGTTGACGGCTTTCGAATTGTCGCTTGCGGCCTTGTCGATCATGGCCTGACCTGCCGTGCGGGGTTAGTTGTTGCTAGAGGCGTTGGCCGGAAACTTGGCCATTGCTTCCTGGATCAGCCGAGCGTGGTCGTCCTTCGACAGTTGCGCCGCCACGATCTTGCCGGCCAATTCCACCGCCAACTGGCTGCTGCGCTCGGCCAGCGTTTCCAGGGCGGCATCCGCGGCCGACTCGATATCGCGCAAGGCTCGGGCCTTTTCCGCCTCGGCCCCCTGCCTCGCCTCGGCCAAGATCGACTGCTTGGTGTGCTCGGCGTCGCGACGGGCTTCGTCGAGCAACTCACGCACCTCGTTGGCCGCGTCGGCTAGCTTCCGTTCGTAGTCGGCCAGCAGCAGCCGGGCCTGTTCGTGATTTCGCTCGGCCTGCGAAATGTGCTCGGCAATGCCGTGCTCGCGCCGTTCGAGCGCCTGCATGATCGGCCCCCAGGCAAACTTACGGAGCACCACCAGCAGCACCAGGAACACAACGAACGTGAAGATCGCCAGGTCGGGATCGATCGACAGCGGATCGGTCGAGGCATTGCCATGACTCGGATCCGAATGCAGGGCATGCTCGACCTCCTCGCCGGCACGTTCCAAGCCATGTTCGACCTTCTCGACAATACCCTCGTCTGCCGCAACCTCGGCCGCCGCGGGGCCCAACAGGACCCACGTCGTGCCGCATCCGAGCGCCAAACAAACCATCAGGCGAGCCAGGCTCATAGCGTCCTCGCAACGTCTCAAAAGTTAAAGACTCGAAACCTAGTTATTGAACAACATACAAACGATCAGCGCGAAGAACGTGGCACCTTCAATCAGAGCGGCCGCAATGATCATGGCCGTTTGAATGTTGCCGGCCACTTCGGGCTGGCGAGCCATGCTCTCGACCGCGGCCGAGCCAATCTTGCCGATGCCGAAGCCCGCGCCCAAAATCACCAGGCCCGCGCCAAAGGCTCCGCCCAGAAAGATCGAGAAGTCAGACCGCGTCGGGGCATCCGCGGCGGCCGCGCCGTCCTGGGCCATTGCCGGGGCAGCCACCAGCACCATCGCCAACATCAGCATTGCGATTTTCAAGAAACGGTTCACTGTTTCAATCTCCTAAAGTCACTGTAAGAAGAAGGTCGTTAGTCGAAGGTAAACGCTCGCGACGCTGCCCGGGGGCACTAGTGCGGGTGGACCGCCATGCCAATGAACAGCGCCGATAAAAAGGTGAAAATGTACGCCTGCAAGAATGCCACGAACAGCTCCAGCAGGCTCAGCGCCACGGCGCCCAAGATGCTGGCCGGCATAACCGCATACCAGGCCAAGCTAGCCGCACTGGCCGCGATGAACGCCAGGATCACGGCCAGCACCAGGTGCCCGGCCATCATGTTCGCCAAAAGACGCATGGCCAGGATGAAATGCTTGATGCCCAGGCCCATCACTTCAATCACGAAGATCATCGGCTTGAGCAAGATCGCCAAGGCCGGCGGCAAATCCATGTGCGGCACCTGGCCGACCCAAAATCCGACCGGCCCCAGTTTCGCCATGCCTGAGAAAATGACGGTCGCAAACGTCAAAAACGCCAGCGCGCCGGTCGTGGCCAGGGCCCCCGTCGCCGAGCCGGCCCAGGGAAGCATGCCGAACAGGTTGCAGGAGAGCACGAAGAAAAACAGCGTCAACAGAAACGGCATGAACCGATCCGCGTCGTGACCGCCGATGGCCGGGCGCGCCACGTCGTCGCGAATGAACACCACCATCGCCTCCAGGGCATTGGTCAGCGCCTTTCGGACGGTCCGCTCGCCGCAGTCGCAGCGCCAACCAACTGAACACCAGAATCATTAACACCGCGGCCACCAGCTCCAGGACCATGAATTTGGTCACCTTGAACTCAAGCGGCTCGATGCGGTCGTCGATGGGCTCGAAGCCGATGTGGATCGTGTACGGCTTGCCTTCGTAGAACTGCGGAATCTGGATCTTGCCACCCAGAAAACGAGGCAGCTCGAAATAGTCCGCGTCCTTGACGTGGCCGATCAGGTGACTCGCCTCGAGCGGGTCGTGGGCATGGTGCTGGCCGTGTGCGGCCGGGCCGGCGTGCGCTGCGGCATCATGTCCTGCGGCATCTTCGTGCCCGGCGTGTTCGTCGTGCTGCGGATCGGCCATGCTCTAGAGCGCCTTGTTCGATTGCAACGTGGTCTGCACGTGAGCCAGCAGCAGCATCGTTTCCACGACCAGGCTGACCAGGTAGCTCACCAACAGGTAATAAATGAAGCCGGCGTCGGCCAGGGCCGCGACACGCGTTTGCAACAAGGCGCCCACGACCAGCGGCATCATGGCCCGAGCCAGCATTCCCACCACCAGTCGATGCATCGCGGCCGATGGGCCTTGCAGCACGGCGGCCACCAGCAGGGCCAACAGAGCGCCGACCCAGCAGATGCCCGCCGCGACCGCGGCCGCAACCAGGGCCGGCGTTCCGAAGATCGAGGACCCGATCGGCGCAACGATCAGCCAAGTTGCGCCCAGCGCGACCGAAACCAAAACCGCCTGGGCTGCGAGCCCCAGGCTGCCTAGCCTACTGATCACGTTTCGCTCGGTCATCACCACTGGTCTCGCCCGAAGTATCTCTGCCTTTGGCGATTCGCATCAGTTGCAGCGCCGCCAAGGTTCCCCCCAAAGCGAACCCCGCAAGCAAGAACAAAACCCGCGTCCCCAGCCATTTGTCCACCCAGTAGCCCATCAGGCCAGGCACAACCATCTCGGCCGAAATGGTCATGATGGTCGCCGACCACTCCAAGGCGATTGCCAGCGGTGACCGGTTGTCAGCGGGATTTGCCACAGATTGCGGTGACTCTGCCAAAAAACGGCTCTGCCGGCGGGCTTTTTTGCCCGTTGCGTTCCGCCCGGAAGATACCCCCAGAAGTCGCTTTCAAATCCGTAAGGCTGGCATCCTAATAGGCTCTAAAGTGAGTGTCAATCGGCCCCTGGGTCAAAATTGTGTTTTTTTTCACAAAGTCATTATTCGGAGCGTCGCCCCCCCTGTCAAACCCCATTTCGTCTGGCAAAAGTGGGCAACGGCAGGTCTGTTTTGCCCCGCCGGGCGGTCAAAATGACGCCGCGAAGTGCCCTCCCGGGGCTCTGGAGCGTGTGTCTGTTCGGGTCGCGCAGAATGCGTAAAGCTAGCGGACATAAGGGTTCCGGTGCGGTTTCCCGCCTGCAGGGGGGGCGTTGCGTTTTCGCGCGCATTTGAGTACACTCAAGATGTGCGAGGTTGATGTGCTTCCCCGGGGATAGCAGCCTGGAGCGAGTACCCCACCTTGGCGAAGTGGGCTGATTGCAAATCGAACGCACGGCACCCCCCAAGCCGTGCCTCCATTGCAGGGACCCTCGGTACACTTCGCCTCTACCGCAAGCGGATCCTCAAAGCATTGACGCATTTGTTGTAGCTTGAAGAGCCGCAGCAACTTGGGTCACCTCATGCGGCTAAGGACTGCCCGCCGAGGGTGCGAGCGTGTTTCCAGTCAAGGACGACGCTCAAACCATAGACTTCCTGCCCGGGCGTAAGCTGAAGACCAGCAGCGCTGACAGGGGCGAACGCGGAGGTAAGTCCATTGATGACCCCAGCAGCCCTCAAATCCTACTCTCACAAAGACTTGGCGCAAATGGCCAAGCGCGACGGCGTTCGCGGCTGGCACAGCATGCGAAAGGACCAACTCGTCAAAGCCCTGTTGTCCTCCGCCAAGGCCAAGTCCGCTACTTCCAGTTCCGCAGCCGCCTCGAAGAAGTCGGCCTCATCCAGTCAGCGATCCTCCGCCAAGTCGAACGGCCGCGCCCGGCGCCCAAGGCCAGCGCCCGAGTCCAGCGACACATCAGCAAGATTCGCAAGAAACTCGAGCGCTTTAAAAACGTGGCATCAGAAAATGGCAAAGCGAAATCAAACGGTGCCATCAAGGAGCGGATCGTCGTGATGGTGCGCGATCCGTTCTGGTTGCATGCCTATTGGGAGATTAAGCGTCATAGCGTCGAGCGCGTGCAAGCCGCGATGGGCGCCGAGTGGCACACGGCCAAGCCGATCCTGCGGTTGCTCGAAGTGCACGACGGCGGCAGCGCCAGCGTTAGCGAGCGCGTGGTACGCGATATTGAAATCCACGGCGGCGTCAGCAACTGGTATGTGCACGTCGACAACTCGCCCTCCAGCTACCGCTTGGAACTCGGCTACACGGGTTCGGGCGATCGCTTTTTTCCGCTGGTCCGTTCCAACGTCGTGACAACTCCCGAGCCGGGTTCAAGTGACGCGATCGATGAAAACTGGTCGGACGTGGCGGAAAACTTTGACAAAATTTACGCCATGAGTGGCGGCTATTCGCCCGACAACAACAGCCTGGAGCTGCAAGAACTTTTCGAAGAGCGGCTGCGACGTCCGATGGGATCGCCCATGGTGACCCGCTATGGCGCGGCGACGCCGGCCTTGCTGAACCATTCGCAATCGCTCAGGTTCGAGGTCGACGCCGAGATGATTGTCTATGGCGTGACAAATCCCGATACGCACGTCAGCTTGCGCGGCGAGCCGGTCAAAATTCGCCCCGACGGCACCTTTACCGTCCGCATGAGCCTGCCGAATCAGCGGCAGGTCATTCCGGTGGTAGCCAGTGCCGCCAACGGGGCCGAACAGCGCACGATCGTGTTGGCCGTCGAGCGCAACACGAAGGTCATGGAACCTTTGACGCGCGAAGCGAACGAATAACCGCCTCGCACGGCCATCGAGCTTCCGCCGGCACGGTTCACGTCGTCGTCGTATATTTGGTTTGCGCGCCGCGGCGGGCCTCTCTCGCCCGACGGCGACTCCTTGTATAGACTGGCGTCACGGGAACTGGAAAATCGCCTTCGCTCGAATCCGTTTTGGAAGGTTTGCGTGTCCAAGGATATTTCCAAGACGTTGGATGGTTGGCAGTACGATCCCGATCGGATCTCGGTACGCATTGTCCAGGGCGACGATGGTCGCGATAAGATCCAGCTGCGTCTCGACTTGGGACTCTTGCAAATGGATTTCGATGGCCGCCCAGACGGTCAGCGCGTGGCTGGCTGCGCCTCGTGGCTTGATTTCTATGAGCGGCAACGCCAAAAGCACGAAGCCGATGATCCCGAGGGCGAGCCGTTCGTGCTCGATTCGGAAGACTGCCAGCGACTGCTCCGCGAAGGGATTCAGTATTACCATCGCTACGTCAGCTTCTGGCATCTTGAGCGGTACGAGCTCTGTGCCCGGGACACGAACCGCAATTTGCGGTTGTTTTCCTTCGTGCGCCAGTACGCACGAAATGAGAAGGACAAGTTGCAGTTCGATCAGTGGCGGCCCTATGTAACGATGATGCATGCCCGGGCCGTGGCCACACCATTGGTTGGACTACGCGACTACACGGCGGCCGTCGGGGCTATTGACGCGGCTATCGACGGGATCCGCGACTTTCTGGCGCAGTACGATCAATCGCAAAACGCGGACAACTGCAACGAGCTGTCGTTTTTGCTGAAATGGCGCGAGGAAATCGTTTCCAAGACGAGTGGCGAGCTCCGAGAAGAACCCTACAACCCCCTGGCGCACTTGCAGTCCGAGCTGGAGCTGGCCGTCAGCGAGGAGCGTTTTGAAGACGCCGCCCGTCTGCGCGACACCATTCGCCAGCACGCCAAGGGCTCGATTGAGGGGGGGCCACAGGGCATTTGATCGACGATCACTGCGGCCCGTAAATGTTTGACAGCCTATCGCGGCTAATTACAATGAAGTCTTGATGTTGCGCTCGACCGCCAGGTGTCTTTTCTGGCAATTTTTCCGATCCGTCCCAGGGGTTGGTTGCGGTCGATAGCGCGTCGGAACAGAATCGTCTCGGAACAGAAACGTCCAGTCCCCGTTTGCGTCGCGGTTGGCCCCGCCTGCCGCGTCGCGAATTCTCCGAGGAGCACATTCTCAATGGCCGCTCGCGAAAACCAAGGCCTGCAGATCGCGCTGATCATCTTTGTGATCCTCACGATCATTCTGATCGTCACCACCTACATGTTCTTTAGCAGCTACTCGCAGGAGCGCGATCGGGCCAAGAGCCTGGCCGAGCAGAAGACCACCGCCGATGGCGCCGCGTCGAAGGCCATCGCCGAGACCGAAGAGATGAAGCTGCTCATCGGCGGCGATCCCAATCTGACGGTCGAGGCGATCAAGGAGTCGGGACTCGCCGACATTCAAACCAACGGCGAAGGTCTCCCCGAATCGAAACAGAACTATCGGGCGCTGGTCGAACACATGGCCGGCAAGTTGCACGAATTCGAAGCAAGCAACGTCAAGCTCACCGCCCAAGCCAAGGAGCTTAACGACAAGCTGGCCGCCAACGGTGAGGCCGCCAAGGCCGAGGTCGCCCAATACGTCGAGAAATTGAATCAGACCGCCAGCGACTTGGAGAGCGAGCGCAACAAATTCGGCACCGACCGCACGGAGCTCACCGGTCAAATGCAGCAACTCGCTACGAAGTTCCAAACGACCGAGGCCGATCGCGAGAAGCTCGCACAGAAGTCGGCCGGGCAAATCGCGGCCCTCTCTGGCGAACTCAAGCAAAATGAAACGCTACTGCGGCGCTTGCAGGAAAAGGAAGAGACCGACAAGAAGGCCAACGAGTATCCCGACGGCAAAGTCACTCGCGTAAACCAGCGCACCCGCCTGGTCTGGATTGACGTGGGGCCGGCCGACGGATTGCGAAATCAAACGTCGTTTGTGATCGTCTCGCCGGAGGACGGCAATCCGATCAAGTCGACTCCCAAGGCAAAAATCCAAGTCGTGCGACTAACCGCCGATCACCAGGCCGAGGCCAGGATTGTGGAAGACGACCTGTCGAATCCGATCATGCCGGGCGACAACATCTTTTCCACCGTCTGGGAATCGGGCCGTCAGGAACATTTTGCCCTGGCGGGCCGCATGGACATCGACGACGACGATCACGACGACCGGCAATTGATTCATGACCTGATCTCGCTCAACGGCGGCGTCGTCGATGCCGAAGTAAACGACGACGGGGTCAAGACCGGCGAAATGTCCGTCCAAACCAAGTACCTGGTGACCGGCACCCGCCCCGGCGCCGAGTCCAAGGACGTCCAAGGCTATAGCGACATGAAGACCGAAGCCCAAAAGCTCGGTATCAAGGAAATGGACGTGCACGAGTTCCTCGAATACATGGGTTACAAGGGACAAGAGCGGACAGTGGGGTTGGGCCGCTTTGCAAAACCAACCGACTTTAAGCCCCGGATGCCCGAGGACGTGCAGCGCACCATCGGCGGCAACGGTTTGCCGCAAGAACATCGCCAGACGCGCGGCGCCGAGCCGCGGCAGTAAGTCGACCGCGCGCGTTGTCGTGAGCGGCGACGGCGGTTGCCCGGGGCGTCTGAGTCTCGGGCGACTTGAATTCGCCGGCTTCGTCGGGGAAACTCAAAGGTAGTCCCGCCCTGCCGGCCCGCCTGGGGTAATCGCATGCCAATTCCGCTCGACGCTTCCGAAGTGCTCAATCGCGAGTTCCTCGAGATTCGCGCGCGGCTATTGCACCTGGCGGCCTCGCTCGACCGGTTGGATCGGGCTGAGGGCTCGGTGGCAGGCGACGATCGACTGGAAAAGATTCGTCAGGGGCTGGCCCTGCTGGCGTCCGACGACGCCGACCGCGCCGAAAAGATCCAGTTACTGTTTTCGCGCCCCTACGATGAGGATTGGATGGCGTCGCTGGATGCGCGAGGCAAACGGTAGGTAAGACAAACTCTTGTGCGGCCCTGTTCCGGTCGCCGGCAAATTCTCGCATGTACTACATCGATCCGCACATCCACATGGTCTCGCGCGTCACCGACGACTACGAGACGCTGGCCAAGATGGGATGCGTCGCCCTGAGCGAGCCGGCGTTTTGGGCCGGGTTCGACCGCGGCAGCGTCGATGGTTTTCGCGACTATTTTCGCCAGCTGACCGAGTTTGAGCCAAAGCGCGCCGGCTGGTACCGCATGCAGCATTACACCTGGCTGTGCATCAACGCCAAAGAGGCCGAGAATGTGAGCCTCTCGCGCGAAGTGATCGCCATGATCCCCGAATTTCTCGACAAGCCCGGCGTGTTGGGCATCGGCGAAATCGGGCTCAACAAAAACACCAAAAACGAAGCCACCATCTTTCTTGAACACCTCGACCTGGCGGCCAAGACCGACGAGCAGATCCTGATTCATACGCCCCATCTGGAAGACAAATACCAGGGGACGCGCATGATTCTGGATATGTTGTGCGACGACGCGCGGCTCGACCACGGCCGCGTCCTGGTCGATCACGTCGAGGAACACACAATTCGCGCGGTGCTCGACGAAGGCTTCTGGGCTGGCATGACGCTCTACCCGGTGAGCAAATGCACCCCGGAGCGGGCCGTCGACATGGTCGAGATGTACGGCCCCGAGCGCTTGCTCGTCAACTCCGCCGGCGATTGGGGCCCCTCGAAGCCGACCGCCGTGCCCGACTTCATTCTCGCGATGCGGCTGCGCGGTCATCCCGAGAGCCTGATCCGCCGAGTCGTCTACGAAAACCCTCTCAAGTTCTTCAGCCAAAGCCGCAACTTCGACTTCACGCCGCCGGAAGAATACGAGGCCGTAAGTTAGCCGTACTACTTCTTCCGCCGATTTGCGCCGGAGGGCTGCGATCCGCGCCGGCCAGCTAGAATGTGGCCGGTCGAACAATCCTTCGCCGCCGCCTTCGATCATCACGCAGCCGACATCTGACCACGAAAGGTTTGCCACCATGCCTCGCTTCCACAAGCTGAGCCTGATCGCGCTCTTTGCTTTGATCCTTCTGGGCTCTGTTTCGATCGCACGTGCAGGTGACGCCGGCTTCAAGCCGATTTTCAACGGCAAGGATCTCACCGGTTGGGACGGCAATCCGAAGTTCTGGAGCGTCGAAGACGGCGCCATCACCGGTCGCACGACGAAAGACAACCCGACCAACGGCAACACGTTCATCATCTGGCGCAATGCGCCGGTCGACGATTTCGTGCTGCGGCTCAAGTACAAGATCGTCGGCGGCAACTCCGGTATTCAGTATCGCAGCAAGGAAGTCGACAAGTGGGTCATCTCCGGGTACCAGGGAGACTTCGAAGCCGGCGACATGTTCTCCGGCATCCTCTACGAGGAGAAGGCACGCGGCATCCTGGCGCTGCGGGGCCAGAAGGTCACCATCAACGCCGACGGCAGCAAGGATGCCGAGCAGGTGGGCGATTCAAACGAGATTCAGTCGAAAATCAAAAAGGAAGATTGGAACGACTACGAGATCATCGCGAAGGGCAATCACCTGATCCACAAGATCAACGGCCAGGTGACCGCTGAAGTCATCGACAATCAGAAAGACAAGGCGGCCGAGAGTGGCTTGCTCGCGCTGCAGCTTCACGCCGGACCGCCCATGGTCGTGCAGTTCAAAGACATCGAACTGAAACGCACTCGGCTGGCCGATGGCCGCAAGAAGATCGTGATGGTGGCGGGCACGCCCAGCCATGCCCCGGGCGATCACGAATTCAACGCCGGCGTCAAGCTGCTCGAGAAGTGCCTGGCCGACGTGCCCGGCATCGTCACGGCCTCCTACTTCAATGGCTGGCCGCACGATCCGACAGCTTTCGACAATGCCGACACCATCCTGCTCTACATGGACGGCGGTGGCGGCCATCCGGTCATCCAGCGGAACCGGCTGGCCGAGATCGATCAGCTCATGAAACGCGGCGTGGGTATGGCCTGTGCGCACTACGCGGTCGAAGTGCCCAAGGAAAAGGGGGGCCCCGACATGACCGATTGGATTGGCGGCTACTACGAAACCGGCTACTCGATTAATCCGCACTGGGATGCAGCGTTTTCCGACCTGCCCAGTCACCCCATCACGCGCGGCGTGCGACCGTTCACAATCAACGACGAGTGGTATTACAACATTCGCTTCCCTGAGCGCGACAGCAAGCTCGTCCCACTGCTGTCGGCCACTCCGCCGGATCGCACCCGCCGCACCGAAGCGGCCAAGTCGCACCCTGGCCGCGAGGAAATCGTCGCCTGGGCTGTTGAGCGTCCGGACGGCGGCCGCGGCTTTGGCTTCACCGGCGGCCACAACCACAAAAACTGGGGCAACGACGACTTCCGCAAGTTCGTGCTCAACGCCCTTCTTTGGACCGCCGGCGCCGAAGTTCCCGCTGGCGGCGTTGAATCACACGTCACCGAGAACGATCTGAAGAAGAATCTGGACCCGAAGTAACGCCCATCGCGCAACGTTTAGCCCGGAGGCAACGCCGCCGGCGCTCTCATTCACGATCCTACTGCCCAAAACGTACGTACGACGAGCGTCGTTGATGGTGCGAGCACATCCGCGCAGCATGCGGTCGTAATGCCACACGCCGTCGGCGTTGCCTCCGGGCTAAACGAAGTCCGTCACGAACGACCAACGCTGTGGCGGCTTGCCTTCCTTGATTGGATTCAGCTCAACGTATTTGATGGCTGCGCGGATGTTCGCGTCGTCGTCAAGAAACGTTTTCCACTGGCCCTTCTCCCACAGCGACGGCAATTTTCCATTGGCAGCGAATTCGGTCATTGGGTGAATCGCTTCTCTTTTGAGCTGCTTCGTGGCTTCGCCCTTTAGTAGCGTGCACACCTTTTCAATCGAGAACCGGTGCCGACCAATGACCATGTGCACATGCTCCGGCATGATTGAGCATGCCAGCACCGTCAATCCGCTCCTGCGGACGGCACCGCCTAACCCGCGGCCAATCGCACGTGCTTGCGCACCGTTCAATCGTACGGCGGGATAGCGCAGTGCAGTCGAGGCTTTGCTTCGCCACCGCTCCCATCGATCACGTTCAATATGTTTTGTCGATCGTCCTGTTGGTTTACCATACGTCGAAAGTTCCCACGACGCGACGAAATCCGACCAGGAACCCCGCGGATCATTCGGCAGCCAAAATCCGTAGACGCCCCAAATGAGATGATATGCGCGAACCATATCCGTTTAGCCCGGAGGCAACGCCGACGGTCTTTTGTTTTTTTGGGAGTTCTTATCGACGCATTCCGCGCAGAAAGATTCGCGCAATCAGCAATGTTATCAAACGGTAATCCTCTTCTAGCCCTCTTTTAGCCGGACGACACACAAAACGCCGTCGGCGCTGCCTCCGGGCTAAACGTTTCTTCGGTTAAATTCCGTACTGCCGCAGCACCAGTTCGCAGACGTCGGTGTCGGCCATCGCCGGGCCGGTCAGCACCCCTTTTTCGCTGGCGATAATGATGCCGCGCTGGCTTTCATCGCGCGCCGGCGCGCCGTGTGAGCCGCGGACAAGCGCGGCGTCGAGCGGCGTGCTCTTGGTGGCCATGTCCAGGTGCATCTCCACCGGGTCGTAGCCCGGCTTGCGATGGATATCGACGGTCCGCGCATACTTCGGCGCGCGATCGTCGTCCAGCCACCAATAGTACGCCTGCCAACTGTTCGGGGTTGAAACCAGCACGATCTCCCCTGCCCTTTCGTGGTCGAGTTCGTAGGTCGCGCGCTGCGGGCCAACGAGCACCTCGGCGATCCCCTCGCGCCCGTCGAATCGCTTGGCCACCGGTTCAACGTCGGCCGGGTTTGGCACAAACACGTGCGCGAATTGATGGTCGACCAAGGCCCACGCCCGGCTACCGGCGAAGTCCAATTGCTCTCGCCCATCGGCGTCGTTCTTAACGGCCAGCAAGTCTGCCTCGCGCAGCACGCGGTTCGGATACACGACGTGGTTGACTGGTACGATCGTGTATTCGCTGGCCACGAGCCACAGCGGCGGAGCGTTATCGTCCGCGGCGTTCATCCCCGCGACCAGCCGCGCAATTGCGCCGTCGAGCTCGACCAAGGCCTTCAGGGCCTGCTCGCTGTCGGGGCCGAATTTTTGCGCCGCATAGTCCAGATGCGGCAGATAGATGTAAAAAAAGTGCGGATGATGCTGCCGGGCTGCCCACACGGCCGAGTCGCAAATCCAGCCGGTCGACTTGATGTTCGACAGCGGTCCCCAAAAATGCTGCAGCGGAAAGTGCCCCAGCGCGTCGCGCAGCGTGCCGTACATTTCGGTCGGCTTGGTATAGCACCACAGCGACTCGGTGCCGTCGGGATTGTGGATCGGCGCCGGAGTGCAAATGTAGTCCGCGCCGCAGCCCTTGCTGTGCAGCGGAAACCATACGGCCGATGTGATCGTCGGATCGTGCTCGTGCAGGATATCCCAGATCTGCGGCCGCTGGATGCAGTCGTTCCAGGCGGTCCACATCTCAACTTCGTGCTTGCCGCGCCAGTAAAACCCGTTGGCAACGACGCCATGCTCGCGCGGCGACTTCCCGGTGGTCATGTTGGCCTGCACGGGGCAAGTAACCGCCGGAAAGCCAGGTACCAGGCTCGTCTGATCGCCTTCGGCCGCCATCCCAGCCAGCGTGGGCATGTGGGCCAGGTCCTGCTTGCGCAGGCCGGGAATCGACAACAGCACGACACCATCAGGCATAATGGACGCGTCCTTGTATATGGAGGGTAGGTGCGGCCGCGCGCCGGCAAGCACCGTGTCGCGGCATTTTATCCGAAGTGGCGTTGGCCGCGAAGTCTATTGGCTGCGCGCAACGGATACCTCCGTACCCAGCACGCCGAGATTGAGAACGCCGAACAATCCTAGTCCGCCTTGCCACCACTTGCCGATGACGAAGATTCCGTCTCAGATGACGACGATTCCGCGTCTTCGCTCGGGGGCGGCTCTTGCTCGATCACCACGAACTCGTAGCCGTCTTTCGATTCGGTAGGACGAATTTGGAAACGCGTACGGCGAATCTCGCGCGGATCGCGCTTGGCATGAGCCCGTTCCACCTGCTGCATCAGCCGTTGCGTCTCGGGCGGAAAGAAGTGCAGCAGCTCCTTGCGGTTGCTGTTGATGCCGGCGCGGCCCAACAGGCGGCGGTCGACGGCGCGTAGTGCGCCCGACTTCCAGCCGATGTACAACCGTTCGTCATTCTCGTGACGGCCGATGTGCTTGGCTGGCTTCGACTCGGAAACGTGCGAGATGTACTCGATGCGGTCGTCCTTCGACACCGCGGCAATCTCAATCTTGAAGAAATCGAGCTGCCGCGCGTATTCCTCCTCGGAGATCGTTTCCGGAAAGGTCACCTCCCACTCGGCCCGTGGACCGTACGAGCCCGTGTAGACGTAGTTTTTGGCCGACTCTTCCTCTTCGGCGGAATCGACCGATGGTGGAGCCGCATGCGCCGCGGCCGAGAGCGCCACGGCCAAACCGATGCACCAATGCCAACAAATGTGCCGTTCCATGCTGCTGCTCGAGTCGCAAGTCGAAAGGATTCGTCTCGAAGGATACCACCGGCGCGAAATCATTGGCTTCCCGCGGTGGCCGTACGGGCATTATATCACGTCGAATAGATCCAGCGGCCAATCACAAGCATCGGCACGAGCAACAGCAGGATCACGATGCCCCACACGATTTCCTGTGCGGCAAGCACGGCCGCGGCATCGATGACGATCAGCGAAAAGATGCAATTCTTGACGGCCAATTGCACCACCGGCGGCCGCGGATCAAACACCGCCCGCAGGCAGCGGTAACCGATCAGCATCGCCAGCATGCACCAGAACACGTACCAGTTGGACCGCACGTGAATGGCGGGCCACTCGCCGCCGTGGGACCACATCGGCATCGACGCCACGATGCCCAACCCGGCCAGCAAGATCGCCAGTCCCAGTGCCAGTTGCCCTCGGCCGCTATCACTCGCTTCGCTGCGGGCAAACGTCGTGACGCCGACGATATACACGCCGATGCCGACTGCCACGGCCCAGTGCGCCCCGCTCCAGGGATCAAGCGAGACGCTCATGCCCAACAACACGTTCAGCATGCGGCAGCTTCCCATCACCAGCGGCGCGAGCGGCGTCGGCTTGAGCACGCCGTCATACACGTACACGGCGCCGGCCAACAGCGTTGCAATCAAGCCCGGTCGATAATCTCCAGCCACTGCCGTCACGATCCACGCCAGCAGCACTCCGCCGGCGAGCAGGCCAAAACCCAACCGCTGGGCCACCTGCTCCGAAACGCGGCCGGAGGGAATCGGACGAAACGGACGCTCGCGGGTGTCCTGTTCGCGATCGAAATAGTCGTTCAGCACCATTCCCGCCAGGTACAGCGAGCAAGACGCTGCCACCAGTAGCGCGAATTGGGGCCACGGTTCGAGTTGCCGGTGCGTCAGCAGAAAGCCAAGCAAAATGTCGGCCATCGCCGTAAAGACGTTCGGCAGCCGGACAAGTTGCAGGTAGGCACGCACGGCAGAAGGATGACGGCAGAAGGAGGAAGGAGGAAAAAGAGAACGCCCGATAGCGGCTAGGCCTCCAGTTCAATGTTCAACTTCTTGAGCAGCGCTGTCAGGTAGTCGTGCGATTCGCGGGCAGCGTCATCCGGGGTGTCGATGTATGGATACAGCTCGACCGTCAACCAGTCGTCGTAACCACTGGCCGCAATGGCGCGAATCGTCGCCTCGAGATTGATGGCACCGCGGCCGGGAATCAAGTGCCGGTGAACGCGCGTCTCGGCGATGTCTTCAAGATGATAGTGGACCGTATGCGGGGCCATCTTGGCGACCCAATTCTGCGGATCCTCGCCCACGCAGTAGGCATGGCCAATGTCGAAGTTCAGGCCGATCCAGGGCGAGTCGATCCGCGCAGCGAATTCCAGGTACTCCCCGAACTTCTCGATCAGCAGATCCGGCTCGGGTTCAATCAGTAGTTTCACCTCCACCTGCTCGGCCACTTCGACGCAGGGCATCAACTCATCGTAAAACGTCTGGGCGGCGTCCTGCCAGCTCGTGCCCTCGACCACCTTGCCGCCGGGCTCGGTGGTGACGTTCGGCGCGCCGAGTTCCGCGGCCAGTTTTAGCGCCCGTTTCGTATGCTCGCGGCGAATGGCTCGATAGTTTGGTTCCGGGTCGGTCCAGCCGGGATACCAGTACGGCTGTCGCGGGTCGGCCACGGCGTTCATCATGAAGGCGTTGACGTTCGATATCTTCAGGTGATGCTTATCGAGCGCGCGGCGGATCGATTCCTTCCGCTCGGGCAACAAGCCGGCCGGCCAGGCGTGCGGAACGTCGGCCAAAAGCTCGATGCCCTGATACCCCAGGCTGGCGATTTTTTCGATCGTCGCTTCGATCGAAAAATGCAGGTACGCGTTGGAACTGAAAGCAAGCTTCATCGGCAAGTAGCCCCGGGGTGGGTGACTGATTCAAGGGCTGCGGCGGGTGACAAGCCGGGCATTGTACACGCGTGAAGCCCGGCCCGGGAGAGCGGATCGCCTATTGCCCGGCATCCGATGGTCCCGGAAGCCGTACGCCCGCGGTGCCCAACGGCCGTGGCTCCGCGGGTGAGTGGTCCGATTTACGGATCTTGACGGTGACGAAGCCGGTATTGTCGGCCAATTCGTTCCAGCTTTCGTGGCAGCAAGAATAGCTTCCCGTCGGCCGGCGCGACGAATGTGCCGTCGTTCGAAAGCGGCAGAGGCTCGCCAAGCTGGAAATCGTGAAACACGACCGCTTCCAATCGCCCTGTTCCATTCGCGAGTCCGGCCGCGGTCGTTTCTCCTCCGCCGGCCCCCAGTTTCCAATTGCCCGGCGCTGTAGTCGTAGGCCTGCCCGCGCGACACCAGCGCCTCCGGAAGCCTGCCAGCCCCGATTGGCCATGATGCGCGCGGTCGTCGGCGTTCGCTCGGCGGGACGAAACTTGTGGTGCCAATCCCATCGGCACAGATCGGCGCGATAGCCCTGGTCGACCTGCTTGATGAACAGCCGATACTCGAATTCCAGTTCTCGGCTCATGACGCCGAACACTTCATCGAAGCGCGGCTGCGAGCCGTGTAGATAAGCCAGCCCCAACGTTCGGAATCGGCCGGCGTAGTTTGGATTGTTGACGAGCAAGTGACACAGCGCCCAGCGGCAGGCGTAAGCCTGCCACGAGTCGCCCGTCCGCACCGGCCCGGTGCTGTGACCATCCGCCGCGTCCTCAGCCACGATTTGGGCGACCGTCTTGGTGGCCTGGCGATTCAAGTAGTCGATCATGTGCGGCTTGCAGCGCACGCCCGTGTTGTCTTCCTGCCAGAACTGCCCCAACTCAGCCATTCCCTCCGAGTACCACAGCGGCCCCGTGCGGCCGAACGTCTGACCGCAATACGCGTGCACGATCTCATGCTGTGGCGTGCCGCCATCGGCGATGGAGTAGACCGTCGATTTGCCGGCGACGAATTGCCGGCCGCGATTGACGGTTTGGGTCGTGGTAATTCCGGAACTAGCCCGAATCTTGGCGCGGCCAATATCTGAAATCGCGCCGGCCGGCCACACGCTCAAGTCACGCACCACGTAGCACTCGATCTCCCCCTCAAGCGGCTGGCCCCAGTATTTGGCAATCAGCCCCAAGATCGACTCCAGCCGGGCCAGAAGTTCGCGGGCCTCGCGGGCCGGCAAGTCCGTGTGCAGCACGACATGCGTGGAACGATAGTCCGCCGGGTCGGCCACCGCGTCGCGTGGAGCTTGCGCCCGCGCGCACGATACGGCTCCTCCGCCCCAGGCGAGCATCGCTAGTGCAAAAAATAGGACAACCCGACCGAGCATCCGTTTGGCCACGACGCGAGAATCATGGGAAATTCGAGCCCTTATCCATTGTAACCTATGGCCGGCGTCTGCCGGCGGCCGCTGGCCGGGGCAAACCGTCGAAGTTCATGGGAATCAACAAAAAAACCGGCGACCCGAAAGATGCATCGGGTCGCCGGTCGTCACGGTTTGCCGCGGTTGGCCCTGGTGAGGGCTGACTCGACCGACCTTACTTGGTGGCCGCGTCGTCCGTCTTTTCCTCGGCCTCGCCTTCGCCCTTGTAGGCCAAGGGGAAGCTCGTCTGATACATGTCGTAAATCGTCACGTAGCAGGTGCCGTTGTCCTCGTCGTCGAGGTCTTTTACTTCCAATGCCAACGGCATGGTGCCGGGGCCGAAGCCTTCGCCGATTTGCGCATCGAGCACGGGCTTCTCGTCGGTACCGTAGCCATACAGATGCCACACATCGTCGTCGGTGTGGCGAGCGGCAAGGATCAGGTAGTTGACCTTTTGCTCGCTACCGTCCTGACCGGTGATCTCCAGCGAACCGAGCTTCGACTTCTCGATCGGCTTGTCGTCAATGACGGGGATAAAACCGTCGGACATGAACAACACGCCCAGCGCGGCGCCGGGATCACTGTTGACTCCGTCGGGGATTTCCTCGGCCTTGAGATCCTTCTGCGGCACCAGGATCAAGCCGATCTGGTCGCGATGGACACCGCAGGCGTTGTCGATATCGCACTCGACCTTGACCGCGGCGTTTTCCACGTTGTTGACCGCATCGCTGAGCACCTGCGCGAAGGCCTGCGAGATTTGCGGATCAAGAATTTCCAAATCTTCGGCCACGGCCGAAGCGGTGCCAACGGCACCCGCCGCAAGCGCGGCAATTCCACACAGCAGTTTCTTCATCGAATCCTCCGTTAGCAGAAAGAAAGTAGGACGAGCGATTGGGGGGACGCGCTCAAAGGATTTGACCGGCCACACCGCCGGGCGGCAAGTTTGAAGAACACCCACCAAGATACCTGCCCCCCGGGGGCGTGCAATAGTTTCTCGCCCGCCGACCGCCAGTTTTCATCGAAACGCGGCGAAGTCGGTGCCCGACGGCATCATTCTCCGCAGGAAATTCTCCTCTCAGCCATTGCTGGCCACGTGGTATAGAATAGACGCAGCCGAACGCCCGCCGGGTATACCCTTGTCCGTATTCGCCGGCGGCGATCAAATATCGGCAAGCAAATTTCGCCAGGAAGGATCCGACCGCTTTCCGTGCCAGGAGGGACTGCCAGCATGACCGACTCCAACCGATTCACCGACGCCGAGCCAGTCACGGGCCGCTCTGGGCACTGGGCCACCGCCGTTGCGCTGGTCGGTATTCTATTTGCGCTTGTGGCCGTGCTCGCCGCCTCCGGCCGCCCCGGCGCGACAGACCCGTCCCTCGCACAGACCCCTCCCGAACCTGCGACAGGTAGGAAGCTCATGCCCGAAGTCAAAAAAAGCGATGCCGAGTGGCGTGCCCAGCTCACGTCCGAACAGTATTACGTTACCCGCCAGAAAGGGACCGAGCGGCCATTCTCCGGCGCATACTGGGACCTCAAAGAGCCCGGCAAATACAAGTGTGTTTGTTGCGGCGCCGAACTGTTTACTTCCGACACCAAGTACGACTCGCATTGCGGCTGGCCCAGCTTTTTCGCCGCTGGCACCCCCGAAAATCTTCACGAGGAAGAAGACCGCTCGCACGGCATGCTCCGTACCGAGGTCACGTGCAGCAAATGCGGCGCCCACCTGGGGCACGTGTTCGACGACGGCCCGCAACCCACCGGCACCCGCTACTGCATGAATTCCGCGGCCCTACAGTTCGAGAAAAAAGACCCCGGCGACAAACAGGACAAGTAAACTGGACGGTGCCGGCACTAGCCGAGCCATGTAGCCCTTTTTTTTCTCCATCCTGGGCCAAGACTTGCCAACCGCCGGCGAAGAGAAGTAAGACCTAAGCCGCGCCCCGGCCCCTTGACCCGTTTTCGGGAGACCAAACATGCTCGAGCTCTTATCGGACTATCCCTGGCTGCTGGTTTGCATGTTGACGGCCGGAGTGATCGTGGCCTGCGTGGCAATTGTCTTCATCACCGACTACCTGCGCAAATCGCACCAGGCTGAAATCGACGCCTCACTGAAGCAGGACATGCTCAATCGGGGCATGTCGGCCGCCGACATTAGAACCGTGCTCGAATCGAGCTCTGACGCCGAGGCCCTGCGGATGGCAAACCAGGGCGTGCGCGTAGGCCTCGGAAAGTTTCAAGTCGAAGTGGGCGGCGTCAATCAGCCCGCCGCGTCACCGGGCGGCGCTGCCACGCATTAGCCAATCTTTCCAAGCCACTTGCCGATCATCGCCGTTAGCATGTCGTGGCAGGCTGTGTATTGGTGATCCGCCCCGGCAAGGACCATCACACGCAAACGATTCGCGGGGGTGGCATGCTGTTGCACCAGCTCGGGCATCCCGCGAAACGCATCATGCCCCTGCACTTCGGCAGAGCCGTACGTCACGAGCATGGGAGCCTTCACGCGGTCGAGCATCTTCAAAATGTTGTACCGCTCTCCCGGCCCGTAGCGATCGACGAAACCGGCCGCGGTGACGTAGTAAGCGATTGGAAACTGTACCAGCATCAATGCGTCGCCCCGTCCCTCGGCCACCAGCTTTTCGGCCGCCGCGAAGTTTTGCAGGAACTCATCCCTGCGGCCCGACCCGCTGAAATGTTCGTACGACAAGCGCGGCGGTGACGCGGCCACGAATGCTGATACTTCCGGCGGATCGTCCGCGGCCAGCGTCAAGATCGCCTTGATGGCTCCCAGGCTATGCCCGAGCACGCCGATGCGCTGGTACCCGCGCGCGCGCAACAGCTCGATCCAGGCCCGCAGATCGAGCGGCGCCTCGTCGACGCGTTCGAAGGCAGCGCCCAGCAGGGCGTGTCCGCCGGCCGACGGCCCGGTGCAGAGGATGTCGTGCCCGCGCGTATTGGCTCGCAGCACGGCTGCGCCGCTGGCCAACAGCCTGGGCGCCAGCCCGGCCAGCGTCGAGGCCGCGTAAAAGTTGCTTCCCGTGCCGTGGATGCAGAGCCACGCATCGACGGTCGAAGAACTCCCTTCGATGGGAGTTTCCAGCGCGCCGTGCAGGCGAACGCCGTCGCTTGTCGTCACTTGGATCAGGTCGACCAGCATCGTACCTCCGGCACGAAAGCGCATGCCGCCTGGGATCACGGAAATGAGTCCGGCGGCCAGAGTCCGACTGCGGCGACTATTGCGGCGGTGTTGGCGCGGGGCCGCTGCCAAGCTGGGCCAGAATCTGCAGCACGCCGTTGAGGTGGGCCAACCGCGGACCGAAGCGGTCGACAAACTCGTTGAGCATGAATTCGCCGTCCATCAGCACGTCCGAATTCTCGCGAATCTCCTCGGTCATGCTTCCCAGGAATTCGACCTGCACCTGGCTCAAGGCCTCGGCGGCCATCCGGCAACTACGGGCCAGTTCCGGATGCGACTGCTTCCACTGCGTCAATTCTTGATTGCGCTGTCGCTGGGCGGCGGTCATCTGGTTGACCAGCTCCTCGAGCAACTCATTTTGTCGGTCTTGGGCCGCCAAAATGTTCCGCAGCAAGCTGGTCTGTTCGTCGGCAGAGTCGCGATCCTCGCGCGCACGGTCGACTTGGGTTCCGGCCGTGATGTCGACTTGCGTAAACAAGGCAGGCGTGGGACGCGATTCTTGACTCATTTATCGCCGCTCCTTGAGGAAAAATGGCTCCTGAAGACTCGATTCTAATCAAACGACCTCGCACTTACCACCACCCGGTAATTCGGCCCCGCTTTTCCGATTGCACGGATTGCACCGGCTGTGTCCCCACCAGATTGTTGACAGCACCTCGCACTGCCGCACTACCCAATAGCCGCTGATCGCAAGCTGGGCGAACAACGACAACCTTGCCGTCGCAAGGGTTTTAGGTCAATCGCTGCCGTCGACAAGGTCGCTAAAGTCGCTCGCGCGCCCACCCGATGCAAACAGGGCGGGCAACCACGCGCTCCGCTTCGCACTCACCTGCATTCGCACCCGGAATTGCCAACACCAGGAATCGCCGCATGAATCGTGCCGAGGAGACTAGCCCGGGCGCCTTGGGGTTTTTGACCGTGCTCCAACATGAACAACTCGGCCTGGCGGGTGGATATCTGATCCTCAACGCCGCCGGCCGTCCGCTCGAGTTTCACTGCACCGCGCCGGTCAAACCCAATCGAGCCCAGCAGATCCTCTTCGGGCCCACGCTCGACGCCTACCTCTACGGTGAACAAATCGGCCAGACGCTCCTCGCCAAGGGGGCGCTGCAGCCGGCCGCCGTGTATACGAACGTCGAGCGGGTGTTGGCCGTGCGAGATTTCGTCTCGCTGCCCGTGGCGCTTGTGCTAGCGGGCGAAGCGTCGTCTGCCCAGACCGTCTCCGCCACGGCCGCTGGCAGCGAATGGCACATTGACACGCCCCACGGATCGAGCGGTCACTTGTCCGTATTCGAATTAGGCCGCAATCGCCTGGCCGTGAACCCCACGCGCGATGCCGACCGTGAGGCCATCCTTGCCCACGCGGCCGAACTGGCGGCGTTCGACCTGGCCGAACCGTTTGAAAGGATTCGCGAAGCCGTCGAAGAAGCCCACAAGGTCACCCGCTCCGCCGCCTGAGTTGTCGCACCGCTGCGCTTCCCACCTCAAGCCTCGGGTCTCAAGCCTCACGCCTCCCGAATGGACGTCCAAACCTGGCATCCCGAGAAGATTCGCGTCACAACCACGAGCTCGGTTGTGGCGGCCGAGGCATGCCTTGCTGTGAGCGCCGCCCTTCGCCGACATGCTGCGTCCGTCGGTCGAAGTGAATAGCTTGCGGTTCGACGGGCGCATTGCCGCCGCGGTCTCGTTGCCGATGACGCCCCCCAAGCTCAAGGTGGCCAGCTACCAGTTTGGCGTGACCGGCGGATGGCGCACCCACCTGCCGAAAGTCCAGCCGGCCCAGTCCGCCCTTCCCTGCCCTTCCGCGCCGTTTGAAACACAACAGCCCAGCAAAGCGGCGACGCGGACCCGAATTCAACCGCCGGGCGACGTCATCAAGCTGGAAGATCGACTGTTCTACGTGTTGCAACCGTCGCTCGAGGCGATGATCGGCGACAGCGCACTTTCGTTCCCGGCCCATCCGTTCCCTTACCAATTCGAAGGCATCGCCTTCCTCTACCCGCGTTACTCCGCGGTGCTAGCCGATGAGATGGGCCTCGGCAAAACGATGCAGGCCATCACTGCCGTGCGGCTGCTGCTGCACGCTGGCGAGATCGAACGAGTGTTGTTCGTGTGCCCCAAGCCGTTGGTGACAAACTGGCAGCGCGAGTTCGCGCACTGGGCGCCGAGCTGCCCGCCATGGCCATCGAGGGCGACCAGGCCAAGCGGCGCTGGCAATGGCAGCAGACCGACATGCCCGTCAAGATCGCCAACTACGAAGCCCTCTCGCGCGACCGCGACGCGATCGCCGAGTTGGGCCTCTCGTTCGACCTGGTCGTGCTCGACGAAGCGCAGCGAATCAAAAACCGCTCGAGCGCAACCAGCCAAAGCGTGCGCGAGCTATCGCGGCGCCGCAGCTGGGCGCTGACCGGCACGCCCGTGGAAAACAGCCCGCAAGATCTGGTCGGCATTTTCGAATTCCTCGCGCCGGGCTACCTCAGTGACACGATGAAGCCCCGCAAGATGGGCAAGGCCGCCGCCGAGTACGTTCTGCGGCGCACCAAGGACAAGGTACTCACCGACCTGCCTCCCAAGATGTTTCGCGACGCCGAGATCGACCTGAGCCCCGCGCAGTGGGCCAGCTACGAACTGGCCGAGAAAGAAGGCGTGGTCAAGCTGACCGAGATGGGCCAGGAGGCCACGATCCAGCACGTGTTCGAGCTGGTGCTGCGGCTCAAGCAAATCTGCAACTTCGACCCGGCCACGGGCGACAGCGCGAAGTTCGAGCGGCTCGCGGCCGACCTGGACGAAGTGGCCGCCAGCGGCCGCAAGGCGATCGTCTTCAGCCAATGGGTTGGCACGCTCGAAACGCTGGCCAGCCGGCTCGGGCATCTGCATCCCCTGCTCTACCACGGCGGCGTGGCTCCCAAGCATCGCGACGAGGTGCTCGACCAGTTCAAGCGCGACAAGCGGCGCAACGTGCTGCTGCTCAGCTACGGCGCCGGCGGCGTGGGACTCAACCTGCAGTTCAGCGAGTACGTGTTCCTGTTCGACCGCTGGTGGAATCCGGCCGTCGAAGACCAGGCCGTCAACCGCGCCCACCGCATTGGCGCCGCCGGCCCGGTCACCGTCACGCGTTTCATCGCGCTGGAAACGATTGAGCAGCGGATCGACCAGATCCTCCGCGAAAAGCGCGAGCTGTTCGACACCATCTTCAACGACGCCGAGCCCACGAAAAACCTTGGCCTGACGCAAAGCGAAATCTTCGGCCTCTTCAAGCTCCGCTGTCCCAGCGGCCCCATCGACGTGGCGGCCTAAGCGACTTACCAGAGTCGGTCGCTGACGAACACGATCGTTTTGCCATCCGGCGACCAGTCGGGCTGGCGGTTGCGCCCCTTTTGAGCAGGCACACGCTGGGGAGGCGTATCGTCGTTCACCTCGACGATGTACAGCCGATTGGCGTCCGAATAGACCAGCCGACTGCCATCCGGCGAGAACGAGACCGTGCCACCGGAATTGGACTTCACTCGCGCGTGCGAGCCTTCCGCGCCGCCGGGCACGCCCACCAGGAGCAGTTGGCAATTGCCGCGCTCCTTTTCGCGCACGGTCACGGCCAGGCGCTTTCCGTCGGGCGTGAAGTTGAAGCCGCGAAAGACTTCAAAGTAGGGCTGGGCGAATAACTCCGCGGTCGCGCCGCCGGCAATATCGGTCACCTGCACGTTCTTGCCGTCCGTGATGGCAAAGCGGCTGCCATCGGGCGACCAGCGCAGCGTTCTGCCCGGCAGCAGCATGCTCGGCCCCGTGCCATCAAGTTGATACACCGCGACCTGCGCGTGGCCTTTGCTGTCAAACGCGTAGCAGGCCAGCTTGCTGCCGTCCGGCGCCCAGGAAGGCAAGGAGCCACGCCCGAGCTCACGCAAACCCGTGCCGTCGGCATTAATCAGGAACAGCTTGCGAACGTTCTTGCCGTCCTCGCGCGCGTTGAAGGCCACGGTCTTGCCGTCTGGCGACCAGGCCGGATATTCGTGATGGTGATGTCCCTCCACGCGAACCAGCAGTCGCACCTGGCTGCCGTCGACGTTCATCACGCAGATCCCCGTGGTGTCGTCGGCGGCCTGAGCTGAAATCGAAATCAAGCAGACAACGACCGTCGACCACAGCATCCAAGCTGGCAGCAGTCTTGTCATGACGTATCTCCAGTGTTTGCGTGCAACCGGCGCGGGTGAGCGACAAGCGCGATGATCGCACGACGTCACGCTCGTATCAAGCAACGCGATCCGTTTTCTCGCCGCCGACTGGTGAGCAACGAACGGATTGGTAAAGAGAGCCCTCGCGCGCCGCGTCCGGTTAGTAGCCAGCCGCAAACCCAATAAGCCCAGCGCCAGTCGCAACACACCAACCCGACGCGCAAGCGAGGGAACACCGCGCCGGCAATGAACTCGCAAATTGTTACAGAATCGACAGATCGAATCGCACCGGGCCGCCAACCGATCTCGCGCGGAGCAGGAATCTCAACAATTCTCGGGGGGAATCTCTTGACTTCAGGGTGCCCGATCGATCATGCATATTGAGAAATCGGAGTGGCCGCCGCGCCGCGCAGGCCTGACCGGAGTTCGCTAAATGCTCACCCCAATTCGATCCCCAGAAACAGGGCGCTCGCGCTCCGCCATCGCCGGTGGAGCGCCGGCGCCCTGTTTCTTTTGTTGCTTGAGAACAGATGCAAGGCAGAACGGCTGATGGGTCGCCAGTGTGAATTCTGATCGAAACATTTCAGGTTAGGAGAGTTCGCCATGTCTTCCAATCTTAAGCGCGTGATCTCGTTGCTGACGATTCTTGCTGCCCTCGTTGTCGCTTCGACCACCAGGGCGGGGAGCTTGACGCCGAACCCGGCGAACGGCAGTCCGCATACCGCGGCATCTCCCAATGGCTTCTACGTCTCTTTGATTCCCGATCCCGCGTCGTACCGCTCGCCGGCCATTGGTTGCCCGTGGCTTGTGCCCGCGGCACAGTCCGCGACCCAGCCTTACAATACCGACGCGAACAACGCGTGGTTTTTCAACTACGCGGCCGCGTTCAATGGCACGTTCAACATGACGACCTACGCGGCCACGAACGACGGCACGTATGGCGGAGCCGACTTCACCATCACTTACACGCCAGGCGCGGGCGACCCGACTGGCGCCGACGTCCGCTGGATGCAGGTGATCGACACCAACATGCCCACGACCCGCGGCGTTACCTATGGCGTGCCCGGCACCCCGGCCGGATACACCTCCTATCTCGACAACGCGGGCCCGGACGACCTGAACAACAATCCTCCGGTCGACCCCTACTACGGTTGGCTGACCGCCACGAACCCCAACGACATCACCACTTCCACGGCCGCCAACAGCACTTCCTTCACCGACACGCCGGCCCTGCCCCTGGCCGTGGGCCGCGACTGGGAGGCGCAGGTGTTTGTGGTGAGCGAAACGACCGCACTCGATCCGCATCAGCCCAATATCACCGACCACTACGTGACGATCTACGGCGGCGTGTGGTGGGGATTCCGCGTCATCCCCGAACCCTCCACCATCGTCCTCAACACGATCGGCGCCATCGGGCTATTGGTCTACGGGTTACGGCGAAAGCGAGCGGCGTAAGGCACTCGGCCGAACATTGCTTTGGCCCATCGTGCTTTGGTACTTAGTCACGATCCCTCACCCGGCCACACGACATCACGACTCGGTGTCCGCGGGTTTTGCGATCGGCGACCCTGCGCCGCGTTGTAACCTCACGTCGGCCGATTCGTTCGCCGGCCCATCCGTGCGACCCTTACTAAAAAGTAAACCAGCGATGTGAGCCCGATTCGCAACCGCTGCGAACCGGCCAAACGCCGCGTAAAACGCGGCAAACGAACGGATCGCCCGCCGCTTTTCATTGCGCTTAAGTATGGATTCGAAAAAGCGTAACGCGCTTAGGGACGATTGACAGGCCCTGCCGAGGGATGCAATATGAGCTGTGTCGTAATTACGGCGGCGGCGTCCAGCCTCTAGGTTTGAACCGCGCTTCCGAGGCGCGGACCGGTTGAGCGTGCCGGGGCAATTCTCTTTCGACATCGCGAGACGTAGCTACTGAGCATTTCATTTCCCGGGCAGCGACGCTCGCTGCACTTTCTTTCTCCGCTCAGTCGTTTCGAGGTTTCCCGATGGCTCGCTGTACGCTCACGTTGTTCGTCGTTCTCTCGCTGCTCCTGCTGACCGGCGCTTCGGCCCAGGCCGAGTATCAATTCGTCCAGGAGTTCGGCTCCAGCGGCACTGGCCCCGGTCAATTTCAACTCGGCCCATCGGCCGTGGCCGTTGACAGCTCCGGAAACGTTTGGGCGACTAGTTATTTTGGGCCTTATTTTGGGCTGGTCGAAGAATTCAGCGGCAGCGGGGTGTTCATTCAGCAATTCGGCTCAACTCACAGCGCGGAAGGTGCGATCGGTGACGTGAACTCCATCGCGATTGATCATTCCGGCAACGTGTTTGTTGCCCAGTCGGGAGGCACCGCGCCCGTCATGGAGTTCAACAGCAGCGGGGATTTCATCAGGCAAATTGGGACCTGGGGCCCATTTGGAGCAGAAGCCACCGGAGATGGCGAGCTTTATCAATACGGTCCTAATGCGGTGGCAACCGACAGCTTGGGCAATGTCTGGGTCGCCGATACCTATGACAACCGTATCGAGGAATTCAGTAGTACCGGGCAGTTCATCAGGCAGGTCGGTTCGCTCGGCAGCGGCGATGGGCAGTTGCACTATCCTACCGGCATCGCAGTTGACACTTCCGACAACGTCTGGGTCGCCGACACCAACAACGACCGGATCGAGGAGTTCAGCAGTAATGGGGCATACATTTCCCAGGTCAGCCTGGGTATTGCTGCACCCCAAAGCATCGCGATCGATGCGTCGGGCAACATTTTTGTCGCGCACTTTTCCCCTGTCCCGAACTCTTCCGTCGAAGAGTTCACCAGCAGCGAAGCCTTGATCACGCAGTTCGGGTCATCTGGCAAAGGGACTGGGCAAATAGAATCACCCCAGGGCATAGCCGTCGATGCCTTCGGCAACGTGTGGGTTGCCGATAGGGGTAACAACCGCATCGAAGAGTTCAGCCTCGTCGTCCCCGAGCCGTCGAGTTGGCTGCTGGCGGTGATGGGATTGATGGTCTTCGCCGCATTCCGCTGCCGCCGTCTTCTGCCTGTCTTTCGGCAGCAACGCCTAAGGCCTCACTTCATGCCGTCGCGAATTCCCCGATCCTTGATCGCACTGACAATTCTCGCGCTTGGTTTCGTGCTGACCGCCGCGCCGGCCCAGGCCGAGTATCAATTCGTCCAGGCCTTCGGCTCCTATGGCAGTGGAGACGGTCAACTCGCTCAACCATCCGGCCTGGCTGTGGATAGCGCCGGCAACGTCTGGGTCGCCGATACCAACAACAACCGCATCGACGAGTTCAGCAGCAGCGGCGCATACATCCAGCAGTTCGGTACGTACGGCACAGGGAACGGTCAATTCACGAGTCCGACTGGGATAGCGATCGACTCATCGGACAATATCTGGGTTGCCGATGCCCCCCCCTTCACCAACCGCATCCAGGAATTTAGCAATACCGGGCAGTTCATCGGGCAGATCAGTTGTGGTGCTGACTTCGACCCCGCTAATTTGGCGCTCGATGGATCGGGCAATCTTTGGGCCTCGGGCGGTCTCTACAATTCTCAGAGTACTTCCTACGTCCTGGGGATTGAGGAATTCGACAGTGGGGGCTCACCTATTGCACAGTTCACAGCCGAACGCGGTGTCGACTTTGCATTCGACAGCTCCGGCAACATTTGGTTGGCCGGCGAGTTCTCAATTTACGAGTATTCCCCCAGCGGAGTCTATCTCACGCAGATCAATGTTCAAGGGGTGCCAGCGGGCGGCATCGCGATTGATCACGCCGATAACATTTGGGTGACGACAGTCTTGAACGGCGTCGAGGAGTACAACAGCAGCGGCGTCTATGTAACTCAGTTCGGCTCAAAAGGGAGCGGGAACGGTCAATTCCTGGCTCCGACTTGGATAGCGATCGATGCTTCAGGCAACCTCTGGGTTCTCGATACCCACCGCATCCAAGAGTTCAGCCTCGTCCCCGAGCCACCCACCATCGTCCTCAACACGATCGGCGCCATCGGGCTATTGTTCTACGGGTTACGGCGAAAGCGATCGGCCTAGGCCACTCGGCGGTTGTCCTGATCGAAACGATTTCCTGTAAGTAGCCCCTAGCCGTCGTACGGCCGGCCGTACGGCGTCTCGCTGACTTCCCAGCCGCGCCGGTCGTCTCGCACGCGCATCACGGGCAGGTGCGTCTCGGCGACCAGCGGTTTTAGCAGCCGATCGAAGGGTTTCCCGTCGAGGTTCGAGCGCAGAATCGGCCACCGCTCACGCTCCCCTTGGCGGCAAGTGACGAGGTTCAACTCAGAGACGCGCTCCCCATCGCTCGTGCCGTCGGGCTTCAGCATCCGGGTCGTGATGTACTGCAAGTGTTCCACCTCGCGCGCATCGAAGGCGAGGCCGGAGCGCGGTAGCTCAACGCGGCCACTTGCGCGATCGTAAATGAACCACGGACCCAGCCGCTGCGCTTTGACGGTCTCCCACACCACCAGCAGCGTGAATCCTCCGCAGGTCAACAGTCCCATGCCCAGCGGCAGGCCGTATACCAGCCAAGGCCCCGCGTCGCCCGTGGCCTTGTTTTTCATCAGCCAGTGGAAACCGTAAAAGAACCCGGCGATGAGCAGGTTGATCACGATGATTTGCAACACCGGCAGCCGCGCCGGATCGATGCGATAGACCCACTCGTCGAGATAGGCCGTTGTCGTTTGCAGGTTGGAGTATGAGCCCTCGCCGATGACGAACTTCGCCGGGTCCAGCGTTCCCTCGGCCAGCGCGGCGCTGGCCTCCGCGACGCGCCGCCGACGCGAGCGGATGACCGCGCGACCAACAAGCACCACGGCCACGGGCGGCACGATGCCGATGGCCAACACCACCCACCGCATCCAGAAATGCCCGCCCCGATCGAACCGGGGGATGAGCCAGTCGCCGTCGAACTGGTATGCCTCGAGCGCCGTGCCCAGAACCAACCCCTCGCGCGAAGACGTGCTGCGATACGCTTCCAGCGGTTTCGAGGACGGATAGCTTGAATTCAAGCCGATGTCCCAACCGATCAAGTCTTCCGACGGATCGCGCTCGATCCACGTCACATAGAGCGTCCGCGGCGCGACCTTGCCCGCGTCGATCAGCGCCCGTCGCCGCTGATACTCGTAGCCCGACCGTGTCGTCAGCACAAAGCCGTACATGCTGAACCCAATCCACAGCACGGCGAAGGGCAGAAACGCCCAAATCAACATCTCTGGTCGACTGGCGTTTGGTTTGGACGGCATCGGTCGGTGGCCCCATCGTCGTCGATCCGCGGACGCGTCACGGCCTTTCGCCGCGTCCCAACTCCATCCTAGTCGATGGCGCACACGGGAATCGAGTCATGTGGAGGAAACCGGACATCAGGTCGAAGCGGTTTTCTGCCTCTCAGCGGGAACAAAAGATCGGCTAGTCGAGCACCCGCGCCAAATCCTCGCACAAGTCCGCCGCGTCTTCCAGTCCGACCGACATGCGAAAGATGCCCTCTCCGGCAAACGCCTGGTAGCCGGCAAGCTGTGCGCCGGACAGTCGAAAGGATGTCTCCATCAGGCCGGCCGTATCAAGCCAATAAATCAAGCTGCGATGATGGCCCAGCGACACCGCGTAGTGAATCACCTGCAACTGTTTGGCCATCCGCCTCGCCAGCGCCGGACCATCGGACACCTGAAACGTGAGCATGCCCGAAAAATTCCGCATTTGCCGCCGCGCCAACTCGTGCTGCGGGTGCGAGGCCAGGCCGGGATAGATGACGCGGGTGACGCGCCAATGCGCTTCGAGAAAGCGGGCCACTTCGAGCGCGTTTTCCTCGTGCACCCGCATGCGCACCGGCAAGGTCGCGGCGCCGCGAAGGATGAGCCACGCATTGAACGGGGAGAGCACTCCGCCGTAGTGGATGCCGGCCTCCAAGCGCAGGGCCGCGATATCCTGCTTCGATCCTAACACCGCTCCGCCGAGGGCATCGCCATGGCCGCCAATATACTTGGTCAGCGAATGCATCACGTAGTCGACGCCCAACTCGAGCGGACGCGTGGCAACCGGTGTGGCAAACGTCGAGTCGACCGCAACCTTGATGCCGTCCTGCGAACGCACCACGTCCACCACGGCCGCCAGGTCCGTCAAGCGCAGGATGGGATTGGCCGGCGACTCCAGCCACACCAGCTTCGTATTGGGCCGCATCGCCCCCTTCACGCCGGCCGGCTGCGACGTATCAACCAGCGAAACGTCGACCCCCATGCGCGGCAGCGTATCGCGCCCCACTTCCGCCACCCCGGCGTAATTCGTGTCGGTGAGAATCACGTGATCGCCCTGCGATAAGAGCGAGAACAGCACGCCGCAGGTCGCGGCCATGCCCGAGCCAAAACACAGACACGCCTCGGCCCCCTCCAGGGCACACAGCTTGCGCTCGAGTTGGCTTACGGTCGGGTTCGACCAGCGGCTGTAGAGATAACCGGAACTCTCGTCCAAGTCGTGGGCTGAAAAACCCGCCACGTCATCGGTAACAAACGTGGTCGACATCACCAGGTTGGGAGCCGACGCGCCGGTAACGGGGTCGGGATACTCGCCGGCGTGCACGGCCGTCGTGCGCAGTCCACGCGTTGGTCGCGACGGGTGAGTCATGAGTCGTTGCTCCTGGAACGTTCGCCGTGCGCCAGCGCCCAGCGCGTGCTGGCGCCCTGCCGCTGGATAGTTTTAGTAAACTTTGCGATCGCTCGCCAGCGGCCGCGAAAACGAGCATCCTTGATCGCTGGTTCTTCACCTGCGCGGAACGCCGAGCCGAACGTGTGTTGATCAGGCCACGGCCTGACAGATTCCCGCGACCGACCTACCGCGGGTGGCACCCAAGACTCGTTGTCGGTGTTGGTGTTGCGAAACAATGGGAGCGATCGTCCGCGGTCAGCCGGCGATGATTCGAGAATCAGCCGGCACCGCCCTCTGTCATTAAGACTATTACTTTACCCGCTTCAAGGTAAATGAAGTTTCCCCTGAACCTCTCTTGATATCGAACGAAGTCGGCCTTTGCCACGCGCCACGCCGGGGAAAACATATTCGCAAAGAATCTCCCTTTAGCTCGTAGATGGCCGACGCGGTTTCTTCCTGCAATTCGTGGACCAGCGCAGTGGTCCGCTCTTTCTGCGGTGCGAATCTGGGTGTTTGCACGAGGTCGATTGCTGACGGCTCTTGTTGACGCGCCGGCCGAACGCGAAACTCATCTTCTTTCTTCCCGTTTGGGCCGATCCATTCCAGCATCTCCTCGTGGAAGACAAACCGAAAACCTTTGATCTTTGCTTCGGGTACTTGCTCCCCGTTATCTGTGGCTTCGACTACTTCCCACGTACCGTTCAGCCTGGCCAATTCGTCTTTCGCCCGACCGCTAGTCTCGCGCTGGGGGGATGCCTCATTCGCAGGCTTGCCTAGAGTCTGGGACCCGGCGTGGTCGGATTGATTGGTGCCGCTCCGCGGCTGTCCCCCATTCTGTTTGTTCGTAAAGAGCTTAGTCTGACTCCATATTCTCTCATACGGTACACCACCTAAGGCTCCTTCCTCCGGTTCTATTGGCCAAAGCTCGTCGAAGTACCCGGTGTTAACCGCCAAATGCTGCTTGTTTGTGTCATACCACCGCATGGCGCTCGTGACGAAATCGGCATTGTCTTTGCCAGTGATTCCAACGCCGCCGAAAGCCCGGCGGACTGCGGCCGCAATGTCATGGCGTACGTCGGGAACCGGGCACTTCGTATACGCCTCTCCGAGAATCAGAATGGGATCGTCGAGCCGTCCTTGTTGCGCCAGATAATACTCAATGGGCCAATTGCCAACGCGTAGCGGAAATCGCGCCGAGAGCAAGGCGACAAGGCTTTCGCGGTCCCGCGAGTACACGAGCACGTCAAGCATGAATTCAACCATTGCTCGGTCGAAGTTGCTCCAATCCCTCCAGTGCGTCGGCAGCGTCCCGCACGACGCGACCAAATGCCGCACATCGCTATCGGAAAGGCTCTTTCTCAAAAGGTCGCCTTGCATCCTTACAAGTTCTCGATGCGCGTCGAACTTGGCGACTGAAATCTTCGCTGGTGTCTTTGCAAAGGTATCCCGCAACGAATCCCATTCTCTCTTGATTTCGAGCATCTTGGGCGAATCCCAGGTGATGTGCGATTTTCGTGTCTTGGATGGATTCTCCCCACACCCTGACTGAATCGGTAGCGCAACCGCGACCAGAACCGCGTGAAACGAAACCAGCTGACGAAACGAAACGTTCATTGGTTCGTCCTCGGCCGCGGCAAATTGAGCAAGCGTGTCTCAACCTTCGCATCGACTCGTAGCCACGCTCATGTTCGCTCGTTGTCCCCTTACCCCGCATTATAACGGCCCCGGGAGTTTTACGGGCGGATAAACGAAAGCGCAGACGACCTTGGCTCAGCGAGTGCCAAGGGAATCGCAAAACGTTTTCACCGCAGCCATCGCCTCGACGGGGTGGGTCTGCAAAACCAAGTGTGGACCGGATACGGCTTCGAGACGCACGTCAGGTCGAATTTCAGAGATCCGTCGCCAAGAACGAGGCGATACCAAGCGGTTGGCGGTGTTGCGAAGCAATGGGAGCCATCGTCCGCACGATCCCCTCTCATGCAGGCGCAAGACGGCAATCCTTGCCCCTCCTGGCCCCGCGGCAGCCGGACAACAAAGTTGACCGGGCCGCCCTGCGCAGAGTAGTAGGCTCACGCCGTGAGCCGTTCGGGCGGCACTGCTCGTTGCCTCGCGACCTGCTGTGGTCGGTCGAACCAGTACGGCGTCCCAGCTTGTCCGCTGCTGACTGATTGACACCCGAGCCTCTCTGCCAACCGGACGCGATCGGTTGCGTCCAACGTGCTGCCGCGACGGCTCACGGCGTGAGCCTGCTACTTTGACGCAAGCGAACCCGAGGAATGGAGCCTGATCGAAGATGTATTTGAATTCGGGCCAGCACTTCGGCTAGCTTACGGTTGGGAGATTTCAGACTCGGGCGATGGAGGTTTTTTTGATGGTCAAACGAGGGCAAATGCAGGATTTGGGGAGGTGAATTGTTCGGTTTTTCGGCCTCCCTTAGGAATGAAAAGTTTCACAAAAAGTGCAGCGCGAAAATCGAGCCACTTGAAAATCTTCGAAATTCCAAATCGGGCCACAACACGCGCGGATTGTTCCGTGTTGGCGGTCAAGCGGCGGGCGGTCGCGCAGGACGAATTCGGCTCAGCCCGGCACCTGCCAATGCTTGATGGCATCGATGGGCCACAGGAGCATCAGCACGTTGAGCGTCAGGTTGTCGCGAGCGATGGCCAGTGCGGCCAGTTCGAAGGCCACGAACACCGCGGCCGCCGCTTTCCAACTGATGCGGCTGGCCAGGGCGAAACCGGCCAGCGCCGCCGCGACGTCGGTGAGCGAGTTGAGGATGCTGTCGCCCGTGTAATCGAGGCTGGCGGTGGTCTGCCGGTAACGGTCGATGATCCAGGGGGAGTTCTCGACGAGTTCCCAAAACACTTCCACGCCCAGCGCCGCAACCAGCCGCCACGCCAGCGGCCACTGCGGCACGAGCAGACGGAGGGCCCAATAGAAGATCACGCCATGCAACACATGCGAAAGCGTGTACGGATCGAACAGGTTCTGCGAAGTGCAATGACTCCAAGCCGGGCTCCAAACGCTAAACCCATACTTGCACCAGCCAACGCGGCCTTCCAGGTAAAGCACGACGCCGCACAGCGCAAACAAGGCCACGACGATCGGCAAACTGCGACGAGAGAACAAAGGCATGGCGAACGAATGAACGCGGAACGCGGAACAATGAAAACGACACAAGGCACGTCGCGCGGCGAACCGCCGACCACTTTCATGCCATCAGGCACGCTTGCCGACACTTTGCCCAGCGAGGCCCTACTTCGCCGAGACGTCGTAACACCACAGGCTGCCCAGATCGCGGACGTAAAGCTTGCCGTCCGCCAGCACCGGGTAGGCCCAGGCTTTCGCTCGCCCCCGGTCGGGTTGGTCAGGAAGCGTGAAGCGGCCTTTCTCGCGATACTCGTCGGGCGTGATTTCGACCAGCGCCATTTCGCCCGTATCGCCTTTGACGTACAGCCTGCCGTCTACGGCCAACACCGAAGCGCTGCCCACGCTTCGATTCTGCCACTTCACGTCGCCGGTGGCGAATTCGACGCACATCAAGCTTTCGCCGTTCGTGCCATAGAGGTAACCGCCAACTTCGACCGAACCGCCGATGCTCGAGGGCATTTTGGGTTCGAAGTAAACCTGCTCGGCGTCAACCGTTTTGCCATCGACGTTCAACTTCACCAGGCCGCCGCCGCTGCGTCCGGCCGCGCTATAGACCAACTGATCGTTGGCCACCGGAGTGGGAATGTTGGCGGGGCTCCCCTGGGCCGTGCGGTCGTAGCGCCACAGCAACTTGCCGGTATCCGCATCGACTCCGACCAGGCCTTTGGCCAGGAATTGCACGTATTGCTTCAGCCCGCCGGAGTTCACGACGATGATCGACGCGTAACCGGCTTCGTCGGCCTCGGGCGTGGCACACTTCCAAATGGCCTCGCCGTTCTTCTTGTCGAGGGCCACGATCGTGGCGTCGGCTCCGCCGGGGGTGACAACCAGCTTCTCACCGTCGACCAGTGGCGACTCGGCGTAGGCCCATTTGCCGGGCTTGCCGTCGAAATCGCTACGGAGATTCTTGGTCCACTTGATGTCGCCGCTGTCGGTATCGAGGCAAGCCAAATCGCCGTCCGAACCGAGAACATACAGCACGTTGCCGTCAACGGTCGGCGTGCTTCGTGCGCCAGGATATTGCGGTCCCTGGTTCGGGCCAACCTTGCCGATCGTGGTGCTCCACACTTGTTTCGCGTCGGCCGCGTTCAGACATTGCACGTATTCGTTGTCCATTCCCTCGTTGCTGATCACAAACAGGCGATCGCCGACGACTGCCGGCGTGGAATAGCCGTCGCCGATGTCCTTTGCGTGCCACACGAGCGGTGGCCCGTCCTTGGGCCATTCGGCCAGCAGACCGGTTTCAGCCGAAATGCCGTCGCGATGCGGACCGCGCCACTGCGGCCAATCGGCCCCGTATGCCGCCACGCAAACCAGCCCGACGACGACCGCCATCAATCGCGATTTCATTTTGCATCTCCTAGGCAAAACCGGTGCTTCCAATGCGGTCTTTATAGGAGGAGACGCGAAAACACGCAACTATTTGGCAGGATGCGAGATGAAGACTCGCGCAAGCACGCGGCGCATTGGCTTTGCCGGTGGCGACTTCCGCTACGCAACCCACTGGTTGGTGAAGTACCGCCACAGCAGCGCGATCTGCAAACATGCCAGCAGCGCGAAGCCGATCGCCAGTCGGCTGATGCGCGGCCGTGCAAGCCATGCGGGAACTGGCCCCTGCCGGCAGGCATGCAACAGCGCCAGCAGCAACAGCGAGTGCACCACGAGGCAGTAGCGGAACATGCTTTGCATCATGATCGGAGAGACCCCCGCCGCATGCAGGAAAAACAACCCGGCCGCCGAAAGGTAGAACGGCAGCCGCTGAGGCAGCGTCTTATCGCCCTCCTTGGCACGCCGCAGTTCCCACCGCGTCATGACCAGCAAAAACACGACGGTCAACAGCACGCAAAAGCGGCTGAGGTCGTCCGGCCATTCCCAGTGCTCGTAAAACGGCGAGCCGAAGAACGAGTAGCTACTCGGCTTGAGCCACCAGATCCAATCGGCCGAAACGGCCGCCCCTTCCTGCTGCGTCCAAAAGTACATATCCCAGTAGCCGAACCGCCATTGGCAGTACGCGAAGAACGCCAGTCCGCCCAGGCTGGCAACCAGGCCTACCAGCGCAAGCCGTGCGAAGGTGCGGCGGTCGTCCCAGGCCCGCGTTCGGCAAGCGGCCAGCGAGCGACGTGTCAGTTGCCAGCCGTCCGCGGCGCGGCGGTGCACCATTGCCATCTGCGCCGCCGGTGAGAACTCGACCATGAGTTGCGCAATGAGCGGCACGAATGAAACCGGCAAACCCCCTAGCCGTGTCGCACTCATCATCGCTCCGTGCGGCAAGGCCCATCGCCAGCGTCCTTGCTTGTCGCCCAGCCAATAGAAGAAGCCCACCATTCCAAACAGGAACAATGATTCGGAGTACGCGACGACCAAATAATATCCGCCCGGGTGCAAGGCAACGGCCAGCGTGGCAAGGAGCGCCAGTTGTCTCGGAGTACGAAAACGGCGTAAGAAAAGGAGCCAATAAGTCCAAAAGCCCCAGGCCGCCAATTGCGCGGCCAGCACCAGGCTCCCTTTAATGGAGAGCCAATCGCCCGACAACCGCCTGAGCGTGTGCGCCAACAGCGGATAACCGGGAAAAAACGCCACGTTCGATTGTTCGAAGTCGATTGAAGCCGTGGGTGGGATCGTCGTTTGATAGCCGTCGCGCACGACCCTGGCATACAGATGTCCGTCCCACTGGCACAACGTCTGATATGCGTTTTCACCCGGCACGCCTTGCCCGGCGGTGATCGTCACCAGGAGGACCACCGCTGTTTGCGCGAGCGTGATGGCGAGGCCTAAGGCCAGGGTTACTCCGATGGCCGACGACGTCACCGCCTCGCGACGTGTGTTGGGGATTCGCCAGCTCGATAGTTTGGCACCAGTCGAGGAGTTCATCGGGGCTCCTTGTTGTTCGATCAGGCGTTCGTCGTGACCAGGCCCGCGTCAGTAATGACGCCTGACTCCTGGTACGACTCGTAATCGGTGTTGACGCCCCACAGGTTGTGTTCTCGGTGCTCGAGCAGATTTTCGGCTGCAAGCAAGCCCATCAGGATGCTGTGATCCTGGTTGTTGTATTTGAAGGCCCCGTATCGTCCGATTGCCGTGAGCCCCCGCACGGTGTCAAGATATTGGGTGATTCGCCGCACGTGCCGCTTATAACCGCGGGCATAAACGGGGTAGCAGCGACGAAGTCGCACGACGTGGCCGGCGGTCACCGGCGCGCCGGCGAGCAACCCGGTGGTCGTCATTTCAGTCGCACCGCGGCGGATCAATTCGTCGTCGGATTGCCGCCAAAGTTCCTCGCCGTCATTGCACCAGTACTCGAGCGAGAGAATCGTGTCGGGCGACGAACCGTACAGCTCCGGCACCCAATTGCGGAAGTTCGTCACTCGGCCGGTCAGCAGTTCGGGGGAATGCACGTATAGCCATTGATCGGGAAACAAGTCACGACCGTCGACGCGGAGATACACGAGGATCGTATTGCGAAACGTGAGTGAGTCCGCCGCACGCACGACTTCGTACGGTACGTCGTCAAGACTCTTGACCATCAGGGTCAGTGGCATCGTTGAAACGACTTGGTCGAAGCGCAGGACATCGCCCAATCGCGTGACCAGGCCGCGAACACGACCTCCTTCCTGGATGACACGCCGAATTGGGCGGTTGAGGTGCACGTTGCCCCCCAGTCCGCGCACGTAGTCGGCCATGCGGTCGTAGACCATGCCGGTGCCGGCATTGGGAAAGGCAAAGCGATCGACGAGCGTGCGATGTTTCGCCCATCCCAGACCAAGTGCGTTCTTCACTGCTTCGCCGAGCGAAAGCTTCTTGATTCGCTGGGCCGCAAAGTCGGCGTCGAGATCTTGGCAGCCAATCCCCCAGAGCTTTTCGCTGTAAGTCTTGAAGAAGACCTCGAACAGCCGTCGGCCGAACCGGCTCACGACCCAGTCTTCGAAGCTGGCGTCCTCGTTTTCATTGCCTTCGCCCTGCTGTTTAGCTCGGCACTGCTGCTTGACATAGCTGGCCAGGCATCCGGCGGCTTCGACGAGCCCCAGGTTTCGCAGGGCATTGCCGGCTGCCAATGGATAGTTGAAGAATCGCCCGCGGTAGTAGATCCGCGTCATGCGGTCGACCATCTGGTAGTCGCGGCCGACGATTTCGAGCCACAAACGGTTAACGCGAGCATCGCTCGAAAAGAAACGATGCGGGCCGAGATCGACTGTCTGATCCCACAGCGTGAAACTGCGGGCCAGTCCGCCCACCGAGCCCGAAGCTTCGAACACCTCGACTTCGACGCCGGCCTTCGCCAGTTGGTAGGCGGCCGTCAGCCCCGCCGGCCCGGCCCCAATCACCGCCACACGCATCATGCCTGGATCCTTCGCGAACGACCGCAAGACCTGCTCGCGGATTGTGCCAGTCGTATCGAATGCGCGCACCGGGTGCGGGCGCAACGCTATAGATACTTAGGTCGCGAACCGAGATTTGGCAAAGCGTTCCAGCGCTAGGAATTGCTTATGCGCGCCGGCCGCCGGCAGTTCGACGCACTCTGAGCGCGCCCATCGCCAGGCCGGCCCCCACAGCTGCCATCCACATGGTTGTCTGGGGTTCCGGCACAATTGCCGTGGCTACGATCAGGCCGGTCAAGCGGTAGTTGACTTCGATGCCGCCAAGCGCTGCGGGAGCGTCGGGCAAGTCAATCGAATAGGGCAGCGTCAGCATGAGCAGATCGCCGACGAGGCTGAGGTGCCCGGTCGACGACTCCGTGATGTAGTCATCAAGATAGCCATTGTAACTACCTGAAGTAATTCCCGGAGCGTCCCAATTCATCGTCGCGGTGGTGCGGAGAAACAAGCCGGCAACTTCGAACTCGCCTACTCCATCGACCGCCTGCGGACCGCCGGAAATATCCGTGACAAAGTCGTGTATTGAAGACGTGCCAACGACACCGGGAAAGATGGCGCCCAAATCGTAGATGCCGGCGAAGTCCGCCGGGCCACCGTCCGGTTGAAAGTCACCGGGGTGTTCCATCGCATAAACGCTGCTCGTCGACGTGATCGCTAGTGTCGTTGGAACACTCCCTGCGAGTTCGATTTGAACGGCTAGCGTGCCGTCCAGGTGCGACGTCAAGGATCCGGGAGCTTGTTCGACGACCGGTACTACGCCACCAATAACTGCGTTCAGCGTGACTTGGCTTTGGCTCGCGTCGAGCGTAAAAACGGTGTTCACAGAACTGGCGTGGGCGGTGCTTACAAAACTGAGCGCCGCGGCAAAAATGACAACTCGCTTGGAGCCGTGCATCGATGAGGACCTCTTCACAGGTGGAGCAATTAGGTAGAGCTACTGAACGGGCGTCATGCATACTGACGGTCGATTTTCAATCGCACCGCTGCCACGCCTACGCAAGGCGTGTGACAAACTTCCAGTAGCGCCGCTCCGAATTGCATTGGATTGAAATGAAGAGGTAATCCTCAGGAATCAATAGAATAATCGCCCCTCAAGTGGGTAGTCAAGACGCCGGCAAGATACTATCACGCCAGCAATTTCCGCACCACGTTGCCGTGGACGTCGGTGAGACGGAAGTCGCGGCCTTGAAAGCGATAGGTGAGCTTCGTGTGGTCGAAGCCCAACAAATGCAGGAGCGTGGCATGCAGATCGTGAACGTGCACGCGATCGACCGTGGTGTTGAAGCCGTAGGGATCGGTTTCGCCCAGCGTGATGCCCGGCTTGATGCCGCCACCCGCCATCCACATGGTGAAGGCGTTCGGGTGATGGTCGCGACCGTCGTTGCCCCCCTGCACCATCGGCGTGCGTCCAAACTCGCCTCCCCAGATCACGAGCGTTTCGTTCAGCAATCCCCGTTGCTTGAGATCTTTGATCAGAGCGGCCGAAGGCCTGTCGGTAAGTCCGGTCTGATCCTTGAGTCCCTTGGTCAAGCCGCCGTGATGGTCCCAGGCCTCGTGGAAAAGTTGCACGAACCGCACGCCCCGTTCGACGAGACGGCGGGCGAGCAAACAATTGGTGGCATACGACGGTTTGCCAGGTTCGGCGCCGTACATCGCCAGCGTCTCTTGGGATTCCTGCGAGATGTCCATCAGGTCGGGCGCGCTGGTCTGCATCTTATAGGCCAGTTCGAAGGAGTTAATCCGGGTGGCGATTTCTGGATCGCCCACCACATCGAGCCGATCGGCGTTCAACTTCGCCAGGGCATCAAGCGAGTCTCGCTGCGCCTGTTGGTCGAAGCCGGGCGGGTTTGACAGAAACAGTACCGGATCTCCCTGACTGCGAAAGGGCACGCCCTGATAGACCGTCGGCAAAAATCCACAGCCCCAATTGCTCGCGCCGCCGCTCGTTCCCTTTTTCGCCGAGTTCAACACGACGAACCCCGGCAGGTCGCGCGATTCGCTCCCCAAACCATACGTCGTCCAGGCGCCAAAGCTTGGACGGCCGAACTGCTGCGAGCCGGTATTCATCATGATTTGGCCCGGCGCGTGGTTGAACGCATCGGTCACCAGCGACCGGACAATCGCCACATCATCCACCACTTCGGCCAGATGGGGCAACAATTCGGAAAGTTCCGCACCCGACTGGCCGTGCTTGGCAAATTTGAACTTGGGAGCGAGAAATGTCGACTGCGGATTGATGAAAGCCGCGCGATAGCCTTCGAGCAGCTCCGCCGGAGGCAACTTTCCGTCGAGCTTGACCAGCTCTGGTTTATAGTCAAACAGGTCGAGGTGGCTGGGCGCCGGCCTGAAACAAGAAAATGACGTGCTTCGCTTTGGGCGTGTGGTGTGGCTGTCTGGGAGCGAGCGGGTCGATCGGCGCCGGCGATGCCGTGGAACTGCCGCCTAGCAAGGAACTCAAGGCGATCGATCCCAGTCCGACACCGCACTGCTCAAGGAACCAGCGGCGGGAAATCTGTCGCTGCATGGATTCGCGTAGGTTCATGCTTGCACCGGCCTTTCCCGGAAATCGGAAAGTCATGGCTTCGTGATCGTTTCGTCCAGGTTCAACAGCACGCGTGCAACCACGGTATACGCCGCCAGTTCCGTCGGTGTTGCTCCCGGCGGCAATTCGCCCGGCAATTCGTTTTTTCCAGTGGCAATCTCGCGTGGATTGAGCCACCCTTCGGCAATCCGCTGCCGCTGCTTGTTGAGCAGGTCGACCAGCGTCTGCAGTTCGGCGTTGCTGGGCGAACGGCTGACACACAAGCGGAACGCATGCTCGATTCGCTCCTCGTCGCCGGGTCCGGCTTCTGCCAGTGCGCGGCGGGCTAGCGTCCGGGCGCACTCGGTGAAGATCACCTCGTTGAGTGTCGTGAGCGCTTGCAGCGGCGTGTCCGATCGTTGTCGGCGAACACAAGAAAAGTCGGCGTTCGGCGTGTCGAAGTTCTGCAACATCGGATACGGCAAGGATCGTCGGCGGAACGTGTACAGTGCGCGGCGATAACGATCGGGTCCCGTCTCCTCGTTCCAGGTCAGCGGCGCGTAACTTAGCGCCAATAGGCTCTGCGGGATGGGTGCGAAAATGCTTTCGCCGCCGAGCTTCGGATTGAGCAGGCCGCTGGCGGCCAGCGCGACGTTGCGCACGATTTCACCTTCGACTCGAAACCGCGCCCGCGCCAGCAGCCGATTGTATGGATCGCGTTCGAAGAGATCGGGAGAAATGTTCGACGACTGCTGATACGCGGCTGAGTGGACGATCAGCCGGTGCATGGCTTTGATGCTCCAACCACGGTCGACGAACTCGCAGGCCAGCCAATCAAGCAGCTGCGGATGGCTGGGCGGCTCGCTCTGCACGCCGAAGTCCTCGCTCGTGCTGACGATGCCCGTGCCAAAATAGGCTTGCCACATGCGATTGACGAACACACGGGCCGTGGTTGGACTTTTGGGATCGACCAGCCAGCGGGCCAGCGACAAACGCGTCGGCGGAGCATCCGCGGGCATGTCGTGCAAAACCTCAGGTACGCCCGCCGAAACAGCATCTCCTGGCTTCAGGAAATCACCCCGCTTGAGCATCCGCGTTTCGCGAAATTCGCCACGGCTGGCCAGCACCAGGCTTGTCGTTCCCTCGGGCCATTTCTGCCAAAGCCGATCAATTTGCTCGTTGGCTTCGTTCCACTCCGGCACGGTGGTGCGCCAGTAGCTGAAAACTTCGGCGATTTGAGCCGGCGTTCGCTCGGCGGCAGGTGTCGCTAGGATCTTGCGAACCTTCACCGGCACCGGATCGGCCTGGGCGTTTTCGGCGGAAGTGACCGACACGCGAATGCGTCCCACCAGGTTGTTCTGATGATCGTCGCTATTCCAGCCGCCATGATTTTGCACGAGGGAGATTGCCAAGGCCGCGCCCGAGTCAAACGCAATTGGTTTTTCGAAACGGAACACTGCCTTGCGCGGCTGATTGCGGCGACCGGGCCCCGCATCGATTCCCCAGGCGGTTTCGTCCTTGTTATCGATCGCATACGATACCGGACCGACCACGCGATTCTTGCCGGAGCGATCGTCAAACACAGGCTCGAGCGGTGATTCGCATTGTCCGAAGTCGGCGGTCGCTTCGGCAATTTTGACTTCCGCCAGATCGCCGCCTGACGCCGGTCGGGCTTCGACCTTGATCTGCGTCAGCGCGGACGTGCCTTTGTACGACCGGCCGGGGCCGCCGCGTGGCAAGTTTGGGTCGGTGAGCAATTCCAATTGAATCGCGGTCACTTTTGTTAGCTCGGTTTTTCCATCCACGCGGAAGGTGCAGTGCGTGGGAGCATACCCGCCGCACAGCATCGAACCATCGGACAACAATCGCAGCTTTGCGCCGCCGCCCACGTCGACATAGTTCTCAGGCGTCAGCACTTTCCACTCGGGCAGGCTGCTCGATACCTCCGCCTCCCATGACGCCATCCGCTCGCGCCAATCGGGCGTCGCTTCCTGTAGGCCGGTTTCGATTCGTCGCATCTCGGCCAACAGTTGCTGGCAGGTTGCGAGTTCTTCCGGTCGATAGACCGTGGGCTGCGCTTCGTGGTCGTTATTCAGATAGGCGAACAGCCGGTAATAATCTCGTTGCGTCAGCGGATCGAATTTATGGTCGTGGCACTGTGTGCACTGGATCGTGAGCCCCAACACGCACTTGCCCAAAGCGTCCATCCGATCGAACATCGCTTCCATGCGGAATTGTTCGGGATCGATGCCTCCTTCTTCGTTGAGCATTGAGTTACGCAGGAACCCGGTAGCCACGATCTGGTCCTGCGTGGCACCAGGAAGCTGGTCACCCGCAAGCTGTTCGACAAGGAAGCGGTCGTACGGTAAGTCGCGATTGAAAGCGGAGACGACCCAGTCGCGATACATCCAGACGCTTCGTGACTTGTCTTTTTCAAAACCGTCGGAGTCGGCATACCTGGCCGCGTCGAGCCAATGCCGTCCCCATCGCTCGCCGTAGTGTGGCGAGGCGAGCAATCGCTCGACTTGATTTTCGTACGCGATTGGACTGCTGTCCGCCAAAAAAGCATCGACCTCGGAAATCGACGGCGGCAGCCCGACGAGATCGAGACTCAGCCGGCGCAACAGCGTTACGCGGTCGGCCGGTGGCGACGGGCCGAGTCCCTCGGCTTCGAGCTTGGCCAGAATAAAACGGTCGATATCGTTCTGCGGCCAGGCGGTGTTCTTGACCGTCGGCGCGAGTGGTCGCATTGCGCGCGGAAAGCCCAGTGATCGCGGCGGCTGTCGACTTCCGCCGCTTTGCTTTCAGGCCACGCGGCCCCCTCGTCGATCCACCGCTTGATCAGTTCAATCTGTTCGACCGGCAGTGGATCGCGGTCGGCCGGCATGCGCGAAACCTGTTCGCTCGCGCCGGTGAGCACGTGGACAAGTAGACTCTCGGCACTCTTGCCCGGCACGATGGCATTGCCCAAATCGCCCCCTCTCAACGCTCCTTCGCGACGATCGAGCCGCAGTCCGGCCTCCTGCTTCACGGGCCCGTGACACTCGTGGCAGTGTTTGAGCAGGAGTGGCTGGATTTCGCGTTCAAAATCGACCGGCGCGGCCGCCGCCGGGACTGCCACAGCCAACAGCAGTAATCCTAGGACAAGTCGCATGTCGAAAACTCGAGCGGTGGGCACAGAGGGAGGGAACCGCCAGGGTATGGATTCCATTGTAGTGTGAAAAGTGCGCTCTGAGTAGCAGGCGCTACCGGGCCAAGCCAGGCGCTCGGCGAGATCTAGAAAGTGAACCGGAAATCGGCCGAGCGTTGAGCTTTGCACACGAGCCGAGTCGATGTCGCGAGCGCGTCCCATCGATTTCCTTCCAATATCGCACATGAGCGTGCCTGTCGCGCGAATCTTGGATGCACTCGGCCACGCATGCTAAAATTGTTGCACCTGCCTGGCTTCCACACCGCACACCCAAACGAAAGCTTGACATGATTTCTCGCGCATGCATCACCGCGGTTCTGTTTGTCTTTGCGGCTCATGCCTTCGCCGAACAGGCGCCCAATACGCTCACCGAGCAGGAACTCAACGACGGCTGGATCCTGCTGTTCGACGGCGAAACAACCTTCGGCTGGAAGGCCAACAGCGACGCCAATTGGAAAGTGGCGGATGGCGTGATCTCGGTCGATTCGGGCGACAAGGGATTATTGAACACCACGTCGCTGTTTGGAGACTTTGTCTTGAAAGTCGATTTTCGCGCACCGCAGGGGACCAACAGTGGTGTCTTTCTGCGCACGCCCGTCCAACCGAAAAACCCGGCCACGGACTGCTACGAACTGAACATCGCTGATGACAACGTCAGCCCTTTCCCCACCGGAAGTTTCGTAAATCGCGAGAAAGCGACCGGCACGCATGATACGACGACGTGGCGAACCTTCACGGTGAAGGCCGAGGCGGGACACTTCACCGTGGACGTCGACAATGAGCAAGTGCTCGACTACATCGACCCCGCTCCCCTGGGCCGCGGCTACATCGGCCTGCAGTTCAACCAGGGACGCGTCGAGTTTCGCAACGTCAAGCTCAAGCCACTTGGCCTGGTGCCGATTTTCAATGGTAAGGACTTGGCCGGCTGGAAGGTGTTTCCGGACAAGAAAAGCGTCTTCTCGGTCACGCCCGAGGGCTGGCTGAATGTGAAGAACGGCAATGGCCAGATTGAATACCAACAGCCGGTAGCTGACTTCGTGCTCCAGACCGACGTGTTTTCCAACGGCGTGTTTCTTAACTCGGGAATCTTCTTCCGCAACATCCCCGGCCAGTTCTGGCAGGGCTACGAGAGCCAAATCCAAAACGGCTACTTCGGCGACCGCACGAAACCCATCGACTACGGTACTGGGGCGTTCTACCGGCGACAAAAGGCGCGTAAGGTCGTGAGCGACGATTTCAAATGGTTTCACAAGACGCTCGTTGTCGCAGGCGACCATATGGCTACCTGGGTCAACGGCTACCAGGTGAGCGACTGGACCGATACCCGCGATCCGAACGAAAACGCCCGCAACGGCCTGCGTCTGGAAGCCGGCACGATCGCCATCCAAGGCCACGACCCAAAGACGGACCTGTCGTTTCGGAACATCCAACTCGGTGAATTGCCGCCGCGGGAGTGAGGGCGATTAGCGCTTTCGCTGGCGACGCGTCGTGACAAGTACAATTGTTGCCATGGCCAGCGCCGCCAAGCTGATGCTTGCCGGTTCCGGCACGGTGGCGAACGTGAGCGTGACGTCGTAGAAGTCGTCGCCCACGGGACTATCCGCGAAAATCAGTTCGACGCGATTGTCGAAGACTTCGTACGAGGCCAGGTCACGGCCGGCATTCTTCGCGAACTCGGCGGAGGAAAACAGCACCGGCGCCGACAGGAACTCCGTGGCACCGCTATTGGGAAGCGTCGGGTCCGAGGTCGCGTCCCACGCCACTCCGTTGAGAGTCAGGTCGGTTGGGTTGGCCCATTGCAGATGATCGAGCGTCGCGCCGGATTGATCAATGACGATCCGATCGCTGCCGTCGAACCGTCCTTGCAGGTGCAACTGGACGGTCGGTGTGGCGGGTGGCGGTGGCTGTGGTGTGAGTGTGACCGCGAACTGGTACAAGTCGTCGCCGTTCGGCGTGTCGTCGACATAAACCAGCAGCTGGTTTCCTATGATCTCCGCGGCCACACTATCGCGACCGGACGACTTCGTGACATTGGCCCGATAGCCCGACAGATCCGTCGGCAAAAGCGGCGAACCAGATGCGTCAAGTGTCGGATTCGTTTGCGGGTCCCAAGCCAAGCCGTTGAGCGTGAGTGCATCGGGGGTGCCGTAGTAGTAGTTGGTCCAAGTGGCCGAGGTCGCATCGACCGCGGCCACTCCGCTACCATCCACGCGGCCGGAAAATTGCAGTACCACCGGATCGGCCGCAACCGAAAAGCACGACAACACCAGTACGAACACCGCGTAAACAAGTCGCCGAAACATGCGAACTCCTGAACGTGAAAGGCAGAACAATAGGCTGGGCGAAACTCGCCGTGCGTCGCAAACGCGGGCAACGCGAGCGAACCAGCAAAGAAACCCGACGCGAAAGCGAGCGACGTCGAGTTGTGCGAGAGCGTCAGATTAGCGGTACCAGAAATCCCCAGAAGCAGTAGACCTTCCTATTAAAACCGAGCGCCGAAGGAAGTCAATCAAAAACAGTCGAACAAACTGCGTTCGAAAAAGGCAAGTTGACTTTTCCATTCCCCATGCATCCGGCTTCCGACGATCCTTAATGCTGCAATTTTTTGTACTTGATCCGATGCGGCTGGTCGGCTTCCATTCCGAGCCGCTCTTTGCGCTGAGTTTCGTACGTATCGAAGTTCCCCTCGCACCAGTGGACGTAACTGTCCCCTTCGAAGGCCAGGATGTGCGTGGCCACGCGGTCGAGGAACCAGCGGTCGTGGGAGATGACCACCACGCAGCCGGCGAAATTGAGAATGGCTTCTTCAAGCGCCCGTAGCGTGTCGACGTCCAAGTCGTTCGTCGGTTCGTCGAGCAGCAGCACGTTGCAGCCGCACCGTAAGAGCTTGGCCAAGTGCACGCGATTTCGCTCGCCGCCTGAAAGCGTGCCGACTTTCTTCTGCTGATCCTGCCCCTGGAAATTGAACCGTGCGACGTAGGCCCTGGCGTTCATCTTTCGCTTGCCCATCTCCAGCGTATCATGGCCGCCAGAGATTTCCTGATAAACCGTATTGTCAGGCCCCAGTGCATCGCGGTTCTGATCGACGTAGCCAAGTTCGACCGTAGGTCCAATCCGAATCTCGCCGCCGTCGGGCTTTCCTTCGCCGGTAATCATGCGAAACAGCGTTGTCTTACCGACTCCGTTGGCGCCGATTACCCCCACGATACCCCCGGGCGGCAAACGGAAGCTGAGGTTATCGATCAGCAGTGTGTCGCCGAAACCCTTGCTCAGATGGTTTGCTTCAATCACCAGGTCGCCCAGGTGCTTGCCGGCTGGAATCTGGATTTCCAGTTCCTGGTCGCGGCTGGCCTGATCCTCGGCGGCCAGTTCTTCGTACGCCTTGATGCGGGCCTTGCTCTTGGCCTGCCGGGCACGCGGAGCCATCCGGATCCATTCGAGTTCCTTGTCGAGCGTCTTCTGCCGGGCGCTGGCGGACTTTTCTTCTTGTGCGAGGCGATTCTTCTTTTGCTCGAGCCAGGAGGAGTAGTTACCTTCCCAGGGAATGCCCTGCCCGCGATCGAGTTCGAGAATCCACCCGGCAACGTTATCGAGGAAGTAGCGATCGTGCGTGACGGCCACCACGGTGCCGGTGTATTCGGCGAGGTGCCGTTCGAGCCAGGCGACACTCTCGGCATCGAGATGGTTTGTCGGTTCATCGAGCAACAACAAGTCGGGCCGCTCGAGCAGAATCTTGCACAAGGCTACGCGCCTCCGTTCGCCACCCGAGAGTTTCGTCACGTCGGCATTGCCGGGCGGAAGGTTCATCGCGTCCATCGCGATTTCGATCTGCCGGTCGAGTTCCCAGGCGTTATGCAGTTCGATTTGGTCCTGCACCTTGGCTTGATCTGCCAGCAACTTTTCCATCTCGTCGGGACTCAGGTCCTCGGCGAAGCGGGCGTTGATTTCGTCGTAGCGAGTCAGCAGTTTGCGAACGGGAGCGACGGCCTCCTCGACGTTCCCCCACACGTCCTTCTCGGGGTTGAGCTGTGGTTCCTGGGGCAAGTAGCCCGCGGTGAAGCCGTCCGTCAGTTTCGCTTCGCCATCGAAGTCACGATCCTGGCCGGCCATGATTCGCAGCAACGTGCTCTTGCCGGAGCCGTTGCGGCCTAGCACGCCGATTTTGGCCCCCGGATAGAAAGCCAGCCAGATATTCTTGAGGACTTCGCGCTGGCCGTGTTTCTTGGTGAGTTCGCCGATTTGATAGATGTATTGTTTTCCCATGTGGTCATCAAATAGGGAGTTGTTTGAGGTCGGTATCGCCAGCACGGCGGTGTGAGATCAGCGGGAGAAGGCCCGAGGACGGCCACGAACGGTGTGCACTCCGATTGCCGCCGCAGACGAGTGCTGCCACGCGGACGCAATGTATTTTAGCAGTTCGGTCCCGACCGCCCAGGGGAACCAAATCGTCAAGCTCAAGTACAGCGGTTCACTCCCACTCGATCGTGGCCGGCGGTTTGCTGCTGATGTCGTAGACCACGCGGTTGACCCCCTGCACTTCGTTGATGACACGCGTCGAAATGCGAGCCAGCAACTCGTAGGGTAAATGGCTCCAGTCTGCCGTCATAAAGTCCTCGGTCGTCACTGCCCGCACGGCCACCGTGTCCTGATACGTGCGCGCGTCGCCCATCACGCCGACGCTCTGCACAGGCAGCAGCACGGCGAACACCTGCGAGGTCGAGCGATACAACCCCGCGGTTTTGATTTCCTCAACCACGATCGCATCGGCCTCGCGCAGCGTGTCGAGCCGCACCTTGGTTACTTCGCCCAGGCAACGGACGGCCAACCCCGGACCCGGGAACGGATGCCGCCAGACGATATCCTCGGGTAGCCCTAATTGCAGGCCCAACCGCCGGACTTCGTCCTTAAACAGATCTCGCAGCGGTTCAATGAGTTCAAAGTTTAGGTCCTTTGGTAAGCCGCCAACGTTGTGATGCAGTTTGATCGTGGCGGCCGGGCCATCGACGGCCGCGCCACTTTCGATCACGTCAGGATAGAGCGTGCCTTGTGCCAGAAAGCGAGCGCCGGAGATCTTCGCCGCCTCGTCGCTAAAGCACTCGATAAACGCATGGCCGATACGGCGACGCTTTTCTTGTGGATCGGTGACGCCGGCCAGCGCGGTGAGGAACCTGTCTTCCCCTTTGACGACGTGCAGGTCGGTTTTAAAGTGGCCCGAAAACTCCTGGATCACGGAAGCCTCTTCGGCTTTTCGCAGCAGGCCATTGTCGATGAGAATACAGGAAAGCTGCGAACCAATCGCCTTGTAGAGCAAGGCCGCCACGACCGACGAATCGACTCCGCCCGACAAGCCGCAGATGACGCGGTCCTTTCCTACGCGATGGCGGATCGCTTCGACCGCCTGATCGGCAAAATCGCCCAGCCGCCAGGTTCCCTGGCAACCGCAGATTTTGGTAAGGAAGTTGCCCAGCACCTTGGTGCCCAGTGGAGTGTGTGTAACTTCCGGATGAAATTGCAGCCCGTAAACCGGCAGCGACTCGTGCCGTACGGCAGCCACAGGGCAGGTCTTCGTCTCGGCCAGGGTGACGAAGCCAGCGGAGTTCTCCGAAACCTGGTCGCCGTGGCTCATCCAGACTTCCATCAACTCGGGCACGCTGTCGAAAAGGTCCGCGTGCGAAGTGATATGCACGCTGGCGCGGCCGAACTCTCGCTTGTGGGCACTGTCGACCTTGCCGCCCAAAGCAGCGCAGGCCAAGTGCAGTCCGTAGCAAATTCCCAGCACCGGAATGCCGAGGCGGAAGATTTCCGGATCGACCCGCGGAGCGCCCGGCTCGTAGACGCTTGAGGGACCTCCCGAGAGGATGATGCCGCGCGGCGCCAGTTCGCGAACCCGATCGGCCGTAATGTCGTGCCGCACGATCTCGCAATAGACATTCAGTTCGCGGACGCGCCGGGCAATGAGTTGAGCGTATTGCGAACCGAAGTCGAGGATGAGCACTTTCTCATCGCCGACCAGCCCAGTGCGATTGGCAATCGTGGCCTCGGAAGTCTGCTTCACGCTGTTCGTCAATCCATTTGCAAGTGATTGGGGGCTCCACCCGGCCCGGCAACAAGTCCACACAGGAAAATGAAAAGACCCGCCGGACGCGACGGGTATCAAACCGAGGATTATAGGACATCGACCGGCGGGCGGCTAGGGGCCGAGGAGCTGGGTCTCCAGCCGCGAAACCCGCAACAGATGGCTTGCACGCCCGACTCGCATTGCAGGCAGCCGGTTTGCCGCCGCGAACTGTCGACCGGTATACTGGGGCGAACAGTGATTCGATCGCGGGTCTTGCCGCGCTCCTTTTTACGGACCCAGAGCCGAGTACGCGTGCTGATATTATTGACCAACGACGATGGCATTTATGCTCCCGGCTTGGCTGCGATGGAACGGGAGCTCGAAAAACTTGGCGACGTGTACGTCGTCGCGCCGGCCACCGAGCAAAGCGGCGTGGGCCATGCGATTACGTACCTCAGCCCGCTGGTGGTCAAGGAATTGTTCGAAGCACGCCAACGGCGTGGCTGGGCGGTCGAGGGAAGTCCGGCCGACAGTGTGAAGATCGGCATTCACGAGTTCTGCCCGCGGCTGCCCGACCTGGTGGTCAGCGGAATCAACGGCGGACTCAACGCCGGTATCAACGTGTTGTACTCCGGCACCGTGGCGGCGGCGGTCGAGGGCGCGTTTTTCGGCCTGACGAGCGTTGCCGTGTCACTCGAGTTCAACGACCATGCCGAATTCGAAAAGGCGGCCGTCATCGCGCGGGGCGTGATCGAGCAGATCCTGGCCAAGAAATCCCCCGCACCACAGCTCTACAATCTCAACATTCCCACGTCGGCCTTGGACACCCCGCAGCGCGAAGTGCGAGTGGTGCCGATGGGGTTGGCACGCAGTGGCGAGCAGTACGAAAAGCGGACCGATCCTCGCGGCCGCAACTACTTTTGGGCCCTGTCGGACCCCGTTGCGCACGAGGGAGAACACGAAACCGACGTTTCGGCTCTGCGAAAGGGCTTCGTGACGCTAACGCCGTTGGATTTCGATTTGACGAAGCGGCCGCTGTTGGCTGAGATGGAGCGCTGGGAATTCGATTTGTCGGCCGACAGAATCACCAAGTGACACAAACTTAGCTGGGGGTGGGCGATGAAATTCAGCATGTATTTGATCGCATGGATGTCGTTGACATGGATGGTTGGTTGTGGCGGCGATGTAGCCCCGGCGCCCACGACAACCGCCGAGGCCCCGGCCCCGCCCGCCCCTGCCCCGCCGGGCAAGCCGGCTTCGGCTGCCGACGAAACCGAAGCGGTCGCGGCGGAAGATTCTTCCGCGGCCATTCCAACGCAGGAGCTAGCCGCTGAGATGCCCGCGGCAGAGAGCAACGCCCCAGAAACCAGCGGCCCGGACACTAACGTTCCGGACGCAACCGAGCCGGCCGCCGATGCGGGCGGCACTCTGGAAAAAGCCCAAGTGGGCGTTGGTGCCAAAGGCCGCGACTACGGTGGACCCGGTCTTGTGACCACTCCGGTGCAGGTTTACTTTCGAACGGGTGATCGGATCGCCTTCGAGATTCAAATCCCGAGCGCCATGAAACTCTACAAGGCGTCGCACGACAACAAAGGGCCCAAGACGCACGAAGAGTTCATGAACGTCATTATCAAGGAAAATGGAGTACAGTTGCCGGAACTGCCCGAGGGAGACGAATTCGTCTATGACCCTAAGACCGAGCAATTGATGGTGCGACATCCGGCGCAGCAGCAGTAACCTTGTCGTGAGCAGCTTGCGTCTGTCGTTTGAAAACTGCCGCCGAGAGGAAGCATCGGGTTGATGGAGCAGATTCTGTTGGTGACCGGCGGCAGCCGCGGGATTGGTGCGGAGACGGCTCGACTGGCCGGCCGGCGCGGATACGCAGTTTGCGTCAACTATCGCCAGCGCAGCGATGCGGCCGCCGAGGTAGTTCGTGATATCGAAGCCGCCGGAGGGCGTGCCATTGCCATGCAGGCCGACGTGGCAGTAGAAGCCGATGTCGTGCGGATGTTCGAAACGGTCGACAAGGAGCTCGGCCGGCTGACGGCGCTGGTCAACAACGCCGGCATTCTCGAAACACAAATGCGCGTCGAGGGCATGGACGCGGCCCGTATCAACCGCATTCTGGCGGCCAACGTCACCGGCAGCTTTATCTGTGCCCGAGAGGCCGTGCTGCGGATGTCGACCAAACACGGTGGATCCGGCGGGAACATCGTCAACGTATCGAGCGGCGCTTCGCGGCTGGGTTCGCCCGGCGAATACGTCGACTATGCGGCCAGCAAGGGCGCGATCGATACGTTGACCATCGGCCTCTCGCGCGAGGTGGCCGAAGAAGGAATACGCGTCAACGCCGTGCGGCCGGGTTTCATCGATACCGACATCCATGCCACTGGCGGCGAGCCCAATCGGCTGGAGCGGGTCAAGCATTTCGTCCCGCTCAAACGCGGCGGCCGCGTCGAAGAAGTGGCCTATGCGATTCTTTGGTTGCTGTCCGACGAAGCGTCGTATACGACCGGCGCGTTCATTGATGTGACCGGTGGCAAGTAGCGGGTGAGGCGTCTTCCGACGCCACGACGCGGGCCGTTTTACTTGGTCGGCTTCGACGCGGGCGTCTGTTCGGCCAGCCACTGCCGGGCTTCGTCAATCTTATTCGTTTTGAAATAGCGGACCTCGGCCGAGAAGAACGGGTTCATCAGGTTGGCAAAAACCTCAATCCATTTTGGATCGGCAACGATCGCCGCGCGCTCGATATCGCGCATGTGCTTGAAGCCAAACTTGACGTCTTCCCACCACTTCGACGGCGGGATGCCGCCCAGCGAACGAACCAGTTCCAGCACGCGAATCTTGCCATGTCGAGTGATCGCCGCTTCCATCCTCGCGATCAGATCATCGAACTCGGCGGCGCCAATCCTACCGTCGATCGAAAGTTCGAGAACGTTTGTGCCGGGAACCTCGTGCAGCTCGATCATTGATTCTGCCTTGAACTAGCGCGATTCGTCTTGCTCCCGTTGGGCACCGGCGCGACAAAGCGTGCAACTCGCATCACTTTGGCGCCAGGGCTGTTACCAACTGACTCAAGTCCACCGGCTTCACCAAATGATAATCAAAGCCAGCCGCTTTGGCCCGGCGGCGGTCTTCGTCCTGGCCATAGCCGGAGACCGCCACGAGCCGAACATGGGTGAAGGCCGGTTCACGCCGGAGCGCCTCGGCCACGCGATATCCGTCGAGCCCCGGCAGCCCAATGTCCAACACAATGGCATCGGGTTGAAAACTTCGGGCCGTCGCCAGCGCTTCCAGGCCATCGTGCGCGGTCGTGATGGTGTGCCCCGCCTGCTCAAGCAATGTACCGAGGCTCTTGGCCATGTCCACATTGTCGTCGACCACCAGAATGCGCAGCGGTGAAAGCGTGGTCGAGGAGGGCGGCGTCGCCGATTGCGCAGCCGCTTCGCCCAGCGGCAACCGCACCGTGAACTCGCTCCCTTGCTCCAATCCCTCACTGGTTGCCGAGACACTGCCGCCGTGCATTTCGGCCAGCTTGCGAACGACAGTCAGGCCGATGCCCAGGCCGCCTTGCGAACGGTCGAGTGAGTGATCGACCTGCGTGAACAGTTCGAATACTCGGGGAAGCATTTCGGGCGGAATGCCGATGCCGGTATCTTTGACCTTGAAGACCACCTGCCCGTCGAGCGGGAACGAACGGACAGTGATCTTTCCTCCCTCCGGGGTGTACTTGGCGGCGTTCGAAAGCAAATTGACCAGGATTTGCTCGACCCGAACCGGATCGGCAAACAGCGGCATCGACTGGCTTGACAGGTCACAAATCAGCTCGTGCTGGCGTTCTTCGATGGCCGGACCAACCGTGGCCAAAGCCCGCTGCATTAGCAACTGTGCGTCGACGGCTTCCTTGCGGAGTTGAATTTTGTCACGTGTAATCCGCGAGACGTCAAGCAGATCATCAATCAAGTGCGACAAGTTTTTGACCTGGCGATCGATCACTTCGGTGGCGGGGTTGTCCTCCTGCTTGGCGAGCGCAGCCAATTGATTGGCGTATTGAATGGCCGCCAGGGGATTGCGAAGCTCGTGCGCCAGCATTGCCAGGAAGTCATCTTTTTGCCGCTGCGATTCATGCAACTCGGTGTAAAGCCGCACGTTATCGCTGGCGGAAGATACCCGACGGCCTAGCTCGGTCACCAGGTCCAATTCGGCGTCGGTGTACCGGCGGCGCGGATCGGTACTGACGAAAGTGATCGCGCCGATTACTCGATCGCGCACCAACAGTGGCACCGCCATCCACGAGACGGGATTGAGCTCAGCCAGGATGCGGCGATGCTCGTCGCTGCGTGCGATCGCATCGAGATAACCGGCCGATACTTCCTTCAGGATCACCGCTTGCTTGCTCCGCAGCGATTCCACGACCGGGCCGGTCGAATCCCAATCGAGCGGGTTCAAGTCGAGCGCTTTGCGCAGGAGCGGTTCCTGGGCGACATTGCGATGGGCGTAGGCCACCCGATTGATTGTTCCCAACTCGTCGAGCATATCGACAAAGCAATAGTCGGCGATGAACCGCACCGCCAGTCGAGCCACGCTTTGCAGCGTGCTCTCAAAATCCACCAGCACCGAGAGTACGTTGCCCGCCTCCGAAAGGAAGCCCAGGGCAGCCTCCGCCCGCTTGCGATCGGTGATATCGAGCACGATGCCGGTTGTCCGCAGCGCGCGGCCGTCTTCGGCGAACGTCGTACGGCCGCGGGCGGCGATCCAACGCATGCCCTTCTCTGGATGTTCGATTCGGTATTGTACGTCGATTCGCTTGCGGTTCTCGAGCGCCTGGCGAACCGCGCTAACTACCTTTGTGCGATCGTCGGGGTACACGCTATCCAGAAACCGCGCTTGCGAAGGAGGTGTGGCTGGGTCGAGCCCGTTAATGTCGTAGTATTCGGCCGACCAGGTGACTTCGCCCGACACCAGGTCCCAATCCCAGAGCCCCGCACGCGCGCCTTGTTGCGCCAGTCGCAGTCGTTCCTCGCTTTGAGCCAGAGCCATTTGCCCCACCTTTCGTTCGGTAATGTCGCGAAAGAAAATGGCAAGCGTGCGATCCTCTGCTGGAGAAACCTTGACTTCGAACCAGGTTTGCCACGGCGAATGAAAGCACTCGAACTCGGTTGTTTCGCGAATGGCGGCGGCCTGGCGAATCTTGGCGGCGGCTGGCGCATTGTCGGCCAGCGGAAAGACGTCCCACAGCGTCGTATCGACCTCGAGCTCAAGTTCGCGTCGCGAGAGCTCCTCAGCGGCGCGGTTCAAGTAAGTGCAACGCCACCGGCTGTCGACGGCGATGAACCCGTCAGCAATGCTTTCGACGACCGAGACAACCTGCTGCGCGCTGGTGGCCGCGCGAAGTCGAGCGCGGCGGGCCATCTCACTGAACACGGCCAGCCCAATGCAAACGAATAGAAACGCGGCCGTCCCGGTGTCAAACTGAAAGACTCGATCGGGGGGCAACACATACCAGTTGGCCACCAGGTAGATCAGTGCGGTGGCCAACATTGCCGGCCCCAGACCGCCGTACCAGCTGACGGCGGCCACGGCCGAGAAAAAGGTGACGTAGTAGATATTGTCACTGAACGTCGGCGCCATCAACGCCCCGACCGCACTCGCAATGGCCACGGCCAGGCAAGCAGCCAAGTACGAAACCCAGCCTGACACCAGTCGTTGCATACAAGACTCCGCGCTATGATTGTCTGCCCATCTCTAATTCTATTCCACTTGGAGGATCACGGCGCACGGTCGCTCCCAAGGTGGCCAAAACAGCCAGTTTTCGAAGGGTTGCCCAGTTGCCACGCGTTCACCGGACCGCCGTCAAATGCGAGTGCTCCACAATGGAGAGAACGTCACTGGGTGGTGCCACTAACTGCTTGCGCTGCGGTAACTTTTCATCGCGCGCATGAAAACCCAGCGCGATAGCCACAGCGAGCCGGCCGCGGCCAGAAGTCCAAATGCCGCCAGCGGCCAACTTTGTCCGGAAAGCGGCTTGGCCATCAACCGGGCGGGCACGTTCACCACGATCAGCACCGGGATGATGAACGTGAAAAACCATTGCAGCGGACTGCCGATCGTGCCGTGGTAGATCTCCATCGGATAGCGAGAGAAGTTGGTGATGTAGAACCAGAAGTCATAGAGTGTCTGATTGCGGCCCAGCCACACGCTGGTGGCCGCCAGCGTAATCATCAGGCTATACAGAATCGCCACCCCGCAGGCCACATAAAACGGATAGAGCAAGAATTGGGCAATGCCAGGCAGCGTCGGCAAGTGCGACACCGAATACGACAGTAGCGCCAGAGCAAAAAAGAAGTTGGCAAACGACGACCAATTGATCTTGTGCAGCGAAATCAAGAATTGCGTGTCGATCGGCTTGAGCAGTGCGAAATCCAAGCCGCCTGTCCGAATGAGCTCACTGAACTCCTCGCAATTGGGCATGAACAACGCCTGCACGATACTGTTCACAAACAACGTCGTGGCCAGGAAAATAAAGAACTCATAGCGGGTCCAATCGGCAATGGCCGAGGTAAACTCGTAGATCAACAGGTAGTAGCCCAGGTTCATCGCCATCCATGACAGCGATGTGACGCACTCGATGATGAAGTTCGAGCGAAACGTCATATCGCGCACCAGGCTGTTCCGCGCAAACGTCAGAAACACCTTCGGATACGAAGGCCTTAGCGCAGACACTTCTCCCTGCATGTCAGATTCAAGCATGCTCATCGCCTGCCTTCAATTCGCATCCTTCGTTCCTCTGGCCTCTGATTTCCCGGCACTATCCGCCAAAACCGCTGTATCGTCGCACGCCGAGGTGAAATGTCACCCGACATAGCACGATGAAGAAAACGGTCCAGAACAATTGCAGACCGAGGCCCCAGGCAAGTTCCGAGCCCTGAATCTTTCCCAGGAACACGGCTGCCGGGAAATAGGCCAGGTACTGTAGTGGAATGGCCCGCACAATCGCTCCCCAGTAGCCCGGCAGTGCGTTGAGCATGTCGATCGGGAACATATGCCCCGAGAAAAAAAACGTGAACAGCATATAGATGAACAACAGTGAGCTTACTTCCAGGAACCAGAAGCCAACCAATCCGAGCGTGGCCTCCAGAAAAAAGCCCATCAGAAACGACATCACCAGCGACGCGAGGAACGCGAACAGGGTAGTCGCGTCGGGCCAGCCGTCGAAGTAGTCGCGGCACAAATAGAAAACCAGCGCGAACGGCCCCGCGGCGACCACGTAATAGACGAGCTTGTGCGCGATTCGCCCCAGCAGCAGAAAGCCGATCAGGTCGACGGGTTGGATCAGGTACTTTTTGATTTCCCCGTTGCGGATCTGCAGTGCAATGTTTGACGCTAGGCCCGGCATGCTGGAAAAAGCGCGGCTGATCTGGGTCAACAGATAGTAGGCGATCATTTCGCGATACGAGTAGCCGGCGATCGTGCCCGATCCGTCGTTCGAGCGAACGGCTTGGAAGATCGCGCCCCACAGGAAAACCTGCGTCACCAGCGGCAAAAACCGCATCAGCGTGCCGAGGGCAAAATCGCCCCGGTAAACCAACCGCTCCTCCAGTGAAATGCGCAGGATGGTCCACCACGTTCGCAGCGGATTGGAACGCGCCGTCGCATGGTTGCCACTATTCGCGATTTCAGATGCAGTTGCCATCGCCGGAAACGAGGGATTAGTTGCGCGTGGCGAGCTGTGGTTTCGCCGTGCCGTTTTCGAATTGTTCGGCCGCCAGCGAAAACATCTCGGCGATCACTTCCTCGAGAGGCGGATCTTCGACGCTTACGTCTTCGACCGAATGCTGGGCTAGAATCGTTGACAGGGCTCTGCCGATGCCGTTGCGATCGACCTTAATTTTGACCTTGGGAGCTTGCTCTTCGACCACTTCGCCAAACTGGCTCAAGCCGTGCGGCAGCGTGTCGCCGGGAAAGACCAGCGTAATGATCTTGTGCCCGCTGAACCGGTCGACGATGCCCGATAGGGAGCCGTCGTACATGATCGTTCCCTGGGCGATGATGACCACGCGCCGGCAAAGCGCGGCCACGTCCTTCATATAGTGGCTTGTCAGCAGCACCGTCATCTTCCGCTGCTGCTGGTAGTAGCGCAGAAACGACTGAATATTGTGCTGGGCGACCACGTCCAAGCCGATCGTCGGTTCATCAAGAAACAGCACCTCCGGCGAGTGCAATAGCGCCGCGATCAGTTCCATTTTCATTCGCTCGCCGAGTGAGAGTTCCCGCACCGGCTGGCTCAACAACTGGCCGACAGAAAGCAATTCCGTCAATTCCGCCAGCCGGCGATCGAACTGAGCCGGTTCGATGCAATAGATCTGCTGATGCAGTCGAAATGACTCCTGGGCGGGCAGGTCCCACCAGAGTTGGTTCTTCTGCCCCATCACCAGGGCGAAGCGACGGCGATAGGCGTTCTCTCGCTTCCAGGGCGTAAAGCCCATCACGCGGGCCGTGCCGCCCGTGGGGCTGATCACACCGGAGAGGAGTTTGAGCGTGGTCGTTTTGCCGGCCCCGTTAGGGCCGAGAAAGGCAACGAACTCGCCCGGCTCGACCGCCAGGTCGATACCGCGCACAGCGTCGACTTCGCGATACGTGCGCTTAAACAGCCCACGAACTGCGGCCAGCAGTCCCTCCTGCTTTTGGTAGATGCGGTAGGACTTTGCCAGCCCTTCAATTTCGATGATCGCCATAAGTGCAGGGATTATAGAGACCGATAGCACCCTGGGAAAGTTGGACCACCAACGCGGTGTGGCCGCCAGTCGCCAGGGGAGACTGCGCAATGGCTCGCGTTGTCGGTATTTGCGGGGTTCGCTATAATCCCGCCGGTCCAGATAACATGAGTGGTTGGGCCATTACGCGGGAACGCAACCAGGAGACGCCATCACGCCAGCGCATCGGATCGGCATCGGGCACGACACGCATCGGCTGACGCCGGGGGGGCCATTGCGGCTGGGGGGCATCCAAATTCCTGCCGCCGTCGAGGCCGTCGGACACAGCGACGCCGACGTGCTGTTGCACGCCTTGACCGATGCCCTGCTGGGTGCGGCCTCGTTGGGTGACATCGGCGAGATGTTTCCTAACACCGACCCGGTCAACCGGGGACGCGACTCGGGCGAAATGCTGTCGTTGGCTTGGCAGGCTGTTGCACAGCGTGGATTTCGCATCGTGAATCTCGATTGCATCGTGTTCTTGCAGGAGCCCAAGTTGTCGACTCATAAACAAAACATTCGCCAGCGAATCGCCGACCTCTTGGGTTTGGCCGTCGACCAGGTTGGGGTCAAGGCCAAGACGGGCGAGTCGGTCGGTCCGATCGGTCGCCAGGAAGCGATCATGGCCGAATGCGTGGCCCTGCTGGAACGAAACGAATAGACAAAACGCGAACTTGTGCCGCGATGCAGGGTTCGTAGTTCCCGACACTACTCTCGAAGGATTGAGATGCTCACCGTTAAGGAAAGTTCTTCTGCCAAGAAAAGCGAGTCTCGGATGTCCCTGCGAGTCTACAACACCCTGTCGAAAACCAAGGAACCCTTCGAACCGGTTACGCCGGGACAGGTGGGCATGTATTTATGCGGACCGACGGTCTATAAGCCGAGCCACATCGGACACATGGTCGGGCCGGTGATTTTCGACGCGGTAAAACGCTATCTCAGCTACAACGGCTACAAGGTAACGTTCGTCGTCAACGTGACCGACGTCGACGACAAGCTGATCAAGGAATCGGCCGCGCGCAAGGTGAGCATGTCGGAGTTGGCCGAGGAAATGACGGCCGACTACCTGCGCAACCTCGACGCGATGGGCATCGACACGATCGATCACTTTCCCCGCGCAACGCAAAATATGGGCGAGATCATCAAGCTGATCCAGTCGCTCGTCGATAAGGGCTTTGCCTACGAATCTGACGGCGACGTCTACTTTGACGTTGCCCGCGACGCCGGTTATGGCAAGCTGAGCAATCGCGATGTGGCCAGCATGCAGGGTGAAGGGGGCGACATGGCCGAGCGCAAACGCTCACCGGCCGACTTCGCTCTCTGGAAAAGCGCCAAGCCGGGCGAACCCTCCTGGGATAGCCCCTGGGGCGAGGGCCGGCCAGGCTGGCATATCGAGTGCTCGGCCATGAGCCGTGCAATCCTGGGCGAAACATTCGACATCCACGGCGGCGGACTCGACTTGGTGTTTCCACACCACGAGAACGAAATCGCCCAAAGCGAATGTGCCCACGGCAGGCCGCAGGCCAAGTACTGGATGCATAACGGCCTGATGCAGGCCTCCGGCGAAGTCGGCAAGGTGGGTGGCCGTGCGACGCGCGAAGCGAGTGCCGGCGATCAGCAGGCGCAAGAAGCCGGCAAGATGGGCAAGTCCAAAGGGGCGAGTGCCTTCAGCGAACTGCTCCAGCGTCATGCGCCCGAAACGATTCGTTTCTTCCTGCTCTCGACGCACTATCGCCGACCCATCGACTACAGCGAGGCCCGCATCGAGGAAGTGAACACGGGCCTTGAGCAATTCTACCGATTCTTCAAACGCTACGAGCGGATCACTGGGCACAGTTTTTACGAGCTCCCAACGATTGATCGTCGCCAGGAGGGCGAGTTTGACCCCGGTCAGAGCGTTACGCTCAAGCAAGTAGGCGAACATCGCAGGCATTTTCTGGAGGCGATGGACGACGATTTCAACACCGGCGGCGCCGTGGCCGATTTGTTCGAATTGGTGCGCACGCTGAACAAGTTTGCCGACGATGAAAAGTTGGAAGCCAAGAAGCCGACCGAAGAACAACTCGCAACGCTCAAGCTGGGCGCCAAGACGCTGCGCGAGCTTGGCGGCACGCTGGGCCTGTTCCGCAAGCCGATTGATAAAGCGGCCGCCGGCGGCAACGACGAACTGGTCGGCAAACTGATGGGCCTGATCATCGAATTGAGAGCCGGAGCCCGATCGAAAAAGGACTTTGCCACCGCCGATCGCATCCGCGAGGTGCTCACCGAGCTGAACATCACGCTGGAAGACCGTCCCGGCGGCACCGAATGGACCACCAAATGAGATTGCCCGCATGAGCAGCCCCGTAGTACGGATCTTGGGCATCGATCCCGGGCTGAACATCACCGGCTACGGCGTGCTCGAAGTTGGTCGCAACGTAGTCCGCGTATGCGAGGCCGGCGTGGTGCGCGGTCGAACGAAACAATCGCTCGCCGCCCGACTGGCCGAGATCCGCGCCGGCGTTGCCGATGTAATCGCATCGCTCAAGCCCGAGGCAATGGCGCATCGAACAGCTTTACGCCCACTACAAGCACCCGCGGACGGCAATCCTCATGGGCCACGCGCGGGGCGTGATCTGTTTGGCTGCCGCCGAAGTTTCGGTGCCGGTGATTTCCTACTCGGCCACCCAGATCAAAAAGGTGCTGACCGGCAACGGCCGCGCCCCCAAGAGCCAGATGCAACTGGCCATCCGCCGCGAGCTGGCGCTGGCCGAAGTGCCCGACCCGCCCGACGTCGCCGACGCCCTGGCGATCGCCCTTTGTCATTACTACCTACAAGTGCGGCGCAACCTGATAGAAAAGAGACCCGCATCGTAGCCGGCAGACTTCGCCGTGCCTCAGGGGCCGCGTGCGGGCCGGTTACGGTAGCACGATTCGAATTCATTGCCGTTGATCGCGACTAATCGGGCGGCCGGTAAACCACAACTGAGGTCCCAACCTTTGATCACCAAGATTACCGGCCAATTGCTGGCGCTCACCGACGACACACTTACGCTCTGCGTTGGCGCGTTTGAATATGAGGTGCTGATTCCCGAATTCTCCCGCCGCCAGCTGCAGGACAAGCTGCACAGCGAGGTCCGGTTGCATACGATCGAGTATCTCGAGGGCAACCCGATGCAGGGTCGCCTGACACCTCGGCTAATCGGCTTTCTCTCGGAAGTCGAACGTGAGTTCTTTGAACTGTTCTGTTCAGTCGATGGCGTGGGGGTCAAAAAAGCGCTCCGCGCAATGGTCCGTTCCGTGCGCGAAGTGGCGACCGCGATCGAAGAGCAGGACGTCAAAGTCCTCGCGACCCTGCCTGGAATTGGCCCGGCCACGGCCGAACGTATCGTGGCAAAACTCCGCCGCAAAGTCCCCAAATTCGCCCTGATGGTCGCCCGCGACGAGCCCACGGTCGCCGAAGTGGCCACCGATGTTGTCGGCGAAACCTACGAAGTCCTCCGCAAGCTCGGCCACAGCGAAAGCGACGCGCGTCGGCTGCTCGACGCGGCGTTAGGGCAGAAAAAGAAGTACAAGAGCGTGGAAGAGCTGCTGCAAGCGGTGTATCAGTCGAGCCAGAGTTGACGGTGTCGATCGCCGCACCTCGCTTGACGCCCCCTACGCCCTTGCCGGTATATTGGGCGGTGTTCAAACGTTCCGTTTCCACGGAGGGCTGTGCCGTGCGCGAGCCGGTCTTGAAGGGAGTTGATGACGCCGCCGACGATGCCGATCGCGACTTGCGCCCGCAGCGCATGCAGGACATGGTCGGCCAACGCGACGTCTTCGCCCGGCTGGAAATCGCCGTCGACGCGACCCGCAAACGGGGAGGCACGCTGGGGCATATCCTGTTTGACGGCCCGCCTGGGCTCGGCAAAACGACTTTTGCCACCTGCATCCCCCGCGACATGGGAGTAGCCGTGCAGATCGCGAGCGGCGCGACCCTGGCAGCCCCCAAGGATCTCGTCCCCTACCTGACGAACGCCGAGGAGAATTCGGTGCTCTTCGTCGACGAAATCCACCGCTTGCCCAAGGCGGTTGAGGAATTCCTCTATCCGGCGATGGAGGACTTTCGCATCGACATTATCCTGGGTGAAGGCGTCAACGCCCGCACCATCAATATGTCCTTGCGGCCGTTTACGCTAATCGGCGCCACGACGCGCGCGGGGCTGTTGTCGGCGCCGCTCAGAGATCGATTTCAGATTCGCGAGCACTTAGAGTTTTACAACGTCGAAGAGCTCACCGAAATCGTGGTACGCAATGCCAAGAAGCTCAACACCCAGATCAAGCCGAATGCCGCCCAGGAGATCGCTTCGCGGAGCCGCGGCACGCCGCGCTTGGCGAACAATCGATTGCGATGGGTGCGCGACTATGTAACCAGCAAGGCCGATGGCAAAATCACCCTGCCCCTCGCGCACGCCGCGCTCGACATGCAGGGCATCGATTCAATGGGCCTTGATGGGCAGGACCGTCGCTACCTGGAAACCATTGCCCGCGTCTTTCACGGCGGACCGGTGGGCGTGGAAGCGGTTGCGCACACCATGAACCTGGCGATTGACACGTTGGAAGACGAGATCGAACCGTTCCTGCTGCGCAGTGAATTAGTCATTCGCACGCCTCGTGGGCGCAAGGTGACTGCCCGCGGCTTCGATCATCTGAAGCTGGTGCCCCGCCTGCCGGACGATGCCCAGCGATCGCTGTTCTGATTTTCTCGCTTTGTCGGGTTGGGGCGTTTTCCCCCAAAATCCACGGGAAATATCGCGCCGACAACCGTTGTTGGTCGCCCGGCGTTCACATTGGCGTTCTGTTTACCTACCGTTTGGTAACCATAAACCGTGGTGGGTAAGCACTTTACTTCAAGAATATTTTTCCAAAGTGCTTGTGCTCTTGAGGTGAGATGCGTTAGATTGAACAAACGCGAAGGGACTCAGATCGCTGAGAGTAGCGTGCGTTTCGGGCCTATCTTCGACAAATCCGTCACATCTTAAGCGGAATAAACCTGGCCTGCAGGGGCGAATCGTAGGGAGCCTGTGCCAGGGCCCAAAGTCGAGGAAAACGGCCTCCTGGAACGGGAGTGCAAAAGTGGCACTAACACAGGCAGCCTTCGATCGCCTGGTCTCCGAGCACGGGTCGGCATTGTACCGCATGGCCTACCGTATGTTGGGTGACAGGCACGAGGCGGAAGACATCGTTCAAGAGACCTACCGTTCGGCGTGGAGTAGCCGGCGGGGGTACCAGTCGGGCCATAGTCAACGGGCCTGGCTGGCTTCGATCCTCAGGCGACGCGTCGTCGATCGCTGGCGGAGGCATCCAGCCCCCGCCGCCACCGGTGGCGAGTTCATGTTGGATGTCGAAGTGAACGGTGTCGATCCGACGGCCCACGAGTTTACTGATGAAATGCAACACGGCCTGAACCGTTTACCAACAGAGCTGCGTGAATCGCTCTTGCTGGTGGTGGTTGGCGAACTGACCCATCAGGAAGTGTCGAACATGCTGGGAGTGCCGTTGGGAACGGTGCTTTCGAGAGTCAGCCGAGCCCGGCAGAGACTGCGTGAGTATCTGTTGGTATCGGCAAAATCGATGGCTGGTTAGTCGATCCCGCTGGATTGGTCCTACCCTACGATAGTTTGCCATGCCAGACTTTGGCTTCGACGATTGGATGGACGCGGAGCTGCGTAATGTGTCCGTGCCGCGCGATCTTGATGCACGGCTGCGGGCGTCTCGCCCGTCGCCTGAAGAAGTCGCGGCAGCCCAGGGCGATCCGCACGATCCGGGTGATGCCCGGATGGATGCCGTGCTGCGCAACGTCCAAGTGCCCGCAGGGCTCCACCGTCGTCTGCACGCTATCCCTCACCGAAGCCGCTTGCTGTTTTTGCCCAGGGCCGTTTCTCAAAGAGCTTGGGCTGCCGCCGCGTCGCTGCTGATCTTGGCCAGCGCAGGGGCTTATCTGGCGACGGTGCGGCAGACGGGTCGGCCGGAGCAACCAAATGTTGCAGTAAGGTCCCCTGCGCCGACTAGCCCCGAACGGGGACGGACGGTGGTCGTTCAGTCCGATCCAGCGGGCGGCCGAGCCCGCACTGCACACAAGTCGACGCGGCAGACTCCGGTTACGGTTCCCTTGGGTCAGCCCCAACTGGCTGAGGGCGAATCCTATCGGTTATTGGAAAACGTGGCCGGTGTCGGCGCGTCGATACGGCAAGCCATCGAAGCGAAGATGCGGGCCGAGTATGCCCTGGGGGCCGGCGGAAAAATCGAGCAATTGCCCGACTTGGAAGTGCTGGAGCGTCCGATCGACTTGGGCGTGAGTCCACCCCGAGTTCGCGGCTACGACATGTTGTTTCAATTGCGTCACGGGGAGCATCCGTTCGTGTCGCCCGGGGCGAACGCGGCCCTGGAAACCAGTCGCGTACCGTTTACGTTTCGCACCGCAAGCTACGACCGGGCCACGGCCAGCATCGCCGAAGGGCACCTTCCGGCAGGCGACGAAGTGCGCGTTGAAGACTTTCTGGCAGCCCAACAATACGCCCTCCCCTCGGCTCCTCAATCGGGTTTGGCGCTGCACGTGGCCGGCTGCCCGGCGCCGTTCGGCGAGACGGGTAAGCACGTGTTACAAATCGCCGTGCAGGCTGCCAGAGCCAGACGCTCGAACCAAAAGCCCACCCGAGTCATCGCGGTCGTCGATACGTCGTCGGCCATGCAAGCCGGCGCGAGACAAGTTGGCCGTGCGGGCAATGTCGAAGCTCGGTCCGTATCTCTCGCCGGGAGACAGGTTGACGCTGATTGGTTTTTCCGAGTCGCCACGCGTGCTCTTGGAAAATGCCGGGCGCGATGAACTAGCCGCGTTGTCTGCCTCGGGGGGGCTGGAGCCAACGAGCGGCTCGGCCGATTTGTTGGCTGCCGTGCAAACTGCGGCTGAAGCCGTCGCCACCCTGTCCAGCTCGGAAAATCGCCGGGTGATATTCATTACCGCGGGCGGCAGCCTCGAAGGATCTCGGCGCGACTCCGCTCGCCAGTTGTTGGCTCAGTTAACGACCAGTGGCGCCGGTTGGCATTTCGTCCGGCTCTCCGGCGGTACCGACGATTCCAGTTGGCAGGATCTCGCGCAAGCTGGTCGCGGACGGGCCCGGACCGCCACTTCCGCCGATGAACTGTTCGCCGTATGTCTGGAAGCGCTGACGGGCCGGCCGTCGGTCGTTGCTCGTGACGTCGCCATGCGAATTCGGTTCAATCCCAAGGCCGTGGCAAGTTATCGCCTGGTGGGGCACGAGGCGGCGACGCTTACCGGAGACGCCAACGATCCGCTGGTTGTCGATTTGAATGCCGATCAGACGGCAACATGCCTCTACGAGTTATGGCTCCGCCCTGGCGGCAAGGGCGACCTGGCGGCCGTTGAACTGACCTGGGTCGATCCCAACGGCGGCACACGGCGGCGTCGCGTGCAGCCGATTCGCGATGCCCAGATGGCCGCGTCATTTGCCCAGGCGGCTCCCTGGCTTCAGCAGGGCGTGGTCGCTGCAAGTGCGGCCGAATTCTTACGTGGCAGCCATTATTTGCCCAATCCCAGGCGGCTCGGCCAGTTGCGAGAACTTGCTGACGAAGTCGAGCCAAACGCCGCGAAACTTCCCGAATTCCGCGGTTTGGTTCGCCTGATCGAGCAGGCCGAGCGGCTCCGGTAACGCTGCCCGTCTGGACGCTTGCTGCGTCCGCCGATAGCCGGTGTTCCAGTTCCCGGTCCTGGTTACACTGGAAGACTTTGCGGCGCGTCATATATAGAACTTTGTGCGGCGGCTTTGCGCTGTTTGGGTGGCTGGGGTGAAATGAAGAAGAATCTGCTACGCATCTACGACGGCGCCACAGCCATCGTCACGGGCGCTGCCTCAGGCATCGGCTACGGGATTAGTAAAGCGTTAGTGGAACGGGGCGCCAACGTCGTGCTCGCCGATCGGCAAGGTGAGCGCGTGGAGGAAATCGCCTCGTCGTTACGACACGCAGGCGGAAAAGCTACGGCTGCCGAGGTGAACGTAACCGACGCCCGGACCGTGCGCCAACTTGTTGAGGAAACGGCCGCCACCTACGGGCGGCTGGACTTCATGTTCAACAATGCCGGTATCAGCATCGGCGGCGAAGCCCGGCATTATCAACTCGAAGACTGGAACAACGTGTTCGACGTCAACTTGCGCGGCGTTGCCCATGGCGTACAGGCGGCCTACCCGTTGATGGTTAGCCAAGGCTTCGGGCACATCGTCAATACGGCGTCGGTTTGTGGGTTGTTGCCGTCGCCGTGGTGCGTGAGCTACGCGGCCTCGAAATTTGGCGTCCTGGGGCTTTCCATATCATTGCGTGTCGAAGCCGCCGCGGCCGGCGTGCGCATTAGTGCGCTCTGCCCCGGGGTGGTTCGCACTGCGATGCTTGAAGACTACGGAAAATTTGGCAAGCTGCTGCAGCCGGTGCCGCTTCCAAAGCAACAGGCATTTTGGAGCCGCCTCAATCCAATGGAGCCCAACGAATTTGCCAGACAGGCACTTAAGGCGATCGCCAAAAACCAGGCGATTATTGTGATCCCGCGGTGGTGGCGCGTAATTTGGTGGCTAAATCGCGTGTCGCCGTCATTGGGACAGCGAATGGCTAGTCGCGAACTCAAACGCACCAAGACCAGTATGGAATAGGCCGGTTGTGCCGGCGCGGTACGGCCGCTCGAATGCGAGTCTTGTCGTAATTGTCACTGCAACTGCAAGGCTGTGGTGGGAAAAGGGTTGCGTTTGTTCCTGCGGCACTATAATCTGGCAAGTATAGAGGACGAGGCAGGCCTGAGGCGGTCCGGAACTCCGCCCCCGGCAGCAATTGCGCTCGGGCGCCCTTTCTATGCGAGTCGTCATGACTGCTTGGCCTCTCGGACTGCGTCATTTTGGCGGGCAACAGCCGCGTCATGACGGCACGGTCCGCTAAGATTCGTGAGTGCCGTGTCGCGCGGCAAACGGTGCATTGCGCGTCGAGGGAACGGATGATAGCAAGACTCCAGTGGCTGCTCATGGCACTCGCGCTCGCTGCCGGTCCGTCGGCAGCTGCACGCGGCGTCGAGCCCGTGGAACAGTTCCTCGATGCGCTGCGCCACGGCAAGTATTTCGACGAGGCGCTCGTCTACGTCGATCAGTTGCAGACGCTGCCCTCGACGACTGAGGCGATTCGGCAGCGTGCCGACTACGAACGCGGCCTCACGCTGCTAGCTCAGGCTAGTGAACCGGGCGATCCAGCGCTGCGGCGCAGTCAGTTGGCCCGGGCCGCCGAAGCCTTCGAGAAATTTGCCGCGGACCAGCCGCAACATGAATTGGCCGGTTCGGTACGCAACCAGCTGGCCAATATCCTGGTCGAACGCGGGCGGAGCGAGTTGAAAGCCGCCCCCGATGTCGGCAGAGAGGCGGCCACGGTCGCTGCCCGTGAGCTTTACCAACAGGCTCGCGAGCAGTTCATCAAGGCCGAAAAGCTGCAAGGCGAACAATTGAAAACGCTGCCCAAGCTGATCCCTCCCGATCGGGCGGATTTGCACGCTTTGAAGCTTCGTCTGGCCGGCGACCAAGCGCAGGCGCGCTTGATGCTGGCCAATATCGACTACGAACTGGCCAAGACGTTCGATTCCAAGAGCGGTGAGGCCAAGGACCATTTCACGGCCGCGGCTAAGAGTTACGCCGCCCTGCACGACGCTTATCGCACTCGTGCCGTGGGCCTGCTGGCCCGACTGTGGGAAGGCCGCTGCTATCAGGAATTGGGCCGTTTCGATCAGGCTTTGGGTTGTTATCGAGAATTGATGGACTTGCCCGACTCGGCCGAAACGCGGGCGATTCGCAGTAAGAGCACGCGGCAGGCGATGGAGTGCTGGACGCAGGACACCGTCCAGAAATATCAAGCGGCCGTCGAGCGGGGAGGACTTTGGCAAAAAGAGCATGGCGATCAGCCCTCCGACGCCGATGACTTGGCGATTCGCTATCTGACGGCCGTGGCCTATCAACAGCAAGCCAAGTCGCTTCCCGAGAAAGACCCCAATCGCAAGCGGTTGAGCGGCGTGGCGCGGCAGTACGTGCAACCCGTCGCTCGGCATCCCGGCGAATTCCAGCGTCCGGCGAAAATGCTGCTCGTGGCGTTACAAGGTAAGACCGCGGCCGAGAAGGAAACCAAAGTCGCGCCCAAGAACTTTGCCGAGGCGTTCGAACAAGCCCAGGCAGCCTTGGCAAAGATGCAGGAAGCGGCAGCCAAGAACGCGACGCAAGAAAAAAACGCGGCGGCCCTGGAGGCGATGGACTTGTTACGGCTGGCCATCAGCATGCGTGACGCCCAGACTCCTGCCGACGCGTTGATTTCCGCCCGCTACTATCTTTGCTATCTCAATTGGGATTTGGGCAACTACTACGATGCCGCCGTACTCGGTGAGTACCTCGGCAAACGCTTTCCGCAAACCCTCCCCGGGCGGCAAGGCGCCAAAATTGCCCTGGCCGCGTGGGTGCGGTTGTACGGCGAGTCAACGGCCGAGGATCGTTCGTTCGAGGTGGCGCAAATCCAACGCGTGGCCGAGATGACGTTCCGGCAATGGCCCGACCAGCAAGAGGCCGAAGAAGCGGCGCTCACCCTGGTAAATTTCGCGGCTGCTGCCGGGCAGGTTGAAAAGGCGACCGAGTATCTCGCCAAAATCTCACCCGATTCTCCCCGCCGGGGCCAGGCCGAGCTGGCGCGGGACAGGCATTGTGGTCGACGTATCTCCACGCGTTGCGAGAGCCCGAGGGCGATCGGCCGTCGGAGGCCGAACTGAACTCCCTGCGCAAGCAGGCTCAGGAAATACTCAAACAAGGCATCGAGCGGGTCAAGGACCGCGGTCTGGTCGACGCGACACTGGCGACCGCTGCATTCTCGCTCGTTCAGATTTGCCTCGAAAACGACAATGCCAAACAGGCCGTCCAATTGCTTGAAGATCCGAAATTCGGTCCGCTCACGCTGGTCACTTCCGGCAGCGACGCCGCCCGCCGCGAGGGCTTCGCGGTGGAAACCTACAAAATGGCGTTGCGTGCGTACATTGCCGACGATCCCCCGCAACTCGAAAAGGCCGAACAGGCCATGAAGTCGCTTGAAAAGCTCGTGCAGGAGAGCGGCGACGCCAAAGCGGGCGAAAACCTAACGGCCATCTACATCAGTCTTGGCCGCCAACTGCAGGCCGACCTCCAGACGCTGCGTAAAAGCGGCAAGACGAAGGACGTCGAGCGCACCGCCGAAGCCTTTCAGGTGTTTCTCGATCGTTTGCTTGCGCGGAGCGCGGGAGGCAGCCTGCCCTCGCTCAACTGGATCGCTGAGACCTACACCCAACTCGGGAAGGATTTTAGCGACGCCGAGGGGAGCGCTTCGTCGCGCGCGCAGCAATGCTACGCAAAGTCCGCCTCGGCTTACAAACAGTTGTTGGCCGCCGCCGAGAAGGATCCCCGCTATCAGGCCGCACCGGATTCCCTGTTGGCGATCCGGCTGCGGATGGCTGATGCCTATCGCGGCGCCGGCAACTATGACCAGGCGACGCTCGCCGTCGACCAGGTGCTGCGCGACAAACCTTCGCTGCTAACGGCGCAAGTGACCGGCGCGGCCATCTACCAGGCCCGCGGCGCGACCGACCCGACGGGTTATGTCAAGGCAATCATGGGTGGCTCGCCCGATCCGTCTGGACGCAACCGCATTTGGGGTTGGTCTCAGCTTTCGAAGATGACCATGAACAACGAGAAATTCTCGGACACGTTTCACGAGGCCCGATTGAACATCGTGGAATCTCGGTATCGCTACGCACTGGTTCAAAAGGATGCCCAGCAGCGAGACAAGATTCTGCGAGCGGCCGTGGAAGATGTCCGCACAACCTACAACGTGAAGCCCGACCTGGGTGGTCCCGAAATGACGGCCAAGTACGACCGGGCGCTCAAACGCGTGCAAAAGGCGCTGGGACAACCGGAGACCGGGCTTAAGGAAATCACGAAACCCACGGACAACGCGGCGGTGACCAAATGACAGACTTCTGTGCCAAGAGGTGTGCAATGCGAATCCTTTCAAGCGGATTGGCAATCACGTTGGCTTTGTCCTTGACCGCGCCGGCGGCGCTTGGCATTGACCGCGTCAAGGTATTGCAAGGGGCCCAGCAGAACGGCGACGTGTCCGACACGACCGCGACGGAAGTTACCGTCAAGGTCGGCGCTACGACCAAGCAGGTGCCGGTCAACGAGATCGACTCGGTGCAGTTTGATTCCGAGCCCACCGAGCTCACTCAGGCCCGCGCGGCCATCAAGAGCGGGCGGTTTGACGATGCGCTGGCGAACCTGAACAAGATCGCCCCCGGTGAAATGCGACGTCCGCTGATCGCCAAAGACGTGCAGTTCTACGAGGCCCTGGCTTCGGCGCGGTTGGCTTTGACCGGTCGCGGTGCGATTGCCGAGGCGGGCAAGAAGATGTTCGCTTTTGAAAAGAACAATACAGAAAGCTATCACTACTTCGAAGCCTGCGAGGCCCTGGGCGATTTGCTTGTCGGAGCGGGCAACTTCCCGGCCGCCGAAAGCTTCTACACAAAACTCGCCAAGGCTCCTTGGCCCGAGTACAAGATGCGGGCGGCCGTGCTCGTGGGCCGTGCCTTGGTTGGTCAAAAGAAATTCGAGCCCGCGATCGCCAAGTTTGACCAGGTGCTCACCAGCGATGCCGCTGGCAGCGAAGCCCGCAATGAAAAAACCGCAGCCAAGCTCGGCAAGGCATCGGCCCTTAGCGGAATGGGGCAGACGGAGGAAGCGGTCAAACTAATCGACCAGGTTATCGCCACGGCCGATCCGGACGCCGAAGAACTGTACGCCCGCGCGTACAACCTGCTGGGGCATTCCTATCAGGCGGCCGGAAAGGTCAAGCCAGCAATCGTGGCCTATTTACACGTGGACTTGTTGTACCCGCGATTTCCCGAACAGCATGCCGAGGCACTGGCCAATCTGGCGAAGTTGTTCGCCGAGGACAAGAAGGCCGACCGCGCCGCTCAGGCCCGCAACACACTGAAGGAGAAGTATCCCCAGAGTGCGTGGGCGAGCAAATGATGAACCACCAGTCCGCCTTGGCGAAAACCACCCGGCGGCGATAAACTGAGCCGGCACGAGGGAGATCTCGACTCACGATGTATGCTTAATCGGCGGTTTTCTGCGACGAAGCGGGCCGCCGAACTGAATCAACCGAAATATAAACTTCCGGAACCAAGGAACTTCGAGGAATTCTTATGCGGTATGACTCTCGCCTGCGTAGGCATCTTGTCGCGCTCGTATGTGCGATCGCTGTGGGCATGGCGATCGGTCCCGTGTTGGGCACGACGATGATTCAGACCGCCCGTGCCCAAGAGGCCCCTGCCGATGGCGGCGACGCCGCGCCCCCTGCCGAAACCAGCGCACTGGGGTTTTACTACCGCGCGCTCGGCCCAATCTATACGATCGTATTCCTTTCACTCTCATTTATTTTCGTGGCGCTGATCGTCATGAACATTATGTCGATTCGCCGGCAGAGCGTGGTGCCGCCCGATCTAGTCGAAAACTTCGAAGCCATGCTCAACGAAAAGCGGTTTCAAGAGGCCTACGAACTGGCCAAGAATGACGAGAGCTTTCTGGGCCACGTACTGGCTGCCGGGTTGGCCAAACTGCAGGAAGGCTATCCGCAGGCCGTCGAGGCGATGCAGGAGGTGGGCGAGGACGAAAACATGCGACTTGAACAGCGGCTCAGTTACATCGCGCTGATCGGCACCGTCAGCCCGATGATCGGACTGCTGGGCACGGTCAACGGCATGGTCGACGCCTTTCAGACGATCGCCCGCACCAACTCGCAGCCCAAGCCCTCGGAACTGGCCGGCGGCATTTCGACGGCTCTGATCACCACGCTGGTTGGCCTGCTGTTGGCGATTCCGGCGATTGCGTCGTTCGGCATCTTCCGCAACCGCCTGGCAAGGTTGGTGCTTGAAGTGGGCATTTTCAGCGAACGTCTGATGAGCCGATTCCAGAACGTGGGTCCCAAGAAGCCGATGTAGTCCGCCCGCGCTTAGAGCCAACAACGCCCTTCCGAGAAGTTATCGCGGGTCCCGAGGTCGAACGTCATGCGATTGAAGCCCAAGTATCGACAGGCGAATCCTGAGATGGATATGACGCCCATGATCGATATGACGTTTCAGTTGATCGCCTTTTTCATGGTGCTGTTGAACTTCAGCGAAACCGAGCAGGACGCCCGCATCAAGCTCCCCAGCAGCGAGTTGGCCAAACCGCCAGAAATGGCCCTCGAGTCGCCGCTCGTGCTGCAGTTGACGAACGACGATCGGGTGATCTTTGGTGGCGAATTGTTGTCGATCCCCGAGCTGGGAGGCCCGCTGCGCAACGAGCGCCGTTTCCTGGAACTCAACGGCCTGAAGCCCCAGGACGCCAACGTCATCCTGCCGCCGATGCGGACGCCAAGACCGGCGTCGTGCAGGAAGTGATGCAGCAGTGCCAGGAAAACGGCTTTGAAAACTTCGCCCTGCGCAAAACAGGAGCAGGGAGATACGCCATGAGACTCCGTCGCTCCGCGGGCGAACTTTCCGAGAAGGTCGACATCGCCATGACGCCGATGATCGACATCGTCTTTCTGCTGCTCGTTTTCTTCCTGTTCAATTTCCAAATCGTGGTGCAGGAAGGCGACTTCAACATTCGCATGCCGGTGGCCGGGCCCGCCAGCTCGACGAGCCTCGACACGCAACTTCCCATCAAGGTGCGGCTGCTGTCCGACGCCGAAGGCAACCTGACGGGCATCCGCATGGACGATCAGCAGTTGCCAAACTTTACTGCCCTGCACGAGCGGATCATGGGCCGCGTGGGTGGCGACGCCGGGCCGGATGTCGCCGATAACATCGAGGCCGAGCTCGACTGCGACTACAACCTCAAGTATCGCTACGTGATCAATGCCGTAACGGCCATTTCCGGCTACGTCACGCCCGACGGTCACATCGTCAAGCTGATTCAAAAGATCAAATTCTCGCCCCCCAAGAAGCCGACCTGATCGGCGCGCGGGGAGCGCTGCGGTTAGCTCGCTCTCCTTCGGACTCTACCCTCGCGGGTGGAACTGTTTGTGAATCTTCTTGAGGCGCGCCGGATCAACGTGCGTGTAGATTTGTGTTGTCGCAATGCTGGCGTGTCCCAACATTTCCTGCACCTGTCGCAAATCGGCCCCTCCGGTCAACAGATGCGTGGCAAAGCTGTGGCGAAGCGTGTGCGGACTCATGTCTGACGAAATGCCCGCCATTGCGGCGTGCCGTTTGAACAGCTCCCAAATCCTCTCCCGCCGTAACCTCAATCCTCGCCGCGAAACCAGCAGCCATGGCGGCGGCGGCGCGCGATGCGCCACGCATTTGGGGCGCTCATGGGCCAAATAGTCGCGCACCGCTTGGATGGCCCGCTTGCCCAACGGCACCAGCCGTTCCTTGTTTCCCTTGCCCTTGCACAGGCAGTAACCTTCGTCCAGATGAGCATCGACGACCTGCAGGTGCGAGATCTCCGACGCCCGGCAACCCGTGGCATAGAGTAATTCAAGAAGCGCCCGATCGCGGCGCCACAGTGGTTCGCCCCGTTTAGGGCTATCGAGCAGCCGTTCGACCATCCCGGGCGTCAACACGTGCGGCACGCGCTCCCACAGCTTTTGGCTGCCCAGCAACTCCGCCAGATTCTCGTGCAAGAGTCCTTCGAGCTGCAGATAGCGGAAGAAAATCCGTAGCGACGCCAGGTGCCGTGCAATGCTGGCCGGAGCCAGCTTGCGCTCGTGTAGCCAGCCGGCATAGTCGGCCAGTTCCTGAATCGTGAGCGTCTGCACGCGCCGACCTGCCAGCCAACCGTAGAATCGCTTCATGTCGCGGTGGTAGGCCGCCACGGTGTTTTCCGACAGGTGGCACTCCGACCGCAGATATTCCACGAACGATTCGATCCAGCGGCCCGTGATTGCACCGCTTGCCACGGCGGCCGGCTTGAGCAGTTTTCGACGCGGTCCGCCCATGAACGTGTGCCTAGGGCCTCGTGAGGGAATTGCCGGCCTCGCTGCAAGCGGGATCTTGGCCGGACTCACCTCTTTGGTTCGTCGGGCCAAGCCTGCCGGCTGTAATGGGATTTGCGAGGCCCGCGATTTGTGCCTATGCTTCAGGGCAATCCCGACCGGCCTTGCCGGTAAGGGACCGCCGAAGCGCTCGCAAAATCAACACAATCCGTGCAATTGCCACGGCTTTCCATCGCGGAGATGCTCAACTTGAAAGTGCTCGTGGTTGGCGGCGCAGGATACATCGGAAGCCATGCCGTGCGGTTGCTCGCGCGGTCAGGACACGACGTATGGGTCTACGACAACCTTTGCGATGGGCATCCGCAGGCGGTTCCCGAGGGGCGGCTGATCGATGGCCAGCTCAGCGACCGCCCGCGGCTGGTCGCCGCCATGCGCGAGCATGAGATTGACGCAGTGATGCACTTCGCGGCATTTGCGTCGGTGGGCGAATCGGTCGTCGATCCTGCCAAGTACTATCAAAACAACATCGTCGGCACGCTAAACCTGCTGGAAGCGATGCGCGAGGCGGGCGTCACGCGATTGGTGTTTTCCAGCACCACCGCCACCTATGGCGTGCCAGAACGGATTCCGATCACCGAGGAAGAACCGCAGCGGCCGATCAACCCCTACGGATTCAGTAAACTAGTTATCGAACAGGCAATGGCCGACTACGCGCTGGCCTATGAGCTGGGTTACGCCGCCCTGCGCTATTTTAATGCCTCGGGTGCAAGTCCCGATGGAGACCTGGGTGAGGATCACGATCCCGAGACGCATCTAATTCCGCTGGTGCTGCAGGTGGCGCTCGGACAGCGTTCGCACATCACCATCTTCGGCGATGACTACCCTACGCCCGACGGCACCTGCATTCGCGACTATGTGCACGTCGACGACCTGGCCACGGCGCACCTGGCCGCGCTCGAGCGACTGGAACCCGGTAATGGGATCAAGCTGAACCTGGGCACTGGCCGCGGATATAGTGTGCAAGAAGTCGTGGATGCCTGCCGCCGCGTCACCGGGCATGAGATTCCCGCCAAGATGGGCTCCCGCCGCGCCGGTGACCCTCCGGAATTGGTGGCCGATTCGTCCAAGGCCCAGAAGCAACTCGCGTGGCGTCCCAAGTACAACGACATCGATTCGATCGTCGCCACCGCCTGGAAATGGCACTCATCGCACCCGCACGGGTATCGCAGCTAGCGATTAGACTTTTCAGCAATCTTCGCCACGGGAATTGGACTTCCGTCCGGTCACATCGCTAGGATACTAGGACCCCCATAAGGAGGTCTTTAGCAAAGGATACCTCGCAATGTCCCGTGCAACGCTACCGATCGTAATGCTCTCGGAACTGGTTCACGGCCAGGAGGCCGACCTTTTCGTGTTGATGACGGTCAAGGAGGAGCTGACCACACGCGACGGCAAGCCCTATTTTCGCGTGGCGTTTCGCGACCATGCCCGGGAAGTGACGTTTCCCATCTGGCAGGATTCACCCTGGGGCAACGACTGCCGCGAGGCCTGGCAGCCTGGCTCGTTCTACAAAGTGCGGGCCGTCTATCGCGAAACCAGCTACGGACCGCAGCTCGACCTGCGCAAAATTCGCGAAGTGAACGCTGCCGACCGGGCCGACGGGTTCTCACCAGCCATGTGCCAGCCGCAAACGCGATTCGAAGCGGGGGCGATGTACGATGAACTGCTGGGCATGGCCACCGAGCGGATTGCAGACACCGAGCTGCGGGCGTTGGTCGTCCATCTGCTCGAGTCGAACCGTGAAGCGCTACTGACACTGCCGGCGGCGACCCACAACCATCATGCCTTCGTTGGCGGCTGGCTCGAGCACGTGCTCAGTGTCACGCGCACAGCCGTCTACCTGGCCGACAAGTACGACGATTACTACCCAAATTTGAAGCCGCGGCTCGACAAAAGCGTCGTCGCGGCCGGCGCGATTCTGCACGACATTGGCAAACTCCGTGAGATCGAGGAGAGCCCGACCGGCGCGGAGTACACGGCCGCGGGAAATTTAATCGGCCATATCCTGCAAGGCCGCGACATGGTCCGCGAAGCCGCCGTTGGGAAAAACGTTAACGCCGAACTACTTTTACGCCTCGAACACGTGATTGTTTCGCATCAGCGGCTGCCGGAATGGGGTTCTCCCAAGCCGCCGATGACGCCCGAGGCCCTGATTGTTCACTATGCCGACGACTTGGACGCGAAGTACCAGATGATGGCCACGATCCTCGGTGAAGACACGACGCCCGGCCCGATGACATCAAAAAAGAACGCGCTCTATCAGAAGGTGTACAAAGGGGACGGATAAAGTCAGGCAGAGGACGAATTCGAAACGAGTCGATTCACTCGTCGTCCTTCTGGGACCGGCCTCTTTTACCTGCGTCCTTGGCATCCTTCGGCAAATCGAGGCTGCAGCAGCCGAGGTTGAGCGTATTGACGTTGCTGTCTGTGTGGGCGGCGATTTGGGGGTCCAGGCGATAGATCACAAACTTGCCGTTCCTCTCCGTTTGCACCACGCCCGCGTGACGCAGCACACCCAGGTGGTGCGAGACTTTCACCATGTCTTCGCCCAGAACGTGCGAGATTTGCGAGACGTTCAATGGCCCATTCAGCAGGCAATTCACGATGCGCAGGCGATCCGGGTCGGCCAGAGCCTTCAGTCGGCTGGCGCATCGTTGGTAGTCGTCGTCGGTTCGCATGACAACGTTCAAGGCAGACGATTTGGCGGGGGGCCGGTGGTCCATCGGTCGGCTCAGAATCCTAGGCAAAAGGCGAAATGCTAAGGCCGGCTCCTTTCGGCGGCCGCCCCTTAGAATATCACCCCCCTGCCCCGCTGGGCAAACCCTTCAGCATTCGGTGGCTGTCGACACGATGACGCACATGCGGGCGCGACTTGCTGGCGATGATCACGGGGTCTTCGTCCCCTATCACAGACCGCGCCGGAAGCGTGCCGGCTCGCACGATCTGTCCGCCGAGTTGAGCAATTTTGGCATCGAGCTGCTCGTATCCACGGTCGAGGTGTTCGATGTTGTGGATCGTCGACTCATGCGCGGCCGCCAGACCCGCCAGCACCAAGGCCGCGCTGGCCCGCAGGTCGGAAGCGACGACTTCGGCGCCCGAAAATCGCCGTACGCCGTCGATGATGGCGAGCTTCCCGCACCGCTCGATGCGAGCGCCTAGCCGGTTCAACTCACCGAGGTGCAGGCAACGGTCGGGGAATACGTCGTCGGCCACATGGCTCGTTCCATCCGCCAGCGCCAACAATGCCGTCAGCTGGGCCTGCACGTCAGTGGGAATTCCGGGATACGGTCGCGCAATGAGCCGGGCGGGACGCGGTCGGCCCTCGGCATGGACCGTGATTTTCTCGTGGCCGCGGGCGACGTCGACGCCCATTGCCGTCAACGCATCGAGCACGGCGGTCAGGTGCTCGGCCCTGGCACCTACCACTGAAACAGTGCCCTGGGTGATGGCTGCCGCAATCAAGAGCGTGGCGGCTTCGATACGGTCGGGAATGATTCGATGCAGCACACCTCGGAGCTCCGCGACGCCGCTGATTTCCAGCGTCTCGCTCCCCAGGCCGGAAATCTCGGCACCGGCGGCATTCAGGAATTGCCCCAGATCGACGATTTCCGGTTCGGCCGCGGCGCCGGTGATGACCGTCTTGCCCTCGGCCAGCGCTGCCGCGCTCATCACGTTGGCCGTGCCGGTCACGGTCGTGCCATGCCTACCGCGCAGGTCGATCTGAGCCCCGCGCAGCTTGGCGGCTTCGGCAATCACGTAGCCACGTTCGATCCGCAAGTCGGCTCCCAGGGCATGTAGCCCGGCCAGGTGCAAATCGACCGGTCGCGTACCGATGTTGCAGCCGCCGGGAAGCGAAACCACGGCCCTGCCCCGTCGCGCCAGTAGCGGCCCTAGCACGCAGAAACTAGCCCGCATCCGCCGCACGAGTTCATATGGAGCCGTGGTCGAACGCCGATCCACCGTCGCCAGATGCAGGTCGCCGGCCAGATCGCGTTTGACTTCCACGCCGAGCTGGCCGAGCAAAAGCGAGAGCGTTTGCACGTCAGCCAGATTGGGCACGCCACACAGCACGGTCGGTCCCTCGACCAGGATCGAGGCGGCCATGATCGGCAACGCGGCGTTCTTCGAGCCGCTGCAGGCCACGGTCCCATGCAGCCGGACTCCGCCCGTGATGCGCAAACAATCCATTGCTCGCCCCCCGCTTGATGCGTCCTTGCCGCGGCTGTTGTCAGAATATCGATCGGGCAGTTCATCCGCCCAAAGTTTCGCTCGTGGTGGGGCGTCGCCTTACGCGGTTTTCCGTCGAGCTCGTAACACGCGGGCATGGCCCGCCAGATCCTTCGCCGTTGGGGCGAGCTCCCAGTTCGGATCGGCCGCCACCAGCGATTCGACTCGCTGTTGTAGCATAGGGCTGATTTCCAGCAAGAGTGTTCCCCCAGGTCGCAGCCGCTCGGCCGCCTGTGGGATTAGCCGTTCGATGACGCTCAGGCCGCTCTCGCCAGCAACGAGTGCTAGCTGCGGTTCGTGCTCGCGCACCTCGGGGGCCAACGCCGCAAACTCCGCGGCTGTGATGTAAGGCGGATTGCTGGCAATGAAGTCGAACCGGCGCTCGGCTGGCAACGCCGCAAACAAATCACTTTCGATAAACTCGACGCGGTCCGAGACTCCCAGTCGTTCGGCATTCTCTTTGGCCACCGCGAGCGCTGCCCGGCTGAGGTCAATGGCGACCGCCCGCACGCGCGGCGCGTGTTTAGCTACGCTGAGGGCGATGATGCCGCTGCCGGTCCCCACGTCGGCGAATTCAAGGGGCCCCTGGTCTGGCACGGACTTGATCAAGTCCAACAGCGCGATCACCAGAAATTCGGTTTCAGGACGCGGAATCAGCACGTCGGGTGTCACGCGAAAGTCGAGCGAGTAAAACTCGCGGTGTCCCACCAGATAGGCAAACGGCACACCCTCGGCCCGCCGCTTCACCAACGCGCGAAACCGCGTTCGCAGCACCTCGTCGGCCGGTTGGTCGAAGCTGGTGTAGAGATCCACCCGTTTGCAATCGCGGGCGTGGGCCAATAGCACTTCGGCCTCTAGCCTGGGGCTCTCGGCGCCGTGCTGCTTGAGATAGTCGCTCGTCCACTGGAGCAATCGCCCGATGGTCCAGTCTTCGGCCATGGCAGCTTCCAGAGGGTTGAGTCGGTCGAGAGGCTTACGCTTCGGAGCCCATCTCGCGGCGGAGTTGTTGCCGATCGTAATCCATCAGGGCGTCGGTGAGCACTTGCATGTCGCCGGCCAGAATGGCATCCAGCTTGTAGAGCGTCAAATTGATGCGGTGATCGGAGACCCGATTCTCGGCGAAGTTGTAGGTGCGGATTCGCTGGCTGCGGTCGCCCGATCCGACGAGCGTCTTGCGTTCGCTCGAGCGCTTGGCATGTTCGGCCTCGCGTTTGGCTTCGTACAGCCGGGTTTTGAGCACGCGGATGCGCTTGGCAAAGTTCTTGTGCTGGCTCTTTTCGTCCTGGCACTGCACGACGATGCCGGTTTCCAGGTGCGTCAGCCGAATGGCCGAGGCCGTCTTGTTCACGTGCTGACCGCCGGGCCCGCTGGCACAAAACGTGTCCTTGCGAAAATCCTCGGGCTTCAGGTCGATTTCCACGTCCTCCGGCTCCGGAAGCACGGCCACGGTGGCCGCCGAAGTGTGAATCCGCCCCTTGGTTTCGGTCTCGGGCACGCGCTGCACGCGATGACCGCCGCTTTCGTATTGCAGCTCGCGGAACACGCCCTCGCCTTCGATGCCGAGGATGATTTCCTTGAAGCCGCCCAGCTCCGTGGAGTTCATATCCAGAACTTCCATCTTCCAGCCTTTGTTCTCGGCATGGTGCTTGTACATTTCGTACAGATCGCGAGCGAACAGGGCGGCCTCGTCGCCGCCGGTGCCGGCGCGGATTTCCATCACCACGCGATCGCGCTGGGCGTCTTCGCCGCCGATGGTCATGCCCAGCAGTTCGTCCCACAGGTTTTCGCGCTCGTGGCGAAGCGTTGGCAGTTCGCCCTCGGCCATTTCGCGTAGTTCGGCGTCGTGTCCCTCGATCATTTCCTGGGCTTCGCCGATCTGCGCGTTGAGCGACTTGAAGCGTCGATACTTCTTGGCCAGGCGCCCCAGCGAGCCATGTTCGCGCGCGGCGGCAGCCACGAGTGCCGGCTGGGCCAGCACCTCTGGATCGACGAGCTGGCGTTCCAACTCCTCGAAGCGAGCCAGTTTGTCATCGAGCATGGTGCGCAGTGATGACACCGGGGGTGTCCTCCAAAAAGAAAGCGCCTGAATTGACCCTCCGTGGCACCGAACTCTCGAGCATGCAGCCGCGCGGGCTTGGTGTGCGCGGCGGCGGGCAGGCAAACAAAAACGCCGCCCACCCGCCAATCTCCGGCAGGCCGCGCGGCGCGATTGTTCTGGTCAGCTACGACTCGGTCTTGGCTTCGGCCTTCTTGCCACGCTTCAGGCTGGCATAACCGGCCGAAGCGAACTTGTTCTTGAACTTCTCGATCCGTCCGGCCGTGTCGACGAATTTCAGCTTGCCCGTGTAGAACGGATGGCAAGCGTTGCAAATGTCGACCTTCAGCTCGGGACGCGTGCTGCGCGTGGTAAACGAGTTGCCACAGCCGCACTTGACCAAGGTTACGTAGTACTGGGGATGGATGTCTTTCTTCATAACTTTCACCACGACCATTGTAGCCGCCTGGGCAAGACCCAAACGGACCGTAAAAGGCCGCTCCGCGGGAGAAAAAGGCAAACTAAGAGTTTAGCAATGCAGGGTTTAAGCCACAAGGGGGCCGCTCTGTAATGGCCGCCGCCAACGTGGAAATTCCCGCGGTTTGCGTCCTTTGGATGATCCCTTTCATTCTCAAGCGGTGTTCGGCGGATTGGTCTTTGTTCGGCCCGATAGCGCACCGCGCGCGGGTCGCCACCGCGCAGGATCGGCCGACGATTGGCCCGATTTGGAATTTCGAAGATTTTCGAGTGGCTCGGTTTTCGCGCTGCACTTTTTGTGAATCTTTTCATTCCTAAGGGAGGCCGAAAAACCGAACAATTCACCTCCCCAAATCCTGCATTTGCCCTCGTTTGACCATCAAAAAAACCTCCATCGCCCGAGTCCGAAATCTCCCGACCGTAGCCTAGCCCAATCGCTGGCCCGATTACCAGAGACAAACCGAGCAAGCGCTGCCGACGACCATCGGCGGCACGCATTGCAGCGGAAAAACTCCGCCCACGGGTTTCTCGCAAACGGCCGGCACTTCCCAGGTGCCCGAAGCATTACAATGTTATCCGGAGGCCCGTTCGAGTAGGTCAGGCCCTGGCCTGACGGATGTTCGACAACGCCTCCCCGTCAGGCCAGGGCCTGACCTACTTTTAATGCGAACGCGAGGATTGAGAAGGTTCCTGAGAGCCGATTCACAGCGATCGTCTGTACAAAATCCATGCTCACAAAACCCATCGCCGTTTTCTCGCTTAGCGCGCTGCTGCTGCCGATATCCCGTCGCGGCCGCCCGCACGTGAGTTTCTGGCCGGGCCGGCGGCGGCAAAAGTTCCGGCGGCACCTATTTTGGAACGGGGGACTCGGGGCGGAAGTGATGGGAGGGTGCCCCAGGTGGTTTCTGGAAAGGGTTTGCATCCCCTTAGGTTACTCTTGCAATGGGCTGGCGTGTCGGAAATGAAGACGCGCTTTTGGGCTAGCTGGCGAGGCGTCGAATGCACTTTTTCTGCATAGCCACCGTCTGTGTTGGCAGTGTCTTGGGATCGGAGTGTGACGAACTCATCAATGCGAACGCGCAATCGCTGAGTCTCATTCGAACAATTGAAGTTGAGTACGAGCTCGAAACGCTTGATCCCTCGGATTCGACCGCACTGAAGTCGCAGTGGACTAAAGACGGTGACTTAGAGCGATTTGGTCGCTCACATGAGCCAGACAGAAACTCGGTTGATGTCGTCCAAGACGGTGAGACTGTACGGCAGTTGCGGAATTGGGTTCCCAATACACCGCTGACTCCGACGTATCAGAATGGCGTTGAGGCAGAGGTGCGGCCACAGACCATTTACCCGGCGAGCGCAATTTCGCCAGCGTATCAGCTCTGCATGGAACTCTCGGCGGTTCCCAAATGGTCACTTGCCGAGTTGGCCAAAGTATCGCCTCGCACCGAGTGCAAGGGAAAGGTTGATCGTGGTGGAGAGACATTGTGGCTGATAAAGCTCGAATCGCCCGATGACGCGCCGGCCGAGGAGTCTAAGAATCGCTTCGAAGTGTTTCTTGATCCGTCTCACGGGTATGCGATTCGTCGTTTGGTCGTGCATCGTGATGAGAAGCTTCCCGATGGGCGTTCACGGGTGTATTCTCATTGTCATGAAGTTTTTGAGTACAAGGATTTTGGCGATGGAGTGTTCTTGCCCATTCACGTTAAGCACGGGACGTACTCTGGGGGCGAGGATCTGTGGGAGACGGAGGTCAAGGTGCGAGTCGCTCGTGTGAATGAGGTCATTCCGCCGGAGAAGTTTGAGTTAAAATGGCCGCAATTCGCAATCGTCAAGTATTTTCCGGCCGTCAATGGGCAAGTGAAATTCGACGTATGGGGAAGCGATGGGCCGATTGAAACCTTCGTTGGCAACGTCGATCTAAGGCGTTGGTCGGAGGACCGGCAACGAACTGATCCAGAGTTTGCGGAGAGTCTAAGTTTAATGGAGCAAAAGCTGCTTCGCACCAACGCTCAAGGAGCTGGCTTTCGAACGTGGTTGATAGCGATCAACGTATTTGTGTGTGCAGGCGCGGCGCGTACATTTTCCGCCGATTTCTATATCGGCGCCACCGTGAGGTGCTTCCGTGAAGCCGGCAATTCGGCTGTTGCCAGTCGCGATTTTCTGCGTTGTTTCCATTGGCATTGGATCCGCAATTGCTCGTTGGGCTCGAACACCGAAATCAGTTGTATTTGATCCGCCGACGGTCAACGTCGAGCGTGAGGTGCTGCACGGTACTCGTCTCGATGTGCGGTTTGAGTTGGTCAATCAGTCGGCTGAAAGGATAGCGATCAGCAAGCTGGTTGGTTCTTGCGGCTGCATGGTATTGTCCGGTGATAGCGGTCCGCTGCCCACGCCACTAAACATAGAACCAAATGGGCGTACTGCGATTGCAGTGAAGGTGAGAACCGATCGTGGGAACGGGGTAGGGTCGCGCGACTTTACTGTCATGGCGTATGGAAAGAGTGCAGGCGGCAAGCAAATAGCCGCGGTCGGCAGGATCCAAGTAACTCTCTTGTCTGGCCTTCAGGCAGAACCTGCATACGTGCTCCTTCGGAATATTAATTCGCAAGATGAGCGGTCTGTCGAAATTGAGGTGGCGGATACTCTGACGGACCCAGGTGTCCGGATACGCGACGTTGTAGTGAGCGATCCCGCGCGTATGAGCGTTGAATTGAGACAAGCCGCGGGCGCGTCGAAGGTTTTTGGCGACAGCGGCCTCGGAAGGCAACGCGCCATTCTAGTGCTCAAGTATCGGCCCTGCATAACTGCGGGGCTCGAGCGTGATAAGGTTACCGTTGTGCCGGAAGATCCCATCTACCCAATCCTGGAGATTCCGGTTGAGTGCTCGGTCGCTGGCCCCGGTTTCGGGTTCGTTCCTAGTAGCCTCACTTTTACCGAGACATTTGACACGGTCACTCGTGAGATAGCTTTTAAGGCGGATGATTCGGTGACGCTTTCGGTTGAAAAATGCCCGCCTGGCATAGCGGCTAAGATTATCCAGGGGCCTCGCCGTCGCATCGTTTCGATAACCTGCGAGAAGAATGCATTTCGGAATGGCGACTGCGAATTGGTGTTTCTCGTTGACGGTGTTGCAACGCCTTACTCGCTTCGAAGTCGCCCAATCGAATGAGTGTGCGAGCAGTGCGAGGCATGCGCGCATCGTACCGCCAGAACCGCTCGTCGGCAAGAAAAAAGGTTCGCGTCCCCTTTAATTGCTCTCAAGTGGTGTTCGACGGATTGGTCTTTGTTCGGCCCGATAGCGCAGCCGGCCGTGGGTCGCCACCGCGCTGGATCGGCCGACGATTGGCCCGATTTGGAATTTCGAAGATTTTCGAGTGGCTCGGTTTTCGCGCTTCACTTTTTGTGAATCTTTTCATTCCTAAGGGAGGCCGAAAAACCGAACAATTCACCTCCCCAAATCCTGCATTTGCCCTCGTTTGACCATCAAAAAAACCTCCATCGCCCGAGTCGAAATCTCCCGACCGTAGCCTAGCCCAATCGCTGGCCCGATTCCAGAGACAAACCGAGAGCGCTGCCGACGACCATCGGCGGCACGCATTGCAGCGGAAAAACTCCGCCCACGGGTTTTCGCAAACGGCCGGCACTTCCCAGGTGCCGAAGCATTACAATGTCAGTCGGAGGCTTCGAGTAGGTCAGGCCTGGCCTGACGGATGTTCGACAACGCCTCCCCGTCAGGCCAGGGCCTGACCTACTTTTAATGCGAACGCGAGGATTGAGAAGGTTCCTGAGAGCCCCTTCACAGCGATCGGCTGTACAAAATCCATGCTCACAAAACGCATCGCCGTTTTGTGGTTATCGCGCTGCTGCTGCCGATATCCGTCGCAGCCGCCCCACGATTTCGTCGGCCCGGTGACGGCTAAAGTCGGCGGAACTGTTTTGGAACGGGGACTCGGGGTGGAAGTGATGGGAGGGTTCTTCAGATGGTCCCAGGAAAAGGTTTGCGTCTTTGCGTCCCCTTAAGTTCTTCCGAGTTGCCGCTGAGCGACAAATCAGTGATGTCCGATTTTCTACTCGCAGTTGGCGTTGGCCCGATTGAGGATATGATAAACACATCCGCCAGAGTGTGCGAGCCGTGCGAGGCATGCGCGCATCGTACCGCCAGAACCGCTCGCCGGCAAGAGAAAAGGTTGGCGTCCACTTTAATTGCTCCCTTTAACTGCTCCAATTAGAAGCAGAACTCCTCATGAGCAGCGTAGAAGATGAAGCAACAAAGCAAGGCGATTTGCTGCGGGACAAAGGCGATCTCGATGGAGCGATAGCTGCTTACACCGAAGGCCATTCGTCTGCATCCACAAAACGCTCAGTCGTATTTTCGCCGGGGCCAAGCTTACTTGCGAAAAGGCGAATTCAACAAGGCCATCGCCGACTGTAACAAAGCCATACAGCTTGATCCGATGATGGCCGAGGCATATTGCTGGCCGGGGTTGCTCCACGGCAGGAACGGCGACCTCGACAAGGCAGCGACTGACTGCACGGAGGCTATTCGCCTCGACCCGCACATATGCCGAGGCATACTATGTCCGAGGGATGCGTTTTGGGCTGAAGGGTGATTTTGACAGAGCGATTGCTGACTGTACAGACGCTATTCGCCTCGACCCGAAGTTGCCTCACGCATTTCGAGGGCGAGCCGGTCTTCATGATAGGAAGGGTGAGTTCGACAAGGCGATTGCGGACTGGACGGAGGCATTCGGCTCGAACCGCAACGTGCGAAGACATATTGGGGTCGAGCCCATGTATATGAAAAGAAGAGCGAGTTCGACAAGGCGATTGCGGATTTCACGGAGTCCATTCGGCTCGATCCACAGATATGCCGAAGTCTATTGTGGGCGGGCCTATGCTTATTCTAAGAATGGTGAGTTCGACAAGGCTATCGCTGACTACATCGAGGCCATCAGACTCGATCCGAAGCATGCCACGGCGTAATAAAACCGTGCCTTGATCTACAGACAAGAAGAGTGAGTTCGACAAGGCGATTGCCGACTTCACCGAGGTCATTCTGACTGAACCCGAAAGATGCCGAGGCGTACTACAACCGTGGCTGCGCCTACGGCAAGAAGGCTGACTACGACAAAGCGATCACCGACTTTAAAGAGGCGATTCGGATCAATCCGAAAAATGGGTACACGTTTCTATGCTCGGGGCTGGTGCGTACTGGCAGAAAGACGAGAAAGGCAAAGCCACGCCGATTTCGCACAAGCCGAGAAACTTGGGATACAAAGCGGGCCAGGTCGACGAACATCAGAGGACGGGGAGTAACTTAAAGGGACGCAAAGGACGCAAGCCTTTTTTCCGTTTTGTTGCCGGCACGGAACACTGCCGTGCGATGTAGCCTAATGCCGCGCACTGCTTCGTGATACTTCTGGGTGCACATGTTTACTCATCCCGCCATGGGGCCAGCGAGCACGTTACACGATGGCTACAGATGACCTGCCACGGCCGCCCGCACATGAGTTTTATGCCTGGCAGGCGGCAAAAGTTTCGGCGGCACGTGTTTCGGAACGGGGACTCGGTGCCGAAGTGATGTGAGGGTTATCCGGGTGGTTCCAGCGAAAGGTTTGCGTCCGCTTAGGTTACTCTGGACCAAGACGATAGCACATATGCGGTTATCTCGACTCATAATGGCGCTCGCCCTGATTGGGATGTGCATTGGTGTTGTCATTCTGTTTTTTGCACCGGTTTTGCACTTTGCGTTTACGATTGACGAGGCGAAGTCAAGATTCCGAAGTAGATCCGCCGAGGCTCGCGAGACGATCGAGTTCGTTTATGGATACTACCTACGTCATTACAAATGGCCGACAGAAGCGGAAACGGCCCAAATGGCCGTCAAGCCTCTTCCGCCCGAATGGCACTACGAGAGCCACCCTGACGGTCCGATAATCTATTGTCAGGGACCCCACCATATGGCAATTGCCTACTATTTTTCTCCACCAATACGTGGAAAGATAGCCAACGAGTGGGTGTTGTCGGTCGAAGGAACTAAGGAGCGGTTTTCTTTTGAACGTGAATACACCGCGAATACATTCTGAAGAGGAGCCCGTTGCCGCGGTCGTGCTTTCGACGGACCATCGGCGCAGGCTAGGGCGATAGCACGTTAGGCAATTTCAAGAGGAAACAAGCGCCAGCGGACCTTAGACACTCGACTCATGCGAGGGTGGCCCGGACAACTTTGTTGTCCAGGTGTCGCAGGCACAGGAGGGTCGAGAATTGCCGCGTTGCGCCCAGTTGAAATGGGATCGCGCTGACGACGGCTCCAATTGCTTCGCAACACCGACAACGAGTTGTCCGTGCCGCCCGCGTTATTTCCGCGCCCGTGCGACAAGGACTTATATACGACTGTTGAATTAGCGTTGTCTAGATCCAAAGGTAGTCCCAAGATGCGCTGGCTCCTGGGTGTAGTTTGGTCGACGGTTTAGCGATCAAGGTGCGAATGCTGCGACATCTGATGCTTAGCGTGTGCCTATTCGCGTTTGGCGCGATCGTATACTACGGTTGGAGTTTTCTTTCCATCAGGTCGTCATTACATCACGCAACGGCAACCGAGATTGTCGACAGAGTCCGCGTTAGCCTTGAGTCTGCCGACTATATTCGAATAACTCCGTATGAGGATGGGCAGCCTGGACGAGTGCGCTTGATAGATGACAAATCCGAATTGCGGCGCTTAGCATCACTCATTGGTGCCGCGTCAGACCCGGAGGATTGGGCTATCGCTGCCGTATATTCGTGTAGGATCGATGTCTACGGCGATACCCGCGTCACGCTGAATATTGCAGGCGGCTACATGTCTGTGGGCAATTGGGGAAGCAATTCGCGATTAGTGCGCATGAATGATGAGTCCGTTGATGAACTGGCAAGGCTAGTCGGACATTTGTATGTCATGAACAAATGAGCGTGTTCTTGTGCAATGGAGGATTGTCGGCACGCATCGCGGGTCATGTTCACGTCTGAACGCTTCGCGTGCCACGGAACGTTCGACGGGGGTAGCTAAAGGGGACGTAAACCTTGTCCTTGCGAGCGGACGACACTGCCGGTGCGATGCTTACCGCGCCTCGCAGTGCTCGCACGTCACAGTGCGGACATGTTTATCATATCCGCAATCGGACCAATGTCCGACTGCGGGCGTTTCGCGGGTACCGCTGGGTCGGACGTGTGCGACTCACGCCTCGGCCCGCTGGATTCGGGGCGACTGTCCTGCCGGATCCGGGTGGGGCTGTGATGCGGTTCGACGGACGGACGTCCGGTGGATTTCTGTCAGGCCAGGGCCGTGACCTACTTGGCTAACCCGACGCGCGAGCGAGGGGGTTTGCTTTTTTCTCCCTCGATTGCGCGTCGGGTTAGTGGGTGAGGCGGCTCAAAATTCTTGGTAATTCCGCCAAGATCAAGCATACTGGAACGAATACCTGGCGGCTGATTCTGTTGTGTTCGGGCCAGGGCCTGTGGCCGCTCTAGTCTTTGGGGATGAAACAGATGCATGATCTCATTTCAAAACTGAATGGCGGCGAGATTCTGGGCTTGTTCGGGATCATCCTCGGCCTGATCGGCCTGGTGGGCGGATTGTCGGTGGGTTTTGTGAAAGTGATGTCTGAATACTATCGCAAGACGCAGCTCGACGAGATGGAAGCGACGCTGAAGATGGAAATGATCCAACGCGGCATGTCGGCCGACGAGATTGCCAAGGTGCTCGAAGCCAAAATGGGGTCCTCGAAATCTGCCTGGCAAGAGGTCCTCAGCAAGCTGGCGGTCGCGCCGACTCGCGCGGCAATGCAAGGTCGCTACGGCCGTTTCGGTACGCAACAAGACACTCCTTGAAACGCCGGCCGGCACCAAAATCTCAACCGGGCACCGAAATCTCAACTGGGCGCGGTTGACGCGTTTTCGCCGCTCTCCGCGGCCGGTTCGGTTTCGTTCGCGTCGGCCGGTGCGTTTTCCGGCTCCTTCGCTTTTGGCTCTTTCGTCTCGGACTCCGCCGCCTCTTTCGTCGCCGCCGAGACTTCTTCCTTGAGCCACCTGGCCCGCAGCTGGTTCCCATGGCTTTGCGGGCTGGACTTGTCCGACTCGTAGAGTTCGATGGCCTTGGCGGTTTCGCCCGAGGCTTCGTAGGCGCGGGCCAGGTTGTAACGGGCCGAGGCAGCCCAGGGCGTTTCGCGTTCGGTGCCCAGCGTTCGTTCGGCCAGGAAGTGAATCGCGTTGGGATAGTCTTGCTGCTCGAAGAAGATCAGGCCCAGCCAAAAGCTGGCATCTTGTTTGGCTTCGCGCATCAAGAGCGACTGCGCCGCCTCCATCTTGGCGATTGTCGAGCGCGTGTATCCTTGCGACATATACTGCCTGGCCGTCTCCGGCGAGAGGCGGAAGTCGAGAATGTAATCGTCGGGCGGCCGCGCGTTCAGGTACTCGGTCTTCGCCCCGTGGTCTCCTTCGTACTCCCCTTTGAAGTGCAACGCCCGGCCTTTTTTCAACGTTGGCATCACCTGGAAGACGACGGTCTCCTTCATAGCTTCGGTATTTTGCGTCGGCGTGCGGCGGGCCTTCGCCAGGTAGACTTCAAACGGCATCGGCCATAGCTTCGCTTCGGCCACGTGGGGCAGATTGGCGACCTGGTCGGCGAGCTCATGTCCTGGCGACGTGAGCTTCACGCGATGGACGCCGGTCAGCCGCGACTCGACCAGGGCCATGCGCGAGACAGCGCCGGCGGCGCGGCTTCGACGTATGCCACCACGTGCTTGAGATCGGCGGCCTTCACCGGGTAGGGATGCTTCGCGTCGAGGTCGAGCTTCCGCAGCAGCGAGTCGTCCTCGGCAACTTCGCTCAGCGTGGCGACGCTGCCGGGCTTGGCGCCCGGTATCGGCAGGCCGAGCCGCGTGTCGAACAAGTAGAGCTGGTCGTTGGCAACCAATGCCGGCAGCCAGGGACGCACATTACCCCCCTTCTTGTCGGCGAGGCCCAGAAACACGACGTTCAGCCCTTGCTGGCGGGCCAGCAAGACAAACAGCCAGGCCCTTTCCTGTGCGGTGCCGCGGCCATGCAGCAGCGTTTCGAAGGGCCGGTGGCGGATCCGCTTTTCCTCGCTTCCGCTCCAGTCGGCCTGGAGTTGGATATTGCGCACGGTCCAATCAAACAGCCGCCTGGCCACGTCCAAATCCTCGAATTGATCGGCCCGGGCCTGGTTCGAGACGTTCCTTAGCCACACCGCTTCTTGCAAGTACCAGCCATCGTCGGGAGCCTGAAAGCGCATGCCCTCGAGCGAGCTCAATTCCGGCTGATTGCGGAGCTCGGGCGATAGTTCGGCCAGCAGCGGATCGGGCTTCCAATCGACTTGTGGCGTTTCCTGCAAGTACCACTGGTTCAGCCGATCGCACGTCTGTTTGAGAATCTGATCCGTGTCGAACTGTTCGAGCTGGTCAAGGTTCTCCGCAACCGACTCGAACAGCCCGCCGCGCGTGTTCGACTGCGAAGGGCCGCGGCGAGACGTGCCGGGCGATTGATCGTTGCAACCGACAAGCAGCGCAACCATCGAAAGCATAAGGGCGGCCATGCTGCAAAACTGCGCCAATTTCACGCCAGATTCTCCACGGTTTCGCGTATTTGCACCAGCCGGCCGAGCAGCGGTTCGAAATCGTCCAGCGGAATCATATTGGGCCCGTCACTGGGCGAGCTGTCGGGTGATGGATGCGTTTCAAAAAACAGACCGTCGACGCCGATGGCCGTGGCCGCCCGCGCAAGCGGTTCGACCATGGCTCGATTGCCGCCGGTCGTGGCACCCAGTCCGCCCGGTTCCTGAACGCTATGGGTCGCGTCGAAAATGACGGGGGCTCCCAACTCGGCCATCTGCACCAGCGAACGCATGTCGTTCACCAGGCGGCCGTAGCCGAAAAAAGTGCCGCGCTCGCACAATAAGATGTTACGGCAGCCGGCCGCTTGGAGTTTGCCCAAAACATGCCGCATGTCCCACGGGGCCATGAATTGCCCCTTTTTTACGTTCACGGCCCTGCCTGTCGCCGCCGCCGCTACCAGCAGATCGGTCTGTCTAGCCAGAAATGCCGGGATTTGCAGCAAATCGCACACCTCGCCGGCCGGGGCGGCTTGTTGGGTTTCGTGGATATCGGTGGTCACCGGCAGGCCCGTTTCGCGGTGCACCTTTGCCAGAATCTCCAGCCCGCGCTCGAGTCCCGGACCGCGATACGAATCGAGGCTCGTGCGGTTGGCCTTGTCGAACGATGCTTTGAAGACCAGCGACACGGGCAACCGCTCGGCCACGCCGCGCAAGTGATCGGCAATGCGGAGCGTCAGTTCGTCATCTTCGATGACGCACGGCCCGGCGATGACGAGCAATTGCTCGCCCCGACCGCAGCGATACGGGCCGATTTCAGCGGGATTATTCGACACGCGATTCGACTCCAAGGGATTCCGGTGCTGCCGGCGCGAGCCCCAGGGCAGCGGCCCGGGCTGCCGGCACCAGCAGCGTAAGCCGCGCTGGCAGGATTTCAATTTCAACCGGCAGCAGGCCACCCGGGTCGCCGTCGAGTTGATAGGGAACCGGCTCGTCGGATTCGATCCGCACTCGCGTCGCCGTTTGGCAACGGTAGTCGGCCAATCGCTGATGGCGCCGCAGCAGCACGTGCCCGACGTAGTTCAGACCGTGCCACAGCGAGCCGCCGCGCAACGTGCAAACGTCGAACACGCCGTCGTCGGCCTTGGCCTCCGGCGCCACGATGAGCCCGCCGGCATACACGGGCATGTTGACCGCAAACGCCCACCGCGCCGCGTGCGAAAGTTCGACTTCCGGCTGGCCAGGCGACTGGCAATAGACGCGTAGCTCAGGGTAGCGATAACGGCGAATCGATTCCAGTATCGGCTGCGCCCAGGTCCAGTAGCTGATATGCCCGCCGCGACGGCGGCGATGCAGTCGTTCGACCACGTCGGCATCAAAGCCGCAGCCAACCATTAGCAAGAAGATGCGTCCGCCGGCGCGTCCGGCGTCGAGCCGCACCAAGGCTCCGTCGGAAACAAGCTGTGCCATGGCTCGCGCATCGCGCCGAATCGAGAAGTAGCCGGCCAGCAAGTTGGCCGTTCCCAACGGATACACCGTGACCGCGGTCGTCGGCGAGGTTCGATTGACGACCTCGGCCACCGTGCCGTCGCCTCCGGCGGCAATCACGGCTCGCAATCGTCCTTCGGCCTCCAGCGCGTGGGCCAGCGGCCCCAAGGCGTCCAGATCGGTCACGATCTCCGCGATCAGTCCGCGCTCGGCGATGCTGTCTCGCAGTGCCCGCAGCTCGTCGGCTCGGTGGCGCGAGCCGGCCGTCGGATTGCCGACAATGAGCACGCGGTCGAGGGGCCGTAATTCGGTGGGAGAATGGGCTTTCACAACGGGCTCTCGGAGCGCGGGCGAGCGGCGAAATGCGACGGCCGACGACCTGTCCGGCACACCCATCGACGCGGTTGGACGCAGGGTACTGTCACCGCCCGGCGGACGCAATCTGAGCCATCGGCCCGCGAGGCAAGCCGCTGTTTCCCGGATCGCCGGCCGGGCAGTCCAAATCCTGGATTCAACCGCCCGAGGTCGTGGGACTGTTGTTTCGAAAGGGCACAACTGCGGCAGAACGCGCCAGCAATGGTGGTTGGGCCAATTCTGATCCAAAAGTTGGACGACTACGCAAGCTATTCTGCCATTTCGAGATACGCAACGAAAGGGAGTCTAGTTCAAAACTTTCTTTCCATGGCATTCCGCTTGCATAGAGGAGAGCCGGTGTCGGTTACGGCACCCTAAACTTGCGGCCCGTGGGGCCTCTGATGAAGGTAGCCGGATAGTTACCTTGCCCCTAATTATCCGGCAACGCCAAATGTATTTGGCGCATCAGAGGCCCCTTTTTATTGCGCCGCGTTAGCAATCCGTGGCACCGACATTCTCGTCGCGCTACAATCGCGATCGACTGAAACGGATCGCCTGTTGGCGGTCGGCGACCGCAGCCTCTCCAGCGGCAATTCGTGCCAGTAGTTCGACCGTCGACACGATTTCACGGGGCGGTACACCATGGAACTCTCGCGCAAAGTAGCCATTGTGACCGGCGGAGGGGGACCGGGAACCGGGCGCGCGGTGTCCCGGCGACTTGCGCTTGAAGGTGCAACCGTCGTCGTGGCCGACGTTGACGAGATGGCCGGGCAGGAAACCATTCGGGCGATTGCGGCCTCCGGCGGCTCGGCAGAGTTTGCACGCGTCGATGTCGGCGTCGAAGACGAAGTACGCCAGCTCGTCGAGCACGTGGAAACGACGCTGGGTGGAATCGATGTCCTGGTCAACAACGCCTCCGCGCCGTTTCCTTCGCAGGGACTTTTGCGCGGCTGGTTCGACGCCGTGCAGGTCGACTTGCTGGGCACAATGTATTCAACCTGGCATGCGATTCCATCCATGCGTCGGCGAGGCGCTGGCGCGATCGTCAATATCAGCTCCACTTCCGCATTGGGGCATGGCTACAAGGCCTCTCCGTCGCCTGGATACGATGTGGCCAAAGCCGGTGTGTTGCGGCTGGCGACGATGCTTGCGCCGCTGGCCGAGCAGGACAAGATTCGTGTCAACTGCCTGCTTCCCGATTGGGTCGCGACGCCCGAGCTCGTCGAGTACTGCGATTCGTTGACGCCCGAGCAGCGAGTAGCCCGCGGCGTTCCCGCGGAGTTGACGTCGCTCGAAGAGATTTCCGACGCCGTATTCGAGCTGATTACAGACGATGGCCTGGCCGGACGCGTGATGGTTTGGTGGAGTGGCGAGCCGCGCCGGCTGATCCCCCTCGGCGATCGGGGACATGAGGGCTGGCAGTAACGTCGCCTTTTCCGCCAACCCGAATTAAATCAACTCTCGGATCGGTTCGCGGCGATCCAGCAAGTATTGGGGTCGGCCCGCGTGGTCCGGAATGACCGCGGTGTTCACGTCGATGCCTAGCTGCCGGTAGAGCGTGGCGAACACGTCCTGATAGTGAACCGGTCGGTCTTGCGGTACTTCTCCCAGGCGATTGGTCGAACCGATGACTTGCCCCATCCGCATTCCGCCGCCCGCGAGCAAGGCGCACGACACCTGCGGCCAGTGGTCGCGCCCGCCGCCGGGGTTAATCCGTGGCGTTCGTCCGAACTCACCCCAGGCCACCACGCTGACGTCCTCGTCGAGACCGCGCGCGTGCAGGTCTTCGACTAGCGCCGTAATCGCTTGATCCAGCTTGCCAAGCTGCTCGGGCAACCGCTCGAAGTTCGCGCCGTGACGGTCCCAACTGCCGAACGAGAGCGTCACACATCGCACGCCCGCTTCGACCAACCGTCGTGCCATGAGGAATTGATCCATCCAATGCGGTCCGGCGTCCTCACCGAAGGCCGGGTCAGCACTGCCGCGGCCGTAGCGATCGCGCACCGCCGGATCTTCCTTCTCCAGATCGAGCGCTTCGGCCAGCTTGCTCGACGTCAGCACGTCAAACGCCTTTTGCGTCAAGGCATCCACACCACGATACACCGGCTGGGCATCAACCTGCCGGCGAAACGCATCAAAACTCCCCAGCAACTCCTGGCGGTCACGAAGTTGATCGAGCGTCACGCCGTTCAGACGCATGTCCGCCATCGCCTCGCCTTCGGGTTGAAACGGCGCATGAGCCTGCCCCAAGAAACCCGGCAACCCGGGGTTCGAATAGGGCGCGTGTCGAGTCTTGATGGTCAGGCCGACGAACGGCGCCACCGCCGGATCAACCGGACCTTGCAGTCTGGACAGCGCCGCCCCCAGCGACGGATGCCCGTCCTGCCGCCCCTTCGCTCCAATCGGATAGCCGCTCATGCACAGGTCGGAGGCATGCTGATCGGGGCAGCCGTATAACGAGCGAATGATGGCGAACTTGTCCATCATCGTCGCCAGCCGAGGCATATGTTCGCAGATTTCGATCCCGGGGACGTTCGTCTTAATTGGCTTGAACGATCCGCGAATCTCGACTGGGGCCTGCATCTTCAGGTCGAACATGTCCTGGTGCGATGGACCACCGGACAAATAGATCATGATGATGGCTTTGTGCGAGAGGTTCTTGCCGCGCGTCAAAGGTGAGGCGTCTTCGGCCCGCAGAATCGCCGGCAGTGAGAGCCCGCCGAGTGCCAGTCCGCCAATCTTCAAGAAATGTCGCCGCGAATACCCATCGCAAAACCGCGACGGGCGCCGTCCAAGTACGGAAAGCATGGTACTCGTTCCTTTTGCAAACTTCACGAAAAACTCGGCTGCGGGCCACCCACACGATACATTGGCGTCTATTGATGTGTCCATTGCAAGCGAACGCCGCGTTTTCTTCGCTCGTGCTTATACGCGGCGCAGAGCATCTTTTTGCGGCGATCCTCCGGCGGCCGGTTCGCGTGGATTTCCAGGGCTTGAATCGCGCGACATTGCGGCACTATCCCAAAGGCGTTTGGCAGTCGCACTGGTTGTTCGAGACCGGCAGAGATACCTCGCTTCCAGCCACATTTGCGACGCTCAAAGACGACGCATCGCACACTGCCCTGTTTTTCATCCTTGACTGCCTACGCTGATAGCAAACATCGCCGGCAGGGTACGTGATGAAGAAAATGTTAGCTTGTAACGCGCCTCGCAAGTCTCTATGTGATCAATGCTTACGGAGTTCGGTCGCGGAGAAATACGACATTTTGGCACGTCGATTGCTTTCGAGCCGTCGCGATCGAATTGTTTCCCGTGCTTGCCTTGTAGGCGTTTGGCGGACGTAAGTAATGCCTCAAATTCTGGACGTCAATCCGACCTGCGAGCACGACGTCTACGTGGCCCTGTGTGCCGGCAGTGGCGGCGATTAAAGCGCTGAGCCGACCGCCAGTTTCCTGAAAATTTTTGTTCCCGGAGTTCAGCTGCGCTCGCGGTGCGCGCCGGGTTGGTTGTTTCGTTTTTGTATGCCGGACTGACGAATCCCGACGCACTCCGTCGGTCAGGCCGGTAGTCCGAGATCCCAGTCCTTCTGTCAACTAAGTGGAGGTCGTATGAGTACTTTATTGAGCCCTCGTTTGTGGGCAGTCCTGCTGATGGCGACAACGCTGATCGCGTTGTCGACGCGATCTTATGGTGACGAGCCCGGCACGCCCGAGGTCGCCGCTGAAGAGGCTGCCAAAGAGGAAGCCATCGCTGCCGCGGCACCGTCGGAGCCGCCTGGCTGGAACAAAGATCCGGCCAACGTCAGCATCGCGGCTCGACACGGTTTGGGTGATGGTTGCTGCGTTCCTCGTGATGTGGATGCAGGCCGGGTTCTGCCTCGTCGAGGCGGGCCTGACGCGGGCCAAGAACGCCGTGAACATCTGCATGAAAAACCTGCTGGATTTTTCCTTCGGAACGCTGGCGTTTTGGCTCGTGGGTTTTGGCTTGATGTTCAGCGTCGGCAATAACTTCATGGGAGATAGTGGGTTCTTGCTTCGCGAGTCGACCGTCATGGTCGATGGGACCGAAACGGCCAACTTCGCTCCGCTGAGTTGGACTGCGGTTCCGCTTGAGTCGAAGTTCTTCTTCCAACTCGTATTTGCTGCCACGGCCGCGACGATTGTCTCCGGTGCCATGGCCGAACGTACAAAGTTTCTCTCCTACATGGTCTACAGCATCTTGATCAGCTCACTCATCTACCCGATTTCGGGACATTGGATTTGGGGCGGCGGCTGGTTGGCTGATCGCGGGTTTTGGGATTTTGCCGGTTCGACGGTAGTGCACAGCGTCGGGGGTTGGCTGGCCCTGGTGGGAGCATTTGTCATTGGACCGCGTAAGGGCAAGTTTGACTCGGCCGGCAAGCCGCGGGCGATTCCAGGTCACAACATCGTGCTTGTGACGTTGGGCGTGTTCATTCTGTGGCTCGGCTGGTTCGGGTTTAACCCTGGCAGCACCATGGCTGCCGATGCCCCCAGCATCGCGCATATTACCGTGACGACGAACACCGCGGCGGCGGCAGGCGCGATCTGTGCCATGCTGACCGCGCGGTTGATGTTCGGTAAATGGGAAGCCACGATGGCCCTCAACGGCGTGTTGGCGGGGCTGGTGGCCATCACCTGTCCGTGCAACTGGGTGAGCATCGAAGGTGCGCTGGCGATTGGTGCGATCGCTGGACCGCTGGTTGTGCTGAGCGTAGTGTTCATCGAACACACACTGAAGATTGACGACCCGGTGGGTGCTGTTTCCGTGCACGGCGTTTGCGGTGCCTGGGGCACATTGTCACTGGGCCTGTTTTCAACCGCGAACGGCGAAGCTGCTCCCATGGCCGGCTTGTTCTATGGCGGCGACGCCACGCAGTTGATCGAACAAGCGATCGGTGTGGGGGCCGTGTTCGGGTGGTGCATGGTGACCGGAGCGATTTGCTTCTTCGGCATCAAGTACACAATGGGCCTGCGTGTGACGCCGGAAGAAGAGGCCGAGGGTCTCGACTTTGGCGAGCACGGCAACGAGGCCTACCACGGCTTCCAGTTTGTCAGCGAAGTTGCGTAACAATGCCTCGAGTCTCGGCGGCGGCCGCCCTCACCGGTGCGGCCGCCCGCCGGGGCCTTCTGCGAAACTCGGTAGCGCATTCTGGCTTCTCCGCTTAGCCAGAAGGACGCCCCAAATGACTTGGGCGGGTTTGCAAAAGCTCGCCCAAGTCGGGGTGCGCGCGGGCCAGCCCGGGGTTATCCAACGCGGTCCCGCCGCCCGCCTTGTGGCGTTGCTTTTTGCGCGCGGCGTCTGTTCCGGCTTACCACAACCCCATCGGCCCTTGGCGGCCGGGAGGTAGACTTAGGGGCTTAACTCGCCAGTACAGCGTCAATTGGCAGAGCACGGCATTCGTAATGCAACGGTGCGAGTTGCGGCGCAACGACTTACGTTCACTTGCTGTGCACGCAAGACCCGCAAAAACCTCGGGAAACCTGCATAGCAGGTGTAGTCGGGCGTAGTCCCCCTCACAAGCAGAAAGTTGCAAGGCAAAAGCAGCATTCGCCGTACACCGGCGCGCCACGCTAAACTTACGGCATGGACTACAAGTTGCTTGCAATCACTGCGCAATCCTTCTTTGTCATTGCGTTCGGCGGTCTTTTTCTCTGCATCGCCGGTCTAGTTGGCGGAGAATGGTTGTTGATCTCAATTGGCGGTGCTTGGGGCGTGATGGAAGCATGCGCGATGCAATTTGGCATGCGACACGCAAGTGCAGACGCATGGTCTCAAAAGCCGAATCGACTGATTCGAGGACTCGTCAGCGGAACGATCGTCATTGTGCTTTTCTTGCCGGCGGCGGCCGCGTTTATAACCAATGGCCCCGTGCTCGGGCTCGCGGTGGTGGCGGTAATCATCGTCGGTATGAATGTGACCAGCCACTTGTGCAACTGGTGGTTCGGACCAGCCGCGCGCGGAGCGGGCCGCTCAGAATGCTAATCTCGCCGCATGCGCAGGCTGCTCACAGGGGCGCGAATGCAGACTGTGCGTACCAAGCGCAGAGAAGCACTATCAGCAGTGCGGAGAGCGCGACGAGTATTAGCAACTGTCGCGGCGTGAATTGCCAGAACCTAGGCTCTCGCCCGTCTTGGACGGGCAGACCTTGCGCAGCTTTGAGCCCCCGTTCCAGCGAGCCCATCACGTCCGGCAAACGCCAGAAGAATAGCAAGACGACGATTGCACCAACTATCACAAGCTCCGTCTGCCCTAATCTCATACGGGTATTCTATTCGAAGAATCGTTCCCCGCTCACGCGCTTCCGCGTACGCTTCTCCAGTGGCGGCGAGTTGCTCCGCATTTTCGTGAACTCGTCCAGGGTGGCCTGGGAAATGCGCCACGATGGCCGTTTACGCGGGGAATGGACGCTAAAGGCAGGTAGTTCGCCGGATCGAACGCAACTCTGAATTCTGTCCAGGCTGATAGCACCGAGTTGAGCCAGCTCTGCCGTCGCCAGTTGAATGCGACACCAGGCGGCCAGTCATGATCACAGGCTCCCCGTTTTGCTCGTATACCTCGCCACGTGGCTCATCCGCAGCCCTTGGCGGAAGTGGCCGGGAAAGGTAGACTTAGGGGCTTAACTTGCCAGCGTAGCTTCAATTGGCAGAGCACCGCATTCGTAATGCGGGGGTTGCGGGTTCGACTCCCGCCGCTGGCTCTGGGTGGTTGCAGCCAAACTCCCTAAAGCAGGTGGGCTTTCTTATTGGGCGCTCTCGGCCCGGTGCTCAAACGCCGCGAGCGGCCCCGATTTTTCCTGGTTGGAGGTAGAACGATATGTCGTTGGTCGATTCGGACGTCAAGCAGATCGTGCTCGGTGGCGGACCGTTCGGGCCGCAGGAAATTAAGCAGATCGTGTCGGCGATTGCCGAGGACTTCGGTCAATACCGCACGCTCCGCGACTCCGTTTCCGAACTGGAGGCTCGCGAGGACCGCAGCCCCGCCGCCAGCGTGCGGCTGGGAGTCTGTCAATTCTTGCTCGGTCGCTACTCGCTGGCCGTCGAGGCGCTCAAGGCGGGCGACGGCGGCGCGCTGGCCCACTTCTATCTGGCCAAGTGCTACTATGCCCAGGAGCATTACGACCAGGCGGTTGCCTCGTACGAAGCCGCCAAAGGCGCCGGCTACAACGGCGACGATTGCAGCCTTGGCATGGCCGAATCGCACAGGATGTCCGGCAAGCCTGACGCGGCCCTGGCCACGCTCGACGGCCTTTCGGGAGCCGTGGAGCAAACGGCCGAGTATCTCTACCAACGCGGCGCCACCGTCGCGGCGCTGGGAGGCAATCCGGCCGAGGTCGTGGCCCTGTATGAGCGGGCCGTCGAAGCCGATCCGAACCACGGAGGCGCGCTGTTTGGTCTGGCCAAAGAGAACGATCGCCGCGGCAACGACGACGTGGCCGTCGATTTGTACGAGCGTTCGGCCGGTCAGTTTCCCACCAACGTCGGCACGCTGATCAATCTCGGCGTGCTGTTCGAAGACCGGCTCCAGTTCGAAAAAGCCCAGCAGTGCTACCAGCGGATCCTCGACCAGTATCCCAATCATGCCCGCGCCCGGTTGTTCCTCAAAGACGCCCAGGCCTCCAGCGACATGTTCTACGACGAGGACGCCCAGCGCAAGCGCGACCGCGCGAGCCAGGTGCTGAGCGTTCCGGTCAGCGATTTCGAACTGTCGGTTCGCAGCCGCAACTGCCTGCAGAAGATGGGCATCCATACCCTCGGCGATTTGGCCCGCTGCACCGAGGCGGAATTGCTTGCAAGCAAGAACTTTGGCGAGACGTCGCTGGTTGAAATTCGCGAAATGTTGTCTTCCAAAGGCCTCTCGCTGGGCCAGTTTGCCACCGCCAAGGCCGAGCCCGAACCGGCCTTCGAACCCGAGTTCATGTCGGCCGACGAACAGGCCATGCTCGATCGCCCGATTGGCGATCTGAACCTCTCGGTGCGTGCCCGCAAGTGCATGATTCGCCTGGGGCTAAACACGATCGGCGAATTGCTGCGGCGCACCGGCGACGATTTGCTCGAGTGCAAGAACTTCGGCGTCACGAGCCTCAATGAGGTACGCGAAAAGCTCACCGCCCAAGGGCTCAAGCTGCGGGGCGACTGATCGCCCGCAAGTCGCTTGCCGCGACATGCCAGATACTCGCGAGCGGGCCGGTGTTTCGCCGGCCCGTTTGCTTTGGCCGCGGGTCGACGTACTTTCACGGCGAAACGAGCGGATGAACATGAATCGTGCCCCGTTCTCATTCGAAGTCCACGCGCAAGATGCCGCCACCGCCGCGCGCACCAGCACCTTCCAAACACCTCACGGTGCCGTCGAAATGCCGGCCTTCATGCCCGTCGGCACCCAAGGAACGGTCAAAGCCATGACCGTCGACATGCTGCGGGCCAGCGGCGCGCAAATGATCCTGGCCAACACCTACCATTTGGCCCTCCGCCCCGGCGAACAAATCGTGCGCGAACTGGGCGGTTTGCACCGCTTCTCTGGCTGGGACGGACCAATCCTGACCGACAGCGGTGGCTTTCAGCTCTTCAGCCTGGCCAGCAACACGAAGATCAGCGAACCGTCGGCCGTGTTTCGCTCGCACATCGACGGCGATCTTTTGGAACTGTCGCCCGAGCGGGCCGTCGAAATCCAGGAAGCTCTGGGCAGCGATATCGCGATGGTGCTCGATCACGTGGTTGCCCTGCCGAACGAGCCGGAAGTGATTCGTAATGCCATGGAACGAACGCTACGTTGGGCCGCGCGATGTCAACAGGCGCAAACCCGTGGCGATCAGGCCTTATTTGGCATCGTGCAAGGCGGATTGGATGCGGAGCTACGGGTGGAGTGTGCCCAGCGGCTGGCTGAACTGAACTTCCCGGGTTACGCCGTGGGAGGATTGAGCGTGGGAGAGACGCCGGCAGAGATGTACCGCGTGCTCGATGTGACGGTGCCGGCCATGCCCGCTGATCGTCCACGTTACCTGATGGGCGTCGGCCGTCCCGAGGATCTACTGGAGGCGATCCGTCGCGGCGTCGACCTGTTCGATTGCGTCCTGCCGACGCGTAATGGCCGCAACGCCTTGGCGTACACCGGCATCGGACCCATTCGCCTGCGCAATTTGCAATACGCCCGCGATCCAAGTCCGCTGGAAGAGGATTGCCCTTGCGCCGCCTGTCGACACAGCCGCGGATATCTGCGACATCTGTTCTTGGCCAACGAGATGCTGGGTCCGATGCTCGTATCGCTACACAACCTGACCTTCTATCAGCGTCTGTTGGCCGCGGCGCGCGAGGCCATTTCGGCCGGCAGCTATGCCGCGTTCGCGGACGAGAAACTGCGGGCTCTTGGAGGCTTGGGGGCCTAGCGGTGTGCCGCATCGTGCGGTGCCCTTGTCCCTTTTGGGGTAGCACTTTAAGATACGCGTTTCGCATCGGGATCGCGGCAAAACCGTGTGCTGGCGGCTTGTGCTGCCAGCGGATCGTCGGGCACGGTCGTAACCTGCCGGCGCAAGGCGGATTCTCTGTTGGCCCACGCTCGATGGCCGCGGTGAAATGATCGCGCCAAGCCTGGCAGGCTGGCACGACGTGCCGTCGGCTCCCGACAACACCGTCAAACCAGAGCGGGACTGATCTTGGACCACCTAATCTTCTTCTTGTTGGCGCAAGCCCCCAAGGCGGCACCGGCCTCCGACGAGGGGCCTCAGATCCTGCAGCTGCTGATCCCGGTCGGCGCGGCAATTGCACTTTATTACTTCATGATTTTGCGGCCCGAGCGACGCAAACAGCAGGGCCAGCGTTCGCGGCTCGACACGCTCAAAAAGAACGACCGCGTGGTGACCATCGGCGGAATCTACGGCGTGGTCATGAACGTACAACGCGACACGGACGAAGTGACGCTCAAAATCGACGAGACGACGAACGCGAAAATGCGCGTCACGTTTGGCGCCATCGCACGCGTCGTCGGCGATGAGGCGTCCAGCGACAAAACAACCTCCTAGACCAGGGACTATCTCTCATGGCTTGGTATTCGAATCTGGCTTGGATCATCGCTCAGGCGGCGCCCAAGGTCGAAGCGGCAGCGGCCGACGCCGTGCCGGACGCGGCGGGCGACCAAATGACCGGCACGCTGAAACTACTCGTAGCCTTGGGAATCATTGTCGGCTCCTTCGTACTCGGTTCATTGCTGGCCAATGCGCTGCGCATGAAGGATTACGGATTTCGCCTGGGCATCGTGATCTTCTCGCTCGTGGCCGGCGTCGCGATTTGCTACTTCGGCTGGCCGCCGAAACGCGGCATCGACCTCAGCGGCGGCGTGGTGCTCGTCTATGAAGTCGACACTTCCAGCGGCAGCTCCGACTGGATGGCGACCGCCGTCAAGGACATCAATGAGGATCTCAACGACGAGGGGGGCGAGAAGCTTGTCGCCCGTCCCGTCGGCGAAGACCGCATCGAGATCGTCGTGCCCGCCGGCGTCGACATCACGGCGGTCGAAAAGAAAGTCGACGCCATGCGCGACTCGGTGGGCATCGTGCTCAACATCGAAAGTCGCGAGAAACGAGACGGCAACACCGTGCTGCAGTATCGGGCCGATGCGCGGCAACAGCGAGCCGTGGACATGTCGAAGCTGATCGGCGCGATCCAACGCCGTATCAATCCCGGCGGCGTCAAGGAACTGACCATCCGCCAATACGGTGCCGAGCAGATCGAAGTGATCATTCCCGAAGTCGAAGAGCGGGAAGTCGAAACGATCAAGAAAAAGATCAGCACCAGCGGCCTGTTGAACTTCCGCATCGTGGCCAATCCGACCGACGATCGCGAACTGATCCGGGCCGCCCAGCGAACGACCGGACGCGACGTCTACATCGGCGGCCGTTTGGCCGGCCGTTGGGTCAAGGCCGGTCCCGAGTTGCCGCAATCGCTGCCGCCCCCGCGGGCCACCTACCGCAAAGCACCGGACGGCAGTATGGAAGTCCTGGTGCGGATGGATCCGTTCAACGTCGACGGTCGCTATCTGACCCGCGCCGGCCAAGGTTTCGACGACCGCGGCGGCCTGTCGGTCGATTTCTCGTTCGACAGCATCGGGGCCGAAAAATTTCGCCGGCTGACCAATCGCAATCTGCCGGACGACGCAACCGGCATGAAACGCAGCCTGGGAATCATTCTCGACAATGAGATGCTCTCGGCGCCCAACATTATCAGCACGATTGGAGGCCGCGGACAAATCAGCGGCAACTTCACCGAGGATGAAATTGACGTCCTGGTGGGCATTCTCAATGCCGGCAGTCTGCCTGCCTCGCTCCGGCCCAATCCGATCAGCCAGCAGCGAATCAGCGCGCAGCTGGGCGACGACACGATTCGCGCCGGCGCCAATGCGATGCTCATTTCGACCGCCGCCATTTTGCTGTTCATGCTCGTCTACTATCGCTTCGCCGGCATGGTCGCCGACGTCGCCGTGACGTTGAACGTGATCATTACCGTGGCGCTGATGATCCTGATCAAGGCCGCCTTCACGCTGCCCGGTCTGGCCGGTCTGGTGTTGACCGTCGGCATGGCCGTCGATGCCAACGTGCTGATCTACGAACGGATCCGCGAGGAATCCGAGCGCGGGTCGTCGCTCCGGATGGCCATCCGCAACGGCTTCTCGCGCACCACCGGCACGATTGTCGACGCCAATATCACCACCCTGATCACGGCGGTCGTGCTGTATGTCATCGGCACCGACCAGATCAAGGGGTTTGCCGTCACGTTGATTATCGGTTTGCTGGTGAGCATGTTCACGGCCATCTTTGTATCGCGGGTGATCTTTGACATCGCCGAACGCAAGCGATGGCTTTCCCACCTCAAGATGATGCGGATCGTGGGCCACACGAATTTCGATTTCATTCGCTACCGCACTCCCGCCATCGCCGTCTCGCTGATCCTGATCGTGATTGGGTTGGCCGCCATGGTCTCGCGCGGCAAGGAGCTGCTCGACATTGACTTCACGGGCGGATCGAGCGTGCAGGTAGTGTTTGCCGAGGGCAAGCCGCAGAAGATTGCCGATGTTCGCACGGCGGTGGTCGAGTTGCCCGACGTGGCCGTGAGCAGCGTCGGTGAAGGCGATCTGGAATTCAAAATCGACACGTCCGACCGCGAGATTACGCACGTTCAAGGCGTGCTGAAGGAGGCCTTCGGCGACGAACTGAAGACCTATAGCATGAGCTACGGCGAACTGTCGAAGATCGAGCCTGAGCAGCCGGCTGACGAAACCGGCGCCGGCGAAGCAAAGCCGGAGCAAGAACCAACCGAACCCGCCGCGCCCGCCGCGGCCGACAAGCCGGCCGAAAGTCCTGGCGAAACGCCGTCCCCAGCCGATAACGCGGAAAAAGCCGCGCCGGCTCCTGCCGCGACGCCGGCCGAAACCGACACGCCGGCCGAGGAATCGCCCCCGGCCGAACCCTCCCCGCCCGAGGAGTCGCAATCGTCGTTGGCACGGAGCAACCCGTTCCAATTCGCCTCCTACCTGCAAGAAGAACCGCAGGACGACCAAGATAAGCCCGAGGAACCCGCCGCAGAAACGCCGGCCGAAGATAAGGCGCCAGTAGAGAAGGCAGCGGAAGCGAAGCCAACGGAGCCGCCCGCCGCGGAAAGCAAAGAGCCGTCTAAGGAAGCGACCCCGGCCGAATCGCCCGCTGCCAACGAGCGGCCGGCGGAGTCGCGCGAAGTGCCCGTCGATGGCTCGATGGTGGGTGGTACTCGCGTCGAGCTGAAATTTCCCGAAGCGATCTCCCATCAGCCGCTGAGCGAGCTCGTGCAACAGCAGCTAGACGCCATGAAGCAGACCGATGCCGGGTTTCGGTTGACGAACCCGGAGTATCAGACGGGAAGCGAGCAGCGGTTTGAAACCTGGACGCTGGAAACGACGCTCGGCACCGCCCAGACAAAGGAGCTGCTCGACGGCATGCAACAGGCCTTGGCCGATACCCCGGTCTTTCCCTCGTCGAGCGAAATCGGCGGCAAGGTGGCCGGCGATACACAGATGATGGCCACCTACGCGATGCTGGCCAGCATGGTGATGATCGTGCTCTATGTCTGGATTCGCTTCCAAAACGTGATCTTCGGTCTGGCCGCCGTGGTGGCGTTGCTGCACGACGTGCTCGTGTCGCTGGCGTTCCTGGCCATGAGCTTCTACCTGTCGCCGTACATGGAAGCGCTGCTGGTCGACCCGTTCAAAGTCAGCCTGCCGGTCGTGGCGGCTCTGCTCACGATCGTCGGTTTTTCGATCAACGACACGATCGTGATTTTCGACCGCATCCGCGAAGTCCGCGGCAAGAGTCCGGACCTGACGCCGACGATGATCAATTTGAGTGTCAATCAAACCTTGTCTCGCACGCTGCTCACCTCGGGCACCGTGTTCATCGCCAGCATCATCTTGTATATCGTGGGTGGACCGGGCATTCATGCCTTTGCCTTCACGATGGTGGTGGGAGTCATCGCCGGTACCTACAGTTCGGTGTACATTGCGGCGCCGGTGCTGTTGTGGCTGCGAAAATCTTCGAGCACGCCGTCCGCTGCCAGCGAAGCCTATCCGGCCGCGGCCGCGCGGGGAAACTGACGGTTGCGTAAAGCGTATCGACTAGGTAACGCACGACGGTCGTTCGGGCCGTCGTGCGTTTCTCTTTTTGCAGTCGCGTGTTGGAACTGTTTCGTCGCCTGGCAGCACGCCATTCGCTAGCGGCGCACGAGTTTGCCTAATGCGAACACCAGTGCCGTTCCGCGCCATGGGGCCTTCGGCAGAAGCCTAACGCGACTTTGCTTTTTCTTGCGAACTGGTGCCACGGGGACTTCCCTTGTGGCCCTTGCGCTCGGATAGTTATTTGAACGTTGTGATGCGCCGAGGGGCGGCGGCGCGAGAGTCGAAGCCGTTTTGTAGTGAAATGAGGTTCGAGGATGCCCGTTGGAAAAAAATTGGCGGTCGTGCTGTCGGTAATGATTACCGGCGTTAGCGTGGCCCTGTTTTTCCGCAAGGATGCGTCCCCGTTTTGGTTCTGGAGCCGACGCTCCGACGACCCGTTTGCGCAACAGGTCGAACGCCGCGTTGGCGGTCAACCCACTTGGACCCCGCCCCAAGCGGCGTCCCAATTGCCGACGGCCACCGCGGCTATTACCCAGCCCGGCCAGGCTCACACAAGCCCGCCTGGCTACCCGCAAGACACGCGACCAGTCGGTTCGCTGCTCGCGCCGATTGATGGCGTGGTCGACGGTGCCGATAGCGGACGCTATGAAATTGGCACGCCGCACGACGCTGCCACGGTCGGCGCCGACGGCCAGCGCAGGCATCGCGTTGAAGACGGCGACACGCTCACCAGGCTCGCCGTCCACTACCTGGGCAGCGCCGACGCCTATCGTCAGATCTACGACCTGAATCGGGACGTGCTCGATAGCCCGGATTTATTGCCGATCGGCGCGGAACTGCGAATTCCCGCCCGAGTCCAAACCGGCGCCACGGCCTCGGCCGATCCCGCGGCGGCGACGGGCATGGTTCCACTCCCGCCACGTCCGGGCACATAAAAGTTTGGCGAGCAATGCCTTCGCTACAGCGGCGGCTTTCGCATTTGCCAGGCCAGCGCCGGTTTGATCAGCCGTAGATTGACGAATTCCACGACCATTTCCTGCACGTCGAGACTCTTTTCGTTGAGCAGTGAAATACCCTGCAAGCTAGTGGCCGGCGTCCGCAGAAGCAGCGTTTGTCGCTCGATGGGGAGCGAATTCGAAACGTCGTGAAATTTGGCTAGCGCCGTATACAGCCGCTTCGCTTCCGCCAGCATGTGTGCATTGCGGGCGCCGCTGATGATCAGCAGTGCGATATCATTGCGGACCGCAGGATCGACCACCGCATCACTAATTCGTACTCCCTTGAAACTCCACTCCGGCGAGATCAACACCAGGGCTTTCACGTCCTGTCCCTGCTTGCCCGTGGCCAACGCGGGCCAACTCCAATCGAGTACCGCCCAATTGATTGCCAGGCTGGCACCCATGTCGACGCCCACGAGTCCCAGCCGCTCGATGTTCAACTCACCTAGGTTGTTCTTCTTCATCAGGAAGCCTTTGACCGCTTCGAGATCGCGACGAATCATGTCGGCATAGTCGTCCGTGCGAACGTGCCGAATGCCCAGCATGCTATCGCCGTGCCCACGCAAGTCCGGCGCGATCACGGCACTGCCGGCCAGTTGAAGTTTGCGGGCCAAGGAATCGACGTCGGCGCGGCTTCCGTTGTATCCGTGCAGTATGATGACGGCGGCGGCCTTTTTTCCTGCCCGACTCGGATAATAGGTTGCCGTCAGGGTCTTGTCGTCGGTGGTTTTGATACTGACGACTTCGGGCGGTAGGGGCTTGTCCTGCCCCTGCTCTTGCCCCGGGGCCGAAGCAGACCAGCCAAGTATCGCCGCCGAGCAGGCCAGCGTCGATAGCACGATCCGAGTACCGTGGGCTAAGTCACTATGCGGTGCGAACATGCAAGTCATGGCCACCAAGGCTCCTGGATTGGATTCCGGATAGGATGTCGAACCGCCGGCGCGTCGATTTCACGATGCCCGCCAATTTCATCGTAAGTTCGCCAATCGGCGCCCGTCAACGTGGCGCCGGATCGACATTTCGGAAAAGAAATGCTGCCCTGAAGCCCGTTTCAGGCAATAAACGCGGGTCTTTGGTGCGATTCGGTTGATATGGGAAAATGCGCGCCGCGGTGCCGCTTGCCTGGGAAGCGGTTGCACTTTGGCGCGATGTGGAAGAAGATGAATAAATTGCCGCGCTTCTCGATTTTCGGGATCGGCAACCGCTTGTAGCAGGGAAACTGGCACACGCACCCCATTCCAGCGGCACCTTCGGTGAATGTACTGACCCGCATGCGGCAATGGTGGATCACGCGCGAGCGCGTGGACGACTCGCCCTGGGACGGCGATACGCCGGCCTGGTTGCTGAGCTTGCTCGTGCATCTGGGGATCCTTGTCGGGCTGACGCTGGTGGTGATCGCGCGGCCCGAAAAGCAACAGTTCGTCTCGGTGCTGGCCACCACGGTGGAGCCGCCGGATCCACTGACGACAAGCGAAGACTTTGCCTACTCGGAAGTGCCGAAGGACGAAATTGGAGCCGCGTCCGCCGGACGTGCCGATGCGAACTTTGCCTTGGCGCCGGCCCTCTCGCTCGAGCCGACCCCGGCCGAGCTCGAAATCGACGATCAGCCCTTGGTTACCGAAGCGGTGCCGATGCGCGAAGAGATTCGCCTGGCCACGGGGCCCAAATTCGCCGAGAACCTGACAATCATGGGTTCGGCCGGCGTGGGAGCCGTGGGCACCGGGGGCGCCATCGATCGACTGACGCAGGAAATCGTGCTCAAGTTGGAAGAGCGGCCGACCTTGATTGTCTGGCTGTTCGATCAGTCGGGCAGCTTGGAACGGCAACGGGGCGAAATCGCCAAGCGGTTTGGCCGCATCTACGACGAACTGGGCGTGATCGAGGCCAGCGGCAAAGAGGCTTTCGCCAAACATGAGGATAAGCCGCTGCTCACCTCCATCGTCGAGTTCGGCCAGAATGTGACGTTCCTGACACCCAAGCCAACCGACGACATCGACGAAATCAAGGCCGCCGTGGCCAGCATCAAGACCGACGACAGCGGCATCGAACGCACTTTTGGCGCCGTGGCCCAAACCATCGAGCGTTACCGTCCGCTCCGAACGCAAGCACCGCGGCGAAACGTAATGCTCGTCATTTTCACCGACGAAGTGGGCGACGACGAAAACGACCTGGATCGCACGGTCGCGATTGCCAGGCGACTGGAAATTCCCGTGTATTGCATCGGCGTGCCCGCACCGTTCGGACGGCGCGACGCCAGCATCAAATACGTCGATCCCGACCCGAAGTACGACCAAACGCCGCAGCCGGTGGCCGTGCGTCAGGGCCCCGAGTCGTTCATGCCAGAGCTCGTCAAGATCGGCGAGGAAACCGACGACGCGCTCGACTCAGGCTTCGGTCCCTACAGCCTCACCCGGCTCTGTTATGAAACGGGCGGCATCTTTTTCGCCGTGCATCCAAATCGACGGGAGGGGCGGACGATCAGTTGGCGCGAGACGACCGTGTTGTCGGCGCAACTCAGCCATTTCTTCAATCCCGATCGGATGCGCAACTATCGCCCTGACTACGTGTCAATCAAGGAGTATCAGCGGCTGCTGTCCGAGAACAAGGCTCGCCAGGCCTTGGTGCAGGCGGCACAAATGTCGTGGCTTACGCCGATGGACAAACCGACCATGACCTTTCCGAAAGTCAGCGATGCCGATTTGGCCAACCGGCTTTCACGCGCGCAGCAGGCGGCCGCCGTGCTCGAGCCAAAAATCGAGCGACTCTATGAGACGCTCGCGATGGGCGAGAAGGACCGGCCGAAGTTGACGACTCCCCGCTGGCAGGCCGGTTATGACTTGTCGATGGGACGCGTCCTGGCGATGAAAGTTCGCACCGAAAGTTACAACGCCATGCTGGCCAAGGCCAAACAGGGGATGCGGTTCACCAACGCCAAGAACGATACCTGGCAACTCGCGAGGGCGGATCAGATCTCCGTGGGCAGCGTGCTCGAAAAGCAGGCCGCCCTGGCCCGGCAATACCTCGAACGCGTCGTGAAAGAGCACCCCGGCACCCCCTGGGCCCTGTTGGCCGAGCGCGAGCTGAAAGAACCCTTCGGCTGGGAGTGGCGTGAAACCTATACCGGCGTGAATCAGCCCCGGCAGGTGGCGGCCAACAACAATCCTCCCCGGCAGCGGCGCGATGACAAAGCCCGCATGCTTCCGCGGCCCGAGCGCCGTCCACCGCCCAAGCTGTAGCCGCCGTGCCGGATCTGCCCGGTCTGCCCCCTTAGTTGTACACGGCGGTGCTGTCGTTGGCGAAATCGACCGTTGGGTCGTGATCGTAGAAGTAATGGGCGATCTGTCGGGCCAGGTAGGAGACAAACTTGCGGCGGAAATGCGCTTCCTGGTTGTCGCTGGCCGGAATCGGAGCCGTCGGCGGATAGACGGCCTGCGGCAGGTTCTTTTCGAAGGCCGGTTCGCGCGAGGCCTGAACGTCGTACACGAGCAGGTGCACGTTCGCCTTGCCCTGATACAACGTCTGCCCGTGGAAGAGGGTAAAGTCTTCGAGGTCGATTCCCACCACCATGTCGGCGTTCAGCGCCTTGCCGATCTCGGCGTAATCCTCCCAGTTGTTTTCGTCCGCCCACTCAATCACTTCGCGCTGGTCGATCAAGTGGATCTTGCTCACGTTTTGCTCGAGGAGCAAACTCACATGTTTGGCCAGGTCGCGCGAGACACTCGAATCGCGAAAGTGCAGCGAGGTGACGGGTCGGCAGACGACCGCTACCCGTTTGCCCCGCAAGCCATTGAATTCGGCGGCCGTATTTTGGCCCGAAACGACGTACATTGCCGTGGCCATCAGGTTGCAACCGGTGGCAATCGCCAAAGGCGAAACCAGGAAGAACAAGGCCAACATCAGGCCGAGCCGCTTTTGCAAGCGATCCATCGCCGTACCTCGCATTCATCCGTGAAACGTGTGGTAGTTTTCGCACAGCCGGCCGCATCTTGCGGCCATGGGGTCATCTTGTTCGTCGCGTCGAACCGTTCAGCCCGACAGCAGTCGAAATATCCATTCGAACAACACCAGGCCGGTGAGCACGAGACTCGCGCCCGCCACGGTTGTCTCGCCGGGCTGCCAGGCCAGCCGTTTTCCCTGCACCGCCACGATGATCGCTCCGAGCCCCACGACCAGCGCCACAACCGCCAATAGCGTGCCCGTCGCGTGCGTTGCCAGCGCGTCGAGCGCCCGGCCCTTGGTAACCAGAGCCCACGACGTCGTCATGCCGCACGCCGGGCACGGAATGCCTGCCACAATTGTTAGGGTGCAAGGTGGTAAACCGAGTTGCTCGTGCGTGCCTCTGCCGCGAGGGTCGGGCCTGAGCAGGCCTGCCAGCACCAAGGTGCCCAGCAATCCGGCTCCCACTAGCGCCGCCAAGAAACGTGAGCGGCGGGAAAGCTCGGCCGACTTATTTCCCGTGGACAAAGTCACGCGAATTCTGAAAGGGAGGCGGAGCATAGCGATCGCCGGCGAGACGTGCAAGGCCGCTTCGCTCGGCAGTTGCCGGTCCTGGGTTGACGGAGTTCAGGTCCCTGCCAAAACGATCTCTAGACTGTACCGCGCCCGGCGCGGCCGCGGCTAGCTGATCCACCTCGGCCTGCTTCAAGCGGATCCGCTCAATGGCCGTCGCCTTTCCCGTTTCCGGGTCGACGTCCACCAGCGTTGCTAGCAATTGTACATCGCCGTGGGCCACTTCAAAATGCGTGGGATTGAACGTGAGCGTCGATTCGAGCACGCGCTCGACGCGCCTTCCCAACACGCTATCCAGCGGGCCCGTCATGCCCACGTCGCACTGAAAAGCGGTGCCGGCGGGCAAGATCGTTTCGTCGGCCGTCGGCACGTGCGTGTGAGTTCCCAGCACGGCGCTGCAGCGGCCGTCGAGATACCGCCCCATCAGCTGTTTGTCGCTGGTGGCCTCGGCGTGGAAGTCGACTAAAATCACCTTAACTTCCGGCGGCAACGCGGCCAGCACCCGATCGGCGGCCGTCCAGGGACAATCGACCGGCCGCATGAACACCCGACCCAGCAGGCTGACCACGGCGACGTCGACACCGTTGCGAGCGCGCACAATCGCGAACTCGCGCCCGGCGCCGTGCCGGGAAAGTTGGCCGGCTTGACGATGTTCGGCTGCGTTTCGAGCACCGACACGATTTCGCGGCGGCGATAAATGTGATCGCCGAGCGTGATGCAATCGACGCCCGCGGCGATGAGCTCCTGGTAGTTGGCCGGCGTCAGCCCCGATCCGCCCGCGCAGTTCTCGGCGTTTGCCACGACCAGATCGATGTCGCGCGTGGCGACCAGGCCCCGCACCGAACGAACCACGATCTGCCTGCCGGGCTTGCCGACGATATCTCCGATCAACAACAACCGCACGCTGTTCACGCTGCTTTCTTACTTGGCCATCTCGGTGATCCGCGTTTCACGCAGGACGGTAACTTTGATTTCGCCGGGATACGTCAGTTGCTCTTCGAACGCGTGGGCAATATCGTGACAAATCTTGGCCGCCGAGGCGTCCGTCGTGTCCTTGGCGTTCACCAGCACCCGCAGTTCGCGCCCCGCCTGAATGGCAAACGCCTGATCCACTCCGGCAAAGCTGGTGGCGATCTGCTCCAGCTCTTCCATCCGTTTGATGTAACGTTCGAGCGTCTCGCGTCGTGCGCCCGGCCGCGACGCGCTGCACGCGTCGGCCGCGGCAACCAGCACCGTGTACGGGTGATCGACGCGAATGTCGTCGTGATGGCCGAGCGCGGCATGGACCACTTCCGGGCCTTCGCCGTAGCGCTTGAGCAATTCGGCGCCGATTTTGGGATGTCCCCCTTCGGCTTCATGGTCGGCCGCCTTGCCGATGTCGTGTAACAACCCGCAGCGGCGTGCCAGGCGGGCATCGAGCCCCATTTCCTCGGCCAATAATCCCGTCAAGAACGCCACTTCGATCGAGTGCCGCAGCACGTTCTGGCTGTAGCTGGTGCGAAACCGCAGCCGGCCTAGCAAGTGAATGATCTTGGGATGCAGACCCGGAATGTCGGCTTCCTGCGCGGCCTCCTCGCCCCGTTTCTGGATGTGCGTTTCCATCTCGGTTTGGGTTTCACTCACGATCTCTTCGATGCGGGCCGGATGGATGCGGCCATCGGCAATCAGTTTGTTGAGCGACATCCGGGCGATTTCCCGGCGCACGGTGTCGAAGCCGCTGACGATTACCACGCCCGGCGTGTCGTCGATGATCACGTCGACGCCGGTGGCCTTTTCGAAGGCCCGGATATTGCGGCCTTCGCGGCCGATAATGCGGCCCTTCATTTCGTCGTTGGGAATGTCGACGGTGCTGGTCGTGGTTTCGGCCGTATGGGCCGCGGCATAGCGCTGGATACTGGTTAGCAGGATGTCGCGCGTCTTGGCCTCGGTCACCTCGGCCATCTTCTTCTCATGCTTGAGAATGACGGCTCCGGCTTCGTGCTGGAGCTCGCCTTCGAGCATTTCCATCAGCCGTTTGGTGGCTTCCTCGCGGCTCATGCCGCTCAGCGAGTGCAGAGTCTGCCGCTGAACGTCCAGTACATTGGCCAGTTCTTCATTGCGGCGATTCGTATCTTCGATCTTCTCGGTCAGTTTACGCTGGGTCGTTTCAACCATCTTCTCCTGCCGGCGGAGCTGATCGAACTGTTGCTCGACCGTGTCCTGACGCTTATCGAGCAGACGCTCGCGCTCGTGGAGCTCCTGCCGCATCTTGCTCAGCTCACGCTCTCCCTCGGCCTTTTGCTGGATCGCCAGCTCCTTGATTTCGAGCTCGGCCTCCTTGCGGCGATTGGCGCTTTCCCGATCGGCCTGAGAGATGATCTCGCGGGCTTCCGTTTCGGCATCGCGCCGGCGGAGCCGGTCGATAAACTTGGTAACGATGAAAGTGAGAACAACGGCCACAGCGATGGCCAGTGCGGCGATGATAGGATTGGACACGGTGGTTCCCTCGAATTCCTGCGCCTTCATTGCCGGCGAGGGAAGCTTCGACGGGCTCACCCCGCGCCGCAGCATTCAGCGCGCGGAGGGCCACGTTATGAGGGAGTTGCGCCGTTTGCTTTAAGTCGAATCGCTGATGTGAATGGCGCTGTGCGCGGCAGTTCAGCGACGCGAGCTTCCGGCACGCGGATCAGAAGTCGACTTGGGAACCAGTGCTGGACAAGCCTGCCGTACGCCCGCCAACTTCCGGATAATCCGGACCAGGGCGCCGAGAGGATGGTTTGGTCGTTCGAAAGCCTCGCGCAGCAAATGTCTTGCCGCTGGAGAACTTTCGCTGAGGACATAATCCATGCTAAACCAATCTTGCGGGACTCCCCCGCGACGATCGACGCGCTTCGTGCCTGTCCGATCTTGCGCCACAAGCGCCGAAGGGATCGCCGAAACGGTTGCCGTACGGAGGAATTCAACTGGTCTCGAAATCAGGCCGAGAACCCATCGCAAAAAAGCTAGCAGATACATCGTGGTTGCGATCTCCCGCAATACGCTTGTCTTAATCACCCGCTACAAAGTCGTTCTGATCGCTGCGCGCCCCAGAGAGGCGGCAACTCCCCCCGAACTTCACTCGGAGGCTCTTCAATTTGTTTGAATCGCATTCGGCGTTTCAGCGGTCGCGATCCGTGGGAAAACTCCCTAACGGTTTTCCAAATCGGCCCTTTCGACGAGCCACACGTTTCGAGGCGACTTTACGCCTAACCCCTTTATGGTATCACACTGGCGGTTGGCTGCAACCAAATTCGGGGCGCTTTGCTCCTAAGCTAAGCCGCTTGCCAATCGGCACTTAGCTCTGTGCCAGCTCGGCCGGATGGGAAACCTGGCAATTCTGTCCGTCGCGGGCCTAATGGTACGATAATGCTCGAAACGAATATCCACGCTGCTAGTTTGAAAGCCCCGGTGAACCTTTGCCGACCCCGGCTCGCGAACCCTTGGAACAAAAGATCACCCAGGCCTGGCCGACGGGTCTCTGGGGGCAGGTTCGCGTGCTGGTTGCCGTGTCGGGCGGAGCCGATAGCATCGCCCTGCTACGTGCGATGCAACATCTTTCGGCGCCTGGACTTGGCGAATTGGTTGTCGCCCACTTCAACCACGGATTGCGCGGAGCGACGGCGCTTGCCGACGAGCAATTCGTCGTGACCTTGGCCGGATCGCTAGGCCTCAAGTGTGAGGTCGGCCATGCCGCCTCCCCCGTGGCCGGCATGATGCCCGACGGCATCGAAGCGGCCGCCCGATCTGCCCGCTATCAGTTTCTGGTGCAAACGGCCGAGCGACTCGGAGCACGTTACGTTGTCACCGGCCACACGGCCGACGATCAGGCCGAGACCGTGCTACATCACATTGTGCGGGGCACGGGGCTGTCTGGTCTGGCCGGGATGCGTCGCATGCGAGTGCTTAGCCCGGCGGTCACCTTGCTGCGTCCGATGTTGGACGTCCGGCGGGCGGAAGTGATTGAGTACCTCAAGATGTTAGGGCAGCCCTATCGCGACGACGAGTCAAACTTTGATCAATCCCTCACGCGCAACCGCATTCGCCATGAGCTGGTGCCACTACTGCGCGATTCGTACGCACCGTCGATCGTGGAATCGTTGAACCGTCTTGCTTCGCTCGCAGGCGATGCGCAGCGTGTGATCGACGCGGCGGCCGAGGCGCTGTTGCACGGAGCGCTCGAAAGCGCCGAAGTCGACCGCGTCGTGCTTGATTGCCAGAACTTCAAGTCCGCCGATCGGCATCTGGTGCGCGAAGCGTTCGTGGCCGTATGGCGCCGCCAGGATTGGCCGCGGCAGGCCATGGGCTTCCAGCACTGGGATGCATTGGCCGACATGGCGATCGCCCAGGAATCGGTTGCGGCCTTCGTCGTGCCGGGTGCCATCAGAGCGCAAAAAACGGGCGAGCAACTTGTGCTCGCCCGTAAGTCGTGATCAACCAGATAAAACCGGTCAGGCCTGATCGGCTCGCGAGTCTTCGTAAATCGCCTCGGCGGCGGTCGGCTCGTGCGTGGTTTCCCGCTCCTGCCCGCTCGGTCCGATTTCCACAAGTTTGTATCCGCCAATGGCCCGGAAGTAGATCAGGAGGATCAGATAGCCAACGGCCATGCCGGCAGGAATGAGTGCGGTGATCTTGAGCGCCTGCTGCTTGCCGTAGACTTCGGCCGACTTGACCTCCTCGTAGATGGGGCTCTTGGGTTTGAGCTGCGCAACGGCGGTGCCGTCCAGGCCATGCACCGGTGGGAAAAAGAGAAAGTGATTTTCTTCCGGGGCGGCAACCTGCTCATAGGCGGCAGGGCTCAACTCTTCGAGCTTATGCGCCGTGTTCACGTCCTGCGTGTAACCGATACCTGGGCCCCCCAGCACGCCAGCCGACAGCATGCCAATTCCGCCCATGGCCCCCATGGCCAACGCGCCCCCTTTGGGAAAGCGTTCGCCCACCACGCCGAGCATCGTCGGCCAGAGGAACGTTTTGCCAACACCGTAAATCGTGGCCGGAATCAGGATCAACCACACGTTTGCCGACCCGAGCATGCTCCCCATCGAGAACAGGCCGATGCAGCCCAGGATCGAACTGACAAATAGGAGCCCTAGCGGATTGATGCGTTCCACGATCGGACCCGCGAAGAATCGCAGCACGAACATCAGGCCCGCCGTGTAAACCAACAGCAACACGCCGTTCTGGATAAAACCGCCCATGATGTTGGCAATCCAACTGTCGGTTCCCAGTTCGACATAGCCGACCATGGCATGCAACAGCAGCAGGAACAACAACACGGGCGCGGCGAACTCGGCCAACATTTCGCCGAACTTGATACCCGCGGCTCGCGCTTCGGACTGTGGAAAGCGTTCCTTGAGCACGATCACTCCATACCACAGCGTGGGCACGAGAAAGAACATCATGGGGATTTCCCAACGAAGTTGCGTAATGACGCACTTTTCGCCCACGAAGCCATAGGCCAGCAAACCACCCAGGATCAAACCACCGGGCCAACCGGCATGCAGAATGTTGAGATAGTGCGTTTTCTGTTTGGGATAGAGCGTGGCGACGAGCGGGTTGATCGCCGCCTCGCACATGCCGTTGGCCAGCGAAAACATGAACATGCCCCAATAGAGGCAACTATACGTGGCGTCTTTGCCGTAGCTTTCAAAAACCGGCGTCGCGGCGAGCGTCAGGGCCGCTGAACTGACGTGCAACAGAAAGGCACCGATCAGGATCAGCTTGTAGCCAATCCGGTCGGCGAACAAACTGAAGCCGATGATCGTGAACGCCATGCCCGTCAGGCCGCCACCGGTAATTTGTCCCAACTCGGTTTGTGTGAAACCGAAGGCGGCGCCCCACTCGGCCAGTACGTCGGAACGTACGGCAAAGCCCATCCCCGCCGCGATCAGCGTCAAAAAACTGGCCCAGAAAATCTTGCCCGTCGACTGCATGCCTGGTTCTCCAGCAAAGGGACGCGTGGGGCGCTGCGCGGGGCCGCGGTTCCGCCTGGGGAGTGCGGCGAGCGCAGATATAGATTTGTGAGTATACAAGCCGCGAAGACCAAGTAAACCGACGGAATCTGCACACTTGGGGCAATTCGTCGCGACCGGCTCGGCACGGACAGTACAGCCGGGAAGCAACATCAAATTTGCCCAGCTTCGCGCGCCGCGGCGCGGCGCCCAACCTGCATTGACCCGCGCGGCTGGCAGCCCCTAACATGGCCGCCCCTTATAGTGGCCATCCGTCTGCAGCTACCGACCATGCCGCGACTTACATCAAATCGAATCGCCTGGATTTTGATCCTGGCAGTCGCGCTTGCGCGCGGTTGACGTTGGGTGTCGTCTGGCAGGTGCGGCTTGGCGATCGGCAATTCTTTTTTGGCGACAGCATCGGCTACTGGGAGTTGGCCCGCACGATCGCGGCCGGCGAGCCCTATCAATATCTATCGCCCGAGGCGCGCGTGTTTCGCACGCCGGGTTATCCGGTCGTGCTATCGAGTGTATTTCTCATGTTCGGCCAGCAGCCGCCACTCTTTGCTGCGCGAGCGCTCAGCGCGCTATTGGGAACGGTGGCCGTGGGCGTGGCCGGCTGGTGGACCACTCGGCTGTTCGACGCGCGAACCGGTTGCATCGCCGGTTGGCTGACGGCGCTCTACCCGGGAAGCGTGGCGCTGGGTGTTTTTGTTTTGAGCGAAGCGCCCTTCTGCCCGTTGATGCTAGCGCACCTGGGGCTTTGGAGCGTGGCCTGGCAAGACACGTCGCGGCGTCGGGCCATCGGGCTGGCCGTTCTGGCTGGCGTGGTTGCCGCCGGCGCTGTGTTGATGCGTCCCAGTTGGCTGCTGTTCACGCCGTTTGCGATCACGGTGGGACTGCTTTTCGTGCGCGATCGCGCGCGGCAACTTTTGCTTGGCGGCGCAATCGAGCGCCTCGTTGTGTGCCTGCATGGTGCCTTGGTGGATTCACAATGCGCAGGTGACCGGGCGCTTCGTGCCGACGACGTTGCAGGTGGGTGCCAGCCTCTACGACGGTTTGCATCCCCAGGCGACCGGTGGCAGCGATATGCGTTTTGTGCCCGAATTTGTCGCCCGGCAGCGGGCCGAAGCAAACGTAATCGACGCCGGAGAATTCGAATACCAGCTTGATCGCCGGATGTGGCAAGCTTCGCTCGACTGGGCCCGCCAGCATCCCGCTCGTGTATTGGAGTTGGCGGGAATCAAATTCTTGAGGATGTGGAACGTGTGGCCCAATGAGCCGGCGTTTCGCAATTGGTTGCTGCGGCTAGCGCTCATGGCGACGTACGGGCCGCTGTTAATTCTGAGCTTGATTGGCGTGTGGCGGTTTACGCCTTGGGGATGGCCCTACTTGCTCGCCTGGCTTCCGGCCGTCTATCTCACGCTGCTGCACGTGATCTTCGTCAGCTCGTTGCGTTATCGGGAGCCGGCAATGCTTGCATTGGCTGTGCTCGCGGCCGGCGTGCTCGCCGGCGTGACAAGTAAAAAGAGTGTTGCTGGAACGACCGGCCCCGCCGCTGCCAGCTAGAGGAACCTGCGCCATTATTTGCAAGAGCGTCAATCTCGCCTGGTTCTTCTTCAAATGGGGCATCGCCCTGGCGATCGTTGTTGCGCTGGCCGCGTCGCCGTTTTGGTATCAGAAAGTGTTCTTCCGGATCGAGGAAGAACTACGCGTTCGCGTGGAAGCGACGCTCGCCAAGCGGTTGGCGCACCTCGACATCCACATCCGCGCGGCGCACCTGGCCAACGACGGTATTGAAGTCCGTGGCCTGTCGATCTCCGAGCCGGGAGCCGAGGGTCCCCAAGGGGAACTGGCCTACTTCGACGTGGTCTTTCTCGAGTGCCGCACCAATCCGCAGGAACTGCTCAAGGGCGAACCGATCATCACCAGCGTGAAGATCAGCCGCCCGATTTTTCGCGCCACCCGGCGTCCCGATGGCACGTACAGCCTGGAAAAGCTGTTTCCGCTACCCAAGCCCGAGGGTCCGCCACCAACGCTGTCGATTGAAGGTGGCTCGATCGAGATCTTTGATCCTCTCAAGAACCCCTCGAGCATGCTCGTGCTGCGCGACGTTCATCTGACGACCAGGCCGGTTGCCGCCGATGGGGCCGAGTGGCCCACGTTCGAATTGGCCGGATACCTGATGGCCGATCACGTCCGACGCGTGGAATGGACCGGCACGCTCGATCCGAACGACGAGCGTTGGACGGTCAACGGCACGGTCGACGGCTTGGACCTTTCAGCACGACTGCGCGCCGACCTGCCGGCACCCGTGGCCGAGCAGCTCCAGGTGTTGTCCGGCTTCCATGCTCCGGCCAGTCTGCGGTTCAGCCTCTCGGGCGCGGGCGACCAGAGGCCGCAATTTGTGGTGGACGGGCGTGTGGAGCGGGGCCGCGTCGAGGATCCTCGGCTGCCGTATCCACTGACTGACGTACAGGGAGACTTCCATTTCGACAATCAAACGATCCGCCTCAATGACTTCACCGCGCGTGATGGCCCGACCGTGTGGACCTTGCGGCGGTTCGAGCAACGCGGCTACGCGCCCAAGAGCCCGTTCGTGCTGGAGGGTGATGGCCAGGCCGTCCACTTGGATAACAAGTGGGCCGCGGCGCTGCCGGTCGACTGGCGCAAGTACTGGAACTACTACGAGCCCCGCGGAGACGTGAATCTTCAAGGATCGTTGACATTCGACGGAGTCAAATATCATCCCAGGGTCGGAGCCAGTAGCATTCGAGGCCGGGAGAACGTCTCGTTCTTGTTCCATAAGTTTCCCTACCGCCTGGATCGCGCGGGGAACGCTCAGTTGGCGCGACGGCGAAATCAACCTCGCAATGGTCGGCTTCGCGGGACCGCAGCCTGTCACCCTAAGCGGCAACTTCCGGAATCCTGGCCCGGAATTCACCGGTGGAATTGAAATTCATGCGGAAAAAGTGCCGCTTGACGACAAGCTGTTTGCCGCCGTGTTGCATCCCAAAGCCCACGATGCGATCGTCTCGCTCAATCCCACCGGCACGTTTAACTTGGATGCGAGCCTGTGGCGAAACGACCCCGCGGTTCGCGAAATGGAAAAGTTCGTTCGCGTGCGGCTCGACTCTTCGAATCGTTGTTGCATCGCCTACGACAAGTTCCCCTACCCGATCGACAATCTACAGGGTGAATTGACGCTCAAGGACGATATCTGGACGTTCCGAGACCTGGTGGGGGCCAACGGACCGGGCAGCATTCACTTGACCGGCAGAGTGGCAACGCAGCCCGACGGCGGGCCGATGCAAATCTATATCGGCGCCCAGCAGATCGAACTTGCCGAGGAGCTCCGCAACGCGCTACCACCGGGCATGCAGAGGCTGTGGAATGCCTTGCAGCCCTACGGTCGCGTCGATGTCACTTCAACGGTCGAGTTTGCGGCGCTGGGAGAAAAGCCACGCGTCTCGCTGCGGGCCTTTCCCAAGGACGACGCCACGTCCATCGGCACGTCGATCGAGCCGGTCGCGTTTCCCTATCGCATGCGACTGCTCGGCGGTTGGATTGACTACGAGGACGGTCATGCCTGGTTGCACGAAATGCACGGCATTCACGGCACCACCGATGTGCACGCTGACGGAAATTGCCAGATCCAGCCCGATGGCGGCTGGCAGTTGGAACTGGCGAACCTGACGGCCGACCGCGTTCACTTGCAGGGCGACGACCACGAACTGTTTGCCGCGCTCCCCGAGACGTTGCGCCGTGCCGTTGCCGAACTCAAGCCCGGCAGTCCGATCAACCTGAGCGGTGCGGTCACACTGGCAAAAGTGCATCCAGAACGACCGCTTTTTGTGGGTTGGGACGTCGACCTGTCGATGTTCCAAGGGAGTTTGCAAGCAGGTCCACGTTTGGAGAACGTCTTCGGGCGCGTGCGGTTATACGGCGCGTGCAGCGGCCCCCAATTCTCCAGCCACGGCGAGTTGTTTGTCGACAGCGTCACTTACAAGAACTTTCAGTTCACCGGCGTCACCGGTCCGTTGTGGTTCGACAATTCCAATGTCTTTCTCGGCGCGGTCGGGCCGCTCGCGGCAGCCAATGCCGGCCCACCGCGCCGCATCACGGCGAAACTGCTCGGCGGCACACTTTCGGGCGACTGCCACGTGACGCTCGGCACCGGCACGCAATATCGCGTGCCTCAATATCAACTTACAGCCACGCTCCAGGACGCAGACCTGGCGCAGTTCGCCCGTGAGAATCTGCCCGGCAACGAGCGGCTCAATGGCAAGGTGGCCGCCGACATCCAGCTGCAGGGAACGCCCGGCCCGCGCAACCTGTCGGGCAGCGGGGCGATTCACCTCAGCGACGCCGACGTTTACGATTTGCCGCTGATGGTTTCGCTACTGAAGATCGCCCGCGCCAAGGCCCCCGACACCACGGCCTTCACCCAGGCCGACATTGCCTTCGACATCCAGCAGGGGGAACACATCATCCTCAAACAAATCAATCTCGACGGCGACGCCATTAGCCTTTCTGGCAACGGCGAGCTCACGCTCGATGGTCAGAACAACCCGATTCGCATGACCTTGCATACCTCCGGGGGCCGCCACGGCTTGCCGATCATCTCCGGCATGCTTAGCGAAGCCGGCAAACAAATCCTGTTGATTCACGTGGCGGGTACCTTGGAACATCCCGAAACCCGCACCGAACCATTTCCGGTTGCCAACCAGGCACTACAGCAGTTGCAAGCCGATCCCGAGCAGCCGGCGTTCAAGCAAGCCGGCGGCTTTTGGAAATCGCTGGGGTTCCGCTAATTCAAAGGGCCGGGAGATGAACCGCCGCCACCGTAACGGTGTCGGTACAAATCAGAGGGAACGTGGCGCCCATCGATCGGGTTTGCCGCGGTTGGGAGCAAGATCTAGAATACCGGTTTGCAAACGTCGAAAGTGCCGGCAGAAGCTCACGTCGGAAAGTCCATTCGCATGCAGTTCACCAAGATGCACGGTATCGGCAACGACTATGTCTACGTCGATTGCTTTCAAGAAGTCTTCCCTGCCGAGCCGGCCGAACTGGTGCGGCGGATGTCTGACCGTCACTTTGGCATCGGTGGCGACGGTGTGATCTTCATCTGTCCGTCTGAGGTGGCCGACGCCCGCATGCGAATGTTCAATGCCGATGGATCGGAGTCGGAAATGTGCGGCAACGGCATCCGCTGCGTCGCCAAGTACGTGTTCGACCACGACATCGCGAAGAAGGAACATCTGAAAATCGAGACCGGCGCCGGAGTCCTCGCCCTCGACCTGGAAATCGCCGCTGGCAAGGTCTCGCGCGTGCGGGTCGACATGGGCGCGCCAATCCTCGAACCGGCGGAGATCCCAGTTGCCCTGCCAGGTTTCAACGGCGAAAAGGTCGTCGACGTTCCGCTGGAGCTGTATGCCAGGCTCGAAAACTCCGATGGTTGGATCGAAGCCTTCGGTTTTGACCCGCGAATGACTTGCGTGTCGATGGGCAATCCGCACCTGGTGCTCTATTGTCGCGACACGGCACGCGTGCCGCTCGAGCGCGTTGGGCCGCTGCTCGAGATGCTGCCGATCTTTCCGCGGCGGATCAACGTGCATTTCGTCGCCGTGCAATCAGGCGGCGAAGTCACGATGCGCACCTGGGAGCGCGGCACCGGCATCACGCTGGCCTGCGGCACCGGCGCCAGCGCCGTCTGCGTAGCCGGCGTGCTCGCCGGACGTAGCGAGCGCAAAATTCTCGCCCATCTGCCCGGCGGCGACTTGGAACTCGAATGGGCGCTCGACGGTCACGTCTATATGACCGGCCCGGCTACGGAAGTTTTTAGCGGCAGGTGGCCCTAATCCAACGGATGGAGTTTCGATGGCAAGCAAGGCACGGAAGCGCCGCGGCAAACATACCAACTACCTGCTCGCCAAGTTCGGCGGACTGCTGGCCTCGGCCACGGTGCGAACTTGGATGTCGACGCTCGACTACCGGGTCTCATTTTATGACCCGACGGTCGACCCGATCGACCATCGCTGCCGTGGCCAGAAAATCTATATCTTTTGGCACGAGTACATTCTGTTTCCGCTGCACATGCGCGGGCATTCGAACCTCGCGATGCTGCTCAGCCGGCATCGCGACGCCGACATCCTGCTCGAAGTGGCCGGCCACATGGGATTCGAGTTCGTGCGCGGTTCGAGCAACGCGGGCGGCGCCGCGGCAATCCGCGAACTGTTGCGCAAGAGCCGCTCGATGAATCTGGCCATCACGCCCGACGGTCCGCGCGGCCCACGCCGCGTGTTGGCTCAAGGGCCGGTGTATCTCTCGTCGAAGCTCGGCTTGCCGATCGTCGCGATGGGCTTCGGCTACAGCAACCCCTGGCGGCTGGGCAGTTGGGACCGTTTTGCCATTCCCAAGCCCTATTCGCACGCCCGCGCTGTCGTCAGTCCAGAGCTCAAGATCCCTCCGAATCTTGATCGCGAGGGTGTTGAACACTATCGACTGCAAGTCGAGCGGATGCTCAACCGCCTCACCTGCGAAGCCGAAGCTTGGGCCGATTCCGGCACGCAAAAGGTCAACGAGCAAGTAGCCCTCCGCAAGCCAGCCTGGTGCAAGCTGCACAAAGAAGCCCTCGAAGAGGCGCCGCAGCCCAACGACGCCCCGCTGCGTCGGGCTGGTTGATGCGTCCTGGCCGGCCGCGCTGGTAAGGGATATATTGACGCCAGAGAAGTATTCCGCCTTCGCCCTTCCCTTTCCACTCGACTCTGCGTGTCATGTCGTGCGACGATCTGTATTCGACCGGTGACGAGACGGACGCTGACCGTGTGCTGTCGGTCTCGCAGCTCACCGCCGAAATCAAGGGCATGCTCGAAGGCCGTTTCGGCGCCGTGTGGGTGAGTGGCGAGATCTCGAACTTCTCCCGTCCTCAATCCGGTCACTGTTACCTCACGCTCAAGGACGATGCGGCCCAAATTCGCGCCGTGATGTGGCGCAACACGGCTCGGGCCGCGCGGTTCGAGCTGCACGACGGACTCGAAGTCATTTGCCAGGGCTACCTCGACGTCTACGCCCCCCGCGGCAGCTACCAACTCGTCATTCAAAAGATCGAACCCAAGGGGTTGGGCGCACTTGAACGCGCTCTTCGCTTGCTGCGCGAGAAGTTGGCGGCCGATGGTCTGTTCGCTCCCGAGCGCAAGCGCCCCTGCCCCGCTTCCCGCGCCGCATTGCGTTCGTAACCAGCCCGACCGGCGCCGCCGTGCGTGATTTTCTCGAAGTCCTTCGCCGGCGTTGGCGCGATGTGCACGTGTTGATCGTGCCGGTGCGCGTGCAAGGCGACGGCGCGGCCGCCGAAATCGCCGCCGGCATCGAACTTGTCAACCGGTTGAGCGATCCGGTCGACGTTCTGGTGGTTGGTCGCGGCGGCGGCAGCCTGGAAGACTTATGGGCGTTCAACGAGGAACTCGTCGTCCGGGCAATTCATGCCTCGCGGATCCCGGTGGTCTCGGCCGTGGGACACGAGATCGACGTCACGCTTTCGGACCTGGTCGCCGACGTCCGCGCGCTCACGCCCAGCGAAGCGGCCGAGCGAGTCGTTCCCGCGGCCGACGAGATGCGTGAGTTTCTTCATCGCCAACAGCAGCGGCTCGCGGCCGCGCTCAAGGGGCGCTTCAACCTGGCGCGCACGCGCGTCGACGGCGTGGCCAACTGCCGCGTGTTTCGCCGTCCGCTCGAACGCGTGCAATTATTCGGTCGCCGGCTCGATGAACTGCAATCGCGCGCTGCGCGGGCGGTCGATCGCCGCGTCGAGGTGGCCAAGGCCAGCCTGCAGGAGAAGGCCGCGCAGCTCGATTCGCTCAGTCCGCTGGGCGTGCTGGCCCGCGGCTACAGCTTGACGACGCGGGTTCCTGGCGGCGAAATTGTCGGTGCGGCGCAGCAAGTTTCCGAAGGCGAATTGTTACGCACGCGACTGGCGGCCGGAGAACTGGTCAGTCGCGTGGAACGGATCGAGCTGCCCAGAAAGGCCAAACGGAAAGTCACCGACCTATGAGCGACGCGCAGCAACCAGGCAAATCCGAATCCCCCGCTTCGTTCGAAGAGGCGCTCGAGCGGCTCGAGGATATCGTCGAAGCACTCGAGGAGGGGCAGATTCCCTTGGCCGAATCGCTGGCCCGCTACGAGGAAGGCATCAAGCTGCTCAAGCAGTGCTACCAGTCGCTATCAGCGGCCGAGCGGAAGATCGAGTTGTTAAGTCGTGTCGATTCCGCGGGTCAAGCACAAAGCGAGCCCTTTGACGATTCCGCGCTTTCTTTAGAAGAAAAGGCGCAGTCGCGTTCGCGCCGCCGCTCAAGAAATCCAAATTCTGACGCGCCGGCAGGCGGCGACGAGATAGACGGACCGGGGCGGCTCTTTTAGAATGGATGGGCCGCCGCTGGCCTGCGGCAAACGATTCCAGCAATCGCCGCCGAGCCTTTGAGTGATGGTCGACAGCGCCACGTTCTCTCTTGATTGCTATAGCCGCCAAGCGCGCGAGCGCATCGATGGCGCGCTCGAAAGATACACGCACTTCGATCGCGGTTGCCCGCCAACCTTGACCCAGGCGATTCGCTACAGCCTGCTCGCGCCAGGCAAGCGGCTGCGGCCGATGCTCGTGCTATTGGCCGCGGAAGCCTGCGGAGGCGATCCGCCCGCGGCCATGCCGGCGGCTTGCGCGGTGGAAATGGTGCATGCCTATTCGCTCGTGCACGACGACCTGCCGGCAATGGACGACGATGATTTGCGCCGCGGCCGACCGACTTGTCACAAGGCGTTTGGCGAGGCCGTGGCCATTCTGACCGGCGACGCGCTGTTGACGTTGGCCTTCGAGGTCTTGGCCCGCGACGTTCAGCCCCCGGCCGTGGCGGCTCGGTGCTGTGCGCTGCTGGCTCGGGCCGCCGGTGGCTCGGAACTGGTCGGCGGGCAGGCCGACGATCTGGCTGGTGAGTTTTCCGAAGGCGGCATTGAGGCGCTGGAGGCCATTCATCGTCGCAAAACCGGGGCCATGTTCCTGGTTTCGCTCGAATTGGGGGCCACCGTGGCCGGCGCCGACAAACAACAGTTAGCGGCGCTCAAGAAATACGGTCAGTGTTTAGGGCTCGCGTTTCAAATTACCGACGATTTGCTCGACGTCCGCGGACAGACCGAGGAGATGGGCAAACGCGTGGGCAAGGATTCGGATCGCGGCAAATTGACGTTTCCCGGCATACTCGGAATTGAGGAGAGCACGCGGCGAGCCGAGGCACTCGTCGCGGAGGCCTGCTCAGCCCTGCAGACTTTCGAGCCCCAGGCTCAAGGTCTCCAGTCGCTGGCTCAATACGTGCTCAACAGGAATCACTAACTGATGGATAAGCTGCTTTCCAAAATCGAGTCGCCGCGCGACCTGCAAAAACTCAGCACCGCGGAGTTGGAAGAGCTCGCACGCGAGATGCGCGAAGTGCTCTGCAACCTGGTGTCGAACCGCACGGCGCACTTCGCGTCGAACCTGGGCGTTGTCGAACTCTGCCTGGCGCTGCACACCGAGTTCGACTTCAGCCACGATCGACTGATTTGGGACACCGGCCATCAGATCTATCCGCACAAGCTGATCACTGGCCGCTATACCGAGTTCGGCACCATGCGGTCGAAGGGCGGCCTGATGGGTTACCCCAATCCGCACGAAAGCGATTACGACCTGTTCATGACCGGCCACGCCGGCTGCAGCGTCTCGACAACGCTCGGCCTCAAGAGCGGCGATCATTTGCTCGGCCGCGACGACCGCCACGCCGTCTGTGTTATCGGCGACGGTGCGTTTCCCTCGGGCATCGTGTACGAAGCCATGAACAACGCCGGCGGCCTGGGGCTGAACCTGCTGGTAATCTTGAACGACAATCAGATGTCGATCTGCCCTCGGGTCGGTGGCCTGGGGCAGTATCTCGATCGACTCCGCGTCAACACGCTCTACACGGGTCTCAAGAGCGAAGTGCTCAAGATGCTCAACAAGGTGCCGCTGCTGGGCGATCCGGCCGAGCGGTTTCTGGCACAGCTCAAGGAATCGATCAAGGCCGGCCTGCACGGCGGCATGCTGTTCGAGGAGCTTAACTTCCGCTACATCGGACCAGTCGACGGCCACAATGTTGGCCAATTGCGCAAGTATTTGACCATGGTCAAGGATGTGCCCGGCCCGGTACTGTTGCACGTGGTCACCGAAAAGGGACACGGCTTTCAGCCCGCGGCCGAGGATCCGGTGTTTTTCCATACGCCGGCGCCCTTCACGCGCGCCGAAGAGCGAGTCCTGGAATTCAAAAAGAGCTCGTCGAAGGCCTATACGAACATTATCAGTGAATCGATCTCCGAGCAGATGGCCGCCAACCCCAAGGTCACGGTAATGACTGCGGCCATGTGTCAGGGCACCAAGCTCGAGAAGGTGCGACAGCAATATCCCGAGCGGTTCTTTGACACCGGCATTTGCGAATCGCACACCGTGGCCTTTGCCGCCGGTCAGGCCAAGGCCGGCCTGCGTCCCATCGTTGACATCTATAGCACCTTCCTGCAGCGCAGCTACGATCAGATTTTCCAGGAAGTGGCGCTGCAGAACTTGCCGGTTACGTTCGTGCTCGATCGCTCGGGACTGGTCGGTGCCGACGGCCCGACGCATCACGGCGCGTTCGACGTCGGCTACATGCGATTGTTCCCGAACATGGTCGTGATGGCGCCTGGCGACGAGTCGGACGCCCGCGCGATGCTCGACTTTGCCCTCGCGCACGACGGTCCTACCTCGATCCGCTATCCCAAGGCCACGGCCCAAACGATCGAAGGCACCCGCACTTCCGTTGAATTAGGCCGCGCCGAAGTGCTCGACTGGGGGCACGACGGCATGCTGATTGGCTGCGGCACGTTGGTCAACGAGTGCATCAAGGCCGCCGCCAGGCTGCGTGAAGACGGCCTCGACGTCGGCGTGATCAATGCCCGCTTCGTCAAACCGCTCGATACCGAAACGATTGTGCGGGCAATCGCCAGCAGCCCGTTTGTGGTCACGGTTGAAGAGTCGATGTTGATGACCGGCTTTGGCAGCGCCGTGCTCGAGGCCGCTAACGACGCCGGCCAATCGACGGCCCACGTCCGCCGCCTGGGCATTCCCGATCGTTACATTGAGCACGCCGAGCGAAGCGAACAGCTAGCCGACCTGGGCCTCGACGCCGCCGGCATCGCCGAAACCTGCCGCGAGTTGGCAGCCGAGGTCGGAACGAATAAGGCCCGCCGCGTGAGCTAGGCGAGCGTCGTTCGGCCGTCGGCTCCGTGCGCGTACGTATTTCGTCTTAGGCGACCGTGGCTCATGCACCGCGCCATGTTCCAACCGACCTGTATCGGGCCGGTTTCTTTTTGCGCTCCGCTAGATTCTTCTAGTCGTAAGTCGCTCGGCGAACGAATCTCAGAAATTAGCTCGTGAAATCGGGCCAGCACTTCGGTTAGAGTCGGACCCACACGCGACGGAAACGTTGGCACGCGATTGTTTGGCGTCGCCGACTGGTTCGCATTGCCGAAGGAGCTTTCCCATGGTGCCCGACGACGAATTCGAATCGAAGGACAAGTCCGCCCGCGACGCTCCGAGCGATAGCCAGACCGGCGCGGGGCCGGCCGACATTGCCCAAGCGGGCTCGGGAGACGTCACCCAGCAAGACACCGGGCCGGTCGCGTCCGAGGCCGTACCGACCGTGGTTCCGTTGCCGAACGAGCCGGTCGCCGCGTCCGATGCCTCCGCCATGCCGGCAAGCACCTCAGGCGATCCACCGGCGTCGACGGTGCCGCCCGCGGGGTCGCCGCCAGATGAGCGGCAGATTTTCATCGGCTATCGCCCGCAAGCGTCGCCCCCGAGTCCGCCGGCGACATCCGTTCCCGCGGTCCGGTTGATCTCGAGCCCGGCCGAGCACACCTTCTCCGCTGCGTCGCCGGCCCGGGGCACTCGGCGCGAGTATGAGTTGCCGATTGGCCCGGCTGCCAACAACGAAACCGATCCGGCGGATCGGCTCTTTCCGCCCGAATTGGCCCAGCGCCCCGCGCCCCCCGGCCACACCTATCCGGCTGGATCGACAGCGCAAGCGATTCCCCGGATCCAGGTATTGGTCACGCTGGCCAACGCCCGTGCTCTGTTTGATGAAGCGTTGGAACTGGCGACCGAGAAGACGGCGCCAAGGTTTCACAAGATCGTGCAGTTCGAACTGGCCCAGGCTGAATTCGACCGCAAGTCGGCGGCCCGCGCGGCGGACTATCGGCTGCGCGGCCCTTCGTAGCGCCCCCCCCGCGTATCGGCTGATTTCGTTCCTCTTCGCATTCCCGATGCGACCGCGGCTCGAAGTGTGCGCTTCTGGTCGTGTGTGATTGTGCTGTGCGCCGGTGGCCAGTTTCATGGACCAAATCTATCCCTACGAGATACGCGAGTTTTTTCGTCTGTTAGGGCGCCTGTGGCTCGAGCGCATCGACGCCGAGCTATGGAAATTCGCCCAGGCACTCGACGGGTGGTTGTACGACCTGGCCGCCCACCCCACGCCGCACTGGCGCAAGAACTTCGAAGCCTTTCTCGCCGAGCAACGCACCGCCGGCCGCGAACTAACTCCCGAGAGCCGCGCGGAATTGCTGGCATATCTCGAAACATGGCCGGGCCAGGCGGCTGAGCAGAGCGAAGCGGCAACCGAACGACAAGCCGTCCATCAACCATCAAGTCCCGGTACCACGCCCCCGCGCAAGCATGGTCGGTTTGCAAACCGCAAAACGTACCGCCGGATGAGCGACGACGAGGCATTGTTCAACCGCAAGCTGACCGAAGCGAAGCGCTGCTTGGACGACCTCGAAAAAGTGCTCGCGGCACTGGCGGACAAGGTCGACGCGGCCGACGAGGGCGCGGAGATCGAAGTCGAGCCCGTAGTCGACGAGGTCGACGATCTGATTTGGCGGCACAACGACGCGCTCGAGAGTGCGCGAGAAGCCTGGCTGCGCGGCGACTTAGGCGGCAACACGTTCGACCAGCTGATGCGGATGCCGACCCCGGTCTCGCTCTGGCTGCCGATGTTCACCGACGAGTCGCAAGCCAAACGAGCGCAGGCCCAGTGGAAAAAGATTGGTAAGCGCCTGAACGAGCGGATCACGTTTCTCGACAACGTGATCTTCGCCATGCAGGTAACGGAGATGGCTGGCACGGCCGCCAGTTATGCCCTGACGGGCGGAGTTCTCATCTCGGCCTTCAAGCAAGGCGGCAAAATCCTGCTCGTGAAGACGGTTGCCAAGATGGCCGTCGGAGGTGCGGTCTCCTACGGGGTCGGCAAGGCCGTCGAAGCCGGCCTGCGAGCGGCTGGCGTCAGCGAAGAAACCATCAGCGCCGTCCAAAAATCCGCCGAGATTGTCACCTGGTTGCTGACGCTACGAAAGATCCACAATTCATTGCCGCAATCGGCTGAAGCCCTTGCCAAGGCCGCGAAACGAAAAATAGCGACAAGGACTCCGGCGTCGCCAAAAGAATCGTTGCCAAGAGCCGTCCAGCCCAAACCAGTTACCGGTCCCCTCAAAAACCCAAGCGGCGACCCCGAGATCGCCGCGGCGAAAGCGCGGACTTATCCGTACCCAGCGAGGCCAGTGCGGCCGCTGCAAAAGAAGACATATCCGCCTCGGCCGCCCCGGAAAAAGACGCATCCGCCCATCGAGGGAACCGTCGATAGGCCGAGAACCGAGCACCACACGTTTCTGCAGAAGGCAATTGCTGAGGAAATGCAGTCCACTGGCGACTATACAAAAGTTACCATGAGAATGAAGCTGAGTAAGATTTCTGGTGTCAAACACAACCCGGACATCGAACCCGACAACATTGGGGTACATGCCGACGGGCGAATCGACATTTTTGAGATTCTGAGCCCAGGGCAAAAACGAACAAAACTCGAAGAGAAGCTGCTACATGCATTGAGCGAAATGCCGCCGGCTATTCGAGGAGGTTTTCGCATCGTCGATCCCAAGGACGCATTTCAATGAGATCCGGACAGTTAACCACCTCGGCAGCACTGTTCTGCGACCGCGCACACAACGACGCGGTGCCGATGAAATGGTTCAAACGAGCTGTTGAAATCTTTCGTGAGCGCCAACTGTCGCCAATACTCTTCACCGCTGGTGGTGACAAGTTCCTGCTCGACGATTGTTATGTTCTGGGCCAACCGGGAGGTGATTTGGTGAAGTGGGGCGAATCCATTCCCGCATGTCGCAATCAATTGATCGACGAAATTAAACGCGGTGCAATTCAGCATCTCACATTGGATTCACCCCGGTCCGACTCGACCTCCCGATCAGAATGGCACGCTTCAGTCGATCTATCGCCGACAACCGGGAAGTGTTTTCTGGGCATGGATCAGGAATTGGTCCCCGACTGTGCCGCACTCTTGCGTGATGCGTACAACATGGTCAGCGACTTATTCAATATCCACTATGGCTTTGCCTACACAATGCCGCTGGCAGATTTGCCGGACTGCTACGCTTCTGGCTCCGGTCGAACTACGCTCGACGACGTTCGTCTCTTTTTGCGCCGGCGGAGTAGCGGAGTCGAGCCAGCGAAAACGCCGGACGAACTTTGGCGCGACGAGATAATCGGGAGACGCCGGTACCTGACAGGTCTATTCCGCGCCGCATATTCTACGAACCTCCTGTCGGACGCGCACCTGCAACGTGCCCACTTGCAAGACGCAGGGCTCGGCAAGCTTTCGCAAATTGGCCGAGCTCTCTGGCTGTGGGAGCTTGCCGACAGTGAAATTCCCACAGCGAATGAACTCTTGGCCGCCAACGGACTCCTGGTCAGCCAGGCCAATCCATCACGGTAGAAATTTAGTGGCAGGTGCGCTGACGCCCAACCTGTCTCGCGATTGTCCCGCGATATCACCTGCAAGAGATTGTCATTGTTCATTCAGTGCTAGCGATGGTGGTCCTCCGCATCACCGACATGCACCTTGGCCCGCGGAAAATCGGAATTCGCCACCAGCTTGAGCGGTGATACGATCGAGGTCCGCAACAGCACGATCGTCTCGCTCGCCCCTGCTCAACTGGCCGTCGAGGAGTTTAGAACTGGCGAGGACCTGGTAAATTGTTTGGAGTGGGTCGAATTGTAGTGGATCGTGTCCGTTTCCAGTCCTCATCGATCCATCGATCCCTCGCAGAACCGGCCGCACGCCATAATGCTGAACGACGTCGATAAGGCGGATCATATGACGGTTCAATATACCGCAAATCGCCGGTCTGCATGAGCTGACTTTGACCTTGCCGCCGCCAGACGCTTATAGTGAGGCCGTCACGCGCAGGGCGACCACAACCAAACGCGTCGGTTTACGTGTCTTGCGATGGCCCTCAATGTCAATGAAGCCCGCTCGGGCGCACTTCTGAAACGATCAGATGACTCGACGTCCTACTCACCTGGCGGAGGGATCGAATCATGGCGACTCGCGACTCGTATCAAACGACTAGTGCTCGTGGTCTGGACCAGGCGTCAGTTCCCATGCGGTTGTGGCAGAAGGCCAAGCGGCTTGGCGTTTGGAACCCCAGCGACATCGACCTGGAGCAGGACCGCCACGACTGGCAGCAACTCGAACCCGACGAGCAAGACCTCCTGCTCCGCCTGACCGCTCAATTCCAGGCCGGCGAAGAGGCGGTCACGCTCGATCTGTTGCCGCTGGTGGCCACGATCGCGGCCGAGGGCCGGCTCGAGGAAGAGATTTACCTGACTTCGTTTCTTTGGGAAGAGGCCAAGCATGTCGAGGCCTTTCGCCGCTTCTTCGATGAAGTGGTCGGCACCCACGTCGACCTCGGCCATTTTCACGGGCCGAACTACCGACAGCTGTTTTACGAGATCCTGCCCACGGCGCTCGGACGGCTCCGCGACGATGCTTCTCCGGTGGCCCTGGCCCGGGCGTCGGTCACCTACAACCTGATCGTCGAAGGGGTGATGGCCGAGACCGGCTACCATGCCTACTACCAGGTGCTTCGCACGCGCGGCATTCTGCCCGGCATGCAACAGACCATCGACTATCTGAAGCGCGACGAGTCGCGGCACCTGGCCTACGGCGTGTTTTTGCTGTCGCGGTTGGTTGCCGAGCACGGCGCCCCGGTGTGGGAAGCGATTGAAGACCAGATGCAATCGCTCATGGAGCTTCCCCTGGGCATCATCCAGGAAGTGTTCGCCTTGTACGAAGTCCCGCCGTTCGGACTCCGCGAAGACGACTTTTTGGGCTTCGCCATGACCCAGTTCGGCAACCGCGTGGCCCGCATCGAGAAAGCCCGCCAGCAGAGCGTCGAAGAAATCTACCGTGGCGAGGACCTCGACGCGGAGGAATGACAGGCACTCAGGCTAGTCACTCACGCTGGGAACCATGAAGAAGAAATCTCGCAGCGACCGCCGGCCGACGACCATCGACGCCTACATCGCCACCTTCCCACCGCCGGTGCAACAGCTGCTCCAGCAGGTGCGCGCCACGATTGCCCAGGCGGCCCCTGCCGCCCAAGAGGCCATCTCGTACCAAATGCCCACGTTCAAGCTGCATGGCAACCTGGTTCACTTTGCCGCCTATACCAAGCACATCGGCTTCTACCCCACCTCCACCGGCATCGCAAACTTCAAGCAGGATCTTGCCGCCTACAAGAGCTCGAAAGGCGCGGTCCAGTTCCCGTTGGATCGGCCGGTTCCCCACGCCCTGATCCGCAAGATCGTCAAATTCCGCGTCCAAGAAAACGAAGCGCGAGCCAAGGCCAAAGCCCGGCCCAAGGCCGAGAAAACCAAGCGCTAAGCTTTCCCCCTCGCGCCTCCTCCTCCGCCAATTTCCCAGCAAAACTGCCCCCAAAAAACCTGGACTCCTGCCCCGGCCGGTAGTTATGCTGTAGACCATGTGATCCCTTTTAGGTGGGGAGGATCCTGGCATGCGATGTTTCATCTCGACGCTCTGTTCGCTGGCTGCGGTGTTGGCCCTGGCCTCGACCGCCCGCGGCGGGCTGATCACCTATAGCGATCGCGGCGCCTTCCTTGCGGCACTTGCCGGTTCGCAGCAGTCCGAATCGTTCGAGGATGAGCCGATCGACGTGCAGGCCGGCTCGCGGACGATCGCCACCAGCACTTCGCAAATTGCCTTCAACGGTGACAGCGGAGCCTTCTTCGGCGTCAACGATCAGGTTGTGGGCGGCCGCGGCCCGACCGACGGCAGCCAGTACCTGCAAGTTGGGTTCATCGGCACTTCGAACGTTCACTTTCTGTTCGCCCAGCCGCTGTTGGCATTCGGCATCGACGTGGTCGACAAGAACGTCAACGATTTGGACGGCATCGTCGGCGATTTCACGCAGAACAGTTCGATCGACCCCGGCGGCGAAGGCAACGTCCAGTTCTGGGGCGTCATCGCCACGCCCGACTTCGCCTTTACCGACGTCGGCTTTGCCGGCCTCGGGCCCAGCGTCCCCGGCGACACCTTTGCGCTGGACAACGTGGTGTTCGTTCAGGTGCCGGAGCCGGGCTCGGTGATCCTGGCCGGGCTGGCACTGCTCGCGGGCGTGCTCTTGGTCCGGCGCCGTTAGCGATCGGTTTACCGATGTGTGGCGGCGAGATGTTGCCATCCCCCCGCCACTCCCGCGAACGGATCATCCGCATGCGCTCCTTGAACCGCGGCCGTCTTCGGTCGGGCTACGCCGACACTGCCGAAAGCTTGGGCGCCGGAACCTGGGGATGCTCGATCGTCCTCAGAAAGTCCAGCACCAGCTGCGCGCATTCGGCCTGAGAGAAATGCGCCGTGTTCAGTACGACGTCGTAGGCGGCCGGATCGGCGGAGTTCTTGTGGAAGTGCTCGGTCACGAAGCGAATTCGCTCGCGGTCGATCTTTTCCAACTCGCGGGCGGCGTGTCCGGTGTCGGAAATACCCATCTGCCTGCAAAACGTTGCCAGTCGTTGTTCGAGCGGCGCGACGAGCCGCACCTTGAGCGTGGTTTTCGGCGGCAAAATGTGGGCGCGCCGCGGCCGACGATGATGCAGTTGCCCAGCGCCGCCAGCTCCTCCATCGCCTCGCGCAGCCGCCGGACGAAGACGTGCTGATTCACCGAGTGCAGCAGCAAGAACGCTTCCAGCGATTCCTGGATCCAACTGACGTGCCGTTCGTCCAGCGATTCCAGGTCATGCACGTCCGACCCCAGCCGGGACGCCACCAGTTCCAACAGCTCGTGATCCCAAACGGGCCAGCCAAGCTGCTGGCCAATTGCGCGGGCGTAATCCCCGGCGTCGATGCCTGCCTCGCGGCTGATGGCGACGGTGAACGTTCCCGAGGGGGCGGGATAGGGTCCCTGGCCGCGCACGCGCGCGTAGGCGGCAGCCTGCAAATAGTTCCACACCCCTTGTGCGGCGGCAATCGAATGTTCGTTGTGCATGGCGAGCTCTCCTAAACGCCTCCGGTTCCCAGTGCCGGCTAACCCAGGCCCACCCTCCGACCATCTACCCATGTACTCTAGTACTGTTTCGCCGCCAGTGCCAACATCGTGCGCGTGACGATTCCGTAAGCTAGCCGCAAGGCGTTGAGCCCCACCGAGCTGCGTGAGTCACCTGCCTGTGAGTCACCTTGGACGGGCGCTTCCGGGACGCAGTTCGTTGACGCGATTGTCCCCTCAGGCCATCATTGGCAGTGATTCCTGGCAACCCTTCATGGTTTAGCTTGGTGCGGAGTCAGCTAATAGCAAACATCTGGAATTGGAAACAGGAGACGGCTCATGAACAGGCACGGTCTGCGACGACCGGTTCGGATTGCGATGGCCTGCGTACTGACCAGCAGTGCTTATGTCGCCACCGTCAATGCATCCGCACCGCAAACGGTTGTCGCCGTGACCGGCACGCAAGCGGTCGGACTCCCGCCGGGTATCATTTTCAATGTGTTCGACTCGCTGCCGCAGATCAATCAGTTGGGCGAAGTTTCCTTTGCCAGCAAGATCGATGGTGTGGGGCTGCTCGGGCCGTCACCGTATGGCTTATGGTCGGGCACACCCGATTCAATTTCCCTCATTGCTGCGACAGGTATTCCTGCGCCGGTACAACCGGTGACACCTATTTTTCGACGTTTTCAAACTTGGTCCTAAACGATTCTGGCGACACTTCGTTTACGGCAAGTCTGTTTGGAAATAGTGTCAGTCCTCCCGATGATGGCCTGGGCATCTGGGTCGGCTTACCCGGAGACGTGCAGTACGCTGCTCGCATCGGAGATCCCGCACCGGGTATCGCGGACGCCACGTTTCTCCCCTACCAATTGCATCCGGCTGCCCACGACAACCTGGGGCAACTCGCGTTTGCCGCGGGTATTTCGGGTCCCGGTATCGACAATTCGAACAACTACGCCATCTGGACAGGCACGCCCGGAGATATAATGCCCGCGATCCGTACCGGTTCGCAGGCCGCCGGGATGCCAGCCGGTGTTTCCTACGGATACCATTCGGGAGCCAATCCCATTTTCTTTGAACCATCGTTGGCCAGTAACGGCACGCTTGCCTTCAATGCCAGCGTGGATGGGCCGGGAATCACCAGTTCCAACGACAGGGGCATCTGGGTCGGTCAGCCTGGTTCGCCATCGCTCGCCGCCCGCGAGGGCAATGCCGCGCCGGGTACGGCGGCAGGTGTGACCTTTGCAACCTTGCCAAACATCGTCACGACCAACTCCGCCGGCCAGGTTGCCTTCGGCGCCACGCTGTCGGGCAGCGGCGTTACGAATTCAAACGACACCGGCGTCTGGCTCGGTTCGGCCGACAACTTGCAGCTCGTCGCGCGTGAAGACAGCGCCGCTCCGGGAACCGCGCCGGGCGTCAATTTCGCCGCCTTCGTGGGCATCGATACGAGCAATTTCACGCCTGCACTTTCCGAGAACGGCGAGGTCGCGTTCGCCGCGGAGTTGAGGGGTCCCGGTATCACGAGCGGCAACGACTATGGTCTGTTTTGCGGAACGGCCGGCGATCTGCACCTCGTTTTTCAAGCTGGCCAGCAAGTACCCGGTGAGCCGGCGGGTACGCTCTTTTACGGCGTTCGTCCCGATACGGTATCGATCAACGGAAATGGAGACTTGGCCTTCCTGGAGTCCGTGCACGGTACGGAAACCTTTACCGGTATTTTCGCCACGAGTGGCGGCGTCCTGCACTTGCTCGTCAAGACGGGCGATCAAATCGACGTCGGCAACGGAGATCTCCGCACGATATCTGATTTGAGATTGTATGCCGGCGTCAGCAGCGGCCGCGGGTCCGGATGGAATGACGCCGGACAACTCGTCTACCGAGCCACCTTTACCGACCAATCGAGCGCCATCATTGTTACCGCCGTGCCAGAGCCGAGTTCAATGGCGCTCGCCCTGTTGGGCGGCGCGGTGTTCTATCTCGTACGGCGAAGACCGACAGTGATTTCGCCTGCAGCCAAGGCGCTGCTTTTGCGCTCTGCGCGCACCGTGCGTCTCTTCTATCTGCCTGGCGTACTCGGCCAAGGGCGGCAAGCCCAGTGCCGAGCCGCGGCCGTCGACGCCCGCCGAAGACCCTGTTCCATCGTTCAACTGCAAAGGGCAATCCCATGAGACGCCTCGTTGTGCTGGCTTTCGTCAGTCTATCGATTGCGGCCGCTCGCTCGCTGGCCTACGACGCGTTCGTCGGAGAGTGGGTCGCCGTCGAAGAGCATCCCACCGACCTTGCCAGGATCAAGATCTGGAAATCGGACGACGTCTGGATGATCGAGGTCTGGGGCGCCGCCCGCGGTGGCGAGATCAGCGCGGGCAAGGTTCCATTAATCCTTCTGGCAGACACTGCCCGCGCCGGCTCGGAATTGAAATACGGCTACGCGTCGTGGGACCTCAAGTTCGCCGACTTGTACGTGACGCTCGACCTGGAAAGACCGTGGCACATCACCGCCGAAGACTTCTGGATCTTCAAAGACGGCTCCGAGCGCCTCCAACTATCGAAAACGCATCGACTTCAAGCGAAAGCCGGAAGCGAAACCGCTCGATTGAACGCTTGCCGACGACCCGCCTGTATGCAGCCCAGAAGAAGAAACGGCACGGCCGCACTTGCTGATGAATTTTGCGGCCGGCGTGCGGCTGGCACCAACAACTTGTCAGTGTTGCGAAGCAATTGAAGGCATTTACAGAGCGATCTCGTCGCAAGCGAGCAAAACGGCGAGCCTAAAACCTCCTGTGCGTGCGGCACCCGAAAAGGCGAGTTGTCCGGGCCACCCGCTGGGCTGTATGGTGACGCGAATGACAACCGCCAGCCGCGTGGACACGATCGAGAAATGGTTTAATCGCCGAAGCGACGACGGAGACTTCGTATGCAGCAAGAAGCCGGGAATCTTCTCGATTATCGCGCCGCCGGGTGAGCAAGCACCGGTCCTGTTTGTTACGAAGCCGTCCACTGTGGCCACCGCGATTCTTGAATCGGGCGCGTCGGTTGGGATGATCGGCCGCGAGGGGTTGCCGATTGGCTCCGATGCCCAATGGATTCGTCGAGCGGTCGGGAAAGCAACGTTGCTGTTCCTGGGCGACATGGACCCGGCGGATTTGATGATCTTCGCCTGGCTACGAGCGCGCATGCATCCGAAAAAGATCACTCATCGCGGAATCAACGACGCATTCTTGCACGACGTAGACGTCTTCTTGCCTGAGTCGTTCATCATGAAGTGTTCACCATCGGAGCAAAAAGCGCTGCCCATCTTGAACAGCGTGTTTCCGGACTATGCTGCGGTCGTGGGGCCAAATTGTGCCGACCTACTGGCGAATGCCAGAAAGATCGAACTTGAGGCCATCATTAGCGCCAAAGGATCAGTCGAGCCGATTGTTGCTGCCGCGATCCGTTGAGTAATTAAAGACCAATGAGGCAGGTTGATCGTTCAAAACCCCTCCTGTGCGTTCGGTGGCCCGGCGTCCGTCGGTTTGAGCGCGGGAGACCGTGCAGACCAACTGCACGGGCAGCACGAGCGATAGAATTCGCGTGATGGGCTAATCTTGTGGTATCTCAGGGTTCGGCGGCGGTTGGTACGTGTTCTCAGGTTCATCCCAGGAGTCGGCGTCGATTAGCCGAATCGTGATTTCGTCACCAATAGCTAATTCTGGCGTCGACCACGTAAAATGCGTGCGCGAGTCGCCCGTGACGATCCCACCGACATTAAAGTCGAGCCGCTCGGGCCTGTTGTTCTTGCATCACACCCAGCTCACTGAAGTTGAGAGGACATCGCTCATTCCTGTACCGGCGATGCACAGCCTCTTTCCGTTAACGGATATTTCAAACGCGAGCATTTTGGTCCGTCCTGTTCGTTGCTGCCCCGCATTCTGAGGCTTCTGCGCAAATCCAATCAAGATCGAGTTTCGCATTCGGCGCTAAACCCGGATCGTTGGAACCACATTATCCCCTGCGAAACGAAGGCGATTGAAATCGGGCCGGCAGTTCGGCTAGCTTAGGGTCGAGACATTCCGAACTCGATCCGTGGAGGTTTTTGCGATGGTCAAACGGGGGCAAATGCGTGATTTAGGAATCGGAATTGTTCGGTTTTTCGGCCTCCCTTAGGAATGAAAAGAAACACAAAACGCGCAGCTCGAAAACCGAGCCACTCGAAAACTTTCGGAATTCCGAAGCGGGCCACGGGCCGCCTATTTCTTCCGTGTGGCGAGCGACACGACCACCAGCACGAGGAAGCCGAGCGGTATGGTGACGATGCCTGGCTGGCTGAACGGCACGGGGGCACGCTCGGCCGGCAGGCCGTATACGGCGGTGTAGGTATCGCCGCTTAGCAGGATCCAGGCCAGCGAGGCGGTCATGCCGACCAGGATCGCGGCCGTGATCCCTTGCCGCGTGGTCCCCTTCCAGAACAGCAGCATCACCAGCGACGGCAAATTGGCACTGGCCGCGACGCTAAACGCCCAGCCGACCAGAAAGCTGACGTTCATCCGCTGAAACACGATGCCCAGCACAATGGCCAGCACGCCCACCACGGCCGCCGTCAACTTGCCGGCCCGCACCTTCTCGTGGTCGGTCAACTGCAAGCGGCCCACGCTGGTGAGCAGGTCGTGCACGACCGCGCCGGCGGCCGCCACGATCAATCCGCTCACCGTGCCGAGCACGGTGGTGAAGGCAATGGCCGAAATCATGGCGAACAGCAGCGGCCCAAAACTCTTGGCCAACAGCGGCGCGGCCATGTTGTTGTTGGAACTCGTCGGATCGATCACGCCGCTGGTCATTGCCCCCAGCCCCAAGAACAGCGTGAGCAGATAGAAGAACCCAATGCTGCCGATGCCCACCACCGTGCTCTTGCGGGCGGCGGCCTGGTCTTTAACCGTGTAGTAGCGAATGAGGATATGCGGCAGCGACGCCGTGCCGCCGAACAGCGCCAGCATCAGCGACAGGAAGTTGAGCTTGGGAATCAGCGCGTTGCCGCGGATGCCGTTGAACGTGGGGCTCTTGCCGGGCAACAATACGTCGCTACCGGCCGTAAGCTCGGGATAGTAGATCGTGGTCGTGCCCGCCCCGCCCTCGAGACCAGCGGCAATCTTCCGCGGGTCCTGCTTCCACAGCAGGATCTGGCTGCCTTCGAGCGTGCGAAAGAACGAGATCGGCCCCAGCGGACCGGTTTGCGTGGCGCCGCCGGGCAGCCGTTCGATATTGCCGACGGGAAAGAAGTCGGTTTCGCCTTGACCAGTTCCATGCGGCAGCCCGTTGACGAGCCGCTGACCGTCGGGCAGCACGGTGAGGGTTTGGGTTTCGTAGTAGCGGACGAGGTGCCGGTCAACCGCTGGTCTCCCCGCATCGTTGTCGTTCACGACCGCGTCTTCGGCGACGGGCGACTCATGCCAGACGGTTACAACGCCGGTCTTCAAATCGCGCGTGCGGAGATAGTGAGTGTCATTCCAGGCGCCGCCGGCCGGCAGGAGTTCGACGCCGTCGAGTCCCAGTTCGGCCGGCGTGAGCGCTGCAGTTGGCGACGAGAACGGTACGGAATTGGTCAGCCGCGGCACGTGAAAGCCGGGGTTGGTCGGCTGTGTGGAGAGTCCACGGTTGAGAATCAGCAGGGTGAGGATGGCGCTGAACACCACCAGCAGCGAACCTTTAAGGAACTGTACGTAGGTCGTGGAGACCATGCCCGCGGTAACAACGATCAGCATCACCACGGCGCCCACCATCGTCACGCCGACCCAATGCGGCAGTCCCAAAAGTGGCGTCACCAACGCGCCGGCACCAACCATCTGCGGAATGAGGTAAAAGATGCTGACGGCCAGCGTGCTGATGCCGGCCGAAAGCTTGATGGCCCGCGATTGGAAGCGGCTGTCGAGCGCGTCGGCAAACGTGTAGCGGCCAAGTCGTTTGAGGGGTTCGGCGACGACGAACAGCGCCACGATCCAACCGGCCAGGTAGCCGATCGAATAGAGAAAGCCGTCGTAGCCATAGGAAGCGATCATGCCACAGATGCCCAGAAACGATGCGGCCGAGAGATAGTCGCCGGCAAACGCCACGCCGTTGACAAACCAGTGAATCGAGCCGCCTGCGGCAAAATAGCCAGCTGCCGAACGCGTGCGGGCAGCGAAGTAAAAGCTCAAACCGAGCGTAATGGCGACGAACGCGGCGAAGACCGCGACGGCCAGCACCGAGGGCGTGTAGATCATGTCTCGCCTCGCGCGCGGCACAACCAGCTATAGACAAGCGAAAGGAGCAGTGCGAGCCCGAGCAGACCGAATCCGCTCCAGATGGCCAGGTTGATGCCTGCCCAGGGGCGCGTCGCCATCGTCTGGGGCGAGAACACGCAAGTCAGCACAAAGGCGGTGTAGCAAGCCGTGTACGCGACAAACAGAATCATGCCCACCCGCGCATTGCGGCGGGCGATGTGCGGCGCGTCGTCGACTGACGAATCATCGCCGTGATCCCAGTGGGACATGGTGGCTGCCTGGGGTTCGGGAGCGGGTTGGATGGCAATAAGCTAATGCGAGACGCGACCCGTTGCTAGTGGTTGAGCAAAGGGAGCGAAAGATGTGGGAATGCGGGCACAAATCGCGGGCCTGCTACTTTTGGCGAACCCCTAGCCGCCACGGCCGCTCTTACCTACGCTAGCCTGGGACGACCTGCCGCCAGCCACGTTGACGCCCATGACCACCCTTACCGAGCCAGTACCTGCAACGCGCCGCGAGACGGTGCTGGCGATCCTGTTCGCTCTGAGCCTCTCGCACCTGCTCAACGACTCGATGCAGTCGCTGTTGCCGGCCGTCTATCCGCTGCTCAAGGAGAACTACCGGCTCAGCTTCTTTCAGGTGGGGCTGATCACGTTCACGTTCCAGCTCACCGCGTCGCTATTACAACCGCTGGTGGGCATGTTCACCGATCGCCATCCGCAGCCCTTTTCGCTGGCCGCCGGCATGTGCTTTACACTAGTGGGGCTGGTGTCGCTCGGATTGGCCGGCAGCTTTGAAGCGATCCTGGTTTCGGCCGGACTGGTCGGCATCGGTTCGTCCGTGTTCCATCCCGAGGCATCGCGCGTGGCGCGGCTGGCTTCGGGCGGCAGGTACGGCTTCGCCCAATCGCTGTTTCAAGTGGGGGGCAACGCCGGTTCGTCGCTGGGGCCGCTGCTGGCGGCATTCATCGTCGTGCCGTGGGGACAAGCGAGCCTGGCCTGGTGCTCGGTGGGCGCAATGCTGGGCATCGGCGTGTTGTCGTATGTCGGAGGCTGGTACCGGGCGCACTTGTCAGAGTTGAAGCTGCGACCGGCGCCGACCGTGGAGATGGTACGCCAGGCGCTTTCGCCGTGGCGCGTGCGCGGGGCGATCAGCGTGCTGCTGCTCTTGGTGTTCTCCAAGTACTTCTACCTGGTAAGCCTGAGCAGCTACTACACGTTCTATCTGATCGACAAATTCGGGGTGTCTGTGCCCACAGCTCAGTTGTATCTGTTCGTGTTCCTAGGCTCGGTCGCCGCCGGCACGTTCGCCGGCGGACCGGTGGGCGATCGAATCGGTTTCAAAGCCGTGATCTGGGTTTCGATCCTGGGCGTGCTGCCGTTCACACTGGCGTTGCCGTATGCCAATCTGTTTTGGACCGCGGTGCTCACCGTGCCGATCGGCCTGATTCTGGCATCCGCTTTCTCGGCAATCATCGTCTATGCGCAGGAACTCGTGCCAAGCCGCGTGGGCATGATTGCCGGCATGTTCTTCGGCTTCGCCTTTGGCATGGCCGGCGTCGGCGCCGCCGTGCTCGGCTGGATGGCCGACCGCTGGGGCATCGACTTTGTGTACCAGGTCTGTTCCTATTTGCCACTGATGGGACTACTGACCGGGCTACTTCCGAAGCTGGAGGGCCATAGGCATCCGCATTGATGTGTGGGCGAGAGTTGCCAAGTGGTGGCGGCTTTGGGGGCGATCGTGATTCAGACCGATTGTGGGCTAAACTTTCTTGAACACCGTTGCTTATCGTAAGATGTGGTCATGAAGCCGGAACCTGCCAGCACTGAGAAGACAGCAAGCGCCCAGCGGATGATGCTGCTCGTGTTGGCCGCCATGGAACGCGCGGAGATGGCCACTGAAGTCGAGCGGTTGACCCCCTTGATCAAAGCGCATGCCGACATAATCATCCGAGACTTGGGCTCCAGTGACGACTTGTCGCTTTTGGACTTCGACCTGGCCGTGGTACTTGGCGGCGACGGCTCGATGTTGCGGGCTGCCCATCAAATGGGAAGCCGCCAGCGACCGGTGCTAGGGGTGAACCTGGGGAAGTTGGGTTTCCTGGCCGATCTTTCGCCCGACGAGTTTCTGGCTCAGTTGCCGACGATTGCGTCGGGTCGGATCGGTTCATCGGAAGTGCCCGTGACGGATCACTTGATGTATGAATGCAGCGTGTGGCGCCACGGGAAGACACTCGAGCAATTGTCGGGCCTGAACGAAGTGGCTGTGCTGGCCGGTCCACCCTTCGCGCTGTTGGACATCGATCTCTACGTTGACTCAGAATTGGTCACTACCTATAGTTGCGACGGCTTAATCGTCAGCACGCCGGTGGGGTCGACCGCCCATAGTTTGTCGGCGGGCGGACCGATCTTGCGACAGGATTTACAAGCGTTCGTCATCTGCCCAATCAGCCCGCATACGCTCACCAATCGACCTGTGGTCGATTCGGCCGAGCGGGTCTACGAGTTGGTGGTTCGCGAGCCGCATCCCGGTACGACGCTGGTCGCGGACGGCCGGCCGATGTGCTGCCTCGAATCAGGAGATCGCGTGCGGGTGGAACGCTCGGAGGCACGATTTCAACTGGTCGCGTTTCCGGGTCACACGTACTATCGAACGCTGCGAGAGAAGCTGGGCTGGGGAGGCCGATTGGCGGGAAAGAGGACGAGCGGCTGAAGGCTTGAATGCCTCGGCGGTGTATCCCGACCAACTCGAAATCTCCTCGGTTCCGGCATGGAACGTTCCCGCCAAAACACATTCCTCGAAAGGACGCGAGTGATGTCGAAGCTCTCCCCCCCTGCCCGAATTTGGGCGACGTTGCTGGTCGTAGTGAGCGGACTCGGGCTTCCGCATTTCCTAAGAGCTGACGATGCGGCTTCCCCGGCGAAGGCCGACGCGACTACCAACAGCCAGAAGTACGACCTCAAATACAAGTTTAAGCCCGGTGAGGTCCTGACGACCGAAGTGGTGCATCGGGCCAGCGTTCGAACCACGATTCAGGGGACCACGCAAACCGCTGAGACGCAAAGCAAATCGATCAAGTCGTGGAAGGTCGAGGGAGTCGACGAGACCGGCGCTGCGACGTTTACACACGTCGTCGACGACATTGAAATGTGGCAGCGCAATAGCGGCCGCCAGGAGGTGCGATACAACAGTCAAAGTGACGAAGCAGTGCCGCCCGGCTATGAGGAAGTAGCCAAGAGCGTGGGCGTGCCGCTTTCGGTTGTGACCATGGATCCGCGTGGCACGATCCTCAGTCGCAAGGAGACGCGCGCCCAGCCGATGGGCGTATCCACACAGATGACGATGCCCCTGGCGGATCATCCGATAGCCATTGGCGAAAGCTGGTCGATGCCGATCGATATCGACGTCACGCTGACCGATGGTTCGATGAAGAAGGTGAAAACGCGACAGAAGTTTACGCTTGAGAGCGTGGAAGAGGGAATCGCGAAGGTGAAAGTTGACTCGCAAGTGCTCACGCCGATTCACGATCCGTCGATCGAAGCTCAACTTGTGCAGCGGATGTCCGACGGCTGGGTAAAGTTCGACATCGCGAATGGCCGCGTGCTCTCGCAACAACTCGATCTCGATAAACACGTGATCGGCTTCAACGGTCCGACGAGCAGCATGCACTATGTGACACGGTTCACCGAAAGGCTCCTCGATGAATCCGAGGTCAACGCCGCTACCGCCAAGCGCGGCGATTCGAAAAAACGTTCGTAGGGACGGCCGACGTACGTCGTGACAGCGAAGCCGGATTTTCCCCCGATCGATGTCGAAGCGCGGTCTTTCGTAATTCAAGTCCGGCTTCGCCCGTTCGACAGGTGTTTTTCGATGCTGAGTCCCATGCTTCGCAGCTTCGCGCGCAATGTGGTGCGCGAAATTCCCAGCAGCGCGGCCGCCTGCAGCTGATTGCCTTTCGCATAGCCCAGTGCTTCTTGCAGCACGACTTCGTCGACCATTGAAATGATTCGGCGGTAGGCTCCACCCGGCTCGGTATCGAGCAGTTCGCGAGCGAGGCGCAAGAGCGGGTAGTTCGACACGGTGGTTCGAGCGGTCCGTGACAGCGATGTCTGTGAAAAGCGGGCTTGCTGGAAAGCGATCGAGTGGAAGCACATCGCCAGCCGCCATCGTGTCATCGTCGGCGTCAGCGTCCGCTGACAAAGCGCCAACGTTGCTCGGCGTCGATCGGCTCAGGTGAGCAACTTTGATTGCGCGGTCTACCACGCCGCGTAACCGACCCGTGTCGATGGGCTTGACGACGTAGTCGAACGCTCCGCGTCTCATCGCCTCGATCGCCGTATCGGTATGTTCAGAGGCAGTGATCACTATCACAGGTAACTCTGGCAGCATGCGTCGAATTCGATCGTAGGCCGCTAATCCGTCCGGCAATGTCAAATCCACGAGAACTACATCGGGCCTTTTGGCCTGCACGATTTTGATGGCATCATGCGGCGTGTGACACGACGTGATGTGTACCTTTCGCGTACACGAAAGCTCTGTGCACGCTTTCAAGCTACCGCTTTCATCGTCGACAACAAGAATTCGAGGCATGGTAAACGCGAGCTCAAAGAGCGATATTTCCTTCCGTGAAATCGCCCGATCGCGGTCACAACGAGCGTTTAATGTTCATTATAATGATCATAGTAATCATGTATTGACTGGCTTTCCTGAGCACAGTGTGCACATCTGCACGCGGTGTCAGGCTGCCAATGCGCGGACCGCTTACGTGGCTTTGCAAATTGCCGCCCCGGTCGTTTTCGAGGGCTTTTTGCTCATCGCCAGGCCCTCATCGTGCGACGTCAGCGACGAAAAGCGAGCTCCCATCGCTGCGCGGCTTGGGATGCATGGACCTTTGTCTTGTACACCTCGGTTTCGACGGATACCACTGGCAATGCATTACAAGTGCGTCAGGTAGCGCGTCAGGCATTTCGCTTGCCGGATAGAATTTGTACATAGGGGATGATGGAGAACCGTCGAACATTTACCGCCTCGACGCAACTAAGAGCGATGATCGCAGCGTGACGGAAACCTACGACCTGCTAGCGAGGATGTTTCTCGGTAGACAAGCTGACCGGCGAGGGCGACATTGCAAGGACCGTGCCGGAGCAGCGTGGCATCGACCGCGTGGTTCGAGCTCTGGCACGGCACTCGCCCGTTTTCGCGTTTCCGCATGTAGCAAACTAATGCATCGATTGGCGGAATTCACCGCCAATCATTTGAGACGATTAAGGAGCTGCGATGACCGACTTGCTTAACGAATTCGTCCACAACGTTACGCATAATCTTTTCAAGCCCTTGCTATTGTTCTTTTACATGGGCTTTTTGATTCCGGTTCTTCGCGTCTCGTTTGAGTTTCCCTACGTCATCTACCAGGGACTCACGATGTATCTGCTGATTGCCATCGGTTGGCATGGCGGCGAAGAGTTGGCCAAATTGCCAATATCTTCACTGGGAGAAGCGCTCGGGTTGATGGTGATTGGTTTCATTACGAACTTCTGTATTGGGTTTATCGCCTACCAGTGGCTGCGCCGTGGAACGAACTTGCGAAAACTCGACGCTGCTACGGTGGCTGGATACTACGGATCGGATTCAGCCGGTACTTTCGTAACCTGCGTAGGCGTGTTGACGACGGTTGGAATTGCTTACGATGCCTACATGCCCGTCATGCTCGCCGTCATGGAGATCCCCGGTTGCCTCGTGGCGCTCTCGTTGGCCGCCCGCCTTCGCAGAAAGGGGCTGGACGCAAACGGCAATGCCTGGGATGAGCCAGGTTACGAGGGCCGTGCGGTAGCGGCTGTGGCGCAGCATGGGTCGGCCGCGCGGGTTCATCAGACTGCCGCTTCAGGAACTGGTGGCAGGGGACACGGAAGTGCGACTGCCGTAGCCGAAAACGGCCATGATTCTCACCACGCCGGGAGCGACGACGAGCACCACCGCCAGGTGGAACTCGAAACAGAAATGGCACTCGAGAAAATCGAGGGGCACGATCCAGAGTCGGATCAAGCTTCTTCCGGTGGCTTCCTCAGCGCGGAGCTTCTGCACGAAGTGTTCTTGAACCCGGGGATCTATCTGTTGTTTGGGGGCATCGCCATTGGGTTCTTCAGTCAGCTCCAAGGCCAAGCTGTGACGGAGGCGGATGACAAACTATTTGTCGTGCTGTTCCAAGGTATTTTGTGTCTGTTCTTGCTCGAGATGGGGATAACGGCTTCGAAGCGACTACGCGACCTGCAGTCCGCTGGGTGGAAGTTTATTGTGTTCGGGGTCGCCGCACCGAACCTGTTTGCTTCGATCGGCATGTGCGTCCTGCATGTATATGCGATCGCGCTAGGATCGCCGTTCGAATTGGGAACGTACGTGCTGTTTGCCGTCCTCTGTGCCGCGGCCTCTTATATCGCAGTTCCTGCAGTGCAGCGGTTGGCAATTCCAGAGGCGAGTCCCACGTTGCCGCTGGCCGCCTCGCTTGGCCTGACCTTTACCTACAACGTGACGATTGGGATTCCAGTTTATATTCTGATCGCCAAGGCCATTACCCAGAACTTCCCCGTGTGAGTTTAGTGAATTGGGTCAGCATTCATTGAGGGCAGGCTTCCGAAGCATCATGTGCAGCATCGGACACGACGCGCTTCGCCAGGATTGCGATGACTTGCCTCGCGACGCGGGTGATCAGCAGCGTATACGGACGCGCCCCGACTGAGTTTAGTGACTTCCGAATTTGCGACGGGTCATAGTTCACGCCCCGTACTTTGATTTCCAACGGCCCTGCTTCGCAATCGCGGAGCAGGGCTCTTATTTTCTTCAGGTTGAAGGGAATCATGGCGGTGACTTCGAAGCAGGAGAGAAGTGGTTCGGCGACCGGCTTCGGACCGGTCCAGTAGGCGATTCCAGCGGCAACGGCCGCAAGGTTATGTTTCGCGGCTAAGGCCTGGCTCAGTTTGGCGGCGAGCACTGCGGCATCTGGTTCAAAAATGAAACGGTCAATCGTCGGGGCTAGTGGCACTGCTTCGCCCGGTTGGCCCAAGAACGTGTGGACTTGATCGTGAGCGAAACCCAACCTCGTGGCGCGGTGCTGACCGCGATGCTGGGCGAACTCGCCGAACCACGCCACAAGCTGGCGACATTCGCGACCGCGGCTGATCCATTCCCATTCCGCCTGCTCGCACCACGCGTTGGGCCAGCTTGCTCCGGGTGCGAGCTTAACGGCGGCGTTGGGATTCATGCCAAGCAGTTCTTCAATGGATGCCGCCGACGGTTCATGTAGTTCGACACGCGTTGTGCGACGCCCTTGCGGACGGCGATCAGGATCGATATGCCAAGCGTCACAATCGGCGAGCTTGATGGCGGCGACATCGTTGCAACGAACCACGATGTTATTACGCGCCAGTGCGTGAACATTGGCCGCGCTGATCGTCGCGCATATCGGATCACGGTCAAATCCGATTGCCGCGCCGCAGTTGCCCAGCGACAGCAGGTCACCGCCAATGCCGGTGCAGAGGTCGTAGATTTGTTGCCGGCCGGCGAACCGGACGGCTTTGTGCGAGGCGATAACTTCGTCGGTGGCCTGTTCGAGTCCTCGCGGCGTAAAAAACATCCGCTCCGCGGCGGCGAATTTTTCACGGCCGCGGCGACGGAGATCGATTTGTTGCAGAACAAGATGGGCGCGATCGGGCGGCAGTTGAGCCCGCAGATGCTTGAGCCGACTCGTCAGCTCGCCGGCAAGTGTCGATGCCCAGTCGAGTACATCGGCACCATCAGGGCCGGTGAGCCACCGGACGTCTTCCAGGTTGTAAGGCATCTGGCCCGGGTCACGCGTCGTGAAAAGGAATTTCGTGCAATCGCAAAGCGGTTGGGTCGATTTCAGCAGCCAGCGACCGTGACCTTGTGTGGGAACTTAGCCAGCCCTTGAATTTGTCGCCCGAGTCCCGATGATTACCATATTGCCCGTTGTCGGACAACGGGCCTGGTACCGTGTGCGCGAAAGGGACAGCGAAATGGCTGACGCTGACCAGCTGCTGGGAATGTATTTGCATTTAGCTCGGGCCAGCAAAGTGCGACAGCAACCGCTGGTGCGGGCGAAGCTTTTGGTCATGGCTGGCGTCCAGGCCGAAGAAATGGGACTTGGAAAGATCGCAGCACTGTGTCGGCACCATGTTCTCGCGCAAAACCCGCGGCACTTGATGCGACGTTGGCCGACGATTGGCGATGCGCTTGATGCAGAGGCGTTCCAAACGCATCTCAAACAGCTTCGTCGCCGTTACTCGCGCGAGAAGATTGAACACATGATGCAGTCACTAGGCATCGAGATGGGGCAGGAGCGAGCGGCCTATTTCACCGACGCCGAATATGCGGCAGCCCTGTTAAATACTCGCCTTGAAGCGATCGACGGCATTCTGTCGGAGCTCCCCATTCGCTTGGTTCGCGACGTGATGGCCAGTGGTCCAGGGTTTGACGCCAATCGGCATTCGACGATGCCGCGGCACGGCCTGGTCATTTGGGCACCGTTCGTCGGAGGCTTGCTCTTCCTGGTGGTGCTGGCGATTCTCACCTGGCGCATCGAAATGTGACACTTGCTCGGCAGGCACGTCCATGGCGAAACAATCCGCTGGCAGTCACGACGAGTTGCCGTTTGCACTCGAATACTTGCGGGCACCGGCGCTTCGGCTGGTTGGGAGTGACAATCAAGTCGTCGGTTGCGGCCAAGTGGATTTTGCCGCCTTTGAGCGTGCAATCAAATCGGAATTCGCCGGACTCACGTCGGCGCAGACCGCTTTCAAACGAGCCGAGCATCGACAGTTGATGGCGCGCTGGCTTCAACGTCACGAAGCAAGCGATGAGCCCTTGGTGGTCGGTTTGCAGTTTATTGCGCTGCTACTTGATACGACCGGCCAGGCGTTGACTGCTGCGGACGAGGATCCATCACTCTCTGAGTAGCCAAACGGGATGTTGGCCCGCGACGGTCTTGGTTTCCCTCTTGGCCTAATTCGCCGCGAATCCCACGATTATCTTTGGCGGATACTTCTTGAGCACCTGGACGTAGCGCGTGATTTCGCCGAGCAATGGTATTGTGATCGGGATGTGGCGGACGCCTACGCTGATGTCTTCCTGCGGGTTCGTATAGATGTTAGTCACGGTCGCGCCACCGGTGTTTTTGACGATCGCGCCGCTAAAGCCACCGGTGTAGCCGCGCTGAAAGATTGCTTCCTGCAATTCGACCGTAATGTGGGCTTTGAATTCGTCCATCCGTACGGCCGATAGGTACTGGTTCATTGTGTAAATGCGGCTGCGACGGCACGATTCGCCATCAGGCGCGAGCCAGAACGACGTCTGGTCGATGCCGTCCACGTAGCGATCGGCCGGCAGAAACTTGCTCACCTCGGCGCCCGGGGCGCCGCCAATTGCGGCGAAGGTATTGAACAGATCGGCCAGATCGAAAAGCCCGTCACTCTTGCGAGGTTCGATCACACCCTTCCAATAGACGAACGTTGGTACGCGCACACCCCCTTCCCAACTCGATCCCTTTGCGCCCCGGAACGGCGTGCGGCCGTGCGGAGGAACTTCCTGCTCGGGGCCGTTGTCGCTGGTGAAGAACACAATGGTGTTGTCCAGTTGTCCGGTCTCTTCGAGCGACTTGACCAGTCGGCCGACAATGTCGTCGATTTCCACCATCCCGTCGCTAAATACTGTTCGCGCCGGCGATTTGCCGGCATATTCGTCGTTCGGATAGTTATCGAAATGACACGCCCGAGTGCAGTGGTAGAGGAACCAGGGTTGCTCGTCCTTCGCGCGGTCGCGGATGAACTTCTCGCTATATGCGGTCCAGTCTTGATCGAGATCCTTGATCTTGTTCAGGTCGATCAGATACGTGTTTTCAAGCCCCTTCTCGGGAGTGCAGTGCACGTTGTAGTGATTGAAATCGAGCTTTTCGAGCATCTTGAACCGCGACGGGCTGAGGGCGACTTCCGGATTAAAGTAGATGTCGCGCCATTCGGTGTACATGTCGGAGACGCCGAGGAAACCGTAGAAATCATCGAAGCCGACGTTCTGCGGCTGTGATCCGTCGTTCTCGCCCATGTGCCACTTGCCGACTCCCTGCGTGCGGTAGCCCAACTTCTTGAGCACCGATGCCAGCGTGACGGCGCCGTCGAGGCCGCCCTTTTCCCCATACATCGGCGGACGCAGCAGCCCATGGTGCAGCGGATTTTGCCCCGTCATGATCGTAGCTCGGGTGGGGGTGCAGGAAGGCGTCGAGTACGCGCTTGTCAGTATCAGGCCCGCGTGGGCCAACCGGTCGATGTTCGGCGTGGGATTCCCTACGGCAGGCCCGCCGCCATTGAATCCGGGGTCCATCCAACCGACGTCGTCGAGCAGCACGATCAATATGTTGGGCTTCTTGCCGAACTTTTTGGCCGTGGCCTGTAGACGCTCTTTGGCCGCCTTCGCCTGCTTTGGGTGCTCCATCACCGGTTCCATGTTGTCGGCGATTTGCTTGGCTGGCAGGGCGATGAATTGATTCGGATGGTCGTACCCCTTGGCCGTCGTGGGACCGGTCGAGGCCCCACGAATGTTCTGCGCAACACCACACTGGCAAACCGAGCGTCAGCGCCAGCACAACAAACGTGCGAACCTTCATGACCCACCCCCGTTGGAAAAAGGAGACCTTCCGAAACTGCTCTAGTCGCCCAGGCGCGCACGACCGGCGCAAGTCTCTTAGCATATGTGGGGAGTCGCGGCAAATTTTTCTGTGCAAACGCGGGCGAATTCTATCGCGATGCGACATCCGCCAGAGCTGCCCGCATCGGCGCCGATCTCGGGCGAACCGAGAACTCGGCGAGTGACCCCGTCATTCGCAATTCGTGGCACCCGCCAGAATGCGAGTCCGTCGCCGATGATTGTCGAAATCCTATTGCTCGTGGTCTGGCACGTCGAATAACCGACGATCTATTTCATCTCGAATGCCATAGAACTGATCAAAGTTTGGGAGGTGAGTTCCCTGACGATCGTGCAGCTGCAGAGCGAAACCAAGATGCTCCATCTGCAGACGGAATTCAGGAGTCTTTGCGTAGGCGCTGAATTGGGCGGCCCACCGCAGGTAGTCTTCAAGCAAGGTTAACTCAGCAGTCGAAAGGGTCTGAAGATCGAGTTTGTCGAGTGGATACTCTGCCAGTTCGACACCGTTAACCTCCACCCGGCACTCGCCGCGGCCACTTTCGAATTCCGCCCGTCCTGCCGCGATTAGTTCGCGCAAGCGGGCAAGTAATCGTTCGCGATTGACTTCGCTCGTATCACTCATATCGGTATTCTGTCACATCGTGACGCCGTTGTGGACATTCTACTTCCGCCCCTTCTCATGCGTCGCTGTCACGTTCGTTGTGATGCCGCCGCGGGGGGTGAAGGCGGCGACGAGAGTCATCCGCCGTGGATCAAGCACGGCGACCAGGTCATCGAGGATTCGGTTGGTGACGTTTTCGTAGAAGATGCCCTCGTTACGGAATCTTTGCAGGTACAGCTTCAGGCTCTTCAGCTCCACGCAGAGTTCATCTGGCGTGTAGGTAAATGTCAACACTCCGAAGTCTGGCTGGCCTGTCTTGGGGCAGACGCTGGTGAACTCCGGGCAGCGAATTTCAATCGTGTAGTCCCGCTGCGGGAACTGGTTGGGAAATGTTTCGAGGATTTTTCTAAAATCGTCGGCCATGGGCAGTCCTTTCGTGGATCGGCTACATTTGCCATCATAGAATGATACAGGCCCCATTGTCAGGCTACCTGCCCCCACACATGTCTACTCCAGCGGTCATTTTACTGTCCGGCGGTCTCGATTCAGCCACGTGCGGAGCGATTGCGCGGCGGGAGGGATTTCAGCTGCTCGCCATATCATTCGATTACGGACAGCGGCATCGCGCGGAACTCGAAGCTGCACATCGGGTGGCAGAACACTTGGGAGTTCTGCGTCATGTGACGGTCCCGATCGACCTGCGCCAATTTGGCGGCAGTGCGCTGACCTCCGACATCGACGTTCCCTTGGACCGCCCGCCGGAGGACATGGGGGTAGGGATTCCGATTACGTACGTGCCGGCACGAAACACGGTGTTTCTTTCGCTGGCCTTGGCCTACGCCGAAGTGCAAGGGGCGGCCGATCTGTTCATTGGCGTCAATGCCGTCGACTACAGCGGCTATCCCGACTGCCGTCCCGAGTACGTCGCCGCATTTGAGCAGATGGCGAACCTGGCAACCAAAGCATCGGTTGAGGGGGCGCTTCGCTACCAGATTCATACGCCTCTGGTCGATCTGACGAAAGCGGAGATCATTCGTGGCGGCACGGAACTGGGAGTCGACTACGGCCTGACACGCAGTTGTTACAACCTGGACTCGGCCGGAACCTCGTGCGGCCACTGCGATTCGTGCCTGCTGCGGCTTAGAGGCTTTGCCGAGGCGGGACTTACCGATCCGGCCCCATACCGCGCATGAAGATTGCCGAGATCTACCGGAGTTTGCAAGGCGAAGGCTTCCTGACGGGTGTCGAAAGCGTCTTTGTGCGCGCACAGCGGCTGCAACCTCCGTTGTTGGTATTGCGACACGCCGTATGCGTCGTGGCAGCCCGAAGGCGAGGATCTGGCAGTCCACGAGATTCTTGCTCGTGTTGAGGCCTTGGGGGCTCGGCACGTCGTGCTTACGGGGGGCGAACCAATGTTGTTTGCCGAATTGCTACCACTCTGCACCGCCATGCATGAGCGGGGTTTGCACGTCACGATCGAGACTGCCGGCACACTTTACTTGCCGGTCGAGTGCCAGCTGATGTCGCTGAGTCCGAAACTTGCCAGTTCGACGCCCGACCGTCAGCAATCAATTCGCTGGAGCGAGCGGCACGAGCTGGCGCGGCATGCGCCGGACGTAATTCGCCGACTTGTTGCCGAGTACACTTACCAGTTCAAGTTCGTGGTCGACGAACCGGCCGACTGCATCGAAGTGGAACGTTATCTTGAAGCGTTCCCCGAGATTGAATGGAACCGCGTGATGTTGATGCCGCAAGGCACCAACACCGAAGCGTTGGCCCGTCAGGCCGAATGGCTCGAGCCGTACTGCCGAGAGCGATGCCTGCACTTCTGCCGGCGAAAGCACATCGAATGGTTTGGGTTGGTGCGCGGAACGTAGTTCTGGCGGCCGCGATGGAAGCGCGACCCACTCAGGAAAGAACAAATCACGCTGCCACGCATATTGAGAGTCCGGCCTAGCCCTTGCTGGCCATTCCGGCGGACCGAAGGCCGCGAAGGATGCAATCTTGAGTGGCGGCTACATCGACCTTCGTGGCCACGGCCAGGTTCGTGCGCCATTCGCGATTCCGCCGGCGATCGAACACCGTGGCGCCGCGTGTCAGCTCACCGCTCAGCTCCACGTCGCCCGCGACAAGTTCGATCTCGAATAGCTCGGGATGGAGAGCGGCAATCAAGGCCACCGCATCGTTCAGGCAGATGCTTTCATAGCCCAACTCTTGTCGGTAAGAGCGAAATAGGTGCGGCAGGATCTTCGAAAGAAATCGCCCGACTCGACTGTTGCCATCGGGCAGATTCTCCAATAGGTCATAGCCGAAGGTAACCTGGCGCGTGATGTCGATCGGAACCAGTGTCATCGTCGCAGCCGCTGATCGAAATACGGCGCGGGCCGACTCGGGATCGCAATAAATGTTGAAATCGGCGGCAGGCGTCACATTGCCCACGCCGTCGAGCGTCCCCCCCATCATAACGATTTGCCCCACAATTTCAGGCAAGGCGGGATCGCGGGCAAACGCCCGGGCGACGTTCGTCAGCGGGCCCAAGGCGACAATCGTGATTTCGCCTGGAGCCGCGCGGACCTCCTCGTGAATCACCTTCTCGGCCGCATGGCGGTGCTGCAACTCGGAAACCTGGAAATTGGCATTTCCCAGTCCGTCGGGCCCGTGCAACTGGATATTCCGCGACGGGAGGCCCAGGTCTGGGTCGGAAGCTTCACCGATACGCGGCCAACGGGGAGGATCGAGTTGCTCGATGATCGCCTGGACATTTCGGGTGGCTTGTTCCGGCTGGACATTTCCAGCAACTGCCGTCACGGCCACAACTTCGAGTTGTGGATCGAAAAGCGCCAAGCTTAGGGCCACGGCATCATCGATGCCAGGATCGACGTCGAACAGTATCTTTTTCGTGAGCATGGAACCAGGTTGTGGCACGGGATTTGGCAAACTGGGCAGTCCGCCAGCGCGGGGATTGTATGGGGAGCCGGAAAATGAAACAAGAGTACTCGCCAAGTGAACCAGATATGTGGCGGCGCCCCTCCCGCAGTGTTCGCGGTTGATATCGGCAGTTAAAATCGATCAGACGGCCGCGCTTGGACCGTTGTTTTCATATAGATGAGGTGATTCGGAGTGATCGAGGCAACCATTGGCCGTGTAGCGGCCGGCGAAGACCTGTCGATGGAGGAAATGGCCGCCACGATCGATGCCGTGGTTGCGGGCCGCTGCTCGAGCGGCGAAATGGGCATTTTGCTGACCGCGCTGCATGCAAAAGGAGAAACCAGTCAGGAAATCGCGGGCGCCGCGCTGGCATTGCGGCGGCATATGACTCCGATTCGGTCTGATCGGGACGTCATTGTTGATACCTGTGGAACCGGTGGCGATGCTTCAGGGACGTTCAATATCAGTACCGCAGCTGCACTGATCGTCGCTGCCGCCGGGGTGCCAGTCGCCAAACATGGCAATCGGGCAGTGACAAGCCGCACGGGTTCGGCCGACGCACTGGCGGCCCTGGGCGTGAACGTATCGGCCAGCGTCAAGCAGGTGGAACGCTGTCTTGACGAGCTCGGCATTTGTTTTTGCTTTGCCCCGCTGATGCACCCCTCCATGAAACAGGTTGCGGAAGTGCGTAGGCAATTGGGATTTCCGACGATTTTCAACCTGCTGGGCCCGCTTGCGAACCCCGCGCGTGCTCCGTTTCAGGTCGTCGGCGTCGGGCGGAGCGAACTTCGACCACTTGTCGCCCAAGCGCTCAAGTTGTTGGGTACTCGACGGACGCTTGTCGTGCACGGCGAAGATGGCCTCGACGAGGTGACCTTGGCGGGTCCCACTCGTGTCACTGAAGTCACTGCGGACGGACTGCGTAGCTTCAGTTGGACGCCCAGTGACTTTGGCCTTTCGCTGACCAGCCTCGTATCGCTGCAGGTTAGCGGACCCGAGGAAAGCGCCCGCGTGATCCGCGAAATTCTGGCCGATAGGCCGGGGCCGGCCCGCGATATTGTGGTCATGAACGCGGCGGCCGCGCGTATGGACCGCCGGCAAGGCTGCCACTCCTGCCACGGCTGCCAAAATGGCGCAAGACGCAATTGAAACTGGCCGGGCCTTGAAGCTGTTGGACAGATTGATTGCGCTAAGCAACGCATGAGCAATTCAAGAAGGCGGCGTATTTCGTTAGCGAAGCAATGAGTGACATCATTCCAAGCAACGTGCCGCAGTCCGCTCTCGAACCTCCAAAGCAACCCTGCCGATTGCTCCTTGAGGGTCCCGCCGGCGGCGCTTGGCAAATGGCCGTGGACGAGGTGCTCTTGGAGTCGGTGGCTGCGGGAGGGGCGGCGACGCTTCGCTTTTATCAATGGAGTGAACCAACCCTTTCTCTGGGGTACTTCCAGCCGTTTCTGGCCCGACGTCAGCATATTCCAAGTCGCGATTGTTCTGTCGTGCGACGACAAACCGGAGGCGGGGCCATCCTGCACGACCGCGAGTGGACCTATAGTTTGGTGCTGCCCGTCGCGCACCCTCTGGCTTCCGACGCCAAGCAACTCTATGACGCTGTTCACAATGCGCTTGCGATGACCTTGGAGGAGTCGAATGTCCGGGTTTCAGTTCTCCGTGAGCCATCAGGACGGAGTGCTCGCGAGCAACCTTTTCTATGTTTCGAACGTCGCTCTCAGGGAGACGTTGTGTGTGGAGACACGAAGGTTTGTGGTAGCGCGCAACGACGGCGCCGCGGGGCTATCTTGCAGCATGGTTCACTGCTCATGGCACGTAGTCCACACGCGCCGGAACTACCCGGTATATTGGAATTGACGGGCAAGAAGCTCGAGCGTGAGCCGGTCGTCGAGACGTGGGTAAGGCACATTGCTGCCGGCCTGGGATTGGAGCTAGCGTCCGGCAAGCTGTCAGAGTTGGAATTGGATCGTGTGCGAACCTTAACGTTAGAAAAATACAGCGGATTCGGTTGGACCGAGCGGCGCTAGTGGCAGGCCGTGCCTGCTTGATTTGGCTGCCTTGGGCCGGTTTTATTACGGATAATCCACTTTGCAGAAAAGTTGGAATCTGATTGCTCTGGACCCGATTTATTGACATAATGCGTAAACAGGCATCATGCCGGTCGATCGCGTTCTGCGATACAGAGAAGGACCGGCAAAAGAGTTTCTCTCTATTCAGTTTGCGCCCTGAGGGCCACATATTGGTCTGCAATTTCCGCACTCGTTCCCGGTCGTAATTCGGTGCTCAGGCGGAGTTGGTCGAAAAATGGATATGAAGTTAAAGGTGTTGGAGGGGAAGAACGCCGGTAAGGAAATCGCGGTCAAAACCAACAAGTTTTTGATCGGTCGGGCGGAAGACTGCCACTTGCGCCCCGGCAGCGAATTGATCAGCCGGCACCATTGTGCAATTCTGGTCGAAGACGGCTACATCGGCATCCGTGACTTCGGCAGCAAGAACGGCACGTTCGTCAACGAAGAACGAATTATTGGAGAGCGCGAACTCAAGGCTGGCGATCGCCTCACAATCGGACAATTGCAGTTCGAAGTCCATGTCGCCCACAACATCGGCGCCAAAAAGCAGCCGCCGGTGGAAAACATCAAAGATGCAGTCAACCGCACGGCTACGAACGCTGCCAAGGATCCCTTCGATGTCTCCAATTGGCTCGAGGGTGAATCGACCGATGAAACGGCGACGCGCGAAACCCGCGACGCCGTCTTTACGGATACCGACTCACTTAGCATAAGCGCAACACAGGTTGGTGACGAGGCGGCGGCTCCGCCAGAGGAAGAGGCCAAGGACTCCAAAGGCAAACGCCTTCCGGGTAAGCTCCCGCCTCGTCCGACGAGTAAAGACAGTCAGGACGCCGCTTCCGCCGTCCTGAGCGCACTTCGCAAGCGCAGATAAGAACAAGCCGAGAGGTACCGTGCAACACCGCAAGACGGCTGGTCTTGAGTGAATTGCTACCGGGTCTTTCTATTGCCAGCGATGGCGACCGAGTTACGGTCCGCTTGCTCTTCCGCCTGTAGGCGGTAATCTGTCGAATGCCCAGCCGCGTGGGTTGCCTTCACTAGCCGCGGGGGCACCACGGTTTTTCAGCCACAAGTTCGGGAGACCGCCAAATCATGGCAAATGACGATGACGCCCTGCGACGCAGGTATAAGGAATTTCTAGATTTGATGCCGTTGATGATCGCAATTGCCGGCCTGCCGGTCAGCGACGCACCATACAATTTCTCGCCAGACCAGATGGAGGTCCGGGCAAACACGTTGCACACGGCCTTCAAGCTCGCCCGACAGCTCACACGTGACGCCGTCACGGGGCAGTCCTAAGAATAGTTCTAAAAAGAGTTTGGCAAGTTTGGGTACCGCCGCCAGGCTCCTACTGAAGCGTTCTTGCGAATGCGCGGCGACCGCCATATCTGCTATTTTCGGCATCCTTGGCACCCCCGGTTCTCCCACCGCCCAGCCGGCCCGCGTGGACTATCTTTGGATTGACTCGCGCTGACCTCGTTGGTCCGTGAGCATGCCGTCGCCTGCCGAGCATGTAGTCGTGTGGGCCCTGCCGGCCGGGTATTGAGTCCGTACCGGTTCGGGCGATATACTTCCGCAAGCATGGCGGCGCGGGGCTGGATTCCAATTGTGTCTTCGCTTGGGAGCGTACGAGCATGGCAACGGCTCAACAATCTTGCCGGGAGCAAATCGGGGAAACCGCCGGAATGGTTTGGCACTGTCTAAACGAGAATGGTCCGCGCACGCTGACACAACTTGCCAAGGACATTGACGCCCCGCGCGATGTCATCATGCAAGCGATCGGCTGGCTGGCCCGGGAAGACAAGATCGCCATCGAAGAAGAAGCTCGCAAGAAGCTCGTAGTGCTGCGAGCCTAAGCTTCAATTATCAACTGCTCATAGGAAGGTGGGGGCGGGATCGCGTCTTCGCCTCGCTACTTGGCCGTTGATTCGTAGAGCGGCAGGTGCCGATAGTAGACTTCCAGCGACAGCAAGTTCAGCGTCGTAACATAGATTCGCCCGGCGTGAGGACCCCAGCGATCGGGCACCGGACGGCGCGGGTCCCAACTGCCGGCCAGCGGCCCGGACTGCTGCTGCGTGTCAACAAGCAAGGGATGCAGGCGGCCGTTCCACTCGCTCCAGTACTTGCCACGCATATGAAACATGACCTGGGTGGCATAGTACCAATAGTACGTGTCGCGGGCCGGGCTACGAGAGGCGCCGTTCTCGGGAAGCCGACCGAGCAGGTATTCGGCCCCTTCGACCATGTGCGCGTCGTCACGGTCGAGCCCCGTGTACAGCCGCATTAGGAGACCGACAGCGGTCATTGCGGGTGTGGGCGATCGGCCGTGTCGCTGCTGAGGTGTGTCCGGTGCCGACGGATTGTAAACGTACCGCGAACCGACCACTTGCGCGCCATCCAGCCAGCGGCGAACTCGATCGTAAGCGTCCCGCGGCACCTCGAGCCCGGCAAGTTCGCCGCTCTTTAGGGCCATCAATTGCCAACCGCTGACCGACGTGTCGGAACCGTTGCCGGGTACGTAGCGCCACGCCCCGCGCCGTGGATCCTGCGCGGCGATGATGAAGTCGATTGCCTTTTGGGCTGGGGCCCGCAGCACCGGATCACCTGTCATTCCATAGGCTTCACAGAGCGCAATCGTGGCAATACCGTGGCTATACAGCCATGCGCTACGATTGGATCGCTCATCTTCAGGACGATAGAGGTCGCCGTTGGCACGCTGGTGTTTGATCAAATCGTCTAGCGCCCGCTGCACGACGTCGGCGTAGGCACCCCCATAGTGATCATATCCGGCCCCCAAGAACGACAGTAAGCCCAAGCCCGTGGCGGCCGTTTCGGCGCGGAATGTCGGCGGCGGTTCGGGAACGTCCGCAGCCGGACCGAATTGGAGACTCCAACTGCCGTCGGCGCGTTGGTGATTGGCCAGAAAGACGAGCCCTAGTTCGATGGCGGCTTCCGTGCGTTCGGCCATCCGCCCGCTAGGGCCGCCCGGGTTGCGACGTGCTCCTCCACGGCGCGCAAAAGCGTCGGTCGGCTCGCGCGAGCGGCCATCGATCGTTGGCGGACCACCGGTCCTGCGCGACAGCAAGCGGCCGGGAGTGACGTCGACAAGCTGGCTCTCCTCGCTGGCACGTCGATTCGGGGTCCCCAGGTCCAGTACAGCTCGATCGCTCAATCCTCCCTGCTTGGTTGGGGCTGGTAAGGGCACAGGCAGCCTTGCGGTTCCCGTCGCCTGTGAGGGTTTGATCGCCGGCACCGAAGGCGCAGGACGGCTCAACTTAGGTAAATTCGGCGACACCGTGTCGCTTTCCTCCGTCTCTAGCTCGGCGAGCGACGGCAGTCGCAATACGGGGTTTGCCGGAATGTTGGTCATCGACTTGGCGAGCTGATTTGCCGGCGCGCCAGCGCGCGAGGATAGCGGCGAGGATTTACTAGTCGACTGCCTGTCGGATGACAGCTTGGGCGTCAACGAAGGATTTAGGGGTGCCGAGGGGCGCACCGCAACGCGAGTTTCAATCGAATCGCGCAAAGTGCCGACCTCGCGTGGTGCAGTGATTCCGGAACCTGCCCGCAGTGGGGCGGGAACCAGCGGTTGCGGCTCATCGGTCGTTTTGTCGCTTCCGCTTTGCGCGCGCGGAACGTCAGCGATCTGTGCTGACCGAACTTGCGGAGCCTCCACGTGTCGCATCGTGAGCGGTCCGGGTAACGAAGGAACCTGCGGCCCGATGGACGGCTCGTCGAAGTGGCGCGGCGAATCGGCGACGTTTGGTGTTCGTTCCAGCGGCCTTGATGCGGGCAGTTCATTGGACAGCGGCAGCTTTGGTTCTACCGGCTCTGTCACCACTGGCGTGGGTGTAGAGTTTGCTGCCGTGGGCCTATCGAGTTCCGCTGCCACGTCTAGTTCCGGTACCGCGACGGGTTCCGGCACATTCAGTTCTATCGTACTCGCTTCGGCGCGGCTGAGCTCAGCGCTTTCTGGGGCGAGCCGCGGGGCGGCCTCTTCGAGCTTCTTGAGCGGGATTAGCTGCGGCTGTACGTCAGGTGCTGTGCCCGACAATGGGCTGGGCTGACTTTCTAGCGGCATCTCGTCAAGTTTTTGCGATGGCCGGCGGCTGAGCTCTTCCCGCGGTTCTTCTGGCGTCTCTGTCGTCACCGGTTTGTCAAATTCCTCGGTTGGCTCATCCGGAGCGCGAATGTGGTAGTCCGGAGCGCGGAACTCTTCGACAGGGGGTGTTCGCCGGGAATCCGGAACGCGGGCGTCCGCCAGCGCCGCGAGCCGATACTGATTGAGGGAAACGAACAATAAGATATGCGCCAGCAGGCTGAGTACGGCAGCCAACTGCAGCCCGCGGCGAGATCGATCGAGTCGGCTGACACCCAGGATGAGCAACAGCGTGACCGCGATCAAGGTTCCGAGATAAGTCCAGCCGTTGGCCCACCAGCGTGGATCTTCGAAGCTAGCAACACGGTAAATCACGCCCGCACCCAATAGCGCGAGCACCAACAAGGCCGCAAGCACGGGCCACAGACGGTCGTCGAAAGTGACCGTCGGTCGGACGGTGGTATCGCGTTGATCAGGGGCAACGGACATGAGTTGTGAAAGTCGTTGGTCGCGGCGATGTTCGTCCAGGCACGTCAGCCCACTATCCGGGTTTTTCCAATGCTGTGGTTGTGACGCGGTAGTCCCGAATGCCCGCCTTGTTGCAGAGATTCATCACAGCCACTACGAATTCCCAGCGGCACTGTCGGTCGGCGCGGATCTCGACGGTTTGCTGGCCTGGATTGTTTGCCGAAACCTGCCTCAGTTTGGCTTCGAGCCCCTTGGAATCGAATTCTTCACGGCCAATGAAATAACGCCCCTGAGCGTCGACGTTCACAAACAGTAGGTCGGGCTTGGTGGTCAGCGGACGGGCCTCGCTGGCGTGCGGCAACACGATGTTCAGCTCGCGTTCATCCTCGGCAAACTTGCTTGCCACCAAAAAGAACAGCAAGAGCTGAAATACGACGTCGATCATCGGCGTGAGATTGACGAGCCCAGCCGAGCGCCCCTTGTCGATCTTGACGCTCATGGCACTACTCGCTGGCCGCGGCTGCTTTTTGTGCCGGCCCGGCCTCATGAGGTTTCGTTTCGTCCTCGTTTGTTCCGTTGGCCGTGAAGCCCATGCGGACGCGGCCCTCGTAACGTTGCAATGCTGGCACAAGGCGACTGCTGAGCTCCTCCAATTGCCCAAATAGTCGCTGGATCTTACCTTCAAAGTAGTGCGCCAAGACGACAGCGGGAATCGCGACGCACAAACCAGCAAACGTGGTGATCAGGGCGATGTACACACCGGAGGCCAGAGCTTGAGCCTTATTCGCACCATCGGGGAGATGAGCCGTTTCATAGAATGCGAGAATCATTCCCTGCACCGTACCGGCCAGACCTAATAGCGGTGCCACTGTGGCGGAGAGATTCAGCGGGCGAATGTTTGAATAGAGCCGTGCGACTTCGCGCTCGCTTGCCTTGGTCGCGGTCGACTCGAGTTCCGCCTGTGGGCGGCCGGTTTGAAGTAGGATCGCGCGGATCACGTTGGCGGCTGCGGATGGGTACTTATGACAGAGTCGCCAGGCGTGGCGAGGATCGAATGCCCCGCCCTTCCCGGCTAGCATCTCGTTCAGCCCGCGAATCAACTTGCGTGGAACGACCTTACGACGGCGGAGACCAATGATCCGTTCGATGCCGAACAGTACGACGACGAACGAGAATGCATAGATCGGGTACATAAAGACGCCGCCAACCATGGGGGACGCCATCTCGAATAGGTTCATTCCCTCATCGGCGGTTGGCGCCGGCGTTGTTTCCGCGGGCGTCGGTTCGGCGGCCATGGCGGATTCAAACCGTTCGTCGGCCATGTCCTTGGCCGATGGTTGTTGGGCCGCAGCCGTCAGGCCACAGGCCAGCACTAGCATTGCCGCCAGGAGGATCCGCGGTAGCGTAGTCCGAAAGTTCACAACGAGGCTAGTTGTCGGCATCCACTCACACATTTCCTGATTGGTTCTCGGCTCTCACCGAGAATGACGTAGTTTGTCGCCCCAATGGGAGTTACGAGCCCAATGCTTCCAGTCGATTTTTGGCCAACGGAACTTTGTCGCTTTGAGGGTACTTGTCGACTACCTCCTGATACGACTTCCGAGCTTGATCGACCATTTTTAGAACTTCGAAACAACGGGCCGCTTCGTACGAGGCGTTCGCTTGCCAGACCTGTAAGGCATCAGGGGCCTTGGGGTAACCATACCCGTAGGCGACCTTGAAAAAATTGCGAATAGCCTCTTTATATTGTTTCTTCTCGAACAGGATCTCGCCGAGCATGAAACGCGCTCTAGCCGACACTTCGCGATCGGTTTGAGCAATTACTTCCTCATAGCGGACAACGGCTTCCTCCGTTTGTCCCAAATTCTGGCACGCCCAGCCGGATTCGTATTGCAATTCGGGTAGGTAGGCGGAATCTCCAAACTGTACGATGGCGTCATCGAGAAGTTTCTGACTCGCTTCCCACTTCTGCTGTTGTGCAAGCGCCTGACCAGCATGCAAATATGCCAAGGCTTGAAAAACCGGATTTTCGCTGGGACGGGTGAACGACTTTTGGTAGGTCTCGACGGCCGCTTCATAGAGGTTCTGTCCGAACAATGATTCACCGACCATGAACAACGCATCGGCTGCGAGTTCACCTTCCGGATAGTCAGTCAGTTGCTTACGAAATGCCGCGGTTGCCGCGGCGAGTTCGCCTCCTTGATACAATGCCCAACCTCTCTTGTGAGCGGCTTTTTCGCCCAATCCGCCATGGCCGGCTTTGTCGTGCGCCGCCCGATAGTGTTCGGCCGCACGGGCAAATTCTTTTGCCGCGTAGTCGGCTTCGCCCAAATGGTAGAAGCCCTCGGCTGCTAGCGGGCTCATGGGATGTTGCTCGGCGAGTTGGGCAAATGCGGCAATTGCTTTGTCTTCATGGCCGTCGGATTTCAGCGCCCAGGCGAGTTCATAGAGGACTTTGTCCGCGCCGGAGAAATTAGGATCGGCATCGAGAACGGAGCGAAACGCATCAGCTGCCGGCTCCCATCGCTGTAAACCGGCATAGCACAGTCCTTGCAAGTACAGGGCGTCGAGCCGATCTGCCGCGGGCGGATTGGACACCAACTCCGTAAGGTCGTCGAGAGCGGCGGTGTATTTTTGTTGGCGTTCACGAGCGACCGCGCGTGCATAGCGCGCCTTGGCCATGGTGGGTTCTTGTGGAAACAACTCGAGGTACCTGGTCAGCGTGGTCTCGGCAGCGGCGAAATCTTGTTGCTCCAACTCAACGCTGGCCAAGCCGAACATGGCGTGAGATGCCAAGGCGCCTTGTGGCCAAGTCTTCAATAACTTCCGGTAGTCCTGTGTGGCCGCCGCGAAATTCCCGGCCCGAGCCTCGTATTCGCCAAGGAGTAGGTATGCTCGTTCCAATCGCGGACTATGCGGAAATTCGGTCGTAAGCCGCCGTAGCGTGTCGCAGGCTTCATCCAGTTTGGCCTCTGCCTGGTATGCAGTGGCTAGCGTGAGCAATGCTTCATCCGCACGCGGACCAGTCGGAGCGTCAGCGAGCGCAGCTAGTAGCGACTTGACGGCTGCCGCGTGTTCCCCAAGTTCGGCTTGGGCGCTGCCGAGCAAGAATTGTCCTTCGGCCGCTAGTGCAACCGGTTTGAGCTGCGATACGACCGGCGACAACGTGGCAACGACGTCGGCAAGTTGTTCGTCGAGAAACAGAGACAAACCGAGCCGCACTTTCCAGGATGCTGCCTCCGCGTGCTTGGGAAACTTTGCCAGAAGTTCGCGATAGGCCGCCGTCGCCGCGGCGTATCGCTTCTGCTGGAGTGCCGCTTCGGCGACGATATAGTGTACGTCTGCCGCCAGCGGATCCTCGGCGTGTGCTTTAAGAAATTCTTCACCGTATTGCTCGGCCTTGACATAATCTCCCTGTCCAAGCGAAGCGAACGCTGCCATGTACAAGGCCTGTGGCGCGAGTTCGTGCGCCGGATATTGCTCCGCCAATGCTGCATATGCGACGATGGCGTCTGGACGTCTCCCATTGATCTCGTAGAGCGTGTCGCCCCGATCGAGCATCAATTGCGGCTCTTGCTTGCTTCCTTTCGCGTCAGCCAGGACGCGCTCAAGCGCGGTCAGTGCCTGGTCCGGCTGCTTCTGCTTTAGGTACGTGCGAACCAGGCCGTGCGTCGCTTCGAGTGCTAGTGGATCGTCGGAGATCGCCACCGCGTTGAACGCCTTGGCTGAGGCGTCCCAATCTGCGAGCTGGTAGTAGTTATTGCCCGCCGCAATGAGTGCCGCGCTGCGATGCGCCGAGTTCGGGAATCGATCGGGAATCGCGGCATAGAGTGCCGCCGCCTCGGCTGTCTTACCCTGAGCTACCAGGCAGGCTGCCTGCCGCATGGCGGCCAGATCGGCATGAGCAAAGTCTTTCGAGGCGGCCGCTGAAGCGAACCATTGCTCGGCCGCGGAGTGCTTGCCTTCGGCGAACAAAGATTCCGCGCGTCGCAGAATCACTTCAGCACGAAGCGGATGTTGCGGGTACGCCTTGAGAAACGTATCGAACGTCGTGCCAGCCAGTTTGTTGTTTCCTAGATCTTGTTGCGTCACGCCCAGGGCATACAGTCCTTCGGCCCGATGTGGGCTTTCAGTAAACTGGTCGACCAACTGTTTATAAGACCGGGCGGCGACGTCTTTCTTGTTCCGAGCGTAAAGCGATTCACCACGGTAATAGAGCGCCTCGGAAACTTCTTTCGATTTGGGGAACTTCTCGATGAGCGTTTGCAGAGTGGCGGCGGCTTGGTCATAGAATTCCGTCTTTCCTGTCTGTGCCAAGCTATACTGAGCCAAGCCCAGATTCAGGTAGCTGGCATCTGCAAGGCCGCTCTCGGGATGCTCTCTTATGACGCGCTCGAATGTGGTTACCGCATCGGCAAAGTTCTTCTGCAGTAACTCGCAAACACCCAGGTAATGGCGGGCCTTTGCTGCCAGTGGATCGGCAGGAAATTTCTTAAGAAAGGACTGCCACTCGTCGGCTGCCAGATCGTAGACGCCCCGATCTTGGAAAGCCACGGCGTCGCGAAACTGCCGGATCGCCGCGGGTGGAGACTTGGTATTCGGCGCCCCGTCATTCTTTGCGGCTGGCGAGCTATTGGGAGGCTGAGCTAGCGCAGCGGACGGCGCAATCAACAGCGCGACCACCGCCGCGTATGCGAGTGCCCATCTTAAGTCGGCAATCGTCATCCAGCAAAGCTCTCGTACGCGCCGTTGTTCCGGAGAAGTTTGGTGTGGCCCAGCCATTATTTCAGTACTTCCGTGGGAAAACAAGAAACCCTTTCGGCGCCAGTGGATAAGGTGACGTTGATCATGCCTTGCGCGGCCCCTATGATTGATCGATCGCGAACCAAGAACGTACCAAACACTTTTCTCTGGACATTGCCGCGTTGTCAGAACTCAATTCCATCTACCAAGTTGCGATCGGCCTGCTGGCTCAAGCAACCCCTACGGACGGTGCAAGCGGCGTCCAAGTCTGGCACTGGATCGCCTTTGGCGTATTCGTCGTCGTGGTGCTGGTCCTTGACCTGTTTGTCTTTCACCGCGAGTCACAGGAGCCGACTTTACGCGAGTCGGCCACCTGGACGCTTATCTGGTGTGGGTTGGCGCTGGCCTTTAACGGGCTGATATGGGCCTGGCGCGGCAGTGCTATCGGCATCCTGTTTCTTACGGGCTATCTGGTCGAATGGTCGTTGTCGATGGACAACGTATTTGTCTTCGCTGTCGTCTTCAGTTTCTTCGGCGTGCCGCTGAAATATCAGTATCGTGTGCTGTTTTGGGGAATCCTCGGCGCGATCGTAATGCGGCTGGCCTTTATCCTGGCCGGAACTGCCCTGCTGGAGCGATTTGGCTGGGTGATGCCCATCTTTGGGGCCTTTCTGATTTACACGGCCTTTAAGCTCGCAACGCATGGTGACTCGGAGGTCAATCCCGAGAAAAACATCCTGCTGCGGCTGGCGCGGCGGCTGTTTCCTGTGAGTAAGGAGCCGCATGGCCACCGATTCTTTGTCATCGAGAACGGCCGTCGATGCATCACGCCGTTGTTTCTGGTGCTATTGGTCGTTGAAAGTACCGACGTCCTGTTTGCCGTTGACAGCGTGCCTGCCATTTTTGGAATCACGAAGGATGCGTTTACGGTGTTCACGTCGAACATCTTTGCCATTCTAGGGCTGCGGGCTCTCTACTTCCTGTTGGCCGGCGTGATGGACATGTTCCGCTATTTGAACTACGGTCTGTCGGCCGTATTGGCGTTCGTGGGCATTAAGATGGTTGGCGAGTGGTACCGGGGCCACCATTTGTTTGATCCACTCGCGTCGCTGCTGATCATCCTGTCACTCTTGGCCGTGGCGATTGCGGCGTCGATTGTCGCCAACCGTCGGGAGCAGGCTCTCCAGCACAGCCAATCGATTGACCCCGACGCAACGCTCGACGAGAGTGCCGCCAAGACGATGGACGGCCGCGGCCCCCTGAGGCGAGCGCCATAATCGCGAGGATTTCAGCCTTATCCGCCCGGTAGCCATTACGCAACTTGACGGTGCTGGTCGTGGGGTACACTTTGAACGTAGGACAATTTGCCAGCCCAAGCGAAATAAACGCACGTGAGACACGCTCTGATAACCGGCGGTGCAGGATTCATTGGCAGCCATTTGGCTGAAGCCCTGTTGGCCCGCGACTACCGAGTAACCGTGCTCGATGATGAATCGACCGGGACAGCCGAAAATCTGGCAGCGGTTCGCGATCACTTCAACTTCAGCTTCGTGGCGGGTACCGCGGCCGACAAGTCGCTGGTCCGGCAACTCGTGACCGATGTGGACGAGGTGTACCATCTGGCTGCGGCCGTCGGTGTGCAATTGATCTCGACGGCACCGATCCACACGATCGAGACAAACATCTACCCGACGGAGCTGGTCCTTAGCGAACTGCTGCGACGCAAGCGCGACGGCTATGCCGTGAAGCTGTTTCTGGCCAGCTCGAGCGAAGTTTACGGCAAGAACCCCAAGCCGCTGTGGAGCGAAGACGACGACATCGTGCTGGGCCCCACCACCCGAGCTCGCTGGTCATACGGAGCCTCCAAGGCGATTGACGAGTTTCTGGCATTGGCCTATTGGCGGCAGCATCGCCTGCCGGTCGTCATCGCCCGTTTCTTCAATGTCGTCGGTCCCCGACAGACGGGCCGCTATGGCATGGTGCTGCCGCGTTTCGTTGAGGCGGCGCTGGCCGGTCGGCCGCTACTGGTCCACGACGACGGACGCCAAGTGCGATGTTTTGCCCACGTGCATGACGTGGTCCGCTCGGTCATCGAACTAATGGAAACCGACGCGGCAGTGGCAGGCGTGTTCAATATCGGAAGCGATCAGCCAGTGAGCATCTTGCAGTTGGCCAAGAGCGTGATCGCTCAGGTTAATCCGAAGCTAGAAATCCAATTTCAGAGTTATGCGGAAGCCTATGACGCCGATTTTGAGGATGTTCGCTCGCGGATTCCTGATCTCACGCGGCTTCGGCGCACTATCCAATATCGCCCAAAATATGATCTGGAAACGACCATCCGCGAGGTTGTCGAAACCATGCGGGTGAGGCCGCAACGGTAGGCCGCTGCGACGCCAAACGCCATTTTTGGGCGGCTACTTGGACTTTGGCACCAGGCGATCGGCCTCGGGTGCGCTTCCCAGCTTGACGTTGAGATGAATCTGTTTTTGATCCCGCAGGATGACCAGTGGAACCTCGCGATTGGCTTCCGTCATGCCGACAAGATTGATCAAATGGTCATCGTCGTCGACCGGCACGCCAGCGAATTCCAGCACCACGTCGCCAACTTTCAGGTGCACGGACTCGGCCGGTGAACCAGGCACGACGCCGGAAATCCTCGCCCCGCGAGGACGATTCAGGCCGACGCTGACGGCCATGGCGGAATCGAATTTGCGATCCAGCTGGACGCCCAATAGAGCGCGGGCGACGCTATTGTTTTCCACCAATTGTTTGGCCACAAACACGACCATGTTACTGGGAATGGAAAACCCGATGCCCTCGTTGTGACCGGAACTGGAGGCAATCGCCGTGTTCATGCCAATCACTTCACCGCGAAGGTTGATCAGCGGTCCACCGCTATTGCCGGGATTGATCGCGGCGTCGGTTTGCAGAAAGTCCTGAAACTTCACATCTTCCGAGAGGATAAGGTCTCGGCGGCCTGTCGCGCTGATGATGCCGAACGTGATCGAATGACTCAACCCGAACGGGCTCCCGACCGCAAGTACGAAATCGCCGATTTCCAGGTTGTCGCTGTCGCCGAATTTGACCGGTACCAGCCCCGAGGCATTCACGGCCATCACGGCAATGTCCGTATACGGGTCGTCCCATACACGAATCGGATTGAGCTGCCGGCCGTCGGCCAAACGAATCTTGATATCCTCGTTCTTGGCGGACTTGATGACATGCCGATTGGTAAGGACGTAGTCGTGCCCGTTGATCCGTGCGATGTAACCGCTGCCGGCTTCCTCGACATGGTTTTTGCGGCCATATTGGCCCGGAGAGCTGTCGATCTTATCCGCTTCGATATGCACGACAGTGGGACGGACGAGCCGCACCACCATCTTCAGTACGTTGCTTTGACGCTCAAGTGCTGTCGTTTCCCGGGCTAGCGCGTCGTACATCTTGGCTCGAACAGCCTCGCTGCGCTGCTGGTCCTGGGTGTCCTGTGCGCGAGCCGGGGAGACAAAAAGCAGGCCGACGACGGCGGCCATGATACCCAAGAAATGCAAGCAGCTCAGGGGGTTCATTCCGGTTTGCTCCGGCGGAAAGGGCATACCCAACTCGGGCGCAAAATCACTAGGATAACTCAGCTTGTACGATAAGCGGGAGACGGAAGATTAGCAACCAGTACCCTCGCCGGACTTATGGGTTTGCCCATCCGCCCTCGCATTAAAAAAAGATGCACTGACGGTCTGGTTCCCGCCAGTGCATCAGGTTAGACGACTCATTTGACGGCGTGGGCTACACGTCGATTTCAATATCGTTGATCGAGACGTCGTTGTCGCTGCCGGCATCGAGTACGCGGCCCCAGTCGGCATTTCCGCCGCCGGCACCCCCGAAACGCTCTTGCTCGCGCTGGCAATTGATGCACAGCGTGGCATAGGGTAACGCGTTCAGCCGCGCCATGGGGATCGAGCAGCCGCAGCCTTCGCAGACCCCGTATTGACCTTCTCGCATTCGCTCCAAGGCATTTTCGATAGAGGCCAATTCACGGCTTTCCACTTCAGCCAGCTGTGAACTGATTTCGTCCTGCGCCGAGTCGAGAGCTGCATCGACCACGTCACCGGCCGTCTGCGCCCGCAGTTCCTTCAATAAGCTCAAGTCACCCGCCAACGCCGTGCGGAGCGCGTCGCGGCGCATGATCAAGATTTGGCGCATGCTCAGGATTGCGTCTTTGCGTGCCATTTTCCTTCACCTTCTATGTCCGGATGTCTGTTGCGGCCGAAGGTTAGGCCCCCCGGCAAGCCGCTGCCAACTTCTCGGAAGTTTCGGTTTAAAAACACAACTTACAACACCTAGGCCGGCTGCGAGTCTTTGTGATTCGCAGCCAAACTATAGTACGCATCAAGTTCGACCGGGGTCACAAAATTCGGAAGAGTTTTTTGTCGTCATGGACGCGCGAACGATTCTTCCAGCACCCCGGCAAAAGTCAAGCTACCCAAGGCCTTTACGGCCGGCACCAGCGTCGCCCCTACCAGCCGGTCGGTCAACTCTTGGGACGGACAGTTGCGCGATCCGGCATCCCACCTGCGGGAAGCGTTTTTTGCTTGACCGTTTGGGTCCTCGGTGACACTGACCTGTGCTACCCGATAATCGACACAATCGGCCCAGATATACAGCCGATCTTCGCAAATCGCTAAAACCGCGCTGGCCGCCCCGCTGTCGTCCGATTCGGCGCGGTTTGACCACAGACTGACGGTAACCTACATGTCCTCGGTGTGTTCCGTTGTGCGCCGCAGTGGCGGCCCACGGGCTTTAAGGGCCGATCCATAGCTCGGTGTGTCGCGTCCCAACTTCGCATGGTGGGAGTAAACCATGGTTTTTGTCGCTAGCAAGGATTGTTCCCGCTTCGTGCAAGGTTCGCCAGCCGGCGAACTGAGGCTACGCGTGGTTGGCTCGGCGCGCGATGGCCAAATCGTCGAACTCAAATCCCCGAAATGCGCGATCGGCTCGGCCCGCGGGTGCACTCTGCGACTGGTGGCACGGGGCGTCCGACCGGTTCACTGCCTGATCTTGCGCGGAACCAAGGGGACGGTCGCCCGGTCGTGGGCTCCCAACACCGAAATCAATGGCCAGGTTTTCCGCGACTCCCTACTGCAAGTTGGCGATCGTCTCTCGATTGGACCGGTCGAGTTTGAGGTCCTGCCGGCTAAGGGGGGCCCCCCGCCGGACCCTACCGATGCCGGTCGTACGGTCGTTCTTGATCGTCGGCCGGCTGGCAGCAATCCGCGTCGTACTCCGCGGGAAGGGAGACCGGCTCGGGACTCGCGGCGGCGCGCCCAGGTGCGAGCACTGATCAAGGAGGTCCGCCGGCTCCGGTCGGAGACCGATCGGCTGTCGATGCATCCTCCTCGACCGCTCGAACAGGCGCCCACCGAGGAATCGACTCGAGAGCTGCACGAGAAACTGGAAGTCTACAAACAGCAGCATGAGTTGTGGGAAACAACACTACAGGACTTGCACAATGAGTTGGACTCTCGCCAGCGTCAATTGACCGAACTTGCCACCGAGCTCGAGTCCACTCGCCAATCTTTCACCGTTGAACGACAGCAGCGGGAGGCCGACCTGGATGCCATGCGTGGCGAACTGGCCGTAGAGCGTGACGCTTGTCGGCGAGCCAAGGAAGCAACTCAGTCCGCCCAATCCGCTCGCGAACAGGCAAAGCTGGCCGCTGAATCGGACCTGGAAGAGTTACGTCGGCGTTTGGCACAACGAGAGTCCGAGCTGGCAGCGGCCCAGGATTGCCAAAGGAACTCAGCCGGCCAATTGCGGGAATTGGAACTGCGGGCCGAGGGGCTTGACCAGCGATCGCTGGAACTGGATCGTTTGCAGACGGAATGCCGTCAGGCGCAGGTTGCGAACCAACTTGTTGCCGAGGAGCTAACCCAGGCCCGGACGGACTTCGAAGCACAACAAGCCGAGGCGTGGCGAGAGCTGGAGCGGCAGCGAGCGGAGGCTGCCGCGCTGGAGCTAACGCATCAAGAAAAGCTTTCCGAAGCACAGGGCCGCTCGGAATCGCTGGTGACAGCCGAGCGCGAACTGAGTGAACGCCAAGCCGTTCTCGCCGAGGCGGAAGCCCACTTGCGGCACGAACGTCAGAAGCTGGCCGAAGAACGTGCCGCACAGCGAGCGGCGTTGGAACAAGCCGGAGAATCGCTGAATCGTCAGACAATTGAATTGCAGGAACTACAAGGCGCCTTGGCGGCCCAGACGGCAAGTCTCCATACGGCTCCTTCCGAACTATCGCCAGACGTCTCGCAAGAGTTGGCTACCCGCCGCGCCGAACTCGACCAGCAATTCGAGGCGTTTGCCTGTCAACGTAGTGAGTGGGAGGCTGCATTTGCCACGCGGACGGAGCAGTTTGAAAATGCCCAGCGGGCTTTCCAAATTGAACGTCACCAATTCGAAACGGAGCGTCAGTGCCAAGAGCACGATTTTCAAGAGCGCGTGCGCGATTTCGAAGCTAGTCAACAGCAATTCGTCGCTAAACAGGCAGCCGACGTGAACGCGACGGCTGAAGGCACCGCGCGGGAACGTCAACTGCTTGATCAACAACGTACCGAGCTTGAGCAGGCGCGGGCTGAGCTCGACAGGGAGCGAGAGACTTTCGAGGCTTTGCGACGTGAGTCGTCGGACCGGTTTGACGAAGAGGCAAAGCGGCTTGAACTTGAGCGTCAGGAATTGGCGGCCGAACGCAGCGATTTCGAAGCCCACCGGCAAGCGACTCCGTGCCGCAGCGAGGAATTGACGCCGACCGGGGACGAGCATGGACTGGCGGAAGTTGACGATTCCTTGACGCGCGGACCGGCACGCTCGTCGCCGGCGATTGAGGAGGCCGTCTGCGATGATGCAAGCGATACGGAAACCGCGCGATACTTGCCACCCGTCGACGACGAAGAGTCGGTCGAGCAATATATGGCAGCACTCTTGCAGCGCATGCGGGGCGGCTCATCTGGCACACCCAACGCACCCGTCGCCACGGAAGGTGATTGCAAGGCGAATACCAACGTGCCACGGTCTGCGCTTGCCGCAGCCCCAACCGATCCGCAACCGGCGGAACCAGAACCGGAGTCTCCCGTTCTTGAACTACCGGCACCTCCCAAGGAACTGGAACGTCGTAAGTCTGTCGAAGCGACGACGAGCCTCAACGTCCTTCGTGAGATCGGTCTGACGCATGCCCGCAGCGCGATTGAGACGCACGGTCAGCAGAGTTCTTTGCGGCAGGCATACGGCACGCTGGCAACGAGCATTTTCTGCTTCGTGGCAGCGGTGCTTGTGTTCTACTTTGGTGCCGACCGAGCAACTAACATGACCGCCACCAGCATTGTCGTGATTGGCATTTTCTGGATGGGGTCGAGCATCTGGGCCGTCCGAAAGGTGGTCACCTCGATGCGGAAGAAGCGCAGCGGTCTGCGATCCATGATGGAAGAGATCGAGGCCGAAATTGCGTTGCTCGAGCAAGAGCGGGCCGAAGCCGAAAGGAACGGCAGCCAAAATGGCTAGGTGCTAGAATCCTCGGGCGGCGACGATATCTTCGAAGTCGCGAAGGTGGTAGTCAATCTGGCAGAAATCGAGCACGCGGCAGAGCGACCGCAAGGCTACTCCCATGCCGTCGGGGCCGCTAAAGCCGCCATACTGCCCGCCCGCTTTTACGTGCGGTTCGAGATCGAGGAACACTCCGGGAATTCCCCTCCTCCTGAGCTTGGCATCGAGCTTGGGTAGCATCTCGCGGAGTTCCTTGAAGATCATTTCGTGGCCGCTGTCGCCGAGGTCTGCTGGCACGAAGTGTTTTAGCGTCTCTTCGTCGATGTGCGACTCCCGCTTGGCCGGTTGCGGATGGCGATAGTCCTTGATGTGCATCCAACCTAGCCCCGCCTTCATGAAGCGAAACTGTTCGAGCACTTCTGCCGCAGTGTAACCCTGGCAAGTGAGGTTTCCGGCGTCGAAGATCAACACGAGTGCCGGATTCTTCACCTGGCGATGGATAGCCGCCAGGATCTCGCCGTTTTGACCGACCAAATTGGCTTCTAATTCGACGCCGTAGGTTAAGTCGCTTCGCAGGCACGTTTCGGCGACTTGGCCCAGCTGGTCAACTACCTGCGGCAGGTGTGCCCAGGGATCGCTGCCTTTGGGATGATAGAACGAAAAGCCGCGGATCAGTTTGGTTTCGAAGGCGTGAGCCATGTCGCAGGCCTTTTTCACGTCCTTTTCGAGGTATTTCTTAAACGGCACGTAGGCATTCTTAGTTCCGTCGTCAATGTCGAGAAGCTTCGTCTTTCCCAGTGGTGAACCGATTGAGGCAACGTTGAGCCCGTACTCGTCCTCCAAATGGCGGATGGTTTGGATCTCGCCCTTGCTGAGCTTCATCACGTTCTTGATACCGTCACCGGCGTCGATGAACCGCAGGCTGTAATACTGCAGTCCAATGGCGGCCATCGCGGCGAATTGCTGCACGGCCGTTTTCTGATTAGCCGCTTCGTCGCCAAATCCGCTGAGTGTGACCTGAGTATTTTTCGTCATGACACCATCCGAAGACTGAGGGAATGCGGGTTGGTAGGTATCGCCCCGCGAGGACAAGTCTGGCCGACGGGCAAGAGGCACATTGTGGCGCGACGCGGCGGCTCGTGACAAGGGGCCAAGTCCGTCGATTTTCTACATCCATCTGGTATTTGCCGCGGTAGAACGCTTCGAAGATGCTGAAACGACAAAGTTGATTTTGATTCAGGAGACTTTGGGGATGTTGCGATGTGTTTGGCCGACGCGCCGCTCGGTGATTGAATGGATCCCGATAACAACGGTTGTGTCATCGGCCGTAGCGACGGCGCATGATGCGTTCGACCTGGTGGCGTACTGGTCGCACTTCGGCGGGCGTAATTGCGCATGGCATATGCCTCAATCCGCAAAGAACGGGTGCTTATGATCCTTGGCCAGCCGGCGGCCACTGCAACGTCGGTGGCGATTGACAGAGAAATTGCCGTGCAGGACGTCGACTGCGGCAATCTCCGCCGACAACTGCTTACTGATGGCCACGTGTTGTAGTAGGCCGCTCGCAAGCCGGCTCCTCGCGCGAATTCCGCGCCCAAGTAGATTGGACAATCGTTGTGCGCGATCCAGCTATGGATGCTTGGGACACGGGACGTTATCTTGGGTGGCTATGAGTAGTACCGCCAAGAATTCCACGTCTCCAGCCGAGATACGCCGCCTACGGGCGGGTATGGTCGGGATGGGCATGATCTTTGACGAGACGTATCGGCCCTTCTTTGAGACGGTGCGCCGGCAGCCGCTTTACGAGCCCGGTGTCGGCGTCTGCCAGGTCGAGCTCGCCGCGGTTGGCAGTCGCACCGGCAAGCGGGCCGAGGCCTATCGTCAGTCAGCCGGAGGGTGCATCGGCGACTTCCAAAGCTTTACGGAACCGCGAAGCATGGAACAAATGCTGGCCTGCGGCGTCGATTTCGTCTGCGTGGCCACACCCGATGATCGGCATTTCGAGGCTGCCAAGGCCGCGATCGAAGCCGGCAAGCATGTGCTGGTCGAGAAACCGTCAGTGCTATCGCTGGCGGAACTCGATGAGTTGGCATTTCTAGCTAAAAAACACGAGGTCTTGACCAAGGTTGTCTATCACAAACTGCTCGATCCAGACCATAAGAAGCTGCGCACGTTGGTCGCTGACGGTGTGCTCCGGCATGTTAACAACGGCTATTGCACGCTGCTCGAGCCGAAAACGATTTCTGGAAGTCAGTTCGCCGAATGGATCACTGGCCGCAATCCCGGCACTTACGTCGCCGTGCACTACATAAAGCTGATCGATTTCACATTCGGCGGCCGACTCAAGTCCGTGCAGTGTACCGGGCAGCGCGGCTTGGTCGGTCCGGTCGACGGTCCGACCTGGGATTCGACCCAATTGCGGATGATCTATCTCTACGACGACGGTCGCGAGGCCGCTTTCGACATTCACACGTCCTGGGTGACGCCAGACAACTTTCCCGGTTACGTCGAGCAGGAAGTGCAGTTCCGCTTTGATAATGGCGTGTGGAACGGTCACAGCCGTAAGCGCGGAGTCGAATTGACCGTCGAAGGCCGCACGCCAATGGAAATCAAGAATACGATCAACAACCACTACAACGGGACGTTTCTCGAACCCTGGGCGCCCGCTCACAACGCGGGTACGGAATTGAGGTGCTCGAGCGTTTCGTCCGCGAAGTGGCCCAGGTCGAATTCGGTGGCTCTAAGAGTGATCGACCGCAGCGTTTGGCCGCAGCGCGAACCCTGCACTACAACGACCTGTCTGCCGATCGTCAGACCGTGGCCACGGTGCAGGCGATGGAGGCCATTTTGGCCTGCCATGCAGCTGGCCTGCGCAACTGCCTGGTGAACATCAACGATAAGCATGGCGGTTTGGTGCTTTACCAACCGGGTTCGACCGAGCCTGAGATCCTCTATCAACCCGAGGTGTAAATCTCGCTGGGTCGGTGCTCCCGCCACAGGCGTGCCTGCCGCGAGTCGAAAACGTGACATGAAACAGAACGTTCCCTCCCCTGCCCCGATTCAGCATCCCGGCGAAGACGCTTCGAACGATCTTCGGCGCCGACTAGCCGCCGTTGAGCCGATTGCCCAGCGAACCTACACGCCCAGTCTGGCCGTGCTCGCCCAAAGCGAGGGCTGCTACCACTATACGCCCGAGGGGCGCAAGCTGGCCGACTTTACATCGGGAGTCTTGGTGGCCAACTTGGGGCACAACCCAACCCGCTGGTGGCGGCGCGTGCTGGATTATCTTGAACTTGGCCAAATATCGAGCCACGGGGAGTTTTTTCGAGCTGTCACACTCACATCTTACAACGCCGTGGTACCGCTCGAAGTACAGGCCGCCGAACGCTTGCTCGAGAACTTGCGTAGCCAGCCGGGCGGATCGCGCATGGAGCAAGTCCTCTGGGCCGCCACCGGTAGCGAAGCTGTGCAGAAGGCCCTTTGGGCCGCGCTCGACCGCCGGCCAGGCGCCAACGTGATATTGGCGACGCGGCACGGCTTTCATGGCAAGAAGGGACTCGCCGGTGCCGTAACTGGCTCGGAACGCGATGCGGAACGCGATCCGCGTGTCCGCTTCATTAGTTTCCCAACCGCCGAGTGCGAAAGCATCGAAGCCCGCAAGAAGAGACTCGACCTGGAGCCCTATCGCAAGGAACTGGAAGCTCTGGCGGCGGAGCATCCCGGTAAAATCGCCTGTCTGATCACCGAGCCCTATCTTGGCGGCGGTGGTTCCTATCACCCGCAGCCCGAGTACTTGCAATTGCTGGAGAAGTTTTGTCGCGAGCACGACATCGTATTCATCCTCGATGAAGTGCAGGCCAACTTTGGCCGGACGGGCCAGATGTACGCCTTCACGCACTACGGCGTGGAGCCCGATATCGTCATTCTCGGCAAGGGACTCGGCAACGGCGTGCCGGTCGATGCGGCCGTAGGCCGGGCCGACATCTTTGCGGCGATGCATTATGGCGAGGGGTCGGACACCTGGAGTGCGTCGCCGCTTGGTTGTGCGGCCGTGTTGGCGACGCTCGACGAGTTTGACGCGTCCGACGTCATGCGACATGCCCGGCAACTGTCGGGCGTCATCGAACGAGGGCTGTGCCGATTGGCGGAGCTCGGCTGCGTTGCCAATGTGCGTGGTGAAGGGCTCGTGTGGGGCGTCGAACTGGCCGCTATCGGCGATCAGCCCGCCGAAAACGTGGCGAACGCTTGTGTGGAGGCTTGCTATCGGGGCGACGCTTCGGGCCGGGCCATTCATCTGCTCGGTCCCCTGGCCGGCAAAGTGTTGCGTGTCAGTCCGCCGCTCGTAATGCCGCTCGACGAGGCCCAACAGTATTTGGATGCGATGTACGATATTTTTGCAAACCTCCAGCGCTCGCTTTAGCGGAACTGCCGGATGGATCCCGACGCGCTCATGCGATTGGCGATTGATAGGGCCCGCGCGGGGATCGCGGCTGGACAATCGCCGTTTGGATGCGCGATCGCAATGGGAGATCGGGTGTTGGCGGTGGAGCACAACTGCGTGCTCGCTACCAAGGACATCACGGCCCATGCCGAGATCACGGCTCTTCGCGCCGCGTGTCGCTTGACCGGCGACATCCACTTGCATGGTGCTCAAGTAGCGACGACTTGCGAGCCGTGCCCGATGTGCATCGCCGCGTTACACTGGGCTCGTGTCGACACGGTATATTACGGTGCTACGATCGCCGATGCCACTTCCGGCGGTTTCAACGAACTCGCTATCTCGGCCGCCGAATTGGTGCGACTGGGAAAAAGTCAGGTGCAGGTCGTCGGTGGAACACTGACCGTGGCATGCGTCGATTTGTTCCGCGAATGGCGGGTTGCCGGCAAGGGACGTCCCTATTGATTTGCCGAGCGATCGTGCGTTCCTACGATTTCGGGTCGTAACGGAACACGAAAAGCTGCTTGTAAAGGTAAGTGTCGGGACCTGTTGGCCACGACAGGCCTTGCAGCAGCGAGACGAGTTCCTCGTCGACGATCCCATCGACCGCGGCTTGCACTTCAGCAGCGGTACTGCAAGTGGCCATTATGTAGATCGAATGCAACGTAAAGCGGTGTGGTTGCTCCCATTTTGCGACCAACTGCTTAAGCCGCTCGAACAACGGCCGATAGAACGTACCGCCCTGCATGAGCCCCGAGGGCACCGTTCCGCGAATGCCAATCCGCCCTGGAAAGACGTCCCAGCCGGCGAGAACTTGTGGCTTCTGTTGACCACGGCGTGTTTCGACCTCGGCACCCAGTGCCGAAAACAGCGGCCATACCGCCAGCGTGTGCCACTCGGAAATCGCGTCTCGCAACGCTTTCGCGGGATCGGGGCCGACGCCCAGAGCTCCGACGCGAAATCGGTCCCCACTGTCGCCATCGACGTGGATTTGAATGTCGAGCGGTGCGAGCATCTGGTCGCCCTGCTGCGCGCAGCCGTCGAAACTGATTGCTATTCCGATGCGGTGGGAGTCGACGACCAACTCTCCATCGTCGATGGAATAACTAACCCCCGCTTCATCGAGGTGATGCTTGAGCGTCGTGAAGGCTGCCTGGTACAGGTCGTCGATCATCGGCTTGCCGTCGAGCGTGCGGAGAAAATTACAAACGGGACATGCTTCGCATCATGTTATCCATTGACCGGCGGCCGGCAAAGCAAACGCGGCCAGACGATGCGCGCCGACGGATCTTTTTGCTATACTCAGCCGCTTCTCGACAAACGAGCGACTTGCTTTTGGGAACTAATATGTCATGCGCCAGCCAGTAATGCGGACCAACCTTGGCGACCTCCCCGTGCGACGTGGAAAAGTGCGCGACATCTACGACTTTGGCGATCGGCTCCTGTTGGTCGCCAGCGATCGGATTAGCGCCTTTGATTGGGTTTTACCCACAGGTATACCAGACAAGGGGCGAGTGTTGACGCAAATCAGTGCCTTCTGGTTCAATCGGCTAGACGAACCGAACCACTTAATCAGCACCGATATCGCCGCAGCAGATCTGCCACCCGAGATCGACACTTCCCCGCTAGCCGGCCGCAGCATGCTCGTGCGAAAGACCGAAGTCGTGCCGATCGAGTGCGTTGTTCGTGGCTACCTGTCTGGTTCGGGCTGGAAGGAATACCGCCAGTCGCAATGCGTGTGTGGCATTCGCTTGCCGGCGGGTTTCCAAGAGAGCGACCGGCTTCCGGAACCGATCTTCACTCCCGCTACCAAGGCAGAGAGCGGCCACGATATCAACATCTCGTTCAACCAGATGGTCGATCTGGTGGGTCGGGAGGTGTCCGAAGAACTCCGTGACCGCAGTATGGGGGTGTATCAACGCGGGTCGGAACATGCTCGGTCAAATGGAATCATCATTGCCGATACAAAGTTTGAATGGGGTCGCGCTGGCAGTGAATTGATTCTGATCGACGAAGCGCTCACGCCGGACAGCTCGCGATTCTGGCCGGTCGACGAATATCAGCCCGGCGGCGTGCAACCATCATTTGACAAGCAATATGTGCGTGACTGGCTGGAGACGACCCCCTGGGATAAGAACAGCCCCCCGCCAGAATTGCCAGCCGACGTTGTGGCACGCACGCGCGACAAGTACATCGATGCCTATGAGCGGCTGACGGGAGAACCGTTTGCATGGAAGTAGCTGTCACGGCTTGACGATAGGTCGGACACCGCGAATCTTACCGGCCGGGCGAAAGCGATCCAAAGTGAGCGGTTCGCTGGTGTCGTAGGTGCCAATATTTCCAGCTTCATCGCGGACTTCAAGGCGGAGCAGAATGCGCGACGGTACCCGACTGTCGAGCTTCCATCGATAGCTGCCCGAGTTTTCCAGGCCCGAGGCGAAGGGCGTCCAAGGTCCATTGACGCTCTCGCTAAACAGCAGCGTGATTGGCCGAGTGGCAAGCAGATCGTCCGCGGCCTCCCAGGCGACTAGCAGTTCAGTGCCATCTGGCGACACCTCGGTGTTCGTGATCTTACACGTTGGCTTTGTTTGATCGACGCCAACCCAAATATCCGGCAGATCGCCTTCGGCGGGCGGACGTCCGCCAAAACCGGCTCCGCTTTGCACCAAGATGCGAAATCCGTAGATGCCCTCACCGCCCACGGCTACTGGCATAGGGCTGCGATTGTCGGTGTCGACCGCAAAGTCACTCCACGTACGTCCGCCATCACGTGTGCCCCATAGCTCCACGCGGCCAACGCCCGAGGGGCCGACCGACTCGATGTCGTATTCTAGCTCGAACGTGGGAGTGGCCATCATTCGAGGCCTGACCGCCGCGGGTAGGATCGAAAAGTCCAGCGGGGAGCCGGGGCGGCTCGAGTTGACGTCACTTCCGGTGCTAACTTGCCGGGCTGGCGTCCGCGGCTGGGCACGGGCATCGGGCACGAATCCGGGCGGCGCGGCCGAGGGTGAATAGGCATTGCCTGGCAGATTGGAAGGTGCGTTGCCGCCATCACCGGCTAGGGGCGGATCGTAGGAGTTTCGATCTGGCGGCCAATGCGTCGACTGGTCGACCGGCGCCTCCGATTCGTTTGGACTCCAGCCTTCTGAATCGGCCGGCGTGATTTGCTGATTGGCGACATCAGGAGCCGCTCCCAGGCGAGGCCTTGTCGCATCGCTCGGTTTAACGACGGCTTGCGTAACAGCCGGGTTCCCAGCCCGATCAGAGATTTCGGCTCGCACCAGGACTGGCCCGGTGGTGTCGTTGGCCCACCAGGTCGCCTCTCCCGAAAGCGTGTGCTTCATTGCGCTGGGGGGGGATTCAACGGCCACGCGTTCCCAGGGACCGCTGGAGGTGGCTTGATATTCCAGTTTGAAGCTGCCCGGCTTGAGGTTCGGATCGATTGCTTGCCAACGTGCCACGATTTCGCCGTCCGGCCCGCGGATCACCGACACATCGAGCCGCGGAGCCACGGTGTCGACGGTCACCTGTAATTGCGGCTGCATCTGACCTGTAGGTCGCGATATTCCTTGGCCGTCGACCGTGCGAATACTAAACCAATACTCACCGTCATGTGGTGCCCGAAATACGAATGATCCTCGGTCCGGTTTCACGCGACTGGAAAGCACCCAATTTGCACCCAGGTCGGTCGAAACGTGCAATTGCGCTTCGACGGGTTGTTCAGCAGGGTTGGCCGTCGGTTCGATTCGGAACGGAATTGTAAAAGCGTTCTGGCGCGTGGCCGTGACGATGGGGACAACTGGTTGAGGGGACCCCGTTGTGGACGGTTGCGCAGCACCGACAGCCGGCCAGGTTGCGGCCAGTAGCAGGAAGGCGGCGGTAATAGGGCGCAGCCACATGGTGCTCGCTCGTGCACTTCTCCTGTCACGCGGGCAAAGGTTTCCCGCGCGGGTAACCGTGGGCGGCGCAGACGGACCGGTGGCGCCCCCTGAAGTGCTTATCGCCCCCAGCGATCTTACCGCTTGAGCAAGAGTTGTCGGCACTGTGAGGGTAGCTGGACGAGGCAAGCTCCAACGCCATTGTGGCCGGCGTTGGGTGCGGCCAGTTTGCCGACTTTGTCAAATCGTCAAACTCAACCGCTACGGGTCTGACGTACGATTTCCACGTACTGGGCAGCCAAAGTTTCGATTCTCTTAAGATCCCCGGAGGCGACTGCCGTCGGCTCGACGAGCGAACTTCCGATACCCAACGCAAACGCGCCCGCTCGCAAGAAGGTTGCCGCAGTCTGCAGATTTACCCCGCCAGTGGGCATCATGCGGACTTGGGGAAGCGGACCGGCCAGGGCCTTTAGGTACCCCGGTCCCGTCAGGTCCGAAGGGAATATCTTCACGATGTCCGCCCCGGCCTCCCAGGCGGTTAGCACCTCGGTAGGCGTCAACGCGCCGGGCATTACGAGCTTGCCATACCGTCGACAGAGGGCGATTACTTCGACGTTCACAGTCGGTGAAACGATGAATTCGGCACCTGAAAGCAGTGCCATACGTGCCGTTTCCGTATCGAGCACCGTGCCAGCCCCCAACAGCAGGCGATCGCCCAGCCGCTCCGCGACACGTTGTAAAACGTCAGTTGCACGTGGCACGGTGAATGTGACTTCCATCACGTCGATTCCACCGGTCAACAAGGCCTCGGCGACGTCGGCCAATAGCTCGCCATTTGCGGCACGAATGACGGCGACGATACCGGTGGAGTGGATCCGAGTTAGGGAATTCTGCTTCTGCATGGGGATGCTTGTCCAAACGATCGGAAACCGGATTTAGAGGCTCTAAGCTAAGTTTGCCGCATGTCCCGTGTCAACGAGACCTCCGATGACCATTGCGGTGTCCCGGTTCATGAAAATGACACGATTTGCACATCTCGGGGCGTACTTCGAAGTTTGTCCAGTGATAGCCCACGATTTGGCATGCGACAGAAAAACCACCAATCTCCCGGCCAAATGCGGTGTGGGGATGGGTTGACATCCGGTCGACGAATCTGGACTGGACGGGCGCACACGTGCATAATAGTTGGCAGTAAGTGGGCTGCCGGTGGGGGACGTTAGCGACAGACTGCCCAGCTTCGATTGCGTGTCATGGCCGAGTTTGCCGAATTCCTGTCGAGCCCTGTGGCGTCGATTGTGTTCCTATTGGCTTTGTCGGCCACGTTAGTCGCTGTAGGCGTCTACGTGATCGGCAAATTCCGCGCAGGAATTCGCGATCGTGAACCGCAATCGAGCGAATGGTTGACGAATTTTCAGGAAATGCATGACCAAGGAGAGCTAAACGAAGAGGAATTCCGAACTATAAAGGCGATGCTGGCAGCGCGGCTGCAGCAGGAGTTAAACGATACGGACGAAACAAGTTAGCCACATGGTTCCGCCGCCGGGTCAAGCTTCGGCGGGGAGAGAAGCTGTGCCGGCTTGCGTGGTTTTTGCGACGGTGCTAGCCAGGCGCCCCTGCGGCACTTTGGCTGTGACAAGCGGGTTCGACCGCTCGAAATAACTTCGGTCAGGGAAGCTGGATCGGCCAATGCAATGACGCGCCCGAATGGCCACTTCGAGTGACACCTTGGGATTTCCCCTTGCCGACTGAACGTGGCGACGCCGCGGCAGCGTGAGGGACACTAAGAAGGAGTAGACATGCCCTCAGGTAGGGACATTGGCGCGGGTCGACGAGGCGGTGGTACCACGAAAAAGAACGCATTCTGTTCTTTCTGTCGCAAAAGCTACCGCGACGTTGGGCCTTTGGTCGAAGGACCCGGCGACGTTTACATTTGCGGCGAGTGCATCGAGCTCTGCCAGTCGATCCTCGAACAGGAGCGACGGCGCCGCGGCACCAGCAAACAGCTATTTACGAAGATCCCTACGCCGCGAGAAATTGTCGGTCAGCTTGACGATTACGTCATCGGCCAGGATCATGCTAAAAAAGTGCTGGCCGTGGCCGTGCACAGCCACTACAAGCGGCTGATGCTGGGTGCCGAGGGGGGAGACGTCGAGATCGAGAAATCGAATATCTTGCTCATCGGCCCGACCGGTTGCGGCAAGACCCTGCTAGCGCGCACGCTGGCAAAGATTCTCAACGTGCCATTTGCCATCGGCGACGCGACCACGCTTACCGAGGCCGGGTACGTCGGCGAAGACGTCGAAAACCTGCTTTTGAAACTTCTGCATGCCGCCGACTTCGACCTGGAAGCGGCCCAGCGCGGCGTGCTCTATATCGACGAGATCGACAAGATTGGCAAGACGAGCCAGAATGTCTCGATTACCCGCGACGTATCGGGCGAGGGCGTTCAACAGGCTCTGCTGAAGATGCTTGAAGGTACGCTGGCCAACGTGCCTCCGCAGGGTGGCCGCAAACATCCCGAGCAGCAATACATCCAGATGGACACGAGCAATATCCTGTTCATCTGCGGCGGGACGTTCGTGAACATTGACAAGATCATCGGCAAGCGTCTCGGCAAACGGACCATCGGTTTCGGCCAGGAGGCTGGCGAGCAAGCGAACCAGGACATGCAAAAGCTGCTGCCTCAGGTGACAAGTGACGACGTTTTGGAATTTGGTCTGATTCCAGAACTCGTCGGTCGACTTCCCGTGATCTCGGCCCTCACGCCGCTCGATAGTGACGCTTTGGTACGCGTTCTAACGGAGCCGAAGAATGCTCTGATCAAACAATATCAGCGGCTATTTTCCATGGAAAATGCCGATTTGCAGTTCACCGACGAGGCGCTGCAGGCAATTGCCCGTCGGGCGCAGGAAAAAGATACCGGTGCCCGCGGCCTGCGGTCGATTATCGAAGAGGTAATGCTCGACATTATGTTTGATTTGCCGGAGCGAGGACCAGGCAATCGATACGTGATCAATCAGGACGTGATCGAGGGCGCAAGCCTAAGTTATCGATCGTCGAGCCCAAGAACAAAAGCGCGTAACGTTCAAGCCCGTCCCCTGGAAAGGCCGGCGGGATCTTCGAGTTTCGCGCTCTACTAAAAAGTCCGGGACGCGCACGGCCGCGTCCCGGACTTTTTGCATCTAGGTCCTTTTGTCTCTTGCGTACAGGTGCCCGCGGCTAGAATAGCAAACCATGACGTTTACGTGTCCCATGCATCCTGAAGTGCGCCAGGATCATCCTGGTAGTTGCCCGAAGTGCGGAATGGCTCTCGAAGCGATTGAGCAAGCGGCGTCCCCTGCGGAAGCGACGCAGTACACGTGCCCGATGCATCCCCAGATCGTACGCGATGAACCTGGGCAATGTCCGATTTGCGGCATGGACTTGGAGCGCCGCGTCGTCTTAGCAGCGGCCGAAGATAGCAATCCTGAACTCGAGTCGATGACACGGCGATTCTCGTTGGGAGTCGTGCTGTGCGTTCCGCTCCTTGTCCTGACGATGGGCGAAATGGTCGTCGGACACCAACTCAGGTTTGTAGGTCCGCGCGCGATGGCCTGCCTGCAGTTCGTGCTGGCAACGCCTGTCGTTGTTTGGGGAGGGTGGCCGTTTTTTGATCGGGCCTGGCGGTCGGTCGTTTACCGCAGTTTGAATATGTTTACGCTCATTGCATTGGGGACTGGTGCCGCCTACGGCTTCAGCGTGCTGGCCACGATCGTGCCCAGCGTCTTTCCAGAATCATTTCGTGGACCGAAAGGTGAGGTCGCGCTTTACTACGAGCCGGCCGCCGTAATTGTCACGCTCGTGCTCTTAGGCCAAGTGCTGGAGCTGCGAGCCCGCGGCCAGACGAGTTCTGCAATTCGCGGACTCCTGGGCCTGGCTCCAAAAATGGCCAGGCGGATTGCCGATGATGGCCAGGAACAGGACGTGCCGCTCGACGACGTGCACCCCGGCGATCGACTGAGAGTGCGGCCGGGCGAAAAGGTGCCCGTTGACGGCCAGGTTTTGGAGGGGACCAGCTTCATTGATGAATCGATGATTTCTGGCGAACCGGTGCCGGTTGAGAAACAGCCCGGCGACAAGGTCACCGGGGCCACGGTCAACGGACAAGGCTCGCTGGTGATGCGTGCCGAACGTGTTGGTAGTGAGACCTTGCTCGCACAAATTGTCAAAATGGTCAGTGACGCCCAGCGCAGTTGCGCGCCGATCCAGCGTTTGGCCGATGTCGTGTCGGGCTTCTTCGTTCCGGCGGTCGTACTCACGGCCGTGATTACGTTTGTCGCGTGGGCTGTCTTGGGCCCACCGCCGCGGTTCGCCCACGCACTGGTCAACGCAGTCGCCGTGCTGATCATCGCCTGTCCGTGCGCTTTGGGGTTGGCGACGCCCATGTCCATCATGGTCGGCACGGGGCGCGGTGCTCGGGCTGGCGTCCTACTAAAAGACGCAGAAGCCCTGGAGACGCTCGAAAAGGTCGACACGCTGGTGGTCGACAAGACCGGCACGTTAACGGCGGGTAGGCCGAGACTGCAATCGATCTTCACCAACGGCACGATAAAGGAAATGGAATTCCTGCGATTGGCCGCAAGCCTTGAGCAAGGCAGCGAACATCCGCTGGGTGCCGCGATCGTCAGCGGTGCCCGCGAGCGCGGAGTGGAAATCTCGAAGTCGAGCGATTTCGAATACATCACCGGAAAGGGTCTTCGCGGCAAGGTCGGTTCAAGCGGCGTGGCGCTTGGCAACCGTGCTCTGATGGATGCCTTGAACGTCGACGTTCGTCCGCTCGTTGTACAGGCGGAAAAGCTTCGCGGCACGGGGCAGACGGCGATGTTCGTCGCCATCAACGGTCAGGCCGCTGGATTGTTAGGCGTGGCTGATCCCATTAAGGAATCGACGGTCGAGGCGCTGCAGCTGTTACGGGCGGAAGGGATCCAGGTCGTAATGCTCACGGGCGACAGCCACACGACCGCAGAAGCCGTGGCTGCTCAGCTGGAAATCGCCAAGGTCTGGGCCGAAGTGCTACCCGAGAACAAACAGCAAGTTGTCACCGAACTGCGCGACAAGGGGCACGTTGTGGCCATGGCTGGTGATGGCATTAACGATGCCCCAGCATTGGCGGCCGCGCACGTGGGTATTGCGATGGGAACCGGAACCGACGTAGCGATGGAAGCGGCCGGCGTAACGCTCGTCCAAGGTGATCTGCGTGGTGTCGCGCGCGCCGTGCGGTTGAGTCGCGCGACCATGCGCAACATTCGGCAGAACCTGTTTTTTGCATTTGCCTACAACGCCCTAGGCGTGCCCATTGCGGCCGGTGTGCTTTATCCCTGGACCGGGTGGCTCTTAAGCCCGATGATTGCCAGTGCGGCGATGAGCTTCAGTTCGGTATCGGTTATCGGGAACTCACTTCGGCTGAGACGCGTTGCGCTCTAACGGCTTCGGCATGCTAGCAACGGCGCTCTTGATTGGCACCGACAAAGCAGGTACGCTGCCGCCCCTTTCCGTGCGCCGAGCCCGTTTCTGACGCCACATTCGTCGGCCGATACGAAACTCCGTCGATCTCAAATGAACGCACGAACTCGCCGGATGCGCTGCCATTCGTTAGGTCTACTGTGCGCGCAGTTGACCCTGGTTTGGAGCTGCGCGGCGGGGCCCTATCATTACGGCAAGAACCGGGACTCGTCCAATGCTGCCGTCAATGGTAGTGCGACAGGCCAGGTGGCATTCAAGTATGGAAAACCACAAAAGACGCTCGATCGCATGTCCGACATCGTCTCGTGGCCAAGGCGTGTTTTTCGACCGGATACTCCGGACAAACGGACGATCACATCCGAAACGACGGACAAGCTGCGAGAATACCTATCAAAGAACGACCTCATGGACGTGGAAGTTACCGTTCGAGACTACGACCCCGGCGAGCAATGGAGCAGGTTACGCGACAATCGCATTGTACCTGGTCTCTCCCGCTACACACTCGGCGTTTTCAGCATGTTGAACTACGCGTTGATTCCGGGACGTGTGTTTGGTCGAAACGAATACAATCCCTACACAAACACGCTGTACGTCAACTCCGAGGCACCGGCCCTCGTAGTACACGAAGCGGCCTTTGCCAAGAATCTGCGCGCCAGACCATGGCCGGGTGTCTATGCGGTTGCCAGCAGCCTGCCGTTTCTATCGGCATTGCACGAGATCGACAGCGCACGCGAGGTCGTTGCATATGCTCGCGCCGAAGAGGATTGGGCCCTAGAGCAAGAATCCTATCGCGAAATCTATCCACGCGTTGGATCAGAGGCCACCGGTGGCATGGCGGCGCTTGTGCCTGTCTGGTGGGGAGGTCCGGTGCTCGGTTTGGCCGGGTCGGCAATGGGAAGCGTGGCTGGCCGCACGGTGCTTGCCCGCCGGCAACACGAGCGGGACCAAGCGTTGGACGCGCGTGTGACAAGAGAGGTTACCGGCGTACAGCAGGCAACGTACGAAGAGCCTGTTGGATCAAAGCCGGAGGCCCGACGCACGGTCGCGAGTACCACCGCTTCGCGCCAAGCTCGCCGTGAGGTGCGAACCCGCGGAAGTCGGGCAAAAGACGCATCATTTGACCCGCAACGGTCGAACTGACGAATCCCAGAGCCTTTGCCTGGGGCCGTTTACTTCTGGCGGGCCCGAGCAATTTAGCGCTCAAGATGATTTGTCGATTAGAGCCCAAGGGTGAGTTCAAGGTTCAAGGGCACTCGTACTGTATCGGCATCGGCCCCTAGGCCGCAGACGAGATGCACTTCGCCTTTGAGGGCCAGCCGCACACTCTTTTGGGCGGGCAGGTTGGGAACGTGAATCGTGACCAAGCCCCCCTTTCCATCCGACGATGCCTCGAACGAAAACGGTTCGGTTGCGCCGCCTTCAAGCAAGTCCGTGTTCTTGTTGTCCGTAAATGACGCGATCTTGCTCTTCTCGGCATCGAGGCTGACAATGCTCAATTCTGGATCAGAAAACATCAGTCGTACGTGCGTACCGGGAGAAAACAAGCCGCCTTCCTCGCTCGACTGTTGGGCGACGGGTTTCACAATTGCCAAGCCGACCACCTCGGGCTTGGGCGCTCCCTTCTTGCCGCTTGGCGAGCTCTTCGCGGCCATCTTGCCATCAGGATAGGTCTTCTTCAAATAGGCCCGATCTTCCTCGCTTAGCTTTTCGACCGGAATGTTGACGGCCACGCCTTGTTCCAGCGCGAGCCGCAAAACCTTGCCGTCATAGGATACGACTTCGCCCTTAACCTTGAAGTTACCCGTGAAGTCAGACCATTCGCGCGGTTACAAACGGAGCCCAAGAGAGCGACAACAGCACAAGGAGAACAAATCGAAAATGGAAGCGACAAGAAATGCGATTCATCGTTCTCGCTCCTAAACTGGAATCGGACGGCCCAACGACCAATCTATCAAGACGATTTATACGGATCAACGTACGGGCCAAAATGCCCCAGGCGATGCGGGCGACTCTGTTCAAGGTTTCTCTTGGGCCAGCTTTTTGAGCACTTCGAGGCCGCGGCCAATGGTGGCGTCGTCGGCTGCATACGATATGCGGAAATGGGTGTCCTGACTGCTGAAAATGTTGCCCGGAATAATCAGCACCTTGTTCTCAATTGCCCGATGCACGAATTGCTCGCCGGTGCCCCAGGGGACCTTGGGAAAGACGTAGAATGCGCCTCCGGGCGCGACCACTTCGTAATCTTCCTTTAGCGCGGCCACAACTCGGTCGCGCTTGCCGCGATAGGCGGCGATCTGATCGCTGGTGTCGACGTCTAACGCAGTCAGGCCTGCCCATTGAGCCGGCTGCGGTGCACAAACGAACGTGTACTGCTGCAACTTGATCATCTGTTGGATGAGTTCCGCAGGCCCGTGTGCCCATCCCAGTCGCCAACCGGTCATCGCGTGGCTCTTTGAGAAACCGTCGATGACAAGGGTTTGGGGATTGTACCTAGCCGGCGACAGAAACGGTGCATCATACGAATAGCGGCTGTATATCTCGTCGCTGATCAACGCGATATTGCGTTCAGCCGCCAATTGTGCCAGCCCACGAATTTCCGCCTCGCTCGCCGTGACACCGGTCGGGTTGGCCGGGCTGTTAAACAGAATTGCCTTGGTTCGCTTCGTGATGGCCGCGGCCACTTTGTCTGAGTCGATTCGAAAGTCGGGATAGGTATCGATGACGACGCTCTTACCGCCCACCAGCCCGACCAGCGACTTGTACATGACGAAATAGGGGTCAAACACAATCACTTCGTCGCCCGGGTTGACCAGTGCCATCATCGCCAGTACGAGACCGCCGCTGGTGCCGCTGGTGACGAATACTTGGCGTGTGGAGTGGGTGTACTGAGAGGCAATCCGTTCGGCCAGCTTCTCGCGCAGCGGGGCAATTCCCTGAGTGGGTGAATAGCCATTCTTGCCGTCGCGAATCGCTTTGATTGCAGCTTCTTGGACGGGCTCGGGCACGGGGAAATCCGGCTGACCGATCGACAGATTAATCGGGTCGGGCATGTTAGCCGCCAAGTCAAACACTTTGCGAATGCCCGAACTGTCAAAATACTGCATCCGTTCGGCGATCCACGGGTGATTCATCGAATTAATGTTCCGCAAGTGGCCAGTGGGTGGGACATTGCGAGCGACCGCAGGCAACGATACCTTTTTACCCCTCGGCATGCGCCGCGTCGAGAACATCCGAGAGCGGTCGGTCTGACTCACTGAGTAGCTTGAGGAGCAAGCACAAGGTCGCCAAAGCATCCGGGACACATGCCTGGCCGCCCAGCCAATATCGATCTCCTCCGCTGCCGAAGGTCGCTTGTTTCCGTGTCATTTGCTCAGCCATTTGCTGACGAGTGACGTGCATGTTCACGCTGGCAGATTCGAGATCGCGAATAAACGTGGCTTGTGGATTGTGTCTTTTTAGAAAGCTTTCCAACGTTCGGGATGCATTTTCCCCGACGACCAATTCGCCTCGTTCGTCGATCAAGTGACATCGCTCCCCGCAACCGTCGATCCACATCCCAAAATGCGAACCCTCGATGATCACTTGGCGAGCAACGGCATCGAGATGCCCTGTATCAGGTGAACCTGAGGAGATGAAGTTCGCTAAGCCTGCACATTGGACGTGCACAGCTCGGCAGGCCGATGCGGTGCTGAGCCGCTGCCAATACCGCATGAACGTTTCGGACATTGTGGCCACAACAATGTTCAGCGGTCGCAAGCCATGAAACAGGTTTTCCAAGCTGGCGAGATAGGCGTCTTCGGGTTGGAAGCGTCGCAAGATACCGCCATTCCGCTTGAACCGAACCGGCCCCGCCTCAAACCTGGCTCGCACGGCATCGAGCATACCGGGCGACGAAGCAGGCAGGCCACCAGCGGTGTACGCTTGAATTGCCAACGAGTGAGGTTCTCCAATCGCATTGCCGATCCACAACGCAGCGGACGCTTGTTGGTGGGCTGTTGCCATGGCAAGGCACGGAGACGTCACCGCTCCAACCTCGACGGCAATGCAGCCAGCCAGTTGCAATGCACGACAAATTGCGGGCACCAAGTCGGCGGTTGTCCAGCCGCCATCGCTGCCGACAAATACCGTGGGCTGCGTCGATCGTGACCCCCAAATTTCCGCCGCGAATGCCGAGGCGAATCGCATTGGCAAATCACGATTAACACCTCCGCGGGTTGTCCCTTTGAGACCCTCCGAGTCCCACTGCCAACTGCGAGGGTGAGATCGTTCAACCTCGGCGCGAGCTTCCAATTGCAGTGAAGTTAGGCCCGCGTTTTCATCGCGAGCGGGGCACTTGAGGCAGGCAGGATAGAATGACGCCAGTCGCTTAAGATGCGTCGCGCGGTCGATGGGCCGGGTTTCGCCGGGACATTGAAATGCCCTGCAGGGGTCGCCGAGGCGGGTATCGTTGTCGTCCATGACATGCCTCGCAATGTGCGATTCCTGCACGGGTGGTGACCGGTTGCTCGCCGACACCGCATTGACCGAGGCTGGTCTATGCCTTCTCTTCGGCGCTCATTCGCATCTTGCGGCGTGCGCGGCTTAACGTTGGGCCGACACTATTCTCGGGCATGCCGACGGCGGAACTGATCTCCTGGTAACTTTTGCCTTCCAGGTGGTACATCCGCACGATACTGGCTTCGGCCGTGTCGAGTTGGGCCATCATCCGTTCGACCTCTTCCCGGTTGCTTACACGTTGCTCGACTTCAATGGCGGCCATGGCCATCTCGGCTCGGGCATGGTGCCCGTTTTCCTGCCGTGTACTCACCCGCTGACGGAGCAGTTCGGTAACAACCACCCGACGGGCGATAACGGTCAGATACGTGGCGAGACTGCTCTCGCCGCGGAACTGCCGGAGCACCGATAGGTCGTCCTTGATGATCGTCAAGAATACCTGGGCGATCAGATCCTCGCGATCCTCGGGGGTCAGCCTGAGGGATCGACACTGGGCCGAATGGTTGACCACATGCACCACTAGCCCCATAAATCGATCGACAAAGTCTTCCCAGGCCCTCGGTTTGCGGGCCAAGCAGCGTTGCAGCAGACTGCGGTCAATTTCAGACAGTGCCACACTCGCGATCCTTATGGATACAGCCGACAGAGGCCGGTAGCGGGCTCCGCGAGGAACCTGGACGTTCCAGACATGCGTTCCGAAAAGCCTTAACTCCTTTGATTTTAAGTAGAGCTCACGATCCAGGCAAGTCGGAGTTGGCTCTCAGCCGATGATGGCAATGGAGCGTCGCTTGACAGTGAGAATAGCCAGCACTAGAATTCGCGCGACGGACCCAGGAATGGCCTTCAAGTGCTTGTGTTTTAAGGGGTTTAAGTCTGTGTTCCGCGGGGATTGGAAGTCCACCGCGGGATGCCAGTATGGAGAGCAGTGTCAATGACTCACGTTGTTGCCGAACCGTGCTTCGCCTGCAAATACACCGACTGTGTGGTGGTTTGCCCCGTGGAGTGTTTCTACGAGGGAGAAAAGATGCTTTACATCCATCCGGATGAATGCATCGACTGTGAAGCGTGCGTTCCGGAATGTCCGGTCGAAGCGATTTTTCACGAAGACAACCTTCCGGAAGAGTGGAAGGAATTTACGGCTCTGAACGCCGAAATGGCACCACAGTGCCCAGTTATCACTGAAAAGAAAGAGCCGCTGGCAGGCAGTTAGTCGCGCCGACTGTCGCTGAGAATGGTTTACGTCTCGCAGCTACAAGGGGTCCGGCGTCGCCAGCGCCAAGCCGGTCACTCCCGCGGCGCTCGCGCGAAAGTCAATCGGAAACGGCCAACAGTCTCCGGCACATCGCTGGGTTTCTTGCGCGGCTGAGTCGTCCGCGATCACAGTGCTCCGCCTTCACGCGAAATACGCCGTTTCGCCTGTTCTCCGCGTAGCGTGGTTGGGCATGACCTGCGGCACCACCACCCTTGCAAAGAGTTCGGCGACTCCTTGGCCGACGAGGTGCGAACACCTCTGCGTGATCGCGGCGCTTATGCTGACATCGAGGTTGTAAACCCGTGCGGCGTTAAGGAGTACGCATGGCGGTGCCTTTCCTTGACCACCAAACCGTCGCGGATAAGGGACGACATCGCGGATTGGAATTTGGGCGAGTTTGAATTTGCCATCGTCGTGTTGAAGCACAGCATCTCATTGATGCCGATGCGATATTGACGGAAATGTCGCAAGATGTCTCTCTCGGTCTTCGTCATGGGTTTACCTCCAGCCTCGTGAGTCTGAAGCAACCCATTGTAGCGAATTTTTGAATCCGCCGGGCGATTCTCTGCGGAAGTCAGCAAAGAAATCGCGAAAAACACCAAAAGACGCCCGCGAAATCGCCGTTTTTTGCGTATCCTCCGGTCGTCTTCGGCGAAAGCCGTATTCAACCGAGGATCCGCCGATTCAATATCGGCCGCGAATTTCTGGCGAGGTTCTGCCAGCCAACGGCGACAGCCTACTTCAGATCAACCGACCAATACGCGCTGTCAAGAAATGTCTTCCAGCTCTCATATTTCGGATTGCCGAGTTTGATTGCGAGTAGCGGGCTGCGCTTTGGTTTGGCCGGTTGGCGAATCAGTTTCATATGTGCTTCTTGAGGTGTGCGCCCCCCCTTGCGGACATTGCAAGTGACGCAGGCACACACGATATTTTCCCAGCAGGTCGCACCCGCGCGGCTCTTGGGAACCACGTGGTCAAGGCTCAACTCGCTGGTCGGAAAACTGCGGCCGCAGTATTGGCAACGATTTCCGTCGCGGGCAAAAATGTTGCGACGATTAAAGCGGATCGTCTGTTTAGGCACCCGATCGAACGTAAGCAGGCGAATGACGCGAGGCACCTGGATTTCAAAGTTGACCGACGAAATCCAGTCTTCATTCGGTTCCTTGAACGAGGCGCGCAGTTCGCTGATTTCTCGCCACGACTCGAAATTGTAGTTGGCGAATTGGCCCTGATCGAGGTGGATCACCTCGGCCAACTCTCGACACAGTAGCCCTAAGGCACGCCGCACGTTGACCACGTGCACTGCCATATAAAAGCGATTGAGCACCAGCACGCTGGCGCTCAAAGGACTCGCTGCGCCAGCCGGAGCCGTCAACGCCGAACTCGCCATGGGCATGCTCCCAAAGTATGGGGATTCTCCCACACTGTCCGTGCGCCGCGCCAATCGCCAGAATCAACGGCCAACCGACGCACAGCCAGCAGACTTTGCTTTTAGGCGGATGTGGGCATGCTTCCGCCCCGCATAAAATTATTGTAATCGTCACCAATGGCGTCGCCTAGGGCATGGAGGCGTCCAAACATTGGTCTGGCCATGGGATTTCCGTGTTCGTCCGCTTCCTTTTTCGTGTCGCCGTCTCCTTATAAGCCAACCGAGGAAGGTGGCCTGCGGGCACATGCCAGCGTGTTTGTCAAGCAATCTGGCACGCGATTTTCCCGACGGACAAAGATTGCGGAAATTGCCTCAACATCACTTGCTGTGGCGCGCGCAACCACATTAGGATGGGAAGCGGCGGTGATGCTTGGTGTCGAAAACCGGGCAGCAAACGGAACGGAGAGCGTTGCGATTCCTTCAGTGACGCAGGGCATTAGTTCGTTTTCTGTAAGGATTCGATTCCAAGTGTTCAGAATGGAAGCCTCAGAATTATTTTGCCGCGGGGAACGTGTTGATGATTCATTACTCGTGTGATTGCTGCAAGCGGACCTTCGATTCGGAGGATCTGCGCTACGTTGTAAAGATGGAAGTGTACGCGGCGATCGACCCGGATTCCGTGAACAACATGGACGACGACCGCGATCATTTGCAGGAAATTCAAGAAATCCTGCAGCGCTCCGGCGAGGCGGTCGACCCACAGATCGGCGACGACGTTTATGAGCAAATGCGGTTTGACCTCTGTCCCGAGTGCCGCAAAAAGTTCCTCAAGAACCCAGTCGGGCGCGAGCTCTCCAAGCAGTTCGATTTCAGCGAAAACTAGGTTGAGCGTCGCCTCCAGCGGTCATAACGTCGGTTCGTTGCGGTGAGTCGACCTTTGGCATCGGAAAGTTTCGGGATTCGCGGGAGCGCAAGCCACGAACCGCCCCATGCGACGATTTCGTCGTCGACCGTACCGTGCTCTGATGTTAGGCGCGGCGATCGTGATCTTGCTACTTGCTCGGCAGTTCTGGGATCGCCCACGGGCTTCCGTTCCAAGCGACCCGCCCGCCGCTGGTTCGTATGAAGTGCTTCGCGTTGTTGACGGGGATACGATTCTCTTTGTTCCCGATATGCGTGTGCGCTTGATCGGCGTCAATACACCCGAAAGTGTCAAACCCGATCATCCCATCGAGCCGTGGGGTCCGGAGGCCAGCCAGTTTACGCACGATTTCTTGGCGGGCGGCACAGCGCGGCTGGAATTCGACCGCGAACGCTTCGACCAATACGGTCGCTTCCTAGCCTACGTCTGGGTGGGCAACCAGATGCTAAACGAAGAGTTACTTCGCGCCGGACTCGCTCGTTGGGAACCCAACTACAACTACTCCGGCGAAAAGAAAGACCGCTTTCGCAAAGCCCAGGACCAGGCCCGCGACGAGGGGCGAGGCGTGTGGTCGAGCAAAGCGCGAGCCGGGACGAGGTAGGCAGTTTCAAGGCTATGCTGGATCCAGTGTTCTTTCGGTCTACGGGCGGGATTTCGTCTGCCTGCGACTGACCGACCCACAAAGTCTGCTGAGCACGGCGGGACGCGAGAATCTTGTCACCAGAAGCCGGGGTAGATCATTCTGGCCTCGAGCCTTTGGTCTGCTCACGCTCCGAGTGCACTGGCACTCGTCGTTTGGACATTCTTGAACGCGACCGACTCGAGCCTTGCAACTCGACGGCTAATTTTTCCGCCGCCATCGCGTGCGCGCCACCTCGAACATTCCGGGCCCATTTTGATTCGCGAGATGGTGCGGCCGCTCTACTCACCTTGGCAACTTGAGACGCTGGCTCGCCACTGCTAGAATCCTCGTTTTCGTTCGTTACGGTCACTACCCCGGGGGGTCCATTGAACGCCAACCGATCACTTAAAATCGCCGTCGTAGGCGGAGATGGCACCGGCCCGGAAGTGGCCGCCGAGGGCATCAAGGTCCTCCGGGCTGTCGCCAAACTTGACGGTTTCAAGTTTGAAACGACCGACTTTGATTTTGGCGGCGATCGCTACCTGCGAACCGGCGAGATCCTGCCCGAGGGGGCTGTCGAGAAGCTCAAGAAGTTCGATGCCATTTACCTCGGCGCGGTCGGTCACCCGGAGGTAAAGCCCGGCGTCTTGGAAAAGGGCTTGTTGCTCGAGCTTCGTTTTCAACTCGATCAATACATCAATCTCCGCCCGGTGAAGCTCTTCCCCGGCGTCGAGACCCCACTCCGCGATAAGGGACCCGACGACATCGACTTCGTCGTCGTCCGCGAGAACACCGAGGATCTGTACTGCGGTGTGGGCGGTTTTCTAAAGAAGAACACCCCCGACGAGGTGGCGATGCAATCGGCCGTCTATACTCGCAAGGGCTGCGAGCGTTGCATCCGCTGGGCCTTCGAATTCACGCGCAAGCGAAACAATCCCAAAAAGATGCTCACGCTAGTGGCCAAGACCAACGTGCTCACTTACGGGCACGACTTGTGGTGGCGCACATTTCAAGACGTGGCCCAGGAGTATCCGGACATCAAGCCGGACTACAACCACGTTGACGCCTGCTGCATGTGGATGGTGAAAAATCCCGAATACTACGACGTCATCGTCACCACGAACATGTTCGGCGACATTATCACCGACCTGGCCGGTATCCTACAGGGCGGTATGGGCGTCGCAGCGGGCGGGAATATTAATCCCGATCCGGGCGGCACCAGCATGTACGAACCGATGGGCGGCAGCGCACCCAAGTACACCGGTACCGGAAAAATCAACCCCATTGCGGCCATTAACGCCATGAGCATGCTGCTCGAGCACTCCGGCCAGCCCAAAGCCGCCCAGCGGATTCAATCGGCGATTCAGGTCGTAACGGGCACCAAAATGAAGAGCCAGGCTGCTGGCAAGATGGGCTATAGCACGTCCGATGTCGGCGATTTGGTGTGCGAGGCACTGTAGCGCAATCCGAGGCGACCGGGGGATAGCCACACCGTGTGGCTGCCTTTTCCCCTTTCTGGCGAACCCACGTTCTGCAAGGAGACTTCATCATGCATCCGCTGTTCGACCTTTCGGGACGTGTTGCACTGGTAACTGGTGGCAGTAAGGGGCTTGGTAAGGCGATGGCCCGTGTGTTTGTCGAAGCGGGCGCCGACGTCGTGATTTCGAGCCGGCACGAAGACGAGCTCAAAAAAACACAGGCGGAAATTCAAGATGGTACCAAGGCAAAAGTCGTGTACGTCGTCGCCGATATGACCAATCGCGATCAGGTGAAGGGGCTTGCCGAACGGACCTTGGCCGAGATGGGCCGCGTCGACATTCTGGTTAACAATGCGGGCAGCAACGTGCCTCAAGCAATCGATCAAATTACCGACGAAGCTTGGGATCGGATTGTCGAGCTTAATCTCACCTCATGTATGTTGCTTACCCGGGCGCTGGTGCCGCAAATGAAAGCGCGAAAATGGGGCCGCGTAATCCACATCTCGTCGATCATGGGCCTGGCCTCGAAGGACGCCCGCAACTCGTACTCGGCCACCAAGAGCGCGTTGTTGGGGCTAGCCCGCGCCAGCGCACTCGACCTCGGCGCATTCAACATCACGGTCAATTGCATTGCCCCGGGACCATTTCTTACCGACCTGCCTGGGTCACTGCTGTCCCCCGAACAGAAGAAGGCGCTGGCCGCACGCACGGCGCTGGAACGGTGGGGCGACCCGCGGGAACTGGCCGGTCCCGCTTTGCTGCTGGCAAGTGAGGCAGGCAGCTACATTACCGGAGAAGTTTTGGTGGTCGACGGCGGCTCTCTGGCCAAGACGTTCTAGAACGCAGTTCAGCTCGCACCGTTTTGAGACGTTGCTGATCCGCAGCGGCCCCCACTTCTGCCGCGTTCGTTTATGCCAGCGCTATTTGCGGAGAATGAGCTTGCCGCTGCGCGTGACGCTTAGCCGGTAAGCCTCGGTGCCGTGGCGAATCACGATCTCGCGATTGCCTTGCATCAACTCCCGCGAGTTGACTTCACGCCGGCAAGCTCCCGCATCAACGGGGTTTGAAGTGCTGTCAGGTCTGATTGGTTCGGTGTTCACCGCACACCAGCAGAGTTTAAGTCGCCAGGTTGAGTCATGGCGACTAGTTCTACGTTTATTGAGACTATATGTCAATAACGTGGCCAGGTGAAGTGAATCGGTCAGCATTTTTTCAATGTAAACTATAGTAAATAAATGCTTTACGACAACGCACTTTTTTTCCGAGACGCGGATTGACGCCGCGCAAGAAACGGTTAATATGACACTAATTGAGACGCGATCTCAATTTCTAGAGCTAGCCCGCCTCCTGGCACGTGCTCGTGCCGATTCGCCCGCCACGCTCAATGGCTTGGGCTGTCTGTCCGTTCTGCGAGATTTCTCGCCGCGCAGGCCGCCGATTCACCCCGAGTGCCGAGAAAGGAGCAGCTGCTGAATTGTTTTGAGCGTAGGTATTGGGAACCCGTTGTGTTTGAGATCCGCATTTCACAACCGAGGAAAGAATCGACATGAACCGCCATTTGTTTTTCACCTTGATTGCAGTTGCCGCCGGTCTGACCGCACATGCGGTGCACGGCGCGTCGCTGCTGCCGACCGACGATGGTTTTGGCTATCAGTTTCTAGGCACGACACCGCTTAATGGTTCGCCACCATTTTCCGAGTACCTGCCCGCTGGTGCGACGACCACGGGTCACAACACCAAGTCGGCATTGAGATTCGACCTGTCCGGCGTGGGACTCGGGGCCGCCGACGTTACGTCGGCCACGCTGAGTTTATATGTGATCGACACCACGGTTACGGGCTTTGGTGCCAGCCCCGCGCCCGCTAGTCCGATTGTCGTCAGTCTGTTCGCGTTGGGGGCCGGCATCTGGGATGAGGCGACACTAACATATGACAACATGCCCTCCACGACCGGTCCCGCCTACGATTCGATTTCCATCGACGGGGTTGATCAGAGCGTGTCATTCGACGTGACGGCGCTTGTCAAGGATTGGCTCGACGGCAGTGTGGCAAACAATGGGCTGGCACTTGTCGTCGACGTTCCGGTGGGCGCGTTGCCCAATTGGGTGTATGCCGTGTTCAGTTCTTCCGAGTCTCAGACTTCACCTGAGCTTACCGTCGTACCCGAACCGGCAAGCGCGTTGATTGCGTTTCTTGCCGTCCCGGCGCTCGTGTGGTTTGGCCGTTGCCGAATCGAAAGTCGCAAGTAGACGAAAAATCTCCCACCAGGCGGCGAGCCGGCGTGCCCCTTCGGCGGCCCGCCGCCAGCGTGTTGATTCAATTCGCTGACGAAGGCGCGAATGAGGAACAGAATGGTTCGGTCACGCTTAATGCTCTCGGCCCGTCGCGCCGGCTTCTCGCTCGTGGAGTTACTGGTCGTCATTGCGATCATCGGCGTGCTGGTGGCAATCATGTTGCCAGCCATCCAAGCCGCGCGAGAGGCTGCCCGCAGTGCTTCCTGTCGGAATAACCTGCGACAAATTAGCACCGCCATCCACCTGTATCACGACACTTGCCGTCATTTGCCCCCCGCACGCATCGACCAGGGCACGGTTGGTGCCGGGACCAGTACGTTTTACATTATTCTTCCCTTCTTGGAGGAAGGAAACTTAGCCGACGGCTACGACAAATCGGCCGATTATCGCGACGGCGATAATCTGAAAGTTTCTAGCACGATTGTCTCTCCGTACCTCTGTCCCTCAATGGTGCTGCCGCGTGACGTGCCCGACCCGGACCCGGCCTGCGCGGAGAAAGGTGCCCCGGGAAGCTATGCCGTATCGACGAGTTCGGACGTTTGCTTCATCCAACTGAACCTGATTCCAAAGCACAACGGCGCAATCGTCCACCCGCGATTTGGCCGGACGTCGATTGCCAAGATTTCCGCAGGCGACGGCTCTTCGAAGACGTTCATGGTTGGTGAAATGGACTATGGCCTGACGGACTACTATTGGACCACCTGTCATTCCGCGAATTCCGTCCGCGGGGGCGCTATGCGCTGGGCCGTGGGCTATGCCGGAGTTACCTGGGGGTCAACGGTCGGTCCGATCAACAGCGCGACCGTCGGTGCGATAAAGTACGGGTTTTACAATGTTGGTTACGAGGCCTTCCGCAGCGATCACGCAGGTGGCGTGAACTTCGCCTTTGTTGACGGCAGCGTCCGCTTCATCAGCGACGAGATTGATCCAAACCTGTACAAAGCCCTGGCGACTCGCGAAGGTGGAGAAATGATCGACAACTCGGCCTACTGAACGACGCGCCGTCCGATTCGCTGAAATTCCAACAACAACCGATTGCCGACGACGGATCGCCGGCCCAACAATTTGATAGTGATGCCGTCCGTTTCGCTTTGAAAGGAAACCAGCAATGCTTCGCAATGTATGCTTGGGCCTCGTTTGTGCCGCCGCGCTCGGCACGCCCGCTTGGGCGCACTTTATTTGGCTTGACTTGAGGCCGAGTGTCGGTGGAAAGGGCCAGGCGAGACTCTATTTTTCCGAGGAGCCCGCTCCCGGCGAGGCCGACTTGATCGGCAAGGCCGCCAAGGCTCAGGTCTGGCTCCGTAAAGCCGACGGAACCACTGCGGAATTAAAACTCGATTCCTCGACAGAAGATGAAGCCGTGTTGGTGGCCGAATGTGCATGCGACGGTGCCAGCCTGGAAGGTGTTTGGGATTATGGTGTTTACTCGCGCGGACCGGTGGCAGGGCCGCTGCTGCAGTACTATGCGAAGGGGCTCACCGGAGATTGGGTGAAACACCCCAGTTTGTCCCACTCCAAAAAATTGAAACTCGACATTGTTCCTTCGCTTCAAGATCGGAAGCTATCCATTCAGGTGCTTTACGATGGCGAGTCGATCAAGGATTGCGACGTACTGTTCGTAGACCCCACCGGCCAGCAGCACGAGTTGACCACCGACGACCAGGGACGGGCGGAGGTCGAAGTCACGCCCGGTCAATGGGCCGTGCGTACCGCGAAGATCGATGCCGACAACAGCGGCGAGCGCGACGGCAAGAAGTTCAGCCAAACCTGGCACTTTGCGACACTCACCGTTGACGTTCCCAGCCGTACACCAGCCGAAGAACAGGCCGTTGAGTCTGTCTCCGCCATCAACGCTTTGGTGCGGGCACGTAAACACCGAGCGGTCTGGCAGGACTTCCCCGGTTTCAAGGCCGACCTGACTGTTCTCTCGGACGAGAAGGTCATCAAGGGTACGATGGAGATCGATCGCGATGGTGTGGTGACACTCGATATGCCAAAGTCGAACATTGCCGACTGGGTGGAGGAACAGCTCAACTCAATGGTTCAGCACCGCATGCCGGACGGCGAAGTTTCTGAGGGCAACGTGACTTGGGCCCAAGAGGAAGGCGTGCATCCACTGGGACGCAAGATCGATTTGGGCGATCCGAGACTGCAGAGCACTACCGCATCAAAGACGACGTCATCATGGAAGTGAACCGTTCGGCGGGTCCGACGATGCGGTTCACGATCAGCGTGTTGGAGATCGAGCGGAATCCGGAAGGGAAGTATCTTCCCCGTTCCTTTACCATGAATTTCTTCGATTCCAAGACCGGCGAACTGCAGACGAGCCTTGGCTACCTAAATGCCTGGCAGCGGGTCGACGGCTTTGATTTACCTCGAACGATTGTCGAAGTCGACGCCCATCGGGGAGGCGCGAGCACCAGGCAAATTACCTTCAGCAACTGCCGACTACTCTCAGCCAGGTAGAGGCCACTGGGAAAGCTTCGCGGCTTCCGCGGGTGGAGCATCACTTTCCGCTCGTGGTGGCCGCACCAGAAAGGTTGCGCGAGGCAATCATTTTCAGCACGCGCCACGGGCATCAAACGCTTGAGTCGCCAGAAGAACGTGGCCTCGCGCGGCACCGTGACGTACAGTTGCTTGCGATCGACGGCCTGGAGAATCTTCTGCGCCACGTGTTCGGCCGTGCATTTCGCGTCGGCCATCAGCTTGGTGGCGACCTCGCGTTGTGCGTCTCCCTGAAAGCGGCCACTCTTGACAATGCTCGTGGGAAAGAACGAAGGGCAGACACCAGTCACGCCGACATGATGTGGCAACAACTCGCCGTAAAGCGTTTCCGAGAGCGAGAGCACGCCGGCCTTGGTGACGTTGTAGGGCGCCATGCTGGGGGCCGATACGATCGCGGCCATCGACGCGATGTTCACGATGTGGGCGCCGCGCGGATTCGCCTTCAGCCATTCGACCATCGTGTGGCAGCCGTAGATCACACCCCACAGGTTGATATTGACGATCCATTGCCAGTCTTCCAGCGGAAGTTTGCCCACTTCGCCGCCCACACCGACTCCGGCGTTGTTCACCAGCAGGTCAAGCTGCGGCCAATCGGCTTGCAGCCGGTCGCGCAACGCTTCCCATTGTTCGACTTTTGTCACGTCCAAGTGTTCGACGCGCCCGTCTCCGCCCGCGGCTCGAACGAGCTTCAGGGTTTCTTCGCCGCCCGCGTCGTTGATATCGGCAACGGCGATGTGCCAACCGCGCTGGGCGAGCGCGACGGAAAGCGCGCGGCCCAATCCGCTGCCGGCTCCGCTGATCAATGCATACCTGGTCTGGCTCATCCTGGCAATCGTCCCGCGTTGGGTGGTGTGTGGGCGCCGCGGGCCAGTCGACTGCGACCGTTCCGCCACCGCGGTATTTGCAGATACGCGCATCGTTGGCCCGTGAGGTGCCCCGAGTGTAACGACAATGGACGTCCCGGCGAAAGAGGCGCCCGTGTCATTGCGGCTGGCGGGCGAAGGTGCAAGTCCGAATGCTACGTCGCAAGGGGGCTGTCCGGCGGCGATTTCCCGGCCTGGTGGAGCTGCCACAACAGCTCGGCGGTTTGAAACGGCTTGGAAATCACGCTGGCGACTCCCGCCGCACAAGCGGCACGCACATCGTCCGGACGCGGAAAGCTCGTGATTGCCAGGATCGGTGTCCCTGGCGATTGTTCTCGTATGCGACCGATTCGTTCGTCATCCTGTAGCGCGGCGGCGTGCGTATCCCACAGTATGGCGTGGAATCGTATCGAGGGGGCGGGAGCGGCAGCTCCGGCGACGAACGTCTGGTAACCGGCGCGGCGGCAGACTTCGCAAAGGGCACGGCTGGCGGCCGAAGTCGGAGCCCGAACGAGAATCGCGCCGGATTGATCTACGTTTCCCAACGAAAGCGAATCACCCGCCAAGAGCTGTTCTTCCGGGGTTGCCGTAAGAGGCTGCGACCAACTTGGACGGCGACCGTCCAGGGAGGCTTCGAGCTCGATGGCCATGCGCGAGGGCCACCGGTGCCAGTAGATTGCCGGACAACCCGAGGGTGGCCGCCCGCTTCGCGATTGGCCCTCGCACCAGCTTCCCGAGAGCCGGAGCAGGCGAGCCAAGGGAGCGGCCGCGCGGAGCGTGGCGACCGCCGCTTCACTCCAGACGCCGGGCCGCCTCTCGCAGAGGACAATGAGCGAGGGTGCGTATGCCACGGCGTCGCCGAGCACGTTAAGAGCGCGCGACAAATCGGCGACTCGGCGCGCGCCCGGCACCCAGGCGGTTAGCTCCGTGCCGTCATAACCGCTGGTCGAGCGGGGCAGTTCGCCAACGAGCAGGACGTCGTGTGGATCCATGAAGGTGCGGTTCCAGTCTGCGTTTTCGACTGAGATTGGCGGGCGAACCAATAACGGATTGGCAGCCCTGGTCGCAGTGTAGCGTAGAGCGTCTTGTCGGCTAAGAGTGACGCACGTCTGTACTCCGCGGGCGCAAAAAAAGCCCCGCGCTGCTGCGCGGGGCTTTTGAGGGGCTCGCTTGGTTTAGCAACTATTCCGGAAGGTCAACGACGTCGTCCGCTCTCATGGTCGACAACCGCTGGTAGGTGAGCATGTCGATGTCGTCGCCCAAGAAGTGCACGGAGCCGTCGGCAAACAGGAAGTTGCCTCCGCCACTATGATCGCTCCTGAAGTTGGCGGTAGAGAACTGCCACATGCCGGTCGGATTTGACTTGGAGTAGCTTGAATTCAATATTTTCGGGCCTAGGGTCATGGTTGGCGAACCAGGACCAGCCGGCGGCAATATGCCATTCGCCGGTGGTATCGAAATAAAATCTTCCTGGCCCGCTCCGTTATTGGGGCTCCAGCACTGGGTCACCGGATTTTTGTTCATCGGTTCGAGCGTGCAGGCATAGATCCCCGTCTCGAAGAGGGCAATGGCACCGGTAGCCACTTGCGTAAACGCGACCTGCCCGCAAATCCAGCCGGCCCAGGGCTTGTAAGGAAGTCCATTGTTCGATTTGGTCGTCGGAACGTAGCGATTGTTGCTAGGCGCATTCAGGCTCGTGATCGACCAGGCGGAACCGTCGGCTCCCTCACCCATGGCAATCGTGTGCGACGTGCCGTCGGTGATCTTGCGGATCGGCGCGCCCCAGTTCACGTCAAAAATGCCACGGTAGTACTTCGTTTGGTTTCCGGGAGCTCTGCACCACGTGTCGGAAATACCCTTGCAGAGGATGTAGTTTGTCGTGCCGTACCCCTGGTTCTTTAGCTGATAGCTGGGATTGCCGCTTTTATTAACCGCGATCAGAAATACCGTCGACAATTGTATGTCTTCATGGGGATTTTCGCCGTCGGCGCTCGGACAATTAAACACGGGGATCACCGTGGCCGGAACCGTGAAGTAGTAGTAACCGCCCGACGATTTCGTAACATCCCAAACCCCGGTCTGATGCTGCCAGTCGGTCGTCTGGTTGTAAAGACTTTTGAGAGCTGCTTCCTCGAAGTAAGGCAGCATCATCGCATAGAAGGACGAATACGTTTGATTCTGATCGAAGGTGGTACCAGTGTCGATGGCGCCAGGCGGGAACGTTTTCAGCGCGTCGTGATAGGTTTGCATCGCGATGCCGAACTGCTTGATGTTGTTCGTGCACTTCGACCGCCGAGCGGCCTCTCGCGCGGCCTGAATGGCCGGCAGCAACAGCGCCACGAGCACGCCGATGATGGCGATCACCACCAGCAGCTCCACCAGGGTAAATCCACGTTTTCTGCCCGTCATAACCTGCACCCCCTTGTCATGGATGGGACACCACGCGTCGATCGCAGCCGTGGTCACTAAAAGATAATAAGAGAATTGCCGGCGCCGACACTCCTGGCCAGCGCCCGAACCCTAGTATCTGCTTTTACGCTTCCTTTGTCAAAGGATTTCCCCAGGATTCGAACCAACCCAATTCAGCCCCGCCAGTAGGCCCCCGGCAACGTGCCGGCATCAGGGGGCCGCGGGCGCGGCGAGCGCAGATTAGCTCGTCAAATCAGGCCCCTTTCGCACTCCAGCAGCGCTTCACGAACGGCCGCCGCATCACTGGCCGACCGCAGTTGGTCGATCAAACCGGGGTCCGAGAGCAACCGGCTGAGCCTTGCCAATACGCGCAAATGTCCGCGGTCGTCGACCGACAGGATAAGAAAAAAAAGATCGGTCAGTGCTCGGCCTCCGAACGGAATGCCCGTGGCCGTGCGGCCAAAGGCGACGAACGGCTGCGCGAGAATGCTGGCCAGCGGGCGGCGGGGATGCAGCAGCGCCACTCCGCCGTCGAGCGCCGTGGGGAGCATATCCTCGCGGGCACGCACCGCCTCGGCCAGCTTGGCCGTATCCCACAGCCAGCCGGTCCGCGCGGCCACGTCGACCAGCGAGGTGATGACGCTGCCGCGGGTCCGCGCGGGCAGCGGCACGGCAATCGCCTCGAGCGGCAGTAGGTCGGCAAACGAGATGGCCGCCTCGCCGGCCGCGGTGGCGGCCTTGTCGAGCACCCCTTCCATCTGCACGAGCTCGGCGTCGGTCGAGAGGCCGATCTGCTCTTCCAGCCAATGATGAATCTCGGGCTGCGCGAATCGCCACTGCCCGGCCACCTTGCGGCCCGGCAACTTTCCCCGCTCGACCAGCTTGAGCACCTGCGCCGGATCGAGGTGCAAATAAGCCGCCAGGCTCTCAATACCAAAGTCGTCGTCAGACATGGAAACAATTTCGCCGCTGATGAGGGTGTCGTGCAGTCGCCAGCTCCGGCTGGCATCCTGTCGAGCATGATTCGCAACCAATGAACAATCCACCCATACTCTAACCTTTGTCGTGGCGGCCGCCATCAAAAACCGGACGTTCTTGCCAGGTGATCCGGACCGTGCACGGCAATCGGGGGTATCACCGCTGGGCAGGCCCGAGGTTGTACCCGAAGCGCGCCGACTTCGCGGCTCCCCGTTCCTCGGCCGCGTGGCACTCCACTGCGAGAGTCACTCCAATTTCGAGGTCGTAGTGAGCGCGAACGTGTCCGGACGTCGCTGCTTTTTTCCGTCTTTGTGTCCTTGGTGCCTTGGTGGTTGATTCTTCTGTCGCAGTTGCGAAACCGGGGATTCACCACGAAGGCACGAAGACACAAAGGAGCGGAGAACAGGAAGCTTGGCTTGCTTGGTGAACTCCGCGGCCGATTCGGTTGCTTGTTGGAGATCGAGGGACGCGCGACTGGCTTTTGCTTTTGGTGCTTTGTGTTCTTGGTGCCTTTGTGGTTGATTCTTGCGTTGTCGTTCCGAAACCGGGGATTCACCACAAAGGCACGAAGACACAAAGGAGTGGAGAACAGGAGGCATGGCTTGGTCGGTGAACTCCGCGGCCGATTCGGTTGCTTGTTGAAGGCCCGACAAGGCCGTGCTTGGTACCGTTCCGAAATTGGTCCTTATCACTGGCATTGAACTCGACTGGTTTTTGCTTTTCCTTCTTTGTGTTCTTGGTGCCTTGGTGGTTGATTCTTCTTTCGTAGAGTCCAAGCAAGGGATTCGCCACCAAGACACGAAGGCACAAAGTGAGGAGGCAAGGGATACGGGCGCGGAGCAAGCGCGCAGCGGCGCGCTGGCGAAGCAATAAAAATGGTGCCGCTGGCCCGGTTGAGCCGGGATTGGACTCTGAAACGCTTGTTAAGGGTTAGTTGACCACTCCTCGACCATCGACCGAGAACAGCGGCACGCGGAACGGCCACCCGTTTTTGCTCAGGCGGTCGTTTCCAACCGTACGCCGTTCCCGCCGATCGGGACCCGCCTGAGACTTGGGCAAAGCTCCCGCGGCACGACCTCCCACACCGAGCGCTATCTGCAGCTAGCGCGAGTGATCGGAGGAGCATGGGTCGAGGACATAAGCGGCCGCGAAACGTTGTTCACGGAAATCACGTGCCGCTTGCGCCGGGGCTCAGACAAGCCGATCCTACGCCCCGGGATTAACGTCCCCACTTGGCCACGCAGGCCACCGGACTGCTCGCGATTGTGCACCAGGTGCTGGCCCGAATTCAAGCGAGCAATTTCCGCGGACGAAAATCAGGCGGCAATTTCCAGATCTCGAGGTGGGACACAGACCAACAGCAGATCGAAGCAAGCAAGGGCGCAATGGAGGCGACAACCCTGGGTATTTCCTGCGGATCCACTCCAGAACGAGGTGCGCATCGCCGCTATCCAGTCCACCTTGCGGCCGAAGACGATCTTGGAACGGAATGCCCCCCGGGATGATCTCTATCGCGGTCCGGGGCAGGTGAGAAACCAGTCGAACCAAGCGATGTGCAGGGGCAATTCAACGCGTGCAAGCGTCATGCGTGTCGAGCAACAGTGATTGGTCTGCTAGCGTGCTTCGTTCCAGAACATCCGCGCTCCGCCCTCCTAGATAAACCCGCCTTGACAGGTCTCGGGAAATCGCCAGAATCCCGCCACGCTGTTTTCTGAAACGGGTGGTTCTGGTGGGAGGTCTTCCCGCGGAACGCTTTATTAAATAGAGATGCGCCGGGCAGGCTGGTGAGGCCGCCGAAGCGCGTCTTGGTGGCAACGGCTTTGGCACGGAGGCCAGGCTCTCATGTCGCGGTTGGGTTCGTCGAGCGAGCCACTGAGCTTGCGCGAGATGCTTTCCGGGGCCGTCATCGACGGTTCAGGTGAGCTGCGCGTGACGGGCTGTTCGTGCGATTCGCGCGCCTGCCACCCCGGCGATGCCTTCGTTGCCATCCGTGGCACACACGTCGACGGCCACGACCATCTTGCCGAGGCCGTGGCCCGCGGCGCGACGGCTGTCGTTGCCGAGAGGCCGGTGAAGGCCGCCGTGCCGGTGTACGTGGTGCCGGACTCGCGGCAGGCGCTGGGTGCGCTGTGCCAGGCGATTGCCGGACATCCGAGCCGCAAGTTGCGCACGATCGGAGTGACGGGCACCAACGGCAAGACCACCACCACGCACCTGGTCGCCAGCGTGCTGGAAGCCGCCGGCTATGGCGCGGGGCTGCTGGGGACGCTCAAATGCTTTGACGGATTGGAGACGACGCCCGCGGAGTTGACCACGCCGACTGCGCCGGAGATTGCCGCCTGGATGCGGCGGATGGTCGAAAACGGCTGCTCGCACGCCGTGCTGGAGATTTCCAGCCATGCGATTGCCCAGCGGCGGATCGCCGGCATCGAACTGGCCGCGGCGTGCCTGACGAACTTGCGTCGCGATCACCTCGACTACCACCCAACGCTCGTCCACTACCACCAGACCAAGAGCCGGATCTTCGAAGCGCTAGGGCCAGCCGGCCTGGCGGTCGTCAACGCCGACGATCCGGCAAGCCGCGAGTACGCCCCGCTGGTTCCAGGCGGCGTATTGACGGTGGGCATGCATTCGATGGCCAACGTGACGGCCCAATTGCTCGATCGATCGAAGAGCGAACAAACATTTTTGCTGACGGCCGGCGACATGACCGCGGCCGTGCGGACCGCGATGATCGGTGACCACCACGTGCACAATTGCCTGATTGCCGCGGCCGTGGGCCTGGCCGAGGGGATCGACCTGCCGACGATTGTCCGCGGACTGGAAAACGTCAGCCGCGTGCCGGGCCGGCTCGAGCGGATCGAATGCGGACAGCCGTTTGGCGTCTATGTTGACTACGCCCACACGCCCGATGCCCTGGAGACGGCGCTGGAGACGATTCGCGCGGTCGCGGCTGGGCGATTGATTTGCGTGTTTGGCGCCGGTGGCAATCGCGACGTGGTCAAGCGGCCCTTGATGGGACGCGCCGTCGAGCAGCGTGCCGACGTGGCCGTTGTGACCACCGACAACCCACGGCACGAGGATCCCGGTTCGATTGCGTCCGACATCCTCGCCGGCTGTCAGCGGCGCGAGGCGGTGCGTTACGTGCCCGATCGGTCGGAAGCGATTCGGTATGCCCTGTCGCTGGCCGGTCCGGATGATTGCGTGCTGATCGCAGGCCGCGGACACGAAGCCTTTCAGATCGTGGGCGAGCGGCGGCTCGCGCTCGACGACCGCGAAGTGGCGCGGCGGTACTTGTACAACCTGGAGCCCGCATCGCCGTATGGCGCGCTGGCCAGCGTATCGAACTCATAAAGCTGGAAGATAGACGTCAAACCGGTGCGGGCGAAGCAGGCCCGGCCAGCAGGTGAAGTGCATGGTGGATGTAACCGTCAAGCAATTGCATGAAATCGTGGGTGGTCGCTTGCGGCTGGCGACGCTTGCACCACGTCATGGCGAAATGGCGCGCGTGGGCCGAGTCGTCACCGACAGCCGGCAGGTACAGCATGGCGATGTCTTCTGGGGGCTGCCGGGAAGTCAGTTCGACGGAGCCCAATTTGTCGGCGATGGGTTCGCTCGCGGCGCCGAAGGCGTGGTCGTGGGTCAGAAATACGTTCAACCGGCGCCAGGATGCTGGAGCCTGGAAGTCGATGACGCGCGGCAGTCGCTGGTGAAGCTGGCCTGCTGGAACCGAGGCCGCTCGAGTGGCCGCGTGGTGGCGGTGACCGGCAGCGTCGGCAAGACAACGACCCGGCAGATGATTCGAGCCGTACTCGAACAACAATTTTGCGGCATCGGCAGCCCGAAGAACTACAACAACCACGTGGGCGTACCGCTCTCGATGCTGGCGATGGAACCGCGGCATGATTTTGCCGTGTTGGAATTGGCCGCCAGCGCTGCCGGCGAAATTGGCTGTTTGGCGGAACTGTGCCGGCCGCAGGTCGGTGTGATCACGCGGATTGGCGACGCGCACCTGGGCGGCTTTGGTTCGCTCGACGCAGTCGCGGCCGCCAAGGCCGAACTACTCGCGACCCTGCCAAGCGACGGCTACGCCGTGCTGGCCGGCGACGACGCGCGACTGCGAAGACTCGCGTCGGGCTGCCGGGCGAAGGTCGTGTGGTTTGGCCGATCGCTCGAGAATGATCTGGTTGCAACCAACGTCGAGAGTCGCGACGGCCGGCTGAGTTTCGACGTCGACGGCACGCACATGTCGGTGGCCGTTTGGGGCCGCCATCACTTGTGTAGCGCACTGGCCGCCGTGGCCGTCGGCCGGATCTTTGGCATGCGCGACGTGGAGATCAGTCGCGGGCTATGCGATTTCGAGCCACCTCCGATGCGGTGTCAGATTTTCAAAGTCGGCGGCGCCACGATCATCGACGACTCGTACAACGCCAGCCCCGTTGCGATGCGGGCCGCGCTGGAACTGCTGCGCAACATCAACGCGCCGGGCCGCCGGATCGTCGTTTGCGGCGACATGCGTGAACTCGGCGAAGCGGCCGGTCGCTTGCACCGGCACCTGGGCGACCAGGTGGTGACGGTGTGCGGAGCCGACATGTTGTTAGCCTGCGGGAAGTATCGCGACGAAGTAGTCGACGGCGCGCGGACCGCTGGCATGCCAATGTCGCGGGCCGTGGCCGTGACCGACGTGGAACAACTGATGGTGCACTGTCAGGACGTCGTGCAGCCGGGAGACGTACTTCTGATCAAGGGATCGCGCGCCTGGCGATGGAACGGCTCGTCGAGCTGCTGGCACGGCGCGAAGTGAGTTGCGTGGCCTAGCGGTGTGACGAACAAAGGAACAATCAACCCGATACATTTGTGAGCTCCATCGAAGGTGTAGAGTTTGCGGGAACTCGACACTACCCTCCCTCCTGGGTAGGAGCATTGGCTCGCTGGATCACGCGGTTACTGGGTCGACCGCGCCGGTGAGTGCTTCGCGATGGAACTCAAGCACTGAGCGTCGGGGCGGCGGTAAAACGCCGCTCCGACGGCTCAGGGAACACGCCGAGGCCGAGTGAAATCGGCTGCCGGCACAAAGTTTTAAGACGCCGGCCACGGGCGGGGCCGGCGCACTTGCCCCAAGAGCGCCAGCCCCTCACGCGACACCGCCACATTTCACTGGTTCATTCGAGCAGTTGTCCATGTTTGTCTTGCTGGCTCAGCGTTTGTCTGCTGCCTGGCCGGGACTTCTCGGGCCTGTTCCGCCGGGTGAACACAACCTCGGCTTATCAACGCGCGCCGTGCTGGCGGCCGTCGCGAGCTTTCTGTTGGCAATGCTTTGCGCCCGCGCTGCATTGCCTGGCTGCGGGTCCGCTATCGCGAACCGGTCAAGACGGCGTCGGCCGAGGTGGCCCGCCTGCACGCGAAAAAACAAAACACGCCCACGATGGGCGGCGTGTTCTTGACGGGGTTGGTGGTTGCCGTGGCACTCGCGTTCGGCGATCGCGACAATGCGTATTTGCGAATCACGCTAGTCACCGCCGCCGCGCTTTGCGGGCTGGGGACGATCGACGATTGGATCAAGTTGCGCACCGCGCAACGGGGACTTTCCGCCCGAAGCAAGCTGGCAGCGCAAGCCGTCATCGCAATCGCCGCGACCACACTTATCTACTCGGTGCATCTGCACGTTCCGGACGCGACGAAACTGAACCTGCCTTGGGTGGGTAGCTTTGAAATGGGGTGCTGGTTCGTGCCGTGGGCGGCGCTCGTTGTTATCGCTTCGTCGAACGCCGTGAATCTGACGGACGGGCTCGACGGTCTGGCGGGCGGATGTCTGGTTTGGTCGGCCGCGGCATTGAGTTTGGTTGCCTTCATTGCCGGGCGGGCGGACTTGGCCGCGGCGCTGGGCGCCGTACGTTCCTGGTACGGGAGAGATGGTCGTCGTTTGCGCGGCTTTCGGTGGCGGTGTCCTGGCGTTCCTCTGGTTCAATTGTCATCCGGCATCCGTATTCATGGGAGACGCAGGGTCGCTGCCGCTCGGCGGGGTGTTGGGGCTCGTCGCCGTCATCACGCGGCAAGAGTTGTTGCTCGTCGTGATCGGCGGTGTATTTGTCGTCGAAGCATTGAGTGTGATCATACAGGTCGGGTCGTATCGATGGATGCGTCGACGCGTGTTCTTGTGCGCGCCACTGCATCACCACTTTCAATTGCGAGGTTGGCCCGAGGACAAGATCGTGGTGCGGTTCTGGATTGCGGCCGGCTTATGCGCCGTGGCCGGCCTGGCGACGCTCGCAACGGGGGCGACCGGGTTTGCCCGACCCGGACAATCGGCATTTTTGCCTTCCGAGGGGGCCAGGGCGTTGAACCAAGAACCGCCAACTTTCGCCGAACTATTTTGAAGAGGATCGTGTCCTAGTAGCATTCACCGCCCGAGCCGCATCGGACGACTCGCGCGGCGGATTGAATCTTGGACCAGTGTCATGAACGAGTTACGCAATCACATCCTGTTTACCGGCGGCGGCACCGCGGGGCATTTATTTCCGGGCCTGGCCGTGGCCGACTATTTGCACCGCCACGCGCCGCAGCTACGTATTTCCTTTGCAGGAACTGGCAAAAGTTTCGAGGCGCGCTACACCGAACAAGCGGGCTTCGCCTATTTGAGGCTTCCTAGCCGGCCGTTCCCACGACGCGCGGCCGAAGCGCTGCGCTTCGTGACCGAGAATGTGGCGGGCTACTATGCGGCACGACGTCATCTGCGCGAGCAACAGGTCGGACTCGTCGTCGGGCTGGGCGGCTACGCCAGTGTGCCCGCGGCGCGAGCTGCCGCGGCGGCAGGCATCCCCTATCTATTGCTCGAGCAAAACGCCGTGCCGGGACGTGCCACACGGTGGCTGGCACCGGGGGCGAGCGGTGTCTGTTCCGCATTCGATGGGATTCGGCCCTATTTGAAGCACGGCTCGCGCGTTCGCGTGACGGGGAATCCGCTCCGGCGCCCTTTCCTCGAACGTGCCTTCCAACCGCGAAACCTTCCTGACCGTTTCGCCGGCAGGCGAACACTGTTGGTGATGGGGGGCAGCGGTGGCGCGCAGACATTGAACGAACAAGTTCCTCGGGCGCTTTACAAGGCTGGTGCCGTGCTGCATGGGTGGCAGGTCGTGCATCAAACCGGCCAGCGCGACGTCGGTCGGACGGCCGAACTGTATCGCAAGCTGGGCATTGCTGCGAAGGTGGCGCCATTCCTTGAGGAACTGCCGCAACTAATGCGTGAAAGCCAACTGGCAATCTGCCGCGCTGGCGGAACAACACTGGCTGAACTTGCCGCCAGTGGACTGCCGGCGATCGTACTCCCCTACCCTGCGGCCAAGGACGATCATCAGCGCAAAAACGCCGACGTGTTCGCCGCGGCCGGCGGTTGCCGGATTCTCGACGAGCGCGACGTGCAAGGTCGTCTCGACAACCGACTCGCGCAATTGACAATCGAACTGGCAAGCGACCATCGTCAGCGCGTGCGCATGGCCCAGGCCATCGCGGCACTCGCCCGACCGCACGCGACACGTCGCGTTGCCCGCTGGATCGCGGCCTTGCTACAAGCACGACAACTGACCGCCGCATAGTTGCAGCCAAGGAGCGGAGATTCGCAGCGCTGTCAACGAAGCCGACGTCGTTTCTGCAAGGCGCCATTGGTTTGCTGATCGCGGAGCCGCTAAAGTGGCGGCGATCCAGCACCAGCATGCTAGCATTCCTTGCATTGACATACTTCGCCCCTGGCTCGTATCATCCCGCGCGGCTTGCACACATTCGGGCTACCAGGGATGGGGATGACTTCGACGAATACTTCCTGCCACGAGCGGCTGATCGGAACCCGCGCGGAAGGCCGAACGCTGAAGCTGCGCACCTGGTGGGTATTGCCGGCGCCGGCATGCGGTCGTTGGCCGACATGCTCGACGAGGCTGGATGGCACGTGAGTGGATCCGATCTGGCCGGAGAGTCACTGGTCGGCACGCCGTTTGACGTGTGGCCGACTCACGACGCGGCGCATATCGACGAATCGATCGACGTGGTCATCCACAGTGACGCGGTGCCTCGGTCGAACCCCGAGCTGAACCGTGCCCGGCAACTTGGCATACGCTTGCTGAGCTATCCGCAAATGCTGGGTTGGCTAATGCAATCGCGCCAAGGCGTTGCGGTGGCTGGCACGCACGGCAAGAGCACGACCACCGCCATGGTTGGGTCCATTCTGACGGCGTCCGGAGATGATCCGGCAGTGATCGTCGGCGCGGCGCCAATCGGAGCCACATCCGGCGGACGCTTTGGCGGCAGTCGCTGGTTGGTGGTTGAAGCCTGCGAATATCGGAGTAACTTTCATCATCTCCATCCCGAGTTGGCGGCCATCTTGAACGTAGAGGCAGATCATTTCGATTGCTTTGCCACGCAAGCGGACTTGGAACACGCTTTTTGGCAATTCGCGCGAAACGTACCGCCGGAGGGAACAATGGTGGCGCGACACGATTGCTCCGCAACCATGCGGATCGTGGCCGAATTGAGTTGCCAAGTCGAAACCTTCGGCTGCACCGCCGCGGCCACCTGGAGGGCGAGCGAGTTGGGCGAGCGGCGAGGTTACTATTCCTTTCGCCTTCGTTATCGCGATCTGCATGTTTGTGACGTGAAATTGCCAGTGCCGGGAGTTCACAACGTAATGAACGCGGTCGCGGCTGCCGCCCTGGCGAGCCATTGCGGAGCCGACGCTCAGGCGATTCGGGCAGGCCTGGAGAGTTTCATCGGCTTGCGGCGTCGGTTGCAATTGTTGGGCGAGGTGCGGGACATCGTCCTCGTCGACGACTACGCCCACCACCCGACCGAAGTGGCGGCATCCTTGACAACCTTGCGACAGATGTATCCTGGCCGCAGGCTCGTCTGCGTGTTTCAACCGCACCAGGCATCTCGCCTGGCAAGACTGCTGGACGGGTTCGCCCGGAGTTTGCACAATGCCGATATGGTGATCGTGACCGACGTGTTTACCGCGCGCGAATCGGCGGATGGCGGCTCGGCAGTCACATCCCGGGAATTGCGTGAACGGCTGGTGGCGGCGGGCCGAGAGGCTCTGCACCTGCCCGGCGCCGGCCTTATTCAGAACCACTTGCGGCAATCGCTCCGGCCAGGTGACGTGCTAGTGACCATGGGGGCCGGAGATATCGGAACGGTAGCGCATGAGCTTGGCAAAGGGCTTCGAACATTTCGTAAAGCAGGCTGAACCGCTTGCGCCGCATACATGGTTTCACCTGGGTGGTCCGGCCGAACTTTTTGCCGAGCCCGAAACGGTGGAGGACTTGCGGGGCATCGTGCGCCGTGCCCGCGAGGAAAATACGCCGGTGCGCCTGCTGGGTGGCGGTTCGAATATTCTCGTGCGCGACGAAGGCGTGTCCGGACTCGTGATCCGGCTGTCGGCGCCCGTGTTCAATGAAATCGCGGTTTCCAACCGAACCGTCACGGTCGGTGGCGGCGCGAAACTCGGGCACGCGATTGCCACGTCGGTACGCGAAGGGCTCGCGGGACTCGAAACGCTCGTCGGCATTCCCGGCACAATCGGTGGCGCGTTGCACGGCAACGCAGGGAGCCGAGGCGGCGACATCGGCCAATGGACCTGCCAGGCCACCGTCATGACGCGGGCCGGCGAGATCCACACCCGCTCGGGCGAGGAATTGGTATTCGCCTATCGAGAAAGCTCGCTGGATGAACTCGTGATTCTGGGAGCCAAATTCGAACTTGAACAGGAAGATCCCGAGGAACTGACCAAGCGGATGCAGAAACAGTGGATCATCAAGAAGGCCGGCCAACCGCTTGGGCATCAGAGTGCGGGTTGCATCTTCAAGAATCCCCGCGGCATGAGTGCCGGAATGCTGATCGAACAAGCCGGTCTGAAAAATACTCGCATGGGCGGGGCTGAAGTCAGCCAGCGGCACGCGAATTTTATCGTCGCAAACGAGGGAGCTACCAGCGCGGACGTACTCCAGCTGATCGATCTGGTGCGCGAGCGGGTACAAGAGCGTCTGGGCATCACGCTCGAAACGGAAATCGAGGTTTGGTGAAAAAAGGGGGAACCGTGCCGATTCACGTGAGAGCCGGCGTGGGTTCCTTGTTCGAGGTCAGGAGGACCTGCCAGGATGATGCTCAATCAGCAGGAGCAGTTGCGCGTTGCGGTGCTTGCCGGCGGAGAATCCGCCGAGCGAATCGTGAGCCAGCGTAGTGGATTGGGGGTTGCTGCCGCACTTGTGGACGGCGGTCATCAGGCCGCGCTCATCGATCCGGCGGAGGTGTCTCTCGACGCGGTCGATTGGTCCGCCTACGACGCATGCTTCATCGCGCTGCATGGAGGCGCCGGCGAGGACGGACGCGTACAGGAGGAGCTCGCGCGGTTGGGCGTGCCGTTTACCGGCAGCGGACCGGAGGCTTGCCACTTGGCGATGAGTAAGCGGGCGAGCAAATTGAGGTGCCTTGGCCGCGGAGTGCCGACGCCGCCTCACGTTTTCATCGATGCGGACGATAAACTGGCTGACGTCGCTCGTCGCGTTGCGACGCTTGGCTATCCGCTGATCCTCAAGCCGGACGATCAGGGATCCAGCGTTGGTGTGGCGATTGCCGCCGATACGGCCGATCTGCCGCGGGCGCTTGCAGAGGCGCGCACGTATGGCGGAGCCTGCCTGGCCGAACCGTTCATTTGCGGCCGCGAGTTTACGGTGGCCATGCTCGACGATACGCCGTTGCCGCTCATTGAAATCGTCAAACCTGAGCAGTTGTTTTCCTATGACGCCAAGTACCACAGCTCACTTACGGAATACCGATTTGAGTTTTCCTTGGCCGATCCGGTGCGCCAGAGAATTGAACGTGCGGCTGTCGGCGCGGCGCGGGCCATCGGTACGCAAGGGCTCTCGCGGGTCGATCTGATGGTGGGGCAGGACGACGACGTATGGGTGCTGGAGATCAATACGATTCCGGGAATGACCGTTCGCAGCCTGGCACCGTTGGCGGCTGGCAGGGCAGGAATCGACATGCCTGAGTTGTGCCAGTTGCTTGTGCGACGTTGCTTGGCTTCGGTGGGTGCTCTGTGAGTGCAAAGAAACGACTCGGCGACGACAATAGTGCACCGGGCGCTCGCCGCGGACTGCGCTTGATCATCGTTGCGGCAATTCTGGTGCTCGCTGTTGGCGGTACGTGCCTGGCCGTTTGGCATCACGTCAGTGCGCACGTCTTGGGGGGCGAGCAATATCAGGTACACTCCGAACACATTTCCATTTCACCCACTCCGGAATGGATTCGGCCTGATGAGGGGAGCGAAAAATCCGAAGATCGCATCAAGACAGAAGTGCTGCGCGATCTGACCCGATCCGGACCGCTGTCACTCTTGGATACCGACCTGACGGTACGCTTGGCCGAGGCGTTTTCGTCGCATCCGTGGATCGCGAGGGTCGATCGGGTGAGCAAACGCTTTCCGTCCGGCGTCGAGGTATCGGTCGCCTATCGCGTGCCGGTGGCAATGGTCGAAGTCCACGACGGATCCGGCGTCTTGCCAGTCGACGAGCAAGCGGTTCTGTTGCCCACACGCGATTTTTCGGTCGATGAGGCCGAACGTTACCCGCGAATCGCCGAGATCTATTCTGCGCCGCCCGACGTCGTGGGCAAACGTTGGGGGGATGCGGCGGTGCTCGGAGGCGCGCAAATCGCCGCGGCGCTCGGTTCCGACTGGCAGCAGCTCGGGCTAGCGCGCATTGTGCCTGTCGAACGAAAGCCAGCCCGCAGCGGCTTTGAATACACTTACCGCTTGTTCACGCATTCGGGAACGACGGTCGATTGGGCGGCGCCCCGGGTACCGATCTGCCGGGCGAGATTCCGGCAGCGGAAAAGATCGCCCAACTCAAGCGGTATCTCATTCAGAAGGGTGGCACCCTCGATGGCCAGGACGGCCCTCAAGCCATTGTGATCGATCAGCAGGGCGCGCTGTTGCGAAAAGAGCGTCCGGAAGTTGCGCCCTTGCCCCCCACTTCCAACTCGCGGTTGCGGTCGGCCAGCGATCGTTCAGCCGGCGCCGAGGACGAGCTCGAACCCGACTGAGATGCTTTCTCATTCAAGAACCGGGTCGTCGGCAAATATTTCGCCTATGGGCCAACCTTCGCGATGGCCGCTACCCAGCCCCCGCTCGCCGGCGCGGCGATGCGAGCTTTTTCGTTGCCCGCCTGTGTTTGTTCGGCCCCCCAGTCGCCGGTGGAGATATTGATCCATCGCAGCTGAAACTGCCCAGCGTGTCCCTGCAGATCGAGTGTCACATCGCCCCCATCAGGGAAGTACAACGCGTAGTCCCGGCCAGGCGAGGCTGCCAGGTACGCTTCGTTGTTGCCCCGCTCACCCAGCAAATCGAGAGTCGGCGATAGATCCCAGAGCTTGACGATCGATTCCAGCTTGCGTGCGGCCGCGATCGATGCGACTGCCGGGGGCGAAAGTCCCAGTCCAGAATCAGGACGATGAAAACGGGCAGACGCGGCCCCACCGATCACGCTTCTCCAGAATCGCTCGACGCCGTCGCGCGTGGTTCCGAATCGCCCTCCGTCAGCGCCGTACGTCTTGACGGTATTCAAGGGACGGGGATGATCGGCCACATACTGGCGAACCCATTGGAAATTGTCCCAGTGGGCCTGACCCTTTTGATGGTTGTTTTGCGAAACATCGCAAAAGTCGTATTGATCGGGATGGTCAAACGTGCGGCGATGTCGCGGCGCCCGCAAGTTCCAGTCGTCCCACATTTCGGTGACGTAGATCCGTTTGCCGCGGTCGGCGGCGTGGCGGTGAAGATAGTCTGCCCAGTACGCTCCCCAAGCTTCCTCCGCGCCCGTTTCGTTGTCCATGCAATACAGCACGTGGTCGAACTTGAGCGTGTGCTCGAGCATCTTGTCGACAAACCGCTGCTGGTATCCGAGCAACAATTCGTTGTTGCGCTGTTTGGGGGTAGTGAAGAACAGTGGCTGGCGATTGCTGCCTGGATGATCCGGATAATCGAAGGCCAACCCGGACGACTCCCGGGTGTAATTGACATTGTTCCGCGGGTTGAATGGGTGCAGCGCCCAGTTCTTGGCGAAGAAGTCAAAGCGATCCCAGACTTCGATTTGCACGATGATCTGGCGCTCTTGAGTCCAACGCAGCATCCGGGCCAGCCGTTGCCAGTACTCATCATTCCAGCGTTCGAGATCGTATTTGCCATCGGCATTCTTGGCGTATGCGTAAACCTCAGAGCCACGGTCGGGCCGATCGCTCATCGTATTGCGAATGTAGTTGCCACCGGCTTTACGAATTGCATCGAGGTGCTCTTTGAGTTCGGGCAGTTGAAACAGATTGTCGTCGTCGCTGCCACCCAGCAACAACACCGGCTGGCCGTGATACTGCCAGTAGCGCGGGTTCTTCGCATAAGGGGTGATGCCATCGGCTGAGTCGGCCGCGTTTGCGACTGCGCAACAAGATGCACCTAGCAAAATGACAGCAAACTGAATCGACGACGCTTTCATGGTTTGGCACCGTCTTTCGTGTCTCGCTGGTGGTTTACACTTTCAGCCGATGCAAGCGTGAGGCAATAGTCAACAAAGCCGAGTGACCGCCAAAAGGCAATCGCCGGGGTGTTGCCAACGAGCACGTCCACGCGGAGCCGGAAGTGGCCGCAAAAGAACTCGTCCGACAAGCGAGCCATCGCGTCGCGGCCGATTCCTTCGCGGCGCCGCTCTTTGCGAACGAAAAAATGGCGCAAATACACATACTCTGGCTCACGGCGAAAGAGCGCATAGCCAACCGCGCTCGATTTGTCCTCAAACACGACGGCCCAATATTCTCCGGCCAGCCACTGGCGCATGCGGGCCGTTAATTCGTCGAGCGTCATGGCGTTTCGGTGACCCTCGTCACGGATGAGTTGTTCGTTCATCTCGGCGAGTGTCAGAGCGTCCTCAGCGCGAGCCAAGCGATATCGCATCGGCATCCCGACTAGTTTTGGCGGTAAATGGCCGTGGCGGCGGCAATTGATGCGCCGTGGTCGAATTTGTGCTTTTGTTCGGCCAGCAACTGCTCGAGCGCCGAGAGCAACACGAATACGTTGTTGGGTCGCGATCCGTATCCCATCAAACCAATTCGCCACACCTTGCCTTTGAAGTCTCCCAGCCCACCGCCGATTTCAATGCCGAAGCGATTGAGCAGTGCTCCGCGCACGGTTGCATCGTCGACGCCAGTGGGAATCCGCACGGCATTGAGCATCGGCAATTGGTGACCTTCGGCCGCGGCATACTCCATTCCCAGTGCGGCCAGGCCTGCCTTGAGCGCCCGGTGATTGAGCATGTGGCGCGAGAAACAGGCTTCGAGGCCTTCCTCGTGAATCAATTGCAGGGCCTCGTACAGGGCGTAGGTCATATTGATGGGGGCCGTGTGATGGTAGACCCTTTCAGAACCCCAGTACTTTGCCAGCATCGTCAGGTCGAGATACCAACTCTGAACTTTCGATTTGCGCCCCAGCACAACATCCATCGCCCGCGAGTTGAACGACGCGGCGCAAGCCCCGGGGGGCAGCTCAGGCACTTTTGGGTGCCGGAGTAAATGATGTCAATATCCCAGTCGTCCACTTCCACCGGCACACCCCCCAGCGAGGTGACGGCGTCCACGAGCAGCATCGCTCCGGCATCGTGTACCAGCTTGGAAATCTCTTCGATTGGCTGCCAGGCACCGGTTGAGGTCTCGGCCATCACGATGCCGACGACTTTGGGCTTGGCTTTGGCCAGGGCGTCCTTCAGATCGGCGGGTGAAAAAACTTCGCCCCAGGGCCTGTCAACTCTGGTGACGTTGGCGCCGGCACGCGCCGCGACATCGACCATACGTCCTCCGAATACGCCATTCACGCAAATGACCATCGAATCACCCGGCTCGATGACATTGACGACGGCCGCTTCCATGCCGGCCGAGCCTGTGCCACTGATGGCGAGCGTCATTTCATTCTTGGTGCGAAATACCCCCTGCATCATCACCCGCATCTGGTTCATCAACTCGAGATAGTACGGATCGAGATGGCCGACGGTCGGCTTGCCGATCGCCTGCAGCACGCGGGGATGAATGTCGCTGGGACCGGGGCCCATCAGAATGCGAACGGGGGGGTTGAGCACCGGGGCAGTTTTGGCGGAAGAGTTCATCGCGAGTTCCGTTGGGCAGGTTCCGTTTGGCGTGGAGTGGGGTAGCGTCGTGCAAGTCCACCGGATGAGAGCGGTTACTCTTGCGGCGGTTGCTCTCGCACGAGGGCACTGATTTTTTTGAACGTGGGCGTGCCAGACAGCTGGCACCATTCGAATAGGGCCGACTCGGTGGTCGTGAGCGTGGCCCCTGAAGACTCCATGCGGCGAAGTCCGGTTTCGTAGTCGATTTCGTACCGCGAACCGATCGCGTCGACGGGCACATAGACGCGGTAGCCCGCCGCCAGGAGGTCGAGCACGGTTTGTTGCACGCAGACGTGGGCTTCGATGCCGGCCACGAGCACTTTGCTCGCGCCGGACGCTTGCAGCTTGCCGAAGAACGGTTCACAGCCGGCACAACTAAACGCCGCCTTACTTGGGACTTCGCCCAAGCGGGCTGCCAGTTCGGGTACGGTTGGCCCCAGGCCTTGGGGGTATTGTTCGGTGGCCAAAACCTTGACGCCAGTCGCCTCGGCCCCGTCGAGCAGGCGGCGTAAGTTCCACAAGATGCGGTTCTGGCCACGAATGAGGGGCATCAACTTTACCTGGACGTCGACGATCGTGAGAACCGTGTCCTCGGCCGACATCAACTCCGGGCTACGGCTGTAGGGATTCGTCGTGCTCATGGCGTTTGAGCATAGCGGAAAACGACGTGGGGGACTATTGGCCCGGTGCGCGTTGTCGCACAGAGTTTCCGGTCGGGAATTCGTCCCCCAGGCCGGCCATCAACATATGCACAAACTCCGATAAATCTGCTTGCAAGTTCTTAATATGCTTGGGATAATCACGTGCAGCCGCGAAGGACCCCGCGGCTCCCCGCGAACCTCCCTCCCGAATTGCACCCCTACCTCGAGGAGATGCATCATGACGAGTCGGATTGCTCGGCTTGCTGCCATCACACTGACGCTTACCGCCTGGTCGATCGCTCCAACTTTCGCGAACACGCCCGATCCGGCCGCCCAGACGCAGAAGACTCCCGGTCTCGGCGATCCAGGGCAACTCAGCGAGGTTTCCATCGAGAGTGGCCAGACCGTCGACGGGGTGTTCACGCTCAACGGTCAGGACGCCCGCCAGCAACTTGTCGTAACGGGAAAATACAGCACAGGCCAGCTCCGCGATCTGACCAGCCAAGTCAGCTACCAGACGCAGCCCGAAGGCATCGTCAGCATCAGTCCTTCGGGCTACGTGATTCCGCGGGGCGACGGTACGGCCACGATTACGGCCCAGATTGCAGACGGCCCGGCCGGCTCGACCCAAGTGACCGTCGCTCACTTTGGCAACGATCCGCTCGTGAATTTCCCGAATCAGATTGTGCCGATCTTCACCAAGCTCGGCTGCAACAGTGGCGGCTGTCACGGTAAGGCCAGCGGGCAAAACGGCTTCAAGTTGTCGCTATTGGGCTTCGAACCTACGGAAGACTACGAACACCTGGTAAAGGAAGGTCGCGGTCGCCGATTGTTTCCGGCATCGCCGGATAAGAGCCTGCTGTTGCTCAAGCCGATCGGCGTCGTACCCCACGGCGGCGGCACGCGTATGGAAGTCGATACGCATTCCTACCGCTTGATGCGTCGCTGGATCATGCAGGGCATGCCCTACGGCAAGGATTCCGATCCGACCGTGGCCCGGATCGAAGTCTTTCCCAAGGAGCGGACGATGCCGCAAGGGGGTGAGCAGCAGTTACTTGTGATTGCTCACTACACGGACGGCTCGACCGAGGATGTCACCAGCACGGTAAAATTCGAACCGAATAATCCGGAGATGGCCGAAGTCAGCGTGACTGGGCTGGTCAAAACTCTCGACCTTGCCGGTGACGTCGCGATCATGGCCCGCTATCAGGGACAAGTGGCGGTGTTCCGTGCCACGGTGCCGCTGGGAGTGCCCGTGGAAACGACGCCCACGCCCAAGAACTTCATCGACGAGCTCGTATTCGCCAAGCTGACGACGTTGGGTGTTCCGCCGTCGGGCAGATGCGACGATGCGACTTTTGTTCGTCGTGTCGCGGTAGACATTGCCGGCCGCTTGCCGACGCCAGAAGAGACCGAAAAGTTCCTGGCCGATCAGAGCCCGGACAAGCGTGAGCGCTGGATCGATACTCTGTTGGCCAGCACCGACTATGCGGACTTTTTTGCCAACAAGTGGAGCGCGATCCTGCGGAACAAGCGGCGCGATCAGACCTACGCTCGCGGCACGCGAATTTTCCACGACTGGATTCGCGACAGCCTGCACGAGAACGTCTCGTACGACCAGTTCGTTCGGCAATTGTTGACCGCCAGCGGCGAAATCGGTCACAATCCACCGGTGGCCTGGTATCGCGAGGTCGACGACATCAACGAACAGGTCGAGGACTCGGCGCAATTGTTCCTTGGGCTGCGGATCCAATGTGCCCGCTGTCATCACCATCCGTTCGAAAAGTGGAGCCAACAGGACTACTACGGCTTCGCGGCGTTCTTTTCGCGGATCGGGCGCAAGCCGGGTGCGCAATTTGGCGAAGAACGCGTCGTCTATAACCGCGGAACTCCCGCCGCCAAAAATCCCAAGACCGGCCAGAATGTGGCCGCGGCCGGATTGGGAGCGAAGCCCGCCGAAGTTTCGCTGGAAGACGATCCTCGCCAGGCCCTGGTCGATTGGATGGTCGAAAAGGACAATCCATTCTTTGCGCCAGCCCTGGTAAACCGTTACTGGAAGCACTTCTTCAGTCGCGGTTTGGTGGATCCGGAAGACGATATGCGGGTCACGAACCCGGCGACGAATCAGGCGCTGCTCGAAGCGCTGTCGAAGCACTTCATCGAGAGTGGCTTTGATTTGAAGGACCTCGTGCGGACGATTTGTAATTCGCAGACATATCAATTGTCGTCACTGCCCAACGACTACAACGCCGGCGATAAGCAGAACTACTCGCGCTATTATCCGAAGCGCTTGCCGGCCGAAGTGTTGCTGGATGCCATCGACGCGGTGACCGAGTCGAAAACGAATTTCGGGGGTGTGCCCCAGAGCGTCAAAGCGGTGCAACTGCCGGATACCGGCTTCAATTCGTATTTCTTGACTGTCTTCGGGAAGCCCGAGAATTCGAGCGCCTGCGAGTGCGAGCGATCAAGCGAAGCGAACCTCGCCCAAAGCCTGCACCTGCTCAATAGCTCGGAGGTTCAGGGGAAGCTGTCGGCCGGTGGCGGCCGGGCCGCGCTGTTGGCCGGTCAGAAGGATCGGTCGCGCGAAGATAAGGTCCGCGAAATCTACTTGCGGGTTTACTCGCGAGAGCCGCAGGCCGATGAGATGGCCGTGGCGCTGGCGCACCTGGAAAAATCGAAGGACGAAAAGTTGGCCTTCGAGGACATTCTATGGGCCCTGGTGAACACGAAAGAGTTTTTGTTCAACCACTAGACGGTCGCGATGGGAGCCGGCGCGTCCGGAGTGGACGAAAGACCGGCCTCTCCGCGCGATCCTGCTGAAATCCGGCTACTTAGATTCCCACCCGACGTTATTCGTAACTATGATGGAACCGGACGCCTGACCGGTCTTGCCGGCTGGGCATTCGCTACCGATTTCGCGGCGAGTTCTCACCGGGAGCTGGCCGTCACGCCAACCATCCTGCCCAGGTAACCAGTTGTGAAAGTCATTCGCACTCTTGCCGCGATCGTAGTCGGTCTGGCCGTTCTGTCGTCGCAACGCATCGTGGCTGACGATGAAATCAAACCCATCGCTATTACCGAGATCAAACGCGATGCGCCGGTCGATTTCGAAAAAGAAGTGCTGCCGGCCCTGACGAAGAACTGCGTTGCCTGCCACAACGCCAAGGAGGCGGAGTCCGACCTGGTACTGGAAACTCCGCAGTCGATTCTCAAAGGCGGCTACTCGGGCCCCGCCATCGTGCCTGGCAAGAGCGGGGAAAGTCTGCTGCTCAAACTCGCCTCGCACCAAGATGAGCCACTAATGCCTCCGGCGGATAACGGCGTCGATGCCGTCGCGCTGTCGAGCGAACAACTCGGTCTCATCAAACGCTGGATCGACGAGGGAGCTAAAGGGGAAGTCACGGCGAAGGACGCCCCGCTCGCATGGCAGTCGTTGCCGCCCGGGATGAACCCAATCTATGCCGTGGCCGTGACGCCGGACGGTCAATACGCCGCCTGTGGCCGCGCGAACCAGATCTTCATCTACCATGTCGCGTCCGGACAACTGCTCACGCGGCTGACCGATCCATCTTTGGTTGAAAGGGGCCTGTACAAGAGTCACGGTGTGGCCCACCTCGACCTGGTGCAATCCCTGGCCTTTAGTCCGGACGGTCAGACGCTGGCTTCCGGCGGCTTTCGCGAAGTGAAACTTTGGCATCGACCCAGCGACGTGCGCATTGCGGACTTACCCGCCAGCGGCAGCGCGGTGCGATCGCTGGCCGTTCGTGCTGACGGTCAATGGGTTGCCATGGGTGAAGCCTCCGGCGAAATCAAGCTCTGGGATCTCAGCACCCTTAAAGATCCCAAGACACTCGCCGGACATAGCGCCGCGGTCACTTCGGTGGCCTTCCTTCCCGATAGCGGCAGACTCGTTTCGGGTTCGGAAGACAAGACCGCGCGATTGTGGAACGTGGCGGACGGAGGCCTAATCGCCCAAGTGGAAACGCCGGCGGCAATTCTTTCGTTGGCCGTGATTGCCGACGGGGCACAAGTGGCCTCTGGCCATGCCGACAACCTGATTCGCCGCTGGACGTTGCCCGCCGGTGAAGCCAAGGAAATCGTCGCGGCGGGCGAAATCAGCGGACACACCGGCGCGGTGACTGGGCTGGCCGCGTCGCCCGCCGAGAAGACGCAGCTTGTTTCCGGTTCCGCCGATGGCACGGTGCGGCAATGGAACCTGGAAAAGAACGAACAAATTCGAGAGATCAAGCACGGGGCGGCAGTCACGGCATTGGCGGTCCGACCAGACGGAAAACAGATCGCCTCGGCCGCAGCCGACAACTTGATCAAACTCTGGAACGCTGCGGACGGCAGTCCTTGGGCGTCGCCCGACAAGCAGCCGATTGCCGAAATGAAGGGGGACTTTCGAGCCCAATTTCATCTTGCCCAACTCGATCGAGACCTGGCGGCGATGAATGCTCGGGTGGCCGATCACAAAAAGGCGCTCGCTGACGCCGAGGCCAAGATTATCAGTTCGGCCAATGCCGTCACGTCGACGCAGACGGCCAAGGACACGTCCGCCAAGACACTCAAGGAAAAGCAAGACGCCGTTAAGGCACCGACGGACGCCAAGGCCGCAGCCGACAAGGCGCTAGCCGATGCGAACGTTGCCGCCAAGGCCGCATCCGACAGTGCCGCGCAGGCCAAGGCTGCCGCGGACGCGGACGCAAAGAATGCCGACCTGGCCAAGGCCGCGGAGGAAGCCAAAAAAGCTGCCGATGCGGCGGCGGCCGCGGTGAAAGAAGCGGAGAAAAAAGCCACCGAGGCAGACGCCGCACTGAAGAAAGCCAATCAGGAAGTTGCGTCGGCCGATGCCGCCAACACGGCCGCAGTGCAAGCGGCAGCCACGGCCGTTGTGAACGTCAAGAAGGCCGTCAATGAGGTACCCCGGGCGGAACAAACGCTGAAGGAAACCGAAGCCGCACTTGCCACGGTGCAAGCCGCCGATGAAGCGGCCAAGGTAGCGGCAACCGCGGCCGACAAGCCGGTTCGGTCGCTCGTCTATTCCGCCGACGGACAACAACTTCTCAGCGCCGGCGAGAACAATTTGGTTCGCACCTGGATGAGTGACACGGGGGCTCCGGTCGATACCTTTGCGGGCCATGCCGGCGCTGTGCTTGCCGCGGCCTACACGCCGCAAGGCATTCTCTCCACCTCGGAGGACGGCGCTGCGATCGTCTGGAATGCCAATCCTGGCTGGTCGCTAGCACGCACCATCGGCAATTCCGACGATCCATCGACATTTGGCGATCGAGTGACCGCCCTGGCCTTCAGTCCTGACGGCAAGCTTCTTGCCACCGGCGGCGGTGAGCCGTCGCGCGCTGGCGAATTAAAGCTGTTCAATGTGGCCGACGGTACGCTCGCCTTGGAAATCCCTGACGCGCACAGCGACACCGTCTTCGGACTGGAATTCTCGCCCGATGGTCAGTATCTCGCCTCGTCGGCTGCCGACCGTTTCGTCAAGGTGTTCAAGCTGGCCGACGGCAAGCTGTCCAAGAGCTTCGAAGGCCACACCCATCACGTGCTCGACGTGTCTTGGAAGTCGGACGGCAAGGTGCTTGCCAGCGGTGGTGCGGACAACGTGATCAAAGTCTGGAACTTCGAAACGGGCGATCAGATTCGCACGACCGCCGGCTTTGACAAAGAAGTCACGTCGCTGGCTTTTGTCGGTACTTCGCCGCAGGTATTGGCCAGCTCGGGCGACAAGACCGTGAGACTGGTGAACACCGACAACGGCAAGATGGATCGGACATATTCCGGTTCGCAGGACTTCATGTACTCGACCGCCACCACGGCCGACGGTCGGTTGGCGATCTCCGGCGGACAGGACAGCACGTTGTTTATCTGGCTGGTTGGAGACGGGCAGCTACTTAAGTCGTTCGCGGCCCCCAAGCCGGACGATGCCACGGCGGAACAAACGGCCGGCAATTAGGGAGGCGCTTCGGTCGAGCTTACTTGGCTTCGCCCAGCAGTTCCAGGCGCAGCAGGTTGAGCGCGGCTTTGGCGGCTCGCGGAATCCAGATCGACGGGTGTCCGGCCAAGGTCGAGGCCTTGACCGTGACCTTGTCAGGTGTTGCCAGCGCGAAGTAGTACGGCGTTTCAGGGTCGTTGGCTCCCTCGGCCGGAAAAGGTCCGACCGCTAGCGCATAGTCCGCACCGCTGTGCTTGCGGCACATGGCAGCCATCGCTTCGGCCACTTCTCGCGACTCCGCCCCACAACGGTCGATTAGATCGCCCGAGTCTCCCAGTTCACGTCCCAACATCGCGGAGCTGCAAACCACGTGTCCGCCGAGGTAGTGCGGGTCCGCGCAGCCGGCACGGCTCAGCCACTGTGCAATGGCGCCCTCGGTGCCGGATTCAATCGTGCAGAGCGTCTTGTCCGTGCTGGCCAGTAGCCGTACGACGGCGTCTTCCAGTTCCTCGTCTTCCTCGCCAAACACGAGGTTGCCCAAGCACTCGTGGATGGTCGTCACCGTCGGTTCGATCGCTGCCAGGCATTCCTCGGGCGTGCTGCCAGCGGCCGTGATGCGGAGCGTAATCGTCGCTGCCGAAACGGTGATGCCCACCGCGGGGCTCCGGCCACGCCGAATCAAGTCGGGTAGCATCTGTTCGACGTGACTTTCGCCCGCGCCGAACACCTTGACCCGCCGGTGGCGAATGACCCTTGGCACTTCACTGGAGGACAATACGGCCGGCGCGACGGTTGCACGAAACATCTCAAACATTTCGGCTGGCACACCTGGCAATGCGAAGACATGACACGTACGGCCCGCCGCCCGCTCAATATCGAGCCAAATGCCGGGAGCCGTGCCGTTTGGGTTGTGGATGATCCGACTTCCTTCGGGAAACATTGCCTGCACTCGGTTACGCTCGGGCATGTCTCGTTTGAATCGAGCGAACAGTCCCTTGATGTACTCGAGCGATGCTTCGTCCAGCACAAGCGGCCGTTGAACGACAGCCGACAGAGCTTCGCGCGTCAGATCGTCCGCCGTGGGACCTAGCCCGCCCGTCGCAACGACAATGTCGGCACGGCCGGCAGCCGTTTGAAACACGTCAATATTCGCCTGGAGGTCATCGGCGACCGTCGTGTGGTACAGGACGCGCACGCCGAGTTCACCAAGTCGTTCACTGATCCATTGACTGTTGGTGTCGAGGCGCTGTCCACTGGTAAGTTCGTCGCCAATTGAGATCACTTCGGCAATCATGGAATGCTTTCACGTGAATAGATCGGATGATTTGTCATGAGGTGTTGGACTTTGCCGCAATGGTATCCAGAAAGTCCTGGCCGTGGGCGTATTGGGTGTTGATTGGCACGCCCGCCTTGCAGAGGGGGCAGTGGGCCGCGGGCCAGCTGGGAATGTCGTGTTCCAGTAGAAAAAGATAGCGCTCGACTCCAAGGCTAGCGGCATCGACGTTTCCGCGGTCGACAATGGCGGCCGCCCCCACCACATTGCCACCGCACTGTTCGACTGCCTTCACGGTTTGACGGATCGAGTAACCGGTGTTCACGACATCGTCGACGACGAGCACGTTTTTCCCTTTGATCATCTGATCGTATCCGCGATGCAACGCGAATCTTCCGCGCAACTCGCTTGGAGAGCGCGGAGAATTGTGCTCGGCAAACACGGCTGGCAAATGGAGTGCGTGCCCCGTCCACTGGGCCACGATGAGGCCGCCGGTCGCCGGACCGCAGAGCATGTCCGCGCCGAGATCCTGAACAGCACCGGCCAGCAGTTGCCCCAATCGTGCGGTGCGGGTCAAATCGACGAAGATCACGTCCTTGTCGATCCAGCCGCTGCCGTGGTCGCCGGAAACGTAAACAAAATGGTCGTTCGCCAGGATCGCCTCTGCCGTCGTAAGTATCTGGCGGGTTTCGTCGGCGGCTGATGAATTGGAAGGCATCGGCTTGCGGCTCCAGGAGTTCTCCATTGTGCCAAGTGCGGGTGTCGTTGGCCAAGGGGCTGCGGTGAAGCGGCCACCAGGCGTATAACGCTTGCGCACACGGGGGGTGGGCCGGTATACTGTTGCGTAAAGGGCAAGGCGTATGGCACGGGTCGAACTACCGATCGAAGGCATGACGTGCAGCCACTGCGTGCGCACGGTGGTCGATGCCCTGCAGAAGGTGCCCGGCGTTCGCTCGGCCACCGTGAGCCTGGCGGATAAGAAAGCCGTTGTCGACGTGGAGAACGGTCAGGTTTCTCGCGGCGATCTGGCTGCGGCCGTTGCCCTGGCCGGCTATCGAGTACGCGGCGCGCAGCCGCCGAGCACTGTGCAGATATCGAGTGGTCCACCCTCGCCGTCGGCCCTGGTGAAAGACATCGAACCACTGGCGGCGCCAGCGGCTTCGCCCAAACAAAGACGCCCGGCCGACGCCAACGAGCCTGGCGTGATGTTGAACATCGACGGAATGACGTGCGCGAGTTGCGTGGCAAGAGTCGAGAAAGCGCTCGCAGCGGTTTCTGGTGTCAGCGCCGCACGCGTCAATCTGGCGACCAACCAGGCTTCCGTCCAATTTGGCGACAAACCGGCCTCGCTGGCGGACTTGATATCCGCGGTGGAGCGGGTTGGCTATGAAGCCGCGCCGGCAGGCACGCCGGCGGACGCGGGGGCCGATCTGGCCGATCGCTCAGAACGTGAGCTCTTCCGTTGGCGCTGGCGCCTGTGGGTGGGTGCGGCATTGCTCCTTCCGCTCGTGGCGTTGCACTTTTGGAAACCGTCTGGCCCAGCGGCGACGTGGGTGCAGTTTGTTTGCGCCACCTTGCTGCAAGTGGTTGTCGGGTGGCCGTATTATGTCGGCGCCCTCAAGCGGGCTCGATACCTGTCGACGAACATGGATACGCTGGTCACGATCGGCACGTTGGCCGCTTATGGAGCCGGGGTCTTTGGGCTGTTTGCATCTGAGCACGCGGCGCACGGCCGGCCGATGTATTTGATGGACGCTGGCATGATCCTTGTGTTCATTACGCTGGGCAAGTATCTCGAAGCCCGCGCCAAGGGACGTGCATCGGCGGCGATTCGCAAACTACTTGATCTCGCACCGCCCGAGGCATTCGTCAGGCGAGGCGGCCAACTTGTGGGCGTGACGCCCGCTCAGGTCCGCGTGGGTGAAATTCTCGTCGTGCGGCCGGGTGAAAAGGTACCGCTCGATGCCGAAGTGACCAGCGGCAGTTCGAGCGTCGACGAGTCGTGGTTGACGGGCGAGTCGTTGCCCGTCGACAAGAGCCCAGGCAGCGAAATCCTGGCGGGAACGATCAACGGACAAGGTTCGCTCACTGCCCGAGTTGTTAGGCCCGCAGGTAAGACGGCGCTGGCGCAAGTCATCGACCTGGTTCGCCGCGCGCAGGAATCGAAGACTGAAATCCAACGGCTGGCCGATCGTGTCGTAGCCGTGTTCGTGCCGTTTGTCCTGCTGGTCGCCGCGATTACGCTGTTGACCTGGGGATTGGCCGCCACCGATTGGTTCGGTGGCTTGAGTGCCATGGTCGCGGTACTCGTCGTGGCCTGTCCCTGCGCCTAGGGTTGGCAACGCCAACGGCGATTCTCGTGGCCAGCGGTCGCGGGGCCGAGATGGGAGTGCTCGTCAAAGAAGCCCACGCCCTGGAAATCGCCGGACGCGTGTCGACGGTCGTGCTCGATAAGACCGGCACGATCACAACGGGAAAACCGCAAGTGACACACGTTCTGGCTGCGAAGGGTGTGACTCCCGACCTTCTGCTGTCGACCGCCGCGGCGGCCGAACAACTCAGCCAGCATCCCTTGGCCGAACCGATCGTCGCGGCGGCCCGTCGCGAACGCCTGCAACTGCCTTCGGCCAGCGACCTGGAAGTCGTTCCGGGCCAAGGCATCCGGGTGCAAGGTCGCGACGAAATAATCTATGTGGGAAACGAACAGCTGATGGCGCTGGCCGGTGTAAATCTGGGCGCTCAGCTTGCCCAATTGAAGACCGTTCGTGCCGGTGGCGAAACACCACTCGTAGTCGCGTCTGGCAAACGCTATCTGGGCATGCTCGTGGTGGCCGACGTCATTGCACCGCACAGTCAGGAAGCCGTCGCGCAGCTCAAGAAGTTGGGCGTCGAGGTCTGGCTGCTCTCGGGTGACCACCGGACAATTGCCGAACGTATTGCCCGCGAAGTCGGCATCGAACGGTTTCGCGCCGAGGTGTTGCCGCAGGACAAGCAGGCCATGGTCGCTCAGCTACAGTCGGCTGGGCACGTCGTGGCCATGGTCGGAGACGGCATCAACGATGCACCGGCCCTCGCGGCCGCGGACTTGGGAATTGCGGTCGGAACGGGCTCCGACGTCGCGATTGAAGCCGCCGAGGTTGTCATCACGGGCGGAGATCTGCGCTCCGTGCCCAAAACGCTCCTGTTGGCCCGGGCAACGCTACGCACAATTCGACAGAACCTGGCCTGGGCCTTCCTTTACAACGTGCTGCTGATTCCGCTGGCGGCGGGAGTGTTGGTGCCGCTGGGCGGCTTTCAATTACCGAGCGTGGCCGCGGCGGGTGCGATGGCGCTATCGAGCGTTTCGGTCGTCACCAACAGCTTGTTGCTCAGAGCACGTAAGCTGAAGTAATTGCGAGATCAGCCGATTAGCCGCGCGGCGGGGTTCTCGATCGCTTGCACGACAGCCTGCAGGAATCGCGCGGCCGGTCCGCCATCGACCAAGCGGTGGTCGAACGTCAGACTCAGCGTCAATTGCTCTCGCGGCTCGACCTTGCCGTTGACGCAGGCGGGAACCGATTGGATACGGCCCAAGCCGAGAATTGCACATTGTCGCCCGTTGATGATTGGCGTGAAGGCGTCGATGCCGTAGGCTCCCAGGTTGCTGATGGTAAACGTGCCTCCCTGCATTTCATCGGCGGACACTTGTCGTGCAATTGCGCGAGTGACCAGATCTTTGGAACGGCGTGACAATTCGCGCAGCGACAGCTGATCTGCATTGTGAATCACCGGCACCATCAATCCTGCATCGGTATCGACGGCGACGCCCAGGTGCACTTCCGCAAACTGCACGCTGCCGGTATCGTCCCAGCGCGCATTGAGCGCGGGAAACTCGACCAACACCAAGGCCGTGAGCTTGCCGATCAGATCCGTGTAAGTTGGCGCGGGGACATCGGCCGACGTCTGAGAGCGAAACTGCTTGCGCAGGTTGACCAGGTTCGTGGCATCTGCCGTCGTCGTCAACGTGACCGGAGCAGTCGTTTGCCGGCTTTCGAGCATTCGGGCGGCAATCGTGCGGCGCGTGGCGGAATGCGGGACGAGATTCTCGGTCGCCGCTGTCGGCTTGCCGTTTGGTTTGGCGGCCGCGACAACGTCGCGTTCGACGACGCGGCCTGATCGGCCGGTTCCCTCCAGCGAGGTCCAGTCGACGCCCAGTTCTTTCGCCCGACGTCGGGCTCGCGGCGAACTGGGGCCTTGGGTAACTCGCGGCATAAGCGGTTCAGTCGCTGCCGCGGCGACCGCTGCCTGCTGCTTCCGAGCTTGGCGGCGCGCACTAGGACTGGCGGCTGGCGTCATCGAGCGCTTTGCCGGTGGTTTGGGTTTAGGCGTTACTTCGGCCGGTGATTCGTTTTCAGCCACGAGCAGTGCGATGACCTGGCCAACCTTCACCGTGTCGCCAGGTTGCGGCCCATCGGGCAGAAACTGCAGGATGCCCTCATCGAAGCTCTCGATCTCCTGGGCCGCTTTGTCCCCTTCGAGGACGAACAGCAGGTCTCCCTTGTTGACGCGGTCGCCGGCGGCTTTGAGCCACTCGGTAAGAGTGCCCTCTTCCATCGACCAGCCCAGCCGCGGTACCGTTACTTCAATGGCCATCGCATTCGCTCCCGGGCGGCTTACTCTTTCAGCAATTCGGTGATGGCCGCTTGAATTTGCTCGACGCCGGGTACGACGGCGGCCTCCAGGGTCGGGCTGTACGGTGTCGGCGAAAACGCGCCATTGAGACGCTTGATCGGAGCGTCGAGATCATTGAAGCCAAGGTCCACCACGCGGGCCGCGATCTCCGCCCCCAGGCCAAACGGAGCGAAAGCTTCATCGACGACGAGCAGTCGGCCCGTCTTGTGGACCGATTGCAGGATCGTATCTTCGTCGAGCGGCGATACCGTACGCGGATCAATGACTTCGATGGATAAGCCGCCGCTTTCCATCGCTTGACAAGCGGCCAGTGCTTTGGGAACCATTGCTCCCAGAGCGACGATAGTTGCATCGCTTCCCTGTCGCAGAACCGCCGCGCGGCCGAACGGAATCTCGTAGTCTTCCTCAGGCACCGGACCGCTGAGCGCCAGCAGTTCCCGCGGTTCCAAGAACAACACCGGATCGTGTGAACGGAGGGCATGGGCCAGCAGTCCCTTGGCGTCGTAGGGCGTTGAAGGCACGACCACCCGCAGCCCCGGAAAATGGGCGTACATCGGGTAATAGTTACCCGAGTGATGCGTGGCGGCCGAATGGCCGATGCCAATGCAACCGCGAAGCAAAATCGGCATCGTAATGCGACCGCTTGACATGTACTGGATCTTGGCGATCTGGTTGATGATCTCTCCAACGGCATCGAGGACGAAGTCAGCAAACATGAAGTCCACGACCGGCCGCGTGCCGGACATGGCGGCGCCGCCCGCCAGACCGACAAAACCGCGTTCGGCAATCGGCGTATCGCGGAGCCGTTCGGCGCCGTACAGGTCGAAAAGACCATAGGTTGTCTTGAAGTTGCCGCCTCGTTTTCCGATGCCTTCGCCGAGGACGAAGATCGCCGGATCGCGCTGCATGGCCGATGAAAGCGCCTCCCACGTGGCTTGCATATAAGTAGCTTCACGCGGGCACGAATCGTGCGCGGGAGCGGCCGGCGGGACGCGCGGAGTCGCGTAGACGTGCGTCGTGGCGGAATCTGCCGTCGGCCACTGGCTCGCTTCCGCAAAGGCATGGGCTTCGGCCACTTCGACGGCAAGCTCGGCGTCGATGGCATCGAGCACGTCGACGTCGACCGTCGCCCCCTGCTCTGCTTGGGGACCAGTTAACTGCCGCCGCAACGCGGCGATCGGGCAGCGCTGCTTCCAGGCATCCACTTCTTCGCGTGTGCGATAGGTAAAATCGCCCATCCCTTCCGCGTGCGGTCGGGTGCGATATGTACGACACTCAATAAGCGTCGGCCCTTCGCCGGCGCGTGCGCGTCGCACTGCCTCGTCAGCCACACGGTAAACGGCCGCCACATCGTTGCCGTCGACGGCAATGCCTGGCATGTTGTAGATGACGCCGCGAGACGCGACGTCAGGATTCGCCGCCGAATAGGAAAACAGCACCTCGGTCGCCACCTGATTGTTTTCGCAGACGAACAAAACTGGCAGCTTCCAGATCGAGGCCAGATTCAGGCCCTCGTGGAAAGCCCCGTTGTTCGCGGCGCCATCGCCAAAAAACGCCACGGCCACGCGGTCCGTCTTCAAGAGCTGGAAACTATAGCCCGCCCCTGCCGCCTGCAAAATGCAGGGGCCGACGATACCGCTGGTACCCATCATGCCGATCTCGGCGCGAACAGGTGCATACTGCCACCTCGGCCTCGCGAGCATCCGGTGTCGCGCCCGTAGAGTTCGGCGAACAGTTCGCGCGGCGGCAGACCCTTGGCCAAAGCGTGTCCATGCCCGCGGTGCGTACTGAACACGGCGTCGTCGGTGTTGAGATGGGCACAGACGCCTGTGGCCACTGCTTCTTCGCCGACGTAGGTATGGCAAGCACCATGTACGAGTCCGCGGCCAAATGATTTGGCCAGTTGCTCCTCAGACAGACGAATACGCTGCATCGTGCGGTAGAGCTCAATCAGCGTTTCGGCAGGCAGTTCGCCGGACGTCTGCGCAACGTGAGTGACGGCTGGGCCATGTGAATGTGCTTTGCGTGCGTCGGTTGTGGATTGAGACATGGTCACTTTCCGGCGGAATCGAGAGGAGCGCGAATGGTGCCGCCTGCGTTGACGGCCAGGTTGCCGCCGTCCATGGGAATCAGGGCGCCAGTGATCCAAGACGACGCATCCGAGGCCAACAGCACGGCCAGGCCGCGAATATCGTCTGGATGTCCGAGCCGGCCGCGAGGGATGCCCGTGAGCCATTTGTCCTTGAGCGTGGGGTCGGCGGCCATTCTTTTTTCGAGCCCAGGATTCACGACTTGTGCCGGCAGGATGGCGTTCACGCGCACGCCGCGGCCGGCCCATTCGGTGCTTAGCTCGCGTGTCATCTGAGCGACCGACCCCATCGCCATGCTGTAGGCGATGTGCCCACGCCCGAGAGCGGTGATGCTGGCCAATGAGCCGATGTTGACAATACTGCCGCGGCCGGCCTTTAGCATTCGCCGGCCTGCTTCCTGGCACATGCAGAACCGTCCGAAGACAAGATTCTGAAACACCTGTTGCACTTGTTCGAGGGTGATCTCATCGGGTGGGCACAGGAACCCTTCGCCAGCGACATTGCCCAGGAAGTCGATCTGGCCAAATTCGCGATCCAGCGTTGCGAACAAACCGACAACCGCGGCCGGTTGCGAGACGTCGCATTGGTTCGCGATCGCGCGACGGCCCATTGATTCGACCTCGGCGGCCGTGCGTTTGGCGCCGTCAAGGTTCAAGTCGGCAAGTAGCAGGTCGGCGCCCTGTTCGGCGAGCGCAAGGGACATCGCGCGGCCCATCCCACTGGCGGCGCCGGAAACGAGCGCCACGCGCCCGGCCAAATCAAACATGGACATGCGAGAACTCGCTGCGCGCTGATGCTGAAAACGGTTGGCCTACTGAAGCGTACCCACAGCCCAACCCGTAATAAATGACTTCGGGGGCTGCGCCTTGACGCCACTAGCTTGACGCTGCTAGATTGTCTGATAATCTAGCAAGGAGTTACCCTGCCTGCAACCCGCCTGGAATTTTCCATGTTGAAAACTGTCGCTCGCGCCAAAATCCGCGATGTCGTTGCCGCGCAGCTCAAGAGCTACATCGCCCGGGAAAATCTAAGACCTGGGGATCGCTTACCGACGGAAACGGAATTGGCCACGCGTTTCGGCGTCAATCGCCTCAGTCTTCGCGAGGCCACCAAGGCCCTCGAATTCCTAGGAATCGTCGAGGCCAAGCCCGGCCGCGGTCTGACGGTCGGGCAGATCGACATGCAGCGCGTGACCGACCACCTAGGGTTTCACCCCGCGCTGCACGACGTGGATCCGGGTGAACTGATCGACACCCGGATCGTAATTGAAACCGGCGCATTGCCGTTCGCCGCTCGACGGATGCAGCGCGATTCCTCGATTTACGTCCGGCTCGATGCAATCAACGCGGAGCTTCGTCAGGCCCGCAGCTTGCAGCGGTTTGTCGAACTGGACATCCGATTTCATCGCGAGTTGATTCAGGCCGGCGGATTGGCCCCGCTGATGGCATTTAGCGATGTGCTGGTGGTTTTCTTTCGTCGGTTCCGCGAGAGTGTGAAGATGGCGGAATGGCAGGGTGGAATCGATGCCCATCAGCGGGTGATTGACGCCTTACGCGACGCTGATGTGAAAACGGCCGATTCGCTGTTACGAAGTCATATTGAGGTCCACCGAAAGCGCATGAACGTGGCGAAATAGCGGCGTCCCGATTTTTAGGCCGGTAGGCGTTATGGATCTCACCAAAGCACGCACGAGTCAGCGACGACGCACCTCGCGGCGACGGGGGTGGATGCTGCTGTTGCTGGTTGGGGCCTGTTGGTGGACGCTGCCCGAAAGTTGCGCTCGCGCCGAGGTCGATGAAGCCTTCTTTGAGCAACGAATCCGGCCCGTTTTGGCGGACGTGTGCTTCCGCTGCCACGGCGAGGCAAAAGCTTCGGGCGGGCTGCGGGTTGACTCCCGCGAGGCGCTTTTCCGCGGCGGCGACTCTGGCCCGGCGATCGTTCCGGGCAAGCCGGACGAGAGCCTGCTGGTACGTGCAATTCGACACGCCGACGATGTGTCAGCCATGCCTGTTGATGGCGAATTGGACGACGGGCAGATCGAGGCCATGGTTGCCTGGGTTTCCGACGGCGCGCCTTGGCCGGCGAAAACGGCACGCTTCGAAAGTGCCCGGCATTGGGCTTTCGAGCCAGTGCAAACAGTACCGGTGCCGACCGTTGCGGATCGGGCTTGGGTGAGAACGAGTGTGGACGCCTTCATTCGGGCGCAACAGGAATCGGCCGGATTGAACCCTGGCCCGGCGGCCGACCGGCGAGCGCTCATTCGCCGCGCAACTTTTGACTTGACGGGGCTGCCCCCGACTCCGGAAGAGGTGGCTGCGTTCGAAGCCGACGCTTCACCCACGGCCTTCGACAAAGTCGTTGAGCGACTCTTGCATTCGCCCCACTACGGCGAACAGTGGGGGCGTCACTGGCTCGACGTGGTGCGCTACGCCGACACGGCGGGCGAAAACACGGATCACCCGCTGCCGCATGCCTGGCGATATCGAAATTGGGTCCTCAATGCGTTCAATGCCAACTTGCCATACGACGCATTCATTCGCCAGCAAATTGCCGGTGACTTACTGGCGGCGAACGGACCGGCCGAACAATATGCGGATCGCGTCGTCGCCACGGGGTATTTAGCAATTGCTCGTCGGTTTGGACACGACATCGACCAAGACATTCACCTGACGATCGAAGACACGATCGACACGATGTGTAAGTCGGTGTTGGGGCTGACGGTTGCGTGCGCTCGTTGCCACGATCACAAGTTCGACCCTCTGACCCGGGCCGACTATTACGGATTGTACGGCATTCTGGCCAGCACGAAGTTTGCCTTTCCTGGTTGCGAACCGAAGCAACAACCGCGGGATCTGGTTCCGCTTGTCTCCGCTGCGGAATATGCGGAAAGGTTCAAGCCACTGGAAGACCAAATGGCCGCGCTTGATGCCGAGGTTGCGCGACTGACGGCTGCTCAGCCCGAGCGCGCCGCGCATTGCAGCAGGCCGCACGTCGGCAAGCAGTCGTCCTTTCGGCAGGCGACCTGGCAGATGCGACCGCGACCGAACTTTCGGTTGGGGCCAAGGTACCGCTCGACCAAATCACCGTCCATCGTGGCGATGTCTTGCAATTGGCGATCGGCCCGCGTGGCAATCATGGTGCCGATTCAACGCAAGTGGAACTTGGCATCGAGGAAGTTGGCGCGGGAGGCCGGCGCTGGAGTTCGAACGACCTGGTGAGCGGCTTTGCCGAAGGGCGTCCACACGCTGACGCGTACGGTAACGACGTGGCCTGGTGTTTTCTGGACACGCGCGATGGTTTTGCCCTGCTTTCCGAGAACCTCGACATGGTCGATGGGCGGAGCGAACTCAAGGCATGCCGCGCAGGCGACACCCCCTCGGTGTTGGTTAATACGTCCGAGTACGCAGTCGACGTTTGGACCCGTCTGCCGGCCAGGTCGTTCTTCATGCACCCTGGGCCCGAAGGTCCAGTCGCCCTGGCGTGGCTGTGTCCGTTGGACGGCACGGTTCGCGTCTCGGGGCGCATTGCCGATGCGCATCCCGGTGGCGACGGCGTGTCGTGGACACTGGAACATTTTGCATCGAACTTGGAGGGGAGCGGTCTGGCGGCGCAATATGTTGCCGCCGAGCAAAGCATTGAAAGTGTGCAAGCGGCGATGGCGCGGAAGCGCGAGCTGGCCGGACAAGTCGTCGTTCCTGTGGGATACGCGGTTAGCGAGGGGGAGGCCCACGACGCGCGCATTCAAAAACGTGGCGATCCGGCCGACCTGGGGGGCGAGGTGCCGAGAAAGTTCCTGGATGTACTCGGCGGACAGCATGTGCAAAACACGGAGTCGAGCGGCCGGCTTGAACTCGCCAACTGGCTGACGCAGCCCGATAACCCCCTCACTGCCCGGGTATTCTCGAATCGCGTATGGCAGTGGCATTTCGGACGCGGCCTGGTGTCGACGCCAAACGACTTCGGTACGCGAGGTAGTCCTCCGACGCATCCCGAACTGCTTGACCATCTGGCAGCGGAATTCATCTCGAGCGGTTGGGATATTCGCGCGCTGCACCGGCTCATCATGCTCAGCGCGACCTACCAGCTGGCTTCACCGCAAACGGAGACTGCGTCGACCGCCACTTCTCCGGATGCGTATACGACGTTTGCTCGCCGACGCCTGACCGCCGAGGAGTTACGCGATGCCTTGCTTGTCGCTAGCGGCGAGCTCGACCTAGCGCCCGGTGGTGCACATCCGTTTCCGCCGGAGTCCTCCTGGTCGTTCACGCAGCATAGTCCGTTTGCCGCTGAATACGAGACCTTCGGTCGGTCGGTCTACGTGATGCAAAAGCGAAATCGCCGGGGCCGTTTCTACCAGCTGTTTGACGGGGCCGATCCGAACGCCAGCACGCCACGTCGTGACATCACGACCGTGCCGACCCAAGCCTTGTATTTTCTCAACGATCCGTTCGTACACGAACGTGCCGCGCGATTCGTTGAATTGCTCTTTAGTTGCCCTGGTGACGAGTCCGAACGATTGGATCTGGCCTACTGGCGATTGTTTGGCCGAAGTCCCAGTGAGGCGGAAACGAACGAAGCCGTTGCTTTCTTGAAAGACTACGCGTCCGGACTTTCCGCTGCGGACGCATCGCATCGTCAACAGCAGAGTTGGGCTGCCTTTGCCCGCGTGTTGATGAGCAGCAACGAATTCCTGTATGTAGATTGAGGTGGGCAGTCGATTGCCAGGCAGCCATGAAACCAAACGTTCTTCCAACGCGACGCAACTTCGTGCAGTCTGCCGTGGCGGGCTCGATGTTGATGCCCGGGATCTTGCATCGGCTGTTGGCCGAAGACGCGGCGCGAGCCGGCACCGTGGATCCGCTCGCACCCAGGCCGTCGCACTTTCCGGCAGCTGCCAAACACGTGATCTTTCTGTTCATGACGGGCGGAGTTTCGCACGTCGATTCGTTCGATCACAAACCGCGGCTGTTTACGGACGTTGGAAAAGAGGTCAAGCTCGATCACCCGGAGATTCGAAATCGCCCCGGCTATGAGCGAATCTTTCTCAAGCGGCCGCAATGGGACTTCCACAAGCACGGCGCGTGTGGCACGGAAGTCAGCACGCTGTTTCCGCACCTTGCCGAGTGCGTAGACGATATTGCCGTGATCCGGTCGCTACATACCGACCACTCGAACCACTACAACGCCACGCTGGGCATGCACACGGGTTCGTTTGCCGCGGCGCGCCCCAGCATCGGATCGTGGGTGAGCTATGGTCTTGGAACCGAGAATCACAACCTGCCGTCGTTCATGACCATCGCGCCGGCTCAAACCTACGCAGGTACGCAGGTCTACGCAAGCGACTTCCTCCCCGGAGCCCATCAAGGAACCTTGGTGGTTCCCGGCGATGAACCGATCGCCAACGTTCGGCCGCAAGTCACGCGCGATTCGCAACAACTCGAGTTGGCGGCGCTGGAACGCATGAACGGCCGGCATTTGGCGACTCGGGCGGCCGATCCGCAGTTGACGGCTCGCATCAAAACGTTCGAAACGGCATTTGGAATGCAAACCGCCGTGCCGGAGTGCTTCGACCTGTCTCGCGAGTCCGGTGAGACATTGGCCATGTACGGACTCGAGCCGGGTAGCACGAGCGGGTTTGCCTGGCAATGCATGATGGCCCGGCGATTGGTCGAGCGCGGTGTGCGATTCGTCGAATTGATCGACACCGGCTCATCTGGGAATTGGGATTCCCATGGCGACATGATGGACCATGGCCGATTGGCGAAAAATGTCGACCAGCCAATTGCGGCACTCCTAAAGGACCTCAAACAACGTGGCCTGTTTGACGAGACGCTGGTGGTCTGGACGACCGAGTTCGGCCGCACGCCGTTCAACAACCAGGCCGACGCCAAGGGTCGCGAGCACCATAACTGGGCGTTCAGTTCCTGGCTGGCTGGAGCCGGCGTGCGCCGCGGAGTCGTGCATGGCGAAACGGACGAGTACGGCATTCGCGTCGCGCGCGATCCGGTGCATGTGCACGATTTTCATGCCACGATTCTGCACCTGATGGGCCTCGATCACACGAGGCTTACTTATCGTCACAGCGGCCGCGATTTTCGCTTGACCGACGTGCACGGCAATGTCGTCCACGATATTCTGATATAAGCCCTCCGATTGCATCCTGCCCCGCCAACCTACCTACAGTAAGCAGCGAGATTTTCCGATGTCGAAGCAACTTTTAGCTGCCTGGATGTTCGTAATGGCGTGTGTCTCGGCGACTCGCGCGGACCAACCGGCCGCGGATGCCTTCGTGAAACTCGGCACCGAATACACCGAGCAAACGCACGCGCTGCTGGCGACATACTGTCTCGATTGTCACGCCACGGCGAGTCCCGAAGGAGAACTGGACCTGGAGCAATTCGCAAGCCTGGGAGATGTCCGCCGGCAGACCAGGGTTTGGCTCAAAGTGGCAGAGATGCTCGACAATGGCGAAATGCCCCCCAAGGACGCCGAACAGCCATCGGCCGAACAAAGGCAGCAACTGCGCGGCTGGGTCAAGCGGTATCTGGACGCCGAGGCGCTGGCCAGCGCCGGGGATCCTGGCCCGGTCGTGCTGCGGAGGTTGAACAATGCCCAATACACCTACACGGTTCGCGATCTGACCGGAGTCGCGCTCGACCCGGCGAAAGAGTTCCCGACCGACAGTGCCGCGGGCGAGGGCTTCACGAACACCGGCGCGGCGCTGGTTATGTCCCCTGCCCTGCTCACAAAGTATCTCGATGCCGGGAAAAAGATCGCCGAGCACGCGGTGCTCCTTCCAGATGGTTTCGGTTTTTCGCCCGCCACCTCCCGGCGCGACTGGACTAATGAAAGGCTGGCGGGCATTCGAGAGATCTATCGTCGCTATACCGAAGACGCCGGCGCCACCGAGGTGCACTTACAGGGGCTGGCCTGGGAAACAAACAAAGGCGGTCGCTTGCCGCTCGAAAAATATTTGAGCGCCACCCTTGCCGAACGCGAGGCGTTGGATGCCGGCAACAAGACGATTGCTGATGTCGCCAGCGCGCGGCCTGAATGCCAAGTACCTGGCGTCGCTATGGAATTTGCTGCACGCCGACGACGAGTCGCAACTCGTTGCCGCGATTCGCAAACGTTGGCGCACCGCTAAAGTCGAGGATGCCGGGGCACTGACGGCGGAGATTGCCCGTTGGCAGCAGGCGCTCGTCAACTTCCAAAGCGTGGGACACATGAAGTCGTGGATGCACCCCGTCGACCCACTCGTCGGCCGGCAAGAGGTGCGCGTCAAGATTTCGCAGCCAGCCAATGGAAATGAGGTAACGCTGTACCTGGCCGCGGGTACGGCGGCTGACGGTTCCGAGTCGGATCTCGTCGTCTGGGAAAGCCCACGGCTGGTTGCACCGGGCAGGCCAGACCTGCTGCTCCGCGACGTACGGAGCGTGGCTCACATCTTGGCTGGGCACCGCGAGCGTTTTTTTAAAGCGACCGCGCAAGCCCTGGTAGCCGTCGACGAGGTGGTTAGATCGAACGACGAGGCGAATGTCAGCGAATTGGCGAGGAAACACAAGGTTGACGACGATGTTCTCACCGCGTGGCTCAACTATCTGGGAGTCGGCGTGGTGGGTGAGTTGAAGCTCGAGCACTTGACCGGTCGCATCGAATCGTCGGCCGGATATGAATTTGCCAAAGGCTGGGGATCCAACGCAACGCCAAATCTTGTGGCAAACTCGTCCGATCAGCACGTGCGGATTCCCGGCAACCTCAAGCCACACGGCGTCGTCGTGCATCCCTCGCCCACGCTCTATGTGGCGGCGGGCTGGCAGAGCCCGATCACCGACACGATCAAAATCGCCGGGCAAGTTACGCACGCCCATCCCGAGTGCGGCAATGGGGTTACCTGGACCCTGGAACTCATGCGCGGCCGCACTCGACAAACGCTGGCCAATGGTGTCGCAGCTGGCGGAAAACCAGTCGACTTTGGGCCGATTGAAAACCTTGCCGTACGAACGGGCGATCTTGTGTCGCTGCTTATCGGGCCGCGCGACGGCAATCACTCCTGTGATTTGACTGACATCGAACTAACGCTCGCGAGCATCGACGGCCAGAAGGCGTGGAGTCTTGCCGAGGATGTTTCCGGCGACGTGCTCGCGGGCAACCCGCACGCTGACCGGCAGGGCAACGCGGGAGTGTGGCATTTCTACACGCGCGCCGTGCAAGGGGGTGATACCGGGGCGACGATCCCGGCCGGCTCACTCTTGGCACGGTGGCAAGCCGCGGCGTCGATCGCTGAAAAGCAAACGCTTGCCGAGCAGGTACAGACGCTTTTGACTGGAGGACCGCCCGCAGAGCCAGACCACCCTGACGCCCAACTCTACCGGCAGCTTACGTCTCTTGGGGGCCCCTTATTTGCCGAAGCTCTGGCGGAATCCGTTGCGTCGACAAGCGCAGCCCCACTTGCCGCGGACGCCACGTTCGGTCTCGATCCGCGAAAGTTTGGCCATCGCGACGACGGGTCCGCAATCGAGCCGGCGAGTCTTTCAATGCGAGCGCCTGACGTTCTGGAAATTAAACTCCCGGCCGACCTGGTGGCTGATTCGGAGTTTATTGCAACGGCGGTCATCGATCCCACCACGGCGGCCAATGGAGCCGTGCAAGTCGTGGCCAGCCTGACGAAACCAGAGGATTTGGACTCGCTTCGCCCGGACGCGCCGGTTCTGGCGGCCGACGGAACGCCGGCCCGCAAACGGTTTGAACAGGCGTTCGCCGATTTTCGCGAGTGGTTCCCGCGGGCACTTTGCTACGTGCAAATCGTACCCGTCGATGAAGTGATCACCCTCACGTTGTTCCATCGCGAGGACGAGCCGTTGCAACGGCTGATGTTGAGCGACGAGGAGCGGACGCAGCTCGATCGGCTGTGGACTGAGTTACACTTCGTCAGCCAGGATGCGTTTATGCGGGTGGATGCTTTTCAGCAACTTTTGGAATACGCCTCGCAAGACAGCGATCCGGGATTGTTCGAACAATACCGCAAGCCGATTTATGATCGAGCAGCCGCCTATCGGCAGGAACTGATCGACGCTGAACCGCGGCAGCTGGAAAAGCTGATCGAATTTGCCGCCCAAGCCTACCGGCGTCCGCTTTCCGAGCAAGAAACTGCCGAGTTTCGAGCGCTCTACAAGGAACTTCGCGAGGAGGAATTGCCGCACGACGAGGCGTTCCGCTTCCTGATGGCTCGAGTGTTTGTATCGCCGGCATTTCTCTATCGATTGGAACAGGCCGCGCCGGGCACTGAGCCGGGACCGGTGTCTGACTGGGAACTGGCCAGTCGACTCAGCTATTTCCTTTGGTCGTCGCTCCCTGACGAGTCACTTCGCGCAGCGGCCGCGGCGGGCAACTTGAGCGAACCGGAAGTGCTTTTGTCGCAAACGCACCGGATGCTCGCCGACGCGCGCGTTCGGCGAATGGCCAAAGAGTTCGCCTGCCAGTGGTTGCATATTTACGAATTCGACTCGCTCGACGAAAAGAGCGAAAGTCATTTTCCGGAGTTCGCCGGGCTGCGCAGATATGTATGAGGAAGCCATTCGCTTCTTCACCGATTTGTTTCAGAACGACGGATCGGTGCTCAGCATTCTGGATGCGGACTACGTCTTCGTGAACGAGCCCCTGGCCAGGTTTTACGGAATCCCTGGCGTGAGCGGTCCGGAGTGGCGCCGCGTTGACGGCGCGGGACAATATCAGCGCGGTGGCATCCTGGCCTTGGCCGCCACGTTGACGAAACATTCCGGCGCCTCGCGAACCAGCCCAACCCTGCGGGGTAATTGGGTTTCGGAGGTGCTGCTGGGCGAGAAGCTGCCCAAGCCGCCCAAGGACGTGCCCCAGTTGCCCGACGACGAGGCTGCGATCAAGGATCTGACGGTCCGTCAGCTGGTGGAAAAACATGCCAGCGACGTTCGCTGCTCGGGCTGCCACGTGCGGGTCGATCCAATTGGTTTTTCGCTCGAGGCGTTCGATACCATCGGTCGCCATCGCGAGAAGGACCTGGCTGGTAGAACGATTGACGTGCACACCAAGCTTGCCGACGGCACGGAAATGGAAGGAGTCGCGGGCTTGAGAAACTACCTGCTCACCACGCGGCGAGAGGCCGTGTTACGTCAATTCTGTCGTAAGCTATTGGGCTATGCCTTAGGGCGTGGCGTGCAACTTTCCGACGAACCGCTCATCGACCAGATGCAGCAGGAGTTGGCTGCCCGCGATTACCATTTTTCGGCCGCCATCGAGGCGATCGTTCGCAGTCCGCAGTTCCTTGAGATTCGCGGCAGGGATGCCCAGTTTCCAGACAGCGTCGCAGCGGACTCGCACTAAACAGTACGGACTTTTTGAAAACAGATTTCCCTGAACCAAGCAATTGATCCATAATAAAACCCAGTGCCGACCGGCAAACATGCGAGGATGAAGATGAATATCCACCAACTATCGCGACGGACGTTTTTGCGGGGAATTGGCGTCAGCATGGCCCTGCCGTGGCTCGAATCGCTGCCGGTGTGGGGCGACGAGGTGACTGGGACCAGCGGCGGAAGCCAGGCGCCCGTGCGGTTCGCCGCCTTGTTTGCCGGCAATGGTTTTCACAGCCGCGAGTGGTGGGCCGAGGGCCAGGGTCGTGATCTGAAAGTCGGCAAGGTGCTCGAGCCGGTGGCCGACTTCCGCGAGAAGATGCTGTTCATTCGTGGGCTGTACAACGAAGAAGCCCTCAAGGGCAACATTCACAGTTCGCAAACAGGCAACTTGCTGTCCGGAGCGCCGTTGGCCTCGGGCGGCGAAATCCGTTCCGGCACGAGCATCGACCAGGTGATCGCGCAGCAGCAAGGGCGCGCGACCAAGGTGCCCAGCCTGGTCCTAGGGTGCGAAAAGTCGAATCCCTCGGTGCACAAGAATTACTCGATGCTCTACAGCTCGCACATTTCGTGGAGCTCGCCAACGGCGCCGACGCCGCTGGAATTGTACCCGGCCTTGGCGTTCGATCGCTTGTTCAAAGATGAAATTCAACGCGGCGACCAAAGCGTGCTGGATGCGGTGATGGAAGACGCCCAAGACATCCGCCGCCAGATTAGCACGGCCGACCAGCGCAAGCTCGACGAGTATCTCGACTCGGTGCGCGAAGTGGAGCAGCGGATCGAGCAAGCCGGCGAAAAGGGGGAACTGCAAGGATGGCGACCGACACTCTCGGCGCCGAACATTCCTCGCCCGGCCGATGGCATTCCGCAGAACATTGCCGAGCATATGCGGCTGATGTGCGACATTCTGGTGTTGGGCTTCCAAACCGATACCACCCGGGTCTGCACGCTCAAGCTCAATAACGACCACAGTTCACTGCGATTCCCGCATCTGGGTGTGGACTACATGATCCACCACCTGCTGTCGCATTCCGACACAGCCGACTGGCTGAAGGTGAATCAGTTCTTCCTCGAGCAGTTGGGCTACATCGCTCGCAAGCTCGATGCGATTCAAGAAGGCGAGCGAACGGCGCTCGACAACTCGATGCTGCTGTTTTGTTCGAGCATGATGACCGGCGGTCACGATGCCACGAAGCTGCCGGTGGTCGTCTTGGGGCGCGGCGGCGGTAAGATGGAGACCGGCCGCGTGCTCGACTATCTCGAGAAGCCGAACCGAAAGATGTGCAGCCTATACTTGTCGCTCCTCGACAAGGCGGGCATCCACCTCAAGCAATTCGGCGACTCCCAGGAACGCCTGGCCGAGGTGTAAATCGCGGATAGCGGATTTCAGCGTTTCCGCGAGCACAACCCGGCTCAGAAGAGATAGTTGGCCAACACCTGTTCGGCCTAGGAGGAGTCGTTGCAACGTTCCTTGCAATATGACACGCTAACTGCTCCCTGATGGACTTGAACCATCAACCCTCTGATTAAGAGTCAGATGCTCTGCCAATTGAGCTAAGGGAGCTTGGGTGGGCACGAGCGCGGCGCTCACGTCCAAGGCTTATGGTACCTAACGTCGGCAGCCGGACAAGGGGGCAGCCGGGTTTTTGCCGCGTGGATGAACCCGAATGTCGAGCGTGGCGAGGACTCCAGTGGCACACGTCGAGTTGGTCTCGTCAGTCGGAAGCATCGCTGGTGGGCAGCCCAAGTTGGCGCATTTTCCGATACAGGTTCGAACGGTGCAGCCCCATCCGATTGGCGGCCTCGCTCATATTGCCCCGGGCGCGCTGGATATTCTTCTTGATGTAATCGATTTGGAACTGATCGGTCGCCTCCGACAGTGGCAAATCAAGGTTCACCAGCGCCGGGCTCTCGCCAGCGGGGTTCAAAATGAAGGCCAGGTCTTCCGCCTCGACACGCTCGCCCGGTAGCAGATAGGCGAGACGCTCCATCAAGTTGCGCAGCTCGCGAACGTTGCCTGGCCACGAGTGCCCGGTAAGACGCGTGCGTGCGGCCGCCGAGAATTTCAATCGCCGGCGATGCGCCTTGCGGCAAAAGCCGTCGAGAAAGTGTTCGGCCAACAGCATCACGTCGTCGCCGCGCTCCCGCAGAGCCGGCAAGCCGAGCGTGACGACATTCAACCGGAAGTAGAGATCCTGGCGAAATCGCTTTTGACGGACCATCTCGGCGAGGTCCTGATTGGTTGCCGCGATGACTCGGGCATCGGTATGGATCGGCCTTGATCCGCCGACTCGAACCACCACCTTTTCTTCCAGCACGCGGAGCAGCTTTGCCTGGCCACCGAGACTCAAGTCGCCGATCTCGTCCAGAAACAACGTGCCGCCGGAGGCCAATTCGAATTTACCGGCGTGACTCTCGTGGGCATCGGTAAAGGCTCCCTTTTCGTGGCCAAACAGCTCGCTTTCCAGCAGCGTTTCGGTGAGGGCCGCGCAATTGACCGCCACGAATGGCTCAGCACGGCGCTTGCTCAGGTAATGAATCGATTGAGCGACGACTTCCTTGCCGGTGCCGTTTTCACCCAGAATCAGGACTGCGAGATCCGTTCCGGCCACGCGACTGATCGTCGAACGCAGGGCCTCGATCGCCGGACTTTGACCGACCAACGACACGCTTTCAGCCGCCTGGTCGACGATGTGTTGATGCCGTGAAAGAAGCTGCCCAAAGTGCTGGGTGTTCTCCAGGGCGACGGCGGCATGTGCGGCCAATTCGACGAGGTCCTCCTCGTCCGTGGCGGTGAATTCGCCAGAGTGCTTGTTGAGCACTTCGAATGCGCCGAGGATTTGCCCTTCGCTACCGTGAATGGGAACGCATAGTAGTGTGCGAGTTTGGTAATTCTGTGCGCGGTCGACGTGGCGATCGATCTCGGCGCCGTCGGTCAAACGAATGCGGCGCGTTTCGCCAGTTTGAACGACACTGCCAACGACACCCGCGTCGTCCGAAATACGAAGCTCATTGTCTTTCAGTCCCAGCGCAGGTCGTCCGACGAGCGTATGGTTCGGCCGATCCCACAGAAAAATGCTGGCCCGATCGGCGCGGAGCAACCGTGTCGCGGCTTCTGCCATTTGCACCAGCAACGGCTCCATGGCTCCGGCCTGGTTCCACGTGCCGGTGATTTGCACAATCGCCTCGAGGCGTTCCACGCGACGTCGGCATTGCTCGTTACGGCGTGCCATGGTCAAGGATTCGGCCAGCGCGGCTGACAGTAGGTTCAGTTCCGCAGGCGGTGATTCGGGCGCGTTGCTTCGCGAGAAGCAAAACGCAAGCACTTCGCTAGTGCTTGCTCGGGGTGCCAATGGCATGGCGACCCAAACGTCGTTGGATGTCAATTGTTCACGATCGAGCGCGTCGGCCAGCAGCGCGAACGGCAGCTTTCGCGGCCGGCCCGATTCGGCGAGTGTGGCCCAGTGGCCACCCTCGAACCGGATCAATGCGGCGAACTCAGCCACGGCGGTCTGCACGGCCACCGGCAGCGCCTGAGCCAGGAAGGCAGATGCCGTCTCAGCGACGTTTGCGCTGCGGAGCAGCTCAGCGACGACCCTATCTCCTTGTCTCATAATTGATTCAGAGATTCGTGACGCAGTGTCGGGAGTCGCCGGCATGACTCATTGTCCTCAGAGTGGGGCCAGTAATCTGCGGGAATGTGTATTCGTTTTAATATCTTCCTGGCGGAGAATGTCATCGATATGAAATAGTAACGCCGGTCGCTCTGAAGTCAATTAGCTGCGAATTGCGAATCGTTTCGATTTCTTCCGCGCGACAAAATGTGCGCTGTAGGCGAAGTTGAGCGTTTAGCCTCAAAGCGTTATGTTTGGCGTCGTTCGACTTTGGACTTGCAACCAGCTTCGCATCCGGCCCGCTGCCGCCGGCCAGAATAAGGAGATTCGCATGGGCGCGTTTGAGGGCAAAAAAGGTTTGATTCTCGGAGTGGCGAACGACCATTCGATCGCCTGGGCAATTGCCAAGTGTGTCATGGACCAGGGAGCCGTGTGTGGCTTTACTCACCTGCCTGACCGCCCGGACGACGAGCGCCAGCGGAATCGCCGCCGAGTGGCGATGCTCACGGACCCGACGCCAAGTGCCAAGTTCCTGGTCCCACTCGACGTGCAAAACGACGACCAGATCAAGGAAGTGATGGCGACGGCTGGCAAAGAGTTCGGCAAGATCGACTTTTTGCTACACGCCATCGCATTTGCTTCCATGGAAGATCTGAAACGTGATACCGTCGAGACCAGCCGTAGCGGCTTTTTGATGGCGATGGAAATCAGCGCCTACAGTCTGCTTGCAGTAACCAATGCGGCCCGCGAGATTCTCAACGATGGGGCCGCGATTACCACGATGACCTACTTCGGCGGTGAAAAGGCTGTACCGGGTTACAACGTGATGGGCATTTGCAAGGCAGCGCTCGATTCTTCCGTAAAATACCTGGCGTACGACCTGGGACCGCGAGGGATTCGAGTTAACGCGCTTTCGGCCGGCCCGATACGGACGCTTGCCGGCCGCGGGGCCGGTGTCGAAGACATGCTGCAGTTCTACGAAAAAATGGCCCCCCTCGGACGCAACGTAACGCATGAAGAAGTCGGTCGGACCGGCGCGTTTCTGCTTTCGCCCGATTCAGATGGCATTACCGGCGAGATTCTGCACGTCGACTGTGGCTACAACATCATGGGCACTCCCGGCCGCTTGCTCGACGAGTTCAAGAAATGAACGTGCCGCCCGCTCCGGGAAGAGTGACACGCACCGAGATCGGCGTCGCGGTTGTTGAACACGAAGGCCGTTTTCTGATTGGGCTCAGACCCGCGGGTGGCCCACTCGCCGGATATTGGGAGTTCCCGGGCGGTAAATCTCGCGACGGTGAATCACCGCGGGACGCCGCCGTGCGCGAATGCCGCGAAGAGACCGGTATTCGCGTGCGGGTCGTGGGGGAGTACCCGACGGCGAACTTTGACTACGACCACGGGGCCGTATGCTTGCATTTCTTTGCTTGCGAGCCGGTTGGTCCCAGCGCCAAATCGCTACCCGCGCGGCTGAAGTGGGTGACCCGCGAGGAACTTCGCGAACACACGTTTCCGCCAGCAAACGCGGCACTCCTCGAACAGTTGCATGCAACCGTTCGCTAGCGAGGCCGTTGGGAAGTGCCCTAGCAGCGTTTTCAAGAATTGGGGTAAAACTTGCAAAGTTTGATGGCTCGATTGCCGAGTCCGCGGCATCACCTTTGAACCCTCAATCCTCGGGCAAACAGCGCCCACCCAAGAGTTTAGGATTCGTTTTCCTTCCTGCCAGATGAACAACGGCTCAGAACTTGCTTCCCCCCGGGCGCAGGCGGCTGCAGGGACGCAGCCAGAAGTTCTGACAGAGACTAAGGAGCTAGCCGAGCATGGATGCTCTCGCAATCCGGTGCGCCATTCTGGTCGCCGCCGTGGCTTCGATGGGGGCCAGTTACCGATCGCCCAATTTCATCGTCGAGGCTCCCACCCCGCAAATGGCCGAGCAAATCGGTCAAGCTGCCGAAACGTACCGCCGCGAACTAGCCGTCGAGTGGCTCGGAAGTCCGATGCGAAACTGGGCGCAGCCCTGCCCCATCACGGCTCACGTTGGCAACCAGCTGGGGGCGGGTGGTGCGACGAGCTTCGTGTTCGAGCATGGCGAAGTATTCGGCTGGCAGATGACGATCCAGGGTTCGCTCGAGCGGATTCTTGACTCGGTGCTCCCGCACGAAGTCACGCACACGGTCTTTGCCACGCACTTTCGACAACCCCTGCCCCGCTGGGCCGATGAAGGCGCTTGCACCACGGTCGAGCATGAGAGTGAACGTGGCAAGCAGCAACGGATGCTTATCGAGTTTCTGCACACGAACCGGGGCATCGCCTTCAGCCGGATGTTTGCCATGCGAGAATACCCACGGGATGTGATGCCACTGTACTCCCAGGGGTATTCGCTGGCGCGGTTCTTGATTTCCCAGGGCGGAAAGCGAAAGTTCCTCACCTACCTGGCCGACGGCATGGGAGATGAGAACTGGTCGCGGGCCACGAAACAACACTACGCCTTTGACGACCTCTTGGAACTGCAGAACAACTGGCTGGCCTGGGTGAAACAAGGCAGCCCGTCGATTAACGCGCCCGACGAAACACCGGCTTTGGTGGCTGTGAACGCGCCGGCGCCGCGTGACGCAACGTCGCAGGCACGTACGGAAGCATTTCCGCCAGAAGATCAGCTCGCTGCCGCCGCGCCGAGTGCTGACGGCCGAAGCGTTTATGAAAGGACGGCTGGCGAGGGCGGCTTGACCAGCAATGCGGGCTCGGCGGAATCCTGGCAGCCGCGCGACGTTTCGTCGTCGGCTGATCCAGTGGCAAGCACAGCGCCGTCGAAAGCCGCGCCGGTACCGCGCGTGGAGGCCCCGCTGGATAAACTCCCCGGGCCTGCATATCAGGTCACGCGGCCACAAGAGATTCAACGACCGCGGCAAGTCATCCTCGAATGGAGCCGCCCGCCCGGTAGCGACTCGGCGATCATGGCATCGCGTGACATGCCGGGGCCACGGTAGGCAACCCTCCAGGTCGCAGCCTCACGGGCAGCGACCGACGACGCATGCCGGAAGAGGAGGCCGGGGCATGGCGCGAACCGGCAGCCCCTTCTCGTTGGCGCGCTACGCCAAGGGAACAAACAGGTATCTTGTCAGGTGGTAAAATACCGGTGCGGCGAAGCAGATGGAGTCGATGCGGTCGAGCACTCCGCCATGGCCAACGACCAGCGTGCCATAGTCCTTCACGCCGCGGTCGCGTTTGATGGCCGACATCGTCATCCCGCCGGCAAAACCCATCACGGCGATCACGGCCGACAGCCCGGCGGCTTGCCAGGGTTCGAACGGCGTAGCCCACCACAGTGCGGCGCCGATCAGAGAGGTGCTGGCAACGCCTCCGATAAAGCCTTCCCAGGTACGGCTAGGACTGATGGCCGGCGCGATAACCCTTCGGCCCAGCAGTTTTCCCCAGGCAAACTGAAGCACGTCGTTGAGCTGCACCACCAGCACGAAAAAGAACAGCAGTCGCGAGTTCTGCCCCTCGAAGCCGGGAATCTTCAGACTCAGGATCGCCGGCGCGTAACTTAGGCAGTAGACGCAGATCATCAGGCCGGCCTGAATCTTGGCCACGCGTTCCAAAAACCGCTTGTAGTCGCCGGCCATTGCAACCCGGGCCGGAATAAAAAGGAACGCGTACACCGGAATCAACACCGTGAACAACAAGCCGTAGCGTTCGACGCCCAGGCCGACAATCAAGTACTGCAGCGGCGTGAACACGATGAACACCCAAAACAGCGCTCGATGATCGCCCAACCGCGTGGGCGTCAGCGTGATGAATTCGCGCAGCGCCCAAAACGAGATCAGGAAGAACACGATCACCGTGGCCACGCGAGAGGCTTGGCCCAGGAGGAAGGCGGCCGCCAGCACGGTGCACATCAGCCACCAGGCCCGGATGCGCAGATTGAAGGCGTCGACAAGCGCCGGATTGATGCCGATGTCGGACGAGTACTTGAGCCGCTGGCCGATCATTGTGGCCGTAGACAGAATCGCCAGCACGCCACCAACCAGGAATAAGGTTCTGGGATCGAACATCCGGCTTTTCTCTTAAATTCGCAATTGTCGCCGTCGTCGGCGGTTTGACCCGCCCGTGGCGAGAGTCTACCAAATTCTAAAGGTCCTTGAGACGCCTCACGGCCTCGCGGGCCCGGGTGAGGAACTCGGTCTTTGCCTCGCCTTGTTCCAGGTACATTGGCGGACCGAAGGTGACAAGACTCAACAGCGGCACCGGCAGGAACTCGCCACGCGGCAACACGCGGTTTAAATTGTCGATGTGCACGGGCACCAATTCCAGATCGGGTCGCTTCTTGGCCAAATAATAGAGGCCGCTCTTGAATTCCTGAATCCTGGACTCTGTGTTGCGGCTGCCCTCGGGAAAAACGATCAGCGACTGGTCGTCGCCAATCTCGCGCAACATCAGGTCGACCGGGCTTTGATGGACTTTGATATCCGTGCGGTCGATAAGCAAGGCATTGAACGTACGCGCCATGTACGCGCCGCACGGCCCCCTTTTCCCAATAGTCTTTCGCCGCCACCGGTCTCGTGACCGCGCGAACCGCCTGGGGCAGCGTCGACCAAAGCACGATCGCGTCCAGATGGCTCGTGTGGTTCGCAAAGTAGACGCGCTGGCACGTGTCTGGCTGACAGTCGATCCAGCGCACGCTGGCACCGCTGAGAATGCGGGCGATCAGGGCCAGGAGTCGAGAGGTCATGCTGCGTTTCGTCGGGTGGTTGCAGAGTGCGAGGCGGGACGGCCGCGGCGGCCATGCCCCTGGACGGGGTGAGGAGATGCCGGGCGCCTTGCCGGTCCGCCTGCGCACCGGTCAGTGGCATATTATCCTGGTCATCGAACGGGGCAAAGGCCCACACCGGCACTTCGGCTCGACGTTAGTTGCCGACAACAAGTGCGCGGCCACAAACGCGGGAAAACACCTTCAAGACGCGATGCCAGCGTGTGTCGGCGCCAGTTCCCTTGTGGAATTCGGAAGCGCGGTAGCCCTCGACTGGTTCGCTTTACGGTCATAAATCTCGCTAAGAAGCTGTTGATATCCGTCCACCATCTGTTCGAGCGACCAACGCTCGGTAACTGTCTCGCGGCCTTTCTGTCCGATGCTTTCGGCCAGTGTGGGGTCGCGAAGTAATTGCACGATTCGGCTCACAACTTGAGCTTCGTCGCTGGGCTCAGTCAGAAAACCGGTTTCGCCGTTTGAAACCGTTTCGGCAATGGAACCCACGTTCGGTGCCACAACGGGCTTGCCACTGGCCATGGCTTCCAATATGGAAACGGGATTGGCTTCCATTTTCGACGTCAGCACAAACACGTCGATGGCCGCAAGGATTTCTGGTATATCGGGGCGATTGCCGAGAAAATGCACGGCCTCGTCCAGACCCAGTTGAGAGGCGCGTTGCTCGAGATCGGCGCGCATTGGGCCATCGCCAACGATTAATAGCTCCGCGCCGGGAACTTGCCGTCGCACCTGGGCGATGGCGTTCAGCAACAGGGCATGGTTTTTTTCCGGACGCAGCGCCGCAACAATCCCCACCAGCGGCGTGCACTGCGACACGCCCAACGCCCGACGGACCGCGGTCCTGTCGTGCGGTTCGCAAAAACGCGCGATGTCGACGCCGTTGGGAATGACGTGTACTTTCGCTGCCGGAAACCCTTCGCCGTCGATCAGGTGGCGTCCGTGTTGCGTGGCGACGCCGATAAACGCATCGGTCCACCAAGTCAACAATCGCCAGCGATTTGGGCGCTCGATCACGTCGGGCCAGCCAGTCGAATGTAGCGCCGAGCAAATTACTGGTACGCCGGCCATTCGTGCCGCGATGCGTCCCCAGAACATCTTGTCTCCGGCGCCGACCGTCACGACGGCATCGACTCGCTGCTGGCGATACAATCGCATCAGCCGGAGGAGTACGCCAGGGTCGTACTTGCCCCGGATCATGTTCGCGAACGTGGGGATTTCGGCCGAGAGGACTTCTCCCAGCGGGCCGAGCTCTTGCAGGCAACATACCTGTGGTGTGAATCTCTCGCGGTCCATTCGTCGCACGAGATTCACCAGCAGTGTTTCGGCGCCACCCACGGGCATCGAACTAAGAACGAACATCACGCGCAGCGGTCCGCGGTCGGCCAGAGGAACGAGCTTGGAGTGTTGGGACATCAAACGAGCCTCGCGTTTGCTAGGTGTCGGAAGTCGCGGTGGTGGCAAACAGGCGTCGCTGCAAGCCACGGACGCGGACCAGTCCATCGGCAAGCGTTGCATGTAGCTCTTGCTTCTCATCGCGCGTTAGCAGGCGATCGCTAAACATTGCGGTCAGACCTACAACCGCGAGCGCTGCCAGTCCGACCCAGGGGCCGAAACACAACGCGGCGATTGCCAGCGAGAAGGCCCAGGTGCCCAGGTCGACCTGCATGCCGTGACGCATGCTGAAACCAAATGTCAATCCGAGCGCGACGAGATTCGCCACGGTCGTGGCTGCCACGGCGCCAGGCAGACCATAGGTGGGCAACCAGAGTAAGTTCAGTCCGATGTTGAGGAGGAATCCCACAAACAGTGGCAAGCTGCTCAGCGCGGCTCGTTCTGCGCACCATAAGTAATTTTGCGCCACGGCGAAGATGCCGAACCACGCACAGTAGGCCAGCGTGCAGGGCAGGACCTCGAGACCTCCCTGAAATCGGTCTTTGAATCCGAAATGAAACAACAGCGGAGCTGCCAGCAGCACGACGACCGACGCGGCGAGCATTGCGAGCGCGAGGAGCTTAAGCGCCATGTTCAGTCGCCGCACGACACGGTCGCGGCGGCCGAGTTCCCAGTCGGTCGTCAAATGCGGAGTGATCATGGAGGCCAACAGCGTGGCGACGCCTACGAACAGCAGCGGCAGGATCCGAGAGCTGTGGTAGAAGCCGACCTGCCGCAGTGCCTCGTCCGAACCCATGCCGCCGTGGTGCACGATCATGTAGCGGTCGATCATGTCAAACAGATTGGCCACCAGGTTGGTGACCCACATCCAAACGGCAAACGGTACCAGGCGAGCCCAAAACGATCGCTGGGAAACGGACGCTGTCGAGTCGACCTCCGAGAGGGATAGCCGCGACAACCAGCCGATCGAGGCCAAGGCTGCAAGGAAGGTTGCCACCGTATAACCAATCACGATACTCGTGGCGGTATCGCGCCAGAACACCAGCAAGCAGATGCTGGCGACGGCGAAGCCCAAACCCTGTAGAAATTGCAGTGCCGTTACGACCCGATACATTCGCACGGCGATGAAGAGCGACGTCAGGAAGTTGTGTGCAATCACGACAGCCAGGCAAAGTGCCAGCCAGACGACCACTCCCGCTTCGCGTTCGGACCCAAAGATCAACTGCGAGAACCATTGGCGCTGAGAGATGATGACCACCATGGCCACCACCGATGCCGTCGCGGTCACAACGGCCGTCCGACGCAGAAACGCCTGGAATTGTCCGCGCTGGCGAAAGTATTCGACGTACCGGCCGAACGAGCCGGGCAGCCCCAACACGACGAGCGGACCGGCCAGATTCAAGAACGCAAAAGCGACGTCCCACTGACCGAGTTGCTCTGGCGCGAGCCAGCGACAGAACAAGATTCCGCGGCCGAAGCCGATGATCCGCTGCGCCACGGTCATGACCAGCAGAATCACAATGCTAGCGGCAAGCGTCTCGGCTCGCAGTGTTCGACCAGGCGGCGTGGCGGCAGCAGGTGGCTCTAGAACCGTGCTCACGCGTCAGCTCCCACCAGCTCGATTTCCACGAGCTCCTCAGAACTGCTGGCCACCGGAGAACTCGGAGCGGAAGCCTGGTAGCGGTTTTTCCGGCTGGCTTGCAGCTTGCGGCGATCGAGCGTCACCCAGTTCTTCAGCCGAATAAGTTCGTCGTCAACGGCAATGCGCTGGAGATGAAACGGATCGTCGCCCGGAAAGTTGTAGCCCCCGTAAGCGGAACAGGCTCCGTCGTAGATCTGGCGGGCATAGTCAAACGCGGCGGGACTCAGGTTCTCGTGTTGTCCGTAGGGAAATGCGAAGTAGCGCACGGGCCTTCCCGTGACCTCCTGGAGCTCCTGTTGAGGGACCAGCAATTCATCACGCAGTACGCGGGCATCGGTGACGCGGCCCAGATCGGCGTGGGTCCGCGTGTGGGCGCCAATGTCGATTCCCTGGTCGGCCAGTTCTCGAATTTGTTTGCTCGTGTTGGGCGCAAGCGGCCGACCGAGTTTCGCGTCGTGCGGAAATGGCCGCTGCGAGCGCATGTTGTGCGTGGTGACGAAATAGGTACAGGGAATGTCCAAGTCCACCAGGAGCGGTAGCGCGCGATGGCAATTGTCCGCGTACCCGTCGTCGAATGTGATCGTGACGCACGTGTCAGGGTTGTCGCCTGAATTGATGCGTCGTTGCCCTTCGGCCAACGAAACCATGTCGAAGTTCCGGCGCAACCAGCGCATTTGCCGTTCGAAGGCCGTGTGTGAAATTGTCCAGGGATTCAGGCCATCGTCGGCGACGCGATGGTAGAAGAGCACCACGAACGGTGCCTGACCCAGCGTGCGCAATCGCAAACGAGCATACGCGCGGAGCGGAAATGTTCCGTGATAGTAAAGACCGAGCAGCATGCGTTTCCAGGGTGGCATCGCAAATCTCTCTCTCGGGACGACGAATTCGAACAGAGTAGTCCCAGCGTCGGCGCGGGGAGTCCGCACCGCTCCCGCCGATCGGGACCATCCAACTCTCCCTTACGCCTGGGAAGATGCAAATGGGCTCCGCTAGCGAAGCTGCAGAATTGGTACGCCAGTTCGTGACGGACAAACGCAACGCCGTGTTGCCAAAACGCATCGCGACTCGAGGTCGGTTGTGCCGAATGTGCAGGCTGCACATCTACTTTGAACACGGCGGCAAATCGTGTCGTAAGAGTTGAATACACATCGCAAGCGCGACTGGCACGGGCACGACGTTTGCTTCCATCGCTCGTGTCCCCGTTCCGATCCACGAGAAGCGCACGAAGACCATTCATGTCACACGGAATAATTCGTCCTCAGGACGTGCTCAAGATCGTCAGGCGACACTTGCTGTTGCTAGCCGCGCCGGTGGTCGTGTTGACCACGGCGGCGGTGTTGTATGCAGTGTTTCGTACGCCGACTTGGGAAGCCTCTCAGGCGCTCATCGTGCGAAACGAAGCTGGCGACGCCAACGCCAAGCCCGGCGCGATTTCGCAACTTGAGGACATGAAGACCACGCAAGAAACAATTCTCGAACTGGCCAAAAACCGCGGCGTGCTGCTAAACGCCTTGTCTCAAGTGGGACGAGCGGCAAACGACCAAACCGGTGGAGCGTGGCCGAATGAAAAGGCGCTCGAATCCCTGCAGGAAAGCGTCTCGGTTGTGCCCCCGAAAGGCGCCGAGTTCGGCAAGACCGAGGTGTTTTACCTCAAAGTAAAAGATGAGAGCCGTCAACGGGCCGTGGCGCTGGCCACCGCCATTTCCACGCAGCTGCAACAGCGCTTGTCGGCACTGCGGGAATCCACGTCACGCGGCTCGCTTGAAGAGCTTGAACATTCGGAAAAGCTGGCACGGGAAAAGCTGACCAGTGCCACCGAGGCACTCAGCTCAATGGAACACCGGGTAGGAAACGACCTGGCTGAACTGCGTATTCTGAGCGATTCTCCCTCGGGCGATAGCGATTTGCGGCGCAACCTTCTTGAGCTTGAAAAGGAACTGCGGTCGTATAAAGCCGCCCAGGTTGAAAACGAGGAATCGCTCAAAGTGTTAACGGCAGCGCAGGCCGATCCGCAGAAATTATTGGCCGCGCCGGGACTGCTGCTCAAGGCGCAGCCATCGCTAGCACGGTTGAAAGACGGACTCGTCGATGCGCAACTACGTACTGGCCAGGCGCTGGGTACGATGTCGGAAGATCATCCCATGGTTCTTGGTGCCCGCGAGGCCGAGCGGGTGATTCGCGCCCAGCTATATGACGAGATTGCGGTGGCCATCAAAGGCGCCGAGGCTGATCTGCACATCGGCGCGGACCGCATCAGTGCGCTCGAGTCCCAGATTGACGCGATTCAAGCCCGGCTAACTCGGTTAGTCGACTTGCGAGCTGAATATGCCAATCTAACCGAGGCTGTCAAAAGCCGCACCGAGACGCTAAAGGGCGTCGAGCACCAGTTGGCCGAAGCCCAGGCCAGCCATGCTGCCGCCCAATCGACCAGCCGCATCAACCTGGTCGACAAACCTGACGCCGGAACGCGGCCGATTGGCCCCGGCAAGACGATGATCGCCGCCGGCGGATTTGGCGGCGGGCTGCTCATGTCCGCCGCGATTTTGTTCCTGCTGATCCACCCGGTGCCCGTACATCATGTCGCGGTGGCCGAGGAACAGCCCGAACCGCAGACGCTTCCCATACAGAACAACGCTCCGGTGTCCACAAAACCGAGCGGTCCGCTGACGCTGACCCAAGCGCTGCAGCGGGTCGCGAGTTAACGGGTTTGTTCACTTCACTCGAAAAACGTCTTCCGAGATAGTGCCATGAATTCCGCCGTCATCAACCTCGCGAGCTTGGAAAGCGGCACCGACTTTACTGTCGTTTCCAATCTGTCTAACGATGAGCCCGTCGCGCCGAACGAACTAAACGACGCAGGGCCGGGCATCCGTCCGATCACGCAACCGACGGTTTCGTTAGCGCTCGAACGGTTTCGACAGGGGTTGCCAATCATCGAACCCTTGGGCAACCAAAGCCGGGCCTACAACGCCGTTAAGCGAACGGCCGACGTCGTGGGCGCGCTGGCGCTGGTCTTGCTGCTTTCTCCGCTTTTGATTCTGACGTTTCTTTTGCTGGCCATCACGACCAAAGGACGGCCTTTGTTTGTACAAGAGCGGGTGGGTTACTGTGGACGGCGATTTCGAATGATCAAGTTTCGCACCATGCGCCTCGACGCCGACAAGCTACAACATCTCGTCAGCAACGAGAAAGACGGTCCGGTTTTCAAGAATCGCCGCGACCCTCGCATTACGCGTATTGGTCGTATCCTGCGGTCAACCAGCATCGACGAATTGCCACAACTGTTCAACGTGCTCGCCGGCAGCATGTCCTTGGTGGGTCCCCGACCGCCGCTTGCGAAGGAGGTCGAGCAATACGAACCCTGGCAGCGTCGCCGTCTGGCGGTCAAGCCGGGACTGACCTGCCTATGGCAAATCAGTGGCCGTAGCGAAGTTGGCTTTGAAGATTGGGTCCGTATGGACCTCTGGTACCTGAAAAACCAGAACCTTTCCACCGATGCCAAGCTTCTGGTCAAGACGCCTGGCAGCGTCGTAAGCGGCCGCGGCGCTTATTAAAAGCTAGAGTTCCCCATAGGGGAATCTCATGTCTAGCAGTCTCTGCGAAACTCCCGATGCGCTCGAAGTCGAACGTTCCACGTCGGGACGCCCGTCGAAACTCGTGCGCGCGCTGCACGTCATCAACGGCGAGCACTATTCCGGCGCCGAACGGGTGCAAGACTTGCTGGCCCTGAATCTCAAGGAGTTCGGATTCGAAGTCGGTTTTGCCTGTCTCAAGCCCGGCCGATTCGATGCACTCCGCAGCGCCAAAGAGGCGCCGTTGCGGCTGTTCGAAATGGGTTCGCGCCTCGACCTGCGGCCGGCCTGGAACTTGGCCCAGTGGGTCCGTAAGGATCGCTATGCACTGATTCATACGCATACCCCGCGGGCGGCGATGGTCGGCAGGTTGGCCGCTTGGATGGCGGGTGTACCGATGGTGCATCACGTACACAGCCCCACCGGTCGTGATTCGACGCGATCCTGGCAAGACCGCCTTAACTCGCAGATTGAGAATCTCAGCTTGACGAGGGTATCGGCCGTGATCGCGGTTTCCCGCAGCCTGGCGACCTACGTCGCCGAACAAGGAGTACCGCGACTGCGAATCTACGTTGTCCCTAACGGTGTGCCCGTAGTGGGGCCACTCGCGACCAGGAGCCGGCCAAAGGGTGCCTGGGTGCTGGGAACCGTTGCGCTGTTTCGTCCTCGCAAAGGTTTGGAAGTGCTATTGCATTCACTCGCTCAGTTGCGCGCCGCCGGTCGAGACGTGCGGCTGCGGGCGATCGGCGACTTTGAAACGGCCCAGTATCGCCGGCAGATTTTTGCATTGGTGGGGCGCCTGGCGCTTGAGTCTCACGTCGAGTGGACCGGCTTTACCAGCGACGTACCCGCGGAACTCGCACGGCTTGATCTGTTCGTGTTGCCCAGTTTGTTCGGCGAAGGGCTGCCCATGGTCGTTCTGGAAGCCATGGCGGCCGGCATCCCGGTCGTCGGAACGCGCGTCGAGGGAGTTCCTGAAGCGATTCGCGATGGGTGCGACGGCGTGCTGGCCGCGCCGAACGATTCGGCCGATCTGGCTCGGGCGATCGAAGCGTTCATCGATGGCTCGGTCAATTGGACCGCATGTCGCGAGCATGCGCATCGGCGGCAGGCCGAGATTTTTTCCGCCGAGAGCATGGCCCGGGGAGTGGCCGAGGTATATCGGGAGGTGCTGAAGAAATGATGATAACGTTCGTTCGTTCCGACGATTCCGCAACGGCACGTCGGATATCGCTGTTCGGCTTTCAACTTGATGCGATCGGCTTGAACGACGCGGTTGAGCAAATCTACCAGTGGGTTACGACGCGAACGCGCCGATGCCGGTTTGTCGTGACGCCAAACGTCGACCACGCGGTGCTTTATCAGGAGTGCGCTGCCCTGCGTTCGGCATATGCCAACGCATCGCTTGTATTGGCCGACGGCATGCCCGTGGTGGCGGCGGCCAGGATGCTGGGCCACGCCATTCCCGGACGCGTGGCTGGCAGCGATCTGGCGCCTGCCCTATTTTCCGCGGCCGGGCAGCACGGTGGCTTGCGCGTGTTTCTGCTGGGCGCGGCCCCGGGCGTAGGAGAGCGCGCGGCCCAAAATATTGAGCGTCAATGGCCTGGCGTGCAAGTTGTGGGCACCTACAGCCCGCCACTTGGATTTGAGAAGTCCCAACGCGAGAACGACGTCATCTTGCAAATGATCGCCGCGGTACGCCCAGACGTCTTGCTGGTCGGCCTGGGAGCACCGAAACAGGAACTTTGGGTCAACGCTCACCGTGAGGAAATCGACGCGGCCGTGACGCTGTGCGTGGGAGCGACGATCGACTTCCTGGCGGGTGAAAAGAAGCGGGCGCCTCTGTGGATGCGTCGCGGTGGACTGGAATGGCTGCACCGGGTCGTCACGGAACCGCGCCGTTTACTCCGGCGCTACGCGCGCGATGCTTGGATTTTTCCACGATTGTTGTGGCACGAATGGCAGGCGTCGCATCGCGGGCGGTTCAGCCGCGGTTCCGTGCACCCTGGCTAACGTAGTCGACCGCTAGCCGCTACAATTTCGGGGCGTGGCCAACAGCTCCTGCCCTTCGATTGAGACTAGCGGTGCCGGAAAAGAATCTGATCTGCCTTGTCGTCGAACGTTTGCATGCCGGCATGGTCGGCGCCTACGGCAATAGCTGGATCCGCACGGCCGCGATCGACAAGTTGGCCTGCGAGTCGATTGTTTTCGATCAGGCGTTTCTGGAAAGTCCGCTGCTCGAACAGACCTACCGGGCCTACTGGCACGGCGTGCATCCCGCCGATGGCCGGTCCCGCGATGAACAAACCGCCAGCCTACCGCATCTACTTTCCAGCGCCGGCTGGCACACGGCACTCGTTACGGACTCAGCCGAGGTGGCTCGCCTGTTGTCGGCGGCCGAGTTTTCTGAACAAGTGCTCGTCGATTCGCCCACCGAATGCACAACCGCGGCTGATATATCTGAATCTGGGATGGCCCGCTTGTTTGGAGCGGCCACCGACTGGATCCAGACGGCACGCGAACCGTTTTGCCTCTGGGTGCATGCGCGCGGCCTCGCCGGCCCGTGGGATGCACCGCTGGAGATGCGCAATCAATTCGCCGAGGAAGACGATCCCGAGCCGCCAAAACTGGTCAAAGTCCCCAACCATTGGTTGCCGGACGAATTCGACCCCGACGAGCCGCTGGGCATCAGACATGCCTATGCGGGGCAAGTCACGTTGCTCGACCTCTGCTTGGGAGCCTTCTTGGACGAACTGGACGCGGGTCCGCTAGCCAAACGGACGCAACTCACGTTTCTTTCCACAGCCGGCTTTCCGCTAGGCGAACACCGTCGAATTGGGCCCTGCGACGATGCGATGTATAACGAAACCACACAACTCGTGTGGACCATGCGCTTTCCGGACGAGCTGGGAAAGTTGACACGGACTCAGGCACTCGCGCAGCCGTCAGACTTGCCTGGGACGCTGCTCGACTGGCTTGAACTTGACGTCGGACAACTCGGGCACGGGACTGCTAGCAGCCTACTGTCCCTGATTCGCGGAAGTCTGGATTTCGTTCGCGATCGTCTTCTGATGGTGGGGCGACATGATCGCGCACTTCGCACACCCGCCTGGCACCTGCGACAACCGCTGACCGGCGCGGCCGAACTCTACGCCAAACCGAGCGATCGCTGGGAGGTGAACGAAGTGGCTAACCTGTTACCAGACATAGTTCTGGGGATGCAGGCCGCGCTCGAGGAGGTCCAGCAGTCAGGCCCCGCCGCTGATGCCGCTTCCCTCGACGAGTCGCTGACGTGTGAAATGGATTGAAACGGTCAGCACGAACCCTCCTCGAACGGCGCGAGATGTCTCCTAGGTCATGCGGTCGCCGTAGTCTATTCAGACTTCCTGGTTTTCAGTTGGCAACACATCTGCTTGGACTCGTGACATTCCGGCATAGAGCCGACCGGGAGCGCTCGATATAATCCCGCTCCCTTCGTGGGGAAATCTCTGTAGAGACAACGACTTAACACGCTAGGCACCGATGATCGGACAAGGAAGTCCGACAACGTCATCGCGCGCCCCGGTAGCGCGTCCTCCTCGCGCCATGTATTGGCTGCTTGGTGTGGCGCTCTTGCTGGCCGTGGCGATGACCGCCCATGGACAGGCCGCCGAGGTCGCGCTCAAGCTGCGCATTTCCTGGGGTGGCGGTGCCGAACATCTCTGGCGCGGATCGGTGCAATTCGCCGACGGTTCGCTTTCGGACCTCTGCGCGCTGGGTATCGAAGCCGATGAACCGTCGGCCATCTGGCTGCAAGATGGCAACCAGGTGATCATCCACGAGCCCAGCCCGCGGGGCTATGACGGTATCGACGTGCTGGTCCGCGGCGACGCGGCGGCGACAGTGATGATCGAATTGTCGTCAGATGCCAACCCAGAGCCGCGGCGTGTGGCGATTCCGCTTGGTGAGTTGATTGACGGTGTGCACAACACGCCGCTCGACGACAGCGGCAATCGGCTGTCGCTGATGCGTGCACCGGGCGACCGGTTGCATGTCGATTTCGATCGTGCGCACCTGGTGTTTGCTCCTGGTGAGTCGTTCGCATTCCGCGTCGAGCCCCACCAGCTCGGCACGAGCACTACCGCGGCTCGACTACAGGCGTCCATCGCCTCGGCACACGGTGGGCAGCGTGTCTGGGCCGAGGAGTACACCACCGGGCCAGATGGCACGGCCACCACGATTTCTTTACCGGTCCCAAGGCACGAAGGCGTCTACGATTTGCGACTTGTGTTGGCTCCACCGTCGCGTTTTAAACAGAAACTGCGATTGGGACAGAAGCCGTTGGCCGAGCGGAAAGTACAATTCGTCGTACTCGATACGCAGCCCACGGCGCGCAGCGGCGAAGCTCCCACGGCGAAAGTCCTGGAAATCAACCCGGTCAATCCTCGCTGGTGGGAACGGCTGGCGAGCCTACCGCCAATTCCCGGTTTTCGGCAGGGACCACTGGGCAATGGCGACGCCGCCACCTGGAACCATCCTAGCCTGGGCCCCATGATTCAGCTTGGACCTGGCGGCGCCGCACCAGACATCAGCTGGGAGGCCTATCCACTTCCCATCTCGCACCCAGGCGAAGTTCATGTTTTGGAGATCGAGTACCCGACGGACGTGCCTCAGGCGATGGGCATCAGCTTGATCGAACCGAACGCCGCGGGCGCCGTCGTGCCGATTGGACTCGACTCGGGAGTTTATGTTTCCGACGAAGAGGCGGAGAATCCTGCCCGGATGGCGAAGCACCGCGTCGTATTTTGGCCCAAGACGAAGACGCCGCTCGTCTTAATCACGAATCGTCGTCCAGGCGCCTGCGCCGTGTATGGCAAGATTTCCGTGCTCAGCGCCCCGCAGAGTCAATTGGCGATGCTGACGCTGGGTCGGTTCGATAGCGGCAGTACGTTGCCGCCCGCGTTTGCAGACGATGATCGCGGCGAGCGGTTGTGGGCCGGCTACATGGATCGGCCACTCGTGCCGGAAAACTTTGGTGCTCCCGAAGCGTATGACGAGCAGAGCCGTCGCAGCATTGACGATTGGAATACGTTTCACCAAGGGGGGACGCGGCTGGTCAAGTATTTGCGTCATATTGGCTACAACGGCCTGATGCTCTCGGTACTGGCCGATGGCAGTACGATTTACCCCAGCGAGTTGGTTTCGCCCACGCCGCGTTACGATACGGGATCCTTTTTTGACACGGGCCAGGACCCCGTGCGCAAGGATGCGTTGGAGCTTTTCTTTCGGTTGTTTGATCGCGAACGGCTCGTGTTGATTCCGGCGCTGCAGTTTGCCGCGCCGCTGCCGGAATTGGAATCGATTAAACGTGCCGGCGGCGCCGAGGCCGAGGGTCTCGAGTGGATCGGAGGCGACGGTAAGCCCTGGCCCCAAGACGGCATACATCAGGGGCTCGGCCCGTACTACAACTTGCTCGATCCGCGCGTGCAAACTGCCATGGTCAACGTCGTGCGTGAGGTGGTTGCTCGCTATGGCGGACACGAGGCATTCGGCGGCGTGGCCCTGCAACTATCGCCCGAAAGCTATGCCGAGCTGCCGGGCGAAGCATGGGGTTTTGATGATCAAACGATTGCTCGCTTCGAACGCGAAACCAAAACCCATGTTCCTGGCACGGGGCCCCAGCGTTTTGGCGTCAGAGCGAAACATTTGACGGGACCAGGACGGTCGGCGTGGCTGAAATGGCGCGACGAGGTGGTCGCTCAGTTTCATCGAAGGCTCGAGCAAGAGATCGCTACTGGTCATGACGGCGCCAAGTTATATCTGGCCGGCGGCACAATGCTCGAAAACCAGCAAACACAGGTTCGGCTTCGTCCCACCCTGTCACGGAAGGCGAAGATCGACGAAGCCTTCATGGATTTGGGCCTGCCCTTGCAGGACGACAGCCGCGAAACCGGGATCGTCGTTCTGCGGCCACAATTGGTGCGCCCCAATATTGCGCCGTCGCCGGCCGGCGCTGCCGAGTCGGAACTCTACCTCTCGCGTGAAATGGATATGCTATTCTCCGCCGCTGGCGGACGTAGCTCGCTGTTCTACCACGAACCGCAAAGGGCTCGACTAGCGAGCTTCGATGTGGAGAGCCCGTTTGGTGCATCAAATACATTCGCCTGGCTCGTCTCGCAAATGTCTCCCTCCGGCGATCGCAACCGTCGTCGCTTCGTGCATAGCCTGGCTGTCGCCGACACAGTCGAGATGTTCGACGGCGGTTGGATGTTGCCGCTGGGGCAAGAGGCGTCGATCAAGGACGTGATCAGCGCCTATCGCCAACTGCCCAAGGACCGGTTCAGAACGTATGACGGTGAAATTCAACCGGTGGTCGTTCGAACGCTGACGCATGAAGGTCGCACCTACATCTACCTGGTCAACGATTCGCCTTGGCCCGCGGGCATCACCATGCAGATGGATATGCCATCGGTCTGCAATATGGAAAAGCTTGGTGCGAGTTCCGGCGTTGGACCGCTGAAACGTTCACCGAGTGGCACGACGTGGCAGGTGTCGCTCAAGCCCTTCGATTTGGCCGCCGCTCGGTTTTCATCCGATCAGGCCCGAATCTTGACTGCGGTTGTGTCGCTGCCGCCTAGTGTGCGCGAATCGCTCGAACGTCGCATCGAGGATTTGGTGACGCGCGTGCGAGCGCTAGGTAATCCCCTCCTCGAAAACCCAAGCTTCGAATCTCCCGTCGCGAACCAACAAATCGCGGGTTGGGCGGCTCGGGTGCCGGACGGTGGGCGGATTGCATTGGACTCGCGCTTCAAGAATTCCGGCTCGCGCTCCGTCTTGATGTCGACCAATGGACCGCCAGTCAGTATTTCGAGTGCGCCATTTTTACCCCCGCAAACCGGGCGGCTGACCGTGGGAGTGTCGTTGCGAGCTGCCGATGTCGATCGCTTACCGTCGCTGCGGATTGGCGTGGACGGAGAGAGCGACCAGGGCGGCTTCCATCCCCACGGCGTCATCGATCGCGTCGGTGCTTCAGCCGCTCATCCGGGCGATTGGGTGCGCTATACCTTCCCAATCGAAAACTTGCCGACCGAGGGGCTGGCGAATCTGCGGGTTCGTTTTGAATTGCTGGGAGCCGGCGAAGTCTGGATCGACGACGTCCAAGTGCAGGCGTTCAACAGGGACGAGCTAATCGAACTCTCCAAAATTAATACGATGGCCAGCCTCCACCTGGACAAACGCCAATACGCCGATTGCCAGCGGCTACTGGATAGTTATTGGCCCCGGTTCCTCGTGGCAAACGTTGCCCTCACGACGGCCGTGGCTCAACGGCCCAAGCCGCCCGAGCCACAACCGGCCGAGCCGGAAAAGAGCCCTTCGATGTTCGAGACCATGAAAAGCTACCTGCCGCAAATCTTTCGTTGAGACCCAGCGGGCATCAGCCCGGCGGCCAACTCAGCGGCCTGCCGCCCAGCAGATGGAAGTGCAAATGGTCGACGGATTGTCCGGCATAGGGGCCGCAGTTGACCACGACACGGTAACCGTCGTCGAGTTGCAGTTGTTTGGCCAGTCTGCGAATGGTCACCATCAGGTGCCCTACGAGCGACGCATCTTCGTCGTCCACCTCGTTGAGTGAGGGGATTTCCTTTTTCGGAATGACGATCACGTGCGTTGGAGCCTGCGGAGCGATATCAACAAAGGCCAGGCACTGGTCATCGTCGTGCACAATCCGTGCGGGAAGCTCACCATCGATGATCCGTTTGAAAATCGTTTTGCTCGACATCGCGATCCTCGCGGCAGGTTAGTTATTTAAAGCCGATTGGTCGAGTGGGATAGCTTCGTCGATGAGCATCATGGGAATGTCGTCGACGATCGGGTACAGCACGGCTCCATCGGCGCGCAGCAGACCGCCGTCGAGCTGGCGGTCGAGCTTCTGCCCTGCCCGGTTGGTTAAATCTCCGACAGAAATGGCCTGATTGATCTGGGAGACCAACTCGCTTGGAGCGATGCTCAATGGGCTCCGCGTTTCAGGGCAGACCAACATTTTTAGTACTTCGGGACGCATCATGGGTTGCCGATGCGGCTCTCGCCGTGCTCGGTCGTGGGGACATGGAAGCTGGCAGCGCAACATGCCGCGGCGCCTTGTCCCCAGAGTGCCGCATTCGTGCCAGCTTGGCAAGAGCCCCCCGTACAGCTTTTCGGGCCAAACGGCCGGGTCACCTCAAGCGCGTGTGCCGGCGGCTCCGATAAATAGGGATGATGTGCCATTGCGGCAAAAAGGAATCCCCCCAGGGCGGCCGTGCATGGATTGCCAAGGGCTGCCATCGGAACACGGATGAGGGACCGATCATGATCCGACGAAAGACAAGTTTTCTTGCACTGGCGGCCGTCGCGATGGCGGCGCCGGCTGCCTTGGCCCAGGATGTTCGCTATTACTCGGAGAACGGCATTCAGTACCGCGAAACCACTCACGTGTCGCAACGCCCGATTTCCGAGACCACCTACCAACCGCATGAGACCACCGGCGTCAGCCCGCGCTACACGACCGATATGCAGGAGTCGGTACGTACCTACCAGGTGCCCATTACCGAACAGCAATGGGTGCCCGGCTTGCAGCGGACGTGGAACATCTTTGCCCCTCCTGTGCTCTCGTATCGCCTGATGCCGGTCACCCGCTGGGAAACGCGGACCGAGACGGTGCGTGTGCCGGTGACCAAGGTCGAATACGTGCCGACGAAACATGTACAGCACATTCCCGTCACCAATACGCGTATCGCCGAAGAGCGCGTTGTTCGCCGCGAAGCCATTGGCCCGGCCTCGAGTGGAGGGGGAACGGCCGTTGCCCAGCGGCAACCCGTCGAGACGGGCAGTTCGAGCTTCGATTCGGGCGCCCCGGCACAGGACCCCTATTCCACATCGACGCCCACAACGGTTGACCGCCGCAGATAAGCCACGCGGTCGACGTTCGAGTTCGTCGGATCGTATGACAAGCAAAAGAGCGAGGAGTTCCGCTGGAACTCCTCGCTCTTTTTGATTCGATCGCCAGAAGGACTGGCTACTTGGAAGCTCCCGCCATGTCGGGCGAGGGGCTGGTCTTTGAGCGCCGCGTGGTTTTCGCGGTGCCCCATTCCTTGGTCAGCGTCTCAAACACTTCGGGTGATTCGTAACGAATGACGTTCTTGCCCTCGGGCATGGGGCCAATCAAGCCCCGCAAGACCGGCAGGCCCCGCAAGCCCAGGTCGGTGCTGCAATCGTCGACGCCGATCTGCGTGTGCGAACGAAGCAGCGATTCTCGCTTGGCGTAGTCGCGAATATGAAGTTGGCCATCCGTGCCGCGCGTCACAATCCGAAAAGTATCTTTGGCCATTGAGCGTGAGTCCCCGGGGTGGCAGTGTTGGGAAGTTAGCAGGTCCGCCAGCAGTTCATCGGCCGCGTCGCAACACGCCTCCAAGGCATTCTATGGCGTGCCACACAGCAGGACAGACCGCAAGAACCCGCACAGCCCAGCCGCGGCGGAGTACCCGCTACGGACCGCAGCAGATGCGCGCAGGCCATGCCAACTGAAGCGGTCGCGAGGACCATTCGCCCGAGGGGCAAATTATCGTCACTCCGAATGTAACGGACGAAGTGGACCTGGCGACGTTTCACCGCGAAGCGATTGTGCGGGCGCGACGTGCACTCGGTTTTCCAGTATCTCAATGAACGCAGCTCGGGTCAGACGTCGTCCAGCTGCGTCCACGGCACGGAAACCCCCGTTGCCTACCGACCCCCAGCGGAGTAAATTCAAGAGACCTGGAGGGTAAGCGAATTGGCCAGCGGCCTGACTCGAAATCAGGTGCCCCGCAAGGGGTTGTGGGTTCGAATCCCATGCCCTCCGCTTTCGTAGAACTCGTAGCCCCGCCTAGAGTTGCGGGGCTTTTCTTTTGCGCTCGCTAGGCCCCGAAATCGGCGCTCAGGGCGGCGCGATGTAGCCAAAATGTAGCCAATCTCGGGACGGCTACACGATGGACGGCCGTGGACTTGCAAGAATGGCGTAGACGCCGACGCAGCGGATTTGTCCACACAGCGGTGGACGATCGCCAACGTTGACGGGCTGGATAACGGGGGCGCCGGCTGATATCGCAACTTCTTGGGACGATGCCGAGCCACTTAGGCATGGCGCGGGCTCGACCAACTGCCAACAACACTCGTCAATGTGATCGAAGCGCGGAAGTTTACCCGAATTATGCTCCGAACGGCGTTCCAAAGAACTGTCGATTTTTGCGAGTCTCACGCAGACATGAGTAAATGACACTCAACCGCCGTCGGCACTCTCATTTCCGCCGGGGGGACGGACTCTGGATTGCAGACAACGACACGACTTTCGAGAATAGCTCCATGGGAATTGAACTCGGTCGCATTAGTGCCATATTTCGTTATCCGATCAAATCGATGGCCGGTGAAAGGCTTGATTCCGCAAAAATGGGCTGGCATGGCATCGAAGGTGATCGGCGGTTGGCGTTTCGCCGACTTGCCGATCGCGGCGCGTTCCCCTGGTTAACAGCGAGCCGACTTCCCGAATTGCTTCTCTATCAGCCCTTCGGCCGCCAGGACAAGACGGGGGAGCTGCTGCCGACCCACATCCGCACGCCCGACGGTAGGGAATACGGACTCACGGACAAAGCATTGCTAGAGGAAATCGCCACTCGTCACCGAGGCGATGTGGAGCTGATGCAGCTTAGCCACGGCATCTTCGACGAGGCCGCAGTTTCCGCAATTGCCTCGGGGACGATACAGAGCATCGCGCGCGAAGCGGGCCACGTAGCCGATGTCCGTCGTTTCCGGGCGAACGTCGTGATCGACACCGCGGGCGCTCAGCCTTTCGAGGAAGATCGATGGGTGGGCAAGATCCTGGAATTTGGTTCCGAAGAGTCGGGTCCTGCCATCAGCGTCACCATGCGAGACAAGCGTTGCGTGATGATCAATCTCGACCCGGACACGGCCGAAGCAAACGCCGAGGTAATGCAGACCGTAATCCGCATGAACGAAAATAACGCCGGCGTTTATGGGACCGTTGTCAGGACAGGGGAGCTTCGGGTCGGTCAGGTCGTAAGCTTGAGAGCGTAACGGTTCCAGGTTCCGTCAAAGGCATGAGCATTTGACAAAGGCCAGAAGCGGTGTCGGAATATGGTGGTTTCCTCGTAGTCCAAGAGAACGGACTTAGAAAAGTCGGGACTAGAGGTTCAGTTCCCCGACCGCGGAATGGCGTTCGTACCGGCTGTCGCCATCGAAGGGCGGTTCGGGTGTCTAGTCTTCTCGGTCTTGGTTTTGAGCGAGAACACAGTCGCCCAATCGACCTTTGGTGCAAACGATAGTCACGGCCGAAACCGCAACGATCGGAACCAGCAGCGTAATCTCCGAAAGAACAAACACGCGGTCCGATTCCGACAGGAGCTGTCCTTGCAGTCCGAGTGAGTCGTTGTGTAGTCCGTGCATGGCGATTGCAATCAAAATACTGCCGCCCACTCGGTTGAAGAAGAAAGCCATTATCACCGAAAGTCCGATCAATCGGACCGTAAAGATGCCAAATCCAAAAAAGAAGTACGCGGGACCCTTCAGCAACAGGTCAGGCTTCGCTGGAATATGCCACAGCGACCAAAGCACACCTAGCCACATTGTGCCGATCATTGGTCCCATTGACCGTTGAAGCAACGGCTGAGCGAAGCCTCGCCAGCCGGTTTCCTCGCCAACTGCTCCGCCGTCTAGGAACATCGCAACCAAAAACGAGGGCACGATCGCTATCGACAGGTCTCTCATACTCCAGACGTATTCCTTGTCGCTTAGCAATAGTCCGTTCAACACAGCAGTCGCGACCGACATCAAGGCAAATGCTCCGATGCAAATCCCCCACCACCGCAATCCGTATCGCCAATCTATGTCGGCTCTCCAAGGCCGAAAGCGGGTAATCAGCTTTTTGAGACCTTTACGCTTCCAGGCCACAGCAGTGACAACAACTGCGGCAAATGTTGGAGTCAGAGGCTGCAATACGACAAGCACGATGGACGGCAAAACACGGGGCACGGACCAGACGAGTTTGATTGCGGAGACATAATCGGTCTTGAAGGGAAGTCCGGTGACAGTCAACGCTTCTGAGATTCGGGTATCGGCTTCGGCAACGACGAGCATCGCCATGACGAGTACTTCGCTCGCTACCGCCAACGCGAAGAACCAGATTATCGGTCTGTTGGCAACCAGTCGGGTCAGCCATCCACTCGTCGCGGGAGAGTTTTCCATTCCTGTGCCCATTTCAATGGCTCGCATATTGGCCGTTGACGAGAATAGTTCGGCGACAACAAGGCGTTTTCGTTCCCCCGCCGGGCTCATTGACACGTATTCTCGGAACCAGGCCAGCTTGGCCATCCATACACTTCGGCAATTGCATTGAGCACCTCTCGCACAAGCTGACCACCTGTGTCTGAGTTGGTCATGACGACTGCTCCCTGTCCACGGTCTAAATATCCAACGAATTTGCAGACGAAGCCATCGTCTCCACCGTCGTGTTCAAAATACCGCGAGCTCCCCACCTCGTGTACGAATGGCCCGAGGCCGATTGGACCATCCGCCCCTTCTGCTTGCTTCGTGAGCATTTGCTTGACCATATTCTGCGAAAGCACTTTTTGCGACTTGCCCTCGTGTGTCAATTGAATCTCGATCACGTACCGTGCTAAATCCGACGGCGTCGACCATAACCCGGCAGCGGCCATTTCGGGATAGACGTGCCAGCGACCGGAAACGGCTTTGCCAGATGGCCGATAGCCAGTTGCGGCAGTCGATTCTAGTTCGTGCGGGAGAGGTTGTTGATAGGTGCTCGAAGTCATTTCCAAGGGCCTGAGCACCGTGTCGTGAAGCAAATTAGGGAACGGCCGGCCGGTCACGTCGACAAGCAATTGCTGCATGACGGTCGTGCCGCCACCGGAATAGCGATAGTCTCGACCAGGCGTGCGGACAACTCGCACGGGTGCCGAATTGGCCGGCTTTGAACCATCCAGGATTTGAGGCACTGTTGGGAGCGACGTCCCCACGGCGTATCCAGAGAAGCCTTGCACGCTGAGGCCGGCGGTATGGCTCAATAGACCACGCAGCTCTACAGGATGCTGACGAGTGAATTCGTTTTCGGGCACCTTCCAGGCCTTGAGCCATCGATTGACATCTCCGTCGAGGTCGAGCACGCCTTGCTCAACAAGCCGCAGCGCGGCCAGTGCCGCGACCGGTTTGCTGACAGACCCGGCCTGAAAGAGCGTTTTGATAGTCACGGGACGTTCATCCGCTACGTCGGCCAGACCGTAGCCCTTTGCCCACTCGATTCGATATTGTGTGATGACAGCCACACTTAAGCCGGGGACACGAATATCTCGCAGCCGTTCAGCAATAGTGTGAGGGGAGCCGTCTTGGCTCTGGGTCGCTGGAATCAGGCTACGTTCAACGGTTGCTATCCGCTGGGCGGTGCCACTCGGAAGCTCAGCTCCGAAGATAGAATCTGCAAGCCGAAAACAAATCAGTGAACAAACGAAGATGGGTCTATATAGCAATGACATCCGAAGTTGCTCCAGCCATTTGAGTAGACTTTCCGCCCTAGTGACAAGCAAATCGCTGAGCACACTACGTCGAAAAGTCCCACAAACCACACGCAAGCCGCGGCCGCAGTTCGTAAGTGTTTGAACGAGTGACACGATTATCGCAGCGACGAACTGCCGGTCCAACTACACAGCCCACGTTCTGACAGCGGTGGCGTGTTCGACTTGGCAAAAATCCTTGGTTTGTCGGCACCGCCAACCGGACGATTCGCCCAAGAAACGCGACAAGCCAGCATTCTTATCAAAGGCATGAGTTTCCGGTAGGCCCAGGGGCGTGTCAGGAATCGGATTGGTTTATGGCGTTTGATGGGCCGTTTCTTTCGATTCCGACGTAGCGGTACAGCGTACTCTTCGAGATCTTTAAAGTTGCACAGATGTCGTCAAGGCTGATGGACTTGTCGTTGAAGAGCTTGTTGGCAAGTACGATCCGTCGGTCATCGGCCATTATCGGTGGTCGGCCGCCTTTTCGGCCTCTGGCGCGGGCGGCAGCCAGTCCAGCATTGGTCCGCTCTTGAATGAGACGGCGCTCGAATTGTGCCAGCGCCGAAAAGACAAGAAAGATCAACTCGCCTGAAGGTGTGGTCGTGTCAATCGCGCCGTCGCAGACCGAGCGGAAGCCAATCTGGCGATCGCGCAACTCATCGATCAGCTTCACGAGGTGGCGTACTGATCGGCCAAGCCGATCCAGTCGCCAGACGAGCAAGACATCACCCTCGCGAAGCTGCGCGAGGCAAGTATCGAGTCCGGGACGTTGGTGTTTTGCGCCCGAGGCCTTGTCGGTGAAGATCAGTTCCTTGGCGACGCCGTACTTCAAAAGAGCGTCGATTTGGAGCGCCAGGTCTTGATCCTGGGTACTGACGCGGGCATACCCGACAAGGCGAGCGCCGTCGGATGCGGCGATCATGGGATTGCTCTGTTGTCAGCCTTGATTTGTGTCTGTTATTTCGACGCCGAAAGCCAGCCCATAGTTCCCAGACGCCGCTCCTTCAATTGATAGGGGCCTTTTGAGGATGGGTGATTAAATCGGATTCTCAAGAATCAAGGCGGTCCGCACGAGTTCTTGGGACTCAAAGTGCCGGTTACCTGATTCGGCAAGGATGGACCACCATTCGTTTTCACGCACCACTACCTGGCACGCAGGCAACCGTCCGTCTAAATGGCGGAGTTGCCGGCCTCAAGGCTCCGAGCACCCCGTGAGCGAGGGATACGGCATGGCCTCAAAGAATGCCTGCGTCTAAAGCCTTCATGAATCGGCTCTCGCCAATCGGTCCATCCCCTAAAATCGCAATGTAAAAACATTCTAGTGGCTGGGGTCACTTTTACGTAATTTGGCAATTCGCTCTGTCACTGACTTAATTCCACTTATTTCCTGCGGTGATTTTGCCTTTGCGGCAAGGTCTTTAATCGCCCCTTCCGCTAAATCGATCGATTTGTTCGCAGCATCGAGCGCCCCTAATGCCTGCTGACTTTCGGCAATGTCGAGCCTCAAGCTCGCAGACGTCGGGTACAGCGTCAGCAATTCCTCATTCAATTCAATCGCCTGCTTGTGCTGGCCATCTTGCCGCAGTTCCGTTGCCAGAAATGCGGTTGCCTCTTTCCATTCCTCACTGGCGGCATCGGCTTCGGCGCGAAAGTCGCGCCAGGCAGCAATTTTCTGGGCTGGCTTGCCGCATGTTGACACGAGTTGCGCCTTCCGCCAGAGCAATTGTTGGCGCTCGGTAGCCTGGCCCGCTGCGTCGTGTATTCGACGGTCATAGCTCTCGATCGCTTTTTCAACGGCGCCGAGGTTAGCAAGCTCGCCGGCCTCCATTTCGAGCACCTTCTCGCGATCTTGTTTCGAGATTTGCGGGTCGTTCAGCAGCTGTCGCGAATCCTCCAATGCCTTTTCCCACTGCTGATCCCATTCCAAATAAACATGACGGGCGATCTTCAGGCGCCAGCGAACCGATTGATCCTTCACGTTCGGCAATGCCACTTCGATATAGGCGATTGCCGCAGGCCAGTTCTTATCCGCATTGAAGCGTTCTAGTTCCTTGGCGGCCAATGCCCATTCCCGCTCGTGCCATCTCTTGCGGGCAACGACGCGATCATCATAGGCCTTCCTCAAGCCAGACGCATTATTCGCATCGAGTCGTTGGATTTCGCCGACGACGTCTCCGTAGAATACGAGCACAAAGTCATCGTCGTGTTCATCGAGCGTCCCGAGCAGCGGGCTCACAGCTTGAATTGCGGCGTGCAATTTCTGGGCGCGGGCAAGGCCCGTCAATTTTGCCGCATGGGAAAGCTCGCTATCACGAACCTCCCGAGCTGTTCGGAATGAACTCAGATTCTCAAGAAACTTCGACGCCGTGATGCCTTTTTCATAGCCCGTATACGCATAAGGCCGGCCGCCGGAATCAACAATGACTACGGTCGGAATCCCTTGAACTTGATATTGCTTTTTCCATGCTGCATACAGGCTTTTCAGGTCCGTAGTTGGCTCGTCGTCTGCGGATGGAAAATCTAATTCAACGAGCACAAAGTTCTTTGCGGCGGCCGCGAATTCAGCATGGCTAAAAACCGCACGATCGAGAAGAGTGCAGTAGTAGCACCAACCATGACCCGTGAAATTGATCAGAATGTCTTTTTTCTGATCAACTGCAATCTTCTTCGCCACATCCAGGTTGTTGACCCATTTAATTGTTGGCTCGTCGGCACGGGCGGGGGTGAGAGCCAAAGCGATACCAATGAGTAGCACCGCACAAAACCCGTTCGTTCGCCTGATTTCCACTTTCGAGTCTCCTGCCGACAATCAAGAGCACGGAAGGTGCCCGAGCCGACATTTTCGATATGAGGTCAGCGTAAAACCGATCCCGACTCGGAACCCTCGTCATCTTAACATACCACCCTGCTCCCGCGTCTAACGCGTGGTGCACTTTTCCACCTTTGCGCCCGAGGTCCGTTTGCTGGCTTTCGCTACCGGAAGCGTCATCCGCCATGGTACTTGTCGGTGGGCTTAGATTTGGGCTTTCCCGGGCGCGGCTGTGTCGCAAAAACCGTTGGGTTTCCGGGCCATCCCCCAGCATCGGCGCTCCGCGGCGTTGTTTCCGATCGTGCCAGTCCAGGAAGCTCATCTCAGAAAACAAAGTCCCAAAAAACGTCGAACTCGGCGATTGACGGGACATCGAATCAGCCGCCATAGCGGGCCAGACGTTTTGCAGATCAACCAACACGGATGTCGGTTGCGTTAGACCGACACGCTCGGGCTTTAGCCGGGATCCGGTCGCATGACAACGCTTGTGCTATGCCCGACGCCTCGAGCTCGCACGCTTTCGCGACGGCTGCATCATTGCGTCCAACTTACTGGCCGCTTCGAGCTGCATCGTTGGCACGACGTGGGAGTACGTGTCGAGCGTGATGCCGATTTGCGAGTGGCCAAGGCGTTCCTGAACGACCTTGGGGTGGACGCCGGCGGTGAGCAAGAGCGTAGCGGAGGTGTGCCGCAGGTCGTGAAAGCGGATGGCCGGCAGATCGGCCGAGGCGAGTAGCGGCTTGAAATGATTCACGTGGAAGTGGGTGCGCCGCAACGGGCCGCCCGTGGAATTGCAGAAGACCCACGTCTGTTTGGCGAAGCCTTCGCGCACCGATTGGGCCCGATGTTTCGTGAGGGCTTCGACCACGAACTGCGGCAGATCGACGCGCCGACGGCTCTTGGGCGTCTTGGGTTCGGCCAGGGAGAGCTTGCCGTTGATCTCGATCAGCGTGCTGCGGACGTTGATCGCGCGGCCCTTGAGGTCGACGTCGGGCCACTGTAGCCCGAAGATCTCGCCCAGTCGCATCCCGGTTCCGATCGCCACGACGTACAGGGCGTGAAGGCGGTCGCCCTTGGCGGCCTCCAGGAGTTTTTGGGCCTGCTCCGCTGCGAGCGGCGCGATCTGGCGTTTGGGCACGCGCGGCGGATCAATCGCGTCACAGGGGTTGCGGGCAATCAAACCCCAGCGGAGCGCCTGTTTGAGAGCCCGGCGCAAAACGGCGTGAGTCAACTGGCGAACTCTGGGGCCAACGCCGTCCCGTTCCATATCGGCGTAGAGCCGCTGGATGTGGACGGGGTTCAGGATGGCCAGGGTGGTGCCGCCGATCCGGGGATCGATGTGGTTCTTGATGATGCCTTTGTAGCTGTAGTAGGTCGTCTGGCGGACCGACGGGCGGGCAGCATCCTCGACCCAGCGTTCCAGGAGGGTCGACAGTCGCATGCGGCTGGGCTCGACGAACGTGCCGTCCATCCGCGTCGCCTGGACCTTGCTCAGCTTCTTGGCGACCTCGTCCTTGGTGACGCCGAAGATCGTCTTGCGGATCCGCTTGCCGTTGGCTGCGTAGCCGGCACTATAGGTGGCACACCAGGTGCCGTCGGTCCGCTGGTAAATTGACCCTTCCCCACGTCCGCGCCGCGCGCGTGGCATTCCTCAATCCTCCCCAAGCCATTTTTTGATGGTGGGCATATCCGAGCCCGTTGCCTTGGCGATCTCTCGCAATGTTTTGCCCGATGCCCGCATTTCCGCGGCCTGCTTCTGACGGCGGCGAAGGGCCCGGCTGCGACAAGCATCGGAGCAGTACCGCCGGTCTGCCCGGTTTACGTCGGGCGACATCTCCATCGCCCGGCCGCAGACTTCGCAAGCTCGATAGCTCTTTTGACCCGCGATCGAAGCGGCAAACTGGAACCAGAGGGCGCCCAGCAGGTTGTGCGGTACGGTGACGAGCTGAAAATGCCCGTTCGGCCGATCCAGCATCGTTTGCGCGCCCAGCACGGACAGCCGCGTATTGATCGCCTGCACCAAGTACGATTGGGCGGCTCGTAGCGGAGTCCCCTGGTGCCCGACGCCGTAGTCTCCCGTCTCAAGGGATACCTCGTCGCCAGTATGCTTGCCGATCCGCTGCCGTTTCCACAGCCATGGCGAGTACTGCAGAACCGTGTCGCCAAACGGGTAATGAACGAGCCCCTCTTTGTCGGCCTTGAAGTGCTCTTCGATGATCCCACTTCGCTTGCCGGCACGCACGGCGTCCCAAACCTCGATCAGGAAGCGCATCGTGCGAACCTCGAACTCCCACTCCTCGAACCGCTCCCGGTCCTCTTTCCAGAGGAGGCCATAGCAGTGCACAAACTCGAGAACCTGCTCCGGGGTCGGTTCCATCGCCGCGAAGTTGCGGAATAGGGCCGGATCCTCCTGCGTGGGCACGACATGCCGGCGGTCCATCAGTTCGGGACGCTTGGCAATCAAGACCAGGCGGGGCGTATCTTCGCCCTGGGGATTCCAGGGCGGCCGGATGCGGCGCGCGTAGCGCTTCTGATCGGTGGCAATCAGCCAGGTGTATCCCTGGCCGTCAACGAAAGCGTCGTAGCTGGTCAAGTCGGTCATGTGGGTACTCCAGGTACGTCACGGATATATTACGGATAACCGTGTTGAACGTCAAGGAGACGCCAATACAATTATTTTCGTGGTAGCCGTGATGGCGCCACGGCACACAGGACGCCCCAGTACCCCGAGAAGGAAGCCATGAGCACCGCCAAGTTGTCCGCCGAAAGCCAGTTGATCCGCGTCACTGAAGTCGCCCGTCATCTGAGCCTCAGCCGCAGCAAGATCTACCAGATGATGGATCGTGGAGAATTGCCCTACGTGAAACTCGGCAAGAGCCGCCGGGTCCGCTGGCCCGACGTCGAGCGGCTCGTTGAGCAGAACACGATCTCCCGGTCGTAGCCGCAGCCGACCATCCTGCGCGTGCTCCGCCATGCCGGCACGCGATCCCTTTTCGGCTGTAGCTTGGGAGTCCCTTGCATGGATGATGCACCCCGGGAAGATCATCGAAGTGACCAGAACGGCCCTTTGAGGCTGGCGGCGGAGCGTTATGCGCACCGGGGCTGGTCCGTCATTCCGATTCCCCACCGGAGCAAGAACCCAGGCTTCGATGGGTGGCAGCGGCTTCGCCTGACGACGAAGTCAATCCGCGACCACTTCAACGGCCAGCCCCAGAACATCGGCGTGCTGCTGGGCGAGCCCTCGGGCTGGCTTGTCGACGTCGACCTCGATCATCCGCGGGCCGTAGAACTGGCGGCCCAGTTTCTGCCGCCGACGCCGGCCGTTTTCGGACGAGCAGGTAAGGAGCGATCTCACTGGCTCTACCGGGCGAATGGGCGGGTTGCGACCAAGAAGCACAGAAGCAAGTCGGCCGGCATGATCGTTGAGCTGCGATCGACGGGCGCACAGACGGTCTTACCGCCCAGCACGCACGAGAGCGGCGAGGCCATTGCCTGGGTGGACGAGACAGCGGAGCCAGCATCGGTCGATCCCGATGAGCTGCTCGAGTGCGTCAAACGGCTGGCAGATGCGGTGCGTGTGGAATTGGGCGAGAAACGAGCCGCCGCTAGGAAAAAACGTGCCAAGACTCCCCCAGCCGAACTGCCGTCAACCAGCCCCGTCGAATCTACGGACAAGGCGTCACGTTGCTTGGCGGCCATGCTGCGGATCACTATTCAAGACCACCGTGATGGATCGCATCGGCTGTTTGTGTGCGCCTGCCGGGCCGTCGAGCATGATTTGGACGACGCTACAGCGCTTGCCACGATCAGCCAGTACGCAAGTCAGCGGCCGTTTCCGCGTGGCTGGACCGACCAGGAAATCCTCCAGCGGCTGCGTGACGCTAAGAAACAATGTCGCCGAGGTGCGGCGCTGCAACTCGACGCTGAGGGCTGTGTGCCGCTCGGCCAGCGGGATCCACAAACCGGCAAATTGGTGCTCTCGCCAAGACGCACCCTGCCCACGGCAGACGCCTACGTCCGAGATTTCCATCTCCATCCAGACATCCGTATGCTCCACTGCTACGCCGGCATGCTCATGGCCTGGCACAACAACCGTTACGTGGAGATTGAGGACAATGCCGTCAAGAAGGACCTGCAGGCCTGGCTGCACGACTCGCTTCGCTACATTCTCAACCGCCAAACCGGGGAACTTGAGCTGGTGCAGTACGACTCGAACCCGAGCACGGTCAATGCGGCCCTCGACTCGATTCGCGCCTTTGCACACTTGCCTGTGACCGTTACTTCGCCATCCTGGCTCGATGAGGGTGCTGATCGACCGCCGGCCAACGAGATCCTGTCTTGTCGCTCAGCGCTGGTGCATCTGCCTTCGATGCGACAACTTCCGCCGACGCCGCTGTTCTTCTCCGTCAACGCACTCGACTTCGACCTCGACCCGCGTGCTCCGGAGCCAATGGCGTGGCACGGCTTCCTGCACCAGCTTTTCGACGGAGATCTCGAGTCGCTCGAGCTGCTACAAGAATGGTTCGGCTACTGCCTTACCGGCGATACGTCCCAGCAGAAAATGATGCTTATCGTCGGGCCACGACGAAGCGGCAAGGGCACGATCGCCCGCGTGCTTAGCCGGCTGATCGGCATCGGCAACGTGTGTGGGCCCACTACTTCCAGCTTGGCCAGCCACTTCGGCCTGCAGCCTTTGATCGGCAAGACGCTGGCCATCGTCAGCGATGCCCGCTTCCACGGCGAGAACATCCCGATCGTGGTCGAACGCCTGCTATGCATCAGCGGCGAGGACTTGGCGACCGTGGATCGAAAGTTTCTCGGCAGCATCACGATGAAGCTGCCCACGCGGTTCATGTTCTTGACCAACGAACTACCCAGATTGACGGATGCCAGCGGAGCCCTGGCCGGTCGCTTCGTAACGTTGCGTCTGACCGAGAGCTTCTACGGCAAGGAGGATACCGGTCTCACAGACCGTCTGCTGGATGAGCTTCCCGGTATTCTGAACTGGGCGATCGAAGGATGGCGTCGCCTGCACGAGCGGGGCCACTTCCTGATTCCGACGAGCGTGAAGGATGTTGTGCAGGAGATCGAGGATCTCTCATCGCCTGTATCAGCATTCGTGCGCGACGAATGTGTTGTCGGGCCCGGACACCGCATTCCAGTGGACGATCTCTACGATGCGTGGCGGCGATGGTGCGAACAGGAAGGTCGACAGATCGTCACGACCAAGCAGACCTTTGGCCGAGATCTTGCTGCCGCTGTGGCCGGTGTTACACGTCGTCGCGGCACCGCCATGCAGCCGTTCTACGAAGGAATCGCGCTGAAATGGTCTCAATCATGAGAAGCCAGCGAAGTGGCGCGGGCCAGAGAACGCATTTGAAGGGTTTACTGCCGCGCACTGTCGCGACAGTTTGCATTGCACGCGTGCGCAGGCGCGCGTGCGCGCGGGAGAAACGTAGGGTGCAATGGCGACTGTCGCGACAGTCTGCGGCAGTAGCTGGGCAGGAGACTTCAGGGCAGCCGAAAACTTCCACGAGTTCGAGCCGCTGCCCCAGCCGCCCCACTTGCCTGAGTTTCGGTGAGATACACCCCGACCCAGGAGCGTTTTTGGCGGTACGCCACCTGGGCAGACACGTCCGCCGACGTTGGCCCAGGTTTGCATCCTCTTGTACCAGGGCCCCGTTCGTCCACCTGGCGCACAGTCGCGGCGAGTGGCCAAACGTCGCGACCAGCCCCCCCGGGGGAACTTAGGTACTTTTTTCGCCGACGGAGATGGTTTCCCACCCCCACCACGGCCGCGGGAGACAAAGTCCGTCCAGTCGTTGAAGCTGTTTGCCGCGATTTCCTGCCGGTGTCTGCGAAGCGGCCGAACCAGCCGGTCCGTCCTGGGCTTTTGCATGTGTCCGATTGGGCAAGAGTGGCACGCTGGACGAACGACCTGACTAAGTCGTCGGCCTGACTGATGTCCACAGCATTTTCTACGTCCACACAAAAGTCACCCGCCATGTACAAACTCGCTGTTTGGATCGCTACGCAGTGCGGTTGAACCCACTTTAATAGCGGAATGCTCCCGATTTCTGTACAGATTTCCCGCGACACCTGCCTCGCTCGCCAAAGTGCACCTTCGAACTGGCTTGGGCTTACACCACTGCTCCGAACAGAGCTCCGACTCCCGCCGTGAGCGCCATAGCAAGTGCACCCCAAAACGTAACTCGCACGGCGGCTCTCGTCATGGGTGCACCGCCGGCGTGCGCACCGAACGCGCCCAGGAGTGCAAGGACAAAGATGGATGTTGTTACCACGACGGGAATCAGTGCCGTCTTGGGCGCGACGAGAACGGACGCCAGAGGCATGGCGGCGCCGATTGCAAAAGTCCCCGCTGAGGCCAAAGCGGCCTGAACCGGCCGGGCACTCAGCATTTCCGAGATACCCAGCTCGTCGCGGGCGTGAGCGGCCAGCGCATCGTGAGCCATTAGTTGATCCGCGACCTGATTCGCCAAGGCAGCATCGAGACCGCGCTTGACGTAGATTGCGGCTAGTTCCGCATGCTCGTCCTCGTCATCGGTGGCGAGCTCTTTGCGTTCTCGATTGATGTCGGCTTGCTCAGTATCCGCTTGCGAACTGACGGACACATACTCGCCGGCCGCCATCGACATCGCCCCGGCGACCAGGCCGGCGACTCCCGCGACCAAGACATCACTGCCGGCGGCATTTGCCGCTGCAACTCCGACGACGAGACTTGCCGTCGATACGATGCCGTCATTCGCACCCAGCACCGCAGCGCGTAGCCAGCCGATGCGTTCTGTGCGGTGTCTTTCGATATGGATCGACCTCATGTTTTCGCTCGCCTCGATTGACACCGCGCTGCGCTGCTAATCGCCGACCGCGACTCAAGCACGTTCACCGCACACTGTGGCAACTTCCATCGCGTGATTACACTTTCTGGAGTTTCAGGCTTTTGTCTGCAGTTCTTAACCTGCTATTTGCCTAATCACCTCGATTTCATGCGCAGAAATCGAGGCCCATGCCGACTATGGACGAGGGTTCGACTTCATTATGGCGGGCGAGTCGCTGGCCGGAAACGACTCCTCGCCGGCTTCCTGCACCCTGTCGAGCTGTTCAGGCTCCTTCTTCGGCAACCAAATTGTGATCAACAGTGATGAGTCCTCGATTCCGCTAAACGAATGTGGCTCATCCGCATCCAAATAGAGGTATTGTCCGGCAATAAGTTCGTGGCTTCTACCGTGGGCGGTAAACCGCACTCGGCCCATCAAGCATTGGACAGTAATTGGCCCTGGAGCCTTGTGGGTTGGGGTTTCGTGCCCGGAGACAACCACCAGCTTGACGACTTTGAGGCCGTCAGCCATTACCAGTGTGGCTGTCTTCGTCGATGGCAGCATTTCTGTGACGAAGAGCTGAACGATATCACCTGATTTTAGATGCGGGATCGACATGGGATCCTCCTAGTCAGGGGGCGAGTTGTGCACGATCTTCTGCACCTGGTCGCAAGTTTTCCAAGGCGTGCGGTCATTGCGTGTGCTTCGTGAACTGCCAGTGTCGATCGTACTCCCGTCGCATTCCGTTTCTCCGTCAACTGCGATTCACTTGAGTGCGATTTGTATGCGCCGGCAACAACATCAGCAGCGTGACGCCCGCCACCGCGGATACGACTGACGCTAAAAAGATGCCCAATTTGGCGCTGTCAATCAGGCTCTTGCTGAAGGACAGGTTGGCAATGAACAGTGCCATCGTGAAGCCGATGCCGGCAAGCAGCCCACCCCCAGCTAGTAACGTCCAGCGAAGCTCCGGGGGGCGTATCGCGATGCCTGACCGCACTGCCAGCCAGCTGAACGTCAGAATTCCAATGGGTTTACCGAGAGCGAATCCTGCAAACACGGCTATCGTGACGGAATCGGTAAATTCGCCCAAAGACAGCGTCATCCCGGCATTAGCAAACGCAAACAGCGGCATGATCACGAAGCCAACTAATGGGTGGAGCATCATCTCCAACCGTTCGACTGGCGACAGCGATTCGTGCGCCGCGATCTCGGCCACCTGCAACGTCCTCCGATCCTTTGTGGCACCACTCCCCTCGTGACTGGTTGGGTGGGCGATGACTCGGTCCAAAATGGCATACAAACGGTCGTCGCTGATCCATCTGCGGGCCGGTGTCAGTAGCCCGAGTATCACGCCAGTGATCGTTGCGTGAATTCCGGACGCATCCACGGCAAGCCAGACCAAGCCGCCTACCACAAAGTATATTGGAACATTTCGGATGCCGACCTGCGCCATTGCGCGTACGATGGCGATGCCAAGTGCACCCAAGGCGAGCGCACCCCAAGCAATGTGACTGCTGTAGCCAATTGCCACGACCAAAATGGCACCAATGTCGTCAACAATCGCCAACGATAGCATGAACACACGCAGGCTTTGGTGAATGCGCGATCCCAGAACGGCCAGGCAACCGATGACAAAGGCGGTGTCGGTTGCCATCACGGTGCCCCAACCATGCTGGCCGGGATGACCCATTTGCAGTAGCAGATACAACGCGACTGGCACGAGCATGCCACCTAAGGCAGCCGCAATCGACAATGCTGCCATGCGAGGGTTACGCAGTTCGCCAAGTACAAGTTCTCGCTTTAGTTCCAGGGCGACAAGGAAAAAGAACAAGGTCATTAGGGCGTCGTTGATCCACTCACGCAGCGAACGAGTGAATTCCAACGAGCCGACCTGTATGCCAACCGGCGTCTCCCAGGCATTCAAAAAAGCGTTGGCCCACGGGGAGTTGGATAGAGCGAGGGCGGCAACCGTGAAAAACAGAAGAACGACGCCACCGGCGGTCTCGATGTGCAAGAAACGCGCGAACGGTTTTGACACCCGATCAACGAGTTCCCTCGGTAGCCGAGAGAACTCTGTGTTGGCCTGCAGATCATCACTCATGGAGAGAGAGGCTCAATGGCTTTTTAGGGATATGTCTGATGGGCGCGAGACCTTGAGTTGCTCGAACTGTATGCGGGATGCCGGACCGCTGCAAGCAGTAGTTCGGTAGCTTGGCGGCGCAGGCATGCCGCGTCTCAACCCGACGAATGGCGTGAAACAAATGACAGGATCGATACGGCCGAGACGATTCAGTCGTGGCGGATCTCTCGCTCGGCCTGAAGCCAGTCCTGATCCGCGTGACCATCGTGGCGACCTTGCTGCTCGTAGAGTTCATAGGCTCGCTTGGAGATCTGCGGCGTCACATCGGACGATGTCTCGGTTTTACATGCATCAGGCGTCGCCTCGACATTGGTTCCGGGCTTAGGATCGACCTTGGCTTCAGGCTTAGCCCCAGTTTTGACATCGGGCCCCCGCTGGGGTCTGGCTTCCCGTGCGGCCCCAGCTTTGGCGGGATCCAAAATCCAGTACGCGAGCAGTTTCAGGCGGTCATTCACAAGGAACCACGCGAGAGCATACCCCCAAACGAACAGCGCCCAGCCCCAGCCGAGCGGCGCCATGAACAACCCATAGACCGCGATCAGCGTTGCCACGATTTGCGTGCCGAGCACGGCTCCAAGAAGTACGCGCGCAGGACGAATCGACCAGAACGGGCCGCGTGTGCGGGTTAGAAAAATAGTAAGATGTCCGGCAACGGACAGTTTCAGGTACATCAACGTCTGGATGACCGCGCGGTCGAGTTCAAATACCACTTGGCCAAGAAAGAATAGGCCAAATGCAGCCACTACCCCGATGGCACCCAGCACCGTGGAGATGCCCAGCACCAGACGCATATTCCAGGCCTCCGGCTGATCCCTGTAATGAACGTTGTCGTAGGCGATGGACAGGATGGCGCCATCATTGAGCAACGCGATCATCACAATCATTACCGCGGTCACCGGGTAGAACTTGAAGATCAGGATCGCTAGTGTCATGAGGAACAGCACGCGCAGCGTCTCGGTGATGCGGTAGATGGCGTAACTGTTCATCCGCTGGAAGATTTTCCGGCTCTCTTTGATCGCGTCGATGATCACCGACAGGCCGGGCGCTACCAGCACAATGGACGCCGCCGCGCGTGCCGCATCTGTCGCACCCGAAACGGCGATGCCGCAGTCGGCTTTCTTCAGTGCGGGGGCATCGTTCACCCCGTCGCCCGTCATACCGACGATGTGGCCGCGCTGCTGCAGGACGTCGACAATGTGGAACTTGTGCTCGGGGAACACCTGGGCGAAACCGTCGGCCTTCTCGATGGACTCGGATACCTCTGCGGTCTCTTGCCTATTCGAGTCACCCAAACTGCTGGCATCAAGGATATTGGCGCCCATGCCTAACTTTTTGGCGGTCTCAATGGCGATGGCCAGTGCATCGCCCGTAACCATCTTGATCTTCACTCCCATCTTGCCCGCAGTTGCGACGGTTGCCTGGGCATCGTCCCTCGGCGGATCGAACAAGGGCAACACACCGATAAGTTGCCATGGCCCGTCTCCGTCGGCCCGCGCTACGCCCAAGGAACGAAAACCCCGCGCCGCAAATTCATTGACCGCCTTGTCGACAGCCGACTTCACCTGCCCGGCATTAGCCGACATTGCCACAATCACCTGTGGGGCACCCTTCGTCACCTTGAACTCATGTCCGTCCGCACCCTTGACCATGGCCTCGGTACGTTTATGCACCGCGTCGAACGGCAGGAAATGGATCGCTTGGTAGCTCTGTAAGGCTTTGTCGTCCTTCACGCCGCCAAGGACGGCAAGATCAATCGTGTCGTTGTCTTCCGCGCGAAGCCAGCGCACCTGCAAGGATGACCTCGTCGGCAGGGATACCGTTGACTGTGAATGGATCGCCCAGCGTCAGCTTGTTCTGGGTCAGGGTGCCGGTCTTGTCCGCGCACAGTACATCCACGCCCGCCAATTCTTCGATGGCCACCAACCGGCTCACGATCGCTTGTTTCTTGGCAAGCAGGCGCGCACCGACGGCCATCGTCACCGACAACACCGTCGGCATGGCCACCGGAATGGCCGCGACCGTGAGAATGAGGGCGAATAAGAGGACAGGATCCCTGGGAGGTTTCGCGTAGAGCATCGGTTCGCCGCGGAAAAACCCGACGGTAACAATCACCGCCACCAGAACCAGCGCGAGGATGATCAGGTACTTGCCGATCTTCAGTACGGCCTGTTGAAAATGGCTGACGGTGTGCGCCTCCTGTACGAGTTGCGCCGTCTTGCCGAAGTAGGTGTTGGTGCCCGTGGCAAAGACGAGTGCGCCGATTTCACCCCGACGCATGATCGAGCCGGAGAATACTGCTTCACCGGGCTTGCGCGTGGCGGGCAGTGACTCTCCCGTCAGCGCGGACTGATCCACCGATACCTCGTCGCCGTCCAGCAAGCGGGCATCCGCTGGAACAATGTCTCCCAGCCGTAAGCGGATGACGTCGCCCGGCACCAACTCACGCGCCGCAGGGTTGACCCACTTCCCATCCCGCTTCACCCGGGCCTTGATCGCCAAGCTGGCCTTCAGGGCCGCGATGGCATTGCCCGCCTGGTGTTCTTCCCAGAAGCCGACCACGGCGTTGCAAACGAGCAAAAAGAGGATGATGCCAAAATCTTCCCAGTGCCCAACCGCGGCCGACAGAATCACTGCCACTTCAATCATCCACGGGATGGGGCCCCAGAAATAGGTGAGGAATTTGAGAATCGGATTGATCTTCTCTTCTTTAATCTCATTGGGCCCATATTGAGTCAACCGTTTTTGCGCCTCGGCGTGAGTAAGGCCATCCGGCGACGACCCCAGTTTCTTCTCCACATCCGGCATGGGCAGGTTTTGCAGGTCGTCCTTGGCCGCGGACTTCGATCCTGACTTCGCATCGGGAGCCACAGGCTCGTCGGCAGTAGATTTCATAAGTGTTACCCTTCAGTCCTTTTGTAGCAGCAGGACCAAGCCGACCAATGCAGCCAGCAATGCCCCCCACAGGCCGATGGCGATGCGCGTGGCTTTCGTGGCCCGGTCTTTCTCCCACCAGGTCACGGGTCGAATGCCCTGCACTAGAAACGTTGTCACGCCGGCCAGGTTCACGCAAATCAGATTCATCAGAAACAGCAACAACGCACCCATAGCCAAGGACGCTTGCCCGTCGCCCAGCAGTAGCCCAAACGTCACTAGGGGCGGCAATAGCGCCACGGCCACCATCACCCCGATTAGCGTTGCTGACACGCCCGTGGTAAACGCCAACGCGCCCGCGCAACCGGACGCCAATGCCACCGCGATGTCGCCCAACCCCACTTGGGTCCGCGACGCCACTTCGGGCGATGCTGGGTCGATGTGCATCATCACGCCAATGAGCACCGACAACACCATCGCCGTTGCAATCCCGGCCAGATTCGTCAACAGCGCGCGCCGCAGCAGCGACAGGTCACCCAAGGTCGTGGCGAGCGCAAATGCCACGTTTGGTCCGAGCAGCGGCGCAATCACCATCGCCCCGATGATGATGGCCACGCTGTTGTGCTGCAAACCGATGGCCGCTACGACGGTGGACAATACCCCCATCGCCAGATAGACCCACGAAAACCGCGCGGCGTCCTTGATGTCCTCGTACAACTCTTCTCGGCCGATCCGCTCCGGCGATTTTACCTCCGGCGGCGGTTGTCCGGACGCGGCGGCCGGCTCCGGTTCGGCACGCGGCAATGTTGCTTCGACAGGCAGAATCACCACCCGGTTGCCCTCGCGGCCGGCGTACTCCTGTTCCAACAAATCCAGCACCGCCTCGCACTGTTCCGCATCCAACAGAATCCGCACCAGCACTTCCCCGTCCGATAACTGGACCTGCCGGTGTTCGAGCACTTTGTGCTCCTTGAGAAGCTCGCGAACTTTTCCGCCGTCCTTCTCCTTGAGCACCATCTCAATCAAGCGCAGCGCCATCGCGGTGTCATGCCTCCCATTTCCAATTCCGGATTTCCGGCATGTCTTGGCCGTACTTGTCGATGTATTGCTTGTGCTCGATCAGCTTATCTTTGAGTTGCTGCTTGAGGTAGATGCCCTTGTCGCCGGTCTGCGGCAGGCGGTCGATAGTGTCCATCACGAGATGAAAACGGTCCAGATCATTCAACACCGTCATGTCGAACGGAGTGGTAATGGTGCCCTCTTCTTTGTAGCCGCGAACGTGGATGTTGTCGTGGTTGGTACGACGATAGGTCAGCCGGTGTATCAACCACGGGTAGGCATGGAAGGCGAAGATGACCGGCTTGTCCTTGGTGAAGAGATCGTCGAAATCCATGTCACTCAACCCATGCGGGTGCTCAGTTTGCGGCTGCAGCTTCATGAGGTCGACAACGTTGACCACCCGGATTTTCAGGTCGGGCAGATGCTCGCGCATGATGGAAACGGCGGCAAGCGTCTCCAGCGTGGGCACGTCGCCACAGCAGGCCATGACCACGTCGGCGCGCGACCGCTTGGTCGTTGCTGGCCCATTGCCAGATGCCGATGCCCTCGGTGCAATGTTTGAAGGCCGCGTCCATCGTCAGCCACTGGGGTGCCGGGTGTTTGCCCGCTATCACGACGTTGACGTAATGGCGGCTGCGCAAGCAGTGGTCCATAACCGACAGGAGACAGTTGGCATCCGGAGGTAGGTAGACCCGCACGACCTCGGCCTTCTTGTTCACGACGTGGTCGATGAAACCGGGATCTTGGTGCGTGAAACCGTTGTGGTCCTGGCGCCAGACGTGGGACGCCAGCAGGTAGTTGAGCGACGCGATCTTCCGCCGCCATGGCAAGTCCGACGTGACCTTCAGCCACTTGGCATGCTGGTTGAACATCGAATCGATGATGTGGATGAACGCCTCGTAACAATTGAAGAGGCCATGTCGCCCGGTAAGCAGGTAGCCTTCGAGCCAGCCCTCGCATTGGTGCTCGCTAAGCATTTCCATCACGCGCCCGGTGGGCGTAAGGAATTCGTCGTTTGGCACGGTGGCTGCGTCCCATTGACGGTTGGTCACATCAAAGAGTGCCTCCAGGCCGTTGGAGAGCGTCTCGTCAGGGCCAAAGACCCGGAAGTTTCGTTGCTCACTGTTCAGCTTCGAAACATCGCGGAGGAAGCGCCCCAGCACATGCGTGTCGCCGATGCCGCGCACCCCCGGCGCCGGCACATCGACTGCGTAGTCGCGGAAATCCGGCATCCGCAGGTCGCGCAGCAGAATGCCGCCGTTGGCGTGGGGATTCGCGCCCATCCGTCGCTCGCCCTTGGGCGCAAGTTCGGCCAGTTCCGGTTTCAGACGCCCCTGCTCGTCGAACAGCTCATCCGGCCGGTAGCTCTTCAGCCAGTCTTCCAACAGCTTAAGGTGTTCGGGATGGGTGGCCGGGTCGGAGAGGGGCACTTGGTGCGAACGGAAGGTGCCTTCAATCTGCAGGCCATCGACCACCTTTGGCCCCGTCCAGCCCTTGGGTGAATTGAGGACAATCATCGGCCAGCGCGGACGCGCCAAGTTGCCGTGGACACGCGCTTCCTGCTGGATTCCTTTGATTTGCTCGACCGCCTTGTCGAGCGTCGCCGCCATCGCCTCATGCATCAAGTGGGGTTCGTGCCCTTCGACGAAGTAGGGCGTCCACCCATAGCCGCGGAGCAACTGCTCCAATTCCTCATGTTCAATGCGGGCGAGTATGGTCGGATTAGAAATCTTGTAGCCGTTAAGATGCAGGATCGGCAGCACCGCGCCGTCGGTTGCTGGATCGAGGAATTTGTTGGAATGCCACGCCGTGGCCAGCGGCCCCGTCTCCGCCTCCCCGTCGCCGACGACGCAGGCCACGATCAGATCGGGATTGTCGAACACCGCCCCGAACGAATGGCTGAGCGAATAACCCAACTCGCCCCCCTCGTGAATTGAACCCGGGCACTCCGGCGATGCGTGGCTGGGAATCCCGCCGGGAAACGAGAACTGGAGAAAGAGTTTCTGCAGCCCGGCCTCATCCTGGCTGATATTGGGATAGATCTCGCTGTAAGTGCCCTCGAGATACGTGTTGCCCACAACGGCCGGGCCGCCGTGTCCGGGGCCGGAGACGTAAATCATATCGAGGTCGTATTTTTTTATGAGCCGGTTCAAGTGCACATAAATGAAGTTCTGCCCGGGGGTCGTGCCCCAGTGTCCCAGCAGCATGTGCTTTACATCCGCGAGCTTCAACGGTCGCTTCAGCAGCGGATTGTCGAAAAGATAAATCTGGCCGACCGCCAGATAGTTGGCGGCCCGCCAGTAGGCGTCCATCTTGTGAAGTAGTTCCGGGGTGAGCGTCTTTGTTGTCATGTTTTGCATTGAAATCACAGTCTCGCT
>CAVTBU010000008.1:0-520423 GCA_963733035.1 Pirellulales bacterium
GGGGATCATGGCGACGCGAAAGCCGACCCAAGGCTTCATAAGTGTCGGGTAGGCGAAGTCGATGAACCGCGCCGAGGACGCCAAATCGAGAACGGAGCTGGTGTTGAACGAACCGCCCCGCAAACCCCGTACCACACCGTTAATCAACGTGTCGTTCCATTCTTCGATGTTGCCTCCCTGGTCGAGCGTGCCGTACGGGCTAGCCGACGACGCGAAATGCCCCACCTCGGTCAAATATGAGCTGGCGAAATTAGCGTTGTTGCCTGCATCAACGTAGGCATTCGACGGATAGGTGTCGCTAGAGGTTGGAAACGTAAAATACGAGCTTGTGCTCGGGTCATAGTAGGCTGCCTTGTACCACTCGTCCTCGCTGGGAATAACGATTCTCGCGTCGGAATTACGCGTCACCGCGAGAAGCGCGGCGTCCGTGATCGCTCCGTTGAGCGTATACGCGCCGTCTTCTGTTGAGGCTGCGTTTTGCGGCACGGCGGGACCACCCAGCCCAGGCTGTCCGTTTTGCAACCAGTTGGCAAAACGGGCCGCGTCGCCCAAAGTAACCCAATTCTCCGGCAGGTTGTCATAGCCCGCCTTCGCGGCATAACTGTAGCTGCCCGGAATGCCGCTTCGCGTGATGCCACCGTCAAGTGGGTATAAGCCGTAGGTATCGGTCGCCGCCACAGAATTCAAGAACTCGACATATTGGCTAGTCGTGACTTCAAACTTGTCGATGCTGTAATTGTAAGCCACCGACCCATAGCCAGTCGTCCCATCGTTCATGATCGTTGTGTCTGCCGGATTGCCCGGATTGCCAATTGGCACCCAATCAATCGTAACGGCAGAGGCCGACGACACTACGCAAAACAAAAGCACAAGTGATATTCCAAGCGAGCGCATCACATTCCGCCATCGCTTTCGCTGAACGAATCCTAAAGGAATCAGTGCAAGCGCGGCGAGGGCATACGTTGAGGGCTCGGGGACGAGCGCCAATGTCTCGATCCCGAAGGCAATGGAAGTCGGCGTTTCAATTCTCAGTGCCCCACCAGGATAGTTCAACAGACCAGTGTAAATTGAAAGAAAAAAATACGGTTCAAATATCGGTGACACAATGAAAGTAGGCAGTTGGCTCAAGTCACTTGGCAGGTCGCCGAGAAAGTAGTTTTCAAGTGTAACCGAAAGATCGCCGGAACCGGAATCGGGTTCGTACGACCACCCGCCGCCACCCAGGTCAGTTGACAAGAATGTCTCGTCGAATTTTACCGTGCCTGGTAACTGTCCTGGTGCCTGCGTCGACAAGACGATTATTCCCGGGAGTGTCGATTGTAGGATCAGACCGTTGGCCTCAACCGTCAAGTTGCTCGGCGGAAGGCTTTGCTGAAACTCGGTCACGGTTGGAGACAATGGGTCCGCAACCGCCGACGTGTCGATTGAGAATGTACCGCTAAACGGCATTCCAATCGGTATCGGTTCGACCGACGACGCTGTGACCGTCCCCGAGAACGCGTATGTGATGGTGCCTGCCCAAGCCGCATCGTGCGACGTTATGGCGATTCCAAATCCAATCACCGCTAGCGCCAGTATCGGACGCATTAGGGTCCTCACATAGTTACAACTGAACCAGAACGCCGAGAGAAAGCAGCCCAGGTTGCGGGCGGCTTAAGGTTGAGAGGCTAGGACGTTAGCTGTTCTCTGGTTCAATGGCCGGCCAAGCGCGGCCGTGGCGGTAGCCGCGATTATAGTCAGCCCACGAGTGGGGTGCAAGCGAATGCGCCCCGTGGCTTACGGGCGGACCATCATCCAACGCTAAGACGTAGAGGTGTCGTCGCCGGATGCTGCCGAAGATTCACTCGGCCGTGAACGCGGAATGACAGTGGACATAGCCGATGCAATTACGGACCCGGCAATTGCAAGCAGAATCGCAATGCCAAGAATCCAGTCTCGTGCAAGGATGGCACGAGCGATCGCTAAGAGCAGACCAACAGCAATCAGCGCCCCCGCGCCCGCCATTGCTAAGCTGGGCCTTTGCTTTAATTTCAAAACGGCTTTAGGAGCTTCGTACGGGTTGTCGGCGCTCATTTGCGACGGCTCTGGGCTCATGTGACCATTCTATCAGGTCCTCCCCACGGGTCCTTCCTGGCGACTTGAATCCTCGACGCCACCGGGAACACCCGCGATATGAGACTCTCTTTCTTTAGTTGACAAATTGCCCGATTTGCTCCACTAACCGCTTCCCTGTAACCTGTGAAGAATTCCACATCGCCCTACGAGAGCCTTTTTGATGACAGTCTGCATTGCGGCGATCTGTGAAAACGGTAAGTCCATTGTCATGGCGGCCGACCGTTTTCGATGGCACCCCACCGCCAACATTGAAGCCGAAGTTGACGAGTCGAAGTATCGTTTCCTCAGCGATCAAATGGCGCTAATGGGGTCCGGGAACAGTCACAGCGTTGAAGCAGTCCTCCGGCGAGCGAGGACTGCGGTCGCAGGGCTTTCGGCGGTCGACGCGGCCGCGAGAATTCTTGACGCATGTCAAGCTGTGCGAGATTGAGCAACCGTTTTTCTGTAAAAGCTTCGGGAGCTTGTTTGGGGTGGGCTAGTTGGTTTCCAGGTTGAGGTAGATTTTTCCGGTTTCCCAGTCTTCGCTGGTTTCTTGGAGGATGGCGGTGACGAGCCGCAGGAGCGAGGCCTCGTTGGGGAACAGCGTGGCGACGCGGGTGCGGCGTTTGATTTCTTCGTTGAGGCGCTCCAGCGGATTGCTCGTGCGCAGCCGGCGGCGATGTTCGGCCGGCAAGGCGAACACGGTCAGTCCTTCGGGCACGTTGGCTTCCAGCCAGGTGGCCAGCTTCGGCGCGGTGGTCTGGTACTTCTGAACCAGCACGCCCAGTTGCCGCTCGGCCTCGCCGCGATCGGGCGCGTCCCACACGCCGCGCAGATCGCGAGCCACCTCGCGCCGCATCGGCAGTTTCGGCACGTAGTGCAGCGCGTTTTGCATCAGGTGGAACTGGCAGCGTTGCCAAGGGACGCTGGGGAAGCAAGCCCGGCGTGCCTGGCCCAGCCCGGCGTGATCGTCGCTGGTGATCAGCCGCACGCCGTGCAGACCGCGGTCGATGAGCGAGGAGAGGAACGAACGCCAGTGCACCTCGGCCTCGGAGAGCGAGACGCTGACTCCCAGGATCGAACGCCGGCCATCGGGCGTGACACCGATCGCGATCAGCACCGCGCAATCGACGACGCTGCCGCCGTGGCGAACTTTTTCGTAACGGGCATCGAGGATCAGGTACGGCGTCGCGCCCAGCGGCCGCTTGCGCCAAATCTCCAGCTCGGCATCGAGCTGCTCGGCCGCCCGGCTGACCTGCATGCTGGAGACCTCACAGCCGCACAACTCGCGGGTGATCTCGGCCACCTTGCGCGTCGAGACGCCTTGCACGTACATCTCGGCCAGGGCCAGCTTCAAGGCCCGTTCGCTGCGTTCGCCGCGTTCGAGCGCCGACGGGTAGAACTCGACGCCACGGGTTTGGGGCACCTGCAAGTGTAACTTGCCGAGACGGCTGGTGATGGTCTTGGGCTTGAAGCCGTTGGCATAACCGAGTCGCGTTTCGGTGCGTTCATAAGGGGAGGCGCCCAGCACCGCGGAGCGTTCGAGCTTCATCGCTTCGTTGAACAGGGTTTCGAGTGCCTGAGCCATGCCTTCGAATCCGTGCTCGGCCAGGAGGTGGACAACTTCGTCGCGGGCGTTAGATTGATCGTGGTGGGCCATGGGGGCGAACTCCTTTCGTTTTGCGTAGAGAACAAAATCAAAAGGAAACCACCTTGGCCCACCCCTTTCAAGCTCGTCGCCGCGTGTGAGGCCTGGCTCCGCTTCGGCTCGCTGACGCTCGCCTTCGCTCCGCCAAGCCTCACACGCGAATTCCTTGAGTGCTGTTTACAGAAGAAACGTTACACCAACCTGTGCGACAAAGCCAAGCCGAAAACTTGATTTCAAAACGTATTCTAGGAGTGCGCGTCGACGAATTAAAGGCAATGTTGCCGAGTATTAACCCCGGCTCAATCGCCTTCGAACTCTACACACGAATTAGTAATTTCAATTTCGAGACCATCTTCATACTTTCAGCGATTGACCATGAAGGCGCACATCTTCATGTTGTAGACGATTGTTTGGATATTAGTCATACCGAGACGGCGTATACGGCTATTGGAAGCGGCGGGGTACTGGCCAGCGTGTCGATTGCCAGGAGAGGCCATCAGAAAACATGCGGACTGGCGGAAACAGTTTACAAAGTCTACGAGGCGAAAAAGACGGCAGAGCTCGCCAAATGCGTCGGAAATACAACCGATCTGAGCATTATGCGGCAGGGACAGACGCCGGTGAATGTTGGTGCCGACGTCATTGCAATTCTACGGGCGACTTATGACCGTTTGGCGCCGCCAAGTCTGTCCGAATCAGACATACAATCCATTGCGGCGGCGGTGACAAAACCGCCCGAGGGTTAGACGCGCCTGATGGAGCGAGCTCTAGGAGCCCCACCCATGCCAACTTTCACCCTCACCCCCGACGAGCGCGACCAAATCCACGCCGCGCTTGCCGGCCTTACCGGCCAAGAGCGGCAACGCGCACGCCTACGTAGCCGGCTGCTACGCCTGCGCCCGGAGTTTCGCCAAATGGACAACGAGCGCAACGCGGCGCAGGGGCGGGCGCGGCATCACGCGGATATCGAGGCCGAGCGCCGCAAGGGCTTGGAGAAGTGGAGAAGGCGAGCGGGGCGGGAGCGGGCAAAACGGTTGACTTGAGGTCCTTACTTTCCGGGGAGTTCGCCTCCGGATGCTGTGGCGGGTTCGCTGGGCGCTTTCTCTGCGGCGCGCTGTTCCACCGATTTTGGAAGATCGTCAAGCAGCGCCTCAGGACCGTTCCATTTGAATACCAACTCATCCATAGAGTTATCGAGAATCGCCCGCGCAAGCTGCTCAGGCGTTTTCACGTTTACAAAGACCCGAGCTAGACGTTCACGTTCGCGCTTGATACATCCTGCGGTATACCGCATGGCCCCCGACGACATCGCCACTCCGTCCCGATGGCCCAAGTCTTTCCTCTTTGCGTCGTCTAAGACGAATGGCTCACGCCTAAGATTTTCGATTCCGCCATACATTTCGGCAAGCTCCGCCTTCGCTTCCGCTACCTGCTGCTTAACCTCTCTGATCTCTCCGAGAGTTAGCTTGAGGTCTCTAAGGCTGAATTCTTTTAGTCGCGCGAAGCCAGCGATGCCAAGCACCGCGACAATGATTGCCAGAGTCAGCGTGACAAATGCCGTTTCACCAATATGCCCGGCGGTCAGTAGCCAGACGCACGTTGCGCCCGCAGTGAGGCCGAATGCAACAGCAGCGATTGACGGGCCGCGATTGGGATTAGCCATAACGTCCATCGTATCACTCTTCAGGCTCGATGCGTGCTCTTGTCGAGCTAATTTGCGCCATCTTACCCGTCACACGCGAGACGGCCTAGATGCTTAGATATTTCACGGAGACAACGAAGATTGTCGTACCTTCCACGACAAGCCCCGAACCGCTCTTACTCACCGCGCCCGAGGCCGCGAAGGCCCTCGCGCTCTCGCCCCGCAAACTCTGGTCACTCACCGCCGGGGGCGATATCCCCTCGGTGCGAATCGGCCGCGCCGTCCGCGATGCGCCCGAGGATCCTGCGCGATTCGTTCGCGGCGCAAAAGTGTCGCAGAGGTAGAATTTCCTCATGAGCGAAATTTTCATTCATCACACGCACTTCACCATCAACTGGCCGGCAGTCATTGTTGTGGGCGTCGTTGGGTTGACGATTGCCGGTGGCTTTGCGTGGATCATCGTGGCGCGGCGCGACCGATAGGCCGGCCTTGGCGGAAACCCCCAGCGCCACCCGGCTGAGGTATTCCCAGCGTTGGCGTGCCGTGAGAAGACGGCAAGAGAACCTCACCCCACGTTTCGCAAATGGAAGCGCCAGGCGAAGCCTTACAAGCTGATGCCAGCTAGCATTATAAGAGGCGCCGGTGGGAGTCGAACCCACGATGGCGGATTTGCAATCCGCTGCCTTAGCCTCTTGGCGACGGCGCCTTCGACGGTCGTAAACTAAAAAATCGTTGGGTTTAGGTCAAGGTCATCCTTCTGGGGCTTTGGGCGATTCGGGTCGACCAGCCCCGGCGGCTCCCCGCCCACTGAAGACTATCGGCTCTTCGGCTCGATGCTCTACATAAGTCGTCGCCTGTTGGCCAAGCCGGCCGACGCAAGCAACGCCTTCATTCTTCGCTGAGATACGAGCAAAGGCAAAAAGGAGTTTGCCAACATGGGCATCTGGAGTTTCTTCGAGCGGCGGCGGACAGCCCGCATAGCGGCCATGATTGCGAGCGAAGTTGCCCAGCGGAGCGTCGGCCCCGTGCTCGGCCGTGTGCGCAGGCGCGCGGCCTCGATGCGCAACGCCGAAGCCCGCGGTTACGTGCGGGCTCGTTCGCTGGAAATCGTGCACCGCGAGCTGGCTGCGTTGCAAAAAGGGCGCGAAAAGCTCGCCCCGGCGGTCACCACCGAAATCGTCAGCCTGGCGACCGAAGCGGTGATCGTTCGCGTGCTGGCCGAACTCCGCAGCGCCCCAGCCGAAAGCCGCGGTTCCGAGCGCCGCGCCGCCTAGCAGCCCGGCGAAGAGTCGGACCGCTTGCCATCCGGGGCTGGGCGCGGTTTAGTGGAGCGGTCGTCCTCGCCGTTTCCGCAGCCGCGCCTTGCCCCACAGGTTTCCGATGCCCCCGCCCGCTCCGCAGCGCAATCTCGCAGGTGTGCTGTGCGTGTTTCAAACGCCGTACTCGCCTGACGAGTCGATCGACTACGACACGCTGCAAGCCGAGATCGAATGGCTTTACGATCGCGGCGCCGACGGCATCGTGCTGGCCATGGTGTCGGAAGTGCTGCGACTGTCGAGCTCTGAGCGCCTGCAGCTCGCCGAAGCCGCCTGCCGATTCGGCGGCCAGCGCGGCGTGGTGATTGTCAGCGTGGGCGCCGAAAGCAGCCACACGGCCGAAGCATTTGCACGGCATGCCCAGCAAATTGGCGCCGACGCGGTGATGGCCGTGCCGCCAGTCGCGGTCACCCTGACCGAGGAGCAACTGCTGGATTACTATCGGCGGATCTTGCGCCGATCGAGATTCCCGTCATCGTGCAGGACGCCAGCGGTTATGTGGGCCGCCCGCTCCCCATTTCACTGCTGGCCCGACTGCTCGACGAGTATGGCGAGCGCGTGCTCTTTAAACCCGAAGCCACTCCCATCGGGCCCCGGCTTTCGGAGTTGCTCGCCGCAACAGGGGGCCGGGCTCGCGTTTTTGAAGGAACCGGCGGAATCGCGCTGGTCGACAGCTTCAAGCGCGGCATCGTCGGCACCATGCCCGGGGCCGACCTGGTCGACGGCATCGTCGCGCTCTGGCGGGCCCTCATCGCCGGCGACGAAGCCAGGGCCTATCGCGTTTGGCTACCGCTTGCCGCGTTGGTCTCGCTACAGCACAGCCTCGATGCATTTCTGGCCATCGAAAAGTATCTGCTCGTCAAGCAAGGGATCTTCAAAAACGCCGTCGTGCGCGGGCCCGTGGGTTACACGCTCGACGAGCCGACCCGTCTGCAAGTCGATCGCCTGTTCGAGCTGCTCACAAGCGAGGTCGCCCAGCAGTAATCGCGCCACGTGGTTTGCACGGCGCGTAAAAAGAAACCGGGCCGGCGACGCCTGGCCGCCGACCCGGACTTTCCGTTCACTAACTGCCTGCTTGCAAATTGCCGCGTCGGCTATTTGGCCGCCGTGGCGGTCTTCGTTTCGGCCAGACCGATCACGCCCAGGCCCACGCGCGGACCGGCGTCGCCAGCCGGTTGACTCTTCAGGTCGTCGACGCCGCCATGGACGACAATCGAGCGGCCCAGGAGGTGATGCAAGTTGGTCTTTTCGGCTTTCACGTTCACCTTGGCCACGCCGTTGGCGTCGGCTTCGATGTTGCCCAAGTCGCCGACGTGATGTTCCTTCGACGCAGGGCCGCCGTGCGGGTGACCGTCCGGATTGTAATGGCCACCGGCGCTGGTGCCGTCCGCGGCGCGGAGATCGCCATACATATGAATGTGGAAACCGTGCTTGCCCGGTTTCAAGCCAGTGACTTCACCGGTAACAAGCACGTAACCGTGCTCCTGCGTCAACGTGATCACGCCGCCCGTGTCGCTCTTGCTGGCCTTGGTCGGCACGATGACCGCCACGGCTTCCTTAATGGCATCGGCCTTGTGATGATCGTCAGCCTGTACGTTGGCGACCAGCAGGCTCGCCAACACGGCTGAGGCAGTCAATAGAGTCGTCTTCATAGCTCGTTCCTTTCAGGTCGTGGAATTAAATTCTGGGTGGAACCGCGGGGCCAAGGTTCGTGGGCCCCGACGGGCGAGGCATATCATAGCGAATTGTTTTCACTCTGCCCAATTTGGCGCGCTTTTGCGCGATGGCGGCTTCTGCTAGCCTAGTGCAAACCTAGCACGGCATTTCGGCGCAAATTCCCATGGATCCGTTGAACCTCGAAGAGTACGAGCAGCAGGCTCGCGAGCGACTTCCCCAGCTTGTATACGATTACTATGCCGGCGGGGCAGGGGACGAGGTAACGGTTCGCGACAATCGCGCCGGCTGGCAGCGAATTCGATTGCGGCCCCGCGTTTTGGTCGACGTGGCCACGCGCCGTCTGGCGACCACCGTGCTCGGTGTTCCCACCAGCCTGCCGGTAATGACGGCACCGTGCGCGTTCAATTCGCTGGCCCATCCCGACGGCGAATTGGCAGTCGCGCGGGCGACGGCCGCTACGGGTGTGATTCAAGTCGTCAGCACCGCTGGAACGAACTCGCTCGAAGATGTGGCTGCCGCTGCTCCCGGTGGGCACCGCTGGTTTCAGCTCTACTGCTACCGCGACCGTGAAGTTACCAAGTGGCTCGTCGAGCGGGCTGTTGCCGCCGGTTATCGCGCGCTCTGCCTGACGGTCGACGCGCCGCTGGTCGGGCGCCGCGAGCGCGACACCCGCAATCGCTTTGCGCTGCCGCACGGCATGTCGTGGAAGAACCTCGAAGGCGTGGGGCTCGATCAAATGGAGGCGGTGCCAGACGGCTCGGCCCTGGTGCATTACATTTCGTCCATCTGGGATTCGTCGCTTACCTGGGACGCCGTCGAGTGGCTGCGCGGGCTGTCCGATTTGCCGCTGGTGCTCAAAGGCATTCTCACGGCCGACGACGCGGTGCGCGCTGTCGAACACGGCGCGGCCGGCATCGTAGTATCTAACCACGGTGGCCGCCAACTCGATGGCACCCTGTCGACCAGCGACGCGCTGGCCGAAGTCGTCGACGCGGTCGGTGATCGCACCGAGATATTCGTCGACGGAGGCATTCGCCGCGGCAGCGACGTGCTGAAGGCCTTGGCCATCGGCGCCAGAGCCGTGCTCATCGGACGGCCGTACTTGTGGGGCCTGGCCGTTGGTGGCGAAGCAGGTGTGACGCACGTGCTCGACATTCTGCGCGACGAGTTGGACCTCGACATGGCACTCGCCGGGAGACCGACGATTGCAAGCATCGATCGCTCGCTGGTTGGCTAACGATTTCACGACACGAACTTAGCGCGATAGACATTGCAATCCGCGGCTGTTTTGCACTTCCCGCGTTGAGCTAGTACACTAAAGGCTTACCCCGTCGGGCAATGCAGCGACTGGGTGCCCGCCCGATATCTCCATCCTCCGAATTCCTACTCCAAAGGTGTGTTTCGATGAGCAACTCCTCGCAGAGTCGTCGTACGTTTTTGGCCCAGTCGTCTGCCGCTGCCGCGGCTGGTTTGACGGTTCCCTATTGGTTCACCGGCCGCACAGCCCGCGCCGCCGAGAGCAAGAACGATCGACCGATCGTCGGCTGTATCGGCACCGGCGACCGCTGGAAAGGGGGACTCGCCGACCCGATTCGCAAGCACGGCGATATCGTGGCCGTGTGCGACGTCGATCGCAAGCATGCCGAGGAGGGGCGCGAGAAGGCAGGTGGCAAGGCCGACATTTACGGCGACTATCGCAAGCTGCTCGACCGCGACGACATCGAAGTGGTGTCGATCGTCACGCCCGACCACTGGCACTCGAAGATCGCCATCGAAGCGATGAAGGCCGGCAAGGATATTTACTGCGAGAAGCCGCTCACGCTCACCATCGACGAAGGCAAGCTGATCTGCAAAGTGCTCAAAGACACCGGCCGCGTCTTCCAGGTCGGCACGCAGCAGCGGACCGAAATGCACCAGCGGTTCCTCACGGCCATCGCCATGATCCGCGACGGCCGCATTGGCAAAGTCAAGAAAGTCACCTGCGCGATCGGCGGCGCGCCAACCGGCGGCCCGTTCGAGCCGATGCCGGTGCCCCCGGAACTCAACTGGGAGATGTGGCTTGGCCAGGCTCCGCTGGTCGACTACACCAAGAACCGTTGCCACTACGAATTTCGCTGGTGGTATGAATACTCCGGCGGCAAGATGACCGACTGGGGTGCCCACCACGTCGACATCGCCAGTTGGGCCATCGGCGCCGACGACACGGGTCCGATCACCGTCGAAGGCACGGCCGTGCATCCGCACATTCCCAACGGTTACAACACGGCCACCGAATTCCTGGTGAATTGCAAGTACGCCGACGGCGTGGACCTGGTCATTCGCCACGACACCGAGAACGGCATCACGTTCGAAGGCACCGAAGGCACGTTCTTCGTCAGCCGTGGCGACCTCAATGGTAAGCCGGTCGACGACCTCACGAGCAACCCGCTCCCCGAAGATGCCATCATCAAGCTTTACCGCGGTAAGCCGACCACGCACATGGCCAATTTCTTCGACTGCGTGAAGAGCCGCAAGCTGCCGATCTCCGACGTCTACACGCATCACCGCGCAATGACCACCTGCCACCTGGCCAACATCGCCATCCGCCTCGGCCGCAAGATCAACTGGAACCCCGAGACCGAGCAGATCGAAGGCGACAGTGAAGCCCAGGCCATGCAAAGCCGGGCCCAACGCAAGGGCTACGAAGTCGTGGCGTAAGCCGACGTTCTTTTTAAAGACCCAACGCCCTGGCGAGAGGCAAACTCTCGTCAGGGCGTTGTTGTCTGTGTCGGTCAACGCGTCGTCGCGGCATGGGGAAGTACTGACGCGGATACGATGACTGAATCGTCGCACCTGGATTACCAACGTGCAGTTTCGTGAGTCTTTGTCGGTGCTGTGCTTTTGTGAATGCGGTTGCAATTTGCCTGGGCCAACGGCCCAGCCTGCAGCAGCCAGGGGCAACGCCCCTGGAATTGGAAGCGCATCCACACGATTTCCATCTTGAGCCCCAACGGGGCGATCTTCCCGCGAACGCTTTCAATCCCAGACGTATCGTTCGTCGAATTCTATTTCGTTGCGCTCTAGCAACATTCGAAACTCGTCCTGAAAACTGCGCGATTGGTGGTGCTCCTTTTGTTGGCGAATGTAGTCAATCACTTGCTGTGCGTTCGACTGACTCACGGAAAATGCACCATATCCGCTTTGCCAATGAAACCCCGAAAACAACGCGTTCTTTGTCTTGATCCACTTGGAGGTGGACGTTTTCAGCTCCTCCACGACCGCGGCAATCGTCGTCACACGCGAAAGCGCGAATAGCGTGTGCAGATGATCCGCCATGCCGTTCATGGCCAGGCACGGACAGCCCATGTTTTGCAGGACCGTTGTGCCGTAGGCGTGTAGTTCGGATTCAACATTACGGCGAATCCAGGGATCTCTGTTCTTCGTGCTGAACACCAGATGGACGAGCACCGAAGAAAGGGATTGAGGCATGGATGGCACTCACGAATACAACAATTCGGCGCGGGCCTTCAGCCCGCACGGCAAACGAGTTTCGATTGTATCTCGATTCCAGGGGCAATGCCCCTGGCTATTGCATCAGGGGCCGTTGGCCCCGCAATATTCGATACCTGCGCGTGACGCGGAAACTCGAAAGTCTCCGCTTGAAATCGGGCCAGCACCTGCGGCATACTCACCCGCGGTCGGATGGCCTGCGACGTGTGGACGAGCAACAAGCCTGGGACCTTGGTTGTCTTGTCTTTGGAACCTGCCCATCCCCGCCGACACGTTTCGGCGGCACGAGGATTACGGGGTTCGCTTGCGTCCACATGTTCGCCGCTTGCCGCAAAACGACGGCGCCGGGGTACCACGGCGCTGCTCTTGCGCGGCAGGTCTGGCTGTCTTTGCCGCACGAAGGTTTTTTAGCCTGGCTTGGCGGTGGCGGAAGCCGCCGTCACTTGACGTACTGGTAAAACGAGTGCTTCGTGCTGCATGCCGCGTGTCGCGCCGCTCGGTCGATGGCCGAGGAGTGACCAACCATTAACCACTTTCAAAGTCCAATCCCGGCTCAACCGAGCACGACACGCTTCTGTTTTTAAAAAGCGTCCAACCAAACGCCGTGCGCACCCTTGCGCTGGCGTTTGGTTTTTTTGTTTTCAATTCGTCCTTTGTGCCCTTGGTGGTTTTTTATCAACATCCTGTTTTTAATTGCTTACAGTTGCCCCTTCGCAGCCTTGGGTTCATTCGGAAGAATCGCGATTCGCGTCCACAGGACCAGGGGCCGACGCCCGCTGGCCATTCGGGGTCGCCGCTGTGTGGCTGTTGCGCAGGCCCGCGTTGTCGGTCGGGCCTGAGTGACACGCAAAGTCACAAAGAAGTGTCTGCCAGGCCAGGGCCTGACCTACTAGAAATGCGCCCCTTACCCATTGAACTTGCTGGCGACGAGGGCGATGTTTTGGCCGCCGAAGCCGAAGCTGTTGCTGAGGGTGTGTTCGCACTTCGACGGGCGGGCCTGGTTGGGGATGTAGTCCAGGTCGCACGCCGGGTCCGGGGTGTGGTAGTTGATCGTCGGCGGCAGCACCCCGTCGCGGATCGCCATCAGGCACACGATCAATTCCGTCGCCCCGGCCGCCGCGATCAAATGACCCATCATGCTCTTGGTGCTCGACACGGGCGTCTGGTACGCCGCGTTCTCCCCCAACGCCTTCTTGATCGCCAGCGTCTCCACCCGATCGTTCACGCTCGTGCTCGTCCCGTGCGCGTTGATGTAGTGCAGGTCCGTCGGGTTCAGCTCCGCATCCTGCAGGGCCAGCTGAATGCACCTGGCCGCCCCACGTCCTTCCGGATGCGTGTCGGTGATCCGGTACGCGTCGGCCGTGCTCCCATAGCCGGTCAATTCTCCATAAATCTGCGCACCACGCCGCTTGGCGTGCTCCAATTCCTCCAGCACCACCATCGACGCCCCTTCCCCCAGCACAAACCCGTCCCGGTCCTTGTCGAACGGACGCGAAGCTTCCTGCGGATGGTCGTTGTTGGTGCTCAAGGCCGTCAGCAGGTTAAATCCCGTCACGCCGAACGGGTGAATCATGCTGTGCGTCCCGCCCGACAGCATCACGTCCGCGTCCCCCCGCCGGATCAGCTCCGACGCCTCGCCGATCGCCTGGCTGCTAGCGGCACAAGCCGTCAGGCAGTTGGCATTCGGGCCCTGCGCGTTGAACATCGCCGCCAGGTGGCCGGCCGGCATGTTCGGCTCCTGCTCCAACTCCACCGTCGGGTGCAGCCACTCCAGGCCCGCCTTGGTGAACAACGCCAAATCGAACGCCTCGCCACGCAGGGCACTGGCCATCATCCGCGCAAAGCACTGGAAGTCCTGCTGTCCCTCGCCGCTCCCCAGGTACACGCCAAACCGGGTCGGATCCAGGCTCGTATCCAAGATCCCCGCGTCGCCAACCGCCTTCTTGGCCGCCCCGGCCGCGAACTTCGTGTGCCGGCCACGCAGCTGCCACACCGCCGGGTCTTCCCCCACCTGGCCCACGTCCCAGTCGCGCACCTCGGCCGAGATCTTCGTCGGGAACCGGCTGGCGTCGAAGATCGACGTGTAGCCCACCCCCGACTGACCTTGCTTCAGCCCTTCCCACAGCTGGTGCACGTCGGTCCCCATCGGCGTGATCACGCCCACGCCCGTCACGACCACCCGTCGACGCTGCTGCGCCCGATCGATCATCATGGTTCGTCCCCTCGCCCCTGTGGTGGGTATTGCCCCTTCTGGGTATTCCTGTGCGTATTACGTGCCGCTCGCCTGCGCCTGCAAGCTGGCCGGTATCGACAGCGGCTCCCCCGCGGCGTCGCGACCCACGTCGAACACCCCCAGCAGCTTCAACATCGCCAGCAGGCTCGGCGGATCGAACAGCGACTTGCTCCCCGCCACCGTCTCGCTCAGGTGCGCAAAGAACAACTGCACCTCCGCCTGCAAACGAGGGCCCACGTGGCTCGTCCCGCTCACGATCGCCCCGTCCTTATGGATATCGTCTATCGTCACCTGATAGACCAGCGTGTCACCCGGACTCGCCGAGAAGTGGAACCGCGCCTTGGCCACCTTCGCCAGCACCACCCGCTCCTCGAAGTCCCCATGCTCGGCCACCAGCAGACCGCCCGTCTGCGCCAAACCCTCGATCACCAACGCATTGGGCATCAGCGGCGCGCCGGGGAAGTGATCGTGCAGGTGGCCCTCGGCCAGCGACACGTTCTTCAACGCCGTCGCCGTCCGACCACTCTCAAACTGCGTGAATCGATCAATCCAAAACCAACGCATGATGCTTAGGCCTGAGGCTCAAGACTCGAGGCTTGTGGAACCGAAAGGCGGAACTCAGCAGGATCCACGATGAGCAGGACCCGGCTTCATCCCCCCAAATGCATCCGGCCCCCCTCACGCTCCCACTTTGCTCTCCACGTAGCGGCACATGTCCTGCACCGTCAGCAGGTTCCCAAAATCCTGCACCACCGGGTTGGCAGAAAACGCCGACAGGTCCGCAAACGGCATCCGGGCCTCCAACTGCTTCAGCCCCTCGGCCGTCACCTTCCCGTTCTGCACAAACTGCGCGTTCGTCAAAATATCCTCCGGAAACAACTCCCCACGAGGAATCTTGATGTCAAACGACTTCTCCAGACGGAACACAATGTCCAAAAAGTCTATCGACTCCGCTCCCAAGTCTCCCACCAATCGCGCTCCCGGCGTCACCTCCTCCTCGTCCACTCCCAACGCATCCACCAACGACTCCTGAACCTTCGAAAATACCTCCTCCTTCGTCACCACCATCGCTCACATCCTCCGTTTAACAAAATTGTGTCTCGTCGCGCTGGTGCATCGACGATTAGTCGTGGCCCCGCATGCGAGCGGAAATTCCGTCGCAGATACGCCCGAAATCGCCCGGCGACATTCGCCAGACATGCGATCAAGCGCCGCCCAAACTGATTCCTCCGTCAACGCGCAGCACCTGGCCGGTGATGTAACTGGCCTGGTCGCTGGCGAGAAATGCGACGGCCGTGGCAATTTCCTCGGGCTGACCGACGCGGCGCAGCGGGATGGCGTCCTTGATGCGGTCGCCGGCAATACCACGAACGGCTTCGCTCATTTCGGTCTCGATCATGCCCGGGGCCACGGCGTTGACGCGCACCTTGCGGCTAGCCAGTTCCTTGGCCAGGCAGCGAGTGAGCCCGTCGATGCCCCCTTTGCTGGCGGCATAGTTGACTTGCCCGCGCGAACCAAACTCGGCCGCCACACTCGAAATGTTCACGATGCTCCCCTTGCGGCGCGAAAGCATCGGTCGCGTGACGGCATGGCAATAATGATACGTGCCACCCAAATTCGTATCGATCACCCCGCGCCATTGCTCGGCACTCATCGTGGCGAACAGTCCGTCGTGAATTACCCCGGCCGAGTTGACCAGAATGTCGATCTGGCCCCAAGACTCGAGCAACTCTTCCACGATCTGTTCGGCGCGCGCGCCATCGGTAACGTCGGCTTGAATCGGCAGCGCCTCGCGGCCGGCCTGCCGCAACTCGGCGACGAGCACGTCGGCGGCGTCGCGCCTTTTGTGATAGAGGAATGCGACCCGGGCGCCATCGGCGGCAAGCTGCTGGACGCAGGCTCGTCCAATACCGCGGCTACCGCCGGTAATGAGAGCTGTTTTGCCTTCTAGACGCATCAGTCACACCTTGCCCCGGCTGGTTTCGGAGGGGGCGGCAACAAGCGAGTCGTCGGCTTCGGTATCGGTGAGCGTTTCCACCGGGTGATAGAGTAGCGTCAGACGCGAACGTTGCAGTTCTCGCAAGTGCTTGTCGGTATCCGCCAAGAGAGGGCGAGTGTCGGCCAGATTGTACCGTTCCAGGACCAACCGACCGCTAACCGCCGAGTGTCCCTCCAGACTTCCCTGGGCCTTAAATTCGACTTCGCGATCGCCAAGCTTGTGAATTTCGGCCGTCACAGTGAGCACGCGACCGGGCTGCACGAAGTCGGCAAAACGGATGTTGCGAGCCTCCTTGAGCGTAATGATGCTGTACGCGAAGTCCTCGGTGGCGCCAATCAGCATCGCCGCCGCGTCGGTCAGCGACTGCAGCATCAACACACCCGGCATGACCGGAAACCGGGGAAAGTGGTCGGCCAGATATTCCTCCCCCATCGAGAGGCATTTGAGGGTCGTGATTCTCACGCCCGGCTCAAGGTGGAGTACTCGATCGACAAACGTAAACTGCATAGGGCGATCGGGAAAAACCGGGGGGGCTTTGAAAACGTCGTAGTATATCGCGACGTTGAAATCGCCACAACCGCCAAAGCGCATCGCAGGCCGCCCGGCTTGCCGGAATTAACAGCGACTGACCACCTCGCATCTGGTCGCCTATAATTGGAACAGGCCGGAGCCGTGGGCGACGGTTGTTGTTTAGCCAAGCCACACTGCTGAAATTTGGCCATGCGAAGAGGGATCGGGGTCTCGCCGGGAGTAGCAATCGGGACGGCGTACTGTATCCACGAAATCTACGTCAATCCCGAAACTCGGCGGCTTGAGCAGGCCGAGATTCTGGCCGAACTGGAACGCTATGATCGGGCCTGCGACAAGACGGCCGCCGACCTGAACGCCTTGCATCACAAAGTGACAAGTCAGGTGGGGCCCGACGAGGCCGCTATCTTTCAGGCGCACGCGGCCATTCTTCACGATCCTTCGTTTCGAGCCAAGGTCCGCCATTGGATCGTCAATGAGCGTCAGAGCGCGCCAGGCGCGTTGCATCGGCTGCTGGACGAGTACACGGCCCTCTTCGAAAGTACGCGTGACGAGTACATCAAAGAACGGCTGTCAGACGTTCGCGACGTCGTCATCCGGCTCAGCGGCCACCTGACCGACGTCCTACAGCCGCAGTTGGCGGCCTTGCCCGAACCGCTGATCCTCGTCGCCGGCGAACTGTTGCCCTCGCAGGTCGTCACGCTGGGAGATCGCGAAGTCGCGGGAATTGTCACCGAGGCGGGCGGGCGGACGAGTCACGCGGCGATTCTCGCGCGCAGCAGGGGGATTCCCGCGGTTTCCGGCGTCAGCGGGATTCACCGTCACGTGAAAACGGGTGACACCCTCGTGGTCGACGGTCGTGAAGGCCACGTGATCGTCAATCCAGATCCGGAAATTACAAGCGCCTACTTCAAGCTGCAGCGCGAGTTCTTCGATCTGAAGGATGCGCTGGCCGAGAATCGCGACCAGCCGGCCGTCACCGCCGATGGCGAACATGTCGAGCTGCTGGCCAATATCAATAACGTCAGCGACGCCCGAGCCGCGATGGCCATGGGCGCCTCGGGCGTGGGACTGTTTCGCACCGAGTACATCTTTCTTACGCACCACGACGTACCAGACGAGGAAGAGCAGCTCGCCGCCTACCAGGAAATCATCGCTGCCAGTCCGAACCGCTACGTAACCATCCGAACGCTCGACTTGGGTGGCGATAAGACCATTCCCTACCTGGGACATGCTCGCGAGGCGAATCCGTTCTTAGGCTGGCGTTCGATTCGGTTGTCATTTGAGCATCCCGAGTTTTTCGCCACGCAGATTCGGGCCATTCTGCGTGCGGCCGCCGCGGCCGGGGCGAACTCGCAAGTGCGGATGATGTTTCCCATGATCACTACGCTCGAAGAGATTCGCCGCGTGCGGAAAATTGTTCGCAAAGCGCGTGAGTCGCTCGAGGCCGCCGGAAAAGCCTTTGGCGACGTACCGGTGGGTTTCATGCTTGAAGTCCCAGCAGCCGCTGTCACCATCGAAACCCTGCTGGATGAGGTGGATTTCGTCTCGATCGGCTCGAACGATTTAGTGCAGTACTTGATGGCTGCCGACCGCGACAATCCCAAGGTGAATCACCTCTGCCAGCCGCTCAGTCCGCCGGTCTTGAAAATCCTCCATCGCGTGATCTCCGCCTGTCGTACCGCGGGGAAACCGGTTACCGTGTGCGGTGAGATGGCGGGCGCCCCGCGTGCCTTCGTATTGCTGTTCGGCATGGGCTTGCGGAGTTTCAGCATGAGCCCGGCGTTCGTGCCGATGCTGAAGGATCTGACGCGACACTTGACAAGGGAAACGGCCGAGCGGATCCTCAATCGGGCGTTGGAAATCAAAACAACGACGGGCGTCCAACGCTACATGGCGAGGCAAATCGCCGAAATTGCACCGAACCTGAAACTACTCGACTCGGCCTGAATTCGCCTTCTAACAGCGATTTTCGGCTGCCCGCGAAAGGCCTGAACCCATGCTTCGCATATTCGCGTGTGCGGCGGTCACGATTTCGCTCGCACTGCTTTCGCCGCGTGCGGCATCTCGGGCCGCGGAGCCCGGTGAAACGATTGAGCAGAAGTGTGTCGTCAGCATCGAAAGGATTTGGGACCGCCCAGACCATTCGGCGTTCACCGACGTGATTTTGCACAATGGTTCGCTGTATTGCACGTTTCGTGAGGGTTCCGGACACATTCCCGGTCTGAACGGCGTCGTGCGCAGTGCTGCGCTCGCACGACCGAATGAACTGGGAGTCCGCGGCGCTCATTGACGAGCCACACGTCGACCTGCGCGATCCGAAAATCTCCGTTACCCCCGATGGCCGGTTGATGGTCAACATGGGAGCGTCGTACTATCACGGTTCCCAGCGATACAAGATCGAATCACGCGTGGCGTTCTCAGACAGCGATGGCACGAACTTCGGCCCGCCGCAAAAGATCGAATTGCCCCAGGCGATGGTCACGGGCTTCGATTGGCTGTGGCGTGTTACTTGGCACCGGGGAGTCGCCTGGGCTTGCGTGCAACAGGTGGCAAGCGGCGATCGAGACGAGCGGGCGCTTCGGCTGGTGCGCAGCGACGACGGTGTTCACTACCAAGAGGTGACCCGCATCAATGCGTCCAATCCCAGCGAAACCACGCTACGTTTCTTGTCCGACAACACGATGGTCGCCATGATTCGCTGCGAAGGCAAGCCGGCGATCGGCCGCATCGGCACGGCCCAGGCGCCCTATACGGATTGGAAGATTGTCGACTCGAACAAGCGATTCGGTGGCCCCAATTTCTTCCAGCTACCAGGTGGGACCTGGCTGGCCGGCAGTCGAGTTTACGACAACGGTCCCTCCAAGACAGCCCTCTGGTGGCTCGATATTCCCTCTGGGCAATGCGATCCGTTACTCACGTTTCCCAGTGGCGGCGACACGAGCTATCCCGGTTTTGCAATCGACCGCGATCGAGGGCTCGTCTACGTCTCGTACTATTCAAGCCATCAGGGCAAAACGTCGATTTACATGGCCACGTTGCGACTTGAGGCACTCGAACAGGCCCGTAAGCAGTAATCTATTGCTTGACGATGGTAGGCCGTTCGCGCTCGCGTGCGCTGCGTCGCCGGGCGATCCAATACACAGGCGCGAGAACGACCAGTCCCACCGGCAACCAGGGTGTGATTCCCACGGCCGCTAGCAGGGCCGCTTCACCGGCCATCCGCAACGCCGAGATCGAGGCAAGAAATGTGCGACGAATCCGCGTTGCCAATGTCGGCGCTTGCGGCGGTTCGTAGTCGCGGATTTCCACGATCGTCAGTTCGACTGTCGTCAGTGAGGTCAGGTCCTGTAAGACACGCATCCGGCCCTGCATGCGTTCGAGTTCCTCTCGGACGCGTGAAAGCTCACGCTCGATGGCGATCACATCTTCGAGTTTTCCTGGTCGCTCCTCGAGCAACTTGAGCAGCCGCTCGTCTTCCTTCGTCTTATTGCGAATGCGGGCATCGACGTCGTAGTATTCCTCGCTCACGTCGCGCGAACTCGTGGCGACCTTCACCAATTCGCCCAGCCCTTTGGCTGCGTTCACAAAATCCTCGAAGCGGGCGACCGGCACGCGAATCGTCCAAATGCCACGGCGATTTTCGCCGGTTGAACCACTCAGGGTCGAATCGGCCACGTAGGCGTCATACTCTTTGACCAAGGAGATCACCCGGTCGGGGACGCCCGAGAAATCCTCGACGGCCAGCTCGATATTCGCTGAGTAGATAATCTTGCGGTCGAGGCTGGTCGCGGTGGAAACGAACCTTAGGCCGCCAGTCACGCCTCGTTTGCCCGAGTCAGCCTGAAGCCCGTCAGCCACGACGGCCTCGGCGGGCACGCTGGCCGGACTATCGTAGCGGCCCGCTTCGCGTGCGGATTTTACGCCACAACCCTGCGAGACGAGCAAGCCCGCGATTCCGACCACCACGAGAGAAGCCACGTTGCGCCACATGTCGAGTCACCTGCAGAATCAGTCAGAAGGAGGAATTGGAATCCAATCGATAACTCCCTCTTGACGCGCAACACCCACCGAAAAGTTCCTCGAACGGCACGACCGAAAGCTCCCTGGCAAAACGGCCCCTTGTCTTCCGCAATGAACGAGTGCCGATCAGGAGCAAATATTCCTCGAATTTCATCGCGCTGGGCGTCGTTTGCCGGCCGAACGGGCTTCTTTTCCCCAAATTGAGTGGGGCAAACGATCGAACCGTCGCGTGGGTCATCCGTACGGTGCAGTAGGACTCTGGCGTCTTTGCGGATGAAAATCCGCGCATAACCTATGGTTTCAAGGCGGAACCCGAGGCGTATAATCGGGCGTTCACGTTCTGATATCTTCGGCCGTCGAAGTGAAATGGGCCGAATTCTGCATATTTCTCGGATTTTTCACGAGGGAGCGATGACGATGGTGGGTACTCGATACGCAGCACTTCTGGCGGTTTTGGCAATATTCACGGCGGCCGTTTTGCCCGCAGGGGCGGATGCCCCATCCGCCCCGTCCACTCCGGCTGCAACCAGCGCTGCACCAGCTGATTCGAATGCCGCTCTGGCCCCGGCGACCAAAGTCCGCACGCTCGAGGGAATCACGGAATACTGCCTTTCAAACGGCCTGACTGTCCTTTTGTATCCAGATGCCTCCAAACCAACAGTGACCGTCAACCTGACCGTACTGGTCGGCTCGCGACATGAGGGCTACGGCGAAACCGGCATGGCGCATCTCCTGGAGCACATGGTATTCAAAGGAACGCCCACGCATCCGCACATTCCCAAGGCCCTTCAGGAACGGGGTGCCCGCTTCAACGGTACGACGTGGGTTGACCGCACGAACTACTACGAAACTTTGCCAGCCAGCGAAGACAATTTGAACTTCGCCCTGGAACTCGAAGCCGATCGCCTCGTGAACAGCTTCATCAAACAGGAAGACCTGTTCTCCGAGATGACCGTCGTGCGAAGCGAATTTGAGCGCGGTGAGAATTCGCCGAGCAACCTGCTCAATCAACGTGTTATGTCCGCCGCATTCGATTGGCACAACTACGGCAAATCGACCATCGGTAACCGCACCGACATCGAACGCGTGCCTATCAAGAATCTCCACGCCTTCTATAAGAAGTACTATCAGCCTGACAACTGCATGCTGGTAATCGCCGGCAAGTTCGACGAGGCCAAGGCGATGCAGTTGGTCGAGAAACATTTCGGTGGCCTGCCGAAGCCCACGCGATCGCTCCCGAAAACTTACACGGAAGAGCCGCCTCAGGACGGCGAGCGTACCGTGATCCTTCGGCGGGTGGGAGACGTGGGAATCGTGGCGGCGGCATATCACATTCCGTCTGGTGGTCATGAGGACGTGGCCCCGCTCGACGTGCTGGCCAACATTCTCAGTTCGGCTCCCTCTGGCCGTTTATACAAGGCGCTGGTCGAAACCAAGAAAGCGACCAGCGTTTCGGCCGGGGCCACGAGTTGGCACGACCCGGGCGTGTTTGAAGTTGACGCCGAAGTGCGCAAGGGGGATTCGCTCGAAGAGGCTAAGGACGTGATGCTGAAAGTGGTCGAGAGCGCCGCCGATAAACCGTTTACCGAAGCGGAAGTGGAGCGGGCCAAACAGAAACTCCTCAAACAACGCGAACTGAATGCCGCGGATACCGGCCGCATTGCCGTAGAACTGAGCGACTGGGCCGCCCAAGGCGACTGGCGGTTATACCTGCTGCATCGCGACCGGATTGAAAACGTCACACCGCAGCAAGTCGAGGACGTCGCCCGTCGCTACCTCCGCCGCGAGAACCGCACGCTCGGTTTGTTTATTCCATCGGAAAAGTCTGAGAAGACCGAAATTCCAGCGAACCCCGATCTGGCCGCGCTGTTTGACGGCTATAAGGGACGCGAGGATGTCGCAGGCGGCGAAGCGTTTGATCCGACGCCCGCAAATCTTGACGCCCGCAGCCAGCGCGTCACGCTCGCCGAAGGCGTCAAGGGCATCTTGCTGCCGAAAAAAACCCGGGGAGAGTCGGTCAATCTGCGACTGGTATTGCGCTATGGCGATCTCGAATCGCTCAAGGGCTATGAGGCGGCCTCCGAAATGCTCCCCGCCATGATGATTCGCGGCACGAGGAATCTCACGCGGCAGCAGATCCAGGACGAATTGGACAAGAACCGCGCGACGCTCGCCGCCTACGGAACCGCCGGCGAAGCGGTCTTCTCGATTCAGACCAAGCGGTCGAATCTGCCGGCGGTGCTCACCTTGTTGAAGCAGATCCTACGTGAGCCGTCGATTCCGGCCGACGAGTTTGAAGTCTTGCAGCGGCAGCAGCTTTCGAGTCTTGAAGAACAGCTTACGGATCCGGCCAGCCTGGCGATTACCAAGGTACGGCGCACGGTCTCGCCTTATCCGAAGGGTGACATTCGCTATGTCCCAACGTTGGATGAGGAACTTGAGCGATTCACCAGCGTTAGCCGCGACCAGGTCCAAAAACTGTACCACGAGTTCCTCAGCTCTCAGGCAGGCGAACTGGCGATCGTGGGTGACTTCGATCCGGACGAAAACACCAAAGTGTTGGCCGATGCACTTGCCGGTTGGACTAGTCAGATGTCTTACTCGCGGATTCCGAAGCAATACTTTCCGGACGTGCCGGGCGGCATGTCGGAGATTGAGACACCGGATAAGGCCAACGCCGTTTACATGGCTGGCATGGCGTTTCCGCTGAAGGAGTCGGACGCCGATTACGCGCCCTTGCTGATGGGCAACTATGTCTTCGGCGGCGGCACGCTCTCCTCGCGTCTCGGCGATCGCGTGCGTCAGAAGGAGGGCCTGTCGTATGGGGTCGGTTCGTTCGTCTCGTCCGACCCGCTCGACGCGCGTTCAAGTCTGACGATCAATGCCATCTGCAATCCGTCTAACATGCGAAAGGTCGATAACGCCATCAATGAGGAGTTGACCAAGCTGTTGGCCGACGGCGTGACCGCGGCCGAGCTAGCCCGGGCCAAGCAAGGTTATCTCCAGCAGCAGCAGGTCTCGCGGACCAACGACGGCGTGCTCACGGCCATGTTCACCGAGAACTTATATGTCGACCGCACGATGGAATTCTATTCGGAACTGGAAAAACGGATCACGGCACTTTCGCCCGAGCAGGTCCTCGAAGTATTGCGGAAGTATATCGATCCGAAGAAGCTCGTCATCGTCGATGCGGGCGATTTCGCCAACGCTGAGAAGCCCAAGGAAAACGAAGCGGCGGCACCACAAGCGCCGGCTAAATGACTCCCGCTCCGTTTCCGCTTACCGTTTCCATTGCCGTAGTGCCTCGTATGTGGCGATGCCCACGGCATTGGAGAGATTCAGGCTTCTTACTTGGGGACGAATCGGGATTTGTAGCAGCCGCTCGCGGTTTGCGGCCAGCATCGACGGTGGCAGGCCTTCCGATTCCGCGCCGAAGACGAGTACGTCGCCCTGCTCGAATTGCACGTCGGTGTAGATCCGCTCGGCGGTCTTGCTGAAGTACCAAAACGGGCGCGGACCAAGTCGCTCGACGAGCCTATTCCAATCGTCGACGGCTTCCCATTCCAGGTACTGCCAGTAGTCGAGCCCGGCGCGGCGGAGGTAGTAGTCGTCGATTCGAAATCCAAGCGGCCGCACGAGCCACAACTTGGCCCCCGCCGCCACGCAAGTTCGCCCGACGCTTCCGGTGTTGTGCGGAATCTCCGGGTGAAACAACACGACGTGCAAAACGGGCGTATACTGCGACATTCCCAGACCGACCTTCAGATCAATCGACAGCGACCAATTCACTAGGGCCCAGGCAACGACGGGCTTGGCAATCGAGTTCTATTTAACCACTCCGCGGCTCTGCGCGTTATTGTCATCTGCTTTTGCTTTCTCAATTGCGCTCAGCTGCTCTGGCGTGTAGTAACCGGTCGTCAACTGCCGGCGACGCTTCCCCTTAGCAACTTGCTCAAGCAGCCCCAGCATTTTCGCCACGATCTTTGGCTCCGCCTCCGTTTCCAGCCCAGCGGTGCGGGCGGGCCAAGTCGTGTATCCGCCCAAATAGTGTTGCTCAGGAGGCGGAATGTAGCCTTCGGCTCCATTGGCCAATTCGAGGTTCATCGTCAGTGGCAGAGGAGATTGTGCCTTGAGCTTCAGGCCGGTAATGCCATAAACCTCATTGGGAATTGCCGTCAGCCCCAGATCGCCGATTCGCACGGCCTGTAGCACAAGTGTCGCAGTTGGATGAACGCGCAACCACTGGGCCTGCTCAGCATACACTTCCGGCTGATTGGCAGGTCGAGATCCCATCTGTTTCTCGCGAACGTCTTTGGCCCATTGCAAGCGTTCGGCTGAGGGAAGTCGGCGGTCAAGCGTGATTTCCGATTGCGCCATTGCCAGATCAACGTCCCGGCGGTAGTCGATGTTCCGCAGTGCGTTTAATGCCAGATCGCCGAGTTCCCGTGCGTACTGCTCGCGCGGGTAGTTCGAGCGTTGCGGTTTTGAATAGTCCATCCAATGCAGATCGCCGCTGGTCCCTTGCGACATGATCGCGACCAGCGGCGGATCGGCGTCTTCAGTCGCGCCAATCTGCGTCTCCACGTAGCCGGCGTAGTCACCGAAGTAGTCGGCCGAGAAGCCAGCGCCACCACCAAAATAGTGCATCGAATAGTTGCTCAAAATCGCAATCGGCCTGCCCGCGGTCGTTCGCAGGCTCAACAGCGTCAGTTTAGAGTCGACCGGTCCTGCCGGTGCCACGTACGCGGGATTCAGGTATCCCGGGTGCATCATCGCGCGTACGGTTTTCTGGCCGAATGGATCGATACCAAACGCATCGGCCCGGTGGATCCAGCGTCGGCAATGGGTATGTTCGGGAGCATCCACGGCGGCCCAACCCGCTTCGGCCGGGGTCAATTGGGCGTGGGCTTGCGCGATACCGGCGGCCACTTGCGGAATGAAGAAATCTGCGTAGGCTGGATCCTTTCGCGAACCCAAACAGTAGTCCATCAGACTTGGCGCCGAGTGCGTGTGAGTCGCGGCGATCAAAACGCAATCGGCGGGAATTCTCACGTCGCGCTGGACACGCTGCTTGATCGCATCGCATACGTCTCGCGGCACCATGCATGAGTCGACAATGGCAATCGCCAGCGTCGTGGTCCCGTCCGAAAGCACCAGGCAACGGGCATGAAGAGGATCATCCAGGCGGCTGCTAGTGGCTTCCAAGAATCCGCCGTTGCGGATCGCCGGCAACACTCGCGGAGAGATATCAATCGCGACACAGCCGGCCCGAAATTCTCCGGCAGCGAGCGGTAAACCGGCGGCGACTGATGCAACACACAGAGCCAGCCACGTAAGCAATTGACCAGGTCTAAGCATCTCGTCCCTTCCGGCGCAGTATCGAATCACTTCGTGCCACCTCGGCTATACTAAACCGAATTGAAGACAAAGACGAGTCAGGAGGATCGCCATGCCTGCGGAAACCGAATACGGCCACATCGACCTCACGCGCGAGGAAGTCGATGCTTGGCCCGGCGCGGCGGTTGTACAGTTCGGCACGAATTGGTGCGGTTATTGCCAAGCGGCGCAGCCCCTGGTGCAACAAGCCTTCGACGATTTTCCCGCCGTACGACACGCGGCGGTGGAAGATGGACCAGGCCGGCCACTCGGTCGATCTTATCGCGTCAAACTCTGGCCGACGCTGATCTTTCTCAAAAACGGAGTGGAACTTTCGCGACTCGTTCGTCCCGATTCCGCTGAGGCGATTCGCGCGGAGTTAGGGGAAATAAGCGTGTGAAACGGATGGCCAACTGAGGTTCGCCGGAGTTTGGGCGTGCGCGAACGCGGAGCTCGCTTCGGCGGCCCCTTACCGTTTGAACTTGCTGGCGACGAGGGCGATGTTTTGGCCGCCGAAGCCGAAGCTGTTGCTGAGGGTGTGTTCGCACTTTGACGGGCGGGCCTGGTTGGGGATGTAGTCCAGGTCGCACGCCGGGTCCGGCGTGTGGTAGTTGATCGTCGGCGGCAGCACCCCGTCGCGGATCGCCATCAGGCACACGATCAATTCCGTCGCCCCGGCCGCCGCGATCAAATGACCCATCATGCTCTTGGTGCTCGACACGGGCGTCCGGTACGCCGCCTCTTCCCCCAACGCCTTCTTGATCGCCAGCGTCTCCACCCGATCGTTCACGCTCGTGCTCGTCCCGTGCGCGTTGATGTAGTGCAGGTCCGTCGGGTTCAGCTCCGCATCCTGCAGGGCCAGCTGAATGCACCTGGCCGCCCCACGTCCTTCCGGATGCGTGTCGGTGATCCGGTACGCGTCGGCCGTGCTCCCATAGCCGGTCAATTCTCCATAAATCTGCGCACCACGCCGCTTGGCGTGCTCCAATTCCTCCAGCACCACCATCGACGCCCCTTCCCCCAGCACAAACCCGTCCCGGTCCTTGTCGAACGGACGCGAAGCTTCCTGCGGATGGTCGTTGTTGGTGCTCAAGGCCGTCAGCAGGTTAAATCCCGTCACGCCGAACGGGTGAATCATGCTGTGCGTCCCGCCCGACAGCATCACGTCCGCGTCCCCCCGCCGGATCAGCTCCGACGCCTCGCCGATCGCCTGGCTGCTAGCGGCACAAGCCGTCAGGCAGTTGGCATTCGGGCCCTGCGCGTTGAACATCGCCGCCAGGTGGCCGGCCGGCATGTTCGGCTCCTGCTCCAACTCCACCGTCGGGTGCAGCCACTCCAGGCCCGCCTTGGTGAACAACGCCAAATCGAACGCCTCGCCACGCAGGGCACTGGCCATCATCCGCGCAAAGCACTGGAAGTCCTGCTGTCCCTCGCCGCTCCCCAGGTACACGCCAAACCGGGTCGGATCCAGGCTCGTATCCAAGATCCCCGCGTCGCCAACCGCCTTCTTGGCCGCCCCGGCCGCGAACTTCGTGTGCCGGCCACGCAGCTGCCACACCGCCGGGTCTTCCCCCACCTGGCCCACGTCCCAGTCGCGCACCTCGGCCGAGATCTTCGTCGGGAACCGGCTGGCGTCGAAGATCGACGTGTAGCCCACCCCCGACTGACCTTGCTTCAGCCCTTCCCACAGCTGGTGCACGTCGGTCCCCATCGGCGTGATCACGCCCACGCCCGTCACGACCACCCGTCGACGCTGCTGCGCCCGATCGATCATCATGGTTCGTCCCCTCGCCCCTGTGGTGGGTATTGCCCCTTCTGGGTATTCCTGTGCGTATTACGTGCCGCTCGCCTGCGCCTGCAAGCTGGCCGGTATCGACAGCGGCTCCCCCGCGGCGTCGCGACCCACGTCGAACACCCCCAGCAGCTTCAACATCGCCAGCAGGCTCGGCGGATCGAACAGCGACTTGCTCCCCGCCACCGTCTCGCTCAGGTGCGCAAAGAACAACTGCACCTCCGCCTGCAAACGAGGGCCCACGTGGCTCGTCCCGCTCACGATCGCCCCGTCCTTATGGATATCGTCTATCGTCACCTGATAGACCAGCGTGTCACCCGGACTCGCCGAGAAGTGGAACCGCGCCTTGGCCACCTTCGCCAGCACCACCCGCTCCTCGAAGTCCCCATGCTCGGCCACCAGCAGACCGCCCGTCTGCGCCAAACCCTCGATCACCAACGCATTGGGCATCAGCGGCGCGCCGGGGAAGTGATCGTGCAGGTGGCCCTCGGCCAGCGACACGTTCTTCAACGCCGTCGCCGTCCGACCACTCTCAAACTGCGTGAATCGATCAATCCAAAACCAACGCATGATGCTTAGGCCTGAGGCTCAAGACTCGAGGCTTGTGGAACCGAAAGGCGGAACTCAGCAGGATCCACGATGAGCAGGACCCGGCTTCATCCCCCCAAATGCATCCGGCCCCCCTCACGCTCCCACTTTGCTCTCCACGTAGCGGCACATGTCCTGCACCGTCAGCAGGTTCCCAAAATCCTGCACCACCGGGTTGGCAGAAAACGCCGACAGGTCCGCAAACGGCATCCGGGCCTCCAACTGCTTCAGCCCCTCGGCCGTCACCTTCCCGTTCTGCACAAACTGCGCGTTCGTCAAAATATCCTCCGGAAACAACTCCCCACGAGGAATCTTGATGTCAAACGACTTCTCCAGACGGAACACAATGTCCAAAAAGTCTATCGACTCCGCTCCCAAGTCTCCCACCAATCGCGCTCCCGGCGTCACCTCCTCCTCGTCCACTCCCAACGCATCCACCAACGACTCCTGAACCTTCGAAAATACCTCCTCCTTCGTCACCACCATCGCTCACATCCTCCGTTTAACGTATCGAATTGAAATCCTTGGAATGCTCGATGTTCACCACGGCATCGTCCTCGAAGCTGGACATCAACCCGAAGGGCAATGACCGGAGTGGCCCGCCGCACGCGCGTACCGGCTCGTCGAGAGCGCGAACTGCGGCGGAAGGACCGGTGGCGACTTCGACCCGTATGTATATCGGCCGCACAATCGTTATTCGTCCACTAACTCGCAACGAGCAGCATACCGTGTCAACCTAGGGCACTCAAGCAGCCTGGAAGGTCCAGCCGACTGGGGCCGGCTGGCGGCTAAAATCACATTAGTGAACCCCTGCGGATCAGCTGGCACCATAGTGCCGATGGCCTAGTTTATAATGAAATGGTCGTGAGGGGAGGACAAAAGCGCCATGTCGCTGGTTGGATTGCTACTACTAATGCCGTTGCTCGCCGCCCAAGCTCCGGCCGCCGGCCCGGTTCCACCGAAGATCGTAGTCTTCCTGGAGAAATGCGAGGATACACGGCGAGGTGCAATCCTGCAGATCGAACATCAACTGCGCGGACTTCGACGCGAGACCCCCGCAAGCAAGCAAACCATTCGTCAGATCAATCTGCTGGAAGAGCAGTTACGTACGCTGCATACCAACAAGACGCTTCTCGTTCCGCCGCTTTCCTTTCCACCGCAGACCGGCTCCATTGGCCGCCTGGATGGCCTCGCATGCCATGTCGATCAGGTTGTCGACCGCCAGGAACTGCTGGTCAACTGCTTCTTTCGGGTTCCCATTACGACGGTACGTAACTTCCAGCGTTATCGAGAAACGGTCACCCAGAGCGTCCCATTCTTGATTCGCGGACTGGACACCAGAAGCTTCAAGGAGGGTCAGGATGCTGAAATTCCGGGGGTTTTTGAGGTCTCGAGTACCGAACGCTACCGAACCCAAAGCGGCGGCTACAGGCAGGTAATCGTGCTAACCCCGTTTGATTTGCAAGTGGTGGACCAGTATCGAAACGCCACTCCGGACTGACATCCGGTGTCCACAACTCGCGAATACCGCTACTGGGCGGAATTTTAACCCTTCCTTAGACCCGGTATTGGCCCATAATTCGCTACCGCCAAGCTGGGGTTTACCGTCCCCATGCTGGACGCAGCGAACCTTACGAGCTGACTCCCTTTGATGTGGGGGTCCGACGCGAGGATTCTATTGGTATGATAATTCCAAACGGTGTGACTGCACTTTCGCTGCGCAGGCGCGCGCGACTTCGCGTTAGTCTCAGAGCACCTTGGCTTTAGGGGTTGAGTGATGAGCATTAAATTGCTGATCGCAGATGATCATGAGGTCGTGCGGGCGGGCCTCCGAAGTTTGCTTGCGGGTACAGACATCAAGATTGTGGCAGAAGCCCCATCTGGGGAACAGGCAGTGCGTTTGGCGCTCAAACATGAGCCGGATGTCGTTCTAATCGACATCCGTATGCCGGACGGCGATGGCCTGAACGCTCTGGGACGAATCAAACTCGATCGGCCCAACATGCCGATCCTAATCCTTTCGACCTACGATAATCCAACCTACGTGGCGCGGGCAGTGGCCCTCGGAGCCAATGGCTTCTTGCTCAAGGGTCTCACGAAAGACAAGCTGATCGAAGCAATCCGTACCGCCGCGACCGGTCAGAATGTCTGGACTCGCGACGAGTTGCGGCGCGTGACTGGTGCCTTGGCGACGCCGCGATTGGCAGCGGACGTCGAAGTGCCCCTCACGCAACGCGAGAGCGAAGTGCTTCGCCAATTGGCCTTTGGACTGACAAACAAAGAAATTGCCATGGCCCTGCACATCAGCTACGAGACGGTAAAAGAGCACGTTCAGCATATTCTGCGTAAGATCGGCGTTTCGGATCGGACTCAGGCAGCCGTCTGGGCCGTCCGAAAGGGACTGGTGTGAGCTTTCAGGGTGACCACCGGACGCCAAATGATCAAACTGATCACACAGCGGCCGGCTTGCCCGTGAGATCTCCGTTTCCTCCCTGGCAGCGCCCGGACGGAATCTTTGTCACGAGACGCCTGTGTCCAAGCCGACCGACATTCGACTTTGCGCGGCGACCGCGTTGACCCAACGCATCGACTATCGCACGCCGATCAAGTTCGGCGGACGTGTTGTGAATGACGTCACGCTGTTGGATGTAGCCGTTGAAGTGGAGACCAGTTCGGGCGATCGCGCCACGGGGCTCGGTTCGATGCCGCTGGGAAACGTTTGGGCTTGGCCCACCCAGAAGGTTTCGAGTGACCAAACACTCGATGCCATGTTGACGCTCTCTAAGCGGTTCGTCAGCGACGCAGACCGAAGTCATCTCACGGGTCACCCGCTAGACATCACCAGCGAGTTGGCCGCCGGTCACACAGCCGCAGTGACCGATGTGTGGCAAGCCCTTGGCATCGACGAAGCGATTCCCGAGCTGGCGCAGCTCGTTTCGGCCAGCCCGCTCGAAGCGGCAATTCACGACGCCTACGGCAAGGTTCATGGGCAGAACTCGTACAATCTGCTCGGGCCGGAGTGGGTTAGCGCCGATCTCGGGCACTACCTATCGTCCGACTTCGCCGGCGAATATCTCGATCGCTACACCCTGCGGACGCCGAAACCCCGAATGCCGATCTACCATCTGGTGGGCGCACTCGACCCACTGACCGATTCCGACGTCGACAAACCAATCGGTGACGGGCTGCCCGAAACACTTCCGCAGTGGATCGCTGCGGACGGCCTGACGCATTTAAAAATCAAGCTCGCCGGCGACGATCTGGCTTGGGATGTCGAGCGAGTCGTTGCCGTGGAAGCCGTCGCCGCCCCCGCGCAAAAGGCACGCGGCTGCCAGGCGTGGAACTACTCCCTTGATTTCAACGAAAAGTGCGCCAACGTCGACTACATTCTGGAGTTCCTCGCCACGTTGGAGGCGAGGTCCGCAGACGCCTTTCGACGCGTGCAATATATCGAACAGCCGACACATCGCGACCTGAAGGCGCATCCCGAGAATCGCATGCACGCGGCCGCCAAGATCAAACCCGTCGTGATCGACGAGTCGCTGGTCGATTTCGAGAGCTTGCTGCTGTGCCGCGAACTCGGTTACACCGGCGTTGCGCTCAAGGCGTGCAAGGGACATACCGAGGCACTTTTGATGGGAGCGGCAGCGCAAAAGTACGGCATGTTTCTGTGCGTGCAGGATCTCACTTGTCCGGGGCGCTCATTCTTGCATTCGGCCAGCCTCTCGGCACGGCTGCCCACGGTGGCTGCCATCGAAGGCAATGCACGACAGTACTGCCCGGCCGGAAATCGCGGCTGGTCCGATCGCTTCCCCGCGATGTTTCAGGTCACTGACGGCACGCTGGGCACGGCGGTACTCGACGGCGTCGGCCTGGGCTTCTGATGCGAACCTGTCGGCGGTAGCCAGGGCAATGAATGAGGTACCATTGTCGCAAGCCCGCGTCAGCTTCCTGTTGAAATGCAGCGAGTGACGATCATCGAGCCGACACTCACCGGTGTAGTTAGCTTGGCCGTCGATGGCTCACGGTAGCATCACCCGCCCGCCGCAGGCCACCAGCGTTTGCCCGACCATAAACCGCGACGCTTCGCTCAAGAGGAAATGCACGACGTCTGCGATTTCCTCCGGTTGACCGATGCGCTTCATCGGGGTCTGGTCGACGATTCGGTCGAGAACTTCCCGATCGACGTCGTCGATGATTTCGGTTTCGATCAGGCCGGGGGCGACGGCGTTCATGCGGATGTTGTGGCGGATCAGCGCTTCGGAGGCGCTTTTGGTAAAGCCGATCACGCCGGCCTTGCTGGCCGAGTAGGCGATGCCATAGGGCCGGCTGCGGAGACCCGAAATCGACGACATGTTGACGATCCGCCCGAAATTGCGGTCGATCATCTGACCCTTGACCGCCCAGGTGACGATGTACAAGCCGGTCAGATTGACGTCGATCGTCCGCCGCCAATGATCGAGCGAGGCCTCGTCGTGCGTGACGTACTCAAAGATGCCGGCGTTGTTGACCAGCATGTCGATGGGCCCCAACTGGTCGTTGATTCGGGCGACCATCGCCGCAACCGATTTTTCATCGGCGACGTTGGCCTGCACGGTCATCGCCTGGCCGCCCGCATCTTTGACCAACCGGGCCGTTTCCAGGGCATCGGATTCCTTCGAGTGGAAGTTCACTGCCACGCGAGCGCCGGCCTGGCCCAGCCGCACGCAGCAGGCGCGGCCGATTCCGCGCGAGCCGCCAGTCACGAGAATCGTGCGATCTTGAAAGTCGGGTTCGGGCATGAGTTCCTCGCTGAGCGCGTTTGATTACCTATTCGAACCGGGTACGAGACTGCCATGGCGCTTGTCGCGCCGCTCAAATCGACCGTTGCGATCCAACAGGCGCCGTTCAACCAGTGTTCTTGAGGCCGGCGGCGATGCCGTTGATCGTAATAAACAGCGTGTGTAACGTCGCGGCCGCGGCTTCTTCGTCGGCGTCACAGTCGCGCAGCTCGCGAAGCAACCGTACCTGAATGAAGTTTAACGGATCGACGTACGGGTTGCGAAGTCGGATCGAGCGTTGCAGGGTGGGTTCGTTATCGAGAATGGTCTTCTGGCCGGAGACACGCGTCACCCAGTGCACGGTCTGTTCGAACGCGGACTTGATGGCACAGTAAACCCGCTCGCGAATGACGTCGTCCTTGACCAGATCGGCGTAAAGCCGTGCGATTCCCATATCCGACTTGCCGAGCGCGAGTTGTACGTTGTCGATCATCGTGCCAAAGAACGGCCAGTGCCGATACATGTCCCGCAGCATCGCCAGACGCTCGTCCCGCTGATCGCCAGCCCCAACAAACGACTCCAGGGCCTGTCCCACACCAAACCAGGCCGGCAGGTTGTGCCGGCTTTGCATCCAGCTAAAGCCCCAGGGAATAGCCCGCAAGCCGGCAAACACGTCGCCTCCCTTGCGCCGCGCGGGTCGCGAGCCAATGCGCATGCCGCTCAGCTCATTGATTGGTGTTGCCTCCTGCCAATATTCGAGCACGTCGGGCGTTTCATAAATGAACGTGCGGTACGCCTGGAACGCGATGGCTGCCAGCTCGTCCATGGCGGCCGTCCAAGCCGGCTTGGGAGTGGCGTGCCGCTTGTGCGCCGGCGAGGACGCGACCAGCACGGCACTGACAAGTTGTTCGAGATGGCGCTCGGCAATTTCGGGATGAAAGTAAAAGTCGTTGATTACTTCGCCCTGTTCGGTGATGCGGATCCTGCCTTCGACCGAACCAGGCGGCTGGGCCAGGATGGCGCGGTTCGTCGGCCCGCCGCCACGTGCGATCGTGCCGCCGCGTCCATGGAAAAGCGTCAATCCAACGTTGTGCTTGCGACAGCATTCCGCCAGACGGTCCTGGGCCTGGTATAGTTCCCAAGTGGCCGTGAGGTAGCCCGCATCCTTGTTGCTGTCGGAGTAGCCGATCATCACAATCTGCTCGCTCGCTTGTGCCGCTAGATGGGCGCGATAACTAGGATGAGCGAACAGCGTCTCCATGATTTGAGGCGCATTCAGCAGGTCCTGCCGCGTCTCGAAAAGCGGCGCGATTGCCGGCAGCGAAAGTCCGCTGCCGTTGCCGCGCAGGCACAATCCGTGCCACTTGGCCAGCAGGAGCACGGCCAGCACGTCGTCGACCCCCTTGGTCATGCTGATGATGTACGGACCAATCAACTCCGGACCATACAATTCGACCGCCCGACCGATGACAAGAAACAGCCGCAACGTTTCCGCCGTCGGCTCGGAGTATTCCTTCGGCTGGCCCAAGGCCGGCGTTCCGGCGGCCAGTTGCGCGGTGAGCAGTTCGGCCCGTTGATCGGAGGACAGGTCCAGATAGTTCGGCGAGATCATCAATCTTTTGAAGATCTCGGCCAAAGCCTGATCGTGAGCGTCGCTAAGCTGACGGAAGTCGAGCCGGGCCACGTTGACGCCAAATACTCGGGCCTGGATCAGGGCATCCTTCAGATCGGCGTCGGCGATCAGATCCGTCTCTCCGTTTCGCAAACTCTGATCGATGCGCTCGAGCGGTTTGATCAGGTCGGCCGCCGAACGGATAGGTGCCATCGGAGAATTGTCGTTTTCAAGCAACCGCGACTTCACCGGATCGCGATTGGTATCATCGAGATCCGCCTTCAGGGCCGCCGCCAGCAGCCGGTAGGGCTCTTGCGGATACTGTTGAGCCAGGAACTGTACGTGGCGTGAAAAGTCGGCGGCCTCTTCCTGCAACAAGGCCAACATTTCTGGGCTGGGCTTGTGCAACAGCTCGGAGAGGCTCAGCGAACGATTCAACGACCGGGCCGTTTCGGCGTGCTTCGACAGGGCCAGTCCTCGGTGCAGGCGGAATGTTTCGGCTGTGACGAAGGCAGTCACGTGCGGATTGCCGTCGCGGTCGCCACCGATCCAACTTCCAAACGTCAAAAATCGATCGGGCAACTCCACGGTCGGGTAGAACTCGGCCAGTGCTGCTTCCATGGCACGATAAACCCGCGGCACAACGTCCCAGAGCGTCGTTTCAAAATAGTGCAGGCCGGTCTTCACCTCGTCGGTCACAAGAGGTTTTGCCACGCGGCTTTGAGCCGTGAGCCAGAGGATCGTAATTTCGGCTAGGAGCTCTTGGCGAACCCGGGCGTCTTCCGACGGGAGCAAATTGCCGTTGTCGATTTGATACAAACATTGTCCGATGTGCCGCAGCTTGGAGATCAGCGTGCGGCGTTTGGCTTCGGTGGGATGCGCGGTGAAGACCGGTTCGATTTGTAGCCGGTTGACGATCCGCTGCATTTCGAACTCGTCGACACCGGACCGCCACATTTCTCCGACTGCCGCTTTGATGGATTCGTCAATCGATCGCGGCGATTCAGCCCGAATCCGACCCCTGAGAACCCTTGCCCGATGCTGGTCCTCGGCCACGTTGATGAGTTGGAAGTAAACCGTAAAGGCCCGGGACACGTCTTGGAGTTCCTGCATACCGAGGCCGTCGACCAGGTCGCTAATCTTGGCGGTCACCTCGGCGGCCGAGTCCTTGTCACCACGACGCACCTTCGAAAGGGCACGGAAGCGCTCCTCAAGATCGTAGACGTCGACACCTGCTTGTCGGCGAATGACTCTTCCGAGAAGATCGCCCAGCAGGTGAATATCGGCCGAAAGAGCCTTTTGAGAGGGTTTGTGCATGCGAAGGCTGAGTTCAGGGGGATACGGGAAAGTTCGCGCAGCGCACCGCCGGCCCGCCTGCCTATGAGTTTACCGTGTGGCCCGCTTCCACAGAATGGGGCGTTGCCGTCTATCAGCACCGGCCCGTGGCTCTACTCTCTTGGCGTTTCAAACCAGGCACGGAATCTCCGCACCCAACTCGATACAATAACTCGCAAAGCACCTGCTAACTTGTCGGATTCGTACACTCGCGCCTGGCGCCGGAGTTCTGACGATGAACTTGGACCACTTTCCTCGAGTACCGCTCTGTCACAGGCCGACTCCACTCGAACCGTTGCACAGGCTGACGGCACATTTGGGTGGGCCAAGGCTATTTGTGAAGCGTGATGATTGCACCGGATTGGCCATCGGCGGCAACAAGACCCGTAAACTCGAATTCCTGATGGCCGACGCAATCCAGCATGGAGCGACCACGGTGGTAACCGTCGGCGGAGTACAGTCGAATCATTGCCGGCAAACAGCGGCTGCCGCCGCGAAGCTGGGACTGAAGTGCGAACTGGTGTTGCCGCATTTGTCCCACTTCGGCAGCTCGACGTACGACGTTGGTGGAAACGTCCTGCTCGATCGGCTCTTGGGCGCGACACTTCACATTGTCGACTCGATGGACTCGGCACCCGCCCGAGTCCAACAAGTGCTCGAAACAATTCGTCAACGAGGCGAAACGCCGTACTTCATTCCGGCCGGAGGCTCAACGCCACTGGGCGCGCTCGGCTATGTCGACGCCGCGCTGGAACTAGCGGCGCAAGCCAAAGAGCTGAATCTGCGCATCGATCACATTCTGGTCACCACTGGAAGTACCTCAACCCATGCTGGGCTGGTGGTGGGATTTGCCGCAATCGAACAATCCGGCGAGTTCGATTGCCGGCCACGCGTGACAGGAATCTCGGTCTACCAACGCCGCGAAGGTGCCGAGACGACGGTGCGCGGGCGGGCTCGCGAGACTGCAGAGCTGGTCGGTTTGGATTGTCCAGATCTCGAGGATCGCATTGTGGTTACCGATGATTATCTGGGCGGCGGCTACGGCGAACCAACCAATGGCATGCTTGAAGCAGTGGGCCTTGCCGCGCGACTCGAAGGCTTGCTCATCGACCCCGTCTACACAGGCAAGACAATGGCGGGACTGATCGATCTGGTGCGCCAAGGACACTTTCAAGAATCCGACAATATCGTGTTTTGGCACACCGGCGGCACGCCCGCGCTGTTCGCCTACCGCGAGGCTTTTACACCCACCGTTGACGATGCCGCGGAGCATGACGCATGAGTGAAACCTGGAGCAATTGGTCCGGCTCGGTTACTTGCAGGCCCCGGCGCATCGTCCAGCCCGGCAGCGAGGAGGAAATTGCCTCGCTCGTCAACCAGGCGTCGTCGCGCGGTCAAACCGTGCGGGTTTTTGGCAGCGGCCATTCGTTTGTGCCGTTGTGCGCCAGCAACGGCCTGCTGCTTTCGCTCGACAATCTGAGCGGAATTGAAAGCGTGGACGCCGAGCAACGCGAAGCCACGATTCGCGCCGGTACGAAACTGTGCGACTTGGGCGCGCCGCTGGCCCAACATGGCCTGGCGCTTGAGAATCAAGGCGACATCGACAAGCAATCGCTGGCCGGTGCCATTTCCACCGGAACGCACGGTACGGGTCGCGCGCTGGGAAGTATCTCCACGCAAGCGGTCGGCATGCGATTGATTACCGCCGCGGGCGAGCGGCTGGAGTGCTCACATGACATCGAAGCGAACGTACTTCAATCGCTCGGTGTCTCGCTGGGAGCTTGCGGCGTCGTGACAGCCATCACGCTGCGGCTGGTACTCGCCTATCGCCTGCACGAACGAACGTGGCGCGAACCGATCGAAGAGTGCTTGTCGCGGCTGGATGAGCGGATCGCGGCCACGCGGCATTTCGAATTCTTTTGGTACCCCACGACCGATTTGGCATTTTGCAAGGCGCTTCAGCCAACCGATGCGCCGCCCGATCCGATGCCCGAACGGGAAGAAGAGCGTATCGACCATAGCTTTCGCATCTTTCCGACGGAGCGCAACGTACGTTTCAACGAAATGGAATATGCCGTGCCGTATGAACAAGGGCCGGCCTGTTTCCGCGCGATTCGCACCCTCATGCAGCAGCATCACCCACACGTGACCTGGCCGGTGGAGTATCGGACAGTCGCCGCCGACACGATCGATTTAAGCCCGAATCACGCTCGGCCCACTGTGGCGATTTCCATTCACCAGGCGATCGAACTCGAACATCGCGCATTTTTTGGCGACGCCGAGCCGATCTTTCGCGCCCACCAAGGGCGTCCCCACTGGGGAAAGATGCACAGCCTTACAGCCGCCGACTTGGCACCACTATATCCCCGCTGGGACGCGTTCCGTGCGGTGCGTGCAGCGCTCGATCCCCAGGGCATCTTCCTCAACGAGCACCTGCGGCGGCTATTCGTCGATTAGCTGCTCAACGCTAGCACGAGGCGCCCGCCGGTACAGCACCGCTAGCATTCCATTCGGCAAGAATGCTTGTATGGTTCCGCGCCTCGCGGTCGATGTCGAAAAGAGCCCCGTCCGCAAGTCTACACGTGCTCTCATCCCACGGCTGGGGCATCTTCACTTGGACCGCCCGCTCAGCTACCGGCCCTATGGACCGTTTCGTCCCCCTATTCATTGCGGAAGCGGTCGTTACCCGCCGTCGGTGGTGGTTGTCAATTTGCCTCTGGGCCGTTTTGAACCTCAATACCAGTGTCATCCGCGCAGGTACTGAGCCCAATACCGGACCCTGACGTCGTCGCCCAGCTTGGCCCCCTGCGCCGCTGGTTGGCGACTCACCCGGAGCGGGACGAGACCGTGCCAACGGTCATCCAGACGGATCGCCCCAGTTTCACCGCCGCGCACACGCTCGTGCCCAAGGGTTGGGCGCAGCTTGAAAGTGGCTATCAGTTCACGCATAACCGCAGCGGAAGCCTGCTAACAAATGCGAACGGCGGTCCACAATTGAACCTCCGTTTGGGACTGACGGACTGGGTCGAATGGCGGACGCTGTGGTCGGGCGTCACGTCGACGGCGGAACATGACCTAAACAGCAGCATACATCGATTTGAAACATCGTCGGCAAACCTGCAAACCGGCGTCAAGCTGCGGGCGACGAACGCCAATGGCTGGGTTCCGCAGTCGGCACTGATTGTGACCGCGTTCCTGCCGACCGGATACGGCACGTCGGCCAGTCGTCGAGTGGCCCCGCAAGTCGACTACATTTACTCCTGGGCACTGACCGACGTCTGGAGTTTCACGGGCAGCACCGGCACCGTGTTGGCGCGCGACGGCCAGCAGGGGGCCGACGAGTTTTTCCAGTCGTTGGTGCTGGGACAAGAGTGGTCGGATCAAATCAGCACCTACGGAGAGTGGTATATCATCGACAGCCAAAGCGCCGTCAGCAATTCCACGCCTCAAACGATGGACGCGGGCGTGCTCTGGCGGCCGCTGCCGAACATTCAATTCGACTGGCGAGCCGGATTTGGTCTGAATCAGGCCGCCGACAACTTCTTCACCGGCGTCGGCTTTTCAGCCCGGTATTAGGTGTTCGGCGCCATCTGCGCCAGATCCGGTGAGGCACTCCACGTCGCTAAATTCCCGCTGAATCACGTCGTCACCATATTTTTGGGATAATCTCCTGGTGGCGGCGTCTTATTCGTGTCGGCCGACATGCAGCCGCCCTGGACGTAGACCGGAGCACCGACATCGATGGGGCATGACGACCAGACGCCAGCCTGGCTGGCGGAACTGCTTGCCGAGCACGGGCGATCGCTTGTGCTGTACGCTCGGCAGTGGTGCGATTGCCCCGAGGATGTTGTGCAGGACGCGCTGGTGGAACTAGTTTCACGGCGAGAGCGGCCCGAGCGGGTGGCAGCCTGGCTATTTCGCGTGGTACGCAACGGCGCGATTAGCGCGGGCCGCAGCATACGCCGCCGCCGGCACCGCGAGCAACAGTCGGCGACGAGCGAAGCGTGGTTCGAAAATGCTGCCGCCGCGCTCGACGCGGAAGCCGCCTCGGCGGCGCTTGCGAGCTTGTCGGCGGAACTGCGCGAAGTCGTGGTGGCAAGAATTTGGGGCGAGCTGACATTTGTAGAAATCGGCGAACTGACCGGAACATCGAGCAGCACGTCACAACGCCGCTATGAAGCGGGCCTCCGCGTTCTGCAAGCCAAACTGGAGAAGCCATGCGCGACACAGGAACACCCCTCGAACCCGAACTGACCCAACTCGAGGCTCAGCTCGCCGGTCTGGCACCGCGATCTGGTCTCAACCGCGACCGGTTGATGTTTGCGGCTGGACGCAAAGCCGCAGACCAGCGGCTGCGCAAGACGAATCGAGTTCTCACGATGGCGACCGTCGCATTCGCGGGCCTGGCATGCCTACCGCTACTCTCCGGTCGGTCGCCACGGCAGGACCTCACCTCGCCCACAAACCTGGCGAACAAGCCGATCGAGCAAGCGATTTTCGTGCAACCTCGCCCATCACCACGTACGCTTACCGTCGGCGATAGCGGAGCACTCTCGATTGCCCTGAGCCAAGGCACCCCTGCGGACAGGGCCAAGCAGCCGTGGGAGCACCGCGACGAACCGCCCATCGAGCCGTTTGCGGACGGTTCGGCATTGGGCGTCGATTTCAGTCTACCGCCAACGTCACGCGCGCTGATGCGGCGTTACCTGGAATCGACGAGCGAACGACTCTAATACTTTACGATCGTGGTTCTAACCGAATTCGGTCTTTGAGGACGGGTCCCAAACATGTGCACTTTCCACCGATTTCTATCGACAAGCATTTGCCTGGCCACGTTGGTCGGATCCTTTGCAATCCGCCCAGCGGTCTTCGGAGAAGAACCAGCGCCGGAAACCTACGAATTGACAGTCAGTCCGGCCGCCGAACCGGTTCCAGCACTCAAGTATCACCTATTGCCGCCGCTGGAGGATCAAGTACCCGGCAACGCGGTGCCCATTTATCTGCGAATCATTTTTGAGCATGCATCCGGGGAATGGCATCGCCTTTTGCGAGACAAACCTGGGCAGCTACTGGAAATCCCTATCGACGACTTGCCGCTGGACGAAGCGTCCAAGGTACTCTCGACATTTGAGGGCGAACTGCGCCAAATGACGGCAGCAGGGAAGCGATCCTACGCCAATTGGGAATACGTGCAGGAGGAAGATCCGCTAACCACGCTGCTTCCCGACGCTCAATCGATGCGCAGCTACGCTCGGTTGATCGCATTGCGGGCACGGTACGAAGTTCGCCAAGGCAATCCGCTAGAGGCCGTGGCCAGCCTGCGCGACGGACTTGCACTCGCGCGGCATGTATCAGACGCTTCGTTCCTGGTAAACCAATTCGTTGGCGTTGCCGTTGCTAAGATTGTACTCGCAGAAGTCGACCAGGTCGTCTGCCTCGAAAATGCACCGAATCTCTACTGGGCGCTAGCCGAACTACCGAAGCCGTTAATCCCCTTCAGCAACGGCTTGGCTACCGAAAGCCAAATCATTCAATTGCGGTTTCCCGAGCTGGTTGTGCCCAAGGCTTCAATCAACTGGGGGGAGCTATCTGAGCGGATGCGGCGTTGGGCAGTCCAGGTGGTAACGTGGGAAGAGACAGACAATGCTGCCGCTCTAACCGCACAGATATTAAAGACGCCCTCGTCAGAACAACTCGATACCGCTCGCGATGAGCTTTCTCGAATGACGGATTATTCGCCAGAAGAGGTAGCTGCCATGAGCGACTCCGAGATTGAGGTTCGATATACGCTAGCGTTGCATGGCGTTATCTACGATGCCTGGCGCAAATGGTATTCGGTGCCTTATTTCCAGGCCCTACCCAAAATAGAACATGTCACCGAACAATTACAGGCCGACGCTCGTCGTCGCGAAATCTACCCGCTCGTCTCGATACTCGCGCCGCTCCGCACTAATCTGAGCAACTTGTTGTCAGGTCCGTTGCAGAATACGCGGCAAATAGCCCGCCAGCAGGTGATTGAGGCCCTTCGCATGCATGCCGCGCAGGCTGGCAAGCTTCCGACTACGCTCGACGAAGTGACGGTCGTGCCCGTGCCGCTCGATCCGGCGACCGGCGGACCCTTTGCTTATAAGCTCGAAGATGGCGTAGCCACGCTCGACGTCACCGATTTGGCAGGTATGCAGCGAGACATCTTGCGAGTTCCTGTTAAGGTTCGGCTACGGCAAGGCGAGTAGTGCTGGGCAGGCTCTTGGCGATCGACTAGACTTGAAGCCACCGTCGGCCGGCGAGGAAGTATTCTTGCCCACCGGCTCGCCGACCGATCTTTCGCTCTCCAGGATTTTCCGCCATGCATCGCTTTCGATTCACGTGTCTCGTTCTCATGCCACTGTTCGCGGGAATTGCACACGCGCACGAAGACCATCCGCCAAAGGTGCTGGACGAAAGCCTGTACCGGGCGACTCCCATGCCCGACCGGATCATCCTCACCTGGAACGGCGATCCGGCGCACTCGCAGGCGGTCACCTGGCGTACGGACACTTCCATCAAGAAGGGTTTGGCCGAAATCGCTGTTTCCGAGCCCGGCCCGGGATTTGCCAAAAAGGCCAAGCAAGTGGAAGCCACGACCACCTTACACGAAAGCGACTTAGGACCCACTCATTATCACAGCGTGGAGTTCAAGGATCTCACGCCATCGACCAAATACGCCTACCGCGTTGGCGACGGCACAAACTGGAGCGAGTGGATTCAATTCACGACCGCCAGCGACAAGCCCGAGCCGTTCTCGTTCATCTACTTCGGCGACGCCCAGAACGACGTCCGGTCACACTGGTCGCGGGTGATTCGAGAGGCCCACAGCGACGCCCCAAAAGCCCGCTTCATGATTCACGCCGGCGACCTGATCAACAGCGGGAACCGCGATGCCGAATGGGGTGAGTGGTTCGGCGCCGGCGGCTGGCTGAACGCCATGGTCCCAAGCATCGCCACACCTGGCAATCACGAATACGCGCACGATCCCGAGCGTCCGCTATTGCGAAGGCAACTTTCCCACCATTGGCGCCCACAGTTTACGCTGCCCGAAAACGGACTCTCCGGCCTCGAAGAAACGGTCTACTGGATCGACTACCAGGGCGTACGGATCGTGTCGCTCAACTCCAACGAACGCGAAAAGGAACAAGTTCCTTGGCTCGAGGGAGTATTGAAAGACAACCCAAACAAGTGGACGGTGCTAACGTTCCATCATCCCGTCTATTCCACCGCCAAGGGACGCGACAACCCGGATATTCGCGGACTCTGGAAGCCCGTGTTTGACAAGTATCGCGTGGATCTGGTGCTGCAAGGCCACGACCACGGCTACGGCCGTTTTGGGCAGGACCTGTCCGAAAACGTCGGCAGCGGCGCCAACGCCCGCAGTCCGGAAGGCGGCACGATCTATGTCGTTTCGGTAAGCGGCCCAAAGATGTACCGGGTGGAGCGCACCCCGGCCATGCACCGGGCGGCGGAAAACACGCAACTCTATCAGATCGTCTCGATTGACGGCGATACGCTCCGCTACCAGGCTCGCACCGCGACGGGCGAACTCTATGACGCGTTTCGTCTAGTCAAGCAGCCGGGCGAGATCAACAAACTGGTGGATGAAATTCCCAATACCCCTGAGCGGCTTAACCAACTCGAAGGCAAATAAGCCGGCAGTCAGGCCTTGCTCTCGCTCGCCTTCGGTATCACTGCCACGCGGGGCGCCTTGGACGCGAGCGCGTGGGCGAAGGCAGCGTCGGCCTCGAGTAGCGGATATCGGCCCTCAACTAGCTGGGCGAACGGAAACTCAGCCTGCCCCACGCGGAGGAACTCAATCGCTCCAATCAAGTCGGCTGGCGTGTAATTGTGCACACCTTCGATGCGGAGCAACCGCCGCACGAGAAACTCTGGCGAAAGCGGCACGTCGCGCGTCGGAAATACCGTGCCCACAAGGACGTAATGACCACCCATCCGCAGAAGCTTTATTCCAGCTTCGATCGCGGCCGGAGAGCCCGACAGTTCGAGTGCCACATCGACACCGTGGCCGGCGGTGACACTCGCGACAGCGTCCGTCAGAGCACGGGCGTCAGGCTCAATGAGTACGGTCTGCGTTGCGCCAAAGCGTTCTGCCCATTTCAGCCGCTCCTCGTCGAGGTCGGCCACGATCACTTCGCGCGCTTGCTGATGTCGGGCCATTGCCGCGGCCGTCAAGCCCAACATGCCGGCACCTTGCACCAGGACCGTACGATCACGGCAATCGCCGGCCACGCGCATTGCGGCCGCGACGGTCGCGGTCGCACAATTGGCCGGACAGGCAACCTCGTCGGGAAGGGAATCGGGGACTTTCAAAATCGCCGTCCCCCGAGCAAGATGACAATGCTCGGACAACCCGCCGCTTAGCGGATGCCGGGGATCGGTCCGTTCATGACCGTACTTAAACAGGTGCTCGCATTTCTGCGGCAATCCGAGTTCGCAGTAAAAGCATGAACCACAACTTGCGGCCACGCTCCACGTCACCCGATCACCTATCGCCAATTTGTGGCCGGCCAGGTCAAGCGGCGGATCGCCGGGACGCATTTCGGCGACGCGTCCAATAATCTCGTGTCCTAAAATGGTGGGGAAGGGGGTATCGCGACGGCCCCCAAAACTGTGCAAGTCGCTGCCGCAGAGCGTGGTACAAGTGACCTCAACCAACAGCTCGCCCGCGCCAAGTGTTGGCCGCGAGAACTCGCGCAACGCGAGTGGCCGTCCCGGCCCTTCGAATACCATGGCGCACGACTTTTTGGTCATCGATTTGGTGGCTACGCTCATGACGTTCCTCCTGTTGCTGACGAACGCGAACCGGTAGTCCATACGCTCAGCGCCGCCAGCCCGGCCCCCATACCCGTCACCGACGCGAGCACAAGAAACAAAGCCGGATAGCCATAACCGGCACGGTCGCCGATCAAGTATCCAAGCACAGGGCCCTGCAGGGCGGCGCCACCGTAGGCTAGCGCATCCATTAGTCCCACGGCCGTACCTGAATTCTCGCGTCCGACGACGTCCGGGCAAATCGCCCACAGCGGACCTTGCGCACCATAAACGAAGAAACCCGCCAGAAACAAGAGAGCAATCCCCAGGCGTTGATCGCCGACGGCCGATACCGGATTGGCTCGCATGATCAAGAAGCAAACAGCGCTAATGACCAGAAAGATGGCTACGACCGCGGCACGACGCCTGAGGAACCAGCGATCGGAACAGTATCCGCCGACCACCGCCCCCAGGCCCATGCCAATGGGCAAAGCCAGGGTCAATTTCAGCGCATCGTTCACTCCCAGCCCCGAATCGCTGTAGTACGCGGTCGTCCAGGTAAGCAATCCATAGCGTGCAAAGCTTTGGAAAACAATCACCACGGCAGCCAGCAAGAAGGCGGGGTTGCCCAGCACGGCCCGGTACCGATCGAACCAATGCATGACCTCGGCCGATGACGCAGCCCCGTCAGATTCTTCGGCCATACAATCGTCGCCGAGTGGTGGCAGGCCCACCTCCTCGGGCTCATCGCGAACCAGCAAATAAAACAACACTCCGGCCGCGCCAAGCGATAGCACCGGCAAGCGGAATAACCAGCGCCAGCGGCTCGGATCATCGTCCGCGAATTGCGCGAGGACCAAATCGCTCGTACACCACACCATCACGGTCGCCGCGCCGGCCGAAAGCATGTACAAACCGAACGCCAAGCCACGGCGATCGCGAGGCCACCAGATCGAAATCAGCCGCCCGCCAGGCGCCCAGCCCATGCTTTGCACGAAGCCGTTGGCCCCCCAAACCACCAACAGCCAGAAGGCTGTATCGAGGAAACTAAACACCCAGCAGAGAACCATCGAACCGAGCGCTCCGAGCGTAACCATCCGACGCGCACCGAGCCAATCACCGAGATTGCCGTTGATGGCCTGCCCGACGCCGTAAGTCGCCAGCGCCGCGGCCGCGAGCCATCCGAGTTGCTGCTTGGAGTACCCCAAATCCCGTTCCATCAGTGGCATGGCGTGGCCGATCGCCAGCCGCCCCGTGTAATAAAACAGGTAGCAGCCCATCAGTGCGACCAGCACGCGCCATTGCCAGAAGCGAAAACGGGAGTCCAAAGAGGAGACGTCGGCGTTCAAACTGATCCCAGAAGTCGAAGGAGTTATGAGGGATGACACCAATCCCGGGACAATGAAATTGTTCCTTGTGTCAGGATACAGCAGGCCGGGCATGCGTCGCAGGTGAACACGCGTTTCTCACATTTCGTCGTCGCCGCTACAATAAGCGTCCGACAAAAGGCCTCTGCCCTTGAACAGGAATTGCAAGTGAGCAAGACCCACCGACTTCGCCGGCTCTTACACCCACGTCGCGCAGCGCCAGGCTCCGCACCAGGCACTCTCGTCGCCGATCCACGAGCGCCCAAGCCCGTCGTTCACGTCTTGGCCTATGACGGCCAGAAGTACACGGAGCGCGATTTACGCACGTCAGCGGAGATCAAACAACTTCCTCAAATCCTTGAACAACATCAGGTCACGTGGGTTAATGTCCATGGCCTGGGCGATACCGAGATCGTCGGACGTTTAGGTGAAATCTTTGGACTGCACCCGCTGGCCTTGGAAGATGTGCTCAACAATCATCAGCGATCCAAGGTTGAGCAATACGGCGACAACTTGTTCATCGTCGCCCGGATGCTCGAAGGCGGCATGACGATGGCCACCGATCAGCTTGGAATGTTCCTGGGCAAGAACTACGTCGTGACGTTCCAGCACTTGCACGGAGACTGTTTCGACCCATTGCGCGAGCGTATCCGCCGCGAACGTGGAATCATTCGAACCTCGGGTCCCGACTACCTGGCGTATGCCATTCTCGACGGCGTGGTGGACTCCTACTTCCCCATTTGCGAAGGCTTTGGCGACCACATCGAATCGCTCGAGGAAGAGATTATTCGCGAAGTCGACGGTGAAGTCGTCTCGCGAATCCACAATGTAAAAAGTAAGCTCCTGGTCATCCGCAAGGCAGTCTGGCCACTGCGCGACGCCCTGCATATCCTGGTGCGCGATCCCATTCCGCTGATTACCGAGAATACGCGCATTTATTTGCGCAACTGCGCCGACCACACGTTTCAGATCATTGATCTCGTGGAAACATACCGCGAGTTGTCGTCCAACCTGATGGATCTGTATCACTCGGTGCTCGCCAACCGCACGAACGAAGTCATGCAAATGCTGACCGTGATTGCCACGATCTTCATCCCCCTCACGTTCATCGTCGGCGTCTACGGCATGAATTTCACATACATGCCCGAATTGCGCTGGCGTTATGGCTACGCCATGGTCTGGTGCAGCATGGCCTTCGTGGCCGGCAGTCTGCTGTGGTATTTCAAAAAGAAGGACTGGCTCCCGCGCCGAGAGCGGCCGCAACTTCCAACCAATAGCGACCAAAACGGCGAACCGCGCGGCTACGCGCGATTTTATCTGGATCGGTCAAATCTGGTTGATGGCGCTCGAGTGCGGCCCGGCCACTCCGTCAATCGTCGTGGGTCGAGGGGCGAACGCGCTTGAGTTGCCGGCGCGAATTCCGTTCGAGTCGAGCCAAATGCCTTACGCGCGACGACGGGCCTGCTTGCGACGTTCGGTTTCGCTCAACACGATCTTGCGCAAGCGAACGCTCGCTGGTGTCACTTCAACCAATTCGTCTTCCTCGATGTACTCGAGGGCGGCTTCCAGGTTTAAGAGGCGCGGTGGCTTGAGCAGGATATTGCGATCACTGCCGGAAGCTCGCATGTTCGTGAGTTTTTTCTCCTTGGTCGGATTGACGGCCATGTCATCATTGCGGCTATTCTCACCGACGATCATGCCCTCATAGACCACATCGCCCGGGCCGACAAACATCTCGGCCCGCTCCTGCAATCCATCCAGACCGAAGGCCACCGCCTTGCCCGACACCATCGACACCAGCACACCGTTGGCGCGGCCGACAATTTCGCCCTCCATCGGCCGGTACACCTCGAAACGATGATGCATGATCGCCGTGCCCTGTGTGGCATTGAGCAACCGCGTTCGCAGGCCAATTAATCCCCGAGCAGGAATCGAAAACGCAACGTGCGCATATTCTCCGCGAGTATTCATTTCAATCATCTGACCGCGGCGCGCTCCGACCAATTCCATTACCGTGCCCAGCTTATCGTGCGGCACTTCCACGATCAGCGATTCGAACGGCTCCTCGGTAATCCCGTCGCGGTCGCGCAGAATGACCTGTGGTTTGCCGACAGACAGCTCATAACCTTCGCGGCGCATGGTTTCGATGAGCACGCTCAAGTGCAGCAAGCCTCGGCCACTCACGGCATAGGCATCCGAACCGGCGACGGGCTCGACCCGCAGTGCCACGTTCCGTTCGAGTTCCTTGTAAAGCCGGTCTCGCAGATGCCGGCTCGTCACGTATTTACCTTCGCGGCCGGCCAGCGGTGAGCTATTGATACTGAAGATCATCTGCAGTGTCGGCTCGTCGACAGCCACGCGCGGCATGGCTTGCCGCAGGTTCACGTCGCTCACGGTGTCACCGATCTCAACGTTTTCCAACCCTACCAGGGCGACAATGTCGCCGGCCGTTGCTTCGTTGACTTCCGTGCGGCCCAACTTGTCAAACGTATACAGGTTGATCACTTTGCAAACCGACTGTCGGTCGCCGGACTGCATCAGGGCCACTTGTTGCCCCTTGTTCACCTTGCCCGAAAAAATGCGCCCCACGGCGATGCGTCCCACGTAGTCGGACCAATCGAGTGTGGTCACCAGCATTTGCAATGGCGATTCGGCGTCGATTTCCGGCCCGGGAATGTGCTCGAGGACCATGTCCAAGAGCGGCCGCATCGACTCGCCCTTCACGTCGGGGTCAGTGGTGGCGAAACCGTCGCGACCGCTGGCATAGATGTGCGGAAAGTCAGCCAGATGCTCGGCCCCTAATTCCAGGAACAGCTCGAAAACCTCGTCGAGCACCTCCAGCGGCCGGGCGTCCGGGCGATCGATCTTGTTGATTACGACGAGTGGTTGCAGTCCGACTTCGAGCGCCTTGGTTAGCACAAATCGCGTTTGCGGCATCGGGCCTTCCGCCGCGTCCACAAGCACCAGTGCACCGCTGGCCATCCGTAGAACTCGTTCGACCTCACCGCCAAAGTCGGCGTGCCCGGGCGTGTCGATGACGTTGATCTTCACGCCCCGATAGGGGAGGGCGATGTTCTTGGCGAGGATCGTTATCCCGCGTTCGCGTTCCAGATCGTTCGAGTCGAGAATGCAGTCGCCCACCAATTGGCTCTCGCGGTACTCTCCGCTCTGGCGCAAAAGGGCGTCGACCAACGTTGTCTTGCCGTGGTCGACGTGGGCAATGATGGCAATGTTGCGGATGTCTTCGCGTTGCATGACAACGGGTTCAGTTTGCATAAGCTTGGAGACCTGGCGGATCCGTTCCGGTGGGGAAGATCGAGTGCTGGGGGCGTCGTGCCCTGGTTTTAGGTTCGCCGGGGGCGTGACAGCACTCGTGCGAAAAAGCCGGCATCGGCCGGCCTGGCACATTTGGGGGAATCAAGCTCTCTATTCTATTGCAAAACCCGCGTTTTACATAGAGGCAGTGCTGCTCCAAGTGCGTTTAACACAACTCTCATACTGGCCGTCGGTCGACGCTTTGGTCGCTTTGTGAAAGCGTTGCGGTCGGTACCTCTTAAAGGAACGCCGCCCAGCCCCCTCATTTCTCGCTTCTTAACCGTGATAGCTGACAATTTCGCCAAATCCGGAAAACTCCCTCAAATCGGTAGAGTTTTACGGCCGATAACGGGGACGAACGTCGTTCAGAACCCGGTTTCGTGGGGATGTGCCATGTCTGGCCGTAAAGTAATCGTAACGATTGTCTGCTTGGTGGGAATTCACGTCGCCGTGTCCACCTTTGCACAGGACGAGACCAGATCCGCGCCTCGCCGCCCGTCGCTCGCCGAGCGGCTGCAGCGATTTCGCCAGGACCTGTTCGGTGGAGACTCGAGCCGGCAGCGTATCGGGGACGAAGTCCCCGGTCCACGTTCTAACGGCTGGGCATTACCCAACGGGTCAAGCAGTTCGCGTCCCGTAATGGTAGCGCCACCCGGACCGCAACCCCAGCCATCAATGGCCGAAGCGTCACCAACTGCACAGCCCCAGAATTCTCGCTCGATCACGGTGTCGCCTCGGATGCAACTTCAATCGGCACGCCGCGCCAAGAGCGGTGCCCCACCGGTAACGGTGATCACGCCCAACGGCGACAAAACGGCCACCAGACTAAACACCGGTTCACCGCGCCGCCCTCTTCAGGAGACGCGCCGCCGGGCCCTTGGCGAGCCCGCCGCCGAAGAGGCCGAAGAAATCGAGATCATCGAGGAAGATGTCGTGCAGCGAGTCGACGAGCCGCTCGACAACGACCCGGAAGACGCGCAAGCAATGGAAGTGGTCGAGGAATCCATCGCCGAAGTTCCGTCCGAACAACCGACGGCGGCGGCCGAAACCAATCCGATCAGAGGCGACGCCCCAACCGACTGGCAGCACTACGGCGAAGAATCGCCGGAGCCGACTGAGTCTGAGGTTGACATCGAGGAAGCGGCGCCGCGAACCTTCCAGAATGGAAACAAACTACGACCGACTGAGCAGGACGCGTCGGTCGACGAGCCGCAGTCAACCGCTACCGCCGAACCCGTCGCTGTTCCGCTCGAGGAATCGACCAGCGACGTGTTATTTACGACACAAAGTCCGGTGCTTGCCGTGGTCGCGAGCGGACCGCGAACCGTCATGATCGGGGAAGAGGCGGAGTTCGTCGTCAAGGTGACGAACTCAGGCGCCGCGGCCAACAACGTCGCAATCAAGGTGATCGTTCCGCACTATGCCGACGTGGCTTCGTCCCGCCCGAGCTCGGGCAGCGCCCAGCCGCCGTCGCGCGGCGATTTGAATTCGGGCCTGGAATGGACCATCGACCGACTCGAAGCCGGCGACGAGGAATCGCTGACCCTAAAACTCATTCCGCGCAAGAGCTCACCGCTCGATCTGGCCGTGAGTTACACGTTCGCGCCCGAGACCTCACAGACGATGGTCGAAGTGCAAGAGCCGAAGCTGGCCATGAACATTTCCGGTCCAAGCGAAGTGCTGTTTGGCCAAACCAAAGTGTACAAGCTGACTATTTCCAATCCGGGCAACGGTGACACACACAATGTCTCGGTGGGATTGCAGCCCATCGGCCGCAGCGGTGAAACGCAGGGCACCCATCGCCTGGGCACACTAGCGGCCGGCGAAAGCAAGACGATTGACATCGAACTGACGGCGCGACAGGCCGGGCCTATTGCGATCAAGGCACAAAGCTTTGCCGATGGCGGACTCCGAGCCGAAGCGGCCCAGGAAGTGCTCGTGCGCCGGGCGGAGTTGCAAGTCAAAGTCGAGGCACCTCACGTCAAGTACGCTGGGACACCGGCCAGCTACCAGATCATCGTACAAAACACTGGCGACGCTCTGGCCGACGGCGTCGAACTATCGGCTGTGCTGCCGCCCGAAGCCAAGTTTCTGGCCGCCGGCGGCGGACGTCTCGATCCGCAACAGGGACGTGTCACTTGGATCGTCGGGGCGCTTCCGGCGGGTGGCGAACGACTCTTTGAACTGCAATGCGTCCTCAACACTCCCGGCGAGAATCGCCTGCAAGTCTCCGTCGACGGTGGCGGCGAACTTACGGCCGCCGCTACCACGAGCACGCGTGTCGAAGCGATCGCCGATCTCAAACTCGAGGTCCGCGACCCCCAAGGCCCAGTCGCGGTGGGTGACGATGCAGCCTATGAGATTCGGATTCGCAACCGCGGCACAAAGGCCGCCCAGGGCGTCGACCTGGCAGTGTTCTTTTCCGAGGGGCTTGAGCCGACAACCGCCGACGGCGGACCGAATGACATCGGCACCGGCCAGGTCATATTCCGGCCCATCGCGTCGATTCCCGCCGGCGACACCGCCGTATTCCAGGTTCGCGCTCGCGCTGCCTCGCCCGGCAACCATGTGTTCCGGGCCGAGGTATTCTGCAAGGCGCTCGATACCAAACTTGCAGCCGAGGAGGCGACGCACTTCTACGGCGACCAGCGAACCGCTGCGCTACCCAAGCGTGAGCCGACGCTGGCCAAGCCTCGCGAAGCCAGCGACGAACCTCAGGCGCTGGAAGACGCCCCACCGACCAACCCCTACGAGTAGTCCACTCGCAGGTGGTCCGTCTGCGTGCTCAAGTCGCCTCCAGGTCGGGTGCTACCCCCGCTTTACTTCGGTTGACGGTCAATTCGCCGGCCACGTCAGCGAGCTTCACGCCTCCCCTCCCGACAGCCGACTGGCGACTCAAGCCATTTGGCTACAGGGGTTTATACGCGATCACCGGCACGCATAAACCAATGTTTGTCGGTCGGCACGCTTCGGCTATAATTCGCCGCCCTTGAGCCGGGGACCTTGGCTCTGGAGCCTCGCGCGAGGCGACCATCAATCCACTGCGGGCACGCGAAATAGATTTCATGCGCGGATTGCATTGTTGCGGACTACTGATTGCGGTGCTGGCCGGCGCCGGTTGCGGAACGACCAAGTGGTCGGATTCGCCACGGACCGCCACGGAACAATTGCTGATTTCCGACGCCGTTGATCGTGCGGTCAGCGAGATCGACTTTAGCGCGCTCGAAGACCGCAGCGTCTATCTCGACACGCGGTTCATCGCCACCACGCTCGACCAGAATTACGTAACTAGTACGCTTCGGCAGCACATGTTGGCCAGCGGTTGTGTTATCAAAGACAAACCGGAGGAATCGGACTACGTCGTCGAGGTCCGCACCGGTTCGCTGGGCACCAATCGCAACGATGTCTTGATTGGCATTCCGGCCACGCAGCTCCCCAGCGTCGGCTTGCTTCCCACCGGGGCCGCCGCGATCCCTGAAATCGCGCTGTCCAAACGCACTAGCCAGCAGGCCGTCTGCAAGATTGCTGTTTTCGCGTACGATCGCATGTCCGGGCGTCCCGTGTGGCAATCAGGAAATCGCAAGGTCGCAAGCTCCTCCAAGGACATTTGGCTCTTCGGAACCGGACCGTTCCAACGAGGCAACATCTATGACGGCACGGCATTCGCCGGCGAGAAAATCAAAGTCCCCTTGCGAAAAACAGATAACGTCCGGAAGAGTGCGACCAGCATGTCTGTCGGACAGGAACGCCGATTCAACCACCGGGCCGAAAATCAACTCGACGACTCTGGCAAGGTGGAAAATGCCGGCTACTCATCGCCGCTTCCAAAAGTCGAAAACCCTGGTGTAACGCCGGCCGTCGAAACTCCCGCCGGCGTGCCAGCGACGGCCGCCAAACCCGACGCCAAAGCAGGTGCCAAAGTTGACGCCGACACACCGCGAAAAGCCGCCTACACACCGCCGCCGTCGAAGCCTGCGACCACGGCGCCTGCCGGTAGCGGGCTGCAGGGAAATCTAAGCGCGCAAAAGATTGCGCCTATCACCAACCCGGCAGTCACGACAGCTGGGGCCGTGCAGACCTTCAACATCGCTCGACAGCTGCTGGACAAGAATCAAACGCCGTGATGAGCCGTGGCGATCTGCCAGAACTGGCGGTCGTTTCGGCCCGGCTATCGCGACGCAATCGGTTCGAACAACAAGGGCTCAGATGCCAACGGGTCGCCAATTCGAATAGCGACCCGTCCCGCGAGCAAGTCCTCGATCATCCGACCTACGACTTCAGCGCGCCAGCCACAACCAAGCAACGGTGGACCGTCGTCGACGTTTGTCAATCCCAGGCGATAGGCCACCAATTCGCGCACGTCACTAGCCGTCCCGACAATGCTCGGGGCCAACTCGGCCGACCGACAGATACCCGCCAAGGCAGTGGAAAGGAACTGTCCCAACACGTTGAGTTGAGCCGGAACTTCTCGCTGCTGGGGCGCCGGCAGCTCGCTATCGGGAAGTTCCATGCCCCGTTTGACGGCGGCCGCAAGCTGCGGCAACGCGCACTCCAGGTCGCGACGCTCCATCCCCCTCACGGCTCGAATCTGTTTGAGCTCGCAACTCTTCCGCTTGGCCAACTCAATAATCAAGTCGTCGCGCAACACCCGTCGAGTCGGACAGTTTCGCTTCTCGGCCTCGCGCTCGCGCCATCGCCACACCTCGCGAACGATGGCCAAATTGCGCCGCGAAAGTCCCGACGTGCCCGACACCTTCCACCATCGCTCGCCGCCGCGCGTCGCGGCAACGTCGCTTTGCCAGCTCTGCATCTCGCCGTCCAGCCACGCCGTGCGGTCGAGTTCCTCCAGCCGCCCTCGCAGCTTCTCCGCCAGGGCGTCCAAATATCGCACGTCGTCCAAGGCATAAGACAGCTGGCTGGCGGAAAGTGGCCGACGGCGCCAATCGGTGCGGGTCTCGCCCTTGTGCAGGCGTGTGCCCAGCAGCTTGAACAGCAATGACCCGTAGCCTGCAGGATACTCATACCCTACTAGCCCGGCCGCGATTTGAATGTCGAACAGGTCGGTTGGCGGCTTGCCCACCGCCGCCAGACAAAACAGCAACTCCTCGCGGCCGGCGTGCACGATCGTTTGGTGCCCTGGAGCGGCTAGGACTTTCCAAAATGGTGTAACATCGGAAATTGTCTGTGGATCGATGACCGCCATCCGCCCCGCCGCGGCAACCTGAATCAAGCACAATTCCGGCCGGTATGTGTGCTCGGAAACAAACTCCGTGTCAAATGCGATACTCGGCGCAGTTGCTAACTCGCGGCAGAGTCGCTGGAGCCCCGCGTCGGAAGTGATGTGGTCGTAGTCCGCATTCGCGTCGATTGAATCGAGCGGTTTCGGACGACCTTGATGCGCGTTTTTCATCTAGCGCTGAATTGTATCACTCGGCACGAGATTGGGCCACCGAACGTTTCTCCGCCCGTGAGACTCGGTCTCACTCAACGAACAGCCAGGTGTTGATCGCCAGGATCGGCAGCAAGAAGACCACGCTATAAATCACGTAACCAAAGAAGCTCGGCATCCGCACGCCCGACTGTTCCGCTATGGACTTGACCATGAAATTAGGACCGTTGCCGATGTAAGTCATCGCTCCCATCAGCACCGCTCCCAGCGAAATCGCTTTCAGAAAGTTCTCGGCCACTCCGGCCACCTGTGTCGCGCTTTCCGTGGGCAGCGTTTGCGCGGTTTTGAAAAAGACCAGGTAGGTGGGAGCGTTGTCGAGGACCGCGGACAGGCCGCCCGTCGCCCAGAAGAACTTGGAAGCCGAATCGATTCCCAGATTCGAACCCCGAGCATTAAGAATCTCGAGCGCAGGTTGCATCGCCACGAAAATGCCGACGAACAAAGCGGCGACCTCAACGATGGCAAAGTAGTCGAAATTATTGTCGTCGCGCACGAGCTGAGGTCCAAACGAGAGCGACAGGGACACCAGACCCAATTGCACCATTTCGCGCAAATACAGCCAGGGGTGCCAATCCGTGCCAGGAAAAACCTTGCCGGGATCGAGCAAGGCCACCGAGAATATCACGCCCATCAGCAACAACACGTTCGGCCATACGCCCGAAAACCTCAGTTTGCGCACCAGCAATTCGTCGCGAACCAGGTCGAGCTTGGTCTCGTGCGGGTAATAGTAGAAGTGGTCAACAATGAAATAGACGGCCAGCAGCGTGCCATTGACGAATAGCCAGCTTTTCCACAGCGAAAGCGTCCACAGAAAATCCACGCCGTTCAGATAGCCCAGAAACAACGGCGGGTCGCCGATGGGCAACAGCAGTCCGCCGCAGTTGCAAACGACGAAAATAAAGAACACCACACTGTGAGCGACATATTTCCGTTCGCGATTTGTCTCCAGCAGCGGGCGAATCAGAAGCATCGCCGCGCCGGTGGTGCCAATAAAACTCGCCAGGACTCCACCTGCGGCTATAAACGCCGTGTTGGTTAGCGCGTGGGCCGGTAAATCGCCGGTAATGCGGATTCCCCCGCTAATCGTATATAGGCTGAACAACAGCACGATGAACGGAATGTATTCGGAAATCACTACGTGTTGCAGCGTATGAGCGGCCAGCCCCAAGCTTCCTTCCGGATGCAGAAATGCCAGATAGCCGAGCGTCATCAAAGCCAAGTTGCCAGCGACGTAAAACTTGTGCAGATTATGTTCCCACCAGTGCGCCGTGTGCTCGACCAACGGCAGCAAGGCAATTGCGCCCAGCAGTATCGTGAAGGGAATCACCGCCCAAATATCGGCGATCTTGGCTGGGACTTCATGCTCCCCATGGACCGCCACGGCGTGTGCGGCACGCGTCCAACCCAAGGCCGTCACCACGGCATAGGCCACCAGGATGATCAGAATGACAGATACAACAGTCTTATGGGTGTTCCCCTTCCAGAAGCCCGTCGGCGTCATATGGCATCCCACTTGTGTCGTTAACTCGGAAGCGTCCTCAAGAGAAACCATTGGGCCCGGAAAATCAAGGGGGACTGGCAACCGTGATTGACGCGGGGCAACAGACGTGTGTGGACCTGCTGCCCGGACCGCGGACGTTTGCTAGACTGACCGTCGCTGATCATTCTCGGTTTTTGTTTGGACTGGCTTGGACAATGGAAGTCTGGTTGCGCACCAACTCGCGCGCACTGCTATTCGGCATGATTCCACCCGCGCTGTTGGCGGGCATGGGACTGTTGCTACTCTTGGGCGTTCCGGGCCGCGAGCCACCGCTTTGGTTGCGCATTGTGGGTGGCCTGCTGCTCTTCGTTTCGCTGTTGACGATCGCGACGATCGCTTGGCAGGTGCGCAAGCCACGTCTGGCCTACCAACACGGCGAGCTACTTTTATGGTTGCGGTCCGGCAGTCCGATTCGTTTGCCGGTTGAAGCAGTCGAATGCTTTCTGCTCGGCCAAGCTCCCAGTTTGCTGCCAGGCAATGAAGGGCGCTGCGCGGAGACATCCGCGTTGATCCTCCGCGTGGCCGATCGCGCGGCCGACTGGCACCATCACGACGTGAAACCACAATTGGGAAAGTGGTGTGAAGGCTACATCACGATTCGCGGCACCTGGTGCGAGCCGCTCAGTGTTCCGCTGGTCAACCGCCTAAACGCACGGCTGGCGGAAGTCAGTCGCGCAACTTCTCGCTAGCATGTCCCCCGGACGTTTGAAACGATGACGAAACTATTGGTAAGCGTCCGCAACGTCGCCGAAGCCCTCACGGCACTCGACGCTGGTGTCGATCTAATCGATGTCAAGGAACCGGACCGGGGAGCACTGGGGGCGGCCGATGCCACGACCATCGCGGCGGTGGTGGCCGCGGTCGACAACCAGAGGCCGACCAGCGCGGCGCTTGGCGAACTGACGCAGCTTGCCGTCTCGCCCGCGTGGCTGCCTCCGGGGCTGTGCTACGCGAAGCTGGGATTGGCGGGATGTGCCCGGCGACAGACCTGGCATGACAGCTTGCGAGCGGCTATCGAAACATTTCCCATCGGCGTCGCGGCGGTCGTCGTGGCCTATGCCGATTGGCAACTTGCGGTTGCTCCTCCGCCGTGGGAGATCTTGTCACAAGCCAAGGAACTTGGCTGCCGGGGAGTGCTGCTCGACACGTTCGAAAAGCAACGCGGAACGTTGCGAGACTACTTCTCAACTCCTGATTTGCGGCGGTGGCTTGGGTCAGCTCGAAAGGCGGGCCTGATGTCGGTTGTGGCCGGCGGGTTGGTGCTCGACGACACGGCAACGATCGCCCAATTGGAGCCGGATTACGTCGGCGTCCGCGGTGCCGCGTGCGACGACGGACGTCGCGGAACGATCGACCGTCGACGCGTCCGTCAGCTGCTGCAAGCGCTTTGCCGAGTGCCCGTCGACGTAACCCAGTCCTGATTTCCCGACTTTTCAGCGAATCATCGCCCGACGAGCTTGGCCAAACAACTGTTTGCGCGTGTTAACAATTGGTTGTTCATAAAATTGCTTGACAAACGGCGACAGCGCGGAATACTCAAGGTCCCCAGTGCCGCAGGGTAGCCGCCGCGAGATAAGCGGCGGATGTGGCGCGCAATCTGTCGATCGAAATCCTCTCAGCCAACCTTTCCGACCGCCTGCGTGCCTCGCGATATCGATGGCCAACCTTTAAGCAAGGAGCTTCACGGTGCCACATTCCACTTCGGAACCGCAAACGGTTCTGGACGCGATCCGCATGAAATTATGGGACTACGAGCCCAGCGAACTTGAAGCCGAAGACTTCGAAGCCTGCCCGTCGATGCCGGGAACTCCCGATAAGCTCTCCATGCTAGCCGAGCGTGTCCGCCGCGGCCTGCCGCTTTGGCATCCATCCGATCGGCAGGACTGCGAAGACTTGATCACTTAGCGCGGGCCTCCCCCTCACTGGAAGAAAGCGCGTCTCGACGAACCCGGTGCCGGTTTCCATCATCGCGGATTCGCGTTACGATAATACAAGCCGGAAACTGAACTCAAAAGTCACTCGCGCCGGCGGAATCTACGATCTCATTTCTTTAGTAGGAATTGCTCGATCATGCCCAGCCTATCGATCAAGGTGCCCCATACGCTTTCGGCCGAAGAAGCCACGTCGCGTTTGAAGACGTTTTTCGAAAAGCTCAAGGAGCGTCACGCGGACAAAATGAGCAACCTCGAGGAAAGCTGGGAGGGCAATCACCTCGACTACGCCTTTTCGACATTTGGTTTCAATATCAAGGGCGATATGAACGTCGAACCCAACGAGGTTTGCGTGAACGGCTCGCTCCCGTTCGCAGCCATGATGTTCAAGGGCAAGATCGAGCAGTCGGTCCGCGAAGAGTTGGAAAAGGTCTTGGCCTAACGCGCACGTTTTGGCCCTGTTCAACCGATCGCGACGTTCTATCCGGCGACTTTTGCGCGGTTAGTTCCGCGCGCGGACGGCAACCTTGCGCCCTTGCCGACGAATCTCCAGTCCCGTGTTCGCGAAAACTGTTTTGAGCAGCGTATCCAGATCTGCGTTCTCGACCTTAACGGTCACCAACTGATCGGCGGCGATCCCGGCCGCTTTGGTGGCATCGCGATCCCATTCAAACTGAAGCTCCAGTCGCCTCGCCAGTTCGTCGACCAGTTTGTCGAGCGCGGCGTTCTCGACGGCAAGTTGATAAACCTCCTCGCCGGCGGTCACCGTGGTCCTATTCGTTGGCTTACCGCGCATGCGTCGCTCGATCTGTTCATGGTCTTCGACGGATGCCGCCACCTGAATCTTGTTGTCGTCGAGGCGGATCTTAGCTTGGGGCAAGTCCTGCGCCCAACGGCGAGCCACACCCCGCGCGGTCCGGCCGCCGTCATAACTACGGGTGAGCAAGACCTCTTCCGGAATATCCACCAGTTCGATGCTCCGTCCCTGATCTTCGATGCGATACGTAAGGCCGAATTGAGCGGTCAGCAGCGTCAAGCGATCGAGCCAACTCAGTGGTGGCAGGTCCGTCTCCGGCCAGAGGTCATGGGGAATACGCTCTGGATTCTTGACCTCGACGCCCGCCTCAGCGGCAAGTTCCGCCAGCAGCGTGCGAGGTTCGGCCAGCATGCTCCAATGCCAGCTGCGCTGCATCAGCAGCTTACGTCTCGCGTCGGCAGGCATTTGACGAACATCCTCCAGCTGCAACGCCGCCAACGTGCGCAATCGCGACGAGACGTGGCGCGGACCGAAGTAGGCGACGGGACCGAATTGGCTGTAGCCAATCTTCTGCTGCGCAGCGATATGCTGCAGTGCCTCGCGTAGTGGTTGACCGTCAATGACCATTTCAATGGTTTCGCCCGGATCCACTCGCCGGTCGCGCAGAATCGCCACGTGCGATGTATCAGACAGGCCGGCCAAAGCGCGGGCGAAGGACGTTCCATGCCAGGAAACTCGCACTGGCGCTTCGAGTTGCTGCTCGAGCGTCGGCCCCGTCGACCAGCCTGACGTCTCGGCGGAGATGCCACGACGGCAGGGAAGTAAGATCGCCACGGCGCAAGCGGCAACCGCGACGAATGCCAGCACAAGTTTTCTCAAACGAAACACGGCGGCAATTTCCCGACGGAAAGATAACGCTTTAGTTCTATTGTTGATCGCGAGTCGCCCCGGAGGAAGCAGAATTCCTCGGCATTGGCAGGGGGGTTTGGTGATTGCGACGGCAGTGATTAGACTGGGTGAATCGGCCGGGTGCTACCGGCAAACTTTCTGCCAAACAGCGTGCTTCGGGCGGCTTTCGAGGAATTATCGACGATGAACCACAGCACCCGCGGCCCGGTATTACACCGCATCTACAAGGCGTACCTGGTCGATCAGAACACGCACGCGTTTACTGCGGCGGTAACGAGTCGATATTCGATCGGCACGCTCGAACGCCTGGCTCAATGCGGCGACCGTATGGCTCGCCGTGCCGCCGTGTTGGCGCTGGGGCTATTCGGGGACTACAGCTCCAATGCGATCCTTGGGCGAGCGCTGCGCGACAACGACCGTGGCGTCCGGATGTTGGCTGAAAACGGCATCCGCACAATTTGGTGCCGCGTCGGCGATCGCGTGCAGCGCAAAGACCTGCAGGAAATCGTCGAGCTGAATGCGGCCCGACGCTTCGACAGCTCCATCCGTCGTGCCACGAAACTGATTACGCAGGCACCTTGGCTGGCCGAAGCCTGGAACCAGCGGGCCCTTGCGCTGTTCAACCAGCGAAAGTATGCCGAGTCGATTGACGATTGCCATCAAGCGTTGGAAATCAACCCCTACCATTTTGGCGCCGCGACCGGCATGGCCCAGTGTCATATGCACCAGGGGAACCGGCCGGCCGCTCTCGATTGCTTCCGGCGGGCGCTCGAACTCAATCCCAACCTGGAAGGCGTGCGGGCTCACGTGCATTACCTGCAGCGCACGCTCAAGAGCCAAGAGTAGTGGCTCTTTCCTAGAGCCGGCCAAGGAATGCCTTGGCGGCGCCGCGCAGCATTCAGCCGTCGTCCAAGCGAGGAACGGGTATTCTGGCTCGCTTCGTTTCCCGCAAGCGGCTATCCTGCTGCTCAGGTGGGACGATGGACGTTTCTAGCAAAACCGTATTGATTCTTGGCGCAGGCATCAACGGCTGCGCAATTGCGCGCGAGTTGGCGATCAACGGCATCAATGTGTGGATTGTCGACGCGGCCGATATTGCCTCCGGAGCTACTTCCGGCTCGTCGCGGCTGATCCATGGAGGACTACGCTATCTCGAATATGGTGAGTTCGACCTGGTCAAAGAGTCTCTCGCCGAACGCACCCGACTACTTCGTCTTGCGCCTCAATTCGTGCGTCCCTTACGGCTCTGGATTCCGGCGGAAGGTCGTCTGGGCGGCCTGATCCCGGCGGTCGGCCGGTTTTTTGGCTGGAGTTGGTGGCCGCAACCCAAATCGCCGCGAGGTTCCCTGCTGATCAGTGCGGGGTTGATGTTTTACGACGCATATGCGCATGACGCGACGTTGCCGAAACATACCTGCGGCCCAGTTAACGCGGCCGACGCACCCAGAGTCGACCAGCGCCAATATCATCAGCTCTGTTCGTACTACGATGGACAAGTGGAGTTTCCCGAGCGCCTCGTGTGCTCGATGCTGGCCGACGCCAAGCAGTTGTCGACCCAGCAAGGACTTGACTTCCGCTTGTTCAACTATCATCGCGCAAAACTAGTGGAAGACACCGTCGAGATCACGCCCGTCGAGACGGCTCCACAGTCGAGCCCACCCGTTTCGCTTCGGCCGTCGATCATCGTCAATGCCACCGGTGCCTGGGTCGATGAAACTCTTGAGCGTCTGCAGATCCCGGCCGACCGACTGATGGGTGGAACGAAAGGCAGTCATCTGTTTTCGTTCAGCCCTCGACTAAAGGACCAGTTGGCAGGGCAGGGGATCTATGCCGAAGCTCGCGACGGCCGACCCATCTTCATCACTCCGCTTGGGGATACGATTCTGATCGGCACCACGGACATGCCGTTCAGCGGTTCGCCCCAGACCGCACAAGCCTCCGAGACGGAGATTCAATATCTCCTCGACTCCGCGAATGCTATCCTCCCCGGCGCACAACTGTCGCCAAGCGACGTCAACTTTCACTATACGCGCCGTGCGTCCACTACCGTATGTGCATGCCCGCACCACCGGCGCAATCACCCGCCGTCACTTCTTTGTCGAGCACGAGCATCCGTCGGTGCCAGTGTTTTCGATTGTCGGTGGGAAACTGACGACAATGCGTTCGCTTGCCGAACAGGCGGCGGCGGACGTTCTCAAGCACTTCGGTCGTACGCCAACGGCAAACTCACGGGAGCGGCCGTTTCCTGGCGCCGAAAACTTCCCAACATCGGTCGCAGGCGTCGACGCAGCCGTCAACAAGATCGCAACGACCACAGGTTTCTCCACCGCCAGCGTAGGCGCGGCTTGGACGCTGCTCGGCACGCGGTGCGAATCGGTGCTGGCCGCCGCGACAGATCATGAACTTCTTCCAACGAGCGACCTGCCGGTCGCGCTTGTTCGCTGGTCCATTCGCGAGGAACAGGTGCACGCGGTTGCTGACCTGGTCGAGCGGCGATTGATGCTCCTTTACGACGAGCGACTTTCACTGGCCTGCGTTCGGAGACTTGCCGAGCTACTCGCCGAGCAAGGTCGCTTGGTCGCATCGGAGGTCGATGCGGCAACGTCGTCGGAAATCGCGCGACTGGCGGCTCACTTCGGAAAGTCGGTCGCCTGACGAGTCGGGCCTTGAACCCTGTCGGGCTGAGCGTTCCAATAGTCGGAACCTTTCAATACTCGGTTGGCATTCACAACGGAAGGCGACGTCATGGCAGGCAAATTCATACTCGCGTTGGACCAAGGCACGACGTCAAGCCGGGCGATTATTTTTCGTCACGACGGCGCAATCGTTTCCGTGGCTCAACAGGAATTCGAACAAATCTTGCCCGCACCCGGACACGTCGAACATGATCCCGAGGCCATCTGGTCGTCGCAGCTCGACGTGGCGCGGCAAGCGCTCGCAGGCGCCAAGCTTTCGGCTTCAGACATTGCCGCCCTGGGCATCACGAACCAGCGAGAAACCGCCATTCTATGGGAAAGGGAAACGGGCCGCCCCGTGGCAAACGCGATTGTCTGGCAAAGTCGCATCACGGCCCCGATCTGCGATCGCCTCAAAGCCGACAACCTGGAAGAAACGTTTCGAGAAAAAACCGGACTGGTCATCGACGCCTATTTCTCGGCCACGAAGATCAAACACCTGCTCGATACGATTCCAAGACTTCGAACGCGGGCCGAGGCCGGTGAGATTCTGTTCGGGACCGTCGACAGTTGGCTCATCTGGCGCTTGACCGAGGGCCGACGCCACGTCACCGATTACAGCAACGCGAGCCGGACGCTGATTTTCAATATTCACAGGCTCGATTGGGACGACGAACTGCTAAAGATCCTGAACATCCCGCGGGTCATGTTACCCGAAGTCGTGCCGTCAAGTGGGGCGCTCGGCGAAACGGCAACCAAATGGTTTGGCGGCGCGATACCCATCGCTGGATGCGCCGGCGATCAACAGGCCGCGACGTTCGGCCAGGCATGCTTTGAACCGGGAAGCGCGAAAAACACTTACGGCACCGGTTGCTTTCTGCTGATGAATACCGGGCACGAGCCCGTGGCATCCCAGAACCGGCTACTCACCACCATTGGCTGGGGACGCGACGGCAAGATCACCTACTGCCTCGAAGGGGGCGTGTTTATCGGAGGTGCCGTCGTGCAGTGGCTCCGAGACGGCCTGCGACTCATCGAAAAATCGGTGGATGTCGAAAGGCTTGCCGCACAGGTCGATGATACGCACGGCGTCTTCCTCGTACCCGCATTTGTCGGCCTGGGCGCGCCGTATTGGGACCCCTACGCCCGAGGGACAGTTGTTGGAATTACCCGCGGCACCAACGCGGCGCACATCGCGCTGGCGGCGATTGAATCGATGGCATTCCAATCGCGCGACCTGGTCGAGGCGATGCAGCTCGATAGCGGACTGAAGCTAAACGAATTGAAAGTCGATGGCGGCGCGAGCGTCAACAACCGCTTGATGCAGTTCCAAGCAGACCTATTGGGCACGACGGTCCGCCGTCCCAAGGTCTCGGAAACGACGGCTCTTGGCGCGGCATATCTGGCTGGTCTGGCGGTGGGCTATTGGAAAGATGAAGCCGAGATCGCGCGAAATTGGATCCTCGATCAGCAGTTCACGCCAAGCATGTCGGAGCCGGAGCGGAATGCTCGCTATGCTCGCTGGCAAAAAGCCGTGGGCCGCTCACGCGATTGGGAAGCACACGCATAGGCAAACGACATTGCCCGATCAGGGTCCGGGCCGCATGGCCTGATACGTCGGTTGCTGCGTGGCCTGGCTAGCGGCGGCAGTATAGTGTTGCTCATTCTGCTCGAACTGGGCTCGCGAGGCCTCGTTGGCAAACAGGTAAATCTTGCCATCCGCGCCAAACACTCCAAATTCTCGCTTGCCGGGCACCGACGAGTGATTGTCGATGGCCATCACCGGGTCCAGGCCCGACATGACCGGGGCATAGCGATCCGGTTCGGCCAAGAACTTCTCGCGCTCTTGTGGCCCTAGAAACAGATACGTCCGACCGCGATGCACGGCGCCAAATGTCGGGTGTCCTACGGCCCAGCGTTTACGTTCCACGAGCGTGACCGGACAATTCCCGTCAAGAGCCAGGGGTGGGCACCCAGCCGGAATCGGTGGCAGTTGCACCTGCGGCGCCAAAGACGCTTGGGTCACCTGCGATGGCGGAGCCGCATAAGGGTTGGCAGCGGTTTGCGCAGCCGGCGGCTGTGCAATAGGCTGACCGGTCGGAGGCGCCGCGGCATAAGGATTCATGGCCGTGGGTGGTTGAGCAGCCGGGGGTTGCGCATAGGGATTCGTGCCGACCGGCGGCTGGTTCGACGGCGGTGCGTATGGATTGGCGCCATTCGTAGCGTACGGATTGGCCGCGGGCGGAGTGTTGGCCGCGTACGGATTGGCGGCGGGTGCCGCTACGGGCGGAGCCGCGGCAGGCGCTTGAGCGTAAGGGTCGTGTAGCGGCGCGCCTTGTGTGGCGGGTGCCGACGACGGTACCGCGGCATAGGCCTGTGCCGGCGTCACCTGTCCGGCCGGCGCCGAGGGTGGCGCGGCTTGACCGTTTGGAAAGTACTCCGCATAGGGGTCAGTACCTTGCAAGTTTGGCGACTGACCTGCGGGCGGTGTGCTCGGACCTGCGACGGCGGCAGCAGGCGGAGCCGAATAGGGGTCCTGCGTCATGCCAGCCCCAGCGGCTGGTTGCGTACCCGGCGCGCCGGGTGCCGCAGCCGGCGTATCGGCCGACGCATCACTCACTCTCCGCGCAAGTGCCCGGTGTCCGGCCGCGGCCTGGTTCATTTGCTGCACGTATTGCGACGCAGTCGGCGGGCTCTGTAGTTGAGAAACCAATCGGCCAGACGGCGTGGTAATCACGTCCGAGGGCAAGCTCGATACGCCATACAGTCTGGCGGTTCCCGGCGCCTCATCGGCATTAAGCTTCACAACCACGAAATTGCTTTCGAGTCCTTTGGCCGTCTCCGGTTTACTGAAGACTTCCTGCTCCATGCGCATACACGGTCGGCACCAGGGAGCCCAGAAGTGAATCAGCACCAGGCGGTTGGATTGAGCCGCCAGGCGTTGTGCCGTTTCGAGATTCTTCTGCCAAGGCATTTGGTTCTCGGCCGAAGCCGTCGCCGCACAAATCGCCAGCAATAAGGCGGTGGTGGTGAATTGAAAAATCGCCCGCATGGGAGAACAGCCCCCCTCTGTGGAAAAGACTTCGAGGTGATCTGAGGGCTGTATCGGTTAGCCACCTTGCTCCAGTTTGGTAAATCTTGCCGGTAAACTGGAGATTGGCGAACCGGGGTTTTTCATCGGGCGTATTGCTGATTGGGACGCCATTTTCAACGGCATGTGAAAGCGTCGACTGCTGGCACAGTCGGCGCAGTCGCCCTCCCATTTGTGAAAATCTTCCCAGTCTCCCGCAATATCGCTCGAGACTCGCTTGACATTGGTCGAGAGATGACTAAGATGGCCATAGTTTTAAGCTCTGCCACGCAGGCAGGCGCCGTGGCTCATGAGTAGTCTCCGGTTGAGGTCGTCTCAGATTGAGACAGTCCCTGCCGGGACCTTGATTCGCCGGAAAGTGAATCGATGGGCCCCCCCAAGGTGAATAAGACGCTGAGCGTCTTTGCTACTGGGGAAATGAGACGCTTCTGGACTTGGCTCCCGTCGTGAAACGTGCGGGAAAGGTCGCGCACGATGGCGGCCAATTGCTTGAATTGCCCGTGAGCCGAATGGGTCGGGCTTCCTTGCGTGAACCGTTTATTCGCACGAGGGGTAGACGGCCCAAGAGTCCATCCAAGCGACTTGGCGACGCGGGTATTTCGCTGCCGGAACACGGCTGCCGAAAAGGTATGACGGCACCTGGAACTATAGTCGGCTAAAAAGGTTTTCAAGAATCTCGTCCTCGGAATGGGCGCTTCTCTTGCAGAACGTCCAGACCGCGACGAGTGGGGTTTTCGATCTTCGTCACGTGACGAAGAACGGCTTCTAGTAAGGGCATTCGGCATCGACGCTGAACCGCCGCTCGATTGTTTCCGCTCGCAAGCCGCGCGCGTGGTCTGCACTCGCGCGCTCGTTGAGTCGTGGTTTCTTTTCAGGGTGAATCATGGGTAAACGCAAAAAGGGTCGTGCTCGCGGGCGTGGAGGCATGGGAGGCCAAATGGGAGGCGGCGGTGGCGGGGGGGGACCGCACAACGGTCGATCTCGTGGCCGCGGCGGACGACGGTTCAACAAGGACCAAGGCGATCGTCCACCTTATAGCGAAGCCGATCTGGCCGCCGACAACGGGGAACCGGGTGCCATTGAACCGGGGATCGGTGTTCTCGAATTGCATCCCAATGGTTACGGCTTTCTACGTAACCCCAAGACAAATTATCTTCGCGAGCGATCCGATCCATTCGTGCCCGGCACGATGATCGACAAGTTCGGTCTTCGCGAAGGTGTCTTGATCAATGCCATGGTTCAGCAGGCCCGCAAGCAGCAGGGCCCCCGGGTCAAGGAAATCGTCGACGTCGACGGCATGAAGCCGGAAGAATACGTCAACGTGAAGAGTTTTGACGCTCTGACGCCGATCAATCCGGAAAGCTGGTTGCGGCTCGAAACGGGCCCAACACCGCTCAGTACACGCGTGATGGACCTGCTCACACCTCTGGGCAAGGGCCAGCGTGCTCTGATTGTAGCCCCGCCCCGCACGGGCAAAACGTTCCTTCTGCAGCACATTGCGAACGCAATTTCGACCAACTATCCCGAACTCACGTTGATGATGCTGCTCGTTGACGAGCGGCCGGAAGAAGTAACCGATATGCGGCGCTGCGTCGAAGGCGAGGTCATCGCCAGCAGCCTGGACCGTGACGTCGAAAGCCACGTCCGCCTTTCGCAGCTCGTCGTCGAGCGCGCCAAGCGTCTGGCCGAAATGGGCAAGGACGTCTTTCTGCTGATGGATTCCATCACCCGCATGGCCCGGGCCTTCAACAAGTGGGTTGGCAACACCGGCCGCACAATGTCCGGCGGCGTCGATATCAAGGCCCTCGACATCCCCAAGAAGCTCTTCGCCACCGCCCGTGTGTTTGAGGAAGGTGGCTCACTGACCATCGTGGCCACGGCCCTGGTCGATACTGGTAGTCGCATGGATGAATTGATCTTCCAGGAGTTCAAAGGCACCGGCAACATGGAACTGGTGCTCGACCGCAAGCTGGCCGACCGCCGCGTATGGCCGGCCATTGATATCTCGCAGTCGGGCACGCGCCGCGAAGAAAAGCTGCTCGATCCCGAGACATTGCATGCGGTAAACATGCTTCGACGCACGCTTTCCACGATGCATCACGTCGATGCCATGGAACAGCTGACGAGCAAACTGGCCAAGTTCAAATCGAACCGGGAATTCATCAGCCTCATCAGCAGCGCTCAAGCGGCCGACTAACGGGAGCGTCCTCGCAGCGGATCAGGGAAGACCAGCCACCGTCCTGTCTGGATGGCTGACGACTTTGCCCTGCCCGCGCGCTAACGCACGTTTGTCAGCTTGGGCGATCGCGCCAACATGCGAGGCAAGCGCCGCCCGATGACGACGGTTCGGTTGTGCACTTCGCGCTGGACCGGGTCGCACGGTATTTCGGCGACTTCTTCCCATTCGAACGGTAGCGTACCCGGCGTCGACATGGGCAGGCGACCGTCGCTCCCGCTACGAGATTCCGGCGTATCGCCGGGTCGACGGTCGAAGCAGAAGTACTCGACGTCCGCGGGCAAGTCGGATGCCGCCACCGGCCAATCGACTTGCCGAATCTGCCGATCGTAGACGAATGCAAAGCGATGGTACACGCGCCCCAAGCTCACAAGTTCGTCGTCGATGAACCGCTGCTTCAGTTCCGCGACAGCCGGCTCAAGGTCGTTGGCACCTTGCAGTCTCATGTTGAGGTACAGACCCGATTGACCCATTGCCAGGAAGCCACAGAGGGCCAGAATCGCCACCTGCGGTCGCGGACGCGATTCGCCTTGTGATGCCCAAATCAGTAGCCCGGCGGAAATCGCCACAACAGGAATCCACACCGCCAAGAAAGGTCCTGATTGCGCGAGCGCGGAGAGCGGTTGCCACGGCACCAGGGCGGCCGCGACGATTCCAATTCCCACGACCGAAGCCGTGATGGCTGAAATCCGTTGAAAATGCCGCCAAAACATCCGATCCGCCGGCGCCGCCAAACGCGCGGTACAGTGCTCGACGACCAGCCCGATCAACACGGCAAGGCAAGGATATAGGGGCATGTAGTAACGTCCCCTCGCTCCGGCCGCCAACCAAACGCTGGGGTACGTCACGGCCAGGGCCACCAGCAGGAATTTCATTGCCGGACGCTCGGCCCAAATCGAACGCCGCACGCGTGGATGCAATAGCGCCAACAGGAGCGGGGACCATGGCAGCAGGCAGCCGAACGTTTCAAGCGGGTAGCTGGCCATGTGGCTGAGCAAGCCACTGATCGTGAAGCGGTCCTGAGCCAGACCGGCCCAAATATCATCGACGACCTGCCAATTGTTCGTCGCAAAGGGAACCAGCCAGGCGCCCACGATCACGGCGAACACGGCCGCTCCCACGACGTGAGCCCAACAGAAGAGCCATCGCCAATTCCGTTCCAGAACCAAAAAAACGCCGCACGCGCCGACGAAATAAATCGGTGCCTGCGGGCCCTTCACCAAGGCACCAAACGCCGCCAGTCCGTAGCCAGCGCACCATGCCAGGAGCCGCGAACGTCCCGAAATATACATTCCGTGCCAAGTCAACAGCGCACCACCGACAAACAGGGTGAATAACGCCTCTGACTCACCGAGCCGGCCAATTTGCATCACCTGGCCGAATGTTGCGTAGCTCGCCGCTGCTGCAAATGCACCCCGCCGAGACAACCAAAGTACGGCGTAACCATAGATTCCGAGCACCATTGCCAGCGTCGCCGCGGCGCTGGGCAGTCGCGTGGCAACCAAATCGACGTCGCCCCGTACCAGACCGACGAGTCCCATTGCCCAACTGCCGAGCGGAGGGCGTTCAGGGAAGATGGTACCTTGCTGCCGTGGTACCACCCAGTCGCCGGTGGCAATCATTTCGCGCGCTGCGTTGGCCCATCTCGACTCCTCGCCACAGACAGGCAGTGAAGTCAAACGCGCGAAATACACGCCTAGTACGAGCACTGTCAATGCCGCAAATTCCCATTGTCGCCATCCAGCGACGCGGGTTTCTGGCGCGAAACATGAGAGCGGTGCGGTACTGCTGTCTTCCATGACGACACTTCCTACCAATCCGTGGCTTGAGGGGCGAGAAGCGTCCCAAAACCCGCAAGGTGCCGCAAGGTCGGTTTCCAGCCTGCACAGTGCGGTCGCACCCAGACACCAGTCAACTAGGCAATGGCACGGCCGTGGGCTAGAATTTGACGATGTCCGACGGCCGGCTGCCCGCCGCGGCGTCACAATCGGAGGGTAAGCGAATGGCTAGCGGCGACACTGGAAATGTCGTGCCGGGTAACCGGTTGCGGGTTCGAGTCCCGTGCCCTCCGCTGTTTCGTAGCAATGACTTGCGTCGATGGTGGTATTGCACATTTCCGGTCGATCAGGCGTGTTTTACTGCCAATTGACTGCCATTCTCGGAATGGTCGGCGATCATGAGTGAGTCCATCTTCGCCGCGGCGTCAATCTGCATACTCGGCATGACGTGGGAGTAGGTATCCATCGTCAGGCTGATCTGTGAATGCCCTAACCGCTCTTGAACCACCTTCATGTGGACGCCCTGACTCAACAGTTGTGTGGCGTGCGTGTGCCGCAGATCGTGGAAACGGACCATACGGAGCCCTGCCCGCTTGAGTAGCGGCTTGAACTCGTCGGCGTGGAAATGACTCCGCCGCAGCGGTCCGCCGTGCTGGTTGGTGAATACGTGCTCAGAACCAGCCAAGCCAGCCGCCACGGTCGCCTTGCGATGCCCTGATAGCTTGTCGATGACCTTGGAGCCGATTACCACCAGCCGACGGCTCTTGGCGCTCTTGGGCTCGGCGAGGGCCAGCTTGCCGTCAATCTCGGTCAGTGTCCGCCTGACGGAAACCGTGCCAGCCGATAGATCGATATCGGACCACTGGAGTCCGAACAACTCGCCGATACGCAGCCCGGAGCCAATCGCCAGCCAGTACAGAGCCTCCAGGCGGTCACCATCCGCCGCGGCCAACAGCCTACCTACCTCTGACGTGTCGAGCGGCGTGATCTCGCTTTTGGGCACCCTGGGGGGCTCTACGGCGTCACAGACGTTCCGAACCACGAGTCCCCACTTGAGCGCCTGCTTGAGAGCACGGTGCAGCACAGCATGAGCCAGACGTCTTGGGTTCGGTCCAATCCCGTCGCGCTCCATTTCGGAGTAGAGCGCCTGGACGTGCACCGGGGTGAGCTTCTGGAGTCCCACGCCGCCGATTCGCGGGTTGATGTGATTCTTCACGATGGCCTTGTAATTGTAGAACGTCGTAGCGCGTACGGTCATGCGGGCAACGTCGTCAAGCCACTTTCCCAGGTACTCGGCAACTGTCTTGCGGGACGGATCTACGAGAGTCCCGGTCAGCTTGGACGACTGCACGCGAGTCAGTTCATCCTGAACAGCCTTTTTCGTCTTGCCGTATACCGTCCTGCGCTTCCGCTTGCCGTCGGCACCGTAGCCGACGCTAATCATCGCACACCAACGCCCATCGGGTCGCCGATATACCGAACCTTCGCCACGCCCTCGACGCGCTCGGCGTTTACTCTTCGTTGCGTCGACCATCCTTATTTCCTCCCCTTGGTTTTCACGAGTCGCAGTCCAAGAAATGCCGCCAGCTTCTCCGCGGTTCCAAGCAGAATATCTTGCTGCCCGGACATGAACCGGCTTACAACCGGCTGGGGCACGCCCGACTCTTTGGCGATTCGATAGTACGACAGTCCGCTATCGGTCACGAACTGCCGTATCTGGTCGGCCGTCATTGTGTCTACCTGTTGCTTTACCATACTCTCCAGTATATATACTGATCGCAATATGGTCAAGCGTTCAGTTGTGTCAAAAATCCCGCCCGGCGCCTTTTCACTGACGCCGGACGGGTCGCTGTCGGGGCCCGTCTTCACTCGGGTCCGGACCTAGGAGTTGGCTTGTCACTGGCTCACGCCCCTCAATCGCCGCGTGGCGTTCGCCCCCTTGCGCCTCGATGATCTTGGTTCCAAGTAGCAGCGCACACGCTCGGCCAGCAGGGACGCGTCAAAGGGCCCCTAGCGGCTGCCGACCCAAGTATCGCGTGGGTGGATTTGCGCGCGTTAGGCGGCGCGTGTGGCGCTCGACGCGCAGGCGATGGCATGGTCGCACCGCGAACCACCCACCGATCCCGACGCAGCGGATCATGTGAACACCGCCCCTTCACGTCGCGCTGGAGGCATCATTCGGTCCGCGCGATCTCAATTTCGCGTCCACCATCGACACAGAAAATCCTAAAGCGCACGATTGCCTTGTCGTGAATCGCAGTGGTCAGCTCAGCCAGCTCGCTGACAGCCTTGGCACGCTCGCGATTGATCGGCAATTCCGTCTGCATTTGGACAAACAAGGTTTTCGCGCGTTCAATCCGCTGCAGAGCAGCCGCTTTCAACGCCGCGACCTGTGGTGCCGCCATGTTATCACCATACCGAGCTACTAGTGCATTCAAGTCAGCGGTGGAATTTTTTACCTCAGCTTCTGCCACCGGTATACTGGCGACTTGCTTCTCAACCAGCGAGTTTAGCTGTCGCAGTAATGTCTGCACTCGGTCGACTGTCCACGCGTACTCCTTCCGGTCGAACGGCATCATTATTGGCTCGAACCGCACCTGTAAAATGGACTTCCCCGTACCTGACAAGGAGATTTCGATGCCGGCCTGTGGCAGTTCATCACGAATTGCGATTCGCAACTTGGAGCCCACCTTTGCAACACGGTCGCTCGGATAGAATGCCCGGGCCGTTGCGCCTTCGATGCTCAACACTTCAACACGCAGTGAGCGCGGATCAGCTACATCGACGTGCGACAATGTAATTGGGATGGAAGTTTTCGATCGAGTCAGATCGACGGCGATCCCTTTGAGAATCAACGTATTTTGACGGTCAACCGAGGGCTTTTGCGAGTCTTTTTTCGGCTGAACCGGCCTACCCATGTCGGGTGACAGTGGCAGCTGTGTCGGATTGCTCGGAAGAAGCTTCTCTTGGACCTCTCGCTTCAGATCCGGATGGACATCGAACTGTTCCATAAGTTCGTCTACCGCGCGGAGACCAAGTCGTGTAGCAAGTAAAGGCTTTGAGTCCTTAATTTTGATTGCCTCGCTAATAGCCATCTCGTACAGCACGTAGCGCATCCAATTCTGCTCTTGTGTTTTGGCCGCGTTCAAATAGTCTTCTGGGTTAAGTTCACCTTCGACGGTGATCGCCTTTCTGGCCTTTGCCTGCTGCTCCGGAGTGGGAACCGGGAGCTTGCCGTTCCCATTCAATCCCCTGGGTGGCCTCGCGGTGGGGACGACTGGAAGCGTTCTGCCCTTAGTCAATTCGGCAGTGGGTTGCGGCACGTTGCTTGGTACGTTGTCTTGCCTTGCTCGCGGATTTGGCCTGAGCTGTGGACTGTTTTCGCGAATGGGTTTGTTCTGCTTTTTTGGCAGACCGGCGACCTTTGTGGGGTTGGTCCCCTGCGGCCTTCCGAGGACCTTGTCAAAATCGATCAAAAACGTTGCCGTAATCACGGCAGCAATTATCGCTACACCGCCGATGATGATTGCAACACCGTGGTTGCTGCGCCGTCGACGGCGCGGTACCGCGCGTATTCGCGGTTCGACGAACGTTGCGGGTGCCTGAACCGGCGTCGTCGCGGCGACGGCCGGCAATGGCGATGCGGCAAAATGAGGTGGGGGAGTGATGTCTTCAGGCGGCGACAGCTTTCGACGCAGCTGCTGATCGTATTCCACCTTTGAGGTGGGATTCAACAAGCAGACTTTCGCGCGAGCTATCTCATTCAGGATCCGCTGCGAAAGCTCAGACTGCGGGCCAATCTTGTAGCTTTGGATGTGCGCCATCTGGCGCTCGCCGGCAGACTGTATCACTTCCCTGTCGGATTCAAAGTGCTCCAGACCAAGCAACCGATAGTGGTCAGGTGGCTGGTTTTCTGGCCGAATTCCCAGCCACTTGTAGTATGGATCGAACACTTTTCTGTCGCCTCCGTTTTTGCGTGCGTCTCCTCTGCCCTGCTCGCAAGCCCGGCGGCTTAGCACCTTGCCATGATACGAGCGGGCTCTTAATTGATCAACCTGACCCGAATTGCGGTAGTGTCCTAACAGTGAGGTGGTCCCGTGATTGATACCTATCCGCGTCATATCTTGGAGCTGATCGCGGCCTGCCGCCAGAATCGTGGCCTGGACCCTCGCGACGTACTGGATGCAATCGACGATCCCCAGTGGGAGCGGGCTTGCCACACTAACGACTGGCGTTCTGTTGTCGTGGATTCCGTCGTCGATATATGGCCTTTTTTGGGGGTTGAGGCGAGGTTGGTGGCCTATCTAACTGCTTCTGTCGAGGTGGCGATTCAGTAATCTTTTTGGCTTGCTTTCGGATGAAATCATCCAGATATCCTACCGCCAGCTCGATGGATTGTCTCGAAGCGTGCAGGCGCTTGTAACCGTAGATTCGCTTTACAAATTCCCGAATTGCCTGAACCTGCTGTTCAATCTCGATGTCATCCAGCGAAACGACACGCGGATGGTGCGCTGCATGATTGCGAATTAGTCTGAGCGCATCGAGCAGGTCGCACACTTCGTGAGCCAGGAGGCCAAAGGCCCGGCACATGGTTATTTTCATGCCGAACGAATAGAGCGGCGACGTAAAGGTATCTAGCAGCCTGCCTCGGAGATCTGAGTTCAGTCCTTCTCTTGCAAAAGTCTCCCGTAAAAGATCCTCCATTCGATCGTTCAATACCTCGCATCCGATTAGAGGACATGCACGATCGGAATCAGACCACATCGCGCTGGTCGTAAGTAGCCAATCCACTAAGGATTTCTTACGTCTATTTTTCTTGCCGCTCATACGTTAGCCCCTTGGGCGTGGCGTAGTGCGGTCCCTGCCTTATACGCTCACGGATTCGGTGTGCAAATCACCGCACGTCCATTCAGCGGCGTTTAGCGGCCTTTAGAAGCACCTCACGCGCCCAGGTGGACGTGTTGCCGTCTGCGGCCTTCTCAAGCTGCTTTAGCTCGGATTCGCTCAAGCGAATCTGAAAGCGTATGTCGCGTCGCTCCGCGTCGTCTTTTGGGGGTCTACCCCTTTGTGATTCCATGACAGGATTGTACAGACAAAAAATATTCGTGCAAGCTATTTACCGCCGATTAAATGTCTGTACAATAAATTATGTTGGGAACGGCAATTCCCAATAAAAAACCCCGACTCGGCCCTGGCAGGCTGAATCGGGGGACAAACAACCAGGCTCTCGCTAGGCTGCTGTGACAAGCCAATTCTAGCGGAAGCCGTAACCAAGGCTACCCCGCGATGATGATGATTGCTTGTGCCCATGCGACGTTCCAGAAATACGGCAAAGACCGCAAGGGAAACCAGCGGTTTAAGTGCTCGCTGTGCGGCAAGCGATGGACGGAAGAACACGCCAAGCCGCTCGGCGAGATGCGCGTGCCGGTCGAAACCGCCAAACTCGCGCTCCGTCTGCTGACGGAAGGCATGAGCATCCGCGCCACGGAACGCACAACCGGCTTGCACCGAGACACGATTTGCAAACTGCTGGTGTTATTTGGCGATGCCTGCCAGCGGTTTTTAGACGAGCGTATGCGTGGGCTCACACTGTCTCATCTGCAATTCGACGAACAGTGGACTTACGTCTACAAGAAACAATCTCGGCTCACCACGACCGAGCGCGAGCGATCGAGCGAGCAAGGCGATATGTACTTGTGGACGTGAGTGGACCAGAAAACGAAGCTCATGCCCGCGTTCCTGATCGGCAAGCGTTCGGCCGACAATGCCCGCCGTTTTATGATGGACGTTGCGAACCGGCTGGTGTTCCCAAAGCCGCACCAGAGCGATGACCAGAGCTATACAAAGCCTGGATACCAGCCCATTACTCAAATTTCGACGGATGGCTTCCCGGCCTACCCCGAGGCCGTGGACCTGGCTTTCGGTCCCTACGTCAAGTTCGGCACGATCATAAAGGAGTACCGCAACGCGAGCATGATCTATACGCCCTCAGAAATGGTCGGTACGAAGCGGACGGGCGTTCGCGGGATAAGCGGCCGGAACCAGCGGACGATATGTACCTCGCACGTGGAGAGGTTGAACGGCACCCAGCGGCTATTTATGAAGCGTCTCAACCGGTTGACCTACTGCTTTTCCAAGAAACTACGGAACCTGGACGCGGCATTCGCCATGTTCGCGGCCTACTACAACTTTTGCTGGCAGACCCGCAAGCCGGGCAAGTCGGGGCAGAAACGGGGGACCGCCGCGATGATGGCTGGACTGGCCGGCCACGTGTGGAGCTTCGACGAACTATTCGATGAGGCAATTGCCAAAATTGCCTGACCCCCCGTTATGGTTGAAGCCGGACGCACATTCGAGTAGTCTGCTGGCATGATTTGTCGAATCGCACGTATATCGGCCGTTTTGGTATATTTCGCATTATCTGCGGACGCGCCTGCGCAAGACATAATTCAATTTACAAATCCACCCGGAAATGGCACCGTTCAACTGCAAATATGGCCGATGTCGGTCGCAGGACCGCAAGCCAATTTCATCCTAAAGCCCGGTCAAAGCATGCCGGTTCAGCTAGTATCGCAGGGAAAATTCAACATCCGCAGCCTGCAATGGAGCCCAGACGGGAACACCTGCACTCGCTGGCTCGTACAGAATTTGGATCTCCATGCGATCGCAGATGGATCAGTCCTATCGATCAAGCTTTATGCATCTCGGGAAGCGATGTGGGAGCGATTTGATGGGCAATACATGCAGGTGGCAGTGCCTCCAGGAGATTCAAAATGCATCTGGGAATTCACGACAATACCGACGGCGGTAGAATCACCTCCCCTGCTGGAGCCGATAGAAACAGAGCCTGCGCCTACCGGTGTGCAGCAGTACGCAACTGTTTCCATGCCAGCTGGATGCCCGGTAATTGGGCATGATCCGCCGAGAGAACCAAAAATCCCAAAACGTAAAAAGTAGCAGGAAGGGATTGATATGGGGTCCGACGCAATTTGGGAAAAGCTGATGTCTCTCAGCATCGTTGCCGGCATGAATCAGCGGTATTCGCAGTACATGCTGACTAAGGCGGAGTGGTTCAGTAGTGCGATAGACGTTGCGGTTGTTGTCTTTACTATGCTCACCTTGGTTTTCGGGGTGGCTGCCTATTACAAGCCCGGGAATCTGATGCCCTTATTGCCATATTGGTGGAGCGGAACTGGATGGGGCGTATGGCGTGTTAAGTATAGTCGAATGGCTATCGCGATGTCGTTGTTCGCTGCGCTCAGTGGTGTGGTGCTCGTTGTCGTGCCAACAAACAAGTCAGTTCATTTCTATAGCACGATGCTTCAAAGCTGGAGCGACCTGAGGCAGGACATAGATTCCGCAATTGTCGATTCCGACTCGCACACATTGATTTCCAATGAGCACGGTGAAATGTACCTGGAAAGGCGATATCGCGACCTGCTGGCAAAAAAGAATGCTCTAAATGCAAGGGAGCCATCTCCCGACCAAGAGCTTCTTGAGCATTTCTTAACGCTGGAAGAGCGGTCGAGGTCGGCCCAAGATGAAATAGCCGACCAGAAACCAGTCGCACTAAGGGAATAGACAGAGGCAATTCAGAACCACAACAGCCCCGGCCCCCTGCCGGGGCTTTTTCATGCGCGATAGAATGGTGCCTATGAGCGAGATTCATTTCACCTATCACGCGTCTTCGACCTGGCTGCCGTGGGCTGGGGTTGCGTTTGGGCTGGCCATGATCATCGGCTGCTCCGTAGCACTCTGGCGTGGCAGACGCCGACCACCTCAGTCCTAGGACACTACCCGAATTGCATGGGGTTTTGGATTCTGATAGCCTTTTTCTGCCATGTCCCACCCGCCAATAGGCATTGACCTTGGAACGACTTACTCGGTCATCGCGTTCGTTGATGACACTGGTCGCCCTACGTCAATTGCGAACGAAGACGGGGAAATTCTAACGCCGAGTGCGATTTCAATTGACCAGGGCGAAGTTGTCGTTGGAAAAGAGGCGATAAAGCAGGCCATATTCGAGCCATCGGTTTTTGCTGACTGCTTCAAGCGTGACATGGGGCGATCGCACTATCACCGGCCGATTGCGAAAAGACGGATTCCGCCTGAAGTCTTAAGCGCTTTTATCTTAAGGCGCCTCAAGCAGGACGCAGAACGCCGACTCGGACCAATTAGGCAAGCGGTTATTACCGTTCCAGCCTTTTTTGACGAAACACGCCGTCGCGCGACTCAAGAGGCCGGTAGGATCGCGGGACTCGAAGTCCTCGACATAATCAATGAGCCGACCGCAGCTGCTGTAGCGTTTGGCTACCAATCATCGACCGAGCATGAACACGTTTTGGTCTACGACTTGGGTGGCGGAACGTTTGACGTGACCGTTTTGCAGATTGATGGCAAGAAGTTCCGCACATTGGCAACCGATGGCGATGTTCAACTCGGGGGCAGGGACTTTGATGAGCGCCTTGTGAATCACGTAGCGGATAAGTTTAAGGACGCACATGGGTCCGACCCTCGCAGTGACCCCCACGATGCGGCCCAACTATGGCAGAATGCCCAAGACGCAAAACATACGCTTTCTCAAAGGTCCAGTGTGGCGATTCCATGCTTTCATACCGGTATCAGAATGCGGGTCGACCTTACTCGTTCCGAATTCGAGGAAATGACCGCGGACTTGATCGAGAGAACAGAAACCACGACTCAACTTGTCTTGAGACAAGCGAAACTGGATTGGAGTAAGATCGACCGGGTGCTTCTTGTCGGCGGGTCGACAAGAATGCCGAAGGTATCTGAGATGCTGCAGCGCGTTTCAGGAAAGGAGCCCGACCGATCAATGTCGCCGGACGAAGCGGTGGCCCACGGGGCAGCACTTTATGCCGGCCAACTTATGGCTGAACCCAGTCTGCCCCAGTCGTCAGCCTTTGAGCTTGTCAATGTGAACTCGCATAGCCTGGGCATAATTGGCATAGATCAGCGAGAGGACCGCTACCGAAATATCATCATAATCCCAAAGAACACACCGCTCCCCTGCAAGGTTGTTCGCAAGTTCGCTACTGCGCGAGAGAATCAAAACAGTGTTCGCGTCGTCGTCGTGGAAGGTGAAAGCGAACGACCAGAACACTGCATCGAACTTGGCGTATGCGTGGTTCGCAATTTGCCGCCAGGACTGCCAAAGGGAACAAGAATAGAAGTCGAATATAGCTATGCGGCAAATGGTCGAATCTCGGTTCGTGCCCGAGTGCCGAAGGCACGTCAGTCGGCCGCAGTAGATTTGCAGTACGATGCTGCGTTGAACTTGGGCTTGAACGATTGGAAGACGAAGATTTGTGGTGATGAGCCAGCAGAAATTGTTGAGGGCGAAGACGAACTCGACAAATTCGTAAAGTACCTTGATGAGCTACTTGTTTCGATGGGACAGCGCGCCGCCAAGCTACGTCTGCCCGCCATATTTCAACGGAAACAGGTGGACGCAGTCGATGTCGCGGAAGAGTTACGATCGCTAACCACAGGCTATCTGGAGGCCGAACGGAATCGGCAGTCAGCCGTTGGTCAGTCTGAGATTCTCAAAACATCTGCCGCTCTATCGCAATTGACGGTCGCAATGGAGCTTGCGGAGGTCAAATTGCGATCAGCCTATCGCGCGCTCGCGCAGGCATGCGTCGAGGCGGAATACGCCCCTGAACCCCTTGCAGGTTTATACAACGAAATCAAGCGGGTTCACTCAGCATGATGTAAACACCGCTCAATGTGCTGTTGGCGAAAACAGAGCCGCGGTTCGCGACGCCACGGCTCGCCGAATTGTCAAAGAGCCTCGCGAGACCAATTACCTCTGTGGGTCAACTTCGATGTCGACGATTTCAGACAGCAGGACGGCTTGCCCGCGGCGGTCGTAGCACGTGTTTCCCTTGAGTGATGGCTGGCCGGCAAACACGTAGAAGATCGCAGTGCGCAGAGCATCGGGCCGATCGGAAGGGCCGCGAAACTTCACAATACAAGGCTTGGACGCGTCCATGAGCTCGGCCATTAAGTCGATGCCGTAACACTCAGAACGGCAGATGTCCTCGACAAGCTCGGGAAACTCCAGGTAGGAGCGACTTACTTCCCGACTGAACACTGCATCGCGAACAAGCATCCCGAATGGACCGGAATAACCGGCGGAAGACTCTCGCATTTTTTTCCAATGATGCCCGTTGTTGCCGGCGCCATGTTCGACCCTCTCGCGAAACTCGGCCTTTTGGTCTGCCACCAAGCGGTTGCCGATAAGACGGTCTACCATCTGCCAAATTCGCTCAGTCATTGCCTCGCGCGGCAGGATTCCCTCACGCCGAAAGGATTCCGGGGCGATCGTCCGGGTAGCATGGAACCAGTAGATCGCATCGAATGAGCAGTCACGACCGACCACCGCTTCCCAAAGCGCTTCCGGCCCATCCTCAAACGACTTGCCGACTCGTTGCAGCCGATGCGTTAGTTCGTAATGCTCGATGCCAATGATCGAGCAAAGCGACTGAGTCGCGGACGTCAGATTTGAGCAGTCGAGGGTTTTCACGGTTGGTCATCCTGCTTGTGGCTGCGAGTTGTACTTCTCCCGAAGGCCCAGGGACACAATGGCGAACGTCGTCAGGCAGTACGTGGCCAGAGCCCGGTTGGCCGCGATCGCGATGAAATGTTTTAGCCCTACCAATTCGTCCCCGGTAAGGAAGTGCGCGTCTAGCAAGCCCACGGCCAGGCGGTAAGCCGCGCCAGCTCGATACGCGTGAGTCTGCGGGTCGTCGCCATGCGGGTACAACTCCGCGCGGTGTTGGCCGTCTTCCGCCAATTGCACGAAATTGGCGGTCGCATTGGTGGGTTTCGTGCAGCCGTCGCATTGGAACCTTTCGCCCTTTTCATCGAACCTTACGCGGCCGGCCCCTTCATGAACAAAATCGGCGAAAGCACAAGGGCCGGCGGGTGACGGCAGAAGACCCGCGTTGTTTGCGACTGTCAGAGCGATTCTCGCGGCCGTTTCCTCACGTGTGACGGGCATCTTGACCAGGACCGACGGGGCCGCAGGCGTGAATTGCACGCAGGATTCGCCGACCTGATAGGTGCTTTCCAGACGGGGACGCCGCCGCAAGTCCTTCATGCCGACTTCGACGATCTCCATGAAGGGGAGCATCGCGAGTGCGGTCTTCGCAGGAATATAGGTTTCAAGTGACCCGAACGCTAAGTAGGAATTGGTTTGCGGGAGCATCTGTATCCATCCTTGAGAGAAAGTTGAGGTTAAACGGAAACCGGGGCGACCGACGCAAGTTTCCCTGATGTTTGTGTGAGGAATCACCAGCCATACATTTCATTTGGCAACATCAACGGCCGGGGTGCGGGACACTGAATAACCTCTTCGATGTGCATGACGGATGGTCCGCACCGCATCGCGTCCGCGGCAATGGGGATTGCGATCGACAACGCTATCGCTCGGTCCGCGTGGCCCAAGATCTTGTCGCTGGGGGCCGTTAGCTTATAGCCGTAGCTCTTCTCGACAATTTGCAGCCGGCACAGATCAGTAATCAGGTCGGGCTCGCGATACAGTTCGACGGTTCGGCCACGAAACGCTTGCAGCAGCGTGCTTGCCATTGTGTCGAGATGCTTGCCGATGAAGGGAACTTCAAGCATGTTCACGCCGTCACGTCGTAGCGACTGCGACATAAAGCTGGCTTGGTGAGGATCGTAGCCGATCGTCAATCCTCGAAACCGACGGGACGCCTCAAGCACGCAGTCCTTGACTAGCAACAGATCGACTTCGCCGCCGGGCTCAGGCGCCGAACTTTGGCAGTCGGCAAGATACATTCGCTCCGTGTCGCTATCGACGGCCAGGACGACTAGGGCCGCGTGATCGCGCTTCACCCCAAGATCCAGGCCGGCCACATAACCGAATCGACCAGCGTAGTCTTCGATTGGACCGTCAAGCGTGATTGCGGCCTCGATATCTGCGACGTCCAGGCAATCGCCGCCGGAACTCCAGACCCCTCCGAACAGGCGATTGAAACGACTGGCGGTGCTTCGACGTCGGGCATCCTCGATGCCGGCAGGATCGTGATAGGGCGCAGGGCCCGTAATCGTTCGGAATTGCCAGCGTTCGGGCTGAGACTGCACTGCTTCGCGGAGTCGATATTGCCACGAGTCGACGTTGCCCGCGTTCATGGCAAGCATGACAAGTCCGTGGGGAACCTTTTCAGAGTTGTCCAACAAATTGAACACAAATTCTTCTGAAACGATGCACGTCAGTTCATCGACGAAAAGCGCGTCGGGTAGCGCGCCTTGGCTTCCGGCTTCGTCGGCGGGAATGATTTCGGCGAGCGCCTCAGTGTCGGAGCACACGATTTGCCACTTGTCGACACGGACCCGGTTCGCAAGCCATGGCATCGCCTGGGTGATCTTGACGGCCGCCATCCGTACTTCAGCCGCTTGGTCTTTGTCCGCGGCCGCAATTTGAATCCGCAGCATGCGGCGTGAAAACGCGATCATCCACAGCACGGTCAAAGCGATCATCCACGATTTGGCGTAACCTTTGGTTGCCTCCAACCAGAACCGACGAATTGGGGCGGGTCGTCCCTGCATCGCGGCAATGGCGGCGGGCTCAAGCGCAACCAGCATGTCGCGCTGGGCGGGCACTTTGACGTCGCCGAAACGGCGCAGACCGGTAGCGGTGTGCACGGGCATGTCGTCCGCAAAATCCGCCAGGCTGCCGCGGTAGTGAGCAATCTGATCCGGGGTCAGGTTTCGCATGGCTTGTAAACGCCGGGCAACCGCCACGCCTGGAGGGAGACGCAGCAGCGCCCAGCGCGCAAAAGTTTTAGTTGGGCTGGTGTGTCTCGGGTGACTGCGAATTGCCGCTAGGGCCGATTTGCTGGCCTCCAGGCTGCTTGCCGTCAGAGGTTGAGCTTTCATGCAATCCATCGCCGCGTTGCATCCAGACGGCGTCTGTGGGCAGCGCCCACGGGTCGACCGCTTCGCCGTCGGTGTCGAGTCCTAACCGTCGAATCGCCTTGTCGCGGGCATCGCACGCCGCGGCCATCGTCGCCCAAAGGGCTTGCTGATCTGCCAGCGATGCATCCTTTCCCCTGTCTCGAAACGCTCGGGCGGCGTACAAGTAGCGCAACTCTGCACGCGTAGCCCCGTTGATAACTACTGCATGGGATGCGCCCACATGGCCGTGCAACTCGCAAACGGCATCTTCGAGCCCCCGTCGAAAGCGATTGACGGCCCCACGGACCCCCGGCATCCACTTGGGAACACCGCCGATCGTGAGGGCCGAGCGTAGACCGTGCAACATTCGATTGACGTTGCCCCGCGGTGCACCGCTGCGGTTCGGCTTGGAAGGCTCGTTTGGCAGTACGTTGGCAGTCACGTTTCACTAACCCTTTGCTAGTAGTAACTTACGGGGAGGCACAATCTACGCTATGTCGTGCCGGCGCTCGCCCCTCCGCATCGGCAGCTTTCCTTGAGCCGTTCCAGATCCGCAGGGTCGATCCGCCTCGCAGATCCGAACCGGTAATAGGCCAACTCGCCCCGGTCCATCAACTGGTACAGTGTCGTGCGCCCAAGTCCCAACAGGCTGGCAGCCTCTTTGACGGTCAGCAGCCGCTCGGATTGAACGTGCCGCGCCGTCAACTCGGGCAGCCCTGGATGGGGTTTGCAGGTGTCCCTGCGTGTGTGTGTGCTGCTCATTTCCTGCCCCGCAATTTCGTCAGTGCATCGGTGCGGTCGATCTTGTATCGTTGCGACCTCTTTTCAAACGCATCGGTACGTACGGTACGGGGCCTCTTATAAGGCCCCCGTACTGTACCGATGCGACTGCACCCGTACGGCTGTGTACCGTTGCGGTGTACCGTTGCGTACCGATGCGGTTAATTTTCATCGTCCACGACCCTGTAACCTTCGTAGCGGCGGCTGTTGGCCTTCGCGATTTCACACGGCTCCAGGTGGCCGGCGTCAAGCGCGGCGGCGAGCGCGGCGTCAAACGCTTGACCGTTGCGGCCGGTACGGGCGCGAATGTCTGTTTTGGTGCCTTGGTGGCCCGGCAGCTTGTGGCAGGCTTCGACAACCAGTTGCACGTCGCGCTCGAGCCCCTCGGCGCGCTTCTGGTCGGCCCGCTGTTCTTTGGCGGCCTCGGCCATGTCCGCGATGGCTGACGGCTCGAGGACCAATACGTGCCAGGTGCGGTTGCTGCCGGTGCCTTCGCAGATCTGCAAGCCGTGTAAGCCGCTGTGGCCAGCGCTGCCGCCGGTGACCATCCACAAGTGGTGCTCGCCGGTACCGGGCTCGTAGTCGCGTCTGCGGCTCAAGAGAAGCCATTGCCGGGCCCATTCGCTGGTACCGCTCCAAGAGACTTGCGTTAGCTCGGGCGGTGCGTGACGATTGTCGATGCCGCTTTTGCGAATGTGGTGGACCACGACCAGCGTGATGCCGATCTCTTCGCACATGCCTGACAGTTGACGTAGCTGCCGGCCGACTGCCATGAGGTTGCCGGCGTCGGCTGCGGCCAGCATGAAATACAGTGGGTCCACGATGGCAATTTCGATTCGTTCGCGCACCAGTGCACGGCGCAGGGCGGCCAGTTCGTCGGCGGCGTCGAGCCTGGGCACGACTGTGGTCCAAAACAAATTGCCAAGCTGGGCCAGCGTGGTGCCTTGGGCTGACGCGATGCGTTCCCCTGTTTCCCGCAGCGTCGAGCCGCCGCTTTCAGCGTTTGCGATCAGCACGCGATAGGGTCGGGCGACTGAAAACCGGCCGAGAAACGGCTCGCCGCTGGCCAGGGCGATGCCCATCGCGACGCAGATCGTGCTTTTCATGCCCTTCAACTGGGCTGCCACAACCATGGGCTGCCGTTCGGCCAGGATGCCTTCGATTGCGTACGTCGCTACATCATTTGTCGCGGCGAACGCAGGGCTGGGTGTCACGTCGATGCGAAACCCTTGGCTGTCGGCGGCGATGCCGTCCAGGTTGTCGCGGTGGTGGGCGTATGCTTCAGCGAATGGCTTCACTCGCAGATCTCGCAGAAACGCCACGCCACTAAGATATCCCTCGCGTTTTGCTCGACAGTCGCGTGCCACGCGCAAGTAGTACGACGTGTTCGACGGCAGCGCATCGCCTGTGATGATCTCCGCCAGTTTCGCGGCGCCGCCGACGGCTTTGAGTCGGTCGGTGCGGGTCAATTCGCGGTGCAGGTTCGTCAGGTCAACGGGCTGCAGGTTCTCGCGTAGGGCCGCCATCGCCCCGAAGATTTCCGCATGCGGTTCGTGGTGAAAATCGGCGGCTTCGATTTGATGCTCGTCGATCACCCTAGGCAGCAGTAGACATGATCGCAAGAGCATCTGCTCGCAGTGCTCGTCGCTGGGCATGCCCGCATCGAGAATCTCGCCATTTGTCCGGGCGCCGGCGCCGTTTTGCTTCATGGCTGGGAATCCTTTCCGTCAGCTGTCGTCAATCCGACAAGGCGACAGCCGCACGTTCGCAAGAGCACTTTCGCAGCATGACGCAGCGAACGAAGCCGTTCGGACGGTGTGTCACCTCGAACGGCGAGCGTCGCCTCGAACCGCTCGGCCAGCGGGCGGCGCTCGACTTTCATCTGATGGCTGGGTAGGCTGTTCATGTTCGATCCATCGGCGGCCGGTTTCCTTTTGCCAGCGGGGGCCGGCCGCTATTTTTAGCTTTTCCGTGCCGGCCGACGATTGGTGGCTGCCGACGTGAACCTTACAGTCACGCCGAGCCTACGCAGGTTTCTCACGGCGTCGGCTGCCACTTCAAAATCACCCCTCGACCTTGCTGCCTCCAGCACTGCAAACCAAGCGGTTGGCGAATCTGTCGGGTCGTCTTTTTCGTGCCGCGCCATCGCGATTTTCTCCTTCTAGATAATCACCACTGGATTAGCCGGCTAATGCCAATGGGAAAACAAGAAACCCGCGAAAACACGCGGGTTTGAGTAGAAAAAGAATATTCAGCGTTAGCCGACCGGCTAGTCCGCCGGAGCGACGGCCTCAAGGGTGCCGTCGCTGGACTTCATACCACGTGGAATATTGGCGTTCATTGCCGCGCGTGCAATCAGATACCGCCGCCATGTCTTTTTGTACATGGTTGTGCGACAGACTTGGGCTTCATCCATGATTTTGGCGTCAGACCAATCGGGATGTGCCGCAAGCAGCCCTAACGCCGTCGCTAGTTTTGTCATTCCCGATCGCCCAGCGGTTCGCTGTTCGCTGTCTGGCGACAGCCTCTTACGCATCCAGTCGAGTAGATCCTTCGCGGCGCGCTCGAGGTCTGGCAGTCGCGCCAGTCGTCGGCCGGACATGAGCCGAAGATCTGGAGGGCCGATAGTTGGGCACTTGGCCGTCGTGAGGCGGGGAAAATCACGCTGCCTCAAGTATTCGAGAACACGGTACGCGTTGCGTAGTTGTAACGCTGCGAACTCACTGGCGGTGTTTGGACGGTATTTTTCCGCGTTATCCCGAAACCCAACAATCATTGCGACCATCGTCTCAAACCAGGCTAGAACATCCTCCAGGGTATCGAGTGGCATGTCGTACCACCGTCCTTCCCAGCCGACAAGAAAGCGCGTAGCCGAGGGCGCATCGGCTAACGTCAGAATCGGCTGCGTCTTCGCCTCTGGCGACTTTCGGGTCCGTTTCTTCTTGCTGGTGGCGCGGCCATTCTTGTCCTTGGCCATGAGAACCTCCATCTGTCGCGGGCGAGCGCCGGGCCGAAGGCCACCAGATGGAGAGAGTGGCCACTCGGCCGGGCGCTCGTCGGGGATCAATCCGACGACCCGCAGTAACTTAGTCCGCCAGATTCTACCAACCCGGATCTGTTTTGACTGCCAATATACTGCCAAACCCACGCATGCACCGGAAATCCGCGGACACGTGCGGACGACGCAAGACATTGATCTGACAAGCTTTGAACAACTGCGAACAATCGCGAACAACGCTCCAACGCAACTGGAAATGTCGTGCCGGGTAACCGGTTGCGGGTTCGAGTCCCGTGCCCTCCGCTTCGGGGAAGCGAAAGTCTATTCTGCCAGTGACTTTTACTCGCTTGAGGGGGCAAATCGCCGTGCCAATGCGACACGATAAATCTTGACCCCAGCGGGCGTTCCGACTACTGTAACGTCGTGTAGTACTTTGATCCCGCCGCGTGGCCAAACGTCATTTGGCCCAATCACCCCCCCGGGCGGGCAGCGTCGTCAACGAGCAAGGACCCGCTCTGAAGCGGCAAGACCATCGGCTGCCTGGCGCCCAGCGGTTGGCGTCGAGCAGCATGTTCTCCATCACGACAGCGTCTGTTAAATCCGTTGGATCGAGTACAACCCCCACCAGGTTGGCAGACCGCGCACGGTTCGGGGCTCCTTTCCGCGGCGTGAACATTGCAAGCCAATTACGAGTCTTCGGTGGCGTGGCCATTACCGGCGTACGCCGGCCCTTTTCCCGCACGACCGCATGCCCATGAAACAAGACGCCGCTACCGCACCGCGCCAGGAATCCACAGCCGATCAGCGCGGGTCCTTGCCGGTGGAGTTCGTTCGCGTGACGGCTCCAATTGCCATTGTCGTGGGCGGGTTCGTAGCGTTCTTCGGACTAGCCCGTCTGAAGCAGGACCCCGCGCGGCGCGAGAGCAGGCCTTGGCACCGATGGTCGAAACCATCGAAGTGGCACCACATCGAGGTGGGCTCGACATCTCCGTCGATGGCGTCGTCGTGCCGTTTCGCGAAATCGACCTGTCGGCGGAAGTTTCCGGCCGCATCGCCAAGAAATCAGACCTGTGCCGAGCCGGTACCTACGTGACTCGTGGCACGCCGCTCATCGCGATCGACTCGCGCGATTACCAACTTGAGGTCGATCGGCTGGAGCGAGAGCTGTCCCAAGCGGCGGTGTCGCTCCAAGAGCTCGACGTCGAATACTCGAACAACCAGTCACTTCTGAAACTCGCCAAGGACCAATTGGCTCTGCAGAGGCGAGAACTCGAACGGCAAAGGTCTCTGGCTACGAAGAAGATTGTCACCGACTCCGATCTCGACAAAACCAAGCGTGACGAGTTGGCGGCGGTCAACGCGGCAATGACGCTTTCCAATGAGCTGCAATTGCTCACGACGCGTCGCAATCGATTGGAAAACGCGCGCGACTTGTGGCGATCGCAACTCGAACGGGCCCAGCTCGACCTGCAGCGGACCAAGGTCGCCGCTCCGATCGACGGGGTGATCATTCGCGAAATGGTCGAGGAAGACTCCTACGTACAAAAGGGCACCTCGTTGGCGAAGATCGAGGACACGTCCGCCGTCGAAGTAAAGTGCAATTTGCGCATGGAGGACCTGTATTGGCTGTGGTCTCAGGGACGTGGCGATGATCACGCCCAAGCGGCCGCAAGCGCGACACGTGACTACCAGATTCCGCAGGCCCCGGTCACCGTGTACTACGAATTGGGTGGCCACCGCTATGAGTGGGGAGGCATCTTGTCGCGCTTCGACGGCATTGGCGTTGACGAGCGTACTCGTACCGTGCCGTGCCGCGTGCTGGTTGCCGAGCCTCGCAAAGTAACGATTAAGGATGTCGGCGACGGCGATGCCGGCGCGGTCGGCCCACCGGCTCTGGTTCGCGGAATGTTCGTCACCGTCGACGTCCACGCGCAGCCCTCGACCGTGCTGCTGGAGATTCCGCAGCGAGCGGTCCAGCCGGGCAACACGGTTTGGCAGGTCGTAGGCGGCACACTGCGTATCCGCAAAGTGCGCGTCGCCGACGCCGAGGGGGATCTGGTTCTGATATACACCGATCCGTCCGGGCTCCAGCCGGGCATGAAACTGGTCAGTTCGCCATTGGCGATGGCCACCGACGGCATGGCGGTGCGGGAGCAGACGCCACAATGAAATCGCTCGTCCAGTGGGCCGTTCGCAACACGCCCGCCATGAACACGCTCATGATCGCGTTCATGGTCGTCGGCGCATTCAGTCTCTACAAAATGCGCCGCGAGGTATTTCCCGAGTTTGATCTCGAGATCATCTTGGTCACGGTGCCCTATCCCGGTGCCAGCCCGGACGAAGTGGAAGAGGGCATCTGCCAAAAGATCGAGGAGGCGGTTCGCTCCATCGAGGGCATCAAATACCAGACCTCGATTGCTCAGGAGGGCGCCGGACATGTCGTCCTGGAGCTTGAAGCCGACGTGAAGGACGTGCAAAAGATCCTCAACGAGGTCCGCTCCGAGGTCGACCGCATTCCCAGCTTTCCGGAACTTGCCGAGGAGCGGGAAGTCAAGCAAATCACGATGCGCGAGCCGGTCATTCAGGTCGGCATCATCGGCCCGGACAGAAAGGACATGGCCGCCGAACTCCATCTGCGCGATGTCGCCGAGCAAGTACGAGAGGATTTGTTGCAGCAGCCGGCTGTCTCGCAAGCCACGATCATTGGAGCCCGCGAATACCAAATCGACGTTGAAATACCGGAAGAAACGCTGCGCAAGTACGGGCTGTCACTGACGCGAGTGGCCGACATTATCCGCCGCGAGAACGTTGAAATCCCAGGCGGTACGATGCGCACCGATGCGCAAGAAGTGTTACTGCGCGGCAAGAACAAACGCAGCATCGGCGAGGAACTGCTTGAAATCCCACTCGTGACCGCGCCGGGCGGCGTCGTGCTCCGTGTGGGTGATCTCGGAACCGTTCGCGATGAGTTCGACGATACGATCACCTCGATTAGTCGCATTAACGGACAACCCGGACTTGTCATCTCCGTCGAGCGCACGACGAGCGAAGACCTGCTGGCCATGGTCGACGATGTAAGGCGCTACGTATCCGCGAAGACGCTGCCCCCGGGCTACAAATTGGCGGTGTGGGGCGACCAGTCGATCGAAGTCTCCGACCGCCTGAATATGCTGGCTAAAAACGGCATTCAGGGACTGATCCTCGTGTTCGTGCTGCTAGCGATTTTTCTCGACTTGCGATTGGCATTCTGGGTTGCTTTGGGCATTCCCGTAGCCATTCTTGGCACGTGCGCCGTTTTATATTTTGGCGGTCATACGCTAAACATGCTCACCAGTTTTGCGTTCCTGATGGTCCTTGGCATTCTGGTAGACGACGCGATCGTGGTCGGCGAAAATATCTACGCTCACCGGCAGCGCGGCAAGGGATTCTTGCAGGCGGCCGTTGAAGGCGCAGAGGAAGTGCTGCCCAGCGTTGCCGCATCGGTGGTTACCACCGTCATCGCCTTTATGCCGCTGCTGTATGTGGCCGGCGTGATGGGCAAGTTTCTGGGCGTGATGCCCGTGGCGGTGATCGCGGCACTGCTGATTTCGCTCACCGAGGCGACTTTCGTGCTGCCATGCCACTTGAGTCATGCCCCTCCGGCCGAGGACTTTCTTACACGTTGTCGCCGCTGGCGACGCACGATGTCGGCTCCCTTGCAATTGACGTTGGGCAATGCCCTGGTGCTGTTTGCCTTTGTCATGACCCAGTTTTTTTATCCGCTGCGGCGGCTTGGCGACTTGTTTCACTGGCTGAACGTGAGGTCGTCTCGAGTGCTCGACGGGTTCATCAATCGGATCTATCGTCCTTCGTTGCGGTGGGCGATCGACCATAGCGCCATCACACTTTCCGCCTGCTTTGCACTGTTGTGCTTATCGTTGGGACTCGTCGCTTCCGGGCATCCACCCTTTAACGTCTTTCCCCGCCTTGACAGCAAGCAGATTACTTCCAGCATCGTCTATCCTGACGGCACACCCGCCACGGTCACCGACGCCGCGACGGCCCAGATCGAAAAGGCGATCCTCGAGCTCGGTGAAAAGTACAAGGCCCACGACGGTTCGTCCGTCGTTCGCTACGTGCACAAGAAGGTTGGAGAAGTGACCACGATGGGTTCGCGGCCCCGACACGCGCACCAACGGCAGCCATGTCGGCGGCGTCGATGTCGAACTGGCCGATAGCAGAGAACGAGACGTGCGGAGCGATACCATCATCGCCGAGTGGCGAAAGCTCGCGGGCGATTTCCCAGGAGCCGAAAGCGTTACCTATGGTACACCCAACTTTGGGCCCGGTGGTCGCCCCATTGAGTTCAAGCTGTTGGCCGACGCGGAAGACATGACAAAATTGGAAGCCGCGATCGAGGAAACCAAGGCCAAGTTGGCCGAATACGGCGGTGTGTTTGATATCTCCGATGACTCACGTCCCGGAAAGTGGGAGTTTCAGCTCCGTGTTAAGCCCAGCGCCATGTCGATGGGGGTTCCTCTGGCTGATTTGGCCGAAACGGTTCGCGCTTCCTATTACGGCGAAGAAGTCATGCGATTGCAGCGCGGTCGACATGAAGTCAAGCTGATGGTTCGCTATCCGCGGGAAGACCGTCGCTCCTTGGCCGATTTCGAGGAAATCCGGGTCCGCACTTTCGACGGCGCCGAGCGGCCCATTACCGAGTTGACCGACGTGAACGTGGCCCGCGGATTCTCGGAAATCAACCGCATCGAGCAGCGACGCTCGATCACCATTACTGCCGACGTCGACGAAACCACCGGCAACGCGTACAGCATCGTCAGCGACCTGCGCTCCAGCTTCATGCCAGACTTGCTCAAACGCTATCCGGGAGTGGGCGTTTTGTGGCAGGGCCAACAGGAGCGCACCACCGAGTCCATTGACAGTTTGCTGATTGGGCTGCTCATCGCGCTGATCGCGATGTTCGTGCTCCTCACGGTCGAATTCCGGTCGTATCTGCAGCCGCTGATGATCATGGCGATCATTCCGTTCGGCATCATCGGCGCCATCTGGGGACATTTCCTGCAGGGCATGGAAATGACGATGTTCAGCTTGTTTGGCCTTGTGGCCCTGACAGGCGTCGTCGTGAATGACTCGATCGTGCTGATCGATTTCATCAATCATCGCGTTCGTGACGGGCTGGCGATCAAAGACGCGCTGGTCGACGCCGGCGCTCAGCGCTTCCGGCCCGTCATGTTGACCAGCGTCACGACGGTCGCCGGACTATTGCCAATTCTGCTCGAACGGTCGTTCCAGGCTCAGATTGTGATTCCGATGGCAACCAGCCTTTGCTTTGGCTTGATCATGGCGACCGGCTTGGTGCTGTTCTTGATTCCGGCGCTATACTACATCTATGCTCTGATGAGTGGGGGTGGGGCGCACGCGCCCAAGAACGACGAGCACCCGGCCCCCCAAGGCGGTCCGACCGAAGCTTGGACGGCCGACGATCCTGAGCTTTCGCACGGCGACCATGAGCGCCCACTGGCTGAAAGTGAGTTGTTGGGTCCGCACCGGCGGCCGCGGGCCGACCATGTTGGGTCCGTTTCTCACGACTGAACGCCTGCCTCGTACGCCCTGGGTCGGAGTCGCATGGATGACTCACAACTAGTTGACCGCATCAAGACGCACGATGTTTCGGCACTCGCCGAATATCTGCGCTCGGTTCGCAAGCCGCTGTTCGCGTACATCGAACGACATCTCGGCGCCGGCTTGCGGCGCAAGATTGAATCGGAGGACGTCTTTCAAGAGGTGAGTGTCGAGGCCGTGCGGGCGCTGCCCGAGACTGACTTCAATCATCGCGAGCCGTTTTCCTGGTTGTGTCAGATTGCCGAGCACCGCATTGTCGATGCGCACCGCCGTTTCTACGGTGCTCAAAAACGGGATGCCGGCCGCGAAGTTGCGCTAGCGCACCCGGCGGCGACGGCCGGCACGCGGCCATCGTCGACCTGCTCGTGGCCTCGATGACGACTCCCACGCAGGCACTCTCGCGGAAAGGGCGAGAATCTCGGCTGTTTGAAGCCCTGGCCAGCTTGCCCAGCGAGCAACGCGATGCATTGCGGCTGAGGTATATCGAGGGGCTGCCCAGCAAGGAAATTGCCGCACGTCTTGGAAAGAGTGACGGTGCGGTCCGCGTCATGTTGACCCGCAGCCTCGATCGCCTGCAGAAAGTCCTGGGTCCTGAGAATGCCCCCCGATGATCGGCGCAAGTAGTCTCCTGCCAACCGCTTCTGATGACGCAGCAGCTGCCGCGACGATTTTTTTGCAGCCCTGTAACATTTCGGCCGCGCGCACGCTTGGCTGAGGTAGAGGGGACGAAAGCTCTCCGAAACAGACCTCAGACACTGAAAGCGAGCGTGCATCATGACTCGAGTTTTCAACAAGTTCGGTCGTATCGCGGCGGTGGCAATCCTGACGGGAGTCATGGTTCCCAACGCAAGCCTGGCGGGTAACCACGGAGGTCATCACAGCTCTGGCAACGCCATGAAGTCCGGCGGAAACCAGTTCCACGCCACACAGTTCAAGTCCATCGGCAATGCCAAGTCCAATAGCAACAACTTTCGGCGGCTGAACACGAGTTCCCTCCAGTCGGCGAACAATTGGACGAATTCCGTCAAGCTTGAGACGGGCAAATTCAACTCAAACGTTCTCAAGACCAGCAACCTCAGCAAAAACCTGGGAACCGGAAAGCTCGGTCAGTTCAAGCAGTTGTCCAGCGATGTCATTAAGCTGAAGGACCGCGGCAAGATCAATTTCCCCGGCGGACCACTCGTCACCGGCGGTTCTGGCAAGTTCAAGTTTCCGGGTGGTCCAATTGTTGGGCCATTCAACCCCGGCAACGTTGGACCGCTGCCGGGCGGCAAGCCAATCGATCCGGGCCAGGGCAATGGCAACCCCGGTGGCGGCAACGACGGCGGCACGGGAAACGGCCACAACCACTGTCACCACAATTGCCCGTGGCCCGTGTTCTGGCCGCTCTACGGCGGCGGCAACTATTGGAATAGCCCCTACTACGGTCCCTCCTACGCGACCCCCACGGCAATCGTGAATGATGTCGTGCCGGTCTCGACGCAAACACCCGCCCAGGTCGACGTAAGTGTCGCAAGTAAACCTGATTTGGTACTCGAAGACGTGCAGTATGTCGAACCGGCTACGCTATTGGTAGGTCCGGCCTACCGCGTGAAGTTTCGCAACCAGGGAATGGTCGCTGCCGGTAAGTTCCGCTTGGCTCTGATCGCCTCTATCGACGGTCAAGCCTATGAACAATCGCCGCAAACGATGGTGGAAGTCGCGGGCTTGGCCAGTGGTGAGTCAGGCGAGGTAACCGTTCGACTTCCACATACCGCAATGCAACTGGCCAATTCGACCGGACAGTCGACCGCCTTCACGGACCTGCTCGTGGCCGCCGACATCGACAATCTGGTCATCGAATCAGACAAGACCAACAATGTGGCGATCATTTCCCGCTCACAACTGGAAGTCCCCTCGAAGTAGGCCCGTGGTCAACGGAACGTCCCTGTCGACCGTGGCGTGCGGTGGCCTCCCCGAAAGGCTGCCGGGCGCCGCGGTTTTTCGCTGCGCGCTCGCGCGCGAAAACGGTCACCGGCGTTTCCGCTTGCAAGCCAAATGGCGGGCCGGCGTCACGGCCAGACCCTTATCGCTGCCGTCCGTGGTAGTGGTATACTTACACGGTTGCGTTCGACGGACGAGCGCCTTCTCGCTGCCTCTACCCGCATTCAACGATCGATGTCGCACGCCGCCGATACGTTGACGCACATCGACCCGTCCCTGGTTTGGGACCAGTTGTCCGAGCACATCGATCAGTTCATTGAGGTTTGGGAGGACGCCCCGAAGCCTCCCGTGCTCTTGGATTTCGTCCCGGCCGGACCGCCGATTCTACGCCGTTTGACGCTCGTCGAGCTGATCAAGGTCGACCTTGAGCACCGCTGGCACGGCCGGCGGTGGCCGAAGCTGATCGAACAGTATCTGAGCGACTTTCCCGAGCTCGCGGCCGACGGCGGCATTCCCTGCGACCTCGTGTACGAAGAATTTCACGTGCGCCGACAGCAGGGAGACGACGTCACGCTGGAGGAGTTTTGCGACCGCTTTCCAACGCGGGCAGGTGAGTTACGAAGGCTATTGAGCATCGATGCACCGACCCAGTCGACGTTGCTCGTCGAGGCGCGCAAAATACCATCGTTTGAGCCGGGTCAGCTGTTGGACGACTTTGAACTCTTGGCGCCCTTGGGGAAAGGGGCCTTCGCAACGGTGTTCCGCGCCCGGCAAAAGTCAATGCAGCGCATCGTCGCATTGAAGATTTGCGCGATCGCAGCTTCGAACCGCAGACACTTGCTCAGCTCGAACACCCAAATATCGTCCACGTGTTCGATCAGCGGCAACTGGTCGACTCGCGGCTGCGACTGCTCTACATGCAATACGTTCCGGGAGGTACGTTGCACGGCGTGCTTGAGCACATCCGGGCCCGGCCCACCGAACGCTTATCCGGAGCGTCGCTGCTGGCCGCCGTCGACCAGGCGCTGCTCGAAAACGGTGAAGAACCACCGGCCGACTCGCTCACGCGCTACAAACTGTTGACGGCCAGTTGGCCGGAAGTTGTTTGCTGGATCGGTGTCCGGATGGCAGGCGCACTGGCCCACGCTCACGCCCAAGGCATACTGCACCGCGATATCAAACCGGCCAACGTTCTGGTCGGTGCCGATGGACAGCCACGGCTGGCCGACTTCAATATCAGTTGCTCGAAACTCGACGGCGTCACGCCCGCCGCCTACTTTGGCGGAACGCTGGCATACATGTCGCCCGAGCAGCTCGAAGCCTATAACCCGGCCCACGAAAGAACTCCCGACGAAATCGACGGACGAGCAGACGTCTACGCGCTTGGGCTAATGCTTTGGGAGCTACTTACGCGGGTGCGTCCCTTTGCTGGCTTAGCAATGCCTGCCGATTGGTCGCTTGCCCTGCCGGCCATGACGGCTTTCCGCCGCGAGGGCCTACCGGCCGAAGACCGCGCGCTCCTGCCACCTGACTGTCCGCCGGCCGTCGCCGAAGTGCTAACAAAATGCCTAGAACCAAATCCCAATGATCGCTACCAATCAGCCGGCGACCTGGCCCGCGAACTTGATCTCTGCCTGCAACCGTGCGCCCGATCGCTGTTGCGGGCCCGTGGTCGTTGGCAGTCGATGTTGCGGCGTCATCCGGTAGCGACGACGCTCACTCTGGGCCTCCAGCCAAACATCGTCCTTAGTGGGCTGAACATCGTCTACAATTTCAGTCAAATCGTCGACCAGCTAAGCCCCGAGGCACAGCACCTTTTCTTCGGTTCGCAGATATTGGCAGTCAACTCCATCGCATACACGATCGGTCTAGGATACATCGTGGCGACGCGTTGGCGGCTCTTTGGAACCTTGATGCGATTGGCTCGGGCCGATAGCGTTGAACCACCGCCGTCGGTAGATCTGGTGCGACGCTGTCTGCGTTTAGGTGCGGCCACGGCCTTGGTATCGGCGGCGCTGTGGGCCGTTTCCGGCTTTGTGTTTCCCACCTGGATGCGCTTCGGGGCAGGGGGGCCTGGCCAGATCTCCGCCGCGAACTATGTCCACTTCATTGTGTCCAACATGCTGTGCGGTCTGATCGCGGCAACACAGAGCTACTACGTCGTCACATTTCTCTCGGTGCGGGTTTGTTATCCCTGGCTCTTGCAGGCGCGACCGCCTGATGCCCGAGAACTGCCAGAACTCGCCAACCTGGCAAGAGTCGGACGCATCGTGCTGGGACTTACCGTGGCGGTTCCATTTCTCGCCCTAGCGGCTTTGTTGCTGAAGGATGTCGACCGTAGCGTGATCGGCGCGATTGCGGCGACGGGCTTTTTCGGTTGTGCGCTCGCCTACTGGCTCGATTTGGCCATTCGCGGCGACGTGAGCGCGTTGGCTACGGCCATCAACCCTTCCGGTGACGCCCTGCTGGCCGGCGATTCCGTGGAATCGCTGTTGAACGGGTCGCGCCGGTAGAAGGGCGATGTCGCCCCTGGATTCTTGGCCTCGCCAGTGCCCGTGGTTCGCTGTGAGCGCACAAACTAAATGGCCCGCGTCGCAACTCATTAGTACAACCATTTTTACGCTCCGCGCATTGCGACCTAGACTTGCAGAGAGTATCGCGGCCCACCCAAGTGTGGGCCGATCGCGGGTCGACGGCTTGCATGCGAGCCCATCGCCCGAGTTTCGTACACCGGCATTCACACTGCATACAGTTTTCTGATTTCTGAAAGGGCTCACGCCATGAACGCCACGACCCCGTCGCCGCTTGGAACGCTTCGTCACGAACTCGAACACATGGGCCAACATTGGTGGTGGTTCCTTCTGCTGGGTGCGCTACTGGCCATCTGTGGCACGCTGGCAATCGTGTTTCCGCCGGTGATGGTGGGCACATCGATCGCCGTGCCGGTCGTGCTGGGAGTTCTGCTAATGATCGGCGGCATCGCGACAATCATCAGTTCCTTCTGGGCCGGTAAGTGGAGTGGATTCTTGCTGCAACTCCTGGTCGGCATCCTCTACCTGGCATGCGGGTTCGTGTTCACCGAAAATCCGTTTGAGTCGGCGCTCGCGCTAACGCTGTTTATTGCCATCGCGTTCATCGTGATGGGCATCTTCCGCACCACGGCGGCGTTGGTCATTCAGTTTCCGCAATGGGGCTGGGCCCTGCTCAACGGTGTCATCACTTTCCTGGCCGGCGTCGTCATCTATCGCACTTTGCCCGAGGGGGCGCTATGGGTGATTGGATTGCTGATTGGCCTGGAAATGCTGTTCAACGGCTGGATGTGGATCATGCTCTCGTTGGCGCTGCGAAACTTGCACAAGCACGCCACCGCGTCGGCGTGACTTTATGCTTTCCACGATCAATTCTCGTATCAAGGGTTCTCACGATGCATTTGGTTAGTTTCTTCAAAGGCGCGGCATACCTGACCGCAACCGTCGCCATCCTGTCATCGGCCGCGGCCGTTCGCGCCAATGATTCGGTTGAGAAGGCGAATCCTGCTGCACAGAGCAACGAGGACGAAGCCGCCATTCGCGCATCGGCAAAGGCCTACGAAAAGGCCTTCGCCGACGCCGACGCTAAAGCCCTGGCGGCAATGTTTGCCGAGGATGGCGAGCTGATCGACGTAACGGGACGCACCTTCAAGGGACGCGACGAACTCGAACAGGACTTCGCCGCGATCTTTGCCGATCGGCCAGGGGCGAAGGTCGAGGTGCAAATCGACTCGATCAAGTTCCTCAGTCCCGATGTCGCCATCGAAACCGGCATTGCCAAGGGACAATCGAACTCGCGTCCGGCTGGCCCGCCGACAAAGTACACGGCCGTGCACGCGAAGCGCAACGGCAAGTGGCTGCTCACGAACGTGAACGAGTCTCACCCAGCGACCTCCAACGATTCCGAGCAACTCGCCGATCTGAGCTTTCTTATCGGTGAGTGGAAAGCCGACCTGGGCGCCGGCAAGGTCTACCAAATGCGTTGCGAATGGATGCCCGAAAAGAGTTTCCTGAAGCGGTCTTTCAACGTACAGGAAAACGGGAAGGAACTCAGTGCTGGCACGCAGATTATCGGCTACGACCCGCTGGCGGACCAGATCGTCTCCTGGACGTTTGACTCCAGTGGCGGATTCGGTCACGAAATGTGGGACGATCAAGGTGGTCGCTGGCGGGTCACTGCCTCAAGCATTCTGCCCGACGGCAGCACCAGCCTGGCCACGAACTATCTGACCAAGGGGGACAACAATTCGTTTACCTGGCAGAGCGTCGAGCGCAGCCTGAACGACCAGCTGTTACCCGACACGACCGTCGTGCGTGTCGAGCGGGTTTCCGAATAGGGTACGGCGGCAGATTCTGTATTTCCAGCAAACATCATTTTCTCATGCGTGCGTAAGGAGTTTCTCATGTTGAAGACGGCAACGACACTGGTCGCCGCCTTGGCTCTACTGGTTGGTTCGACGCAGCCTTGTGCGGCCCGCGGCGGTGGCGGATTCCACGGCGGTGGCGGCGGTTTCCACGGCGGTGGGTTCGGTGGTGGTGGCTATCGAGGCGGTGGATTTGGTGGCGCTGGCTTCGGGGGCTATCGTGGCGGCGGCTTCGGTGGTTACGGCGGCGGCATTGACGGCTTCCGGGGTGCGGGCGGACCTCGCAACTTTGGTCCCGGACTCGATAGTTTCAACGGCTTACGCGGCGGCGGTTTCGACCGCGGCTCGTTCGCCGGCGACCGCAGCTTCGGGCAACACGCCAATTTGCCGAGCGACTTCGGCTTCGGCCACGCGGGTGCCCGTAATTATCTGCCGGCCGGCCATGCCACTCATGCCTGGTCGAACAACGCGATGCGCGACCGAGGAAACACGGTTCGCAATAACTTCTGGAACCACAATTACTTCAACAATAACTGGTGGCATAACCATCCCGGCGCTTGGTTTGCCGCAGGCTGGGGCGTCGGTTCCGCTTGGGCCTGGTCCACCTGGCCCGCGCTGGGCGCCTGGTATGGTTGGGGTGGCGGTGTGGCACCGATTTACTACGACTATGGGACCAACGTCGTCTACGACGGTGACGAGGTCTACTACGGCGATCAACCCACTGCCTCGGCCGACGAGTACTACCAGCAGGCTCAGGCCATCGCCAACAACGCCCAGGACACGGACCCCAACCAGGGAGAGTGGACTCCGCTGGGTGTGTTCGGCCTGGTACAGGGAGAGCAATCCAGCGCCACCGCGTTGTTCCAACTGGCGACCAACAAGAGCGGTACGATCGCCGGCAACTTCTGCGACATGCTAAGCGGCAACACGCTGCAGGTCGAGGGATCGGTTGACGAGAAGACGCAACGAGCCGCCTGGACCGTGGGCGACAACAAAGACACGGTCTACGAAGCGGGTATTGTCAACCTCACTCAGGACGAGGCGCCCGTGTTGGTGCACTTTGGCAAGGACCGGACGCAACAATGGATGCTGGTACGGATGAAGCAGCCGGATCAAGCGCAGCAACAGCAAGCGCCCGCACCGCAACAGCAATAGGCGGTGCGCTGTTGAGACCGGTCAAGAGGGTCGGGAGCCTAACGGCTGCCGACCCTCTTCGTTTTTGGTGGCCAATTCTAATTGCTATTCGCCACACGACTAGGTCTTTTCCGGCGGTCGTTGTCCGCGTGCGAACTGCTTCAAGTCGTTGCGCGCCTTGTCCCACTGGCCGGCTCGCGCTGGCGATGACGCCCGTCAAGATCTCGAACGAATCGTCCGCCATCTTGCCGTCGACGTGCAACTGTTCGATGACTTTCGCACTGGTATCGATGAACTGAATGTCTTGGGCCGTGACCGCAGTCCACAGACCGTCGGCAGCCCCCAGGCACTCTTCACTACCCAGTTGCGGCGTGCTTCCGCAGCCCCACAGCAAAAGCGCGACGAGTGGAACCGCAACCACACAGAAACGGGGAACCCGCGGTCGCCACGTTCGCTCTGGAACCGATTTGCAACCTTCATTGCTCGCCATCATAGGAAACCATTTCTTCCCCGTTGCGGGTCGATAGGGCGACAAACGTCAGGGGATGAATTGCCTCGCTCATGAACTTAACCGAGCCGTCGCCGAACAAGATGTTGGCGCCCTCGGGGTGTTCGGCGTACATCTCGTCCGTATGGCCAAATGGATTGTTCGGAGCGTGAATGATGACCTGGGGCCGATCGTGCGTGTCCGGTCCGCTGTGCGCTGCAACAAGCGCGCCGCCGCTATTGCAAGCCGAGGGAAACGGAAACTTTGGACAAGTCACTGAGTACGGCACCACCCCCACCCAAGTCTTGTTGCTCAGGACGGAGCTATGTTCACCAATAAAAATGGTGGTGGACAGTCCGTCCGTGATGTTTTTAGCCCGCAATTTGGCGTTGCGATAAAACGGGCCATCGATCGTGGCGATGTACGTCTGTCCTCCGGCACTTACGGTTTCAGGCTTCGTGAAATCCGTGAACTCGGTCACGCGTCCCCAGGGCTGGTGGATTCCCGCGTTCGTTACGTAGTGCGAATGCGCGAAGAAGATCTCGGGGTCATACGGCGTGTTCGAAAGCGAAGGGTCCCAGGCGTCGCCTTGTCCGCGGTCCACAACAAAGCCGTCGCTGCCACCAGAAGCGGACGGGCAGAGAAACACCTCGACGCGGGTTTTTGCCGCAGCGGCGTTCTCAGGCGCCCAACAGGCTAACTTCATGTTGAACTGCCAAGTCAGATTCGACTCCTCCAGAAACGGCAGAATCAATGTTCCCCAGGCAAAGCCGGACGGGCCATTGGCGTTTCCATCCGGAAAACCAACGCCGGCAATGGTGCCGGTGGCATAGGGACTACCGATGTAGGCGGGCGGATATACACCTTGCACGTCGTGGTAGGTTTGGATTGCCAGTCCAAGCTGATGCAGGTTGCTCGAACATTGCGTGCGCCGTGCTGCTTCACGCGCCGCTTGTATCGCCGGCAAGAGCAAAGCGACCAGAATACCCATAATCGCAATGACGATCAGCAGCTCGACGAGGCTGAAACCCGCTATTCGGTTGGCGGTCGCCGGCATGCGGATTTCGCCAGACCGCTTCGACTGACCCTGGAGCTGGGGCGAAAATTCAGGCATTTGGCGCTGCTTTCCGATCGACCTATTCGTTGAAATACCGCCTTTCAAGCAGCTTAGCAGGTATTTTTGTCTACGCAACAACATTATTTTGGCTTACAAAAAATTAAGCTGAGGAGCCCCGGGACGCTGCAATTCCAGGTCTCCGAACGCTGACGCCGGTACGGCTAGCGAGAACTGCCGCTCATGACGCCGCCGCTCACTGTGGCGCGAATGCGTAGCTGGCCACCAGCTCCGCTTGAGGCATCCGGCAAATCAAAGAACGTGATGTCAGCCGAATCGCCCAGTTCCAGGCGAACCGGTTTGAGCCCCAGCAGGCGAGCCGGGTGCTCGGTCGCCATTTCAACCGCCGTGGCCAGATCAACCCCAGCAAAGCGCATTACGTTGGCAATGCCGTCTCCGATCGGCCGCGACGCCCCGGCCAGTAGCTGATCTTGTCCGGCAATCACCAGCCGGCCGTCGGCCAAGATCTCGAGTTCACAAAGCTCCGTGTCGTAACGTCCCGGCGGAAGCCCCGCCAGGCCGGACAAGTCGCTCACCAAAATACAGCGACTGGGAGTCTTGGCACGGACTAGCGACTGCACCACTTCCGGCGGAAGGTGGTGCCCATCGACGATCAGACTCGCCATTAGCCGGTCCTCTGCCAATTGGTCCCACAGGTAGTTGGGATGCCGACGAAGCATGCGATGCGCGCCATTGCCCAGGTGCGTGCTCAAACGGGCTCCAGCGTCGACGGCGGCTCGGATCTGTGCTGAATCGGCGGCCGTGTGTCCGATCGAAACGACCACGCCGCTGTCGACCGCACGACGAATGAACTCGGGCGATTGTGGATACTCGGGAGATAGTGTGAGCAGTCGCAAGCGTCCGTCGGCCGCCTCCTGAAACCGCTGGAACTCCTCCCAATCCGGTGGTCGGCAGTGCGTCAGCGGATGCGCGCCTCGCGGACCGTCCTCGCTGGCGATGTACGGCCCCTCAAGATGAATGCCGGGTGCGATATGGTCCACGTCCGACCGTTGGTGGCAAGCCGCGGCGATCGTTCGCAGGCTATGTACGATCGTGTCGAAGCTTGCCGTGGTCACCGTCGGCAGAAACTGCGTCACGCCGAATTCAGCCTGCCGCATCGCAATTGCAACGACCTTTTCGATCGTCAGTGCAGGTGAGGCGAATTCCTGTCCGCCATACCCGTTGCTCTGAATGTCGATAAACCCCGGCGCCAGCCACGGCAGGGGACCAGCAGATTCGGATCGCTGGCGCACGCCGGTAATTCTGCCGTCGCCGACATCAAGCTGAATGGGCAGCCCGGTGCGATAGTGACGTCCGGAAAGCTGGAAGGTTTCGCCGCGATTCATCAAGCCGCCATTGATGCGGTGTCAGGAGTCCGAGCCGTTTATCGTAGTAGCCCAGCCCTGCCCGCCGCAACCGCCCGCGCGTTCCAACGACGGAGCTGCCAACGCACGAGCGGCGTGTTGCCGTCAGTAGCGATCTGCGTTCGGGTGCAGCACGACATACGGCGGGTAGACGCGCCAGCGGTTGGGATCGTAGGTGTTGGAACCCCAGAATGCCGACTGGTAACCGCCCAACATCGGCGTCGAGGTCACATAGGGCCGAGAGTTGTTGATGCCGTACCATTTTTGCGAGGCCAGGCGTGCGGCCCGCTGCATCCCCTTGAGCTCGGCCTTGCGGCGAACGGCCATTTTAGGACTCTCGTAGCGTTCACGCTCGCGCTCGTAGAGCCACATTTCCGGCGATTGCGGAGTTGCGGCACTCGGTTGTTGAGCCGCAGGGGCAGGGGGCGCGTCACGACGTACATCGAACGGCGAATCCTGAGCGAAACTCGGAACTGCCCACAGAACAATCAACAGCGACAGCGGTATCCAGGTGGGACGACGCATCGGTATGTCTCCTTTGCAGCGTGCCTGCTCGATGAAAGCGTACACGCCACCAACTGAAATGGGTCTCGGCCGTCGTTACGGAGTCTTGCGCGGCGCGGGTTGCCGCTTTCCGGTCAACTGCCTTCGTCTCTGCGATCCTCAACGATGGGAACTTCGGCCGACGTCGGTAATCGTGCGGGAAATACCGCCGCCCCTTGGTCGGAAAGGCGCGCACTCAGCGGGCATCTTCCCTCCGAAGTCTAGCACGGGACTCGCTATTAGGGCTTTCGGCGCGACAAGGGCTACGAGATTAAGCGATTTTACGTGCCACGGCGCGGATCCGAATTGCACGACCATCATATCGGTGCTGCGATGGCGGCACTATAATTGCCAGCGGCGCTGATGGCGGTTGGATAAATACTCGATAGCTTCGCGCGTCGGGAACTACTAGCACGTAGACGATGTCACCCGACCGCCAGTACGAGATGGCCTGGCCGGCCGCGTCAGACAGGGGTGAAACGGGCGGCGTACTCGAGAGATCGGCCCGAGGCATACGAGCCACATAGAGCATGGCCTTGGTCTTACCGTGGACCAATTCGTAGGCCACTACCTGCGTTGGCGTATACGCCCGATCCATTGCCAGCGGCTGGGTGGCACCCGAACCGCACCGGGCACTGGGAAATTTCTGGGCGACGTCTTCGCCGGTTGCCACTTATTGGTCAGTTCATCGTGCCAGTGCGCTGCAAGTTGATCAAGTGGCAGATCGCTCCCCCACTGCAGCCAGTAGCCGACGACCACGACGAGCACCGCGGCCGCGATGACCGAAAGCGAAGCGCCCGCCCAATGCCGACGCTGCCAAATACTACGCGGGGCCGCCAGATCCACGGTACCGCTTTCCACGGGTGTCGCCTCGTGTGCCGCGCTCACCACGTTGTTCAGTAGCGACTGCGACAAACCTCCCAATGGTGACTCGCTTTGCGCCTCAAGCCGAGTCAAAATCCGCTGGGCCAAGTCCGCGGGCACCGGAATTTGTTCAAGCGATGCACCGATGGCGACGTCCCACTTCTGCACTCGCTGGCGCGTCAGCTCGGCGTCGGCGTCCTGCCGAATCGCCTCCGCCGTATCGGCCAAGTCCGAATCGAGCAAATCGTCACTGCCGGGCCGGCAAGCCTCGATTCCCTCACGAATGCGTTTGTCCATTGGAAGCTCGTCTATATCCCCAGGGTTACCTTCGGGTGACCGTGGGGTGGTGGTACGTTGGACCGGCCAGCGGAGAGTCTACAGCTCTCGCACGGGCCGACTCGGTCTTGTTTGGCTCCGACAACCGCTCACGCAAATGCGCTTTCGCACGCGCCAGGCGGCTCATCACGGTTCCCAGGGGAATTTCCAGCGTTTCGGCAATCTCTCGGTAAGATCGGTGTTCGTAATAAAACAACAAAACGACTAATTTGAACTCGTCTCCCAGGGTGTCGATGGCGGCCTGCAACTCCTGGCTGTCGATCGGTTCGGCCGGCGGCTCCTCGGGGATTTTGTTGACGTCCAGGTCGGCAATCGGCAAACCTAGTCCTTTGCGTCGGCCCTTCAAATAGCAGTTACGCAACACTGTAAACAACCAGCCGCGTACGCTGTCGGCATTGCGCACCTGGTCCAACTTCTGGTGGGCGACAAGGAAGACCTGTTGGGTCAAGTCCTCGGCATCCGACGTCGAACCGCTGAGCCGGTAGGCATAACGGTACAACGCTTCGTGATAGTCCGCGACCAATTTGGCAACCGCCAACGGCGCAGCACGATCAGCCATGGTTCGCCCTTCCAGTTTCTAAGAGGCCCGACGCCAACGATTTATTCCCGATCGGGCAAATTCAGTTCCGACATGATCGCCAGCCCCGACCAGAGGCCCATCGCGTGCCGCCAATCGGATCGCGAAATTCCGGTCGTGCCCCAGCTAGCCCGTTGCTAGCGGAAGAGTACGCTTTTGCGCCGGTAAGTATACCGTGCTGGCATTCCAATCCCAGTTTTTGTCCGCGCATCCGTCCTGGTTTTGGTTAGCTGCATCCATTTGCAAGTTCGGCGGCAACAGGGCAATCTTGGCAATTTCAACGCCCCCCCCTGCACTTGTCGGTCCGAGAGCTCCAAGTCAATGCAAAATCAGGGTTTGAGGCCATCACCCGGGCCGCTACACTCCGCCGGGACGCAGCGAGGGCCCAGGCGCACCCGCGATCTGCCGGTCGGTCGACCACTTTTCGCATCTTTGCATGGAAAGGAAACCACATGAACGTCAGAACTTGGACCATGTTGGCGTTGCTTGCCACGTTGCATGTCGGATGTGGCAAACAGGAAACACCGCCCGCCGCCGCGCGGCCCGCGGACAACATCGAGCAACTCGCCACCGATACGCAACACGCCGTCGAACGCCAAGCTCGCCGCGTCCAGGATGACTGGGACAGGTTCGCCCGCGATGCGAAGGGCGAGGTGCAACGAAGCCGAGACAAGATCGATTCGCAACTCAAAAAACAGCATGACGAAATGGCCGAATTTGCCGCTCAGATGGCGGAAGACGCCAAAGATCGCGCCCTCGACATCCCGGATGTTCTGGACGAGTTTTTTGGCGCGCCCACGGACGAACAGAAGCGTCGGTCCCCGGGAGATCGCACCGAGAGCCGTCAACGATAGCGCCCTATGCCGACTCTCCCATCTACCCAGCCTATCCTGCTTGGCATTGCCGAGAAAAATTCGCAGTACGGGAATAAACAGCTGGCATGGTGGATCGTTGTACATAGAGACCAAGCAGGGAGGTCCTGCGTGGGCTGAATATGACAATTGAGACGGAAGGTGCGTCATGAAGAAGTTTGCTCCGCTGTTCCTGTTGCTGGGCCTGGGTCTGTTCACCGTCGGTTGCGAGAAGAAGCCCGCAGCCACCCCCGAAGCCACTCCCGAAGCAACTCCGGAAGCTACGCCCGAAGCCGCTCCCGAAACCCCCGCTGAATAAGCAGGCGTTTTCTGGCGAGACACTCGCTGAAACATACGATCGGGGAGAGACGCTCAGTTCGGTGCGTCTCTCCCTTGTTTTATGCGCAGATCACGTGCGCGGTACCGTCTCATCGAGTGCCGAAAAGCTGCCCTCTATCGCTTCGGCCTCGGCAATCGGCCTCCCTTGCCACGCCGGCGTCGGCCGTTGCCCCCGCCCCGCACGTCGACTTCGTCTACTTTCTTTCCGAGCGAGCCGCGCATCTTCTCAATCCGGTCGCGAATTCCAGCAGCCCGCTCGAACTCTAGAGCGTCGGCTGCCGACATCATTTCGCCTTCGAGCTCGGCCAAGTATTCCTCGGTGATGTATTGTGCCTCGTCCGAACGCCCCACGGCGGCATTGGCGGCCGCATGTGCCTTGGCCTCGCCCTCGATCCCCGCCCGGATGCTCTTGCGAATCGTCTCGGGCGTAATACCGTGCTCTCGGTTGTATTCCTGCTGCACCGATCGCCGGCGTTCGGTCTCATCGATGGCCCGTTGCATCGAGTCGGTTACCCGATCGGCATAGAGCAGAACTTTGGCGTTGACATTGCGTGCCGCGCGCCCGATCGTCTGCATCAGGGAGGTTTCGCTGCGTAAGAACCCCTCCTTGTCGGCATCGAGGATCGCCACCAGCGAAACCTCGGGCAGGTCGAGCCCCTCTCGAAGCAGGTTCACACCCACCAGCGCCTCGAACTGCCCCTGGCGGAGATCGCGCAGGAGTTCCACGCGTTCAAACGCATCGAGTTCGCTATGCAGCCATTTGCACTTCACGCCTTGTTCGACCAGATAAGCGGACAGGTCCTCGGCCAGTCGTTTGGTAAGCGTGGTGACTAGCACGCGTTCGCTTACGGCCGCTCGCTCGCGAATCTGGCTGAGTAAATGTGGCACCTGCGTGCGGGCCGGGGCCACTTCGATCACCGGGTCCAACAAACCCGTCGGGCGGATGATCTGCTCGACGAATTCGCCTCCCGTCTGGTCGAGCTCGTACGGTCCTGGAGTCGCTGAAACGTAGACCACCTGGTTGATCTTTTTTTCCCACTCCTCGAACTTGAGAGGGCGATTGTCCAGGGCGCTGGGGAGTCTGAAGCCATGCTCCACGAGTGTCGTTTTGCGGCTCTGGTCGCCCGCGAACATCGCCCGGACCTGCGGCACCGTGGCGTGTGATTCGTCAACGAACAATAGATAGTCGTCCGGAAAGAAATTGAACAGCGTGTGCGGTGTCGAACCGGGTGGCCGCCCCGACAGCGGGCGGCTGTAGTTCTCGATCCCAGGACAGAAGCCGACTTCGAGCATCATTTCGATGTCGAACCGGGTACGGGCGTTGAGCCGCTGCGCTTCGAGCAATTTGCCCGCATTCCTCAGCACTTCAAGCCGTTCTTCGAGTTCCTGCTTGATCGCATCGATCGCTGCGGCGATCCGTTCTTCAGGCATGACAAAGTGCTTGGCGGGATAGACGAATATTTCCGCTTCCTGGCGAACCACCTCGCCGCTGATGGGATTGATGATCGACAGTTGCTCGACCTCGTCTCCCCAAAACTCGATGCGATACGCGAATTCCTCGTAAGACGGCCACACTTCAACGCAATCTCCTCGCACGCGAAACTTCGCCCGGGCGAACTCCACGTCGTTTCGCTCGTACTGTACGTCGACCAATTTCATCAACACGGCGTCGCGATCAACGGTCATGCCGCGTCGCAGGCCAACCATCATTGCCTTGTAGTCCTCGGGCGATCCCAAGCCGTAGATGCACGAGACACTCGCCACGATGATCACGTCGCGACGACTGACCAACGCGCTGGTGGAGGCCAGTCGCAAGCGGTCAATCTCCTGATTGATCGAGGCGTCCTTTTCGATGTAGATATCGCGCTGCGGGATATACGCTTCCGGCTGGTAGTAGTCGTAGTAGCTGACAAAGTAGTGCACCGCGTTGTGCGGAAAGAATTCCTTGAACTCCGAATAGAGCTGTGCCGCCAGCGTCTTGTTGTGCGACAGCACCAGCGTTGGACGCTGCACCTGCTGGATCACGTTCGCCATGGTAAATGTCTTGCCCGAGCCGGTGACCCCCATCAGCACCTGGCTCTTGCGGTCACTGCGCAGGCCATCCACCAATACGTTGATCGCCTCCGGCTGATCACCGGCCGGACTGAACTGACTGACTAGTTCGAATGGCACGCGAAGTTCCGTGGCAACCGGGCAGGGCAGGGAGGAGTCTTCCGAGGGCCAGTGAGCGAGGTATTCGCCACACCGCAACTAAGAAGAATACGCGAGGCGACCGATATTGGCTACCGCCCGGCCACGTTGCCGCTGGGCGGCAGTGGACGCAGGTAGGGGCGGATTTGCTCCAAGGTCTTGGGACCGATGCCGCGCACACGCCGCAGTTCGTCAAGATCGGCAAATGGACCGTCCTCCTGGCGCGAGTCGACGATGCGCTTGGCGAGCGTCTCGCCGATGTTCGGCAGGGCGGATAGTTCCGGCCAATCGGCCAGGTTAATATCCACTTCGAACGCCACCGGCCGCGTCGCGGCGCGATCGACCTCGATCGCCCGGCCGCTTAATCCACCGTGCGCGACCCAATAGACTCCCAGACTGACGAGCGCCGACATCACCAGCGCAGCCACGGCCGCCTGGTCGAGGCGCTTAAGCCATGGCGATCGCCGCTTGGGCTGCAAGGGAGGCCGGCGCTGGGGATAGGAGGGGCTCATGGCAGTCGGTATTATGACTGAAAGTTGCGAATTACACAAAGTTGAGGCCAACGCTCGGGCCATACGAGCCGGGGCGGTAGAGGCATCGTGTCGAAGGAATTCAACCAAATCACTTGGGACGCAGCGGTCGAAGAAGACTGCCGACAAATCGTGCGGCTGGCGATTCGAGAGGACCTCGACCGGCTGTTCGACTGGACGACGCTGGCACTCGTCCCCAGCGGCACCCAAGCCGAAGCTGCAATTGTCACGCGCCAATCCGGCGTGGCCTGTGGCTTGCAAGCCGCCGAATTGGCCATCTCGGAAATGGATGTCACGATGCAACTCGTGCCCAACGTCAACGATGGCGATCGGATCCAGGCACAGCAGGCATTGGCGACTCTTACAGGCCCCGCACGCAGCCTGCTCACGGCCGAACGAATCCTATTGAATCTGATCGGGCGACTATCGGGCATCGCCACGCTCGCGCGTCAATATGTCGACGCCGTGCAAGACACGAAGGCCCGCATCTACGACACCCGCAAGACCACGCCTGGCTGGCGGCGACTGGAAAAATACGCCGTGCATTGCGGCGGCGCCAGGAACCATCGCACTGGATTGTTCGACGCGATTCTGATCAAGGATAACCACCTTGCCCTGGCAGCCCAGACGCAAGGCACCGGACACCTTACAATCGCCGAGGCAGTGCGGCGCGCCTGTGAGTTCGTCGACACAATGGCAGCGAGCCAACGCGGAGTTCCCCTGCTGATCGAAGTCGAGGTCGACACCTTCGAGCAACTCAGCGAAGTGCTCGCCGAGAAGCCCGACATCGTGCTATTGGACAACATGTCGGTCGAACTCTTGCGGCGATGTGTGACGCTTCGTGACGGGGTGGCTCCCGGCGTCGAATTGGAAGCGTCGGGCGGCGTGAATCTGTCAACCATCGCGGCGATCGCCGCCAGCGGCGTGGACCGCATCAGCGTGGGGGCGCTTACGCATTCGGCCAAAACGCTCGACCTGGGGCTCGATTGGCGCTAGCGATTTTCCGTGTTCCGCCGACCCTGCCGCGACGCCACGCAAGGAATTCGAGTGGGCCGGTACTTCGTTTGACCCCTCGATGCTTTCGACCTAGGGTTGCGATGCACTTGCGCCTTTGGGGAGGGGCGCCAGTCACGGGGCACGGCGGGGATTGCATGGAGCTCGAGGGGACCCTGCCGTGCCTTTTTCGTTAAACGGCCCAAACCGCCGTCATAACCCGCCCATCTCGCCTCTTCGGACCTACGCGAAACCTCGAAGTTCGTGGACAGGGGGGGCCGGGCAACCTACGTTTGCACGGGTTGCTTGGCTGCGTCCCGATCTCGTTTTGACTCCCCCAGTTGTGGCTGCGACATGCTGTTTTTTTCCAAGTGGTCCATGGCCGCCCTCGGCGTGGCGCTCACGGTAGCGCTGGCCCTTGGCGTCGACTGGCTGGCCGCCGAAGTCCTCGGCATCGGGGGACCACAGGTTCGCTGGTGGTTACTAACAACGACGCTAGTTCTGGTCGCTGCGTCACTTGCATTTCTAGTCGGACGTGAACGTGCGCTCCGCCGCGAAGCCACGCACGATGTTGAATTGCTCGGTCGCGCCGGTTCGCACCAAACGCCGTTGCCAGCACTAGCCGCTAAATTGCGTCGTCCGCAGGACTGGGAACGCGCTTTCGGCCGCCTGCAGGAACGCATGTCCGCCATGTCGCGGCGACTGGAAGAGATCGATCGCGAGCGGGCGGCGCACGAATATCGCGCAAAGTGTTTTGAGTCGAAATCGCGGCAAGTGCACTCGATTTTGTCCGCCTTGGCGGAGCCCGTGCTGGTAATCGACAAGCGTGACAAGCTGGTGCTTACCAACTCCAGCGCCGACCGTTTGTTGTCGCTCAAGGCCGACGCCTGCGAGGAGCAGGCCCTGGCCAACCTCGTGCGATGCGAACAACTTGTGGAACTCCTCACCGATACTCGAAAACGCCGGGCGTTTACGCAGCGAAGTTGCGAAATCGAAATGTTCGACGAACAAGGCGAGCCGCGCTGGTACCGTGTCACGGCCCGCAATATTCCCACGCAACCGGGCGATTCGGATCCCGACGGAACGTCTCAAGGGGCTGTGGCACTGATGCACGACATCAGCGCCCAGCGCACCCTGCAAAAGCGCAATGCCGAGTTCGTCACGATTGTGAGCCACGAAATGAAGACGCCGCTGGCAAGCATCAAGGCCTATGTCGAGTTGCTCGCGGACGGCGAAGTGGAGGACCCGGTATCTCGTCAAGAGTTTCTCCGCGTGGTGTCGACGGAGTCCGACCGCCTGCAATACCTGGTTGACGACCTGGTCGAGCTGGCCCGCATCGAAGCCGACCTGGCCGGGGAGCAAAAACGAGCGCAGCCTCTACTGCCGATCCTGGAAGATGCCTTCGCGGCGGTACGTCCCTTGGCCGCCGAAAACGGTGTTCACCTGGAGACCGCCTGTTGCGGCGAGGAGATCAACGTCTCGGTCGATCGCCCGCTCTTGTATCAGGCCGCTTTGCACTTGCTGTCAAATGCCGTTAAGTACACACCCGCGGGAGGTCGTGTCTGTCTTCGTGCCGAATCCGACGGCCGGATCGCCAATTTCGAAGTTGCCGATACCGGAGTGGGCATCGCGGCGGAAGACTGCCAAAAGATCTTCGAAAAATTCTATCGCGCCCACAAAGACCAGGTCGTGGCCGACGGCACGGGCCTCGGCCTGCCGCTCGTCAAGCACATTATCGAAGGTGTCCATGGCGGACATGTCGAAGTGCGTAGCACACCGGGCGAAGGCAGCGTGTTTCGCGTCCGGCTTGCCTGTGCCGCCGGCGACGCCTTAACCGGCAGCGCAGTCCCTACTCGAATACAAGGAGATGATGATGGTTAAAAAAGTTCTGTTGTGTGACGACGAGATCCATATCCTGCGGGCCGCCGAATTCAAAATGGTTCGTGCGGGCTACCAGGTCCGCATCGCCCGCGATGGCCAGGAAGCTTGGGAAATGATCCAGCAAGAGCGGCCCGATGTGTTGGTAACCGACGTGCAAATGCCCCGCATGGACGGTTTCCAACTCAGCCAACGGATACGCAGCAATCCAGTGACGAAGGATTTGCCGATCCTGATGCTCACGGCCAAAGGCTTCGAGCTCGAGCAGCAGGACCTGATGGCAAAATGGGGGATCGTCGATATCGTCGCCAAGCCATTCAGTCCACGCGAACTCGTGCGTCAAATTGACCAGATCGTCGAAGCCCCCGCAGCGGCACACTGAGAACGCTCGACCTTCAACGTCAAGGCGAAGGGGGGGACCAGACGGTCGTCACGGTGCGCCTTTCCGCCAATCCATGCGCTCCACAAGGCATCGGCGGCTTTCGCTGTGCCCAAATGCGCAACAAAACGATCTTCGAGGGGGGCTCCCCGTGTACGGCGCCGGCATGGCTCCCGAAACAATTTTACGAGTTTTCCTTGCGCCTGCTTGACGCCACACTTTGGGTAATTACCCTAGAGCGTGTAACTCGCAGAAGCGTTAGCTTCGGCAATCTTACCGCAATCAGAACTTCCACACAGGCGCTCATGAAGCTCGCGACAGCACCGTCGAAGGATTTCGCACGGCACGCTTGTCAGAGAATTCAGCCGCACGCCTGAGTGTCTGGCAATCGGTAGGCCTTAACTCCTGTTGGCCGCCGGCTCCTCGTGTGCAAGCCATGACGGGTTTATTCCGTCGTCGATTCTCTGCCGAGCCGCGCGATTTCGCCCGCACCACCGAGCCGGTGAATGTGCCCGCACCGTGCGCTCTTCCGGCGCGGTAAAGCCCAACGCGCAACGCGGCTGCTGTCTGTTTCCGTCCTCCCTGGTTTCGCTGCGAAACGCGGCCAGCGGCGGCACGCGCGCTCAGCGAGGTTCTACGGGAAGGTCCAACTTCATGCCAAACCAGAAAGCAAAACCTTGCAGACGAAATTTCGGGAATCGGCGGCTATGAAACGCGCGTCACTACGTTGCATCGGCTCGACACTATTGTTTGTCGCGGCGCTCGGTGGGTTGGCTACCCACGCGCAGGCCGACGCAATTTCCTACTCGCTGACGCTCTGCGAAGATCTCGACGTGCTGAAAGATCCGACAAATAAGACGCTGGCAATGAATGCCGGCTGGAAACCGCAACACACGCTGATGATGGAGCGAACCTCGCCATACGTAGAACTGAAAAACACGTCGGATTCCGCCTTGATTACTCAGTTGAGCATGTCAATCGGTGATTTATCGAAGAACTTCGACTGGGCCAAAATGGTCGAAGTCTCGCCGGGAGTTTCCATAACTGTCTTGACTGTTGACTCGGTCATGGGGGGCACGAAATCAGATACGCTAACCATCAGTTTCAGCGGATTTGCGCCCGGAGACTTCGTGCGGTTTCGCATGGGTTTGAGCGACGACAATCCCAACGCGAGCCTGCTGCAGGACTACCGCGCGATCCTATTTCACCTTGACGGTAATAACCCAAGTTCGAATTCCACGGTCTCGGTGGATTTCCAAAGCAACAGCGGCACGTCGACCCTCACCGACCAATTGCCCAACTTCTCCATGGGCGGTATGTCCACGTCGACCAGCATGGCGTTTCCGCACCAATACGGGATGGACACGGTGATGCCCTTCCAACTCACCGGCAGCGGTTCGACGACCGACGAGACCTCGACGGCGACGGTGCCCGAGCCCGCCAGCATCTTGCTACTTGGCTGTGGCCTGGCGGGATTTGTGGCGTGTCGATTTGGTCGCCGAATTCGTGCATAACGATCGAGCGCACGCCCGCAGACTCAAGTCGAACCATTTTCGGTCGGCAGCGCCGACCGGCGCCTGAATCGACGTGACGGCTTTTGCAGTCTGGTCCCACCACTGCTTTGTCGGCACATCCCCCGGCTGCCGGCGAATGTAAAACCGTGACGATTTTTCTGGTTCTACCGGAAATTCCTGCAATGCCCGTCGTAGGGGTGCCGATATCTAGGCAAGACCCGGCAACCTTGCGCCCGATTTCGGTTGTGCCTGCACGGTTGCCGCGAGTCCCGCAGTGTATTCCACAGGGCAGTGGAAACTTCGCTCATTTTGAGCTTTAGGGGGGAGTCATGAAGGTTGTTTTTCGCGCACAAATTGTTTTCGCGGCGGCATTTATATGCCTTGCGGCGAGTGTGGTTCAAGGGGCCGATCCGTTTGGCTTGCGCTACCCTGTCAAGCGCAGCTCACACCAGAGTCGCGCGGCAGCCGATTCTGAGCCGGCGATGCTGATTTCGCATGCCGATCCGCAGCCGAGTCCCGAGCCAATCGCCGATCCCATGCTGGAAGCCGACGGCCCGATGATGGAGGACGGCGTGTCGAGTTGGGAGGACGTCGGGACGTGCGACAGCTGCGGAGGCGGAGATTGCATGACCGGGGGCTCACGCGGCTGCCTGGGGAACCTCTGGTACGGCGGGGTCGACTACCTGCTGTTTCGGCCGCGGTACAGCCAGGCGGTGGCCGCCGTGCGTCGTCAGGAGACGACCGACACGTCGACCTTTCCGTCCACGAGTACCAACACCGATACGGTAATCGCCTATCCGTTCAACTACTCGAGCGGCTTTCGCGTTTCCGCCGGCTATCGGCTGTTGGATTGTGGGGGAGATTTTCAGGTAACCTATTGGCGAATGGCCAACAACGCCCAAGTAACAGAGGGGCCGGCGAACACCAGTACGAACAACCCGTTCATCGCCGGCAACCTCGAGAACAATCCCGCGACCGGTCAATTCCTGAATGCCAGAACCGGCGTGACCGCGAATATTTTCGACGCCAATTTTACGAAGTGCATTTCCCTGGGCGGTCCATGTAGTCCGTGCGACACGTGCTTCTGCCCGCGCTGGGACTTGCGGTATTTCGTCGGAGCGCGTGCGGCAGACATCAGCCGCTATAACAACAATGTGGTCGAGGACGCCAACGGCACGGGAGTGTCGTATGGCAACATCAATGCACGATTCGTTGGCGCCGGACCTCAAATCGGCTTTCAGACTCGCCGATATCTGGGACAAAATGGCTTCTGGTCCTTGTACGGTCGTGGCAGCCAGGCGCTGTTGATTGGCGACTACCGCATGAGTCGCCAGTTGTCGATACCCAGCGACGGCACGACGGCGAACCAAATCACCAACCAATTCGACAGGTACTCACGGATGATTCCGGTCACGGACATCGAAGTGGGGCTGTCATGGCAGGCCGCGCCCTACACCTTTGTGTCCGTGGGCTATTTCTGGCAGTGTTGGTGGGACCTGGGACAGGCCGAGAACATTTCCGGCACCAACTTCGGTCCGCTCGACTCGGCAAACATTCTCGGCTTCGACGGTCTGTTCGTGCGTGGCGAGATGTTGTTCTAAGAAGGGGTACGCCAGGCGAACGCGACGCCAGCAACCCAAACATAAAATGACGACCCGCGAGAGGATCGGTTCCATGGGAGCCGGTCCTCTTTTTTGATGAACCGACCGACGACTGGCGCGGCGTCAAATGACCGGTGTGACAAAAGTCCGATGAGCTCGGCAACCATGCCGAGCGCAGCGTTGAATCAGCCATTGCCGCCACGAACCATCGGAACGATAAGTAGGCGATTGAGAAACAGGCCCTACATACCCTCAAGCATGCTAGCGCGCCCACGGCGAGCGGCCCTCAAGCGTGCACGACGCCGGGTCTCACTCGGTTTCTCGTAGTATTCGCGCCGACGCATTTCCTTCTTGATGCCGCTCCGCTCGACTAGCTTGCGGAACCGCCGGACCGCTTCTTGAATCGACTCGCGGTCTCTGACGTTCAACTTGACCACACGTCCTCCTTTGAACAGGTTTTTCGCCAAAAAACAGTAAATCGTGAAACGAACAGCCACTAAGAATTTACACGCCCAGACCGGGCCGTGTCCAGCCGCTCTCAGGCGGTTTTTTCGAACGGTCACCCCACTCGAGACTAGCTGGCACGTGGTTTTCTTCCCAATCTTCCCAACCGACAAATTCCCCACCGCGGCGCGTGCGCCTCGTCATGCCGTGGCAACCCGCGAACTACAGTTGGACCGGCACATGGGGTGGCGCCGATGGATTACTCTGGCCACAAAGGCCACAGCCCAACTGCCCGCTTCCCACCCTCGGCGACCCCCCATGCCTCTCGACCGCTCCCATGCAGCCGCCGCGCGGCTGGCAGAAATCGATGCGCTGCAAGATGACGTGCTGCGGCGGCTGGACGACCTCGAGCGTCGCACGGCCGCTATCTTGGCCCAATGCCTGGGTAACAGCGCACTTTCCTGCCGGGAACAGCCGGGGTCCCAGTCGGCGGATTCCCATTCGGCCGATGCCCAGTCGCGCGAGGCCGCGTGAGGGCGGCAGCTCGTTGACTCGCCTCGAATCATCGACGAAACTTATCTCGTGCCCCGACTTTGTGCACGGGGTAGGCTTGGTCGAGTCTTTCGCTGCCCAGCAAGGCGCTCGCCAGCCTGACGTTTTCCCACCTGCTTTGTTCACCCGTCGAGATTCCCCCGCCATGCCCGACCTTCGACCCCTGCGCACTACCGTCTGTTCACTACTGCTCGCAATGGCCACCTCCGCAGTGCATGCCGAGAACTGGCCCCAATGGCGGGGAGCCAAGCTCGACGGCATCAGCCACGAAAAGAACTTGCCTCTAACCTGGAGCAAGACCGAAAACGTCGCCTGGCGGCTCGAACTCCCGGGCCCGGCTGGAGCCACGCCCGTGGTCTGGGATGATCGGATTTTCCTGACCTCGGCTGAGGGCGACGATCTGGTCCTCATGGCCGTTAGCACCGAGGGCCAGCCGCTGTGGAAGCAAACCCTTGCCCAGCACAACAAGACCGTGCGTGGCGACGAGGGAAATTCCGCCTCCCCGTCACCATCAACCGACGGCAAACACGTGTGGGCCATGACCGGCACGGGCGATCTCGCATGCTATACGGTCGACGGTCGGGAAGTCTGGAAATTCAATCTGCAAGACCGCTACGGCAAGTTCGACATCCAATTTGGTATGACGTCAACGCCCGTGCTCGACGGTAACCGCCTGTATTTGCAATTACTCCATAGCGGAGGGGCGATAGTTCTGGCGCTCGATACGCTCACTGGGGAAGAAGTTTGGAAACAGACCCGCCCGAGCGATGCCCGAGCGGAATGCGAACATTCGTACGCCTCGCCGGTGCTCTATCGCGACGACACGACGGAATTGTTGCTCACTCACGGCTGTGACTACATCGTGGCTCATCGACTTAGCGACGGAAAAGAAGTGTGGCGTTGCGGGGGCCTGAACATCAAGAGCAACTACAACCCCACGCTCCGTTTCGTGGCATCGCCGTTGGCAGTGCCGGGGTTGGTGATCGCACCGAGCGCTAAGAATGGCCCTGTGTTGGCGCTCGATCCGCATGCGCAGGGCGACATCACCGACAAGTCCGCCGGACATCTTTGGACGCGTGACCACAACACCCCCGATGTCCCGTCACCGCTGGTTGTCGACGGACTGGTATATCTCTGCCGCGAGGACGGCACCCTGATTTGTCTGGATGCAAAGACCGGCGAAGAATGCTACACGAAACGCACCCACGCCGACCGCCATCGTGCCTCGCCTGTCTACGGCGACGGCAAAATCTATTTAACCGCCCGCGACGGCACGATCACCGTGGTCAAGCCTGGCAAGGACTTTGAGATTCTGGCCAGCAACGACATGACCGAATCGACTTCGTCGTCTCCCGCCATTTCGAATGGTCGCATTTACATCCGCACGTTCGACGCGCTCTACGCCATCGGACCGAAATAGAGGATGTCGCCAGGGCCCACGACACCAAAAACCCTCTCCTCGCGGGTTTGCCATGGACAGGCGCGAAGATATTCCGCCTGGCCATGCTGTGCGGGTGTGGATTGTATGGACTCGCTAAGGAGTTCCAAAACTGCTCGTCAGCGCGGCAAATCGGCTTTCTTTGGAATCTCTGTCGCATCCCGACGATTCGTTACCTCAGCAACGTTTCGTCGCAGGATAGGCACGGCGCCCAGTCGCGGCGTCGAGTCGGACACGAATACTTCCACCTGCTGCAGACGATTCCTCCAACCACGGCGGAGGAAAGTCCACGGACGGCGTTTCCGTACCCAGATGGATTGAAAGGCAAGGAAGCCATGAATTTTCGCCTGTTCGCTTGCGCGCTTGCGCTAGTAGGTTGCTGGGCGTCCAAAGCGGATTCGGCCGATTGGAGCATTTCCTCCACGTCCGACGACGACCCTCAAGCGGTCGAACCGCTCGTTACTGATTGGACCGAAACGGCCGACTACGCGTACCCATCGCGGTGGACAGCTTGGGCGGGAGCCATCTTTCTCGACCGCTCCAATCCCCGCAGCCAGTCGCTCGTCCGCGACGGTGAGACCACGCTGCTCAATGCCAACAACATGAGTTTCGGCCCTCAGGCGGGCATCGATTTGAATGCGCTGCGCCACGGCGAAGTCTTCGACGTTGGCTTTCGCTATTTTCAGGTCAACAACATGTCGGCGCACCAGCGGCTGTTTCCTCCCAGTTCCGCCAGCTTGGATTTGGCCAACCCGTTCCCGATTGATGTTCCGCAACTCGACGCTTACTACAACACGAGCATCCAAAGCGTCGAGCTGAACCTGCGTAAGAACCTGACGCCGCGACTTGCGCTGTTGGCCGGCTTTCGCTACCTCGCGCTAGACGATGATTTGGCTCACAAGTTTGATATCACGGGCGACAGCTTCAGCCTCTTCAAATTGAACGTCGACGGCATCAACCGACTGTATGGCGCTCAAATTGGCGCCGACGCCGTGCTGTTCTCGGCGGGGCGATTTCAGTTTGAAAGCGCGATCAAGGCCGGCATCTACGGCAATAGCGCTCGCAACGCATTGCGCGTGTCGGTGCTCGAATTGCCGACCACGTCGCTGATCCACCGTGCCGCGAACACGGCCTTTGTGGGCGACTGGAATTTCTCGGGAGTCGTGCAACTCAACGACCACTGGGCGTTGCGCGGCGGATACCAACTGCTGTGGCTATCGGGAGTGGCTCTCTCATCGGAACAGTTTCCGGTGACGTTTCCCAACCCGATTCCTGGGCTCAACGTCATCACCACGGGCGATCTGTTTTTGCACGGCGCCTTGGTGAGCGTGCAGGCGAACTGGTAGCGGCTCGGGGCCTCCCCAAACAATTTGCACGAGCGGACGCCGGCGAGGCAGCGAGGAGCGCAGGGGGCTGCCTCGCTGGTGACGGAGCCGTTTACAGCGTGTTGGATTCAGCCACTTCGGATTCCGTCGCGACCACGTGTCCCGCCGGCTCCTCATGGCGCGTGACCACGAATCCCAACTCCTCGATCATCTTGTAGTCGGACGCTGGCGCTTGGCCCTGGGTCGTCAGATAGTCACCGACGAAGATCGAATTGGCCGGGTAAAGACCGAGCGGTTGCAGGCTTCCCAGGTGAAGTTCGCGGCCGCCGGCAATGCGAATCTCCGACGTCGGATTGGCAAACCGAAACATCGCAAGCACTTTGAGGCAGTAGCGGGGGTTGAGCTTTCCCTCGCCAGCGAGGGGAGTTCCCGTGATTGGGTTCAGAAAATTGACTGGAATCGATTCGACTTTGAGATCGCGCAAAGCAAACGCCATCTGTACCACGTCATCGTGCTGTTCGCCCATGCCGACGATGCCGCCTGAGCAGAGTTCCATACCAGCCGAGCGGACCGCCTGCAGCGTGGCAATGCGATCGGCGTAGCCGTGCGTGGAGCAGATCTCGCCGTAGTAGTGTTCGCTCGTGTTCAGGTTGTGATTCACCTTGTCCACACCGCAGGCCTTCAGACGCGCGGCATCTGCTGGAGTAAGAAGTCCCAAGCAAGCGCAGATCTTCAAGTCGTACTGCGCCTTGATCTGCGGAACGATCGTCGTAATGGCATCCATTTCGCGTTGCGAGGGACCTCGGGCCGAGATCACGATGCAATAGGTCTTGGCGTGCCGCTCCGCCGCCACGCGAGCCCCATCGAGCAGCTTCTGCGCATTGAGTAGGTTATAACGCGGAATATCCGCATCGGAGACTTTGGACTGCGAGCAGTAGCCGCAATCCTCGGGACACAACCCGCTTTTGGCATTCATCAGAAAATACAGCTGCACGGTGTTTCCGAACGACTGTCGACGAATGACATACGCGGCCGACAACAAACCGAGGAGTTGATCGTCCGGGCTCGTGAGAATGGCAACCGCCTCGTCCCGAGTCAGGAGGTGACCTGCCAAAACCCGGTCGGCGAGGGCTTGCCAGTCTTGCGCGGCATGTGCGGGCGTGGAACCAGTTTGCGCCTGTTCGATCATGGTCAACCTCCGTCTCTCAGCATGGACAAACTCACGTGACACAAGTATCGTGACAGAAGAGCTTTACGCAAGGGGGGATTCATTTGTTGACACCCGTTACGGCGAACTCCGACGGAGCCTCACAGGGACGCCACCATGTGGTGCGCGTCGGCTCCCTGGGTCACATCGGCCGGTTCACTTCGGTCGATGCGGTTCGCTATCCGCGCGGTACGCGGGTCGTCGTTCGCACCGGCCGTGGACTCGAAGTTGGTGAAATCTTGGCTGAGCCACAGGGGTCGGACGTCGAGTCGGCCGATGGTTCAATACTTCGCGGCGTGACCGTGGCCGACGATCTCTTGTTGGCCCGATTGGAGAAAAACCGTGCAGATGCCTACGAGGCTTGTGCGGCGCGATTGGCTCAATTGTCAACTCCAACAGTCTTGATGGATGTCGAGTACCTGTTCGACGGCCGCACGCTGGTATTCTACTTCCTAGGCGAGATGACTACCGAACTCGACGCCCTGACCAACGAACTGGCAGGTATCTACGAATCGCGCGTGCAGTTCCGCCAGTTCGTCGACGCGGTAAACGAAGGCTGCGGTCCCGAATGTGGTACCGAGGCCGCCGCAGGCTGCAAGACCTGCGTAAGCCATTGCGCCGTGGCCGACGCCTGTAGCGCCAAACGATAGCTATTGCGCATCCAAGTGCACCATCGTGGTCGTGCGGTCACGGTCGGTAACGACGACCAGCCGCCGACCATCCGCCATGGTGTACGTTGACTGCAGATTGAACTGATCGCTCAACCCACGCTCGTTGACCGCGCGAACTGCTTCCGACACTTCGCCCCAGTCGCCGTTTTGGTGACGCGCCAGCAAGTCTCCCAGTGCAACGCCGTTGCTCGTTAGCACCGCAGCGGCGGCGGGCGTGATGATGATCGTGCCGACGTCAAATTTCGGATTCTGCAATTTCATGGAGTTCCGTTCCTCACCCAGCGACTAGCCCCGGCCGCCAAGTGGCCCCTGAATCGATTGCGGCCCGGCGGGGTGAGAAGAAGGCCCCGCGAGGAGTTGTCCCGGCTCGATATTGTCGCCAGCAGAGTCCGGTTTTGCAAACAAATTCCCCTGCTTACGGGTGGCTGTTTTCCAAGTCGGTGCGGTATGGTATGACCGTTCCTAGCATGAACCTTCCCTTGACGATCGTCGAAGCGGCCGCCGCCTATCGCCGCGGAAGCCTGTCACCAAGCGAGTTGCTGGCAGACTGCCTGAGTCGAATCAGCAGTTTGGATGGCCAGATTTCGGCCTGGGTTGAAGTCGATGCGGCCGGTGCTATCGAAACTGCCAAGCGATGCACCCGCGAATTGGTCGAGGGCAAATCGCTGGGACCATTGCATGGCATTCCCATTGGCATCAAGGACATCGTCGACGTGGCCGGCATGCCGGTCCGGGCAGGCTCGAAGCTGACGAATGCGGGCCTGGCTTCGGCCGATGCCTGCGTGGTCGCTCGACTCCGCGCCGCCGGCGCGATTATCCTGGGCAAGACGGTGACGACGGAGTTTGCTTGTTTCGATCCGCCGCCCACCCAGAACCCGTGGAACGCCTCTCACACACCGGGAGGCTCGTCGAGCGGTTCGGCGGCCGCGCTTGCCGCGGGGATGTGCCTGGGAGCAGTCGGCTCGCAGACCGGCGGTTCGATCAATCGGCCGGCCAGCTACTGTGGAGTGGCCGGCATCAAACCGACATTTGGCCGCGTGAGTCGTCGTGGCGTCTTGCCCGTTAGCTTTCATTTGGACCACGTGGGCCCGCTGGCGCGCACGGCCGAAGACTGTGGCCTGATTTTGGCCGCCATCGCCGGCTGCGACCCACAGGATCCCGCTTCGAGCTTCCGGCCCGGAATTGAACTGCCGGAAGATCGAGCGATTTGGCCATCGGACCATCCGCCGCGGCTCGGAGTTGTGCGGCCTTACTTCTTCGACGGCGCCGATCCGGAAACGGCCCAGCTGGTCGAAGTCGCGCTCGGCTCGCTCGCCGAGCAGGGAGCCAAGCTGACGGATCTCGTGCTACCCGATCATTTTGATCAGGTCCACACGATGCACCGCCGGATCATGGCATGTGAGGCCGCCGAATATCACCGAAGCGCGTACGGTGCTCCACGCGATGGCTACGGACCGCTCATGCAAGAACTTCTCGACGAAGGATTCGCTGTCAGTCTCCGCGAGTATCAGGAAGCCGTGCGGCACCGCCTCGCATTCCGCAATGCCGTGCAGCGTCTCCTGGCCGGCGTGGATGCCCTTGCAATTCCGGCTACACCGGGGCCGGCACCAGACGCTTCGACCACCGGCGACGCGCGATTCAACGCGCCCTGGAGTCATGCCGGGGTGCCGGCCGTGTCGATGCCCTGCGGCATTACACAGGCAGGCCTCCCCGTGGCAATACAACTCGTCGGCGAAGCCTGGAGCGAGGATTGGCTCCTGCCAATCGCCGCCTGGTGCGAAAAAAAACTCCGCTTTCACGGCGTGCCGCCGCTACTCGCCAAGTGAACCAAGTGACGCCAACAGCTCGCTCATTTCCCCCGCGGCATGCGAGTTGCCGGCGGCACGAGCCAGTTCGATGCCCTCCCGAAGCGCCGTGCGTGCTTCATTGACGCGACCCAACCGGGTCAACTGCTGGGCTGACATAAAAAACGCCGGCACGTAAGGCTCCACGTCTTTCATTAGTGAGGCAAACTCGCCGAGGCTCCGCTCGTGGTCTCCCTCCTTGTCCAATTCCATCGCGAGACTGTAGCGCAAGAACTGATCGCCGGGTTCGACGGACAGCATGTTCTCGATCTTTTCGCGGCGCGACATTGGATAGCAATCGCAGGGGTGGAGAACTAACCGGCCAGAATCCCGTGCTGCTTTTCGTATTGTGCGATCTTGTCCTCGTGGGCCAAGGTGAGCCCAATGTCATCCAGCCCATTGAGCAGGCAGTGTCGACGGAACGGCTCAACGTCGAACGGGATCTTCAAGCCGGCGTCGTCGCTAATCGTGCAAGTTTCCAGATCAACCGTTAGGCGATAGTCACCGCTGGCAGCCCGTTTGAACAGTTCGTCAACCGTGGCTTCGTCCATGCGGATCGGCAGCATGCCGTTCTTGAAGCAATTGTTGTAGAAAATATCGGCGAAGCTGGGAGCAATCAACACGAGAAAGCCATAGTCGTTTAGCGCCCAGGGCGCGTGCTCGCGGCTGGAACCGCAGCCGAAATTTCGCCGGGCCAAGAGGATACTCGCGTCTTTAAGATTCGGGGCATTGAGTTCGAAGTCGGGATTCGGCGACCCATCGTCGTTGAACCGCCAATCGAAGAACAGGAACTGGCCGAAACCGGTCCGCTCGATCCGCTTGAGAAACTGCTTCGGAATAATCTGATCAGTGTCAACGTTGGCCCGGTCCATTGCGGCGACCAGGCCTGTGTGCTTCTTGAAAGGTTGCATGACGGATTTGTTGGTTAACGTATAAATGAGCCGCGAGCGGCGCGAAGATTCGATTCAATCGCAGGGACTAGTTCTTGTAGTCCCACTGGCGGACGTCGACAAAGTGGCCGGCAATTGCAGCCGCGGCGGCCATGGCCGGCGAAACCAGGTGCGTGCGTCCACCCTTGCCTTGACGCCCCTCGAAGTTACGGTTGCTCGTCGATGCACAGCGCTGGCCAGGTTCGAGCTTATCGGGGTTCATGGCCAGGCACATACTGCAACCGGCCTCGCGCCACTCGAAACCCGCCTCCGTAAAGACGCGGTCGAGCCCTTCGGCTTCGGCCTGTTTTTTCACCTGGCCGCTTCCCGGTACAACCATCGCCCCCACGTGACCGGACACGTGGTATCCCTTGGCCACGGCCGCGGCAGCTCGCAAATCTTCAATTCGGGAGTTCGTGCACGAGCCGATAAACACCCGATCGAGCTTCAATGCAGTGATCGCCTCGCCGGGCTCGAGGCCCATGTAGGAGAGCGCATTGGCGACCGTCTTGCGTTCCGTCTCGTCGCCTGCCTGCGTGGGATCGGGCACGCGCCCCGTCACCGGCGCAACCTGGCCGGGATTCGTCCCCCAGGTAACCTGCGGCGTGATGTCCGCCGCTTGGAATACCAACGACTTGTCGTACGTGGCGCCGGGATCCGTCGGCAGCGTTCGCCAACGGGCCACTGCCGCCTCAAAATCCTGGGGAACGTACTGTCGGCCGCGCAGATACTCAAACGTCGTTTCGTCGGGGGCGATCATGCCGGCTCGAGCCCCGGCTTCAATGCTCATGTTGCAAACGGTCATCCGCTCTTCCATGCTCAGGCTGCGGATGGCGCTGCCGGTGTATTCGATGACGTAGCCGGTGCCGCCATCGGTGGTAATTTGGCCGATCAGATACAGGATCAGGTCCTTGGCCGTCACGCCCGGCGGAAGCTGGCCCTCGACGCGCAGCTCCATCGTCTTAGGGCGCGACTGCAGCAGCGTCTGCGTGGCCAGCACGTGCTCGACCTCGCTCGTACCAATGCCGAACGCCAGGGCACCAAAGGCCCCGTGCGTCGCCGTGTGGCTGTCGCCGCAGACAATCGTCATGCCCGGGCGCGTCAGGCCCAGCTCCGGCCCGATGACGTGCACGACGCCCTGATTGGGGTCGTTAAGGTCGTACAGGCGAATGCCGAACTGCCGGCAATTCTCACGCAGCGTGTCGATCTGCTGCTTGGAAATCGGGTCGGCGATGGGCAGGCTGCGGTCGGTCGTCGGTACGTTGTGATCGGCGGTGGCCACCGTCAGTTCGGGCCGCCGCACCTTGCGCGAGGTGAGTCGCAATCCCTCGAACGCCTGCGCGCTGGTCACTTCGTGCACCAGTTGCAGGTCGATATACAGGATCGTCTGCTTGCCTTCTTCGGCCAGCACGACGTGGTTGTCCCAAATCTTGGCGAACATCGTTCGCGGCGTGGAGGTAATCATGGAAGTTGCGGCTCACTATGCGACGAGCGATTATCAAGCAAACTATCAGAATACCCTATTATACGATGGGCCTGCTAGGGTCCGAGCAGATCAATAGCCAGCTGGCCAGTCGCCTGTCGGTCCCGCCACTCGGCCAGCCCGACTCCTCAAAAGGAACGGGCTAAATGGCGCTCGCGGCCAAGGCCTCAGCCTGTTGGTCGGATTTGCCGTTGGCTCGCCACCACTCGGCGGCCGCGGCCGCACTCCATTGGCCAGCCGCTTCGCATTCGCCAAGCGCCTTGCGCAAGGCGGCCGCCGACGGATACCGATCGAGCGGATTCTTAGCCAGGCAACGCAAGATCACCTGCTCTAAATCGCGCGGCAGGTCGTCGCGGTGCCGGGTCGGCAGAACGACCTCATCGTGCGCATGCGCCAGGATGATCTTAATTGCCCGATCGCCCTCGAACGGCGGCCGGCCGGTCAGCACGTAGTAGGCAACGGCTCCCAACGAATAGACGTCCGAACGCTCGTCAGGTTCACTATCTCCAAGAGCTTGTTCGGGTGCCATGTACATCGGCGAGCCCGTAATCGAACCCTCCTGCGTGAGTTGCACCGGCACAGTGTCGTTGGACAGCGGCTTGGCCAGCCCAAAGTCGAGCAATTTGGCCACGTCATAATAGCCGCCGCGCTGGGCGGCAAATATGTTGCCAGGCTTCAGATCGCGATGAATCAGGCCTCGTCCATGCGCTTCCGAAAGCGCGTCGCAGGTCTGCATCAGCAAATGAATCGCCCGGGCAGGCGGAAGGGGCCCATGTTTTTCGACCAGATCGGCGAGACTCAAGCCTGGTAGATACTCCATTACGTAGTAAAACGTGCCATCCTCGGTGCGCCCATAGTCGAAGATTTCAATCGTGTTCCAATGCGAAAGCTTGGCGGTGGCGCGCACCTCGCGCTCGAACCGGGCCAGCGCTTGCTTGTCGGCAGCCTTCCCGGGCCGAATCAGCTTAATCGCCACGGGGCGCTTCATCATCTGATGTTCGGCCAGGTAGACATCGCCCATTCCACCGGAACCGATCAAGTTCACGAGTCGGTATTGGCCGAGTTGCTTCGCCTCAAAGGCTTCCTCGCGCAATTCGTTGATTACGTGTGTGCCGTAGGTCGCGGCCAGGAACGTGACTCCCATGATGATGACCAATTCCATCACGAACGAGCGGTGGGCGGCCATGGCCGCCGCGTAGGCCGGATCCTGCCACCACAAATACACCGAGAGCAAGACAGGTGCCGCGCACATTACGCCGAGAATCCAGGCTGCCCGTCGCCAGCGGTTCGGGATGAACATCGCATAGATGAACACGGTGCCCACCCAAGGAGCAAGCTGGTCGTGTGTCATGCCGCGTTCGGCCAGCAATTTCGAAACCCAGTATTGCTGGTGCACGAAATACGCCGTCGGCAGGCCAAAAATGGCCACCTCGTAAACGCGAAGCTTCCGCAACGAGATCGAGCATTTCCGGCACAGCGAAAAGAACGAAAGTCCTAAGACCAGGGTGACGCCCAGATGGAAAACAAAGTCGACCGATGGGTCGATCCCCCCCATGAACAGCCGCCAGACGAAAAACGAACCGAAGGCCAGACAGAGCAGCCCGGCAGCGGCTCTCAGACGCGTACGGAGCAGGGTAGCCGTTTCGGTGCTGATCTGGGGACCACTGCCCTCGATGATCGCCACTTGATTCAACGCGGTGCCTGGGGGCGTCGACAGCTCGCCCACCTGGGCGTCCAGCGTGATCTCGGTCGAAGATTTGGAGACGGTAGGCACCGACGTCTCCCGAGAAACTAGGGGCAGGAAAACCAACCGCAGTACGTAACTCCATCATATCCGGTTCGGAAATCCCCAGCGAGGTCAGCCCTGGGCCAATTCGGCGACTGCCACCGAGCCACACGGGGTGGTCACAGCCCGATGCCCGGACCGGATAGTCACTTACGCATTTGCTAGACACCAAACGGCCGCGTCGGGTTCTGTGGTCCCAAAAAGGTTCTGGACGATCGCTATCCGACCTACGCCGCTCGGCGACGGCCGCTGCCCGCCCACTCTCGAACCTTGGACAACTCGACGGTTTGGAACGAAATCCCCTCGCTGCCGGCTGCCTCGCGAAGTACGAGCGAACCGCTGTTGAGCATACGCGGCAGATAGAACCAGGCCCCTGCCAGCGCCGCATCGTTGTGATTGGCCGAAATCAACACCAGATCGACGTCAGGTAGTGCATTGGCCACCCGCGCCAAGGCCCCAGCGGGCTCTCCGGGGATGAGCTGCGACTGGGCATCGGTCATCTTGAGTTGCCGGTGACAGTCCTTCAACGAGAGCTTCGGTTCGCTGGGCCCCCGCGCTTCGAACAGATCAATTGCCGCATACCGGATAGGCTCACCCTCGACTAACTTTTGCGCAAAAGCAAGCATCCGGAGCGTGCGGTCCATCGTGCTGATGCCAATTTCCAAGACTTTTCTCGGCCGTTTCTTGCGCAGGAGGCGATAGAGAGCGCGATCCGACGCCGGTTTGGAAAAGTAGGAAAGATAGAGGTATCGTAGAGTGGTGGCGAGACGCAACGTTCACCCTCCCTGGTGATTTGCGTGTGCTTGGCGGGGTTTCGATGCAAGTTATTTTCGGTTGACATCGGCGGCGAAATGGAGCGGAAACCAACTCGCCGACGGCAAGGGGCCGTCCTGGCATGGCACCTCTCGCAACGGCGGCAATCCTTGCCAAAGTCCCCCAGAACCCGTTCCGCGCAAGTCGATTGGCTCAACTACCTTCCCTCTGGACGCGGCACCCTGGTGGCGAGTCCAATCCAACCGTTGATCGCGAACCACCTCTCCGGCAATAAGACGCATCAATGTCTCAGCATGAATTCGAAATCGCTCATGGCCAGCGCTTCGCCTTTGGCGAAAACTGGCGGCGGTTTCTCAAACAACTAACACCTGTGCAAATTGCCGAGGCTGAACGTTCGCTGCAAGAGATGCTGACATGCAAGGACCTGCGCGGCAAATCGTTCTTGGACATTGGCTCGGGGAGCGGCCTATTCAGCCTGGCGGCAAGGCGACTAGGCGCTCGCGTGCACTCGTTTGATTTCGACCGGCAGTCGGTTGCGTGCGCGACGGCCCTGAAAGAGAAATTCTTTCGGGACGACGCGGATTGGACCATCGAAGAGGGATCCGTGCTCGACCGGGGCTATCTCGAGGGGCTCGGAAAGTTCGACATCGTTTACGCCTGGGGCGTCCTGCACCACACCGGTCAGATGTGGCAGGCCATGGACCACGCAGCGATGGCCGTGGTCAACGGCGGAAAACTATTCATTGCCATTTACAACCACCAGCCGCTTTGGACACCGCTGAACACCTTGCTCAAACGGACGTACGTCGCGTCTCCCGCGCCTACTCGCTGGTTGCTGGCCGGCGGCTCGATCGCTATGCATGCCACGGGTGGACTGGTGAAAGACCTGCTGCGGTTTCGCAACCCGCTGGCGCGGTACCAGAACTACAATCGGCTGCGGGGCATGTCATGGTGGCATGACCAACTCGATTGGGTTGGTGGATACCCGTTTGAAACCGCCACGCCCGAGGCGGTGATCGAGTTCGGCCGACAGCGCGGCCTCGTTGTCGAACGGCTGGTTCCTTGCCGCCGGGGTAGTTCGGGCTGCAATCAGTTCGTCTTGCGCAAGGAGCCGCGGACGTGAACGAGCCCGCGCTGCCAGCCGCCATTGAAGTGGAAAGCGACGCTGTGGGCCATCGCCGCGTATTGTCCAGCATGTTCGTCCTGGGTGGCGCCACCGTGCTCATCAAGTTTGTTGCCTTGGCAAAAGATCTGCTTGTTGCGAAGCAGTTGGGCGCGGGAGATGCTCTCGATGCTTATTTAGTCGCGTTCGTGCTGCCGTCCTACGCCGCGGTCGTACTGGCCCATACGTTGGCCTCGGCGTTCGTGCCAACCTATGTGCGAGTCTGGCGGCGCGACGGCCTGGACGCGGCACGCCCACTCGCAGGCGGAGTGTTAACCGCAGCGATGCTAGTCCTCACGCTGGCGACGATGATACTCTGGTTCGCGGCCCCGGTCGTTCTGCCGCTGGTAGGTTCCGGCTTCGATTCGTCCAAGCAGGCTCTGACGCAGTCGCTCTTCTTCCCGCTGGTCGGCGTCGTGCTCGCCAGCGGCCTCTCGGCGGTTTTCGCAGCGATCCTCAACGCCCACGAACGCTTTGCCGCGGTGGCGATCGCGCCGCTCGGAATCCCGTTTGCAACGCTCACCGTGTTTTGGCTGGGTCAACGTGAATATGGAGTGCACGCCTTGGCCGTCGGCACGACGCTGGGTTTCCTCTGCGAGACAGTCGTGCTCGCACTGGCGGCTTGGTGGACTGGATTGTTGCCTCAACCAAAATGGGACATGCGTGGTCCCGAACTTTCACGAGTCGCTGCTCAATACGTTCCGGTCGTCGTCGCCGGGCTGCTGATGAGTAGTGCCTTGGTGGTCGATCAATCCATGGCCGCGAGTCTCGGCAGCGGACAAGTTTCGGTGCTGAACTACGGCGGGAAGGTTGTAGCGGTCGTGCTTAGCATTGTGGCCGCCAGCTTGAGCACGGTTCTTTTTTCTCGCTTCACGCACCTGCTAGCGGCCGGTCGCACTCGACAATTCAAGAGGACATTTCGCCTATACGCCATTGGTGTCGTGCTGGTGTCAGTTCCCGCCGTCGCGCTGCTCGCCATCTTCACGCCCGCGCTCATTCGGTTGCTTTTCGAGCGGGGTGCTTTTACGCCGGAAACGACCGTGGCTGTCAGTCGCGTTCAATGGTGGCTCCTGCCGCAGATTCCTTTTTATGTGCTGACGCTGCTTGGCGGCCGCGTACTGAGCGCGCTCGAGGGGAACGCCGTCGTGCTTCGGATCGCGGCATTGAACGTCCTCGTCAATGTCACCGGAAACCTCTTGCTAATGCAGTGGTTTGGCGTCGAAGGAATTGCCATGGCCACGTCGCTGATGTACGTGGTGGCCACCGCCGCCACACTCGCGGCAATCCGTCAGAAGCTGGCAATTCGCGGCACGAATTCGTTGACCGACTAAACTCGTTGTCACATCGAATCGTGCGAACCGGTTGCCACCGTCGTCCAAGTAGCAACCGCTCGTAACGGTGCTTTCGCTGGACGATTTCTCCAAACCGCCACGTAGAATCGATGGAAGCAATGGTGGCATTGCACCGGCGTAAACCCTAGCCAGCGTGCAACGCGATCAAACCAGCCAGTGCGGTTGCCTGGGACGACTCGCGCGCACCAACAACGCGGACATTTCATGGCCGAGTTCTCCCTCCCTGGTTCCAAGCCAACGGGTCGTCCTGGGGCTCATGTTCCGCCGTTTCGGTCGCTTCAACGGCGCGGGAGCGTATCGCCGGAACGAAACACCTGTCAAGGGCATGCATCCCCGGCCCAGGCGGACATCGTAGCGCGCCAGTTCGGCAAAACGAGCAAAGCCGTACCTGACAAGTAGTTTCGGCGGTCCGCGCAAACCTTGCGGCCGAAAGGTGTTTCGGAGTATCATCCGAAGAGCACCAGCCCACAGCGGGAGAGGCTGGTCCCGCATCCATCAACGAAGGCTAGTGGCAGTGAAATACGCGGCAATCGGTCCCATCGCGATTCATTTGCCCGAACGCGTGGAAACCAACGACGATTTGGCGGCGCTCTATCCCCGCTGGGACCTGGACGCGATCTACAGCAAGACCGGCATTTGGGCCCGCCACATTGCCGCTCCCGATGAATGCGCAAGCGACCTCGGTGTGGCGGCAGCGGAAAAACTCTTCGCAGAGCACAATATCGACCGCCAGAGCATCGACTTTCTGTTGTTCTGTACGCAAACGCCCGACTACCCGCTGCCCACCACCGCCTGCCTGGTGCAAAGCCGGCTCGGTCTGCCCACCTCGGTCGGAGCATTGGACTTCAATTTGGGATGCTCCGGTTTCGTGTACGGACTGTCGCTGGCCGACGGACTGATCCGCAGTGGTACCGCCAAGCGAGTGCTGCTCATTACCGCCGAAACATACTCCAAGTACATCGACGACGAAGACCGGTCACTGCGAACCATCTTTGGCGACGGTGCGGCCGCAACCTTGCTCGACGCTGCCGACGATCCATCGCTCTCGGCGTTTTCGTTCGGCACCGACGGTACGGCCGCCGACGCCCTGATGGTCAACTCGGGCGGTGCCCGGCTGGCCGAGGACGCGCTCAAACCGCGCACGAAATGGCGCTGGAACAGCAAGCTGTATATGGACGGTCCCGGCCTCATCAAGCTGACGCTCGATACCTTGCCACAAACGATTCGGCAAGTGCTCGAGACCGGCGAGGTGAGCGACGACGACATCGACCTGTACCTCGTACATCAGGCCACGCACAAACTGCTGGCCACGTTGCGGGCCGAGATGGACCTGACCGAAGAGCGAATGCCCACGATGCTCCACGACTATGGCAACACCGTGTCATCGACGATTCCCATCATTATGCACGAATTGCGATCAAGCGGCCGATTGCGGCGCGGCACGAAATGCCTGCTGGCCGGATTCGGAGTCGGTTTCTCCTGGGCTGGCTGCCTCTGGACCGAAACCTGGAAAAACAAGGCCGTCAAAAGCGATGACGCCGATCTGGAGGCCGCGTAGTCTTCGGTCGCATCTAGAACACGACTTTTCCGTTCGCGCGGAGGATCAGGCGCACCGGCGGGTTTGGGCTGCTGAAGGAACTTCTCCAGCAGCTTCTCGTCGCCACCGAACTGTGCCACGCGGCTTAGAAAGACCTTCGCACGCTCGGGCTGCCCGTCGAAATATAATTCGAGTCCCATTGCCAGCAAAAGATTCGAGTCAAAGGGATTGATCTCGATGGCTTTGGCGAGTTCTTCCAAGTGCTGGGTCTTGGAGATCTGAGCATCGGCATACAGGTCGTCGAGCCGTAGCGGTGTGCCGCGCCAGTCCCCGCGGACCTGCAGACCGCGCTTGAATGCCTTGGCCGCGCTTTCATACTGTCCCATCGCCACGTACGAGAATGCTTGTCGGAGATATCCTTCGGCCATGTCGGGTGCCGTCTCGACGGCCGTCTTGTAACGGCCCAATGCGGCGAGATACTTCTGCTTGGCAAACTGGCTATCGCCAAACCCCAGATACCTCCCCGCGCGAGCCCGTTGCTCCTGGTTCGAAGTCCGAGGCGTCGGCGGTACGTCCGGTATGGCTGGTACGCGCGCTGGCGCGTTGGCCGCGACGTTATTCCGCGGCGCTACCACGTTCTGTGGCACGACAATCGGTGCGGTCGAAAAGCTCGCCGCCGGAACGCTCAAGCCATAGCCAAAGACGGGTACCGAGGGGTAATAAGCATAAATCGCCGGCAAATAGGGCGTGCCCCAACCCCACGGATAGCCGACGCTGCCGAAAACGCCTCCGCGATTTCCAACCCCATGACCGTGGTGCAGATGATGGTGGCCCGGGCCGTGGTGATAGATTACTTGCCCGCTCCCGTTCTGTGGATCGAGGTTGCCGGCTGGCGCCGTATCACCAGGTGGCGTGTCCGCCGGAGGATTTGCCCGACTTGCAATCGTGCCGGTCGGAAATCGCGCCGATAGCGGCGGAGTACTCGGAAGTTGAACGTCCGATTGGGAGCGGCCAGTCGTGGGGCCGAGAATCAACGTTTGCCCGCACGCGGTATGTGCCGCGGCAGCCAAGAGCAGCCAAAAGGCCGTCGAGAAGATTGGACGTCGCATGGGCCCTCCTTGCGGCCAATGGCAGACGTGTCGCTACGAACGATTATCGTTGGCTGCCAATACCCGTTCAATAGCGTATCGGCGAATCCAACCCTAATCCATGCTCGCCTGGCCCAGCAGCTTGCGCAGTGCCGTCATGGCAATCTCTCCGAATTGGACAGGGGGAATTCGCCAAATTTGGGGATTCATCAATTCGATTGCGACGTGACCGCGATAGTCGATTTCGGTCAGCCGCGCCAGCAGCGCCGCCAGCGGGATGTCGCCATCGCCGGGAAGAATCCGGTCGGCATCGGTGGCAAATTCCCGCGCCACCCCCGATAGATCGCAAAGCTGCACGTGGAATAGATTTTCGGCCGTGAGGTAGCCGAGGTCTTCCGGTTTGCTGGGACCGACATAGTAGTGAAACGTGTCGAAGCAAATGCCCAGGTAAGGACTGCCGGTTTCTGCCACCAAAGCCGCGGCCGTTTGCAGGTTGTTGATGAACGTTGATCGGGCTTGGAACTCTCGCGCTAACCGCACGCCGTGTTGACCGGCCAGTGCGGCAGCCTGCTCCAGCGACATTTGCACACGCTCCAGGTCCTGTTGGGTGAGTTGCCCGACAACATCGCCCGCCAGCACCAGCGTGCCGATTTCGAGTTCGCGGCACTGCGTCAACCGACGTTCAAAACCTTCCCAGTGTTGCCGACGAAATTCGCCTTGGCTGGCGAGCAAACCGCCCTGAAAACTTGCGACGGGAGTCGCCATGCCATGCTCGTTCAACAACGCCCGCAGATCATCAATTGAATGCTGGTCAAGATACCGGTCGAGCTTGCCAAGCCAAAGTTCGATCGCCGTACATTTGCCGGCGGCATAGTCCGCCACATCATCGGCAAATGCCGCATCAAGCGAACTGACTTGAGCGAGCGCAGGTTTCATGTGGGCAAGATCTCTTGTATTCCCAACCGTTTCGCCGGTCTCAGCCGTTTCCGCCCGCTTGAATTAGCCGCTCGATCTCCTCCACGCAATCGTCCAGCTTGATTCGCCATTGCTTGAGCGAATCGCGATCACGCACCGTTACCGTCTGATCCTGCAATGTCTGGCCGTCGACCGTAATACAGTACGGCGTGCCAGCTTCGTCTTGTCGACGATAGCGTCGCCCGACGGCCCCTTTCTCGTCGTAGAACGCCGCAAAGCGTTTCTTCAGCGCCCGATAGATCCCTTGAGCCACCTCGGGCATGCCGTCTTTCTTGACCAGCGGAAAGACGGCCGCCTTGATGGGGGCGAGGCGCGGGTGCAATTTCATCACGACCCGCGACTGCATCTTGCCGTTTTCGTCCGGGGCCTCGTCCTCGGTGTACGCCTGGCACAAGAACGCCAAGGTGGCCCGGTCGGCGCCGGCCGATGGCTCGATGACATGCGGTACGTAACGTTCGCCGGAAATGTCATCGCGATAACTCAGATCCTTGCCGCTGCCGCGGTGCCGCGGTTTGCCTTCCTCGTCGGTCTCGACGACCAGGTCGCAGCCCTGGCGCACCAGTTTGCCCTCCATGTGACTTCGCAGGTCGAAATCGCCTCGGTGGGCAATCCCCTCCAACTCGCCAAACTCGCCGGGGGGCAGGAAGGGAAAGGCATATTCGATATCGGCCGTGCCAACCGAATAGTGGCTCAATTCATCCTGCTCGTGGTCGCGCAGCCGCAGGCGATCACCGGCCAACCCCAGGTTCAAATACCACTGGTAGCGACGATCTCGCCAGAATTTGTACCACTCGGGCGAGGCCTTGGGATGGCAGAAGAACTCGATTTCCATCTGCTCGAACTCGCGCGAACGAAACGTAAAGTGCCGCGGCGTGATCTCATTGCGAAAGCTCTTGCCCATCTGGGCAATGCCAAACGGCACCCGCACGCGCGAACTATCCAGCACATTCTTGAAATTTACGAAAATACCCTGTGCCGTCTCGGGCCGCAGGAAGGCGGCGCCTTCCTCGCCCGATAGCGCACCAACGTAGGTCTTGAACATCAAGTTGAATTCGCGCGGCGGAGTCAGCGTGCCGAGTTCCTTTGCGTCGGGGCCCAGCACGTGTGAGAAGTCCGTCACTTTGGTGAGCGAGACGATCGGTCCCTGCCATTGAAGTTGCTCCACGTCCTTGTTGCGCAGATTAAACAACTTGAGAGCCCGCTGTTGCGTGTCGGCCATCGCATCGTCGCCGCCAAACTGAGTGGCCACGAAAACCCGCTTTCCCTTGGCTTCGACCCAGCGACCGTTCACCTGGTCGTGGCGATAGCGCTTTTTCGACTCGCGGCAGTCGACCATGTAGTCATGAAACAGGTCGTAGTGTCCCGAGCATTTCCAAACCTGGGGGTGCATGATGATCGTGCAATCGAGGCCGGTCATTTCGAAGGCTTCCGGCGCACCAGCTAACACGTCGATGTCGTCGTGCCCTCGAACCATGTCCTGCCACCAGGCCTCGCGGACGTTGCGCTTCAGTTCCACGCCCAGCGGACCGTAATCCCAGAAGCCGTTCAAGCCGCCGTAAATCTCGCTGGATTGAAACAGAAACCCGCGCCGCTTGCACAACGAAACCAGCTTATCCATGTCCATGGCCGAAAAATGCCCTCGTAAAACGAGTTCGCCTCGAAAAAAGTTGCTTTTGCGAAAGACCTTGAAGTGTACTGCGCGGGCCCGGCCGCCGACTAGCCCGAAGCCTGGATGATGCACTCGGACGGCAGGTACCGCGGTACGACGGCGTATCGATCAACCATTGCCGCCAACTCGATATCGCCCGCCATGCCGATCTCGATGAGATTGCGACCACCGCGACTGGCGCACAGCGCGGTAATCAAGCGCATTTCAAGCTCGCTACCGCTGGCTAACCCCGTAACGCTCAGCCACGCGTCGCGTGCGATTTCCGCCTGATCGTTCAGCTGCCATTGCTCGGTATCTTGCAATCCAACAACAATGGCCCCGGCAAATAGCACGTCCTCCCGTGTGATCTGGCCATCAGTCCCCGCGCAGACGAGTTCGATCGGCCTGGCCGCGGAATCCGCCTGCAATCGCTGGCAGACCGCTGTCAGGTTGACGATCGCCCCCACCAGGATTTCGTCAGCGGCAGCACAATGTAGCAGTGCCTTGGTGCCGTTGGTCGTCGTCAGGACAACCGTCTTGCCAGCCACCAGTTTTTGCGAGTACTCCGCTGGGGAGTTTCCCAAGTCAAACCCTTCAATCGGCCGTCCGCCACGTTCACCGCCCAAAAGCGCTTTGCCGGCCCGAAATGCGCCGGACCTGTGGCGGGCCTCTTCGATGGTCAGGCAGGGCAACACAGCGACCGCCTCGGCGTCCAGAGCCGCCACGATTGTCGTCGTCGCCCGTAGCACGTCGATCACGACGCAGAGACTCCCGGCCAATGAGTCCGGCGCGGCAAATTCAGGTAAGAAATGAACGCGTAGCGGAGGCATGCGCGATTCTCGGGGAACGAAAACGCCATCATACCGGTTCCGACACTCGACTGACTAGCGGCCTAACGGTGCGGGAGCATAATCGTCATGGCATCGAAAGCCTCGCTACAATCTATCCATGGATATTTTATTCGTATCGCGTTTCGTGTTCTTTATCGCCTGTGGATTCTATGCCGCCTGGCACGTTCGGAAGGCGCAATTGACCGGCGTGTGGCCCACATGGTGGAAAATTCATCGAGACAAAGAGCCGCTCGCGTATTGGACTCTAATGACCATGGGTAGCCTGATGACACTTATCGCAATCGCAAGCGTGGTGGCGTTGCTGGTCGACCAATTCATGGGTTAGCCTCTTTGCCTCCCCGACCGTTCGTTCGAACTGCGCTTATCAGGTTCAACGCCTCCGCTACAATCGTTCGCATGGCCTACAACGGATTATCCGATTTCCTTGAGGAACTTGCCGGCTCGGGCGAGCTGGTGCGGATCGACGCCGACGTCGACCCGCACTGGGAAATCTCCGAAATCACCCGCCGCGTTGCTAGCGAGGGAGGACCCGCGCTACTTTTCGAACGCGTTCGCGGCCAATCGATGGCCGTGCTGACGAATTTGCTGGGCACGCGGCGGCGGGCCTGCCGCCTGCTGGGCATCGAGTCGCTCGACGGGATCGTCAGCCGCATTGAGGCCGTGGCCGCAGCGCATACACCGCAAAACTGGTTCGACCGCTTGAAGATGCCGGGCGTCGAATCAAGCACCGACAAGTTTCGTCCCCGCACCATCAAAATCGGCGGCTGCCAGCAGGTCGTGCACCTCGGACGCGACGTCAACCTGTCCACGTTTCCGCTCATTCAATCCTGGCCCGACGAATCTGGCGCGAGCATCACCGCCGGCCTGATCCTGACTCGTGGTGCCCAGTCGTTTACGTGTGGCGCCACACATTGTCCGCTTGTGGCACTCGATGAAAATCGGTTAGCGCTCGTCGACGACGGCGAGTCCGCGTTCGCCTGCCACTGGGAAGAATATCTGTCCACCGGAGAGCGGATGCCGGCGGCCGTGGTGCTCGGCGGCGATCCGGCGGCGACGATCGCGGCCAACCTCGCGTTACCCGCCACTTTGGAAGTTCTGCACCTTGTGGGCCTGCTTCGTGGCAAACCGCTCGACCTGGTCAAATGCCGCACGCACGACCTGCCCGTGCCTGCCGAAGCGGAACTTGTCTTCGAAGGCTATCTTGATCCCGGCACACCTCCGGAAACGATTCGACTCGCCGGGGCAGGGGGAAGCCACTATCGCATTTCCAGCTCGGCGCTTGTGCTGCACGTTTCCGCCGTCACGCACCGCAATCGCCCAGTCTTTCCTGCATTAGTCGACGCCGGCTCGGTTGGTGAACGGGGAGTTTTGGCCAAAGCTCGCGAACGAACTCTGCTGGCAGCCCTGCAAGCCGTGGCGCCGGACGTCACCGATTTGAGTCTGCCGCTGCTCGGCGGCGTGCACCGATTTGCCTTTGTGGCCTTTCGCAAACACAGCCCATTTCAGGCTCGACAAGTGGCAGCCGCGGTCTGGGGCAGTCAGTCGCTGAAGCATGCGAAGTTTCTCGTATTGGTCGACGAGGGAGTCGATGTGCATCAGCCCGAGCAAGTCTGGGCACAGGTCGGTGCGAACGTTGCGCCTGAACGCGACGTCGTCGCATTTGACGGTCCGGCCGACCAGAGCGATTTCGCCGGCACGATGCTGCCGCTGGCCCGAAATCTGGCCCTCGACGCCACCACCAAGCTCACTTCGGAACATGCCGGGACGTGGCCGGCGGCGCTCCGCGCGGATCAGGAGATCGAACGCCAGGTAACCGCTCGCTGGGCCGAATTCAAGTTCGAATTGGGTGCTCGGCTGGGCCAGTAAATTACCGGTTTATACGCGGCCGCGTTCTCGGTTATCATCCAGGACGTTAACGCGCAGGATGAACCCGCGCTGTTCGTGACCGTGGTTTGAACGATCCATGCCGGTAGACAAGTCGGAAGCGCGTGTGCGGGGAATGTTCGCCGAGATCGCGTCGCGCTACGACTTCATGAACCACGCGCTCTCGCTCGGCACCGACGTCTATTGGCGGTGGCGTACGGTCCGCAAGGTCGCCCCCAGCGGGCACGCCCCAATTCTCGATTTGTGCACCGGTACCGGCGATTTAGCGCTGGCCTATCGTCGCGCGGTCGGCAACGGCACACCGGTCGTGGGGGCCGACTTTTGCCATCCGATGCTCGTTATCGGACACAAAAAGGCCGATCGCCGGGAGGTGGATGGCCTGACGTTCGTGGAAGCCGACGCCCAGCAGTTGCCGTTTCCGGACGCAACGTTTCAAATCGTTTCGGTGGCCTTCGGTCTGCGCAACGTCACCGACACCGATCAAGGCTTGCGCGAGATGATCCGGGTTTGCCAAAGCGGCGGCCGAATCGCCGTGTTAGAATTCTCGATGCCAACCTTGCAACCGTTCCGTTACTTTTACGGTTTCTATTTCCGGCACATGCTGCCGAAGATTGGGCAGTTGCTGGCTCGCAATCGGCAAGACGCCTACAACTACCTGCCAGAGAGTGTGGGGGAGTTTCCGGCCGGTGAGGCTTTGGCTGAGCGGATCCGAGCGGCCGGTGCCAGCGAGGTCCGGTACTATCCGCTGACGCTGGGCGTGGCCACGCTGTACGTAGGCATCAAATGATCCCAACGAGCCAAGACAACCGCGACAATATCGTGCTGGCGATGACCGGTGCCAGCGGCTCGATCTACGCACTGCGGCTTTTGCAGCTACTGGTTGAGGCCAACGTGCGCGTCCACCTGACAATCAGCCCGCCGGCTCGGCTTGTACTCCTCCAGGAATTGGGCGTCGACGTCGATCTGGCACGTTTTCAACCGCATGAACTGCCGCTCCACTCCGACTCCGTGTCCTGGCCACGACTTTCGCTGGCGATGTCCGAAGTGCTCGATCGCAACCCCGCAAGCCCGCCGCCTGCGGACACAATCATTTACCACCACTACGAGAACCTGATGGCTCCGATCGCCAGCGGCTCGTTCTTGACCAGCGGCATGGTCATTTGCCCCTGCTCCGGAAGCACACTCGGAGCGGTGGTGCATGGCACCGGCGAAAACCTCATCCACCGGGCCGCCAGCGTACATCTTAAGGAGCGTCGCAAGTTGGTGGTCGTACCGCGCGAAACGCCGCTGTCGACAATTCAGCTGGAAAACATGCGCCGGGCCTCCGAGGCCGGCGCCGTGGTGCTGCCTGCCATGCCAGGTTTCTATCACGACGTGAACTGTCTGGGAGACTTGGTCGACTTTGTCGTGGCTCGAATCCTCGACCAACTTGGCATCGCCAACAGCTTGATGCACCGCTGGGGAATGTAACGAATTGCCATGCTGACTCGCCTACGGCACATCCTGGAGATGATCCGCTTCAGTCACACGCTGTTTGCGCTGCCGTTTGCACTGCTATCGGCCGTGATGGCCTGGCATCTTGGCGAGAAACTCACAACCGGCCGCATTATCCGCGAGCTGCTTGGCATCGTGCTTTGCATGGTTACCGCTCGCAGCGCGGCCATGGCGTTTAATCGCATCGCCGACTGGCGGCTCGACGCGGAAAACCCCCGCACAAAAATGCGGCACATTCCCGCCGGCATGCTCAGCGTCTCAAGCGTCGTGGCATTTGCCGTCGTTTGCTCCCTGGGCTTTGTACTTTCGACCCTCATCTTCTTGCCAAACCGCCTGCCAATTTACCTGTCCCTGCCGGTATTGGTGTTCTTGTTGGGATACAGCCTGACGAAGCGTTTCACCTCGGCAGCTCATTTCTGGCTGGGGGCTGCATTGATGCTCGCGCCAGTGTCGGCCTGGATCGCGCTCCGGGGCGAGCAAGTTCTGGCAAACCCGGCGGACCTGCTCCCGGCCGTTATACTCGGAGCTGCCGTCATGCTCTGGGTAGCCGGATTCGACATCATCTACGCCTGCCAGGACGTCGACTACGACCTTTCAGCCGGACTACACAGCGTGCCGGCCCGCTTGGGCGTTCGGCGGGCCTTGTGGCTGGCCGCGATCTGCCACCTGGGAATGGTGCTCTTGCTTGCGGCCTTGCCCGGGGTATACCCTCAATTAGGTTGGATTTACGCTGGCGGGATCGCGGCTGTGGCCATCCTGCTGGCATACGAGCACTGGCTGGTCCGCCCCGACGATTTAACCCGCGTGAATGTGGCATTCTTCCAGGTAAATGCGGTTGTAAGCATAGGATTGCTGCTCGTCGGCGCCCTCGACCTCTGGAGCGGCTAGGGCCGTATGCCCCAGGCTGATAGACTGCCCGTAACTGACACCGCAGTTTTAAGATTATCACGACGAACTATTTTGCCATGATTCGAGCACCCGAACCGACGTTGGATTCGATCCGCGAAAAAGTTCTATCGGGCGAGCGGTTGAGTTTTGACGAAGGGCTCTATCTCTACCGCCCCGACGTTCCACTGCCGCAAATCGGCGAGTTGGCGAACATCGTTCGCGAGCGCAAGAATGGCGATCGAACCTACTACAATATCAACACGCACCTGAACCCCACCAACGTTTGCGTTTACCGTTGCGTGTTCTGCGCCTTTCGGTCCGATTTGCGCGACCCGAAGGGCTACCTGATGAGCGACGAGCAAATCCTGGCTCGCGGCCAAGAGGCCGTCGATTGCGGTGCCACCGAGATGCACATCGTGGGCGGGCTGCACCACCAGATGAAGTACGAGTGGTACCGAAACCTGATCCAAATCCTGCATGACACATACCCTCGGCTGCACCTGAAGGCATGGACCGCCGTGGAACTCGATTGGTTTTGCCGCCAGACCGGCAAATCAATTCGCCAGATTCTGGAAGATATGATGGACGCCGGCTTGGGAAGCCTCCCCGGTGGCGGCGCGGAAATCTTTCATCCGGAAGTCCGCGACCGAATCTGCGAACACAAAGCCGACGCTGGCCGCTGGGTGGAGATCCATCGCACGGCACACGAGCTCGGCCTGCGCACGAACGCAACGATGCTCTACGGCCATTTGGAAAATGACTTCCATCGAGTCGATCATCTGGTGCGGCTCCGCGAGCTGCAGGACGAGACCGGCGGCTTTCAGACCTTCATTCCCCTAGCGTTTCATCCAGACAACACGGGGCTGGCGCAGATCAAGAAGCCGTCGGGCCTGATGGACCTGCGGACCGTCGCGGTCAGCCGGCTAATGCTCGATAACTTCGATCACGTCAAGGCCTATTGGATCATGCTTGGAATCGGTACGGCCCAAACCGCGCTTGCCTTCGGTGCGGACGATCTCGATGGCACGGTGCGGCACGAGCTAATCTATCACGACGCCGGCGCCACAACGCCCGAGGCCTTGAGCGTCGAAGAAATTCGCCGCCTGATCATCGAAGCCGGCCGAGAACCGATCGAACGCGACACGCTCTACCACCGCGTGGTTCGTGAAGGTTCGCACTGGGAAGCTGCCGAATCGCTTGCCGCCAGCGATTCGCGGTGAGCTTCCGCGACACACGACAGACTACGCCGGCTCACTAGGTGGTGGATCGAACATGCGTCGGACCAATGCGACGTCGTTTTCGACTCCGATCTTATCGTGCACGCGCGAGCGGTGCTTGGCGGCCGTTTGGATCGTGATCTGCAGCTCCGAGGCAATCTGCTTGAGCGTCTTGCCGCGCAGGATCAAATCCATCACCTCCGCCTCGCGAGGCGTCAAATCCGGATGCGAGGGCAACTCGTTCGGCGGCACGTTCGTCTCTTGATGCCGAGCAAATTCGGCATCCAAAGCGCGACGGATCTGACCTAGCAGAACTCCGTCATCGGCGGGCTTCTGCAAGAAGTCGAACGCCCCTGAGCGAAAGGCCTGGGCACACACGCCCACGTCGCCGTGGCCAGTCAGAAAGATAATGGGAAGCTGAACTCCGTCCTTGATCAGTGCTTCTTGCACTTCGAGGCCGTTCATGCCAGGCATGTTCATGTCGAGCACGAGGCATGCGGGGCGCTCGCGATCGAAACTTTCCAGGAACAAGCGGCCGGAGTTGAAGGTTTCAATTTTCAAGCCTGCGACACCCAACAACGCCCGCAGCATTTGCAGCGTCAGCGGATCGTCGTCGACGACATAGACAATCGGCTCGGAGTTCATGGCAGCGAACTCAAACGTTGCGATCCTGCCGACGCTTGAAACGACTCGCAGCACTGCGAGCCGTCGCTGGCACGCAGACTGCGCTGAAACCGAATTGGTCACACGATGGACTGATTAACCGTTCGCGTGGAATGTACCGTGTAATGCCCACCCCATCAATTGGGATAACAAGTGTCCCGATCGAGTGGAAAGAATCTGCCGACGTCCAAACCGGCGCGACGACCGCTTCGCCACTGCCCGAGGTCGTCTCACGCCAGAAAGCAAAAAACCCGCTTCGACACCAAGGCGTCGAAGCGGGCACCCGTCTCGAACGTGGGGCAGCAGCGTTCGAACGGAAAGTTCATATACACGGAATTTGATCGTCATATTGAAGCGTGATGATGGACTTACATGGAGTGCGAATATTTCGCACGCAACTGGTGAACAATCGCCGCGCAACAAAAAAACCCGTCCGACCTACTGCCCCTGCTAGGTCGAACGGGCAATCAAGCCACTATCTCTCAATGAGTTAGCGACCCTTACTAAATCTACACATCGGCGCAACACGCAGGTCGTCCGAAATCATTTGTGAGCGAATTGCGCTGAAACCATTCCCGAGGGGGGAATTCCTATTGTGCCAGCGGTCTGTTCGAACATTCGCAAGATAGGAGGCATGCGTGGCCTAGGAGAACCACTCCGTCGGGATTGGTGGGTTTGGGGGCAGATTTACACGAGCAGCTCGTTTGCCGACGGACTCGATTTCAGCCAACGTCCCCCAATTCCAATGATTTGCCGTAACGAGTCAGCGTCATCCGTTGCAGCAGAGCGTGTGCGGTTTGGCTCAAATCCGGGTCCGAATCAACCAGCTTCCGTGCGTCCCGGCGGGCCTCATCCAGCACCGCCGCATCGCGGATCAAGTCCGCAATCCGCAGCGGCGGCAGCCCATGTTGTCGCGTTCCCAGAACATCGCCTGGACCGCGCAGTTCGAAGTCGACTTCGGCCAGCCGAAATCCATCATTGCTCTCGACCAACGATTGCAGTCGCCGGATTGCCTCGGGCGTACGCGCCTCGGCAAACAGGCAGCAGTATCCGGGATGTGCCCCCCGGCGAATGCGTCCACGCAACTGATGCAACTGCGATAGCCCGAAGCGTTCCGCGTTCTCGATCGTCATCACCGTGGCATTGGGCACGTCGATTCCCACTTCCACGACCGACGTGGCCACCAGCACCTGGGTCTCCCCGCGAACGAACGCCTCCATCGCCATCTGCTTTTCAGTGCTGGACATCCGGCCGTGCACAAGACCCAGTCGAAACGCCTCCAACTCGCCATTTGCAAGCGCCTCGTAAGCCTCTTCCAGACTAAGTGGCGGCGAGGTCGCTGAAGGGTCTTCGTCGCCCAATGGTGTCTCATCACCCTCGACGTTACCTTCCTCCTCGGACGACATGCTTGAAACCAATGGCACGACCACGTAGCCCTGCCGTCCTTCGCGCAGCTTCTTGCGAAAAAATTCCCACCACTTTGGGCGGTCCTCGGGGGCAGGGAAGTAAGTATGCACGTTTTGTCGTCCTGGCGGCGCGTCGGTGAGGGTCGTCACGTCGAGATCGCCAAACAGCGTCAGACTTACCGTGCGGGGAATCGGTGTCGCCGTCATGACCAAATAGTGCGGTTGCAGGGACGAGTATTTGAGCCGGGCGCGTTGGCGGACGCCAAATTTATGTTGTTCGTCGATCACCACCAGTCCCAATTTGTGAAATGCCAACTCACTGGAGATAACCGCCTGGGTACCCACGAGTATCTGAATTTCGCCGGAAGCGACTCCCGCCAGCACTTCCCTTCGACCCTTGGCGGTCTGTCCGCCCGTGAGGCATCCGATACGCGTCTGGCTGCCGGCAAGCAAGCGTTCCAGTGTACCGACATGCTGCCGGGCGAGAACTTCCGTGGGCGCCATCAGGACAACTTGAGTACCGTGCGCCACGGCCAGCAACATGGCGTACACCGCCACGATGGTCTTGCCACTTCCGACGTCCCCCTGCAACAGCCTGTTCATCGGCGCCGAGTGCTGCAGGTCGCCGGCGATTTCGGCAATGGCCTGATTTTGTCCCTGGGTCAACTGAAACGGCAGTAACCGCCGAATTCGGGCATCAATTTTGGCCGTCAGCTCAAGTGGATGTGCTTCCAGCGATCGATGCACTCGCTCGCGTTTGACGGCCAGTGCGACTTGCAGCACAAACAGTTCCTGATAGACGAACCGCCGCCGGGCATGCTCCAATTCCTCGCGACTTGACGGAAAATGAAGCCGGGGCAGGGCGGTAGCCAAAGACCACAAATCGTGTTCCTCTAGATACGTCGCCGGAAAAACCTCCTCCAACTGGTCAAGGCAACCGTCAAGCGCTCGCCGCATCAGCGAACGAACCTGTCGCTGTTGGAGCCCCTCGGTCAGTGGATAGACGGGCAGCAGCTCGCCGAGCGGAACCTCCTGCTCCGTTTCGACGGGCTTCACATGAGGGTGTGACATCTCCCAACGAATCGCCCGTCGCTTAGGCCGCCCTGAGACCAGCACGGTCTGACCACGGCGAAACTTGTCGCGCATGAACGGCTGGTTGAACCATAGCGCCCGCAAGTATTGGTCGCCTTGTCGCAGAAGAACTCCCAAAATCGAGCGTCCCGGACCGCGATCGGCCAATTCCACGTCCTCGACCGTCGCAAGAACGCTCGCCAGAACCCCCTCCTCAAGCTCGCCGATCGAACGAAGATCCGTGAGATCCTGATAGTCGCGCGGAAAGAAAAACAACAGATCGCGCAGTGTGACCACGCCCAGCCGTGCGAGCAACTCGGCACGCGCAGCGCCGCAGCCCTTCAGGTATTGCACGGGCGTGGCCAGATCGAACGGCTTCTCGGTGGAGGACATGCCTCTATTCTAGAAGCTGTTGCCCAACAAGGAACGGCCTCTCGCGACTGCCGTCAAGGCGGCCGCAGGGCCTTGACGGCCTTCATCGTCGGTCACACGCAAGCGTTACCGACCGAGAAACGATTGATACGCCGCCACGGCCAGTTCGTCGCACCGATCGTTTTCTGGGTGCCCGCTGTGGCCAGCCACGCGGATATAGGTCAATTCATGTTCGGCCACCAGGGCGTCCAATTGCCGCCAGAGGTCTTCGTTCTTGACCTCTTTCCAGGCCTTTCCCTCGCGGCGTCGCCAACCGTTCGCCTTCCACTTGGGCATCCATTCCGAAAGGCCCTTGCCCACATAGACGCTGTCGGTCATCAGTCGGACGTGCGACGGCTTTTTGAGCGTTTCCAACCCACGCACCACGGCCGTCAATTCCATGCGGTTATTGGTCGTCTCACGTTCACCGCCTGAAGCTTCAAGCTCCTTGTTCGAAGCCGGGTGCCGCAAGATGAACGCCCAGCCGCCCGGCCCCGGATTTCCGCTGCAAGCGCCGTCGGTAAACAGTTCGACTTCAGGAAGGGAACGTGACATGGCGGCCTATCGTAACGCAAATCGAGAAAACCAAAAGGCCAGCTTCACGTGGCCGCGCGGCAGGCGAAACGAAGCGAAGTCCGCCGAGATTGCATTTCGGTCTTTGACCGCGTCACGACGCCTGGGCTGGCGATTCAAGCCGCAATGATTCACGGCTCGGCTTGGCGGAGTCTTCCACGCCGGTGGGCGGTAACGCGTCTGGGCGAGGTACATCGGCTCGAGTCCAAGGCAGTCGAACCGTGAAAATACTCCCCTTGCCCAATTCGCTCTCCAGAGAGATTTCGCCACCCAGCAACTTGCAGAGTTCCTTGACGATGGATAGCCCCAGCCCTGTGCCCGAGTATTCGCGAGTCATGGCGTCGCCGCCATTGAGCACCGACTTGCCTTGCCTGAACTTTTCGAAAATCGCGACCTGATCCTCGTCGGCGATGCCCACGCCGGTATCGGCCACGGTCATCACCAGATAGGGACCGGAACCCGCCCGGGCGCTGACGACAATCCGGCCTCCCTCGGGAGTGAACTTGATGGCATTCGAGAGCAGGTTGTTGAGAATCTGCTGCACCTTCGACTGGTCCTGAAACATTTCCGGCAGTCCGGGTTCAATCTCGGTTTCCAGATCGATGTTTTTTCGCTCGGTGAGCGGCCGGGCCATGTCGCACTGGGCCGTGATGATCTGCTCGATGTTGAAATCGGATAGCCGGACTTCCATTCGGCCGCTTTCGATCTTGGCCAGGTCGAGAATGTCGTTGATCATCTCCAGCAGCACTTTGCCGGAAGTCTGAATGTTGCGGACATAGCGCTTCTGTTTTTCATCAAGCGAAGCGATCGACTCGAGCACGTCGCTAAAGCCGATGATGGCGTTCAGCGGCGTGCGCAATTCGTGGCTCATCGTCGCCAAGAAGTCGCTCTTCAGTCGGTTCATCTCATAGAGACGCATGTTGGCCTGGGCCAACTCATCAACCTTCACATTGAGATTGTTGTTGACATCCTTGAGTTCTTCGGCATTCGAAGCCAGTTGCCGCAGCATGCGATTAAATGCCGTGGCCAACCGCTCGAACTCGTCTCCGGTGTGAAGCTCCGCCCGCAGGGCGATGTCTCCTTGACTAATCCGGTCGCTAACGTCGCGCAGATGGCCTAGCGGCTTGACGATGATGTAGCGGACAATCAGATACGAGGCCATCACGGCCAGGAATGCCGTGATGATGGCCGTGCCCAGCAGAATCGCGTTGTTCCACGTCAGCGCGGTCTGCGTTTGTTTATCCGGCATCCGCAGTTTGAGAACCGACACCAAATCGCCAATCTCCTGGGGTGCCATATCGGCCAGTCCGATGGGCAAGCTGGTATGGCAGGTGATGCAGCGCTTGTTCGTATTGCGAATCGGCTTGTAAAAAATGTATTCCGGCTCGTCGCCGCCCACGCGAACGTCGGCGTACTCGTCGTCTAGATTCGCTTCCGGGTCGGGCCTGGCCGAGAGATTGAACGTTTTCAGAATCGCCATATCGGCTTCGCTGGGCGCGTTGGGCCCCTCGTCCACCAGGCGCAGGAATTCCCAATCGTAGTCGCGGCTCTTCAAGCCGTCGGTCAGGTCGTCGACCAGCGCGCGTTGCTGCTCTTCGGAAGCCCACACCCAGGTGTGGTGCATCGCAAGAATCGACACGACGAGGCTTTTGGCGCTCTCGGTGCTCGAGTCGTATACCAATTGCTCGGTGCGGCGGCCGTACCACCAGAAGCTTCCCGCAATCAGCACCAGCAACGATGCGCCGAACAGCACCAGGAACTTCCGCTCCAGGCTGGTTTCACCCAGGACGCGTTTCAGTGAGCGGTAAGACATGCAGAGCGGACCCAATGGGCCGTAAAAATTCCCTGTTCCCTCTAGTCTACGGGAATTGTCGGTCGGAATCCAAGAGGAATCCGCCAGGTCCTGCGGTATTGCCGGCGATCAAAGGTCCAGTCAATCGAGAGATATCCGACCTCCGACAGGTTGTGCTGCTGGCCGGCTACAGCATATCGAGAGGGTCCACGTCGGCGATCCATAGCACTTCGTCAGGGGCCTTAAGGCGGTCAGCCGCGTCGCGCACGGCGCGGCGTAGTTGAGCGCCGTCCGCACCATGCACTTGGATGTGGAAGCGATAGTGGCCCCGCAACTTCGCAATCGGCGCCGGGGCCGGTCCAAGCACGCGTGAATCGGTCGCGGGGCTCGTTTGCGATCGCTCGTCGCCGTCGCCAGGATCGCCGGCCAGTGCCTCGCGCACACGGTCGGCCAACTCCTCGGCAAAACTTTCGGTCGTGCGCTCGGCCGGTCCACGCACGACCAAGCGAATCAGACTTGCAAACGGAGGATAGCCGTGCTCTTCGCGGGGCGGCAGCTCGCCGGCCGCGAACGTCTCGTAGTCGTGCCGCACCGCGGCTTGTATCGCCGCGTGATCCGGATTGAACGTTTGAACCAGTACCCGGCCGCCCTTGTCACCCCGGCCGGTCCGTCCGGCCACTTGCGTCACAAGCTGAAACGTCCGCTCCGATGCGCGAAAGTCGGGAATGTGCAAAGCCGTATCCGCGTTGATGACCCCCACCAATGTCACGTTCGGAAAGTCCAGGCCCTTGGCAATCATTTGTGTCCCGACCAGGATCCGCACCTCGCCGTCGTGAAATAGTTTGAGAGCGGCCTCGTGGCTGCCGTGCTTTTGCATCGTGTCGGTGTCCATCCGCAGGCAGCGGTGTTCGGGAAAACGTGCCTTCACTTCCGCCTCGAGCCGCTGGGTTCCAAGCCCACGGTAGTGAATGCCCGTGAAATGGCAGTCCGGACACTCCGTCGGCGCCGGCACCTGGTAATCGCAGTAGTGGCAAAGGGCGATCTGCCCGGAAACGTGGTGTGTCAGGGCGATTGCGCAGTGCGGACACTGCATCACCATGCCGCACGACGGACACTGGATGTGCGTCGAAAAGCCTCGTCGATTGAGCAGCAAGATGACCTGACCGCCTTCCTTCAACGTCGACTGCATGGCAAACCGCAATTGGCGGCTGACAGCGCCACGGTTGCGGCGATCCTGAAACTCGGCCCGCAGGTCGATCGTGCCCACGGCCGGCAAGGGGCGATTGAAGACGCGCCGCGGCAGCGAAATCAACTGGTACTGCCCGGTTTTGGCTCGCTGCCAGCTTTCCAACGACGGCGTGGCCGACCCCAACACCAACGGTACGTTCTCGGCCTTGGTCCGCTCCAGGGCCACGTCCCGGGCGTGGTAACGCGGGGCCGTCTCCTGCTTGAACGACGACTCGTGTTCCTCGTCCAGAATAACCAACCCCAGGTTGGGCACCGGGGCAAAGATCGCGCTGCGCGCTCCGACCACGACGCTGATTTCACCGCTGGCAATGTGTTCCCAATGCCGTCGCCGCTCCACATCGCGCAGATGGCTGTGCAACACCGCGACGCGGCCGAAGCGGCTACGGAAGCGAGCCTCGGTCTGCGGCGTCAGGCTGATCTCAGGCACCAGCACAATGGCTTGCCGGCCGAAGCGGATCACTTCGTCGATCGCCTGGATGTAAACCTCGGTCTTGCCGCTGCCGGTCACGCCGTGCATCAGCAGCGACTCGTGTCGCCGCGCGTGCAGAGCCGCCAGAATCACGTCGAGTGCCACTCGCTGATCTTCGTTCAGAGTCAGGTGCTCCTCCGATGGCGACCGAACCTGAGTGGCCGCCTGCTGCGCGTCGAACCGCCGGGCTTCGAACTCGACAAGGCCCTTCTTGCGGAGGTTCTGGATCGGCGCTGCCGTACAACCGGCCGCCGCTGCCACTTGCGCGACGGGTAGCGGCTCGGCCTGTGCCGCCAGGAAAGTGAGAACCTTCTTTTGCATGGCCGATAATCTCAACGTGGGCAACCGTGCCGCGACGTGATTTGGCAGCCGCACGAACTGTGTCCTGCGAGTTCCGGCGCCCGCCCTCACGCCGGCCGGCACAACCGCTTCGAGCACCTGTCCCCACGGGCAAATGTAATAGTCGGACATCCATTCGGTTAGACGTAGCATCGCGGGCGACAGCAGCGCCCGCTCGTCCGCCACGTCGTGCAGCGCTTTCAGCCGACGTTTGCCACCGATACGATTTTCGAGCCGGACGCAGTAGCCGGTGACCAGCCGGTTCGAGCTCCCGAAGGGCGCCCGCACTCGTTGTCCGGCCGCGATTTTGCCCCGCAGCGCGTCGGGAACGCGGTAATCGAACGGACCTTCCGGTCCGGTGGCAAACACCAGCGTGGCGATGAGTTCCTCGCTGGCATCGTCCTGTTCCCAGGGTGCCGGGTTGAGTTCAAAAAGGCTTTGCTGTTCTTTCACGCGGAAATCCGACTTTCATCGCAGGGGGCGACCGCAACGCACCAATGGCCAGCGCCTGATCGAATCGCTAGGATACGTTGCGTCTTGTCTCCATAGCTTCAATATCCTCGGCTGCTGGCAGGCTGACAAGCAAGCGCGGTATTCGTGGGACAGAACATGCGACTTGGAATCTTTGGCGGCACTTTCGACCCGGTCCACTACGGTCATCTGCTGTTGGCCGAGAGTTGCCGCGAACAATTGAACCTGCAGCAGGTATGGTTTCTACCGGCCGCCGTTCCACCCCATAAACAAGAAGCCGAATTGACGGCCGCCACGCATCGCATCGAGATGCTCGAATTGGCCATCGGCGGGCATGAGGCTTTTCACGTCTGTCCGTATGAAGTGGAGCGGGGTGGAGTGAACTACACGGTTGACACGCTGACGCATTTCGTCGACGAGGACCCGTCGCGGGAACTTTTTTTTCTGTTGGGTGCCGATTCGCTCCGCGACTTGCCCACCTGGCGGCAGCCAGAGCGCATCTGTCAGTTGGCCGTGCTGGCGGTGGTCACGCGTTCGATTCCGGGAATTGCCGAGTCTGAGGTGGTCAACTTTTCACCGCTGGCCAATCTGGTGACGCCCGAGCGGTTGGAAACGATCCGCCTGCACGAGGTGCAAATGCCGCGCATCGACTTGAGCTCAACCGACATCCGCCGCCGTGTCGCCGCCGGCAACAGCATTCGCTATCAAACGCCCCGCGCCGTCGAAAAGTACATCGAGACCCAAAGGCTGTACGCCAAATAGCAGCATCCGGGATATTGTCAGGCGGCCCTGCGAGTTTCCAGCATTGTCCGGAGCGGCAAACTCATGGTCAGTTCCGGCGAACCCTCCAGGCCGTGCAAAGCGCCCATTACCTGATCGAGCTGTTCGCGGGGACTGAGGGCCAGATCGATGAAGATCCACTTCTGCCCCTTGAGCTCGCAGGCCCCGGCGGCGCTCCCACCAAACCATTCCTGACGGATTTTGAAGCCCGATTGCATCGCCAGGGCAATTGCTTCTTCCAAGAGCTCGACGGTGTGCATCGTGCGCCTCCGTGCATGCATGCAGTGCTTGGCGACGCGCGCTGGGTAGTTCGCCGCCCCCATCCTTTGGCCGGGCGGGATTATAGCCGCTTGCGTTTTAGTTGCCCAGGCGAACGGGTCGATATCTGACTTGTGACTTAACTACTTCGCGCGTAACGAGTCCGGACGCGTCAACACGGCAAGGCGGTGCGATTGAACCCGAGTAGGTAAAGCGGTCAAGCACCGCAATCTACTTGCTTTGGGAATTTCGCTCTCCGCTCCAGCACTCGGAAGGTAGCATGTCGAATTCTCAAGGGCCCCAATCTCCCAGCGCCGAGGAGCAGGTAGCCATCCTGAAGCAGCAGCTTTTCGAAGCCCAAAAGCTGACCGCGCTCGGCGAACTGGTCAGCACCACCACGCATGAATTCAACAACGTGCTGACCACGATCATCAACTACGCCAAGATGGGCCAGCGCCACCGTGATGCCGAAACCCGTGACAAAGCGTTCGATAAGATTCTGGCAGCCGGCCAGCGGGCCGCGAAGATCACCAATGGGATCCTCGGTTTCGCACGCAATCGTCCCCAGGGGGTTGAGCCGACCGACGTGGCCAAGCTCGTCGACGACTCGCTATTGCTGCTCGAGCGTGAGATGTCGAAGTATCGTGTCGCGGTCGAACGCCAGATTCAGCCCGTGCCGCCGGCGATGGTCAACGCCAACCAAATCCAGCAGGTGTTGATGAATCTGCTGGTTAATGCCCGGCAGGCGATGTCGAGCGGCGGCACCATTTGGCTCCGACTTTCGCACGATGCCGCCAACAATACCGTCGACCTGATGATCCGCGACAACGGCGCGGGAATTCCGGCTGAGAAGCTTCCGCGAATCTTCGATCGCTATTTCACGACCAAGAGCGGTCCGGACGCCAGCGGCAAGGGAGGCACCGGCCTGGGCCTCTCGTTTTGCCGCGACGTCATCGAAGCTCACCATGGCAGGATTCGCGTCGAAAGCACCGTGGGCAAGGGAACCGCCTTCACGCTCAAACTGCCGGTCGCACGTCCGTCCGAAGCTGCCGCGGCGATTTCGCTGGGCGTACCGACGACGACTTCGCAGCCGCAGTCCACGGGCGGCTAATTGCGAAGCCCCGCCGGAATCGCCGGCACGCCCGCCGGAATCTGCTCGGTCGGAATCTGTTCTGTCGGGACAGGAACCTGCTCCACGGGGATAAACGTCCCGCCAGTGCGGGCCTGAATGCCCGCGAGAATAACTTGTTCCAGTGCGATGTCGCGCCCCAGGCCAATCCAGCCCCGGGTCGGTTCCTGGCCGCCTACCGGATTGGTCAGCCTGATCAACGCATCGTCGTTGCGCAGCGTTTGCGAATTGGCCAAGCTGACCGCACCACTCTCCGGACGGGCGACGTCTTCCAATTCTTTATACACCCGAACGTCCACGGTAAATCCGCCTTCGACCGGTAGCACGATCACCTCGGCCTGGCGGCGCATGGATTGCAACGTCGCCTGCCATCGCTCATACGGCGTGATGGAATCGCGATTCCAGGGCTCGAAGATCGTTGATGCCCCGCGCGGATACGTCGAAAGGTGTCCTTCGGTCAGCAGATCCCCCACCAACCGGACGCGTTCCTCGTGCCGGACGCGAAAGTAGTCGTCCACCACGTCGACGACTTCATCCCATACGAAGTCGCTGTTCATGTTATTGACCATCAGCGGCGCTGTTTGAGGGGCGACGTAGTCGGGTCCCAGCCCAAAACCAAAACTGGGGGGCGTGTACGTCGCCGGTTGCCACGCATTGCAGCCGCTGAGCGCGAGTGCGCACAGAACACTCAACAGCCCCAACCGCCGGTGCGTCGGCCCGTTTGGCCTCCGCCCCGAGGCCGCGGTCACTTCCTGATCTGCCCGCGGCGCGGCGCGAACCGATAGCGCCCTAGGTCGCGCAAGCGCAAAGGTCTGCCGGTCGCGATGCATCCGATTCATGCAGATGGGAACGTTCGCAAAAGAAATGGGGCGGTAGTGTTACGAAATCGGTCCAGAGCCACAAGAGCAGGTGCGGGCGAGCCGGGATGCCAATCCGTACGCTAGCAGCCGTTCCATTCACCCAATACCGGCGTCAACACGGTAGTTGTGACATTGCCGGGCATCTTGGGAAAAATAGGCAGTAGCGGCGCCCCTGCAGCGGAGGGCTGAAATCCCCTGCTGACCAACACGAAAGGCCGCGTCCAACGGGTGGACGCGGCCTTCGATTTGTCGGCTGAATGCAGGCTCGTCGATTAGCCGTAATGCGAATCGATGCCCAGGCGGATTTTGAGCTGCTCGAACTGCTGGCGGAAATGCTCGCTCGAGGAGTGCACATGCTCGGCCTCGGTGATGAACCGCATCTGGTCGTCGCACGGCACGGCTCGCGATTCGAAGATCTGCTCGTACTCGTCCAACTCGTTGCCGTAGACGATCAATAGCTTGTGCTCGTCAAACTGCACTTCCTGAGGAATCGACGGATTAAGCACGGCGATGCCCGTGCAGCCGTCGTTCACCAGTAGATCCTCGAAGTCGTAAAGCGTGCTCTTGAGCACTGGCATGTCAATGTGTTCTCGGTACAGATCCACGTGTCCGCGAGCATTGCGGTCGTGGCTCGTTTCGAGCACCACGTCGACCTCACAGCCCAGCGGGTCCAGCAGATCCATGAATACTTCAAACAGGTGCTCTTTCGACGCTGCGCTCATCAGCACCGGCACCGTCGAGCGGTTCTCCTCATCACGATAGATATCGTGACGGTAACCCTGGCTGGGCACGACCTGCAGGTCATACGAGGGCCGCACGGCAGCGGTCAGCGTGAAGTTACCGTACCGCGTCACACCCAGATGCGCTTCGAGCTCTTCGGAACTCAGCCGATCGAAGCTGCTGGTCGTGTGCGGCGCGACTTCATCGCGGAACACGTTTCGAAAGAATTTCTTCAGGAACCCCATCGGCGAAACCTCGGTCTGCGGGTCAATTGAGTCGTTGTTCGGTCGTTGTGGTTGGTAAACGGAAAACTCTTCAAGAAAACATAGGTTACGACGCCGACGATGTTTCGCCGCTGCAGGCCAAGGGGGGACAAGTTTCTGGGATTCGAGTATGCCGCCAGCAAAAACGTCACAATCGTGAGTCCTTGCGACGGGATCCGCCGGCTCGGCATTGGGGGGGAAAGCCTGCAATTTACGGGGTACGACGAGCTCGATGCGGTGAATACCTCTACTCTAGCACCCGCTGGTCGGCGAGCGCAGGCTCCGAATTCCGGCAGTCTGGATTCCCACGACTGCCGGTGCCGGCTCTTTAGAACAGGGGGAGTTTGCCTGCGACAAAGTTGACGTGATCGCTGCGTTTGTAGTAGCCGTCAATCTGCTCGTGTGACATGTTAGGACTTATTCCCCTTTGCCTGGGCCGCGGCGGGTGGAACCGCGACGACCACCACCGGTACAATCACTTAGCCCGCGCATGTTCGGCACACGTTTCAATCCATATCCGCCTCGGCCTCCGGCGACCAGTGATGACGGAATTTCACGAAGCTTCACCGATTGGACACCTCGCCCGCCATCGTGCTCTCCGAAAGGCAATGCTTATTGTTTTGGGGATTTCCCTGCTCGGTCTGCCGGCATGCCAGCGTGCGCAAACCGGGCCTCGCTCGGCCGCCTCAGGTGAATCGAAGTCCGATCCGGCTGAGATAGTCTGGGAGGCCTTTTACTTGCAGGGAACCAAAATCGGTTACGGCCGTACGACCATCGAGCCGGTCACCAAAGACGGCCGCGAACTGGTGCAGGTCGACTCGCTGAATCACCTCACGATTACAAGGTTCGGCCAGACCAGCGAGCAAGACCTCAAAATGTCGACGCTCGAAACCCCGCGCGGAGAACTCCTCGACTTCGAGACGTCGGTCAAATTCGGATCCGCACCGACGATCGTTGCCGGCCGTGTTGAGGGAAGGCAACTGGTCATTACAACTCAAACACAAGGACGCAAGGAGACGAGCCGCCTCGCGTTGCCAAGCGGAACGCGAGGCTTTCGAGCCGTTGAACAATCGCTGGCCGACGAGCCGATGAAGCCGGGCGAGAAGCGATCCTTCAAAATGCTGATGCCGCTGGTAAACCAAGTGGCCGACGTCGAGCTTTCCGCAGGCGACTTCGAGCAGACTCTCGTATTGGGCGTCGCAGTCAGGCTGCTTCGCATCGAGAGCACGGCTCGCCTGACCGACGGACAGTCGATGGACACCGACCTCTGGACAAACGAGCGGGGAGATGTGATCAAGACCCGGGTAGCCGCACTCCAACAGGAGTCTTTTCGTACGACCGCCGAAATCGCCCAGGCGCCGGCCGGTGAGACCGGCCAATTGGACCTGGGGCTGGACCTGTTCGTAAAGGTCGAGCCGCCGCTCAAGCAACCGCACGAAACGCGCGAAGTCGTCTACCGCGTTGAACTGGCCGAAGGCGACCCGGCGAAAGTGTTTGCCGATGGCCCGACCCAAACCGTGAAATCGCTCTCACGCCATGTCGCGGAGGTGACGGTGCGAAGCATGCGCCCCGGCGATCCGTCGGACAGCGCCGGAAAAGCTGAGCCGCCGGACTCACAATACATCGGAGCCAACAGCGTGCTCCAACTCGACGATGTGCGGCTTAAGCAGATGGCTGCCGAGGCCAAGGGAGATGCCAAGCAGCCGAATGAAATCGCCCTGGCGCTCGAGCGCTACGTACATAACGCCGTGAAGGAAAAGAATTTCTCCTCTGGATTTGCCACCGCCGCGGAAGTGGCGGAAACTCGCTCCGGCGATTGCACCGAACACGCGGTGCTGCTGGCGGCGCTGGCCCGAATTTGCGGCCTGCCGTCGCGCGTGGCCATTGGACTGGTATACGTCGACCGGGCCGAAGGCTTCGGCTACCACATGTGGACCGAAGTTTTCCTCGACGGGCGATGGGTTCCACTCGACGGCATCATGGGCACCGGCGGCACAAGCGCGGCATACCTCAAACTCAATGACTCGAGCTTGGAAGGCGCAAGTGCGTATAGCAGTTTCCTGTCGGTCGCCCAGGTGCTCGGTCAGCTGAAGATCAGTGTGGTTTCGGCCAAGTAGGCTCGCCTCACTCGGCCAGATCAAAATCCGCGATGTACAACTGGCTCGAATGATCCGCCGAGCGATTGCTGGTCCACATCAGCTTCTGGCCGTCGGGCGAAAAGACGGGCAGCACGTCGGCCGCCGGATGATCGGTGATTCGCTCGATCGGGCCAGGCAGGATCTTGCCGTCCTTCTCTTCGTACTTCATCAACCACAGATCGTAGTTTGGACGCTTGGTCGGATCCGAGTGGTCGGCCCCGGTCCAAATAATGTACGGCTTCGTGGGATGCCAATAGGGAGCCCAATTGACGCCAATGTTGTCCGTCAGCGCAACGTCGTTCTTGCCGTCGATGCCAATCGCGTGAATCTGCAGCATCTCGGGCCGTTTGCGGTCGGTGCGATAGATAACCCACTTGCCGTCGGGCGAAATGAACGGGCCGCCGTCATAGCCGGGCTTATTGGTGAGTTGTCGCAGCCCAGAACCGTCGGAGTTCATCACGTACAAGTCGGCGTCACCATCGCGGTCGCTGCAGAATGCGATCAGCTTGCCATCGGCCGAATAGGCGCCCTCGGCATCGTAGCCCTTGGCGTTGGTAAGCTGCTTGAGGTTCTTGCCGTCGAGGTCCCCTTCGAAGATGTCCATGTAGGGATCGAAGTCCCAGGAATAACGCCGCCGGCGCCCGCTCTTGGCGTCCTCCTCTTGCTGCTCGCGCTCCTTCTCCTCGGTCTGCGAAAGTTCGGGGTCGAGGTGGCTGGAGGCAAACAGAATCCGCTTGCCGTCCGGCGAGAAGTAGCTGCACGTCGTCCGGCCGCGGCCGGTGCTGATCAGTTGCGGCTTGCCGCCGGCCAGCGACTGCTTGTAGATCTGGTAGAAGGGATAGCCCTGCGGTACCGCCTGATAGACGATCGAGTTGCCGTCCGGCGAGAAGTAACCCTCACCCGCCTTGGTAAATCCGGACGTCAGCTGCTTGATGTTGCTCAGATGCATCGCCTCCAGCGGACTTTCGGCCGCCGGCTGGGTTTCGTCGGCCAACGTTTGCACGGAAATCAACCACCATGCGGCCAACATGGCGACCAGCGCGCGCCCACTTGTCATCTGAAGCTCCTCAGGGTTTGGATCGCGGAATAAACCGCACACTGCGAAAACACAGGTGGGCGTGCCCCTCGCGACTGGCACGAACGCGGCGGCGCGAAGCGCGGCGGAACCCACTCCAACATTATAGCCGCTCGCTGGACAATGATCAGGCCGCGTGCCGATGGACCTTCCCACTGGGAGTTTCCCATATCGGCGCTGCGGGCTAGTATGTCGTTCGGACGATAACCACTGTCTCGTGCCTTTTCCAATGCCCACGTCCCCCGCGAGTCACGTTCGATGAAAATCTACACCAAGACCGGCGATCGGGGCGACACGGGCCTGTTCGGCGGGCCACGCGTGAGCAAAGATGCTCCGCGGATCGAAGCCTACGGAACGGTCGACGAACTGAACAGCCTGCTCGGCGTGACTCGGTCGCTGTTGCAGACGGGAGCCGTGGACACACTGCTGGAGCAAATTCAGAACGAGTTGTTCTCGCTCGGCGCGCAATTGGCAACGCCCGATCCCGTAGCCCATCAGATGCAATTGATCGGTCCGCCACAGGTCGCGTCACTCGAGGCGGCCATCGATCGATTCGAAGCAGGATTGGCCCCGCTGACGCAATTCATCCTGCCTGGCGGCAGCCCGGCGGCCGCGCAACTACATCTGGCGCGCACCGTCTGCCGCCGGGCTGAGCGACGCGTGGTGACACTGGTGCAAAACGCCAGCGAGCCGGTCGCCGGCGATTTGCTGGTTTATTTGAACCGGCTCAGCGATTTGCTGTTCGTCTTGGCCCGCGAGGTCAACCGCGGCTCTGGTCGCGGCGATGTTCCCTGGCGAAAGCCTTCATAACCAGCGTAATTCCCCGTGGCGATTGGCATTCAGCATCTTTACGCGCGGGGGGCGGATCGCTAGTCTTTCTGCTTGTTGGCATATTGGCGACTGGCCGCCGTTTCTGGATGCGGCCAACGCTACGCGCCTTCTTGTGGGGCTGTTCGGTTGGTTTTAGGCGGACCGACTAAATGCCAGGGCGGACTTCTTGGTACTCATCTCGTAAAGGGAGCTTTCGATGAGTGGATTAAGATTGTTGGCAGTAGCGGTATGCGCTGGAGTTCTGTTGGGCATCGCGTGCGGCGGCGCGTGGGCTCAAGACGAAGTCAAACCGCCAGCCAAGCCAACGCAGGTGGAGGTACCGACACCGGAAGAAGAACCGATCCTTAGCCGTGGCGATAACGCTTGGATGCTTGTCTCGTCGGCGCTGGTGTTGATGATGACGGCTCCGGGCCTGGCCATGTTCTACGGGGGACTGGTCCGCAAGAAGAACGTGCTGAGCGTAATTATGCAGTGCTTCTTCCTGATGGGCCTGATGACGGTGCTGTGGGCCGTCTACGGTTATTCGCTCTCCTTCGGCGGAACGAACCCCTGGATCGGCGACGACACGTATTTGTTCATGCGCAATGTACAGGCCGAGTGGACCGACGACGGGCCCAAGATCCCGCTCTATTCGACCGGCATTCCGATGCTCACCCACATGCTTTTCCAGGGCATGTTTTTCATCATCACGCCGGCACTCATTTGCGGCGCCTTTGCCGAGCGGATGAAATTCAGCGCGATGGTGGTGTTTTCCATCCTGTGGGGCACGCTCGTCTACTGCCCGATCGCGCATTGGGTGTGGGGCGGCGGTATCCTGGCTTACAATGTAGAGAATTCGGCCAATTGGGGTGGCGGCGCCCTCGACTTCGCCGGCGGCACCGTCGTGCACATCAGCTCGGGCGTCTCGGCCCTGGTGTGCGCACTGCTGATCGGCAAGCGATTGGGTTACGGCACTGAGGCGATGCCCCCCCACAACTTGTCATACACGGCGTTGGGAGCCGCGCTGCTGTGGGTCGGCTGGTTTGGTTTCAACGCGGGCAGCGCCTTGGCGGCCGACGGCATCGCCGCGAGCGCATTTGCCGCCACGCATTTTTCGGCGTCTGCCGGTGCGATCACCTGGGCCGGTCTCGAGTGGATCATCCGGAGGAAGCCGACCGTTCTGGGCGCATGTTCGGGAGCCGTGGCCGGGCTGGTTTGCATCACACCGGCATCGGGCTACGTGACCGCCATGCCGGCCCTGGGCATGGGACTGGCAGCCGGAGCCGTTTGCTACTTCGCCTGCACGTCCTTCAAGAGCACCTTCGGCTACGACGACTCGCTGGACGCGTTCGGCGTGCACGGCGTGGGAGGTACGCTTGGCGCCATCCTGACCGGCGTGTTCGCGACACGAGCCGTGCAGGATCTGAATGGCGGCCAACCGCTCGGGCTCTACGAGGGGGGCACGCTGCTCAAAGGGCAGCTCGTGGCCACGGCCATCACCTGGGTGGTTGCCGCGGTGGTCACCTTCGTGCTGCTCAAGCTGATTGATGCCACGTTGGGACTCCGCGTAGCCACGCAAGATGAGTTGCAAGGCCTGGACCTCAACGAGCACGGCGAGGAAGGCTATATTTTTCTCTAGTCTTTCGGCGTCAGGGTTTGATTGCGTAAGCTGGATATCAACAATCCCCGCCGCGTCCCTGCGAGACAGGGATGCGGCGGGGCCTCCACTCGTCAGCAAAGAGCAAACCATGAAAAAAGTCGAAGCGATCGTCCGGATCTTCAAACTCGAAGATGTCAAGAATGCTCTTTCGGCCAAGGGCGTCCACGGCATGACCATCACCGACGTCAAAGGGTTCGGCCGCCAGAAGGGCCACACCGAGATGTACCGGGGCACCGAGTACAAGGTCGAATTCGTGCCTAAGGTGAAGATCGAACTGGCCGTGCCTGATGCAAACCTGCAAATGGTACTCGATACCATCATGCGCACAGCCCAGACCGGTCAAATCGGCGATGGCAAGATCTTCGTCTCCGACTTGGAAAACACCATTCGAATTCGCACAGGCGAAACCGGCGAGGCAGCAATCTGAAACCCTTCCAGCTTCACCATCGTCGCCGGCCCTGGTTCCAAATCGTGCCAAATCATCCGGTCGACGGCTTCGTTCATGGCGCGGCGAAAGTCCGTTGGCAGCTGTCTGTGATGACAGCGGGTCACCTGTGATGCGAATCCGTTAATCCGCGTACGCTGGTCATGAACATTAGCCCGTCTTTCCGTCCCTCCGTGTTGGCCGCCCGCGATCGCCTGGCTACCGGTCGCGAGCAGATCCGCGAGCAACATCGGGCAGGATCTCCGGGCATTCAAGTATGTGCGCGGTTGGCCGAGTTGCTCGATTCGGTCGTTCTCGAACTATACGAAAGCGCCGTCGCCGATTTGTGGCCCAAGGACTCGACGGAGATCCGCAGCGAAGTGACGCTGGTCGCGCACGGCGGCTATGGTCGCCGCGATGTGGCCCCCTATTCCGACGTCGACCTGATGATCCTGCACGCGCCTGGTACCGAGGAGCTGGTCGCCCCCCTGGCCAGTCGCCTGCTCCGCGACCTGTCGGACGTACGGCTCGAAGTGGGGCAAAGTTTGTGCACGCCTCAACAAGCGTGTTTGCTGGCAACCCAGGACGCCACAATCTGCACGGCCCTGATGGAATCACGACTGCTGGTCGGCGGAGAGAAGCTTTTCAAGACGTTTTTCGATCGATTTAGACGTCAAACCCGCGCGATCGAAGCGATTGTTTCAAGCCATCGAAGATGCCCGCCGCACCGAGCGCCTGCAGTACGGCGAGACGGTCTATCTGCTCGAACCGAACATCAAGCGTTCGAGCGGCTGTCTGCGAGACCTGCAGTTGCTGCGCTGGCTGGGCTTTGCCCGCCACGGCACGACCGATCCGGCGGCTCAGCAACTTCTTGGAGCCATCACCAAGGCCGACCAAAGCGCGCTACGCGAAGCGAGCGAGTTTCTGCTCCGAGTCCGCAACGAATTGCACTTTCATGCCGGGCAGTCGAACGACGTGCTCGATCGTCATGAACAAGTCCGGTTGGCCGAGCTCTACGGTTACCAGGGCACCGAAGCCATTCTGCCGGTCGAGCGTTTCATGAGCGACTATTTCCGCCATACCAGCGCCGTCCGAGGCGTCGTCCGCGCCTCGGTCAACAATTGGCGGCCGGGGCAAGCGTGGAAACGCTTTGCTGGCCTGATTTTCAGCCATCAAGTCGAGGGGGACTACCGCGTCACGTTTCGAGACATTGTCGCCACCCGCCGCTGCCTCGAGAAACTGCAGACCGAACTATCCGAGGTTCTCAAACTGTGCGTGCTTTCGAACTTGCAAAATAAACCAATCGCCCCCGAAACCTGGGAGACCGTGCGGGCCGCCGTGCCCAAATTCCCGTCAGAAGTGACCCCGGAAGTTGCGCGGCAATTTCTCTCGCTTGTATCGCAACCTGGTCGTCTAGGAAAACTCCTTCGGAGACTGCACGAAGTCGGCGTGCTCGAAAAGATCGTGCCGGCGTTTACCCACGCTCGTAGCTTGCTGCAGTTCAATGAGTATCACCGCTACACGGTGGACGAGCACAGTATTCTCGCGGTCGAACGGGCCACGGAGTTCGTGCATGATCTCGGGACGCTCGGCCGCGTGTACCGCGGCATCAAGCAAAAACGCACGCTGCATTTGGCTCTCTTGATCCACGATCTGGGCAAGGGTTTCGTCGAAGATCACAGCGAGGTTGGGCTGAAAATTGCCGAGGAAACCGCTGAACGACTCCGGCTCTCGGTACGCGAAACCGAAACGCTCAAATTCCTCGTTCACAAGCATCTCGTCATGTCGCACCTGGCTTTCTGGCGCGATAGTTCCGATCCGCAGCTCGTTTTGCGGTTTGCGGTCGAGGTCGGATCGCCCGAGGTGCTCGACATGCTGTTTGTGCTCACCGCCGCCGATTTCGCGGCCGTCGGTCCGGGCGTATGGGATAGCTGGAAGGCCGACGTACTCACCGCCCTCTACAAGCGAACCATGCGGCATTTGGCCAGCGACGCTCCGGCCACCGACACGACCGAGCGATTCGACCGCCGACGCGCCGAGGTACGCAGGCTGCTTGTGGGCGAGGCCGATGCAAAATGGTATGCCCGGCAGATCGATGCATTGCCGCATGCTTACGCCTTTAACGCGCCGCCAGAGCAAATTGCTGCCGAGCTGCGCGACTTGCACAGCCTGACGCCCGGTGAAGCGCACACGCATGGACGCTACCTACCTGAAAGCGACACGTTGGAGTTTGTCGTCGGCACGCACGAGACGATCACCCCAGGCGTGTTCCATAAGATCACCGGGGCGCTGGCGGCCCAGGGACTGCAGATTCTCTCGGCCGAGATCAATACGCTGGCCGACGGGTTGGTGCTGGATCGCTTCTATGCCAATGACCCGGACTACGCCGAGCAGCCGCCGCAGGAACGATTGGACGCGGCCTGCACAGCCATCGAACGTGCGCTCAAATCGCCGCACGACGCGATGCCGGTGTTTCGCAAAGTTTGGCAGAGCGCCGCCGAGCGAGACCGCGCGGCACTCAATCCACGTCCCGGCCGCGTCCTAATCGACAATAGCAGTTCCGACACCTTTACCATCATCGACGTCTTTGCCCACGATCGAAAAGGGCTGCTGTTCACGATTGCGCGAACGCTGTTCGACCTGGAACTCTCGGTCTCGGTCGCCAAGATCGGCACGCATCTTGACCAGGTAGTCGATGTGTTTTACGTCACCGATCGCTCAGGCACCAAAGTGACCGACGAAGGCCGCATTTCGCAAATCACCAGTCGCTTGCTGGAGGCCATCGACGAGCCCGGCCACAGCACAGTGCCGAATGAGACGTAAACAGATGGTTTCACGACCCCGCGTCGAGTGCGAGCATCGAGCTGCGCCAGCGGGTCTGAAACTCGTCGAGCGGCATGCCCACGAGTTTCTCGAAACGGACCACCGGATCCAAATCGGCCGCGGCCGGGCTCAGATAGGCGTCAAAGACGGGCAAATCGAGAACGCGCTGCTCAAACGCCAAATAGTACGCCAATCCCCAGGAATAGTAGTACGCTCGCGATATTTCGCTGCCGTCTCCGCGATGGGCACCGAGAAACGTATTGCTGCCCGCCCTCAGCAAATCGGCAAGTTCTAGCGGGTGCTCGCCGCGCAGGTCGGCCTGCAGTTTCTCAAGCGCCACCAGGTTCGGCGAATCAATCCGCAGTGTGTCTGCCTCCAGACGTCCCGCCTCGAACGTCTGGGCCAGCCCCTCGTTCAACCAACGTGGGACGTCGTAGATGCGGTGCGGATAGACGTATGTCTCCAGGTACGCGTGAAAAGCCTCATGCGCCAGCCGCGTGAACATGCGGCCGGTCACTTCGTTGAACTTGGCGGCGTTCGCCCGGTCGACCGCCGCGATCTTTTGCAGTACCGACCGGCGCTGGTCCACCCATTTGCGCTGCTCGGCGAGCAAGATTCGCAGCCGCTCGGCGGCGGGAATGCCGGCCGCCTTCAGGTCTTCTCCGAGTTTCTTAACGCGATCGGGGACGTCGTCCACCAGGGCGTTGAACCGCTGACGGATCTCGTGATGCTCGCGATTGACCTTCGCCAATTCCGCGTCAAAACGGTTGAGTTCGCTACCGGCGAGGATCATGTTGCGATCGGCCAGGTACACGGCCGGATTGTCGATCGAAAGCCCCAGTTCCGCGAGCGCGGAGCGGTATTGCCGGTTGCTGCCGAAAATACGAATGTGCACCCGGCCGCCATCGTGCCAGCGGGGCGGCAAGAGTTGCCGATAGGCGGTGAAGATCTGCCCCAAGCGCACAATTAACCGCCGCGTCATGACCTCATCCGCGGTGCTTTCGAGCGTAAACCACTGTCCCTGATAGTTCCACAGCACCTGGCCATCGTCGCTGGTGGCGGCGAGCGCAAGATCCTCCATTCGCCGTCCTTCGACGAGCGTGCGCCGCTTATATCGTTCCAAACGCTCGCGCAGTTCCTTCTGCTGCTCAGTGGTAATCCGATGCCAGCTTTCGATGGCCTTGCGCTGGAGTGGACGCACGACTAGACTCATCGGCTTGCCCCGCGGCCGCCGGACTTCCAAAAACTCGATACTGGCCGGGCTCTCCGACAGAATCAGCCCTTCGTAGACTTTGCCGTCGACCAGCTTGACTCGTTCGAGCGGCCAATCGGCTTCCAGCGGCGTCGATTCGCTGACTTCCGTGTTGTCTGCCGCGCGCATCGCCCACCATATTGGAAATGCCCAACAGCGCCAGTCCGCACGCCAACAGGCTGCACGACACGCAAGCCGGACACCGCATTGGAGACCTCGCGGCGAAACGAAGGGAATTGCCTCTTACGTTCACGATCGCGCACCAGCGACAACTTGTCAAGCTTGCGGCTTGCCTCTGCCATGGCTCGGGCGAGATTCGCCATGAAAGAAGCCGGCTGGCCTCATCGGATGCGGCCAGCCGGCTGTGTCTCGCGGGTGACTAACTTTGTGCGCAAGCTAGGCGTTTAGCTTCACGCTCGGGTCGTCGGCCACGTTCACCCACACGTGCACGTGTGGCGTGCCGCGGAAGTACCAGACAAACGCCGGGCCTTCCAGCCGCCAGCAATCCCAAACTTTGTCGTTGCCAATATCGCCGTCGCTGTAGAAAGCCAGTGAGCATTTCTCCAGGCCACCCTGCGTCTTGAGGCACTGCATGACTTCCTCCCGATCGACTTGCCGATAGGGCTCGATGAGCTTTTGCAGCACCTCGGCCACGACCGATTGTTGATCGCTGGCCAGATCGCCGACGGGAATGCCCGGGTACTTGCCGGCAGCATGAAAGCCGGAATCCTGCTCGCGCGGCAGCTTGTTGACCAATGCCTTCTCCCGCTGTTTGCCGTCGAGCATGTCGTAGACCTTGTTGGCAGCCAGAGCCTGTGGCCAGAAGACGTTGCCCGGGTGATCTGGCTTTTCGTTGAAGCCCTGCGCGGCATGCCCGTAAAAGATCGGCCCACCGAAGGCGACGTGTTCGGCACTATTGCCGTCGCAGCGGAGCGTCATGTGGCGCCCGGTCATCACGAACTCGAAGTTTTCGCCCGGCTTGCCAAACATGGCGATGCTTTGTTCCTCGCCATAGCCGCCGGCATCGTCCTCGAGCTGCTTGTAAATCCGCTCGTGCCAGTCGGGCTGGATGATTCCCTCGAAAATGTGCTTGATCATCGCCTGCTGGTCCTTGGTGTAGAACTCGCTGGTGATGTTCGGTTCGGTAATATTCCAGTTGTTCGCGACTCGCGTACGCAGCAGCCCGCGTTCCGGCTCGGTGTAGTCCCACGCGAAGCAGACGGCGTCTTTTTGCTGAGGCGTCAGCGACTCGTAGAGCAGCTTGCTGACGGTTTCGGGCGTTCCGGCAGCCGGAACAGCGGCGGCGCGGGCCAACAGCGGCGACGCACCGACGGCCAAGGCAGCGGCGCCGGCCGACTTCAAGAATTCACGACGCGAAACGTCCGACAGCGAATCGCAATCGCGGCAAATGCGAATAAGCGACATGGTGAAAAGCCTCCCTGGGTATGGGGTTGGATGCGTGGTGCGAACGCGCGTTTATTTAACCCGATGGTTCGGCCGAATGCAAATTTCTCCCTGGACACACCAGCAATAGCGCTGTCGCGCGCGCCGAACTTGCGGCTGCATTCGGCACTAACCTCCGGATTTACTTTTTGGTTGACAACGTCGACAGAAAAACGTGGCTCGTTGGGCCTGCACCATCCGCTCGATCTTGGCCCTGCCGCAACTGGGGCACACGTCGCCAGCCCGATCGTAAACGCGATGGTGATTTTGATAGCTGCCCGACTGGTTCAGCGCGTTGCGATAGGTGCCGTCGCCGAGGGTCGAACCTTCATACCGAATGGCTGTCTCCAGGATCTCGATCATGGCCGCCTGAATCCGCTGCCAATCGCCCGCGCAGGCGGTCGCATCGTTTTTGGGGGTGAATGCCGGCCACGTGCAACAGTTCGCTGGCGTATAGGTTGCCGATACCGGCCACGGCTCGCTGATCGAGCAGGGCGACTTTGATCTCCCGGCGGCTCTTGTGCAGCCTCTCGCGGAGGTTGTCGGCCGAAATGGAGAGTGCGTCCGGCCCGAGTTTCTCACGACCGTAAAGCGCGTCGAATTCTATTGGCGAAACCAACCGCACGAGTCCCAGGCCGCGTCGGTCCCAGAAAAGTAGTTTGCTGCTCTTGCGGCCGGCCAGCTTTACCTCAAAACGCAAATGCTCGGTCGTCGGCGGCGCCGCCAACAGCACCAGTCCGGTCATCCGTGGTTCGAAGACTAGCGCATCCGCGGAGTCCAACCGTACAACGACTCGCTTACCCACACGATCAACTGCGGTGATCGTCCGGCCGACGGCCTGTCGCCGCATCCTGTCGATACGGGGAGCGATCAGTATCGGACGCTTCGCACAAGGCGGTCGGCGGACGTCCGTCACGCGACTCCCCACGATGGGCAACACGCCACGGCGCATCGTTTCGACTTCTGGTAGTTCCGGCACTTACCCCCCTCCGACGCTGCCGAACAAAGATTGCCAATAGATCACGCCATCAGACCGGGAGCACCAAACCCCGTCAATGACGGACGTGGGACTTCGCAGGCCGGTCGCCGGAGATTCCCGCTTATGGTAAATTGGCTTGCTTCACGAGGCCGATTTCATTGCCGGAATACCCCGCCAACCTGGAGAGATTTGACTGATGCTGTATATGAACGTGCTGCTCACGGTCAAGGACCGCGGCGACATCGAAACCGTCAAGGGACTGCTGGTGGAAGCCGGCCGGCTGTCGCGTGAGGAGCCCGGCTGTGCCCGCTTCGAGGTTTACCACTCGACCGCCGACGACGCGAAATTCCTGCTCAACGAACATTGGGAGTCGCAGGAAGCCCTCGATGGTCACCGCCAGGGGGTTCCGTACACGCAAATCTATCAACCCAAGGTGATGCCGCTGGTGGTCCGCGAAGGGCATCCCTCGAACCTTTTATAACCGAATTGCGTCCCCCGAAAGCCAAGGCAGTGGCCTGACCCGGGAAGGCATTCCAAAATCGTCCGGGCTCGTGCGACTTCCCCGCCTTGTCGCCCGCAACCTGCCAGACGACAATTAACAGTTTCAACTCCGGCTGTTTCCACTACCCACAGAATCTCATGCCGATGTCCGCCTCTTCTCACGTGCCCGACGCTGCCGGGCGTTTTGGATCGTTCGGCGGTCGCTACGTGCCCGAGACGCTGATGCGGGCCTTGGAGGAGCTGGCCGCCGAGTATGAGAAAGCTCGCGTCGATCCGGCCTTTCAGGCGGAGTTGGACGACCTGCTTCGCAATTACGTTGGCCGTCCCTCGCCGCTCTATCACGCCAAGCGACTCAGCGAGGAAGCCGGTGGGGCCCAAATCTACCTCAAGCGCGAAGACCTGAACCACACGGGTGCCCACAAGATCAACAACACGCTCGGCCAGGCACTGCTCACCATTCGCATGGGCAAGAAGCGCGTCATTGCCGAAACCGGCGCCGGCCAGCACGGCGTGGCCACGGCCACCGCTTGTGCCCGCTTCGGGCTCGACTGCGTCGTCTACATGGGCGAGGAGGACATTCGCCGCCAGCAGCCCAACGTGTTCAGCATGAAGTTGCTGGGGGCCCAGGTGCGGCCCGTCTCAAGTGGCTCGCGGACGCTACGCGATGCGATCAACGAGGCGATGCGCGACTGGATGTCGTCGGTCGAAACGACGCACTACATTCTCGGCTCGGTCGTCGGCCCCCATCCGTTTCCGGTGATCGTGCGGGACTTCCAATCGGTGATCGGTTCCGAAACCATCGAACAATCGCGCAAACAAATCGGCCGGCTACCGGACATGGTCGTGGCCTGCGTCGGGGGTGGGAGCAACGCGGCCGGCATGTTTTATCCCTTCGTCGAAGAACAGGGGGTCGAACTGGTAGGTATCGAAGCGGGCGGCCGCTCGGACCAGCCGGGCCAGCATGCCTCCCCGCTCTCGTACGGCCAACCGGGTGTGCTGCACGGCAGCTATAGCTACGTGATGCAGGACGAAGACGGCCAGACGTGCGACGTCCACTCAATCTCCGCCGGCCTCGACTATCCAGGCGTTGGTCCCGAACACAGCTATTGGAAGGAGAGTGGCCGCGTTCGCTATACCTGCTGCCGAGACGACGAGGCCTTGAAGGCGTTTGGCACGCTGGCTCGCACCGAAGGCATCTTGCCGGCCCTGGAAAGCTCGCACGCGGTCGCCAAGGCGATAGAACTGGCCAAGGGGCGTAAGAAGAACGAGGTGATCGTGGTTTGCCTGTCTGGCCGGGGCGACAAAGACGCCGCCGAAATTGCCCGCCTGACCGATGCCGCAAAATAGGTCAGGCCTCGGCCTGACAGAAACCGCTTATCGAAACTCCCGTCGGGCCAAGGCCTGACCTACGAAGAACAAACATGTCGCAAATCGACGACCTCTTTGCCAAGCTTCGCTCCGCCGGCCAGAAGGCGTTCATGCCGTTCGTCACGGCCGGCGATCCCGACTTGGAATTCACGGCCGCCGTGCTGAAGGAACTGGCCGCGCGGGGCAGCCATCTCTGTGAACTTGGCATTCCCTATAGCGACCCGATTGCCGATGGACCGGTGATTCAGGAATCGTATACGCGTGCCTTGAACCACAAGATCAAGCTCGCCCAAATCCTGAAGATGCTAAGCGAGGTAACGCCGAGCGTCACGGCCCCGGTCGTGACCATGGTCAGCTACGCCATCGTGCTGCGGCACGGACTGGCAAAGTATGTCGAAGATGCCAAGCGCGCTGGCGCAGCCGGTGCCATCGTGCCCGACTTGCCGGCCGACGAAGCGGACGAACTCTCGCAGCATTGTCGAAAGGCCGATTTCAGTCTGGTGCAGCTCGTCACGCCCACCACGCCCCGCGAGCGTGCCCTACGAATCGCCGAAAGCTCCAGCGGCTTTTTGTACTACGTGTCCGTGGCTGGCATCACCGGCGAACGCACCGAACTACCCCGCGACCTGATCGAAAACGTCGCCTGGCTTCGCGAGCAGACACCGCTACCGATCTGCATCGGCTTCGGCATCAGCCAGCCCGAGCACATCAAAAAATTGGCCCCGGTCGCTGACGGTCTGATCGTCGGCTCGGCCATCGTTCGCCGCATTGCTGCCGCAGGTACCAAGCCGCGTGAAGCGGTGCTGAAAGACGTCGGCCAGTATGCTGCCACTTTGTTGGCCGCGCTAAACCCGTAACGATCGCACCTGCGGACTGTGCCGCGCTCGATCAAACCTTCACCGAGTCATCACGGGGCCGAGGGTCAAATACAAGTTCCACATCGTCGATGCGAACGAATGCTTCGCCCATGCTCGGCGTCGATTGAACGCCAATTCCGCTCGAAGCGCTTTGCCTGGAATTCTTCAGTTCAACGATCACCGCCACGCCAATGCCGCGGCTGGTTTCCATGGCTCCACCGTCCTGGCTTCGCAGTTTCGCCGTCACTTCGAATCGTTCGTAGTTGGACTGCTCGCCATCCGACCATGGCGGCAAGAATTCGGCCGAGGCAAAAACGCGATGTGCCGTGTGGTTTTTTTCCAAATCGAGAAAGCCGCAGATGATCAGCCGGCAGGTGAACTGCCGCAAGAATTCCTCACGGTAGAACGTTTCGCCGGATCCACCTCCGGCCGCATGAACCGAGAACGTGAATCGGCCCGCGCGGGGATTGCGCACTTCTTGCGAGAGCATCGCCCGTAATCCACCGCCGTTCGGCAAACCAGCGATATTTCCCTCGAATCGGATCACGGCGTGATGCTCTCCGCCACGCGAGTGGGCGCTATCCTTTCCGATCGACACGCTCAGGCTGGCGTCGGCCGCGTCCCCCAAGGGTGAGGCTTGCCACGATTTGGCACGGGTACGCGTGCCATGTGGCAGCAGCGGCGTGCCGCTTTCAAAACCTGTGTCGCGAACCTGCCGTTCGTCGTACGGTGGAACGAGCAGCTCATCGCCGCCAGCGGCGCTTCGGGCTAGTGTCGCAGGCCGGGTGCCAAGCAACTTCCAGAGCGGCTCGGCATGTGTGACGGGGAGTGGGCGTCCCGTACGGTCGGGAAATGTTGCCTGGTGCGAAATGCCCAGCAAGTGGAAGATCGTGGCGGTTAGCTCCTGCGGCTCAACGCGCTGCGAAGCCGGGTGACCGCCCGTCTTGTCGCTCGATCCATACACCTGTCCGCCCGCGATGCCGGCACCGGCCAAGGCAAAGCTGAACACGTGCCCCCAGTGATCGCGTCCGCCGAACTGGTTTATCTTGGGAGTGCGGCCAAACTCAGCCACCGCTACAACCAATGTTTCGTCAAGCAATCCCCGCTCGTGGAGATCCTCGATCAAGGCCGAATAGGCGACGTCGAACATCGGGCAGAGCGCATCCTGCAAGCGATCGGCGTTCTGCGCGTGCGTGTCCCACATCGGATTGTCCACGGCCGTGTCGCCCGGCTCGCGCGGCCAGCCGACATGGACCAGTCGCACCCCGGCCTCGATGAGCCGCCGCGCCAGCAGCACGCACTGTCCAAACCGGTTCTTTCCATAGCGCTCGCGGACGCGGTCGGGTTCGTCGCGCACGCGGAACGCATCGCGGGCTCCGCCGGACGTGAGCAGTCCGAATGCGGCTTGGCGAATGTCGTCGAAGTTTTGCACGGCGACAGCGCGCTCGGCACGATCGAGGTGCCGACCGACTTGTTCGAACAGCGACACGCGGCTCTCGAGCCGTAGCGGTGACATGCCATCGGGTAGCGATAGCCCTTCGATCTTGTAGTTCGCGTCCGACGGATCGCCGACGAATCGGTCAGGATCCCACTGCGAACCCAGGAAACCGCCAGTCTGCCCGGCCGGCCGCACGTTGTCGTTCAGCCGCATGATATCTGGAATCCACACGCTCGACAGCGCCGGCACGCGCTCGCTGGGCTTGAGCATCTTGACCACCGAACCAAAATACGGCCAATCGGTCGGCTTGATCTCGCGAGCGGTCGCGCCCGGGTACTTGTTTCCAGTCAGCACCCAATAGCCGCTAGTACTGTGCGTGTTGTCGTCGGTCGACATCGAGCGGACGACGGCGAGCTTGTCCGCCACGCGGGCGATGCGGGGCAACAATTCGCAGAAATGGATGCCGGGCACATTGGTCGAAATCGGCCGAAACGGACCCCGGATCTCCACCGGCGCATCCGGCTTGGGATCAAAAGTCTCGTGCTGAGGTGGGCCGCCTTGCAGCCACAAATAAATCACGTTCTTGGCCCGGCCGAACGTCGGGTCGCCCGACACGGTGGCGCCCTGGGCCTGGGCTCGCAAGAGTGTCGGCAGCGAGAGCCCCAGCAGATTGAGTCCCCCGATTCGCATCAACTCGCGGCGCGTGATCCGATCGCACAGGCTGTACGGACGGTCGTCGAGCGAGAACATCGGGCATCTCCGCGGGGCAGGGGGGCGGGCCAGATGGGGGCCAGTATAGCAGGATGGCCGCCCAATTTTCGAAAAATTGCACTGAACTTGACCCACCAGCGCGCGCCGATTTTAATTCAAGTAGAGGCGGACAATTGCCGTACTGACCCGTTCGATGTCGGAATGGAAGAGGTGGTCAATGACTGCCGATGGCCCGGGGATGCCCCTCCGCGACTACTTTGCCGGAATTGCTGAGTACACCTTTCAAACTCGGATCGGAATTGCCGATCCCCCGCTGATCGACTACATCAGCGATCTGCTTACCCGGTTCATACGAGCCGATAGCCTCTACAATGTCCGCGATCTCGGTGGCCGACGCTTGGGGGAGGTGGCCCTGATGCTGGCCGAAGCCGAGGCTCGCATCGGCGAAGCCCGCCGCGAGATCCATCGCCACATCGGCGACTTTGCCCTGTTCTGGACGGGCGTCTACCCCGAGGCACTCGGCCACACGCCCGATAAAACGGCCGATCGCACGGACCGATTCGTTGACTACTGCACACACGGCAAGCGTGCATACCACATCGCCAGCACCATTCCGGGCGACGACGCGAAGATCCAAAGTGAAATCCTCGAGCGGCTCAGCGATGAGTTCGAGCTGTGTGCTTTCGGCCTCAGTGAGGCCCGCAAGGAATGGGAACGTCGCGACCCGGACTCTGGATTGGTCGTGTTCAACTAGGCGACGTACTTTGCCGCCAGCGCCGTGATGGTGACGGGTGTTGTATTCGCCAGATCCATCGCGCCCGCATTGTTGAAACCACTTCTTTGCTTGACTGGGGTCACACGCTCGGCCCATACTACGTTGCAACGTCGTAACCGCCTCGCATCGACGGGAGCCGCCTGCATGGCACGTCAGACGACAAGCGCCGGATGTCCCGAATTTCGCCGTACAACAAGGCGCGATTTATTGCGAGTCGGTTCGCTGGGACTGGTCGGCCTGTCGCTTCCCAAGCTGCTCGCCGCCAGTGAGACGGTCGGGATAAAACCGCGGGCCAAGAGCGTGCTGTTCTATCACCATTACGGCGCGCCGAGCCATATCGACTCGTTCGACCCAAAGCCCGACGCTCCGGCGGAAGTCCGCGGTGAGTTTGGCACCATTCCCACGTCGGCGCCCGGGTTTTACGTGTCGGACATCATGCCGCGGATTGCGCACGTCTGCGATCGGCTGTCGGTGGTCCGCACGATGAACCATCGCACGAGCAACCACAATCCGGCCGTCTACCTGGCGATTACCGGGCGCACGTCGGAGCGCGACCAAGTGCAGGTCGGTGCCACGAGCAACGACTGGCCGCACTACGGGGCGGTGCTCGCCAAGCTTGCACCCGGCTCGGGGACGCTACCAGTGTCGGTGCAAGTGCCGCACCGAGCCTACGACCAGGTTTATACGTGCCCGGGCCAAACCGGCGGCATGCTCGGCAGCAAGTACGATCCGCTGATTGTCCAGCGCGATCCCAGCCAACCCAACTTTCAGGTCGAGGAACTCAGCCTGCGGGTCGACCCCCACAGGCTGCTCGACCGCCGGCGTCTGTTGGCGGCCATCGATGGTCAGATTCGCGGCTTGGAACAAGATGCGGCCGTGCATGCGCGCGATCAGTTTTACGAACGCTCGTTCTCGCTGCTCAGCTCGCCGGATGCCAAGCGAGCATTCGATCTCTCGCAAGAAAGCGACAAGCTGCGTGACCGCTACGGTCGGCACAAGAGCGGCCAAAGCTTGCTGCTGGCCCGCCGGTTGATCGAAGCCGGCGTGACGCTGGTGACCTGCTTCAGCGGTTCCAACCCGGGCGACGGCTGGGATACACACTCCGACAACTTCAACCGCATGAAAAACAAACTCATGCCGCCTGAGGACCAGGCTTTCTCCGCCCTGATTGAAGACATGGACCAGCGCGGATTGCTCGAAGACACGCTCGTCGTCTGGTCGGGCGAGTTCGGGCGCAAACCGCAGATTGGCAAGCCGAATCCGCTGACGAACAACATCGGCCCCGGCGGCCGCGATCACTGGACGTATACCTACTCGCTCGTGTTGGCCGGTGCGGGCGTGAAGCGCGGTTGCGTTTATAGCGATAGCGATCGCATTGGCGCCAATCCGGCCGGTCCGGCTCACACTCCGGGCGATCTTGCGGCGACCATCTTTTGGGCTTTAGGGCTCGACCCTGCCACCAACATCCACGACCGGCTAGGCCGCCCCTTCAAGTTGGCCGAGGGCCAACCGATAGCCGGCATCTTCACCTGAACCTGCGGCCTTGCGACACGCGAGGTGCGCCGCGTCACGTCTCCGAAAAAGCCGAGCGAGCCGGAGTGTCAGCAAGCTGAGGCTTGAGGCCCGTTGGAACATGGGGGGCGGGCGCGGAGGTTGCCACCTGCGGCTGCCGCCGAACGCTCGCGATCACTTTGGAAAAATCGTCGAAGATCGAGTAGATCACCGGCGTGGCCAAAAGCGTCAGCAGCAGCGACAACGTTTGACCGCCCACGGCCAAAACCGCGATCGAACGCCGTTCCTCGGCCCCTGGCCCGGCGGCGATCAATAGCGGCAATAGTCCGGCCACGAAGCTGATCGTTGTCATCAAAATCGGCCGCAGCCGATCGCGGTTCGCTTCAATGATGGCGGTCAGCCGATCGGCGCCGGCAGCTCGCAATTGATTCGTGTGATCGACCTGCAGGATGGCATTCTTCTTCACCACCCCGAATAGCACCAGAATGCCCAAAGCCGAATAGAGATTCAGCGTTTCGCCGCCGAGCATCAAACTGAGCAAGCCGAACGGAATCGCCAGCGGCAGCGAAATGAGAATCGTCAGCGGGTGGACGAGGTGCTCAAACTGCGCCGCCAGGATGAGATACATGAAAATGAACGCCAGGGCGAACGTCCAACCGAAATCGCGAAACGTCCGTTCGAGTTCGCGACCGCGGCCGGCGATGCTCGTCGCATATCCGGGCGGTAGTCCCATGTCGTCGGCTGCTTTTTGAAACGCGTCCAAACGGTCGGCCAGGGCGTATCCCGGCGCGAGGTTGGCCCGCACGGCCGCCATCCGCTGCCGGTTTAAGCGATCGATTCGCGGCGTGGTTTCGCTGTCGTCGAAGCGAACCACGTTGTCCAACCGAGTCAGCGGTGGACTGAGCGATAGCGCAGCCGCCGCGACCGAAGCGGTGCGCGCGGATGGAGCCGCACTGGCCCAGCCCTGCGGCGTGGTACGCACGTAGAGTTGGCTGATCGCGTCGCGACTCGAACGATCGATACCCACCAGCCGTAGTTCCACGTCGTAGGTATCGTCGGCCTGAGCGTCGTGATAGCGCGACACGCGATCGTCACCGCCAACGGCAATCCTCAACGTCTCGGCGATCTCTTGGACTTCGACGCCCAGAGCAGCGGTCCTTTCGCGATTGATTTCCACGCGCAGCTCGGGCTTGTCCATCCGAAGTGTCGTGTAGGTATCGACCACGCCGGGCAGCTTCGCCACGCGCTGTCGCAATTCTTCGCTCACACGGGCCAAGGTTTCGATCTCCGGCCCTTCGATCACGAAGTCAATGTCGACCGGCGCGCCTTGTCGCAAACTGGTCAGGTTCCGGACCGAAACGATCAATTCCTTGAACTTGCTCAATCGAGATCGGGCCGCGGTCATCACGTCGCGCTGCGAGTAGTTGCCTTCCCAGGCCTCGAGCGGATGCCCCGCAAGCGTCTCCTCCCAAAGTCGCCCCAGGCTGAAGGAGCGCTTTTCGATGTCCTCGATTTGGACGTAGATTTCCCCATTGTTTAAGCTGGCCGTGCTGCGGCTGCCGGCGCTTGTGAGCAAATACACAATGCCCGGAATCTGGTCGAGCTCGTGTTCCACGGCCTTGAGCGTTTGATCCATCGTGACCAGCGAGGCACCTTCGTTGGCCGTAATCCGAATCTCGAATTCCGACTCGTCGACGTTCGTGGGCAGATAGTCCTGGTGCACGGCGTTGTACAGGGGCACGTTGAGCGCGATCACGGCGATCACCAAGGCGGCCACGAGCCACCGCGCCCGCATCGCCACTCGCAGAATTGCCACATAGGCCACTTCGATGTAGTGGTAGAAGCCGCGCCGCGAGCGCGCCTCCGCCTTGCCCGCGCCCGCGCGGAGGGACGCAGCAGGCGCGAACACATCATGGGCGTCAGCGAGAAGCTGATCAGCATCGAGATCATGATCGCAACCACGGCGGTCATGCCAAACTGATAAAGCATTCTGCCGGTCACGCTCGACAGAAACGACACGGGCAGAAACACGATCACCAATGAGAGCGTCGTGGCCAGCACGGCCAGGCCGATTTCGCGCGTTCCTTCGATCGCCGCCTGCTTGGGCGACATCCCCTTTTCCTCGATAAAGCGAAACACATTTTCCAAGACCACAATTGCATCATCGATCACCACACCAACCATCAGCACGAGCGCGAGCATCGTGACGTTGTTGAGCGTGAAGTCCAGAAAACGCATCATCGCGAACGTGGCGATTACCGAGCCGGGAATTGCCACCGCGGCAATCAATGTCGACCGCCACGAACGCATGAATAACAACACCACAATCGAGGCCAGGACGCTGCCAGAGATCAAGTGGCCTTGAATCTCATGCATGGCCGCATTGATGTATCGCGATTGGTCCTGAATGATGTTCAACTCGACGTCGCCCGGCAGCAACTCTCGGCTCCGTTTCAACCGCTCCTTGACGGCTGCGATCACATCCACCGTGTTCGTGCCCGACTGCCGCTGAACATAGAGCACCACCGCCGGCGTGCCGTTGAGCCGGGCCAGCGTACGAACTTCCTTCGACCCGTCGATCACCTGACCCAGGTCGCGCAGTCGCACGGCTGTGCCGTGCGAACTGGCCACTACCAGATCCAGGAAATCGTTCGGATCGGCCACGCGTCCAACGGTTCGCAGCGATAGCTCACGCGCGCCGGCGTCCACTCGGCCGCCGGGAATATCGGTGTTCTGCCTTACCAGCGCGTCGCGAACTTGCATGATCGAAAGCTGGTAGGCTGCCAGGCGGCGGGCCTCGACGTTCACCTGGATCGCCCGGTCCGTGGCGCCAGCGATAAACACCTCGCCGACGCCATGCGCCGACTCGATCACGTTCTTGACGTACCGGTCGGCCAGCAAAAACAGTTCCCGGCTGTCGCGATTTCCCGCCAGTGCCAGCGACATGATCGGCGACGCATCGAGATCCGACTTGCGCACGATCGGCGGATCGATGTTGGGCGGCAAGCGGTTCATGACGCTGCTGACCGCGTCGCGCACGTCCTGAGCCGCCGCGTCAATGTCGCGATCGAGGTTGAACGTAATAATCAGCAACGAATTGCCATCGCGCGAGAGCGACCGCAGCTCGTCAATTCCCGCCACCGTGGCCACCGCGTCTTCCTGAATTTGAGTGACCTCGGTCTCGATCTCTTCCGGTGACGCGCCGGGGTAGTTGGTCGAAACGATGATCGTCGGCAGGTCCATCCGCGGAAACCGATCGATGCCCAACTGCTGATATGCCGCCATGCCCGCCACGATCATGGCCGCCACCAGTGTCAATGCAAACACGGGTCGGCGGACACAAACTTCAGCTAGCCACTGCACAACCAGGCTCCTCGGATCACCGTCGTCTCAGGAAGATCAAATCGGTTTCGTCGCCAACTCGCTAGCCACCCAGCAGCGCCGCGCGGTCGCTGCGGGGCAGGCCAGGGTCGTCGCGCACCGCACGGACAACGCCTTCGTGCCCCTGTTCGCCGTTGGATAGCACCAAGTCACCGGACTCCAGACCACTGAGTACTTCGACCATGTTTCCGTCGCGGCGTCCGGTACGAATTTGCTTTGGCAACGCTTTGCTGTCGACGACGGTCCACACCTTCTCGACGCCACCGAACGACACGACGCTTCGGGCTGGCACCGCCAATGCCCGCTGGTCGGCATCGACCAGGATTTCCGCCTCGGCAAACAAACCGGTACGTAACGCCCCGTCGTCGTTCTCGATGTCGGCTTCAATGATCAGCGAGCGGCTGCTCACGTCGAGCGCGGGGCTGATTCGTGAAATACGGGTCTTGATCGGCTGCGGCTGCCCTTCCAGCACCAATGTCAGGGGCTGACCGACGCTCACACCAATGGCCGTCCGCTCGGGAATGCCGGCCCGAAACCGGAGCGGATTAATACGAACAAGCGCGGCCACCGGCTGTCCAACGTTGACATAGCTGCCTGGCGCGACATGCGTCTCCTGAATGATGCCGACAAACGGGGCCGTAAGGAGTGCGTCTTTCCGGTTTTGTTGGGCCAGCGCCAATTCCGCTCGGCGCAGCTTCAACGTCGCAATTTGACCTTGCACGGCATTCAAGGAGGCGTCGTAGCGGGCTTCAGCTACGTGGAGGGCCGATTCGCGGGCCTGAATCTCTTCTTGTGTCAGCACGCCTTTGCCGGCCAAACTCTTGACCCGCGCTACGTTCAGCCGTGCTTCCTCGAGCATGGCCCATTCCTGCAGCACCGGCGGCGCCTTGGACGGATTGAGTTGATCGTCCGGCACTCCCTCCTTAAGTCCGACGGCTGCCCGCGCCTGAGCAACCTGGGCCTCTGCCTGCTGGACCATCAGATCAAATTCTTCGGTATCGAGTTCGGCCACCGGCTGTCCCTCTTGCACCGGCGTGCCGATGTCGACGAACATCTTCCGAATGCGGCCCGCAACCTTGGCCCCCAGTAGCGCGTACTCATCTTCAATCAGCGTCCCCTGCGCCGCACGATTCGCGGCCAGGGGTGCAAGCTAGCTTCCACCACCGCCACGGATTCCTGCGCCGGGCTCGCGGACTTCTCGGACGCACGCTCGTCGGCGGAATGCGTGCCTCCGCAACCGATCACGAGCCCGAGCACCAGGCACAAACCAGCGCGTCCGGATAGCATTCCGGCAAATTGCAATGCAGGAGTTCGCCGCATCGAACGCCTCGGAGGGAGGGAGCGTGGAGATCGGGAGGGAATAACCCCGGCGGGCCGCTCGCCTGATTGTAACTAAAGGCGGGGGGCGGGTCTAGGAAAACCGGACTCCTCAATTGCTGAACTGCGCAATCAAATCGGGCGGTCCACCTCACAGGCCGCAACACGCCGGCCGTCGACCTAGCTTGCCGCATCCTCCGAAACCAAAATCTGCACGACGTCGAACGCGGTATGCCCCGACTTGCGGAACGGCCTCGGCATTGGCTGGCCGTATCCCTGCAAGTCGACCGTGCGGGAGCGCAATTTGTATTTGCCCGCGGGCAGGCCAGGGTGCACCGTCGCCCAGTGGACCTTTGAAAGTCGCAAGGGCCAATTGCGAGGCTGTCCCGACGTAGCAAAGCCCATCGTATTCGCCGGAATTTTGTCGTCGGGCAAATCGCCGCCCCACTTCGCCGGAGGCGGCAATATTTCCACGTCGCGCCAGGGCGCCGTCAGATAGTAGCGGTCATCCTTGGGTAGCGGTTCTCCATCCGGATGTATCCAAACCTGCACTTTGGAGAGGCCTCCGATGCCCACCTGAGCGTACCCGGTTATTGGAATCGGACGGTGGGGCCGGACCTGCCGCGAGACGTCCAGCGAAGCGGCGAACGATTTCAGCGGACTATCGATATCGTTGCCCTGTTCCGCGTACGTGTCGTTGGCATGTGGCAGGTTACTTAGCAACACATGGGAAAGCCATTTGATCGATTTGAATCCGTATGCTTCTGGCACGACCATCCGGACAGGTCCGCCGCGCTTGCTCGATAGCCATTGACCGTTCAACTTGTAGCACAGGATGACAGGCGGCAGATCGAAGGGATCTTCCATCACGCGTCCGATCGGCAGCGAACTACGAAACATTTGCTTCGCATCATCGTTGTGGTAGCCGTAATACACCACGCGTCGCAAGTCTTCGCGAGGTTGCGTGAGCCACACCACATCGCGAAGCGGCACGCCCTCCCAAATGCCCATGCCGAGCGGACAGCCGATGTTCAGGCATGTCATGACCTTCGGAAATCGGACGGCACGTTTCTCGGCAAGTTGCATGAGCCCGGCAAAGTCCAGGGCCGTGTCGTCTTCACAGCGTAGCGGCTTGCGGAGTCGGACCGTATTCTCCGGATCGGCGATCACCTCCAGGCGCCAGGTGTCCCGTGTCAATCCGACTTGGCGCAACTTTTCCTCGGAGAGCGTGTGCGGAATGGGATCTCCGCGCGAAACGTCTTGAAAATCGTCGGCAGCGGTGAAGTACGGCTCGAGCTTTGCCAGCAGCTCGGCCAACTCCGCAGCTGGCGGCGCCTCGCCCAAAACAGCACGGGGCGCCCAGAGGCCGCTGGCCAATAGACCACCAGCACCGATCTTCAGAAAATGACGCCGAACCAGTTCACGATGTTCTGACAGGAAGCGAGTAGGCTCGTTCACGGTCGTTGACCTTTGCGCACGATTTCTGTCGGCAAGTCAGCTAGAACACCAAGCGCTATCAGCTTAGACGACGAATCCATCGTTAGCCAACATAAACACGTCGACTAGCAAGGCGATCGCGAGGCGGGTCGTCCACCTGGACGTCGCACGGCTGCGGACCCTTGCGAATTACCGGGGATTCCGCGGCGCCGGCCCGGGCGTACCGCGAGAATGGACGTCCACGCCGAAAGTCACGATGCTGAGACCCGGATTCTGCCGAGCGACAGCAGCCCTCCCGCATGCCGCTCGGTTAAATCACCAACCCCTTGGTGACCAACATGAACACGTCCTCCAGCGTCGGCTCCTTTTCGTGGAACGAACGCATTCTGGCGCCGCTTTGACTGAGTTGCCCAAGCAGGGCCGAAACCCCCTCATCGTCGGTGGCCAATTCGATGACCACGTGATGGTCCTCCACCTGAACGTCGCGAAGATGCGGAGTGCTGCGAATCACCGACAGCCCCACTTCCATGCCATCGATAAACTTGATTTCGACGTGGCGATTGCCGCGAATTCGCCGATAAACCTCGCTCATCGGGCCGTGCATGAGCAACTGTCCGCGCTCGATAATCCCGATCGACGTACAACAGTCGGCCAACTCGGTGAGAATGTGGCTCGATATCAGAATCGTCTTCCCCATGCGGCGCAGCTCGCGAAGCAGGGCCTTCACTTCAAGACGCGCCCGAGGATCGAGACCGCTGCTGGGCTCGTCGAGAATCAGCACCGGCGGGTCGTGCACGAGCGTCTTCGCCAGGCAGAGACGCTGCTTCATGCCGCGCGAAAGGCCGTTGACGAAGTCATCGCGCTTGTGCATCAGGTCGAGCAACTCCAACACGTCGCCAATGACCTGTTTGCGCTTGGCCCGGGGAATCTGATAAGCCACGGCAAAGAAATCCAAGAATTCCCAAACCTTCATGCCGTCATACACGCCAAAGTTGTCCGGCATGTAGCCGACGCTCTTCCGGACCGCCAGCGGATCCTTGGTCACGCTATGACCGTTAACGATTCCCTCGCCCGAGGTGGCTTTGAGCAACGTCGCCAGAAAGCGAATCGTCGTGCTCTTGCCGGCGCCGTTGGGGCCGATGAAGCCAAACATCTCGCCCGCCTCAATCGTGAGGTTCAGGCCTTCAACCGCCACGAAATCGCCGTAGTGTTTTGTAAACTCGATTAGCTCGATCATGATCGCGGTGGTGAGCCCTGGGGTGCCTCGAATCGTGCGCCGGCGAGTATTCCCAGCCAGCTAAAATGCGTTCAGTCGAAACGGACTCAACGGTCGTAGATTCTCATCGGGAGTCGGCCGCTGGGCCGACCCATACTGGAGGTGGGCGACAACGAGCGTCGCGCTTCTGGATTGCGCGGTGGACGGATCAACGTGCGTACCCTCGATTGCCGCGTCGCGCCAGGCGACGAGCCGTACCTCACCCGGCTCGAGCGCGCGATGGTCTTGCACGCAGTCGATTAGTCCGCGGAGACACAAGCTGCCTCTGGCAGGCTCGCTGCTGGTCAAATCTGCCCGATCACGCCGCGCACCGATTTCCTTCGGATCGGTGGCAAACCGCACCGTCGCGGTGTTGCCCGGGCCCAACTCGCCAAGCCAGGCCACCTCGTCCAGCCACTTGTCGTTGTCCGTCTGGCGACGCCGAACGACAGCAGCTCCCGCCAGGGCAAACTTTGTCCCGTTTGTCACTCGGGGCACTCCGTCCGCGTCGACGCTCCACTCGAGGGCGCCCCCCAGATCGCACATCTGCTCGGCGTGGATCATCCCCGTGGAATTCGAAGCGACCGGATAATGGCTCAAGTCGCGCTCGCCAACACTCGTGAAAGTGACTTCCGACGACGCCTGGCCGGAAAGCCGCTGGCGATCGGTCGAAAAGGGAAGCGCCAACGCCGACGGATCGTCGAACCGCAGATCGTAGTCGCTCGAAAGCGAGCTGTAGAGCGCCGCGTAGCGGGTCAGATGCCCGCGGGAATAGTTCGGTTGAATTTCGACCACGTCAATCTCGATCTGCGCCCTGGCAAAGCCGATGTCGAGTTGCGCGAGCCAGACCACAAGCACTCCCCACACCACCGCGAGCACGGGTACGGCAACCCAAGCCCATTCCACGCGTCCGAGCAGCCGAAACACCATCCAATTGACCGGCACGATCACCAGCAAATAGAGCCCGATCATCTTGAGCACAAATTGTCGGCGTGGCACCGAGATGCCGGCTGCGGCCTGCAACGATTGCCGAGCGGTGGACGAAATCCAACTGAAGTCGTTCCAGGCCGCGGTCCCCGGCTCCGCCTTGTACGAGTCGACTAGATCGAATTGCGCCCCGTAGACACTCGCCTGCAGGGGCATTCCGTTGGCGTCCACCAGACTCTCGTCGGGTGCGGACGATGTCCCCTCCGAGTCCGTCGGCTTTGCCTCGTCTCGCGTCAGGTAGCGCACCGCGGTCACCACCTTGGGATCGAGCTGGTCGGGGGCATTTGGCCCTACGAACCGGAAGTCGCGCGTCTCGGGATTGAACGACCGCGATGGCCTTCTCAGCAAGCAAGCATTGAAAAAACTATCGAAACTCGGCCAGCTGACCAGGTCCGGCTCGCTCAAGCGAAACGACGTCACCACGATTCTCCCACGGCCGACGCGCCGTTCGGCGATCAAATCGGCCGTATTCGGCAGAAACACTCCGCCCGGTTGCTTGACCAATTCGATGCCCGACCAGACGTCACCGGCCCGAGATCCCAAGGGCTGGCTCTTGTCGCCGGCAACCGACCAATTCTTATGAAACTCGGCGAGGCGTGCCGCATCGATTGCTCCCGCCGTATCGCCGGTGGCCGGCAGGTAGTCGGCGAGAAACGAGCTTCGCAACTTGTCGAGCGAATCGGGTCCGCTGACAATCAACCCGCCACCCCAATGGAGCCAATCGATCATCGCCCGCTGCTGCTCCGGCACGAGGGCCGTGGCCAGCACGTCGTCCCACACCACATACGCCAGGCTTGTCCAACACAGCGACTCGGTGGAGAGAGCCAGCGGAACATCGACCGGAGGGAACAAGACCCGGTAGTAGTTGGTGTCGAGCAAGTTGACCGGCGTATACTGCGTCGGAGGACGCACGCTAGCCAGGTTGTTCAGAAATGTATACCGCGCGGGTTGAGCCGCCAACACGACCATGAAGTACTGGTAGCTCGGCAGATGAGTGACCATTTCCGGCACGCGCTCGACTTCTTGTCCGCCGGAACGGCTAACCAACTTGTTGTCGATCCAGGTCGACGTCTTTGCCAACGCATTGGGGGCGGGCCGGGCGCAAAGAAAAGCGTCTCCAAGGTCTTTCGCTGCGACTTGGGCAGCGTCACGTCGCGGTCAACCTTCACCCAAAACGGGCTTCGTTCCAGGTCGACCGGACGCTGTTGCGAGTCGAGCGGCGTGGTTGCCAGCAGGCCGTCAAAGTCGTATAGGTTCGCGCGCGCTTGCACGAGCGCGCCTGTCCAATGACCTGGTTTGGTTGCCAGGATGATCCGCTCGGTATCCTTCGCCTTTTCGTCGAACGATGAGCGTTCGTTGGGTTCCGTAAAAACCCGCAGATTCTCAAACGGGGGCTCGGGCTTCTTTTCCTTGAGCTTCTCGAGGTCCGTTTTCGCGCTGGTTGACGATTTCCAACAGCCGCTGGTCCCAACCACGTACAGTGGCAACATGGCCAACACGACGCACGCCAACGTCCGGCGGATGGCTGGCTGACGTGCGGCCGACATGTGATATTCCTGGCGAGTGACGAACCGTTCCAAGCGACGATCTCATTATAGACCGAAGTGCTCGATCACGGCCAACACCCCGGGTCAATCGTGCGGACGGTGGCGCCGGTATTCCGCGGGCGTGTCGATGTCCGCAAAAATCGCGTCCGTGTCCACATCGACATATTCGACCGGATGCCGCGCGAGCAAGGCCTTCAGGCCTTCGCTGTCACCAAGCTTGGCAACCTCCCCGGCCAGCGACCAGGGAAACAAAACGGGGTGCCCGCGTCGCCCTTGGTGTCGCACGGTCCAGATCCGAGGTGGCGTCTCCCGATCGTTTGTTCCGTGTTCATACGCCCCAATCAAGGCGTTGATGACGTCGGTCGAAATCCCCGGCATATCGGCCGGCGCCACCAGCCAAGCGTCGCCGGGACCCGCGTGAAACACCTGTTCGGCAATGCCAATGCCATGGCAAATGGAATCCTTCATTTCCGCCGGCGGCGGGGTGCAAACGGCCGTGTAGGCACCGTGGCACTGCTGGGCAATTTGCGCGTCATCGGGATGCAATACCACAATCACTTGTTCGACGCGACTGGCTCGCCAATTGTTGACAACGTGCTGGATGAGCGTCGTATTGCCCCAGGGCAACAGGAGCTTCGGCTCGCCCATGCGGCGGCTGCGGCCCGCCGCCGGCAATATGGCAAACGCCCTCATAACGAACCTCGCAATCCGCGCCGCGTATCATCGCCCGGCTGGCTAGCGTCAAAACTCTTCCAAATCTCGCGGCTCGTCGGGAAGCTGCCGGACCGGGTACTGCAGCTTTAAAAGCGGCGGAACCATGAACGTCGTCACAATGACCATTAGCGTGACGGCGCTAAACAACTTCGAGTCGAGCACTCCGGTTGCCAAGCCCATGTTGGCAAAGATCAACCCAACCTCGCCGCGCGGAATCATACCCAGTCCAACCACCAGCTTTCTACCTTTGAACCAAAAGGGCACGTAGCCGGCCGCCAGCTTGCCAAGAATCGCGACCAGGATCAACGACGCGCCAACGGCCAGCGTGTGCCAATTTTCCTGCTCAAAGGGATTGAACGCTCGCAGGTCAACTGCCGCGCCAACATAGACAAAGAACAACGGCACGAAAAAGTGTCCGAGGTGACCAATGCCCTCTTCGATTTCACCTGCCCGCTTCGATCGCCGGAGCACAAGTCCGGCCGTGAAGGCTCCAATGATCATTGCCGAGCCGACCGCGTGCGCCAGCCAAGCCATGCCGAACGCCACGATCAATGCAAGCACGGTCAACGTCCCCCGCACCTTGACGCGCGACACCAATTCGACCAGCAGCGGCACCACAGCGATGCCGACCGCCAGCGCGATCACCAGGAATCCGAACGCCACCGCCGTGGTCGTGATTACAAACATCGCATCGACGTCTTGTCCACGCGTGGCCGCCTCGACCACGGTCAAAATAATCAGGCCCACAATATCGTCGATGACCGCCGCCCCCAGGATCACTTTCCCCTCGGCCTCTTGCAGACGGCCAAGATCCGAAAGCACGCGGGCGGTGATACCCACGCTCGTAGCCGTCAGTGCCGCGCCACAGACGACCGCGGCCATGACGCTCAGGCCCAGCCCCCAGGCAACCAGATAGCCCATCCCAAACGGCAAGGCGACACCAACCACGGCCACCGCGGTCGAAGTCGGGCCGGCGCTGACCAACTCGGCGATGTCGGTTTCCAAACCGATTTCGAACAGCAACAGCACCACGCCAATTTCGGCGAACAAGTGAAACACCTGGTTCGACGGGTCAAGAAAGCCCCCCACCGAAACCCCGACCAATACGCCCGCGATCAATTCGCCAAGCACCACGGGCTGGCCGATCCGCTGCGCGACGATGCCAACGGCCTTGGCCGTGGCGATCAGAATCACGAGCAAGCGCAGCACGTCGGGAACGTCAATATGTTCCATGCGGGCCTCCGGGAACGAGATGCGTCAAAGTCGAATTCTATTCGACAATGCAGATGCGCATACCCCGAAGCGCGCTAACCGCCAGCTTATGCTGCGATATTTTTCCGGCCTAGTCACCACCAGCCACGACGGCCCGCTCGCGTGTATGGTGGCCGGCGATCCCCAGGTTGCGATGGGCGACTAACTCGGCCGTGATGCTGACGGCAATTTCCATGACCGTCTGCGAGCCGATATCGAGACCGACCGGAGCATAGACTTCGCGGAGCGACTCTGCCGTGATGCCTTCTGCCAACAGGTCGTCGAAGATGAGCTTGATCTTCCGCTTGCTGCCAATCATGCCAACGTAGCGTGCGCCCCGATTGATGAGGTGATAAAGTGCCTCCTCATCATGATTGTGTCCGCGGGTAACGATTAGGCAGTAGGTGTTCGGCGTAATGTCGAGTGCCGGCAGCACTTCTCCCATCGAGCCGGCAATGCGCCGTTCGGCCCGAGGAAATCGCTCCTCGCTGACGAACTCGCCCCGGTCGTCAACGACCCATACGTCAAAATCCAGGTCGGTTGCCAGGTTGCCGACCGCCCGGCCAACGTGTCCACCCCCGACGATCACCAGCCGACACCGCTCGAGCAACGGCAAATAAGCGACGCCATGTGCCGCCGACGGCCTGGGCCGCTCGGATTGAGGCCGCAACGACTGTCTCACCTTCGCCGGTGCGTCGCCTGCGTCCGCCGGACCGCGCACGCATGCGACTAGTCGTCCTTCCGCGTCAAACAGGTAACATGCACCCGCCGGCAGTCCGCTCGCTTCAGCGTCAAACACGATGGCCTCGGTGCAGCCAGCGCCGCTGCCGACGAGCGCTTGAAGTTGCTCGAAGTAGCGTCGCTCCTCGGTATCGGCCAGCGGGTCGATGAGTACTTGCATACGCCCGCCGCAGATCAAACCGTCGTCCCAACCGTAGTCGTCGTCGAGTTGGAAACGCACCACTTCGGCGGCCCCGCCGTTCAGCACTGCGAGAGCCTGCCGTTTCACTTCCGCTTCGACGCAACCGCCACCAAGCGTGCCAGACTGTGAGCCGTCATCGAAGACCAGCATCGATGCCCCCGGCTTCTGCGGTGTTGAACCGCGGGTTTCCACCAGACGGCAACAGGCCACGCGCCGCCCCTGGGCCGTGGAAGAAAGGAGTTGATCGACGAGTTCGCGCATGAGCTAAACTGTGTGCGAAGTGGCTGGTAGGTGAGTAGATGATCGGTGGGCCGAACCCGCCACGGTCTAGTATATGTCGGTATCTTCGGGCAGACACTCCCCCGGTACCCTTGAATCCGACGAAATACAACGAGTTTGCCGATGCGGTTCACGATTCGCCAGGAACAACCAGTGGATCGGCCAGCCATCTTCGAGGTGCTCCGGCGGGCTTTCGAGCAAGACGCCGAGGCCAAACTTGTCGAAAATTTGCGCAATGGCGATTACATACGACTGTCGATGGTGGCCGAACTCGAGGGACACGTTGTTGGGCACATTCTTTACTCAAAGCTAAATATCGTTCGAGAATCCGAAACGACCGCTGCGCTGGCACTGGCACCGATGGCCGTGCTCCCCGAATATCAATCGCTCGGCATCGGCGTCGCTCTAGTTCGCGGCAGCCTCGACATCTGTCGCCAACAGGGGCACCAGATCGTCATCGTGCTGGGCCATCCAGATTACTATGCACGTTTCGGCTTTTCGTCCCGGTTGGCCTTGCCGCTCGAATCACCCTATGCCGGCGACTCCTTCATGGCGTTGGAACTCGTGCCCGACGCACTCCAGAATGTTCGGGGCAGGGTAGAGTATGCTCCACCCTTTAGCGAGCTCTGATCGCCGCTTCAAAACGTGCTAGCCCCGACGGATTGGATTTGACGAAGGGCTGACGCGACTGGGCCGCTCCACGCGTCCTGTGCCCGTCCTTCTCAATTCTACCGCTACCGGATAGGATGACGGAGCAGCCTTTCCCCTCGCCGTTTGACGTGTTTGCGCCCCAATGATGAGCCGAATTGACTCGCCCCTTCCGCGTCTCCAGCCGGAGCCGCTGCCCGACAACCTGCCGAGCGTGCAGCCGGGCGGAGGCCGCTGTTATTCGCTGGAATTAACTTGGGGACGCTGGCGGCGTTGGTGGCTCCGCACGTTTCGCCAAGCTTATGTTCAGCGCATGGCGGCCCGGCGCCGGGGCTCGGACGAAGGAGCCCCGCACGCAATTCTCGACCCGCGCGATTTGAAGTATTGCCGCAATCGCGTGACCTGCGATTGGGCAGCGGCCGACGATCCATTTCGCTGGCGAGACCGCCTGCCGTTCGCCCGTTGGGGATTGGCCGAAATGCAGATCATGGGCTACCCGCTGTTGGCGCTCGCGTTGCTTGGCGGCTGGTATCATTGGAGCCTGGCGATCGCGCCCGCGGTGCTTTTTGGATTCGTGCTGTATTTCTTCCGCGACCCGCCGCGGCGCGTGCCTAGCGAACCGGGAATGCTCGTGTCGCCTGCCGATGGAAAGGTCGTCGAGATCGCCAAAATCGACCACGACGACTTTATCGGCGGTCCGGCCGTGCGAATCGGCATCTTCCTTTCGGTTTTCAACGTCCATATCAACCGGGCTCCGTCCAAATCACGCGTCATTCGCCTGGCGTACCATCCCGGGCTGTTTCTCAATGCCCTCAATCCCGAAAGTGCGCTGCGTAACGAGAACCTCTGGATTGGGTTGGAGGAAGAGGCGTCGCCACATCGCCGGCTGATCGTGCGTCAGATCGCCGGCCTGCTCGCACGCCGCATCGTGTGTAACCTCCGCAGCGGCGAAATCGTCGCCCGCGGACACAAATTCGGTATGATCAAACTCGGCTCGCGAACGGAATTGCTCATGCCTGATGAGGTAGGCTTGCAAGTTGTTGCCAAGATCGGCGACAAGGTGCAAGGTGGCAGCACGGTATTGGCCCGCTTTGAAGCGGCCGCTGCCGACGAATTGAACTGAAAGGAACCCGCACGTCATGCGTCGCATTCGCACCGTCGCCGTGTTTCCCACGGTGTTCACGTTGGCCAATTTGATTTGCGGATTTTTCGCGATCGTCGTGGCCGCGCGCGTCGAACGGCCGACTTCGCTCGAACCGCCTGCGGCGGTCAACAAGATTTCTTTCAGCAATCCCAAACTCGATCCGACGAACGACACGCACAACATCATGCTTAGCGGGTGGCTGATTTTTCTGGCCATGATTTTCGATGCCCTCGATGGCCACGTGGCGCGGCTGGCGCGATCCACCTCGGATTTTGGCGCACAACTGGATAGCTTATGCGACCTGGTGTCGTTCGGCGTGGCGCCCGGCTTTCTATTGGTCAAGATGTGTCCGACATTCACCTATTCGCACGACAAGATATGGCTCATCGCCGCCGCCTTTGCCGCCTGCGCCGCCTTGCGACTCGCCCGATTCAACGTGGAAACGGGCGAAGATGACGATCACATGAACTTCAACGGTCTGCCATCGCCGGCCGGAGCCGCGTCGATCGCCGGCTTCGCCATCCTGTTTTACGAATTGCGCCGCTCCGGCCCCGAGCTCATGTATGGCGCCGAAATCGACCGGGCCGTGCAGATGGCCTTGCCGTTTTTCGCGCTCTTCGTGGCGCTGCTGATGGTGTCGCGAATTCCGTATCCGCATATCGTCAACCAGGTGCTGCGTGGCCAGCGGAGCTTCGGGCACGTGGTGCTGCTGGTATTCGCGTTTGTGTTCATCATGTCAATCCGCGGTTACGCGTTACCCGTGCTGTGCGCTGCGTTCGTCCTGGTGGGCCCCATCCGGTACGCCTGGCATCGGCTGTTTCTGCGGGAACCCTCGCAGGATCCCATTTTCTGATCGGACCTGCCGGAGTCGCCACGAGCGCGAACCCGCCGCAACGTCAACGGCAAGAACCATGTTTACCGGACTTGTTCAATCCCTGGCCACCGTGCGCGACATCCAACCGGCCGAGCCCGGTTGCCGGCTATGTATCGAAGACCCCGACATTGCCTCGGCAGCCAAACTCGGCGACAGCATCGCGGTGAACGGTTGCTGCCTGACGGTCGTCGACATCGCCGACGGGTGCCTCGGCTTTGACGCGGGCCCCGAGACCTTGAGTTGCACCAACCTCGGCAAGCTTCAGCCTGGTGGAAAAGTGAATCTCGAGGCGTCGCTCCGCGTGGGAGACCAGCTCGGCGGCCACTTCGTGACCGGCCATGTCGAGGCTGTCGGCACGGTCGACCAGCGGCAAGACGATCGCGACTGGTCGACGTTCTGGTTTCGATTCCCTCGGGAGCTGGACCGGTATCTGGTTCCCAAGGGCTCGGTTGCCGTCGATGGCGTCAGCCTGACGGTCGTTGATGTCGAAGCGGACCGCTTCAGCGTGCAGTTGATTCCGCATACCCTGGCCGTCACCACACTCGGCCGCCGCGACGTCGGTGACCACGTGAATCTCGAGACGGACCTGCTGGCGAAGTATGTGCAGAAGCAGTTCGCGGCCGAAAGCCAATCATGAGCGCGCCGGCGAGCCATCAAACGATCTCGTACCTCGGCAAGCGCTTCGCCGAATCGGGCATCCGGCTCAATCACCGCCACGGACAGAACTTTCTCGTCGATCTGAACCTGTTGCGCCTCATCGCCCAGCGCCGCAAATCGAACCCCAAGACGTTGTGCTCGAAGTGGGCACCGGTACCGGAGCACTCACCGCACTGGTTGCTCCCCAGGCCGCCGCAGTGGTGACGGTCGAAATCGATCCGCAACTTTACCAACTCGCCCGCGAGGAATTGATCGAGTTCGGCAATATCACGATGTTGCAAGTCGATGCCCTGCGGAACAAGAGCCACTTGAGCGACGACGTGATCGCCGCCGTGCAAGATCAATTGGCTAGGGGATCTGACCGCCGGCTCAAGCTAGTGGCCAATTTGCCCTACTCGGTCGCCACGCCGGTCATGGCCAACTTGCTTGCCTCACCGATTGTGCCGCAGTCGATGACCGTGACCATCCAAAAGGAAGTCGCCGATCGCATTGCCGCCGCGCCAGAGACCAAAGACTACGGCGCGCTGGGCATCTGGATGCAAAGCCAATGTCGCGTGGAACTGGTTCGCATGCTGCCGCCCAGCGTGTTTTGGCCCAGGCCCAAGGTTACGTCGGCCATCCTGCACATTGAAGTCGACCCCCAGCTGCGGGCGCAGATTCCCGATCTTGCTTTCTTTCACGAGTTCGTCCGTTCGCTCTTCCTTCATCGCCGGAAGTTCTTGCGGAGTGCGATGGCAAGCGGCCTCAGGGGAAAACTCGAAAAACCCGACGTTGACGCCGCCCTGGCGGCCGTCGACCTCAGCCCCAACCTGCGTGCTGAACAGATCGACGTGCCAACCATGTTGCGGCTTTGCGAAGCGGTGCGACATCGCCTGACTAAGATGAATTAGGCAGGATGTTCATTCCCAGGCCGCGATCCGCTATGATGTAGCGATCACGAAAGGACTTTCGTCCCTGGAAAACGAGCCCATGAAATTCGTCGAAATTAACGGCGCCACCTTGCTCAAGCTCGTCGGTGAAGAAGAGATTCCCGGCCTGCGCGGGGCAGGCGTTACCGATCAGAGCCAGGTACGCATCAATCCCCAGGGAGACATCGAGATTCTTCAGCGGGGAGAGTGGAGCATCATCGGTGGGCTGATCGGCGACTATGCCAGCCGGATCCACAAGTTGACGGGCCGTGACTGGACTTAAATCGGACGCGTTTTCTGCATCCAGATCAGCGAACATTTCACGCAAGCCGGCCGGAAATAACAGTAGACTAAATGCGTATTTTGGATAATATGCGTTGAGTTTGAAGAGCGTTGGCAAACGTGGTATTTTGTGACGGTTGAATCGCCGAACGATATCCGCTTAGGATGACCTTGGCGATTCAATCGGGCGATGTGACGGGTACCAGTTCCGCATCTGCGGGGTACGTCGGCGCGAACCTTTCCTGGGCAACAAAGACGTATCCTGCCCGAGGCTTGCGCAGGCCGATGGTAAGAATAAGGGCCCGCGCGCGTGCGGGCATCCCGCCCCAGGTTCACCCGCCTCCAGCAAAGAGTCAGGATAGCCGTGCATCTCGATCATTTGCCAGGATCGTTTTTCGGTCCTTCGAACCTCGTTGACCTGGTTCAGCATCGGGCCGCCCATTCGGCGCACGACCGAGCGTTCATCTACCTGGTCGACGGCGAGACCGAGGAAATCCAACTCACGTACCAGGAGCTCGACCGCCAGGCTCGCGCTGTCGCCGTGCGCCTCCAGGAGCTGAATCTGGTCGGCGAGCGAGCGCTCCTGTTGTATCCGGCTGGCTTGGACTTCATCGCCGCTTTTTTTGGATGCTTGTATGCCGGCGTCGTGGCCGTGCCCGCGTACCCGCCCCGGCGGAATCGTTCGCTCTCGCGAATTCAAGCCATTGCCGACGACGCCGAAGCCCGCATCGCCCTGACGACGTTTTCTGTTTGGGAACGCGTGCAACCGGTGCTCGACCAAACTCCCGATCTCACGAGAATTGAATGGCTCTGCACCGACAAGTTGCCGGCTGAAATCGAGGGACAATGGCAACAACCCGACGTACACGGCGACACGTTGGCGTTCCTGCAATACACGTCCGGGTCGACGGGCATCCCCAAGGGCGTCGTGCTCACACATGCCAACCTGATGCACAATTCGGCGTCGATCGCCTATGCATTCGAACATACCCGGAGCGGTAGCGGCGTGTTCTGGTTGCCCAGTTACCATGACATGGGTCTGATCGGCGGCATCTTGCAGCCCCTCTACATCGGCCAGCCGAACGTGCTGATGAGCCCCATGGCCTTTTTGCAGAAGCCGTTTCGCTGGTTGAAGGCGATCTCGCGATACCGCGCGACGATCGGCGGTGGACCCAATTTTGCCTACGACCTTTGCGTGCGGAAAATCACTCCGGAACAGCGGGCTACGCTCGACTTGAGCAGTTGGAATCTGGCGTTCAACGGCGCCGAACCGGTGCGGGCCGAAACGCTCGATGCGTTTAGCAAGACGTTCGAGCCGTGTGGTTTCCGCCGCACGGCGTTTTATCCCTGCTATGGCATGGCCGAAGCCACGCTGATCGTTACCGGCGGCTTTAAAGCGGCGCTACCCGTGGTACGCACGTTCGACGCCGAGGCCCTGGAAAACAATCAGGTCGTCGACGCCTTGGCAGACGAGGAGGGCGCTCGCGAGATGGTCGGGAGCGGCGGCAAGCTGCTCGATCAACGAATCGTCATCGCACATCCGGAACACTTGACCACCATGCCGCCGGACCAGGTCGGCGAGATCTGGGTTTCCGGCCCCAGCGTGGCCCAGGGCTACTGGAACCGTCCCGAGGAAACGGAGCGGACGTTCCACGCGTATTTGAAGGACACCGGCGAAGGGCCGTTCCTACGTACCGGCGATTTGGGTTTCATGCAGGATGGCGAACTATTCATCACGGGGCGACTGAAAGATTTGATCATCATCCGCGGGCTGAACCACTATCCACAAGACATCGAGGCGACGGCGGAAAAAAGCCACTCGCGTTTGCGACCCGGCAACGGCGCGGCGTTCGCCTGCGAGATTGACGGCGTTGAGCGATTGATACTCGTCCAGGAAATTGAGCGAGGCCAGCAAAATGAGCTGGACGCGGTAATTGAATGCATTCGCCGAAATGTTTCGGTTGAGCATGAGTTAGCCGTCGACGCGGTGGCCTTGATGAAGGCCGGCAGCATCCCCAAGACGTCCAGCGGCAAGATCCAGCGTCATGCCTGCCGCCAGGCCTTTCTCGACGGGTCGCTCGAGGCGGTCGCCATGTGGCGAACCTGGAGTGGCCCCATCAAGCCGCCGGCTCCGCCGGAAATGGCACCCAGAAAGTCGGTCGGCGAAGTTCCGCGAGAGACAGCCCCCGCCGGCACCCCTCGCCTGAACGGTTCCTTGCAAGCTCCCGCCACGCAACTTGTCGACTTATCGACCGCGGAAGTTGTACTCGAACACGTGCGAAGGGTAGCCAAGGAGCGGGCCGTCGGCATTACGCTCGATAGCTCCATTCCGGAACTGGGGCTCGACTCGCTCGAGCGGATGGAAATCATCGCCGCGCTGGAAGAAACCTACGGCGGCCGTTTCCCCGAAGAGGTGCTGCCTCAGATCGAAACCGTGCGCGAGGTAGCCGCCGCAGTCGAAACGTATCTGGGCAAAACGCCCAAGACACCGGCCCTTCGTGCTGCCAGCGAGGAAATTCCGGAGGAAACGTACCGCTTCGAGTTGTTTCCCGAATACCGTCGGCTGCAGCAGCAAATGCAGGACACTTATTCAGCCGGCTACCGCAATCCGTTTTTCACGGTTCACGAGCGGGTGATCAACGACACCACGCTCATCGACGGACGCGAGATGGTCAGTTTCTCGAGCTACAACTATGTTGGCACCTCGGGCGATCCTCGAGTCGTGGCCGCGGTGAAACGAGCCGTCGAACGCTACGGCACGAGCGTTTCGGCCAGCCGACTGGTCTCTGGCGAAAAGCCGATTCACCGCGAACTCGAACAGGCTCTGGCCGACTTCGTCGGCGTGGAAGCCGCGCTGGCCTTCGTCGGCGGTCATAGCACGAATGAAACGACGCTCGGTCATCTGCTTGGCCCAGGCGATCTGATTTTGCACGATGCCCTGGCCCACAACAGCATTATTCAGGGCGCGATTCTCTCGGGAGCCCGCCGGCGTTCCTTCCCGCACAACGACTGGCGCGAGCTCGACAAGCTGCTCGCGGAACTCCGACACACCTACCGACGCGTGGTGATCGCCATCGAAGGTGTTTACAGCATGGACGGCGATATCGCGGACTTGCCACAATTTATCGACGTGAAAAAGCGACACAAAGCGCTCCTCTATGTAGACGAGGCGCATTCGGCCGGCATCCTCGGCGCCCGCGGACGCGGCATCGCCGAGCACTTTGGCATCGACCCGCACGAAGTCGACATCTGGATGGGCACGCTCAGCAAAGCCTTCGGAAGCTGCGGCGGTTATATCGCCGGACCCAACGCCCTGATTGAGTATCTCAAATACACGGCCCCTGGCTTCTTGTTCGCCGCCGGCATGACGCCGCAAAACACGGCGGCGGCCTTGGCCGCCCTGCGATTGCTCGAAGCCGAGCCCGAACGGGTCACTCGGCTCCGCGAGCGCTCGGCCCTATTCCTTAAACTGGCTCGCCAACGCGGCCTCGACACGGGCCTCAGCGAAGGTTCGCCCGTAGTGCCGGTCATTCTGGGCCACTCGCTCGATTGCTTGCGATTGTCGCAGGCGTTGTTCGACCGGGGAATCAACGTCCAGCCGATTATGCATCCGGCCGTGGAGGAAAAAGCCGCTCGGCTGCGGTTCTTCATCACCTCAGAGCATTCCGAACGGCAGATCCGCGACACGATCGCGGCCGTCGCGGAAGAACTCAAGAAGATCGACCCGCGCTATCTTAAGAATCTGCACGGTACCAACGGCGCGCATGCATCAACGTCGGTCACGACGGCCGACGCACGCTGACACGGCTCCGCCGTCTCACGCCGATCGTGGTAGCCACCATCGAATCGTGGCAAACCAAACCGAGCTTGACGGGGAAATACGCACTGCATGCACTCATCTGCTGGCGCCTCGCATTTGTTTTTGTCAACGTCTTGCGCCCGTTAATCGCCGATAACCAAACTGGCGGCATCGTCACGTTGCCGCCAGCCTGGTTTAGCGATGCTTCACCTCCAACCGGGCTCGATCACCTCGTCCGTCGAACGGAAACTCCCGCCCCGTCCGCGTCCTGCCGCGGATGACCCACTCGAGAGGGATACTGCCGTGAGCAAGCTACAATTGCTACCTTGGATTCGTCGCTGGCGTTCGAGCGTTTGGAGCGGCTGGCCGGAGGAAGCTTACAATCAACCTCGTTACCAGCAGCGCCTCGCGACCGTTCGTGAACACCTCGCCGAGTGCATCGACACGGCCCCGAAAGGCCCCGTGCGAATCATCAGCATGTGTGCCGGCGACGGCCGTGACTTGGTTGGCGTCCTCGCGTCGCATCGGCGTCAAGCGGACGTAGTCGCCTGGCTGGTGGAATTGAACCCCGAATCGTTTGCCGCGGGGCGTCGCCGAGCAAGCAGCGCCGGCCTTGAGCGTGCGGTACGTTTTCTCAACGAGGACGCGACGGCTTTTGCGACGTACCAGCAGCTGGCACCCGCAGATATCGTGCTTGCGTGCGGCGTTTGGGGACATGTGCCGGCCGACGAACGAGCACAGTTAGTCGCGGCCTTGACCCGTCTGTGCAAGCCTGGAGGAAAAGTGATTTGGACGCGCGGCGTGTCGAAAGGCGCGACGCGACTGCACGACATCCAATCGCTGTTTGCCGATTCCGAGTGGGATCAAACGCGCGCGAGTCTCACGTCCGATGGAAACTGGGCGGTGGTCACGCACTGCTACCAGGGCCCACTTCGAGAGCTGCCTGGCCACGGACAAATCTTCCATTTCGAGCGATGCGCGAAGTCGTAGCACGTTTCCGCTGACGGATGCACGTTGAGTCGGCCTATCGCCGGGTTACACGTAGCCATTCTCACGAAACCACTGCCAGGCGTCGGCCGCGGACTCGCGAAACGGCCGCGAGCGGTAGCCCAGCTCGGCTTCAGCGCGCGCGCTGGAAAAGTTGCGTCGTTGCGCCGCGATTGCCGTGGCGGCGCTGTTCACGTCTGGTTCTCGGCCGGTCGACCTTTGCCACCAGGTCTCCAACATATCCGGCGCCGTATCGAATGAGCGGCCCCACGGGGAATATGGGGGGCGTGCCGCCGCTCACTTCGGCGAAAATTCGCCAGGCCTGGCGATAGGTGAGCACGTGCCCCCCCAAGATGTAGCGCCGTCCTGCCTGTCCTCGCTCGAGCGCCGCGAGAATCCCATCGGCCACGTCGCGAACATCGCAAAAGCAATTTCCACCCGTCGGCACCCAAAGCCCCCAGCCTCTCCCCACCGAAAGCAACATCCGCCCGGACGACGGCTTCCAGTCGTAGGGGCCAATCATGAACCCCGGGTTGACGATCATGGCCCTGAGGCCCGCGGCAACCTCCTCGAGCACGACCTGCTCGGCCTGGCGTTTCGTCACGACGTACGGAATGGAAAGCCCGCCAATAATCGGGGTTTCCTCGTCCACCGGCACATTGGCCGGTGCCCGTCCCAGCGCATCAATGCTGGAAACATGCACCATAGCAGCCCCGGCGGCCCGGGCAGCGCCGGCCACATGCCGCGTGCCGATCACATTGATCGCCTCCGCCTGCTGCATGCCGGTCCAGCCAATTCGCACCGACGCCGCGGCATGGACCACTCGATCGACGCCTCGCACGGCGTCGCTGACCGCCTGACGATCGCGAATATCTCCTGGCGCAACTTCCAGATTTCGCAACCCGGCCAGCGGGCGGGGATCGGCCGTTGCGCGGACCAGCACCCGCACGGTGTCCCCTTCAGCCAGAAGTCGTCGCACGACGTTGTTGCCAACGAGCCCCGTGGCCCCGGTGACCAGCGTAATCATCACCCACCGCCCGTCCCGCACTTTCCGCCTGGTAACGCCCGAAAACGGCGTGTGCACGCCTCATCTCAACATGACAGAGCTAGGCAAAAGCGGCAATCCAAAATAGAATGCTGGTGTGCGATCTGTTCTTTCTCATTTTCACCGCTGAGAGGTCGAAAGCGTGCTAACCGAGCAAGAAGTGACCCGCAGTTGGGCGCGTTTGTTCAAGGGGGAGAAAACCAGCGAGACCTTTGCCAAGGCAGAGACATTGCTGGACGAACTCCGCCCAGAGAGCCCTCTTCGTCACCGCTTGAGCAACGAGCTGGAAGAGTTGCGCGAGCTGGCGACGCAAGACTAGGCCAGTCAACAAGCCGCGTCTGAATCAAAATTGAACCGCGTCCTACGGGCGTTTTGTCATTGCCCGCCGCCCCAGTGCCGGTGGCTCGCAAATCGCGATCCGGCAATTGCGGTGTTCAGTCTCTCATTTGGACATCGCTCAAGGCGGTGTTCGCCCGTCGCTCATGTTGCCGCCCACTGCCACCGCGGCCTCACAATCGCCAAGCGCCGCTCGAACGTTGGGTTCGATGATTTAGCGGTTGATGGAGACACCAAAGTTCAAGCCGTTGGCGAAGAAGATCTGGTTGTCGTTCAAGTGGATGCCGACCAAGTTGACCGCATCGTAGTTGATGCTGTTGCTGGCCCGCGAGATGTTGCCGACAACCAGGCCCGTGTACCCCGCATTGATTGCCACGCTGCGTGTCACGTTGTAGGCGACATTCACGCGAAGCTCACCGACCGGCGAGAAGGTGGTCGTATACAAGTGATTGTCGACTCCCAAGCCGCGCGAAATGCTGTCTCGCGTCTCCCGAGGGCGGATTCTGGAGTGCTAGGGTGCCAAAGTTCCCCTTGAGGTGCAGATTCTGGAAATTCGCCGCCGCCAAAAAGCGAGCGGATAGCGAAGTGACCCACCGTTGGCGTTGATGGAAAAATCGGACGCCAATCTGGGGACCGACGAGATTGTTCAATGCTCGCATGCTCCACTGGCTGGCATCGAGAATATTTGTTGAGAACGTACCGGTGCCGCCAGGACCGCCGATAGACAGCGTACCGCTTCCATTTCCGTCGCCCTGGACCCAGAACGTGTCGTTGATCTGCAGCCAGCGTACACCATAGAGACAGTTCGAAGTAAGCGCCCGTATGGAGCCTCCGAGCACGGTAGAATCGGCTAATTTCCACGCCGTTCATCTGCAGCAGATTCTTCATCCGGAATTCTTGAAAACGATAGGGAATCTCGAACGTTGCGAGCGGAGCCGCCCGAAAGGAATCCCTGCAGGAGCCCCCCCGGATCGCCAAAGAAGAATGCCGGGGTTTCGTCAACGCGATACTGTCCCTGGCTGACATGGTCCAGTACGCTCACTAACCACCCGTAGTCGTCGGTATCGACGTAGCCCATTTCCCAGCGATTGCCCCAGGCACCAGTGGCACCAATGAAACGATTGTCGACGCCGGGGCCATCGGCAAACGGTGCGAATGGTTGGAATGGTGAACGGATTAGTTTCGTACTGCCAACATATGCCATCTGCGGCGCCGCCAACGACCAATACAGTCGCTCGAAGTCGAAGAAGTACCCAATGTTCGCCTTCTGGCCTCGCCCGTAGCTACTCGTTTCGGCCGGAGCGAACCAGTCGAACCGCGGTTCAAACCCCAACGGCTTGAACGGCTCGATGATCGGGTGCCCCGTGTCCGACCCGTCTTCCGCCATCGGCGCACTCGCGTTTTCGTAGTTGGGCGTCGGCGTGGGATAGTACACGCCCGAGTGAGCCGGTTGAGCGATTGCCCGCTCGGCCAGCAAGACCAAGGCTCCCAGCATCAGTAGCCAGATTGCCGTACGTCGAATCAACATGTTTCGCATCCACCTTGGCTCGCACTTGGATTGCCGCGCGTCCGCCCTCCAACACCGAGAGCCCGCGCATTGGGTGTGACGGTTTTATCGGCCGTGCCTGTGACGCGAATTAAGTAAGAACGGCAAAGTCTGCCGAAAAAGCCGGCCGTACGGCGGGTCCTGGCGTAAAGCTGGGTTCTCTGCGGCGAGTTGGCCGGCGGATTTCTGCCAAATCCCGATAGCATTGCTGTCGAAATTGACGTCTATTCACCGCAAATCGCCAGCAGGATTGGTATTTGGGGAAAAGTCTGCGGGCCGAAGGTTTGGCCTCCGCGCATCACCGACCGCCGTGCCAAGCTTTCTTGCAGCCGTCCCTTCCGCCGCGGAGCATTCCGCAGCCAGGCTTGGGCCCGTTGTTTGTCGGTCCTTACGTCGACGCGTATACTTTCGCTTGGAAGCCCCTTTTCCCCGAGCGGTTTCCCAAACTGCCCCTCTTCGAATAAAGGAACTTCACCATGAAGCGACTCCGCCTGCTCGAATCGTTGGGATGCCTGGGTCTTGTGCTAGCGGGCTGGTGCGGGGGAGCGGTGGCCGATGAGCCGGCGACCAAGGTTGCCGAGACCAGACCCAAGTACATCCGTATTACCCGCGATAAAGAAGACGAACCGATCGCCTTGCAGACGGCGATCGTGCATTTTGTGCCGGTCGATGCCGACGCGGGGAATCTGCATGTCGACCTGGTCGGGGCTGTGCACGTCGGGGAAAAGAGCTATTACGACGCCCTGAACGACGCATTCGAGGACTATGACGTCGTGCTCTACGAGCTGGTGGCGCCAGAGGGGACGCGAGTTCCCAAGGGGGGCAAGACCAGCGCGCATCCGGTGGCACTGTTGCAGAACGGCCTGAAAGGCATGCTGGCACTCGAGCATCAGCTCAATTTAGTCGACTACACCAAGGAGAACATGATCCACGCCGACATGTCTCCCGACGACTTTGCCAAGAGCATGGAGGACCGCAACGAGAGCTTCTTCGGCATGTTCGCCCGCATGATGGGACAAGCCATGGCCCAGCAGTCGGTTCAGAAGAACAAGACGTCCGACTTCGATGTGCTAGCGGCGCTGTTCAGCCCGGACCGCGCCAAATCGATGAAGCGCATCATGGCCGAACAGTTTGAGAATGTCGAGGGGGTCATGGGAGCTCTCGAAGGCCCGGACGGCTCGACGATCATCACCGAGCGCAACAAAGTTGCCCTCAAAAAGCTGGCGGAGCAGATCGCGGCCGGCAAAAAGAAGATTGCGATCTTTTACGGGGCAGGGCATTTGGGCGACATGGAAAAGCGCCTCACCGGCGAGGACTTCAAACTAAAGCGCTCCGGCGAGGACTGGCTCGACGCCTGGCACCTTGGCGCGGAGCCGCCCGCCAAACCTGCCGACGAAACTCCAAAGAAAGCCGCCTAGCCGTCAGTGGCGTTCCGCAACCGGCTGCTCGCCGTCGGGGCCAACCCCGTCAGTTTTGATGCAACTCGCATTGCTCGAGCCACGGTTTTTCAAGCGCCTGCGCGCGTGATAGCATGCATACCGAAAACCAAGGCGCCCGCTCCGGCCGTCTCGCTTTACACGCGCGCAGCGATGCTCCATACTAGCGGACCGCGATTGACCGCCGATGCGCCTCCAGTCGGCGTCGCGGTGTTGTTTTGGTGAGCGCGGGAGTGGTCCATGGCAGGCCTGTCGGTCAGTGAATTGACGACCTATCGCTGGTCGTTCGAGGAAGATGTTGCCCAATACAAGGCGGCCGGCATCCAGGCGATGGGCGTCTGGCGGCGGAAACTAACCGACTACGGCGAACAGCGCGGAATCCAACTGCTGCGCGACAGCGGCTTGCGGGCCTCCAGTCTTCTGTGGGCCGGTGGATTCACCGGCAGCGACGGTCGCAGCTACGAGGAAAGCATCGCTGACGCGCGCGAGGCGATCCAGTTGGCCGCATCGCTCGAGGCCGGCTGCCTCGTCGTCTATAGCGGTGGTCGCAACGGCCATACACAAAACCATGCCCGGCGGCTGTTTGCTACCGCGCTGCGCGAGTTGCTCCCTTGGGCCGAGGAGATGGGTGTCACACTGGCCGTGGAGCCGATGCACCCGGGCTGCGCCGAGGAGTGGACGTTTCTAACCAGCCTCGCCGAGGCAATGGCGTTAATCGACGGCATCGGTCACACGCGCGTCAAGCTCGTGTTCGACACCTATCACCTGGGATATGAGCGGACCATCATTGAGCAAATCGGCCGGATCGCCCCGCACATCGCCGTGGTCCACTTGGGAGACGGTTGCACGCCTCCTGATCGCGAACAAAACCGGAACTGTCTCGGCGAAGGGTCGCTCCCCTTGGGTCCGATGATAAAGGCGCTCCAACGCGCGGGCTACAGCGGACATTACGACGTCGAACTGCTGGGCGAATCCGTCGAACACCGCGACTACCGCGAATTGCTCGAGCACTCGAAGTGCGCGTTCCACAGATTGATGGCCTGCGCGGAACGGCCATAGCCGTTTGTCTAGAAGACGCGGTTCATGCCGTTGAGCGCCGCCACACGATAAGCCTCGGCCATCGTCGGATAGTTGAACGTCGTGTTCGTGAAATAGCGAATCGTATTGTATGGGGCGGGTTGGGCCATGATAGCCTGACCAATATGCACGATCTCCGCCGAGTTTTGCCCGAAACAGTGGATACCCAACAGCGCCAGCGTCTCACGATGAAACAGCAGCTTGAGCATACCCACGGTTAGCCCGGTAATTTGCGCTCGGGCCAGATGCTTGAACTGGGCCTTCCCGACTTCGTAGGGCACCTTCTCCTCGGTCAACTGCCGCTCGGTCTTGCCGAGGGAGGAAATTTCGGGGCTGGTGTAAATGCCGGTGGGAATATCCTCGACGAGGTACAGGTTCACGTCGCCGCAGAAATGACTGGCGGCAAACCGCCCCTGATCATACGACGCACTTGCCAACGACGGATAGCCCACGACGTCCCCCACGGCGTAAATGTGCGGTTGCGCCGTCTGGTAGTGTTCGTTGACCTCGATCTGGCCACGGTGATTGGGTTTGACGCCGATGTTCTCCAGACCAAGAGTATCGGTGTTGCCGCTGCGGCCGTTGGCCCACAACAGGATATCGGAGCGAACTTTTTTGCCGCTCTTTAGATGCAGAATCACACCTTCCCCGGTCCCCTCGACGCGCTCGTACTCCTCGCTGTGCAGGATTCGCACCCCGTTTTCCGACAAGTGGTAGCTTAGCGCCGAAACGATCTCGTCGTCGAGAAACGACAACAGCCGATCGCGAGTGTTGATGAGCGTGACTCGGGCCTGCATGTTGCGCCACATCGACGCATACTCGCAGCCCACCACTCCGGCCCCATAAATCGTGATACTGGCGGGAGTGCGATTGAGCGTCAGCAGCGTGTCACTATCGAAAATGTTGGGGTGCGAAAAGTCGACATCCCGAGGGCGATACGGCCGCGAACCGCTGGCAATGACAAAGCCCCGCGCGGTAACCCGCTTGGTGGCACTTCCCGGGTTTTCGATCTCGATCGTATGCGGATCGACGAACCGCCCGGTGCCGGCCAGCAGATCGACGTCGTTGCGCTCGTAAAACCCTTCGCGCAGATCAACTTGTTTGGCGATCACGGCATTGGCCGTTGCCAACAGTTCCGGAAAGGAAAACCGCGATTGCGCCTCGAGCCGCGTATTGACGCGCAGCTGATTGCAAAGGTTTGCGTGATAGATCGCCTGCCGCAGTGCCTTGCTGGGAATCGTGGCCCAATGCGTGCATCCGCCCCCCACGCATGAGAACCGCTCGATGGCTGCCACTCGCAGGCCTGCCTTGGAGGCCCGCATCGCGGCGCCTTCGCCACCTGGCCCGGTGCCGATGACCGCGAAATCGTACTGCTGCGTTTCCACCATGAATCTCCTCGGACAATACGAGCGGCTAACGCTTTTGCCGCCCGACGCAGCGTTTTCCGAGTCTCGCGACGAAGCCCGGACCGGTTGATCGCTGCCCCAGGCAAGGCTACGTCGCTGGTGCCTATTTTGCGCCCGGCTGCCGGGGATCAACTCCAAACATACCAGCCGGTCGGCCCCGCGAACGTATAACAACCCGTGCGAAAGGATCGGGGCGGCCCAGGCCGGATACCGCAACAGCCGTGCCGGCTGAAAGTCGAACGGATTCGGCTCGGTGAGCGGCCGTTCGACAAGTTCCGCCTTGGCCACCAGGTCGTACTTCCGCGGATTCACTTTGACGAGCCGCAGCGTACCGTCTTCCGACAGGCACACAAAGTGTCCATCGACATACAACAACGACGAGCGGGTCAGATCGGGCTCACTCCAGATCACTTCGCCGGTTTCGAATTCAATGCATCGCAACTCCGCATTTTCCGTATGACGCCCGCTCGAAGCATAGACGTAGCCGTCGAGATATACCGGCGTGTTCCAGTGCGTTTGCAAAACCTTATCCCGCGGATGGTCCTCGTCTGACCATACGACCTGCGGTGGCTGCCCGGCCTTGACGCGGAGCAATGCGGCGCCCGGTCCGTATGTTTCAGAAATCAGCACCTGGTCGCCCACGACGACCGGTGTGCTGGCGTTCACGCTCTCCAAAATCTTCGCCCGCCAGGGAAACTGGAAATCGACTTTGCCGCTCGATGGCTCGAAACCCACCAATCCACCGCGCGCAAACACAAAACACCAGCGGCGACCGTCGATGGTGGCCAACTTGGGCCCCGCGTACGCAGCCAGTTCGTCGGTAATGGCATACTTCACTTTGCCGGTGCGCTTGTCGAACGCGACGATGCCGGTGCCGTTACCCTCGATCAAATCCAGCCGGCCAGGCGGCGCGCTCTTGCTCTCCGGCGGGCTGCCACCGATTTGCGCAATTAGCAGGTCGCCTTCGATCACCGGCGTGCTCCCCACGCCAAAGAAATTCTGAATCACGCCAAACTTCTCCGCCGTGTCGATCTTCCACAGCGGTTTGCCACTGGCCGCGTCAAGGCAATGCAGCATCCCTTCGGCGCCAAAGATGTACACGCGGCCGTCATCGACAACCGGCGAACACCGTGGACCGTTGTCGTAGCCGTAAAGATCCTCGAAGTCGCTATCGTAGGTAAACTGCCATTGCGGCTTTCCCCTCAAGCGATCGACACAGCGCAACCGAGCCTGGTCGCCGTCGCGGTCGAATTGATAAAGCCGGCCCGTAGCGATCGTCGGCATGCCGTAACCCGACCCCAGCTTGAGTTGCCACACGAGCGGCGGGCCGCTGGCGGGCCACTGGGTGAGAATGCCGGTTTCGGTCGACTTGCTATCGGCCGTAGGTCCCAAAAAATATGGCCAATCGGTGCCTTGCTGAAGGGCGCCCCCGGAGGCTCCGGGAGCCTCCGCCGCGCGACCTGGCGTCGCCGCCATCAATAAAGTTGCCAGGCCGACAACGAAAATGGTGAACCAGTCAGCATTTCCCCGTTCGGGTGAGCGGGCTAGGATTGGGTGGCGCACATTCATGGCTTTAGTTTCGGTCGAACCTTGCTAGTCGTCAATTCACGAATCCAGATTCCCGACACCGAACTTCAGTGGTCGTTTGTGCGCAGTTCCGGTCCGGGCGGGCAAAACGTCAATAAGGTCAGCAGCAAGGCGGTGCTCCGCTTGCGCATGATCGACAGTCCGTCCATACCACCAGACGTCCGCGAGCGATTCCGAACGCGCTATCGAAGCCGCCTGACCAGCGAAGGCGAAATCGTGATCAGCAGTCAGCGCTACCGCGATCAGGGCCGCAATGTCGAAGACGCCAAGGAAAAACTAGCTGCTCTGATCGCCAGCGTCGCGACTCCGCCAAAAAAACGCAATCCAACCAAACCGTCGCGGGCGGCCGTGGCCAGACGGATCGAATCCAAACAGGCCACTTCCAAAAAAAAGCAACTCCGCCGCCGAGTGCGCGAGGAATAAGGCCAGGGGGCGCTCGTTGCTGGAAGACTTTGCGGGCTGGGAAAACTGTCCGGGAGGTGAGCCTTACAAGTCGGTGTAGTTTCTCGGCACAAGAGAAAGTCGCGATCGTGCGACATCCGATGATTGTACTAGGGGACGCGACCAGCCCGCGTCCTCCCCGCCTCGCCGACCCTTCCCCCACGCTTACGACTGAAAGGGACGCTGCGCAATGAAGCCGATCCTCGCTTGCGTCATCGTATTGGTGGCTTGCCAATCCGCACTCGCCCAGTGCTGCTGCGATCACTGCGGCTGCCAGTCCAATTGCCAAAAGGTCTGTCGTGTCGTGTGCGAAGTCAAAAAGGTTCCCAAGATCACCTACTGCTGCGAATGCGAAGACATCTGCATTCCAGGGCGAAGTTGTCGCTGCAAAGTCTGTGACGAATGCGGCCACCACAAAATCGTCTACACGCCGACTTGCGGCGAGGTCATCACTCGCAAGAAGCCCGTCAGGAAGGAAACCTTGGAAGAGAAGGTAACCTACAAGTGGGTCGTCGAAACGCTCTGTTGCAACTGCGCTAAGCGGTGTGCGGCAACCGATCAGGCGACGCCGCCGCTGGATGACCGGGAGATGGCCGCGCGAATTCCAACGGTGTCAGACAACGCAACCGCGCTACCCGTTGGTTTTCAGTCACCGACCGACGAGCAGCCTGTCGCCGAAACCGAAGCCGGGGAGACCAGTCGGTTTGACTTACGGCGAATTCTTCGGCCGTGGGCCGGGCAGAAATAGCCGCTCGTCAGACGACTTGCGTCGAGCGACGCAATGCCCCCCGGGAATCGATGGCCAGGGGCGGGCACCGGACCGCGGCCGAAATTTCGTCGCGGCGAAGCGCCCCGCCAAAAATCTGGGCAGCTGGACTCCGATCGCAGAGTGTTTGGCGCTGCGGTGGTCCGCCGGGGGGCTCGCAGATATAATGAGGGCGACAACTTCGACACGTTTCCCTCATTTGAATACGCAGCGTCGCAATGGCCAGGCGACTTGACATCGACCGCCTTCTGCAGGAGTGGCCGTACGAGCCGGGCGAAATCAGTGCGCACCTGGTGAAGGCGGTTGGCGGCCGAGAAGTGCTGCAAATGCGGGTGGAAATGGGCGTGCTGCAGCTCGAAACGACCGGCCGGCCGGATGGCGAACGCCCCGGCGGGCTGTCGACCTATTTTGACCTGCTGCAACAAGTGGCCGCCGAGGAAGGAAACGACGTGTTCGTGCTCGACGGCGAACAATGCGCCGAGGCCGACCGCGAGTTCATGCAGTATTACCACCGCCGCGTGTGCTGGCTGGCGCTGCGAGAATTTCGCCGGGCGGCCGTCGACGCCGAGCACACGCTCGGACTAATGGACTTCTGCCGCGACCACTCCCCCTCCGAGGAATGGACCCTGTCGCACGAACAGTACCGACCGTTCGTTCTGTTCCACCGCACCCAGGCCGCCACCTTGGCGCGACTGGAGGAAGAAGGGGCGGAAGCCGCCATGCAGGAAATCAACGGCGGCTTAAACGAGTTCCACGACCTGTTCGTTCAATACGACGCCGAAGAGCAGTTCGACGACGACGACCTGGTGTGCCGTCTGCAGGAACTCCGAGACACCCTGCGGCAGCAATACAAGGTCAAGCCCACGCTCGCCGAGCAATTGGCCCAAGCCGTGGCTGACGAGCAATACGAGCTAGCTGCCAAGCTCCGCGACGAACTCTCGCGCCGCAACAAGTCCGCCTGATCGCGGCCTTTGCTGGTTCGCGCAAAAGCGAGGTTCTCAAGTCGTCCGTCACACGACCTTCCCGCGGCCCCGCCATCTCCGCCTGCGCCCCGGTAAAGTACGTCGACTCTATGGGTGAACAAATCGTTGCGGCAAACCTGCGCACCATGATCAGCTTTGCAGGCAATAGCGGTTTTGTAATTTCGAATTGTAAATCCGTACACTACCACTAGTGTACAAACATCGGGGCTCCCCGCGCAACTCTCGATTCTTCAACGCAATAGCAATTCGCCAAGATTTTCGAGTGCCTTTGGCACGCCCGCTGCTTTAGGGACCAGCAACCGGAACAGTTCACCTCTGATAGCATCCCATCTCAATCGAAGACAAAGGAGTGTTTCTCATGTTGGTTCTTACCCGCAAAGCGAAGCAGCAAATTCAAATTGGTCCGTACGTCACGGTCACGATTCTGCAAGTGAAAGGGCAAGCGGTGCGGGTCGGCATCGAAGCCCCCAAGGATGTCACGGTATTGCGAACCGAGTTGGCCGAGAAGCTCGTGGACGGCAGCTTCGATCCGACGGTTTCGGCCGCGCTGGAAAAAGTCGAGCGCGAGTCGGAAATATCTTCGGCCCCGAAGCACGAACAAGAGAGTGGCCGAGCAAAACGCTCAGCCGGTGGGTCCCTGCGATGCCGGGCTCCTCGCGTCGATGTAGCACCATTGACTTCGCCCTACCAGTCGATGGGCCCGGCATCGCTTTTACGGCCGCGTCGTCGTCGACTGACGACCAAGTAGCAGCGGACACGAATCGGAGCGGAGTGCGTCCACTAAGGGGGCACGCCGAAGTCTCTGCCCCGAGCTTCGACGTACTGGACGGCTAGATCGACACCCTGGGATTGCCAAGCCACCCGTCGCACCCGCCCGCAGAGGCGGCCGCCCATCAGGCGGCCGCCTCTGTTTTTTTTCGCCCGCGAAACCGAGTGCATCGCCGTTCCCCGCGCACCGCGCCGAGGTCCGAACTCGGTCGCGAACATGCTACACTCGAAACAGGAGTGCGACTTCTCCCATCGCCCAAGCTTTCCAAATCCTCCTCGCGCTGCCATGCCCTCTGCCGACGAACTGCTCAGCACCGCCTTGGCTCAGCATCGCTCTGGCAATCTGCCACGAGCCGAGCAGCTCTACCGACAGGTGTTGGCCCAGGCGCCCGCGGCGGCCGATGCCTGGCACCTGTTCGGCGCGCTGTATGTACAGGACGACCGGCCCGCCGAGGGCATCGCGGCCATCGAACGAGCCATCGACCTGAATCCCGCGAATGCCGACTACTACAGTCATTTGGGCGCCGCTCAAAGCAAGCTCGGCCAACACGAAGCCGCGCTTGAGAACCTCCGCCGCGCGGTCCGCCTGTCGCCGCAGTCAGCCATCTTGCACTACAACCTGGGCACGGCCCTGCGAAATGCCGGACAACTGGCAGACGCCGTTGCCAGCTTTCGCCACGCCGTCGCTGCCGACCCTGCGAACTCCGAAGCTCACTTCAACCTGGCCAATGCGCTGCGCGATCTTGGGCAGTTTGCCGAAGCCGAAACCAGCTTTCGCGCTGCCCTGGAGGCGCGTCCGAACTATGTCAAAGCGATGGTCAACCTCGGTGGAGTCCTCAACGAACTCGAGCGTCGCGACGAAGGGATCGCCGTACTCATGCGCACCGTCGAGCTCGACCCGCGGCACGCCCGGGCCCACCTCAACCTGGGCAGCATCCTGCGCGACGCGGGCCGATTTGCCGAAGCCGTCGGCCATCTCGAGACGGCGGTCTCGCTGGCACCGAATCTTGCCGAAGCGCACAACAATCTCGGCACCGCCTACCAGGCGCTGGCCAGGTTCGACCAAGCGTCGGCATGTTACGAGCGGGCACTCCAGCTCGATCCCCAGCTTCCCGACGCCCATTTTTCGCACGCGACAAATCTCTTGCGGCTGGGATACCTGACCGAGGGCTTCGCCGAATACGAATGGCGCTGGAAGTGCAGCGGTTTCGCCGACCGCAAGTTCCCACAGCCGCGTTGGCAAGGCGAACCGCTCACGGCGCGCACGATTCTGCTGTTCGCCGAGCAAGGACTCGGCGACACGCTACAGTTCGTACGCTACGCGGCCGCAGTGCAAGCCCGCGGCGGCAAAGTGGTCGTCGAATGCCAGCCGCCGGTCGAGCCGATTCTGGCCGCCTGCCGGGGCATCGACCAAATCGTGGCCGCCGGTTCGCAATTGCCGGCCTTCGATGTTTGGTGCCCGTTGATGAGCCTGCCGGGCGTTCTCAAACTTGACGAAAGCCAACTCTGGCAAGGCCCCTACTTGACGCCCGATCCAGAACGCGTCGAAAAATGGCGCGCCCGCCTGGCCACGATTCGCGGCTTTCGCGTGGGGCTCTGTTGGCAGGGAAATCCGAAACACCTCTTTGATCGGCAAAGATCCTTGCCGCTTGAATTGTTGGCGCCGCTGGCCGCCATTCCCGACGTGCAACTCATCAGCCTGCAGAAGGGCCCTGGCACCGAGCAGATTCGAGCGTGTTCGTTTCCGCTCCACGAATTGGGCGACACGCTCGATGCCGATGGCGCGTTTCTCGACACAGCCGCCGCCATGCAGCATCTCGATCTCGTGATCGCGGTTGATACGGCGCTGGCCCATTTGGCGGGCGCGATGGATCGTCCGGTTTGGATTCCCCTCTCTGCCAACGGCGATTGGCGGTGGACTAGCGATCGCAACGACAGTCCCTGGTATCCCGGCACGCGGCTTTTCCGGCAGCACCGATTAGACGACTGGAACGAGGTGGTCGAGCGCATCGCCGGCGCCCTTCGCGCTCTGGTTGCCGAGCGAGACGGACAGTCCCGCGGCGCATAAAAAACCCCGGAACCTTGCCGCTACAAGATTCCGGGGTCACGTGCACGACTGGCCATACGGCCAGCAGGGACCCCTTCAGTGTAGCCGGGCTGCCCTGAAACACAAGTTTTCCAGTGGCATTTCCAGGGAGAATCCTGGGCTTCGACGACACCACGGCGGCGATGCGTCAGCCGCGTCGCGAGCCGCCGACGCATCGAAAAGCGTTGACGCTGGAAAATCGGGGCGGCTATACTGCGACTACCCCACATGCCGGCACTGGCCCAAGCTCCCGTAAGCCGAGTTGCCCGATGACCTTCCGAACGCCAACCCTCGCCTGCCTCGTGCTTGCCACCGTCGTCGTGTGGCTCGTGCCTCGCACGGCGCGTTGAAGCCGCGACTCCGGCAAATTCCGATGCACCACCCGAGAATTCAACGGCCAACTTGCGGCTGAGCCCCGGCGATCTAGATGCCCTGATCGACGCCCAACCGGGCGCCGCCGATCAGCACGCCGATCAATCAGACGCCCAGTTTCTGCGTCGCTTGAGTTTCGACCTCATCGGCCGGCAACCGAAGCTGGACGAACAACGCGAGTACGCGTCCGACCAATCACCCGATCGCGACCAGCGAACCATTGAACGGTTGCTCGCCAGTGACGAATTCGGCGCGAATTGGGCGAACTACTGGTGCGACACGATCGCCTATCGCGTCCCCCCGCCGGAACTGACTTACCTCAACTACCAGCCGCTCAAAACCTGGCTGGCCGGCAAGTTGAACGAAAACGTTCCCTGGAGCGACATCGTTCGCGCCTTGATCACGGCCACCGGCAAGGTCGACGACGTGCCGGCCGCCACCTTTGTCGGCTATCACGCCGCCAATGCCACGAACCTGGCCGGCGAAACGAGCCGCATTTTTCTCGGTCAGCAAATTGGCTGCGCCCAATGCCACGATCACCCGTTCGATCGTTGGCAGCGGTCGCAGTTTCATGAGTTGGCGGCGTTCTTCGCGCGTGCCAAAAGCAAGCTCCCCTGGAACGACGGTGGCGGCACGATCGTGTCGGCGGCCGACAAGGGGGAATACCTGATGCCCGACATGGAAGATCCGCGCAAGGAGGGAAGCATGATGCAGCCCACCGTGCTCGATGGCGACCCCTTGGGCAACGGCAAGAGCGATGCCGAGCGGCGCGAGCAGTTGGCCGCCTGGATCACCTCGCGCGACAACCCCTGGTTCGCCCGCGCCCTGACCAATCGCATCTGGGCCCGCACGATGGGCCGCGGCTTCTACGAACCGATCGACGACCTGGGCGATTCTCAAACTCCGCTCTGGAGCGAGGTGCACCAGGCGATCTCGGCCCATTTCAAATCAACCGGCTATGATCTCAAGGATCTGTTCCGCCTGATCGTCAGCACGAATGCCTATCGGCACGGCGTGCGCACGGCCGACGCGGCAACCGCCGAGACCGCGGCCGAAGCGCCGCTCCGCCTGCGCGGCGATGAAGTCTACGCGGCACTCACGGTCGGCATCCAGCTGCCCAACTACACGCCCCCGAAAGTCGAACCGACCGACGCAATTCGTTTTCCGCCACCGCCCAAGAGCACGCGCGACCTGATTCATGCCGTGTTTGGCAACGACCCGTCGTTCGCGCCGGTCGATGCGCCGCGCACGATGTCGCAGGCACTCTGGATGATGAACAACGAACAGTTGCAGGCGCAGATCGACGCCTCGCCCGACAGTGGCACGATGCTGGCCCGGTTGCTCGCCGCCCAGGCGGACGACGCCAATGTAGTTGGCCAGTTGTACCGCCGCGTGCTGGCCCGCGCGGCGACCGACAGCGAACGGCAACTGGCCCTCGACCACGTGCGCAGCGTCGGCGATCGGCGATCGGCATTCGAAGACCTGCTGTGGGGCCTGGTCAACTCCACCGAATTCACCACCCGGCGTTAGGCGGACTCGTGCTACACGAACAGACTATTCTCGACGTCGGCATGTCCCCCTCGGGCGTAATCAGCCGCCGCGGATTCCTCCGCCGCACGGCCGCCGCGAGTCTGGGACTCGGCGCTGCGGCTCGGCTGGCACGACCTGCTCGTGGCCAAGGCCGACGAACTTCGCCAGCGCGGCAAGTCGATGATCCTCTTGTGGATGGACGGCGGGCCGAGCCAGTACGACACGTTCAATCCCAAGCCGGGCTCCAAGTACCAAGGCCCCGCGCATGCCATCAACACCGTGCTGCCCGGCGTGCAAGTGGCCGAAGATTGGCCGCAAATGGCCCGCAAGCTCGACCAGGTAGCCCTCGTGCGTTCGATGGTCAGCGACGAGAAGGATCATGAGCGCGATCGCGCTGGTGCGAACCGGCTACCATCTGACGCCGGCGGTCCGCTATCCCACGTGGGGCGCCGTCGTGGCCCGCGATCGCCAGCGCTTCGAAGCGGACTTGCCGTCGTTCGTCCGCATCGGCCGGCCGCGGATCACCACCCGCGACGTCGACGCCGGCGTGCTGGGCGTTCGCTACAACCCGTTCAAGGTCGACGTGCCGGGCAAGTTGCCGCCGAACGTGGCGCCCACGGTTCCCCCCAGCGTGGTCGAGCGCCGCCTGGCGCTCACCGAACGGCTCGACGCCGAGTTTGCCAAGCGCGGGGGCAGCCAGGCCGTCGCCGAAAAGCAGGACGTCTATCGCCGCACCTCTCGCATGGTGCTCAGCCCGCGGGTGGGCGTGTTTGATCTGTCGAACGAGCCCGACCCGTTGCGCGATGCCTACGGCCGCACCGAATTCGGCCAGGGCTGTCTGTTGGCCCGGCGGTTGGTGGAGCAGGGGGTCAGTTTCGTCGAGGTGATCAGCACCGGTTCGGTCGGCGACCAGGGTTGGGACACGCACAAGCTCGGCTTCGAGCAGAACCCGCTGTTGTGCAACGAGGCCGACCCGGCCTATGCCACGCTGCTAACCGATCTGGCCGATCGGGGCCTGTTGGAAAACACGCTCGTCGTGTGGATGGGCGAGTTCGGCCGCACGCCCAAGTTCAAACCCGACGGCGGCCGCGAGCACTACAGCGAAGGCTGGCTCGTGGGCCTCTCCGGCGCCGGCGTGCGCGGCGGCCAGGTCATCGGCGCCACCGACCCCGACGGCGTGCACGTCACCGATCGCCCGGTGGGCGTGGGCGACCTGTTCATGACCTTCTGCCAGGTGCTGGGCATCGACCCCACCGAGGAATACATCACCGCCGACCGCCGCCCCATCAAAATCGTCGAGCACGGCGAAGTGATTGGCGAGCTGTTCGGCTAGCTGCCGCCTGGCGGTTCGTTTAATGCTTCAGCCTGGGCAGCGACTTTCCCTTGGATCCCAGCCTGTATTACACACTGGACCTGGTGAACGGCGGATTGCGGCCAGCCGAGGCAACTTCACAGTGTGTCTCGATTTGCTTGCTTCGGCCGCCGCTCGTATCCTGGCAACCGTGCGTCACCGTCGTCTCTCCCCAGGTATAAGCAATGTATCGAGTCTGGACCTCACTCACCTGGCGAAAAGCCGCGATTAGCGCCGCGGCTCTATTGATCGCCTGCGGTGCGCTCGCGGTGATGGTTGACAGCAAGCGTGAAAAGGCCATCGCCGCCGCGAAGGAATACGGGCGCGTCGTCGGACTCGGTGGCCGTGTTTACAGCGTATCGCTGCATGATCGCGAGGCAGTCGACAAGGTTCTTCCTCTCCTTCAACATGTGAGTGAACTGCGTGAGCTAAAAATCGGAGGAGTTGATTTGACCGTCGCTGATATTCAACGAATTGGCGAATTGAAAACACTTACTTCCCTGTGGCTGAACGCATGTGGGCTGCGAGATGCGGAAGTCGCCTCGCTTGACAAACTCACTCAACTGACCGAGCTTCATATGATCAGCAACCCTATCACCGATCGAGGTCTTCAGCTTCTGGGGAGAATGACGCAACTCAAATACGTAGACCTGAGCGCGACCGAGATTCAAGGTGAAGGTTTGAAGTATCTGGCAGCCGCGACTGACTTGGAGGAGCTACGGTTGACAAACACTCGAATCGACGACACATCCATCGGCGTATGCGCTCAACTGAAAAACCTAAAGCGTCTGTACTTTTCTGAGACCGCAATTACTTTGAAGGGGCTAATGGAGCTTGTCAACTTGCATTGGCTACAAAGTATTGGCGTGCCAGACGAAATACCGGCATCAGATCTAATAAGGTTTCAGGAGGCACTCCTAAAGTCGAGGCGAGCAGCTCGCGAGGCGGGCGAGAATGTTCCGGACAACGACAACCCTCTATTCTCGATACCTTCGTAGCAAAGACGATACGGGGCATCGCAAACCCCTAACAGATTCCAGCGAAATCGCATCAAATTAAACGAATGCACCGTCTCTTATCCTCACTCACCTGGCGAAAAGCCGCGATTATCGCCGGCGCTCTATTGATCGCCTGCGGTGCGCTCGCGGTGATGATCGAAACTCGGCACGCAAAGGCCATCGCCGCCGCGAAGAAGTACGGGATGGTCCAAACAGTTTCTGGCCGTGTTTACACAGTACGGCTTCTCAATCACAAGGCCGTCGATGAAGTCCTTCCGTTACTCAAGGATGTGCCCGAAATGGGTGAATTGATCATCGGCGGTGTTGACCTGACGCCAGCTGATATCCAAATGATCGGAGAACTCACACAGTTGGAAAGCCTGCGGTTGGGAGGATGCGACCTGTCGGGCGACGAATTGTCACCACTTGGCAAGCTCAAAAAAATTAGGTCTATTGGTCTGATGAAAAACCCACTTGCGGATCGGGGTATGCGGTTTCTGCGCGAAATGAAAAAACTGCAGAAGATCGATCTGAATTCAACTACCATTCACGGAGAAGGGATCACATATCTGGTAGATCTGCCAAACCTGAAAGAACTACGGCTCGAGGGTACGAAAGTCGACGACAGTACCGTCGGTCTATGCGCGAAATTGAGCCGATTACGCAATCTCCGGCTTCATAATACCAAAGTTACTGCCGATGGATTAATGCAGTTGACGAACATGTTTTGGCTTGACTCGCTTGGAATTCCGGACGGTATTTCGGAAGCCGCCATGGATTCCATCGCCGAGGCATTCGTCAAAGAGCGAAAAAAGGCACGAGCATCCGGAAAAGATGTGCCTCCCGGTGACGTGCCGCCTTTTGGGACGTTTTTCTGACTTGTGTCCCTTTAATTCACACATGTGGTCAGCGGCCACGCCGTCTTTTGAATGCGAAATCCGCGGGTCTTTCCCACTTCGTTCCTTTCAAATTTGCCCGCTTGAAATCGGGCCAGCACCTGGTGCACAATCGCGAGCAGTCCGGTGGCCTGCGTGGCCAAGCGAGGACGTTAATCCTGGGGCGTAGGATCGGCTTGTCTGAGCCCCGGCGCAAGCATGCATGCGATTCGGTGAACAACGTTTCGCGGCCGCTTATGTCCTCGACCCATGCTCCTCCGATCGCCAGCGCTAGCTGCAGATAGCGCTCGGTGTGGGAGGTCGTGCCGCGGGAGCTTTGCCCAAGTCTCAGGCGTGTCCCGATCGGCGGGAACGGCGTACGGTTGGAAACGACCGCCTGAGCAAAAACGGGTGGCCGTTCCGCGTGCCGCTGTTCTCGGTCGATGGTCGAGGAGTGGTCAACTAACCCTTAACAAGCGTTTCAGAGTCCAATCCCGGCTCAACCGGGCCAGCGGCACCATTTTTATTTCTTCGCCAGCGCCGCTGCGCGCTTGCTCCGCGCGCTCGTATCCCTTGCCTCTTCACTTTGTGACTTCGTGCCTTGGTGGTAAATCCCTTGCTTGGACTTTACGACAGAAGAATCAACCACCAAGGCACCAAGAACACAAAGAAGGAAAAAATGACGGGGCGAAGGCAATGCTACCGGGGGACGCGTCTCATCCTTGGATTGCCGCGGCCTGCTTTCAGATACGAATGTTTCACCATCAACTCGCGGCCGTCGCGCCCCAGACGCTTGCCCACTGGGTCGGCTTGAACCACAATCAGACCAGTCGGTGGCACTCACGCTTGAACTCTGGCTGGAAAATCACCATGCATCGTTGCCTTGGCCTGCTTCTCTGTTGTCTCGTGTTGGGAGGTATCGCCCGCGCCGCCGAGGAGGATCCTTTCACTCGCCGCGAGGACGTGATCTATGGCCGCAAGTTCGGCACCGCCCTGACGATGGACGTCTTCACGCCCAAGGAGAAACCGAACGGGGCAGGGGTGATCTGGACCGTCAGTGGCGGCTGGTTCTCGTCGCACGAGCATATCAATCTCGACTTTTTGCGCGAGCTCTTGTCGCGCGGCTACACGGTGTTTGCCGTGGTGCATGGCAGCCAGCCAAAATACACGGTTCCCGAGGCGGTGGCCGACATGACCACCGCGGTGCGCTACATCCGCGCGCACGCCAAGGAGTTCGGCATCGATCCGAACCGCATCGGCATCACCGGCGGTTCGGCCGGCGGCCACCTCTCGCTGATGATTGGCACGGCCAGCACGCCGGCCGATCCCAACGCCGACGAGGACGACCTGGTGGCCAATACCGACAGCCGCGTGCAAGCCGTCGCCTGTTTCTTCCCGCCAACCGACTTTCTCAACTACGGCACTCCCGGGTTTGCGTGGCTGAACCAGGGTCCCAAGGATCCGCTCCGTGCCGCGTTCGACTTCGAGCAATGGAATCCGGAGCGAAAATACTTCGAAGCGGTCGATGAACCGACGCGCCGCGAAATCGCCAAACAAATCTCCCCCGCCTATCACGTCACGAGCGACGATCCGCCCACGCTGATCATCCACGGCGACCGGGACTACCTGGTACCGCTCCAGCAGTCGGAGTTGATGATCGAAAAATTCAAGGCGGCCGGCGTCCCCTGCGAACTCGTCGTGAAAAAGGGGGAGGGGCACGGCTGGAAGAACTGGCAAGACGACATGCGGACGATTGCCGATTGGTTTGATAAGTATTTGAAATGAATGTTTGGAGTGAACCGAGTCAACGGAATTCAGCGTGGTAACGCGACGCGCGGCGAACGGGTCGACCGCGAACTTGAGAAACGAAGTCACATCAAAAAAGGGGCCGGAAGCACATGCTCCCGGCCCCTGCGTTGCTACCCCGTGCTTCGCTCAGTTGCCGCCGGCGGTTGTGGCGGCCGAGTCGATCGGCGGCGTGGGCTGCTTGTATTCGTGAGGCAGCACGTCCGGCACGACTTTCACGCGCGTGGTGACCTTCAAGGGCGGCGAACCCGGGTTCGCGTAAGTCAATTCGATCATGTAGGCCGTATAGCCTTCGGCCGGCTTTTCGACGCCGCCCGAATAGCTGCCGTCGGCACTGGCCTCGAGCGACTTGCTCTTCCACACGCGGCCGATGCGATCGACGCGGAAGTCGCGGGTCTTGGGATTCGTGGCATGCCACAACTTGACGGCCGTCGGCTTTTGATCGCTCGTCACGCGCATCGAGTCGTCATCCTTGACTTCCCAGGAATACACCGGAAGTTTGGTACCGTTGATCACCGAGTTGTAAAACGAAAGCAGCGTGAACGGCACGTCGGTTCCGCGCAGGCTATGCTCGGCATTGGGCACATAGCGGAGGTACTTCGGCGCGGGCAGATCGTCCCAATAGAACTGCGACGAATCAGGCAGGAAGAACTGATCGCCCGTGGCGTTGACAACGTACTTGGGCATCGTCAGCCGGCTTCGATATTCGTACGGCTCGACGATCTTCATCAGGGCCGCGTACTGCGGCGAACCGCTCCACTGCATGATCTTTTCGGCCGTGTAGTCGCCGACGGCCGGAGCCCAAAAGCCGTAGGCTTTCCAGTGATGCTCGAACGACGGGACGATGTTGAGCATGTCGATTACCAGTGGCACGATGCCCACCACGCGGTTGTCCACGCACGCGGTCGTCCAGGTGGTCCAGCCGCGCTTCGAGCCGCCGCAGACGACGAACTTGTCGACCTTTACCTTGCCCCCTTCGTCGGTGGCGCAAAAATCGGTGACGGTGTCCATCGCTCGCACGGCCGCCTTGGTCATCGGCAGGCGAGCCGGCCACTTCGTGTCGCCCGTGCGGAGGAACTTGTCCCAGGTGTAGGCAATCAGCGAGTCTTCGGTCCGCTTGCGGGTTTCGCCGTTAAAGACCACCGGCTCATTGGGAACCATCTTCAATTCGGTGACGACCGAATTGCTCCCTTTGGCCAGCTCGGAAGTCAATGGATCGACCTTGTCCGGAGGCGCGCCCCCGTTGCTCCCTCCCGAAATGTAGAGCAGACCGAGCGAGGTTTGCACGTTGTCGGGTCGGGTGACGATCATCCAATGTTTCCACACCGGCTGGTCAACTTCATCGGTCGACAGCCAGGTTTGCGAGGTCATCTCAAGCACGTAGGTCGTGAAACCGTCGCCGGGAAGCGTATTGATCAGCTTGTAGCTGTAGGTCGGGTCCGGTTTGGCCACGTATTCGTCGAGCGGCGTGCGCTCCTCTCCGGGAGCGGCACCCATGAACAGGACGCAAACGAACAGTAGCAGGGCAGGTGCCCATCGATCAGCGAGGCGATGCATGGCGGCGGGTCCTCATATCACTCGGGAAGCCGGAAGGAGAGAAACGTCCAGAGAACGCAGAACTTGCAATGTAACTACCCGCGGGGTCAGGCTCAATCGATCACCGAAAAAACCGGCCGCAAGGCTGACTTAACCCGAGCTACTCGATGCGTCTAGCCGCGGTGTGAGTTCGACGGACCCAGGGAGCGGCTGCCTGCCGGTTCGCCCGCCAGATTGACTTTGGCCGGCCGCCAATGCTAGAATCCGCTTCCGATCAAGGATGGTTGATGCGTTTCGAATCGGCCCAAGTTCCTTGGAGTAGGGAGGGGGGAACATGTTACGGATCGATGCGGGAAGATCGGGTCGCTATTGCGACGGAATGAGCAGGCGTAGCTTCGTGCAGCTGGGCGTGGCCGGCATGGCCAGCATCGGGCTGCCGCAGATTCTGCGAGCCAAGGAGGCCTCGCGTCTGGCAGGACATCCTGGCAAAGACACGGCCGTCATCATGCTGTGGCTCGACGGCGGGCCCTCGCACATGGACACCTACGACCTCAAGCCGCAAGCTCCCCCCGAGTATCGCGGTCTGTGGAACCCAATCCGCACGAACGTGCCGGGAATCGAAATCACGGAATTGTTTCCGCGACAAGCCAAAATCGCCGACAAGTTCTCGATCATTCGCTCGCTGCACCACGACAACGGCGACCACTTTACCGGCGGTCACTACATGCTCACCTCGCGCGGCGGCGCCAGCGGCGCGGACACGACGGGCAAATACCCGTCGATCGGTTCGATCGCCACCAAGCTGCTGGGCCCGCGCAAGTCGGGCATGCCGGCCTATGCGGCCGTTCCCTATGCGGCCAGCATTGGACTGCGTCCCGGCTACTTCGGCGCCAACTACCTGGGCAATTCGTACAACCCGTTCGAAACTAACGGCGATCCCAACGCGGCCGATTTCAAAGTCGACAACATCCAGCTTTCCGGCTCGATGACCATCGACCGCCTGGAAGACCGCCGCGGGCTGCTCGCTCATTTCGATCGCTTGCGGCGAGACATGGACACGTCCGGCGCCATGGAAACGATGGACCAGTTCGACCACAGAGCCTACGAGATGGTCGCCGGCGGCGCAGCGCGCAAAGCGTTCGACATTGCCAGCGAGGACGAGGCGACGCGCGACCTGTATGGACGTCACAGCTGGGGCCAAAGCACGCTCCTGGCCCGCCGGTTGGTCGAGGCAGGTTCTACCTGGGTCACGGTGCACATGGGCGGCTGGGACCACCACTGGGATCTGAAAACCGGCTACGAGCGCAATCTGCCGATCGTCGACGCCCTGGTCTCGGCGCTATTGGTCGACCTCGAGCAGCGCGGCATGCTCGAAAAGACGATGGTCATTCTCTGTGGCGAGTTCAGCCGGACGCCACGCATGAACGACGGCGGCAACGGCGGCCCAGCAGGGAGCATGGGGACGCCCGGCCGCGATCACTGGGGTAACGCCCTCAGCGTACTGATCGGCGGCGGAGGTATTCAAGGCGGCCGCGTCGTCGGCGCGACAAACCGATTGGGCGAAGTGCCCAGCGACCGCCCGCTCGAACCGTGCGACCTGCACGCCACGATCTACCATTGCCTGGGCATCGATCCGTCCACGCACTTCCTCAACCTGGCCGGCCGGCCCGTGCCGGTGATCGACCGCGGGGAAGTCATTTCGGAACTGCTGTAGCCTGCCGGCCTTCGGCACCAGCGCGATAACGTTCGACCGCTACGCTTCTTGCGGCGCGGCGCCGATTTCGGCCAGGTAGCCTTCGATCTGTTCGCGGTGTTCCGGGCGGAATCGCTGGAACGGCTCGGCCATAAAGTCGTCGCAGATGGCCAGGCAGGACAGGGCGCATTTCAGGCCCTTGATAAACGCCGAACCATGTTGGCCGACCGAGTAGATCGTCTGGCCGATGCGGAGCACCTGCGCGTGCAGTTTAAGCACGGTCTCGATCTGGCCCGTGGCTGCCGCCTCGTACAGGTCAACGTAAAGTCTGGGAAACAGATTCGCTCCGCCGCACACGCCGCCGTGCGCTCCGAACAAGACCGACTCTCCCAACAGCTCCTCCGGACCGACGAGCAGCGAAAAATCAGGCCGCGCCGCGCAAATCGACCGAAGCTTGTGAAAGTAGATCATTTGCGCCGAACTGTCTTTCAGGCCCACGACATTGGGAATTTGCAACGCCTCACGGACCGTGTGCGGATCGAACGTGATCTTCGTGTGGCTCGGCATGTTGTACAGAAACATCGGTAGCGGCAGGTCGGCTGCAATGTCCTGAACGTATTCGAGCAGCTCCGGCTGTCCGGCCGGAAAATAATAGGGTGCCGAAAGGACGACACCCTGAGCGCCGGCCTCGGCGGCGTGGTTGGCCAGATGAACCGTTTCGGCGTAAGACGTGTCGGTCACGCCGACCAGCACCGGTATGCGACCGGCCACTTGACGGCAGACTTGCGTAACCAGCTCATGCCGCAAACGATAGCTAAGACTCGGAGCTTCGCCGGTCGTTCCGAGGATAAACAACCCATGCACACCGCCGCCGAGCAGGTGGTCGACAAGCCGCTCGGTGCCGGAGACGTCGAGCGTGTCGCGATCGGACAGGGGGGTGACCATGGGCGGAACGATGCCACGTAGCGGAATCGGCAGGGGAGACGCACTCACGGTCCAGTTTCCTCACAGGTCGATTCGAGGGACTCAAACCATTCGAGTATGACGAGCGAGAGCAATACTGGCCAGCCCCGCTCGGGCCCGAAAGAAACCTCATGCGGCTGAAAGTTTTGTAGCCCTTTAGCCGCCGGCACGCATGCAGTAGATTCTATATGTGACCCACCACGAATCTGCACTCGCCACCGACCCGCTCTCGGCCGCCGACCCTCCGGCTGACCCGTCGGACGGCCAACCCCTGCTCCCCTACGTGTGGATGCTCTCGGGCTCGCTCGCCTTCTCCGGAATGGCCACGCTGGCTCATGCATTGGCCGGTCGCTGCGACTGGGAGCTAGTGGCAACGATTCGCGCCGGTCTGGCGTTGGTCTTTGCCACCGTGCTGGCCCTGAAAGCCGGGGCACGCATGGCGTTCCTTCGACCGCGGATTCTCTGGGTTCGCAGCATCGCCGGGACAATTAGTCTGCTGTGTACCTTTTATGCACTGCCTCGACTACCGATTTCCGACGTGCTCACGCTGACGAACATGTTTCCTGTCTGGGTGGCGCTGCTCTCCTGGCCGCTGGCAGGCGAGCGCCCCACCAAAGATGCCTGGGTGGCCATCGGCGTGGGCTTAGTCGGCGTGGTGCTGGTCACCCAGCCTCATTTCGCCGGGTCGGCGCCAATGCCGGTGCTGGCGGCCGTGACCGCGTCGTTCAGCACCTCGATCGCCATGCTTGGGTTGCATCGGCTCCGCGACGTCGATCCGCGGGCAATCGTGGCACACTTCTCGGGCGTATCACTGGTTGCCTGTCTGATCCTGATGCTGCTCGACCCGGTCGATTCGTGGGCCGGGTCGAACCTTGAAACCACGACGCTGTTGATGTTGGCTGGCCTGGGTGTATGTGCCACCATCGGGCAATTGTTCCTCACAAAGGCCTTTGCCGCGGGGCCGCCGGCACGCGTATCGGTGGTGGCACTCACGCAAGTTGGATTTGCCTTGCTATTCGACATGGCAATTTGGGGGCGCACTTTTAGCCCTCTATCATTGGCCGGCATCGTTCTGGTGATGGCGCCTACGGCATGGTTGCTCGTCACACAGCGGCTCGACACGGACCTTTCCATTGAGCCTCCGGCATCTTAGGATAGACGCGTACGCATTCGAGCATCGATGCCGGGCTTCGCATGATGGACGACACCGTGACCAGCCTTCAAGCGCATATTTTGATCGCCACGCCCGAACTAGCGGAACCGTTTACGCGGAGCGTCGTGCTGCTCGTTCGTCACAACGAGGATGGCGCGCTGGGCCTGATTCTCAATCGCCGTACCAGCGCCGACCTCAAAGACGCCTGGGACAAGCTCAGCGAAGTGCCCTGCCAGCTCGAGACGTCCATTTTTCTGGGTGGCCCCTGCGAAGGTCCGCTGGTCGCGCTGCACACGCACGAGTTTCTGCTTGAGATGGAAGTCATGCCCGGCCTCTATTTCTGTGCGGGCAAGGACAAACTCGAAACGTTGGCCTCGCAAACCGAGGACGGACAGCCCACGGCAAAATTCTTTGCCGGCTACGCCGGTTGGGCACCGGGTCAACTCGAGGGAGAAATTGCCCGGGGGAGCTGGTCGGTAATGCCCGCCAAGCCGGAGCACGTTTTTTGCCACGAAGACGAGCTCTGGACCCGAACGACGCGATTCGTGGCAGACTCCGCGTGGCGGTCGGCGCTCGGAATCACCCACGTCCCCAGTGACTTGCGGGAAAACTGAGGCGAACGTGGGCTTCTGTTCCGCGAACAGTTGCGAGCGGCGCCATGCTCGCACAGACGCTAGTCTGGCATTCATGCACCCGTTGGTCGCTTTAACGCCTGGCCAAATCAGGCCGCCATCCGGTGCGGTTCGATTTCCTCGAATAGGTTGACCGTCCGCAGCATGTTGCCGTCCGCGTCGTAAAACTGCACCAATCCCACGTCGATCATCCACATGGCGAGGAAGTCGTCGACGCGATAGCTGCGGGCCACGTAGCGGCCGTCGTCAAGCATGATTCGCTCATCGACGTCTTGCAGGGCGTCCTCGTCCACATCGAGTTCGAGAAACGTGCGGTGTACAATCGTACGGATTTGATCGGGCGTCGGTAGAACGGTCATAAACGCAACCTCCTTGTTGCTTGGACCCGGCGGTCCGTGCCGGGCTCCACTCGGAATGCGAGAGTGTAGCGTGCGGCCTTGCTTTGATGAAGACGAGGTTTTCGCCGGACCGGCGATTTGGCCCGTGATATCATCTCCACGATATCAAGATCGGCCGTCGGCAAATCAGGTCTTGACGAATCCGCCCCCGGTAGGCCGAAACATCTGCGCTGCATCGACGCAAGTCGTTACGCTGCGCGGTCCACGTGCCTGTCAATGGTCATTTGACCGGGCGGGCGGCTGCTGTCATCTTGGTACAGGCGGCACACGTTCAAATGTTTTTCGAGGGGACCACGCCAGATGGCTTCGCGAACGATCAGCGGCGTCGACGAATTACGTGGGTTGGTAGGCCAGGAGGTCGGACAAAGCGAATGGCTGACCGTCACTCAGGAAATAATCGACGCATTTGCGGCGGTGACGGGCGACCACCAATGGATTCATGTCGATCGCCAGCGGGCTGCCAGCGAAAGTCCCTTCGGTACAACCATTGCCCACGGCTTCCTTACCCTCTCGCTAATCACCCAACTCCACAGCCAATCGGTATCCATCGAAGGCGGTAAAATGGGCCTGAATTACGGGCTCAATCGGGTCCGCTTCGTCAGCCCGGTGCGGGCTGGCGTTCGCATTCGTTCGCGCAGCAGTGTTCAGGCCGTAAACGATTTTCTAGGCGGCATTCAGGTGACCTGGAAGATCACGGTCGAAACCGAAAACGAACCCAAGCCGGCGATGGTCGCCGAGTGGTTGACCCGAATGTACAACTGAGTGGCCGCGCGTTCTTTATTCTCAGCGCGACGCATTCAGTCGTCATTCGATCGATCAACGGCGCTGCGACTTCGACGCGTCTCTCGTGAACCCATTTAGCAGCGGTTCTACGCGACGCTGGCGACGAAAACGTCCAAAAAACCGGCAATTCCACATCGCTCAAGTTGCCGAGGGGGCCCCCCATTGCGCCGGGATCGTCCGTCACGATCGTCAGAATCTCGTGCTTGGACGCGCATAGAATGTTCAACCGTCCCAAACGGAACTGCAAAACACAGCATTTTTTGCTCGGTCGCCCGGCGCGCACGTGCCGTGACCTAGCATGTTGGTAGTGCAGTGAACGTCCGTCGGTGACGCGAGTGATGCTTCGGTGCAACGCTTCGGCCAGCTTGCCGGGCGGCGCGGCGAAACAAACTTGGCGTGCCGGTCGCATCGACTAAGGGCAGCCCAACACAGGAGGGGCACCACCATGCTCGTCTTATCTCGGAAGGTAAACGAGACCATCATCATTAACGACAACATCGTGATTACCGTCGTCGACATCCGCGGCGACAAGGTCCGGCTTGGTATCGAAGCGCCAAAGGACGTTCCGGTGCACCGCCAGGAGGTGTACGACGCGATTAAACGTGCCGAGGGAACGGAAGGCGCACACAGGGCAGATTCCTCGAATTCTTCGAACTCATAGGGAGATCCCATGACCACCCAAGAAAAAACACAGAAGCCAATGACGAAGACGGAAATCGCGACGCACTTGAGCGAGCGAACCGGTTTGAACAAGGCCCAAATCTCCAGCGTCTTCGAGTCGTTGGCCGATCTGGTCGCCAAACAGCTCAACGAAGGCCCCGGCATCTTTACGCTGCCTGGCCTGCTCAAGATCAAGGTGGTCCGCAAGCCGGCCGTCGCTGAGCGGACGGGTATCAATCCCTTCACCAAGCAGGAAACCACGTTCAAGGCCAAACCGGCTCGCAACGTGATCAAATTGCAGGCGCTCAAGAACCTGAAGCAAATGGTCTAACGACCAACCAGCTTGAGCGAGATACAACGGCAGCCGGAAAGGAATCTGGCTAGCCACGTAGCAGCCGTCCTCGTTGATTTCAGCGAGGACGGCTTTTTTTACTTGGGGACTCCGCGCCGGAATTCCCACCGCCTCCCAAACCGGCAGCGCTGAATCGAAAAACCCGCCAGGCGACGCCCGCCCGGGTCGGCCACCGTGGCGGGTTTCACCCCAGCCGAGCGTAACGTACCAAGACGACTCTGTTAAACCAGATATCAACTAGGAAGCCCGTTTTGTTTCAAAAACCTTGGCTGTAGTCCACGCAATTGTGGACGACATCCGGCCCAGCGGAGATCTGCGCGAGCGGGAGCTTCGTTCGTCCTGGTCGGCAGGAAATTTAACCCTTGGCGAGCTCGCCCGTATTCTCGATCGGGCACTTTCAGAAGGCGAAACTTCGTTCAAGAGGTCGGCGCGATTCGCCCGGTACCCAGCGATTCGAGCCGGGCGACAATCTCTGCGATTTGCCGGTGTTCGTCAAAATCCGCGTAGCGTTCCGCAAATCTTGCCGCGCCCTGCAACCGTTCGCCCTCGGCAAGCAACTTCTGAAATTGCCGCTCAATCTCGACAGCCTGGTCTGGTGGTGCTGGCAGGCCCGCATTCATCCGCATGATAGCCATCGCCAGCAGCGACTGCTCGACGTAGATCGGAATCTGCAGCGACGGTTTGCCAGCACGCAAGATGCTCACTGCCGTGCCGTGATTCGCGTTCAGAATCGCCACGTCACATTCTTGGGCGACGCGATCGATATCCAACGGCTCGGTCTCGAATCGCACGGTCGACCCTTGAAACCGCCTCCGCAATTCCTCGGGGATCTCGTTGCCGAAAACAATGGCCGGCTGGCCCGAGCGGCGAATCACGTCGAGTAGTGCCGGCAGTTCCGGAAACGGCTTCAGGTAGGCATAAATCTTCTTACCTGACGCCGCCGGCCAAACCGGCTGTTTACCGAAACCACCCGACCACGCTCCCCAGTAGCGCACGCCGGGACGTGCACCATAGTGATCGAGTTCGGAAAACGTGACGAGCAAGTGCTCGTCACTAGGATGATATAGGGCGGCAAGATGCTCTAGCGGCGGCAGACGCAGGTGTTCGAGGACCTGATTGGCGACATCGAGCACGGTCTGATCATCGCGCAGCAACTGTGCGGGATCTGGATTCAGCCAGGGCTGCAGGCAGGGCATGGGTGTCTGATCAGGAGGAAGGAAGAACCCCGTCCCCAGCGTGACGCGCTTGGCGCGTGACCCTCGCGCGGCCAAGAGGGCCGTCGGGCTATGATCGAAGACAATCACATCGGGATCGACTTGCCGAAAGATATTGCGCCACGCCTCGCTCAACGTGCGCAGTTCACCAGCATCACAAAAGCCGTTCTCGTAAAGGATATGAGAAAAACTAAGGGTCGGCCCCAGGTAGCGAGTACGCTGCTGTTTGAACGGCGCTTGCCAGCACGAAATGCTCTCCGCATTGAATATCGATCCGGCCTTGGCCAAGTCGCGTAGAACCAGCGCGACGCGGTGTCCCCTGGCGCTAAGCCCCGCAACGAGGGGGCGCAGGTTGATCAAGTGTCCTAATCCGTACCCAAGTTCCCAGGTGAAAAGGTAGGTGGCCATGATCTCATGAACCACCCTGGATCAGGACGGTCGACTGGGGAGAACGACATTCCGCATGCTGAGGACACGCGCGACGCAAGCGGTCTCCATTATCCCGCGTCAAATCAATCAGGTACGTAATTTGCCTGCGATCACGTCCGCATTCGGAGCTGCCCAGCAAGGATTCGAACCTTGACTAAATGGTTCAGAGCCATTCGTGCTACCGTTACACCACCGGGCAAAGAGGGCCGCGCCTGGCGGGAGCTGACACTCCAACTTGGCGACCGCATTTAAGCCTAGAATTGAGCCCTTTGTCCGTCAAGGCCGCCGGGCCCGCACGACCGGAGCAACCCGTTGGTCGCGGCGGAAGCCGCCGGGTGTTCGCTGGTCAAACATTGGTTATACTGGAGTTTTGCGGCACTCGATCCCTCTTTGCCACATCGGCCCTACCCGGGGCACCTGTCGCGATGGCCAGTGATGCGAACGAAGCACCCGAGCGGCGCGTCGTGCATTATTCGGGCCGTGTCCAGGGAGTCGGTTTTCGCTACACGGCTCGTGGACTGGCGGAGCGCCACGATGTGCGAGGATTCGTCCAAAACCTGGCAGACGGTCGCGTGTTGCTGGTGGTTGAAGACGTCCCCAGTAAGCTCGACCGACTGCTAGCCTCGATCGCCGACGAAATGGCCCAGTTCATTCGCAACACGCAATCGCAAGTTCTACCTGCCTGTGGCGAATTCACCGATTTCCAAATCCGCCGATAACATCTCTCAAAACGCCTCTATCCAAGCCGGAACTTCTCTCCATGTTCGGAATGCCCGTACTCGTTCTTGGACTCTTGCACACCTGGCTGACCCCCTTTTGGCTGCTTAGCGTGGGCGTGGCGGCCGGAGTCGTGACTCTGGCGATCCTCTACGGCGTATTGTTCCTGGCTTGGCGGCCGGCAGCCGACTTCCTGGTGGCAAGCGTACGCGAAGGGATATTGCTGCCCCTCTTTTATCTCGCATTGTTCCTCACCGGTTTTGCCGTCTTGGGCACGTTTTTGATTCCAGCCTTGCCGTATCGAACCGTCGCCACATCAATTGCGCGCTTGCCGAACGTCGGCACACGCAGTTGGGACTTCGAGATTCCGGCCGAAACCACGGACTACAAACTTGAAAAACTGCATCTGCGCCTTCCGGAGCTCAAGTCTTTTTCTGCCGACGCCGACGGGCCGCTCGCGATCAGCACAAATATTGTATCGGGACTGGGCCAGACACTCGGGATGCGTGTTGGTCCGGCCGCAGACGTCAGCTGGCAGCGCCCCGAGATTGAGGAAAAGAAACCCGCGTTCGAACCGCCATTCACCAACTGGACCGTCACGAACACCAGTTCGGCGCCGGTGAAATTGCACTTGGTTACGGTCACGAATTTGGAATTTCCCCAAGTCTACATCGTGCCCGTCACGGCGCTTTGTTTGATCGGGCTCGTCGGCGCGTATGTTGGCATGCGCACGGCACTTCCCAAAGTATCGGCCATCGCGCTAACCACCGCTCGCGACTCAATGTCCCAACCCTTGTTTTACCTGGCATTGGGACTAGGCACATGCGGTCTCTTGGCCTTCGTCTATATTCCCTACAACACGTTCGGCGAAGATATCAAGATGCTCAAGGACTCCGGCCTGATTTGGATCATGGTTTGGGGAATGATCGTCGCGATTTGGTCAGCAAGCGTGTCGATTTCCGAGGAGGTCGAGGGCCGGACAGCATTGACGGTGCTCTCGAAGCCCGTCCAGCGACGGCAATTCATCCTCGGCAAGTTCCTAGGAGTGCTCGGACCGGTTGTCGTGTTGTTCATTGTCTTGGGCGTGCTGTTTCTGCTAACCGTTTCGTTCAAGGTCGTGCATGATGCCCGCGAAACGGCCAAAACCGAACCACCCTGGCAGCTTTGCTATCTTGAAATGGTCCGAATCATACCGGGTCTCGTACTCGCATTCTTCGAGACGGTCGTATTGGCAGCGATTAGCGTTGCAATTTCCACTCGGCTGCCAATGCTTGCCAACTTGATCATTTGCTCATCAATCTACGTGCTAGGCCACCTCGTCCCGCTGGTCGTCAATTCGTCGGTTGGAAAGTTTGAAATCGTGCGATTTGTAGGGCAATTCATCGCCACCGTGCTGCCGGTACTCGATCACTTCAACATCCAGGCCGCGGTCGCCGCAGGTGTACGCGTACCGCTCGACTATTTGGGAATGGCGCTCGTGTATTGCGTGCTTTATTCCGCAATCGCGATGCTCGTGGGGCTGGCGATGTTCGAAGACCGCGATTTGGCGTGAGCCAGGCCGCCGGTGTCTCTCCAACGACCACGAACTGCCGCCCGTCGCTCGACTGCGCGCCGGCGCCGTGAGACATTGGCAAGACCCCATGATTCTGGCCGCGTGCGGCCGCATATCCGGAGCTGCCTCCCGGCGTACCGCGTGGCGATGGCCGCGCCTGGCTCCAATTCTCGGGCGGTGCTCAGCCCGCTTCGCGATGGACCGGAGGGTGGGAAAGCGGAAGACGCCAGTGAGGGCCGCGCAGGATGGGTGGCGTCTTGGAGCGCGCCTGCCAGCGATGCGATTGGACCGATTCGACGACCGCCTCGGCCACAGCCAGGGCATCTCGCCCTTGTTGCCCCGTAACGCGCGGTTGCGTGCCCGCACGTACCGCATCGACGAAGTCTCGCAGTTCATCCGCCAATGCGTTGCGTGATTCAACGGCGACGGGTTCGAGTTTCAAAATGTCGGCGAAGACTCGCTCCTTGAACCCGATCTTCTGCTCCGCCGGCAGGGAGTTGTAGTCAAAGCTGCCGTTGCGCACTGCCTCGCAGGGCGTAATGACCTTCACGGCCCGCAGGCCGAAGTCGATTTCCGCGAACCCTTCTGCCGACCACAATTGCATTCGCCGATTGGGAGTTTCGCTGCAGCTTACGCGCGAGGCGCTCAAATTGGCCACACAGCCGTCTGCAAATTCGAGCCGCGCCTGGGCGGCATCTTCCTTTTGTCCCAGAATGGGCACCCCGATTGCATCCACGCGTGCCAGGGGTGCCTCGACAAGCGAAAGCACCAGGTCGATGTCGTGGATCATCAAATCGTGCACGACGCCAATATCCGTCGAACGCCCGGTAAAGCCACTCGCTCGGATGGCATCGATGTATTGTGGCCGGCGAATCCTTGCCGCTGCCGCCGTGAACGCGGGATTAAAGCGCTCGATGTGTCCAACTTGCAAGATAGCGCCGTTTCGACGCGCCGTATCGACTAGCTCATCTGCTTCGGCAACGCTCGCTGCGATCGGCTTTTCAACGAGCAGCGGCGTACTCTGCCCAAGAAAGTCGATAGCCACATCGCGATGAAACCGCGTCGGCGTGGCAATTACGGCCGCATCCACACGGCCGATCAACTCGCGGTGGTCAGCGAATGGCGTCGTGCCCGAGTCGAATGCTACTTGTTCGCGGGCCTGTCGCTCCGGGTCAGCCACGCCCACGAGCACGACGTCGTCCATTTGCGCGATGAGTCGCGCATGGATTCGCCCCAGATGGCCAGTCCCGATGACCGCCAGTTTCAAAGGTTTCACGCCGCTCTCCTGCGTTCCCGAGCCCGGCCGTGCTTGCCTTCCTGCTGCATTTGCACGAAGCTTAATAGCTCGTTGACGGGCGGAATCAACTGGTCGTTGCCCCGCAAGATCTCGCGAGCGTGATCCAGCCCGACCTTGGCGCGGTAGAGCAGTCGGTGCGCTTCAGCGAGCGAATTGATGACGTCCGGCGCGAAGTCATTTCGCTTGAGCGCCACGACGTTGATACAGCGCGGTCGCGCGGGATGACCTTCCACCAGCATAAAGGGTGGCACGTCGTGCAAGACGCGGCTGCAGCCGCTGATGAAACTGTAGCTGCCAACCGAGGCATAGTGATGAATCGCCACGGCGCCCGACAGCGAGGCGTGGTCGTGCACGTGAACGTGACCGCCAAGCAGCGTGCCGTTGGCAATCACGATGTGACTTCCAAGGCGGCAATCGTGGGCCACGTGCGAGCACGCCATCAAGAAGTTGTGGCTGCCAACGGTCGTGACGCCATCCTCTTTTTCGCTGGCGCGGTTGATCGTAACGCATTCGCGAATCACATTGTGATCGCCAATTACGACCTGCGTATCACTGCCGCGATAGCTGATGTCTTGAGGTTCGCCACCAATGACTACGCCGGGCCAAAGATGATTGTGCTGCCCCAGCGTCACGCGTCCCATGAGCGTGACGTTGTTCTCCAGGCGCGTGCCACGCCCGATGCGAGCATTCGGCCCGATCACGCAAAAAGGGCCGATCTCAACGTCCACGTCGATTTCCGCCCGAGGATGAATCGACACGTTGTCCGCGATACAGGTAGCCATGATAGCGCTCCGCATCCTTTCGTTTCGCTCTGCTACGGGCCTCCTTGCCCGCAGTTGTGGCAAACGATTTTGGCCCCTCCGTCGCTGGCCGCTAGGCGCTGCGACGCCGGCCTTCCACAATTTCCTCTTCGACGAGCAGGGCCCTGACGAGCTCCGCGTTCAATCGATGCCCGCTTCGATGGGCGATAAAATGCCCGACCAAATCACAACCGGCCAGGGCCAGGTCCCCCACCAAATCAAGGGCCTTATGGCGCACGCACTCGTCGCGGTATCGTAGTTCATTTTCGACCGGCCCATTTTTGTCGAACACCAATACATTCTGATAGGTCGCACGACGACCCAGGCCCTTGGAAATCAACCACTCCGCTTCCTCTTGTAGGACAAACGTCCGACTGGGAGCCAACTCACGCTCGAACGACTCGGGAGTCACTGCCAACTGTAACGTCTGCCGGCCGATGGCGTTGCCGCTACCGTAGTCCAACCGAAACTTGACCGACAATGCCCCGTTGGGACTCGGTCGGGCCTCGACCCAGGAATCCTCGGTCCCAAGCCGGGTGACATTTCGCACCACCAATCGCGGCCGCAGCGCAGCCTGTTCAACGAGGCCGGCTTGTCCGAGTGCCTCGACAAATGGCTGTGCCGAGCCGTCGCAGCCTGGCATCTCGGCTTCGTCGACCCACACTTCGCAATTATCAATTTGCAATCCCGACAAGGCGGCCATCACATGCTCAACCATTTCGACGCTGGCCCGGCCACTGGTCAGCGTTGTTCTCCGCGGCGTTTCGATGCGGTTGGCCACCGAGGCGCCAATCCGGGCCTCTCCCAGATCACGGCGGACAAAGACGATTCCCGTGTCCGGGGCCGCAGGCCGAAACTCCAGCCGAACATCTCGGCCGCTCCAAAAACCAAACCCAAAGACCGAAACCGCCTGGGAGATCGTGCGTTGATTTCGTAGTGCGTGCATCAAGGCTGTTTGTGCGAACGACTGGGAAGAACTTTTGGACAACGCAGCGAACAGGGCCCTCCGTCGGCACCCGGCCTAGCGGCGCGGCGTGCCCCGCGGTTGAGCGGCCACGGCTGCCTTGCGGTTCAAGTCAGCCAGGATCACATCGGTGATGTCAATGTTCTTGTCGTAGTACATGACCAACTTGAACACTTCCATCTGCACCATTTCACGGTTATTCGGGTCGATGGGAGCACCGTTAAACCGCAGCACGAGCTGAATCCCATGTTGCTGTGAATACTCGGCAACCGCGGCCGTCAGCTCCTGGTAAGCCTTGAGATAGTAGGTGCTCTCCTTCTCGGCGAAGTCACGGCGCTTCGAAGCGACATCCAACTTCCAATCGCTCTCGGCCTTCGTGATCTCTTCCTCAAGCCGCTTGTATTCAGGACTCCCCGGCTGGAACGCCTTCAATCCTTCGGCCTTCTTTTGGATGCCGTCGCGGACCTTCTTGAGATCGTCCTCAGCCTTCTGCGCGAGGTTCTTGTAATACTCCATCGCGCTCTTGAGCTTGGAGTAGTTTTCAAGAATGAAGGTAACATCGATCACGGCGATGCCGTGCGGGCAACTTGGCGCTGCTGCCGGAGCGGCCGGACGAGCGAGCGGTTGCGGTTGCGCCAACACGCGGTCGGCAGCGCACGCAAAACAAGCGACGGCCACGAGCGTGGCCACGAAGAGAGATGTTCGCACGTTTGAGCACTCCTTGCTGTAGACGGCTGGTCGTCCGTGACCTTGCGCTGTCCATCCGCAGGACATTCCGACCGGACCTGTCCAAGCAGGGCCCGGGGGGGGTCGATTTCAGGGCGGTATTCTGCCGAGAAGGCCAATTTTCGTAAAGGCCAATAATCGCCCGCGTTTTCCCGAGGGTTCGCCAGCTATCGCCCAAGCTTCATTTACACGCGAATTGCAATCCGGCGTTCAAAACGCGTCTTGCGTGCTCAGCGCGGAGGACAGGCCAAACGGGGTTCGCAATTAGCCTAGCGCGGCGGATCGAGTGTCACTTCAATTTTCACTTCCTGCCCCTTGCGTTTGACGATCACCGGCACTTTATCGCCCGCTTTGTACTTGCGCAAAGCACTGTCGAAGTCTTCCAAGTTGCCGATCTTACTCTCGCCAAAACGAACGATGTTATCTCCAGCCTGCAATCCGGCCCTTTCGGCTGGCCCCCCCTTGGTCACACCACTTAGCGCATAGCCCGGCTCTTCCTGCGCAAAGTCGGGAATGCTGCCAAAATACGGCCGATCGCCGCCACCGCCCAGCGACTCATTGCCGCCATGCACTTCCTGATATTGGGGCCTGGTATCGGCAGTCGCCAGCGCCAGCGCCATTTCACAAACCATCTCGGCAATCCGTCGCATGCCCGCTACATTCAACTTCTCAAAGTCGTCGGTGGGACGGTGATAGTCAGTGTGCGTGCCCGTGAAAAAAAACAATACCGGCACTTTCACGCCGTAGAACGAAGAATGATCGCTCGGCCCGAAACCGCTGGGCTTCTTGGTCACTTCAAAGCCGTAGTCTTTGCCAAATCGATCAACCAGGGCGTCAAATTCCTTCGCCGTGCCCGTGCCATGAACGATCAGCTTCTCATCGGTCAGCCGGCCGACCATGTCGAGGTTCAACATTGCCACGGTCTTGTCGATCGGAATGAGCGGCTCGCGGACGTACCGGGCGCTGCCGATCAGACCACGTTCCTCGCCGGTGAAGGCGATAAAGACAATCCTCCGGGACGGCTTGCCCCGGGCCGCGATTTGCCGAGCGACCTCGATTAACACGGTGGTGCCCGATCCGTTGTCGTCGGCGCCGTTGTGAATCTCGTGCACTCCCGGAGCCGCCGAACCCGCACCTCCCATCCCCAGATGGTCGTAGTGGGCTCCAATCACGATGCTTTCATCGGCATGCGGGCCTTCCCCCTCAAGAACACCGACCACGTTCTTGACCTCGACCTCGTGTCGCTCGACGTTTGTTTCGCCAGCCACTCGCCAGCCCGTCAATTCGCGACTTTGCGGAGTGGGCCCCTTATCGATCTGCAGCTCAAGCTCGGCGAGGGACGTACCGAGCGCGGATTCCACCACTTTGTTTAGCTCGCTGCGACGACAAAATAGGATCGGAAACTGCCGGCCCTCCGAGCCCTCGGAGCCTGCGCCCTCGAAAGGCAGCAGCGGGTCCTCGGCCTTCTGCAATTCGTCGGCATAGCGACGGAGTTCTTCGGCCAGTTGTTGAACCTTCTGCTGGTGCTTCTGCCAATCCTCTTGCGTGGGCTTTTCGACTTCCTTGAACTTGGCGTTGGTCTCTGCAATCTCGTCGACCGCCGCTTGCCAGCGATCGCGTACGGCGGCACTTTTCTTCCGAATATCGAATTCATCCGTGCAGAAAATGACCGCCGCCGCGCCGTGCTCGTATGCATTCGATACTTTGCGCCGAAAAGGAGCGTGCTGCGAATTGTCGGTGCCGTCGAAAACGCTGTGCGGGTTGGCCTGCTGCGGCTCGTGACGGAGGATGACCACGGCCTTGCCCTTGACGTCGACTCCGTCATAGTCGTCGTAGTTTTCATGCTTTCCCGTGATACCGTATCCGACGAAAGTCAACGGCACGTCGAACTCGCCCGATCCGCCGATTGCCAGCGGCGTGAAGCCCTCGCCTAGTTTGACCTCGATTCGTCGCGGCTGGCCGCTCTCGCTTGCCGGGCCAACGAACGTGAGCGTATTCGGCGAACCCAGCTCCGCGCCGGTCACCATGTTGAACTTTTGAAAAGGCTGCCCATCGAAAAGCTCCGTCTTCAGTCCAATCTCGCGGAATTGTTTGGCAATGTATTCGGCCGCCAGGTTAAGGCCCTCCGTTCCCACGCCACGCCCTTCGAGTTCATCGCTCGACAGATATTTGGCCGTGATCGCAAGCCGCCCTTCGATGGCACTGGAATCCTCGCCATCGGCAGCCGCCGCCGCAACCGGCGCGGCTACAAAGAGAAACATTGCCAGGAAAAACCGCCGCGAGGGGGAGTTCGAACGATTCATGGGCTGCGTCGTTTCAAGCAAGCGGATGGCGGGGAAGGCACGCGTCATACGGCAAACGCGTTGCTGGAAGAGGGAACTCCGAACACCTGATTCTTTGTCGCTCACCGCAACTCGTCAAGTCGTGGCGGTCTCCGGCGCTGGATCGCGCCGGTTGTACCCGTCACACGGCCTCCTGGCAAACCGTGCGGCCGGTCGGGGAACGGGCAGCAAGGGCAAAAGCCTATCATTGCCCCCGAATGCCCCATAAAATGCAGGGAGCCGCGAAAGCGGGCGTTTCGACTAGCTAGTCGAACGCCGACGGACCATCTACCTGCGTCCAAGGGAGTTGTGCTCGTGCCCTCGCTGTACGTCGCCAAGGGTCAGGATCAGGGCGCGCTGTTCGATATCGACGAAGGCAAGGTCGGCATCGGCCGCGACGCCGCGAACGCAATACGCCTGCACGATACGGAAGTCTCACGCCGACATGCCGAACTCTGCTACGACGGCAGTGTCTGCCTTGTCGTTGACCTGGGGAGTTCGAACGGCACGTTCGTCAACGGCCACCGCATCGACGAAGAGAATCAGCTCGCCACCGGCGATCGCGTGCAGGTTGGCGGAACCGTCATGCTCTTCACTGATGAAGCCGGGCGAATGCCCGAGGACATCTCGGACAAGGTCGACATCACGCCGGGCTTGATCTCCGACAGCTCGCGGATCATCCGCAAGATGAGCCATCAGGAAGGCAGCCAACTGTTGAATTTCGACTTCGAGGGGGCCGCCAGCCCCTGGTTGGCCCGCGCTCGTAGCAATTTGCAGATCATGTATCGCACGGCTTTGGCTGTCAGCCACACGCTCGACATCGATCAATTGCTAGGGCGCATCATGCAGTTGATCTTCGAGTGGGTTGAAGCCGATCGGGGCTGCATCATGCTACTCGATGAGCAAACGAAGCAACTGGTACCCAAAGTCCGCCGCAATCGTCAGGGAGTGGAATCTCCCGAGAAACTGGCCATCAGCAAAACAATTCTTGATTATGTGATGCAGCACAATGAGGGCGTGTTAACGAGCGATGCCAAGGAGGACCTGCGCTGGGACAACGCGGCCAGCATCGTGCAGATGGGCATTCGCGAGGCGATTTGCGTGCCGATGCAGGGTCGCTACGACGTCGTGGGCGTTATCTACATCGATACCTCGATCACACCGCAGCGGATCATTCAGCAAAAGGGACAACAGAACAAGTTCACCGAAGAGCATCTCAAGTTGATGATTGCGATCGCCCACCAGGCCGCGCTCGCGGTAGAAGACACGCGCCACTACGGAGCGATGATGCAGGCCGAACGGCTGGCGGCCGTCGGCCAAACGATCGCTTTGCTGTCGCACCACATCAAGAACATCCTGCAGGGCATTAGCGGAGGCAGCTACGTCGTGGAACTCGGCCTGGAACAGCGCGACGAGGAAAAGATTCGTAAAGGCTGGAACAACGTCAACCGAAATCTAAACAAGATTTCGGCCATGGTGCTAGACATGCTCACGTTCAGCAAGGAGCGCGAGCCAGACCCGGTTCCCAGCGACATCAACAAGGTGGTCGCCGAAGTTGTCGAACTGGCCCAGGCCAAGGCAGCCGAACAACACGTGACCGTCGAGTACCGCCCTGGTGACGACATTCCCACCTTTGCCTTCGACCCCGAGGGCATCCATCGGGCCGTGCTGAATGTCGCTGCCAACGCCGTGGACGCCTGCGAAGACAGAGAGGACGGCAAAGTCATTATCGCCACCGCATATTGCGCGGAACAGGGTGTTGTGCAAATCACAATCGAAGACAACGGTGTGGGAATTCCGCCCGAAGATATCGACAAGATCTTTACGATCTTCGTTTCGGGCAAGGGAAGCCGTGGCACGGGACTAGGCTTGCCCGTGAGTCGCAAGATCCTGCAGGAACATGGCGGCAACATTCACGTCACCAGCACGGTTGGACAGGGAAGCCGCTTCACGCTGGATTTTCCAGCAGTTACCGCCGGCACCCTCGCAGAAAAGTCAGCGGCGGAAGCCAAAACGGGCGAGATGTCCCGCCCCTAGCGGTCCGTCTGGCTGCTAGTCTGTGTAGCCGGCCGGTTTGCCCACGAACGGATTGTTTTGCTTTTCCTCGCCGACGGTCGTCGTCGGCCCGTGCCCTGGCAACACGATTGTGGCCGCGTCCAGCGAGAACAGCTTCTCCCAAATCCCGGCAGCTAGTTGCTCAAAGCTGCCATCGGGAAAGTCGGTGCGGCCGATGCTGCCGGCAAACAAAACGTCGCCTCCAAAGACAATCGCCGGTTGCACGTTCTGAACGATGAACACGACGTGGCCGCTCGAGTGCCCCGGTATTTCGCGCACCAGCAAATCAAAGCCGGCCCCGCTATACATGTCGCCCTCTCCCACCAAAATATCCCCCGGCGGACTGACCAGGTGAGCACCAAATGCGGCGGAAAGGTTTAGCGCCGGGCTCGTCAATTTGTCGGCATCGCCGCGGCTGACGACGATCGGGCAGTCGGGATAGCAGCGTTTGAGCTCTCCGTTGCCCGCGATGTGATCGCTATGCCCGTGCGTGATCAGAATGGCCGCCGGGGTCAGTCCCTCGCGCTTGAGATGCGCGATGATTTCGTCTGGTTCGAGCCCCGGGTCCACCACCAAACAGTCGCTGCGACCCAGCAGATAGGCGATGTAAGTGTTTTCCTCAAAGGGAGCGGAAACGACCGCCGCCACCCGGATCGACGAAGAGTCCACAAAATCGCCCTTTCCTGAATTGCGTGCGATCTAGTAAAAGCAGGCAAGTCCTACCGACCCCCGTCGGTCCTGTGCTTGCAACGGATTAGGTAAACAGGGCCGGTCGCACGAAGCAATGTAATATAAGTCCAAGCGCCGTGGCGATAAACCACCTAGGGCGGCGAATTGGCCACGCCGTGGGCTAATTGGCTCTGATGACCTCGAACGGCACTCCACACTAGCGCGTGCAAGCTTGGCTAGCGGGATTTGGCTAGCAAAACCCAAACCTTTTCTTGCACTCACGCCGGAGAAGAATTGCTGCTGTATGCCGGACGCAAGAGGCCCGAAGCGCCGCTTCGCGCGATTTTCAATCGTCCGGGTTCAGCAACTCTGTCAGGAGACAATTGATGACCCACGGTAAATGGCTACTTGGATTGGCAGTGACCGGCAGCTCGTTGGCCCTTGCAACCACCAGCCTGTTGGCCCAAGCACCCGCAACCGGCGGACGCCCAGGGCGCGATCAGCTGCCGCGGCCCGTGTATCGCGTGGGACAACTGCCCGACAACCAGCCCCGAGTGGCGGCGAATAACAACCTGCCTTCCCAGCCGGCGACGCCATCGCCCCAGGAGCCGACGGCACCCAACCCCGCCGAGCATCCGCTTGAGCCCGCGTTGCGGATGGCCCGGGCGGCAGTCATCAATATCAACGAAAACATCCATGACTACTCGGCCGTGATGGTCAAACGCGAGCGAGTCAATGGAAAGCTCAATGAGCAGGAGTTCATGTACATTAAAATTCGGCACCAGCCGTTCAGCGTGTACATGTACTTCCTGGGCCCGGAGAAGCTTCGCGGCCAAGAGGCGATTTACGTCGAGGGCCAAAACAACGGCAACCTGCTGGGGCACGGCGTGGGAATTAAGAAAATCGCCGGCACCGTTCCGTTGCAGCCGACCGGAGCCTTGGCCATGGCCGGTCAGCGATACCCGATCACGGAGATTGGCTTTCTGAACCTGACAAAGCGGCTGGTCGAGGTCGCCGAGCAAGACAAGCAATATGGCGAGTGTGAAGTTAAATTCTATAAGGGCGCCAAGATCAACGGCCGCTCGGCCACTTGCATCCAGGTCGAGCACCCCGTGCCCCGCAAGAACTTTCGCTTTCACAAAGCCTTGGTGTTCGTCGACGACGAGTTGAATATTCCAGTGCGCTACGAAGCCTACGACTGGCCGGCCACGCCGGGCGGTCCGCCGCAATTGCTCGAAGAGTACACCTACACGGACATCAAACTGAACAATGGCTTCACCGACGCCGACTTCAGCGAGCACAATCCCAACTACCATTTCCATTAACTCGATCGGTTCGAGTAACGTCAACGGAAAAGGGCCACCGACACAGCGATTCGTCGGTGGCCCTTTTGCTTTGGCAGCTCGCCAAATCGCTAGTAGCGTGATCCGGCAGGTCGGGTGGCCGTTTGCTCCCGCGCCGGCATGACCAGTTCGGTGCCGGGGCGCAGGTAGTCGAAGTCCTCGCCGAGAATGTCACGATTGAGCTGGTAGATTTCAGCCCAGCGCGAAGCCTTACCGAGTTCGTAACGCGCGATGTCGAACAGCGTGTCCCCTTCGGCGACGATATAGACGTCGTCATCGGCGCGCCGCTGGGCTGCCGCCGGCGGTAGCGAACGAGGCTGCACTAATGCGCTCTTTCGCTGTTTCGGGCAAAGACTCGGAAAGTCGCGTTCGAGTTCCTCGCTCGGTGGCACCGCAACCTGTGAACCGACCGTCAACTTATCGGATCGCGGCAGACTCGAACGATTGCGCGCCGCCAAGGCTTTGAAGAAGCCGCCGGTGCCGTAAACCTTTTCGGATATGCTCCACAGAGTATCGCCGGGCTGCACGGTATACATCCCATTTTCCACCGGAAGCGGCTCGCTGTCGGCTGTCATGGCACCAAGTTGGGCGGTTGAAGTGCTCGTCTGCCAATCATCGGCCGCGGTCCGTGGACCCGACTCAGAGCGATCAAAGGCGCTCCGCTGCCCTTCTGTCGCCGCCTCGGCCGTCGCGCTTGGTTCCGGTTCCGATTCGTATCGATCGAACGCCGACCCTGACTCTTCGGCCTGTGAAGCGCTGGTTGTTCGTTGAGCCGAATCGATCGCCCCGAACGATTCCACTTGCTTTGAATCGCCTGGCAGAATTTGCTCTGCTTCGGATGACGACGCCTCCTGCGATCCAAACGGATCACGACCGCCAGGCGCCGTGGCAGCATCGCCATCTGCGTTGTCGAATGGATCGCGTCGCGGCATCGTCGGCGCTTGCGTCGCGGTCGTTCCCGAGGCGTAGGGGTCGGCTGCCGGCAGTTCCATCTCGGAGGCAACAGTAGTACTGGATCCTTGGGCCGTGTCGATTGGTTCCTGGGCGCTCAAGCGACGTAACGGATTGCCGCTTTGAGAAGGGTTAGCTTGCGGCAACTCGAACGCCCCCTCCTCGCTCACCTGAGCCGGCTCGGTTTTCATCACCATATCAACGGGCTCACCGGACTGTCGGTCAAATGGCCCGGCGCTCGGGGTTGATTCAGCGGAAAACTCCGGTTGACCCTCCTCTGTTTCAGAAGGCTGGCTCACACTCACCTGCGGAGCCAGTCCCAAATCCGGCTGCGATGGTTCCCCAGGATTGGCATATGGATCTCGCGGCAACTCGGCATCGGCCTGGGGCTGATCCGGCATGTACGACGCAGTCGGGGCCTGGTCCACTGTCGCGACATCCGGCTCCTGTTGGTCGTCCCACAACTTCGAGCGGATGCCACCCGGTTCAGGGCTCGCCACGACGACGTTTGGCTCGGCCATCCCGTCACTCGACAGAGGCTCGATCGGTGCTCTTGCCTCTTCGACACCGCTCGACGCGGGATGGCTGGCCGCGAAATATCGGAACAGCAAGACGCCAAAGATCGACAACAGCATGCCGATCACGGCTAGCCCTATTTTCGTTTCCTTGCCCATGATTTTAGCCTCCTGCTTCATGGCCGACGCGTGCTCGAAATTCGTCACGCGCGGGTAATCCACGTCCTTGGTTTCATCCGGCGCGTTTCGCAACGCGGAGCTTCGCGCTATGCGCGCGGGGATTTCGCAAGACTTCGGCTTCGCTCGGCCTGAGCGGTTTGCGGGTGACCATCTCCCAGCGCTGGTCGTCACGAAATGCTTCTTTAATGATCCGATCTTCCAGCGAGTGGAAACTGATTGCCGCCAGTCGTCCGCCCGGCGCCAAGTAGTTCGGAAAAATGGCCAACGCTCGGCGAAGCGACCCCAGTTCGTCGTTCACGGCAATTCGCAAGGCCTGGAAAGTTCGAGTCGCCGGATCGATCCGCCGGGTGTCGGCCGATCGGGGAACCACGGCCCGGACCAGGTCCGCCAGATCCTTGGCAGTGCGAATTGGCTGTGTGGTTCTACGCTCGACGATCGAGCGGGCAATTCGTCGGCTATGCCGCTCTTCGCCCAGCTGATAAATCAGATCGGCAAGCTCCGTGACTTTCAGTCGCTCAAGCAGTCGCCACGCCGGCTCGCCACTATCGGTGTCAAAGCGCAGATCGAGCTCTCCCGCCGAGTCGAAGCTGAATCCGCGCTCGCTGTCGGCAAGCTGATCGCTCGATAGTCCCAGATCGAGAACGATGCCATCAACCCTGTCGATTCCCACTTGCTCGAGCACTTCACCCAGTTCGCAGAAGTTGGCGGCGGCGATTTTCACCGGCAGGCCGGCCAGGTTGTTCTCCGCGGCCGCCAAGGCCGTCTCATCACGGTCAAGCGCAATTACCAGCCCATCAGCTCCAACCTTCTCGGCCAAGGCTCGGGTGTGTCCGCCACCGCCGAGCGTGCCATCAATGAACGTCTGACCGGCGCACGGCTGGAGCGCTGCCACGACCTCGTTGAGCATGACCGAAATGTGAATGGAAGGGGAAGGGGACATGCCGCGCGAGTAATCGGTGGGTATGGTTGCCAGTGCCATCCCCCGCATTGAAACCACAAACTGCAAATGGGGACAGGTCAAAGCCCCGACCCGGGACACCTCCTTGCGCCCGGGATGGTGGGGCTTGCGGGACGCGGCCTCTAGCACCGCGCTCCGCTGACGTTCGCAAAACCCGATAGCAATCCTTGCTTCGGGCCTGTCGAGCCGCAGGCGGTCAGTCGGTGGCCTGTGACTGACCTCCCAGCTCGCACAAGCAAATTGCGAACGTCGGACGGACAAACCTGGCATGAACTCCTGCGATTAGGCCACCCGCCGTGTAGCGTATTGATCTGCTTCTCCCCTACGAGGCGGGCTTTTCGAAGGCCGCTTCGGCGATTCGGTCGTATTGGCTCTGTCGATCGGCTACGTACTGCTCCCAACGGCCGCGGTCCCAAAGCTCCAAGTGGTCGAGCACGCCGACGAGCACGGCTTCTTTGCCCAGTCCGGCCAGAGCAGCCAACTCAGGCGGAACGCGTACTCGCCCCTGGCCGTCCAACTCCACCGCTTGTGCCCGAGCATAGAACAGGCGGCTGTAGGCCCGCACGTCCGTTGCATTGGGTGAGGCCTGTGCCAGACGCCGAGCCAACTCGGCGAGAGATTCCTCCGTGTAAATAGCCAACGAGCCGTCGGTGCCTGGCGTGACATACAGCACTCCTTTGGCCAGGGCCCCCAGGGCTTCTCTGAGAGGCTTGGGAATTGCGACTCGAAGCTTTTCGTCGACCGCTCGTCCAAACGTTCCGGTCAACAACATGCTTCACCACAAATCCCCACAACTCACCAACGAAGCCCAAAGATAGCCAGTTCCCGCCATGCGTCAAGCGCATTTTTTTGACCAATCGGTCGGCGCGGGAACATTCGAACCGAAAGTGTTACGCGGCCGTGCTCTGCGACAAAAAACGGCGCGGGAAAAAACTTCACGCGATCGTTAGATGCCCCCCGCCAGCAGCTCGCGGTAAAGCCGTTCGTAGGCGGTCATCATCGCGGCAAAGGAAAATGCGTGGTCGACATAGTCGCGATTCGCGTTTTCCAGCGTCTGACGCAGCGTCGAATTGTTGAGAAGTGCTGCAATTCTCTCGGCAAATCCGCGCGGATCGTTGACCGCCACAACCTGTTGCGGTGCCATTGGCCCGAGGGCTTCGCGGACGCCTTCGACGTCGGTCGCCACCATCGCACGCCCGGCGGCCATGGCTTCAAGCACGACGTTCGGCATACCTTCCCAGCGCGAAGGGACTACGACCAGATCACTGGCCGCCAAGATACTTGGCACGTCGCCGCGAAAGCCCAGAAACCGCACCGGCATCGGACAGCGACGTTTGGCTAACGCCTCCAATTCCCTCCGCTCAGGCCCTTCGCCCACGAGCAGCAATTCGACATTTGGCACCTTCGGCGCAACGTCACGGAGCAGTTCCAACAACCAGGCAATGCCCTTCTGGCGATCGAGCCGTCCGATGCAAGTGACGACCTGTGCGGAAAGACTGACGCCGATCGACTCTCGAGCGGCCGGAACCACCGCGACGAATCGTTGTACATCTACCGCGTTGGGAATCACCACCAATTTTTCCGCCGGCAGCCCGCCCTCTGAAATCGAGAACTGGCGCACCGACTCGCTCACGCAAACATGCCTGTCGACGAAACGGTCCGACCACCGCGACGCCCACAAATGCCAACCGGCGCGCCTCTCGGCGACGCGAATGCCGGTGACCACGTGCGGAACGCCAACCCGACGCGCGGCCCACGCGCAGGCTAGGTTTGCATGAAACAAGAACGTCTGCACGATCCGTGGAGAATCGATCTTCATTTGCCGCCGCAATTGCTTCAGCAAGCGAGGCAGCGCGATCGTGCTCCGCGCCCCGAAGCAGTGTACCGGTACGCCGGCGTCTTCCAGTCGGTCGGCCAAGGAGGTGGGATTGCCGGCCGGCCGCGGACCGAGACAATAAACCACGGGGTCGAACTTCGTGCGGTCCAGCCGCGTGACGAGTTCCACCAGCGCCCGCTCCGCTCCGCCAGGATCGAGCTCCGTAATGCAAAAGGCGACTTTGATGGACACGTTCGCCGGTCGATCTTTAGTTTGACTCGAGCTCATCGGTCCGCCGCGCTACCGCCTTCGTTCGACAATTCAATCCCGTTCAAGTTTACCACTGAAATTCCGACTCGTAGAATCGCCCGTGGCGCACGAACTTTCCGAATACGACTACGACCTGCCCAAGCGCCTCATTGCGCAGCATCCGTTGCAGCGCCGCACCGACGCGCGATTGCTGGTCGTCAACCGGGCCGCAGGGAGTCTCGCACACCATCATATTCGCGATTTGCCCGGCTTGTTGCGGCCGGGGGATTGCCTGGTTATTAACGACACACGCGTCATTCCAGCCCGATTAGTTGGGTTTCGCGTTGCCACAGACGGCCGCTGGGAGGGGCTATTCCTCTCGGCCGACGACAAAGGGAATTGGCGACTCTTGGCCAAATCGCGTGGAAAGTTGCAGGCCGGCGAATCGGTCGCCCTCACCAATCAGCAGCTTCAAGAGGTTTTTCGGCTGCGGCTGTTGCTCAAAGAGCCGGAGGGCTCCTGGATCGCGCGGCCGGAGATCGCAGGGGCGCCATTTGAACTCCTCGAGCGCGTCGGCCGCGTGCCGTTGCCCCCCTACATTCGCGACGGCGAGATGAGCGACGCGGATCGCGAGCGATACCAAACCGTCTTTGGCGAAAAGCCCGGCGCGGTGGCCGCTCCGACAGCCGGCTTGCACTTCACGCAGGATCTGCTCAAGCGGCTGGAAGAGGCCGGGATGAGCATCGCGCGAGTCACGCTGCACGTGGGCCAGGATACGTTTCGGCCCGTCACTGCCGAAACGCTCGACGGCCACCAAATGCATAGCGAGTGGTGCGAGATCACATTCAACGCCGTTGAGAAAATCACGGCAGCTAGGAATGCTGGCGGGCGAGTCGTGGCAATTGGGACGACGTCGGTACGAACGCTCGAATCGGCAGTCCGCGGCGGGCGTCTGGAACCCTTCGCCGGGTCGACGGACCTGTTCATCCGTCCGCCCTATGAATTTCGCGCTGTCGACGCGTTGTTGACAAACTTTCACCTGCCGCGCACGACGCTGCTGGTGCTCGTGCGAACTTTCGGCGGTGACGATTTGATTCGCCGAGCCTACGGTGAAGCGATTCGCGAAGAGTATCGCTTCTACAGTTACGGTGATGCCATGCTTATTTTGTGAAAAATCGCGATGGAGTTCGCAGTTTCTACTCGCGCGTGTTCGGCAGCATTCCAGAAGGTGCTATCGCTCGCTCGGCGGTCTGTTAGAATCGTGGACTGAGCCTCCGCCCGTCGTTCTCACGCCTGAAAGGATGCCGCCGTGACGCAAGTGCAAACCGAATGCGTTTTGGTCGTGCCGACCGAACAGTTCCACCGTCTCGGACACTTCCAAGGCTTCTCGCGCGACGTCGATCGCTACCTCGGCGAACTTCTTAATCCCGAGCACACGAGCTACCGACCTCGGCATGAGGTGGAGGAAGATCCCAGTTTCAAGCAGTTGATCCCATACGTTATTTTCCGATACACGGACGGATCCGGCCGCGTGCACTTGTTTCAATACACCCGCGGCAAAGGGCAGGGGGAGGGACGCCTGCATAGCAAAAAAAGCGTCGGCATCGGTGGCCACATTTCGTCCGACGATAACGCCGCTGGCGCCCATGGGTCGACCGCCTACGAGGAAGGCATGCGCCGCGAACTGGCCGAGGAAGTAACGATTAACACCAAATACCGCGAACAATGTGCCGGCCTCATCAACGACGACGAAACCGAGGTGGGCAAAGTGCACCTGGGAGTCGTGCATGTTTTCGACGTCGAATCGCCCAACGTCCGCCCGCTGGAGACTGACATCTGCGAGGCTGGGTTCCGCCCGCTGGACGAGATCCTGGCCGACACCAGCGGGTTTGAAACTTGGTCTTCCATCTGTCTCGAGGCCCTTTTCGCCTGATTTCCCAGGTACGACGTCGTCGCTGCGGACCTTGACGCACACCATGACACCCGTCATACTTTGCTGACATTGCACCTCCCCTCGGAACAGGAGAAGTGGTTATGATTCGTTGGAATACTGCGCTTGCGGTATCGTTTCAGTCGTCGTTCGCAGCCGCATCCGCACGTAGCGTGATGGTTGTGCAAGACGACGCTCGTCCCCCAGCCGGGACTCTCGCGGCCGACTTGCCGTTCGGAACGTCGCGCAACGACGGGACCCGACTGCTCCGGCTTGCGAAATGCGCACCCACGGCCACCACGGGTCTCGCCTCGCTTTGATTGACTCACCTCGGTTGCGCAACCACTTGCCCGTGCAACCGAGGTCGCGTGCGCTGACGACGTGCTGTTGGTCACTCACAGCCGTCGTCACGCACGCATCGCTTCTGGTCGCACAGAGGCATTGTTATCCGCCACGCAACAGCCGGCGCAGCGCAAGATCATGTGGGCATCTGCACAAATCAACGACTGGCGGCCCTACCCGAGCAGGAGAAGGACGGCGAAGCATGCCGTCCGGACGACTATTGTAGGGCCTTGAGCAGGATGCTCGTGACCAACGCGCCGGCGGCCAGGATGAGCGGCGTGACGACGACGGCCACCAGCGGCCAACTTGTCGTCGGCTCTTCCTGAACGAAGCCGGGGCTACGACGGAAATCCGGCACGGTCTCCTGGCCAGCCGAAGCCACTGGGTCAGTCGGTTGCGAGACCTGGCTGGAGCTTTCGTCCTGATTGAAAGGCAGGTCGTCGAACAAACCGGGCTCGGTGTCGGACAGAGACGGCTGCTGGCCACGGCCGCTGCCAGACGACTGCGAAATGTCGTATTTCACGGAGTCACGCGCCCACGGAGCCAGGCGCCGCACCACCTCTTCGGTCGATTGCAACCGTTTTTGCGGGTCCTTTTCCATCATGGCCGCGATGACGTCAACAAAGTCGTCGCTCAATTCGAGGTTGAACCGCCGGGGGTTAAGCGGAATATCCTCGCAATGCCGACGGGCTTTGTCACGCTGCGTGCCACCGGGAAAAGGCACCTTCCCGGTTACGGCGTAGTAAAGCGTGCAACCGAGTGAATAGATGTCGCTAATCGCCGACAATTTCGATGGCGAGGTAATGTGCTCCGGCGACAGATAATCAGCGGTCCCCACGATGCGGCCAGCCCGCGGGTCATCTGGATCTTCAACCCCCAAAAACCCTGCCAATCCCAGGTCCGAGACCTTGGTCAACCCGTCAGGCGTCACCAGCAAGTTGCCGGGTTTCACGTCGCGATGCACCATGCCGCGTATATGGGCGTGCCCCAGTCCGCAGGCCGCCTGCGAAATGATTGTGGCGGCATCCTGCATCGAGAGCTTGCCTCGCGCCCGGACCAGTTTCCGTAGGTCGGCGCCGGGCACGAACTCAGTGACCAGAAAATACACGTTGCCATCGTGCCCGGCGTCGAAAGCTCGGACGAGATTCTGATGGTCCAGCTGTGCCTGTGCACGGATCTCGCGCGTGAAGCTGGCGATCGCGTCAGGAGTAGAACGATGCCGCGGCAGCACTTTAATTGCCACGACGCGGCCCATCAAACGGTGCTCGGCCTTGAATACCTGCCCCATGCCCCCCTGACCAATCGAATCGATGACCTGGTAGGGGCCGAGGTTGAACTTCGCTCGGCCAACCTTGAGTTGTTCGGCCTGCCAGCGGTTCAGATGGCCTTGTTCGACGAGCTTGGCAGCCAATGGCGCATCTTCGACAACGGTCCAGGTCCCCACCGGTCCGGCATCGGCGCGCACAGCCGCTTCGGCTGCGAGGATCTGCTCGACGGTGAGCAGTCCGCTGGCCAGAGCCGAGCGACGGAACACAGTAAGGGGTAGACTATCCACAGCTTTCGCGGCGTCAGGGACAACGCGCCACGGAGTCGGGCCGAAGGTTCGCCTATACCAACGATATCACGAATGTGATTGACTCTTCGCTGCTCCCCTTCCAAGCCTTCAACATAGGCCAACCGCTAAGCGACTGAATAGCCTAAAAACCAGCAGAATTCACAAATGCGCAAAACCGCGCCAGCTCGAGCATGCGGCTGCTGGGCCCAACGAGACGATCGCTAGACTCCCCGATTTTCCCTATTCCAGCCTCATCATCCGCCAAGACGGCGGCAGCGGGGCAACCAAGTCTATCGGTATGTGACGAACGGGATGATCCACCACGAGCCGCCGAGCGTGCAGGGCCATTCCTGCCGGAAATGCTCGTGCCCGAGCGTACTTGCATTCACCCCATACCGGAAAGCCCCGCGAGGCGAGCTGGACGCGAATTTGGTGTTTTCGGCCGGTCAAAAGCTCGATTTCTAACAAGTTTCCGCCTGAAACCTGCTGCTTCAATCGGTACCGCAGACGTGCTTCCTTGGCGCCTGACACGTCGGCCGTCACCACCGCCATTCGCTGCCGAAGATCATCTTTGACCACCCAATCGACCAGTTCGGCCTCGGGGGGCTCGATTTTTCCAGATACGATCGCCCAGTAGCTTTTCTGCACCGCGCGGCTGCGGAATTGTTCGGAAAGCCGCGCCGCCGCTTTGGAGGTGCGAGCCAGGATCACCACTCCAGATGTCGCGGTATCGAGTCGTGAAACAACACCGAGATAAACGTTGCCCGGCTTCTGGTAACGCCGTTTGATATACTGCCGGGCCAGCACAACCAGGCTGGTTTCGCCGGCGGCGACGCCCATCGTGGCCAACCCCGGCGGCTTATTGACGGCGAGCAGATGATTGTCTTCAAAAAGGATTTCCAGATTGCTTGAATTCATCGTCAAGATGGAATCGCGCGGGTGTCGGAATCAACCTAGCCAGAAACCACAACGGCGCGACAATCGTATCAGATCGTAGATGACCACGCCTGACGCCAAATTGATCCTGGCCAGCGGTTCCCCGCAGCGCAAGGCGTTGCTCACCGCCGCCGGCTACGCGTTCCGCGTCGTTGCGCCCGGCGCTGCCGCCGAATGCGGTGTTTGCAGCCGCGAAAGCCCTGGCGAATTGGTCGCCCGACTGGCACGTCAGAAAGCCGCCGATGTCGCAACGCAGTTGGCAACTGAAGCGGCCTCGCACGAGATCATCGTGGCTTGCGACACCGTGGCCGAATGCCTGGGTAAAATTCTCGGCAAACCCGTAAATCGAACGCATGCGCGGGAAATGCTGCAGTTATTGAGCGGCCATGAGCATCGCGTCTACAGTGGGTTGTGCCTGTGGCCCCGAGACAAGCGCGAGCCCCAAACCCGTGTCGCCCGCACGACATTGCGAATGGAGGCCCTTGATGATCAACGAATCGACGAATACTTGAACAGCGGGCTGTGGGAGGGCAAGGCCGGGGCGTTTGGCTATCAGGACCGAGTGGACTGGCTGTCAATCGTCGCAGGTAGTGAGTCGAACGTAATTGGGCTGCCAATGGAGCTGCTGGCCGCGATGTTTTCGGGCAGCCCAATCGCTAATGAAAATTCTGTGGGGTGACCCCTCCCAAGGGTAATGCCTCCCGCCGTACGATTGCAGGGGAAGTTACAATTGAATGGTGTGCCCCAACCGACATTCGATTGAGCTGCGGGGGCCCTCTCTTGCCGCTGCCCAGCCGGCAACGATAAGGTGTAAGTTGGTGGTTTCGTGGACATTTCTTGCCGCCAACAGAACTCTAGAATCCATTGACTTGCGACCGCCACGGGCCGGATCCGGTCTGTCGCGGTTCGTGCTGGCAACGAGACCAAATTGATGCTTGCCTACCTGGTCATTCGTGAGGGCTCAAAATGGGCCGACGTCTTCCGACTGGTTCCCGGCCAGGCGGTGACGATCGGCCGCGCCCCGACCAATCAGGTGGTAATCAAGGACGAGCGTTGTAGCCGTTGCCACGCCGAAATCTTCTTTTCCGAAGATCGGTGGGTACTTCGAGACCTGGATAGCCGCAATGGTACGGCGGTGGGAAGCACGCGAGTACGCGGCGACTACGTTTTACAGGCCGGCAATATTGTGCGGATCGGCCAATCTCAACTGCGTTTCGTGCACGACCTTTCGAAGGCGTTCACCGAGAGCAACATCGTTCCACAGGACGAAATCTCGACTGCGGCTCCCGTCGAGGCGAGCAAGACTCCGCCGGCCACGGACGATTCAAGCGTGCTTTCGATCCACGAACCCTCCACGATCACGCACCGCCGAATGCAGACCCGGTTTCTGGAACCGCACGAACCGGAAGAAAACTTGCCAAAGATCGGTCAGGCCGCCGCGAGCTTATGCCGCCTGGCATTCGAATTGGCGCAGGCCCCGGATCTGACCACGATTGCCGACCTGGCGTTGGCCGGCGTGTTTCAAGCGACCCAAGTGGACGCCGGCGCCGTGTTCGTTCTGCCGCGGCACTACGAGGGCGAACCGCACGTGAACGATCTGGAAATGATCGCCGCTCGCACGGATTCAACCGTGCCTTATCACCGCGTCTCGGGAGTACTAGCATCCACCGTACTCCGCGAAGGAGAAGCCGTGTTGGCCCGAAACGTAATGGGCGACAGCACGCTAGGTAGTCGCGACAGCAAGGGTGTGGTGGACGCCACCAGCGTGATCTGCGCCCCCATTCGCCGTGGCAAACGCGTGTTGGGTCTCATGCACTTGTATTCAACTGACGACGATCGCGTGCCGGATCCGGACGATCTGGAATTCACGCTGGCCGTGGCGAACACCGTGGCCGTGGCGATCGACAACCTGAGCAGTCGCGAAGAGTTGGCCGAGGACCTCAGCCATATTCGAAATGAAAACTTGCAACTGCGCGAACGACTGGGTGTGCAGAGCGAGATCGTCGGCTCAAGCATTGCGATGGCCAAAGTGGCACAGGAAATCGGCCGCGCAGCGCCCAGCCGCGCCACGGTGCTCATCCGCGGCGAAAGTGGCGTGGGCAAGGAACTCGTGGCTCGGGCCGTGCACTTCTCGAGCCCGCGTCGCAAGGGACCGTTTGTGTGTGTCAACTGCGCGGCCTTGTCGCGGAGCCTACTAGCCAGTGAGCTATTCGGACACGAGGAAGGCGCGTTCACCGGGGCCACGCAGCGTAAGATGGGCAAGTTCGAGGCATCGGACACCGGCACGCTAATGCTCGATGAGATCGGCGAAATGAGCCCGGCCACGCAGGCCAAGTTTCTCCGCGTATTGGAAGGGCATCCGTTCGAACGCGTCGGCGGCACGGAAACGATCAAGGTCGATGTTCGCGTGATCGCAGCGACAAATCGGGACTTGGAGCGCGACGTGGCCGAGGGTCGCTTCCGTCGCGATCTTTATTTTCGCCTTCGCGTCTTGGAAATCCTCGTGCCGCCGCTGCGCAAACGCCCCGAAGACATTCCTGAACTGTCGCACTACTTCTTACAGAAGTTCAATACCGAAACCGGGCGCAAGCTGCGGGGCTTTACGCCCCCGGCCATGGAGTTGATGCGCAAGTACCGTTGGCCCGGCAACGTCCGCGAGTTGAAGAACGTGGTCGAACGCGCCGTGGTACTGGCCCGTGGTGAATTTCTCGAGCCAGACGACCTGACACTCTCCAAACTATCCACCGCTGGCGACACGGCGGAAAATGCCGTTAGACCGGACGAGTTCCAACCGGCCTCGCTGGCGGAAGTCGAGCGCGAGCACATTTTGGCAACTCTCTTGGCCACGGGCTGGAACAAGAGCCAAACGGCGGCGCTGCTGGGAATTGAGCGAACCACGCTCGACCGCAAGATTCGCCGCTACGAACTGCTCGACGAGCGCGCCAAACGAGGCTAAACAAGCTCGCCTCGCTCGCACCCCATGACTAAACTGGGGCTGGCAACAAACGATATCCTCGGCGGAACCAGCCGCCCCGACTGTCTCCTACCCCAGGCCCCCTTTCATGAGAAATCTACGAGCCGCGGTCATCGGCCGCACTGGACACGGCGACTACGGACATGGCATCGACCTCGTTTGGAACGACCTCCCAGGAGTCGAACTGGTGGCCGTAGCCGATGACAACAAGATGGGCCTGGCCAAAAAAGCTCAGCAGCTCAAAATCGACAAAGCATATGCTGACTACCGGAAAATGCTCGATGAGGTGAAGCCCGACCTGGTCAGCATCGGTTGTCGCTGGCTCGATCAACACCACGACATCGTCGTGGCCGCCGCGGACCGAGGTGTCCACATCTACCTGGAGAAGCCGCTCTGCCGCACCCTGGCCGAAGCCGACGAGATGGCGGATGCGCTGGAAAGGACCCACACCAAGCTTGTCTGCGCCCACACGACGCGGCACAGTCCCAGGCTGAAAGTCATGCAACAGATGATCGCCGATGGCAAAATCGGCCGCATTCTGGAGCTACGCGGGCGGGGAAAGGAGGATCACCGGGGAGGCGGCGAGGACCTATGGGTGCTTGGCACGCACATCATGGACTTGATGCGCATTTTTGGCGGCGACCCGGCCTGGTGCTACGCGATGGTCCATGCGGGTGGAGAGCCCGTGACGAAAGCTGACGTCGTCGAGGGCGCCGAGGGCATCGGCCCTCTGGCCGGAGACGCCATTGCCGCGATGTACGGAATGCCCAACGACATCACCGCCTACTTTGCCACCCAGCGCAAGGCGGCCCCTAAACGCACCCGTTTTGGCCTGACAATCTTAGGCACCGAGGGCGTGCTGGAAATGTCAACCGGATATCTTCCGGCCGTCAAGTTTCTTCCCGAGTCGAGTTGGTCGGCCGGTCAAACGGGCGCCAAGTGGCAAAACGTGACGAGCGCCGGCATCGGCAAGCCTGAGCCACTCACGCGTGACAAAGATCCGAACGGCAATCGCCCCTGCGTTCTCGAATTGTTGTCATCGATCCGCGAGAACCGCACGCCCAGCGGCGGCATCTATGACGCCCGCGCCGCAGTCGAAATGATCGTCTCCGTGTACGAATCGCATCGACTTGGCGGACCGGCAAAGTTTCCGCTGCAAAACCGCGAGAACCCCCTGTTGTCGCTCTGATAACTGCGCAGCAGTCAATATCGAAGAGGAGTCTCCCCCGTTTCACACTCTCGCCAACTCAGAGCACGGGCGGCATGGATAGACGCCGCGTGTTCTACCCATAAAAGCGTCTAGCGAACACTTACGCTCGTGGCGTCCGGCTCGCCGACGTTCAGGAATGCCTCGACGCTACCTGCACTCTGGGCCCCGGTCAGTTGCTTTCGGGTCCAGCTACCATCCGATTTCTTCTGAAACATCACGAGCTGAGGAATTGAGCCCCCCTTCATCAGCTTGCCGGCCAGCGCGCTGTCAGCATCCGTATTAACGTAGGCGAAAGCTACCTTGCCCAGAGCGCCTTTCTTTTCGACCTCAGGCAACGTGGAGTACTTCATGGTCCGGCAACCTGGACACCAGTCGGCACCCACGAGAACGACGAGTGGCTTGCCCGTCTCTTCGGTCTGCTTGAAGGCGGTGGCGTAATCGTTTGCGCCGGCGGTCAGGGCCGCGGCCGACAGAAGCATGTTGAGGGTCAGGTGAATCACGTTGAGACGCTCCTTCGTGAAAAAAGGTACGAACACGCGTTGTAAAACGCCGCGTGTGATGTCGGCCCCAAGGGGAAAACCGCGAACTCAAAACTCGAGTCGCTTGGCGGCTGGGAGGGGGACTTAGGCGGGCCGACGACCGTCAACTTCGACGCTCATTTGGCGGCGGCTTCCGTTCCACTCCTCGCTAGTCGAACTGGGCGGTCATCGGTTTCAAATTCGAGGCTCCAGTCTAACCGGGGGATCTATGCATGCAACCGTAAAGAAGGGAAACTTTTCCATATCCACAGGTGGGGTAATTGCTAGCTACGAGACATCCAGATCCCGCCGTGCATCGCGGCTACGAACTATCCGTGCGACACGTAAGCCCTTTTCAGATAAGGGACTCGAATTGTCACCGATGGGCTTCGCGGTGATTGAGAATTCGACGCCGCCCGATATAATCACCTGCGGTTCGGGCACGATTGACAGCATGGGCTCATTTCTCGCTATTTCGCACGGAACTCCTCGCCCCCGGGCCTTGTTTCAAAGCCATTCTTATGAAGTTACGCGTTGGCCTCGTCGGCGTGGGCAATGCCTGGGAACTTAGACACCGGCCCGCTTTGCGCGCGCTGAGCGATCGTTTCGAAGTGCGAGCTGTTTGTGAACCAGTCGCCCATCGGGCCGCTATCGCGGCTCGCGACTTCTCCTGCGATGCGGTCGATGGATTTCGAGCGCTGACTCAGCGCGAGGACATCGACGCCGTTATGGTGCTTTCTGGGCAGTGGTTCGGCGCCTTACCCATCCTGGCCGCGTGCGATGCTGGCAAAGCCGTATATTGTGCCGCCGCTCTGGATTTCGACCCGGTTCAGGCTCGGCAAATTAAGGATCGCATTGAGTCCTCTGGGGTGGCCTTTATGGCTGAGTTTCCGCGGCGGCAAGCGCCGGCCACACTGCGGCTCAAGGAGCTAATTGCCACGCGATTGGGCAGCCCACGGCTACTGTTTTGCCATCAGCGGGTGCCAACCGAATCGCGGCAGGGGCATCGTGCCACCCCCACCGCTCCGGTTTCGCGGACGCATGATCTCGTCGAACTGGTCGATTGGTGTCGGTACGTTGCCGGTTGCGAACCTACGTCGGCGCTCGGTCTGACGCACGTGAGCCAAACCGAGCCGCAGGAAATCGACTACGAGATGATGAGTCTCGATTTCTCAGATAGCAACCCGGGCACCAAAATCACGGCCCAGATCAGTTCCGGGCGCTATATGCCGGCCTGCTGGCCCGAGGCCGTATCATTTCGGCCGCCAGCCGCGCTGCAGGTCGCATGCGAGGAGGGCATTGCCTTCATCGACCTGCCGTCAACATTGATCTGGTTCGACCACGCTGGCCGGCACATGGAAGCCCTGGAAAGCGAGCGATCCGTCGGCGAACAGATGCTCTCGCAGTTTCACCGCAGCGTTACCAGCTTGGTCCGTAGCACGAGCGGGCTGGAAGATGCGTATCGGGCCATGCTCATCGTGCAACAAGCCCATCGCAGCGCGGCAGAAGGTCGCCGCATCGCATTGCCGTTTGCTTGAACGCGATGGCCAGAATTTGACGCCCACCAAGCCCATGACGGCGTTCATCCGAGCGGGATTGGACCTGGCGTCAATCCAACTCTTCGAGCCACAGGCGAATTTCGTTTTCGTATTCGCTGGCCAGATCGCCCTTGATGAGTTGGCGATGGAACGCCGCAGCCCCCTCCTTGAGCAAGTCCGCGGCCTCGGCGCTGGGGAAGCGGCGCATCGGGTCAGGGGCGACGAGCGTGCGGCAAAAATTCATCAACAATTCGTTGCACACGACCTCCTGCGGCAACAACTGCGGCAGACGTTGCGCGAGCAGCCGCTTCGCTTCGAGCAGCTCCCTTAGCGTCGTCATACCGGCAAACGGCGGACAACCGGCCAACATTTCGATCAGCACGTAACCCAAGCTGGCCAGGTCGCTTCGCGGTGAGCAATCGGCCCCTTCCAACACCTCCGGAGCGGCATATGCCGGCGTGCAGGTTCGCTGAATTGGAGCATTGGTCAACTCAAATGCTGAACCAATATCAACGATCTTGGCGTTCCCAGTCCGCTTGAGCATGATGTTCGAAGGTTTCACGTCGCCATGTACGATCTCCTCGCGATGTAGTGCGGCGAGCGCCGCCAGACACTCGCGGACGATCGAGATTGCAATCCCCGGCTTGAGTCGCGGCTGCACGGGGCCAAGCGTCACGATGACATTGTTCAAATATTCCCAACGCCGGTTGCTTACCCGCTCGTGCGTGCGGTCAAGCATCTTGCGGGTCAACAACTGGCAGAGGTCGTAGCCGTCGATCCATTCCATCTCCATGATGCGAATGCGATTGCGGTCGACGAAGTTCTGCACGTCGAGCAGATTATCCTGTTGAATCTGCGCCACGAGGGCGGCAATCGAAGCAATCCGCTGCATCGCTTCATCGTAGCTGCGGGCGTCTTCATAGCGGGCCGGCGAAAAGATTTTCAGCGCCACTGGCAACGTGAAGTTGTCGGTGCCGCGCCGCTCGCTCAGATAGACCACGCCCTGTCCACCCGCCCCCAATCGCCGCGTCAGATGCAAGTGTTCGGTCCAGCTCATCCGCTGGCCGCCAACGACCTCGTCGTAGCGTTGCAATAGTTCGTCCGGACAGCGGGATGCCGGCTGCCCCTCAAAATCAAGGGTAGGCGTCCCCTGGTGATACGTCGTCGTCAACATGGCGTGAAGGCTCGTGACGAAAGGGAAGGATGGCGAAAACCTGGTCTGGCTACGAGCATATCATAGGCCAGCCATCGATCGTGCGTCCAGACTGGACTACGTCAATCGTCCCACTCCGCGGCCCTGAAATCGCGCAAGAACAATGAACGATAAGCCTGGCACCTTCGACGCTGGCGCCGTTGCGTCGTCCATCTCCGTTCAAACAAGCTACTTGGCCGCGGGCGCACGGACCGGAAAGCCGAGTTGCTTGTCGACAAGATTGCGCAACGGTCGGCCGGCCAGATAGCGCGTAAGATTATCGCAGAAGAAATCCGTCATCTGGTCGATACGCAACCGACTTTGTCCGGCAACGTGGGGTGTGATGATCACGTTCGGCAGATCCCACAATTTACTAGTCGGGGGCAACGGCTCTTGCTCGGTTACGTCAAGCGCCGCCCCCGCCAGGTGTCCGCTTTCGAGCGCATCGATCAGGTCGCGCTCCACTACCAATGGTCCGCGGGCCACATTCACCAGCAGCGCCCCTTTCTTCATCGTTGCCAGTTCCTTCGCGCCGATCATCCCGCGGGTCGTTGGTGTGAGCGGAGCCGAGAGTATCAAGATATCGACCTCGGCCAAAAGCTCGATCAGACGCTCCGCCGGCCAGAGAGCCTCAACGTAGTCGGGCTTATCGATCGGGAATACATCGGTTGCCAGAATTCGAGTTTTAAAGGGGCTGAGCACTTCCGCAATCCGCCGCCCGACGCCGCCAAAACCAACAATCCCCAACGTGCTGTGGTGCAAATCGCCGGTCGGCCGTCGCACGAACTCTTTGGCTTGTTGGGCCCGAAAAAAGACCGGCAATTTGCGGGTCAGGGCGGTAACGAGGGCCGTGGCGTGCTCAGAAACCTGATCCGCCAGCACGCCGGACGCGCTCGTGACGATAATTTCGGATTCAATCACCGACGGCACGAGACAATGATCGAGTCCCGCTGCCGACGATTGAATCCATTTCAATCGCCCTCCTTGGACCACGGCAGGCCAATCCATGGGAACCTTCGCGTGGCCGCAAAAAATGTCGGCCCGCAGAATCTCGCTAGCAATGTGTTGCTGGCCAGCATCGACCACCTCGGCCATTCCGGCCACGCTTGCGATTTGATGGTAGTGCCGCCGTTCAACTGGATAGCAAAGAACAATACGCATCGGAAACCGCAAAGCTGATAACCATGGAGTGGAATCGCGTCAATCGTACCGTCCGCCACGCCCGGGGAAAACTTCAACTGATCGGCCGCGGACGAGCATCTCTCGAACTGGTCGGATCAATCCATCGTAGTTACACCCAGCAATTGCCCGGTCGATTTGCCCCTCAAACTCGCAAAATCCTCTCGGCTGGCGGCTGGATTAAACAGGGTGTCACGAGGTACAATGTGATCTGTGGGCCTGCTGCAGACGCTCCCCGCCTCGGCGTCTTCGTGCGTTTCGATGCCGCACGAATCGGCCAACCGACGATGTTACCGCCCACCGCCCCAAGGAGAATTCCCCTCGTGTCTTATCGCTACGGCATTAGCACCGCCACGGTCATTATGCTGGTCGTGTTGCGGATCAACATTGGATGGCATTTCTTCAACGAGGGAGTCAAGCACTATACGGATCCCGCCTGGTCGTCCGAAGGCACGCTACGCAGCGCTACCGGACCGTTGGCGTCCTTTTATCAATCGTATTTGCCCGACTACCATGGCATGGACGCATGGCTACATGAGGAGCGGCCTGACAAGGAAGCTGATGCGGCCAAAAGCTGGGTCCAGCAGGTCGAAAGCGACCTCGAACGGCGGCGCGAAGCCTTCGCACGGCACTACGGGCTCGACAAAAAGCAGCAAGACGAATCGGTGAAGGTCACGCGTGAATTCCAGGCCCTGGTCCGTTCGTGGGGAAATGCCCGGCGGGAAGAATTGGCCAACCACGTCCATCAATGGCGCCGCGCCCGCGGCGTTGAAAAGTTGCCCGATGCGGAGGACGTGCCGTTTCGCAAACAACGCCTGGCCACCAACCACGCGGCCCTCAAGGCCGAAGCCACGGGTTGGCGGACCGAACTTTTGGCCCTGGAATTGGACCACGAAACAACGCTTGGCGAGCTGTTGACCGCGCAACAGCGCGACATGGGACCGTTGCCTCGCGCGCGCACTTCGATCGATCAGGTCGATGACATGATGACTTATGTTATCATGGGAGTAGGCGGTCTATTATTACTCGGGCTATTCACACGCACGGCCTGCCTGGCCGGCGCGGCGTTCCTGATGTCCGTGGTTTCTATGCAGCCGTTTTGGGTTTCCGAGGCCCTTCCAACCTACAATCAACTGGTCGAAATGTTTGCCCTGCTGGCCCTGGCCACCACGCATGTGGGACGCTGGGGCGGCCTCGACTTCTTTGTCCATTATTTCATCTTTGGGCGCACGGCCGCGACGAAAGGCAATAGCGATGTATCTCAGTCCTGAAGAAAAAGCCGTCGGCAAGGACAATTTTTACAACGTGCTCGGCGTTACCCGCCGCGACTTCCTCAAGGCGGGTATCGCCGCCGGGGCCGTCTCAGGCGCAGGCCTGGGTGCGATGTATTTCGGCTACGGCTCGTCAGTCAGCAATCCCCTGCGTGTCGGCGTGATCGGCACGGGCGACGAAGGCAACGTGCTGATGGGCGCCATTACGCCCAGCTACATCCAGGTTGTCGCTATCGCCGACATTCGGCCCTACAACGTCCATCGCGCCTTTCACGGCGATCATTCGAGCGACAACGCGCTGCGAGTTCGCTGCGGGCTGATGAGCAAATATGACTGGAAGACCGAAGACGAAGCCCGCAAACACGTGAAGGTCTACGACAAGGACTATCACGATCTGTTGGCCGACAACGACGTGGAAGCCGTAATTATCGCATTGCCGCTCCACCTGCATGCCCCGGTCGCCATCGAAGCGATGAAAGCCGGCAAGCACGTGCTGACCGAAAAGCTGATGGGCCACAGCGTTCACGAATGCAAGGAGATGGCCCGCACGTCCAAAGAGCTCAACAAGATTCTGGCCACCGGTCACCAGCGCCACTACAGCGTGCTGTACGACAACGCCGTCGACACGATCCGCCGCGGCATGATTGGCGACATTCACATGATCCGCGCTCAATGGCACCGCGGCAATTTGCCCGGTCGCGATAGCTGGTCGATGCCGCTGCCGAACGAGGAGATGGCCAAACGCATTGCACGTCTGAAGAAGGACATCGAAACGGCGCAAGGTGTGACAATCGACTCAAAGCTCAAGTCGCTGGAAAAGGAGCTATCGAACGCCCGCGAAAACCTGATTGACAAGCTGCAGGGACAAGTTGCCCAGTTGGAAATGCAGTACATGGACGGCAACGTCAAGGCCGAGGACTACGGCTACGAGGAAATCACCCTGGCCAACGGACATCGCCGCAGCGCGTTGGAGGAACTCATTCGTTGGCGGCTCTGGAATCGCACGGGCGGCGGCCTAATGGCCGAACTGGGCAGCCATCAGCTCGACGCGGCCGGCATCTTCATCAGTGGTCTGCGCGACGACGGCAAGAAGGCCCTGCCACTGAACGTGGCGGCCGCGGGCATGCGTTCGCTATTCCCGCTCGACCGCGATTGCGAAGATCACGTCTACTGCGTCTACGAGTTCCCCGGCCCCGAATACGAAAGCAACCCGGACAAAAAGATCGGCGTGATGTACTCGTCGATCAACGGCAATGGTTTCGGCGGCTACGGCGAAACCGTGCTGGGCACCGACGGCACTTTGATCCTCGAACGCGAGGCCGACGTGATGCTGTTCAGCAATCGGGCCTCGACCACCACCAGCCTCACCGTCTCGAAGGGCTCTGCTGGCGGCCCCACGCTCGACACCACGCAAAGCGGCGGCGGCGAGGCATCCGTTGCCACGCAGGCTATCGGAGGTCCGGTCAGCCGCGGCTACACCGAGGAACTCGAACACTGGGCCTGGTGCATCCGCAATCCCGATCCCGAAAATCAGCCGCGCTGCAAGCCCTCGGTGGCGCTGGGCGATGCGGTGATCGCGCTGGTCACCAACATTGCCATGCGCGACAACCGCCGTATCGATTTCAAACCGGAATGGTTCGAGATCGATAGCGACGAAACCCCGGAAGGCGTCAAACCCGACCTTGGCCGCTACGCGTAGCAGTCGGGGGTCGAATCTGTCTCCGCCGTCTGCCCAAGAAGCGGCTTTCCTTGCCAGCGATGCCGTATTGTTGCGCTTATCGTGGTCGACGTACGGTCACGCCCTCGCTCTTCGCACGCGGCGGGTTGAACTCGCGGCAATTCCCGCACTATGATGTCCGGCTGTTCGCCGCACCGCCGACTTCATCTCACGAGGAGCACCTGCCGTGGAAAAATGGCCCCTGGGCGTATTTGCCAGCATCGACGCTGGATTGGGCGTGAAGCTCGAAGTGGCCCATGATCTGGGCGTTCCCACGATTCAATTGCATGCCCCCGCGAAATCCACCCGCACGGCCGGTAACGCAAAGCGATTTCTCGATCGGCTCTCGGATTTCGACATTCGTATTACGGCCGTGTTCGGCGGCTTCGAGGGAGAAAGCTATGCCGACATCCCGACAGTCACACGCACCGTCGGGCTTGTGCCGCCCGAAACCCGTGCCGACCGAACCAAGGAGATGAAGGAAATTGCCGACTTCGCCCGGTTGCTCGGCGTCGACGTCGTCGCGCTTCATCTCGGCTTCGTGCCGCACGAGCCTAGCGATCCGCTCTACGGCGAAGTACTGTCCGTCACGCGTGAGTTGTGCGACCACTGCCAGAGCCAGAACCAAAACGTGCATTTGGAGACGGGCCAGGAATCTGCCGATTCGCTGCTGCAATTCATCACCGGCACGCAGCGCGACAATCTGTTCATCAATTTTGATCCTGCCAACATGATCCTGTACGGTTCCGGCGAGCCGATCGAAGCCCTGGAAAAAGTCGGCCGCTACGTCCATAGCGTCCACTGCAAGGATGGGAAGTGGGCAGCCAATCCGGGTAACGAATGGGGCCAAGAAGTTCCCCTCGGCGAAGGCGACGTCGACATGGAACGCTATCTGCGCACTCTGGACAAGATCGGTTATCACGGCCCGCTCACCATCGAACGCGAAATTCCGCAGGAGCCCGAACGTCAAAAGGCCGAGATTGGCCGAGCGCTGGCACTGCTCACCGAACTAAAGCAAAAGATCGGTTGAGCAGATTAACTGAACCATCGGCGGAGCCCGCGTGTCTGGGTGCGTTGGCGGGGGCGATTGTCGTTCGGAGGAGCTTCCGGTGAGCGATTTGAGTGACTTACGCATTGTGTCGGCCGCCGAGGCGGACGTGCCAACCATTCTGCGGCTGATCCGCGCCCTGGCCGACTACGAGCGGATGTCCAGCGCCGTGACAGCCACCGCGCAAGACCTGCGAGAACGTCTCTTCGGCGCGAACCCCGTGGCCGAAGTCGCCATCGGCTATGTTGGCGACGAACCCGCCGGCATCGCCGTATTCTTTCATTCGTTCTCTACATTTCTTGGCAGATCGGGCATCTACCTGGAAGATATCTTCGTCGAAGAACAGCACCGCGGCCGCGGGTTGGGCAAGGGCCTGATGCAATACGTCGCGCAACTTGCCGTCGAACGAGGCTGTGCGCGATTGGAGTGGGCCGTGCTCAACTGGAACGCACCGGCAATCGGCTTCTATCAGAGCCTCGAAGCCAAGCCTCAGGATGAATGGACCGTGTATCGACTCACCGGTAAGCCGCTTGCGAGATTAGCGGCTCAACGCACATGACCAAGCGAGACAGCAACGCTGCCCTGGCATTCATTTTCGTAACTGTGTTGATCGACACGATCGGGTTCGGCATCGTGATGCCGGTAATTCCAAGCCTGATCATGGAATTAACGCACGTCGACGTCAGTCGGGCGTCGCTCTATGGCGGCTGGCTGGCGTTCGCCTATGCGAGCATGCAGTTCATCTTTGGCCCGATCATCGGCAATCTCAGCGACCGTTTCGGCCGTCGTCCGGTGCTCCTCCTATCGCTATTGGCGTTCGGCGTCGACTACTTTTTAATGGGTCTGGCACCGACGATCGGTTGGTTGTTCGTTGGCCGGGCGATAGCCGGCATCGCAGGCGCCGCTCATACAACCGCCAACGCGTACATCGCCGACGTTAGTCCGCCCGAAAAGCGTGCGCAGAACTTCGGCCTGATGGGAGCGGCATTCGGCCTGGGATTCATCTTTGGACCGGCACTTGGCGGATTGCTCGGTGACTATGGGGCCCGGGCACCGTTCTTCGCGGCTGCGGCGCTGGCGCTGTTGAACATGGCCTATGGCCTCTTCGTCCTGCCCGAAAGTTTGCCACGCGAATCGCGCCGCCCGTTTCATTGGCGACGAGCCAACACGTTGGGCACGGTCCTGCAACTCCGCCAATACCCCTCGATTAGTTTGCTCGCGACGGTCCTCTTTCTTTGGATGCTCGGCCACCAGGTGCTACCCGCCACCTGGGCCTTCTACACCCAGCAGAAGTTCGAATGGTCGCCGACCGAGATCGGTTTTTCCCTGGCGTTTGCCGGCGTGCTGATGGCCACCGTGCAGGCCGGTATGACACGCGTGCTCGTGCCGCGCCTCGGCGAACGAACGGCCGTGCTGATCGGGATGACGGCCGCCGGGCTCGGCTACCTGGGCTATGCCGCTGCCTGGCAGGGCTGGGTCATGTATCCGTGCATGGTGGTCGGAATGCTGGCCGGGCTGACATTCCCGTCGCTCAACGCACTTATGTCGCATCGGATTCCCAAGTCGTCGCAGGGAGAACTGCAAGGCGCGGTCGCGAGCCTATTCAGTCTAACCGCCATTCTTGGGCCGGTAATGATGACGCAGCTCTTCGGCTACTTCACCAGCGAGGCAGCCCCGTTCTACTTTCCTGGCGCGGCATTTGTCTTTGCAACCGGCCTGGTGCTAGTTGCCTTGATTCTGTTCGCTCGCGCCTCATCGCCGCTCGGCAAATGGCTGCCCGAAAGCGAGCCGGCCGAAACTCTCGCAAATACGCCGACTGCGCCACTCGCGTCCGAACTTTAACTCCAGCGAGGCTTGCACGTTGAACGGGCTCACTGCCTGCTCGCCGACTCGCCTCGCGGCACGCGTGGACGCAATAGCCACAACACAATTAACACGGGAATCGCCAAAATCAGCAACTTTGGCCGCAGAATAACCAGGAACAGCATCACGCCGCCGGTAACAGCCAGCCACCGTGGAACATTTTTCACTTGCGGGTAGGCAAACCACCAAACTGACATCATCAGACCAACTCGCAGGCACCCTCCCGAGATTGCTTCATCGACCTGGTTGCGCATGACGATGCCGGCGATCAGCAACATCACGGCGAACAGTCCGATGGCGGCGCGCATGCTTTCGATTATCACGACTCGAGTAGCGGCTGCCCAGGGCAATGCGGTGAAGCCGGCCACCAGCATTCCAAAGCTCAGATACGGTCAAGCGAGTCAAACCACTGTACCAGGGCCTCAAGCTCTGCGGGCGTAAGATACCGAGCCTGCTCGCCAACCTTTTCGACTACGACCGGATACTTGGCCTCGCGCAACTGCTCGATGCCCGCCTCGACGGCTTTGGTTCGCTCGGTCTTTGTGGCCAGCGTCGTATAGAAAGCCAGCCGATGCACTGGCTCCGGTTGCGGCAGGCGGGACAGACGCGGCAGGGGAGCATCAACGACGGCTACCGCCCGCACGATGTCCAAATTGGTAAGACCAACCAGGTACGCCATGGCACCGCCTCCTTCGTGGCCATGCAGCACGACGCGGGCTGGATCGATCGAGTAGGTCTTGGTCGCAGCATCGATAAAACGACGGATGATACGGGCCTCGGTCGGTTGCCATTTAGACTTCTCACCGGATTTTGGAGCAAGAAGGATGAAACCGTATTGCTCGCAAAGCGGCTTCCAAAGCGCGATCAGATCCTGTTCGTCAAAACCGCCGGGTGCATGTAACCAAACAATTAGTCCATGCGGCGCGTCGGGCGTGTAGTCCGCGGGCACATAGGCAACGCACTCGTTCTCAAACTCGGGAAGCTTAATCGGCACACTACCGACTTGTGGCCCAGCGGCAGCAGCCGGCGCCGGCTCGCTCGACTGATAGGCGGGCGGCAACTTGCCCGGCAACATCTCAGGCAGTGTGCCAAGTTGCGGGTTGACCAGCAGTGTTTCATCGCCGCGTTTCACTTCCACTGCGACCGATTCGCCGGGCGACAATGTTTGCAGCGTTTCGAACATCGAACCGGTACGTTCGACCTTCTGGCCACCAAACGAAATCAATAGGTCGCCCGCTTTCAGGCCGGCGCTGGCTGCCGGACTGTCAGGGTAGACGTAACGCAAAGAAACACCGCCCTCGGTCGATTTACCACGCATCGGCAGCACACCCAGAAACGGTGTCACATAGGGGTCCACCTTGTCGATCAGCTCGATTTCGCGCACGATGCGCTCGTCGCCGCGGAGTGCGATGACCTGAACTTTCTCACCGGCATACTTTGGACCCAGCGCGTGCTTGAGTTGGGCCTGACGCTCGATTGTCTGACCGGCGAGCTCAACGATCTTATCTCCCGCGCGAAGGCCCGCCTTGAAAGCCGGTGCGGTGGCAGCCGCGGCAGCAATGACCGGCTGCGTACCAAAGAGGTCGTCTCCCTTGAGCGAAATGCCAAGCAGCCCCTGGTAGAGGTCCTGGCCCTGTTTCATTTGCGGCAACACTTGCAACACGGTTTCAAGCGGGATTGCGAAGCCGATTCCGGAGTCGTACCATTCGACGCCGGCCACGTCGCCGCTGCCTTGGGGCGACATTGGCACAAGCACTCCCAAGACCCGCCCTGTGATATCCACCAGCGGCCCGCCGTAGTTGTTCGGGGAGACCTTGGCATCGGTTTGGATTGCCTTGCCCCAGATGCGATCGAGCGCGCTGACGATGCCCATCGAGACATTTGGCCTCTCGGCCTCGAAAGTGCGCCCCACCGCCAGCGCCCATTGACCGACATGCATCTCGCCGATCGGCACCGGCTCGGCAGGCACGAGTTCGTCTTCAACATCAACTTTCAGCAAAACGACCATGCGGCTGTGGTCCGTGGCCACTAGCTTGGCCGCGTGCCGCTTGCCACCTGGCAACGTCACCAGAATCGAGTCGGGCTTTTGAGCAAAATTGAACGCGCTGGAAACGATGTAGCCATCGGACGAAACGACCAGCCCAGTTGTTGGCCCCGTACCAACGAGCATGCGCCCTAACCGTTCCAGTCCACCCACGGTTTCGATACGCACAACCGCCGGCGCCGCGCGCTCGACGGCCGCCTGCAAGGCCCGCTCTTCGCGCTCGGAAATCGACTCTTGCGCATGCGCGGTGCCAATTGCAACCACGGCAAGCATGGCAGCGCACAGCAATTCCCGTCCGAATCGATTTATGTTGCGAGTCATCACGGTTGCACGGCTCCGTTATCGCTCTTGAGCTCCACTTCCACCAGCTCCTGACCGCGCATTAGCACGAGCCGGAGCGTAGCGCCATGCTCGACGTGTGCCAATTCGTCTCGGAATCCCTGGCACGAATGCACCAGGTGATCCCCGAGGAAGACAATCAGGTCATCCGGCTGAATGCCCGCCGCAGCTGCGGGCGAGCGAGCGCGCACCAGGTCAACATAGGGGGGCGTACGCTCCAGCACGTCGGGCACCAGCACCAGCCCCAGGGCGGCCAAATCAACCGCTTCGGCAGGCTCCAGCGGTGGCTGGTCTTCCGATGGCCGAAACTTGCCGGCCAGGATTTGTTCGATCGAGTTCCGCAACTCCTCGATCGGTATTGCGTAGTTCAGCCAAATGTTGTTCTGCGCGCTGCGGAGTTCCTTACCAAGCATGCCCAGCAGTTCACCGTGTTGATTGACAAGGGCGCCGCCGGCCGCGCCTGGGTTATTGGTCATCGCGTCGAGCACGTAGACCGACCCCGTGTATGGCGACTCAAACACGCCGCGCCTGGCATCGAGCCGGGTCTTCACAGCAACTACGCCATGCTGCACGCTGGCCGGTTCGTCGCCGGTCGCCACGCCAAACAAGTTGCTGAAGGCCAACACGCGGGTACCGCCGCCAGCCGGCACGGCCGCGGCCAGATCGAAATGGGGTAACTCTTCGGCTTCGATCTTCAATACGGCCAGTTCCAACCGCGGATCAGCTCCCAACAATTTCGCTTCAAACCGCCGACCATCATCAAGCGTGGCCGTGACGTAATCCGTATCGAGCACATAGCTCCAAACCGTCAGCACGTGCCCCGAGGCGGAAATCAGAAATCCACTCTGATACGGCTCCAGGCCGCTGATTCCACCCGCGCCGTAGATCTTGACCATCTTTGGCTGGTTCTCGTCAATCATGGCTGCAAACGAGTCCGCCGCGCTAGCCCGCCCGACAAGCAGCGCCGTCAGCGCCCAGGTGACTGCCGCGAGGCGAACCCCTGCGTTCCCTATTGCCTTACCTCGGTCGTTTGTCCTTCGCAATTCACTCCCCATCCTGCGGCCCCTCCACGTTGAACCCGTAGTGTTTCACGAGGAACAGATAGCCGTAGCCGTCACCATGCCGCACCTCAATGCGGCTGGGAAGCCAACGACCGGAAAACTCCTGGAAGTGATCGAAATACAATTCGCACGGGTCGACATCCAACTCGGGCGTCATATCCATCGCGATCAGATTGCCATCGACCGGATCGCAGTAGAACCGGCACTCGACGTCGTCGTACGACGCCTCTAGCACGTCGCAAAGTCCTTCCTTCCCGGCGATCGGCATCGTCCCCAGGTACGTCACCTGCCCAAAGTTCTCGAGGCCTTCAACGAGCAACCGCCGCCACGTGGCCAGCGAAGCGAGCAGTCCACCGCTGCCAGGCGGCTCGCGATGGTTCGACAGACCGCCGGTCAGCTCCACGCGCAGTTCGCCGGCGGGCAATTTGAGCGCCGCCTCGTCCGGGGAAAACTCGAGCCGAAACTCCTCTTGCGCCGGTGAGTCCGGTGAGCGTCCACACGCCCTGGCAGTCGGCATAGCCGCCCCGACCGACGATTCCCGCCCAAACTCGCTCGCGCTCGAGTTGGTTGAAGTAGTAGTTGACGTATCCCGGCTTGGCGATGAAATGCTGTTTGACGATTTCGGGCATCGGTGGTGCCTTCTTGCGTGCCGGCCGCGGCATCGGAGTTGGCTCTTCGCCCGGCTTTCCACCTGGTTCTCCCTTTGGCAGTTCTCCCGGCTCGGGCATTGGGCCATGCGGATCCTGCTGTTCGGCTTTGATCATTTCCTCGAGTTCGATTTGAGCATGCACTCCGCGAAGCCGCACGAGCACATCGTACCGCTCACCTTGCCGCCGAAACGATAGTGGCACGCGCCACCCGCGCGGAAAGATGCCGAGCACGTTCTTGAATTCGTTGACCGTGTCGATCGAGCGGCCACCGAAGGCCACGATCTCATCCCCGTAGCGCAGGCCGCGACGATAGGCGTCCGATTCTTCGAGTATATCGTCGACGATCACGCGGCGATTCTCATCGCTACGCACGACCGCCCCGAGCGTGGCATGATCGGCAATCCGACCGCTCTTCAGATGGCCGAGAAAATTCTTGATCTGGTTGATGGAAATCGCGTAGCCCACGCCGACATTCACGCGGCCCCGCTTTTCGAACGAACCTCGGCCGTTGATGCCGATCAACCGCCCTTGATCGTCAAACATTGGACCACCGGAGTTGCCGGGATTGATTGCGGCATCGGCCTGAATGCAGTCGGTGTATTCCAGAATCGTGCCGGCCGGATACTGGTAGCGATGCACGCCCGAGATCACGCCGTAGGCCACCGTCGGCTGAAAGTCGGTCGCCAGCAAGAACGGATTTCCGATCGTGAAGCACCAGTCGCCCACGCGCACGCGATCACTATCGGCCAGCTCGGCCGCCGGAAAATCGGTGCGGCCCAGCAGCTTGATCAGGGCCACGTCGCCGGTCGGATCGAGCCCCACAATCACCGCGTCGTAAAGTTTGCCGTCAGCCATGCCGCATTGCATCGCGTCGCCGGTGGCGCTGGTGACGTGGAAGTTCGACAGGGCGTAGCCATCGGGCGAAATGACGACGCCCGAGCCGCCGCCCTGTCCGCCCGGCGAGAACACCGCCAATGTTGAGGCGACGCAGCGCTTCACAACGGCAATCCGCTCCTGCTCCGCCTTCAGTACGGCCGGATCGACCTGAGCCATGCCAAATGATGGCAACAACAGCAGCGCCGCAATGGCAGCCAGATTTCGCATGCTAATCAACCGCATTCCGCAATTCCTCCGAACGTGCTTGTCCCTGCGCCGCTGGATTAGGTCCTTCATTTCGTCACTTGAGCGTCGCCCAGATCGAGCCGATCGCCCACGTCGAGCCCTTCGCCATAGTCGGCCAGGATTTCCAGCCGCCGGGCTCCGGCGATTTCAAGCTCCAGTGGCAATGGTGGATCGGTCCCCTTGACTTCACCGTGCCACAACACTTTGCCGTCGCCGGAAATCGTCAGACGCACGCTCCCTGTCTCACGAGTCGAGTCGTCGATACCCACGATCGTGCGGAATAATCGAAAATTGCCAGGGAGTTTGTAAACGAGCTCAGTGCGGGAAGCCAGCGCCAGGCCCTTGCGAAACACCTGGCCATCGAGCCGCAAGGGGCTTTGCTCGAAGCCGGTGTCGCGTCGGTATTCGTAGAATCCCAGTAAGCCTTGGGGTGGCTTCTCAAAACCGAAGAGCGGAGTAAACGTCACGCTTTCCGGCTCCAGGTCGCTCAGGTAGACAATCTTGCCGGAGGAAAAATCGAAACGGGCCACGTCGACGAGCGGCATTGCGTACGTCGTACCGGCAGTCGTTGCGACTTTCAACACGTCGTCTGTCAGTTCGACCGACCGCATGGCAAGTCGCGTTCCGTCGGTAGCTACCAACTTCCCAATGGACTCGGGCAATTCCATTGCTCCGGCCTGCGAATAAGCGATGCCCGCGATCTTGCCCAGTTTGACCGCAACCGTCTCGCCATCGAGATCGAACTGACACGTTTCGGAATTGATGTCGCGCACGACGCCTTCGAGGTAGTCGAGAGCCTCCTCCTTACGAATCACAAGCAGGTCACCGGCGGTTTTCATCTCGGTGATATCAGACCATTGCTTGGCCAGTTTCGGGTCCTGCTCGATCGCCGAACCAAACCGTACCGAACGGACGGCCCGGGTGGGAAGCTCTCGCGACTTATCGGCGGAAATCCGCACCGTGGCCATTCCTTTCGTCACCTCGTAGCCGATGGCGGGCAGCTCGGAGCCGCCACGCAATTCAATCCACAGCGGTGCGCCACTGGGCGACACATTTCGCGGTGTCCGCGGGGCCAGAGAGGCGAGCGTCGACAACGGCAAGTTAACTGGTCCCGAATCAGTCTGGAGCACGAGCTCCTTGGACGACAGTGCCGCCAGTTCGCCCACGACAGTATGACCGTCGAGCGCATGGGCCTGAAAAGGCACAGTGGTGGCCAGGGTGGCCGTGATCAATACGCTAAGCATCAACACAAGTTTAGGCCCTATTTCTCGACGCTTTCTTCGGTCGCAAGCTTGCGGAAGTATTGTTCGATCATATCTCGATAGTGGGCAGGGAACTCCTGGCCAATCTGTTGCAGTGCTTCGTCGCGCTGCTTGGGTGGCAAATCGCCCCAGCCGCTGCCGTCGCCCACCGGTTTGTTGGCAACTTTGCCTTCCCCCTTGCCACCCATCGGCATGCTATCTGGCAGAGGTTGCAATGGCGCATTTTGGCCGCCGCCCTGGGCGGCTGCTGCTGCGGCCGCGGCCGCTTGTTGTTGTTTTTCCAACTCCTCGATGAGCTTGTCGAGCGAGGCGATCACGCCGTCTTCGACTTCGCGCACCTTTGGGCCCGGCACGTCCCAGGTCGAGCCGACGGCGAATGTCTTCCATCCGCCGGGCAATGTGGTCAAGTGAGTCTTCCTTCAATCCCTCCAAGTCGGCTTGCATCAGTCGGCACAGCGAGGCATATCGGCGCGGATCTCGTCTTCACGCTCGAGCAGCCGCCCGATGGCCGACAATCCTTCGTCTCGGGCCAGCGTGCGGTGATAGACCACAGCCTGGTAGAAGAGCAGGGCGGCCGGATCGACCACATCGCCGGTTTTGAGCGTCGTTAGTTGCTCGGCGGCTTCGTCGTAAAGCAACTCCTGCACAAGCCAGCGGCCGAAGTACAGCCGCAGGTTGTTGCGCAACAGTTCCGGAGTTGCCGGTGCGCTGAGCCAGGTGACATCCGGCAGTGGCGCCGATTTCCGTGGTTGCGAGCAAAAGTCAACTAGTTCCTTGGCCTGCGGCTCGATCAAGGCGAAGGTCGCACAAGTCAGGTCCAAAAGGTAATCGCCGTCGTCTTCCATCGTCGCCGTTTGCCAGAGTGCCTCGGCAGAAGCGCGGCCATTCATGTCGGCGCCCGACGTCTCGAGCCAGGAGAAAACCTGCTGCCGGACGTCCGCGGTGGAGGACGGCTTCCAAGTCGCGCGCTGTGCAAAGGGCTGATTCGGACGATCATCGGCCAGGACCACGACAGCGCGGCCGCCAACGACGGCCAGCACCAAGAGCAACGACAGACTTCGCAAACGACTAGCGGTCATCGATTTCTCCCTAGCACGATGTCGCGGGTAACTTTGTGAATCCGCTGTTCCCGTTCCGCCAAACGGCGCAGCGCTTCGAGCAATTCTGGTTGATCTGCCTGCTCCGTCTTCGTCAATTCCGCAAAACGCTTGGTCCGAGTGTTGACTCGCAATTGGAGTGCCCGGATCATCTTCAGTTCCGACAACGTATCGACGAGCGGCATTTCATTTTCGCCGCCGGCCTGCATCGGCGGGGGTTGTTGGCTTTGCTCCTGCATCTCCTTTTGAGCCTTATCCAGGGCCGTAATCATTTCCTCGAGCGCGGCGATGATGTCCTGTTCGATCCCCTGGGTCATTTCACCGATTTTGGCCTCCGCCAACCGATCGCGCACCGTGATCATGTCGTCGCGGATCTCGACGACCGCCTCCGGAAAGGCCACGGCCGAACCTTCTTCCTGCAGCACGGCCAATGCTTTGTCGGCTTCGACGGCAATCTCCGCCTCCTTGCGACTGAGCCGGCCTGCCTCGATGACGTCATCGCGATCTCGCTGCACCTCGGGCACCTTGTCCAACCGCTGAGTACCCTCGTAGACTTGCATCTGCGCATCGAGCATCTTGCGGAAGCGGGCCTCGAGCATCGCCAACGTGCGGGCCATTTCCTCCTCGCGCAATTGCCGCAAGATCTCTTCAAGTTCGGCCTTGGCTTGTTCGAGCTCGCGCAACGCGGCTTCCTGTTTTTCGGTGGCGTCCTCACGCTGCGCCTCTTCGAGCTTCTTTTGCGCTTCCTGCATGCGCTGTTGGGCTTTCTCCAACCGCTGTTGCGCGGGGTTCTGTTCCGACTGCGGGCTTTGCTGTTCGCCTTGCGGCTGACCCGAATTTGGTGGCTCCACAGGTGGCGCACCCTGCTGCGGCTTGCCGGCCTGCGACTCACGTTCTGATTTCTCGCTTTGCTGCGACTCCCCCTCGGATTTCTCACCGCCCGAGGGTTTGCTTTCGGCCTTCTCGCCATCGGATTCTTCATCCTTTGACTTTTCGCTCTCGGAGTTCTTCTCGGCCTTTTTTTCACTTTCCTTGTCTTGCGAGTCCTCATTAGCGTCTTGCTTGTCTGGCGAGTTCTGTTTCTCTTCTTTGTCGCCGGACTTGCTCTCTTCCTCATTTTTGCCACCGGGCGTGTTCGGGGAGTTCTCCTCGCGCAGATCGTCGGCCAGCTTGCCTGTCTTGTCCGATAGGTCGCCCTGACGATCAGCCAACTCTTGGGCATCGGCGTCACGCTGCGTGGCATTCTGAACCGATTTCTGCTCCTTGATGAGCTTGTTGACTCGCTTCAGATATTCGCGAACTCGCTCCTTTTCCGACTCAATACGCTTCGATCGATCTTCGCTGAGAAGTAGCTCCAAGAGCTTGACCAAGTCGCCATGCACCTCGCTCTGGTTCTTGACGACCGCTGAAAGGCGTTCCTGCTTGAGCAACTCCACCAAGGCGTCAAACTGCTGGTCAATCGACCGCTCCTTGCTCTGGGCCACCGCCTGTCGCAAGAGTGCCGCGCGACGGGGGTCGGTGGGCGCGGTCAATTCGGCCATCCGCAACATCAGCCGCTCGAGCTCGCGGAACCGATCGGCTACCTGCTGCTGCTTGCTGAGCAGGGGGTCCGCCGGCGCCGCGGGCGCTTCGTTGTCCGCCGCTGCAGGAAGGGACGGATCGTCCGGCTCCTGGGCCGCCACGGATGGAAGCCCAGAGAGCCACGCTCCACCGAGTACGATTGCTGCCAGCCAGGCTATTCTCATGGGAAAAGACTCTCGGGGGGATCCTTCACTCGATCAGACTGCGGAGATCCTTCTTCTGTTTCTGCTTGGTCTCTTGGTTTACTTGCTCCTGGTTCTCGATGATCTGCGCAACATATCGAGCGCCTCGTTGAACGTCTCCAACTCTAACATTTTACCAAGAACGCCCTGCATCTCGACGAGAATCGCGTCGATTTGGGTCAACGACTGAGCTTGGGTCGTCACAGCCCGGGCTGGATCGGCCAATTTTCCGCCCAGTTGTTTCAGCTTTTCCAAAAGGGGTGGGAAGCGGTCTTGAGAAATTGCCTTGAGCGGGTCGGCAATGCCTTCCTTGAGGCGGGTCTTGAGCTCCTCAGTATCGATGCGGTTGTTGATCAGCTCCAATCGAATGTCGTCAAATGCCAGGCCGAGCTCAGCCACCTCGTGCTGGCTCCGCTCGCAGTTTTGTACGACGCGCTCTACCTGCACGGCTGGCGAGAGCCGCTGAGCCGCGGAGATCTCCACGTCCGCGACGTTGTCGTCCGCAACGCTTGCCGATGGCCCCGCGGCAACATCGGCGGGTTGCGGTTCAATTCCGGCCAATAAGTCGCGTGTATCGGTCAACTCCTCGATCATCGTCTCGAAGCGGCGACGCAACAGCAGCTCGCGTGCTTCGAGCATCGATCGCAATTGGTCCGGCGTCACAACATCGAGCACGTAATGCTGACTACTGCCGACATTGGGTCCGCCCGGCAAGGAACACGCGTCGGCCGCCTGTACTGCCCAGTGAAGCCGCTGTTTGGGCACGAGCTTGAGATCGGCCAGCTCCATCGCGCCATTGAGCGTCAACTGCTCCTCACCGCTGGCCACGGTGTCGAACGGCCGCTGCTGGGGTTCGGCTTCGTCGACGTGATAGTCGAACCAAATCCGCGACACGCCATAGTCGTCGGTCACCTCGCCACCGGCAGGCAGACGTGCCGCGGGAGTGATGGCCGTGCCGATCCCCTTGAGCGCGACGTTCAACTGCGGCGGTTCGTCAGCGACTGCCGATAGTGTGAGTCGCACAGCGTCGCGGCTCTTGATGCCATCGGTGTCGCTAAGTGTGAACAGCAGTGTCTTGTCAGCATCGAGTCGGCCAATGGCAAACTGGAAATGCTCTTGCGCCTGACCCGTTTCGGCGGCGAGTTCGATGCGGTGCGTCACCGGCGCGGCCTCCTCGGCCACGTCGTCGATCTGTACGGCAACGAGGGGCTTGTTGGCTTTGGCAAGAATAGTGATCTGTGTACCGCGCGGCACCTGCATCAGGCCGGCCACCGGAATAGCACGGGTCGAACGATGCATGTAGCTCGGATACTCGCAATGGAGTGTCATGTTGCTGATCGTGGGACTATCAACAACATCGAGAAAGTACGGGCCTTCGCGATCGTCGCCGCCGGACACGTGAAACTCCAGCGGCGCAAGGACACTCTTGAAGGAGTAGGCATATGGTTGAACCTGTCCCTCGCCTCGCGGCACTACGCCTTCGCGGCTCATGTTTTCGCGGCCACGCACACCCTCGACGGTACGATAGCGAACCTCGACAACTTCCGGGACGACATTTCCCAATGCCGCATTGGCATTAACCACCAGATCCCAATCGCTGCCACGGGCGATCTTCACGCGTCCGCTATCGCCAAAGCCGTCAACCGAGAGATGCGTCTTGCGCGGCCAGAGTTCGCTGGACAGCAACAAGCTCCGACTTGCCCAGGTGGCAAGGGCCGAGGGAGCTGCGACGGCAAACAGGCCCACTGACAACACTAGCGCCACGGCCAGACTCGCTCGTCGAACCAGCGGCGCGTTGTTGAACACCGCGCCAAGATGGATCTGGTTCGCACCTGTCAAGGCCTGACGATGCGCCCGAGCCAACATTTCGGGGTTAAAGTCAGCCGCATGGTCCGGTCGCTCGGACAATTCGACCGACGTCAACAAGCTGTCGTGAAATTGCACGAAACGGCGCTCCAACAGCACCGCCATATTGCGGTCGTGCAATCGAACCAAGAGGCGAGAGAACAGGAAGCGGTAGACAACGTATCCGAGCGCTGCGCCGGCCGCCGCGAGCAGCACGATGCGCAACGGCACTGGCGGCTCGACCAACCAATCAAACGCCAAACTCAGCCAGAAGGCTACACCCAACAGCACAAGCGCGGCCGCCAGGCCATCCGCCCAGACATACGCGCGAATCCGTCGGCGCAAACGGGCAAGCAGCGATTCGATCGCCGGCGCGAGCTTCGTGTTGGGTTCAACGTCGGTTGCCATGGTTTAAGCCAGCTTCGAAAGTCGGCGAATGAGCCATTCGAGACACAAAACGCCGCAAACGGCGATTAGCAATCCCCGCATCCAACGGAAATCGAAATCGCGGTCAGTCACTCCCGCTAGGTAGGTTGTTTCCGTCCGGTCCTTGAGACGCGTCGCCAGGGGCGGCAACCCGCGACTGCCCAGCACGGCGTCGGCGCCGACATAGTAGGTGCCTCCGGTGCGCGACGCCAACTCCGAAAGCAGCGAGTCGTTTCGTTGCGGGCTTTCTCGTTCGACGTCCGGCACGCGAACCTGGATGCGGCGGGTGAGCACCTCCTCGTCGCTGTCGGGCACCGGCAACTCGAGACGATACGTGCCTTCCTGCAATGCCGCGAATTGACCGACGTACATACCCTTGCGCCGGATCAAGTGTCAGCCGCAACGTTTCGCCCATGCTATCCGGCCGTGCAATCTGCAGCGCCACGCTCGGCAGGTCGAGTGGCTCGAAGCGCGCATCGCTGAGCTGCGCTCGCACGATCACCGGATTGCCCAGCAAATAGCGATCGCGGTCGACCAGCAACATGCCGCGGCTTGATCCCAACAGCAAACGCCCCTGGGAAACATGGCGGATCAGTTTCGTATAGAGTTGTTCGAAGTAACGGTCGTCCAAGGCGCAGGCGCCACATCTCGCCACTGCCCAAATAAAACACGCGCCCCGAACCGTAGAACTGTCCGGCCAGGTACACCGGCTGCTCGTTGCCGCTGGCGGCCTCGGGATCGGAATAGCGTCCGTAGACCGTCGCTCCCGGCTTCGCCCCGCGCACGCCATAGTATCCATAAACGCCGGGAAAATCGGACCAAATCTGCTGGCTGCCGCTGCCGGTTTCCGCCAGCCACAAAAACTCAGCCTCGAAACCCTCGCGTGAAAAGTCGATCGGCCAGGGTGTTGTCGACCCAAAGCGTCCTTCCTCGAAAAGTGTCAGCCGACGATTGAATTCGACCGGATACAACCCGCGCAGCTTCGCCAGTTTTGGGTCCTGCACCCAGCGATCCATCTCGACCGGACCGGCCAGCAGGATCAGGCCACCCGCCTTCTCGGCGACCCAACGCTCCAGCAAGTCGACTTGCGTCGGCTCCAGCTGCCTCCAATCCGGATCAAATCCAATGACACAGTCGTATTCGAACATTTCCTGGGGCGTGCTGGGAAACGTCGTGAGAATTCGATCGGCGTCCTGCGAGGCTCCCTCGGTGGCCGACTGCAGCCAGACGTCGACGCTGACTTCTTTGTCGCGCTTGAGCAGGTTGCGGAGAAAGATGTATTCGCGCGTCGGGCCGCTGGCCACCAGCAGCACCTTCGTCTTGCGATCAACGATTTCTACGTCTACTTCCTGCCTATTGTCATTGGGGTTGCTATCCTCGGGCGGGACCTTTACGCGGAGGGTAAATACACGGCGTCCACGCTCGGCCGGCGTGATATCGAACTTCACGGGCACGACCTCGCCGCGTCCCCCAAGGGTTATCCGTTCGCTGGCTTCGAGCGTGCCTTCGTTGCGGGAATTCTCCTCGCCCGCTGGTCGCGAGAGCAATTCCACTGCCACGGTTCGGTCTGCCAGCCCTTCCGATTGCAGGTAACCGGTGACCTGAAAACTGTCGCCAGGAAAGGCACGCGCCGGAGCCACCAAATCGCTTACGCGCACGTTAGCCGGACGCCGATCGGAACCAATGCCGACCGTGTAAATGGGAATCTTTGCGTCGCGAGCCGCGGCGATCGCCACGGCCGGATCGATGCCGGCATTCTGCCCCCCATCACTAAACACGACTATTCCGGAGACCGGAGATGTTCGCTCTTCGGTAATCAGTGTGCGGAGCGATTGACCAAGTCGCGTCTCGCTCCCACGCGGCAACAAAGCGGCTTGCCAGTCGACTGCTTTTTGATCCTTGGTCGCCGCGTTGCTCGCTGGCTGCTCGTCCGGAGCAGTCGACTTCTTCGCGTCGTCCGACCTGGCCGCCGGCAGCTTGCCAAGTGTCGCCACGCGATCGAGATCGCTGTCGAATCGTGACAACTGCACGTCGTGCCGCTGCCGCAGCGTATCAAGGAGTTTCCCATCCCCGAGTACCGTCACGACCTGTTCGATACGATTGGGTGTCGCGGGTACGGCCGAGCCCGTGGAATCGTGTAGGCCCATGCTCAAGCTGGAATCGACCAGCACGAGCACTCGCGAGTTGTGAACGACTTTCCGCTCCGTCCGTTTTTCGAATTGCAGGTAAAACACAAGCAAACCGGCCAAGGCAGCCAGTCGCAACGCCAACAGCATCGCACCTACGCCACGGCGCAGTTCGACTGAGTCGCGGCGGTACATCCACACGGCGAAGGCCACGACGGCGGCGCAAATACCTGCCAGCACCAGATAGTGCCACCGTTCGGTGTACTCCTGCAGTCGCGAGAGTTCGTAGGTGGTGCGCGTTTGCGCCAGCAACGTTGGCAGCATCAGGCACGTCCCTCCTTGGCGCGCGGATGATAGCTGCACGCATAGGCCAACGCCTGCTCGGCCAACAATATGCAGACCAACAGGTACAGCAGGCTCTCACCTAGATTGAACCCGGCCAATTGGTGCGGATTGTAGTTGATATCCTGGGCCTCGTGGTACTCATAGCGAACGCCGTCAAGTTGCCCGGCCAGGGCCGACGCGTTTAGTTTCTTCAAATCGCCCTCGTCCGGTACGACGTTCACGGCGAAGCGTTCGACGAGTTCGGCACCGCCAATCTTCGTTAGCCGTGCCTCGTAAATGCCACTCGCGTCAGTCTCGTTGAGAACCGCGACACGCTCGGTTGTGTTCCCGATGTTCCGCAAGCGACTGGGCAGGAGAGATTTTCCGGCGGCATCCGAAGCCGCATCTGGCGCCGGTGGCGTATTGCGCACCGGTGGCGCGGCGTCCACCGAGAGGCTCGCGCCGCCCAATTCGCGCGGCATGACAAACCGCACTTGCGGCATGAATTGTGTCGTATCGACAGGCAGACTCAAAGGCGATCCAACCTGGCGCGTCGTATCCGGATGACGACCCTCAGCCAGGTAGGACTGCAGTTCGAGCATCGCCACCACGAAACTCGGGTTCCCGCGTGCCCAATTGTTCCAGCTTCCCAATTCCGTCTGCAGCGGAGAAGCCTTCGTCAAGAAAGCCACGACTCGTCCCTCGCCGTATTGACGCTCGACCACCAGCGGAGCTTTGTTGCGCAAGCGAGCGATGACACGCGTGCTCGAATCGGGCTCGGGCAACCAGTTTTTCTCAGCCGCAAAGTATCGATTGATCGTCACGGTGTTCAAGAAACTGTTTCGCTCACCGGCAAACACTGAAAAGATCGGATGGTCGGTCACCTCGATATCGGGCGCCTTCTCCAACCGGTCGACGATCAATTCGTCAGGACCCTGCAATGGCAGCGGAAACAATCCCTGACCTCCGCGATACAGGCTATTATTGAAGAAGTCGGCTCGCGACCTTTCGCCCAGGAAAATCCCCAAACCACCACCCGACTCGACAAACGACTCGAGCGCTGCAATCTCGGACGCATCGAGCCGGTCGATATTTAACAGATAGATCGTTTCAAATTGATCGAGCGGATGGTCGCGCAGGTAGTTTGGCAGTTCGACGAGGGTGCGTAGACCGCTGGCAACCTTTCCTCCGGGCGACAGCGCCGACGTAAGAAAGAACGCATCCTGGGCACGCGCGTCGCCGTCGATGACAAGCACTTCCACGGCCTTCGGTACGTCGATCACGAGCGAACGGCTGTTGTCAGCGCTGACCGCATCGGTTTGCAGGTGAGCGACGAGTTCGTGTTGGCCCGCCGTTTCGAACAGCACCGGAAAACGCCGCATGATCGTCTTGCCTGCGGGAATTTCCTCAAAGACTACCGGGGGGCGAGCGTGGCCGTCCTCCTCCAGGGCCACCGAAACACTCCGAGCGTCGTTCGGCCCAAAATTGCGCACCGCGATCTCAACCAACAACGGCACACCCGCAGCGCGGGTGCCCACGCCGGGCCGAAGCGTCGCCACGGCCAGATTCTGATGAACATTGTCGACGCAATTGACCAGATGCAACTGGGCGCCAGCGGAATTGACGGACTCCAGCGACTTGCGAAGTGCCACAGGTTCCTGCCACTGATTGGCGCGAAAATCGGAGACAATATAAATGACACGATCCTCGTCGTCGCCCCGTGGTGGCAAGCGACCAACCGCGTCCAGCGCCTCTTGCGGGTCGGCGGCTGTTTCCGACGGCTGCAGCGACCCGAGCACCCTTTCTAGCTTCGATGCAAATTGACCGTCGACGGCGGCCTCAAGCAGATCCGGCTGGGTTCCGCGTCCCAACTGGTGGGCGCGCGAAAGCGCAACAGCGTAAACACTTGGGGAGTATCCTGCCGTTCGGCGCTGGCGGCCAACCGGGCAATCACGCCTTTGGCTTGCTCAAACGCCGTGGTATCGGCCCAGTGATCCGACATCGAGAAGCTGTCGTCGATGAGCACGATGTGATGCGTACGGCTGCCGCCAAACAGCGCCCCCCATTTATTTCGCATCAGCGGCTGGGCAACCATCAACACGACCGCGGCGACAGCCAACATTCGCAGCAGCAGCAACAATAGTTGCTTGAATAGGATCGACTTTCGATGGCGCTTCTGACTCTGCAGCAAGAACTCCATCGCCGCCCACTTCACACGGCGATGCCGCATCAAGTTGATGAGGTGGATCAACACTGGCAGACCGACGAGCGGCAGCCCCCACCACAACAGCGATTCGTAGACAAAACTCGGCATGGATAACCTGGTGCAAGGTCGACCGCTGGTCGCTACCTCCGCAGCATCTGCCTCCGGTCGTTCAAAAACGTCGCTAGTACGCCGTCCAACGGCTCGCTGGTGCGCACAAGGGTATAGTGCGCGCCGTCGCTTGCGCAGCCGTGACGCACTTCAGACAAATACGCGTGGAGCGCCTCCAAATAACCCTCACGCAATGCCCTGGGATTGCAAGCCAGGTGCTCGTCAAGTTCCAAGCTTTCAAAACGCATTGGACCGTTGAATTCGAAGTCCAATTCCGCGTCGTCCATGACATGAAACACCAGCACGTCGTGTCCATGCTGCCTGAGCAGCTTGATTCCCTTGAACAGTCCCTCGCGGTCGACCAACAAGTCCGAAACAAGAATCATCATGCCGCGGCGCGGAAACGTTTCGGCAGCCACCCGCAAGATCGGCCCGATGTCGGTCTTTTCTTGCGGGCCGCTGGCCTCGAGCGCCTGAATGATGGAATTCAGATGGCTACGCTTGGTCTTCTGCGGAACCTTGATGCGCACGGCCTCGTCGAACGCAACACAACCCACGGCATCCTGTTGGCGGAGCAGCAGATAACCCAGGCAGGCGGCAATCGTGCAGCCGTACTCGTATTTGCTGGTCTCGCCGGAGTTGTACTGCATGCTCCCCGATACATCCACGACCAGCGTGGCCCGCAGGTTCGTGTCTTCTTCGAACTGTTTGACGTAGAAACGATCCTGCTTGGCCCAGACTTTCCAGTCGATGTGCCGCAGTTCATCGCCGTGGGTATATTCCCGATGCTGCAGGAATTCGACCGACTGGCCGAAGTAGGGGCTCTTATGAATGCCCGACAAGAACCCTTCCACGATGTGGCGGGCTCGCAAGTCGAGCCGAGCAATGCGGCCAATCGCTTCAGGATGCAAAAATCTTTTGGAATCGGGCATCGCTTGTTAGTTCGTCCTCTTTGGTCGGCGTGATCTCCACCAGCCGGTCCACGATATGGTCGGCCGTCACTCCGTCGCTCTCGGCCGCGAAACTCACCACGATTCGATGCCGCAGCACGGGCTTCACCAGGGCCTGAATATCATCCGTCGAAACGTGAGTACGGCCGTGCAGCAATGCCCGGGCCTTGGAGCCTAGGATCAAAAACTGCACGGCCCGCGGACCGGCCCCCCAGGTGATCTGCTCTTGCACGAAGTCAGGCGTACCCGGCTCGCCAACACGTGTCTGGCGGATGAGCGACAGCGCGTAGCGGATGACGTGGTCTGTAATCGGCACCTCGCGAACGATGCGCTGCAAGTCGAGAATCTCCTCGGCCGTCAGCACCGGCTCCACATGATCGCTAAACGTGGTCGTGGTGCGGCGGGCGATTTCGAACTCCTCGGAGAAGTTCGGGTAGTTTACGAATACCTTGAACATGAAACGATCCTGCTGCGCCTCGGGCAGCGGATAAGTCCCTTCCTGTTCGATGGGATTCTGCGTGGCCAGCACGAAGAACGGGTCCGAAAGTTTATGTCGCACGCGGCCCACCGTGACTTGCCGCTCCTGCATCGCTTCTAGCAGCGCGGCCTGTGTCTTGGGCGGCGTGCGGTTTACCTCGTCGGCCAGGATCACATTCGAGAACAACGGCCCTTCGAGAAAGCGGAATTCACGAACGCCGGTCGAGCGGTTCTCTTCGATGACCTCGGTGCCGGTAATGTCGGCCGGCATCAGGTCGGGCGTGAACTGGATGCGGCTAAACGACAAGTTCAGCGTGCGGGCGAGCGTGCTGATCATCAGGGTCTTGGCGAGCCCCGGCACGCCTTCCAGCAGGCAATGTCCGCGGCTGAACAGCGAGATCAAGAGTTCCTCGATCACCTGGTCCTGGCCGACAATCACCTGGCCAAGTTGTTCCATGATCCGCCGCCGGGCATCCGCCAACTTGCTGAGTGCCGCGGACTCGTGAGCGTGGTCGATCATCGGGTGAGGTTCCTCGGGATGCGGTGAATGTCTCGTCTTCGTGCAGGGAGCCGACGCGGGGCAGGGGCGCTAGCGCTGATAAATCGGCAACGCGCCGTTCTCCAGTTGCAGGATGGTCAGGTTGATCGCAGTAGTGTAGATGGGACCGATATAGCCTTGATTCCAAAACACGAACTTGCCACTCTCGGTAGCTTCGCCGGCCAGGCGGGCAAAGATCTTGTCGCGGTACTCTTCCCAGGGCTGGCCCCCTTCGCGATAGAGCACCTGCGCGTAGTAGTAATGGGCGTAGTGCCAGTGGCCGAAGCCCTGGTTGGAAATGTCGGAAAGGTTCCGGCGGCAATACGCTTCGAGCTTCGGCACGTACTCGCTATCGTATTCGCCGGCATTGAACAGGCAGGCGATGGCCGCGGCCGTAATAGCCGGACGCCCACCACCACCCTTGGAACTGTATTGTACGGCGCCGTCGGGCAGGGTGCATTCCTGGATATAGTTGATGGCCCGGTCGATGATTTCCTTGGGCACCGCAATCCCGGCGTTGCGGCAGCCCCGCAACCCCTGCACTTGTGTGATGGTCGTCGATCCCTCGTCAAAGTCGTTACCGTCCTTGGCACTCACATAGCCCCACCCGCCGGCCGCGGTCTGCGCCTGGCCGGTGAAAATCACGGCCCTAGTCAGGACGTCGATCAGGTCGCGGCGGCGACTCTCGTCTTCTTCCTCGCCCAACACCTGCGACAGAAACAACATCGAATAGCCATGACCGTACGTGTAGCGATCGTCGCGCGTCGGGTCGCCGATCAGCCCGTTGCTACGACTGCGCGAAATCAGGTAGTCGACCGCCATGCGTATGTTCTTGGCGTACTTTCCCTGCGTGGTTGTCGATCCCTCGGCCAACAGGGCCGTACCGGCCAGGGCCGTCATCGCCGTCGGGTAGCGACCTTCACTTGCACTCCAATGTCCCAATCGCGATTGCGTGCTGGCGATCCAATCGAGGCCCCGTCCGACCAGTTTGTCGATCTTGGCATCGTCGGCCGCCCACACAAGGTGTGTTGGAACAACAAGCGGCAAAGACGCCAGAACGAGAGGCAACAGACTTCGGCAAAATGACATCATTGAACGTTCAACCCGCGGGTGGCGCGCGTGGCCGCTGAGGAAATTCTCATTGGGCTATTCATCGCTGGCGTCCGTGTCCTTGAAAATCGACCTTTCGACCGGAAAACCAAGCTGTTCGAGCACGATGGCCACCGCCTGCTCTCGGTCCATGGCGGCCGCCGGGCGCTGCGGCTGGTCGGCCTGATCGGTATACGTCAGCACGATCTCCTGGTTCGGCAACGATATCGTCACGCGCTGGTCCGCTGGTTCGCCTAGCAGAGTGCAACTCGAAATCGTCGTCCCCTGCAAATCGTCCTCGTGAAACACGACTTTTCCGCTCCGTTTGTCGATGCACATGACCGACAGCCGCGGGTCGCGCGAGCTGATCGGCCCGGGACTCGTCATTTGCCTGAGCAACACCAGCACCGGCAGGTCGCGAGGTTGACTGAGCAACAAACCATGCTGCGACACGGGTACCGGCGCCGGCCATAGCGCGGCGCCCGTCTCACGATCGAACGCATAGACGTGCCCGGTTAGCAGCGGACAATCCGGGCCGCTCGGGTAAGGTTGCACGGCGTGGCTGCTCTTTGCCGGGGCAGCTGTGTGCGTAGCCAACAGGTACCCCCGTTCCCACGGCAGAAGGTGAATTCCCAGCAGCGTTTTTTCCTTTTGCAACTTCGTCTGTGACAGGCGTTGGCCATCGGTCAGCCGAACGAGCGTAAACTCGCCATCCGGTTGGAACACACCCGCTACCTCATCGGCCACGAGGGCGGCCTTCGAACCGGCGGCAAAACGGAACGACCAAACTACTTGGTCGGAAAACAGATCGCGCATTTCCAGCACGTGACCGTTGCCGCTCGTCTTCCACGAAAGCAATTGTCGCCCCAGCGTCGTCATACGATCCTCGACGCGCGCGATGTGGCGCGTGCCGATTCGTTCGCCGGTCGCGGCATGCAGCACCAACGTCTCGCTGTCGCCCGGCGGCGCCGCGAACAGGTACTCACCGTCGCCAAACAGGTCGACTCCGATGGGCAGATTCTTGCGCATCCAGATCGTCTTGCCCGACAGCGGATCGACGCAGTACAGGTCGTGCAGTCGCTGGAAGCAAACGCCATCGGAAGTGACCGGCCCGATCGTGCCGTAGCGACGGCCATAGCCGTCTTCGGGAATGAACCGGGTACCTCCCCACTTCAGATTCACGGCGCGCGGCACGACCGTTTGCATCGTCGCCAGGCCACCGATCTGGTCATTCAGATCCTCGGTCCACAGCACGCGATTCGACAGCGAGTCGCCGGTACGAAGCGTATCAATCGCCAACAATTGCGTGCCCACCGACAGCACCACCAGCCCGCCGTGCGCGCTGGCATAGCTGATCGAAGGGATACTGTACGCGCTGCGAGCCGCCATCATCCGCCGCGTGCCCTGTTCCGAGAGCAGAATCCTGAAGCGACTGGCACCAACGCTGTCTTCGGCCACCAAATACTGTTGTGCCTCGTGAACGACCGACAAGCTGACGTCGCGAAACAACGGTCCACGTGGTCCGACGATTTCCAAATTTGACGCGTGTTGTCGGCGAATCGCCCTCGCGCCTCGCGAGTTCTTTGCGACTTGAACGTCGACGCGCCCCTTGGCCCAAGCATTCTCGGCTAACTGACTCCGCGCCGGGTCGTCGGCCGGTAGCTGTTCGACGAGTTGACGTCCGGTCTGTCCGTCACGGCACAGCACGTCAGCAAAACGGGTGTTCAACAGCCGATAGTAGACCGCGGCGACTTCCGAGCGGCCAGCCGCCCGCAAGGCCATCGCCATCCGCGCCGTCGCGGGCCCGGCCTGGGTGTCGTCAGGAGAAAGAATCTCATCGGTGAGCAACAAATTCTGCTCGAGCAGATCGTCTGCGGTGAGCCGCTCTGCCAATGCGGTCCGCACGCCGCTCGCCGCCGGTTGAGGTCCAAAGATGTTAACAAACCAGCGAAGCGTTTCCGTGGAGTCCGCCGCGAGCGAGTCTTCCAGGCGGCGGCTGATCGCCGCATCGATTCGGGCGACCGTTTCAGGATCGGCCGCTTGCCGCAACCGAGCCAATTGTTCCCGAATCCAACGGTCACGGCGTACGCTGAGTGCGTCGTCAACTTCGTCGATTTCCCACGGAGATTGCTCGTCAATCAGTGCCAGCCAGGCTTCGAATGCGGGCCAGACATCCCCAGCGTGCTGAAGCCCCATGGCTTTGAGCCGCAGATATTCCACGCGATGCCGTGGCTGTTCAATTAGCTCCTCCAACTCCGGCAGGCTTCCGCGATACGCCGCAAAGTCAACGCGCAGCCCTTCCAACAAGCTCTCGATTAACCGCGCTCGCGTCGTCGCGTCGGCTTCCAGGCCGTAGGAGCGCCGAAACAGGTCGATCGCGCCGGGCAAGTCCTTTTCATCTAGCTTGATCTCACCGAGCGATGTCAGGGCCCGCGGATCGTTTGGTTTATCGGCCAACAGGGTTTCGATCCGCCGCTTGAGGGCGTCGAGCTGGTAGTAGGCGTCAACGTAATCGGGCCCCTGCGAGATGATGCTGTCTCGATAGCAAATCAAGTTGCCCGGTATATTGCCCGAACGGCTGCGCCTGTGTCGACGATTTTCCCATTGCCCAGATCGATGCGGGCCACTTCCGCGGAAGTAAGCGGCAGAAAGTAGAAACCGTCGCTATGGAACCCTCGGCCGCTGGGCATCGAGCCATCAGGCAGCGGCATGTTCCAAACCCGTTTGCCGTCGCTCAACTGCACCGCCGAAACCCCTTTGTGCCCGACGAGGATCGCCCGTCCGTTGTCCACCGCGGCAACGTAGAGATTCGTGCCGCGGGGCTGCTTCCATAACTGTTCGCCATCCTGCAATCGCAAACAAAAAAGCTCGTCGGTTTCGGTAGGCGTGATCAACACTCGACCATCGGCGATCGTGATGCTGCTGTCCGTCCAATGCTCTTCGGAACGCTGGTCGCTGCCAGCATAGATCGCCGCCCGAACGTTAAATCGCCGGTTGCCCATGAATTGGGCCCGCGGATACTGATATCCCCACAGCAGCGAACGCGTGGAAAGGTCGATGGCCACAACCGCCCCCGCCGCCGTAGGGCAAACAAGCACGCCGTCGGCAAAGCTGGGCGCAACGCCGGCGTTGCGGCGGAGCTTATCCTGCGTTACTGGCGGATCCACCACGGCCAATTGCTGCGACCACTCCAAGGCTCCCGTTTCCGGCGAAAGGACCACCAGTCGAATCTCCTGGCCTTTCACTTCCACCAACGCATAGAGATGTCCCATCAGCGGCAAAGGCGGCCCTAAGAAGAATGAACCGGCCAGCTTCGGCTCGTCCTCGCCGGTCAGGCCACCGACCACCCATTTCAGTTTGCCTTGGGTGCGCAATTCCCGTGCGGCCAAGCGATTTGTCCCGCGCGTGTTCGTGCTATAGCGACGCTGCCCGTTGGGAAGGACGGTCATCACGACGTTGGACGTCAGTCCCGCAATGCCCAGGTCTTCCAGGTAGTAGACCCGCTCGGCATCGCTCGCGAGCGTGCCGTAGGTCGTGTCTTCCCACATCCGCCCGTCGAGACCGGCCAACAATTGTTGCGTGGCCGCGCCCGATTGCCTCGACGCCATGGCACGCAGGAATTGCTCCAGCGACTCGTCCCCAGCGGCATACTTCCAGATCAATTTGCCGGTTTCGAAATCGATCGCCTGTAATGCGAATGCGGTGCGCATCAATATGACGTCGGCCACGGCCAACGGATGCATACTCGGCAATGCCACGATGTCCTGGCTGAGATAGTCGTGACGTAACTTGCTGACAAACTCCTCGATCGCTGCGTCATCGCAAGTGCGCTGCCGCCAACGCAAACTAAGCAGCGGCGTTCCGCCGGTGCTGACGGCATTCCGCGTTTCGTCTCCGCGGAACATGACCCACTGATCCGTCTCGCCATGGGCCGCCTGCGGCTGCTGGCCAAAATTGCTTTCCATCCAAGCGAGCGCCTGACCATCACCGGCAAACAGTTTTACGCGCTTACCTGCCAGCGAAACTTCGCCGGCGGAAAAGCGCCGGCGGAACTCGGCCAACGTCTGCCGCGCTTTATCCGATTGTCCCGCACGCAACCAACAAGTAGCCAGCGAGAGCGACAGCGCCGGTTCGAGCACCTCCGCCGCGTCCGGAACATTGTAGAGCCGCTGGAAGCACATGGCCGCGGCCAGGGGACGATTTTGATCGAGGTAGTGTCGTCCCAGCAGGTAGGTCGCCTCGGCCCCCGCCTGTGTGAAAAAGAAGCGCCGCGATACGTCCGCGATTCGCATCAAATCGCCCGCCGCAGACGCTTCTTTCAGCGCCTGACGGGCTCGGGCGCCAAATTGCAATTCGTACGATTGCCGACCGTCCGGGGGCAGCTTGGAGAGCAACCGGCCCGACTCGGCTTTTAGACTGCGGAATACCGGCTGGTCGGGATGGGGTTTGAAAAAAAAGTCTTCTGGCCCCTCAAGAAGCGAGCCCAGCAGGCGCACCGCTTCGCCGTAACGCCCTTCGCCAATCAGCTCGTCGGCCATTTCCAGCCGGCGTTTGGCTTGCCGATCCGGAGGCAAGAACACACCATCAAGCCCGATTTCGTCGGACTCCACCTGGTTCAAAACGCCACCGGCAACGGCCAATGCACGAATGGCCGGCGATTGAGCGCGGGCCACGTTTGTGACGTTCCAGACACTCAAGATTGCCAAACCGACAGCGGCCGCCAGCCCACGCGGTACTTTCCGTCGCATCATGTGGTGTCTCCCTCACACCCGATTTCGTCTGGCGGCCACATTGGGGCATTTCCATCCGCCACGACCCGTGTCTCAATCGTCACGCGCTGCTCATGGTCGCGACCGCGCAGCTTTGCACACGGACCGGCGCCTCTAGGTTCTGTTTCCACGCTCGAAACGCTGATACAACGCTCAAAGTCTATGTGTACAGTTTATCTTACCGTTCCAACGAGCCGTTCACAAGTATTGGCCACAGCCCGATTTAAATCCAGAGAGACCTCGCCGCCAGCGATGATTTGCCTCGGTCCCGCATGAGAGCACACCCCGGATTCGTCGTTCGGTGTGACGTGACGTTGCGGCCGTAGCGGTTACACCGATCAAACGGCTCGCGCGGCCCGATTCGATGTTGCCAACGACGGCCCCCCGCGCCGTAAGCGCCGCCAAACACCAGCTGCGTGGCGTCCTTTCACCGGCACCGGACGGGGTAGCGCGACCGGATTTTCGAGTTTTTTCCGCGAAAATGGGGGTTTTGTGGCTTGCAATTTCAGTTAGGTCGATTTTAATCATCGCGTCCTTTCAGTGAAGGACGGGCAACTTAACCTCTAGCTAAACCCACAAGGAGGGTCGAATACTATGGCGAAAGCCGCAGCCGCCGCAAAGAAAGCTCCCAGCAAGTCGGAAGTGACCAACAACATTGCCGAGGAGACCGGTTTGACCAAGAAGCAGGTCGCCGCCGTCCTGGAAGCCCTCGCTGGCGAAATCAAGAAGAACCTGGGTAACCGAGGCCCCGGCGTCTTCGCCATCCCGGGCCTGGTGAAAATCGAAAAGAAGAAGGTCCCGGCTCGACCGGCTCAGAAGAACGTTCCGAACCCGTTCAAGCCGGGCGAATTCATGGACCGTCCAGCCAAGCCGGCCAGCGTCAAGGTCAAGGTTCGTGCGCTTAAGAACCTGAAGGACATGGTCTGAGGCACTAGCCCGCCGCGATACGGCTCGTGGAATCTGCGAACCGTTCCCAGCCGATTTGGGAAACTGCCGCCTGATGACGGCGCTTCGCAACACACATGTCCGCTCGGCCAGATTCGCCTCACGCCCCGCACTTGCGGGGCCGTGAGCGAATCTGGACGAGCGGTTTCATTGCGCCCTGACATTGCAAGCGACCTAGCGCGCCTTGACCTTCGCTTTGGGACGTACAGTTCGTCTCCCGGCGTGGTCGAGTCGCTCCAAGTCTGCCAGCGTCACGTGCCGCAATCGATCCGAGAATCGCTTAGCGTTCTCTTCACAGAGCTCATTCACGTAGGCGATGGCCGAACGTTGCGCGTTGCAGGCTGCTTCAAGAATGCTGGGGTCGAGTCCACTCTCCACGCCCAGCACGATCTCGAGCAGCGAGATGTCGTCCGGTGCTTTAGCCAGGGCGTAGCCACCACCAGGGCCGGACGTCCCGCGTAGCAAGCCCGCATCAACCAACTTGCGCAGCACGCGATAAAGAAACCTGGGGGGAAATCGACAACCACGTGCAATCCGTGACGCGGTCACGGGACCATCGCGTGTCAACCGCTCGATTTGCAGCAACACGCCAACGCCATAACTAACCGATAGGGTCAGTTTCATCTGGGTCTCCTCCACGAGCAAGAAGCCCTTGTAAACTGCCGTCGACCGCTGTCGACGGTCATCTGCCCATTCTCATGTTCGCAATTAGGCGCGTTATGACACCAACGAATCGCCGTTCGTAAAAAGAAACGCGAAAGCGTTTCACGGAGAAAAGAAAACTTGTGAAAGAGCCGTTTCCGCCTCACGACCTCAAGTCAATCACTCGGCATGATGCAGAGTGAGAGGGCTTTGACGCAACCGCGCTGGCCACCCTGCCGCCAGCCGCGCGGTATCATACCGCGCGCGTACAAGAATGCAAACCTTTTATCCCAATTCGCGCAGCGCTTCGATCGGATCCATCGTCGCGGCGCGCACCGCGGGATACAGGCCGAACACCACGCCAACCGCAACAGAGATTCCAAACGCCAAGGGAATCGACCAACCGACGACCTCGGGTTGAACTTCGCGAATCACTTCAGGAAGGTTCTTTACAGCAAGTGGAAATGCACCAACTAGCATCGATCGAGCCTGTTGCGTCACGGGACCGCAGGCCAAACCGCAAACAACTCCGCCAATCCCTCCCACGACCGATAAGACGATCGTCTCAACGAGAAACTGCCGAGCGATGTCCTTCCGCTTTGCCCCCACGGCCCGGCGAATACCGATCTCGCGCGTTCGCTCGGTAACCGTGGCAAGCATGATATTCATGATCCCAATTCCCCCAACAACCAGGGAAATTGCAGCGATAATCCCCATGAAAATCATGAACATTAGCCGTGTGGTTCGCGCCTGTTCGAGCAATTCCAACGGTACGGTCACGCCGTAGTCTGGCTTGTCATGGAACTTCGAAAGCGTGGTCTTGACGACCTCCGCAGTCTCCAAAACGCTGTCGACGGATTTGACACGGAGCGTGATCTGGCTGACTTCCAGAGACTCGCCTTCGAACGAACCACTTCGCTCCGTAATGACAGTGTCGCCGACCCGCGACCACAGCTCATTGATCGGTATATACACATCACTCGAATAATCCTGCGCGGCCAATGAGCCTCCGATACCCGCTGACGGCGCACGGGCCGCCACGATGCCGACAACCATGTAATACAGGTTCTCAACGCGCACGGATCGCCCGAGGGCATCCTCAACGGGGAACAAGCGCCGCGCAGTCTCGGCGGCCAGCACGCAGACGTTTCGCTTGAACTGTAAATCCGCGTCCGTGAGAAATCGCCCGCGTTCCGTGTGCAGGTGATTGATTGGGGCATACTGCGGAGTGCAGCCGACAAGGCGCCCGTCGACCAGATGGTCCTTGCGGCGAAATTCTCGCCTCACCTCGCGGACCGGCAACGCGCGTTCGATCGTGGGAATCGTCGTTTGCAAGCGATCGAAATCGCGACGCGTAAGACCATACTTTACGACCCCCTTCTTTTCCTCGTTCGATTCGTCGCGGGGCTTGATCGAACGCACAATGATATTGTCAGCTCCCAGGCTTTCGATCTGCCGCTGCGCGGCACTGGAAATGCCCTGACCGATGGCTAACAGCCAGATGACGCTGGCCACACCGACCAGGATGCCCAGAATGGTCAGCGATGAACGTAGCGGGTGTAGTCGCAGGCTCCGCACGCCAAGCTGCCAGATGCGAAGCGTTGCGAAATTCATAGCCCGGCGCCTCCCGATGGACTTGCCGCCGTGGCCGTGCGTTCGTTGCTGGCCTGCCGGGCGTCGTCGCCGGCTTCCGCCACCAGTGTCGTTGCGTCCAAACTCTCGTCGGAAATGTGAGAGCGCGGATTGAGGAGCACCTCGTCGCCAACCTTCAGACCCTGGCGAATCACGAGAAACTTTTCATTGGTCGAACCTACCAGCACCTGTCGTGGCGCAAGTTTCTCACCAGATCGCTGTACGCAATAGTACTTGCCACCCCGTTCAAGGACGGCCTGAATCGGCACCTGCAAGGCATCGCTAATTGTCTCTACCCGAATCGAGACGCGCGCCGTCATACCCGGACGCAACCCCTTTGGCGGATCGAACACCTCGACGGTCGTGGCGTATTCTTTTACGCCGGAATTGAACCAGTTATCCGGCGCAGGATACTCGTTGACGCGCGTCACTTTCCCGGAGAGTTCGACGCCTGGGAGACCTTCAATTTCAATCTTGGCCGGCATGCCGGGTTTGATCTGCTCGATCCGCGATTCGGCCACCTTGGCCACCACTTGCATTTGCTTTGGGTCCGGCAAGCGAATCACGACCCGCTGCTCGTGGACGACGGTTCCCTGTTTGATTTGATATTCGGCGCCCCCCACCGGTCGCGCTCATGGTCGTAAATCACTTGTCCTTCGACAGGAGCCTTTACCAGGCATTTGGCGATTTGGTCGTCGATGACATTAAGCTTTTTGTTCTCCAGCGCCAACTTGGCCTCGTCGGCCTTTAATTTCGCTTCCGACGTCTTCATCTTGGCATCGAGTTCCGAGAACTTCTTGGGCTTGGTGTATTCCACCAGGGCATTGAGTTTGACTTTCGCCGCCCGCAGGTCCGAACGGGACTTGGCCAGGCGAAACTCGTCGCTTTGCAACGCCAGCTTGGGGATATAGCCGCGCCGCAAGAGCTTCTTGCTGTGCAATACGCTTTCTTCCGCGTGCGTCACCGCCTGGCTGGCCACCAGGATCTCGCCGTTGAGCTTCTCGCGCTCGGTTTCAAACTCGCCGAACTCGTATTCCTTGCGCGCGATGATTGCCGACTCCAGATCGTTCTTCGATTGGGCAGCCGTGGCTTCGGCCGTGCCGACATTGATCAACTGCGTGGTTCGCTCGGCCTGGAGGGCGGCATCGTCGAACCGTACCAGGAAGTCGCCCTCTTTTACGAGCGTCCCCTCGGCAACGATCTCGATGATTTTAACCCCGTTGGTACCGGCCGTGCGAGACTGCACTTCGCAGCGAACCAGCACATTGTTGGAGCTCTCCAACTCCCCACGCTCGTTGATGTCGTGCTCGAATGTGCCGCGGATCACCCGTTGCAACAGTTCCGGATCGACACTTGCTTCGTCGGCAAACGGGTTCACGTACCACATGGCCGAAGCGGTACCGAGAACGCCCAGGATGGCCGAAGCAAGCACCAGTTGCCCGACCGCCAGTCCACTCCGCGCGAAGAAAGGTCGCCGGCGGCGGTCCGAGTTGCCCAATCGCATGGCCCACCTCTTGAGAGAAGAGTTTTACCGCGCGATCGCAAGCGCCGGACATGCGCAGCCGCCACGCGGAAGACGCTGTTCCACCGGCTGTCATTCTAACCGCCTATTGGTGGGATGTCACGAGAAGGCGCCCAAATCGGCATGGCCACGCGCCGCTCGCCGATTGCCGCCGGCCGCGAACACAAGCGCGGCCGAGAATCCGATAGTTGCCAGCCCTGCCAGCGAGTCGTAGACTCTATGCGCTTTGTTGCGAACAACGGCGATGAGCGGCCCGGCCGCCCGCGCCACTTCCACCGGCGAGCCACCCATGTCCAAGGCCTTCAAATACACGTTTCTTGAGCTTGACGACTTCGGCGAGGTGCTGGTTGTGCGATTTAACCAGGCTTCGATCCTCGACCAACAGATCATCGATCAAATTGGCCGCGAGTTCGACCAGGTACAGCTTGAAGCCTCAGGCAATCGAAAGTTGCTGCTCAACTTTCAGACGGTCGAGTACATGTCCAGCGCTATGCTGGGCAAGCTGATCCAACTGCACCGCCGCTGCAAGGCGGACAAAATTAAGCTCAAACTCTGCGGTATCGCTAAAAACCCGCTCGACGTCTTCAAGATCACGAAACTCGACAAGTTGTTTGAGATTCACAAAGACGCGCCGGCTGCTTTAAGCACGTTCTAGCGACCCGCGCCGCGGATGGTACTCTCGACCCGGAGGTGAATTTTCGGGTTACGGAATCTTCCAAATGGCCGATTCCAGGCGCGCGGATTTTGAGGGTCGCATTCGCTCATAGCCCTGCAATTTTTGGAGGTTTCAGCCCAGGCGAAACTTGCCCGCCGTGGCCGGGGTTGAATCATGGGGCCGGGAAGCGGGAGTTCTCATGCGACGAACCGCGGTAGACGTCGCAACGTTGTTCCGCGGCCAGGCGCCGCGCTAATGCAAGCTGTCCATTGGCACGTCGTCCATCAAGCCCTATTCGACTGGCGTCGCAACCGGCTCTTGCGAACGAGCCGACGTTCCCCGACCGCGTCGCGTGTTGAACGAGATTCGATCCCAATTCACATATACGAGTACGGAAATCGAGACGGGGGCCATGGACTCACTTTTGTCTCGCATGCGAAAGGCATGGCCTCGCCGGTCCCGTCTCACAAACCACTTCAGTGGGTTCACAGCCGATTGGACGCGACCATCCAAGGAGCTGTATTTTGAGACTGGTGGCACGACGGCAGAAGTCCTCGACACGGTATGTCGGTTGTTTTCAGCGGGTCGGGACGCCGCGGTCTATGAATACCTGAGACAGAACGCCGCATCTCCGCTGCAAATTCCGTTCTACTATCTCGAATTGGTTCGGGGAAATCGTCTCGGGAATAGCATCGTTTCAAACACGCTCACCGCCGAGCAGATGCGGTTGGGGTACCAATCCATCCTACAGCGGTCTCCGGGGTACAAGGATATTCTGCGCCGATTGCTGCTGATGCGTTCGTCTCCTGACCTTGTCATTAAGACGCTTTTGAGCAGCAGGGAGGCGATCATGCGAATGCCGCGTCTTTTTACGAGCGCATTTCCTCATGCTCGTCGTTTGTGGCACTTGCACATACCCAAGACGGCCGGAACCACCTTTTTCACCGCTGCAGTCGAGAGCGGTTGGGGCTTTGTCAACATAAATACGCTTTCAGATTCCCTGGGAAGTGTCCACCGCCTCGCCGGGGCAATACGGCTCCGTCCCGAAGATGATGGCGATGTGATCATATCCGGGCATTGGCACCTTTTCGACTATCTGGACTGCATACCACGGGAAGATCGCATTTTGGTTTTCGTCAGGGATCCTCTGGAATTGATGGTGTCTGAGTTCAACTACGCGGTGGACGTGGTCAACCGCCGTTCGAACGTGCATGCCGGAGAGGCCGCCCCATTCTTCGAACGAGGGCTAGACCCAATGAGTTTCCGAAGAACGTACGACCGCGGTTTCTTTTCGTTCAACCTCCAATGTTCCTACTTGTCCAAACGCGGAACCTTTCGATCGGCGTTGGATAACCTCAACCGGTGCCATGCGGAGCTGATACCTTCTGAGTACGTGAACCGTGCCATCCTGAGACACTTTCCGCACGTGGCCGAAAGGCGGGACAATGTCTCAAACAAGTATGTTCACACCGGCGACATTGATCGCACCACGCGCGAAAAGATTCTCGTCCGATGCCATCACGATGTCTTGCTCTATCAGAGCGCCAAGTGGCGTTTGCAGGATAACGACTTGGGCTGACGGTTTCCGCGAGATCGCTTGAGCTTGTCGCTACCGTTAGAGGTTCAGGCCACCGACTCAATCGACTGCCGCCCGCCCGCGCATCGCGCGACCAATCCACTCATCCTCGAAGAGTAATGCCCAGTCCCAATCGTCTGCATGCGCCCAGAAGGCGGCCAATGACGCGGTTGTCGGCGTCGGGGAGGCGGTTGCGACCATGTTCGGCACGCGAATTTGTCGATCGGCGAGCGGCTCTCTCTTCACCGTAGCTATTCCAGGAACCACCGTCGTTCGCATCTCGAAAGCGGCATCAGCGGCGGTCGGCGCCGCGATTGCGGGGACCAGGTCCCGATTTCCCTGCAGCCACATAAGATACCCGATCGCCCCAGGATGCATCCGCGCAATGATCTGATCGGCGGCGTTGACTTTGCCGTCGCGGTTGAAGTCATAAGGGTTGTCGATCGCAACCTCGAAACCAACGTTCTGACGCACTAGAACTTCATCGCTGGCATCGGTGGTCGGCAGGGAATATTTCGCGTGTGTCGATCCCACCTTATTGCCAAAGAAGTAAACCTCCGACGCAGCCAGGCCAGTATGGGCGTTATGACCACCCACCAGATCGTTTCCCGCGACGATCACGCGTAGCCAGCGGTCGACGATCGCCCCGTCCGGCCAGATGAGCGTCATCCGATCCGAACCGAACAAGCCTTCGCCCGTGCGAACGGTCAGCGAAGTCGGTTCAGGCGCCGAACTCCATCGAAACGTTCGTGGCACCGTAGTAGCGGAACCGGCTTCACTCCACTCGAAACGAAAATCGGCCAGTCTCGGTGCATTAGCCATGCCCACGACGTCGAACATCAGGCCGTTGATGCCACGTACATAGCTAGTCACGTTTTCCATGTCGGAGGTATCAGGAACCTGGTAAGCCTGCTTGTCCGTTGCGATGGCGCCGTCATCCTGCCGGCTCGGCCCACTGGTATAGCCGTCGAAGTACGAATTGTTGTAGAAGAGATGGGTTGCCAATACGGCGGGCGACGGGTCGCGCGGCACAATCCAGGGATCGGCGCCGTAGACCGGATCGCGCGTGCTGTAAAATAGGGTCCCGCCGACATTTGCAAGACCGTGAGGATAGGCATCGAAATGGTAGGCCGCCGGGGATCGTTTGCTGAGTAAAACCGTTCCGACGACCGTTCCGTCCGACTGCCAAACTCCGTCGCCAGACAGGAAGTACACGCTGTCGTTGGCAACGATCATTTCCTCCGGCTGCGCGTACTCGTCCAGTTGCAATGTTCCGCTGGCTGTACCATCACTCCTCCAAATTCCCCCCGACTTGCCGAACACTAGCGCGCCGTTGAAGTTAACCGCGGGGCCATCGTACGAGTCTCCCGCCACAAATGGCCTGGTTCCCGACGCCGTGCCATCGGTTTCCCATAGGACCCTGTTCCAGTTGGCCAATTTCAACGCAAAATACAAAACGCCGTTGACATTCGTAAAATCGAACAGTTCCGAGTCGGAGTCCGCGCCCCCTGCCGTGATGTCCGCGACCAGGGCCGTGCCTTGTTCGGTACCGTCACTGCGCCACAGTTCGTTGCCATGCTCCCCGTCGTTCGCGACGAAATACAGAGTCTCGTTCTCGTATGTCAGATTTGCGACGTCGGCAGCTCCGTGCGGGTTGATATCTTTGACCAGCGTAGTCCCCGCGTCGGTTCCGTCACTTTTCCACAATTCCAGTCCATGCGAGCCGTCATTGGCGACAAAGTACAGCACTCCGCCGGCGTTGAGCAGGTTCGTCGGACTCGATCCGGAACTCCCGAGTTGCAGATCCGTCACCATCACGGTGCCGTCCGCGGTACCATCGCTTTTCCAAAGCTCCACACCGTGGACGCCGTCATTCGCCGAAAAATAAAGCGTGCCGTCGACGTTCGTCAGGTATTGCGGATCGGAACTCCCGTCGGCGCGAAGATCTTTGATCAGGACCGTTCCCTCCAGCGTGCCGTCGCTTCGCCAGAGTTCGTTGCCGTGCGTGCCGTCGTTGGCTCGAAAGAACAGCACGCCGCCAACGTTCGTAAGAAAGTCAGGACGAGAGGACCCAAAACCCGGCTGGATGTCTCTGACAAGCGTTGTTCCGTCGCGTGTGCCGTCGCTGACCCACAGTTCACGACCGATGCGGTCCGAGTCCGCAACAAAAAACGCCTGGCCATTTACGTCCGTAAACTTGCCGGCGTAGCCATCGTACGGATTGGTCGTATCAATCTCCTTTACCAGTACAGTTCCAATCGTGGTTCCGTCCGTGCGCCAAAGTTCCCGCTGCGTTGTTCCGTCATCGGCGGCGAACAACAATTCGCTTCCCAAGGCGGCCATTAGTTGCGGCCGCGACTGATCCTGGCCCGGCCAGATATCCGCGACGAGACGCGTCCCCTGGACTGTCCCGTCCGTGCGCCACAACTCGCTGCCGTGCGTTCCATCATCGGCCTGGAAATACAAAATGCCGTCAAGGTTGGCCAGCGCACCGCGGACCTCGAGAGTTGGCAGCGTTTCGTCCCAAAGCATCGTTGTTCCAGCGGGGGTGCCGTCGCTGACCCACACTGGAAAGCCATGCACCCCATCGGAAGTCGTATACGTCAGTTTCCCCTTGTACTCCCTCAACCCGTTGTAGTCGGCCGACGCAATACCGGGCGCCGTGTCCATCACGAGTTGCGTTCCCTCCGGCGTGCCGTCAGTTCTCCACAACTCGCGCCCCACGCCGGCACCAATCGCCGTGAAGAACAGCTGATCGCCCACGGCGGTCAATTGTTCGGGCAGCGACGACTGCATGCCCGGCAGGATGTCGCTCACCAGGAAGGTTCCGTCGGGTGTACCGTCGCTACGCCACAGTTCGCGTCCCGAAGTGCCATCGTCGGCGACGAAGTACAGCAGGTCTCCAACCGCCGTGAGAAAATTCGCGTCGGTGGTTCCGGCCACTTCTCGTGGTAGGTCCATGACCAACAACGTGCCAGCCTGCGTGCCGTCGCTCTTCCAGAGGCCCAATCCGTCAGCGCCGTGCGCCAGAAAAAAGAGCGTGCCGTTCACATTGGTCAAGTGCGTCGGCTCGGAGCCGCCATTCGGATTGACATCCTTGACAAGGTAGGTTCCCGCTTCGGTTCCATCGCTCCGCCAAAGTTCGCTATCGGGCGACGTTGAACTGGCAAAATACAAGACACCGTTGACGTTCACCAGGTTGGACAGTCCGCCGGGAAGAAACCTCGCCTCCACGCCGCCAACGGCAACCGTACCGCTCTCCGTGCCGTCACTCTTCCACAACCGGTCGTTCTCGAGACCATCACTCGCAACGAAAAACAGCGTGCCGTTTACGTTGGTGAGTTGTTCGACTGTGTACGGGTGGCTGCCGTTGATATTCGGCCCGATGTCGCGCACCAACCGTGTCCCCTCGGTCGTGCCGTCGCTTAGCCACAGTTCGCGCCCATGCACGCGATCGTCGGCCACAAAAAACAGTTGGTCCTCTACCTTGGCGAACTCAACGTCGGAGTAATCCAGCGCACCTTCATCCGGGCTTCCGAGGTCAATCAGCAATTCCGGCACCGCCGCCAGCAGGTGGCGATTTTCGAGGGCCTCAAAGCGTCGGCACTGATCAACCCCGAGCGACTGCGTCCATGCAGGCCATTTCATTCGTGTGACTTCCCTGACTGCTTCTGGGGTTGCAAGGTCTAACCCGAGTGAGGGGACAGCGAAGTCTAGAAGTACCCAAACGTCAGGTCAACCGGAGTTAAACAGGTGCGACGTGCCAAGCTTAATGTCCCGGTGTACGCCTGAAACGCAGACGACTACATTCTTGCGGGCGACAAACCACAACGACTATCGCCCGTGGGAATGACCGAGCCCAAACCACCAGTTGTCAACGAGCGACTCGACTCGAGCGTCGTCCGTCGCGGCCAGCGCAAACGCCACGACATCCTGATCTTCGTCGATCGCCGGCACATCGGGAGTCCAAAGGGCTCCTTGCGGCGGCACTTCCACCGTCGTCGGCGTTGCGATCGTCCCGCCCAAAGCCAATAGCGGCAAGAACCCCACGCTCGTATGGGCAATCCCCTCGTCCGCCGCGTCGACTTGCCCGTCTCGATTGAAATCATAGATGCTGGTCACAAATTCAGCAGCTGACGCATGGAGGCGAACCGCAATGGCATCGGCCGCATTCGTGACCAAAAGCCGATCGGGCGAAAACGCGAACGTATCGCCAACCCGATTGCCAAAATAAAACACGTCGCTCTCGGCCAATCCGGTGTTCGTGTTAAAGCCGCCCTGGGCATCATTCCCCTTGACGATCACTTGCAGCCACGTATTTTTGATTGCACCATCGGGCCAGATGATTTCCACACGATCCGATCCATTCGCACCGGCCCCCGCGCGAACCGTAATCTCCGCCGGATCAGGTGCGGCCGTCCACAACTCGGGGGCATTGTTCGTGCCAATTCGGAAATCAAAGTCGGCAGCCGTCAGCGCGCCATGGATGCCCACCAGATCGATCATCAGCCCGTTGATCCCCTTGTCGTAGCTGGTGACGCTGTTGGCCGACGCGCCCCCCGCACTCGGCCGGTAGGCGACTTTGTCGGTGGCAATTGCCTCATCGTCGGGCGTGCTGGCTTCGGCAGTCATCTGGTCGAACGTCGACTCGTTGTAAAAGACGTGGCGGCCCACAACGACACTGGCCTCATGCAACGTCCACAGTTCCGCTCCAACCGATGAGTCACGATTGGCAAAGAACAGCTTGCCCGACGCGGTTTCCAGGTATTCCGCGTCGATCCGATCGCTGACTTTGACGGTTCCGGACGACGTTCCGTCCGATGTCCACAGGGTCTCGTCATTCGCGAGAAAGTAGAGGGCGCCGCCCACGTTGATCAACTGTCTCGGGTAAGACCCAGCCGGACCTGGCGCAATGTCCTTGACCAGTTGTGTCCCGACGGTCGTACCGTCGGTTTTCCAAAGCTCGCTTCCTGTCGCATCGTCGCTTTTGACGAAGTAGCACGTGCCGTCGACTTCCGTTAGTTCGCTAGACCATCCCTCGGCGATCACTTGCGTCCCCGCGACCGTGCCATCACTTTCAAACAGCGCTCCATGACCCGAATCGTCGATTCCGTCAAAAAGCAATAATCCGCCGAGGCTTTCCAAATACCTTGTCGATGTCAATTGACGCAGTGCGACCGTTCCTTCTGTCGTGCCATCGCTTGTCCACAAGGTGCGCACGCTGCCGACATCGCGGAGGAAGAACAGACGGCCGTTTGCATTTGTCAGATACGTCACGTCGGTGCGACTTGTTTCCGGATCAAAATCCTTGACCCGCGTTGTCCCATCGTGCGTGCCGTTGCTTTTCCACAAGTCGACTCCGCTCCCATCATCGGCAGCGAAAAACAGGTCGCCGCCTACGTGCCCCAAGTCGCTCAGACCTGAGTTGAAGCCCTTGATTAGACTTGTTCCTTCGGTCGTCCCATCGCTCTCCCACAACTCCTTGCCGTACCTAAAGAACAGCATGCCGTCGACGACGTCGGCATCCCAGTAACCAAACGAATTACTCGCAATGCCAAAGTCGTGCACGAGCACGGTCCCTGCCGACGTCCCGTCACTTCTCCACAATGCCGATCCGTACTTGTCGTCGCTCCAGTTTGTAACGTACGTGACCAAGATCAACGCGACGCCGTTCACGTTGTACATGGAATTCACCGAAGTACCGCGCAGCCCCGGCGTGATATCCTTGACCAACGCGGTACCATCGGTTGTGCCGTCGGTTCTCCAGAGTTCCTCGCCATGATTTCCATCATTGGCCAGAAAGAGCGTCGTGCCATTAATCCCCACAAACGCCATCGGCCAAGACGATCCGTCAGTCACCGTGGTGTTGATGTCCTTGATGAGCATCGTGCCCGTGGGAGTTCCATCTGTCGTCCATAGCTCGTCTCCGTACGACCCTGCGTCGCTTGAGAATATAAGGGAGTTGCCAAGCACAACACCCCCTGAGGCGCGGAAACCGCTCGACCAGTCTTCTAACAAGACGGATACGCCGAGATCGTCAGCGCCCCAAAGTTGAATGACAGTATTGTCGCGCAGTACCTCAAACAACGCCTTGCCGTTAACGATTGCCAATGGACGCACCGAGATTTGATAGCTGGACGAAATCTCTTGGACCAAACGGGTGCCCGCTTCCGTCCCGTCGCTCTTCCAAATTCCAACCTGATAGTCCGTCCCCCAAGCCTGGAAATACAGCGTTCCACCCAGGTTGATCAACCACCGAGGTTCAGAGCTGCTGTAAGCATGAATATCCTGGACTCGCGTTGTCCCTTCGCTGGTGCCGTCGGACTTCCATAGCTCCACGTCGCCCGCGGAATCCATGCCTGCAAACAGCAACTCGCCATTGAGATTGGCCATTCCGACGAAATAACCTGGCAGGCGTACGCCATCGATCATCGCGGTCCCAGCGGCGGTCCCATCGCTCTTCCAGAGGGAGTGATGTGCCGGATAATCGGCCTCAAAAAAAAGCGTGCCGCTGACCTTCGTGACCAGCCGGATACCGTCCGACGACGTCCCCGGATTGATATCCTTCACCATCACTGTTCCGGCGGCAGTTCCGTCACTGGTCCACAGCTCTTCGCCATGCACCCCGTCGTCGGCGGTGAATACCAGCTTGCCATTCAGCTCCGTCAGGTAGCCCGGCGAACTACTTGCATTACCGGCGGCGATGTCTTTGACCATCATCGTTCCGGAGGCGGTGCCGTCACTCTTCCAAAGTTCGCGTCCGGCGTCGCCAGAACCGGCCGAGAAATACACGGCGTCACCGACTACGGCCAATCCGTACGGAAAGTCAGCGTGGTCCGCAGGCATATCCACAGCAACAACAGTCCCCGCGGAAGTGCCATCGCTTTTCCAGATCCGAAAGGAGTCTTCGTAGTACCAAAAGACCCACAGATGGTCGCCGAAGACGACCAGCTTTTGTCCAATACCGCGTACGCCTCCGAGGCTCTTGACGAGTTCCGTGCCCGCCTCCGTGCCGTCGGTTTTGCAAAGCTCGGAATCTTTCGTCGTGAAGTAGACCGCGCCCTGAAACGCCACAAAGTTCGCGGGGTCGGAATCCGCGGTCGTCGCGTTGATGTCTTTGACCAGCGCCGGGACGGAAGTGAGCATCCGCCGCTCTTCCAGCGACTCAAAACATCGCGACCAAGTTGCGCGCTCAGAGCGCGCGAGCCAATTCCGTTTTATTCGAGTCATCCTTGACCGACCTCCGAGATCCACCAACCCGAGCGAGGGGGCAGGGGAAGTCTAGATGGCGCGCCAAGGCAGGTCAATCGGAATCGATCGCCTCGCCCCTCTGCACGGCGTGGCGTTAAGATGCGAATCGTGAAAAGGCAGTCCGGTTACGCTAGAACCGCCAGCCAAAACCCGTATTCGCGAAGAAGTTCGCCGCGTCGGGCGTGACGCCCCAGCCGAGGCGCAAACCGACTTCCAGGTTGGGCGTGAAGTTGTAGTGCGCGCCGGGGCTAATGAACCCGCGCTGGGTATCCTGGATCCAGCCTTGCGAGTAGACGCCGAAGTACTCCAGGTGCGCGTGCCAGCGCTCGGTCACCGGAATGCGCAGCACGATCGACGGGCCCCAGCGGTTGAACGCGATATTCCGCTCATTGCCCATCGCATACCGCAGCGCCGAGTCGAGCCGCCAGCCGTTCGCCAGTTCCCAGCCGCCGGAATACGTAACCACCGGCTGCGAAGCCGGTGCGTCGCCGCTGGTGGGCGTGAAACCCTCGACAATGGCACAGCTTCGCGGAATCCAGCCCCGCTGGTCGGTGAGTGACACTTTCACTCCGTACAGCGTGTGCGACTCATAAGAAACGCCTTCACCGGTCAGCCCCTCGGAGCTTTCCTCGGCAGTCACCACGTTGCCTGCGCCACCGGCTTCGTAGTTCCAGCCCAGCCGCAATTCAATCCGGTCGGTAAGGCCGTAACGAAACAGAGTTTCCGGAAAGCTGTTGATGTCCGCGTCATGGCGGTTGTCGATATACGAATACGACGACTCAAGCACGTACCACCCCGTCCCCACGGTGTCGGTGGCCGGAGTAAACGCATCGCGGTCGGTCTCCAGCTCGGGCAGCAGGTTGAATTCCGAAAGCTGCTCCTGTCCTGCGGCAAATCGGGCACCACGGACCAACGGCACAAAGGCCAGCAGGACGATGGAGACGAACATTGCAAAGCGGCGCGACATGGACAAGGCATCAAAGAAAACGTTTAGGTGTCGCCTTGGCTGAGACGAGGCCGGTTGTCTCGCCACGCTGCAGTTCTCTGCTCGTGCGGCCGAATTGCTCCCCCGGCAGCCGATTCGTTTACGGGGAAAGCCGGTCGTGGTACCAGCTATCGACAGGAGCCTCACTATCGCGTTAGGTCGATGGAAGTTACATCGAGTTCGCAATCCTCCCAAGTTGAGGATCGCTCGGATCGCGCCGCTCAGTCAAAGTGGGCAAGAGTTGCGGGCACCCTCGCAGTGGCCAAGGGTCGAGCGGGCAGGGGGCCGATCAAAAACTTGATAGCATCCCAAGCAACGAATCGCAGGAGTTCACCACCATGCCGTCGATGTTCGAGTTTGTCGTGGTCGTCCTGGCGATGGGAAAAGCACTCTTGATGGTGGGTGGAATCGTCGCGAGCGTTTGCGCCGTCTCCTGGTCCGCTCGCATCGCCTGGCAGCAGTTGGCCCAGGATGCATCGCCAGCGACTCAAGGGCCGCAGCCTAACCGCGGATAACTGGCGGCCAGGCACTTCCACGCTCGTCGCCCGCTTGTTGGAAAAAACTGGTTGACAATGCGCGCTGTCAGCTGTACTATCGTGCTAGTACACAGAAACAGCGGGGCCGGAGCATGTTTTTTCAGATTGATCCCAACAACGGCCTGGCCATCTACGACCAGATCGTGCGGCAGGTCAAGTTTGCCGTTGCCGGCGGTGTGCTACGCACGGGCGAATTGGTCCCCTCGGTGCGCGAATTGGCCCGCGAGCTGGCCATCAATCCCAATACGATCGCCCGGGCATACCGGCAACTACAAGACGAGCAGGTGCTCGCGGCGGTCCGCGGCACGGGCCTCGAAATTGCCACCGGCGCCGCGCAGCGTTGCCGCCAGCAGCGATTGCATCTCATCCGCGCGCGGCTCCGCCAGGTGCTCATCGAAGCGCGACACAGCGGACTCGATCCAGACGAAATCCGCAAGCTTGTCGATACGGAATTCTCACTTGTCAGCAAACAAGGGGTTTAGCGCGATGCAACCGGTGATCCGACTCGACGGCGTGACGAAGACCTACGGCTCGCAGCGGGCCCTCGACGGGCTTTCCATCGAGGTGCCCGCCGGAGTCGTGTTTGCCCTGCTCGGCGAGAACGGCGCCGGCAAGACCACCTCGATCCGCATTCTGCTCGGACTCACCGCGCCCGACCAGGGGCAGGCCACCGTACTCGGACTCGACAGCACGCGCCAGGGACAACTCGTGCGCAGTCGAGTCGGGTACGTGGCCGAACGCCCCACGCTCTACGACTGGATGAAAGTCAGCGAAATCGGCTGGTTCACCGGCGGGTTCTACCCCAGCGGCTTTTACGATCGCTTCTTGCGGCTGGCCACCGACTATCAATTGCCGCTCGATCGCAAGATCAAGGCCCTCTCAAAAGGGATGCGGGCCAAGGTCTCTTTGGCGCTTGCGCTGGCCCACGAGCCCGAAGTGTTGATCCTCGACGAGCCCACCTCGGGGCTCGACACCCTCGTGCGCCGCGAGTTTCTGGAAGGCATGGTCGACATCGCGGCCGCCGGCCGCACCGTGCTGCTGTCGAGTCATCAGATTGGCGAAGTCGAACGCGTGGCCGACATCATCGCCATCCTCCGCGACGGAAAACTAATCCTCGTCGAAAAGCTCGACGCTCTTAAGGACGAAATCCGCGAACTAAACGTCACGCTCAGCGACAGCGTGCGACAGTTGCCCCCGATCGGCGGCGATATCCTCAACCAGCGGCGACACCACAACCAGTGGCAACTGCTGGTGCGCGGACTGAGCGACGAACAACTCGAATCGCTCCGCCTTTCTGAATGGGTGCACGAACTGGGAGTTCGCACGCCCTCGCTCGAAGAGATCTTTGTGGCCTACCTCAAGCGCGGCGAACCGGATTCCGGTCAACCGGCCGCCCAACACGAGGTGACCCCATGAACGCCACGCCGCTGCGCTGCCTGCTCTGGAAAGAGTACCGAGCCATCCGGGCGTTTTGGATCGCTCTGGTGCTGTTGGCCCTGGGGCTGCAAGCATTAATGCTGCTCACGTCCAGCGATCAAGCGCTCACCCAATTGTTTGTCTACAACGTGGCCCTGGCCACGCCAGTCTTCTTCGCCCTGGGCTGTGTGGGTACCACCTTTGCGATGGAAAAAGAGGACGGGACGTATGAATGGCTGCAGGCCTCGCCGGTCAATGATCGGCAAGTGCTTGTCAGCAAATTGGTGCTCGCCACGCTTGCCACGGTGGGAATGTATTTCGTGTTGTTGCCGCTTGCGCTTTGGATCGAAGGTGCCGAGCTGCCTGCGGCCGATACCCTGCGCGGCATGCTCGGCCTCTGGCTGCTGGCCGCCGTCGAAGCCATCGCCTGGGCCACTCTGTTTTCGCTACTCTCTGCTCGGCCGCTGACGGCCATCGTCCTGGCAATGGTGGTAACATCGAGCCTCACGCATCTAATGGCATGGACCGTTACGCCAGGACGAACCTACCATTTCCACTTTGCGCCCTACCTGACTGCGGTCCCCTGGCGGTTGGCCGTGATCCTCCCCGTCATGTTGGCCGATGTTTACCTGGGCTTGCGCTGGCTGCACGGAGAGCAACAATCTCCGGCGATGAAGCGACCATCTTCGCTACAGCAGCGTCTGCGAGCATTTTATATGCGGCTCAGGGCCTGGCCGGCCACTCCGACACAGACCGTGGTCAACAACTTGGTTTTATTGACCCTGATCGTTGTTGCCTCCTACACGCTGTTGTGGCCGCTCACTTTGTGGCTAAACAATCCACCTGTGGAGATATCAGGCAGATTGAGCCGCGACGTCGTCGGCTTGCTGTTGCTGTCGATTGTCGAAGCATCTGCTTGGACCGCGTTTTTCTATTTCCTATCGAGGCGGCCCTGGGGATCGATCGCGCTCGGACTCGTTACGGCCTCAGTCGTCACCCGAGGGCTAATCTGGCTGATGCCGGGCACGCGTACATATTCCGCGTATGCGTTGTATCATCAAAACGTCATTCCGTGGAGATTGTTGCTCCTGCTGGTGCTCATCGCGGTAGACATCTACCTTGGCTCCGGCTGGTGGCACGACAGGCATTGGGCGTCCACGCTTCGCGGGGGGCTTCTCGCGCGAACACGTGATCAAAAAAGCAACGCGCTGTTGCCGTATCTCCAGTGGCGCGATCGTGGCATGATTTTGGGGCATTTGCTTTGGCAGCATTGGCGGCAGTCGTTGCGGCTGATGTTGCTGATGTCGACGCTGCAGATCGCGATGTCGATGCTGGTGATGTACTCTGGGGCCGACAAGGACAACACGCTTGCGATTCTGCCGCTGCTCGGGATGGCCGCCGTGATGGGGGCCTGCGTCTTTCTGCCCGACCAGGAGCGCCGCCATTTCCGTTTTTTCGTCGAGCACAACGTGTCGCCGCGCTATGTGTGGCTGACGCGGCTGGTGCCATGGATGGTCATCGCGGCCGCCTCCTCATTCATCGTGATGTTGTTCTGGATCGGCATCCGCACGTTGGGCAAGCTGGTCTGGGCGATGCTGACGATGTTTCAAGTCTTCACCACGCTCGACAACGGTAACCGAGTCGAGATCAACGCCTACTACACGCTGCCACCGATCTTCCTCGGTGTCGCGGGGGCCCTGTTGGCCTTCACCATCGGCCAGTGGGTCTCGATGATGGTTCGTAGCGGACTGCTCGCCGGCTTTTTCAGCCTGCTTCTGGCCGGAACGCTGGGCTGCTGGACACTTGCGGTCTACAGCATGAGCCTGAGTTGGCTAATGTTCATTGCCCCAATTCCACTTGTTCTGCTGTGGGCCACCTGGCTCCGCGCTCCCGATTGGATTGTGGAAAATGCGACCTGGCGAGCAAGGCTGAAAGCCGGCTCGACGGTCGTCGTGCCGACGCTCGCATTGCTCGTCGCCGCCCCATTTGCGCATCGCACAAGTTCCGGATGCGTATCCCGGTTTCTCTCCCGCCGTATATGTTGCCGAGATTACTCCCGCGGGGTTGGCAACCGGCGAATTATATCGGCGAGCGAACGAATTGAGCACACATTTCGGCCTCGAGCCGCGAGAACTACAGCAACCGGAACCATTTCTATCACAAGACCAGAGGAAGCGTCTGGACGAGAGTAAGGAGTCGCTGGAGCTAGTCCTTGAGGCAAGCAAGCGCCCGGAATGCTTTCTCGCCAATCCGGCCACACTCGACAATTGGCCACAGGTCAATGATCTGGGTTTAACCAACCTGGTACTGGCAAGCGGCCGTTCGTTCGAGGCGGAAGGAAAACTCGACGAAGCCCTCGACCGCTACCTGCTCGCATTCAAAGTAAAGGCCGATCTGACCAATCACGCACCGAAATTCCATCAACATGTGTATGCTCGCAATCTCGATGCCTCCGGAGAAAAATTCAGCGAACTTGTCGGCTGGGCTGCCCAACCGGGTCAGACGGACCAGACGATTCGCAAAGCGATCCAGGCCCTCGAAGCAATCGACTTCAACACGCTACATGGCAAGGACTCTCTCAAAAGCAACAATATCCTTTGCCGCCGTTTTCTCGCTGGCGATGAGCAACTTTCGCACCTTTTCTACAACACTAATATGGAACCATACCTCGCTGCCCGGCAAATGCTGCTGAGCAGGCTGATGCCTTGGGAACGGGCGCGGGAAGAGCGGCAGCTCAATCTGTTCACCGGTATCATGCTGAGGGGACTCCATCAAGCCGGCGAGGCAATGGCTCGTGGAGAAAACGTGTCGGACTTTGCTGATCCCTATCGGAATCGCCCATGGGAATCTCCCCCGCTTAACATCGCTTGGCGCATACAACGCTGGGGTGACGGCGTCATCTCGAACGCGATCGCCTTCGAAACCTATCGTCGCGCCACGCTCTTGATACTGGCAATCGAAGCTTACCGCCTGCAACACGGCGAACTGCCGGCGGCACTCGACGATCTCACTGGTGACCCCGGGACGGGGGACGCTTATTTCGAAACCTTGCCGCACGACCCCTATTCCGGCCGCGACTTTGTTTACTTTCCGCAAGGCATTCCCCAACCGCGCACGCCAATCGAAACCGCGGAGCTAGAAGAATCTGAACGAAGTTGGTATCGGCGGTTCAGCGGCACGATCCAACTCGGCGTGCCCTGCCTGTGGAGTCCCGGCATGTATCTGCTGACTCGCCAGCAGATCCCTAATACACCCGCGTCGGAAACCGAAGAAACCACCACGCCGGCGCTCATCTACTACAGCTACCGCCACCACCAAAACTTGCTTCAAATCCCCGACTATCACGCGTGGCTGCGCGGCGAGAGCTTCCCCATTCCCGCTCAGTTGAAAGAAAAACCTGCCGAATGAACCGCAAGAAAGCGTCCGCTACTGGCCGCTGACTTTTCGCCGAATCGACACGTCGGCCCTACACGCACCAAAAATCCATCGCCTATCGCACATGTCTGGCGAAAGTTGACTCGCCCCCTTCACGCTATTACACTCCGCGCGGGCGTCCACTTTCGGTTCTGGCGGGAAGGTTCCCATGCGATTTCGCGCTGCTGGCCGTTGGGCTTCGCCGCATTTGGAGCGGCTTGAAGAACGGCGTCTGCTCACGGCCGTCGTCGGGCAGCAGATCTTCTATAACGACTCGAAGTTCGACGGCAACGACGGCGCGATCAATGCGGCCGACGACGGCGCAATCGCCGTCGACAAGACGCCGTTCCTCTCGCAGGTCCTGTTCAATGCCCAGCAGATGACCACCAATACCGACTACGACTCGAATCCGAGAGTCTACGGCGACAAGATCGTCTGGCAGGGACGCGGGGGCACCGATGCCGGCACGGATGATGAGATCTTCTACTACGACGGCGCCACGGTTCATCAGCTGACGGAAAACGCCGTGCCCGACCGCTTCCCGCAAATCTCCGCCCTGGGCATTTCCTGGGAGCGTGGCACCGGCACGAGCCAGGAAATCATCTACTGGAACGGCACCGAAACGCCGCTCACCAACAACACCGTTTTCGACGGCAACGCCTCGCTATCCGACAACCGCTTGAGCTGGGAACACGACAGCGGCACGGCACTCGAAATCTGGAGTTGGGACGGCGTGAATCCGCCCGCGGACATCAGCAATAACTCCGTGGTCGACGTGCTCCCCAATACCGATGGCAACAACACGGTCTGGGTTACCGGCAGTGTGCCCAATCGCAAGGTGCTCAAGTTCGACGGCACGACCATTTCAACCATCGGCACCAGCAACCTCAGCATCGAAGACCCGAAGATCGACGGCGCGGACGTCGCCTGGGAAAGTTTTAAAGGCACTACCTCCAACGATCGTGAAATTTACTTCTACAACGGCACGACGGCTCAGCAGTTGACCACGAACAGCTTTCCGGACTTCGATCCGCAGGTTTCCGACGGGCACGTTACCTGGTGGGGCGGGGTGTTCAATGACTTTCAGATCTACCTTTACGACGGCAACACGATTCGAGCGATTTCCACCGGCATTCGCAACCAGTATCCGCAAATCGACGGGCAATACGTAGTCTGGTACGGATACGACGGCCACGACAACGAAATCTACCTCTGGGATGGCATCAAGGTCACACAGCTCACCGACAACGACCTGGACGATACCAACCCACAGATTTCCGGTAATCACATCGTCTGGCAAGGCCAGGTCGCCTACAACGGCACGACCCAAGAGATCTTCCACGCGTATATCGATCAGCCGCAGGCTTCACCCGCCAACGTGACGAGCTATTCGCGCGGCATCAACGGCATCATGATCGATCTGGCCGATCTGTCTGCCGAAACCGTGCTTACGACCAGCGACTTTCGCTTCAAGGTCGGCAGCAACAACACTCCCGGAACCTGGACCGACGCGCCCGCGCCCGCCGCTATCTCGCTACGGCCCGGAGCAGGGGAGGGGGGCTCAGACCGACTGGAGATCGTGTGGGCAGATGGCGCAGTCACCAACACCTGGCTCCAGGTAACGGTCGAAGGCAACGACAATGCCGGCGGTTTCAATACGCACACCGGCCTGCCGGGCAGCGACATTTTCTATGTCGGCAACCGCCTCGGAGACACGTTTGAGGCCACGCCGCAGAATTATTTCGTCACCAACGCCGTCGACGAGATCTCCGCCCGCATCCACCTGGCATTCAATCAACCAATCACGAACCTTCGAGATTTCGATCGCAACGGGCTGGTGAACGCTGGTGACCAGATCATCGCCCGCACCAATGGCGGCTTCATGATCAAGCTCTATCTCGGTAGCGGCCCGCCCGCGGCTGGACCCGTGGCCGCCGCGCCGGCCGCCGTGACCCTCAATGCCGATCCCGGCATGGCGTTTGCGCTGGCCGTGACGACAAAAATGCCCTCTCGAATCGAGCACTCGAACGCGGCGCAGGTCCAGATTCGCGCGGACAATTCCATCGCGCCCATCAACCGCGCACGACAAAACATCCATGGGTTGGAAGTTACGCATGCAGCCAGGCGTCAACAGGCGGCTCCTACGGAGTATCCGGCTGTTGGCCTGGTCGACGAATTGCTCGACTTGCTGTCTGGCCGCCACTAGCGGCGCACATGAATACCCGTGGCCGAGACCACGAGCACGCCGAGTTTGTCGACATGCCCCTTGCCGCGCACGACGACCACCTGATTTTTCTCGACTCCCAGTAGCTTCCGGGCGTCGATGGGCAGCACGTCCCCCTTTTTGTCGCGAAACTGAACCAGGGCCGTGGCGTTCGCCTTTTGGGCGCGGCGGCGGCAGAACGGACACGTCGCCGGGTCGTGTCCCGGCGTGCTGGCATGATCGGTTTCAGGCAATGCCTCGGAGAGCAGAAACGAGGCTTGCCCCTCGGCCCAGGGTTCGTACTCACCGGCGCCGATTCTTCCCACCACGACCACATCCTGATCCAACGATTCTTCCGCAGTTTCCTCCGACGCTTCTTTTGGCGCCAGCGCATCGCGCGAGTCGGCAATCGACGATGCTCCGGCCGGCTCCTCGACGAGCATCAACTGCTTGCGCAGCGACGACACCTGGGAATCGGCCTGGCCGCATCCACTAACAATTGCCACTCCCAGCAGCAAAGAAACCCCGACCGTCAGTCGCATGGCGCCACTCTCGCATCAGGTGCAGTTGTCTATTCCTCTTTCCCTTCCGCGTGGTGGTGATCGGTGCGCTCGTGCAATCGTTCGATCGCGGCGTCGATCTTCTCGGAATACTCGTCATAGGTAACCTCCGCGTGGGCGTGAATCTGCTCATCGAGCTTGCCGAACAGATTGAACAAATCGTCGACGTCCTGCTTCACCGCTTCGCTGGCATCGGACGAGTGCGATTTTGCCAGCTCGGGGATCTGCTCCAGCACGTGGCCCAGGTCGTGAAGCGCTTCGTCGGCCTTGTCCTTGTCGCCGGCGGCCAGGCTGTCGCGAATCGTGTCGCGCAGACTCGACCATCTCAACCGCCTCGTCGTACGTCTCGGCTGCCTCGTGGTCGCCATGTTCGTGCTCGTGGTCATGCCCCGCATGCTCGTGGTCATGATCGTGCTCGTGATCATCGGCCGTCTCCGCGGTCTGGTCGACCGACGGCGCCTGGCTGCAGCCCAGGCAAAACACGAATACGAGCACCCCTAGCGGCAGTAATTGGCGACCCATCTTCAATTTCTCCCAAACGCAACCGTTTATTTTACGACAAATATTGCTCCGGAGCCGCCCCGTTTGCGCGAGCAACTCCCGATGTGGAAACCATATCCCCCCAGGTCGGTTTCGACCAGCCGAGTTTAACCGCGCGCGAGTCGACGCAGGTGCACAACGACCGCAAATGCCCGGAAACGCCCGTTGAGAGCTAGTTTGCCGGTACGCCGGAAACGATCCCAATCAGCCGTAAGAATGGCGCAATAAAGTCCGGCCAGGCTCCCCACAGCCCCGCCACCAGCAAGCCCAGAAACGAGACGATAAGCGCCACGTCCCACAGTGGCGAAGGCCGCAACCGCGGGTCAGTACGGCGGTAGCGAAAGTACAGTGCGCCGAAGCCCAACATCGGCAATAGCAGAGCCTGCATCGCCCCGGCCAGCAGGATGGCCCGAACCGGATTAATGCCGCTGGCGAACACTGCCAGGCACACCACCGGCAACCCCACCGAGAATAGCATCACGGCCCGATCGTGGGCTCGCTGGGAATGCGGGCTGATGCCGCCCAACAGTTTCACGCAGTCGGCCCACATACGGGCGTTGCCAGCCGTCGCCACCAGGAACGTTGAATAAAGTACCGCCAACGCTCCAACCAAGAATAGCCATTTGGCATACTCGCCGAATACTGGCACATAGGCCCGGGCCAGGGTGGTAACCATTCGCATGCCGTCGGGATCGAGTCCTTCGTTGTAGAGCACGGCCACGCCCATCATGAAAAACGCCAGCGTGGCCGTGGTGTAGACGAGCATCGAGCAAAAAGCGTCGTAATGCATCACGCGCAACCAGCCTCGGGCACGCACCGCCCACGCCGGATCGTCCGATCGCCGCCCCGTGAACTTCGCGTATCCTTTTTCCAGACACCAGTAGGGATAGGCGAACAGCTCGGTCGCCCCGACGCCGATGATGCCGAAAGTGGCCAGCGCCGTGGCCATCGGATTGATCCCTTCACTTGCGTCAGGCAAACGAAATGACAGCCCGTCGAGCAATGCCTGACCGCTGATTCGCCACTGCTGGGTGCTCTGCAAGGCCGCGACGTTTCCCAACGTGATGAAAGTAAACAAGACCACCAGGCAAATCGAAAGGTTTTGGATCAAGCGATAACGCCCGCGATAGAGCAGGGACATGGTGAGCAGCGTGGCCACCGCGGCCCACAGTTTGTCGTCCCAAGTCCACGGATCGCGCAGCACTTCGCCTCCGCGCACGCGGGCGGCGAGATCGCCGTAGTTGGGCTCAAGCGTCTTCAACCGTTCGGTGAATAACTCCTGGCCATGCAGGATGCGCTCGCGTCGTGCCGCGTTGAGCTGGTTCAGCCGGACACGGTTTCCCTGCAGATCGTCTTCCCATTGCAAGTACCGCTCCATTTCGCCCTGCGAGGGCGTTTCGACAGCGGCTAGATAATCTCCACGCAGCGGGATCGCGATTGCCGCCGCCTGGCCGACGCCACCCACAATGCCCCCCAATTGCCCGAAGCCGATGACCATCATCGCCAGCCAAAACCAGATGATCCAGTTTACGCGCCACCGTGGTCCCGGCACCTGGTCGAGTGCGGCCAGCGTCGTTTCGCCGTGGGTGATCGTGTAGCGGCCCAGTTCAATCTGCACAAACACCTTGATCACGCAGCCAATGATGACCAGCCACAAGAGCAAGATACCTGCCTGCGCCCGGTCTTGGTCGTGGCGATCAATTCGCCCGAGCCAACGATGCTTCCGGCAATAATCAGTCCCGGCCCGAGCCGTCGCAGCACGCCCGCCAGCGTCGTGGGCGGCGCAACCACACCGACGTCGTCACGCGGGTCCTGTGACGGGGGAAGTGTGTCGTGATCGTCGATACTCGCCATCCAAAACTCTCGCCTGCGAGAAACTCGCGCACCGCCCCGTGGCCGCGACGGTTGATCATAGCGGTCCGACGGAAGGGATACCACGATCGGATTTCAAGTGACCCAAATCCAATCGAACACCGCGTGTATTCGCGTCTGCTGCTCTCAGTAAGACCGCTTGCTATTTGGTACGACCGACAGCGTTTGCACGGAACTTACACGTCCAGAGTCGACAATTCTCGCCTGGGAAACGCCGCGGTCGCTGGTGCGCTTTTTGCGCGTGGCATCACATGCGGCAATCTTCCTTACGAATCGGGCTGCTGGGCCGGATGGGCGATTTTCAAGCCCCAGCCTGCGGTTGGCCAACGGCGAGCGGTGTTCGGGGGGCAATCCAATGCGTTTTCACGAAAGAGCGCGAATGGCAATTCGCGCTACCAAAAAAGCCTGCCGGCCTCCCCACCCAGTACGTCGCGGCGTGCCAGGCTCGAAACCGCGAGTCGTGGGGGCGTTTTTGCTCGCATCGCACAAATCGCATGCGATGGAGGGCACACGGTGCGACGAGCCACGGTAGCGGCGCGAAACTGCACGCGCTCCGTCTCATTCCTACTTTTCCGCCACGCCCCTTCGTGAGAGGCGCACACAGAATCCCAGGACATATCCTAACTTTTCGGCTATATCTCGGAAAAATAATTGACGTCGCCGGGCACGGAAGGTCCAATTGAGATTCATGTGGTCCGGAATTCCCCTTCAATCCGTAGATTCCGAATCACCCAACCGCGTCTTATTCCAACGGTGTGCATACACTACAACCTGGCTAATCGCCCCTGGCGACCTCCCACATCCCTGGGCAGGCCCAGCCCCTTGGTAGGAGCTTCCTATGAACCGAAAGACTCTGTTTGGTCGTGTTACTCGTTCGTTAACGGCGGAACGTCCCGAGTATGCTAGCGTGCGACTGGAGCCGCTCGAAGATCGCAAGATGCTGGTCGCGACGGTGTACGTGAATGACGACTGGACCGACATTGATAATCCGGGTGGACCGGTTCAAATCGGTGACTACGTCCAAAGCTCCATCGGCACCGATGGGGTCTCCGTCATCGCCGAGTACGGTTTCGACGCCTTCGGCACGGTCGAGGGGAGCACCCAACCAGGCGCTGCCACGATTTACGATGCCATTCAGGCCACGAGCACAGGCGGCACGCTGAATCTGTTGGGCGGCACCTACGCCGAGTCGGACATCGTCATCGATCGTCCCATGTCGTTCCTCGGCCAAGGCACCAGCGGCGCCACCGCCTCGGTGATCGTTCCGGAAGTGGTTTCGGCCGCTGTGCAAGAAAACTTCGGCGTCGGCACCCACTCGGGCATCATCATCTACTCGCCGACCGTCAACATTGCCAACGTCCGCGTCGACGGTGCCGGCAACGGTTCATTGGCCGGCAGCTACAACTTCCACCAGGGCATCACCACCCTCTACGACACGCAGAACGGTGGCGACTACAGTTCGCTGCATAACGGTCTACTCCCCCTGATCCAACTGGGCCCGGCGGGGAGCGGCGAAGGTGGCGCACCGACCGCCTCGATTCCAGACATCTCGATCGACAGCGTCTCGGTCAACAACGCCTACTGGCATGGTGTCACGATTTCGGCCCTGGCCGACTACGCGTTCAATCCGGGTGCTGATAACAACTACAACCTGCAGATCACGAATTCCGAAATCAACGACATCGGTGACGTCAAAGACGTCAATCGCGTTGGCGTTCTACTGCAGAACTTGAACGACGCGTTAAACGGGTTTGCCAATGCCGCTTATGTCACGGCCACGAACACGGGCGTTGGTTTCCGGACTGCAGCCTATGGTTCAGCCCCGATTTTTGGACAAAACAATGTCGCCACCAACCAGTCGTACCTGCGGTTTGTGACTGCCGTCGATCCGGTCGTCTATGGTATTGACGTCTCTTTTGAAAACCGCAGCGACGCCTACGGCTGGACCGTCACGCAAAGCGATCCCAACAACACTGCGGTCGGTGTTCACCTCAATTACTCCCGCTCACAACTGGTGGGTGCCGAGATTCATGGGACCAAGATTGGTGTCGAGGTCCAGAACGCCCCCGTGGCCCCGACCGGCACCGATGTGTTCTCTGGACTCGGTTGGGAAACGTCGATCACCGGTCCGGCCGGCGCCCCTGCCGGCTCGGTCGGCTGGCTCATCACCAGCGGCGCCGGCGATCAGTACGCCGTGGACACGACCATCAGCGCGGACGTCGCGATTTCTGGCTTCGATACCGGTGTCAAGATCGAGCAGCCCAACACGCCTGCCAGCGGCCGGCCGAACACGGTGATCTGGGGTAGCGGCGCTTACTCGAACGGGTCGGCCACGCCCCGGATATCCGGCAACAACACCGACATTGAGGTCGATAACAATGGCATATTGAGTGGTGCCCCGAATGTCGCTGGCAACGTCGTGACTTCGGGCAATGGCACCATTGACCCGCGAATGTACAACTGGAAAACCCAAAACCCCTACTTCTACGACGGCCCGGGCAACTCCGGGATTGGCAGTGCCGCCCCGGCAAATGCCGATGTGCAAAGCACCGGCAACGTCACCATGGGTAGCAGTTCGACTTTCTCGGCCCTGCTCACCAATAAGACGACCAGTGGGGACTTGTTCAACTTCAACAGTGCGGCAACCTACAACTTCAGCGCCCCGCCGGACAGTCCGGTCGATGGCGTGGTACCGCAGCCGTACGGGGCTCTGTTTGGCTGGTACCCACACATCACGCAGTCGGGCGACGGAGTGATGTCGGTCTCCAATGCCATCAACGGCTATGAGTACGAGTACATGTTCGGCACGAACAACACGCCAATCACCAGCGGTCCGAACGCCGGCAAGTACCAACTCGTCGGCACCGACATTTCCAACATGTCGCACATCAACATGAAAGTCATGTTGCGGCCTGAAAATGTCAGCCACATGTTTGCCTTCGGTCTGATTGACTTCCGCGGCAACGCGAATGTCTGGACGGTCGACGCGACGCAGCTCAGCTCGACGACCTGGACGACGCTCACCTTTAACTTGTTGACGCCGACCATCGACCTGACCGGCCCCGATAGTCACCTCGACTTGACGAACGTCGCCGGCTGGCTGTTCGGTGGCGACCAGGGTCTGGCCAACGACATGCACACGGTGCCCGTTGGCTTCACCGTGGACGACATCAGCACCTCGAGCGTGCCCAACAGCGAGCTCAACGTGACTGGTACCGTGACCTTGGGTGGAGCAGCGCTGAACGTCAATCCGCAGTTTTCGCCGACGGTGGGCCAGTCGTGGACCATCATCAACAACGATGGGGCCGATGCCGTCTCGGGTACGTTCTCCAGCGTTACGCCAGGCTACTCGGTGTCCTACACCGCGGGCGACGGGAACGACGTGGTGCTGACGTACACCGGCACTTCTGTGACACCCATGACTGTCGTGGGTCAGCAGATCTTCTACAACAACTCGAGCTACGACGCCAACACGCCCGCCATCAGCGCCTCGGACGACGCGGCGATCGCCACGGACAAGGCGGCCTTCAACGGCGTGGGAACCGCGCCAACCACGGCGTTTACCAGCTACAGCAAGGGTATCAATGGCATCATGATCGATGTCACCAATGAGCCCGGCAATTTGTCGCTGTCCGACTTCACCTTCAAGGTCGGCACCAACAACATGCCCAACCTCTGGGCGAACGCTCCGACTCCGACCGGTTTTTCGATCCGGCCGGGCGCGGGTGCCGGTGGTTCGGACCGGGTGGAAATCATCTGGGCCGATAGCGCCGTTGCCAACGAATGGCTGCAGGTGGTGGTCCGAGGAAACGACACGGTCGGTGGCAACTGGACCAATACGGGGTTGACCACCAGCGACGTGTTCTTCTACGGCAACCGCATCGGCGACAACTTCACCGGCGAGCCGCCAACACTGGTCACCACCAACGCGGGCGACGAGATTTACGCTCGTAACAACACGGGCTTCTTATTGCCGGTCACCAACATCACGGACTTCAACAAGGACAAGTTCGTGAACGCGGCCGACCAGATTGTCGCCCGCAACAACGGCGGCTTTTTGACCCGCGTGATCAACTGGGTTCCACCGGCCGCTCCCGTAGCGTCGCCGTCGGTGGCCACCAGCAGCAGCGATGGGACTGGTTCGGCCGTGGCTTCGGCCCTGGCTATTCATGCCACGCCCAGCCTGCCGAACGTACCGGGCTGGATCGCCTCGCGACTGGCCAGCGTGGACCTGAACAGCGGCCCGATCGCCACGGTGTTCACGCACCTGGCCGCGGCCGACACGCCTCGCACCCGGCAGCTTTTGCAGGCGGTCGATCAACTGGCCGATGATCTCGGTCTCGACGATTCCTTGCTGGATTCGCTGATCGGTGACGTCGACGAGACCGCCTGAGGTTTGACAACGACCTGTTGGTCGCCCCCAATAACGGGGGCGACCAACAACAGTTTGAAAAATCTATCCCAGGCCGACGCTTGCGCATTGCAGAACGCATGAGGAGGCCCGCAACCGCCTGATTCTTCGACAGATGCGGGTGTTTCGATTAGTGGACAGGGGCGGGATCGAACCGCCGACACACGGATTTTCAGGACATCCTAGACAGTTGGTATTTGTCGAAGAATCGCGTATTTCTCGGGAAATACCCAACACTCGAAGTCGGTCGAACCGGATCGAAACCGGCTGACGGGTTGTCAGGTTGTCAGCTTTTGGGACGGATTTCTAATCCGTGTCCCATCAAACGGGCATCACAACTATTGAAGCGAACTAGCAGCGTCCGCCAAAAACTTTTTCAGGCGGGCTTCCGTCAATGCGTCTTCTCGTGGCTTATCCAGATTCGGCGGGTACATTTTGACGCTCTCAGACGGAAGTATCGGCTGCCCGATCAACTCGCCTGGCAAAGAGCGATGACCAGCCTCAGAATGAGCATCGAGCGCGAATCTAGTGACCTTAATGCCACTGTGTTCGACCAAGGCACGAAAGTATGCGAGCGCAGGAATTACGTGGTTGAACCAATCCTCAGAGGGATGATCGTCGGTGCCCAGAATCGGGTATCGCCAACATGAACCCCCGATATGCTCCCAGCCAAACCGAAGAAACGCAACTTGAATGCGCGTTCGGTCGTTTGGGTCCTTCACACTAGCCGTCTCTAAATCAAATGAAAACGTGATTGGCATTTGTGCGACCTGAAGGGGTTTGTGGTTCATCAATCAGAATGTCAAGGGGATAGCGCTTCAGAATCACTTCTCCGCGTCCATGTTGACGGCGGTGTAGAAACCCATCGGCTCTCGTTCGGGCAATCGTTTGAGCGCAACACACGATAGGTTTATTTGGCTGATATGCTGAATCAACCGTCTCGGATTTCCGTCAACATCGAAGCCATCGAAGATGATAAGCACCGGACTTCGGTAGCCGATGGTTTGGACGTACATATTTACGCCACTGCCAGACACGAAGGCGGCGATACCTACATCCTTGTCTGGTGGCAGACTCTTGTGAAACTCGTTGAAGGCAGCCGCAACTTCATCGCACACGCCAGCAGCGTCTAACTTGTACTTGGCTTCCGCGATTGCTGCATTGACTTTGCCTTGAGCCAATAAACTGTTGTACGAGTCGCGGGCAATTGCATCGGTCATTGATTTGAGCCGGTCAAACGCACTCATGTCCGATTCCTTCCCTTTCCTTAACCGCCAGACGGGCGTCCGGGCTGGGTCCGCAGTAGCCTTCCCTGGCAATCGTCCACACTGGGTTCACAAAGTCGCCTTCGCCATAGACGTGGATGGCATCGACGTACTTCATGTTCTGCGCGAACAGTTGGGTAGCTTCCTGTTGGGCTTCCTCAAAAGTCGGCCACCAGCCGAGTTGGTTGTCGAACCAAATAGCGAACTTCATGGTTGTTGCCCTGCCCCGATGATGGTGGTCTTCACAAACTCGTGTTGGCAAGCAGGGTTGAGGCATTGGTGCCGGTAGGTCGTTGACGTGTGGACCTTCTCAGCCTCGTCTGCAAAGGCGGTTTCCATTCGGGTGATTTCCGACTGAGCCTTGCACTTGGGGCAGGGCACGTTGGTGATGTTCCCCGCCACTGGATCGGTGATTCTGGTAGGCATTTTTATTTCTTTGGTGGGGCTTTCGGGGCGGGTGGCTTCTCTTGGGTCTTCGTAGGCTTCGGATTCGAGCCGCCTTTGACTTTCTTGGGATCGACCACTAGGCGAACCTCCTATTTAGACTTCCGTGGTGGTGGTGCTGGCGGCGCTGGTGGGCGTGCTGGCGGTCGCGGTGGAGTGATTGGACGCTGTGAACTTCGGATAGGACAGCGGCCATTAAAAGCCGTTGTTGACAGGAATGTTGTCGGACATAGTTCATTCTCCCGATTTCGGTGTGGCGGGCGGCTGTGCCGTGGTCGCGGTCTGAGCGACCGGAGCGGTGGCCGGGGCGGGTGGTTTAGCTAACGATACGGGCCTGCTTCCTGTCCGGCCAGCCTTTATCTGCACTTCACCGGGGGCAGGGCCGTTCAACCCTTCCATAATGTGTTCAACAGCGCGTAGTTCGTCGTCGGACATTCGAGTCTCCCTACTTCGATTTTTTAGGTGGGGCCGCTGGCGCGGGCGGCTTGGCGGTCTTGGGTGACTTGGCTTGTACACCCTCTTGAAGTATGCGCCGTGTCTTCTGTCCTGTACGTGAGTAACGGTCTTTGTTTGGCATTATCAACTCCGTTAGCTCGGATTCTTCGGCGGCTTGGGCGGGGCTGGCGGCGCTGGCGGCTTCGCTGCCTGCGGTCTGCCCTGCGCTCCACGCTGACCATCAGTTGCACAAGCGTCTCGCTGCCTGCGGTTTGGTGAAGGGGTTGGAACTTTGCTTCCCATGTTGGTTTGACCTTTCGGACTAACTGGCGATTGCGTCTTGCCCAACCATTATACCGGATTCCCGTTCGTGGCCTCGCGCTCGTACACGTATTTTGCAAACTCCACTCGCTCAACATCCTTGGCGCGTATCAAGACGATGGAAACGTCGTCCAGCTTCAATTTCGTCGAGCCGTCATCGTTGATCCACTCAGCCTCGGCCATAATGAAATGGCCGTTATCCGGCTGGTCGGGCCATTCTTCCGCCCAGCCGTACAATCGCCTTCCATCCTCAAGATTCAAAACGATGTACCGTTGCCCTTCGCAATGGAAGGCGCTGTACCATTCGCCGGGATAAGCTGTTCGCTTTGTCCAAACCCATCCGGTCGGCAGTTCGCCCTCGGGAATTTTCTCAAAATTCCACCGTCGTGAACTGAGGAATCCGTGGATGGTGTTGTTGTTCGCGAGCGAAGCAATCGCAAGCCCGAACAAGAGGGCAATTAACAGCGACCAGCCGAGCGCCACGTCGGTGGTCCAGTCGCCGAGAATGAACGTCACCTGCCCCAGCCAAAAAAGAAGCTGACGAACGATTGCCGTGAGCACCTGAATTATGGCGCTGAACACCAGCGCCTGAACCGTGCGCTCGAATTGGTCCCGTCTCGGGTGAGCCGTGAGTCCGTAGAAGACCCATGCCGCGAGAAACCCCGGCATGAGGGCCAGAACGATGGCGATGATGTCCTTGGAAGGAAGCATTTGCGCAGCCTCAAGTGCCTGTTCACTTGTCCATTAAAGCTAGCAAATTCCCCGATGGGAGGGAAGGCCGATTTTTCGGCCACCCTTGGTTGGCCAATTTGCCGCAACTCTGCTACAGTCCCCACCCCTCGCAACGAACGCAACCAAGGGGCCACGGATGGCACCGCACCCGCTCGAATCTCAGTACGGATTGACGGCGCTCGAATTGCTGGACGCCATCGGCAGTAGGTTCCGGCTGAAAGATCGGCACTACTCCAAAGATTCGGAACTGAGATTCAGCGAGCCGCAAGAGGCGGCCGGCGAAAAGTTGTTGTTCTAAGGGGCAGTCGGCACAGCGCTTGGGTCGGGTGCGTGCGTCCGCCAATAATCCAAACAGTAAGGATTGATGATGGTGATGGGGCCACCGCCGTTGTCGTTTAGGTCCGGGTACATTTGCGTGTATTTGTACGAACTGGAATCAAAGCTAGTCGTGACGTTCTGTCCACGACCAAAGCTGCCACCAGCACTACCGCTTGTGCTATTCCCCATTGAATAGTAACTGCCTCCAAAGCCACCAGCACTACCGCCAGTAGTGTTGCCATAGCCAAGATAGCCGCCATTTCCGCCGAATCCGCCCGTACCAACGCCTACTTGGCGGGTGTTGCTTTTGGCAGACGAGCCGGCCACGTCCATCGTGGTCATGTCGCCACGCTCTCTCAGGTATTCCTCATGTCGTACTTTTGCGTCGGCGACTTGTTGCTTGTTGTATGCCAATGCCCAAGCCCGGAATTCGGCATCGGTGCACGTTGCGAAGTCGATGCCTTTGACAACAACAACCGGTGCAACGATCCGATCCGAGACGGTGACGCCATTGGATAGGATGATTTCCTTGGCGTTGGCGGCAACGGCCATCATCACGACCAGTGCGGCTCCAATCAGCCTCAAGAACGGTAAGCGACGTGCGAGACGCAACGTCGCGTGCTGCTCGGGTGTGGGTGATACATGCAAGACGCGCGGATTTCCATAATTGGCGTCTCGCACAACGACATGGGCCACACCATCGAAATACGTGATGATGTCTGTTGCCCCAATGCCGCAAGATGCTAACTCGTGTGTGTGAATCATGGTTGTTTGCCCTTCAATTCGAGTTTGAAGAAATCGCACAATTTCTGCGCAGCGTTGAGACTCAATCCCCTAGTCCCTACGCGAAAACGTTGGATTGTTCCTTGGTCAATTCCAGTCTGGCGGGCAAGGTCCAAATCGTTTCCATGTTCCTTGACCTTGCGACGTAAGGTCTGTTCGATTTGCTTGGTCATTGGGCTTCTCCTATTTGAATTATGGCATTCTGCCATACCTGCGACAAGCCCTATCCTATGGAATATAGCCATATGGCACAATTCCAATGTCTGGCGGGTCCGATTGTGCCTAGCGGTCAAAGCAAGTGATATGGCCGATCTTGATGGAATCAAGGTTGCTTCGGTGTAATTCCAAGCAAGGCTAGAAGTAGGTCAAGACTTCCAACTTGGAGCTACTTCAATGACAGACTGGCAAGACATGAAAGTAGGGGAACTCGCGGACGTGATAGGCGTCCCGGCCTGCAAGGTCTATACCGCCTTGCTCCAACTGAGAAACCAACAGCGAGCCCAAGCAATGCAGAGTTGGGAACTGGTCGCCGCATTCGAGCGACATGGCGTGCCGAAGCAAGACCACCGCGCCCTTACACTGCTTATCAGGCTGGGGAAAGCCTCACGTCGTTTGCAGGCGCGACGTGCTGAGTTTCAGTCTTGCCTAAACGAAATCTGGGGAATCATAACCAAGCGTGAAAAGTGCTAGAATTCAAGTATGGATGAAGACCAGCAAGCCGAACTAGAAATGCACCTTGCCGCCGGAACCGACATTCCGACCGCCTTCGCGGCTGTCCAAGGCGACGAACCGCCGCAAGGGCGGGGCCGATTCGTGGCAACCACAATCGGCGTGATAGTGGCCTTGCTTTTTATGATTCTCTGGCTCTGCGCATGAAAAACCCCAACTGGCCGAAGCCAGTTGGGGGCAATCATGGTGCAACAAACCATGCTTGTGCGACTGTTGCACAGCGCTATTCGATCTTGAAACCGAATTGTGCCGCCTGTCTACCTCGGAAGGTGTCCAAGGGCCGGTCGTGTCGGGATTCGTCTCAAAGATTTCAGACTTTTGAACGTAATCGGTACTGCCGATGGTTTGGGCTGAGCCTTCCCCGGTCGTCGTGCCGCTCTTTGCTAGTAGCTTCACGTCTAGCGGGCTCGCGTCCGTTTGTCGGCAAACTGTGTTGACCGTGACAGCAAAAACTTGACTGACGTTGACCAAGTTTTGATGGTCATACAAGTCGATGTCGCTGGCGGCGCCCGTCACGTAATCCGTGTCATCGTTAGCCGGGTTGTCATCGACGAGCGCATAGTTGTCGGTCCCGGTGCTCGGCGTACAGTCAACCGCACCATCCCCATTTGGAAAGGTGGTCTGAACCTTAAACGACCCAAGAAAGTCGTTGTTCGTCGCGCCGCTTTCGTCCAAAACGTAGAAGTCATCAAAATGAAACTGCACCCCAAGGATATTTGATCCCACGATGCGAATGGCATTTGTATAGGCGTTGCTCGCGGGCTGGGTGTCGATGCCCGTGGCCGACAGCAGGGTTATGCCGTTTACACGCAATTCGTACTCGCCGGCCGAGTTGTCCACCTTGACGCGCAACTCAACTGTTGCCCAAGTATCGACGGGCAAGACTTGGCCGCTAGTCGTGGCAAGATGCGTGGTGTCGAAATAGATCGACCATTCCCCGCTTGTTTGTCGCCGCAGATTGATTCCGACGTTGGAACCGTCGAGAAACTCGCAGATTCGTGACTCCGCAGCGATTGCGAATGCCGCTTTGAATCCGAAGCCACAGATTAGTGTTTGTGTCGCTGGAAGCGAGACACCACAAAAGTTAGCCGGGTCAAGGCTGACGGCTTTCCCGCTAATGCGACCATCACGCACACGCATGAAGCTAGAGATACTGCCATCGGTCCATTTACGTGCCATACCGCTAGGCGTGACGTTATTCGTTGCACCATAGGCGTCAAAGCCGTCAATGAAGATGATCGACACAGTTTAGGATTCCTTCCTTGGTTGGGGCTTGGCCGGTGGAGCCGCACACAAGACTTCGATGTAAACTATTTCTTTTTCTGACATGGTGATTCCATTGTTGTGTAGAAATAAAAAGCGTCGGGGCACTGGGTGCGGTACCCCGACGCACTGTCGGGCTGCGAGGATTCACCCCGACAAGTTTCGCAACGGCTAGGCCGTTGTCTCTCCGCTGATTTCTTCGGGCTCAGCTTCGGGCTGTTCGATTGTCTCGCGTACTTCAGCGGCGGCTAGCTTCAGTTTCTCCGACTGTTCGGCCAGCGCATCCGACCTTTCCGTGAGCACGGCTGTGCGCTCAGCTTCAAAGGCAGCATTCGCTTTCCAGAATCGTTCCGTGTCGCCTGTCTCAGTGAGCGTCCGCAGTTCGCGGCGATAATTCTCCAACCACGGTTGACAAACCGGGTCGGGGTTTGTGCTGAGCCTCGCTATCCAAGCCTGTCCATACAGCTTCGCATCGACTACTTCTGTCGAGTTCAACTTGGCTTGGTGAGCCTCTTTCCCCGCGAGTTGGACATCGAAGGCGTCTGCTGACTTAATGGCCATTTCCAATCGCATCTTGATGCCGGCATGTTCGCGGGGCGGTCGGTTGGCCAACTCGCGTTCCAAGAAATCCACTCTGGCGCGGTAGGGGTTGTCTGTCTCGGATCGTTGAGTTGAGCCTTGGCCGCCCCCGTCCGTTTTGATCTTTTCTCGCAACGGACGGGCATCCTTTACAAAATCGGTATTGCGAAGTAGCTCGGAGGGTGTCAACTCGCGGCCAATGGTCGCAAGGGCTCTGGCTTGCGTAGCCTCGACAATTGCATTCGTCTCACGCTGCATTTCACTCTGTTGTGCGCGCGCTTTGTCGCCTGGCTTGTTCTTGTCGAATTTGTAGGTTCGGCGTTGGCCGCCGATATACGAAACGAATGAATCACGATTCACGGTGTACATGGTTTTCCTCGATAGGGTAGTGTATCAGCCAACGCGCCTTCCGCTGGTACAGGCCGGCGTCGCGCATAGTCTTGGTCAAGAATGCTTAGGGTGCCATCCCACGATTCGGATTCGATTCCCGGCGCAATGCTCCAATGGTTGACGCAATCACGGGCGTCTAGTGGTACATCGACGCCATCAAGATACTTGTGGGACTCGGATGGGTTGTGCTGGTGTAGGAACCAGACACGTTGCCAGAGCGATTCGAGCCCGGCATCTAGCTGCACGACAGGCGCGATCGACGCACAAGCGATAACCTCGCAACTTGGCGCGAGTGTGTGTGCATGAATTTGATTTGCCACGTCTACCTTGATCATGGCTTCATGGAGATATGATAAATGCGTCCAACTCAAATCATGCGGGATGCGAACGATTTCTAGTTCGCTTCGTAGGATCGCAGCCCGCCCGATTCTCGGCTCTAAGTAATCGTTGAATCGACCGCGAATCGCGGCTAGGCCGAACCCGATTCGCTTGCGAATTGGAACGTGACGCTTGGCAAGATCGGCTTGCCAAGTCGCTCGCCAGTATCTCCGCTCACGTTCCCAAGCAAACCTTCCGTCGGCAGTTCGTTTGCCATTGCACTTGGACAGAGGCCCAAGCGTGCGAGGGTCAACTTGCTGGCAGCCGGGGAATCGTCGCGGCCAACGTGCAAGGTCGGCGAAATAGATGCGTCGGATTATCTTTGGCGTGCTTGGCTTCTGACCACGAGAATCTGGCGGGTCATCAATCTGGACAAGGCACAACGTCATCGGCGGCCCAGTCATAGGACCGGGCGAGCGGTATGGTACTACAGCCGTCTAGCAAGGGGCCGGGGCGCACAGAATCGCAGGGGCTTGCCGTCGTAGAGATACTGCCATGTACTCATTTGCTTTCCTTGACGGCTTGTGCCTTTTGCTGAGCGGCTTTGCGTTCGGCTTCGCGGGCTCGCTCATTGGCTGCTGCATTGGCCCTTGCAATTTCTATCTCTCGTTTAGTAGGCATCGGAATACCTCGCTTGACTGGCCGCGAGCGCGTCGCGGGCTTCGATGGTCTTACGTCGGCACGCTTCGACGCTGGGCCGCCAGCCGGGCGGTAAACCTATAGGCGGGGGCGTTGGTGCGGGCATGTTGCGAGTGCTCTTGAAAAGCCCCGGTTGCCATTTCTGCAAGCTTGTCAATCGCGCCGCTCTGGCGAATGACGATGGCCTCGAACGCACTTCGCAGAATCGATACGCAACTCGCGGCAACGTCCAAAGCGCCAGCCGCCTTAGCAGCGCGGATACAGCGACCTAAAGCATCGTCGGCCATTGGACTAGCCTCGCAAGTAATTGAGGCGAGCGGCCATGTCGCGGACGGCCAAGTCGTGGCTTGATCCGGCGGCACTGGTTAACTGGTTGAGGCAGTCAGTCACCGGATCGTCGCTTGTCGGTGATGCGTCAATCAGAGCGAGCAATTGGAGTACGAGCATCGGGTATGCGGACTCCACGCTCCCGGCCGGGGATGCGCCTTGTGCATATCGCTGATACAGTTTAGTTGGGGCGTTTGCCATCGAAAACCTTTCAAGGAATGACGCGAAGTGTGAATGGCGGCCCGTTGCGTCGGATCGGTGCCGCTTATTTAAGAACGTCACGAGTGGGGAAATCTGGGCAGACTAAAGCCACTCGTGACGTGAGCCACACCACCCCCACGTCGGCTTTGGATGGTTGCCGTGCTACCGGCCGGCTCGGCAAGGCGGTCGTTACGCCTTGCTGCTTCGTTCGCGGGGATAGAGGGAGATCGTAGAGAGACACGCAAAGGCGTTGTGCTGTAAGCAGAATCTTTTAATGCTGCATCCTGACACGATTCGCAGATTCCTTCCCTTGTGTAAACTTTCAATTCGTTCGTTTTGCACACTGGGCAAAGGTCATCGGGCTTCACTGTCATACCTCTTGAGGATCGCTTTCAATCGTTTTTTCACGTCGGCCTCTGTGAGCCCGAGATGCAAAGCCACGTCAGCCGGGGAGCCGCCATGCTCGCATAGGCGGATAATTTGTTTGTCGGTTTCATCTTGGCAGGCGTGGTTGAGTGAGTCGCGCACTTCCAAGAGCGTTGTCGGATCGGCGACTTCGGAGCAGACGGTAAACTCATTCAGCGTGGTTGTGTCTGGCGGAAAATCATCCTCAATACCATCGAGCTTTCGACGTTTGAGCGTACGGGCAGAGTAGCCGCGCGGAACTGGCCACGCGGTTCGTCGAATTGCTGACTTTACGCACGTTGCGATATAGGCGTCTGGATTCTCGTGCTTTTTTCCGAGTAGAGCGTGTGCCGCTTCAACGACGGCAAGCGTTGCCTCGCCGTTCAACTCGTCGGCAAGGTATCGGCGGTCGGGATTCAGTCGCAGAAATTTTCGGACCTGCCCCAGAGCGGCCGTACCATTGTCGAGGATAATTTTTTCGATCCATCTTTTCTCGGCGGCCGTTAGTGCAGCGAGAGCGTCATTGTCTTTGTTCTTCAGGTGGACAGCCCCGGTGCGGGGCGGGCGTAGATCATGCATGGTGTGATTCACGGGAGAGGAGGGGCGGGCGGGTTCGCCTTTGACCGCTGAGAAGCAATCGAGACGCCATTGGTCGAGCGACCTTGGGCGGCAGCGAGACGTTGAGCTACTACGCGGTCGTGATCTTCGCGCGTGTGCAAGGTGCCGATCGGAAAAAGGCCATGCTTTGACTCGAATCCGTAGAGAATCCAATGTTCCATCACGCCATCCGGGCGGGTGATGGTCTTGTCTGGATAGACCCAGGGCGGGGGATTGCGTTTGGACATGAGGCGAGCGAGGGGAGGGACGCGAGAGTGTGCGCAGTAAAGCGACAGTAAAGCATACGGCAAAAACCACCTTTTCTTCACCGCGTGGCAAAGAAAACGACCCGCCAGAGTCAAAGAACCATGACTCTTGGCGGGTCGGGTGGATGCGTCACCGCGTCGATGCGGCTGGGCTAGTTGGCCGAAGGTATGCCAGCCCAGAAGCGGCCGTCGTGGTCGCCCGGAACAAAGATCAAGGCAAACGTGCGTCCTGGGTTGTGCCACGTTGCAGGGTCACAATGGAATTGGAGTCCGTTCGCTTTGGCAAATTCCTCACATACTCGCAATCGGTCGGCGGTGACTGAGTATGGCTGTGCAACGAGACACGGCACGCCGCTATAGAGGTTAGTCGATCCCCAATGGTCGAGTAGCCCACCACTCAACTGCCGCGAGATGTATTCCTCCACGGCTTCCACGTGCAAGTCTTGTGATTTTCGCACGGCTTGTTTGACGAACGTCGGAAACTTGGCTTCATGGCCAGATTTGATCGGTGCAAAACATGGATGGCTCATAACTTCTCAAACTCCAAGGGACTATTGCTTGCCATCCATGTTGAAAGTGTGCTCCATACAATCGAACGTATTGCCGTTGCTGAACTCATGCGGCTGCCCCTTTCAAAAGGAAACCTGGGATGGTCTTAGTTTTGGAACCACGATTCGGTACTTGCCCGGCGACAATATCTTCAAAAGGCAAAAGTGAACTCACCCGTTCTCTGCCAAGTTGTGACCGGACAGCAAGCGAACTCAACGTAAGCCCCTTGGGGTGTGCGGCGAGTATCGCACGAATGGCCGTGATGTCTTTGTCATCCTCGCTCGCTTTCACTTCGGCGATTTCCTCTTGGTCACTGACAAGAGTTGGAATCCAGACACGCCCCCCTTCGTCAGAAAGTGACCGTTCCTCGATGTCAAGGTGATGCTCGCTTGCATGACCAGCACTGCCACCCAAAGTCATCCATAGTTTGTGTGGCTTGTTGGGAACGAATTTCGCGCGTCTGTTGAGCAGAATCCATTGCCGTGCGAATTCGCTGAAGCCCGACATTGCAAGGTCTTCGAGCGCCAACGCTTTCCCTGTTTGGCAGCCCCTTTGACGCTGTGATGTGCGATGGCCAGTTGAGCGCCGTGCTCTTGCATGACGAGTTTATTGCGCAATAGTTGGCCTTGCGCGAACACGTTGCTCGGGTCGCCCTCCCCGATGCAAAGATAGAACGGATCAATAATCAAAAACTCAATTCGATGACGCTCCAATGTCCGGGTAAGTTTGGCGAGAGACGATGGATCATTAGCTTGTGGTAAATCTTCTGACCATTTAAGCGCGTCCAAATCACACGCTTCAAGTGTGTGACGCCAACCGATACGAATGGCCGTCTCTTGTAGTGTCTGGATGCCAGACTCGCCGCTCATAACCAAAGTTCGGCAGTGTTGGTTGACCGGGAAGTGACCCAGGAAAGGCGACTTCGACGCGAGCGAGATTGCAAGGTCTAGTAGAACTGAAGTTTTCATCGCCTTGCTTGCGCCACCAGCAACGAGTGGCTGCCTCGCGACAAGCACCTCGGGGATTAACCATTCAACGTCATAGTCGCCAGTCGCCAGTTCCCAAGATGAAATGACTTTGAATGTGTCGTCAGCGTCGGCGGCGTTGCTGGTAGTGGGCGGTTGCCAGCCATCCTGCCGTGCGAGGTAGAACAGCGTGGCAACCTTCGCGCCATCGTCTCTCCCGAAAGACTTCCAACGATTCTTGGTTTCGCCGGGCTTGTACTTGGCTGAACTCTTGGACAAATCGTCCCACAACGGTAGGTATTTCTCTGTGCCATCACCGGCATCGTGGAGAGCGGAACCGATGCGAAGCCAATCGTGGCAATCGTCGAAACGCTTTGGGTGTAGTGCGGCAGCAGCCAAATAGATTTGTTGTGGCGTGTGGGAAGTCGAGGATAGCGAGTCGTACCAGTCTTCCTGTGGCTGGGCTGTTGGCAAATGGGCTGTTGGCAGCATGGCCACAAGCGTCTCGCGTGTAAGCGTCTCGCGAGTCGCGGGGCACGATATGATGGTTGACTGCCGGTGTGGACGATCTGGCGTGTTTGGCCCTTTCCGATTCCAGTTGCCGGTGCGTTCTCGCATTAGCTGACTCAGTGTCCACACTGAGTCGTCTACCGTGACCTCGGGTATGCTGAATTTGTCTCGAATGTGAAAGACAAATGCTTTGACAAGCTGGTTGTCTGCTACTGGCAGGTCACAGGCGAAGTAGGCTTGCACCCCGGAACCGCTATCGACAATCAGCGGCTCGGGGAACCCATGTTCCCGGCAGTATTGGATTGCCGCGTCGGCAACCGCTTTGGCAGCAGCACGTTCGCCGTCCGTGGCCGATACGCCTTTCGGTCGCACGGGGTCGAAGTCGAGCGGGAGGGTGCGAATTCTGACGATATGCTTGTCGCTGGTGCAAGCACCGATCCTGGCAGAATCATATCGGTTGGTGATGGGCACCGAATCGTCAATCTGGTTGACCGTCCAGTGGACCCCACCACCCGCGAAGTCGCTCACGTCGTCTATCAGGCGGGCGGAGTCGCGGTAGAAGCCACTGAGGCGATTCCCCGCCATGTCATAGGGGCGGATTTCTACCGGGCCGGTCGGGTGTAGAAACTGGTGAGCGAGACGGACATCATCTGCTGGTGTGTTCATCAAAAATTCCTTACTTGTTCGACGCGGGTGGGTTGGTTTTGGAGTGAAACCAACCGAAACCAACCCCCTTGAAAATATGTGATATTTCCCGAGAGATTTGCATGTTTGGGTTAGTGTGTAATTAGGTCTGTCTATAGGGAAAAACGCCAAGACGTTTTTCCCCGCCGACAGACACTTGACGAGAGGGGGTTTGAGGTTGGCGGAGTCTGCTAAAAACACACCCAACCAACCTAGAACCCCCTGCTGTATTGATTACGAGTCAATTTCGGGCAGCATTTTGAGAAACTTCCCGAGAGCGCCAAGAATCCTCCGACCACCCGCCAGCCGACGCGGCAATAAGCCCCTCCAATGGGACAACGGTCGTTATCGCCCAAGACTGCCAAGGCGGCCTCGCGGTTACAGACCGAACCACACCTGTACATTAGTACATTCACTCACAACCCGCAAACACGCCACAATCGACAAATTCGTCACAGTCACCCCAACCAGCTCAGCCGGCAAACTCAGCACAATCGACAAACATGCCACAACCGCCCCGCGCGGCCGGTCAGCGAGGGGTGGCGGTTGTCGGCGGTTGTCAGTACCACGGCGAAGCCGTGGAAATCCCCTAGAAAACAAGGGGTTTTGAGACATAAGACCACGGATTCTGTATCCGTGTGTTGTTCTGGCAGTCGGCGTCGGGCAGTCAGCGTCGGGCGGGCGAGGGTGGGGTGGGGTCAAATGTCGGGGCAATGCCCACTATGCCGGTCGTAGCGACGGCCCTGCCCTATCCCGACTGGCTGGGGGATTTTGAAGACCGGACCACCGCGTGGATAAGTATTGTCCACAAAACGCTTTAGGATGGCCTAGGACGCTTCGGCGCGAATAGTGGTGTCATTCGACCTACCTGCCACTCGCCCACCATCCTGGACGCTCACAGGCGGCCCGTGCGGCGAATGCAGCCCCTATTCGCCGCACGTCGGCAGGTCTGCGGGCGGGCGGGTCTGCGGGCGGGCGGGTCTGCGGGCGGGCGGGTCTGCGGGTCGGCAGGTCTGCGGGCGGGCAGGTCTGCGGGCGGGCAGGTCTGCGGGCGGGCAGGTCTGCGGGTCGGCACAACCGGACCCTGTCGGCAAAAGAATCGGCTGCAAGCGCCAGATTCTCAAAATGCGGGTCGCTCTCATTTCGTCTCCATTATGTACCGCTAATCGAGTTACCGACCCGCCGGCCGCCTTGCGGGCCGCCTCTCACTTCCCCGAATCGAAAGCTGACGATGTCACTTTGTAGAACCTGCGGCGAACCGCTCCGAACCACGGGTTCGGAGTGCGAAGATTGCATTTCCAATCGACGTGACGCTCGCCCCGCCCGCCGGCCCACCCCCGACGCCTCCGATCCACTCGGCGGCCAGCGGCGAGCGGTCTATGAAATTCTGATTGCCAAAGGTGTCCAAAACCCGATCACAATTTGCGATGAAGTTTTTGAAAAACTCGCACGCGATCTACCAGAAATGCTGAAAGCCCGTGCGCTTCAGGCGGCCGGGCTGGCGGAACGCGAGCCCCGCACGGACAACACTACCGGGCATCAGGGCGTTGACCGGCACAGAGGGAAATTCCGGGCACGGGTCTGGCGTGGTGGTCGATGCGTTTGGCAACGGTCCAGCATCGACCTAGACCGGGCGGTAGCCGCGAGGGCGAAGTATCTGGCGGACCACCCATGACGACATACACGACCGCCGAAGTCGCCGGAATCTTGAAGGTGTCGCCGGACACGGTACGCGGCAAGATACTGTCGCGGCCAGCTTCAAGCGTTGAACTTGGCCGAGCCCGGCCATCGCCCGCAGTATCGCGTCACAGCCGAACAACTGGTAGCGTACCAGCGGCGGGCTACGGTCCTATTGCCTATCGCAATGGGACGACCGCGACGGTCAGCTTGACCATTCGACCGGGGCGAAGCCGTCGCGGTCGTGTCGCTTCAGCTTTTCCTCGCCGATATACCAGCGGCGGACAAATGAACTGACTTCAACCAGCCGCTCAGCATACACACGCTGACGATACAGCCCCGGCATGGTCGAATCTTTGTGCCCCATGATATGGTTTGTGGCCGGCTGGTTGCCCGCTGCTGCCGCGACCGTGGCAAACGTCCGCCGAAGCCCGTAGAAGCTGGTCGTGCCCTTCTTATATATGCCCAACTCAACTAGCAACTCTCGAAACGCTTCTGAAATGTGGTTGAAGCATTCGTCTTGATCGACCCATGCGCTGCCATCGGGGCGTAAGAATACAAGGTCACTGTCGCTCTTGGGACGAACCGCGACCGCTGCCTTGATGGTTTCCACGACTTCAGGCCAGAGCGGGGCGTGCCGTTCGGTGCCAGTCTTGAAACGTGGCTTGTGGTGCCAGCCGGCTTTAAGGTCCAACTCGCCGAATTGTAGGGTTCCGCAGTCGGCGTTGCTGAAGGCACACGACAACCCCAGCAAGATCATGGCCCCGAGTCCCGGGTCAGCCGCCTTGACCATTGCTTGAATTTCGTCAGCCGTGAAGTCTCGGGCACCGCGAGCTAGATTCAGCCGATGGAATTGCAGCCGGCCGGGCGGGGCTAATGCCTGTTGGTATCGAAGCGGCTTTTCAGTCAGCCCGTTTTCGACGATGTACGCAAACAGCATGGTTGCCCGGTTCAAGTGTCCCTTTTGCGTGGTCGGGTTGAGTAGACCACGTTTCTTGCGTGGCAGTCTGCGCTTCGGGTCTTTGGCCAGCCGCCTAGCTTTTCCCTTTTCGATGGCCCCGGCCATTCGCTGGAAGTCAGCCGCTTCAAGTGAAGCAAGCGGGGTGTTCTCATTGACACCCATCGTGAGCAATTCACACGTTCGCTTGTAATCGCTCAGACTTCGTGGGGTCAGCTTCCCGCCATCGACGCGAGCCTGTTTGAAGTCGAGAAAATGATTGATCGCTTCGCCCAGCGTATAGCCGCCGATAGGCTGTTGCTCGCGGCCGGCGTGAAGTCCGTCGCGCTGCTTCACGTATTCATCAAGCGCGGCTTGCCAGTCGGGCCATCGTCCGAAGTAGTGAATCTTGCCCCGTATCTTTTTGCAGTAGCGACCATCAACACGGAGGGACAACGGGAAGTCTTTGTACGGTGGGTCTGGTAGGTCAGTGGCGCTCTTGAACATGGCGGTTGGCTCCGAGTTGCGTTGGTCTATGCAACTCTATGCCCGTTTCGGACCGCTGGTTGTCAAAACGGTTGTCAGATGCCAAAAACGGCCGCCAGAAACGAAAAAAGCCAGTGGCGTAAACCACTGGCATCATTCAACTTAGGCGAAGTGGACAGGGGCGGGATCGAACCGCCGACACACGGATTTTCAGTCCGTTGCTCTACCAACTGAGCTACCTGTCCAGGGGCTAGGCCGCTGGCATGCTTGCCTGGGTCGGCTCCTTGCATCAAGACAAGTTCCTCATCTTAATCCTCGATCGGTGGACTGCAAGCCGAATCGAACGGTAGGCCCCCAGAGATGGATCGTGCCTGGAGTGTGACAATGCAGGTGGGGCGACAGCCCGGAAATGATGCTTCAGCGGGTGCCAGATTCCCCCTGGAGCACGTCTGTGACAAATTGCGCCGGAGTGGAACGAAATCTGTCCCTGTGCAAGGAATCGTATCGAAGACGACGCGATGACTCGGCGCCACCTTCTGACTTTGTCGCCATCATTTCGCGCGCGGCCAATACTCAGGCAGCGCCAATGACCATACGATCACGCTGGTGGCCTCAGGCACCAACTACGTCCGGTAAACCAACCAAGTAGAAATGGAACGAGATTCCAGCATCGACGACGTGCCGAATTACATTACATGGCGCGCCTGTGTCCGAACTAGCAACGGCGCCGTCTAAAACTCCACCGACCTGGCGCTATTACAATCTGTCGGCGTTGAAATGGAACGGCATTTCACCACGGTGGATACAGAAGCCGAACGGAGCTCTGTGCCCCGAGAGCGCAAACCGCGCGTGGTTGAGAAACCGAAACGACTAATTGCACAAAAATGGACGGCCGGCCCCCAGCTACTCTCTTCGCTGGGGACCGGCCGAGCCAGGGACGTCGCCTTGTATACCGGATCGCAGGTGGAAGCACCTTCCTAGAGCGTACGAAGCTGCAGCCTCATTTGCAAGCATATTCACGCCTGCTCGAATGCGTGCATTGCGCGACGTCTCCAAACGCATAGACAATCCCCCCCAACCTGCGCCTGCGTGCGTCCAAACGATCCCGGCTCCCGTCGACTAATCCGGCCCGCCGAGAACCGTGGGGAACGTTCTGAGAGAATCACTGTTTTCGGCGTCGATTCGGGGATATTTGGCCATGCGAGTGCGCGGAACTCGGAACAATTTGGCCCGAGCATGTCGACTCGGCCGGCAGTTGCGCGAAACGCGCCCCGCCCGCCGAATCCGCGGCGAACGGCGGCAACCCCTCTACCGAATCGGCCGCCGTCGACTGAGCAATGAGCCGAGTTCAAAAACTTGGTCGTCACTCCCGCAGCGATCGCATACCCGCCAGCCCGCGGCGGCAATCGCGGTGGAGCGCCGAGCCACCTATAATTTAACGTCGTGATATTCCCCCGACGACGGACAGCCGCGCTGGCTTTGCACCATGCAACACACGCCCCTCTATCTAGACAACCATGCGACGACGCGAGTCGACCCGCGGGTCCTCGGGGCCATGTTGCCCTATTTCAGTGAGCACTACGGCAATCCGGCCAGCACGAGCCACAGCTTTGGCTGGGATGCCAAGGAGGCAGTCGACCGGGCCCGCGCAGCCCTCGCCGTGGGCATCGGCGCCAAGGAACGCGAAATCGTCTTCACCAGCGGAGCGACCGAGAGCAACAACCTGGCCATCCGAGGCGTCTGCGAGAGGCAAAGTCGCCGCGGAAATCACCTGATTACCGTCCGAACCGAGCACCGGGCAGTGCTCGATCCAATAGAACGACAGTCGCGCCGCGGGTTCGAGGTGACGACGCTAGACGTCAAACCTGCGGACAGTGAGAGGGCAGGGGAACTCGACCTCAATCGACTCGAGGACGCGCTGCGAGACGATACGCTGTTGGTCTCGGTGATGCTGGCCAACAACGAAATCGGCGTCCTCCAGCCGCTCGCCGAGGTCGCCGCCATCTGCAAGCGCCGCGGCGCACTTCTCCACTGCGATGCCACACAGGCCGTCGGCCGCATGCCCGTCGACGTGCATCGGCTCGGCGTCGACTTGATGAGTTTCACCGGCCACAAGATCTACGGCCCCAAGGGCATCGGCGCGCTATGGGTTCGTCGCAGCTCACCGCACGTGCGGCTCGAACCGCAAATCGCTGGCGGCGGCCACGAAGGGGGCTTCCGCAGTGGTACGCTCAACGTCCCCGGCATTGTCGGATTCGCCAAGGCATTGGAAATCTGCCTGGAAGAAATGCCGACCGAGCAGCCACGACTGCACGCCCTCCGCGGTCGCCTATATGGCGGCCTGACCACGGCCCTCGAGGGTGTGACTCTCAACGGCCCGGCGCTCGACCCCGGTCTGCGGCTGGCTGGCAACTTGAACGTGAGCTTTGCCTTCGTCGACGGCGAGGCCTTGCTGATGAATCTGAAGGACATCGCCGTCAGCTCAGGCAGCGCCTGCACCTCCGCCAACCCCGAACCGAGCCATGTGCTACGAGGCCTGGGCCTATCCGACGCCGCCGTCCGCAGCAGCCTCCGCTTTGGCCTGGGGCGATTCAACACGGACGAAGACGTCGATCGGGCGGTGCTGCTGGTCTCAGAGGTCGTCGAGCGGCTGCGAAAACTTAGCAGCATGGCATAGCACAGGCTGAAGAATGCCCAAAACCGAGGATTCCGCCTATGGAAAATCCGTCGAAACACCTTTCCTTCGCCCATCCGATCGTATAATTTACACAGTCTGGATTGCGAAAATTCCGATCCGGTTCCTAGAGTCGCCGGAATCCACTTTTCCACTCAACGAATACGAGAGCGAAACCATGGGCATCATTCTCAGTGAACGGGCCGCCACCGAGGTCAAGAAGGTCCTGCAAGACCAGAACCAGCCCGAGACCACCTGCCTTCGCGTACGCGTCGTCGGCGGCGGTTGCAGCGGCTTTTCTTACGACCTGCGATTCGACGACAGCTACGATGAATCGGCCGACTCGAAGTACGAGCAGCACGGCGTGACCGTGGTGGTCGACAAGAAAAGCGCCCTCTATCTGGACGGCACGACGGTCGACTTTTACGACGGGCTCGAGAAGCGCGGCTTTACGTTCGACAACCCCAACGCCGTCAAGACCTGCGGCTGCGGCAGCTCGTTCCAGGCCTAGTTCACGGCATGGCTAGCGGCCATTTGTCTCCGGGCTTTGCGAGGGCAGATTAGCTCAAGCCCGATGCAGACCGCAGTCGATGAATTAGCGTCCATCAAAAAGCACCGTGCACCGCGCGGTGCTTTTTTGTTGCGGACAGTTCAAGCCGAAACGACGGGGCCTGGCAGCAATAGCTCCACGAAGCGTTCGATTCGTTGCAAACCGCAAGGTTCTTGGACACCGCCGGCGATGTGAAAAAAATCCTGGCAGACAGCACTTGTGTGACGGCAGGTGATCGCTAAAATCAAATTTCACGTGAGGCGGGTATCGGGATAGCGAGCCGCGGCCAGGTTTGGGCGTGGCTCTGTTCTTTTCCCCCTCAGGGTGCGAACCCTGGCCCGCCTGCGGACGTAAACGAGGAGTTGGGCAGTCTACCGACTGGTAGCCGTCAGGCGATGGGCACCTGAGAGAATTTACCTCCCGGGACCGTCGGACCAGCGAAAGTCAAAAGGCACGACTTTTGTCCCCTTGACGGGGCACCAAAGACGAGTAAGATTGCCTGTTTCCGGCACAACGCGAAGAGACAACCGGCAGTTCGCTGGTTTCGTCGCGGACATGCAAGGAGGAGTGGCCAGGGGCCGGCTTCAACGGGGCGTTGGATTCGGCCTCTGTCCACTGACAGAGTGGAGTACAGTCAGGCGAGGCATCGCAGGCCTGGGTTCCAGTCGATCTTTGACAATTTGGTTGTTGCAAGAGTGGCATCTTGTATTGAATTGAACAATGCCGGGTCGGTCGCACTGCAAAGTGTGACTGATCTAATTTGTTCTCCAAGGCTCTTAGCGTGATCAGATGAGACGCGCCAGTCCGCACCACGGGCTGGGGCATCGAGTTTGGGCACAAAAGAATCGAGCGTTACTCTAAAAAATCTGGCCGACCGTCGAGAGACGATCGGCGCGGATCTGTAGTTGGAAGCCATATGCGATTCAAAGCTTCTGGCGTCGGCTGGTGTTCTTCGGAGCACCTGTCGCACGTGAGAGGGTTGGATTTATGTGGACCAAGCTACTAAGGGCGCATGGGGGATGTCTTGGCGTCAGGAGGCTTTGAAGGGCGTGGAAGACTGCGAAAAGCTCGGGGGAGTTGTCAAACGAATGTTGATCCCGAGATTCCCGAACTGACATGTACTGAATTCATAGGTGCATGTGGCGAACGCGGTGAACTGAAACATCTAAGTAACCGCAGGAGTAGAAAGAAAAATCGATTTCCTCAGTAGCGGCGAGCGAACGGGAAATAGCCCAAACCGCGGAGGTTTTCCTCTGCGGGGTTGTAGGGCCTCTCACATGAGAGTTACAAAACGAGCGACTAGCCGAACTGTCTGGAAAGTCAGACCACAGCGGGTGACAGTCCCGTAGGTGAAAGTTGACTCGTCTCTCGAGAGGTACCTGAGTAGGTCGGGTCACGTGAAACCCCGACTGAATCCACGGGGACCATCCCGTAAGGCTAAATACTACCTGACGACCGATAGTGAACTCAGTAGGGCGACTGAAAGATGGGAAGAACCCCTGTTAGGGGAGGACACTGAACCTGAAACCATGTGCCTACAAGCGGTCGGAGCACTATGGCTCTTTGAGCAATGTGTGACGGCGTGCCTTTTGCATAATGATCCGGCGAGTTAGCGTCAGCGGCTTGGTTAAGGTCTTCCGGACCGAAGCCATAGGGAAACCGAGTCTTAATAGGGCGAATATTGGTCGCTGGTGCTAGACGCGAAACTGCACGAACTACCCATGAGCAGGTTGAACCGCGGGTTATACCGCGTGGAGGACCGAACCCACTTGGGTTGAAAACCGAGGGGATGACTTGTGGGGAGGAGTGAAAGTCTAATCAAGCGCAGAGATAGCTCGTTCTCTCCGAAATAGCTTTAGGGCTAGCCTTGAGCCACTACGCACCGGGGGTAGAGATACTGAATCGGTTTGGGGGTCCTCCAAGACTACCCTGCTGAACCAAACTCCGAATACCGGTGCGACTATCTCAGGAGTCAGTCCGCGAGGGATAAGCTTCGCGGTCGAGAGGGAAACAACCCAGACCATCTGCTAAGGTCCCCAAGTTGTACTTAGTCACTAAGGAAGTTGAGTTTCTGTGACAGCCAGGATGTTGGCTTAGAAGCAGCCACCATTTAAAAAGTGCGTAACAGCTTACTGGTCGAGAAATTCTGCGCCGATAATGAACGGGAGTAAGTACGACACCGAAGCAGTGGATGACGTCCGATTCGTCGGGCGTCGTGGTAGGAGAGCGCTGTACATCAGATACGAGCCGTACCGCAAGGAACGGTGTCGGGGTGTACAGGTGATTATGCCGGAATGAGTAACGATAAAGCAGGTGAGAATCCTGCTCGCCGAAAGCCTAAGGTTTCCTGGGGAAGGTAAATCCGCCCAGGGTTAGCCGGTACCTTAGTCGAGGCCGAAAGGCGTAGACGATGGACAGCAGGTCAACATTCCTGCGCCATGCTGATGGACCGATGGAGGGACGGCGTTCGTAGGGTGAGCGGTACGACTAGAAATGTCCGTGGCTCAACCGAAGGTGAGGGATAGGTAAATCCACCCTCATAAGCCAACGGTTGGGACCGATCGCGTTTATGTTCGAGAAGTCATCCGAAAAACGTCCAAGAAAAGCTTCTAAGGGTTGAAGTCAGCGTGACCGTACTAAAACTGACACAGGTAGGCGAGACGAGAAGTCTAAGGCGCTCGGGAGAACACTGGTTAAGGAACTCTGCAAATTGACCCCGTAAGTTCGCGATAAGGGGTGCCTCCGGAGGTTCACGCTTCTGGAGGTCACAGTAAATCGGCTTCAGCGACTGTTTATCAAAAACACAGGACTCTGCTAACTCGCAAGAGGATGTATAGAGTCTGACGCCTGCCCGGTGTTGGTAGGTTAAGGAAGAGGGTTAGCTCTTCGGAGTGAAGCTCGCGACCGAAGCCCCAATAAACGGCGGCCGTAACTATGACGGTCCTAAGGTAGCGAAGTTCCTTGTCGGGTAAGTTCCGACCTGCATGAAAGGCGTAACGACTGAAGCACTGTCTCAACCAGTGACCCGGTGAAATTGTAGTCGTGGTGAAGATGCCACGTTCCCGCAGCTAGACGGAAAGACCCCATGAACCTTCACTGCAGGCTGATATTGGGTTGAGGTATGTTCTGTGTAGGATAGGTGGGAGGCGTTGATCTGGGCACGCCAGTGTCCAGGGAGCCATCCTTGAAATACCACCCTGAATATGCTTTAGTTCTAACTCTGATTCCCGTGAATCCGGGCAGAGGACATTTTCAGTTGGGCAGTTTGACTGGGGCGGTCTCCTCCAAAAAGGTAACGGAGGAGTTCAAAGGTACCCTCAGCCTGGTTGGCAATCAGGCTTCGAGCGCAAAGGTAGAAGGGTGCTTAACTGCGAGACTCATCAGTCGAGCAGATACGAAAGTAGGACTTAGTGATCCGGTGGTCCCGTGTGGAAGGGCCATCGCTCATCAGATAAAAGGTACTCTGGGGATAACAGGCTTATCGCTTCCGAGCGTCCATAGCGGCGAAGCGGTTTGGCACCTCGATGTCGGCTCATCACATCCTGGGGGTGAAGAAGCTCCCAAGGGTTTGGCTGTTCGCCAATGAAAGTGGTACGTGAGCTGGGTTCAGACCGTCGTGAGACAGGTCGGTCCCTATCTGCTGTGGGCGCACGAAACTTGCGGAGGTTCTTCTTTAGTACGAGAGGATTTGGAAGGACGTTCCTCTGGTGTTCCAGTTGTCACGCTAGTGGCACGGCTGGGTAGCTATGAACGGAAAGGATAAACGCTGAAAGCATATAAGCGTGAAGCCCGCTCCAAGATCAGGTTTCGTAGGGCAATGCCCGAAAGTCCCCTGGAAGACGACCAGGTTGATAGGCCGGATGTGTACGTGGAGTAATCCATTCAGCTAACCGGTACTAACGGACGAACGCTTGGCCACATATATCCAACGCTCTTTCTCTACAGTCTGAGCATCGCTGGATTCAGGTTCGAGTTAATCGAACCAGCCAAGAGCCCTTGTGTTCATGCAAGGCCACTCAAGCAACAACCATACACAATCCCTCGCGGGCCTCACTGTCGGTCCGCGAGGGGTTCTTTCCGGTGAACATATCTGAAAGGTCACACCCGTTCCCATACCGAACACGGCAGTTAAGCTTTCAGAGCCGATGGTAGTACCACAAGTGCGAGAGTAGGTATCGCCGGATTTTTTACAACGAAGCCCTGGCGGATCCGTCGCGATCCGCCAGGGTTTTTTGCTGCGCGGCCCGGCCTATTTGCCGCGCTGGCCACGTGCCGATGGCGTCACCGCGGCCCCTCCATCCATCGGCCATTTTGTATACTAGAAAAAACTTGATGTAGTTGTGTCTCTTAATTAGATTTGAGGCCACAACAATTACTTCGGCGAACAGCAAAACCAGCCACCGCGATGGCTGGGGCCTAATAGCTGTTCTCGCCTACCGTTGAGATTCGCTCGTGAACGCAGGCTGAACACGAACGCAACTTTCAACCGGGTCCTCACTCGCCCAGTCGATTGGCCCGCTCTCGCACTTCGCTCGTTCGTTGTTTCCAAATTCCCGCAACGAAGCGCGGTTTCAATGATCAAATGGGCTATTCATGCTGCGATTAGAGCGAGCGGCTGACCTTGTCCCTGATCAAACTGGCCGATTGCCACAAACAAGGTGACCTGCCCCTGATTTTTGGTCCACGGGCTATGAGAGTATCGGTTGGGGAACGGGTAACGTGACTTCTTCTTGTTTTCGCGTGTGCTGCTGGAGCGGAGGCGCAGCCGCAGCGGAAGCAGCACACGCGGCGGCGAACGACGCCGGGGTCTGGTAGCCGAGACTGCTGTGCGGCCGCTCGTGGTTGTGCTCCTGCAATCGCCGCCGCGCGAACCATCGCGCTTCAGCTAGGTTGGCGAACTCCTCGCAGTTCAACAGTTCATCGCGCAGCCGGCTGAAGAACGACTCGGCGTAGCCGTTCTCCCAGGGACTGGCTGGTTCGATATACAGCATCTCCAATCCTGCTCGTTCGCCGTGACGACGGATCGCCTGGGCAATGAACTCCGGACCGTTATCGCTGCGGATGTGCCGCGGCACCCCACGCATCAGGAACAGACTCGTCAGCACGTCGACCACGCGATCAGCCGTAATGCCACGATCGACCTCCAAGGCCAAGCACTCGCGTGTGTATTCGTCGGTGATCGCAAGCCACTTCAACGGTTGTCCTGTCATCGTCCGATCGTGGATGAAGTCCCACGTCCACACGTGATCCGGATGCTCCGCGCGGCGCCGCACGCAACTGTTGCCGCTGTGGCCCAAACGCCGCTTTTTATGGGTCTTTCTCGGCACCTTGAAGCCCTCGCGTCGCCACAAGCGATAGATCTTCTTCACGTTCACGTGCCATCCTCGCTGACGCAGCTTGGCCCAGATGAAGCGGTAACCGTAACGCGGATACTCACACACCAGCTCGTGCATGCACGCCACCAGACGCTGCTCGCCGGCAGTGTCTTGCCGCGCACAATAACGTTGTGTGCTTCGTGCCACGCCCAATGCTCTGCACGCCCGACGCTCGGATACACGGCAGCGATCCTGAACATGGCGAACCGCCGCCCGCCGCCGCGTCGGGCTCAGTAGTTTCCCTCCAAGGCTTCCTTCAAGATCGCCTTGTCGAGCTCGGCCTCGGCCAGCAGCTTCTTCAGCCGCTTGTTCTCGCCTTCCAGCTCCTTCAGCCGCTTGGCCTCCTCGGCCTTCATCCCGCCGTACTGGTTCCGCCACCGATGGTACGTCTGCTCGCTGATCTCCAGAGCCTGGCACACCTGGCCAATCGTCTTGTCCGCCGACAGCATCGCGTCCGCTTCACGCAGCTTCCGAATAATCTGCTCCGGCTTGTGCTTCTTGCCTTTCATCGAGAGTCTCCTTGCCCAACAGGGCGTTAGGATCTCTCATACCACATGGACCAGTTTTCGGGGAGCAGGCCAAAGGAATTTGCCAAGGCGACATCACGACTGACTTCAACAGCACGTCAACCTTTAAGGACTCTCCGCATGCCCATCATTCACCGCTGTCTTTTCGCCGCCGCCTTATTCGGATCGATCAGTTGGTCCGCGCCGGTAGCGGCCGAGATAATCGACTTCGGCTCGAGCTTTCAGCCGCTACCCTACGTCGAGGATGGTTTGACGTTTGCCAATCTCGGTACAAGTCCGGCAATCGTGGCAAGTGGCGGAGGTGACGCGTACCTGACTGCTGGAACGAATACTGACCCGATTCGCGTGCGAGCAACCGCTGCCGCACCATTCGACCTCGTATCGTTCGACATAAATAGTATCTTTCAAACGTGGCGCGTCGAGACTTCGCTGGGCGCTGTCTTGAACGTGACTGGTCCAGCCACGGTGGACTTCACATCGCAAAGCGGCTTCCAAGGTATCACGTACTTCGAGATTATCCACGATCCCGCGGAAGCAAACGGAACGATCTCCGTCGACAACGTCGTGATCAACTACGTACCCGAACCGGACTCCTGGTGGCTGGTTTTGATCGGCGGAACTTGGCTGGTCGGCTGGCGGCTCCAACGCCGTCATAGCGAGCCACGCCAAAACATCGCTGCGCAACTTTAGTCGCGGTTAAATCCCGAATTGAATCCCGGTTGTCCGCGTAGCCCAGTTCGATATTGCCTTAGGTTATGCCGAGCAGGCTGCACGCTTCCGCATGCCCAGGCGCCTCTCTGCCATATTCGCTCGCCGTAACGTGCGCAAGCGAAACCAAATGACGCCAGCGGAAGGCGGGTCGCGTACGGGCGAATTCTTCGGTGGTCGTACGATAATACTTTTCGGCGTGCAGCGCGCCGTCTTCACTCACGGCGTACTTCAATAACAGATCCATCACCGGCCGAGCGTCGTGACCCAGCTCACCGTAACGGTTCACCACGTTGCACGCCTGGGCCTGCAAATTGTCGCGAATCGCCGCATTGAGTTCCCCCAGCAGCGCTTCGCGGTCCGTGATCGTGAGCCGCTTCCAAGGCATATCGATTGGCAACGGCGGCAGATTCAAATAGTCGCCACCCCCTTGCATCCGATCACGCGCCACCTGATAGGCCCCCAAGATCAGACAGGCAAACAGGTTGCGGGGGCTTCCCACCGACGCCATGTTCCGCCAGGCATTGGCCGAATCGCTGGCGTGCACGCCTACCGAGTCGCCGTGCACGCTGCCAATCGGTTTGCCGGGCCATTCCTGACGGGCGGTGCGCCCCGTGTCGCGCAGCACCAATTGATTTGCAGCCAGCGCCATCGCCTCGCCAATCGCGGCCGGCCCAAATCCTTCCGCCAGCGCGGCGGCCACCGCGTCTGCCGCCTGTTCAGGCGTCGAGCCAAAGATTGTCTGGCTCATCGCATCAACCCAGGCATCGTCGGCCGCGCGATCGCCCGGGGTGCGTCCCGCCAGCCCGTGCGAGTCGAATGCCCCGGTCAGCACCTTACCCGTCTGGGCGCCGGTTGTTCCGCGACACAGTACCGCACCGATTGCCGCAGGAGCGTATGAGCGTGCTCCTCACCCACCAGGCTCAATAGCTCCCAAGCGCGATGCGGTAACACCGTGCGATGCACCTGGGTGTCTTCTTGCACGGTGCACAGCAATTCATCAAAAGCCTCACGCGGCCCATTTTTGGCGATCGCGGCAAACGTGCGCTCGGCGAGTTCCACGTCCTTGGCATTCACCGCCGCGCGCAGCATTTCAGCGTGATTTTCGCCGGAGCTCAGCGCCGCGGGCTGCACGGGATGCAAAACTTCGCTCGCTCGTCCGCCATGCTCGCCAATGCGGTTGGTGTTGCGATAGAGCACCTTGAGAATCGGCAGCGCTTGCCGCGGTCCGCTCAATTCTTGCGACATCTGCCATGCCGGCGCGAGCGCCATCAGCGTGTGATAGCCAATATAGTCCTCACCGCCAAAGGTGCGGGCATTCGCCAGTGCCGCGGCCGCCACTAGCGATCGTAATTTCGTGCCGCGATTGAGCTCCTCGACGATCGTCGGCAACAGCTTCTCAAGGGGCGTCTCCTGCATCAAGACGACCAGCGGTTCGAGCGGTCCGAACGAGAGCGAATCCGCTTCGCCCGTCTCGCTTGCCCTGGCCAGCCCCATATCGCCGGCAAGTTGAGCGCCGACGCTGACTGCCAGCATTCCCTGTCCGACCGTGGAAAGAAACTTGCGACGCGTGCGTGCAGTTGTCATGGCCGCCTCCTGGTATGAGAAGTTTGACCGGCAGCTATTGTAGCAGGCCGCGGCTCGGCCGCCTCACATTTGGCTCGCACGCTGGGCATTTACATCGGGGTCGCTTCTGAGTGGGTCCCCACCCATTCAGTGGGGAGGCCCTGTTGCTCGAGGCGCTAGTCGGCTCTCAACCCTGCATCGAATTAAGCAGCTTGCCCATGCTAATGCGGTCTTCGACGGCGTAGGCCAAATTCCGGTAGAAGTGGACTGTGGCGGCATTCGACGCCAACAGCTGCAGGCTGACCTTGGGGCATCCGAACTGCCGAAGTCCATGCTCGACGTGCGCCACTCAGGGCCGTGCCGATCCCTTGTCGTCGCACCTTGGAACTAACCGCGACCTAGTAGACCCAACCGCGATGTCCGTCGTACTCGCGAAACGAGCGAATCTCAAGCGGTGTCACGGCTGCACCCATTTTTGACGCCCGCTATCCCAGCGTTTCGTCAAGCCGGCACGGCCACGCCGAGCTTTTCCGCCAATTGCACCAGTGCGTTCCAGTTCCCCTCGTCGAGCGGGATGCCTTCGGTGCTGCGTTGGGCGAAGTTGCGGCGCTCGGGGTCGCCGGGAAGCAGGATCTCTTCCACGCCTTCGATCCGTGGACAATCGCGGACGAACTCGGCCAAGCCGGCAATCTCCCGGGCAAAGTGCTCGCGGCCGCCCACGTGCCCCGGATCGATGAGCATCATGAAGACGCAGTTGCCGTTTTGCGTGATGGGCGTTTCGCGAATGCAAACGCCGCCCGACAGAGCACCGGCGAAGATCTCGACCATCAGCCCCAGGCCAAACCCCTTATACGCCTGATCGCCTCCCATGGGGCGAATCGTGCCGGGTGGAGTCCCGTAAAGTAGATTCGGATCGTTCGTCGGTTTACCTTCGCTGTCGAGCAGCCAGCCATCCGGGCAGAGTTGGCCCGCGATACGCTTGACGCGCACCTTCCCCTCCGCCGTGGCGCTGGTGCCAAAATCGAGCACGATCGGCCCTCCGGGCGCGGGAGCCCCAATGGCCAACGGGTTCGTGCCGAGTCGTGGTGCCTTGCCGCCGGGGGGCGCAACGCGCCGCGCATGTCCGTGCGTGTTGACCATCACCATCGAGACCAGCCCGGCCTCGGCAGCCATCTCACAGTACTCGCCCAAGCGCCCAATGTGACTGCAATGGATGAGGGTACCAATTGCCAAGCCCGACTCGCGGGCCATGTCGATCAGTGTGCGCGTGAGACGCTGGGCCTGTGATTGTCCGAACCCCCAGTGGGCATCACCCACGAAGATCGTGGGAGTACGGCGAATGGCCGTCAACTCGGCGCCGGGGACGACCTCACCCTTGCGACAGGTGTCGAGATAGCTGGGGATGCGCATCACTCCGTGCGAGTCGTGGCCGCGCAGGTTGGCGTCGACCAGGCTGTGGCCCACCAGGGCTGCCTCCTCAGTTCCTAGGCCGCCGGCCGCAAGCAATTCGATGGCGAACGATTCCAGAACCTGGGGAGCAACGGTGGGCATCGGGTTGCCTTCTTGGGCCGGGAGTGAACGGATGTCGCACCGGCCGCGGGCGTCGGACACGGGGCGCTAGCTGACTTCCACAAGCGCGGCCGCTACGTGCACGCTTCGATCGCGTCCGCCGGCCTTTGCGCGATACAATGCGCGGTCGATTTCGCGAATGAATTGGCGCCGCGAATCGTTCTGCGTGGGCACAATTGTGCCAGATCCGACGCTCACTGTCACGTAGGGGCTCAGGCAGGAGTCGGGGTGCGGAATCCGCAGGTCCTTTACGCAAAGTCGAATCGTTTCGGCGATTCTCGCGGCATCGCGATCGCCCGTGTTTGGGAGCACCGCGGCAAACTCCTCACCGCCAAAACGCGCCACAAAGTCACCGGGTCGCCGCAACGCCTCGTGAATCGCCTGGGCAATCGTGTTCAAGCAGCGATCGCCGGCGGCATGCCCGATCGCGTCGTTGTACTGCTTGAAGTAGTCCACGTCGAGAATGATGATCGACAGGGGCAGTTGCGTGCGCTCGTGTCGTTTCCATTCCTGTTCAGAGACCTGATCGAAATACCGGCGGTTGGGAATGGCGGTGACTGGGTCGGTGGTCGCCTCGAGCGCGAGGTATTGGTTCGCCTCGCGAAGCGATTGCTGCGTGCGAAACTCGAAGTTGCGCGATACCCACACCATCACCGACACAATCGCCAGGAACGCCAGAAAGCCGGTGTAGCTCAGAATCTCGTCCGCAAACGGTGTCAGTTCGGTCGGTGGCAGCCAGCCGTTGTGTTGTGCGATCACCAATCCCGTCACGGACACCGCGCTGGCTGCCGTCCAGAATCCGCCCGACCGCGTGCCCGACAACATCAGCGCGAACACCGGCACGACGGCATACCAGGGGGTAATCGGTGAGCGAATGCCGGCCGAGTAGACCGCCAACGCGTTGAACACACCCCACGCCACGAGGCACAGGGTATTTCCACAGAAGGACAGTGCCTCGGTAGCCCTCAACGTTAACAAGTTGGCGAAGACCAGGGGGACGGACCAAATCAGAATTTGGCCGCAGGTGGGCGCGCCTAGGAGGATTGCGAGCAGCGCGAACGGCGGCCCCCAGACCGCCAGCGAGAAGTGAAAGATCACCAATCGGCGAGCTTCGCGCAGCCGCATGCCGTCCCGCCGCAAGCGTGACGGAATGAACAGGACGTCGCTCAGGCGAATGATCCACTCCAAAAAATGACTCGCCACCCGTCGGCTCTCCCCTACTACTCGCCGGAACAATGTCGCTAGTAAGTATTTAGCATTCTGGCAGCGACTCGGTTGTGAGTCGCGGGCGCAACCGCGGTCATCCAGGGTCGGAATGCCGCAATGCGGCTTTCCTGCGGGCGATTTTTCAGCGGATTTTAGGGCGCATCGCGTCGTTCGAGTCGTAGCGGTCGTCCGGAACACGATCGAGGCCGTGTTGGCATGTATCGTTCGTCCAAATGAGGACCTGCTGGCGCCGCAAGCTAGGTTTGTCGATGGAGGTTGCCTGTTGAACCGCTTGGCCGGAGAAAACCGATGCAATTGACTTGGCCCATTCGCCACCGCCGCTTTCCAGTGGTATTTTCGTGTCTGATCGGGGCGATCCTGTGCCACGCTGCGGCCCGCGCAGACCAGTGGTTCGAACTCGACGGCAAGGCATTGTCGACGTTCGAGATCGAAGGCTCCACGCTGCCCACGACAATCAAACAACTCAAGGATCGCTTTCCTGCCGCTGAAATCGAACCTGAGCGAGTCGACCAGTCGGTCGGACTCACGTGTTATCTGGTGAAAAACCTGCCGTCAGTCGACGCCGCGCGGTTTTATTTCTGCGACGGAAATCTCTACCAGTTCGAAGCGCAATACAATCTTGATCGCGTTGAAAAACTGGGTGGCACGCGCTCGGTCGTTCAGAAACTTGTCGATACCTGGGGGCCGGTCGACCATGCGGGCGAGCGTCGATGGACCTGGATGCGGAATATGTACTCGCGCCGGGCCGATTTCTATGCCTGGCCCGAATTCGCCAAGCTGACGATTACCGACACGTCCTGGATGCCGATCGTAAACCGCCGGATTCTGCAGGCCGAGGCAAAACAGCCGATGAATCTGGGGTTCGAGTCTCGCTAGCATGCCTAGCCCGACCGATTGCCATTGCCGGCGGGCGGCGGCGTGCTATACTTGGGGGGTAAAGTTGTAGCGAGAGCGGCCGAGTTTTAGGGCCGTTTTTAATCGCTCGGCCGTTTTCGGCCGAAGCTGACCGCGCCAGACGCGGACGCGATTTGGTCTCGTCACACTTTAGTGGTAGACGAGATCTTCTTTTCCACCATGCCGCACTTCGGGCTTGAGGTCTATCCCCATAGCCTGCACACCGCGGCCAATGCCTGCGAATGGCGACTTGGTAGAGCTTTGGCGTGCGCGCTTTTTTGAGCTGGCGCCCCGGCTCGGTCTCCGTTCCGGCCCGACAAGACACTCGGCTTCGGGCTTCAAGTCCGCCGCCGCGGTCTAGTTCCTCATGCAGTAGGAAGTGTTTGTAGATGAAGTTTGCAGAAATGGGATTGAGCGAAGCATTGTTGAAAGCCGTCGAACACGAGGGCTATACAACGCCGACGCCGATCCAACAACAGGCGATCGGTCACGTGCTGGCGGGTCGCGACGTGCTGGGGGTCGCCCAAACCGGCACCGGAAAGACGGCGGCCTTTGCGCTGCCAATTCTGGACCGCCTGGCCGCCAGCGGCGTCAACAACCAGCGCGGCCGCAAGGCCCGCGTGCTGGTGCTATCGCCCACGCGTGAACTGGCCACGCAAATTGCCGCTAGTTTTTCCGTCTACGGCCGGCATACCCGGCTACGACAGACGGTGATCTATGGCGGCGTAAGCCAGAACCCGCAAGCCAGGGCCGTCCGCGATGGAGTCGACATTATTGTCGCCACCCCCGGACGTTTGATGGACCTGATGAGCCAGGGGCTGGTCACCTTGTCTGGTGTCGAGATTCTCGTCGTCGACGAGGCGGACCGGATGCTCGACATGGGATTCATTCGCGACATTCGGAAGATCGTGGCCAAGCTTCCCACGAAGCGACAAACGCTGCTCTTCTCGGCTACCATGCCCGCGGATATCCGCCAATTGGCTGACAGCATCTTGAACAAACCGGTGCGCGTGCAAGTGGCGGCCAAGAATGCCGCGGCTGATACCGTCGAGCAAGCCGTCTATTTCGTCCAAAAGCGAAACAAGCCGACCTTGCTCAAACACGTAATCGAAACGTACGAGATGACCCGCGTGATCGTGTTCACACGCACCAAACACGGTGCCGACAAAGTGGCTCGTAGCCTGTCGAAGACCGGTATCCGTGCCGAGGCGATTCACGGCAACAAGTCGCAGAACGCGCGGCAACGCTCGCTCTCGAATTTCAAATCGAGCAGGCCCCCAGTGCTGGTTGCCACGGACGTCGCGGCCCGCGGGCTCGATATCGACGAAGTATCGCATGTCGTGAACTTCGATCTACCCGACGTGGCGGAAACGTACGTGCACCGCATTGGTCGCACGGGCCGCGCCGGAGCGAGCGGCGTGGCCGTTTCGTTTTGCGATCACGACGAGCGGGAATGCTTACGCGACATCGAGAAACTGCTTGGCAAGAAGACGCCCGTTCTTGACGACCACCCGCAGTACCCGGAGGCAACGCTCCTTCTACAGTCTGCCAATGGGCAGAGCGGCCGCAAGCCGAAGGGTCGTGGGCCTCGCCCCGAACGCAAGCCACATGCCGATGGGCCCGTCGACGGACGCCACCGTTCGCGGCGGCGGCGGTTCGCCAAGTCCGGTGCCAAGGCCAACTTCGCCGCGGGCGCCGCGCCGGCAACCACCGTGACGACCAAGGCCAAGAAAACGAAGAAGCCCGCCAGCCACACGACGATGTGGTAAGCCGGACCGATCGCCAATCACCATAATCGTGCCCCGATCGGCTCGTTCGATCGGGGCACGTGTCGTTTGCATCGGACATTCCCCCAACCATAGCCCGCCGGTGATACGTTGATGTCGCTTTGTCTAGCGAGCGTCAGCTTTTCGCAGAGCACCAACATCCACCCGCGGGCGTTGCGGTAACATAAGGGCCGCATGGCAATAAAACGGATACACGCTCCACTCGACAACGGCGATCAGGTCAGCCCAGCCGTCCCCGTCGAAGTCACCAACCCAGGGATGCGGGCCGTGTGCGGTGATGTTGATCGGTTCGCCGAACAGTCGCATCGTTTGCGGCGCGGCGAAAATCGGATCGGTTTTCGAGCCCACGTTTTTGAGCAGATACATGCTGCCGCCATCAAGAATACCCGAGGGTCCGCCAGCGCAGCTGTAGATCAAATCCAACAGGCCGTCCCGGTCCCAATCGACCGCGCAAAAGCTTTCAGTCCAGTGCGCTTTCCGATTAACAATCCGATCGTCGATCGGTCGACCGTCCTGGAGCTTCAATTCCTGGTCTCGCTTCAGGCGCAATTTGCCGTCTTGGTGGCGATACTGCACGAACAACGTGGCGTGCCGCACGGAGCCGTCTTGCGTCACCAGGTCAACCAGGCCGTCCCCGTTGAAATCGGCAAATGCCGGACCGGTGCGCCACAGGAACGGTCGTTCTTTCTCCAACGGATAGACGCCGTTGTTGGATTTTGGATCGGCGGCGCGCGTCGCCGACAATTGCCTCAATTCCTCTGAGTCTGGGTAGCTGTCGCACACAATTTGTGAGCGCTCGCCAAACTCGGGACAGCCGGGCTTGCCGATGTTCCTGTACCAAAAAATGCGGTTAGTCTCGTTCCCCATCATCAGGTCCCGCAAGCCGTCGCCGTCCCAATCGACGAAGTCGGGCATCGGGTAACCCATGTTGTGCCAACTGTCGGGCGGACCCAACAGTTCATTTCGCAGCAAGCGAATTGGTTCTCCGGCGACCAGGATCTTTTGTGGCTCGGCATAGGCCGGCGCGGCCGACGTACCTTCGTTGATCACGACGCGAGGCCAACCATACCCACCACCGACCAGCAGATCGAGATCGCCGTCGTCATCCCAGTCCACCGCGCAAGGTCGCGCCTGATCGCTCAGCGACATGATCGCGCAAACCGAACCGGCGCGTCCGATTCGCTCAAAACGCGGCGACTCGACCTCCATGGGTTGATAACGAAATACGGAGATCTCCTGCGCCGAGTCATGTTGGATAAGCAATCCTTGGTCGTCAACCCGACGGTAGGAAGCGATGGTGCTGACCTCTTCAACTTCGAAGCCCGCTAGGCGATTTTTCTCGCCGAATTGCAGGGGATCACGTCCGAGATTCCGAAGCCAAACGAGTTGACCGTTGTCGTCGCGAGTCACTGCGTCGAGCACCTCGTCGCCGTCGAGGTCCAGAAAACAAGGCTCGTCACCGATGCCGAGCGGCGTTTCCGCGGCGGGTTCGAACGGCCAACCCGTTCTCGACTGATTGACAATCAACCGCCCTTCGACAACCAGATCGAGTTTTCCGTCGCGATTCAGGTCCACGGCGCGGCATGCCCGCCAGGCGCTCCCGGAGATTGGAAACTCCAGCGACGATTCAAAAACGGGCATGCCCGACACTTCGACGCGACCGCTATGTAAGTAAAAGGCAACGCGGCCGCGATGCGCACAAGCGACGTCCAGTCGGCCGTCACCGTTGAAATCAGCAAATGCCGTCGAAACGTAGTTCGGGTACTGGCGAAAATAGTCGGGCTTTGCCGTCGCGCCGGCTGCCAGTCGCAATCGAGTCAGCTCGCCAAATTCAAGCCAACCTCGGTCGTCCGCTCGCGGAGATGATGACGCGGCTCTAGCCAAACCAGGCGGCATCCCTGGGTAGACCATCAATCCGCCCCAGGGGCGTTCCGGCTGATGTGCATAGTCCCATGCACCGGCGAGGTCGAGTTGCCCGTCGCCGTCGAGATCGTGCAAGCCAATTCCGTAGTGCAAGGTGATCGGCCGCGGCTCACCGGCATTGAACCGCAACAGGTCGCCGGTGCCAATCGGGGGTACGCAGGGCCGAGGTTTCCAAGCCGGTCGTTTGGCGGCGGCGCGAAAGCGAATCTCAAACGTTCGCGCTTTCGGGTCATGCGCAACCCATTGCACGCGTCCCCGATCACCAAACGAGAATTGGTCGTCAAGCGACGATGGAACGCGCTTCGCGGTCGTTGCATCGAAGACCTCGACCGAATTCGGATCGAGGACTCCCACTACGCCGGCCTGCCGCAGTAACGCGCCGAAGTCAATCTCGGGGTCGAGTGGCGTGTTGGGCCAACGCAACTCGTCCGCTACCTCGATCCCAATGCAATAGCAGCCCTGTGCACTGTCGTCGAATTCGCGCGCCGCGGTCGATGAAACCCAACCAGACAGCAACAATGCGGCCGCCAACGCCCCGGGCACTCGCATCAGGATTCCTCGCGTGGATCCGGCGAACTCAACAAATGCCGATTCTATCACGAGGTAGGTTCAACGAGCCACCGCCGAACCGTGCCAAACCGGGCCGGCATCCCCGGTGCGGGGTGTCGTCCACTAGCACAATGCGGCGAGTAGCTCATCGGCTAGGGAATCGCTCGCGCCACTCGGAGATTCGTTCGATAGGTCCTCCCGACCCGGACTGTCACTCGACGCGTCGGATAGTCCGGAATCCGCGTCCCCCGATCTCGCTGGCCGCCCGATTCCAGTACATCAAGTCCGCATCACGAGCCGCCGACAGCCGGCCGTTTCGGTTTACTGGCCGTTGAACAAGCGCGGGCACCGGGCCAGTCGTCGCCGTCAAATCGGGCTAGACGAAACTGGCCGCGGTGCTCGCCGCCGGTGCGTCAGCGCTCTCCAGCGACGATATCACGAATCGTCGCACACTGACGACCTGTGAGAATGTTTGCTTGGACTTTGTGGAAACGGTCGGAGAACTAAGCGTCTGCTTAACTGCAACCGACACATCGTCGCCGGGATGGCGATCAGCCGGGTGCGTCAAGCAACAAATCCATTTTTCACACCGCCCTATGAAGTACCTCATTGTTTTGTCTAGCAGCGTTCGGTTGTTTGTCCCCCGCGTGCCACACGCACCTCTTCAGCTCCACTGGATGACCGGTTAACTGGTCACGCGCTTCGCGATTCGTATGGCACGGCGGGGGCCACCGTGGGGACACCGCCACGGAATTTAAATATTAGCGACGACCAAATCGCCGCGTGCCGGCAACGCTCATTGGCATCGCGGCGCCTCCGCCGTCACCTTCGCCACCACCGTGAAAATCGGCGAAGGGAGGATGATGGTGGCCATGTCCGAAGCCAAAGTCTCGTTGATTGCCCAGGTCGAGCGTCGTCGTACCGCCCACGTTGGCCGTGTCAGCGACGGTTGCCGTGTCGTCTACATTCTTGCTCGTCACGAATAGATTGCCCTCGATGTCGCCGTCGTGCGTAAAGGTATTGCTGCCGTCTCCCATTAGGACGTGAACGTTGCCTGAGACCACGGCGTCGGTGGTGAGTTGCACCGTGTCGTCGCCGGCACCGCCGTTGTAAAGGAGGTTGCCGTTGATTGTGCCCGCGTCGATGAGCTGGTTGTTACCGCCACCGAGCATGGCATTGACCAAGCGGCCGATCTGCGCCAGCCTGCAGCTGCAGGGTATCGTCGCCGGACCCGCCGCGCGTCATCAGCACGCCGTCGATCTGGCCCGTGATCGTCAACTGATTATTACCGTCTCCCAAGTTGATGCCGGCGCCTCTGGCAATGGTCGCCGTCGCGCTGACTTCCACAGTGTCGTCACCGGCGCCGGCGTTGACGAACAAACCGCGTCCGATGGTCCCGTCGATAAACAAGGAATCGTCGCCGTCGCCAAGGTTTGCGAAGACGCTCTGCGTGACGGCCGTTGTATCGGCAATCGTAACGCTATCGTTTCCCGATCCGCCTACGTATTTCACGCTTTTGGCAACCGTGCCATCCGAGAGCGTGAACGAGTTGGTCCCGTCTCCCAGATCGACCATGACACGATCGACTGTGCCAGCCCCCAGATCGATTGCCAGCGAGTTGTCTGGCGCGCCACTGGCATCGTCGAGTTTTACCTTGATATTTCCGGTGATGCCGGTAGCAGTTTGCACTAGTACCCCGTTATCGTAGATATCAAACGTGCCCGCGCTGTCGGTCGCCGTAACCTCAACGGCGCCGTCGGCGGTGCCGGTCAGCGACAAATCACTGCCATTAATGGCCACCGAAACCGTGAGAAGCTGCCGGGCTTCAAGCGTTTCGCATCCCCAAAAACCCCTTCGCTGTGCCAATTTTCTCGACATTGTCCACCTCCAGGTAGTCTCGTTCCGACCCCGCCTCTCTCACTATGGGGAGAATTGGGCAACAAAAAGTCACACTTTTATTTGATGAAAATCGCATGAGCAATTTTTACGCGGGGAGGTAGGAAAGCCCCGATCGAAGCATCTTTCTTGTTTGCCGCCCCAGCAGTATCATGGAACATGGCCGCGGAACAGATCGCACACCTCACACGGCGGCCGTGCATCCACTCTTCACCTCTGAAGACGGTGCCGAGTCATGATGAACGACCGTAGCGTCGCAACAAGCGGCGCCCGACATAGCGACGTCGAACGACTGCTCCACGCGGCACAAGCTGGCGATGCGGAGCCAGTTGGACGTTTGTTGTCCCTCTATCGCAACTATCTGCTGGTGTTAGCCACCACGCAATTCGATCGACGCCTGCGCCGGCGTTTGAATCCCTCGGATCTGGTGCAAGATGCGATGCTGGCGGCGCATCGCGACTTCAAACAATTCAATGGCCAAGGAGAGCGCCAGTTTCTCGCCTGGTTGCGGCAAATCCTCATCAACTGTCTGCATCGCGCGGTCGAGACGCATTTGAAAACCAAGATGCGCGACATGCGCTGCGAAATCTCGCTCGATCAAGTCAATGCCGCGCTCGACCGCTCGGCCGTGAATCTCGCCGACATCTTGGCCGACGACGCGCCGTCGCCCAGCGCCCCACTGCACGCCAAGGAACGCGCGGTGGATGTCGCGAATCAACTTGCGCAGCTCCGCCCTCGCTATCGAGAAGTCATCATCATGCGAAATCTGCAAGGGCTCTCGTTCGACGAAATCGCCGAACGCTTGGATCGCAATCCAGGTGCCGTGCGGATGTTGTGGTTGCGGGCCATCGGCCGTTTGAAACAAGCCGCCCAAGCGGACGTCTAAAATGCTCGAATCAAAGCCTAGCCGTTGCGATTTCTCCGAGAGCGTCCATTCTTCGACCTTGGCCGCCTTGACGCGCGAGCAACAGCACCGCTTGAGCGAAATCCTCGACGACTACCTGCGGGCGTTGGACACCGGCGTTCCGCCGGCTCCCGAAGACTTGTTGACCGCGCACCCGGACCTGGCCACCGTGCTCGAACCCTACTTGGAGAGTCTGGTGGGCCTGCACGACGTCGCCGCGGCCTTTGGCGGCGGCGCGTCCAACTCGGTAGCCCCGACGGCTGCGAGCAACGAGAAGCGCCTCGGCGACTATGTGTTGCTGAACGAAATCGGTCGCGGCGGCATGGGAATCGTCTACGAAGCTCGACAGGTATCCCTTTCGCGGCGAGTGGCCCTCAAGGTATTGCCGTTTGCCGCCGTGCTCGATGCTCGCCAGATCGCCCGCTTCAAGAACGAGGCCCAGGCGGCGGCCCAATTGCAGCATCCCAATATCGTGCCGGTATATGCGGTCGGGATGGAACGAGGCGTCCACTACTACGCCATGCAGTTCATCGACGGACAGCCGCTCGATCGGGCGATCGCTCAGTTGCGAACGATTGCCGACAATCCACCGACAGGTTCTTCTCCGGTCACGGAATTGCACCACCAGGACGCCACGCCCGACGCCAACCAATCGACAATCAGCTGGCATCGGGAGAATTCGTTTCTGTCTACGAAGTGGACGTCGCGGCGGGAGTACTTCGAGACCGTCATGCGGCTGGGCATTCAAGCGGGCGATGCATTGCATGCGGCACACAGCTACGGAGTGGTGCACCGCGACATTAAGCCCTCGAATCTCCTTCTCGATGGAACCGGCAAGCTGTGGGTAACCGACTTCGGATTGGCCCGCTTTCAAACCGATCTCAGTTTGACGCAAACCGGCGATGTCGTTGGCACGCGACAATACATGAGCCCCGAGCAGGCGCTGAGGACAGGCGGCGCTGGTCGATCAACGTACGGACGTCTATTCACTGGGCGCCACGCTGTATGAGCTGTTAACTCTTCGTCCGGCGTTCGAAGCCGACAATGGCACCACGCTCCTGCGCCGCATCGACCAGCAGGAACCGACGCAGATCCGCAAGTTGCAGCCACAGGTGCCTGTCGATTTGGAGACCGTCGTGGCCAAGGCCATGGCCCGCGAACGTGACGAACGCTACCTGACGGCTCAGGAGTTGGCCGACGACCTGCGACGGCTGCTCGAGGGTCGACCGCCCGTGGCGCAGCGGCCGACGCTACTCGATCGCTGCACGAAACTGGCTCGGCGCCATCGACGGGCCGTCGTGCTGAGCATGGCCGCCGCCACCGTGGCAATCGTCGCCCTGTCGATCGGCATGCTGCTGATCAGTCAGGCCAAAACCCGAGCCGAGCACGACTACGCCCGGGCCGAAAGCTATTTGCGTCAGGCACAGGACACGGTCGATCTTTTCGGATCGCGCTTTGCCGAGCGACTGGGACAAGTACCCGGTGCCGAGCAGGTACGCCGCGAGGTGCTGGCCGAAACGCTGGCTTACTACCAGAAGTTTGTCGAGCAAGCCGGCGACAATCCCGAGCTGCGGGCCGATCTGGCCACGACCTATGGCAAAATCGGTTCGCTGAACGACCAGATGGGAATGTCGGCAGAGGCGATTGCCGCGCATCAAAATGCCGTCGATTTGTCGCGTCAGCTCGCTGACGAGCAGCCAAAATCGATTGAATACCGCGGACAATTGGCCGTGGCCGAGAATAATCTGGCATTGGCTCTCGGTCACGCGCGTCGCGGCGATGAGGCACGCCGTGCGCTCGCGAGCGCGATTGACCTGCAAGAAGAGCTGCTTGCCGAACGTCCGAACGTACCGCGGCATCGTATTGAATTGGCCCTCTCGCACAACAATCTCGGCGCCCAACTGCGGGACACCAATGACGCGGAACAGGCGGCGGCCGAATTTCACGAGGCGATTCGCCTGGGCGAAGAGGTAACCAAGGCGCATCCTGACAACACCACCGCAGCACGCAATCTCGCGGCCGCTTTCAACAATCTCGCAGCGCTCGACCGCGGAACGAACCAGGCCGAATCGATCTCCTTGTATCGCCGGGCGGCCGATTTGCAACGCCGCGCCGTCGATGCACATCCCGGTGAACTCAAGTACCAAAGTGAGCTGGCGACAACGCTCAACAATCTTGGGGCGGCGCAGGCTCGTGGCAATCAATTGTCTGAAGCCACCGCTACCTATCGCCACGCAATCGACATCGAAAAGGACGTCCTGCGGATCGTTCCACTTGATCGCAAATTCCGTCGCGACCTGGCAGTGACATACAACAACCTGGGTCTGACGCACGCCAGGCTGCACCAACCAGAAGCGGCACAAACCTGCTTTCACAATGCATTGGGATTTCAACAGCAGCTCGTTGCCGAACAGCCGGGCGACTTGGATATGCAGAGCAGTCTGGGTGGATTGCACAACAATCTGGGTATTGTGCTCGAAGGCTGGGGCCGCCACCAGCCGGCCGCCGACAGCTTTGCCAAGGCGATCGAGCATCAACGGGCGGCCTTCGACGGTGCGCCAGGCGTCGAGCGCTATCGCACTTTTCTCAGCAAACATTACTATAATTACGGCCGCGCGCTGCGATCGCTCGGCCAGGCGGATGCGGCTTTGGACGCCGCGCTGCGCCGCAAGGAGTTGTGGCCCGACGATCCACAACGGTTGTTGTCCGTTGCCGAGGAATTGGCGCTTGCCGGTAAACTAGCGCGTTCCAGTGGAGTCGCCCAAGGCGATGGTCGCCAAGTGCGACCGTGCAACGATTGCGACGCTCCGCAAGGCGGTTGCTGCCGGGCTCGACACGACCGCTTACGACCATCGCGAGGCATTCACCGACCTCAAGAATCACCCAGACTTTGCCAAGCTGGCATTTGTTGATGCAACCAGGGAGTAGCGTCATGAGTGTTCGCCCATCGAAACAAAGCAGGACCGCCACCCGCAAGGCGAATCGTCGTTTGGCGCTCGAACCTCTGGGCATGCGTGTCGTATTGTCAGCCGCTGGGATCGGCCCTCCGCCAATCGATACGGATTTTGCAGAGGTCACCGCGCGTGAGATCGACCGCACTTTCATCGCCATCGACAATTCAGTCCAGCTGAACGCCGTGTCGGGTCTTGCCGGCAATGCCAGTGGCGAATATGTCGTTGGGGACGTCGATCTGTCGCACTACCCGGGCGACCGTCACGAGTCGTTGGCCCCTACGTATGGCAATCCTGGCCTGCCGTACCAATCCCTCGAATCGTTCTCGCTCGCAGCATCGCAAGCGCTGGCCGCGGCCGGAGCCTTTGGCACAAATCTGGTGCTCGGTCCGTCGTCCGTTTTGACGATTGTGATTGGCGCTCCGTCGAGCCCGCTGGCGCAACCGTTGGTCTACGACAATGATGCCCCCGCCATGCCGCACAATTGGCAGTCAACTCCGTCGGCGGGCGGCCCGTTCGCAAGCTACGCTGCTCCACCATCAACGCCCGACCGCATCGTACCAGTGCAGCCCCAGACGGCCGACGTACGTGCGGCGGCACCGCCCGTCGATACATCGCGACTCGTCGGATGGCTACCCAGTTTCATCCAGACGGCAACCGTCCAAGTCAGTGCCGCCAACGCCAGCAGCAGTACTTGGTCCGCCATGACGTCTCCGTTTGACAGTTCCTACGACACCCCGGCGCAGTCCAAGACCACGCTCGTTCCAAATCGCTGGGAGACACTCGAAACCGATGAGGAAGGAGGCCTCATCGAACTTGAAGAACCGTTGGCCCAACAGCGCAATTGGCGACTGCAGGAAGATCGCAATGCCGGTGATCAGGCGTCGGAGGAACCTGCTAGTCCGGCCGACCTGAAGACACTCCTCGAGCAATTGTGGTCAGGCTGGGGCAAGGCCTGGGATGCGTTCGGCAACCTGGCTCAAACCAGACAAGCGGCTGAATCGGCCGCTGCTTCGAACGAGGCAGTCGCAACCGCTACCGAAATCGCCGCCAAGGGAATCGACGTCGAACTTATGGACGGGATGATCGAATTGGCGGCTGAAGGTCCGACCGGCACCGTATCGACCCAAGCGCATGTGGCGGAGATGCCCGCTGGCGACGGCGGTAAGGTTCGCATGGACGCCGGCCTGGCGTTGTATCAGGAGTTCGAATTGGCCACGGCGCCCGATGCGGTGCCGCCCGCGACTGCCGCCAACGTTCAGCCTCGGGATGGAGAATCGTCCCCTGAGAAGAGCGCCAAAGCAGAGGACACCGAACAGCGTCCACGCTCGGCTGCCTTGGTCGGCGCGGGACTGTTGGCGAGTATTCCGTTCTCTCTACATCGCATTCGGCGGCAGGATGACGATGACGCGCAGCGCCGTTTGCGGCTTAACCTCGAGCGGCTCGACTAACAGCCGCAAGCTCTGTCGTGCGACGAAACTCCGCACCGAACGATTCCCGCTGCGCGGCGGGCACATCCGGACTACTACGTCGTCTTGCCGGCCGTGAGGTACGCAGTTTTCCGCGAGGCCGCCAAAACAGGCCACGATTCACGCCGCGATCGCCCGTGATGGAGCTGTGAGTATCGTGGTCTTACAATGAAACGGCCTGGTTCACGCACGCCTCACCTGGGAGACACCGTCGTGACGGAAATCAATCGCCGCGAGTTTGTGGGCTATTCACTAGGAATCAGTGCGACGGTTGCTGTCGGCCTCAAGCCGGCGGTTGCCGACGACGCCGTGACGCGATCCGGCGACACCGCTTCGCCAACGTATGTGGCCTTTACCGAGAGCTTTCAAAGCTGGCCGATTCCCGAAGTGTGCCGAAAGTTCAAGGACATCGGCCTCGACGGCCTCGACCTGACCGTCCGGCCTGGCGGCCACATCGAGCCGGCCGACGCGGCGAAGAAGCTGCCACAGGCCGTCAAGGCCGCACGCGACGAGGGTGTTCGAATCGCAATGCTCTCGACCGCGATTGTCGATGCCGATCCGACGGCGGAAGAACTCGTGGCCACGGCCGGAGCCCTGGGCATCGACCGGATCAAACTCGGCTACTATCGCTATACCCAGTTCGGCAAACTCGCCCGACAGATTGACGCCGCCAAGACCCGACTTGCCGGCGTCGCCCGGATGGCTGCCCGCCATGGCGTGCTTCCATGCGTACACATTCACTCCGGCGACACGATTCCCAGCGGCGGCGCGGTGGCTTATCTGCTGCTCAAGGATTTCGCTCCTCACGACCTAGGAGCCTATGTCGATCCAATGCACATGACCGTTGAAGGAGGCAACGACGGCTGGCGCCAGGGGCTCGATCTGTTGGCTCCCTGGATCGCAATATCCTCGCTCAAAAACTGCCAATGGATCACTACAGGACGCGACAAGAGCGGCCAGATGCGTTGGAAGTTTCAGAAGTGCCCACTGGCCGACGGCATTGCAAACCTCCCGGACTACCTCGCTCGTGTACGCGAGCTCGGTTACCGTGGCCTGTTCACGCTGCACAGCGAATACTGCGATGGCAACAGCTGGAAAATCCTGAGCCCCGACGAGTGTCTGGAGCAAACGCGGCGAGATCTGGAGTTTGTGAAGGGGCTTGACGCGGCTTCGACATGAACTCCGCCGGCAAGGTTTGCGCCGCGGAACGTTGAATAGCACGTCACACGTCCCGCACCGGGAGCCGGTCGGCTCACTTCCTCTAAATGCTTGCCACGACGCAGTCTCGCGACGGTGCCACCGTTATTCATCACGCACGCCGCTAAAGATCGTGACCAAGGCGGTTCCAGTCTCGTGCGCGGCCAGCCGCAGTCCGTCGGCGTACGTGTGCGGCACGTTGACCATCTCGCTGTTGGGGGCACTCATGGCTGCCAGACTGCGACCGTCGGCAGTGAATCTCAGCTTCAGAAACCTTCCCGTCGGAACGGTAAGCGCTGCAACCTCCTGGCCGCTGGCGATGTTCCAAAGAAAAACCCGACGATCGCCGCAGCAGGTGGCCAAAGTCTTGCCGTCGGAGGAAAACGTGGCTTGGTGCACCGTTTCCGGGTGACGCAAGCTGGCATGAGTTCGGCCGGAAACATCGCGGACTTCAACAACAAATGAACCGACCGAGTAGGCCACCAACTTGGCATCATTGGAAATTGCCAACGAGTGGTCGGTCGATGCGAGTTTGCGCAGTCGCGGCACCCGGCTGCTGCACGACCCAACTCGCTTCACCCGAATGGCTCCGATCGACCAGCAGGCTTCGATCGTCGCTAGAAAGCTGGTAGATCGAAGGACGAAACGGAATGTCGCCCGTCGCGCTGGCTCGTGGCAGCCAGTACCATTGGCGTCCGCTAGCGGTATCGGTGAAGTTCGTTCCATTTTCATGCTCTGAGATCAAGTAACGCCCCAAAAGCCTCAATGCGTATGTCTTGCGGTCCGGTAGCCGATGGGTCCGGACGGACTTCCAGTTTTCCACGTCCCATTCATCGACGCTTGCAGCGTCCGTCACGCTGGCTCCAAACAGAACTGGTCGGTCCGCAAGAAAATGCAGATCGCGGACGATGTTCTTCACCGTTAAGGTGCCGCGCAGTTCGCCGTCGCTCACGCGAAAAACTTGCACCACCTCCGGTTGAGCGAGAATTGCCAGGTACCGCCCGTCCCGCGAGAAGGTCAGGGGCGCGTAGGAGATTTCCTGAGCCGGAATGCACAATTCGGCGGAAATGGTCTTTCGATCGGATGGCTCTTGGTTCCAAAGCTTCACGGTGCCATCAAAACTGGCGCTGGCCAGTTGATCCCCCAGTGGTGAAAAGGCCAACGTCTGCACTCGTCCGGTATGTCCGGAGAGAGTTTGCAAGGATATGTTTTGGTCCGTATTCCACAGTCGAATGACCCCATCGGCACCGCCAGACGCAAAAACTGCACCATCGGGAGAGAATGCCACGGCGTCCACGTTGCCCGATGGGCCTGGCAACACGACCCGTCTTGCTCCACTCAATTCGGTCCGCATCACAAAGTCACGAAGCCCGAAGCAAACCTGACCGCCAGGTGAAACAGCCACGGACCAAACATTATCATACGATTGGACGGTCTCCGGCTGCGACACTCCGGCATCCGCGGCGGATGCCTTACCGGCCTTCCCCGTTCTAAGTAAGATTCGACCGTCCGGCGACCAGGCCATTCCGTTCACGTCTCCCGGAACATCAATCAGGCGCGACACTTGGCGCGCCTTCAGGTCCCAAATCTGAATGTGCGGCCCGCGCCCACCGGCCGCTAGACGCGTTGCGTCCGTCGGGCAAAACGCCAGGCAGTGCACCTCGTTGAGATCCCCCTCCAGCGTGGCGACTAGGTCCAGGGTTTTGGCATCCCAGAGTCTTATCCGGCGATCACAACTTGCGCTAGCCAGCAATTGTCCGTCGGGCGAATAAGCCAGCATGTTGACGCAACTGTCGTGCGCCTTGAAGGTACGCCGCAATCGACCGTTGTCTGCGTCCCAAAGCCGGATCGTGCCGTCGTCGCCGCCGGAGAGCACCCTTTTTCCGTCGGGAGAGAATACCACCGCATATACTTCACCAGCATGTCCGCTAAGCGTCAGCCGTTCGCCGTGCAGCCGCCGCATCAGCAAGTACCATTCAAATCCCCGCAATCGTGCTTCCGGTGCGCCGGTCCGGTAATAGTCCAGATTCTGTCTGGCCAGAATCAGTTCCCCCTGGTCAATGGCAAGGCTAGCGGAATGCATACGAGAGGCATACAAGAATTGATTGGCTACTGCCGTTTGCCGCTCCGACTCAAGCGCGCTACGGCGCGCTTGCCGACTCGCGTCGCGGAGGTTCGCGATATAGACGGCCGTCATTACGATCATCGCCAGTGCCGCGGCATTACTGACGGCTAAAAGTCCGGCCAGCGCGGGTCGGCGGCGCATCCATTTAAGCATTCGCCGTCCGCTGCTGGCAGGCCGAGCTGTGGTGGGCATCCCCGCTAGATATCGACGCAGGTCGGCAGCCAACGCACCTGCCGTCGAATACCGCTTGTGAGGACTCTTCTCCAGACACTTCAAACAGATCGCTTCCAGATCCCTCGGCACGCTCAACCCCAAGCGGCGGAGACGAACCGGTTCATCGTTGATCACATGGTGCAGCGTCTGTATGTCGTTCTCGCCCGAGAAAACCGGCTGGTGGCACAGCAGCTCATACAGGATCGTTCCCAAACCGTAAATGTCGGTCGCAGGACTGATCTGTCGCGTATTGCCGGCGGCCTGCTCCGGGGCCATGTACGCAGGGGTACCGACAAACGCGCCGCTCCGCGTTTCAAACTGTGCCACCTCGTCGAGTTTCGCCAGCCCGAAGTCGATCAACTTCGGGTGATAGGCTGCCAGATTGGCGCGGTCCGGCTCGCCCGCGATCGTCGGTTCGAGCAGCACGTTCGCGGGCTTCAGGTCGCGATGCAGCACGCCACGCTGATGGGCAAACTCCACGGCATCGGCCAGCGCAGCGGTGAAAGCGGCGGCAACCCGCCCGTCCAGCGGCGTGGGATGCTCCTGCAGCCAAGCGGCCAGCGAATTGCCCGGCACATATTCGTTGGCAATCCAAATCCGCAATCCGGTCTCGCCCAGTTCGTGAACGCCAACAATATGCGGATGCTCTAATCGGGCTGCTGCCTTCGCCTCGCGTAGGAATCGCTCGCGAAGCTCTCTCGAGAGGATCGCTTCGGGCCGCTGCACCTTGAGCGCGACGTCACGAGCCAAATGTTCGTCTCGCGCGAGATATACGATACCGAAGCCGCCTCGCCCCAACTCTCGCACGACTTTGAACCGACCGATGAATTCGGGTACGTCGCTATTGAGTGGCCGTGCATGCGGCCAGATTTCTTCCAGCAGCAGCACGCACTCCTGCGCTTCGGAAAGCCGATGGCGGTCAGGCTCGGACATGGTCGATGACTGCTCGTCCGGATGAACGGTAGACGGATCGCCCCCTGCCAGCCGGGTTTCAAATTCGGCCAGCAGGGCGGCTAGTTCATCGTCGTTGCGATCACTCTCGATCATGCACGTCACTGTTCAGCAAAAGCTGCCGCAAGCGTTCGACTCCCCGAAACCACAATTTACGTACCGCCTCGGGTGATCGCCGCATCCTCGCACCCACCTCGGCAAACGAGAGGTGGTCGCGGCTGCGTAACACGATCGCCGTTTTTTGATCTTTGGGCAGTTGATCCAGTGCCCTTTCAACTTCGCTTTGCCTCTCCGCTTTCGATAGCAAGGAGCGCGGCGATGCCGCCTCGTCTAACAGCCGAGTCGATGCCACCTCGAGCGCTTCGAGCGGTACCTCGCGCGTCATTCGTCGCTTGGCTGCCTGGCCAAAACGGCGTTGCGCACTGACCGCGTTCCACAACAGAATTTGCCGCAGCCACGCCAAAAGTTCCTCAAATTGGTCGCCGCGGAAACTTGCGAAACCGCGATGGGCATCGAGGGACGTCTCCTGCACAAGATCCGATGGCGCGCACTTTACCCGCAATTGCGCCGATATCTCCCGCGTTGCCACTTCATGAAGGTAAACCTGGCAAGCCTGAAGCAAGCAACCCAAAGCCGCAGCATCGCCTTGCTTGGCCTCGCGAATCCAAGCCTCGACTTGCTCGGGGTTCGGCCCGTCCGTCGCGTTTCGTGACAGGTGCACGGTCGTCACCTAACTAGCCGCAAAATCAAACAAAAGCGGACGCTCACCACGCCGCCACCCTACCCACTAAGGTCGGTAAGCCCCCTGAATCAATGAGATTGTGAACTAGTTAGCTGGTATTTTCAAGAAATGCAAAAGTTTGACTTTCCTGTGGCCCAAAAAAGAGCGACTCGGCACATGCAGCAGAACTGACAATGGATAGAAAACATCCATTCAAAGAAAGACACCCGAAAAGCTCGCGCCTCAAGACAATGGCATGACACAGGGTGTCATAGCCTCAATTCCGTCCGGCAGGCTGGTTCAGATCCACAGTCAGAAAATAGAATCCGCCGCGGAAAGAGCGCAAACCACCAACTTGGTCACAAAGTCGACTTCGGCTAGATCTCCCAACAGGTCCCGCAGGCATGGCACTGAAAATAATCCGTGCGGCCTTGGTCCGCGGGACCCACCGAGTAATACTGCATCGCCGACTCCGCGCATTTTGGACAGTCATAAACCGGGCGCTCCGAGTTTACGCGCCGGCGCCAATCACTTGCGTCCCCCGGTGACCTGCCCCTGATTTTTGGTCCACGGGCTATGAGAGTATCGGTTGGGGAACGGGTAACGTGACTTCTTCTTGTTTTCGCGTGTGCTGCTGGAGCGGAGGCGCAGCCGCAGCGGAAGCAGCACACGCGGCGGCGAACGACGCCGGGGTCTGGTAGCCGAGACTGCTGTGCGGCCGCTCGTGGTTGTGCTCCTGCAATCGCCGCCGCGCGAACCATCGCGCTTCAGCTAGGTTGGCGAACTCCTCGCAGTTCAACAGTTCATCGCGCAGCCGGCTGAAGAACGACTCGGCGTAGCCGTTCTCCCAGGGACTGGCTGGTTCGATATACAGCATCTCCAATCCTGCTCGTTCGCCGTGACGACGGATCGCCTGGGCAATGAACTCCGGACCGTTATCGCTGCGGATGTGCCGCGGCACCCCACGCATCAGGAACAGACTCGTCAGCACGTCGACCACGCGATCAGCCGTAATGCCACGATCGACCTCCAAGGCCAAGCACTCGCGTGTGTATTCGTCGGTGATCGCAAGCCACTTCAACGGTTGTCCTGTCATCGTCCGATCGTGGATGAAGTCCCACGTCCACACGTGATCCGGATGCTCCGCACGGCGCCGCACGCAACTGTTGCCGCTGTGGCCCAAACGCCGCTTTTTATGGGTCTTTCTCGGCACCTTGAAGCCCTCGCGTCGCCACAAGCGATAGATCTTCTTCACGTTCACGTGCCATCCTCGCTGACGCAGCTTGGCCCAGATGAAGCGGTAACCGTAACGCGGATACTCACACACCAGCTCGTGCATGCACGCCACCAGACGCTGCTCGCCGGCAGTGTCTTGCCGCGCACAATAACGTTGTGTGCTTCGTGCCACGCCCAATGCTCTGCACGCCCGACGCTCGGATACACGGCAGCGATCCTGAACATGGCGAACCGCCGCCCGCCGCCGCGTCGGGCTCAGTAGTTTCCCTCCAAGGCTTCCTTCAAGATCGCCTTGTCGAGCTCGGCCTCGGCCAGCAGCTTCTTCAGCCGCTTGTTCTCGCCTTCCAGCTCCTTCAGCCGCTTGGCCTCCTCGGCCTTCATCCCGCCGTACTGGTTCCGCCACCGATGGTACGTCTGCTCGCTGATCTCCAGAGCCTGGCACACCTGGCCAATCGTCTTGTCCGCCGACAGCATCGCGTCCGCTTCACGCAGCTTCCGAATAATCTGCTCCGGCTTGTGCTTCTTGCCTTTCATCGAGAGTCTCCTTGCCCAACAGGGCGTTAGGATCTCTCATACCACATGGACCAGTTTTCGGGGAGCAGGCCACCGGGGCTCGTGCCGCTGGCGAGTTGTGAAACACCAATCCGTCGGACATGCGCCGAGCATCGCGGCTCGAGGTTCGCAAAAGATCGTCTTGCTTCATTTTGCGTGCCCTTTCGAGATCCCTAAGATCGTCGCCTGCGTGCACGTTTGTCAGGCGGAGTGCCGTGGTCAGCGGTCGTACTCTGCCCGCTGTCAGAGTTTCCGTGCCCTAACTCGCGCCGCTCGTGATCGGTCAATCGTTCAAGCACTTCCTGGCGATAGATTGGGACGTCGCGCGGAGCGGTGATGCCCAGGCGAATGAATTGCCCGCTGAAGTCCAAGACCGTAACGACAATGTCGCCTCCAATCAGAATCCTTTCGTTTTCCTTCCGAGTCAAAACCAACATCGTTTTGTTCCTAACGCTCGGCTCCGTTGAAGGCTACCGGAAAAATCACGTTAACCTTGGTCCTTGCGTCTATAGCCTGGGGAACCCGAATACTAATTCGACGCTTGGATTTGGCACTTCAACCCGTTGCCGTCGAGGAGCCGGTTTGGTCAGAAGCGTTTGTTACTCTCAAACGATTCTCGATTTGGCCCACACCCGGAGTATGGGATGCTAGCTCCTGTGCCACCTGTTTCAGGTGGAATGTGGGTACTATCCCTGAAAGTATGGTCACGCCATCGCAAACCTCGCATTTGACACCCCGCAGAAATGGATATCCGCTCCGGCGCAGTCGATTGGCAATCAGGTTCGCCGGATCTTCTCGGGGCGGATCGATTCGCCGGATCGGTTCGTCTTGGTGGCTGTTCGTGAAGCGTGACATCACACTGGCCTCCTAAAGTTGCATATCAACAGGATGATTACTTTTTCGTAATGTACATCAGCTTGTGCCGCTTTGCAATCACGTAAATGCATCGACACTCATTTCTGCAAAACAACTTGCGTCGATATGGTGGTATCGAAAACTCACACGTTGGGTGATGTAAATATCAGTTTTGTGCGAGCTCACGCCGCACTCCGGGAATCACCGGTGCGTCGAACTCCACGGGCGCGAAAGAGTGATCGTCGACGAGTATTGTCGGAAGGAATGACCGTAAACCCGTGCACCACAACGCGAATTACTGTGCAACTGCTCGGGCGATTGCTCGTAAATCCGGATCGCGGACAGTCCTGTCCCGGCCGAACGTGTCGACGCCGTAGCGGCCGTTGGATTGCATTCCAGCCGATTTCGGGTGCCTCTGACTTCGCAATTGATGGACAGAAGAACGTGCCCGAGTATCAGTTCAATCAAAGAAGCGTTGCTCGTTCCGCTTCAGCGCCTCACGGATGCACTGGATCGCTTTCGGTCCCATCCCATGCCAGCTTCAAGAGATCCGCCCGTGATTGAATCCCGCCGACTCCAACCGCACATCTGTGCCGTCGGAAGTAGGAGCGTCGGCCGTCACTCCTTAATCGCAATCCAAATCTCGAGGCCCCCCAGGCCGGTTGTCGGATTGAACTGCACCCCATAATACTCAATCGTTGGTGCTTCGACGGCCTCGTATCCCGAGTGGGGAAACCATTGGCTCCAAATCGCGCTGAACGTGCCGCGAATTCCTGCGACGTGGCCCGGGTGCGAGAAGATCGCATACAACTGCTCTGGTACGCGCAGGCTGCAAAAGCCGCTGGGCTGCTGTTCCGAGTCCTTTACCTCGACCCCACTCAGGTAGTCGAAATTGCTCTCTCGGTCGAAGTTGTAGCACACGCCATAGGCCGCCTCTCCAAGTTGTCCGGGAATGTTTCCCAGGTAAGGATGGAACCGCTGCCACTGGTCGGGAATCCCCACCGGCGCCTGGCATGGGTAACGCTCGACGATTCCGGCAATCAGCAACGGCCCGCGAGTCTCGATGCGCGGAGGAGTCAGTTCGGTAGCAGGTGTCGAGTTCATGGGAATGGTCTCCACAAGTTGAATATCCTTGAGGTGTCCCCGAGCCCGGACTTGCTGGGGAGTCATGTCGAACTGGTCGCGGAACGCGCGCGAAAACGCCTCGTGCGAACCGTATCCGGCCTGGAGAGCAACCGTCAGGATGTCGTCAGCCCCCTCGGCCAGCCGCTGGGCCGCATCGCTCAGCCGTCGGCCCCGCACATACCGCATCAGCGACATCCCTGCCGTCGCGGCAAACGCTCGCGTCAGATGGAAGCTGGAAACATGGCACTCCCTGGCGATCGCCTCCAGCGTGATCGGCTGTCGCGAGTGGCTTTCGACGAACCAAATTGCCTTCCGAACCGGATCCATACGTGCACCTCAAAAACCAATCCCGGCACTCTACCGTCAACGCAATTCGGCCGCTTGACAGTTCTTGCTATCTTGCCGGAAATCGAACCAGCAGACGATCTGCCCGGCGCCCATCCACCGGAATGTTGAAACCACTCCGGCCGTGAGCAACGTCCCACCACAAACTTAGCAGACTGGCGCGTTGCAATTCGCATTTAGCCGGTCGTATCATAGGACTCGTCGCCTGCCGATCGGCGACCCTACGGCTCGCTCGCTGTTTTGAAAGGATGACCCGCCATGAAACGCATCGCCTCGCTCAGCCTGCTGGTCTGCTGGCTGGCGGCTTCGCCCCTCGCGGCCGCGGCCAAAGATTCTCTACCGGTCGTCACCGAGCTCGAATGGCAGCCGCTAGCCGCGCAGGTGCGGCGGGTGGTGCAGGCCCTGGATCGGGTCGGCTCGCCACTCAGTAATACGCAACAAGCGGCCATCGATCGGGCGCTCTCTGAATCCGATCCGTCAAAAGCCGTCGCGGCCGTGCAAAAGGTGCTCGATCCCTTGTGCCTGGTCGGTGTGAACGTCAATCCCGAAAGCCGCGTGAAGGTGGCGCCGGGCGAAGCCCCGCCGACGCTGGTCCAGCAAGGGCACCGCGTGTTTCTCGTCAAAGTGCACAACGAAGCCGGTGTCACGGCCGCGCTGCGGGTTTCGAGTCCCAATGCCGAGCCGCTGGTCAAACGTTCGACCGGGAGCCCCGACCCCGAGGTCACGATCAAACCGAACGAAGTCGGAGAGCGGTGGCTCGACGTGTCGATGCTCGACGGACAGCCGCTCAACAAAACGCTCTCGGGCCTGCCGCTCGAGTATCGCCTGATTGAGCTCTATAGTCGCGACGTCGGCCGCCGCGAAGCCAAGCTGTTGTTCGACGTGGGGCAGGGCACCCAAGACCTCGGTTTCCGCAACGAGGTGAACATCCTGTTCCGTTGCGAGCCGGCCGTGGAAGTGAAACTCGAGATCCTGGACGACGACGAACAGCCCACGACCGCCCATTTTGTGATTCGCGACGGCCAAAATTGCGTTTATCCTTCGATGGCCCGGCGTTTGGCGCCCGACTTTTTCTTCCACGAACAGATCTATCGCCACAGCGGAGAAAGCGTAATGCTGCCACCGGGCGAGTATACCGTGACGTACGGACGTGGACCCGAATATCGCGTCCTCACCCGCGAGATCTCCGTGCCCGACTCCGTCTCGCATAAAGAGACGTTTCGTCTGCGGCGATGGATCAAGCTCGCCGATCACGGCTGGTACTCGGGCGACCATCACATCCACGCGGCCGGCTGTGCCCACTACGAGTCGCCGGCCGAGGGCGTACAGCCGGTTGACATGATGCGGCACATTCTGGGCGAAGATCTGAACGTCGGTTGCGTGCTATCGTGGGGGCCATGCTGGTACTTCCAGAAGCAATACTTCGAGGGAAAGGTCCACGAGCTGTCGCAGCCCGGCAACCTGATGCGCTACGACGTCGAGGTTTCCGGCTTCCCCAGCTCGCACTGTGGTCACTTGTGCCTGCTCAGGCTGAGCGAAGACGACTATCCCGGTACCACGCGAATCGAAGAGTGGCCAAGCTGGGACCTGCCGGTTTTGAAGTGGGGGAAAGAACAGGGGGGCGTCGTTGGCTTTTCACATAGCGGTTGGGGGTTGCAGGTGCCGGCCACCAGCCTGCCGACGTACGACATGCCGAATTTCGACGGTATCGGCGCGAACGAATACATCGTCGATGTCGTGCACGGCGTCTGCGACTTTATCTCCGCAGTCGATACGCCCGCCGTTTGGGAACTCAACATCTGGTACCACACCCTCAACTGTGGCTACGACTGCCGAATCAGCGGCGAAACGGATTTCCCTTGCATTTACGGCGACAAAGTTGGGCTAGGTCGAGCTTACGTCAAGCTGCCCAAGGACCAGCCGCTCGACTACGACCGCTGGGTCATGCAGCTCAAAGACGGCGCCAGCTACTGCACCGATGGTCTCAGCCACTTGTTTGACTTTTCCGTCAACGGACTGGGCGTCGGCGAGAAAGGGGAGCCGGGCCAGCCGAGCCTGCTACAGATCAAGTCCGGTGATCGGCTGGCGATCATCGTGCAAGCGGCGGCGCTTCTGGCCGACAAACCAAACGAGGAGATTCGCAAAACGCCGCTCGACCAGAAACCATACTGGCACGTCGAACGGGCCCGTATCGGCAACACCAACAAGGTGCCTGTCGAACTCATCGTTAACGGCCAGGCCGTCGAACGACAGGAGTTGGTGGCCGACGGCGAAATCCGCGAGTTGAAGTTCGACTACCAGCCCGACTGCTCCAGTTGGGTGGCAATTCGCGTCTTCCCCAGTTCGCACACGAACCCCGTGTTCGTCGAACTGGATGGCCAACCGATTCGAGCCAGCAAAAAGAGCGCCCAATGGTGTCTCGACGCCGTTGACGTCTGCTGGAAACAGAAGGTCAAGCGTATTCGTCCCGAGGAACAGCCGGCCGCGGCCGAAGCGTTCGACGGGGCTCGCAAGGCCTATTCCAAAATCTTGTCCGAAGCGAAGAATGACTGATGGGCTCGGGCGGTGCCGGTCGTTCCGGTCTTGCCGGTCCTGAACCGCAGGTTATAGCTCCTGCGCGGCACGTCCCGCCGGACGCGAGGCATTGCGGCCCGCCAGCCGATATCGGTAAGGAGGCACCTACCCGATGCGGCCAACGCCGCGACACGCAACTTTCCAGTTACGACCGAACCCAATGACACCTATGCTCTCACGAGTTGCAATCGCCGTCGCATGCGTCCTTTGCCTGATGAAGTATCCAAGCCTCCACGCGGCTGGTTTGGACCCGGAAACGAACATCGACGGCTTTGACCCCGCGGCTGAGTCGTTCCGAGTCAACGAAGCTCGTCGATTGAATCAAATCTCGCGGCAGCTTGATTTGAACTACCGCATGATTTGGGAGCACGGCTTCAATCCGGCCAACCCGCCGGTTCGACAACCGATCGGGTATGAGTCGAAGCAGGTGTCACCCAACAGATGGATCTATCGACCCGTATATCCCGAGCAAGTCACGCCGCAGCCAGAAAGCGGACCCGAGTTGTTGCCGTTGCCCAGCGCAGCGGCTCCGCCGACGGTCCAGCCAAAACCTGCAGCCCAAGCGCCGGGTCCGGCAGACGCCCAGTCGGGCGATCGCATCGTGCGCCCAAATCCCTTGCGCCCGAATTCAGCGCCGCAGCCGTTGCCGCGTGGGCCACGCGAATTCTAAGACAATCGCCCGCTGGCTCGCCCTCTCGAAGGACCTGCCGACTACGTCTTTGTCTTGATCCCCTCCAGCGGACCGGCGTCTGGTGCCCCCGTCGCGTCTTGCTTTTCGCTCGCGGCTGGCGCAGGCTTGGGATCGGCGGCTTTATCGGTCGCGGTCGCCCCGGCGGCATCTCCCTCGGGGGCATCGGGCTTGGCATCGACATCCATGGTCTTGCCGACGCCCTCAATAAATTGGTAACCAGAGTAGATGGGCAAGTGCCGGTAGTAAACTTCAAGCATGTAGATGGAGAGGCAGGTCATATATAGGCGACCGTTCCATCCGCCCCACTTGTCTCCCACGTTGTCCCAACTACCCGCTTCGGGGCCTTCCTTGACTTGCTTCTCGGGGACGATCTGGCGCATATTTTTATTCCAGTCGTCCCAAATCGTACCTTCCATATGATGAGCGGCCTGGGTGGCATAGTACCAGTAGTAGACGTCGTGGTCGACGCCCAGGTCGTACGCGATGGGATTGTTCTGAACCAGCGAGGAAATGCCGTCGACGAGTCTGGGATCGTCCTGCCTCCAGCCCAGGTATTGGCGGCACAATAGCCCCTCGGCGCAAACCGCCTTGGACTCCTGCTTGTCGAGCAGATAACCGTAGCGGCGCCCGTCATCGATCTGCGCGGCGTCCAAATAGTCGCTGACACGGTTCAACACGTCCCGGGGCACGCTCAGCTTGGCCATCCTCGCGCTTTTGTAGCGCCATCACAAACCAGCCAGTTACCGACGTATCCGAACCCCGTCGCGGACTGTATCGCCAACCACCCTCCTGCTGGTCCTGGGCCTGCACCGCAAAGGCGATAGCCCGTTCCGCCGGCGCGAAGCTGCGAGTCGCCGGTCATGCCATAGAGCTCGCAGAGGGCGATGGTGCCTTGCGCATGGGTATAAAGCATTTGGGTTTCCAGTCCCATCCGGCCGCTAAACAAACCATCGGCGCGTTGCATCTTTAACAAAGCTTCCCATCCATGGGCCACGACTTTGGAATACTTTCCCTCACGGTGCGTCTCGCCGTGCCCCTGAAACGCTAGCAGCGCCATGGCCGTGGCGGCCGGCACGTTCTCCGATGCGGCTTCGCCTTCGTACGGGCCCTGCAAGCTCCAACTGCCGTCCTTTTTCTGTTGTTTGGCCAACCACGCCAGTCCAGCTTCGACGGCCTTTTCGGTCGCCGCCGTGCCGCCATAACGTTTCAAAAGCGCGTTGCGAGTGCCCGCTTGGCGCCCTTTGAGCGCCATGCCGATCGGGGCCATTTGAATCGTGGTGGTCGCGGCAGGCGCCGTGGGTCGAACCGCCAGTTCCATCGGCGCTAGCTCCGGGGGCACCGCCAAGGGGTCTTCGACAGGCGTCAAATCCGGCGGCGTGATGATTTGTTCCGGCAGCATCTCCAGTTCGGTTGACTCGCTTTCCAATACCGAGGCGTCGTCCATCTGTTCGCCCAAATCCTCGGCATAAGTGACTTCCACCTGCAAATTGTTGGACCGCGCACGCACGCTAAACGCGAGTAAACCCAACACGATCAAGAGCAGCATGTGAAAGACGGTGCTGACAAGCCAAGCCGGAGCATTCCGCAGGATCTCCCTGAGATCCGTATCCTCCTCGTCCTCCAGGTCCTCCTCGTCGTCCGCGTCCGGCAGGTCCCCTGCCGTGCGCGGCTTTAGCAGAATCGGGCGATTCGAATATGCGCCGCCAGGACCTCGCGGCGTGCCTGGGTAGGTCGGGCCCGCAGGCAGCGGGCGACTACCGCCCGCGCCGGAACGCGGCGGCATGCTTTGGCCAGGTCGATAGTCCTCAGGCACGGCCATATTAATCGCTCCACCCTTTCTGGCCCCCTGGCGCGCATGGCAAGCGCCCCGCCGCCGGCATGCGGCCGGAATGGCCATCGGATGGCAATAAAGAGATGCTACTTCTCCAAGAATATCCCAACTTGGAGTTTAGCAACTACAAACTTACGGCGCCAAGCAAGATGACGCGCCAGCCAACGATCCCTGCGGCGATTTGAGTGCCGAACCGACGCGACGTGTCCCCGCCCGAGCCAATTTAGCCGATTTTGACGAGCAATCCGGCCGCACGCCCAGGTCGATCGCCCCTCTTCCAAGCGTCCGGCCCTCGACGGAATCACGCAGTGGCGTTACAATCAGGTTTTGGCAACGCGAGTGGGCGTTGGACAGCTAGCCTGCCGAAAAACAAATACACATCGCGGGGTGGAGCAGCCCGGTAGCTCGCGAGGCTCATAACCTCGAGGTCACAGGTTCGAATCCTGTCCCCGCTATTCACATAACCCCCGGGTCGCAAGCGCGGCCGCGGGGGTTTTGTCTGCTTATATAAGAAGGGGATCTGTTGATCGCCGCGCGCTGCAACGAAAGGCCACGGTGGATCACCGCCGCCCCCTTGTGGCATTTCCGTCTGAAGTGCGTGGAGATCCAGGCGGAATTGGAGCTTGTCGGATCTGCGAGTATTGGTCGACAAACGCCTTGACTTCTCGGTAGAACTTCTCGGGTTCCTCGTTCATGGGATTGTGGGCGCTGTGGTCGAAGATAACGATGCGCTTGTCTGTGGCGGGAGTGCCCAGCACATCGTACGCGTTCTGCGCCAACTCGACCGGCGTTGCTCCGTCGTGTTTGCCCCACAACAAAAGAGTTGGGACGGTAATCTTGTGCATGTCGGGCGTGTAGTCGGTTGCGAGCGAGTTGCGAAATACTCGCTTGCTGTGCATTAGGTTAATACGCTCAGTCAGGAAGCTGGCGCGAAAAAAGATAGTGCAGCTCGCCACGGAAGTCGGTCCGTTCCGGCGCCTGGCCAAAATCGTAACCGCCGGCCGGGCCGATGTACTTATCCCAGAGTTGAGTTTCATACCAGTTTTCTCGTCGAACGTGGTGTGCTGCGTATTCGCGGGCTTCGTCCCAAATTTGACGTTCCTCCTGATTCCCTCCTCTGTCGATTCGCTGTTCGGCCCGCTCTTTGAGCCACGCGATCGAAAGCTTCCAGCAGAGCGGCTCGTTATGGGCACCGTCGACTTCAATCCAACCGGCGACCTGGCCCTCGCCTGCTGCGTCGATGAGATACCTGGTGCCCAGTTCGCCGCCGGCGCTATGGCCCATGAGGAAGAGAGCTTTCGGGCGATATTGCTGTTGGCAAAGGCGCACTACCTGGCGCAGGTCATCAACGCAGTCGTCGACGGTTGCCACGGCGTCGGCCGGCGTGCCGGTCGAATTCCCAGATGCCCTTTGGTCCCAATAGACGATGGCGAATTCTTGTTCCAGCCTCCTAAACCCTCCGCTCAGGTGCTTCTCGATCGCATTGCCGCCCGGGCCGCCATGCAGAAAAAGTAGCATGATTCCGGTGTCGGCATTGCCCTTAACCCAGAGGGGCATCCGCGCCCAACCATGCTGGACAACTTTGAAGTCGTCGAAATGCCCGGCAGGACGAGATTGGTGCCGCCAGATGAGACCGCACACGAGCACCGCGGCGAGCGCGACAACCGCAGCGCAATACAAGACCTTGCGATTGACCACTTGGAAGAGGCCGTAGATGACAAGGCCAGCGACAAAGTATGCCACCATTGAAAAATAGACATGGTTGTAAAGGTCATTTACCGGATCGTTCCACAAGTGTTGAGAGAGCTGGAACGAGAAAAAGAACGGCAATTCGAGCGGTACAAGTGTGACTCGAACGGGAAGTGCAAGTTCCGCGCCAAACCATGCGCGCAGTGCGATCATAAGCAGACCTAGCAGCGATGCGACGCCGCCCGCCAGCATGAGCCGCAGGATATGGCCACGGACTTTGAACTTCGTCATGCGCTCGACCTGATCAGATGAATTCGCAGCGCGTTCCTTTTGCATTCGTCATTCCCAGCAGATTCTTGGATGTGGTTTCCAGGGACCTCGGCCCTGGCATTCCCCAACACCCCAGAGCAGGACGGCATGGTCTGGTTGACTTCACCTCGGGCAGCCAGGGTAAAATGGGCGGGGATTCACTGACGGTTTTTGGCTGGTATTCGGGATAATGAAGCGCCGTAGATAATCGGCGTTTTGGAGAGCGCTCGAAGGGAGTGCGGCCCGCTCTACTCTCAAATAACTCCCGGGTCGCGAAATGCGGTCGCGGGTCGCGGGGGTTTTTTGGAGACATTTCGGGTCCGTGAGGATCAGCAACCGCCAATTTCCGCCTAAACTCCACTCGTAGAATGTCGCAACGACGTAAACGGCCCCTTGTGTCCGTTCGAAAGGGGAAAACGATGGATACAAAGGCTTTGCCCCTCGGGACTCTTGCGCTATCCATTTTGCTCATCGCGCAGGCCGTCGCGGCGGATGATCCATTGACCCACCTTGCGGGGACCTGGAAGGTCGTGGGCGCAACCGTGGACGCCAATCCGATCAATGATCCGCAGATCACGGGGGCAAAGCTGACGTTCAGTGGCGACAGTTTGTTGATGGAACCAGGCGACGGCAGTCAGGACGAACGCCACCGGATCAAGCTGGATGCCGACTCCGATCCGCTGTCGTATCACTCCGAACGCGTCCAACCGGCTGACCGCCCGCAAAACGGCTGGACGATCTTTGAGGTTAAAGGCGATCGGCTTCGTATGGCCTTTTTCGATGCGCTCAGAGGCCGTCCCAAGTCCTTCGAGCCCCAGCCGAAGCTTGTGGTTCTCGAACTGAGGAAGGTTCCTAGCGACCCGTAAACGCCGCTGGTCGCCGCGGACAATCGACGGGTTTGTGACCGGTCGCGACTGTCGCGGCGCGGATCGACGGGGCCCGACAGCCTCGTCTCCCTCGCACTAGCTAGGACTTATGAAGTCGTTTCGATCACCCGGATTCTAGACAGCGCTTGAAGCGAGTGCCGGCCCACTCTATTCGCATAACCCCCGGGTCGCCCTGATCGCGGCTACAGGGTTCTTGTTGTACTTTACGGCTCACTGGCTCGAGCAAGCCTGAAAAGTGCACGAAATAAACTTCCCGCGTGCGTGGGCATCGAGTCAATCGTACGGTTCCCACAACTCGGTGTAATCATTGACGCAAATGACGGCAATCGCGGACCAAACCATCCACAGGTTGCCGGCCGAACTTTGCCTGGGTTAAGAAGTCACTCGGAAGGTTGAAGCGTTTCGCGGGCTTGCCTTCAATTGGGCCGGCTCATGTGTATCAGCCAGTCCTCGTTCAATTCAACGTGCTTGATTGCGTAGCGGCGGTAGGTGTAGGTCAGGTGCAACCGGCCGTCGGTCGATTGGATGATCGAAGGGTAAGAGTACTCACCCGGATTCGACTCCAACCGCAGTGGCTTCTCCCAGGTTCGGCCTTCGTCGATTGATCTGGTGATCGACAGCGGCGTACGGCTGGTCTGCGAGTCGTTATAGACCAACACCAGGTGGCCATTGGTCAACCGCGTCATGGTGATGCCGGAGTCAGGGTTCTCCAGTGGCGTGTCAACCGCCCTGTTCCAGGTCAGCCCACCGTCGGAGGATTCCACCTGGGTGATGTGCCGGGCGTGGCGCAGCAGCGCTAAGATCGAATTGTCGCAACGCTGGACCACGGCCGGCTGGCTGCCACCGTCGGTGAAGCCGGCCCGTTGCCAAGTCGAGGTGTCGCTGGGCAGTCGCAAGAAGTGGGAGCCCTCGACCTTACCCTGCAGACCTTCCACTGGCAGCAGCAGCGTCTTGTCAGCCAACACAATCGGTGGATTGCGCGGCACACACCACAACTCCTCGTCGAACATCGGGCGGTCTTCGCTCCAGGTCACGCCCTGATCGGTCGAAGTTCTCGCAAACAGCCGACAACGGTCCCAACCGCCGCCTCGCCGCATCGGCCGCGTTCCTTCCATCCGGCACCAGACGATCCACAGTCGCTCGGTCGTGTCGCGAAAAATAACGCCGTTGCCCGGCGGGGCCACGGCGTTCTGCAGCAACACCTGTGGCGTGCTCCAGCGTTTATCGTCGGGCCGCTTTCGAGCCAGAAAGATCGCCTGATCGTCGGCGCTCTCATAGCTGCCGCCGTACCATAGGCACAGCAGGTCGCCGTTAGCCGCCTCGCAGATTGTCGAGCAGTGGTGTGCCGGCGCCAGCGGAATGCTTTCAAAGACCTGCTCGGCCGCAAACCAAATCGAACCGTAGGGGTTGTCGGATTTTGGAGCTGAGCCAGGCTTGTCGAGTGGCGTGCCCTCGACGGGCATCGTGGACGTGGCGAGCGGTCGTTTGGCCAGGACGCTTTCGATGGCGGCGGCGAACCCGCGCCGCGCCGCGCCGTCTTGCAGTCCACCGTGGTAGACCAAAACGCCGCGTCGGTCGAGCAGATAGACCTCCGGTACAAAACGAGCGCCGAAGTGTTTCACCGTTTTCCCCTCTGGGTCGCGATAGAGCGGAAAGATCGTGCCCCGCGCCTGGGCAAACGCCCGTAGCTCGTCGCCGTTCTCCTCCGGGTTGGGGCAGACACCCACGAATAGCACGCCGCGGAGGCGGTGCTTGCGATAGAGCTGATTGAGGTCGGCCATAACCGAATCGGTCGTTTCACTCCGGCTCGACAGAAAGACCACCGCCGTGGCAGGACGCTCCGCGTAGTTGTCCATCACGATCTGTGGACCAAGCACCGATGTCAGTGTGACCGGGCCCGCCGCGGAGCCAGGCTCCAACGCCCGAGCCGTGACGGGGCCGAGGGTCAGCAATGCCGCGCCAGCGCAAACAATGTGTCGCAAGGTGTCGTTCATGGAGTGGTTCCAAGGGCGGATCAGTCGGTGTTGGGAGTTCAGCGGCCGGCGAGGGAAACGTCGAATAACCTGCACTATATCTGCCGGTCCCGCGTGTCTCAATGCACGCCCACCGCTGCCGCTAAATCTGGGTCCGGCCGAGCTTCCCATACGCCGAGTGCGCCGGATTGGACAGGCCACAAGTCATGCCATCAATGCTGGTCACTGGTCTTGCTTCAGCGATGCTTCGACGCGGTCTAGCCGACAATTCAGCCGGTTGAAAGCAAACAGCGCGAGTCCGAGAAAGCACGCGTAGAGCACGCCGATCTTCGCCGGCCAAATCGACGCGGCGCCCACGACGCCCGTGAATGTCATCAGGTCGACCATGCGCGCGCAAATGCGCATCGAGTCCGTGCTTGAAGGAAGCCCAACTTGCGGGTTGCGAAGTGCATACCACACATTGAGCACGGCAACACTACAAATGAGGATTCCGATTGGTGCAAACAGCGTGATCCGCGCCGACGACCAGGAATACTGATCGACCGCCTTCGCATCATACAGGCCTAGCAGCACTCCCGCCTGAGCAGACGCTCCCCACGCCATGATGAAGACCAGCAGGAATACGCTGTAGACGAACGAGAGTCCCCGCCGCCTCGCTTGAACTCCATCGTGATATCGCGTGGCCTGGAACAAGGCGAATACGTACAGCAATCCCAATAGCACGCCGACGGTGATGAAATTCTCGCGAGCCATCAAGTAGACAGCAAGAAACACGCCCAGGGCCAGCGCACTCGTCTCGCACCATCGTCGATACATTGAGAGTCCGCTGTTTTGGCCCGCCTCGCGATTCTCGTCGACTTGGCGGGTCGCCCAATACAGGACAACCACGTAAGCCAAGCCCAAGTTAAATCCAGATTGGAGCTCCCACATCTTCCACCAGTCGACCAGGTTCGGCGCATACGAATAGCCCAAGCACCAGAGAGCCGCCAGCGAAAAGCCCGCGCCAAAACCCACTCCAATCACCAATCCGGCAAACAGCGTATACCGATCTCGCCCGATGGCCGCGACCAGTAACGCGCCAATCCACCAGCCGACGACAATCGCGTTTTGCGAATTGGTGTAAACGGTCCTCCCCAGGTGGCGTCCAAGATCTCCGGCAAGACCGAGCTGGTCGTTCGGAAAGAACAACCACCGGGAAATGAGCAGCAAGAGTACGATCATTGCTGCAACGGCGCCGAGGGATATCCCGCGAGCGGTCCAGCCGCTCCGCAAGCCTCCTGCGTTGGCATACCAAGCCAATACGCCAAGCGACGCACTGGCGAACCAGGCAACAATCATATTTCGTTGCGCGTTTGCGGCCGAGGCCGCGTCGACCACGCCGTCGACTTCGGGAACGTACACGCCGAGGTGCCAATTCGGAAAAAATAGCCACGGCCACGTTTGCACCGCGAGCCGCGCGAGGATCGCAAGGCCCACCGGAATCAACAATCGGGCCAGCCAGACGCCAAGCGACTTCTTGCCGGCCAGCGCCCAGCCCAGGGCAATTCCACCGAAACCGCCCCAGCCGATGCCGCACATCGCAAACCACGCATAGCCGAGCCAGGGAGCGATGGGCACGACATCATCGCTTACGTTGAACGTGCCGCGAATCCACGAAACGTATTGCCCATAGCCGAGCTCGCCGCCCAGCGCGATTCCCAGCCCTAGCCACAACGGAACGCCGCGCGCGTCGATGCCTTTGCGCCAGCAGATGTACCACCACCAGACGCCCCAGGTCATCCCGGGCACAATTGCACCCTCGATGCCGCCCCAGCCGCTCGTGCCGCGAATCGCCCAGGTGATCGCGCCCATGCTCGCAAAGATCAACATCGTGAGCAGAACCTCACCGATCGAAATGCGATTGGCACGATATCGTTGATACGTCTGCGCGTCGGCGATATTCACGATTGCGTCAGGTGACCGTCGAAAGATAAAAGTGCCTCGTCAACTACCGCGTCAATATCCCGACTTCGGCCACGTCCAAGCGCTGACTCCAAGGGAGCTGCGACTCGTCAATCGGATCCCATGTCAAACGCAGCGAGCTATCGGCGATCAATTCGGCCGGAACCGAAAACTCCTGGAACTGTCCAGTCTGCCGCGTCCAAATCATCGTCATCGACTCCGACGCATTGCCGCGACGACGCGTCGACTTGATGCGAGTCCAGATAGCCGGTATTTCGACTGCGTGTGCAGTCGGTTCAGCCGATGATACTCTGACGTGACGGCTGAATCCACGACCGCGTGACTCATATGCTCGCGATTACGAGTGCCACAGGAGCCGCGCGCCCATGCGATCGGTCGTCGATCGAGCGGCCGGGTACAAGTTAGGATCGAACGGCCTGCAACCTCGGCAGTCGCGCGCGTCGGAAGCCGGAGCGCCGCGCACGACCGAACTTGGCCGGTCGGCAGTCATCGCCGACCGGCCGGTGCGATCTTCCGCATGCATGCCACGTCCAGCCCCGTTACATCCGCCGCCGACGCCACCTCAAAACGCCCATGCCCACCAGACCGGTCGCCAGCATGGCCAGCGTCGAGGGCTCCGGCACGCTGTGAAGCGGAGTATAGAACAGGCAATCCGCGGGCGAACCGTCTGGCAATGGCGCTGCTCCGATCCGGATAATCGACGGGTCGGCAGTCGTCACCGAGTTGTCCCAATTCGTCCCCACACCAGGCGTGGCGCCATGGTAGCTTCCATTCTCCCCCTGGAAGACGTAAAAGGCGCAGTCCGGCCCCACGGTTGCCAGGTCGCCATACGCGCCGCTGCCCGTCGCAATGTCGGTGATCGTCGGGACGCCCGTGTATCCGGGTCCCAAAACATATTGCGAAATCGTGCCGTCGTTGTTGTTGCTGTAGAGCGTGTCGCTCGTGGCCGTGGCGTTGAAGGCCAACCCGTCGGGATAGTGCGCGGTAGCGAAGGAATTGACGACTGAACCGGTGCTCGTGAGGATTGTGATCGTCTGGTTCGTCTGCCCAGTAATGGCGAGGTTTCCCGCCGGCCCCGATACCATTCCGTCGACCAGTGCGTTCGACGTGTAGATCAGCGTGTTCGTGCCACCTACCGGGTCGTAGATATAGACGTTGCTGTTGGAGCCACTATCCGTATACGCGATGCGTCCGTCGGGCATGGTCGTGATTCCGTATATCCCCGCGGCCGTTCCAGCCAATGTCTGCGCTGGGGCCGCCCAGTTGGATGGATCGAATCGCTGTAGCCCCGCGTTGGTCACCGCGTAGATGTAGCCGTCCAGGCCGTTGGTCATGCCCGTGCCGCTGGCCAAACCGGTGATCGTGTGCGTCGCGATCACGCCGTGTAGCGAAGTTCCTTGGTAAGTCGAGTTCTGCGTCGGGCTGTACTCGAGGATTGTGGCGCCGTTGCGCGAGAGCAGGTGATCGTTGCTGGTCCACGCCATTCCAGCGTAGGCCGAAGGGCCGGCATAAATCTCCTGGGTGAAGGCCGGGTCCAGGTACGGGAATTGATCGGCCAGCGCGCCAGTCGCAAGGATTGCACTTACGAAACCGGCAAACAATCCAACGAAGGCCATACGAAATGCGCGTGTCATGAGCGAACTCCATCGAAACAGAGAAGAGGTCGGACAAGAAAGATCGGTCCAGGGGCGCGATTCAGGAAGGGCCGCCAACGCTCCGACTGGACGGCGCGATTATCCACTGGCGAATGACTAGCGCCTAGCTGGGCGTTTCAAATGGGCTGGTGGCAGATTCACCGAAGCAGGTCCACTCGCTTGCTGACAAGCGATCGTCAAGTTAGTTTGTACACAAAGTAATTTCGCGCTGAGCTGTAATGCAAATCTCGAATTGGGCCGGGACCTTTGCCCGTGTCACGTCAAATGTATGGCAGCGCAAACGCCCGCGGCTAGAATGGCCCCAACTCCTCGATCCGATGTTCCTCGCTCCAGGTCACTCATGTTGACAACGATCCAAATTCGAACCTTTGTTTTTGCCTGTCTCATGGCTGTCCTTTCGGCAGCAGGTGCCGTCGCACAGGAGAACTGGACACGCTTCCGCGGCAGCGACGCCACGGGCGTCGTGCCAGACGATCCGCGGCTACCCGAAGTGTGGGATCAGGAAACGGGCGTCCTGTGGCAAACCGACATCCCCGGTCGCGGCTGGGGCAGCCCGATCGTGTGGGGCGACCGCGTGTTCGTTTCGGCTGTGCATAGCGACGCCGACTACGAAGCCCCCAAGGCGGGCCTGTATCTCGGCCAAGGCCGGGGCGAACCGCCCGACTCGGTGCATCACTGGATGGTCTATTGCCTGAGCCTCGACTCGGGCGAGTTGCTCTGGAAGCACGAGGCACACACCGGCAAGCCCGACGTGCCGCGGCATCCCAAAAACACCTATGCCGCCGAAACGCCGACGACCGATGGTCAACGGCTGTACGTGCTGTTTGGCGATGTCGGCCTCTATGCCTACGACTTTGACGGTAAGCCGCTTTGGACGCACAGCATCGAGCCCAAAAAGACTTTCTTCGGCTATGGCGCCGCCGCGTCTCCGGTCGTGCAGGACGATCAGGTGATCATGGTCTACGACAACCTCGAGGAGTCGTACATCGCCGCCTTCGATAGCGCCACCGGCGAGCCCCGTTGGAAAGTCCTCCGCGATGAGAAGAAGAGCTGGTCGACGCCGCTCGTGTGGCGGCACGACGGCCGCACCGAAATCGTCACCACTGGCGAGAAAGAGAACCGCTCGTACTCACCCGAAGGCGAACTGCTGTGGCATTTCGACGGCAAGATGTCGGTGCTGACCATCCCTTCGCCGCTAGCGGCCGACGGCTTGCTCTACATCACGTCCGGCTACTTTCAGGATCAAAAACGGCCCATCTACGCCATCCGACCGGGAGCCTCGGGCGACATCTCGCTGGCCGAGGGTGAAACGTCCAACGATTCCATCGTCTGGTCGCGCAAAAGATGGGGCCGTATAACACGTCTCCAATCGTGTATCGCGGCTATTACTACACACTGCTCGACCGCGGCATGCTCACTTGCCACGATGCCAAGACCGGCGAACTCGTCTTCGATCGCACCCGCTTCCCGCAGGGGACCTCCTTCACCGCTTCACCCTGGGCCTACAACGGCAAGCTGTTCTTCCTCGACGAGAACGGCACCACCCACGTCATGCCCGCCGGCCCCGAATTCAGCATCGAGCGCACCAACCCGCTCGACGAGCTCTGCCTGGCCACCCCGTCCATCAGCCAAGGCAAGCTGCTAATCCGCACGGCGTCGAAGGTGGTTTGCATCGGAGGGGAGTGAACCGCTCAGCCTGAGGTCACGAAAACTCGTGTGATCTTGCCAGTCAGGCGCCTTTTTACGGTTGGAGCTTGACACGAGTGCGGCGAGTTCTTAACCTCTAACTTGGTCGGACCGCCAAGGTTGTTTTGCGTTGCTGAACGTATTGGCGGTTTTTTTCATGCGCGTTGTCGTACCACGCACGTTTTGCCCCATTTTCGCGGCCTTTTTTGGCTTCGTCTCGCTGTTTGGGCAAGGCCTGCATCTGCTGGTCGAGCACACCGACCACAGCGCGGCTGGCTGCTGCGCCTGCGATCACGCCGACGCCGCTCGCCTGCGGAATCGCCATTCCTCGGGTTGTCATGCGGACCAGGGATGTGCCGACGAGCGGCATGCGGCGCCTCGCAAGCCGGCGCCTACGGTCACGACCCAGGCGTCGATGGCACCGCAATGGACGAGCGCCGGACACGACCCGCACAACTGCCCGATTTGCAGTTACCTCGCGCAGGCCCAGTGGACAACCACTGCCCCGGCGGCCGTCCTAACAGCGCTGGTCGCTCCTCTTACGCCCTGCGGCCAGCAGCGTCTATTCCTCGTTCGTGCCGGCGTCTATCACTCGCGCGCTCCGCCGATCGGGTGCGCTCCATCACGCCTAAGAAGCGCCTAGCCCTCATTCCGTTCGGCTTGGTGTTTCGCTGCTTGTGCCACGCTCTGTAGCTCGCGTCGAGCCATGGTTGCACCTTGCGCTTGAGCCAAGGCTCGTGCGCTGTATGGGTCGGGCACTTCGTCGAGATCGAACCGTTCGGCCATGAGTTCGAACGGTGTGAATACACGTGTTGATTTGTGCTTCTCCGCCTCCGGCGGCGGCCGTTGAGCGATTGATGCGGTCCGACCAAACCGCGCTCACGCGCCGCCGGAGCGGACGTTGCGCCGCGATGCGTCAACGATGACCGCCGTGAACGACAAAGGAAATCTGCGATGAGCAATCGGAACCAGTTTTTCGCGCCCCGAATCGATGCGCGCTGCCTCGTCTTCGACCCGGTTTCAGCTATGGAGGGGTTTGGAATCAGCACCCAGCGCGACGGCAGAATACTATCCGCCGCCGCCCCCTACATGGTTTCACGCTCGTCGAGTTGTTGGTCGTCGTGGCGGTGATCGGCCTGCTGTTTGGGCTGCTACTGCCGGCCGTGCAGATGTCGCGCGAGCAAGCCCGCATCGCCAACTGCGCCAGCAATCTGCGGCAGGTGGGCATCGCCATGATCCGGTTCTGCGACGACCACCACGGACGATGGCCAGAGACGACGCACACCAGCGAGCCCGATCCGGTGACAGGCAAGTACACCCACGCCTGGATCTACACGCTGGCGCCCTACCTGGAGGACGTCGACGCGATTCGCATCTGTCCGGACGATCTTGCCGGTGACTTGCGATTGGCGGGCAAAGGCACGAGCTACACGATGAACGGCTACCTCTCGAAGGAGGCGCTGCCCCCCTTCGACAATCTGCGAAAAGTCGTCTCGACGCACGAAACCATCGTCGCGTTCGAACTTGCCGAGATCAAGGACACCGGCGCGATGAAAACGGGCAACCCGAACGACATCGACGTCTACAACGATCACGTCCACTCGTGGAACTGGTTCGCCATGTCGACGCTAAGCGCAGGGCTGGGGATGACAGCCATCGGCAACGAGATCGCGGTGGAGCGACACAGCGGCACGACCCACTTCTTGTACGCCGACGGCCACGTCGAACTGGTCCCGGTCGAACAGATCGCGCGGTGGGTAGATGAGGGACACAACTTCGCAAAGCCGCCTCAATAATCCGCACCTCGCAAGTGCACCGAAAAGCAACCACACAAGCGACTCGATAAGGACCGCCAATGCATGCACGCAGTTAGTTCCCACGATCGTCCGCCACTGTCGCGAGTAGTGTGGCAGGCGGCGAGCGGCGTTGAGAACACGTGAACCACGAATTCGCAAACCTAAACGACTACTCAGATTTCATTGAAAGGTGTATTTCCATGCGTGTTTTGTCTTTGCTTCTCCTGTTGGTCGCCCTAGTTGTCCGGCCGACGGCCACGCGCGCCCACGACGATGTTGCTCCCTACGAACTTAACGGCAAAGTCGCCACGGGTGGCCACGACGATATCCTTGCTTCCAACACGGTTACTGAAAACGTGTTCGGGTTTGACTTTGGTGAAGACCCGATGATTCCCTACATCATCGGCGACCCGGGATTCAACAACGGGGCCTTCGGCATCGGGGTCTTTCCTAATAACGGCCTGCTGCCAGCGAACTTTACGTTGGGTCTCACAATCACTCGGGACCTGGAATACTGGGACGGCACCGGAGCCGTCTCGTTCGCTCCCGCATCGCCGAGCGCGTCGCTGGGATTGAGCCACCTCAGTTCGACGATCGATATCACCGGCACCTCGGGCATCGGCGCGGCGCTGACGATCGGCAGCACGGGGAGCGCTGGCCGGCTGCATGTGCACCTGCAATCGGCGCTGACCGACTCGATCGGCGACCCAGCCAACGGCATCTATCTCATCGGGATGCAGTTGAGCTTGCCCGGCTCCGGACTGGCCGACTCCGATCCGATCTACATCGTCTACAACAGTTTCATGGACGAGGCCGTGCACGATGAAGCGATCGGGTGGGTCGCCACGAACCTTGTGCCCGAGCCATCGACATGGACGATGTGTCTGATGGCCTTGGTTTCAATCGCAGTATGCGTCACGCGAGGGCAACTGCGCCGTCCGCAACGCGCGGCGAGATAACCCGTCGGCGGGATACCTCGCTCGCCAACCATGCCGCACGCGTCGTGCCCGGCCAATCCACAAGCCAGGCACGACGCTCGGCATTTCAATCGCAAGAGAATTTTCTGTTTAATCGCGCCAGGCGGGCGAAAGATCAGTATCTGCCGCGGCAGAAAGCAGTCGCGTGCGAAAATCAGACAAGCATGCCCCTCGCAGGCCGCGTCAGTAGCCGGTCCTTTCGACGGACCGGGGATCCTCCACCACGTCTCCGCTGTGCAGAATACCGTCCATTGCCCGGAGCCGATTCTCTCCGCTGGCGTCGTAATACGGCTTGTTCGTGTCGACTTCATGCACCATCAGCCCCGGGCGGTGCTCGGCCAGCCGCTGCACGATGCGCCCGTCCGGGGTGATCAGCAGACTCGGCCAGGCCTCCGGCGCGCTCGAATTGTTCATCGAGACGAACATCGCGTTGGTGGCCGCCCGCGTTTGTCCGGTCGCAGGCATAATAATCGGGTGTACGGCACCCGACTTCATGCGTGCGTTGTGGAAGGAGTGGAGCATCAACTGCACGCCGCGGCGGCAATACTCCCGGTACAGCTCCGGAAAGCGAATGTCGTAGCAGACCAACATCCCGCACTGCACTCCGTTCACCTCGAACACCACAAAGTGATCTCCGGGCGAATAGTGCTTCAGATCGCCGCCGGTGCAGAATCGCTTGTCGTAGCGATCGACGATCTGGCCCTCGGGATTGATGACGTACAGCGAGTTGTGCGGTTTGTGCTCGCCCGTCAGCCGGTGCGTGCTCCCCAGCACGACCCATTGATCCAACTCGTCGGCCAGCTTCAGAATCGAAGCCGTCTCGGCGCGCAATAACTCCCAATCGAACTCCTCAAGCGACTCGACTTCAACGCCCGCGTATCCCGATAGCGCGCACTCCGAAAAGTGCACGAGGTCGGCCTCCTGGGCCGCAGCCAGCCGCATCTGTTTGCGAATCCACTCGGCGTTGGCCGCCACGTCGGCTGACACCGGAAACTGGCACGTCGCCAGCATCAGCCGCCCCGACGTGTGCTTCTCTGACGAAGTTGACGTTTCTTCGCCAGCACGCACAAGACCTACACAAACAACCAGCAAGAACAGGGCGGGTAGCGCGAATCGGTGCAACATGGGATGTCCTTTGATAGTTCGAGGACAACGCTCGCGTCACGTTGACGCGCGCCGCTTTCTGGACGGCCAAAGGGGATCGTCGCACATTCTACCACGGCACACGGGACGGCGCCGCCGACCCTGTAATTGAGACGTCCCCAACACTTCGCCGGCTCCTGCCGCGCTCACGGCGTGAACCGCGCGCCGCGAGTGCGTCTTAGTATTCAGTTCCGACATTTGCATGAACAGACGTAACTGGCCCCTTCCACCCTTGCGTGAATACGTCTCTCGCAAAACAGGGTTTTTCCTCTCGGTTGCGCCGCGCTCACACTCTCGCGGTTTGCTGCTTTCAATCGGGCCAGCATTTTCGGTAGGGTAGGGTCGAGCAGTTCTAAACTCGGCGAAGAGATGCGCGCACAAATCGTCAAACAGGGTCCTTTGCGGAAAATAGCTGCGAGTTGGTCGACAATTTTTCGGGCTCCCATGGAAAAGAAAAAGAGTCACGAACAAATCGCACCAAAATCGGGCCACTCAGAATTCTCGGAAATCCGAATCGGGCCAACTCGACGCCCAAAGCAAGTACGGTTGGCAAACGACATGTTTGGACAGGCACCGAAGAATGGCGCGCCGCCGACGCCGAGCCAGGATGGGCTAGTCCGCGTCGGGAAAGTGCTTGCGAATGACCATCTCGCCCAGACGCCGAGCGACGTCGATCGTTTGTCGATCACCGGTGATGTGCCGCGTGACGTAGGCCCCCTCGATGATCAGGCACAGTTCGCGGGCCAGCGCGGCCGGATCGGCCGCGCCGCCCCGTTTGGCAATCCGGCGTACCGTCGCTTCATAGGTCTGCTTCAGCGCGATGCGCGGCCTGATGCGCCGGGTCGTGCGGCAGCGGAAACTCGATGGTCACGTTGACGAAAATACAGCCGTGCCAGTCATCTTTCTCAATGAACGTCTCGACCAAATCAAACAGCGTCCGCAGTTGGCCCACGGCCGTGGGTCCACCGCGCTCCTTGAGCATGGCCGTCAGCGTCGCGCCCAACCAGCGCTGCTGTTCCTCGAGCACGGCGACCATCAGGTCTTCCTTGCATTCGAAGTGCTTGTAAAAGGCGGTCTTGCTGATGCCGACATCCGAGTAGATCTGGTCCAGCCCGACGTTGCGAAAACCGTCGCGGTAGAACCGCTGATGGGCCGCTTCGATCAGTCGCTCGCGCGTTGTTTTCTCAGTGGTTTTCATGGCCGTATGTTCAGCAAGTGGACCACAAGTACACCGGCGAGTGTACCACAAGTCAACTTGTCGCCGGAGCAAGCTGCACGATATTTCACACAGGGAATCAATCCTACGTCAACATCGGCGGCACCGTCGGTGGGCGAACCAATCGCCCGTCGGCAGCGTCTGCCTGAAAACCTAATTCTGCGTGGAGGTGCAAAATGAAACGCTGGTTGTATTTGGCCTACGGCGTCGCAGGCTACCTGGCCTTTCTGGGAATTTACGCTTACTTTGCCGCATTCACCGGCAACTTCCTGGTGCCCAATACAATTGACGCGCCGGTTACCACGCCGCTCGTCGCGGCGGTCGCCATCAACCTGTTGCTGGTGGGCGCCTTTGCCGCCCAGCATTCGATCATGGCGCGACCAGCGTTCAAACAACTTTGGACGCGCATCGTTCCTCAGCCAATCGAACGCACCACGTACGTGATGCTTTCGAACCTGGCAACCGTGCTTTTGATTTGGCAGTGGCGGCCGATCGACGCCGTCGTTTGGGACGTGCGGCAACCGATTGCGCGGGGTGCCTTGTGGGGGCTGTTTGCCGCCGGTTGGCTGGCCGTGCCGCTGGTCAGCCTACTGATCAATCACTTCGACCTGTTCGGCCTGCGGCAAGTCTGGCTCTACTTCCGTGGTCGGCCTTACACGGCGTTGCCGTTCCGCACGCCGCTGGCCTACGCCCACGTGCGCCATCCACTCTATCTCGCGTGGGGGCTGGCGTTCTGGGCAATACCAACCATGACGGCAGGACATCTGCTGTTCGCTGCTTCATTGTCGATCTATATGGCCCTGGCCGCGCTTGTTGAGGAGCGCGATCTGGTCGCGCATTTCGGGCACTCGTATCACCGGTATCGCCAAAGCGTCCCCATGTTCGTGCCGAAATTAAGGCCGGCTCCGTCCATCGATGCCGCCGAGGAGAGCAAGCCTGCGAGCGGTTAGTTTCGCCAGATGGCTGCTCCGCGGCCTGAGCTCGGGGCTCCGAGCGGCGACCGAGCGGCCGTCCACCGGTTGCCTGGTGGATATCACCGGTTTGCGGACGAGCGCAGAGAGTACCCGGATTCATGTTGTCTAAAGGTTGCCGGACGATAATGGACAGGTCGATGCGACTGGGATCAGGTCGAATCAGAGAGTCTCGGCCTGATTCTGTTATGCTAGTTGGTTGATCTGACTAGGTCGCTGGCAAACGGGAGAACACGATCATGGCGAATCACACTCACGTACTTTCGCGGCGTACGTTCCTGGGAACCGTAGCCGCCGGTTCAGCGGCTTGGGCGGCGCCCGGGGCGTTCGCGGAAGAACTGGCCCGTACCCCGTACCAGACCGAGGGGCCCTTTTATCCGGATCACTTGCCGCTCGACACCGACAACGATTTGGTCCTCGTGAACGACGAGTTGACGCCCGCGGTCGGCGAGATCACGCATCTCACCGGACGCATTCTTGGCAGCAACGGCGAGCCATTGCGGAACGCTGTCGTGGAAATCTGGCAGTGCGACTCCGGCGGCGCCTACCTGCATTCGCGCACCGGCAACGCCGACAAACGCGACGGCAATTTCCAGGGGTTCGGCCGTTTCCTCACTGGCTCGACTGGCGAATACTACTTCCGCACGATCAAGCCGGTGCCCTATCCCGGTCGCACTCCCCACATTCATTTCATGGTGAAGCACCCAGGCCAGCAAGAGTTCACGACGCAATGCTACATCAAGGGGCACCCACAAAACGATCGCGACTTCGTCTTTCGTGGAGCGGGCGACAAGAACTCGCAGGATTTGTTGTGCGCCGAATTTGTGCCGCTGGAAGGCTCCAAGGCAGGCGAATTGCGGGCCAGTTTTGACGTCGTACTGGGGTATACGCCGAAACAAAGCTGACCTCAGCTGAAGCCGGTACAGTGGTCCATAAACGGCGCTCGCCCAGTCGCGACCTATTTGGTAGTTTGAAGGGGTCATTTCCAGCTAGGTCTCGGAGTCCGCGGAGTTGGAACTTCCACGAAACCCCACCCGTCCTGTCCGCATCGGTTCCGCTACCATTGGCGGAGGCACCCGATTGCCGTGCAGAGCATGACGGCCACGCATACGCGAGACGTCGAGGCCACGACGGCCCAGATCAACGATTTACTCGCGGCCGGTGCCGATATCGTGCGAATCGCGGTGGACAACTCCAAGGATGCTGAGGCTCTGGCCGAGATTCGCAAGCGTAGCGCAGCGAATTTGTCGGTCGACTTGCAAGAGAATTACCGCCTGGCAAAGGATGTGGCGCCGCACGTCGACAAGGTGCGTTACAATCCCGGACACCTGTACCACCACGAGCGTGAGAAGCCCTGGCAGGACAAGGTTAAGTTCCTGGCCGACGTCGCGGGCGAATACGACTGTGCCATGCGCGTGGGTGTCAATTGCGGTTCGGTCGATCCAGCGAAGCAGGAAAAGTACTCGAAGGACGATTCGATCACCCCCATGCTCGAAAGCGCCTGGGAGCACTGCGAGCTTTTGGATTCGCTCGGCTTTACGCGCTATTGCGTCTCGCTGAAGGATTCCGACCCCGCCAAGGTGATCGAAGTGAATCGCCGTTTCGCCAGCCAGCGTCCGGATGTCCCTTTGCACTTGGGCGTGACAGAAGCCGGTATGCCGCCCGAGGGTATCATCAAGACGCGGATTGCTTTCGAGCAGCTCATCAGCCGTGGGATAGGCGACACGATTCGAGTCTCGCTCACGGTTCCCAACGCGCGCAAGGGAGAAGAAATTGCCGCCGGCCGAGGAATCCTGGCCGATATTGCCGCCGGCCGGGTACGCAGCGTGGTCGATTTCGGCCTGAACACGCTAAATATCATCAGCTGCCCAAGCTGTTCTCGCGTGGAAAATGAGGCGTTTATCGAACTGGCGCAAGACGTAAAAGAATTGACCAAGTATGCCAGCGAGTATGCTATCACGATTGCGGTGATGGGTTGCCGTGTAAATGGCCCGGGCGAAACCGATGATGCCGATCTGGGCTTGTGGTGCGGACCGAATTTCGTCAACCTCAAGCGGGGAAGTGTGGAACTGGGGGCTTATCCGTACGATTTGATCTTGCCCCGTCTAAAGGACGAACTCGACAAATTAATCGCCGCTCGCACGCCGGTTGGAAAGAGTTAGCCGCGGTCCAGCAGTCGGTATGCCCCGTCGAAACCGCCGGAACGTTCTGGGGTTTGTATACGTTGTCGCGATAACCTTTGATATTTACGCAGCACCGAGAGTCACGGATGACACGCCGTCTGCTGCCCGCCGCCGCTGTTTGCGCCAGCCTCGTTATCGGCTGCGCTGCTTGGCGAGTTGCTCCCCAATTGCCGGTCGGCAATAGCATGGTGCTCGATCAACTGGTCATCTTCAGCGAAACGCCGCTTCCGCGCAACCACCGGCTCTTGGAGGAGTTGAAGCTACTGAGGACCACGGTCAGCACAAAACTTGGCCTGCCAATTTCGGACGAGCCGATTCATGTTTATTTGTTTCCCACTGCCGACAAATTCCAGGCGTTCTTCCGCGAGCAACACCCCGACATGCCGCACCGTCGGGCCTTTTTTGTCGAGACCGATACTCGGCTCAGCGTGTATGCCTATTGGGGCGATCGCGTAGCGGAAGATCTGCGGCACGAGGTCGTTCACGGTTATTTGCACTCGGTGGTCCCAAATGTGCCGCTATGGCTGGACGAAGGCTTGGCCGAATACTTTGAAGTGCCACGCGTGATGGCGGGTATCAATCGGCCGCATGTAAGTCAACTCATGGCCATGAAGGCTGATTGGCGTCCTGACCTGATGCGGCTTGAACAGCTCAAGACAACCGGCGAAATGACACAGGCCGACTACGCCGAAAGCTGGGCCTGGGTCCACTTCATGCTCGACACTTTGCCACAACGCAACGAGGTGCTTCGCGCATACCTGCAATCGCTAATGAAATCCGCGCCGCCGGCACCCTTTTCGTTGTCGCTAAGACAATTAGATGCCGCTTGTAGTCAACATCTCGCCGAACATCTGGCCGTGTTGCATCAATCCTTGAAATAAAGCGTCGAAGCATCGATCTGCTCGAACCCCAGATTTGCAAACACGGCCCGGGCTGCCTCATTTTCCTCCGGCACGTGCACCTCGACTAACGAGACACCCTGAGTATGCAACTGGCGAAAGGCTTCGCCGAGCAGATTTGTGGCCAGGCCGCGGCGACGGCGTTCACTCGTGACTTCCAAATCGACGATCCCCACCGCATGGACACCCCAGGCGCCCGCCATGGTTTCGAGGTTCCAGATATAGACGCTGGCCAGGCTTGGATCACCTTCGCGTTCCACCAGCGACCATCGCGTGCGGTCGAACGGCTCGAACATGACCGCCTCCCACCAATCTTGCGCCGGTGGATCGAACATGGTTTCCAAACGAGTCGTGCGGCGAATCTGAATCTGCTGCCGATCGACAACAGGACGAAAACCCGCCAAGTCACGATGCAATACCAAGCTGCGCTTGCCTGCTTGGTAACCGGCGCCGCGAAACAATGCGACGGCGTGGACGTCCGAATCCAAAATGCCCGAAAGTTCGCTCCCCCCATATAGTCCATAGTAGAAAGGCGAAAGCGGATAACAGCCACCTCCGTAGATCGTCTGGGAACCGCGAGCTCGCAAATATCCCTCGCAGCGGGCCAGCAACGCAGCGGCAATCGCTGGATCGGCGTCAAGTCGAACCATTACCAGGCTGATCACGCCCCGATCACACTGCAGCGAGTCGCCAGACTCGTTAGGACCAAATCCCGCATGGCCGAAGCCAACCAGCTTGTTTTCGTCGACCGCCACGATTAACCCGTCACGGTCGAACGTCGGTTTGGACAGGACGTACCGTTCGAGCGCCGTGACGGACATTGGCTGCATCAGCCCTCGAGTATTTGAGTGGCTGCGCCAGATCTCCGCTAGTTGTGGCGGATCGGTATTGCGAAATGCGCGGTACTCGATCAAGGCAGAATTCTCGCTGGACGCAGGAGTCACCCCAAATCTACCAGGATCCACTCTCCTTCAACACGCACTTCGAAACAGGCGCTGCTTGATTTGTGCGTTGAACTGATGCCGACCGCTCGTAACGTCGAACTGCCAGCCGTGCCACGGGCAGGTCACTACACTCCCTTCCAGCAATCCGCGACCAAGCGGTCCGCCCTGGTGCGGACATACGCCATCCAAGGCGTAGAACTTGCCCTGAACGTTGAAGAGCGCGACAACTCTCCCTTCGGCGACGCACTCTTTCGAGGCACCCACCGGCAGTTCGTTCACGCGGGCAAGCTGAATCCAATTAGGCATGCGAATCGAGAATTCGGCCTACTCAAGGCTGTCGGTCGTTTAGCCCATTAACGGAAGGCTTGGTAGCAGGGCGGTTTGTGAGGCAACAGGTTGCGAACTGGCAGCAAATGCGGCGATCTAAGCCGCTTTCGGTGGAGACTGGGCGATACTCTTTCGCTTTGGCCGCGGCTTGTAGTCGCGCCAACGACGATGAATCCACCAATATTGCTCAGGAGCTTCGCGGATCGTTTGTTCCAACAGTTGAGTATACCACCGCGTGATTGCCGGCACACTTCGCATCTCGCCAGGCATTGTTCTAGGGTCCAAGACCGCAGTTGTCCCCATCAGCTGGCTGAGAGGACGGTCGCCACGGCGAGAAAAGCAAAAGATTGTAGGGGCCTCGCTCGCCAGCGAGAACAGCGCGATTCCCTTGTGACTCGACGCTGGACGGCCGAAGAATTCAACCCAGCACCCTTTGCGACCCGCATTCTGATCGCCCAGCAAGGCCAGAATACCGCCACGTTTGAGTACCTCTTCGACCGCTCCGGCACTCCCTTCTTTCGGCAGAATATACTGTCCGGTCATGCCCCGGAAGTCGTTCAGATAGCGGTCGAGGTAAGGATTGTCCAGCGTGCGGGCAATTGTAAAAGATGGAAAACCCAAGATGCCCAGCGCAAAGCCCGACAGTTCGAAATTACCATAGTGCCCGCATATGACGATCGAGGGCCGATCGTCGAAAAACGCGCGTATTATCTGGTCGGCGTTGATCAGCGTGACGTACTGGCGCCAGTTGGTGTGATGAATCTTGCGCGGGGCGTGTATGATCTCGACAACTAGCAGGAAGAGATGTTCCCACATTTTCCAAGCGAGTATCTTGCGTTCGGCGGCGGTCATCTCTGGAAACGCGGATTTGAGATTCTCCTCTACCAGTCGCCGCCGAATCTTAAGCACGCTGGCACACAGAGTTGCCAGCCCACGTGCGATCAACGCGCACGATTCAACGGGCATCGCTTGTACGATGCAGACGAAGATTCGGACCACAAGATAGGCCAGGTAATCGGCGATGGTTCGCGGCCGGAGTCGTCGCACGAGAGTCCATTTTCGGGATTAACAACACGAGCTAGCAGCAGTGCGTCGCCAATTGTGCCATGGGCGGGACAATCGGCCAAGAGCGTTTCTAGCCCACCTCTGGCGTTGACAACAATTCGAAAAACTGCGACGGTTCCCACCCAAAAACCCCCAAATCCTGCCGGAGGCTTGGACATGGTACGTTCCAACGACAATTGCTGCGTGCTGGGACTGACGTCGACACGGCAGGCTGTCGGATTTGGTCTGGCCTACGCCGCAATTGGCGCCCTGGCGGCATCGCTCACCTGGGGCACTTTGGACAGGGATGTTTCCGTTTCGCCGCGACTTGCAAGTGAGGCCCGGCCGATTTCCATGCATCGAGCATTTGGGCCGGGTATAAACTCCAACGCAGGTTTGGTCGGCGAAGTGGTCTCGGCGGAGTCTTGCTGCGCAAAGCCCAGCGGATGTCCCGAATGTTCTAGCGACAAAACTTGCACGCACGCTCACCGCTGCGAAGACTGTGCGTTTTGCAAGGCCCGGGCACGGCGTGCCCAGCACGCTGCGGTCCGCTTTGTACCGCTCCATAAACGACCCGACTATCATGTTGAGTCGTCCGATATCCTTGCCGTGAACATAACCCCAACGGAATCCGACAAGCAGCTAATCGATGGCAAACTCTTAGTTCATTCGGACGGCAAGATCGACCTCGGCACATGGGGCAAGCTCCACGTCGCGGGCTTGACCACCAATGAAATTAGGGACGCGGTAGCGGAATTCATCGACGCGGATGCGAACCGAATGAGCGTGGACGTTTCCGTCCACACGCAGAATAGTCACGTTTATTACGTCGTCACCGAAGGTGCCTTGGATGGGGATACCGCCGCTCGCTACCCTGTCCAAGGCAACGAAACGGTGCTGGATGCCATCGCATCGGCCGGAACGATCAATGAAATGGGAAAGAAGCGGATTTGGATCGCGCGACCTACGATTGGCGGCGTCGGCACCGACACAATAATCCCCATTTCGTGGCGCTGGACGTCTCCCACGACGATGGTCTGCGAGAATCCGCTTCTATTGCCGGGTGATCGAGTGTTTCTGTCGACCCCACCCTCCTGGATCGCCTTTATCGAGCGTGCCGCTGAACTCACGCGGAATCGCCAAGCAAATCGAGCATTACCGGAGACGTGGACGGAGCCGGCGGTTAGGTAGCATGGCTAGATTGACTTCGTTTCCCGCGATGCAGCTAAACTCTTTTCTTACGCGCGGCCAAAACTGGATCACTCGCCAGCGGCAGTTTCACAACTTTGCCGGTTTCCGCGGCCTTGTAGATCCCCAGGATGATTTCGACCGAACGACGACCTTCATGCCCGTCGACCGCTGGTGCGCGGTTCTCTCGAATCGCGTCGAGGACGTCGCGGAACTGTTCCGTATGACCATGATGACCGATGGCGCTCGGGTCGCTGGCGCCACCGGCCGTGCTGATGCGCTCTGCCATTTTTTTGTGAATCGCCGCGTCGCCGCGACCCTTCTTGGCAAAGTCCCAGACGACGATATCTTCCTCCTCCATTGCGGCACTACCAGCTGAACCGTGGACTTCGATCCGCTTCAGGTAACCAGGGTAGGCCGCTGTGGAAGCTTCAATGACACCCAATGCGCCGCTGGCAAACTTGACGGTGGCCACAGCCGTGTCTTCGACGGCAATCCTCTTGTGAGCCAGAAGCCCAGTATGCGCGGTGATTTCGACTACCGGCCCCATCAGCCAAGTGAGAATATCGACGCTATGGATGGCTTGGTTCATCAAGGCACCACCACCGTCGAGTTCCCACGTACCGCGCCAGGCACCGCTATCATAGTACTCTTGCGTTCGGTACCACTTCACAGACGACTCGCCGAGCGTCAGACGCCCGAAGCGCCCGTCTTCGACCGCCTGGCGCATGGCGACGCTTGAGCGGTGAAACCGCGACGGAAAGATGGCCGACAGTTTAACTTTGTTTTTTTCGCATTCACGAATGATCTGGTCGCAGCGTTTGAGTGTAATCTCAAGCGGCTTTTCAACGATCACGTGCTTGCCGGCTCTAGCTGCCGCCAGGGCAGGCTCGAGGTGAGCCCCGCTGGGCGTACCGACCGTCACAACGTCAACTTCGGAATCGGCCAACATGTCGTCCAGTTTATGATAAGCCCGACACCCCTGAGCTGCGGCCAGTCGATCAGCCGCCGCAGGTACTGCGTCGAAGCATGCCACAAGCCGCGCTCCACGAATGTCCGCAATCGCCTTGGCATGAAAACTGGCAATCATGCCACAGCCAATGATCCCGAAGCCGTAGTTCTTCGCTTTTGCCACTTTAGCCACCGTGCGAGTCTCCCCCAAGTTTCTCAAGAGTCGTGTGGAAGTGGCGATTTTAAAAGCCCCGAAGCGCGAATGAAAGGGTGGGGGGGCGTGCTTCCTGTCTCCTTCCCAGTGCACGTGGCTATTGTGCCTCACCCGGCATGAAATACATGATCCACATATTGAGCATCGTCCAACCATTGACGCCCGTATGAATGACGATTGAGGGAAGGATGCGGTGCGTTTGGCGGTATGCGTAGCCCAAAAAAAGGGACAACACGAAAATCGCCGCGGGATCGGGTCCTGCCGCGGCATGCATTGCCGCGAAAAGGGACGAGGCGATGAGCAGCGGTGCAAAACCTGGCATCTCCGAATGATCCGGATTTCGAACCTTGCGAATACGAACCTGCTCCGCCTCCAACCAACCCTGCAAAACCACGCGGAAAACGAACTCCTCAAGCCACGGCGCAACCCCCACTGCTGCAAACGTCGCCAACACCATGATCCCCAAGTTTGGGCGGTGCCTGGCCAGTTCCAAGACAGGCTGCTTTGAGGGAATGCCGAGGTATTCCGTAAAAAAGACCTGGATCACCATCACCGGCACGATGGCGGCCAGGAACAGCCAAAAACCGGTGCGCATGTCGGCCGCCAGGTGCGACTTGTCCCATCCCAGGTCATCAAGGTACGCTCCCCGCTGGAGAAGATAGACGACGGCGAACGCAAACCACAATAAATGTGCGGCCGAAGAGGTCGCTAACATGGATGGAACTTGTGCGTCCTCGGTGCCTCCCGCCCAAAAGAGGCCGACATTCGCGGCCAAGATTTCTAAGCACAAGAACGACAATGCCAGAATCAGCATGTCGACAGCCACCCACGGCACTGGCAATCGTGGCGCCAACAGTACCAGCGGCTGGCGGTGCCGAACTCGCCAAACAATGCGCACCCAGGAGAGGAGACTGCCGCCGATTAGAAGCAGCGACAGCCCACCAATCACGGCCCCAGCGTTGTCGTTCATGATCGCTCGCGGGATGCCGCGCTACGGGGCTCAAAGGCTAGCGATTGCCCCTCAGAAGTACGACGGCCCGCTGAATGTAGGCCAGCCCCGAGTATAGTGTCAGCAGAATGGCCGCCCACACACTCAAGAGTAAGGTCCACTGGAGCCACTCTGGTCGTGGCCCGACTTGAGAAAGGGCGAAGAGTGAAAATCCAGCGGCCAAGCATTGCAGAACCATCTTGAGCTTGCCGGCCATATTGGCCGAAAAATCGGCTCCTTCGCCCTCAAGATAGCTGCGCAGCGCCGTTACAAGCAGTTCGCGACCCACGATGACCACGGCCATCCAGGCGGTTACGCCGGAGTCGGGCACTGCCACCAGGAAGATAAACGTGCCGCAAATGATAATCTTATCGACAAACGGGTCGAGAATGCGGCCTAAATTGGTCACTTGGCCGTATTTGCGGGCCCAGTAGCCGTCAAGCCAGTCGGTGCTGGCCGCGACGACAAAAAGCACCAAGCTCGTTAGGTAGTACTGCAAGGCGATAAACACGAACAGCACGATCGACAAAAGCAATCGCGAAACCGTCAATTGATTTGGGACGTTGAACAGCGGTTGCTGGGCCGCAGCTTTTTCTGTGACGACCGACATGATGCACTTCGCCTCCTAGCAGCCTGGGTTTGCTAATGCAGGGCTCGTTTAGCGGGGCTTGTCGACTGCGACTCCTACTAAATCATAGTTGCTCGTGGCCACGATTTCACATTGCACCAGTTGGCCGGGCCGCAGCCTCCTACCCGAAACATACACCACGCCGTCGACATCGGGCGCATCCGCCATGCTGCGGCCAATCCATGCGTCGCTTTCACCCGGCACCAAACTGTCGATCAACACGTCGAATTTCCGCCCCACTTGCCGGGCATTCCGGTTGAACGCAATCTGCTGCTGGACGGCCATCAGACGCTCCCGGCGCGATTCCTTCACTTCGTCAGGCACATGGTCCGGCAACCGGGCGGCCGGCGTATCCGGCTCGAACGAGTAGCTGAAAACCCCTAAACGCTCGAATTCCTGGGCGGATACGAAATCCAACAACTCCTCGAATTGCTCACTGGTTTCGCCCGGAAAACCCGTGATGAACGTCGTTCGTAACGTCAGGTTTGCAATCCGGCTACGGAGTTTGACGAGGAGTTCCTCGGTCGACGCACGATCTACTCGGCGCTGCATCCGCTTGAGCATCGTGTCGTTAATATGCTGCAGCGGCAAGTCGAGATAAGGGATGACCTTCTTGCTCGTGGCTATCTTTTCGATCAGGTCGTCTCCGAAGTACATCGGGTAAAGATACATCAGCCGAATCCATTCGATTCCATCGACCTTTTCCAATTCGCCCAGAAGCTGGACAAGCCGCGGTTCGCCATACAGATCGATACCGTAGTAGGTCGTATCTTGAGCCACGATGACCAACTCTCGAACACCGTCAGCCGCGAGTTCTCGGGCTTCTGCCACGATCTCTTCGATCGCCTTGGTGGCATGCTTGCCGCGCATTTTTGGAATTGCACAGAAAGTGCACAGTCGATCACAGCCTTCTGAAATCTTCAGGAATGCAAAATGTCGCGGAGTAATCCGCAAGCGGTCCCGGTCCACGAGCGGAACTGACGGCGCCGGCCGGAATACGGTCCGCTGCTCGTCCAACCCACCGATCAGCCGGTCGGCCACCTTGGTCACCTGCTCGCGGCCAAAAACTCCGACCAGATGATCAATGTCAGGCATCGTTGTGAGGAGAGATTCCCTCTGTCGTTCGGCCAGGCAACCGGAAACGATCACGCCGCGAATTTCCCCTTTACGTTTCAGTTCGAGCATCTCTTCGATGACTGAAAACGATTCTGCGCGTGCCCGTTCGATGAATCCACAAGTATTCACGACCACGAAATCGGCGCCGGCCGGCTCCTGTACTAACCGGTAGCCATCGAGTTGCAACAGCCCCAACATCCGCTCGCTGTCAACTAAGTTTTTGGGGCAGCCAAGACTAACGAACGAATACGTTCCTTTGGCGATCGCGGGTACGGCGGGCGGAGTCGCGGGTTCGGGTGAGGTGGTTGACAAGGTGGGACGATCCGTCAATTGAGCGTCGAAAAGGGAGAGCAGCAAACACTTTCCAATCGTATCCGATCGGGGTCAAGGTGGCGAGGGCGACGCCACTTGCAGACAATTGGGGGGATCGCTAGAATAGTGTACATACGTTCATATTCGAGGCAATCGAAATGCTTCCCGAAATAACTCAGGACGAGTTCTCCGCGGCACTCGATGGAGTCGCGGCCGAGCTTTTGGCCCAGGTGCCAACACCGGCGCCCCCGGTGGACGCGCTCACGTTGGCCCGCCGATTGGGGCTGGATGTCGCTTGGGACGAAAACCAAGTTGGCCGTGGTCGCACTGCCCGACTGGCGGGACGCACGAGTGCTGCAAACCAGCCGTCCATCCTGCTGCGACCCGATCCTCGCCGCGAACGACTTCAGTGGGCGATTGCCCACGAGATCGGTGAATGGTGCGCGTACCAGGTATTTGAATCGCTCTCGGTCGACCCCCTCGAGGCACCGTCAGCCGCCCGCGAATCGGTTGCCAATCATCTCGCTTCGAGAATCCTGTTGCCGCGGGGGGAGTTTGGCTGTGATGCTCGTGAATGCGGCTGGGACTTGTTCGAGCTTAAAGCCCGGTATTCTACAGCTAGCCACGAATTGATTGCCCGGCGGATGCTCGATTTCGCGCCCGTGGTAATTATTACTATATTCGATCAGGGGCGCCGCAGTTTCCGACGCGGAAACCTTCCATTTCGGGCGCCACCGTTGGGATACTTCGAAGAATCCGTCCGGGAACGCTGTCACCGGCAGGCCGAGGCGGCTGTCGACTCGGATAGCGCACTGCGCGTTCAGGCTTGGCCCATTCACGAACCCGGCTGGAAGCGAGAAATCCTCCGCACCGAATGGCTCGCGGAATAATGCCCACTCTAGCTGTGCATTCGGGGCAGGGGATCTCCCTCGGCAATGACCGCCGCCTCGGCGACCGCGAGTTCGTCCAACCGAGATCGAATTGATTCCTCGTCGCCAAAATGACAAGCTATCCGGACGTACGTGCTGTGGTGGCGGGCCTCGGACTCGAAAAGGCTGCCGTAGAATTCAGCAAGCGATGAGTCAGCGACATGCTCGCGGAGCAGGGAAAATCGCTCGCAACTTCGGGCTTCAATCAAGCTGGCGATTAAAAGTCGATCAATGGCCCGCATGGGCTCGCCTTGCCGCACCAAGTCGTTGAGCGTCCGTCCATAGGAACTCGGCTTGAGAGACTTGTAGTGGACCCCGCGGTCCTCCAGCAGTCGCAGTACAAGCTGGAAATGCTCAATTTCCTCGATAATGATTTCGGACAGCTCATGGGAAATCATCGGGGCCGCGGTGCCGTAGGCGAATAGCAAGTTCATCGCAGTACCGGCAGCCTTCTTCTCGCAGTGTGCGTGATCGATGAGGATGCTATCGAGATCCTGATCGACCTGTCGCAACCAGCGTTCATCGGTTTGACTCTTCAGGCCCAGCATGCGCGTCTCTCCGGAAATCGCCAAGACTACGGTGTCTGCAATGAGCTTAACGCGTCGAATCAGCGGCGATAAGGCCTGAAGCACAACAAGTGCTCGCACGGGCCAGCTTTCCACGGCGCGATCGGACGCGAACGGCAAACCGCTCAGATCCGGGCCGTTACGCACACCACCATAAACTCGTGTTCGCAGGCCCCGATGCCGGAATCTATACTGAAAGCAAGCATGGACCCGATAGAATTCGAAGAAGGGGAGGACGTTGGGCATGATTCAAGCGCGCGTGTGGCGGTGGTTGCGAGTCTCACTGTTCCTCTTTGCCTCGGGCCTGACGATGCCAAACGTCGCGGGCGAACCATTACCTGGTACCAACGACGCGCTTGATGAAGACTATCCTCGGGCCACGCTTCCTGAGGCCGTTTCCGGCGAAGACCTCTGTCTCGTCGACGCACGCGGCTCAAAGGCCACCGTGCTCATCTGCATGTCTGGAGATTGTCCCATCTCAAACGAGTACGCACCCACAATCGTCAAGATTGCCAAAGCCTATAGCGATCGAGGCGTGGCGTTCATCGGCATCAATCCGAACGGTGGACAAACACTCGAACTCATGGCCGAATACGCTCGCAAGCACGAACTTCCGTTTCCCTATGTGAAGGATTCTGGCGGCAAGGTATCTCGGCGAATGCTGTTCAGCGTCACCCCCGAGGTACGCGTGTTCGACGCGGGCGGCAAGTTGGCTTATAGCGGCCGAATCGATGATCGCTATCGTCGCGGAGGCGCAGGCGACAAGAACGTCGCCAAGGATCTGGAGCGGGCCTTGGATGAAGTGTTGTCTGGCAAGCCTGTTAGCGCTTCACGCACGAAGGCGATGGGCTGTCCCCTGCAGGTGGCCGTCCCGCGCGATACCAACTAATGTTTCGGTATCAAGGCGGATCAATTGCATTCGAACCCGTTCTATGCCGCAACGGGAATCAGACACAGGATTGCATAGTAGTGGCATGCGCTACCTGCGAGCACCAGTAAATGCCAAGCAGCATGAAAGTAGGGCACGCGGTCGTCTTTCATTAGGAACAAGGTGCCAATCGTGTAAAAGATCCCGCCCAGGGCCATCCAACCGAGGATGTGTGACGGTACGATTTCGACAATGGGCTTGATTGCCACGATCGGCAGCCAGCCAAGCATCACATAGGCCGCAATCGAAACATTATGCAGCCGCGTGTAAAAGATCTTGAAGAAAATCCCCACGAGTGCCAGCGTCCAGACGCAGATAAAAAGCACCCACCACCAACCATCGCGAAAATAGGTCAGCGCCAGCGGCGTAAACGTACCGGCGATGAGCAGGAAAATACAAACCTGATCGACTGTTCGAAAGAAGTGACGCAATCGAGGACGTTCGAAACTGTGCGAAAGCGTCGAAGCCGCGTATAGCGCCACGAGGGTGGCGCCGTAGATACCGACACCCACGGCCTGTAGTCCGTCACCGTCATTCAGGCCTCGATCGAGCAACAGAATCGTTCCCAGGATTGACAGCGCCAGTCCTAGGCCATGCGTGATGGAGTTGGCAACCTCTTCGGGCCGCGAGAGCGGAGCGGGCAGTTCAGGTAGGTCGACGACGGTGCTGCTCATAAGGGGACAGGTTCCGAGGGAGATTGCTGTGGGGTTCAACTCGCGGTCACGCGGCGCCAAAATTGGGCCTCGATGCCGGTACTGCAATTCACCTGGCGGCGATGGTCAGCAAGGATGCCCACCGGGCGGCACGAGCGCCGGAGCCGACCTAGGCGCGATTTGCCAATCCAACCATATTATCGTTATCGACCACCCAACAGGGAAGCGCCAGCGACTGCGAATTGATTTCGGCCTGCCCCATTACCGCCTGCCTGTTTGGCTCCGCGCAAGCGACATTTACCCCGAAAAACTCGCCTCTCACGGACGCTGTCTTGCTTATTTATTCCACAACCGGCGGTAGGTCCGGCAAAATCGAAATGGATGTCCCCGCTTCGCGCTCTTCGCTAGGCCGAATTGGCACACCGCCGCCGCACGCTTTTCTCGTGAGATACCAACATGGCAGGTAAGCCCAACGATTCCGCGGATGCTGTATCTCACGAGGACAATTACGAGCGCGACGCCCATCAGTGGTTGGCGGATGTCTACCAGGGTGATTCGGTTCGACAATTGTCGCCCCGGGCCATCGTCAGCGGCATGTTGATCGGCGGTGTCATGTCAATCTCGAACGTGTATGTCGGGCTAAAGACCGGCTGGGGTCTGGGTGTCACGATCACGGCTTCGATAATCGCCTATGCGCTTTTTCGTACGCTGGAAGCGGTTTCGTCGCGGGTCCGCCGCGATCCGTTTACAATCCTCGAGAATTACACGATGAGCAGCGCCGCCAGTGCGGCGGGCTACATGTCGACCTCGGGCTTGGTGTCGACCATACCGGCACTTTACATGACTACCGGCCGAGAACTTCTGTGGTGGGAAATGATGGTCTGGTTGGCGGCCATTTCGATGCTTGGTGTGTTCATGGCCATCCCGCTCAAGCGCCAACTCATCAATATCGACAAGCTGCCGTTCCCCACGGGCATTGCCACGGCGGAAACGCTAAAAAGTATCCACTCGACCGGCGCGGCGGCGCTATCAAAGGCTTACGCACTTCTTGGCGGTGGATTGCTTGGTGGCGGTGTCGCGTTGCTGCGCGGCGGATTTCATTTGATCCCGGACGAGATGCCGTTTCTGCCGGCGGCCGGCGCCCGCGCGCTGCTGCAAACCACTAGTTTCGGATTCGAAGGCTCGCTGGTGCTGGTCGCCGCAGGAGCCATCATCGGCATCCGCGTTGGCGTTTCTATGCTGATCGGAGCGATCGTATATTTTGGTGTAATTGGTCCGGAGCTCGTGGAGCGAGGTATTACCGATGAGGGCTACGGTATTGCCAAATGGACGCTTTGGCCTGCCACAGCCATGATGGTCACGTCAGGCCTGTTGGGTTTCGTGCTCCGCTGGCGAACCGTACTTCGTTCAATGGCGAGTATTTTTACAATTTTTAGTTGGCAAGAAAGCAGCGATCCGCTGGACCACGTTGAAGTCCCCGGCAAATGGTTCGTGATTGGGACGCTTATTTCCGGCGCGGCCTGTGTTCTATTCGGCCACTACTTGTTCGATATCAACTGGTGGATGGGCACGCTAGCGGTCCTCACGACCTTCGTGCTGTCAATCGTCGCCGCCCGGGCCACCGGCGAAACCGACATCACACCGATCAGCGCCCTGGGAAAGATTACGCAGCTCACTTATGGCGTGATTGCTCCCTCAAACATGACGACCAATCTGATGACGGCCTCGATCACAGCCGGTTCGTCGGCGCACGTGGCCGACTTGCTCACGGATCTGAAGTGCGGCTATTTACTGGGCGGCAATCCCCGCAAGCAAACGATCTCGCAGTTGTTGGGGGTTGTGGCGGGCACTTTGTTCTGCGTCCCGGCGTACATGTTGCTGGTGCCCGACCCAGCCAGGATCGGCGAGAATTTTCCCGCCCCCGCGGCGCGTGTATGGGCCAGCGTTGCCGAGATGTTGGCCAAAGGGTTGGACGCATTGCCGGCAGGCGCCTTGTGGGCAATGCTCGTTGGCGCTGGGATTGGCGTGGTGCTGACTTTGACCGAAGAGTGGGCGCCGCGAAAGTACCGCCGCTTCATCCCCTCAGCCACGGGCCTGGGAATTGCGGGAATCATTCCAGCATTCAACTCCGTTTCCATGTTTCTGGGCGCATTTGCCGCTTGGCTCCTTGCAAAACGGCAAACGGCGCTTGCAGAGGCCTATACTATTCCCGTATCGTCCGGACTGATAGCTGGTGAATCGTTGATGGCCGTGGGAATCAACCTATCTGATGCCGTATCAGGGATTGGCGATATGCTGAACTATCGCTCCTGAAGTCTTGAAGAATCTAACCACGCAGCGAGACGATGTCACAAACCAACCACCCTTCGCCTTGGATCGTCTCGGCCGATGATCAATCGTTCCAGCAGGTAGCCGTCGAGCGCTCGCGGCAAGTTCCGATCGTGATCGACTTCTGGGCCGAGTGGTGCCAGCCGTGTCGCTTGCTGGGGCCGATCCTCGAAAAACTCGCCGAGGAGTTTGCAGGCAAGTTCGTGTTGGTAAAGGTGGAAACGGAAAAAGCGCCGAATATCGCAGCCGCGTTTGGCGTGCAATCGATTCCTGCCGTTTACGGCGTGCGCAACGGACAATTGCTTGACTTCTTTGTCGGCCTGCTACCCGAGGGGCAAATACGTTCGTGGATCGAGCGGTTGCTGCCCAGCCCAGCGGAGCAACTCGTGGCCGAGGCCAAGACGCTGGAACAGTCAGATGCCGTAGCGGCCGAAACGAAGTACAAAGAAGCGGCAGCGGCCGATCCAAATTTGTCGCCAGCGAAAATCGGCTTGGCGGAACTGTTTGCCGCACAAGGTCGCATCGACGAAAGCAGCAAGATCATTAACGAACTCGAAGAACGAGGCTTCCTGGAACCGGAGGCCGAGAAACTCAAAGCCCGACTCCATCTGGCCGCCCAAGCGGACAAAGCAAGCAACCTGGACCAACTGCAAGCGGCCGCGATCGCCAATCCCCATAACCTACAAGCCAAACTGGAGCTGGCCGAAGGTCTGGCCTCGGCGAAGCAATATCAATTGGCGCTCGAGACGGCGCTTTCCGTCGTACAGGCAGGCAAAAAAGAATTCGTCGAACCGGCACGCGAGCTGATGGTCGATCTATTCCGACTCCTGGAAGATCAGCCCGACCTGGTCACCGAATACCGCCGCAAGCTCTCTACGGCGCTTTATTGAGTGCGATGCGGGCGGCTCGCCTGTCCTAGTCACCATGCTTTTCGCGCAGCCGAGCGCTGGTACGCAGAATCAATTGCGCACGCTCGAAAATGTCAAGCCAATCTTGGATAACCGCCTCCGTAAGCGCCTGCGGCGGTGCTCCCAAGCCGGACGGGCAAGTTGGCCCAAGTTGGTCGGTGGCAATTTGCCGGTACTTGGAAAGCGTGCGATCACCAAACCGGGCAACTTCAAAGTCGTCTTCGCTCAAAAACACGACCGCCGGTACGCGGGCACCCCCGCAAATCCTCAGCTCCGCGGCCAACTGGGGATGAGCATCGCGGTCGAAGTAGCGAACGGAAATCCGGGAACTCGCTCGCTCAAAGTGATCAAACATTGGGCACTGATTGACGCAATCGCCGCACCAGGCTCCGGCCAGACACATCACTTTCATTTCGCGCTCGAAGCCTTCGAGCATGGCGATCTGTTTGTGTGTGAGCTGCACGCGGCCATGGAAATCCGCCCAGCGGCGGCGATGCTCGTCGGTGCCGTGTTTCGTCAGAAAGTCGTCATAGGACAACCCTTCGGCGAACTTGGCAGCGAATTCGTACATGGAGTATCCTCTGCAACGATGTGACGAGTCTTAGGCGGCGCGACGGATTGCGCGCTAGGTCACGCGACGGGGCGTGTAGAAACGGCGAACGTCGACATGGGCCATGCCCGCCCGACGTGCCGCCTCCAGGCCCGGATCGGTATCTTCATACACCAAACAGAAGCGGGGTTCCACGCCCAATCGCCGCGCGGCCTCGAGAAACACGTCCGGATTTGGCTTGTGATGGTCGACTTCGTCGGCACTGACCACGGCATCGAACCAGTCACGGATGGTCAAATGGTCGAGAATCTGCTCACAAATCTCACTTGTCGCCCCCGTGGCGACCGCCAGCGGCAAGCGACCGCGATGTTCTTGCGCCACTTTGGTTACGGGTTCGACTGGCCTCACAAGATGCAGCGTTTCAGCGAACAAGGCTTCCTTTTCGATGCTTAGCTTCATGGCATCGATGTCGCGTCCTGCCTCGCCAATCAGCAAATCGGCCACTTTCTTGGTCGGCCAACCCCCCAAGGCATAAAAACGGTCTTCGCTCATTTCCAGGCCGTAACGTTCGAGAATAATGTGCCAAGCCTCGTAGTGCGATGGCATCGTATCCGCTAGTGTTCCGTCAAGGTCGAAAATGATGCCACGCACGTGATCCATATCGGGTTTCAACTCAAGTTCTCCTCAACTCCGCCCGTTCCACTCGTTGTCGAACTGTTCGAGAAAGCGCTGCATGAATTCATGTCGTTCGTCTGCAATTATTCGACCTGCATCTGTGTTCATTCTCTCTTTGAGCAGCAAGAGTTTCTCGTAGAAGTGATTGATCGTCGTCGTCCGCTTACTCTTGTAGTCAGCAAACGTTGCATGCTCCTCGTGCGGTAGTTCGGGATCGTGTATCGGCTGCCCCGCATGACCACCATAAGCAAAGGTCCTCGCAATACCCACGGCGCCAATTGCATCCAGCCGATCGGCGTCCTGCACGACGCGACCTTCTATCGTACGCATGGGCGTGGCCACTCTTGCGCCCTTGAACGACAACGTCGCAATGATCTCGCACACGTGTTCGACGGTTGGTCGATCAACCCCAAGAGCTTCGAGCCATTCGGCGGCGGCGCGCGGACCTGCCGAATCATCGCCGCCATGAAATTTCCAGTCGGCAATGTCGTGAAGCAAGGCGGCCAACTCGACCACAAACAAGTCAGCCCCCTCACGAGTGCCGATGGCCAGAGCAGTAGCGCGTACTCGAACGATGTGCCACCAGTCGTGCCCCGAACTGTCATTGGCCAGACGTTGCCGGACATGTTCGGCAGTTCGCTCACGAATCGATTCTCGGGAAAGCATATGTCCTCCTTAGAGGCACATTCTACGCCGCGAACAAGAAAGAGAAACGGCTAAAGCTAGGGCCGCGAGGACGGGGCGTTTGCGGCGGGAAACCGCAATGGAGTTGCTTGGATGCCTTCCCGAGCAAGCAGTTCATAGAGTTCCTGCAAATGGTGGCGGTCAGACGTTTCGACCGTGCACAGCACGTTAACGGCACCAATGTCGGGTCCGGCAAATGCGCGATCGTGGGTGATTTCCTGAATGCTCGCGCCGCTCTGTGCAATCAGTTGCGTGAGCCGCGCCAGCCCGCCCGGCCGATCCGCCACCACCGCGGTGAAACGACACAAGCGTCCGTCGGCCACCAGGGCTTTTTCAATCACCCGTGTTAGAATCATCGGATCGACATTGCCACCGGAAAGGACCACGACCGTACGTCGGTCGCGGGTTTGTGGAAGCTTGCCGGCCATCAACGCCGCCAACGGAGCTGCCCCAGCCCCCTCTACGACGCTTTTTTCCAGCTCAACCAATCGCAGCATCGCCAGTGAAAGCTCTTCTTCGCTGACGGTAACGACGTCGTCGATTCGACTGCGAGCGATCTCGAAAGCCAAATCGCCGATTCGGCTCACCGCCAAACCGTCCGCAACGGTCGGCCGCACATCAATCTTTGTCACACGTCCGGCCGCCAGCGAAACAGCGAAGCCGTTTGCACGCTCCGGCTCTACCCCGTAAATCTTCACGTGAGGCGCAACTTTTTACGGCCAGGGCTACCCCCGCCACGAGTCCGGCACCACCGATCGGCACCACGATCGCTTCAACGTCTGGCACCTGGTCAAGGATCTCCAGTCCCATCGTTCCTTGACCCGCGATGATTGCAGGGTCATTGAAACCGTGAATGTAGGTCAGACCCGATTCGATGGCTAGCGCTTGGGCGTGATCAAATGCTTCGTGAAACGACTCGCCATGCAACACGACTTGTGCCCCAAGTTTGCGGCACGTCGTCCGCTTGATCAGGGGAGCGAATTGCGGCATTACGACCGTGACGGGGATCGCCAACAGCTTGCCGTGATACGCCAGACCAAGCGCATGGTTACCGGCGGAGGCCGAGATCACACCGCGACGCCGTTGATCGTCGGACAGCATCAACATCGCGTTCCGCGCCCCGCGTTCCTTGAAGCTGCCAGTCCGCTGCAGGTAGTCCAGCTTGCAATAGGCGCGGCAACCGGCGATTTCGCTAAGCGGAATCGATTCCGGGCAGGGGGACAGATAAATCCCCGAAGCAATTCGCGACTTGGCAGCGATCACGTCGTCGAGCGATAAACTCATTCGATTCTCTGGCAAACGGCGATATTGCCGCCGCGATGACGGGCACCGTTGAACACTCAGGCAAACCCTATTGAGAGACCGACACGCCGTCGTAACGCGGGTTCGTGTCTCGAAGGCCGGCCGCAAACTAGTCCGACGGAAATGGCACGGACTCGCCGTTCAACTCGGCCAGCGCATTACGGGCCGCTCGTTGCTCGGCTTCCTTCTTGTTGCGGCCCCAGGCACCATGGTATTGGGTACCGCCAATCTGTGCGGAGATCTTAAAGCACTTACTGTGGTCGGGGCCCTTCTCGTCAAGCAACTGGTAGGTGGGCGTCGACCCGTTCTCGCGTTGGGCCAATTGCTGCAAAAGCGACTTGTAATTGCCACCCAGTTCACCGGCGGCGGCCAGCTCAATTTCCGGGCCGATGTACCGCTGAATAAACTCCCGTACGGCGGTATCCCCGCCGTCAAGGTAAATCGCCGCAGCTAACGACTCAAAGACGTCGGCCAACAGCGAGGGCGGGACATTTGGGTGCGTCGCCATCCCCTTACCCAGGATGAGAAACTCCTGCAATCCCAGGGCCTCACTGATCTTGGCACAAGTCTGGCGGCTCACGACGACCGACTTAATCTTGGTCAAATCGCCTTCGAGGTAGTCGGGATACTGGACAAACAGCAACTCGCAAACGACAGCACCGAGTATCGCATCTCCCAGGAACTCGAGCCGTTCGTTGCTGGCAAGCCGATGTTGAGCCCCAGAGGCGTGGGTCAAGGCCGCACTCAGCAGGGCCTTGTCGCTAAAGACATAGCCAATCCGCCGCTCGCACCGCTCTAGCTCGGCCAATTGAGCATCGCTGAGGGTGGAATGGACCGACTGTGCCATCGCAAATCAACCTTTACGAGGGGGATCGGGAAGTGTTAAAGTCTTACTACGTAAACCTATCTGCGGTATCGGCTTTTGTCAATCCTGACCGGATCCGCCCGAGTCCCGAACGACTCCTATTCGCCCTATTCGACATCCGGATATTTCGTGGCAAAGTTGGCAACGAGTTTGCCGGCCCGCTGATTCCCAGTGAACCTGCCCGCGGTAACCTACGTAGGTGACAGGAGAGAACTTTGCGTTCTTTTTGAGCAGAATCAACACAGCAGATTGCTTCCTTACTTCTCAAGGAGGACTCCATGTCCAAGAGTAAATTTCATGGCTACCGGCTAGCCGCGGCCCTGGCCCTGATTGCGGCCGTCGGCTTGGGCGTTGCAATTGAGCGCAGCGGCGCGACGGGCAATGAACGGCACGAGGTCGATCCGACAACTCTTCGTCACGCCGAACAGCTATCCGCGGCCTTCCACAATGCCGCGGAGATTGCACTGCCGAGCGTCGTGACCATCCGCAGCAAAACCAAGGCTCAGCCCGTGGCCAGCCACCGCGGACAAACGCCCCAGGGGCCCCAGGGTGAAAACCCGTTTAAGGGCACGCCCTTCGAAGACTTTTTCAACGACCGCGGCTTTCAGTTCCACGGCCAGATGCCAAACATGCCCCGACGCGAAGGCATGGGATCGGGCGTGATTATTGATTCGTCCGGCATTGTGTTGACCAACAACCACGTAGTCGAAGGCGCTGACGAAGTTACGGTTCACCTGGCGGACGGACGCGAGTTTGATGCAGAAGATATCAAGACCGATCCGGCGACGGATATGGCCGTCATCCGCATCAGCGGCGCTGGTGTGTTGCCTGCCGCCAAATTGGGCGACTCGGACAAACTACAGATCGGCGACTGGGTAATCGCGATCGGCAGTCCCTTCGAACTCGATCAGACGGTTAGCGCCGGCATCATCAGCGGGCGCGGACGCGAGCTGAGTTCGATTCGCCGGGCCAAGTTCCTGCAAACCGACGCGGCCATTAACCCGGGCAACTCCGGCGGTCCGCTCGTAAACCTGCAGGGCGAAGTAATCGGCATCAACACTGCGATAGCCACCAACAGCGGCAGCTTCAATGGCATCGGCTTTGCCGTGCCGTCAAATCTGGCGAAGTGGGTCACTGGCCACCTGATTTCGAGCGGAACCGTGAAACGGGCCTACCTGGGCGTAGGCATCAGTGAACTTACCGGTGATCTCGCCGAAAAGCTTGGTGCAACGGGCGAAGGCGTTTTGGTAACGCAAGTTCATCCCGGTACGCCCGCAGCCGAGGCCGGGTTCAAGGCTGGCGACGTAGTTACGGCTTTTGCCGGACAGCCAGTTAAGGGGCCGCGCGAACTGCAAGAAATGGTCGAACGTGTACCACTCGACTCGAAGCAGCAGGTCGACGTCGTCCGCAATGGCAAGCTCACTACGCTTACCGTCACGGCGAAAGCCTTGCCGGCCGAAGCGATGGAATCGGCAGCGCCCTCCCATTCGCTAGGACGTCAGCAGGCCGAATCTGGCAGCCACGTCGTCGACGAGATGGGGCTTGAGGTTTCAGACTTGACCGCCGAGCAAGCCTCAACCATGAATCTCGATCACGGGGGCGTAATGATTACGAACGTCGATCCCAATAAACCGGCGTTCGAAGCCGGCTTGCGGCGCGGGATGGTCGTCCTGATGGTCGGCCAGGAGGAAGTCAAGGACGTCGCTTCGTTCAGGGAAGCCATGCAGGACCAGTCGATCAAAGATAAGGTTCTGCTCTACGTCCAGGTCCGGCCGGGCCAGAATGCCTTCGTGGTCGTCAAGGAATGACAAAGCTTCGTCATTGAGAGAAACAGTCTCCTTCGAAGAGGGCGTCCCAGCTTGGGACGCCCTTTTTCTTTATCGGGCCAGGATCGAGCCAATCTACGAGTTTGGGCAATTTTCCCCATCGCTGGCCACCTTGACAGGGTCTCGCAAGCCCCCAAGAATTCCGATAGGCATGCAAGATTCTTCTCTGACCTGAGAGTTCGCTATGGCGACCCTATCACGCATCGCCATTGGCACGGTTCAGCGCGAGGCTGACGCGACGGCCATCAACTGGGCCTTGATGGAGCTTCTCAGCCGTCGCAATCTGCGGGTCCAAAGCTTCCTTTCACATGCCTACTTTTGTCCGCGCGATGGGGCAACCGCCATCACCGGTTTCCCAGCTCGACATCTCGACAGCTGGTTGATGTCACGCTCGGTATGCCAGGAGGTGTTCTTCCGGGGATGTGCCGGTTGCGACTTGGCCGTCGTCGAGGGTCAATTCCGTACAGAAATGGCGAGTTGTTCGGTTCGATCGTCCCACTTTGAGGCGCTTTGCGAGTGGCTCGACTTGCCACGGTTAGCCGTTGTTGACGCGCGATTGCTATCGCCCTGCCGAGTTCCGCAGCAACCCGACGGTCTCGATGGTGTCTTGTTCGATCGTGTGAGCGACGCGGGAGAGCTGAGTCGACTTCAGACGCAATTCGAGGCGATTTGGAAAGTTCCCGTCCTGGGTTCGCTGGGCGAATTGAAAAACCTCCGCGGCGAGATAGCGCAAATCGAATGTGGACTGCAACCCAGCTTGACGCTGTGCCGATCACTAGGAGATGCACTGGAACAGAATTCTCGCATTGACGAGATGCTGGAACTGGCTGGTTCACGTCCCTGGGCGGCATTTGGCATGGGCTCTGAAGAAGCTCGTCCCCGCAAACCATGCTATTTGCGCGTGGCAGTGGCCTACGACGACGCGTTTCGTGGATACTTCCCTGATACGCTCGATCTGCTGGAGCGCCGAGGCGCGACGATTCTCGACTTCTCACCACTCCACGATGAACGGCTGCCATCACGCACCGACATCGTCTATATCGGCTGCGGCCACCCAGAACGCTTCGCGCACGAACTATCGCAGAACGACTGCATGGTGTTGTCTTTGAAAAGCCATGTGTCGAGCGGTGGTCGCATTTATGCCGAGTGTGGCGGCTTGGCGTATCTATGCCAAGAACTCGAGTTACCCAGCGGCGAACGCTGGCCGATGACTGGCGTACTGCCGGCAACAGCACGGTTCGATCCGACTCCCGAGTTACCGGCTCCTACGGAGGTTTGGCTGGCCGATGACAACTGGCTTGGCGAGGCTGGCCAACGATGGCGCGGCTACCTCAGCCCGAGGTGGAGTATTTCTCCCGCGGAACATTTGCAACTGTGTGGCTGCGAGGTCGGACATGAATCCGACGTCGTCAAATGTCATCATGCAGTCGGCAGCCGCATGTATCTGAATCTCGCCGCACATAGCGAAATGCTCGATCATTTCTTTGCTCCCAGGCAACCCGTTTCCGCCACGATCGCGACGCCAACCAGCTAGCCAGTGTCACCGCGGCTGTCCGTGCGCCGCCAGTGGCAATGTAGCTATTCCGTTGCGCGGGGAAACGAATCTCCGTATTAGATCGCGATCGCTTCCGAACCGCGATGAATCGCGGGGCGTTTGGCTTTGACACGCTCCGGCAAGCGAACGATACTCACGGGTTCGATTCTTCGCCAGCGCTCACTCCGTTTGTCATTTTCCCCATGGTCAATACGCTGTATCTTCCTGAACTGCGCGAGATGCTCGCAGAGCGAAACTCGGTCGAATTGCGAGAGTTCTGCACGGCATTGCATGCCGCGCGAACCGCGGAGTTCATGGAAGGATTGACTGCCGCTGAGGCCTGGGGAGTACTCACCAATGCCGACCGGGAAACGCGAGCGGAAATATTCGGCTACTTCGACCGCGACAAACAAGTACAAATCATCGAGTCGGGCGATTTGGTCGAAATGGGCAACTTGATTGCCGACTTACCAAGTGACGATCGCGTCGACATTCTGAAACAGGTGCCACCTGAGATCGTCGAGCGGCTGCTGCCTCACGTGCCCTCAACCGAGCGACGGGATATTCTCCGCTTGCGCTCCTATCCCGAAGGCACGGCCGGCGCCGTCATGACGTCGGCTTTCGCCAAGATCGCCGAAGGCCGAACGGTTCGCGACGCGCTCGAGGAGATCGGCCGGCAGGCGGAGGATCTCGAAACGATCTATTACGTCTATGTCCTTGACGACCACGACCACTTGCGAGGTTTGGTATCGGCCCGACAGCTCGTTTCGGCGATGGGCAAGCCATTGACCAAAATCGACGACCTTATGGAACGCGATCTCGTCACGGTGCGAGTTGAGGATGATCAGGAAAAGGTTGCTCAAGAGGTGGCCCGTTTCGACTTGCATGCCATCCCGGTAGTCGATGACGAACACCACATGTTGGGCATCATTACGCACGACGATGTGATTGACGTTCTCCGCGAGGAAGCCAGCGAGGACGTTTACCGCATGGCCGCCATGGAACCACTCGTGGAGAACTATTTGGAAACGAGCTTTCACTCCATTTGGTGGAAGCGTTCCTTTTGGCTATCGTGGCTGTTCTTGGCCGAAATGCTCACGTTGTTTGTGATGAAAGGATTCGTGCACTCGATCGAACAGATTGTGGCATTAACGCTATTCGTCCCCCTGTGTATTGCCACGGGTGGGATGTCCGGCACACAAGCTGCGACATTAATTACGAGAGCCATGGCATTGGGGCACATCACACTGGCGGATTGGTGGCGTGTGATTCGTCACGAAGTTGCCGTCGGTCTGGCAATCGGTTCGACGCTGGGCATCATGGGTTTCGTGGGAGCCTATTTGACGCCGGACGTGACGAGTCTTGGCGGAGCAAACCCGTGGATGTTTTCACTAGTTATTTCACAGGCGGTGATGGCGATCTGCTTGTGGGGGACCCTGGTCGGCTCGATGTTGCCGTTGGCGTTTCGCCGATTGGGATTTGATCCCGCCTATGCGTCGAGCCCCTTTGTGGCGACCTTTGTGGACGTGACAGGTATTTTGATTCTATTCTCACTGGCCGAACTGTATTTGTTTTGAAAGAAGGGTCGCCTGTCGCGGTGACTCGTGAACCTGTCGTCGCGAAGGAGTATCCTTAGAAGCATCGAGGGTACGGCGTTCACGACCCGAAGTTATTGAAAGGTGTCTGCAATGGCTGAATTGGGGGTGAATATCGACCATGTCGCAACTGTACGCCAGGCGCGGCGAACAACCGAGCCGGATCCGGTTTGGGCGGCCACACTGGCCCAACTGGGCGGTGCCGACGGCATCACGCTGCACCTACGCGAAGATCGCCGCCACATTCAGGACCGTGATCTACGTGTGCTTCGCGAAACCGTCACGGTGAAACTAAACCTGGAGTTGGCGGCCGAGCCGGAGATCGTCTTGATCGCCTGCCAAAGCAAGCCAGATCAGGCCACGCTTGTTCCCGAAAAGCGAGAGGAAGTGACCACCGAAGGCGGACTTGATCTCTTGTCCAACAAACAACGAGTGTCCGATGCCGTCGCCCGGCTCCGCGACGCCGGAATCGGTATCAGCCTCTTTCTCGATCCCGACCTCAAACAGCTCGACGCCGCCAAAGACTTGGGGGCTGACGCCGTCGAATTGCACACCGGCGAATATGCGCTTGCCGTGGGCGAGAAGGAGCAGGCCGCCCAACTTCTCAAACTCGGGGCCGCCAGCCAACATGTTCGCTCGCTGCACATGACGCTGCATGCGGGTCACGGGCTTACCTATCGCAATGTCAAACCCGTCGCCGCGATCGAAGGGATGTCGGAACTGAACATTGGTCATAGCATCGTCGCCCGGGCCATTATGGTCGGATTCGAACAGGCCGTGCGCGAGATGAAACGACTCATTTCGTAGCGCGCCAAACCGGCCGGGGGCTACGGTGCAACGCGTCATCTTGCTACATTATTGAGAAGACTACCGTTCATTCCGCGTCCGGAAACGACTCCGATCTGATCAACGCTCGAAACAGTGCGTCGACACGCCAGCCAAGCTCCAATCGAAGGAAAGACTTTGCCATGACGACCAAAGGGGAAGCGTTCGCCGGCCTCAGCGTCGCGCTCACGACGCCATTCAACACCGAAGGCGTCGACTACGATCTACTACGGGCTCAAGTTGAATTCCAAATCGAAGCCGGCACGACGTGTCTCTGTCCCGTCGGTACAACGGGCGAATGCCCTACGCTCAGTCACGACGAACACGAACGAGTGATCGCTTCGGTCGTGGAATTTGCCGCTGGACGTGTTAAGGTGATGGCCGGCACCGGCTCGAACAGCACGAAGGAAGCACTGCGACTAACAAAATTCGCCGAGCAGCACGGGGCGGATGCGGCACTGGTCGTCGCACCCTACTACAACAAGCCGACCCAAGAGGGCATGTACGAACACTACAAGGCGCTGGCTGAAGCCGTGGGCATCCCAATTTGCGTTTACAACATCCCTGGCCGCACGGGCAAAAACATTGAACCCGAAACGATTGCTCGGATGGGGGAACTGGAAAACATCACGATGGTCAAAGAGGCCACCGGTTCGATGGATCAGGCCTCGCAGGTGATGTCGCTGTCGAACCTGACGGTCCTGTCAGGCGACGACAGCCTGACTTTGCCGCTGATGGCCATCGGCGGGCGGGGCGTAATTTCGGTGGTGGGGAATATCGTGCCGCGAGACCTGCTCGCCTTAGTCAAGGCATTCGACGGCGGTGACTTCGCCGGCGCACTCAATTGGCACCGCAAGCTATTTCCGTTGTGTCGCGATATGTTGGGATTGGCCACTAACCCCATTCCAATCAAGGCCGCCATGCGGCTGCTCGGACGCGACAGCGGACAACTACGCATGCCGATGACTCCCCTCGATGCCGTCAACGAGGCCAAATTGCGTTCGACGCTTGGCAGGTACGGGCTACTCTAACCGGCGACTAGTTCCCTAATTTTCCGCACAGACACTACAGTCGTGCTCTCGGTACGAATTCGTAGTGGAACTCGTCGGCCTCCGGGGCAGAAACTTGCCGCTCCGGGAATCCCTCCTCGCACTTGATCGAGACGGATGACCTATGTTTTCGATGGTTCAACAAGCATCGCTTTGATATCGCCCAGCCCTCGACGAGCGAGCACGCAATGATTTTGGCGCAAACCTGGTCGATGTCCATTTCGGCGGCAGTATTGTTGGCAGCCATGGCCACCCTGGGCTATGTGCTAGGCAGGCGGCGGCCCACGCCGCAGAATTCGAAGTGGCCCGAATCCCGACACGAAATCACTCGTGCTCTCGGCGTGGCCCAGGAGCTCGAAGCCATTGCGTATCGTTTGCGGAAGAGCATGGCCTTTCACGTACCGGCGATCGTCAAATTCAACACGAAATTGCACCGCTGGGAAAAGAACTCCGATGTGTCGTGGCACGAACTGTGTGAGAGAGCGGACGAAGTTCTCAAGCCTGCGTTGCGTCTCAGCAACGAGATCTCACACGCATACGCGGACCTCTTGCAGCAAATGACTCACCTGAGCACATTTGCCGAACTGCGCACCGATCCTCTGACGGGGATCGCCAATCGGCGCACGTTTGACGAATCCTTGGAAAAGCTCCTGGCTCAACATCAGCACGCCGACGAAGCACCATTGGCAGTCGCGATGCTGGATCTTGATCATTTCAAGCAAATCAACGACGTTCAGGGACATCTTGCAGGAGACCGGGTGCTGCAAGACTTGACGCAGTTGCTGAGAGCCGCCGTTCGAGAAGGTGACGTAGTCGCTCGCTTTGGTGGCGAAGAGTTCGTCGTTCTGATGCCTCGCACCCCACTTTCCACCGCATGTGGCGTCTCCGAGCGCATACGGCAGCGCGTCGAAGAGAAGCTTGCCACGACCGTCAGCATTGGCCTGGCAGCTAGTGAAGCCACGGAAGCCGCCGCCACTCTTGTTTCACGTGCCGATATGGCGCTGTACACGGCCAAAAAAGAGGGTCGCAATTGTATCGGTGTGCACGAAGGAGGCTTGGACGTCATCGCTACCGTCCATACGGCGCCTGTGCGCCCGGCCGATCAACCGTTCTCGACGGCGGTCGTTGCGAATACGTTGCCAGACACGATTCCTTTTGCGCAGCGAGAAGTCTGCTAGCGCGGACGCACATCTCCGCCTCGCTGTGGCCGGTCGGCATGCGGCACACGTCGCACCATGCCATCACCCGGCCTTCTCCTGTCGAATGCTACAGGATTTTTGCGCGATTAGCCCTAGTCCCTCGCGCGATAGTCCTATAAAACGTCGGAACAACGTCCCTTCGATTCGCGGCAACCGATGGCGCTCGCTAGGCGGCACGGCGGCCACTTTTGTTCTCCGACCGCACGAAAGGAACGTCGATGAACTCCTCGTCCACATACGAAACTCGACACGTAACAGCATCGCAAACATTTCTGAGCGACGTCCAATCCGGCCTCCGCGCACCGGAAAAGAACTTGCCTTCCAAGTACTTTTACGACAAGCGAGGGTCAGAACTCTTTGACCGCATTTGTGAACTCGATGAGTATTACGTCACGCGAACCGAGCTCTCTATTATGGAGCAGTTTGCGTCCGAAATGGGGAAACAGATCGGTCCTGGCGTAATGCTCGTCGAATATGGAAGCGGCAGCAGCCTAAAAACGCGGCATCTGCTTGACGCCTTGCCCGAGCCGAACGCCTACGTGCCGGTCGATATCTCCGGTGAGTATTTGCGGCAGGCTGCCGCCGAATTGGCGGCTGACTATCCGCAAATTGAGATCCTACCGGTGTGTGCGGATTTCACCAGTGCTTTCAAGCTGCCGGCATCGTCGCGTCCGGCATCTCACATCGCGGTGTATTTCCCCGGTTCAACGATCGGCAACCTGCTGCCGAAACGAGCGACAAACGTTCTGCGTCAGATTTCATCACTCTGCGGTCAAGGCGGCGGGTTGCTAATCGGCGTCGATCTGAAGAAAGATGTCGCCACAATCGAAGCCGCTTACAACGATGCCAGGGGAGTGACGCGCGAGTTCAATCTCAATTTGCTTCGTCGGATCAACAGAGAATTGGGGGGGGATTTCGAGATTTCGCAGTTTCGGCATCGCGCGGTGTACAACCCGATTAAGGGACGGGTTGAGACGGACTTGGTCAGCCGTCAATCGCAGACGGTCACGATTGCTGGCGAAACGTTTGAGTTTGACGAGGGCGAGGCGATTCGCACGGAGTACTCACATAAGTACACCGTCCAGGAGTTCGCCGAACTGGCCGCGTCAGCCGGGTTCGTGCTTCACCGCCACTGGACCGACGGCGATTGCAACGTTGCCGTACTCCACCTGGTAGTCGAATAGCTACTCGGTGACGAGAACGCCTTTCCAAAAAGCAATCCGGCCACGGATGTGTTCGGGGCGGTCAGTGGCTCGGCATAGTACCATGCTGCGCCTGGATTTGTATGACCGTCGACAACGACGTCGTAGTATTTCGCCGTACCCTTCCAGCCGCAATAGGTTGTGTTATCGCTGGGCTGAAGGAATTCCGACCGCACCGACTCCGGTGACAAATAGTGGCTTCCCTCCACGACCGTGGGATCACTCTCGGCAATCACATGTTTGTTCCAAACCGCTCTAACCATTGGCAACTCCCTTACAAAGGACGCCGCTATTCTTGCACGGCGGGGCGGCGTTTCAACCCACGCGGTACAACGACCCATTCAATTAGGTCAATGGAAAGCTGCAAGAGAAGGGCCAAGAGGGCTGCGGGGATGGCCCCCGCCAGAATCAGCGAGAAGTCATTCAAACGGATACCTCGCAAGATGGGCTGCCCCAATCCACCAGCGCCGATGATCGCCCCCAGAGTCGCGAAGCCCACATTCTGCACGCCGGATGTACGAATGCCGGCCAAGATGGTCGGCAGGGCAATCGGCAACTCAATCTCCACCAGCCGCGCCGCCGGTCCCAAACCGAGAACCGTGGCCGACTCGATCGCGCCCCGCTGAATCCCCTCAATGCCGGTATATGTGTTGCGGACGATCGGCAACAGGCAGTAGCAAAACAGCGCCAGGATCGCCGTAACCGATCCCTCGCCGACGCTTTGATACCCGAGCGCAACAACGATTGGCAACAACAGCACTAGCAGCGCGAGAGACGGAATCGTCTGCAGCAATCCGACGCCAGCCATCACGAACTTGCCGCTCCGCGGCCAGCGCTGGCAAAACACGCCCAGTGCGATCCCCGCCACGATCGCCGGCAATAGCGAGCGACGCACCAAATCGAGATGCTCTCCGACGTGCCGCATCACCATCCGCGTCCGCGAAGCCCGTTGCACTTCGACCTCTATACCAATTTGTCGATTGAGAAACTCAGCCGCCGCCTGCGCTTTGGACAGGCGCCCCGATTCGACGACGTCGTTGAGCGATTGCATCTCAGCTTGGGAGATTCGTCCTTCTAAATCACGGATGGCATCGAGCAGCTGCGGATAGTCAGCGACTGCTTGCTCGCGATACAGCCACACGGCATCGTATTGGGGAAAGAACGAAAGATCGTCATCGAGCAACACCAAATCCCCGCGTCGAATCATGGCATCGGTCGAATAGACCTCCATCACGTCGACCTCGCCGGCCAGCAACTGGCGATAGGCAACATCATGGTCGACGCCCGCGACGTTGCGCTGCGGTAGACTGTAGTAACGCTTGAGCGCCGGCCAGCCGTCGCCACGGTCCAGAAACTCATGATTGAAGGCAAATTGCAACTCCGGCAATCGCTTCAGATCGGAAATCCGCGATACGCCCAACTCCTTCGCTCGGTCGCGTGTGAGCGCGAGTGCGTACGCGTTATTAAAACCCATCGACTGAGACATGCCGATGCCGCGCTCTGCGAGCAGCTTCCGCATGGCCTGTTGGTCCGAGACATTTTTTCCGGCTAAGATCTCCTCGGTGATCGTGCCGGTGTATTCCGGATAGGCGTCGATCTCGCCCGTGGCCAGAGCATCGAACACAATTCGCGTGCCGCCAAGCTCTCGATAGTGCGCCGTGTCCAAGCCACCGTCAGTCGCCAGCAGCCGCAAAGCCTCACCCAAGATGACTGATTCAGTAAATTTTTTCGAGCCAATGCGCACCTGGACTTCGCGACGGGGTAGGGGCACCAAGCCCGCCGTCAGCAGCAAGAGTGTGAGCGCGGTCAGTCGAATGATCGGCCCATGTTTCACTTTGCCACCACCTGCGAGTTGACGAACTCGCGCACGAAATCGGTGCTTGGCCTTTCGACGATATCGGCGAACGCCCCTTGTTGCACAATCCGGCCTCCCTGTAGCACGCAGACAAGATCGGCGAACCAGCTCGCTTCCACGAGATCGTGCGTCACCAAAAGTACTGTGGCGCCGGTACGAACAAAAGCGGCTTTAAGATCACGTTGTAATCCCGCGCGGATTAATGGATCAAGCGCGCCCAATGGCTCGTCCAGCAACAACAGCCGTGGCTTGAGGAAAAGAGCTCGCATCAGGCTCAAGCGCTGCCGCTGCCCGCCGGACAGTTCATTGGGAAAGCGAGTGAGCGCATCGCGTGGAATTTCGGTCATCTCGACCAGTTCGTCGAGCCGATCGTCGATCCGACGGCGTGGCCATCCCTCATGCCGGGCCATCAGCGTGACGTTGTTGATTGCAGTCAAATGAGGAAACAGCCCGCCTTCCTGGATCACGTATCCAAGCTTCCGGCGCACCTCTCCGAGCGTCTTCGCGCCCACAAGCACATGGTCGACTCTAACTTCCCCCGTCGTCGGAGTGATTAGCCCGGCGACCATCCGGAGGATGGTCGTCTTGCCGCAGCCGCTAGGTCCCAGCAATACGGCAACCCTCCCCGCGGCAATCTCCAGATTGAGAGGATGCACGACCGTGTTGCCGTCAAAGGTCTTGGAAACGTTCCGAAACGCGAGCATGCTTGGCGTTTCCTCCACGGGGCTGCGAGAGATTTCCGATTGCCGTCCAGGGGATCCCCCCATTGCCAGCATGGAGGACCAAGCGTCCTGGGTCAACTTCGATATTCACCGTGCGACGTCGCGAGCGAGGCGAACGCCGCTGAATTGCCACCGCGTTTCCGGTGGAAAGAAATTGCGGAAAGTCGACCGGATGTGCCCCGCGGGCGTCGCACACGATCCACCACGCAATACATACTGATTGCACATGAACTTGCCGTTGTATTCACCGAGTGCGCCGGCGGGCGCGACATACCCGGGGTAGGAAGCGTACGGACTCTGCGTCCATTGCCACAGTTCGCCGAACATCTGAGCGGGTGAATCCCGCAATGCAGCCGCCTTTCGTGGATGGTAGCATCCGGCCTCGACGAACGTCCCTTCGATTGGAAGCTCACACGCCGCTCGTTCCCATTCGGCTTCCGTGGGCAATCGAGCGCCAGCCCAGCGGGCGAACGCATCGGCCTCAAAGTAGCTAAGATGTGCCACGGGTTCGTCGTTCTCGATCGGTTGCAGACCCGCTAGCGTGAATTGGCACCAATGACCGTTCTGCTCAACCCAATAGAGCGGCGCTCGCAGGCCCTCCTCACAGACGGCTGTCCACCCCAGCGACAGCCACAATTCTGGCCGTCGGTATCCGTCCTCGGCCATAAATCTCAAATACTCTCCGCACGTTACCAATCGATCCTGAAGTTCAAACGGGGCGAGGAACACATGATGTCGCGGTCGTTCGTTGTCAAAACTAAAGTCCACGCCACTGTGGCCGATTTCGGTCAGTCCCCCCTCGAATACGAGCCATTTCGCCGGTCCAGCCGAACCAATCGTTGTGTCATCCTCCTTGCTCCGATAGACCGGCCACAATGGGTTGCACGACAACATGTGCTTGATGTCAGTGAGGATCAGTTCCTGGTGTTGCTGCTCGTGGTTTAACCCCAGCTCCGCGATTTGCACGAGTTCGGCGTCGGACGACTGTTCCAACAGTCGCTCCATGCGGGCATCGATACTGCGGCGGTAACCAAACACCTCGGCTACCGTGGGCCGCGTAAGTAAACCCCGTTTCTGTCGAGGAAAGGGTTCGCCGACGCTGTTGTAGTAGGAATTGAACAGGAACTGATACTGGCGAGAGAACGGGTGATAATCGGATTCCCAGCGGCTTAAAACGAAAGTCTCAAAAAACCAGGTCGTGTGGGCCAAGTGCCAGCGTGTCGGACTGGCGGCCGGCATTGACTGCACGACGAAATCTTCGGCAACTAGCGGTTCACAGAGATACTCCGTAAACCGCCGTGTCGCGGCAAAACGCTCGGCCATTTGATCGTTCATCGCCACACCCACTGAGATGTCAAGCAGCCACTGTTTTCATGTCATTCTAACGGGCAGTCAAGTACCTTGATCATCACGTTCGACCGTCGACCGTGACCGTCCCCTGGGTCTAAATCATCCTTACCGGTCGTGCTCAATCCAAGCGATGTTGACGTGATGCGTAAAGCGTGCAAGGACTCGACGGTGGTGTCACAGTCCTTGAAATTGAGTCGGATTTCCTTCAATTGCCGGCGAAATCAGGACGGCGGCATGAAGGTTAAAAAAGCTACGAGGCTCAAGAAGCCTGAGGATGAAACGCGCGGCGGGTTGTCAGACTTTCGGTCGACAGCCCTATGTTGACACGCATTGCCGAGGGGATCTGGATCGCGGCTCTTCAAAGTGTACCGCGGCCTGCGAGCTTTGAACCGCGATTCAAGCCTGCGAGCGAAGGGCATGCAAGGTGTTGCGTCGCTCGTGAGGAGTTCCGAGTTGCGAGCCACGCCCGCGTGACGACGAGACGAGGCTGGCCGCGTCAATCCGTGAATCGGCGCCCGCGACCAGGCGGCACCTAGCGGCGCGTTGGCAAACCGTGTCGTGACGACGCATGGAATGCCCGCGATACACATCGTGCTTCGACTTTGGCGTCGTGAGGAGCTGACAGTCCGGCAAACGAAAACGGCACTGCTTGGGAGCGAGTGCCGGCGGTTGCTATCGGCAGCGGGAGCAAAACATCGACAACGTCGCGTGTCGTAATTTCTTTTTCACTCCCGCCGGCGGCAGCTTGCTGAAGTCGCTGTCAATCGTCGAAAGACTCGTGGGAGCACCTGGCATTGAAAGTAGATCGCGGCATCACCGGCGGTCGTGAAAGACACGCTTGGCAATGCGGTTCGCCTGACTCACGCGTTTTCAGGCGATTTCAAATACAACATGATTTGAGTAGGTGCGGAAACCAGCGCGCGCAGCCCGAAGACCATGGCTAAATCTCGACTCGTCTAGTCTCACGAATACAAAACAACTTGCTCATCTTATCTTCACAATTAGGCGGTAGCTTGCTGCCGGTGTCCCAGACTGGTGTCTGTGGCCAGGACGGGCGATCTGTCCAACACTCACCCAAGGAGATGAGATCCAATGAAATTGCAGTGTGTTGCAGCGTCTGCTGTCATGTTTACGGCCATCCTCACAGGGGTTGCCCGGGCCGACATGTGGATTACCGAATGGGCATATTCGGCAGGCAGTGGTGAATACGTTGAGTTCACCAATGTCGGGACCAGTGCGGTCGATCTGACCGGCTGGAGCTTTGATGACAGCAGCGAGATTCCGGGTAGTTTCTCGCTCAGTCCGCTTGGAACTGTGGTGCCAGGCGAGTCCGTAATTATCACCGAGGCGGTCGAAGCTGATTTTCGCGCCGCCTGGTCCTTGCCTGCTTCGGTCAAAGTACTCGGCGATAACATCAACAATCTTGGCAGGGGCGACGAAATCAATCTATATGATGACTCGGACGCTCTCGTCGATCGATTGACCTACGGTGACCAGGATTTCCCAGGTAGCATTCGTACTCAAAATGCGGGCGGCAATCCCATCACGCCGGCGGCGCTCGGTGCAAACGATCCCTACCAGTGGCAGTTGTCCTATGTCGGCGATCCCTTTGGTTCCTACCTATCTAGCTTTGGAGACATCGGCAACCCTGGCACCTATGTCGTACCAGAACCAACTGCCTTGCTACTATTTGTCGTGGGTGGGCTGTCGTTGAGCATCGCGCGGGCCAAGAGTCTTGCCCGCTATCGCGCTGCCTGAGCGCCAGCGCTATTGTCCGTATCCGACAGTCCGACTCGACGGTCGTACGACAAGATCCGTCGCTGGCGTGGCCGCGACCGTGAGGCCTGCCCATCCACTTTGGCAACTGTCGCGCGATTGGCTCGCGGACGTCAAACTCGAACCGCATACAGACCAGCTTTGTGTGCGGTTTTTTCGCGCCATTTCACTGTGTCTTCTGTCATCAATCGGCGCGACAGCTGTCTTGCCGTCGCCCACCGCTCAGTCGGTCAGACCATGCTCGCCGCTAATAGGCCAAGCATTTCCACAACAGAAAATGACGGCGGGCCGATTCCCGCGGCGGAACATGAACGCTACACGCGCGAATGCGTGGGCTGAAAGCCACGCTGTTCGCAAATCGGTCAGTCTCGTTCACGCATTTCCTGGCAATTGACATTAGCAACTGACGCGAATTGGCGGGACCGGGTGAAATGTGGCCAACTTTGCGAGTTTGGCATGGCAACTGCGACGCCTGTTGCACCGACTGTGGTCTCCGCGCAGTTGTCGACGATTCTACGAAAACTATGGGAAATCTCATTCGGATCGGAGGACCAACATGCATATTCTAACTTCGAGTGCAACAACACTGCTGCTCGGGTTGACGGCGTTGGCCAGCGCAGATAACCGAGCCAACAAAGGTGGAGCAAGAACTTGAACGACGCGCTGAAAATCAAACTGCGCTGCCAAACAGTAGTCCGCAGGCAACGGACCAGGTGACGGTCAGCGGCACGGCCGATGCAGGGGCGAATAACCAGCAAAACGTCAATACAGGCACGAACAACGAAACGAGCGACAATACCAGTCGTCAAGGCGACAACTGGCGATATGTGCGGCACAACGGTCGCTGGTGGTATTGGACGCCCAACAACAACTGGGTCATTTGGTCGGGTGGTCGTTGGGTACCGTATGCTCAGTTCCAACAGGCGTTTCGTAGCCGTGGCTTTAATGGCTCGTACCGAACCGGCTATCGCGGCAACTACAACGGCCGATACTTCGGACCTGGTTTTTACAGTCCGGGCAACTTTGGTGGCTACTACGGTCCCGGCTACGGTTTTGGCTACGGCCCCTATGGCAACTATGGTTGGGGCCCCGGAGGCTATAATCAAGGTGCGGCGGCCGGCGCCAACATTGGCGGCACCTTGGGCGGTCAAACCGGCGCGGGTATCGGTGCAGCCATCGGTGGCGCAATCAACGGAAGGTGATCATTTCGCAAGCACTACTCATTGAGCAGTCAATCATCCTTCCAGGCTTCTCGGGCCTGGAAGGATTTTTGCTGCGCTGCAGACGACTGCCATCGTTCGGATAGTTGCCGCCGAGAGGTGCATTCGGTGATAATAATGACTCGCACATTTCAACACCATCACGTCGGATTTCAACGTTTGGGTACAGCATGGGCAACGGTGATATCGCACGCCTGATGCGGTGGCGCTACCGGCAAGCGCGGCACACAATGGGCCGTGCATTTCATGACTACAACCTGATGGTCTATGCGGCGCGAGACGATGACAGCCGCTTGACCGCCGTCACTTCGCTATATGGGGCAATCATGGATGATTGTTTTCGCCACGGCGAAGTTTATACGTTCGGCGATTGCCACGGCGTGGCCTGTTGGCTTCCGCCACCGCGAGCCGTACCGACCTTCTGGCGACAGGCGCGATCCGGGATGCTGGCGCTGCCATGGCACTTTGGGCTGTCCGGATTTCGCAAGCTAACCGCTTTCGATGACGTTGCGCGGCGTCTACATCACAATCATGCGTCGATGCCGCACTGGTATCTGGCTGCGATCGGTGTTGACCCAGAACATCAAGGCCGAGGGATCGGCAGCGCCCTGATGCGGCCGATGCTCGAGCGGGCTGACCGCGACGGCTTACACTGTTGGTTAGATACACATCAGGAACAGAACGTGCGGCTGTACGAGCGCCATGGGTTTGACGTTTGCGAGCGCGTCGAACTGCCGGACCACCCAATTCCGGTCTACGGTATGCTACGCAAGCCGCGCGGCTAGGTGAGCCCACGTCGCATACCATCAAATTTGCGAGCGCCCGATCATGGAAATCCTAATCTTTCTTCTCTTCTTGACACTGATTGTCATTTCTGCAATCTATGCGTACCGGAAGGCAGCACAGCGACGCAAGGATTTGGCCGCACTGGCTCAGCGCCTTGGCTGGCAGTTCCGTTCCGGCAACGACCGGGAGCTGACTGCTCGCTTTGGTGCGCTACGTTGTCTGGACCAGGGTTCCAACCGCTACGCGTACAACATTCTCGAAGGCCACCTCGGTGATCGCGCCATTTGCGCCTTCGATTATCACTACGAAACCTACTCGACCGATTCGAAAGGTCATCGCACGACCAACCATCACCATTTCTCGATGGCCGTGCTGGAGACCGGACTACCGCTCAAACCGCTGTTCATCCGCCCGGAGGGTTTCTTGGATCGGATTGGCGAGTTCTTCGGCCTCGACGACATCGACTTTGAGTCGAGCCAGTTCAGTCGAGAGTTTCACGTCACCAGCCCCGATCGCCGCTGGGCGTTTGACGTAATCCATCAGGCCACCATGGAGTTCCTGCTGGCCGCTCCCCGCTTCACAATCCAAATGGCCGGCTCGCGGGTATTCATTTATCGTGCCAGCTGCTTCGAGCCGGCCGATTTCAAAAGTGCCCTGGACGTGGCTAGCGGCATCATCGACCGTTTGCCGAACTACCTACTGCGTGAGTGGAAAGGAGCTACTCGATGAATTCCTCTCTGATCGTATTGGCAATCGTGGCCTTCGCCGCCATCCTCGTCCTGGCTTGGGTCATCGGCCTTTACAACGGCTTGGTACGAGCCAAGAACACGTGTAACGAATCATGGGCCGACATCGACACCGAACTCCGCCGCCGATACGACCTGATTCCAAATCTCGTCGAGACCGTGAAAGGATATGCGGCGCACGAGCGCGAAGTGCTGGAGCGAGTCGTTCAGGCCCGCAACGCAGCAGTCGCGAACCACGGTTCGCCCACCTCGCAAGCACAAGACGAAAACACCCTAAATAACAGTCTGCGCCAGTTGTTCGCCCTGTCGGAAGCATATCCAGATCTCAAAGCAAACCAGAGTTTTATCGAGTTGCAACAGGAGTTGGCCAACACGGAAGACCGTTTGCAGCGCGCTCGCCGGTTCTACAACAGCAATGTCCGCGACATGAACAATCGACTCGAAGTCTTCCCGTCGAACATCGTGGCCCAGATGTTCGCGTTCCAAGCGGCCGAGTACTTTGAGATTGAGGATCCTGCCGTGCGAGAGGTCCCAACAGCGAAGTTCACCTAGTCCGCGAACCTTGTGCAACTTAGCCAATCGATAGATTTTTTGCGTTCCGTACGACCGGTACGTTCCTGCATCTGTTCCAGCCGCAGGCAGGATAGTCCTGATGTAAGCTTGTATGTGGGTACCGAAAAAGGCAACGAGTCGCGGGCTCACCGTTCGCTTCACAACCAGGGCTGGCGACTATGCGACGACGTGAGTTCATCGTTTCGGCGTGCTTGATGATCGCGGGCGGCAACTGGGCCTCGGCCGGGCAATTGCCTCAGGAGTTCGTTAATCTCTACCGGCCAGCGCTCAATAGGTTGCGTGAAGCATATTCCAAAGTAACCGTCGAGGGCACGCTACGCGTTGAGCTACCGCGAGAGGAAAAGTCGAGCGAACAGGGATTCGTCATGCGGGCCGACGGCAAGAAGCGTCGCCTGGACTTGCGCACATTGGCGCAACAGGGCATGGGTTTGAAGGTGGGGGCCACCGAAATGTCGATGGCCACACCGTATGGTTCGCTCAACACCTATACAAATCCCGATTCCAAGTTCTTCGACGATGCCCAGCAGCGCAAATATGACGGCATCGTGTCCGAAATCGATCGGCGCTGTTTAGTTACCTATCCCTATGCGCTGGACTCGAAGAGCACAATCCTCGACATGCTGCAAAGTCCGGCCGTGAAGGTGAAGAGCGTCAAATGGACTCGCTCACAGGGCCAGCCGATGGTCCAGGTCGACTACCAGCAGGATGGCGAGCATGCCGGTTTCTCGGGCACGTGGGAATCGATGTTGATCCTGTCTCCGGAGGACGGTTGGGCCTTGCGTAGTTTTACGCGTACGCTGCAAGGTGGTTCCAGTCGAGTTAGCCAGCGCGGAGAACTTCAGTACGCCGGCATCGAAGACGGCGCCCCACTTCTGCAGTCCATCAGCGTGGAAACGAGCCAAGGCGGCCGCGTCGTCCGCCGCGAGGGTATCACGGTTGATGACACGACTTTTGGCGCTCCAAACCAATATCTCTTCGATTCATTCACTTTCTAATCGCCGGTCTCTCCGAAATCCTTGGGCAAATGGTGATGCCGCGCGGCGTCTGACGGTTACTACCGCGTGAGAGGAGTGACCGATGAAGCTACCAGTCGTCGACGGCCTAATTCGTAGGCGTATCTTGGTCAACTATCGGGCTGACCCACAAATCGTTGCCCGATTGTTGCCGCCGCGATTGCGGCCCCAGGTGCATGCCGGGAATTCCTTGGTTGGGATTTGCCTAATCCGGCTAGAGCAAGTTCGGCCGCGACCGCTGCCCGCCCGGCTTGGAATCCAAAGCGAGAATGCCGCACATCGGTTTGCCGTGGAGTGGGATGATGACACTGGCGCCAGGCGCAACGGTGTTTTCGTACACCGTCGCGACACCAGTTCATGGCTCAATTGCCTGGCCGGGGGACGTGTATTTCCTGGCGAGCACCACTTGGCAAAGTTCGATGTCGCCGAATGCAATCCGGAAGTGGCGCTCTCGATGCATTCTCGCGATGGGAAAGTGGCAATCGAGGTGTCCGGCCACGCAGTCGACACATGGCCACGCGAATCCACATTCACCTCGCTGGCCAGTGCGTCGGCCTTTTACGAGCGGGGCTCGTTGGGTTATTCGACTACCGACGACCCGCATCGCCTGGATGGACTTGTTCTCAAAACAGCCGAATGGGCAGTCCAGCCGTTTGCAATTGACCACGTGGCGTCCAGCTACTTCGACGACGACGCAAGATTCCCACCAGGTAGCATCGCACTCGACCATGCCCTGCTCATGCGCGACGTCCGACACCAGTGGCACGGCGCTCCAGACCTGTGCGTGTGAATGGCGGCGAAGCTAGGTCTTGGCCCGCTGGAGGGCTCGGTCGATGCGTTTGAGGCAGGCGTCCTTACCGAGAATCTCCAGGCAATCGTAGAGCCCCGGACCGACGGACTTGCCAGTCGTCGAGACGCGAATGGCGTGGATAACATCGCCGGTTTTGATTCCTTCGGCCGTCACAAATTCGTGCAAGATGGTCTCCAGGTTCTGCGCATCGAACGGTTCGGCGGCCGCCAGCTGGTCACGAAACCTGGCAAGCAGTTCTGTTGTCCCTGGTTTCCCCAGGTTTTTTTGAAATGCCTTTTCGTCGTAGACGATCTCATCCTGAAAGAAGAAGTCGGCGTAGGCCAGAATGTCGCCGAACACCTTGAGCCTGTCGCCCGCCGCTTCCACGATTCGGGTCAGTTTTGGTCCCACCTCACACGGTGTCGGCGTAGGGACCAGACCGGCCCGCTGCAGATAGTCAAGCATCGTCGCCACTTTCTGCTTCAGCGGCAACTTCTGCATGTAGTGATCCTGGAAGGCCCAGAGCTTCTTGGGATCGAAGCTGGCGGGGGCCTTGGTCACGCGGTCGAGCGAAAAGTTGTTGATCAGTGTCTGCCGGTCCATGAATTCCGTCTTGTCGTCTAGCGACCAACCGAGCAGCACAAGGTAGTTAATGATCGCGTCGGGCAAGTAGCCAACCTGTTCGTAGAAATCCACGATCACTGGATTGAACGTGTCGGCCGACGTCGCAAGCCCGAGCGCCTTGGCGATCGCGACTCCGTGTTCATTGACCAAGGCAAAATCGCGGTTCTTCAGGTATTTGTCGAGTTTGCGCTTGCTGAGTTTGTTTTTGCTCCCCGGTTCGGCCACGTAGGGCAGGTGGGCATACTGCGGCAATTCATAGCCAAGCGATTGGGCAATGTAAATCTGCCGCGGCGTGTTCGATAAATGTTCTTCAGCCCGTATGACATGCGTGATTTCGAAATCGTGATCGTCGACGACACTCGCCAAATGATAGAGACACGTGCCGTCAGCCCGTTGGATGACGTGGTCTTGTTCTCGTGCCCAGTCGAATTCCACGCGGCCTCGCACCAGGTCGTCGATCACCAATGTCCCTTCCCGGGGCATTTTCAACCGCACGACGGATAGTCGTCCCTCGGCCTCAAAATTCTTTTGTTGATCGGTGGTTTCGGCCATCCAGCGACGGCTGTAGAGAAATGGCCGCTTTTCGGCCTGGGCGGTTTCGCGTTCGGCCTGAATCTCGTCGGTAGTGGCATAGTCTCGATACGCGAAGCCGTCGGCCAAAAGCTTCTCAACTGCCGCCTGATACTTCGCGAGACGTTTCGACTGGTAATACGGTTCGAAAGGACCGCCAACTTCGGGTCCCTCGTCCCAGTCGATACCCAGCCACTTGAAGCCGTGCAGAATTGGCGCGAGCGCCGCGTCTACATTTCGTTCGGCGTCCGTATCGTCAATCCGCAACAGAAACTGTCCACCGTGCCGTCGCGTAAAGAGCCAGTTAAATAGCGCCGTCCGCACGCCGCCAATGTGCAGGAAACCAGTCGGACTGGGGGCAAAACGAGTACGAACCATAAGAGCACGTGTACCCAACGGGAGTGCGATCGCCAAACGAACGGCCCATTATGCCCGAAGGCGGGGGAATGGGAAAGGACGACGGTATGCCTAGGACGGCAGTTGGCCAATGATCCCAACCAAAAACTTGGCCAGACTCTCGGAAGCCACCAGTGCGTCTTCCTTCAGTTGCCACATGTCCTTGACGCTCGAAGGGCGGCGCATGATCGCGCCCGCAGCAGCGCCCAGCCGGCCGGCCGTCGATTTCTTGTTTACCATCAAGTCGATGTCTCGAGGCAGCGTACGATTTACGCCGTCGATAACTATGCGGACCGATAGGAAGCGCGTTTTCCGTTGGCTACAGACATCGGCAACTCCCAGCGTTTCCATGTCGACCGCCATTGCCTGATGCTGTTGTCCGATCCTGCGCTTCTCGTCCGGCTCGCGGATCACACGATCGACCGTGACCAAACGTCCCACGTGCAAACGCGGTCCGGGCGGCAGCTTAAGATCGATCACAAACTGTTGGCCGCTTTCGTCAACGACACTGTCGGCGACCAGTATATCACCCTGCTTTAGTCGTTCGTCCAAGGCCCCAGCAAATCCGGCAGATATGATCCACCGCGGGTGATGCCCAAAAATGAGAGCTTCGGTAGCCCTCGAAGCGCGTTCTCGTCCGGTGCCGCTCTCCACAATGATTGTCCGCTTGTTGCCGAGCCCCCCCTCGCGCGCGACGAATCCAGCTCCGGCAGTTTTGACCAAACCGGCAAGCTTATCGACCAGTCCACCCGCTTCGATGCCGAGGGCAAACACAAGGCCGACATGACAGATTTCAGGCTCACGTTTCTCCACTTCCGGTGGCTCATTCGAGGGGCTCTGCGGCATGGCCTCTCCGGCGGCCTGCATCGCAGCCGCGCGCACGCGTTGCTGGGCCTGGCCCATCAGGTAGTTTCGGAGCAGAGACTGCCACATACAACGACTTCCACGGGAGCAATCAACACGAGTTCCCTCATTGTAGCGGGCATAGGTGCCCGAATTCCAATCCAACTCGTACTCAGAGCAGCAAGGAGGGTCACGTGCAGACCGACATCCGTACGCGGTTTGGGCCCGGAAACGTCGCCCCATGTCAACTTCCCTTGCTCGCGTGCCGGGAAAGTGAGCCGCGTCGACAGTTTATGCAAGTTGCCAGAGGGCCATCTTCAGCGTGTCACCAAGTCGTCGGTTGACACCCAAAACGGCGGCCGGCTCGAAGCCGCAGTGGACCATGCAATGCTCGCAGCGGGCGTCATTGCCGCGGCCGAGCTTGTCCCAATCCGTGTTTTCCACCAAGTCATTGAACGTTTTGTGATGCGTATCAGTGATCAGGTAGCAGGGACCTTTCCAACCGCGAACATTGCGGGTTGGATTGGCCCAGGCGGCACACTTCAGTTCGCGTTCGCCTCGCAGGAATTCGAGGTAAATCGGTGAGGTGTTCAAGCGGTAGCCAGCCAACAGCTCCTTGGCCTGACGGAACTTTGCGTGAATGTCGTCACGGGTCATGAATATTTCTTGCGCGCCCAGCGGATTGATTTGGTGCACCGCGGCGTAACCGTATGCGGGTGACATCATGAAGCCGTCAACGCCCAACTCCGTCAAGTAACTCAACAGCACGGCAATCTCGTGCATATTGGTTTCCTTGTAGATCGTCGTATTCGTGCAAACCAGAAAGCCGGCGGCCTTGGCGGCCTTGATCCCTTCGATCGCCTCGGCAAACACACCCTCACGTTCGACGGCCAAGTCGTGCGAGGCCTCCATGCCGTCCAAGTGAACGTTCCAAAAGAAACGATCGGTCGGCTTGAAGCCGCTCAGCTTCTTGAGAGTAAACATGCCGTTGGTGCATAAATAGATGTGCTTCTTGCGCTCGAGAATCTTGGCCACAAGTTCCTCGATATGGGGATAGATCATTGGCTCGCCGCCGCAGATGCTCACGCACGGAGCACCGCACTCGTCGACAGCCGCCAGGCACTCGTCCACCGTGAGCTTATCCTTGATCGTATTGGAATACTCGCGAATCCTCCCGCAGCCGGTGCAAGTGAGGTTGCAGGCGTGCAACGGTTCGAGCATCAGCACCAACGGAAACTTCTTTTCACCGGCCAGCTTCTTCTTAAGCAAGTAGCTGGCCATCGTGCGAGTGAGCGAGAACGGAAAACGCATCGGGATCCTCCCTGAGCGTGATAATTCAATGTGGAAATCTAGGAATTAAGATCTTCGCCGATGCCGCTAAACGCCTCTCGTCGTGCCAATTCGAACGCCGGATCGTCGCAAACGGCTGCCCACTGCGAGAGGGCCAGCAGCGGAAAATAAATTGGGTAATAGTGATATCGCAGGTAGAACACTTGCGGAAAGCCTGTGCCCGTGAATTCCTTCTCGGGCCACACCCCATCCTCGCGCTGGTGTGTGACGAGATACTCTATTCCGCGGGCCACTGCGGCGCTTTTGGCTCGACCAGCGGCAATCAAACCCAACAGCGCCCAGGCCGTCTGCGAGGCCGTGGTCGGGCCTTGCCCGCGCAAATACGGCCGAGCATAGCTGTCGGGTGTTTCACCCCAACCACCCGAGGGCTGTTGGCACGACAATAACCAATTCGCGCCAAGAACCATCGCAGGGTCGTCGGCTCGTACGCCAACCGCGTTTAACCCCACAAGCACCTGCCAAGTACCGTATATGTAGTTGACACCCCAGCGCCCGAACCAGCTTCCGTCGGCCTCCTGATTACAGCAAACATAAGCCACGGCACGGTCTACGACCGGGTCGCCCAACTTACGACCGAAGCCAGCGAGCATCTCCAAGACACGCCCGGTCAGGTCAGGCGTGCTCGGGTCAATCATCGCATTGTGATCGGCAAACGGAACATGGCAGAGGAACTCATGATTGTTGTCTCGATCGAACGCGCCCCAGCCACCGTCGCGATTCTGCATCGCCAAGACCCAGTCGAGCGCTCGCTTTTGTACGCCCGCCGCGCGATCAATCTCGGTGATTCGGTGGCGTACTTCGGTTGCGGATTTGACTCTCCCATGATCGACCCAGTTCGGATCAGGAGCGGCTTCCTGGAATGTTGCTTCCGTTTGCGAGGCCAGCGCCATCAACACCATGACCGAATCGTCAATGTCGGGATAGAATTCATTGGCATATTCAAAGCACCAACCACTCGGCTTGGCGTCGACCATGGAGGCCCAATCGCCGCTTCGCGTCACTTCTTTGTCAAGCAGCCACGCGACTGTCTTACGTGCGGCTGGGTGATTTGGGGATATTCCGCTGGCGGCCAAGGCGCGTAGGGTGATCGCCGTGTCCCACACCGGCGACTTACACGGTTGTAGTCGAATCGTGTCGTCCTCTTCGATGATCAGTCCGTCGAGGTGTTCGTGGCAATAACGCAATTCGGGGCTGTCGTCCGTATAGCCTAGACATTTCAGTGCAATGATGCTCCAAACCATCGGTGGGAAGATCGCCCCCAAACCTTCGCTACCGACAAATCGTGCAAGCACCCATTGTTCCGCCGACTTGATCGCGCGGCGACGAAGCGGCTGCCAGACCTTCAACCGGCTGCACACCTTGAGAACCTTGTCGACCGTGCGAAAAAACCGGTCCCAGCTGAGCCATCCGGTTCCGTTCCCCTTGCCAGGGCAACGCAATGGGGGCCAATCGGCCGGCGCCTTGAGGAATAGCTCCGAAATGCCGAACTTTGGGTCGAGCCGCGCGACCGGCTGACAGGCCGACATTATCGAAAGCGGCACGATGATCGTCCGCGACCAGGCACTGACACGATACAGGTTAATTGGGGACCAGGTCGGCAAAAGCAGCACTTCGGGTGGAACGACCGGGCATTGGTCATAGGGAATCTGGCCCAACAATGCCAAATAAAAACGAGTGAAACTGTTGACCGCATCTGCGCCGCCATGAGACAGAATGGCGGCACGTGCCCTTTGCATGGCGGCCGAACTAGGATCGTGACCGGTCAGTTTAAGCGCGAAATAGGCCTTTACGCTGACGCTGATGTCGAGACTGCCGCCGGGATGTGTCGTCCAGCCCCCTTCCGGTAATTGCTGCTTAAGTATGTATTTCGCCGCCTTTCGAGCAACCTCCTCCGACTGCCGGCCCAAGAACGCCAGCAATAGGATGTATTCACTCTCGAGGATGGTGTCGCCTTCGAGTTCCGCTACCCAGTGGCCATCTGCATGCTGATGACCGAGAAGCCAATCGCGCAGTGCGCTCAATCGCTCGCTTGAGTGATAACGCGAGATGAGAATCGGCAGGAAAGGTGGAACGGGAGCCCGACGGCTCTTGGCCGGAGGGCAAGGCGCGCGAGTGCAGGTTCGTACTCATGTTTTCTAGATGCCTCCGTGCTGCGAATCTTCCCTGATTCGCCGAGTCCGGCATTTTTGCCGATGATCACAATCTATGCCATGCGCACAGCCACGACAAGATCAGTGAGCTATCACTAGATACATCCGACCACGGTGGCCTGCTAGCATGGGTAATTCACGGAGCACGCCCGACGCGACTAATTCATCGAAGACTCGTGGCTCGACAAACTCCGCAAATCCATAGTTGCCTGGCGAACGATAGCGATCGATCTCGGGCCAATGAACGTAGACATGGGAGATCCTGTGGTCTAGTAGCGTCGCGCGCACGTCGGCGGGCGACCGACCACGAACCAGTTGCTCGAAGATTGAATCGTCGAACACCGTATTGTATTGCGCGGGCACTTCCAAATCGAACGGCTGCGCGTCGCCAATTAACAACACCCGGCGCACCTCGTCTGCATGCTCGTTGAGGTACGCATGCCATGGATCCAAGCTTATGGATTCCTCACGCAGCACGTCGAGCGGCGCCAAATAGCGATTGTCAGAGATGGGGCCCCCGGCAATCAACACGAGGCTGTAGGCGAGGCCAACGATCAACGAACCCAGCAAGGTCCGCCGCCAGGCAAGCGAAGCGTTCCACGTTGCCCCCAAGCCAGCCAACAATGCGGCTAGCGGCCAGAGCGGTACCAAGAACCGGTCGATCCGATGCGTCAGCAACCACCACAATGCGAAAATGTAGGCAACCATCGCCACGAGCACCCATACGACCTGCCGCGATCTCCGTTGGCACAACGCTAAACCCGCCAGCGGCACCACGAGCGGGCTGAGCCAGGTTCCAGCGATTAGGCAGGCCCACAAGCGCGTCACGAAATCCGCTAGGGCAAAGTTCGGAGGGCGGTGAGCGGCCTGCCACTGCGCTTCCTTTTCTGGCGTCCGTGTAGCGCCGTCAAAGACCTGATAGAGCAGAGGGTAAACCGGATTGCCCGTGAGTACCGCGTTCTTGGCAAACCACAAACCGCAGCCAAGCAACATGCCCGCAACAAACACTGCGCAGGCAGTTGTTGCGCTCCGGCGGCCAAGGTAAGTCCAACTGCAATAGGCGACATAGAGCGTCAGTGGCACGGCACAGTACACGACCGCCGGGTACTTTGTCGACACGGCTCCGCCCGCCAGAAATCCAGCGATTCCCAACACGCCGTTTTGGCCAAATCCACCGACTTCGGTCGGTTTACTTTGTTGCGTCCTGCCGTGCCATACGAGCATGACGAATAGCGCCGCGAACAGGTAGAACGCAAAGGCACCCTCGATGAGCGCATGTGTGGAGACGATTGCCACCCAGGGAATGGAAAGGTAGACAAGCGCGGCTACGATTCCTGCCGCTGGAGAAGCGAATCTGCAACCAGCCGCATAGAGTAGCAGGGAGGTCAAGGGCGCGAACAGGGCGATGAGCGTCTTGCCCACCAAAGCCCCGGTCCACCAATCGCCGGTAACGACCATGGCGCACAGGGCCAACATCTCGGCCCCCAACGGCATGTTCGCGTAGACATTGTGCGGCAGAAACGTGATTCGACCCGCCTGAAAGAACTCCTTCGGAGCCTGCAAATGGTATTCGCGGACATCAAAGTCCATTGGCGGCAGCATGGCTGAACCGATGATCGCCAGGGTAAACGGGAGGAGTAGCCAAAGCCATTGCGGACGCCAACTCCACGTTGTCATTGCGTCCGGCGTGAGCGGACCGGGGGAGATCTTGCAGGTTCCCGACTCGCATCCGCGAAACCGTCTCATCGCGGCCGCAGCAATGCCGGCGGCAATTCCGCCCCCTAGGAACAGATCGGCCCGTAATCGTCCCGCCAGCCCCAGTGCCAATGTGATGATCGACACAGCGTTCATTCCGACTCCAATTGCCAGCAGCGTCATTTCCAAGCGGGTCACCACGCGATCGACGCGCAACAGCCGCAGGATGAGCCAGCCGACCGAGGTCGCTCCACCGAGAATGCCGCTGGCTACAAACAGAATCCAAAGCCGCTCACCGAGCGAATCCCATGTCACGCCGCGAAACCAGGCGGCAACCAAGTCGTCCGGGCGCAGCAACGAGACCAACAGGTACTCGCCGCGCGGCGTTTCGGTTGCATCTTTCGCGGGCATTAGGAGGAACACCGCGACGTACCCGATCAGCCAAGCGCACGCCAAAACCACGGCACCCGGGCTGGATGCCATCACGGGCCCGCTGCTTGATGCCTGACGACGAAGTTTTGACGCCGAGTTGCTCACGTTCGAAAGTCTCAAGAATTGGCCGTTTTGCCGGCATTCGCAACTACAAACCGCTGCCAATCGCTGGTTTTCAAGCTAGGTTTGCCTAGCTAGACTGGCATCAACCGCCGTACGCGGCACAGGCCAGGGCATCGCGGGCCGCCTCCCTCTAGTGTATCTCCCGCAACGGCCGCCATCCTACAACGCACCGTTTCCGCGCCACTAACCTCTCCACACGACCCAACATGGCTGCCGACAAACTTCAAGGAATCTTCACTCCCAATATTGTGCCGCTCGACGCACGCGGCGAGATCAACGAACCCGAACTGCGGCGCTACACCGATTGGCTCATTGAGCGCGGAGTGCATGGGCTGTATCCCAACGGGTCGACCGGTGAGTTCACACGGTTCACGACCGAGGAGCGGCGACGGATTATTGCGATCATGGCCGACCAGAACCATGGCCGCGTGCCGATTTTGGCCGGCGCCGCCGAAGCGAATACCCGAGAAACAATCGCGGCCTGCGAGTATTACCACTCGCTGGGCGTGCGGGCGGTAGCCATCGTTTCGCCGTTCTACTACAAACTCAGCCCGCAGGCAGTGTACGCCTACTTCAAGGAGATTGGCGACAACACGCCGATTGACGTCACTCTGTATAACATTCCAATGTTCGCCTCGCCGATCGACGTGCCGACGGTGCAAAGGCTGAGCGAGGAGTGCGAGAAGATCGTGGCGATCAAGGACTCCTCCGGCGACTTGCCCCACATGATTCGCATGATCCAGGCCGTGCGGCCGAACCGTCCGGACTTCACCTTCCTCACCGGTTGGGATGCCGCACTGATGCCAATGCTGCTGATCGGTTGCGACGGCGGCACCAATGCCACCAGCGGCGTCGTGCCCGAAATTACGCGAAAGCTCTACGATCTGACGGTCGCCCGGCGGATCGATGAAGCCCGCGAGTTGCAATTCAAACTCGTCACGCTGTTCGACAAGATGATTTTGTCGGCCGACTTTCCCGAGGGCTTCCGGGCGGCCTTGCGACTTCGGGGCATCGACACCGGCGTCGGCCGCCAACCGTACTCGCCGGTCCAGCACCTGCAGCTCGAGACGCTGACCAACTCGCTGGCTTGCCTGCTGGCCGAGGAAGGCTTTGCCGACGAGCCGATCGGTGGCTGCCCGGTTGGAGCTGAGAAGATCGACCCACAGCAAGTCGGTCGAATTGTGCAGGGCGTGCTGGCCGAGCTCAAGCAACGGGGACTGGCTTAGCCCGCCACGCGGCACGCGCAGGAACCCGCTGCGGCGACATCGCCCCCATATTTTGTGTCGGGCTGGCTCGCATCGTTTTCTCGAAAATTGTCGTTGAGCCGGGTCGCGGCGGGAGTTTTTCGTCGCAAACTTCTTTTCCATGGGAGGCCGAAAAACCCCGCGCTGAATGTCACCCAAATACGCCATTCCTCCTTGCTTAACCATGGCCGTGACTACCTCGCCGTCCCTCTAAAATCCAACCAGCATACGTTAGCCTAGGTGGCGGCCCGATTTCAAACCGATGTGGCTGGGCACCGGGGATTGTGGTCGTTGCCACGTTCGCGAGCGGCACTCAGACGGCGGGGGCGTAGAATCCTAGAGTCAAAGCCTTTTTGACGTCGGTGTCCTATTTGGCTGTCAAGTTGCGCCTAGAGGAATAGCGGGCGAACGAGTCTCCCGTCCGCTGAACTGTCCTTTTCCCCGGGGATTGCGTAGCGGCCCTCCCTGGGGTGTCTGCTGCGAAGCCCGCGTCGCGTAAATTTGCGGCGCGGGCTTTGCCTTTTTGGCGATCCGGCGCTTACTTGCCTGAGACGCCCGACACGTCAAGTTTGCATTTCTTGCGGCCAGAATGGCCGAGGGACTTCGCCCCAATCAACGGACACTGCGGCCTAGGTATTACGCGATTTCATTGGTCCCGCCCGTACGACCACTGGTCCCTACAATCGGTTATAACCGCAGAATTGTATGCCGCGCGTTCGTGCACGCCGTTCGCGCAAACGGGTTCTGTGGACAGTCGTCCGGCCGCGAATCAGGATGGAAGTTTCTGTCCTCCACCCGCGTTCACGACAGTCTCCACACAGCGATTCCCATCATGACCGTCCGACGAGCGATTGCCTGCGGCTTTCTGATTCTCTCAATAGTACATGCCGATGCCTGGGCCGCGCAGCCGCTGTCGGTGCAGTTCCAGAACGAGTCGGGCCACGCGGATTCCGATGTCTACATCGGGTTCGTCGGACCAGGAGCCCTTAACGCCACGAACGCCGCCAATGGCACGCCACTGGCGGTCAGCCAATACGGCGCCGAACACTGGTACACGCTCGACTCGCTCCCTCAGGGCATCGACTTGGCGTCATTCAGCGGCCGCATTTATGTGGGCTACGGCAGCCCCTGGTCGTTTCCCTATGCCGGCTACGAACCTTCGCCGTCCTCGCCGAGCGACCCGAACTACCTGAATCGCTACGACAAGATGGAACTCACATACAACGGGAATCCGGCCGACGTCGCGGACACCACGTCGATCGACTACTTCAGCGTGCCCATGCGGCTGAACGTTTTTCAGGGGGGCACGTCGGGCACGTTGAAAGGAAGCCTCTCGGCATCGTCCACGCAAACGACGGTCGACGCCGTGCGCGGCCTGACGACACCGCCGGACGCGGCTGTGGTGACTAACGGCAGCGGCGACTTCGTGCGTGTCATCGGCCCTAGCGCCTATCCACCAGCTCCCGGCTTGCCGGCGTCACCGTATGGCAGCTTCGATCCGTATCTGACCTACCTACGAGACGACTACGCACCCTCGCACGGCGGCACCATGGCCACGATCAAAGGTCATTTCAACGGCGTGGGTCCCTCGCCAGTGACTGCAGACACGATGGCGCAGGACTATAACTTCACGGCGACCATCGACGCCCAGAAGGATATCATTCTGACAGGCAGCGCCACCGACATCGGTTCGCACACGCTCCTGTTTTTGCACGACGACCTGATCAATCCGTCGGGTATCTACGGCGCTAATCCGACGTTTTACCTGGATGGCTCGTCGATCGCCTCGACGCCGCAGAACGATGTCTACGGTTGGATCATCGGCGATTTGCTTGCGGGTTTGAACATCGGAGCGGTCGGGAGCACGGTGCTCGACGGCCCAGTTCAGGTGGGCACCCTGGATAGCCAGGACTGGTTCACCCTTTCCAACCTGTTTTCCGGCCTACAGCCCGGACACGCGAACTACTATAACCAGTGGGCGGCTTCGATGAGCACGATTTCCGAAGCCTATAATTTTGCCTACTCCGATCGTTTCGCGCACGTCACGGCTCCGCTCGACCCAGCGAAAGTTGACACGCTACAAATCGTGTTTCTCGGCCAAGTACCCGAACCATCGAGCTATGCGATGTTGGCGATGGGAGCGGGCTTGCTGCTGGGTATGCATCTTCGCGCGAAGCGCCACGGTTGAGGTCGAACTTCCGGGTCCAGCAACGGACGCTCTCTTGCGGCAGGTTGCTACGTCGTCGCGCTTGGCCATTGGCCGTCGTAAATTGTCCGGAAGTGTGCTCGTCGAGACAAATTCGGCGCGTTTGTGTGCCGCACATGGCGCGCAGCGGCGCACCCTTTCGAGGGAGCGTTCTCATCGCGAATGTCAAGAATGCGACAATTGTAGGGCTACTGCCTAAACCACCTTTCTCGGCACCGGAAATGCTCTTCTCCATCGGCGGTGGTAGCAAGTATTGCTTCTTGGCAGGTGTTTGCCAGGAAGCGCAAATGTGGCTTTTAATGGCTCCGATCGCGATCGAGGAGGGTGCTGTGTTGCGCTACTTGTCCTGGGCCCTATTGGGTTTGCTCTATGGTCTCATTTGCTCGACCGCGAGCGCCGAAGCGATCGTTTTTTTCAACAGTTCGCAACTTGCAACGACGGTAAACACAGGCGTGACGTCAGATACGATAAGCAGCAACGGTTATTTGTTCACATACACGCTAGACAAGTTATTTACCGGCGGCGTCGGATTGACCGAGCCAATCGGTCGCCCAATTGCCGTATCGTGGCCCAGCGGCGTCGAGGCGCAGGCGGTAACGAGCGGCCCGAACCCAAGCGGGGCGCGAATCGTTATTCAGCGGGTCGATGGCGATGTGTTTGACCTGGCCGCGTTCACGGCAAAAATACTTGCAAACACGGGTGGAGCCGGCGCATCCTTTGAAATCATGCCGTCTCTCAATGGAGAAGACGCCTTCAGCGATCCGCTCTACTTCGATGCCACCGGCTACTACGGCAGCACCTTTTCCTACACCTCGTCTCCCAACTATTTGGGCAGCACGGCGCTGCTGAAAGGATACGATCGATACACCATCGGTCTATACGTCGATTTTGCATTGACGGCACTCACGCTGGAAGGCGCGCCAGTGGTGCCCGAACCCGCGACTATAGCGCTGGCAGCTCTGGGCACTGGCGCCCTGGCAGCGGTCGGCATGCGACGAAGACGATTGCGACGGTTTTGATTCGCGATTGCATTGTGGGGAACGTCGTAGCCTGATAAGTGATGGCGCGACGGCTTGGGGTTGGTGCTGAGATCGGCTCAAGGATGGGGTTGAAGCGTGCGCGAAAAGAATTGGTTGACCGCCGGCACGAGCCAATCGACGCGGATCAATGAGTGGGGGCAGTGGGCTGCCTTGCCCAGGCGAACGTAGCTCACGTCTTTGAGCCCGGCATTGTGGAGCGCAACGACGAATCGGTCCGCCGTTTCAACTCCGACCTGCGAGTCTGCGCCGCCGTATATCAGCAGCAAGGGGGGTGTTTGCGGTGAGATATGGTTGGCTGGCGAGGCCAAAGCGTACTTGGCGACGCGCGAACCACTCGGAGCACCTCCCAGGAATTGAGAGATTGCCGATCGGATCTGATTGTGGTCGTACTGATAGCGAAGATCGATGGGACCGCTGTCGCTAACCACGGCTTGCACCGTGCTGCAGTACTCTTGGTAGGGTCCGTCTCCCTCGAGATCGGCGGTTTTGTCGACCATTCCCAGCATCAACGCCAAGTGGCCGCCCGCTGAGTTTCCCCAGGCGCCGATCATGCGTGGGTCGATCTGATACCTTGCGGCATTGGCCCTCAGCCACCGAACGGCGCACTTGCAATCGTGAAGTGCCGCCGGGAATGGAGCTTGATTTGAGAGTCGGTAGTTGATTGACACGGCGACCATGCCAAGTTTTGCAAAGTCGATGATATTGCCCGGCGGGCGATTGTCGCCAGTTGAGAAGCTCGATTTGTCTCCTTCGAGCCAGCCACCGCCATGAATTACGATGATCGCCGGTCGCGGCTTGCCCCGATAGTCTTTCTGCATCGCGAGGTCGAGAACCCATTCTTTCACAGAACCTTCGCGGTATCGCAGGTTATGCAGCACGACGATGTCGTCGGCAGTACGCTCATCAGCGGCGGCAAGCGTCTTGACGACAATACTCTCACCGAGCGTGAGGAGGAGTAAGAAGGCGATGCCTGCGCGTATCAATGTGATATCGCGATCCATTCGTTCAGCTCACTTTCTAGGATACCGGTAGAGACCGTTCGTCTAGGCCATCTTCACTCCGCTATCCGTCAGAATGGGTACCGATGGAGTCTCCCGTGGACTACTTCGTTGACCGACGCCAGTCGGCGAGGGACAAAACCTCCGCGTAGGCAAACGCCAAAGCCGCCATCGCGGTACCATGGACGTCAGCGGCGGTTATCTTGTGGCCAGAGAAAGTTTGATCGCAGGTGGCGCAGGCGTCATGCACAACCTGGCAGCGATAGTCAAGGTCGGCGGCCGCGCGGGTTGTCCCTTCGACACACATGTGGCTCATCGCGCCGCAGATCAACAGCGAGTCGACTCCGAAGTGATCGAGAATCTCCTGGAGGTCCGTGTGCAGGAACGAATTCACCTGGTGCTTGGTGACGATGCGTTCGCCCTCGGCCGGTGCGACCGACGCGTGGATTTCGGCGCCACTCGATTCGGGCCGAAAGAATGGCGCCTGCGGACTCTCGAAGACGTGCCGCACGTGCACCAGCGGCCGCTGCTGGGCACGAAACTGGTCAACTAGCTCGGCAGCCGCGCGGCTGGCGGCATCAATGCCCGACAGCGGCAGTGCTCCGCCTGGGAAATAGTCGTTTTGCAGATCGATCACAAGCAGTGCCTGAGACATGGGTCTTACCTCGCGGACGATGATTTGTGCGGTGAACGGTCGGGGGTGCGTCAATTGCCTTCACGACAGTCGGCCGGAAGCTTCGATCGGCCAGACGTCCACGACGCGGCCGTCTTCATGAACCACGATTTCGCGATGGAGGTTGCAGGTGGTGCAGGCATGGGTAGGAATCAATTGCAACAGTTCGCCGATTTTCCAATCGGGGGCGTTCCGCACGACGGCGTGTTCCTCGGAGAGGAAGTTCTTGATCTCCACTTCCGGGTAGTCGCGGATGCCCGGCGAGCCGAACTCGCAACCGGCCCCCTTAATGCCAATGTCGAGCACGGCTTTGTCCGGGGCAGGGCGGCTAATGACGCGAACCTGCACCGAAAGAGCAATTTCGAACTCCGGGGCCAGTCGCTTATATTGGCGGTCCATCGTCGCGTAGGTACCGGCCTGAATCTCGTCGATGCCTTCCATCGTGCCCGTGGCGTCGTAAGTGGCGCTCGAGCATCCGCTCACGCAATTGACGAGGATGCCGGCGGCTTCGATCATGCGACGCGTATCGATCGCCTGCTGCATGGCCGCTCGCGCACGCTCGCCGCGTTCGGCGCGATCGAGCACATTGACCAGATGCCCCTCGTACGCCTGCAAGCCTTCGAAGGCGACCCCCGGCAGATTGACCAACTGTCGTGCCAGACGGAGAGCCGGCTCGCCCGGCGCGACGCCACAACGGCCCATGCCAATATCGACTTCGATCAACAGGTGCACGACCGATCCGGCGGCCGTCGCCGCGTTGGAGATCGCAACGGCTTGTTCAATGTGGTCGACCGCGACCGTGATACGACCCTGACCGGCCAGGCGGGCGAGCCGGGTTACTTTTGGCGCGCCAACAACCTGGTTGGCGATCAACACGTTTTCGATGCCATGCTCGACAAGGATCTCGGCTTCACTCAGTTTGGCACAGGTCATGCCAACCGCTCCGGCGGCAAGCTGCCGCTGGGCCAACGTCACGCACTTGTGATTCTTGAAGTGCGGCCTGAGCTGCGCCGGACGTTCTCGAAAGAACTCGGCCAGCCGGGCCAGATTCCGGTCGCTGGCGGCGCGATCAAGCAGCAGCGTCGGGGTGTCGATTTCGGTCAACGGCTGACCGACTCTTGGATCGGCTGCCGCCTGGGAGACCTTTGCGGCCATGACCGTTTCTCATTCGTGGTGAAGGTGTGTGGAAAACATGGCGGTCGACGACCGACGCTCTATCTTATGCTAACCGCACTGGCCCCGAGGCACCATCCAATCGGCAGGGCAGTTCGACCTTTGAAAGTCGAACGGGGATTGATTCGCCAACCAGGCGACTTCGAGCACGCTGCCAGATTAGTGACTGGCCGTGTCGTAGCGCATGATCAAGATAGTCGACGACAGCACAATGGCCGCTCCCACGAGTGCCAGGGGTTGCAGCGACTCGCCGAGAATCGTCACGGCAAAAAACACGCCGAACACCGGCACCAGGTAGAGCGAAGCCGAGGCCACGGTAACGCTCAAATGTTCGAGAACATAGAAGAACAGCAACATCGAAGCGCCATACATAAACACGGCCAGAAACCCGAACGCCAGCCATGCCGGCCCATCCATTGCGCGCAACGAACTAAAATCAAACGGTTCGACCCAGATCAACAGCGGTAGACTTGCCAACGACGCCATGATGTAGCTGAAAATCAGGATCTCCACTTCACCAAAGCGTTCCAAGAGGCCCTTGCAAAACACGTTGTAAAAGGAGGATCCAAAACAGCCGACCAGGATCAGCAGGTTGCCAATCAAGTAGTCGCTTCGCAACAGTGCCGCCTGTTTCAGGTCTCCCGTCGACATCAACATCACACCAGCCAGCCCAATCACCAGGCAAGCAATGCGGAGCCGCGAAAGACGCTCGTGCAGCATCACGGTTGCCAACATTGCCGTAATGACGGGGATCAGCAGATTCAAGATGGCACCGTTGGAGGCCAGCGAGCGGTGTATCCCAGAGGTCATTCCCAGTTGCGCGAGCACCTGCCCCAGCACGCCGGCCAGCGCGAATCGCCACCAATCGTTCCACGTCGGCCGCACACTGTTCGGGTTGCGACGCCGTTGCCAGATGAGGATCGGCACGAGCAACAGCGTGGTGATGTAAAACGGCAAAAACGTGATCGCGATCGGCGGCCAATCGCGGGCTTCCAGCACTTTGACCGCGGTTCCCTGACCGGCCCAAATCAAGTTCGCCGCCGCCAGGATGAACAAGTACCACAGTCCGATGACTCGGCGCGGAACGACGGCGGCTTCCGTGGAGTGATCCATCGACTCAAGGCTCCAGAGTAGCGATGCCAAAGCGGTCGGCGCCCATCGAGCTGCCCCGAAAGACATACGGCGCAACGCCGGTTTCGGCCCGATACTGCTCGACGATTTCGGACAGCGCGTCGTCGGCGCCTGCGCGGCCCAGCACCGCGACGGTGCCGCCCCCGCCGCCGCCGGTAACCTTGGCGCCAAAAATTCCTCGCTGAGGACCTTGCCGGCGTGCCAGCTCGACGAGCAAATCGGTCTCTTGGCAACCGAGGCCGGTGTCGGTGTAGGCCCAATGCGACTGATGCATCAGTTCCCCCATCAGCATCGCGCCCTCCAAGTTTTCGCCCGCCCCCAGCCCACGCAACAGCTCGACGAACAGTTGCACGCGGTAGTTCTCCTCCACTGCGTAACGCGTGCATGCGCGAACGCGATAGACTACATCCGGACGGGCCTGCGTATAGGGATCGACGTGAATACCGGCGGCGTTCAGATACTCCTGGCCGGACATCGCGGTTGGCAGCTCGTTCTCGAAGGTACGAAAAACCGAGGGCGACATGTTGGCGAGATAGCCGTTCCAGCGCGGATCGGTCCACCGAGCAATCGACGACGATGCATCGAGCGTGACCGGCAGCCCCTCACGATCGCAGATCAGCTTGTAGCCCATGAAACCAGCGGCCCGGGCGGCTTCGTATTCGATTCCGCTGACCTGATGGCTCACACCCGAGTCGATCCCCCAATAAGTCAGTCCGGCAGGCAGATGCACCAAAGGCAACGGATTGCATGGCTGGCAGACCAGCGGTAAGACGCAACCTTCGTCGCCGGAGATCACGGCGATTTGATCCATGATTCCGCACGCACTTTGGGCGATGACGTTTTCAGCCCATTGGCAGGCCTGAGCGAGTGCCACGCCGGCCAAATCGACGCCATAGGCATGGGCGGCGGCCTTCATCACGGCCACTTCCACCGCAGCCGAAGAACTGACTCCCTTATTCAGTGGAACGTCTGATTGCACCAAGACGTTCATGCCCCGTTCTACCTGCTCTGGATGGTGTTGCTTGAGCCAGTAGAACAAGCCGAGCACGTAAGCCGTCCAGCGCACGCTTTCGTCGCCGCCGACCAGCCGACGCACCGTGTCCTCATCGGTCAGCTCGTCGAGCGTAAACGTGACGCGGTCTCGCCAGCCCAGAGCAGCCATTTGCGGATTGGAAAGCACAATGGTGCGATCTTGGCGCTGCTGAGCGGCGGCCCAGGTCGCTTCGCGAATCGTGGCTTCAAAGACCAACCCGCCCGTGTAATCGTCGTTGCCGCCCATCAGGTCCAGGCGACCGGGCGAACGGGCAATGTGAATGGGTTGCTCGCGGTCAAACAACTCGCCACGCTGGCGCATTGCGCGTGCGGCGGAGACGAATTCGGTCATGCCAGCCCCTCGATGCTCGAAAGCAGGTAATCGACGGCCTCGTCGGAGAGACGAGGGTGAATCGGCAGGCTGACGTACTGATGAAACAGGGCTTCGCAACGCGGACATTCGCCTTCACCGTGGCCCAACTTGCGGTAGGCCGTGGTCAAATGAATGGGCATGTAGTGCGACCAGACCTTGATCTGATAGCGGGTATAGAGTTCCCACATGAAGTCTTCCTTGCTCAGGGGAAACTCCGGTTCGACGAGCACGCAAAATACGTGATAAACGTGGCTGTTTTCTGGAGCCACGTGGGGCATGGTTAATCCGCGGACCTGGGACAGACGCCGGCGATAGGCATCGGCTATCTGCTGCCGGCGCTGGTTGAAGCCATCCAGCTTAGCCAACTGCACCAGGCCGACGGCAGCCTGAACATCGGTCATGCGAAAGTTATAGCCCACGTCATCAAAATCAAGCAGCCAGTAGCGTTTGCCCATCGGCTGGGCCGCTTCGTCGATGGGAAGGTACTTGCCTTTGGGGTCGTAAGTGCGGCAACAGAGCGACCGGTACGAGATCAAGCGCTCGTGCAGCTGGGGATCGTCGGTGGTGACCATGCCGCCTTCGCCCAACGTGACCATGTTCTTCTGTTGATGAAAGCTAAAGACGCCGATATCGCCCAGCGTGCCGGCTTTGCGTCCACGGTAGGTTGCCCCGGCCGTATGGGCGCAGTCCTCGACGATCCGAATGCCGCGCGGCCGAGCCAAGTCCGCGAGCGCGTCCATGTCGGCGCACTGGCCGTACAGGTGCACCGGCAGAATCGCCTTGGTGCGAGGCGTGATTTTTCTAGCCACATCGACTGGATCGAGGTTGAAAGTACGAGGGTCGATGTCGGCAAAGACAACTCGAGCGCCGCGGGCGGCAATGGCGTTGGCCGTCGATATCCAACTGAGCGGCGTCGTAATGACCTCGTCACCCGGCCCGACGCCGCAGGCGATCATGGCCAGTTCGAGGCCGGCGGTGGCGGAGGTCACGGCGAGCCCGAATTTCGTCCCGCAGTACCTAGCAAATGCGTCTTCGAATGCCTTGACCTTCGGCCCGCACGAGGGGGCCGAGGCCTCGAGCACCTCCAGCAGCGCCGCTCGCTCTTCCTCGCCGTAGCTCGATCCATGATTGAACTCGAGCTCGTAAAGTGCCTTAGGCAGTTGCATCAATGGCCCTTTCGATCACTTGTTGGCAGGTGGGAAGCGGCGTACGGCAAACCGTGCGCAGTCGATCGGTCGCCAGAAAATCATCGCGTCCGCGTGGTGCTCGCCCGGGCACCGCGGAGTCTTGCGGCACAATCAACGATGGCTCCGCGCCCAGCCGGGTGGCGATGGCCCGCGCCAGTTCGTAGCGCGACATTTTGTCGCTTGCGCCGACGTGAAAAATGCCCCTTGCGTCGGGGTTGGAGCTTAGCTCGAGCAAATACGCGCACAGGGTGCCGACGTCGATCGGATTGCGAAACTCGTACGTGGGAGAAACGATCTGGTTTCCGGCCTGCAAATTGGCCGTTACTTTCTCGAGATACGAATTACCTCGCCCCAGAGCGCTACGCCCTAAAACCAGCGACAGTCGCACGATCGTGGCTGAAGGGAGCAACTCGGCAACAGCTTTCTCTGCCCGGGCTTTGGTCTGTCCGTACCAGTTGGGCGGCGTCGGCGGGTCCTCTTCGTGATAAATTCCCTTGGTGCCATCGAAGACGGCGTCGGTCGATGTGAACAGCATTCGTGCGCCACTTCGGGCGCAGCATTCCGCCACATGGATCGTGCCTTGCAGGTTGATCCGCTCGGCCAGGTCTCGCTCGCGCTCACAACGGTCGATGTCGGACAGCGCGGCCAAATGGGTGACGAATTGGGGCCGAACACGATCAAAGGCCTCTAGAACGCTGGGCCGGTCGGTGATGTCGATGGCTAGCGACCGATCCGCCTCGCCGGCGATTCGCGAGCCGCGCCAAACTTCGAAATGTGGCTCGGCGGCCAGCGTCCAGCGCGAGCCAACAAACCCGGTCGCTCCGACAATTAACAGCCGCGGTCTTGTGTTCGGCATGGAATGATCAACCACCGCTCAAGGCATCTTCCGCTCGGCCGCCACAAGTTCCATCGTGCGCCACAAACGTAGCGGATGGTCTGTTTGCACCAGGTCGATGCCCCACTCGATGGCCTGGCGATAACCCTGCACATCGACAAAAAAAGGGGCGTCCGAGAACACCTGAATCCCGTGAGCGTGGCAGTGTTCGATATACGACTTCGATAACACGCGCCACGGCGTATCGACGGCGTACGGCTTAAGCGTCGTGGCCAGCGCATCGACTTGTGCAAGCGACCCCGCGCCTGGCATCGCACGAATGCGCGAGTCGATCTGCTTGAGTTTCGCGAGATAACCGGCGCCCTGATAGACAACCGTTCGCTCGGCCAGCCCGTGTTTCTCAAGCGCGGCGGCCAGCGCTGCGGGCGGAATATCCTTGGCGTCAAAATACAAGTTGACGTCCTTGGGAACGGCGGCCAAAAACTGTTCCAAGGTGGGCACATGCGCGCCTTCGAACCGACGACCAAACCAACTGCCGGCATCGAGCCCGGCGACGGTCGCGCTGGTCGCCTCACGGATCGGCCCCTTGCCCGTTGTCGTGCGATCAAGTTTGCCGTCGTGCAGCAGAAAGTATTCGCCGTCTCGCGACGGCCGAACGTCAAACTCGACGTAGTCGGCGTGGAGACGATAGGCCTTTTCGAACGCTGCCAGCGTGTTCTCCGGTGCATAGCGCGAAGCCCCACGATGACACGCGAACTTCACGGGACGCGGCTGCAATGCTCGATCGAGCAGGTGGGCCACGACTTCCTCGGGCACATCGCTCAAGAGAAAATCCTGCGCCCGCCGAAGTGGCCTTGTCCCAAAAACTCGGCCCGTCCTGCTTGCCGGTTGCGTCAGCAAACACCTTGATTCCTCGAGCCCGCAACGAGGCGGCAATTGCCGGTGTGACATCCTCGGCGTGAAGTGCCACCGCCGCCGGCTGCAATTCGTCGAGCAGCGTGGCACAATCATCGGTCGGCCGACCTTGTTTGTCGAAATCGTTTGCGGAAACGTCGTTTGGCATGACTGCCAGGGTGCGCTTGGCAACGTCGCGTACGCCCCGCAGAGTGTCTTTGTCGCCCAAGACAAGGACTTGGCGCTCCATTCCGGCAGCCTTGATGGTCGCCACGAGTGCGTCGGCGGCGACGTCTTTACAGTCGAGGCATAGGTTGATCTTGTCTTTCGCGAGCGCCAGGCACTCGTCGAGCGAGAGCATCCGTGTTCCGCGAAAGCGTTTGGCAAACCAGCTTCCAGCGTCGAGTTTTTGGAGCTGCTCGAGCGTGTGATCTGCGACGACGCCTGCGCCATCCGTTTTGATATCCAGACGCTCGTCGGCGAACAGGACGTGATGGCCATCTTTTGTACGACGAACATCGACTTCGACCCACTCGACGCCGTCGTCGATGCACAATCCGATCGCCCGCTTGGTATTCTCGGGCGCCAGATGGGCCAGGCCGCGGTGGGCCACGACTGCGATGCTGCGCGGTGGCACAAGGGGCTGGAAGAAATCAATCGCCGGCTCTGCCATGGCCAAGGAACAGACGAGGCAAGCCAATCCTGCTGCAAACGGTTTCATAGGCTGGGGATCGAGGGAAAAGCGGATACCGGAGGAAAGCAACCGGCGGTTTGTGCGAGACCCTGAAGATAACACAGCCGCGAGACGACGTCTATTCACTGTCTCGCGACGCGTACTGCCGACTGCAAATCAGCGGAATTTGTGTCCCGCGTCGCGGTCGCACGAGCCGGATGCCATAGCTTACGAAAGTTGCGCCGCGGGCAACATCATTTCGTCGAACCTGTCCACTGAAGAGCAGCGGCGGCCAGGCGTCCGAGATCGCTTGTCGGGCCCTGTGCTGCCAGGTCCTTAAGTAGTTGAACTGCCGCAGGCGTGTCGATTTGGGCGAGCAGTGCCAACGCACGTCGCAATGTCAATTCGCTTTGGACGTCGGGTTCGCCGGCCGCCAATCGCTTTTGCAAGATCTGTTGGCGTAGATTCTCTTCGACCATTTCACCTTCGGTTGCGCGGTTGGGATCGACGACGTCCTTGACCGGGCGCAGCTTCTCGCCCAACAAATCGACGGCATCGTCGGCCGCGGCAGCCAGTTCCCACATCGCCCGATAGGCCGCCGTGCCGTCGTCGCCAGCCAGATCGTCCCAAAGTGCGGCCGGTGTTTTTCCCGAGGCCGGCTCAGTCGGCCGCAGGTCCCATTGGTAGCCAACTCCGTCGGCGCCGCCGGTCAGCAGCGATTGGCTATTTCGGCCAAAGTCGACGTGATACACGTGGCCCAAATGCTTGCCGACGCTCCAGACCTTGTCGCCGCTGGCTGCGTCGTAGAGGGCGACGTTTCCGTTCATGCTGCCCGTCGCCAGCCACAAACCGTCCGGAGAAAAGCTCACCGCCCCATAGACGAAACGCCCGTCCACGGCAAACTGGCTTTGCAGTGTCATGCGATCCGCCTGCCAGACATGCACCGTGGCATCGAGGTGAGCGGTTGCCAGCAGGCCGCCCTGGGGGGCATAGCAAACCGTGTACATGCGAAGGTCGTTAGCGTCTGGGAAGACGGGCTTCAAGTCGATTTCTTGCCGTATTTTCCCGCTTTGACCATCCCAAAGTCGCACGGTCGAATCCCAACCGGCCGTGGCCAACTCGCCAGTGGGTCCAAAAGACAGACCATAGATGCTTTTGTGGGGGAGTTCGGCAATCTGCTCGCCGGTGGTCAGATCCCAAAGATAGGCAAACGACTGGCGGAACACGCCAGCCGCCAGGCGGCTTCCGTCGTAGGAAAACTGCAATGCTTCGACCGTTGACTTCGGATCGCGACCGCGCGGCCACTCCCAGCGATGCACAACTTTTCCGGCGGCCATATCCCAGACCGTGACCTGATTGTTGCCCCCTTCGCCCCCGCCGCCAGCCAACTGACGGCCGTCCGGCGAGAACGTCAGTTGGGCATAGCGAGTTCCAGGTAGATCAAACTTGCGCAGTTCGACTCCCCGATCGGCGTCCACGATGCGGATGGCACCCCAACCATCCTGATAGGCTGCGGTGCGGCCGTCGGGTGAGGCAGCCACGACCTCCGACCCCCACACACCCTGAGGTAGTTCCATTTGCTTGTGAGCGGCCAGATCCCAACGCCGCACGGCTCCGTCCCATCCCGAGGAGTAAAGCATCTTGCTGTCGGCCGTGAATGCCAGGGACCAGGGGTACCAAACGTGTCCCTTCATCTCCGTAATTTGTGCGCCATTGAGGGCATCCAAGAGCCGTATCTTGTAGTCCGTGGCGCATACCCCCACCCAATTGCCATTGGGGCTGAACGCGACGGCTGAGGTGTAGTTTTCATGGGGATCATTAAGTGGGAGCACTTGAGACCAGAGTGGCCGCGCGGACCGGACGTCGTACATTCGCACGGCGCTGTCGCGCTCGGTGGTTACGATCTGCTTGCCGTCCGGTGAAAAGTCCATGCGAACCAGCCGCGATTTGAGTGGAATCCGCCGCTGTTGCTGGCCATCTTTCGCGTCGATGATCCGAATGAATTCCGGGTTGTCGCTGGTTACCACGGCCAGGTTGCGTCCATCGGGTGCAAAACGAACGTACCCATAAGGGCCGCCAAACTGCAGTCGGTCCCGATTCTGGTTTGGCATTTCGTGGGGATGATTTTCGATCTCAAACGCGCTGCCGTCATTGCCATGAATCACGAGGATGCCCCCCGCGCTGCCGAGCGCCATCTGTCCGTCGGCCGTGACCTCGATTGAGCGATAGTCTCCCGAGCGCCCGGCAAAAAAAGCGGCCGGTCCTGCGGCATCATCGCCCCCCCGGTCGATCACCACATCTTGATGGCGGCCGGAGCGGGTCTCCCAAATTATCAGTCCACCGGTTCTTCCGGGAGTGTAGAACTCCTGGCTGTCGGACGTAAACGCGATGGCGTGGATTCCGTAGGCAGCTCCCGGCAAGCGAAAACCGCAGTCATTTGTCATCGCCTGCCAGCGCCGTTTGCCGGTGGCTGTGTCCCAGGCGATGACCTCGTCGCCCAATGTGACGAGCGTCTTTTCATCGGGAGACAGGGCCATGTCGTGAACTCCCGAGGGAGCATGAAACCGAGTCGTGCCGAGCCGAAATCGGGCACCCTCGGGCAGCGGATCACCAAGTGCGTCGTTCTTGGGCTGCGGTGGATTGCCGGCAGCCGATTGATCGGGGGGATTTTCTGCACCGAGCACGGCTGTTCCGCCTCGTTCAAGCAGGCAGCGCACCAATGGACCAGACGGAGATACCAGGAGAAGGGCGAAGCCAGCAATGGTGAGGCGAGCCAAGAACCGAAAACGTTGTGAAGATACTCGCGATGGACAGTCACCCGAGACAACCGAATGATTTGTGCGCAAGACTGTCCTCCTAGCCGGCGGTCGTGATTGTTATGTGGTCGTGCGCCGTCACTCGGGAAAGTGTCTCCGGGCAAAGGCGATCCACTTGCCGTCGGGCGACCAGGCTGGGTCGCGACTTTTGTCGGGTTGGCCAGGAAGCCGGCGGGGAGGCTGGTCGCCGTTCACGTCGATCACGTAGATGAACGAATCGATTGTGAAGGCCAACTGCGAATCATCGGGCGACCAACTCACGTGGCCGCCAACCATGCCGTCGCGTTCGTAGCGCGGTTTGAACTCCTGACTCACGGCACCGACCCGGGCGATATACAATCCACGCGGACCATCCGCGGTTGCCCGCGAAAAAAATGCCAGACGCTGCCCATCATGCGACCAGTCATAGGCTGTGGGGCGCTGCGCAAACCCATCGACGAGTAGCCGGTCTTCGTTGTTGCTCAAATCGAGGTAGCGAACCGTGTTCCCTTGATTGAAGGCGATCTTGGTGCCGTCCGCGCTCCAACGGGGCCAGGTGCCTTCGATCACCCAGTCGCGTCCGCCCGTAGCGAGACTCTGCACCCAGATGCCGGCCCGCAGGCCTCCACCAAAATGATGAAAAACCAATTGCTGGTCGTCAGGAGACCAGTCGGGAGCGCCATGTCCTTCGATCTCCCGCAGGTTTGTTCCGTCGCGATTGACGATAAAAACCTTGCGTTCGCCGTTGGGTCCTTGCGAAACGTCGAAGGCAATACGCTGGCCGTCGTGACTCCAGCGGGGCGACCAGTGTTTCTTGAAGCCATCGACCTCCACGACTTTGCGCTCTTCGCTGCCGTCGATCTTCATGATGTATATTCCCAGGCCGTCGTCCGCACAAAGACCCACGGCCGGTAGCACAATAGCGGCTATCCACAAACCGATCGCCAATTTGCCAGCGGCGCAAATCACCTGATTCGGGGTCTGTCCTGTTCGCGGGCGACGAGTCGCGGGGATCATGAATTTCTCCTGGTGTTGGATCATCTGGTGATCCAACGCGCGGCGAATTATGGCTGCGCATCCGGCTGGTCACCACCGGCTGACAACAGACTTTGCAATGCTTGGCGAAGCGTTTCATCAAATCGCGGTCCGCCGCCGACGAAGAGCCGCGCGACTTTGCCGTCGCGGTCGATGACGACGGTTTGCGGGATGGCAGTGGCACCATACTTTTCGGCCACCAGCCCGTCGCGATCAAGGACTACGGTCATCGTCAGTCCGAGACGCTCCAGTGCCGCTTTGATTTGCTCGGGTGTCTCCTGCAGATTGACCGCGACAAGTTCGACTTGCTGGTCCGCGAACTCGCGGGCAACGGCATGAACCTGAGGCATGGCTTGCAAGCAAGGACCACACCAAGAGGCCCAAAAGTCGAGCACGAGCACCTTGTCCTTCCGGTCGGAGAGACGAAACTTGCCGCCTTCAAGAGATTGCAATTCGAAATCGGGCGCCGGCTTGCCGACCAGCGCAGACTCGACTCCCTCGATCGAGGCGTCCTCGGCCAGGCCATTTTCCTGAAATTCGAGCGGGTCGAGCGACGGTGTCAGCCTCCAGTTATGAAAGACGAGCGCGGCCGCCGCCTCTTCGATCGCGCTACCGACGAGCAGTTTGTCGATCTCGTTCAAGTCAACGCGACAATTGCCCAACAGTTTGCTTTGTCCGGTGAGAATCCCGGCTGCCACTTGTTTGGCCTCGAACGTCAAACGGTTGCCGTTGGGTGGAATTGCCTGAACCCGCGTGGCGGACTGCTGCTCATCGGCCGGCGGCGACGCGGCCTGGTCGGTTTCATCGGCGTGCAACCAGATAATCCGTGCCACGTTTTCGCGCGGAATGGTTTTGGTTTCCAGCCGAATTTCGACCTGTAAGTTTTTGTCGTCCATCGCCACGAGCCGGCCCCGCAGATAGTCGCCGTTGACGGCTCGTATCAATTGCGTGGGCGGGCTATCGCGCTGCATCCGCGGCAAGGTGAGCAGTCGGTCTCTCTTTTCCTTCGCGATATGAACAGGAGCTGCGTTGGGCAGCAGTTCCAGTACTTTCACGCTCTCGTGGGGTATGAACGTCGCGTCGGTAACGGGAGACTTGAACAAGATCCCATTCTCGTCGATGGAAGCCATGGTACAGGGAAGCTTGTCTCCCGAGCGCAAGTGCAAAACGCATTCAGCAGGCGCGACAGCGGAGGGCTCTACGTTATCGCGGCGGAGGCCATGGATGCGGAGTTGCCGGAGCACGTCTTGGTGGACGGCAAGCCTTCGAACCTTCGGCGTCGATCCCGCCGCCGGGTGGCTTACGGGTGGTGGCGGTTCGCGATAAATCACGCGCGCCGAGGCGCCGCGCTCGAGCGGACTTGCCACGCTACTGGCGATGGGCTGCCAAACGAGACAGCTATTCTTCCCCACGTCACCATCTACCAGTCGGCCGTGCAGCGTAACGCCATCCATTTCGAGCCGGCCAATGCGACCCTCCTGTTTTGGCGGGTCGCGCTCCGGTCGGACGACCGTGATTGCCTGCAGTGTGCCAAACTCCGGTGACCACGGCTCCCGGATGCCAGAGGACTTCACGAAAACCCGGTCGCCTTCAACCCGTACCAGATTGCCGCTGATGCGCATTCCCGATAACAGCACCACCCGCAGGTTTCCCGACGCGACTTCCGCAGTCGCGCCGAACGTGCAGCCGGCCATCTCGTCGGCGGGAACCCGTCGCTCGCCATCGTTGAACTTCACGACGAACTGGTTTTGCGCGGCGTCGTAGGATCGAACCGTGCCCACCTCGGTCGTGCCGCCGGCCAGAAGAACTTTGGTCTGGTCGGGTGGGCCAATCTGCGGGGGTTCGGCGTTCCATTTGTAGATCCGCAGATTCTCAACTCGCAGGTCGCCACCAAGGTTGTCGATGCTCAGACCGCCGAACGTCTGCCGATTCTTGCTCGCGACTTTCAGATCGGCAAGGAGTTTACCGTCGGCCGAGGCAACCAACATATGTCCTCCGGGCTGATCTAAGTAGATCTCGAGAGAAATCCTTCCCGGTTCCGAACTGAGTTGCTTCAGAACGCTAACGTCGCCGTCCCGCTCCGATTCGCACACGGCGACAAGCCGGTCGCCCCAAACTTCGACGGAGTTCGAGCTGAGTTTTGTTTTCACTCCTTTTTTGACACCCAGGGACAGTTTGAAATTCGGCTTGGCAGTCCAGGAAAGATCAATTTCCAGCCGGGCTTTTCCAGGGATGTTCAGATCGCGATAGATGCCAGTCCCCTTGTCACTGGCGACGAAATGCCCGGCGTCCTCTCGCCAGCCGCCGTCCTTGCCGGAAACTTCCCAACCATCGAGGCCCGTCAGGCCACTGAAGACAAACTCGGAATTGGTGCGACGCTGCATACGGCGAAGGACGGCCCGGTCGATGTGCAATGTCCCAAGTCTGGGAACCTCGACAACCGCGGATTCCTCGTCAAGCGCCTTGAGCGTGCCGACAAGCAAGTCGCCGCCGACTAATTCGAAGAAATAGGCACCCTCTGCCTGAGGAAACTCCCGAGGCGGCGGAAAGCGAATCCCCTCGACCGACGCGAGCGAAAACTGAAAAGGGCCGCCGAATCCGGGCGACTTCCAAACGAAGTGTTCACGGTCTCCCGACGCAACCAACTCGCCGACGGCACGGTCGCCGTTGGAAAGTAGGATAACCGCCTCGCTTGCATCGGCGGCCCGCGCCGCGCCGGCAACCATTGCGGCCAGCACACAGACTCCGCCTGCAAGCCAGCCAGCGGCTTGAGAAGGACGGTCGATTGCCGGCCTTTCAACGGAAATCCGAGGCCGCTCTGGCAGGCACGCGAGGGGAGTGTTCATGATCACAACCGGGAGTGCTGTCTATCGTTCGTAAATTGGCAAAAATCGAAAGTTCAAGGCCAAACCCAACAGCGACATCGACGTGCCCAGCGGCTTGCCAAACTGAGACGGGATACTGCCGTCGTCGGCCTGAATCGATTTGAGCTGCCGAACCAAGAGCTTGTTCCATTTTTCCCAAGCCTCGACGTCTCCTTGAAACAGCGCCTGGGCCTGGTAGTAGCGGGTGTACTCGGGATAACTGTTGGATGTATTTTCGAGTCGTTCGGTGAGGTTGCCCAGCGCGGCCTTGAACTGCGGCAAATCCTTGCGCCGCGCGACCGCAAAGACCAACGTGGCGATGGAAGTGCGGGCTGGCGACTCGCCGCCCCCAATGCCTGAGTAGCCCACCTGTCCCGAGTTGGTGGTCATATTCGCGTAGTACTTGATAGCCCTGTCGACGGCTTCGTCCGGAACTTCAATGCCTGCATTCCGCGCGGCCAGCAGTCCAACCAGCACCGCGCCGCTGACCGAGGTGTCGGCGTCGCGGCTATCGGGCGAATAGCGCCAGGCCCCGAGGGGATTTTTCTTTTGCGAGGTGATCGCCGCGCGAACCGCCAGTTGCAGGGCCTCTCCGATGGAACGATGCTTTGGCTCGCTGCCAGTCCATAGGTTGCGGTCGTCGACCGTTCCGTAGGCCTCCGCCAATGCAAGCATGCCGAACCCGTGATGGTACATGCTGGAGCCGAGGTATCCGGTGTTCGAATCTTGTTGCGAGATGATGCTCCGCAGCGCGCGTCGAACGTGGCTGCTATACAGACCGAAGTTGGGATCCTCGCCCGATGCGAGGAACACCATCAGCGCCAAACCGGTGACACCAGGCCCAGTCTGGCCGCCTTGCCAATCGCCCGACTCGCGCTGCGTCGTTGCCAGGTACTGCAGACCTCGTTCGTAGATATCGCGCACATCGCGCGGGACGACGTCGCCCACGCGCGCATTGGGCAGTTGGGCATTGGCAGCCGAACCAATCGTGAATGCCCAGCAAATGACCGACAACAAGACCGGCCAAATGAGATTCTGCGCACGGTGCGACAAGGACCGAAGTATCAATCGAGTTTTGCGTGTGTCTACCATCATGTCTCGTGGCGAAATCACTCAGCGTCAATCACCTGCCCCTGAACCAACATTTGTTTCATCGCCTGACCTTGTTGCAGTTGCGGCTGCAGGAGTTCCCATTGTCGCTCGTCCAACAACGCCTGGAGGTCCTTTTCGGGCAACGTCGACAAGCGATACACGACGAGGTAGTAGTCGAATTGCCCAAACGTGGCTGGCGGTTGTGTCCGTTCGACCAACAGTTTGATCAAGGCATCGCGTTGCCGTTGTTCGAGCGGAACCCCGTCTTCCAACATCGAGATCGCCGCCTCGATGGCCGCTCGATACCGGAATCTGCGCCGTTCCTCCAAGGTTGCCTGGTAGTCGGCACCTTGCTCGGAATCGAGAATTGCTTTAAGCACTTTGGAATACAGCGACTCGGCCCCGAACAAGCCACTCGTCATCTTCGTCTGCAAGGGCTGAATCTCCTGCTGCCAAAACGGCCCCAGCGCGTTCGGATCATTCGCTAACTCACCAAACTTCCCGCGAACAATTTCGATTTCGTCAAAAAACCGCGCAATATCGCCGTCGGCGGCCAGTTGCAATTTCCGCTGTTGCGAGTCGGAAAGTCCAAACCTGCGGGCGGCGCTCGTAAGTTGCAGCTTGAGCCGATCTTCAATCTGCGAGCGGGCTTTGGTCGCGTTTTGGCGATTTTGGAAAACCCATTGATCGAAGTTGGCTTGATTAAAGACCATCTGCGGCTGCTGTGGCTGGGCCGGGGCAGGCGCGCCTTCCAAATCATCCGGCGCGGCCCAGCTCACGGCGGCATGCGCAAGAAGGGTGGCAATTCCCGACACCAACAACAGTGTTCGTACCGTCTGAGTCATTCCGCAATGACCTCCAGCAAACCGTTGGGACCGACTCGGGGGTCCACGGCAGCATCGGGCGGTTCAACGGGCTTTGCCTGTTCGGCCTGCCACCACTCGGTGTCGTCTTGCGGCTGAACGATCGGACTTAAGAACTGAACGCCGCCGATCTTCGACAAACCTTGCCAGATTGACTTCTGTCCGGCATCCAGGTGCGGTTCCAAGAGGTCGTCCGCCACGTGCGGAAAATACTGCTCTCCGTAACGGCTGATCATAAGCCAGTGCTCCCAATGGTCTCGCCATTTCGACGAGACGGATTGCAAAATCTGCGCGCGTTGCTCGTCGCTCAAACACAGGGCGTCGTCCAAACGGGAGACGAAACACAGAATCGCTGCGCGTTTTCGCTGCGCGACGCGGGCTTCGGTTTGTTTCGAGTATTCGGCGAACTGCTCGGGCGACAGAATCGCAGGAAGTTGCTTCATCAGGTCGTCGCGAATGACGGTTGAGGGAGAGAATCCGTACTTGGCCGCGGCGTTGGCGGCGTTGCCCCCTTGCTGAATCTTGGCGTATTGCACCGCGGCTTCTTGCAGACCCTTTTCACCGGCAGCCAAGATCGCCGGACGCTGTTCGACAGTCGGCTTGCAGTACTGACGCACGGCGTTGAGCTCCGCCAACAGGATGGGCCGGAATTGCCGCTTCCACTGATCAACCAGCGCATTTTGGTTGTTCGCTCGCTGCATGAGTCCGTTAACCACAAGGTCCTTGTTGCCCGCATTGCGTATCACCAACCGTCGTACCGCGGGTGCGGCCGCGGCTTTGTTGGCTGCGGGTGCGGGCTTGGCCGCGGGCGCCGCCGCATCCGCGGCCGGTGCTACTGCCGGAGCCTGCTTGTTTTCGGCCTTCGCTCGCTTCACCGGTTCTTCTGCGCGACTCACAAGCGCGCAGCTTGAGACCAGAAGTAACATCAGGGCGGTCGTACGACAGCCAGCAATTTTCATAACACGCGTCTCATTTCCATGGGTTGGTTCAACGGCCGGATGTGCGCACATCACGGTGCGGCGCGGTCGCTTTCCAAGCGGTTGAAGTATTCATCCAAGCCGGCGCGGAACTCCTCGGGAAGCGAATTTCCGGTCTCGCCGGTCGCTTGCGACACACCGTGATCCTCGCGAACCTCCTTGTCGTTGAGGCCCGAGCCGATCAGCGCCAAGGCCGAGTCGGTGGTGGTTCCGCCGCCACCGCCGCCGGGGTTGGAACCGCCTCCGCCGCCTCCATTGGGATTGATCCGCTTCGATTGCAGCAGCAGTTCAATCGCCTCGGTTTCGGCCGCAATCGCCGGCGAACCGGTTTCCGGACGCCCGAGAATCTCGGCGGCTTCATCCATCACGCTTTCGACCTGCCCCAAAAGGTTGATCTCCTTGGCAAAATCCGCCTCGCCATCCGGCAGTTCGCGGATCCGCTGGGTCAGCGCGGCCACCCGCTTGGAGAGGCCCTTTTGCGTAGTCTGTAGACCGCCCGCGCGACGAGCATACTCCTTAGCTTCGAGCGCCGCGCGTGCCTGCTGGGCCACACGGGTGTCCTCTCGCAGGTTCACCTCGGCCTCCAAAATCTGCATCGCTTCGAGCACGATCGACGGCGGCAAGCTTCCCTTGGATTTGCAGCCCGGGCATTTGCCGGCACAAGCCGGATCGACCAGATTGTCGGCCCAACGATCGAAGGTATCGGACCAAAACTCACACTGAGCGATCGACATGCCAGTCTCCTTACGGACGTCATCGCTGAGTTGCCGCAGGCCGCCGACGGCGTCCTCCTCGCGCATTTCGTCGAGCACGGTTTTGAATCGCTGATAACGCCGTCGCTCGAAGTAGGCCTGCATATCGTCCATGATCGTCGATAGGTTTTGACTGCTGGCCTCCTCCAGCGTCGACACCTGTTCAAGAACCACCTTCGCAGACGGGATCGGACTGCCGGGATGCCCGAACGTACCGGTGAGTTGATCGGAGATTTTGCCGGCAACCGAGTATTGCTGGCGGGCGGCCGCCTTGAGCCGTTTGACCAGCGTGCTGCCCTCGAGATTCGCCAGCACCTTGTTCAACTCGTCGGCGATTTTGTCAAACTCGGCCAGCAGGTCTTGCTGTGCCACGACCGCCTCTTCGAGTTTTTCGCCCTCAGGTGTCTGGCCGTCCGACTTTTTGCCCTTTCCGGCGACCGTCGTGACCGGCAAGCGGAGCTTGGGACTCGAATTCTTCTTGTTCGGTTCCTGAGCCTCTTCATCCTTGCTGGCCGGCTGTTGAGAACTCTCGGCGTCGACCACTTGCGGAACGGGCGAGTGTGGCTTGCTTTCGGTCGGCCGCGATTTCCCCTGGCCGCCGCGCACCTGGCCCGCCGTGGGTCCCTTGCTGGCCGCGCTTGCGATCTTGGCGGGCAACTGCGACGACTGCTTCAACAGGTCGGCCACGTTGGGCATGCGATTGCCGGCAATGTCCTTGAGAATCGCCAGCATCTCGGCCCATTGTTCCAGGTGGCCTACGCCAAACTCCGGATTCCGCATCGCCTGGCGGACCAGTTCTTCGCCGTTGGTAACGAGTCCGCTCAGTCGGCGCCCGTTGGCGCGCTCGGCGGCCGACTGACTTTCGATGCGGCGCCGTGTGTCAGGCTGGTCGAGTTCGTCGGCCGACAGCATCCGCAATTGCTGGTTGGCGTGGTGCAACTGCAACTCGCGGTCGCGAACGTCCAGCGACTGGCGATGCCATTTACTCAGTTGCTCGGTCAACCAGATATAGTGCTGCTCGGCGCTGAGCACATAAAGTTGGTAGACGGGGGAGTACGATCGTTTGCGTCCGGGAAAGTAATCTTCCGCGAAAATGCGCACGCTGATCGGCTGCGGTTCAATGCCCAGCGTCTGCGCAAAAACGTGCCCGCCAGTTCCACGGCCTGCTTGGCGCTCGATCCGGCCGCCAGTACTTGCTCGCCGCGCGCGGGGGTTGAAACTTCCGACTTCTCGTCGCCCTGCCATTCGACGCCGACAACCTTGACGCCGAAGTCATCCTGAGCAGCAACCTTGAAGCTCAGCGTTTCGGAGACCAATACCACCTTCTTCCGAGGCAGGCCTTCGCAAGACACCGCGGGCGGCTCATCGTCGCGAGCAGTAATTGCGATCTTGAACGGCTCCATTCCGTCTAAACCGAACTCATCGCGCCACGAAATCGATAGCTCGCGCGAGGCATCGACCGTCGTGGGCGGGCTGCTGACGTCACGGGCCACGGGTGTAGCCGGTTGACCGTTCACGCGAGCGCTCGACAGCTTGCGGTTGGCCGTGGCCAGAAACGTCGCGGTGCTTCCTTTGACGAGTGAAATCGACCCGCCGCGGACGTCCTTCTTCAAGGGTTGCGAAATCTGCAGATAATCGGGCAATTGCACGTTGGCCACCACGGAGCTCAACTCGGGACGCAACATCGGCTCGATGCGGATCTGCTGTTTCACGTCGCCCACTTGAAGTCGGAACGATGTCTTGTCGATTTGGGGCGGCAAGTTGAATACGTAGCCGCCGTTTTGCAACGACGCCTCCACCGGACGCCCACTACCCAGTTGGCCAACGCCGGTCGCCGGTTGCCAGCGAGATTCGTCCAGCAAACGGACGGAAATCGTGAGCGGCTCGCCGTGCGCGACGACCAGGTGCTCGGGGAGTTCGGCGATGCGAGTGAACGTGTAGCGCGGAATCGGCTCCCACGGACGAATAAATCGCGACCAGGCGTTTGAAGCCGCTGCCGGAAACAAAACCGAAACTCCGACTGCCAATGCCAGCGGGACCGCGGCCAGCCAGGCCCACATTCGATGTCGCGGATCAGGCACGGCGTCGCGGAAATCTCGCTTTGCCGCGGTCTCGGCGACCTGTTGGATGGCTGCTTCGCAGAGCGCTCGCGAGCGGACCTGCTCGGATTCGCTGCGCACCAGTTCGATAATGCCGAGAATCTGGTCACCGATACTCGGATAGCGGCGGCTCAACAGGCGAGCCAATTGTTCCAGGCGCCGGTGCCTCCATATCCAGCGATGCATGTAAAGAGGCACCAAAGCACAACTGACCAGCGCCGAAAGAAAGATCGTCACCCGCGCCCAGGTCGCCGTTTCGACGACGCGATCAAGTGCGAACAGGATGATGAACGCGACCGCGACCCCGAATACCGCGCCGCAGGCGGCTTCGACCAATTTGATGGTCCAGACCCGGCGCCGAAACTCCAATAGTTGCGCCTGCAACGAATCGGGTAGCTGCAGCTCCGAATTGAATCGTGCAACGCTCATGGCAATCCTGCTCCTTCGATATCGGGATCGATCGGCACCACGTCACGCAATCGTCGCCTTCGCCGACTCTCTATCCTAGTGAAATCAACGTCGTTGTACTCACATCCATCTCAAATCAATCCAATTGTCTTGCGCCCCACCCAAAATGCGCCCAGCATCACCACCAAAACCGCCATCACGGCCGGATGGCACCACAGTTGCACGCGCCGCACCGAGGCCGGCGGATCGGGCATGGCGGCCAACGACTCTAGCACCTGGTCGAGCCGATTCACGGCAATGACCTTTCCGCGCGTGACACGGGCCAATTCGTCCAACACATCGGGCCGCGCCGCCTGACCAATCCGCTCGATGGGGGCACCTTGCACGAAGAACGAGGCCTCCAACGTGGCACCCGTCTGCTTGCAAGCCAGTGTCACTTCGTGGCGACCCGACTCTTGCGTGGTATAGCGTCCGGAGAAGGCCCCCCACTCGTCTCCAAAGGAACTCAGCCGCACGGTCTGGGCCTTGCCCGACGGAGCGACGACGCGCGCGGTAACGTCCCCCTGGGGGAGCGGCTCCCCGCTGCGTTCCATGACGTTTGCGTTGAGGGCAACGGTCTGCCGCACCTGGGGCTGTTCGGGCGAGTAGTACATGCGCATGGTTTCTCCCTTAGCCATGTTGCGCTGGTACGCCATCCAGCGTACCACCTGCCCCCAAAAGCGGTAGTGGTATTTATCCTCCACGCCTTTGCGCCATCGCCAAGCCCCGTCAGTTCCCATGAACAGCACTTTTCCGGCGCCGAAAGTCCGCGTGACCAATAGCGGTAGGCGGCCAAACTCGTTCGTTATGTCCTGGTGAACGCAGAGAACTTCGCTGCCCGGTTTGGCACGAACGACCGGCGCGTACCACTGAAACCCCGGCAGACCACCCCAGACCTCGATGTTCTCCCCCTGCGTGTCGGCAAGCTTGGTGAGCAGGCTGCGACGGCCCAACTCGGTCAATTCAAAATGGCTCGGCATCCGCGATCCCCACCCACCCGGTTGACTTGCATCGAGCACGACCGGCAGGAGGTCGGCCAGTTCCGAATCGAGCAGTGAGAGCTGCCGGCCTTGCCAGCCGGGCATGAAGACGAGGCCGCTGGCCTGGTGCTCGACCAGCCCGCGCAACAGTCGACAGTCCTCGCTCGTTAGCTGGCCGTCTTCCAAGCCGACGTCGCCGAGAAAGACGACGTCGAACTTGGCCAACTCATCCAGCCCACTGGGAAAGGCCTTGATATAGTCCTTGTTACCTCCGCCAACCTTGCCCAGACCGGGATGAAAGAGCAGGCACGACAAATCGACGCCCGGATCGCGGGACAGGGCATTTCGCAGGTAGCGATATTCCCAGCGGGGGACCGACTCCACCAGCAGCACTCGCAGCTTTTCCTCGCGAATGGCGATGGGCGCCGAAAGCCGGTTGTTGTCGGCCAAGAGCTCGTCGCTCTGCTTGGGAACGTCAAGGGTCAACGTGTAGTCGCCAACCTCGGATGGTTTCCACAGAATCCAATCGTTCGTGCGTCCCATCGCGGCGACGCGTACTTCCTTGGTGAGTTGTTGACCGTCGGAGGCCGTGAGCGTGACATTGGCCAGGTATTCACGGGGCAGGGTGCTATCGATCGTAAAGGGAACTCGCACGGCCTTTCCCACGATGCCAAACGTGGGCGAATCCAAACTCAGCAGTTCGACGTCGGGCAATCGCGACGGACTGCCGACCGGCACAACGAATAGCGGAATGTCTTTCAGTCGCAGCGCCGTCGCGGCCTGCACCGGTGGTTGGCCGGTGTTCCAGTCGCCGTCGGTGGCAAGCACAATGCCACGGAGATTTTTCAAACGCCTGGGGGCTTGGACCAAGGGCTCATAAAGATTCGTCTCCTTTTTGTCCTCGCCCCCGGAGAACGATTGCACGACCACGTTCATCCGCTCCTCGAGCGCGTGCCAAAAGGTGCTTTCGATGAGCGGCGCAATGGCCTCCCGGCGGGTTGCAACGGCCGCCGAAGTCGACTCGCCCATGGGAACGTCGCGGGTCTCCATACTTGCCGAGTCGTCCCACAACACAGCAATCGACGGTTTTTCCTCCGGTCGATATTCCTCAATCCATTCGGGTTGGTTGAACGCGACGGCAATCACACAAACCGTGGCAAGCCGCAGCAGTTCCAACACACCATAATCGCGACGGTAGCCGCTGCGCCGCCAAGCCAGAAAGCACAGGGCCGCGGTGCCGCCAATCACGGCCAGCGACACCGCGATCGACCACGGCGCCCACAGGAACGTCAAAGAGTGGTTGATCGTCATGCGTTTGCTCCCGCGCCGCGCAACTCGGGGCAGACACAAGACGGCCTCCAAAATCAAGGCAATCAACATGGCCAGCAGGAATGCTCGCCAAATTTCCTGGACCAACGATCCCAGGTTGCCCGCCTGGTCCTCGACGCGAAGGTAATTCAGGTCGCGAAACAGCTCGTCGACGCGAGCGTCAGCCAAAACTGCACCTTCATCTTCCGCCGCAGGACGGTTCACGGCGAGCAATCGGTCATCCGCTTGATACACGCCGCGCTGGTACGCCGCTTCGGTCGACAGGCGATCGTCCTCCCCGCTTACTCGCTGCCAATTTCCTGGACTCTCATCGGTCTCTTGTCCGGCATCCAATTGCCGGGCCTTGCCAAGCACGGCCGCCCCGGCGGCAAGTGCACGTTGGACCGCGGCATAGAGCACGATGCCTTCGCGGGCCAGCGAAGAATCGCGCGGCGCCGGCGTCGTCGTCCACAGATAGATGCCGCCCCGATCGGTCGGCAGGCGGGCCAGCAAAGGCGCACCTCCCTCAAGCGTGATCAGTGAGGTTAGCTCGCCGGCTAACGTGCAATATCGCAGGACGTTAAGCTGTCCGACTGGCAGCGCGGCTCCGCTCAGGGTACGCGACACGAGGTCGTCGTCGCCGCGCCACGAACCGACCACGAAGCGGTCGTTTTGCGATTGCCAGGCATCCCAACTCAAACCCCACAGCTTTTCGCTCCCAGGGTTATCCGGCGGAAAGAGCATTACCTCTCCTCCCCGACGGACAAAGTTGTCCAAGAGCTCCGCATTCGCTCCGGTCGGAAGCGGCGCCTGCCAGAGCACCAGACCAATCTGGTCCCAAGCGACCGCGGCGAGTTGATCACGCGAGATCGATTCGGCCGTTGCCAACAGCGTCGGCTCGGGGCTAATGCCAGCCGCCAGCCGCAACGGGACTTCAGCCTGCTGGTTTTCCGCAACCACGATAGTCCGGCGTGGCGTTGGATTGGCGAATACAAAATAAAACTCGTCGTCTGTCGGGTTTGCATCAGTAGGGATGGCGACGCGCCCCCAACCTTGCTGCCGATCGCGCGCGATCGGGATCCGGTGATTCTTAAGGTCGCTGTAGGCGCCGCTGAGCTCAACCGTTGCCACCGAGCGAGCTCCCTCGATTTCGAATTGGACGGGTACACTCACTTTGTCGGTCGTGTCGCCTTGGCGAGTCACGCGCAACGAGACGAGGAGCTCGGCGCCGTCGCCGGTTTCCTGGCGGCGAACCTCGGTCACGCGCACGGCCTGGTTGGCCACCGGCGTGCGGGGATAGGCCAACAGATGGAATCGCACGCCTTGCGGCAGCTCGAGAAACGCGTCGCGAAGCGTCGCCCAGCGCCCGCTCCGCGCGTTCCAATCGTTCTCGCGGAGGTCCGAGCAAATCCAGATTTCCGTGCGACCGGTGCGATTATCGCGAATGTAGTCGTATGCCGCCTGCAAGAGCCTCGGCAGGTCGGCAGGCGCACTGGCCGGACCGGCGCTGGCCACGTTTAATAGCGCGGCGGGAGACTCCAATTCCATCGGCTCGTGCCGGACGCTTTCGATCAACACCCAGCGGCCGGAGCCGAGCGTTTCGAGCGTCCGCACGAGCTGGTTTCGTCCGGTATCGAGCTTCGACTCATCCGTCCCCGGCGCATGCTGCTGCATGCTGGGCGAACGATCGAGCAGGATGATCGTGGTATCGGCCTGCGTGCCGACCGTCAGGCCCAACCAGCCGCTGGCCAACGGCCGACTGACGGCAAACACCAAGGTGGCCACTACCACGGTGCGAAACAACAGAATCAGCCATTGTCGCAGTCGTGAGTAACCGCGTGCCATCCGCTGGGCGGAAAGCAAGAACATCATGGCGGCCCAACGAATCGTTTGAAACCGCCATTGATTGATGAGGTGGATGATGATCGGCAGTGCGATCAACGGCAGGCCAAGCAACAACCACGGCTGCAGAAAGCTCATCGCTGTGTCTTCGATTGAGCACGATTGATAAGGAAGCGCATCAGTGCCTGTTCGTAGTTCTCGTCAAGACAAATCCGGTGATAGTCGACGACCGATTCCAAGACCACGTCTCGCAACTGTTGCAAGTACTGCTGCAGGGCGCGCTGATAGCGGTCGGCGATTTCGTTGGGCTCGGCAAAAATCGCCGGGCCTCCTTCCATATCGAGAAACCGCATCGGCCGACGGAATTGAAAGTCCAGCTCCAACGGATCCAACAAGTGAAACACGGCCACGTCGTGCCGGCAAAACCGCAAATGCTGGAAACAGCTTTTCAACGCCTCGGGTTCAACAAACAGGTCAGAAACGATAATCACCAGCGCCCGCTGCCGAATGGTTTCAGCCAACTCATGGAGCACCGAAACGAGCTGCGTTTCCCCCTCGGCCCGAACTTCTTCCAGCGTATCAAGAACCAACCGCAGGTGCGCGGCGTTTCGTCGTGGAGGGAGTTGCTGCACGATTCCCTTGGCAACGCAGGACAATCCGACCGCGTCTCCTTGTTGGCTGGCCAGATAGCCCAGCGCCGCCACAATCCTCCGGGCGTAGTCCAGCTTCGTGATTCCCGTCGAACCGAAGGCCATCGAACCGCTGGTGTCGAGGACGAAACAGCACCGCAGATTCGTATCTGCCTCGAATTCCTTCACGTAGAAACGATCCGATCGACCAAACGCCCGCCAATCCAGCCGTCGCAGATCATCGCCCGGCACATACTTGCGATACTCGGCAAACTCGACGCTCGAGCCCCGGTGCGGGCTGGAGTGCCGGCCAGAGACGGTTCCTTGCATCGGCCGTCGAGCGAACAGCGGCACGGCCGCCAGTCGTGATAGCGCTTCCGCATCAAGAAGAGTACTGGGCTGACTTGCTGGCAACATGGCACGCGTCCATCCGGAAAACGACGGCGCAACCTGGTTACAGGATCCGCCGGGGCCTCTAACTCTCCTCGTCCATTTCTCCGATCAAGCGCCGCACGATTTGCTTGGCATCGATGCCCTGCGCTTGCGCGGCGAATGCGGTAATGACACGGTGCGTCAGCACGGGAATGGCCACTTCATGGACATCCTCCAGTCGCACCATGTAACTGCCGTGGAGAGCGGCACGGGCTTTGGCGCCCAATATCAGGAACTGCACGGCCCGCGGGCCGGCTCCCCAGGAAACAAGAGGCTTCATCCACGCCGGGGCCGTGGGATCGGCAGGGCGTGTCTTGCGGACCAGTCGTGCGGCATATTGATAGATGTGATCCGGCACGGGCACGCGGCGCACCAGGTCCTGATGTTCGATGATCTCGGCCGCGGTCAAAATGTGGTTCAATTCCGGCAGTGCATCGCCCGTCGTCGTGCGGGCAATTAAAACCTCCTCCGCTTCCGACGGATAGTCGAGTTCGATCAGGAACATGAAGCGGTCGAGTTGAGCTTCCGGTAGTGGATACGTGCCCTCCTGCTCAACTGGATTCTGCGTGGCCAACACGAAGAAGGGGGGCGGCAGGACAAACGTCTTACCAACCACCGTGACCTTCTGCTCCTGCATGGCCTGTAGCATGGCGGCCTGCGTTTTCGGAGGCGCTCGATTGATCTCGTCGGCCAGCACAATGTTGGCAAACACGGGGCCATGAACGAATTGAAACTCGCGGCGTCCGTCGGCCACTTCCTGCAGGATGTCGGTGCCCGTGATATCCATCGGCATCAGGTCGGGCGTGAATTGGATGCGGCTGAAGTCGAGCGACATCGTTTCGGCGATCTTGCTCACCAGCAGCGTCTTTGCCAAGCCTGGAACGCCCATCAGCAATCCGTGCCCGCGTGCGAACAGGCAGATCGAAAGACGTTCGATGACGTCGCGTTGGCCGATAATGACCCGCGACAATTCCTCCCGCAGCTTTCCATAGACTTCGCGCAAGCGGTCAATCGCTTGCACGTCGTTGTCACTGAGGCTGTGGGGAGCGACCAGATCGGACGCGCGTTGCATCGCCGTTCTCCTGTTCCGTCATTCGACCAAGACATCCGATTGCCGAACGTTGAGTCCGGCCGTTGGCAAGCCCGCGCAATCGCACCCCTTCGCCCGAGCTAACCGTCACTGTCCAGATTGCGTACCCTCCATGATAGGCAATCGCCGTGGCGAAGCAAACAAATTAAACCGGTGGTAAAAAAGTTCTCGCTACACGCTTCGGCGATGCATAGGAACCGAGACAATCTACGAGGACAGGAGAATGTCAAGGGAAAGGATCTTCAACCTACATCATTGGACTTAGGTCGCCAGCCGGGCCCCTGCGGAGGTGCAAACACGAAAGTCACCAACACGAGCGTCCCGAAGACGCTGTAGATGACCATGAACACCGTCGGGGACAGTTCGTAGAAAAGCAGTTCGTGTACCCAGTAGCCCATGAAGTCGCCCGGATAGCCAGACTGGCCGGAGCGGCTGCGGAAGTAGTTCTCCAAGTCGGTCAGCGGGCAGGTAATGTTCAGCCAGGATTGCAAAACGACAACGGCAATGGCGAGCAGATGGAGCCAGCGAAAGTAGAAGTTGCGAGCCCAACTCCGCTTGCGAGCGACGCCGTACATCACGGCCAACTGTCCGAATATCACAAAGGCCACGTAGGAGCCATGCAGTACCACTATCAGGTCGGCAAGGATTTGATAGAGAAACATCGGCAAAGCGTTCCGACTCTAGCCTGGCTGGCGGCACGATGAGCCTAATCACTTGCCTGCGCCGGGTTGCCGAGCCTCTAGGTAGTCGACGCAGGCATCCAGAGTCGCGAGTTGCCCATAATCTCGTTCGGGAATGTCAACCTGCAGCCGTTTGTCGAGCGCGATCAGAAAATTCAGAAAGTCCATCGAGTCGATGTCGAGTTGATCACGCAAATTTACCTGCGGCTCAATTGACTGTGGGTCAGCCTCTGGCGCGATCTCGCCCAATACGTCCAACACGATGGCTCGAATCTGGTCGCGGTTCATAATTTGTCGGGTTCCTGTAATAGACGATCCACGGCCGCCAGGAATATTCCCCCGCGATGCCCATCGCTCACACGGTGATCGCCCGAAAGCGTCACCGTGACCAGCGGTCGAGGCACGACCTGGCCGTCGACACACCACGGTCGCTCGACGATCTTGCCGACGCCAACCATCGCCACTTGCGGCGGATAGATGACACCGTAGACCGCTTCGACGCCCTGTTCTCCAAGACTGGTAACCGTGATCGTCGGCTCGGATATTTCGCTGGAGCGCAACGATCCGGCGCGCGTCCGATTCACCAGATCTCGCATCCGCTGCATGAGTTCGACAAGCGTGAGTTGATCGGCGTTGTGCAAAGCTGGCGCGACGAGACCTCCTTGCCGCAGTGCGATAGCCACTCCCACGTTGACCTGCCGTTTGAGAACGACCTGCTCATTCTCCCAAGTGGCGTTTAGCTCCGGTACCTCGTGCACCGCCAGCGCCACGGCCTTGAGCATGATCGCGCCATAAAGGATTCGCTCGGCGACAGGGCGCTCGGCGTTCTGCTTCGTTAACCAGTCGAGCGCACGGTGCATGTCGATCGTCGTGTTCAGATAATAGTGTGGAATCTCGCGCTTCGAGCGGCTCATCGCCGCGGCGATCGTCCGGCGGATGCGGGCCTGCCGGTCAGCCGCTGGTGAAGCAGCCTCGTGCGCGGCCGGCGCTTTTACGGAAGTGGATGACGCCGCTGCCTGCTCGATGTCCTCGCGAGTGATCGCGCCGCCGTGTCCGGTGCCGTGAACGGTCGAAGGATCGACGCCGAGTTGCCTGGCCAGCCTGCGGGCGGAAGGCGATATGGCCAGCCGCTGGCCGGTATGTGGCGCCGATATCGGAATCGGCGCGGCGCGGTGACTTAGCACGATTTTTGGCCTGGGGGTCGGCGGCTGGGACGTTTCGCGCGGCGAGGCGACCGGCGGAATTGTCTCGGACAACCTCGGCGCAGGCTGTCCATCGTCCCGAATAATTGCAAGCACGGTCCCCACCGGGACCTTTTCGCCCGGTTCGATCAAGAACCGTTCGATCGTACCGCCGGCGAACACTTCCACATCGATGTTGCCCTTTTCGGTTTCTACTTCGGCGATGATGTCGCCGCGCTGCACGACGTCGCCAACCTGTTTTCGCCAACTCGTAAGCGTGCCGGCACTCATATCGGCTCCGAGTTTCGGCATCACGAATTCAGCCATGGCAAGCAATCCTGCGGGAAAATCACTCGTTCCTAGCGCAAAGCTCACGGCACGCGTCAACGATCGTCGGCACTTGCGGCAATGCGGCGTCTTCCAATTGCTTGGCATACGGCATCGGCACTTCCGCGCTGCAAACGCGGGCAACCGGCGCGTCAAGTTCGTAAAACGCCTGCTCCATGATTTGAGCGGAGATCTCGGCTGACAGGCTGCCGGTGCGCCAACCTTCATCCACAATCAGCGCCCGATGCGTCTTCGACACCGAGGAAATGATCGTTTGGCTATCGAGCGGGCGGAGCGCGCGAAGATCGAGTACCTCGGCTTCGATGCCGAGCTGCGACAGTTGATCGGCGGCGACCAGTGTTTTGCAAAGCGAGCCGCCATAGGTGATGAGCGTCAAGTCGGTGCCTTCTCGCCGAACGGCCGCTCGGCGAATGTCGGCCAGCGGGGCCTCTTCGTCGACTGGTCCCTCCTGAGGGTAAAGCATTGCGTGCTCGAAGATGATGACGGGGTCCGGCTCGCGGAGCGCGGCCAGCAGCATCCCGCGCAGTCCTGGCTCGTCGCGGGCGCCAAGACGGTCAGCCCGGGAACGTGCGCATACCAGGCTTCGAAACTATGCGAATGCTGCGCCGCCAGTTGCCGGCCGGCACCAGTCGCCATCCGCACAATGACCGGCACATTGACCTGCCCACCAGACATATGGCGCAACGTCGCGGCGCCGTTGACGATCTGGTCGAGGGCTAACAGGCTGAAGTTGACCGTCATCACTTCGACGATCGGCCGCATTCCCCCCAGTGCCGCGCCCACGCCCGCCCCGACAAAGGCCGACTCGGAAAGCGGCGTGTCGCGAACCCGTTCGGCGCCAAATTCCTCGAGTAGACCATGACTACAGGCAAACGCTCCGCCATACCGCCCGACGTCTTCGCCCATCAGGAAAACCCGGTCGTCGCCGCGCAATGCGTCGCGCAATCCGCTCCGCACCGCCTCACGATAGGTCATCGTCGTCATGGCTGCACCAGTTGCGAAGCTTGCGAGCGGTCGGCAGTAGGCTCACGGCGTCCGTTGGAAGAATTGCCGCTGCTTGCATCGGCACCCGCTGCCGGCGTGTGGACGTCCTTGAGCAGATCCTCGACCGGCTCGCAGGGACCGGCCTCGGCAGCCGCAATGGCCTCGGCAATCTGAGCGTCGACGTTCGCCTCCAACTTTCTCTGTTCCGTCTCCGACAGCAACCCAGCGTTTCGCAGTTTGCCGGCAAAGTTTGCAATTGGGCAGCGTTTCTTCCACTTCTCGACCTCGGCCTTATCGCGATAGAGCTCCGGGTCGTACATCGAATGCGCACGGTAGCGGTAGGTGCGGGCTTCCAACAGCATCGGCCCGGCGCCGAGCGTACGATTTCGACGGCTCGCGTCGTGGCGGCCTCGACGGCCAAAACATCCATGCCGTCCACCGCTTCGCCTTTCATCGCGTACGCCTGAGCTTTTGCCTGGATGTCGGTCTGCGATTGGTGCCGCGCCAGCCCGGTGCCCATCGCGTACAAGTTATTCTCGCAAAAGAACAGCACGGGCAGCTTCCACAGGGCAGCCAGATTAAGCGACTCGTGAAACTCTCCTTCATCGACGGCTCCATCGCCAAAAAAGCACGCCGTGACTCGCTGGCGTCCCTGCAGTTTGTTGGCCAGTGCCAGACCGACCGCCAGTGGTAAGCCGCCGGCAACGATCGCGTTGCCGCCGTAGAAACGCAGGCCAGCGTCGAACAGATGCATCGAGCCGCCGCGCCCGCGACTGCAGCCGTTGGCCTTGCCATACATTTCGGCCATTACGCTGGCGGGCGAGATACCACGGGCAATAGCATGGCCATGTTCACGGTAGGTCGCCACAATCTCATCGTCTGGAGTCAATGCCCGCATGGCACCGACGGCGACCGCCTCCTCGCCAATGTACAAATGCAGAAAGCCGTGGATTTTGCCCACCGTATACAGTTCCGCGGCCTTCTCCTCGAAGTGGCGGATCAACAACATTTCACGGAGCAACACGTGAGCGCGTTCACGTGACAGCGAGGCGATATCTTCGAGGGTTTTATCAACCATTGGGTGCGTTTCCTGATTCAAGCGTTGACGTATCGCCTTCCGGCAAACCCAGCTCGCGGGCCTTGAGCAAGCGCCGCATGATCTTGCCGCTACGTGTTCGCGGGAGCGTTTCGACGAATTCGATTTCCTTGGGTGCGATCGCCGCGCCGAGACGCACCCTGGCAAAACCCAACAGCTCACGTCGCAGTTCGTCGGACGGTTCGTAGCCGTCATGCAGCGAAAGGAACGCCTTGATCACTTCCCCAGCCACCGGATCGGGTTTGCCGATCACGCCCGCTTCGGCAACAGACGGATGTTCAAGGAACGTGCTCTCGACTTCAAAGGGTCCCACCAGGTGACCCGAAGTCTTGATCACGTCGTCCTTTCGACCCACGAACCAGAAGTAGCCGTCTTGGTCGCGGCGCGCCAGGTCGCCGGTCAGGTAGTAGCCGCCGACAAAACACTTCTGGTATCGCTCGGGCGCATTCCAATAGGCGCGAAACATGGACGGCCAGCCGGGCCGTAGCGCCAACTCTCCCTCAACATTGGGTTCGACGACTTCCTCGACTCCGCCACCGTCGCGCGTTCTGACAATGGCGGCCTCGATGCCCGGCAACGGTCGTCCCATTGAACCGGGGCGAATCTCCATGCTGGCGTAGTTGGCCACCATGATCCCGCCCGTCTCGGTTTGCCACCAGTTATCGTGAAACGGCAAGCCGAGCGCTTCGCGCCCCCAGACGACCGCCTCGGGATTCAGAGGCTCGCCGACGCTCGCCAGAAACCGCAAAGTCGAGAGATCATAGTTCTGCGCAACGTCGGCACCCACTTTCATGAGCATGCGAATTGCCGTGGGCGCGGTATACCACACCGTTACATGCTGGTCCTGTAAGAGCCGATACCAGCGATCCGCATCGAAGTCCGCTTCGTCGACGATGCTCGTCACGCCGTTTGTCAGAGGGGCGATGATGCCATATGAAGTGCCGGTAACCCAGCCAGGGTCAGCAGTACACCAGAAAATGTCATCCGGATGCAGATCAAGCGCCAACCTGCCGGTCGTATGGTGTGCGACGACCGCCTGGTGGACATGAACCGCGCCCTTGGGCGTGCCCGTCGTGCCGCTGGTAAAGTGGAGCAGGGCGGGCAATTCCGGATCGGTGGGCTCAATGGCGTATTGCATGTCCGCCGAGTCCATCAGGCTGCGGTAGTCGTGAGTGCCGGGAATGGCCGTCGGCTGCTCGCCGATTACGATCACGTGCTCCAACGTCGGTAGCCGGTTTCGCAATTTGGCCACCTTGCGTTTGTAAAGCGACTCAGTGGTCACCAGCACCTTGGCCTCGCCGATCGACAGTCGGGCTTGGATTGGCTCCGGACCAAACGCCGAGAAAAGCAGTGACAGGATGCTGCGGTTCTTCCAGGTTCCGAGCGCCGCCACATACAGCTCAGGCACGCGTCCTAGAAGCAGATAGACCCGGTCGCCCGAAGCAACTCCGAGTTGCGACAAAACGTTGGCGAACTGATTCGACAGTTGGGCGAGGTCGCAAAACGTGAAGTCGCGGGTTGCACTACCTTTGCTGACCCAACGAATCGCCACCTTATCACGCAACGGACCGGCTGCGTGGCGGTCTATCGCTTCATAGGCAATGTTCAGCCCGTGTCCACCCGGGAGTCCATCGAGCTGCCGGGCGGCTTCCTTCCAGGAGAATTCCTTGCACGCCTCGTCATAGTCAACCAAGTTCGGGGTAACTTTCCGATCCCTTGCCGATTTATCGATAACGGCCCACGTCATCTTGCGACCTCGCAGTGACTAAGCATTCGAAGGTTGGCGTCGGAAACGAGTTCGCACATTCCATGCCATCTCGTTCCGATAACCGCGACGTCTGACTTTCGCGAGACACCATGCCAAACGGGGGCAGCTCGGTCACTTCCCGGAAAGAATCTCAAACCAAAAGAATTGGGAAGCCGCTTCGTGCGAACAAACGCCTTGCCGCCAAAGACGTGCGATTTCGCTCGCGGAGCGTGCCGGAAAGCACGGCAATTGGTAAACGCCCAATCTTGGGCGGTGCCTGTATGCGAAACCCAGGGAACCGAAATCCATGCAGTTACGGTCGATCAGCGGCGCGGCCGGGGTCAGCGATCGAAGTTGTATTGCGGATTCTTGGGATCGAAGTCTTCATCGGTCAGACCTACGTTGAGACGGATGCAGGAATAGGTGTATTCCTCGACGAGCACGCAACCCTCGCCTGGCTTCTCGGGCCATGCATATCCTTCGTAGCGAATCGGCAAGTGCAGTTCATCGTCAACGTACACTCTGGCCATCGCGAATTGGTGTTGGGGGTTCCGTACCGGGTGAGACACCTGGACGCACCAAGTGGAGCGGCCATCGACCTTCGCTCCTTTGAACCACTTCACGTCGCAGGGACCGTCGACTTGCCGGTCGCGTTTGGCTCGTTCAATGAGCTTGGATGCCAGGTGCTTGAAGCCGATCATTGTAACCGGATAACGCTGGCCACGCATTGCAATCAAACCGTCCGGCGCCAGCGAAACCGTGCCGATAATTTCGCCCACGCCGTGAGGATCATGGGCCAATAACATGCCGTCGTTTCGACCCTCGACGTAAATCAACTCACGACCTGCCAAGTAGGACGGTTTGAGAAACTTGAGATAGACGCTGAATGGCTCGTTGCGAATCTTGAGTTGCAAGTATTGGTAGTCTTGCAAGCGGTCGCCAACACGCTCTCGTTTCGTCAGCGTGGCGGTGTAATCTTCGATCTTTTCGGCCTGTTTGAATGTTTCTTGTGCCCAGCGAATCACGGCATCGAGTGGATGGGCTTTCTCGGCAGTCGGTTCGGCGGCCGCCGCAACGACGCACGGCAAACAAACAAGCAGCACGGCCACGCCTGAGAAGGCGCCGGCGAAGTGATTCGAATTGCTCATGAGAATACTCCTCCTTGACGCTCGCCTTTGGTCAGCGAGATTTGTCGTTGAGAATCGTCGCGCGAGCCAAGCCCGCGCCTGATTCCCGCTCCATAGTCCATCCGTGAAGACCCGCCACATCAGGGGCGGAATATTATTGGTTGGAAGGCATCATAACAGGCCGCAGCCGGCAGATCCGCCAGAAACCTCACCTGAGCGGCATCGCGTAGCTGCCGTGTACCTGCCGATCTCCGATGCGGTGACGTATTCACTCTGTCTGCTAGCTTAGGCGCCTTGCATGTGATTTCATCTCGCGATCTCAGAAGAAGGTTCGGAAACGTCATCCAACCGCGCTGATGGGGGCGACGTCGGGCCTGGCAAGAAGCAAAAGACGTACCGCCGCCAACCGAGTTGCTTTCGCGCGTGATCGTCGCAGTGACTTCATGAGCAATCCCTCCTCATGGCCGCGTCGGATCGGCGAACTGCCTGCGGTGCCTGGCGGCACCAGCATTGCATTTTCACAACCCGAGAGTACGGGCTCATCGGCGATGACGACCGTCTCTGCCAGGAATGACTAGCTTGTCCGGCATTCCGAGCAATCATTTACCCAAATGCTTGACGTTCAATTGTTCTGTTTTCATAATCTTCGAGACTCCGGACTCTCCCGCTCAAGAATCCGAGCAACCGCATGCATCCTCGACCGCGTGAAACCAAGCTGGCCGCCAAGAAAAACGGAATTCTCAACGAGGTTTTCCGGCGCGGAAGCTGCTTGCGGTTCGATTTGGCGCGACGCTTGAATATCAACGCCACGATGGTCGGCCACTATGTAGAAGCCCTGGTAGCCGACGGGCTGTTGGTGGAAGGCGATCCGGCTGCGGCACCACGTGGGCGGGCGCCGCTGCACACCAACCCCCGGCACGGCTGCTTTCTGGGGCTGGACTTCGAGGCACTGCGGGCGCGAGCCGTCTTGTGTGATTTTGCCGGCGAGGCGTTGCAGCAAAAAGAGGTCCAGTTCCGCTCCGGTATTTCGCGCGAGAGCGTGCTCAAGCAAGTCGTGGCCCTGGCCCAGCGGCTGGCCGAAAGGGCAGATCGGCCGCTGTTGTCGGTTGGTGTCGCCGCACCGGGACAGGTCGACTGCGCCAGTGGAAGAGTGCTGCACTATCGCTTGCTTCCCGACTTCGACCAGGTACCGGTGCGTGACCGCTTCGAAGCGGTGTTCGGCCCCAAGGTATTCGTCGAGGACAATATCCGCGCGGTGGCCTACGGCGAACTTCTGCGCGGCAGCGGGCAGGGAAACGAAAACTTTCTCTGCCTGGCCATTCGATCGGGAGTGGGCCTGGGAATCGTAATCGACGGCAATCTCTACTCCGGCACGAATTCGATGGCCGGGGAGGCGGGGTACTTTGTCTTTCCCACAGCCGAAGGTCCGCAGTTCGCCACGGATCTCGTTTCGGTGAAAGGTTTCGTTGCCTCGACGCTCAAGCTGATCAGATCGCGACAGTCTACCGAGGCCCGCCGGCTGCTAGTGGCTAAAGGCGACGACCTGATGCTTGCCGAAGTTGTGGAGGCGGCCGAGGCAGGGGATCGCTTGTTGCGGCAACGCCTTGAGCAACTCGGCACGCACTTGGGCATGCTCGCCGCGAATCTGGCCAACCTGTTCGCCCCGGAAAAGATCGTGCTGACCGGCGAAGTGCCGAACTGCTCGCCGTTGGTGCGCCAGCGGATGGAGCGCGCGTTTCGCCAATTCACGCTACCGACGATCCTCACCACGGCCTACTTGGAAGACGGCAGCCTCGGGGGTTTCGCCGGCGCGCTGGCGCGGCCTGGTTGGGCTTTGCCAAGACGTTTCCCGCGGACGAGGAGGTGTTGATTCGGCAAGCGAACGAAAAACAGCAGGCCAAACAAGCTGGATGAGCACGAAACTCAAACCAATGCACGGCCGGCGAACGAGGGCAATGTCATGAACTTGTTTCTAGATAGCGCGAAGGTTGACGAAATCCGGCACGCGCTCGAAATGTGGGACGTGGATGGCCTCACGACGAATCCGCGGCACATTCAAGCTGCTGGCAAACCGTTCCGCCGCGCGATTGCTGAAATCGCCGAACTATTTGCCGGCACGAATAAGCCGGTCAGCGTCGAAGTGAATCCGCATCTGACCGACTGGCGCAAGATCGTCGCCGAAGGCGTTGAGTTGAGCAAGATCTCCACGAACTTTGTGGTCAAAGTCGGGGCCAGCGAGAGCGGCTTTAAAGCTATCCGCGAACTGACCGCTCAGGGAATTCGCGTCAACGCGACGCTAATCTTTACCGTCGCACAGGCATGGCACGCGGCCCGGGCTGGTGCGGCGTATATCAGCCCGTTTGTTGGCTGGAAGGAACAATACGGCGACGCTCCCGACACGCTGATTCCCGATCTGCGGATGATGCTGGACGCCCACGGTTACGAAGCCCAGATCATCGCCGCGGCCATCCGCAACAGCCGACAAATCGCCGACGCCGCGACTGCCGGAGCGCACTGCGTAACCGCCAGACTGGCCGTCTATCAAGAGAGCTTCGCCAATCCTTACACCACCATGGGCGAGAAGATCTTTCAGAGCGCCTGGGACGCCACGCCAGAAAAGTAAGTGAGCGGTTCGAAACGCGTCGGTTGTGAACTCGTCATTCAAAGGGAGACACGAAATGAAAGCACACGACTTCTCACGACGCGAGTTCATCAAGACCAGCGCGGCGGCCGGGGCAGCTGCCAGTTTCCTCGAAGCACCGTCGCCAGCGCGGGCCGCCGATGCGAACCAGCGGCTGCGAATCGGCGTGATCGGCGCGGGGAACCGTGGTTTCAACACGCTCACCAAGACTCTGGTCCGACTGCGAGGTATGGGGCGAAATATCGATCTGGTGGCAGTCGCTGACGTGTACAGCGTGCATCGCCAGCGGTTTGTCGACTTCGTCAAGGAGAAGACCAGCGTGACGCCGAGCACGTTCATTGACTATCGCGAGCTGCTGCAGGACAAGCGCGTCGATGCCGTCGCCATCGCCACACCCGATCATTGGCATGCCAAACAGACGCTCGACGCACTGGCCGCCGGCAAACCCGTCTACTGCGAAAAGCCGATGACGCACACCGTCGACGAGGCCAAGCGAGTCGTCGCGGCATGGAAATCGAGCGGACTCGCGATGCAGGTCGGCGTGCAATCGACCAGCTTGCCGGTCTGGGACATGGCCCGCGAGATGATCGATGCCGGCAAGCTCGGCAAAGTCGTGCAGTTTCAAACGGAGTGTGCCCGCAACGGCACGTTCGGCATGTCGCGGCACAACGTGATCACCAAGGAAATGACGCCCGAAACGGTCGACTTTCGACGCTTCCTGGGAGTCGAGGAAGGATTGGCTCCGGAAATGCCGTTCGATCGGGCGACGTTCGGACAATGGCGCTGTTACTGGCCGTTCGGCTACGGCATGTACTCCGACCTGTTCGTACACCGCGTGACTGGCATGCTGAAGGCGACTGGATTGCGAATGCCGGGCCGCGTCGTCGGCGGCGGGGGAATCTTTCTCGAATACGACGATCGCGAAGTGGCCGACGTGGCCTCGATCATCGCCGACTTCCGCGAGGGGGTGCAGGGGCTGGTTAGCAGCACGATGGTCAGCGAGGAACTGAAGTTGGACCATCTCATCCGTGGCCACTACGGACTCTTGCGCTTCGACAAGAATTGTACCGGCGACAGCGGCAAGGGAACGTTCGAGTTCATCCCAGAACGGCCGCAAGTGACACTCGACAGCAAACTGACCCGCGAGAACTTCGAAGCCAAGGCGGAACACAATATCGTTACCACACACATGGGCAACTGGCTCGACGCGATCGACGCGGGCAAGCCCGCCATGGTCAACAATGATCCGGAACTGGCTGCCGCGGCCGTGACGCTGGTGAACCTGGCGGTCCGCAGCTATCGCGAAGGCAAAGTGTTTCATGTCGACGCCAGCGGCAACGTCAGCGACGGCAACGGCAGTTGGGCCGCCGGTTGGGAAAAAATGTCGAAGGAGAGGGCCAAGCCGCATCACGTGCCCGGCTGGGCGGCCGGTGATACCGGCAGCGTGTTGCGTCCGCCCGACTATCAAAAACTTGCCGGCCCGTGGATCGATGGGAAACCGCCCGAGGCGTCATGACGCGGAGTGCGGTTGGTCTGCGCTTCGTGGCTGGAGAATCGTCACTTGTAACCTGTTGCATACTGAGAAATGGATATCAACGCCAACTTGACGGCCGAACGTCCCACTTTTGTCACGCACCTCGAGTGCGGTCTGAAACAGGACCGCTACGAGCCGGATTGTCTGCAGGGTCTGTCAAAAGCCAATAGGCCCCTATTGGTGAAGTATGACTTGGACGCGCTCCGAGGTGCCGTGACCAAAAGTGAGTTGGCCTCGCGCCCGCCCGATCTGTGGCGGTATCGCGAGTTTCTGCCGCTTCGGCGTGCCGAGAACATCGTCAGTCTGGGCGAATGCCACACCCCGCTCATTCCACTGACGAAACTGAAGGCCGGCAGCGGGGAGCTATTCATCAAGGACGAAGGGCGACTTCCGACCGGCTCGTTCAAGGCCCGCGGTCTGTGCATGGCCGTTTCGATGCACAAGGAGTTGGGCGTCAAGAAGATCGCCATGCCCACCAACGGGAACGCCGGCGCGGCCCTGGCCGCCTACGCCACCCGCGCAGGCATCGAAAGCCATGTCTTCTGCCCGGAAGACACGCCAGAGATCAACGTCCGCGAAATCGCAGCCCAGGGGGCGAAGGTGTGGCGGGTCAACGGTCTGATTAATGACTGCGGCCGCATCGTCGGCCAGGGCAAGGAAACCATGGGCTGGTTCGACTTCTCGACGCTCAAGGAGCCGTATCGCATCGAAGGCAAAAAGACGATGGGTTTGGAACTGGCTGATCAATTCGGTTGGAACGTGCCAGACGTGATCTTTTATCCGACCGGCGGCGGCACTGGCTTAATCGGCATGTGGAAAGCGTTCGCCGAATTGAAGGAGATCGGCTGGCAAACGGGCAAGTTGCCCCGTATGGTGGCCGTACAAGCGAGCGGCTGCGCGCCGATCGTCAAGGCCTACAACGAGGAGAGCGAGCACGCCGAGTTGTGGCAAAACGCACACACGGTCGCGGCGGGAATTCGCGTGCCGGTAGCGGTCGGCGACTTTCTCATTTTGCGTGCGGTGCGCGAGAGTGGCGGCTTTGCGACGGCGGTCGACGATGAAGCCATTCTGGCCGCCCGCGACGAAGTCGCCCAGCGCGAAGGCTTTTTGATGTGTCCCGAAGGAGCGGCAACCTACGCAGCCTACAAGCAGGAACTCGCGAGCGGCCGCATCAGTCCCTCCGAGACGGCTGTTTTGTTCAATTGCGCGAGCGGTTTGAAATACGAACTGCCCCCCATGCCCCGGACGCTCGATTGCACACGGCCAGTTGACTACACGCAACTTTAAAAAGACCCGCGAAAGGTTTTGATGTACGTACCACGAATCCACAGGTTGCTGTTGGTATTAGCGATGTTGCCGAACATCGCGGCGGCTGCCGAGGCGGCGTTTCCGGGCCAGCGTAGCGAGGAACAATTGCGGCGAGACGGTTTCACGCCGCTGTTTGCTGGCAAGTCGCTCGACGCCTGGGACGTGAAACCCTGGCACGAAGGTCACTGGGTCGCGCACGATGGCGTGATCGACTACGACGGTAAGTCCGCAAACAAGCGTGGGCAGGACGCCTCTCTGTGGACCAGGCAGGACTTCGGTGACTGCGAGCTGTATGTCGAATGGCGATTGCCGGCCGAACCGGAAATGAAACCGCACCCCATCGTGCTCTACAACGGCGACTTCCTGATGCAGGAGGACCACCCGAGTCAGCGTGAGACGAGGATGCGGCGCGACGCCGGCGACAGTGGTCTGTACTTTCGCGGCAGCACGAAGTGCCAGGCCAACATCTGGAGCCAAGAGCTCGGCTCCGGCGAGATCAACGGATACCGCACCGATAAGGGCATGCCGCCCGAGGTCCGCCGCGCGTGCATTCCAATCAAGCAGGCCGATCGGCCGTTGGGCGAGTGGAATGCGTTTCTGATTACGCTGCGCGGAGACGGTATGACCACCATGCTCAATGGCGAAACGGTGATCAACGTTCCTCATCTTCCCGGTTTGCCCGAGCGTGGTCCCATCGCCCTGCAGCACCATGGCGACCCGGCGCAGTTTCGACGGATTTGGATCAAGGAGCTGGATTGAAATGACGGCAGCGGCGATTCGATTCGGCCTGATAGGTTTTGGGGCGTGGGGCAAGTGCCACGCCGAGGCCATCAAGAACACGACCGGCGCGGAATTGGTGGCGATTGCCGCCAAGTCGGAGGCGACCTGCGCCGCGGCGCGCGAGGCGTTTCCAGCGGCGGCGGTTTGCTCGGACTATCACCAGCTTCTAAGTCTTCAAAATGTGGACATCGTCGATATCGTGCTGCCGAGTTTCCTGCACCACGAGGTGGCCTCGGCGGCCCTCGAAGCCGGCAAGCACCTGCTGCTTGAAAAGCCAATGTGCCTGTCGGTTGAAGAGTGCGACGACTTGATTCGCCTCGCCAAGCGTAGCGAGCGGCTCGTGGCCGTCGGGCACGAGCTGCGCTTGTCGTCATTGTGGAGCAGGGTGAAACAAATGATTGACGAGGGGTACGTCGGCCGGCCGCAGTACGCGCTGGTCGAGTTGTCGCGCAAGCCGTACCGCCTCGGTGCCGACGGGTGGCGGTATGACATCGGTCGCGTGGGGAACTGGATCCTCGAAGAACCGATTCATTTTTTCGACCTGGCACGCTGGTACCTCGCTTCGGCCGGCGATCCGGTTTCGATTTATGCCGCCGCCAATTCGCGGCAGCCTGACCACCCTGAACTGCAGGACAACTTCAGCGCGATCGTGACGTTCGCTGGTGGCGCGTATGCCGTGGTTTCGCAGTCGCTGTCAATGTTCGAACACCATCAGACGGTCAAGGTGGCCGGTACCGAGGGATCGCTGTGGGCCAGCTGGAGCGGCGCGATGGATCGCACGCGACACCCCACGTTTTCGTTGAAGGGCTCCAATGGGGATCAGGTTCACGAAATTCCAATTGAGAAGATCACCGGCGAAGTGTTCGAGCTGGAAGACCAGATGGCGATGCTGGTCAGTGCGATCCGCGATCACAGGCCGCTTGCGACGAGCGGCGAAGACGGCAGATGGTCCGTCGCCATGTGTGTTGCGGCCGAGCGTTCCGTCGAAACAGGGCAGCCCGTCTTGACGAGTGAAATGACCAAGGAACCTGTGGAATGAAGGTACAAGGCAGTAACAGCCCGGAGTGGATTTCGCGTCGCGGTTTCCTGGGCGGCGTCGTGGCCGCGACCGCCGGTTCCGCCATTACGGGCTTCTCGCTTCCCAGCCGTGCAACCGCGTCAAACGAGACGCCGCGCATCAAGAAGGCCGTCAAGTACCAGATGATCCAGGAAGATCTGCCGGTACTTGACAAATTTAAGCTGCTGGCCGACCTCGGCTTCGATGGCACGGAGATTCACGTCACGACGAAGATCGACCGCGACGAAGTCCGCCGGGCAATCGACGCGACCGGCGTGGTGGTGCATGGATTCCTCAACAGCGACAAGCCCGACCTGAAGCACGCGATTGACAGCGCGAGGTTCTATGGCGGTACGAGTGTGCTGGTGGTGGCAGGACGGGTCGACAAGGACCACGCTTACGACCAGGTTTATCGCCAGCAGCAGGAGCGAATCAAAGCCGCGCTGCCGTATGCTGAAAGCCAGGGAATCAAGCTCCTGATAGAAAATGTGTGGAACAACTTCCTACTTAGCCCTCTGGAGATGGCCCGCTTCATCGATGAGCTGGATAGCCCGGCCATTGGCGCATATTTCGACGTTGGCAACGTCGTCCGGTTCGGTTGGCCGCAGCAGTGGATTCGCATTCTCGGCAAACGGATCGGCAAGCTCGACATCAAGGAATACAGTCGCCAGAAGCAAAACAACGAGGGCCCGAGAAAAGGATTTGCCGTCGAGATCGGCGAAGGAGATTGCGACTGGCCAGCAGTACGGCAGGCACTGGTCGACGTAGGTTACACCTCGGGCTGGGCCACCGCCGAAGTTCCCGGCGGCGACCGACAGCGGCTGGCCGACATCGCAGCGCGGATGGATCGCGTGCTGCGGTTATGACCAACACGTGAAGTCGACGTGCCATAAATCGGCGTAATGCCATTTGTTTAATCTGCGGTAGACAGCCGGACCTGAATGTCACGACTACTAGAAATCCGTGAGCTGTTGAAATTGTCGCCCGCTGAAATGCAGGAGAGGGCGGGCCGCCGGCTCAAAATCTGCCCCGACATCGACTCGCTGCACCAGCACTTTGCCGAAGCGATCGCCGCGGAAATCAAGACGAACAATGCCCGGAACCGGCCGACGAAGTTGATCCTGCCGGTCGGACCGGTCGGGCAGTATCCAATTCTTGCCGAGATCGTCAACCGCGAGGATATCAGCCTTCGGCAGTGTTGGTTCTTCATGATGGACGAGCACTGCGACGACAACGGCATCGTGCTGCCGACCGAACATCCGCTCAGCTTTCGGCACGCGTTCAACGAGCTGTTCGCAGTGCGAGTGAACGACGGCCTGATGGTTCCAGCGGAGCAAGTAATCTTTCCCGATCACCTGAACGTGCAACATCTAAAGGATCAGATCTCCGCCGCCGATGGCATCGACACAACCTACGGCGGCATTGGAATTCACGGCCACATTGCCTACAACGAGCCGGAACCGGGCGTTCGTCAGTCCGATCCCCGCCTCGTGTACCTGAACGACTTCACACGCACGATCAACGCCATCCGCGCACAAATTGGTGGCAATCTGGAAGGTCACCCGCGCAAGGGCATCACCCTCGGCATGCGTCAACTACTGGGGGCGAAACGCATTCGTCTCTATTGCCGCAACGGCATCGCGCTCGATTGGGCCAACACCGTGCTGCGACTCGCGCTGTTCGGTCAGCCGGGCGATGACTATCCGGTCACGTATATCCGTGAGCACGAGGACTATGCCATCGTGACCGATGAAGACACCGCACGCACACCGCGTTTCGTAGTTTAGGGGCGCGGGATCAAGGGCTAGACCAAACAAACATGAGACTCAAATTTGCTGACGAACGCGTTCTGGCCATTGTTGCCCACCCCGATGACGCCGAGCTGCTTTGCGCTGGAACTCTGGCCCGGGCCAAGGCTGACGGCGCGTCAATTGGCATCTGCGTGCTCTGTCGCGGCGACAAGGGTCAGCCGGCGGCGCCAATTGAGAATCTGGCCGAGGTTCGCAATCGAGAGATGCAGGCGGCAGCCGAGCTCTTGGGCGTGCAAGTGCTCACCGCTGGGTTTGGTGACGGAGAGTTGTTTGACTCCACCGAGGCCCGCAGAGCGGTCGTCGAGCTGGTACGGCAATTTTGCCCCACACTCGTACTGGCCCACGCGGCGAACGACTATCACCCAGACCATCGGGCTGCGTCCGAGTTAGCGGAAGCGGCATCGTGGTTTTGTGCGTCGGCGGGGCAGAAAACCGCGTCACCGCCTCTCGAAAAACCGCCGGCTCTGTGGTGGATGGACACCGTGGAGATGATTGGGTTCGAACCGCATTTCTACGTCGACGTGACCGGATTCCTGGAACTCAAACGGCAGATGCTTCATTGCCACCAGAGCCAGCTGGCCCGTGGGGATGACGCTGACTTTTCGCCGCTCGAGGCCGTAATGATCCGGCAATGTGAAACCCGTGGCGCTCAGGCGGGAGTTCGGGCGGCCGAGGCATTTCGACAACACGAAGCTTGGAAACGGACGAGCGCATGGTGAACGCAAGCGGCCCGCCGCCGGAATCGAATTTGCACGAACCCTGGTACCACGGCGTCAGTGGCTACCAGTGGCTCGTGTTGGCGATCGCCTCGGCGGGCTGGATCTTTGACGTCTATGAAGGCCAGATTTTCAACATTACCCGCAACCAAATGCTGTCTGACATCCTGGGCAGCGAAGGAGGCGATGTAAAGAAATACGGCGACATGTTCCTCGGCATCTTTCTGCTGGGTGGAACCGTGGGAGGACTGGCCGCGGGATCATTGGCAGACCGTTTCGGTCGGCGGCCGATCATGGTCGTCACAATCTTGATGTATTCGCTCTTCTCCGGGCTCACCTACTTTGCAACCGAGCTTTGGCATGTCGCCAGCCTGCGGTTTCTAGTGGCGATGGGCGTTGGCGGCGAATGGGCAGTGGCGGCAAGTCTCGTCGCCGAGGTATTTCCAGCCCGGGCGCAGGCGCAAGCATCGGGCATCTTCCATGCCTCGAGTGTGCTGGGAACCTGGATGGCGGCCTTGGCCGGCATGGCCGTCGGCGCACAATGGCGGTATGCCTATCTGTTCGGCATCGTTCCAGCGCTGTTGGTGCTTTGGGTGCGTGCAAGTGTGCGCGAGCCGCGCAAGTGGCAGGAAACGAAAGCGCAGGCCGAATCCGCCAACCGTGGTGGACAACTCGGAAGCTTTCGCGACCTGTTGCTGAATCCCGTCTGGGGACCTCGAGCGTTCCTGGGAATGGGATTGGCTGCCGTGGGATTGGGAACGTTCTGGGCGGTGACCGTGGCGGGCCAGGATTTGGCGCGCGAGCTACTGGTTCGCGGCGGCGCAAGCTCCGAGGTCGTTGCCCAGCATGCAAAATTTGCTTATGGCATCGTGCAAACAACCGGCGGGGCCGTGGGCTTGCTGTCGTTTGGTCCCCTCTGCGCGGTTCGGGCGCCGGCGAACGTTCATCGTGATTCAATTGCTGGCGTTCCTTTTCGTCCCGATAACGTGTTTCCTGCCGCAAACCTATCGCGAACTGCTCTGGCTCTTGCCACCGTTTGGATTCCTGACGCTGGGCCTGCACGCGGGCTATGCGATCTACTTCCCGGAGTTGTTCCCCACGCATTTGCGGGCCACGGGAACCAGTTTCTGTTTCAACGGCGGACGCATCCTGGCCGTGCCGGTATTGTTTTTCTCCGGATGGCTCAAGGCGCGGGAAGGCATGGACCTGCGAGTCGCAATCTCGTCGCTGGGAGCGCTATTTCTCGTGGGTGTGGTGTTGATGCTGTTTCTACCGGAAACAAAAGGAAAAGAACTGCCTGAGTAGGCAAGACGCCGATGGACAATTGGACCCTCTTCATCACGATTGCCGTGGTTATCACGGCCGCGGGCTTTGTGCAGAGTGCGATGGGCTTTGGCTACGCGATCGTGGCGCTGGCAATCCTGCCGCTGGTCATCGATATCCGCATGGCGAACATCGTGGTCTCGCTGAGCGTGATCTTGCCTTTGGGCGCTGCGGTATGGGCCTACCGCCACGAAATCGATTGGCCAACGATCGCTTGGTGCCTGACGGGTTCGGTCGTAGGGCTGGCATTCGGTTTAATCGTGTTTTCCACGATCGATGCCACCTGGCTGATGCGTGCAACCGGCGGCGTCATCTTTTTGCTGGCGCTCGATGGACTTCGCACGCGACGCGACACCGAAACGCAACGGCAATTCTCCCACGGCTGGAGCGCCGTGGCCGGGGCGGCAGGCGGCGTGCTATCCGGGTCGATCGGCATGGGCGGCCCGCCGATTGTCGCATTTGCCGCGCGGCAGACGTGGTCGCCGGTCCGCGTCAAAGCGTTCCTGACCAGCGTGGCATTGATTCTATCCGTGCTCAAGGGGGTGGGGCTCGCGGCGACTGGTTGGGTCGACCAGGCCGTCCTGTTTTATTCCGGGGCATCCATTCCGTTCGGTTTGGCAGGCAGCCACCTGGGCGTCGTTGCCTCACGAAACATGAACCCTCAACTCTTTCGCAAAATCACGATGCTGGTGCTTCTGCTGCTGTCGATCGGCATGATCGTTCGCGGGCAGCCGAATGGCCCAGGTATCGATAAGGCGCAAAACACCCACGGTAAGTCACGCAGTTGGTGTGCTATCGAGAGCTCGGATGATGCCAAGCACAAGGAACATCCGAAGATGACGGAAAGTGTTCGTCGAGCCTCGTACCATCAGTCCGACTGGCAGCGCCTGGAACCGGACAGCGACGAACAGCCATCGCAGGTACTCATGCCATTGGGCCACTCCCCAAGGGAACCCTGTGGGAAACGACCGCTGTCCCGGAACTTAGGGGCAAGCAATGCGCGTCGCGGAAATCTTGCTGGAACGAGAGCCGGCTGCCGTCGAGGAAGCCGATGTGATCGAGTACTACCTATAGGTTGAAAACGAATACTCGCCGATTCGCGGGTATCCAAGGCGACGAAGTGCAAGGCTTGTTAGACTGAATTGAGCGTCGCAAGCGACGCAGATTCGCGGAATTCTCGGCCGAGATTCTGATGGCCCGTACGAACACATGTGGAAACAACCCGATGAAGCGACTCGCTTGTTTGAACTCGCCAAGTGCCATGCTCCCGGCGTTTCTCTATGCATGCTTGGCTTGGTTCCTACCTGGTGTCGCATCGGCCGCTGACGCGCGGCCGCCGAATGTGGTGTTGATCCTCGCCGATGACCTGGGCTGGTCTGACTTGGGCTGCTACGGAGCCGACCTGCATGAAACGCCGCACATCGATCGACTGGCGCGGGACGGCATGCGTTTTACCAGCGCATACGCCGCTTCAATTTGCTCACCCACCCGCGCCGCGCTGATGACCGGCAAACATTACGCGCGGTTGCATATGACCATCTGGTACGAAGGCTCGCTGGAGCCAGACCGCAATCACAAGCTGCGGCCGCCGCAGTCCGTGGGCAACCTGCCGCTGGACGAAGTGACGCTGGCCGAGCGACTGCACGAGGCGGGCTACCTCACGGCGCTGGTGGGTAAGTGGCACCTGGGAGACGCCGGTCACTATCCCGAGACGCAAGGCTTCGACGTCAACATCGGCGGCACGCACTGGGGCGCGCCGCAAACTTTCTTCTATCCGTACCGAGGTGATCGCCACTACGGCCGTGAAATGCGCTACGTGCCGGACCTTCCGTACGGAGACGAGGGCGAATACCTCACCGACCGGCTCACCGACGAAGCGCTCAAGGTCATCGACCGGGCCGGCGATCAACCGTTTTTCCTCTATCTGGCGCACCACGCGGTCCACACGCCCATCGAGGGCAAGCCGAAGCTTGTCGAACACTACCGGCAGAAGCTTTCGCCAAAACTGCACCATCAAAATGCCACGTACGCCGCCATGACGCACAGCCTCGACGACAGCGTCGGCCGAGTGCTCGCGAGGCTCGACGAGCGCAGGACTCGACGACAATACCTTGGTGATCTTTCTTTCCGACAATGGCGGGCACGTGATGCCGTTCGACGGCAAGGCCGTCACCAACAATTCGCCGTTGCGCAGCGGCAAAGGATCGCTCTATGAGGGGGGCGTGCGCGTGCCCATGATTATCCGCTGGCCCGGCGTCACCACGGCTGGCAACGTGTGCGACGAACCGGTCTGCGTCATGGACCTGCTACCGACAATCGGCGTAGCCGTGCAACCCTCGCGGAACAAATCTTGGACCGCGCCCGACGGCACCAGCCTCGTGCCGCTGTTGAACGGCTCAGCGGCCACGCTCGATCGCGACGCACTTTATTTCCACTATCCACACTACTATCCGACCACCACGCCCGCGAGCGCCATCCGCCAGCGCGACTGGAAGCTGCTTGAGTATTTCGAAGACGATCATGTCGAATTGTACAACCTCAAGAACGACCTAAGTGAAGAGCACGACCTCGCCGGCGAACAATCCGAGCGCACCAGGCAATTGCGCGACAAACTACATGCCTGGCGCCGGCAGATCAACGCGCAAGTGCCGAGCTCAGCGACCGGCGGATGATTTGATTTGGCGCTGGTGTGCCCACGCGGCGGCGGCTTGTTCAGTCGACCGGCAGCAACGTTTCGGCCAATGGATTGGTGCGGCGCAAGCGGGTGATGCCGTTGTCGTAACCGGAATAGAGTTGTTTGCCATCGGCTGTAAACGCGGCGCACCAAGACAATCCTCGGCCGTCGGCCAGGCCACAACGCTCCTGCCCCGTTACAGCGTCCCAAAACGAGAGCTTGTAGCCGGTCGTAACCAGAGTTTGGCCATCAGCTGAGATCGCGACCGCGAGTAGCCCGCCGTGATGAGGGCGGATCGTCGTGAGGCACTCGCCTGTGGCGAGGTCCCAAATTCGGGCGGTGGCATCGGAAGAACAAGACGCAAGCTGCCGACCGTTCGGGTAAAACGCCACGGAGTTGACATCCTGTTGATGGCCGCGCAACGTAGTCAGCAGTTGGCCGCTGGAGGTGTTCCACAAGCGAATTGCGCCATCGGCCGCGCCGGATGCCACACGGGAACCATCAGCGCTGGCCGCCACACTCTTGGCGGCCGTTGCTAGTTGCGCGAGCACACGGCGTTTGGTTCCCATCGAGCGGACGTCCCACACGATAACCGCGCCGTCATCGCCGGCCGAAGCCAACGTCGTGCCGTCTCCCACCAGGGCCAGGCTTCGCACGCAGTCCGTGTGGGCGCGCCATGCGCCGAGTTGCTTCGCGGATTCCACGTTCCACGCCCGCGTCACTCCATCGCGGCCGGCCGAGAAGGCCGTTTGGCCGTCGGAAGTGAGCACCAGGCTGCAAATCTCGCCGTGGCCGGCAATCCACGTATTTCGCAAGTATCCGTTGGGAGTGTACCAAAGTGAGATTCGATCTTTGCGACTGCCCGTGACGAGCGTTTCACCATCTGGTGTGGCCGCCAGCGCAACGATTCGTTCGGGCGGGCCGATCAGTTCTTCGGCAACGTGTAATCCGCGCACGACGTCCCACACGCGGATCTCGCCGTCGGCTCCGGCAGATACCAGAGATTTGCCGTCGCGAGAAAACGCCAAGGAGAAGACCCCGGCACGCTCGTGACCCGACAACACGTTCACCAAGCTGCCCGTGGGCGCGTCGAGAAGCGTTATCTCGCGAGCCCACTGGCCGAATGCGATCGTCATTCCGTCGGGCGAGACAGCCACGGAATTGATGGCATTCGACGGATTGTTGGCGAACCCAGACTTCGACTTCAGAGAAGGAAATTCCCACAAGCGGAGGCGTTCGCCTCCGGAGACGAGTGTTCGCTGATCGGGAAAGAATGCCAACCCACCAATCGGCTCTTCATGCGCATCGGAAATGCTCCGGCACACACCGCTCGATGTATCCCACACGCGGATGGTGCGGTCGAGCTTGTAGGCACTTGACACCAGGTACCGTGCGTCGCGCGAGAAGAGCAGGGACGAGATTGTGTCGGTGTGTCCCACCAATTGGTTGCGAATCTTGCCGGTCGTGGCGTCGCAGAGTGTAATGCGGGGCAAAACTCCATCGCCCAAGAAGAATATTCCGCTCGTTGCCCAAGCCAAAAGCTTTCCCTCAGGAGAGGCGGCCAAAAACTTGATGGCCGTCACGTCGCGAGCGAACACATCCGATGTGCCCGCCTCGAGATTCCAGCGTCGCACCGTCCAATCGTTGCCGGCCGAAAACAAAATGTTGCCGGCGGGCAGAAAGGCGACGGCGTTCACCGGCCCCTTGTGGCCGCGCAATACGGAGTGCAGCGACCAGTCAGCGGCGCGCCAAATCCGAATCGTTCCATCGTCGCTGGCCGAGGCCAGCAACGCACTGTCGGGCGAGAATACAACCGAGTTAACTTGTCGGGTGTGACCGTTCAGTACCCGGTGACCGCGATGGGTCACTCCCGTCAGATACCGCCAGGTGAAATCGCGGAGATGCTCGGGACAGCGCTGCGGGTCGTGCAACAGTCCGAACGCTTCGCGCGGCACATGCAGGGCGAGCTGCGTTGCCCGTGCAAGTTGGGCATTGTACGCACTGCGAAGAGCCATTTGCCGCTCATGCTCGGCCTGGTGGCTGGCCTGAGTTGCCAACGAGAGAGCCGCACCGGCGCGCACGGCAAAATACGTAGCCGTCGCCGTGCCACCAACCAGCGTGAGCACGACCGCCGCAGCCAGACCGGTTACGACGGGATTGCGACGGCACCACCGCCAGGCTCGCTCAACCCGCCCTACCGGCCGCGCGTGAATAGGTTCGCCGCGCACGAAACGGTCCAAGTCGTCGGCCAACGCCATTGCGCTCGTATAGCGCCGCGCAGGCTCCTTCTCCAAACACTTCAAGCAGATCGTTTCCAGGTCGCGCGGAACGTCGCTGCGAAAACGGCGCGGCCGGGGAGGTTCGTCGTGCACGATTTGTTGCGCCAACATCGAGGGGCTGCCACGAAACGGCAGCTCGCCGGTCAGCATCTCAAATAGCATCACGCCCAATGAATAAATGTCGCTCGCACCCGTGCAATGATGCGCGGCGCCGCGTGCCTGTTCCGGCGACATGTAAGCGACCGTACCAAGCACTTGACCGTCGAGCGTCAACGTCGCGGCCGTATCCCGTTTTGCCAGGCCGAAGTCCAGCAAATGCGGTTGATCAAGAGCGTCCACCACCACGTTCGCCGGTTTCAGATCGCGGTGCACGATGCCGGCGCGGTGGGCATGATCCAATCCCAGGGCGATCGCCGCGCACAGACGTGCACACCGCGTGTAGTCCACGTCTTGCGCCGCCAGCCATTGCGAAACCGAACGGCCCGCGATCAATTCGCTAACGATGTAACATTGATCGCCGTCCTGGCCGATCTCGAAGATCGCTACGATGTCGGGATGTTGCAACTGCGCGGCTGCGCGAGCTTCGCGAAGAAATAGCTCTGTTTCCCGCGCTGACAACTCGCCGCGGCGGGGTAGTTTTACCGCGACACGGCGGTCGAGCTTCGTGTCGTATGCCTCCCAGACCTCGCCGAAACTGCCTTCACCAAGTCGGTGCTGCAACTCGAAGTGGGCCACTCTCCGCGACTCGCGACGGTCGGCCGGATGGAAGGCTCCGAAACGAAACGAATGGCCACAGGTGGGACACAGGATCTCGTTGCACTCGGTGTCGGTCGACAAGGGAACTGCGTCGGCACAGCGCGGACAGCGGAGGTTCAATGGAGACGCGGACCCGGCCCGTGCGATTGGATGCTTTTCGGCGGCCGCCCGGGCCGCCGAGATCAATCGCAGCCTCTTGAGTCCTATTTCGAGAGCAATCGCAAGTTCGGGGTGGGACGCGATAATGGTCGAATCAGAGACGGACTCTCCCTGATGCCGACGACGCATGGCCGCGTCGATGATTTCTTGCACACGGGACTCGTCGTCAACGATTAGATTCATCGCTTGCTTAACCAAAGCGAAGACCGCACCAAACACTCACGCAGAGCCGTCTTGCCACGCTGCACCAGCCCACGAACCGCGCCCGGCGTGCGCTGCATGGCGTCGGCCGTTTCTTCCAGCGACATTCGATCCAGACAGTGCATTCGAATCGCATCGCGCTGATCCGACGGCAGCGCCGACACGCCCACTTGCACGGCCAGCACGGCTTCTTGCTGCGCGGCGTTTTGGCTGGGAGTGCCGATGTCGCCTCTCAGCAACTCCACGAGTGGCAACCATTGACTCCCCTCCTGGGCGCCGCCATCGGCGACGCGTTGAAATTCGCCGCCACGCTTTTTGCGGCGAGCACGTCGCAAGGCATCTTGTAGCCGATGCTCGGCCACCGTTTCGAGCCACGCAACAAAAGCCTGCTCACTCTGCGGGGCAATGGTGCCAATATCGCGAAACACCTGCACGAACGTGTCCTGCAAGATATCGTCGACGCCGAGTTGTGAGCGCAGATCGCTGGGCAACTTTCGACCGATTTGCGCCGCCAAGCGGTCGCAATAAAAGAATAGCAGCCGCTCAAGCGCCGCCCGATCACCCGCCACGGCATGGGCCAGCAACTGCTCGTTGAGTGTCGAAGCCAACATTCCAGGACCCAATCGGGACCAGCGGTGTCCAGCCAAAACTCGCGAGAATTTTGTTTTATCGTAACATGCGGTCAGGGCACCAGCAACAAGGCCCCCCAGGCAGTTCTTTGAGGAGTCACTGGCCCCAAGTCAGAACGCGCGCCTTTTCCGCGCGACCTACCGCGGATTCGTTTCCCAGGAATTTCCTTGTTTTTGCGCGCGCCGCATCGCCGGCGTTGACGCTTTTCCATTTGGGAGGTGCGACGGCAGGCTGTACTGCCAGTCGCTCGCTGGAGAAGAGGATTGGGGCGTGCTAGTCGCGTCCAGACTCGTTTGCTCGACAGCTCGCCGATTGATCACCGGCGTGCTCAACCGCAAAACCGCCGCCCTAAGGCTCCTGTTGAAGCAGCTTCTTGGTTTGAGGCTGCATAACGTTTACCAAGCCCTCTGCACAAAACGACATAAAGGGGTAGCTCATGTTTACCAATACCTTCCGCACGCTGGCTATCGGCTTCTCCATTTTGAGCATCCTGGCCTTGGGATCGGCCAAGAATGCGCTGGGCCAACAAATTGGCGAGCCCATTGCCGCTGTCCCGCCGTTTCAGTTGGATTTTGATGAGACCGGTGCAAGTTTTTTGAACGGCCTTCCCAATCCCAACCAAGTAACGTTCGTGGCCGGGGGCGGAATTCAGTTTTACCTCCCGGGTCCGGTTCAGCCCGGCCAGGTCTTGATCAGCAGCTCAGTCGACGTCGACCCCAATAATCCGTCCGGCGATTCCGACCTCCTGACATTCACAAATGGCCCTGACGTGAACGGCTTGATCACGGGCATCATGCTCTACGAGTCGTTGCTTGACCCATTTGACCCGGTGCTCGCAGCGGATGTTCCGCTGCTCAACTATTTGGCACCGATCCTGACAATTGCGGAGGTGGGACCGGAAGGGGCCAACGGCTTTTCGTACGTGGTGCCAGGTGCAGTTTACAACGGCATCAGCGACGGCTATCTGGTACCCGAGCCCTCCACATTTGTCATGGCCGGATTCGGCGTCCTGGGTCTGGCGGGGCTAGCCTTTCGTCGCCGCTTGAGGCGAAGAGGTGTTGTCAGGACGGATCCATTGGCTCGCAGTCTAGGTCGGATGGCACGACTAGTGAGCGAGTGTGTCACGATCAACAGCAAACGGCGCGCGTTTTGGATACTTTTCGCGGCGGCCATCTACGTCGCGGGATTTGGGTCGCAAGCCCTCGCTTCGTATACGACGAGCAATCTCCTGACTGATCCGAGCTTTGAAAACAACCCCTTGAGTAACTTTGTTCAAATTCTCGGCCCCCCGTACAATACGAATACCTGGGGCGCCGAAATGGCCACCATCTCTGGTGTATCCGACGGGATCACTCCGGCCAATGGTTCCCTGATGCTGAACATGGCAGACGATGGCGGACTCACGACACAAGCATTCCAACTCATCGACGTGTCTCCCTACTCGACCGACATCAACGCGGGACTTGTCACCGTCGACGCCAGCGCTCTGTATAACGTTCCGGCAACCGTCGCGGCGGCCGTTTCATCGGTCAACGTGTCGTTCTATGACGGTGTGCACTCGTCACTTGGCTTTGTGTCGGCCGGCAGCAACACGCTATCTGGCGGATTTGTCGACAGCAACGTCAATACGTGGGAATCGATCAACATCGTCGCCGCATCGGTCCCCGTCGGCACGAAGTATATGCTGATGCAGTTCGCCTACAATAATGCCTCCATGATTGACTCGCAGGGACTGCCTCGGTCCGGCTATGTGGACGCCGCGACGCTGACGTTGACCGCAGTGCCCGAGCCATCGTCAGTGGCCCTGGTGAGCGTCGGAGCCGCCATCTTGGGTGTTGCGGCCTCGCGACGGAAACGCTGGGCTCATATTTCCGCGACTCGATGACGACCTCGGCAATGGCCCGGGCGGCCCGCTAGGGCGAACCCAATTCCACGTGAACCAAGCTTCTGCTCGACACGGCCGATCTGCCCGCTATCCGCTTCCACGACCTGCGGCACACGTCGGCCACGCTGCTCCTTGCCGCAGGTGTTCATCCGAAGGTCGTCCAGGAACGCCTGGGCCATTCGCAGATGGGCATCACGCACGACACGTACTCGCACGTCGTGCCGACGATGCAACTCGAGGCGGCGACCAAGTTGGACGCGATGATGCGGCCTGGGAGAGGACGGGCGCAGCATCGGGCCTGATTGCCAAAATCGTGAACCCTGTCCAAATCGCCGACCCCCCACAGTCAGGCACCGCAGGACGCCGGCAGACGTGACCAATCGATACTCGCTCGCACCCGAGAAATGGGGTGATCCGATGAACTTTGGACTAGCTGGAATATTTGCGATAATGCCATGGTCTGCCCCGTGGTACGCAAAAAGTTCCTGGCAACGATCTATTCCGCCCAAGCTCGGCGACAAACATGCGTGTATTCATAACCACACCGGAGCTTGAGACCGAAGCTGGCAAACAATTGTTCGAGATAGTCGTTCGCGTGACTACCGACGGCAAGCTTGACCTTCCCGAGATCAAAGAACTGCGAAAGTGGTTACGAGTCAACAAAGACAACGAGTCTATCGCAGCCATTGGTTACCTGCATGACATCATGACTCGGATCACGGCCGATGGTGTTGTCGATCGTGACGAGCTGCTGGAATTGCACCTTGCCGTCGAGCGCGTGATCCCAACAGCGCATCGGACACTGGTGATCCAAGCGCGAAAAAAGCGCGAGTGTGATCGCCGCGAGCGGCTGGGAGAACAACGCCGCATCGAAAAGGAAAAAGAGCAGGAGGAGCGTAAGCCGATTCGGGAGGAAGAGTATCAACGCCGAATGCGGCTGCGTCACTCATTTGCCAAAGTAGCGGGCGTGACTTTTCCAAATGACGACGGCTCAGAACGTCAAGAAATAATCGGTCGGTGCGATCGCGGTGATGAGTTGATACTCCGACACGACGCCTACAACGAATTCAGCATGTTCGCCGTTCAAGTCTTGCGGACAGATGGTGAGCAACTTGGACATGTGCCTGAGTACCTGGCGGAAAGGATCTACAACGCAATTGAAGACGGCTACCGGGTGGCGGGGGTCCTATCCGAGATTACCGGTGGGGCTTGGGACAAACCGACACGGGGCGTCAATTTTGCGGCGATCTTTGCCGCAAACGACGTGACCCATGAAGAACTGCAGCAGTACGCGAGCAATGTGCTGACTCATCGGGATTGACCAACTACGCGAGGCGTTCGAATTTGCGGCTTAAAAATCTAGGCGGCGCGGGAGACGAAGTGTCATGTCTGCGTTGAGCGATAAGTGGGCAGCTGGTGCGACCTATGAGGACTTCATGGGTCGCTGGAGCCGTCTTCTTGCCCCCCGGTTTGTGTCATGGTTACCAGTGCGCCCGGCTGCCCATTGGCTCGACGTCGGGTGTGGGACGGGTGCCTTGAGCGAGGCGATCTGCACCGGCACGCGCCCTGCATCGGTGGTTGCATGTGACCCGTCTGAGCCGTTCATCGAATACGCTCGTCAGCATCACGTCGATCCACGTGTCTCTTTCGTCGTTGCAGGAATCGGGCAGCTTCCAACGCGTCCAGGCGGGTTCGACAGTGTCACTTCCCTGCTCGCCCTGAACTTCTTTCCCAATCCCGAGGCTGCCATCGAAGAGATGCGGCGTGTCAGCGCCCCGAATGGCGTCGTATCAGCGTGTGTGTGGGACTACGCCGGCCGGATGGAGTTTCTTAGGCACTTCTGGGATTCCGTCGCAGCCGTGGACCCCAATGCTGTCGAGCTCGACGAAGCCCGACGTTTCCCAATCTGCCGACCGGATGCGCTCGAGACTTTGTTTCGCGGGGGCGGTCTTAGCGATGTTGTTTGCGAGTCGATCGAGATCCCCACCCGATTCTCCACGTTCGCCGACTTCTGGACTCCATTCCTGGGCGGCACAGGCCCTGCACCTTCCTACGTTGCCAGCCTCGAAACCAGTCGACGCGAGGCGTTGGCCGCACACCTTGACCGTTCGCTTGCCCGGGAGCCGGATGGCGCGATCTCCTTGGTTGCCAGAGCGTGGGTCGTGCGTGGAGTCGCGAGCTAGTGATCCGCTTGCCTACAAGCCGCTGAAGGTGCTGCCGCGACCGTCCGCTATGCGGTAATTGTCGCGCGCGAGCGCGGTTTACTTCGAGTTTTGAGGGGCACAAGTCTGCAAAGGGCCCCTGGGTCTTCTGCAACTCCACCGGCGGCCCCGCTGCGGCGCATCCACTTCCACGCTAACAACTTCAAGCCACTGCTCGACACGGCCGGTCTGCCCCCCATCCGCTTTCATGACCTGCGGCACACGTCGGCCACACTGTTACTGGCCGCCGGCGTCCATCCCAAGGTCGTCCAGGAACGGATTGGCCACTCGCAGATCGGCATAACGCTCGACACGTACTCGCACGTCGTGCCCAGGCTCCAGCTTTGTTCGACCCGCGCACGAACGCTTAGCAGCAAGCGGCCCCGATGAATATCGCTAGGCGAAACCGTCGAGCCGCGTTATTGCCTGACGGCAATGGCGATGTTGAGCCGCGCGTTTGTGGCAAGCGAAATTGTTGACATCGCGCCTGAAGTTAGGGTTGACCGCCAACGATCAGCACCCGCCCGTCGTGCAGCAGCGTTGCGCTGTGCTGCGTTCGTGCGCGCATCATAGAGCCGACTTCCGTCCACTGGTCCGCCTCCGCATCATACAGGTCGGCCGAGCGGAATGCCCGCTTGCCCCGTTGACCACCCGTCACCAATACCTTGCCATCGTTCAAGAGGGTTGCCGTCTGCCAGTGGACCGCGTGTCGCATTCTAGCGGCGGGACTCCAGGATGAATTGGCTCCCTCCTGGTAGCGTTCCACGTCGGCCGTCAATGATGCGCCGCCGCGCTCTCCTTCCCCGCCGGCGATTAACAGATCGCCATTGTGGAGGCGAGTCAGCGATTGCCCGTAGGCATGCGGGCGCTGACAAGGCGCAGCCACGGTCCACTTTGCAGCATCGGGATCGAAGATTTCACACGTCGCCAGATTGTCGGTGGCGTCCTCGCCAGCTGCCATGAAGAGCCGTCCATCAGCAAGCAGGGCCGCGTGTGCATAGGTTCTCGGTCCGGTCATGGGGGCAGTAGGTCGCCAGCGGTCCGCCCTGGGATCATAGATCTCGACATCCGCTAGTGCTTGGCCTTGGCGGTAACCTCCCGCGACCAGTACTTCGCCGGATGGAAGCAACGTGGCGGTATGACGATCGCGGGCCTTGTTCAGGTCACTAGCGCGGCGCCAACGGCGCTCTTTTGGATCGTAGATGTCGACATTGGCCACGTTGGTGCCGTTGAAGCCGCCCACAACCAACACCTCGCCGGTTGTCAGGAGTGTCGCCGTATGTCCATATCTGGCGACCGACAGGTTCCCCGCGCGCGACCACCTGTCAGATTTAGGATCGTATACTTCGGCCGAGCTGAGATATCGGGAGCCGTTCGTCCCGCCGGCAATTAGCACCGTGCCGTCAGCGAGGAGCACGGCCGTATGAACGAATCGATGGTCGTGGATCGCGTCCGTCGCGGCGAAACCGGCGTTTGCTGGATCGTAGAGCTCAGCCGCTCGAAGGTCGATGCCGGTGGCCGGCTGCGAGACGATCGTTGTCAGCACGAGCAATCCATGGCAAGCGAACATTGCAATCCCTATCCTTCATGTAAGAACGACTCTTGAGCCTGCGTATGCGGTGATGCACACCCTGCGTCGCAGTTTCCTCGGCACCCCGTTATACAGCACCACGACGTCCGCCCTAGTCCACCGTTGTTCGATGCCGTCCGCCGCCCGAGCGTCCACGCAGTTCTAGCAAGTCCACCGCCATCCATCGCGTAGCTGTCCCGAGATTGGCTACATTTTGGCTACATTGGGCCGCTGAGGGCGATGATTTCGGCGCTCAGCGAGCGCAAAAGAAGAGCCCCGCAACTCTGGGCGGGGCTAGGGCTTCTAGAAAAGCGGAGGGCATGGGATTCGAACCCACAACCCCGTTAGGGGCACCTGATTTCGAGTCCTACCTGGGCATGTGCCACAGACGTCCACGAGCGTCCAAAGTTGCCACGTGTTTGAGCTTGGGGCGACCGCCGGATTCTGCGACTGTCCGCGACGTGCGCCAGTGTCCGGCGTATTGGCTACAGATTGGCTACACCGGCACGGAGCGACATCCACAATCGACTGTGCTGCCAAAGGGTTACTTTCGCTCCAGAACCCATTGAACCGCGCGGCGGGTCAGCTCGGCGGCATTCTTTAAATTGAGCTTGGACTTGATCTTTTCACGATGTGTATCGATCGTGTGCATGCTCAGGTCGAGCCGAGTAGCAATTGCGCGCGTCGTTAGGCCCTCGCCGATCAATTCAAACACTTGCAGCTCCCGATCGGTGAGAATTTCGGTCGCTAAGCCGAGCGGCATCGGAGTTTCGGCAGTCGAACGCCCTGTCATGCGGTCCAAGACTGAGGTGGCAAAGTACACTCTTCCCCTGAGAACGTCTCGAATTGCTTCGAGCAACGTCTGCGGGTCTTCCTGTTTGTTGACATAGCCGCATGCGCCGGCTTGAAGCGCTCGCTCGGCATACATTGACTCGTCATACATTGAGTGAATCAGCACTTTTGTGTCGGTTTTGCGCCCTTTGATTTGTTTGGTCAGGTCAAGGCCGTGCCCATCCCTCAAGGAGAGGTCGACGACGGCCAGATGTGGAGACTGCTCGTCCACCAACTGCAAAGCCTCCTGGACACCAGCAGCCTGACCGCAGATGGCGAGATCGCTTTGGCGGCCGATCAGCGCAGCGATACCCTCTCGCACCGTGGGATGGTCATCCACGAGGAGAATTCGCGCCGGCTCGGCGGTCAGATTACTTCGCTCTTCGGTTATCGCTTGCATCTCTGTCAAGTGTGCAGAGCACCTGAACGCCGTGTGGCTCGGCTGGCGTCACCTGCAGCGTGGCGCCAATCAGCCCGGCACGATAGTGCATAATTCGCACGCCGCTACCTTGTTCCTGATAATTCGGGCTGTCAATTCCTTTTCCATCGTCGACGATTTGAAGTTGAATTGTGCCGCCGACCTCGTGCAGACCCATGGTAACGTGTTTCGCATGGCCATGCGTGACCGCGTTGACGATCGCCTCCTGGCCAATTCGATAGAGGTGTGCGGCAATTAAATCCGTGCGAACGACAACGGGCGGCTCGCAATCGAATACGCATTTGATTCCAAAAAGCTGGCTGCTGCGCGAGGCTAGATCGTCGAATGCAGCCAAAACTCGATCAGCATTGACATTGAAGGAGATTAGTCCTCGCGATATTTCACGTACGTGTTCCAAGGTAGTCTTGATTGACTTGTCGATCTTGGCGACCAATTCGGCTGCTGGTGAATGTTTTTCCGGATTCATGTCTGCCAGCGCCTCCACCAGGAAACGCAGGCCTGTGAGCTCCTGCCCGATCCCGTCGTGCAATTCCTGCCCGATTCTGCGTTGTTCAAACAAAGCAATCTCCACCACTTCTTTCTCCAATTGCTTGCGCTTTGACACGTCTTTAACGAAGCCGGTGAATTGCTGTAGGTGGTCGACCTCGGTGACAGACAACTCAATTGGAAATAGGGAGCCATCCTTGCGGCGTCCGACGAGTTCTCTGCCGACACCAATGATTTTCGCCTGCCCGGTTTGCAAGTATTTCGCCAAGTACCCGTCGTGCTCGTGACAGTACGGTTCAGGCATCAGCATCGAAACGTTTTTGCCGATGACCTCCGTCGCGGCATAACCAAACAAAGTCTCGGCCGCAGGATTGAAGGAATCCACGATCCCTTCCTGAGTAATTGTGATTATTCCATCTGCAGCCGTGTCGACAATGGCCTGGATCTGAACTTGGCTGTCATGTAACGCAACCTCCACCATCTTTTGTACTGTGATATCATCAAACGCCAATAGGATGAGTTCCGAAGGCTGTCCCTGCTGATGATAAAGCTGCGCGCATCGACGAGCAGAGTGTGTGCTTCGTGTTCCGGAAACTCATAGGTGATCGCGTAGTCCTCCGAATGCATGCTCTTCGGCAGGACGTCTTCCAGCAGGTTCCGTAGCTGAGGGCTATTGAAGCGGCCGCCGCCGAGCGTGTAAATGAACTGTCGCTCAACCTCCGGCGGCGACAATTGAAAGGCCTGATAAAAAGCGCGGTTTGCGGTTGTCACGCGCAGCTTCCCATCGAGGATCAACAGAGCTTGCCGAACGGTCTCCACGATGTTGACGGCGTAATCTCGCGCCGCCTCGATCTCGCTTTCGCGGTGTTTGACCGCATCGATGTCGAAAAGCGTGACGGTGGCCCCGTCGATCTTGTTTTTCGCGGTTTTATAGGGCCGAATCACCATGCGATACCATCGGCCTTCAGGGCCCGTCACCTCACGTTCCTGGACGACCAACGTATCGAGCACTTCCCGAATCAGCGGCTCAAGGTCGGAGACGTTGATCTTCGGCTTCAAATCGCCAATGTGTCGCCCGATGTCGCCGGGCATCAAGTTCGATACAAGCCGCGCGCTGGGGCTAAACCGCCGGACGTGCAAGTCATTTCCCACCACCACCGTGGGAATGTTCACGCTGTCGATCAAGTTGGCCAGGTCGTCGCCGAGCTGGGTGGCCACTCGAATGCGATTGCGCAACTCGTCATTGACGGTTGTCAACTCTTCATTCGTGGCTTGCAGTTCCTCTTTGGCAGTTTCCAGTTCTTCGTTGGTGGTTTGCAGTTCCTCATTGCTGGAGACAATCTCCTCATTGGCGGCCTTCAATTCCTCGTTGCTGGCGTCGTGCTCCTCAATAACCGAACGCAGGTAGGCGTCCTTGGCCCGCAGCTCCTGTCGCAGCCGCTCGATCTGGAGGTCTTCGGTCGGACGTGTCGCTGGCGTCTCGCTCTTGGATTGGGAAACGACACCAGCTTCAGGCTCGGCGGTCTCGAATAACACGATGAAGAATCGCTCACCCGAAGCGGGCGCCTTGATCGGGATCACTTCCACGCAGACTTCGTGAAGTTGCGAGTTGGACCTGAATGGCACCGCTTCCTTGCGGACGATTCGGTCGTCGGTCTTGGCGGTGGAAACGGCGGCGCGAAGATCCGGCACCAAGTCTTCTCGCGCCATCTGCAATAAGTCGGTCGTGGGTGCACCTGGAGGCGCAACAAGGTACATTTCCGTATTTCCCCGATACTGCACGATTCGTAGCCGCTCATCGATCACCACGCCGGGCGGAGAATATTTGGAAATAACCACGCGGTCGACCTCCCGCTGCACATCGTTCGTTGCGCGAGCGGGATCGCGAGGCCCCGTGCTGATTGCGCCGCTGACCTGGGCTCGGCCGCCGGGCGCGAAGTCGAACTGAAGGCGACTGGCAGTGGCACTACGGGCGTAGATTCTGTGCTGTTTGGCGACGAGGTCGAAGAGGTCAGTCAGTGTGCCAACCGTTTCTGCGTTGCCAAGGAGCAGATACCCGTGCGGCTTCAATGCATAGTGAAAAATCGGCAGCACCCGCTGCTGTAGCGCGGGACCGAGGTAAATCAGCAGGTTGCGGCAACTGATCAGGTCGAGTTGCGAAAACGGCGGGTCCTTAGTCACATCGTGCTGCGCGAAAATACACATATCACGAGCCGATTTGTCGATTTGATAGCCTCCGTCGACTTTTGCGAAGAACCGTCGGAGGCGCTCAGGCGACACCTCGGCCGAGATGCCTTCTCCGTAGGTGCCTGAGCGTGCCACGGCGATGGCCTTGGAGCTGATGTCCGTGGCAAAAAGCTTGATCGGTGGTGCATCATTTAGCTCGCCGAGAAACTCCAGCAGACAAATGGCCAGCGAGTAGACTTCCTCACCCGTGGCGCAGCCAGCAACCCAGACCCGGATCGGCGCGTCGGCGGAGCGGCCCGCCAGAAGCCTTGGGAAGACGATCTGCTTAAGAGCTTCGAATGTTTCCGGGTCACGGAAGAAGCTGGTCACTTGGATAAAGACATCATCGAACAAAGCCTGCAATTCAGCGGTATTCTCACGCAGATAGCGCAGATATTCCTCGATATTGTGCAGCCTGCAGAGCACCATGCGGCGTTGGATTCGCCGCCGCAGCGTGGGATGCTTGTAGTTTGCTAAGTCGACGCCAAAGGTGGTCGTCAGCAATCGCACCACTTTGCCAAACTGGTCCTCCTTAACTTTGCCAACGGCCGAGGGAACGGGTTCCTTCTCGTGGTTCGAATAGGGATGCCGTGCAATTCGCACCAACTCGGCGGCAATCTGGGCGGGCGGCAGTATAAAGTCGACGCACCCCGAAGCCACGGCACTGCGCGGCATGCCGTCATGTTGGGCGCTTTGGTCCTGCGCGAAGGCAATTCCGCCTTCACCCTTGACAGCCTTGAGCCCCAGCGTGCCGTCCGTACCGGTGCCCGACAGGATCACGCCGATGGCACGACTCTTTTGGTCCTCGGCCAGCGATCGCAGAAACCTATCGATCGGTAAATGTGGCGTGCGTGCGGTCGTGCGCGGCGTGAGGTGCAACACCCCATGCTCGATAGTCAAGTCGGCATTCGGCGGAATGATAACCACATGATTGGCGCACGCGGCGGCGCCATCGCTGGCCTCCTCGACGGGCAACGATGTCGCCTTGGACAGGATCTCGACGAGCGCACTGGGATGATGAGGATCAAGGTGCTGGATCAGCACGAACGCCATCCCGGAGTCAGATGGTAGTGATTCCAAGAGCGCTTTGACAGCTTCGAGGCCGCCGGCCGAAGAGCCAATGCCCACGATATAAGTTGGCCGGCCCAGAGCGGCATCCGTCGGCGCCGAAACGGCTTCGCCGGACGGCCCGCGCGATGCAGTAGCAGGAGCTTCCGACGGGTTTGGATCAGCAGAAACCGGAGTCGGTTGGTTTTTGTTTCTCCTTCGGACAGCCATGCGTTGTTCCATGTGGGATGCGAGCCAGATGTAGATTTCCCCATCGCGGATTGGAAATCCTGGTTCATCATCTCGAAAGGCTGGCCGGGTAGCAATGTCCGACGCCGACCTTCGGGACGGCTCGTCGGCACCGCCGGCTGATTTCCGAGCCCATTTGCCTCGTTTGGCGACCGGTCGGCTGCCAAACGCTCGTTTCCCGAGGTTTCTCGTGCCATGGTCATTGCTCACGCTTCGGCAAGGCATGGCGGATTTCTCGATCCAGGATTGGGGATCTTCTCGATTGGCGGCGAACCGCGGCAGCCCCACAATTGGGCAGACTGTCACAGCATTGGCCAGGATAAAAGAGTTTCGCGGCCCAATCGGACAGCCGGCTCTCATCTAACTCTCATCGCCAGCAGGACCCAACGATGTTTCAAATCAGAACCGACGAGACGGCGCCCAGTTGTGCCAGCTCTGAACCGAGCGAAACCGATCCGGCCGAGTTGGTGGCAGCACGACTGCGGCGCAGCGGCTATCCGCCTCTGTGGGACGTTTCGTGTGAGTTCAGCGAGGGCACCCTCACGCTTTCGGGAACCGTCCCATCCTTTCACTTGAAGCAGGTAGCCCAGGAGTTGGCTGCGCATACGCTGGGGGTCAGGCAGGTCGAAAATGGCTTATATGTGAAAACCACGGCCCGTCGAGCGCAGGCTCAGCCGCGGTAAGTGCAAACAGGCTACGGAGACGACGGGCTTGAGCAAGACGTCGATCGCCCAGTCAGGAGCGGATAGCTATGTCAATCGAACCATCAAAGGTGTTGGTGATCGGGGACCGCCGTGCCGCAACGAACACCCTCCTCAATATGCTGCACTGCTGTGGGCACCGAGTCGATTGCGCCTGCGACGTGGGCAGTGCGAACAGTGGCGATCTATCCGAGTACATGGCGATCATCATCGACGAAGACGGGGTTGAGGATACGCTGGACAGACTGGTGGCCGGGTTGCGGCATCGGGCGCCGACTGCGGGAGTTGTCATCATTGCAACTTCACAGCCTGATGATCAGACACTGAGCTCACGATACGAGATCGCCGACGATTGGCTGACAAAACCTGTCACGGCATATCACGTTCGGCTGAGCATCGCGCGCGCTATAAAACTGCAACGCATGAAGCAGTCGTTGCGTGACACGGATCGATTGGCGGTGCTGGGGCGAATGGTGGCGTATCTGGCGCATGAAGGTCGTAATATCTTGTCGACATCCTCCAATTGTGCAGAACTCCTCGAATTCAAGCTTATTGGCTGCCCTAGCTTGATCGAGTTGACAACCTTGCTGCGGTCCTCCCACGCCCATTTGTCGCGATTGTTCGATGATGTGTGTGGATACGCCGGGTCCGTTAAGGTGAAGGTCGAGCCGTGCAACTTGCGAGAACGTTTTCTGTCTGTGTGCGAAGATTTGAAAAGAACCGGCCTCACGAAACGCATCGAGGTGGTTGAGCACTTCGTCGAATCGGATTTGTGTTGCCAAGCCGATCCTTTCCGTGTGGACCAGGTGTATCGGAATCTTGTGCAGAACTCGCTGGCCGCTAGCCCCGATCCGGTTCGGCTCACCGCCTCCTGGTCGGCGACCCAACTGGAAGGACGCCCGGCTCTGCGATTGTCCTTGCGTGATAACGGTCCTGGATTCTCAGACGAGCAGAGGCAGCAGGCATTTGAGCCGTTTGCAACGACCAAGTCCGAGGGCACCGGGCTCGGCTTGGCCATCGCCAAACAAATCGTCGAGGCGCATGGAGGCACAATTGAACTTTGTGCAAGCGACTCCGGGGGCGCTGAGTTTGTGATCACAATCCCGCGAGGGAACGCCCCGAGCAAGGCACAACCAATTACTGCTGGGAAGCACTGCGGACACGAATCGGTCTGCGTTTGAATATATTCGAGGGTTCATGCGAAAGCCGGAACTCCTCAAAAGAACCGGAGAACATTTGTGGCTGCGGATAATGCGACGGAGCCAACGCAACTGGCGTGGCCCAACTCAAATACGCCGCTGGGAGAATTCGGCCATGCTTGTATTGTCGCGGAAGCTCGGCGAAAGCATTTGCATCGGAGCCAATATCGCCGTGGTCATCACGCAGATCGATGACGGTCGCGTCAAGATCGGGATCGAGGCTCCCAAGTCAATTCCGATCTTTCGGAGAGAGTTGACCAGCAGTTCGCAAACAAGAAACGGGAGCACAATCACGGCTCCGAGGAATTCGACAAATGGAGACGGCAAGAGGGATTCTGCGAATTAACGGGCTAGAGACGGTCACCCAGAACCGTCGGCACAGAGGCCGCTAGGGAGGTTACGAGTGGACCAACAACCATCAAAAAATGGTCGTGCCGCGCTGGTCGTCCTACCAAGGCAACCCAGCGGAAATGGTAATCGGTTGGCAGTTACCCCAATCGCTCACGCCGCAGCGATCGGCGAGCCACCAAATGCCTGGCTCTGCCAGCTCAGTTCGGATCGGCCGACGTACGAATGCCCGAACTGCAAAGAGTCGGGCATGCAATTCTTTGCCGAAAGACGCGACATGCCGGGAAGGGAGGAGTTTTTTTATTGTCATGCCTGCGGATCCAATTGGGAAATGTAGCAGATCGGACACACTCGCGAAGGACGGTCAGCCTTGGAATCAATCGCTTTGAACTGGAACACATGGGCCGCGGCCCCCCAGGAGATTCACGCTCATTTGATCGGCGATCTCCTAGTGGTGCGTCTCGTCGGCGTGTTGACTCTGACCGAACGGCAACTCATTAACGTGGTCGATGCCGAGCAGGGGCGCGACTTAGTCAAGCAAGTCCGGACGCATCTGATCGAAACGGCACGGCCAGTGTTGCAAGCCATGATCGAGAAGGGCACCGGGGTTCAGTTGATCAGCCTGAACCATGACCTCAATACAGTCGGTGAAGAGTTGTTCATCTTCACCCTCGCTACGGCTTCCCGTGTACGCGAAGCAATAAAGAATGGGAATTGAATAGTTGAACCATGAAAACTCAGAATGCCGGCACTTTCATCTACCATTGCATCTCATGCGGCCGCGTCGTGCATGCCGAGCTGGACGGCGAGCCGCCCCAATGCTGCGGGCACGCAATGACGAAAGCCTGCGCGGAGGCGATCCACGAAGGCGACCTCGCTGGAGAGATGGCGGGCGGCGAAACCGAAACGCCGCCGCCGGTGATTAAAGGCAGCAAGAAGCTCCGGTGATCCGCATTCGGCTTAATTCGAAACTGGAGAACTGAAATGCTTGGCACCATTCTGCTGGTGGTTCTGATTCTGTTGCTACTGGGTGTGCTTCCCACTTGGCCTCACAGCAGAAGCTGGGGCTATGGCCCGAGTGGTGGGCTTGGATTGATTGTCGTAATTCTGATCATCCTAATACTCCTGGGATATCTCCGCTGACCATCAATACCGAGTAGGAGGTTTCTTCATGTCCCGGATGCGACCGAGAAAGCGACCACCGGATCGTAATCCGCCCCATGAATGCCTGCGGCGAGTAGCCCGGGCATGCCTTGGCGGCCTCGACATGAATGTTAGGGAGCACTTTTTATGGCAACAACCTCTCCTAAGAAAGTTCGCGCCGGAATGGGAGCAATCCCGCACGAGTCCGGCGTGGCATTTCGTGTCTGGGCCCCCCACGCCGACACAGTGTACGTGACGGGCTCGTTCAACCAGTGGTCACCCGACGCACACCCCATGGCGAAGGAGGGAGATGGGCATTGGTATGCGGATATCGCCCCGGCCACCATCGGCAACGAGTATCGCTACCGCATCGTGAGCGGCGACAAGCAACTGCTGCGGATCGACCCCTATGCGCGCCATGTTACCAGCTCTGTGGGAAACGCAGTGGTTCACGACCCGCACTTTGACTGGGAAGGCGACGATTTCCACCTGCCTGCCGTGAACGAACTGGTGATCTATGAGATGCACCTGGGAACTTTTCACGACAAAGAGGACGGAACGTCAGACAAATTCGAAGAGGCGGTCCAAAAACTCGACCATTTACAGCGATTGGGTGTAAACGTCATCGAAGTCATGCCCTTGGCCCAGTTCGCCGGCAACTTGTCGTGGGGATACAACCCATCTTGCGTTTTCGCCGTGGAAACGAACTATGGAGGTCCGGCTGCCTTCAAGCGGTTCGTCAAAACGGTACATCGGGCCGGCCTGGGGGTGATCCTCGACGTCGTCTACAACCACTTTGGGCCGAGCGACCTGGACCTGTGGCAATTTGACGGCTGGAGCGAGAACGGACTGGGCGGCATCTACTTCTACAACGACTGGCGCGCCAAGACCCCCTGGGGATCAACCCGCCCCGACTACGGCCGCAAGGAAGTGCGCCAATTCATCCGCGACAACGCCCTGATGTGGCTGGAGGAGTATCACGTCGACGGTTTGCGGCTCGACATGACTCTATTTATGCGGAACGTGCGGGGAGACGGCGATCCGGGCGACGACTTGGCCGACGGCTGGAGCCTTGTCCAGTGGATCAATCGCGAAGTCCGGCAGCGGTATCCAGAACGCATCACGATCGCCGAGGACTTGCAGAACGACGAGTGGCTCACGAAGCCGGTCGACCAGGGCGGGGCGGGGTTCACGGCTCAATGGAGCGCAGGCTTTGTGCATCCCGTACGGGCGGCCGTCATCACGCCCAGCGATGCGCAGCGGTCGCTCGACAGCGTGCGCGGGGCGATCGCGGGCCGCTACAACGGGGACCCTTTCCAACGCGTCATCTACAGCGAGTCACACGACGAGGTGGCAAATGGAAAATCCCGAGTCGCTTCGGAGATCGATCCGCAGAATCCCGACAGTTGGTTCGCACAGAAGCGCACGACGTTGGCGGCGGCCCTGGTGCTCACATCACCGGGCATCCCGATGCTATTTCAGGGACAGGAGTTTCTCGAAGACGGCTGGTTCCAGGATTCGCTACCGCTCGACTGGCACAAGTCGGAGGAGTTCATCGGCCTGGTGCGGATGTATCGAGACTTGATTCATCTTCGGCTCAACCGGTTCGGTTCAACGCGAGGTCTTTCAGGATCCGGTCTGAACACCTTCCATCAGAATCAGGCCGACAATGTCCTTGCCTATCATCGTTGGCACCAAGGTGGCCCTGGCGATGACGTGGTCGTTGTCGTGAATCTCTCCCATCTTGCGCACGAAAACTACAAGCTGGGGTTTCCGTCGCCGGGAACGTGGCGATTGCGGGTGAACAGCGACTGGAACGGCTATAGTCGCGGCTTTGGAAACCAAGCCAGCTCCGATGTCGTCGCCGGAGCGGAGCAACGCGACAAACGGCAGGAAGCAAGCGCCGCGCAGCGGGATGGCTTCCCCGCGGTGGCAACGATCAGCATCGGATCCTACAGCGTTTTGGTTTTCTCACAAGACAAACCGCACGGGTAGCAGTCATGCCTATCGGAAACGTGGGTCAAAGAGTGCACCTGTTGAGCTTGATCAGGCCACAGCGGACGATTCCCATGCTCTGCTGCTGGCCCTCGGATTGATGAGATTACGATTGGGTCAGATTTGCCAGGAATATTCTCATGCGTAAAAGAGAACAGGCCGGCTTCGAATTGCGATTGACCGAACTGCGCAAACTGCTGCTGCGGGAAGTCGATTCGGCCGAAAAGGCGCGGCGCGAGGAAGTGGTGAAGCCAAGCGACATATCGAGCGTACCCACGCATCCGGCCGACGATGACGTCGAGGGGTTAGAAAGCGAGATTGCGATTGCTCAGAACGAAGAGTTGCTGCTCGAGCAGGTAAAAGCGGCGCTTGAACGGATCCGGGCTGGAAGGTACGGCGTTTGCAGTAGTGGGGGCGCACAATTGACGCGCAGCGCCTGCAGGCCGTTCCTTATGCGTCCCGTTGTATCGATTGCGCTCGCGGCCAACGTGACCAGATCGAGAAACCGGTGCGCGGCGAACCGCGACGGTTTCGATGAGTTTGCGCGTTGCCGGTCGCCGATAGCGGGGAACCGGGCGCAGTTCGTACTGATGGTAAAACAAACCAGTAGCTGGTAAGAGACGGGGAGCACGGTGCGCCTGTTTTGAAGATTCACGCAACACTGCAACGAAGCATAAGGAAGTAAATAATGTCCAACACCAATTCTGTCGTCGCCGTCTTTGCCTCGCACGATCAGGCTGAGAATGCCGTTCGCGAACTTCAGAGGGATGGCTTCGACATGAAGAAGCTTTCGATCGTCGGCAAAGATTACCACACCGAAGAGCACGTTGTTGGTTACTACACCACCGGGGACCGAATGCTGTACTGGGGCAAGTTGGGCGCCATCTGGGGCGGCTTCTGGGGGTTACTTTTCGGGTCCGCATTCTTCTGGGTGCCGGGCGTTGGCCAGCTGCTCGTGGCGGGACCGCTGGTAATGTGGATCGTCGGGGCGCTCGAAAGCGCTGCCGTGACAGGGGGGCTCACCGCTCTGGGCGCCGGACTGTACAGCATCGGCATTCCAAAGAACAGTGTCATGCAATACGAGACCGAGGTGAAAAGCGGCAAACTACTGCTGGTTGCCCACGGGACGTCCGAGGAAGTTGAGCGTGCGAGGGCTATCCTGCAGCAGAGTCAAGCACAGACAACGACGGTTCACCCCGATCAGGCGGCCGCTGGCGTGTAACTCATCGCGATGCGAGTGACCGAGGGCTCGCTTGATCTGCGATCGGAACTTTCAACGTATTTGACAAGGCACCTGCTACCGCATCCGAGTGATTGTTTCCGGATAATTTAAGAGGACCCGTGTTATGAGAGAAGTCCAAGTTACCCTGCCGGAACTCGCGCTGCTCGTGGGCACCCGGGCAGCCCTCGGGGCCGGGGTCGGTCTATTGCTGGCGGATTGCCTGCCCGGGAACCAACGCAAGTCCGTTGGATGGACGCTCCTCCTGGTCGGCGCGATCACGACCGTCCCACTCGCGTTCGAGGTGTTCAACAAAGTCCACGCGTCGGCACCGTCTGGGTTAACAACAAGGTCCGTGTGACAGAGGGTTCGCGCAGACCTGCTCGATCGTTCGTAAGGCCCCCGGAGGAGTAGCGAAGTGAACTATGTAGAACGCTTCAGAGTACTTCCCGGCACCTCCGTCAAGCTCGCGGACATCGACCCGGGATTCAAGGACCGCCACCATGAGAGCCACAAAGAGGCGACCAAGGAGATCGAGGACTACCGGCAGAGGCTGAGAGAACTGCAAGAGTTGCTCTATGCCGATGGTCGGCAATCGTTCCTGCTCTGCCTGCAAGCGCTGGACACGGGAGGCAAGGACGGGACGATCAATCACATTCTGGGTTCAATGAATCCACAAGGCTGCAAAGTGGTGGGGTTCAAGCAACCGTCCGCCGAGGAGCGCGCGCACGATTTCCTGTGGCGGATCCATCGTGTCACCCCTGCCCGAGGAGTGGTGACGATATTCAACCGTTCCCACTACGAGGATGTCCTGATCGCTCGGGTTCATAACCTGGTCCCCAAAGCGATCTGGTCGCGCCGTTACGATCGAATCAACGCATTCGAGAGTGGCCTCGTCGAGGATGACACTCAGATCCTCAAGTTCTACCTGCACATCTCCAAAGAGGAGCAACTGAAACGCTTTAATGATCGTCTCGACGACCCTTCCAAGCAATGGAAAATCAGTGAGGCCGATTACAAGGAGCGAACCTACTGGGACGACTACACAGCGGCCTACGAGGAAGCACTCTCCCGTTGCAGCACCGAGCACGCCCCTTGGTTTATTATCCCTGCCGACCACAAGTGGTTCCGGAACCTCGCCGTGGCCCGGATCGTTGTGGAATACCTGGAATCGCTGAAGATGACGTTCCCGCAGCCTGCGGTAAATATCGAGCACATTCGCAAGGAGTATCACTCGGCGAAGGCCAAAGCCGTTGACGTGAAAGGCACCGCTTCGAGGGCCTGAGCCGATTGCAGCTCAGGATTTATTTCGGGTGTTTTGTCGATTTCCGGCGAGGATCCTTGCGGGGAAAATCAGCGCAACAAGCGGTTCGAATTCAAATGTCTAGACTTCGGAGTTCATTGCGATGAGAACGCCCAGCGCATTTCCACTATTAGTCTTCATCGCAATTCTTGGCATTGGCCTAGGGCTGGCATATGCCGTATTTGAGATTTCGGATTACACGGAAAGCGCATGGATTGGAGCCTGCACTTTGGTGATTGCCGTGGTCGTGTCTTCCGCAATCCGGGTTGCTAATCAATGGGAGAAAGCGGTGGTACTGCGGCTTGGCCGCTTCCGCTCCCTTCAAGGACCGGGGCTGTTCTTCATTTTTCCGATCGTGGACACCATACCCTACTGGATTGACACCCGCGTGATCACGGCTTCGTTCAAGGCCGAAAAAACCCTTACCAAGGATACGGTGCCGGTGGACGTGGATGCCGTGCTGTTTTGGAAAGTATTGGATCCCAAAAAAGGCGGCCTTGGACGTCGCCGACTATCGAAGCGCTATCAGTTGGGCCTCGCAAACGGCGCTACGCGACGTCATCGGCAAGACCATGCTTTCGGACATGCTGGAAGGCCGAGAGAAAATTAGCAGCGAGCTGCAGAAGATCATTGACGAGCGCACCGAGCCGTGGGGCATCAATGTGATTTCCGTGGAAGTCAAGGATGTGCTGATTCCCTCGGCCTTGGAAGACGCAATGTCGATGCAAGCCCAGGCCGAAAGAGAGCGGCAGGCCCGGGTGATTCTGGGAGATTCGGAACGACAGGTGGCCGAGAAGTTTGGAGAAGCGGCCAAGACCCATACCAACAATCCTACGGCTCTCCATTTGAGAGCCATGAACATGCTGTATGAGGGACTGAAACAGAACGCCACGATCGTCATTGTGCCCAGCACCGTCGTGGAAACCATGCAACTTGGCAGCGTTGCCAGGCTAACGGCGCTGACCATGGGCCTCGGCCAAGAACAAGCACGTAAACAGCCGGACGGCGATCCCGGAAAACAATCGTGAAAGGTGCAGTAATGATTGAGCAACCAGCAAAAAGCAACCCTCTGAGACAAGTGGCGATCCTCGGCCAGTCCATCTGGCTGGATTACATCCGCCGCGCTCTGGTTGCCAGCGGCGAATTAAGGCGTTTGATCGACGAGGATGGACTGCGTGGGATGACCTCGAATCCATCAATCTTTGAAGAAGCGATCGTCGGAAGTCACGATTACGACGATGACGTTCGGGCTCGGGTGGGAAGAGGAGAAACTGCCAAAGCAATCTATGAGGGACTCAGCCAAGCCGACGTGCAAAGTGCCGCCGACGAGTTTCGGACGCTGTACGACAAACTGGACGGCAGCGACGGTTATGTAAGCCTGGAAGTCAATCCACATCTTGCGCACGACCCCGAGGGCACGCTGAAGGAAGCACGCCGTTTGTGGACCGCGCTCGACCGTCCCAACGTTTTCATCAAAGTTCCGGCGACAATTGCGGGACTTCCAGCCATCCAGCAACTCATCAGCGAGGGAATTAATGTCAACGTGACTTTGTTGTTCGGGTTGCCGAGGTATCGCCACATTGCGGAGGCCTACATTGCTGGTCTGGAAGCGAGGCTTGCCCAAGGAAAGCCATTGAACCGCGTAGCCTCCGTCGCCAGCTTCTTTTTGAGCCGTATCGATGGGCTAGTGGATCCGCTGCTGGAAAGGCTCATGGCGCAAGGCGGCGAACAGGCCGAACTGGCAAAGCAGGCCCACGGGCAGATCGCAATCGCTAGCGCAAAAATGGCATATCAGATGTTCAAGGAGATCTTCGGTAGCGAACGGTTCAAACGCGTTGCCAGCCGAGGTGGCCGTGTCCAGCGGTTGCTGTGGGCCAGCACGGGCACCAAGAACCCCGCATACAGCGATGTGAAATATGTTGACGCCCTCATTGGACCGGACACGGTCAACACGGTCCCGCTCAAAACCCTCGACGCTTACCGCGATCACGGCGACCCAAAACTCCGGCTCGAAGAAGACGTTGAGCAGGCCCGCTGGGTATTGAACCAACTGCCGGTGCTGGGAATCGACATCGCCGATGTCACGCAACAGCTTGAGAACGAAGGGGTTGAGAAATTCCGTAAGCCGTTCAGCAAGCTTATGGAGACTTTGGAGAAGGAAATCTCGGCGGAGCACGTGAGCACGACGCAATGAGAATCAGTCCCCTGGCGGGGAAGCCCGTCGAACCATCGATGCTGGTCAACGTGCCAAGCCTCGTGACAGCGTATTTTTCCGATGTGCCCGATCCCACCGTGACTGAGCAACGGGTTGCGTTCGGTACCTCAGGGCATCGCGGCTCATCCTTCGACAGGGCGTTCAACGAGTGGCATATTCTGGCGATCAGCCAGGCCATTTGTCTGTATCGCCAACAGCATCAGATCAACGGTCCGTTGTTTCTCGGCATGGACACGCACGCGCTCTCCGTGCCGGCGCTTGCCAGCGCGCTGGAAGTGCTGGCGGCTAACGGTATAGAAGTCATGCTCGCCAAAGGAGACGAGTACACGCCGACGCCCGTCATCTCTCACGCGATTCTCGGTTACAACCATGGTCGCAAAACTGGGCTCGCTGACGGCATCGTGATCACTCCGTCGCATAATCCACCCCATGATGGCGGTTTTAAGTACAATCCGCCGAACGGCGGCCCAGCAGGGACTGACGTTACCGGCTGGATCCAAACACAAGCCAACGCGTTTCTTGAAAGCCGGCTGCTCGGGGTCAAAAGGATTCCATTCGAGCGTGCACTGCGTGCCTCGACGACGCACCAGTACGACTACCTCGATGCCTACGTGGGCGACCTTGCCAACGTGATCGACATGGATGTCATTCGCGGTTCGAAGCTCAAGTTGGGCGTGGATCCCCTAGGTGGGGCTGGGGTGCACTACTGGGGGCCGATTGCTGAGCGCTATGGGCTAAACTTCACAGTCGTCAACGAGGTCGTCGACCCGACCTTTCGTTTCATGACGGTCGACTGGGACGGCCAGATCCGCATGGACCCATCTTCGCCTTATGCGATGCAGAGGTTGATTGGCCTGAAGGACCAGTTCGAGATCGCTTTTGCCTGCGACACCGATCATGATCGCCACGGGGTTGTCACCAAAAGCGCGGGCCTGCTTCCACCTAATCACTACCTGTCAGTAGCCATTTTCTACCTCTTCCAACACCGACCCAAGTGGCGACAGGATGCCGCCGTGGGCAAGACGGTGGTGAGCACTCAGATGATTGATCGGGTTGCCGCAATGCTGGGTCGAAAGCTCTACGAGGTGCCGGTTGGCTTCAAATGGTTCGTGGATGGCCTGCTTGACGGCTCGCTTGGGTTCGGCGGCGAAGAGAGCGCGGGGCTTCCTTTGCTCGTCTGGATAGCACCGTTTGGACGACGGACAAAGATGGAATCGTCCCAGCTTTGCTGGCTGCGGAGATCACAGCTCGGATCGGCCGCGATCCCGGCGAAATCTACCGCGACCTCACGCGCGAATTGGGTGAGCCTGCCTATGATCGTGTTGAGGCGCCGGCCACTCCGGATCAAAAGGAACTGTTGGCGAAACTCTCGCCGCAGCAGGTGGAGCTCGCCGAGCTCGCGGGAGAAAAAATCCAGACTGTCCTCACGCACGCGCCGGGCAACGGCGATCCCATCGGCGGGTTGAAGGTAATAGCGGAAAGTGGATGGTTCGCACGCGCCCATCAGGGACTGAGGACATTTACAAGGTCTACGCGGAGAGTTTCCGGGGAACAGACCGATTGCACCGCATCTTGGAGGAAGCCCAGGCCATCGTCACTGAGGCCTTGATGGTTGGGATGCAGAAGTTGAAATCCCCGGCCAAGACAAACGCAGAGGACGGGCCATGAGCACACAAACGG
>CAVTBU010000009.1:0-344021 GCA_963733035.1 Pirellulales bacterium
AGCGAATCGGCCGTTGCCACCGCTACGGTCAGAAGATCGACGTCACCGTCGTCAACATGCTGAACCGCAAGAACCAGGCGGAACAGCGCATCTACGAACTGCTGAGCAGCAAGTTCCGGCTGTTTGAAGGCTTGTTCGGAGCGCGACGACGTCCTCGGGTCGATCAGTCCGGGATCGATTTCGAGAAGCGCATCCTGTCCCTCGTCCAGACATGCCGGACAGAGGAGGAGTCAATGCCGCCTTCAAGCAACTTGAGAAAGAGCTTGAGGAGCAGATCCGGACGGACATGGAAGAGACCCGTCAGCAGTTGTTCGACGCTTTCGATGCCTCGATCGTCGACATGCTCCGCCAGCGTGGGGCCGACATTGAACGAACGATGTCAGATTTCGAACGACGTCTTTGGCTTCTCGCACGAGCAGAGCTGCCTGACGCCGTCTTTCGCAACGGCGGGCTCCCCTCTTTCGACTTCGAAGGGGCGACGTGGTCAACCATCTGGCCGGAGGCAGATGAACGGGGGTGGCGGTTCTTCCGGCTAGGTGACGGGACACTCGCGGACCGCCTAGTCGACGATGCGCGGAGCCGCGATCTACCGGAAACAAAGTTGGTCTTCGATTATCAGGCGTACCGCAGCGATGCCCAACCTCGTCTTTCCGATGTCGAGCGACTTTCGGGGAAGACCGGTTGGATGAAGTCCTGCTCCACCAGGCCGTCACCGCCATTGGGTCGCGAGAAAGTATCCTTGTCACAGCGATGACTGACGATGGCAGGCCCGTCGCTCCCGAGACAGCCGAGCGGCTGTTTCAGTTACCTGCAACCGTCCGACCCATGACAACCGTCTGTCCCGCCGAAACCATGGCTGCGATCGAGAGCACCGTCTTGGCCGACGCCCAGAAGGAGGCGGAGGCCGAAAGTGACAAGTGGCTTGAAGAGGAAACGGTCAAGCTTGAGGCTTATGCCGAGGACATGGAAAGGGCCAATGAGTTGCGAGCCAAAGAACTCGACATCGAGGTGAAGGCCGCCAGGAAGTCCCTTCGTGGCAACCAATCCCTGCCGCTCAGTGAAAAGATTGCGGAAGAGCGCCGGATCAAACGGCTGGAAGAGGAACGGGACGAGCTGAAGCTGTCCACATTCAAACGGCTGCGTGAAATACGGCGCGACGTCGAAAGCAAGCTGGATGACGTCGCGGCACAGCTTGCGATGACGCCGCAGGTTACACCATTAATGACAATACGCTGGGAGCTTCCGGCATGAGCAAAAAGACGCGTCTCGAACTCACGTGGATCGGAAGGACGAGCGGCCGAAGCTGGAGCCGAGAATTCTGATAGAGGACGCCGCCCTCTCATACCATGCTGGGGCCCGCCGGTCCGATGCGGACATCTTCGACAACATGCTGATCCAGGGCGACAATCTTCTCGCGTTGAAAGCGTTGGAGGCGGAATACTCTGGACGCGTGAAATGCATCTTTATCGACCCCCCTTACAACACCGGGAATGACTTCCTCCACTACCCCGATGGTCTTGAACATTCGTCTTGGCTTTCGATGATGCGCGACAGACTTGAAGCGCTCCACCGACTACTCAGTGACGACGGTTCGATTTGGATAACCATCGATGACAACGAATCTCATTATTTCAAAGTGATGTGTGATGAGGTATTTGGGAGGGATCGCTTTATTGCAAATGTCATTTGGCAGAAGCAATTATCTCCAAATAGCACGGCGCAATATCTCTCTTAACTCACATGATCACGTCTTGCTTTACGCAAAACCAAAGTGGACAAGGAATTTACTTGAAAGAACGGAAAAATCAAATTCGAACTACAAAAACCCTGACAATGATACTCGCGGCATCTGGACCTCAAGTGATCTTTCGGCCAGAAATTACTACTCTCTTGGAATCTACTCGGTCACGAGTCCCTCGGGACGAGTAATTGAAGCCCCACCTCCCGGCCGATACTGGACAATTTCCAAAGAAAGATTTGAGGAGCTAAATGCCGATGGGCGTATCTGGTGGGGGGCTAAAGGAAATAATCAGCCGCGCTTGAAGCGCTTCCTGTCAGATGTGAGAGAAGGTGTCGTTCCGCAAACAGTGTGGCGGCATGAAGAAGTCGGACATACCCAAGAGGCCAAAAAAGAGGTTATTGCATTTAATGGCCAGGAAGTTTTTGCGACCCCGAAACCGGAACGTCTCATCAAGCGCGTGCTCCAGATAGCAACTCAGCCGGGCGATCTAGTGCTCAATTCCTTCGCTGGCTCCGGCACAACGGGCGCAGTTGCCCAGAAGATGGGGCGACGCTGGATTATGGTCGAACTTGGTGACCATGCGGTGACTCATGTTGTTCCCCGCCTCAAGAAGGTAATCGATGGCGATGACTCCGGCGGTGTGACGGAATCGATTGGATGGAAAGGTGGCGGTGGCTTCCGCTTCTATGGCCTCGCACCTTCGCTTCTGGAGAAGGATCAGTTCGGCAACTGGGTGATTTCCAAAGCTTACAACGCCGTCATGCTCGCCGAGGCGATGTGTAAACATCTCGGCTTTGTTTATGCGCCTAGCCACGCGCCGGCGGAATACTGGCGACATGGATACTCAACCGAGAGCGACTTCATCTACATAACCACGCAATCCCTGACTTACGACGCGCTGAAAAAGCTATCTGAAGAGGTAGGGCCGAAGCGCACGCTGCTCGTGTGCTGCAAGGCGTTCAACGCCAAGGAAGATGCGTTTGAGAATCTGACGGTGAAGAAAATTCCCCACGCGATCCTCAAGCAGTGCGAATGGGGCCGGGACGACTATTCGCTGCGCGTGGCGGGGCTGCCGGTGACCGAGGAAACCGACGACATGGCCGAGGAAGCCTCTGACCGACCGTACCCTTCCAGACGAGGCAAGGCCGAAGCGGCTCTCCCGCTTTTTGAGCAGGAGGCCTCGAAATGATGTTGCAGCGGCAAATTCAACAGATCAAAGCCCGGCTGTCGCTGCGCACCCCTCAGGCCGAGGCGCTCGACATCCTGGCCGATGTGCTCGACACGATCAACTTTTCTAAGGCCGGGGATGTGGTTGCGGCACTGGATGCGATCAAGGCGACCTATCCGAGCGTGACGGACTTCGAGCGAGACTTCCCATCGCTGTGTTTCGCTCTTGCAACCGGTGTGGGCAAGACCCGCCTGATGGGCGCGTTCATCGCCTATCTTTACCTAACCGGTCGATCGAAGCACTTCTTTGTGCTCGCTCCCAATACCACCATCTACAACAAGCTCATAGCAGACTTCAGCCAGCAGAATTCGCCCAAATATGTCTTCCGTGGCATTGCCGAATTCGCCCAGTTGCCGCCGATCGTCGAGACTGGCGACAACTGGGAGCGAGGTTATGCCGTGCGCGGTGACCTTCTTGGTGAGACTGCGGTCGTCTTCATTTTCAACGTCGACAAGATCAACAAGGAGGCCGGAAGGATTCGCAAACTCCACGAGTACATCGGCGAATCCTATTTCGACTACCTGTCGGGGCTGCCCGACCTCGTCCTGTTGATGGACGAGGCGCACCGTTACCGCGCCAAGGCTGGCATGAGTGCCATTGCGGAACTGAAGCCTGTGATCGGTCTTGAGCTCACGGCAACTCCTCGCTCGGTGGGGGCGCGTTCCTCCGCATTCAAGAACGTCATTTATGACTATCCGCTGGGCCAGGCGATGGTCGATGGTTACGTCAAGGACCCAGCCGTCGCCACGCGGGAGGGGTTCCGCGCCGACCGGGTGACGCCGGAACAGCTTGAGCGGATGAAGCTTGAGGACGGCATCCACTGTCACGAAAACACCAAGGCAGAGCTGGCGATCTATGCGCAGCAGACGGGCCGCAAGCTTGTCCATCCCTTCATGCTTGTCGTCGCCCAGGATACGGCGCACGCCGGTGAAATCCGCAGGCAGATTGAATCCGATGAATTCTTCCAAGGTCGCTACAAAGGTCGCGTGATCGAGGTCCATTCCGGAACGCGCGGAGAGGAGACAGAAGAGGCGACCGCAAAGCTCGTCGCGCTGGAGCATGACGACCAGACCGACGTCGTCATTCACGTGAACAAGCTCAAAGAAGGCTGGGATGTCACCAACCTCTACACGATTGTCCCCTTACGCGCTTCTGCATCCGACATACTGACTGAGCAGACACTAGGGCGCGGTCTTCGATTGCCCTATGGACAGCGGACGGGCGTCGAGGCCGTGGACCGCTTAACGGTCGTTGCACATGACCGGTTCGATGAGGTGATCAAGGCTGCGCGCGATCCGGAAGTTCTTGTGTCCATCCGCAAGACCGTCATCGTCGGTAGTGGCGGCGATGTTTCTGATTTGGGAGCCGAGGTCATCGAATCTCGTTCGAATGTCGAAACCTCGCTGACCGGAGCGACCGGATCATTCGGCGAATCCGAACAGGCGGCCTATGTTTTCGAGACAGCTGAAGAACGCGAAGTCGCCAAGGTCGCCTTGGACGTGATCGGCCGCGAGTTCGAACGCCGGATCAAGAGCGGGATCGACAAACTCGAAACGCCGGAGATTTCAGGCTGAGATTGCCAAGGTCGTGAAGGAGATCATGGCCCCCGAGCAAGGAACGTTCGAGACTTTCGAACAAAAAACCGACGTTGCGGCGACGGTGGCCAAAGTGACGAAGCAGGTCGTTCAGCACACCATTTCCATTCCCGAAATTGTCGTGCTCCCCACGAGCGAGGTGAATTTCGGATATCGCGACTTCGATCTTTCGAGTCTCGAAACGATCGCCCGGCAACCGCTTTCGGATCAGATCATGGTGCAGCGGTTGCGGGACGAGGCCAGGGCCTTCCTTGCTCGCACATCGAACGCTGCGAAGGAGGAGCGCTTGGAGAACTATCTCGTCCGGCACCTCATCGACCTGCCGCAAATCGACTACGAGTTCTCAGAGCGAGTTGCTCTTTAAGCTCGCCGGGCAAATGGTGAAGCGGCTGCAGTCCTACCTTCCAACTGAAGACGACGTGGAGAACGTCTTGGTCGGGCACGGGAAGGATCTCGCCCGTTTCATCTTCGGCCAGATGCAGGCGCACTATTGGGAAACACCGACGGAGTACCGTGCGAGCGTGGTTCGCGGGTTCACTATGCTGCGTCCGCAGGCATTCAATGTGCCTACCCGTGAATTCATTCGGAATTTCCGAACGCCCGTCACGCCTCTGAGTGAAACCAGAAAATACGTCTTCGAGGGCTTCGCCAAATGCTGCTATCCGTATCAAAAATTCGACTCTGATACTGAGAGGGAATTCGCTGTCGTTCTTGAGGCAACAGGCGAACCCCAGGTCCTGCATTGGATGAAGCCGGCGGCGGGACAATTCCGGATCGAGTACGCATCCGGCCAGGCCTACGAGCCGGACTTCGTCATTGAGACAGCCAAGGAAAAGGTGATCGCCGAAACCAAGGCAAAAAATGAAATGACTGATCCTGTCGTCGAAGCGAAGGCGCGCGCGGCCCGCAAGTGGATCCACTATGCCAACGAGCACGCAAAAGAGACAGGCGGCAAGCCTTGGTCTTACATGCTCGTTCCGCACGATGCGGTGACACCGAGCGCGACCTTGTCATCGCTGATGGCAGCGTACGCGCAAGCCTCAGAATTAATTGGGTAACTTTTCTGGCATTAAGGCTCGCAGCTTTGCGAGGCACATCGTTGGGGGGCATTCATGCGACCGTTCACTCGTTCGATCATTGAACTTTTCGATGGCAAGCGCCGATATCTCATCCCGCTCTATCAAAGGCAGTATGCCTGGAAAGTCTCTCCACAGCTCGAACTCCTCTGGGAGGACGTCGAACGCGCGGCAAAGCGATTGCGGGAAGAGGGCAAGCTCTCATCCCCACACTTCATGGGTGCAATTGTCCTTTCTCAAATCAAGACTTACGGAAAAGAAGTCCAGGCGTTCGAAGTCATCGACGGGCAGCAGCGGCTCACAACATTTCAGCTTCTCTTGTCTGCATTAAGAGATGTAGCCGGAAGTCTGTCACCAGAGTACGCGGCCGAGGTCTCGAAGTATCTAATAAACGACGGCGTAATGGAGACGCCCTCCATTGAGCGCTTCAAGCTGTGGCCGTCTCTAACCGACCGATTTTCGTTCATTACGATCATCGATCCGGACGCAGAGCACATCTCTTCTTGGAAGACACCTGAAGACGAACAAGGCGTGGTCCGTCCGTCGGTGGCAGCATACTCGTTCTTCAAGGCGAGGATCGAAGACCATGTCATCACGGACGGCGAATTCGATCCGTTTCGGATGGAAAAGCTGTTTGAAGCGCTTCGATCCGGCCTTGCCGCCGTTTCCATTGAGCTTGAAAGCGGCGACGACGCCCAGACAATTTTCGAAACTCTCAACAGTCGAGGGGTTGATCTGTCTGCAAGCGACCTCATGCGAAATTTCATCTTTCAGAGAGCGAAGGGACTGGGCCAGACGCATGGACAACTCAAGGTCGACGATCTCTATCAGAAATACTGGCTACCGCTGGATGGATGGTTCTGGAGGGAAGGAGAAACACGCGGACGTCAAACCGGACCTCGACAAGACTGGCTATTGGTTGACCACCTAGCAATGATGCAAGCTGATCTCGTTCCATTGACCATTTATTCGAAACCTATCGTAGATGGATTTTGGATGAAAAACCCTTTTCATCGATTGAAGACGAATTGCAAGCAATTCAAGAAAATACTAAATCCATAGAAAGATATCCGAACAAAATTCTGGCGATCCGCTCGGTGATTTTGGGCGTTTCGCCAAAGCATTCGATGTATCGACAGCGATGCCGCTCGTTCTTTACATTGCTTCCGAAGCCTCTTTTTGTGACGATAATCTAAAGACGGCACTCGAGTATATCGAATCTTACATCGTGCCCGCGACATCTGCGGCTTGCCAACAGGCAATTATAATCAATTCTTTGTTGATGCGGTCGCGAAGCTGCCTCGCGGTAGCGAAAACCCTTCCGCTAGCAGCGTGAGACAAATCCTTTCTTCAAGCCAGGCGAACGCAATCCGCTGGCCATCGGATGAGGAATCGGAGAGCACGGATGGCTAGGTAGAGATCAGTATAAGTCCAGCAGGCAAGCGAAATTGCAATTCATTTTCGAGAAAATTGAGCATCTAAATCGCTCTCAGCAGAGCGAAATTGTTGCGATAAAGAGCGATCTTACACTTGAACATATCATGCCGCCAGAGGTTGGCGCGACAATTGGCCAGTACCCGGTTTCGATCATGTTTCTGAGGGCGAACTCGACTTCGAAAAGATGTCCCGGGAAATGGAACGCGAGCAAGCGATCAACAAAATGGGCAATCTCACTCTTTTGACCCACAAGCTGAATGCGAGCATCTCTAACGGGGAATTCGCAACAAAATGCCCGCTGTGAGAGCACATACAGCACTGATCCTAAATCGAGAACTTCAGCACTACGATCATTGGGACGAAAAGTCGATTGCCGAGCGAGAGAGCGTCTTTATTCGACATGGCAAATAAGATTTGGCCTAGCCCCATCTAGCGAGCAGCGCCGAAGTATCCGAAAATACATAGGTGGCTATGGTTTGGAACTCTGATCGCCTGCTTGGTGGCAAGGCCTTGCGCGGAGATCTGTGTGCTTGCGCCCTGCTCAACTGGATAAGACTGTGCGTCGTTACCGAAAAAGCCGTTGCTGATGATTCTTCCGGCAAATCTTCCGTCCAGCCAACTGTGTCGTATTTCCATTGAAGGTGTTGATTTCGCTCGAAGTCTTCCTCCAGCTTGGGCTTCTCCGAGCGATAGAAAATAAAGCGCTTCGAATATACTTGGACCGACCGATTGACAAAACCCGGTTTCTTCGTCGGTGAGGTTCATCGCGAAGGCTTTCGGAAACCTTCGACACTGCATGGGTGATGCGTAGAAAATGGCGATGTCAGGCGTGAGCGGCAATAGACAGCGGGGACTTTGCGGCCTGTTCGCGACGGAGTGGATGTTGTGCATAAACCCATCGCCGAAAATGAATTCTCGACCGACGCTGAACAATATCGCCAGCTTTCCTCGCTGCATCGCGCTAGACAACGTCTTTTGACCATGGCGGATATTCAGTCCGAGAAGTGCGCGGTCCCCCTGTCCTTCCCGAAAGCCCATCCGCTCTCGCAATGCTCGCGTTCCAGAGTCAACCCTGTGACGGAAACAGGGACTGCGGATGATCAGTGATGCCAGGATTGTAGTAAGGGCTTCAAATTGCTCGTCGCCGACGATCAGCGGCGAGACGCGCTCTTCCAAAGGTGCGGCAGAGGGCGGAACGGAGGATTGCACTTTCACAACCACTCCATAGCAGGGGTGATGCTCGCGTCGGCCGAGCCGAATGTATGCTCAAAGGACTCATCCCAGACGGTAGGCTCATCAGCAAGGTAGATATTGTTGTCGTTCCGGATCGCGCCGAACTTGTCGGGCTTTGATCGCACAACCCTGCCCTCGCAAGAAAGACTATGCGCAAATCCATCTTCGGCGGCCCAATGTCGGGAAAGTGTCCGTGGCCACCAATGATGCAGCTCCTTCTTGGGTTCGAATTTCTTTGTCGTAGGCAAATAACGCTCCCAGCTCTCCTCCGACTATAGACATTTCCGTTAACCTTGCCACCCGCGCCGACCGCAAGATCGAGCGATCGATATCCGCGCTCAGTTGTACCGGGGCCAAGGCCGACCACCGGTTGGCGATGCGAGGCTCGCAAATCCAGCATTTCGCGTGGCAGCTAGCCGCGCAGCTCGGTGTCGCAAGCCAAGCCGCCACTGACGAGAAGCATGCTGACTGGATCACCGCTGTTGCGGACGATTTGCAGGCCCATCGCGGACATTCGTTGATCATCGCAGGAGAACGACAGCCACCGGCTTTACATGTCCTGGCCCACGTTCTCAATGAAACGCTGGGCAACGTGGGCACCACGGTGCGCTACATCGAGCCGGTGGAATTCCGGCCGCCCGACGCTAACTATTCCCTCGCCGAGCTAACCACCGATATGCGGCGCGGTGAAGTGGAGTTCCTACTCATGTTGGGCGGCAACCCCGCCTATACCGCGCCTGCGGACGTGCCGTTCGCGTCCGCGATGGATAAGGTTCCCCTGCGCGCACATTTAAGCCTCTACCAGGACGAAACTTCGCGGCTGTCTCATTGGCATTTGCCGGAGGCCCACTACCTGGAAACTTGGTCCGACGCCCAGGCCTTTGACGGTACGACGTCGATCGTCCAACCGCTAGTTAAGCCGCTGTACAAAGGCCGCTCCGCGCACGAGGTGTTGGCACTGCTCGGCAATTCGCAAGCCTTGAGCGGCCAAGACATCGTCAAGCAACACTGGCGCATGCGTTGGACCGACGTTGGTGCCAGCGAAGCTTTCGAGCGGCGATGGCAAACGGCGTTGCACGACGGAGTTATTGCGGGTTCGACACGCCAACCCAAGCGCGTGCGCGTGATAGACGACTGGGAACAACAACTCAAGAAGACGCTACCCGACGGGCCGGCAACATCGCAGCAAAAGTTGGAGCTGGTATTCGTTCCCGACCCGACCTTGCACGACGGACGCTTTGCAAACAATGGTTGGTTGCAGGAACTGCCCAAACCCGTGACGTTGTTGACTTGGGGCAACGCGGCCATCGTCAGTCCAGCCACCGCCGATCGTCTACGCCTCAAACGCGGTAACTACGTTCATGGTGGACAGCACGGCGGCCACCACATGCCGGTAGTGCAATTGACGATCAACGAACGACACCTCCGCGGGCCGTTGTGGATCATGCCGGGGCACGCCGACGATACGGTTACCGTCTACCTTGGCAATGGGCGGCGAAGCGCGGGCCGCGTGGGGGACGGAGTCGGCGTCGATGCCTACCCGCTGCGCACGAGCCGTGAGCCATGGTTCGCAGGCGGCGTCGAACTCAAGCAACTAGATGAAACGGAAGTCGTCGCTTGCACGCAAGTGCACCACTCGATGGAAGGTCGTAACGTGGTGCGGTCGGCAACGTTGGCTCAGTACCACGAGAATCCAGATTTCGCTTCCGAGCAAATCCGTCGCGAAGCGCGCGAAGAATCTCCGCGGGCAGAACCGCCACTGACGTTTTATGAGGCGTTCGAAGAGGCACCACCAGAGCACAAGTGGGGCATGGCGATCGATCTCACGAGTTGTATTGGCTGCAATGCCTGCATCATCGCCTGTCAAGCCGAAAACAACATTCCGGTAGTCGGCAAGGAGCAGGTGTCGTTCGGCCGCGAAATGCATTGGATACGCGTCGATCGGTATCTTGAGGGGTCGGCAGAAGCGCCTCAGGCCGTTCACTTTCAGCCGCTCCCCTGCATGCACTGTGAAAATGCGCCGTGTGAATACGTTTGCCCGGTCGAGGCAACCGTGCACAGTGCCGAGGGGCTAAACGACATGATCTACAATCGCTGCGTCGGCACGCGGTTCTGCTCGAACAATTGTCCTTACAAGGTCCGCCGCTTCAATTTCCTGGCCTACGCAGACTTCGACACCAGCACCGAGCGGTTGCAATACAACCCTGATGTGACCGTGCGATCGCGGGGCGTGATGGAAAAGTGCACGTATTGCGTGCAGCGGATTAGGCAGGCCGAAATCGATGCCCAATGCGAGGACCGCCTGGTGCGCGACGGCGAGATCCTCACCGCCTGCCAAGCGGTATGCCCCGCCCAGGCCATCGCTTTTGGCGACATCAACGATCCACGGAGCGAGGTGCACCGCTGGAAGGAATCACCGCTCAACTACGGACTGTTGGAAGATACGAACACGATGCCGCGCACGACTTACCTGGCTGAACTGCGCAACCCCAATCCGGCCCTCGAAGGACGCAACGCATGAGCAGCCGTGGTGGCACGACCAGCGACCATCGAGTGCAGCCCCCGCCGGGATTTCCCGACTACATTCCGCGCGAACATACACTGCAATCGGTCACTGAGCAGATCAGCGACATTGTGTTGACGCGCGGAACCAGCAAAGGTTGGTACACGCTATTCGCCCTCAGCAATCTGACGCTGGGAATGTTTGGCCTGGTGATTGTCTACCTGCTTTTCGTGGGCGTGGGAATTTGGGGCATCAACATTCCCGTGGGCTGGGGCTTTACGATCACCGATTTCGTGTGGTGGATCGGAATCGGTCACGCCGGTACGCTGATCTCCGCCATTCTACTGCTGTTGCATCAAAAGTGGCGGACGTCGATCAATCGTATCGCCGAGGCCATGACGATCTTCGCCCTGATGTGCGCGGCGTCGTTCCCGTTGCTGCATCTGGGACGCCCTTGGTTTTTCTTCTGGCTTCTGCCCTATCCCAACACGATGCAGTTATGGCCGCAATTCCGCAGCGCGCTGGTGTGGGACGTGTTTGCCGTGAGCACGTATTTCCTGGTGTCTCTGCTGTTCTGGTACATGGGCATGATCCCCGACCTGGCCACATTGCGCGACCGGGCTACGTCCCGGCGCGCCCAAGTCATTTACGGCCTGATGTCGTTCGGCTGGCGTAACTCGGCCCGGCACTGGCAGCGCTTCGAGTCGGCCTATCTGCTGCTGGGTGGCCTGGCCACACCACTGGTCGTGTCGGTGCACTCGGTCGTGTCTTCCGATTTTGCCATGTCGCTCGAGCCGGGCTGGCACGAAACGGTGTTTCCGCCTTACTTCGTCGCCGGTGCGATCTTCTCCGGTTTCGCGATGGTGCTGGTCCTCTGCATTCCTCTGCGCCATATTTACCAGCTCAAGGACGTGATCACCACCGAGCACCTGGGCGTAATGGCCAAGATCATTCTTGTGACCAGCCTGCTGACGTCGTACGGATACTTGAGCGAGCAATTCCTATCCTGGTACGGTCAGGAGAGCGTTGAGCGCTTCGTTTACACCAACCGCCTGATAGGCGAGTACGCACCATTGACCTGGTGCGTGTTCTTCTGCAATACGATCGTGCCGCAGTTGTTCTGGATCCCCGCGGCGCGGCGAAGTGAGTTCTGGCTCATGGTAGTAGCACTCGCCGTGCTGCTGGGCATGTGGCTCGAACGCTACGTGATCATCATCACCACTCTGCACCGCGACTATCTACCTTCGAACTGGGGCATGTTCCGTCCCACCGTTTTCGATTATCTGACGTTCTTTGGTTCCCTCGGGTTGTTCCTCACTGCGTTTCTGTTGTTCACTCGACTACTGCCGATGATCTCGATGTCGGAAATGCGGTCGCTCCTGCCCGGTTCGCACGGACACGAGGAGGGACGATGAACGCTCCGTCACCCCTTTACGGCCTGATGGTCGAGTTCACGACGCCGGAGCAAATCCTCGATGCCACGCGACGCGCCTGGCAGGCGGGCTATCGCGACATGGATGCCTATTCCCCCTATCCCGTCGAAGGTCTGGCAGCCGCGCTCGGCATAAAACGGAGTCAAATCCCCTCGATCGTGTTTTGTGGTGCCATCGTCGGCGCCGGTGTCGGATTTCTGATGCAGTACTACTCGATGGTCATCGACTATCCTCTTAACTCCGGCGGTCGACCACTTAATAGCTGGCCGGCATACATCGCGGTCACGTTCGAAGTGTTGATTCTGATCGCCTCGCTGTCGGCGTTCGTGGGCATGCTGTTTCTCAATGGTCTGCCCCGACCGCATCACCCGATCTTTGCCGCGCAAGGATTTGAACGCGCAAGCCAGGACCGATTCTTTCTGTGCATCGAGGCAACCGATCCAAACTTCCACGCGGATGAAACGACGCGGTTCCTGTCGACGCTGTCGCCCGACGCCCGGGTGGTCGAAGTGTTTCACGAGCAACTCGTTGAGCCGGAAGAGCCGCCCGAGGGTGCGGAAGCGACCCTAGTGCCGGAGCCAAGCGTTTCGGCCGTGCAAACCGGAGATTGATAACGTGCGAGGAAACGGCCGGTCCATCTCGAACGCAGTTGCATGGGCCAGTGTGCTCGTCTTGCTGTTGGCGTGTGGCTGCCAACAGAAGATGGCGGCCCAGCCGAGCTTCGATACGTACGAGCCTTGCGAATTCTTCAAAGACGGAATGACGGCCCGACAACTCCCACAGGGAACAGTCGCACGGGGCCATTTGCGCATCGACAGCGCACTGTTCACCGGCATCGAGCCGGGGTCGGCGGCCCGATCCCCTGCTGCCTCGTCGGCGGGCAACAGCTCGCAGCAACCATCCGTCGATCGTCTCTTGGCAGCTGAAGCTGCACGCTTTGAGGGAGTGGTCGACGAATTCCCGATTCCGGTCACGCGAGAAGTTGTCGAGCACGGTCGTAACCGCTTCATGATCTACTGCGTGGTGTGTCACGATCCGCTGGGGGCCGGCCACGGCAAGATTGTCGAGCGCGGTTACACGAAGCCCCCGTCCTATCACATTGATCGATTGCGCGATGCCCCGGTTGGACATTTCTTTCGGGTCATCACCGAGGGCTATGGTTCCATGCCATCGTATGCAGCTCAAATTCCCGTGCGCGATCGCTGGGCCATCGTCGCTTACGTTCGAGCGCTCCAGTTGAGTCAACACTTTTCGCGCGATGAGCTACCCGAGCAGTTGCGGCAGAAGTGGCAGGCCAAGGAACAGAAACTGGCAGGAGGCTAATCTATGTATCCGTCGGCGGCAAAACTCGTTGGATGGTATCGGCCCTGTCAATTCGGATCGCTGGCACTGGGTGCAATCGCCTGCGCCGGAATGGCGATCGGCGGGTATTTCAACCCTGAGCAGTTCTTTCGGGCCTACCTGGCCGCGTACTTGTTCGTGCTCGGTCTGTCGCTCGGTTCGATGGCCGTCTTGATGATCTACCACACGACGGGTGGTGCCTGGGGATTTCTGATCAGGCGCTTCCTAGAGGCCGGCGTCCGCACGTTGCCGCTGGTGGCGCTGGGATTCGTGCCAATCGCGTGCGGCATCAGTTATCTCTATCCGTGGGCCATGCCGGGCGCGGCCGAGAAGAGCGAACTCATTGCCGGGCAAAGCATTTACTTGAACGAACCGTTTTTCTATGGCCGTGCCGTCGGCTATTTCACGCTGTGGCTGCTGCTGGGACTTGGGCTTAGTCGCTGGTCAATTCGCCAAGATCGCACTCAAAACCCCAGCATCGCAAATTGGCTCGACGGCATCAGCGGCATTGGACTATTGATATTCGGCGTCAGCCTGCACTTTGCCGCGGTCGATTGGGTGATGACGCTGCAGCCCATGTTTCACTCGACGATTTTCGGCCCTATCGTCGTGGTGGGCCAGATTCTTTCGGCCTATGCGTTAGCCGTGATCGCGCTTTGTTTGCTCGGGGCACGATCACCAATTGTTGAAGTGATCGCACCCAAGTCCATGAATGACTTGGGAAACCTGCTACTCAGTTTTACCGTCGTATGGGGCTACCTGTGCTGGTTTCAGTATTTGCTGGGTTGGATCGCCAATCTGCCCTATGACGCGGTGTGGTACGTACCACGGCTCCACGACGGCTGGCAGTGGCTGGCGCTGACGCTCATTCTGTTTCATTTTGCCCTGCCTGTATTGGTGTTGTTGTGGCGGGCGGCAAAGCGGAGCCGAGTCGTCTTGGGAAGCACTGCCGCACTGCTCCTGCTGATGCAATTGGTCTTTGACTATTACCAGGTTATTCCGCCGTTCCATGCCTATGGCCTCCGCGAGCACTGGATGGACTTTGTCGCGCCGATTGCCTTAGGCGGCATCTGGTTGGCTTTTTACTTGTGGCGATTGGCCCCGTATCCCGTGCTGCCTGAATACGACTTCAACGAATCCTCCGCGGTTCATTTACGGAAGTCCGACGAAGAGGAGGAGGCGTGGGAGGGAGTGTTCTCGCATGGCTAAGAAGCCTCCGAAAAAGAAACCCGGACAGGCACGACAAACCGTGGATGCGCCGCAATCGACGAAGCCCATCGCGCCCGAGCGACCGCCCGAGGAAGTCCAGCGCGACGACGGGCGCATCGAGCACCCGCGCGTGCGTCGAGAATCGAGCGACGTGCGATTTCGCTGGGTGCTGGCGTTTGTCGTGGTTTCGATCCTGGTTGGAGCCGGACAGTTGGTCCTCGTCTGGCAAGTATTCGAAGCGGGGTTGCAATACGTCGAGCGCGAGAACGCTTCGCGTTACCCACTCGCAAAACGAGGAATTTCGTTGCCCCGTGATCCTCGGCTGGAACAACTCAACCGCACCCAGGGCCTGGAAAGCGGCAACGTCCGGCAGCTCGAGTCGGTTGACCTGGCGAAACTAGGGCAGTTCGGATCGACCTCGGACGAAGGCTACGTTCATATTCCAATCGACGACGCCATGGACCTGGTCGTCAAACGTCTGCCAGTGCGCAAACAAAACGCCGACGACGACTATCGCAGCCGCGGGCTCGTCGGCGGCGGCGAATCAAACTCGGGGCGAATGTTTCGGGGGAAAGTGGAATGAAAACGGTGCGTCTTGTGCTGGTGGTATTCACACTATGCGCCTCGGAAGCCCAAGCGGAGGTCACGCTGCCGCCGCTATTGCAAGACGTGGGCTTTGACCAGATGTTGGATCAGCAGGTGCCTTTGGATCTGACGTTTCAGGACGAGTCGGGCAAAAGCGTGCAGTTAAGCGCCTACTTTCATGGCCAGCCCGTGATTCTCGTCCTGGCGTACTATCGCTGCCCAATGCTGTGCAATCTCGTGCTCAACGGACTGACACAGGCGATGCGCGACTTGCCGTTCGACGTCGGAGAGGAGTTCGAAGTCGTGACAGTGAGTTTCGACCCGCGAGAAACGCCCCAGTTGGCCGCAGCCAAGAAGGAAACCTACGTCAGCCGCTACGGGCGTCCGAGCGCGGAATCCGGCTGGCACTTTCTCACCGGCCGGCAGGAGGCCATCGACCCGCTTTGTCGTGCCGTCGGTTTTCGCTACCAGTACGACGCCAAACGAGACGAATTTGCGCACGCCAGCGGCATTGTTGTGCTGACCCCCGGCGGCAACGTCTCGCGATACTTTTACGACGTCAAGTATTCGCCCCGCGATGTCCGCCTGGGTCTAGTTGAAGCCTCGCACAACAGAATCGGTTCGCCTGTCGATCAGGTGCTGTTGTTCTGCTTTCATTACGACCCGGCGGAAGGCAAGTACGGCGCGGCCGTGATGCGACTGGTCCGCGTCGGTGGTTTGGTAACGCTGATTCTCGTCCTGGCCGGGCTGTGGTGGTTGTTCCGCAGTCGTCCGCAGTCGCGGCCAGCACTCTGCGCTGGCGGTGATCACGTCGAGCGATCACCGCGAGAGCCAACGCAAGTCGGCGCCGCGAGCGCGGAGAATCGGCTCATATGACCAACGACATCGCCCTATTCCCGGAAGCTGCCTCGACCACCGCAAATCAGGTGGACATGCTCTTCTTCTTCCTACTTTCGGTCTGCGGAGCCGTGGGGCTGATGGTGGCGATCCTGCTGATTTATTTTTCCGTTCGCTACCGCCGCCGAGCGGGTGATTTCTCCTCTCCGCCACCTGCCGTGCAGGCGCATTGGTTGGAATGGACCTGGACGATCGCACCGATGTTCGTTTTTGCGGTCATGTTTTTGTGGGGTGCGGCCGTTTACGTGCGGGCCTATAGCGCCCCTGAAGATTCGGCCCTGGTCTATGTCGTCGCCAAGCAATGGATGTGGAAGTTCCAGCATCCCGAGGGTCAGCGAGAAATCAACACGCTGCACGTGCCTGTTGGCCGGCCCGTGAAGTTGCTGCTCACTTCCGAAGATGTCATCCATAGCTTTTTCGTACCTGACTTTCGGGTGCACATGGACGTGTTGCCGACACGCTACACCTCGGTCTGGTTTGAAGTCACGCGGCCGGGATCTTATCACCTGTTCTGCTCGCAGTATTGCGGCACGGCTCACGCCAACATGCGGGGCAGGGTCGTGGCACTGGAGCCGGCCGACTATCAACAGTGGCTTGAATCGACCGCCGAAGGATCGCTGGCGCTGCAGGGTCGCAAAATCTTTCTCAAGTATCGCTGCATAAGTTGCCACAGCGCCGATGCCGGCGCCAGGGCGCCAATGCTGGAAAACTTGTTCGGTCGGCCGGTCCACCTGCGTGACGGGCAAACCGTCGCGGCCGACGAGCAATATCTGCACGAATCCATTCTGCACGCAGGCTCCCAAATTGTGGCCGGATATCAAGAAATCATGCCCACATTCGCCGGACAGATCGGCGAAGAGGAAGTGATCCAGTTGATTGCCTACATCCAATCGCTGCGTGTGGGCGATCTGCCGCGCCGCGTCGAAGCCTACCCGCCGCCCGTGCGAATCGACAAGTCCGATGAGCAATTCAAAAAGCTACCTGGCGCCGAGGTTCCCAAGTTATGAGCACGCACGTCGAACCGCGTCCCGCACCACCGCCCGGCGCGCCACAAGTGCGAGAAACCTACCTGAACGTCACGCGTGGGATTCTTTCCTGGCTGCTGACGAAGGACCATAAGCGGATCGGCGTCCTGTACCTGATCTCGGTGACCGTGATGTTCTTCATCGGTGGCTTTGCCATTGCCGTAGCGCGGATGAACCTGCTGACGCCCGACGGGGGACTGGTCGAGGCGGATACCTACAACCGGCTGTTTACGCTGCACGGCATCATCATGGTGTTCTTCTTTCTGGTGCCGGTCGTGCCGGCCGCGTTGGGCAACTTCATCCTACCGATGATGATTGGCGCGAAGGATCTCGCCTTTCCGCGAATCAACTTGTTGAGCTGGTATCTCTACGTGATCGGCGCGTCGTGGACGCTTTATGCCATGATCGCCGGCGGCCTGGACACCGGTTGGACGTTTTATACGCCCTATAGCACCGAATCGTCGCACTACAACGTCGTGCCCACAATGATCGGCATCGTGATCGCGGGTTTTTCGTCGTTGCTCACCGGTTTGAACTTCGTCGTCACGACGCACTGGCTGCGCGCGCCAGGCATGACCTGGGGACGGCTGCCAATCTTCGTCTGGACGCTCTATGGCACGAGCATCATTTTTTTACTTGCCGTGCCGGTGCTGGCCATGGCGCTGCTCTTGGTCGTGATCGAGCGGATCTTTCACGTCGGGATTTTTGATCCCAGTTTGGGAGGCGATCCGCTCTTGTTTCAGCACTTGTTCTGGTTTTATTCGCATCCGGCGGTTTACATCATGATTCTGCCTGGCATGGGCATCGTCAGCGAAATCATTCCCTGTTTCGCCCGCAAACAATTGTTCGGCTATACGTTCGTCGCCACGGCCAGCCTGTTGATTGCCTTTTTCGGATTCCTGGTGTGGGCGCATCACATGTTCGTGGCGGGCATCTCGCTCTATTCGGCGTTGGCGTTTTCGAGCTTGAGCTTTTTAGTGGCCGTGCCGTCGGCGATCAAGGTCTTCAATTGGACCGCCACGCTCTACAAGGGCTCGATCGCCTTTGAAACTCCGATGCTGTTCGCCCTGGGCTTCGTCGCGTTGTTTACCGTCGGCGGACTGACGGGCCTGTTTCTGGCGACGCTCGGCATGGACATGCACGTGCACGACACCTACTTCGTGATCGCCCATTTCCATTTCATCATGGTTGGAGGAATGGTGATGGCCTACATGGCCGGCCTCCACTACTGGTGGCCCAAGATGACGGGCCGAATGTATTCACAGTGGTGGTCGCGGTTGAGCGCGCTGATCATCTTCGTCGGATTCTTTCTGACGTTCCTGCCGCAGTTCGTGGTCGGCTACAACGGAATGCCGCGCCGCTACCACAACTACGTACCGGAGTTCCAGGTGTGGAACGTGTTGTCAACGGCCGGTGCCTCGATCCTCTCGGTCGGCTATGTGCTGCCGTTGTGTTACCTGTTGCTATCGCTGTACTACGGCAGCCGTGCCGGTCCGAATCCTTGGCGCGCCACTGGACTCGAATGGCAAACTCCTTCGCCGCCACCCAAAGACAATTTCGAAGTGACTCCCACCGTCGTGCGCGGCCCGTACGAGTATCACACGGAGAAGGCCCAGAATGAGCCCTGAGAACACCCTGCTAACCCCCTCCGAACACCGCACGTTGCAATACACCATATTGCACCGCGACCGCTTGGAGGAGCAATACGAGAATCTCGAGCAGCAGCACGACGCGGCCGCCAGTGGAATGTGGGTGTTTCTCGCCACTGAGGTGATGTTTTTCGGCGCGGTCTTTACGGCGCTGGGCATCTATCGACTCCTCTATGGGGAAGCGTTCGAAGCGGTTAGCGTCAGACTCAACTGGATTATCGGTGCCGTCAACACGCTGATACTCCTGACGAGCAGTCTGACCATTGTGCTGGCAGTTCACATGGCTCGCCTGGGGAGGCGACGTGGAATCGTGCTCTGTCTGGCGCTCACGGCGTTTCTCGGCGCCGCATTTTTAGGACTGAAAGGACTCGAGTACTACACCGACTATCAAGAGAACCTGGTACCGGGCTGGAAATTTTCGCCCGAGGAGTGGACCGAGCAGGAAGGATTAACTCTGCAGCAAGTCGCACAGGTCAAGCTGTTCCTGGTGTTTTACTGGGTGATGACTCTGATTCATGCCCTGCACGTGACGATCGGCATCGGCGCCGTGCTTGTGATTCTTGTGCTCGCCTGGCGGAACCATTTCTCCCCGGAGTATTATTCTCCCGTCGACGTGACGGCGCTGTATTGGCATTTCGTCGACATCGTGTGGATATTTCTACTACCGATGCTGTACCTGCTGGGCACGCACACGGGCGAACGATTGGGACTATAGCGCGAGGACGAAACCAATGAAGTCGACAGACCATGGCAGCGGGACTTATGTGGCGGTGTTTGTGGCGCTCGTCGCGCTCACGTTCGCGACAGTCGGAGCTTCTTTCATTCCGCTCACCGGCGGGTGGCACATCGCAATTGGACTAACGATCGGTTTGGTGAAGGCTTCGCTCGTGGCTTTATTCTTCATGCATATGATCGGCAGCCCGCGATTGACCTGGTGTATTGTCGCAATTTCGCTGCTTTGGCTTACGGTGCTCGTGTCACTCACCTTTCTTGACTACGCAACGCGGGGGATGGTGCCGGGGATGCCGGGCCATTGAGCCGCACGGGAGCAGTTCTATGTTGAAGTCACCCCGGAAATCGATTCCTCCCGTCGGCCTGGGCCCAACTTCAGTCGTGCTCGGCACGATTGGGCTCTTGCTTTTCTTCTTGCCCGTCTTGGGAGTTCCCATCGCCGTGTGCGGGCTGACTTTGGCAACGGTCGGTGCGATCAGCACTCTTTGGCGCCCGAATGAGAGCCTGCGATGGATACTGGCAGGATTTTTCTGTTCGCTAGCCTCCCTGGGCGTTGGCCTAGCGATCAACTATGCGCCAGTTGGGGAGGAGCCCCGCCCCGATGTGCCACCCCTGTGGCAACAGTCTCCGGTAGCGCCGTTCGTGCCTCCGCCAGCCAACCCGGGTTTTATGGAAGGGTACGACTGGGACTTGTCTTGCGGGCGATCTTATGTGTCGACGTTTCCGACGAATCGCGAGCGAGCCTGCCCCAAACCGCCGCTCTATACGAATAGTTTGCCACAACTAATTTGACTCACGTCCGACGGTGCTCGCCGCCGCCCTGCGAGTTTTCAGGGCGGCGGTCCGGCACCAAGACACTCCAACATCATATTGATAAACCTGATCAACAGCTGAGCTTGGCCCTCGACGATTCTATTTTGCGTTCTTCTCGTCGATCACCTTTCCGGTGTTAGAGGCAACCTCGACATGCGCGATCTCGTCGCCGGAGAGGAACTCGATGGCAAAGACCACCTTTCCGTCCTCGTTTTCGCTGCAAGCCGTGTAGACCTTGGCATTCGGCATTTTCTGCCGCGCTTAACTGAGCAGCGTTAGGTTTTTGCGTGCGGAAATCGAGGCGCTCAGTTGACAGCCCAGCTTGACATTGCTGTCAACCCGAGAGCGCCGAGTTCGAAAGGGTTCCTTTGGGTTTGAGGGGGACCGAAAGAGACTCGAACTCAGCAAGTCTCTAGCAGCAAAGCACTTCTCGTAATCGCTCTCGCGCGTATTGGTTGGAAGAGGGTTCTTTACGGGGACGACGATTGACGCATATCAAACCAATGGCATGCCCCGTTGGCGAGTTTTATACTATCAGGCTGAGTCTTACTTCAAATCCGGACTGAATTTCATCATGCGCACTTCACTTTTGCTCGCCCTCACTACCATTCTTCCTGTTGCAGCGCTGGCCGCCGACTTCAATCAGGAGAAACTCGACAATTGGCACCAATGGCGCGGACCTTTGGCCAACGGCTTTGCACCCCTGGCCGATCCGCCGACGACCTGGGGGCCGGAGTCGAATGTGAAATGGAGAGTCGGCTTACCCGGCCAGGGCGAGTCGACGCCGATCGTCTGGCAGAACCACATCTTCCTCACCACTGCCATTAAAACCGAGCGAGAGGAAGAGCAATCGCCCGCGGAAACCGTCGAGGCGCCCGGAGGCAATCCCTTCCGCATTGAGCGCCCTACGCACTATTACAAGTTCGTGGTGCAGTGTCACGACCGCGCCGATGGTGCGATCCTGTGGCAAAAGGTCGTCACCGAGGTTGTTCCGCACGAAGGACATCACAAAGACCACGGCTACGCGTCGCCATCGCCCGTGACCGACGGGCAGTTCGTCTATGTATCCTTCGGCTCCCGCGGCATTTATTGCTTCGACATGGCTGGTACGCTCCAGTGGAAACGTGACCTGGGCAGGCTGCACATGTATCGCTTCTTCGGCGAAGCTGCGTCGCCGGTGATCGAGGGTGACACCTTGCTGGTGAATTGGGATCACGAGGGCGACTCATTCCTTTATGCTCTCGTCGCCCGCACTGGTAAGACCCGCTGGCAGACTCCCCGAGAACCAGGGTCATCGTGGTCGACGCCGCTTGTGGTCGACTTCGCCGGCCGCAAACAAGTTGTCGTGAATTCGAATAAGAAAGCCCGCGGCTACGACTTCGCCACCGGCGAAGTTCTCTGGGAGTGTGGCGGGCAGACGCTGGCCATTATTCCCTGCCCGGTTGCATACGACGGTAAGGTTTTCTTGATGAGCGGCTACCCGAAGAGCGCGCTGTTCGCGGTACCGCTTGATTCCAAAGGCGACATCACCGGCAGCGATAAGGTCGCCTGGTCACGCACCAGCGACACGCCCTATTGCCCGTCGCCGGTACTGGTCGATGGCAAGCTCTATTTCAACAAGTCAAATAGCGCGATCCTGACCTGCCTGGACGCAAAAACCGGTAAGCCAATTATCGAAAAACAGCGGCTGCCTGACATTCGCAACATCTATGCTTCGCCCGTGGCGGCGCACGGTCGGATCTACTTTACCGACCGCGACGGGACCACACTGGTTCTGGCGGATGCCCCGGAAATCAAAGTCTTGGCCACGAACAAGCTAAACGCTCAAATTGACGCTTCACCCGCGTTAGTTGGGAACGAAATCATTTTCCGCAGTAAGACGCATTTGTACTGCATCGGAGAATAGGCGACGTCGCCGTTTGTGGACTCTAGCTTGCGTGACGCGACTGCCGAATTAACAGCCGTGTCTGAGCGCCGCCCCTGAGGACGCTCTTATGACTCGGCCGCCAGCCAATCGGCAAGCTCGGCGAGGGCTCTACAGTAAACATCGTAGTCAACGTGAAAACCATCGGATCTTGCAAACAAATCGCCCTTGAAGTTGGGAGACGGCAGCCCGCGGAGCGCATCGAACTTACGTGCATTGCTTTCCGCACGAGCGTCTGCCGCGAAATATGCTGCGATTGCGCGGGCCTGATCAGCAAACACTGGCCAGCAGCAACGAAACCCAATCGCTTCGGCGAGATAGGCCAAGCCGGGCTCACGACGGTGAAATACCAGAAATGAGAGTGAATCGCTCAAGTCATTGCCAAATTCCGGTAGTGGCGAGAGAAGTGGGTATTTTCGATCGAAACCGGTTGCGAACACGACGGCGTCAATTGGTTCAGCTGCCTGACGAGGATCGGCAAAACTCGCATGCCCTCGAGCGAGGCTTGTGACGTTTGACCGCACAGCTACTCTGCCACTGCGAATTGCCTCGACGATTCCGCGGTCACCAATCGGCAAACGATCGTTGAGTGAATGCTTCGGCGCGTTCAACCCCAATCGTCGGAATCCGCCCACGCTCAGCCAGCGGATCATGTGAAACGACGACAGCTTATACCAGCGCGGGAGCCAGTGCGGAGTGTCGGCCGCAAGCTTGTCACATGGCACCCCCAAAACAGTTTGTGGATTGATCCAGGGTGTGGTACGAATCGCCAGCAACGTACGACACGTCACTTTGCTGATCTTGTCAGCAATATCGGAACCGGAATTACCCACACCGACGACCAGCACGCGTTTTCCTGCGAACACATCGGGATGTTTGTAGTCTGACGAGTGCAACACTTCGACGCCGGCAGCCAAGGCCTCATCTTTGAGCGGTTGCGGAATGGACCCAAGATTGCGGTGATGTGCGCCGGTGGCAAAGACAATTCCACGAAACTCTCGCAGGATTGTTCCGCCTCGATCCGTGCGGCGCAAGGTGACGAGCCAGGTTCCTTGAGCGGTCTTTTTGGCGTCGACAAACCGGGTTTGAAAGGAGATGCGAGAAAGCAACTGCTCGGATTCGGCGAAGCTTGCCAAGCAATTGTGGGCGTGCATGTGGGGCAAATAGTTCGGCCAAGCTTCAGGTAGGGGGTGGTTGAGGTGCGTCGTGAATCGAGAGGTGACCGTGCACATCCCTTCATACACGGAACTAACGGGGTTGGTGATGTCCCAAATTCCACCGACTTTGGCATGGCTTTCCACGCCCAGAAAGTCAATGCCGGCGGTTCGCAATGCAGACATTCCAGCCAGCCCGGCAGGTCCGGCCCCAACGACCAACAAGGGCAGCCTTGCGTCGGTCGCCGCGATCTTTCCACAAGATTCGGACGGGGATTGCTCGAGCCAATTCCTGAGTACGCTACGTTGGGAAGCTTTCATGCCGGACACGCTTTGATTGGCAGGAGTCTATTGGTTGAGTGGTCTCTATTTTCAAGTTAATTGCGGTAGCCAACCTTTCAAGTAGCTGAGAGTTGCTCCGACCCACTGACGCCGGATAAAGCCAAACCACGAGCCCGACCGAGCGAAGAACGAAGGAGAATTCTCGCGACAGAGAACAGGCGTCAAGTAGGATCATGCGGCTTGTGCCGAAAGTGACGCTGGCGAATGCTAGAAGGCGCAATACCCGCAGGTTGGCAATTGACTGCCGACGAAACAATGCGCGCGGCATCCAACGACGCTGCCATGGTGAAACTGCCAACGGCCGTACATCGGGGCGATAAGTGCCGTGTCGATCAACAAGCCACCAAGCAATACTGCGGCTGCTGAGTCGAGCGGTTAACGGGCTCAGCTCGACTTGTGTAGGGCAGTGACCGCCAGCGCGTTCTCGATTTTTTGCAAATCGACCGGCTTAATCAGATAGGAGTCGAAACCGGCTTCGTTTATGCGCGTCCGGTCCGTCTCCGGCGTATAGCCGGTCAAGGCAATCAGCCGCGCATCTTTCAACTCTTCGTTCTCCCGTAGACGCCTCGCGACTTCGACGCCGTCGACCACCGGCAATCCAATGTCGAGCAGTACAGCCTCCGGCTGGAACTCACGAGCCGCTACGAGTACGGACGATCCTGAATAGCACACCTCAACCTGGTGCCCTGCCTGACGCAGCAGCGCTGCCGTCGAATCGGCCGCGTCTTTGTTGTCATCGACAACCAATACTCGCAAGGCAGAATTGACGTTCGCATCCGATCCGTCTTGAAAACGCTCGTTTGTCGGCGGCGTCGCGAGCGGCAAATGAACGGTAAATGTACTGCCGCTTCCCGAGCCTTCGCTCGATGCTTCAACTTTGCCGCCGTGGAGTTCCACGACTCGCTGAACGACGCTCAATCCGATGCCGAGCCCCCCTTGGGATCTGTCGAGGGATTGCTCGGCCTGAGTAAACAGGTCAAACACCACGGGTAGCAGTGCCGGACCGATGCCAACTCCGGTATCAATGATATGCAAGACTGCCTCATTTTCGCGTTCCAGCGTCAACCGGATCTTTCCCTGATCAGGCGTATACTTAGCGGCGTTCTTGAGCAAGTTGATGACAGCCTGTTCCAAGCGTACCGGATCTGCGTCAACCCACACCGCACCTTCGGGAAACGACGTGGAGAGTTCGTGCGATTTTCCATCAATCTCGGATTTTGTTGCCTCGATTGCCCGATTGATGACGTCTCGCAAGTCGACGACTTCTTTGTCGAGCCGGATTCTGCCGGTCGATATTCTCGACACTTCCAATAGATCGTCTACGAGTTTCCTAAGTATTTCGGCCTGGCGCTCGATGATGTTGACCGCTTCGCCAGAAGTCTGTTGGTCGTTGCGTGCCGAGCGAAGTAGTTGCACGGCGTTGATGATTGGCGAGAGCGGGTTGCGCAACTCGTGAGACAGCATCGCAAGAAACGCATCCTTGCGCCGGTTGAGGTCGGCAAGCGACTCCGCACGCATCTGCATTTGCGTCATCTCTCGCAGCTTTTCCGCATCTTGTTTGCGAAGCGTAATATCGCGAACGATTGCCGTGAAGAATCGGCCCTCATCGGTCTTCCAGGTTGTCAGCGACAGCTCGATCGGAAATGATTGGCCATTCTTCTTACGGCCTTCAAGCTCGACGGTCTTTCCAATGAGGCGCGACGAACGGGTCGCGCGGTATCTCGTGAATCCCTTCCGATGAGCGTCCAGGTAGTTCTCTGGAACTAGCAAAGTGACCGGCTGTCCGAGTGCTTCGGACTCGGTATATCCAAAAGTCAAACTTGCGGCTTTATTCCAGGACGCGATGTTGCCATCTTGATCGGCCGAGATAATTGCTTCCGTGGCAGCCTGCGTCAATGCCTGCAATCGTTCCTCGCGAGCGCGCAATTCTTCCTCCGCCATCTTGCGTTCTGTGAGGTCGCGAGTGATTTTTGAAAACCCCTTGAGGACTGAATTGTTGTCTCGTACCGCCGTAATCACCAGGTTGGCCCAGAACCGCGAGCCGTCTTTACGAAGACGCCAGCCTTCGTCTTCAAAACGGCCCGTGTCAGCGGCTATTTTCAATTCCATATCGGGAATGCCCTGGGCTACGACGTTGGGAGGGTAAAAGCAGGAAAAGTGCTTTCCGATGATTTCTGTCGCCTTGTAGCCTTTGATGCGTTCCGCGCCGGCGTTCCAACTGGTAATATTTCCAAGCGGGTCGAGCATAAAGATCGCGTAGTCCTGTACTCCCTCGACTAGCAGTCGAAACCGCTGCTCGCTCTCGACCAGTGCTCTTTCGTCATCCCGACGCTGAGTCACGTCACGAAACACTAGAACGACGCCAACAATCTCGCCGCTGGCTCGCCGAATCGGTGCCGCGCTATCGTCGATCGGATACTCGCTACCGTCTTTGGAGATCAGCAGTGTATGATTTGCGAGTCCAACGATTACACCTTCACGTAGCGCTCTCAGGGCTGGGCTCTCGACTGTTCGTCGCGTGTCTTCGTTGACAATTTGGAAAACCAGGTCCAAGGACACCCCTGACGCCTCGCTACGAGTCCAGCCGGTTAGTGACTCCGCTGCAGGATTCAGAAAGGTGATAAGACCCTCAATATCTGTTGCGATAACCGCATCACCAATGCTTCGCAGCGCGACCTGGAACCATTCTTCGCCCGGATCCATTGTTGCCTTTGCTGATTGGGTCATGACGGTTGCCTCCACTTTTGAGCCTCTCTCTTCCGTAGTCACTCCGGCACCTGCTACAAAGAAGGGACGGATTTGATCGAAATGCGGTCAGCGCGCTTGCAAAACAGCCATCTGACCGGGTGCGTGCGTCGGTTCTCCGACGGCTTTTCCGAAGGGTCTAGCCCCCCTCTGCTACATTGCAACGCTATGCAAGTATCGGGCCAGATCGTGCGGTGCCGTACATATGACCTTGAGATCGATTCCCCGTGCTGCAACGGAAGTTACGGCAAGGAACACAAAACTTGGATGAATCGATGGTCCAATCCATGAATTGGGCAAAGCTCGAATGCGCAATGACGACACGCGTCTCGCCCGCCAAAACTCGACGCGAACGGCCATAGCAGCAACTTCTCTTGCAAATGTGCGATTGTGCGCGCTAAATTGCATGAACTCTGCCGTGGGGCCCTTGGACGGCAATTCCATCTCTTAGGAGGCATTTTCTGATGCCAGTCTCCAGTGAAACTTGCCGCAGAATCTTGGTCGTCGACGATTGTCCCGATAATGCTTCAATGTTGGCCAAGCTCCTCGAAGTGAACGGTCATCTCGCTCTCGGGCTGACCAAACCGACCGCCCTTTTTCTATCAGTCGACGAATTCTCGCCGGACTTAATCCTGCTGGATTTGAGCATGCCGGAGCTGGATGGCTTCTGTGCCGCCGCAGAATTGCGAATTCGCGGATTCACCAAGCCGATTGTTGCCGTGACCGGGTATTCAGCACCTGGCCTTCGCGAGCGGGCGATGGCGATGGGGTTTAACTACTTTCTGCTGAAGCCGGTTCGGATCGAGGACGTCGAGCAAATGCTCGCTAGCTTGTATCCGAGCACTGACGCACTTACAAAGCAAGCATAGCCTCAAACACATACCGTGGGAGGGAACAGTCAAGAGAGCAACTCTGCAAATCGCTCGGCGCGCAATTTCTTTCGCATTGACTTGAATTCGCAATCCGCCGTCGATGTCTGACTGCTGCGAAGGGGGCTCTGTGGGGCCCCGTCTTTTGTTGCACGGCGATTGCGCACTGGACCGGCTAGTTTGTCACCTCGGTGACGAACCGCACGAGCATAGCTCCGGTAGCGTCCTGTGGAGCTCCCAGGAGATGGTTCGCCCCGAAATGATCGCGATCATCGAGCAGTTTGGTCGTCGCGCTACCTCCAGCTTCATTAATCAGCTTTGCCAATCGCTCGGCAGCCTGATGCGACGCACTGCCAGGTTCGATTGATGCGAAGAGAAAACGCGGACCAGCCTTGACGTCGCCTACGTGCTGGACGGGGGAAGCATCGCGCCAGACTTCCTCACTGTCGCCGAAAGCCTTCTTGATATAGTCCGCATACGCCCCACGCTGTTCCACTTTTTGGACCAGATCATACGAACCACCGCTCCACGCCACAACGCCGCTCAGGTCTGAGGGCCGCAGACCAACGCTCGCGAGGTATCGAGAATCGAGCGCGACGAGAGTTACCAGATGACAGCCCGCCGAGTGGCCCATCAACACGATCTTCTTGGGATTCCCGCCAAAACGGCCCGCGTGATCGTGAACGAATCGAATCGCGGCCGCGACGTCGCTTACGTGAGCCGGATGAGTAACTGCCGGCGTCAGCCGATAGTTGATGCTGATCATTAGAATTCCGTTTTGGTTGAACAACTTCGGCTTGAAACTCACTGCGGACTTGTCCCCGCGAGTCCACTCCCCGCCATGCACGAAGACGACGACCGGAGCTTCATTGGCACCGTGAGGCGCGTAGACGTCGAGCCGCTGTGCCTGGTCGTCACCATAAGACACGTTGGCCTCTAGCACGCTATTGGTCGCCAGTACAGCGACTTGAGATGGCCGTGGCGGCCGGTTTGCCCGCAGCTTCGACTCCTGCGCGTGAGCCATGGTGGGCAATCCGAACCCGAGGATAAAAAAGGTTATCATAGTCGACATCGTCCTCGTGCGCATCGAATGGGTTTCAGCCATGACAATCTCCATCTGAAAAGGTTTGTCGACCGCGCGGGATGAATCTCGCGCGCTAGTCGACGCCAGGAGGGTCCGCAAGGACTTCGTCGCCGCGCACGGTTACCAGCGCAAAGAAGACAACCGGATCAATCTCCTCGCTGAGCAAGTGCACTGATCCGTCGGCAAATGTCGCATAGGCTCCGGCGCTATGAAAACTGTAGACTCCTCTGTAGTTGCTGCTGTTGATCGCGATTGGGCCGCCTTGCATCGTTCCGTCGGAACTCCAGGTCCCCACATTGAAGTTATTGTTGTGGGCCCACGCTCCCCAGCCGTAATCCAGAGGAATGTTGTCCATTACGTCGACGGAACTTCCCGAAACATACGACGGAAAGTTGACGCCGGGAATCTTCACCCCGCCGGCTAGATACAGCCAGGGACGGCCCGACATCTCCGTGATCATCGCGGTCCTTGAGAGCCCGTCCGTTATCTGCCCTAGACGCCGAAGAACGGGGGATTTGCTTTGCGGACCGAAGGCGCCGGAGAGATCTCTTGTTGTTGGCGCGTTGGGGTAAACGTGAAAGTATCCCGCTGGAATCATACTTGGAGCCTTCGGTGCCGTCGCTGACGAAGCGGCCGCGATTGCGAAATAGTCGATGCTCGCAGTCGTGAATGTTGTTAGCGGATTGGCGCTCTTGCCAGCAAACGCCGGATCCGTGGCGGTGTAGATGTGCTCAACGGGGCTCGTCGGGCACTCCAATACCGGCAACCTCTGAGTGACCGCGCCGGCGTTGATCGCGTCAAACCACGGTTGACTATAGTCGTACTGCGCGAGCAAGTTGCCTTCCTCGAAATATGGAAGAATTTCGGTGACCCAGCCCGGCTGGTTCGACGACGAATAGAGCAACGGAAACCCGCCGTGAACGCTCGCATATGCCTGGCAGGCAATCCCCAACTGTTTGAGATTGTTCTTGCATTGCGCGCAACGCGCAGCTTCGCGCGCGGCCTGAATGGCCGGCAACAGCAGCGCGGCCAACGTGCCGATGATCGCAATCACGACCAACAATTCTACGAGGGTGAAACCTCGACGCGCGCACGATCGGTCGGTAGCCGAATCTGACAGGGCCGCGGGGCGCCAGTGGGCAAATGCGCCGGGATGTGCCGACATCGGCGAGGTTGATTTCGCTCCTTGGCGGCTGAATACAAACATAATTACTGTCGGAATGCGGGGCCGCGGTGAGGGAATCGCGGGTTGTGTTCAGATGAAGAGCAACCCGCATGCCGCGGACCCGTAAGCGGTGGGATGGCGGCGAAGTGTCGCTTTAATCGCGATTCGTGGACATGCCATGCATCACGTTAATGCCCGCCTGTTGTCGTACTCGAGCGGTGTGCGGCGATTTTTTCGCCGAAGCCGGTGACTTATTTGCCGACCGGGAGAAGAAGCGGCGGCAGGTCGTCGGGGCTGGATTCACAACGCTCGGCGGGGCCCTTGATCACTTTTAGCTAGAGAGCACTCATAAACTTCGCCGAGCGAGCGGCGTGCGATCCCAGCTGGAGCGGGTCAGGAACGACGGAACCTCTCGAAAGGGGATGGCCCGTCGGAAGTGTCGCATTTCGGGCCGATTTTTCGCTTAACAATATGGGGTGCCAGGCCTTCATGGGCAGCTGGAATTGTTGTGCACCTCATGTGCGTTGTTTCCCTGTCGGTCCGTGTTTTTTTCCGGAGGCTGTACCCATGTCATACTCACGTAGAAGACTTTGCGCGGTAAGCGGTCTGATTCTTTTGGCAGTCCTGATGGTCCGACATGAGGCGTTGGCCCAGAATACGGTGAGGCGGCTTAACGACACCAGAGTGGCGAACCCACTCAAGGCAAAAAAGTATTCGATTAAGAAGAACACCGAAGTGAACGGTCGGACGGTTGTCGAAGTAATCCAGGTTGCTCCACCAACTAACAGTCACTTTGTCCTGCAACTCTACGGTTTCTTCGCGGATGACGGCTTTCACGTGGAAGGAGTTATTCAAACCAGTCCATGTCGGCACCTGCACGAGCAGCCGGACAACGGTGGAAATGAAGCCAGCCTTGAGCCAGGAGACGTGATCGCCACGATCGGAGGATATGTGGTCGACAATGACGATAGCTATTTCCTGGCACTTGCGATGGCCGCCAAGGACGACCCCAACAATGTGCCGCTGGAAGTGCTGGACGTAGAGAACAACCAGTTGGAGACTTGGTACGTCAAGCCTCGATTGCACAACTAGGAACGACGGCAATATACATGTTGGGAGGACAGGCGGAAGCTGCCTGTGCCTCCCAACGCTTTGTGACGCTCAGACGAGCTGGCGTAGTGTCGTCAAAAGAGGATGCCAATGCAACGCACACGAGTTCGCAAGAGTTCAAGATATCGGCAACGGACACGAATCCGTACAACTGTCGGAGACGATGCAACCTGATGATAGTGTCCGGCCCATTGGTCAATCGAGCAAAGCAAGTCTCTCGCTTCGCCACCCGCGAAAGACAGTTTTTCTCCCGGAATTGATGCGGCGATATGGACGCGATTGCCGTGAAGACCAACAAAGACCGCGCGTCTTTTGCCATCCGCCCTACGCCCGAATAAGTCATCCAGGCGCCGTCGCGGAACGGCAACTTTTGTTTGTGTTGAACCTCAACGGCGGCCGGCCACAGGCCCTGAAGCTGAACGCGTTCGTAGAGCGGCAGATTCAAAGCTTGAAGTACTAAGCGCTCAATTGCCTCGTCGCCATTGGGCTCGAGCGCTTCGACCAGAACCGACTAACCTACCCAACCAAGCTCTTTCGCCATTTGCGGAAAAACAGTTGCTCGATCGCCAACACGGTGTCAGGTGGTCCATGGTTCGAGTGTCGTACCACTTCCCGAAGGCAGCGGTGATGTAGCCGTGTCCTTTGAGAACTTGTGAATCGAGCCTAGCACTTTTTGGAATGATTCCGCGAGTAACCGGGAAAGCCAATCGCAATCTCGATAACCATCCGCGCGCCGAATGCTGATTTCACCAAAGCAACCACATCACTCGCGTCGGTGAGAGTTCAGGCAACGTGGAACGAGATGTTGCACGGTTTCACCACCGCTGTGGATGTAGCCGTACGCAGCGATCGAGTCGCCGATTGATTCGGAACTTAGCATAACAGGTGGCCCGAATTCGAGTCAGAATTCCAACGATACTTCGATCCCGCGGGAAAAAGAGACTGGGATTCTGCTAGAACCCCGGCGACTGGAATGTGGGGTAACAGTCCGCACCCCTTGAGACCAGCAGCGCAGCCTGCCGCGGAACCGGTGACGCGCTCATTGACCGGGCCACGATACGGGTTCGCGGCCGGCGGGCGTGAACAGCGCGCCGAGCGTCTCCGGTTTAGCGTCGAGCGGCAGAAAGTGGACAGCGCCATCGGCGGACCCAGCCAGAAAGCCCTTGCCAGGATGGCCCAAGCCCGCGGCGGGATGAGCCGGGTCGTAGGCCAGATCGGCTGGCTGCGTCCACACGACGGCATGTTCGTTGTCGGCCTCGACGGCCAGGATCGTTCTGGACGTGCCGTCGGTGAACTCGCGAATGGGAAGTCCGCGCCCCTCGGGCCAAGCCGTGGCGGCGCCGATCGGCAGCACGACGCAGGTCTTGCCCGGCGCTATCCCGCCCGCGATGCGATACACGTCAGGCATGCGTTCGATTAGGCGGCGATTGTGCTCGCTATCCCACGGCTCGTCGAGATGGAACTCTTTGTAGAGCGCCATCTCGTCTAGAAACGGCAGGACGTGGACGCGCCAACTCAACAGTGGCTTACCGTCGGCGGCGCGGATCGCCGCGTCTGGAAAGCGTTTGTAGACGTCATGGTTGTTGTGCATGGCGATGCCGATTCTCTTCAGATGCTGCATGGCCTGCCGGCGATTGACGGCGCTCAGAGCGTTGTCGGCCGCCTGGCGGAAGACGTTATCTGCCGGTGGCAACTTCGAGAGATCCACCGATAGCACGATCTCGTCATTGTCGACTCGCTCCTCAAGTGCGGCCAGCAAGGGGCCGAATTGAACCGGGCTCCCGTTAATCGCGCGAATCTTCGCCACAGTGTCTCTTAAGAACGTATCGAGCACGCCAGCCAGAGAGATCGCCTGTTGCGGCGAAGTGGCCCGCACGATCAACCGAAACGAGCGATCGGGTTCGAAGGCCACGGTGGTCCATTCCGTCTGATCCGCCCAGGCATGCAGCAGATCGCCGCCTCGTTCAGCGGGCAATTCCGGTAACAAGGACGCGAGTACCCGGCGCTGATCGGCAGACGGTGCAATGACGAACACCAGCGGCGCATCTCCCGCAGCGGCCAGCGCCGGTTCGATCGCAGGTCGCTCCGGGTGTTTGCCCGTCAAAGCACTCGTTACGAGATCAGCCGGACCTATCAGGCAATAGCGCCCGCGCGTGGCGACGCGCCACGACTTGTCGGGCAATGGCAGGCCTGGCAGTTTCGCGATTTGCTCGGCGGTCTCGGGGTTTTCGCACGCAATCACGCACAGGGATTCCATCGTAAACAGTTGGTAACCGGTGGGCAGCTTGCTGGGAACCTGAACAATCAAATTGACGTGCCGAACGCCGGCGGCGGTGAGTAGCTTCTGGAACACCTTCGGCCAGAGTGCCGATTCCGAGGGAGCCAATTGCCCGCCGAAGGCGAGCGAGGCGAACGTCGCGGCTGGCTCTTCGGCACGGATGTCGATCCGCGCGACTGCCACCGCCGTTTCGTCCATCAACGTGGCCAATCCGTCGCCCTCGTCGGCGGCCAGGGGGCCGGCAATCGTCGCAAGCAGCAGCAGGCAAAGTGCGGTCAGCGGGCGAAACATGGATGGATCCTCTGTGGGCAAATGTATTAACCGACGGATGACCTGAAACTCAGCGACTTACGGTGATGTCGAACTGCGTATCCGGATTCACTATCCCTTTTTCCGCGGACTTGAGGATGGCGGTGTTGCCATCAAGCCGATACGCAAACGGGCTACCAGTGGCCGGGTCGAGCGGCACCGGCACTTCGTGAATCTGATCGAGCGCCGTCGGCAACCGGCCTTCGTGCGCGGCGGCATACAGCCGCAAGGCTTCCACCACTCGCAGCATCGCGATCTTCTGGTCGCCGCGCAACACGGCGCGGCTGGCAGCGCTGATCGCGGGCAACATCACGTTGGCCAACACGGCCTCGGGGCGGTGCGCCAGTTTGTCGAATCGCTCGTCGATTTGTTTCAGCGCCCGCCGGGTTTCCACCGGCGGGTGTCGCGACCAGATGACCATTTCGTCGAGCAACTCGCGATACACCTGTACCCAGCGAAGCATCACCACCTGCGTCGGCTGCATCGCCTCGATCAGCTCGCGGTCCAGGTCCGATTCTAGGAGCTGCCGCTTACAAATAGGGTACGCTCGCAGCACAAGGGGCAACAGGGCGACGCCGGCCGGCACGCGAACCTCTTGCGTTTCACCCGAGTTGAACTCGACCCGAAAGCCGCCATCGACCCACTGCGATTCCATCAGTGCGCCCGCTTCGTGGGCCAGGTGTTCGAGCTGCTTCGGTGTGAGGACCGCTGAATTGAGCAAATCGGCGTAGGGTAGGGAACCTCGGATCCAAAGATTTTCCGATTCGATGCTCTCGGCCAGGTTGCTCATGGAACTCGGCAAACAGGTCAGCGCCCAGTATGCATTCGGCGAGCCGCTCTGGGTGATCCAGTGTGCGACCTCTTCCGAGGCCTGGCCTTGCGCCGCCAGGCCCACGAGCATGCTGACCAGCGTGCCGGCTTTTCCCAAATGTTGCCCCATCGTGTACATATTTTCCAAAGCACGACTGGCAGCCGCATAGTCTCCCTCCAGAATCGCCAGTCGGACTTCGACCGTCATCAGGCGTGCCAGCTCGCGCATTTCCTGAATTTCAGGCAGCAGCGTGGCAACCCCTTGTTCCTGCAGCGGCAAGTCCCATTCGACATTCTTGCGGCGCACGGCCAGCCGAGCTTCGTTGAACACCCCGCGAAATCGCGACATCGTCCGCCGCCCCTCATCTAGCGGCAGCGCGGCCGGCGGCAGCTCGAGCCAGTCGTAGATCTTTTGGCGCTCTTTGCGATCACGACCGTCTTGCTGCAACACAACGATCGCGCGGTAGTACATCGCCGCGGCGTTTCCCTCGGCAAGCTGCCGAGCTTCCGGCGCAAAACGATAGCGCAACAGCGGCCGCGGCGGTCCGGCAGGAGTCATGGTGAGCTTGACGACGTCCAAATTATCGTCGCCGACCAGCGGAGCCCAAACAATCAGCAAGGCCAGCGCGGCCAGCAGGAATCGCCGGATCATAGTACGTTAACTCCGAATAAGATGAACTGGGCAAGCTCAGGTGAGCGATTACCTAGGACGTGGGTGGTGTGGCCAGGCCGATGCCGTCACGCCTCAGCCGACGATCGCCCCAGCGCAGCGTCGGCGTGCGAGGAGGTGGATTCGCGTCAGGTGAATCGTCAGGCACCCGCGCATCGGCGGCACGCGCAGCCAGCGCGTCCGTTGCCAATTGCGGCCGCACCGTAAGTGGGCGTGACGCGTCAAATCGACCGCTCGCCAAAGACAGCAACCAATCGGCTTCGTCGCCGATCGGCCGGACCACCGCGTGCGGCGCTTCAGCATGTTCCCTGACCCGCGAGTTCTCGCGGCGCATCCCTCCAGGCGCTTCGGCATCGTTCTGACTGACGATATGTGCCGGCGCGGCTCCTTGCGGCAGAATCGCCGGGCGCAGGCCCAGCACGAACGCCAACATTAGCGAAGCCCCAGTGGCCCACTTCCACGGCGTCGAGCCACGAGCGGCCGACTGCTCGCCCAGGTGGATCATCAGGCGATCGCGATCGATGCGGCTGGCCCGCGGCGCGAGCGATGCGAGCATGCGCTGGCAGTCGTTCAGCTCTTCGGGAAGATGTTCGTCTTGGGACATGCAACACCCAACCTTTCACGCAATGCGGCCAAGCCGGCCGCGTATCTGCGGTGGGCGGCGCTCGAGGAGCACCCCACCAGTTCGCCGATTTCACTAAAATTCAATCCGCCCCAAAGTCGAGCCACGAGCACCTCGCGGTGATCCAGCGTCAACTCGCCGAGCGCCGCGGTGGCGACCCGCGCGTCGAGCGCCTCGCCCACGGCGGGCTCGAACCACTCGAGCGGCCGGGCGGCGGCCGACTCGTGTCGCTTGCGCCGGTGTTCGGCCCGACCGGCGCTGATCGCGCCACGGCGGACCGCACAATACAGCCAACCGATAGGGCGCTCGGGCAGTGGCCGCTGTTGGGCCAGTTGCACGATTGCTTCCTGTACGATGTCTTCGGGCGTGCCGCACCAGGCTCGAGCATAGAGCTCCAGCGCCGACGCCTGGGTCTCCAGAACGTGTTGCACCAGCTTCAGAACGGCTTCTTCCATCGGTGGGCCAAGGACCTGCGCGAGCGAACCCGTTTCTGTAGAGATGTCGCCCGCCGGGCCCATCTGTCCCGCGCAAAGTCAGCGACAAGGACGGTTTTTCGCAGGGCAAGTGGATCGTCGGGCCGTGACCGGTGGCGGCTGACAGGTCGATTATGGCCGTCCGGATCGGCCTCGACTAGTATTTCTAAAACCGAATGGAGTCCGCAGCTCGAGCGGCGTCTACAGTCTTTGCAGACGCGAGCAGCGAAAGGACCGAATGAAGCGGGCGGTTGGCGCGAACGACGAGATAGTCAGAACGACGAAGCTGGCCACTCATTCGATTTTGGCCAGAACCATCGATTGACATAATGGAATGCCGCCGTCGTGGGCGCCGCGCTTCCCCCCGTCTTTCTGAGAAACGCTATTCGGCAAGGTGTTATCTTGTGAATCCCGCGACGCGGTCCAAGCGAGTCACTTCGAGTGGTGGTCGAAACAGCGTAATGAAAGCGCTTCGTATTTTGGCCATGTGGGGCGTCTTGCCGTGCGCCTTTAGGGCTTCTTCGTCCTTATAGACTTCAAAGAAGACGAGTTCGTCGGGATTCTTGGTGGAGCGGTGGCAGACATAGGCTAACACTCCCGGCTCGTTTTCCTCGACCGAAGCGCACAGATCTTTGAGTGCCTGTAGGGCGTCGGCCTCTTTTTCCATATTGAGCTTGAACTTGGCGAGCTGCGTAATTGTCGCGTCAGTTTCCGGTTCGTCCGCAGGGGCCAGACGGCTGAAACCGATCGTCGTTAGACCGACACCGGCGGCACAGAAACCACGTCGCGTCACCAAACCTGCGGGAAAATGCATGGGAGGATACCTTTCTTATTCGATTTGTACGTCAAGGTTGGCTATCACCGTTTCGTCACGATAGTGTGCCGACTAGCGGACCGCAAACGCTTTGATCTTCTCCACCACGGCTGAGGGATCTTCCATGAGCAGGAAGTGCCCCAGGCCGCTCAATTCGTGATATCCAGCCCGCGGGCAGCGGCGTGCCAGTTCGCGGCCCATTTCGACATGTGCGATCGGATCGCCGTCGGCCCCCAGGCTTTTGGATGTTCACCAGGGTTGCGATAAGACGCCGCTGTCACTTTTTGTCGCATTCTATTGCGTGGAATTTCTCTGCCACGGATTGCCGGCGCGATAGGGGTTGCCCGATGCGTAGCCGGACAAGGTGTCTGAGCTTGGGCCGGTGGAAATCTCACGCACCAAGTCGGCGCGATCCAGCAGCGCGGGGCTTAGTTCCGTGCCTAACCCCGGTCCGGGTGGCAACGGAAAGTGCCCGTCATCGCTTACCAGGTTGAAGGTCAGCGCGTCGCCAAACCACGTGAGATAGAAAGCCCGCACGCTTTCCATAATGAATAGGTTGTAGACGCTGGCACAAAAATGTGCCGCCACGAAGTTGCTGACCGGGCCGCCCGGGTTGTGGGGCGCGACCGGCAGTTGATAGCTTTCGGCCAGGGCGGCGATCTTCCGCGCTTCGGTCAAACCGCCCGCCCAGTCGATGTCGAACATGACGATGTCCGCGGCCCCTTGTTCGATGACTGGTCGATAGCCCCAACGGGTCATCAGTCGCTCGCTGGTCACCAGCGGCGTTCGCGTCGCGGCCCGAAGTTGGCGCGTGGCTGCAGGACTATCGGGCAGCATCAATTCCTCCAGCCACATTGGCCGAAATGGCTCAACCGCCTGTGCAATGCGAATCGCGCTGGGCAGATTCCACTGGCAATGCCCTTCGAGCGCGATTTCTATCTCCTCGCCAACCGCCTCGCGAATCGCCTGTAACCGTGACGCGCCATATTCCAGGTCGGCCGGGCTGATGCTCTGCCCAAGCGTGCGGCGGGCCAAGTCGTCGAAGGGCCAAATCTTTATCGCGCGAATGCCCATCGACAGCAAGTCGCGCGCGAGGCCGGCAGGATCGTCGTGGAATCGCTCGTGGTCGTTGTAGTCGCCGTAGCTCGCGCAGGTATTGTAGATCGGTATTTGGTCGCGGCAGGCTCCGCCGAGCAGATCGTAGACGGGCCTTCCAGTGAGCTTGCCCAACAGATCCCACAGCGCGATGTCGATGGCGCTGATGGCCCGCATCTCGGTGCCGCCGTAGTTGCCGTAGTGCACTACCTTGAACATGTGATGCCAAAGCAGTTCGATGCGGGTCGGATCCTGGCCTAGCAGTACTTTCGCCAACGTACCGTGGATCATGCGTGCCACGGCGTCGGGCGATTGAAACGTCTCGCCCAAACCGACCAGACCCGCGTCGGTGTGCACGCGCACCCAAACGAGCAGCGGTCGCTCTGGATCGAGGATCGTTTCCACCGCCGTGATCTTCAGGCTTTCCATGCGGCCTTCACCTCAGGATTGACCAGTCCGGCGGTGGGCCACTTGCCCGCAAAGGTATCGAGGATATTATGCGCCGCGCCGGTGGCCATGTCGGCGATCGCTTGCGAATCGAGGGCCGAAAGATGAGGGCTGACAATTACATTGTCCAGCGCTAGCAACGGGTGGTCTGCGGGCGGCGGCTCGACATCCAGCACGTCGAGGCCGGCCCCGAAGAGATGCCCAGAGGTTAACGCCTCGAGCAGGTCCGTTTCGTTTACCAATCCACCGCGCGCGGTGTTGATCAGAATGCTGCCACGCTTCATGCGCGAAAGTGTGCGCGTGTTGATCAGCTCCTTTGTCTCGGGAGCCATTGGCGTGTGGAGCGTGACAAAATCGGACCTGGCGAGCAGCATGTCCAAATCCACCAGCTCGACTCCATGCGTCTTTGCAAATTCCCGGTCGGGGTATTTTTCATGGGCCAATAGCCGCATTCGAAACCCTGAGGCACGAATGGCCACGCTACGACCGATCCGCCCCAGGCCGACGATGCCCAGCGTTTTTCCGCGCAAGGGAATCGAGACCGCCCCACGGCTCCAGTTTCCTTGCCGGGTGTCGATCGCATTGGCGACCAGTGAACGGGCCACGGCCAACAACAGCGCCATTGTATGCTCGGCGACGGCCTGATGATTGCCTTCTGGTGTGATGGTTACGGCAACGCCATGCCGCGTCGCGGCCGGCACGTCGATTCGATCGTAGCCAACTCCGTTGCGCGAGATGATGCGCAGCCGCGGAAGTCCCGCGAGCACGCGATTGGTGTATGGTTCGCTGCCGGCGATGATCGCCTCGAAATCCTGTGCGGCTTGCAAAACGTCGTCCTCCGTCAGCAGCACACTTTTCGCAGGATAGCGCAGGTCATAGCCAGCAGCATGCAATAAATCGGCGTGCGGGCCAGGAATATCGCGCAACGCCTCGGTGGTAATCAGGATTTTAGGCATGTGTGTGTCACGGCGGACAGACTGACGAGAGGTTCAGTTTCCAGATGGATCACGCAGCACTAGGCGGAACCACCCTGGTGCTGCCGGACACACTGGGTCAAATGCGACGCGGCATGAATCAGTAATCCGTAGTCGGCGGCAATCGCCATCCAATCGACGCCCTTATCGACCCACTGGAGGAGTACTTCCGGATCGTCACCCACGGCGATCCCCATGGGAACCTTGGCCGCTTTCGCCTTGGCGATGATCGAATCAATGGCGCCGATCACTTCGGAATGCCGCGGCTGGCCGGTGAATCCCAGCGACGCCGCCAAGTCGTTCGGCCCAACAACAATCGCCGTCAGCCCGGGCACTGCCAAGATTTCGTCCAGATTGTGGAAGGCCTCGCTCTGCTCGATCTGCACGATGGTGATGATCGCCTGGTTGGCGGCCCGGCAGAAGTCTGTCCCGCCACGTGCCCCATACCCGGAGGGTCGCCGTGGACCGAAGCCGCGAATGCCCTCCGGCGGATAGCGACAGGCGGCCACGGCTAGGCGCACGTCCTCGGCCGTCTTGACCAACGGCACGATTACTCCTGCTGCGCCTACATCGAGCACGGGTTTGATCAAAACGGGATCGTTGGCCGCCACGCGCACCAGCGGTGTCGTCTGGGTGCCTTTGGTGGCCATGATGTGTCCCTGCACACGTTCCACCGAAATCGGATTGTGTTCCGTGTCGATCCAGACGAAATCGAGGACGCGCGTCAGCGCTTCGGTCACAGCCGGATCGGTGAAAGTGATGCAGGTGCCCAGCAGCGTCTTGCCACCCCGCAATCGGTCGCGAAAGAAATGTGCGTTTTCCACAGGATAGTGATCCATTTTATGTGGTGATGAGTTGTCGCAAGCTCGGCAGTTCAACGGTCGGTGCCGCGCTCCCCCGAATGGTCATGCCCTCGCGGGCTCGTCGATCAATTCGTGAACCACTTTGGCACCGGTGACGGCTGCATCGGTTAGCGTTTCATCGCGCCCATGATGCCGGAAAGTCAGCTTGTTGTGGTCGAGCCCCAGTTGGTGCAACAGCGTGGCAAACAGATCGGTTACGTGGACCGGATTTTCCACGGCTCGATAGCCAACGTCATCGGTCGCCCCGTGCGCGTAGCCCGGCTTGAAGCCGCCGCCGGCCAGCACGAGGCTAAAGCCGTTGCGGTTATGATCGCGACCCTTCCCGTTTTGGGACACCGGCAAGCGGCCAAATTCGCCCGACCACAAGACGATGGTGCTTTCCAGCAGACCGCGCGCCTTCAGATCGCGGATCAGCGCGGCCGAGGGCAGATCGATCTTGCCGGCGATTTTTTCGATCTCCGTCTTCACGTTACCATGGCTATCCCACGGGTTGCCGGCCGCGGCAAACACCTGCACGAATCGCACGCCACTTTCAACCAGGCGCCTGGCCATCAGCAGCCGCGAGCCGTAGCCGGCGGTCGCCGGATTGTCGAGTCCGTACATGCTACGCGTCGCAGCCGTTTCGCGCGATAGATCGAGCACGTCGCCCGCCGCCAATTGCATCCGCGCGGCCAGCTCATAATTGCGAATCCGCGCCTCGAGGGCCGTCTCGCGCGGATAGCTTTCGCGATGGCGGGCATTCATTCGGGCCAGAAACTCCAAATCGTCGCGCTGCGCTCCCTCGGGCAGCGGCAAACCCGGCTGCAGGTTCAAGACGGGAGTTCCCTGGGCGCTAAACTCCGTACCGCGATACATGGCCGGGAGCCAGCCGTTTTGCCAGAGCGTCGAACCGGTGCCAGGATAGCCTTCCGGATCGCGAAGCACGATGTAGCTGGGCAGATTCTGATTCTCGGTACCCAACGCATAGCTGACCCACGACCCAAGCGTTGGCCGTCCGGGAAAGATCTTTCCACTGGTGATCATCACCAGGCTTTCTGTGTGATTGTTGTGGTCGGTATGCATGGAGCGCACCAGGCACAAATCGTCGGCCAGTTCGGCCAGATGCGGCAGCGCCTCGGAGATTTCCATACCGCACGTTCCGCGCGGCTGAAACTTGAACGGGCAGCCCAACAGTTTGTTTGACTCACTGCCGGGCTGGAACATCTCGACTTTGTCGTGGTGCACCTGGCCCGCTCGCTTGCTCAACTCCGGCTTGGGGTCGAACAGTTCCATCTGGCTCGGACCGCCGTTTTGCATCAGCATGATTACGGATTTCGCGCGTGGCACGAAATGCGCTGGCCGTAGTTGTAAGTCGAAGCTCGCGCGGGCCGCGTTGCCGGCAGCCAACAGCCCATCGGCCTGGAGCATGCTTCCCAGGGCCAGGGCTCCGAATCCGAGTCCGGTGGTTCGTAGCATGTCGCGACGCGACAGCGCGGGTTCGTCGGATGGATGCGCTGGGTTTCTCATCGCGAGGCTCCCTAGGGAATATATAAGAACTCGTTGGTATTGAGGAGCATCTGACACAAATGCGCCAGTGCCTGGTGCGATGCATCGGCCGGTGACATCGGCGTTTGTTGATATCGCCGCGACTGTCGCTCGAGTAGCTCACTTGCCCAACTCCTCTCAGCATCGCTTGGCCCGCGCGCAGCGAGATCTCAAACGCGCGCGAAATCTGCGCGTCGCGGCCGGCCGCTTCCCGCGCGACTCTCGCGGCAAAGGCCTGGGATTGTTCGATCACAAAATCGTCGTTAAGCAGCGTTAGCGACTGCGAAACCACGGGCGACGCAGTGCGTCGCGTGCAATTGCTGGTTAACTCAGGCTGATCGAAAGCCTCCAAGAGCGACAGGTTGTAGCGGCGGCGTCCGAGCAGATAAAGACTGCGCCGATTCAAGAACTGTGGTGGATTTCCATCCTGTTTCACCACCACCGTTCCGTCGGGCTTGCCTTCGATCATCGTCGGTGGGCCTCCGACGGTGTCTTCCAGTTTGCCACTGACGCTCAAGATCGCATCGCGCACGCCCTCGGACGCTATCTGGCGCAGCCGCATGCACCACAGCAGCTCGTTGCCCGGATCGACCAACTCAGGATCGGCAGTCGAGCCTTCGGTCGGATGGTCCTCGTGAACCTGGGAACTCGCTCGCGAGTCTTGCCGGTAGACGGATGAGGTCATGATCCGCTTGACGAGCGGCTTGACCCGCCAGCCGCTCGACTGAAACTCGACCGCCAGCCAGTCGAGCAGATCAGGATGGGTGGGCAAAGACCCGGAATGGCCAAAGTTCTCGCTCGTAGCGACGATTCCTTGCCCAAATAGATATTGCCACACGCGATTCACATAAACCCTGGCGACCAGTCCGGCCGCCGCGCTGTCGCGCTCAACCAGCCAATGGGCAAACGCCAGACGGCGACCGCTGGAGTGAGCATTTGCGTTGCTATCGGCGATGCACTCCTGGGATGGAGACGAACACAGCACGCGCAGAAAACCCGCCGGAACTTCAGGCCCGGGTCGGTCGAGATTGCCGCGTCTCAGAAGGTAGATAGCCGGCGGCGGTCCGGTGTCGTACACGGCTTGGATCGTTCCCCAACTGCGCCGTTGTGCATTGAGTCTCGCGATTTCGGCAGCGAGCGTCTCGACGCTCGCCTTGTCCTGGGGCGACAGCGTCGCGCTCACCTGCTCGGGTGAAACCCTGAGCGCCGCACCGAACTTGTCGGCGAGGTATTTTTGCACCTCGCTGCGCTTCTCGGCGGGTGTCTTGATGGCCGTGTCGGTATCGGCGCGGATCGGCGCGGGGATGCCGTTGAGCTTTTCCGCAAGCAGCCGATCCTCGTACGGCTTTCGCAAGACGGCGAGCTTCGTGTTGCGCTCGGCGACTTGCTTGTCGAGTTTGGAATTGTGCGCTTCGGCCTGGGCCTTTTCGGCTTTGGAAATATCCGGAAGTTCGCGCTGGGCAGGCTGCAGCCACAACTGCGGGTTGAAGGCGGGCGCGAAAATCGCCAGCATTCGGTAATAGTCTTCCTGTGGAATCGGATCAAACTTGTGGCTGTGGCAACGTGCGCAGTTGACGGTCAGACCCAACAGATTGCTGGTGACGACTTCCATCGTGTGCTCTAGCACCGCCTCTCGAATGTCGGCCGTGTTGAGCTCGTTCTGCAGGGTCTCGTCCGCGGCCGTCCGCAACATGCCGGTCGCGATGAGCAATTGCTTCATCCGCTCGGTCAGCACCTCTGCCGATTGCCACTCGACCAGTTCGTCGCCGGCCAACTGTTCGGTCAAAAACTGATCGAATGGCTTGTCTTCGTTAAAGGACCGAACCACGTAGTCGCGATACAGCCATTTGCCTGAGGAAACTTTGGTGATTGCGGCATCCGTATCGTCGCCAATCGTGTCAACGTATCCTGCCGCGTCGAGCCAATGGCGCCCCCAACGCTCGCCAAAGTGAGGCGACGCCGCCAGGCGATCGACCATCCGATCGTAGGCGTCCTCGCGCGGGTCGCTGAGAAATGCCTCCAATTGCTCAGGCGTCGGCGGCAGTCCGAGCAAATCGTAGGCGGCACGGCGAATCAGCGTAGTGCGCTCGGCTTCGGCGGAAAAGCAGAGCGAGCTGTCTTCCAGCCTGGCCAACACGAATGCGTCGACCGGTGATCGCACACGTGCCTCGTTCCGCACCTTGGGAATTGGCGGTCGCAGCGGCTTTTGAAAGGCCCAGAACTGGCGGTCGGCATCACTGACGGCCGGTGCATCGGAATCACTCACTTCGGCGTCGGCATTGAGTGCCGGAGCACCTGCATCGAGCCAGCGGCGGAATCGCTCGATCTTGTCGTCGGTCAGCGGTAATTCGTTTTCCGGGGGCATGGAGCGGTCGGCGATTCGCTCGTAGAGCATGCTCTTGGTTGAGGAACCTTTTTCGATCACCGCACCATTGTCACCACCCCGCAGCATCATGCCGACGGTGCGCAAGTCGAGGCCTGCTTTGCGAGATTCCAGGCCATGGCATTTGAAACAATGTGCCGTGAGAAGCGGCAGGATGTCGTTCTCGAAGACGATCGCCGGCTCATCGGCCGGCGCCGGATTTGCGCCTGCAAGCGACAAGCCGAGCAGCATGAACAGCACTCTCCTTCGAATGCCTTTCAGCCGCTTTTGCATCATTCACCTCAACCGGCGATCGGTCGGCAGGCCCGTGGATCGCCATTCTGCCGTCTGAAGTTCGCGCACATGTCCTATCGTTCCTTGCCCTGTTCGCAGCGATCGTAGTGATCTGCGACGTGGCGGTGGGTGTTTTCCAATTGTCGCGTCAGCACTTTGACAGCCAGCTTTTCGTCTCGAGCCCGCATCGCTTTGAGCACGCGGCGGTGGGCCATTGCGGTGTGGCGAGAGTACCTCGCGTCGTCGTGGTCCATCTGCAACAGCAAAAGTCGAATCTGACCTCGCAGCGCCAGCCAACTTTCGAGCAATCGCCGGCTACCCGCGGAACGTACCAACAATTCGTGAAATCTCAAGTCCAGCTCTCCGGCTTCGCCCGCCGCGGTAGCTCGTTCGGTGCGGCGAATGTTTTCGCCCAACATTGCCAACTGTTCGTCCGTGGCATTGCGAATGGCCCGGCTCACCGCCAGCCGCTCGAGGGCCAGCCGCAATTCACTGATTTCATCCACGTCAGCGCGGGTCAACTGCGTGACCGCGGCTCCGCGCTGGTCGCGATGGACCAATCCTTCCTGAAGCAGCACGGCCAACGCGTCGCGCACGGGCGCCCGGCTGACCCCCAATTTGCTGGCAAATCGAGCTTCGGGAATGCGCTGGCCGGGCGCAGCGTACGACCAAAAATCGCGGAGCGCAGCGATTCGGCCACGCTGTCGGTGAGGGTCAACTTGGTCGCGGGCTTCAAATCCGGGGTGTCGATTCCTGCCATCGTGTTCCCTGCGGACATTTTCATCTCACGTGCGATTCGGTCGACGGTCGACCGTCCGTCGATCGTATCCGAACGACCGTCCCACTGTCAAATTTCCGAGGCGAAGGCGCGGATGCATTGCCGGCTACTCCTGTGGCCAATACAGTCGCCACGCGTTTGCGCCCATGACCAATTCCCGTTCTGCGGCGCTCAGTTCAGCGAGCGCGTGATCCACGATCCGCATGCTGCGCATAACCGCTGGCCAGCAGCACATGCGGGAAGTCACTGCCCCAGATCAATCGCTCGGCTCCGAAATGTTCATGTGCGGCATGAATTAGCCGGCGACAGTCCGCATACGGAAATCGTTCGGCAGAAGAGTGATGAAAGCCGCTCAGCTTTACATAGACGTGCGCGTGCCGTGCCAAATCAAGTAGCGGCCGAAAGTCGCTCACCGCGGTTTCGCTCGGGATGTTGGGATGCCCCAGGTGATCGACGACGATCGGCACCTCGGCGAATCGTTCGGCCAAGCGACCGATCGCCGGCACATGCTCCATATCGGCCAACAGACTGATCACCACGCACAATTGCTGCGCCGCATCCCACAGCGGATACGTTGACGGGTCGCCGAATTCGGCGGACTCCGCCGCGATGCGCGGCCGCAGTCGCAGTCCACGGCAACCCCGGCTCACCCAGTGCACGAGCCGGCTATCTGCCCCCGGAAGTCGTGGATCGACAACACAAACGGCCGCGAACTTGTTCGGTTCGGCACGTGCGCAGTCAGCGATGTAGTGGTTGTCCTCGCCGCGAAAGACCGGCTGCACCAAGACAGCCCGATCGACGCCATGTTCGGCCATCGTTTCGTGCGCCAGCTCGATCGGGACCTCGGTCTGCGGTGGAACGATGGTGTGCACCAGCGGCGTATCTCGCTCGGCGGTGCGCCAGACGTGCAGGTGGGCATCGACGATCGTCATTGGCATACCCTACACTGTCAGAAACACAATCAGGCTGATGCCGATGAAAAAAACGCCACATGCCAACGTCCCCAGTTGCATCACAATCGGCGACTGCAACTGGCGGGGCAGGAGGCTTCGATTCACGTACACCGCGTGCAGCGCCGACCAACCCAGCGCGATGTTCATTAGCACAGCGGCGATCTTTGCGATTTGCAACGGATCAAACAGCGTCAAGGCGATCAGTCCCCATATCCCGTACAGCGCGAGAATGCTGTAGTACACCCAGTGCACCCGGTCTCCAGACATCCGCTGAACGCGCCGGTTGGACGTCCAGATAATGTCGGTCCAACGGCGGGCAATCTGGTCGCCAGAGAGAATCTGCCCGGGTGCGAGTACCAGGAAACCGCAAAGCAACGTAACGGCCCACAGAAGCTGTCCGTACTGCGGATAGCGGTCGGCCATCCCTTCAGCGGTCATGGCCGCCACGCGGTCGCCGGAAACCGGCGCATGCCGAATGAACTCCAGCGACAGCATGCATGGCAGCGCCATGCCGATGAACGAGCAGATCATCCACACCGCGAGCTGATCGCGGCGGATGTGGCGCATCCATCCTTTCCAGCGAGGGCGATTGGTTTGGTCCAAGGGAAACACTTCGCCGACGTGCGAGAGCTGAATTTGCCGGGCACCGACCGCGCTGGGGATCGTGCCGACGCGGGCTCCCATGCCCCAGCCGGCGTCGCGGACAAAGTTGGAAAACAGCGTATTGGTCAGACCGCCAGCTCCGGCAATCGCGGCAAACGAAGCCAGCATCGCCCAGTCCAACGGTGGCAATGCCCGGTGCCGTCGAAAATAGCCGGCCAGCCCGACCAGCCTCAGCCCCTGGTGCTCCAAGTACTGTTGGAATCGAGCACGGAACGGTTCGGGCACCTTGTCCAGACGCTCGAAATCCTGCGATTCGCCGTCGGGCGACGTGATGGTGAACTGCTCGGGATGCCAAGCGCGAGCGGCATCGATCCGTCCGACTACCGATATCTGCCGATTATCTTGCGTGTCCTCGATGGTAAAGCGATTCGGCTGGGCCAGTGCGACGGCCTCGTGGGTGAGGTCGTTGAATTCGTTTTTCAGGCTGCCGGGCAGATCGTCGAGCGCGTCGAATTGCTCAACACGTCCGCTGCTTTTGGTGTCACGGTCAACAACGTAGGTGGTTACCAGCGGCACATCGTGTTCAATGGTCCCCTTGATCGTCAACTGCAACGGCCCGTCGTGCCGCGTCAGTGTGAAGTGGCGTCCGACGATGATCGTTTCTGCTCGCAACGGCACGGTGCCGATGCGAAAGAAGCCACTGACGACTTCCCAGGCGTTCGACGCCGAGACAGTGAACACGGTGAAGAATACGAGGAAGCCGAGCACCAGCACAAGCTTGAGAGCCATCACCCGCTCGAGCATCTTGTAGATCGTTCCGCCGAAGATCAAAGGCACGAACGCCGCCAGGAAAATCACGTAGCCGAGAATCTTGACGAGTTGCCACTCCGGCAGGGTTAATCCCGCGATGGAAACCGCACCGGGGCCGGGCAGGTGTCCGAGCATTGCGGCGGCCAGCGGCACCGCGGCGTTCGAAGCGTTGAACGGCCAAATGGCCGCCAGGTCGAGCACGGCATACCACACAATCCAGAAGCGTGGACCGGGCCAGGTTCTCAGATAGCCGACAATGATCGACTCGCCACAATACGCGGCGTAGCGCATCATCTCCAGGTTGCAAAACACCTGGGCGATGATGCTCAGCCCTGCCAGCCATAACAGGCTTCCGCCATATTGTGCACTGACCGCCGGACCAAAGAGCCATTCGCCAGAGCCAACCGAAGCCCCGGCCAATAGGACGCCTGGACCGACCAGCCGCGCCCAGGTTCTCCAGCCGTGGGCTGGAGCGGGAGGAAGATTGCCGATCGTCCACTCCGGCAACAGCCCTGCTGAGACGCGCTGCTCAGGTGATGACGACGACTTTGATAACTCACTGGCCATGCCGACCCGCCTGGTATCGACCTCACGATGACGCCACAAACCGGTTGGCGAGCGCCAGACGTTACACCACCACCGTGCCGACAGCTTTGTTCAGTGCGGGCATCAGCTCACGGGCAAACAGTCGCATGCTGTTCAACCAACTCTGTTTGTCGTCCCAGTCGTAACTCATCAGCACGAGCGTACCGAACGTGCCCGTCTCTTCGATCAAACGCAACAGACGCGCCAAGACCTCGTCGACGTCGCCGGCGATGATCTGTTCTTGCATCAGATAGTCCAGGTTGCAGTCAGCGTCGCTCATAGCCGGATCGCGCTTGTAGATCTTGCGACCCAGTCCCTTGTCGAACAGTCGACCGATGTACTCGTAGTTGTTCCCGAGCGAATTCTTGCGGGCTCGATCCACGGCTTCCTTGGTGGTGTCGGCCAGAAAGATGGAACGAGCGACGCGCCAAGTCGATCGCTTTGGCGTGCGGTCGGCTTGCAGCGCGGCGACCTCGTAGGTGGTCCAGGTGTCGGCCACCACATTGCCGGGAACCAGGCAATGCGAAAACGGGTGGTGTCCGCGCCGCGCCGCGGTTTTCATACTGGGCGAGTTGCGGCTCATCCCGGGCACGCAAATGGGCGGCAGCGGCTTCTGCAGCGGCTTGGGAATAAAGCCAATGCCGGTCTCTTGATCGACCGTCTTTTGCAGATTGATTTGCCAATACTTGCCGGCGATTTCGTAGGGTGGGTCGTGTGTCCACAAATACAGGATCATTTCGATGGCTTCATCGACCATCTCGGCCGCGTTCTTCGGCTCACAGCCGTACAGCTCTTGGTCGGCCGTCACGCTGCCGGCGCCGAAGCAAAGGTTCAGCCGACCTTTGGAAAGGTGGTCGAGCATGGCCAAACGACAGGCCACGTGTGCCGGATGATGCTGCTGCACACAAACCGGCGCCGCACCCATTCGAATATGGCTGGTTTCGCCCAACGCTCTCGCGATGAAGATCTCGGGCATCACGATGTTCTCATACTTCATCGTGTGGTGCTCGCCGATCCAGAATTCGCTGAAGCCGAGCTGCTCGGCCTCGACGATGAGCTCCAGATCCTCGTCGTAGCATTGGGCGACGGGCTTTTCGGGCGGATGGAACGGCATGATGAACATGCCGTAACGGATCGGCAGCGCGTCGGAATTCATACGCGTCCTCTCAAAGGTGTTTCGAATCCGCTTCGCGTTCATTCCAGTCGACGGTCGACCAACGACGAAACCTAATGGACCCAGCTTACGATGTCAATCATGCGGGTGGCCCGTGCCATCGCCCAAGTTCTCCGAAAAGTGGTCGTCCCGGTATTGGCGGCCAATGTCGCAGACGCTTGTCACTTCTCCCTTGATTCCGAATGAGAAACCGAGCATCCCTTATTCGCGTGCGGGACCGATGAAACCTTGGTCAAGGGTTTGCGTTAACGCGAAAGAGCAGTCAATATAGAGTGCATTGCCTCGGCAACGGCGCCGTTTCAGCAAGACTGAAAAGAAGGAAACGATCACTCACAGATCTTATGCTTTTTTGTCGCTCTCAAAATGCCGTGGCGATCTTGGCACTGCTGGGTTGTGCGGCCGCTGTTCACGGCGCCGATAACAGGCCGGCCGATGCACCGGAATCAGTCGCTTTCTTCGAAAGCAAAGTCAAGCCCCTCTTGGCCGCGCATTGTTTCAAATGTCACGGCGGCAACGGCAAGGCCAAGGGTGGGCTGTTTTTGACAAGTCGCCTGGGGATCCTTAATGGGGGCGACACGGGTCCGGCGGTCTCGCTGGAGTCACCCCGCGATAGTCTTCTACTAGACGCCGTCAACTATGCTGGCTACGAAATGCCACCCTCTGGCAAACTGGAGGCCGACCAGATCGCGATGCTGACAAGATGGATCGAATTGGGGCTTCCGTGGAGTCCCGACGGCAACATCAAACCGCAGCCGGCTGAGCGTGAAGGACCGCCACCGGTCAATGACGATGCAAGAGCCTTCTGGTCGTTTCGGCCGGTCACACGCCCGACACCTCCCGACATCATGGATGGCACCTGGGTGCGGACCCCAATCGATGCCTTCGTTTTGTCAAAGCTGAACCAAGCCGGGCTAAAGCCCGCGCCGCACGCAGAAAAGACCGTCCTGCTGCGGCGGGCATACTATGATCTCATCGGACTCCCTCCCTCGCCGGCGGAGGTCGCGGCCTTTCTGGCCGACACCTCGCCGGGAGCATTCGAACGCGTCATCGACGTGCTGCTCGAATCGCCCCACTATGGCGAACGATGGGGGCGTCATTGGCTCGATCTGGTGCGATATGCGGAAACCAACAGCTACGAACGGGACGGGCCGAAGCCGTTCGTGTGGCGCTATCGAGACTACGTGATCCGTTCATTCAATAGCGACAAGCCCTACGATCGGTTCGTTACCGAACAACTGGCCGGTGACGAACTTGAACAGGTCACGCCCGATTCGATCATTGCAACAGGATATTATCGACTAGGCATATGGCAGGATGAGCCGGTTGACCCGGAACAGGAACTGTTTGAGGACTTAGATGACTTGGTGCGAACGACCGGTGAGGTTTTTCTTGGCCTGACGATAGGCTTCGCCCGATGTCACGATCACAAGCTTGACCCGCTGCCGCAAACCGATTACTACCGCATGCTGGCGTTCTTCCGCAATGTCCGCCGGCTGGGGGTGCGTTCGCGTGAAAGCATCGAAGATGCGTCGGTCTGCACGCTGGGAAGTGAAGAAGAAGCCCGCCGCAATATGGAACGGATTGCGTGGCATGAGCGGGAATCCAAGGAAGTTCGCGACGCGTTGGAAACGCTCGAACGGCGAATCGTCGCCAGTCTGATGGGCGTTGACGTCGATGATTGGAAGACCGAAGCATTGCGAGTCGAGATCGCCCGGCGCCACGTCGGCAAATCCGTCTCCCAGGACGAATTCGAACGTTATGTTGAGTTGGCGGCTAGACGTGACGAGTTGCGAAAGTTTCGCCCGCCGGGAATCGAACAGGCGCTATGTGTCAAGGAACACGGCCGCCAGTGTCCGCCGACCCATGTTCTAGTTCGTGGAAATGCGCATGTCACCGGAGAAGAGGTCGAACCGGGATTCCCGACGGTCCTTTCGCCCCCGAAGCCCCTGATTGCGCCCCTGGCTGAGTCGGTTCAGTCGACAGGCCGCAGACGGGCGCTGGCGCGCTGGATTACCGACCCGTCGAATCCACTGGCGGCTCGGGTGATCGCAAACCGCATTTGGCAGTATCACTTTGGACGCGGGATCGTACGCTCGACGAGCGATTTCGGTTTTCAAGGCGACGCACCGACGCATCCTGAACTTCTCGACTGGCTGGCCTCTGAGCTCGTGGCAGGCGGCTGGCGGCTAAAGCGGCTGCACAAGCTGATCATGCTTTCCAACGCCTATCAAATGTCATCCCAGGCGAATGAACAGTCATTGGCCGCGGATCCGCTCAACAACCTGCTTTGGCGGTTCGACATGCGGCGGCTTTCGGCGGAAGAGATTCGCGACTCGATCCTGGCGGTCAATGATAGCTTGAATCGGACCGCGATGTTCGGCCCAAGCGTCTATGTTAAGATCCCGGACGAAGTGCTGGCCGGTCAATCGATGCCCGGAGCCGGCTGGGGTGACTCGTCGTCTGCGGACAGGCGCGACGCAGCATTTACATTCATGTCAAGCGATCGCTGGTCGTGCCTATGATTGCCAGCTTTGACGGCGCGGATACCGACGCCAGTTGTCCCGCGCGGTTTGTCACAACCCAACCGACTCAGGCTCTTGGCATGCTAAATAGCGAGTTCGTCAACGAACAGTCGGCTCGGTTTGCTAGATATCTTCGCGACACCACGGGGGACGACTTGGAGGCACAAGTCACGCTGGCGTTGCGTCGGACGCTCCAGCGTGAACCAGCGCGCAAGAAATTGACCGCGGTCTGGATTTCATCGCATCGCTACAAATGAAATATGGCCTGTCGCCGGAGTTGGCCCTCAAGCAGTTTTGTGTCGCCGCGTATAACCTGAACGAATTCATGTATTTGGACTGAGAAAGTGAGCGTGACGATGCGCAACCACCATTCTCGCCGCAATTTCTGTCAACGCACGCGGCGCGAATTCCTTTGGCAGACCGGTGCCGGTTTCACCGGTACGGCGCTAGCGGCGCTGTTGGGCGACGACGGGTTCCTGACCAGACAGTCGGTGGCCGCCGACGGCACCTCAGCGTGGACCAATCCGCTGGCTGCCCGCGAACCCCAGGTGTCGGCGAAGGCCAAAAGCGTGATCTTTCTGTATATGTACGGAGGGCCGAGCCACATCGACACGTTCGACTATAAGCCAGCCATGAAAGGCATGGACAATAAGACAGTCGAAGTGAAAACATTCGGCCGCGGTGGACACAAGAATCAGGGGCGTATCGTCGAGACTCGTTGGGAATTTGCCCAGCACGGTCAGTGCGGCAAGTGGGTTTCGACATTATTCCCCCACTTGGCCACCTGCGTCGACGACATTGCCTTCATTCACTCGATGACTGCCGACTCGCCCATCCACGGCTCGGCGATGTTGATGATGAATTCAGGCAAGATCCTTAGCGGCAGCCCGTGTCTCGGCTCATGGGTCAACTACGGACTGGGCACGCCGAACGAGAATCTGCCCGGGTTTGTCGTCATGCTCGATCCGCGGGGCGGGCCGATCAGCGGGGCCAAGAATTGGAGTAGCGGTTACATGCCCGCTACCTACCAAGCGACGGTCATGCGATCTCAAGGAGTGCCAATTTTGGACTTGAATTCCCCGCCGGGGGTTAGCCGCTCGATACAGCGGGAAACGCTCGACACGATCCGCAATTACAATGAAGAGCACCGACAGGCCCGAACCGACAACTCCGATTTGGCCGCCCGCATTGCCAGCTACGAACTGGCATTCAAAATGCAAGCCGCCGCGCCCGAAGCGGTCGACCTGGGCCAGGAGGACGCAAGAACGCTTGCACTCTATGGAGTGGATGAAAAGAAAACGGAGGTTTTTGGCCGACAGTGCCTGCTGGCGCGGCGACTGGTCGAACGCGGCGTCCGATTCGTACAGTTGTACTCGGGCGGAAATCACAACGACGCCAATTGGGACGCCCATGGCGATTTACAAGCGAATCATGACCTGCACGCTGGTGAAACCGATAAGCCGATCGCTGGCTTGCTCAAAGACTTGAAGCAACGTGGGATGTTAGACGAAACGCTGATCGTGTGGGGCGGCGAGTTCGGCCGACAGCCTACAGCCGAATATGAAAAAGGGACCGGACGCGACCACAATGCCTACGGTTTTACAATGTGGATGGCCGGGGGCGGCATCAAGGGGGGCGTCAGCTTTGGAAGTACCGATGAGCTGGGCAGTGCCGCCATCGAAAACCGGTTGCACGTAAAACAACTACATGCCACGGTCTTGAAGCAACTTGGGCTTGATCCGAATCGCCTGACGTACTTCTACAACGGGCTTGATCAAAAACTCGTAGGCGTCGAAGGGGCCGAGCCGATCACCGAGATCTCAGCGTAGACAAAGTTGTTTAATCGTGTGCGGTTCCAACGGTGAAACGCCATCCGACGTATGCGTTGATCGCCATGGCTGCAGTCTTTCCGTCCTCGATGGAATCGTCGATGAGCTGTAGCACCGCTCATGTCCGTACGTCGACGGACTTGCCCGAAGTGATCGACTCGACGGCCGTCGCGGCGAGCTGGAGACTGGCAAGGCCGTCCTGGCCGGTCACCGGTGATTGTCGACCGACGGCTACGTTTTCGACAAAAGCTCGGACGTGTGCCATAATTGAATCGGTAATCGCATTTTCTCCTGCGACGCTCGGCTCGGTCGAGATGCAACACTCTGGCTCGTTGCCGCTGAGTGTGACGCAGCGCGAGGCGTCTTCGACAATGATCGTGCCCTTGGTACCATGTAGTGTCAGCCATTCGGCAGTTCGCGATTGATGGTCGCGATAGGCCGCTACGATTGTGCCACACGCTCCTGACTTCATCTCAAGCGACAAAGTGACGCGGCGTAATAGCCCGTGACCAATCTCATCGGCGTGCGCGTGCATGCGCCACAATTCTCCGCCGTACCATCGCGCAAGGTCTAAATGGTGCGTCAGAAGCGTGCCAAATATTACGTACGGTTCACGAGCCACCTTGGGCGGCGGCGTGCGATCTGTGACGCGGAACAAGAAGTATTCGAGTTCGCCGATTTGTCGCTCACGTAGCATCTCGTGCGCGCTGCGGTAACCATCTGCGAAACGGCGGTTGTAATCCACCGCCAGAAATACACCCCGCCGGGTGGCGGCGGCAAGCATTTGTTCCGCATCACTCACGCTTGTGGCCAGTGGCTTTTCGCAGAACACGTGGCAATCCGCCTCAATGGCTGCGCACACAGGCTGAAGATGCAAATGGTCGGGCGTAGCGACCGTCACTGCGTTGGGGCGTAAATCGGCCAACAGGTCGTCTATCGTGTGGTAGGCTGGCACGTCGAAACGCTGGCGTGCTTTGTCCCGCCTCGCGGCGTCCACTTCGCAAATGCCGATCAGCTCGGCGGCGGGCGAATCAACGATCGCCTGAGCGTGCAGCGCTCCGACGGGGCCACAGCCTACGACAGCGATTTGCAAGCGCGCACATCGTTCGAGCGGTAGCGTGGTCATTGTTCACGCTTCAGGATGCTTTGCCGGGGCTCGCGTCCGCAAGTCGGCCAACAAGCTGGTGCCGGCGCTCACGAACAGATCGGCTTCAGATTTAAAAGTGATGCAGTCGAAACCAGCGGCGATCTTGGCTTCGGCATCGTTCATCGAATAGGTGTTACAGCACGCGAGTTTGCCGTGAGAATGACTGGCCGCCAGCGTGCGGGCGATTGCCGCAAGGTGTTCGGGATCTGCCTCATAGCCGGTGCGCGGCAGTCCCATTGACAGCGCCAGATCCGTCGGGCCGATGAAGCAGCCATCCACGCCGGGAACAGCCATGATCTGTTCAACTTGATTGACCGCGTCGATATGTTCAATTTGCACCAACAACAGCGTTTCCTGGTTGGCGCGTTCGTAATAGTCGTCGCCATAGTGCCAGGTCACGTCGGATCCAACCGAGCGGCAACCTAATGGTGGGTACTTCGCGGCCTGTGCCATTGCCTGGGCCGCATCAAGACTATTGACCATTGGTACGACAACCCCCAGGGCCCCCAGGTCGAGCGCCCGCTGAACTTCGCTGGGTACGTCAACACTCGTTCGCAGCAAGGGCCGCGCACCTGCGGCATGCAAAGTGTGCATGCATTCGTAGGCTGACTCGGTATTTGGACTTCCGTGTTGCATGTCCAAGATCACCCAGTCCCAACCCATAAGGCCGAGGAGCCGGGAGATCATCGGCAGCGGAAACTGTTGCCAGATGCCGAGAATCAGAGACTTGGGGTGTCGTGCCATAACGATAAGTACCGATTAGCGTCTGCTGCGAGGAGTTGTTGAGGGGTCGACAAAGGCTTGATCGTCAGATCGTTTCCAAAGCGAATACGGCTAGCGTCGCAAGCCTCCCGGCCGTAAAAGTGATGATGCCATCACGTTCTTGGCATTTGATTTCCTGAAGGTCCGGCAGTCTGACCACTCGGCGCAAGGCTTCGCGACGCGGCCGCACGCGGATTGTGATCCCGTCGACCGGTATGTTCGGCAGCACCTGCTGGAAGTTCACTAGACTCAAAAGGTAGCGATGCCGATCGGGCTGATGGAACACCGTCATTTCGACAGACGCCGGTGCGACGGCTTCGAAACGGAACTCGCTGGCAAGCATCCGCACCAAAGCGATGAAAGTGTCGCGCATTCCATCGACGTTCTCTAACAGGCTGCTCGCGTAAATGCTTCGTCCCTGGCCAACACGATTCAGCACGATTTCCGGTCGGTCTGTCGACTGCCAGGGGGGATTGCTGTGGATCGACGAGAACTTTGTCTTATCGGGTGCCGGCCAGGGAAGCGTCGTGGTGGCCAGAACGACGGCACCCATGCGGGCTTTTACTTCCATCCCCATTCCCTCAACAAAAGGCGGATACTTGGCAGACAACTCGCCGAAGAATTCCGCGCCCTCGCTGGTTGGCGTAACGTAATGTTGCCAGGAGGTCCAATCAGGTTTGACGATGCTGGCACCCAGCACGTCGGCGAGCATAAAATCCTCTTGCAGATGCCCCTCCGTGTCGACCAATGAGGTGCCGCCGGTAGCCAATACGGCGCCGCCTCCCTTGACCCACGTACGAATCGCCGCGACCTCCTGCTTGTCCATCATGTTGACGTTCGAAAGAATCAGCAGCTTGACATCGTGCAATTTTGCTAGCGATTCACGGGTGATCACACGAAAGGGCAAATGCGCCGAAATCAGCCGACGGGCAACTTGCATCGAACTTGCAGTATGGGCATCTGTCAGATCAGGCTGGCCGACCGGTCGGCCATTGCTTGCGAAATCGAACTTCGATTCCAAACTGTAATAGATCGCTACGTCGGCGACACGCTCGCCGCCCAGTTCGCCGTAATACGGCATCAATCGGTCGAAGACGTTTCCCATTCGCTCGTACACGAGTGGATTGAGCGTGCCGATTGGGTCGATGCCGTCGATGAACACAAACGCCGCGGCGTCGGCAATTGCGGCGCTTGCCTTGGCTTCCAGGAGCGCCTCGGACTTTTTGCCAGTGTGATCGCGTAGCTCTGTCGAAAAACTCGTCTCGTATCCGAACGGTCGCTTGGGTGTAAGATTCTCGAGGAGCTTCCGCACGAAGGACCCCTGCAGCGAATCGCCATAAAAATCGCCCTGCAGGAAATCGTTCTGCGGCACCAGCGGCGCGCCCACACCAAACTGCCAGTTGAGTGGATATGTCGACGACTGGTGTTCAACGGTGGCGCACGGCTTGTGCTTGCGTACGGTTGCGGTAGCCACTGCGGCAAACTCCGCCAACCAGGTTTCACGCCGCCTGGCGAAGGCCACCCAGCGTGGATCGAGCCAGTCGATTTTGCGAGGAATCTCACCGCCGACTTCGTCGGCGAAACGTTGCTGGCAATATTTGCAGAAACAAAGCGAGGGCCAGAAGGTCATGTCAAACCGCATGCCCTCAAACTCGAAATTGTCGCAAATCTCCGATGCGAACGCACGCACATATTCGCGGTAGGGCGAGTTGGGACAAACCAGACCGTGTCGACTTCCTTCGCCTTGAAACTTTCCGTTTTCAGTGATCATTCGCCAATCGGAATGGTGGTCGGCGGCCCAGCGGTCGAAGATCAGGCTGCTATAGATCACCACGGCGATGTCGTGAGAATGGCAACGATCGATCACCTCGCCCAAGAGGTTCCGGCCGTTCAGCCCTCGATGCTGCTGCCCGACCTTGGTTGGATAGTTAAACAGCCCGACGTGTGAGTGACCATAGCACACGACGGATTGAGCCCGCGACTTAACTAGCATCTCGACGTACTTGTCCGCGTCAAATTGGGAAAGAAAATGCTCATCCCAATCTGGAATGTGCATGTCGATCACCGCGCGGCGATAGGCCGTTTCGAACCAGTTTGCGTCGTCAAACAACATCAGGTGCCCTTCGAAGCGATGTGCGCTAAGGAGAGTCTAGGCTTCCAGACAGCAAAACAAAAGCCTGCGGCCCGGTCACGGCCACTTCACGGTCATGTCGACTCTACATTTTTCCGCCGTTTCGGTTGGCGCTCAGAATTCGCTCATGATTTACCCCAACGGCTCGCGGGAAGAGAGCCACGACCGACTGTGCGTACGGTTTGACCAAAGCAATTCTTTCGTAGATACATTTATCAGAATGTATGGGCAATCATGCGACGATCTCACAAATGACATGACCTTCCACATTTGTCAGGCGGCGTCGAATACCATTGTGCTCGAAAGTCAGGTCTTCATGGTCGAGGCCAAGCAGGTGCAGAATCGTGGCGTTGAGATCGTAGAGCGGGTGGATGTCCTCGACGGCCTTCAGACCAAGCGCGTCTGTAACGCCGTGACTGACGCCAGGTTTAACACCCGCGCCTGTTAACCAACATGTAAAGCCGTCAGGATTGTGGTCGCGCCCCTGGGCTCCTTTCTGAAACATGGGCATTCGGCCGAATTCGGTGCACCAAACGACGAGAGTGTCTTCGAGAAGGCCTCGCTGCTTTAGGTCCTGAATCAGCGCGGCTGCGGGCTGATCGAACATCGCGGCATGCTTGTCGTATTGCTCCTTGAGTTTGTTGTGTCCGTCCCAGTTCAGCTCTCCGCCACTGGCGTAGGCCCCGTTAAAAAGCTGAACGAACCGCACTCCGCGTTCCGTCAGGCGCCGGGCCAGGATGCAATTGCGTGCGAAAGCGGCCTTGGTCGGATTGGACTCGTCATCCGCGCCATAAAGTTTGAGAATATGTGCTGGCTCGGTTGAGAGGTCGCTGATTTCAGGAACGCTGAGTTGCATCCGAGCGGCGAGCTCGTAGCTGGCAATGCGCGCCGCCAGCTTCTCGTCGCCGTGATGCTGCTCAAGGTGACGCCGGTTCATTCTTTGCAACAGTGCGCGCGTGGCACGGTCGGCGGCGGGTTGGCGCCTTGGCGGCGCAAGATTGCGCACGGATTCTTTTGAACTGAAAACAGTCCCTTGGAACGCGGCCGGAAGGAATCCGGGACCCCAGTTATTTGAACCGTTTTGTGGAACTCCCCGGGGATCGGGAATCGCGACGTATGCCGGAAGGTTTTGATTCTCGCTACCTAAGGCGTACGTCAGCCATGCACCGAGGCTGGGAAATCCGTCTAGTGCAAATCCGGTGGAAAGGAAGTTCTCGGCAGGACCATGCGTGTTCGATTTGCTGGTCAGTGAATGAATAAAAGCAATGTCGTCCGTCAGTTCTGCGAGGTGCGGCAGCATGTCGGAGACCATCTTGCCGGTCTCACCACGCGGACGGAATTCGTACTGCGGGCGCGCCAGATTTCCGGCCGGGCCCTGAAACGTCACAGAGGGCCCCCCCGGCAGGGGCTGCCCGTCACGTTTGATAAGTTCCGGCTTGTAGTCCCAGGTTTCCAACTGGCTCACGGCTCCGGCGCAAAAGATCACCACGACATTCTTGGCCCTTGCCGGCACGTGGGGGGGCCGCGGTGCATACGGATGGGCGAGGTCGATGAAAGGTGGCTGCGCGGCAAGCAGACCATCGCCTGATAACAAAGTCGCGATGGCAATCGATCCGAGTCCCATGGCCGCATCGCCGAGGAATTGGCGACGATTCAACCAACTGCGGCCGATGGCGGAAACATTTTCTGCGAGACGATCCACGGACTAACTCATGGCAAAAAGAGGAATTCATTGCAGTTAAACAAGGCACGACCGAGGGCTGCCACTCCGTACTTCGCCGCAACCGCCTCAGCGTCGGCCGCTTCCGCCGAGCTTGGATCGCGCGCGAACGCAAGCCGGTACGCACGACGGACCTGTCTCGCAATATCGTCACCGGCTTCCGCTTTCACCCGAGTTGCAAAGGCGTCGGCCTGTTCGAAAGTAAAGCGGCTATTGAACAGATTCAGCGCCTGGATCGGTGTGGTCGATTCTCGGCGCCGAGCCGTGCTTTGGCCGGCATCGGGACAATCAAAGGCGCCAAACACGGCATCCCGTTCACGACGCACTTTGTGCGCGTAGATCATCCGACGCAGCCCATCGCCAGAAAATGACTCAACCGGCTTGAATCCACTGAGTCCGCCGCGTTTGTCGAACAGATCGTACCCGGGCCCTCCCATTTTCAAACTGAGTCTGCCACTCACCACGAGGATCGAGTCGCGAATCGACTCGGCTTCGAGACGTCGCGATGGGAACTTCCACAAGAAGCGGACATCTGCGTCTTTGGCCGCGACAATTTCGCTAGGTTCCGAAGATTGGCGATACGTGGCTGACAGCACAATTAGGCGGTGCATGCGCTTGACCGAGAAACCTGACCGAATAAACTCCGTTGTCAACCAATCGAGCAGCTCCGGGTGCGAGGGCGCGGCTCCTGTCCGCCCGAAGTCGCTCGCCGTTTCCACCAACCCGATGCCGAAGTGACCTTGCCAAATGCGGTTTACCATCACGCGGGCCGTGAGTGGATTGTGAGGACTCGCAATCCACTCGGAGAGTGTTACGCGCCGTTGCTGGTCCGGCGCATCGACGGGCAACGTTGTTGACCCAAGTGCCTCGAGCACGGCGGGAGCAACTCTGTCTTTCGGTTGTTCCGGGTCGCCGCGAGCCAGTAGATGAATGTCGTCTGGTGCACGGAAGTTTCCGACAAATGCAGTTTGCCCGACTTCACCGCCCAACACCTGCTCGGTCAATGTCCGCTTCTGCGCGAGCAGGCGATATGTGGTCTTTGCATCCTCAGCACTCAGGCCAGCTGTCGAGAAGGGAATCGGCGCAGTTTCCTCCTGGTCGTACGGCAATCTATCCGACGCATCTGCAACTAGTTTCCACTCGCCAGAGTCATCTGCCACTTCGATGCGATAGTCGATTGCGAGTCGGTCATCAAATTCCCCATTGCGATCACGTCCCCAGGCCACACGCTCAAGCAATTGCTCCTCGGCGAACTCCAATTCCACCCATCCCTTGCCTTTCTCGTTAGACATCCAGCTGCGCGCGTTACCGTACTGTCCGTCGTGGATATGATGCAACTCGTGTCGATTGGCTACAACCGTGTCTCCCGATGATTTGACCGTGGTTCCGGCACTGGATAGCGCGACGTTTTGTCCCGTTGGACCAAACACTTCGAGCTCATCGAGGCACGGCTCCAGACGATTCGTGGCGGTTATCGAGAAGCGAAGTCTTTTTGCCTTTACCGGGGCAAAGCGATCTGTATTGAAACGTGCATTGACCGCCACCCGCTCCGCACCAGAATGTGCCAAGGGCGCCAAGCGGGCAAGTTGTTGATTGATCTCTCCCAATTTGACTTTGAGGCGTGACATTTCGGCGCGCAGTCGCTCCGCTTCGGGGGTATGCAGTTCCCGCTCCGCATACTCAACACCGGCCACAAGGGCCTGCATCGAGTAATAGGCCCTCTGTGAAATGGGATCGAACTTGTGGTCGTGACAGCGTGCACACCCCACACTCAAGCCAAGAAACGTCTGTGAAATGTTGACCACAATCTCATCCAGCGCATCTTGTCGTGCCAACCGCATCGATGGGGCGTCTTTACCGATCTGCCCGGGAAGCAGCACTGATGCCGTGACCAGAAAACCCGTGGCCGCATCTTCTCCGAGCAAATCGCCGACAATCTGCTCTCGAATGAAACTGTCATACGGTTTGTCAGTGTTGAACGCCTCGATCACATAGTCTCGATATGGCCACGCGTTCGGACGTTCAGTGTTCACTTCGAAGCCATGTGTGTCGGCATAGCGAACGACGTCGAGCCAATGTTGGCCCCAGCGCTCCCCATAGCGAGGCGAGTTGAGCAGGCCATTCAGGACGTGCTCGTAAGCGTCGACTTTCTCGTCCTTGACAAAGGCCTCGACTTGCTCCGGCGCGGGCGGCAAGCCAAGGAGATCAAACGACGCGCGTCTCAACCAGGTCGCTCGGTTCGAGGGCGGCGCAGGCTCCAGACCCTCTGCCTCGAGTCGGGCGAGGATAAATCGGTCGATGGCATTCCTCGGCCATGCCGGGTTCTTGACGGTCGGCAACGCCGGACTTGTGACGGGCTTGAACGACCAGTGGTCGCGTTTGTCGACCAGCGATGCCAAGTCGACGCCTTCGGGCCAGTCGGCCCCTTCATCGACCCACTTTGCCAGCGTGGATATCTCGGCAGCGGTTAAGCGATCGCCCTCCGGTGGCATCCGCAGCTCTGCGTCTTCGTTGCTTACAAATTGAATTAATGGGCTAGCAATCGATTTGCCAACGACGATGCTCGGACCAAAGATTTCACCCCCTTTAAATGCCTCGGACTTGATATCCAATCGCAAGCCGCTCTTCTGCTGTTCTCCCGCGTGGCATGGATAGCAATGCCTCTGTAGGATTGGCCGAATGTCGCGGACGTAGTCGATGGCTGTCGCCGTGCCTCTGCCCGCGGGAACAAAGGCGAGAGCAAAAACAACCGTGACGACTAATCGCGTCATCCGCACGGTACCATGCTCCGTATTGTGTTGCCGTTTGACATCGCTTACCTCCGAAGGCGGACAGACTTTCAACGCCCTTTTTCTGATGCTGGCAATCAATGCGGCGCCTCCCGCAATCAAAAGGCGACCAATCACGACCAATCTGGCGAATCCCGCCGAGGGAGGTGTAAGGACGTCCGAGTTCCCAATCGACGTGCAAGGCATGGCGAGGATAGGGATAACGACTGGCGGGAAAGATTCTTACTTGCGGTAACCACGATCATACCAGAAATGGCAGGTCACCCCAAACAGGCAAGCGATTCGCAAGACTCTTGCTCACACTTTGACGAGAAACATCGCTGCACTGAGGTGATGGCCGTTGTGATCGAACCTGAGGCCATTCCGGATCGCCGTCGAGTCGACGACGCACACTAGGCGTGCGTGATATGTTTGGCAGCGGATTGCCAATTACGCGACATCCCCATGCGACGATTGTCGATCGTGCCTTCCCCGGCGGATCACTCGGGCAGTCCCAGCGACCGTCGCCCAGCGGCGGTTAGCCGCGCTTCGTTCCAGGGGGGATTCCACGTAAAATCGACGACAACGTCACGTACGCCCTGTAGTTTCGTGAGTCGTTCTCGGATGCCCGGCTCGATACGTCCACCGCCGGCGGTAACCAAGAAATCGTACACCGGACGTCCCCGGTGCGGCATGGTCACAAGAACCGAGACGACGCCATCTCGCTCGCCAACGTCGTACACATATCCCAGGTCCACGATATTCCCATCGATGTTATAGAGCTGTTCGTCGCGCACTTCGCGCAAGGCTTTCCAGATCTCAGATTTTAATGGAGCGGTCTCGCAGGTCTCACCGTTCCGAGCAAGCCCTCCGGTCGACGCGGCGGCCGGCGACTTTGACAACTCAACCGGATGCACTTCGAGCGGGTTGAGCAGTTGATGACGCAGTCGCTCAACATGGCTGATCGACGCATTGCCCTCGAACGGAGAAACGAGATATGCATTCTTTTGCCGGATGGACGTCCCCGCTTTGAGTGTGGTCGGCTCATCAACTGGGTAGCGGCTCCACAGTTGACCGTGACCATCGTAGTTGAGAGTTGGTGCGCCGCCGTGCGTTAAACGGTCAAATCCAGTGGCGTCATGTTCGAGCCACAGGGCGACAAAGGCATCGTGACTGTCTCGGTTGTAAAACCCAACACCCCATAAGTTTCGGGCCATATCGGATGGAACAGTTCCCTCATGTAACTTGCCGCGCTGGTCGATCCACAGCATGTCGGTAAAGGAATACCCAGAGAAGACCCATTCGTCGTCACGCATAGCCGCCACGGCAACGTCTTTGACCACATCGATGCGGCCTTCTTTATAAAAGTACGGTAGTCCGGCATAGAACACGTATGTCTGGTCCATGTGCACACGGCTAGGCGTGAAGACGGGATGCACCGGACTGTGCGGAAAGCCCCAGCGTCGCACGCGCACGCAAAGCGGTCCGCGAACGACTTCATAGTTGGGGCACTCGGCCCAATTGCGCATCCGCAACTTTTGAAAATGTTCGGCGTCGACGTAATCGTGTGCCCAGTCGATGCCGGGTGGCTCGCCGTGCCCCTTACCACCAGCATAAAGTTCGAGCCCATGTTGGCGTTTATACGTGAGCCGTTCCAATTGCGCCATCTGCCGCGATAACCGGGCAAAGAAATGACGGTTCTCGATGTCCAGGCCGTAGCCTTCGCCTCCGACGCGCAAGTCCGTTTTGTAGTCGGTTCGCTCGGCCAATGGATTTCCATAGAACAGCAGATATGTGGTTTGGCGATGCGCGGCGACGTCGGCCGCAAACACGAGTCGACAGTGCAATTGATTGTCGCGACGGAGTTGGTCGTACACCTGGCAAGGTACTTCGCGGACGGCTCCGCTTTTATCGTCTAGGTATGCGACCCTGAGCTCCCGACCAACGTCCGTCAATTGGTCTTCTCGAAACGAGACGGCCAAATCGACTGGCTCGCCCTTTCGCTCGATGCCAATCGTTTCGAATAAGCCAACGAACTTGCAATACTTCCAGCCGCGAGCCCAATCAGCCCAAGGCTTTGGCAACTTGTGGACGAGAGTAAACGATTCGGCCGACAGTGCCGGCTCGAGAACTCGGCCCTGAGACTGGCGTTCGAATTGCAGCGTCTCCTTCATCGACTCGGTGAACGACATCGCCAAGTCAAACTTTCCCGCCGAGTAGGCTGCCTGCAGTAGGCGCACTTTTTCAGTAATGCTGTCTGAGCGGTCGGTGTATGGAACTTTTTTCATGATGCCGTGTTTCTTCTGCGGATGCTCGATTCACAAACGTTTCGGACCATCAAGGCAGGCCCAACAGCACCGCAAAGACGCTCGGCAGCTGCAATCAGGGCGGTCATGATGGCCTCTCTCCTTCATCAGGCGATAGGCACTACGCATCATACTCCAACCTGGTGCGGCAAGCGAAACCCGCTACGCTTGATATGCTGCCCCAATGTACACCACGATGAATCCAGCAATGGATCGATCGATTCGGCGTACTACCGCCAAGTCCCGAATCCGGAGACAGAGCACGTGGAGTTGGTTGGCATTGGCTGCGACTTGGTACCTTCGGGCCGGGGACGGTCCTGTTCCGCGAGACGCATGAACGCGACCATTGCCCGACGCCGACCATGGTTGCGAGGTCAAGCAGGCTTACCGGGCGGCGCATGCTCAAACGCCTCGAAGGGTTGGAATTGTTTCGCTGATGGAGACTTCGAGTGTAACAACGCACCATTCAGGACTTCAGCAATCGTAACTTCGGCAGGGTTGAGGCCCTTGGGCGAAACGGGACGCAGCACAGCCCCGACGGTGTCACTCACATGCATATTTACGCGACGTGGATAGCGGCCGGTCAAAAGTGCCGCGCGGCTGGGAGTGTGGAGTAGCTAGGCCTGTCATTCTGCCTCCTCGGCGCCGGAGGCCTGTGACCCCAGGGCTGGCGCGGTGCCACGCCAACGCACTGCGTTACTTGGTCTTTCGCTGGTAGAGACCAACGAGGTGAACCTGACCGAGAATGTGCCCCTGCATCGCATTTTCGACCGCCTTGCGAGAGGCGCCAAGGGGAAGGTTTAGCGATGGGACATTGAGAGCGAAAAGCTTGAAAAAATAATGATGTTTGCCACGATTTGGCGGTGGGCATGGGCCTCCATAGTGGTCGTTCCTGAAATCGTTGCGCCCACCCACGCCGATGTCCCTCACCTTAGCCGGCAAGCCCCTCGCATCAGCCGGAATATCAAACAGCACCCAATGGGTAAACGTACCGCGTGGCGCGTCTGGATCATCAAGAATCAAGGCAAAGCTGCGAGTCCCCTCCGGCGGATGGCCCCAATTTAGTGCTGGCGACGTGTTTTCGCCATCACAAGTCAATGCCGATGGAATCATTTGATCTGGCCCAAAAGACGGACTGGTCAAAGTGAACCGCTGTTCGCTCATGAGGCTCACCTGCTTGATTTTGATGCGGCGATGCGTGCCAACAGAATTGGTGATAGATGGTAAGCCAGCAGCAACTGGACCTGTCGTTGGCGTTGACAAGCCTGTCCACGGTATCGCGCCAAAAAGTCGTTCTGTGGAATCTCGATGCGTCATCGGCGCTTGAGTCGAATTCCCAACGCCGGTTGGATCAAAGAGCGCCATAACACCAAAAATTCCAACCGCCAGGAGGGGACAGCGCGAGCGAAACGCCGTCGCCCGCACAAGGAGCGCCAAAAGTCGAATTGGGGATTTCATGGCATCGGTCTCACTTGGCCCCTGTGGAAAACGTAAAGGTAGTGCACCACTGCTGGAAATCGTAAAGCACAAAATGCGATTCGCAAGCTATGGCTTGGCCACTGGGTACTTAGCCCACTTGACTGTCAGGACGCATGGAGGCGTCGGGCATCGAGAAATCCTGACGCCCGATCGCCAAGGACCCCTACAAGCGAATTCGCTCAATGCGTGGACAGGCCGCGATGTACTGCTCAGCACGATGCGGGCGTTCAGGTCGCTCACCAACACGGCCCAAGCATGCTGGCGGCGACAGCATTGATGGCTGCGGTGTCGCTATTGCCGGACCGGCCAAGAATAAACCTCGAGCAACTCGTGCCTAGGAACTTCATAGACTGCGGTCGTTGTGACCGAAGAATTAAATAGAGCCCGCCGATCACATCCCCTCTTGGTCTCCCACCGGTATGAACAAGAACGCTTGCAGGCAATGCGACTCAGAGTCATTCGAGTCGGTTGCGCAGGCATCAACACCTCGCGCGCGGTCGCTGTTGTGCCTCTTGATAGGCAGCTGTGCCTATTTTGGATTCGCGCATCGGGCTGTCGGTCAGGCGCAGCTTGCTGACGAGATTGTGGTCATTTCCAAGGGCCTTCGAGCGCAGGAGAGCGCTCGCGACAGTACGCATCTGGGGGAGTCGCCAGGGGCAGGTGGCAATCGGTTGCGCGTCGTTCCTGGTGGCGGAGCGCCACTTTTGGGCCGGCCGGCCGGTGGAACACCCATTGCCAGACACGATGTGCTATCAGCCGCAGCGGCCCCACCCGGCGGCATTTCGGCGCGTCCCGAGCCGGTGATGGCGCCGCCAGCGAGCCTGATGCCCGCGCAGTTGCCGCAGTATGGTTTCCTGGAACTTCCCACCGAAGAGGAAGAGGGGCCACCAAATGGGCTAACCCTCGATATGGCAATCGACCGCTTGGTGCGCGCCAATTATGACTTGCGCACGAAGTTTCAGGAAATACCCAAGGCCGATGCCGATATTCTGTCGGCCGGTCTGCGTGGCAATCCACTCGTGTTCGCAAGCGCCAATGACGTTGCCTACGGCGGATATTCACCGCAACGGCCCGGCGACAACAACTATGGAGTGACCGTCATTCAGCCGTTTGACGTGAACCGCAAGAGAGATATGCGAGTGGTTGTTGCGCAACGGGCAAAACGCGTACTCGAAGCACAGTACCAGGACGCCGTACGCCTCGAGATCGACAATCTTTACACGGCTTTCGTGGATGTGCTGGCGGCCCGCGAAGCAGTCCGCTACTTGGAGACGAGCGTGCACGGCTTCGACGAGATCATCGAGGTCACTAAACACCAACTTGAGGGCAGGCAAATCCCCGTGATGACGTTGGACCGCCTGGCCGTGCAACGCGAGTCGGTCGCCCTGGCGCTAGACGAAGCGAAAACCTCACACTCCAAGGCAGCTCAAGTTCTGGCGATGCTGCTGAGCTTGCCCGTGGCCGACGGCAACCGGTTGGTCGTCCGAGGGAAGCTCCTTATGAGTCACCAGGAGTTGCCTCCCCTTGATGATCTGATCGGAATTGCCTGGGCCAACCGCCCGGATCTCATGGCATTTCGTCTTGGCGTGCAGCGGGCAAGGGCGGACGTCGGGCTCGCCGAGAGAGAGGGATTTCCGGATGTTTTCGTACTGTACACCCCGTGGGGTTTGCGGAACAACGCTCCGACGGGCGGTCAAAACGTCACCTCATGGGGCCTAGGAGCGATGGCCAGTGTTCCGCTTTTCAATCGTAATCAGGGGAACGTTCGTCGGGCGCGAATTAATGTAGCTCAAACAAGAACCGAACTTGGAGGCTTGGAACGGCAAGTCGAAACCGAAGTGCGTACGGCATACCGCGACTACGAAACCACGCGGAGCGTCGCTCAGCGGTTGGAAAACAATGTTTTACCACGCGCGAAATCTATCCGAGATCAAACCTTCAAGCTTTTCAAGGTTGGTGAAGTGTCGGCTATTGAGTACTTGAATTCCCAGCGCGAGTACAGCGAGATCATACGTCAGTATCGGGATGCCCTAATCAAGCAGCGACGCGCCAGTCTGCACCTCAACACTGCCATTGCACTGCGATTGATCCTGTGAATCCACGTCGCAGCGAAGAGACACCGAGGTGCGGTTTGCCAATATCGACCACGGCAATTCGCAGCTCCATGTCCCAGTGACGACATTCACTGCCAAACTAGTTGTTCCGAGTGCTTTCAACCTTCGGTTCGCTGGATGACACGGGACCCGCTCCCTGAAGATAGCTGAAGAGGTCGCGTAGTTGGCGTGGCGTTAGCTTTTCGAGCAAGCCTTCCGGCATCAGTGAGTTAGTCGCCGGCTCGATCACTTCGATATCTTCTCGGCTAACGATCGGACGCTCATTCGTGGCATCAATTAGCGTGAGCGCAGAACCCGAGTCGTCGGCGATTAACCCGGTCAACACGCGGCCGTCCCGCATCTGAATCGAATAGTTTAGATACTCCTTCCGAATCTGGGCGTTGGGGTCCACCAAGCTCACTAGCAGAAACGTGCGATCACCGCGATTTGCAGAGGTCAGGTCGGGGCCAACTTCGTTTCCCTCGCCGAAAAGCTTGTGACATTTGCCACAGTGTTCGCGAAACAATAGTTGTCCAGCTCGTGGATCTCCCACCGCAGCTCGCAAATCATTGTTCAGCCGCCGTACGACGGCCAGTCGCTCCTCCGGTGTCGCGGCGCGAACTTTACCCCAAATGTGCGTTAGGGACTCATCAAGCTCGGCGTTCTTGTGCGCGGCGATCTGTCGAATCTGTTCGATTGTGACGTCGCCGGGTGGAATATCGCCCGCTTCGATTGCATCGAGTAACAGGCGAGCCGTGCTATTTCGAGCGGCAAGGATGTCTAATGTTCGCGGCTTGAGGTTCTTTGGCAGCCCCGAATACTTCGACAACAACCACGGGCCGATCGCCTGATCGTCGCACTTGGCGAGCGCCATCATCGCAGCGAGGCGGATTGGTTCGACTGCGTCGCGAGTTTCGACTAAACGCTGCAGCAGGCCTACGGACCCCGCACAGACCGTTTCGCCCACCAGACTAATAGCGGCCAGTCGATCATTATTGGACCGGTCCTTGTCGTCAGCAATCGATGCGGCCTCGAAACGTGCCTCGGCCATACCCAACCGAAGCCCAAGTTCCAAAACCGCTAACGTGTGCGGGCGTTTGTGCCAAATCTTATTCAGATTGGAAGCTAGCTCGCTTGGCGGTTCGTCGAAGTGCTGACCGCGCAGTCCTAGGTTCATTCCTTGGACTATTACCTGACGATCGTCGCGCGTCGGGGCAAGTGCCAGGAGCTCGGAGCAGGCGGCGCGTCCGGCAGGCTGGCCGGTCGTTGCCCACCGCTGTGCAATTCGAGCCGCCAGGTGCTCCCGAAACAGCCGACGCTGCCAAACATCTCGATTACCAAGCCACGCGAGGATGGACTCATGGTTGGAAGCCTGACGTTCGAGTGCCCACCAAAGTAACAATGGGATCTGTAAGTCATCGGCGTCGGTATCATGCATCACCAATCGTTCGATGATTCGCAATGCCTGTTCGCCGGGGAGACGCTGCGCGACACCTGCAAGCTGGCTCCGTACGACAACGCTCGAATCGCACGCGGCCAGTTTGAGCGATTTATCGAAAAGCGGGCTCGATAGGTGGTCATGACCCGCAGCAATACGCACTGCCCAGACTCGCAGATACTCGTCGGCATCCGACATAAGATCAAGAATCTGCCGTTCATCCAGCGCCGCCAGTCCGTGTAGCGTCCAAAGAAACTCCAGGCGATGTTCACTCGCTGGATCGGCCAGGCAATTGCGCAACATATTCGAGCGCGGCCGCATCGTCACGCTCGATTAGGAGTCGGCGCGCTGTCGCGCGATGCCAGCCACTGGACGACGCAAGCTGGCAGACAAGCTCTTCCGTCGTACGCTCGGCCAGATCGAATAGCGGCAAAGCCTTCGCCCCTTCGGCTTGAATGCGATAGATGCGTCCGTTCGAACGGTCCCACTGCGCGTCGGGGTCTGGGTGGGCGGTGCGCGCATCGTGCCAATCGGCCACGAAGATCGCACCGTCCGGCGCAAGAGCGATGTCGACCGGCGCAAACCACGTATCATTCGCTTCGAGCACCTCGCCGCCGTGCGCGCTCGGAATGTTGATCCATGTGGCGAAAGCTGGTGCCAATACACGGCGTGTGAGAGCAGATTTGCGGCCAGGTACTGATTGCGAAAGCGCGGGGGAAACGAGTCGCCCTGATAGACGATGCCGCCACAGGTAACATGGCCGCCACGAAAATCCGCGTAGGGAATGTGTTCGAGGTAGCCGAACGCGTAAGGGTTGTGCAATTCGCCATGCTTGCCAAAGCTCTTCCAGTAGTAACCGCCCTGCACCTGGTGCAACAGGGCGTATCCACCAACGTTTGTGCCGGCAAACAGGTTACCGTGTTGGTCAAAGTCGAGACCCCACGTATTGCCGCCTCCTTCGGCGAACAGTTCGAAGGCACCCGTGTGCGGTTGATATCGCCAAATACCTTGTTGAAAGCCTATGCCGCGAATGTTCGCCGTGACGGTACTTCCCTGCGCACCGTAAAGCCAACCATCGGGACCCCAAGCGAGTGAATTTGCCACCGCGTGGGCGTCTTGCATCCCAAAGCCACTGAGCAATACTTCCGGATCGCTGTCAGGCACGTCGTCGCGATTGCGATCCGGATAAAATAGCAGGTATGGCGCCTGCAGGACGTACAGCCCGCCATTGCCGTGCAGCATACCGCTTGCCAAATTGAGACCACCCACAAAATCCTTCGCCCGATCGGCGCGCCCGTCTCCGTTGTCATCTTCGAGAATGGTGATGCGATCCGCGCCGTGCGGCCCGTGCGGCGGAGCCTTGGGGACGCGGTCGTACTCGGTCCGCGAATAACGATCAACCGACACTCGCTTGAGCCCTGCTGGATTTGGGTACTGTAGATACTGGATCACCCAGAGGCGTCCTCGTTCGTCGAACGTCATCGCAACCGGCTGGCGGACGAGAGGCTCGGCCGCGAAGAGCTGGACTGAGAGACCATCGGCCACCGTCATCTGCGCGGCAGCTTTCGCCGCCGAGTAGCCTTGGGCGGCAATTTCCCGCGAACAAGTACACAAGAGCAACGCCGACAGGGCGGCGCGGCGGGTACGACAGAGTCCGGTCATGCGTCTTTCGAGCGGGGCATGGTGCATTGTAGGGACTCGGCGATCGACGACAGCGTCACCAGGCGAGCCTGACCGCGTGAGTCGTCGACGAGTCGGCAAATCCGGTCGACGGCTTGAAAACTGGGATCAGTCACAACGAGACATGAAGGATGTGCCAGAAAGTCATAGACCATGCGATTCTCGATCGCCCATCGAACCGAACATTCGATCGCGGTCAGAAAGTCGTTCAGCTTCCAACGGGCGGAACGCAAAGCGGTCACGTCACTAATCGGGCTCATGGGAATTTCGACGAGTCCGGAAGGATAGATAGACGGCTGTGCGGCCGCCTGCGCGGCGACAATCCCGTTCAAGATCGCTTCGTTGACCGTTTCGCCGGGCTTAGTATTCGGATGTGCCGGATACTTGCTGCTGACCCATGTATAACCCTGGTCCAGGAGCATTTGCTGAACGTCAGGTCGGTCGGCGAGACCATCCTGAAAGCCGCCTGGCGTGCGAAAGCCTGCTACCTTGATACAAGCTCGCTCGGACAGAGCGAGTTGCGAAAGACGAATGTTCTCGGCGATAACTTCTGCCGGTTCGCGGTCGCCGACGAGCCATGGGGAGCGCCGAAAGCGGAACTGGATATCATCCGGCCGCAAAGCCTTTACGTTGACGTGATCGTACGTGTGATTGCCGATCGGGTGGCCCTCGGAAGCGATTTCGCGCAGCCAGTCGACATTGGCTTGCTCCATCGTGCGGCCAAGGGCAAAGAAATGAATCCGTCCGCCGTGCCGCTTGACTCGTCGGGCACATTCCACCGCATAGCGCTTGGTTGCTTCGTCGAGATTCCCTTTTTCGTAGTCCCAATGCATGTCGTCCCATTTGGGATAGTGCCGTGACATTTCCAGGTCGAGCGTGATGGCAATCCGCGCGACCGCTTTGTCGTTGGCGACGGACCGTCGCGCCTCCGTGGTGGCGGCTGCGATGGCCCCCGCGCCGGCAAGAAATTTGCGTCGCGAAATTCGCCACGGAGATGAGGAGGGCACGAAGCTCATGGGTTGCGAAAATCTATCGACCAAGGGGCTGAATCCAGGAACGCTGCGTGATCAGCTGCGTAAGCGCGGCCTTGCACAAGGCCGTTTGCGTGGCAAAACGTGGCGTATTGCAGGCGGGAAACGTGGCGATTGTTGCGTCGCCGACCAGAAACACGTTGAAATCTTGCGACAGGTTTTCGTATCCTGCCGTGGTCGAGCAAACGCACATGTCGGTATTGTACCCGCACAGTAGGACGTGACGGATTTCGTGGTTCGCCAGAAAGTCGCGCAAGAGCGGGTATCCTTCAGCGTCGTAGAATACGACGTCGGAGGGAGCGACCTCGAGTGCCGAGGCAACCGGAATGGGGAGTTGCCAAAACCCATCGCCGTTGTATTTGGCGCTAGAGTCAAGGCCCGGAAACTTGCGCAAATAATCGCGGGCCGGGTGCGCCGCGTCGATGGAAAACGAAGCATCGAGCGGGCTAGCTTGGTATCTAAACGCTGCCAGCTTTCGTTTGAGTTCTCGCGTCCCCTCGTGGCGTTCGATGTCCGAGGGCATCGAGCGGACGGAGCGATACAATTTTTTGCGAATCGAGTCCTCCGCGTTTGGCAGACTATATCCAACAATGCCGAGTCTGTTTCGAAGTGTCTGTACGAACGGATTGACGACATTGGCCACATGGCGATTGTAAACCCGATTCTTCTCGGGTGTGCAGCACAGCGCCACTCCGGCTGGTTCCGGAGACTTCCAGCCGTTGGCATCGTCAATGCCCCACGGATGCACGACGATGATGGCCGTATGCCTGGCCTGTATGCGGTTCGGCATCTCGACAATGCCGCGGGCGTTGTAGGAGAAACGCCAGGCCCTAACCGCTAAATCGGCATTGGGTTCATCGACGATCGGCGGCGCTTCAAACCGGTTGGTTTCGCTGAGCGGTTCGACGAACTCCGGCTGATCGGCCAACAGCGGCTGCGGATCGTGTATGGGCGTCAATCGATTGTGATACTCGACAAGCGATTCTGGCCGCTCGGCACGGCTTTCAGGCGACAAATACCCAAGCGTCGCAGGAACTCCGCACAGCAGGAGGAACAAAAGATGGATGCGCATCGGCGGCTCCCTCGAGAACTGGAACACGTTGCTCCGCGTCTCCTAGGGTACCGCCGACAGCCACGTAATGCACGTGGTTTCCCAGCCGACGCTGGCGACCGGCATATGAGCCCCGCGGTCGAACGCAATCCGCCAGCTGCCGATGGCAAACTGATCAGCTGCCTCGTCCTCGAGAGCCACCACTGCCTCCACTTCCACCACGACCACCGCCGCCCCCTCCACGACCACCGCCGCCCCCTCCACGGCCACCGCCGCTGGAGCTGCCGCTGCCCGAGCTGCTGGCGCTGCCTGAACTTCCACTACCTGCCGAGCTGCTACCTCCCGAACTTCCACTGCCAGAGCTGCTGCTGGCGCTACTGCTCGAGCCGGAACTGCTCGCCGAACTGTTCGAGCCGCCGAGCTGGTCGGCGGTGTTTTGAAGCGACGTGGCCACAGCGCTACCGACGCTGTTAACAGCACCGATGCCGGCCAGCAGGCCAAGCGAAATTAAGACCGCATACTCAACGGCCGTGGGTCCGTCTTCAGACTTAAAAAAGCGCCTGCAGTATCGATAAACTCGCAGCATTACTACCTCACAATGCCCAAACGTGTGTCAGCGCGGGACATAGTAAAGTTAGTGCGAAATGTTCGCTTGCCAGGCTAAAATTGGGAACTATGGCGAGCTAAAAACCGGGCCCCACTTGCATAAAGCGCAAAACCATCCGTACCGTAACAAAACGACGATCAGAGCGTCTTGAGATACTCCAAGACCGCACGCTTCTCGGTGAGGTCAAGCTGGTCGGGAAACTCGTGACCGGCGGCACTCTTGCCCGGAATACCAGAATCGAAATACCGTCGTTTTTCTTCGGCGTCTTGGGCTGACTCGGGCAGCTTGTCGAACGTGGCAATTTCCAGCCCAACGTGTTCGCGGTCGTAGCCGTCTTCACTGCGCTGCCACACTGCCGGACGTTTGGCAGGATTCAACACGTGCCACAGTGTGGGCACGGACCCATTGTGGAAATACGGTGCGCTGGCCCAAACACCGTGAAGTGGCGGAGCAACGTACCCTGCGGGCTCTTCGACGACGTCGAGCTTCCCATATTCGCCGAACCAACTTTCCTTGTAAAACCGTCGATGCTCGGCCGGCATGCCGATCAATCGCATCTTGTCCGTACCGACAACGTCAATTGGAACCGTCTTCTCAGGATACTCTGCCTGTGGACCATAGGTTCCATGACAATCGGCGCACACGCGTTCGAACGCCAGGCGCCCCTTGTTTGCCAGAGACTCGTTCACCTCCCAGGGGAACTTCGGCGCCTCGAGCGATTCGATCCAGGCCAGGATATCGCGAAAACCGTCTTCGCGCTCCTTGAACGATTCGGCGCTGTTGGTTGGTACCAATGCGAATTGCATGATCACCCGATGCGTCTTGGGGACAAAGCCGTCGATATACAGGTTCTGCTTGTACTTGACGTTCCAGAACGGCGGGGCGTCGAGGTCGTGATTGCGAAACTTGGGAAACCGCGGTTGCTTGAGTAGGTTCAGATCTTTATCTCGCAAAGCCGTCAGCACCACGCTAAACACCTGGGCGTTCGTCGTGCCGTTCGAAAGGCCCAGCGGAATCAGGCCCAGACCGGTCGAGCCCTTTCCCTCAATCGCTCGGCGGGCCTTGTTCACATCGGAAGTCAGCGTCTGAAAGGCGAAGTGGGAGTTCGGCACACCCCAGATCGCTTGACCGGCGACTTTGCCCTGATGGCATCCCAAACAGTTCATCGACCAGCCACCTTGCCCGTCGTCGACGACTCCCAACGGCGGGCCATCGGGGTTCTGTGGATCGGCCACCAGCCCGTAGCGCGAAAATGCCATTTTGCGGCGCTCGGCTGGCGAGACTTTCTCGGCCTGCCATTTGAGTTCGTCAGGCCAGAATTCCCATAGTCGATCGAACAGTTCGACGTTGAACTCGGCGGGTGCATAGGCCTCGTGGCGAAGTCGATAGATTCCGCGCTCGGCGGCGGTGGCGCTCGGGGGCAAGTCGGCCGTGGCGGCATCCCCGGCCATCACAAAGCGCTCGGTCAAAAGCGTGCAGGTCGCAAGCGCCAGAGCGACCAAGCCCGCTGAGGAGGGAACTCGACGACCAAAGCAACGTGACATGAGCCCCACCCCCTGCATGCGTATGTCGAATGAGAATGGAAACGCAGACCAGCGGCCACTGGTCCCGGCGACAGGGCCATTGTAATCGCGGCCAGACGATTGCGCCCCGTCTTTGCCCAAAGCACGCCATTTAATATCAGTGGCTCGGTTCGGATTTTTGAGATTTGTCGACGGTCCAACATTGTTCGGCCTTGAAAATGGCAACGCTTCATTTCCATGGGACACCGAAAAACCCCCGACCAACTTCGACCTAGTCTCCGCAGTTTACCTTCTTTGAGCATCAGCCGATCGTCCCCGCGATCCAAACAGAATCCATCGAGCCTAGGATACCGAAAGGGGTGGCTCGACTTCAAACGGGGAAACGTGGGGAAGGATTTGGCCCGAAGAACAAGGTACAAGCGAAGCTCCGATGAGCTTGTGTCGGCGGTAGTTCTTGCTTGCGGCCATCGGAGCGAAAATCAACGCAAAATCGCACCTAGGAAAGGCCGCGGTACAATGCCCGAGAGCACACGCTAATTGTCGAAGCCCATTGACGGTCGGCCGTCTGGCTGACGGCAACGACAACGACCGCCAAGACGCATGTAGCAACTCGGTTCTTTTGTATGCCAGCTCTCCACCAAAGTTACTTCCAGGTGAACCGTGTCCGATGAACAGCCGGCCGATCTGTCGCCACTCCCGGGCAGGCCTGATCCGTTTCGGCGTCTGATGATGCTCGGGATGTTATGCGGGGCATTGAGCGGCGTGATTGGCGGCGTGCTTCGCGCCGAAGATCCGCCAGAGGTGCCGCAGCCGCAGGAAAGCGAGTCGCGCTACGGCATTCCCATGCACACGGTGGTTCGCGCGGCGATTGGGGCAGGCGTCGGCGTGGTGCTGGGGGCGATCGCCGGCGCAACGGCGATTTGCCCGGCTTCAAGAAGCGCGCTGGTTGGGCTATCGGCCGGTCTCATCGGCGGGGCGCTCGGAGATCTACTGGGAAACTACGGGCTGCCGTGGGCCTTGGTTGGCGGAATGGCCGGCGGAGCATTCAGCGCCTTCGGCTGGTCGAACGACCGGTAGATCTGGCGGAACCGACGGAACGGAAGGCGGCGCGGCGGACTGAGATGCCATCGATTGCTCGCTTCGACATCGTTCGACGCAAAGAAGTGGTTGGGGACGCACGCGGCCCTCCGTGGGGCAAATGAATACCGACATTACTAGCCGGCTACTGGTTGTCTCGCTTGTACATCGCCAGTAGCCCGACGGCCAGCAGGGCCAGCACGGCCGACGAGGGCTCGGGCACGGAATAGTTGAGCTGGAGACTGTTGCCGACCTGGCTGACGTAGAAAGTTCCGCCGAAGGGATTGGAGAAGGCCGATGTGTCGACCGTAAAATGAACCGGGTCGAAGTAAGTGATTCCGCTGCCGGCGGTCAGGAAGGTCCAGTGATAGTCATGTTCGGGATTGAAATCGAAGACGTTGCCCGGTTCATCCGTTTGGGTCAGTGAGACCAAGTCGATCGTCATGGCGCCGGATACAAACGCCTGACCTTGGCTCATGAGCAGGTTCCATCCGCGTGGCAAGCCGGCAATACCACCGGCACTATTGATTTCGAACCGATAAGCGCCGTTGTGAAAATTAAGTGCCGCAACCGTCAGCGTACCAGGGGAATCGCCCGGCGAGAGAATGCCGCCGGTTTGACCAAGCTGGCCCGTAATAATGCCCGATCCGGAGAGAACTCCGTCACTCAATGAGACATAGCCATTGATCAAACCGTCATTAGTCAGGCTGCCGTCATTGTAGACGTCACTATTAAGCGCTCCGTACAGTTGAACATCGACGGTGCCCCCCGAGTAGTTTTCGACGACGCCGCTTGTGAGCGAAAGAACTGCGCCATTCCCAATGGTCAAAGAACCCGTGCTTCCGTGGTGTCCCACTTCGACTTGGCCTTGGCTTATCCACTGTGAATTGTTCCCGTCGATCGTCACGGTTCCCAAGCCACCACTGCCATCGCCGATGAAAGTATCTTGACTGCTGTTCCAAGTGGCGCCATTGGCAACGAGCAGAGCGCCGAAGGTTTGGTAGCCGATCTGCGCGTCAAATAGGGTTGTAAGGTGAGTGCCGGGACCGGACACAGCCATCGTTCCAGTGCCACTGGGCGGCGATACCTGGTCAGAATTGTAGCCAAGGCGGAGATGGCCGCTGGAGATCGAAGCGCCGCCAGTGGCGACGAATGCACCGGTGCCATTTTGGCCCACGGTAATATTGCCACCCACTAGGGAACCGGAGCCGTCGACGGTGACCACTCCCTGGGAACCGGCATCCTTTGCGACGTATAAATCGTACGCGCCCAGTTGGCCTCCCTGACTTATCGAAACCTGGCCTGTGCCGGCCTGGCCAACGGTGATGCCATAGGGTGTCGAGAGTTTTGAGTCGGTGCCGGAGATGATCACGATTCCAGAGCCGCCCTGATTCTGGCCGACGATCACCGGATTGCGGACGGTTCCCGTTCCGCCGCCGGTGAGACGCAGCGTCCCGACTCCTGAGGCGCCGAATAGTGAGGTCTTCGAGCGTGAATTGGGAGTTGGCTCCGTCGACCGCAATCTGCCCGAGAGAACCGGTGTTTTGCCCAGCCACCACAGGAGCGGAAGAGGTGGCGGCACCACCCGTGGTGACGGCCAGCAAGCCGATCCCGCTCTGGCCCACCGTGAGGCCGTAAACTGACAACTTTGAGCCACTTCCATCGATCGTGACCATACCTGGCGAGCCTGCGCCCGCACCAACTATGGTTGCGCCACCGATCGCTGCCGTACCCGCGCCCTTGACTTGCAATGTTCCGGTACCAAGATTTCCGACCGTCATTCCGTGCACGTCTAGAGTCGCGTCGTCTACAGTAATCTCCCCGTGCGATCCGGCATTTTGGGCGACTAACAGCGGAGCGCCGCTGGTAACCTCTCCGCCACTAGTGATGCTAAGCGATCCGGTACCGCTCTGCCCCACGGTAACGAGGTTTTGGAGCGACACCTTCGAGCCGCCTCCATCAACGGCGATCACGCCAGAGGAACCAGCGTCCTTGCCAACCACAGCCGCAGCCGCGATAGTTGCCGATCCGGCGGTGCTTATTTCTAGGCTTCCTTGTCCTCCAGCATCAGTTCCAATAGCGAAAGCGCCTTGGTAGTCCAGCAGATCGGCGTGGCCTCCGTTGCGGACCGAGAAAGTCCCTTGGCCGGCGGCCCCCACCACGAGAGACCAGGGCTGAGAACCAGTGGGCATCTGAAACGAAGAACCGGCACCATCAACGGTAACGCTGCCAACTGAGCCGGAGTCCGCGCCAACGGTCACAAACCCTTCAAGTTCAGTCGTCGCGTGGTTCGAGATGGAAAGCGAGCCTTGGCCTGCTCCACCGATTGTCGCGGAAGTCATGTCGTAGGCATTTGCGTGCGGTACAAGATGTGCATATAGTCCGTCCAGGCCGATACTTCCCTGCGACCCAGCGTCCTGGCCAACCATCAACTCTCCGGTGACGTAAGAAGTGCCGCCGAGCGACAGCGAACCGTTGCCTTGCTGGCCCACGGTGAGCCCCGACCCAAGCACAAAGAAGTTTCCTCCACTGACGGTGCCGTGCGACATCGAGTCTTGCGCGATGATCATGCTGTCGGTTGTTATTCCAGACAAGTCCACGGTGTCATTGTTGACAATGAGTTGGCTGACCGAGCCTCCGGCGAAAACAGAGTAACCCGATGAATCCAGATTGAAGATCGCCGTGTCCATCGCGCCGGGTGGACCAGCCGGATCCCAATTGTCGGCCGTGAAAAAAAACCCAGAGACGGGTGACTTCCAATTGAAATCAGCCGCCAATACGCTTGATTGCCAGCAGCAAAGAAAGGCGGCAAGAATCCGAACAATGATCTGCATCTAAGTTCGCTCTCGCTGGTAGGGTTTCAACATGGATGATCACAGCAGTTTTGGGGTCAACGCGCTCGACGTCTGCGAAACGCCAGTAGCCCGACGGCCAGCAGGGCCAGCACGGCCGACGAGGGCTCGGGCACGGAATAGTTGAGCTGGAGACTGTTGCCGACCTGGCTGACGTAGAAAGTTCCGCCGAAGGGATTGTGAAAGCCGGACGTGTCGATTGCGAAGTGTGCCGGGTCGAATTGCGAGATGCCGGCGTTAGTGGTCAGGAAGGTCCAGTGGTAGTCGTGGGCCGGATTGAAGTCGAACAGGTCTCCGCGAACGTTCGACTGATTCAAAGAGATCACGTCGAGAGTTATGAAGTCGGAAAGACTCGCCGTCGACTGGCTGTCGAGCAGACTCCAACCGGTGGGATGGCCGGCTGTACCACCGGCGCTGTTGATTTCAAACTGCAGCGCGCCACCGTAGAGATTGGCCTGGCCGACGGTGAGCGTCCCTGGGGAGTCACCCGGAGATACCATGCCGGCATATTGAAGCAACGGCCCGTTAATGGTTCCTGTGCCGGTTATGGTGCCTTCGTTGGCAACCATCCCGTTGATCAGACCGTCGTTGGCAATATCGCCATAGTTGATGATCTGGTATGCGGACAGCGTGCCGTTTTGGATGGTGAGGCTACTTCCCTTGCCGATCGACGCAATGCCGTGCAGATCCGTGACCTGACCGCCGTCCTTGATTGTCAAAGTACCGATGCCGTGGTTTCCGACGTACAAATTGGAAGCAACCGACAAGTTTGATCCGGTTCCGCTGATCGTGGCACCCCCGACCGCGCCCGGGGAATCGCCGAGCACGACATTGACACTGTTGACGGTGCCGCCCGAACCTACATCCAGGGCTCCCGTGCCGCGCTCGCCGACCCGCACGAAGCCGTTGGTGACCGCCACGAGAGATCCCTGGCCGCTCACGGAAATGGCGCCGTGCGAGCCAGCGTTCGCACCGACAGTGAGATTGGTATGATCCCCGACCAGCGCGCCTGCGCCGGTGACGGAGACTTGCCCCGTACCGTCGTTGCCAACGGTGAAGTTACTGGAAGAAGAGAGTCGCGAACCCGCGCCGTCGATCGCGACGTTTCCGGATGAACCCGCGTCGCGACCGACCGTGACCGTAGAGCTCGGGCTGACGACGGCGCCGCCAGTGACGTTGAAGTTTCCACTACCGCCGGCTGCAACGGCAAGTGTCGTGGCAAATAAATTCGTACCAACTCCGTCGACGTTTATCGTGCCGAGCGAGCCGGCGTTTTGGCCGACGATAACGGGACTTGCCACGTAGGCCGCGGCTTTGTTGCTGACCGTAAACGTGCCCGCGCCACTCGAGGCCACGGTTAGTCCCGAGATTTCCTCGCCACCGGCTCCGTAGGAGGCCAACACGGAGTTGGGACCGGTGAGGGTGAAACTTCCTTGCCCGCCGGCGTCGCGGCCCACGATGACCTGCGCGCCGAGCAGAGCCTGCGCGCCACCACTTACCGTCATGGCGCCCTGCCCGCCGCCGCCGACGGTAAGCGCAAGATGTCCGCCCGGGCCGTATCCCGGCAGCAGGGTGGAGTGCTGGCCACTGATGTTCATCATTCCCTGCGCCGGCGTTTTGACCCAACACTAGAGGGCCGGAGAGCTCTGCGGTTGCTCCGTTGGCGATCGAGAAGGAACCCTGACCAAAGTTCCCGACGGTCACGGACCCAATGCCCGAGCCCCTGGGACCGAGCTCTGATCCACTGCCGTCGACGGTGATCATTCCCTGCGAGCCGGCGTTTTGACCGACTACCAAGGGACCGGTCAGCAAGGCACTTGATCCGCGGCTGATCGCCAGCGAGCCTTGGCCCGAGTTGCCCACCGTGGCGGAGGTCATCGTTGCGCCGCCATAACCCGGCGAGGCAAGCGTCGACTGACCGTCGACGGTGACGGTCCCCCGCGAGCCGGCCTCTTTGGCGATCATCAGAGGTCCAGCCAGGTACGCCCTGCCATTCGAGGAAATTGCAAGCGTTCCCTGGCCCGAGCCGCCAACCGTCGCGGAGGTCATTTCATAGGAACCGAAGCCGGGCGACTCGAGGGTGCTGTCGTCGACGCTGATGATGCCCAACGAAGCGGTATCCTGCCCCATAGTCAAATTGCCGGCAATGTCTGCGCTCGCACCGGGGCCGAGCATTAGCGAGCCATTGCCGCTCTGGCCGACGGTGAGTCCCGTGCCGAGCACCGACAGATCGGTTGCCGTGACAACGGCGCTGGACGCCGGACCTTCGCCGATGGTGGCACTGCCGGTCGTGATATCAGCATTCAAGTTGACGACGTCGTTGTTGACGGTCAGCTGCAGGATGTTCCCCCCGCCGAAAACGGTGTATCCGGCCGAACTGAGATCAAAGATGGCGGAATCGTTGACACCGGGAATACCGCTCGGCTGCCAACTGATCGGCGCGCTGAATAGACCGGAGACGGGTGCCTTCCAATTGAAATCAGCGGCAAAGGCACGCGTGTTTGCCACTAGCAAGGAAAGCCCGATAAGAATCCGAATGCTGGTGTGCATATAAAGTCGCCCTCGTTGGTAGGGTTTCAACATGGATGATCGCAGCAGTTTTGGGGTCAACGCGCTCGACGTCTGCGAAACGCCAGCAGCCCGACGGCCAGCAGGGCCAGCACGGCCGACGAGGGCTCGGGCACGGAGTAATTGAGCTGGAGACTGTTGCCGACCTGGCTGACGTAGAATTGTCCGCTATAGGGATTGAAGAAACCCGAGGTGTCGATCGTGACGGCGACGGGCATGAAGTGCGTGATGCCGGCGCCGGCGGTCAGGAACGTCCAGTGGTAACTCTGCGCCGGATTGAAATCGACGAGACTCCCTAGATCGTTGGCTGGCGTTAGCGAAACGAGATCCAAGGTCATGATGCCATACATTGACGCCGCGCCCTGGCAGGCGAGCAGATCCCAGCCGACCGGTCCGCCGGCGGTGCCACCGGCGCTATTGATTTCGAGACGAAAGATGCCGCTTTGGAAATCAAGGGCGCCCGCGGTGAGGATTCCCGGAGAATTACCCGGAGAGACAGTGCCTCCGTGTTGTGTCAGCGTGCCGGCAATGGTGCCCGTTCCGGAAAGCACCCCCGCATCGTTTTTTACATTGCCGTTGATGAGACCGTTGTCGATCAAGTTGCCATAGTTAGTAACGAAGGTAGCGAGCGTGCCATTCTCTATATCGACCAAACTCGATGACTCATTGATCAGCGCGTTGGACGCCGAGACATACCCACCGCCGCTGACGGTCAAGGATCCCTGGCCGCCGTTGTTTCCAAGGTAAATACTCTGGTTGGATTTCCAGACCGAATCGACGCCATTGACCGCGACCGAGCCGATGCCGCCGCCGTAGTTGCCGACATAAACACTGTCGGTCGTCCACGAGGCGCCGCCGGTAATTGAAACCGAGCCGGTCGTTCGATTGCCGATGATCGAAGCACTCGTGCCTCCCGAGACGGCCATGCTGGTATGCGCGCCGTCGAGGTGTAGCGCTCCGACGCCGCCCGACGAGGAATCGGTGTAGCCGACGTAGACTGGGCCGCTGTCGATGACAGCTCCATCCGTGGCGTTCAGGGTGCCCGTGCCGTGCTGGCCAATGATCATCGTCGTGGCCATGGGCACGGAAACATTGCCGTGCACAGACAGATTCGAGAAGCGGCCGCTGACGGTGACGGTTCCCTGCGAACCGGTCTGGTCGCCGACGATCATGGCAAAGTTTTGGCCGGCGAACGAACCTCGGTTGGTAATCGTTAGCTGCCCGACGCCCTCTTGTCCGACGGTAATGGTTCCGGCCGAAGTCCCGGTCGACATTGTCGAAACCGGCCCGTCGATATGGATGTTGCCGAACGAACCGGGATCCGAACCAATAGCCGCTGAGTCGGTGAAATTGGCCGTGCCGCCGTTGGTGACGCTCAGCGTTCCCAAGCCAGCGCCGCCGACGGTGAGACTCGAAAACGAGATCTGCGAATTGGGTCCATCCACGGAAACGTGGCCTTGCGATCCGCCGACAGTCGCCACGACCAAGTGCCCAGAACTCGTCGCGGCGCCACCACCGTTTACGTTAAAAGTTCCGCTGCCGCCTTGGCCCACAACCAGGCCGCCAAGCGACATTTGCGAACCTATGCCGCTGACGGTGAGCAGGCCGGATGAACCTGGGCTGTAGCCGATCGCAGATGACATTGGGAAGAAGGCGTTTGCCTTGGCTCCTCCGGTAACCGACATAAACCCGGAGCCCGAACCGCCCAAGAGCAAGTTGCCGACGGTTAACTGCGTGCCAATACCGTCGACCATCACGCTGCCGCTGGCTCCAGTCGATTGCCCTACCAACATTCCAGCGGACGTGAGGTCTGCGATGGCGCCTCCACCGAGGAAAAACGTACCGGTGCCACTGGCGCCAACTGTCATGCCAGTGATCTCCTGGTTACCATATCCAGCGGATTGCAGTTTTGAACCGACTCCGCTGACGGTCAGACTGCCGTGTGCGCCACTTGTGTCGCCCAAGACGATGGGGCCACCCAACTTGGCCGTCGCACCGCCAGTGACCGACATGGCTCCCTGACCGCTCGCACCCAAGGTTAGCGACACTCGGCCTGCCGAACCGTAACCTGCCGGCTCCAAAAGTGAATTGGCCCCATCGACCATGATGCTGCCCTGCGCGCCGACGTCCTGGCCAACGACAAGTGGCCCTGCCAAGACAGCTTTGCCGCCGGAGGTTACCGAGAGAGCCCCCTGACCGGCGCCACCGATCGTCATCGAGGTCATGACAAAGCTGCCGTATCCCGGAGTCTCGAGCACGGAGCCGGCACCGCCGATGCTGATGCCGCCTTGCGAGCCGATCTCTTGGCCGACCATTACCGCCCCAGCAATGTCGGCCTTTGCGCCACCAGAGATTGCGAGCGAGCCGTTGCCACCCTGGCCCACGGTGAGCCCCGAGCCAAGCGTGGTGAGCATGCCGTGGTTGCCACTGACGTTCAGCGTGCCTTGCGACTGCGCGTCGCGCGCGACGATGGTTGCGCCTTGCGTGTTTACCGTGCCGGAATTCACCAGGAGAGTACCCGTACCACTGGCGCCGACCACAATTTCACCTGGAGGGAGGGGTGGAAGAATCTGTACGTCCGTTCTCAATTCCGCTGTAGAGTCGACCGTAACCGTCGCCTGGGCACCTGCGTGGTCGCCAATCCAGATGTTGCTGGCCCTTAACGTTGCGAAATCGAGCGTAAGGTTGGCAGTGTCGCCCGATTGAAGGCCCAGATCGAATCCTGGCAGGACCGGGTCGACTGAACTGTAAGATCCGCCAAACAGCGTGAGTGTGTCATTGCCGACCTTGATTTGATCCACATAGACTGGTGCGCCACCGGAAACTTCATAGCCGGCCGAACCGAGATCAAAAATGGCCGTGTCGCTCAGTCCCGGAGGACCCGACGGCTGCCAATTGGTTGCCGTGCTGAACTGACCGGAGACGGCCGATTTCCAATTGAAATCGGCGGCTTCCGCGCGGAAACAGTGAAGAGGTAGTAGTAAGATTGCGACGGTGACGCGTAAGATGGCGTTCATGATGGCATTTCTCAGATTGACTGTTCCTGGCTCAAATTTGGAATTCGAACGGGAATTCCAAAGTGCCTTTCGGCAGATCGGGTGGAAGAGCAGTGAGTCTGCGAACGGTCGGTTGGATGTCGACACGAGGCCGCAGATGCGTGGAAGCGCAGCGCCTAAGGCGTAGTTAGCCGCACGAAGTTGTCGAGGGGGGACCACAGCCGAGGGGCCAAGCGGACCTCAAGCGTCCGTCGGCGGCAAATGCGATCTAATCGCCCGCCAGGTATCTTGAGGTGAGGAACACGCAACGGCAGAAGTGCAGGCTGGTCCACGAGCGGTGCGCACACCGTCTGCGGCGCCAAAGTCACTGCATGTTGCGTTTCATGAGCATCTCCCCATGCATCGGCGAGAGTATGTCGCGGTAGTGAGTGCGGTTCCACCCACGATGGTCGGATTGTATTCCGGCAAAGGGGGGACTCAAGAGAATTCCGAGCAAATGACGAAATCGTCATTTTTGGCATCTAAAGCGACAGAAACCCCACGCTCTTTTGCCTGTTTTTGGGCTGACGGGGCGAGAAGTGACTTCGGCGTCAAGTGTCGCGGGCACTCGATTGACGGTTCTTCGGGGATACCGAGGATCAGACCTCTATTGTGCTGGGGCTTTCCGCGCGCCGCTTCGGTTGGCGACGAGGAGAACCAACGTTCCGCCGAACAGCGCCAACAGCAACGTCGACGGTTCAGGGACGGGCGTGATGACATAGCTCGCGTAGTTGACGTCTGACGTCTCGCCGGTGTAACTGGCGCCCAAGCCGGCCGCGTCCAGGATCTGCTGATCGGTCAGAAGTGGATAGTTCGTGCCATAGCCAAGGTTGACGGCTTCGACAAACAGGTTCGCGAGAAAGCCGTTCCCCACGGCAGCCGGGTGCAGTGCATCCTGGAAGAAATGCGTGGGGTCGCTGCTGGCATTGACCATGTCGATCGTCACGCCGCCGACAACAAAAGGGGCAGCGTTCAAATCGCGCAACACGCTTTCCAGGTCGAGATATACCAGCCCACGCGAGAGCACCTCGGGCTCAAGCAGCGCGTTGATTTGGTTGATTGCGATTTCGCCACGCGCTTGCGTGGTGGGTGTGTTAAAGATCGCGCGGCCACCGGGCACAAGTTCCAGGTCGGGAATTCCTGCGACGACCATTCCCAGCGGATGCGCTGCCAGCACGGTATCCATCGCCGTATCGATATTGTTGACGACGTTCTGGCAAAATGAGGTCAATGCAGCGCCGGAAAGTGCGCCACTGGCGATTTGCGTTGCTTGAGCGTTGAAGTCGTTCGATCCGATCGAGAGTGTTGCCAGGTCGACGTTGCCCGCGGATACCAGCGCGGCGACTTGTGTATGCTGCCCCTGAGTAAGCAGCGTGGCGCTGGTGGCACCGCCAACAGCAACGTTATAGGGATTACCCGAGCCGCCGTAGTTCCACCCTTGATAGTTGGCCTCGTAGGGCACCCAACTGTGGTTGTACGTGCTGCCAGCGGTTTCGCTGGCTCCCATGGCCGCGAAACCATGGATCGTGACCGCGCGGGCGTGACGATTCGCCGTGATCGACGCCACGATGACAAGCGCGGCGAAAAGCGTGCTCCGACTCATGAGCGGCCTTGTTGAGAAGAAACGAACAGTTACAACTGGCTGCTATCTCAAACCCCGATCTGTGTCTGTAGTTTCTCACGAATCACCTGACACGGCAAACGGCGATGCCAATAAATGCGGCCCGCGTCAACAAAGGGTCGCAGCGTACCTTCGGGCGGGGGCCAAGATTTCCTATTGGGTCGATCGAAATTCGATTTTAATTCCGGCTGCGTAGAGCAAGCCCGGACTGACACGTTGACTTGCCGCCTAGGTCGTAACAGACTTGTTTGTTTGGCGAGAATTAACCGCCAAGAGACACCAAAACGATCGTTGAGCCAGGTGAATCACCTCGATACGTCGACTTGCTGAAATCGCCCGAAAAGGTCATCATGCGTCTATCGTCGACTCACACTCTCGAATAGATTTGTCGCGTCTCGCGCCATGCATGAAGCGATTGCGAACCAACTGTGGCTGGGCACAGCCGCCGACGCCCGCAACGTTGAAGGGGTTGTGGGAAGGGGGATTATTGCGGTGGTCGATCTGGCAATGGAAGAGCGCCCGATCGTTTTTCCGCGCGACGTTGTCTATTGCCGAATTCCGCTGGTGGATGGTGCCGGCAATCGGCCAGAAATCATTCGGGGGGCGGTTGTTCTAGTGGCCAGCTTTCTTGAGTCTGGCGTGCCGATGCTGGTCGCTTGCGGTGGCGGAATGAGCCGCTCGCCAATCGTCGTAGCCGCGGCCATCGCCGCGATCGATGGTTCGACGATCGAGGATGCCCTGGAACAGATTACTGCGGGCGTCGCGCACGATGTTTCGACGAGCATGTGGGCCGACGTGAAGGCGGCCTGCGAAGGAAACGTGTGATCGCTGCGTTGAGACGCCCCTGCTGTTCGTCTTCGTGTCTCAGACTGCGCCAACGTCGGGCAATTCCGCGGTTCGAGGACTCGCGAAATCGACTGTAAGGCCCCTTGAGACCCGCCAGTTTTGTTAATTTTTGTTCAGGTGACCAAAGGTAACGCTCTGCCTGTAGGCGCGGCAGATATTGAGTTTTAGCAACCCTTCGCGAGCGTTTCTTGTACTTGTGGGCGGTGTCGCCGCGGCGCGACACCGAACAACGCTTGTCGAACCTGCGCCGGCGACGACAGCCGGTGCGCTGCGCGCCCGTTCGCTCGTTGCGAAGCATTGTAACACGGGTATGTTAGGTGATATGGTTCGCCGTTATGGAAGGCGCGCCGCCAATCTTCAGTTTTACCGCCTGCCTGGATTGGAGTTCGCTTCGATGTTCACTTGCCACAATTCGTTCGTGTTCGCGTTGGTCTCATCCGCCCTTGTTGTTTGTGCGGGGCGGTCCGCCTTTGGCGAGGAGCCCGCCGGAAGCTCGCCGGAGGATATGCAGGCGGATTTGCTGATCGTCGGTGGGACGGAGTCGGGCTGGGCCGCGGCCATTCAGGCCGCGCGGATGGGTGTCGAGCGAATCGTCTTGGTCAACGATGTCGACTGGCTGGGCGGGCAGTTCACGGCCGAAGCAATGGTCGCCATCGATGAAAATCGCTCCTTGCAGGAGGCCCAGCGGACCGACGTCGGGCGGCGGCCTTCGATTCCGCGCTCCGGACTGTTCAAGGAGTTGACCGATATTATCGAGGCCTTCGATGCCGAGGAGTTCGGCAACCCCAACCCTGGAAACACAATTGTCGGCACAACTTGTCGGCCGGCCGATGCGGCTGAGATTTTTCAAGGCATGATCGTTCCCTACGTCGGCCGCGGGCAGATCCAAATCATTCCGTATAGCTACTATCCCGTGGCGGCGCAGCTTGCCGAGGACGGGAAAACGCTCCGTAGCGTCAGATTTCGCAGGATTGGCGTGGATCAAAACGAGCCGCAACACGACGGGGATTTCAGTGTCACGGCGCGGATCACGATCGATGCGTCGGATTGGGGTGAGGTGATCCAGCTTTCCGGTGCGGAATTCGAATATGGTCCTGACTTGCGGAGCAAATACGGTGAACCGTTGGCTCCCACGAAACGCGACGATTACCCGCTGACGGATATGAATCCGATCAGCTACTGCCTCGTGATCGAGGAGACCGATGGCGAGCAAGTGGTGCCGCGGCCAGAGCACTACGACGAGCGGCGTTACTTCAATACGACGCGGTTGACCCGGTCGGAGGAAGACGCGCTTCCCTGGCCGCACAAACCAGTGGAAGCCTTCGCCACGGTCGATGACGTCTATGGCGCGCGGCGGATCGTCGACCACTATGGCGTGGCAGGTGTCGCCGGCCCCGACGCGATCCTTCTGTGCTGGTTCGTGCAGGACTATCCGCTCGACGTGCTGCCGCGGCACGTGGTTGAGGAACTCGAAAACATCGCGCCGGGGGCCTCGCGCAAGAATATCGTGACGATGACTCGCCGCGAACGTCAGGTGGTGTTCGACGATGCCAAGCAGCACTCGCTCGGCATGCTTCATCACTTGCAGACGACGGTACACGACCGCATGAAAGACCGCGCCCACAGCTTTCGGCGGTTTCAGCTCAGCAACGAATTTCGCACACCGGACCATTTGCCACCGAAGCCCTACCTGCGCGAGTCGCTAAGACTGAAGGCGATGTATATGATGCGCCAACAGGATACTTCGCCGGTCGTTCCCGACGGCGACACCTATGCTCGCGTGATGTATCACGACGGAATCACGCCCTGGCAGTTCGAATATGATTTTCATATGACGGGCCGGACGTTTCTGCCTGATGACGCGACGGGAGAGGCATGGCAATCGTATTTCAAACCCGGGCGAGAGTGGGGGCCCCCGTATTCCGGACGATGCTTGATTCCGCTGCGGAGTCTAATTCCGCAGCGCGTTGATGGTTTGCTCGGCGCAGAAGAACTTGGGATACTCGAGCATTGTGAGTTCGGCCGTCCGGCTGCATGACCAATGCATTGCCATTGGCCAGGCGGCCGGTGCCGCGGCCGCCGTGAGTCTGGCCAGTGAGAAGCCGCTGCGAACCATTCCCTTCGACCGAACGTTGTTGACCCAGGTGCGAACCGGACTGTGCACGTCGCTCGAAGGTGGTATGCCGATGGCGCTCTGGCCGTTTCGCGACATGGCCGTCGAGCATCCTGCGTTCGAAGCGGTGAATCTCCTGGCGGTGGCGGGCGCCTTGCCCTGCAAGCCGGACGAGGTCGATTTTCGCCCGGACGAACCCGCGACCGCCGCCTGGAGGCAGGCTGTCGTCGAGGCGACCCGAAAGGCCAAACCAACATGTGACAAGGTCGAGCCTCCGCGGGGTGAAATGCCCCGGGGTGAGTTTGCCGCCCGTTGGTGGCAGGCGGTGCGCGAACTCCCCGATGCGCCGTATGTACGACATTCCGAGACCGACGCCGACGGCGATGGAATCAAAGACGCCGACGACGCGTTGCCTCTGGTCGCAGAACGTCGCTAGCTAAATGGCGACGTCGTAAGAAGTTCACGACACTCCGGTCGTTTCACGCTCGTGAATTTCGCCGTCTTTTTTGACACTTTTCTGATTTTTGTCGGCCGAAATCATCATTTTGCCCTACAATGGCGCCCCTCGTTAGACGAGTTCGAGCTTCCACACCCGAAGGGGTGGCTGGAAGCCGTTGGAATGGACATCCGACGTGCCCCGAGTCATCGAACCTGCAAGCAAGGAGAATGCCATGTTACGTCGTCGCACGAGTCGTTCGCCTCGCGTAGCGGTCGCCAAGCGCCGTCATCCGAACCACCGTCGCCTGGTCGTGCGCGCTGAATTGCTCGAAGACCGCCGTCTGCTGACATTCGTTTGGGCCAATCGCGGCGACAGCAGCGACATGTTCGACGCCGCCTTCGGCGCCAACGCCGAACTGGCGCGCGGCGTTGTCGATTCGGCGCTTGCCGAATGGAATCGCGTGGTCGTGGGCTACCAAGGCAGCGACTTCCAGACGCAGATGACGATCATGATGGATCCGACCAATCCGTCGACGAGTGCCTTTGCCTCCAATACGGTGCCGGATTCCAACGGCGTGCCGGTTTCCGGCGATGTCACCATCAATATGGCGCTCGACAGCATGGGCAATACCAAGTGGTATCTTGATCCCACTCCCGACGATCACTCGGAGTTCATGGGGACGCTGGCGAATGCATTTGCACGCAGTCCGACCCCAGGCGGACCCGCAGACGGAAAGCGCGACTTGCGCACTTTGTTGATTCACGAGTTGGGGCACACGATGGGCATTTCATCGGGTTCACAGCTCATTTACAGCAATCCGGCGATCACGGTAACGAACACTGGCATCCCAGACAACACGGTAGGCAGCGGCGGCAATAGCTACTGGCTGTTCCAGGGACCAACCACGAACGTGGTGATGACTGACTACGACATCAACGGGCCGGTGACGACCGTTTGCTGGGCACAACGCCATGCCTCGAACCGGAAATACACCAATCAACTTCAACGGCCAGAACTACTACACCGCCGTCGACACGATGCAGCCGACGAGCCTGAGCATTCGCCGGGTTCTGCTCAGCGACAAAGTCGCACACATGATGGCCGACATGGGCTACGACGTTGTTCCACCTGAGACGTTTGGCACGTTTCACTCCGTGCTCAACACGTCCAGTGGATTGCTGACGATCCAAGGAGGCAACGACAACACGCTGATCAACAATGTTAACCAGGGCCCTTCGTCCGACACCATTTCTTTGCTCCGCTTCGGCGGCTATGTGTTTGTCGGCGTCGATGTCGGCGTCGACGTACCGGGATCGGGGCCGGGAACCGCGCCGCTCGACCAGCAGGACACATTCCTGAGCCGATTCCTCGTCAGTGATCTGAACAGTATTCTCATCGAGGGTTTTGGCGGCGACGATACCTTCAACTTCATCGGCGACTTCGGCTTCCTCAATTCACTCGTCGTGATTGCCGGCGACGGCGACGACACCGTCGACGGGGGAGGTATGAGCGGGTCCCAACCGCTGGTGGCCTTTGGCAGCAACGGCGACGACACGCTCATCGGCGGGCCCGGCAATGACATTCTGTCGGGCCTGGGTGGCGACGATACGATTCAAGGCCGCAACGGCAACGATATGTTGTTCGGCGGCACCGGCGAAGACCGCATTTACGGCGGCAACGGAAACGACGAAATCGACGGCGGCAACAACGATGACAGCCTGTTCGGCAATGGCGGCAATGACCACATCATCGGCGGACAGGGAAATGATTTCATCGTCGGCGGCACGCTCGTTCAGCAGTTCTTGCAGAATCTGTCGGACGGAGCGGACGAAATCGATGGCGGACTGGGCAACGACCTTATTCTGGGTGACAACGCGCTGAGGAGCGATCCCCACGCCACTGGGCGGCGGCAACGATACGATTCACGGCGGCGACGACAACGATACGATTTACGGCGGACTGGGCAACGACCGCATTTACGGCGATGCTGGCAACGATACGCTGCTGGGCTACGTCGGTAACGACCTGATCGAAGGGGGCGATGGCACGGATTCGCTGCGCGGAGAAGCGGGCGAAGACGATCTGGTGGGAGGCCGCGGCAGCGACATTCTTGACGGCGGCCCCGACGACGATTTTCTGGTGGGCGGCCTCTGGCTGGCCAATAGCTCGGACGCGAGCGCCGACACGCTCCGCGGTGGCGACGGCAATGATACGCTGATTGGTGACAACTTCGGCTTTGGGCCCAGTGTCGGCGGCGATGACACGCTCGATGGTGAGGGTGGCAATGACGTGCTGTTTGGACAATACGGTGACGATCTGCTGACCGGTGGTCTCGGCTCGGATGAACTCCATGGCGGCGATGGCGACGACACCCTGGTCGGGGGAACGATTCTGGGCGAACTCGATCCCAGCGCGGACGAACTTTACGGTGGACGCGGCAGCGACACGCTCGTGGGCGACAATATCGGCTTTGGGGTAGGCACGGGTGGCAATGACTTGCTGAGCGGTGACGAAGACGACGACAACCTCTACGGCCAGTATGGCGATGACACCCTTCTGGGAGGCAGCGGCAACGACCTGCTTGTCGGCTTCGACGGCAACGATCAGCTCGATGGCGGTTCGGGCGACGACGAGCTAAACGGCGGAAACGGCAACGATCAATTGGTCGGTGGACTCGGCGTCGACGTGCTGGACGGCGGTGCCGACAACGACTTCCTGCTAGGCGGTACCTTCCTTGCGAACATAAGCGATGCCAGCGGTGACGAACTCAATGGCGGCTCGGGAGACGACATCCTGGTCGGCGACAATTTTGGCTTCGGGCCTGCCATTGGCGGGCCAGACCAGCTTCGAGGCGGATCCGGCAACGATCGAATCTTTGGGCAGTACGACGACGATTTGCTCGAAGGCAATGACGGCGACGACTATCTCTGGGGTGGCGACGGCAACGATCGACTCAATGGGAACGACGGAATCGATATTCTGATGGGTGACGCCGGTGAGGATACACTCTCGGGCGGCAGCGGCGGCGATAGGTTGTTTGGGGGCCTTGGCAACGATGAGCTTTCCGGCGATGGGGGCAGCGACGTGCTGGAAGGTGAGCAAGGCGACGACGTGCTCGACGGCGGAAACCAAGATGATCAGCTTTCCGGTGGCGACGGCAACGACTTGCTCCGCGGCGGAAACGGGGACGACGTGCTGCATGGCGACGACGGAAATGATATTCTGCTTGGCGAGGGGGGCCGCGATATCATCTTTGGCGGGCTGGGCCGCGACATTCTCATCGGCGGCCGCGGCATTGACCGCATGGCAGGCGACAGCGGAGAAGATATCCTGATCGCCGGCATGACCGTGCATGACTCGAACGACGTGGCCCTGAACGCCATCCGCGCCGAGTGGACGTCGCGCCGAACCTATGAGGAGCGCGTGGCCAACCTGAAGGGTATCGATAACTCGACCTTCGCCGACCGGCTCAACCAGAATTACTTCCTCCGCAAGGGCATCGAAGTATCCGACGATGCCGGCGAGAATATTCTCAGCGGGGAAGAGGATCGCGATTGGTTCTTTGCCCAGGCCAGCGACGTACTCGATCAAATGCCGGGCGAAGAGCTCAATTGATCGTGGATGTTTCGGAGTGTCGTTCGACGGCTGGAGTACCAGCATTAAACGTCGTCGCAAAGCGCCACTGTCCGGCGATCGCGCCGTAGACGATCAGCATTTCGCCGCCGCCGTAGTTGATCCAGGTAAGTTCGTCGATGAAGGGAAACGACTCGTGGAACACCTGCCAGGCGAGCAGGATGTCGCTGGCCAGGAACATGGCACCGCCGAGGGCCATCGCGCGGTAGACGGGACGTTGCACGGCCAGCGCGGTGCAAAACCCGGGCGTCGCCGCAACCAGCAGTGTATAGAGCAGCGTCGGCACACGCAGAGCGGGCTCCTCCGTCGAGGTAAGCGCCACACCGGCCCAGCCCAGTAGCGCCACGACTTGCCAGGTAAGAATGGGAGTCCACCAGCGCAGGCCACCTCTCAGGCGCTCGACCCGTCGAATCCACACACACGCTGCGACATAGGCCAGGTGGCCCATGCCGTAAAACACGATGCCGCCGACGATCTTGTTGGAAAACGGCGGCCACCAAAAGCGGTCGCCCACGTGCGAATCGCCGTAGAAGCCAAGCGTCATGCCCACGGCCACCAACGCCATCGCGCCGGCCTCGCGCGTGCGGCGCAAAACCCACCAGGCGCCCCAGGCCGCGACGACCAACAGCAAGCAACTGGTCATCCGCAAGTCGAGCTTCGCGTCGTTCCACCACATCTCGCGCGTCTGTGCGGCGAGAAAACTGGCCAGCAACAGCACGAACCAGCCGACCCACAAGACGCGTAATAGGACACGGTTGTTCACGATGCTGGGCCCGGCTCGAGAAATGACGGACGCACTGCGAAGTTCGCGATTCTAGTCACCCTCGACCGCGACGTCCATCATGTGTTTGCTTGCCGTCGCGAACCAGCCACTAGATTTGCGATACCGATGCCGACGAGGTCCCCGGCAGCCTAGTAGCGCAGGATCAGGTCTGCGGTGATGCGGTTGTCGATAATGTCGCGACGAATGGTGAGCGGCACCTCCCAGCAGACGCCCATTTCGACTGAGGCCCGAGGCTTGTACTTGAGGCCGAACGCGCCGGTGACGATGTCGGTCCCCGCGACACCGCTGGAGCCGAAGTTGTACAGGTCGAGACCGCCCACCGGAATTCCGCTGGCGACGTTGGACATCCAATGGTACCAGTTGAATTCAAGCAGTCCGTAGATCGGGCGATTCCGCAACCGTCGATCGAAGTGGACCGACCAGTAGAACTGATCGTTCTGTTTGTTCGGATCAGCCGGAAGCCGAAAGCCCGCGGCGGAAACCACGTGCGAGAGTTCGCCGAGTTGTGCACCCCCAGTGAGAAACATGTCGAATTGGCCGGTGCCGCTATTTCCCTGTAGCGCATGGTACGAGCCAACAGGCATCTCGTAGCGAACGCCGACGGAAAGAAGTTCCTGGCGGACAGGGTTGGCGTAAAAATTGTATTTGAGACCCAGGTTGACGTCGGCCCAGCCATTAATGTCGGGCGCATTGCTGCCTGCAAAGATGTAGCCGTCCTTTGTGGCAATCACCGATAGCCGCTCGGTGATGGCCGCACGCAGCTGTGTCGCCAGCAGCTGCACCGGTCCGCCGCCGAGAACGGCCCCCGGAATCTGATTGTTGAGGAAAATGACGCGAGCTTCGGTCAGGTTACGCGGATCTTCGAAGTACACGGGATTCGTCATCGGACTGATGAAGTCCGTGAAACGACAATCGCTGGGGGCGAATAGCCAAACGGCGACATTTTTGACAGCAACCACCGTAGAAACCGCACTCGCAGTCGTCGCAACGATAGTTGTTCTCGAGGATGGAACCGGGGCAACGTCGCAAAGGTTTGCCGTCGCGGTGGTTTGCTGCTCGACGTCCTCGGCGAAAGTCACCTTGTCATATGTGGCCACTGCCAAGACCACGACAATCGAAGCGACAAACGAGCGCATAACGGCAACTCCGGGAGAATGTGCGGTCGGCGGGAAACGCTGGGGTGAAAGAGCCGGCATGGCAAACTCAAGCGAACTCGTTTGAGGCCGCCGTCGCCTTTCGATCGCTATGTCGTGCGACAAATCCTGGTTCGGTTGCGGCGATGGGCAATCATGTACGAGTGCTTCGCATAGTGCACACTGTGCACTTGAGACGCACAGCAGCACGCGTTACGGATTGCCACGTTGCTTCGAGTCGTAACGAATATCCGAAGCAACGAGTTTCGGATGGCACGGCTCGCCAGCGTTTTAGTCGGCAGCCTTCTCATGCGTTGCAGCTTGCTGTCGGACTTCTTGGTGCTTGCTGGCCAGATCGATGCGGATTAGGCCGGCGACGAAGCGGGGGAAGTCCTCGCGGCTAACCAGGCGGGCCAGGGCCTGGGGATCGCCGGGCAGGCCGAGCTTTTTGGCGGCTTTTGTCACGCGCGGGTCGGCGTACGGGTAGGCCTCCTGCCAGACGCCTTGCACTTCGCGCAGGAAGATATCGGCCCCAACATTACCGATGCCGTTGAATTGCCGGAGCAGCTTCTTCTCTGCCTCGACGTCACGCTTGGCCTCCTCGCGGAGTTTTCGCAAGTCACCGCCATAGCGATTGAGCAGTAATTCAGCGGTTTGGCCAAGCATGCGAGATCCGCTCTCATCGTAACGCTTGTAGCCGTGCCAAGTGATCACATCGACGCGGTCCTGCCAGCTCGCGGCAACCATCTTCTTGGGCGTCGTGAGCTTCGCGTCGACCAGAGCCTGGGCCGCTTGAACGGCATTATGGGCTGGGATACGGGCACTCAACAGCAGCGCCTCATTCAGCAGCTGAAACAACGGCGTAGGCGTGTTTTTGAGGCGGATGCCAGCTTCTTCCGCATAGGTGCGGCCGTACGATATCAGGACACTCTTCACGAGCGCACGATAGTGCTTGCTGGTCATTTGTATGGACTTTTGAAATCAGCCGTTGGCTAGGCATCGAAACCGAACCCGGCTTCGGCACAGCGTGTGCCACGTCGCATCCCGATCTCGCATCGCAGCCAACTCGAGCGATGCGGACGAAATTCCGTCTTCCATTTTGCCGTACCGAAGGGTCAATTTCTGGGAATCACCGGCAGCACAGTCCGGCTGGAATGGTCGGTGTCATGGAGAATTGTCTGTTCGGCGACGTGAGCTAGCCGGTTGCGGTTCAGTGGCTCGCCGGTGTTCGTGCTAGGTCGGCTCATCATCGTGCAGGGCTTCTCAATGAAGGGACAGCACGAAACCAGTACGCTTATTTCATGTCCGCCACGAAGTGATTTCGTAGCAGCGTGGCGATCTCCGCTTGGCCCGCGGGGTTGGGGTGCATGGCATCGGTGAAGTAAGTGTTGACGTCGGGGACTTCTTGGGCGAGTTCGGCAAAGTGGCGATAGACGTCAATGAGCGGCAAGCCGTGCGCGACGGCGACCTCGCGCACCACGTCAACATAGGCCTTCAGGGTGGCGTTGCGCTCGGGCCCGTACTTCGGCCGAATCGCCGGATTGGGAGTCATCAGGATTACCTTGGCGTTTCGAGCCTGCAGCCTGGCGATCATCTCGTTGAGATTGTTACGGTATTGGTCGACACTAATGCGGGAGGCCGTTTTACCCTCGTCGATCCAGGAATCGTTCAAGCCAAACATCAGAACCACGTAGTTGGGATGGCAATCGAGAACGTCGGTTTGAAGGCGTTTCAGACCGTCTGCCGTCGTATTGCCGCCGATGCCTGCGTTGATGACTTCGACGGGTTGCCCGCGGGCGGTCAGTTGTCGTTCGAGGTCAGCGCAGAAAGTTTCATCCGGAAGTACGCCGGGGCGGACGGCCTTGGTCACCGAGTCTCCGAGACAGACGATTCGGACCGGGTCGGCGGCTGTCGCGAGGTTACTGCAGACAAGATAGAACATCAGGAGCGGAAGGATCAGCGTCGAGTGTTTCATAGTTGTCGCCCCTCACTTTTTTTGCCAGGCAAATACCTGGGGGACATTCTTACCTGCCACGTCGGCGCGTACCAGTTGTCAGAACTGGCGAATCTTGTTTCGAACGGGCTGGGGACGTCGATCCATAGACCTTCGCCGTGCAGGTAAACGGCAAACGCGCGATGGCTCCGCCCGCAGGGTCGCTGGCACTCAACCAGGTTTACTTTTCCTACCAAGCCGCGCCGCCATTTTTTGCATTTTCGCGCGGCATTTTGCCTGACGATCGGCTATCCTGTCACGCTAGGCAGTAGGATGCGCCGGTGCGACTCCCCGAGGAGTCGGCACTGCTTTGACTTCTTGGTAAAGCAACAGGTGCGAGGGAACCATGGCGGTTACGAACCTGGCGGAAATGGCGGAAGACTCGGCCCAGCGGTTGGGTGAACGAGACTATTTCGAGATCGACGGCGAGAAGTTCACCAACCTAAAACTTCTCGACATGGGGCGGCGGATGCAATCGGCCTTGGCCGGGCTTGGAATGAAGCGCGGTAAACGGGCCGTCGTCTTGATGATGAATCACGCCCTGGTGTATCCCACGTTTCAGGGAATCTTCCGAACGGGCGCAACGGCCATTCCCGTTATGCCGCAAGCGGCCGCTGCCGAGCTTCGCTATGTGCTGGCCGACACCGAGGCGGATATGGTCGTCACCGACGTCGAACGACTGCCTACGGTGCGCGAGGCAGTGGCCGGTCTGCCGCACGTGCAACATGTTTTGGTGCAAGGGGGCGTTGACAACCGTGAAGCCAGCCCGCCGGAGTTGCGGCTCGATGACCTCATTCAATCGCCACCGGAAACAAAGCTGCCCAATATCGATCCGAGCGACGTGGCGGTGATGCTCTATTCCTCCGGCACGACCGGCCGGCCCAAGGGTGTACTTCTGAGCCACGCGAATCTGCTGGCCAGCGCCGAGGCAGTGCTCGAGTCGGCTGTGCTGGATAGCTGGGAGGGTCCTCGAATCACGCTCAGTGCAATGCCGATCGCCCATATTTTTGGCGTGGCGATCATGAGCGACTTAATGATGATGCCGGAAAGTCTGCCGGCCGAGAGCAAGTTGATTCAGATGCGGTGGTTCGATCCGGAACGGTTCATGGAGTTGATCCAGGAGCACAAATGCACAACGATCGCCGCGGTGCCGACGATTTTGGCCGTGATGCTCCACCATCCGGCAGCCGGCAAATACGACCTCTCGTCGTTGCGCGAAGTCATCGTGGGCGGCGCGCCGCTGCCGGTCGAGTTGGGACAGGCCTTCGCCAAGCGGTATCCCTGCCGGGTTCGTGAAATCTACGGGCTGACCGAGGCCTCAGGCCTGGGCACCTCGAACCGTCGCACCGAGGCATTCCGCGCCGGCTCCGCGGGCCGGGCCTACTGCAACACCGAACTGAGCATTCAAAACGATAACGATCAGATCCTGCCGACCTGCGAGCGGGGTGAAATCTGCCTGCGGGGGCCGATCGTGATGCTCGGTTATCACAACCGCCCGGACGAAACGGCCAAAGTGATTTGCGACGGCTGGCTGCACACCGGCGACGTTGGCTATCTCGACGATGACGGATTTCTATTCGTCGTCGACCGCAAGAAGGACATGATCATCCGTGGCGGCGAAAACATCTTTCCCGCCGAGCTGGAAGCCGTGCTGCATGAGCATCCGGCGGTGGCCGAGGCCGCGGTGGTGGGCGTGCCGGACGAAATCTACGGCGAATCCGTGGTTGCGTTCGTCGTTCCCAAACCGGGTACGAATCCGACCGAGGGAGAGCTGATCGAGCACGTCGGTTCGCAAGTCGCCAAGTTCAAGGCACCATCGCGCGTGCATTTCCTACCGACGCTTCCCAAAGGAGGCATCGGGAAGATTTTGCGGCGCGAGCTACGCGACAAGGCGGCGGCCATGGGCTCGACGAATGTCGGGCAAACCGGCTGAACAATCCCGCGTTTGCAGTTCGGCCGCATGAACCAGGGGCCACGCGACGCGCCATTGGCTGTCACTGAGACACTTGGATTCGGCGTCAGACCTGCCAGTTTGGTTTGCGCTTGTTCATGAAGGCATCGATACCTTCGCGGATTTCAGCGGTTTCCCAGGCATCAGCTAGGGCGCCTGCCGTGTAAGGCAGGTTCTCGTCGGCACTGTGAGTACTGACGAAGCGGATTAATTCCTTGGCGTTGGCCACCGCCCCTGGGCGCAAGCAAGCACAGCGCTGACCTCGCGCTCAATTGCCGCATCGAGCTGTTCCATTGTTTCGACGGCTTCGTCCAACAATCCGATGCGCACGGCAGCGCGACCGTCCAGCTTGCGGGCAGTCAGAAAGATGCGTCTGGCATTGGGCACGCCGATCTTGGCGACAACATACGGCGAGATCGTGGCGGGAGTGAGCCCCAGCGTGACTTCACTGAGACGGAAGGTCGCGCCGGCCAAGCCAATTGCCACATCGCATATCGAAATCAACCCCAGCCCACCGCCGAAGGCCGAGCCGTTGATTCGACCGATCAGCGGCTTGGGTAGTCGGTCGAGCTCGCGGAGCGTGGAGGCGAATTCCGTGGCATCGGCGATGCGCCCCTCGCGCGTGTTGGTTGCCTGCCGCTGCATCCCCTTCAAATCGCCGCCTGCGCTGAACACATCGCCGGCACCGGTGAGCACGATCATCCGCACCGCCAAGTCAGCGGCGAGTTGGTCCGTCGCGGCGCGCAGCTCGCGCATCAGGTCGTTCGACATGGCGTTGCGCGTGTCGGGTTGACTGAGCGTCACCCGGGCCACGCCGCGCGCATCGGTGGCGACGTCGATCATTTTGTAAGTGCTCACGGTCGCGACTCCTATCTCATTGCATGCGTCATTGGCAACCATCGGAGATCGTAAAGTACGCGGTCGCGGATGAGAAGATGTTCCATGCGGAATGACTGCCGGCGAAGGTGGTCCCCACGGCGACGTCGTTTATGAACGCTTCGCTGAACGTGCTCGGTTTGACGCAGATCCGTCTGAATGCCGCTTCGCCGGGCCCGCCCCCTGCACAGTTGGAACCGGAGTTCATCGAAAATGCGTCGGCCAGCGGACCGAGGATTTGCGTGTTCGAGATCTGACGAGCACGGTCGTCGTAGTCAGCCGAGGACTTGCTAATCGTGCTTGCCAAAAAGTTCCTCGAATACCATGTTTACCACGTCCTCGTCGTCGAGCAAGGGCGTCTAATCGGCATCGTCAGGAAGCTGGACTTGAGGAAGCTGTTCGCGGACAGGGGAGTGGGAATAAAGATTGTGAGACGGTCGCGGGATTGGCCTGGTGATGCGGCGCGGAGTGTCATCGGGCGTGCGTCCCGGATAGACTTTTTGGGAAGGTACGTACGGTTTCTACGCTCTCTGGCATCCAGTCCGCCGCTCAGATAGAATTCCTCTAGAACGAGCGTTTCTCGGCAGGCCGGTCGGCCTGCTGTTGTCTACCAGGGGGAGCCAGGCTATGACCACGGCAGTTCGCGATTCCAGCTCGGATGTTGCCATTCCCGGGACCGGATTTACCAAGGCCCATCAACTGTTCCGCGAGTCGGTGCGGCAGTTTGTCGATCAGGAAATCAATCCCTATGTCGACGCGTGGGAAGACGCCAAGATCTTTCCGGCTCACGATCTGTTCAAGAAGGCTGGCGACTTGGGGCTGCTTGGGCTGTCGTATCCCGAGGAGTACGGCGGTATGGGGGGCGACTATTGGTATAACCTGGCGCTGTCGGAGGAGTTTGCCCGTATCGACTGTGGCGCGATTCCGATGGCCTTTGGCGTGCAAACCGACATGGCCACGCCCGCGCTGGCCAAGCACGGCTCGCACGAACTGAAGAAGAAGTATCTGGAGCCGGCCATCCGCGGCGATGCGGTCTGCTCGGTGGCCGTCACTGAACCGGAAGCCGGCTCGGACGTGGCCAGCATTCGCACCAAGGCCGAGCGCGAAGGCGACCATTACGTGATTAACGGTTCGAAGCTTTTCATCACAAACGGCGCGCAGGCCGACTGGATCTGCCTGCTCGCTCGCACGACGCCCGGCAAGAGCTATAAGGGCATGTCGCTGATCGTGGTGCCGACCGACACGCCGGGCTTCTCGGTTTCGAAAACGCTCAAAAAGATGGGCAACTGGGCCAGCGATACGGCCGAGTTGGTGTTCGACAACTGCCGCGTGCCCGTGGCCAATTGCATCGGCGAGGAAGGCCTGGGCTTCGTCTACCAGATGGAGCAGTTTCAGAACGAGCGTCTGGTGAGTGCCGTCGGCGCCGCGGCCGGTATGGATAAGATCATCAAAATGACGATCGAGTATTGCCGCGGCCGCAAAACGTTTGGTAAGCCGCTGATCGAAAACCAGTGGATCTACTTCAAGCTCACCGAACTGATCAGCGAAGTCGAAATGCTGCGACAGATGTGTTACCATTGCGGCCGGCTGATGGACCGCGGCGAAGACTACACCCGCGAAGCCTCGATGTGCAAGCTGAAGGCTGGGCGGCTGACACGGCAAGTGGCCGACACCTGCGTGCAGTTTCATGGCGGTATGGGCTACATGGAAGAATATCCGATGGCCCGCTACTTCCGCGACTCGCGGTTGTGGTCGATTGGCGCCGGCGCCGACGAAATCATGCTCGGCATCATCGCCAAATATGAAGGCATTGCGCCGCCCAAATAGTTCGGGTTAGCAGTTCGGCAGTGTGAGGGCGGAGCACGTGCGGCGCCGTGCGAGCTAACGGCGCATCGCGGTGTGACTAGCGAACCAGGAGATCACCAGCGGTGCGTCGACAGATTCTCCCGTCGAGACTCGACATCAGGTCGGAACACTACCAGAAGAATCGCGAGTCGCTACTCGGCCAGCTTGAGGCGCTCAAGCAATTGCTGGCGGCGGCGCGGGCTGGCGGCGGCGAAAAATCTGTCGCCCGGCACCATCACCGCGGCAAGCTGCTGGTGCGCGAACGAATCGAAATGTTGCTCGATCGCGATGCGCCTTTCTTGGAGCTGGCACCCGTCGCCGCCGCAGGAACCGACTATGAAGTCGGGGCGTCGGTGGCCTGCGGCATTGGCGTCGTCTCGGGCGTCGAGTGTTATGTCAGCGGCAACGATCCGACCGTTCGCGGCGGATCGGTGAACCCGTACACGATGAAGAAGTCGCTGCGCGGCTTTGACATCTGCCGTCGGAATCGGTTGCCCTATATCACGCTGACCGAGTCCGGCGGTGCCGACTTGCCGAGACAATCGGAGATCTTCCTCCCTGGCGGAGCGTCGTTTCGGCATTTGACGGAACTGTCGGCTGCGGGCATACCAACCATTTCACTGGTATTCGGCAACTCGACGGCCGGCGGAGCCTACACACCCGCGATGTGCGACTACACCGTGTTCGTCAAGGAACGGGCCAAGGTCTTCCTGGGGGGGCCGCCGCTGGTGAAGATGGCCACCGGTGAAGACTCCAACGACGAGGAACTGGGCGGGGCAGAAATGCACTCGCGGGTGTCGGGGCTTTCGGATTATCTGGCGGTGGACGAATTGGATGCCCTGCGAATTGGCCGCGAGATCGTGGCCAATCTGAATTGGAAAAAGCTGGGCCCCGCGCCGGCGGCCGAGATCGAGGAGCCCCGGTACGATCCGGAGGATTTGCTGGGGCTGGCGCCAGCCGATTTGAAGGTTCCCGTCGATATGCGGGAGATCCTCGCTCGCGTCGTCGACGGCTCGCGGTTTCACGAATTCAAGCCGGCGTACGGTCCGAATCTGATCACTGGTTGGGCATCGCTCTACGGTTACGAGATTGGAATTCTAGCCAATCAGCAAGGCGTATTGTTTTCGGCCGAGTCGCAGAAAGCGGCCCAGTTCATTCAACTTGCCAACCGGCATGGCGTACCGCTGGTCTTCGTCCAGAACGTGACCGGTTACATGGTGGGCAAGCAATATGAGCAAGGGGGTATCATCAAGCACGGTGCCCAGATGATCAACGCCGTGTCGAACAGCACGGTCCCGCACTTGACGCTGCAGATCGGCGGCTCGTACGGTGCCGGGAACTATGGCATGTGCGGCTACGCCTACAAACCGCGGTTCGTATTCATCTGGCCGAATAGCAAGACGGCCGTGATGGGGCCCGCGCAACTGGCGGGCGTCATGTCGATCGTCAGGCGCGCCGCGGCCCAAGCGGCCGGCAAGCCGTTTGACGAAGCCCAGGATGAGTTTCTGCGCAAGGCCGTCGAGGATCAGATTGAAAGTGAGTCGCTGGCCACGTTCACCAGCGGGCAGGTGTTTGATGATGGGATTATCGATCCACGTGACTCGCGCACCGTGCTGGGAATGGCGCTCTCGGCGGCCATGAGTGCCGAAGTGAAGGGCGCAGAAAAGTTTGGCGTATTTCGGATGTAGATCAGCATGAGCAAAAGCGGTTTCCAGAAAATCGTGATCGCCAACCGGGGTGAAATCGCTCGCCGGATTATGCGGACGTGCCGCGCGATGGGAATCGCGACCGTAGCGGTTTGTTCTGACGCGGATCGGGATGCGCCGTTTGTGCGCGAGGCCGATGAAGTCGTGCCGCTGGGCGGCATGCGCCCGGCCGACTCGTATTTGCGGGCAGATGCAATCATTGAAGCTGCCAGGCGGGCCGGGGCGGATGCGATTCACCCCGGATATGGGTTTCTGTCGGAGAACGCCGAGTTTGCCAGGGCTTGCGAGGCGGCGGACCTCACGTTCATTGGCCCGCCAGCCAAAGTAATTGCCGCGATGGGCTCCAAAATCGAGGCCAAGCAGCGCATGCAGGCGGCCGGTGTCCCGCTGTTACCGACCGTCGAGGTGCGCGAGCAGAAGGCAGTGGATGTGCTGAAGCAAGTCGAGAAGTTCGGCTGGCCGGCACTGGTCAAGGCATCGGCCGGAGGCGGTGGCCGCGGGATGCGAATCGCACGCAGCGCAGAGGGTTTTGGCGAATTGCTGGAGGCGGCCCGGCAAGAGTCCTTGGGGGCCTTTGGCGATGGCACGCTGTTTATTGAACCGTACATCGAACTGCGCCCGGCATATCGAGGTACAAGTTTTTGGTGACACGCACGGAAATGTCGTGCACCTGTTCGAGCGCGAGTGCTCAATTCAGCGGCGGCATCAGAAAGTCATCGAGGAGTCCCCGTCAATCGTGCTCGATCATGAGCTGCGCGAGGCAATGACCGACGCGGCGGTACGCGGGGCGAAAGCGATCGACTATGTGAATGCCGGAACGTTTGAATTCTTGCTCACGCCAGAGCGTAAGTTTTATTTCCTGGAGGTGAATACCCGCTTGCAGGTTGAACATCCTGTGACCGAGATGGTTACCGGTCTCGATTTGGTACGATTGCAGATCCTGGTTGCCGCCGGCGAGCCGCTCCCACCGGAAGCACATCAGGCGACCGTGACGGGGCACGCGATCGAAGCCCGACTGTGCGCCGAAGACCCCCGCCAAGACTATCGGCCAGCGGCTGGGAAGCTGCATCGCTTTCGGATTTCGGCCAGCGAAGGGGTGCGTGTCGACTCGGCCATTGACGATGCCGGATTCGTTTCACCGTTTTACGATTCGATGCTGGCTAAGGTAATCGTGCATGCTCCCACGCGTGAGGAGGCCGCCAAGTGCTTGAGCCGCGTGTTGGCCGATGCGCAAATTCATGGTCTGCAAACAAACCGTGAACTGCTGGTACGAACGCTTACACATAGGGACTTTTTGGCCGGCGAGACCGATACACACTTTCTCGAGCGGCACGATCCGGTGGCCTTGGGAGCGCCACTGGGCGATGTTGCGACCGAGCAACTGCACGCGGCAGCAGCCGCATTGGCCGGTCAAGCGGAACGGCGACTGACGGCAGCAGTGCTCCGAGGTGCACCCTCCGGCTGGAGGAATAATCCTTCGCAACCGCAGCGGGCTGTCTTCCAGGGCTCGGCCGGCGAGATCCTTGTCGAGTACGCGTTTTCGCGCACCGGGTTGAACATTTCGGTGGGCGGGAACGAACTGCCCTCAGTCCGATGCCTTGAGGCCTCGCCTGCGATGGTGCGGCTCGAGCTAGACGGTGTCGAACGAACATGCGCCGTCGAACGCATTGACAACATTTTTTATGTCGACAGCCCGTTGGGCTCGACCGCGCTCACCGAATGGCCGCGTTTTCCGCCGCCCGCAGACGCCTCCACTGCCGGCTCACTGGTCGCGCCGCTGCCGGGGGTGGTCAATCAATTGAAGGTCAAGCCCGGCGACACGGTGGCTGCCGGCGACGTGCTGCTGGTCATCGATTCAATGAAGCTGTTGCACGAGATCGCCGCGCCGCAATCGGGCACGGTCATTGAGATTCGCGTCGAGGCCGGACACCAGGTGGACGCCGGAACGTTGCTGATCGTCATCGAAGAGGCCGGCGAAGCCGCAACTCAGTAACGGAGACCGACGACATGACTGCTCCGCTGCGAATCGCGAACTGCTCCGGATTCTATGGAGACCGGCTGGCGGCCGCCCGCGAGATGGTGCTCGGAGGCCCAATCGACTTTCTCACCGGCGATTATCTGGCCGAACTGACGATGCTCATCCTGTGGAAGTCGCAGCAGAAAGATCCGGCAACCGGCTACGCGATCACGTTTCTCAGGCAGATGGAAGAGGTGCTGGGCGAGGCGCTCGACCGCGGCATCAAGGTCGTGGCGAACGCCGGCGGATTGAATCCCGGCGGGCTGACCACGGCGCTGTGCGCAATGTGCGACCGCCTGGGTTTAAAGGCAAAAATTCTGCATATCGAAGGCGACGACGTGCTCGCACAACTCGGGGCCCTGCAGGCCGACGGCGAGGTCCTGAAGAACATCGATACCGGCCAGGCGCTGAATGAGCTAAAGGCCAAGCCCCTGACGGCAAATGCCTATTTGGGTGCCTGGGGCATTGTCGAAGCGCTCAACCAGGGGGCCGATGTTGTCGTTTGTCCGCGGGTGACGGACGCATCGGTCGTTGTTGGTCCGGCGGCGTGGCATTTCGGTTGGAAGCGCGACGATTGGGACAAGTTGGCCGGCGCCGTGGCGGCAGGACACATCATCGAATGCGGCACGCAGTGCACGGGCGGCAACTATGCGTACTTTCGCGAGGTACCAGGGCTCGAACACCCCGGCTTCCCGATCGCCGAGCTGTATGACGACGGCTCCTCCGTGATTACCAAGCACGAGGGGACGGGCGGGCTTGTTTCAGTCGGCACGGTGACGGCACAGTTGCTTTACGAAATCGACCAGCCGTCATATGCCAATCCGGACGTCGTGGCCCGCTTCGATACAGTTCAACTCGAACAAGTCGGACCGGATCGGGTACGGGTGTTCGGCACTCGTGGCGATGAGGCCCCCGGCACTGTGAAAGTTTGTCTGAATTACCTGGGCGGTTACAGCAACCAGGCGACGTTTGTGCTGACGGGTCTCGACATCGAAGAGAAGGCAGCCCTTGTTGAACGCACGCTGAGAAGCACCCTCGACATCAGGCAGTTCGACGCATTCGAAGTCAACCTGGCGCGGACCGACAAGGCCGACGCCCATACGAACCAGGAAGCGGCGGCGTTTCTGCGCGTGAGCGTGAAGAGCCAGGATCCCAAGAAGGTGGGGCGAGCATTTTCCGGCGCCGTTGTGGAAATGGCCTTGGCAAGCTACCCAGGGTTCTTTTGCACGAGTCCGCCCACCGACGCCGGCCCGTTTGGCGTGTATTGGCCGCTACTGATTTCCGGCGACGTCCCGCAACATGTTGTAGTGCTTGAAAATGGCGAGCGGATTGCCGTGCCATGGTCGGGGCCCGCAACTCGATATTTGCAGCGCGTAGAATCTACACCGCTGGCCCCGGTGCCGAATGGCCCAACCGAAGAACTGCCGCTGGGGACACTGTTTGGCGCACGATCGGGCGACAAAGGGGGCACCGCGAACATTGGCGTGTGGGCACGCGATGCGGCCGGGTACGCCTGGCTCCATTCCTTTCTGACGGTAGAGAAACTGAAGGAGTTGATCCCGGAGGCCGCTCATTTGGGAATTGGCCGATTTGAACTACCGAACCTGAATGCGCTGAACTTTGTGGTCGTTGGTCTCTTGGGAGAGGGCGTGGCGTCGAGCACGCGGTTTGATCCGCAGGCCAAAAGCCTGGGAGAGTTTTTGCGTTCTCGCATCGTGCCGCTGCCGAAGTCGCTCTTGGATAAAAACGCTTAGCCATGTCACAAGTGCTCAAGGGAATCCGTGTGCTCGACTTTGGACGCTACATTGCCGGGCCGTATTGCGCGATGATGCTGGCGGATTTTGGGGCCGATGTGATTCGTATCGAGCGCCGCGAAGGCGGAGAAGACCGCCCGGTCGGGCCCGTCGTGGAAAGCGGCGAGGGAGGACTGTATCTCAGCATCAACCGCAACAAGCGCGGGCTGACGCTCGACCCGTCAAATCCCGAGGCGGAGGAAATCGTCCGCCGGCTGGTGAGCAAGGCGGACATTGTCATTGCCAACCTGCCGCTGAACGTGCTGCAGAAGCTGAAGCTCGATTTTGATTCACTCAAGCCGATCAAGAACGACATAATTCTCGTGATGGGCTCGGCATTTGGTCCTGATGGACCGTATCGGGATCGAGTCGGCTTCGACGGTATCGCGCAAGCGATGAGCGGGGCTATGGGACTTACCGGTTTTCCCGAGGCGCCGGTCCGCAGCGTTGTTTCCTGGGTTGACTACGGCACGGCGTTGCATGCCGCCTTTGGAGCGATGGCGGCGCTCATGCACCGACAGCAAACCGGGCAGGGCCAGGTAGTCGACGTGTCGCTGTTGGCCACAAGCGTTACGTTCATGATGCCCTTGCTGGCGGAACGGATGATGACCGACATTCACCGCGTCCGGCAGGGGAACGCCAGTTACTTCGCCGCACCTGCGGACAGCTATCGGACGCGTGACGGTTGGGTACTCGTGCCCACGATCGGCCAGCCAATGTTCCGACGCTGGGCCCGGCTGATGGGTCGCGAAGATTTGCTCGACGACCCGCGGCTGCAAGACGACATCAGCCGGGGGAACAACTACCAGCTCGTCAACGAAGTGATGACAATCTGGTGCGCCGAACGAACGCGCGACGAAGCCGTGGCGGCGCTCGAAGCAGCGCGGATTCCTTGCGGGCCGGTGTATGAACTTGACGAAGTGCTCAGCGATCCTCAGGTCGCGGCCCGGCGTTTGATCGAGAAAACGCAATTTGCCGGCAGCAGTCGTGATGTACCTGTCGCCAACACGCCGGTGCGGCTGAGCGGCTCGCCGGGAGAAATTCGTCACGGCGCGCCGGCACTGGGCCAGCACACCACCGAGATCCTCGCGGAGCATGGTTTTTCAGCGGCCGAGATTGCGGTATTTCGCGAGCGGGACGTCGTCTAGCGAACTACGACTCATTCAGTCGCGTTGCCCGGAAAGGGCCCTTGGTTCCACGACCAAAGGGGCCAACGGGTGTTCGCCGAGCGCATCGTTTCCTCGCCGTTGATGAAGCCGGCGGCGAAGACGATCGCCACAAACGCAATTGCTGTGGCGGCCACCCAACGAACCCAGGGGACGGGCACATCGGGCGAATCGGTTGCCGGATCCGCCGACGGCTTGGGCCGAGCCACCGCGGTCGCGACGACGTAAAATGCCATCAGCGAGAAGATCACCCAAAACACATTATGCATGTTGAGTTGCTTGTCGCGGTGTGGATAGAAGAAATACAGGGCGTTGAGGTTCTGAAACAGCAGCATCGTGAGCGACAGCCACATCACGGGAAACCAGGCCAGCGACAACCAGCGGCGAAAATCGATGACCATCCAGACGGCCGCACCGGCGAACCCCATGATGCAAACCGCGTCGAGCAACCGGAGTATCGTTTCGGCAAGCTCCGGCGGCTGCTGGTAGCCATACGATCGGAGTTGGTTGGCCCAATCCGTCAGCTTTTCCTCGGCATTGATACGCGACAAGCGGTGCCAAAGCGGGATTATTCCTAGCACGTAGATCATGCTCAGCACGGAAGCCCAGCCATAGTTCTCGCGCTCCGGGGGCGACGGATAGGCGTACTTGAGCATTCCAAACGCGAAGATAAAGCCGCCAATCAGCCCGCAAGAAACTTCCATCACGTTCCAGTGGTTGATCGTGAAGTCGAGGCTCGTGGTTTGCAGCACATTGGCGATGTTGCCAAGCAGCCGGCCGCCCGACATTCCCAGGCCGAAGCCCAGGTATCCGAGCAGTCCGCCACGAAAGCCGCTCCACTTACGATTCCAGGCCAGCCAGACGAGCTGCGCAAGTGCCGCGCCAAAAAACGTGATCGACGTGTTATTGCGGGGGGGATTGATATCGAAGCCAAGCCAGGTGACGACGATCAGCGAAGCAAACCAGCCGCCCGCCAGGACAGAACCGATGAGGCCCAGCCACTGGCCCGTTTTCATCGGTTCGCGTTCGAGCACGAGGCCGACCATCGCGCCGCCGAAAGTTCCCCAGGCGGCACCCTGTAGAAAGAGCGTGAGGAAGCCATAGGAGTAATTGATGAATGTGTCGGACTGCGCGTAGCCGTGGAGGATGCCATAACTCATGGTGCCGCCAGAGCCGATGCCGATGGCTGAGAGGGCCGCAATGACCGGCATCCACAAGAACAGCGAGCGTTGCCGGCTAACGTAAGCCAGCCCCAGGGCGAGGCACGCGCCCGGGTACATCGCCCCAATCAGGTGGCCAAAGTCGCCGCGGATACCCCAGCCCAGGCCGACAGCCAGTGCCACGAACGCACTCCGTACGAGCAGATCCGCCAAAGTCACATTGTTTCTCCGCTGGTTGTTTCCTCGGGTACGAGCGCGACGGCGCGGCACCAGGCGGCGCTGGCCTTGTGAATTTTTACTGGCAGGCACGACAGATGAAATCCATATGGGCGTGGAAGCTGATCGAGGTTCGCGAGCTTCTCGATTTGGCAATACTCGCGCGTGATGCCGGCGAAATGGGCCGGCCAGATGTAGCGGCTGTCGCCCGTGCGGTCGTAGTCGGCCTTCATGTCGGCAAATGGTCGATCGAGCGTGTACGCGTCGATGCCGATCACCTTCACGCCTTGTTCGCAAAGCCAAAGTGTTCCCTCGCGCCCAAGGCCCGGCTGGGCGAAATAGGCCGAAGAGCCCATCCGTTTGTCGGCATCGGTTCGCAAGAGGACAATGTCCAGTGGCCGTAGGGTGTACTCGATCTTGTCGAGAGCCGCCTGCAGGTCATTAACGGTGATGAACTCGCCGGGTTGCTTGTGCCGCACGTCGATAACCACCCCGGGTGCGAAGCACCACTCAAGCGGCACCTCGTCGATCGTCCGTGCCGGACGACCTTCTGAGACGGGAGCATAGTGATAGGGCGCGTCGACATGTGTACCTGTATGCGTGATAGCGCGAATCTCCTCGACGGCCCAACCGCGTCCCTCGGAGTAGACGAGATCCTCCGGCTTGATGCCGAAGTAGTGTTGCATCTGCTGGAGCCCTTCGCCGCCATGCACGACGTACCGGATGTCGGCCGGCATCGGCTCACTTGGAGCCAGGTGCTCAAGCGGAACGCTCAAGTCGATAATGCGGTGGCGGGGAAACATTCGACTGCTTTCGGCGGGCGGGCTACTTGCGTTACATTAGCGATTCCGCGAGCTGCGTGCCAGTCGCCTGCGCACAGGACGTGGCAGGTGGCCGCATCGATTCCAAAGGTCAGAAGGAGTTTGCCATGTCGAGCGGAACTCATAGAGCAGAGCCGCTTCTCGTTGAGCGCCACGAAGTCGACGGCGGCGTGATCCTCCAAATCACGATCAATCGGCCGGAAGTGCACAACGCAGTCGACGGTATCACGGCCAAGTTGCTGCTAGAGGCGTGGCGGGCCTTTCGCGACGACGATTTGCTGACTGTGGCCGTGCTGCACGGAGCAGGAGACAAGTCATTTTGCTCGGGCGCTGACCTGATGGGGCTGGAATCACTCGCTCACTTGGGCGCAACGCGGGAGGAGATAGCGGCCTTCATCGAACACGGCACGGGGCCGATGGGGGGCACGCGGATCGTGCAGACCAAGCCCGTCATCACCGTGGCTCAGGGCTATGCCTACGCCGGCGGCTTGGAGCTGTTTTGCCATGGACACATCCGTCTGGCCGAGCCAGCGGCGACGTTTTCCGTGGCTTGCCGGCGCTGGGGCGTGCCGTTGGTCGATGGCGGCACGGTCTATCTGCCGCGGATGATCGGCTGGGGGCCCGCACTGCCGCTGATCATTACCGGCCAGCGTATCACCGCGGAACGGGCGTATCAGCTTGGCTTGGTGTGGGAGTTGGTCGAAACCGGCCAAGGACTGGAACGCGCGATGAACATGGCAAAGCAAATCTGCCGCCAGCCGCGCGATGCGATGCTGGCCGATCTGAACTCAGCCGTCCACGGATTCAACCTGCCACTGGACAAAGCATTTGAATTGGAAGCAGAAAGCTTGCATCCGGTGATGCGCAGCGAGAGCACGCGGAAGGGAGTGGACGCTTTTCAGCGCGGCGAGCGGTTTTGGTTTGAGTAGGGCGTTTCGGCGGACGCAACCGCAAAGCGCCGACGGCGTTGCCTCCGGGCTAAACGTTTTAGAAGGCCGATTAAGCTGCTGGCTTGAGCACCAGCGTGTGTTCGGTTTTGCCGGGCAGGAATGGGCTTGGTTCGCCGTTGGCCCAGGCCGGATGGCTGTCGCGATAATGGGGCGAAAGGGGATGGCCCGACTGCCCGCACGGCATGTGCATGTAGCCGTCTTCCTCGCGGCCAGGAGAAACCGCCATCCGCTGCGAAGCACCACGGGTGGGTGCTTGGATCCGCGGCATGTTGTCGGTGTCGCCATTGAGGGGCTCAGGCTCCATGTCGAGCCAGCCGGCCAGCCGAGGCACGGCGAGACTTAGCGGATGTTGGATGCGCGTCGTGTTGTAGTTGCCCCAGGTATAGCTGGCCAGCCTATTCCCGTCCGAGGTACCTTCGTCGATTACATCATCGGCCGCGGCCAGCAGCAATTCGTGCCACGTTTCGTAGCGCGGGTCGATCAGATGTTCAGGCTGTTCCGAAACTAGCCGCCAAATTGCGCCCTCAACCCGCTCGTAGCGGCCGAGGCGAAAATCCTCATCGAGCTGTCGCGCCGGGGTGCCGAGCACATCGCACAGCTGGGCCACGAGCTTGCGGCGAAATTCGCGCACTGCGCGGAAACCGACCGAGTCGACCGCCGCGCGGCCGCCCCAATCTTCCACGTATCCATGCAACTCCTGGCGGCGGGGATGATCCTTGAGGGCCTGCTCGTCCAGCGTGTCGAGTAGAAGTTTTTGCCACGGCTCCAAGAGCACCGCCTTGTCATCAAGCTGGATTCGCAGCATGTCGGCTTCGGTCGCGTTCTCGGTAGCCAACAGATCGTCACGAATCTGTCGCTGGCGAGCGCCCAGGTCGTAGCCGCCGTCACCGATGACTTTCAGGTAATCGTCGCTAACGACCCGGGCGTTGGCCGTCCAAATGCGGCCGACTTCCGGTTCAATAATTCGTGGGTATTCTTCGGGGGTGAGGTAACCTTCCCAGCGATGCGAACCATCGGCCCACGAACTCGGAAGCCGGCCGTCGAAGCCGACGCGGCGGGGAATGCGGCCTAGGATCGTCCAGGCGATGCGGCCTTGGTCGTCGGCCACCACGAAGTTCTGCGCGGGCGAACCGCTGAGATTCGCCAGGCGCAAAGCGTCTTCGAGCGTTTGAGCCGACTCCAAGTTGATCAGGTTCATGTTCACGCCATCGGCATCGTGCGCTACCCAGCGCACGGCAAGCGGGCGGCCTTCGTGATCATGCTTCAGAACAGGACCCCAGATCGTGGAGACGATCTCGAGCTTCTCGTCGGGCCTGCCTTTGACTTTGATGGTTTCTTCCAGATGCTCGAACTTTCTCGGCCCGTTTGGCGTCAGGTACGAATCCTTGTCGTCCGGATCGACCTCGACGATAACGACATCGGCCCAGTCGCCTTCGCTGTTGGTGAATCCCCAGGCAACGTGGCCGTTGCTGCCCACCACAAGCGCGGGTGTGCCAGGAAGCGTCACGCCCGTGACACGCCGTTCCTTTACTTTTTCGTGCTTGACGGTCCCTTCCGTAGCGTTTGCATCGTCACTATCTGCTGCCGGCCAGACAAACGATGCCCGATACCAGATGTGCGGCACACGAATGCCAAGGTGCATGTCGTCGGCCACCAGCGCGCGTCCGTCCGCCGTTTGTTGGCCCGACACGGCCCAGTTGTTGCTGCCCAGACGGAAGTGGTCGATCGGGGCAAGCTGCGACTTGGGGGTCAACGAGCTTCGCGCAACTTGCGTCTCGCTACGGGCATCAAAGATTTCAGGACCGGGGATTGCCGGAGTGACGAATGCGTCGCCATGAATCGGCGCGTCCCACTCGGTTCCCATCGGCGCCAGGAAATCGAACATCGCTTTGGGCACAGACGCCTGCAAGACGCCGAGCGCGACTTCGTCGCGGAAGTCGGTACCCTGCAGGTCGAGATACATCGAGAACATGACCAGCGCCGAGTCCTCGGGCTTCCAAGGGGCGGGCTCAACACCAAGCAGCAGATACTCAAACGGCTTGTTCTTAAGCGATGCCAGCCCGGCATTCGCACCCTTGGCGTAGGCGTCGAGCAGCGCGCGGTCCTCGTCGTTGCCGGCAGCAATCACATCTTTAGCACGCTTGCGAAATTGATTAACGCGAGCGTCACGATCGTTATCCAGCACTGCCGGGCCAACCAACTCGGCCAATTCGCCGGCCGAATTGCGGCGCAAGAGGTCCATCTGGAAAAAGCGATCTTGCGCGTGCAGAAATCCCGTGGCATAGGCCAGGTCGAAACGGTTCTGCGCGCGGATGGTCGGAATGCCCAGTCCATCACGTTCGACGGTCACCGGTGCTTTCAAACCGGCGGCCACGACTTGACCATCAAGTTGCGGAAGGCTGCCGGTCAGTTGGCCGCGAATCCAAACCGCACCGACCGCGATAATCACAATGAGAATAACAGCCATGCCGGCCGCATATTTGAGGAGACGCTTGCGCATGTCGATTCCCCAGTAGAATGGCGGGGTGAGAAGACGGATGCCACGTAAATGCTTATTTTCGGCCGGTTGCCGGCGGGCTGCAAGGGTCGAACGGTCGACCAAATTCTGTTCACAGGACGAAAGAACTTCCGTCAAGTGGCCATCGGCGAAGGTAATTGGCGAGCAGCGGTTGTCCCGCGCTCACTGTGCGGCCGATGCCGCCAAGCAATTCTGGTAGAATCGTGGGCCGCCCCAGGAGCCTCGCCGAATGACGATCGACCCGAACTTGCGGATTCGCCAGTTAACGACCGCCGATGAGCCATTCCTCTGGGAAGCGGCCTATCATGCCATCTTTGTTCCGTCTGGCCAATCGCCGCCGCCACGAAGCATTCTGGCCGACCCGAACATCGCGCGGTACGTCCAAAACTGGGGTCGAAAAGGAGATCTGGGATTTGCAGCCGAACTCGCCGGTCGAAGGATCGGAGCCTGTTGGCTGCGGCTGTGGTCTGGTAAAGATCGCGGTTACGGGTACATCGACACGGAAACGCCGGAGCTCTCGCTGGCAGTTTGGCCTGGTCATCGGGCGAAGGGAATTGGCACGCGATTGCTCAAGGCAACGTTGGCAGAGGCCACGGACTATTCCGGTGTGTCATTGAGCGTTAGCTCCATCAACCCCGCCGTGAGGTTGTACGACCGAATGGGGTTCGCGCGCATTGATGTGCAAGGCAGCAGCCTGGTCATGCTGCGGCGAAGGGAAAGTTCTGGCTGACATGCTATCAATAGCGGCGCTGGGGGCCCTTGGCAGCGGAATTTACGGTAGCCCAGATTTGGATCTCAGCGTATGTTTGGGCAACTGAACGGCCGGGGCGCCTTATCCCGCCACGCGCATACCGCAGGCAATATCTACCAAATCTGGGAGCCATACGTGATGATTTTGAGACGAATTTTGCTTGGATTGGGCATGACGGTGATGTTAGGTTTTGCCGACACTTCCGGGGCCGCCGAGCCGGGCCCCGTCGACAAGGACGCGCCCAAGGAATACACCGCCACCAAGAGCGGATTGAAGTATCGCATTTTGCGGAAGGCGAATGGAAAAAAGCCCACCGCAAAAGACACCGTGACGGTGAATTACCGTGGCTGGCTCGATAGCGGCAAAGTGTTCGATAGCTCGTACGATCGTGGCGAGCCGATCTCGTTTCCACTTAACCGCGTGATTCCTGGCTGGACCGAAGGCATGCAGCTCGTCGGCGAAGGCGGGATGATCGAATTAGAAATTCCTTCCGAGTTGGGCTACGGCGTCCGGGGTGCCCCGGGGGCAATTCCACCGAATGCCCGTCTGCACTTTCTGGTCGAGCTGATCGACGTCCAGTAACTCTTCGGTTACAGGCGAGAAATCAACGCGGCCCGTTGCTTCAATTGGGAAGCAACGGGCCGCTTACTCTTGGACGCACCGCGACACTAACCGAACAGCGATGTGATCGGTCGGCCGCCGTAGACTCGATTCGGGCGTCCGAAGCGATCGGCGATCGTCGCTTCCGCAGGGATGCCCAGGGCGTGCATCATCGTGGCTGCGTAGTCCAGGGGACTGACGGGCGATTCGTCGGGATGCGCTGCGTGCTTGTCGCTTCTGCCGTAAACCGCGCCGCCGCGGATGCCGCCACCGGCCAGTAGTCCGCTGTAGCAAAACGGCCAATGAGCCCGACCACCGTCGTCGGCCGAAAGGTTGTCAATCTGTGGCCGTCGGCCAAATTCCCCGACCCAAGCGACGATCGTATCTTCCAACAAGCCACGGGCGTCGAGGTCCTCTAGCAGCGCGGAAAGGGCTTGATCGGTTGGTGGGATCAGTTCCTTTTTGAGTCGCGAGAAATTTGCACCGTGGGTATCCCAGAAGTTCCTGCCGTCGTTGTGCCAATTGACGCTCACCAGCGGCACACCGTGTTCGACAAGTCGCCGGGCCAGCAGCACGCACTGACCGTGAATATTGCGGCCGTAACGATCTCGAACAGCATCGGTCTCCTGCGAAAGATCAAACGCATTGCGTGCGGCCTGCGAGGCCAGGAGACCAAATGCCTGTCGTTTGAGACCATCCACATCGGCCGCCTCGAGAGCGGCGCGCTGACTGTCAATTTCGCCCAATAGCGTCCGGCGCGATTCGATCCGTTCATAGCTAATTCCGTCGGCCAGGCTCAATTCCTGCACGCGCCAGTCGGGTTTGCTCGGGTCGCCAGTTACGAGCAACGGATCGTACCGGTGTCCCAGAAGTCCGCCTTGCTGGCCTGGTGCCTGGCCGCCGGGCGCTGCCGGGTGGTAGGCCTTCCATGGCATGGTGACAAACGGCGGCAAGGTACCCGGGGTCTCGTGCAGATGCGCGAGCAGCGAGCCGAGGTGGGGCATGTCTCGGTCGCTTGGCGGATCGGCGTCGCTATTGATCTTGGGGGCCCAATGGCCCGTGAGCGTCGCGTGACCGCTGGACAGGTGCGCAGGATCCGTGTGGTTCAGCGAGCGGATAATCGCCAGCTTGTCGGTCACCTGGGCCACACGCTGAAAGTGCTCACAGATTTGAAGGCCGGGCACCCGCGTCGATGTCGGCTTGAACGGGCCGCGGATTTCGTCCGGCGCCTCGGGCTTCAGGTCAAACGTGTCGAGCTGGCTGGGGCCACCCCACATGAACAGGAAGATGCAGCGTTTGGCCTTGCCAAAGCCACTTCCCTGAACACCGGCGGACGAAGCGGCCGCCTGGGCGGCCCAAAGCTGCGGCAGGCTGAGCCCCAGCAGCCCTAAGCCCCCCGCCTGTAGGATTTGGCGACGGTTGAGTTGGGAAACGCCGTTCCGCAGATCGCGGCATCCTCGATCGTTGAAGTCGCGCACTGGCTGCTGGCGGTGAGGCTTCATCGCTTCGCTTCCGTGGGAATCGGCGGCAGGCGGCTTGTAGGCGGGCGAACGTATCGGCGTGGGTCCATGTATTCTAGCTGGTCGCTAGCGTTTTCGACCAGACGAAAATGGGTAAAATCGCGCAAACACGCGAGTGACTTTTTTTGTCAGGGGCAGGACGCTAAAGTCTACCGGTCGCACGATTAATGACCGAGCGACGCGCCTTGCGGATTGGTCGCGACGATGAGGTAATGTGGTGGAGCCAGCCTTCGACACGAAACAGGCCGTGGCGCGACTGCGCCGCGCGGACCGGGCCTTGGCTAGCGTGATCAAACGGGCGGGTGCATTCACGCATCGCCCCGAAAAAATGGAAAGCCCGTTTCAGGCGCTCTTTCGCGCGATCATCTACCAACAGCTCTCCGGCAAGGCGGCGTCGACAATCCTGGGGCGCGTGATGGCCCACTATCCGACGCGGAGAAGCTTCAAGCCCGCCGCGGTGCTGGCCACGCCGGATGCCAAGCTGCGAGCGGCCGGAATGTCGAACGCGAAAGTGGCGGCTGTGAAGGATCTCTCGGCCAAAACGCTCGACGGTACGGTGCCCACGCTGGCCCGGCTGGTAAAGATGAGCGACGAAGAAATCATTTCGCGGTTGGTCCAGGTACGGGGAATCGGCGTCTGGTCGGTGGAGATGCTGCTGATCTTTCGGCTGGGACGCCCGGACGTGCTGCCAGTGAGCGACTTAGGCGTGCGGAAGGGCTTCATGCTGACGTACGGGCTCGACGAATTACCAGCGCCCAAGGAGCTACTTGCGCACGGAGAGTGCTGGCGCCCCTATCGCTCGGTGGCGAGTTGGTACATGTGGCGAGCCGTCGACCTGGCAAAGAACAACGGTAACGGGCGACCGGCGCTGCCGTAGTCGCTAATCCGTCATGCAGTGCCGGGGATAGAACCAAAAGCTACGCCAGCATCTTTTCCACCACGTTTCCGCCGACGTCAGTCAGGCGAAAGTCACGCCCTTGGAAGCGGTAGGTGAGTTGCAGGTGGTCGAGCCCCATCAAATGCAAGATCGTCGCCTGCAAGTCGTGCACGTGGATGCGGTCCTCGACGGTGTAGTAACCAAGTTCGTCGGTGGCACCAATGGTTTGGCCGCCCTTGATGCCGCCGCCGGCCAGCCACATGGTGTAACCGTCGACGTGGTGGTCGCGGCCGATGAGGTCGCGTGGCTCGCCCATCGGCGTGCGACCGAACTCGCCGCCCCAAACGACGATCGTGTCTTCCAGTAGACCACGGGCTTTTAAGTCTTTGACCAAGGCCGCGGCCGGGCGATCGGTTTCGCGGCAACGGGCATCGAGTGGTTCGCCGAGGTGCGTGTCGTTGTTGCCGTGATGATCCCAATCCGTGTGGTAGAGCTGCACGAAACGGACGCCGCGCTCGACAAGCCGGCGGGCGAGCAGACAGTTGTTGGCAAATGAGGGCTTGCCGGGCTCGGCTCCATAAGCCTCGAGCGTTTCCTTGGTCTCGCTGGTTACGTCGATCAGCTCCGGCGCGCTTGATTGCATGCGGTACGCCATTTCGTAGGCGGAGATTCGAGTGGCAATTTCCGGATCGCCGACCGCGGCCAACCGCTCGGCGTTGAGCGTTTGCACGGTGTTGAAGAATTCGGCCTGGCGTCGCTGGTTGACGCCCGCGGGATTCGACAGGTTGAGGATTGGCTCAGGGCCAGGAAGCAGCGGCACGCCCTGGTAGGCGGTTGGTAAAAAGCCGCTACCCCAAAGCGGATTGCCGCCGCGCGGGCCGCGAGGCCCGGATTGCAACACGACAAAACCTGGCAAGTCGCGTGACTCGCTACCGATGCCGTACGTGAGCCAGGCGCCCATGCTGGGCATGCCGAACCGGCTGGAGCCGGTGTTCATGAACAGCTTGGCCGGGCCGTGATTAAACACGTCGGTGACCATACTCTTGACGATGCAGACGTCGTCGACGATGGTGCCCAGTTCGGGGAGCAACTCGCTGAGCTCCGCGCCGCACTGACCGTGTTTGGCAAACTTACGCTTGGTGCCCAGCAGCTTGGCATCACCCTTGATGAAGGCAAAGCGTTTGTTCTTGGTGTATTCGGGCGGAACTACCTGGCCGTCGAGTTCCTGCAGTTTGGGTTTGTAGTCGAAAAGTTCGAGTTGACTGGGACCACCGGCCATGAACAGGAAGATCACCCGTTTTGCCTTGGGGACAAAATGGGGCTTCCGCGGCGCGAGCGGATTCCGCAGATCGGGGGGATCAATGGCGGCCTGGGTCTCGCCGGCCAACAGCGACGAGAGGGCGATGGCTCCCAAGCCGACGCCGCACTGGCCGAAGAAGTGCCGCCGTGTTGTGTGCAGCAGCTGAGTGTCGTGGGCGGCAGATTGCTGTCGCATGGCATTTACTCCCGAGTGATAAACTCGTCGAGATTCAAGAGCACGCGGGCCACCATCGTCCAGGCAGCCGCTTCTTCCGGTGGAGTGGACCCAAGCGGCTGCGGGGCGACCTCCAGCGCGGCGGCACGATCGGAAACAAACTCGGTGCGCTGTGACTCCAAGTACTCGAGCAGGCGGACCAGTTCCGAGTCCGTCGGCTTGCGCACGAGAGCTTGCCGGAACGCACACTCGGCACGAGCGCGATCCCCGGCTGCCGGTTGCGCGAGGAGCTTCGCGGCAAAACCTTGAGCCATTTCGTAGAACGCCCGATCGTTTGCAAGCGTCAGCGATTGCAGCGGCGTATTTGAGCGTGCCCGCCGCGTACAGGCAACAACGGCATCGGGAACGTCAAATGTTTTTAAGAAAGGGTAGGGACTGGAGCGCCACAAATACGTGTACATGCCGCGGCGGTAGCGATCCTCATTCTTGTTTTCGCCCCAGAATTTCTTCTGCTGCGTGAAGCGATAGATACCCTCTGGCTGCGGTGGATAGACGCCGGGCCCGCCGATTTCACGCGTCAATAGGCCGCTGGCAGCCAGCGACACGTCTCGAATCACTTCGGCTTCCAGCCGCAGCCGCTGTTGGCGGCCAAGCAACTTGTTGTACGGGTCGGCGGCGGCTAGATCCGCGCGCGCTCCAGACGACTGCCGGTAGGTATGACTGGTGACGATCAACCGATGCAAGGCTTTCTGACTCCAGCCCGCGGCAATGAATTCGCCGGCCAGCCAATCAAGCAAGTTGGGATGCGACGGCAGTTCGCCTTGCATGCCAAAGTCATTCTCCGTAGCGACGAGGCCTTGACCGAAGTGTCGCTGCCAGATGCGATTGACCGTAACGCGTGGCGTTAACGGCTGGGCCGGGTCAACCAGCCAGCGGGCGAAATCGAGCCGGTCGGGACGCTTGCCGTGAACCTTCAGCGGAAGCAGCACCGCTGGCACGCCGGGTTGCACGGCCGCTCCCGTGTTGAGGAAATCACCCCGAATGTGGACAAAGGTTTCGCGCGGCTCGTCACGTTCGCGCATCACCAGGGTGGTGGTAATCTGTTCGTTGATCTGCTGTTGCTGCTGCTCGAGTTCCTCGATGCGTTTGGCCAGCGGCACACGCTCGGGATCGATCTTTTGATATTCCTTGCGCAGCAACTCAAGTTGTTCCTTGCTTCGTTCAGGGGCGGGAACGTCGATCGCAGCTAAAACTTCCGCCGCGAGCTTGAGTTTTTCGCGATTCTCGGCCGGCGTGCTGGCGACCATGGACTCCCACTCGGCCTGTCGGCTGCCGGAGTTGGCGTCGACCATTGCCAAGCGTTCGAGTGCCTGCTTGATTTCAGCCGCCAAGGCCGGCGTTTCCTTGGCCTGCTGCTCGGTAGGCACTTGCAGCGTCGGCTCGTCGCCACAGTTGAAAATGGCAAAGAGCTGATAGAACTCGCGCTGCGTGATCGGATCGAACTTATGGTCGTGACAACGTGCACAACCAAGCGTTAGGCCCAGAAACGTGGACCCGATTGTGCTGATGCGGTCGACCACGGCCTCGACGCGGAATTGTTCCTGATCGGTACCACCTTCCTCGTTGACCATCGTGTTGCGCTGGAATCCAGTGGCAATTCGCTGCTCTCGGGTTGCATCCGGCCGCATGTCGCCGGCGAGTTGATCAATGGCGAACTGATCGAACGGCAGATCGCGGTTAAGGGCATCAATGACCCAATCGCGATACTTCCAAATCGATCGTGCACCGTCGATCGTATAGCCGTTCGAATCGGCATAGTGGGCGATATCAAGCCAATGTCGCCCCCAACGCTCGCCGTAGTGCGGGCTGGACAGCAAGCGGTCAACCAATCGCTCGTAGGCTTCGTCATGTGTATCGGCCAAAAACGCGTCGACTTGTTCAATCGTGGGGGGGAGGCCCGTCAGATCGAGGCTCACTCGGCGGATCAACGTCGCCTTGTCGGCCTCGGGCGACGGCTCCAAATTGGCGGCCTCGAGCCCGGCAAGGATGAAGGCATCGATCGGATTTCGCACGAGCTGTGCATGTCTGACAGCGGGCACCTCGACATGGGCGAGCGGCTGAAACGACCAGTGATCGCTTTGACGCTGCACAGCAAGCGGATCCGCATCCGCCGGAGCCGTCGCGCCGGCGTCGATCCAGCGCCGCAGAACGGCAATTTCGGCGGTTGATAACGGTGGGCCGTCCGGGGGCATCTTGGCCACGGCATCGCCGTCGCCGCACACGGCCTGGATCAGCAGGCTTTTGCCGCTGTCGCCCACAACGATGGCCGGTCCACTATTGCCTCCCAGCAACCGTGTGTCGGCGCGGTCGAGCCGAAGGCCGGACTCCTGTGTATCGGCGCCGTGGCATTCAAAACAGTGTTGCGACAGAATTGGTTGCACGTCGCGGACGAAGTCGACGTCGGTCGCCAACACCGGGAACGCCCACATTGCCGTGCAGGCTATCATCACCAAGCGCGTTGTCCGGGGAAAGGCTGACATCGGCGAGCGGGTCGGCTTTCTGGTGGCGCGGCGGGATTGTCGCCCGGCGGGAACGAATGGGCGACTTCAATCATCATAGACGAAACGCGGGGGGCTGAAAACCATCCGAATTAGTCCGCAAGGGTTCCGTCGCCGGAGATTCGACGCCAAATCGCGGCTTGCCCCCGAGCGCTGAGCAGTTCCGTATCTTCCGGCGAAACGAGCGTCAGATGTTTGGCCAGCCCGAGCTCCTCGAGCGCGGTGCGATAGCTGGCAGAAAGAGGTGCCGTGGCACATAGAACAATGGGTGTTGGTTCACTCGCCTCCTGCATGAGATAGGCGAGTTCGGCACCGAGCAAAACCCCACTGAGAAACGCTCGATTTTTCGCCCCAGAGATGCCCAAAAGGAGTTGTCTCGTACGGACGCGAAACAGCGCGGCCCCGAGAGGCAGCGACGCTCCGGCGCGAACACCGGCCCTGAGCGAATCTGCCTCGGCAAGGACCTCGGCAATACTGGCGTCTACTTGCGTTGAGTGTTGCAAGATGCTGTGCGTTGTCAGCACATCGAATAGCTCGCCAGTCATGAATGTTTGAAATGACACGAGTTGCCCATGCTCGACTAGCATGTGTTTGGAATGCGTGCCCGGCTTGATAACCCGCGCCGCTTCGGCAAGGTGTTTGGCCCCAGGCAGCGTGAACAGTCCGATCAGTTCGGTCTCTTCGCCCCGCATCACGTCTTCGTCGGACCGGACGCCGGAAATGAGCACAACGCGGTGTGAGCCGACTTTGCTCTCCAGCGGCTCGGCGTCGCTCGACGTCAACCCGGATCCATCGACCGGTATTGGCAGGCGGGCATAGGGCAGTTCCTGCCAACCGATCGACGAGGTGGCCATGCCGGAAACGAGGATCGGCGCGCCGGCCAGTAATTCGGGCTGATCGGCAATGAGCGGGCGAATTCCCTCGGCAAGCAGCGCACGATAGGCCGGGGACCGTTCGTCGGAACCGTGAAGCTTGGCCAGACTTGCCACGCCGTCATAGGAGCGAAATTCTGCAGTAACCTGCCAGCTATCGAGACGCACGATCCGCAACCGCAGGCGGCTGGTCCCCCAATCGCAATTGACGATGGCTGTTGGCATGCGATGAAAGATGTAACGCGACGCCGCCCCCCTGGGATCTCGGGATCGGCAAACTACCCAGTTTCACTAGGCCATCGTGGCGGGGCGAGAAACAATGGAAATTGTCGACTAGCACGAACCGGATGGCGGAACTTTAGCCAGCCGCCGGGGTATCAATAGTCAGTGGAGTTTGACGTTCTGCTGTAAAGGCGTCAACGGCTTCCATTTAGCTGTCCAGGTGGCATCAGGCATGACTGCAAACCATCGCCGCCAGCGGGGTTTCACACTCGTCGAATTGCTGGTCGTCATCGCAATTGTGGGCATTCTGGTGGGGATGCTTCTCCCGGCGGTGCAATACACGCGTGCCGCCGCTCGTCGAGCCCAATGCCTATCGCAGCTCCACAACATCGGCATTGCAATGACGAACTACATGGATACCCACGGCCAGATGGCCCGTTTTCCGGACTGCGCTCGGATGCCCAGTATTTCAAAACGTGAAAGCATCGTGACGACGCTCGGACCTTACGTGGAACGGGGAAACCTGATCGTCGACCGCTCGGATGTCGACACGCCAACTGCCGCACCTGCTGACGACGATCCCTACGCCGATGCCAATCCGGACGCAGACCCGACGCCAGCTCCGACAGCGCCGGGCTCAAAACGACAGTTGGAACACGACCCGATTTTCCGCTGCCCGAGCGACGACATGGTTTACCGAGATGAGGCCCTGGCGAGTATTTCGAAACCGGCCGAATCGATGAGCTATTACGAAGCTGAGGGGACAAGCTACGAGTACAACGACCGGGATCTGGCCTGGAAAACTCGCCCTCAGGTTTGCACCTATCGCCGCCGTGGAGTAGAGATCCAGCGCAGCAGCGCCACGGTGTGGATCGCCTACGATTTCGACCACTTCCACGGTTCAAAAGGCGAAGACGGCGCACGGTGTTTCGTTTATATGGACGGCCATGCCGACTCGAAGTAACCGGTTGGCGGAAAGCGAACAACGCACATGAACAATTCCAGGGTGATTCGACGACCAGTAGCGACACGTAGCGCAACGAAGGAAAAAACGGGCGGCAGAGGCAAGTGGATTGCCGCCGTACTACTTCTATTGCTGATGGCGGGGATCGCCTACGCGTTCTACCCCAGCCGCGACCCGGCGCTGGCGCGCATTGACGAAATTCGAGCCCAGATGGATGGTGCCAGTGATGCCCAGCGACGCGAACTCTGGGGCGAAATGCGCAAGCAGTTCGAAAACCTGTCGCCCGAAGCGCGTGACCAGATGCGCGAGAATTGGGGACAGCGTCGCGAAACCCGCGAGGGACAACGCCTAAGCGAGTTCTTTGCACTCTCGCCGCAAGAGCAGATCAAGAAGCTCGACGAGGACATCAAGCGCGACGCACAACGCCGTAGGCAGTGGGCGCAGCGGTCTGGCAACGGCGGCCAAGCGGGTCGTGGGGGACCCGGTGGAGGGCGAGGGCGAGGCGGAAATAACAGCGGCGATCCCAACGCCCGGCGCAAGAGCTATCTGGATAATTCGTCCGCCATGTCGCGAGCGATGCGCGGCGAATACCGCCGAATGCGAGACGAACGCAGCAAGCAACTTGGCTTGTGATGTTTCGCGATCCAGAGCTTTCGGCTACGAATTGCCGTTGACTCACAGAAGGTGCTGCCTCTAAACTCCGCCCCCTCCCGGTTCTCGCGTGATCGACAACGCGAAACGAAGAACCGGCACTGACAGTCTTCATGGGGACGTTTCGATGCGGCTGCTGATTTTTCTCGGTGTCTTGGCAGTGATTGGTCTCGTTGTTACCGGCGCAATCAAGTTGCAACGGACCGACGACAACACCATTACGATTCAGATCGACAAAACGCGCGTCAAGCAAGAGGCCAGGACTGTCGTGGATAAAGGCGAGGCCGTGCTGGAAGGCGCCAGTTCCGCGGTGCGCGAAGCCGCCCGCCAACCAGAGGCCAGTCAAGATCCCGTTTCGCGTTAATCCTGGTCGTCCACCTCGCCGGATTCGAACTCTCGTGAGATTGCCGCCACACGTCGGCGGCCGAAGCAACTCGCAGTTGCCGGCTTCTCCCTGCGCCGGCGAACTTTTTTCATGCCTCGCGGCCGCAAAAAAACCTTGTCTGAGGCTGGTATCAGCCCCCTCTGACAAGTATCTTGGCCGCATGGGAATACGGTCCGAGGCGGTGCCGCTCCGCCCTCTGACGCGGCGTCCCGAAACAGCAGAGGCGAGAGGCCATGCACCACCGCGACTCAGGGACAGGCTTGCGCCGACGAAACAATGAGGGAGGCCGCCAGCGCCGCTTGCTGATCGAGCTGCTCGAAGAGCGCCGCGTGTTGGACGCAGCGAGCCCCGCCAGCCTGGGGACAGCCGAGCCGGCGGCCAGTCTGGAGAAGCCGTGGCAAAATGACGTCTACCGATTGGACGTCAACAACGACGGCGTCACCAGTACCAATGATTTGCTCGTCGTGATAAACGCCATTCTGAATGGCAAGACCGGCGCACTGCCGGTGCCCCCTTCCGAACCGGTCGAATTGTTTTACGACACCAACGGCGACAATCGGCTGACATTCGCCGATTTGCTCGGAATCGTCAACGGGCTTTTGCAGCCGCCAGTTGTCGAAACGACAACCTTGACGAACTTTACCGTTGATGTCACGCCGCAGGTAACCGTCAAGACCACTGTCGCCGGCACCGGACAATTGCCAGACGGAACAACAGTCTTCCTGGACGTCGACCTGAACAACGACGGCGACTTTGCGGATCCAGGGGAAATGGCGCACACCCAATCGACACTCTATCAGGGACAGTCGGTGTTCTCACTTACGCCGGCGCTCGCGCGGGACAACACCGCGACCTACACCGTGCAGTTGCGGGCGCGGGTGCAGAATAGCAACGGCGTGTTTGGACGAAGCGACGCTTTGCCTCTGGTAGTCGATACGTTGACTTCCGACGCGCTTGCGAATTATGTCTACTCGCCCGATCCATCGTACGGATACGCGCCGTTCCCCAGTGAAACGCGGACCACCTTGTTGGGCAGCTATACGTACTACGCCATCGACATGACGAGTCAAACGTGGCGCACAGCGGACGAGGTCAACCTGCCCGTTTGGCACCATTGGCTCACGATGTATGTGCCCTCTGTTCAGACCTCCAATACGGCCATGTTGTTGATCGACGGCGGTAACAACCAAAACTTTGACACACCGCCGGGCGCGATCGACCTGCTCGGCCAGGCGGCGGTCTCCTTGGGCACGGTGGTGGTCCATTTGAGCGACGTGCCCAGCGAACCGCTGGTGTTTGCCGATGAGACTAGCGGACGGAGCGAAGACGCGATCATCGCCTACTCGTTTGACAAGTTCATGAACAACATCGGTCAGCCTGGGAACGACACCTGGCCGGTGCTGGTGGCCATGGTAAAGAGCGCTGTGCGGGCGATGGATACCGCCCAGGCCATGGTCCCGTCGTTGACGGATTTTGTTGTCACCGGCTACTCCAAGCGCGGCTGGACGACATGGCTGACAGCCGCAGTGGATAATCGCGTGCGGGCCATTATCCCAGGCGTGTTCGACAATCTGAACCAGGGGCCACAGATGGTCCACCACTACGGTGCGTACGGTTTCTTCTCACCGGCGGTGCAGGACTACAACGACAAGCATATTTTCGATCGCATTATCTCGCCCGCCGGGGAGCTGCTGTCGCAGATTGTCGATCCGTACCGGTACTTAAACAACGGCCGGTTCGACAACATGCCGAAGTTGCTGATCAACTCCGCAGGCGACGAGTTCTTCAACTCGGACTCAGCCCAGTTTTACTTCGACGACATTCCCGGCGACCAGAACTACCTGATCTATTTGCCCAACACAGGACACGGCCTGGATATAAACCTGAACGATCCGAACTCTTCGGCCAGCCAGGTCGCCAGCAGCACACTGACGTTTGTCAACGCAATCTTGAATAATGATCCGCTTCCCAAGTACTCGTGGACCGTGGGCCAGGACGGCGCCATCCGTGTTGAAACCGATACCACGCCGCTCGAAGTCAGGTTGTGGCATGCCGACAATCCCGTGGCGCACGACTTCCGACATGCTTACAATCCAGGCATTTCCTGGACATACGAGACGCTCAATCCAACTGCTCCCGGCGTGTACGTGGGCAACGTGGATATGCCGGACAGCGGCGCGCGGGCGTATTTTGTGCAATTGATTTACCCGAATACCAGCGGCAGTGTGATTCCAGTCGTTTCCGATCCATACGTGTTCACGACGGAAATCCGCATCAAGTCAACGTTGCCTCTTTATCCGTGGCCCTACGAGACGGCCTTTGGCGACGGTGCGCCGCTGACGGCGATTGCCACGGCGCTGGTTACCGAAGCCCCCCTCGCTCCGCTGGAAAACGGAAGTGTCAATGCCGTGGCAAGCGCGTTGGCGCTGGAACAAGAATCGTTTGACGGGTTGGACGACGAAGCGGACTTGACACTGCCACCACCGGCGGTTGAGCCCAGTGCATTGAAGTCCGTCGTCAGCTCGTCCGCATCGCCCGTTGAGTTGGGTGGGCCACCTAAACCAAGCATCGCGAAAACCGCCTCCGAGGACTTCTTGGATTCCCTGGTCGACGACGCGCTGTTGGAGCTGCTCGCGTAATCAGGGCAAAACCGGGAACCGTATCGGCCGTCGCGGCTGCCGATACCAAGGCCATCGTCCGATCATCACTGAGGAGGGGCCAATGAGAGCGACGCCGAAACGTTCTGCGCGACGGGCACATACAACACGTCGTTCACTATTCGTCGAGCCTTTGGAAGAGCGGCGATTGTTAGCGGCGGCAAGCCCGGTTGGCGACACGCCTTGGCACAACTCCACCTATCGACTTGACGTCAATAATGACTCGACGATCTCGCCGAGTGATCTGCTGGTCATTGTCAACAAGATTCTGAAGGATGGTTACGGCGAACTTCCCACTTCGCCGCCAGATCCCGTCGAGTTTTATTACGACACGACAGGCGACAATCGGCTTACGGCAGGCGATTTGCTCGCGGTCATCAACGGCATTCTCACGCCACCGGAAGTGAGCATCACGACCGTCACGCCGTTCACGATTGATCTGACGCCGCAAGTCACTGTCACCACGACGCCGCGGGGCACCGCCACGCTGCCCGACGGAACTCCGGTCGAGATCGACGTCGACCTCAACAACGACGGCGACTTTGCCGACCCGGGCGAACGAAGCCAAACGCAATCGACCCTATATCAAGGGCAGGCGACCTTTGACCTGAATCCCGGGCTCTCGGCCACGCCCGACTTGTATGATGTCAAGCTTCGAGCCCGCGTCCAGAATTCGGACGCCGTGCCCGGAACATCGGCCGGGCTGACGTTGGGGGTAGACAACCGCACGTCCGACGCACTGCAGAACTACGTTAATGCGCCCGACGATTCATATACCTACAGCCTATACAGCCCGGACGACCTCACCAGCAGCGAGTACACCTATTACGTGCTCAAAATGACCAGCCAGACGTGGCGGTCGACTGCCGATGTCAATGACCCAGTGTGGGACCACTGGATCGGTGTGTACGTGCCGAACAGCCCAATCAACAACACCGCACTGATGGCAATTGACGGGGGAAGCAATACCAACGGTCCTCCGTCCAATTTGCCGGACACATTAGGCGCATTCGCCGTGCTCAGCGGGACCGTGGTATTTGATTTGACGACCGTTCCCAACGAACCCGTCACCTTCACCGACGAGACGTTCTCGCGCAGCGAGGACGAAATCATCGCCTACACATTCGACAAATACATGCAGCACCTTGGTGAGCCAGGCAACGAGACCTGGCCCTTGTTGCTGCCGATGGTCAAGAGCGCTGTCCGCGCAATGGACACGATTCAGACCTTCATTCCCATCATACGACCCGGCTCGACGATCGACGACTTTGTGGTATTCGGCGGCTCGAAGCGCGGCTGGACAACCTGGCTCACGGCGGCCGTCGACGATCGCGTTGCGGCGATCATGCCCGGCGTGATCGACTTGCTCAACATCGCACCGCAGATGGTGCACCACTACGCTGCTTACGGAAGCTTTTCCCCAGCAATCGAGGATTATGAGAATCTGCATATTTTCGATCGGTTGCTGACCGACGCCGGACGCGACTTGTTCCGAATCGTCGATCCCTATCGATATCTGAACAATGGACGCTTTGACAACATGCCCAAGTTGCTCGTCAATTCGTCGGGCGATGAATTCTTTGTTTCCGACTCGGGGCAATTCTATATCCACGATCTGCCGGGCAACTTGAATCGTCTCCGCTATGTTCCCAATACGGGACACGGGCTCGAGGACACGGCCATTTTCAATAGCATCGTCAGTTTTTACGGAGCTTTTCTGCTCGGTCTTCCATTGCCCCAGTACTCCTGGACGGTTGAGCAGAACGGCGAAATCCATGTGCAAACGACGGCCTTTCAGCCGCCGAGCCAAGTGTTGCTCTGGCAGGCGACCAATCCGATAGCGCGGGACTTCCGCCACTATCTGACTGGCGACATCTGGACATCAACTCCGCTGGTGGACCAAGGGGGTGGAACCTACGTGGGCGACGTGCCGATGCCGGCATCGGGGGCTACCGCCTATTTTGTCGAACTGACCTTCCCGTTCCCCACGTCGGGAATTCCGCCCTACGTTTTCACCACCGAAATTCACGTGAAGTCCACATTGCCGCTTTATCCGTGGCCGTTCGATTCGGTGTCCGCGGATGCAACTCCATTGGTCGATCCATTGGTCGCAATGGCGGTGGGCAGCGGCGCGGTTCTATTGCAGGACCCAACTCTGAATGCAGTTGCAAGCGCCCTGGCGCTCGACCAGGAATCGTTCGATGGCCTGGACGAAGCCGACGTCGCCTCGCTGCCGGTGGTGCCTGTGGCGGCATACGTTGCCAACCCGACGGTTCGTTCCGCGATTCCCCTCGATGCAAAGAACCCGCCCGATGCCCCCGGAGTCGCGGAGGACGAAGTTGATGAATTTTCTGGTTTCTTGCTTGACGACGCGCTGCTAGAACTGTTGGCGTAGCGACGGCGAAACCAGACAAATCTGTGCGGTCACCCGACAACCACGAGGAAATGGCCGATGAAGGCGGTACCGATGCGTGCAGCGCGACGGGCGCGAACGGTGAGTCGCTCGTTGAACGTGGAGATGCTCGAAGAGCGCCGGCTACTTGCCGCGGCAAGTCCGCTGGCCGACGTCGCGGAAACGCCGTGGCACAACGGCACCTACCGGCTCGATGTCAATAATGACTCGTCCGTCACGACGGACGATTTGTTGGCAATCGTCAACAAGGTCTTGCGCGACGGTTACGGCGAGTTGCCCAGCACTCCGCCCGATCCGGTAACGTTGTACTACGACACGACCGGCGACAACCGCCTCACGGCGAGCGATTTGATTAGCGTCATCAACGGCATTTTGGCGCCGCCGGAAGTGACCCTCTCCATGTTCACGCCGTTCACGGTGGACCTGACGCCCGAGGTGACGGTCGTGGCGACGCCGCAGGGCAATGCCACGCTGCCCGACGGGACGCCGGTCGATCTTGACGTTGATCTGAACAACGACGGCGACTTCAACGATCTCGGTGAACGCTCACAAACCGAATCGGTACTTTATCAGGGACAGGCCCGCTTTAGCCTCAACCCCGGACTGCTGCCAACGCCGGATTTGTACGACGTCCGACTGCGGGCCCGCGTGCGCAATTCCGAGGCCGTCGAAGGCGCGTCGACTCCGCTGACGCTCCAGGTCGACAATCGGACGTCCAGCGCCCTGAAAGACTACGTGAACGCGCCGAGCACGTTTTCGTGGGAGGAGCAGGCACCGCCGAAATATGGGACCAGCGCGACACCGTACGCCTACTACGTGCTGCAGATGACCAGCCAGGTGTGGCGCAGCGCGGCCGACGTGAATTTGCCCGAGTGGCACCACTGGATGGAAATCTACGTGCCGACCGACGATGTGGGAAATGTTGTCGCGGTTAATTCCACGTCGTTGTTGTTCATCCGGGGAGGGAGCAACACCAGCAATGCACCCAATCAGCCCGACGCGACCATGGCGCAAATCGCCACCGAAACGCAGTCGGTCGTGACCGTGCTGCGCGACGTGCCGAGCGAACCGCTCATTTTCACGGATGAAACGCAACCCCGCGAGGAAGACGAGATCATCTCCTACACGCTCGACAAATACCTGGGTCACATCGGCGATCCGGGGAACGAGACGTGGCCGCTGCTGTTGCCAATGGTCAAAAGCGCTGTCCGCGCGATGGATACCGTGCAGACATTCATCACATATCTCGACGAGAATCAGCACATTGACAACTTCTTCGTCTCGGGCGAGTCCAAACGGGGCTGGACCACCTGGTTGACCGCGGCCACCGACGACCGCGTCCGCGGCATCATACCGGGCGTGTTCGACAACTTGGATCAGGCCGCGCAGATGGTCAACCACTACGGCGTGCTGGGCAAATTTTCCGAAGAAGTGCGCGACTACACGAACTTTCAAATCTTCGAACGCATCCTGACACCCGAGGCCCAACTTCTGGGCAAAATCGTCGACCCCTACAGCTATCTGCGCAACGGCCGCTTCGACAACATGCCCAAGCTGATTCTGAACTCGGCGGGCGATGAGTTTTTCGTGCCGGATTCCTCGCGGTTCTACTTTCAGGACTTGCCCGGCGATCAGAACTATCTGCGGTACATACCCAATACGGGTCATGGACTGGACGAACGCGCCGTCAGCAGCCGGCGGACGTTTTACGACGCGATTCTCAATGATCGGCCGCTCCCCAAGTATTCCTGGACGGTCGATCAGGACGGCTCGATCCACGTGCAGACCGATACTCAGCCGCTGGAAGTGCGGCTCTGGCAGGCGACCAATCCCGTCGCGCGAGACTTTCGCCACGGCTACAACCCAAGTGTCATCTGGACGTCAACGCTGCTGGACTCAACCACGCCAGGAAGCTACACCTATGTGGGGAATGTCGACACGCCGCCCAGTGGCGCCACCGCCTACCTCGTCGAATTGACGTTCCCCAACTCCGTGCCGGGTGCCGACCCCTACGTCTTCACGACTGAAGCAAGAATCAAGAGTCCAATTCCGCTGGCCGCCTGGCCTTACGCAACCGGACTCGTTGCCGATCCGTCGGCGACCGCCCTGGTCGAAAGCGAAGTGGCAAGTCCCGCCACGACCCCGTCCGTCGCAACTGACGAAGGATCACGCAATGCTGTCGCCGTGGCGCTGGGGCAAACAACCTCTAGTACGGTAGCTTTTCAGGCGGCCGCAAACCCGTTCGTCGACTTACCCGCTGCTCCCGTCAGCTCAACCGTGAGCATGTCACCCAGCATGCTATTGGAAGTTCCCAGCGGCGACGAAAGTTTGGCGATTGAGCCCAACGCCGGTCCCGACGCGAACCTCGTCGACCATTTGCTCGACTCGACGCTCGACGAACTATTGGCCTAAGCTGCCAATCTGGCCGCTCAGCCGCCAACGGGGATGGCAAAGTTGCCTTGCAGGTCGTGCCACACGGTATGGACGTGATTGGCCGGATTGCCGGCCGAATCGGGCTGGGTGTTGTTGAACTCGATCAGGAACGACTTGCCCTGGACGCGGTAGTCGTGTCCGATGCCGGGCTTGTCCGCGCCCGCCCAGCAGAACGTCACGCCGTCGATGCCGTTGGATTCGATCTTCGCCAGACGCGCGGCCGCGACGTCGGCCGGCAGATTGTGGGCGTAGGTCGCGATCAGTTTTTGCAACGTTGCCAACTGCTCGGACGACATTTCGCTGGCGGGCAGACCGACCGCGGACGAAATGGGAGGCGACGCTTTGCCAGCGTCACGTACGTCGTTGGGAGCCTTGTCCGCCACGACGGCTTTCTTGCGCTGCTCGTCATTCAACGAGTGCAATAGGTCGAACGCCAATTGCTCCTCGTCGGCCAGCACGCGCAGTCCTTTTTTGAACTGCGGCCCGTAGTCGGCCTGCAGCGTCGCCGGATTGGCGCCAAAGAACGTGGGCGTCGAGGAGACCACCTGATTGCCGTCGACCACGAAGTTGAGCGAGAGGTGATGTCCCTCGACGCTCAATCCCCAGCGGCTATCGGACGATGGCTTGCCAAACAGCGTAAAGTAATACCGTTCGGTGTCGCGAATCATCCCATTCACACGGCTTTTCTCCAACTCGTGAAGAATCGCTTCCAGCTGCATGATTTTGGTGGCCTTTTCATAGCCGACCGCACTGAGCGCGCTGTGCAGCAGTTCGAACGCGGCCTTACGCTGGCCGGGCTCCATGTCCTTCACCTGCAGCCCCTTGCGCGAGGGCTTGGGAATGTAGTGCCAATCGGTTCGCGCCGGGCCATCGTACGGGAGCAACGTTTGGCTGCGTTGGTTGGCGGACAACATATCGACAAATCGCTCGGCAGCGGCAGTCATCTCCGTGCCGCTGGAGGCCGGCTTGAAGCGCGGCACCCAGCGCGATGACAAGCACGAGGAGAATGACCGGCAGACGAAGTTTCAATTGACGCATGGCAATCGCTCTGTCGTTAACGAGGTTGGCGGGCAGGTTAGGCGCGACGGCATCAGTATAACCGAACGCGCGGCTCGATTCCCAGCCGTGGGGAATCGCGGCGATTTGGCGTGAAATCAACGCTCGTGATTATCCGCTCGAAGGTCACCGCGATGGTGGCCACCGTCGAAGTGCAGATGCACGTTGGGCAGAGCTTCGCCCAAGGCCGTCATCCCTGCTTCGGTGCCCCGTGTACCATCCAGATACAAGGAACGCAGGCTCGGCACGTCATGTAGGTGCGCAAGTCCGACGTCTGTAAGCGGGGCGTCGATCAGGTGCAAATGTTCCAGCTCATCGAGATTCCGAAGGGCGACGATTCCATCGTCCGTGAGCTGCGCTGGCCAGGCGGAGCTGCTGAAGGTGTTTCATCGCCGCGATTTGTGCGAGTCCAGCATCAGTAATCGTTGTGCGCGAAAGGTTGATCCGCCGGAGCTTGTCTTCGAGCCCGGCCAGGTGCCGCAGGTCGTCGTCGGTGACAAGCTGGTCGTCCACGCGAATCTGCTCGGACTTCCCGTCGCGAACCGCTTCGGCCTGCTCGGCGAAGCTCGGATCGGCGGAAACGCCTACCGGCTGCGGCGGCATCTCGGTCGCTGGTTCCACGCAAGAGGAAAGACCCACGCAGAGCAGCAAGCAGCCCAGACCGGACCAGCGCGAGGCCACAAAACATTGTGCGACGATTGGCATGAGAATCCTCAGGTGCGGCAACTGGGGCAAGCCATCACGTAGCGGGTCATGCCGCGGCGCACTTGCCGAAGCGTCATGACGGCGCCGCAGCGCGGGCAGTATTCCGCTGGACCACTCGATTCGCCACGGTCGCTCTTTGCCTGACACGCCACGCACAGTTCGGCACGGGGAAAGATTTCCAGTCGCTCAGGGGGGATCGGCTGGTCGCAGGCGGCGCACTTGCGGGCCATGCCCCATTCTTCATCGTTGGTCTCGTCCTCGGCGGCGGTCGCCGTCAGGCCGATCGCCTGGCACTTGGGACAAGTTAATCGCGTTGTCGCGGCCCGGAGCAACTCGGGCAGATGTTCCGCCTCGGGCGCGGCATCTCGGCGAACCATGCCAGCGGTGCGCAGCCAGTTGAGCATCTGCGTCGGACCGCACAGCGTGCTCCATTCGCACTCTTGGCAAGCTAGTTGAATCCACTCAGCCACACGATCCTCCGCTGGGGGCATCATTTGCCGCGCGCGGCCGAACTGCGAGCCGTTGGCGGAGTCGCGGCGCGACAATTATACTCCTGGTTGCGGCACTGCGTCAGGCCGGCCGGACCAACCACCAGGAGCAACTTTGCGATGAGCTTCCCCCGACGAACCTTCTTGGAATCGGCCCTCGTGCTGGCCGGCGGCGCTGCGTTTTCGACGACGGCCGCCGCCGCGAAGGATGACGACCACTCGCAGCTCGGCAAAACGCCGCATACGAAATTCGCCGTCAACGTGGAGATGTGGTGGCGAAAGCTGCCGTTCATCGAGCGGATCAAGCAGGCGGCGGCGCTCGGGTTTCCGGCGATTGAGTTTTGGCCCTACGAAGGGAAGAAGCTCGACGAGGTCACTCGCACCTGCCAGGACTTGAACCTGGCGATCGCTCAGTTTACCGCCTGGGGATTCGTACCGGGCATGAACGATCCGAAGAATCACGATCGGTTGGTCAAGAAGATCACCGAAGCCTGCAAGGTCGCCAAGCAGATCAATTGCCCGTTGATGACCGTCGTCGGCGGCAATGACCAGCCGGGCATGACGCAGGCCGAGATGCACGAGAACATCATCAAGGGGCTCAAACTCGTGGCCCCGATCGCCGAGGACAACGAAATCATGTTGATCCTCGAGCCGATGAACATTCGCGTCGATCACAAGGGGCATTGCCTGTACGGCTCGCCCGACGCCGTGCGGATTTGCCGCGAGGTGAATTCGCCGATGGTGAAGATCAATTGGGATCTTTATCACATGCAACTCAGCGAAGGAGACCTGTGCGGACGACTGAAAGACGGCTTCGATCAGGTTGGCTATCTGCAATTGGCCGATACCCCTGGCCGGCACGAACCGGGCACCGGCGAGATTCACTATCCGCGCGTGCTGCGGCAGGCATACGAACTGGGCTATCGCGGCTACGTGGGCCTGGAATGCAATCCGACCGAGGAACTGGCAGCCGCGAAAGCGGTCGCCCAGGCGGACGTGTGGTGAGGGCGTGGTCGAGTTGGCGTCCGATTGAGAAGGGGCTCCAACGATTCTGATTCGTTTCGCGAGCACGTTCGTTCGCCGACGTCGACTCCCAATGTTTTGGGCTCCCGAAGGGGCAACTGTAAGCAATTAAAAACAGGATGTTGATAAAAAACCACCAAGGGCACAAAGGACGAATTGAAAACAAAAAAACCAAAACGCCAGCGCGCAAGGGTGCGCACGGCGTTTGGTTGGACGCTTTTTAAAAACAGAAGCGTGTCGTGCTCGGTTGAGCCGGGATTGGACTTTGAAAGTGGTTAATGGTTGGTCACTCCTCGGCCATCGACCGAGCGGCGCGACACGCGGCATGCAGCACGAAGCACTCGTTTTACCAGTACGTCAAGTGACGGCGGCTTCCGCCACCGCCAAGCCAGGCTAAAAAACCTTCGTGCGGCAAAGACAGCCAGACCTGCCGCGCAAGAGCAGCGCCGTGGTACCCCGGCGCCGTCGTATTGCGGCAAGCGGCGAACATGTGGACGCAAGCGAACCCCGTAATCCTCGTGCCGCCGAAACGTGTCGGCGGGGATGGGCAGGTTCCAAAGACAAGACAACCAAGGTCCCAGGCTTGTTGCTCGTCCACACGTCGCAGGCCATCCGACCGCGGGTGAGTATGCCGCAGGTGCTGGCCCGATTTCAAGCAGCTATTTTTGTTCGCTCGTCGCAGCGGCACTCCCGTTCTTCGCATTAACCGCTCTGGTTGGCGTACCTGTCGCGGCTCGAATAGACTTGGCCTGTACGCACATCCCCGTATTCGGAGCCCTGGCATGCAACACCCTTTCAGTCGCCGCGGTTGGCATCGCCTGATCGTCTTCGCGATCGCGCAGGTTCTCTGGATCGCAGGATCTGGCTTACTGCTGGCCGAAGAAGAACCGGTGCGGCGCTATCTGTACGTCGCGGTGCCGGGAGTGCGAGACTACCTGGAATACGGCGGTCACGGGTTGCTGGTATTCGATATCGACCACGACTACCAGTTCGTCAAACGCATTCGCACTGCTGGTCTGAGCCACAAGGGCAAGCCGCTCAACGTCAAAGGCATTTGCGGCTCCGAGGTAACCGGCCGGCTGTACATCAGCACGATCAAGCAACTGATGTGCCTGGACATCGAAGCCGACACGATTCGCTGGGAGCGACCCTACCTGGCCGGCTGCGACAGGATGTCGATCACGCCGGACGGCCAGACGATTTACTTACCATCGTTGGAAGGTCCCATTTGGTACGTGGTCAGTGCGACCGAGGGACACGTGCTGCGGGAGATCCGGCGCGACTCTGGAGCACACAACACCATCGTCGGACTGTCGGGCAAATTCGCCTATCTGGCCGGATTGCGGTCGCCCCTGTTGAGCGTTGTCAGCACGGCAGACGACAGCGTGCGGACGGTCGGCCCGTTTGGCAACAGCATTCGGCCGTTCACGATAAACGGCCGCGAAACGCGGTGCTACGTCAACGTCAACGATTTGCTCGGCTTCGAGATCGGCAACGTCCAGACCGGCGAGCGGCTGCATCGCGTGGAGGTCGCAGGGTTCGAAAAAGGACCCGTCAAACGGCACGGTTGCCCCAGCCACGGCGTGGGACTGACGCCCGACGAGCGAGAGGTGTGGGTTACCGACGCCCATAACCGCCGGATGCACGTCTTCGACAACACGGTCGAACCGCCGAAGCAAGTGGCCAGCATCGAACTGCGCGACGAGCCGGGCTGGATCACATTCAGCCTCGACGGACGCCATTGCTGGCCCTCGACGGGCGACGTGGTCGATACGCAAACGCGGCAAATTGTTGCTCGACTGACCGACGAACAGGGCCGCGCCGTGCAGAGCGAAAAGATGATTGAAGTGCACTTGCAGGGGGGCAAGCCGGTGCGGCTGGGGAATCAGTTTGGAATTGGGCGGGTGGTGGATTAGCAGGGAGGCGGTTAGCCAATTTCCACGGTACTGGCCCCCTCCATCTTGCTCGATTACACTAAAGGCTCTCGCCAACCTTCTACCCGCCCGCATTGTTTCACAGGAGAGAGCTCCCCATGAGCCAAGATGCATCACGCGGCCCTTCGCGCCGTGAATTCCTGCAGAACACCGGCCGTGCGGCCGCTGCCACGGCCCTGGTATCGATGGCCGTTCCAATGGTCCATGCCGCCGAGGACAACACGCTGCAATTGGCGCTGATCGGCTGCGGCGGGCGCGGGGGCGGAGCCGCGGACAACGCGCTATCGGTGACAGCCGAATCGCCTGTGAAACTGGTGGCGATGGCCGACGTGTTTCACGACCGGCTCGATACGGCTTACAACGCGCTGTCGAACCGACATCAAGACAAGGTGGAAGTGCCAGACGAGCGAAAGTTCATCGGCTTCGATGCCTACAAGAACGCGATGGACTGCCTCAAGCCGGGCGACGTCGCAATCTTTGCCACGCCGCCGGCGTTTCGCTGGGTGCATTTCAAGTATGCGATCGAGAAGGGCTTGAACGTCTTCATGGAGAAGCCGGTGACGGTCGACGGCCCGACGTCGCGCAAGATGTTCGCGCTGGCCGAGGAAGCCGACAAGAAGAACCTGAAGGTGGGTGTGGGCCTGATGTGCCGACACTGTTTGGCCCGCAACGAGCTGTTCGATCGCATCCAGAACGGCGAGATCGGTCAGATCACACTGCTGCGCGGCTATCGCATGCACCCGCCCGTGGGCTCGGCGTTCACCAAGCGAATGCCGGAAGGGGAGAACGAGCTGGAATGGCAGATTCGCAACTTCCACAGCTTCTTGTGGTCGAGCGGCGGCTGCTACAGCGACTTCTACATCCACAACATCGACGAGTGCTGCTGGATGAAGAACTCCTGGCCAGTGAAGGCCCAGGCCTTGGGCGGCCGCCACTATCGGGGCGACTACATCGACCAGAACTTCGACGTGTACGCGGTCGAATACACGTTTGACGACGGAGCGAAGCTCTATTTCGACGGCCGCACGATGGCCGGCGCCATGCAGCAGTTTGCCAGCCAGGCCCACGGCACCAAAGGTTCGGCCCATATTTCGGGCCCGGGCCACGCTCCGGCCAAGTGCAAGATCTTCCGCGACCAGAACATCACCCGTCGCGGCGGCGACATCGCCTGGGCCTACTCCCAGCACGAACCTAGCCCCTACGAGCTGGAATGGATCGACCTGTACCAGGCGATTCACCAGGACCGGCCCTACAACGAGGTGGTCCGCGGCACCCAGGCCAGCCTGGTGACGTCGATGGGCCGCATGGCCGCTCACACCGGCCGCGAAGTGACCTACGACGAGATCCTCAACTCCGAACACGAATTCGCGCCGTCGGTCGATCAGTTGGTGCTCGGCGGCGAGGCGCCCATCAAGGCCGATTCGCAAGGCAAGTACCCGGTTCCGCAGCCGGGCATCACAACCGATCGCGAGTTCCCTGCTGCAACCTCGTGAGTTGAAACGTCAACACGATAGGACAGCCCCGCGAGAAGCGTTTCTCCGGGGCTGTTTTTTTGCGCGCGTCCCGAACGCGATCGGTCGAACGGCACGACTCAGAACCAAGTGCTGAGTAGTTCTCCCACGGCCAGGCCGATGGCGGTGCCGATGGTGTAACCCCAGATACCAACCAACAGGGCCGGTAGCACAAGCTTCGACCAGCCCATGGAGATGGCCATCGCCGCGGCACTCGGGGGGCCGCCGAGCGTGGCATTGACCGAGAGGGCCAGGTGCTCAAGGTTCATTCGCAACAGTTTGCCGGCGGCAAAGGTGACCGCCAGATTCACCAACGCCATGATCAGGCAGAAGATGAACATCATGGGCACCTTCGTAAAAACGGTGTAGAGATCGGCCGGCAAGCCGATCGAGAACAGGTACACGTAGAGCAGATAACCTCCCATTTCTTCGGCACCGTTGAGTTTTCCTAGCGGGCGGCTGGCAACGGTGGCAATGAGGGTGGCCCAAATGGTGATGTGGATGTAACTGTTACTGAGCAGCTTCGCGGCCACCGAGGCTTCGCTGCCGGAAGCCACGAACTGATGTTCCACCAAGGCGGCCGTTGCTTTGGCGAGCGCCACGATGGCGGTGGCCACGGCTAGCGAACTCGCGATATCGAGCAGCGAGATTCCTTTGCGTCCCCAGTGCTCGGCGGCGAGCGAGCGGCTGTCGACGGCGTCGACCGAATCGGGATGCGGATAGAACTTGCGAACCCATTTGCTGTTGCAGAGCAATAGCAGTGTGATGAACATGCCGGCCATGATGAAGTTATCGGCGACCAACAGCGGACCGGTCACGTCGCCCGTCACGCGGTACGATGCCGCGACGGCCGAGAAATTCACGCTGCCGCCGATGTAACTGCCGGTCATGATGCCGCCGACCTGCGATGTGTCCGGCACGTGTGAATGCAGCATCGCCGCGGCTGCAATCGCTCCGGCAACCGTTCCGGCCGCGGAAAGGTGAAACGCAATAAACAGCCAGCCAGTGGTCCGCGCTATGTAGAACACGTTGGCGCGAAACAATAGCAGCGGAATCGCCAGCGGCACAAGCTGGTCGGTGATGACGTCGTACACTGGTGCCGTTGGCGGCATCAACCGCAGATTGGCCAGCGCCATCGCAATGCACAAGGCGAGGACTGGGCCACTGAGCCTGGCGGCCCAGGAGTAGGTTTGTTCGAGCCAGATGCTCAGCGCCACGCCGCCCAATATTACGGCCCACAACAGCCACGTGTCGTCGGGCTTGATGAGTGTTTCCATGCGGAATTCAGGCGCCCAACCGACTAATCGAAACGACGAGGGAGGTATTGGTTCGCCATGATCGCGCCTGTGCAATTGCCGGCCGAATCGAGTTGAAACACGACTTGCTCGTCGGCGTACATGCCCGGCGGCAGCGCAAATGTCACGCGGTTCAGCGGTGTCAGGCGATAGTCGTACTCGTTTTCAACCGTGGCATACAGATGGCCGTGGCGAATCGAAACCACCAGCGGAATGAACTCGGGCCCGTACTTCCCGACGAGTGCCTGCCAAGCGGCGGGGGACTTGTCGGTGTTGCTCACCCGCGTGAAGGTCTGCCCGGCCGCGGCGAAGCCGGTCACTTCGCCGGCCGCCGATTTGGAGAACACAAACGGGCTGCGGCTCATGATGCGGCCGTCGGCCAGGAATTCGAGCGGCGCGGTGGCTTCCAGGCGGATCGGTTGCCCCGAAAGCTGGCCGACGAGTGATTGCCCGGCAACTTCCAAATGCGCCCAGTAGCTGGTGGACTCGTAGTCGCCGGCGAGTTCAGCCAGCTCGGTGCTGCTTACTTCGACGATCGGCTCGGGCTCGGGGATCTTTTCGCCGCGGAGCCGTTCGAGCAGCAAGTCGAGCGAGAGATCTGCCAGCCGCCGCACTGGAGCCATGGCGATGTCGGCATTCGACAAGACCAGCGCGCCGATCCGCTCGTCTGGAATTACGATCAAGGTTGTGGTGAAACCGTAAACTGCACCGCTGTGCTGAATTGTCTTGCGACCGCGATACTGGCCGACATGGAAGCCGAGTCCGAAACCCGTTTCGTCATCGATCAGTTGCGGCGTGCACATCATTTCGAGCGAAGCCGGGTGCATGAGCGGCGGGTTCAATTCGGCCGAAGCATCGCCCCCCAGCATAAAAATAGCGAACCTCGCCAGGTCCTTGGCCGTGGTGTACAGGTTGCCGGCGGGCTGGGTGCCGAGTTCGAACTCGGGGGCCGCCTCGAAATAGTACTCGCCGTCGCCGCGGGCGATTCGCATTCGCCCCTTGGCCAGACGCGCACGCAACTCGTCGTTCATTGTCCAGGCGGAACTCGTCATACCGAGCGGACCGAGAACATGCTGCTGTTGATACTCGGGGTAGGGGAGCCCGCTCTGGGCGACGACGGCCGCGCCGGCGATCGTGGGACCGACGTTCGAATAGCGAGTTTTCGTGTTCGGCGGATTGACGAGCGCGCAACCGGCTACGCTCGCGAGCGTCGCCTCGATCGTCGGCTGACTCGGATCAAGGTAACCGCCCACCGGCGCCTCGCGAACCATGCCCGAGCGATGGCAGAGCAGCTGCCGCAACGTGATCGGCCGTGTCTCTGCAAACGGCGAGACGATCGAGAACTCTGGCAGCGCGGCCTGAATCGGAGCATCCAGGTCGAGCTTGTCCTGTTCGACAAGCTGTACGACGGAGACGGCATTGAAAAGCTTTGAAATCGAGCCGGCACGGTAGATCGTATCGAGGGTGGCGGGCTTGTTCGCAATCCAATCGGCCAGACCATAGCCCGCGACGTGCACAATCTGGCCGTCGACCACCCAGGCCACGCAGCAGCCGGGCAGGATTCCGTGTGCAAGTTCATCCGCAGCGGCTTGGGCAAAACGCTTTTGCAGCGGTGCGTAGTCGACGGTCTTTTCATCAGCCCGGACAGATGTTGCGAGCGCGCCGACGATAAACGCAAATAGCGCGACGCAAGTGGCAGGGTGCGGCATGCTGCGAGTCATGGTGCAGGACCGGTTTGGGTGGATCAATGCGCCGCCCGTGCAAATCCACCGGCTAGAGCACTCGGCCAAGCCCGTCGACCAACTGGTCGATCATGGACCGCGTGTGCGTGGCAAAAACGGCGACGCGCAGCATACCATCGGGCCCTGCGCCTGCATAGTTGCGGGTGTAGGCGATGGCGATACCAGCCGCGAGCAACTGCTGCTGAACGCGCTGCATGTCGGCGGCATTTTCGAGGCGGAAGCTAATGATGGGTGTCGGCCAGGGTTCAATCTCCAAGCCAAGGTCTCGCAAGGCGTCGCGCGCGTATTTGGCATTGTCCGCTAACTGCGACCTTAGGGCCGGCTCGGTCTGTATGATCTCCAGCGCCCTGGCCGTTGCGGCGGCGACGGGAGCGGCCGGCGCGCTTGCGCCGCGAAACCAGCCACTCGACTGGCGCACGTCGCTCAGGAATTCGCGCGTGCCGACGATCGCGCCGCCCTGACCGCCGACGGCTTTGCTCAGCGTCGTGGTGTGGTAGACGGCCGTGCGCTCGACTGCCGGCGCAGACGCGTTAATTCGCTGCGGCGCGACGCCCGCCAGTTCCAAGCTGCCGCGACCGCCGCTGCCGAGGACGGCCATGCCATGCGCATCATCCACGAGCAACATGGCACCCTGATAGGCATCGAGGATCGATAGATAGTCGCCAAGCGGCGCCAACCGGCCACTAGCGGCGAATACACCGTCGGTCATCACCAGCGGGCGCTGGCCTGGGTGCAGTTCGTGGCGCAAGCAATTCCGACATGTGCTGGGGATCGCGATGCCGAAACGCCAGCGGTGGACGGCTTAGCTCGGTCAGCCAATGCGTAGCCTCGCGCAGACAATCGTGTGCCGACTCATCGATGAGTACCAGATCCACGAACTTGCTGAGCGCCGCTGCCAGGGCAAAATTCACGGCGTAGCCACTGACCAGGTAGCAGCACTCCTCGGCACCGAGAAACGTTGCCGTGCGCCGCTCGACTTCGAGAACTGGGGGACTAGTTCCATAGCCGCTGCGCGTGGTGGCCGTATGAATGCCGTACTTGACACACGCCTGTTCGGCCGCCGCGATGACGGCCGGATGGCCTTGCAATGCCAGGTAGCCGGTGCCGGCGAAATACAAACATTCGCGGCCGCTCAACCATGCGTGCGTTGCCGGCGCCGATTCCATCAGGGGGAAATCATCTGAGGCCGGACGGGACATGGTCTGCTGCTGGCGAAGGACCGAATGTTGCTGCGGCCACGATTTTAGCCCGGAATGAGACCTGGATAGTCTCAAATGATCCCCCGAGGCCGGAATTAATCAGGGATGGGAGGGTATTGACTTGGTGATTTGGGTAATTAGGGTGGATTCTTACTGCGATCGACTCTGATACGCTGCGCAGCACTTCGAGTCGCAAGCACCCGGTTTCCGCCCACGTTGGAAAATCCTTCGTTGGGCTCGTTATCTCATTGCCCCACTGCGACTTTTGACGAGGATTTCCCCCTATGAAGAACATTCTGATTCCCTGTGCCGCGTTGGCGCTGGTCTGTGGTCTGATTTCCGTGTCGACGGCGGGCGAACCCGCTGCCATTTCCGACTCAACGCTCGGCAGCATGGGCTTGGGCGGCATGCAGAAGATGTCGGATACCGATGGCCTTTTGGTCCGTGGTAAGGGCTACACCGGCTACGGCGGTGGCACCTCGGCCTCCGTTTGGGGCGGGAGCAGCGCCAACTGGTACGGTGGCCAGTCGTCGAACAACAACTATGAAGCCAGCTCGTCGTGGTTGGGCCACGGCTCGTCGGCCACGGGTGGCAGCCTGAGCTTCGCCGGCAAGATCCAGGGCAGTTACGCGGCCGACCCGACCGGTTCGGCTCTGTCGCTCACGATTTGCGGTGGTTTCGCCGGTGGCGGGGCCTTCGCGATTGCTCATTAACCCAGTCTCGGTCCCAACGCCGACCTCACTCTTCGAAGACCTGGTTGCCCCCCGCTCGGCAGCCAGGTCTTTTTTAATTGGATTTGCCAAAAACATGCGGGCTTGGGGAACATTTGGACGCTGAAACGCCGGTTTTTGGCAGCGAGCAGGTGCTGTTGGAGAACTAGTGAAGATAGTAGGAATATACCGATCACCCTGTTGACAATGGTTTTAGCGGCAATTAGTCTGCTACTCGATTGGTCGCTGCGCAGCATCAATCCGGTTTGACAGTCGAGGCCAGCAGGCCGCTGTTGAACGCGTTTTCCCTCATTTTGCCAGGCGCATGCCAGCCATGTCGCCACCTTCGGGGGATGTCTAGCTACGGTGATTCCACTTTCATGAGGACACAATGATGAAGCACGTTGCAATTGCTTGTGCGGCAGTGATGTTGTTTGCTGCCACGGCGACGGCTGCCGAGCCGGTTGCCAAGTCGACCCTCAGCAGCATGGGCCTGGGCGGGATGCAGCAGATGTCGGACAACGACGGTCTGGCTGTCCGCGGTAAGGGTACGTTCGCCCACGTATGGGGCGGAAGCCAGGCGAATTGGTACGGCGGTCAGTCGTCGACCAACAACTACAATGCAGGCGCCCAGTGGCTCGGCAAGAGCTCGACCGCCGTTGGCGGTAGCTTGAGCTTTGCTGGCAAGCTGCAGGTCAGCGGTGCCGCCGATCCGACCGGCTTCGCCATCCAAGGCCAATTGGGTGTTGGCTTCGCCGGTGGTGCGGCGTTCGCCAAGGCTTGGTAACAAGCGGAATCGCTTGCTCATTGCGGCAAGTGCTCCCGTCTTTGCACAAGCTGGCCCTGTCGTCGAATAGTCGGTGACAGGGCCAGCCCCTTTTTTCAGCGAGGCCTCGATGACAAAGATCTTCGTGTTAACGATCGCCCTGGTGATTTCGTGCAGTGCAATTGCGGTGGCGGCCGATCAAGCCGTCTCCGCCGCGACGCTGGGAGCGATGGGCATCGGCCAGATGCAACCGCTGTCGGACGAAGATGGCCTGGCCGTACGCGGTAAAGGCACTTTCGCCAACGTCTGGGGTTTTAGCCAGGCGAGGTGGGGCGGCCAATCGTCGTCGAACAACTACTCGGCCGGTTCCAGCTGGTTGGGACAGAGTTCTTCGGCATTGGGAGGAAGCCTAAGCTTTGGTGGGAAGGCGCAACTCGGCTTTGGTCATTTCGGTTGGTAACGACCATCTGAGGACGCCAGTAAACGACCGGGCCCTGTCCACCTGTAAAGTTGGACAGGGCCCGTTTTTTTGCTTTCCGCAAGGTGCGCTAGTACATGATACCCGCACCGATCGTCAGGCCCACGAGTTGGAACAATATGTCGCCAGCCTGAGTGGTGGCAAAGCTCGAAGCGGTTCCGCTGTTGGCGACCGACAGTGCTCCCGCGGCCACTCCGGCATTCGCGTCCCAGTATTGCCACTCGATGCCCGTGCGAAAGAACGCTCGGCCGGGAAGGCACCGCAAGCACGCATCCCATTGCAGTCCGGCACCGAGTTCCATGATGAACATGTCGCCGTTGCCCTTGGCCAGGGCGCCGTCGGTCGACTCAAAAAACCCGGAACCGTTGGCCGCTTGCGTGTTGGTTTGCGCGGTGGCAACGCCGTTGCCCCACAAGATCGAGTAGCGGTTGGTGAAATAGGCTTTGAGAGCCCCATCGTCGCAGAACAGCGGCCGCAGCCCCCACACTCCGAATGTCAAGCCGGCCCCGTTGAACTGCTGGCCGGCGTACGACATCGACTGCACGAGGTCGCTGCCAAACGTGTTCTGTGTCCATAAGCTGCGGTCGTTGTTTACCGAGGCGTACCGCGCTCCCAGGAATCCGTACATGTCCCAATTGTGCCAGCAGAAGCGGCGCTGCACCTCCAGGTCGACAGTATAGATGTTGAACGTGTCGAACAGGATGACGCCACTCTGCACGGCGTCGGGGATTGCCGGAATAAAACCGTTTGCCGACGTCCCGGAGTTCCAGTAGCGGCCAACCAGCCCCCAGCACTCACCCATCACACCCATGGTGACTCGAGGCCCGACAAGGAGCCCACCTTCGACCGAACCGAGTGCCGAGTTGTTCACAATCGACACGTCGCCGAGGCTGTTCGAAAAACCATTGTTGAGAAAGTTGCGACTGATTTGCGGCCAAAAGAAGGTCGCCTCGATGCCCACGACGAACTGGCAACGCGGGCCGCAGCCGCCCGTGTAGCAAGTCGTGCACTGCCCTGGAAGCGGAGCCACGGCGCTTTGTGCTTCGGGCGTTTCAACCGGCTCCTGGGCATCCCAGCGGCTGGTAGGCACTTGCGCCGGAGCGGGTGTCGCCGGCTGCACGGTTTGTTGCGCGGAAACCTGTTGGATGAGAGGCGGACGGAACACCGGTTCGGTGAAATCGTCGCCATGAGCTGAGCCGGCGGCGGCACATCCAATCGCCGCGATCAGCGAGCAGAACCATTTTCGAGTTGTCTTCATCTCCTCACCCCTCCTGGGAGAGCTGGTTGCCACGGCGGGCATCGCCAGCGAATGCGAACCGTATTTGTCTAATGTTCAGAACGCGCTTGGGTCGTCCACCGCTTCGAACGCCTCGGCCGGTCTTACCCCATCCGACTTTGACGTTCGATCCCCGCGGCAAACCGCGAACCGGTGCAATGGCGCGAGGCGCCACCGCACTTTTCGTTGCACGTATCATCGTCCGCATGATCGGACGAATTGATGCCTCATGTCTTCGGCGGATCAACACTTACAACCGATACGCCCAGAATATGCGTTACGGCTGACGCAACCGTTACAGATTCCGCCGCAAGTAGTCTTCCGGCCGGACGCGTGAGATGCTGTCAACCCCCGGCGAGCAGCCGCAAGTCCAAGGGGCAAAAAGAGAAAGCTGCGTAATGCAGCCGTCTGTAAAGCTGGGGATCCTGGCGAAACTTTGGCGGCTCGTATGACTGTTCTCATTGTATGGGATATGGCGGTCGATCCAGTTCCAAGGGCTGTAACGGTTGTACCCGGATCGAAGAAGGTGCCGCAGCCTTGGAAACAAGTTGAGTTGAGACCATCAGGTTGCCTGGTTCGCACAAATCTCGTGGTGTGCGGGCCAATTTGCAGGCTACCGAACCGACAGGCAGCGGGCATCAGTAGTAAAAGGGTGGGCCATGGATGAACCGCACGGGATCTCGGGACGACGCCTCCCGCAGCGATCCGCGCGACGAGTCTTCGCCGCAGGGCTACTAGTTCTGTGCGCGCTCAACGTGGCCCCGGCCCAGGGCGACGAGCCGGAGGGTCCCCGCGCCCTTTCGGCCGTCGCAACAACACCCGCGGCACAGCCAATTTCGCTGCCGCCGAGGTCACACCGCCTGCCGCCGGTCGAAGCGTCAACGACGTCCGGGTTTGCGAGCTACGCCGCCGGCCAATCGGCGCCACTGTTCGCCGACCCGTACGACGGCCAGCAGGTCAACTACATAACCGCGGCACCCGGCGGGCCGGCGGCTTCGACGTCAAATCCGCTCACGGCCCTGACTCCCGGTCAGCCATTGATTCGTTTTTCGGGCATGCAAGATCCAGACGCTCCGCGTCCGCCGGCCGAGAAGAACGCGGATTCCGCCGCCGAAGGCGGCCCAGATACGGAAGCTGGCGAGGGGGCCGAACAAACCTACGGACAAGCGCCGACCAACAACTCGCTGCAGTTTCTGCGCGACGTCGACGTCTTGCTCGCGCCTGGCAAGTGGCAGTTCGATACCGGCTTCGTCTACACGCACTTCTCCAATAACTTTCCCGTCGCCCTCATCAACGGTGGAGGAGACGTGGTGGGCGTGGAACAAGGCGAGGTACGGCGCCGGTTGCTCTACACTCCGCTGGCCTATCGCTACGGCATAACGAACAACATTCAGTTCTTCTCCTTCATGCCAGTCGGGTTTTCCAACACGCAGTTCTCGTCGCTCAACACCAGCGAAACCACGAACGTCAGCGGTTTGGGCGATCTGACGGCCGGCGTGAGCATCCACCTGATCAAAGGAGAAGACCAGATGCCGGACGTGATCGGCACGGTCGGCTTCACGGCGCCGACCGGAAAGTTTTCGACGCCGATCTTTGGTCTTGTGCCGGGATCCAATCTGGGCCAGGGATACTGGGCCTACAACGCGCAATTGCTGTTCATTAACCGTTACGACCCGGTGATCGTGTTTTACGGAGGTGGTTACCGGCACTTGTGGGAGCGCAGCTTCAACGGTCAGCTGATCGCGCCAGGCGAACAAGTGAACTACATGCTTGGCGTCGGCTTCGCCGTCAACGATCGCGTTACACTGAGTTCCACGTTCCAGGGCTACTACATTACAAATACGTTCATCAACGGCTCGAACCTTCGCGGCTCGAACCTGGAGCCGTTGAGCATGCGATTCGCTGCAACGATCGTGCGAAACTGCCGAATTATCGAACCATTCGTGCAATTAGGGGCGACGAATTCCGCCCCGCGGGTCAACGTAGGCGTGGTCGTAACGTTCTACTAGTCGCCCCGCCAGTCGAGCATGTCAGGTCTTTCCAGCAGCGAATAAGGGAGCTTCGCATGGCCGCACAATTCGCTCATCGCTGGGTCTGGCACCCACGAAACATCCGCAACACTTGTCTGGCGTGGCTGGTGGCGTGTTTCCTGTCCGCATTGGCGGCTCCGGCTTGCGCTCAATTCAACCAATACACGCGGGCTCCTATCCGAAACCCAGATCGAATCATTCGCGAATACGTTTGGAGCTACAAGGAACTGCGCAAGCGCCAGGTGGTAATGCAGAAGCTCGACTACTCATGCGGCGCCGCGTCGCTGGCAACGATCTGCCGTTACTATTGGGGCGATAATATCACGGAGGAGACTTTTCTGCGGCTGATTCCGAAGCTGAAGCTCACCGCCGCACAAATCAAGGATCGCATTGAGAACGGACTCACGCTGACCGATCTGCGCGACATGGCCAACCTGGCGGGTTACCAGTCGTCGATGGGGAAAGTGAAGTTCTCGGAACTGGCCGAGGCCAAAGTGCCGGTAATTGTCGGTATCACGGTGCGCAAGCACGATCACTTTGCCGTCTTTCGCGGCACCGACGGCTATTACGTCTATCTGGCCGACCCCATTCGCGGCAATATCCGCGTGGTGGCCGACACGTTTGTGCGGGAATGGCAACAGAATGCGATCCTGGTCGTCGCCAAGCCCGGCGCGAAGGTAAAGGAGGTCAATCCGATGGGCGTGCGGTTCCCGGAAATCTTCCGTGGGCTGCTGAACGACCAGACGGTGAACCGCAACTGGACAATGAGCACGGTTCCCAACCCGGTCCGCATCGGACAGTAGGTCAATTGCCCGCCCGGCGACGGGCTTCCGGCAAGGACATCCGTGGAACGACGTCGCGACGCTTGCGGCAATTTGGCCACAAACGCGGGATGCAATTTCTTGACCAGCGAGCTACGATTGAGCAGCGGCGGGGTCGCCAGGGTCGTAAAGGAAATCCCATGTCCGAGATGTCCGAGCCAAGTTCGTCGGAATACCACGGTGAGCGCCTGGAGTTCTTAACGGTTCTGGGGCTGGCTCCGCCGGTTACCGAGGAGGACGTCAAGCAGGCATACCTCGTCAAAGCCCGCACCGCGCACCCGGACCAGGGAGGAGACGTCGAGCAGTTCAAGCGGCTTCAAGAAGCGTTCGAGCAGGCTACGGAGTACGCCCGTTTCAAGTCGAGCCGCATGCAATGGCTCAGCCGGTGGGTCGAGCAATATGCCGAGCAAGACAAGTTCATCGAGCGCATCAAAGGCCTGGGGGGGCACGTCGAGGTGAAGGCCTCGGACCCGATGACCCGCTCGATCGGGCCCGACTTTGCCGTCGTGCTCGACAAGCTGACGGGCATCTCGCTGGAAGGTCCTAACATCGACGACGCCACGATGGCGGAACTCGTGAGCCAGAAGCGGATGCTCGCCGGCCTGCACAAACTAGCACTCCTCGATACGTCCGTCACCTACGTTGGTCTTCTCAAAGTTCGAGAGTTGCAAAACCTTCGCGAGTTGGATTTGAGCGGCACGGAAGTCGACCCCGCCACGCTTGAGCCAGTGCTGCGAGAACTGCGCTCGCTCGAAGTGCTGAAACTCGACCGGACCGGCATTGGCTGGCCGGCACGGGTGAAGTTGCGAGTGCGGTATCGCAACTTGACGATCTCCTAGCCGCGGCCGCCAGTCGTAGCCGCAAGGATTCTCCCACCATGAAACGCTACCTTGCGATTGCCGTTTCTTTCTTGCTCGCTTCGAGTTTTTATACATCGGTTTGGGCGGCAGAAGCGCTACGGCCGCCCGCTGTTCCGCTGGTCACAATCGATCCCTACTTCAGCTGCTGGTCCATGGGTGACGAGCTTGCCGGCGACTGGCCCAAGCACTGGACCGGCCGACCACACGCGATGACCGGCCTGGTGCGTGTTGACGGCCAGGCGTGGCGGTTCATGGGGGCCGCACCCGAGGTAAAGCGATTGGCCGATCAACTTTCGGTGGACGTTCAGGCCACGCAGACGGCATATCGCTTTCGAGCGGGGGACGTGGACCTGACCGTCACCTTTACTTCGCCGCTACTGTTGGAGGACTTGGACCTGCTGTCGCGCCCGGCCAGTTACGTGACGTTCAAAGTCACTGCCAACGACGATGAAGCACACGCCGTGCAGCTATATTTCGACGCAACCGCCGAATGGTGCGTCAATGATCCGCGGCAGCAGGTCGAGTGGAGCCGTGTCGCGGTGTGCGGGTTGGACGTGATGCGAGTTGGTTCGGTGGATCAGAAAGTCCTCCAGACCAAGGGGGACAACGTACGCATCGATTGGGGATATTTCTACGTGGCCGTGCCTGAGAAGCAGGCCACCTGCGTAGTCGCCTCGGACAAGACGGCGCACGGCGCGTTCGTCGCTGGCAATCCGCTACCGGCCCAAGACGATCCGGATCAACCGCGGATGGCTCGCGATCGTTGGCCGGTGCTGGCGGCCGAGTTCGAGCTGGGCAAGGTCGGCCAGACGCCCATTCAACGGCATGTGATCTTGGCCTATGACGATCTCGAGGCGGTGGAGTACTTTGGTCAGCCCCTAAAAGCGTGGTGGCGCCGAGGAAAAAATGCCGCGGCCGAATCGATGCTGGCCGCGGCCGAGCGAGACTACGTGGCGGTGCTCCAGCGCTGTGACGTATTTGATGCGCAACTTGCCGAGGCGGCCGCGGAGGCCGGCCGCGATGAATATGCCGCGCTTTGCCGGTTGGCATATCGCCAGGCAGTTGCCGCCCACAAGTTGGTGGCCGGACCGGATGGGCAACCGTTGTTCTTTTCGAAAGAAAATTTCTCAAACGGTTCGATCGGTACGGTGGACGTCACGTATCCGTCGGCGCCGCTGTTCTTGATCTACAATCCCGTGCTCGTGCGGGGGATGGTCGAACCGATCTTTCACTATGCCGAGCGTGGCGGCTGGACGAAACCGTTCGCCGCGCACGACGTGGGAACCTATCCGCTGGCCAATGGGCAAACCTATCCCGAGGACATGCCAGTTGAAGAGTGCGGCAACATGATCATCTTGGCCGCCGCCCTCGCCCGCGCCGAAGGCAACGCTGATTATGCCGCGAAACATTGGGAAACATTGACGGGGTGGGCCCGGTATCTCAAGAGCGAGGGATTCGACCCGGCCAACCAACTCTGCACCGATGATTTTGCCGGACACCTGGCCCACAACACCAACTTGTCGATCAAGGCCATCGTGGCACTGGGTTGTTACGCTCAACTGGCCGACAAATTGGGGCACAAAGATGTCGCGCGGGAATACTCCGCACTGGCCCACCAACTCGCGGCAAAGTGGTCGAAACAGGCCTCCGATGGCGATCACACGCGGCTGACGTTCGACCACCCCGAAACCTGGAGCCAAAAGTACAATCTGGTGTGGGACAAAATGCTCGACCTGAACCTATTTTCGCCCGAGATTGCCGATCGCGAGATCGCCTACTATCTAACGCGACAAAATGAATTTGGGCTGCCCCTCGATAGCCGCAAGACGTATACGAAATCGGACTGGATCATGTGGACGGCGGCCATGGCCGATTCGCGCGACGATTTTGCCGCGCTCGTCCACCCTGTTTTTCGCTACGTGAACGAAACGCCAACGCGCATTCCGTTGAGCGATTGGCATGAGACGACCAACGGCAAGGCGGTTGCCTTTCGCGCTCGAAGCGTCGTCGGCGGTTACTTCATGAAGCTATTGGCCGAACGTTGGCAGGGAGAACAGTAGGCGACTGAGCGTCCCCTAGCGAGGCTTGGCGGGCCCAATCTCACAACAGCGTCCCCTGCAAGAAGAACAGGGCAACGGTAAAGTAGATCACAAGTCCCGTCACGTCGACCAATGTGGCCACGAACGGTGCCGAGGACGTGGCCGGATCGAAGCCCAGATACTTCAACAAGATCGGTAACATCGCGCCGGAGATGGTACCCCACATCACGATGCCGACCAACGTGACGGCCAGCGTCATTCCGATCAGATGCCAATGGGGGCCGTAGAAATCGGAAAACATGCTCCATAGGGCGATGCGCAAAAAGCCGATTGTGCCAAGGATCAGCCCGAGCATGAATCCCGACGCAACCTCCCGACGCAATACGCGCCCCCATTCCTGAACGCGAAACTCACCGAGCCCGAGTCCACGAACGATCAGCGTGGCAGCCTGCGATCCCGAGTTGCCGCCGCTGGAAATTATCAGCGGCACGAAGATCGCCAATACCGGAGCGACGGCAATCAGTCGCTCGTAGTGCCCCATGGCGCTTGCGGTGAGTAATTCGCCCATGAACAGCAGCACCAGCCAGGGCGCACGTTTGCGGACCATGATCGCCAGCGGCGTGGTGATGTAAGGTTCCTCGAGGGCTTGCACGCCACCCATCTGCTGGATTTCGCGGGTGGCTTCCTCATCGGCCACGTCGAGCACGTCATCGACCGTAACGATGCCAACCAGCAGTCCATCGTCATTGGTAACTGGTAGCGCCGTGCGGTCGTACTTCCGAAACAGGTCGACAGCCTCCGCCTTCTCGTCAGCGACGCGCAGGCAGACGAAGCTGCGGTCCATCAGGCTGTGAACCGTGGCCGCGGGAGGCGCCAGCAGGACCTCGCGCATACGAATGTCGTCGATCAGTTTGCCGTGCTCGTCGATGACGTAGATGGCGTTGAGCGTTTCGCTATCCTTGCCGTAGGTACGCACAAAATCGAGTACGTGCTCGACACTCCAACGCTCCTTGACCGCGATGTAGTCAGGTGTCATCAAACGGCCCACGCTATCCTCGGGATACGCCAGCAAGGATTCGGCCACCTTGCGTTCGTCCGGCGACAGCAGGGTGAGCAGGCGTTGCTCCCGATCGGGTGGCAAATCTTCGAGGAACCGCGTGCGGTCGTCCGGGGCCATGCCGTTGAGGATCTTGGTAACCTCACCAATTGGCAGCGACTCGACCAGATGGCGCTGCACATCGATCTCAAGATAGGCGAACGTATCGGCAGCCAGTTCCTTGGCCAGGGCCCGGAAAACGAACGCCTGTTCCTCGGGCTCCAAATCCTCAAGTAGCACGCACCAGGTCGGGCGGAATCCATTCGCTGAGCACCTCATGGAGCGTGGTGACGTCCTTCGAGACGATGAGTTCGCGAATTTCCGGCAGCACGAGTTTCTCGAGCATGCTCATGGGTCGACGTCCTGGGCCAGCGCCATCGAAAAACGGGTCGGGCAAAAACTAGCATCAATCTAGCAATTCTCCGGGCAGGGGAGCGTAACGGCAAGCGACGATTTCGAGATCCCGCTTGTGAAGTTGATCGGATAGGGTTGCTGATCAGGCCCCGGTGCCGATAGGATTCTCTGCAGTCGACTTTTTCGCCTACAAAGTTTCGGAAACGCACGATGCCACCGACGCTCGACATGCACCCCGCTTCTCCGGACGAACTGGCCTCGGCCCACCGCAACGTTTTCGACATCTGGAGCAAAGGTCTGCCGCTGGAGGAGCACGTTCGCTCGCGAACCGAGTCACCCAAGCACCGGCTGGCCACCTGGTATGTCGGCTGCGTGGACGGTCAGGTCGTCGTTTCGCTCGGCTGCTACCCCCTCGCGTTCTATTTCCGCGGCCAGCAAGTACCGGGGTTTTCGATCGGCTCGGTATACACGGTGCGAGAGTTTCGCGGCCACGGTTTTGCCCCCCAGTTGATCGACTGGGCCGAACGCCACGAGCAGCAGCGAGGCGCGGTCATCAGCCTGCTCTATTCCGATATCAATCCAGACTACTACGCGCAGCTGGGCTACCACTTGTGTCCGTCGCTCGAGGGCTGGCTCGACCCGCGAGACTACTCGTCACCAGTTACACCCGCGCACGAGCTGGTGCCGATTTCGGCCGGCGAGCAGCTGCCAACCCTGATGCGACTCTACGCGGACTATCACGGCAGCATGCCGTTGGCGATCGCCCGCGACGCATCGTACTGGCAGGCCCTGCTGGAACGATTCACCGACGACCGTTTCTTTGCCTTCGAGGACCGCAATGCGGGCTGGCACGGCTACGTGCGCATTGGTCAAAGCGGCCAGGCGCTGCGGATCACGGATTACGCGCTGTCGGACCAGTCGCTCGAACTAGCCGAGGAATTCTATGCCGCCGGGATCGCGCTGGCCCGCTCCGAAGGCGCCGAACGATTTGGCGGCTGGCTGCCCGACCATCCCTCGGCGATGCAGTTCTTTGACCTCACGCCCCGAAAAACCGAAATCACGATGGTGAAATCACTGGACGCCGCCCACCCCATCGACGACGAAATGGCCGAATTGGCGAGCCGCTTTTGCGAGATTGACCACGTGTGATCGGGCCGCGGCACGTACGGTCGCGCCGGCCGTGCAATTCGACAAATCCTTGGATTGAGCCTAGGATGGTCTCGAATAATTGCCATCGACCTGCCCCTGTCTCCTGCTGGAGGTCACTCGGATGCGGCGCTGCTTGCTCGGTCTCGGCATGGTGTGTGTGCTGTTTGGCTCCTCTTCGCAGGCAGCGGAGGCCAACAAACCGTCGCGGCCGAACGTGCTGTTCATTGCCGTCGATGATCTGAACCATTGGGTCGGCTATCTGCACCGCAATCCGCAGACGATCACGCCGAACATCGATCGGCTTGCGAGCCGCGGAGTACGGTTCACGCGGAGCTACTGCGCGGCGCCCAGTTGTAATCCCTCGAGGGCGGCACTGATGTCGGGCCTGCGCCCCTCGACGACAGGTGTCTACGAAAACAACGACGACTGGCGGCCGCACATCCCGCTCGATCTGCCGCTCACCACTACATTTCGCAAGGCCGGTTACTACGTCGCCGGATCCGGAAAGATCTACCACGGGTCCTATCCGCGGCGAGAGGAATGGGACGACTACCTGGAGTCGGAGGGAAAGGATCCCAAGCCGCTCGGCAATACGGGCGTCGGCGGTATCCGCTTCGCGCCGCTCGACTGCGACGACCAGGATCTGCGCGAATGGCGGATTGTCGATTACGGCATCGAACAACTCAAACGCGATCACGACAAGCCCTTTTTTCTGGCCGTTGGACTGCACAAGCCGCACATGCCCTGGAACGTGCCGCGGAAGTACTACGACATGCATCCGCTGGACCAGATCGTCTTGCCGAAGCATATCGCGGGCGACTTGACCGACATTCCGGCGGCTGGCGTGGCGATGGCCAAACCCGAGGGCGACCATAAGAGAATGCTCGAGTCTGGCAGGTGGAAGGAAGCCGTGCAGAGCTACCTGGCTGCCATTACGTATGCCGATGCGATGATTGGACGCTTGCTCGATGCGCTCGATGCCAGCTCTTATCGGGATAACACCATCGTCGTCTTATGGGGCGATCACGGCTGGCACCTGGGGGAAAAGGAGCATTGGCGAAAGTTCGCCCTCTGGGAAGAAGCGACGCGTGCCCCGCTGATTTGGGTCGTGCCCGGGGTTACTCAAGCCAACACGGTTTGCGAGCGCACGGTTGATTTCATGAGCATTTACCCCACCTTGACGGATCTATGTGGCATAGACACACCCGAACATGTCGAAGGCAAGAGCATCCGGAAGCTGCTGGCGGCACCGTCGGAGCCGTGGAATCCGCCGGCGCTGACGACGCACGGGCGAAACAATCACGCGGTACGCAACGAGGACTGGCGTTACATTCGCTATGCCGACGGCAGCGAGGAGCTTTACGACGAGACGACCGATCCCTACGAGTGGAAAAACCTGGCCACAAGCGCCGATCAGAGTGACCGCAAGGCTCAGCTGGCCCAATACCTGCCGAAGCAGAACGTGCCCGACGTCTCGGACGCTGCGAAGCGTAAGAGACCTGGCAAAGCCGTCCAGTAGGCGGGAGTGTGGAGGGCAAAGCATGGAATCAGTTGTGCCGCCTCCGGTGCCGCCTTTGTCGATCAAGGAACCTCCTGACCGGTTGACGATCCGGCGATTGCTGTTGCTCATGGTTGGTACAGCAGTGGGATTGACTCTGTTTGCTCCGCGGCTGGGGCCAAATGATCTGACGAGAACGGAAAGCTGGCGCGAGGTAAGCTTCTCAGTGATCATCGGCCTGACGCTGCCGGCTCCTCTGTTTGCAATCCGATACCGCTTCAGACGTCGGGGTCTCGGCTCGGGGGGATTGTTTGCGCTTGCGATCGGCCTGGGCGTGTGGCTGATGTTGCCAGCAGCTCTGATCGACTTGATCGAGCGGATGCGCTCTCCCGCGAACATGCGAAACGCCGTCGGGGCGTGCCTCTACTTCGTGATGCCGATGATGGGGCTGTGGTACCTGCTGGCCGGTTTGGCATCGGGCCATGTGAGCCGACGCCTAGTCAGCCCGGGCACACCTTGGATCGACCGATACGGCTATCTCCTGGCCCTGCTCTGGACACCCCTCGGTGCCTGGCACGTCGTCGATGTCTATCGCGACGTGTTGTAGGTGGCGGCAGTTGCTTTTCAATTGCCGGCGTCAGAAGCAGAAGCGGCCGCCGAATCGCTGACGCGAGCACCGGGAAGCAGCAGATTATTGAATCGGTCGACCGGTTGGTCGGCCGTCCATGCCATGCCCCGCAACACGAGTAGCCGGAACAGCTGATCGTCAAACGTCCAGCTGTAGTGTCCCAGAATGCAAGCGAATACGCGTCCCTGGCCGGGCCGGTAGGTCCAGAGCAGCGGTCGCGGCATGCCGTCTTCGACTTGGGTGGCCAGCACCTGGACGCGGCTCTCATCGCCGATGAGTTGCCAATAGCTTTCGTCGACGAAATGCAGGGTGGTAAAGCCCGCCGTGATGGGATGTGGCTGTGGCATGCGCAGATTGAGATCGAGTTCGCCGTGGCGGTATTTCGACCCGTCGGGGTTCCAGGCCAAACCGATTCGCTCCGCGTATTCTTCCGGCGCCCGTTGGCCGTTGACAGCGTAGTGCAACAGCACGAGTCCGCCGCCACGATCGAAATAGGCGTCAAGTTCTCGTGCGCGCGCCGGCGCCCAGGCTGGGTTGGCCGAAAACATCACGATGACGTCGGCCGTTTCCCACTGCTGGGGCGTCGGCCACGGGTCGGCCGTTTCGACAGTTACCGCGGCAGCGAGGTTTAGCAACCGGGTCCATCGCGCCTGCCAGGCCGGGTAGTCATGTTCGCCGGGGCCATGGTCTTTGGGACCGGCGACAAGTACGATCTCGAGCGGTTTGAGCTGTTCAAAGTCGACCGGTTTGGCATCGCGGAGGACGGCACCGATCTCCGCCCGTGTTCGCGCTGGCGGCGCGCCGGGTTGTTCGATGGGTGCCGGCTTTAAATCGCTCGGTTCGGCCAGCAGGAGAAAGCAGAGCAGGTCGCGCATCGCGTTCTCGCCAAGCAGTTTCGGAATCCCTTCCGGCATAATCGAAATCGTGGCTGGTTTCATTTCCTCAACACTATCTCGCCGCACCTCGGTTTCAAGCCCCTTGGCGTCGCCGATCCGCAGCAGGTCGCCTTGTGGCTTGACCATGCCCGTCAGCACGCGGCCATCGTCGAGCACCACGTTGTAGGCCTGGTTGTCGGGGTTGATCGCAAAACTGGGATGCGTGATGTCGCGCAGCACGGAAGTGTAGTCGCGATGCACGAGGTTCGACAGGTCCGGTCCAATCCAACCGCCGCGACCACTCACGGTGTGACACTTTCCGCATTGTGCCTTTTCGCCGTAAAAGAGCTCGCGGCCGCGGTGCCAGTCGCCACCGGCCAGCTCGGCCTGCGCAGCGGACATCGGCCCAGACGTGTCATCCGATCGTCGTGCCCAGGGGAGCATGAACTTTCGCGGCTGAAAGGCTCGAGGGCGAGGGTCTTCGTCGGTGTGCCAACTGGCGGAGAGAACTTTGTCACCGCCACCGGTTGTCAGCACGATCTCGACAGGAATCCAATCGTTACTCACCTCCTCTTTCGTCCATTCCAAACGATGCGTACCGTCAATCGTCGGCTTCGAGTGATGCTCTTTCTCGCCATCGACAAACGTTAGAGGCGCGGCTGACGTGAGCACAACGGTAACGTTCTCCGGGGGAAATTCCGCATCCGGCGTCGAGCCGGGCTGCACGGCCGGCCGCAGCATGCGCGAAAGGTCGAGTTGTGAACGAAGCGTCATCGTTCCGGGGATTGAGGAAATCTCCGCGAGGCGGTCGGCTTCGGCAGTGCCCACGATCAGTCCTCTTGCCGCGCCCAAATCGACATGCGGCAGCCAGCTCTGCCAGTCCGACTTCCCATCGGCCGACCGCCACTCCGCCTCGACTCCCGACAGATCGTAGCTGACTTCCACATCGGGAAGCTGCGGCAGCGCGTCGGCTGGGCTTGAAGACATTTCGTTGGCCGTTGGGAAGATCGCGGCATAGCCAACGGCCTGGGCATGTGCCCCGGTATTCAATATCAGCGAACGCCGGTCGGCCGTGAGATTGGCCGCAAGCACCGGCAGCACTCCGCGCGGCGTTCGCATTTGCCGTTCGACGACGGCATAGCCGGGCCACAGCGACTCGAAACGGTCGCCAGCCCGCACGTAGGCGCCGGATTCAATCATGGCGTTCGAGTAGCGTCGGAATTCTTCCGCGTCCAGCGGCCGATCAAAAGCGATGCGCACTTCATGCGGCGAGGCCGCCCAGGCGCGGACGGGCTGCGGTCGCTGCGGTTCGGCATAGTGCAACTTGTAGAGTTTGCCCTGACCGCTGGGCCCGCTTCCCCAGTCGGGTCCTCCACTGTGAACCGCTACAACCAGATCGCCGTCGGGCGATAAGCAAGAATCGATCGTGAGCATGTTGAGGCAACCGAGAACGTCGGCATCAGCCACGTAGCCTAAGTCGGTCTTCACGAGCGTCGTGCGGAACAGTTTGCCGCGGGAATACCCGCACACGAAGGCATTGTCCTGCCACCACGTCGGCCCAAACGTCTGACCGCCTGGGACGATGGGTTGATTGAAACAAAGTCCACACGTGCTTTGATGTTGGGGAGCAAAATCATATACGCTGGGTTCGTCGAAAACGTCGGGCAAGTGTTTGGGATGCCGCGGCGGGAAGCCGTAATGCCGCCCCGCTTGAATATGGAGCAGTTCATCGAACGGATTGCCGTTGGGTAGCCAGGTGGCCCCTTCCTGGTCGGTGCAAAACAAGTCGCCACGGCGGTTGAAGGCCAGTCCGACCGGAAAGCGGATGCCCGAGCAGATTGGTTCGTAGTGTTTGAAGTCGGGGCTCACCCGCACAATTGCGCCGCGTACGGTACCCGGCACGTAATGCGATTGCCCCTTTTCGTCGACCAGGTGGCCGTTGGTATAGTCCGACGTGCCGGTGCCAAAGTAGATGCTACCGTCCGGTGCAACGGCCACTCCCAGCGCATCGGTGCTCTGCTTGATGGGCGTCCAGCCGTCGGCCACCACGATTAATTCATCGCCGCGGTCGTCGCCGTCTTTATCGACCACCAGCACCACCTGTCCGCGCGACGCAATGAACACTCCGTCGCCACGATCATATCCCGGCGGCGTCAGCGCCATGCCAACTGGCACGGTGAATCCAGGGCGGTCCCAAAACATTTCCGCGTGGTCTTCCAGGCCGTCGCCGTCGGTGTCGCTGAGTAGGAAGATGCGACCGTCGTAGCTGACTGCCAGCAGCTTGCCGTCGGGACGAAAACGGACGTTGTTCAAGTTTGGTAGTTCGACGGGCAATTGCCGCGCGGTAAAGCCTGGCGCGAAAAGTTGCACTGGCGGCGGATCTTCAACCTTGGGGATAACCCGGGCCGCCAGCAGGTCGCGGGGCAGCGGACACATCCGCGCGTCGCCATATTTTCGCTGCAAGTAGCGGTCGACCTCGTCGATCTCAGAGGCAGACAGGCGGCGGTCGTAAATCAAGATTTCGGCAATCTCACCCCGCAGGAAGCCGGTAGCCTGGGGTGCACCACCGTGATGCACAAAGCGGGCCCCGACGGTGAGGCGGTCCAAATGGATCGTGCCAGAGGCACGATCGCGCTGCTCGGCCGGCTGACCGTCGACGTGGAGGGCGGTTCCACCTGCGCCAGGTGTCGAGGCCACGCACATTCGCACGAGTTGGCCAAATGGCGTTTCATCGTGCTTTAGATTGCGAGCACCACCGAAGCCCGGCCCCTCGACATTAATTGCGGCAAACTTACGCGAACTGCCGGGCCCCTGATCAATGTTCAGCCCGGACACGTAGTCGTTCTGGCCGTCGCGATTGAAGGACAGAAAGGCCCGGAACCCGCCGTCGTTTGTGAACGGCGTGCCGACCACGAAGACGGTCACGTCGTTGAAAGACAGGTTCAAGTCGCCGGCAAAGAGCACGTCGTTGTCGCCGTCGAAGTGCACGAAGGCGAGTTCGTCTTGGACGTCGTCAAAACGAATCACGGGACGATCGGACGTGACCGGTTGACGCAGGTTTCGACCGGCACCGGAGGCATCGTGCCACAGATCGACGCGCGAACCGTTCTTCCAGCGGTTCTTGCCGGCGGCCGCACGGGCGGCGGGTTCGACGCCCGCATCGTACCAGGCGACAAGTCCTTCAGTGAATTTGAGGTTTTTGTCGGCCCATGGTTCGACGGCATCGGCGGTGGAGCGCGTTGCCAGCGCGACGACCAACATGATCCAAATACTTCGCAACCACATCCTCGTGAATCGAGGTGTCTTGAGGGCCTGCATTGTACGTCTCGCGTCCGGATCACAAGATTGGTATGTGAGACTTGCGGTTGCCTGTCACCTTAACTTGCCGTCGGGGCAACAGTCCAGCTTCGATGGCCCCGTGAATGGTACCGGCCAAATTCGCGGGCCGGAAATCGGCATGTTATAGTAGCGCGGGCCTGCCAACGGCCTCTTTTCTTGAATTCTCGCCGGAGCTGCTTGCTATGTTGCGACGATGCCTGCTCGCCGGGGCTCTGCTGTTGAACTCCCTTCCCACCCTCATAGCCGCCGGTCCAATCTATGACACGATCCTGCGGGGCGGCACCGTGTACGACGGTCAAGGCGGACCGGGACGCGAGGTTGACGTGGCGATCGTCGGCGACCGAATCGCGGCCATCGGCAATTTGGCAGACGCCAAGGCGAAGCGAGTGATCGACGTTAGCGGTCAGGCGGTCGCCCCTGGTTTTATCAATATGCTGAGCTGGGCCACCGTGTCGCTGCTGGCGGACGGGCATTCGCAGGCCGACATTCGCCAGGGCGTCACGCTCGAGGTATTTGGAGAAGGTTTCTCGATGGGGCCGCTCAACCCGCGCATGAAGCAGGACATGCTCGAGCGGCAAGGGGACATTCAGTACGCGGTTCCCTGGACGACGCTGGCCGAATACCTGACCCACCTCCAGACGCGGGGGGTGTCATGCAATGTGGCGTCGTTTCTTGGCGCGACGACGGTTCGCATCAATGTACTCGGCTATCAGGACCGCCGACCGACGCCCAAGGAGCTCGACGAAATGCGGGCCATCGTGCGACAGGCCATGGAGGAGGGCGCCCTGGGAATCGGCTCGTCGCTCATCTATGCGCCGGCCTTTTATGCCGACACGCACGAGTTGATCGAGCTTTGCAAAGTTGCCGCCGAATACGACGGGATGTACATCTCGCACATTCGCAGCGAAGGCAATCAACTGGTCGAGGCCGTGGAAGAGTTAATCAAAATTGCACGCGAGGCGAACCTGCCGGCGGAGATATATCACCTGAAAGCGGCCGGCAAGGAAAACTGGCCGAAGCGCGAGCGGGTGGTCGAATTGGTTGAGCAAGCCCGGGCCGGCGGCGTGCGAATCACGGCCGACATGTATCTCTACACCGCGGGGGCGACTGGATTGAACGGCGCGATGCCTCCCTGGGTGCAAGAAGGAGGCTTGCGAAAGTGGATTGAGCGGATGCGTGATCCAGAGACGCGCAAACGGGTGGCCGAGGAGATGCGGACACCAACCGACGAGTGGGAAAATTTGCTATTGGCCGCCGGCTCACCCGAAAATGTGTTGTTGGTCGGCTTCAAAAACCCAACGCTCAAGCACCTGACCGGCAAGACGCTGGCCGAGGTCGCAGCCCGGCGGGGCACTTCGCCCGAGGAGACGGCAATGGACCTGGTGATCGAGGACGACAGCCGGGTCGACACGGTTTATTTCATGATGAATGAAGACGACGTGAAGAAGAACATCGCGCTGCCGTGGGTCAGTTTCGGCTCGGATGCTTCGTCGCCGGCGGCCGAAGGGGCATTTTTGCTCTCTCAACCGCATCCGCGCACCTACGGCAATTTCGCCCGCTTGCTAGGTAAGTACGTGCGCGACGAGAAAGTGATTCCCACTGGAAGAAGCGATCCGCAAACTGACCGGCCTGCCGGCCACGAACCTGGGACTGACCGACCGCGGGCTGCTCAAGGAAGGCTACTACGCCGACGTCGTGGTATTCGATCCGGCGACGATCCAGGATCATGCCACCTACGCCGAGCCGCATCAATACGCCACGGGCATGCAGCACGTTTTCGTAAACGGGATGCAGGTGTTGGCCGCCGGAGAGCATACCGGCGCGACGCCGGGGAGGGCGGTGTGGGGAAAGGGGAGGAAGGAAGCCAAGCCTCAGCGGAATGAGGAATGAGAAAGTCCGCGGAGCTCAAGCGCTCTTGTCGCGCGCCGCTTCCAGCATTTTCATCCAGGGCCCGATGTAATGCCCGTGGTCGTGGTACGTGCGGCCGCTGACCAGGTTGCCGTCGATGACGCAGGGTTCGTTGACGAACGTGCCGCCACAGACTTCCAGGTCGAATTTGCACTTGGGCACCGTGGCCATGCGGCGGCCTTTGACGCAGCCGGCGCGAGCGGGGATCTCCACGCCGTGGCAGACGCTGGCGATGGGTTTGTTCTTTTCGAAGAAGTGGCGCGTGATGCGAAGCAGGTCTTCATCTTCGCGAATGTACTCTGGCGCCCGGCCGCCGCTGAAGAAGATGCCGAGGTACTCGTCGGGGTTGATGTCGGCAAAGGCGATGTCGGCTTCGATCGTGTAGCCTTCCCATTCCTTGGTGATCGTCCAGCCGGGCTTCACTTCGTGGAGCACCATCTGGTAACGCCGCTTTTCGGCGCGGCCACGACAGGCTTGAAGCCCCCTTCGATGAGTCGGTAGTAAGGATAGAGCGTATCGACGGTTTCGGTCGCATCTCCCACGATGATCAACACCTGATCCATGATTTCTCCGCTTGCTAGCACGCCAAAACTTGAACTGCTGTAGGTCGAAGCGACCCGCCGCCATTAGAATCAGCTGTCCCAGCGGGGTCAAACGACGTTGCGGGTCAGGAAGACCTGGCATGATTCCCGCCTCAAGGCATGCCGGAGGCCGGCCAGGGTGAAAGCATTCGACTATCTCGTCGTGGGCGGTGGTATGTTCGGCGCGGTGTTCGCGCGGAGAGCCGCCGAAGGCGGGCAGCGAGTGCGCCTGATCGATAAGCGAGATCACATCGCCGGCAATTGCTACTCCGAAAAGATCGCCGGCATTGAGGTGCACCGCTACGGCCCGCACATCTTTCATACGGACAACGAGCGGGTTTGGCGGTTCCTGAATCGTTTCGCCCGCTTCAATCACTATCGGCATCATGGCCGCGTTCGCTATGGCGGTCGCACGTTTTCATTTCCGATCAACCTGATGACGCTCTCGCAGTTGTGGGGCGTCAACACGCCGGCCGAAGCGGAGCAAAAACTGGCCGCGGTGCGCGTTCCATGCGAAAACCCTCGAAACCTGCGCGATTGGATTCTCTCGCAGGTGGGCGAGGAATTGTACGAAGTGTTCGTGCGTGGATACACGACCAAGCAATGGGGCCGCGACCCGGCGGACCTGCCGCCCTCGATCATTCGGCGAATTCCGATTCGGCAGACCTATGACGACCGCTATTTTGCCGACGAATTCCAAGGGATTCCAATCGGCGGATATACCGCCATGTTCGAGAACATGCTCGATCACCATGCCATCGACATTGTGCTGGGGATCGACTACTTCGAGCATGCGAGCGAGTTGGAGTCCGCGTCCGCTAAAGTGGTTTATACGGGCAAGATCGACGAGTACTTTGACTATCGTTTCGGCGAGTTGGAGTACCGGTCGCTGCGATTCGAGAACGAAGTGCTGGCCGGCGATTTCCAGGGAGCCGCCATCGTCAATTACACCGAGGCCGAGGTGCCGTACACGCGGATCACCGAACACAAGCACTTCGAGTTTCAGACCTCGGCCCAAACGGTCATCACGCGCGAGTATCCCGCCAAGTGTGATCGCAACCAGGTGCCGTATTATCCGATTCGCGATGCGGCCAATTCGGCGCTCTATGAGCAGTATCGTGCCGAGGCCCAGCGTGCCGGCTTGTTGCTGGGCGGCCGCCTGGCGACGTACCAGTACTATGACATGCACCAGGTCGTCGCCCAGGCGCTGACGCTGGCCGACAAAGAGTTTGCCAGCTCGCGAAGAATTGCAGCATAACGCCGATTGAGACTCTACATGTCCCAAACACGTCGCAATCTCGTGATCAGCCCGATCGGCGATGAATCGATGCACGCAAGCTGGCTGTCCGGTGGTGAGGATCGCTCGTTCGATTTGTTCCTGGTGCATTACGGCCAATGCGTCGACTTCGGTCGCAGCGACGCCGAACACTATCTGAGCCGCCAGGGTTTCAAATGGGAACTGCTCGACTATGTCGCGCAGGAACATCGCGCGATGCTCGAGCGCTACGAACGGATATGGTGCCCCGATTGCGATATCGGTGCCGATACCCAAAGCGTCAACCGCTTGTTCGCATTGCACGAACAGCACGCCTTGCAGCTTAGCCAGCCGGCCATCGCCGGCGGCGAAGTGACGTATCAGTTTTTGCGCAAGCGTCCGGGCGTGGTACTGCGGTACACGCCGTTCGTGGAAGTGATGTGCCCGTTGTTCACGCGGGAGGCGTTCTTCCGCGTGCAACCGACGTTCCTAGAGAGCCGATCCGGCTGGGGATTGGATTTGCTCTGGCCGCGGTATTTTGGCCGGCGTGAGATGGCGGTGATCGATGCTGTGGGCGTCGAACATACCGGAAAGCTCTTCCGGGGGGAGAACTACAGCAGCCTCGACAAGTTGGGCATCAATCCGGGCCAGGAACTACAGCGAATCATCACGACACACGGCGGATTCAACCGCCGCCTGCACCGCAAGCTCGTGCGGGGGCGAATCAAGTTGCCGGCAATCTTCGAATCGACGCGGCGAGTCAGTTTGGCCGAGCGATGCTGGGCGAGTCTGGGCCTCGGCCGGGCCCAAGCCTAGTCGAACACCAGCGTTCCGAACTTCTCGTATTCGTGAAAGCTGGGGCCGACGCGAGCCCAATCCCAACTTGTGCTCCGATCGTCATCGTAGTCGACGCGGTAGAAGTTCGCCCGCCAGCGCGTGCCCGGCTTTGGCGGCACGTTGCCTAGCGGTTTGAGCAAATCGTAGGGAACGAACACCTCGGCGGACCAGCCAGAGATTTTCGCTCCCGACTGTTTCTCGCCGCCGCGCACGGTGGTTGCCTTTTGGATTTTGCGGTCACCGTCGTAGTGCCAAGGACGCCAGCCGAGAAACTTGCCGCCGACATTAGGAATCAGAATCGGCAGTTCGTATCCCAGCGGCGATATTTCGTATTCGAAATAGAGTGGTAGCTGTTCGTCGGTCCAAAAGAAAAACTCGAAAACGTCCTCGTTCCACAGATCGAGAAAGTCTTCGCGCATCGTGGCGGTCACCCGGCCGTCACTACCGGAGAAAAGAATGTAGACGCCTTGGTTCGAGTAGAGCAACTTGACCCGCGCGTCGTAAGGAAGTGCCGTCGAGTCGGTACTTCGCTTGGAGAGTTCCAGCCAGGCAGTGTTTTGCCAGGCGGGATTGCTGCCATCGCCCGTGATCTGGAAATCGACGGTACGTTTGACGTGCAAGGGACTGGACGCCTGGTCCGCGGCCATTGTCGCGCGCGAGGCAGGCAACACACAACGTTAGCTGGAACAACAGTGAGACCGGATGACGAAGTGACACGATAAGATCTCTCAGGTAACACGGTGTTCGTCTAAGCCGCCGGCGGCCGTCCAACGTAGTCATCGCTGGTCTGCGTGTCGAGTTTCGAAACCACGCCGGGCAGCAATCCGCTGAAAACAGCCATTTGCAGTGGACGGGCTGGCCGTAGGGAGACATGATGAGGGCACCAAGAGGTATACAATATACCGAATGCCGCGATGGCGAATTGCTGATGAATTCCGTTCACCCCACGCCAACCCTCGAACCCAGCCGCATGGCTTGGAAGCATTGGCGGCTCGTGTTGCTGTTGATGGGGGTCTGCTTCCTGGGTCATTTCAATCGCATCAGTATGGCCACGGCTGCGGACCTGCGCATCATGTCCGAGTATGACATCTCCACGTCGAAGATGGGGACCGTCTATTCGGCATTTCTCCTGGCGTACACGCTGATGATGATTCCGGGAGGCTGGGTCATCGACCGGCGAGGAACACGATTTGCGCTGGCAGTGGTTTGCCTGGGCTCGGCGCTGTTCGTTGCGCTGACGGCCAGCGTGAGCCTGGCGTCGACTGCCGCGGTTGTGCTGGGGCTGTTGCTGGTGATCCGATTCCTGATGGGCGTGCTTAGCGCGCCGCTGCATCCGGCGGCGGCGACGGCCGTCTCGCTGGGGATTCCCGCCGCGCAACGTTCGGCGGCCAACGGCTTGATTACCGGGGCGGCGCTATTGGGTGTGGCGTCCACCTACGTCGTGTTCGGCCGATTGATCGACGTCGCCTGGCTGGATTGGCCGGGCGCTTTCATCGTCACCGCCGTGGCAACGGCGCTGTTGGGACTGCTGTGGCTCAACTTTGGCCCTCGCCGCGCGACGGCTGCGGAAGCCGGCTCGCCGCTGCCAGCGATGCACACGCCGGATATTGCCGCCGAAAACCGCTTTTGGCTTGTCCGCCATAAAAACTTGATACTGCTCACGGCCAGTTACGCGGCCGTAGGTTACTTTCAATACCTCTTCTTCTATTGGATGCATCACTACTTCAGCGAAGTGCTGAAGTTGGGCGAAGACCAAAGCCGCTTCTATGCCAGCATTCCGCCACTGGCCATGGCGCTTGGAATGCCGCTCGGTGGGTTCCTGTCCGATCGGATCCTCGCCTCGTTTGGATGGCGTGCCGCGCGGCCGGGTCTGGCGTGTGCTGCCATGTGCGCGAGTGCCCTGTTACTTTGGGTGGGGGTGCGGGCGAGCGAGCCGACCTGGATCGTCACCTGGCTTTCGCTGGCACTCGGAGTACTCGGCATGGCCGAGGGACCCTTCTGGGTGACCGCCGTCGAAGTCGGCGGTGCGCGGGGTGGATTGTCGGCGGCAATCTTCAACACCGGCGGCAACGCGGGCGGCATCCTTGCCCCGATGGCGACCCCATTCATCAGCGATGACTTGGGATTCGGCTGGCAAGTGGGTATTTCCGTCGGCAGCGTCGTCTGCCTCGCGGGGGCCGCCTGTTGGCTGTGGATTGATCACGGCTCGTCGACGACGCTTCGGGGGAATGTTCCATCCATCGCGCCCGACCCTAACCACGTTTCCCACGCAACCTGACCGGCCGACCGCATGAAGATCACCAAAATCGATTGTCACGTCTTGCTGATTCCCGACTACGACATGTCCGCGTGTTCGTCTGCCCAAGACGATTTGGTGGTTGAAATTCACACCGATGAAGGACTTGTCGGCATTGGCGAAACCGACACCAATCCTTGGATCGCGCGCGAGTGCATTCGTGCCCGCGGCACGCATTGCATGGGCCTGGGGCTGGAGGAGATGCTGCTGGGAGCCGATCCGCTCGATCCTGAGGCGCTTTGGGAGAAACTCTATAGCGGCTCAAAGATGACCGGCCGTCGAGGCGCCGTGATTTGCGCGATCGGCGCGCTCGATATGGCGTTGTGGGATCTGCGCGGCAAAGCGCTTGGCAAGCCGGTATACGAACTGCTGGGCGGCTCGCGCAGCCGGCCGGTCGTGCCGTACGCGTCGCTGCTGCCAACCGGCAATACCGTGGCCGAACAGCGGGCATCGCTGCTCGAGAAGGTCGTCAAGGTGCAAAAGCTCGGCTACCGCGCCGCCAAGATCGAAGTCTGCATCAATGGGCCGTACAGTCACAATGGCCTGCAGGCTAACGATGACGAGGGCGTGGAAATGGTCGCCGCTTGCCGCCAAGCGGTGGGGCCCGATTTCACGTTGATGGTCGACGTGGCCTACGCCTGGCCCAGCGTCGCACACGCCTTGCGCGTACTTGAGCAACTTGCGCCTCACAATATCTACTTCTGCGAAACGCCGATCGACATTGACGATCTGGAGGGCTACGCCTCGCTGCATGATCAATCGCCGATTCCGATCGCGGCGGGCGAGTGGCAGAACACGCATTGGGAGTTCCTGGAACTGGCCGATCGCGGGAAACTCGACGTCTTGCAGCCCGACGTAGGACGTGTGGGCGGCTTTACGGACGCTCGCCGAGTGTGTCGGATCGCCGAGGAGCGTGGCCGCCGCATAGTGCCGCACTGCTGGAAAAGCGCCATCGGCATCGCCGCTAGCGCCCACCTGGCCACTTCGACGCCGGTCTGTCCGTTCATCGAGTTTTTGCCAGCGGAACTTTCCGAGTCGCCGCTGCGGCGCGAGCTGGTGCAGCAGGAGTTCGAACTGGTAGACGGTGCCCTGCGATTGCCGACTCAACCGGGGCTGGGCGTCGACCTGAACGACGACGCCCTGCGGCGTTTTGCGGCCGAGTAGCTCCATCCACTAACCCGACAATCCGGTTCTCGCTCTTCCCAACCATTCGCGCCAGCATCGTACAAAGGCGGCAGCTCGACTGCACGCAAGCAAAGCGAATCGGTTGGTCGCACAAATGTTATCGAGATGGCGCAGCACAACAGATAGCGCAGTTGCAACAACCATCAGGCGCGATAGGATAATTCCAGTCCAACACCTGAAACTCGTGGGAGGATTCCCATGTCGATCGTCGATCGTGAATCTCGTTTCGCGCTCGGAAGCGCGACGATCGAGGCTCCCCAGCCGTTGCCGCTTCCGCAGCCGCAAGTGCGCGTCGCACCGGTGAAGCTGGTCGAGCTTTGCTACACGCTGGTCCATGCCGCCGAAGCGGTAGGCATTGTCGATCTTGCTGACGGCGAATACTTGCCTGGCGATACGACGCTGGAAGAGGGCATCGAGCGGCAGCTCAATTACCTGCTCGACCAGGTCGGCTGCCGGCGGCCCGGCTTTCGTTTGCTGGAAATCGGATGCGGGTATGGACATCTGCTCCAACTGGCAAAACAGCGTGGAGCACGGGCCATCGGAGTTAATCTATCACCAGAACAAGTACGGCATTGCAACGAGCACGGCTTGCAGGCCTATTGCTGCAACTACCGCGATCTGCTGGATGCCGGCGCGTGGCACGGCCAATTTGACGGCGTGATTGCCAATGGCTCGCTGGAGCACTGGGTGCAGCCCGAGGATGTGCAAGCGGGCTTGATGGATTCGATCTACCAGGAGTCGTTCGCCATTGCGCACAAACTACTCGATCCGCAGGTGGCCGACGCGCGGTACGTGACGACGTCGATTCACGTCAAGCGCGAGGTTAGGCCGGAATACCTGCTCACGCCCTGGTACCGTCATCCGCGCGGCTCCAATCGCCGCCACTACAGCCTGCTTCACAATTGGATGGGCGGATACTACCCGGTCGACGGCCAGTTGGCCGAGTGTGCCAAACCGCACTTCACTCTCGCGGGCGAAACGGATGGCACCGAAGGCTATCGCATTGCCAACGAATACCGGATGGCCCGGATGCTGCGCGGTTTGTATACCTGTCCAAAAATGGTGTGGCGGATTGCCCGAGCCCTGGTCCGCTATCCCCGCGTCACCAGCACGATGATCGAATGCTTCTTCATCGAACGCTCGTGGGACTGGCAGTTCCAGGGAGCAGACCCGCCGATGAAACTGTTGCGTCACACGTGGCGGAAGAGCGCGCCGGAGAATTGAGTTGGTCTGGGGCGGCGATATCCACTGCGCCCTGCCGTACAAATTGCGCCGCAACCGTTAAGACGACACTATAGCGAGGTCACACGCCGGAGTTCCCAGGCGCTGCCAATTCGGCCGGCGTTTCCAGCTCCACGCCATCGGTTGTTTGGCCGCTTGTCACATTCACTTTGACCGCCCGCTGCCAGGGATCGGCATTCGCTCGGTGTCGCTTGCGCTCCTCGGCCGAAATCCCGGTGAGCTCCCGTGGTACCTCGGCGTCTTCAAAGCCGTCGCTGCCGACCTTCAGGCCGTAGGTACCCGGCGGCAAATGTTCGAGCGAAAAGTTGCCGTCCGCATCGATGCGTGCTTCGGCCCGCAGGCCCTGGTCGTTAAACGCCACGGCCCACAAATTTCCTTGCCACACCGCGGGCACGTTCTTCACCGTTCCGTGAATGCTGCCGCCGGCGACGCACTCGATGTCGACCTGCTTGGTTTCGTTGGCGGAGATCTCCAGCGGGCCGACTTGTGTGATCGCGTAACCGGGCTCGTCGACGACGACGTACTGCCCCTTTCCCGTCTTCGGCACGTCAAGCGTGTACGTTCCGTTGTGAATCGGTACATATGAAGGACGAACCGAGCTTCCGGCAGTCGTGCGACCGCGCATGATCGGCGCGTTCAGCAGGTTCCTTGGTTTAGGCACCACCCACAGGGCGACCCACCCGGAACTGACGGGCCGCCCATTTCGCGTCACCGTGCCGGTGATCCGCTGGGTTTGAATTGTTGGTTTCGAGTGTTCCGTCTTTTGCTTGAGCTTGACAACCAGCCCGTCGATCGGCTGCAGATTCTTGATGGGCGGGGTGAAAGTGTCGCCGTCGTGGAAACCCTTCGCCGAGAGCGTCAGGTGATATTCTTGCGGCTTCGTATAGGGCACGCGGAAATGCCCCGGCGAGGGCTGCTCGAATGGCGACGTTCCGCATGCATTCAAGACCAGCTCGCCGTCCGGCTTTCGGTAAAACGTACAGAGCACGGCGCGATGGATCTCGACGGGTTCGCCCGATTCCGCGTCGACCGCGTCGCCCTCGATCCAGGCGACACGTGGCATCGTGACCAGGAACTCCTTGGTGGTGACGAGTGATCGCTCTTGCGTCGCCAGATCGCGGTGTTTGAAGCCGTCTTCGTCGATCTGCATGGACCAGTTGATCGGAATGTGCCCTTCCTTCGCCATGTTGAATTGGAAGTTTGGGTTGGCCGCGAAGCCGTTTATCACAAACCGTCCGCTCGCGTCCGTCTCAGCGGTTCGGCCGAAGGCGTAGATCGCCACTCCCTCAAGCGGCTGACCCGCTTCGTCGACCACCCGCCCCTGAACCGGCACATCTTTTTTCAATCGGATTGGCTCGGGTAGCGATCGCTCACCGCTGGGAATCGTAAAAGTGGTGCTGCTGGCGATTTGACGGTCCGGCAGTCGTACAACGAGCTGGGCCTTTCCCACGGGTAACGGAGGCGTTCGGAAGCGGCCCTCGCCGTCGGTGGTGACCGTGACCGGCTCGCCAACTTGCTCGATCGTGTGCCCACTAATGTATCGATAAATGAAACACTCGACGGTCGTATTTGCGCGCGGCTGCCCATCTGAGTCAATCACCTGGCCGGTGACCTCGCAACCGCGATTGAGCTGAATCGTTCCCAGGCCGTTGTCCGCGCCGGGGTAAATGACGTAAGTCAGCCTAGGGACGACTTCCAACGCATAGTTATCGGCCTCGATAAGGACGTCGCCTAGTGGACGACAACTTGCTTCGACCGGCCCCAGCTGAAAGTGCCCTTCGGCATCCGTCGTCGTTTCACACACCAACCCGTAGGAGGCGTCCAGCGTGTCACGATCGTATTTCCGCTGACGGACCGAAACCCGGGCGCCTGCAACCACCTTGCCCGCGGGATCAACCACGGTTCCGGACAACGTGCCAACAGCGACCTTGTCCTCGATGGGCTGTCCGTCGGCGGCCTGAATTTCATTGGGGTCGGCGACTGATTGACCAACAAACACAAGTCCGACAAACACAACCAGCGATAAGCCGCAAACATGGAGTCGGGCGATCATCGCAAATCTCCCTTTTAACATTGTCTCGGGCTGTCGAAGCACGGAGTAGACATTCGACCGACGGGTTGATTATATCACCCCCCGGACGGCTAACAACGAATTCCCGCAGCCGGTTGGGAGCATGCACGATGACCAATGGAGCCTCTCGGCAGGAAATTGCACGACTGGCGATGTTCGCAACCTACGCAGCCCGGGGCCTCGGCTGTTGTCCTCGCCGGTTTGCCACCGCCTTTCTCGCCGCCTATATTGCGCGGCGGGCGGATTCACCGTCGGAGGACTTGACGCGTGGCAACGAATCCTGATATTTCGCGGCGTGACTGGTTGCGACAGGCTGGCGTCGCGGGATTGGCGGCCGCGGGGTCAGGCGTGTTGGAAAGGCCGGCCATGGCAGTGAGCGACAAGAAGTGGCATGTTGTCGACCCGCACGTGCACGTGTGGAAGAACGATCCGCGCTATCCGTGGCCTGCGGATTTGCAGTCGCCGCCCAGGCAAGACGCGACGACCGAGATGCTGCTCGATCGGATGCGCGAGCACGGCGTCGATCAAACCGTCATCGTGCACGTCATCTACTACCGCTGGGATTGTCGATATGCGGCCGATTCGGTGCGAGCGCATCCGAACAAGTTTGGCGGCGTATGCCGGGTCGACCCGCTTCGTTCCGAAGCCACTTCGCAGCTAGTACACTGGGTATCGCAAGGGCTGCGCGGCGTGCGGCTCAGTCCGGGGAATGGCCCCGGCGGAGACTGGATTGGCGACGTGCCGCGGATGGATGCCATTTGGACCAAGGCGGCCGAGCTCAAGGTGCCGATGTGCATTCTGTGCCCGATTGATCGAATTCCCGATGTCGAGCAAGTGATCGCGCGTCACGACGGGCAGCTCGACGTGTGCATCGATCACATGGCTGACTGCCCGATCGATCAGCCGGAGGAATTGAAGAAGCTACTGGTGCTGGCGCGGTATCCAAGGGTGTATGTCAAGCTGAGCCACTTGTGGATGCTTTCGAAGCAGGACTATCCTTACCGCGATACCCACGACCAGGTGCGCAAACTGTACGACGCGTTCGGTCCAGAGCGGTTGATGTGGGGCACGGACTGGCCGGTCGTCGAGGACTACTGCGGCTACGGCCGGGCGCTGGCGCTGTATCGCGACGAGATCAAGTTCTTCAGCGACGACGATCGCCGCTGGATCCTGGGCCAAACGGCGCTCAAGCTCTGGCCGATTGGGAATTCCAGTTGAACCGATCGCAATTAAGTGGAGGGATAACGATGGAACGACAGACGCGACGAACGTTTCTCAAGTCGGCCGGTCTCGTGGCAGGCTCCTCCCTCCTCATCACGCGCCCGGCGTTCGCCGAAGAGCCGGCCGCACCAGAAAAACCGCGCGAGCGGCCAAACATTCTTTACGCCGTGTCGACCGGATGCTGGGGGCCAGTGACGCCGCCTGGCGAGCATCTGCCGCTGCTCAAGATTCTCGACGAAACCGCGGCCGCCGGTTTCAATGGTGTGCGACTGACCGGCTTTCCCGGTTTGCTCGAACAAAACGGACTGAGCGTCGAAGCGTATGGCGAGGAATTGGCGAGCCGTGGCCTGCGGTTTTCAACCGTGTCGTTTGGCGGAAACTATTACGACACCAACGCGCACGCCGATATTCGCCAGCGGGCTCGCGATGCTCTGGCGGCACATAAAAAGTACGGCGCAACGGCCATGGTCTTTTTTCCGCCGTCACCGGTTCCCGAGGCGGAAGAGGCCGAGGCACTTTCTGCCATGTTTGCCTTCGTCAACGAGCTGGGGAAGATGGCCGTCGAGGAGTACGGCATCCGCATGGGCTTGCACAACCATACCGATACGATTGTGGAAAACCAGCGGCAGGTCGATCGGTTTCTCGAGGGGACCGATCCGCGCTATGTCTTCGCTGCCTGGGATTCGGCCCATCTGCTGTTGGGCGGGTGCGACGTGCAGGCGACGTACAAAAAGGCGATCGATCGGCTCGTCTACACCGACTTCAAGGACGCCACCCTGCAGCCGACGGCCGAGGACTACCTGGCCCCCAACGGCACGCGCTACGCCGGCGACACGCATCAGGGGCGTTTTTATAATTCGATGCTGGAGCTGGGGCGCGGCCAGATCGACTTTGTGTCGCTGATGCAACTGCTGGCCGACAACAAGTATCGTGGCTGGATCAACCACGATCTGGATACAATCCGCGTGTCGATCGACGAGAGCTGGCGAGTGTCGATGGGCTACATCAAAGAGAAACTGGATCCGATTTATATGTAGGTCAGGCCTGGGCCTGACCGGCTCTAAGCCGCGCCCTGCGCCTTGCGGAGCTCGTTGCCCATTTGGCCGGTCAGCATTTTGGCCCACATCTTCCAGTCGGCAATGAAGGACCAGAGCGGGTACTTGAAGCTGGCGGGCTTGTTCTTCTCGATGAAGAAATGTCCGATCCAGGCGAAGCCATAACCAACGATCGGCGCGGCGATCAGCAGCCAAGGGTTGTAGAAAATGCCCGCGGCCAGCACGACCAGTGATAGCGTGCTGCCAATAAAGTGCAGCGCCCGGCAGGCCGGCACCGAATGCTCGCGGACGTAAAACGGCCAGAACTCCTGGAACGTTTGAATGCGCTGTTCAGACATGACGCATGGCTCCGTGAAACGTGTGTGATTGGTTCAGATCAATTCGGCCAGCGGCCGCGCTCCGTCGTCGACGAGGTATTGCGGCCGGCCCTGAAAATCGGTGATAGTGGTCGTGCTCGCATCGATTCCCAGATTGTGATACAGCGTGGCAAACAATTCGGGAAACGTGACCGGGCGATCGATTGCCTCGCCAGCCAGACGGTCCGTCGCGCCGATCACCTGGCCGGTCCGCATGCCGCCGCCGGCCAGCAGCCCACAGGCGACGCGGGGCCAATGGTCGCGACCAACGTTTTTATTAATCGTCGGCGTGCGGCCAAACTCGCCCCACACGGCCACAGTAACGTCTTTGTCCAGGCCGCGCTCGTGCAAGTCTTCGATCAGGGCTGAAAAACCGCGATCAAAGACGGTCAGGTCTTCCTGACAACGGTCGAAGCACGAGCCGTAAGGATGGCCATGCCAGTCCCATTTGCTGTAGTTAAGTGTGACGACGCGCGCGCCCGCTTCGACCAGTCGGCGGGCGAGGAGAAAACTTTGTGGCACGCGAGGCGCGCCGTTTTCATCAATGTGAACAGTTTCATCGCCAGTGCCATACCGTTCGACGACGCGCGGGTCTTCGTTCGACAGGTCAAGGGCATTGGCCAATCGCGGCGAAGTCAGAATACTCATCGCGCGTTCGGTGAAAGCATCCATGCCATGCATCTTGCCACTGGCGTCCGCGCCGCGTCGAAAACGATCGAGGCTCGCGAGCAGGGCCTTGCGATTGCCAAGCTGACCGGGCGAGACGCCATGCAAGACCATGTCGTCGCGTGCCGGACCCCGAGGACGCAACGAATCGTGAGCGATGCCCAAAAACCCGGCTCCGGGCTCATTGTACGGTGGGTGTGTGCACTGGTAGCAGAGACTGACGAACGGCGGCACGCTTTTGTCGCGCGGACCCTGCACCTTGGAAACAACCGAACCGAGCTGCGGCCAGCCGCCGGCCGGCACATTCTGCTTTGGATGACGTCCGGTGTAGCACTGGGTCGCATCATGGTCGTCCTGGGCGCCGACAATGGAACGAATCGGCACCAGTTTGTCCATCATCTGTGCCAGCCGCGGCAGATGCTCGCAGATGTCGATGCCGGCCACATTGGTGCGAATCGGACGAAACGGCCCAGCTACTTCGCGCGGCGCCTCGGGCTTGAGGTCGAGAATATCTTGATGCGGAGGACCGCCGACCAGGTAGACAAGGATCACCGACTTTTGCGAATTGCCCGCGCCGCCGCGCTCTTGGGCGGCCAGCAATTGCGGCAGCGTCATGCCGGCCAGTCCGAGCGTGCCGATCTTGAGAAAGTCGCGGCGCGTCGTGCCGTCGCAAAAGGGTGTACGGCGGTCCGGTCGGCCTTGAATCGTAAGCATCGAACCTCCTCGCTCGCTTTGCGTGGGGCGAGCAATCGGCGAAACTCGTGTCGCTCGACATGATAACCGCCCGGCTTGCGGCCACCAAGCCGACGTAAGCGCGCCCCGCACCTTTGGCTTGGTGGCGGTCGTTGGCTCGTCAAATTATACTGCCTCCATGCATGGTCTGGCTGCGATCTTACTACTCTTGGCGCGGATGCCGACCGAGCCGGCTGAAGACTCACAGCCGCGCAAGGCATCTTGTTCGCTCACGCTCGAACTCGTCGATGCGAAGTCGCGACAACCGCTTTCTGGCATCGTGCGAATCGTCGGACCGGACCGGCGCGTTTGTAAGCCGCCGGAGCTGCTCAACCGCGGCCAGGGGCTCGGCGAAACAGACCCGATTCACGAATGGTCGGTGCTGAACAAGAAAATGTCCCTGACCGTACCGGCCGGGCCGATTTCGATCCATGCACTGGCCGGCTTGGAAAGCGACCTGGCTGAGCAGCAAGTCGATCTGACCGGCAAGCCGCACGCGGAATTGTCCATCGGACTTCGGCGGTTCAAGAACATGCGGGCGACCGGACACGTGGCCGGCAATACACATCTGCACCTCAAGCAGCTAAGCAAACCGCAGGCCGATCGATATCTGAAAGAAGTCCCTCTGGGCGACGGGCTCGACGTCGTGTTCGTCTCGTATCTCGAAAGGGCCGGCGCCGATCTGGAGTACACCAGTAATAACTACACAGCGAAGGACCTGGCGCGCTTGTCGCACGGTCATCTGCATTTTGGACACGGCGAGGAGCAGCGGCACAACTTCGGCTCACACGGAGAGGGTTATGGACACATCCTGCTACTCGACATTCCTTATATCGTGCAGCCAGTAAGCATCGGTCCGGGCATTACAAAGACAGGCGTCGATTCGCCGCCGCTGCAAGAAGGGATCGACAAAGCTCGCGGCGCCGGGGGCAAGGTAATTTGGGCCCACAACCTGTTCGGCTTCGAGGACATTCCGAATTGGATCACCGGCCGCGTGCACGCCAACAACATTTACGACGGCAGCCACCGCGGCAGCTTCAAAGACACCTATTACCGCTATCTGAACATCGGCCTGCACGTTCCCTTTTCCACCGGCACCGATTGGTTCATTTATGACTTTTCGCGGGTCTATGTGCTGGCCGAGCGGCCGCTCACTCCCACCGAGTGGCTCGACGAACTAGCAGCCGGCAAGTCGATGATCACGAACGGTCCACTCGTGGAACTGACCGTCGACGGGCAGCCGCTGGGCAGCGTGATCGAGTTAAACCAGCCGCGGGAAGTGCGGGTGCGGGGCAGGGCGATCGGCCGCGCGGACTTCAAGCGGATCGAACTGGTGCGGAATGGGCGGGTCGTAGAAACGGCGGCGTGCACGGCCGAAGGCGGTCACTTCCGGGCGGAGCTTGATTTGCCGCTGCGGGTGGACAAGTCCAGTTGGCTAGCGCTGCGAACGGTGCCTCCGCCGGTCGAAGGAGATCCGGAATTGCACGAGCTGGTCGGCACGAACGAGTTCGATCATCCGCTCTTTTCGCACACCAGCCCAATTTACGTCCTCGTGGCGGGGCAGCCCATTTTCGACGAGGAAACGGCTCGGGGACTGCTGGCGGAAATGGAGTCGGACGTGGCGAAAATCGAAGCGGAAGCCAAATTCAGCAATCCGTTCCAGCGGCGGCGCGTGCTCAAGGTTTACGAGGAGGCCATCGAGAAGCTGCGCGAACGACTGGCGGGACCGACACCGGCCGGGTAAAAATAGGGTAATCCCCAGAGAGTGCCACCAATCGCTGGAGAGTGCCCATCCATGTCCACTTCCGCTGAATCCTCCGCTACGCCGAGTTGCGACGTCGTCATTCGCGGCGGCCAGGTATTTGACGGTGCCGGTTCGCCCGCGACGACGGCCGACGTTGCCATTTCGAGCGGCAAGGTACAAGCCGTCGGTCGTCAGTTGCCACTGCAAGGGCGCCGCGAGATCGACGCCAGGGGCTGCTGGGTGATGCCCGGCATGCTCGACATTCACACGCATTACGACGCCGAGATCGAAGCCATGCCGGGGCTTGAGGAATCGGTGCGTCATGGCGTGACCACGGTCGTCATGGGCAACTGCTCCTTGTCGGCGGCGCTGGGGACGAAGAAAGATCTGCTCGACCTGTTCTGTCGCGTCGAAAGCCTGCCGCGCGACGTGCTCTCGAAATGGCTGGGCGAGGGGGAGCACCTGCCGTGGAACGGTGTGCGCGAGTACTACCAGCATCTCGAAACGTTGCCGATGGGCCCCAACGTGGCCAGCCTGATCGGCCATTCGAACGTCCGCTCGCACGTGATGGGCATGGAGCGGAGCCTGACGGTCAGCAAGGCCGAGCCCGACGAAGTACGCAAGATGCAGGAGATCGTTGACGACGCGCTGGCCGAAGGCTATCTGGGACTGTCGATCGACATGCTGCCGTGGCACCGGCTCGACGGTGACCCGTTTCGGGGCATCTCGGTCCCTTCGCAGCACGCCCATCCCAGCGAATATCGCAGCCTGGGCAATATCGTTCGCAAGCGCGATCGCGTGCTGCAGGCCACGCCCAACGCGCTGACAAAGCGCACCGTTGCGATTCTGGGCATGATGAGCACCGGAGTCGGCCGCAAGCCGCTGCGAACCACGATCGTGGCGGCGATGGACGTGAAAACCAACCGCCGGATTTATCGCATTGCCACTTCGATGGGACGGGTGCTCAACGGACTGTTCAACGCGAATGTCCGCTGGCAGACGTTGGCTGAGCCGTTTTTGAACTACTGCGACGGCGTGCACACGCCGCTGTTCGAGGAGTTTGCAACCGGCGTCAAGGCCATCAGCGCCACCAGCGACGAACGCAGGCAGATGTTTGCCGATCCGGCGTTCCGCCGCGAGTTTCGCCAGGAGTGGGAATCGACGTCAGCCCGCATATTTCACCGCGACCTGGCGGACATGTGGGTTGTGTCGTCGCCGATTGCCGGGCAGGCGCGCAAATCGTTCGCCGAGCTGGCTGCGGCCGAGGGACGCGATCCGCTCGACTACTTCATGGACCTGCTCGCCGAGCACGATTCGGCCATCCGCTGGAAGACCGTCGTCACTAACGACCGCGATGCCGAGCGGCAGTTTCTGTTTGCCCACGACACGGCGCTGCCCGGCTTTAACGACTCGGGCGCCCACGCCCGCAACATGGCCTTCCAGGACGGCGGGTTGCAGATGCTCTCGCAGGTGGTAAACAATCCCTCTTTGATGCCGATCGAAAAGGCCGTGCACAAACTGACCGGCATGACGGCCGAGTGGATGGGCCTGGACACTGGCACGGTGAAACCCGGCGAGACGGCCGACGTGATCGTCGTCGACCCTGAAAAGCTGCGGAGAGGCCTCGGCGAACCGATCGAACACTACGACGATCGCTTACACGGCGCAATGCGGATGGTGAAACGCTCGGACGGCGTGGTGCGGCAAGTGTTCGTCGGCGGACGCCTGGCCTTCGAGAACGCCGAGTTCGTGCCGGAGTTTGGCCGCGAGAAGTTTGGCCGCCTGCTGCGGTCGAAGCATTAGACCAACGAGTCTATTTACGTCGGCTATTTCGTCATCGCATCCACGCAGTGACGCAGCCCGTTGAATTCTTAAACAGGCCGCTATGCCAACAGTTCGGCGATCGGCCGCCCCTCGGCAAGAATACGGCGCGGACGGCCGGCATGATCGTGGAATTCGCGTGTCGTGTCGATGCCCAAAAAATCGTACATGGTCGCCAGTACGTCCCCCGGCGTGCACGGGCTGCTTACCGGATACGCTGCTTGCGAGTCGGTGGCACCAATGACCTGGCCCACGCGCAGGTTGCCGCCGGAAAACAACACCGAGAACGCGCCCGGCCAATGGTCGCGGCCGGCTTGCGGATTGATCTTCGGTGTACGCCCGAACTCGCCATAAATGAGAACCATCACCTGCCGGTCGAGACCGCGACGGTACAAGTCTGTGACGAGCCCGGCGACCGCGCGATCAAACGGCGGGAGCGACGTTTTCTTGAGCGTGGCGAAATTGTCGGTATGCGTGTCCCATTCGCCGCCGGAAAGCACCGTGACGAACGTCACGCCGGCCTCAACCAATCGCCGCGCAAGCAGGCAGCGCTGGCCGGCCGACGTGCGGCCGTAAAGATCACGGGTGGCTTCGTCCTCGCGCGATGTCGAATGCCGTTTGGGCCTTCGATCCGGTAATGATTTCGAGTGCTTGCCGGCCAAACTGATCGGTGCCGGCCAGATCGCCTTGGCAATCGAGATCGGCGCGCAGGCGATCAAAGCCGTGCAACAGGGCCTCGCGGTCGTGCAGCCGCGCGGCGTCGAGCCCCAGCGGCAAATTGAGATTCCGTACGGAGAAGTTTTTATCGACCGGGTCACTTTCTGTCGTGAACGGATTGTACGCCACACCCAGGTAGGCGGGTCCGCCCAAAAGCTGGCGGCGCGGAACGCTGACGTAGGCCGGCAGTCCGGTACCATTTGACCCGCGGGCCCGGGCGACGAGCGCCCCGCACGAAGGATTGATGTTGGCGGTCGTGCTCGGCGGAGGTTCGTAGCCGGTCATCATCCAATGCGACGCCGGCAGATGACTCGCGTTTCCATGCGTCACTGAGCGAACCAGCGCAACGCGGTCCATCACTCCGGCCAGGTTGGGCAGGTGCTCGCCAAGTTGCACGCCGGGCAAACGGCTGGAAATCGGGCGGAACTCCCCCCGAATCTCGGCCGGTGCCTGCGGCTTGAGATCGTACATATCGATGTGACTCGGCCCGCCCCCCATGAAGACCTGAATTACGGACGTGTGGCGGCGCGAACTGGCATTGGGAGCGGCCTCGGCGGCCCTGGCCCGATGGCGAAGCAAATCGCCGAGCGTCAGTCCTCCCAGTGCCAGCGAACCAATCCGTAGCACCGCCCGCCGCGAGACGCGCGTGTGTGTCGAACGACCGATGTCGCGGAGCGGTTGCACGTAAAGAACCTCGATGTCGCTACTGCGCAAGACGGATCGGAACCCGTCGTTGACAGCCGCTTGCACGGTGCATTGTAGCGCAGACTGCGCAGGGCGAACAGCCCGCCGGCCATTGCGTAAAGGTTCTCCCGACCGTCACTTGTGGCGGACTAACCGCGCGAAAAGCAGCATTCCAGGACCACCGCGGAATTGACGGAATGGGGATCGCGCGGATAACATCAAGGTGCATTGATGCGAGTTTTCATCGGTCCTCGAGGGCTAGGGAATGCTTTCGATACTTGGTCGCAGTCAGCAATTCTGTGATCGCCTCTCGCGCCGCGGGTTCCTCAAGATTGGAGCGCTTGGCCTGGGAGCCGGTGCTCTCAATCTGGCCGACCTGATGCGGGCCGAGGCCCACACCGGCAGCAGCCACAAGGCGGTGATCCACATCTTCCTGGGAGGCGGACCGCCGCATCAGGACATGTGGGAGATCAAGACCGAGGCCCCCTCGGAAATCCGCGGCGAGTTTCGCCCGATTTCGACCAATGTGCCCGGCATTCAGATTGGCGAAGTCTTCACGCGCATTGCGGGCATCATGGATCGCTGCGCGGTGATTCGTTCGGTGGTGGGCTGCGTCGACCGCCACGAACCGTATCAATGCAACACCGGCTGGACCCGAGACAGCCTGGCCACGCTCGGCGGACGGCCGTGCCTTGGGTCGGTGGTTTCGCGTCTGCGGGGCCCGGTCGATCGGTCCGTGCCGCCATTCGTGGGCCTGGCGAATATGGGTGTATGGAGGGACCCCGGAACGCCCGGTTACCTGGGACCGGCATTCGCGCCGTTTCAGCCCGACGGGCCGGGCATGGCCAACATGCGGCTCAACGACATTACGCTCGAGCGGCTCGAAGATCGTAAGTCGCTGCGGGCCAGCTTCGACCATTTTCGGCGGATCGTCGACGCCCAGGGACGCGCCGAGGCGTTCGATTCGTTTACCGAGCGGGCGTTCGACGTGCTAACCTCCAGCCAGCTGCTCGACGCGCTTGACCTGAGCAAGGAAGACCCCAAGGTTCGCGAGCGGTACGGCACCGGCAAGCCGTTCAACTACACTTACGACGGCGCGAATACCGACAACGAGCACCTGTTGATCGCGCGGCGGCTGATCGAAGCCGGCGTGCGCTGCGTCACCACGACGTACGGCCGCTGGGACAGCCACGGGGCCAACTTCGACCTGGTGCGCGATCACGGCTCGAAACTCGATCAGGGATTTAGCGCCCTGGTCGAAGACCTGGAAGCGCGCGGGATGCTCGACGACGTGACGGTGATCGCCTGGGGCGAGTTTGGCCGCACGCCACGAATCAATCCCCAGGCCGGCCGCGACCATTGGCCGCAAGTAAGCTGCGCCGATACTGGCCGGCGGCGGCATGCGGACCGGCCAAGCCATTGGTTCGACCGACCGCCTCGGCGGCACGGCGCAAAGCCGCCCGGTGCACGTGCAAGAGGTTGTCTCCACGCTGTACCACAACCTTGGCTTCAACACGGCGTCGACCACGATCCAGGATCCGACCGGCCGACCGCAGTACCTGGTGGAGCATCCGCCGATCGCGGAGTTGGTGTAGCGATTGATTCGTTTGGTGCGGCCGGGATAACGCTGTTCACTGATCGGCGTCCTCATCGGCGTCTGGCTTCGCCTGTGCTTCGCGAGCCTTTCTTGCTGCCACTTCCTCGGCCATTTTTCGGCGGTATTCACCATTGAGCGTGGACCAGGACTGCCAGCGGTCGAGGTCCTCGCGTGCTTCGGCAAGAGATTCTCCGTGCTGCTCAAGCCACTGAACAAGTAGTCTGTAGTCGGTTTTCTGTTGTTCCGACCACGTTGCATTATCGGTTCGTTGTGTTTGTGTAACGAGAATGTGCGCAAGCTTTGTGTTGCTTTGTGGCTGGTAAATCGCGGGATCCGCTCCGGCCTTCAACAACACGAGCGCGAGTCCAAATTGTCGCCACGTTGTTATTGCGTTGATGGCGGCTAAATTGCCCTTGAGCCCTTTGATATCGGCACCCTTGCCGATCAGATTTTGTATTCGTCCAACCTTGTCGGATGCCGGCGACGAGACCACTTCCACAAGAGGTGTATTACCGCGCTGAAGGACGCAATTGTCGACTAGGTTTAGGTCACCACCATGATCGAAGACGGCTTTAAAGTAGCCCGGAAAACGCGTACGCACGGCAAGATGTGTTACGGAAGTGCCTGGCATAATTGCGGCGCGGGTGCCGAAATCACTTTCCACGAAAATGTTGGGATTCGCTCCAAGTTCCAGCAACCGCTTAAACCTTGCAAGTTTATTGTCTGGAAAGGCCCAGAGAAGGGGCGTCATATTTCCCTTACCCTGAGCGTTTGCGTCGGCACCGGCAGCTACCAGGCGATCAATTTCGGCGATGTCGTTTGCCTCGATGGCGCGACAGAGTGCGACCACTTGCGGATCGCCAAAGTAATCTTCGGCCTTCCAGTTGAACTTTTCGTGCCAGGTAGACTTAGGCAGCACCTTCGTCACCTGCTGGCAGCCAACCAGCGCGAGCAGGATAGGAACAAGGAGTACGCCGATGATCGGCACGGCCACGCGGTAGCAAGACCTATCAGAACGCGGCATGTCCATAACTTGGGTTTCACGGAAAGTTCCCGCCTGTTGGGCCAAATCGTCAGCAACTCGACACGGCTGAGGTTTTCGCCATACGGCTCTTTGCAAAGGCACTGCTCGACATACCCGAAGTGGCACCCGCGCAACCGAGCCCCAACTGCATTCACTTACAGCCGATAGTACACGTCCATGACTTGCCGCAGCATGTCGTGGACGAAGCTGCGGTCGGGGATGGCGGCGGCCAGGCCGTAGATGGGAGCCATGCCGCCTTCAATGTTGGGTGTTTCGCGGACGTATTTTTCGCTTCCGCGGAGGTGCTCGACGAACCGCTCGGCAACGCCCGGCTGGGCCCAGCGAAGCGTGGGACTGACGTGAATGGCGGCCGGGTTCAACAGGCCGGTGAGCGACCAGCCGCGGCTCGACATCTGATCCATCACCTGGTAGATGTCGACGTCGTCGGATGCAACGGCAAACGGGCCGAGCGGCTGGCCGAGAATCTTGAGCCCCGGGATCGTGGCGACTCCCTGGTGCATGGTGGCCACGGCGTCGAGGATGCTCTGAGTGGTTTTTTTGTAACCCGACTCGCCCATCGAGACCAGCGCCGCCCAGCAGGCCGCGCTCAATCCGCCGGGGCGGCTGCCGGAAAAGGTGGGCGAGTAGTACAGACCGCCCGGCCAATCAGCCAACGTAAAGTACTGGAAGCGGCGTAGCTCCTGGCCGCGATAAAGGACGACCGACGTGCCCTTGGGGGCATAGCCGTACTTGTGCGTGTCGCACGACATGGAGGTAACGCCTGGCACGCGGAAGTCGAACGGCGGCACCTTGCGCCCCAGCTTTTCGACAAAGGGGAGAAAGTATCCGCCGAGGCAACCGTCGACATGCAAGCCGAGCTTGTGCTGCTGGGCCAGCGCGCCGATCTGGTCGATGGGGTCGATCGTGCCGTAGGGAAAATTGACGGCCGATGCGATCAGGGCAATCGTGTTGGGCGTAATCGCGTCTGCCATCGCCTGCACGACCGCGCGGAAGTCGCCGTCGAGCGGCGTGACCTTGATTTTGAGCCCGAAGTATTGTGCGGCTTTGTGGAAAGCCGCGTGGGCGGAGATGGGCGCGACGATTTCCGGCTCGGTGATGCCGCGCTTGTCGCGGTAGTAGTCGCGATAGGTCTTCATTGCCAGCAGGATGCTCTCCGATCCGCCGGAGGTGACCGAACCGCAGATCCCTTCCTCGCTACCGAAGGGGGCCTCGACCTGTCCGGCACCAAGCATGTGGGCCGTCATGGCGACAATCTCGGCCTCGAACTTCGCGGCGCTGGGCCACAAGTCGGTGTGCAACTGGTTGCATTGCGACTGCAGGTTATACACCTGGTTGACGAACGCGATGTGCTCGTCGTCGCCGTTGTAGACCGAGCCCGAGGCGAAGCCTCCCTTCCAGCGATCGCGCTCGATTCGTGCGAGCTCTTCCATTTCGCGCAGGATGTCACCGCGCGGCACGCCGTCGGTGGGAAGGTGGTCATGGATTTCAAATTGCTCCCGGTAAGGATGCATCATGGCATCGAGCGGACCGAGGATTCCCTGTTCGGATTCGGCTTCAGCAGACACTTGAATTTCTCCTGTGGAACGTCAACTCGATGTGGCCGGATGACGGGGAGCATTCAGCCGGCGGAAGATTCCCCTGTTCGCTTTATAACTGCTGAGGAACTCGGCGAACAGTTGTTCGTAGACTTGCCGGTGGGCCGGATCGGGCTCAAACGTATGCTGCACACGCGCCAGCGACGGCAGATCAAACACGGACATTTGTCCCAGTGCGACCCAGGCCACCATTGCCGCCCCGCGCGAAATCGCCATTTCGGGGTCTGCCATGCGGCGGATCGGGCGGTCGAGCACGTCGGCCATGATCTGGCACCAGGTGTCGCTACGGGCGCCGCCTCCGATGAAGTGCAGGCTTTCGAACTTTCGGCCCACGAACGGTTCGACGGCCTCGCGCAGCCAGCGCAAATTCATGGCCACGCCCTCCATCACGGCGCGGGCGGCATGCGCGCGGCCGGTGCGCAACGATTGATTCAGAAACCCGCCGCGGATCGCGCTTTCGCCGCTCGGCGGTCCGGCACCGTTGAGCCAGGGGAGAAATAACAACCCCTCGCTGCCGGCGGGAACATCGGCAACCAGGCGTTCGAGTCGCTCATAGACGTCGGCCGGCGCGCCTTCGTCACTGAGCGCGTTGCGCGGACAGAGCCACTGTTCGACGAATACTTGCAGGCACTTGCCGGCGGCGCCCTGCTCGGCCATGACCATGTTGCGGCCGTGCATTGCCGAGGGCATCGTGGCGAGATAGGTGAGCAAGTTGGTTTTTTTGAACGGCACGTGGCAACTCAGCCAGGCTGTGGTGCCCAGGCAGACGTGCCCCTCGAAATCGTGGACCGCGCCCGAGCCGATCGCCGCGGCCTGGCTATCGGGTGTGCCGGCGACGACTTGCGTCTCGGGCGAGAGCCCCCACTCGGCCGCCGCCTCCGGCCGGATCGTCCCGAGGATGGTGCCGACCGGCACCAGGTCAGGAAGTTTGTCGCGGTGCAGGTCGCACCAGGCGATCAGTCCGTCGTTGTAGGTGACGTGCGTGTTGTCGCGATTGTCGGTGAGGAGATAGGGGTAGACGGTCGCATAGGTGGCCGCCGCGCGGCCGGTGAGCCGAAAGTTGATGTAATCCATCGGCTCGAGCAGCTTGTAGGTAGCGCGATAGATTTCGGGGCGCTCGTGCCGGAGGAACAGAATGTGGGCCAGCGCGTCGGCGCCTGAGTGCGTGGGGACGCCGCCGGTTAGCTTCACCCAGCGAGTCATGCGGCGGAGTCCGTAGCCGCTAACCTTTATCAGTCCTCCCGTGATGCGCTTGGTGTGGGGTGCCCCGCGGCTGTCGCTCCAGTGAATGGCGTTCATCAGATGCCGGCCCTCGCGGTCGACCGGCACGGTAACCGACCACTGCGAGGCGCAGCTCAGCGCGATGATTTGCTGTTTCGACACGCCCGAGGTTTCAACCAGCTGGCGGACGCAGCCGCCGATGACGCGCCACCACTCGTCCGGGTCTTGTTCGCCGCCGCCATCGGGCGTGGTAAACGTGGCGGTGCGCCCCGATGCGCGGGCCGCGAGTTCGCCGCATTGTGAGACCAGCGAGACCTTAGGGCCGCTGCTTCCCAGATCAATCGCCAGGACGTATTTTCCTTCGCTCGACATGCAGGCTGTTTATCCTCGCACCGTGGGCGGCATGCAAGAGCAAAGAAACCGTTAGGCACCCGTATCGGGCTGGTGATCCTGGGCGACGAGCGTTTGCGGCGGTCCGACGTCGAGATCGTTGCTGGCGCCCTGCCGGGCTCCGTAGCGCATCTCGACACGCTGCGGGCCGATTTCGAGCCAGGTGATACTTTGCGTGCGGGCCTCCGGCCGGGTCATCCAGACGCTGGCGAACTGGCGATCGGGCCACACATGGCGATGAAAGTCATCCTGCGCGCTAGGCCAATCCTGGCCGGGAGCGAACAGCTCTTCGAAGAGCTTGCGACGCGGGTTGGCCACGACGTCGTCACCCAGACCGGAGGAGGTGAAGAATACTGGCTGGGCAACAGGCTCGGGCTTGCTGACGCTGAACTGACCGGCCGACCAGACGACTTCGGCGTAGGTAATGTCGTCGACCAGAATGAGGCGGAACGGCTCGAACTGGGCGACCTCGAGCTTATCGGCCAGCACGAGCGCGGCAGCCATGTTGCCGGCGGCCAGCATGCGCGGAACGATCGTGCCGCGGCTGACCGGTTGCCGGTCGTCGGGAAGGATGATGTCGCGCGGTTCGGACTGGGCCACGTAGACGTTCATCAAGATGCCGGCCAGCGGCGCGTCGCTCACGGCAATCCAGGTGCCGTCGGAAACAGGATCGACCGGCATCAGGATTTGCCGTTCGCCGGCGCGGCGCATCTCGGGCGGGCGTGCCGGAGGACGCAGCACCGATTCGTCGCGACTGCAGACGATGCGCACGCCAACGGATTGCGGACCGCCGGGCTGCCAGGGAACGATCGAAAGCGTGCACATCGCGTCAGGGGCGCCTACTTGGCCGCGGTCTCTCCGTAGACCTTGGTCACGGGCAGCAAGAGCCGCGAGGCCTGCGCCGCCGTGTGATACACGGTATTTTGTGCCTTGACGGTTTGGTCGGGGCTCGTGACTGGTTTCCAGGTGTTCGAGTGGGGCTCAAAGCGGGGCGAGTTGCTGCTGCTAACTTGGATCGCGATTTTGTGCCCCTTGTTGAACACGAGCGCGGTGGACCAAAGATCGACGGTGATTGGGTAAACCTTGCCCGGCTCGGCCTTCACCATGCGATTGAAGCCCTCGCGGAAGCGAAGCCGGAACGCCTGATCGAGCACCAAGGCTTCGTAGCCGTTCGGATAGACATCGACGAGCTTGACGGTGAAGTCGGTATCTTCGGCGTCGGTGCTGACGAACAACTCGGCTGCAACGGGACCGGCAATTTCGACGGGCTGCGCGAGCGGCGCGGTTTCGTATTTCAATACGTCGTCACGGCTACTGACTTTGCGCTGGTCCATCGGGCCCAGCGGCAGCATGAGGTTGTTGCCGCCAACCGTGGGCACGGGGTTCTGAGGATCGTAGACGAACGTGTCGGACGCTTCCGACGCGCTGGCGTCGGTCGCCGGCTTGTCAGTGGAGAGCTTTCCGCCAGCGTGCAGGTAGTAGGACGTCTCTTGGTGCGCCGGCGGCCAAACGTCGGACGTGCGCCACTCATTGCCCGGCGCGTTCTCGTCAAACGTGTCGCCCATCATGTAATAGCGGACGGCCGGTTCGCGGTCGATGCCGTTGTCCTGGCCCTTGAGCCAGTGGTCGAACCACTTCATGGCGACGTCGTTCAGATTGCCGAGGCCCGCGTTGCCCGGGTACTTGAGGTCGCCCTTCAATTGGCCGTGTCCGAAGGCGCCCATGATGAGCTTTTGGTTTCCCTTGGCTCCCTCGCCGCCGCGATGCTGGAGGCCCTCGAAGCAATCGATGTTGCCTTGACTGAAGATGTCATACCAGCCGCCGATGTTGACCGTGGGGACGGTAATCTTATCGAAGTAGTGCTCGATGTCGAGCTTGCGAAACGAATCGTCGTAGACGCGATGGATCGGCCGCGGAACGTCCGCCGGCGGAACGCCCTGCTTGCGGAGCCATTCCTCGTTCAGGTTCTGGAGGAATACGCCGCCCGGATAGCCGGAATTGTGGTACGAGCTGCCGTGAGCCACGATCACGACGTTGCACTTGAGATGCGGATTGCCGCTCATGGCGGCGTGGTTAGCCGTGATGCCCAGGGCCGAGCCGCCGATCATGCCCACCGTGCCATTCGACCAGGGCTGCTTGGCGATCCATTCGATGGTGTCATAGCCGTCGTTGAAGTCGTCGATGAATGCCCGATACTCCCCTTCGCTCGCGAACCGGCCGCGACAATCCTGCACGACTCGGGCATAGCCATTTTCGAGATACTGCTTCTCGCCTTTCTCGCGATCCTCGGCCTTGCCTTTGTTGTAGGGGGTGCGCGACAGCACGACCGGCCAAGGTCCCTCGCCCTCGGGCAGGAAAACGTTGGTGGCCAGCTTCACGCCGTCGCGCATGGGAACCATGACTTCCCGGTGCGAAGCGATGGCAAGGGAGGACGCCACGACGAGCAGCGCAAGCATCGTGCAAATCCGCGTGGTCATTGTGCGAACAAGATGAGAGTTGACCATGCCCGTAATCCTCCGCCTTGGATGACGCCGAACGGCGATGATTGGAAACGCTTGAGGGATTATCTCCGGCCGGCGCGCGGCGGTCAATAAACACGTGCTTCATCCGTGGCCGGGCGGACCAGCAGTGGCACCCGAAATCCATAGCGAAATCGCGATGAAGGCGATTCAATCTCCGCGCTGACTCAGCAAGTACGCGAGCAGATCGAGGATCTCGTGCTCGTGGAGGACGTTGACGATGCCGGCGGGCATGTTGGAAATGTCGCTCTTGCGGCGGGCTTCGATTTCGCCCACCGGAATCTCGACGAAGGCGTCGAGGGCCGAACCGCCGCGGAGGACGACAAACCGCTCATCCTCGCGATCGATGCGGCCGGAATGAACCTGGCCGTCGGCGGTCTGCAGGTGCCAGGTAGCGTAGGCATCGGCGATCTTGGCCGAAGGCTCGACAAGCGATTCGAGCAACTCGGCCGAGGTGAGCCGCTTGCCAACGTCCGAGAGGTCGGGACCGACGCTGCCACCATCGGTGCCCACTTTGTGGCACTGCGCACAGCCAATTTCGCGAAAGGCCTTTTCACCCGTGGCTGGAGAACGGTTTGTCGTAAGCCCTTCGAGCCGCGGCCGCAGCTCGGCCAGCGACCACTCCCGTACAATCGGGCGTGACGGCTTGAGGCTGGCGATCCATTCTCGCATCAGCGAGACGGCGTTCTCATCGACTTGTTGGCTCCACAAAGGCGGCATCTGCCCGCGGCCGCGATGCGATAGCCGGCGAATAAGCACCGAACGGTCTGGATCGCCAGGGGCCACCAGCATCGCATTGAAAATGCCGAACGAATCGTGCTGCGGGCGCGCTTCGATGAGTTCCATCTTTTCGCGGGGCGTGCCGAAGCCAAGCTCCATGCGGGAATTGCCGCCGCCGGCGGCAACGTGACAGGCAGCGCAATTGACATGCAGGTAGCTGCGAGCCCGAGCTTCGAGGTCTTGGCGGGCGTCGTAGGGATTGGCGAGCGCCGCTCGTGGGGTTTCTGTCTTGGGGAGTTCGGCGGCGAAGAGACCGATGTGGTCGAGCGTTGGCAGTTGGTCGAACGTTTCGCCGGCGAAGTCGTGAGTGCGGTTTAGCTGAGCCTCAGTGATGCCGAGTACGAAGTTGGCGGCCCGGCTGTGGCAGGTGAGACAGTCGGCGCGGCTGGGGAATCGCCACGTTTGCGGTTCGCGATGTCCATCTACACGGGTGATCTGAAATTCCGTTTCGGCGCCGTCACGCGAGACGAGTTCGGCGTCGGTTTGCTCGGCGTTCCAACGATATGTGTAGCCGGCCCATTCGTTCTGCTGGCGGAGTAAAACGCGTGTTTCGACGCGGAACGCTGTCGCGGGATTACCGACTTCCTTGTCCAGCGAAAGGGTTTGCACAAGCGCCGTGCCGTCGGGAAAGCCCCAGCTTTGGCCCGCGCTGTAGGTGACTTTCGCATCGCCGGGCACGGCCATGAAGCGCTGAGCAGCGGCACTATCCATCCAGGCGGGTGCATTGACCGAGTAGGGGATCAGGCCCGGATCGATTTCATGCCGGGAGGTGTTGAGGAACAGGCCGGTTTCGCTGAGCCGGATGGGAAACGGTGGCCGATTCTCGCCTTGGGGAGAAGGGATCAGGCGATAGATGCCACTGCCGTGGTCGGCGATGAGCAGCCTGCCGTGCTGGTCGACGCAGAAGCCGGAGAGCATGAGGCTCGTGTCGGCCAGCTCGCGATGCCAGAGCGGACGTTCGCCGTCGTGCTTCATCCCCCAGATGCGGCCGCTGGAGTAGTCGCCGTAAATATAAACGCCCGCGAGGTCCGGCAAGACGTCGCCGTGATAGACGACGCCGCCGGTGAGCGAGCGGAATTCGGCATGGGAGTGTTCGATGGTCGGCGGCACAATGGGCGTCGGGCCGCGCTGGCGTTCGAGATAGAACGGATGGCTCCCTTCGTAAACGCTCCAGCCATAGTTTTCGCCGGGACGGACGAGGTGGGCCGTTTCCCACAGGTCCTGCCCGTTGTTCCCGACCCACAGTTGATCGGTGGCGCGGTCGTAGCTCATCCGCCAAGGATTGCGGAGGCCGTAAGCGAAAATCTCCGGCTTGGCGTCGGCCAACTTGACGAACGGATTGTCCGCCGGCACGCGATACGGCTGCGCGGCTGTTGCGTCGGCGACGTCAATGCGGAGGACGGAACCGAGCAGATCGTCGAGCGTTTGACCACTGTTCCAGCCGTCGGAGTCGCCAGTGCCATCGCCGGTGGTGAGATACAGAAAGCTATCGCCACCGAACGCCATGTCGCCGCCGTCGTGCCCGGCGGAGCGCCACGCGATGATGGCAAGCTCGGACTCCGGCACCAACCGCGCCGGCGGACCGGCATCGAACTCGTATCGCGCCACGCGGTCTTGCCGTTCACTCTCCTTCGTCGGACCGTTGGTGAAGACGTATATCAGTCGGTTGATCGCGAAGTTTGGATCGAAGGCGACGGAATAGATGATGCGATCGGGCGCCTCGTGGATTGTTTCGAAGCTGGATACGTCGGACTTATTTTCAAACCTTACGATCCGCGACGGCGTGTCGCCGGCCGCGTTCAGGACAACCCACAGGTATTCGCTGCCGGGCTCGACGGCAATGTAGATTGGCGTCGGCAGGTCGAGTTGCGTAAAGACCTTCTCAACCGTGTAGGGCAGGGGAGGCTCGGGTGAACCGACAAGGCGAGTGTTGGCCCAAGGCGTGCGGTGTTCGATACCAAACGGCAGTGTCGTTGCGTTTTCCGCGGCAAGGCGTTGAGCAGACGCAAATACCGCCACCAGGGAAATGAGAACTGACAACCGCATGAGAATGTTTCAGGCACGCGCCAGGCAAGGAGTGACGGAAGCGGGAGGGCGACTGCTATTCTGGCAAACAGAACTTGCATACGCAAGAAAACCGGGTCCGATGGGCACCCTTGTGTTTGGCAAGCCGGCAGCGACACCCGGGGAACGAAGAATCGGCCGCGCCCCCTCAACTCAGCCGAGCTTGGCAATCGCAATTCAAACCCGACAGCTAGCGGTTATTTCGCGCTAAACTCCGCCGCGAAAGCCTTCGCGTTCAAGTCCTCGCCGGTGGCGTGCTTCGTCAGCTCGTTCCAGCTGAGCGTGGCGCCAGGCCCAAACACGCGGCTCTTCATGTATTCGCCGACGTTTTTGTTGTCGGTGTAAATCGCACCTGGAATGTCCTTGGCGTGCAGAACTTCTTTGGCGATCGTGGCGTGAACCTGGCAGGCGAAAAGCTGCCCCATCATGTAGTTGTGATAGTAGGCCGGCGCCGAGACGACGTGGATCTTGGCGGCGAAGTCGGGGGCGTTGCGTCCCTTGGGCCGCTTAATAAGCTGGTACTTCTCGACCAGGTCCCACCACAACTTGTTGAGGTCTTGATTTGGATTGGCGTACATCTGCTGCTCGAAGCGAAGCATCACCTGGCACCAGCGCGAGAAGATCAACAATTGGTTGCGGCGCATCGTGGCGCCGGCCTTGCTGTAGGCCGCCGGGTCGGCAACCGAGACGCCCATCTCCTCGAGCCACTCACCGCTCTTGCTGAACCGCTCGAACATCATCGCCACCCCTTCGGTGCATAGAATGTGCGCGTCGGTCCGGAGCGTATAGGGGAGACTGCGCGGAATGTTCTTACTGCTGTAAACCGAATGGCCCAATTCGTGCAGCATCGTGCCCATCCAATATTCGTTGGGAACGATGTTGGCCAGCACGCGAACGTCTCCCTCGCGGTTGATATCCGTGCAGAAGGCGTGTGGGCTCTTGCCGGGTTTTTCGTACAGGTCGCTGCGGGCGATCACGTCGTCGATCGGCAGGCCGATGCCATCGTAGAACTTTCGGCAGATGGCCAAAATGTCAGCATTGGCGAACGCCTTGTCGAGGCTCACGTCGCTGATGGCCGGCGCTTCCTGAAAGAACGGGTCCTGGTAGTGCCAGGGATGCAATTCGTCGACCGAAATGCCGAAGTAATCGGCCAGCGCAACGTCGATTTCGGCCTTCGCCCGGGCGAACGGCTCGCGGGTTAATTCGTCGAGTTGGTCGAACAGCGCCAGGACCTGCTGCTGGTCTTGCTCGGCCAGGTAGAGCCGCATGGCGTGGAAGTCCTTGAAGCCCAGCTGCTTCGCGGCCTCGTTGCGATAAGCGACGAGTTGCCGCAGGTCGTCGTTGACAGCGGCGCCGACACCCTTGCTCGATTCCCATACGGCCTGCCGCTCGGCGGAGTTTTTCGATTCCTTGAGGATGCGGCGCACTTCGCTATCGGTGATCTCCTTGCCGTTCAGCTTGGCCCGATAAACGTTGAACACCTGCTCGATCTCATTGGCCTTCGAGTTGATTCGCTGCAGCAATTCCGCCGGCACCTGCTTTTCGAGGTAAATGCGGTAGAGCACGTCAACTTGACGGGCCAGAATCGGATCGTCGAGCTTGGCTCCCTTGAGTTCTTTGAGTTCGGCAAACTGCTCGCGGTTGGTCAGGGCCGCGTCGTATTTGTTTTGGGCTTCGACCTTGGCGGCAAAGTCCTCATCCTTGCCCGTGGTGTTGGCTTTCCACCAGGCGAGATTGAGCGCGATTTCCAGCGGACGAACTTGTTTCTCGTAGCGGTCGACGAAGGCCTGTGCCGCCTTGTTTGGATCGGCCGCCTGGTCGGCCCCCCAGGTCTGAGCCGAATGGCTCATGACACCCAAGACGATTCCACCGGCAACAAGTCGCAAGAGACCATTCATGTTCGCTAGTCCGCACGGGGTTTGAGGGAATTGCCAGTTTCGAGCACTCATAACCTTACCTTACGGGGCAGGGGGCTCAAGGCCCGTGACCGTGCGGTTGTCGTCAAAGCACAACAGAAACCACTGCCCAAACGCATCGGCGTTCGGTTATACTAGGGCCTGGCCTTCCCGCCTAAAGAAATATCAGAGGCCACGATGCGGAAACTTTGCTTCGCGCTGTTTATATCCTTGGCGAGCACGCAGGCTTTGCTGGCTGCCGAGGACGCCCCGCCGCGGCTGTTGCACGACGTCGTGCCGCTGCTCAAAACACGGTGCGTCAAATGCCACGGCCCGGCCAAGACCGAGGGAACGCTGAACCTCAGCACGCCGGGTCTGCTCGCGCGTGGGGGAGAAAGCGGACCGGCCGTCGCGGCGGGTAATCTCGACCAGAGCTTGCTCTGGCAACGCGTTGTGGCGGACGAAATGCCGCCCGAGGAACCGCTGGGGGACGACGAAAAGGAGGTCCTGCGCCACTGGATTGCCGCGGGAGCAACCGGCCTGCCACCACAGGGAAGCGACCATCCGTCAGGCGATCACTGGGCGTTCGTACCGCTAGCAAAAGTCGCGCCGCCCAAGGTAGCGGATGCTTCGCGAGTAGCCGGTGACGTCGACCGGTTTCTGCTCGCGGAGTTGGAGCGCGACGGACTTTCGTTCAATCCCGAGGCGGATCGGGCGACGCTGATTCGCCGGGTGGCGCTGGATTTGATTGGTTTGCCCCCCACGCCGCAGGAGGTCGCGCAGTTTCAAAACGACGCCACGCCGGACGCCTACGCGCAAATGGTCGATCGCTATTTGGCCTCACCACACTACGGCGAGCGATGGGGCAAATTCTGGCTCGATGCGGCCGGCTACGCCGACAGCAATGGCTACTTCAACGCCGACACCGACCGGCCACTGGCCTATCGCTATCGCGACTACGTTATCCGCTCGTTCAACGAAGACAAGCCCTGGGACCAGTTCGTCCGCGAACAAATCGCCGGCGATGAGCTGTCGGGCTTCATTCCTGGTGGCGACGCGACGCCCGCGATCATTTCGCTACTGGAGGCGACGCATTATCTGCGCAACGGGCAGGACGGTACGGGCGAAAGCGACGGCAATCCGGATGAACTCAAGAACGATCGCTACACGGCGCTGGAAACGTGCATGCAGATCGTGGCCTCGTCACTGTTAGGGCTGACCGTGCAATGCGCGAAGTGCCACGACCACAAATTCGAGCCCTTTTCGCAGCGCGACTACTATCAATTGCAGTCGGTATTCTATCCGGCGTTCGACATCAAAAATTGGATCAAGCCCAACGATCGCTTCGTGCGGGCCAATCTGCCGGGCGAACTGGAAGAGTGGCAAGAAAAAGGACGTCGGATCGACGCTGAGATCGCCGCGCTGCGAAGCGATTTTCGCCAGTGGGTCGAGCAGCACCGCCTGACCGGCCAGGTCCTGTTTCGTGACGAGTTTGTTGAAGGCGGCGCACCCCTGGCCGACGCCTGGAGCGCCACCGCGCCGGGCGACGATACGGCAGGCGGCATACCGGTGGTCAACCTCGACGCCGCCACGACACCGGGAGCGCAAATCAGAAACGGCGCACTGTGTGTGTTGGAAAGTGGCTCCAGCGGAGATCGGTGGCTATCGACACGTCAATCGTTCGACTGGTCGCCCGAGCCGGAAGGTGCCTGGATTCAAGTGACCTTCGATCTGATCGACGACAAGGCGGAAGAAGGGGGCATGCCGGCGGCGCGCGTTGGATACTTTGTGGCCCTGCATGACTTTGACGACAGCGGCCCAGTCTCCGGGGGCAACGTGCTCATCGACGGCAATCCGGCCGGGGGCGCGGGCGTGCACGTCGATTACCCGGGCGCCGACGCGGACACGGCCGGCACGCTTGGCGCGGCGAAGTATCAGCCGGGTCACAGCTACGGCCTGCGGATCACGCGTCTGGCCGACGGCAAGTGCCTGGTGGAACATCTCTACGACGGGATTCCCGAACCTCGAACGCTCACTCTTTCGGCCGAGCAATTGCCGGCCGGCGGCTTCGGCTTCGAGTATTGCTGCGGTCGTAGCTTCGTGGTCGACAATGTAATCATCGAGCAGGGAGACGCGGCCCGGGTCGAAGAGGACAAGCAGCTCCGCGTAGTGCTTACGGAGCGGCAGGAAAAGTTGACCACGGCGATTGCGGAGAAAGAGAAATCTCGCGGCATCGAGCCGGGAAAAATCTCCTGGCTGACGGACGGTTCGGCGTCACCGCCCGACGTATTTTTGCTGGAACGCGGCAGCCACGCCACGCCGGGCGAAAAGGTATTTCCGGCACCGATCACCGCGTTGGCCGAAACGGACGAATCGCTTGACGTTGACGTGCCATTCAAAGGCGCCGGGTCGACAGGACGCCGGCTGGCCTGGGCCCGCTGGGTCACGGCGCCCGGTTCGCGCCCAGCTTCACTCATGGCCCGCGTGCAGGCGAATCGAATTTGGCATCATCATTTTGGCACCGGCATCGTGGCGACGACGGAAAACCTGGGCGTGAGCGGTTCGCCACCGTCGCATCCAGGGCTGCTTGAGTACCTGGCTGGCCGGCTGGTGGAAAGCGGCTGGAGCGTGAAAGCGCTGCACCGGGCGATTTTGAACTCGGCCGCATACCGGCAGTCGAGCGCGCTCAATTCCAAAGCATTCGACGTCGATCCGGAGAATCGCCTGGTGTGGCGGATGCCGGCGCGGCGGCTCGATGCCGAAGCGCTTCGCGACACGATTCTGGCCACCAGCGGCGCACTCGATTCGGGAATGACCGGGCACTATATTCCCACGACGCGCGACGCCGCGGGGGAAGTTGTTGTGAAGCACGACACACCAGGTGCCAGCCGCCGCTCGATCTATTTGCAACAGCGCCGTACACAGACGTTGAGTCTATTGGGCGTGTTCGATTCGCCGAGCATCGTGTTCAATTGCATCCAGCGGCCAGTGTCGACCATGCCTTTGCAATCGTTGAGCCTGTTGAATTCGCCGTTCATGCTGCGCCAGTCGAGGCAGTTTGCCGAGCGGCTGGCATCCGAGGCGGGGCAGGACGCAAGCGCGCGAATCGAGCGGGCGTTTCTGCTGGCCGTGTCGCGGCCGCCAACGGACGCCGAGCGCCAAGCCGCATTGGAATTCGTCGCATCGCAGCAGGAACTGTACGGCGGTAATGGCGACGACTTGCGACCCTGGAACGACTTTTGCCAGATGCTGCTGGCCAGCAACGCGTTTCTCTATGTGGAGTAAGACGTGACCATGAAGCTTGAAAGTCGTCCGTCGGCAATCGACATCTCGCGTCGGATGTTTCTGGGGGGATATGCCGGGTCGCTGGGCGGTCTGGCATTGGCGCATCTACTGGCAGGCGGAAAGCCCGCGGCGGGTGCCACGTCGGACCTCAAACCGGCGGCGGCGCACCTGCCAGCGAAGGCCAAGAGCGTGATCTGCCTGTTCCAGCATGGCGGTCCGAGCCAGATGGATTTGTTCGACCCCAAGCCAGCCCTGACGAAGTACCACGGCAAACCGTATCCCGGCGGCGACCTGGAGGTGCACTTCACCAATCAGGCGGGCAATGTGCTGGGATCGCCGTTCAAGTTTGCCCCGGCCGGGCAGTGCGGCATGGAGTTGTGCGAACTGTTGCCGCACACAGCCGGCATCGCCGATGAACTGACACTCGTGCGTTCGATGAACACCGAGAGCGTCGACCACGAGTCGGCGCTGCGATTGATTCATAGCGGCAAGTTCCTGGCTGGCATGCCGACTTGGGGTTCGTGGGTAACCTATGCCCTGGGAACGGAAAATCAGAACCTGCCGGCGTACGTGGTGCTGTCCGATCCGGGTGGATTGCCCGTCGATGGCACGCGGAATTGGACGGCCGGATGGTTGCCCGCGCTTTACCAGGGGACACCGTTCGGCGCTGGCAAGTCGCCCGTGCTCAATTTGCAAACCCCTGAAGGAATGTCGCACGAAGCGCGCCGTAATCAACTCGGCTTTCTGGAGCGCCTGAATCGGGCGCACTTGGAGCGGCATCCAGAGAACACCGAATTGGCCGCGCGGTTGGCGAACTTCGAAACGGCCGCCCGCATGCAAACGGCGGTGCCCGACGTTCTCGACATTTCTGACGAAACGGCCGAGACTCGGGCGCTGTACGGTCTCGACGATCCGGCCACGCGCGAATACGGCACGCGCTGCCTGGTTGCCCGGCGATTGGTGGAGCAGGGCGTCCGCTTCGTGCAAATCTTTTTGAGCTCGCAGCCTTGGGACACGCACAGCAAAAACGCCGAGAGCCTCAAGGGGCTGTGTGCCAAGACTGATCGGCCTAGCGCGGCACTGGTGCAGGACCTCAAAAGACGCGGGCTGCTCGATTCGACGATCGTATTGTGGACGGGCGAATTCGGCCGTCTGCCTATTTCGCAAGGGTCTGACGGGCGCGATCACAACCGCCGTGGTTTCTCGCTGTGGCTGGCCGGCGGCGGGTTCAAACGCGGCTATGTGCACGGTGCCACCGATGATTTTGGCTACGAGGCCGTCGACAAGGTCGTCACGGTGCACGACTTTCATGCCACGCTGCTGACGGCGCTCGGTCTCGACCATCGTCGCTTAACTTTTCCGCACGACGGTCGCTTGGCAAGCCTGACGGACGCCGACGTCACGCAAGCCAAGCTGGTGAGCGACCTGCTGGCGTAAACGGCACGTCAAAGTTCGAGCTCCAGCGATTCCACATCGCCTAGCAGGACAGAAACGAGTTCGTCTTCGACTTCCTCGCCGCTCAGCACTAGCATTGGCTCAGTCTCGTAAAGTGCAGTTGCCCGCCCAGTAGCCTGTTCCACCGCCAAAGCGTTCGCTCGTAGAACCACAACGGGCGCAACTACCGGATCGGCCACGTACAAATCGTTCCTTGCAAGGGTGAGCGCGAACGCCACGGAGTCGATCGTGTCAGCTGATGCAACAACGCTCAACTCATTTGCCACCAGCGCTCCGCCCGGCGGCGGGTTGACCGGCATGTAATAGGGCCACGGTGTCGTGCTGAATGTGTCGACGACGCTCACCTGCGTGGTGAAAGTCTGATCGGCGCCCGGATACGATCCGGGAAACGTCAATTGGATAAAGAACGCCTGAGCGCCGGCACCGGCCAACGTCGACTCGGCACGGTACATACCGTCGGGCGATTGCGGCACCGTCGTGGACGTCCAAGTGACCGACGTATATGCCTTGCGAAAGTCGCGGGCGGTGGGATTCGTGGCGCGCCATACGACGACACTCGATGGAGTCGTGGTGGCGTCGACGGCAATCTGTCCGTCGGACCGAACGGTCCACGAGAACTCCGGCAGCGGCGCGTTCTGCACCACGGAATTGAAGAAGGCGACCGTGCTCTGACCGGCAATCGTGGAGGAAATGCCGTGCCCCGAATTGGGCACGTAGCGCACATAGTTTTGCGTGCCGGGAATGTCGCTAAAGTAAAACTGTCCCGAATCCGGTACGAAGAATTCATCGCCCGAGGCGTTCAGCAGCAACTTTGGCATGTCGTCGAAGCGCCCGTTGTTCAAGTAGAAGTACGGGTCGATAACCCGGCCGAGCTCCTGCCCCTCGGGAGTAAAGGAATCCTGCACGATGTTGAAGCCCACGTAGTCGTTGATGGCGGATGAAAAGCCGCCGTAGAACTCGTAATGATGCTTCATCTGCTCGTCGATGTTAAGTACGTCGATCACGCCCGGTATGATGGCCCGCACCCGATCGTCGACCGCGGCGGTGAGCCAGGTAGTCCAGCCGCGTTTGGAATAGCCGGTGACGACAAAGTCGTCGACGTGGCCCGAGGGAACAACCGTGGGCACGAACGACTGGGTGGCGTCCATGGCGGCCACGGCGCTTTTGACCATCGGCAACAGCGCGGGCCAGGTCTCGTTGCCCGGTTCGCCGAGGTGGTCCATGTATTGCCGGAAAGTATACGAGAGAATCTCATCTTCCGTGCGGCTGTTGCCGGGGTCGCCGGTGAAGATCAGCGGTTGGTTTGGAACCGTGGGCAGGTCGATCACAATGCTGCCCGTTTGCTCGGCAATGCTCACCAGTTGGGAGCTGACGGAAGTGGGCGCCGTGGCTTGCGTGGAGCCGCCGTCGATAAGCAGCAGCGCCGTGTTGGAACTGAGGCTCGCGCCGTTGGGCACGATGATCTGCAGCCAGTGCTGCCAGACCGGCTTATTGACGTCGGCCGTGCTTCGCCAGGTCTGGCTGGTCAGGTCAAGCACGTAGGCCGTGTAGGTACTGCCGTTGATGGTGCGGGCCAGCGAGTAGCCGTAACTGGGGTCGGGCGTGTTGACGTAGTCCTCGAGGACCGTGTTGCCGAGCGTGTCGATCTTCAGCGAAAGCGGCGTGCTCGTCCCCTCGTTGCCAGCGGAGTCGCTTGCCCGGGCGCGAATCTGCACGTAGTAAGCGGCGCCGCCAATGTTGGCCGGCAGTGCCGGCTGCAGTTGGAAATAGCCAAGTCCGTCCCATAGGCTGGCGGTGCCGTAGTTGAGTTCGCCCGGGTCCGAAAAATCGCCGTCGTAGTTGAGGTCGACGTCGACCGTCACATTGTCAAGCGGCACGCCATCGTCCGAACCCGTGACCGTCAGGTGAGGCGTGACGTCGTTCGATACCGTGACTGCGCTGGCGGCCGTTACCACCGGCGCCGTCGTGCTGAGCGTGAAATTGAGCATCGAGATGGCGTTTTGACCGTGCGCGTCCACCAGGTTGATACGCAATTGGTAGTCGCCATCGAGCAGCGGCCCGCCGTTTAGGACTTGGTAGAGCGCGCTATCGACCGTCAACGTGTTGCCACTCAAATAGCTCGAAACGTCGACGGGCCCGAGCCCGTTCAGCTCGGCAGTGAGGCTGGCAAGGCCCTTGGGCGCGTCGATCGTCGCTACCACGGTGGGATCGCTGGTCACCCCGTCGTTGTTGGTCGTTCCGCCGGGCGCTGTGTCGTTGGACAATTGTGCGGCAACGGAAGGCAGCTCCGAGGCCACGGAAATCCGGCTTAGGTAACCACCGTTCGTGCGGGCAATGATTTGATCGGCGGCGTTAACAAACTGGTTGCGATCGAAGTCGAGCGCATTCGTCAGTCCGACGTTGAACGCCGGATTCAGTCGGGCAGCAATCTCATCGCCCGCATTCGTGACGAACAGTGTCGGGGGCGAACCGGCAAAATTATCGCCCACGCGGTTGCCAAAGAAAAACCGATCGGACACCGCCAGCCCCGTGTCGTCGTTGGCCACGACGATCACCTCCAGCCACTCATTCAGAATCGCGCCCGCATTCCAGGTGACCGTCACCCGGTCGGCCCCGCCTTCGCCGGCGGCGGCACGCGCTTGCACGCCCGAGGGAGCGGGGGCCGCGGACCAATTATCGAGCGTGTTCGGATCGGTACCCACGCGAAACACGAAGTCGTCGGCCGAGATGCTCGGGTGCGAGCCGCTGATGTCGACCATGATGCCGTTGATGCCGCGCGAATAGCTGGTCGCGCTGGCCGGGGTGACAACGCCCGAACCAGGAATGTAGGCCGACTTGTCGGGGGCGATTGCGGTGTCGTCCGATGGCGACGGCCCGGGCGTCTGCCCGTCGAAGCTCGACTCGTTGTAAAAGATGTGCCGCGCCACGACCTCCCCGGTCGCCGCCAACAGGCGCCGCGACTCGAGCTCTTCGACGCGCGGAGAAAACGACGACCACGCGCGGTTTGCGATGGAACAAAGCGGCGCTGCGCGCGTGCGAAAAACGAAACATTGCCCGGTCTCCTGGCTGGACAAATCGAAGCGGCGGTTCGAAATCGTCAGCATTTCTATATGACCGCCTGGCCAATTCCTGGCCAGTATAGCAAAATCGCACACAACTTGCGTCGCTTCACCACGGTGCCAACAGGACCACCACCTGCAATGAGAAACGATCCTCGGCCAGTGCTGCCGAGGATCGTTTTGTGGGGTGAATCGCTTTTTTTGAGCGGACTTGTGCCCGAGCCGACTACGTCAGAGCGTCGCCGAGAAGTTCGAGCGCCGTTTCGTCGACTTCGTTCGCATCGCCAGTTGAAAACAGCTCGTCGAGACCATCGGCGGCATACGACCAATCGGCCGCCAGGGCCCAGTCGACCTGGGCGGCGCCCAGCGGAGCGGCTTTCGCCAGGACTACGGCCGGAGCAGGTGACTCCGCGTCGGCGGTCACGCTTTTGGCCGGTACTGTCAGCGACGCGGCCACGGCGTTTCGCAGGTCGTCGCTTGGTTTACTGGCCAGCGCGTCGCTTGTGCCTAACGGCCGCGCGAGCGGGGCGGGAGGGGGAGAAATCTGAATGCGCGGCAGGACGCCGGCATTGGTATGGACGATAAACCGATCGTCGAGCGAGCCGTTCCGGTTGATGTCCAAGTTGCTGGTAATCGGGAGGTTCCTGTATTGCGTCGCCGTACGCACCGCGATCTCGTCCGCCGCGTTGGTGACAAAATAATTCGCCGGCGTGCCTGCCAGCGTATCGCCAATCCGGTTGCCGAAGAAGAATTCGTCGGGGGACGAAAGGCCCGTGTGGGCGTCGGCCGCGACGATCACTTCGAGATAGGTGTTCTTGATCGCGCCGTCGGGCCAGACGATTTCCACGCGGTCGGATCCGCCGTCTCCCTGGCCCGGCAGCACCACCACGGCCGATGGCGCGGGCGCCGCCGCCCAGGTATCGGGTGCGTTGTTGCTTCCCACGCGGAAGATGAAGTCGGCGGCCGTGATATCCGGATGCGAACCGGCGATGTCGACCATGATGCCGTTAATACCACGCGAGTAGCTGGTGACGTTTTGCGGCCCAGCCAGGCTGCCATTGGGGAGCAGGGCTTGTTTGTCGGTGGCGATGGCGAACACATCGAAGGGACCAACGCCGGAAATGTTACCGTTGAAGGTCGAGTTGTCGTAGAAAACGTGCCGGCCGGCGATGACGGTCTGAAAGGTGGCACCAGATTCAAACGCCCCGATGTCCACATGCCGTCCAACGACGCGACTGTACCCCGCGCCTCGTTGATCGAAGGGCGTCGGTGGATCGGTTGCGTTGGGATCGAACGCCGGATCGCCGGCGTTGATGGCCGGGCTGTCGTCGACAAGCTTGTGCGTCTGCGTCGGCCCGCCGTTGTCGGCCAGGTTGGTGTCGAGAATTGCGTGGACATCCAGTGCGTGCCCGCTCCCATCGCCGACTATGTTGCCTCTTGTGCCGTACACTAAACCGCCGGCTGTTTCCGGATCGGCAATCAGATTGAACGAACTCGCCAGATCGATCTGCCCGCCATCGAGTTGGATATCGCTGGCGGTTGCTGGCATTGCATTTGTGAGTCGATTGCCGGCAATGATCGTGCTAGTTAGCATGGTCGTTCCACCCGCCAGGTCGAGCCCACCTCCGGTACCGAACCCATCTCCGTCCGCATCCGCTTGGTTAACCGCAACCGTGGTATTTGACAGAGTTAGCTGGGTAGTGGCGCCGCCGGTATAAACCCCGCCGCCCGAGGCACCCGCCGCATTGCCTGACAGAGTGCTGCTGGCCAAGGTCGCAATGGAGCCAGCCGCGTTATAGAGGCCGCCTCCCTCGACGGCCGCCTGGTTTACCGACAAGGTGCTGTCGGCGACAGTGACCACTGCCTGGTTGGCATTGAAGATCGCGCCGCCGCTGGCCGATGCCGTATTCTCACTGAGCGTGCTACTCGTGATTTGACACTGCGCCGCCTGCAGGTTGTTGACACCGCCGCCGTATCCGTTGGTGGCCGCGTTCCCGGAAATCGTACTCAACGCAATCTGCAGCACACTGTTGTTACCCATGTTAAAAACTCCGCCTCCGCTGGCGGCGGAATTGCCGGTGAGCGTGCTACGCTCAAGCACCGTGACGCTACCGTGGGAAACTCCACCGTTATTGATTCCGCCGCCCGAATTGTTGGCCGTGTTGCCCGAGAGGATGGTGTCGGTCACGGCGACAGCTGCTATTGCTATTTGGGGAAAAACCGAATAGTTGTCGATGGCGCCGCCACGGTTTGTCGCGGTGTTGTCTGACAGGGTACTGGCGTTTATCGTTGTCGTTCCCGCACTGATGGAGATTGCGCCACCGTTTTCCGCGACGTTGGAGGAGATGTTGCTAGAGTTGATCGTCAATTCTCCACTGCCAGCGGCGTAGATTCCCCCACCGGACGCTGCGGAGTTGCCCGTGATCGTGCAATCGTTGATGGTCCCCCCGCCGATTTGGATCGCGCCGCCGTAACTTTCCGCAGAGTTGTTTGAAAGAGTGACGCGTGAGAACGATGCCAGACTAGCGTAAACTGCTCCGCCAAAGCGGCTCGAATTGCCCGTAAGCGTGCTGTCACTCATGGATAAGAGGCTGTATCGTGTCCCTGTGTCATCGTAGATGGCCCCGCCCTCGTCTTGTGCTGCGTTGTCGGAAAACGTGGTCTCCTCAATCGTTAGCTCCGGCAAAAGGTGTGGCGCGATTAGGCTGATCGCGCCACCAATGATTGCGCGGTTTCCCACAAATACGCAATTGTTAACCCTCACTCGGGCATCCACATCGGCTAGTGCGCCACCGCGACCGCTCCAACCGCCAGTAAGTGTGAGCCCCTCGACGTCGAGGGACGCCCCGCTGTGTGCATCGAGAATCCGGTCGCCGTAGCCGAGGCTGGGGTCAACCAGGCCGGAAGCGTCGATCGTCGTCGTGTCGGCGCCCGCGCCGACGATCGTGACGCTGCCGCTACTGAGAATGTCCAAGTCGCCCGTGAGCGCGGCATCTTCATTCGCCCCTTGGATTGTCAAGGTATAGGTGCCGGCGGGGAGCACGATCTGGTAGTCATTCGGCGAGGCGTTTGCTTCGAGCACGGCTTCGCGCAAGGAGACGAGGCCGTCGTTCGGATCGATGACGTCCTGGGTGGTGGTCACTTCGACCACCGTGGCCGTCAGCAGGTGACGCTGTTCGAGGGCTTCGAGTCTGAGGCTGGAAAACCGGCTGGAAGCGAAATTGCGGGAACGTGCAAAACGCTGGGGGCGCGCAACAGCGCATGGTCCGCGCGGGACCGTTCGATAGGTCGACATGGCTCTTCCTCTGTCCGTAGGAACGCGATAACGAAAATAAGACGCACTTCGCTCGGCCGGACTCTCGCGTTGCCCTCGCGAGCCTCTTCGTCCTGCCAACTGTCGACCCGATTTTCGTCCGCGTGGGCCACGCGAAAAATAAACGATCCAAAAGGAGGCGGCCCACACGCCACCCGTCAGAGTAAAGGAACCCGCTAGCTTTGTCCAGAGAATTCCGGGCAAAAAGTTCGGTGAGCCAAGCGATAGTGAACGCGACGATCAGACGCCTACGTCCACAGGTTCCGGTCGAGCGTGCGGTAGTTGATCGCCTCGCTGATGTGCTCGGGACGGATCGACTCGCTGGACTCGATGTCGGCGATGGTACGGGCGAGGCGCAGGATTTTGTCGTGCGCCCGGGCCGAAAGGCCGAGTTCGGTCATCGTGGCGCGAAGGAGATTCATACAGGGGTCGTCCAAGGGGCAGAACTGCCGAATCTGCCGGTGCGTCATGCGGCCGTTGTGACGGGTGCCAGTTCCGGCGAAGCGAGCTTGTTGCACTTCGCGGGCGGCTTCCACGACCTCGCGCATCTGGGCGCTGGAGGTGCCCGGCGTTTTCGCCGAAAGTTCGCGGAAGGGAACGGCCGGCACTTCGATTTGGATGTCGATGCGGTCGAGCAGGGGGCCGGAAATCTTGGCCATGTAGCGTTCGACTTACGGAACCTTAGAAAACCTTACGCCGGAAATGATCGAAGCTTTAGGGGTCATTGATCGGGTGTTCGACGGCTCGGCTATCCCCCAGGAGAAGCCACCCAGCCCCATGCCTAAGGCAATCTAACCGTTTCCGCCGCATTCGGGGCCACGGAGGGCGCGGGTGCACCACCTACGCAACAGGGAGATTGACGACGATGTGTCTAGTTGAATCAATCGACCGGGCAATTGAGTTTGTCCGTGAACATGAGCTGCTAATGACGGAGGACGATGTGGATGAGCTAATACGGATCGCGGGCAGGGTCGTCGAGTTGGCTTTCCGCAGCGGCCTTCATTATGTTCTGCCGGGCATCGACATGCGTTCGCTGGTTGAATATCCCAGCGTGTCGGAGCCTCCCGTTGTATTGTCCGCCCTCAACGTGCCGGGCGATTGGAGTCGTGATGTTCTTAACCTGGAGGGTGAAACACTTGAACGTGCGTTTCTGCCGTGCGTGCCGGACCGTTGGTACGAAGCAATGATGATTCTACGATCTCTGGCCTGCCGTGACGCTCCTGCGGAGGAGCCGAACCAGCCCCAACCCAAGAAGCCCAAGGCAAAGGGCATGGGCCGAGAGGAGGTATTCAAGCGACTGGTGGAGCTGTGGCAGCAGGGAGAGCCGTTCACCACTTGTGAGGAAATGGCTGAGCGGTTTGGTTGTTCTGATACCACCGTCCACCGAGCAATCCAGCGCAGTGAGAAGCTAAAGGCTTGGGCTGCGAAAGGGCCGAAGCGTACCCAACGGCTCGATGACGTAGTGCTAGACCGGACGGCTCAGAGCCGGGAGCCCGCACCGGACGATGACGCCCAATTGCGAGAATTGATTGAACAGGCCGAACCGTCTTTGCGAGCATTCTTACACACAGTGCCACCCGAGAAACTGCGGCAGATGTCGGCCGATGATTTGAAGCAGCTAGTAGTCAATCCTGAGTGCAGAGCCTAGGCCCAGCAGAAACGTTTCTCAGGCATTTCTCCGCAAAAACACGGCATTTCTAGCAAAAACCGGAAACGTTTACCACCTATAGAGGCCCGCGATTTTGGGCTGGAAAGGATTGGTGAACGATGAACGACGGTACTGCTCCCCGGCTGCGTACGCCGGGCATTATCGCTGTGGAGTTAAAGGCTCCACTCTCCCGAGTGCTCTACGTCTTACGCACTCGCCCCCACATTCGTCCGGCTGCCTACGCTGGCACGATCCGCCTCTACCGCGAAGACGCTGTGGCGATGGTCCGCCATGAGCTCAACGCGATTGACTCTAGAAAGGGGGGCCGAAGCGATGCCTAAGCGTGACGACTGCAGGAGGGAAGACCCTATTGCGAAGCGGCCCGAGTTCAAAAAACGCCTCAAAGAAGCTGAACTGGCATACCAGGTGCGTGACAAGAGGAGCATAGGTGAAGAGCTTACGCCAGAGGAAGAAGACATCTACCTGTTGGACGTTGCTCGACGTACGGAGCAAGCCCTATCCAAGAGAGATCCAAACGCCAAGTCACCGGCTCGTGCACCACTCCTCACGAGGCGGACGAAACACGACTCAACCGATGAGCAAAAACTAGATCGGCTCCGACGTGAATGTGCGGAGTTTAACGGACCACCGACCCTTGGCCCGCACGGTGACCTGCGCACGATGGCCCAGGTGTTGGCTTTGCTTCAACATGCCACGCCATTGCGTGACGCGTTCCTGGAGGGAGTTGGTATTCCACCGTCCGCTCTCTCAGTCCGTGTTTGTGACCGACTATCCCACGGGATTTTGGAGGATCTTGACCGCACGGAGGCGTCAGGAATCTGGGATATACCCTGGGAGAAGCTAGAGATTGATCGCCAGGAACGTCGTCCACGCCAAGGCATCAACACCCGTCGATTGTCGGACGTTTTGGCCCATGAAGTCGAATGGCAGTGGCCAGGCGTGACCGCCCTAGGAAAGTTGACCCTGTTCAGCGGCAATCCAGGCGTGGGTAAGACCTGGCTGGCGTTGGATATCATAGCCCGACTTACAACCGGTCGCCCTTTTCCGCTCCAGGCGAATCCGCCCAACGTTGACCGTAAATTTCCAAAGGGTGAATTACTTGTCGGCGGGTCAATCCGGCGCAATGCGTTGTTCATAAGTGCGGAAGACGCAGACGAAGATACCGTCAAGCCACGAATCGAGCTACTTGGTGGCGATTCGACGCGGATTCACACGTTGGACTTCATTTTTGAGAACCGCAATAGAAGAACCCTCTCGCTCGCGGACCATATCAACTATTTAGACAAGTGGCTCTTTTCTGAGCCGATGGTTGAACTCGTGGTGATTGACCCGCTAACCGCGTTCCTGGGGAAAACAGACAGTCACAAGAACGCGGACGTGCGAGCCGTCTTGGAGCCGTTATCGAAAGTGGCGGAAAAACGACGCGTAGCCATCATCGGCGTCAACCATCTCACCAAGGGAACGGAAGGATCAGCCGTACATCGCTCGATGGGCTCGATTGGCTTTATGGCTGCTGCCCGAGTCGCATGGCAAGTCACTGCCGATCCTGATGAGCCAGACCGTAGCCTAATGCTGCCCGTCAAGGTCAACATCGGGAAGACCCCACGGGGCTTAGCGTTTCGGCTCAGCGAAACGACCGGCATCGAGTGGGAACAGGAAAGCATTGATCTGACCGCTGACGAAGCCCTCAACGGACCACGCGAGAGCAAGCTTGACGACGCTAAGGACTTCTTGCGCAACCTGCTGCGAGAGGGGCCAATGCCTGCGACGGCGGTGGAGGACGCAGCCGCGAAGGCAAGAATCTTCGGATCGACACTCAAGACCGCCAAACGGCAACTCGGCATCAAGTCCGAAAAGAGCCCGGCACCGAACGGCGGTTGGGAGTGGCGGCTACCGGAGCGTCGGTAATGCTATCCCGCGACCCCTTCACCCCCTTCGACTCCTTCGACAAATCTCCCACAAAATTTGGGGGTAATCGAAGAAGGTGGTTTCACCCCCTTCGACTCCTTCAACTCACCAATTTTTGAAGGGGGTGAAGAAGGTGAAGGGGACGAAGGGGGTGAAGAAGACGAAGAAAGTTACCCCCATCGCACACCCGGACTGACACCCTTGTTGCCTTCCCCCAGGAAGCAGTCGCTAGACGACGCTTGTGAAGGTTGCGAAGCAAACTGACCAACGGAGAAACACCGCGATGACTGAACGACTCGCTAGGTACGAAGAGTTGCTGAAACGGGCTCGCCTAAATGTCCTGCTGCTACGGCGGGAGATTCTGCGAGTGGAGCGGGCGATGGGCAAAGGACTGCCCCCGCTCGACATAGAGCCTTGGCGTGTAGAGGTTTTGGACATGCGACGGATTGAGAAAGTGATTCTGGGCCTAATCGAGTTGGAGAAAAACCGCACGCAGACTTGACTTCCTGAATGGGGACATACGATTGTTATTAGCGTATAACCCACTTGGGTGGTTAGATATCCCCTCATTCATAGGAGAGACTAGCGAGATGGCTATAGACTATTCAAAGTTGATTGGGAAGCGTTCAAAGTTGATCCCCATCGTCCCAACTTCGGACCTGTACTTAGCGAACCTGGCAAGAGACTGCGCCGACGGGCACCGCTTCGCCAGAATCTTTAGGGATACATGGCGTCAGATTCCATTGGGGGATCGGCGGCGAATGGTGAAGCATTGGCACACCGATGAAAGAATGGATTCTGGCTGGTCCCACCCGCGTATATCGCGGAGGATGGAGCGGGAAAGATTTCCCATCTCGCGTTCTGATTACATTGCGAGTATCCAGCTAATTGCGGGCTGGAATAAAGAATATATCTACCCACACTATCTACCGGACGACGCCGAACATTGCGGTGCGTTTGTCACTGTCGCCGCAATGGGTCATAAGTTATGGTTCCACGCGCCATCGGTTGCACGGATGCCGGACAATGTTGTGGCGAACTTGATAGCCAAGGGGCTGGCTCATGTGTATCAGTGGGCGACAGAGCCGGAGCTGTTTGACGATCCAGATGACCCAGGCAACACGGAGTACCTTGAAGGGGACGCCAACCAGAAAGTTGAGAGTTGGGGCTTTGAACTGTACTCGATTGAGGAATAGCTGCACTCCCGAGCTGGATGAATCGACCATCTACAGAATCCAACAACCCACTACGCCTACCCCTAGCACTCACGGCTGGCGAATCGCTTCGCTTTATCGTGTTGCAGTCAATGAAGTGCCTGTCAGTCTGCATCGCCAAACGCGAGCAGCTCACCGCCTTTGCTTAGAAACAGCAGTTTCCCATTGGTCATCAAACCTTCGATTCGCTCGCTATCGGAAGCACCGATCTTCCATTTCAATTCGCCGTTGGCTGCGTCTAGCCCGTAGAGCTGGCCGTACAAGGTGGCAACATATACCAACCCGCCACCGAGAAGAGGCGGATCATAAATCGGCGCACCATGACCTGGAACATAATCGCATTTGAATTTCCAGATCATCTTGCCAGTTTCTGCGTTGAGTCGATAGACGCTCCCGTTGAGGGATCCAAAAAATACAGCGTCGCCTTGCACGGCGGCAGCGGCTTCCACCTCGAAGCCGCAATGGAAATCCCATTTAACCAGGCCAGTTTCCCTGTCAAGGCAATACAAACGCCTATCCTTTGAACCGATATACACATACTTTTCAGTGACAACAGGATTGCCGTAAATCCAACCCTTGGTCTGAAAGGACCATTTTACCTGCGCCGTCTCGCAATTAATGGCAACGATTCGCGACTGATCAAAGATAGGCTGAAACAAGGTCTTTCCATCGGTGGCCGGCATCCTGGGCCTGGCTCCATCAGCGCCAATTCGGCCTCGCCTAGCATCGAAACCGGGCGGCGACGGTGGTGCGTCCTTCAGCAAGTCGACAGTCCACTTGCAAACGCCAGACTTTGCATCAAATGCATAGACTAAGCCGTCTTCCGCCATGAAAACCAACAAATCGCCGATCATCACCGGCACGAAACCTTGTGAGCCCGTCTCCCGTGTCCAAACCACGTTGCCGTTGGAGGTGTTAATCGCGACCACGTATTTCTCCGTCAAAAAGTACGCAACGTCGGCCATGACCAAAGATAATTTCAGTGGCGCTGCGTACGCTGGGCAGTTTGCATACCGTAGCAATGTTCCGTCAGAAGCTCGGCATGAGCTCAGCTGCTGGCGATCCACCGAATAAAGGAGGTCGCCAGCAGGAATCACGTTCGTTCCATGCTGTCTCCAGACAACCTTTGGTTCGTGTTCCAATTTCAGTCTCGAATCGCAATTCGTTCTGGCTTGGTCCACTTGCAAAATCGCATCCGCGCCATAAAGTAGCGCCCTCGCATCGAGAGTAAATGACAAGGCCATGGCAAGAGCCACACTTGTGTAACGTGCGGGCCGCTTAGTGTTCAGCATGACGATTTTCCCCAAGGTGATTAACGAGCCAAGCGAAGAGAGCTCAGCGACAAAAGATCCTGGCAAAGATCACTATAGCGAAGGTGCGCCGAGCGGTAAGTGGGCTGCCTACCCTTGACCGCCAAGCTGCTCCCGAGCGGCAACACCACGGAGATCAGAAACAGCATTCCGCGGTCTTGCAAATCTCGGGACTCACAACCCACTACGCCCACCTCAATCCAGCTCCTCTCGCACGTTAGTTATAGGGCTCAGTAAGTCGAACGCTACATGGCCAAGATTTCCGGGGCGTTGGTGACAGGTTCCTGGTTTCGCATCCAGACGATGCCGCGCTCCAGTCGGTACTTGGACCGCTTGCCCCAGGGTCGCTTATCCGTGAAGATGTCCACGCGCGAGATTGACCCGCGGAAGAATTGCCGCAGTAGATGTGGATCGGCTTTCGTGGCAGCCTCCCTGAAGCGTCCAAACCACTCTAGAGCAGCTTCGACCCTCCTGTCTATGTCATCGCCCTTCGTGCGTGAATTGGACGCACAGGACGCCAGACGGGCTTCTGCAGCCACACGTTGTCGACGCAATCCTCTGATCTGCTCTTGTACGTCGTCAAGCAGATCGGCGTCGACTTCCACCAGACGTTGCTTGGCCTTGGCCAGCTTCGCCTCGATGGCATCAAGTTCACGACGCAGTGCCTGCGGCTCGGGTTCCCGTTTCAGTTCCTTCAGTTGGCGTCTCATCGAGGATGCCAACTGCGCCAGGGTCTCGGGGTTGTAGTACCGTTCCTGCAGGCCATCCAGCACGCCGGCAACGATTTCATTCTGGCGTAGGGTGTTGCGGTCGCAGTACGTCTTCCCGTGCTGGCGGTATCCGTAGCAGGTGTAGTGGTGCTTGCCGTTCGACAAATCGCCGATCATCTTGTGCCCACACTTGCCACAGCGCAGCACTCCCGAGAGTACGAAACCACCGCCGCTTGGGTGCGGTGTGGAGCAGTTCCTGCGCTCGGCCAACTGCTGCTGCACCCGGTCGAACGTATCCCGGTCGATAATCGCCTCATGGTGATCCTCGAAGACGATCCAGTCGGCCGCGTTGTTCCGTTGCTCGGGGCGGCCCTTCCGCTTGTATTTCGACATGCAGCGCATGTTCCAGATGTAGTCTCCCACGTAGACCCGGTTGCGGAGCATTCCAGCGATTCCGTTCGCTGTCCAGCCCTTCCCCTTGGGTGATGGTCGGCCTGAGTTGTTCAGCTCGTCGGCCAGCCCGCGCAGGCTCTTGGCCGCTAGGTACTCGGTGAAGAGCCAACGAACGAGCGCGACATCCTCTGTTGGCCCCAGCAAGAGTCGCTTATTGACCGCGACGTACCCCAACGCCGGCTTGCCGGATGCCCACAGGCCCTGCTCTGCGAGGCTAGTCATGCCGCGCGTGACATTCCTCGACAGATCGGTCAGGTATTGGTTCTTAGCCTCCTGCTGAATGCCGTACAGTACTCGACCAGCGAAGTCCCCCCAATCGATGAACCCTTGGGCGACGGTCGCGAGATGTACGCCAGCCCTGCGCAGTGGAAAGATCCAGTACCCAGCCTCGAGGGAATCAAATCGCCCGAACCGATCAATATCCCAACACAGGATCGCTTGGAACTTCCGGTGTTGTCCGTCTCTGACCATCGCTTGGAATTCACGCCGCTTGTCGGTCGCATCGCCGCTGATTCCCTCGTCGATGTATTCACGAACGATGTGATAGCCGTTGGCCTTGGCGTACTTCTCGACTGCCGTCCGTTGGTCAGGAATCGAGGTTTCCTGTCGGTCGGTGCTCATGCGGTAGTAGGCCACCGCAGGGATGTAGTTTTCATTCGTCGCAATCACAATCCCGAGCCTCCATGGTTGAGATCAACAGTTGACATTGAGAAAACCAGATCGGCGACAATTCGTCAAGGAAACGCCACCGCTAGACCTCTCCCAATCTGTGGATTGAGTAATCCTCGACCTTATCCCAAAGGATGGTCACTACGCCGTTTTGCGTCATCACCGCAATGCCCGGATCGTTGTAGAGCACGTACCCGGTCGGCCCCGCGTCGTTATGACCGATGATAACCTTCCACTGCTGGGGAATCGGAACTTTGATGCCTTCAATGCGATGGAGTTCAATAAACCGTCCACTGTTTCGCAATTCGATGCACGCCTCAGAGAATTCCTCGAGTTGCGATACAGCCGACTTGGAGAGTTGCTGGTTCACAACTGTTTCTACTAGTCCAAGCGTTAATGCGCGACTCACGACGGACGTGAACGATCCAATAAAGAAGAGCCCGCTGCTGAAACCCTTGAACTTGGCTTCGATTTGCCGCTGGATGCGTTCAGCGGCACGTACAAAGCCAACATCGAACATGAGGATTGCAGAACAGACGTGCTCACGACCGGAAACCATTCGTATTCTGGCCACGATGGGGTCCGGTGGGACGGGCTCAGCGAGTGGTGGCTCCATGCTACCGCCGACCATTTCGTCGGTAAGGCGGACAGGCTGTTTGCACGACGGACATGACACGACCCGGCCGACTAGTCTCTGGTCATACTTAATGCGTCGGCCACACATGGGACAATTCGTTGTGGCACTCATGCACGGCAGCCCTCGCGGCTTGGATTTGGAAATATATCCCCGCCCCCAGTTCGCCCAGGGGCGGGGTCAGGGACGCTCAAGTCTCGTATCCGCCTATCTCCTGCCCAAGACCATGTCCTGCAGGATCGGCCATGATGTCCGCAAGGGTTGCGGCCCAGCCGCCGTCATCACCGCAACCGCGATTGTAGCCTTCGATGTACGCTTGGGCTTCGAGCGCGTTGTCCGCGATGTGGAGCAACGTCGGGGCAACATCCGGCCAGCACACAAAGATGGGCACGGGTGCCTCGCGACGGTTCGGGTCACCAAGGGTCAGATCGTCATCGTTCCAACGGACCATGGCAGCACCTCCTTGCGCCGCGAGGAGCGCAGCAAAACAGCCACAGGCCCGTTGATCGTTGTCTGGGTGCCGAGACACCCTGCGCAGCCTCACGGTATGCGCACCGGTCAACGGGCTTGCGGCCATTCTGTCGACTTGACGGCATGGTATTCGACTCTCGGGTTTAGACGCCCACGAATCTAACAATCTGGTCAGCGCGAGACAAGTTAACATAAAATGCCGCGAACGTTGTTGGAACCATCCATCGAAGTAGGATAATCCCAAAATGGTGCTTTCGACTGTCGATTGGCTATCCAGTGAATGGGTAATGGTGGCGATTGCCCTAATTCAGTTGGCCGCAACTTATTTTGCTTACAAGGTCGCGGGCGAGGCCGCATCCGCAGCCAAGGACTCAGTTACGATCGGCCACCTCACAGTGGAACAGATGCAACTCGAACGGCGTGCTTGGCTGACTTGCGAAACACCTCAAATCGAGCCATTTGAAATTGGTAAGTCGGTGCGATCCACGGTCAGCATCAAAAATGACGGAAACACCCCCGCAGTTGTCAATCGGCAAATCGCTCAGGTGCTGGTGACGGATGCTGGTGGTGATGCGCTCGCAGAAATGGTCAAGACGGTTGAGCGTGAAATAGAACAATCAATGGCGCGAGAAGATGTCGTGGCACCCAATGCTAAGGTGGTTTTCAAAGGTGATCACGGCCTCCATTTAACGAAGGAACAGATCGATGCCATTTCTGTCGGCCAATGCGCCGTATACATACTTGTCCGCGTCAAGTACTGCGACATGTTCGGTGTTCGCCATATCACCCAGGGTTGTTATGTGTACACCCCTAGTGTGAAGCAGGTGTGGGGTTACCATGAGTTCAATTTCATGACTTAGCGTCGGTCACGGCAAGCAACCTCAATTGCATTTGGAGCGATATGGTGCCACTACCCGATGCGGAATTCTGGCTGAAGACCCTGACTCCTTGGGCTGCGATTGTCGGCGCCGTTACAGGCGCCATAGGCCTAGGGCTCGGTATCTACAACCTGGTCCTGGCGCGAAAGTCACACAGAGTTAAGGTAGTGATTGAATGCAGTCTAGGCGGGAGCAATGTAGGGAAGGCGGAAGGAGGGGAGCCGATTCCGCAAGACCGCTGGCTCACGATCAAGATTATCAACTGCAGCTACTTTCCGATTACAGTGGACCGCGTAGGCCTCTCCATTCGGAAGCGGCGCTTGGCTAGGAGTAAGTTGTTTACGGTTCCACTCCGCAAGGATGTCTTTACCAAGCAATTGCGAATCGAATCTCGAGACGCAACTGAAGTCAAGTTATACCTGGGCCGCCGAAGTCGGTTTGAGAAGTCGCGGTCTTTCGAGTATCTCAGCCAGCACACCGAAGAGCAAATTGTCGGTGCATTCGCGCACTTACCCACAGGTCAGACTTTCGTCGGTGGACGTGAGGATGCGCGAGCGGCATTGCGAGAGATGCGTCAAGTGTTCGAGTATTTCACCGAACATCAACTTCACCACACGAAGCAGTAGTCCATCACGAGAACGGCCCCGGGTTCAGCTGGTTCAAGTCCGCGTATGCGAACCGGTTGAACGCCAAGTAGATCGCTGGCTGGCCCTCAGGCAGGATGGTGCCATCCTCATCGAGGTTGACCGTCATCGGCTCGCCCGTCTTCCGGTCGATGACGCGCTCTGCAGGCAGGCCGGGAAACGGCCGTGCGTAGTTGCCGTAGTTCAGCGCGGTACCCTTCCAGGTGTTCTCTGCAAACTGCCCCGGGTTGTCCGGGTCTTCCCTCAGCCGGAACCGAATCCGATAGGTGACGTGCTCGTAGATATCGCCGTTCACGTCCTCCTCGTCGGTTTCGATGTCATACAGCCACGCAGTACCGACCGGTGCGCCGTAGAACTCGGTCGCGCTGATCCGGTTGTGGAACCCAAGGAACACCGTAGGGTCGAAGGGAAACAGCTCGTAGCGGGTGACCTCGCGAATGTAGTCCCCTGAGGGCCCAGTCACCACAAGCGGCTCGCCGGCCGCAGTAGCGATGGAGTCTCCGGTCAAGACATCACGGGGCAGCGCCTCGTCGACCGTCTCACACCGCCACTTGCATATCGGCCGCCGGTAGAGTGGGTTCTCATCCTCGTTCGCGTTGGTGTAGCTGATGTCGTTCGTCAGCTTGGCGGTAACATCCCACAGCAGGCCTGGCAACCCGGTAATCGGGTTGCGGATGGGACTCACCTCGCGGGCATCGTGATCCATCACCACCATGCCACGGTACAGCGTGCCGATCTGGGGAACACCGACTGCCCCGCAGATCTGATCGTAGTCCTCGGTGAGGCTCGAGACGACCTGAAAGGTGCGTGAGGCTTCGCGCTGCTTGTACCACAGCTTGTCCTTCTTCACCAACGCGATCTTGGCCGATTCGGTTTCGGCTTTCTCGCCAAGGCTAACCGCCATCAGTCGAGCACCTCCACTCGCTCAGCACGCGGGCCACGGCCGGTGTCCTTGCCCAGCTCGAACTCGACGCGCTTACCGACGAGGTCGCTATTGAGTCTGCACCGGACGAGCGCGGAATGATGAAAGAATACGTCCTTGCTGATGTCCGCGCAGACGATGAAACCGAAACCGTACAGGTCTTTCACTGCCGAAACCAAACCCGTCACCGCGATGGCCCTCCGATAGTGTTTCGTGGCGGGCCGCAGTCGCCGAACTACGGACCCGCCGCACGGCCGAGGCAACTCAATCAAGCCGTGATTTCCTTGTTAGTTTGCTACGCCTGGTTCAGCTGGCGTCACCGCTCGACATGATGGCGAACTGCTCATCGCCCTGTGCCACGCCGAAGTCGTGGTAGCCACGCCATTGCATGCCCAGGGTGTTGAAGTCGGTCTGGCTGGACTCGATGGTCGGAACCGCGCGGCCGTTCAGGAGGGCGACCACGATTGCAGAACCAATTGAAGGTTCGGACATCAGGAACCACACAGTGCTGCTCTGGTTGCTGATTCCGCTGCCGTCCGGCTTCTTGATGCCGGTCACGTCCAGGTACTTGCTCTTCACGGGACGGTAGCGGCCTTGGTAGATGTTCTCGGTGCCGATCTGCGATCCGTTCGCGTCGACCGACAGTAGGGTCGTCTGTCGATACAGATTCGTCGCGGTGACGATCTGGGCAGTGCCCGTGAGCAGGATGGCTGGATCGGCCATAATCGGCTTTCCTCCTGCACCGGTGAACTTGCCGAAGGCGATTTCCCCGGCCTCCAGGCCCCCGATCGACAGCACATCATCGATCAGGTTGTTGTTGCCGACCGAGAAGAAACTGCCCGTGTTCGACAGTAGGGTGTCGTACACCTCCGATTCGATGGCCCAAACAGCACCATCAGCCAGACCGTTGAGCACCTGACGGAAGGCGTCCAGGTCGTCGTTGATGATGTGCCGGCGGTCGAGCGAAAGCATCCGCCCGCGGGTCTCCGCCTGCACGGTACGCTTCGAGTCCGACAGCTATTCTCCATCTACAGAATCCAACAACCCACTACGCCTACCCCTAGCCGAAACCGCAGCTGATCCTCGCCCGGATCGTAAAGCGTCAATGTCGCTGCGCTAGCCCCGTCGATTCCCGAGCGTTCTGCCCCTAGCTGCCCCCTCTGACCGTAACGTTTCGGCTCTAGTCGATAATTTACTACGTGTGTGGTAGAGCGTAGACTAAGGGTAACGGTACGTATGTTCACTACGATACAGGAGGGGCGAACCATGAAGCATATTGCGATCTACTTGCGGGTATCCACGACCGGACAGGACACGAAAAGCCAGCTACCCGACCTGGAACGATGGGCTGCGGCTCAATCCGATCCGGTCAAGTTCTACAGCGACAAGGCGAGCGGTAAGACGATGGACCGGCCGGGCTGGGCGAAGCTAGAGGCAGCGATTCGACAGGGCCGCGTTAAGGCTGTCGTAGTGTGGAGGATTGATCGACTCGGCCGCACCGCCAAAGGGCTTACTGCGCTGTTCGACGAACTACGCGAGCGGAAGATCAACCTAGTCTCGCTACGCGATGGCCTGGACCTATCGACCCCGGCCGGGCGGTTGATGGCGAACGTGCTTGCGTCTGTGGCTCAGTATGAAACCGAAGTGCGGGGCGAGCGAGTAGCAGCCGGGCAAGCCAAAGCACGGTCGCAGGGCAAGCGTTGGGGCGGCTCGCAACCGGGAGTGCGGAAGAAGGTCACCGATACGCAGCTCAAGGCTATCCACTCGATGCGTGCGAACGGCGAGCGTATCACCCATATCGCCACCGCTCTGGGGCTCTCTCGGCCCACGATCTATGCCGTCCTACGCGAGCCCGCAGCAGCGTAAAGTGAGGGCCGAGTGGAGCCTACGAAATACCCCGCAGATACTGGGCAGATAACGGTTTACTACAAGTGTGGTAGTAGCTAGGCTAATAGTAAGCGATGGGGGTATAAGCAATGCCCAGAGTCAGCAGGGGCACCCGAACCAACCAAAGCCATAAGGGCCGAGTCTTGCCTCCCAAGTACACAGCCGGGTTTCTCACAACGCTGGACGGCCGCACTGAGTTGGCCCGTGGTCTACGCGAGCGGTTTGACTCGATTGTGGCCGATCTGGGCGGACCCGGAGAGCTATCGCAAATCAAGGCATCGCTGGTTGAACGGTTTGTCTGGCTGGAAGCATCGTTGATGAGCATCGAAGCAGCGATGGCCGAGACGACCGACCCGAAGCAGTATGCCGACCTAGTTGCCCGCTGGACTCAGGCTTGCAACACGCTGCTAGGCATCGGTAAGTCGCTCGGCATTGACCGCAAGCTTGGCTCGGCGCCTTGGCTGGCGGAGGCTAAGCAAACATGATCGACGCCCAACAGTACCAGCTCTATGCCTCCAATCCGGCTGCCTTCCGCGATGATCTCAACGTAGAGGTAAGCGGCTCGGTCTGTCGCTTCGGTGATATCCAGGACGACTGGCAGCGTCGTGACTTTGAATCCCTAGACCCGGCTTGGCTGCGCTGTACAGGCAGGGACCACGGCGACAACGCAATACGGACACGCGGCTACCTGGAACGCGGACGCGGACACTCCAAGACAACCGACCTAGCGATGATGGCCATCTGGGCCTTGGCGTTCGCCACTCGCTCACTGCGGGGCTACTGCTTCGCTGCCGACAAGGATCAAGCCGCGTTGCTCCACGATGCGATGCGTACGCTCGTGCGCTTGAATCCCTGGCTGGCTGAGATCCTAGAAGTTCAGCGGGAACAGGTTGTAAACGTCGCACAAGACCATCGGGGCAACGGGAGCCGATTAACGATCTTCACCAGTGACGTCGGATCGTCCTACGGTATCCTCCCGGACTTCATCATTGCCGACGAACTAACGCACTGGGCTGGTGATGGCTCGCTCTGGTACTCGATCATCAGCTCTGCCGCCAAGCAGACGAATTGCGTGCTGGTCGTTATCTCCAACGCGGGTTTCGTCGACTCATGGCAGTGGAACGTCCGGGAAGCGGCTCGCAACGATCCTAGCTGGATCTTCTCTCGGCTCGATGGGCCAAGGGCTTCTTGGCTGACCAAAGATCGACTAGCCGAACAACGGCGCATGCTTCCGCCCATAGCGTATGACCGGCTGTGGGGAAACCGTTGGAGTTCAGGCGGTGGCGATGCCTTAACGGAGGAGGATATCCAGGCCGCATTCGACAACAACCTGCGGCCGATGACCGGTCGTGAATCAGATTGGGTATTCGTAGCGGGACTGGATTTAGGGCTCAAGCGTGACGGCTCGGCCGTGGTTGTACTGGCGGCACCGGTCAACGGTCGCAACGGCGGTAGGATTCGCCTAGCTCATCATCAACTCTGGCGTCCTCAGGATTCAGGCGGCAAGGTCAAGCTGACGGAAATCGAAGACCATATCAAAAAGTTGGATCGGCGGTTTAACCTGCGATGCGTTGGCTTCGATCCATGGCAAGCCGAACACATGGCCCAACGCCTGGAAGTCCATTCCCGGCACCGTAGCCGCAGCTCTCGCTTTCGCTCGATAGATGGGCCCTGGATGCGGGAGGTACCGCCCACAGGCGGCAACCTTCGCACAATCGCCAACCTAACCATCGAGACGTTCACGGATCGTCGGTTAATGCTCTTCGACTGTCCGCCGTTGGAGCGTGACCTACGCAAGCTGCGAGCGGAAGAGAAGAGCTACGGCGTTCGCCTTACCAGCCCACGCGATGAACATGGCCACGGCGATAGCTTCACAGCCCTTGCCAATGCCTTGCTGCTGGCCCATGAGATAGCCGGTGAAAAGGTAATCACGCTCCAGGCTTGGGGCAGCGGGATGCCGTACGACGATGGCGATGAGGAAGACGACCGGCACGCGATTGACGACTACCTGGAAGAAATGGAGTACCTGGAGAGCTTGCCTGATGGACCAGAGCGAGTGATTCGAGGCATCGAACACTGGGAGAACAACACGAATGACCCACTACTTTGAACGTATGGCTAAAGAGGCCGAACACTTCTATGCATTTACAGACCGCATGGGTTCTGAGCCGGTGTTTGCCGGGGGATGGTGGTACTTCAAGAACGGGGCTGTAAGCGATGGTTTCCGGTCGCATCACGAACCGCCAGAAGACCCTAACGAATTGCTCAAGAACCGATACCGCTATGCCGTCACAAGACTCGACGAGCTGCTAGACCTATACATCCACAACAAAAAAGTGATCGCCGAGCAAATTGACATCCATCGCATGGGGGCAGGACCAATGCCCGCGTCGGGCTGGGACGACGGGATGAAATCGCTCCGATCAAAAGTCCAGGTCGCTAGGGCCGTCGTCCGCTTGCTGTTGAAGAGACACCTACCGGACGAACAACCTGATGACGATTACGACAAGAACGAAGCACGGCGAGAGCTGACAGACAGCGCCCGTCGCACACTCGTCAAACTAGAGCGAGAGTAGAGGCATGCTGACGCTTACCGTCAACCTGACCGCCGCAGCTCGCAGCGAATCAATCAACGGACGGCCCTACCTGGTCGCTCCAATGACGTTGATCGTGCCGGGAGTCTTGAACGGCAGCAGGGGCCCGTTGCTCTATCCGCCCGAAGAGATTGAACGGAGCGTAGCGGCCTGGAACGGTGTACCGCTCGTGTTGGGCCACCCTCGCAACAGCAATGGCGTTCCTATCTCGGCTCGCTCGCTGGAGATTCTGAACCGGATCGGCCTAGGTTTCGTCCAGGGAGCCCGCACGGAGAACGGCAAGCTGATGGCGGAAGGCTGGTTTGATGTAATCCGCATGAAAGAAGTCCATCCAGCGGCCCTTGCTCGACTTCAAGGCGGACTACCGCTTGAACTGAGTACGGGGCTCAACACCGACAACTATCGGGCCACGCCTGGATCAACCTACAACGGCCGAGCCTACCATGCCGTGGCTCGCAACTACGAACCCGACCACCTAGCAATCCTGCCGGAAGACAAAGGAGCCTGTTCCCTTAACGACGGATGTGGAGTCCTAAACATGCGATATGAAGATTTCAACCAATACCCCCAACAGCTTGTTCACAACGGAGTGGTCTACCAGCCGGTAGGTCCAGTAGCCAACGACCTGAATGAAGAGCTGCTGGAAGAGCCGACGATCAACTGGCGGGAGTGGGCCGGCTGGGAAGATCCCAAGCCCGCAGCTCAGCCTTGCTCGAATCGTGCCGCAACAGAGAACGTCCAAGCTGATCCGAACGACATCAACGCCGAGAAGCTTGAAGAGGCGGATATCAACTGGGCCGAGTGGGCGAAAGGGAATTGAACACGAACACAGGCGGCAAGTCAGAGCGGGAGTTGTTCCCTGACTCGCTCCTTCGCCGCTGAGGGGTCGGGTTGGACTTTCCTCATTGGTCTGCCCGGCCCCTCGGAAAACAACTAAGCGGGGCTTTACGTCCGTGGGTTCTGCTTGGGGGTAACGACCGGGCTGCCGGGAGCGTATCCGGTGGCTCGGTCGTCTAAATCAATTGTGACTTTTACGCCTCCTTTACCGCACATGGGGGCAGGCGAATAATTCCGAAATGGCGGCACGTGTCGGACTAATTACCCGATGCGGGCTATCTCTCTAGCGACTTCAGATAGCCAGCCGCCTGTTTTTCTCTTACCCGAAGTCGCGGAAGTCGCGGAAGTCGTACCATGTCCAAGAAGCTGATGCCGGCCGCAGGCTACCTTCGTAAGTCAACGGCTGGAGAAGGTAAGGAAGGTAAAGAGCGTCAAGAAAAGTCCATCCCTACTCAAAAGGCTGAGATTGAAAAGCTGGCCAAGGCAGAGGGCTACAAGATCGTTCGCTGGTACGCCGATCCCGGCATCAGCGGATGGAAGAGGGGCGTCAAGCGTCCAGACTTTACCCGGATGATTGCCGAAGCGCAGCAGCTTCGGGATATCCAAGCCATCGTCTGCGACGACATCGACCGATTTAGCCGTGCGGATATGGATGAGGTCCAAGCTGATGTGTTCGCTCTGAAACAGGCGGGAGTTCAGTACATCATTACCGCAGCCCAAGGCGTCTATGACCTGGGCAGCCACGGCACTGACTTCGGTAAGGTTGTAAAGTTCATGGCCGACGTGTGGGGCTCGAATCAATTCAGTCGCAAACTGTCTCGCCGGATAGCTCGGGCTCGCCGTGATGCCGCTAGGGAAGGCAAGCGGAGCGGGGGAAGTGCCCCGTACGGCTTGGCCAACGACGGTAAGGGCGGGCTGAAATTTGGTAAGCGTTCTGAGGTGAAGATCGTTCGCCGTATCTTCGATGAATTCGTCAAGCAGCTTAGCTCGATGAACGCCATCGCCAGCCGACTCAATGCCGACAAGATACCTGCCCCCAGGGGTGGCGTCTGGCATGTCGCCACGGTGCGTGATTTACTCATGCAGCCAGCCTACGCGGGAGAGTTCACCTACAACCGCAAGCAATCCGGCCAGTTTCATATTCTTAACGAGTCGGGGGAAGTGGTTGAGGCAACTCCCGAGACTCGTAAGAACCACTGGAAACTGAACGACGCAGCGGTTATCTCCAAGCCAAAAGCCCACAAGCCTCTCGTTGATCGGACGGTGTTCAACGCGGCGCAGAAGCGGCTCGCCAGCTTCAGCCTCAAGGGAAATCGACGCCCACGTGAGAATGGCTACCCGCTGGCTGGTATTTTGATCTGCGACCATTGCGGCAAGCCCATGTACGGCTGTCATCAGAAGGGTCGCAATTACCGCGTGTACCGCTGTAGCACCCCCGGCAAGTCCGGGATGGGAACATGCGGCGCATACGAGATTCGTGAAGAGCGCATTTTGCCCTTTGTACTACAGCTACTCGGGGAGGAACTGGAAAACTTTGACCCACTAATGGTTAATCCACCGGATGAGCTTCTCCCCTCAAACCGGGATGAAAAGCGGGCAGAACTACAGGAAGAACGTGATGCGTTGGCCAAGCGAATTGAACAGGCCGAAGAGAACCTGTTGTACGCTACTGATCCTCGCACCCGCAAAAATTTTGACGTACGGGTATGCCGGTTGCGGGCTGAGCTAGACCAACTCGATGCACAACTGAATACCCCCACAACGCGGCGTGGCTTTACTGACGATGAAATCGAGGGGCTGAACACATTCTGGAATCGTTTTCATGAGGATGCCCTTTCAATGCCCATCCCAGACGGCCGAGCAGATCCGTGGTGGATCTGCTTCCAACGCCCAATGCACGATAGTGATGCGTGGGAGCGACACATTGCGGTAAGGCCACGACAGGTGAACGAGATACTACATATGCTGGGCGCAGAGGTGCGGCTCCGGTGGAATACCCAGCATGTCACCCTAGCCAACGGTAAGACCCAGAACCGATACACTCTTTGCCGTGGCCGTTTCCGTTTGAGCCAAAAAGCTGGGAAAATACCACGTCCGGTTTTATCGTGTTCAGCTTGAGGTAACGTGCAGTGGCAATCGCGGCGCGGGTCGTTGCGATATCCGCAAGGGCAGGGGTTCAGCGCCACCAACAGCATGAACCCGCAGGGAAAGGTGGTGCTCGAAAGCGCGCGGGAAATGGTGACGGTGCCGTCCTCAAGCGGTTGACGCAGAACTTCGAGCGTGCGGCGGTTGAACTCGGGGAGCTCATCGAGAAACAGCACCCCGTTATGCGAAAGCGAGATCTCGCCGGGCGTGGGCGTCGAGCCGCCACCGACCAGGCCGGCTTCGCTGATCGTGTGATGGGGTGCTCGGTAGGGACGCGTCGCCAACAGCGGTTGGCCGGCGCCGAGCAATCCCATCGCGCTGTAGATGCGGGTGGTTTCGATCGATTCGCTAGCGCTGAGCCTGGGCAAAATGGTGGGCACGCGTTTGGCGAGCATTGTCTTGCCGGAGCCCGGCGGGCCGAGCATCAGGAGATTGTGATTTCCACTGGCGGCGATGGTGACGGCGCGCTTGGCCATCTCCTGCCCGCGGACATCAGCAAAGTCGACGTCGTAGGCCGAGTACTCGTCGAACCACTCGTTGAGCCGCGGCGGGGTTGGATCGATCTCGATGGCGCCAGTAAAGAAGGCCACGGCTTGCGACAGGCTGGAGACGGCGATCACGTCGATACCCTCGACGACGGCTGCCTCGGCCGCGCTGGCCGTGGGGACAACCAGTCCTTGCAAGCCCGCCTGTCTGGCCGCGGCCATGGCCATCGACAGCGCGCCGCGGGTCGGGCGGGTGCCACCGTCGAGAGCCAACTCGCCCACCACGGCAAAGCGGTCGAAAAGGTCGGAGGCAATTTGTCCGCTGCCGGCCAAGATGCCCAGCGTAATCGGCAAGTCGAACGAAGCGGCCTGCTTGGGTAGTTCGGCCGGGGCCAGGTTGATCACGATCCGGTCGTCGGGCCGCAGATAGCCCGAGTTGACCATGGCCCGTTCGACCCGATGGGTACTTTCCTTGACGGCGGCCTCGGGCAATCCGACCAGCACGGTTTTCGGCAGAGCGCCTGGGGAAACGTCGACTTCGACCTCCACCGGCAAGGCCTCGATCCCCACCAGCGAGAAAGTGCGAAGCTTGGCAAGCATGAACGGATCGCCACCTGGTGAGCCAAATCGAAGGGACGCGTCAGCCCCCATTGTCGTGGCATATCACGATCTCCGCAAGAAGGGGGTCGACTGGCCGAGCTCTTCAAAGAAAAAGAGGAAAAACCTGGAGGAAAGCACTTGTATTTTCCCCCTCTTGGAAGGAATATGGTGGCACGCTGGCGAATCTGCACAGCCACGCAACACGCGATGGCAGGACCAACGTCAGACGAAAATCTCTCTCTTAACGCACAACTTTCGAGGAGCCGCTAATGACTCGGATGACAACTCTGCGACCAGCTTTGCTTGGTCGCGTATCTCAAACGACCGCGCTCTTTGCGGTCTGCCTACTGGCATCGGGAGCCGGCATCGCTCAAGCCACTCCGCTTGATTTCACGGTCATCAACGTGAGCTCCGGCAATCAAAGCCGGATCAATATCGCCGCGACGGCAGACCTGGCCGGAACCATGCTGACCGGTAATCCGCAATTTGCGCCCGGTGGTTTAAATGGGGACGGAAGCGCTTCGACGCTCTACAACCAGACCGGCTCGAACACGCCCAGCAACATCGTCGCCAACGTTCACACGAATAGCATCGTGTTTCCGGGCGGTGGAACCGCCATGGCTGCTAATGCCAGCGGATTCTTCGGCAGCCTTGGTATCGCGCCGGGAGTTGGTGGCACGACGGGTACTGCCCCGGCCGATTACGGCCTCATCTTCACTTCGGCCCAGAATATCGTGATTCCGCCGATTGATGTCAGTTCGCTGAACATCCCAGGCATCACGACGCTCAATCTGGGCACCCTGACCGGCATTAACTTGAACGTCGCCTTGCGCAATTTCACGCTGGACGCAAACAGCGGCACGATTCCGTTGTCGCCAAACAACACTTACCCAACGCAATTCGACGCTTCGCAGGTCGACCTGGTTGCGGCGGGCACCGTGGATATGTCGCTGACGGCCACACTTTCGCAGAACAGTCTGACCGACTGGCTCGCGACCGGCGCGGCTCTCATTGCGTTGAACTCGGCACTGTCCGGTCAAGGCATCAACATTACCGAAACCGGCAGCCTGGCCACGTTGAGCTATCAGGTAGGCATCGGCTACACGACGGCGCTGCCGGCCACGAATCTTCCCAATACCGGCGCCGGCCCCGGCACCATCGACCACGTCGGAGGAAATCTCCGCATGACGTTGCCGGTGAATTTCGACTTACAGAGCGCACTGCCTTCGTCCCTCAGTTCGTTGCTAACGGCCGACTTTTCCATGTCGGGCCAATTGATCGGGCAAACGCCGTACGTCACGGTTGACGTCCCTGAACCGTCCTCGGTCCTGCTCGGCTTGATGGGTATCGGCGCGTTTGGACTGATGGTGCTGCGGCGAAAGCGTGCGGCCTAGCAGCCCAATTTACGGCTGCTTTGCGGCTTTAATGTTGCCCGACCATAAAACAGGCCGCCTCCCTTCGCTGGGAGGCGGCCTGTTTGTTTCCAAGCTGACAAGTGACCCGGATTAATTCATCGAAATAACGCGCGTCGAATCGGCCAGACAACGGCGCCAAATGGACGGGGAGACTTGCTGCTTGAGCCAACTGCGTAGCGTGTCGCAACCCAAGGCGTGCACACAGCGGCGCGGGTCGGTTTCACCGCCGCGATAGCCCCAATGCACGGCGGCAATGCGGCCATTCCAGATCACCGGTCCGCCACTGTCGCCGGGAATCGTCACCTGCTTGTCTTGGACCCCCTGCGCCGCGATCAACGACTGCGGAACGTCGCCCTCCATCGGAATTGGATGGGCTACCGTGGCCACGAAGGAACGGAACCGCTTGGGGCCGTAGCCCCAGATCTCGACTAACTCGCCAAGGGCCGGGTTGTGTTCGGCGATCGGAACCGGATCGATTCCCCGCGGCGCATGAATCCATAGTGCGGCCACGTCCAGCTTGGGATCGATTGCCAAGATGCGCGCGCCGGAGTCTTGTCCGTCGGTGAACTCAACGGTGATGGGCCCAATCTCCTCTTCAAAAAGATGGGCGGCGGTCAAAACCAACCCAGCATCCCCATCGACTGCCGTCAGCGTGCCGCTGCCGTTGACCGTTGGGCCGGGTTGGCGGTAGCCGCTAATCCAATTTTTGACGCGGGCGGCGGCCAGTCGAGAGCCATCTTGTTGATAGGAAACGGGATCCGCCGTGGGGCTCGCAAGCAACAGTCCCACTAGCAGCAACGCACATTGCGGCACAGTTCACCTCCCCTTCGATCGATCTCTTTCGTGACGCCTCGGCGAGAGCGAATCCGCTCACCACCGGTACCGCGAACCGCGGTCGATCGCCGCCCCCCGCCTTCCAATAGCCGGAGCGATCAGGCGGTTCTAGGATAATTGGCGAGGCGGCCGAGCAAAAGGGGTCATGCTGTGCGCGAACACGATAAGCCCATGGAATGGGCCGAAGTGTCCGAGAATTGAGCCAGCCAGCTTACGAACTCGAAAGCTAGACGGGCGTTTCGCAAGCGATCAGCGCCGCGGCGGCGGATTGGCCGGAATGCAACTCGCGGTCGCGAACGAGGGGGTTTAGTAGCCGGCAGCGCAGCCGTCTTTGCGGGGCTCGGTGGCGCCCCGCAGGACCCCAAATTTCGAATCGATTAGGATGCCCTGGTAACCACCAAAGCCGCCCCCGCGGCCTTGCTCCACATGGTGCCCCTTCTGTTCGAGGGCGCTGACGATGCTTTTGGGCACCGTGGCTTCGACCACGACTGTGCCGCCACCCGGCTCGGCAGGGCTGCCGGTGGGCGTGGCGCTTCCCTCGTGTCGAATACGGGCCTCGTCGCCAGCTTCCTGCACGTTCATGTCGAAGTCGATTAGGTCGACCAAGATTTGCACGTGCCCCTGCGCCTGCATGTCGCCCCCCATCACGCCGAAGCAAAACCACGGTTTGCCGTCCTTCGTCACCATGGCTGGAATGATCGTGTGGAAGGGACGCTTGTGAGGTTCGAGACGGTTCAGGTGCGTTTCGTCCAAAGCGAACAGTTCGCCGCGGTTTTGCATGACGAATCCAACGTCGCCGGGCACCACCCACGATCCAAAGGCGCCGAAGTTACTCTGAATGAATGAGCAACAGTTACGGTCCTTGTCGACCACGGTGAGGTACACCGTATCGCTTTTCTCGAGCAGGGGATTCCCGGGCGGGACGTCCGTGGCGGCAATCTCCATGTTCAGCCGCTTGCGCGCTGGGCGGCATACTTTTTCGAGATTAGCTCGTTGGTGGGCAGGCTGCCGAACGCTGGGTCGGCATAGAACCTGGCCCGATCTGCAAACGTCAGTTTTTTTGCCTCGACGAACAGGTGGAACCACTCCGCGCTGCCGCGGCCCATCTTCCGCACGTCATAGGGCTCGATGAGGTTGAGCATTTGCAAGGCGGCAATGCCCTGACCGTTGGGTGGCAATTCCCAAACGTCATAGCCACGATAGTTCGTGGAAACGGGCTCGACCCAATCGGAATGATGATCTGCGAGGTCCTTGAGCGTCAGGTAGCCGCCATTCGCCGCGCTGTACGAAGCAATTTGCTCGGCGATCGGGCCGCGATAATAGGCGGCTGGACCGTCCTTGGCAATTGCCCGATAGCTGGCTGCCAGATATGGATTACGGAAAATCTCGCCCTCGGCCGGACCGTGACCGTCAATGAGATAGGTCTTGGCCGTATCCGGGTGCTGCTTCAGTTTGGGTGTTACATGCTGCCAGAATCCGGCGATGATTTCGGTGACGGGAAATCCCTTTTCGGCATAGTCGATCGCCGGCGCCAGAATCTCTGCCAGCGGCATTGTGCCGAAGCGGCTGCGCAAATCTTCCCAACCTTGCACGCAGCCTGGAACCGACCAGCACAACAGGCCCTCGCCGGGGATGCTCTTGAGCCCCTGCTGGCGAAACACATCTCGGGTGAGTTTGTAGGGGCTGCGGCCGCTGCCGTTGAGGCCGTATAGCTTTTGGGTCTTATTGTCCCAATAGATAACGAACACGTCGCCGCCGATGCCGCAGCTCATCGGCTCTGTGAGCCCCAACATGGCGTTGGTGGCAATGGCCGCGTCGGCAGCGTTACCGCCCGCCTTGAGGATGTCGCGGCCGACTTCCGCGGCCAGCGGAATACTCGTGGCCACAATACCATTTTGGGCCACGACAGCGGAACGACTCTGATGAGGATTGCCGAGCGGCCGATCGTATTCGGCGCCGTGGGCTCGAGGCGGGCCAGCGTCATCGTTTCCGTACATCATCAATCCTGTAAGGATGGCGGTCATCAGTACCATAAGACGTTTCATCGATCGGTCCCTCTCAAGATCGCCCGGCCAACAAGAACTGGGTTGCAGCTCCGCGCACGCCGTTGATTCCAACGTGTCGACGCGGTTAACCATCGCAGACCCTGCTGATGATACCCAGGTCGCGGGTGGCTGTCGAATTCTGGGGAACGCGAATGACAGAGGAGGACAACCAGCGGCGGTTACGCGCGGTGACCACGTCCTCGAATTTCACGTTGCCATCGACATCGTAGAATCGCGCGGTCAGCGCGGGCTTGCCGTCGGGGCGATCGACGGTCATCGCCAAGAATCCTCCCTTGACGCGCAGGAAGCGATGTTTTTCGGGGCGATAGTCGTCGGGATTCCAGCCCCCTGCATGCGAGTCGCTGCCTGGGCCCGACGAGTATTCTCGCACCTTGGTCTCGGGGTCGACCGACATGAACTGCCAATGCCGGTCGCCGCAAATCGTAAGCATCTGGTGCGCGGCAAGGAAGTCGCGAATCTCGCGGCCTTCGTACTGAAACCCGCTGTTCGCCAGATTGTCGTTCTTGCTTTCGCGATCGGGACCGACCAGAGGTGTCGGGCTGATCAGCACGCGAAACGTAGCATCGGAAGCTTTGACGGAATCCTTGAACCAGCGTTTCTGTTCCGTGCCCCAAATCGTTTTCTCTGGGCTGTCAGGTTGCGGGTTGGGGCTGCGAAAGTCGCGCCCCTCGACGAGCCAGACCTGCAGATCGCGCCCCCAGCGAAACGTCCGATACGTCTTTTGGCCCATGGGCACCTGTTCGTGAAAGATCTTCTGCCCCTGGCGAAACGTGAAGTCGCCCATGTACTGCGACGGCATCGTGGGCCAGCAATCGTTGCACCAGGTATCGTGGTCGTCTTTCATGAAATAGCTGGCCACGCCGCGATGAAACTCGACGTTGGTGGGCCAGCTATACGTTCGCTGCCAGTGCCAACGGGCCAGGTCCACGGACTTGGCCAGCTCGTCGTAGTAGATAATGTCGCCGGTATGCACGAAGAAATCGGGATCCAGCTTCGCGATGGCGCGGTACACCTTGAAGCCATCGGGCGAGTCCTGATCGTTGTTGCCAAAACAAGTTGCCGCCACGAAAGAGACGGGCCGCGCGTCGTCGGCCGATGGCGCCGTACGGAAGCAACCTGATTCCGCTGCGCCAGGCCGGCCGTCGATCCCGCGGGATTCGACGCGGACAAGATACCGCGTGGCGGGACTCAAACCGTTCACTACAAATTGCCGCGTAAAATCTCCAAGCGGTGCGACCGGCTTCCACGCGGTCGACTCCCAAGCCTCGTCGCCCTCGGCTTTCCAGAGCACGCGCACATCTCCATCGACGCCCGGGGCTCCTTCGCGAAGGTCGCTGACCGTGCAGCCGTCGGGAAAGGTGATGCTTTTGAACGTCCGCTCGCGGCGGCCAACTTTTTCGTTCGGCACCTCGTATTCAACTTTTACTTGCGGACCGTCCGACGGATTGCGTCGCGGTCGCTTGGTGAGCCGCGCCCAAACGATCGCCGATTGGTCGGTGACTTCGCCGATTTTAAACCCCGTGGCAAAGTAGGGACCGCCGGTCGCGAAGGCGGCCGTTGTGCAACTCGCCACGAGCACGGTGACGACCGCGAGACATAAAAGGTTCAAGCAAGCTGCACCGGGCACTCGGACCTGCATGACAAGGACTCTCTCAGGGGAACGGTTGAAATTAGTCTGGCGAGACATGCAATCCGTCGGCTACTCGGGCCATTTGGCCTTCGCGTCAACGTTAATGATGGCCGACGACGGCGGTACGGGAAAGCGCGGCCGCAGATACTCCAAGCCAGCCACCTTATGGCAGTTGTAGCAGCCTTGCAACAGGGCGCGGTAGGATTCACCGAAGGCGCGGAGATCCTTCTTCTCGATGGCTTCCCCGACTCGCATCGTGGGCGAACGGTCGATCGCCCGCTGAATCGTCTCCAGGTCGGCACGCCGCGTGCCGCTGGGATCGGCATCGGCGGATGTGTTCATGTGCATTTCGACCTTGTCCCAGTAGTAACCGGCCAAAGGCCAGTTCTCGGCCCGGCCGGCGAACCACAGATTTGAGGCGTGATAGTCGACCATGAACATCGCCAACTCGGCGTGCAGTTGCTCCACATTCGATGGGGCATGGGACGCAGGCGCGTCGGCGGCAACCGCCCGAGGGACGGTTCGCTCGGCGATTGCACTCCACAGCGCCCCACCGACGATTAACCCGCCCACAAACACGGCACCGAGAATACGCTTCGAACGATTCATCACAAGACTCCTTAGAATGCACGAAATGGCATTGGTTAGTTGGTGTGCCCCTTCGATCTTGGACCAACTCGGCCGCAACCGCAAGGTTTTGTGGCCCAGACCTCAACAGCCCAGTTGTGCCCGGTTGGTTTCGCTTGACGCCCGCCGGTCGAGCACACAGACTCAGGTAAGCTGCAGAATCCCCCGCCACGCCGCTCCAACCGCAATGGGAAACCCACCATGTCTGTCCGTTCGTCTTCCTCTGTAATTTACGCTACGTTTCTGGCGGTTGCCGTGCTGTTCTGTCCGCGGTCGCCGGCAGCCGAGAAAGGTGCTGATTCGACCGCGTCCACTGAACGTGGAACCACCGTCTACGTCTCGAAGCTGGGAGACGATTCGGACGGTTCGTCGTGGGCCAAGGCGTTTCACTCGGTGCAACGAGCCTTGGCAGCGATTCCCAACAATCGCGGTGGCCACCGTGTCATCGTGCGCCCCGATACTTACCAGGAGGCAAATCTCTATCCAGCGCATCAGGGCGCGGAGGGCGCCTACAACGAATTAGTTGGCGACGTCGACGGCCGGCTCGGATCGGGCGCTACCGGTTGGGTGATTATCGACTCGGGAGATGCAACGCGCGGTTTCCAGAGTTACGACTGGCACAGCACGATTCGGGCCTACAAAAAAGGTTGGTCCAAAGAGCACAAGGCTGAAAGTTTTTCGGCCGTCGTGTGGGATCGTTGGTCGCTACGGCATTTGTACTGCACCGGCTCGGACGGCGGCTGGTTTTTCGACCTGGTCGACCAGGTCGTGCCGTTCTCCGTTGTCGTGGAGGACTGCGTCGGCATCGGCCGGGCGTTTGGCGGTGGCGTCGCCAATTGTCTGTCGTGCCCAAACGAGCCAGTCGTGTTCCGACGCTGCACGCTATGGTCGCTCGATTTCTGGGGCGACACTTCCGGGGCGTACGTTCGTTTCGAAAACAAGCAAATGCCGAAGAAGCACGACATCCTATTCGAAGACTGTACGCTGGTGGGTCCACAGTGCGCATTCAAGAGCAGCAATTTCGGCTTCCATACCTACACGCACGCCAGGCTCAGCGGTTGCCGGCTGGTGGCATTGAATTTCTCGCAGCCACACGGCACACCCACTGATGGCGTGATCCAGAGCGTACAGAACGGCGAACTCCTGAGCATCGACTTGGAAAACTGCACGATCATGGGATACAAGGTTTTCGGCGTGATCGTGGACAAGGATTCGGTCGACAAGATCGCCTACACCTGCCGCGGCGAGGTGAAGGCTTACGTGCAGTTCCAACAGCAGGTGCCCGAGGGAATGCAACGCTTGACGGCCTGGCCGGTCGAAGTGTTTCAACAGATCGCGCCGCGGTCGAAGTAGGCGACGCGATTACTACCGCTTTGCATGGGTCTCCAAAAGTTGAGGAAGGTTTGATGATGGTACGCCGGATTGATTGGCGGAGTTGCCTGGCGATCAGCTGCATTTTGCTCGGCATGTCCGTGGTGGCCAAGGCCGCCGAGCCGGACCGGCCGGAGCTTGTGAAGCTGCCGTTTGCCATTCCCCACGCCATGGAGAATACGCCGGTGGTGTACCGCGGGCGGCCAATCTTGCTGCTCAACCATCGCGACGACACAAAGCACAACACCGATGGCTACGTCGACAGCATGTACCTGTACGCCGTCGACTTACAAACCGGGGAGAGGCTGGCGGAGTTTGGCCAGGGGCACTCGTTCATTTCTGGCTTCGTCGATGGCGAGCGATTACATGTTTTTGCCAGCAAAGGCTCGAACTTCGATTGGTTCGGCAGCCTGTATCACTTCTGGACGGATGACTTGAAGAAATGGCAAAGCGAACTGGCCATCGAGAGGCCCGCGGGGGCTCACCTGTTCAACTGTTCGGTCTGCCGCGAGCCGGAAGGCGGCTACCTGATGGCCTACGAGTCGAACCAGCCCGTGGCGTTTTGCTTTCGCTTTGCCCGCTCGCGCGACCTGCACAAGTGGGAGCCTGTGGCCGATTCCCTCTTCACGGGCCAGGGCAACGAGTACAGCGCCTGCCCTGTGATTCGATACTTCGATCCCTACTATTACGTGATCTACCTGCACGCCCCGCGCGACGGCCACAATGGTTGGATTTCGTACATTGCCCGATCGCGCGACCTGAAGACCTGGCAACTCAGCCCGATGAACCCGGTGCTCGAAGCCGCGCCCGGCGAGGGTAAGAACAACTCCGACGTCGACCTGTTCGAATACGACGGCCGCACTTACCTGGTCTACGCCACCGGCGACCAGGCCACCTGGAGTGCGGCCCGCATGGCAATGTACAACGGTCCGCTCCAGGACTTCTTCACGGGCTGGTTTCCCGCAGGCACAAAGTTCGAAGAAGTGCGAACCTCGAACTGACCGAATCGCATGGCACGTTTTGCCGGCAGAAGCTACAATTCGAAGGTTCACCGGAACCCCGTTCCGGACCACTTGGCCGCTTGGTGAAATTGGCAGACACGCAAGACTTAGGATCTTGTGCCGAAAGGCGTCGGGGTTCGAGTCCCCGAGCGGCCACTCTTGTCAGCACAGAGGCAACTGGCAAGACTTGCCGGAGTATGGTTCGCCCCCTGGGACAAACGGCCACGACGCCTAGATACCATCCGAATCCGTCGGATGAGATGGCCTCGAGGTCTTCGATGACGGCGCGGCGGCAATTGCCGGTGGCACATGGCTTACCGAAAAGCGTGCCCAAGCGTCCCAAGCCGGATGAAAGGTAACCACCGCCAGGCGATAATAGGGTTGGCGTGCCCTGCGCGTCGTTGCAATTGCATCCGGGTGACTCGCCTGCTATGACGCCGATCAAAACAACGCCGCCGGCACGCTACTGGGCAACGTTCCTCGTCGCCAACTCGCTGAGTCTGGGACGCTTGTTGGCGGGCCTGGCATTTCCCTGGTTCAGCGTGGCGTGGCGGCCGCCGATCGTGCTGGCGGCGGCGGCCAGCGACATGGTAGACGGGGCTGTCAGCCGGCGTTTCGGGGGCACGAGTGCCATCGGACAGTTGCTGGATCCGATCGCCGACAAAACCTTTCTCTTGATGGTCATCGGCACGTTCTGGATGGAGGGCTCGCTCGCGCTGTGGCAGATCGCCTTGTTGGGGCTACGTGAATGGGTCGTGCTGTCGATCGCCCTGCTCTTGATACTCATGGGCAAATGGCAGGGCGTGCTGCGAATGGCTCCCCGCTGGTCAGGCAAAGTCGCGACCGCGGCACAGTTTGCTTATCTGGCTGGACTATTGTTCCTGCAACAGCAACTCAACTTCTTATTTCAGCTCGCGGTTGCCATGAGCGGTCTGGCCGCTGCCGACTATTTGATCAGGGCCCGTGCGCTGTTTCGGGCGGTTCACGCGAACGCTAAGTCCGTGGACAACTCATGCGACCCCCAGTCCGAACACGCCAGCATCCGCTGATCAAACGGTCGCGCGACCTCGGCCACCGGCCTGCCTAGCGCGTTCTATGGCTTAACGCTAAACAGCGTGATGAGGTGCGCCGACAAGGTGTACGGAGCTGGCCTGTGGGCCCTTTTCGCCCAACTCCTCGGTGAAGGCTACCTCGCAGCCGATCGACAGGGCTGCGAACTTTCCGTCGAGCACTCCGTTGGCATGAAAATAGATCTCTCGCCCGTCGGGCGCATGGATGAAACCGTACTGCGATTCTGAAAACAGCTTCACGACTCGTCCGCGCCGGCCCGGCGTGCTGCTTTACTTGACCGCGCTGGCGTCGGGTGTAGTCCTGAAGCTTCCGGGCGGCAGCATCGAAAGCGTCGCGGATGGCCACGTTCACATTCTCATAGAAGGGATCGTGTTGAGGCGGCTCGTGCGTCACGGCAATTTCCTCGCCAGGCACCGTGATGTCGAGCCGAACCTGATAGACGTTTCCCGTCTGGTGATGACGATGCGGCACGTCAATAACGACGCGACAACTTGTAATGTGATCGCAGAATTGGTCGAGTTGCATTGCTTCTGCGAGAATTCGGTTTTCAATCGACTCGGACCGCTCGAGGTTGTGGAAGCGGATTTGAATTGGAAGTTTCATGATTGGTTGCCTACAAGAAAAAGGGCACGAATTGCGACTCCAGGGCACGAATTTCAAACACGCCCGCGGGGGCGACCGTCATGATCTGCCCTCCCTTCCAAACGATCGCCTCGGGTGCTTGGCCGCCGCGCGACTTTCACGCGGCTTGCGGCGCAAACGTCCTGAGGATCTTCAACAACTGTTCATCCTCGACAGTCGGAAACTCTTCGTAAAATTGGCCGACAGAACAAAAGTGGTGCGAAGGCAACAAGCAGACAACTTGATCACAGTGCATTTCCAGGTCGTGAAGCCGGTCTTCCGGCGCCACTGGCACGGCGGCAATCAATTCGAGAGGGTTTTGCGCCCGGACGGTTTGTAATGCGGCAATCATCGTCGAGCCCGTCGAGATCCCGTCGTCCGTGACGATGACCGAGCGATTCTGGATCGAAGCCTTGGGCCGCACAGAACGGATGGATTGCTTGTGACTTGTCATGGCACGAAGTTGGTACTGCGTCTCGCCATGGAAGTACTCGTCGGTGACACCGGACGCTTCCGCGGTATTTTCGTCCACATAGACCGCGCCGTCCTCGGAAATCGCCCCGAACGCCAAGTCCGGCTGGTCGGGCGAACGCAGTTTGCGAGTTAACACGACGTCCAATTCGGCGCGAATCTCGCCGGCAAGCGCCGCGCCGGTTACGATGCCCCCGCGAGGAATTGCCAACACTAAGGGTTTCGTTAGCACAAGTCCTCGCAACATGGCCGCCAATTGGCGGGCGGCTCCTTCCCGATCGTGAAACATAGATGACCCCCTGCGGCGGTGATTTCCACGATCGCAGATAGGAAGCACGCCCCATGCCAATTACTTCTGTTGTTTGCCTCTGGAATGAGAATTGGCCCTGGTGGTCGGTAGAAAGGCGTTCGAAGTCTACCACGGCGCGCTGCGCAGCATCAGAACTGCTGGCGCGACCGTGCGAATGAGCGCGCAAAACCGCAATTGCTGACGACAAATCGGAAGTGTCGAATGCGCAATGTAGCGCGTGCTAATGCATGGCGCCGGCGGTTTCACACATCACCAAGCGGTCAGCCAAGGCCCCGCCTCGATGGCTGCCGCTGCTGGCCACGGCAGGCTACTTTGCACTTGCCGGCGCTCGTCGGCGCGGCTTCGCACGGCTCTTATCGCTCCGCTCAACTTCGGCGGCATCCATTAGTGCCGTCAAAGTCGATCCCGGCCGGGTGCCGTCCAGCAACCGGTGTGGAACATAGCACTTCTCGATCCACTCGCGCTCCGCCTGCAACCAGAACTCCAGTCCTCCGCTTTCGGGGCAACCAGCGTCAAGCCAGCGTAAGTAGGCCGACTTCTGAACCGCGTCCCTGCAGCAGGCGAGCTCCTCCGCAGTCATTTCGAGGGTTTCCAACGTGACGGTCATCGTCGTAGACTCTCCAAATCGAACATGAAACATTCCACCTCTCCGCCCTTAGTCACTGCAGTTGCCGTGCCAACTGGCTCCGGCTCGAGGTCCCATCGAAGCCCGCATGATCGCGGCCACACGAAATCCACGTCGCAGTCCTACCGGCAGGCGTCGTGTGCCATATCGCTCGGACGTAGGTCGGTCGCGCGCAAGCTTGACCCACACGTCGGCCGCGATAAGTAGTCGCCGACGCCGGCCATAAAAATAATACGTCATACCAGCACGCGCTGCGGGGCTGTCGCGGACCCCATCTGACCGGCAGGAAGCACGGTCAATGGCGACCGTTCCGCCTCCACGCGGCAGGAAAAAAATGGCTTTTCGGACGGGACCATCCTAGGAAGCACACTTCCCGACCAGAAACACCGTCAGCGACCGCGGACCATGCGCGCCAATCACGAGCGATTGCTCGATATCTGCCGTTTTCGATGGCCCGGAGATGAAGACTCCCAGACTGGAGCTCCCCACGTCGACGCGGGAGTAAGCTTCATGCATGTTGTGCACGATCTGATCGGCGGGCAGCACCAACGCCAGGTGTTGGGTGAGGAAATAGATAACGCGATGTTTCAAGGACTCGTCAGTGACCCAGACCGCGCCGTTCTCGGCCACGCCAAGCTGCGCCGGTAAGATCGCAAAGTCAACGGACGCGAGCTGGTGTGGATCGTTGACGTCCGCCAACTCGACGGTGGATTTCACGTCCGGCAACTCAGAAACGATTTGCTTTGCAGCGGCGAACTCGGGTAATTGTGCCAGCGCAGTCGGCAGTTCGCTGTCGTTATTCAGTCGCACGACGCGGCCACCGACGGACTCGACGAGCGACCGAAACTGCGTGAGCGGGTCTTCGTAGCGCAGCCAGTCGCGCTCGAGATTGGGCAGGTCGGCGTGCGGCACCACTGGCCCCCGAATCGCTCGCAGAATGCGTTCTCGACTAGCCATCCCGCCCTCGCTTGAACTGTTCGCGAAAACTCTCCGCCGGAAACTCGGGAAGCTCGCGTTGGCGTCCCCAAGGATTGAACCGGTTGTACAACACGACGCGAGGTAAATGTGGTCCCACACGCCGTACGAACTTGCCAAGCACGCCATACAGCTTCGGATGGCGAAACAAAAAGCTGCCGGCCCGCATCGCCAGGCGTTTCGGCCAGGCGATCAGACCCTTGTTTCCCAATTCCCGCCGCCAGGTGAGCAACTGATGGTGTAAATCAATCTTCACCGGGCAAACATCCGTGCAGGAACCGCACAAGCTGCAGGCCTGCGGCAGGCTGTAAAACTTGTCGGGTTGTCGGGCCGGAGCGAGGATCGATCCGATCGGCCCTGGCACCGAAGTCTGATAGCTATGACCGCCGCTCCGCCGAAAGACAGGGCAAGTGTTCATACAGGCTCCGCAACGAATGCAATTGAGCGAGCGGCGGAATTCGTCATTGGCCAGAATCTCGCTGCGACCGTTGTCGACCAACACGATGTGCAATTCGCCGCCGGGCCGCGGACCGTGAAAATGCGACGTGTAGGCCGTGATGGGCTGACCCGTGGCCGAGCGGGCCAAGAGCCGCAGAAACACGCCCAGGTCCGCCACGCGCGGAATGAGCTTCTCGATGCCCAGCGATGCGATGTGGTACTTCGGCAACGAGACGCCCAGGTCGGCGTTGCCTTCGTTCGTGCAAACGACCAGCCCGCCTGTTTCGGCGATGGCGAAATTCACTCCGGTCAATCCGGCATCGGCCTCGAGAAACTTCTGCCGAAGATGGGCCCGGGCAGCCTCGGCCAGGTAATTCGGATCGGTCGCGCCGGCCTCGGTTCCCAGATGTTCGTGGAAGATGCGTCCGACGTCTTCCTTCTTCTTGTGGATGGCCGGCAGCACGATGTGGCTGGGCGGCTCTCCGGCCAGCTGCACGATCCGCTCGCCAAGGTCCGTGTCGACCACTTCGATGCCGTTTCGCTCCAGGTATGGGTTGAGGTGGCACTCTTCGGTCAACATCGACTTGCTTTTGACGAGCCTGCGAACGCCTCGGTTTCGTAGAATTCCCAGCACAATTTTATTGTGCTCGGCCGCGTCAGCCGCCCAGTGCACAACGGCGCCGCGGCGGGTAGCCTCGCGTTCGAATTGTTCCAAATAGTCCGCCAGGCGAGAAAGCATGTGCGCTTTGATTTGGGCGGCACACTGGCGAAGCTCTTCCCATTCGGGAAGCGACTGCGCGGCTTTGTCGCGCTTGCGCGGACGAACCACAGTGTTTCATCATGCCACGTCGCGCGAGACCGGTCGCGTATGAATTCGGTGGCCAGCGGTGCGTGGTTCATAAGGGATATCCCGCCAGGATTTCGGCAATATGCATGACGCGGAGCGGCTTTCGCTGCCGACGGATCAAGCCGTCCAGATGCATCAGACACGACATGTCGCCGGCCGTGAGCACCTCGGCGCCGGCCGTTTCATGATCGTGAATTCGATCGTCGCCCATCATGCACGAAACCGCCTCTTCCGCCACGGCAAACGTACCGCCAAAACCGCAGCATTCGTCGGGCCGGGCCAACTGCACGAGTTCAAGCCCATCGAGTAGTGAAAGCAATTGTTGACTCTTGCTATATTCGGCGACCACCCGCTCGCTGGAACTTCCCAGTCGCAGCTCGCGCAGGCCGTGGCAGCTTTGATGGAGCCCAACGCGATGAGGAAAGCGTCGGTCAATTCGTTCAACCTTCGCAACGTCGACCAGGAACTCGGTCAGCTCATACGTCTTGGCTTTGAGTTCGACGAAGCCCGGCTGACCGGCCAGATACTCGTCGTAGTGGCAGCGCACCATGGCAACGCAACTGCCCGAGGGAGCCACCACGTATTCATATTCGCGAAAAATTTCCAGAAACCGCTGGGCCAGAGGACGGGCCTGTTCGGTGCAACCCGTGTTGGCCATCGGCTGGCCGCAGCAGGTTTGCGCATTGGGAAATTCGACCCGGTAACCGAATTCCTCAAGCAACGCGACCGTCGCCAGGCCGACGCGAGGGTAGAACTGGTCGACATAGCAAGGAATAAACAAACCGACCGTCGACATACAGCAGGGATCCGGGGGCAAGCGGGCACGAAACCTTGAGTATAGACACTCCCCGCTTCGCTTGCAGGCCAGGGAGCTAAGCACCCCGAGATGGCGACTGTCCAACCATCCCGAGGGGCGATGCCCCCAGGACCCACAGGAATTGAACCGCCGGCTAACAAAGTACTAATTCTTGCGGGCTAGCATGCGTGCATCACCCGTCCTGGATCGGCGGTCTACTCGATGTGCCACGCAGTTGCTCGGCCGCCGATCCACACATCGCTGCCCGCGCGGGCTACCTGCCCGTTGGCCCGCGCGGGCTTCTTTCTTTCCCTCCCGCAAAACTTGCGGAACGCTGGATCGACTATATCCACGAGCGATGCCGGAGAAGGGGTCCTTTTAGTTGGCTAAGGCCGGTAATTGCCGCGGAATGCGTCGCGGCGAATTCTGGTCTCGCGTACGCGGTGGCGACCGATCGTGGCCCAGTTTCGTTGCGCTTCACCGGTGAGCATTTGCAACACCAAGCGGTGCGGATCGCCGAATGGCCCGACGACGTGTCGCAGGACCAGGCGGGCGGAAGGTTTGGCAACGCGGAGGATTTCGCGAAGCGTCGCAGGCCGCAATGGTGTACGTTCGACGAGCAGCACATCGACACTGCGATCGGCCAATGGAATGGCCTCACCGCGGCCTTGGATCAAGCGGGGAATGGGCTCACCGCGGTGAACCCCGAAGGTACGCTTGCGGCTTGGATTCAGGTTCCAGGCCTCGGCATGTCGTCCCTCGCCACCCACGTCGAGCACGAAAACTTGCCTGCTTGTCGGATGCTCGTCGCCACCCCTCACCGCGCAACCCCTTTCCAGAAAGTCAGTTATCCCGCCGTATACAATCACACTATCCGAACGCTTCGCACGAGCGAACCACAATCCGCCAGATTCCTGTCACACTTTCCATGGCCGAGTCGTCTCTACTATCGCCTGCCGCTCATCCGGAGAACGAACCTATGGAAACGAATCCGATGCCGCGCAACCGACCGCTTATCGTATTGACCGCCCTGTTTTTGGTCCGGCTCGTGGTTAACTTCGTGCATGGCCACGCCCATGATGAATTGGCCGTACCTCTGGCTCCTTGGCAGAATGCGTTTGTGTGGGCCACGATCATAGTCGGGCCGGTTGTGGCGATAATTTGGTTGTGGGTTCGTCCGAGTGTCGCCGTGGCGTGGAGTTTGGCGGCAATGTTGGCGGCTGGCTGGCTGTTTGGGCTGTATTTCCATTTCGGCCCGGTCAACCCCGATCACGTTTCCATGCAGCCGCATACCTCAGGCCGACAGCTGTTTATCGGGACCGCGGCCGCGCTGGCGGTGGTTGAACCGTTGACTGTACTGGCAGCAGTCTGGCTGGCGCGCTCGTTGAACCGGGCAGGGGGCCCAAAGTATGCCTGACGCGACGCTCGAACAGGCTTTCCTCGAAGATCGCCCGCGATTGTTCCAAATCGCCTATCGGATGATGGGTACGGTTTCCGACGCGGAAGATGCCTTGCAAGACGTTTTCGTCCGACTGCGGACGGGTGAATTGCAAGTAGTTCGGGCTCCGCGTTCGTACCTGACGCGGGCCATCGTACGGCGCTGCCTCGACCAGTGGAAGTCCGCGCGTCATCGGCGCGAGCAGTACGTCGGCCCCTGGTTGCCCGAGCCACTCACGGCCATTGAGGGTGGCGATCCAAGCCGGCGCCAGGAGTTGGCCGACTCGGTCTCGGTGGCCTTCTTAATTGTGTTGGAATCGCTCAACCCGGTGGAGCGGGCGGTGTTCCTGTTGCACGAAGTGTTTCAGTACTCGTTCGAAGAAATCGCGATCATCGTCGACAAAACAGCGGCCGCCTGTCGTCAGATCGGACACCGCGCGGGAAAAAGTGCGTGAGCGCCGGCCTCGTTATGACGCCTCACCAGAGCAACATCGCGAGTTGGTGCGGCGCTTCATGGATGCCTGCCATGCCGGCGACTTGCAGGAGCTGCAAGCTCTATTGGCCGACGACGTCACCGTGTATAGCGATGGTGGCGGCTTGACGCCGGCGGCGCGCGTGCCGGTGGTCGGAATCGACCGTGTGACCCGATTCCTGCTTGGCCTGCGAACCAAGGCCCAGCGGTTCGGCGTATCGGTTGTGCTGAGGCCGTGTGACGTAAACGGCACGGCAGGCCTCATGCAGCTTGTCGACGGCCGGCTGCACGCCGTGATTTCGCTGGAAGCGGACGGCGGCCAAATTCGCCGGATGTTTTCTGTCCTCAATCCTCAAAAGCTCGCCGCGATTGCCGCGCAGCATGATCTCAAAGGAGTTTGAGCCATGATTCAGGCGATTCTCAATTGGCAGATTGACAAAACGGAACGACAACTGGGCGTGCCGGCCGACGAGGCCCGCTTCATCGCCTCGGTCTCGCTGTCGGCAACCTGGCGGTTGGCAAAGTTCGTCAAGATATTGCACTCTGGCAAAGGTCCGCGGCATGCGTTGCATGTCGCGTCGCTGGTGGGCTCGATGGCCGAAGACTGCGGTTCGTGCGTACAAATTGGCGTCAACCTGGCGCGGCAAGCTGGCCTGCCCCGGGAACAAATCGCCGCCATCGTGGAACGTCGGCCGGACGACCTGCCCGAGGAGCTTGCAGCCGTGTATCGATTCGCCGAAGCCGTGACCCTTAACTCGGAGGAGCAGGATGCGTTTCGCGAGGCGGTTCGCCGTCAATATGGGGATGCGGGTCTCGTCGAAATTTGCATTGCCGTAGCAATGCACCGGGTATTTCCCACGCTCAAACGCGGCCTGGGCTATGCCAAGTCCTGTTCGCTCGCGCCCGTCAAAGTCTAACGGCCCGCTCGGGAATTCGGGCGTTTTTTCGCTCACTTATCTTCCCTGAACAAAACAAGTCCGTACTTACGCTTTTTGACGGCCGCCAGCGGCACGGCCCCCGTTTTGCGCGATTGTGAAAACCGCGAACTGGAAATTGTACCCGCGGTGTGTTCGAATAGTAGACGAAATGGAAGCTACCGCTCCCTTCAACGCCGAATCCTTCGCGCACTCGGTCAGAAGTTCCGGGTGCCTGTCGCTGCGCGAGGTCGCCCGTGCATTGACGCAACTCTACGACGACTTGTTGGCGCCGCTCGGACTGCAGGCGACGGAATTGGGGATACTGCGAGTCTGCGCGGCGTCGGGGCCACTTAACATCGCACAGCTTGCCAGCGAGCTCGAAGCAACACAGTCGCTGATCCAGAGAGCGCTCAAGCCGCTAGTGGCCAAGGGGCTCATTGCCAAGAAACGAGTTGCCGGACACCGCCACCTGTTGCTGGAACTGACACCGGACGGTCGGCAAGCGCTCTTGGCCGGCATCGAGCGGTGGGACCAGGCGCAAGAACAGGTCGTCGACGCGCTTGGCCAGGACGGTTGGCACCGCATCAGCCAACAATTGGCGACGCTTTGTAACGTGAATGCCTGACGTTCGCGCGGCAAATCGACCGCTGCGGTTGTGCTATCCTGGAGACGCCTTGCCGCAGGCCGTTCGCGCGAACGCACAACGATCTGCTTGCCAACCAACGGATAGCCGCCCATGTTCAACGCCGCTCTCGTCGCATTCTTGGTTCTTGTCGCTGCGCCGCCCGGCGAAGCTGGAAAATACTTCGCGATCTCCGTCCTCGACGCGAGCAGTGGGCGTGGCGTTCCGCTGGTCGAACTGCGAACCGTCGACGGCACGTCGCATTGGACCGACTCGCAAGGACTCGTCGCCTTTCGCGAGCCCGGGCTGATGAACCAAAAGGTATTCTTCCACGTGCGGAGCGACGGCTACGAATTCCCGGCTGATGGCTTTGGCTTTCGCGGCAAGACGTTGATGACGACTCCTGGCGGATCGGCCACGTTGCGGATCGTCCGCCGCAATGTGGCCGAGCGGCTTTATCGAGTCACGGGCGCCGGCATCTATCGCGATAGTGTGTTGCTGGCGCGACAGATTCCCATTGAAGCGCCGCTGCTCAATGCCCAGGTCGCCGGCAGCGATAGCGTCAATTCGATTCTGTTTCGCGGGGTGGTGCATTGGTTTTGGGGAGATACGAACCGCCTGGCCTATCCCTTGGGAGCGTTTCATGTTCCAGGCGCGGTCTCGAAATTGCCTCTTAGAGGCGGGATCGATCCACGGTCGGGTGTGAATTTGGAGTATTACACTCGCCCGGATGGTTTCGTCGCCAATACGGCCGAGATGCCTGGCGACGGACCCACGTGGATCGATGGTCTGTGCGTCGCCAAAGACGCCGATGGTCACCAGCAGATGTATGCCAAGTACGTCAAAGTTCGAAATGGTCTAGACGTTTACGAACGTGGACTGGTGGAATTCGACGCGCAGCGGAAGAGGTTCGAGAAAGTCGTGACGTTTGAATTTCGCGCGCCGCTCTATCCGTTTGGACACGCCTTGCCGAGGCAGGTGGCAGGCGTCGACTACATCTACTTCGGCAATCCCGAACCACTGGTGCGCGTGCCAGCTACCGAGGAAGCCCTGCGCGATCCGGCGCGCTACGAGGCGTTCACCTGTTTGGCGCCGGAAGCACGCCGGACAAGCCGACCATCGAGCGCGATGCAAGCGGCGCTGTGCAATTCAGTTGGAAACGCAACATGCCGAAGCCGACACACGCCGACCAGGTGCAGTGGCGGCGCGACGGCAAGCTGAAACCGGGCGAAGAGCTGTTAGCGCTGTACGACGTCGAAACGGGAAAGCCCGTCACGACGCATGCTGGCTCGGCAGCGTACAACACCTTCCGAAACCGGTTCATCATGATCGCCGAGGAAAGTGGCGGCACATCGTATCTTGGCGAAATCTGGTATGCCGAGGCCAATTCGCCCCTCGGACCTTGGGTCTATGCCCGCAAGATCGTCACGCATGAGAAGTACAGTTTTTACAATCCCAAGCACCATGTGATGTTCGATCAGGAAGCGGGCCGGCGGATCTTTTTTGAAGGGACGTATTCCACCTTTTTTTCCGGCGTCGAACAGCCTACGCCGCGATACGACTACAACCAGATCATGTACTCGCTGGAACTGAACGATCCGCGGTTGAATCTGCCAGTACCGGTGTACGAAAGTCGGAAAGCGAGCGGGCCACCGCTTGCGCTCGACGGAACGGGAACACCCATCTGCATGGCTTGCGACCGGTTGACGAAGGGACTGGTCGCCGTGGGAGAAGCGGCCAGCCTGCCGGGGCGTCTTGTGCTGGGAGCGAACCCGGCGGCCTTCTATGCATGGCCTGCCGATGATAGCGACGCCCCCGCGACGACGGTGAATTTGTTCGAGTGGGAAAACACCGACGACGGTCAGTATCAGTATGCCATCGAGGGTGAAACGGCGCCGGCAGGATTCCGCCGGGCTGAAAAACCACTGTGCCGGGTGTGGCGGTATCCTCTGCTGTTCGATTTGCCGCGCGAGTGATGACGGCTGAACTGCCCTTCGTCCGGCTTGCTTTTGACCATCGACTGGAACCGCGCGACAAGGGCGTCTACTTTACCCAGTCGAGCATTGGGTGGAAAATGGGGCCATTGCCCCCTGAAGCCGCATACCCCCACATTGCCGATCCGCATGGCGTTGCAAACGAATTGCCCGCACTGTCAGACGCCTCTGTTGTTGCCCGACGGTTGCGGCAGTCAGACAACTCGTTGTCCCAGTTGCATGCAAATGTTCGTGATTCCTGGCGCGGCTCCGCAGGTGGCGGCTCCGCCGACTTCGGACCTCGCCCCCGTGGGCGACGAGGAGTTGACCGAAGACGACTTGAAGCGCGCCGAGGAGCGACTGGCGGAACTCACTGCCGAAAACGTGGGTTTGCAATTGGAGCTGGCCCGGCGGTTGCGACTGCGCAACAAGCTGACGATGCAAACTGTCTGGCTGCGGCGCTTTCAGATGGGCCGCCGGACGCTCGACCACTCGATCGGTCGCATCGGCGGATTCTTCGTGTCGATCGTGTTGGCGGCGGCACTCGCGATCGTGCTGTTCAGCATCATCGGACTGTCGGCGTTTGGCTACTTCGTGGTGGTCGTGTTGGCGATGATCGTCACTTGCGTGGTCTACATCCCGTTTTCGTTCTATCCGGACGACGTGCAATTGGCCTTGCTGCTTCCGCGGCAGGAAGAGCGACTGGCCGATACCACGGCGTCGTACAATCAAATGGTGGCTACGGAAGCCGCCCAGCGCGAGCACCTGGTAGCAGCGGAGGACGAGTTCAAACGGGTTCGCGCGGCCGTGTCGAGCCGGCTGGCCTGGCTGCGTAAGTGCCAGTGGCAAGCGATGAATGCCAAGACACTGGTCCGGTTCTTGGAGCAAGTCTTTCAGGAACACGGCTACGCGGTCGAGCAAACCGGCAAGATGGGCCAACAGGGGATCGACTTGGTCGTTACGCGGAGCGGCTCGCGTGTCGCGGTGCAAGTGAAAGGCATTCAGGTGGGCACCGTCGACGCCCAAGTCGTGCAGCAGACCGACGACGCCAAGGGGCGATTTCAGTGTCCGCGCGCGGCCGTGATCACCAACGCCCAATTTCTGCCGTCAGCACGACAATTGGCGGATAAGCTGGGCGTGCAATTAATCGACGCCGGTGGAATTCCGGATTTGATCGAAGGGCAAGTTGCGTTGTAGCACGGATGGTTGGCGGGACCAAAATGCTCAGATCAATTCGCGAATCGGTTCACCGGTCGAAAGGATGTGTTGTGGCCGGCCGCTGAAGTCGGGGATCGTGGCCTTGTAGTCGATGCCGAGGTGCCGGTAGATCGTGGCCAGCAGGTCTTGCGGCGTAAGGGGACGTTCGACGGGGTACTCCGCCTTGGAGGTTGTGGCGCCGATGACCTGGCCCATGCGAAGTCCGCCACCGGATACCAGCGCGCTCTGGGCGGCTGGCCAATGGTCGCGGCCGAGCACGCCCTGGGGGCTGGCCAGCCGCGGCGTGCGGCCGAACTCGCCGACCGCCACGACAAGCACCTGTTTGTCGAGCCCTCGCTCGTAAACTTCTTCAACGAGCGCCGAAAGCCCCTGATCCATGAACGGTGCGCGCCAGCGCATCGCTCCTTCCAAATTCCAACCGGTGGCCGGATTGGAGTGGTCGTCCCAGCTGAAATAAATCGGGTTGGTCGGCACCGGCGAAAGTGCGTCGATCGTGATCACGCTGACGCCGGCCTCGGCCAGGCGGCGGGCAAGCAGGCAGCTTTGTCCCCAAAGGTGCCGGCCGTAGCGCTCGCGGGTACGATCCGGCTCTTGTGTCAGCGCGAAGGCGTCGGACACGGCGGTGCTGGTGAGCAATTGAAACGCCTGCTGGCGAAACGCGTCGGTGGCCTCCACGGCCCCGTGCAAATCGTGGGCGCGGCGGTAGCGGTCGAGCTGCGCGACCAGGCCGCGGCGGTCGTCGAGCCGCGCGCCGTCGATGTCGGCGTCAAGCGTGAGGTTTGGCGGTTTGAAGTCCGCAACAGACGGATTGCCGGCCGCGAACCCGGCGTGCGTCATGCCCAGGTAGGTCGGCTGCACCATGAACGGCACGCGTGGAATACCAACATAGCCGGGCAGGCCGTCGGGCGTGCCGCCGCGGAGATGGCTGGCAATCATACCGAAGTCGGGATGGTCGCTCTTGGCGGTCGAGGTGGGATCTTCCTTGAGCGGGGTCTTGCCGGTGAGCAGCTCGATCGAACCGTCGTTGTGGCTCGACATGTTGTGATGCAGCGACCGGATGAGCGAAATGCAGTGCCCCAGTTTCGCCTGCATCGGAAACACCTCGCAGACATCGAGCCCCGGCACCGTGGTATGGATCGGCCGCAGGGGACCGCGGTATTCGCTGGGAGCGTCAGGCTTGCAGTCCCAGGTTTCAAGCTGGCTGGGGCCGCCCCACATCCAAAACAGAATGACCGACCTGGTCGACGCGGAACCACCAGATGCGGCGCGGGCCTTGAGCAGCGCCGGCAGCGTAAGCCCGCCGAGCGCCAGCGAACCGATACGCAGAAATTCACGGCGACGAATCGGTCCGCGGCAATAGATGGGCTGCATCCACGAGACTCCCGAAAGGATTGACCCGCGGAAATCAGTGTAGCAAAACCACGCCGCTAGTTCACATCCCCCAGCCCGGCGCGATCGGCGGCTTGTACGGCCCAGCGCCAGACAGGATAGACGGCGATGCCGGAGCCGACGACAGCCAGCGCGATCGGCAAGAACTTGAATTGAGCCACCAAAACGAACATCCAGCCCAGAGCGGCAATGATGCTCGGCAGCGGATAGAGCCACATGCGAAACGGTAGTGCCACATCGGGCCGCGTTTTGCGCAAAAGGTGTAAGCCGGCAATCTGCCCCAAGAACTGCACGACGATCCGCACGACGACGGCGGCGCTAATCACGGCATCAAGCGAAAAGAAGCAGAATACGCCCGTCAGCGCGCCGAGTGAGACGAGTGCGACCGTGGGGTAACTTCCGCGCGGGTTCAGATGGCCAAACGCGTTAAAGAAGTCGCCATTGCGGGCAGCGGCGTAGAGAATTCGCGAGTAACCCAACGTCATCACGAACACGGAGGCCAATGCCGCCCAAATGATAAAAAAGCTGAAGCCGACGGCCACGTTTCGTCCGTAGAGAATCTCCATGAAGTCGGCCGCGATATTCTTCGATTCCATCACGCGTTCCCACGGCACCACGCCCATGATGGCGATGTTCATGGTCATATAGATCGCCGCCACGACAAGTACTGAGAACATCACAGCCCGGGGAATCGTCTTCTCGGGCTCGACGACCTCGTCGCCCATGTGGCAGACGTTGTAGTAGCCGAGGTAATCGTAAATGGCGATCAACATTGCGCCGCCGAGGCCCACCGCGAACGCCTTGTCGAGCCGGAATGCATCAGGTGGAAAAGTAATCAGTTCGGCATTGAAATTCAGCAGGCCGGCCACAATCACGATCAATGTCGTGATCAAGGTACCGGCACAAAGCACCACGGCCAGCCAAGCCAACGAGCGAATGTGACGGCACAGCGAGATACTGATTGCCACCGCGCCCAAAGCCGCGATAACACTCAACCAGGAGACGCCGCTGGTGACAAGTTCGCCGTCCGCTCCCGTGGTTTGCCATTCGAAGAGTGAAACATCAATCGACGGCACGGCGTAGGCCAGGTATCCGGCGGCACCAATGTAGCCGGAGGCGAGCTCCAGTGTGCCGCTAATGAGAAACTGCCAGATAAACAAAAACGCGATCAGGCGGCCGCCGCGATAGCGACCGTAGATTTCGCGGAGGAAGTGATACGTGCCGCCGCTGCCGGGCATGGCTGCACCCAGCTCGCTCCACACCAGACCATCGCACAACACGAGCACGGCGGCGACGATCCAACCAACCAAGGCTTGCGGCCCGCCCATCGAAGCCACAAACAGCGGAATGGTGATGAACGGCCCCACCCCAACCATGTTGGCCACGTTAAGCGACGTGGCTTGCACCAGACCGATGCCGCGAACGAGATGTTGCGGTTGCTGGTTGGGATCGGCAGGGGAGGGGGCCGGGGCGGACGAAAGATCGGACATGCGCGTTCTCAACGGGGCCGAGCGGAAAGGCCCAGTATACGCGCGCGGCGCGGCAGGTTAAATCGCAAACGGCTGACGCCGGCGACTAGTAATCCAACTCGCCGAACGTCCGCACGGAGACGAATAGCACCACGACCGCGAATGCCAGCGAGCTGAGCACCGAAAGCGTCATTGAGAAGCCGTGGTCGGCCAACAGGCTTGGGTCAAACAACTCGCCAAAGTGGTCCTGAGCTCCGAGCGCGTCGTAAAACAGCACACCCAGGTCCGCGGGTTTCGGCAGAATCCAATAGCCCACGTCGATAACCCAACTCAGCAGCGGCGAACGTATTGCCTCGCCCGCCATGTCAGTGGAGGTAAAGAACGCATGGCGGCCGAAGTTCATGCTCCAGGCCACGCACCAGAATACCAGCGAACCGAACACGCACACGACGGTGCTGCGAGTGCAAACCGCCAACAGAACCGAGAACACAAAGAACACCGAAAAGTGCAACAGCAAAAGCGGAATTGAAAGCAGGTAGGTTGCGTCCCAAAATCCGGTCCGCAGACCGATGGCCGTCCAGGTGCCAACGACAAACAGCAGTGCGTAGGCTCCGACGAAGGCCAACACACCCAGGTACTTGCCCAGCAGCAGAACCCAACGGGGCGCAGGCTTGGCCAACAGCACGCTGATCGAGCGGGCATCAAGAAACGTAGGCAGAAAACCGGCCGTCCAAATCAGCGCCAGCATCAACCCCAGGGTGTCGGCAACGCCCCCGGCCAACAGAAGCTCCAGAAAGTGAATGGCTCCCGGCTTGTCGCGGGCGATCGGCACGCTAATCGCCCCAAATGCCAGCGTGAGCGTGCCGCCGGCCACGGTCACACCCGATTGCTCAAGCTTGCGAGTTTCACCGGCTTCGGCATCGATGCGCGGCAAGAAGTCAGGCGGGTCGCCGCCAATCGACAGCGTATCGGGCCCGGTCACCCCAACTGTCGCGCAAACCGCGATTGAGAGCAGACTGATTGCGACCAGCACCACCAGAATTCCATTGGCTCGCGCTTGGCGAAACGTGTCGACAACGAGCCAAGTGAGCGTGGATCGAACCGGAGAGTCCTTCATCGTTTCGCTCCCGCGTAGAGGGCCTCGACGGCGACTTTCGAGCGGCTCGTCCGAGCCATCGTGAGTATTTTCGTGTCCCGCCAAACCGGTGATCGTTCCCAGGTAGGCCAAGCGTCCACCGCGGAGCACGGCAACGCGGTCGCACAACCGTTTGACATCGGCCAGCGCGTGCGACACGAGAATTACGCTGTGGCCCTGACGGCGCCGCTCGCAGATGACTTCGTCGAGCAAGCGCCGGGCAGGCAGGTCCATGCCTTCGGCTGGTTCGTCGAGCACCAACAATCTCGGGTCGTTGACCAAGGCCTGTGCCAGCGCCAACCGCTGCAACATTCCTTTGCTAAACGTTTCGATGGTTTCGCGGCTGCGGTCGGCCAGGCCCACCCGGTGCAGCAGCTCTTCGGCCCGTCGGCTCAGCACCCCACGGTCGACGCCCGACATGCGGCCGTAGCCTTCGACCAGTTGCCGGGCATTCAAATAGCGCGGGAAGGCAGGGTTCTCATGCACATAGCCAACTTGCGCCAACGTGGTGCGCTGCGCGATGGACTGCTCCAGCCGCATGACACGACCTTCGCTGGCGCGACAAATCGACAGCAGGACCTTGACCAAGGTCGTTTTACCAGCTCGGTTCGGACCGATCAGGCCCAAGACTTCGCCCCATCCCACCACCAGGCTCACGTCGTCCAGGGCCACGACCGATCGCTGGCTCCAGCCAACGCGATAGACCTTGCTGACATTCTTGAAGACTGCCGCGGCGCAAGCGCCGAGCCGAATATCCATATCTCGCTCCTTGTTCGCGGGTCGAAATGCAGTCCGACCCGTGACAAGGTTAGCTTAAAAATGTCGCGAGAATCGGGCGGGAAGCGCGGCCCAACTGGAAAAACCGCTACGATTGAGCGACCGGCGGCGCGTGGCGTTTCTCAAACGGCACGGCGCCTCGGGTAAGTCGACGGAAACCGAAAACCTAGCGGCCCGCTCGTGCGACCGCCTGCGGCTCGAGGATGCCCATCAGCGAATCGATGGTCAGAGGCTTTTGGAGGTGCTTGTCAATTGCCGCCTCTTTCCACTTCTGCTCGTCGATCTGGTTGCCGCTGACGGACACGAAAGTCGCCTCTTTGAGTCCGGGCACGTCGCGCAACCGGATTGCCAGTTCGTATCCGTTCATGCCGGGCAGATGGATGTCGATGAAGACCGTTTGCGGCTTGAACTCCCGCACCATGCGCAATGCCGAAGAGCCGTCGTAAGCGACTTGGGTACGATGACCGTACGCTCGAATCAATGCGGCGAACGTCAGAGCAACGTCGGGGATGTCTTCAACAACCAAAACGTTCACAATGCCCCCCCTCTCTCACCAACTGTATTATACATTGGAGGCGATGGGGCCAATCCCTGATTTTGTCAGGGCCTGACGCGTTGCGGTCGCAGACAAGCGCGTATTTACTCGCCCGCTTGGGGGGACACTTTCGTTGGCAACTGCCAGCACTCGTCGAAGAACCCCGCAGCGACGACACGCCCCGGGTGCTCGGCGTCGGGAGCAAGGCGGACATCAACAATCGCCCAATCTCCCAGCTTCGGATTCTGCAGCGAATTCGTTCGATCGTGAGCCTCGCGATGCGTGGGCCCGCTGTTCAGGACTAAGTATTTCCGTGGATTGAGCGGGTTTGGATAGATCGCCAGCGGAATGCAGATATCCCGGTCGCAACGATGCCCGCCCAGCGTGAAGTCGGCATCCACCCAACGGATGGGAAGCCGGCTTGCGACTTCGCGCAAAATGCTGTTCGACCGCGGATCGCCCCAGCAGATCAGGTGGTATTTCTCACAATCGCTCGGCTTCAGGTCCACGTCACGTACGGTGCGCGGCTCGCCACGGTAGACGTTCTTCCAGCGCTTGCGAAAGTGCTCGAGTTCGAACGCAACCCAGCGATCAATCTGGGGAGACGAGTCGCCGGTAGGAACGACAACCAAGAACGGCTCGAGAAAGATGTCGTCGATCGGACCCTGCAAGCCGGGGCGTTTGCGGAGCTGGCCGCCGCCGAGCGGCCGCGCCGGGACCCACGTTTCCCCGTCTCGCTCGTACACGAGTGGCCCGTCGCTGACGAGCACGGCCTGACCATCGATCATGAGTTGTTTGGGCTGCTCGGGGGGCTCCAAGCGCAGTTTGCGAATGTTTCTGGTGACCACGACCAGCCGATCGTCATCGGTGTAGCGAGTGTCGATACGACTGTCCTGCCAGTGCCGGTCAAGTTCCAGTGCCTCGATCCAATGCATGCGCGGGTAGCGGAGGGTTTGCGTCTGCAAGGAGAGCTGGCGCAAGGCCGGATTGCGGCCTTCCGCGACGGCCGCGTGCATCCGCTGCATGACCTCGGCCAACACGGCCGGATCGTATTTGTGTCCCATGCCCGGCCCGATCAAATGCACCAGCTCGTGTCCCTCCTGACGGAAGGCCTCGGCCATGAAGTCGGCGGCGTCCTTTTGTTTGTCGACTTCGCCGCTGTAGGCCACAACCGGCAGGTTAAACAAATTGCGCACGTATTTCGGCACGTCGTACACGTTCCACATTTTCTGTTCGTAGGTAGGCGGATATTGCTCAGGCGAGAGCTTCTGATAGCGTTTCACGTCGACAAATCCAGCCCCCGCGTGCACGGCGGCAAACTGATCGGCGTAGTGGGCGCCAATGTGCCACGCGCCGGCGCCACCCATCGAGAAACCCATCAACACAATCCGGTCTCGATCGATCGGATAGCTATCGCAGACCGAGTCGATCGCTTCGAACACGTCGATTTCCGCCGTGCTCTTCCAGCCGATGCAACTGCGGCCAAATGGGTGCAGCACGATGGCATCGTCCGGTCGAATCTGACCCGGCTTGCTGCTGCGTTCCGCAATAAACTGGAGGTCGGCCAGTTTGTCGTTGCGGCCGTGCAACCAGACGTATAGCGGCACGGGTTTCGACAAGTCGAGATCCGCGGGAATCACCAGTCCATAGGGTTGAGGCGAGCCGTCGACCTTCGATCGGTAGCCACGAACAATCGTCCCGCTTTGGGTTGCCCAAGGCGACTGCCCCGCCGCCAAGTCTTCAAGCCTTCGTTGGGCGGTCGACAGTAAATCTCCCGCAGTCTCGATGTCCTGTGGTTTGAAGAACTCCGATTCTTCCAAGGCGAAGCGCAGGGCCTTGAGATAAATATCGACGTCGATAACGAGCGAAGCCATTGCGTCTGATAGATCGCCCGCCCGCAGCGCGTCACGCTGCTTTTCGAGTCGTTCAAGGTGCTTTGTCAGTCGTTGGCGATCGTCAGCCGGAACTTCGATCCCCGCCGGGGGCAAATGTCGTTGAATCGGCTGCCAGGGTTCGGCCGCACACCGTGGCGCGGCGACGATCGCGCACACCGTCAGTAACAGGGCCTTGAGTCGTGCCGTCATGGATAACCTCACCGAATCTAAAAAAAGAGGCCGGTTACCGTTTCCAGTAACCGGCCTCTTGGCATGACAAATCTACGCTTCGAGACCGCGACCGACTCAGACGACCTTGGTCAGGCCGGGGACTGGAAGCTGATACATTCCATTGGAATCGGGCAGGGACTTCGGCGTGGCGTCGAAGGAAAATTCTTCCGGCGCCAGGCTGATGTTCGAGGCAAGGGCATCATCCCAACTGATCTCCTTGCCCGAGTAGGTGCACATCCGGCCAAGAATCGCGGTCATCGTGCTCTTAGCGCCGTACTCGGCTTCGTTGTACGGCTGACCGTTGCGGATGCTGGCGAACAGGTCGTCGTGCTCGACCTGGTAAGGGTCGGGCCGGTCGCCACGGTAGCGCCACGAGTCGCTGCCGGTGGGGTTGATCCTAGCGCCGCTGATGTCTGCGGTGCCATTGGTGCCAATGGCGTGCTCCGAAACGCTATTCCAGCAGCCTGGGATATGACGGCACTGGCTGAACATCCGCGAGCCGTCGGCATACTCGAACTCGACGGCATGATGGTCGAACGTCTCGCCGTAGTCTTTTCCCTTGCGGACCTGGCAACCGCCCATGCCGTTGGCTTTGACGGGAAAGCCGTTCTTGAGCCAATTGCCGACGTCCATGTTGTGGATGTGCTGCTCGACGATGTGATCGCCACAAATCCAGGCGAAGTAGTACCAATTGCGCATCTGGTATTCCATCTCGGTCAGCTTGTGGCCGAACTTCGCTTCGAGGTCCTCGCGGGTGTGAACCCAGGGAGTCGAGCCGTTCCAGTAGACTCGAGTGGCCACGATGTCGCCGATAGCGCCATCCTGCAATCGTTTGATGGTTTCCAGGTACTGGGCCTGATGGCGGCGCTGCAGACCGACGCCGACGGATAGATTCTTCTTTTTCGACTCCTCGGCGGCTGCCAACACCTTGCGAACGCCGGGAGCGTCGGTGGCCACCGGCTTCTCCATGAACACGTGCTTGCCGGCGTTCACCGCGGCTTCGAAGTGATAAGGGCGGAAGCCCGGCGGCGTGGCGAGGATGACCAGGTCCGGGCCAGCGTCCAGCGCCTGTTGATATGCATCGAAACCGATAAAGCGACGTTCCTTGGGCACGTCGAGCCGATCCTTGATCGATCCCTGCTTTTCGAGCTGCTGATAGCTTCCCTCGAGTCGATCTTCGAAAACGTCGGCCATGGCGATCAGCTTCACCTTGCCCGAGGTGCGCAGCGCCTGGTTTGTCGCCCCAGTGCCGCGTCCGCCGCAACCAATCAGCGCGATCTTGATCTCGTCATCGCCGGCCGCGTAGGCGCTTCTGGCGATCGAAAGGTTCGTGGCCAGCGCGCCACCCACGATAGCGGCCGTCGAGCCTTTCAGAAAATCGCGCCGGGCTACCGGCGAGTCGCTTCGGGAGGGTTCGCTCATGGTCGGGTCTCCAATTCCAATGCTGGTAAGGGGGAATGTGATGATTGGCCTCATGAAAAGAATGCCGCGGCCTACTCGTAGGCGCCGACATCCCATAACTTCGCTTTTTCCTCGGCCGTTGGCGTTTCCAAGGGCCGAACCACGCGGAAACCAAGAAACAAGGCGTCGGTCAAATACCAAATGCTCTGTGGCAGCTGAGGATCCTGTTGTTTCCAGTCACGGCTCGAACCGCGGCGAGCGGCGCTGCGGAGCGCTTCAGGATCGTCGTCCCACGACCCGCCGCGCACAGCCTTGGGATAAAGCTTCGTCGCCGCGATCCAGGGATTCAACGTGACCTTGCCGGCGAATTGTTCGTAAAAATCGGGCACGTACTGGTCGAGCGTCCACTCGCAAACGTTGCCATGCATGTCGTGCAGTCCCCAGGCATTGGGTTTCTTGAGGCCGACTCTGTGGTACTTGTCTTCACTGTTGTCGAAATACCAGGCGTATTCACCGAGTTGTTCGACGTCGTCGCCAAACGAGTAAGCGGTTTTCGATCCCGCACGGCAGGCATATTCCCATTCGGCTTCGGTCGGCAGGCGGTAGTAGCGGCCGGTCTTCGCGCTTAGCCAGCGGCAATAGCTCTTGGCGGCGTGCTGCGTCATGCAGATGGCCGGAAAGCCCTCCTTTCCCATGCCAAACGTCATATCCGTGTACGGCTTGGTGGGCCGCGTGTAGGCGTCGGCCATTTTCTCGCGATCGGTCGGCTCGACCTTGTTCAACTCGCGGCGTTGAATGTCGAGGTTGAACGTCCAGATTTCGTACTCGTTCCAGGTGACCTCGCACTTGCCCATCCAGAAGGGCTTGATTTCGACCTCGTGCTGAGGGCCTTCATCCTCGCCTCGTCCTTCCTCGTCGTCGGGACTGCCCATCGTGAATGTGCCACCGGGAATGGGAACCATCTCGAACGTGACGTCACCGTTGACGACTACCTCGGTATACGGCTTCATGGCGTCGGGTGTGGCAGCGTCTGAATCTTTGACTTCCACCTTGGGCAGCTTGGCACCATCGACCGCCACGGTGGTCGATTCTTCGCCGCGGGCCCGGCCGCTTGGCAGAACCACAAGTGCCAATCCAAGCATGAAACATCCAACCGGCAACATTTGCTTTGCCGGCAGTGTGGGAACTACGCTAGGCATAGAGGATCCTTTAGAACAATTAAGTCGGGGCCGCCGCAGACGAACTCTCTCGGTGTGCCGCAGACGCCAAACCGAGTCGAGAATTGCGAAACGCGATGAATCGAGTGCTGGGTGCCTTGTTGTGGGGAGTCGTCCTCGCTCTGAGCGGAGCGGCTGGTGCCGCCGGGCCGGAGGCCGAATTGGAGCGATTCCAATCCACTCAAATCGAGATGGGGGTGCCTTTTAAGATCATATTGTACGCACCCGACAAACTCACTGCAAAGGGTGCATTGGACGCGGCATTTTCGCGCATCAACAAGTTAAATGCCGTGCTTAGCGATTACGACAGCCAGAGCGAACTCAGCCGCTTGAGCACCGGCGCACCCACGGCGAAACCCGTGCCGCTGAGCCCCGATTTGTGGACGGTGTTGACCCGATCACAATCGCTGGCCCGGCAAACGGGCGGCGCATTCGACGTGACCGTCGGTCCCTACATTCGGCTTTGGCGGCGCGCACGCAGGCAAAACCAAATGCCCTCACCCGAGCGAATGGCCGAGGCCGCCGCAGCAGTCGGCCATCGCCACCTCGTGCTCGATGCCGAGCGGCACACCGCCCGGCTGCTCGTGCCCCACATGCGGCTCGACTTGGGTGGAATTGCAATGGGCTACGCCGTGGATGAAGCGCTGGGGGTACTTCGCGAGCGGGGAGTTACACGAGCGCTCGTCGACGCCAGCGGCGATATTGGCGTTGGAGATCCGCCACCGGGAAAGGCCGGCTGGACGATCGGAGTGGTGCCGCTCTCGGCCGACGGCACACCCACGCGCGAAATCGAACTGGCTGGCGCCGCCATAACAACGTCGGGCGACGCCTTCCAGCACGTCGTCATCGACGGCAAGCGCTACTCGCACATCGTCGATCCCCACACCGGCCTAGGGCTGACGGACCAAAGCGGTGTGACCGTGATCGCCAGAGACTGCATCACGGCCGACAGTCTTGCAACGACAGTTAGCGTGCTCGGACCGAAAGCCGGACTAAAGCTGGTCGAATCAACACCCGATGCGGCTGCATTCATCGTGCGGAACGACAACGGCCGGATCGAGATCTTCGAATCACAGCGATTCAGGTCGTTCGAAGTCCCCGAAACAGACGCTCAGCGACCTCGAAAGTAGCGCCGCAGGATGTAAGCCTGCATCGGACCAGACATCTTCGAGAGTTCGCGGCGAGACAAGAAGCCGTTCTTATCGCGATCAAACGGAATCAGTCGGCGGGCAAGATCGTCGGAGATCGGGATGCCCCGCTCGGGAAAGCGCGGCCCCACGCCTTGGTCGGTTACCGGCGCGAGCGCGGGCTCTTCGTCATCCAGCGGAATGCCTCCCTCCAAACCCACAGCAAGTTCGTAGCCGGGCATCTTGGCAATTTCCGCCAGGTCCTCGGGGCGATCGGTGTAGACCTGCACGCCGCAGAGACACATTTCGTCGGTCGATTGTTCCCCCCATTGAACTTCGCGCGGCGGATGGTGAGGATTCTTGGGATTGTTTTCCGAGTTGTCGTAAATGGCCTGCAGACAAATGACCGACCCCTTCGGTAACCGCACCGGTTCTGCGAAGCGATAAGTCCCTTGCCAATCGAAGTCCCAGTCCTTGATCCAGATCAGCGGCAACTGTTGGCCGCCGGGGAGCCGCGGTGACCTTGAATTGCCGCCCCAAATCGTGCATGTGCGGCGAGACGCCCAGCACATTGACGTCGACCGGCAGCGGAACGCACCGCGTTCTCACATCGCAATGCGCCTTGCCGGCCGGCAGCCGCAGTAGTGGCTGCGTGACGGCAATTCCCGTGACGACTTTCTTCGTCGGCGTCTTGGCAAAGTAGATGCCCACGCGTGACTGATCGGTCTCGGGCTTGCCGGTGGGATGGTAGTGGACCTGCAAAACCAGATCGCTCCCCTTTTTGAAGTACTTGGCCATTCCGTCGGGAAGATGGCGCGTCATGGTGCCGGGCACCCAGGCGCCAAGCCCGCCGGTTGGCTTGACGCCGGCTCCACCGTAAGAGCGATAGCCGGGCTGCCCGTCGCGGCCGTCGAGTTTCGCGCGGCGTGGTTGGCATCGAGGAACATGACCGCGTGGTGCACCACGCCACGATTGCCGGGCCGGAATTCCGCGGCGCTGATCATGCGATCTTCGTCAATCGGCATCGGGATGACAAAACAGCGGTAGACGTCGCGGCCATCGGCCGGGATGTTAAAGGGGGTCGGCATCTGCACGATCAAGTCCGGCTCGCCCAGCTGCCAGCCCTCGTGGAACTCGGGCGGCTCGGGCAAGTGCGTCGGATCGCCTTCGGGCGCTCCCGCGGCCACCCAGCGGTTGATCAGCACCAACTGCTCATCAGAAAGCCGACGTTCGTCATGAAACTCGATGACTCCGGGCTCGGGTTTCCAAGGAGGCATCCGCCGATCGTGCGTGATCTGCTTGAGAAAACTGGCCCGTTTTACAGCGTCCTGATACGTGAGCAATGAGAACGGAGCGACTTCGCCGGGACGATGACAAGTCGCGCAGTTTTCCCACAGAATAGGCGCGATGTGTTTGGAAAACGTGACCGGTTCGGAAGAATCTTCCGTGGCAAAGCCCGGACTCATGAAGCTCCAAACCAAAAAACAACCGAGCAGAGGGCGCAGAGCGAGTGTCTGCGATCGCGACACCATCATGGCGAGCTGGCTTCCTTCCGTCGTTCCGAAGCGATTGGTTCCGCCTGAGACAAACCGCTGGAATGCCTCCTGCCTTCCGGCCGCAAAAGGTCGAAGCAACGCGAGGGTTCGCTTCGCAGCAGCGAATGATCTGTTCCACGGAAGGGCGAGGTCAGCCTAACGGATATCCGTCGCCGCGCAAATCCCTCGATCAGCGGAAACGAGGATTGACTCGTGGATAGCGCGAGTTATGCCGAAACGCGCAATCGCCAACGTGAGGTTCTCGTTAACGATCGCGCGCTTCGGCAACTCGTTGTCCGAGCGCGCTTGCAAGTTCTGCGAATACAGGCTGCCATACATTGAACGTCGATTGTCGAAACAGCCGTAGCGACGGATACCAAGGTGTCTGGCTGCCGTGCAATGTCCATCGCCAATCGGGCGAGTACTGTAGGGGAACCCAACATGTCACGCCCAATCCGCCGGCCAGGTGCACGATCGACGTGTCGACCGCAATCACCAGGTCGAGATGTTGCATGATTGCCGCGGTATCCATAAAGGCACCACCCGATTCGTCGACGCTCGCGCCCAAGTCGCACACTTCGAATGCGCCACCAATTCCGGCGAGCTCGCCGCAGGCGTAACCTTTTTGCAGGCTCACCAAGCGCACGCCGGAGATTCCGGCTAACGCGGCGAACGTCTGCAGCGGCACGGAGCGGAAACGATCGTGCGGATGGTCCGAGTTTCCAGCCCACGCAATGCCCACGCGAAATCCCTCAAGCTGACGGACCGGCGCCTCCCACGCGGAGACACGCCGAGGATCGGCTGAGAGGTAGTTTCCTCCCCAGTGGGGGCGGCCATTCGCGTCGGGCACGAAGGCGGGCAGGCTCAAAAGCGGGCATTGCAGGTCGCATGCGACTTCCTGGTTGGGATCCGTGAGCCAGCGACTGAAACCTGACGTTCGTAGCAGTGGCAGAAGCGGTGGTTGCACGAGGAGACGCACGACCCCGCCGAATTGCTCGACCAGCGGGGCATATCGAACGAATTGCAGGGTGTCGCCCAGTCCTTGTTCAGCGTGCAGCAAGACGGTTCGGCCCGCGAGCGGCTCTCCCCGCCACCGAGGCTGGGTCGTGGGGTGCGCGGCGAAGCCGTCGCACTCGGTCCGATACTCCCACTCTGGCCAGCCTCGTGCAAAATCGCCCTGCGCCAGACAAACCATTCCTCGGTTCCGGCGAGCCTCCGGGTAGATTGATCGCACCTCCAGCGCACGACTGAAACACTCCAGCGCCGCATCCATCTCCGCTCCGTCGTAATACGCGACGCCGAGCTTGCACCATGCGGCGGCGTCTTGTGGCTGCAACTCGATTGCGCGACGGTAGCCGGCCGCGGCTTCCTCCAAACGTCCCACTTCCAAAAGCAGGTTGGCACGGTTGAAATGCCCGTTGGCGTAGTCGCCGCGCAGGGCCAGGGCCGCGTCAAACGCCGCCAACGCATCCTGCTCCTGTCCGGCATCCTTCAGAGCCAGCGCGAGGTTGTTGTACAGCTCGGGAGTCGCAGCACCGGAGGACATGGCTCGACGAAAACATTCGGCAGCGTCACCTGCTCTCTTCCGTTGCCGGTAGGCGAGCCCTAGATTGCTCAGGAAGGCCGCGCTTTGGGGATTGAGCGTGACGGTGCGCTCGAGAAATTGTTGCGCCGCGTCTGGCTTTCCGGCCTGCAACTGCAGCAGGCCCATCTCATGCCAGAGCTCGGGAACCTGCGGCGCGGCGGCCAGCAGTTGCCGGTAGATCGACTCGGCTTCGGCAAAACGCCCACTGGCGAGCGCCTGTCGCGCGAGACTCAACGCTTCGGCAAATGTGGCCAACTTGCGACTCCCATACAGTTTGAAACGCGCCCCCCGCCCACTGCTTTTGACTAACCAAGGGAGGGGCGTAGAATTCGATAAGAGAAGATAGCGCCGCGCTCTATCGCCCCTCGGCAGCTTGAGTCATCGCAGGCGGAATAGCAAATTTCGCGGACCGGACATCTCACGGTTGCGCGTTCCGATTTCCAACTGATTGACAGCTTTGAGGGAGCCGTGGCCATGTCGACAATACAGCGCATTCTACTTGCCGACCCCGATGAGGGCCTGCTCGGCATATACGCCGACAGTTTGCGAGAGGCGGGATTTCACGTTTGCACTGCGACCGACGCGCTAACGTGCGTCGAGCGACTCAAGAATTTCGATCCCGACCTCCTCGTGCTCGAGCCGATGATCCCGTGGGGGCAGGGGGAAGGGATACTCAGCTTCATGCGTGAGGAAGCCGACGTGCCGCTGGTCCCCGTGATCGTGCTAACCTGCGGAACGGACCTCTTGGAAGACTATCAACTTCCGCAGTTTCCGGTGCTTGAGCGCCATCAGAAACCATTGTCGCCACCGGCGTTGTTGGCCTCCGTCAGGCACCTGACCAGCACCACGGCAGAGCGCTGAAACGCCAACCTAACGCGTCGGCCGCTCTTGTTCGGGCATGGCCGCAATCCACTCGCGCACCAGCTCGACGCCTTCTTTGTGAACCATCCTCTTGCCGAGTTCCGGCATCATGATGCCAGCGTCGCTCGACAGCAGGCGGAAGATGAAGATCGAGTCCTCGGGATGCCCGGGAACGATATCAAACAGAAATCCGCCAGATCCGCGGCCGGCTGCCACGGCGGTCTTGTAGATGCCGAACTTGCGCGGCTCGACTTGCGCCACGCGCAGGTCCAACCCAGAATTTCGCGCGGGGCCGATTGGATTGTGGCAGTGCGCACAGTTGATTTCCAACCAGGCTCGAGCACGCTCATCCAGGGTACCGGAGTCGGGATCGTTCCACACGGCAAGTCGCGGGGCATCTTGCGGTTTTGGCGCGTCCTTGAGCGCGCCGACTCGCGTCCAATGTGCCAACTGGTTCTCGAGGCCATCGGCGTACGCAAAGTCCTTGTTCAAGTGCCGGGCCTTGGGACCCAACGGCTGCATGTCGTCGCCCTGCTTGTGGCAACCCTTGCACTGATTGGCGTTGGGAATGATGTAGTTGTTTGATTGCTTCTCGCCGTGCTCGTCGATCCAACTCACGTCGATCAACTCGCCGGCGACCTGCCGAGTGGCTTCGGTTTGCTCGTCGTTCCAGATGTACGGAATGCCCACCCAGCCGTCCGCCTCGCGTTTCAGGATGCGGGTTTCGAGCAGACGGCGGCCAAGTTTTGGATCGCGGGCATCCACCGGGTAACCAAACGTCTTGGCGATCACCGTGCCGACCGGAAAGTCGAGCGCTTCCACGTCGCGATATTCGGCCGCCTGCCCGGCCGGCAGCTTCACGAAGCGAAACTTGTCGGCGTAGTCGGTGAAAAGCGGTGAATTGAGATCGTATGGAATGACCCCGTCGGCGGCCTCTTGTGTGCTGCCGTTCCCGACAAACAGGCCATACTCGGAGAGCTTCTCGAACTGCTCCGCAACGGGTTTCACCTCCGTACGGCTGGTACAACCTGGCGCCAGTACGAGAGCGACCGACAACATGCCCGCCAGAGCGGCCGCGCATACGGCAACCCGCCTGGACTCAGCAAGCACAGGCGAGAGGATGGTGCCTCTCGCCTGTGTGATCGAACAAAACTTTCGCATGATACACGCGTCGGCACGCGGGGTGCCGCTCTCGAACTACTTCACGCCGGCGATAGTCACCGGTTCGATCTTGGGAATCTCGCCGTTGCCCTCATACGGCGTGAGATCGTGACTGATCTTACCCGGCTTGGGTTCCAGCGGATTGCTGATGTCCATTCCGGGTAAATCGAAATCAACGAAATCCGCGTCGCCATTGTCGCGAATAACGATGGCCAATTCTTTCGGCAATTCGCCGTCAACGGCCTTCTTCGGATCAACCACGCCGTCGTAGATGATGTCAGGCAGCGTCTTTTCACCGATGGCCATGGCAACCAATTGTCCCAGTGTCCCTCCGGGCTGCGCGCCGTTGTCCTCAAACTTGTTGTTGTGCACGTAGATCGAGTCGCAAAATGGGTCATAGCCCGGATCCTTGTCGAACGGCTTCTGCGTAACCAGATAGCTGCAGATCGACAGGCCAGTGCTTTGATTGTCCTTGATTTCGTTGTCGAACACCTCGACCTGGCGACTGGCCAATACCATGACGCCGGTACCGGGCGGCACGTTGGCAACGGCGTTGCCCTTGGGGGCAAAGTTTTCATGATTGTTTGACACGATCTGATTATTATACACGCGGCAGTTGCGGCCGACCTTCAGTTCCAGGTCGGGGAGCGAAAAGACGAGGATCCCGCCCGTGTTGCCGGTGGCGATGTTTTCGTAAACATCGGCATTGATCGAGTTTTCGATTTCGATGCCGGCCACGTTGTGCTCCGCCTTGTTGCGCCGCACGATGATGTTTTTTGACTGGCCGACGTAAATCCCCGCGTCCGAGGCGTCCGTCGCGATGCAATCCTCGATGAGCACATTGTCGCTAAGCACCGGATAGAGACCGTAGGCGCCGTTTTCGGTTTTCGGCCCGCCGGTCCAACTCGTGCGTACGCCGCGGAGCGTGATGCCGTTGCAACGGTTGACTTTCACCGCGTCGCCCTTGGCATCTTCGACGGCCAGGTTCTCGATAGTGCAGTTCTCTTTGCTGCTGATCGACAATCCCTCACCGCCGGTACCTTGCTTCTGGTTGACGAACGAGAGGATGGTTTTCTCATGTCCCTGGCCACGAATCGTGATCTCGCTGACGTCACAGGACAGCGTCGAATCGAAGTCGAACTTACCTTCACCAAACTCGATGACTTCACCGGGCTTGGCGTCGATCAGGGCCGTTTGAGCCCGCTTTTGAGCGTCCGGCCCAGCCTCGATCTTGGTTACCTTGACTTTTGAACTGGTGTTCTCCGAGGGCTTGACGCAACCGGCAAGCACCAGCCCGGCACAAACGAGGGATAAGAATTGCAGTCGCGTATACACGGCCAATCTCCTAACAAGGTAGAAGTCGCGGGGCAGCGGCACACCCGGAAACCAAGCCCGCCCGACAGGGCCGCCGCTGGAAAGGATCGGAACAGCAACGTGAGGCCCATTATAGCGGACTTTCGGCCGCTGCCCAGCAGGCAGCCCGGCCGAGCTCAGATTCGCGGGGCGTTTGCGTCGCGGACGGCCTGGGCCTATGCTGTCAGACCATCTGACGACTTTGGAATATCGGGAGAAAACATCCATGAAGTGGCCTACTGTCGCTCCATTTCCTCGCCCTTTTGACGCTTGCCGCCGGAGCCCCGACCGTGCTCGATGTCTCTTCCGCCTCGGCCGCCGAAAATGAAAAAGTCTTCCGTCACGTCGTGTTGTTCAAATTTAAGGACGGCACGACCGACGCTCAAAGCAAGGAAGTCGTCGACGCGTTTCGGGACCTGAAAAATAAAATCGACGTTATCCAAGACTTCGAATATGGGACGGACCTGAGCGTTGAGAATCGCTCGCAGGGGTTCACCCACTGCTTCTTCGTGACCTTCGCCGACGAGAAAGGACGCGACGCGTATCTTCCGCATCCCGCCCACAAGGCCTTCGGCACGCTGGTCGGCCCGCGCCTCGACAAGGTCTTGGTCGTGGACTATTGGGCGAAGAAGTAGCGCGACCGCCGCGCGCGAAACCGAGGCGACGTCCAGTTCAATATACGAGGACCTCGTTGTCCATCGATTCGAAGGTCCTTGTCAGTCGAATCAGGCTCTTCGGGTTGGGGCCGTCTTCGTTCTCGTGCGAGATTTCACGCATCTCGGGGAGCAGCGACAAGAATAGCTCAAGCAAGTCCGGGTCGAAATGTGATCCCGATTTTTCAATCATGATCGCAAGCGCCTCGGCTTCCGGGATAGCCGGGCGATAAATGCGGCCGTGTGTAAGTGCATCGTAGACGTCGACGATCGCCACAATGCGAGCCGCCTCGGGAATTTCCTGGCCGCACAGCCCGGCCGGATAACCACGGCCGTTCCATTTCTCGTGGTGGTAAAGTGCGATCGTTTGTGCCAGTTGCAACACGGCCGATTCGCTCCCGGCCAGAATCTCGGCTCCAATGACCGTGTGCTGCTTCATGACTTCGAATTCCTCGGCGGTCAGTCTGCCGGGCTTCTGCAGGATCGCGTCGGGAATGCCGATCTTGCCCACGTCGTGCATGGGAGCGGCCAGTCGCATATTGTCAGCATCGGCCGACGACCAGCCTGTCGCGCGGGCCAAGGTCTCGCTGAGCAACCCCGTTCGGCGAATATGTCCGCCGGTTTCGACGTCGCGATAAGTGCAGGCCGACACAAGCCGATGGATGGCCTCTTCGTATGCCCCGCGCAATTCGCGGGTTTGTTCGCGCACGCGACGCTCGAGCTGTAACGTGTAGTTCCGCTTGTCGATAATCAGGCCCCGCCGTTCCAGCCCGCGACGAACCTGAAACAGCAGCTGGTCACGGTCGACCGGTTTGAGCAGGTAGCCGCAGGCCCCGCCCGTGAGTGCCGCCACGGCGGTTTCAGTATTCGCCTCGCCGGTCAACATGACCACCGCGGCATCCGGGTAACGCTCGCTAATCCACTCCAGCAAACGAAGCCCCGACCCTTCAGGCATGGAAATATCGAGCGTCACCATCGCGATTTCCTGCTCCTGCAGGAGGTCGCATGCTTCCATCCCGTTTTTGGCGTGCAGGCAATGGTAGCCGGCATCGCGCAGCCAACGCGTGATCAGGTCACGCACGTGGTCTTCGTCGTCCACGACCAACAAAGTGGGTTGAGGGTTTCCGTTCAGGCTATGCATGCGGCGATCCTCCCCACGTTGGAACTCGCGCTGACGGTTGCGATACGAACGGCCGGCACGCGCGTCCGGTGGGCCGGGAAATCGACGAAAACTGCTGCGGGCAAACTTTGCTGAAGTTCGCTTCGCCGGCTCGCAGCAGCCGCGAAATGAGGCGTTGACTCGCCGCCAGAAACGTCGACCACGATGTCTGCCCTCACCTGGATATGTCGGGAAGTCGCGGCGTGCCCACGTTCGCCACGGTCGGATCCCCGAGCGAAGGAAACTATAGGTCACACGAGGCCGAACATGCCACGCAACTACACGGCCGAAATCACGTGTTTTCGGACCCAATCGAACGAACGGGTACTACAGACGCACCAACCCGCAAAACTTGCAGCATGGGCGAAGGCGCGTTGCCGGCAGGGGCTGGCGCGCGGGGACTAATCGGCGTCCAGATAATGGTCGAACCACTGCCAGACAGCCGGATACTCGTCCATGATGCCTGGCCAATAGGTATGGCCGCCGGTCTTGTGCTCGATATACCGCACGTCGAGTCCGGTGCCCTCGTACTTTTCGCGCATGATGCGCGACTGTTGTACTGGTACCGTCAAATCGCGAAGTCCGTGTATCAGCAGAAGCGGTGGATCGTCCGGCGTCACGAAGTTGATCGGCGAAATGCTTTGCAACTGCGCCTTCATGTCCGTGATTTCCACGAAAATGCTTGATAACAGATCCGGTTTGATTTTGTTGATCGTGACGTAGCCGTCTGTCATCCCCCAGTTCACCAGGTCGGTGGGTGGAAACCAGGCCACGACCGCCTGCACGCGAGAGCTTTCTCGCTCTACCGGATCCTCGGCACCGGGTTTACCGTCGTCGCCGGTGGTGGCCACCATAAGTGAAAGATGGCCACCGGATGAGCCGCTTGTGATTCCCAAATGATTGGGGTCGACGCCGTATTGCTCGGCGTGATGGCGCACGTAGCGCACACTACGGCGAATGTCCTCGATCATCTCCGGAACGTAGTAGCGCGGCAAACTTCCGTGACGGGCCACAAACAAAGTGTAGCCGCCTTGCAAGAGACCCTGCACCCAGTGCTCGTGCTTGCGACTTTCAATCTCCTTGCCGGGCACGTTCGATTTGCTCGAATGCCAGCCGCCACTCGAAACCAGTACAATTCCGATTCCCTTGCGCCCTCCACCGGCGTGAGCACGTCCATCGTCAACGCCAGACCGTCCTTCTGCCCGTAGACAACGTCTTCCTCGGCGCGGAATTCGGCGACCTTGGCGGGTTTGTCCGCGGCGTGTGCGACGACCGCGCTCAGCACGATTGCGAGCAGGCTCCAGGCCCAGTTTTTGACATTCATCAATTCGCTCTCACGGTTTGTTGGATGAGGATGCACGTACTTTCATTATGGTTTGTCGAGCCGGCCCCGAAAAGCGCGGCAAATGTCGCGGAAAAAGCGCACCTGAAGTTTGCACCAGGTCAGGCGGCCAGCTAGTTTATGGGCGCTGCGATTCGTGCGGTTCTTCCTACCCAACACGCGGGGCGCACCATGCCAACAATTGCCAAACGGAAGTTCGGCCTGTACGTCGTTACGCTTTTCAGCCTGGCAATTCTGGGCCAGACACGCATCGCTGGGGCCGACGACGAGCCGGTGCGGATCGAATCGGGCGCCATCCAGGGTGCTCGTGCGGGAGACGACCGTTCGGTTCGCGTTTACAAGGGCATTCCATACGCGGCGCCGCCGGTAGGAACTTTGCGCTGGCGTCCACCCCAGCCCGTTGCCGGCTGGAACGACGTCCGCGCCTGCACGAAGTTCAGCCCCACCTGCCCCCAAAAGCCATATCCGGCCGGGTCGATCTACGTCCAACCCGCGCAGCCTCAAAGCGAGGACTGCCTGTATTTGAACGTCTGGACCGCCGCCCGGTCGGCCGCTGAAAAACGACCGGTAATGGTCTGGATTCACGGCGGTGCCCTCACGCGTGGTTCCGGCTCGCTCGAGGTCTACGACGGCACACGGCTGGCCGAACGCGGCGTCGTGCTCGTGACGATCAACTACCGCTTGGGACCCTTCGGATTCCTCGCGCATCCGGCGCTCAGCGCCGAATCGGAACACGGGTCGAGCGGCAATTATGGAATTCTGGATCAAATCGCGGCCCTCAAGTGGGTGCAGCGGAACATCAAAGCGTTTGGCGGCGACCCAGGCAACGTAACCATCTTCGGCGAATCGGCTGGCTCGTGGAGCGTTTGTTCGCTGGTGGCAACGCCGCTGGCAAAGGGTCTATTCCAACGGGCGATCGGCCAAAGCGGCGGATGCTTCGCCCCCATGCAATACCTCAAGGTAGCCCAGCACGGTTTCGCTCCGGCCGAGAAGCTTGGTGAAAACCTGGCTCAAAGCCTCGACTGCGACGACTCAAGCGACGTGCTCGCAGCGATGCGCGACAAGTCGCCCGAAGAATTGCTCGACGCGGCCGCGAAAGATCCGAACCTGTCGCGAGTGCGCGGAAACGTCGACGGCTGGGTCTTCCCCGACGAAATCCACAATCTCTATGCGAACGGCAAACAAAATCCAGTCAGCTTACTGGTGGGGTCAAATGCTGACGAGGGAACAAGTCTCGCGGGCCCGACAACTCCCCGGAGCTCCAAGGTCGTACTGGCACTGGTGAAGCAAAAGTACGGCGAGGCCGCCGATGAATTTCTCAAGCTTTATCCGGCGGCGACGGACGAAGAGGCCCGCGACGCATTTCTGCACAGCTTGCGCGACGAATGGTTTACCTGGGAGATGCGCAGCTGGGCCCGGCTGACGAGAAAGGCCAACCAGCCGGCCTACTTGTACTTTTTCAGCCATGCGCCCCCACGGCCTGGAAACGAGCAGTTGGGCGCCTATCACGCGGCGGAGATTGTGTACATATTCGACAATCTCGATAAATTCCCCTGGGATATCGAGTCGCTCGATCGCGAGCTAGCCGATCAGATGTCAGAAGCCTGGGTTCGTTTCGCCAGCACGGGCGACCCGAACGGCGGACGACTACCGAATTGGGAAGTTTATGGCGTCGAATCGGAGCCCTACCTGGAATTCGGCGATGTCATTCAGCCGGGTCACCATCTATTGCAAGCCGAGTGTGACTTCTTCGACCGATGGAACGATGGACGGCGAAACGCCGAAACGACTACCCCGCAGCAATAGTGCCTTCTCGATTGCGAGCGGTTCAAGCCGCTAAATTTGGCATTCCGGTTTGACTGCGCCTGTCGGCGGGATAGGGTTGTTCGGTGACCTAGCCCACAACGCAATTCCCGGCTGCAGCCGGTTAACCGATGTCTTGCTTCAGACCCTTCGTCGCGCGATTGTTCGCAATTCCGAGGCGGATCGGCAGCGCGGCGGTCGTTGCCATCCTCTGCCTGCTCCCCTCGGTCGTCCACGCAGAGAATCTGACGCGCGTGGAAGAGGACTGGGAATTGGTTGTCGGCGACCCGGGGCCAATTGGCGGTTTACCGCAGGTCACCACGACGATGTCGCCCGTGGGCGACCTGAGCAACGTGCGTTGGCTGCTCACGTTGAACCTGGATGGCCAGCCGGCGTACGAATCGGGCGGGATTCAGCTGCTCGCTTGGCAGGAGAACGTGCCAGGCCCAGCGAAGCGATTTGGCGTGGGCACGCGGCTTCACGTCGACAACGAGGTGATTACGTGGACCCAGGTCATGGCAGTCGAACGAGGCGTGTTGTATTGTGCGGTCGTCGACGGCAAATCGGAAAGCTGGGGAAACTTCGGCCAAGGAAACTCGCTGACCGTTTCGGTTCCCACCAAACTGAAGAATCTCAACGACTACAGCCAGTCGTTGTCGTACTTCTGTTCCGGCGTCTCGGGAACACGCCTGGCTCCCACCCGGGTCCGCTCGCTGACTTTACGGCAGGTCCGATGGTACTCGCCCGAGGGGCTCGAATATCAGGACCGAGAGGCGAAACTCGTTTACTAGCCCGTTGCCGGACTCGGCGGGTTGTTTGGCCCGATAGCGACTTTCCAAGCCCGCGGATGGCGATATAATTTGGCGCCTGCCGATGAGACCAGGCCCTGGTCTCGAATGCTTCCCTGGTTCCTACTGGTCTCCGAGGTTTTGCATGCCCGCCACACTCGATCCCGAGGAAGTTCGCCGCCTCCCATTGGCCGGTCTTGCTCCGCCTGTTCGCGCCGAAGTCGACGAAGATGACGACAGCTCCGACGACGACAGCGATAGCAACGATTCGGACGACGATCTGGACGTAATCGACGAGCCGGTTGAACCGCTGGAGCAAATCGACGACTTCGACGAGGACGATTTCGACGACGATTTCGACGACGATTTCGAAGAAGAGCTCGAGGAAGAGGAAGAACACGCCGACGCGGCCGGCCTAGACGACGATTTCGAAAACGAATAGGCGAATCACCGTCAATTCGAGCCCGGTGGGCGGAATTCGACTTCCCGACGTCGGCTGGGGATTGGCGGCTTGGGCCGGCTCGAATTAAACTCAAGGGTCGCGGGGCGCACCAGCCGTCCCCACAACTGGCGGTCCCACCCCTGACTCACTCCTGCCGAGGAGATCCGCGTGCCCATCCGACGTTTGCGATCGGCGTGTTTCTGCGCCTTGTTCTGTTGCTCGGCCGCCGCCGCGGCGCTCGCTAAGCCAGCGGAGAAGCCCGGCCCGCAGGAGTTTTCTCTTCACGATGGCGACCGCGTCGTGCTTCTTGGCAGCACATTCATCGAACGGGCCCAATCACACGGCTACCTGGAAACCGCTTTGATAAGCCGCTTCCCCGGCGCCAACATCCAGTTTCGCAACCTGGGCTGGAGCGGCGACAATGTCTTTGGCCAGGCCCGCGCCGGATTCGGGCCCATCGAAGAAGGGTTCAAGCATCTCAAGGAGCACGTGCTGGATCTTCGGCCGACCGTAATTCTGTTGAACTACGGCGCCAACGAGTCGTTTGCCGGCGAAGCGGGGCTCGACCGGTTTCTGGCCGGGCTCGACGTGTTGCTGAAGACCCTCGACGAAACCGGGGCCAAAATCGTCTTTTTGACACTGCCCCCACACGAAGATTTGGGCCGTCCACTGCCCGATCCGACCCAGCACAATCGAAATCTGAAGCTCTATTCCGGCGCCATCGCCAAGGTGGCTGGCAAGCGTGGGGCGCCCGTTGTCAATTTGTTCGAGTTGCTCAACTCAAAATCAGTGGCCGATGCCGACGTGCCGCTCACGGACAACGGGCTGCATCTGACCGCCTACGGCTACTGGAGGGCAGCACCCCAATTAGAGCGCGGCCTCGGACTGCCCGATCGCGAGTGGCAAATCGAAGTCGATGTGCCACATGCGAATATCTCTGCACGCGGCACGCAGGTGAGCCAGGCGCGATTCGCACCGGACTCGCTCCGCTTCGTGGTCCACGATGCCCAATTGCCGCTTCCGCCTGCTCCGGCGGATTCGCCTGCCGACGTTCCCTCGCTTTGTCCTCGGACGCTGCGGGTGTTCGACTTGCCCGCGGGGATCTACGAACTGACCGTCGACGACGCGCCCGTGGCCAAAGGCGATGCCACCGAGTGGGCCCATGGCATTACCATCACGAGAGGCCCCGAGTTTGACCAGGCCGAACGTCTGCGACAAACCATCCTGGAAAAGAACGAGCTGTACTTTCATCGCTGGCGGCCACAGAACGTGACCTACCTGTTCGGATTTCGTAAGCACGAGCAAGGAAACAATGCGGTGGAGATTCCGCAATTCGATCCCTTGGTCGAAGCCCGGGAAACGACGATTCGTTCGCTTTCGATGCCCGCGAACCACGCATATCAACTGGTCAAGGTGAAGTAGCATGATGAAACCCAGTCGAACGACCTGGCGTGGCGCGCTCGTGCTGAGCGTCGTGGCATGGCTGTGTTGCCAGCACGCGGCCTTGGCGCAGCGCGAGTTGAAAGTGATCCCCGACCCCGATCCGGAACTCGAACGCGAGACGTTTCAACTGGCCGAGGGGCTGGAGGTGAATCTCTACGCCGCCGATCCGCTGTTGGCCAAACCGATTCACATCAACTTCGACGCGCAGGGGCGGCTGTGGGTTGCCAGCAGCGAAATCTACCCGCACGTCAAGCCGGGCCAGGAGGCCAACGACAAGATCTTGGTGCTCGAAGACGTTGACAATGACGGCCAGGCCGAAAAGACGACCGTGTTTGCCGACGGTCTGTTGATTCCCACCGGCGTGGTGCCCGGCGACGGTGGCGCATACGTGGCCAACAGTACCGAGCTACTGCATCTGGCGGACACCAATGGCGACGGTCGCGCGGACCAGCGGCGGGTGATGCTCTCAGGATTTGGTACCGAGGATACGCATCACATCATTCATACATTCCGCTGGGGCCCCGATGGAATGTTGTACTTCAATCAGTCGATTTACATTCATAGCCACATTGAAACCCCCTGGGGCGTGCGGCGGCTGAACAGCGGCGGCATTTGGCAATTCCGCCCCGAGACGATGCAACTAGAAGTGTTCGCCCGCGGGCTCTGCAATCCGTGGGGACACATCTTCGACCAATGGGGCCAATCGTTTGCCACCGACGGGGCGGGCGGCGAAGGCATCAACTACGTCTTTCCCGGCGTGGTGATGTTTACCTATGCCGGGGCCAAGAAAACCTCACCCGGCCTCAACCCGGGGAGCCCCAAACACTGCGGCCTGGAAGTGATCAGTGGCCGCCACTTCCCCGACCAGTGGCAAGGCAGCCTGGTGACAAACGACTTTCGGGCGCATCGGGTCTGTCGCTTTACGCTCACGGAAGTCGGCTCGGGCTATTCCTCGAAGGAAGAACCCGAGATCATCAAGTCGACCCATGCGGCATTCCGGCCGATCGACGCCAAGATGGGCCCGGACGGCGCCCTATACATCGCCGACTGGTACAACCCCATTATCCAGCACGGCGAAGTGGATTTTCGTGACGAGCGCCGCGATCACACGCATGGTCGTATCTGGCGGGTCACTTTCAAGGGACGGCCGCTCGTTGAAAAGCCGGGGGTAGCAAGTGCATCCATCCCCCAACTGCTGGAAATGCTGCTTGCGCCGGAGGAATTCACGCGTTCGCACGCCAAGCTGGAGCTCAAAGCCCGCGGGCCCTCGGACGTCTTGCCGGCGCTGGCAGGCTGGGTACAAGAGCTCGAACCCGAAGATCCGAAGTTCGAGCACGCGCGGCTAGAGGCCCTGTGGACCTATCAGTCGCTGGACGTCGCCCAAGGGGAACTTCTCGCCCAGCTGCTGTTGTCGCCCGATCATCACGTGCGTGCCGCCGCTACGCGCGTGCTCAGTGCCTGGCACAACCGGATACCGAATGCCGCCGACTTGATGGCGAAGCTGGTTGAGGACGAACATCCGCAAGTTCGATTGGAAGCCGTTCGGGCGCTGGCTCTGCTGCAAACTCCGCAGGCGGCCGAAGTGGCGATGCGGGCGTTGGACCGCCCCGTTGACCGGTTTTTGGACCACGCTCTCTGGCTGACGGCTACCGATTTGCAGCCCTACTGGCTCCCGGCGCTCGAGGCCGGCCAGATCGATTTCGACGGCAATGTACGACATTTGACCTTCGTGTTGCAAGCCGCCGGTTCACCACGCGTGGTGGCGCCGCTGATGAATTTGATCGAGTCGGGAAAGTTGCCCCCCGAACGTCGCGAGAGTGTGTTGCAATTGATTGCGGCGCTTGGCGGGCCGGCAGAACTGCGCGTCGTGCTCGACCTGGCTCTGGCCGGAAACACACCAGCCGACCAGCGGGCGGCGTTGCTCGAAGCGCTTTCGAGCGCCACGCGGATGCGGAAGGTTCAGCCGGAGGGCGACCTCGCGGCGCTCGTCGCGTTGGTCAGCAACGACAGCCAAGCCCTGCAGTCGGCGGCGATTGAGGCCGCCGGCCTGTGGCACGTAGAAGCAGCTCGAGACAAGCTATTGGCCCTCGCCTCTTCATCGGAAACACAAGGAGACGTCCGCCGTGCCGCGCTCGACAGCCTGGCAGCTTTTGGCGCTAGCAGTACGGAACCGCTCACGACGCTTTGCTCCAACGGACAACCGCTGGCAATTCGAAGTCAGGCGATTGCCGCGCTGGCCGCGATCGACGTGAAGGCGGCGGCGGCGCAATTCGTGCAAATACTGAAGGATGAACACGAAGCCAATCCGGCGGGCATCGTGCCGGCGATACTCGATCGGAGCGGCGGCGCTGCCGCGCTGGCCGACGCCGTGAGTGGACAACATTTGCCGGCGGACGCCGCAAAGCTCGCCGTGCGAGCCGTGCGGTCGGCAGCGCGAGAAGAGCCCGCATTGGTGGCCACGCTGAGCACTGCCGGCGGCATTACGAGCCCTAAGCGAACTTTTTCGGCGGCGGAGCTCAAAGCGTTCCTCTCCGATGTGGCCACGCAAGGCGATCCAGAACGAGGTGAAGCGATCTTTCGCAGCAGCCAGCAGGCCTGCCTGAAGTGTCATGCCATCGCCGGCGCAGGGGGCCGGGTGGGACCAGACCTGGTATCGATCGGCGCTAGCGCCCAGCCCGACTATCTCGTGCAATCGATTCTCGAACCGAGCGCTAAGATCAAGGAGAATTATCACTCGCTGACAGTCGTCTCCGATGGCATCATCACCAGCGGCGTGAAGGTGCGCGAGACCGACTCTGAACTCGTGCTTCGTGATGCGGAGGACCGCGAGATCTCCATCCCGCTGGACGCGATTGAAGCCAAAAAAGAAGGAGGCTCAATCATGCCGGTCGGGCTGGCAGACGAGCTGACGCGCGGTGAGCTCGTCGACCTGGTTCGCTTCCTGTCGGAACTGGGCAAGGTCGGTCCCTACGCTGTCAGCAAGGCGCGACTTGCACGCCGCTGGGAAGTGCAAAACAAATCGATCGACACAAATAGTTGGACGAGTGTTTATAGCGCCGTCTCCGGCGGGCTGCCGTTGGCGTCGCTTCCGGAAAATGACGAGAAGACTCGTATCGTGCGGTGCCAGGTCGATGTGGCCGTGGGCGGAAAGGTCGAGGCCATTCTCAACGGTCCGGTCGAGAAGCTGTGGCTCGATGATGAGCCACTCGAAATCGCCGATCGCGTTCCGGTCATTTTGACCAGCGGCCTGCACGCATTCAAGCTCGAAGTTCGCCGGGACGGGGATACTCCATTGCGGCTCGAACTGGCCGACGTCGACGGTTCCGAAGCGCAATTGCAATTCATCGGGGGCAAATAGTGGGCTCGTCCTCCGCGTCCGCTGATGCGCCCGCATTTCTGTTTATCACCTGCCAGAACGGCGCTGAAGCCGCGCTCAAGGCTGAACTCGCGCGCGAACAGCCGAATTTTCACTTCGCCTACTCGCGCCCGGGGTTTCTCACATTCAAGCTGCCAGCGCGCATGATTGCGAGTTCCGTTTTCAAGCTCAACGCCGTTTTTGCCAGAGCCTGGGGCTTCACGATTGGAAGGGTCAAAGCGGAATCGCTCGAAACGGCCGCGAAGGAAGTCTGGAGCCAGGTCGACGGTCAGCGATTCGACGCGTTGCACGTTTGGCAGCGCGATTTGGCGGCCATTGGCGATCGCGGTTTCGAACCGCACGTTACGCCCGCGGCGCTGGCGGCCGAGGAGGCGCTTCGACGTCACGCAAATACCGACACGCTCAACCCGCCGCTCGCCCGAGTGGCCGAGCCAGGCGGCCATGTGCTGGACTGCGTTCTGGTGGAGCCGCACGAGTGGTGGATCGGCGAGCATTGGGCCGCTCACGACGACTCCTGCTATCCCGGCGGATTACGTGAGGTTGCCAAGCCGACGGAGATGGTTTCTCGAGCGTATATCAAAATGCAGGAAGCCCTCGCATGGTCGGCGCTGCCGATTCAGTCGGGGCAGACTTGTGCGGAAATCGGTTGTGCCCCGGGGGGCGCCAGCCAATGTTTACTCGAACACGGGCTGAAAGTGATCGGCATCGATCCGGCGCGGATGGATGCCAGCGTGTTGGACCATCCGAACTTCACACACGTTCGCAAGCGCGGCGCTGATGTCCGCCGACGTGAGTTTCGCGGTGTCAGCTGGCTGACGGCTGATATGAACGTCGCGCCCGAATACACGCTCGACACGGTCGAAGCCATCGTCACGCACGAGACGGTCAACGTTCGCGGCCTGCTGCTCACGTTAAAGTTGCTTGACTGGAAGCTGGCGGACGAAATCCCCAGCTATTTGGCACGGATCAAACGGTGGGGCTATTCGCACGCTTCTGCCCGGCAGTTGGCCCACAATCGCCAGGAGGTTTGCGTGGCGGCCACGCGACGGGCAAAGCGTCGCAAGTAGACGAACCGCGAGCATCAATAGTCGTACCAGATGCCGAAACCGATGCGCTGTTCGAAGAGGTTGTAAAATTCGTACTGCGTGCTGGCACCGTTAACGTAGTTGAGTCCGATGCGGAAGGTTTTCATGGCTGCTCCGCCGCGCCATTGCCAACCGGCCTGCACGACAAAGAAGCCACCGAAGTTCAGTTCCTGGCGAAGATCACAGTAAACCGCGGCGAACGGCGCACCACCCCGTATGGCCGGGCTGTAGTCGGCTCCAAACTGAAACTCCCAGGGTTTGGCACCACCATCGGGAGCAAACGCCCAATCGGCTTCCGCGAACAAGCGGAGGTCGTCGGTGTAATAGTAGCCGACGCCCAACATCCACGAATCGCGCATGTAGTTGATGCGGGTGAAAAACGTCGACGGATTTAAAATCATATACTCGTCACCGAGGTGAGAACTTATGTGGTAGTAGCCCGTTTTGAACTGCCACTTACCCTGCGCGAAAACGAACGGAATGCCGACTCGATAGTCGCAGGAGATCAGCGGGGCGCTGAATTTGCTGGGCCAAATCCGCGGCATCGCCGCCGCTTCGATTTGCATTTCCCAGCCTTCCGGGCGATAGGCGTTGGGCGTGCCGTAGCGAATCAGGGAAACGCGGCCGCCCATCGTGGCATCCCATATCGAGCCAAACGCCGAGCTGTCGGTGGCCGCCACAGACAGCCGCGGCTCCTTGACACCCGCCAGGTAGGATCGCCACACCAACCCCTCGGGAAGCAACTGCCACACCCAGGGAAGGCTCGGGCTTTGGTTCACTGCCCTTTGTGTGCCGCGGATGAACGGTCGGTCATACCACCGGCGCGTCGACTGCAGCCAGTCACCATTCATTGGCAGGATTTCGTCGCTGGCAAGCACACCCTCCGGCGGCAGTTGCTGCCCACCGGAAACCGATGGAGGCGGCAGAGGCTCGATCGTGTGACCCGCCGCCAGCGAGGCTGTTAGCGATACCCCGCAGGCGATCAGCAGCACAAACGACGAACGACGGAGTTGGCGAATTCGGTGCATCGTCGAAAGGGGGCGTCGGGCCGAGTGGCGGGGAGAAAGGCGCAATTAGCGAGCGGAAGCTGGCGTGACAGAAGCATTATCGGCAGTCTCGCTATAACCGGCTCCAGTCGCATAAGCCCAATTGCCGTGCTAGCCCGACCCCCATGCCCCCGAATAACCGGCACGGCTTTCCCAAACTCCGGTTCGTTTTTGCCGCTAACGCAGGTCAGCCAATCCAGCAGCAAAAAACGCCACCAATGTCGCGCTTGGGCGAACCGCCGAAAACCGTCAGACAGGCTCACGGCGCGAGGTCGAATAACAGCACTTCCGCACGCTCGAGTGCGAGCAGGGCCAGGCTCGGCTGGCCGCTCACCGCCAGTGCATCGCCAGCCACCAATGGCTCGCCCGCCACTTCGACTTTGCCGCGAAGAACTTGCAGCCAGGCCTGTCGACCGTCTTGGAGATCTCGCTGGAGCCGCTGGCCGACAGCCAAATCCGCCAGGTAAATGCGGGCGTCTTGGTGAATCATTAACGATCCGTCGGCGGCATCTGGCGAAGCCACCAGCTGCCATGCCCCTTGTCGGACCTGCGGGTCGAATGCGTTCTGTTCATACCCAGGCTCGAGCCCCTGCCGATCAGGCAAGAGCCAGATCTGATACAAGTGCACTGGCTCGTCGGTCGAGGGATTGAATTCGCTGTGGCGAATTCCTCTGCCAGCGGTCATCCGCTGCAATTCTCCGGGCCTCAACACTGAGCCATTTCCCAGGCTGTCGCGGTGTTCCAAGGCGCCGGAAAGCACGTAAGTGACGATTTCCATATCGCGGTGCCCGTGCATGCCAAATCCTTTTCCGGGTGCGACGCGGTCTTCGTTGATCACGCGCAACGACCCAAACTGCACATGCTGGGGATCGAAGTAGTCACCAAACGAAAAGGTGTGGTAAGTGTCCAACCAGCCGTGGTTGAAATGTCCACGCTCGCTACCTCGTCGAATGGTCATCATGGTCAGACTCCCGCTATTAGTTGACATATAAAGTATTTAGGTAAAAAAACAGGCGGTGGAGGAAATGCCGTGCTCAACAGCGGTGCGGCTAAGGCTCGTCGTCCGGAAGATCTGCGCGCACTTTGTCGAGCAGTCGCATAAGTTCGGCCAATTCGGTGCGCGAAAGGGTTCCCATTAGCTTCTGATGCAGCTCCACAAGCGGTCGGTCGATTTTGGCGAGCGTTTTGACGGCCTTGTCCGTGAGGGCCACGTAGATTACACGGCGATCTTCGGCAGAGCGTCCGCGCAACGAGGCCCGCAGATTCCAAGCGGTCAATGAGTCCAGTGATGCCCGGAACGACCGTGACCGTGCGTTCAGCAATCTCCAGAATGGGGAGCGGTCCCCCCTCGCCCCGCAGGATTCGCAACACATTGTATTGGGAGGGGGTTAGCCCAAACTTCCGAAAGAGTCGCGTGAACTGGATCTGCAAGCGATCATTCGTGCGCACTAACCCCAAGGCGGCTTCCTGTTCGGGTACGTCGAAGGGCCGCTTCTTCTTCAATTCGCGTTGGAGGCGCGTGCTGGTCATGGAAATTTATTTCGGCATTACAGGGTTCGCGACTCATTTAGTTTATATGTAAACCATTGTCCTGTCAAGTGCCTACAAAAATGAAACAGCCCCCTGCACAACTGGGCATCCTAGAGGGTGTGGACAAGGGTCCCGGAATAGAACCGCTCAAGGCCCTGGCCAGCCTCCAGCAGCAGGGCGCCGTCCGGCGCGATGCCGGCGCAGCGCCCTGTGGCGCGGCGGCCGGCTGCATCGATTGTCAGATCTTGGCCGACTTGCAGACAAAGCCGTTGAAAACGCTCGCCAAAGCCGGCCGGATCGGCCGCCGAGGCCCGCACCGCGGCTTGCAGTTGTCGCAACAAGTCGATCAGCAGCGCAGTGCGGTCCAGCGTATGGCCGGCTAGGTCACGGAGGCTCGTTGCCCGGGCAGCGACTTCCGGCGGCGCCCCGGCGAGCGAGTTGTTGACGTTCAGTCCGATGCCAACGACATGCCGTCCGCCGGCGAGCACATCGACCAAGATTCCGGCCAGCTTGCGGCCACCGGCGAACACGTCGTTCGGCCAGTGCAAGCCGACGTCGGCCCGCGGAACAAGCGGGGCAACCGTGTCGACGATCGAGACGCCGACGGCCAGCGAGCGCTGCGGCTGAAGCGCTGCGCTGAGCGACCAATCGGCCGGGTCGAACACGAGACTGAAAGCCAGGCTGCCGCCGCCGGTCCACCAGCGATTCTGCCCGCGGCCGCGGCCGGCGGTCTGGGCCTCGGCGATAACCATCAGCGGGAGTCGGGTGTCGGCGATGCGCGCATGCTGGTGTGCCACGTCGTGCGTCGAGCCAATGGACTCAAAGTACTCCACGCGCGCGACGGGGCTTTCGGCGAGCAGTCTGGGCACATCGATGCGTTGGTCGATTGGATCGTTCGACATCGCAAGCCATGCTAGCAAACCCCCGCTGGCTCGACTACATGGAGCGTGTCGGTCGTTGCGGCTCCAGACTTGAGCTTGACTGGCCAAGTTGCACTTGGTATTCAAATCCGCCCAATCAAGAACTCCGCCTTCGCCGGCGGACTCCCATCTTCCGCACTCGGTTCCGAGTTGAAAGTAATTTGCCACACCGCCGGGTATTTGATCGCGCTGGCGACGCTGTGCGTCGGTCTAGCGACGCCTGCGCAAGCGCAGCGCGTGGAATTTCCCACGATGGTCGAACAGCCAAGCGTGCTGGCACCCAGCACGCCGTCGACTCAATGGACGGCCGCTCAGGGCACATTTGCTGCACCGTCCAACTCGCCGCTGTCGTCCGTGCCGTACGACCCCTACACGCCGTCGCTGTCTCAAACGCCGTCGGCCGTGCCGCAAGCAACGTTTCCGCCCCCGCCCGCGTACTCGCCATACTCGCCGTCGCCATATGCGGCGCCGACCGCTTCGCCGACGCCGTACTCATCCTCGCCTTCGGCGCTATACCCCGAGGGCATCCAGTTTCCACAGCAACCGACCACGAACTGGAACCAGGCCCTGCGGCTGATGCAGGACGTGCGCGCGCGGTGGACGTGGCTGTCGCCCATGGGATCCAACTCGCTGGGCGTGAACGACGTGGAAACGAATGCCACATTCGCCGTACCGTTCTTCAAGACGACGTCTCCGTTAATGTTCACGCCGGGCTTTGGGATCCACTTTTGGCAGGGGCCGGTCACCCAACCACCGTATATGGCCCAGCTGCCTCCCAATACCTACGATGCGTACCTCGACACCGCCTGGTATCCGCAGGTCAACAATTGGCTCAGCGCACAGGTTGGCGTGCGGGTGGGTGCCTATACCGACTTCAACACGTTTACCACCCATAGCATTCGTATTATGGGCCGGGGTCTAGGCGTTGTCGCCATTACACCCACGTTGAAATTCGCGTTAGGCGTCGTGTACATCGATCGTGTGAAAATCAAGCTGCTGCCGGCTGGCGGCATTATTTGGGTTCCCAACACCGACTCGCGATACGAAATTTTGTTTCCCAATCCGAGGCTGTCGCATCGCTGGACCACGCTCGGCAACACCGATCTCTGGTTCTACGGCACCGGCGAATATGGCGGCGGATCATGGACCGCCGACATCGGCGGCGGCAGCAACCAGTTTGATTACAACGACATTCGCGTCGCCGGCGGCATTGAGTCGTTTGGGCTGCGTGGCCTGCACGCATACTTCGAAGTCGGCTACGTGTGGGACCGGCAACTCGTCTATCGCTACACTCTGCCACAATTCCCCGCGTCAGACACCATCATGTTGCGGGCGGGAATCGACTACTAAGTGCCGATGGCGCCGCCGTTCGATCAACGTGGTCGTTGCCGTAACGCCGGTGCAACACTGCGGTGGAAGCAGCGGTTGAAATCGGGTCGGCCCGCAATTTATCATTAGAGGAGCACTAGCACAGCTCCTTCGTCCAGCGCGCCGGTGTGCGTCCCGCCTTGTATCTTCCCCGCTGAGGAACCTCATGTCCCGTCCGATTGCCTTGCGCTCGTCGTGCTTTATCTATATCGCCGCGATTCTCCTCGCTGGATTTCATACTGCGAACGCCCAACCGCTCGTGGCACCGACCGAAGCCCTTACGCCGGCCGAACAGCAAACGAAATTCCATTTGCCGCCCGGCTTCGAGATTCAGCTGGTGGCCGCTGAGCCTGCCATCCACAAGCCAATGAACATCTCGTTCGACAGCCAGGGCCGGCTGTGGGTGACCGATACAGTCGAGTATCCGTACCCGGTCGCCGAAGGCGTCACGCCACGTGACACGGTGAAGATCCTCACCGATACCGATGGCGACGGATCGGCCGACGAAGTGACGACGTTTGCCGACGGCTTGAACATACCGTTGGGAGTGATGCCGGTTGTAGACGGCGTTGTCGTGTACGGCATTCCGGCCATTCTGAAGTGCCGCGATACCGACGGCGATGGTCAGGCGGACTCCCGTGAAACGCTCTATGGCAACTTCGGCAATCGAGACACGCACGGCATGGTCAACTCGTTCACGCGCGGCCTGGATGGTTGGCTCTACGCCTGCCATGGATTCGCCAACGATTCGGCGCCGGTCGGAACTGACGGTCATCAGATCAAGATGAACTCCGGCAACACGTTTCGCATGCGGCTCGACGGTTCGCGGGTCGAATACAACACGCACGGGCAGGTGAATCCGTTCGGCCTGTCGTTCGATCCGCTCGGCAATTTGTACTCGGCCGACTGCCACACGATGCCGGTATACATGTTGCTCCGCGGGGCCTACTACCCCAGCTTTGGCAAGCCGCACGACGGGCTTGGTTTCGGACCTACGATGATCAAGCACAACCACAAGTCCACTGGGATCGGAGGTATCGCATACTATGCCGCCGAGCACTTTCCGCCGGAGTATCGAGATACGCTCTTCATCGGCAATCCCGTAACTGGTTGCGTGAATCACGACCAGCTGGCCAAACATGGCTCAACGTACGATTGCATCGAAATGCCAGACTTCATCACCTGCGACGATCCCTGGTTCCGTCCGGTGAACATCAAGGTCGGTCCCGACGGTGCGCTGTACGTGGCCGACTTCTATAATTGCATCATCGGACACTACGAGGTTCCGCTGACGCATCCCCGCCGCGACCGCGAGCGTGGGCGAATCTGGCGCGTGGTGTACACCGGCGAGGGCGTAGAGAATGCTCCGCCAACGTCCGCTGCCGAAACTCCGCACATCCGCGCGGCTTCGCTCGACCAATTGCTGACGATGCTGGGGCACGGCAACTTAACCGTGCGGACCCTGGCGACGCACGAGATCGTCGATCGGGTTGGCGCGCCGGCCGCCGATCCGCTAGGGGATATCCTGGCCTCGGTTGATTCGAACGCGTTTCAGCGGATCCATGCGATGTGGGCGTTGGAACGAATCTCGGAATTGGATGCGGATCAGATCAAAAGACTCACCGGCGATGCCGATCGAGGCGTGCGGACGCATGTCATGAAACTGCTCGCCGAACGAGTGGCGGTCGACACGGCGACGTTTCGCGCTGGATTGCACGACCCAGACCCGTTTGTCCGACGGGCGGCGGCCGAGGGACTGGCGCGACACCCGAATGTGGCAAATGTGCAGCCGCTGGCGGCGTTGTGGTCTTCGACGGCACCGGAGGACACGCATTTGATTCACGTGGCGCGGATGGCCCTGCGCGATCAGTTGGTGCCGCCCGGTGCGTATGCGGAGTTAGAAAGCCTCGCGGCAGTCGATCGGAGCTTGCGCGAACAGTTGGCCAACGTGAGTCTGGGCGTGCCAAGCGAGGCATCGGCCGCATTTGTGCTGGCGCATTTGCAGGCAGATCCGACGAATCCCGCGCGGGACACGTACCTGCATCATGCCGCCCGATACCTGCCGGAAGCCGAACTCGGCAAAGTGTATGAGCTAGCCACAAGTTGCCGAGAGTTGCCGCCTCTGGAGCAAGTCGGCGTGGTTCGCGCGCTGGGCCGAGCTCTGCAAGAGCGGCGCACGGAGCAACCCGAGCAGGTCACGCAGTGGATCGAACAACTCACCGCTGAATTGCTCACCGCCGAGGACGAAAGTCAAGTTCGGGCAGGAATCGACATGGCCCGGGATTTTCGCCCTCAAGTGCTCGAAGTGCTTTCCAAGGCAACCCGCCCCGAGGCCCGCTTCGCTGGATTGCGGCCGGCCGCGCTCGACGCGTGTGGCGGCTATGATCCGGCCGAAGCTGTTCCACTGTTGGCGGCTGTGATGAATCGCGCGTCCGAAGCCGTGAACCTGCGGCAGCACGCGGCCGCGGCGCTCGGACGCATCAACAACGAATTCTCACGCGAGCAGTTGGTCGCCTGCCTGCAAACCGCGCCCGAGAGTCTGGCTTTGGCGATCGCCGCGGGACTGGCCGATACGCCGCCGGGTGCCGAGGCCTTGCTGGCCACCATCGAGAGCGGCAAAGCAACGCCCGCTTGCTACAAGAGAAGAATGTCCTCAACCGTCTGCGTTCGCGCAATATCGAAAGGTTCGATCAGCGGCTCCCGAAGTTGACGGCCAACTTACCGCCCGCCGACCAGAGGATCAATGAGTTGATCGCCAAACGGCGCGAACTGATCGCTGGCGGCAAGCCGGACGCTTCGGTCGGGGCAGCGGTTTTCGAAAAGAACTGTGCGCTCTGCCACCGCATCGGCGACAAGGGCGCTAAGATCGGCCCGAACCTCGACGGCGTCGGCATACGCGGCGTCGAGCGGTTGCTGGAGGACATTCTCGATCCCAGCCGCAACGTCGACCAGGCGTTTCGCACCACGCAAGTGGTCACCGCCGATGGCCGCAACCTGATCGGACTGGCGCTCCGCGAAGAGGGAAACATCCTGGTGCTGGCCGACGCCCAAGGCAAGGAAGTCCGCGTGCCGATCGACGAGATCGAGCAGCGCGTCGTCAGTCCGCTGTCGGTCATGCCCTCGAACGTGCCTGACATCGTAAACGAAACCGACTTCGTGCACCTGATTGGTTATTTACTTTCACAACGAGCCGAGCAAGCGGCAAAGTAACGCGAGGAGCGCTACTCGCGAGATTTTCGTTTGATGGCACGCTGCATGGCGGTGCCCATATCGGCGGGGCTTTCGGCCACTTCGATGCCGGCAGCTTCCAACGCGGCGATCTTTTCCTTGGCGGTTCCCTTGCCACCGGAGATGATCGCGCCAGCGTGTCCCATCCGCTTGCCCGGGGGGCTGCGCGGCCGGCGATGAAGGCGGCGACGGGCTTGGTGACGTGCTGTTTGATGAAGGCCGCGGCTTCTTCCTCGGCCGTGCCGCCGATTTCGCCCATCATCATGATGGCTTCGGTCGCAGGGTCGGCTTCGTACAGCTTCAACAAATCAATGAACGATGTGCCGACGATCGGGTCGCCCCCCAGCCCCACGCACGTGGACTGCCCGAGCCCTAGGCTTGAAAGCTGCCAAACGGCTTCGTAGGTGAGCGTGCCACTGCGGCTCATCACGCCGACCGGACCCTTCTTGTGAATGTAGCCCGGCATGATGCCGATCTTGCATTCCTCGGGCGTGATCACGCCGGGGCAGTTCGGACCGACCAGCCGAGAATTGCTCCGCTGCAAGATCTCATAGACGCGCACCATGTCGAGCACGGGCACGCCTTCCGTTATCGCGATCACGACTTTGATCCCGGCGTCGACGGCCTCCAGAATGGCGTCGGCCGTGAACGCTGGCGGCACGAAAATCATGGTGGCGTCGGCACCGGTCTCTTGGACGGCTTCCATCACGGTGTCAAAGACGGGTACGCCCTCGACCTTCTCGCCAGCTTTGCCGGGCGTGACCCCGCCGACGATTTGCGTGCCGTACTCCAGGCAGCCCTTGGTATGAAACTGCCCCACCTTGCCGGTAATGCCCTGACAAATGACGCGGGTATTCTTGTTGATCAGAATGCTCATTGCGTGTGTCTTTCCGTCAGGCCCCAATCGAGGCCACAACCTTTTTCGCCGCGTCGGTCAGTCCGGTCGCGCTGATGATGTCCAGTTTGCTTTCCGCCAGCATCTTGCGGGCCTGTTCCACTTCAGTTCCTTCAAGACGCACGACCAGCGGCACGTTGAAGCCTACGAGCTCGTAGGCTTCGAGCACGGCCGAGGCGATCGTTGTGCATCGCATGATGCCGCCGAAAATGTTGACGAGTACGGCCTTGGTGTTTTTGTCGTCGAGCAGGATCCGGAAGGCCTCGGTAACTTGCTCAACGTTTGCACCACCGCCGACGTCGAGGAAATTCGCCGGCTCGCCGCCATGCAACTTGATAAGGTCCATCGTGCTCATGGCCAGTCCGGCACCGTTAACCAGGCAACCGATGTTGCCGTCGAGCTTCACGTAACTGAGCCCCGCTTTGCCGGCCCGCACTTCGGCCGGCTCCTCCTCGGAGAGATCGCGCAGTTCGGCAAGATCCTTGTGACGAAACATCGCGTTGTCGTCAAATGTCATCTTGGCATCGAGGGCCAATAGCTCGCCACCCTTGGTGACGACCAACGGATTGATTTCGGCCAGGCTGCAATCGCTCTTGACGAACACACGGCACAAGGCCTGCATGAACTTTTCGGCCGAGCGGATACTGGTGCCCTTGAGGCCCAACTTGGCCGCCAGTTTACGGGCCTGATACGGAAACAGGCCTGTGTCGGGATGGAACCGCTCGCGGTAGATCAACTCGGGCGTCTTCTCCGCGACTTCCTCGATGTTCATGCCGCCTTCGCTCGAAACCATCAGCACCGGACCGGCCGACGCCCGATCGACGACGATACCGAGGTATAACTCTCGCGCGATCTCGCAACCTTCTTCAACGAGCACCTGTCGGACGACCTGACCGCCTGGACCAGTTTGAATCGTAACCAGGTGATTGCCAAGCAAGTTGGCAGCGACTTGACGAGCTTCGTCAGCGCTTTTGACGAGTTGCACGCCGTGTTGTTGGGGCTTCTCCTGGATGGTCCCCTTGCCGCGGCCGCCGGCGTGGATCTGGGCCTTGACGACGGCGATTTTGCCGCCGAGTTCTTGGTACGCGGCGGCGGCTTCCTCGGCCGACCGCGCCACAATGCCCCTGGGCACGGCGACGCCCGCCTGGCGAAGGATTTCCTTGGCTTGGAATTCGTGAATTTTCATGCGACCGGCTTTGCTGTGGTGGGCGGCGGCGATCAAGTCCAGCGCCGTTGGCTCAAGTGCAAGCGGGCGATTATAGAAGTTGCCGAACTCGGGGGTCAAGCGACGGACCATTACGCTCCCGTTACGCTTTGCTTGACCATGCAAGTTGGGGGTTCTATAGTTGGGTTTGATGGGCACCGTAAACTCTGACAATACGCGAACCGTCGCCGAGCCATTGGCAGTCGAGGCAATGGTTCGGCAGGCGCTCGAAGAAGCCGGCTGTCGGTACACGGCACAACGCGCCGCGGTGTTCGACTACCTGGCAAGCGTCAAGAGTCATCCGAGGGCCGAGGACGTTTACCAGGCGGTGCGCCAACGGCTGCCGAAAATCAGTCTGGCGACGGTCTACAAGGCGCTCGAGACGCTGGTCGAAGCCCGCCTGGCCACCAAGCTCACTAACGGTGACGACTCGGCACGCTATGACTCTCGCGGCGAAGACCATTATCATTTGCGGGATGTGGCGACCGGCGAAATTCGCGACCTGCCGGTGGCATACGATCGTGAGTTGCTCGAAAAGATCGACCCCCAGTTGGTCGAAAACCTGTCGACCGCCGGTTTCCAGGTGACTGGCTACCGGCTGGAGGTTCTGGGTCGGTTTTCGCAAATTCACAAATGATTGTTGGTCCGGCTTCGCTCCCAAACTGTATTTCCCCATTCTTTTGGCGTAAGCTGCCGGGATTGTGCCTATCAAACCGACAACCGAAAATATGGAATCCGTGAACTCGCCTGATTCGGCCGGGCTCGAGAGCGCTGTTGAGGCGCCGTCGCCGGAGTGCCCCCCAGGAGCTCGCCGCAAATCGTGGCCGCTCGTGCGGGCCATGCGTCCTCACCAATGGGTGAAGAACCTGCTGGTCTTCGCACCCGCTGTCTTTCACCACGCGGTATTCGATGTTCGCCTAGTGGGACTCAGTACGTTGGCGTTTGTGCTGTTTTGCACCACGACGTCGGCGATTTACATTCTCAACGACGTTCTCGACTTGGAGTCCGACCGCCGACACCCCGTCAAGCGTTTTCGGCCGTTCGCGGCTGGTGAAATTCGCGTTCAAACTGGCTATACCGCGGCCGCGCTTTTCTTGGTAGGAGCGGGCCTCTCCGCATTGGTTTTTCTGAACTGGGAGTTTTTTGCCGTACTATTGACCTATGTCGTCGTGAACTTTGCCTACTCGCTTCGTTTGAAGCAGAAAGTCATGATCGACGTGATCATCCTGGCTGGCTTCTACACGCTAAGAATCATCGCCGGTGGAGCAGCGACTCAATTGGTACCATCGGAATGGCTGCTGGCACTTGCGATGTTCCTATTTCTGTCACTAGCGTTTGTCAAACGCTTTGACGAACTGGCAAGGCTTCGCGACGAGGGTAGGTTGCAAACCGACCGACGGGGTTACCAGGTCGTCGATCTCGAGCTACTACAGACAATGGGTTTGTCCTGCGGCATGATGGCCGTGTTAGTTCTGGCGCTATACATCAACAGCGATCAGGTGTTGACAATCTACACGCATCCCCGCGTCCTGTGGCTCGCTTGCCCGCTCTTACTGTTCTGGATTGGCCGCATTTGGATATGGGCGCGCCGTGGTGCAATCCAAGAGGATCCTTTGCTTTTTGCAATAAAGGACCGAGCAAGCTGGGCGGTGCTGGTTCTCATGGCGATCGTTGGTATGGTGTCCATATAGAGTGGCACGGACTCATCCACTTTGACACGGATCGCGATCCGCTGGTCAGGCAGCAATTTCGGTTGAGAACTCTCAATAGAATTCAAGTGCTTGCGTCCCGCCCCTGGCCTTCGATCGCAAACCGCGATTTCACGATTTCCAACCCGCCCCGACCCTACGGCTCGCCGAGAACGCAACATGAATGACGCAGCAATAGACAGGTCAACGATTCGGCGAATCATTAAGTCTTACGACAGCCGATTGGTGCAAGCGTACTGTACGATTCGATTTCAAATTCTGCGTCGCTCCCACCTCGAGGAAATCGGTCAGTATCTTCCCAAACAAGGAAGTGTTCTGGACGTCGGGTGCGGCTTTGGGCTGTTTGCCTTGTATTTCGCAATCACGCGCCCGGACATCGAAGTTCAAGGGTTCGACCTCAATGAACGACGAATCGCAAGTGCGCGAAGAGCCGCAGCCAAGCTGGGAGTCTTAAACGTCCATTTTCAGGTTGCCGATGCCTCAACGTTCACTTGGCGCGAGCCGCTTCAGGGCGCGTACTTGCTTGACTTGATTCACCATATCCCGGTTGACGCCGTGCGCCCCTTGCTCAACCAGATCATTTCGAACCTCGCACAACAGCGGTATTTAATCGTCAAGGACATCGCCCGCAAGCCGTTCTACAAAGTTGCGTTCACCTGGCTGCTTGATAAAGCCATGGACTTTCGAGCACCCGTCCACTACTGGCGGACCGCCGACCTGACAACGCTTCTGAAATCGTTGGGCGTGGACGTATTCCACCATCGAATGGCGGACTATTTGCCCTACCCGCACGCGCTATACGTTTGCCACAAAGAGTGTTCCTGAAATCTTCAACTAGTCGTAGTTTGCAGGACAAACCATCATGCAGAAGGCGCCGAAGGTCCTGATTCTGGCTGTGCTTGCGCACGGGCTATTGCTTTACTGGTTGTGGTGGCATGGCTTTCCGCGCCCGACTTCGGACACGATCGCCTTCAAGCAACCTGCCTACATGCGACTGCATACGCCTTTCTTCAGCATCCCAAGCTACGAAGGCACTTGCCCGCATTTCGATAAAGTGGCAAGCTATCCAGCGTGCGTGTATACGTACCTCAACTATCTCGTCTTCCGGACCGTTGGTTTCTCATTGAGTTCCACGCTGGGCACGGACCTCGTCATTCACTTCGCCGGCTCTACGCTCGCCGCATTCTGCATTTGGAGGCTTAGTCGCTCCGACATCTTGGCATCACTATTCGTCGGCGCCTCTCTGGGTTGGCTGATGCCGATTGGTCGCCCAGAAGAGTTGGGGATGCTTTTTGTGGTGATCGCATTAATCGGCATTCGCAGTCGATTTTGGATCGGTGCGGCGATTGCGCTTGGACTGACGGGTGCCACCACGCCAGGGGCCGCCATCGTGGGCACAATATTGACGCTGGCCTACGACGGGATCTTCAGCCATTGGTCTCGTCCGTACCTGTTACGGGCCATAACCGTACTTATTGTCGCTCCGCTCCTGTCGCTTGTGCTTTATACGGCATTCATGTGGCCCTATGTTGCCGAAGCGTTCGAGCAGCATCGCTACCTGATGGACAGCAATTTCTACTTCTGGACTTCTCCCAGGCAGTTAGTCGGCGAAGCTAGGCTGCAGGCGGTCGCCCTGTTCGGTCTTGTCATCACGGCACTAGCATTCTGCGGTTGGACGTTGAGACGTCGTGTCGACGTTTCGCCTGAACGCGAGATGGTCGTGGCCCTACTCAAAGCATCTGGCGTTGCGATCATTGTCGGCCTGGCTTTGAATCTCGGCATCGGACGTCGAATGTACGACTATCGATTGTTGACGGCAATTTCGGTTGCTGTGATCTGCATGGGAAGTTCTCTCCTTCAGAGCCTCTATTACTCGCAGCGGCGTATGATCGCGGTCGTTTCCGGCTTGATTCTGATCGCCTTCACCGCACCGTCGCTCCGAGACGTGACCCGCTATGCGGTTGCCGGGTACCTGTGGAGCGACGACTCGGTGAACTACGCCGAGGCTGTTCAAGTGGTTCGCCACGTGGTCCCAGCGACCGCTTCGCTCGGCGGCGGTGGTGAAACCTGGACAGTCGTTGGCGACGGACGCCCCTACATTGCGACTCGGTTCGTGGACGAAGGCCATTGGCCCGATTATCTGATCAGCGCAACCTGGTCAAATCCGCCGTCATTACTCGAGGACAAGAGTTTTCGGAAGACTATTGAAGACTCGTACGAGGAGGTCACTCCGGCTCCGCAGCGCCCGCAAAACGGCTGCTTCGTCAGCCTCTTGGGCGTGAAGATCCCGGTTGCTAGAGGCCGCTGTGACTGGTACTTGAGAATCTGGAGACGACGCGACTTACCGCAGCGATCAATGCCGATACAGTCCGACGATGCTGCGTCATCCGCTCCTAAGGCCAGCGGCAAGTAAATCCCCGATGACGAGACTTGCGACTTACTTGCGACGACCAGCTTCGACCATCGCCAGGAACTCGTTCAATGTTCGCGTGTTCGCTACGTCCTGTTTGGTTAGCCCCGCCCGACGCGCTTGCAGGATTCCGTAGCGCAGCACGTCGAGTCCGTTCGTGTTGTGGGCATCACTGGAAATGACAATCGGCACTCCCTGGCTCTTGGCCGTCGCGCAGGCCACGTCATCCAGATCAAGCCGGCGCGGATTGGCGTTCAATTCCAGCATTTTGTGGTGTTCTCGGGCCACGCGGAATACGGCCTCCAGGTCGATTTCATAGGCCTTGCGGCGGTTGATCAAGCGTCCCGTCGGATGTGCGATGGCCGAAACGTAGGGATTGGCCAACGCGTCAACAACGCGCCTGGTGATTTGGTCACGCGATTGATTCTGCCCGTAGTGCACGCTGGCCACGACCCAATCCGCCTCAGACAGAACGTCGTCGTCGAGGTCGAGTTCGCCTGATTCGAGGATGTCGCACTCAATGCCCTTGAGCACGCGAAAACCTCGCAATCGCTTGTTGATTTTGTCGATCTGCTTCCATTGCGCGCGAAGCCGCTTGGCGTCCATACCGCGTGCCATCGTGACACGTTTCGAATGGTCAGTGATGGCGATGTACTTCAGGCCGCGTTCTTGAGCGGCCGCGATCATTTCCTCGAGCGACGCCTTGCCGTCGGTTTCGGTGGTGTGCATGTGCAAATCGGTGCGCAGGTCCGAGAGTTCGACAAGTTGGGGCAACTTGCCCTGGTCGGCCCATTCGAACTCACGGCGAGCCTCGCGCAGTTCTGGCGGAATCCACGGCAAATCGAGCGTGGCATAGACCTCCTGTTCGGTGCGGCCGGCGATCATGGTCTCCTTCTTGCCGTCGACACGGAATACGCCGTACTCGTTGATCTTCAGTCCACGGTCCTTGGCGCGCCCACGAACGACAATGTTGTGATCCTTTGAGCCGGTGAAATACTGAAGTGCCGCACCGAAGCTCTCGGCGGGTACGACGCGCAAATCGACCTGCAGACCGTCGGCCAGGCGAATGCTGATCTTCGTCGGTCCGCGACCGATAACCGTCGCGGCGTCTGGGAACGCCGCAAACCGATCCATAACCAGTGCCGGCTGCGACGAGACCGCGAGCAGATCGAGGTCGCCAATGGTGTCTTTGCCCCGTCGGTAGCTGCCCGCAACTTCCAGTTGTTCGATAGCCGGGCAGTCACTCATCCAATTGCGAATCGCGGCAGCGAACTTATCGGCATCGGCCCAGGCGAGTCGCACGTCGATCGTCTCGGCCAGCCCGATCCCGGCCAGAATCGCCTCTTCGGTTTTTGCGCCGAAGCCCTTGAGTTTCCGGACTTGCTCAGCCTCGCATGCCTTCCGCAAGTCGTCGAGTGTCGTGATTTTCAGTTCTTTGTAGAGTAGCGCGGCCTTTTTGGGCCCCAGGCCCGGAATGCGCAACAACGTGAGCACCGACTGCGGCACTTGGGCCTTGAGTTCCTCAAGCATTGGCAGCGTTTGGGCCGCACAAAGGGTGACGATCTTTTCGGCCAGATCCTTGCCGACACCCTGAATGTCGGTCAGCTTCCGCTCGGAATCGGCAACGATCGATTCCATTTGCTCGGGATAATCGCGGACGGTCCGCGCGCCGTTGCGGTAGGCGCGGCACACGAAAAGGGTTGGCGCCTTGAAATTCAAGCAAGTCGGCGATCAGGTCAAAGACTTCGGCGATGCGGACGTTGTTCATGCCACGTACTATACGGCATGACGTCAACTGTGTGCCACGGGGGCCGGCTCGGCCGCGCCACGCGGTGAGGCTCACACGACAAAAAAAACTGCCGGCCGCGATAGGTTCGCGAACCGGCAGTCTTCGTTTATCAAAGCTTGTTGGCTCGGCCGTTAGTCGGCCACCGCCTCCCAACCCCCGTTGTCCACCGGCCTGACATCCGCCTTCGCGGGCAACACCAGCGACGCCTGACGTACCGGCCAGCCACTCCGCACTGAAATCGAAGTGGTTCGATCGCCGTCTTCTGGATCCAAGCCTCGGGGCTGCTCGTTCAACGACGAACTGGTCGGGCTTGAGGTGCCATTGTTGTAGGGGGGCAGCAGCACACGCGATTGCGGCTGCGTGCCGCTTCCCGTCGAACCGCTGCCGTTGGTCGAGCCGTTTCCTCCGTTGGGAGCAAACGTCGAATTTGACGGGCTCGAAGACGGATACGAACTTCCATTGAGCGACGGATCCGGAGTCGGCGTCAAACTTTGTAGAGTCGAACCCGGGCTGCCCGAGGGACTCGACGTGCTCGGTTGAACAATCGTGGTGCCGGTCGTCGAACTGTAGCCCGATAGCGACGGTGTTGGCGTTGAGCCGCAACAAGCCGGTGCCGGAGCGGCAACCGGTGCCGGGCTATAGCTTGAAAGCGTGGGAGCGGGAGTCGCACCGCAACAGGCAGGCGCGGCAACGGGAACTGCCGGAGCGTAGCTGACGACGGTGGGAACTGTCGCACAACAAGGCCTGGCGACCGAGGTGACCACCGGCCGGTAGGTCGTGTACGGCACCAACTGCTGTTGCGACACATAAGTCGTTACGGGCCGCATGACCGTCGTCGCACGACCGCACGCATCGCAAGCCGTCTGCGGCATGTACGACACCACGGGGCGGTTGACGGTCACCGCGCGATAGGCCGTTTGCGGCATGTAGTTGACCACTTGCTGCGGAGCGCAGACAGGCGCCACCGGAGCATAGCTGGCCACGTACGGGGTATAGAACGTCGTGGTCGGACGCCCGCACCCAAACAGTTTGCAGGCCTCCACTCGCGTGGCGCCTGTCGCCAGGCAACCGATCGCAACGAGTGCGGCAGTAAATTGACGGCCGATCATGTTGAGGTACTCCAGACGTGATTCTGCTTGCATCGTTCTTGTTACCCCGCCGAGCCCGGAAGTTCAATACGCAGGCGAGCTCGCGGCTTCATTTGGTTGTTCTTTACGATTGCGTTGAGTTGCGCTGTGCGGCGCAGTGTCGGGTCTTGGTAATCTTTACCGGATGGCCAAGCGTTCATTGCCATGAAAGCAACGCTCGCTTGCAGCCAAACACGACTACGCTACGCAACCCAATCGCTTGCACTAATGTAGATTGAGATCCAGGTCGTGCCGGAAAAAACGGAGAATCTCCGGACGGACGCAGCCCCGTTTTGACATCAAATACAGACATGGCCCGGTGGTCGGAAGAATCGTTGCTAGCGGCACAACAGACACTTGGGGAACAATTGAAACGATGCCTTGCTCGGTTCTATCGAACGCGCCCACCTTGCCGATTTCGCCGTTCCCACTCGTCGTACAGGCGAAAAAGTGTTTCGCGCAGGTCGCCCCCAGCTGCCCGGCATTGTTGAGCGACCACTTCAGGTTCGAAGGAATCGCGCGTCTTGGAGAGAAGCATTTCGACGACTCGCTGCGCGGTTGGCAAGTCGGCGTTGGTTTCAAAAAGCCGCGGTAGTCCGGTGGGTCCGTGGGCCGTGACCAGCAGCCCCCACGCTTTGCGCCAGCAAGCGCATTGAACTCGCAAGCGGTTCCAACAACTCAACTTTTCGTACCCGTCGATCACAATCAAATCGGCGCGGGCCTTGCTCGCCTCAACCTTCCAACCAAGTGGCATGGCTCGCTGCTCATCGCGGAGACGAGTGCGCCATGGAACTCGACCCGCGGCTGCCAGCGCCGGCTCCAAGGCCACGAGCAAAGTCGACTTGCCGGAACCATGTGGACCGACAATCTCACCTCGCCAGTTGTTTTGACGCAATCGGTCGATCACTGCCGGGGCGTTTTCGCCCGGCGGAAACAAATAGTCAATGGCGCCGGGCGCGTAAACCGTGTCGAAAAGGGATTCGAGCGCATCGCAGGAATCGGTATGCGATTCATCGTCGGCTCACCTGCTCTGGCGGAGGGACCGAGCCGAGCTGAAACGGCACGTCCAGAGTTAGTTCACGTCCCTGCCAAAAGAAGACGCGAGCCCGCACGCACCAGCAGATGCGGAGAATGATGCCGTTGTAGCTGAGCGGACTATTGGGAAGCACGGTGCTAAAGCGGCGCGGCTGATGCAGGTCGACCGGCACGTCATCCGGCTCGATTCGCTCGAAGAAGTGGACTGACATGTCCTCGTCGCCCTTGCCCTCGGTGTGCCAAAGGACCGAAAGCTCAAGAGCGCGGACTTCCTCCGGGTTCGCACCATGTATGCGCATCTGTCCTGACAACAGTTCACCAGGACGGTACCTCCGCGCATGGTCGTCGAGCGCCAGTGTAAGCCGCGGCTGCATCATGAGCGCGAACCTCCAACCGTGCCCGGGTTGACGACGACCTGAAACTCGCGTTGAAAGTCAGGCTTGCCACGGACGTGGCCATTGACGAGCAGTTTCCAACTCACCTCGTTATGGTTCGCCAGGAACGAATGCATGGCTCCAGCCGGCACGGCAATCTCACATCGGCTTTCGAAAGGCAGACCCTGCGCGATTTCAAAGTCTTCCCGCAGAAAGAAACGCTGCTCAAACACGCGCCGCGTTTCGGTGCGGGTATCGGTGCCCTGCAAGAACGTCGTGTGTTCGTCGCAAGCCAACCAGACCTCCAGCGACTGCATGTCCAGCCGCCCCGCTTGCGAGAGAAAGATTTCGTAGCTTTCGCCGGGCACCAGGGGGTGGGCCGAGACTTCGATTCGCGTGGGCCCGATGCCCGTGGCGGCAATGATCTGGCGGCTCATATAGACAGCCAGCCATACGCCGCCGATCACAAACGGCACGAGGGCCGCGGTGAGCCCCCAGTCCGGCTCGCCTTGAGCAAAGCCCTGGATCACCATCACGGCGAATAGCACAACAATCGCATTCCAACTGACGCAGGCGGCCACCGTGGCCATTAGCTTCCAGCCGGGCGTGGTCGAGGTCGGCAACCGATACGCCAAGGTGGTGCCCGGACTATTGGTCAGATTCGCTTCGGTCGGGACGGTGGGGAAATCTCGCTCGCCGATCGGCACTTCGAACAAGTCGAGATGCGCGGCGCGTTGCTCCAGCGCGCTACGGCGCTCTTCCGAGGCAGTCCAATGCACAAGCGCGTAAATCATCCGCCCACCCCCGATGACGATGAATGACAGCGGAATCAGGAGCGAGACATATAACCAGGCGCTATAGCCGCGCACCAGCACCACGCGCCCCGCGTCGAGGGGGTCATACCAACAAGGGTATTGCGCGCCGACCTCGAAGCGGTCGAGAACCTGCCGCGCTTTGGCTGCGTCCGATGAATAGAGATTTGTGGCATCGTAAACGTTGTCTGCCTCGTAGATTCCGTCAGCCGCCTCGTAGCGGACTTTGAATTCCGGCCGGAACATTGCCGAATCAAGCTCGGTCCGAGCGGCACTAGCCGCCGGCGGGCTGCCAATGCGCTTTGCGAGGACCGTGCACACGGTTTCCTCAAATTGCCGATTCGCCCGCCATTCGGGCCAGACGAGGGCAGCCAGCATATACGCCAGAGCCGCGCAGCCCACCACAAAGAAGATCCCAAAAAACAGGGCCTCACCCAGATTGCCTACGGTTTGCGAGCCGGTGCGCCGGTTGCCGCGTTTCTTCTCGTACAGCCTGAAGAACCGAGACAAAACGGAAACCCTCAATCGACGCCGCTTGGTGAAGGACAGCCCACCCACGCGCTGTCCAGGAGCGAACCGATCGCGGCTCGCTCATACCGCCTGTCCCTGCGGGCGGACGACCCATTATAATCCGTTGGCGCGGCACCCATGATTTTGACTTTGACCGACCCAAAGGACAACCGGATGCACAATTTTGTTGGTTCCCACGTCAACGGGCGACGACAGCGTGTGATTCGCCTGGCCGCGATCGTCGTGCTGAGCGGCGGCCTCGTGGCCAGCGCAACGGCGACCAGGGTTCAGGCAGGCGACTGGCCTCAAATATTGGGACCACACCGCGACGGTCGCGCCGACGGAGAGCAACTGCTCCAATGGCCCGCATCGGGTCCGCGGCTGATCTGGCAGCGCGAAGTGGGACAAGGCTTTGCCGGCCTGGCCGTCGTGGGAGAGCGGGCTATTCTCTTTCATCGACTGGGTAACAATCTCGTCGCCGAGTCTCTCGACACCGCAACGGGCAAGGCGACCTGGAAAACCAGTTTTGAAACCAACTATCGCGGTTCCATCTCACCCGACTCCGGTCCGCGCTGCGTGCCACTGGTGCACGAAGAGCGGATCTATCTCGTGGGTCCTAGTGGCGAGTTGGCCTGTGTGCGGCTTGGAACAGGTGAAAAAGTTTGGGAAAGAAACGTGCATCGGGATTTCAACGCGCCGGACGGCTATTTTGGCGCCGGCAGCAGTCCGATTGTCGAAGGCGACAAGCTATTGCTGAACGTGGGCGGCCGCGGCGGGGCGGGGATTGTCGCGTTTTCACTGACCGACGGGAAAACGATTTGGAAATCGACCGATGAAGCCGCCAGCTATTCGTCGCCAGTGGCAGTAGCGCTCGATGGTCAACGGCTTGTGATCTTTGTTACCCGGCTGAACGTGGTCGCCGTCGATCCCCAGAATGGCGCTGTGAGGTTTCAGTTTCCCTTTGGTCAACGAGGGCCTACCGTCAATGCCGCCAATCCAATTGCGATCGGTAATCACTTGTTTGTTTCCGCTAGCTACGGCGTTGGCGCGGTGTGGGCCAAGATTGGTCCCAACAGCGCGAGCACTGTCTGGGAAAGCAACGACGTTATGTCGAGCCAATACACTACGTGCATCGAGAAAGACGGTGTGCTGTACGGCATCGACGGTCGTCAGGACGTGGGCGTGGCGCGGCTACGCGCTTTCGATCCCCAGACCGGCAATGTCGATTGGACGGAGGAAGGCTTTGGCACCGGAAACCTGATTTTGTCCGGCGACAAGCTGCTCATTATGAAAACCGATGGGACGCTTGTCTTGGTTCAGCCGTCGCCAAAAACCTACCAACCGCTGGCCGATGCTCAATTGTTTGACACCACCGTGCAAGCCCTGCCGGCGCTGTCGCGTGGTCGACTATTTGTTCGCGATACCAAGACGCTCAAATGCGTCGCCGTTGGAAAACCGGCGACCAGCCGCCCCTAGAGACAACGAGGGCAGACTGCCGGCGGCAGCTACCCTCGATGTTTGATTCCGATTGGCGGTCCGGCGTGAGTCTTAGCAGCCCACGGGCTCGCGTTTGGCACGGCGATAGAAGCCGACGCCTTCCAGGGCCTTGTAGACTTCCTCAAGTGTTTTTTCGCCGAAGTTTGAGATGCTAAGCAGGTCATCTCGCGTGCAATGCAGCAAATCGTTGACCGTGAAGATACCCCGTTCTTCCAGGCAATTTGTCGTGCGAACGGTCAGGCCAATTTCGGCGGTGCTCATTTCCAAACGAGCGGTAAGATCTTCTGCCTGAGTGTCGAGCGTGGGCAACTTAACGCGGGTCATCGGGCTCCCTCCCTCAATGAGAAAATAGTTGTTCAACGAGATGGCAGGCGCGCGTGGTTCTCCTGCCTTGGTGGGCCACTCCTGTTGGCCTCTTCGTTGGCCGGTAATATAGCAACTTCGCTGGAAAATGGTACCGGTTAGAGAAGATTTTCAGGCGGCAGGCGGCCCGGCATGCTAGCATTCGCTCGGTTCATACTGAAGGGTACGCCGCGTTCGGCGACGTTTGTCGGTACGTGACACGCGGCTTCTGATTGGCGGCTTTGATGTGGCATGAACGTTGTGCAAACAAGACTTGAACGATTGTCGTTTTGCCTCGGGCGCCGCAGCCCCGTTCGATTCGCACACGCACGCTGGCGGGCTGCCGCCGAAACCGCACATGCGTATACTATAAACGTGGCAGATCGATTGAAGTTTAGCACCTCGCATTTCGGCAACTGACAGGGATCTCGGGCTTTGTGGAGTAAGCAACTCGATTCGTTGACGCCGGCCCAGCGCGAGGCCGTTGAACATTTGGAGGGGCCACTTCTGATCCTAGCCGGACCGGGCAGCGGCAAGACGCGCGTGATTACCCACCGCGTCGCGAACCTGTTGCGCCATGGCGTTCCGGCCCGACAGATCCTGGCGCTCACATTCACGAATAAGGCCGCGGACGAGATGCGGTCTCGAGTGGAACAGTTGGCACCGGGCCAGCCGGTTTGGATGAGCACGTTCCACCGTTTTTGCGCGCGGCTGCTGCGGCAATACGCATCGCAGGTGGGGCTTACCGAGAATTTCACGATCTACGACACGTCCGACAGTCGGCAGGCCCTCAAGCGAACGCTCGAAGAGAGCCGGGTCGACGCCTCGCTCTACTCGCCAGAGCGGATTGCCGCGGCCATCAGTTGGGCCAAGAACAGCCTGATCACCGCCCAGCAATACCAGGCCCGGCCGGGACACCCACTGGGAAGTATCGTGGCGAAGGTTTATCCGGCCTATCAGGCTCGGCTGTTGGCCTCCAGTGCCGTGGACTTCGACGATCTGTTGTTACACGTCGCCACGATGCTCCGCGACAACCCGGAAACCCGAGTCACGCTCGACGCGCGCTATCGATACATCCTGGTCGACGAATATCAGGACACGAATCTGGCGCAATACACGATCGTTCGGGCCCTCTCGATCGACGAACCGAACCTTGCCGTGACGGGCGACCCCGACCAGTCGATTTACGGCTGGCGAGGTGCCAACCTGAGCAACATTCTCGACTTCGAAAAGGACTATCCCGAAGTTCGCCTCGTAAAACTCGAACAAAACTACCGAAGTACCAAGCGCATCTTGCGCGTGGCCGACCATTTGATCGGCTACAACCAGCGACGAAAAAAGAAGGGGCTGTTTACCGAGAACGAAGAAGGGCAGAGCGTGCGCCTGGTGAACTACCCCACGCAGCGCGATGAGGCGGAAGGCATCGCCTCGTATATCGCCAGCGAGGTCCGAGCCGGTCGCCGGCGGCCACGCGACTTTGCCGTCTTCTACCGCGTGAATGCCCTGTCGCGCAGCCTGGAATTTGCACTCCGCGATCAGGGCGTGCCGTATCAGATGGTCAACGGACTGGAATTCTACCAGCGCCGCGAGATCAAGGACGTACTGGCCTACCTGCACCTGATCAACAACCCGCGCGACGACGTCTCGTTGCTGCGCGTCATCAACAATCCGCCGCGCTCCATTGGTAAGAGCACGCTGACACGCCTTGGGGAACACGCATCCCGCTATGGGCTGTCGTTGCTCGATGCTGCCCGTGAGAGCGGTCTCATCGAGTCGCTCAACAAGCGGGCGGCCGTGGCGGTGGCCAAGTTCGTGGCCCTGTACGACAAGCTGTCAGTCCACGCGGCCGACCCCGTCGAGGAAATCATGGGCCACGTATTGGCCGAGTCGGGCTACAAGCAGTTTCTCGAAGACTCTGAACACGAGGAAGATCAGGATCGGCTTGCGAATATCGAGGAATTACTCACCGCGGCTCGGCAATTCGACGAAACGCATTTTGGCGACAGTCCGCTCGAATCATTTCTCGAAGAAGCTTGCCTGGTGAACGACACGGACGCGTGGGCTGCTGACGACGACCAAGCAACATTGATGACGATGCACGCGGCCAAGGGGCTGGAGTTTCCCGTGGTGTTCATCATCGCCCTCGAAGACGGCCTGTTGCCGCACGAGCGCAGCCGAAATGATCCGGATCAACTCGAGGAAGAACGCCGGCTGCTGTTTGTCGGCATCACAAGGGCCCGCGAGGAGTTGCATCTAAGCTTGGCCACCAACCGCGAATTCCGCGGTCAGCGGCGGCGCACCGTGCCCAGCCAGTTCCTGATGGAGCTGCCGCGCGGCGAAATGGACATGGTCGGCGCGCCGGCCACGAGCCATCCCTGGGAAGACGAAGCCGAGTATGGCGGCGAAGCGGTACACCCTCTGGCCGACGACGAACTTCCTTGGGAAGACGGCGTTGACGAGTCCGCTGGCAAATCGTTTGACCAGGACGAGCCCGTTTCCGAAATGACGGCTCGCCCCGCCATCGCAACGCCTGCCATTGGCCCGTTGACCACCGCCGCCGAATTAAATCTCACCAAGACGGCGGAACCTGCGCGCGTACCTCCGGAGGCGTTCGTGCAAGGCATGGTCGTGCGGCATCCAGAGTACGGGCTAGGCAAGATCATCGCTCTGAGCGGCAGTCGCGAACGGCGCATGGCAACCGTAGCGTTCGCCTCGGGCGCTGGCGAACGCAAGTTCGTGCTGGCCAGCAGCAAACTTCGGCCGGCAAAGGCAAACTAGCCAATCGCAGGGCCGGCAAGTTAGATTGAGGGTCTGGGCGCCTGAATTCGGTTGGCACCCATCCGCGTTGCCCGTCCGCACAGTCGATTGCCGGCCCGTCATGAAGGCTCCCTACCCGAAAATTGCTCAACTCAAAACCGTCGAGCAACTGCACGCCCGACTCGCGGAATTAGGGCTTGAGTTGCCAATGGACCCGCACGTCCTCTCGGCGGCCGAGGGATCGCCGCTGGCCGAACCGCTGACGGTTGGCCGATTCAACATCGGTAATCGCTGGTGCATTCACCCGATGGAGGGTTGGGACGCGCATCGCGACGGCTCGCCGTCGAAGCACACGCTGCGGCGCTGGCGCAACTTCGGCATCAGCGGCGCCAAACTCATTTGGGGAGGAGAAGCCGCCGCGGTCGTGCCCGAAGGACGTGCCAATCCCAACCAGACCCTGGCCACCCCCGAGAATCGCGCCGGACTGGGCGCCTTGATCGACAAGCTGAAGCGGGCACACGAGCAATCGTTCGGCAGCCTGGATGGACTGTGCGTCGGCCTGCAGCTGACGCACTCTGGTCGCTTCTGCCGGCCGAACAGCAAACAACTAGAACCGCGATTGGCCTATCACAACCCATTGCTCGACGCCAAATTTCACATCGCCCCGGCCGATGAATCGTTAGTGATGAGCGACGATGAAATCGAGCGGATGATCGACGCCTATGTCGTCGCCGCGGGACTGGCCCGAAATGCCGGATTTGATTTCGTGGACGTGAAATCCTGCCACGGCTACTTGCTCCACGAGTTCCTCAGCGCTCGTACGCGGCCCGGCAAGTACGGCGGCGACTTTGCCGGACGGACGCGACTGTTGACGACTATCATCGGTCGCATTCAAGCAGAGTATGCCGACTTGGCCATCGGCGTGCGGCTGAGCGTATTCGATACGGTGCCGTATCAAACCAGTCGCGAGGTCGGGCAGCCGCTCTCGTTCACGGAGTACATTCCCTACACCTGGGGCTTTGGCGTTTCGGAAAGCGATCCCCTGGCGATCGACTTGGCCGAGCCGATCGCCCTGATTCAGAAACTTAAGGAATTGGATGTGATGGCCGTCAACGTCTCTTGCGGCAGCCCGTACTATTGCCCGCACGTGCAACGACCGGCCATATTTCCGCCCAGCGACGGCTATCAGCCACCCGAAGATCCCCTGGTTGGTGTTTGGCGACAAATCGACGCCGCGCGGCAATGCAAACAGGCGGTTCCCGAAATGCCGATGGTCGGGACGGGTTACACCTATTTACAGGACTTCCTACCGCACGTGGCCCAGGCCGTCGTTCGCCAGGGCTGGGTCGATTCGGTGGGGTTGGGGCGGATGGTCCTTTCCTATCCGGAACTGCCGGCCGATACGCTCAACGGAAAACACTGGGCACGCAAGCGAGTGTGTCGCACGTTCAGCGACTGCACGACCGCGCCACGTAACGGGCTCGTCTCGGGATGCTTCCCACTCGATCCTTACTACAAGGGCCTACCCGAGGCCGAAGTTCTCAAGGCGCTCAAGCATGTGTCGGAGGCCACCTCGCAAACGTCCCACGACTAGCCCTGCGGCAATTCCTGCAAGCCTCAAATCGTTCGGCGTATTCGCATGAGTAGGAATAACCCGAGGTGACCTTAAGTCCCTTGCCATTGTCCGCGCCAAGCGCTGGCGGTCGGACCGTACACTTCGGATACCGCACTTCAGCCCGAAAATCTCGCACCGCCGACAAGCGACCTTCACGCTCGTGGCCAACCGGGCTAGAATTCCTGCAACAAATGGCTGAAGCTCCCACCGTCGTCACCACGCCCGATCGGCTCTTCGATCTGGTCGGGCGTCTGGAAGGGCAAAATGGCTTCGCCGATGTGGTCTCCAGCTTGCGAGCAGGACACGCGGCCACGCTGGGCGGAGTCTGGGGCTCAAGCTGCGCGCTGGTGGCGGCTTCGCTGGTTCGTCACGCGCCAGGACCGCTGGTCGTCGTCTGCCCCCACATGGATGACATCGACGACTTCTCCGATGACTTGTCCCTGTTTTCGACCGTCGAACCGGAGCATTTTTCGGCCTGGGAACGCGAGGTCCGAGATAACGTCGTGTACGACGAAATCTACGGTCAACGACTCCGGCCGCTCAAGCATCTCAACGGCGCCGAGCCGCCGCGGCTCATCGTCACCAGTATTCAGAGCCTGCTGCAACCGGTGCCCAGCCGCGCGGAAATTGCCGAGCGAACGCGTCGCTTGCGCCGCGGAGATACCCTCGACGTGCAGGAGCTACTCACCTGGCTGGTGAAAGGAGGCTTTCAGAATACGACCGCGGTTGAGCTACCCGGAGAGTTTTCGCCGCGGGGTGGAATCCTCGACATCTTCGCCCCCGACTGGGATGCTCCGGTGCGCATCGAGTTGTTCGGCGACGAAGTGGAATCGATTCGCCAATTTGAGGTCTCGACGCAACGCAGCCTGGCTGCACTCGAAGAGATCGACCTTACGCTCTCGATGCGCGGCGATCGCGACCGCGAACACTTCACCGGGTACCTGCCGCCCGAAAGCTGGTTCTATCTGGTCGAACCGGCCGACATCGAAGAAGAGGGCCGGCGATTTCTCGAGCGACTAGAACGCCCGCAAGACGTGCACGGCCTGAGCGCCACGATGCGACAAATCACGCAGTTCGCTTCCGTGACAGCCGCCAGCGTTCCGGCCGGTTCGTTGGAGACGACCTGTCACCTGCCAATCGAAACGGTCGAACGCTTCAGCGGTGACATAGCCAAAGTGCGCGACGAGCTTGACGCGGCGATGGGGAGCGGCACGCAGGACGTATTTATCATCTGCCAGACCGAGGCCGAGTCGCAACGTTTGCAGGAGGTGTTTGGCCCAACCCGGCTTGGACAGGCCGGAAGATTGCACTATTCGCAAGGGCGACTGAAGGCGGGATTTCGGCTGGTGAGTGAGCAGATCGCGCTGGTCAGCGGCAGCGAGCTGTTTCACCGGGCCGACCTGAACCGTCCCTCGCGGCGGCGGCTGGGTCGAGCGATTGATAGCTTTCTGGAACTGCGCGAAGGAGACTACGTCGTCCACCTGTCGCACGGAATCGGACGTTACCGCGGGCTGCAATTGCTCGAAAAGGGAGATCAGGCTGAAGAACACTTGGTTATCGAGTTTCACGGAGACACGAAAGTCTTCGTGCCGGCATCCAAGATCGAGCTTGTGCAGAAGTACGTCGGCGGCAGCAAAAAAGGACGCCCCACGTTGGCCCACGTCGGCGGGCGGCACTGGTCCAAGCAGAAGGAAGCCGCGCGAAAAGCCGTCACCGATTTGGCCGCCGACATGCTACAGTTGCAGGCAGCAAGGGCCATGCGTCCTGGCATTCGCTTTCCGGCCGACACGTCGTGGCAACGTGAGTTCGACGCGTCGTTTCCCTACCTCGAAACGGCCGACCAGCTCACGTCCATCGCGGCCATCAAGAACGACATGCAGCAGACCCGGCCCATGGACCGTCTGCTGTGCGGCGACGTGGGCTTCGGCAAGACCGAGCTGGCCATGCGAGCCGCCTTTCAGGTCGTTGACAACGGTTACCAGGTAGCACTATTAGTGCCGACAACGATTCTGGCCGAACAACACCTGCGCACCTTCCGTGCCCGGATGGCGGAATTTCCGATTTCCGTCGCCTCGCTTTCGCGATTCTGCACGGGCAAGGAAACCCGCGAGATTATCGAGGGCCTGGCCGGTGGATCGATCGACATCGTGATCGGGACACATCGCCTCGCGCAACACGATATCAGCTTTCACAATCTGGGCTTGATTATCATCGATGAGGAACAGCGGTTCGGCGTGGAAGTCAAGGAGCGCCTCAAGGCCCTGCGTCAAACGGTCGACGTGCTGACCATGACGGCCACTCCGATACCGCGCACGTTGCACCTATCGCTTCTGGGCGTGCGCGACATTTCGAACTTGGAAACGCCGCCCAACGATCGGCTGGCCATCGAAACCCGCGTCACGCGCTTCGACCCGCAACTCATCCGGCATGCCGTCCTGCGCGAACTGAATCGTGACGGTCAGATTTACTTCGTCCATAATCGCGTAAACGACATCGAGAAGGTGGCGCACAAGCTTACAGAGATCGTACCCGAGGCACGAATCGGTATTGGCCACGGACAAATGCCCGAGGGCGAGTTGGAACGAGTTATGCTCGACTTCGTCGACCATCGCTTCGATCTGCTGCTGGCCACGACCATCGTCGAGAGTGGACTCGATATTCCCAACGCGAACACAATCTTCATCGACGAAGCCGATCGCTACGGGCTGGCCGACCTCCATCAGTTGCGCGGACGCGTCGGCCGCTACAAACATCGGGCTTATTGCTATCTGTTGGTCGATCCACACCGACACTTGTCCAATACGGCCGCCCGGCGGCTCAAGGCCATTGAAGAATTCAGCCAAATGGGATCGGGCTTTGCGATTGCCATGCGCAACCTGGAACTTCGCGGCGCCGGCAATATTTTGGGTACGCAGCAAAGCGGTCACATCGCCACGGTGGGCTACGAACTTTACTGCGAATTACTGGAGCAGGCCGTTCGGAAGTTGAAACAATTGCCGCCCAAGGTGACCGTGGACGTCAGTATCGATTTGCCGTGCGAAGCCTACATTCCCAAGAGCTACGTACCCGACATGCGACTGAAGATCGACCTCTATCGCCGCGTGGCTCGACTGGCGACCCTCGAGGAATGGGAAGACCTGACCGCCGAGTTGGTCGACCGGTTTGGTCCGCGTCCGCCGGAAGTCGACCGCATGCTATTGCTAGCAAAGCTGCGGATCTGGGCGCACGGCTGGCTCGTGGACGCGATTTATCTTGAAGAGGGTTATCTGGTCCTCCGCTATGGCGATCGCCGGCGGATCGAGCAGCTTGCGGAAAAGTCAGGCGGTCGGCTGAGAATCGTCGACGGGCAGAGCGCCTATCTGCCGCTTGGCAAGAAGGTTATGCAGAGTGGGCAAGTCATCTCGACGGTGCAATCGCTGTTGCAGCCCAACTAGGCCCTTCCTATAATCCCGCCCCACTGAGCCAGGCGCGCTCATTTCGCCGCCCGTTCAGATCTCGTCGCGTGCGGTTTTCGCCCCGCAGAATTCGAGGTTTTTGCTTCGCTTGTCGAGCCTGGCCAGCCGATTCAGGTAGAACGTGACGCGCAAGTCCTTTCAATTTGCCGCCCGAGTTGTGTTGGCGTCCTGCCTTGGGGCGACGTCTGCGGTGGCGCTCGCCCAGGCATTTGCGGACCCCGGTTTCGGAGACCCGACAACGCTCACCCGTCCGGTTAACGCCTTTTCGCCGCAATCGGGCCTGCCCATTGGCCTTCAGAACGCCGTCGTGCCGATGGCCCCGAGGCAACCCGGCTCGCCGGTTCGGCCGAACACCTGGCCGGGCGGCGCCCAACGCCAGTTCCTGGCTACGAACCGTCGGCACAAACGGCAGCAGCCGTCCCAGCGGGCTATCGCATGGCGTCCGCCGTACCGACGACGGTCGAAAAAAAGTCCGCCGCGGATCCGCCATACGACCCGGCCGAGATTCTGGCCCGCGTCGGTGCGGAACGGATTCAGGCCTGCGAGGTGCTGCCCATGATCAACCGGGCGCTCAACAAAGCGGTCGGAGACAGTCCGGAGTTTGCGCAGCTGTCGCCAGATGACAAGCAGCGCGAGATTCAAAAGGCGCAGAAAAACTATTTGCAGGCGGCGTTGAAAGAAATGATCAATACGAAACTTTTGGTCGCTGAATTGCGCAACAACGCCGACCAGAAGGCGCTGAAGGAAAACGAAAAAAAGATACGCGACTTCTTCAATAGTGACTACCTTCCGCACCTGCAAAAGGAATATGGCGCCACGAGCGTCATCGACCTGGAAAACAAACTGCGCGCTCTGGGCGGTTCGATTGAAACGCAGCGAGCCTTGTTCGTCGAGCAAAACCTCGCCAGTGGATGGCTAGGACAGGCAGTCAAAAAGGAAGACAAGGAACCCACGCACGACGACCTGTTGGCGTACTATCACAAGCACGTGGCCCAATGGGATACGCCGGCTCGCGCACGGTGGGAACAACTCACCGCCAAGTGGGACAACTTCGGTTCGCGCCGCGAGGCGGTCGCGACGCTCGCCACTTGGGGCAACGACGTCCTGGTTCGCGGCGTGCCGCTTGCACAGGTGGCCAAAGCCCATTCGCAGGACTTTGCGGCCGACGACGGCGGCGTGCACGATTGGGTCAACAAGGGCAGCTTGCGGTCAACTTCCCTCGATACGGCGATCTTCACCTTGCCGGTCGGGGCAATGAGTCGCATCATCGAGGACGAAGACGGGTGCCACATCATACGCGTGCTCACGCGCGAGGACGCCAAACGGGCGTCCTTCTCCGAAGTGCAAACGGAGATTAAGAAGGAACTGCACACCGGTGGCGAGGCGCAACGCCGAAAGGCCTATATCGAGGAACTCCGAGAACGGACTCCCGTATGGACGGTCTTTGATAACGAAACCGACAGTTCCGCTGCTTTGACACGCTAGTCGGCGTCAACCTCGGCCGCTGGTGTCCCGCGCGCATCTGAGTATTCTATGCGCCCGGCGAGCAGTTCGTGTCACGCGAACTTTGCCGTCTACGATATCCATAATGTCCCGCGCCAGCGGCCGCGCGTCGCTGGCGGTGGGGCAACTAGAAGCAAAACTGCGCGCCGCGGCACGTCCGGTAAATACTTCCGCTCAAACCCCCAAATTCCACTATGAGATTTCGGCTTTCAAACGATGCTCTTCATCCCCGCGCAGGTGCGGGCTAATTGTGTCGCCCGGTGCCAGCGACTACACTGAGGGTTTCCGCAGTTTTCCCACCGCAAGTGCGGCCGCGAAAGTCTTCGCGTGCCAGAAAGGAAAGCCTCGATGAGCGAGGTTGCCAAGCTTCAAATTGGTCAGCAACAGATCGATTTGCCGGTCGTGGTCGGCACTGAAAACGAGCACGGCGTCGATATTTCCAAGCTACGCGCCGAGACGAACTATATCACGCTCGACGAAGGCTACGTAAACACTGGCTCAACAACCAGTGCCATTACCTACCTGGACGGTGAGCAGGGAATCCTGCGGTATCGTGGCTATCCGATTGAAGTCATTGCCGAGCGCTGCGATTTCATCGAAACGAGTTATCTGCTGATCTATGGTGAGTTGCCGACCGAGGAGCAACTCAATCGTTTTCGCATGTCGCTCCGCCGGCACACGATGCTGCACGAGGACATGCGATCGTTTTACAACGGTTTTCCGCGCGACGCCCATCCAATGGCCATTCTCAGTTCGGTGGTTGGCGCGTTGTCGACCTTCTACCAGGACTCGCTGAATTCGCGCGATCAGCGTCAGTGGGAAGTCTCCATCCACCGCTTGATTGCCAAGTTGCCAACAATCGCGGCCTACGCCTATAAGAAATCGATCGGTCAGCCGTTCATCTACCCCCAGAACGACCTGTCGTACTGCGAGAACTTTTTGCAGATGATGTTCTCCGTGCCGAGCGAGCCGTATAAGATCGACCCGGACTTCGTCGAGGCGTTAAATCTGCTGCTGATTGTCCACGCCGACCACGAACAAAACTGTAGCACTTCGACGGTGCGAATGGTCGGTTCCAGCGACGCCAACCTGTTCGCCTCAATCTCGGCCGGGATTTGCGCCCTGTGGGGACCCCTCCACGGCGGCGCCAATCAAGCTTGCGTCGAAATGCTCGAGGCAATCCGGGCGGACGGCGGCGACGTGGCCAGGTACGTCGCGAAAGCGAAGGACAAGAACAGCGGATTTCGCCTGATGGGCTTCGGTCATCGCGTCTACAAAAACTTCGATCCCCGCGCCACCATCATCAAGCGAACTTGCGACAACTTGCTCGCCAAGCTGCATATCGACGATCCCATCTTTGAGATCGCCAAGGAGTTGGAGCGGGTTGCATTGAACGACTCCTACTTTATCGAACGAAAGCTCTATCCAAATGTCGATTTCTACTCGGGGGTGATCTACCGCGCGCTCGGCATTCCCGTGCAAATGTTCACGGTGCTGTTTGCCATTGGCCGGCTGCCGGGATGGATCGCCCACTGGAAAGAAATGCACGAGTCGCCAAACAAACGCATCTGCCGGCCTCGTCAAATCTACACCGGCCCCCGCGAGCGGGAATTCGTGCCGCGAGAAAAGCGCAAGTAGGCCCGACGCCTTCTGATGCTAGCAGTGGCAGGGCAAAGTGCCAGCGGCCAGGTTGCGTCCGCCGGCGATCGACTTTGACACACCGCCGTGCGCTGAGGGCATTTCTACGCGCCGTTCTTTCTTCTCCAGGTTTCCCGACCGTTAGACGGGCCGATGCGCTCAGGCGCGGTTGGCGGCTTGCGCTTCGGTTGTGCGCTCTGTTCAGCCGATACCGAATAGCGAGGCTCTGCCGCGCTTGGACTTGCCGTTAAGTCCGACCGTGTTGCCCCTATGCAGTCCCCCAAGTCGTCGCAGCAAAAATGGGCGGCCCGTAGGCCCGTCTCCCGACCAGTACAGAGGTTTTCCATGCGGCCGATACTGACTCTTGCGGCGGTCCTGGCATGCGCCGTCGGTGCTTGGCCCCAGGCTATCATGGCGCAAGTGCCGGCCATTCTAAGGCCGTCCAACGGCATCGAGGCACAGCCGCAGAATCCGCAGCAGCGTCCCCCGGTCATCACTGCGGTCGCGATCGTACCCGGGGGCAAAACCGTCGCCACGGCCGGCGACGACCACCTCGTGCGCCTATGGAGCACGACCACCGGCCAGCTCCTGTTTAAGCTGCAAGAACACAGCGACTGGGTCCGAGCTTTGGCGGTCAGCCCCGACGGAATGACCCTGGCATCGGCCGGAGACGATCACCGGGTTGTGCTTTGGGAGCTGTCCACTGGGAAGAAGCTTCACTCACTGCCGCCGCACCCGCACGTGATTTACTCACTGGCGTTCAGCCCCGACGGCAAGCTTTTGGCGACCGCGGGCTTCGAATCGAAAGTGCGCGTCTACGACGTGGAGAAACGCGCACTGCCCGACGAATTGGAAGGCCCCGGAGTGGACCTTCGAACAGTCGCCTTTTCCGCTGACGGAACTCGGTTGGCCGCGGCTGGCCGGAGCGGCAAGGTTCGCGTTTGGAAAATCCCGGGCGGAGACGTCGACCTCGAGATTCCCTCAACCGGCGTTGGACGGCTACGTACGTTGGCCTGGCTGCCAGACGGCCAAATGTTGGTAACCGCCGGCGAGAATCGAATCGTCGCGGTATGGGATGCCCATACCGGAGCTCCCCTGCGGCGGATTCAATGTCCGGCCGGAAAATTGCTCTCCATGGTTGTTTGCGGCGACACACTGCTCGCGACCGGGGGCAGCGACAATGTAATCCGCGTTTGGAATTGGCAAGATGAAATCGAGACCGAACAACTCGTAGGGCATACCGGATCGGTTGCTTCGCTGGCCTACGATCCGGCAAGCGGCACGATCATTTCCGGCAGCTTCGATACGACCGTCCGCGTCTGGAAGCTCAAGCGGGTGGGTCCGGGCCAGGATACAGCCGTCGAACTGAATCAAGAATCACGGGTGCGTTAGCTGCGGGCGAAGGTCACGGGCAAGGATGCGTTTGAGGCGCTGGGAATCGAGACAAGGAGGATCGGCCGTGGGCCTGTTAGGAACAATCTCGAAACTGGGGCGCTGGTTCGACAACGCGCGCTTCGACGAACCGCACACCACCGCGCGCCGTTTGCGCATCTGCCGTTTCGAGGAAATCGAAAGCCGTCAATTGCTGGCCGCCGATCTGCACGTCGGCAGCGTGTACTACGAACAAGCATCTGGCGACGATCAGCTGCCGAACCTGATCCAGTTCACCTTCGAGGGAGGCGCACCCGGCACCCAGCTCACGCAAATCGTCATCGACGGAGACAAGAACAAAGACGGCAAGTCTTCTGGCGACGTCTTCTTCGACACCGCGCCAGGTGGCTATGGCTCGTTTCAATCCAATCCGTTCAAAGTCGTGAAGCATGACGGTTTTAGCGTCACGAACTTCCACGTGGTTGACGGCGGGATGAAGCTCGTCATCGACCTCGATGGGTTTACCGCCGGTGACACTTTATTAATCAGCATCGACGTCGACGAGTTTCAGTACGTCTTCGGGAGTGCCGTCGACACGAACGCGGTCGTCGAAGGCGGGGAGTTCCAGCGTTCGCATTTTGACGCCACTTTCCAGGCACCGCACTACCAGGACCTGACGACCCAGGTGTTGTTTTGGGATGCCTTCGACCAGAATTTTGCGAACGCCGCATCCGAGGCGGGCTCAACTCTCAAGCTGCCAAACGACCGCTATTCGACCACGACCGACCTATCCGACCTGACGGCCGGCGCCGTAGCTGTTGATAAACAGGTCGCACTTCCCAATAGTCTGTCGGGCGTGGTTTACCTCGATCAAAACCTGAACAACCATCAGGACGCGGGTGACACGGGACTTGGTGGCGTGCACCTTGCCCTGCTGAAACTCGACGGCGGAAACTACGTCTCGACCGGAAAAACAACCGTCACCGACGCACTCGGCCGGTACCACTTTGACAATTTGGAAATCGGCACGTTCCGCGTTGTTGAGACTCAGCCGAATGGCTATTTCAGCGTTGGCGCCACGCCCGGCAAGGTGGGAACGCAAACTCGGGGCGTCGTGACCACAAGCGATATTATCAGCCAGATCAATCTGCTCGGCGGCGAAGACAGCGTACACAACGACTTTGCGGAGTATCTGCCGGTCAGCATTGCCGGCCGCGTCCACGTGAACACGACCGGAGATTGCTCCAACCCGGAGAACCCGCCCCTGGCCGGCGTAACCATCCACCTGCTGGATGCGTCGGGCAAGATCATCGACACGGTGACCACCGGGGCCGACGGCCGATACAAGTTCGACAACCTCCGGCCGGGTACGTACGGTGTGCAAGAGGTTCAGCCCATCGGTTACTTCAGCGGCGCCACGTTCGTCGGCTCGGCCGGCGGCGACAAGGGGAACGACATCGTCACGAACGTCATACTCACCTCGGGCATCGACGCCGTGTCGTACGACTTTTGCGAGATCCCGCCCGCGAGCCTCTCGGGCTACGTCTACGTAGACACCAACAACAACGGCAAGAAGGATCCAGGCGAAGTCCCCATCGCCGGCGTGACCTTGATTCTCAAGGACTCCAACGGGCAACCCACCGGGGCGACGACCACGACCAATGCCTTGGGTTACTACGAGTTCACGGGCTTGCACCCCGGAACCTACGGCGTGGGTGAAGTGCAACCGTCGGGCTATTTGGACGGACTCGACTCGGCCGGCAGCGCCGGCGGCACCGCCCAGAATCCGGGCGACATGATTACCGGTGCCGTACTGGCCGGCGGCATGGCAGCCGTAAACTACAACTTCGGCGAACTGCTGCCCGTCAGCATCAGTGGCCGCGTGCACGTCAACGTCAACGGCGACTGCGACGACCCCAGCAATCCACCGCTCCCAGGCGTAAAAATCGAACTACTCAATTCCACGGGCCAGGTCATTTCGACAACGACGACAGACGACCAGGGTTACTACATCTTTGATACGCTGCCACCGGGCACGTATAGCGTGCACGAGATTCAGCCCGACGGCTACTTTGATGGCGGTCAGGACGTTGGTTCGGCCGGCGGAGTGGAGCATGATGACTTGATCACCGACATCGTGCTGACCTCCGGCACGGCGGCGATTGACTACAACTTCTGCGAAATCCCTCCTGCCGAGCTGTGCGGCAACGTGTATGTCGACTTGAATAACAATGGTATCAAAGAAGCTGGCGAAATCGGCATCGCGGGAGTCACGCTGTACTTGAAGGACGCGAGCGGCAATCCACTTGGGGTCACGGTCGTGACCGATGCCAGTGGACACTACTGTTTTACAAACCTCCGCCCCGGTACCTACGGCGTCGGCGAAGTGCAGCCCGACGGTTACTTCGACGGCCTCGATACGCCAGGGACCGCCGGCGGTACGGCCATGAATCCAGGAGACATGATCACGGGCGCCGTGCTGACCGCCGGTTTACATGCCGAAGACTACAACTTCGGTGAGTTGCCACCCGCCGAATTGTGTGGGTACGTATACGTCGACGTCAACAACAACGGCGTCAAGGACCCAGGCGAGCAGGGAATCGAAGGCGCAACCTTGTACCTCAAGGGTGCCGACGGAAATCCGCTGGGCGTGACGGTGACGACCGACGCGACGGGTCTCTATTGCTTCGAGAATCTGCGGCCCGGAACATATGGCGTTGGTGAAATCCAACCGGACGGTTACTTCGACGGCCTCGACTCGGCCGGTTCCGCGGGCGGAGTGGCGATGAACCCCGGCGACATGATCATGGGCGCTGTTTTGACGCCCGGCCTGCACGCGCGGAACTACAATTTTGGCGAGTTGCCCCCGGCGAGCATCGCGGGTCGCGTGCACGTCAACACGACCGGTGATTGCGAAGACCCGTCCAATCCACCCCTGGCAGGGGTCACCATTCACTTGCTGGACGCAACGGGGAACATCGTCGCCACGGCAACGACCGGCGCCGACGGTCGATACCTGTTCGACGACCTGATGCCGGGAACCTACTCGGTGCAAGAGGTCCAGCCCAGTGAGTACTTCGACGGCGACACGTCGGCCGGCTCCGCGGGGGGCGACGCGACTTCCAACTTGATCGACAACATTGTGCTCATCTCGGGGTTGCATGCCATTGACTACAACTTCTGCGAGATCCCGCCGGCCACCTTGTCGGGACACGTGTTTCAGGATGGACCGCCGATACCCGTAGCCGTCCAGAATGAAGTCCCCGATGTGCTCAATTTGCGCGACGGCAAGTTGACGCCTGACGACACGCTGCTGCCGGGCGTTGTCTTGATGCTTCGCGACGGCGTGACCGGCCTGCCGATCTACGGTTCGACGGCGCTGGCTGGCCATTACGCGGCCGATCAGCCCATCACCACGGTGACCGATTCCAACGGATACTATCAGTTTGTCGGCCTGCCGCCGGGCACGTACGCCGTGTACGAAGTCCGGCCCGACGGATACTATCCCGGCATCGACACGCCTGGTTCGACCGGCGGCGTCGTGATCAGTCCGCTAGTCGTAACCGATGCCGGCGTGTTGGGCGCGCTAGAAACGCCACCGGCCGATGACGCCCTGGTGCAGATTGCAGTGTCTGTGGGCGCCAATTCCACGGACAACAATTTCAGCGTTGTGACGACAGTTTTCAGCGTGCCCATCTTCCCGTTCCCGCCGAAACCGGGAGGCGGTGCGCCGGCACTGTTTCAGAACTACTTCCCACAAATTCAACCGGTCAATCCGCTGGTGATCACGCAAACTCCCTTTTACTTGCAGCCGATCCAGACGCGAGGTGGCGGGGCGTTTTACACCTGGCACCTCAGCGTCGTCGATGCGGGTTACCCGCGCGGCATCGTTGGCGAGGACGGGGTGCAACTTACGTCCGTCCGGCCCGAAGATCAAATCCTTTGGGCCGACGACCAGATGGACGACGCCGAGTGGACTCTGCTCGACTTGTCGGGCAAACAACCAGTCAAGCGGAACGTAAAGTTCGGCATGAAGAACAGCATTGCCGTTAGCGGCGACTTCAACGGCGACGGGCGGTTTGAATTTGGCGTGTTCAAAGACGGATACTGGTTTATTGACCTCAACGACAATGGAGTGTGGGATGCGGGCGATTTGTGGGCCAAATTAGGCCATCAGGGTGATCGTCCAGTTACAGGTGACTGGGACGGTGACGGCAAGACCGACATCGGCATCTACGGCCCCGCCTGGAGCGGCGATCCGCGTGCCATTGCCCACGAACCGGGTCTGCCCGACCCCGACAACAAGAACACCGACAAGCTCAAGAATATTCCGCGTCCACAGGAGCAGAATACGGTTGGACAGCGCACGCTCAAGCGGACCGCCGATGGCAAGCCCCGCAGCGATTTGATCGACCACGTGTTCCTATACGGGACGCCGGGCGATCATCCTCTCGTGGGCGATTGGAACGGCGACGGGGTCGACACGGTCGCGGTATTCCGCGATGGCTTGTGGCGCTGTGACAGCGACGGCGACGGCAAGCGAAGCGATTCCGACCAATCCGAAACGTTCGGTCATCACGGCGACCTGCCGCTGTCGGGCGACTTCAACGGCGATGGCATCGACGAGATTGCCGTCTATCGCGATGGCACGTGGTATATCGATACCAACAACAACGGCGTCATCGACAACGACGACATGGTGCTCCAACTGGGCGGTCCGAACGACACGCCGGTCGTCGGCGACTGGGACGGTGATGGGCGCGACGAGCCCGCCGTGTTCCATCAGCCGCCAAGCATGCGTACCGCAGTGCGATAACGGACAATCGGCTGACGCACTAGCGGCCGGAGTTAGCCGATCTTTTCGAGCTCGGCCTTGGTCGCTGCAATGTCGCCTTCCAGGCGACGGACTTCTTCGGGGTCGTCCATCTGCTTGCGGGCGCCGGCAAGCTGTTGCTGGAGCTTTTGCATTCGCTGCCGGAGTACGTCCTGCTTCTTCTTCGCCTTTTTGTCCACTCAAGTCTCCTCGCTGATCAGTCCGTCGTGTCGGGTTCTTGCTGTTTGAGCCCCCGCACCAACAGCAGGGCGTCAATCGGCTGGAATTCGAAACATTCGCCCAGGAGTGTTGCGGCGGCGTACTCGTTGATCTCGGCAATTGTAGCGCCAAGGTCCTCGAACCGCCGCCCCAAATCAGGGTAGCGCTGCAACTGCCGCTGGAACGCCTGAGCTCCACGGCGGGCCTGGCTGGGCCGCACATCAAAGACCTCGGAGATCAGCCGGGCTGCGCTGGTCAATTCGCCGCTTTTGGCATGTAGCACGATGCCGGCAAATGTCTCAACCATCGGTTCGGCCACTGGCTCGTCGCGCGACGGCGGAGCGGGCAATGCCAACACCGTCAGCGGGTTTGCCGCGTCCACGTCGAGTGTTGACGATGGGCTGCAAGCCAGGTCGGCGTAGACGATCTCACTGGCCGTCGCATCGGCCACGGGCTGGGGCGGAGCAGGCGGGAGGTTCGAAAGCATCGCGTTGAGATGCGCCAAACGTCCGCCCAATTGCTCGTAGATCTGTTCGATCTCGCTGAGATACGTGGCCCCTTCGGCGTCTTGTTCGATTTCATGCTGCGATTCGATAACCCGCAGCGTCAGCCGCTCTGCCAGGGCGTCGCGGGCCTTTTGCAAAATTGAAATGGCCTGGGAATGTGGATTCATGACTAACTACGGGGCTTGGAAGTGGGGCCGCCGCCTCTGATTTTCCCCCTTAGCGACATGAAATGCCGCATTCGGGGTGCTTCCTCCAGATTAATTGAGCCGGAGCGCGGCTGCAAAAGGCTTTTGCGCTGAGTCCTGGGCCGCCCCCGCCGCCCGCTCAGCGGGCGGCTCTTTAGGCGTTTTCTCCGCGGTTCGCAGGACGCCCGACAGACATACCACCAGGACCGCCAGCAGGATGTTCAAGTTGAGCCACATGCGGGCATTTCGCCGCAGGGCCTCGGCTGCAGCGGTCTTCCCGACCAGCAAGCTGGCAATGGCAAAAATGACCAACGCCAGCAGGAACTTCATACCGAACACCATGTGGTACCAACGGGGCACCTGGAAACGACTGATCGTGGTCATGAAATTGTACAGACCGCTCACCAGCAAAAATGCGATTGCCGCTGCCACCATCTTCGACCAGCGACCGCGCATTACGGCGTGCAGTTCGTCGCGCTCGTCGACTGGCAGGGGAGCGAGCGACGGAAATACGACAAAACGGGCAAAGATACTTCCCCCGACGGCCGTAATCGCCGCCAGGATGTGCAGCCAACGAAACACGAGCCCAAGGACGAACTGAAAATCCATATCACCACTCGCATTCAACAGAGACTACAACTGTTTGCGTAAACGGTCGACCAACTTGAGGGCCTGCTGCTTGCTGCTGATCTGCCCATCGAGCTGCGCATCGCGCACGGCTTGCAGCATCCGCTGATACTGTTTGCCACGTGGCACGCCGTGCGCAATCAGATCATCGCCGGAAAGTAGCGGCGGAGGGTTCAGGGCCTCGGGCGGCAACAACAGCCTTTCACGGCAAGTGGCGAAATCCGCGGGCGTGGCCGTTGGGCCTTGGCCGTCCGTGCCGCCGGTCAACGCTTCGTGCAGCGACAGCAATTCGCAAGCACCCTCGCTGGTTAGCAGCGGCTGCAATCGCGACCAGGGCATGTCGGCCGCACCAACCAGTGCCGCCTGATGTTCGACCAGCCAGCGCAATCGTTTCGATTCTTGGTTCGACAGCTTCCAGCGACGCGCCAGCGCCCACGCCCCCGCAGCGTCGAGGAACGGATGAACGAGCGTCGCCATGGCCAGCATAAACGAAGGCTCCTTCAGCAGGCTGAGTGCCTCGAGCGCCGCAAGCCAGGCTCTGTCGCCGGCGAACCCGATAGGTGTCGTGCGATTGGGTTCGTTGGCCGCCGCCACTTCTGGCATGATCTCCGCGAGCAATCCCACATCGTGCAGCAAGTCAACCGCCGCAGCGCGGCTGTGGTGCATGAGCATGCGGCGCACCTCTTCGGCGATGCGCTCCACGCTCACCACGCCGATTTCCTTGGCCATCGCCTCCACTGCGTCGCGTGTGCGAGGCTCAATTGCAAAACCAAACGTGACCGTGAAGCGCACGGCTCGCAACAGCCGTAGCTTGTCTTCCTGGAAACGAGCGCGCGGCTCGCCGATAGCACGCACGACTCCGCGGCCCAGGTCGTTGACGCCACCGACGTAGTCGATCACGCGATCTTCGAGCGGGTCGTAGAACAAACCGTTGATCGTAAAGTCGCGGCGATGCGCGTCAGCCTCCGGAGAACTAAACTCCACGGCATCGGGGTGTCGACCGTCGCTATAGGTCACGTCCTGCCGAAAAGTAGCCACTTCAACCTGACCCGCCAATTTAGGCCCCACCACCGTAATTACACCGAACTGCGCGCCCACCGGAACCGTGCGCCGCTTCGCGAACACTTCGCAGATCTGGTTCGGTCGAGCGTCGGTGGCAACGTCGTAGTCCTTCGGCGGATGTCCCAATAGGCGATCGCGCACGCAACCGCCAGCCCAATAGGCCTCATATCCGTGTCCGCGCAGCGTGCGCACGACGTCGATGGCGAAGTCACGCTGCTTGGTCGGGTCGAGCGGTGCCACAGTTAGTTTCACCTCGAGGCGTACGGAACCGGGAAACAGCGCCGATTATAGAGATGTGGTCCCCAACCGATAAGTGCGCGCCCGGCGGCAAACTCCTTTTAAGTCATCGCCAGAGCCGCACTCTCAGGCCGCGCATTTGCAGCCGTAATGCCTTGGTCGACCAATTTCAGAACGCGCCGTCGCGCCGCGTCGCTCCAGACAAAGGAAAATTCCTCAGCGGTGCGCAGGAAATGGAGTGTCAAACTTGCCGGAGGGGTCTTCAATATACGTTCGGTCGCCAAACCATACAGAAGCATTTGCATTTCGTAAGCGGACGCTTGACGTGCGACGCCCTGAGTACCAATCACGTTCGTCTTAAAATCGAGCACGTGCCAGGCTCCACGGTCGTCCTGATAAAGGCGATCGAGATACCCCCGCAAGGCCACGTCCCCCGCCCGCGGGCCGCTGTCTGGCCAAGCGAGCAGAAATTCGATTTCAGCGTGGGAACGCTCACTCGCGGCGATATGCCTTGCCCGCGGAGTAGCGGCAAAACGCTCAATCATTTCAACCGCGGCTTCCACCTGCTCGGGCCGATCCGGCAGATGTTGTTCGGCAAAATGCTCGACGAGCGAGCGCACGTCGACCTGTCGAGTGAAATCCATCACGGCCAACACTGCGTGCACAAGCGTTCCCAAACCGCGCGGATCGGGGGAATTCGGCCGCCCCACCGCCACTTCGTCCAGTCGCTCGAACCTGCGGTGCAACTGACCCGACAATCGTGAAAAAGAGTATTGGCGGCGCGCCGACGGGTCAGGCAAGATTGGCTCCACCGCCGTTCGCACGGCCGACTCGCTGGCCGGGACTTTCGCCATCCGCTGAGTGAGTTCCGAAATATCCACTTTCGGCCGACGTTTGGACCCAGGTTTGGAAAGTTGTGGTTCCTCGTTCGTGACTTTCACTTTAGGCCGTTTCATGCCGGCGGGCATTTCGCCGATGAACTTTCCACTCTGTAGGTCGAAGCGCCGGCCAAGCAGTTTCATCCACGGGGAGCGGTCGTCACCGACGGTATTTACGCCAGTCGAGAGGATCAGATGGTCGGCAGCACGCGTCGTGGCAACGTATAGCAACCGATTCATTTCGGCCGCCTCCTCTCCCTTTTCCGCAAACCGCCACAGGTCGTAGCCGCACACGCCGCTCTCCTGATCGTCGCTGGAGGGAGCCCGCACCAGCGGGCCGAGATCCGCGTCCAGGTGCACCCGATCGGCCCCTCCGTGTGGAACGCGATTCATGTCTGGCACCACGACGATCGGGAATTCCAAGCCCTTGGACTGATGAATTGACATCAGCCGCACGACATTCGTGTCCTCCGAATGGGTCGCCGCCAGCGGTTCGTCGGGCTGGCGGACCACAAACTCCGAGAGCTGCGCGATGAAATCGGCCAGCCCCAAGAAATCTCCCTTTTGAAAACTACGAGCCTGTTCCTGCAGCTTGAGCAAATTCGCCAATTTGCGCTCGCCCAGGAATTCATTGAGCAGAACGGCGTCATAGCCCGTTAGACTCAACGCCAATTCGATCAATTCTGAAATTCGCAACCGGTCCTTGCAGGCCCGCAAATGTTCGATCGTCTGCGCGGCATAAGCGGCTTGTCGACGTTGAGCCGCGGACATTTCGTCGCGGAACTCGCCGCTCGCCAGTCCTCCCGGCACTCCGCCAGGGTGCTGTGCCAACCAGAAAATCGACTCATCCGATAGCGAAAAGAATGGACTCCGCAGCGCGCCGATTAGGCTGACGACATCGGCCGCACTGTTGAGCGATCGTAATAGATTCAGCAGATCGAAGATTTCCTGCTGGGCGTAGAATGCATGCCCGCCCACGAGATAATAGTCGATTTCATACTCGCGCAGTGCCGCCTCATAGGCTTCGACGTTCGTCAGCGCCCGCAGCAAGATTGCCATATCGCCAAATCGAGCCGCGCGTGCGGCGGGCTTCCCGTTCGCCGCGGCGTCGGTATCCCACACGACCGGCTCACCGGAATCAAGGATCGATCGCAAGCGTTTGGCAATCCAACGGGCTTCGCGGCGGCGCTGGACGTCGACCGACTCCTTCTCGCCACTCGCGTTCGCCGCCCAGAGAAACTCCACCGCGGGCTCGGGACTGACCTGGTCGCGTTGCGGCTCAAGCGGCTCGTAGTTGGCTCCTAGATCATGCCAAAACAAAGCATTGACGAACTGCAGAATAGCCGGTTGACTACGAAAATTGAGCGTGAGTCGCTGTTGACCGTCCTGCGGCGTGCGACTCCGCAGGTCGGCAAATACGTGCGGCTTCGCGCCACGAAAGCGATAAATCGATTGCTTGTGGTCGCCGACAAAGAAGAGCTTTCCCGTCGACAGCTCCTCGCCGCAAAGGGCCTTGACCAGTTCGACCTGGAGGGGATCGGTGTCTTGAAACTCGTCGACCAGCAGCAATGTGATCTTGGACCCCAGCTGGCGCGCCACGTCATTCTCGCCATCCGCCAGCAGCGCTGTTGTTCGAACCAGCAGGTCGCCAAAATCGAGCACGCGCAGCTCGGCCTTACGCACGCTATAGGATTGATACACTTCGTCGGCGATTCGCAATAGCTGGCTGCCGAGTTGGGCGGCGGGCAGCGCTGCCGCCGAGTCAAAGGCAGCAAGTTCCGCAAAAGCGTCCACTTGCTTTCGAAGTGCGGTCGCCGCATTCCGAAATGATTCGTAGATCTCCTTGCTCGCCCAGGCCTTTGGGCCACCGCCCCCCTGCACGCGCGCATTGCAGTCGATCTGATCGAATCGTTCCGCGAGCGAATCGTCGCCGGAGAATTCCTCGAGCGAACCCAGTGCCTCCAAGAGCGACGTTCGCCGCTGTTGCATCGTGGCCTGGCTGGGGATGTTTTCTCGGAGGATCTGCAAGACGCGTTGGGAGTCGTTGGAGCCCGCGACTTGTGCGGCGATTTTGGGTTTTAGTTGGGCGAAAAACTCCGACCAATGCTCGACAATCGTATCTGGTGCGACATCGCGCCACGCGTCGAGCAACTGCGGCGTTGCCTCCAGCACAAACTGGCGCACCATCGCTCGCAAGCCGTCCAGGCCAAACTGCACGGACAATTCGAGCGTGTTCTCGTCTCGTTCGCTGATAAGTCGGCGGACCTCGTCGTCGATCGATTCGGACAACAAGGTGTCCGCCTGGGCCTGTTCAAGCACGGTAAACTGCGGATCCAGTGCAGCCTCGACGGCATGTATTCGCAACAGCGACGCGCAAAACGCGTGAATCGTGCTGATCCGGGCGTTGTCCAATGCCCGCAACAACTGGGCCCAATAGTCGGCGTCCGCGACGGCGGCGGATTGAAGACGGTCGTAGCAACGTCGGCGGATTCGATCGCGCATCTCGCGCGCGGCCCGATCGGTGAACGTGATGGCCACCAGTTGCCCGATCTGCTCGGGATGGAGCGACGCCGGATCGTGGGGATCCAAATGCGATAAGTACCGCTCCGTCAACACGAGGGTCTTTCCACATCCGGCCCCGGCAGACAAGGAAACCGAGACGTGCCGTGTGTTGACGGCCGCATGCTGCTGATCGGTAAGATTGGGCGCGTTCTTTTGCGCAGTCATGCCGGCGGCACCTCGGGCGGCTCCCAATGCTTCTCCAGCGAACGCACCTGATTGACCCGGCACACGCTGCGGTAGTCGCAATAGCTGGTGCATTTGTCGTCGGCGCTATGCATTGGAAACTGACCTCGCCGAATCCCTTCAATTAACGAGCGGATTCTCGGCTTGATTGCCGCCTCCAGTATTTCCCATTCCTCACAGGCCTGCAGCCGGCCCCCGGCGGCCATCCGGAACTTCACCGCCTCTTTCTCTTGATAGCCCTTGCCGGCAACGTGCCAATAGGCCGCCCGGAACGGCGTGACACTGTTTCCTTCAAGCAAGCGTTCCGCCGCAAGTGCATAGAGCGGCAATTGAAACGACTGTCCTTGCATCACAGACTTCAAACTCGTACGCGTCGAACTTTGGCCGCTCTTGTAGTCGACGACGGTAAAGACGGCTGAATCCGCGATTCGGCCGAGGTCAATCCGGTCGATGCGGCCGGCAAAGCGAATCGTCTCGCCTCCGCAATCAAGTTCGAACGGTTCCAAAGTGGAGAGCGGATCGCATTCGTCTGGAAGTGACTCCGCGTCCGGCGCCTCGTCGTCCCGGTGGCGGGGACCAAAGGACACCTCGAAATGGGCAGGCCGCGGCGGAAGGTCCCACTCGGTCCACTGTTGATCGTAGGCGGCGTGCTGGCGGAGGTACCGCTCGAGCCATGAAATGATTTTGCGGACGTCGATCTCGCGCAATCCGCTGTCAAGCGTGTCGCCGCTACCTCGCCTACGCAACTCGCTGACGGCCGACTCAACCAGCGCAGCAAAGCGCTCGAGCCGCGAGCCCGTGGGCGACGCATGTCCACCCGACGCGCCGTTGAGCTCTCGGTGGACCGAAGATAGCAGCCAGTGCAGCATCTGTCCGCGCCGTTGATAGTCGGTTTCCAGCTCCGGTTCGCCCACGGCCTCAAGTCGCAGTACGTTGCTCATGAAAAACTGGAAAGGGCAGTAGGCATACTTTTCGAGTTGACTGGGACTCCAGCAGCGCTCGGCCCCGTACCGGGCCGTTAGCGCGGCGCCAGCGGCCGGTGACGTGAGCATTCCCTCAAAGGGCCCAAATCTGCCTTCGAGAAACCGCGCATCAGAAGCCCGCAAGCCGGCCAGAATGTTGGCCGCGGTCTGCCGCGTTGAAGGATGAGCGCACAGTTCACCCAACAATCCGTCGTCTTGCGCCAGTGCGTTGGCGACTGCCCGCACGCGAAAATCGCGCAGGCTGCGCACATCATCCGTCTGGGGAACACTGGCCAGATGCGGCTGCCCGTTGCGCGGGATTCGCCCCACGCCGCAAGCCTGCTCGACTTCGCTCAAATAGGGGCTGGCAACCAGCGGTTGCGCGGCCGCGTCGAGCGCCGGATAACTCAACACCAACTTTTTCGTGGCGCGTGTGACCACCTCGTAAAACAACAGCATTTCAAAGCGGCTGCGCAACTCGTGCGAGGGAAGGGGCAAGCCGCCGGCTCCCCACCGCCGCGCGTCGGCATCGCTATAGACGCAATCGTCTCGATTCGGAGGCGGAAACGCGCGTTCCGAGAGCCCGGCCACGAAAACGTGGGGCGCCGACAAGCCCCGCACGCTTTCGGCTGACAACACGCGAACGCAACCGGTCTCATCACTCGCCCGTGGCAACGCTTCGGTCTGTACCAGGTCTTTGATCAGCTTCAGGAACTCGTGTCGCGACCTACGCGGCGGCGGTTGAGCCGTCCAACGAGCCAAGCGCTCCGACTCCGCCAAGATTGCCTGTAGTCGCTGCCATGCCTCGCGATCCTCTGCTTCGGTGACCGCGCCCGCCGCATCCTCGTCCGTGGGGTGAATCATCCCGAGTTCAACACCCAAGTCGTCGATGGCCCGAGCCCACTCGCGGCTGGTCGCCTGACTCGGCAATCGATCGAGTGCTTCGGCAATCCGCCGCGCTAGTGGCCCGCCCACCTGTGCGGCGAGTTGCCTCTTCGACAAGCGCGCCTTGGCGGCCAGCGCCTCGCGAGCTCGCTCTTCGTGCCATGCGATACTTCTGAGCAACGCCTCTCGGCCGGACGGTATTTCAAGTTCGCGCACCAATCTTTCCAGCGAGACGGCCGCGGCGCCCTGCTGCCACTCGGGCCACTTTGGTTGAAAGTGGTTCTGCGCGATCGCCGCAAGCAAGTCTCGAAAGGGCCAGTCCTCCGCGTCGAGCTGAAGCCAGGCAAACAAGGCGTGAATGATGGGCGACGATTCGAGCGGCGGCGCTGACGCCACGACGTTCGGAATGCCGAAGCGTCCAAAGGTTTCTGTCACGAGCGGTCCCACCTCGCCAAGCGAGCGAAATACCACCAGGATGTCCTCGGCGGGCACTTTCGCGTCGCTGTCACCGTCGGTTAGGAGTCGCTTGATTCGAGCGGCGATCTGTTCGATTTCATGCGTCACACCCGCCGCGGCCAGGATTTCGATGTCCGTCGCCTCGGCCATCGGCTGCGCTTGCCGAGGATTGCCAAACAAGCCGCGCTCCAAATGAGCCAGGGACGGTGGCAATTCATGCCCGGGCAGCAATTGCTCGACTTCAAGTCCGGGGTGCCGACGCCTGAGCTCCTCCAGCGTGAGGCGAACCTTTTCAAACACATCCTGCCGCCGGCCACCTTCTTCCCACGGGAGCGATATCGTCAACGATTCAGCGCGGGCGGCAAGCAATTCCAACACGTCGTGCTCGGTGCGGGTGAAGTCAGTAAAGCCGTCGACGAAGACGTGACGCACGGCTGGGAACGCTTCCCAGTGATCTTCCTTCAACAGTTGTCGAGCCACCCAGAACTGCCCTTGCGCATCGTACAGTTGATGGGTGGTCAGCAAGTCCTGATATGCCTGATAGAGCCCGCACAACTCACGGTCTTTTTTCGGCGCGCGCGGACCCTGGGCCCTTGCCAATTCCTCGGGCCAAATCTCCAATCGCTTCAGTTCGCGGACGAATCCCACCAGCAGATCGAGGAAGCCGGGAGCAGCGGCAATCGGCGCGAAGTAATCGAGCCGCCCATCGGCAAGTGCCTCGTCGATCAGGCGCCGCAGGGTCACGCGCGTCTGCAGCGGTGACATTGGACGCATCGCTGGCGCCGCCGCGGCAAGCACGCGGGTGGCAAGCTGATTGAACGTGAGCAAGTTGGGGCCCAGACAACCGACCAGCGTGCCATCCAGCAGGCGCGTGGAAACGGAACTCGCAGCCCGGTGCGTTGGGCTAATCCAAAGCGCACCACCGATTGGCCCATTGCTTAGGCATTGCCGATACGCGCAAAGCAGCCGTGCGGTTTTGCCAGACCGAGCCGGGCCCGCAATCACGACAACCTTGTGCGACATTCCATTGACCTCGGGTTGGGATGCGTCGCAGCGTGGTACGAACGGCACGAATGCTCACGAAAACGCGGCGGCGCTGAACGGCAACCGACGCCTTGCAAACGCGGTTCCGTTGCATTTGCTTCAGTTGGACTGGACAAATGCCTACTATAGCGCATGGCGGAGGGCAGGCAAAGCGGCTTGCGCCCTGCCCCTCAAAGGTGTCGTTGCAGAGCGTTCGCGGCACGGCGACATGTCAGGGGGAACCTCAGAAAACGGAAAGTTCCTGTTTGACAGCCTTTTGGCGAGCCGTTAAATTACGAGCATCTACTGTGCGGCTCCCTATTTATGGCGAGCGGCTCAAACAGGCGTCTCATTTTCTCATCGTTTTCCTTTCTCACGGAGGTGACGCATGGTCACCAAATCAAAGATGCGAGGGTTTACCCTCGTCGAGCTATTGGTGGTGATTGCCATCATCGGCGTGCTGGTCGCGCTATTGTTGCCGGCCATTCAGGCGGCCCGCGAAGCTGCCCGCCGCAATTCGTGCCAGAACAAGCTCAAGCAACTGGCAACGGCATTCCAGAACCACCATGACGTAAACAAGACCTTTCCCCTGGAAACAATGACCAATCCGAGCGTCAACGGTTCGTTTCCCGGGGGTACGGTGTCGCAGACCTTCGTGCCGAACTTGTACTTCGGCATTCCCGGTTCAACAGTGGGCTCTTCTTCGGGGTCCCCGCAGGCTGGCTATAGTTGGATGGTGCGGCTGTTGCCGTTCATCGAACAGAACGTGATGTATCAAAATATCAGCAACGTTTCCAACAAGTTCGCTTTCCCGGCCATGCTGAGGCAGGGTGGTTTCAACGGTGCGGGCGCCACCGCCGGACTTGGCCTGCGATTCAACTCGGGAGGCCTGTCCACGGCGCCGTGGTGGCGGCCGTTTTGCACGCAGCAGCTCGACGAGGTACGCTGCCCGAGTTATGCCGGCGAACCCATTTCGGATATGGGTGGAGGCACAACGGGACCAACCGGATATCAACAGTTTTTGCTTCAAAACATGCCCGAATACAACAGCTGGAAAATGCAGAACCCGCAGCCTCCGGACTGGGGCGTGGCGATAACGAACTACAAGGCAATGTGCGCGACCCACATGGCCTGCATGCAGAATCCGACGACGCCGTCCTTCACCACCAACACCATGAATAATGTGCTGGAACTTCCAAACGGTGTCATCGTGCCGCCGCGCAACCAGTCCAGCAAAGGCAACGGTATTCGCTCGATTACCGATGGCACGTCGAAGACGATTCTTTTGGCCGAGAGTAAGGAGCAAACAATCTCGTCCTGGTACGATGGGACGACCGCCTGGGTAGTCGCCATTCCAACTGGAGATCTCACGACGACCACCGTCTTGAGCAATTTTACCACCTCCCAGTATAAGCCAGCGCAACCTAGAAAGTCTGCGGGCACTTCAAGTGGTAGTGCAACTCAGACTTTCTTCTGGAACCTGTCGGTTACTTCAGGAGTTACCGGAGCCATTTCCGGGATCAACTATGGTCCCAAAACGGATCCCCGGCAATTCTTCTGCAAACGCGCGATGCCGAATATTTCGAGCCTGGAAATCGTCAACAATGCTTGGGCGTGGGGCCCCAGCAGCGACCACACGGGAGATTTGGCGTTGCATTGTTGGGCCGACTCGCACGTTTCACCCTTGACCGCCGATATTGATCCGAGTCTGTACATGCAGCTTGTGACCCGCGCGGGCCACGAGCCGGTCACGGACCCCAACAACCAGTAGTCGCTGTTGGTTGAGAGTTGTGCTGTTCATTTGATTCGAATCGGGCTGCTCCGGAGTCGACGACACGGAGCAGCCCGTTTTGCTTTACCTCATCACGGTGCCGCCCCCATGGCGAATGATCTACCGCTTGAAATCTCCTGCCAGGACGTGCGCGCCCGCCAGCAGTCGGGCCACGGGACGATTCTCCTCGACTGCCGCGAACCCGACGAATTCGCGGCCGCTAAAATCAGCGGGGCGCAGCTCATTCCCATGGGGCAGATCCCCGAGCGACTGGCGGAGCTGCAATCGTATCGCGAACAGCCAATTGTCATCCATTGCCATCACGGCGGCCGCAGCCTGCGGGTGGCAAAATGGCTGCGAGAGCAAGGCTTTCACGGCGCAGAGCATGGCTGGCGGCATCGATCAGTGGTCGCAGGAAATCGATCCTGGCGTGCCGCGGTACTAATGTCAGCCGACGCTAGCGCCCCCCCTTGGCGTATTTGTTGATCCTTAGCTTGGCGCTGATTTCGGCTTTTAACCGCTGCAGCACCGACTGCTTGTCCGTGGCTTCGAGAATCCGCGAAACAACGGCTTTGGGCGCCTCGCCGCCCCAAGATGCGCCGTGCTCAAAGTAGTACTTGGCTGCTTGACCCACGATATACGATCCGTAGCCGGCCGCCGCGCCCTGCGGTAGCGCGGTCAGCGCGGTGCCGGTGCCAAAGGTCAGTCCCTTGAACAGCGTCGCCGCCAGATGCGTCGCCATCTCCCCCAAGACAACCCAGCCGGCCGCCTTGAGAATCGACTCGATAAGCTGCCGGGCATTGTTCCAGGTGAGCGAGATGCCGTAGACGTGGGCCAATGTCACCACCATGGTCACGTCAATGGCGCTGCCCCCGAGCACGTCGGCCGCCGGCACCGGGTTCAGCGCCACGCCAATCGACTTCATGGCGGCGTAGCTCCAGATGATGGCCGTGGCCTGCTCATTGCGCATTTCGACCCGCTTGCTGGCGATCGCATCGGTCCGATCGGCCGCATACATGGCGGCGTTGAGTGCCACCAGAGCTTTGCCGTCGCGCTCGAGCAGATCGAGAATCCGCAGCTTGAGCGTCTCGACCTGGGGCGGGGGCTGACGCGTTTCACTCGTGATCGAACCGTCGGAACGCTCGATCACGTACTCACGCGGCAGCGGGTCGGCGATCGTCTCGATAATGTCGTCCGGCGCCACGGTGCCGCGGAGGCGTTCGGCAAGAACCTCGCGCAATTGGCGACGCTGCTCGGCCGTGTAGTTGTCGACCTTGTTCAGCACCAGAATGATTGGTTTGTGGCCTTCGGCCAACAGTTTTACCGCCTGGTATTCGGTGTGGTTCAAGTCCGAATCGGTCACGAACAGAATCAAATCGGCCCGGGCTGCCGCGTCGTGAGCAATCGTGGCCCGCTCCGCTCCGTCCACCTCATTGATACCGGGCGTGTCGATGAGGACGACCTCCGACTCTTCGAAACCGGGCACGACATAGCCGCTGCCCCCCCACGACGCGCCAGACGTCTTTCGTCCAACCACCGCGAACGTCGACCTCGGCCACGGCCTTACCGACCAGCGCGTTGATCAGAGCGCTTTTGCCGGTGTCGATCTCGCCAAAGATCACGATCTCGACGTGCCCCATTTCCAGCTTGCGCGAAATTGCCTCCAGCTCGGCCAGTTCGCGACCGAGCTTCTCCTTCTCGGCCTTACTGCAGCCTCCAAATTGGGCAATGCCGTGTTGCACACTGGCCATTGCCTGGGTGTAGGCCCGGTGGTGTCGGTCCGCCGCGGCCGACTGCTCGTCGAATGCCGGTTGCTCGGTCATGACTTGCCCGCCCCCAACCGCGCGATGCCGGCCTTAACCAGGCGAGTCAACTCCTCGGGCTGCGTCACCTTGGCCCATTGGGCTCGGGCCAGGCTGGCCCAATCGGTCGCTTCCTCGCGCATTTCATGGCGGAAATACTCAATAAACACGCCGCCAATCCAGCGGGTAACAAGCACCTGGACCAGCCCCTGCAGCAGGCCGCCGGTAATTGTACCCACGCCCGGCACGGTTTTGAGCAGCGAGGCGATGCCGCTAGCGGCGGCCGGAGCCGCGACGTTGGCGCCAGCCACGGAGACAAGTTGCTTGCCCAATTCAGCAATTAAGCGGCTGGCCGTATCGAGATCGAGCTTCTGCTTGTAGACGCGGGCCAACTGCAAAACCATGTGCGAGGTAATGCCCAAGCCGGCGGCCACGTCGATTACCGGCAACGGGCTGAGCGCGGCGGCGGCGCCGGCTTGCCACATGGAGCGTTCGACGACTTGCCGTGCCCGGCCGTCGAGTTCGGTTTGCACCTGAGCTTTGGCTTCGGCCACCAAACCCCGCGATTGTAACAGCAGATTGGCCAGCAGCAGGTCTCTGCCGTCGCGATCGATGATGGCCTGCATTCGCGTCGCCAGGCTGCTGATATCGGCGGGCATTTCAATCGTCTCATCACATTGCGTGCCGTCGGCCAGGATTCGCGTGCGCACGCGGGTGGCCGTCTGCGCACGGAGCGACACCACGTTGTCGCGGGGCACGAACCGCCGGACCTGCTCGGCGATTTGCCCCAACAACAATTCGAGATCGGCTGGCCGAAACCAATCTTCCTTGTTGAGGCACACAACGATTGGCTTTTCCATGGCCGCCAGCACCTCGAGCAGCCGCATCTCGAAGTCTTTCAGCGGCCCGTCCGTGACAAACAGAATCAGGTCGGCGTCGCGTGCCGCTTGTTTGGCCAATTCCTCGCGCTGCTGGCCTTTGACTTCCGCCAGGCCCGGCGTGTCGACCAGGGTCACCTGGTCCTTGCCCGGCCAGGGAATCTCGTTCCGCGTGACAGTCGTACCGCCGCGGACTTCGGTGCGAAAGACGTCGCGTCCGGCAAGCGCGTTGAGCAGCGAAGATTTGCCGCTGGAGACCGTGCCGAACGCCACAATCTCGAGCGTGCGGCGCTCTCGCTTGCTTTCGACCTCCTCAAGCGAACGACGGATCTTTTCACGAGCCTCGACGCTCAGGTTCGCATCCGCGGTCCATTGGCGACTGTTCGCCAGGTGCGTGTCGATCTCGGCTTCCTTCTCCCGCCGCGACAACTGCGAGGGTGTGCGGGCTTGCGCTTCTCGCCGGGCACTTTTCTGACGCGTGTTTGACGCCAGCGTCCACACCGTCCAAAGTGCCAGAATTAGAAACGCCAAGCTGCCCAAGCCGGCCACGGTCAGGTAAACGTAGCCCCAAAAGGGACTAAAGCTCGCGGCCTTTTCGTACTCGTCGATCATCGTGGGCACGAGAGAACGCAGCAAATACCCTGCCGCGGCCAGTGCCACGAGAAACAAGACGAGCGAGAGTTTTCGATTCCAACCCATGCGATTTCCGGAATTGCCCTGCGATGCAGCCAGGTTCGCCAACCGGCGAGGCATTTGCCCTATTCTATCGGGCGACCGCAGGCCGGCACAGGTGCGCGCCCGGCACGGACACTTCGGACCTTGCGGGGACTACCAGGGTTTTCGTAGAACCAACGGACATCTTGGGAAAGGATACGTTACATCTCCCACGATTTCCCCTTGGACGCCAACCGCCGCGAGCGCGGCTTCTCGCAGGCTCACCATGAAAATCACCGCCATCGAAACGCTCGTCTGTCATGCCCGAATGCGAAATTGGGTGTTCATCAAGGTCCTTACTGACGAGCCGGGCTTGTGGGGCTGGGGTGAAGCTACCTTGGAATGGCACACCCGGGCCGTGGTTGGCGCCGTCGACGACATTGCCACGCTGCTAGTCGGCGAAGACCCCACGCGGATCGAACATCTCTGGCAGATGATGTACCGCCAGCACTTCTGGCACGCCAACGGCATTATTCGCTCGACAGCCATGAGCGGCATCGATCTGGCCCTCTGGGATATCCTCGGCAAGATTCACGGCGTGCCGTGTCACAAGCTCTGGGGCGGCCCGGTGCGCGACTATGTGCGGATGTATTGCCACCTGGGCGGCGGCAAGATGGAGGACTTTTACACCGTCGATCCGGCCGACGCCCCGCGCTTCGCCGAACTTGCCAAGCGCGCGGTGGAAGACGGCTTTACGGCCTTCAAGTGCATGGCCTCGCCGCCAACCATGCCGATCGAAGGATTGCGTCCCGTGCGCTACCTTGAAGCCTGCCTGGCCGCGATCCGCAATTCCGTGGGCGACGATATCGACGTGATGGTCGATTGCCACGCGCGACATTCACCGCGGATGGGCCTGATCCTGGCCAAGGCCGCGGAACCCTTCGGGCTCTATTGGTTCGAGGAACCCTGCTGGCCGGAGAGCGTGGGCGGCTTGGCTGATATCCAGCGTGCCGTCACCACGCCCATCGCCACCGGCGAGCGACTGATCGGTCAGCATGCGTTTCGCGACCTGCTCGAGCAACGGGCCTGCAGCATCCTGCAGCCCGATATTACCCACTGCGGCGGCCTGAGCGAAGCCCGCCGAATCGCGGCCATGGCCGAGGCCTACCGCGTCGCCATCGCGCCCCATAATCCGCAGGGCCCCGTGAGTACGGCCGCATCGCTTGAATTCGGGTTCGCCACTCCGAGCTATCTGATCTGCGAAGCGGTCCACCTCGACGTTCCCTGGCGAAACGACATTGTCAGCGAAGGTTTTGCGGTTGAACCGCAGGGCGCCTGGTACGTCCCAGTTCGCGTCCCGGCTTGGGTATCGAGATCAACGAGGCCGAAGTGAAGAAGCACCCGTTTGAGCAGGAAATCGTGCTCCGGGAATTCTACGCCGATGGTAGCGTCGGAGATTGGTAGGCAAAGTCCACCCGGATCGAACGCGTTGTTGGGTTTTGCGCTACTTCGCCGCAACCGGCAGATGGTAGCCCGGCGCCGCGAGAAACGTACTGATCAAGGCCCCGTCCTCGGCGTTCCAAATTCTGACTTCGCCGGCAAAATTGCCGGCCGCGAGGCGTCCGGTGCCGGGATGGAAGTCGACGCTAAACACGGCATCCGCCGAGTCAGGATACGTCTTGAAGTGCTTCAATTCCGCGCCGCGATGCTGTTGCACGGTCTTGTCGGCCGAACCGGTAAAGATTTTGTCCTCTCGGGTCTCGAGCGTCAGCACCTCGCGGCTGAAGCCGCCAATCTCCTTCTTCTTGGCGCCGTCGTCGGGGTTCCAGGCATGGATTTTCTTGTCCGCGCCGGCAGAGAATACCAACTTGCCGTCGGCACTAAAGCCGACGCCGAACACCGCGTCGCCGTGACCCGAGTAGGTCACCAGCGATTCGCCATTTTCCGCATTGAAGAGCTTCGATGTCTTGTCACGGCTCGCTGAAGCCAACCGTTTGCCGTCGACGCTCCAAGTCAGGCCGACGACCCAATCGGCGTGGTCCTCGATCAGGATTTCCTGCTTGCCGCTGGCCACGTCGTACACGCGGATCGTCCGGTCGGCCCCACCGACGGCCAGCTTGTCTCCGGCCGGATTAAATCGTGCAGAAAATGCCACGTCGGCCATTGAACCAAGGTCTTTGACCAGCGTGCCGTCCGCGGGATTGAAGAGTTTAACCTCGCCAAAGCTCCCCGGCGTTCCGCCGGCCATCGCCAGCAGCGTCCCGTCTTTGTTATATGCGACCGATTCGACGCGCTGCGGCACGTTTTTGATGCGCCGTGCGAGCGTGCCGCTGGCCGCGTTCCAAATTGTCACCTCGTGGTAGCCGCCCACGGCCACTTCCTGGCCGTCCTGACTGAGCGCCACCGCGGCCACCGGCACCGTTCGGCGATACACCTCGGGCGGGTCGGGCTGTGTGGTCTTGGGAATGATCGACGACAGCGGCGCGGCTGGATCGGCGGCGTCGTACTTGGCGCCTTCGGCAATCCAGCGTTTGATTAGTGCCACCTGTTCCGCCGACAGTGGATCCGACTCCTGCGGCATCCTCATACTGTCGTCGTCCGTACTGACGCGCACGAACAACTCGCTCTCTTCAGCCTTGCCCGCGGCGACCGAAGGCGATTCGCTATCGCCCGCCTTGAGCACCAGGTTGTAGTTACCCACCTGGTAGCCGCCATTGGCTTCGGACGCGCTGTGGCACGCATCGCAATTCTTCGCCAGGATCGGGGCAATATCCTTGGAGAAGCTGACGGGCTCATCAGCCCTGGCGGCCACGCCCAGGAAGCATGTCAGGCCACAGGCAGCCCAGAGTACGAATCGATGGTACGACACAATGAATGCCCTTCGGCTTAGTGTTGGAACAGGAATTCGTTGGCGTTGAGAATCGCCCAACAGACGTCCTCGAGGCCGCGCATTCGGTCGCCGGCATTGGCGATGTGCTTCGTGGCAGCCGTCATTTCCGGCTCACTCGGCATGCGGCACAATCCCGCCAGATACAGCTCGGTGACGATCTGCTCGTTGCTTTTCTCCTCGCCAACCAGGGTGCGCAAGCGGTTCTTTTCGTCGCGCACTTTCGAGTGCACGAGCGGGCCATTGATCATTTGCAAGGCCTGCGAGAGGTTGGAATCTGTCGAACGTTCGCACTGGCAGGCAGTTTCGCGAGCGGGCTGACCGAACACCTTCAGAAAATCGCTTTCGACGTCGGGGCTCGGCAGGGCCGTGGCGTGCGTGCCGGCCGGCAATCCGGCGAACTTTTCGGCCACCTGGGTGACGCGGCAGATCGCGTCGAGCAGTTGTTCGGCCGTCAACAGCCGAGTTGCGGCATGCGAAAAGTACTTCGTATCCATTGCGTTGAACTCATTCTTTCGCGAGCTCAATTGATAGGTACGACTATTCAGGATCGTCCGTATGACGTGCTTGCGGTCGTAACCATGGGCCGCGAAATCACTTGCCAAGGCAGCCAGCAACGACGCACTTGCCGGCGGGTTCGAATCGCGGAAGTCGTCCACGGGCTCAACGATTCCGCGACCCATCAAGTGTCCCCAAATACGGTTCACTTCGACCTTGGCGAAGAATGGATTCTCGGGCTTGGTGAGCCAGTCCACCAAGGCATCGCGGCGATCGCCCTCGCCGGTCAACTCGGCCTCACCTTGCAGCGGCAGCCACGGCTGCATTTGCTTTCCCGTGCGAGGCTGCGTCACTTCGCCGCCGCGAGCTACCCACACGACCTGTTCTTCCGGGTTGGGTCCCGGCTTGCGCTGGACGCGGTTGAAAAAGGCGCCGATGCCGTAGTAATTGTCCTGCGACCAACGTTCAAATGGATGGTTGTGGCACTTCGCGCATTGAATGCGAATGCCAAGAAATAATTGCGACGTGGTTTCCGTGCAATCGTTTGTTTCCGCTGCCGTGCGGAAGTAGTTGGCAGCCGGATTGACAAAGGTACTGCCGGTGGACGTGAGCAACTCGCGGGCAAACTGGTCGTAGGGCATGTTGTCTCGGAATGCGGCCACCAGCCAACGGTGGAATTTGTGCACGCCGGCGTTCGAAACTTTCGCATTGCGAATTCGCAGCAGATCGCCCCATTTGAGCGCCCAGAACTCCGCAAACTCAGGCCGCTCGAGCAACGAGTCGACTACTTTCGACCGCTTGTCCGGATCGCTATCGGCCAGGAAGGCGGCCGTTTCGCTGGTCGTCGGCAAAATGCCGATCACATCCAGGTAGACGCGGCGAATGAATTCTTCATCGGTACAAACATCCGACGGCAGGATCTCCAATTGGTGCAGCTTTGCGAACACGTGGTGATCGACGAAGTTGTTCTCGGGCGGATCGTTCCACTTGAACCCGGGCACTTCCTTGAGAAACATCATCGTCGAGCTTTCGAGCTTGTCGAGAAATCGAACCAAGATCGCCGCCTCGCCACGATCGGAAGCGACGACCAGTCCGTTTTCGTCTACCGTGGCCACGGCTTCGTCTGAACTCGAGAAGCATGCTAGCCGAGTGACGTCGCGCACCGAGCCGTCGGAAAAATGCGCCAAGGCCACCATCTGTTGCGTATGGGCCGGCCGCATCAGAATTCGCTCGCGAGGATAGATATCGAGCTTCACGCAGGTGGGCGCGTCGGACGGGTCGAGTTGACAACCCTGTTCGATCCAGTCGACAAGCACCTGGTAGCCCGCGTCGTCCTTGGTCAGCCGCCGTCCGCCGCCGTGGGCGACTTCCATCAGCGGCTTCTGCAAGAGAAGGCTTTTCTCGGGCTCATAGAGGTTCGTTCGACGGTTGAATGCCTCACGCACCAAGGTTTCGATGTCGAGCGCGGGATCGTACGCTCGCAATGACATCCGGAAGCCACCCTTACCGCTTGGCGAACCATGGCAGGCACCCTGGTTGCAACCTTGTTTCGAAAGCACCGCCAGCGTGCCGTAGTTAAACGAAATCTTGTCGGCCGTCTCCTGATTGACGACCTCGATCGGCACGTTCACTTCGTGACCACCGGCCTTCACAAGCACTTCCGTCGTGCCGTTGGCCACGGGAGAAATGATGGCGCCCTTTGCCTTGGCAATCTCCATGTTCTGCGGCACTAACTCGGCAATGCGAGTCAGATCTTGCACGCTGCCGTCGGCGTAGATGCCGGTCACGACGAAATGCACGACGCGACGCGGTGAGTCAAGCTTGAAGCTGGTCGGGAAGACCTCGATGCGCGCGGGCGAACCCACGTCGATCGGTTCGAGCACATTCTCGGCCGCGCCGTCAGCGCCGTGCGCCGGCGATGCGACGCAAGCCAGCAACAGAATGAGCGTCGTCAGACCAGCGGATCGTTTCGGTGAACTCCAGCTCATCGATCTCTCCCTATGCTCGAATCACGTCATTTACGGTTTGTTGACTTCCAGGACCACCGGCACCGACTCCGCGGTGAAGGGGCCGCCGGCGGCATTCGTCGTGCCGGCCACGATTACGTTTTCCACTTTGCCGGCCGCCGCTGAATCAGCAGCAATCAGCTCGACTTCAATCGCCTGCTGAGCATCAACCAGCACAACTTCGGCCGGAGCAGTCAGCCCGCCCGGCAGGTGCTGCCAAGCCAGCTTCACCAAACGCTTGTGCGCCGGCGAACTGCTGGCAGCCACGGCACCTTCGGTCTCGTCCAGACGCCAATAGGCAAGCGGTCCGTCTTTCAAAACCACGTCGCGAGCCGGGGTCATGCCTTTGGCCGCGGCAAAATGTGCTTGAACCTGCTCGGGTGACAGCGGCGCGTCAAAAAACGCCACTTCATCCAGACGGCCCTGGAACGGAGCATATCCGTCGGCCCGCGTACCGAGCACGATTTGATTGCTATTGAAACTTTTGGGAGCCGTGGCTTGGACCTCGGGATTGGCAACGTCGCCGTCGAGATAGACTTTCACAGCGTCGCCCGAGCGCACCAACACGACGTGGTGCCAGGCGTTGATCGACAACGTCGTACGGCCGACGACCAGCGATTGACCATCGTAAAAGAACAGCTTGTCGCGAGGCGAGCTCTCGACGCCGCCGATTCCCAAATGGTCTCCCGGCGCGGCATTCGTCGCGCTGGGCGATCCGGGGCGACTGTAGAAGTAGCCAGAGACGGCCGGCGCATTCGCCTGAGACAAGTCGCGTGTGTTATTGACCCACATTTCAATCGTGTAATCGCCGACCGACGTAGTCGGCAGCTCGGCCGTCAAGCGATCGTCGCCGGGTCCCTTGTCGATGCCAGAGAACCCGGCCGCGCGATTGTCGGCTTCGAAGCCAGCCAAGTCGGGAGCGCGCGGGCCATCGGTGCCGCGTGTGACGCCCCCTTGATAGGCTGCCGTTGCGGGAATGGGGCTCACGTCACCGGCGAAGTTGAGCGTACCCTTTTGCTGGCCGCCTACCGGCACCGGGCCGGCCGGCGTGAAGGCAATCGACACCGGTGGCCCCGTGATTGACACCTGGTCAAATTCAAACTGCTGCGGCTGGTTTTTGAACGATGCATTGCCCACGAGTTTCACCGGGTAGTTGCCCGGCGGAATCGCTTGGGCGCTGGTCAACTCCACGGTCGCTTCGGTCTGGCCCTTCTCGATCTTGGCTGGCTTGGCCTCCACCCCCGCAGGAAGACCGGCAACGCTGACGGCAACCGCGTCCTCAAAACCATTTGAGCGGGCCACCGAAACTTTGAGCGTCGCCGTCGCGCCTGCCTTCCGCAGGGAAGCAACCGGCGAGGCGGACGCCAGCGTGAAGAATTGCGGGAACACGGGACCGACACCCAAGCCAAGCGTGCCGTCAAACACGGCCGGAGGATATGGCAAGCTGGCCAGCGCGCCACGGAGGGCACCAAGCGTGCTGGCCGTGGCGCTGAATTCGGTTTCGCCGACTTTGGCCGTGCCGATGATCTTCAGCGTGCCAATATAGCCGGGGGCCAGTGACGGTCCGAGCGTCACGTGCATGGTCGTTTCCGGTTTTCCCTCGGGAATCGTGTTGTTGCTGACCTTGCATCCCTCGCCAGCGCCTTCGACCGCCAGCGTGATCGGGCCGTTGTAATCGTGGCGAGCGGCCGTGACTTTCACCACAAACACGCCGTTTTGCGGAGCGTCGACTTTCTCCGCCTCGGCAGCCAGATCAAAGCCGGGCTGATAGGGCGTCACCACGATGCGATAAACGAAGTCGAAACCGCCGCGGCGATTCGTCTCTTCAACTCGCAATCGATAAATTCCATCGGCCGGGAACGTGTAATTCAGCGTGCCCTCAACCGAGCCGGCATCTTCCGCTTCCGACAGCACGCCCCCGTCGGCATTATAGAGCCGCATGAACAGGTCACACGGTGAAGCCAGGCTGCGGGCCTGACCAGCAAAAACAAACCGTTGCCCCTTCTTCGCTTCAAACTGGTAATAGTCTTCGTCGCCTGCAACTTCGAAACGGCCGTCGATGGCACCTGGGAGGCTGACGGCCGTGCTCTGATCGGGCGAATCATTCGGCTCGGTCTCGAGATGTTCGACCGCGTCGCTCGCGATCAGCTTGACCCAAGCGGCGCCTTGACCACCGGAGTCCGTCGCCACGCGAAGTTGATTGCCGGGAACCTGCTCTGGAACGGTGACGGCCACGGGATTTGGCAGCAGCACCGTCGGGCCGGCCAATTGCACGCCGGCGCTTTGGCCCTTCTGGACAGCCAACGGATAGGGGACCGACAACAGCGGAAAGTCTCCCATCCGCAATCGGTAGCGGAAGTTTCCGCCCCCCTGAAATCGAATGTCGCGGATCTCAAGCAGGTAGTCGCCGGCTATTTCAAATGTGTGGGCAAATCGACCGTCAGCGCCGCTCGATGGTTCGTCGTCGCTGTATGCCAATTCGCGCCCATCGAGCGTGAGCAAGCGAATGACCGGATCGAGCGGCGAGCCCAAACGACGGGCGTACACCTCGACGGCTAAGCGCTGACCGGCCGCGACGCTGATCTTATAGAAATCGCTCGTTTCGCCGTCGCAATAACCGTCGACAGCACCCGGCAACGATATAGCCTGGGCGGTGTCCGGCGATTTGTTGTTGCCCGAGTCCGCAACGCTCGGCAAGTCGTCAACGAGGAACAACTTCAGATTGGAGATGCCTTGCCCTGTGGCTACGCGGAGTCCGGCTACGCCCGGCGCGGTGTCCGGCGGAAGAGTCAATCGGTAGCTGACACTGCCGGCCTGCGTGCCGTTGCCCTCAATTCCCGGCGTTAACTCGGCGCTCAGCGGCAAATCGCTCCAAAGGCCCGTGGGTGCGGCCAGATTGCCGCCGAAAATGACGACGTCGACGGGCTTTCCAGGTTGAATGCCCGCGGGTTGTAAGTGACTGATCGATGGCGACTGACAATAAGCCAGACTCGCGGGAATGATGACCAGCGACAGCGCTGCGTGCAGCAATGGCTTCATGGCAGGCTCGGTGGGGCGGGAAAGTGGAAGTCAGGCGGGCTAACAAACCAGCACCATCCTAACCTCTACCGCGATGACATACAACGCGCCGACCAGGCTTCGTGGGGCCGGCCGACACAACGCGTAACTCTCTCGGGGTGGGTAAGTTGGCGCTCGGTCAACTCAGGATCTCGCGGATCACCTGGCCGCCCTCAACCACGGCAACGGGTCGGCCTTGCTGGTCCGCAATCCGCAGTTCCGGATCGATGCCCAAGCGGTCGAAGATCGTGGCGGCCAGGTCCTCAGGACTCGTGGGATGATCGAGCGCGTACGCAGCATCGCGGTCGCTCGTGCCGTAGACCGTGCCGCCACGCACACCGGCGCCGGCGAGCACGGCTGGAAACAACGTGCTCCAATGATCGCGGCCCCAGCGAGCATTTGCCTTGGGCGTGCGTCCCATTTCACCTAGAGCGACTACCAACGTCTCGTCAAGCATTCCCCGGTCATCAAGGTCGGTTAGCAGCGCCGAAAGCGCCTGATCCAAACCCGGCACCAAATGCTGCTGCACGTCACCGCTCGAAGTGTGAGAGTCCCAGCTATAGCCGTCCGGACAGTCCCAAGCTACGGTAACGAAACGCGTACCGGCCTCCACCAGACGGCGGGCCACGAGCGTCGCCTGACCGAACAGGTGCCGTCCGTAGGCGTCGCGAAGCTTGTCCGGCTCCTGGCGAATATCGAGCGCCCGGCGCACTTTCTCAGAACTGACCAGGTCCAAAGCCCTCTGGCGGAATTGATCGTACGAAGCCGCGACGCCGCTCCGATCGAACGTTCTGCGAGCGGCATCGAATTGCTCGACCAGCGAACGCCGCCGCTGCAGTCGGTCGAGCGACAATCCTTCATTCAACGCCAGCCCCTGGATCTGAAAGTTCAGCTCTTCGTCCGTGCAGTCACGAAAGAACGGATTGTCCTTCTCGTCGCGCTTCTTGATCGCCGTGGCCAATGGGTCGTAGCCCCGCCCCAGCCAGCCGGCATATTGGCCCGGCCGATCCAACTTCGTGGAAAACGTCTGCAAGTGCCCCAAGCGATTGGGCAGGTAGACAAACCCGGGCATCTCGCGCCGGCCAGAGTTCGGCTTGCGTTCGTCGAGGTAATCGACGAGCGATCCGTACGCGGGCCAGTCTTTCTCGGTGGCATTGAAACCGCCGCCAATGGGCACGTGCCACGGGCGACCGGTTTGAATGTAGTGGCCACCGCCTGAGTGGTCGTTGTACGAGTGCGACATCGTACGGACGACGCAGAACTTATTCGAAACGGATGCGAGCCGCGGCATCAACTCGCAGATTCGCAGTTCTGGCGTGCGCGAGGCGATAGGCTTGAACGGCCCGCGAATCGCGCTCGGCGCGTCCGGCTTCATGTCGAACGTTTCGAGTTGGCTGGGGCCGCCGAACAAGAACAAGAAGATCACGCTCTTGGCACGCGGCGTGATCTCGGTGGATTGGTTCGCCTCAGCCGCGAGGATTTTTGGCAAGGAAAGGCCCAGCAGCCCCGCGCCGCCCGCCTGTAGCACTTGCCGACGAGTAAAGCCGCCACAGGTGCGTCGCGAGTTGCCGAACATGCTGAGCATCCGCGTAGCTCCTGTTTTGGTCCCGCGCCAAGTATGTCGTCAGAGGGACCGAAGCAACCGGTAAGGACTCTTAGGCCAACGCCTCGCCAATGACTTCTCCCTCGACCAACGGTAGCGGCCGGCCGAGGTTGTCGTGAACTACCTGATGATGGTCGATCCCTAACAGGTGATACATTGTGGCCAACAAGTCCTTGGGGCTGATAGGTCGCTCGAGCACGTCGCCCCCCTGTTTGTCAGACGCCCCAACGATGTGACCGCGCTTCGTGCCGCCGCCGGCGAGTAGCGAAGCATAGACTCGCGACCAATGATCGCGTCCGCCTCCCTGACCGGTTGTGATCTTCGGCGTGCGACCGTGCTCGCTCGTGCAAACGACGAGCGTATCATCCAACATGCCGCGCTGGTCCAGGTCGGTAATGAGGCCATACCACCCCTGGTCAAGTCCTGGGCAAAGCTCCTGCCTCATGCGCGCGTAGTGATTGTAGTGTGTGTCCCAGCCGCTTCCCGCCAGACCGTATTCGTCCCAAAAGACGCTCACGACCTTGGTGCCGGCTTCGACCAGTCGACGCGCCGCCAAACAAGACTGCCCGAACAGCGTGGCACCGTACAGTTCGCGGATAGCTGGATCTTCCTTGCGCAAGTCGAGGGCGTCGCGCAGCTTGTCCGACTCAAGCATTTCGTACGTCATCTCGCGGTAGCGGTTCAATTGCCGGCCGCGAGCCGACGAGGCCAAATCGCGTCGGGCCGCATCGAGTTGCGCGACCAGCGACTTTCGCCGTTCGAGGCGATCAAGCGTGACGTCGTCCGACAAGTTTGTGGCGGCGGGAACGTAGAAGTAGCTGTCTTTGCTAAGTCCGATGTACGGATCGTTGTCGTCAAAATGCTTGTCACCGAGCGTTTTCGCCAGGCCCTTGGTGGCCTGACCGACATAGTCGGTCCACACCGGATCGTATTCCGATCCCAAAAAAGTAGCGTACGGTCCCGCCCGCGGAACTTCACCCACGCGGCGGCTGGAAAACTTAAACGGCAAGGCGATGTTCGTGGGCACGGCACGGTGCGACGACTTCCCGGCCCGCTCGCGCTGGGTCTCAACATAGTCGACCACCGAGCCGAAGAACGGCCAGTTGCGCGGATCGCGCGGATTGAGTTCGGCTGGCAGATCGAGTGTTGGCACGCCGGTCAGCGCAAAGGCGACACCGTGCAGCGGATAGGGATGCGTGAGCGACCGGAGCACCGTCGTCCGATCCATCACCTTGGCGAACGTCGGCAACAGTTCGCATACCCGGCAACCCGGCAGGCTCGACGGGATCGAACCGAGCTCGCCGCGAATTTCCAGCGGCGCATCCGGTTTGGGATCGACAAACTCGATCTGGCTGGGCGCGCCGTACAAATGAATCAGGATGATGGACTTGGCCCGGCCAAACGACTTGGGGCGCGCGGCGCCGTCAGACGCGGCGGCACGCTGCCAACTCGTCAGATCCGGCAGCGTCATGCCGGCCAGACCCAGCCCGCCAATGCGAAGCAGATCGCGGCGGGTCATGCCGCCGCATAGCTTCCGAGCCGATCCGAGGATTCGCAGCATGGCGGTCCGCTCCAAGCTCGTGTCTCTCGTCCGTGCTTCGCCCGCGGCGAAACACACTTGCTTCGCGGGCCCCCGGCGGCGAACATCCACGGCCAGCGCCGGCGCTGCGAAACATCAAACTTCGCCAATATGTTACCAAACCGGGCCGCGTTCGCCTAGCGCGTGGCACTAATTGCCGGCAGGCAATTGTGAGGGCAACGAGCCCCGCTCAATTGAATTCAAGCGGCGGTTTGTTGGCCCTGGCTCGCATTCCGTTGACGAGTTTAAGAACGGGCGGCCGCTGAATGATTGTGCGCTCCAGGCGTTGCTTTCCGGGGAAGTCCATCAGTGCGAGCCCCATCAGCACGGTGAGAATTCCCTGGCCGGGCGTAAAAAACATGATCAGTCCGGCCGCGATAAACAGACCGCCGAGCAAATTTTTACCGATCACGAGCGACCACCACAGCAGCGGTCGCGACCGCCGCCAACTTTCCAGTGGCTTGTGTCGACATGCGAAGTAGTCCGCGGGAATCGCCGTCAGGTAATAATGACCAATCCAGAGACTCGCGACCAGCAACACGATTGAAGCGATAACCAATCCGGTGGTCAGGCCCGCGTGGTCGCCCAGCCATTCGATCATTCCGTTCAAGAATTCCACGCGCATCGCTCCCAGCCACTTTGCGTTCCCGCCCGATTGCGTCATCATAAGCAAAGATGC
>CAVTBU010000010.1:0-231345 GCA_963733035.1 Pirellulales bacterium
AAACTGCTCGACGTCGAGGAGATTTCGCAGCCGAGCAGTTCGTTTACGTTCGGCCGCGCCACGGCAGGATACATCTTGGTGACGGCCGATTGCCGTGGAACGGGAACCGCCGCGATTCGGCTCGACGACGTCGCTGAACCGATTGCGGTCATCGAGCGCGATCAAGACGCCGCCGAGCGCAGCGAAGCGTTCCGGAACATTGCGAGCGGAAAACATCAGCTCAAGGTCGAGTGCTCGGGAGACATTGAGGTTGAAAAGCTGGTGGTCAAGGCGATCCCCGAGCTGTTTCACTGCGGCCTGGGCTTCGACCCGGCCATCAAGTCGTACGGCAAATACGACCTGGCGTTTCTCAAGAACGACATTCTGCCGAACGTGACGTCGCTGGTCGTTCCACACGGAATCCAGCTCGAGCCGGCGACGATCGACGATTGGCACCGCCAGGGAAAGCGGTTCGTCGCCGCGGTCGGGATCAGTTCGCAGGCCAAAACGGCCGACGAACATTACGACTACTGGACGGGCTTCTTCGAGAAGTCGCCGTTTCTCGATGGCATCTTCATCGATGAATTCATCGTCAACCAGCCGATTCGCGAGTGGTTGCGTGTCGTTACACCCGAACGCCAGCGCAGGTTCGATGCGGAGAGCGCAGTACCTGGTCTACGAAGAGGCGTTCCGAAAGATTCGCGCGGACCAGCGATATCGAGACAAGATGGTCTATGCCTACATCGGAGGCAGCGGCAAAAAGCTGAACCAGGAAATCATCGGCCCCACGTTCGTGCATGGCATTCTGGATTGCGACTTTCGCATCGGTCTGGAACGCTACATCTTCGAAGTCTCCAGCGAGCAGAAATCCAAGGACGCGCTGCAACTGTTCGTCGACGGGATCGCCGATTGGGTCGCCAAGGAGCCGACCGTTCGAGAGCAGATGGTGATGTCGCTGGGTCTGTTCTCGATGCCGCCCGGGGGAATCAACAAGCAGCCCAACGTCGACTTTCACGTTTGGATGGACCAGCAGATGAACGTGGTGGCCAATCATCCGGTGATGGCGGGCATGGGGGGGCTGAACTGGTGGACCTCGCTGCAGGCCGACGAGGAGACGGTCCGCTTCGTGGGCAGGCTCTATCGCCACTACGCCCTGGAGGGAAAGACGGATTTATTGACCACCGATCCGCTCTTTCTGACGCACATCGAGAACGCCGATTTCGAGAAGGGGTCTAAAGGCTGGACACTGCACGCGGCGGAGGAAGGAAGCATCCAGGCCAAGAGCTTCCCGCGCTATGGCCGGATCGAAGGGCGCTACATGGGCCTGGGCCGGCCGGCCGACCCGGAACACATCGGCGATACGTTTCTGTGGATGAAGCGCAGTGAGAAGGGGCCCAATACGTTCTCGCAGCCGATCAAGGATCTGCAGCCCGGCCGCCTTTATTCGCTCAAGATGTTCAGCTGCGACTTTCAGGACCTGGTGAACCCAACCAAGAAAACCAAAGAGGAGGCCCAACCGTTTATGGGAAACGTTTTGCTTGAAGGAGTCGAGGTCGACACCGCGCGTTCCTTCCGCGAGGCGTATGCATCAAGTCCCGAGCCGCCGATCCCGGTTTGGATCACGTACCACTGGATCGTCTTTCGGGCAAAGTCCGACAGCGCCAAGCTCACCGTCTCCGACTGGGATCCGGAACAGACGTCGACCGGCACGTTCGGCCAGGAGCAAACGTTCAACTTCCTGGAGCTTGAGCCGTACCACGAGTGAGCGAGTAGCCTGGGCGACATGTGCGACAAATCTGGGTTGCCTGCCCGCACGATTTCTTGGGCTGGCTATGGCTTCTTTGCCGCCACAGGTTTCACCGCGGCGATCGTGCCGTTTTTGCGCAGGTCTTTGCTGAAGCCGAGGGTGGCTTCGAACTGCTGGTCGGGGAAGCCTTCGACCGTGACCTTCGGTGGAGAGCAATAGCCGGAGCCGCGGTTGGTGATGACGATCCGCTTGATCTTGCCTTGGTTGACGAGGGCGTAGGCCTTGGCTTCGGTGGTGGGCCACAGCTCCCCGTCTTGCGGGCGGAAGCGATAGTAGTTGGAGACCTCGTCGAGCCGTTCGTTGGTGACGTGGTAAGGAGCCAGCACGCTCATCAGCGCCGCCTTGTTCTTGCGCGCCTCCACGCCAGTTGGTCCACGACCGCGGGCGGGCGTGACGCCGCTGAAGGCCTGGCGAAACACGTCGGGCTTCACACCGAGCCCGGCAGCGATTAGTGCGACAGGCCGTCCGAAATCGCCTTTGCCAATTTCGTGCCCGCCGGAGAAAGTGACCTTCGCGCGGATGTGGGCGGCCGAGCTGGGGCCGGTCGCCGCGAGCAGTGCCAATGGAACGAGCGCGGCAACGAACGTTGGACAACGAGGCATTGGTGCGGTACTCCTGGAGATGCAAAAGTGCGATTGCCCGCGGAAGTCATCTTAGCATGCCAGTCGAGCGCAGGCAGCGCGCCGCGGAGTAGCTGGAGGATGCTCGACCCGGCGGCACGGACCGGTGATAATCTACCGGTGTTGGTTCAACGCAACTTGTTTGGGAGCATGTCGCGATGTACAGCTTGCGAAGTTCGCGTCGTCGACCGCGGCAACGGCAATTGGCGATCCTGGTCGTTTCGATGCTGGCGCTCGGCGGTGCGGCCGGGGCAGCTGAGGAAGAGCAGCCCGACGCGACGTCGGACCGGCCGTACGTCGAGGCGCGCGAGCAATTGATCGTTGAGCTTTATGTGCGCAACGTGAAACAGTCGACGGCGTTTTACGAGCGACTGGGTTTCAAGGTGGTGCGCAAGGAGCCGACGTTCGTCGAACTGGGCTGGGCGGACTCGCGGCTGTATCTCGATCAAGTTGCTGGTCAGCCTGAGCCGCCCGCCACGCTGGTTGCGAACGTGCGGATCATGGTGCCCGACGTCGATCGCTACTGGAAGCTGTGCCAGGAAATGAAGCTGCCGGTAAAGCACGCCATTGGCGACCGTTATTATGGCCTGCGCGATTTCACGGTCGTTTCGCCGGACGGCATCGGCCTGCGATTTGCCTCGAAGCTCGAACAGAAATGAGGCTTTGAAAAACGGACCGATGCAGCGCCGATTGACGCGCCATTGTCAGCGATCAGCTTCCTTGTCTTGAGCGGCCTTGGCGATAAGTTCGGCGATGCTGCGTTCGAACTCTTCGGGCGGCGTCATTCGGCTGAGGCGCGCGTCCTGGATGATTCCGCGGTGATCGAGCAGGTAGATGGTCGGTACTCCCTGGATATTCCAGGCTTCGGTAATTGGGCCGCGAGTGCCGTCCCACCAGCAGCGCCAAGTGATGTCGCCGGAGGCCGTCGACTCCTTCAGGGTATCGATTTTTTCATCGCGGCTGACGCTCAACAGCGCGAACGGCTGGTCGCGAAACCGCTCGACGAGAGCGCGCTCGAGCGGATAAAGCTGGACGCAACCGCCGCACCAGTCGGCCGAAAACGTCAGCAGCACCACCTTGCCGCGATAGTCGCTCAATCGAAACGGTTCGCCCTCGGAATCGGTGCCCGCGATTTCGGGCGCTCTTTGCCGGGCGCCAACTGGTTCCGTTCAAACCAGAGAGCCTTGGCCAGATCGCCGTAGGTTTTGGGGGGCTCGAGTGGTTCGCTGTGCAGGAACACCTGGGTCGGTCCCGACCACCGCCAATCCGTCGCGGGGACGTCGCCATACTCGTCGATGACGCGCGTGAGAACCCGTTCAATTTCCGCCGACAGCTTCTCCTCGTCGTAGGGAAAGTTGTCGTTCAGGTAAGGAGTGATAACGATTTTCCAGAACCGCTCGTTGTTGGCGACCTTCGACTGACGTTCGATTTGCTGACTGCGGGCATGCGAGGTGCTGATCGTATTGAAGTATTTAGCCAGGCTGAAGCCGGCGGCAGCACGTGCCGCCCGCGTGGGAGCGCTCGCGAAGGCGTGCCTGAGAAAGGCTTCTTCCTTGTGCGAGGGGAGCGAACCGCTGACAAGCGTGAAGATGTGGACCACGCGAGGGTCGGCCATGTGGTGCTGTTCGACCAGATCGAGTGCCTGCTCTTTGAGCTGCCAGGGCTGTCCGTAGACGTCGCCGGTGTGATATCCGCCGCGTCGGATGAGCACGGCGAGCGCGTCGAGTGCGAAGGTCGACTGGGGATGGTCTTTGGCCAGCGAGAGAATGCGTGGCAGCACGATTTCGTCAGGCCCCGGATGGTCAATTTGCAACTCGCGCTCTTGTCGCAGCCACTCCTCGTCGGACAGCTTGGCGTCGGACTCCTCGGCGCCATCCGGCGGACTCAGCTGTCGCCACTCGCGCCAGAGATTCTCATTCTCCGTCCCCAGTTGTTCGAGTTCGGCGGCGACGGGATCCTGGTCCGCCGGGCTGCCGGCTGGTTCCGCGGCGCTCACCGGGATAGGATACCAGCAAGCAAATGATTGCCACGTGACCTGGCATGTCGAATCGCATGGTGCGCCTCCTTCGGGTTCGCGGGGAGCGTGGCTTCTATTGCTTACGATTCTACCTGAAGCTGCATTTCCGTGCGATTGAGAAAAGAGCCATCCGGCGCGTGCGCTGAATTGCCGCGATCGTTTACGGCTCGTCGGTTGGCCAGGTCGAGATCCCGAGCGAGCCGGAGATGAAACGCTTGCCTTGGGTGTCGCCGGAAACTTCGAGCCAGAGAGGGCCTTCGCGGGGCGTCACGCGGATCGCATATTCGAGGAAGTCGCAGCAATTGCGCTCGGCTTTCACCCAGTTTGCCAGATCCAGGATCAAATCATCGTCGGCCGCAAAACGTAGGGCATAACCTGACTCCAGTTCGCGAATCTCCTCGATCCGCGGCCGAATGTTCGTCTCGAACAGGGTGCGACGCAGGGCCTGTTCGGCCGCTGGCAGCCGGCAATTCGGTCCGCACGCGTCGCCGGCGGGCGGCACTGCATCGTCGGAGTTTGTAGCCATGCAACAACACACTGGGCAAGAACCGGTTGCACATGCGGTTCGCCAGGCCGCCAGTAGCAGAAGCACGCTTCCGCCCACGAGAATGGTCATCCGCATCGATTTGCCTCCGAAGAATGGAATGTTTGGCAAGACTTTTAAGAGCGCGCCCGCTCGTCGAGTTGCTTGCTGGGAATTAAATTCGTCACGGCCGGGCAAGCCTCATGGCTGTGGCCCGGGCACTTCTGTCGCAATGCGATTAGCCTGCGGCGTGTCTGCTCGAGCTCTGAGATGCGTTGTTCGAGCTCGGCAAGTTTGGCGTCGACATGAGACCGCAGAGTCGCGCACCCAGGGTCGCGCTGCTGATTGCCGGCAACCTCCTTGATTTCGCGGAGCGTGAATCCGAGCGTTTGAGCGGTCCGGATCATCAGCACCCGCCGCAACTCGTCGGGGCCATACAAACGGTAGCCGTTGGCCGATCGCGCCGCCGGCTGCACGAGTCCGCGCCGCTCGTAGAAGCGAACCGTTTCAATGCCAACGCCGGCTTGGGCCGCGAGTCGTCCGATCCTGAGCATCTGCATTTCGGTACCTCCGTGGTGGATTGTACAGCCTGTACCATGGTACGGAGTCAAGCCCCGTGCCGCTGTTGGGAGAAACGCGACCAGAGGCGCCGCGTGAAGCTGGTTGGATGCGCCGCCCGCTCGGAAGTGGCACCAGGTACGGGGTCGGCGGGAATCGGGAGTGGACGTGCCGCTTGTCGTGCTAAGATGACGGTCGCCGTGGGCGGGACTGCAAGCGGCAACCTTCGCGCCGGTGTTGATCGTCTTTGTTCAGGTTAATGACGTCCACCATGAGCACAATTGAACCCTCTGAATCGAGCGTCCCAATCCGTCGTTGGCCAAACCGGCCGTGGGTTCCCCCGGTGAGCCTGGCTCTGGCGGCGGCGCTGATGCTTGTCACGTACATGATCCCAATCAAAGGGGTCGACTACAGCCAAAGAACGAAGGTGGCCGTCGCGATTGCGGTTCTGGCGGTGGTGATCGTCATTGGCTGGTTTGTTTTACTCTCGAGCCTGTCACGGAAAGTCCGAATCTGGGGCGTCGCGATCGTGGCAGTGATGGTGGTGACGCCAGTGCTGGCCGTGCGACGGATCGAGTTCTCCGGCGAACTGATGCCGATCATCGACTTTCGCTGGTCGCCCGATCGCTCCGACGTGCTCGAAGCGCATCGTGCAAAACAACAGCACGGCAAACCGCAGGGCGGCGGTGCGATCGATCAAAGCAGCGCGGAGCCGATCGCCGCGAGCGCGCACGACGTGTTTAATTATCGTGGGCCGAATCGCGATGGTGTGATGGAAGGAGCGCGGCTATCGCGCGATTGGTTGGCGCATCCGCCGAAGCTCGTGTGGCGGCAGCCGATCGGCGGGGGCTATGCTTCGTTTGTGGTCGCCGGGCCGCTGGCCATCACGATCGAGCAGCGACGTGATCGGGAAGCGGTCGTGGCGTACGATTTCGACACCGGACTGGAGCGCTGGAAGTTCGACTATCCCGCTCTATTCAGCGAAACGCTGGGGGGCGACGGACCGCGCGCCACGCCCACCATTCACGACGGCAAAGTCTATTCGCTGGGCGCCACCGGCGTGCTGGCCTGCCTCGACCTGGCGAGCGGCCGACCGATTTGGCACTTCAACGTGCTCGACGAAAACGGCGCGGGCAACCTGGATTGGGGCATGGCCGGTTCGCCCCTCGTGGTTGGAGACGTCGTGATCGTTAGCCCCGGCAATCAGAAGGGCTCGGCCGCGAGTCGCTTGCTGGTTGCGTATGACCTGGCCAGCGGCAAGCGCGTTTGGGGAGTGGGCCAGACCAAAGCAGGGTACGCCTCCCCGATGCTGGTCACCGTGGCGGAGCATCCGGAGTTCGTCCTCTTTGACGGGGTTGGTTTGGCCGGGTTCGATGCCGCGAAACCAGCCGAACTGTGGCGCGCACCGTGGAAGAGTCAATTCGAAATCAACGCGTCGCAGCCGGTTGCCGTTGGAGACGATCGGTTTTTGATAACGTCGGCCGCCGGCGCAGAACTGGTTCAGGTAAGCAGCCAAGACAATAAACTGTCGGCCGAGACGGTTTGGAAGAACAACAAACTGAAAGCGTATTACGCCAGCCCCATTGTGTATGAAGGGTACATCTACGGCATCGACGACACGCTGCTGGCCTGTCTTGACGTGGCAACTGGCCGGCAGCGCTGGAAGGCCCGTGGCGGCGATTATGGCCACGGCCAGATACTGCGCCGCGACGACTTGCTGCTGGTGCTATCCGAGGCGGGGGAGTTGGCCCTGGTGGAAGCCACGCCCGAACGATTCACCGAGTTGGGCCGGGTCCAAGCGATCGAGGGCAAGACCTGGAACAACCCGACGCTTGCCGGCAGCCGCGTCCTGGTGCGCAACCACCTGGAAATGGCGGCGTATGATCTGGCGACCGAGTGATCGCGGCAGGGATCGCGACGTCTGCCGTTGGATGGACGCCCATTTACGCGTCCCGTTTTTCCTCGGCCGCAAGTACGCGCTTGAGCGCGTCGGCACGGCGCAATTGGATGTCGGCATCGGAATCCGCGGCGACGGCATTAAGTAACATGCGAACACGCTCGGTTTGCTTGCTGGCAAAGACGCCCGATTCGGTCAGACGCAGGCAGGCCTCGGCCATCTCGAGAGATTGTTCGCTCGACCTGTCAGGGACGTGAAACAGCGTCTCGTACGTCTCGCGATCGCGGGCAATGCCCTGTTGGCGTTTGCGACACTCGACGCAGCGCACGCAGTCGGACTCGAGACCGAGGCCGAGCTCCTCGTACCAGTGTTTTTGCTCGGCGGCGAAAAAGATGAACGGGCGCCGGCAATCGTGGCAGGTGCGCGCTAGATCAAAGTAGTGAGTTACCGCGACGGTCGCCGGCATCTGGCGCGCGAGATCGGCGACAATCGCCGTGTTCGGAATGCGATGCGCGCGGTCGGCATCCGACCAGGCTTCGCCGTACGGCCACTTCTCGCCCATTGCCGCTTCGTATTGGGCGATCAGCTCGTGGTGTTTGATCACATTCCAATGCAAGTGGACCCCAGGGTCATTGGGGCTGAGGTTCAAACCGGTGATGCGTGGTCGACGACCGTAGCGGGGGTGTTCGACGAAGTCAGCATACTTGTCGGGCTCTCGCGTCAGCGGTTTGCTTTTTTTGCGCCTGGACATGGATAATTCGCCAGTTCCGCATGTTCACGTGTGCACGTCGACGAGCGTCACACCGCGGTTCGTAATGCTCGCCTGGCAGAACATTATATAGAGTGGGATGCCGAGCTCGAGCAGCGTCATGGCGATGAAGATCGGGCCGGGCAGTCCGACAGCCGACATCGAAACCAAGCCGAACAACGTAAGGATCCTGAGGGGCAACTCTGACCTGCCGTTCGGTAGCGCTCGCGTTGTTGCGCAATTTGCAAGTGCGCGGCAGGTAAACCCACACCTAACTTTTGCAATTGCTACAATCCGGGTAGGTGGCCGGCGGCGGGCTGTGGGTGGCCGTCTGAGCGGACCTTGACGACCGGTGTTAACGGTCCCTTCTGTTTCGGCACGCTTGCCTGCTGCGAGCTGCTTCACATCTTGTTCGCAAGTTCCTTGTAGGCTGTTGAAAAATGCCCTCGTGGCATTTCTCAACCTCGCGAAGTGCGGAGCCAAGCTTCGCACCGCTCGCGAAATAACGACTTTCGTCGGCTATTTCGTCGTCGCATCCATGCGATGACGCCGCCCGTCGAGTTTTTCAACCGGCTGCAAGGCCGTTTCACTTCTCCGTCGACCTCAATTCAAGGAGCCGTGCCATGCTGCGCCAACGTCGTCTCTCCCGTCGCGCGTTTACCATCGTTGAATTGCTCGTGGTGGTGATCATCATTGCGCTTGCGATTTCGCTGCTGCTACCGGCCGTGCAGAGCGCACGCGAAGCGGCGCGTCGTTCGTATTTGGTGAATCAGCAGAAGCAGATGCAAATTGAGGCCGAGCAGGGTCTGGTTCAGCCCACGACGCCGCAAACGACCGCCCGAGTTCGGGCCTTCGAGGCAAAAGTGACCCTGACACCGCGATTGAGCGTGGGAACTTCGGCTCCCGAGTCGATTTACGAGGCGCGTTTCGAAGGCAAGCTGCGCGCTTCGCACCCCGACGGCAAGGACGGACCGTGCGAAATCGATTTGCCGCTGCCGCCGCAGATCATCTCGCTGGCCGACCTGGCGGTGAAGGTAGGGGATCAATCGGCCGACAGCGGCACGGGCGGCGTCTCGCTCCGTTGTGGGCGGCTCGTGTGGCAGGGGAATTTGCCCGCCGATCCGACGCCGATCGACGTGACTTACAGCGCCGTGGGCAAGGGACTTTATGAACTGGCGCTCAATTCCGGCGGCATGCTCGACAAGTATGACGTGACGCTGGTGGCCAGCGGCTCGGACGTGCGTCAGTTCGAGCTGTCGCTGCAGCCGACGAGCCTCGAACATTCGGCCGGCAGCAGCACGTACGCCTGGAACTATGAAAAGTTGTTGTTCGCGCAGCCGGTGCGCGTGGACGTGCTGGGCATTGCCCCAATCGATCGGCTCGGCGAGTTGACGTGGCTCGGCCCGTTGAGCGTGCTGGCGTTTGGCATCCTGGTCGGGCTGGTGGTGCAAGCCGTGGGCGCCGAGCGGTTCGACGTGTGGATGCTGCTCCTGACCGTCGGTACGTTCGCCGGCGCCTACCCGCTGATGTACTTCGCCCAGGAATACATCTCGCTCGGTCCGGCCGTGGTGGCCAGCGCCGCGGTGGCCGTGGCCATCATTGGCGCCCGATCGGTAACGCTGATGGGTTGGAAGCCGGCGCTGGCCGGAATCGTCGTCCCGGCGGCGCTGATCATGACCGTCACACTCGTGGCCGCGATCTGGCCCTCGCTGCAAGGCATGCTGCTGACCAGCGAAGCCCTAGGATTCTTCATCGCCGCAATGATGTTGATGCCGAAGGTGAACGCGGCGTCGAGCCGGTTTTGGGTGTTGAGCCGCGGGCCGGTGAAGGCGGAGCTGGCGGGAGGAGGGTGAGCGGGAATTTAGCGGCCGCGATTCCTGGGTGGCCCCGACAACAAGTTGTCGGGGCCACCCAGGGAATTCTGGCCTACTCTTTTTGCTCCACCAACTCCCCATACAGCTCCGGACGGCGCTGCTCGAAGTTGCGGCTGTTGGCTCTTTGCTGGCGGACCTTCTTCAGGTCGATCGTCGCGGTGATGTGGGCCTCCTGTTTGTCCGGGCGCGGGCGAGAATTTTGGTGGGCTCGGCGATCATCGTGCCGGCCCCGTAGGCCTGGTTGGTGGTGATCATGGCGACGTGGCTTTGGAACATGGTCGTCTTGACGATGAAGTCTTCAACCGGGCCGCCCCGGCCGTTGATCCACACCAATAGCTCCGCGCCTTTCAGCGACAGAACGCGGGCCGGCTCGGGGAACCAGCCGTCGTAGCAGGTGAGAATGCCGATGGTGCCGAAGTCGAGCTCGAACACCGGCAACTTGTCGCCGCGCTGCATGATCCACTCGGGGTCGTTCTCGAGCATCCACGCGCGCGACTTGCCGGCCGGCGGATGCCGCCAGGGTGGGCTCCCTTCGTAGTGGTCGACCGCCGCGTGCGTCTTGCGATACTTGCCGGCGATGCGGCCCGCGCGGTCGAAGAGCAGGGCCGTGTTGGCAAACGTGCCATCCGAGAAATCCTCCCAGCAGCCGACGATCACATAGAGGGAGCCCGCCTTGGCCGCCGCGGCGATTTTGTCGGTGGTCGGGCCTGGAACCGGGATATGCCCCAGCACGTACTCGGGAAAGACGACCAGCTGAGCCCCGTCGCGGGCCGCTCGCTCGATATAAGGAACGAACATCGACGCCGGATCGACACCGTCGCGCGGCAGGTCTCCCTTGTCGTAGCCCGAGATTTGCACGGCGGCGACTTTAACCCGATCGCGATCGACGGGCCGATGCGGCGCCGGCTTATCGGCCAGGGCTGGGACGGCCGGCGCGAACATGCCCAGGGCGGCTGCGAAGAGCAGGTACGGAGTTCTGCCACAGATGGTTGTACGAGGCATGAGGCGAGATCCTCGGGAATGCGAACGGAGGGCGGAGTTTCAGGATAGCAGAAATGGACGCCGGGGGTGGGGCGTGTTACGCCCCGTGCCCGAGAAGGTTCAATACTTCCTGGCGCACGTCGTCGAGCTCCAGGCCCAGGCTGTTGAGAACCTGTCGAGCAGTTCCGTGCTGCTGGCGAAGCAGACCGAGCAGCAGGTGTTCGGTGCCCACGTAGTTGTGTCCCAGTTTCTGGGCTTCGTCCATCGAGTCTGCCACGACCTGTTTGGCTCCGGCGCCCTCTGGCACGGATTCCGAGTCGTCCGCCGGAGGGCCGGGCGGGGCGAGTTTTTCGACTTCCTGGCGAGCTCGCGGCAAGTCGATACCGAAAGAGACGAGCACGTGGGCAGCCACGCCCTGTCCTTCCTTGAGCAAACCCAACAGGATGTGTTCAGTTTCAAACGAGCGGTGATCTAGTCGCACCGCCTCTTGCGTGGCCAACCGCATGACCTTACGAGCCCGATCGGTGAATCGCGCGTACATGGGGTGTAGCGTCAGCTGTTCGAACGTCGGGCGAAGTCGTTAAGGCCGCCAATTCCGCCATTCTAGCCGAGTCGTGGGCTGAAGGGGCATGGTTTTCCCTTCGGTTTTCTGGACGGGGAGCGCATAATTAAAAAGTGGATTGGTCGACGATTCCTACGCGGTCCGTCTTTGTGGCGAGGTGTGCCATGCATCGCGATGCCGAAACGATTTTGCAGGCGGCACTCGCCTTGTCCGAGAGCGAACGGCTGGCGTTGGTCGACCAGCTGCTGAAAAGCCTTCCCGAGCAGGCCATCGCGGTCTTCGAGGATGCGAAATTCCGCGAGGAAGTGGAACGCCGTGCCGCGGAGCCGGGGGAGACAATACCCTGGTCACAAATACGCGATGAGCTATGAGCCCGCGTTTGCAGGTCGCATTTCACCGGCTCGCGCTTGAGGAGCTGCGTGAAGCGCGGGATTGGTACGACGGAAGATCGGCGGATGCAGGAAGCAATTTTCGTGTTGCCATCATCGCTGCAATCGAACGGATCGCCGACGACCCTGATGCATTGCCGCTGGCATTTTCGGAGTATCGCTACGCGCGGCTTTCCAGATTTCCCTACGTAGTCATCTTCCGCAAGCTGGCGCAGGGCGTCCTCGTGGTGGCGGTGGCCCATACGAGTCGCCGCTTTGGTTACTGGCGACGACGGCAATGACGCGTGAACCTGTGGCGAACCAAATGCACCTTCGCCGTATCGGTCTTGGGATGGACCGTCAAGAAAAATTGCGATTCTTAGCCGAATCCAGGACCGTTATTAATCAATTGAAGGCATGGTCGGACGAGCGCGCCGATGCCGGCGGCGGCGCGACGCCTGAAGAACGAAAGGTCCTCGCAGAAATCAGATTGAAGCTCCGCGAAATAAAAGAAATTCTTAGCGAGATCAGGCGACAGTAGTAGGTCGGGCCCTGGGCCTGACGTCGAACTGCGAGATGGCTAGAAGTTCGTCGCGGCGGCGCCAGAACCTAAGCATGTCGCGAAACGCGGCGTGTGGTTTGTCAGGCCGAGGCCTGACCTACTTTTCACAGGGTCGGACCGATGTTCCAGGGGACGAATTCTTCCTGGCCGATGCCGTGCAGTTCGCTTTTGGTTTTTTTGCCGCTGGCCACGGCGATGATCTCGTCGAAGATTTCGCGGCCGACTTCCTCGACGCTTTGGCCGGCCAGAATCTTGCCGGCGTCGAGGTCCATGTCGTCGATCATCCGCTCGTACATCGGCGTGTTGGTGGCCACCTTGATGCTCGGGGTGGGTTTGCAGCCGAAGCAACTGCCGCGGCCGGTGGTGAAGACCATCATCTGCGCGCCGCCGGCGACGATACCGGTGACGCTGACCGGGTCGAGGCCCGGCGTGTCCATCACGACGAAGCCGCGCTCGGTGACCGGCTCGGCGTAGTGATAGACTTCGTTCATCGCGGTGCCGCCGGCCTTGGCGATGGCGCCGAGCGATTTCTCATAGATCGTCGTCAGGCCGCCCTCCTTGTTGCCCGGCGATGGGTTGTTGTCGGGCGTGCAACCGAACAGGCCCGTGTACCACTCCCACCACTTGATGCGGTCGATCAGTTTCTGGGCCACCTCGGGCGTGCGGGCGCGGCGGGTGAGGAGTTGTTCGGCGCCGTAGATCTCGGTCGTTTCGCCGAGGATCACCGTGCCGCCAGCGGCGACGATCATGTCGCTGGCCACGCCGAGCGCCGGGTTGGCCGTAATGCCGGAGTTGCCGTCGGAGCCGCCGCAGTTGGTGCCGAGCACCAGTTCCGAGAGCGGCACCGACTCGCGCCGCACGTCGTTGGCGCGGGGAAGCATTTCGGCGACGAGGTTGGCGGCGGCTTCGATCGTCTTGGTGGTGCCGCCGACGTCTTGCATGCTGAGTACCGGCGGACGTTTGGCACCGCCGCTCGCGCCGCCAATCTGCACGAGTTTTTGATCGTCGAGCAGGTAGCCGAGCGTGGCCGTTTCGCAGCCGAGGCCGATTAGCACGTAGCCGCCAATGTTCGGGTGCCGCGCGATGCCTCCCATCACGCGGTTGAGCGTGGCGTGTCCTTCGCCGCCGAACTGCATGCCGCAGCCGCCGCCGTGCGTGAATGCCACCACGCCGTCGACGTTGGGGAACCGCTTGAGCGCCTCGGCATTGAATCGGGCAGCCACGTGTTTGCTGACCGAGGCCGAGCAATTGACCGTCGAGATGACGGCGATGTAATTGCGCGTGCCTGGCTTGCGGTCAGGACGCTTAAAGGCCTGAAAGGTGAGCCCTTCGAGCGGCGCCGGCTCGGGCGGAATTTCGCTAGCTGCGGCGTAGTCGCGAGCAAACTGCCCGGCGGTGAGATTGTGGGTGTGAATCCAGGCACCCGGGGCGACGTCGGCCGTGGTGAAGCCGATAATCTGGCCGTACTTCACCACTTGCTTGCCGGCGGCGATCGGTTCCATCGCAATCTTGTGCCCCAGCCGAACCGGTTCGGTCAGTTCGACAGTTCGTCCGCCGACGGAGACGACCGTGCCGGGAGGCAGGTCGTGCGTGGCCACGCAAACGTTATCGGCCGGATGCAGATAGATAATGTCAACCGAGGGAGCCTTGAGCATGGCGCACCAAGCAAGAGTTAAGCGGTGGAAGCGACGAACGTACCGCTTAGCTTAGTGGAGCGTGCAGGCGCCGGCAAATGTCGGCGGCGCGGTTGGCAAACCGTGGCGTGGCATGCTGGAGCGACGTCAATTCCGCGGCGCAGGCGGCGTGACGGCGGCGGTGGGCTCGAAGCCGGGCGTGGGGGCACTGGCTTCATAGGCCAGGCTGTTCAAAAAGTTGCGCGTGTCGAGGTATTGGTTGGTGTTGTAGTCCTTGATGTGATCCTTGAGCGTCGCCTGCATATTGCCGATCGACTGCGTGATCTCGCCGTGGGCCTGCGGGCCGATCGCGCCGCGAGCCAGGGCCCGATCGGCGAACAGGCGGTCGAGCTCCTCGCGATCGTTTTTGTAGACGTCGGCATCGAGTCCGGCCGGCCAGGTGATGCGGCCGGTCACCGGATCGAGCACGCTGGGAGACAGCCGGCTGGGCAGGCCCGTCTGGGCCAGACGCATCCAGGTTTGATCATCGCCGGGCGGGCGCTTTTGCGAATCGCGATAGGCCTGGTTGATGCGGCGCTTCTCGAAATAAGTTTGCGTCCAGAGCTTGCTGTTTTCGATTCGGCGGCGCTGTGCCTCGGTGAGGTTGATGGCCGCGGCCGACGTGTCGAGGTTGTATTGGCCTTCTGCGCGAATGGCGTTGCCCATGCCGGTCAGGTAGCTGCCGGCCGCGGTCGAACCGACACCGCCCCAGCCACCCCAGCCGCCCCAACCACGTCCGCCTCCGCCGTAGCCGCTGCCACCACCGTAGTAGGGCGGATAGAAGGTGCCAGGCTGATAAGTGGCGCCCGGCTGAGATTGTGGAGTTTGTTGGGCCAGGGCCGCACTGGCCAACAGCAATCCCGCGGCAAACCCGCTCCATAGCGATTTCGGTTTGCAGAACATGCGGGTATCTCCTGTCGCAGGGGACGCGATTGGTGTTCGTGATAGCGCGTGAGCCGCGCCGGCGCGGTGCGGGAACACGTTTCCAATTCTACGTGCGCATTGGGCGGTTGGCTCGGGCCGGTGACCTATAAAACTGGTATACATTGCCAAGGGCGGAGGTACAATAGTTGCTGCCGATGTCGATAAAATACGGCATTTTTGCGGCGGAATTGGCTATCCGCGCGGAAATGCATTTCAGCGAAGGAAAACGGGGCTTGCCCGACGTACAATAAAAAAGATTGTGCCGGTGGGCGGCGCGAAATGCCGCCGGTTTTCTTTCCGGCCGCGCTGTCAAAAGTGGTTGCCAGCAGGGCGATTATCATCAACGAATCCCGTCTCGAGACATCTATAAGGCGCGTCATGCGAAGTCGATTTGGGTTGGATGTGCGGATTTTGAAGCGGGTGGTTGGTGCGGCGGCGATTTCGCTGGTTTTGGTCTCGCCCGCATTGGCCGCCGACAAAGCGGCGCTGGCCAAGGACCTTGCGGCGCTAAAGAGCGGCGACGAAAAGTCGCGCGTGGCGGCGATTGATTCCCTTGGACAGTTGGGTCCCGAGGCGGCTTCGGCCACCGAAGCGCTGGCCGCGCAACTGACCGATGAGTCTCCGACGGTCCGGGCACATGCGGCGCATGCCTTGATGCAAATTGGTCCGGCCGCCGTCGGAGCAGCGCCAGCGCTGGCCAAGGCGATCAGCGATCCGGATTTTCACGTGCGCCGCATTTCGATTGCCGCGCTCGAAACGATTCATCCCGATCCGGCGGTCGTCGTCGAGGCGCTCGGCAAGGCGCTCGAAGACGCGGATCCCTCGGTGCGCGTCGCGGCGCTCGGCACGTTGACCGAATACAGCGACGCCGCGGTGCCCGTGCTGGGCAGAGCCCTCGAGAACAAAGACACACGCTATTGGGCCGCGTTGGCCCTCGGTGAACTTGGCCCCAGTGCCAAGGACGCCGTTCCCAGCCTGACGAAGGCTCTGGCCGATGAGCGGTCGGAAGTACGCCGAGAAGTGCTGATCGCGCGTACGCGCGGATCGGTGCCGATTCGGCTCCGGCGGTGTCGCAAATCGCGCCGCTATTGGAAAACAGCGACGAGTCGGTGGCCCATGCCGCTGGATTTGCCTTGGGCAGCATTGGGCCGGGCGCAGCCAGCGCCGCCGACGCCCTGCGCAAGGCGATGGACGGCAAGGACCACTTGGAAGAATGTGTTAACTGCTGGGCCTTAGCGCGCATCGAGCCCCAGAACCAACAAGCACGCGAGCACGCGATCAAGATGCTGCTGGAAACAATCAAAGACAAGAACCCGCGCGTGCAAGGTGCCGCGATCCGGGGCCTGGTGGATTTGAAGGTGCCGCCGAAGCAACTCGTGCCGGCCCTGGCGTACGTTGTGCTCAACGGCGAGGAGCCGGCCGTGGGCGAGGCGTTGGGCGCCTTGTCGGTGATGGGTGACGAGGCCGCCGAAGCGCTCGATGACGCACTCGCGCGACCGGAAGCCCGCGGCCGCGCTGCGCTGCTGATTACCTACCTGGGACCGACGGCCAAGGCCACGGTGCCCGCCCTGATCAAAGCGCTGGACGACAAGGACCCGGACGTGCGTCGCGAAGTGCTCTTCGCGCTGGCGGCAATCGGGCCGGACGCCGCGCCGGCGACCGACGCCGTGCTCGAGGAATTCGCCGACCCGAACGTTCCCAATCGTGCGGTGGCGGCCTTCGCGCTGGGCAAGATCGGTCCGGCGGCCAAGGCGGCACTTCCTAAGCTGCAGGAAGAATTGCGCTCGGAGGATCAATTGGTGCGGGTCGCCAGCGCGTTTGCCTTGGTGAACGTCGCACCGAATAGTGAACCGATTGTGACGATGGCCATTCCTGTGCTCGTGCACGGTTTGGACAGCTCGGTAGCGGCGGCCCGTCGGGGCGCGGCCGAAGCGTTGGGCAAGATCGGCAAGCCGGCACGCGCGGCCGCCGAGGGGGCCCTGCAAGCGGCCACGCTCGATCCCGATGAGACGGTCCGGCGCGAAGCGCTACGGGCTTTGGAGAGTATGGGAGCCGTGGTCGACTCGGTACCACAGCCACGCCGCCCCATATTGCAGAAGCGCTAGGCTACCGGCAGCGCGCACCCCGCAAAACCGGCGGCGATTGCCGCCAAGTGCGACTTCCTGCGCATTTCGGATTTCGTTACGCGGAGGGGCTTTGCCCCATCGTCTATACTTAAGGGTACGCATCGGCGTCCCTTTTGCCCCTACGGCCAATCATGGCATCGCACGGCCCGCCAACCATCGAGACCCCCGAGCCCCCGTCGGGGAGCGGCGCGAAATTCGTTGAATACAACGAGTTCATCGAGGCTCAACTCCGCAAGACCCGCAGCCACGTGCGCGGCGTGGATATCTCGGCCGGGCTGATGGCGCTGGTGGCCGGAAGCGTGGCCTACTTCTTCCTGGCCGCCATGATCGATCATTGGCTCGTTCGCGGCGGGTTGGGCTTTTGGGGACGGCTGCTGCTGCTGGTGGGCTATTTGGGCGCGGCTGGCTGGTGGATCGCAACACAGCTTCTACCGCTGCTCGTCAAGCGAATCAATCCGCTGTATGCGGCTTACACGATCGAGCACAGCCGCCCGTCGCTCAAGAACTCACTACTCAACTTCCTGCTGTTCCGGGCCGATCCGGCGGGCGTGCACCAACGCGTGTTCGAGGCGATTGAAGAACAGGCGGCCACGAACCTGGCGGGCGTGGAGGTCGAGTCGGCCGTCGATCGCACGCGATTGATCCGCCTGGGATACGTGCTTGTGGCGATCGTCGCGCTGTGCGCGGTGTATGCACTCGTTTCACCCAAGAATCTGTTTCAAACGGTCGGCCGCGTGGTGATGCCCTGGGCCGATATCACTCCGCCCACAAGCACCACGATCGACGAGATCGAGCCCGGATTCGCTCAGGCGTTCCGCGGTCAGCGGGTGACGATCAAGGCACGCGTGCAGGGTTTGCCCGCTGACCAGCCGGTGGTGCTCTACTACACAACGGCGGATCGGCAGATCGTCGATCGGACCGTGGCGATGACCCGGCCGGCTGGCGATTATCGTTATGCCGCCGCGTTGCCGGCCGGCGACGCCGCATTGCAGCAAAGTCTGACGTACCGAATTGAAGCCGGTGATGCTCGCACGCGCGAGTATGCGATCGACGTGGTGGCGGCTCCCACGATCGTGGTGCGGGCTGTCGAGTACAAATACCCCGAGTACACCGGGTTGCTTGCCCAACGGATCGAGAATCAGGGAGACCTGAAGGCGATCGAAGGCACCGAGGTAACGATCGAGGCGCTGGCGAATCAACAGATCGCCGCGGCTTACGTTGACTTCGACTGCAATGACACGTTCGACCTGCCACTGCGCGGCGCGGACACGCATGCCAAGGGGAGCTTCCGGTTGTCGTTGGCCGACGACCGCGAAGGACCCTCGCACGAAAGTTATCAGCTCGTTTTCAAGAACACCGAGGGGCAGCGGAATCCGCAGCCCGTCAAACATGAAATCGAAGTGACCCGCGATCTGGCGCCGGAAGTGCAATTCGTGGCGCCGAGCCGCGAGGAGATCGAACTGCCGCTCGACGCGGCGGTCGATCTGGAAGTGGTGGCCGTCGACCCGGACTTCGCGCTCTCCAGCGTTAAGCTGGCGGCCAGTAAGGGGACCGAGACGGTTGTCGACGAGAAGCTACTCGATGAAACGTGGCGCGGCCAGTTCGTGAAGAAGTATCGTTTTCAGCCCGGCCGGTTGAATCTGGCGGTGGGCGACACGGTCGAGTACCGCGCCATGGCCGTGGACAACAAGTCGCCGCGGCCGAACCAGACGGAAACCTCCCGGCGGCGGATTCGCATCGTCGCGGCCACCGGCCGCTCGACAGGGGATCCGTTGGCCCGCGGTAATTCCCCCGACGATCCGCGCCGACAGGGAGACGCACAACAACCCGGCGGCGACGACGCGCATCCGCGCAGTGCCGATCCCGCCGAACCGGATCATGCCGCGCAGGGCCAAGCCGGCGACGAGCGTTCGTCCGACAACTCGGGTGCGACCGAGCGGAAGCCCGGCGAAGAGCGCGGTGGAAACGCCGAGGAAGGCGAACAGGGGTCCGATTCGTCGGCGTCCAAAGCCGGGAGCGAAGGGAACTCGCAGTCGGGCGACGGAAAGCAGGGTGAACAGAATGCTGGCGAGTCGGGCAAAGGGCAAGACGGCGCCGGACAATCGGGCAGTAAACAATCCGGCGGCGAAAAGTCCGGGCAGCAGCAGTCGGGCGAAAAGCAGGCGGACGGAAAACCGTCGAGCGACGGGCAAACCGGCGCGAGCGACTCGGGCGACCAGCAGCAAAGCGTGCCGAGCGACGGGACCAATGACGGCGAAGCCTTCGAACGGATTCTGAAGCATCGCGACCAACAGGAGGAATCGAGCGCGGACAATCAACAGGGCCGCGATGGCCAAGCGGGCGACAAGCAACAATCGGGCGAACAGCAGCGCTCGGGCGATCAGCAAAACGGCCAGCCGGCTGGCGAGCAAAAGGGTGATCAGCAAGGCGGTGACGATCGATCCGCGCGAGCCAGGCAAGCAGTCGTCCGGAAAGCAACAAGACGAGCAGGGACAACAAGGAAAGCCGGCGGACCCGTCGCAACAGAACGGCAAACAACAGGGTGGAAAAGACCAAGGCGGTCAAGGACAGAATCAGCCCGGCGATCAGCGATCCCAATCCGGTGAACAGTCTGGAGGCCAATCGCAGCCCGGCGAGAAGTCGCAGCAAGGGGAAGGTCAGCAACAAGACGAACAAGCCGGCGGCGACTCGCCGTCGAGCGACGAGCAGGGGCAAAGCAGTACGGACGGCCAGCAAGGCAAACGGTCGCAGGGCGAGAAGTCCGGCGCCAGCGAGCGTCAACGGGGTGAAGGCACGAGCCAGGATCAGCAGGCCGGCAAGCCGTCTGGCGAACAAAAGCCTGGCGAGCAGGGCGAAAAGCCCAACTCGCGCGAGGGTGCCACGCAGGACAACAATACGCGCGAGGACGGCACACCGCAGAATTCCGACACGAAGGGGCAGGGGGCCCAGTCGAAAGACGATCCCACGCGCAGCGGCGATCAAAAGGCGCCGCAGTCCGACGAGCAGCGACCCGATGCCAAGGGGGGCGATGGCCAGCAGGAGAAAGGCAACTCCGGCGCCGGGCAAAAATCGAACGAAAATCAAGGTTCGCCGCAGCCGCAGGAATCGAATCAGCCGCGCGAGAAATCCAAGCAGCCGAGCGGCGGTGAGCAGCAGTCCTCGCGCGAAAACGAGGAGCAGTCGCCCTCGAACAGCAAGCGCGAGTCGGACAGCGAAGGGGAATCCGACGGCGATCGATCGGGAGGCGGAAAGCGGGGCGGCGGACAAAAGTCGAACCAGTCGGGGACCGGCGGCGCCGGACAAAACACCGCGTCTGACGAAGGGGCTGGCCAGTCGGAGCAGTCGGGCGACGGTGAAACGTCGGACCGCGCCGGCGACGACCGCCAGGCAGACGGCAAGACCGGCAAGCGTGGTTCGCAGCAGGGCCCGGGTTCCAAGCAACAATCTGGCGGCGGTAAGAACCAGCAGCCCGGCGGCGACTCGGCTTCCAAAGGACAAAGCAGTGAAAAGTCACCCGACGCGGCGAGCAAATCGGACGGCGGTTCGGGCGGCGCCGAGGGGGGCGACCGTGCGACTGGCAAGCCGAAAAATCCGAACACCGCATCGGAGCAGCCGTGGAAGCCCGGCGTCGATTCGGCCGACGAAGCCAATCTGGAGTACACGCGCAAGGCCACCGACTTGGCGCTTGAGCACCTCAAGCACGAATTGAACAAGGACGAGCCCGATCCGCAACTGCTCGACCAGCTGGGTTGGACGCGGCAACAAGCCGAAGATTTCGTCAAGCGTTGGGAAGCGATGCGAAAGAATGCCCCCAGGACGGACACTGCGCGGCGGCAGCCGACGGCAACTGGACGAAACGCTGCGTAGCCTCGGGCTGCGTCCGCGCGGCTCGAAACTGGGGAGCAACGCCGCGCGCGACGATCGTTCGCAGGGCTATCAGGAGTCGCATCGCACGACGCCCCCGCCGGAGTATTCGGAAGCTTTCAAGGCCTATACCCAAGGGACATCCCGCGGGGGCAAATAGCGTCTTTGAGAAGGCGGCCAACAGCACGATGGCCGCTTGTTCCTCGCGCACGTGACCGAAACCGTCGCGTCGCTCGTTGCGGTCAGCCTTCTAAATGATTGCCGTTGCCTCGGCGGACCCAAATTGGCTTTTGTGGCGTCGCAGGTGCCAAACGGCCACGCCGAGCAGCGCCGCGGTCGCCAGCGCGAAGCCAGAGGGTTCGGGAATGGGCGTTGTGTCGAACTCCATGCCGTACCAGGAACCTTGCAAGGCGTACGGCACCGACTGCAGCGGAGTGCCGCTCTGGCTGAACTGGTGCAGTGTAAACGTACTGTCACCCATCCACAGCGTGCCATCGACCGGGTCGAGCGCCAGGCCAACGCTGCCAAGTACGCCCGAATTGAAGCTACCCAGCAGGGTTCCGGTGGAAGTGAAATGCGCGACCAGGTCGGGTCCGCCCCATTGCGAGATCCAAAAACTCCCGTCGCTGGCGTTCATCGTAATCCAACCGGCATCGGGCAGGTCGGCGGTGGCGTTGAACAGCACGACCGGGTTGGCCCAATTGCGATCGAACTGAAGCACATCGCCGGTCGAGTAGTTTACGCTGTAGTTGAAGTTTCCGTCGGACGTTCCGTCGTGCAGTTGCGAGCCGACGATGTTGTTTACGTATGGTCCGCCGGCCACCGGCGTCGCGAGTAGGTCGAACTTTTCCCCCTGGTCCGTGTCGGAGTAGCCCATGGTGCGAACATCACCATAGACGGCAATGTCGATGCCCAGCGGGCTACTGGTGGGATAGGAACTGGCCGAGGCGCCTTGGATCAGGTCGAGACCCGTCACCGTGCCCCCACCGAGTTCCAGGTAGTTCGTGATGTAAAGCGTGCTCGTCGGTCCGATGGCCAGCGCCGGGGATGTGAGCGCGGCGACCAGAATGGTGGAGAGAAACCGGATATGCCTGGGCCTGGTCATGAAGCGCACTCCTTAAACAGTAAATGCCCATTGGATTGTGAAGCCGCCGACTCGGTTGTGCTCGGGAGCGACGACGACGGCATTTTGACTGACCTCAAAGTGAAATACAAATCGTTCACAATTGATTAACTGGCGGCGCGAATAGCTTGGGTGTGAGCGCCGCGTTAGGATAGGCTTTTCACCAGGCCCCCCCACTGAATTCGCCGCTCCGAACAAGTCGCGGAATCTCCATGCTCGAACGCACGCCCCGCTATCTGGTCCCTTTTCATCCCAAGCGCGGGCCGCATCGGTTTGCCGACGTGCTCGTGATCGGAGGCGGTTTGGCCGGGTTGCGGGCGGCGCTGGCCGTGCCGCCGGAGCTTTCCGTGTTGGTCATTACCAAGGGAGGGCTGCGGCAATCGAACAGCAACTATGCCCAGGGGGGCATCGCCGGGGTGATCGACCCGGAGGATCGTTTTGAGGATCACATTGCCGACACGTTGCGAGTTGGGGGCAACTTGTGCGATCCGGAGGTGGTCGAGTTCGTGGTGCGCGAAGCGCCGGCGCGGATCAAAGAGTTGATCGAGTGGGGCACGAACTTCGATCAGGAGCGCGGAGCGCTAGCACTGGGGCGCGAGGGGGGCCATAGCCACCATCGCATCGTCCACGCGCTGGGGGACGCCACGGGCAAGGAGGTGATGCGGGCGGTCATCGATCGCACGCTCGCGGCGCCGAACGTCGACGTTTGGGAGCATGCCTTCACGCTCGACCTGTTGACGCACGACGGCCGCTGCCGCGGCGCACTCGTATGGACCGAGGCCGAGGGACCGTCGCTGGTCTGGGCCAAGCAAACGATTTTGTGTACCGGCGGCATCGGGCAGATCTATCGCGAGACGACGAATCCCGAGGTGGCCACCGGCGACGGGCTGGCCATTGCCTATCGGGCCGGCGCCGAACTGCGCGACATGGAGTTCATGCAATTTCATCCCACCGTCCTCTATATCGCCGGCAGCAGCCGCAGCTTGATCACCGAGGCGATGCGGGGCGAGGGAGCGCGGCTGGTGGATCGCAACGGCCATGCCTTCATGTCCGACTTTGACGAGCGGGGCGAACTGGCCCCGCGCGACGTGGTGAGCCGGGCAATCGTGACGCAGATGGAACGGACGCGGCATCCGAGCGTGTATCTCGACCTCACGCATCTGGACGCCGAAAAGGTGCGTGCCCGGTTCCCCGGCATCGCGGCCACCTGCGCGGAGTTCGCGCTCGACATCACGCAGGATTGGATTCCGGTGCGGCCCGGGGCGCATTACATGATTGGCGGGGTGAGCGTTGACATGCAGGGGCGAACGACGCTTCCGGGGCTGTGGGCGGCCGGCGAATGCACGTCCAGCGGATTGCACGGCGCGAATCGGTTGGCTTCGAACAGTCTGCTCGAAGGCCTGGTGTTTGGGGCCTACGCTGGCGAGGCAGCGGCCCGGTTGGCCGCCGAAACGCCCGACGACTTCAAGGCGCTGCCGCTCTCGAACGCCAAGGTGGAAAACGGCGCCGAGCTGTTGGACCTGGCCGACATTCGCAATTCGCTCAAAAGTGTCGTGTGGCGCGGCGCAGGCGTGCGCCGCCAGAAGGAAACGCTGCTGGAGGCGGCGGAAAACGTCGACCGCTGGTGCGAGTACGTGCTGCCGCGGCAGTTTCACGACACGCATGGCTGGGAACTGCAAAACATGCTGACCGTGGCCCGCGTGGTGATCGAAGCGGCGCTCGAGCGTGAAGAGACCCGCGGCGTTCACTACCGCACGGATTTCCCCGAGACGGACGATGCGCACTGGCGGCGGCGGATTTCGTTTCGGCGGGCGCGGGGATGACGGGCGCATACCCCGCAAATCCGTGATCCGTGCGGTGGTTTGTTGTGGGTTATCGGCGTATCACGCCGCGGCGTTGGTCTCGTCGCCAATGCTCGGATATCGGCTGCGGCGGGTGCGGTTGCCGGCCGGCGGCAGGCCCACGGTCGACTCGCCGGCGGTCGAATCGGCGACAGGCTAGCGGCCGGGCGCGGGGCGACCGGTTCAACTGTTTCGCTCGGCAGCGTCGGACGGCCAAAAATGGCTGGCCGGTCCGATCCAAAACCTTGCTGGCTGCGTAGTCTGGACAGGGAAGCTACGTTCGTAGTACCCTCTAGAGCGCTTTGAAGGGCAGATTTTCGCCCCCCGGCCGGGCCACGGGCTCGCCGCGGTCCCGCGGTACTAGCGAGTGTTGCGGGAGTTTCCGATAGTTCGGCCAGGAAACGAGTGCTGTATTTCCCTCAGTTTGAATGCGGAGTAGTCCATCCATGAATCAGCAGCCCGCGCAGGATCAGCAAGGCCCGCCCATGGTCGAGGCCGTGGGGCTGTCGAAGTACTACGGCGATTTTGCCGCCATCGACGACGTCTCGTTTACCGTTCCCCAGGGACAGGTCGTGGCCTTCCTGGGGCCCAACGGCGCCGGTAAGAGCACCACGATGAAGTTGCTCACCGGGTACCTGGCTCCCAGCCGGGGCGTGGCCCGGATCGCCGGACACGACATGGCCACCGATCGATTGGCCGGCTCGGCGAAGCTGGGCTATCTGCCGGAGAACGGTCCGCTGTATCCCGACATGACGCCCCGCACTCTGCTCGAATTTTTTGCCGACGCCCGCGGCATGACTCCGCAGCGCAAACGGCAGCGGATCGATGCGGTGGTTGAGCTGTGCGACTTGGGGTCGGTAATCGGCAAGGCGATCTCGAAGCTCTCCAAGGGATATCGTCAGCGGGTGGGCATGGCCCAGGCCCTGCTGCACGAGCCCGACGTGCTGATTCTGGACGAACCGACCGCGGGATTGGACCCAAACCAGATTCGCGACGTCCGCAAGACGATTCGCACGTTGGGCGAAAACAAAACCATTCTGCTCTCCACCCACATTCTGCAAGAGGTCGACGCGATTGCCAGCCGCGTGCTGTTCATCAACGAAGGCCGGCTGGTGTACGACGGACCGGTGTCCGGATTGACCAGCACGGGCCAGTCGCTCGACGACCGCTTCCACGAGCTAACCGCCCACGGGGCCTAGAAACATCGAGCCGCCGCCGGATGACGCGGCGGCTCGGCCAAAAACAACTGCATTTGCCCCAGCCGCACGAGCGGCCGGCAGACGCGACCAACCGAAAACTCCAGATTCAGGAACTCGGATAGAAGCCATGAACTTACACGTGATCCTGGCGATCTTCCGCCGGAACTTCATCAGCTATTTCAGTAATCCGACCGGTTATGTCTTCATTTGCGTGTTTGTGTTGTTGAGCTCGTTCGCCGCCTTCTGGCCGAATGAGTTTTTCAACGCCAACCTGGCAAACCTCGACCAGTTGAACCGGTACCTGCCGTACATCCTGCTGGTGTTCATTCCCGCGATCACCATGAGCATTTGGGCGGATGAGCGGCGGCAGGGGACCGACGAACTGCTGCTGACGATTCCGGCCGGCGACTTCGACGTGGTGCTGGGTAAGTACCTGGCGGCGGTGGCGATCTACAGCGTGTCGCTGGCGTTCTCGCTGGTTTCGAACTGGGCGGTGCTGATCAGCCTGGGCTGGCCGGACGGCGGCCTGCTAATGGGGACCTACTTTGGCTACTGGATCGTCGGTCTGGCGATGCTTTCGATCGGCATGGTGGCTTCGTTCCTGACGGGCAACCTGACCGTGGGATTCATTCTGGGCGCGCTATTCAACGCACCGCTGGCGTTTGCCGGCTCAATGCCCGATTGGGCCTGGCTGCGGCCGCTCAAACAGCTCAGCATCAGCGAGCAGTTTCGCGATTTTGCCAGCGGCGTGATCAGCTTTGCCAGCGTCGGATACTTTCTGGCGATCGTGGCGATCATGCTCTACCTCAGCGTGGTGCTCATCGGCCGTCGTCATTGGCGCGGCGGGGTCGAGGGGAGCAACACGGCCGTGCACTACCTGATCCGATTCTTGGCGCTGGTGCTGGTCGTGGTTTGCCTGAACGTGTTCCTCACGCGGCACGATTCGTTGCGGGCCGACGTGACGACCGAACAGATCAACTCGCTCTCGCCGCAGAGCCGGCAGCTGATCAAGGACATCGATCCGGCCCATCCGGTGGTGATCGAATACTTTGTCAGCCCGACGGTGCCCGAGTCGTACGTGCAGACGCGGCTGAATTTGCTGTCGACACTGCGCGAGTTTCAGGCGCTGGGCGGAGACAAGATTCGCGTCATCGGCCACGAGGTGGAGCCGTTTAGCGAAGAAGCAACCATTGCCGAGCAGCAGTACAAGATCACCCCCGTGCCGGTCGAGGGACGAGCTCGCGGCGCTTTCACGCGCGAGGAGATCTTCCTGGGGCTGGCGATCAATTGCGGGCTCGACAAGGTCGTGATTCCGTTTCTCGATCGGGGCATTCCGGTGGAATATGAGTTGGTGCGTTCGATTGCCACGGTGAGCCAGCAGGAGCGGAAGAAGGTGGGCGTGCTGCAAACCGACGCCCAGCTGTACGGCAGCTTCAACATGCAGACGATGATGCCGGGCCAGAACCAGCAGATCATCGAGGAATTGGAAAAGCAGTACGAGGTGGTGCAGGTTGACGCCAGCAGCCCGATTACCGAAAAGTTCGACGTGCTGTTGGCCGTGCAGCCGTCGTCGTTGGGGCCCGAACCGATGAAGAACTTCATCGCCGCGGTCAAAGCGGGGCAAAAGACGGCGATCTTCGAAGATCCGTTTCCGCTGCTCAACCCCGAGATTCCCGGCACCAACGCCCCCAAGATGCCGCCGGGTGCCAACAATCCGTTCATGCAGCAGCGGCAGCCGCCGCAGCCCAAGGGAGACATCACCGAGTTGTGGGCGCTGCTGGGCGTCGACTTCACGGGCAACAAGGTCGCCTGGCAGGACTACAATCCGTTTCCCAAGCTGCCGGGATTGCCGCACGAATGGGTGTTCATCGAACGGGGTTCGGGAGCGAAGGAAGCATTCAACCCGGAAAGCCCGATTACCCGCGACCTGCAGCAAGTGCTGTTCCTGTTTCCGGGAAGCGTCACAGGTTTGAATTCCTCGGATCTGAAATTCAAACAGTTGGCGACGACCAACAACAAGACGGGAACCATTCTCGCCGACCAGATCATGCAGCGGAGCTTCATGGGTCCGCCGCAAATGAATCCCGACATTCCGCTGTTGGAAAAGCCGACCGGCGACACGTACGTGATGGCGGCTCGCATCACCGGCAAGGTTCCGGCGGCCGCCGAAAGCCCGCTGCACGGGCTGAATCTGCCGGCGGGGCATCCGGCGGTCAAGAATCTGCCGATGTCGGATCAGGAAGCGAAGGTCGAGTCGGAGACCGAGGATACCAAGGCCGAGGAAGCGGACGCGAAGACTGCCGAAGCGGACGCGACAGCGACCGCCAAGGAAGAGGGCACGGACACGAAGGCGGACGAATCGGCCAAGGACACCGAAGCCAAGGAAGCCGAGGCCAAGCCGGCCGCCGAGCCCGAGATCAACGTGGTGCTGGTGGCGGACATCGACTGTCTGTTCGGCGAGTTTTTCCGATTGCGTGCCCGCGGCACCGACACGGCCGATGAGATCGAGTTCCAGTTTGACAACGTGCCGTTCGTGCTCAACGTGCTGGACGTGTTGGCTGGCGACGATCGCTTTGTGGAGATTCGCACCCGTCGACCGACGCACCGCTCGCTGACGCAATTGCAGAAGCGGACCGAAAGCGCGCATGCCAAAGCCGACAAGGCGCGTGAGAAGTTCCAGCAGGATTTCGAAAACGCCCGCCTCAAGGCCCAGACGGCCTTCGATCAGAAGATTCAGGCCCTGCAAAAGCGCGAGGGCGTGAATCGGCAGCAGGCCGCGATCGACGTGTTGGCCGCGCAGCAGCAAGGCCAGCGCGAGTTGGACGTGAAATTGGAAACGCTGAAGAACGAGCGCGATCAGGCGCTCAAGGCGGCCCAGCGCGAGCTGGATCAGAACATTCACTCGGTGCAAGATCGCTATAAGCTGTGGGCGATTCTGTTGCCGCCGATTCCGCCGTTGGTCGTTGGACTTATCGTATTTTTCAATCGCCGGGCCCGCGAACGCGAAGGCGTTTCGCGTGCTCGCCTGCGTTAGGGAACGAGGTTGTCATCCATGCAATCGAATGAGAATAAAAAAACGCTGACCTATCTCCTGGTGGCCGGCATGGCCTTGCTGGTGGCCTGGGAACCGTGGCGACCGGCACCCGCCGATACGAGCGTGCCGGACCAGGTGGGCAAGAAGCTGTTTCCCAAGTTTGAGAATCCGCTGGCGGCCAAGAGCCTGGAGATCGTGACGTTCAACGAAGAGACCGCCGCCATTCGCGATTTCAAGGTTGCGCAGGAAAAAGGCGTCTGGGCGATTCCCTCGCACGAGAACTACCCGGCCGACGCCGCCGAGCATATGGCCCAGGCCGCAACGTCGCTGATGGATCTCAAGATTCTCGGCATGGTCAGCACCAAGCCCGGCGAGCAGAAGACCTACGGCGTGATCACGCCCGACCCCAAGGATCTGAAGGTTGGCATGACCGGCGTGGGCACCCGGGTGACGATTCGCGACAGTGCCGACAAGGTGCTGGCCGACCTGGTGATCGGCAAGGCGGTGAAAGATGCGCCGCAGTTGCACTATGTGCGCGAAGCGGATCGCGATCCGATTTACACGGTGGCCGTGAAGACCGACGAGTTCTCGACGAAGTTCGACGATTGGATCGAAAAAGACCTCTTGAAGCTGAACGCGTTCGACGTTCGCGAGGTGGAGCTGAATGACTACTCGACCCGGTCGGGCGTTACGCCGGAGGGGAATCTTGGTTACGCGCTGGAAAAGCGAAGCGAAATCGACCTGGCCTTCGACGACTCCAAGAGCGAATGGAAGCTGATCGAGATGAAGGAGTTCGGCGACGACCAGCAAGCGACCACGGTCACCTTGACCGAAGGTGAGGAACTGAACACCGAGAAACTGAACGCGATGAAAACGGCGCTCGACGATTTGAAGATCATCGACGTCGAGCGCAAGCCCGCCGGTTTGAGCCAGGACCTGAAGGCCAGCGACGAGTTCGTCAAGAATCGCGAGGCGTTCGTCTCGCTGCAGCAGCGCGGTTTCCTGCCGCTTGCCGCCCAGGGCGAACCGTTGCAGATTTATTCGACCGAAGGAGAAGCGACCGTCGCCACCAAGGACGGTGTGAAGTACGTGCTGCGGTTTGGCAATCTGGCCGACGCCGCCACGACCGAGGCCGGCGACGATGACGCCAAGCAGGAAGGCTCCGGCGAAGCCAAGAGTACCGGTCCCAGCCGCTACCTATTCGTCACGGCCCAGTTCGACGAGAACCTGATTCCCAAGCCGGAAATGCAGCCGATGCCGGGCGAGGAGAAACCGGCCGAGGCGCAGGCAGAAGAGCCCAAGTCGGACGAAACGCCCGCCGCCGAAGACAAGCCGGCCGAGGAGCCGGCCGCGGCCGAAGAAAAACCGCAGACCGAAGAGGCAAAGCCGGCTGACGAAGCGAAGCCGGGCGAAGCGGCCGAGCAAAGCGTGCCGGAAACCAAGACCGCCGCACGGGAAGCGGCTGCCGAGGAACAGCCGGCCGAGGAATCAGCCGCCGAAGAGAAACCGGCCGAAGAGAAACCGGCCGAGCCGGCCAAACCGGCGACGGCCGAGGAAGCCGAGCGGATTGCCGTCGAAAAGGAAAACAAGCGGCGGCAGGATGAGTACGACGAGAAGGTGAAGGCCGGCCAGGAGAAGGTCAAGGAGCTCAACGAGCGCTTTGCCGACTGGTACTACATCATCTCGGACGACGTCTATCAGAAGATTCACCTCGGCCGCAAGGAGATCATCAAGGCCAAGGAAGTCGAGTCGAAAGACGTCGGCAACCTGAAGCCGTTTCAGGAAGGCCTGGGCAAACCGGTGGGTGAACCAGCAATTCCGTAGGCTGTGTTGCCCGCTAGGTGCCGACTTCCCGGCCGAGCGTGCGGAGCAATTCGAGGGTGAAGATGCCGGTGTCGTGGCCGTCGCTGAAGGCGATATTGTAGGCGTAGCTGCCCACCGGTTGCATGCTTTGGATCGAGAGCGGCCGGGCTTCGGCCATTGAGAGAACGGTCAGACCGCCCGCCGGTTCGGCCGGCTGCTTGCGCTGTTCGCGGCAAGTGGCGCAAGGACAGGCCTTGCGCAGCTCGCCAAATGCGATTTCGCGCTGCATGCCGTCGTTCCATACGATGAGCAGCTTGTTGCCGTCGCGAATTTCGAGTTTGCTGGGTTGTGGATCCATGCCGGGGTTGCTTACTCCAATTCCGTGAGCGCCATCAAAAGCCGCTCGACTTCGCCGGCTGTGTTGTAATGCAAGAGGCCCAGCCGCACGAGCCCCTCTGGCTCGAGCCCTAGCGATTCGCTCAGCTCCAGGGCGTAAAAATTTCCGTGCCAGGCAAAAACGCCCCGCTCGGCCAGATACTCAACCAGTTTGAGAGGCGAGCGGCGGGCATGCGTGATCGAGACGGTCGGCACGCGCTGGTCTAGCCGCTCGCGATCGTCGATGCCCCACACATGGACGTTGTGCAGATCGGCGAGTCCGGCCAACAACTGCTCGCACAAGTGCCGTTCGTATGCGCCGATTTCGTGAAATGCGTGGCGCAGCGCCTCGCGGCGCGACGGTGCCGAGGGGTGCATGTGCCTGCCGAGATCGGCCAGATACTCGATGGCGGCCAGCACTCCGGCAATGCCCTCGTGGTTTTGCGTGCCGGTCATCCAACATTCGGGCAGCGTGTCGGCTGCCGGTCGCACCTTGTAGGGCGTGAGCGTTTCGAGCAGTTCGGCGCGTCCCCATAAGATGCCCACGTGGGGGCCGAAGAACTTGTAGGCCGAGCAGGCAAGGTAATCGCAGTCCCAGGCCTCGACGTCGATCAACCCGTGCGGGGCGTAATGCACCGCGTCGAGATAGACCTGGCTGCCCGCGTCGTGGGCCCAGCGGCAGATATGGGTGACGGGGTTGATCGTGCCCACCGAGTTGGACGCACAACCGACGGCGACCAACCGCGTGCGGTCGTTGAGCGCATCGCGAAGCGCCATCAGGTCGAGCGTGCAGTCGTCGTGGCGAAACGGGATGAAGTGCACCTTCACGTTTGCGTCGCGGGCGGCCAACACCCAGGGGCGAACGTTGGCGTCGTGATCGAGCCTGGTGACGATGATCTCGTCGCCGGCCTTCCAGGTGCGAGCCAGCGCGCGGCTGAACGCGAAGGTGAGCGAAGTCATGTTCGCGCCGAAAACGGTCGAGTGCCAATCAGGCGCGCCCAACAGATCGGCGACGGCCCGATGGGCTTCTTCCAGCATGGCATCGCTGTCGATGCTCGTCGGAAATCGACCGCCGTGATTGGCGTTCGTTTCGATCAGGTAGCGGCTGATTGCGTCGATGACCCGCTGGGGTACCTGGCTGCCGGCCGGGCCGTCGAGGAAAACGGCAGGCCGGTTTCCGAAATTGCGGTGCAGCGCGGGAAACTGCCCGCGACACCAATCGACAGGAAAATTGTGCTCGTTCATGAAAATTGCCGCGGGCGGTTGAGCGATTGGTTAGGTGGTGCGCGATTCGTGGTCGGCGTCGCGCAGATCGGTGACAAACATGCAGCCGGGGCTGTGGGTAATGGCCAGTTCGAGTCGGGCATTGAGTAGCGCCACTTGAGGTGTAACGCCGCAAGCCCAAAACAGGGGCACTTCGCCGGGGTGAATCGTGACCGCATCGCCAAAGTCGGGGCACGCCAGGTCGCCGATGCCCAACGCGGCCGGATCGCCGACGTGCACGGGGCTGCCGTGCATGGTGGGGAAGCGGCTGGTCACTTCCACGACTCGCTCAACCATCTCCGGCGGATAGGGGCGCATGCTCACGACCAGGTTGCCCGCGAATCGGCCGGCCGGCTGGCAGCGAAGCTGCGTACGGTACATCGGCACGTTGCGCCGCTCGGCAAGGTGCCGCACGGGCAGACCTTCGCGCTCCAGTGCATTCTCGAAGGTAAACGAGCAGCCGAGCAAAAAGGCCACCAGATCGTCGCGCCACAGCGAGCGGATGTCGGTGAGTTCCTGCGGATCGAGAATCCCCTGGCGGAATACGCGGTAGCGCGGCACGTCGGTGCGCAAGTCGGCGCCGGGCGCGGTTATGTGGGGCTCGGGGTCACCGGCGGCCGTTTGTTCGAGTAGCGGGCAAGGGCGGTCGTTCGAGCGGCAAAACTCCGCGAATTCCGTCGCCGCCTCGGCCGGCAAGATGACGAGGTTGGCCTGCACATAGCCCCGCGCCAGTCCGGCGGTCGGACCGGTCCACGTTCCGGCCCGAATGGCTGCGCGCAACTGCGCTGCGTTCGCGTCGACCAGCTGGCTGCCGGCTAGTTGTGTTTGGGTGTCGGGTGACATCGCTCGTCGATGAATCGTTTACCTTTGCCCTCAACCCGTGGCAATGTGCCGAGCGGCACCGCCAGGACTTCGACCTTGAGCCCCAACCGCAGGTGAAGTTCCGTGGCAACCCGATCGGGCTGGCTCAGGCGATCTTCGATCTCCACGACCAGGTGATCCATTTCGCCGAGTTTGCGGGCGGTCATGCGATATTCGATTAACTCGGGAAAGCTCCGCAGAATCTGCTCGACCGAGCTAGGGAAAACGTTGACGCCGCGAATGACCATCATGTCATCCGCGCGCGACAGTACTCCGCCGGGCAGGTAGACGAAGCGATTGTCGCCGCCGTGTTGCCAACTGGGGCGCACCAGGTCGCCGGTTCGATAGCGAATAATGGGGCTGCCGGCTCGGCCAAGGTTCGTGAGCACGAGTTCGGACAACTCGCCTTCGGCGGCGCCGGTGCCGGTTTCGACATTGAGGAACTCGGCGATGAAGTCGTGTTCGTTGACGTAAACTCCACCGCCTTGCCAGTCGCCGTAGCCCCAGGGGCCGACTTCGGTGGCGCCGCTGTGATCGAGCACGCGGGCTTGCCAGGCTTGTTCGATACGAGCACGAGTGGCGGGCACCGAACCGCCGGGCTCGCCGGCCAGGATGAGCGTGCGAACGTCCAGTTCGCCAACGTTGATTTGATGCTCGGCGCCCACCTCGGCCAGGTGCAGGGCGTAACTGGGCGTGCAGAAGACGGCGTTGGCTCCCGTGGTCCGCATCAGTTCAAGCCGGGCGAGCGTCGTCAAACCGCCGCCCGGCACGGCCAGGCAGCCCCGCGGCAGGCGGCATCGAAGGCGCTCCAGAAGCCGACGAACGGTCCGAACGAAAACGCCATGAAGACGCAATCGCCGGGGTTGATTTCGGCGGCGTCCATGACGAACTGCCAACAATTGAGCCACCAGTCCCAATCTTCGGCCGTGTCGAGCACGACCAGCGGCCGGCCGCGCGTGCCCGAGGTTTGATGAAAGCGAATGTACTTCTCGCGCGGATACGTCAGGTTCGCGGCGAGCTGATTGGGGCCCGAAGAAAGCAACTCTTCCTTGAACGTGAAGGGTAGCTCGACCAGTTGGTCGAGCGAACGGAGCGGACCGTCGGGGTGCGAAAGCGCATCGGCGGGCAGCGCCAACTTTTCCGCGTAAAAGCGATTGTGCGGCAGAATCGTCTTCAGCAGCCCGTTGAGACGCCGCAACTGATGCACAGCGAGCTGCTTGGCACCCAGGGCCTCAAATTGGCGGCGTTGTTCGAAAGTGGTGGAAATCATCCTTCAAATCATAAAGTTCGGCGCGTCGCTCGGCCAGCGGGCACGCCGCGCGGGATTTGTCATTTGGCCTGGGGGCCTTCGGCCGCGCTGCTAGAATAGCTCAGGTCGACTTTTTACGCCCCGTTCGAAGTAGAATCCCGCCCATGACGGACACACCCCGCAAAGGCTCGCTGCTGGTTATCTTTCTGACGGTCTTCATCGACCTGTTGGGATTTGGCATGGTGATTCCGCTGTTGCCGATCTACGCCAAGGATTTCGCGGCGCAGATGGACCTGGAAGTGGGGCACGCGCGGGTTGGGGTGGTGATCGCGCTGTTGATGTCGAGCTTTTCGGCAATGCAGTTCTTGTGCGCGCCGCTGTGGGGGCGGCTTTCCGATCGCATCGGCCGGCGGCCGGTGCTGATGTTCGGGCTGATGAGCTCCGTGGTGTTTTACACGCTGTTCGGCATCGCCACGGTGATGAAGAGCCTGCCGCTGCTGTTCGTCTCGCGAATCGGAGCGGGAATTGCCGGGGCGACGATTTCGACCGCGCATGCCTACATTGCCGACGTGACCAGCAAGGAAAACCGTGCCAAGGGAATGGCCCTGATCGGCGCCGCCTTTGGACTGGGGTTTACGTTCGGACCGCTGTTCGGTTTTTTTGCCGTGCCCAGCGGCGAGGGCGATCCGGGACCAGGGCCGGGCTATGCCGCGGCGGGCTTGTCGGCCATTGCCCTGGCGCTGGCGTATTTCAAGCTGCCGGAAAGCTTGGGGCCCGACAGCCAGGCGGCGCGGCGCCATTGGTTCGAACGCAAGGCACTGGCCGACGCGCTGCGCACACCGGCGATTGGCGTGCTGCTGTTGGCGACGTTCATTTGCGTGTTCTCGTTTGCCAACCTGGAATCGACGCTCTCGCTGATACTCAAGAACAAGGATACCGGCTACGAGTTTTCGTTTCGGCAGATCTGCCTGATCTATGCCTACATCGGCATCGTGTTGGCTTTCGTGCAAGGTGGCATCGTGCGTCCGCTGTCGACGCGCGTGAGCGAACCGGTGTTAGCGGGTTCGGGCACGCTGGTCGAAATCGGCGGGTTCCTGCTGCTCGCCTATTCGACGACGCAGGCCTCGCTCACGCTGCTGTTGGTGGGCTTGGGAATTGTGGTGAGCGGTTTCGCGTTCATGACTCCGTCGCTCAATGCGATGCTCTCGCGGTGGACCGACCCGGCCAAGCAGGGCGGAATTCTGGGCATCGGCCAAAGCATTTCGTCGCTGGCGCGCATCATGGGGCCGATGGCCGGCGTGCCGCTGGTTGAAAACCAGCTTTTGGCCGAGCGGCTGGGCGTGAAAGCCGCGGTGATGCCGCTAATGTTGGCCGGCACGATGATGGCGGTGGGATTGCTGCTGATCGTGCTCGCCGCGGTGCGCGGACGCGACTACGAACAGCCGGCCGCCGAACCGGCGGCTTAGGCCATCGCCGGCCTACGGGGCTTTGCCAAACCCGCCGCCGCCGGGGGTTTCGATGGTCAGAATGTCGCCCGGTGCGACGCGGAATTGGGCACGGCCCATCAGAGCTTCGCGCTCGCCGCCCGCGCGCTCGAGCCAGTTTTGACCCGGCGCGCCGGGTTCGCCCCCCTCCAGACCATACGGCGGATACGGGCCGCGGCGTTGCGACAGGATCGAGACTTCCAGCGGCGCGAGGAATTCGATTTCGCGCACGACACCGTCGCCGCCGTGCCGAGCGCCTCGGCCGCCGGAACCGCGGCGAATGACAAACGATCGCAGCCGCACCGGATACCGGCGCTCGAGGACCTCGGGATCGGTCAGTCGCGTGTTGGTCATGTGCGTGTGCACCGCGTCGGCGCCGTCGGTATCGCGGGTTGCTCCGCAGCCGCCGCAGATGGTTTCGTAGTAGCCGAAAGTCGCGTCGCCGAAGAGCAGATTGTTCATCGTTCCCTGGCTGGCAGCGGCCAGGCCGAGCGCGCCGAGTAAAACGTCGACCACGCGCTGCGAGGTTTCCACGTTGCCGCCCACGACGGCGGGGGAATCTTCTGGACGCGCCTGCTCCGGCGGATTGAGCAGCCCGGGCGGAATGACGATGTCGACCGGCGCCAGCACGCCCTGATTGAGCGGAATCTCCTCGTCGAGCATGCAGCGCAGCACGTACATGACGGCCGCAGTGGTGATTGCCGGGTTCGCGTTCAGGTTGCCGTCGACGACCGGGCCCGTGCCGGTAAAATCGACCGTGGCCTGCCCACCGTCGACGGTGATGGTCACGGTGATTGGCGTACTGTCGTCTTGATGGTCGGTGAAAGGATAGATGCCGTTGGGCAGACGACCCAGTGCGCGGCGCACCTTCTGTTCGGCGGCCCGCTGAATATGGTCCATGTAGGCTTGCACAACCGGCAAGGTGTAGCGCTCGACCAGCCGCAACAGATCGCCCGCGCCGCGATGATTGGCCGCGACCTGAGCGGAGATGTCGGCCAGGTTTGCTTGGACGCTGCGGGTGGGATACTTGCCCGACAGCAGCAGCGAGCGCATTTCGTTCCAGCGCTCTCGGCCGGCGTCGATGAGTTTGAAGTTGCGGATCAGCACGCCCTCTTCACCCAAGTTGCGCGAGAACGGGGGCATCGAGCCGGGCGTAATGCCGCCCAGTTCCGCATGATGGGCTCGACTGGCCGTGAAGAACAAGAGCGCGCCGTGCGGGTCGTGCACCGGGGTGATGACCGTCACGTCGGGCAGGTGCGAGCCACCCCGATAGGGATCGTTCGTCACGAACACGTCGCCCGGTTGCATGGCCGGGTTGTCGGCGACCGTTCGTCGGACGGTTTCGGCCATCGCCCCGAGGTGGACGGGAATGTGCGGGGCATTGACGACCAGATCGCCCGAGGGCGTGAATAGCGCGCAACTGAAGTCGAGCCGCTCCTTCACGTTCACGCTGCTGGACGTATTGCGGAGCGTGATTCCCATTTGTTCGGCGATGGCGGCGAACTGGTTGTTGAAGATTTCGAGCATCACCGGATCGGCCTCGGTCGAGGCCGCGCTGGCCGGAGCCGCTTCGCCCGACTGACACACGAGCAGTTCTCCGCCGCTGAGCACCTCGGCCTGCCAGTGCGGGTCGATGAGCGTCGTGGACGCCGCTTCACAGACGATTGCCGGCCCCGCGATGCGTGCGCCCGCGGTCAGTTCACTCCGATCATAGATGGCCGTTTCGACCAGCTGGCCACCAAAGTAGGTGCGCGTCGTACGGTCGCGCGGAACATCGTGAGTTGGCACACGCTGGGAATGGGCCAGCGGCAACGACGAACGGCCACGGGCTTCGACCCGCGCGGCAACGATCTCCAGCGGCCGCTGGGCGTGAATGTATCCGTAGAGCTTGCGGTGTTCATCTTCAAAGGCGAGTTGCAAGTTCTCAGCCGAGTGGCCCTGGGAGCAGGGGACGGTCAGCGAGGCTTCGACGCCACGATAGCGCAGTTCCAGTTGTCGCTCAGTAGCGATCTGCTGTCGAGGGATTCCTTCCTCGCGCACGCCGGCAACGGCTTCGGCTTCTAGTTGGGCGAACGTGGTGCGGAGTTGATCCAGCAGGTTGGGTGATAGGGTCTTGTACACGCCGGCGACGCGATGCCGCTGGACGTCGGCCAGGCCGATGCCGTAGGCGCTGAGCAGGCCAGCGGCCGGATGGTGCAGGATTTGCCGAATGCCGAGCTCGCTGGCGACGGCGCAGGCGTGCTGTCCGGCTGCGCCGCCGAAGGGCACGAGCACGTAGTCGCGCGGATCGCAGCCTTTGGCCACGGAGATCGAGCCGATGGCTTTGGCCATGTGGGCGTTGGCGACGCGGACGAATCCTTCGGCGAGCTCCAAGGTTTCATATTGATGCCCGCGCTCGCGAGCGATTTGCGCGACCAGTTCGCCCAGCCGCGCCTCGGCGGCGGCCCGATCGAGCGGAAACGGAAACCGGTTGGCCGGAATTTTGCCGAGCAGGAAGTTGACGTCGGTCACCGTGAGTGGCCCGCCCCGACCGTAGCAAGCGGGCCCGGGGTCGGCTCCGGCGCTGTCGGGTCCGACGACAAGCTTCACGCCATCGAAATGGCAGATCGAGCCGCCGCCAGCGGCGACCGTTTCGATGGCCATCATGGGAGCCACCACGCGCACGCCGGCCTTTTCGGTTTCGAATTCCAACTCGAAGCGGCCGTCGTAGCGCGAGACATCGGTGCTGGTGCCGCCCATGTCGAAGCCGATGGCGCGCACGAAACCCGCGCTTTCGGCGACGCGCGAGAATCCGACGACGCCCCCGGCGGGTCCGGACAGGATGCTGTCCTTGCCGACGAAATGATCCGCATCGACCAGCCCGCCAGCCGACGTGAGCAACCGCAACGAGCTGTCGGCCAGATGCTCGCGGAGGTTTGCCACGTAGCACCGGAGGATGGGATTCAGGTAGGCGTCGACCACGGTCGTGTCGCCGCGCGAGACGATTTTGACCAGTGGCGCGATCTGGCTGGAAATGCTGATCTCCTCGAAACCCATCGCACGTGCGACCTCGGCCACCAGCTGTTCGTGTTCGCCTCGCAGGTAGCCGTGCAGCAGGCAGATGGCCAGCGAGCCGATGCCGGCCTCGCGCAGCGGCTGGAGCTGTTGGCGGATTTCCTCCGGACTCGGCGCGGAGGACGTTGCCGGAGGCGTCGATCCGCTCGTCGATTTCGGCGACCGCGGCAAACAAGGGCTCGCGCTTCTTGATCGCTAATTCAAAAATCCGCGGGCGGTTCTGATAGCCGACGAGCAGGATGTCGCCGAAGCCGCGCGTCGTGACCAGTGCCGTTTTGGCGCCGCGGCGAGTGATTAGCGCATTGGTGCCCCGGGTGGTTCCCAGCCGCACCGTTACGGGTGGAAGCGGCTGTGCCAGGGGCACGCCCAGCAGGTAGCGAATGGCCACGATCGGAGCTTCGGCGTCGCAGGTGAGCTCGTAGCGGTCGCCGGGCCGCGGCGCCGTAGCGAGCGGCGGTGAGAGGGTGAAGCTGGCCGCGGCGCGATCAAAACGCTCGACCTGAGTTTCGCACCGCGGGCGCCCTGCTCGTCGAGCAAGCGGAGGCGGTAACCGGTCCAGAGATCGTCGGGATCGACCGCACGTGCCGGATCGACGACGCGTGTTGCGGTGGAGCCGTTGGCCAGGGCCCCCTTCACTACGCCGGAGCTGAGAACTTTGTAGTGCCGCAGCGTGCCATCGGGCGACCGGCCGAAACTATCGGTGAAGGTGCCGCCCACGTCGATCCAGAATTCCCAGCGATTCATGCGCGCTTTCGCGATGTTGCGGGAAAGAATTGGTTTGTCATTCCCATGCCGCGAGGCTCCCTTCGCTCAGCCGGCTGGAACCTCGACCGGCAGGACGCCTCGCAGATCGTGCGGCAGGCTACTGTGCACGCAGATCATGTTGATCGAGGCCGTATTGGGAAACACGTTTTCCGCGTTACGCAGGAAATTGTTCGGATTGTAATACGCGGGACGATGCCAATACATCTTGTAGTCGAGCGAGTGCAGATGACGCACCAGCGCCGCGGCGCGCTCCTGGCGATCGTTTTCGATGTAGATGACGGGACGAAAACGACCGATGAGCTTGCTGGCGCCTTGCAGAACCGCGAGTTCCATCCCCTCGACGTCGACTTTAAGAAAATGGCAACCCGGGAAATTGAAATCGTCGAGCGTCGAGACCGGCACGCGTTCGCCCGACTGGTAGCTGCCGAGGGCCAATCCGCCGAAGTTATTGTCTTTCGTATAGTCGAGCGAAGGCACGAACACCGCACCCGCCTCGGCGCCCAACGCCTGCTGGAAGGCATAGACGTTGGGCACGCTGTTCAACGCCAGATTGGCACATAGCGTTTGAAACAGAATTCGCTGGGGCTCGAAGGCAATCACGACGCCGCTACGGGTCACCAGCCTGGCGAGCGTGAGCGTGTGCGCGCCCATGTTGGCTCCGGCTTCGATGACGATGCTGCCTGGCTGGAGGGTCTGGCGAAAGAGATCCACCTCGCCTTCGGAGTATTCGCCGTACAGGTCGAGCGAACGGCCAATATAGGTGTCGTGCACGTTGTACAGCATCTGGCCATAGCGGCAGGCCTTCTGATGATTGAATACCTGGAATTGTTCCACGTCGTGGCGTCTCCCCCTGTCTAGAGAACTGGCAGCGATTCAGCACCATCCGGGTAAAGCGTGTATTTTAACGGGCCGTTCGAAAATGTCTGCCGCGCATTTTTTATCTTGCCGGGCACGAGCGTTCGTGGTTGGCCGGGCGCCATTCTATCATTGCGCCGATGCAATCGCGCGTCCCAACGATAAATAGGGTTGTTAACCACCCGCGGTTCGTTTTTGCGAGAGAGCGGCCAGCTCAGTTTGCATGCGCGCGAATGCGTCGGACCAGTCGCCGGCAGTCGTTTGTCGAAACAGACGCATCGTTGGATACCAAGGGCAATCGTCGCGGTCGAGCATCCATCGCCACTCGGGAACTTTGGCCAGCGCGAGCCAGACTGGAATGCCCAAGCCGCCGGCCAGGTGGGCGGCCGCGGTATCCGAGGTGACGACCAGATCCAGGCTGCTCATCACGGCGGCGGTGTCCATGAATGCGCCGGACGCTGTATCGAACTCCCCGCCCAATTCGATGGGGTCGAATTGAGAAGCGACTTCGGCCAACTGCTCGGTTCCGTGTCCCTTTTGCAAGCTGACGAGCGTTACGCCCTTGACGTCGGCTAGCGGCGCGAATTGGGCCAGCGGGATCGAGCGAAAGTGATCGAAGGCATAATCGGGGTTTCCCTGCCAGTTGATGCCGACCTTGATTCCCGGCAACTTGCGGAGCGCGCCGCGCCATTGTTTGATCAACCGCGGATCGGCGGCCAGATAAGGCACGTCGGCCGGAAGATTCTCGAGCGTGGTTCCCAAAACCAGCGGCAGGCTCAAGAGGGGAACCTCCAGATCGAACCGCGGCAGCGGCGAGCCACCGGGAATGACGCCCGTGATGCCGGAGGCTTTGAGCAGCGGCACCAGTGCCGGCTGCACCTCGACGAACACCGAGCCGCCCAGCCGCTGCACGTGCTTGATGTAGCGAATGAAATGCAACGTGTCGCCGAGTCCTTGTTCGGCGTGAACGAGCATGGTGTGCCCTTCCAGCGACGAACCGTTCCAGCGGGGCACGTTGAATCGGCGTCCCTTGTAATCCTTGCACTTGAGCCGCCACTCGTAGTCCTGCCAACCGGCCGCCAAATCGCCGCGCGACAGATACACGAACGAGCGGTTGTAGTGAGCCTCGGCGTAATCGGGGTCCTGGCGAATTGCTTCGCCGTAGGCCGCCAGAGCGTCCGTGTCGCGCCCCTTGGTGTGCAGTGCGGCGCCGAGGCAATAGTGGGCCCGCGGAATGTTCGGATCGGTGGCAATCGAACGCTCGTAGGCCGCGATCGCTTCGTCCACGTGTCCCTGCATTTGCAGCGCCGAGCCGACGTTCAACTGCGCTTCGGCCGATTTCGGCTCGAGTTCCAACGCTTTGCGATAGCAGGCCAGCGCCTCGTCGAAACGCTTCTGGTCTTGATAGACCGTGCCCAGATTGTTGTAGGCCTCGGCGAAGTCGGGTTGGGCCTCGATCGCGCGGCGAAACAGATCGGCCGCCCCATCGTAGTCCTTGCGGTCGTGCAGCACCGAGCCCAGATTGCTGAGTGCCGCGGCCAAATTGGGTGACTCGTGCAGCGCCAAGCGAAAGCACTGCTCGGCCTGATCGAGCCGGTTCATCGCCCGAAACACGCAGCCAAGATTGTTCTGGGCCTCGACGTGCCGCGGGTTGCGAACCACGGCGGCTTGCAGTTCCGTGGCGGCCTCTTCCAGGCGTCCTTCGGAGTTGAACAACGAGCCGAGCCAATAGTGTGCGTCGACGCTCTCGGGATCGATTTGCAATGCCAGTCGATAGGTCGATTCGGCGGCCGTGCGTTTGTCGAGCCGCAGTTGAATGTTGGCCAATGCCATGGCCGCGCGCAGGTAGTCGGGCCGGCCGGCGAGTGCCGTGGCGTAGCAACGTTCGGCCTCGACGAATTGGCCTTCGTCGCGGAGCAAGTTACCGAGGTTGAATTGAGCTTCGACGAATTTCGGTGCCAACGCGATGGCCCGCCGGTAACTTTCGATGGCGTCGGACTTCTGACCGCGCAGGGCCAGCAGCGCCGCGAGGTTGTAGTGTGTCTGCGGATCGTTGGCGGCGAGTTGACATGCCTGGCGAAAACAGCGCTCGGCATCGTCCAGCTTGTCGAGCGCGGCGTAGGCCGCTCCCTGGTGATTCAGGTACGTGGAGTTGGGGCCGCTGATGGCCAAGGCCCGCGAGATGTGTTCGATCGCCTCGGCATGCCGTCCCGCCTGGTGCGCGGCCACTCCCATCAGGTGCCAGGCATCGGCATGGTTGGGTTCGTGCTCGATGATCTGGCGATAAATCTGTTCGGCCTGCGCAAGTTCGCCCCGTTGGTGGTGCGTGAAGGCAATCGACAGGGCTTCGGGGATCGTGGGCACGGGTTCGTCCTGAAAGGCGCTCGCTCGTTGTCGTAACTCGTGGGCCGAGGGGGTAAATATTGCGGTGCGGTGCCCGGGGGGTGAAGACCACGGGCCGAGCGATGCCGATGGAATCGGCGTTTCCGCTCCGTTTCGCTACCTAAATTTACGACGCGAATTCCCGCTCGGAGCGTCGAAATCTGCTGAATTCCCGGGCATTTTTGAGAGTCAGCCGGTGGACGGCCGGGCACGTTGGCAAGCGGGGCAAGTAAGGCGAGCGGGAGCAGCCAATTGTGCCACTCACATCAGAAACGAGTTCACTGCCATGGCAGAGACTATCGGCCTGTGGGACGGCGCAGCGACATCGGCGGCGAAATCGCAATCGACAGCTCGTGGGTTGGATTGTCATCGCGAAGTGACGGCGGTCATTGCTTGCCGACGGCGACCAATTGCGATTGGCTCCGCAAGAACATGCGGCCGTCGGCCACGGCGGGTGTCGAGCGGCTCGTTTCGCCGAGCGGACTGCGTCCGAGAATTTCGAACTCCTTGGAAGCGGCGATGGCGACGCACTCTCCTTCAGCGGAAAGACAATAGATGACGTTGCCAACCCTCACGGGCGAACCGAAATAGTCGCCGCCCACGCGCTTTCGCCACAAGATCTCTCCGTTGTCGCCGTTCATGCAGCTGACCACACCGCGGTCGCCCCACAGGAACACGAGGTTGCCCTTGGCCACCAGCGAGGGCACGTAAGGCGCGCTGGTGCGGTCGACCTGATACTCCACCTTGGGGGTGCTGCCCTCGGCGTAGGGCTTGATGGCGACCAGGTTATTGTTTCCGCCCCCCTGGCCGCAGGTCGCCAATACCAGACCGTCGACGACAATCGGCGAGCTGACGGGGCGCCGGGTTAGCACGTCTGGCTCTTCCCAGCGGACCTGGCCGGTCAATGGATCGAGGCCCGTTACGCCATGTGCCCGGCTGCATAGAATCAACTCGGCCGGGCGTCCGGGCGGACGGTAGATGCAGGGCGTGGCATAGCAAGTGTTTTGCTCGGCGAGATGCTGGCGATCGATTTTCCATTTCGTCGCACCACTTGTGCGGTCGACCGCCACGACAAAACTGTCGGCGTCCTGATCGTTGGCGATGATGACCAACTCACCGAACAAAATGGGCGACGTTCCGAATCCGTGCTGGCTGGCAAATGGGCCCAGATCCGCTTTCCAGACGGGCTCGCCGTCGTGCGTCAGTGCGAGAAGCGTGAATTCATCAGGCGTGCTCCAAGCGCAGTACACGCGATCTTCGTCCACGCAGGGTGTGCTCGAGGCCAAGGTATTGAGCTGGTGAATCGGGTGGACCTGCGATGGATACTCGCGCTGCCAGAGGACTTTGCCGTTCGTAGCCGACAAGCAAAGGACGTAGCGCGTGCCATTCTTGGGGTCGGCGCTGAGCAAAAAGATTCGCTCGCCCCACAGCACGGGCGACGAATTGCCCGCGCCCGGCAGTGTGGCCTTCCACAATTCCTCGCCGTCGCTCCAGGAGACCGGGATGGCGTTGGCTTCGCTTTCTCCGGTGCCGTTGGGTCCGCGGAAACGCGTCCACTGCTGGGCCGCGGCGTGGTTGGCCAAAACAAGGAACAAGACGAAGGTCACGATGCTTGGGAGCCTGTGCTTGATCATGTCGCTTGGTTTCTTTCGCTGTCCGCAGTGCTGTTGAACCGTCATGGGGTCGACGTCAGCCCGTATTGCTTGACCTTATAATACAAAGTTGCGCGGCCGATCCCCAATAGGTTGGCGGCTTCGGGTACGTTGCCGCCGGTGCGGCGGAGGGCCTCGCCAATGAGCCGCTTTTCCCAGTATTTTAGTTGTAGCGACTCCAACTCGTCTCCCACGGGCTCGTGCAGGCCGAGGTCGCCGACTTTGATTTCCGCGTCTTCGGCCAGGACGACCGCGCTGTCGAGCACGTTGCGCAGCTGCCGCACGTTGCCCGGCCAGCTATAGGCCAGAAGCTTTTGTCGGGCTGCCTGCGAGAGCTGCAAATTCGGCCGCCCGTGTTGCCTGCGAAAGTGGTCGAGAAAGAATTCGACGAGCATCGCGATGTCGGTTCCGCGGGCCCGCAGCGGCGGAGCTTGCAGTTCGAACACGGCCAGTCGGTAGAACAGGTCCTCGCGAAACTTTCGCTCGCGGACGTAGGTCTTGAGATCCTGGTTGGTGGCCGCGATCACGCGCACGTCGACGCTCACTTCCTGCTGCGCGCCAACTGGCAGAAACGGATGTCCCTCGAGAATGCGCAGCAGCCGCGCCTGGCCCTCGAGTGTCATTTCGCCGACTTCGTCGAGAAACAGCGTGGCCTGATCGGCCTGCTGGAAATAGCCGACGTGATCGCGATCGGCGCCGGTGAACGACCCTGCCTTGTGACCGAAGAGCTGGCTATCCATCAAGTCGGGCGGAATCGCGGCGCAGTTGACGCAAAGCATCGGACGATCCGCCCGAGGACTGGCATGGTGCACGGCCCTGGCGATGAGCTCCTTGCCGGTTCCGCTCTCGCCGGTGATCAGCACGGCTCCGCTGGAGCGGCCGATACGCACGATCTTGCTTTTCAGTTCGCGCATGGCCGGGCAATCGCCGATGATTTCCCCCTGGTCGGGAAGCTTGGCCACCAGGTTCTGGTAGTCGGTGCTGATCGTTCGTTCGCGCAGCACGCGAACCAGCGCCACGGTGGTGATGCTGGCGATTGAGATTGAAAAGTCGAAGTCGCTTTGTCGAAAGCGGCCGTGTTCGAGGTAGACGTGCAGGGCGCCGAGCACCGTGCCTTCGTGCACCAACGGGACGCAGAGCGCGTCGGCATAGTGTTCCAGGCTGTCGGTCGTCGCGCCGGCACGTTGGTTGGCGATCCAGATGGCTTGCTTCTGCTGACACACCAGCTCGGTCAGCCCCTTGCTCAATTCGGCGTGCGTGGCCGAGTTGTTCGGCACGACAAACCGCGGCTTCAAATCGCCCTGGTCGGTGAGCGACAGATAACCGACCACCGTGGCCTTGGTCCACTCGTGGACCAGTTCCAGCGAGCTTTTGACGACCTCGTCGGGCGCGTCGCAGCCCAGCAGCTTGATGCTGAATTGGTAGAGCAGCAGAAGCTCCTGCGCGCGGCGGGTGTCGGCCAGCGCCGCCAGCGGCTGCGGTTCCAGGCTGCCGCCGTGAATGGGAAAGTTCTTGATGACCGTTTCGGTCAGTTCGCCGTCGATTTGCGAGGCCAGCGTCGGAGGTTGATCAGTAAGGTGGAACTCGAACTCGGTGCTGCCGATGCGCAACGAATGTCCGTCGGCCAGCGTGGCGGTATCAATCTTCTGGTCGTTGACGAACGTGCCGTTGCGGCTTTCGCAATCGCGCAGCTGCCATACGCCCTGCTGCTGACTCAGGATGGCATGGACCCGCGAACAGAGCGGATCGCTGAGCGTGACGGTGCATTCCGGATCGCGGCCGATCGGATTCTGATCGGTGGGGTCGAGCAAAAAACTGGTGCCCGCCCGGCTACCGACAGTCATGGTGAGATAAACATACACAGGGAGCGCCGCCTGGTGGCAAAGCCGCGAAACGCATCACAGACGAGCGCGGATGGTGGCACGCGCCGCGCAATCGACATTAGTATACCAGTCTAGATTGTTGACTCACACCGCGGGCCTTTACAATTGGCGCATGCGAGATTTGTCTAGCGCTTGTGGGGAAGTTTTGGCCAGGGTCGGAGTGAATCTGCCGCGCGACGCCGGTTTGCTGCTCGTGGGACACGGTTCGCGCGAGGCCGCGGGCGTGGAGGAGTTTTTGGCCACGGCGCGACTGGTGGCCGCGGCGGCGGGCGATGTGCCGGCCGAGGCGTGTTTCCTCGAATTCGCGCGACCGACCATCGCCGAAGGATTCCGGCGTCTGGTCGCGCGCGGCGCAAAGCAAGTCGTCGTCGTGCCCGTGCTGTTGTTTTCCGCGGGTCACGCCAAGCGAGACATTCCCGAGGCCGCCTGCCGCGTTGCGCGGGAATTTTCGGGCATCGCGGTTTGGCAGGCCCAGCATCTGGGGTGTCAGAGCGATCTGGTCGCGCTTTCACAACAACGTTACGAGGAAGCGATCGTCGGCCAGCCGTCGGACTTGACGCCGGCCGACAACTGGCTGGTGCTGGTTGGCCGGGGCAGTTGGGATGCCGGCGCCACCGCCGAGATGCATGCGTTTGCGGCGCTGCGCAAACGGAGTTTGCGGCGGTCCAGTTGAAGTCGGCTTCGTCGCGATGGCGGCTCCCAAGTTTACCGACGTGTTGGAATCTGCTGCTGCGTCTGGGGCGCGGCAAGTCGTGGTTCAGCCGCATTTGCTATTTGGAGGTGTCCTGTTGGATCGTATTGCCGGCATGGTCGCTGAGTATGCAGCGCGGTTTCCACACGCTCGCTGGATCGTCACCGGTCATTTGGGTCCCGCGCCGTCGGTTGCGCGCGCGATCCTGGCTCGTGCGGGTGAGAAGCTATCACCCGTGAATGGCTGTTGATCGACCATGGTGACGAAGCTGAAGATGCCGACAGGGGGCGGTAATGGCTTACCTTGCACGTGGTTTGCGACCGATCAAAAGGGAGAGAGCCATCCACGCGTCCAATCGGGGTGGGGTGCTCTGCCTGTCTCGGCAAAATCCCGTCAAAATCGTCTTTGCGCGACCCATGTTCGCCGTCGTGTCGTAGGTATGCATTGGTAGCTTAATGGCTTTGCGTGTCGCGGCTTTTGGAGCCGCGCGGCAAGTTGAGCGATACCAGCAGGCCGCGCCGCTGATCTTGCATTCGGAAGCAGAGGCGTATACGATCTGTTTAAACCTTTTCGTTTGCGGAACTTAGGTCTTCTACGAAACATATTCCGAGAGGTTGTGATGAACCGAGATACCGCCCGAACTTGCCGTTTGCGAAAAACGCAATGGGTCCTAGGTGGAGTGGTTTTGGCGGTGATTTCGGCAGCCGTCTTGGTTGCCGCCCGGCCTAGCTCGGCGGAACCGACCGGACCGGTCGGGACGGATAAGCACATCACGCGGGCGATCACGATTCTGATGAACCGCGAGCACCTCACGCGGCATCCGCTGGACAACGAAATCAGCGAGCGCTGGCTGAACAACTACCTGAAGATGCTCGACCCGCGAAAGGTGTTCTTCACGCAAGCAGACGTTGACGGCTGGAACGCCTATCGCGACCAGTTGGACGACATGGCCCTGCGAGGCGACACGTCGTTCGCGTATCGGGTATTCAATCAGTTCCTCGACCGCATCGACGAGCGGGCGAAGCTGGTGCAGGATTTGGTTCGCCAGCCGCAAGACTTCACGATCGATGAAGTTATGGAAACCGATGCCGACACGATCGGCTATGCGAAGAACGATGCGGAAATGCGCGACCGCTGGCGCAAGCGCGTGAAGTATGAATTGCTCGACCTGGAAGTCGACAAGGACCTGACGGGCAAAGAGGCCGCAGACAAAATTGCCAAGCGCTATGAGCATTTGGCCAAGCGGATGCGGAAGACAGACAACGACGAACTGCTGGAAATGTATCTGACGGCTCTGACCACCGGCTACGATCCGCACACGACCTACATGTCGGCCAGCTCCTTGGAGAATTTCGAAATCCAAATGCGACTGAACCTGGAAGGAATCGGCGCGGCCCTCGAAGCACCCGAGGGTGAGACCGTGGTGAAGAAGATTATTCCGGGTGGCGCCGCCGCGAAGGACGGCCGGCTGAAGATCGACGATCGTATCGTCGGCGTCGGCCAGGACGAAGATGGCCCGATCGTCAACGTGAGCGATATGAAGCTCAATGATGTCGTGCAGCTCATCCGCGGTCACCAGGGAACCACGGTCCGGCTGCAGGTGATTCCCAAGGATCAAAAAGATCCCAAGATCTACAATATCGTCAGGCAAAAGATCGAGCTCACCGACCAGGAGGCCCGTAGCGACATCCTGGAAGCGGGCACGAAGCCGAACGGCATGCCTTACAAGATCGGCGTGATTAATCTGCCCAGCTTTTACATGGACATGAGCGGCGCCCGGAGTGGTCGCGACGACTACAAGAGCACGACCCGCGACGTGGCGAAGCTGCTGGAAAAATTCAAGGCCGAGCACGTCGACGCCGTGGTGATCGATTTGCGGTGGAACGGCGGCGGCTCGCTGACCGAGTCGATCAACCTGACCGGTCTGTTCATCGATACCGGTCCGGTCGTGCAGGTCAAGGACTTCGACGGCCAAAAGACCCAATACGACGACACCGAGCGAGGTGTCGCCTGGGACGGGCCGCTGGTGGTGCTGACGAGCAAGTTTAGCGCAAGCGCCAGCGAGATCTTCGCCGGAGCCATTCAGGACTACAAGCGAGGGCTGATCGTGGGAGACGAGGCCACGCACGGTAAAGGCACCGTGCAGAGCCTGCTCGATCTGAGCCAGCGGTTGTATCGGGGCATCAGCAACGCTCCGCCGCTCGGCGCGCTCAAGATCACCATGCAGCAGTTCTATCGTCCGGACGGCGACAGCACCCAGAATCGTGGCGTGCTGGCCGACATCGTGCTCCCCTCGATTACGAGCCAGTTGGATGTGGGCGAGGCGAGCCTGGACTACGCGATGAAGTTCGACCGCGTCGATCCGGCCCAACACGCCCACTACAGCATGGTCGACGCTCCGCTGCTGCAGGAACTGCGCAAGCGGTCGGCCGAGCGAACGGGCGAGTCGAAGGACTTTCAGAAGGTGGTCCGCGATATCGATCGCTTCAATAAGCAGAAGGAACGCAAAGCCATCTCGCTCAATCGCGAAAAGTTCATCGCCGACAAGGGAGAACTTTCGGCCGAGAAGCAGGAGGAAAAAACATTGGAAGAGCTGAACGATCCGAATCAACCGGTCGTGAAGCGCGACTACTACTTCGACGAAGTCCTGGACATCACGACCGACTACGCGAAGATGCTCAGCGGCGGCCCCCAGGCCGCGGCGGTTAAGCGGTAGTTGGCGGAAACACTGAGAAAGCCCAGGGAACGCATTCCCTGGGCTTTTTTTGTGCGCGACTAGGAAAGCGGCAACCGCAGCCCGTCATAGGCCAGCTCCATGCCCTCGGGCAGGGCCTGGTTCGTGGCTTCGTGCTCGAGGTCGTGCGACATGTGCGTGAAGAAGGTCCGCTTCGGCGCGAGCTCTTGCGCGGCCTGCACCGCCTCGTCCAGGCTGAAATGCGTCGGATGCGGAGTCCGCCGCAGCGCATCGACAATCAAGACGTCGAGACCCTCGAGCAGCGCCTTGCTTTCGGGGGGAATGCGATTGGTGTCTGTGCAATAGGCGATGTTGCCGAAGCGGAATCCTAATACGCGAAATTTTCCGTGTTCCAGCCGTAGCGGAATGATTTGCATTCCCAGTAGTTCGAACGGCTCGGTGCCGATGCGGTGGAACTCAATTTGCGGCACGCCGCCGGCGTAGTTCTTGGCTTCGTGCAAAAACGCATAGTCGAACGACTTGCGAATCCGCGCTTCGACCTGCTCCTCGCAAAACACGGGCATCGCGTGCCCCAGGTAATAGGGGAACAACCGCAGGTCGTCGAGGCCGAAGACGTGGTCGGCATGGTCGTGCGTATAGAGGGTGGAGTGCACCACGCCGATGCCCTCGCGCAACAGCTGGGTTCGCAAGTCGGGCGTGGTGTCGACCAGCAGCGTGCCGCCGGGCAGACCGAGTGCCAGCGAGCAGCGCAGCCGCTTGTTCTTCGGATTGGCACTGGTGCAAATCGCACAGCCGCAGCCGACCACTGGCACGCCGACGCTAGTGCCGGTTCCGAGCATGATGAGCTGGCCGTGGATGTCGGCGGTGACGAGTTGTTTTGGCAAGGGAGTTTCCAGTGCAGGGGCGCCGAGTCGGTTGCCTGGAGCGTCGGCGGCGTGAGATTGCGAAAAGTCTTGCAGGTATCCAGGTTACGCCGCATGCGCGTCACTTTGTGCGCGAACAACCGTTATTGACCCTTCGTAAAAATCGTTATAAATTAAGGCACTTGCGACTCTTACGCCTCTTTAACCTGCGCTCGCGAGTGGCACCCCGGAGGGGGCGCCGCGACACCGCTTGAGCGCCGCTTTTTCAGGGGTTCACTAGGAACTTTTTGTCGGGCCTGACATGGAACTGTTGGAACAAATTTGGGAAATCATCGGCGGCTTCTTCACGGCGGTCGGTACCTCGATCGAACGCGCCATCACGTCGCTGGTTGGTTCCTCCAATGCCAGATACATCAAGAAGTTACAGCCCCAGGTCGCGGCAATCAACGCTTTGGAACCAAAATTCCAGGCCATGAGCGACGAGGAGTTGCACGGCCTGACCACTAAGTTTCGCAAACGCCTGGCCGAAGGCGAGACGCTCGACGACTTGCTGATTGAAGCCTTTGCCGCGGTGCGCGAAAGCGGCCGCCGCCATCTGGGCATGCGGCATTACGACGTGCAGTTGATGGGCGGCATGATCCTGCACGCGGGCAACATTGCCGAAATGGTGACTGGTGAAGGCAAGACGCTCGTTGCCACGCTGCCTGCCTATCTTAACGCACTGGCTGGTCGGGGCGTGCACGTGATCACCGTCAACGACTACCTGGCCCGCCGCGACATGGAATGGATGGGCCCACTCTACATGGGCCTCGGGATGACCGTCGGCAACATTCAGGGCGGAATGGATTCGGGCGAGCGGCAGAAGTCGTATGCCTGCGACATCACCTACGGCACGAACAACGAGTTTGGATTCGACTACCTGCGCGACAACATGCGTCCGGCGGCCCGCGACGACGAGCGCTATCCCAAGCACTTGCAACAGGCCCAGGGCAAGCTGTACTACGCGATCATCGACGAAGTGGACAACATCCTGATCGACGAGGCGCGCACGCCGCTGATTATCGCGGGCCCGGCCCACGACGACGTAAGTCGCTACAGCCGCGCCGACAAGATCGCCCGGCAATTGCAAAAGGACGTGCACTTCGAAGTCAAAGAAAAGGAGCACACGGTTCACCTGACGGATGAGGGCGTGCGAGCGGCCGAGAAGCTGGCCGGCGTGGAGAGCTTCTACACGTCGGGCAATATGGAGTGGCCGCACCTGATCGACAACGCGCTCAAGGCCCATCACCTGTACAAGCGCGACGTGAACTACGTGGAGATGGACGGCGAGATCGTGATCGTCGACGAGTTCACCGGCCGCTTGATGCCCGGCCGCAACTGGAGCGACGGCTTGCACCAGGCCGTCGAGGCCAAGGAAGGCGTCAAGGTGAAGGAAGAGAACCAGACGCTGGCCACGATCACGCTGCAGAATTTTTTCAAGCTGTATGAAAAGGTCTGCGGCATGACCGGAACGGCCATGACCGAGGCATCGGAATTCTGGAAGATCTACCAATTGGACGTGACCACCGTGCCGACCAATCGCCCGATGCAGCGGTTGAACCATCCGGACGTGATCTTCCGCACCGAGCGTGAAAAGTTTGGCGCCATTGCCGAGGAGATCGAGCACCTCAACCGCTGGGACGTGCTCGAGATGTCCGATCATACCGAGCAGGTCGGACTGATCACGCACGAGACGCCCGAGGAGGTGGAACTGCAACTTCGCGAGGGGAACAAGCGCCGCGAGAAGTTTCCGCGCCCGAAGATCAAACGCATTCAGCGCCGCGGCCGGCCGGTGCTGGTCGGTACCGTGTCGATCGAAAAGAGTGAGCGGCTCAGTTCGCTGCTGGAGAAACGGGGCATTCCACACCAGGTGCTCAACGCCAAGCATCACAAGCGCGAGGCCGAAATCGTCTCCCAGGCCGGCCGCAAGGGCGCCGTGACGATCGCCACGAACATGGCCGGCCGCGGCACCGACATCATTCTCGGCGGAAATGCCGAAACGATGGCCTGGGCCCTGCTGCAAGACAAGTACGCCACGCGGCTCGACGTGCCGCAGGAAGAGTGGACCGCGCTCATCAAGGAAATCGAAGAGCGCGAGAAGATGAAGCCCGAGGGGCAGGAAGTTCGTGAGCTGGGCGGCCTGCACATCATCGGCACCGAGCGACACGAGGCCCGTCGCATCGACTTGCAGCTGCGCGGTCGTTGCGGCCGGCAGGGCGATCCGGGGTCGAGCCGCTTTTACCTGTCGCTCGAAGACGACTTGATGCGGATTTTTGCCGGCGAGTGGGTCAAGAACGTGTGGACCCGGCTGGGCATTCAGGAAGGCGAGGCGATCACCAGCCGGATGGTCAGTCGTCGCGTCGAAGGGGCCCAGAAGAAGGTCGAGGAGCGGAACTTCGAAATTCGCAAGAACCTGCTCGAATATGACGAAGTGATGGACGAGCAGCGGAAACGGGTTTACGGCTATCGCCAGCGAATCCTCGACGGCGCCAATTGCAAACAGTTGATCTTCGAGATGATCGACAAGCAGGTGAATCGCTATCTCGATGAGTTCCTGGCGCGCGATTACGGCACCGACACCTTCACCGGTTGGGCCAGCGGCCGGTTAAGCGTCGAACTCGACCGCCGCGATTTCCGTGGACTGGATTTCGAATCCGCGGTGCAAGTTGCCAAAGATCAGGCCGAGCGATTGGCCGAAAGCCAGATCTTTGAAGCCATCGAGGAAAACCTGCCCGAGGAGGAGGAGGCGAGCGAATGGAACTGGGAAGCACTGGCCAAGATTCTTAACTCGCGGTGGAAGCTCAATATTCGCGACCGCGACCTGAAGAAGATCGACCGCAACGAACTGGGTGAGATGCTGATCGGTAAGGCCCGCCAGGCAGTGCTCGACGTCGATTTTAGCGAAGCAGCGCGCTTTCTGGCCGACGACTTCGCCGTGCAGACGGCCTGCGGCTGGGTGCACTACAAGTTCGGTATCGCACTCGATCCCAAGGAAATGGCCCAGCTCGATGCCGAGGCCTTCAAGCGGCTCGTTCGCGAGCGGGCGGCCGAAGCTTACGAGCAGCGCGAAACGGAGTATCCGGTGCTGGCTGGCCTGTCGCATTTCACCATGCAAGACGCTAGCGGCCACAAACGCGTCGACCGCGACGGCCTGGCGGCCTGGGCTCGCGACCGCTTCAACGTCGCGCTCGATGCCGACGACCTGAAGAGTCGGCAGCGCGACGAAATCCGCGGAATGCTCGTCGAACACAGCAAAGCGCAAAAGCAACAGGCCAGCGCGGCACTCAAGGAAGCGCAAGATCAGGTCAACAAGCTATTTGGCCAGGCCGCACCGGACGAAACCGCCAGGATCGCCAGCGGCGGCAATGGAGGCGCTGACCTCGCTCACCGACTGGACGCGGCGTAGCCTGCAAATCGAGGTGCCGCTGGAAAGCCTCGAACGCCTCAACCGCGAACAACTCGAGCGGCGGCTGGAAATGGCCGTTGAAGACCGTTTTCGGCCCGAGATGACCCGCATGGAGCGGCAACTCGTGCTGCAGATTCTCGACACCGCCTGGAAGGATCACCTGCTGGCGATGGACCATCTGCGCAACAGCGTGGGCCTGCGCGGCTATGCCCAGGTCGATCCGAAGGTGGAATACAAGCGCGAAGGCATGCGGACGTTCGAGCTGATGTGGGGTTCGGTGGCCGAGCGGGTGACGGACTTGATCTTTCGCATGGAACAGGTCGACGAAGCCGCCGCCTCGACGTTCGTCGAGAGCGAAGCAATTCATGAGGAAGCGCCGGCGGCCGACATCGGCGGTCAACAGCAGGCCGCCATCGACGCCACGCAGGCCGATCGCAAGCAAGAGCCGATCCGCAACCGCAACGAGCGAGTGGGCCGCAACGATCCGTGTCCTTGCGGCAGCGGCAAGAAGTTCAAGAACTGCTGTATGCGGAAGCAATAGGGAAAAGGGGCCGCGACGCCTGGCGTTGCCAAGGGCACGAGTTTTTCGTTGGGAAAGGAGTCCCCGCGATGCCGTATCTGCTCAATGTCGTCTACCTGCTGATGCTCATTGTCGCCGCTCCGTGGCTGGCGTGGCAGGCCGCTCGCACGGGAAAGTATCGCGAGGGCTGGGGCCAAAAGCTGCTGGGGCGGGTGGCCACGCGCAAGTCGGATGCGCGCTGCGTTTGGGTGCACGCGGTGAGCCTGGGCGAAGTGAGCCTGATTGGCTCGCTCGTCGCCGAACTCAAACGCCGTCATCCCGATTGGGAAGTCGTGATTTCGACGACCACGCTCACCGGTCATGCGTTGGCCAAGACGCGCTACGCCGAACACACGGTGTTCTACTGCCCCATGGACTTTACCTGGGCCGTGAGAAACGCGATGCGTCGCATCCGGCCGGATCTGCTGCTGCTGGCCGAATTGGAACTCTGGCCGAACCTGATTGCCGCGGCTCGGCGGCAGGGAGCCAAGGTCGCCGTGGTGAACGGGCGACTCAGCGAGCGGAGCTTTCGCGGCTATCGGCGGCTGGGTCGCGTCGTTCGTGGTTTACTGGGACGAATCGATTTGCTGGCCGCGCAGAACGAACAATATGCCGAGCGGTTTCGCAAACTCGGCGCCCGGGCCGATCGCGTAGTCGTGACCGGGTCGCTGAAATTCGACGGGGCGCAGACCGACCGTGCCAATCCGGCCACGACGCGGCTGCGAGCGCTGGCGGGCTTTGCCGATAGCGACGTCGTGTTTCTGGCCGGCAGCACGCAGGAGCCCGAGGAACGGTTGGCGATCGAGGCCTATAAAGAGCTGTCGCCACTCTATCCGCGGTTGCGGTTGGTGTTGGTGCCGCGGCATCCCGAGCGGTTTTTGGAAGTTGCGCGGCTGCTGTCGACGAGCGGGCTGATTTGGGAGAAGCGGAGCCAATGGAATGAGCGGGGGGGCAACGCCCAGGTACGAGTGCTGCTGGTCGATCAAGTGGGCGAACTGGCGGCCTGGTGGGGCACGGCGGCGATTGGCTACGTCGGCGGCAGCATGGGCGAGCGGCAGGGGCAAAACATGATCGAGCCGGCCGCCTACGGCTGCGCGGTTTCGTTCGGTCCCAAGACGCGCAACTTTCGCGACGTGGTGTCGGCGCTGCTGGCTGAAAGCGCGGCGGTCGTTGTCCATGACGGCGCCGAGCTGACGGAGTTCGTCCGGCGCTGCCTGGCCGACGAGAAGTTCGCCGGGGAGCTGGGCCGACGAGCGGCCGCGGTGGTGGCATCTCAATTGGGAGCGACGGGGCGGACCGTGGATCTAATCGACACACTGCTGAGCGAGAGTGGGTTGTCGCTCGAAGGGCGGTGCGCGGCGTAGTTGCTTTTCAATTGTGCAATGTGCTGACGCCGTAGAATTGCACGCACCATCCGCAAAAATGGGTAGTGGTTCACTTGAAATCCCCGCACTGAGATGCGGCGGGCAAGGAGTTGTTCAGGCCGCAATCCTGGCGGCATTCTCGTCGGCGTCCGGTTGTTGCGGGCGGTCGCGTGTCGTGTCGAAGTCGTACCGAGCCGCCGCGCGAATGTCAGACTTCACATATGCGTCCGCCGATAGCGTCCGACAAATCCAACAACGGCCACGGCAGCCAGAACGAAAGCGCTCGGTTCGGGGATCGGGGTCAGTGAAACTTGCATGAGATTGCCGACGTACGATTGTCCGTCGAAATCATCAACGTAGAGGGTGATCTCCCCTCCGGTCGCTACCCGCGTACCTAGGTCGAACTCTCGGACCTGGAATTGTCCCTGTGCACCTGGCCCATCACTGCCGGTAGCGATGAGTGTGCCGCCGCTGGAATAGAAATAGGATTGGAGCTGCCCGCTGGAGAACCCGAATCGGCCTCCGTAAAAGTCGAAGCCGGTATTGACCATCGTTTGGACCTCCACTTTGTAGGGCAGGTCAGGGACAAGCGAGCCAACCGTCAGTGCGAACTCTGGCGAATTCTCATAGATGTGCCGTGAGGTCAACGCCGTGACCCCTGTGCCGCCATAATCGGGAGATACGCCAAACTTGTTGTCCGATTGAACGTCGGAGTTGGGCTGCTGGAATCCAATCTGGGGGACTGTCAGATTGATCGCGTCGGCGGGTGAGTAAGAAACGGTCGAGCCGGGCGTTACTGCAAATGGAGGGTCGGAAAACGGCGGCTGAATGGTGACGATCACTTCTGCCGATGCCGTGGCGCACAGGCAGATAGCCGCCAGCGACGCCAGAATGGTTGTCGGTCTCATTAGACTTTTCTCTTTCGGCGGGGGTGCGTTGGACTCATGCGGACTACCCCGCCATGATAGTCCAGGGCCGGGCTGGTTTGGTCTCTCTGAAGTGAACCACTACCCAAAAATGCTATGGTTGCGAGGCCGGCTTGCCAGGGCCTATAATGCGAAATCACCTTCTGGGACCGAGCTGGATTGTAATGCAGGCCGGTCCGTTGTCTTGCGAAAGGAGATTGCCACGTGGCCTCGGGAAAATACCTCTTTACCAGCGAATCTGTCAGCATGGGCCATCCAGATAAGTTGGCCGATCAAATCTCCGACGGCGTGCTCGACGCACTGCTGGCGCAAGACCCGTATAGCCGCGTGGCCTGCGAGACGATGGTGACTACCGGCGTGGCGATCGTGGCCGGCGAAATTACCACCAAGGCGGTCGTTGACTATTCCAGCGTTATTCGCCAGGTGATTCGCGACGTGGGCTACACCGACGACGAGGCCGGCATCAATGCCGACACCTGCGCGGTCATGGTGAGCATCGACAAGCAGAGCGCCGATATTGCCCAAGGCGTCGACGAAAACGCCGGCAGCGGCAAGGAGATTGGGGCTGGTGACCAGGGCCTGATGTTCGGCTATGCGTGCAACGACACACCGGAATTGATGCCGCTGCCGATCGCCCTGTCGCATCGCATTCTCAACCGCCTGACCGAGGCCCGGCAGCAGGGCGAAGTCAAGTGGCTGCGGCCCGACAGCAAAAGCCAGGTGACGGTGGAATACGACGGCGCTCGGCCGGTGCGTATCGATACGGTGGTCGTTTCGACGCAGCACACGCCGGAGGTTTCGAACGAGGAAATCCGCAAGTTCGTCATCGAGAAGATCGTCAAGCCGTCGCTGCCGGCCGACCTCGTTACCGGCGAAATCAAGTATCACATCAACCCCACCGGCCGCTTCGTGGTTGGCGGCCCGCATGGCGATTGCGGTTTGACGGGCCGCAAGATCATCGTCGACACCTATGGCGGCTGGGGCCGTCATGGCGGCGGCGCCTTCAGCGGCAAGGATTCGACAAAGGTCGATCGCAGCGCGGCCTACATGGCGCGGCACGTGGCCAAGAACATCGTGGCGGCCAAGCTGGCGGAACGGTGCGAAGTACAGTTGGCCTATGCGATCGGCGTGACCGAGCCGGTGAGCGTGCACGTCGACACGTTTGGCACCGGCACGGTCGACGATGAGCGAATTTGCGAAGTCGTCTGCGAGATGTTCCCGCTCTCGCCCGGAGGAATTATCAAGTATCTCGATCTGCGGCGACCGATCTTCCGTAAGACGGCTGCCGGCGGACACTTTGGTCGCGAGGATGCCGACTTTACCTGGGAAAGCACCCACCGCGCCAAGGAACTGGCCCAGGCCGTAGGCGAGACCGCGGCGGCCCGCGCCTGAGCGGCCGGCCACGGTAGTGTGCTAAGCGATTGAACGGTTACCGATTCCCTTTATCCGATGGAGTCGCGTGCGCATGGAGGCGGTCGGTCTCTTAGCGAGTGGTCAGGCGGCCGCATTTCGGCCCACGGCGCCCGTTGTGCGGCTCGGGCGTGCGATTGTCGCGTCGGGTCTCGCTCTCCTCGCGCTGGCCGGCCTTGTGCTATGCGCTCGCCGGCTGCAAGGTGCGCTCGTTGAGCCACTCGGTCCGGCGACGCTGGTCGCGGTGGCGATTTGCCTGGCCGTCGCGGCGCTTGTTTTTCGCCGAGTCTGCACGACCCGGGCGGCTGCCGGCCCGACACACTACGCCATCTGGGTCGCGCCATCGCTCGTGCTCGTGCTTTGGATATCGGCACTTGCCCTGCCGGAAACGGGGAGTTTCAGCCTGGCGCTGTTTTCGGGCATTGTGCTTCTCGAGGAAGGGTGGAGTTGGGGACGCTTGCGACTGCCAGGGTTGGTGTCGATCGCCACGAATGCAGTCGAGTCAGTGGTCGATGCCGAGCCTGCAGCCTTGGGGAGCTTGTCGCTCGTGCATGGCGATGACCAATTGCTCGAACCTGATGAAGAGTTGGGGGGGCAGCACGACGCGTCGACGAGCCAGCAGCTCGTGCGCCGCACCGAGGAGGGGCGCGAGATGATCGAAGGCTGGACGCGGGTCGACTTTGCCGTCGGCCAGCGGCACGCGGCGGCGCACCTGGCGATTTGTCCGCCGCTTGTCCGCACGCCCGTTTGCTATGCCGAGCAAGCCGACGGACCATCTGCCCAGGTGAAAGTCACGCAAGCGATGACCTACGGCGTGCGCTGCGAAGTGAAGCTTGACGAACCGGCGCGGGAACCGACCAGCGTGATCGTCGAGTTTTCGATCCAGGAGCCCGCATCCGCCGCGCGGTCGGGAGCCTGACCGCTAGGAGTCTAGCGATTCGGCACTTCGCGATCGAGTTGCCGCTGGCTCGCGGAGCGAAAGACCTCGCCCATCCGCTTGACGACTTGCGGTGAGGGGAGATCCTGGCGGCCGTCGATGAGAAACACGAAGTTATCGGCCAGCACTTCCTCGGGATGGATGATGTACTTGGTGTTGCGGCCGATCTGCTCGTGGTAGCCAGGAACCGCTTGCGGATCGAGCAGCACGGGCTGACCGCCAGCCAGCACGGGCCGGCGATTGCCGTCGACATCTTCGACCTGCATCAGGCGGAACGTCAGATACGAGAATAGACTGCCGCCGCGCGCCGCGTCGTAGCGCGGAGCATTGGCATAGAGCACGGGCATCAATTCGATCGTCCGCCCGTCTTGGGTCACAGTGATATAGTTGTTGTTGAGCGGGGCGTCGGGATTCGTGATCTTGCGCGGGGCGATTGAATCGGGCAGCGGCACTTCGTTGCAGGGATGGAAGCCGATCGTGGCATAGAGGGCCTTGCGAAGCTGGGGATTCTGATTGCTGATCACGTGGAATAGTTCGTGCGGCAGCACGCGGCTGAGTGTTACGGCTGGACCGTCGATCATGTTCTTGGGCAGTACGATCACGGGTCCGCGGCAGTACGCGGCGGCGCCTTCCTCGCGTCCGTTCGTTTTTACCAGCAGCACCACCGGTGGCAACGGCAGCTTCCACGGCGCGATTTTGCGGGCCACGTCGGTCCACAGCGGCGTCAGTTTTTGGATGTCGGCTTGCGTCCAAGGGAGCACATGTTTGCCGAGGAACTCCAAAAACTCCGCTTCGCTCACGTCGGCGTCGGTTCGCGGACGGACCTGCCGGTCGAACGGGCTCAACTGCCGGATGTAGTCGTCGCGAGCCGTGATGGCGGCAACGCCCTGCGGCACGTCGGCAAAGCGAAGCACGCTGCCGGGCCCCAATGGAATGTCGGTGGCGGCCCAGGCCGGCGAGCTTGCGGTGAAGACCATTAGGACGACGAGCATCGAGGTATGCAGTTGATTCGCGCTGCGAACAGAGGCAGACATGGGAGTTCTTCTCGGCAAGTGACGGTTTCAATTCGTGGTCGACAACCCAATCGTACGCCGTGCCGGATAAGTTTGCTTTGGATCGCCCGAGAGCGGATTGGCACGGTCTCAGCTTAACATTCCCAGCCCGCGAATGGTGAGCTAGGTGGGGGGCCTGCTCAGAGAATCGCGCCGGCCCGTTAGGCCTTTGCCTGGGGCCGGTGTAAGCAATAATAGAGTGCAGCGCGGCGATGACCGCGCCGCTGCCGCAATCGGTTCTCGAACCCTCATTGGGACGCTCACATGGCACGTTGGCCGCGACACGTTTGGACCTCGATCATCACTTACGGGATGATTTTTGGCCTGTTTCCGCTCCTTTGCGTGCTGGCCGTGGCCTACGTGCGCGGTTGGTTTTAGCCGATTTCGAACCGGCCGCCTTGATTGCCATTTCGCCCGGAGACCGCGTCACCGTGACACTCAGCAAGGATGAATTGCAGGCCCGCCTGGCGCCGTTCGACCAGGAGCACGTGCTGGCATTTTGGGACGAGCTCGACGAGGCCAGCCGCCAGCGCCTGGCGTCACAGTTGGCCAACATCGACTTCCGATTGCTCCGCGGGTTGTATCAGGGCGGCGTCGTGGCCGAGGACTGGACCGCGCTTGCGCTCCGCTCGCACACGCCGCCGGCCCGACGGTTGCACGAGCCGCAGGCCTCGGTCACCGCGGAACAGGCCGAACAGCTGGGGCTTGAGGCCTTGGCCGCTGGACATGTGGGCGTGGTCATCGTGGCCGGAGGGCAGGGGACTCGACTGGGCTTCGAACACCCCAAGGGGATGTACAAGATCGGTCCGGTGTCGGGGGCGTCGCTGTTTCAGATACTATTGGAGAAGATTGCCGCTCGGGCGCGCGTGGCCGGCATGCGGATTCCGCTTTACTTGATGACCAGCCCCGCCACGCACGATGAAACCGTGGCCTATCTCGAAGAGCAACAAAGGTTCGGGTTGCCCAGCGAAGACGTGAAGGTATTTTGCCAGGGAACGATGCCCGCGGTTGATGCGAGCACCGGTCGCTTGCTGATGACTTCCAGGAGCGAGTTGGCGCTCAGCCCCGATGGACATGGCGGCACGCTCCGCGCGCTATCTACCAGCGGCTGCCTGGCCGACATGCGAGCCCGCGAGCTCAAACAGTTGTTTTATTGCCAGGTAGACAATCCCCTGGTGGAAATGTGCGACCCGCGGTTTGTCGGTTATCACTTGCAGGCCGGATCGGAAATGTCGACCCAGGTAGTGGCCAAGCGCCACGCGCGCGAACGGGTTGGCAACGTGGTGTCGATCGATGGCCACCTCCGAATTCTGGAATATAGCGATCTCAATCCGTTGGACGATGAGATTGTTGAACGCCGCGCCCCAGACGGTTCACGCGTGTTTTGGGCGGGTAATACCGCGTGCCACGTATTCGACGTGGCGTTTCTGGAGCGGATGGCGGCCAGTGGTACGGCGCTACCGTTTCATGTCGCCCGCAAAACGGTTTCGCACATCGACGCCTCGGGCAGCGCAGTCGAGCCGCGCGAGCCGAACGCGATCAAGTTTGAGCGGTTTATCTTCGATCTGCTGCCTGAGGCCCGCCAGGCGATCGTGGTGGAAGTCGATCCGCAGCTGACGTTCGCTCCGATCAAGAACGCACCAGGTGAGTCGTTTGACAGCCCCGAGACGGTGCAGGCACAGATGATAGCGTTGCACGCCGACTGGCTGCGGTCGGCCGGCTGCAAGGTGACCGACGGCGTCCCGGTCGAAATCAGCCCGCTGTTTGCCCAAAACGCGGCGGAGGTCGCCGCCCAGATCCGGCCGGGACTGGCCGTGACGGCACCGCACTACTTCTGCTAGCCTATCGGGCGGTTGGTCTGATAACGCGGAAGTTGGTTTGCCACCAAAGTCAGGGTCGACCGAGAGGAACGCAAGAGCAGATCGAATCGCGCATAGCAGGTCGACTTTGCTTTTCTCAGTGACCTCCGTGGCCGACCTCTCTTAGTCTCTTTCGCGGTTGCTTCAATTTCAGGGCGATGACTTCAATATGTTGCATGCGGTGATCATGGCGGGCGGAAGTGGGACGCGGTTCTGGCCCGAGAGCCGAGGTTCGCGGCCGAAGCAGCTGTTGCGCCTGGTGGGGGAGCGGACCATGATCCAGTCGACGGTCGATCGACTGGAGTCATTGGTGCCGGCCGACCGCGTGCTGATCGTAACCAACGCCGGCCTGGTCGATGAGATTTGGAACCAACTTCCGCAGTTGTCGCCGCGGGCTTTGATTGGCGAACCGTGCCGACGCGACACGGCACCCTGCATCGGCCTGGCCGCCTTGGAAATTGTGCGCCGCGACCCGGAGGGGATCATGGCCGTGATGCCCTCGGACCAGGTCATCTCGCCCGACGATAAATTCCGCAGTGCAATTTTGCAGGCCCAGCGACTGGTCGAACAGTCGCCCGAGCGAATCGTGACGTTCGGCATCAAGCCCACGTATCCGGCCGAATCGTTCGGATACATCGAGCGGGGCGAGTCGTTGGCCGACGGGGTGTATCGCGTGCGGCAATTTCGCGAAAAGCCGCAGGCGGATATCGCCCGCGGATACGTGGCGACGGGAACCTTCTACTGGAACTCCGGCATCTTCGTTTGGAAGGCGGCCACGATCTTGAGCGCGCTCGAAGCGCGGCAACCGGCAATGGTGGCACGATTGCGCACCATTGCCGGGGCGGTCGACGGTGCGAACTATCAGGAGGTGTTCGAGCGCGAGTTCGCGGCGATCGAGGGTATCTCGATCGACTACGCCGTGATGGAACACGCCACGGACGTGGCCGTGATCGAAGCGCCGTTCGCCTGGGACGACGTCGGCAGTTGGCAGGCCATCTCTCGGCTGCAAGGCACCGATTCCGAGGGGAACACCGTCTCGGCCAGGCATCTGGGTTTGCACACTCGAGGTACGATCGTGCGCGGCCGGCCAGGCCATCTGGTGGTGACGCTGGGGGTGGAGGACCTGATCGTGGTACATACGCCCGACGCCACGCTGGTGGCCAACAAGCACGACGAAGAAGCGATCAGGCAACTGGTGAAGCTGATTGCCGAGCGCGGCTGGCAAGAGTACCTTTGAAGGTGAAGCAGTGAACCGACGCCATTTTACCGCTACCTTTCTGGCCGCCCTCGGCAGCCTTTGGCACGTGCGCAACGTGGGAGCGCAAGACGTGGAACTCGACCAATCGTCCACTGGCCGCTTCAATGCCGTGGCGCCCACGCTGGGTGGCAAACAGTTTTGGGCTGACGAATTGTTCTTTCACGACTGGCACATCCAACGGAATGTCTTTTCGGGCCACTGTCGCCTGCTCGACGGTTACAATCTGCGTCATGCCTGGGGCACGTTCGACGAGTGCCGCAACAAGTTGGAGGCGATCAGGCTTGAGCGCCACTTGGAACCGATGCGCGGCCGGGCGGTAGTCGTTTTGCACGGTTTGTTTCGCACGCCCTCGTCGATGAATCGCCTCTGCCGCTACTTGCACGAAGAAGGCGGTTACTCGGTGTTCAACGTGAGCTATCCGACGACCCAGGGCAGCATGGCTGATCATGCCCGCTCGCTCGATCGAATTGTGGAGAACCTGGACGGAATCGAGGAAATTAACTTCGTGGGGCACAGCCTGGGCAATCTCGTGGTGCGGCACTACCTGGGCGATCACACGCAGCCGGAGGCGGGCATATCGCCCGATCCGCGCATTAAGCGGATCGTGATGTTGGGTCCACCCAATCAAGGCGCCGAGATTGCCGACGCGCTCTCCGGCGTGGGCTTGTTCCACAAGGTGACGGGGACGGTGGGGAGCGAGCTATCGAGCAAATGGCAACAACTGGAACCAAAGCTGGCGATTCCGGCCTGCGAGTTCGGCATTCTGGCCGGCGGCCGCAATGAGAAGAAGGGCTTTAACCCTTGGCTCACGGGAGATAACGATCTGGTGGTGAACGTCGAGACGACCCGATTGCCGGGAGCGACCGATTTCGCCGTGCTGCCGGTGTTGCATTCGTTCATGATGAACGATCGCACGGTGCTCGAGTACACGCTCCGGTTTCTCGAGTTCGGCTACTTCGTGTCGGCCCAGGCCCGCCGGCCCATTCCGCGCGAGGCCGAATCGCAACTGGTGCGCGAGCCCCACGGCACGCATTGATCCATGGGCACCTCGTCGCAACCTTCGCCGGGACGAATCGCGGGCATCGACTACGGCACGGTTCGCGTGGGCATTGCCATCTCGGATCCGGATCAGACGCTTGCCAGCCCGCTGGAAACCTACCAGCGGCGCAACGACGCACTCGACCGTGAGCGGTTTCGCCGGCTCGTGAGCGAAGAACGGATCGTGCGGTTTGTGGTGGGCTTGCCGGTGCATCTTGACGGCCGAGAAAGCCAGAAATCGGCCGAGGCCCGGCAGTTTGGCAAATGGTTGCAAGAGACCACCGGAGTTGAAGTAGAGTATTTCGATGAGCGTTTCACGACGCACGAGGCCGAAGTGTATTTGGCCGGCGCAGCTCAGCAAAAAGAAACGCAAGGCGCGACTCGACAAGCTGGCGGCCCAGATCCTGCTCACGGGCTATCTGGAACGTCAACGCAGCGGGATGGAGCACCGCGACGATTCGTTGCAAGGGCTAGACGACTAAGCGCGCTGGCGCGGACCAAGTCGAATTGACGGCGACCGAGTCATGACGAAACTGATTTTTGGTTGCGGATACCTGGGTTCGCGAGTGTCAGCGCTCTGGAAAGCGCAAGGTCATGACGTGTTTGTCGTCACGCGCAGCGGCGAGCGAGCGCGACAGTTCGCGGCCGACGGTTACCGGCCGGTCGTGGCCGACGTGTTGCGTCCCGAATCGCTGGCCGGCTTGCCGTGCGCCGAAACGGTGCTGTTTGCCGTGGGATACGACCGCAGTTCCGGCGCCTCGATCTACGACGTGTATGTGGCGGGCCTGCGCGATGTGTTGGCTTCCCTGGGCGACCACGTGCGGCGGTTTATCTACATCAGTTCGACCGGGGTGTATGGACAGGCAAATGGCGAGACGGTGGACGAAACGTCTCCGACGCGGCCGCGCCGCGATGGTGGCCGTGCGAGCCTGGCGGCCGAACAAACTCTGGCCCGCGATCTGCTGGGCGAACGGGCCGTCGTGCTGCGGTTGGCGGGCATCTATGGTCCGGGGCGGATTCCGCTGGCGGCCAAGATTCGCGCCGGCGAGCCGATACCGGCTCCGGCTGCCGGGTCGCTCAATCTGATTCACGTGGCCGATGCGGCGCGCGTCGTGCTGGCGGCGGAGGAGATCGCCGATCCCCCGCGCACGTATAACGTCTCGGACGGCCATCCCGCGGTCCGGCGCGAGTACTACAAAGAGTTGGCACGTTTGCTCGATGCGCCACCGCCGACGTTCGAGGAGCCGGCAGCCGACTCACCCGTAGCAGCTCGCGCCGGGGTTGACAAACGCGTGGACAATCGGCGGATGATCGCCGAGCTGGGCGTGCAGCTCGAGTACCCCACCTACCGCGATGGCCTGGCAGCGATCGTGGCGGAGGAAGCCAAGGGAGCCGAGAGAACGCGAAGTGAATGAGTCCGAGCTGACCGGTGGCGGCGAGCCGATGCGCCCCAAACGAGCTGGTGGTTTTGGTCGCTTGACGCTACTGGTGTTTCCGATGGCAGGCCTTGCCGCGTTCGGCGGTGCGTGCGCGGCAATTGGCGAAATCCGCGGAAAACGCCAGGTCGCCCTCCCCAGCTATGGATTTCTGGGTTTGGGGTTTATCACCATCGTGGCAGGCCTTTGGTTGTTGTCGGTGTTTTTTGGCAAGCGATGATCGACGGGCCGGCAAGGCCGTCCAGGGGACGACTCGCTGCCGGGGCCCTTTACCGCTCGGTGCCACCTCTTATCCCGCTCCTTGCCGAGTTGGGCGGGGGTCTTTAGAATTCGAGGCTCTGAAAGAGTTCCATTCGATCCGCCGATTCTTGCGAGAATTGCCCCCAGAGCAGCGACCCCTGCGTTAGCTCCGCCAAACGGTACACCGGACTTGCCCGGACCGGCGTGGCGCCCAGGCAGGAAGGATTTTACGCCATGCTTCAACGGAAGCCCGTCTTCCCGAACGTCATCGAAATGAACTACCAGGCCGGAGAGCGGCTGGGTTGCAACGTCTATTTGATCTACGACGGCGCTGAATGGGTCATGATCGACGTCGGGTATGACGAAACGGTCGACGAAATCGTCGAGCTGATTCGCCAGCTCGACTTCCCGCTGTCGCACTGCAAGATGCTGATTGCCACGCATGCCGACGTGGATCACATCCAGGGATTGGCCAAGATCAATCAGTTGCTTAAAACGAAGATCGTCGGCCACAAGTTGGCCGCCGAACCGTTGGCCACTGGCGATCGCATCAAGACGTTTGCCGAGATCGATGCCCAGAACATTCACCTGGAAATGCCGCCGGTAAAGCTCGACGAGTTGATCGGCGAAGGGGACAAGATCCAGGTTGGCAAGCTGGAGTTGGAAGTCTGGCACACGCCGGGACATACCGACAGCCAGCTTTCGTTTCGCATGGGCAACTTGCTGTTCAGCGGCGACAACATCTATCGCGACGGCTGCGTGGGCGCAATCGATGCCCATCACGGCAGCGACATTCAGGCATTTCTCAAATCGCTCCGTCGCATTCGCGAGAGCGACGTGGAGTGGCTGCTGCCGAGCCACGGCCCGATCTTCCGCAAGAACAACACGCTCATCGACAAGGCGATCGCCCGGCTGGAAGGTTACTTGCACATGGCCGACTTCGGCACCTGCGCCATCGACTGGCCCCTGATGGACGAATGGGACAAGGAACTGGAAGCCGGCAAGATGCCCCAATAACGGCTGCTAGCACGAGTCGACACAGCCGGCCGTCTGCGAAACCCTGCGGGTTCTAGCGGATATTCCCTCAATGCCGCTTGTGACGCGTGCCGATGGATGTTGGTAGACCCAAGCTGCCGGACGATCGCGGTCCCGTAAATCACGCGACGCCGGTGTGATCGACATTTCTCAGGGGGGAATCTGCGATGGTCCGCCGAATGCTTCTTGCGCTTTGCTGCGCGGCGGGTTTGAGCGTGCTGGTCTCCGCCGAGGCCCAGGCCCAGCAGCCCATGACCGGGCAGCAGGCTTTTGGCCGGCAATGGGGAGGCAGCTACAGCACCCAAGACTGGAACCGCTTGTACCACTACCCGTACGTCTACTACCCGCAAAATTTCTGGTCGAGCGAGTACTACCAGAGTTCGAACGATCTGTACTTCCGCTATCCGCCCGAAATGCGGATTCCGGTCTACAACAAGCAGTGGATGAACATGTATCCCGAAGGTCGGCTGTATCACTCGGGCCACCACTTCATACTCGATACGTTTTGAATTGGCTGAGAATTCTCAGCTTGCGGTGGAACGACAGTCGGGAGGTTGGCCCGAGCGGATGTGACGCCCTTGTCGCGATGAAAGCGAACGGAAGCTGGCTTGCGGCAAGCATCCACGAGGGTCGTCGCTTTGCGGCGCCGTAACCGAACTTGCCTGACGTGAAACGGGGTCGGACCGCCGGAAAGGGGTCTGGAGTCTTGAACTCCCGACCCCTTTATTATTGATCAGGCGAGACCGCGGGCGGCGAAGCGATACAGTGCCTCGCTGGCGGCCTCGAGGCCGTCGAGCGCGAGCCACTCGTCGGCCGTGTGGGCCTGGGCGATCGAACCCGGCCCAAACACGATGGACGGGACTCCGGCTGCGGAAATGGCCGCGGCATCGGTGCCGTAGGGGACGCCGATTTTTTCGCTTTCCAGCCCCATCGACCTCGCCGCCCCTTGCATCGCGTTGGCAAGTTCGCCATTCGTTTCGTCGGGCAGCCCGACGCCGATCAAGAATGGTGGATCGTGCTGAATCCGCACCTCGCTGCCGACTTCGCGCGAAAGGTAATCGATCACGTGCATGTACGCTGCTTGGGGTTCTTCGTGCGGCAGCAATCGGCGGTCGATTTCGATCGTGCAGCGGTCCGGCACGGTATTGACGCTCAAACCACCGGTGATCGTGCCCACGCTCAAGGTGGGCCGCCCGCAGAGCGGATGCTCACCTAGCGTTGGCGCCACGTCGCGCTGATAGCGCTGGAGCGCCGCCAGCACTGGCCCCATGCGAAAGATTGCGTTCTCGCACAAGTGGGGCTGCGAGCTGTGCCCCGCACGTCCCAGGGCATGGCATCGCCAACGCACCACGCCCTTGTGCGCGACCACGACCTGCAGTTCGGTCGGTTCGGCGATCACGGCGGCGTCTGGCTGCCGGGGCACGATTGCATCGGGCTCGGACCAGAGCTTGGTGAGTGCCGTGGCGCCCGAGTAGCCATGTTCTTCGTTTACGGTGCAGGCCATGACGATGGTCGGCATGCCTTTGGGGCGATCGGTGGCCAGCCGGGCCAGGGCGCCAAGCATGGCGGTCATGCCTCCTTTGATGTCGCAGGCGCCGCGGCCATAGAGGCGGCCTTCTTTCACGACCGGTGTCCACGGCTCGATCGTCATGCCGTCGACCGGAACGGTGTCTTGGTGGGCCTCGAACATGATCAGCGGGCCACCGGCCGTGTGCGAAACGGCCCCGTCGAGCCGAGCGATGATGTTGTCGCGTTTCGGTTCGACCGGCTGACGCTGGTAGGGGAGTTTCAGCGAGCGGAACAGCGATTCGAGGTAGTCAGTTACGCGGTATTCAAAGTACTCGGGCCCAGCCACGGGCTTGCCCATGGGGTTCACGCTTGGCAGTGCGACCAGTTCGCTGAGCGTCCGGTTTAGATTCAGGGTCATGACTATCTCGGCGGTTCTCGGCTGGGGTATTGGTGGCGGGCCAGTCCGCGGTGGTCATCATAGCGGTTGATTGGCGCCAGTTCTCCCCGCATAGCGAACACACCGCCGGCGGCGGCGGGGCAACATCGGCTTTGATGCTCGTGGCCAACAAGCGAGAGCATTACCCCGGACGAGCAGGTGCCGGCGGCGATGAGCGGTTTTAGGGCTGCCACACGTCCGCTTGACCGTCTGGTAGGGGCTCGATAGGATCTTTTTTGCGTCGCGAGCCCAAGCGTGGCCTGAATTTAGGGCGTTTTTAGGCGAGAAGACCCCCAGGCGGGTCTTTTCCTTGGGCTCACTTTGTGACAAGATTCACAAAGTGCCCTGAATGCCGTAAATTATCGCCATCGTTTACCTGACCCTCAACTCGCACTCCCGCCAAAAGCGCACGCCATGGAACTGGCCGTCCTGCCGATTTTCCTGTTTGGCGCCGCCGCCATCGGTTTGGCGATCGGGCTGTTGGCAGTCAGTTCGCTGATCGGCCCGCACAAGAACGGGCGCGTGAAGGAAATGCCGTATGAGAGCGGCATGGATCCGATTCACGACACGCATCGGCGGTTTGATGTGCGGTTTTACCTGGTCGCGATCGCGTTCTTGGTGTTCGACGTCGAATTGTTGTTCCTCTATCCCTGGGCCGTCGCGAGCCGCAATCCCCAGGGCATTGATCATGCCGTCGAAGCCGGCTGGGTGGCGAGCCGGGGGTTGGTGTTTGGCGAGGTGCTGGTGTTTCTGGCGCTGTTGGCGGCTGGCTTCGTCTATGCCTGGCGGAAAGGGGTGTTCCGATGGCGATAGAAGTACCCGAGAACGTGGTGGTCAGCCGGCTGGATGAATTGGCCAGTTGGTGCCGCAAGAACAGTCTGTGGCCGATGCCGTTCGCCACGGCGTGCTGTGGCATCGAGTTGATGGCCACTGGCGCAAGCAAGCACGACTTGGCCCGTTTTGGTGCCGAGGTGATGCGGTTCAGCCCGCGGCAGTGCGACTTGATGATCGTGGCGGGCCGGGTGGTGATGAAGATGCTCCCGGTGTTGCAGCGAATTTGGCAGCAGATGCATGAACCGAAATGGTGCATTTCGATGGGCGCGTGTGCCTCGACGGGCGGCGTGTTTGACACGTATTGCGTCGTGCAAGGCATCGACCGCTTTATTCCGGTGGATATGTACGTGCCCGGTTGTCCGCCGCGGCCCGAGCAGCTGATTCAGTCGATTATCGATTTGCAAGAGAAGATTCAAACGGAAGGCACGATTGCCGGGCGGGAATTCGCCACCCGTAGTCGCCAGCAAACGAAGCGGGCGTTGGTTGAGCTTCCGGTTGTCACACTCCCCCGCGGCGTAAGCCATTTGTCTCAAGGTGTCCGCGTCGAATAAGGCGCAGAGGAAGCGGCCTGGCCGAGTTCAGGCGTCGAAAAGTTGCAAATGATTGCCCCCGAAACGATCTCCGCCGTCTCCAGCAAGTTTCCCGCCGTGCGGTGGAGCGAGTTTCGCGCGCAGCATCGGGCCGCCGTACCCCGTGAGTCGCTGGCCGAGGTATTCCAGTTCGTGCGCGCCGAGTTGGGATTCGATCTGTTGGTCGACGTCACTTGCGTCGACTATTTGAATTACCGTGGCGCCGAAGACCGTTTTGGGCTCGTGTATTTGCTGGCCAACACCAAAACCAACGAGCGTCTGACGCTGCGGGTGTTTCTGAATGAGCCGGACCTGACGGTGCCGTCGGCCTGCTCCGTTTGGCCGGGCGCCAACTGGTTCGAGCGAGAAGTGTACGACATGTTCGGCATCGAGTTCGAAGGCCACCCCGACTTGCGACGCATTTTGCTCCCCGACGAATTCGCGGCGCACCCGTTGCGTAAAGACTACCCGCTACAAGGCCGCGGCGAGCGTCATAACTTCCCGGTGCTGCACCGGGACGAAAGCTAGCCCCAGGAAGGATGAAGTCAAAAGGATGAAGGATGAGTAAGACTTCATGCTTAGATACTCATGTCCGTCGCTGAAACCAAAAAGAAGACGATTGCCGACCTGGCCGCTGCCGAGGCCCACGATTATCGTTGGACCTTGAACTTTGGCCCACAGCATCCGGCCACGCACACCACGTTGCGGCTGGTGCTGATGCTCGATGGCGAACGCGTGGTCGACGCGATTCCGGACATCGGTTACCTGCACTCGGGCTTTGAAAAGATCGGCGAGCACCTGGACTACAACCAGTACGTGACGGTCACCGACCGGATGAACTACATCTCGCCGATGGCCAACAACATTGCCTGGCACAACTCGGTCGAGCGGTTGCTGGGTCTGGAACTGACGCCGCGCTGCAAGTACATCCGCACGATTCTGGCCGAGCTGGCCCGCATTAGCGATCACCTGCTGTGCAACGGCGCGGTGGGGCTTGATGTGGGAGCCTTTACGTTCTTTTTGTACGGCTTCTACCAGCGCGAAGTGCTGTACGACATCTTTGAAACGCTGTGCGGTGCCCGATTTACGAACAGCTACACGCGTACCGGCGGCGTGATGTATGACTTCACTCCCCTGGTGGTCGAAAAGATCCGCGCGTTCGTGCGCAACTTTCCCAAAACGCTCGACGACATGGAGCGGCTGCTCAACCGCAACCGCATTTTCATCGACCGCACCAAGGGCGTCGGGTTGTTGAGCAAGGAAGACGCGATCGGCCGCAGCGCCACGGGGCCCATTGCCCGCGCCAGCGGCGTGACCCGCGACTTGCGGAAGGACGAGCCGTACCTGTCGTACGCCGATTTCGACTTCCAGGTTTGTTGCATGACGGCGGGTGATTGTTTTGCGCGCTACCTGGTCCGCATGGCCGAGATGCGCGAGAGCCTGAAGATCGTGGCCCAGGCGATCGAGAATCTGCCGACCGGGCCGGTGAACGTGGGCATCGACGAGCGGACGGCGCTACCCAATAAGCAGCAAGTTTACAGCACGATTGAGGGCACGATCTCGCACTTCGAGCTCGTGATGGCCAACCGGGGCTTCGTGGTGCCGGAAGAAGAATCGTACGCCGCGATCGAAGCGCCCAACGGCGAACTGGGTTTTTATCTGGCTGGCGACGGATCGGACGTGGCCTATCGGGCTCGCTGCCGGCCACCGTCGTTCATTCATTTTTCGCTGTTCCCGCAATTGATCCGCGGACACACGCTATCGGACGTGGTGGCCGTGTTGGGAAGCTTGAACATCATTGCCGCCGAGCTGGACCGTTAACCTTTAGCCGAACGAACCATGGCGACTGCCGAGCGCATTCTGACCGATGATATGATCGCCGCGATCAAGGACTACTTTCCGCGCTATCCGACGCGGCAAGCGGTGACCTTGCCGGCGCTGCACGTCGTCAACGAGCATCTGCGCTATGTCCCGCTGCAGGCGGTGGTCGAAATTGCCGAATTGCTTGGACTCGCACCGGCCGAAGTGCAGGACACGCTGTCGTTTTACGGATTCTTCAAGCAAGACAAGCCCCACGGCGAAACGCGTGCCTGGGTTTGCCGCTCGGTCAGTTGTGCGTTGCGCGGTGGCGAGCAAGTGCTGGAGCAGATGTGCCGCGCGGCTGGCATCAAACCGGGCGAGACAACCGCCGACGGCAAGTTGACGCTTGAATTCGGCGAATGCCTCGGCGGCTGCGACTTCGCCCCCTGCATGCTCGCCGGCGATACGCTGCACAAGAACCTGACGCCCGAGTCGGGCGAAGCATTCGTCAAGAAAACCTGCCAAGGCCCCTCCGGCAACGGACAACAATAACCACCGCTTTAAAAGCATCGTCAAACCGCATGCCCTTCGAACCCGTACTGCTGGCGAACATCAACAAACCCGACAGCCATACGCTGCGCGTGTATGAAGAGGGGGGCGGTTATCGGCGCTGAAGAAGGTGCTGGCCGAAATGGCACCGGCCGACATGATCGAGCTGGTCAAGAGCAGCAACCTGCGGGGCCGCGGCGGCGCCGGTTTCCCCACCGGGCTAAAGTGGTCGTTCCTGCCCAAGGATCACCCGGGCCCGGTCTACATGTGTATCAACGCCGACGAGAGCGAGCCGGGCACGTTCAACAATCGCATCCTGATGGAGGAGGATCCGCACCAGGTGATCGAGGGCGTGATCCTCAGTTGCTTCGCCACGCGTGCGGTCACGGCCTACATCTACTTGCGTTTCGAGTACCCGCTGTGCTACCAGCGGCTGCAAGCGGCCATCGACGAATGTTACGCCGCGGGATACCTGGGCAAGAACATTCAGGGGAGCGATTTCTCGCTCGACATTTACTTGCATCGCGGTGCCGCCGCCTACATCTGTGGCGAAGAGACCGGCCTGATCGAGAGCCTGGAGGGCAAGCGAGCCTGGCCGCGCATCAAGCCGCCGTTTCCGGCCGTCGAGGGCGTGTTTCGCAAACCGACCGTGGTCAACAACATCGAAACGGCCTGCTGTGTCACGCAGATTGCCGCGCGTGGAGCGGACTGGTTCAAGAGCATCGGCGTGCCGGCCGATCCAAACAACCCGCGCGACGCGGGCAGCTATGGGCCGAAGCTGTACTGCCTGAGCGGGCACGTCAACAAGCCGGGCTGTTACGAAGCGCCGTTGGGCATTACTTGCCGGCAGCTAATTGACGAGTACGGCGGCGGTGTGTGGAAAGACCGCAAAGCGAAGGCGGCGATTCCCGGCGGCATCAGCATGGGCCTGCTCACCGAGGCGGAACTCGACACGCCGTTGGATTTCTCCGGGCCAGGACGCGTTGGCTGCCTGGGCCTGGGAACCGCGGCCGTGGTGGTGATCGACGAAACCGTGCCAATCGTCGACTTCCTGCACAATAGCTGTCGCTTCTTCGCCCACGAGAGTTGTGGTCAGTGTACACCGTGTCGCGAAGGGACGGCCTGGTCGCTCACGATGCTCGAGCGGATCAAAGCCGGCCGCGGTCGACTCAAGGATCTGGATCTGCTGCTGGAGATTGGCGACTCGATCGGCATCATGCCCGGCACGACCATTTGCGGCCTGGCCGACGGCGCTGCGTGGCCCATCAAGAACGCGATTCGCAAGTTTCGCGACGAATTTGAAGAGTACATCAAGCGGACAAATCCCACGGGATACATGGTGACCGAAGCAGTCGAAGCGTTGCCGATTTTGGCGGCCCACTAGAAAAAGCGCGATCATGCCTATCGTTATCGTTGACGGAATCGAAGTGGAATTGGCCGAAGGGGAGCGGATCAACGGGATCCAGGCTGCCGAGCGAGCCGGCATCGACATTCCGCGCTACTGTTGGCACCCGGGGCTGACGGTGGTGGCAAGTTGCCGGATGTGCCTGGTGGAAACCGGCACGCGCAACCCCGAGAACGGCGAAATTCGGATGGTTCCGAAGCTGGTTCCAGCCTGCCAGACGCCCGCCACGCCCAACACGGTGTTTGTCACCAACAGCGAAAAGGTCGAGAAGAGCAGGGCGATGGTCGAGGAAGACCTGCTCATCGATCATCCGATCGATTGCCCGATTTGCGACAAGGCGGGCGAGTGCTACCTGCAGGACTACCATTTCAAGTACGGCCAGGACCAGCGCCGCGCGGACGTCCGGCCGTTCACCAGCCGCCGCCGCGACATGGGCGACACGGTCACGCTGTTCGTCGATCGTTGCGTGATGTGCACCCGTTGCGTGCGGTTCACACGCGAAATCAGCGGTACGAGCGAATTGTTCGTGATCAACCGCGGCGCGCACGAAGAGATCGACATCTTTCCGGGCCATCCGCTGGAAAACAAGATGTCCGGCAACGTGGTGGACATCTGCCCGGTGGGCGCACTGGGCGACAAGGACTTTCTCTACCAGCAGCGCGTCTGGTTCATGAAGAAACACGAGGGCGTTTGCACGGGCTGCTCGACCGGCTGCTCGATCTTCGTCGAGGAAAACCAGGACACGGTCTATCGGCTCAAGCCGCGCGAGAACCCGCACGTCAACCAGTGGTGGATGTGCGACGAGGGGCGCTACGGTTTTCATCACGTGCACAGTGACCGCCGGATGATGAACGTCGAGCGCCGCGACGGAGCAAACTGGACGCTGCTCGAATGGTCGCAGGTGGTCCGAGAAATTGATGAACGGTTTCGCGAGATCGGACGGTTGGCCGTGGTGCTCTCGCCGCACTTGACGGTTGAAGAAGCCTACCTGCTGGGCAAGTACGCCCGCGGCGTCGATCCGACCGCCATCGTCGTAATGGGACCGGTGCCGGTCGCGGGCGAGGACGAGACGTTCAAGAACGGCTTTACAATTCATGCCGAGAAGTGTCCGAACCGCCGCGGAGTGGAAGAAGTTGTCACGCACTTCATGGGCCAGGTTTCAACGCTGGAGAATCTGCTGGTGGCCTTGGGAGGTGACGAGCGGTTCGGCGTGTGGGTGAGCGGCGGCTACAAGGGCGACTGGATTGACGAAGCGACGGCCGAGGAACTGGCCAAGGCCGAATGCCTGGTCGTGCACGACCTGTTCGACTCGCCGCTGGGCGAGAAGGCCAACTACCGGTTGCCGGAAGGGGCGTTTGCGGAACGCGAAGGGTCGTACGTCAATGCCAACGACCGTTTGCAAAGCGTGCCCTGGGCCATTCGTCCGCCGGCCGGCGTACGCGTGGCGGCGGGCGTGTATTGGGAATTGTTGGGCGAGCGGGGCCTGGTGAAGGCGCGCCGCGTGCTCGACGAAGTGGCCGAGCGGATTGTGTTCTTTAGTGCCGCGGCCGAACCGGTGGGACCGTTGGGCGTGGATCTGAAGACGCCGGTGTTGGAAGAGGCCTCGACGACGGGTTGATGCGATGAACTGGGAATCCCTCATGCAGCCGCTGATTTTGCCGTTAGTCAAGATCGCGCTGTTGACCTTCGCCCTGATGACGGCGGCCGCCTACCTGGTGCTGCTCGAGCGGTGGATCGCCGCCTGGGTGCAGGACCGCAAGGGCCCCAACCGGGTCGGCATGCCGCTGACCAAGCTGAAGCTGTTTGGTCTGGGGCAACCGCTGGCCGACGGCTTGAAGTTCATCTTCAAGGAAGAATACACGCCGGCGCACGTTGAGAAAGTGTTGTACACGCTCGCGCCGATTTCCATTCTGGCGGCCGCGATTGCCGTGTTTGCGGTCGTTCCGTTTGGCAGCACTTTGCCCATCGAAGTGCCGGGCGTCGAAGGGCCGATTCATCTGATCGTCGCGCCGGGGCTCGACGTGGGCATGATCTACATCTTTGCGCTCAGCAGTATTGCCGTGTATGGCGTTATCCTCGGTGGCTGGTCGAGCAACAACAAGTACGGATTCCTGGGCGCCTTGCGTTCGAGTGCGCAGCTGATCGCGTACGAAATTCCCCTGGGGTTGGGCATTCTGGGCGTCGTGTTGGCGGCCGGTTCGTTGCGGCTGGAGAACATCATTTACCAGCAAGCCGAGACGGGTGTGTGGAACGCCTTTGCCCAGCCGTTGGGTTTTTCGGTTTTCCTGGTGGCTGCGTTCGCCGAAGCCGCGCGATTGCCGTTCGACTTGCCCGAGGCCGAACAGGAGCTGATTGGCGGCTATCACACTGAGTATGCCGGTATGAAGCTGCTGTTGTTTCTGATTGCCGAGTTCCTCCACATGGTGATGGCGGCATTCTTGATCGTGATTCTGTTCTTCGGCGGCTGGCACTTTTGGGGCATGCCCGCAGCCGCGGGCGAGACAATTGGCTGGCCGCTGGCGCTTGCGCGGGTTGCCATTTTGCTGGCCAAGGTGTTGTTGGTGATTCTGTTCTTCATGATGGTGCGTTGGAGTTGGCCGCGTTTCCGTTTCGATCAATTGATGAATCTGGCCTGGAAGGTGATGCTGCCTTTGGGCCTGATCAATCTGGCCGCCACGGCGATCTTGTTTGAATACGAGCACGTTCACGATATGACGGGCACCTCTCGCGGAGCCTGGTTGGCGATTGGCACCGGCTGGGGCGTGGCGCTGGTCTCGTGGCTTCTGGCGGCCGTGTTGGCACCGCTGAGCACGGACAATCGCCCTCGGATCGACGACCTGCAATTCCCTGAGTTTGAGCCCGACGCGATGCGTGAATTGCTCGCCACCGGTACCGATCGTTACACCGCAAGCGGAAAGTAAAGCTGCCATGCAAGCGGACGACCCGAACGTGAAGTGGATCGAAGAGCCCAAGCTCGGCTTGGCGGGCAAGATGTATTTGCCGCTGTTCGTGCAGGGACTGACCACCACGACCAGGCACTTGTTTGGACCGAAGGTGACGGTTAGCTACCCGGAGACGCGACCGCAAATCGGCAACCCGCTGATCTATCGCGGCGTGCACCGGCTGAACAAGGACGAGCAGGGTCGGGTCAAATGCGTGGCCTGTTTCCTGTGCGCCACGGCCTGTCCGGCCCACTGCATCGACATCGTGGGGGTTCAAAGTCCCTGGCCCGATCGGGAAAAGTATCCCGAGAGCTTTACGATTGACGAGCTGCGGTGCATCTTCTGCGGCATGTGCGAGGAAGCTTGCCCGGTGGACGCGATCGAGTTGACGAGCCTGTTCGACCTGACGGGCCGCAGCCGCGAGGAAATGATTTTCGATAAAGAGAAACTATTGAGCGTGTACGACCAGACGAAAGACGCCGAGCCGATGAAATCGACGGCCATGGGAGGCACCCTGTGAACGCGATGCTGTGGATGCTAGGCCTGGCGACGCTGCTGCTGGCGGTTGGCATTTGGCTATCGCTTCCGCGTGGCCGCGCCGGTGGTCGGGCGTCGGCGCGGTGTTGACGGCCGCGGGGCTCGGCTTGTTTGCCGCGCAGACGGCCACGCTCGGCAATTGGCTGGCCGACGCGGTGTTTTACCTCCTGGCGGCAGTAACCGTGTGGAGCGCCGTGGCGACGATCACGTTTGCCAACCCGGTTTATTCGGCCATTTGGTTTGCCTTGGCACTGCTGGGAACGGCTGGGCTCTTTCTGTACGACGGCGCGCAATTTCTGGGCGTGGCCACGATCGTGGTCTATGCCGGCGCGATTCTGGTGACCTTCCTGTTCGTGCTCATGCTCGCGCAACCCGAGGGTCAGGCCCCGTACGATCGGGTGAGCTGGGGCGCGCCGTTGTCGGCCGTCAGCGGTGCCTTGATGGTGGGCGTGCTGACGCTCGCATTGGCCGGCGTGTTTCAAAATCCGACGCCGGAAAATCGACCCACGGTCACGCACGATCGCTCGGCTCTCGAGGAGCAGGTGCTGGCCGATCAGCACATGGCCCATTTGGGCGGGCAACTTTTCAGCCGCCATTTGTTGGCCGTCGAAGTGGCGGGCACGCTGTTGCTGGTCGCGCTGGTCGGCTGCGTTGCGGTTGTGGCACAAATTCATAAACGCGAGCGGGGAGGGTCGATGCATGGATGAGCTGGCCCTTCTGGAAAAGTATCTATTCGTCGGCGCGTTGCTGTTCGGCATCGGCCTGATCGGCTTTTTCAGCCGGCGGAACATGATCGTGATGTTCCTGTCGGTCGAGATGATGCTGCAGGGCGTTTCGGTGAGCCTGGTGGCCTGGGGGCGTTATCACAACGACTGGGGCGGCCAGATGCTGGTGATCTTCATCCTCACGGTCGCCGCCTGCGAAGCGGCCATCGCCTTGGCGGTCGTGCTCACGCTATTTCACAAACGCGGCTCGCTCGACATCGTGCTTTGGCAAAGCCTGCGCGAAGACAATCAGCCGGCCTACTCCGACCCGCGCATGGCCGAACTCACGGAAAAGGAACCCGAGTGGCCGAAGCTCACGCCCTCGGGCATCGAGCCGGAGCCCGACTTGGAAGAGGTTTCGCACCGGATGCACGTATGAGCAACGGCTAACAAGAACCCGCGGACAACGGACGAACACGACCCCAGATGACCGGCACGATTCCCACACTGCTCGTACTGATTCCGGCGTTGCCGCTTTTGGCGGCCGTCGTCACGGCGGTGTTTGGCGCTCGCCTGCTCAAAGCGCGGAGCCACTTGCCGGTGGTGCTGGCACTCGTCGGGGCGTTCGGTTGCAGCCTGTTGCTGTTGGCAGAAGTTCGCAAGGCGGCCAACGAGGACACTTCGATGGTCGGCTGGGAGCGGACCACGGTGCTTTGGAACTGGGCGCAGCTGGACGGGGCAATTGATACCGACAGCGTTTCGCACGCCGCGCCGGCCGCCGGCGCTGCCGCATTGCCGGAGAGCTTGCCGTTTGCGGTTGACATCACGCTGCGGGCCGATGCCCTCACGGCGATCATGCTTTGCATGGTGACGTTTGTGTCGTCGCTGGTGGCGATTTACGCCGGCGGATACATGCATGGCGATCGCGGCTATTGGCGGTTCTTCAGCTACATCGGCCTGTTCGTGTTTTCGATGACGATGCTGGTTTCGGTCAGCAACTTCGTCCTCTTATACGTGTTCTGGGAAGCCGTGGGCCTGTGCAGCTACCTGTTAATTGGCTTTTGGTATGAAAAGCCCGAGGCGGCGGCCGCAGGCAAGAAGGCGTTTTTGGTCAATCGCATTGGCGACTTTGGCTTTGCGCTGGGACTGTTTCTTATCTGGACGACGTACGGCACGCTGAATTTTCACGACGCTGGCGGCGTGGCGGGGGTGCTGGGACAAACTCGCTTGGCGGCCCCGGCACTGTTGGCCGGCTTCAGCGACGACTATACGACCCTGGCCACGGCGATCTGCCTGCTATTGATGCTTGGGGCGTGCGGCAAGAGCGCCCAATTTCCGTTGCACGTGTGGTTGCCCGACGCGATGGAAGGTCCCACGCCGGTCAGCGCTTTGATTCACGCCGCCACGATGGTCACGGCCGGGGCCTACATGGTGGCCCGCTGCACGCCGCTGTTCATGGCTTCGCCCGATGCACAGCACGTCGTGGCCGCGATCGGCGCTACGACTGCCGCCATCGGCGGAATCATCGCCCTCACGCAAACCGACTTGAAGCGGGTGCTCGCCTATTCGACGATCAGCCAGCTCGGCTACATGTTTCTCGGACTGGGGCTCGGCACGATGGCTGGCATCACGTCTGGCATGTTCCACCTGTTCACGCACGCGTTTTTCAAGGCCCTGCTGTTCCTGGGGGCCGGCAGCGTGATGCATGCGATGGGTAACGTCATCGACATGCGCCGCTTCAGCGGCTTGCGAAAGGTCATGCCCACGACGCACTGGACGTTTCTGTTCGGCTGCCTGGCGCTCGCCGGCATGATCCCGTTTGCCGGGTTCTGGAGCAAAGACGCGATCATCGCGGCTGCCTACGAGCGCGGCTTCCACGAACAGATTGGGTTGTTCAAAACGCTGTACTGGGTGGCCACGATCGTGGCTTTCCTCACGGCGTTTTACACCTTCCGGGCGTTCTTCATGACATTTTACGGGCCGGAACGCGTGCCGCACGAAGCCGGACATCACGCCGCACGAGTCGCCCCGGTCGATGACGATTCCCTTGATGATTCTGGCTCTCGGTTCGCTTGTCGTCGGTGCGTATTTTTCCTGGACGGGCAGCTTCAACGCGTTCTTGCAACAGACCCCCTCGCTGGCCTTCGCTCCGCTGCAGGGCACGGTTGATCATTCGGAGTATGCTCACGAGGCGCACCAGACGGTGAGCATGATCGGCACGCTGGTCGCGCTGGCCGGCATTGGGCTGGCTGCTTTCCTGTATCTTGGCGAAAGATCGCTCGTGCTGACACTACAGCGTCTTTTGGCTCCCCTGTATTGGCTGTCGCACGGCAAGTTGTTCTTTGACCAGATTTACTATGCCCTGGTCGTGTGGCCGCTGGAGCTGTTGGCCAGCTTCAGCTACTGGTTCGATCGGCGAGTCATTGACGGCCTGGTGAACTTCATCGGGCGGATTCCGCCGTGGATCGGAGCCGGCATGCGGCCGCTGCAGAGTGGGCTGGTGCAGTTTTACGCGTTGGCGATGGTGTGGGGCGTGCTCGTATTGGTGCTGACGCTACTAATTTGGCCGGCGCTTGGCGCGGCCTTCAAATAACGGGAGTTCGTTCGCCTTGGATTCGACGTCGACACTGTTGCTCGTGACGATCCTGCTGCCGTCGATCGGCGCGCTGGTCGTGCTCGCGCTGGCCGATCAGGGACCGAGCGGCGCCCGTCAGTCCGCGCTCGTCACGTCGCTGCTGACGCTTGCCGTAGCGGTCGCGCTCGTCTGGAACTTCGATCCGAGCGCGGAAGTTTACGCTCCGGTGACGATGAGTTGGCTGGGACCATCATCGGGCGTGGACGTCCAGTTCAGCCTGGGGCTCGACGGGCTGAGCATCTGGCTGTTCGCCCTCTCGGCGCTGCTGCTGTTCACCTGCGTACTGGTGAGCTGGGAGGCGATTACCGATCGCCCGGCCGTGTTTTATTGCCTGCTGCTGCTGTTGGGCAGCGGCATGCTGGGCGTATTTGCCGCCCGCGATATCATCCTGTTCTATGTCTTTTTCGAGTTTACGCTCATACCGTTGTTCTTTCTGGTTGGCGTGTGGGGCTCGGAAGAACGCCGCTACGCCGCCATCAAGTTCTTTTTGTACACGCTGGCCGGCAGTCTGCTCACGTTTCTGGGGCTGCTCACGATCGTGCTGTGGGACTACAACCACTCGGCGACCGGCGTGATGACGTTTTCGATTCCCGCTTTGACGGCCGGGCTGGCCGAACATCCGCTGGCACAGCCGTATCAACTGTGGGTCTTCCTGGCGTTGTTCGCCGGCTTTGCGATCAAGGTGCCGCTGTTTCCGCTGCACACCTGGCTGCCGCTGGCGCACACGCAGGCGCCGACCGCCGGTAGTGTAATTCTGGCCGGCGTGCTGCTGAAAATCGGCACTTATGGTTTCGCCCGCTTCAGCATTCCGATGTTGCCCGAAGCCACCGCGATGTGCATTCCCTGGATCCTGGTGCTTTCAGCCGCCGGCATTATTTATGGCGCCTTGGTGGCCTTGGCGCAAACCGATCTCAAGCGATTGATTGCCTATTCCAGCGTTAGCCACCTTGGGTTTTGCATGCTGGGGCTGTTTGCCCTGACGACGCTCGGCGTCGAGGGGGGCGTGCTGCAAATGGTGAATCACGGCCTCTCGACCGGCGGGCTGTTCGCCGTGGTGGGCATGATTTACGAGCGGTACCACACCCGCGAGATTCGCCAGTTCGGCGGGCTCGCGCGGCGGACGCCTGTGCTGGCTTTCTTTTTCCTGCTGTTCACACTGTCCAGCATTGGCTTGCCGGGCATGAACGGTTTCGTGGGCGAGTTCATGGTGCTGGCCGGCATGTTTCAGCGGGCCTGGACCACGGCTCCGGCCGGATTGGAGATACTGTACAAGGTGATCGCGGTCGCGTCGGTTTCCGGCGTGGTGCTGGGGGCGTGGTACATGCTGTACCTGGTGCAACGCGTGTTTTTCGGTCCGCTCCGCGAGCCACACCATGGGGGCGAGCAGGGGCATTCGGCCGTGCGCGATCTGGGCTTTCGCGAACTGGCTGCCCTGGTGCCGCTGTGCGTATTCGTGTTTTGGATCGGTTTGCAGCCGGATTTCTTCTTGAGCCGCATGCAGAACTCGCTCAAGCCGCTAAGCCACGGGGCACAACAGGCGCTGCTCGAGCGCAACCAGGACATCGCGCCGGCGGCGCTTGCCCAGCAAACTTTGAGTGCCAAGGGGGAATCGCCGCGTGTCGAATGAGACCGTCATCCTGCTGCTGCCAGAAATCATTCTGGTGCTCGCCGGCACGCTCATCTACCTGGGCGGGGCGTTTCTGCCGTCACGCTCCGTGTGGGGCGGATTGAGTGTATTGGCTATCTTCGCGGCGCTGGCGATGCTCTATCATCAGGGGACGACCGAGGGGGTGCGCGAAGCATGGGCTACCGGCAGCGTGAGCGGCCCGATCACGATCGATTGGTTTTCCACGGCATTCCGCTATGGCGTGCTGGCAGTGGGCCTGGTGTTCGTATTGACTGGCTCGCGCTGGTCGCATGCGGGGCAGGGGGATGCCTCGGAATTCCAGGGCTCGCTCTTGATGATCCTGGCGGGGCTGAATCTGGTGGCTTTGGCCAACGATCTTGTGATGGTGTTCGTGAGCCTGGAGCTGATTTCGATTCCCACGTACGTGCTGTTGTATCTGGGGCGCGGCACCAACCTGCTGGAGTCAGGCACGAAGTACTTTTTCTTGAGCATCCTGTCGAGTGCGCTGATGCTCTACGGGTTCAGCTTTCTGTATGGTGCCGTCGGCTCGACGAGCCTGCTGCGGATTCGCGAGGTGCTGGCCGATCCGGATGCCAACGCGGCGGCCATGGCTTCGTTCAGCCAACTGGCGTTGATTTTGATTTTCGCCGGATTGGCTTTCCGCCTTACCGCCGTGCCGTTCCACTTTTATGCTCCCGACGTCTACCAGGGGACGAGCAACGCCAATGCCGGCGTGCTGGCCGTGGTGCCGAAGATCGCGGCGCTGGCCGTGCTGGTACGAATCGTCTACGTGGCCATGCCGGGCCTGGAGCAGTTGGGTTGGCAGCTGACGCTGGCCGTGGCGATGGTCACGATGACGCTCGGCAATCTGCTTGCCCTGTGGCAGGCGAACGTGCGGCGGATGATGGCCTACTCGTCGATCGCCCATGCCGGCTACATGCTGATCGGGCTTTCGGTTGGGTTTGCCGTCGCCGGCGGTGCGACCGAAGCGGAAGCGTTCGACGGCGTGGGCGCGACGTTGTTTTATCTGTTGGTGTACGCCGTGGCGACGGCCGGCACGTTTGCCGCGCTGACGTACTTGAGTGGAGATCGCCGGGCCGTGAATGCCGTCGACGATCTGGCCGGTCTGAGCAGCACCTATCCCAAAACGGCCGCCGCGATTTCGCTGTTCATGTTCTCGCTGACGGGCCTGCCGCCGCTGGCCGGCTTCTGGGGCAAGTTTGCCCTCTTCACGGGCGCGCTGGGCGTGGATGCCAAGAATCCCGAGGCGGGAAATCTGTGGCCGTGGTTCCTGGCACTGGCGGTGGTCGGCGTTGTGAATGCCGCCATCTCAGCCGGCTACTACCTGCGGATCATCGGCGTGATGTATTTCCGCTCGATGGAGAATGAAGCGCCCGAAGGCCGCGGCGGGATCGGAGCCGGCTTCGCCACGGCCCTCTGTGCGCTGGCCGTGCTGGGCATCGGCGGTTTTCCCGGCCCGTTCGTTGAGTCGGCGAAGGAGGCCAGTCGCTCAGCGAGGGGGGCAGTTGCGCCTGCCGAAGCAGCGACGGTCGACGCCTCGCGTGTCGAAGATGCTCCGGTAGTACGGCCACCGGCGGAAGCAGCCTCGGTCGTCACGCCGGCGACGCGCCGATCGAGCCGTTGATACGGCATCGGTTTTTGTTTACGGCGACCCGAGCAAGGATTGGCCAATTGTCACCACAGACGGTGGGAATTGCCGCTTTTTTCTCGTCGCGAGCTGCCGTTGCTGGCAGTTGGTGGAGCTTTTCGGCATAAGCGACTATGCTGGAGGCGGGGCGGAGCTTCACAGAGAAGTCGCATGTCTTCAATTCGACAATCCGCGACGGAGCTGTCCAGGTTCTTGGACAGTGGCGCGGCGCCGGTTTACGTTCTCGACGAGGACCGGCGAATTATTTTTCTGAACGCGGCTTGCGCCGACTGGCTCGGTGTACGGGCCGATGCGCTTGTGGGGCAACAGTGCAACTATCATGCGCCGGTTGCCGACGGTTCGCCGGCCACCGTTGCCGCAGGCTTGTGCCCGCCGCCGCAGGTCTTTTCGGGCCAGGCGCAACAGGCCGTGGTGAGTTGCCCCCGCGCCGGAGGCGGCATGGTGCATCGCCGCGGATACTTTTTGCCGCTGGCCCCGGGGGAAGACGAAAGCGCCCCGGTGATGGCGGTACTTGAATGTGCGGATTGCGCGGTGGACGCTCATGCCGAAGACGGCGATTCGCCGCATGTGTTGCATGAGCAACTGCGCCGTTTCCGCCAGCGGATGGCCGGACGGTTTTCACCTGACCGGTTGGTCGGTCGGCATCCGCTCGTCAATCGTGCCCGCTCGCAAATCGAAGCGGCGGCTCGCAGCGGGGCCAGCGTGCTGATTGTCGGGCCGCCCGGATCCGGGAAGGAACACGCCGCGAAGGCGATTCACTACAGCCAAAGCGAGCCGGGCTTGCTGGTGCCGATCGATTGCGCCGTGATGGAAGCGAACCTCGTCCGCTCGACGCTGCGCACGTTGTGTGCACGCCGCGGCAGCCGACCGCCCGGCAGCACGCTGCTACTGGAAAACGTGGCCCAGTTGGCCGTCGATGCTCAGGAAGAGCTGCTGGAGATTCTTCGTGGTGGCGCTCTGCAAATGCGACTCACGTCGACCACGTCCGTGCCGCTCGCGGAGCGGATGGCCGAAGGAATGTTCTCGCAGGAGCTGGCCTGCGCCTTGAGCACGCTGGTGCTGGAATTGCCGCCGCTGGCCGACCGGATCGAAGACTTGCCGCTGTTGGTGCAGTCGCTCGTCGAGGACTTGAACGTTGGCAAATTGCGGCAGGTCGCCGGTTTCTCGCCTGAGGCATTGGATCAACTTGCCGCCTATCCGTGGCCCGGCAACATCGACGAGCTGGGGACGATCGTGCGCGAAGTGCACGAAAAGGCGCAAGGCGTCGAAGTCTCACCGCGCGATCTTCCCAAGACGATTCAATGGGGTGCCGAGGCGGCCAGCCAGGCCAATCGCGGCGACGATGCGATTGTGCTGGAGGAATTTTTGGGCCGTGTCGAGAAGGAACTCATTGCCCGCGCCATGCGACGTTCGAAGGGAAACAAGAGCCGGGCGGCCAAGCTGCTGGGGCTCACACGCCCCCGGCTCTATCGGCGGCTGGTCCAGTTGGGGCTCGAACAGCCCGGTGGTGCCAAGTGATGTTCAACAGCCGGCTCGACCGGCATGAGAACACGTTGGACGGCCGGTTTCGCATTCCGATTGCTCTTCTCACTGCTTGTCAAAGCCCGGCGGTATTCCTACCATGAAACGCGACCTGCAACCGTTTCCGCCATCCGCGATGACCGCCAAACCCCGCCTGATTATTTACGAAAGAATGGGCACCTGGGCCGCTCGCATGCGACCCCACGTGCCGAGCGACATGCAATTGCGCCAAACGCGCTCGTTGGACGAGTGCACCGGCGAGCTCCGGCAGGCACCCGGTAGTCTGGTGGTGGTTGAAGTGACTGACGTGAACCTCGATGAGGTGCTCGACTTGGCGTCGGACCTGGGACAGCGGTTTCCGCACGCGCGGCTAGCGGCGGTGTCGAAACGCGGCAACGAGGCCTACGAGATGCTGTTGCGGGAAGCTGGCGCCGTGCACTTTACCACGTCGCCGCGAACGGCCGACGTCCTGGCGCGGATGGCCGTGCGACATTCGGCGCGGGTGCCACGGCCACGAACGACGCTATCGTCACAGATTTGGGAGTCGCTTCCCTGGCACGAAGCGGCCACAAGCTGACAGGGTCGGCCGGACGCAGCCGGGTGTCGGAGGCGGCGACAAAACACGGCGGAGGCGGCGTTGCCGGTCGCTTCAGCGGTGCCCGACAGTTTTTGACATTCAACGAGGGAAGGATTTTTTGTGATGGCTGAAAGCCAACTCGATCGGGCCGCCGTGACCGCGGCGCTGGACAGTTTCAACGATCCCGAGTCGGGGCGAAGTCTGGCGGCCAGCGGGCAAGTCGGCGATATCGCGATCGACGGGGGAAGCGTTACGGTGACCATTGGTTTGACTTCGCACTCGGCGATCTTGCGAGAGGAAACCCTCGCCGCGCTGGAGAAACACTTGCGCGAGAAGCTTCCGGCCGTGGGGGACGTCTCGATCAAGGTGACCGAACACCAGCGTCCACCAGCGAAGCTGGGGCAAATCGGGCTGACGGCCAAGTCGGTCGTGGCCGTCGGATCGGGCAAAGGCGGCGTCGGCAAAAGCACGATTGCCGCGTCGCTGGCGTTGGGACTGGCCCGCGCGGGGAGCAAGGTCGGGTTGATGGATGCCGACGTTTACGGTCCCAGCATTCCGCATCTATTGGGCGTCAATCAGCGACCGGAAGTTCAAGACGGCCGTATTCAGCCGATTGAAGTCTCGGGGCTGAAAGTCATCTCGATGGGCTTTTTGGTGCCGCCGGGCGAAGCCGTGGTTTGGCGGGGTCCGATGCTGCACGGGGCGATCACGCAGTTCTTGCGCGACACGGCCTGGGGCGATTTGGACTATTTGATCATCGACATGCCGCCTGGCACGGGCGACATTGCCTTGACGCTCTCGCAACTGTTGCCGCTCTCGGGCGCGGTGATCGTGTGCACGCCGCAAGACGTGGCGCTGCTCGACGCGATCAAGGCGGTGGCCATGTTTCGCAAGGTAAACATCCCGATCCTGGGGATGGTCGAAAACATGAGCGGTTTCGTGGTGCCCGAGACGGGTAAGCGATACGACATCTTCGGCGCCGGTGGCGCAAAGACCAAAGCGGCCGAACTTGGCATTCCGTTTTTGGGCGAAGTGCCGATCACGATCAGCATCCGCGAAGCGGGCGACGAGGGACGAACCGCGGCGAATTTCGACGACCCGCAGGCGCGGCCTTATCTGCAGACGCTGTGCGAAAACCTGGTGCGAAATCTGGCCGGATCGCGAGACCGGGCGGGCATTTTGCCGACGCTGACGCTGTAGGGCTAAGGTGTCTGGTGGCAGTGGTTTAGGAGGATGCCCGGGGGCTTTTGGAAGGGTCTCGTTGAGCGGGCATAAAAAACTAGAGCCGTTCGGATCTGAGGGACCCGAACGGCTCTTTCTCGTTGTATTCAGTGCCGCTTTTTCAAGCGGACTTCCGCGGCGAAATGTGCCGCGAGAAGAGGCGCTGCTACTTCTTCTTCTTCTTGGCGGCCTTCTTCTTGGGAGCCTTCTTCGCAGCAGCTTTCTTCTTCTTCTTGGCCACAGTCCGTCCTCCTAAAAAAATGTTGGCAAGATCCGTCTCGGTGACCTCCAAGTCACAAAATTGCTCCGAGCGAGTCCTACCTGAACAAAAAACAAAAGCCTTCTCGCCGCGAAGCAACAATCGCTTCGCAATTGAGAAAACTTCAAACACACCCAAGTTCAGGAAAGATCATGAGTATTATTTGTACACATTCCGAAGAAATGTGCAACACGAATCTTGACACGAACGCAAAATTTTTTTGCGTTCGCCAGACGCCCTCGCGCGGTCAGTGATGTGCGTTTCAACAACGATCACATCGTTGCACGCGCGCTTGTTGTTCGGCGCGAGTTGCAAAGCTTGATTGCATCGCGCGAAGCCGCGCTTAATAAATCGCGATCGAAGTTCCATCGGCAAACGTTGCCGTTGGTTTTTTGCCGCGCTGTGGCAACCACAAAAGATGCCGTTGGGCCGGCGTGCGCGTGCGAAGGTAAAGCGTGCGAACGATCGCGCTGCTCGCCGGCGCGTGCGATGGACCTTCGCTTGTCCAGGTGCCCAAAATATCGCGCCATGCCCGGCCCCGATGGCGAAAACGTATGTGGATCGGATCGAATCCGTACCAGGTCGGGCAATGCTCGGCGGTCGCACAGCCGCGCTCGGCCGTTAATCGCCGCACCACCTCGTTGAGCGCGAAAGCGCGTCGGGTAGCTTCGGCCAACGTGATACGGCTCGACGGAAAAAACAGCGTGCGCAGCATGCCGAATCGTGCCGGCCCGAGCGCGTGCAGGTTGTCGACCGGCAGCAGCGTGACCGTGGTTTTTGCCTCCAGCGCGGCGAGCCGATCGAGGCATCTCGCAACCCACTCGGCGATTCGAGCGACCGGCTCCTCGTACAGCAAGTCGTTGCCGATATCGGTCACCAGGGCGGCTGTCGGCAGGGGATCGGCGGCCGTCAAATCGGGCCACAGGTCGCACGATTCGATACCCGGCAGCCGCATGCCGACGAAACGCGTGGTTCGGCCGTAGGAGCGTCCGTGTCCGAGGGCGGCAAAAACTTGTTGCGGGCCGCCCCACACCCGATCGGCCGTTTCCAGCACCGTGCCGATGCCCTTGGTCAGATTGCTCGCACCCAGGAGCACCACGCGCCGCTTGGGGGCAGGTGGCCGCGGCGCGCCTTTTCGGCGGCGGATCACCGATAGCCTCCCCAACCGCCACCGCGGCCGCTGAAGGCCTGAATGGCCATGTAGCTGTTGTAGGCCAAATAGCCACAGAAGAAGGTCAGGAAGGCATCGTGCAGTCGAACCCAGGCCAGCACGCCGGCACCAGCCGCTACGAAGACCGACAGCCAGAGCGACATCTGCAGACCGTCGCGCGGTTGGATCGATTGCAGAATCTCTTGCGAAATCTTGCCGCCGTCGAGCGGCCAGATCGGCAAAAGGTTCACGAGCCCCCAAAAGATGTTCACGTAGAGCAAATCGACGATGAGCCGATTGAGGTTGTCGTTGCTGAAATATACGAAGCGAACGGGCAGGATTGTTTCCGGCCAACCCATGGCCACTCGATGACCCGAAGCGACGATTAGCGCCACGATTAGTCCCGCGAAGAGAAAGCCGGCCAACGGCCCCGCAAACGAAATGGCGATCTGCTTAAGCGCGCTGCGATCGGTGGGACGATAGGACGCCAGTCCGCCAAAACTATAGAGCGTGATCCAGGGTGCCCAGCCGTAGGCCCGCGCCACCAAGGCATGACCCATTTCGTGGACCACGACGGAGACGAAGACCGCGCCCACCCACAGGATCATCTCCAGCGGTTGTTCGTTGGCGCACACCCCGAGGAAGGCGGCCACCAGCCAGAACAGCGGATGCACGCGAATCGGAATGCCGAACGCGCGGAACCGCAGGTCGTAGGCGGTTTGTGGGGGCTCGTTGAAGATCACGCTTGGAGAATCTCCCTGGAGAGTGCGAGCGAATGAGATGCTTATGATCAGACGCCAAGAATGGCTCGCCGCCTGAATTGTACACCACCTCGAGTTTCAGTTCAGGCGGCGGCCGAATGCTCCGCGGTGTGGGGTGCTGACGTGGCCGTGGGTGCGGGGGGCACGAAATGCGGCGTAGGCACCGGCGCCGGTCGTCGGGCGAGCTCGGCCAAGATATGTCGTGCCGCGGCCTGCGTGGCGCCGCCATGAGCTACTTCGGTTTTGAGCCTGGCGAGTCGCTCGACGAGCGCCTGGCGCTTGGGACGATCGGTCAGCCACTCAACGACGTGCGCGGCCAATTGCCGAGACTTGTCCTCGCAGGTCACGTACTCTGGAAACAACACCTCGGCGTTTTCGCCTGCATCGGGATCATAGGTCGTGGCGTCACCGTCGAACGCATCCTCGGCCGAGAGCAGATTGACCAGCGTGATGTACTTCACGCGGCGGTAGCGACGTTGCAGGGCGTACCCCAGCGGCGAAATCCAATACAGGATCGCCGTTGGCTTGCATTGGTAGAGCAGCTCCAGCGAAACCGAGCCCGAGACGGCCAGGCAACAGTCGGCCAGGCGAATCAGCTCTGGAGTCCGTTTGACAAATACCGGAATCTCGAGCCCGCTGGCGGCCACGGCAGCCCGCGCCATTTCGGCCTGGTGCGGTTTGAAGGCCGCAATCGCGAAGCGCACCGTTGGCACCTGCGCTTGGATCAGCCTGGCGGCCTGCAAAAAATGCCTGAGGTTGTGCTCGACTTCCTGCGTTCGCGAGCCTGGCAGAATCGCGACCAGCGGCCGCTGAGGATCTTGCCGCGCGGCCAAGAATTCCGCGTCGAACTGCTGTCGGCGGACTTCGTCGAAATAGGGGTGGCCGACAAACGTGGCGTTGGCGCCGCGCTCGGCATACCAACGGGCTTCGAACGGCAGGCTGCAAAGCACGTGATCGACAAACTTGCGCACCTTGCGAATTCGCCAGGAGGCCCAGGCCCAGATTTGCGGCGGCGCGAAATAGAATACGGGAATGCCGTGCGCCTTGGCCCGCCGCGCGATCCACCAATTGAAGCCGGGATAGTCGACGAGCACGACCGCGTCGGGGCGTTGATGGCGGAAGTAGCGGTCGGCCCGGCCGGCCAAGGCCAAGAACTTATGGATGTTAAGAATCACCCGCAAGATCCACATCACGGCCAGGGCCGTCAGGTCGGTGTGCAACTTGCACCCGGCGGCGGCCATTTCTGGTCCACCGTAGCCGACCGCTTCGATGCCCGGGTCGAGCTCGCGCAGTCTGCGAATCAAATTTGCGCCGTGCAAATCGCCGCTGGGTTCGCCGGCCGAGAAAAAGATCTTCATCGCGTGCTCGAGGTGCTCAACAGGGATGCCTTGCAGGAAAATCGTGCCGGTGAAGGTTTGCCGAGCCGTGGGTCACGCCGAATCGTGCGGTTTCTTTTCCACCGGATGAACGAACGGTTGCACGAAGGGGCGCGGCTGCGCGACGTCCAGCCTGGGGGGCACCGAATCGGGCGTGGCGCCGCCGTCGTCGAAGTCGCGCGGCAGCTCGCTGGCCAGATGCGGTTCGAATCGCCGCGCGAACCACCAGGCTGCCAGTCGATCGACGATGCCGGCGTGATAGGTGGTTCCCTGCGGCAACAGTCCATCGGCCAGGGTGACGCGGCACACACGCTGACCGCGCCGCGCCATCAAAGCTTCAAAACAGCGGAACGATCCGGGCGCGAGCGACATTCCCTGGACCGCCGGACGCTTGGCAGCCCACAGCAGTTCTTCGCCGGCATGCAACCGCGACGAGCCGGTCAGCAAGCGAACCCACCGCAGCAGACATTGCCAGGTATCATGGATGAGCGTGCCTTGCCGACTGGTTACGGCCACGTCGTAGCGCGACAGCCGGGAGAGAAGCTGAGAGACGAGTGGCTGGTGTTCGCGAGGCCCCATCGCCATCACGATTCTGCCTCTGGCCGCCGCCATTCCCGCGGTAAGAGCGGCCGCCAGGCCTCGCGGCTCGTCGAACCGCAAGATTCGCAGATGCGCATCGCGCCGCAACAACTCTTGCAGGCGCTCGATAGCTGGCTGCGATGATGCGTCGTCGATGCAGATAATCTCGTAGGGCAGAAGCAGGTCGTCGAGCGTCTGGCAGAGTTGCGGCAATCGTTGGCCGACGTCGTCGGCCGCGTCCCGCTGGGGGATTAAAACCGAGTAGTGAACCATAATGCAGCCCTGCCACTCATTAGGGTGCCAAGTCCGTTGGCGAGTCGTGGCGCGACGGGGAGTATCCCAAATCCGTGCGGCGGTCGTAAAGTGCAGTTTTTGTGCCGCCCGCTGCTTTGTGTGAGGTGCAGGTGAAAGAAAAAATCGCTGAAAAGCGTGACGCATTGAGTGGAGGACAACAGGGCGGAACGAAGCAGGGCAAAGTCACAAAAAAAGGGTCGGGAGTCTTGGCGACTCCCGACCCTGTCGGTATTTCGGCACACTGGGTGCTTACTTTTCGGCGGTCTCGAAGCCCTTGCTGGTGTTCTTGAACAGCAAGCCAATCAGTTCGTCGCCTTCGACCTTCTTGGCCTTGGCCAAGCAGCCGCCACAGCAGAGCTTCACCTTGACGCCCTCAACGGAGACGACTTTGTCGTCGGCCATCGGACGGCCCGTCAATGGGCACTTGACCTGCTTCAGTTGACCGCTTTGCACCAATTGCAGGTTGGCTTTGGCGGCAAACTTCTCAGGGTTGGCGTTGAAGGCCTTCGGGCAATTGGGACAGCAGAATTCCACTTCGCCGCCATTGAACGCCACCTTGTGGTCGGCACTGGCGGGCTTTCCCGACACGGGGCACTTCAATTCGGCCTTTTCGTCGGCCGCTCGCAACGTACTCACAGCAAACATCGATACGACCGCCAAGGCGGCCAACAGCATACGCGTCTTCATAGAATCGTCCTTTCCTAACAGGAGAAGATAAGTTCAACCGCACGGTCTTGGCCAAATACGGCGCCGACAAGTTCGAGTCAAACGCGACAACTCAGCCAGAGACCGACAACCGATTTCGAAACGAAATTACCACAATAGAGCTGTCCCGATCTTGGACTGCGCCCGCAATTGCGGGGGCAAGAGCCGGGACGAGAAGCGTCAAACTGTCCAGCGACAGTAGATCTTGTGCAGGGCAATGTCGGGCGGTTCGACCTGATGAGTCACCCAGGCTCCCGCGACTGCGAGCTGCGAAGCGGTGCCGCAGAACCGGGCGACGGCAATCACGCTTGAATGCTTCTGGTGGGTTTCGACTTGGTCTTTGCCGGTGACGATGGCCGGCTCGAGGCTGATCGTCTTGCAACTACACGGGGCGTCAGTCGCGCGAGGCGACTCGTTGGCGACCGAGTCGGTCGTGGTCGTTTTTCCAGCTTCGGCACAGCAGGAACGTTGGGTTTCCTGACAGCAGGCCGGGAGCTCCTCGGTTTCGGTTCGAGGGCCGCAACAGCAACTTCCGCCGCCGGCGATCGCTCCGGTTTTGCAACAGCGGGGCATGGCGCCCAGCACGGGCGCGGCGATCAGGCTGACAGCCAGCAGCGCCACGCCAAATTGCCGAACCAGTCGAGTGAGCATATGTGCGATTATTGCATTGTTGCCGGTGTGTTGAGCACAGCGGCAGTATTGTCGGCCAGTTTAACCCGCAAAGTCAAGCAACTTTGCCCTACCTGACGCGTTTGTTGGAAAAAGCCGCCACGTGGTTGTCCGGCCGGGGCCGCCCGGGGGCGTCAGCGTTTTGCGAGCAACAGCTCCAAGTAGCTGCGGCGCTCGCTGTTGCGCAATTCGAGCCGGGTTGCCAGCGCGGCCACGGTCGCCTGCGCTGACTGCATGTTACGTTCGTCGACCAGCAGTTCGAGTTCAACGAAATCCCCCAGGCCGTCAATGTGGTCGAGTGCCACGACAACCACGTGTCCTTGCCAGGGGAGCGATAGGTGACGGCGACGCTTGCGAACTTCCATCACCCTTTGAAACGATAGCACTTCCAGCAGCGACGCTGCCTCGGCGGCTGAACGCTCGCCGTCGGGCAGGGCAATTTCGATCTCTCGGCGGGTCTTGCTCAGGGAGTCAAGCTTGGGACCCTTGTAGGTAATATAGTTGTGGGGCCCGACGCGGCGCAATCGCAGGGCTTCATCCGTGGCCGCAAAGTCGCGAAGCGGGTGAGCATAATAGCAGTCGACCTGCACCTGCTCGTCGCCGGCGGTGGCTCCCAATTCGACCAGCTTCTGTTCGAGGGCCGGCAGGTCGTTGACCGGGAATTTTTGTTCGACTTCGATGGCCATGATGCCGCTCAGTTGTCGTTAGTGTTTCATTTGGCATGGCCCATTCTGCGAGACTCACCTGATGGATGCAACGGGCGAAGGTGCCACTCCCTCGGCTCGGCCGACAAGCTTTTGGGTCTCGCTGGCGGTGCTGGCGGCCGTGATTTTCGTTTACGTGTTGCTGATGACGAATCGCGGCCGCACGCCGCAAGGCACGACCGGCCCGGCGATTGGCCGCGGCCTGGCGTATCTGCAACTCGAACCGCTCACGAGTGCCGACCCGGCCGTGACGCTCAAGGACTTGCAGGGGCGCGTTTCGCTGATCAACTTTTGGGGAACCTGGTGTCCTCCATGCATTCGCGAGCTGCCGCAGATCGTGGAACTGGCCGAGCGGTTTTCCGATCGCGAGGATTTTCGTCTCTACGCGGTGTCGTGCGGACAGGGGAGCGACGAGCAGCTCGATCCGCTGCGAGAGCAGACGGAAGCGTTTCTCGAGGCGCGTGGCACGAACCTGCCGACATATGCCGACCAGAATGCCGCTACCCGCCAGGCCATGACCATCAAGCTCGGCGTTTCGATAGCTTACCCGACAACGCTTATCCTGGATCGCGCTGGAACGATTCGCGGCTTTTGGCAGGGTTATCAAGGACGTGCCGTCGACGAGATGGGAAGCGTTGTTGAACAACTGCTCGACGAGAATTCGCAGGCCGCACGCTAAAACCTGCGCGTGCGGCTAGCCGGCGATGAGTCGGGCCTGCAGCTGTCGCGCGGCAGTTGCGGGATCCTGCGCCGCGGTGACGGCGCCGCTGACGGCGATTCGCGAGAAGCCGGCGTCGAGAACCTGGTCGACGTTTGCGGCCGTGATGCCGCCAATGGCAAATGCCGGTAAACGGATCTCCGCGGCCACGGCGCGGAGGAGTTCTGGACCGGTGAACTCGGCGAATTGTTTCGTGTGCGAGGGGAACGTGGGGCCAACACCGATGTAGTCGGCGCCGTCCAGCACCGCGGCTCTGGCTTGTTCGAGCGAGTGGGTCGAGAGGCCGACGAGCCCGCGTGGCCCTAGAATTCGCCGTGCGTCCTTGACTGTGAGTTCGTCCTGGCCGACGTGAACGCCGTCGGCGCCAGCGAGCAGCGCCACGTCGGGACGATCGTTCATGATGAACAACGTCTCTGTGCCCGTGCTGATGTCGCGCAACAAGCGAGCTCGCTCAAGGAGTTGGCGATCCGCCAGATTCTTATCGCGGAGCTGGAGCACGGATACTCCCGCGCCGATGAGCGACTGAACTGTGCCGCGAAACGAATCGATCGATGGTCCGCCGTCAATCAGGACATAGAGCTGGGCGCCCGCCAGGCGCTCGATGCCGTGGTGCGTGGTGCCCGTGACTTTTTCGAGCGTGTAAACGCGATAGCGAAGTTGCTCGATCGTGGCGGCCGTTTCCGGTGACATGGTCTTGGAGAACTCTTCGAGGCTGCGGAGCGACTGTTCGACACGCTTGAAACTTGCCGACAAGACCGCGGCGAGATTGCTCCGTGTCTGTTCCGCCGGCAGGCTGACGCTGGTGCCGACGTCGGCCTGCGTTTCGCGAGCCGCATGCCGCTCGCGATCTCCATAGATGCGGAGGGTGGCGGCGAGTTCATGTCGAATTGCTTTGCACAGCCGCGTCAGATGGCGATCGTCGAGATGAAAGCGGAGATAGTCTTCAATGACCCGCAGGCCCTCTCCCGCCCGATTGGCGGCGGCATCCAGGATGCGCAGCGCCGCGATCTGTTCGCTGGGCCCGTTGGCCGCCGGCTCTTGCGCCGGTGTGTCGGTCGCAGCGACTCGTATCCACTCGCTTGGCGCCGCCGCGGTCGGTTCGATCGGGTCGACCAGTAGCGGTTCGTCTAGATCATCGAGCGGCAGCGGGCCGGGTTGATGGCCTGATAAGCGGTGGACTTCCGCTTCGAGCGCATCCGAATAGAGACCGCAATCGGCCAACCACGAAGAAACGCGGTTCTCGGTGGCGACAAGTCCGAGCAACAGGTGTTCGGTGGCCAGTTCCAGCGGCCGGGGATAGTCCTCAAGGAGTCGTTCAGCCGCATCCAGACAGGCATTCCACTCGTTCGAAAATGACCGGGCGTTGCAATCTCGAGGCGCCGACAGTTGTCGGAGCTTGGGAAACTGCCGGCGAACGGCCGCCTCGTCGATGTGAAAGCCAGCCAGCAGGAGCGCAGCGCGACACTCGGGCTCGGCCAACAAGCCGAGCAAGACCTCGGGCAGGCCCAGGTCGTCAGATTCGTCACAACTGATCCATCCGGCGGCGACGCGGAGTGCCCGCTCGGCACCAGGAGTAAATTCGCTTCGCATACCCTTAATCTAGACGAGGCAGGGCTTATCGACGAGTCACGGCGATTGGCGTCCAATTGCAAGGGTTGCGGACGACAGTGGGCGCTAGCGGCGCTAAGTCCGGTCTAGCTCCTAACTCCAAGCGGCTCTTTCAGTTGCCTTGCTCCAGTGGGTTCTAAGAGTTAGAATTCCCTGGCGTTTCATGCCGTCGAGGTTGGCGGCATCGGCGCCAAGGCGCGCGAAGGAGTTAACCTACCATGGTACGGATGCCGTGGACGACCTATCTTTGGCCCGGATTACCACAGTTGTGGCGTCACGGCCTGTGGTGGGGGTTGGCCCTGGCCGTGGGATTTGGTGTTCTGCTTAACACGTTGCTGATGGCCAGTTTCGTGTGGGTCGAACTACTAAGCGCGGGCACGTTACGGCTCGCGTGGATCGCGATTGGCATCTTGTGGTTGGGTTCTGCCGCGGCATCGGCCTGGCATAGTTGGGGCGTGGTACCTCGCGTCAGCGGCTCGGCCGAGGCAATGTTTCGTGCTGCCCTGTGCGAATACCTAAAGGGAAACTGGTTCGAAGCGGAACAGACGCTCGGACGGCTGCTGCAAATGCGGCCCCGCGACGTCGAGGCACGGCTGATGTTGGCCACGCTGCTGCGGCACAATGCGAGATACTCCGAGGCCAGCGAGCAGTTGAGCCAACTTGAGCTACTGCAAGACGCCAAACGCTGGGCGCTGGAGATCGGCGTCGAAAGACAAACGATTGCTGAAAACCTGGAAACCGAGCCCCTACGCCGGGAACACGAACCATTTGAAGCCGCACCTCCACATGCGGCCTGACGCGAAATCAATCGGCAAACGGCACAAATTTGTTTTTGTTGCGTAGAGAAGGCGACTCACGTCCCTACCCTCAGCACCAGTACATCCCTAGAATTTCGGGTGGAACGCGACCGACTGACAAAAGGCGGGATGCCCGGCAAGTGACAATGCCTGCCGGGCACCGCATTAACGGAGAGCATCATGTACGAGCGATTTACCGATCGGGCCCGAAAAGTCATGCAGCTGGCCAATCAGGAGGCGCAGCGCTTTAACCACGAGTACATCGGCACCGAACACGTGCTGTTGGGCTTGATCAAGGAAGGCAGCGGTGTGGCGGCCAATGTGCTGAAGAACCTGGACGTCGACCTTCGCAAAATCCGCCTCGAAGTCGAGAAGCTTGTGCAGAGCGGTCCGGACATGGTCACGATGGGCAAGCTGCCGCAAACGCCGCGGGCCAAGAAGGTCATCGAATACTCGATGGAAGAAGCTCGCAATCTGAACCACAACTACGTGGGCACCGAGCACATCCTGTTGGGATTGCTGCGCGAGCAGGAGGGGGTGGCCGCGCAGGTGCTGATGAACCTGGGGCTCAAGCTCGAGGAAGTTCGCGAGGAAGTGCTCAATCTGCTGGGTCACGGCCTGGAAGGAAGCGAAGGTGGCGAACGTGGCGGCAGCGAGCGAAGCGGTAGCGGCGGCGAGTCGCCCAAGAGCGGCAAGTCGAAGACGCCCGCCCTCGATAGCTTTGGCCGCGACCTGACGGAGCTGGCCCGCCAGGGCAAGCTCGATCCGGTGATCGGCCGCGAGAAAGAAATCGAGCGTGCCATTCAGATTCTGAGCCGCCGAACGAAAAACAATCCCGTGCTGTTGGGCGAAGCTGGCGTGGGCAAAACGGCCATCGTCGAGGGCTTCGCACAACGCGTCGTTGAAGGCAACGTGCCCGAACTGCTGGCCGACCGGCGGATCGTGGTGTTAGACCTGGCCATGATGGTGGCCGGCACCAAGTACCGCGGCCAATTCGAAGAGCGGATCAAGGCCGTGATGAACGAAGTTCGCCGGGCCAAGAATACGATCCTGTTTATCGACGAGCTGCACACGTTGGTCGGGGCAGGCGGAGCCGAAGGGGCGATCGACGCGTCGAACGTGCTCAAACCGGCCCTGGCCCGCGGCGAGATTCAGTGCATCGGCGCCACGACGCTCGACGAGTACCGCAAGTACATTGAAAAAGACAGCGCGCTGGATCGCCGCTTCCAGGTGGTGATGGTCGAGCCCTCGACCAAATCCGAAACGATCGAAATTCTCAAGGGACTTCGCGATCGCTACGAGCAGCACCACCGCGTGCAAATCACCGACGACGCGCTGGCCGCCTCGGTCGAACTTTCGAGCCGATACATCACCGGCCGCTGCTTACCCGACAAAGCCATCGATGTGATTGACGAGGCGGGTGCCCGCGTGCGGCTCAAGGCCATGACCCGTCCGCCCGACTTGAAGGAGATCGACAGCGAGGTCGAGGCTCTGAACAAGGACAAGGAAGAAGCCGTGGCCAATCAGGATTTCGAGCGTGCGGCATCGCTGCGGGATCAGGCCGATAAGCTCAAGAAGAAGAAGCAAAACATCACCCGCGACTGGCGCGAGAAATCGCGCGAGGCCGACGGCGTGGTCGATGAGGAAGTGATCGCCGAAGTGGTCAGCAAGATGACCGGCATCCCGCTGACGCGAATGACGACGGAAGACAGCATGCGGCTGATGCAGATGGAAACGGATCTGCACTCCCGCGTGATCAGCCAGGAAGAGGCCATCAAAAGTATCTCGAAGGCGGTGCGCCGCAGCCGTAGCGGATTGAAGGATCCGAAACGGCCCACCGGTTGCTTCATCTTTGCCGGCCCCACGGGCGTCGGCAAAACGCTCCTGGCCAAGGCCCTGGCCGGATTCATGTTTGGCGATGACGACGCGCTGATCCAGATCGACATGAGCGAGTATATGGAAAAGCACAACGTCAGCCGGCTGATCGGTGCCCCGCCGGGTTACGTGGGTTTCGAGGAAGGCGGCCAGTTGACCGAAAAGATTCGCCGCCGTCCGTACGCGGTGGTCTTGCTCGACGAAATCGAGAAGGCCCACCCCGACGTGTTCAACATGCTGTTGCAGGTCATGGAAGAAGGCCGATTGACCGACAGCTTCGGTCGCAACGTCGACTTCCGCAACGCGATCCTGATTATGACCACCAATGCGGGTGCCGAAGCGATCAAGAACGAGAGCGCCTTTGGTTTTCAGGCTCCGGACGACGACGCGTCGTACGAGAACATGAAGGCCCGCGTGATGGAACGAATCGAGCGCGTGTTCCGGCCGGAGTTCTTGAACCGGGTCGACGACGTGATCGTGTTCCGCCATTTGACGGTTGATGACCTCAAGCAGGTGGTGGATCTGGAACTGGGCAAGGTGCGCGAGCGACTCGCCGAGCGTGGCTTGAAGCTGGAACTCAGCGACGAGGCCAAGAAGTTCCTGATCCGCAAGGGATCGAACACCGACTTCGGTGCCCGGCCCCTCCGCCGTTCGATTGAAAACTTCGTCGAGGATCCGCTCTCCGAGGAGCTGCTCAAGGGCGAGTTCCAAGGGAAGGACACGATTCTGGTCGACGTCAAGGAAGTGGGCGACAAGAAGCAACTGTTCTTTACGGGCACCGTTGCCGAGGGTGAAGAAGCCGCGGTGGGTGCCAGCAGCGGTTCGGAAGAAAAGCCCGAGGCGTAAGCGTCCGATAGCGGTCGAAGACCAAACTTCGCCGTCCGCTGGCCCAGTGCCGGTGGGCGGCGGTTTTTTTGGGGTAACAAGGCCCCGGCGCCGTGCGCCAGTAGAATGGTGTTGGCGTCCTTTCTTGCGCATCGTTTGCGACCGGAGACTTCGTGATGCGGCGGCTTGCGAGTCGGTGCGGCGCACTTGGCGTTCTAATTTGCGGTTCGATTGGCGCCAGCCGCGCCGAGAATGTGCTTGCGACAGAACCCCATGCCGAAGCGGTTTCGCCATCGGCCTTCGACGGGAAGCAGGCCGGTGCCCAGCGGCAGGTCGAGGGCATTGCGCTCTGTTGGTGCCCGCCCGGGCGATTCGTGATGGGCAGCCCGCGGAATGAGCCGGAGTCGCCGACCGGGCGAAGATCAGGTCGAGGTGACTTTGACCAAAGGATTCTGGATCGGCAAATATGAGATCACACAGGGAGACTGGAAACGAATTGTCGGCGAACTGCCGGGCAAGCTGACGGAGGAGCTACCTGCGGGTGACAACCTGCCGGTGGGCAATGTGAACTTCGCCGAGGCCGAAGCGTTTTGCAAAATGCTTACCGAGCTGGGACGAAAGGCGGGACAACTGCCCGGCGATTGGGAGTTTCGACTGCCCACCGAAGCGCAATGGGAATATGCCTGCCGGGCAGGAACGACAACGGCCACCGCATTTGGCGACCAACTCAGTAGCCGCCAGGCGAACTTCAAGGGGCGGCCGTACAATGGCGCAGCGGCCGGGCCAGCGCTCGAATCGTGCCGCGCCCGTGGGAAGTTACCCGCCGAATGCCTGGGGCCTGCACGACATGCACGGCAATACCTTCGAGTGGTGTCGCGATTGGTACCACCGGCGGTTGCCGGGTGGCACCGACCCGGACTTGTATGCTGCCCGGTCCACGGCGACTCGAAGTGAACAGGGCGGAGTGTCGCGATCGCGCCGCGGTGGTTGCTGGGCTGACTGCCGGAGCGCCTTTCGGCTGCGGTTCGAACCGGAGCGGAAGTACGACCACATTGGGTTTCGCGTGGTCGCGGTCAGACCGTAGTAGGCGGAAGCCGCCAAGCGCAATTGCGCCATCTGCGGAGGTTTCACCGACCGAGCGGCCGTATAATGCGCGGACAAGGAAGAGCTTGCGGCCGACTTTCGGCTGGGACGCTAGCAAGCCGTCGCCGACCGGGGAAGATCGTCTTGCCTGGTTTACCTGGGCGTTGGTTTTCGTCTGATCGGCAATCTTTTCTCAAGCGGCAGGGTGGCCGCGACGAAGAATCCCTGATAGCCGGGGCAGCGCGCGCCGCGGCATTGCTGGCAACTGGATCCTCGCACATGTCCTCTTCACCACTGTCGCACGAACGTACCAACCACGGCTTTGTCGAGGCCGTGGCCGATTGGGTTGCCAGCCTGGGTGGGTTGGTGATGAACTGGGTGATTGCGATCGAGGACGTGCTCGAATTCTTTTTGCGCACCTTGGCTTGGATCCTGCGACGCCGTCCGCGTGCCGACACGCTGCTGCCGAACTTTTACCAGATTGGGGTCTTGAGCTTGCCGGTGGTTGCCCTGACGGGCACCTTCATCGGCATGGTGCTGGCCGTGCAAAGCCACACGCAGTTTCGACAATTGAACATGGAGACGCGGCTGGGAGCCGTAATCAACATGTCGCTGGTGCGTGAGTTGGGACCGGTGCTGGCCGCCACGATGCTGGCCGGCCGCGTTGGTAGTGCCATGGCGGCAGAGCTGGGCACGATGCGCGTGACCGAGCAAATCGACGCCCTGTCGAGCATGGGCGCCAATCCGATTCACTACCTGGTCGTGCCGCGGTTCATTGCCTGCCTGGTCTTGATACCCTGCTTGACCATCATGGCCGACTTCATGGGGGTGGCGGGTGGTTACTTTTACAGCATTTACGTCCTGGGGATCGACGCCAATCACTACATGGAGAACTCGCGTAACTTCGTCGGCGCGTTCGACCTGTTCTCTGGCGTGTTTAAGAGCCTGTTTTTCGGCGCGGCAATTGCCGTCATCAGTTGTTATCGCGGTTTTCATTGCGACCCGGGCGCCGAGGGCGTGGGCCGCGCCGCGACGAGCGCGTTCGTCATTTCGTTCGTAATGATCCTCGTGCTCGACCTGTTTCTCGGCATCGCACTCGACAACTTGTATCTGATCCTTTGGCCCAACGGCACAAGCCTGTTGTAGGAAAGTTTCGCCGATGTCCATTTCCGCATCCCAAGCGCAACGGCAAGAGCGGTCACGGTCTGACGGGCCGATGGTCGAATTGCGCGATGTCGACATGGTGTTTGGCCGTGGTCAGGTCCTGCGCAAGATCAACCTGACGATTCCACGCGGGCAAACGCTCGTCATCATCGGCGAAAGCGGCTGCGGCAAGACCGTGCTGCTCAAGACAATCATCGGGCTGATCCGCCCCACGCGCGGGCAGGTGCTGTTTGACGGACAGGATCTGGCCAAGCTGTCCGAGGCCCAACTGACCCACGAGCGGACGCGATTTGGATTTGTGTTTCAGGGGGCCGCGCTGTTCGACAGCATGACGATCGGCCAGAACGTGAGCTTTCCGCTCCGCGAACATACCAAGGCCACGCCCGAAGAGATGCGAGAAACCGTGATCAATCGCCTGGGCGAGGTGGGCCTGCCAGACAGCATCCTGCGCAAGAAACCGGCAGAGCTTTCCGGCGGCATGCGCAAGCGAGTGGGCCTGGCCCGCGCGCTGGCGCTCAATCCGGAGTTGGTACTCTACGACGAACCCACGACCGGGCTCGATCCGATCATGAGCGACGTCATTAACGAGCTGATTCTGCGAACGCGGCAGCAGCACCAGGTGACGAGCGTGGTGGTGACGCACGACATGCATACGGCCCGCAAGGTTTCTGATCGCGTGATCATGCTCTATCCGCTCAGCCGATTACGTCACGATGAACCGCAAATCCTGTTCGACGGTCCGGCTGAGCAGCTGGACCGGTCCGATGATCCGCGGGTGACGCAATTTGTCAACGGCGAGGCGGGCGAGCGGTTGATGGAACTACGCAAGTTGACCGAAAGCCACAGGAATTGAACCGAGACTCCCCGTGCCGGTGGACCTTGTTCCGGCCGGCCGGGTTTTTGTGAAGTGATCCATGGACGAACGTGTTATTAAATTCCGCGTGGGCGTGATGGTCCTGGCGACCTTGATCATCGCGGGGATCCTCGTGCTGTTGTTCGGCGACACCCCGTCACTGGTGCGCGACGACTACACCGTCTACATGCACTTCGAAGACGCTCCGGGCGTCAGCGAGGGGACGCCGGTGCGCAAAAGCGGGATCCTCATCGGCCGCGTGCGGAGCGTCCGTTTTGCCGAACAGGGCGGAGTGATCGTGGAGGCGGAAATCTATCGCGACGTCAAGCTCTATCACAGCGAAGTGCCCCAGGTGAGCGGATCGCTGCTGGGGGGCGACGTCGTGATTCAGTTCGTGCGCCGCTCATCGAACGTGCCTTCCGAACTAGCCGCGCCCCCGCCGGCCGCAACCGGCCGCTCGCGGGACGGTGCGCCGCAGGTGCTCACGGGCGCCGCCGATCAGCAGCCCGTCAAGGAGCAACCCGCGCCCTTCCGGGTCCCGACCAGGTGGTGCAGCCGGGTGAGTACATTGAGGGCGTGGTGGCTCCCAACGCGTTTCAAGTAATTAGCAATATGCAGGGAGAGCTGAACGAGGCAATCAAGGCACTCTCAAATGCCGGCAACGAAGTCAGCAAGCTGGCGGCCAACGTGAACAAGGTGCTGGAGAGCAACGACGAACAGATCAATCGCATCATCGGCGAGACCGAAAAGGCGATCACGACGTTTCAGGTCGCGATGGACAATGTCAACGACGTGATCGGCGACGAGAAAGTGCGCGAAAACCTGAAGAAAATGGCCGACAACCTGCCGCAGCTGTTGGACGACAGCCGTTCGGCGGTCAATACCATTCGCACCACCATGGAGGGAGTCGACCGCAATCTGCGAAACATGGAGGGCTTCACCGGACCGCTCGGCGAGCGGGGAGACGAGATTGTCAATCGGATCGATCGCTCGGTCGGCCAGCTCGACGAACTGCTGAGCATCATGTCGGACTTTGGCCGCAAGTTGAACAGCGGGCAGGGCTCACTCAACCGTCTGATGAACGACCCGGAGCTGTATAACAGCCTGGCGGCCTCGGCCAAGAACATCCAATGCGTGACGCAAGAGCTGAAGCCGATCATGTCCGACGTTCGCATCTTCACGGATCGAATTGCCCGACACCCCGAGGTCATTGGGCTGAGTGGAGCAATTCGAAAGAGCCCCGGCACCAAGTGGCCGCTGGGGGGCGATGGCGCTCAATAGCGGTTTGCCGATGGGTTCAAGATCGGCACGCCTGCGGCGAATGTCTTAATAGGGGAACGGGCTGCCCGGCCGCGTTGTTTTGGGTGGCGAAGCCGGAAGTCCCAGTCGCGGCCCATCGGTACGGCTACCGTAGACCGGCGTGGTCGGCGGCGCGGGCATCGGCGGCCCACTCGCGGCGTGGCGGAGGTTTTCGCCCCGTTCCAAAAGTTGCACGTTGGGGATGACCGTTTGCGGTTGCAATTGGTACTCCACCACCCGATTGTCGCGGATCTCTCCGGGTACCAGGTTTTCGGTGATGAAGTCGATGACCGGGTACTGATACCAGGGAGCCGGAATCGGCTGCATGATCGTCAGCGTTTCATAACCGCTTTTCACCAGCCGCATTTTGCGGGTACCGTAGTACACGAAATCGGTTGACACCGGAGTGGTGCCGATCTGGTAGTCGTCCACGTAGACCAGGGCGCCGGGGGGATTGGAGCGAATCGTCAATCGGCGCTGGACGCAGCCGGCTTGCAAGGCGCAGAGCATGAGCGCCCCCAGCCACCAGGGGCTGTGTGTGGCCCAAGTTCGAAAGCGTCGACGAGGCGTCACGAGATTGAAGTTCGAATGCGTCCGAGAAATGAAACGCGCAGCGTGCCGAACGGCAGCGGCGGAGTATAGGAGTCAGGCTAACAGCCTGCCAGACCGATTCGTCGACGGTGGCATCCTGCCGCGCTGTTCGGTTGACGAGCAGGCCGGTTTCGCGGAGAGCCAGCCATCGGGGGAGGGCCCGCGCTCTGTTGCGGCGCGATTTGGTGGGTTAGAATGGGGTTTTTGGAGTGTTCGGACAAAACCGGCGGCACCTTTCCCCAAAGCGCGATGACCGACGCGGCCAAACCCACCGGCGAAGGCAGAAAAGCGCTTGAGTATGCCGCGCTGACGGACGTTGGATTGCGGCGCGGCAACAATCAAGACTCCTTTGCCGTCGCTCTTGCCGGCGATGACTCCGATTGGCACCGGCGCGGTCATCTACTGATGGTGGCAGATGGCATGGGGGCGCATGCAGCCGGCGAGCTTGCTAGCAAGATGGCGTGCGAGTCGGTACCGCATACGTATCGCAAGAGTCTCGATCGATCTGCTGCCGAGGCTTTACGGCACGCCGTGGCGACGGCCAACATCAACATTCACAATCGCGGTCAGGCCAACGCCGAATTTCAGGGCATGGGCACTACCTGCAGTTCACTGGTATTGCTGCCGCGGCACGCCATTGTGGCTCATGTGGGCGACAGCCGCGTCTATCGCCTGCGTGGCGGCAAGCTGGAACAGCTGACATTTGACCATAGCCTGGTATGGGAGATGATGGCCGCCGGTCAAATGCCGCGCGGTGAAGTGGCCAATTTCATTCCCAAGAACATCATCACGCGTTCGCTGGGTCCACACGCCGACGTGCAGATCGACATGGAAGGTCCGTTTCCGCTGGAACCGGGAGACACCTTTCTGCTGTGCAGCGACGGATTGAGCGGGCAACTCAAGGACGAAGAACTCGGCGCGCTGCTCTTGACGCTTTCGCCCAGCGAGGCGGTGCGAGTTTTGGTCGACGTGGCGAACTTGCGTGGCGGCCCCGATAACATCACGGTCATCGTGGCCCGTGTGAATTGCGTGCCGGCCGAAGAAGAGGCCGAGACGGTCGTAGCCGAGGCGTCCGGTGCCTCATCCAGCGTGAATCCGATGTGGTGGGGAGCGATGGCGGTTTGCCTGGCCGCGGGACTGGTATTGGCCGTAGCACGTTATTATGTGGCGGCGCTGGTCGGCGTGCTGATTGGCGCGGCCAGTGCCGTTGGCGCGCTAATTCAAGGGATGTCGGCGCCGGCACCCGACGTTCGCGAAAATTTCGACGGTCCCTTGGGCACCGGTCCGCATGCGGCCTTCGATTGCGCGCCGACCGCGACGAGCGTCGCGGCGGCCTCGCAATTGGCGGGCCAATTGCGCGAAGCCACGCGCAACGAGCACTGGACGCTCGATTGGGGCCACTTCAATTCGCTCGGCGAACAAGCGCAAGCCGCTCTGAACAAAGGCGACCATCACGAAGCGGTTCGCAGTTATGCGCTGGCAATCACGTTCATGATGAACGAAATTCGCAGCCAGGCTTCCAAAAAGGACCATCGAGACAACTCCGTGCTCGACACCTAGGTCTGACGCCGCTACGCGGCCTGCGCGCGATCGATTGGTGCGGTGACTGGTTCCGTCGTCGGAGCATCGCGCAGCGCCGTTGCCGCCGCTTTCGCCGGCCACAACAGCACGCCGCAGGTCGCGAAATACCATGCCGTGGTGCCCAGGCCCAGCAGGCCGATCCGCCCGGCGTGGTGCAGCGCCGCGTAATGGCTGATGACGAGTATCGGAGGAACCGCGGCCACCGCGCAGGCCCATCGCCAGCGTCCAGCGCGCAGCAGCCACAGCGGCGCAAAGACGTTGGCTGGAAGCAGAAGCATGTAGTAGTGTCCGCGGGCGATCGTGAACACAACCAGCGTTGCCGCGCAGGCCAACCCGAACGCCGCCGCGTGACCCAATCGATCGTGTCGGCGGCCCATCTGGAAGCTCACCACCAGAATCAGGCAGCCGGCCAGCGCGGATGCCAAATACTGCTTTTTCCGTCCATTTGGCGTCCATCAGCAGTCCCCGGCCGCCGCGGCGCAGCTGCTCGGGGCCCTCGTCGTGTGGGCCGCCGGCAAAATAGTAGTGAGCCCAGTTGCCGAAACGGTACGCCGAATTGGCCAGGCTTTGGTTGCGAACGGTCGTCGAGTTGCCGGCGAAGTTGTCTTCGCTGATGTCTTCGGCATGCACGACGACGGTCTTCCACCAGGTTTCGAGGTGCTGGACATTGGTCCGCCAACCGACAAACAGCGCCGGCACGATGAGCAGCCAAATCGCCATTCCTCCGGCAAGCCCGCAGGCGCCCGCGCCCGCTTGATTCCATGTGGCAGGCGTGCGTGCGTGCCAGGCGGTGGAGAATTGCTGCCAAACGACGACGCAAGCCGGGACGATGGGTGTGATTTTCAGGGTAACAGCCAGGGCCAAAACAATTCCACCGAGGGCTGTTTTCCAGAGCATTCGATTGTCGATCAACAAGCGAAAACCGAGCAGCAGCAGATAGAGCTTGGCCACACCGACTTGTCCGCGTTGCATGCAGTTCAGCGCGGGAAGTGTCGCGCCGGCAATCGCGACCACGGCCAGAGGGGTTGGAACCAGGCCAAAATGTCCTTCGGGACGGTCGGCCGGCAGCACCAGGCGCGCAATGCGCAGCAACTCGCGGTAACAACCCCAGCAGGTAAGCACACTGATGGCGAACCACACCAGCACCTGATCGCGGGAATCGAGCTCGTGTAGCGGGGAGACCAGAATCGCGAACAGCGGCGGATATAGATATCCCCAACCGCGCGGGTTGGTCACCTTGTAGGGGTCGCGTCCGTCGAAGAATGCCGCGCCGGCTTCGGTGTAGACGGTGAAATCGGTCTTGTGGATCCAGCGATCGTTAGGATCAATCGTGCCGCGTTTGCGCACATCGAACCAACCCCAAATTGCCATGGCGATAAGGAGTCCACCGATAACTCGAAAGCGAGTTGGCCACAGCCAGTGGCGCTTGCGTTGGGTGCCGGCGGGCGGCAAGTCGGCTTGTTGGTTCACGGGAAGCGTTATTTTCGGAACACGAAGGCGGTGCTGCATTCACCCCCCAATCTGTGCAGTCGATTGGGACGGCCGGCGAACCCTATCTTGCCGGATTCCTTGGGTCAAGATCGATTCGTAGTACGTTAAGGACTTGTCAAGAATGTGTGGCATCCGTGCGTTTAACGGTATTGGTCGGTTGTTCGGAAGGATGCTACACTCTCCCGCCCGTCGCCGGCTCTGCTCGGCCGCTTGCTGCCGGCGGCGCGGGGTCAGCTTCCGCACCTAAAAGCGCCAGCGACAAGGAGGTCGCCGTTGCTTTCGAAGTGGCCAATTCGTAACAAACTGCTGTTCGGCATCGGCTTGCTGGTGGTGATCGTGGCCACGCTTTCGGCCAGCGGATTCATCAGCGTATATGCCTATCGCAGCCTCGTGCGCGAGTCTGCGCGGGCGTGCCGAAGAACTGCCCATGGCCGGAGCCTTGGCACGCGGCGTGAGCGATCTGCGGGTGATTGTGGGCGAGGTTCGCAGCGCGCGCAACGTGTTGAGCCCACAGGGACGAATGATCCTGCCTTTGGAAAGGGACGTGCTGCTCAGTCAATTCAATGGCGGCATGGATCAGGTGCGTAGCACCCTGCAGGAATATCGCCTGCAATTGATTGAGTTGGCCGCTGAAAATCCGCGCGGTTCCGATATCAACGATAGCAGCGCCGAATGGGAGACCGTTCACAAGATCGAACGCTCGCTCGAGCGAATTGCTGATGCCTCTTTTGACACCGATTGGCCGACCGATGAGGCGAAGATCGACACCATCGGCATGGAACTCGACAATCTGCAGGAGCTAACGTGGATCCTGCCGAGCTATCTGCACGAGCGAATTCACGGCTTTGCCGACGAAGTAAAAGGGCACTACCGCACGCTGATCGGACTAAATTGGATCACCACGGTGCTGGCCGCGCTGCTGATGTTTCTGGTGATGCGGCTGTTCTATAGCTGGGTTTTTCGCCCGCTGCAGGTGCTAGTGATGGGAGCCCGCCGTGTGGCGGCCGGCGAGTTTGGCTACCGAATTGCCTTGGACAGACGCGACGAAATTGGCGAATTGGCCGATGCCATGAACGACACGATCGCGCGGTTCGAAGCGATTCGCGACGACCTTGACCGGCAGGTTCGCGAGCGCACCAAGCAGGTCGTGCGTAGCGAGCAATTGGCCAGCGTCGGCTTTCTGGCCGCGGGCGTGGCACACGAGATCAACAATCCCTTGCAGTCGATCGCCTTGTGCGGCGAGTCGCTGGAAAGCCGCGTTGAGGAGGTGCTCGAAGCGGCACCGACCATCGCCGACTCCGATCGCGAGGTGATCCGCAGCTACGTGAAAATGATTCAGGACGAGGCGTTCCGCTGTAAAGGCATCACCGAGCGGTTGCTCGACTTTTCGCGGATGGGAGACGTAACGCGTCAGACGACCGACTTGCGCGAGCTGATCGGCGGTGTGATCGACATGGTCGGCCACTTGGGCCGCTATCAAGACAAGCGTCTCGACCTGGTGCCCGGCGAGGCGGTCGTGGCGCCGGTCAACCCGCAAGAACTCAAGCAAGTGGTGCTTAATCTGATTACCAACGGACTCGACAGCCTGTCGCCCGGCGGCGTGCTGTCGATCGAACTGCGCAAATCCAACGACATGGCCGAGATCGTCTTTACCGACGACGGTTGCGGCATGACCGAGGAAGTTCTCAAGCACTTGTTCGAGCCGTTCTTTACCCGCCGACGTAGCGGGCAGGGGACCGGACTGGGGCTTTCCATTACCTATCGCATCGTCGCCGACCACGGCGGACAGATTGACGTGCATAGCGACGGCCCGGGCCGCGGAGCGCGTTTTCGAGTATTGCTGCCCTTGGCCGAGAAGCAGAAGGAGAGAGATCATCGCTACCAAGCCGCATAATCGCTTGAAACTGTTGTTCGCCGACGACGAGCGCTCGCTGCAAGAGTTGATGAAGATCGAGCTGCCGCGGATGGGGCACGACGTCACGGTCTGTCCCGACGGATTGACCGCCGTGGCTGCCCTGGAACGCAACAGTTACGACTGCATTCTGGTCGACCTTGACATGCCCGGGCTGACCGGCATCGAAGTGATTGCCAAGGCCAAGGAGTACTCGCCTCATACGGATGCCGTGGTGTTGACCGGCAAGTCGTCGATGGAAACCGCCATCGCCGCTTTACGTCATGGCGCGTTTGACTATCTGACCAAACCCTGCAAGCTCGTTGAGTTGCAGTCGCTGCTCAACCGCGTCTCCGAGAAGCGTGAACTGACGAACAAGTACCTGGCCATCAAGCGGCAACTCGAACGCGTCGAGGGCAAGAGCCAGCTGATCGGCGAGAGCCCCGCCATGGACCGCGTGCGGACGCTGATCGCCAAGGTGGCGCCCACCAATAGCACGGCACTCATCCTCGGCGAAACCGGCACCGGCAAGGAACTGGTGGCTCGGGCGCTGCACGATCAGAGCCTGCGGGCCGATATGCCGTTCGTGGCCATCAACTGCGGCGCGCTGCCCGAGAGCCTGATCGAAAGCGAATTGTTCGGTCATCGTCGCGGCAGCTTTACCGGCGCCGACGAACACCGCGTGGGTTTGTTCGAAGTGGCCAACGGCGGAACGCTGTTTCTCGATGAAATTGGCGAGCTGCCCAAGGCCATGCAAGCCAAGCTGCTGCGGGTGCTCGAAAGCGGCGAAATCCGTCGCGTGGGCGAGAACGAATCGTTTACGATCGACGTGCGGGTGGTCTGCGCCACGCACCGGCACCTGGAACAGATGGTCGACGAAGGAGAATTTCGCGAAGACCTGATGTTTCGGATCAACACGTTTGAAATTCACTTGCCTCCGCTGCGCGAGAGGACCGACGACATCGAACTGCTGGCCCGGCACCTGGTGCAGCGATTCCGCCGCGGCGCCCGACCCGACGATGAGTTGTTCACGCCGGAGGCGATTCGCCTGCTGACCGAGCACAGCTGGCCAGGCAACGTCCGCGAGCTGGCCAACGTCATCGAACATGCGACGATTCTCTGTGAATCGGGACCGATTTCGGTGGAGCACCTGCCGCAGCGATTCGAAAACCGCCGGATGCGAACGAGCACGGCGGGCGGGTCCGCGCCGTTGAAAGCAGTTGGTTCGGGTTCGCAGACCCTGCGCGAAATCGAAATGCAGGTTATCTACCAGACACTCGAGCGGCTGGGAGGCAATAAGCCGAAGGCCGCCGAAGAGCTCGGCATCAGCCTGAAGACGCTCTACAACAAGCTGAACCAATCGAGCGCGGCGTTGGAGCGTTCGGCATAAGCGCCACGGTGCGATTGCCAGGTGATTGCCGGAGTGATCGCGTGTTCCGCGGCCATTGCTCACACGGCGCTGCGTGATCCCGGCGGATTATTCCACCTGCCGCACGACGCCAACGACAACGCCGAGGATTTTGGCGTGCTTGACGTAGATGGGTTTCATCGTGGCGTTGGCGGGCTCGAGGCGGATGCGATTCTTTTCCAGGTAAAATCGTTTCAACGTGGCCTCGCCTTCGTCGGTTTGCACGACCGCGATTTGACCGTCGCGAGCGGTGCGTTGCTTGCGAACGACCACGAAGTCGCCGTCGGCAATTTGGGCGTCGATCATCGACTCGCCCGACACCTCCAGTACGAACAAGTTCTTGTGATCGAACATCGCGCCGAAGTCGATCCGCTCGTCCTGTTCGATGGCTTCGTGCAGCACGCCGGCGGCAATGCGGCCGGCTAGCGGCAGACCACGGTCTTCGATCGACTCGGCAGCCAGTTGAATGGCCCGCGACATATTCGGCTCGCGTGTGATCAGCCCCTTCTTTTCCAGGGCCTTCAGATGGCACATCACGCCGTTTGGCGAGCTGATGCGAAAATAATCGCCGATCTCGCGGACCGTCGGGCCGTAACCGCGATTTCGAATCTTGTCGCGAATGAATTCGTAAACGTCCTTCTGTCGCTCGGTCAATTGGTCCGTTACGGACATGATCCAGGGCTTCCTGTGGGGGTTGGCGGAATGTCACCGCGACTTCACTATAATATACGCCTGTACATAATCAATAGCATCTGTACACCATCGGCGGAAAATCCCCGATTTCTTGAGCCGTTCACCTAGCCGTCGCGACCGGAAAAGGCCGATACGTACCCATGCGCGGCCATCGATTTGCATTGACCCGACCTGGGTCTTGCGAAAGAATGCTTTGTAGACGTATCTGCCACGCTGGCTGGGGAATATGGTTCATTCGCTGCTATCCCTGATGCTGTTGGCAACCCAGGTCCTTTCCTGGAATGCCGCGCCGCTGTTCCTGTGCCTGGACGCGGATGGCTCGGTGTGCATCGACTTCGGACCGGACAGTTGCGGCTGCTGTCACCAGGACGCTGGCACCGCCGATGATGGCCATGAGCATGCCGGGTGCGGCCACGCCGAACGCGACCGCGCCACGTGCGACTCGCGGACTTCGCAGGCGACTTCGGTTCCTTGCGGCTGCGAGCACGTGCAGCTTTCCGATCAGCAGACGGCCACGCTCGACCGGGCTCCGCTGGATGGCGCGAGCGGGCCGCTGGGTCAGCCGGTGGCCATCCACTCTTGCTCGAACCCGCAGGTGCTCGGCCGGGTCGGCGCTGCCACCGGTGCTGCCCATCGATTGCCGGCTTCAACCGACGCGATCATGCTGCGCGCGGCATCGTGCTGCGCTGTTGAATTTGCGCCCCCCGGGTGCGGATTTATCTTGCGTAGCCTGAGCGTTCTTTCATGGACGTCCGGTTTCGCGACGCACTCTCTGGCTTCGCGTCGATCACGGTTTTGGTTCTGTTTCACGTACCGAATTGCGCGCCGCCTGGTGGCAGCGCGTTCTTCAGGAGCATCCCGATGTCCATCGCCTCTCCTACCCGCTCAGACAGCCCTGCACCGCGCATTGAGCCGCGCACGATCGCGCCATCGCGGCCGCCAACTGCTGGCACTCGTGACGGGCAACCTGCCGAGCATCCTGGTATTCGCGCTGCTTGGCGGAGTGCTGTTGTTGGGGCACGAGACCGGCTGGAAGCTACCGTCGCTTTCGGCCTTGTCCGGTAGCTCGTCGGCCGCCAGCGATGATTGGTGCGCCGAGCATCTCGTGCCCGAGGCAAGCTGCGTCGAGTGTCGCGACGGACTGCTTCCCAAGTTGCCTTCGTTCGGCTTCTGCCGCACGCATGGGGTGGCAGAGTGCGTAATCTGTCATCCGGAACTGGCCCAGGTGCGCGGCGAGCCGCGGTTGCCGGCCTACGACACCGCGGCCGCGCTGGCGGTGATGGATCGTCCGACGAACAACAGCCGCAATATGCTCCACGAGCGGCTGGTGCAATTTGCCTCGGCCGAGAGCGCAGAAGGCTGGCGTGATGGTGAATGTGGTGCAGGAAGAGCCCATGAGCGACATCGTGAAGGCCAACGGCGAGATCCAATTCGATCCCACACGCGTGGCGCATCTCTCGCCGCGCGCCGGGAACGGTGGCACAGGTATTCAAGATCGTGGGCGACGACGTGCACGCCGGCGACGTATTGGCGCTGGTCGACGTGGCTGCTGTCGGTCAGGCCAAAGCCGACTTGATCCAGGCGATTGTCGCCAGGCGTCTTCGCGCAACGAACCTTGAACGCGTGAAAGCCGCGGGCGTTGGCGTGGCTGGAATTCGAATCACGGAGGCGGAGGCGGCGTTGGAAGAGGCCGACGTGCGACTGATTTCCGCTCGGCAGGCCCTGGTAAACCTGGGGTTGGAAGTACCCGAAGAGCTTGGCGACGCCGATCCGAGACAAGTCGCCGAGGACCTGCGGTTCTTGGGCATTCCTACCGAGATTGTTGCCATGCTACCGGCCGGCACACGGTCGGCCAATCTGTATGCCGTGCGAGCACCGTACGACGGCGTGGTGGTTTCCTCCGACAGCGTGCTGGGCGAGGTGGTTAGCCAAGGCGACGTGCTTTATACGGTGGCCGATCCGCGGCGGATGTGGCTAACGCTGGCCGTGCCGCAAGAAGATGCTCGCTATGTCAAACCGGGGCTGGCCGTGAAGTTCAGCACGGACGAGGCGGCTCAAGAGGTTAACGGAAGCATCTCCTGGGTCAGCACCACGATCGACCAACGGACGCGAACCTTGCAGGCTCGAGTCGTACTCGATAACTCCAGCGGTCGGCTCAAGGATAAGACTTTCGGTACCGGCCGGATTGTGCTCCGCGAAGAGCCGCGGGCGATTGTCGTGCCGCGCGAGGCGGTGCAGGCCACGGCCGACGCGACGTTCGTGTTCGTGCGAGACAAGAACTACCTGACCAAGGGCGCCCCGAAGGTATTCCACGTGCGTCAGGTGCGCACCGGAGCAGCGGACGACGCGCACGTCGAGTTGTTAGCCGGGGTGCTGCCCGGCGAGGTGGTCGCGACGACGGGAAGCAACGTGCTGCTATCGCAATTGCTCCGCAGCAACCTCGGCGCTGGGTGCGGCTGCCACGACGCTTCGGCCAAGTAAGGAAACACACGCCGTGGACCTGCTCAATCGGATTATCGACTTTTCGCTGCACAATCGGCTGATCGTGCTGATCGGCACGGGCCTTGCCGTGGTGACGGGTGTCTATGCGCTCGGGCAATTGGACATCGACGCATTTCCGGACAGCACGCCCGTGCAGGTGCAGATCAACACGACCGCGCCGGCGCTGCGCCGGAGGAAGTCGAGCGGCTGATCACATTTCCGATCGAGCAGGCGATCAGCGGCCTGCCGGGGCTCGAGCAACTGCGTTCGATTTCCAAGTTCGGTTTGTCGCAGGTGGTGGTGCTGTTCGAAGACGGGGTAGATATTTACTTCGCGCGGCAATTGATCAACGAGCGACTGGCCACGGTGGAAATGCCGCCGGAAGTGGCGCGGCCCAAGATGGGACCCGTGGCCACGGGGCTCGGCGAGGTGTTCCATTATGTCGTTTCGGGGCAGGGAACCGATCCGACGGATTTGCGGACGATTCACGACTGGGTGATCAAACCGCCGATGCGCACCGTGCCGGGCACGGCCGAGATCAACAGTTGGGGCGGTTATGAAAAGCAGTACCAGATTCGCATCGACCCCCAGCGGCTGATCGAGCACGGACTGACGTTCGGCGAAGTGGTCGAGGCGGTCAAAAAGAACAACTTCAATGTTGGCGGCGGCAACATCAGCCGGCCCAGCGGCATGCTCTTGGTGCAAGGAGTCGGTCGCACGGTCAACGTGGAGGAGATTCGTAACATCGTGGTCGCGGCCCAGGACGGCGTGCCGATTCGCACCTCCGACGTGGCCGACGTCCAGATCGGTCACGAAATTCGCCGCGGCGCGGTTACGGCCGACGGCAAGGGCGAAGTCGTGCTCGGCCTCGGCTTCATGCTGATGGGCGAAAATAGCCACGAGGTGACTTGGAATCTTCGCGAAAAGCTCAAGGAAGTAGCTGCCACGCTGCCCCCCAATGTCGAGGTGACGCCGGTCTACGATCGCACGGAACTGGTCAACTACGTGATCGACACCGTCCGTAAGAACCTCTTCGAGGGCGGGCTGCTGGTCGTGGCCGTGCTGTTCGCGTTCCTTGGCAACCTGCGGGCGGCGGCCATCGTGGCCCTGGCGATTCCGCTTTCGATGCTGTTCGCCTTTACGGGCATGTGGCGGTTTAGCATTGCCGCCAGCCTGTTGAGTTTGGGGGCGATCGATTTCGGCATGATCGTCGACAGCTCGGTGGTGATGATCGAAAACTGCGTTCGGCACCTGGCGCACAACACCGACGGCCGTGATCGGTTGGACGTGATTCGCGACGCCGCGGTTGAGGTACGCCGGCCCACGCTGTTCGGCGAAATGATCATCATGATCGTTTACCTGCCGATCCTCACGCTAGAGGGGATCGAGGGCAAGCTGTTTCGCCCGATGGCTCTGACGGTGATCTTCGCGCTGGTTGGTTCGATGATCGTATCGCTGACACTGATGCCGGTGCTGGCCAGCTTTCTACTGCCCAAGAAGATCGCCGAACGCGAGCCGATGCTGATGCGCTTGGCACATGCCATTCACCGGCCGGTGCTGAACTTTGCCATGCACCACAAGCTGGCCGTGCTGGGGTTTGCGGCGAGCGTTTTGATTGTGGCCTTTGGCATGATCGCGCCGCATCTCGGATCGGAATTCGTGCCCCGGCTTTCCGAGGGAGCGATTGCGATTGGCGTGGTGCGGTTGGCCGGTACGGATCTGGAAGAGTCGATTCGCTACAACACCGAGATGGAGCGGGCGATCCTGCAAGAATTTCCCGACGAGGTGCAGCACGTCTGGAGCCGCGTCGGCAGCGCCGAAGTTGCCACCGATCCGATGGGCGTGGAACTGACCGATACGTTCGTCACGCTGAAGCCGCGCTCCGAGTGGACCAAGGCCCGCACGCAGGCGGAGTTCACCGAGAAACTCGACAAGCTGCTCCGCGATCTGCCGGGCCAGCGGTTGTCGTACTCGCAGCCGATTGAAATGCGCATGAACGAGATGGTTTCCGGCGTGCGTGCCGATTTGGGAATCAAACTGTTCGGCGACGACTTCGACGTGCTGGTGGAGAAGGCCGGCGAAATTGAGGCCGTGCTGCGGTCGATACCGGGTAATGCCGACGTGGCGGTTGAACAGATCACCGGTCAGCCCGTGTTGCAAGTGAAGGTCGACCAGGAGCAGATTGCCCGTTACGGGGTCTCGGCCCAAGCGGTGCTGGAACTGGTCGAATCGATTGGCTCGAAGCCGCTGGGCGAAATCGTGGAAGGGCAGCTGCGATTTCCGCTGATCGTGCGGCTGCCGGAAGACGTGCGGCAAAGTCCCGAGTCGATCGGCGCAATGCTCATCGCCACGCCCTCGGGCGAGCGGATACCGCTTTCGCGGCTGGCCAAGGTCGAGATCGTCGAAGGACCATCAACGATTACCCGTGAATGGTATCAGCGGCGGATTACGATCACCTCGAACGTTCGCGGCCGCGACCTGGGCAGCTTCGTGGCCGAGGCCCGCCGGCGAATTGCCGACGAGGTGGCGCTTCCGTCGGGACGTTATCGCTTGGAGTACGGCGGGCAGTTCGAAAACCTGGAGCGCGCCCGCACACGGCTGTTGATCGTGGTGCCGGTGTCGCTGGCGTTGATATTCATGCTGCTGTATTTCACGTATCACAACCTGGTCGACGCGCTGCGGGTTTTTACCGGAATTCCCTTTGCCTGGGTGGGTGGTATTTTCGCCCTCTGGCTGCGCGATATGCCGTTCTCGATTTCCGCCGGCGTCGGCTTCATTGCCATGTCGGGCGTGGCAGTGCTGGACGACATGATTCTGGTGTCTTACATCCGGCAACTCCGCGGCGCGGTCTGCCGCTCGACGCGGCGGTGACCCAGGCAGCGGTGACGCGGCTGCGGCCGGTGCTGATGACGACGCTCGTGGCAGCGCTCGGTTTTCTGCCGATGGCGCTGAGCACGGGCATGGGCGCCGAAGTGCAGCGGCCGTTGGCCACGGTAGTGATCGGCGGCGTAATCGGTTCGATGGTGATGTCGCTGTTGGTGCTTCGCGTGCTGTATATGGTCTTCAGCAAGGTGGCCGGTCGCGATGACGACGCGCCAACGGAATCGCTCGCAGGCGAAGAAGAGAAGTTGGCGACCTTGGTTTCTTAGCAGTCGGTCGAATTATTCGACGGAGTATTGGGTTGAACGATGAACCTCAAGGAGTTTGCAATGCAACGGATGTTTTCCGGAATGGTCGTGTGCGCGCTGTTTGCGGTCGTGGCGCTGACGGGCGGTTGTGCCGATAGCGAAATGCCGCACGATGAGCATGCCGTCGATCCCGCAGCTACATCACAGGCTCACTCGCACGACGGTTGGTGGTGCGACGAGCATGGCGTGCCCGAGGAAGCGTGTGCCCTGTGCAACACGAAGCTGGCGGCCGACTTTCAGAAGAAGGGGGATTGGTGCGAGGAGCACGACCGCCCCGACTCGCAATGCTTCAAGTGCCATCCGGAGCTGGAAGCCAAGTTCGCCGCGCAATACGAAGCGATGTACGGTAAGCAGCCGCCGAAGCCTGAGGGGTGAGGACGAGGTTGTCGGGAACGACGGCTACAGCGGCTTGCCGTTCCAGCGGACGAACCCTTCCAGCGCGAAGTACTCCGGCAGGCCCATCTGGTTGTAGACCTCGGCCGTGTTGCGGTTGCGGTCTTCGGCACGTTGCCAGAATTCGCGGGGATCGTCAGGGCCGGGAAACAGGGCTGAGTCCTTTTGCGACTCGTGCATGAAGATCGCTTGTCGCTTTTGACGCAAATCGTGGGGCGAGAGGGGCACGGCGATTTCAATCTCGTGCGGGGCCCATTCCTGCCATGCGCCGCGGTACAGCAGCACCTCGGGGCGGGCGCCGGTGTCGCGCTCGAGCTCCCACACCGCGCGGAAGATCGCCTCGGCACAAACGCGGTGCGTGCCGTGCGGATCCGAGAGGTCGCCGGCCACGTAGATCTGCGCGGGCTGTACTTTTTCGATCAGCCCTCGCACGATGCTCACGTCTTCCTCGGTGATTGGGTTCTTGGCGATCGTGCCGGTGCGATAGAACGGCAGGTCCAAAAAGTGGAGGTGCTGCTCGCGACAGCCGGCCACCACGGCGCCGGCCTTGGCCTCGCTCCAGCGGATGAGCGATTTGATTTGCAGCACCTCCGGGCTGTCGCTCGCGCCGGCTGCCTTGGAGGCCAGCGACTCGGCGACTCGTTTTTCGAGTTGTTGCGATTGTTTCTCGTCGATGCCAAACAGGCGGTTGTATTCGGCCACCAGGTCGGCGATGCGCCAGGCATCGTGATCGAACACGGCGATGTTGCCGCTGGTCATGTAGGCGACGTGCACCTCGTGCTTGTCCTCGACGAGCCGGATGAGCGTGCCACCCATCGAAATCACGTCGTCGTCGGGGTGCGGGCTGAAGCAGATCACGCGTTTTGAATCACGGCCGGCCGGGTGGTACTCAATGGTGTCCATCATCCAGCGAAACACACGATGCGCGACGCTTTGGGCCGGCCCGTGATGGCGGAGCAGCTGGTGCAGATTGTGCTTGCGGAAGTCGTCGTCATCGAGCTTGAGCAGGGCCTTGCCCGACTGTTCGCACAACCAGAGGATGGCCCGTTTGATCAACGGATCGGTCCACTCGATCTTGCCCAGCACCCAAGGAGTGGTCGTCGCGGTGAGCTTGCTGGCGGCGGCGGTATCGAGTAGCAGGGTGGCGTCGGCGTGCTCGCGCAAATAGCAGGCGGGCACGCGCGGCGTGGCGGGGCCTTCGGCCGTTTCGCGAATCACGCCGGCCTTGTGCTCACCCTGGGCGATGAGAATGATTTTGCGAGCGTCAAAGATCGTGCCCAGCCCCATCGTGATGGCTTGCGTCGGCACGTTCTCTTCGCTGAAAAAGTCGCTGGCCGCATCGCGCCGCGTGAGCGGATCGAGCGTACAAACGCGGGTGCGGCTGTCCTTGAGGCTGAACGGCTCGTTGAAGCCGATATGCCCGTTGCGGCCGATGCCCAATAGCTGCAGGTCGATGCCACCGGCCTGGCGAATTTTTTCCTCGTACCAGCGGCAGTGTTCGTCGAGCTTGTCGAGCGGAGTGAGACCGTCGGGGATGAAGATGTTTTCCTCGGGCACATTGACGAAGTTGAACAAATGCTCCTGCATCCAGCGGCGGTAGCTTTGCAGGCGGTCCGGGCCGAGGCCCAGGTATTCGTCGAGGTTGAACGTGACGACGTTCGAGAAATCGAGTCCTTCTTCCTGATGCAATCGGCCGAGCTCGCGGTAGATTCCCACGGGCGTGCTGCCGGTGGGCAGGCCGAGGACGGCTTTTTGCCCGAGCGCCGCGCGATCACGAATGATGCCGGCGATCATGCCGGCCACGTAGCGAGCCAACTGCTGGTGCGAATCAAAAACGAAACAGGGCAGGGCAGTGCCGCCAAGCGGCCCCAACGGAGGCGAGTCGATCATCGGAGGGTGGTGGTTCTCTAAGCCAGGTGGAATAGAACCACTGAGTATGGCGAATGCGGTGGCGTGAGGCTAGGGGCGGAGGACAGCGGGTAGTGATGACTACTTCATTTGTACGCAATTTTGGCTGGGCCAGGCACTTCGACTAATCTTTCAGGCGATCCATCCGTTCGGACACAAAATGCGAAGTATTTATCGTCGGACATGGGGGCCGGTGGAACAATTGAGTCGAAACGGTACATGATTCTGAGTATATAAATTTCATTTGGTACAAGACGTCGCGACATTTGTCCAAAATCTGCAGGCGCTCCTTCATGTAGCTCGACTTCCACGTCAGCTGGAAGCGAATCAAACAGCTGCTTCCAGATTAGGCTATTGGCACCTTTCACTTGTAGTGACATTCCCCGAATTCCTAGCGTGCGATGACCTGCTTTGGCTACGAGCCGAATCCGATCGGGACCAGATTTAACCATGCTGACCGAAACACGAGGTGCGCGAAGAAGCGACACGAGCAGGATCATGCCGGCGATCATCGCCACCGTAGCTGAAATCCACCATTTCATGTCATCAGCCCGGCTAAGTATGTGTCTTCAACTTGCACGAATCGATGAAAAACGCTACGACTCCGCACCTTGGGTTGTCAAGTCAAGGAAGACGGAGTCATGGCGATGAGCAAGCACTATCCCAGTGACTTTGCGGACCGACAATGTCAGTTGATTTGTCCGCTGTTGCCAAAGCCGGCCAAGTGTGGTCGGCCACTGATCGACCGACGAGAGAGCCTCAATGCGGTGCATCACGTGGTGCGCGCGGACAGTTGCCGCTCGACTTTCCGAAGTGGAAGACCGTTTGCACGGTGTTCCAATCGTGATGCACTTCGAACTATTTTTCCGGGCGCCTTCCGTGTGAATAGGTCGTTTACGGTGTTGGTGATGGGGCTGGTCTGTAGGTAGACCAATGAACGCGCGAAAACGTCACCCTCGCCTCTGGATAGGCGGCAGTCACTCGAGCCTTAATTTCATCTGGAAGTCGATCATCAAGCAGTACGTCGTCTTGCGCTTGATCGCCGAGCCGAGTTCGTAGCCAGGACACACCGCTTGGATTTCTGACCCCAAAGGAGCCTGGCCACAGTGTTATATCGTTGTAACCATGCGATACCGAGTACTCCGCAGCCGCGCCCATTGCATCGAATCGTTGATGCACCCATTGGTATTGCCTGACCGTCCACCCCAACGGACCTGCAAGGGTGGCGACAATCAACAATAGCGTCCGCAGACGGAAACGAAACCAGCGGCGGCTAGTGGCGGGCTCGATCATTTTGTCATTCTAGCAGCAATGACAGGTTTTTCCTTCGGGTCATGATGATCCACAGGATAGGCTTTGGGCGAAACCATGGCGGCTGGGCATTCCGCTCGTTTTCGAGAGTTCAAGCGTGTCGTAAATTGCGCGCAGGCAAACTACTCGTCCTCGAAATAAGGCGCCTCGCCGACGTCTTCGCCTCCGCCGGTGGTGAGCAGAGCGCGGAGCAGATCGGGCGGGGTTGTGTTTTTCATGTGTTCGATGTGGCTGTCGACGAAGGCCACGGTTGCCCCCGCTGGGTGCCGGCTGCCAAAGACGGACGCGCCGGAATCCGACGCCGCGACGGCTTCCTCGAAACTCAGATCGCGCGGCTCGAGCCAGTTGATGCCAGTGGACGATTCCACGATGGCGATGGTTTCCCGGGGACCATCGGTCACGTAACGCCGGGTAGGCGTTGGCCCGGTTGGATCCGGCCAGAGAGTCTGCGGTCCGACGACGGCCAGGAAGTGGGTCTCTCCCGGTTCTCCATCGGCGTTGGGGCACGCGAAGAGACTGGGCATTTGCGCCGAGAGTTCGGCGTTGTGAGAACCGTCCCACGGCTCGTCGAAGTCGTATTGTTCGTAAACTCGCTGCGCATCCTCGTCGCCAAGATAGGGGAGAATCAGAATCCGCCAACTATGCATCGGACGGCCGTTCTCGTCGACCAGCGCGGCGGGTGGATAGTGACCGTTGGCCTGTCGATAGTCTTCCAGCGTCATGACAATCTGATGGAGCCGATTCGCGCAGAGGTTTTGCTTGTTTAGGTCGTGTTCTTTGAGTTCATTGGGCACGACAATGAAGGCAAAGATGAGCAGGCCGATCACCAGCAGAACGCCGAGCCCGCGAAGATAGCTAGGATTGCCGCTGGAAGCTCGATCCGGCTTATTCGCATTCACCGGAGGGTTGGGCGATTCGAGGGACCCCATCACTACCTCGCTTTCCTCAAGAGTTCTGCGTCGTTTCATCTCCTCCGGTAGCTGAAATATTAACACCCGTTAGTGTGGTGTCAATATGTTCACGTAGATTTGGGAAAATAGCTTGGCCCGTAGCAACGTGTAAGCACGGGTGCCATTCGGCATGCCAATGCAATAGCTAGTAATCCAGGTCCGTCGGAGATACTTGCTCGCCGCCTTGGATCGTTAGAAACGATCGCAGGATGTTGGGCGGAGTTTCGGCGTCGAGGAATTGGACGTGCGCGTCCACGAATAGGACATTGGCGCCGCGGACGTGCCGACTGCGGATGCCGGGGTGGCCGTTGTCGCGATTGACTCCCTGGATCGCTTCCTGGGGCGTCAAGTCGCGCGGTTCGAGCCAGTGGATACTGGAACCGGCACTTTCGACGACGGCAATGGTGCGTGCGGGTCGGTCTCGAATGTCGCGCATGCGAACGCCATGCTCGCCGGGCCACATGGTTCCGTCGCCCACCACCGCCAGGTAACTCGTCTCGCCGTCGGGCGTGTCGTCGCTGGGGCAACGGTAGATGCTGGGAGTCGAACTTGCCAATCGTGCGTTGTTCGGTCCGTCCCAGGGTTCGGCGAAGTCGTATTGCTTATAGAGTGCCATTGTTTCCGGGTCGCCGAAAAACGGTAACAGCAGCGTCCGCCAACTGTGCATCGGGCGTCCTGTTTCATCGACGATATATGCCGGCGGAAACGACTGGTACGTGTCGTGATAATTCTGCATCGCAATCCCGATCTGCTTCAGTTGGCCCATGCACGCGTTGCGCCGCGCCGCTTCACGAGCCGCTTGGATCGCCGGCAATAGGAGGGCCACCATGATCATGATGCCGATCACCATCACCACGCCCACCGCGCCGAACACGATCAGCAGAATTACGCCGACCGACGGACCGCTCGAGACCTGCGGATAAGGGGGCTGCTGTTGGTGAGGGCCAGGTTGACCGGGCGGGACAGGAGGAAAGTCGCTGCTCATGGTGCCGTTGCCTTCGTGGGTAGTGGCATAAAAGCTTTCCCAGGCGCGATGAATTGCCGCACCGCTCGGCTGCCTCATTCCACCCATTAGAGTAAATTGGGGCTCTTCAGGCTATATATGGATTGAAAAACCCGTGATCGCCCATGTGGGTATAGCCATTCAGCCGGTACTGCGTGCGTGTCAGACGCTAGCCACCAGGCGTCTCCCGCCGCATACTAGCGATTTCCACGTTGCCATCAGAATCCAACAAAGGCTTTCCACCATGCACCGCTCGTTCGCCATGTTTCTGCTTTGTTCTGTCTCGCTGGTCGCTTTGCCGTTGGCGACGGGTGCTGAGAACGTTACGGCCGGCTACGGCCAGGCCGACGTGACGCCGGAGGTGAACGGCAAGGCACCGGTTTTCATCGCCGGATATGGCCAGAACCGCCGGGCCACGGGTGTGCACGATCCGCTCTACGCCCGGGCGATCGTCGTCTCGGACGGCAAGAAGAAGGTCGCACTGGCGGCGGTCGACGTGGTGGGCTTGCAATATCCCACGGTGCAAGAGATTCGCAAGCGGCTTGAAGGGTTCGACTATGTGCTCGTGGCCAGCACGCACAACCACGAGGGCCCCGACACGGTCGGCATTTGGGGACCGACGCCATTCAAGAGCGGCGTGGACGCGGAGTACATGGAATCGCTGGTTGCCAAAACAGTCGGGGCGATTCAAGCGGCCGACGAGGCGCGCGTACCCGTGGAGGCCAGCTATGGCACCGCGGCCGACGGCCGACTGCTGCGCGATAGCCGCGAGCCGTATGTGAAAGACGACGTGCTTCGCGTGGTACGGTTCGACGGCGCGGACAAGAAACCCAGCTGCCTGCTGGTCAACTGGACATGCCATCCCGAGGCTCTGGCCAGCCGCAACAAAGAGATTACGGCCGACTTTCCGTACTACACGATTCGCGATTTGGAAAAGAGATACGGTTGCCCGGTGTTGTACATTTCCGGCGCCGTGGGCGGATTGATGGCACCGCCGCGCGACGTCTATACCAAGGCCGACGGCTCGCCGCTGGAGGACGGCAACTTTGAGTATTGCGAGAAGCTCGGCAGCGACGTTGCCAAGCTGGCCGAAAAGGCCATCGACGCGGCCAGCACCGTCAAGCTCCAGCCGATCGTCGTCTCGGCCAAACCGATTACCGTGCCGCTGGAAAACAAGCTGTACCGCGCGGCGCAGTTGATGGGTGTTCTCAAGCGCGAAGGCTTGCTGTGGACCGGCGATTCCGAGGAATTCGGCCGTCCCTATAAGCCGGACGACATCAAGCAACAGCTTCTGCCGGCCGGTGTCACCGAGGTGGGCTACGTAGGCTTGGGCGACGTGCACGTGGCAGGGATTCCCGGCGAGATCTATCCCGAGTTGGTGTACGGCAAAGTGCAGGAGCCGGTCGATCCGGCGGCCGATTTTCCGGATGCCCCGGTGGAGCCTTCGGTGATGGAAATCCTGCCCGGCAAGAACATGATTTTGGCGGGTCTGGCCAACGACGAGTTGGGCTACATCGTGCCGAAGCGTCAATGGGACGAGAAAGCGCCGTTCGCCTACGGCCGCAAAGAGAGCCAATACGGCGAAGAAAACAGTTGCGGCCCGCAAATGGCCGCGCTGCTATTGGAAGCGCTCAAGCGCCGCGTGGCCGAAGCGAAGTGATTCGCTTTCCACGAGTTCGCGGACGAGTGATTACCTTGCATTTTTTATTGACATTCGTTTAGCGTCAGGTATTTTAGGGTTGGGTTTGAATTTTTTGAGGACGCGCAAAAGCGCGGCCTGGCTCGCGAGAAACGCCGATCGCCGCACGGGAATTTGTCGCACATTAAGTTGCGCATCTTCCTTTCTATCCTGCAAAGTTCGAATCAACCAAGCGTATTCATGCGCTCGAACTTCCTTGTTTTCCCCGACTGGCGTTGGTGTATTTGGTGGGCTGTGAACGTCGTATCGGAAAAAGTGACATGAAAGTATCACTCAGCTCTTGGATTCAAAGGTGGCTGTACGGTTCGAATCACCGTCGACGTATCGTCAAGCAAACAGCCGCGTGTCTCGCGATTTCGCTGGCCACGGCGTGGGTCGCTCCGAGCGAAGCGGCGACGATTCATTTGGAGGTCGCGCCCGCGCAAGACATCACTAATGCCTGGGTGGGGTATCTGAACAAGAATACTTCAAGCGCATATTTCTATCAGCTGGGTACACTGCCCGGCGGACAGATTAGCGCGTTCGATACCGAGTTTCCTGGCGTACCTATTAGTGATTTTATATCTGGGCCTCCACCAGATCCCTTCTTATACGCGGCATATTGCATCGTGGGGGTGTATAGCGACGGAACGGTTAACGGCATCACGGCGAGTTCAGCGGATGATGCGCCAATCGTCAACGGCGATACGTGGGATTCTCATCTTGGTCACTACTTCGGATCCCATGACGAACAGAATGTCGCTGATACCTTGGCGAGTGGCAGCAGTTTTTGGGTGAGTAATTTTGAGAATCCGTACACAGACGTCCAGTTCGGTACGCAGGCAGTCTTGGTCAACTATTCGACCGCAGCGTTTGGTGGTACGGCCATAGCTACCGTTGTGCCAGAACCGTGTACTTGGGCGCTGCTTTCCCTAGGTGCAGGCGCATGGTTGTGCTTTGCCCGCCGCCACCGCGATTAGCGCGATGTCTACGTTGTCTGTGACGATGATCGCCAAGAACGAAGAGCGGAACCTACCGCGGGCATTGGCTAGCTTGCGCGGCGTGGCCGACGAAATCATCGTCACCGATACCGGCTCGACCGACCGCACGAGCGAAATAGCGAGGGAGCTTGGTGCCCGAGTTGCACAGTTTGATTGGGTCGACGACTTCTCGGCCGCCCACAACTACTGCAATAGTCTTGCCACGTGTGATTGGCTGTTCATGCTCGACTGCGACGAAGAATTGTTGGCAGAGAGCCGTGACGAACTTGTGCGGTGCCTTGCGGACTGTCATGCCTTCGCTTTCGGCGTGATTCGCCAGGACCTTTTCGAGGAAGAGCGGCTCGACTATTTCGCCGAGATGCGGCAAGTTCGGCTTTATCGAAACGAACTGGACTTGAAGTTCAAGGGGCGGTTTCATCATCAGCCGTCGCCGCCGCTATTCGAGACCGCGGCTCAAAAGGGTATGGAAGTGCGTGAGTCGCAGGTCCGTATTCGCCACTTTGGCTACGTGGCCTCCAAGCAGGCGGATAAGAACCGCCGTGCGGTCCATTTGCTTTCGCTAGAACTAAACGACCGGCCCGGCCAGTTTTACTACCTGGTCGAACTCGGACTGTCCATGTTGGCGTTAGGTGACGCGCAGGGCAGAGAACGGTTGGCGGAGGCCGCTCGTATGATTGTCGATGGCGACCCGCAGGTCGCCGCATGTCCCGGTCCGTGTTCGATGCTGCTTGAATTTGTATTGGCCTGCGACACGCTGCCGCCCGATTTTCCACTTTCGCGTAGCCAAGCCCGCGCGTTGGCACAAAAACACTTTCCGGCCTCGATCCCACTCGTGTGGCAGATTGCCAATGAAGCGTACCGTGCGGGTCGCTTTGCCGAATGCGCAAGCCTGCTGGAGAGAATCTTGAGAATGGGCGAGGCGGGGTGTTACGATCGGACGATCAGCTTCAACCCTGCGATCATGGGCGATGATACCCGACTGAACTTAGGCGTGTGTTACACTCGTTTAGGCAAGCTCAAAGCGGCCGGGCGAATGTTTCGCAAGCTCATCGACAGCCCGACCCGTGGCACGCAGGCCGCCGAAAACTTACGTGCGATTCGCAAGCTTGCCCGTTAGCATGGCCGGACGACAGGCGACAAACTCTGCACGGCGGCGCACCTCGAAAAAACATATCTATCGACGTGGCCGCTTAGACGTCTCGCGTGAGGGCCATATTGTCGCGGTGAACGACTTCGTCGTAGGGGCAGCGGCCCAGGACGCCGGCGATTTGCTCGGTCTTCAGGCCTTTGATTTTCAGGACGTCGTCGATGGCATAGTTCGTCAGGCCGCGGGCGAATTCGTCGCCTTTGGCATCCTGGAGCGAAACGATATCTCCCTTCTTGAAGCTGCCGCTGGCGCTCGCAATGCCGATGGCCAGCAGGCTGCGCCCCTTTTTTTCGATGGCTTCCCGCGCTCCGGCATCGAGCACCAGCACGCCGCGCGGCTGAGCGGTGAAACCGATCCAGCGTTTGAACGAGCGGATGGATTGCCCCTGCGCCAGGAACAGTGTGCCGACCGACTCGCCGGCCACAATTCTTGCCAGGTTTCCGACGGTGCGGCCGTTGGCAATGATCACGTTTTCGCCGGCGGTGGTGGCGATTCGGGCGGCTTCGAGCTTGCTGGCCATACCCCCTTTGCTCAACCCGGTGACGCTGTCGCGCACGAGTTTGAAAACCGACTCGTCGAGACGGGGAACCGTCGGAATCAATTTCGACTTCGAATCGCCGGGATCGCCGTCAAAGAGGCCGTCGACGTCGGACAGCAGTACGAGCAATGGGGCACGAATCAGGTTGGTGACCATCGCGGCCAGGCGATCGTTGTCGCCGAAGGTGGTCATCAGCTCGTCGACGCTGACGGTGTCGTTTTCATTGATGATCGGCAGGGCGCCAAATTCGAAGATCGCCCGAATCGTATTGCGAACGTTGAGGTATGCCGTGCGGTCGTCGAGATCGCGGGCAGTAAGCAATAGTTGGGCCGCATGCCTGCCGTGCTGCCGCAAGCCGCGGTCGTAGGCTTCCATTAGGTGACTCTGTCCCACGGCGGCGACGGCCTGCAACTCGGCCAGGTTGTTGGGGCGTTTCGACAGGCCGAGTTGGCCGAGCCCCGCGCCGACCGCGCCGGAGGTGACCAGCACGACGTGGCGGCCCGTGTCCATGAGTTCGTGCAGCTCGGCGGCCAATGCCTCGATGCGCTCGCGGTTGAGCAAACCGCCGGCACCGGTGAGCACGCGCGTGCCGACCTTGACCACGATTGTGTGGGCGGCGGTGGCAACTTCCTGACATACGAGTTCGGTCATGACGGGGGACTAGGAATACTGATTGCGGATCGCGCAGGTGGTCGACTTGTCGCGTGTTTGACCCTGACATCATATCGCCTGCCTGATGACGCAAAAGGTCACTCGGGCATCTGCCACCCGTGAAATCCGAAGCGAACGGTCAGCGCTTCTTGCCTGGCACGTTCGGGAATTCACAGAGCGGCTTGCTGGGGTTGGGGTCGGCGAGCAACTCCGCGACAGTCGAGGCGCGAAACGCTTTTTCCACGCCCGCCAGTGCATCATCCAGACGCCGATGCATGGGGCACAGGTTCACGCCGTGCGATTTGAGTCCCAGCGGGCAGGACTTGATTCGCTGGACGGGGTCGACCGCCTCGATCACCTCCCAGACGGTGAGTTTCTTGGGTGCTTTCCGGAGGGTGAAGCCGCCGTGCAGGCCGCGCTGAGAGTGCACCAGCCCGCCGCGGGCCAGGCTTTGCATGACTTTGGAGAGATATCCGGCCGGCACGCGCGTGGTGGCGGCGATTTGCTGCGTGGTTTGCGGAACGTCCTGTCCGGCCAGGTAGACGATGGCCCGCAGGGCGTATTCGGCGGTTTGCGAAATCATGGCCGGCTCCGTTTCTGGATATCTGGACCTTGACATCCATAATATCCACTGACACAATCGGCTGCCAGAGGAATCGTATATGGCACCACGTTTGTTTGGTCCTTTTCTGGGAGGATAGTGGATATGAGGCGGAATCTAAGGATCGTGGCGTGCGGGGCGATGGCGGCCGGAGGCCTGGTGGCTTTGGCCGTGGCGGCCGACAAGGGCGCGCCTGTGGCCCAAGCAACGGCCACACCGGGCCCGGCACTGTCGGTCGAACACGCGCGCCGCGAAGTTCGGATGCTCGATGACTTGTACAAAACGGCCATTGTCTACATGAACGACGTTTATGTCGAGGATGCCAATAGCGTGGCGGCCGGGCAGACTGCCCGCGATATTTTTGCCGCGATGAAAGCCAAGGGCTGGCACGATGCCCGACTGGTCGATGCCACGGGCGAACCGGTGAACGACGAGAACGAGCCGCAAAATGCGTTTGAAAAAGCGGCCGTGAAAAAAATCTTGGCTGGCGAGACGTACTACGATCAGGTTGTCAGCGAGGACGGACACTCGTATTTGCGAGCGGCCACGCTGGTGCCGGCGGTGAACGAAAAGTGCATTCTCTGTCATCCGGGCCACAAGGTGGGCGATGTGCTCGGCATGGTGAGCTACAAGATTCCGCTCGAATGAGCGTTTGTCGGCGCGGTTGCCAAACGGAAACGCAGCCGCGCCGGCTTCTTTTTGCCGCGAACGGAATCGCGCTGGTCGCCCCTCCGAGCGAGTTGTGTGCTCGTGCCGCTCGTAAAACACCGAGTAAAACGCGTGCAATTGTGCAACAGTTGTTAAACCGCCGCGCTGCCTCTACAATAGGTTTTCGGGCGGTCGGCGACGGGGTGTTTTTGTTGCGGTGGCGGCCGCGTTCTCCTCACCGGCTATTGGACGCGCACTGCAAGGAATTTCACGGGCGTGCTCGGCGGCACATGGACGCCACCCGCCGGAACCGGCAGATTCTTCATGAGTGACTTGTTTCACGAATGCGGCGTGGCCGCCGTTTATCACCTGCCGGGGCGGGGAGCTAGTGCGCTCTGTCCGGATCAGGGGCCGGAAGAGGTCTCACGACTTATTCCGCGGATGCTGCTTGATATTCAAAACCGCGGGCAGCTGTCCGCTGGCTTCACCACGTTCAATCCGCGCCGCAATCAACTGCTTGATACCTACAAGGATCTGGGCGGTGTCAGCGAGGTGTTTCGACTTAGCCATCGCGGCAAGTTCGAAAGTCTGATGCGAAAATACGCGGGCCGCGCCGCCATCGGCCAGGTGCGCTATGCGACCTGCGGTTCGGAAGACCGCAGCTACGCCCAGCCCTTCGAGCGGCACCACGTGCAAAAGCACAAATGGTTCAGCTTTGCGTTCAACGGCCAACTGGCGAATTACCAGGAACTGCGGCAGAACCTGCTGGCCGATAGCGACAACTACCTGGCCCGCGATACCGACACTGAAATCATCATGCATGAGATCGGCCGCGAGTTGTCGGGCAATTTGCGGCCCAGCCTGATCGAGATCATGCGGTCAATCAGCACGCGGTTTGACGGGGCCTATTGCCTCGTGTTGCTGAACGCGTTGGGCGACATGCTCGTGGCGCGCGACCCGCTGGGCCTGCGGCCACTCTGTTATGCGATCGATGGCCCGCTGTTTGCCGCGGCCAGCGAAAGCGTGGCCCTGGTGAACCTGGGTTTTGCGCCCGAGAACATCAAATCGCTGCTTCCCGGCCAGGCGATTACGATCACCGAGGGGCAACTCGAAATCCAGAGCTTTGCCCGCAGCCCGCGGCGAGCCCATTGTTTTTTCGAGTGGATTTACTTCGCCAACGTGGCCAGCACAATGGACGGTCGCAGCGTCTATCTGTCGCGCAAGGCACTGGGCGAAGAGCTGGCACGGCTGGAAACGGTGCCTATCGACGAGGATACGATCGTCGTGCCGGTGCCCGACACCAGCAAGGCGGCGGCCGACTCGATGGCCTTCAAGCTGGGCATTCCCTCGCTCGAAGGGCTGATTCGCAATCGCTATAGCGGCCGTACGTTTATCGAGGGGAGTGGCAACCGCAAGCGTAAAGCCGAAACCAAGTACACGCCGCTCCGCGAGGTACTCGAGGGAAAACGCGTGATCCTGGTCGAGGACTCCATCGTCCGGTCGACGACGATGAAGGTGCTGATCAAGCGGATTCGCGAAATGGGGCACGCCCGGGAGATTCACGTTCGCGTGGCCTGTCCGCCGATCGTCGCGCCATGCTTCTACGGCATTGACATGTCGACGATCAGCGAACTGTTCGCGCCTCATTTTCTCAAGGGCGGCCCGCTCACCGAGCAAACCCAGGATGAAATGGCTCGTGCCCTGGAGGCCGACTCGCTCCGTTACTTGCCGGTTGAGTCGATTGCCCGCGCTATCGGTTTCGACGCCGACCAACTCTGCCAGGCCTGCCTGACCGGGGAGTACCCGTCGCCGGCCGGCCGGGCCCTGTACCAAATCGCGCTCGAGCACAATCAAAACGGGCAGGATCGAGCGCACCTACGAAAGCCAGGTGGCCGTCACCGCGGAGCGGGCGCCGAGCTAGCCTCTTTCAGAAACTCCGCACGGTACACCGGCTGGCTGTGCAGTCGCATGCGGCGCTCGAAGTGCGTGCGGTAGTCGAGATCGTGATCGGCCGGCTTTTCCTGGACTTCGTGCGGACCGGACAGGCCGGTGTGTTCGGCGATGGTTTCCAACGCGGCGTGAAAATACTCCTCGACGTCGGTCCAGAAATGCAGTCGGCCAGTGGGTACGAGCACGCGTTCGACGTCCTTGAGAAAACGCTCGTTCATCACCCGCCGCTTCTTGTGCCGAGCTTTCCACCACGGGTCGGGAAAGTAGACGTGCACGGCACGGACCGAATTGCCGATGAGCCAATCGCGAAAGAAATATTGTGCGTCGCCGTGCATGATGCGGGCATTGGAAATCTCGCGCTTGGCCAGCCGGGCGGCGATGAAGCGGGCATACTTGTGCATGATTTCGATGCCCAGGAAGTTGGCGCTGGGATCGCCCTCCGCGGCAGCGCTCAAAAACAAGCCCTTGCCGCTGCCGACTTCGATCTCCAGCGGCGCATTGCGCCAAAGTGTTCGGCCGGCTGAAACGGTCGCGGTAATTCCTCGCCGAGCGTCAGCAGGTGACGCGACAGGTCGAGCGCCGGATCAATTCGACGAAGTGCTCTGCGGCCCATCGCTAGATAATGTCCCTTTGCCGTTGCTGGCCCGATGCGTGCTTAGAAGCGACGCGCTTCGTCGTCGGGCGAAGTGAAATCGAAGTGCTTTTTAATTTCCTCGGCCCACGAGGTACCGGGCGGCGGAGCACCGAACGAAAGAATTGGCATCAAGAACGCTCCGGCGGCGAAACCGCCAATGTGCGCCCAGACGGCCACGCCGAGGTCCTGCTGGAAGAATGCGTCGACTAGTTGTCCGCCGAGCCAAAACAGCAGCCAGAGGATGGCCGGCACTTCGATGACCGTGATGAAGCCGAAGAACACCAGCGTGCTGACCGTGGCCTTGGGATAGGTAACGGCATAAGCACCCAGCACCGTTGACACCGCGCCGCTGGCGCCGATAACCGGCACCGCGCTCTGCGGATCGTAGGCCCAGTGGCAGGCCGAAGCCAATAGCCCGCCGACCATGTAAAAGATCAAATACAGCACGTGTCCCAGCCGGTCTTCGATGTTGTTGCCGAAGATCCACAGAAACCACATGTTGCCGGCCAGATGCATCCAGCTGCCATGCAAAAACATGCAAGTGACGAGCGTGACCGCGATGCTCGCCGGGTCGGGTTGAAAGGCGACCTTGGCCACGGGACGCTGCACGATCTGGCCGTTGCCGAGGCCCACCTGCTCGACAATCGGCACCTCGACCTTCAGGTTGGGGTTGTTGATCTGTGCGATCCGCGCGGGCACGAAGCCGTGCGTGATGTCGAACCGCTGTTGCTGGACGGGGTCGAGCGTGCTCAGGTAGAGCATGACCAGAGTATTCAAGGCCACCAGAGCATAGGTGACAAAGGGCGTGCTAAAGATCGGATTGTGGTCTTTGAGCGGAAACATGACCGGACCAGGGGGCCCCGAAATAGCGTGTCAAACGATGGGGGCCACTCCGCTTGTCCGACGGCGGCCGCGAGTCTTAGCTGGCGGCATCGGCCGGGTTGGTTAGTGCATCGACTGGCAGCGGAATGCCCTTGATCTTGCCGTCGGCGACCATGATTTGGCCGACAAACGCTTGGAATCGGCAAACGATAATGGCCCCGGGCCGCACCTTTATCATTTTACACACGATCACCAGCCGGTCCCCCACGCGCACCGGGTCGCGAAACCGCACGTCTTCCAGCCCGCCGAACCCCACCACTTTGCAATCACCCAGCAGCTTGTGCTTGTGGGCGAAGTAGCTGCACATCTGGGCGGCCGACTCGCAGATGAGCACGCCGGGCATCAGCGGCATGCCGGGCATATGTCCGCGGACCCAGAATTCGTGGTCGGTAATGTCCTTGTAGCCCGCACAAACCTTGCGGTCATAGTCGTCGAAACAGATGGCCGTGAGTTGCTCCATTTCGAACCGCTGCGGATTGTAGCGGCGGATTTCATCCAAGTCGGCGACGACCCGGTTGAAATCGATCTCGGACAGATCGAGGAGCAACTCTTTCGACACGACCATTCTCTCCGACAACTTTCTGCAGATGGTGTAGAGGCTTCAGGCCGCGCATTCTAGCCCCTGCTCACAGCTCGGGCAACTTCGAGTGCGCTGAGGATGCGCGGTTCAGCGCACGGTGCACAACCTCGTCCACCGCAAAGAGTTGGCAAGAGCGCATGCGTGAGAGCCAGGAAAAGACGACGCGGGGGGGAGTGGCTGGTAGACGAAAGCAGCCGCTGGGACCTCGGGGGCTCGATTCAGCCCCGTGAGGTGCTGACCGCTCAGGTGCGGATGTCTTTCCGCTTCAGTCGACGCGCCTTGCTGTTGGCGGGCCGCTTGCCGTGGTTGGCTTTCTTCAACTTGCGATGGGGTTTGGCCATGAGTGCATTCTCGTACGGAGCAACCGGGAAACGCTCTATTATAGAAATCCCGTCGGAAGTTGCTAGGCGTGCCCTCGGCGAAACCGGAATTCGGGCTGTCAACCAGGTTGGCATCGACTGCTGGCACCGACCTACCGTCATTTTGGGTCCCGGGCAACGCGGATTGACCGAGTTGGGGGTTTTCGGTACAAGTCCCGCCACTTTTCCCGTGCCCGGCGCACTTTTGCGGGGGCCGAGCAGCGTACTCATTTCGCCCTGCGCGGCAAGAATTGTCGCGGTTCGAAGGTTCCACGGATGGACACTGTCAATCAGGTGACGGCTCGCGCTGCCGAGCTGTTTAAAGCGATGAACCCCACCGCGCGGCTGCTGGCTGCGCTGTCGGCGGCTCTGATCGTGGTGAGCCTGATCTGGCTGTTTGGCCGGCACTTGGAGCCGAGCGAAGTTTACCTGATGGGGGGCCAACCGTTTTCTCCCGCCCAGCTGCGGCACATGGAAAGCGCTCTCGGTCAGGCGGGCCTCGGCGACTATGAAGTCGAAGGTACGCGGATGCGCGTGCCGCAAGGGCAACAGGCAAAATACATGGCTGCCCTGGCCGAGGCCGGCGCGCTACCGGCCGACTTTGGCGAGTATCTGCAAAAGGCCGTCAATACCAGCAGCTTTATGCTCTCCGGCCCGCGGCAAGAGGCTCAACTCAAAGTCGCCATCCAGAGTGAATTGCAGGGGGTGATCAACAACTTCCATGGCATCGAGCGCTCGTCCGTGCAGATTGCCGAAGAGACCAGCCAGGGATTTCCCCGCACGAAAACTGTTACCGCCTCGGTCGGCGTCCAGCCCAACGGCAAGCAGAAGCTCGACGAACGAACCGTTTCGGCCATCCGTTGGATCGTGGCCAGCGCCTGGGGCGGGCTCAAGCCCGAGAGTGTGACGGTTGTCGACTGGAGCAGCTCGCGGCTGTTTGCCGGCCCGCTCGACGGCAACGGCCCGGCCGCGGGTGCCTACGCGGACAACAAGAAGCAACTCGAACTCGATTGGGAAGAGAAGATTGTCCGGTTACTCGGAATCGCCGGTGCCGTCGTTACGGCCAATGTCGAACTGAGCGACGATGGACATGCACCGCGTCAGGTCTCGGTGTCGGTCGCCGTCCCGCAAGCCTACTTTGAAGCCGTGTGGCAAGAGCAGTACGGCGCGCCGGCCGGCAAACGACCGTTGAAGCTCGATCCGGCGGCCTTCGCCCAACTCCAACAGAGCGAGAGCGAACGAATCAAGCAGGCGATCGTCCCTCTGTTGGTGACGGCCGATTCGGCGGTGGATCGAGATTCGCTGGTCGCCGTGAGCACGATTTACGCCGCAGCCGCGCCAGCCGCGGCACAACCCGGCTACCAACAGGTGGCACTCGCCTGGCTGGCCGAGAACTGGCGAGCGGTCGGAGTGGGCGTTTTGATTCTGGTCGGATTGGTGATGTTGCGATCTGCGTTCGGCGCGGCCGATCCAACGCCTGCGGTGCAAAACGAGTCGCCGGACGGCAATCAGCAGTCGCTAGTACTTGTGACGGACGATGAACACGAGCCATCGTCGACAGGCGGTGCGCCGATTCCGCCGCCGCACATTCCTGCCGAGGCGCGGCGGGCCGAGCTGGCCGAAATGATTCGCCAGGATCCGGAGGCCGCCGCAAGCGTGCTTCGAACCTGGCTAGGCAACGCGAGCTAACCCATGACGACGACAGAGCGCAACGTCCGCAAAGCGGCCATCTTGCTGGCCTGCCTCGACGACGAGCATGCTGAAACGCTGTTGCGCCAAATGTCGCCGGCGCAAGACCATGTGTTGCGTCAAGCCGTGGAACTTCTGGGCGAGATTGACCGGGCGGAACAGGAAGACGTGATCGAGGAGTTTTTCCGCGTCGGGCTCTTGATACCGGATTCTGACCTGGCCGGTATTGAACTCGATGCGCAGCTACCGCACACACTGACGCTTGGTATCACGGAGGCCAGTACGACCGGGGCCACGCCGTTTCGCTTCCTGCATGAAGCCCCCCCGCATAAGCTCGTGCCGTTTTTGGAGCGTGAGCATCCGCAAACAGTGGCGGTTGTCGTGTCTCACCTGCCAGCCGATCGCGCCGCCGAAATCCTGGCGCATCTGCCCGGCGAGTTGCAGATCGACGTGGCCCGCCGGCTGGTCGACCTTGAGGAGACGGATCCCGAGGTTTTGCAGGAAGTCGAACGGGGGCTTGAGTCGTGGTTGTGCTCACAAATTCACGGTGATCGTCCCAAGCGAGACGGCGTGTCGGCGCTGGCAAACATCCTGAGCGCCGCCGACCCTCAGGCACGACATCACATACTGTCGAACCTTGCCCGGCATGACCGGCGGCTGGCCGAAAAGTTGGAAGCACCGGCCGCGCCTCCGCTTTCGTTTGCGGATTTAGAGTGCATGGATTCGGCGTCGCTGGCCGTTGTTTTGCATCACGCCGAACGCGAGTTGTTGGTATTAGCTTTGGCCGGCGCCGGCCCCGAATTCTGCGAGCGAGCGCAGAGCCTGTTGGGTGGCCAGGGGATGGCGATACGACAGGCTCTACGTCATCTGGGGCCGACACGGCTCAGCGACGTCGAGGAAGCCCAGCGTCAATTGGCCGAACTGGCTCGATATCTGGAACAACGTGGCGAAATCGTGCCCGAGGTGCGTGGGCGATTGAGCCTGGCAATTTAACGCTAAACTCTTTCTTTGGTGATTGACGCATGCCACGCGTACTGAAAGCTCCACCCACATCCGAGGCGATGGAGTTTTTGACATTTGCCTTTGACGACTTGGAGGAGTCGGCTCGTTCGCAACTCGAAGCGGCGCGTCGCGAAGCCGCCGAACTGCTGACCGCGGCTCGCCAGGAAGCCGAGCAATTGCGCCGACAAGCCGAGGAGGACGGTCGCGCTGCGGCCGGCCAGGCGATCGAACAAATCATTGCCGAGCGGGTTGCCACGCAAGTGGCAACGACCATGCCGGCGCTCGATCAGGCGGTTGCCGACCTGCGCGCCGCCAAAGCCGACTGTCTGGTTCGTTGGGAAGAAGCCGCGCTAGGCGTGGCCACGGCGATTGCCGCTCGCGTCATTCGCCGTGAGGTCTCCCATTCGCCGGAAATCAGTTTGTCGCTCGTTCGTGAGTCGCTCGAACTGGCGGCCGGGAGCACCGATTTGCAGTTGCGCATGCACCCCGACGACCTGGCAGTGCTCGGGGCGGAGGTTGAAGATCTGCTTGGTCAACTTGTGCGTAGTGGCGAGAGGGCGCTCGTGGCGGATGCCACGATCACGCGCGGGGGCTGCCGCGTTGACACGCGTTCGGGCAGCATCGACCAGCAATTCGAGGCCCAATTGGCCCGCATCGAACAGGAACTGCGTTAGTAATTCACCGCCGAGGACTTTCGCCGATGCCACTGCTGCTCGACAACCTCCACGCTCGGCTGCGCGAAATGGTGCCGGCCGACTTGCGCGGCCGCATCGTGCGTACGTCGGGGTTGACGGCCGCCGTCGCCGGGTTTCCGGCACCAGTCGGATCGCTGGTAAGCATCGAGCGGCACTCGGGCGAGCCGCTATCTGCGGAAGTGATCGGGTTTGTCGATGATTTGACCCTGGTTTCGTTGCTCGACCGAGCGCAAGGTCTCAGGCACGGTGACCACGTTAGGTTGGTGAAAACCTCGCGATGGATTCGCGTCGGTGACGGATTGTTGGGCCGCGTGATCGACGCCCGCGGAAAGTGCATCGACGGTTCGCCACAGCCGGCACTCGAGCACCGCGCTCCGCTCGAGCGAACCGCACCGTCGGCCATCTGCCGCCCGCGTATCGATGAGTCCATTTCGACGGGTGTGCGCGCGATCGACGGCTTGCTCACCTGCGGCAAAGGTCAACGGCTGGGCATCTTTGCCGGATCGGGCGTCGGCAAGAGCATGACACTCGGCATGATCGCTCGATATACGACGGCGGATGTGAACGTCGTGGCGCTCGTCGGCGAGCGCGGCCGAGAGGTGAACGAGTTCCTGCAGCGCGACCTGGGGCCTGGGCTGGCCAAGAGCGTTGTCGTGGTAGCCACCAGCGATGAACCGGCATTGGCGCGCGTGCAGGCGGCGCTGGTTGCAACCACAGTGGCCGAATTCTTTCGCGATCAGGGAAACGACGTGCTGTTGATGATGGATTCGCTCACGCGGCTGGCGCTCGCGCAACGCGAGATTGGTCTGGCCGCCGGCGAGCCGCCCACGACGCGCGGTTTCCCACCGTCGACATTCGCGCTATTGCCGCGGTTGCTCGAACGGGCCGGCCGCACGGAGCAGGGGAGTATCACCGGGCTTTACTCGGTGCTCGTCGAAGGGGACGACCCCCAGGAACCCATCGCCGACACGACGCGCGGTTTGCTCGATGGGCACATCTGGTTGTCGCGAGCGCTGGCCGCGGCGGGGCACTATCCTGCGATCGACGTGCTGGAAAGCGTGAGCCGCTCGATGCATGACGTTGTCGACGACGATCATCGGCAAGCCGCCCTGGAAGTCCGCCGTCTGTTGGCCACCTATCGTCAACATGAGGACCTGATCGCCGTCGGGGCTTATCGCCAGGGAACCAACGCCAACGTCGATCGGGCGATCGCACTGCGAGACGAGATTCACACCTTGCTTCAGCAGCGCGTGGATCAGCGCGCAAGCGTGTCGCAGGCCAAGGAAGCTCTCGTTCGGCTGGCCGCCCGGGCTACGCAGGATGCGCCATGAAACCGTTTGCCTTTCGTCTCGACGGCCTACTGAAATTGCGCATCGCCCAGCGCGACGTCGAGCGCGTCGACCTGGCGGCCGCACTTGCCGAGCAGGTTCGGCTGACCGCTCTGTGCCATGCGCTGCAAACGCAATTGTCGCGCCTGCTAGCCGAACAGCGTACCGCGCGGATTGCCGGTACCGTGCTGCTTGAGTCGCTGGTCCGATTAGAGCACTTCGCAGCAGCCACACGGAGTAAGCTCGCCGCGGCCAACGGAGCTCGGATCGCGGCAGAGCAGCGAGTGGCCCATTGTCAGCATGCGGTGGCAGCAGCCGAACGCGACGTTGACGTGCTCGAAAAGCTGCGCGAGCAAGCGCAGGTTCGCCATCAAAGGGAACTCGCACGCCGACAGGTCAAGCGGCTCGACGAGGTTGCCGGGCAATGTTTTGTCCGTGCGGCGGTGCGGTCATCCGGCGGACCACGCTAGCATCACGGTGCTGGAGCTAGTCCACTGGCCGGCGGTATTTCGCGATCTGACCTTGATCGAAAATTGCTTTTCGAGGACAAACCCGCCCGACTCTGGCCCAGGCACATCTCGCCAGAGTTGTCGTTCGACAACACATATCCTTTTGCAAATCGTCCACGCGTATCTGGCGCATTGCCGCCGCGCGCTTTGCGGGTGATTCGATCCGCTGGCCGCACGCCGACATGTGGCAGCCGTGGCAGGATTCAATAGCATGGTCGATCGCATGCCATCGCCGCGCGGCGACAGGAATTTAAGAATTGAATTGGGACGGGCGCGGCTGCCGTGGCAGGAGTTTACGAAGTTAGCCAAGGGGAGCGTGGTTTCGCTGGAGACGCTGGTGGACGAGCCCGTCGATATCGTCGTGGGTGGCCGGCTGGTGGCCAAAGGCGAGGTGCTCGTGCTTGACGGTTGCTTTTGCATTCGCGTTACGCAGTTGCTCGGTGGCAAGGGAGCCGCTTGAGCGCAAGTTCGAAGTCCGAAGGCACCCGTGGGTGCGATGAGGAGGTGGCAGGATGCCACGCGTCGCAAGCTTGCTGATGTTAGGGCTGGTGCTAACGGCATTCGCAGCTGGTGGTGCCGCCGGACAGAGTCCCGCTCAAAGCGGCGGGCAGGTCCGTTGGGGCGACCGGCCGGTGAGCCCACCGCAAATCCCATGGACGGGCGGTACCGCGGTTGCCCGGCCCGTCGAACCACCGCGGCTCTTGCCCGCGGGATATCAATCGCCGCCCGGAGGGGCGAGTAATACGGCGGCATATCGCCGCCAGGTGCGCACGGTGGGCGGTCAACAGCCGCTGCCGCTGCCGCCTCAGCCAGGCGGCGTGGCGGCGCCAGGAGCCAAACCGCAGCTGCCTCCGCTGGTCACAGGCGCGGCCAGCCTGGGCATCGTGTTAGGGCTGTTTTTATTGGTGGTGTGGAGCGTACGGCGCGGGATGCCCAGGGGCTCGGGCATACTACCCAGCGGGGCCGTTGAAGTGCTGGGACGCGCGCCGATCGCGGGCCGACAAAACGTGCACCTGGTGCGCTGCGGCAACAAGATCGTGTTGCTGAGCATTACGGCGACCAGTGTTGAGACGCTGACCGAGATTTCGGACCCCGACGAGGTCGATCGACTGCGCGAACTTTGTCGCCAAACTTCCGCGCCGGCCACGGCGTGGCAGCATCTGATGGGCCGACTTGGCAACCTGGGGCAAGGCGTCGACATTCAGGAAAGGCGGCCGGACCAAATCGATTTCGGCCACCTCGAAGTCGGCACTCAAACTCGGGCTTGAGGAGCGGCATGACCATGAGCCAATTCTTACGACCGAAGAAAAGCGGCTGGCCGTTGGCCGGCGGGCTAGTCGCGCTTTGTGTTTTCGCATTGGTGTTGTGCTGGGCGCATTGCGCGGTGCGCGCGATGCCGATGGCGCAAGAGCCTGCCGCGGTGGAAGCCCCGCCGGTGGTTGCGCCTGTGTCGACGGCGGCTGCCGCGATGCCGAGTCCGCCGGGAGTGCCACCGATCAAGCCCGTTCCGCTGGAAACGAAAACGGACCAAGCGCACGGGGGCGAATCGGAGCTGCTGTCGCCACCAGGCACCGATCTTTCGGCCCCACAACCGATTGAAAACGCCGCTCAGCTACCGACGGATCCGCCGTCCGCTCAAGATGCCCACCAATTTTCCTTGCCGGGCGGCCTTGGCGGACCGGAGCAGTGGACGAGCCCCGAGGGAATTTCCTCGGCCCTGCAAACGCTGGCGCTGTTGACAGTCGTCAGCCTGGCACCGGCGGTGCTGATGATGACTACTTGTTTCGTGCGAATTGCCATCGTCCTGGGGCTGTTGCGACAGGCGCTTGGCACGCAGCAGCTGCCTTCGAACCAGGTTGTGACGTCGCTGGCGCTCTTCATGTCGCTCCTGATTATGGCGCCGGTTTGGAACCAGGTTTATGAAGACGCCGTGGTGCCGTACGCCGCGCACGAGATCTCGCTGCACCAGGCCTGGGATACGGGCATCAAGCCGGTTCGCGGATTCATGAGCGCGCAGATCGAGCGGACAGGCAATAGCGGCGACGTGTGGTTGTTCTACAAATACTTGCCGGCCGACACGCCGGCACCGTCGAGCTACAACGACGTGCCGCTGACGGTACTTATGCCGGCCTTCATGCTCAGCGAACTGAAGACGGCGTTTCTGATCGGCTTTCAGGTGTTCCTGCCGTTTCTCGTGATCGACCTGGTCGTTTCGAGCGTGACGATTTCGATGGGCATGTTCATGGTTCCGCCCGTGCTCGTCTCGTTGCCGATGAAGTTGCTGCTATTCGTACTGGTCGATGGCTGGCACCTGGTCGTGGGGATGTTGATGGATAGCTTCCAACTTGTTGCCTGAGGTTCGCGCGAATGAATCCCCAAGATGCCGTCGATTTGGGTCGCCAGGCCACCAACATAGCCTTGATGTTGGGAGGTCCGGTGCTGCTTTCGGCGCTGGTCGTGGGACTGATCGTGGGTTTGCTACAGGCGGCCACTGGCGTGCAGGAACAAACCGTGTCGTTCGTACCCAAGCTGGTGGCCGTGGTGGTTGCACTCAGCCTGATGCTGCCCTGGCTGATCGAGCAGATGGTGCAGTATTCGCATGACGTGATTACGAACATTCCGCTGTCGCTCTAGGTGCTGGCCCGATGTTACCGCTGGTCGAATATCTACACGACCACCTGGCCGTGATTGCCCTGGTACTGACTCGCGTCGCGGCGCTCGTGTTCGTGGCGCCGCTGTTGGGGCCGTTCGCCGTTTCGTGGCGCATTCGGGCGGGCCTGACGGTGGCCGTGACGGCCCTGGTGGTGCCGCTGGAGATCGAACGAGCTACGAGCCCGCCGGAGAATCTCGGGCAGTTTTTGGTGCTGGCCGGCGGCGAGGCACTGGTCGGGCTGATGTTGGGACTCGGCGTGCGGATTTTGTTTTCCAGCATGCAGGTCGCCGGACAATTGATCAGTCAGATGAGCGGCCTGCAGTTGGCCGAAGTGTTCAGTCCGGCAATGGGGTCCAGCGTGCCGGTATTTTCGCAGTTGTTGCTGTTGGTGAGCACGGCGGTGTTCTTTCTGATCGGCGGTCATCGGCAAATGATCGAGGCCTTGCTTGACAGTTTCGCCTGGTTGCCCTCCGGGCAGGCGGCCGCCTCTCGTTCCGCACTCGACGCGGTTACGGCCCTCGTTTCGCAGAGCTTCATCCTGGGGCTGAGGATCGCCGCGCCGGCGGTCGTGGCGCTGCTTTTGTCCACGTTGATCGTGGGCTTTATCAGCCGCACGCTGCCGCAATTGAACAGCCTGTCGCTGGGGTTCGGCATCAACGCCTTGGTGGCGGTGGCGGCCGTTGGGCTGTCGCTGGGTGGCGCTTGCTGGATCTTTCAGGAAACGCTTGGCCCCGTGCTGCAAACGGCGCTTGAGTCGTTACATCCGCAATAATTTTCCAATCATCGAGAGCCGAATACGATGGCCGATGACGCCGATAAAACGCAGGCTCCCACAGTGCGCCGCCGTCAACAGGCACGCGAGGCGGGGCAAGTCGCGCACAGCCAAGATCTCAGTTCGGCACTCCTGCTGTTGGGCTGTTTCACGCTGGTGGTCACCACCGGCGGTGCGCTGGTTGCGTTCCTGATGGAACTGCTGCAATCAAGCCTGGGAGGTAGTGCGTGGCGGGCCGGGCTCGAATCGAACGCCACGCGCGAAACGTTTCTCGCGCAGTGGCACATGCTGGTGGCGTCGCTCGGCGAGCGGTTGCTGCCGGTGTTGGCGGGGGCGACCCTGTTGGCGCTTGGCGTCCATTGGTTGCAAACCGGCTTCATTTTTTTGCCGGCCCGGGCAATGCCGGACTTTTCACGGGTCAATCCGGCGAAGGGTTTCGGACGCATGTGGTCGGGAGAGAATTTTTCGCGGCTGCTGTTTGGCCTGTTCAAGGTGGTGGTGGTGGCGGCCGTTGGTCTGGCGGGCGCGTGGAGCCGCCGCAATGAGATCGCGGCGCTCGCCGGAGTCGACCTACCGGAGTTGGCATCCGACGCTTGGGAAATCTGCCTTTGGTCGTGCGTCGAAATGGGCGGCGCGCTGCTTGCGCTATCGGCGCTCGACTATCTCTACCAGCGCGCGAGCCTGGAACGGTCTCTGCAGATGACGCCGCAGGAAGTTCGCGAGGAAATGCGCGAGCTGCAAGGCGATCCGCAAATCGCCGCCCGGCGCCGGCAAATCGCTCGTCGCACAGGGGGGCAGCAGGATAGCGGCGCGAAAGGGGAAACGCATCCCACAGATCGCCGGGCGATCGCGACTTCGCCGGCCCAGATCGGCGCCGTCGATTCGATTCGTTAGGCGAAGCCGCGTCCGATTAGCCCGCGGTTTGGGCCGGCGTGGGCTGGCAGTAGCCATAGTGACGCATGTGAGGTCCCCAGCGCTCGTCGATTTTGCTTCGCAAGTCGTCGGGAATGTCGTAGCTGCCGATGCGATAGTTCTGCCGATCTTTGAAGTATTCTTCGAGCTTGGGCCGCGCCGTCTCGAATTCGCCCAATTCCAGATGTTCGTATAAGGCCTGCATCCGGCCGATCGGATCACGCACCAGGTCTTCGTAGCGAACCTCGAAAAACCTTGCTGGGTCCAACAACTCGCGATCGCGATCGAAGGCCTGATACATCATCTCGAAGCAGGAAAAGACATATTCTTCCAACTGATCGTGCCGGGCTTCCTGCAACGCTTCGAATTTGTAAAGCGTCTTCCAGAGCTTCACGGTCGAGCCGAAGAGCGGATACGGATCGCGCACGATGTGCACGAAGCGAGCATCCGGAAACAATTCGAGCAGCGTCTTGATACGCCCGGTATGTGGGGGCGACTTGAGAATGATTCGCTTGGGGCTGCGAAACGTGACGCGCTTCAAAAACCACTCGAGCCCCTGTTTCCATGCGGCGAGGTCCCGGTCGCTGAGCCCCTCGAGCGTCAGGTACTGCTGGTAGTCGGTCGACTCGTTGGGGAAGGCCATCTTCAAATACGGGGATGGCAAGCCCATGTTGCACAGCGCGAATTCGTCTTCCTGCGGCTTGTCAAAGCCGGCGGCCATGTGGTCCATCGGCCGCTTCGAAGGGAGCAGGAATTTGAACTTGGTGAGGAACCAGTCGCTGATCAGAAAATGGTTGGGCACCAGGCACTGGTAGGTCGTCGGAAACGTGTATCGCCCGTCGAGCACCATCAGCTCATGCAACAGCGTGGTGCCCGAACGCCAATGACCGACGATGAAGATCGGCGCGTCCTTGATTTGCATCCGCTCCAGGTGCCGCTTGAGCAGGAGCTCTTGGAGCGGCTTGAGCGTGGAGTTCATCAGCGATGCGCCAGTGACCGTGGCGGCCAGCCCCCATTTGGTCAGGCCGATCCGGAACTTGTTTCGGGCCAGTAGCCTGATCCAAGTGCCGAAGCCCATGCCGTGCCAAAAGCGGGCGTGCCAGAAGTGATAAGGGTTCACTTCGACGCGTTTCGACTTTGGATCGGCGCTGGTTGCCATGAGTTTCTCCGCGGTTGCATGCCGTTCGGCACCGGCTCGTCCGTCAAAGACACGTAGTCGAGCGGTCGCCGCCGGCAAGCGCGCCGGCTCAAGGGGCGATGCGTCCTCCGCGGACCCGCGCGTCGGACCTCCGCCGTCTGCCGGATGGAATGTTGCCAGCGTCAAAGATAACAGTCTCCGTTCGAGAGGGCCACCGCCGCAGGGGCGTCTTGCCCGAGGCCGTTTTTCATCGTTTTTATTGCAAATCGCCCGCGCTGGCGTCGCTTCGCCGTGCCACGTGCTGCAGTGCTGCCTGCATGGCCATCATCACCTGGTGCCCTGGCTTCTTGCCGACCACCCGTTCCAGCGGTACACCCCGCGGTGAGAGGAATTGGATCGTGGGATAGCCGGTCACCTGAAATTGCCGGCAGACTTCCGGTTCGACGTCGGCATCGATCAGGACACAGACAAATTGGTTGGAAAGACTAACGACCTGCGGGTGCGTAAAGGCTTCCTCGGCCATCTGCCGGCAATACTCGCACCATTTGGCCGTGAAGTACAACAGCATGGGCTTCGATTGCCGTACACTTTCGGCGTAGCCCTGGCGGTATCCGACGACGAACTGCAGTTCGCCGTGCGCCAAATAACTGGCTCCCACGGCGCGGCCATCTGCCGGACGTTGTTCGACGGCGCTGTCTGGTGTCTCGACACCAAGCTCACAGCCGTACTTGAGGGCCAGCAGTGCTAGCAAACAAGCCCCGAACGCAAAGTATTTCATGATGCTTTGGGGAAATCGATAGAACGGCGGGGCACAGTGGCAAGGTGGCGTCGCGCGGCAGGTAAACGGGCGGATGACAACGAGGCGCGCACGCAACATATCGTCGCGCCGAGAAAGTGAACTTGAGCGAGCTGCGACGATCGGTACCGAACGGCGTCCCGAATGCCGCATGATTCCCCCCTGGCTCTCATGCGGAGCCGTGTACCATTGGAAGGTGCAGCAACACGAGTTGCGTCGCAACTTCGGCGGTCTATCGATGCAATCAGGGGGTTGGTGGCTGGGCTGTCCAAACTATGAAAATCTCGCAAGGGCTATTTCCCCCAGAGGTGGGCATCGGTGCGACTGCACTTGGGCGTGCTAGCGGCCTATTTCCCGGTTCGCGTGGGCGCAAGACCGACCTGGACACTGGCACGGGGTTTCAGTAACTTCCCGCCTCCTTTCTGCCACACGCACCTCGTCGTTCTGACAACACCGTTTACCGCCGGAATCGAATTCGGATGGCTACCGCTGCCGTGCCACGCGTGCCCCGTTCGCTAGCGCAGGTGCAAGACCTCGTCTTGCCCGTCGCTGCGATTGCTAGCGTGCTGGTGATTCTGGTGCCGCTGCCGACACCGGTGATGGACTTACTGCTAGCGGCCAACATTGCAGTGGCCGTGATCGTTCTGTTGACGACGATCTACGTCCGCACGCCGCTGGAGTTCAGCGTGTTTCCGACGTTGCTTTTGGCCACCACGCTCTCGCGGTTGGTGCTCAACGTGGCCACCACGCGGCTGATTCTGAGCGACGCGGGTGATCGCGGCCTGATGGCGGCCGGCGGTGTGGTGCGCAGTTTCGGCGAGTTTGTGGCAGGCGACAAAATCGTCGTGGGGCTGGTGATCTTCGCGATTATCGTCGTGATTCAGTTCGTGGTGATCACGAAAGGCGCCACCCGCATCAGCGAAGTTGCGGCCCGGTTTGCACTGGATGGCATGCCGGGGCGGCAAATGGCCATCGATGCGGATCTGGCGGCCGGCAACATCAGCGAGAAACAAGCCCAGACGCGTCGTCAGGAAGTGACCCAACAGGCCGACTTCTTCGGCGCCATGGACGGTGCCAGCAAATTCGTCCGCGGCGACGCAATCGCGGGCATCATCATCACGCTGATCAACATCCTGGGCGGACTGGTTATCGGCATTGTCGAATATCGGATGGGCATTGGCGAAGCCGCCGATTTGTTCACCCGCCTGACCATCGGCGATGGTTTGGTCAGTCAGATTCCCGCGTTCTTGATTTCGCTGGCTGCCGGCTTATTGGTGACGCGCAGTTCCTCGAGCGTCAACCTGCCGGTTCAATTTCTGAACCAACTGTTTTCACGCCCGCAAACGCTGGCCGTGACGGGCGTCTTTCTGGGTCTGTTAATTTTCACGAAACTGCCGGCGGTGCCGCTGGTGGGATTGGGAGGCGGTTGTGTCGGACTGGCCATGCTACTCACCCGTCGCCAGCACGAAGCCGAAGCATTGGCCCGACAACAGGCGGCGGTGCCCCAGAAGCTGCGCGATCAGCGCGTCGAGGACTACCTGGCCGTTGACCCGATGGAAATCGAGATCGGTGCCGGCTTGATTCGGCTGGCCGACCCGAAGCGTGGCGGAGATCTGCTCGACAGGATTCAACGTTCGCGCCAGGCGATTGCGGCCGAGATGGGGCTGATCATGCCCAAGGTTCGAATCCGCGACAATCTGCGGCTCGGCGCGCGGCAATATCGCATCAAGATCGCCGACCTGCCGGTTGCCGAAGGCGAATTGCAGCCCGCTATGTTGCTGGCCGTCGATTCCGGCAATGCCAGCGGAAACATCAGCGGACTGGCGACGCGCGATCCGGCGCACGGCATGCCCGCCACCTGGATCGAGCCGTCGGCGCGACAACAGGCCGAGTCACAAGGCTATCACGTTGCCGAACCGATTAGCGTATTGGTTAACCACCTGACCGAGACCGTGCGGTCGCACGGCGACGAAATACTGACGCGGGACGCGACTCGGCACCTGGTCGATGAGCTCAAGAAGACGTCGCCTACGGTGGTTGACGAGCTGATTCCCGACCAGATGAAGCTGGCCGAGGTGCAGCAGGTGTTGCAGCTCTTGCTGCGCGAGCAAGTGCCCATCCGGCAACTCGCGAGCATCCTCGAAGCGTTGGGCGAAGAGGTCTCGCGCACCAAGGATCCGATCGCGCTTAGCGAACGAGTGCGGCACCGGCTGGCCCGGGCCATTTCGACGCGGTATCGCGACAAGCATGGACGGCTGGCCGTTGTCACGCTCGACCCGGCACTGGAGGAGCGAATTCGGGCCGCGACACAGCGCGTCGGCGGAACGCTTACGGTTTCGCTCTCACCGCAAGTCGTCGAGACTCTTTGTCAAAGGTTAGCCGGTGAGTTGGCGCGGCATGCCGGCTCCGGACGAACAGCCATCGTGTTGGTCAGCCCGGCGATACGACCGGCGCTCAAACAAATCACGATGGCCGCGCTGCCGCGTTTGGTCGTGCTGAGCTACGACGACGTGACACGCGACACGCAATTGGAATCCTTGGGATTGGTCGAATTGGAATCCGTCGACGAATGATCGAGTTGTGTTAACCACTAGCGGAAAGCCGCAGGCGGCTTCGCCATGAACGTCAAGACTTATCGCGCCAAAACGATGCAGGAAGCACTGGCCCTGGTGCGCAACGACCTGGGGTCCAAAGCCTCCGTATTGCGCACTCGCGAGATTCGTCCGCGGGGCCTGTCGCGTTTGTGGAGCGCGGTTGGCATGATCGAAGTCGTTGCCTCGGCGAATGTGTCCGTACCGAGTCGACTGCCAAGCCGGCAGCCAATTATGTCGCCCGTTGCCGTGCCGGCAACACACGCGGGCCTGGATCTTTCGGCGGCATCTTCGGAAGTGCGATTGCCACAAGGTTCTGCGGCACGTTCGGGCGGAGACAAGCACGAGCCGTTGGGCGTCCTCTCGCAGGTTCTGGCCGAGCTGCTGGCCACGGGACTCGACGAGTCTTATGCCCGAGAGCTGATCACGCGCGTTCGTCGTTTGCACGGCGAAGCGATGGTGGCCGACTCGGCAACGATGCGGCAGTTGTTGGCTGCCGCCATTGAAAAGGAGATTCGGGTCGCGGGCCCGATCTCGACGACGCCCGGGCAGAGACGTTTGGTGGCTCTGGTTGGCCCAACCGGCGTGGGCAAGACGACGACGCTGGCCAAGTTGGCGGCACACTATCGGGTGTTTGAGAATCGCCGCATCGGTTTGATCACCTGCGACACGTATCGCGTGGCCGCCGTCGAGCAACTGCGGACGTATGCCGACATTATCGACGTGCCGCTGGAAATCGCCTCCACGCCGCGTGAAGTCAAACAGGCCGTGGCGCGGATGTCGGACGTTGACCTGGTGCTGATGGATACCGCCGGTCGCAGTCCGCACGACGCGGCAAGAATTCAGCAGCTCAACCTACTCCTGTCCGAGGCAGCGCCCGACGAAGTTCACCTGGTCCTTTCCAGCGCGGCTAATGCGGACGGCCTATGCGAGACGATCGAACGATTCGCACCTGCTCGTACGACCGCGCTGCTGCTAACCAAACTGGACGAAGTCGCATCGTTGGGAAGCGTGTTCAACGTAATTCGACGTCGGCACATACCGCTTAGCTACCTGACGTATGGTCAGGACGTGCCGGCCGATATTGTCGTGGCCGATCCCGCACCGCTGGCGCGGGCGGTGGTCGGATTGGTCCGGCTGGCCGGACATCAACCTCCCCGTTAGCACAAAACTATGTTTCGCGATCAAGCCACCGAACTCCGAGAACTAGTTCAGCACCGCACGCCCGCGGGCGGTGCCTCAGGAGAGATTGCGCCGCTGGTCGTGGTCGGCGGTGGAAAAGGGGGCGTCGGAACGACAACCATCGCGGTGAATCTGGCGGTTGCTCTTGCGCGCGAAGGACGCCGCGCCGTGTTGGTCGATGCCGACCTGGAGCACGGCGGGCAAATACACTTCACGTCTCAGCGCGACCCGGGCAACATCCTGGACGTGCTCAGCGGACGGCGCGGCTTGCACGAAGTCCTCGCGCGCGGACCAGCGGGCGTGCAAGCGGTGACGGGCGCCTGGTCCGCAACCGAACCCAACGCGTGCTCCGCCGCGCGGCAGGCCAGATTCGTCGATCAACTCAAGTCGCTCGCGCCGCACGCAGAAGTGATTGTGGTCGACGCCGGCAACAGCCGCACGCCGTTTGTGCGCTTGTTCTGGCACGCGGCCGATGTGATTTGGGCGGTGACCACGCCCGAAGATGCCGCGGTTTTGCAATGCTACGCGGCCATCAAGGCCAATTTAGCCGGATGCAGTCGGCCGCCGCTACAAACGCTGGTCAATCGAATCGACGAACGGCTGGCTGGCGACGTGCACGCGCGGCTGGCCGAGGCCTGTCACCGATTTCTCGCCGTGCGCGTCGACGATGCTGGTAGCGCCGCAGTTTGCGAGCCGCGGGACGAGGTCTTATTTCACACCGGCTCGTTGGCGGAGCATGCCTTCGACCGTGCGGCCGAACGGTTATGGGCTTACCTGCAACGGGGTGACCGCGGCCTGTTGGACCGCGATCGGGGAGTTGCGTGAGGCGCTAGCGGTGCTGTCCAAACGATCAAAAATGTTCATGCGTAGCGCATGAGAAACTGACACAGAAATCCCGAGGAATCGTACGAAGCACGAAATAAACTCAATCCCGGGCTTTGGCTGGCCGATAACAACGGACACCTCTTTCAGCCGCGCCGTCCGATAAACTTTGACGACTGCGGTGAGTTTAACGCGAAAGTGAGCGAGGTCTTCGTGAATCGCCAGCGAGGCACATCGAGTCGTCAGACCGCCCCAGGCGCCCTCGGAAGACTCTACGGCAAAGCCGGAATCGAGTTTCAGCATCCGCCGAAACGGCATGCGGCGCTATTTTGTTCTTTCGCTGCCAGAGTGAGCGGACTCTGGTGCAAACCATAACCCGGGCAGCGTTTCGCCCCGGCCAGGATGGCCGCGAAACGACGGCCCAACGACGACACTCTACGCACAAAACGCCAGACGCGAGTAATCACGGAGGATGGTAATGGCGATGACCACGATGGCGCCCGAGGACGTGGCGCAGATTTGGCAACAGTTCAAGCAGGATATGGAGAACCAGGAGCTCCGTAACCGGCTGGTGGAAATCTATCTGCCGCTGGTCAAGTACAACGGCGAGCGGATCTGGTCGCGGTTGCCTGAGGGCGTGGAACTGGACGACCTGATTTCGGCCGGTGTGTTCGGCCTGATGGACGCCATCGACGCCTTCGATCTATCGCGCGGCGTCAAGTTCGAAACCTATTGCGTGCCGCGGATCCGCGGTGCCATGCTCGACGAACTGCGGACGATGGACTGGGTGCCGCGTCTGGTCCGCTCGAAAGCCAGCAAGCTCAACGAGGCAATCAAGACGCAGGAAGCCCGTCTGGGCCGCGCTCCCAGCGAAATCGAGTTGGCCGAGCACATGGGCATCTCGGTTCCTGAGCTCGAAAAGATGGTGATGGAGGCCAACGCCGTCAACCTGATCAGCCTGAACAAGAAGTGGTATGAGACCGACAGCTACAAGGACGTTCGCGAGATCGACATCCTCGAGGACAAAAAGGGAGAAGATCCGACGCGACGGATCCAGAAGCACGACCTGATGCGGCTGGTTACCAAAGGGCTCAACCGCAACGAACGGCTGATTATCATCCTCTACTACTACGAAGAGCTGACGATGAAAGAGATCGGCGCCACGCTCGATCTCTCGGAAAGCCGCGTCAGCCAGATGCACAGCTCGATCGTCCAGCGTCTGCAAGGCCAACTCCGTCGGCGCAGGCCGGAGTTTGGAACCTAGTCGAGCCTCGCGCAACACGTAACTTCCAACCCACTGATTCACAGTGGGTTTTTTTTGCGCTGTGACCAAGCAACCGCGTCCGGCTACGAACCATCAATGGCGAATCGCTGGCGCCTGTGGTATAAGTTGTCAGCGCCAACCCTTGCCCGTGCTCTCCTGCGAACGGTCTTGCATGCTCCAGTCCGACGCCGCCACGCCGCCGCTCAAGAATCAGCGTCGGGAGATATTCGCCTGGGCTACGTATGATTGGGCGAACAGCGCCTACTCGACGATCCAAATCACCGTACTGGTCGATTATCTCACGCGGGGCGTCGACCTGCCCGATAAGCAAGGGGCCTTGCTTTACGGCTGGATCATCGGCGTGACGATGATGATCACGGCCGTCGCGTCGCCCATCTTCGGCGCCGTTGCCGATGCTCACGCCAGCAAGCGCATTTGGTTGGCCGGCAGCACGCTGGTCGGCGCTGGAAGTGCGGCGCTGATGTTTTTCGCCACGCCCGATCGTCCCTGGCTGTTCGTGGCGCTATTCGTGCTGGCAAACCTGGGATACGAGCAGGCCTGGGGATTCTATAATGCCTTTCTTCCCGAGATCGCCGACGACAAATACATGGGGCGCGTTTCGTCCTGGGGCTTCGGCGCCGGCTACGTCGGCGGCGGCCTGTTGCTGCTGATTGCAATTCTGATCTTCACGTTTGGCGATCGCTGGGGGATCCCGAGCGAAAACGGGTTTCGCTTTCGCTTGTCGCTCTCACTAACGGGACTGTGGTGGGGCGTGTTCAGCCTGCCGATGCTCTTGATGGTCAAGGATAAGCGCGCTCCGTCGCGCGAGCGTCAACCGATTTGGATCGCCGCCCGACAGGCGGTGGGCGAAGTGTGGACGACGCTCACGCATTTGCGCCGTTACCGGATGCTCGTCATCTTCTTGGTCGGCTTCCTGATTTATAACGACGGCGTGCAAACCATGATCACGCAGGCCTCGGTGTTTGCGACCGACGTGCTGACCATGGAAACGGCCGAACTGGTGAGCGTGATTCTGATGATCCAGTTCGTGGCCTTGCCTGGCGCGTTGATCGTCGGCTGGTCGGCGGATCATATCGGCCAGAAGTTCACATTGATGGTCTGTTTGGGGATTTGGGTGACGCTGTTGATTTCTGCGTTCTTCATCACCGAGAAATGGCAGTTCTGGACGATGGCTGTGTTTGCCGCCCTGGTGCTCGGAGGCACGCAGTCGGTCAGTCGCACGATCATGGGCCTGATGACGCCCGAGGCGCGCAGTGCCGAATTCTTCGGCTTCTTCAATCTCTCGGGCAAGGCAGCCAGCATGCTGGGGCCGATTGTGTTTTCGACGACGATGTACGCGACCGGCAGCGCCCATCTGGCGATCCTGAGCTTGCTCGTGTTCTTTATCCTCGGCTGGGCGATCGTGGCTCCGTTGAACATCGCCAAAGGCCAGCAGCAAGCCGGCAAAACGGGCGAGGCCGCCGCATAACGCGGCGGTCTTGGCGTAACGGTTCGCTTGGCTAGCCGTTGCGAGGCGCTCGGTGTAGACTGAAGGCTTCCACCGGTTTTGTCTCCGCTCACGATAGGAATTCGTTTCCATGCTCGGTGCCACGCTCGGCATTCCCCAATACGTTGCTCGCCTGCAAGAAGAACTTGATCACGTTGATAAACGGGAGATTCAGGCCTGGGCCGACCTGGTCTACGAAGCCTGGGAGAACGAACGGTTTATCTTCGTGTTCGGCAACGGCGGTTCCGGAACGACAGCCACGCATATCTGCGAGGACTTGGGAAAAAGTTCGCTCCGCCAGGAAGAATTGCACGACGAGTCGAAAAAGCGGCTGAAAATCCTCAGCCTGACCGACAACCTGGGCTGGATTCTGGCGCTGGGCAACGATGTGGGCTACGATCACATCTTCGTGCAGCAACTGATGAACTACGGCTCGGCTGGCGATCTGTGTATCGCCATTAGCGGCTCCGGAAATAGCCCCAACATTTTGAGCGCCGTTGATTGGGCCAACCGCCACGGCCTCAAAACGTTCGGCCTCACCGGTTTCGACGGCGGCAAGCTTCGCAAGCTGGCCCACGCCGGCATGCACGTTCCGCTCAACGACATGGGCATGGTCGAGAGCATTCATTTGGCGCTATTTCACTGGGTGCTGAACGATGTCTTCGCCCGCATCAATGGGGAAGGTAGGCACGCGGTCGTCGGTAGTCGTTCGTGATGGGTGGTAGGTGATACGCGGGGGACATCGCTTTGCCTTTGAGCCCGCACCTGGCATCGTTGCTGCATGATCGTGCCCTGTTCCGTCTTATCTTCACCTGCCACTAGCCACTAGCCGTTACTTCACCATGTTTCTTGGCATCGAAATCGGCGGCACGAAATTGCAGCTTGGAGTCGGTGCGGGCGACGGCCAGCTGGTTGCTCTCGAACGCTTCGACGTGCAAACGAAACGCGGTGCGAAGGGTATTCTCGAACAAATCCGGGTGGCGAGTCGTGAGCTGTTCGCGCGGCACGACATCAAGGGTGTCGGCATAGGTTTTGGCGGGCCGGTGAACGTTGCGACGGGTGTTGTCGTCAAAAGCCATCATGTTCGTGACTGGGAGGATTTTGCCCTCGTCGACTGGTGCCGAAAGGAGTTGAAACTTCCCGCCGTGCTCGAGAACGATTGCGACGCGGCGGGTCTGGCCGAGGCCAGCCACGGAGCAGGGCAGGGGCGCAATCCGGTCTTTTATGTCACGGTCGGCACCGGAATTGGAGGCGGGCTCGTGGTCGATCGTCAGGTTTACCGTGGTTCGGGGCATGGTGCTGCCGAGATTGGGCACCTACGCCCCGGCGTGCTGGCGGATCGGGCCGAGTCGACCGTCGAATCGCTGGCCAGCGGGTGGGGCATCGCCGCGGCGGCGCAGGCGCGACTGAGCGACCCTGTGTCGCACGCGTTCGTTCCACTGACCGCCGGTCTTCGCAATGCGACGCCGGACGACGTTCGCCAGCGGCTGATCGACAGCGAGGAAGCCGCCGCTGAAGATCTGGCCGACCTGTGGCGGCGGTGCGACGGAAAACCGAATCGCCTCACCGCCAAGATGGTCGTGGCGGCTGCCGGCGAGGGGAACGACATCGCCTTGGAGGTGCTGGGACGCGCGTGCCAAACGCTCGGTTGGGCCATTGCCCAGGCCATTACGCTCGTGTCGCCTGAAGTTGTTGTGCTGGGGGGCGGTGTGTCGTTGGCCGACGAACGTCTGTTTTTAGTTCCGCTGCGCGCCGAGGTGGGCCGCTATGTCTTCCCGCCACTGGCCGACCGCTACCAGATCGTGCCGGCCGAGTTGGGCGAAGAGGTCGTCGTGCACGGCGCCTTGGCGGCGGCTCGGGCGCGCTGCTGAGGACTAGAGCGGTTTTAATTGGCGTGTAGCGTGGCTAGCGTCCAGTTCTATCGCGTTTTTTCCGAGAGTGGCTTCAGTTGCCAGCTGCTGATAGCGGCGAAATGTCGCTACACCCAACGTGAAACCGCTCTAGTCCGCTTTGGCGGCTCGCAGCTTCTCTTCCAAAAGTTCGATCTCGGCAGAGAGTCGCGCGCGTTGCGCCATGGTGTAGGTAACTGCTTCGCCGCCTCGACTGCCCGTTCGAAACAGGGCCTCGATCTTCGACTCGATTTGCCCAGCTGCTTTCAAACGCTCTTCACATGCCGAAACACGTTGGTCCGGTGTGGTTGCCGCTGCCAGATGAGCTTCGGCACGCTTTTCGACGGCGTCGAGCAGGACGTCGAGCGTTATATGGCCGGACGCGTACGCCGCATTCGCGGCCTCAAAGGCACGTTGTGCGACCAGCACGCGCTTACGTTGCGCTTGTGTGAGCCGCTCCTCCAACTGGGCGACGTTGTCATCCTGAGTTTCAATCGTGTCTCCCGCCCGCAGCAATGAGGCACCCGGCAAGCAGGCGAATAGGGCCAGCACCAGTACGTATTGCGCTCTCATGATCATGCTCCTGGGGGTTCTATGAGATTCATTCTTATCATGCCGCGTTGCCGGTGCGTCACTCGATGTCGTTTCTTCGTTCGTCGAGCAGCTTCTCTTTCTCGTGCGTGCGCCGAGCGACCTTGAGCTTCGCTTCGAGCAGAGCGAGCTCCGCCGTTTCACGCTCGCACTTGACGATCGCATACGCATCGGCCTCGCCGCCGCGCATGCCGGCTTCGAAGAGTGCCGCGATGTTTTTCTCGATCCGCTTGAGGCTGCGCAAATGTTCGTCGAGGGCCTGGATTCGTTCGGTGGGCGTAGTGGCGACCGCCAGGCGTGCATCGACCAACTGTTGATGAGCAAACAGCAGCGTGGTAAGCAAGTTCGTACCGGCAGCGTACGAACGCTCGTTCGCTTCCACCGACATCGTTGCCGTGGCCACGCGCTCCGCGCACGCGCGCCGATCTTGTTGCTCAATTCGGCCACTTCTGGCGAGTCCGCCGGCTCGGCCGCCCAGATCCCCGAGACATAGGCAACGTGGCCCAAGAGCATCAACGCAGCAGCGAAAGCTGTCGCCAATTTCATCCTGCACCTCATCTAATCGTGTGTTAGTAGCCGCCCATTGTCGGCAACAGGAACGCGCTGCGCGGTAGTGTAACAGATACGTCACTCCGACCGCCAACTTCCGCCGGACTTCCGCTCCATTTCTGCCCGCACCTCGGGGAGAGGATAGTCGATGATCGGCAAGTCGAGGTGGGCGATTTCTCGGAGCCGGCGATATCCGCGCGTAATCAGCGTCTCGCGTTCGCGCACGTAGTCGGCGTCCAAGCGTCGCTTGTCGAAGTCTCCCTCGACGACGACGGGCTCGAACTCCTCGTGCACGATGAACTGTGCCAGCACGGGGTTGCAGCGGATGTGGCGCTCGCGGGTTGTGTGCAGCGTCTCCGGGTCGAGCATGCCAACAACGTATCGCAGATAAAGATCGCTGTCGGTGATCACCTCTACGTCACCGCCGCAAACATCGCAAAGATACCCTTCTTCGCACTTGGCCACGGCTGTCGAAGGCAGAAGAATGAAGGACGCAGGATGAGAAATGCCTGGCAGGTCAAAATCTCCTTCGAACTCATCCTCATCCTGCTGACTTCTGCCTTCTCCTCCTATAGTCCTAGCACATCATTGATGGAATACAGGCCCACGGGCTTGCCGGCCAGAAACTTTGCCGCTGCCAGAGCACCGTGAGCGTAACAATCGCGATTGGTGGCCCGCACGGTGATCTCCAGCGTTTCGCCGAGCAGCCCGAATACGATGGTGTGTTCACCTGGATTGTCGCCCGTCCGCAGCGCGTGGTAGCCGATTTCACCATGCGGTCGCTGGCCCGGTCGACCGGAGCGGCCGTGGCGTTCGTCTTTTTGGCCCATGACGCCGGCGATGATTTCGCCGAATTTCAAGGCCGTGCCGCTGGGAGCGTCTTCTTTGAAGCGATGATGCCGCTCAATAATTTCGACGTCGGCGCCGCTGGGATGTTCCTTGAGCGCCTCGGCAGCCGTTTCGGAAAGCTTCATCGCGAGGTTAACCGCCAGGCTCATGCTGGGCGCCCAGAGCACGGGAATCTGCTTCGCGGCGGCGCGGATTTTTTCCTGTTGAGCTGGTTCCAGCCCGGTCGTGGCGACGACCAGCGGCACACCGTTTTCCAGGCAACTGGTCAAAATGGCCGCGCACGCCTGCGGCACCGAAAAGTCGACCACGACGTCGACCTCTTCCGGCAAGGTGCTGGAGAGCGAGACGCCGATCGGGCCGACACCGGCCACCACACCCGCATCGACACCTGCCCTGGGGTGCGACGGTTGTTCGAGGGCCGCCACCACGCGCAAGTCTGGATCGGCGCTAGCCAGCGCGATCAAGCGTTGTCCCATTCGTCCGGCGGCACCATTGATTCCGATCCGAGTCGCCATTGTGTCGAGCTACCTTTTCAGTGAAGTCTAGTGGCATGCCGGTCATTATGTCGGGTTCGAGCAAATCAATCCATGGGCCGGAGTGTCTTGCCGCGCTTTCGCCGCCGCTCTTGCTTTGTTTGCTGACACCGCGCCCGTGGCTCGGTTCGCGCGGCGGGCCGGCGTGTAACCGCGTCACGTGAAAGGGATCTAGCTGTAGAGCTGAATCGCCTTGACGATTTCGTCGAGTTCGTTCGGCACGGCAACGGCCCGATTAGCAAATGCCGCCCGCTTTACGCCGCGGCTGCCGAGCACCTTGTTGAATTGATCCTGGTCGGTCGTATGGTAGGCGACCGTGGCCGTGGGATCTTTGAGCTGGTGGCCCGTCAAGATGCAGACCACGCGCTCCGAGGGCGCAATGACGCCTTGTTGGACCAGCAGCCGGGCACCAGCGACACTCGCAGCGCTGGCTGGCTCGCAGCCCAATCCGCCGGCGCCCACCTGGGCCTTGGCGTCGAGGATTTCCTGGTCGCTCACCTCGCGCACCACGCCGTCGCATACGTCGAGGGCGCGCAGGCATTTTTCGAGATTTACGGGGCGATTGATTTCGATGGCGCTGGCGATGGTCGAAGCCCGCTTTTCTTCGGCGTCGAGTTCGTCGTAGTACTTGTCTCGAATCGAGATGTCGATGTGCCCGCCGTTCCAGCGCAGCCCGCGCTTCTCGAACAGCTCATACAGCGTGTTGGCCCCGGCGGCGTTGATCACTGCCAGCCGCGGCACGCGATCGATCAGCCCGATCTCCTTCAGCTCGGCGAAGGCCTTGCCGAAGGAGCTGGAGTTGCCCAGGTTTCCTCCGGGGACGACGATCCAATCGGGCACTTCCCACCGCAGGCTCTCGAGCACGCGGCACATGATTGTCTTCTGGCCTTCCAGTCGGAACGGGTTTACGCTGTTTACCAGGTAGATGCCCAGCTGGCTCGAGACTTCTTTGACCCGGGCCATTGCGTCGTCGAAGTCGCCGGCGATCTGCATCGTCAGCGCGCCGTAATCGAGGGCTTGGGACAGTTTGCCATAGGAGATTTTGCCCGAGCCGATGAAGATCACGGCCTTCATTAATCGCGTTACCGAGCAGTAGAGCGCGAGCGAAGCGCTGGTGTTGCCGGTCGACGCGCAGGCGGCCCGCTTCGCGCCGATGGTGTGTGCATGCGTGAAGGCAGCGGTCATGCCGTTGTCTTTGAAGCTGCCGGAGGGATTGAGACCTTCGTACTGCAAAAACAGATTGCCGGGTTTTGAGCCGACGTATTTGGCGACTCCGGCGCTCGGTTGGAGCAGGGTTTGTCCTTCGCCGACGGTAACGACCGACTCGCGCGGGGCGAAGGGGAGCAGTTCGTAAAACCGCCAGACGCCGCTAAGCGACAGCGGTTCGTAGCGGCGAGCCCACTTCTCCTCGAAGAACGAGAGCGATTTGGGAGGCTGGAGCCGATCCCAATCGTAGATCACATCGAGCAGGCTGCCGCAGGCCGGGCAGGCAACTCGTACCTCGTTGACGCCGTAAGTGGCAGCGCAAGAGGGCTGGATGCAGCGCTGGAAAGCAACGTCTGTCAAAGTAGCGACACGAATGGCATCACGCTCCTGAAAAGTGCCGCCCGGCAGTCGTCGCCAGCAGGCTCCCAAATCGTAGTCTAAGTCAGCTTTCAGGGGGTTGTCCAGTTGATTTGGCTTGGGCAGCCCCCTGCGCGGTACTTGTTGAACGGTCGGTACTTGCGACGCGCATCAGTCGTTTTGAACAGAGTCGTTGCACCTGGTTGGTGCCAGCTTGGTGCGTTTGACAGTCGTTTCAAGGCGTTTTAAAATGGTGATTTTGTAGGTGCCCCGCGGGGGGTGACCAGTGGGTCGTTGCTCTTGGAGACGTCAGCGATGAAGAAGGCTGATATGAAGGTGTACAAGGAACGGCTGTTGCTCTTGCGCCCGGCTGCGCGGCGACGTCAATGCGATGGCCGATGCCGCACTGCGAAAAACTCGCTCGGAGGCGAATGGTGACCTCTCCAGCATGCCCATTCACATGGCCGACATCGGCAGCGATAACTACGAGCAGGAATTCACGCTATCTCTGATGCAGTCCGAGGAGGTCGCGCTGGAGTTGATTGAATCGGCCATTGAAAAGGTCGAGGATGGCGTTTTTGGTACCTGTGAAGAGTGTTCCGGGGCGATTACCAAAGCCCGACTGAACGCCATTCCGTACACGCCACTGTGTATCAAGTGTGCACAGAAGCTCGAAAGTCGCTAGTTATTCGCTTCCCGTCGGAGACCGCTGCCTTGGCGGCTGGCGCGCGGTTACGCGTTCCGTTGTAATGCGCTAGGAGCGCTCACGCAGTCGACCGTACCTGGTGCGACTGATTTACCCGCAAGTGCCGGCCGGCATGCAACTTCCCATCTTGGCGGCGGGGCATTGCGCTCGGTCGTTACCTGGATTATCGGGGGGCATTGCCGTCGCATCGGGCAGACGCCCGGGTAGCGATTGACGTGTATCTATTTGTCAGATTGTCGGTTGCGCGAATTGGCAAAACCCCCTTCTGGGGAATTAATTGTTTTGACAACAAATGAATTTCCTGGGAGATTTGTGAGCAGCAGCCACTTCTCTCATGGGTGAGCTGTGCGGCCAACTGGTAGGGTTCCGAGCCAGGGTAGGCGAGGCCACCCGGTAAAGCCGCGAGAGTTGCGTGCGTTCTACTGTGATGTGGTGTCACTGGCAGTCGTCGTGGGGGCGGCTACCACCCAGCTTATGCCGGACTGATGTCCCTTCTCGATGGGAGCAGACCGGCGTCACTCTCCATTGGGCACCCGACGGATGAAGATTTCACGCACTGTGCTGTACGCGGTACAAGCCATTCAGCAACTAGCCGAGGTTCAATCACAATTGCCGATTCCGTGCAGTCGATTGGCCGAGCAGGGCCGGATGCCCGAACGGTTTTTGCTGCAGATTCTGCGAAATTTGGTGAACCACGGCATCCTCCATTCCACGCGTGGCGTCGACGGGGGGTATACACTTGGACGAAGCCCACTCGAAATCTCGCTGCTCGACATTATCGAAGCCATTGAAGGGCCGTTCGTAGCGGAATTGCCGCCCGCCAAGGGGAGCGAGGCCGTGCGACATCATCGCCGACTGCAGGAGGCGTTTGACGGTGTGGCGGCCAACGTGCGCCGGCAAATGTCGACGATTCGTATCTCGGATCTGCTCGGCAAAGGGCAGTTGGCAAAGCTTGCCTGAGCCGACCGCCGCTTGGCAGGCATTCACGCCAGCGTTACGCTCTGGACATGAGCAATTCCGAACTTGATGCGCGATATCAGCTCGCCGTGGAAATCGCCCGTGAGGCCGGCGCGCACACGCTACAGTACTTTCAGCACCCTGATTTGGTTGTCGAATTGAAGTCCGATGCGTCGCCGGTCACGATTGCCGACCGGCAGGCCGAAGAGCTGCTCCGCCGGCGGATCGCCGCGCAGTTTCCGCGCGACGCCATCCTTGGCGAGGAGTTTGGCGACCAGCATGGTACCAGCGGTTATCGGTGGATTCTCGACCCAATCGACGGTACCAAGTCGTTCGTGCATGGCGTACCGCTCTACGGGACGCTCGTGGCGGTCGAGTACGGCGAACGTAGCGTCATTGGCGTGATCTTCCTGCCGGCTTTGGACGAATGCGTGCATGCGGCGGTCGGCAAGGGCGCTTGGCAAATCCGGGGTACGACGCCGCCACAGCCTGCGCAGGTGTCGGCAACGGCGACGTTACGCGAGTCGCTGTTGCTCTCGAGTGAAATTCGCTTTCCGACGCCGGCCCGGCAACAGGCATTGATTGATTTGGCCCGCGGCGCGCGCATCAGCCGTACCTGGGGTGACTGCTACGGCTATCTGCTCGTGGCGACCGGCCGGGCCGACGTGATGATCGACCCAATCATGGGCTTGTGGGACATTGCCCCTTTGCAGCCGATTCTGGAAGAAGCCGGCGGCACGCTCACCGATTGGCAAGGCAATGCCACGATCTATTCCGCCGAAGCGGTTGCCACCAACGGCAAGGTGCTCGACGAGGTGTTGGCGGTCACGCGGAAGGCCTAGCGCGCGTCCTTGCTTAACAGCTCGGCGGCTACGGCGTCCAATTCCTTGAGCCCTTGGTCCTGCTGGACATCGTACGTGCCGACGTGGTAGTGCAGGATTGTGCCCTCGGGGCCCACGACGACGAACAGCGGCAAACTGGCTCCAACGACGCGGGGATCGCCAAACTGCCGCAGCAGACCGCCCTCGTCCAGCAGCACCGGATAGCTCAGGTTCATGAACGACTTGAGCTTTTTCGTGCTCCGCACGGCAGCGGCGCGCGTGGATTCGTCGGACAGCCGAGGATTCACGGCCACGCCGTAGACCTGCAAGCCGGCCGTTTTATGGCGGTGATACAAGAAGTCGAGATAACCGACCTGGCCATAGGGCTCGCGCAGGGGCTCATCTCGATAGTCCCAGAAGTGCAGGACCGTGATCTTGCCTTTGAGGTCTTCGGCCCGCAGGGTTTCACCGGCGGTCCCGCGGATCGAAAACTCCTCGACAGGGTGTCCGACGAACCGGGCCTGCATGGTGGCCACGGCGTCGTTGCGGCCTGCTTGCAGCTCCAGGTCGCGGTTGGCGGCCGTCACCAGCTTCGATAGCGGCGTGCCGGCGGCCAACTCTACCAGGGCCGGCAGTTCTTTGGCAAGCAATTCTGCCTGTTCGGGCTTCCACTGAATGTCCTGGCTTTGGGACGCCAGATTGAGTTTATTTCGCAGCGAGTGGGCCGACTCGACCGTCCTGGTCAGGGCGTCGATCGCGCCTTTTGATAACTGCTGACTATCGACCAGTTCGAGTTGCAGTCGATACGGCTGGCCACGTCCCATCGTCAGCCGTTCGTCCATTTCCAGCACAAGCGGTCCCTGTTGTGCGACCACCAACGTACGTTTTGGGCCAAACGGATCGCTAACGCTGACGTGCCAGGCTGCCTGCTCGCCGCGCTTGGTCGCTTTATCCACCTGAAACTCAAGCTTGCCTTGGGTAAACGTGGCGCCGGCGGCCAATGGCTCGGCGGGCGAGAGGAACGGCCACAACACTGGTACGATGCTCTGGCCTTCACCCCGATCGTAGAGTAGCGCGGGCGACGCCATCGACGTGCGATATCGCGGGTCGAGCGTGGCGGTTCCGAATCGCGAGGGCCAGGGGAACTCACCGTTGCCGCGTTCGTCGACCAGCCAGAAGACCTCCGAGCCGGTTTCGCTGGCCGACAGGATCCACAACGTAAGGTCAAACGTTTTCGGGCTCGCGTCGGCGTCTTCGCTGACGGCCTCGACCGATCCGCGATACGATAGCTGGGTGCCGACCGGCAGCGCCGCATCGGCCGCAACCACCAGCGGAGCGAGCGCCAGCGAAAAGAGAACGTGCAGCATGGGAAGGGTTCCAGGGGGAAGGTGGGTACGTTGGGCCGTCCGCTGGCCGCCGTGGGCGAACTCCCTTATTCACCGCCAATTGTAGTCATCCGACCTTGGAAAGTCGCTACTGGGGTGTCGAAAAGCACGCGAGACCGGGGGCAATCGCCGGGCTGGGCGTCGTTCATGACCGGCAGTGTTCGGCCAACTTGGAGGCTTGCAGATCGCCCGTGGCCGCCGGTAGCAATTGTCCGGCGCCTGCCCATCGCAGTTCGGGTCGCCGGGAAGCAAACGGAAATTGCCCCCGCCGCACAGGCAAGTATGGGGTAAATGCTGGCCCGGTTTCAACCTTGCGAGCGGGCGCGGCATTTTTTCGGCGTCCCGACTCATCTCTGAGTCGATCGCCGGCGGGCTCGCTTGGCAGCCCGTTGGCCCGGTTCGGAATTCGCAAAGTTTTCGAGTGGCCTTTTTTCGGGATGAAAGTTGCGCGCACTTTTCTTTTCGCCTTTTGTAACCTGAAAAATGACACATGTAGTAGCCCGCAGCTTTCGCATTTTGCCCGGCATGAAACATGAAACCTCCCCGCGCGGCTCCTGTGCAGAATTTGCCGACCGTAGGCTAGCCCAGGTGCTGGCTCGATTGATAGAGGCAAAAGTGTGGAGGGGCTTACAACACGCGACACGGCGGGAAAAATGCGGGAGAGGCGCGACGCAAACTCGCCGCAAGTCGCAGCCGTCGCAGAGGTCCAAGTCACCATCCGCGTAGGGAATGGGTTAGAATGCAAGTCGGGTGCCGCTCCTTGAGAAGTTTGGCGGGCGTGCCGCTGTACTTCCGCCACAACAGCCGATCATCAGGCCACGGAGCCAGAGGCTGGCAATTGAGGTTACTTTTGAGCTCACTTCCGCAACCGCTTCGCTCAGAGGCAGTGGTTCGCCCACATCACGACGCCTTTGACCGTCACTGGCCTGAGTCACGATTTGGGAAGTCGAAGTTTGAATTGACTACAAGAGAACAATCTCGAGTTGAGTGAGTTGCACATAATGGGGTAAGGCACTGATCTATCGAAAGCAATCGGAACATGCGTTTTTCACTGGGTTGGTTGTGGCTTGGGATTTGAACCTACCCACGTTTGGTGGGCGCGCTGTGGGGTTATTTGTTGGACATTGGGTTTGAGTTTGGGGTATTGGGTTGGCGACCCGCGAGACCCTTCGCGGGTCTTGCGCGGTCGCGGTGCTCGTGGGCGGATGATGCTTGGAGAGCGGTATCTGCCAGAGTCCGCCGGAAGGCTGGGGCGCCGCTGGCGAGGCTTTCTTCGTACTCCACCGGGCTCAAGTGCCCCAGCGACGAATGACGCCGACGACGATTGTAGAACACTTCGATGTATTCAAACAGGCTTTGTCGAGCGACCTCTTGAGTCGTGTACTGTTCGTGATACACCAGCTCCGTCTTCAGCGTGCCGAAGAAGCTTTCCGCGACGGCATTGTCGTAGCAGTTGCCACGGCGACTCATGCTGGCTTGCAGGCCATACCGCGTGAGCAAGCCCTGGTAGTCGTCGCAGGCGTACTGCACGCCCCGATCGCTGTGATGCAACACCTCGTTCTGCGGCCGCCGCTGCTCGATCGCCAACCGCAGCGCCCGCAGGCACAAGTCCGCAGCCAGCGAATCGCTGGTGGCCCAGCCCACGATCTTCCGCGAGCACAAGTCGATCACCACCGCCAAGTACAACCAGCCCTCGGCCGTGCGGACGTACGTGATGTCGGCCGCCCAGGCCCGATCGGGCTGCGGCTGGTAAAACGCCCGATTCAGCCGGTTCGGAGCGATCGGATGGGCGTGACGGCTTTCGGTCGTCCGGACGCGGAACCGGCGATGCATTTTCGAACGCAGACCGGCGGCACGCATCAGCTTGGCCACCGTGTTCTTCGAGCAGCGAACGTCTTCTGCGATCAGGTCGCGATGCACGCGCGGCGAGCCGTACACCGCGCGGCTCCGCTCGTGCACGCGGCGGATCTGGTCGGTCAGCTTCGCCCGCCGCTCGGCGGTTACGCTCGGCGCACGCTTCCACCAGGCGTAGTAACCGCTCCTGGTTACCTGCAAAACTCGGCACATCACGTTCACCGGAAACTCCCGCATGTGATCCTTGATGAACGCGAATCTCAGGGCTGGTGCTTGGCGAAGAAGGCCGTCGCTTTTTTTAAAATCTCACGCTCCATGAGGAGCCGCTTGTTCTCCTCCCGCAGCCGCCGCAGTTCCGCCCGCAAAGCCGAGTCACCGCTCGCGCTGACGCCCACTTCCGGCCCGAACTTCTTCAGCCAATTGCGGATCGAGGCGGCGTCCACGCCCAGGCTCTTGGCCGCCTCCACGACCGTATAGCCCTGCTGGTTCACCAACTTGACCGCCGACACCTTGAACTCACGCGAATACACTCGACGACCCATGACACGCTCCTTTCACCGGCATTATGCCAGTTCTGTCGCGCGCCCACGAATCGTGGGGAAGGTCAATTACGCTTGCCGGATATGCTACGTGTGCTCTCGTTTACCCATCATTGGCGATGTACGAATTCGTTCGATCGACAACGCTGATCGTGATTCTCGTCCTGAGTTTGATCGCTACTTTACCTGGGACGCGGCGACGACGAGCCTCGCTGGCAGCCCTTTTGGGCGTCTGGGGACACCTATTGTTCGTGCAGTTCTTTGCCACTAGTCTAGGTGAAAATGATTTAATCTTCTCAACACGTCTTGTCCATTGGTGGTGGGAATTAATACGCCAACCGAGTCCAATGGGGCCCGGAGTTCAACAGATGAAGTGGGTTGCACTTGAGCCAGAGTGGTTTGTTTTTCGCGGCATTGGAGTCCAGGTGATATCGCTTGGGATCGGTTTGCTCTTGGGGTTTCTTGCATCGCGGTTCCCCGATCCTGTTCACAGCGAGAGCGTCCTAGATAATAGACGATGACGGCCACACGGGACTTCATTGAAGCTGGGAGGATGGGACCAACTCGAACAACAGGTTTGCGGAGAACGGCGCGGTCGTCGTCGTCAACAGGGGACGGAAAAGGGGACATCACTGGACATCACTGATTGGTGACCAACCCGAGGAGCGGATATCAGTGATGTCCCCTTTGTGCCTCCCAATAATTGCAAGTGCGAGGCAGAAAGGCTTGTCCGGGAAGCCGAGCGATTGAGAAGCGAGGCAATGCGCGACGCGGCGATACGTGAACGCGAAGCAGCGGAAAAACTGCTTCCGGCGGACGAGCTGGCTCGTTTGGAACAGCAACGCGCGCGTTGGGAACGGGAGAGATTTCGGTCTGGATATTTGCAAAGGAGCCACTCGACGACTGCCGGTCAGTGGCAGGGTACTGGAAGTTTATATCGTCAGGGGCCATGAGGCATGAAACGCCGCGAAGCCGCGACAGTCAAGTTCGGAATATCGGCCTGCACGCTGTTCGGCTTGTTTGTCGTTTTGTTAGGCTGTAGTCCTCCAGAACCGCCGAACGATGGGAGTCTTCATTCGGATGTGCTCGCAGTCGCCGTCTGCAAGGACAAAGTAATCTCTACCGGTTCGGACTACCGAGTATGCACAGTTGACGGTCAAACTCTACAGGTGCAAAGTGAGGCCCGGCTTCCCAGCCAGTGGGGCAATGGAGTTGCTGTGCGGCCCGGAAGGTTGGAGTGTGCCGCCGCCTGCAGCGACGGCTCGATTGTAAGTTATCAGCCGGGTTCCACAGAAGTGCTGTCTAAAGGGCGTATCCATTCTGAATGGGCCCTATGCGTTGCGTTTCAAGATCCCCAGGTGATTGTGTCCGGTGGCCGTGATCATAAAGTTATATTTTCGACCTGGGATTCCGGCGAAAGGCTATTCGATCTGGAGGCGGATTTTTGGGTCGAATGCGTGGCCCTTTCTCCTGACGGACAATTCGTCGCTGCGGGATGCTGGCGTGGAACGGTCTCGCTCTGGTCGCTTGCTGACCGCAAGCTCGTTAAGAGCGCCAACGTCGTGGGCCGGCATTATGCGGTATTGTCACTTGCTTTTAGTCCGGATAGCAGATTCTTGTACATTGGCACCCAAGATGACGACGTGACGCGACGGACGATTCCAGAGTTCGAAGAAGACATGCGTTTACAAGGGCACACCGATTGCGTATCGGCCATGGACTTCTTGGATGCAACCCTGATTACCGCCAGTAACGACGGCACGATTCGGTCGTGGAATGTTCAGACCGGCAAGCTAATGGACACAGTGTCGCCAGGAATTGGTGCCCTGAAATGCATGGCCATTGCGCCAGACGGAAAATGCTGTTACGTCGGCAGTCGACTTGGAGTCCTGGCGCGGTCGGAATTGCCAAAGACGAGCTCGGACGGCGGTGTTATCGCGACGGAGTAAGGGACGGAAAAGGGGACATCACTGATTGGTGACCAACCCGAGGAGCCGAGGAGCGAATATCAGTGATGTCCCCTTTGTGCCTCCAACCCGAGGAGCCGAGGAGCGAATATCAGTGATGTCCCCTTTGTGCCTCCCAACGTGCTTGAGCATCTGGTTGTCGAGCGAGAGATCGGCCACCAGTTGCTTCAGCCGGCGGTTCTCGTCTTCCAGCTCCTTGAGGCGTTTGGCCTCCTGGGCCTTCATGCCGCCGTATTGCGCGCGCCAGCGGTCCAGCGTCGACCGGCTCACCTCCAGGGCCTGCAGCACGGCCGCCTCGTCCTTGCCTGCATTCAGCATCGCTTCGGCATCACGCAGCTTCCGCACAATCTGCTCGGGCGTGTGCCGCTTCCTACATCTGGTCATCTCAAAGGTCTCCTTGCCCTACGGGCATCAAGACCTTCATAACCGATGGATCAGTTTTTCAACAGCAGGTCAGGGGGTGACCAGCCACCAAATTTTGGTTCAGAGGTCGGTGGCGAAAATGCCCCGTCATCTTCGCTTGCGTGCCGCCCTAAACTCGCTATACTGGCGGTTTTGCGATTTTCTCGCCAGGACCATCTAGCAAGGCGTTCGTGCGATGTCGAAACAATGTGAAGTCTGCGGCAAGGCCCCCGTGCTTGGCAACCAGGTGACCATTCGGGGTAAGGCCAAGTACTTGGGGGGCGTCGGTACCAAGGTGACCGGCATCTCGCGACGGCAGTTTAAGCCCAACCTGCAGAACGTGCGGGTCACCACGGCCAACGGCACCAACAAGACGATGCGGGTTTGCACCCAGTGCATTCGCAGCGGCGCGGTGACCAAGCGTGTGCGAAACGCACCCTTCAAGCTGCCGACGGGGGCCAAGGCAAGCTAGACGGGAAAGCGGCTTGCGCGTCGGTTCGTAAAACACCTGACCCGACCCAGCTGCTTTTCTTGCGTACCCACTGACCTCTAGCCGATCACTCTCCCATGCTCACCCGCGCTCAAGTCGAAAAGGTCTCGCTATTGGCCCGCTTGCAGCTCACGGACGACGAGCTCGACCTGATGACGTCGCAATTGGGACAGATCGTTGGCTACGTGGAATCGCTTGCGGAACTTGACACGCAAGACGTCGAGCCGATGGCGCATGCCCTGGACGTCTCGAACGTGTTTGCGGCCGACGAGCCGCGGCCGAGCCTGGAGCGCGAAGCGGCGCTGACCAACGCGCCGCACCACGATCGCGAGTTTTACTTGGTTCCCGCCGTGCTGGGTGATTAAGCCATGTCCTTGGTGCGTCGTAGCGCTACCGAATTGCTGGCCCAGCTGAATTCCGGCGAAGTCACGTCGGTTGAACTTACGCAGGCTTATCTCGATCAGATCGAGCGCCACGACGGCGACGTGAAAGCCTTCCTGCGCGTCAATAAAACAACCGCGCTGGAGCGCGCGGCGGACATTGACAAGCGTCGCCGCGAGAAGCAGCCGCTCGGCCGGCTGGCTGGTTTGCCGGTCGCCGTCAAGGATTTGCTGTGCACCAAGGGCGAACCGACGACCTGCGCCTCGCGGATGCTGGAAGACTTCCGGCCGCCATACGATGCGACGGTGATCTCGCGGCTCAAGGATGCCGACGCCGTGCTGATCGGTCGCACGAACATGGACGAGTTTGCCATGGGTGCCTCGACCGAGAATTCCGCGTTCAAGCAAACGGCGAACCCCTGGGGACTCGACCGCACGCCGGGTGGATCCAGCGGTGGCGCGGCTGCGTGCGTGGCGGCCGGCATGGCGCCGTTGTCGGTGGGTAGCGATACGGGTGGTTCGATCCGACAGCCGGCCGGGTTGTGCGGCATCACGGGGCTCAAGCCGACCTACGGTCGCGTCAGCCGTTATGGCCTGGTGGCGTTTGCCAGCAGCCTCGACCAGATTGGTCCGTTGGCACGCACCGCTGAAGATGCAGCGCTTTTGTTGGAAGTGTTGGCCGGGCACGATCCACTGGATTCGACGTCGGTCGAGGTGCCGGTGCCGAAGTACTCCGAGACCGTACGGCAGCCGCTCAAAAACTTGCGGCTGGGCCTGGTTCGCGAGCATTTTGGCGAGGGGCTCGAACCGAACGTGGAACAGGCCGTGCGGGCGGCGGTCGACGTCTACAAGTCGCTGGGGGCCACGGTCAAAGATATCTCGTTGCCGCACGGCAAGTACGGCGTGGCGACTTACTACATCATCGCCCCCTGCGAGGCCTCGAGTAACCTGGCCCGCTACGAGGGCGTGCACTACGGTCATCGCACCGACGAAAAGAAGATGGTTGCGGCGCTTGCGGCCGAACGCGACAAGTTGCTGGCGGCTGGCAAACAGGCCGAGGCCGACGCGCTCGACAACCCGCTCGTGCGACTGTACCGGCAAAGTCGGGCAGAAGGTTTTGGCCCGGAAGTCAAACGCCGGATCATGCTCGGCACGTATGCCCTAAGTGCCGGCTACTACGACGCCTACTACCTCAAGGCCCTCAAGGTCCGCCGGCTGATTCGGCAGGACTACGACGCGGCGTTTGGCGAAGTGGATTTGATCATCGGTCCGGTGACAACGAGCCCCGCGTTCAAGCTGGGCGAAAAAGTGGACGATCCGCTGGCGATGTACCTGGTTGACTTGTACACGGCCAGCGCGAACCTGGCCGGCATCGGCGGAATCGCGCTACGGTGTGGCACCAGCGGCGGGTTGCCGATCGGCTTGCAGTTGCAGGCTCCGCCGTTCGAGGAAGATCGCCTGCTGCGGGCGGCCCACATGTATCAGCAGGCCACCGATTGGCACAAACAGTTTCCGGCAATGGTACCCTGACGGCGTTATCCAGAACGCGAGCACGCGCGTGAGCGACCCTTACACCATCATCATCGGCCTGGAAGTCCACGTGCAGTTGCAGACGCGCACGAAGTTGTTCTGCCGCTGCAGTACGAAGTTTGGCGCGCCGCCCAACACGCAAACTTGCCCGGTCTGCATCGGCATGCCTGGCACGTTGCCGGTGATGAATCGCGAGGCGTTTCAACTCGCGTTGCGCACCGCGGTGGCGCTCAATTGCGAGATTGCCAATTTCACCAAATGGGATCGCAAGCAGTATTACTATCCCGATCTGCCCAAGGGCTATCAAATTAGCCAGTACGACTTGCCTTTCTCACACGACGGACAGTTGGCGATCAGCGATCCGAAGGGGCGTTTCGAGCCGAAAAAGATCGGCATCATTCGCGCGCACTTGGAAGAAGACGCCGGCAAGAGCATGCATGACGAAGTCACCGGTCAGGCCGACAGCCGCATCGACCTGAACCGCGCCGGCACGCCGCTATTGGAAATCGTCAGTCAACCGGACATGCGGTCGCCTGCCGAGGCCAAGGCCTACTTGCAGGAAATGAAACTGTTGCTCACCTACCTGGGCGTGTCGGACTGCAACATGCAGGAAGGGAGCCTGCGAGTCGACGCGAACATTAACCTGCACATCGACACGCCCGACGGAAAAATTGCCACGCCGATCGTCGAAGTGAAAAACATGAACAGCTTCCGCGCAGTGGAAAGGGCCATGGAATACGAAGCCGTCCGCCACTACGAAGTCTGGAAGGAAACCGGCGAGCGGTTGGGCGACGTGCCGAAGCAGACCCGCGGCTGGGATGACGTGGCAAATGTCACCCGCGGCCAGCGACACAAGGAGGAATCGAGCGACTATCGTTACTTTCCCGACCCGGACCTGGTGCCCGTGCGGACAAGCGACGCCGAGATTGAAGCGGTGCGGGCAAGCCTTGGCGAGCTGCCCGCCCAGATGCGCGAGCGGCTGGAAAACACCTACGGCATCAAGCCGTACGACAGCGACGTGTTGGTCAGTGCAGGGCGCGGACTGGTCGATTACTACGTCGAATTGGCCGAATTGGTGGGTGATGGCAAGCTGGCCAGCAACTGGGTGCAGCAGGACGTAATGCGGACGCTCAACGAGCAGAAGGTCGAGGTCGAAGCATTCTCGCTCCGGCCGAGGCAGCTGGGCGATCTGCTGACCGCGATTCAGAAGGGCGATATCGACACCAGCCGGGCTCGCGAGGTGTTCCTGGAAATGGTCGCCTCGGGCAAGAGTGCGGCCGATGTGATGAAGGCCCAGGGTATCGAAAAGGTCGACGAGAGCCAATTGGTGGCGCTTTGCCAGGAACTGATCGCCGCGAATCCCAAGATCGTGGCCGACATCCAGGGTGGAAAGCTCCAGGCCGCCGGCAACCTGATCGGCCAGGCCAAGAAGAAGAATCCAAACGTCAACCCGGGCCGCTTCCGCGAGCTGGTGATCGAACTCGTGGGAAAACTTTAAGAGCATCCGAGCGTCGTGTGATTCTGGCCTGCTCACGCGGCGTGAGCATGGCACCCGAGAGGGTCCTGCCATGGCACAGCCCCGCATTATCACGCTTACCACCGATTTCGGCGCGAGCAGCCCGTACGTGTCGGCCATGAAGGGCGTGATTTTGTCGATCAACCCGGCGGTCACGTTGGTCGACATCACGCACGCGGTGCCGCCCCAGGACGTGCGCGCCGGCGCGTTGGTGCTGGCCGACATGACACCTTGGTTTCCGCCCGCCACGATTCACGTGGCCGTGATCGATCCGGGTGTTGGCACGCGGCGGAAAATTGTCTATGCGCGGGTCGGGCAACAGCATTACGTGGCTCCCGACAATGGATTATTAAGCCGTTTGGCGCTCGACCCCGACGACTCTACAATCGTTACCGTTGCCCGGCCGGAGTTCTGGTTGCCAAGCGTGTCGTCGACGTTTCACGGACGTGACATCATGGCTCCGGTCTCGGCACGGCTCAGCCTGGGGCTCGACCCCACGCGGCTGGGACCTAAGCAAGAGGACATTGAACGATTGGATTGGACGGAGGCACGCGTGACGGCCAACAAAATCGAAGGAACCGTGCAGTCGATCGACTCGTTCGGCAATTTGATCACCGACATTTCGGCCGACGTGCTCGCCGACGTGCCACGCGGCGAGGAGACCACGATTGTTTGCGACGACCACCAAACGCACGGCATCTTTAATGCCTATGCCGACCAACCCGAGATGACGCTCATTGCCCTGGTCGGTTCCAACGGCAAGCTCGAGTTGGCGATTGTCGGCGAGAGCGCGGCCCTGATGCTGGGTGTGGCCGTTGGCACGCCGGTAAAAGTCACCTGGTAGCCGCGGCTTGCGACGAGCGGCATCTGACAAAGGCGGAGCCCATATGCTCAAATCCGGGCCACCAGCGGAGCGCGGTATCCGCGCGGAACCTTCGCGGACGGAACTCATCGAGTGGGATCGCCAGATCGTCTGGCATGCATTCACCCAGATGAACGAATACGAACCGCTGATCTTCGAGCGAGCACACGGTTGCACGCTGGTCGACATCGATGGGAATGAATACCTGGATGGCTGCGCGAGCGTGTGGTGCAACGTGCACGGGCATCGGCATCCGCGTCTCGACGCCGCCCTCCGCGAGCAGCTGGACAAGGTGGCCCACGTCACCTCGTTGGGCTCGTCGAATCCTACTACGATCAAGTTGGCCAAGCGGCTCGTGGATTTGGCACCCGCGGGTCTCGAGCACGTTTTTTTCTCGGACAGCGGCGCGACGGCCGTCGAAGTGGCCCTCAAGATGTCTCTGCAGTATTGGCGGCAGCGCAGTGATCCGCGTCCCAACAAAACGACCTACGTGGCGCTGGGCGACGCGTACCACGGTGATACGCTCGGCAGCGTTAGTGTCGGAGGCGTGGCTCGGTTCCACGCGATGTTCGATCCGCTGCTGTTCGAGGTGTTGCGCGCCGACGCCCGACATGTATCGTTTGCCCCAGGGAGTGACCCGGGAGAATGTGCTCGCGCACTACTGCGCGTGCAATGGAAGAACTGCTTGCCCGCCAGCACGAGCGGGTTGCGGCCGTGATCTTGGAACCCTTGGTACAGGCCGCGGCGGGCATGGTAATGCACCCGCCGGGATACCTGGCGGCGATTCGCGAGCTGACGCGGAAATATGACGTGCATTTGATCGCCGACGAAGTGGCGGTTGGCTTTGGCCGCACGGGAACGATGTTTGCCTGCGAGCAGGAGCACGTATCTCCCGATTTCCTGTGCCTGGCCAAAGGATTGACCGGTGGATACATGCCCGTCGCGGCCACCCTGACCACCGGCGATGTATGGTCTGCCTTTCTGGGTACGTATGCTGAATCGAAGAGTTTCTTTCATGGCCATACGTATGGCGGAAACCCGTTGGGATGTGCGGTGGCGCTGGCCACGCTCGACGTCTTCGAAGAAGAACACACTTTGGCGGGATTATCCCCCAAAGTCGCCCGGCTGGCCGAACACCTCGATCGCATCGCTGAGCACCCTCACGTGGGCAATGTTCGTCAGCGCGGCTTGATTGCCGGCATCGAACTGGTGCGCGACAAGGCGACGCGCGAAGCGTATCCGTGGGAGGAAAAGCGAGGGCTGGCGGTTTGCGACTGGGTTCGTCGGCAGGGCGTGCTATTGCGACCGTTGGGAAGCGTGTTGGTGGTTTTCCCGCCGCTCTCGGTGACGCTTGACCAACTGGACCGCATCGGTACGGCGCTCGAGGCGGGAATCGTGGCCGTAACGGAAACGGAATAGCCGCGCCTGGTCTTGCTCTGCAGAATGGCTATTGCGCGGACGATTTACTGCCGTTGGGCGAGGCTCCGATCGGCATGCCATCAGGCAAGGGTCTCGCTGCGACCGTGTAGCCCATGTCGTAGAGCTCTTTCTTCAGACGTGCGAACTCCGCGAAACTGTCGGGATACGTCCAAATGGTGATCGTATAGCGCTCTGGCGACAGCCGGGAGAGCGTGCGGCGGAAGTCGGAACCCGACTTTAAGGCTTGGTCCAATGGCTCGCCCAGTTGATTGGTGACCGGCAGAAACTCCACGTAGGCCAGTTCGAACAGCGAACCTTGCGGCATATCGTGGCGCTGAATTACGTAGCGAAGGCGAAATCCCTCGATGGGTCCCAGCGTGTCGACCATTTCCGAGCGGCTGCCCATCTCGTTGACGGCGGACCGCAATTCTCCGCGCAGCCGGCCCATCAAGGTTTCGTAGGGCAGCACGGCCAGACGACCGTCGTAGAGTCTGAGGTGCGCCTCGTCGCTATCGACGAGTTTGCCAAGCGGCGTGGGGTGATTCTCGATCTTGACCGTCTCGGGTTTGGCCGCCTGCTCGGCCATTTCCTGCTCGGCTTCCAACCGCTTGAGTTCATCACGAGCCTGGGCCATTTCGCGGTCGTATTCAAACCGCTTTCGCGCCTCGTCGTCGAGCGCTTGACGCCGCTGGTCCATGTCTTTCTCAATCGCCGTGACCAGCACGCTCAACCGCCCGCGCTCGATGGCCTTGGCCTGCGTGGCCGCCTGAATCTCGGCCATCTGGGCCGCCAATCGGTGCACGTCGTCCTCCAACTGCTGCGACTCGGCTCGGGCTGCCGTCAGTGCTTGGTTGGGAGCCGGAGCGGGCAATTCGACGGGCGCGGTCTTGGCGCGTTCGCCCACGACCATCACCAGGATGATGAGAATACCCACGAGATTCGTAATGATGTCCAGAAAGGAATCGCTTCCGGCGCCTTCCTGGTCAGCGGCTTTGGGTCGTGCCATGATGCGGTGCGGTCAGTCTATGAGTCTATTTGCGCGGCGACGCGGCAGGTTGCCGAGCCGTCGGAGGTGGATTGCGTCGATCCACGTCGAGTCCACTGCTGGCCAAGAGTGCCTTGACCTCTTCGAAGCGTGCTTCGCCCCCGGGACGGACGTCCATCTTGAGTGTCGGTCGCCAATGCAGTCCGCGTCCGGCCTTGCCCCAGACTTTCATGTAGTCCCAAACCGACGAGACAAGTTGGTCCATCGAATCTTCGGTATGCTCGCCAAGCTTGATTTCCTGAGGTTTCTGCGCGCGTGATTCGGGTACCAACACAAGCCGATCGGGAAAGCACAGGACCAGAATCGGCCGCGAAGCGGCAATGGATCCGCGGCCTCCGCCAAGCAGCCCCCAGTCCTCGCCCCGTGTGTCGGCCATGCTTTGAGGTAGCTTTTTGCGCTTGCCGAGCATGAGGTCGCTGGGCCGATTTCCGGCCGTGAGACTCTGTGGCACGTTGTGATAGGCAACATCTGGTAAATCGAGTATGGTCTTCTCGCCATCCGACTCGCCGCCGTCGCCACCCTCGGAGTTCGGATTGCGAAATTTCGGTTTGGCGCCCTTGCTTTCCAGTCGGTTGTGTTTTGGTGTGTCACCGCGCGATTCCATGTTGTGCGCGGGTCCCTCCGGAATCTGACACGAATCGCCTCCGTTGTTCTCTCCGCCGGGACCGTTTTGTTCGCCCGTCGTCTGGCCGACATGCTGGCTGCTCTGCTGACCGCTTTGCTTTCCACTGTCCTGGGCCTCGCCGCCATTTTGACCTTCACCTTGCTGTCCGCCTCCGCTGCCACGGTACTGGCTCGTAGGCCCGTACCCAGTTTCCCCGCCGTGTTGCATGTCGGCGAACTGGGAACCGTCGATCGTTTGGCCTGCTCCGTTGCCGGTGCCTTTTCCTGTTCCCTCTCCCTTCTGCTGCGGCGCCAATCCGCCCGGCTCGGCGTAGGGATCGGCCGCCGGCGCGCCGCCGAACTTAGCGTACTCGTCCAAGCTGCCTGACGCGGTGCCACCCGACTGATCGCCGTAGCGCCCCGGGCTGTCCGTTCCGCGGGGTCCATCACCGGCAGCCGACTTGCCCCAGTCGTCTTGATAGTCGTCCCAACTTCCCAACCCGCTGCCGTGAGGACCGTCGCCTGTACCGGGCTCCTTGGCGAAACCGCCGTGCGATTTGGCATGGTAGACCGGACGCGGGCGACGTCTGGCGATCTGGTTCGACGACAACACGTATTCGCGGTGCCGTTGCCTGGCTTCTTCAATGACGCGCTGGGTGAGTTCTGCCAAGGCTGGGTCGCGTTCGGGGAATTTCAGATCCCAGTCCGCGCCGACCAACTCGTAGCCAAACTCGCTGCCCCAGGAGTCGAGTGCCGCACGGGCGGCGTAATAAGCGGCAATGCCGTCGGGCCGGACAAGCATTAGCGGATAGGGTTCCTCGGCAAGCTTTCCGCCGGCCGTCCGTTGCGCGAAGTATTCACGCTGCGCTCGCAAGGCCGAGGCCAACGGGTTTCCCGGGCCGAAGAAACCGATGAAGTCGCCCGGCGTCAACACGATGCCCTCGGGCTGCAGCAAAATCTGGTTGTCGCGACATTCGATGTACACCGGACGGCGGTGTGTGGTGTTGCGTCCCTCGAACGGTACGACGGAATAGTTGACGGCTTTGAATTTTCCCTGCTTGCGAGCTTTGGCGACGGCCTGGCGGGCGGCGGCAAGTTGCTCTTTTGTCTCGGCCAACTCGGCTTCGTTTCGCTCCAACTCGTCGGCTGTTGCCGATCCGACTTGTTCGAGTTGAGCGTCGGCCGCCTTGAGCTGTTCGAGTTTCGACAGCAAGCGTCGCTGGTGATCCTCGACGTGACTTAACTTCAATCGCTCTTCGGCCAGCTGGGCCTGTGTCTTTTCGCGTGCCTCGCGCAAATGGCCAACGCGCCACTCGAAGAAGTCGGCATCGAGTTCATCTTGTTCCCGTTGGGCGCGCATTTTGGCCTCGGCCGTCTTGGCCGCCTGTTCTTGCCCGTGCCGAGCAAAGGCATGCAACAGGACCACGAGCGCCCCCATGGTGCAGATTAGAACTGCGAGAAAGGGGAACATCTGGATGCCCGTCGGTTTGGCACCTCCGCGCCTGCTCATGCGGCCTGGCCTTTTCGCGAGTTCTTTAGATCAATCCGCGACGTTTCGAGAGGTTGTCCCAGCCGCGCGCTGAGCAGGCCGATGGCGGCCGAGAGGGAGATGACCGTTTCCTCAAAGTGATTGGCGCCGGCCAAGGCCGACAGGTTGCGATTGAGCTCTTGTTCGAGTCGCGTGACTTGTTCCGTGGCGCCGACGACTTGCAGCAACAATTCGCCTTGTTTGCTGAGTTCGCGTTGTTGCGTCACGACGGCATCGGCATTCTGTTGTAGAGCCTGTTGGACTCCTTGCCAGTGCCGATGGTTTTGTTCGGCGACCGCATGCTCCGCCGCCGTCAGCGCGGCAGCGTGCTGTTCGACGTTTTTGGTCAACGCCCCGGCAAGCGCCGTTTCAATTGTCTGACCGGCAGCCACGGTTTGCTCGCTCCAGTGCTGGTGCACGGCGCGCATGCTCTCCTGCCATAGCTCGGTTTGTCGCACGACTAACTTGTCGAGCGCCGAGAGGACCGTTTCAGCGATCCGGCGCACGGTGGCCGTCTGCGGGTCGGCACTACTCGCGGCGTCCTCGAAGCGTCCGACAAGTTCAGCATTCGTCCGCTCGTCGACGCTCGCCAGTAGACTGGTTTCCGCTCGATCGACGAAGTATTTTACGAACATCAGCACGATCGAAAGCGACAACGACAGCGCCGTGGTGTCAAACGCCACACCGAGCCCTGAAGTCACGCCGGACAGCGACTCCTCCAGCGCCTTGGGGCTCAAGTTGCCCACGGCGCCGGTGATGCCGAGAATCGTGCCCAAGAAGCCCATAATTGGCACGGCCCAGATGATGAACCAAATCAGCGCATACGACGATTGCATGCGGCCGGCGTCCAGGTCCGACAGGTAGCGGATTTCTTCGTCGAGTCCGGCCGCTGAATTCTTGCGGTAGACGAATTCCAAAGCTTCACGCAGCCGCCGCACGAGATAGCTTTCCTGCCAGCTCTCGGGCTGCCGGGCCAGACGCGCCAGCAGGTTTTCGCAATGGCCCACGTTCTGTCCGCCCGGCGGAATGCCGTCGAGCAACGGCACCGCGAGGATGGACCTTTGGATCATAAGGTTCAGCACCTTCAGGGTGAGCGCCGCCAAGCCGACGAAGAACATGAGCGTCGTCACGTACTCCACCCAGTGACCGGCGAAGTAGCGGTCCACGAACGGGTGGGAAAGAAAACGTCCCCAGCCGTGTGGAGAAAGCTTGGCCAATTGGATGGGGGTATAGAAAGCCATGGTGGCCAGTCCACCCCACACGACGGGCGACCACACAATGGCCCGGGCAATTCGGTTGACCTGGTTCACCCGATGGACTCCTTATACTGAAAGCGAAGGCGCGGATCCGGCAGCGCGCATCCCTGTGCGGAGCGCTGTCCTTAAAATCGGCGTAATCGGCAAAGTTTATGAGTGGAAACTTTCCCAAAGCGGCGGATGCTGGCAGTGACTTGCCAGCCCCGCACTGGGGCTGAGGGAGGGGCAACTTGTTTGTTGCCGAACCGTAAGATTTTCCTCACTGCCCGATCGCGCCTAACCGATAACTCTTGGGTCACCACCGAAGAGGGTGACGCTAAACAAATCCATCGCCGTGCCGCCCGCCCTCCGACGGCACGTGCCCACCGCGTAAATCCCAGGGGGGACTGACAGTCCGGTGATGGCCCGCCGCGGGCCTCCCGGACTGTTCTTTTTGACAGCTGCGTCTCACTCGCAGTACGTCGCAAAACACCGCGGTGTTTCCCACAGCCGAGCTTCGACGATCGGAAAACCCTGACTCTTCGTAAAATCGAAGATCAGTTTCGCGATGTTCTCGGCCGTCGGGTTCACGTCGACCAGGTAGATCGGCTCGCCTAAGTTTTCCAGCGCTTCGCGGGCCGGATCGTCGCGGTGCAAGATCATGCGATGGTCCAGGTTTTCGTCGATCCAGTTGCTGACGACTCGCTTGATATCCGAAAAGTCGAGCACCATGCCCCGCGCATCGAGCTGGGCCGACTCGATCGTGATCACGGCCCGACCGTTGTGACCGTGCAGGTGCTTGCACTTGCCGTCGTAGTGGAGCAGGCGGTGGCCATAGCAAAAGTCGATTTCGCGAGTCACGCGGAACATGCTTGCCTTTCGTAATTTCAGTGCGAAGGTAGGGGAGTTGGGACCGCGGCATACATCGTCGGGTCCGGCATTTCCGCATGGCGAAAGGCCTGCTGGCGTTCGGCGCACTTGTTGCAATTGCCACAGTGTCGGCCGTCGGTCGGTGCCAAACACGAAAATGTGAACTCCAGCGGCAGGTCGCGTCCCAGTTGCATCACCTGGTGCTTGGCCAGGTGGCCGAGCGGCCGCACCAGTTCGACGTGTCCCGAGATGGCCTGATCCATGGCCGCTTCGAAGTAGCGGTAGAAGTCCTCGGTCGAGTCGGCGAACGGGTTGCTCGCCAGCGCGCCTAGGGCCAAGCGGCCCACTCCGTGCAGACGGCACCAAATCTGGGCCTTGATTAACAGGAGCGGATTGTGCCCCGGTAAGTAAACGTGTTCGTCGGGTTCATCCGCGCCGGGAACGTGCTGTCCGGTGATGCTCCAATGGTCGTCGTACAGATCGGCCAGCGGCATTTGCAATTCGACCAGTGCTTCGAGCCCGGGATGAGCGATCGCACTGAGAAACTGACACCCGGCCCGCAGTTCGGCGGTTTGCCAATGCCATTGGCAATTGACAAACAGCGGCCACACCCGGTGGCCGGTTGCTAGCAGCTGACCAACCAAGATCGAGCTATCCAAGCCGCCGCTAAACAGGACGGCCACCCGTGTTACACCTGACTGCCCGATCACGAAATCCCCGTCACTACGGTTGCCAGCAAAACGAAACAGGGCGTGGGCGCCACGGCGGCTCGCCGCGTTCCCCGAGGCAATTGTAGGCCCCGCCAGCGTGCCTCGGGAGGGCCTGTTGACTTGCCCTTGCCCCGAGGCCCAGGGAGGACTACACTCCCGGCCCAAAATTCCCATCATTCCATCCGTTCGGATCGACGGCCGCCGACTTGGGCCGGGCAGTGGGTCGCGTGAACACGTCCTCGCGAGATTAGCACCTGAGGATTGACCAGATGCGCAAGCGCGGAGCGCAGGCGCCCGGCAATCCTGGGGGCCGGTGGCCTATGTACCTGTCTACACGTGATTTAGCGACGGAAACCGAGCCGGGAAAGGGCAGGATTTTTGTTGAATTGGAAAACGGGGCTTTTACAATGGATAAGGTTCGCCCTGTTTTCCGCGTAACTCCTAAGTTGAAAGGTGACTTATGAGATTGGCGGTGGTCGGAGCGAGCGCTTTGGCAAGTCTTGTGGGAGCGGTGCTCGTGGGCACGGTCATGCCCAGCGAGGGGTTTGCCCAACGGGCACCCGTCGCGCCGGCATTGGGGGGCGAAGGGTTAATTGCCCTGACCGCCCTGGTCGGCGACCAGCGGCAACAGGTGACGGTGATCGACCCGGCGACGCGTGTGATGGGTGTCTATCACATCGAATTGTCATCCGGAGAAGTCACACTCAAATCGGTGCGCCGCATCCATTGGGACTTGCAAATGAATGAGTTTAACGCAACCCATCCGCTACCGGGTGAAGTCCGCTCGATGATCGAGCAATGACCTCCTCACCTGGTTCCGCAGGGAAACCTGGAACAAGAACCGCACAAATCAGCAAGCGGCCGTCGGTTCGAGGCTTCGGCATCGACCGGCGCGCGCACCGGACAACTTGCGGCTCGGCAAGTTGCCCGCGCATTGGGGGTAAAACGTCAGATGGCCACTCGCAAATTCATCGACCTGGACGAAGCCGCCAAGATGTTGGGTGTCTCCACCGACACGGTGACCGAGATGCGCGATCGCGGCAAGATCCACGGTTATCGCGACGGCGCAAGCTGGAAATTCAAGCCCGAGGAAATCGAACGAGCGATTGCCGAACGTGAAGCGGCCGAAGAAGAAGGCGAGTTTGCCGAGGTGGATGAAGACCCCGATTCGATCCTGCTTAGCGAAGTCGAATTGGGCCAGTCCGACGAAAGTACTTCCAGCACGATCATCGGCGGCAAGAGCAGCCGTGATTCGGCCGATAGCGACATTCAATTGGCGGCACCCAAAAGCGATAGCAGCGTCGATCTCGATTCGGCGCTGACGCTCGACCCCAGCACCGGTTCTGACGTGCTGGGCGGATCGGAGATTGGCGTTGGCTCAAGTGCCTCTGGGTCGGGATCGGGGGCGGAATCGGGATCAGGCGTGAGCCCGATGTTCGATGAACTCGATACGCTCGACCTGGATCTGCCCACGGCGGCGGATAGCGGCATTTCGTCCAAGATCTTTAGCGACGTCGTGGGTGGCTCCGATGTGGGGACCAGCAAGACCGTGATGGGCTCGGGCGCGCCGGCGGCCGAAGGTTCGGGATTGGGTTTGGCGAACGAAGACGAGCTCGCGCTCGGCGAAGCGGAGAGCAACGAGGGCAACGAAGGCGGTGTGGGTGGTGACGAGCTGGGTGGCGATGGTGATGACGATATTCTGCTGGACGTCGATTCGGGCGGTTCGGCAATCGATTTGGCCGAAGACATTGACGACGACCTGGTGCTCGGTGGCAGTTCGCACGGCGACTTGTCGAAGACCGGCGACAGCGGCATTTCGCTGCTCGATCCGGCCGACAGCGGTCTGTCGCTCGAATCGCCCCCCCTGGAATTGGGTGGTTCGGCTGTCGAGTCGCTCGACTTGGGCGTCGACGAAGACATGCTGCTGACCGAAGATGAAGCGGCGGAGGTCGAGGAGGGGAGCGAGGTAGCGGCGGACGAGCAATCGGACGACGACTTCTTGCTCACCCCGCTTGAGGAAGCAAGCGCCGAGGAGTCGGATAGCGGTTCGCAGGTCATCGCGCTCGATGACGACGTTGAGTTTGAAGATGCCGGCGGCGGTGTTGGACTCGAGGACGCCGGCGGACTTGGGGGCGAACTCGAAACGGGCGGCGGTTTGCTCGAAGACGATTTGGGCGAAGGACTGGGTGGTGGCGGATTGGGTGCCGCCGCTTTAGAGCCCGCTCCCATGCAGGGTGTGGCGGCTGCCGCGGCCACGTCAACGACGGCCGCGGCCCCCGGACCGGCCGCGGCCCCGGAAGCTCCCTTTAGCGGATGGAATGTGGCCAGCCTGGCGGTCTGCTCGGTGATGTTGTTGCTGTGTGGCATGTTCGCCTTCGACCTGCTGCGAAACATGTGGAGTTGGAACGAGGCCTACAGTGTCAATAGCAGCATGATGGACATGGTATTGAGCTGGTTTGAAGGCTAGTTGATGTCCTCGCAATCGCGATACAAAAGCTAAATCGACCAGACACGTTGATTCCGTGCTGATTCGAAAGGAGTCGAATCGATGCTCGAATCCCTTAATCGCAAGATGCCCGAGTGCCTGGCCACGCTGGTCGCTGTGGCCTTGCTGACTGCCTGTGGTTGCCAGACAGATGGCAAAGTCGCCAATCTGCAATCGCAGAACCGCGTGCTCACCGAGCAGACGCGCGCGCAACTCGCCGAGATTGAGAATCTCAAGATCCATAATCGCCGCGTCGAGGACGAATTGATCCAGGCCGAGCAGGAGTTGGCTCAGCTCGATCGGCGTTCGCGGCAGCACCTGGCCGGTTCGGGCATGCCCGCCAGCATCAGCGGCCGGCTGGCGGCCTTGGCGGAACGCTACCCGAGCCTGCACTTCGATCCCCGCACCGGAATCAGCAAGCTTGACAGCGATGTGCTGTTCGACTCTGGGGATGCCTCGCTCAAACCGGGCGCGGATCAGGTGCTCAATGAGATTGCCGAGATCTTCACGTCCGGTGACGGTCGCGAGTTCAAGCTGATGGTTGTGGGGCACGCCGACGATCAGGCGATCAAGGGGCGCGAGCTGCGCGAGCAATATCCGAGCAACTGGCATTTGAGCGCCGGCCGGGCCTTGAGCGTGGCCGACTGGCTCCGTCACGCGGGCGTGCCGGAATCGCGGATGGGCGTCGCGGGATTTGGCGAGTACCAACCGATCGCCAGCAACGACTCCGACGATACGCGGAGTCGCAACCGCCGCGTGGAGATCTACGTGCTCGGGCCCGAGACGCCGGTCGTGGGCTGGGCGGACACATCCGGCAGCTTCTATCGGTAGGGGCTTGGCTGATCCGGCGATGAAATCCTCGGCTGCGACACGACTTGCGCCGGGCGGTTGTACTTTTTCGCCGCTTGGCGACTATAATCCACTGTGTGGGAAGCTGGTGGTACCCCCGCAGTTTTCGGAGATTGCCTCGTAACCTGCCTGAGGCAATTTATCCAGTGCGTCCTCTTCCCTCGCCCCGACGCCCTTTTGGGGCGGATCCCGTTGCGTCAAACTGTTTCACATTGTTCCCGCGTGGACCGGCGAGCCCGAGTTCGCTTCAACCGACGGTGCGATTGCTCATGTTGTTTCGCGAACGAGGTCTCCTACTCGTCGGCATCTTGACAGTCGTCGCCCTGGCCGGCTGTGGTGACCGGCCTCCGATTAAGACTTACACGGTCAACAAGCCCGCACCGCTCAAGCCGATTCGGAATCCGCACGACGCTGGGCTGCCGATGACGCCTCCGGGACAGGTCGAGACGCCGCCGACCGGTGAACCGACCGACCGCACCTTAGCGGCCATCGTGCCGCTGACGCCGCAAGGGTGGTTCTTCAAGCTCAGCGGCCCGATCGACGCCGTCGCGGCGCAAGAAGACGCCTTCAACGCCTTTCTCAAGACGGTCAAGTTCACGGGTGGCAAGCCCGAGTGGACGCTTCCCGAGGGATGGGAGGCGCGGCCCGGCAACGCGTTTCGCTATGCGACGCTCGTCATTCCCAGCGAAGGAAAGCCGCTGGAGTTGACTGTCTCGGCCTTGCCCAACACGGGCGAGGACGACGAGAGCTATGTGCTGGTGAACGTCAATCGCTGGCGCGGCCAACTGCGGATGCCGTCGATCACGGCCCAGCAGCTTCCGACGGAAACCACGACCATCGACGTGGGTGGCACGCCATCGACGCTGGTCAATCTCGCCGGACACGCCGCCCCGAACAGCATGGGCCGACCGCCTTTCTTCTCTGGAGCAACCGATGGCAACTGATGCCCCCATGCAGGAAACGCTGAGTACCCGCGACGTCGACGAGCAATTGGCGGCGTATCGCGTGCGCACCATCGCGCACGACGTGCCGCTGTTGCGGTGGCTGATGCCGCTGGCGTCGCTGAAGTTGACCGTCGTGCTGATGATGGCTGCCATCTTCTTGGTCTTTGCCGGCACGATGGCGCAGGTCGACATCGACATCGAACAGGTCAAGAAACTATTCTTCCGCACACCGCTGGCGTGGATCGATCTGCAGATCTTCTTTCCACAGTCGTTCACCGGCACCCGGTGGAATGTGCCGGGTGGTTTCTACTTTCCCGGCGGCTGGTTGATTGGCGGGGCCATGGGCGTCAACCTGCTGGCCGCGCATGCGCTGCGTTTCAAGATACAGGCCAAGGGCGCTCGGTTGATTGCCGGTTTGGCCGTCATTGCCCTGGGATGCATGCTGACCTGGGTTGTGGTGGTTGGCGGTTCGGGAAAGGACACCATTGAATCGGCCGAGCAGTTGGAGTGGTCGACGCTGTGGACCGCGATGAAGTGGACGCTGGTTGTCTTGTGGGGGGCCGCCGGCTTCACACTCTGGCAGCTCGACCGTTCGCGAAAGCTTGAGCGCTGGCTATTGGTGGGCTTCGAAATCGTACTGGGCGCGCTTGTGCTGTTTTTGTTCACGATGGGCGATCAGGCCTCGCTCGGCGATTCGTCGATGAGAATCCTTTGGCAATTGATCAAGGGTGGCCTGGCGGGGCTGGTTTTGCTGGCCGGCTGCGTCTTCGTGTTTCGTAAGCGGGCGGGCATCGTGCTGCTGCACGGCGGCATCGCGCTGGTGATGGCCAACGAGCTGGTTGTGCACAATCTGCATAGCGAGTCGCAGATGCAACTCACCGAAGGGCAGACGGTGGATTACGCCTACGACATTCGCGAGATCGAATTGGCGGTGGTCGATCCCTCGGATCCCAAAAGCGACCAGGTGGTGGCCGTGCCGCAGTGGATGATCGAAGAGCGGCCGACGATTCGCGACGAGGCATTGCCGTTCGACATTGAGGTAGTGAAGTACCTGAAGAACTCGGCGCTGGTCCGTCCAAAGGAGGGAGATAAAAACCCGGCCACCCAGGGTGTGGGCCTTGAAATCGAGGCAGAACCGCGCCCTGCCGGCACGGGCACCGACGCCGGCGGCAAGGTCGATATGAGTGCCGCTTATGTCAAGCTGCTGAAGAAGGGGAGCAAGGATGCGCTGGGCACCTACCTGGTGGGCATTGGCGTGCCGGATCAGAAAGTCGAAGTCGGCGACAAGGCGTACGAACTCGCGATGCGCTTCCGGCGCGAATACAAGCCGTACTCAGTCACCCTCGACGATGTGCGAGCCGACATGTATCTGGGCACCAACACTCCCAAAAACTACTCCTCCGACATTCGCCTGGTCGACAAGTCGAAAAACGTCGATCGCGACGTCCACATCTGGATGAACAACCCGCTCCGCTACGAGGGCGAGACGTTTTATCAGACGTCGTACGATCCGGGCAGCGGCGGTCGCGAGATTACGGTCTTGTCCGTGGTGAGGAATACCGGCTGGATGATTCCTTATGTGGCCTGCATGCTGGTCGGTACGGGCATGCTCGCGCACTTCTCCATTGCGCTGATGCGTTTCATGCGCCGCCGCGATCAGCAGGACATGGCCGCCATCGTGCGCTCGTCGCGCAAGCGGAACGCCGCCGCGGCCGGTCCGAGTCTGATCGGTCAACTGGTGCCTCTCGCCGTCGTGGGAGTGATTGGGCTGAGCGTGATCTCAATGGCGTGGCCTCGCCCGCTCCCCACCACGCAGATGAAGCTCGATGAGTTCGGCCGCCTGCCGGTCGTGTACGACGGTCGCGTGAAGCCGCTCGATTCGCTGGCCCGCGGCACGCTCAAGAACCTTTCCGGCCGCGAGACATTTAAGGACGCCTCGGGCAAGAAGCAGCCGGCGATCAAATGGTTTGTCGACACGATTGCCGACCCGGCCGAGGCGCGCAAGGATCCGGTGATTCAGATTTACAATCTGGACTTGCTGGAGACGCTGGGGCTCAAGCGACGGGAGGGCTTTCGCTATTCGATCGACGAATTTGCCAGCAAACTACCCGAGATAAGCAAGCAGGCCCAGCAGGCCTCGCAGCTCGATCCGTCGGAACTGACGATCTACCAAAAGAAACTCCTGGAGCTGGTCCGCAAGCTGGAAACCGTGCGGCGATTTGAGTTGTCGTTTGAGCCGCTGCAAATCCGCAAGGAGCACATCAAGGAGGATCTGACCGCAACGGTTCAACAGCTGCAAGGGCTTGCGCAAATGTCGCTGCCGCTTGTCGTGCCGCCAACCGCGGCCGGGCAGCCGTGGGACTTCTTTGCCTCGGGCGAGTTCGAGAACTTCAAAAGCAAGGTTCTGGGCAAGGAGCCGAACCCGGCCACGATGGCGCTCGACCGGATCCTGGCCGCGTATGCCGCCGGCGATACGGAGAAATTCAACGGCGAACTGGCACGGTATCAATCGTGGCTCGCGAAGGACGGTCCGGCCGACTACAACGAACAGCGAGTGAGCTTTGAGGAGTTTTACAACGCCTTTTCGCCGCTGTTTTGGGCCTGCTTTTTGTATCTGGCCGCCTTCGTGCTGGCCGCGCTAGGGTGGTTGGGTTGGACCGCGCCGCTCAATCGCACGTCGTACTGGATGATCCTGCTGGCCTACGGGCTGCACACGTTCGGGCTGATCGCACGGATTTATATATCCGGCCGGCCGCCGGTGACGAACCTTTATTCCTCGGCGGTGTTCATCGCTTGGGGAGGCGTGGCGTTGGGGCTCGTGCTGGAACGGATTTATCGCCTGGGCATCGGCAATGTCGTCGCGTCGGTTGCCGGGTTTCTGGGGCTGTCGGTCGCCATTTTTGGCTTGGACGATGGCAGCGACACGCTCGGCGTGATGCAGGCCGTGCTCGATACGCAGTTCTGGCTGGCAACGCACGTGGTGTGCATTACGCTCGGCTATGCCACGACGTTCATCGCCGGCTTGCTGGGTATTGTGTATATCTTGCGCGGCGTACTGACGCCCAGCTTGACGCCGGAGGTCGGCAAGGACCTCAGCCGCATGATCTACGGCGTGCTCTGCTTTGCTATCTTCTTCAGCTTCGTCGGCACGGTGCTTGGCGGGCTGTGGGCCGACGATTCCTGGGGCCGCTTCTGGGGTTGGGACCCCAAGGAGAATGGTGCCCTGATGATCGTGCTTTGGAACGCCTTGGTGCTGCATGCCCGCTGGGGCGGCATGGTCAAGGAACGTGGCCTGGCGGCCCTGGCCGTGGCCGGGAACATCGTGGTCGGCTGGTCGTACTTTGGCGTCAACGAGTTGGGTGTCGGCTTGCACTCCTACGGCTTCACCGAGGGCGTGCTGCTGATGCTGGGCCTGTTTATCGCCACGCAGCTGGGGATCATCGCGCTGGCAATGGTGCCGAAGAACCGCTGGTGGAGCTCGCGGGTGGGCCCTGCCGTCTAGACGCGATCTCGCGCGCCTTTTCCTGATACGCATTTCCACGAGTCGCAAGTATTTGCGGCGTTGTCAACGAATCTTTGCGCGCGCTCTTGCAATAATTTAGTGTATTGCTACACTAATACACATGGCCGCCGACTTCCTATTTCAGGTGTTTCCCAACTCAGGTTTGCCGATCTACCGGCAAATCGTCGAACAGGTGCTGCGCCACGTCGTTAGCGGGCGCGTGAGAACCGGCGACTTCCTGCCTTCGGTACGGCAAGCGGCGCTGGAGTTGGAGGTCAACCCGATGACCGTTTCGAAGGCCTACTCGCTGCTCGAACGAGACGGCGTGGTGGAACTGGTGCGAGGGCAGGGGATGCGCGTTGCCCCGCGCCTGGCGCCCAGCGAGAACGGTTCGCTCCGCGAGCGGCAGGAAAAACTGATGCCGCTGCTGCGGCAGGTGGCAGCCGAGGCGTATCAGTTGCACCTTTCTGGCGCAAGTCAAATCGCTCATCGATCGCGTCCTCAAGGAGCTCGACGGACCATGAACGCACATCAAAACGTCCTCGAACTGCGTGCCGTCTCGAAGCTCTACGGCCAGCGGCCCGTGCTCGACCGTCTGGACTTGGAGATTCCCACTGGCAGCGTTGTCGGCCTGCTTGGCAAGAATGGCGCTGGCAAGACGACGCTGCTGCGTTGTGCCTTGGGGCTGGCCAAACCGCAGCACGGCACCGTCACCATCCTGGGCGAAGCGGCCTGGACGCTCAGCGCCAGTGCCAAGCAACACATCGGCTACGTGCCGCAAACGCCGCAGCTGTATCCCTGGATGCCCGTGCGGCAAATCATCCAATACACCGGCTCGTTCTATCGCCGCTGGAATCCGGCGCTGGTACGCCGCCTGGTGGCCGAATGGCAGATCCCGCTTTCGCAACGCGCCGGCACACTCTCAGTCGGCGAGGCGCAAAAGTTGGCTCTGGTCTTGGCCCTGGGGCACGAGCCGGACTTTTTACTGTTGGACGAGCCGGTCGCCAGTCTGGATCCTTCCGCCCGGCGGGAGTTCTTGAAAGTCGTGCTCGACATCGCCGCGGGCGGCAACCGCAGCGTGTTGTTTTCGACGCACATCACGTCCGATTTGGAACGGGTAGCCGACCGCGTGGCGATTCTGCAAAACGGCAAGATCAGCTTCTTTGGCGAGCTGGGCGAGCTGAAGGACCAGATCAAGCGGCTGCGGCTGGTCTCCGCGAACACCTTCCCCGAGCGGTTTGATCTGCCCGGCATCCTGCACCAGCGAATCGAAGGGAACCAGGCGATGGTCACCACGCGGCTGGTCACACCGGAATTGCTCGATCAGATCGAAGCCTCGTGGCACGCCACGGTCGAAGTGCAGGACTTGAACCTTGAGGAAATCTTCCTGGAGCTGCACGATGAATAGGTATTGGCATGTATTGCAGACCTACCTGTGGCGGCCCCGATTCTGGGTGCTGGGTGCTCTGTACCTGTTGCTCGCCTGGGGGGCCTTGTGGACGATCATAGAAGCCGAAGAAGCTGATCTTTCGGATCGCACCATCCTCCGCAATCAGGCGATTGTCTCCGCCGTGTATGCCTGCCTGGCCGGATGCTTTCTGGGGCTGCATGTTCGGCGGCAATTCAGCCATTCAAGTGCGCAACTGCTGCCCGGCTATGCAACGCCGCACCTTGTCGTGGCGGCACTGGTCGCCCAGTTGCTGTGGTTCATCCTGCCTAGCGTAGCGATCCTGCTCGATTTCTGGCCGCCCGGCGCATTGGCGTTGCATGCCTGCGGGGCACTCCTTATGTCCATTGTCATCTGCTGGCCCCGCGGACTGCTGTTGGTGGCGGCCGTTCCCGTGTTGTTGATTTGGGGAAGTCGCCGCATCGACCCGCACCAGCTTCCTCCCATGATTCGCCTGGCTGAAGGCGAAATGCCGCTATTTGCCGCGACTTTGGTCGCAGCGGCCGTTGTGGGTCAAATCGTTGCGGCCGTTGCGCTGCTGAGACTGCCGAGGAGTGGTGTCGCAACGAACGATGACTTGTCGATCGATTCCGCGGCCGCGGTTCAGGACCTCAACCTGGTAAGTCACTGGCTGCTCTCGCTGCGCGACGTCGCTTCTGAAAGGCTGATGGATTCCAAGCTGTCTGTATCCATTCAGCGATGGCGGGTGCCGATGGCCGTTTCTCCGGTGCACTTGGCACTGCCAGCGGTGGCGGTGCTTGTGGCAGCGCTCGTGGGTGCGCTGTTTGGCGATTGGATCACGTGGGGAAGCCTGGCGATCATGGTCACTTGCGCCGTGCTGCTATTGGTGCCGCTGAGTCCCTGGGACACACGGCGGCGGGCAATGGGACAGGAACTGTTGCGACCGGTCACACGCCAGCGTTATTACCGCGAAGTTATCCTTTCGCTGGCGTTCGATACGACCCTATGGATGGCCGTGGCATCCGCGATCATTGTTGTGTCCGTGGCGATCGACGTTCTGACGACGCAGGAGTCTGATTTCGGGCTGCGGACCTGGATTCAGTTGGCCATTTTGCTGAGCATCTTGTGGAGCCTGGCGACTTTTGTTTTCGGGGCCGGTTTGTACACGCTGCGCTGGCCGATGCGGCTACCGATTGTCGCCGGGATCACAATGGTCTGGTTTTTTGGCGGCCTAGCGATTTACGTTCTCTCCGCTGATTGGTATTTCGGACCCAACCGGACGGACTTCCATTACTTCCTGTTGATATTTGTTCCGGCGACTTTCGCCACCGGGCTCTTTCTCGCGCGATCAACTTACCGCCGCTGGTTGCGCAGCGATGTCCCGTAGCGCCGCCAGGCCGCGTATGCCCGCCGTCCGGGCCAATAAACTCTACGCGATCGGTGCGATCGGCCTGTTCTGGCAATCGCCTTCCCAGGGCTTGGGGGGCTTGATCGCTTCTGGCAAGTTTCCGGGCTAGAATTGCGTGGTCCCGCATGAACGCTTCCACCACCGGTCTGCCACTGCCATGACCAATTCCGATTCGCGCGTCGCCGTCTATACCGGGTCGTTTGATCCGATCACGCTGGGGCATTTGAATGTCATCGAGCGGTCCAGCCGGCTGGTCGATCGGCTGATCGTCGGCATCGGCATCAATATCGAAAAGCAATCGCTGTTTACACCCGACGAACGACTGAAGTTGGTCGCCAGCACGATCGCGCATCTGAAGAACGTCGAGGTCCGCACATTCAGTGGCCTGGCCGTCTCGTTTTGCCGCGAATGTGGATCGCGGGTGTTGCTGCGCGGCGTCCGTTCGTTGGGCGACATCGAGAGCGAGTTCACCATGATCATGGCCAACCGCAAACTCGATCCGAACATCGAAACCGTGTTGCTGATGGCCGACGAGCAGTATTCGCACATCTCCAGTTCGCTGATCAAGCAGATTGCCGCGATGGCGGGCGACGAGGAACTGAGCCGCTTCCTGCCCGGCGAAGTTGTGCGGGCGATTCGCAAGAAGATTACCGGCAACGGCAAGAAGGCCTAGCAGCCAGTTGAAAAATGCCGTCGTGGCATTTTTCAACCTCGCCAAGTGCGAAGCAAAGCTCCGCACGGCTCGCAAAATAACGACTTAGGTCGCTATTTTGGCATCGCATCCATGCGATGACGCAGGCGCGTCGAATTCTTCAACAGCCTGCAAGCGCGGGATCCACGGGCGGGCGTGACGCCCATGCGATGCTTAATTGGCGTCGTCGCCGTCGCCGTTGTTTTTGTTCAGGTGGCGACGCAGGTAGCGGGCCCGTTCGATGTTGCGGTCGGCCGTGTCGAGCTCGATGCCGCGAAGCTTTTGCAGGTGGGCGGGCTGCGTGTGGATGAACAGCTCGTTGAGCAGCGGGATTTGCAGGTCTTCGATCAGCCCCAGGTTGACGCCCATGCGGACGCTGGAGAGCAGGTGCATGGTTTCCTCGGAGCTGATCGTCTGAGCGGTGCGGAGAATGCCGTAGGCGCGGCTCACTTTGTCGTGCAGGTTTTCGTGGCTTTCGCGAACCAAGAAGTCGCGCGCCCGGCGTTCGTAGTCGATGAGCACGGGCACGATGTCGCCGACCTGCTTGACCAGTTCGATTTCCGCTTTGCCGAGGGTGATCTGGTTGGAGATCTGGTAGAAGTCGCCCATCGCCTGCGAGCCTTCACCATACAGACCGCGCACGGCCAGGCTGATCTTTTGCAAGCTGCGGAACACTTTGTCGATTTGCCGGGTGATGACCAGTGCCGGCAAGTGCAGCATTACGCTCACTCGCAGTCCGGTGCCGACGTTCGTGGGGCAGGCGGTGAGGAAGCCGAGCTTGGGGTGGTAGGCGAAGTTGACCGATTCGGCCAGCAGCGAGTCGAGCCGGTCGATCTGCTGCCAGGCGCCTTCCAGGTCAAGCCCGCTATGCATCACCTGGATCCGCAGATGGTCTTCCTCGTTGATCATCAGGCTGACTTGCTCGTTGCGGGCAATGGCCACACCGCGGGCGCCTTCGCTTTCGGCGTGTTCGCGGCTGATGAGTTGCCGCTCGACCAGAAACTGGCGGTCGACGCCCTTGAGTTCGTTGACGTTGACGTACTCGAGGTCGCCGGATTCCTGCATTTCGAGCACGCGGTCGCGGAGGATGTTTTCAATCTCGGTGCGGTCTGCTTGCGATGCGCGGCTGATGAAGGGAAACTCGGCCAGGTTGCGGGCCAGGCGGACGCGGCTGGAGATGACAATATCGCTCTCGGGACCACTGCCCCGGAGCCACTCGCCGCTCGTGCTTACCAATTCGTTTAAGTCCACCGCTGTCGTTCCACGCCGCGCCAGTTGTTCGTCGTCTGTCTTGGGAGGCGGCTGCCAATCGCGAAACTGGCGGCAGCCCGAGGTCGCCGCTATTGGGTCTTGGGCGGCTCTTCAATTCTACGAATATCGTCGCGCAACTTCGACGCCAACTCGTAATCTTCCTCGTCGATGGCTTCCTTCATTTCGCGCCGCAGGCGAATCAGTTGCGTGCGACTCTCGGTTCCCTCGGGATGCCGAGCCGACTTTTTACCGACATGCTCGGTTTCGCCATGGATGTTGAGGATCAGCGGTTCGAGCTCCGCCTGGAAGCAAACATAGTCGTAGGGACAACCCAGGCGACCTTGATTCCGAAACTCGTAGAACGTAATGCCGCAAACCGGGCAGGCTCGTTGATCGAGCTTTGCCAACTCCTCGGCGGTTTGCCCGACGGCCAATTGGTGTGCCAATACCCCGGCCAGGCTGGGAGCCACGCTGGGCTCTTCTTCCGACTGGGTTAGGTAGTGCCGCGCGTGCTCCTCGCAGAGGTGCAATTCCTGCGGCTTTCCCTTAGTCAGTTCCGTAATGTGGAACGTGGCCGTCTTGTTGCATTGTTGGCACTTCATCGAAGTCCCCAAGATCCGTCTGTGGCGGCCACGCGCATTTCGTACGCTTCCGGAAAAACGCACCGAAAGCCGCCGTACAGATCAATTATATCAAGGGGCGGCGCAAGGCCAGTGGGATTCTAACAGTACCCCTAGGGGTGTCAAGGTGAGTAAGCTAGCGCTCGATACGCCGCGTTCGGGCCGCAAAAAATCGCCCCTTTTATCGCGCTCAACCGACCGCATTGTGGGGGCGCGCGATGCTTGCTAAAACTGCTCATAGACGGTTCGAATTCCGCGCGCTCGGCTCTCGCGCTCGCGAACCTGCTGGCCCCAGGTGCGTCTCCCGTAGGTGGCCGGGGAGAGGACGGCTGCCCCCGGTTGAGCGGCGTTCCACTGGCCCCACAGAGGCCTTGACCTATAGTTTCGTATGAAACATTTCCCCGATTTCGCCACCTTCGCGCGGCTTGCCGACGGCGTCCAAATGGTGCCCGTCTATCGCCGTTTGCTTGGCGATACGCTCACGCCCGTTTCCGGTTTCCACAAGATCGATTCCGGCGCCTGCGCTTGCCTCTTCGAAAGCGTAATCGGGGGCGAGAAAGTCGGACGCTATAGCTTTCTGGCGGCCGACCCATTCTTGCAGCTCGAAGCCCGAGCGAATGAGGTGACTGTCGTCTCGGAGTCGGGCGCGCAAAGCTTCACGTCGGAGGATCCTCTGGAAGAACTCAAGCAGCGCGTCGAATCGATTCGCTCGGCGACGCTGCCGGAGTTGCCGCCGTTCACGTCTGGCGCGGTGGGGTATGCCGGTTACGACGTCATTCGCTACACCGAGAATCTGCCCAACGCGCCCGTGAACGACCGCCACCTGCCGGACCTGGCGTTCGCCTTCTACGATCACATGGTGGTGTTCGACCACGTGAACAAGACCAATGTGGTCATCGCGATGGCGCGGCTCGACAAGTTCGACGGCAGTTTGCGGGCCGCCTATGCCGACGCCCAGGAGCGAGTTGATCAACTGGTCGATCAGCTGGAACGCGAGGACGCCATCTTGCACCCGGCCGATATCGCGACCGGCGGATTGCCGTCGATTGCGTATCGGGCCAATTTCACTCAGCCGGACTTTGAACGTGCTGTCGAGAAATGCGTCGAGTACATTCGCGCGGGCGATATCTTTCAGGTCGTCATCAGCCAACGGTTGGAGTTCGATATCGAGTGCGACCCGTTTGAAATCTACCGAACGCTGCGAGTGGTGAACCCCAGCCCCTTCATGTTCTATCTGCGCACTCCCAGCGTGACGCTGGTGGGCAGTTCGCCGGAAATCATGGTCCGCGTGGTTGGCGGACGAATTACGGTTCGCCCGCTGGCCGGCACGCGGCGCCGCGGCGCCACCGAAGAAGAAGACCAGCGGTTGGCCGAGGAACTGCTGGCTGATCCCAAGGAGCGGGCCGAACACGTGATGCTGGTCGACCTGGGACGGAACGACGTCGGTCGCGTGGCCCGCTATCGCTCGATCGAGTTGACGGACGTGATGACCATCGAGCGCTACAGCCACGTGATGCACATCACGTCGAACGTGAGCGGACAATTGGCCGAGGGACGCGACGCCTTCGACGCGCTGCGGGCTTGCGTGCCTGCCGGCACCGTTTCGGGCGCTCCAAAAGTGCGGGCCATGGAAATCATTGACGAGATCGAGCCACACCGCCGTGGTCCCTACGCGGGGGCGGTGGGCTATGTCGATTTCAACGGCAACATGGATACCTGCATCGCGCTGCGGACGATCGTGGTGCAGGGGAAGAAAGCCTATGTCCAGGCCGGGGCTGGCATCGTTGCCGACAGTCAGCCGTCGGAAGAGTATCAGGAAACGCTCAACAAGGCCCGCGGTCTTCTCAAGGCGATTGAGATTACCGAGTCCCGTCAGGCACGCCGCGGATAGCCTGCCGCAATGCCTGTTCGCCGCGGCATTGGGCGGCGTCCCCCCAACGGCCATTGCGTGATCGGCTCTCGCGCTTCAAAATGCCGGCTTGGCAGGCGGCATCGCGCACCAGTTTGAGAGGACCTTTTCATGATTTACGTTGTCGCCACGATTCAGGTTACCGCCGGACATCGCGACGCATTCCTGGTTGCACAACGGGATTTGTTGCCGTTGGTCAGGGCCGAGCAGGGTTGCATCGAATACGTTCCGAGTGTCGCGGTAGCGGTAACCGACCCGCCGAAAACGGCCCTGCCCGACAATCTCGTGATCATGCACGAGAAATGGGAATCGCTCGACGCCCTCAAGGCCCACTCCGCCGCGCCCCACATGCTGGCGTTTCGTGAGAAGGTCAAGAAGCTTGTCGTCGGCGTCAAGATCGACGTGTTTGAGTCGGTTTAATGCAAGAAGCGAACCGCGCCTCATGCGCGAAAAATGCTCTCCTGGTTCCGTTCCGGCGAGCAACTCCCCACAACCTTACAACTACGAGCAAAGAGCAAAGACATGAGTTCCATTGTTGATATTCAGGCCCGCCAGATTCTCGATAGCCGCGGCAACCCCACGATTGAAGTGGACGTTGCCCTGGTCGACGGTTCGTGCGGTCGGGCCAGCGTTCCCAGCGGCGCGAGCACCGGCGTGCACGAGGCTTGGGAACTGCGCGACACGGACGAGACCAAGGTCTACCTGGGCAAGGGGGTGCTACAGGCCGTCGACAACGTGAATGAGAAACTGGCCGATGCGCTGGAAGGCATGGACGCATTGGAACAAACCGAAATCGATCAGCGGATGATCGAACTGGACGGCAGCGAAAACAAGAAGAACCTGGGCGCCAACGCGATCCTCGGCGTTTCACTGGCCGTGGCCCACGCGGCCGCGCAGCATTGCGGCTTGCCACTCTACCGCTATTTAGGCGGCGCGGCGCACGGATGCTGCCGGCTCCCATGATGAACATCATCAATGGCGGTCAGCATGCCGACAACTCGGTCGACGTCCAGGAATTCATGGTCATGCCGCTGGGCTTCGACAACTTTTCCGACGCGCTCCGGTCGGGGGTCGAGATCTTTCATGCCCTGAAGCAAGTGCTCAAGAGCAAGAAGCTGAATACGGCCGTGGGTGACGAGGGCGGATTTGCTCCCGATTTGCCAAGCAACGGCGCGGCGATTGACTTGATTCTGGAAGCCATTGCCGCTGCCGGCTATCGAGCGGGCGAGCAGGTGTGGATCGCGCTGGACGCGGCGGCCACCGAATTCTACGACGCCAAGAAAAAGGTCTATTCGATCGACGGCAAACAGCTCGATGCCGCGGGGATGGTCGAATTCCTCGCCGGCTGGGTCGAGAAGTACCCGATCTGCTCGATTGAGGACGGTTGCAGCGAAGACGACTGGGAAGGCTGGAGCCTACTGACCAAGACGTTGGGCGACAAGGTACAACTGGTCGGAGACGACCTGTTCGTGACCAACACCAAGCGGCTGCAGCGAGGAATCGACGAACACGTGGGCAACAGTATCCTGATCAAGGTCAATCAGATCGGTACGCTTACCGAGACGATTGAAGCGATCCAACTAGCCCAGCGAAACGGCTACACGACCATTGCAAGTCACCGTAGCGGCGAAACCGAGGATTCGACCATCGCCGACCTGGCGGTGGGACTTTCCACGGGTCAGATCAAAACCGGTAGCGCCAGCCGCACCGATCGCATCGCGAAGTACAACCAGTTGCTCCGCATCGAAGAGCAATTGGGTGACACGGCGACCTACGGCGGACCGTTCGTGCTGAAGCGGAAGTAGCATTCGATGCTGATCGGAGCTGGCCCACTCGCCCCGGCTCGGCGGCCGGGGTTTTTCTTGCGCCTTCGCGCGATTGACATTATTCGCTGGGCTCCTGTCGAAACTCAATTCGGCAAGAAGTGATAAGATAAATTGCATAACGTGGTGACGACGCCTTAATTGCCACCGAACCATCATGTCACATCAATCGTCAACTTCGCCACCGCCACCGCCAATTACCGACTCAGCCTGGTTTTGGGTCTTGCTGTTTAGCGCCGCCGGCGTGGTCGTTTTGGTTTTGATCACGCCCAAGTATCAGCCCCGGCAGCGGCGGCTGGAAATGCAGTATCGAGCCCGCGAGGAGATCTTGCGTCGACAGGCCGAGGGCGAACCGGCAGCACGCGAGCGGGGCCAGGAAGGGGATGCACCGCCGCCAGCCATGTCGGAGTTGATGATTCCGCTCTGGCCGCTGCTGGCCGGTTGCGTGGTACTGCTATTAGTTTCCACGGTCATGCTGTGGCGAACGCGGCACGTCATGGCAGCACCGGTAGCGAACTCATCGAGAGGCGAACCATGACCACGTTTGTTGAAAGCCCTTGGCCGGCGGTCGCGCTGTGTGCCGTCCTGCTGTTCGTCTTTGGTACGCTTTTCGTGCGTACCGGTCGCGTATGGGCGCTGGCGGTCATGGCGGCTGCCGTGGCGGGGCTGGTGGGTTTGGTCGTCCTGGAGCGGGCGATTGTTACCGAAACGGAGGAAGTCGAAGACACGCTCTACGGCATCGCCGAGGATCTGGAGGCCAACGACACGACCAGAGTACTTGACTCCTTTGCCCCGAATTGTCCGAGAATCGGTCAGACGCGGTCGGCTCTCAGTCGCGTGACCGTGCAATCTGCCACAGTGGGACGCGACCTGGAGGTGCGCATCAACAAACTAACGAGTCCCCCGACAGCGACGGCCTACTTCACGGGTCGTCTTCAGGTGCGAGACAATAGCGGCACGATTCCCTACGAGAATTACATTCGCAAATTCAAGATCAAGCTCGAACGCCATGCCGACCGCTGGTTGATCGCGGACTTCGACGACGGCGATCTGCGACGCCGCAACCCTTAAGCGCACATAAACGCGCGCCAGCGAGAAACCGACCGCATTGGCCGAACAGTCTCGAGCCGCATAAAATCGCGGAAGTTATGCCTGCCGCGAGCGACGGGTTTTACGGCGAGCCGTCCAAACAACCGCCAGGCCGCCGAAGCCAGCCAGCACGAAAGTCGAGGGTTCCGGCACGGTCGGCACCGTGGCCACATCGATCAGCAGTCCGGCCCCGGGAATGCCGCCGCAGTCGCAAGAGCAGTCGCTGCCGCCACCAGTTCCGCTTGTGCTGGTACCCCAAGTGTTGGAGTAGGTAGACAGAGGGCTGGCCGCCGGGGTGCCCTGAATGCTACCGGCCAAGTGCAATGCACCGGTCGTCAGATCGATCGTGTAAAGCGTGTTCTGCACCAGCCCACCGGACAACAGCGACTGGCCTACCACGTAGCCTATGCCGGTCTGACCGGAGATATCCATGCCGTTGAACGACAAGAGCGTGCCCAGATCGGCTCCGAGCGCGCCGACGGTGTTCAGCGTACCCGTATCTTGCGGCGACTGAACCGTGAGCACGTCCTTGGCGGCTTCGAGGTTAAAGAGCGTGGTGCTAGTGGCGCCGGCGTAGCTGTTGGTGTAGGCACCCTGTACGACTTGAGGTGCCGTGCCGACATTCGGATCGCCTGCCGCGTAGTTGAGAAGGGAGTCGTTCGCGACGATGGCTCCGGTGTTTGGGTTCACCTCGACGTTCTTCCGCTGGTTCGTCAACAGTCGAATCGTGTCATTGACCGGGTCGAAATCGAATGACTTGACGATGTCGATCATGGCGAACCCGCTACCGACAGGCGTCGCCGCGCCGGTGGTGGTATTGATCGTATAGAATCGATTATTGCTGCCCAGTCCGTAGAGAGCGCCGGTTGCGGGCCGGAAGTCGATACCGATCAACGAATCGGAACCCAGTCCGGTCACTTGCACGGACGATTCGGCCGATCGTGCGTCACTGTCGAACGTCACCAGTTGCTGACCTTCGGTCAGGCCGTATAGCAACTCGGCTCGGGCAGAATTCGCGGCGCTGACAAGCACCGTCACAGCAAGGAAACTCAACAGGCAGGGCGAGGAGAGTGTGCGTGGCATAGTTGGGCTCTCTAATGGAGATTTTTGATGTCGTGTTGGGGGATCGAGTGCAACTTGGAGGGCGCGGACTCGGGCCTGCAAAACAGCCCGATCGAGGCTGCCGGCATGCTGACAGGTTTGCGTCGTGTTCGTCCGTGGGGCGCGGGCCGTTCAATAGGCCCGCAGCAAAGACTCGATGGCGGCGCCAGGCCGCAAAAGAATCGGAGCGCGCGGACGCGCATTGGTAGATGCAATAGCTGTCTCCCAGGGGATTGGCTGGCGAAATGGGTCGATTGGAACGACGCCCAAAAGCCAGCCGTAGGGCTTTGGTAAAGTCACACACGTGGTCGGCCGAGAGAATTCGCGGACGACTTGTGTTGGACGGCTGGCTAGCGTTCCTACTGGATTTGAAATGCTCCGCATTGCCGCTCGCCCGCAGGCGGAAACGGTAGCGGCCGGACATCACGTGCTTGAGACATCGTCGGATCGCCGGTCTAGCGCTTGGCGCTGTGACATGGCGTCAAAGTGACCGTAACCGGACAACTCAAGCAATCGATCTACAATAACATGGGGAAGAAGGAATTTCCATGCGTGTCTTCGCAAACTGCTACCCAATAAGTGGTTGCAGCAAATCCCAGTAATACAGAAACGGGATCCAAACGACCAGCGCTATGGACGTAAGTCCATAGCCTAAAAGCCATATCGTCGAGCAATGCCCGTTTTTTACGGCTCTTGCATACCGCACGACCGCAACTCCTGCTAACAGAATTGAAATCCAAGCGGCCCCCACCAAGAGATTCCAATACAACTTCAGATGGTCATAGAGCGGCAGCGGTCTCGCCTCATTGATTTGCTGCAGGGCGTACGTAAGCGCCACGATGATTGCCAGATTGCAGAAGCTGGCCGCGGCCGCCCACAATCCGACCCGCCCGCTGGGTGGCTCGAGTGGTGGCCGCCGGACTTTTCGCCAGAGCCATCCGGCAGGGAGTGCCAATGCCGTTAGTGCAAATACGGCAGTCGAAGTGAGTATCAGCCAGGGCTGCACTCCTCCTGAGCCGTACCAGGAGAGCTTGGCCAGGCCACGGGCTTCGACGGGCGATTCTCCATTGCCGACGTCGACCCTTTGGGCGTCAGCAAACGGGGGGCCTCCGGTATGGTGGTGTATCCACTGGAGGACCGTCTCCCAATAGCCCGGGACAAATTCCGTTCGCCGCATGGTTTCGAACGGATTGCCGGTCTGTTCGCCGATCCGCATGCCATGCGTACCGCGCGGGAACAACCGCACCGAGTAGTTATGATGGCCAGCTTTGCGGAGCGCGTCGTTCCACATTGCCGCACTTTCGCGAGGCGGCTCGAGCGTATCGAGACCGCCGTAGACAGCGAGTACGGGTTGCCGGACTCTCCCGAGCACGGCCGGGGCATCATAAAACATGTCGATCGCGTCGTGGACAAAAGGGTTCGGCAGCGGCATGTTTCCCAGTTCGTGGAGTCGTTGCCAATCGGCGACCATGACGGCCGCTTTGCGACCGACTTCGATCAGCCGCTGGTCGACACCCAGGTAGGTAAGATTGTTTGCACGACGCCAGACTTCCTGCTCGATTGGCATAACGGTTGTCGCCGACACCGGGATGATGAACGCCACGTCCTTCGCAGATGCCGCTGCCTGCGGCAATATCCACCCGGCCTGACTCACGCCCCACAAACCGACGTCTTGTGCGACGATTCCCTGGTGGGCTTGCAGCATCCGTAGGCCGGCGAGCGCGTCGTCGGCCAGCACTTCGAGCGGCGTTTCGCGCCAATCACCCTGCGAGGATCCCGTCCCCCGCTTATCGTAAAACAGACAGGCCACCCCATCCCGAGCGAACCGATCAGCGGCGATGCGATAACTCTCTCTCGTTTGCGGACCGGAACCGTGGACCATGACGACCGCCGGAAACGGCCCCTCGCCGTGCGGGATGAGCAGAGAACCACTAAGATGGATGCCTCCGCTCTCAAAGACGACGCGCTCTTCGTCATAGAGGACGACGCGCGGCGCGCGTTGCACGTCGTCGGCCGAATCGGTGAAGACCGCCGTTTCGCCGATTCCGGCATTACCCCGCTGAAATTGAACGGTGCGCAGGTCTTCGGTGAGATAGACGTCGTTGCCGATGGGAAAGATCTCGACGTAGCGATCACCTTCGGTCAACAGCAGATGATCTGGCCGGTCCCAGCGGCTAACGAGGGCCACCCGATCCGGCGCGAGTTCGTAAGTGCCAATTAGCGGGTCGAACGTTTCGGTGTCGACGCTTTTCTGGCGGACAAGCCTGAATGGTTTTTCTAGAGCACCGAGGGTGGCGTTGCCCGAGAACGTATCGCCTGCGACTTGGCCTATCAGACATAACGTACCGGTGGGGACTTCCAAGCGTAGCGAATAGCTGCCGTCTGGGTCCAAAGTTGCTTCGACGGGTGCTTGACGGATGCCGATTGCGCGCACGTCAGCTTGGGCTTGGACGGCTGTTTCCGATTTGCCGAGCCGGAGCTTCACAAACTGATCCTGGCCGTCGATGGGGACACGCCCGACCCAGGTGCTCGTGGTGGGCTTGTTTGGTTGGCAGCCGGCGGCAAGCAGGAATGCACAGGCGGCAAGCTGCGCGGACCGGACTGCTGCAGTGGTAGGGCGCACGGAGTTTCCCTCGCTTGACGTGTCGGGTATCCCCAGGGAATTCGTCGGTCGCGACGGATTCTTGGAACACGTTGCAGCCCAGGTCCCCTTGACCGGCCGCGCGGTTGACCTCTATATATCAAGACATCAAACACCAATGAGGTTTTGGGGGCCGCATGGTTCCCGCTTGCTCCACTGCTAACGCATTGCTTGAAAGGTAGATTGCTGTGACCATCGTTCGAGTTGGTACGACGAAGAAGTATTCCGAGGGTTGGGAAGCTGCCTTCGCCAAGGGGAAGAAGAAAGCCGCAGCCTCGCCCAAGAAGAAAGCCACGAAGAAGTCGGCCAAGCCCGCCTCCAAGCCCTCGACAAAGAAGAAGGCCACGAAGAAGAAACCCGCTCGCGGGAAATAGCGAGCATCCGGCGTCCCAGCGGGGGGCGGTGCGGAGGTTAGGGGGCCCGGGTGGCGAGTGCGCGTCAGGCCCGCGAGAGAAATTCGCCGGTGCGCGTGTCGACCTTGATCAGCTCTCCCTGGGAGAGATATTCGGGCACCTGCACGATCAGGCCCGTTTCCAGTTTGGCCGGCTTGTTGCGGCTGGTGGCCGAGTTGCCCCGCACGCCGGGGTCGCACTCCACGACGCGCAGTTCCACCGTGGTGGGTAGTTGCAACCCCACGCACTCGTCGTTGTAGATCATGGCCTGCACGCCTTCGAGGTTTTCCGTCAGATACGGTGCCTCGGCGGCGATTTCCTCGTGCGGCAAGGCATACTGGTTGTAGTCCTGTTGGTCGAGAAAGTGCATGTGCGTGGCGTCGCTGTACATGAACTTGACCGACCGCCGTTCGAAGTCGGCTTCGGCGAGCGACTCGCCACCCTTGAGCACGATGTCGATCTTCTGCTTCGTGACCAGGTTTCGCGCCCGGTACTTGTAGAGCGTGGCCGCACCCCGGGCCGACGGACTTTGCACGTTGATGGCTTCGATGATGCACGGGGCGTCGCTATAGACGACCACCGTGCCATTTTTGATGTCTTTGGCGAGCATAAACGGATTTCACACGTCAACCAATGTGGGACATGAACACGCACTTGGGGCGGCCATCATAGCAGTGTGCCGGATTGCGGATCAACGCCCACTCCGTCGGTCAGCTCAACCAGGGCGTCGAGGACGATGAGCAGCGCGCTAGGGTCGAGCATTTCGTCGAATTCGTCGTCCGCGCCATCGTCGGACTTTTCTTCGAAGTGCAGCAGATCGAGCTTGGCGTCGAAATCCTTGAGCCGTTCAAGTTTTCGCCGTTCTTCGGCGTCGAGCGGCCCCTGTTTGAACTCATCGATGAGCGTTTCCAGCTGTTCGCGAACCTCCTCGCCGGCTTCGTAGCTGATGTCCAGCGCGGCATAGTCGTCCGGCGACATCACGGTGAGTGACTCGAAGCGGCCATCTTCGTCGGCCGAGGCATTCGACAGCCCGAATCGCTCGCTCAATTGGCGCAGCGTGGATTCGATTTGTGCCAGAGTGGGCCGTCGAGAGGAATCGAACAGCACGAAGTAGGTTTCGCGCCATTTATACTCGTCGCGTTCGAATGTGGACATCGCGCTACGGTTCCCACTCTTCATCCGGAGGTCCAAGTCCGCCTTGCCAGGCTTCCAGCGCGGACAACATGTCGTCGCGTTCAGCTTGCTTGGCCCACACGCTTTCGCCCTGTTCGAGACGAATTTCGTACTGCCCCTCGCGCTCGCAGTCTTCGGCGCCGCAAAAATGCGGCGTCGACGAGACCCACATTACGCGGTACAGCGGCACATGCTTGTCATCAACAACACAAAATATCGACATTGCCTTACCTCAGCTCAACCGACATCAGCCGGCCGCCCCCGGGGCGGCCAGAATCCTTACCAAGTTATACCTGTCCCAGTTCGACCGATCGCCGCGTGGCCGCTTCGACCGCGGCCATTAGCGTGCCGCGTAAACCACCCGCTTCCAAGGCTTCGAGTCCGGCGATGGTGGTGCCGCCCGGACTGGCAACGCGATCCTTGAGCACGGCTGGGTGTTCGCCCGTTTCGAGCACCATCTGCGCGGCGCCCAACAGTGTCTGTGCCGCCAACGCCAAGGCCACGTCACGTTTGAGTCCCATCCGCACGCCGCCGTCAGCCAGGGCCTCAATCATCACGTAGGCAAACGCGGGGCCGGAGCCCGATAGCCCGGTCACGGCGTCGAGCGCCGCTTCATCGACCTCAAATGCCAGGCCGACGGCGGTGAGGAGGTCTTGCACCAAGCATCTGTCGGCTTGCGTCGCGCCGCGTCCCAGGCAGAAGCCGCTGGCGCTCTGGCCCACAAGACAAGGGGTGTTTGGCATCACACGAATCAGGCGTGACTTTGCCAGGCTCGCTTCGAGCGTGCCGAGTTTAACCCCCGCCGCAATGGATACGACGAGCTTGTCATCGGCCACTTCCGTTAGCGAGGCCAGTGCCGCCACGATGTGCTGCGGCTTGGTGGCCAGCACGATAACATCGGCTTTGCGAGCGACGCTGGCATTGTCCGCTAGCACGGTCGCTGCTGGCACGACGTTTTGAAAGGCTTCGACGGCGGACGGCATGGGGTCGGCTGCCAACACCGATTTAGCATCGACCAGGCCGGCCTTTACGAACCCTGCCGCTAGCGCCCGAGCCATTTGCCCGGCCCCGATGAAGCCAATCGACTGGTTTTGCATGCGTGAGGAAGGAATGATATCGCTCGCCAGGGTGACAAAGGGGACGTTGCTCCCAGCGGATAATCTAAGACCGACAGCCCAAGCCTGCAAGGAAGCCTTGCTGGCACGCGTCAGCGTCGGCCACATATCTCATGCGGAAAACGGACGGTAGGCGAATTTCTCGAGGGTCTGTCGCAAGCTGCCTTTACATAATGGGGCGATTTTGCGATCCTCCGCCCCCGCGTTCGGTGCGCCAGGGCGGAATGTTTGTCCTGCGGCTGCCGGACGACGTCCCTTCGTGCGAGGAGCTCTTCCGATGCGAATCATGACGCTGCTGCTGGCTGTGTGTCTGGCAAGTGGTACAACCGCGGCGTGGGCGGCCCTGCCAAGCTTTCTGACATTTGGCAAGGAGAAATCGGCCACCACGACCAGGCATGCGCGGGGGAATTCGACCTTCAAAACGCCGGCCGTACTGACCAAGATGACCTCCAGCACCAAACGACTGGTGACCAATACCAAGAGCCTGCTTGTGCCAAAGAAAGCGTCGGAACCGCCCAAGCTGGGTGCGGTTCGAGTCAATCAGGCCGCAAAGTATCATCCGCCGGAGCAGGGTTTTTGGGAGCGATTCTTCAATCCCCAGCCGGCTCCTCCGCCACGCACGATGGCCGAGTGGATGGCGCTCGATCACCCACGTCCCTAAGACCGTTGGCGTTTTGCCAACCCTATACCGCATCCACGAGTTCGATGAGCAAGCCTGCTGTAAATCTGGTCGCCGTGTTGCTGACGTGTGTCGGACTGGTGAGCCTGGTGGGATGCGCCGCCACGAATAAGGCACCGCGAACGGTCGGCGAGTGGATGGAACTCGATCAAGTCAAACCGTAGCGCCCCGGGGGCCGCCAATCGCGGTCGCGCAACATGCAGGTCCAGCCATTGCGATCCATTGCTGTCGTGGCACTGGCACTAGGTGCGTTCTTGACGCTGGGTTGCGCTGGACCGGTCGCCTCGGGGCTGGCCGACTTTGAGGACACGAAAGCCATCAACAAAGCCGCCGCCGATACGTCGTTTCCAAGTGCCGCCGAAGCCGGAGTGACCCCTGGTTCGCTATAATAAAACAGAGCCGCGGGCAAGGCTGCCCGGGCAGCCAAGCGGACCACGCTCGTCCCTCGGCCGACGTAGTAACGAACATCCGCCACACGATGTAGATTTCGCATGCCAAACGCTACTCACTATCTTCGTTGGGGTGTCCTGTTTGCCATTCTCCTGTCGTGCGTGGGCTGCGATCAAATGACGAAGGAGATCGCCCGCAGCCATCTGGATGGCCACCCACCGCGCAGCTATTGTGCCGATCTATTCCGGCTAGTGTACGCTGAGAACCCGGGTGCTTTTTTGGGGCTGGGAGGCGAGCTTCCGTCGCATGCCCGCTGGTTGCTGTTGGTCGTGGTAAACACGGTTGTCGCTTCGGCGATTGCCGTCGTGCTGCTCTGGAATTCGAAGATGCCGGCCACCCGTACGCTGGCTTGCGCCTGTTGTTGGGCGGGGCCATCGGCAATCTGATTGATCGGGTTCGTTTTGACGGACTGGTTATCGACTTTATGAACCTGGGCATTGGACCGTTGCGCACGGGTATTTTCAACGTCGCTGACGTGGCCATCACGGTTGGCGCGGTGTTGTTGGTCTTGCCGCACTTCGCGCCTGCGAAACCCGCCGAGCCAGCCGCCGGTGCGTCGTAGTGCATTGACGGTCAAATCCAGATCATTTTGAGCCCGGCAATCATCAACACGGCTGCAAGAAGATAACTGAGCGTGTGTGGGTCGAGCCTGCGGCTGCCCGCTTCGGCACCCAGGGCTCCGCCGATCGCCGCGGCGATGGCCCACACGGCGATTTCCGATGGCAGGTACCGCACGTTCGATATGGTACCTGCCAGCCCTGCCAGGGAGTTGAGCAGCACAAATGCCGCGGTCATACCGGCAGTTTCGCGCGCGGGGGCCCAGCCCATCGTGACGATGAGGGGCGCTGATGAAAATGCCCCCTCCCGTGCCGGTCAGTCCCGAGATCAGTCCCACAATCCCACCGGCCAAAACGGCTCCCCAGCGCGGCGCGGGACGAGGTTCCAAGGTGGAGCCGGAATAGGTCACGTAGATCATTCGAGCGGCCGTGACCAACAGGATCGCGCCCACCGCGGGGTTGTAGATTTGGCCTGGCAAATGAATGGCACCGCCCACAAAGGCCATCGGTATCGAGCCGGCGGCAAACGGCCACAAAAGCGGCCACGAGAAAGCACCGGCCCGATAAAAGCGTACCGTGGCGATCGATGCCACGACCACGTTGAGGACCAGCGCGGCCGGTTTCATGACGTCGGCCGAGACACCAACCAGCGCCATGGCGGCCAGGTAACCCGATGCGCCGGCCTGTCCGACGGATGCATACAGCGCGGCCGTCAAGCAGATCAAGAGCGTTAACAATAGCGTATCGAGCATGGGCGGCATTCTAGCAGTTCCGCGTCGGACGGCTGAGCGTGACGCCCGCTGGCGACCGCGCGTCGCTGGGAGCTTGATCTCCGTCGTCTGATGTCCCCTGCGTTCGGGCCTCGATCTGGGGCATAATCCGGACTGGGGGGCGTGCAACGTGCGGCCGGTACGTATATGATGGCGCGACTTCGAACATCCACTCACGTTGAGGGTGTTTCGATCATCATGGCCTGGAGAGTGGAACGTTGCTCAATCGGAGGCAGCTACTTTTCGTCGGCGTCGGCGCTTTGCTATTGTTGACGTTGTCTAGTCGCGCGGTGGCCGAGCAGCACGACGAGATGTTGTTCGACGCTCATCCCTGGGCTCGCTTTGGCAAAGGGGCATGGCGGCACGTGCGCATCGTCACGCAAAGTTTTGACGAACAAGGGGAGCCAACCGATAGCAGCCTGACCGACAACAAAACCACGGTGATCGAAGTCACTCCCGAGCGCGTGACGCTGCAGGTTGAAGTCACCGTCGAGGTTGCCGGCCAGCGCTTTCCCAGCCAGCCGCAAATCATCAAGCAAGGCTACGCCGGCGAGACGCTTGGTGAGACAACGGCCGTCAAACCGCTCGACGGCGAGACGATTACCATCGACGGCCAGGAGATTCGTTGCGAAGCCGAGCAAATTGAAATTGCCGGCGGCGTGACGCAAGAGATTAGTACGATTGCGTTCGCTCGCGATCGATATCCTGCCATCCTCCGCCGTAAGAGCACCCTTAGCGACGCGGCGGGCAGCAAAGTGATGCAGGAGGTGACGAGCGAAGTGAAGACGCTCGACATGGCGCACCGCATTCTCGACGAGCGCGAGCCGACCACGGCCTACCTGGTCCGCCTCGATCAAAAGAACGACCGCGGAACGACCGTTACCTGGAGCTGGCACGTGCCGGACGTGCCAGGCGAAGTCGTCGATCAATGTTCCAAGAAGCTCGACACGATGGGCCGGTTGGTTCGCCGCACGACGCTGGAATTGGTGGACTACGGCATTGTCGAGACGGACGAAGTTGAGCAAGTCGAGACGCGCGACGCGACGCGCCGTGAGGCCGGTTCGCGTCGCACGCGTCGCCAACGGCGCCGGGCCAATTAGCGTCATGCCGAGTTGGCTTACGCGGTGACTCGCGCGAAGTTTGCCCGAACGTACTCGTCGGCATCGTCCAACGAGGAAAACTGCATGGCCTCGGCGTGGTTTTGCGACCATTCCGCGCCGGTCCACACTTCATAGTCAGTCACGATTCGGGTGGGAGCACGGGTGGCGGAGGTACTCCCGGCGGGTTTGTCGGAACTAATCACGAACGCGTCGTCTTGTTGGCGGGTCAAGATGCCCATGATGACTTGCCTGCCCTATGAAACGCGGAAAGCTAGACGGGACAGCTGATCTCGTAGCGGGTCATGCCGTTGATTTTCTGCGGCAGTTCTTTGACCTGGCAATCGACGCGGCATTCGGCAATGGTTGCCGAGTGTTCGATCCATTTGCCGCTAGTAAAGACAAATGTGTTTTTCTGGGCGTCCTCAAGAACGACGAACGGCTTGCCATAGACGACCGGCGCCTTCTTCTCGAAGACTTCCAGCGGTGGTCGAGTCGCAGCCGCTGATTGAGCGCCGCCCCGAGATTTCGGCCGCTTATTGTGACGGCGATTCCGTTGGCTCATGCGTCAAATCTCCTGTCGAGGTTAGCGGCACCGGACCTGGAGGTTCGTCCTTCCCCCAACTGGAGCCAGATCGAAAACGATTGCCGGAGGCGCGCAGAAGGCGCCTCCGGCAACGATCGTGTGCTTTAATACCGGCGACTGAAGTTGCCGCGTCGACCACCCCCGCCTCCACTGCGATCCTCGCGCGGCTTGGCTTCGTTCACCGTCAGCGGACGGCCACCAAACTCCTTCTCGTTCAACTCGGAAATCGCTGCGCGGGCGGCGTTGTCGTCGGCCATCTCCACAAAACCGAAGCCTTTGCTTCGACCAGTGTCGCGGTCCTGAATGACTTGTGCACTGCGCACCTCACCAAAGGGTGCGAAGAGATCCTCGAGACTGGCGTTGGTTGTGTCGTAGCTCAGATTGCCGACATAGAGCTTCAAACTCATGTCCTTCTCCCGAAAAAAGTCCGACCAAATTCGCTCCCGGGTCGATGCGGGAGTGGCCAGACATGGCGGCCAGCCAAGTGGGAGAGGCGAAAGAAAGGGCAGATTCGGAGAATCGTTGCTCGAACGTCGTCAAACCGACTACGTGAACTATAGCGGAATGAAGCGTCCGGAATAGTGCAATTCACGGGCCCTGGGGGACCTCTCGAGGCTCTTCGTCGCTCGTGGCAACCGACGTTGATTCGCCTATCCCGCGTGCGTCAATCGGGTTGCGCCCGCGGAAGCAAGCGATGGTTGGTTGTCGGAAGGCGGTGATATTACTTTTCAGCGGTGTTGGATGCGATTTCCGGCGACGCTGTGAGAGCGGAATGGCCGCTAATTCGCTCGCACATCTCAAGCGGCACATTTTGTTGCAGCAAGCGAGTATCGGACCTGATACAATAGGTTGTAATGCGACCCACCTCTCATGCCCGCGCGACTATCCTTCGCCGGATTGCGCATCTGGATATGGAACTTCGGCGCGTTCGTGCCGAATTGCGGGGTCTGCGCAATAACGACCCGGCCACTTCCGAGGTCGTCATGCGTGGCGCCCGATTGTTTCAAGAGAAGTCCGGGTTGGAACGACGGCTCGAAGTGTTGCAATTGGATCCCACGCAGCTGCCAAGCGCGGAACTATCGAGCCCGTGTTAGAGGGAAGTGGTGGAATCGAGCAGCTGGCGTGCTCGCACATGGTCGACAGGTGTGATGTGCCTGCCTTACGAGTTGCTGCAAATCTTTGAGGAGTGCCCGAATGGACGAGACGAAGACGGAAGAACGCCGGCAGGTTGAAGAGCAATTGGAAATCGTTCGCGCGAAACTGCGTGCCACGGGAGCGACCGTGCTCTCGCCGACCAACGAATGGGCGGAACTGCGAAAGCAAATGCTCGTACTGACGCGCAAGCTGAAGTAGCACCGCCGGAGACAAGCCTCGCGGAATTCGCCTCCGCGAGATAACCTTTTTCGAACAACTGGGCCGGTAAGCTCGCGAAAGAGCCGACGGATTTGATTGCCGGCCGGAATTCACCTTCTCTCGTCTATGCGGGCAGACCGCCGGTCGGCCTCTCTTCATAGATCGGAGCGGAACAAGTCGGGCGTAACGCGCCCCGCGCATGGCGATTGAGCCTGCCGGCAGCGTTACGTCAGCGATTTGTGCAACGCGGCCGATGCTTCTTGCGTTTCCTTGTGAGGTCGTTTGCGCGCGGCGGCGCGGACGATGGAGCCGTGGAAACGATTAACTAGTTTGACCTAGCGGAAAGAGGTGCCATGAGCGAAAAGAAGCCCGTTCCCACGCAAACTTTGCCTAAAAGGCGGCTCTGCCCGGTCTGCGGTAGCGTGTCGTACTCGCAAACCGGTACGCATCCGCAATGCGCCTTGGCACGAGAGGACGCACTGTCGAAAGCAGCGCGAAAAGCGGCGGAAGTTAAGAGCGTCTCGTGCGCGGAGCGAAAATCATGGTCAAAGGATTGTCCGAAATGCAAACGGAGCATTCCTGCTCGCCGCCACGTTTGCGACTGTGGGCATCAGTTTGCTCCTGCTCCTGCAGTGTCCTCCGCTCGTAACGCACCCGCGAGGGCCGTCTCAAGCCAGCAAAAACGACGGTAATCTCATTTCAAAACTTTAACCCGAGGCACTCAAATGGCGATCACTCCGGTCCAGGATAAAACAATCACTCGGCAGGTGCTGGGAAAGCTCGCCCGGCGCGGCTTGAATTCGCCGTGCCGCGTGGGAGTCGCTACGGTGAAAGGTCAGGTGACGCTCAGCGGCACCGTGCAATACGCGCATCAGAAGCCGACTGCCGTGCAGGTTGCCAACGGAATTGCGGGGGTCAAGCGAGTCATCGATAACCTGATCGTCAAGGTCATTGCCAAGCGATAAGACCGCCGAATTCGAACGGACTGCCGAAGTTCGGCGGGTTCCTGGGGTCAATCTTGAACCGCGCTCGACAGACCGCCTATAATACAAAAACCCTGAATTGGGGGGATTCGACTGTCTCGCGCGAGTCTCAATGGGTCCATGTCTGAATCGTTCAATGGCTATCACGTTTGGCTGGGGATTCCGCCAAACGAACAGCCGCCGAACCACTATCGACTGCTCGGCATTGCGATCTTCGAAACCGATCTGGACGTGATTGATCACGCCGCAGACCGGCAGATGGCGCACGTGCGTACGTTTCAATCGGGGCGAAACGCCGCGTTGTCGCAGCAGATCCTCAATGAACTGGCCGCTGCCCGAGTCTGCCTGCTGAACCCGCAGCGTAAAACCGACTACGACGCCGAACTGAAGGCAAAACTATCTTCCGCGCCCAGGTGGCCGCGGTACCGGTTGGCAAAGCGGTGCCCGTTGCGCAGCCGGCCGTCCCGACGGCGATGCCGGTGTCACCGGCGCGCCAGGCGACTCCCCAGCAGAAGACGCCGGACAAGAACGTTCCGGCCGCCATCCCGCTCGACGCAGACGACGACCCCTACGGCCTCGATACGAGCGATCTATCGAACAACGAAGTCGACGATTACGAGAGTAAATTGTCCAGCGCCGCCGGCGCTACGCCAATGATCAACCCGTTGGCCGCTCGTCGAACGGCCAAGGGTGACCAGGCGTTCCAGCAGGCAATCGTCTATACGTTGGTCGGATTGGCCGTGGTGATCGTGCTCATGATTGGCTTCCAGATTGTTCGGCGTGCAATCGGCCCGCTCGAGGAGTTGTTCCAGTCGGCTCCGGTCACTGAACCGGCTGCTGAGGTGAGCCCGGCGGCACCAACTCCGCAGGCCCCCGCTCCGGCACCGCCGGGAAGCCAGGACAAGGCGGCGTCGCGCGCGGTCGACGAAGCGAGCCGGTAGTGTCTGCCTAGCCAGCAGCTTGGCAAGTTGCTCGCAGGCTATCCGCGCCTCGTGCGGCGAAAGCAATTCGGCGAATGATCGTTCACGATGCCCGTGGCTTGCATCCAGGCATAGACGATCACCGGTCCGACGAATTTGAATCCGCGCTGCTTGAGCGCCTTGGAGATTTCCTCCGAAAGCGGAGTCTTGGCTGGGAACTTGCCCGTTCGATTGCGAATCGGCTTTCCACCGACGAAGCCCCAGGCGAATTTGGAGAAGTCCTCACCGCGCTCGGCCATTTGCAGAAACGCCTTCGCACCGCCGATGGTCGCTTCGATCTTGGCCCGCGAGCGGACGATTCCGTCGTTTTGCAGCAGGCGATCGACGTCTTTCTCGCCGAAGCGGGCCACCTTCGCTGGATCAAATCCTCGAAACGCCTGGCGAAACGCATCGCGCTTGCGGAGGATCGTGATCCAGGCGAGCCCGGCTTGAAAGCCGTCGAGCATGAGCTTCTCCCACAGCGCCCGGCTATCGAACTCGGGGACGCCCCACTCGTGGTCGTGATAGGCCTGCATCAGCGGATCGCCTTCGGCCCAGGCGCAGCGAGTAGGCATTTCTGATTCCTCGTCAGTCGTTGGCCAGTTTGGGGTTCTAACCGGTGCGCGGCGTAGTACTACCGCGGGCTGTTCAGTCGTGTCTGCTTTGCGCTACCCACGTGTCCTACGCGATGTTGAACGGTCGGTTTGGAAATCGAGACGCTGAAGGACCAAACATTGTAAGTCCGGTGATTGTTCCGAGAAGTTGAGGCGGTTGTGGATGACGGAATTGCCTACCACGGGTCGCGGTCATAGTGCAAAACGGTCCGCCCGCCCCCCGAGCATCCCAGAATCGGCGAATACCACCAACCTTTCGGTAGTGTCCTGCATTGTGCGCTAGGACACCACCAACCATTCAGGCTCATTGCCAATTAGGCGAAATCACTGCATAATCCAGGATTCTCTTTCCTGCCTGCGGAGCCCCACCATGAAGGACAAAATTGCCTCGACCGGCATCACCTTTGACGACGTCTTGCTCGAGCCACGGTATAGCGCCGTCGTCCCTTCGGAAGTGGATGTGACCACGCGACTCACCCGCCGCATCGGACTGAACATCCCACTGCTCAGCTCGCCGATGGATACGGTGACCGAGAACGAGATGGCGATCGCCCTGGCTCAGGAAGGGGGGCTGGGCGTGATCCACAAGAATATGTCGATCGAACGGCAGACCGAGGAGGTCGACAAGGTCAAACGCAGCGCCAACGGCATCATCACCGATCCGGTGACGCTACCGCCCGATGCCAGCGTCGGTCGGGCGCGCGAAGTGATGGACCAGCACAATGTCTCGGGCGTGCCAATTACGACCGAACACCGCCGACTGGTGGGCATTCTCACCCGCCGCGATCTTCGCTTTCTCGAGAACGCTGAGCTCAAGATTTCCGAGGTAATGACCCGGGAACAATTGGTAACGGCTACGGGAGCCGTAACGCTTGAGGAAGCTGAGAAGATTTTGATGGCAAAAAAGGTCGAGAAACTTCTACTGGTTGACGAAAATTACACACTGACCGGCCTCATCACCATCAAAGACATTGACATGATGAAGCGGTTTCCGAACGCCTGTAAAGATGGGCAGGGTAGGTTGCGGGTCGGAGCGGCGGTCGGAGTGCATGACTACGAGCGGGTTGAAAGCTTGCTAGCAAAGGACGTTGACGTGCTGGTGGTCGACAGCGCCCACGGGCACTCGAACAACGTGATCGAGACGGTCAAGAATTTGAAGAAGCAGTGGGACATCGACGTCGTGGCCGGCAACGTGGCAACCGCCGCCGGCTGCCGCGACCTGATCGAGGCGGGAGCCGACGCCGTGAAGGTAGGCATCGGCCCTGGTTCGATTTGTACGACGCGAATCATTTCCGGCGTCGGGGTTCCGCAGATTACCGCAATTTACGAGGCGGCCCAAGCCGCGAAGGATGCCGGCGTGCCGATCGTTGCCGATGGCGGCGTTCGCTACTCGGGCGACGTGACAAAAGCCCTCGCGGCGGGTGCTCATGTGGTCATGATTGGCGGGCTATTGGCCGGTTTGAGCGAGAGCCCGGGAGAACAAATCCTCTATCAAGGACGAAGCTTCAAAGTTTACCGAGGCATGGGTTCGCTGGGTGCGATGATGCAAGGCTCAAGCGAACGCTATCGCCAGCGGGGCGTCGAACGCAAACCTGGCAAACTCGTGCCCGAAGGAGTTGAGGGGCGCGTGCCGTTCAAGGGTCCTTTGAGCAGCTTCATCTATCAGCTCGTGGGCGGATTACGAGCCGGCATGGGATATTGCGGCACGCAAACCATTGAAGAGTTGCGCACCAAAACACGGTTCATTCAGATCTCCGCGGCAGGAGTACGGGAGAGTCATCCACATGACATCGCGATCACGCAGGAAGCGTCCAACTACAGTACCGCGTCGGACGACCATTAGGTTGTCGCCGCGGGCTATGCGCCGCATGACTTGGGGCGCGTGCACCGCCGCGCTGGCGATCGCTCAGGCGATCCATCTGCCAGTTGCGTGGGCCAGCGAGGAAGTCTTTCGCCCGGTCGTCCCCGCCGCGTCGGTCGCTCCGGCCAAATTGAAGGCAGCCAGCGGTCTGAAATGGCGGGCTCGTGGCGCGTCCTCTGCCGTCGAACCGCAACAACCTGCCGTGCGGGCCACGGATGCGTTTGCTCCTGCGGGAGAGGCTAGACAAGTGTCGGCCGTTGAGCCGGACGAAACGAAACGACCGGCAGCGGTCGCTCTCAGAGCCAACCAGATTTCGACCAAGCAGACGCGGGCGCGGCTGCGCGATTCGGTGATGCAGGTCGGCGCATACGAGGACCCCCAGGCTCCGCCGACGAGCGATTCGCAATCGACTGCCGCGAAGAGCCAAGACTCGGCGCTGCGCGATCCTTTTGAAAGCGCGACCGAACCCGCGACACCCTCCACCGAGGCTGCGCCGGCCTTGCCAGTCCCGGAGACGACACCCGTCCAAAGTGCTCCGCCAGCGATGCCAGACGACGTCGCGCCGCCGGCGGTGGACGACCTGTTCCGAGACGAACCGCTGCGCCAGCCGCGCGAGCCGGCAGTGATTCCGCCGGAGGAACGCGAACAATTGCTCGATCGTGGTCTGAGCACCGAACCAGGCGGTGTGGGTTGCGCGGACCAGCACGACGAATGTCAACGAGCGTTGCAAGAGTTGCAGAAGCGCGACATCACGACGATTACCGTGGGACTTTTAATCGAGGGAGTCGAGGGAACCGACTTTCCCTGTGATTGTCGACTCGGGCGCGACTTCGACGCGCCGAAATTCGCCGGTCGTAATTTCGCACCGACTCTATTTACTTGGAAGGCCAGCGGCACTTGCTCCAAGCCGCTGTATTTCCAGGACGTGCAGCTGGAACGCTACGGTCACTCTTGGAACCCAGTCGTACAGCCGTTCATGTCGGCGGCCCACTTCTTCGTCAGCGTACCACTGCTGCCCTACAAGATGGGTTTGCGTCCGCCCAACGAATGCGTGTACTCGCTGGGGTACTACCGCCCAGGCAGTTGCGCACCGTATCTGTTTGAGCCGATACCGCTCAGTCTGCGTGCCGCGCTGTTCGAAGGGGCCGGGGCGACGGCATTCGCCTTCTGGTTCTGGCCGCCGCACTAATCCGGTTCGGACTACGTGTTAAGCAAAGAAAACCGCCAGGCAGCCCTCAGGCTCCTGGCGGTTTTTGTTTGCGTCAAACTGGCGACGTGTCCGTGCGCCAGGGTCAATCAAGGCTATTCGTTAACGACCGTTTCGCCCGTTTCCACCCAAGCGTCTTGTCGCGGCGCTGTCGAGTAGCCTTCCCAGACGGTGCCGGGCATCACGCCGCGGCTTGTCCCGCGCTGCGTGCCGCGATAGTAGTTTCGCCGCACGGCGTTGCCGTAGAAATGTCCGGGCCGCGAAGGCCGCTCGAGAATTGGCATCGAACGGATGTCGCGCCGCGTGAGGTTTGCCGTATTGCGAGCAACGGCGATCGTTCCCACCGCCAATAGCGAGGCGGCCACCAGTGCCCAAGTCACAGTGCGAATCATGCCACAAGTCTCCTCGATCGAAGTTTCCGAATGACGGACCAACCGAAGCATTGGCTCTTAGCTCGGCAACCGCGCGAGGCGCCATGCTTCTGCTACACGCTATCGACGCCGGCTGGTGGGCCGATGTGGGAGAACCTATGCCGGAAACGACAAAACGGCGTTTTCTTAGCCGAAATTGCGGAAAATGCCTGAGATGCCGAGCTACTTGTCCCGACAACCGGTAGTTGCCGCAAAAACCGCGAGATGCGGCGCGCTGGTGTCAGCATTGCACGGCCAAGGTACCGCAACGCAAAGCGAGGATTCTATTAGTTGATGCTCGTCTCTGACGGCGCGTAGAATCGTCTCGGTCGGCAATAAGTACGACAATAGGGGGAGTCGAACGATGACGAACGCCACCATTTCGCGGGAACAGGCTCGCGAGTTCGACCGTCGCGCCGTGGAAGAGTACGGCCTGAACGGTCTGGTCTTAATGGAGAACGCCGGTCGCGGTACTACGGATGTCCTTTGCAATCTGGGGATTGCTGGGCCGGTGGTTATTGTTTGCGGAAGCGGCAACAACGGTGGCGATGGATTTGTGATCGCCCGACATTTGGACTTGCGTGGCCACAAGGTGCGCGTGCTATTGTGCGGCGACCCGGCGGGCTTGCATGGCGACGCGGCCCGCAACTACGAGGTGCTCAGCAAGTGCGACGTGCCGATGCGCCGCGTGGAGGTGTCGACGATCGGCTCGGAGTTTCAGGATGTCGCGTGGATCGTTGACGCACTGCTGGGCACGGGCGCAAAAGGAGAGCCACGCCCGCCGTATGACGAGGTGATCGACGCAGTCAATGCCAGCGGCGTGCCAGTGCTCGCGGTCGATGTGCCGAGCGGATTGGATTGCGATACGGGCCAGGCAGCCCAGCATACGATTCGAGCAGCGCACACGTGCACGTTTGTCGCCGCGAAGCCGGGCTTTCTTTTGTCGGCTGCGAAGGAGTGTATTGGCCGACTGCATATCGTCGACATCGGAGCCCCTCGCAAACTCGTCGACGAGTTCCTAGGCCGGCCGATGTGACACGTGCGACATTCAAGAAGGTTGTAAAGTGAATATCGCGCCGAGAGCTTGCCGCGTCGAGGCCCGCCCGTAGGCCGGGCGACAACTGGCTAAGAATCTTGCAGGTGATCCGCCATTAGCACGGACGTCAAGTCCGCCGCAGCTCGCGAAGGTATTGGAGACGCTGAGTCAACTCCTCGGATGGGAACTCGTCTTCCTCCAGTGCGCTTAGCTCCGCACCGATCTTGGCAAGCCGCTGCACGACTTTGACTTTCGTGTCTTCGGTTGGCATCGAGGAACTCCGGCTCAAAACGCCATCAAAGGTGCTACGGATCATTTGACCGCTCCGAAAACGTCGAGCCGGAAGCCAAGCAGGACTTTCCCACACACCGAGAGCAGAGCGCAACAGCCAACTCGTGGCACTGGCAGCAGATTGTGCCCTATCTGGTAAACCGCAAACCGACGCCCGAACCCGCCAGATCGGACGAGATTCTTCTTGCACACACGGAAGCCGAACCGCAAGCTGCGCCCGTGTCGGATGACAGTACGGGACACGCGGCGATCAGGTTCGGAACAGAGGCCGGAACGAGACTAGGATACCCTGGCAAATTGGCAAAAAAAGGGGAGGGATCGTCCCACCAACGGCGGTCGTCCACCTTGGTTTTCCTCCGGCTTACTCCGCCGGAGGCGGTTCGTACTCGAAATCCTTCCACTTCATCGGGCGGCGGAAGGGTTCGATGCGGAGGGTGACTTCGCCGTTTTGGAAAATGCGTACCGTGCCGTTTGATTCGCTGACGGCGACGGCCACGGCATTGGTCTTGCGGCTGATCGCCGCGGCCGCCCAGTGCCGGGCACCCAATCCCTTGGGCAGCGTGATGTTATCGGCCGGGGCGTCGATGTAGCGGGCCGACGCTTCGACGATGCCGTCGGCAGACACGATGATCGCGCCGTCCAGCTGAGAAATCTCTTTGATTCCTTCGCGTACCCGCGGGTCGTCGAGATTTCGCTCGTCGCGGCTATAGCCCCGCACCGGATCGAAGCCTACCGGATGGCTGCTGGCCAGCACCTTGCGGGCGTCTCCAACGACAAACAGGGCCCCGATGGGCTTCCCTTCGCGTCCCTCGCGCCCAATTTCCACGGCCATGTCGACTACCGTCTTGAGCGTATCGAGCGGCACACGGGTTTCGAGCTGCCGCAAGTCGCGCGAGGTGAGCTGTCCGAGGTGCTCGCCGAGGTGAATCAGGCTGATCGAATCGACGGTGCCCGGCTCAAAACCGCTGTACACGGCCACGACCTGAGCCCCCGAGGCCAAGATATCGTCCGCCACGGCTTCCAGGATGGCCTGCGTCAGTTTTTCATGGACCGGCGCCTCGGGCATCTTCAGGACGACAGTCGCGAGTCCTGCGTCGCCGGCTCCCTCGAGTTGTGCGGCAAAGTCGGCGGCCACCAGGATCTTCTCGCCGTCGCAATGTTCCTTGAGACGGTCCCATTCCGTGGGACCCTCGAGCAGCACCAAGATGGCATCGGCCGCGGCGGCTTTGGAAAGCCGGGCCGCGGCGCCAAAAACGGTCTCGAATTGGTCCGTAAATCGGTACGTCTTCACAGGCTAGGTAACCACTCGGCGGACGAATTCCACGGGAAGTTGAGCACGACAGTGCTGCCGTCACGGCACCGCAATCGTAAGAACTTTACCTCCGCTGGGCAACGGCAAGCGACACAGCAAGAGATAAGACCACGCCGTTGGGAACCCGGTCACATTGCTCGCTGGAAACGCGCAAAAGATCGGCCCGGCGACCGCGCTGGCAAGCGGTCGGGGCCGTCTCATGGGGGAATGCGTGTTGTTGGTCTACTTCGTTTCCAGACGCCGGGCTTCGAGCGGCGTGACCTCGGCCTGGCCGTCGGCCAAGGGGGCGGTTCGCATTGGCACGACGTTCTTGAACACCCGGTTCTCATAGAGCAATAGCCCGTGCAAGGCATGTCCGAGCGGACCGATTTCCCAAGAATGTCCGTCGTTGGCCAGCATCAGCGTCGCCAGGTAGTCGACCGCGTTGACCATCCGCGGATCGCGCAATTCGTCGTCCGACAGCGAAAAGGTGATCCACTCCAGAATATGACCGCTGGTCTTGATGCGGCGGTCGATGCTCGGGTCAGCAGCCTTGCGTTCGAACCAAGCCGTGCTGAAGCTGCCATCGGGGTTCTGCAGGCCGAACGTATAGCGATGATAGTCGCGCAGATAGATCTGGGCCCGCTCAAAGTCACCCGTGATCGGTTTGCCGCGTTGGGCTCGTTTTTTCAGGGCATAGCTGTATCCCATCAGCCGGTGCGTACCGCCGCAGGCAGCACCGCGGATTGGCGCTCGTAGTTCCTCGCGCACCAACCGCTCGATCGACCACGTTTGCCCATTGGAAGTTGTCCAGGTGGCATCCGGGTCGAGAAAGTGCGACAGGGCGATGAGCTTGAATGTGAGTTCCTCGCCCGAGACGCAGGTCTCCTTCTCACGCTCGATCAGATCCTCGAGGGTGAACTGCTTGCCGTCGACCATCATGGGGTAGTTGCTCATGACGCGCGACTGGGCGAGTATCGCCAGGAACTGACCGCCGTGTCCTTGCACGCCCACGCCTCGGCTGGCGTCGACTTTGCCGCCGCTGATGTAGAGCATGCGTTGTCCACGGCACGGGTAGTTGTAGCACATGTAGCCGATCGCGTTGACGGTCTCGCTACCCGGGCCTTCCTTGTAGATCTGCGTGTCGACGCCATAGGCAATAATCGCGTGCATCATCTCCCAGGGCGAATTGTCGCGGGCGCTCTGGTGCCGTTTGTAGTTGCGGGCGAGTACGGTCCGAATCTTCTCGCACAAGGCCAGCATTTCGGGCGAAAGTTTCGCGGCCTGCACACCGGGCGTCTTAGTGACGGCACCAGGTGCTTGCCGGTCGCGGTTCGTTTCGAGCAACTGATCGCCCGTCGCCGGATCGTCCTCGATTTCGACGACGTCGATCTCAGTCGTGTCGTCGTCCGCATCGCTTGGGCCGGCGCCAAACAGCAGCATTTGATTGGTCGCGGCCGACAGCGGGTCGGAACCGGGAAGATCGACGAGCAGCCGACGGGCTTCTCGCAGCTCCTCACTTGTCGCGACGGGCGCGATTGCGGTGCGGTTGCTCGGTCCGATCAGCATTGGGCCCGCAGGTTCGGCCGCGACAACCGGCGTGGTCCAACCCAGGGTCAGCGACCACAACCAGAGGGCGGAACAGGATCCGACGGCCGACAACTTTAATCCACTCATCGATGGTCCCCTGAAACGCAAGTTCCGACGGCGCGGAACTTCAACGGTTATTTTTGTGAATAAGGGTGGGTAAGGCTAGCGGAAGGTAGGAGTCAGGTTGCCAGTATCCCGATGCCAGCAATACCCCGACGGAGTACTGATATCGGCCGAACACCGCCGGTTGATTACGAGGTTCGGTCGGATTTCGGCGTTGTAACCCGCCTTGCTGGTCCAGACTTGCGACCGCCGCCCGCGTCATGTCGATTGAGAAAGGACTGCGGTTTTTAGCGGCGCATTTGCCGGCGCCTAATAGATCGCGCGACGCAGTTTTTCGGCAATGCTTATCTCGGGTGCATCCGTCGCGCCATTCTGCGCGTACTCGCGCCACGCCTGCAGGTTGTTCCCGTAGTCGTGACCGCTGACCTGTGCCAACGCTTCGTGTGCGCGGGCTTGCAGGGCGGGATCGGAATCGGCCAGAGCGTCGGCCAGCGGCACGAGCGCCTGGGTGCTTCCCGCTTCACCGAGTGCCTCGACAGCCGCGAGCCTAACTGGCAATTCGGTTTCGGTGCCCAGGACTCGCACTAGTTCGCGGACGGCAATCTCGTCGCCGCGCACGCCCAGCCCCAGGCACGCTACCCGACGGGTTTCGGTTTCGCCGTCCTCGAGCGACCGCACCAACACGGCGCCCGCGTCGGGTTGGGGGAACTGTGCAAGGGCGCGTAAAATTTCCCGTCGCACCCAGCCGTCGCTTTCGTCGTGAAACTCGCGTGACAGCTTGGCGACTTGCTGTTCCTGCTCGGCCGGCGATAACTTTCGGGCTTCCTTGGCAAGCTTTCGAAATTCCTTCACGCGGTCTTTGGGAGTCTTGATTCCGTACAATTCTTCCGGTGTTTTCGTGAAGGGCCTTGTCACAAACCGGTTAATCGAGTGCGCAGGTATCAGCGCAGCCCGACAACAGCAGCAGGCAGCCAATTGCCCAAGGCACCAAGCTGGAAAGCCGGCCGTGCATAGCGACTCGAGTGAGAGGCAGAAGGGAATTTCCCGAAAGGTAGCGGAGGTTTGTAGCAAAACCTCCGGCGTGGCTCCAGACCACTTCCTCGCTACTCGGCGCGGTGGCATAGGATGCGGAAAAATGGCAATTCACCGGTTGCTAGCGGCCTCCCATCGCAATGGCTTCGGGCGGCCCCCCCGTGCTATGATAAAGGGGATCCAATCTTCAGCCCGATCCGGGTTGCCGCTCCCCCACTGCTTGTGTGGTTTGCCGCGTGAAGCATATCGTCCTTTACTTATTGCTTTCCACCACGCTGTCGGCGTCGGCCCAAGCGATTGAACACGTTGCCTTCCGGCGCGACGGCCAAGAACAAGACGTCGCGGGACAGGTTTTGGTGACTGCGGCCGACGGGGGGATCCTACTGCAATCGGCCGACGGCACGCTCTGGGCCCTGGAGCCAGGCGAAATTGTCCGCCGCCAGTCCGATGACACGCCCTTCGAACCGCTCGATAGCGAGGCACTGGGCCGGCAACTGCTTGCCGAGCTACCCGAGGGTTTCGACGTCTACACCACGCACCACTATCTGATTTGCTACAACACCTCGCGCGACTATGCGGCCTGGTGCGGTGCGTTGTTCGAGCGCCTGTACAAGGGGTTCACCAACTATTGGTCGCGCAAAGGTCTCAAACTCGAGGAGTCGCGATTTCCGCTGGTGGCGGTGGTGTTCCATTCGCGCCAGTCGTATGCGGACTACGCCAAGAGCGAACTGGGTGACGCGGCCGACGCGATTGTCGGCTATTACAGCCTCCGCACGAATCGCATCGTGATGTACGACCTGACCGGCGTCGAATCGCTGCGAGTCGCCGGCGACCGACGGTCGAACGCCGCGCAAATCAATCAGATGCTGGCTCGCCCCGAGGCCACGCAGTCGGTGGCCACGATCATCCACGAGGCCACGCATCAAGTGGCCTTCAACAGCGGTCTACAGACACGCTTCTCCGACATTCCGCTCTGGGTTAGCGAGGGGCTGGCCGTGTTTTTCGAAACCCCCGATTTGCAAAGTGCCCGCGGCTGGCGCACGATCGGCGCACTCAGCCCGGGCAGGCTCGCGCAGTTCCGTCAATACTTGCGTAGCCGCCCGCCGAACTCGCTCAAGAGCCTGATTGCCGACGACAAACGCATTCGCGACACCCGCACGGCACTCGATGCCTACGCGGAAGCCTGGGCACTCAACTACTACCTGCTCCACCACCATCCGCGAGAGTATGTGGCCTATCTGCAAGTGCTGTCACAAAAACCACAACTCGTGTGGGACGACGCGGAAACCCGCATCGAAGAATTTCGCCGGGCGTTTGGCGACAATCTGGGACAACTTGACACCGACTTCCTGCGATATATCCAGAAGCTCAAGTAGTGCCGTCGTGTTTTGCGCGCGGTCGAAGCTCGGGCCCTGACGGTCCGGCGTCCGTAAGTTCGGTTCGCGGGGACGGCTGATGGCGGGTTTGCGGTGTAATCGGCACCACGGTCTTTCATCTGCCCGCGCACGCTGGTTATAATCGCAGCGGGCGCTCGATGGCCGCGGAGCAAACGCGCGCATCCGCCCTCCCGCCACGCGACCTCTGTAAAGGAACCCACCGATGGCCGAACCGCACGAATCGCCCGCCGCTCAACCTTCCCGCCGCCAGTTTCTCAAGTCGTCGTCGGCCTTGATCGCGGCCGGCGGAGCGCTGGGCTCGAGCCTGCTTGTCAGCCGCTCGGCACACGCGGCGGGAAGCGACATGCTGAAGATTGGTTTGATCGGCTGCGGCGGTCGCGGCACCGGTGCCGTGGGGAACGCTTTTGCCGCGGATCCAAATACCCAGTTGACGGCCGTCGCCGACGCGTTCGAGGATCGCGCTTTGTCGAGTCTCGAACAATTGCGCAAAGGAAGCGCCGCTCGTGTCACGGTTGATCCGGATCACTGCTTTACGGGCTTCGACGCCTACGAAAAGTTGCTGGCCACCGACGTCGACGTGGTCATCCTCGCGACTCCGCCGCACTTTCGGCCCGCACATTTGAAAGCCGCGATTGCCTCGGGCAAGCACGTCTTTTGCGAGAAGCCGGTGGCTGTCGACGCTCCGGGGATCCGTAGCGTGCTGGAAACGACGGAGGAAGCGAAAAAGAAAAACCTGACGCTCGTCTCGGGGCTGTGCTACCGCTACGATCCTCCCAAGATCGAAACGATCAAGCGGATTCACGATGGCGCGGTCGGGGATGTTCTGACGCTGCACGTTAGTTACAACACCGGCACGCTATGGCATCACGGCCGGCAGCCGTCGTGGAGCGAAATGGAATATCAGCTTCGCAACTGGCTGTATTTCACCTGGCTGTCGGGCGACTTCAACGTCGAGCAGCACGTGCATAGCCTCGATAAGGCCGCTTGGGTAATGCACGACGTGCCGCCGGTGAAGGCCACCGGTTTGGGCGGCCGACAAGTTCGCACCGGCGAACAGTGGGGCAATATCTACGACCACTTTGCCGTGATTTACGAATACGAGAACGGCACCAAGCTGTTTGCCAATTGCAGACAAATGGCTGGTTGCTCGGTCGACGTTTCCGATCACGTGGTCGGCAGCAAGGGCAAGGCCGAGCTGATGCGAGCCGTGATTGAGGGGGAACAGCCCTGGCGCTACCGCGGCGAGAAGCCGAACATGTACGAGGAAGAACACCGCGCAATGTTTTCGGCCATCCGCTCGTCGAACCCGATCAACAATGGCGAGTACATGGCGAAAAGCTCGATGATGGCCATCATGGGCCGCATGGCGGCCTACACGGGCCAGACGCTCACGTGGGACCAATGCCTCAACTCGAGCGAGGACCTCACGCCCGTCAAGTACGAGTGGGCCGAAGTCAGCATCCCGCCAGTCGCCATGCCGGGCCTGACGCGATTCGCGTAGAGTTCGCAGGGCCGCGGTGATCGTCCCGCCAGGCAATCTGTCTGCCGCGGCGTGTAACCTGTTGGCGCGTCGGCACGTGATTTGGCTGGCCGCTTTAGCCGGCACGTAGTTGCGCTTCGACGCGACGGATGGTTTCTTCCACGCTGAGCGACGTTTCGGCGAGCTTCTGTGTGGCACTTCCGGTCATCCAGCCCTCGATCTTTTTCTGGGCCGAGATCACCGTGCTATGGCTCCGCTTGCCGAAGTAGCTGCCGATTTCCGCCAGCGGAGCGCGGGTGTATTTCCGAGCGAGGTACATCGCCAGCATCCGAGGATGGCTCACGAGTTTCCCTTTGCGATCCGATTGCAGACTATCGGGGTCGAGGCCGAATACTTCGCACACCGCCTTCTCGATGTCCGGCAGCTTGACCAACCGGTTTTGATGGTCGACCAGTTCGGCCAGCGTCTCTTCGGCCAGCGTCATCGTAATCGGCCGCTCATGCGCGAGACTCATCGCGTGGAGCCGTTTGAGGGCTCCGATCAGTTCGCGGGCTTGCGCGGTGAGGTGGGTGGCGACGTAGGCCTGCACCTCCTCGGGGATGTTCATGCCGAGTTGAGCGGCCTGATGGCGAACAATACCCAGTCGCGTGGCGTATTCGGCCGGTTCGAGACGGCAGACCATGCCGCCAGATAACCGCGAGACGAGCTCCGGGGCCAACCCCTTGAGGGCCGTCGGCGGGCGATCGGCCGCGAAGACGAGTTGTTTGCCGCATCGCAGCAGAGCGTCGATCGTATGTTGCAACTCGCCAATCGTGGCTTTCTTGCCGGCCAGAAACTGCAAGTCGTCGATGATCAGCAGATCCAGATCACGAAATCGGCCACGAAAGCTGGCCATGCCGCTCTTGTGCAGAGCTTGCAGAAAGTGGCTCGTGAACTGTTCGGCCGACAGGTAAACGGCCCCTCGACGGCAATGTGTCTTGCGAAATGCCCCGTAGATTCCTTCCAGCAGATGCGTCTTGCCTGTGGCGGTAGGGCCGTGAATCAGCAGGGGAGAGTAACCGCCCGGCTGCGCCACGGCCATTTGCGCTGCCTTGTGAGCCAGGCAGTTGGTGTTACCCACGACGAACGACTCAAATGCGTGGAGACGCCGGCGCAAAGGGGTCGACGGGGAAGCCTCGCTCGTAGCAAGGCTGGCGGACGCGCCGCTCGGTGACTCATCGTTGTTGGCCATCGAGCGGTCTGACGATTCGGCCGTCGAGTTCGGTTTGCGTTCCGTCCGCCGAAGGCTCTTCCGTTTCGATTCGACCGGTTTGTCCGTTGCCGTTACGATCCGAAATTCCAGCACCAACGGTCGGCCGCTGGCCTCCAGAGCGCAGATTTCCAGGTCCTTGCGAAAGTGCGAACGGAGCCAGTCCTGAAAGAACGGGCTGGGCACGCTGACTATGAGCGTGTCGCCACGCAGGGCAAGCTGCGTCGTGGGGCCGAACCAAACCTCGTATCGATCGCCACCGATGCGGTCCGCCAGTCGAGCACGAATTGCCGAAACGATTTCTCGATCGTCCGTGATCACGTCCTGCGCCCCCAAATTTGCGCGCGGCACTTCCATCAAACCACACGAACATGAAACGCGCCAGCGTCTGACCAGCCACCAGCAGCTTGTGATCCGATGAGCATCCGCCGAAACCCGCGACGGCTCTTCCGCCGTGGGTCAATCGTTGCCACCCGAGACGCCGATTGTACGGTCGCTAGCGTTGCTGTCAAAGGCCCCTCTCGACCGCGCTGTGGGTTGCGAGTCGGAGGCAACGCGGCGAGCCCGGAAATTGCCGTGAATTGTTTTCATCGTGTGAGCGCAAGTCGCGCGAAATTTTTTTTCGCGCTCGTCATCGAACAGGTGGAAAAACTGTTTGCTCCATTCGCGCGCTGTGCGCAGAACTCGCGCAAGGTTCGCGGTCGTCATGACTTGCGGACGTATTGAAAATCGAACCAAAAAACGAGCGGCGATTTGCACGTGTTTCGCGACGCTCCGATTTACAAGGCTCGCAAAAACACTTGGCGACTGCTCCAGCGGATGAAGCCGGCCTCGGCGTAGATTGCCTTGGCCGGTTCGTTTTTCGCGTCAACGGCCAATACCATCCGCGCTCGCCCTGAAACGCGCGTCATCCATTGCGCATGCCGTACGAGCGATAAACCCAGACCGCGACCGCGCGCTTCTGGCACGATTCCCATGTACGTCAGTTCCGTTTGATCATGTGCAGGCTCCTCGGTCACGATCAAGCAGCCGATGTCGGTGCCATTTTGGTTGGCAATCAGCCAGCTTGCGGGATCAAGCGGCCCTGAGCCGCGATAACCGGCCAGCACATCGTCGATCGAGCGTAGGCCGTCGGCCGCCGGACAGTCGAGCGAGCCCGCATAGGTACGCTGTACGACCCTCGCTAGTCGAGCGTGGAGCGCATCTACACAAGGGTGGAAGTCGACGTCTGCAGACGGCGGTGTTTGGGGAAACTGGGTTGCCAGGCATACCATGCTGTGCAGTTCTCCGACATGCGCAAGGCCGCCAGTTCGCAGAATCTCGCCATTGGTTTGCTGGTCGTCGACGAGCGCCTGCACGACTTGTACGTCTCGATTGCGCAAGATTTCGAGAACGTGCGCCAGCAGCGACACGGCGGTGTCGGTCGCTTCGGTACGCAACAGGCTGGGGGCGGCGATGACGGCCGATCGTCCCGGCTGTAATTGAACGCGCATCGCGCCGACGAGCATGGCGCCTCGGTATGCGCCCCAAATCTCCAACCGGCAGGTAGCGCGGGCCGCGTGGATTGCGCCGAGGGCGCTCGCTTGTGCCTCGGATGGCAGGTCGCCCCAGAAAATCGGCGCGGCTCGATCCCATTGTTCGGGCGAAAGCGGCGAGAACCGTAGCTGCTGGCGGTCGGCGTGCGGCATAAGGGGGTGTTTTGGCAATTGTGCCGAAATTGTTATCCTGGGAGAACCTGCTCACCGATCGCACCCCAGAACCAGGTGCCACGATGAAAACATTTTGCTTGGTGGCGATTAGCGCTGTTTGTTTTGCACTCTTGGCTGCGCCCGTTTCGGCTCAGCCTATTCTAAAGCGCGTTGAGGAGATGTTGCGCCAGCAATTGGGGGCGCGCAGCCCGCGGCGCCGGCCGAGCCCGGCTATCTGGGGCTGATCGGCGACGACACGCCTGACACGACTGGCGTACAGTTGCTGGAAGTCTACCCCAATCAACCGGCGGCCCAAGCCGGACTGGCCGCCGGTGATGTGGTGACCGAGATCGATGGTCGCCGCATCCGCACAATGGACGATATGCTCGGCGTCCTGGACGGCAAACCGCCTGGGACCAAACTTCCCTTCACCATCCAGCGCGACGGCGCGGCGCAAAAGCTGGCCGTCACGCTTGGTCGCCGACCGCAGGAGCCGGGCACACTACAGGAGGACCTGCCGGTTCCAGATCAGCCACCCCCGCTGGCCTTGCCCGGTGGGCCAAAGCTGGGTGTGCGCACCATTCCGGTGACGGTCGAAGTGCAGCGTCAAAATGCCTTACCCAACAACGACGGCGCCCAGGTGGTGTCGGTCGGCGTCGATTCGGCGGCGGCGCAGGCCGGCATTCCGCTCGGCGCGGTGATCACCGGCGTCAACGGTCAGCCGATTCGTACGCCTCAGGAATTGGCCGCGGCAATCCAGAACGTGGTGAAATCAGAGGTGAGGATTGCTTACGTGCAGTCTGGCCGCAAAGTGGAGGCGACCGCGACCCTCGACGTGCCTGCCGCCGGCGACGGGCCACAACTGGAGACCCGCGCTCGTCCGCCACAACCGTCGCCCTTGTCGCCGGCCGAACTTCAGCCGGCGCTGCCAACGGGCGACGCCGAGTCGCGGATCGACGCTCTCGAGCGCCGCGTGCGAGAACTCGAAGCCCGGATCAACAGCCTGGAAGGGAAAGCGACGGTCGAGTGACGAGTCGTCGTCGCCGATGGCCGGAGCTTAAGGCCGTTTCAGTGCCAGCTCGAGTCGGAAGCGCTTGAACGGATCGGAGGCACGCAGCACCTGGGCGGTGTGCACTTGCAGTTCGCTCACCGGCTTTCCGTTCCACTTCACCTGGTAAAGCTGCAGCGAAGGATCGCCCGTGGGCTGCGGAAGAAGCTTGTACTGCCCCATCACCAATTGGATCAGTTTACGCGGATCGCCGGTCGTGCCGCGAAAGTGAATCAGCTTCACCCGTTGGTCGGTTCCGAAATAGTAGGTGAGCGAACCGGCCAAATCATCTTGCCGCGTGCCAGTCACCAGCGGAACTCGGTAGCCCTGCATGTCGAGCTCGGCCAGCCCCACGGTCACCCGCGGCCAGCGCGTCATGACCCAGGAGGGCGTAGCGCCAAAGTTGATCACCTCGCTCAGGTTGTAGGTGCCATAACCCTCGATCGGCACCGAATGGGCCGGTCTGCCGGGCGCCGAAGCTACCTGGGCGTAGTTCGTGGGCGAGCCGGCGGTGAATTCCGGCGGCGAAGCTGTCTTGGCGGGCGTTGCGTCGGCAGGCTGCTCGCTCGACTGCGACATGCTGGCCACGTTCGACTTGATGGTGGTCCACCACTGGGAGCCGGTGGACATGGCGTACGGAATCGCCACGGCACTCATCAGCACGCCGGAAAACATGAATTTGCGCATCAGGGACATCGCCTGTTCCCCTCGAATCGGCCGCCCGCTCAACAGCGGCAACCGCCCGTGCGAAGGAGCGGCTGCTCATCGAGGAGAATCGACGAGCCGGGCAAAAGAATTCAAGTTTCACTCGTCCGGCGGGGCAGGTTACCCAGCGAGTGAAACCCGTCTCGCGCATGCAACCCGCACAACCGCCAGGAAGCGAACTGCGCACGCTTCGAGCGAAAAAGCGCGGATGCCCCATCGCGCGAGCGCCGGTTGGCGCGGCCGATCCGCTTCGACTGCCGGTACAATCGGCGATGCGCTACTGCTGTTCGAGCGTCAGTACGCCAAGGTCAAGCGGCTGGGTCGTTGCACCGTCTTGCACGGGCGGGACGGTAAGGCGGTAGTCGCGCAAAATGCCGGGCGCCTCTCGACTGAACATCACACTCAGAACGAAATTTCCTTCGGGGACGTCATCCATGCGAAACGATCCGTCGCGTGCCACCGTGGCGTAAAGGTACGGCGCCTTTTGGCGCATTTGCTCGTGGACGTCGTACGCGGCGGTCCAGGCCAGACCGGCATCGGTGACCCTCCACTCGTTCCACCAAGCTTGGCGCTTCACGGGATCGTTCTGCACCGCGGGAGGCACCGGCGGTATCGGCGGCGCGACGAGGTCAGCCTGCAAGTTGACGGTCGCGAAGTTCCAAAGCACGTCTGCGGCGGGCTTGTTCCTCACCACCAGCTTGCCGATGACCGCACGACCGGCGCCGCCAAGCTCGAGCGTCGTGGTCTCGCCGGCAGTGAACTCTGCATAGACCTGCAGGGAGGAAGCCGTCTCCGTCGCGCCGTCGTTGACCATCAGGACAATGCGGCGGCCGATGCGGCCGCTGCCGGGAAACACTCGCTCGAAAACGAAATGCCCGTTTTCGTCGGTCGTCACTTCGTGACGCGTAAAGATGTTCGACAGGGTTTCTCCGTAGGACTGGATGCCGTTATTATTCAGCGTCAGCGTGACGCCGCGTGCCGGCTGAGCCCCAACGCGATACGTGCCTTCCAAGCGAGCCCAGGGCGTCAGCTCGATGGGATCGGCCAGGGGCTCGTCGTCCGAGGCGTTCAAATACGCGAACCCTGCCGCGTGCGTGATCACAAGCTGAAAGGGTTCTCCCCGCGCCGGCAGGCTGAAACGGCCGTTGGCGTCGGCTTCGGTTCGGGCGGCAGAATAGGTGGACGTGTCGTCGATATCGCCCCGATCGATGCTGATTTGCGAACCTGCGACGCCGACGGCGATCTTCGCCCCTTCCGCTGCTTTTCCGTCGGACGTGACGACCGTCGCGGCGATGTTCGCGGCAGGCTGCAGTTCGAAGTCGTAGCGAACCTCGCCCTCGTCGGTCGCGATGTCGCGGGAGATGGCAACGCGGTAACCGTCTGCTTCAATGCGGACGAGGTGTGCGGGATAACCGTGCGTCATTCGCACGCGGTACTTTCCGTCGGTGGCCTCGAAACGATCGCGCTCGATCAGGCTGACTCGAGAATCGGTGTTGCGCAGCGCGGGAATGACGCGGAACTTCTGAATGGGCGCCTTCGTCTTCGCATCGATCACACTGCCGGAAACGACCAGCGCGCTGGGCGGGGTGAACACGAATTCTTCTTCGCGCGGGAACAGCGCCTGGCGCGACAGCTGCATCCCGCCCGGCCGGCAGATATCGGCTTGAAAGGTGTCGAGCGGTGCCTCGTTCCACTCCCAGACGCCATTTTTGTCGGCGTACTGATTCACGTTGTCGAACTCGAAATAATTGAAGCTGCCCCGCCACTCCTGAAAGAAGATCCGCGCCCGCGCGATTCCATGGCCTTGCTCGTCGACCACCCGCACGCGAATCTTTCCGCCGGGCTTCATCTGGAAGTCGACCGGCGCCATGTTCGGCCCGACCAGGACCTCTTGCACGTCGGTGGCGCGACCCTTGGCCGATACGACGATCCGCGCCATGCGCGGTTCACAGCCCGACAGATGATAAACACCCTGCGCGTCGGTTCTCGCCTGGCGAATATCGTTGAGGAACTGAGTGCGCACCAGCGCGCCCTTGATCGGCTGGCCGGATTCGTCGGTCACCGTGCCGGCGACCGTCAGTCCGCGGTCCAGTTTGATGCGGGCCGCAGGCGATGCATCACCCTGGATTTCGAAGTCGACTCGGGGCAGATTCCGCCGCAGCGGCTGAAAGTCGCGATGGCTGAACGACACGCTGACCTGGGGCATGGAAACCGGCACGCAGTCGAATCGCCATCTGCCCTGTTTGTCGCTGCGGATGCGAGTTCCGATGCCCAGCTGCTCGTGAACGCCGGGGCGTTTTTTGTATTCGATGCTGGGATGGACTTCCGCGCCGTTCACGGGCTGCCCGGCGTCGTCGACCAGCACTCCCCCGACCGACCAGGCCGCATCCAGTTCGGCGGTGAACTCCCGGGGGATAACCTCTCGATGACTACTCGAGTCCCAACTGCCCCAATAGGGACCGTATCCCGGCTGTTTGATGCTGACGGTAAATCGCTCGGGATTGTCGACCAATTGCAGGTTGAGTTGTCCTTCGTCATCGGTTTCGGCGAAAAGTCCGTAGGTGGAGACGCGAAGAAACCGTCCGCGCGTGATCTGCCGGGCCTTCGGTCGCGGCGACGTGCGGATTTCGACTTCGGCCTTTGATACCGGCTTGCCGTCGGGTCCGACGACGCGCAACTGAAAGTCGCGCGACGGGGCGTCGCTTTTGGAATCGGCAGCAGGTTGTGGCGTCGCTTTCGAAGCCGGTCCGCTCTTGTCCGTGCCGGCTTGACCGCCGAACGCCGTCAAACCTGGTGAAACGGCCAGTGTCAGCCCCAGGGCCCACTTAATAATCGCGCGGTCCCACCTATTTCGCTGCGCGAGCGCGGCCTGGAATTTCAATTGACGATCGAGACATCGCCTGGCATCGCTTGACCGGAACGGTTGCATCGGAACCTCCCGCCGTCGTGGTCGACGATTTTGCGACTCTCCAGAGGAGGGAAACTCTTACATACCCCTGGGGAGCCTCCATTGTACTGCCGCCGAAGGGCTTCTCACGTGAAAATCGTCCGGGACTTACGCTTTCGCGCTCTCACTCCCCAATTACTTTGACCAATACGCGTTTCGCGCGGCGGCCGTCGAATTCGCCGTAGAAGATTTGTTCCCAGGGGCCAAAGTCGAGCTTGCCGGCGGTGATGCCGACGACCACTTCGCGCCCCATGATCTGGCGTTTCATATGGGCATCGGCATTGTCCTCGCCGGTGCGGTTGTGCGCGTAGCGCTGAGGGGACGCGTCGAACGGCGCCAGACGTTCGAGCCACTTTTTGTAGTCCTCGTGCAAGCCCGACTCATCGTCGTTGATGAACACGCTGGCCGTGATGTGCATCGCA